>MKVQ01000021.1:0-125394 GCA_001899635.1 Myxococcales bacterium 68-20 | reverse complement strand
GGCGGGCGGAGAGAGCGAGCCCGCGAAGGCACCCGCGGCAGCTGCCGCGCCTCCGCCTGCGGCCGTGACCGCTCCGGCTCCCGTCAGCGAGCCGGCGCCCGCACCGGCCGCCCCGGAGCCCGCCGCCGCTGCTCCGGAGCCGGCGCCGACCGCAAAGGCAGGCCCCGACTACTCGCGGAAGACCGCGGCCGCGGCCTACGCCGCCTCGCAGGCCAAGAAGAAGGCGCCTGCGCGCAAGCCTGCGAAGAAGGGCGGCGGCGTGAAGCTCCAGAAGGTCCAGAGCGCGGGCATCTGAGAGAGCAATCGACTCGGTCGATGTCCGCGGGCCGAGTTGCGTCCGGCGATCGAACGCGCGCATCGTTCGAGCCCGACACCGCGCTGCCGTCGGGGCTACTCGCGCGCTCGAGACCGACGCGAGCAGCTAGGACTCGAACACCTGCCGGGGCGGCGCACCGATGCGATCGCCCAAGGGCGAAGCGCTCATCGCATCGATCCATGGATGGAGGACACGTTCCTCTCGAGCGCCGTGGGCGCGTAGCCGCCGTACGAGCGCATGGGCATCCGGCTCGGTGAGGGAGCGACGCTCGATCTTGATTCCGAGGAGCTCGACGAGCCCGCGGAGCTCGTCGTGATCGGCCTTCAGGGCAGCGGCCTCTGCCGGCTCGACCGCGCGGAACACCGGGAACACTTGCTGCTCCTCCTCGTCCATGTGCGCGCAGAGAGCACGCTCGAGCTCTTGCCAGTATTCGGTGACGTCGGGCCAGTCTCCGTGGCGAAAGGCGGCGAGGAGCGCGGCGTAGAGCACCTCGAGCCACTCGTGACCGTCACGAACGAACGTCGCTGCAGCATCTCCTCCAACGAGCGTCGAGCGCGCTAGCTCAGCGGCCGTCATCGTGATTCCGGCGGAGCGGTCCCATGTCATGCCGCACCGCACTCCACTTCCCGTGCCACTCGGCGCGACGCGCCCGTCGCGCCGTGATGCTGCGCGACGAGCGGCGGAGCGGGCACGCTGACTCGTGCGCCCGCGTGCTCGATGTCCGCTCCGCAACGCACCCTCTGCAGCCCTCGCGCAAGACGCGCGTTGCGCTCGAGAGTGCGACGTCCTTCTCGGACGCGACGTCGCGGGAGCGCGTGCCGTCAGTGGTTCTTTCCGTCGTAGTTGATGAGCGAAAGGGTCGACGGATCGACGCCCTCGAGGCAGCGGACGTTGATTGCGACCATCTCTTGCCCGCCGGGCCCCGTGCCCATCGCGTAGGACTTGATCCCGCACGTCGAGCAGAACGTGTGATGGATGACCTTCTTGTTGAACTGGTAGTCGGTCAGCGCGTCTTTGCCCGAGAGGAGCTCGAACTGGTCGGGCGTCACGAACGTGAGGAGCGAGCCGCTCTTCGCGCAGATCGAGCAGTTGCATGCGATGACCTGCGCGAGGTCGGTCGCGACGTTGTAACGGACGCGCTTGCAGTGACAGCCACCCTCGTAGGTCTTCTTTTCGGACATGGGTGACAGAGACCAGCTGCACTGGCGGGCGTCAAGGCGAAGGCTCACCCTCGGCAGCGCGCCGCATCGACTCCCGAGGCGTCCCAAGGCAGCGCCGTCGAGCACTCGCGATCGGGCGCAGACCGCCGCGCTCGTCCCGTCAGCCCGTGTACGACTCGTCCTGCTCGATCCGCGAGAGCACCCAGTCGAAGTCGCCGGTGGTGACCTTGACCTTGCAGTAGTTGCACTGGCCGACCATGTTCACGGCGAGCGGGCCGCCGCAGTTGGAGCACGCGAGATCCGTGCGCGTGGGGCCCTTGCGGTTCGTCCCGCGGATGAGGGTCCAGTACTCGCTGTAGGCTCGCTGCTTCGTCCGGCTGCCCGAGACGTGGCGTCCGTCGTCGGACACGGTGTAGTCGAGGCCGGTGGCGAACAGGCGGACCGTGATCGCGTCGTAGAACGCGTCGGACGCGACCTTCACGAGCTCGAGGTTCGTGATCCGCGCGCCCTCGGTGACGTTGCGAAGGCGCTGCGCGATGTAGGCCGAGATCCAGTACTGCTGCGTCGTGAAGAGCGCGTCGCTGAGGAACGGGCGCATCTGGGCGAGGTTGCGTCCGGACCAGGCGATCTGGAACTGCTGGAAGACGAGCCCGATGCGCGCCTGGAACTGGCCGACGTCGAAGGCCGGATCTTTCGCCCGGAGCGCACCGATCGCCTGCGGGAGGTTCCGGTCGCGGATCGTCGGATCGTTCGTGCCTTGCTCCTCGGCGCTCGACCCGAGCATCGGCGGGCGCTCCTCACGCTGGAGCACCTGGACGTTCTGCACCGACCAGTCGAACGAGCCGTCGTTGACGACGCGCTGGCAGTGCTTGCACGTTCCGCTGAAGAGCTGCTCCTGCGGCGCGCCGCAGTTGGGGCACCCGAGCACGCGCACGCGATCCGGCGTGCGCGACTTCGCCGACGGTCCACGCACGAGCGTCCATTGCTCCACGACGTAGCAGCCGCGCCCGGCCTCGGTGTAGTTGCTCTCGAACTCGATGACGGCGCGTGCGCCGGACTGCGGTGTCGCGCTGGCTTCGACGATGCGCATGGCGCCGACGATGACGCCCTCGATCGGTCCGCGCGTTCCGTGCTGGAGCGTCTGCGCCGCGCGCGGGGAGAGGTATGCGGAGAGGCGGTCGAGCGCGCCCATGCCTCGCGCGCGATGCACTTCGGCGTAGAGCGAATAGAGGAAGTCTTCGAAGACGACGCGCGAGAAGTTGGCGTCGATGCTGCGGATCACCTCGAGCGTGACGGGCGGCGGCCGATCGGCCTCGATCGGCGGAACGTACGGCGGCGCGTAGCTCGGGACGCCGCTGTTCCAGTCCGACTGCTTGCCGCCCGAGACCTTCTTCACCACGAAGTATCCGACGACGATCAGGAGGAGCGGGATGCCGATGATCGGATGCTCGATGCACAGCCACACGAGCAGCTCCACGAGCGCCCCGCCGTCACCGCCGCCACCACCACCGCCGGACGAGCGCGAACCGCCGGACGAGCGCGAGCCGCCGGAGTAGGAGCTCCCGCCGCCCGGTCTCGCGGCGGCCGTGACCGCGACCAGGACGAGCGCAACGGCGACGAGGACGCCGACGATCATCGCGGGCGTGAGCCAACGCGAGCGCTTCGGATCGGCGAGGCGACGGAAGAGCGAGCTCATGCGACCTCGTCGGGGAGCTCGTTCACGTCGTCGTCGCGACGCGGCATCGTCGGTGCGAGGGCGGGCCCGAGGGAGTCGAGCGCAGCGACGAAGGCGTCGAAGTCGGGGACGGCGCGCGCGACGGAGCCTTGGAGCGCAGCGACCGCGCGGGCGATCACGGCAGGATCGATCCCGACGTCCGAGACGACGGCGACCTCGTGCTCAAAGAGCGCGACCAGGACGAGGATGCCGTTCCGCCCGCTCGTGCGTCCGATACCGAGCTCGTTGAAGGCCGCGCACGCCGCGCGTCGCGTCTCTTCGCGACGGCGCGAGCCGGGCGTCAGGAGCCGGCGGAGGAACATCGTGTAGCGGGAGAGGAGCATGCCCGCTGCGAACGCGACGGCCACATCGACGGGGATCCACGTGGTCGCGAACTCCTTGTCGACGAAGAGGAGGATCGCGAGGGTCGCGAGGGCGGCGATCGCGCCAAGGACGAGGTCGGCGTCGCGATACGAGACGCCGGCCTGGCGCCGCACCGCGACGACGACCTCGGCAGAGGTTTGGCTCTCGACGCGCTTGATCGCAGCGCTCACCGCCGCCTTTGCGGCGTCATCGAAGAAGGCACGGGTGGACACGGGCTCTCCGGGAGCTTAAACCGGAGAGCGGCGCGCCGTCCCGACAATCAGCCTTGGATTCCACGCTCATTCTCCCCCTGCTCGCTCTCGCCGTTGCCGTCGGTGCGCTCTACGTCGCCGCTCGGAGGGCGGTGACGATCGCGGAGCTCGACATCGAGCGCGGGATCATCCGCGTCGTGCGCGGAGGGATCGCCCCACCGATCCTCGCCGACCTTCGCGACGTGGCGAAGCGCCCTCCGATCGACGGCCTCCAGGTGCGGATCCTGCGCTCGTCGGGACGCGCCGAGGTTCAGCTCATCGGTAGCGTGACCGACCACCAGGCGCAGCAGATCCGTAACGTCATCGGGCGCGTTCCGCTCGCCCGTCTCGTCAACGCGCCGAAGTCGAAGCCGCGACGCTGACCGTCGACGTGCGGCGGAGCAGCGTGGCAACGGCGACCGCGGCGCGTGCGTGCACCTCTTCGCGGGCGCGTGCGAAGCGCGGGTCGTCGCGGAGGGCGTCGAGCGCGGGACAGCGGTCGAGCCAGGCCTCGTCGAAAAGACCGTCGTTGACGGAGGCCTCGAGCGCCGCCAGCGCCTCCTCGCGATCGCCGTTGCGGAGGAGGAGCTCGGCGCGGAGCTGGGCGAAGAACGAGCGCTGGCGCGGCGAGCTCCGCGGCGAGTGCATCCGATCGTCGAGGAGCTGGCGCTCGACCGGCCCGGGACGACCGTCCTTCAGGTAGCCCGCATAGGCGAGGGGGAAGGCCTTGTTCGGGAAGGTGTCCGCTGCGAGGCCGGCGAGGATGCTCGCGTCCTCCGAAGGATCGTTCCGCCAGAGCGCGAGTCGGATCCGCGTCAGCCAGTAAGCGATCTTCGCGGCGGCCTCGGTCGGCACCTGCCGGAGCTCGGCGTCGACGGCCTTCCACTCGCCGAGCAGCGCTCGTGCTCGGATGACCTGGTACTGGAGGACGAGCTGGAGGAGTGGCTCGATCCGGATCGCGAGCTCCGCGTGCGCGATGCCTTCTTCGATCGCGCGCGTCTCGAGCAAGATGCGTCCGGCGTGCTCGAGCGCGTCCACGTTGCCCGGCGCGAGGTCGACGCCACGACGAATGAGCGTCGATCCGGCGGCGACGTCTCCGTCACGGAGGCGACACACTCCGAGCGCGACGTGTGCCTCGGCGAGCGACGGCGCGAGGGCGACGGCTCGCTCCGCGCGCGCGACGGCGGCCTGGCGCGCCGCCGCGGTGTCGGTCTCGGCGCCCGTCTCGCGGCAGAGAGCGAGCGCTAACGCCGCGAGGATGCGCGGGTCGTCGTTGGACTTCGCGAGCGCTCGCTCGAGGAGTGTCACTGCCTCGCCCGTGCGCCAGAAGCGATGATACGTGCGGCGGCCGCGCAGGTAGAGGTCCACGGCCTCGGGGCCGGCGAGGTCGCGGGTCGGCGTCGGCGCGCGGGTGCCCGAGAGCGCCTCGGCGATCTGTCGAGCGGCGCTGCCGGCGATCGCGATCGCATCGCCGCGGCTGCCGTTGAAGCGACCGGCCCAGAGCGCGAAGCCATCGTGCGCGCCGACGAGACGGAGAACGACGCGGAGCGCGGAGGGCTCGACCTCGACGGCCCCCGCGAGGACGGCATCGACACCGAGCTCGCGCCCGACGTCCTGGGGATCGCGAGCCCGGACGTCGGCCGGAGCGGCGCGCACGCGCATGCCCGCGCCGGCGAGGGCGTCGATGAGCGCTTCGCTGATCCCCAAAGGGAGGTAGTCGTCGTCCTCGTTGCCCAGGTGACGGAGTCGGAGCACGGCGAGGCTTCGCTGGACCGGCGGAGGTAGGCGGATGCTCGGGTAGGTCCCGCTCTCGTCGAGCATCGTCGGGCGCGTCGGCATCGCGATGCTCGACAGCTTCGCGGCGAACGCCTCGGCGGTGGGGATGCGGTCGCCGACCTCCTTCGCCAGCGCGGCGAAGAGGATCGCGACGATCGACGCCGGAAGCTCGGGTACGAGCTCGCGCGGATCGCGTGGCGCCTTGAGGATGCGAGCCGTCGCGAGCGCGAGATCCGTCTTCGCGGTCCACGGCAGCTTGCCGGTGAGCATCTCGTAGAGCACGAGGCCGAGCGCGTAGACATCGGCCCGCGCGTCGATCTTGTCCGGCGTCTCGAGCTGCTCCGGCGCCATGTACGCAGGCGTCCCGACGATGCGCCGAGGGCCGCCTTCGGCTGCGAGCGCCTCCTCGGCGATCGCGATCCCGAAGTCGGTCACGACGATGCGGCCGTCGCGCGAGACGAGAACGTTGTCCGGCTTGAGATCGCGATGAACGACGCCGGCCTCGTGCGCTGCGCCGAGCCCGTGCGCGATCTCGAGCGCGATCTCGACGGCCCGATCGAGCGCGAGGTGCGTCTTCCGCGCGAGGAGCTGCGCCAGCGACTCGCCCTGCACGAGCTCCATCGTCAGGAACGCCGTGCCGCCGTGGGCGCCGATGTCGAACGTGCGCGCGACGTTCTTGTGCGTGACCCGCCGCGCGAGCTTCACCTCGCGACGGAACCGCGCGAGCGCCTGCGGGTCGTACGAGAGGTCGCCGCGGAGGACCTTCAGCGCGACGACCTCGTCGAGCTCGCGATCGCGCGCGCGGTAGACCGTACCCATTCCACCGGCGCCGACGAGGCCGAGGATCTCGTAGCGATCCCCGACGATGTCGGTGGTGCCGGGGTCGAGGATCGTGGAGGGAAATCCCACGTGGCGAGGATATCACCGCCGGCGGTCGTTCTCGGCGCGAAGCACGCGCTCGCGCGACGTATCTCGATGCGCTCTCTACTGTGAGTCGAATGATGCCGCTGCGCTACAGGCCGAGCATCTTCCTGATGTCGGCGATCGACTTGCCGTTGTAGACCGCCTTCGCGTGCTCCGCCGTCGCGAATGAGCGGGTCTTCATGCGATCGATGTAGAGCGTTCCGTCGAGGTGATCGACCTCGTGCTGGAGGATGCGCGCCGGCCAGCCGCGCACTCGCCAGGTCTGGGGCTGCGCCTTCTCGTCGAGGCCGCTCACTTCGACCTCCAGGCTCCGATCGACCAATCCGACGAAGCCCTTCACGCTCAGGCAACCCTCGAAGAACATCGCGCGATCCTCGCCGACGGGCGTGAGCACCGGATTGAAGAACACCCGCGTCGGGAACGGCGAGCGCTCGCGCTCGCGCCGCTCTTCGGGCGTGAGGTTCTTCAGGAGGTCTTCGCGATCCTCGAGGACGACCACCCGGAGCGGGATGCCGATCTGCGGCGCGGCCAGTCCGACGCCGGGCGCCGCGCGCATCGTCGCGATCATGGTGGCCACGAGGTCACGCATCTCCTTGGTCTGGATGCGTTCGGCGGGGACTTCCTGGGCGCGGGAGCGGAGCACGAGGGCTCCCGTCTGGACGATCGGAGGTACTTTCATCGAGGAGCTCGAGGGGGCGGCGCTCGCCACCGACGGGGATTCGGGCGCGGGCGTCGCTGGAGCACACGCCGCGGCGAGCACGAAGAGACCGAGCATGGCACGACGGCGCATGCGCGGGACGATACCAGAAAGGTGCACCCGGCGCGGCGGTCGCGCCGCTCAGCGCACGCGCGACGGATTGCGCGCGAAGCGCTCGGCGAGCGCGTCGAGGGCCTTCACGCCATCGGGGGATGCGCCCTTCTTCGCCTCGGCGATGATGGCCGGCGTCTGGGGAGCGTCGACCACCATGAGCGCGTTCGACGCGGCGTCGCGCTCCTCACCGACGCGGCGGACGTATGCGTCGACGAGCGCGCGTGCAGCGGTCTCGCGGATCCGAGCCTCTTCGCCGCGATCGGCGAGCGTCTGCCATGCCCACGCGTTTCCCGCGCGGCCGAGCGAGCGAGCGGCCGCGCGAGCGATCGCGTCGTCGTTCGTCGTGCGGAGGCGCGAGGCGAGGGCCTCGGTGACGCGAAGGCGGCGGCAGTCCCCCATGCCGGCGATGATCGCGCGCGTGCGTTCGTCGCTCGAGGAGTCGAGCGCGCCAAGCAGGCGCGTTGCGGCCTCTTCGGTGCCGATCCGTGCGACGGCCTCGGTCACGGTACGGGTCGTCGCGGCGTCCTCGGTCTTGTCCTCGAGGATCGTGACCAGGACCGGGAGCGCCCGGGCGTCCTTCAGGAGGCCGAGCGCCTCGATCAGGTCGCGGCGTACGCCGGCCGCCGACGCCGCGGGTACACCTCGCGGCGCTTCGACCGCGAGCATCTCGAGCATCGGCATGAGCGCGCTCGGGCCGAGCTTCGCGAGGTAAAGCGCGACCGGCGCCTTCCGGCCGCGCGCGCGTGCGTCGGCGTCGGCGGCATGGGAGATGACCCCGTTCACGGCCACGAACGCGCGTGGATCGATCGACCGCGCCTTGGCGATCTCGATCTTCAGCTCGGCGAGCGACCTCGCCGGCAAACGGACCGTGGCCGTCGCGTTCGACGGCACGGCCGCTGCTTTGGTCGTGATCGTCGTCGTCGTCGCGAGGGTCGCCAGGGCGAGCGCGAGGGTGCAGGAGAAAGAGAGCTTCTTCATCGCGAGGGTCCTCATCGTCCGCTCTCCCACCAGCGCTGCTCGGGGATCGTCCGGGTCGAGTTCGTGCCGCAGTGAACCTCACCGATACCGAGGTGGTAGTCGTCCCAGTCCTCGATGAAGTCGACGGTGACGCCGATCTTCGCGAGCGGCGCGGACAACGCCGTCTTGAAGATGTCCTTGCCGTCGATCGTCGGGCCGTGCGGGTCGGGGGCGCCGAAGCGCGTATCCGAGATGTAGATCCCGTTGACCGTGCCGGGCTGATACGCGGCGGACTTACCGGCGTACGTGGTGTGGAGGAACGGGACGGGGATGATCTCGTCGTCCGTGAGCCCGATCTCCTTCTTGAGGATCGCGACCTGGGCGTCGACCTCGGCGGCAGCCTCCGCGCTCGCCTTCATCACCTCGGTGTCGGCGAGGACCTCGGAGATCGAGATCTCGGCCGGAGTCTCCTCACCGGAGTCGAAATCGACCCACGACTTTCCGACGAACATCGGCGTGTCGCCCTTGCCGGCCTTCACCGCGTCCTCGAGCATCTTCTTCGCCAGCCTCGCGTCGTTGACGAGCATCACCCAGCCGCGCGGGGTGGGCGCCTTCACGAACGAGATCGTCTCGTCGATGTGAGCGACGAGGAGCCACGAGGTGTCGACGTCGATCAGGGGCTGCTGGCCCTGCGCCGCGACCATCTTGGTGAAGCTCTTGTCGGGGTAATACGACTTCGTCTTGCCGCGGACGACGCGTCCGAACGGGAACGACTCACCGTCCTTCTCGTGCGGAGGCACGGTCTCGAAGTTGCCGAACGAGTTCAGCGTGTCCATGTCCGGGTTGTGGGTGATGTCGAACTGCTGAATCCCGGCGATGTCACGTCCGCGCTGCTTGAAGACGAACTTCCCCGCGGGGCGGAGCGGGCTCTTCTTCTTCCCGGGCTCGAACACGTTGGCCGAGCGGTAGTTCACCCGCATCACGTGCTGGGTGCCGCCCTGTCCCGGCATGGTCATGTAGGCAGGCTCGAAGAAGTCCTGGGTCCAGGGATCCTCGTCGTCGATCGTCTTCGGCTCCGGGAGACCGGCGGCCTTGCACGACGCGGCCAGATCCGCGCGCATCGCGGCGTTCCCGGCCGACCTCGTGTTCGAGACCCAGACCTGCTCGGTGGGGAGGAGGTGATGGAACGTCAGGACCGGCGCGACGCGCATGAGGACGACATCGGTCGATTCGCCCTTCGTCGGTGACGTGACCGTGAGCTGCACCTCGACGTAGCCGTCCCACGCCTCCTGGTCACGGACGATGTCCGTTGCTTCGATCCCGAGCTCGAAGCCCGCCTGGATCTCCGCCGCAGTGAAGACGTAGTCCTCGGCGAGGACCTCGAAATCGGCGGCGCCTTCGCCGACCTTCCTGAAGATGCGGACGTGCTCCTTCGCCGCCTCGGTGAGGATCGCGATGTGTCCGGTCGCGTCGGCGGGCGTCTTCGGCCACGGACGGCTCTTCAGTCGCGCGAGATCGAGGGCGTCGTCGTCGCCGTTGACGACGTCGTCCTGCGCGTCGTTGCACTTGGCGATCGCGATGTCGTCGCCCGTCGCCTTGCAGCGCTCGTTGTCGTCGTCGATGTTGGCGAGGAAGACGGCGCCGTTCGTCTTGTCCCACTCCCGCTTGTGGGTGTCGGAGTCGTCGTCGAACGTGACCTCGCCGTCACGGTTCGAGTCGGCCCGCAGGTCGGCCAACACGTCCGGCTCCGGGGCCGCGCCGCTGCTTGCTCCGCCGGTCTCGTTCGCACCACACGCCACGAGGCTGGCTGCGATCAGCACCTGGCCCCACGTCCGACCACGCATCATGTAGCGTCCTCCAGCAACAATCAGACCCCGAACGCGATAGCGCAATCTTCGCTGAAAACAACCTTCCTCATGGTTCGCAAACAATCCGTGCGGATGTTGACGGGGTGGGGCATGGTTTGCCCACGCAAGAAAAGCTCGCCTGACGCGGGGCGTTATCGGGGTGGGCGAGCGTCTCAGCGTCGCTCGAAGCGGGCCTCGATCGGGAGGTGGTCGGAGGGCTCGAGCTCGCTCGGGAGCGGGGTGTCGTCGTCGACGGGCGGGGTGGGCGACGGCGTTGCGACGAAGTCGGAGGAGTGGAGGAGGAAGTCGATCCGCTTCTTCTTGTCGTTCGAGTTGCACGTGTACGCGTCGGGGAGCGACGCATAGGCGTCTTCGAGCCCGCGCGACCTTGCGAGCACGAGGACGTCGCTGTCGGGCTCGGCGTTGAAGTCACCGCAGACGATTCGTGGACCCGACGGCCATGTGTCGAGGAGCTCGGCGAGCTGCACGCGACCGCGATGGGCATCGGGCGGGGTGCCCTCCGGCTCCCACTTGAGGTGCGTGGTCACGATGCTCACGTCGGCGAACGTGACACCGAGCGCGACGTGGCCGGAGCGATCGGAGAACACGAGCTCGCGGAAGGAAGGCTCGGTGGTCACCGAGCGGCGCACGAAGATGGCGCATCCCTCGCCGCGCCCGCGCTTGCGGAACAGCTGTCCCGTCGCCTCGGGGAGCTTCTCCTGCGCGAGCTCGAAGAGGGCGGAGTCGGCCTCCTGGAGGCAGAGCACCTCGACGTCGCCGAGTCGCGCGATGCGGTCGGCGACCGCCCTTCGGCGCTTCGCGCGATCGAGGACGTCGGGCGTCGTGTGAGGGTAGTACTCGCGGCGAACGTAAGCGTCCGCGAGGACGTTCCACGAGACGACGCGAATCACGATCTGCTCCGCGCTGCTCTCACGAGCAGCGATCCTACCAAGAGTCGTCGGTCGTGACGATTGCCGACGTCCGGGCTCACTTCGTCGCGAGGTGGGCGCGCGCGTTGCGGAAGGCGGTGCGCCGCAGCTCGCGCTCCTCGGGACGTGACGTGGTGCTGGCACCCTCGCTGTCGAGCCACGCCAGCGCCTGGGGCTTCGTGAGCTCACCGTTCCAGCTCTGGTTGAACTCGATGCCGCGGAGGAACGTGTCCATCATCAGGGTCACGCGCTGGGCATCCTTCTCGCTGCCGGCCACGGCTGCGAGCATCGACTTCGTCTCGGTGCCGTCGAGGTCGAAGATCTTCTGCGCCACCTGGACGCCGATGTACTGGAGCGGCGTGTACGAGTTCTTGTCGACCGCCTCCGGATACACCCTCATGAACCACTGGAGGTCCGCCGGCGAGAGCTTCACTGTCTCGCTGAGGATGCGCACCTGCGCCGGGTGAGCGTCGATCATCCGCTGGACCATCACGCGGTCGAGGCCGGTCACCGGGAGGCATGCGGCGAGATCGCGACGCTCCTGCTCCTCGATGGCCCGTCCATCCATCCAGTCGGCCAGGAGGTGGATGCCCACCGCCACCGTCGCGAGGATGGGACCAGCAGGTCCGCCGACGCTGAGGAGGACGAGCACGCTCGCGCCGAGCGCGACGAGGTCCCCGGCGACGCGCACCTTCGCGGCCACGCTCTCGTTCCACTGCCCGGCGTCCTGGATCAGCGTGAAGACGTTCGAGACGAACGAGATGCCCTTCGCGAGGTGGCCGGAGTACTTCACGATCTGCGCCGCCAGCGGCGTCTCGTCGATGCCGAGGAGGACGCGGCGAAGGAGCGAGGTCGCGTCCGCGAGACCGCTGATCGCCTGGGGGCCGCCCTTGACGAAGCTCTGGATCGCCGCGTCGAGATCGCCGCGCGCGACGTCGCCGCCGAGCTCCCAGATCGCCATCAGGGCCGCGACCCCGCGGAGGGCCTGGCCGACGGAGCGCCCCGAGATGTTGATCGTGTCGGCGGTGAGGTCGTTGCCCGTGAGCTTGTCGTGCTTGTCGAGCCAGCCCGCAACCGAGCGGACCTTGGCCCCGCCCTTCGAGAGGATCTCCTTCGTGAGATCGGTCGCCTTCTCGTTGCTGCCGGTCGCGAGGAGCTTCTCGAGATAGGTGCCGGGGAGCGCGGGGATGAGGATGCGGTCGATCACCTCCTGGTCGGTGGCCTTGATCGCGGCGAGGGCCGGATCGTCCGCGAGGAGGCGCATCGCGAAGGTCAGAGCGCCGGAGGCCGAGGGCGACTGCGCGAGCAGCGCATAGCTTTCGAAGACGTCCTTCGGCCCATACACGGTGACGGCTGCGCGCCCGGGGACGGGGCGCTTGAGCCCGCTCATCACGGCAGCGCGCTCGGAGCTGCTCGCGAGGATGCGCCGGAGCTCGGCGTCGAGGGTCGCGGCGCTCTTGTGATAGCCGGCGGCGGCCTCGTGCACGTCCGGCAGCGCCTGGAACGCATTCACGAAGGCTCGGTTCTGCTCCGTGGTGATCATCGGCGAGACGCGGGCGAGCGCGCGGCCGAGCCGGACGTCGGTGGCGTCCTTCTTCTCGACCGCCTCCTTCAGCTGGTCGGTGGCCACCTTCGCGGCGGGGAGGTCCGTCGCCGCGGCGGAGCTGCTGTCGGCATCCTCGAACCCCTCGTCCGCGCAGCCGGCGCACGCGATCGCGAGGAGGACCAGCAGTGGGAAGAGGAGGCGGAGGAGGCGAAGGGGCGAGGACACGACGAGGTCTCTCGCACGATGCATGCCGACGAGGAGACGAAGGTTTGGAAGATGATCTGGTGCAAAGACGATCCAAGAAGAGGCGGCGCCCGGATCGCGCCCTCTCCTCCACCTCCACCTCCCGCTGGCGACCGGGCACTCGCCGAGCCCGCGGCTCTGATGGCCCCCGTCCCGAGATCGTCGCCCGCTCCGGGCGGGACGTGGCTACCATCGGCTCCCGGGAGAGGCGTGCGGTCGAGGCGGGGGATCGGAACTTTTTCGCGTCTCGTCCGTCCCAGTGTCCCGAGTCCGAGGTTCGTCGGGCTCGGACGCGTAACCGAGAAGGCATATGCACGAGAAGACGCTGCTCTATAGCGCTCTGGGATTCACCGTCATCGCGGCTGCGATCGGCGTCTACAAGGCCAAGTCGGATAGCCCCCCGACCGTCATCGCGCCGGTCTCCCTCATCGATACGTCGAAGGGCGTGCTGGGAGCCGAGGTGCCCGTCCGTCTCACGGCCTCCGACGGCACCGGCCTCAAGCTCGTCGCCCTGCGAGCCGAAGCGGCGGTGGAGGATCCGCTGGCCCTGACCGAGCTGCATCTCACCTTCGAGAACCCGGAAGATCGCGTCCTCGAAGGGACGTTCCGCATCACGCTCCCGCAGGGAGCATCGCTCAGCCGCTTCGCGATGAAGGTCGGCAATGCCTGGCAGGAGGGCGAGGTCGTCGAGAAGCAGGCCGCGCGCCGGGCGTACGAGGACTTCCTCCACCGCAAGCAGGACCCGGCGCTGATGGAGCAGGGAGCGGGCAACGAGTTCTCCGCTCGTGTGTTCCCGATCCCCGCGCGCGGGACGAAGGAGATCATCGTCACCTACGCCGAGGCGGTCGAGCTCGGCGCACCTTACGTGCTTCCGCTTCGCGGCCTCCCGCAGCTCGGCGCGCTCGACGTCAACGTGCACGTCGCCGGCTCGAAGGCGGCGGAGGGCGGAAAGACCGATGGGGTCTTCGAGCTTCATCAGCAGCGGTTCACGCCGGCGGGCGATTTCGTCGTCGAAGGCAAGCACGTCCCGCGGAGCCCCGGCCTCCGGAGCGGCGAGCTCGCGATCGCGCGCGTCGTGCCGTTCGCCTCGTCGCGGCCCGAGCCGGTCGGCTCGGCGGTCGTCCTCGTCGACACGAGCGCTTCGCGTGGCCTCGGGATCGCCGAGCAGGCGAAGGCGCTCCAGGCGATCCTCGCGAAGCTCCCGGGAAGCACGAGCCTGACGGTCGCTTGTTTCGATCAGGAGGTCGTCCCGATCTACGAGGGCAGGGCGAGTGGCTTCGGCCAGAAAGAGGTCTCGGCGATCGTCTCGCGCGGGGCGCTCGGCGCTTCGGACTTCGAGCAGGCGATCGCCTGGGCGGCGGAGGCGTCGAAGAAGGTGAAGGCGACGCGCGTGATCATGGTCACCGACGGCGTCGCCACTGCGGGCGAGACCGACGGCCAGAAGCTCAAGATGAAGGTCGAGGAGCTTCGTTCCTCCGGCGTCGCGCGCATGGACGCGATCGCGATCGGCGGGATCCGCGATGACGGCTTCCTCCGCACCGTGGTGCGTGGCGTGCTCGATCGTGACGGTGTCGTGCTCGACGCGAAGCTCGGCGCCGACGCGCTCGCGCGCCGGCTCGGGGAGGCGACGAGCTCGGGCGTTGCCGTGAAGGTCGAGGGCGCGCGGTGGTCGTGGCCGGAGAAGCTCGACGGCCTCCAGGCCGGTGACGAGGTCCTCGTCTACGCGGAGCTGCCCAGCGAGGCGGGCGGGGCGACTCCGGTGCGGATCGACATCGGCGGCCAGCAGTTCACGCCTGACCTTCGCACGATCGAGCGCCCGCTCGTCGAGCGTGCGTGGGCGCAGGCGAAGATCCAGAGCCTCGTCGAGGCGCCGAAGGAGTCGCCCGCCGCGACGAAGCAGCAGATCATCGCGCTCTCGACACGGCATCGCGTGCTCTCTCCGCACACGGCGCTGCTGGTCCTCGAGACCGACTGGGACTATCGACGCTTCAACATCGATCGCACCGCGAAGGTCGACATCCTCGCCGTCCAGGACGGGCGCGTCGCCGTCGTTCAAGGAGCGCGCGGATGGGAAGAGGAGCGCAACAAGGAGCTCCGCCCGGTGCCCACGCCTCCGAAGGGCCAGGCCGCGCGGAGCACGCGCGCACGAAACGAGGAAGGGGAGCAGAGCGCCGCTGCTCCCGTTCCGGCGGCACCGCCCGCACCGGTGGCCGCCGCCACGGCGACGGTTGCCGTCGACGACGCGCCGACTCCCGCCGCGCGTGCTGGAGACCTGTCGGGAGGCGGCGTCGACAACGACGCTCTCGCGGACGCGCCCGGCGGCCTCGGCCTCAGCGGTATCGGAGAAGGCGGCGGTGGACAGGGTGAAGGCATCGGCCTCGGTCGCATCGGGACGATCGGCCGCGGCGCGGGCAACGGTCCGGCCGATGGCTACGCTCAGCCCCTGGCCTCTGCAGCCCCGGCCGCCACCGCGGCCCCGGAGCCCGCGATGGAGGCTCCGGGCGCACGCGCGGTACGCCCGGCTCCGCGTCCGTCGACGCCGCCACGCTGCCCGCCCGGCGACCCGCTTTGCGTCGAGCTCGGGCCCGACCGCGCTCCACGTGCCGACGAGAGCGCCGCCGGTGCGGTGCGGCCCGGCTCGCTCACGATCGAGAACGGCATCGCCGCCGACGAGGTGCAGCGCGTGATCCGCGGCGCCGTCCCGAGCTTCCGCACCTGCTACACGACCGAGCTCTCTCGCAGCCCGAACACGAACGGACGGCTCACGATCCGCTTCACCGTCGATCCGACCGGGGCCGTGAAGGTCGCGGAGCTCTCCGAGGCCCCCGGCAGCGATACGTTCAAGGGATGCCTCTCTGCGGTCGCGAAGGCGCTTCGATTCACCGCACCGGGATCGAGCGACGCGCGCTTCGCGCAGACGTTCGATCTCGTCGGTGGTGGTGGTGGGAGCGTGGCCAATTCGCCGAACGTCCCGCGGGCGCTCCCGTACGAGGGACGCTTCAAGATCGTGATGGAAGCACTCGCGCGCGGGGACAAGGACGCTGCCCTCACCGAGGCGAACCAGTGGCATGCCGACCAGCCCGGCGACGTCCTCTCGCTCGTCGCGCTCGGCGAGGTCTTCGAGGCGAAGAGCGATCTCAAGTCCGCCGCGCGTGCCTACGGATCGATCCTCGAGCTGTTCTCGTTCCGCGCCGACTCTCGCCGCTTCGCGGGTGAGCGTCTCGAGCGCCTCGCCGACGCGCGCGCGCTCGCGCTCGCCGTCGATACCTACGGCAAGGCGGCCGAGCAGCGCCCCGATCATCCCGCCAGCCACCGCCTCTACGCGTTCGCGCTCCTCAAGCAGGGCGAGCACGAGAAGGCCTTCGAGGCGATGAAGACGGGCGCGACGCGCACGTACCCGAGGGGGAGATTCCGCGGTGTCGACCGCATCCTCAAGGAGGACCTCGGTCTCATCGCGGCCGCGTGGAGCCACGCGCAGCCGAGCCGGGCAGGGGAGATTGGCGCGAAGCTCCGCGCGGCCGGCGGCACGGAGGAGAAGGGACCGAGTCTCCGCTTCGTGCTCAACTGGGAGACCGACGCGAACGACGTCGACTTCCACATCTACGACGGCAAGGGCGGCCACGCGTATTACGCCCAGCAGGACCTCGCGTCCGGCGGCGCGCTCTATGCCGACGTCACCAACGGCTACGGCCCCGAGTGCTTCACCATTCGCGGCCCGCGTGAGCGGCGCGCATACCCGTACACGCTCCAGGCGCACTACTACTCGCGCGGACCGATGGGCTACGGCATGGGCAAGCTCCAGGTCGTCGAGCACGACGGCAACGGCAAGATCTCGTTCGAGGAGCGTCCGTTCGTAGTCATGATCGACCGTGGATACGTCGACATGGGCACCGTCGACAAGTCGACGAAGCTCTCCGACGCGGCGGCGATGAACCGTTGAGAGACCGGTGGTCGGGCGCGACGTCGAGGTGCTCCTCGACCAGTCCCGCCCGACTGGAAGCGCCTCGCGTGGTCGCGCTCCTCAGAGCTTGACCTCGACGGACGCCGGCGCGCTCGGGAGCAGGGTCGGAGGCACCCCAAGCTGCCCGGCGGCGTTGGCCCCCCAGCAGCGGAGCGTTCCCGCCGAGCTCAACGCGCAGAAAGGCTCGAGGCGCACCGCGTCGCTGACGCGCGGCATCTCGTTGAAGCGGTAGGTGGCGCCGGTGACCGAGAGGCACCGGACCTTGCCGTTCGTGAACCGGAGGCAGTCCCCGGCAACGTCCTCGACGTCGGACATGACCCGATTCGGGTCATCGGGCGTCGGATCGGGGACCTTCATCGGGGTATACGACAGCGCGCTCCCCGGTCCCGACCCCCAGAACCACAGCGTCTTGTCCTCCGCGAGGGCGAACGTATAGGTGTGGGCCTGAACCTTCTTGATGCCGGTCAGTCCGGCAACGCGCGTCGGGCTGGTGACCGGATTGAACAGCGAACCGTTGCCCGTCAGATGACCGGCTCCCCAGCACCAGACTTCGCCGTCCTTCACGGCACAAGTGGTGGTAACGCCGCTCGATACCTGGTCCGCCGTGAAGTTCGGGATCACCTGCGGCACGGGCTGGACCAGGCCCCCCGAGGTCCCCATCCCCAGGAGGCCGTCGTACGTGTTCGAGCCCCAGCAGGCGACACGGGAGTCGGTCAAGAGCGCACAGGCGTGATTCGGGCCGACGGAGACGTCAGCGACGCCGGTCCGCAGCGGCTCGGCGGGAACACTCGATCTCACGGCGCTCGAGCCGTAGGTCGCTCCCCAGCACTTCAGCTCGTCGTCGTTCGTGACGCCGCACATGACGCTGCCCAGGTTGCTCGAGCCCCGTACCACCCTGAAGTTCGGCGCGTCCGGAGAGTCGATTGGAAACGGCTTGAACGTCGTTCCCCTCGTGAGAATCGTGGTGACCTCGCCGCGCCCGAGCTCGCCAGAGGTATTGTTTCCCCAGCACTCCACCGTCGTCCCGCTCGGCCGCTGCACGCGGGCACAGAAGGCGTTCCCGCGTGCCCACATCTCGTGGACGACAGGCGCTCCGGCGTCGCCGCCGCTGTCCCACTCGATCCGGCGGTCGGGCGCAGCGTCGGCCGCCGCGTCGTCCTCGACGTGCGCATCGATGCCGCCCGCATCGACACCACTCGAGCCGGAGTCCTGATCGCCATCCGGCGGAGCCGTGGTGTTGGCAGGCGCATCCGGATCGCTACTGCACCCGACCAGGAGCCGGATCAGAACGCATGCCGCCGAGAACGTCTTCAGGTGCAACTTGGTCATGGATAACGCTCGCTGAGGCGCAAACGCTGTTGCGCCGATCATGGCCATTCCGCTTCGACTAGTACGGCGCGCCGAATGTTCGTGAGGGGTTGGACGTAGCTGCGCCGTACTAGGGCAATTCGCGGGAGCGAATTGCGGGGACGACGAGCGAAGCGAGGAGTGCGGGGCGGAGCCCCGATGAAAGACTAGGACCGAGTGCGCGATGCGAAGCATCGCTTCGTGCGGTACCCCGCACGAACTTGGGGCACTCGGTACTAGCGCGGCACTGAGATGGGAACACTGGAGATCGGACGGAGCCCTGCGCCGCCCGGATAGGCATAGCTGGAAGCGACATCGAGCCCCCACACGGTGAGCCCAAACGGCTCCTTGCTTCGTATTTCGTGTCGCCCGTTGGTGCAGGTGCCGGCAGCGAACTGCTGCGGCTCGCCCTTGCGCACGAGCGTGACGCGGGCGTACTGAAATTGCCCCTGGGCGTCGATCGGCTTCCAGTCCGTGATCGTCCCTGCGCAATCGAGGGTCACGTCCTCGAATCCATTCCCGCGGTCCTGACGGACGACGACCAGGGTCGTGTAGCCGTACGTCATGTCCGTGAAGAACGTATAGGCATCGAGGTATTGCCGTGCGGGGACGACGTTGACGAACTCGGGATCCCCGATCTGCCTTGCCGGCGATCCCGATCCATCACCAAAGTTGGAGCTCGACATGTAGCCGGCCATGTAGAAAGGGTGCTGTTCGTCCTGGCTCTTGACGATGAAGGGCTCGATCGTCCAGAACGTCACCGCCTCACCTTGCGAGAGAGTGACAGGCGCGCCCTCGGGGCGCCTGGGCTGATACTCCAGCTTCGTGCCGTCGACGGCTCCGATGAGACGCCAAGGGGCCGACTCCTGCACGGCTCGGTCGGCGTTGTCCTCGCTCAGGCGCAGCGTCCTTCGGTTCTCGTAGCGAACGGCTGCATATTCGTTCCCCCACGCACGAACAGGCGGAATCTGTTGCTGCGTGACGTCGCAACAGCACATCCCGAAGAAGGGGGGAAAGATCGAGCAGTTCGACCCGCCAAAGAGCCCGATCGGCTTGTCGGACTCGATCGGGGCTCCCGCGAGTTGTTGATGTACGGCAAACTGGAGAACCTCACCCTTCGCGAGCTTGAAGACTTGCGAACGGCCGTCGCTGCTCGTTGTCGACCCCAGGAGCTTGCTGCTGTCGTGACGAATCCGGACTTCCGTATCGTCCTGCGCGGCGACGATTTGAATCGTGGGCACCTGCGGCGATATCCCGCGATCGTTCGGATCCCACCCGTCCACGGCGAGATACTTCGTGTCCCACGAGCTGGTCGGCAAGAGGACCGTCGCGGTGGGGATATAACTCTCCGCGCCGCCATACGGGAAAATCGAATAGGTGCTGACCGGCATGTCCGTGGCAATGTGAAATGCAGCGCCCACCCCCGAGGAGATGGGTATCGTGGGGTCCTCCGACTCCAGTGCTGCCGGCAGCGGGCAAGCGACGTGGGCGTTGGCGCTGGGCGGTGGGACGAGGTTCTGGTACAGGAACACGACGGCGACCTCCCCGGCGGGAAGCGGGCCGTCGAGGACCTCGTAGTCCACCTGGTTCCCGCTCGTGCGCGGGATCGCCATGCTCCGCGAGAGATCGAGCGGTTTCCCCATGTGCTCGACCCGAATGTTCACGGGCCGACTCCAGGTGTTCGCGACGACGGCGGCAAAGCAGGAGCTGCGGTGGTCCTGCTTGATGTAGCCGGACACGGCCCCCCCCGTCGCGACGGCGGGAGTCGTCCAGAAGGAGCAACCGATCGTTCCTTCGTTGCTCTCGGCGCTCGAGCACGCGGGCACGCACGCTCCGTTCGCGCATCCCATGTCAGGAGGGCATTCGCGAACGACCTCGCCGGAGCAGCTGCTCAGGACCGAATGGAGGTCTCGAGAGCAAACGAAGGTCTCACATGCGTCGCTCCGAGCATCGGCTTCCTCGAAGGTACCGGTGTTCTCCTTCTCGACGAACGACGGACGATCCGTCGCGCAGGCGACCATGAGGCTGGCTCCACAGGCGATCGCGAAGCCCCACGACGCGATCGTACGCCGTGTAAACCATCCGCGCGACTGGGTGGAAGATCCGCTCGTACGACGCGTTCTCATGTGTACATCCTCGAAAATGAATGCGCTCTTTCGCCGGGAGAGTCAGAAGACGACCGTCTGCGGGGCGTGGTGCGGGAGATCGTCTTTCGTGCCGATTCCGAGCTGCCCCAGGGCATTGCTACCCCAGCACTGCACCGAGCCATCCTCGAGGAGCGCGCACGTTGCCTTGTCCATCGTCGCGAGCTGAACGACGCGGGCGTCCTTCTTCAGCCCCTCGACGGCGACCGGAAGAAGCGTCGGCTCGGCGTCGCCGCTGCCGAGTTGCCCGCTCGTGTTGTCGCCCCAGCAATAGGCACGACCTCGCTCATCGGCTGCGCAGGTCGTGAGGTTGCTCACGGCCATTTCCCGGATCGAGCGGGCGCCCATCAGAGCGACGGGAAACGGGGCAAAGACATCGAGCCTCGAGCTGTTGCCGACCGCTCCGGTCGTGTTTCGTCCCCAGCAATACACGGTGCCTTGGGAGAGCGCGCAGGCATGCCCGTCTCCGGCGACGATCCGCGTGACGTGATGAAGCCGGGGGATCTCTCGAGGATCTCCGTCGGGCGAGAACGAGGTCTCTCGCGCCAACGCGTCCCTCTTGGTGGCATCGGTGACGTTCCACTCGGCCCCGCCCCAAGAAAGGACGTCACCGTCGTCCCCCAGCGCGAAGCCGACGCGCGTCGTCCCGGCCCCTGCGAGCACGCGGTGGTAGCGGAGGTTCACGGGACCGGCGACACCGTTCTGCCTCGGCAGGTACCCGCGTCCGAGCTGCAGGACCGAGTTGCCGCCCCAGCAAAACATGCTGCTGCCTTCGCCATCCGGCCCGAGCTCGCCGACCGCACACGCAAACGCGCCGGCCACGTCGACGCGGCTGGCAAGCGGCAGCCCTTGGACGCGCGCAGCACTCGTATGCGCAACCGCGTCGGCGATGACTCGATCGGCGCCCATCCCGAGCTGGCCAAACGTGTTGGAGCCCCAGCACATGACGGAGCCGTCCGAGACGCGCGCGCAGCTCGTTCCACCGCTGCCGCCGGACACGCTGATCTGCGTGACGTCCGCAAGGTTCGCGACCGCCACGGGCTTGCCGGAGTACGGCCCGCCAGAAGCCCCACCGCCCCCTGCACCGGCGTCGTCCGTCAGCGGCGTCTCCGCTCCGAGCTGGCCGCTCGAGTTGCTTCCCCAGCAGCGAACGGTCTTGTCGGAGAGGAGTGCACAGATGTGACTGCCGCCCCTGGCCGAGAGCGCGGTGACGCACGGCGAGACCGTGCACGTGACTTCGCCGGAGAACTCGGGCGCGTGCGCGCTGGCGTCGCCCTCGACGCCGGCGTCGCCTTCACCTTCACCTGCACCTTCACCCGCGTCGAGCGCGCTGTCGGCGGCGCCGCCTCCATCGTCGATGACGCGGACCGTGACATCCTTCCCGTCCGAGCATGCTGCCGAGAGCACTCCTGCGGACAGAAGGGCGATCAGAGCAGCGCAACGCGCCGTCGAAGCGGGAGAGGTGTGGAGGATTGCGATCACTTCTGAGCGCCCTTCTTGACGTTGCGGTGCAGGGCAATGTTGTCGCCGACGACCCACACGTCGTCGGGACCACTCCCGGAGACCGCGCGCAGATTGTTGGCGAGCACGTCCCAGGTGTTGGTGGTGGCCGTGATCGCGAGGGTCGAGCCGTTCCAGTGATGGATCCTACCGACCGACGACACGAACCAGAGATCGTTCGGCCCGGTACCCCAGATATCGGAGGCGCGCTTGACGCCGTAGCCGTCCGTGACCGAGCGTTCCCGCGACCATTTCAAGGCAGGATCGGCGAGGCTCGCCGTTCCGCGAGTGATGCCGACCTCTCCGCGCGCCCAGACGTTCTGCCGCTCGTGGGCCCAGACCGAGGAGAATGTCTCGCCCCACTGGTAGTCCTCGCTGTCGCGTTCCTTGCCGTTCATGACGCTCTGACGCTCCCAGCCCGCGTCGCTGCCGAGGAAGAGGGCGCCCCCGAAAGGCGCTGCCCCCGAGTATCCAGAGACCCAGACATCGAAGCCCGCGCACCATACGTCGTGGAGCTGGAGGCTCGCGCCCGGTGTCGACGTGGCCCACGAGGGCTTGCCGTCCGCTCCGGTGTCGCCGTTCCACCGGAGGACGGTGCCCGACCAACCGACGATGGAGATGTTGCGTGGGTGCTGCGCGTCGCGGGCTCCCTCGCAGATGCCCATCAGATCGGTCGTGACGCCGCTCGGGATCGCCGTCCAGTTCGTCCCACCGGGAGCGTGGAAGATCGACCCCTGACCACCGACGGCCCACAGGGTGCCTTCATGGTCGCCCCACACGTTGTAGAGGGGCTTTCCTGCGTCCCATACGACCGACCACAGCGTCCCGTTCCAGCGAAGGACGAGCCCCTCCTCACTGACGGCCCAGGCATCGTTCGGCCCCGGCACCCAGACGCCCACGAGCGTGAGCTTCCCGCCGTCCGGAATCGGCAGCGGTGTCTTGCACCAGTCCACGGTGCAGGGATCCTCGATCCCCGCGTCACCTGAATCGCCTGCGTCGCCAGGCTCGCCGTTCCCATCCGCGGCGCCGTCGAGGACGTCATCCGCTCGCGAGGCATCGCCCGGCACGGTCGCGCCACCGTCGTCTTGGGGCGTCGATTCCGGAGCCTGGCCGCCATCGTTCGCGCATGCGAAGAGCAAGAGCGCGGCCGCCGAGCAGCCGGCGACGAGGAGGAGCGCTCCTCGCGTACCCATCGCTCGCAGGTTCGTTCGGATCATTTCACTCCTCCAGTCGGACCGCTTCGATGCAAAAGGACGTGGTGTCCCACGGCCCAGACGTCATCGGGGCCGCTCCCCCAGACGCCGTAGAGCGTCGCCTGTGGCGGTAGCGACGGGACCCGCGAGCGAGACCAGCTCGAACCGTCACTGTGCAGGATGGTGCCCTCGTCGCCGACGGCCCATACATCCGTGGCGCTGCTCCCCCAGACCGCGCGCAGGGCGTTCGTCGTCTTCGTGTCTTCGATCGTCCAGAGGAGCTCGCCGCCCTCGTCGTACGTGAAATGACGGACCGTGCCGTTGTCGCCTACGGCCCAGACATCATCGGCCCTCGTCCCCCAGACGGCGTGCAGATGTGTGCGCGTGTTGCTGTTGGCCTGAATCCATTCCACCGATCCACCCCAGTGGCCATCCGAGTGGAAGATTCGGCCCGACTCGCCGACCATCCAGATGTCGCGCGCGCCGGTGCCCCACATCGCCGCGAGGTTCAATCCCTTGGTCGGGGATCGATCTGCGAACGCCGCGGTCAGCTTCGGCTCTCCGGATCCCCACCCCTCGGTGCGCGAGCACTTGTCGAACGGAGCCGCCCCGGGCGAGCCGGTCGTGGCCTGGAGCACCCAGACATCCGTGGAGCCGCTGCCCCAGACACCGCGCAAGGCAACCGGCAAAAACGCGAATTGGCCGGTGCGCTTGATGACTTCGAACTTCGAGAAGTTCGCCCCTTGGTCCGTCCAGCCGTTCGAATGATAGAGCTCGGTGCCGCTGATGGCCCAAACGTCGTTGGGCCCGCTCCCCCAGATGCCGTAGAGCGGCCTCGGCTGCCCGGCAGCGGTCTCGACGCGCTGAGCGCTCCACTTGGTGCCATCCCAGTGGAAGACGGCTCCATTCGAGCCAACGGTCCAGACGTCGTTGGGCCCGCTCCCCCAGATGCCATAGAGGGCCGCCTTGTCGTCGGGCATGTCCACACGGCACCAGCCGTCTTCGCTGCAGTGCTCGTTCGCCGGCGTATCACCGGCGTCCGGCGAGCCATCGACCGACGTCGAAGCGTCCACCGCTCCGGCCTCCGGGAGAGGCTCGCCGCCGTCGCCGAGCGGGCTCTCGGTCTCGTCCGGCTTCTCCGTACCGGCCGCGCATCCGACCGTGCGTGCGCCGAGCACGAGCGCTGCCATGAGGAGAACAGCTCTCTGTCGAACGTCGATGCTGCGCGTCCTCATTGCACGACTCCATCGGGGCAGGGCTCGGTGGCGCAAGCGCCGTCGATGCACGCTTGTCCCGTTTCGCACGCCGCGCCGCAGGAGCCGCAGTTCTGCGGGTCTCTATAGATATTGGTCTCGCAGCCGTCCGCGTCGTTCAGGTTGCAATCGGCCATTCCGGCCTTGCATGTAAAGACACAACGACCGGCCTCGCATTTCGTCGTGGAGTTGGGTGGCTCGGAACACTTGAGCCCGCACGATCCGCAGTGCATGACGTTGGACTCGAAGTCGGGAAGACAATCGCAGCCGGACGGGCCGGGATCGCATTGGCAGTTCCCGCTGATGCAGGCCTGACCCGCGGCGCACTTCTTCCCGCACCCACCGCAGTTGTTCGGGTCGGTGGTGTAATTGACCTCGCAGCCGTCCTCCAGGTCACCGTTGCAGTTCAGCCACGCGGGACTGCATTGGAGATGATTGCAGGTGCCCTCCTCGCACCCGTAGTTCATGTTCGCCTTCGGGGGAGGGAAGCCGGCCGGGAACATGGTGCACCGGTTTCCGCATGCACCGCAGTTGCCGAAGTCGCTCTTGAGGTTCACGCATAGCGTGCCGCACAAGACCTCGTCAGGCTTGCACGTCGTGCAGATTCCGTTTGCGCAGCGCGAACCTGCCGGGCAGACGACGCCGCATGCACCGCAGTTCTGAACCGAGCTCAGACTGGTCTCGCAGCCGTCTTCGATCCGCCCGTTGCAGTCGGCAAAGAGGGTGTTGGCACACGTCATTCGGCAGCCGCCGTCGATGCATTTCCACGCTGCATTGAGCTGCGAGGATCTCCATCCGTCCGTGGGGCACTCGTTGCCACAGCTCCCGCAGTTGAGCGAGTCGGTGGAGAGGTCGACGTCGCAAAGGAACTTCGAGTGCGAGCACGTCTCGAACGGCGCTTGGCACTTCGCGGACGCGCACATCGTCATCGTGGGGTGCTCCGGGCTGTTCGCGTCCTGCGCGCTCGCGTCCGGCGCGGTCAGAGGCGGCGGCCCCGGAGGCGGCTCCGAATCGAAGACCACACGCTGCTCGCTCGTACCGCAGGCCGCGATGATCACGCACGCCCCGAGCAAGGCCGCTGCGAGCTCGACGTTCCTCAGCTTCATTTCCATTCTTTGCCGCACGGTCGAGATCCCTTCACCGAAAATTCAGGTGCCCCGTGTCTCAGGGCACCGACGCCAGCTCCGCCTCGATCCGATCGACGAGGGTGCTCTTCGGATACCGGCTCGCGAACGCCCTCGCCTTGGTGCGCGCAGCGTCACGACGGCCGAGCCGCGCGAGCGCGATGACGCTGAGGCCCTCTCGCTCCTCGACGAGATGTCCGTTCGAGAAGCGCCGCTGGCCGTCCACCGAGAGGGCAAGGGCGGCCGCCGGATCCCGATCGAGCAGGGAACGGATCTGCCGGATCTGCTCGAGCTCCTCCCGGAGCGCGTCGTCGTCGAGCGCCGCGGGTCGCGGTGTCGTCGTAGCGCGCGGCGCCTTCGCCGTGGGGGCCGAGGGCAGCGCGTTCACCGAAACGACGGGAGCCTCGGCGGCGCCTTCGCTTGCGGTCGGCGCTTTCGGTTGTTCCAGGGTCGGGCCGGCGGCCTCGTGCGCGGCGAGCTCGCCTTGCGGCGCGGTCGGCGACTCCGTCGGAGTCGGCGAGTCGAGGACCGTCCATGACAGCCCCGCGGCGGCCATCGTCGAGATGGCGATTCCCCACTTGAGCAAGCGGGAGGTGCCAAGACCTAGCTTCGCTCCCGCCGTTGCGGGGGTGCTCGTCGCCGGAGGCGACGTCGCGGGCGGCTCCGCGAGCACCGCGCCGACCCTGGCCGAAGAGGCCGCGGCGCGGAGCTTCGTCCAGCCCGCCTCGACGTCGACCAGACTCTCCGAGGTCCGCTCGCCTGCGAGCGCCTCGCGGATCGAGGTGGAGACGTCGGGGTCATCGATCAATCGGCGCGGGTCGTTCATGGCTGGCCTCCTCCCTTCGGCGTGCCTGCGGAGAGCTTCATGCGACTGCGCGAGATCCTCGCGAACGCCTCCGTGAATGCCGTCCGTGCGTAGTGAAGGCGCGAATGGACGGTCCCGACGGGCAGTCCCAGCGTCTCGGCGATGTCGGCGCACGAATGCTGTTCGATCTCGAACAGGACGAAGACGGCCGCTTGGTCGGGCTCGAGCGTCGCGAGCGCGCGCTGGACGTCGGTGAGCTGCTCGTTCGCGGCCTGGAGCGCGAATGCGTCCGGAGCCCCGTCGGCGATCACCTCGCGCTTCGCATCGGCGGCCTCGCTCGACGACAGGATCCCGTCGCGGCGGCGGAGGCCGCGACGGTGCGTCCCCACGATCCGGAACGCGATCGCGGCGAGCCACGTGGTCGGCTTCGCGCCTTGCGCGCGGAAGCCGCCCTGTCTGTGGGCGACGAGGAAAACCTCCTGGACCAGATCCTCGATGTCGGCACGAGGCGCGCCGATCCTCGCGATGAAGCGCGCGACGAAGTTGGCGTGCTCATGGTAGAGCTTGCCGAGGTCTTCGAGGCTGGCGTCGACCGACGCTGCGTCGGGGCGCGCGGGATCGGCTGCGCGGCACACTTCCTTGCGCGTGCTCCAGTCGTCGGCGTGTCCTGCGAGCAGGACAGGCTCATGCATGGGGGCTGTCGACATGAGGCATCGAGGACCTGCCGGGTCGGCATCCGAGCGCGGGGTCCTCTCGTTGTTGGCCGGTTCGGCTCGAAGCTTCAAAAAATCGTCCGCCGAACGCCGAGAAAGGCCGCCGCCCCGAACGAGGTGCCCGTAACGCTGAGCTCGCGGCCCGCGCGCACGGTGACGAGCCGAGACGGGCGGACGACCCACCACGGCTCGAGGCGCGCGGCGACGGACCAACGGCCGAACGCGAGCGTGAGCTCCGGCCCGAGCGCGAGCGCACCCCAGAGCGCCGAGTCCGTGACGGAGGAAGCCTCGGTCGACAGGACGACCCCCTCGGCGCGGTGGACGCCGAAGATGGCGCCGGCGCACGGCGCGATCGGGACCGTGCGGACGGGGGGCGCGAGACAAGCGTCGAGGCGGCCGGCGATCAGACCGACGCGCGCGCGGTCACCGCCGAGGTCCGTGGTCGCCGGGACAGTCGCGAGCGAGGTGAGCCCGAGGCGACCGACGCCGCGCCGAGCGACGACGAGTCCGAGCGCGCCGCCGATCGTGGGCTCGTGCAGCACCGACAGTACCGCCGGCTCGAAGGTCAGCGCGAGCGAGTGGCGCTCCCCCAGCTTCGGCGGGCTCGGCGGCGGGCCCTTCGTCACAGGCTCGGAGGTAGGCGACGCCGGAACGACCGCGGGAAGCGGTTCGACCGGGGCGCCCTCGTCCTCCGCGACCTCGACTTCCTCTGCGCTCGTCGCGGCGAGGAGCGCCGAATCGATCGCGACGGCGAGCGCGAGCGCAACCACGGAGAGGAACTCCTCGCACGTGAGGTGCCTCCGCGGAACGAGTCGCTCGCCGATGACGACCCCGGTGCGCGAGAGCTGGAAAAATGCGTCCGGACCTCGCATCGTCACGGCCATCGAGAGGCGCGCGTCGACCTGATCTCGCTGCAAAAAGCCCGTCGTTTTGTCCGTCAGCGCTGCGGGCGACAGGCACTCGGTCGGATCCACGGCGATCGTCTCGGCGAGAGGGCGCGCCGGAACGGCCGCGTCCGCCCGCGCGTCTGCCGCCGTCAGGTGCGCCGCCGCGACGAGGCACCCGACGAGAGCGCCATGACGAGCCATCGTGCGATCTTTACCTCTCCTCCGCTCGAAAGCGAAAGCCCGGAGCGCCGCGGCTGGGCTCAGAAGGCGGTCGACACGATCCACGTGGGCGAGGCGACTAGCGTGCCCGGGAAAGCACCTCTCGCGTCTCCGGTGCGGCGGTCTCGATCGCTACCCGCGTCGCCTCAACGGTCCTCGTCGGTCTCGAGCGTGAAGTAGATCGTGGCGCCGGCGTGGACCGCTCCTTCTGCCCATGCGCGCCCTCCGTGCCGGCGCACGATCCTCTGCACCGTCGCGAGCCCGATCCCGGTGCCATCGTACTCGGACGGCGCGTGGAGTCGCTGGAATGGGTTGAAGAGCTTTTCGACGTAGGTCATGTCGAAGCCGACGCCGTCGTCGCGGACGAAGAAGGTCGCCGCGTCGCCTGTTCGTTGCTGCGGCGCCGTTCCGACCTCGATGCGGGCGTGGGGCTTCTTGCTCGTGAACTTCCACGCATTGCCGACGAGGTTGTCGAGCGCGACCGCGACCAGACGCGGATCGGCCAGCGCCGTCAGTCCTTCTTCCACGATCACATCGACGGCGCGCCCCGGGTCGGTCCGGCGGAGACGATCGACGGTCGCCCGCGCGAGCGCGGTGAGATCGGCCCGCTCGCGCCGGAGCTCGGCGCGGGACGTGCGCGAGAGCGTGAGGAGATCGTCGATCAGGTCGGCCATCCGCTGGGCGGCCTTACGCACGCTACGTAGATGCCGTTGGCCCTCGTCGTCGAGCTTGTCGGCGTAGTCGTCGAGGAGGGCTTCGCTGTAGCCGTCGATCGCGCGGAGAGGAGCGCGCAGGTCGTGCGCGACGGAATAGGAGAAGGCCTCGAGCTCGGCGCTCGCGGCCTCGGCCCTCGTCTTGGCTTCGCGGAGCGCGGCATCGGCGAGCTTCCGGTCGGTGATGTCCTCGGAGATGCCGAGCAAGAACCTCGGCCGGCCTTCGGCATCGAGGATCGGCACCTTCTTCGTGTGGAGCCAGCGAACGCCGTTGTCGGTCCGGAGCGGCTCCTCGGTGATGTCGACGAGGACCTTCTTCTCGAGCGTCTCGCGATCCTTCTTCTGGAAGAACTCCGCGTCGGCTCGAGGGAAGAGATCGAAGTCGGACTTCCCGAGCAATGTGTCGCGTGACAGTCCGAGGAGAGCCTCGCCGGCGCGGTTGCAGAGCGCGAACTCGAGATTCTCCGCGTCCTTGACGAAGATCATGTTCGGGATGTTCTCGACGATGGCGTCGAGCAGCCATTCCGTCGCGTGGGGCGTCTCTGCCACCGGAGCGATGCTCGACGACGGCTTCTTTGCGATCTCGGCATCGTCTGCCGGGGCGTCCCCCTCGCGATCCATGTAACGACTCTAACGACGAAGCGGGCCCGAGAGAACCGTGGAGAACGCCTGACGGTGCCTGCTTGCCGGATGGCGTCGGCTCATCGGGCGTCGACGTTGAGGGCTAGTTGGGATGTTCCGGCGGCGAGGGGGCGGGCGACGGTGCGGGGGAAGGTGGCGCTTCGGTCGCCCCCGTTGCGGGCGGCGGCGGAGGCACGCCCGCCTCGGGCGGGTTCGTGAGGATTGACCACGCCGGGTTGTACGTCGGCGCAGCCGAAGCGGCGCCCGCTTCAGGGGATGCCGACGCGCCGTTCGGGACCGGTGCGCTCGCCCCGCCGTTGTGGATCGGCGCAGGCGCTCGGTTCGTGGCGTCGGCGTCCGCTTCGTCGTCGATCTCGGGGGCAGGGGCCCCGACCGGAGACGCGTCGGCGTCCGGGATCGCGGAGGTCGACGACGACGGCGAGGCCGCTGGCCCTGGGGAGACCGTCGACGCCGTGCTCGATGCCGCGGAGGGCGGATCGGTCGTCGGCGCACCCGGGCGGGGCCAGAGGATCCAGGCACCCGCACCGGCGACGACGAGCCCGGCGATCCAGAGCCCGGCGCTGCCGCGCTTCTTCCGCTCGCCGAGCTGATCGCGGAGCGACGTCGCGCTCGTCGTGCGGCTCGCGCCGTAGCTCGAGGACACGGCGCGGTCGGGATCGCTCTCGTCCTGCACGCTCCGGCGGCGTGTGAGCGGCAGCGACGGATCCGCGGCGGGTTTTTCGCGCGCGGAGACCTCGGTCGCGGCGAACGCCATGTCCGCGGAGCCGAGGCCCTCGAGCGACTCCGAGTGGGCCTGCCGCGACTCTGCCGCCTCGGTGGCCTTCGCGATCGTCTTCGCGCGCTTCGAGGCGAGCTCCGGGAGCGTCTCCTTCAGGAACTCGGCGACGTCCTCATGCTCGGCGCGAAGATCGAGCTCGTGGATCGCGCTCTCGAGCGCGCGGCGCATCTGCGCGCACGACTCGTAGCGGTCGTCGGGCTCCTTCACCAGCGCCTTGGCGAGGATTTTCTCGATCGGCGGCGGGAGCGCGACGTCGAAGGCGGGCAGCGGGTCGGGGCTCATCAGCCGCTTCACGACGTCGAGATCGTCCTCGGTGTGATACGGCGAGTGGCCGACGAGCAGCTCGTAGAGACACATCCCCGCGGCCCAGACGTCCGCGCGATGGTCGGTCCCTTTCGAAGAGACCTGCTCGGGGGCCATGTAGCGGATCTTGCCCTTCACGACGCCCTGACCGGTCTCTCCGGCGCTTCGGTTCTTCGCCTTCACGAGGCCGAAGTCGATCACCTTCGCGGCGCCCTCGGTGGAGACGAGGATGTTCTGCGGAGAGACGTCCCGGTGGACGACGCCGAGGCTCTCGCCCTGGGCGTCCTTGAGCTGGTGCGCCGCGTGGAGGCCGGCGCAGGTCTCGGCCATGATCCGCAGCGAGACGCCCGGCGGGAGCGGGGAGCCGCGCTTGAGCGTGAGGCGGTTGATCTTCGCGAGGGAGTCGCCGTCGACGTACTCCATCACGAGGTAGAGGATGTCGTCCTGCTCGCCGAGCTCGAGGATCTGCGCGACGTTCGGATGGATGATCCGCGAGGCGATGCGCGCCTCGTCGAGGAACATCTCCTGGAAGTGCGGTTCGGAGATGAGCTCGGTCTTGATCGTCTTGATCGCGAACAGCTTCTCGAAGCCGCGCTTGCCGCGAAGGCGCGCAAGCCAGACGCTCGCCATGCCGCCCGACGCGATCGGGCAGAGCAGCTCGTAGCGATCGAGCCGATAGCCTGGGACGAGCGTGCTCTCCGCGGCTTCCATGGGACAGTCGCATCATACTGCGAGGACGGGCCGCCGTCCCTAGCGGCCGCCGCTCGTCCCCGCCACGCGAACGGGAGCAGGCGGGAGCAGACGCGAGCATGGGAGCTTCGAACGTCGAAAGGCGGGAAAGCCGGCTCGTGGGACGAGCGGTTCCCGCCTTCTGGGATCGTCTGCTTCGGTGCGGCCGAGATTGGTCGGCGCCCGCGTCAGTCGTGCTTGGCGAGGCCGGCCTTGGCCTTCAGCGAGATGTCGACGCGGCGATCGCGCCGCCAGCCGTCCTCGTCCTTGCCGTCGGCATCGAGCTCACCGCGCGAGGTCTTCGCCATCTTGTCGGGATCGACGCCGAGCTTCGCGAGGTAGTCGTGCACGCTCTCTGCGCGGTACTCGCCGAGCACCATGTTGTACTCGACCTCGCCGCGCGAATCGCAGCGACCCACGAGGGAGAGGTGACGGCCCTTGAGCGGGCCGGTGGTGACGCACTTCGCGACCTGCTCGAGGACGTCGCGGTCTTCGGGCTGGAGATCGGCGTCGTCGTAGTCGAACTTCGGCGCCCGATCGACGTTGTCGACGTGGATCTGGCACGCCTTCATGATGTCCTCGGAGACCCGCACGTTGTTCCGCGCCAGCGCGGAGGTCGACTCGGTCGGGTCTTTCGCGACCGGCTTCTTCGCACAGCCCCCGAGAGCGAGAGCGACGGCACTAGCAGCAAGGAACAGCGCAGCGGATCGGCGCATGAGAGGACCTCCCAGGAGTTTCGTGGAGCCGACTTCGGCCTCTGAGGCCTGACTGGCTGGGTCCAGCGAGCTGGAGCGCAGACCACGTCGGTTCGTTCACTCCCCGGTTAAGAGGGATGACGAGGTCGGGCCAAGTTTGTCTCCACTCCAGCTGCGCTCGGTCCTCGGGCTGAGGCTCACGCACCTCAGCGCGCGCGCTTCAGCGAGGCTCGCATGAGCCTCTCAGGCTGCACCTCTTGCTTTGGCACCGCACGCCACGCGACGTCGTAGACCTGTCCCGGGTTCCAGAGGAGCCAGCCCGTCGCGCCGGCCTTGTCCCCGGTGCGGATCTCCTCCTGGATGTACCCGGGCCCGTAGTTCGATGACTTGTGGCGCATGGCCTGGAGCCAGGGGCGGATCTTGGCGACCTTGTCGAGGTCGAGGCCGCGCTCGACCATCTCTGCGCGCATGTGCTTCACGCCCATGCCGACGAGCTCGGGGTGATCGCCCGGCTGCTCGAGGCCCATGAACCCCTCTTCGTAGTGAGACGGATAGACCATCGCGCTCAGGAACTCCGAGTGCTTCGCGAGCTCCACGGGGTCCTGTCCGAGGTTCTGGATATCGACCTTCTTACCGAAGGCGATCACGCCGAAGACGTCGAGTGAGAGCGGGACGCCGTGTGCGCGCGTGACCGAGTGGACGCGCTCGACGAAGCGGGTGATCACATCGACCTTCGCGTTCGGGTTCTTCCTCGTGTCGAGGCCGAAGTCGATGTTCTTCATTCCGATGACGGGGAAGCGGACGTAGTCGAGCTGGATCTCGTCGGCGCCGGCGGCGATCGCCTCGTTGACCAGATCGATCGCATAGGCCTGGGCGCGCTCGTTCTTCGGATCGAGCCAGCCGTTGCGGTAGACGTGGCCGGAGATGCCGCGGATGGCCATCCCCGGGTGGGCCTTCGCCATGAGCTGGTCGTTGAAGCACGAGACCCGTGCGATCACGCGCAGGCCGCGCTCGTGGGCGAAGCGGACCGCGCGTGCGTACGAGCGCATCGGCGGCTTCTGCGTCGCGCCGGCTTCGACCGCGAGCGGGACCTTGGACGGGTAGGTGAGGGGCCCGTCGTAGTCCTTCACGTCGAGGACGATGGCGTTCATGCCATGCGCGGCGACGCGATCGAGGAAGGCCGGAAACGTCCGGGCTCCGGCGGTGGAGCCGCGGACGTAGAGGCCCTTCAGGACGCCGTCCTTCGGGAGGCCGATGCGCTCGGCGGCGCCGGTCTTCGGCGCGGAGGCGAGGATGTTCGGGATCCGCAGCTTCAGGCCGGGCGTGGGGCCGCCTTTCGCCGCGGGCAGGTTCTCGTTCACGATCGCCTTCGCGAGATCCTGGACCTCGTAGACGCTGGTGAGCTCGAGGTACGCGTCGGCGATCGACTGCCATGTCTCGCCGGTCCGTACCGTGTGGACGACGGACGTGCCTCCGTCCGCGAGCGCGCCGCCGGCGGGGAGGTGGCCGGTGACCCAGCGGAGCCCGGGAGCTGCGGGCGCGCGGGGCTCGCTCGCGGCGATCGCTTCCGAGGAGAGCGTCGTCGAGGCGTTGCGGAGGAGCTTCGCGGGACTCCGCTTGGGGGCCGCCATCGCCGAGCCGGCGCACGTCATCGCCGAGAAGAGCGCGCACACGACCATCGCAGCGGGAGCAGCCCGCCTCGTCCCGATCTTCATGGAACAAGTGGACGACGGTCGCCGGACGGTGCGCAACTTATCGGCCGCGATCGCCGAACGGTCGCGCTCAGCGGCGCGTCTTCGATCGTTTCGGGTGAGCGCTCGCGCGTGTCGGGCGGGGACGCTGGCCGCCGCCGTTCTCGGCGCCGGTCACCACGAGATCGACGAGGCGCTCGCAGGTGGGGCGGTCGACCCGCTCCCCGAAGCGGACGAGGCGTGAGAGGACGAGCGTGAACACGGAGTCCGTGACGAGGGGCGCGTCGACGCCGTCCGGGATCAGCCCGCGCTCCTGCGCGCGGACGACGAGGCCGGCGCGGTGCCTTCTCGACTCCTCCTTGAGGCTGCGACAGAGGGCGTCCACCTCCGGATTGGAGCCTTCGATCGTGACCATGCGGGCCACGGCGCGGCCCTCGGGCGTACTGACGAGGTCCATGGCGTGCTCGAGCATCACGAGCATGTCTTTCCGGAGCGATCCCGTATCGGGCAGCGGATCGTCGTAGTGACCGGCCTCGTGGAGGGCTGCGTGGACGAGCTCGGCCTTGGTGGCCCAGCGGCGATAGATCGTGGTCTTCGCAACCCCGGCGCGAGCGGCGACATCTTCCAGGCGGAGGGCCACATAGCCGACGCTTGCCAGCTCGGCGCGCGCAGCCTCGAGGACGGAGGCGACGACACGCTCGCTCCTGCCTCCGGTGCGCACGCCTGCGGTTCTGCGCGCGGGTCCGCTTCGTCCTTCTCCGTCCACGGAGGATAAATGGCAACAACTCGTTGCCTTTGGCAAGCCCGGCGTCGTAGCGTCCCTAAGGCAATCGTCAGTAGCGTTTAGTCGATGGGGTGCCTGGATGACCGCAGCCGCGAGCGATGAGATGACGTCGAACCGGAAGGACGCTGCCCACGACGACGGGCGAGGCGGTGACCGAACCGCGTCGAAGCGCGGGTCTGCAGCCTCACCGCCCGGCGCATCACGGCGGCGCGTCGTCTTGCTCGCCGTCCTCGGCGCCGCCGCGGTGGGCGCGGGCGGGTGGGCGCTGGCACACCGCGGGCTCGAGTCGACCGACGATGCGCAGATCGACGCCGAGATCGTCGCCCTCGCGCCGCGCACGAGCGGCGTCGTGGTGAAGGTCGGCTTCGAGGACAACGATCGCGTCGAGGCGGGGCGTGTCCTCGCGGAGCTCGATCCCGAGCCTGCGAAGGCGAAGCTCGCGCAAGCCGAGGCGAACCTCGAAGGCGCACGCGCGGCGGCGACCGCCGCGGAGACGGACGCCCGCCTCGCGGCGACGAATGCGAAGGCGTCGAACCGCGCCGCGAGCGCGTCGCTCTCGGCGGCCAGCGCGGGCGCGACCGCGTCGCGCGATCAGATCTCCGAGGCTCGCGCGCGGGTGCGTGCGGCAGAGACGGCGCTCGCTCAGTCGAAGACCGATCTCGATCGCATCGAGCGACTCACGCAGTCCGGAGCGATCTCCCAGGCGCAGCTCGATCAGGCGAGGACCGCGAACGAGACCGCGCAGGCGAACCTCGCTCAGGCCCAGGCCCACCTCTCGGTGCTCGAGTCGAGCGCGGCGCAGGCGATGAGCCGAGTCGGAGAGGCCTCTGCGAAGGTGGATCAGACGCGCGACGTCGATGCGTTCGTCGCGCTCGCCGAGGCCCGGGCCCGGAGCGCGCGCGCGAGGGTCGCCGAGCTCGAGGCCGCGCGCGACCTCGCCGCGCTGGAGCTCTCGTACACGAAGATCGTCGCGCCGCAGGCTGGTGTCGTCTCGAAGAAGAACGTCTCGGTCGGCCAGACGCTCGGTGTAGGCGCGCCGGTCGCGCAGCTCGTTCCCTCGGCAAAGGGCGTGTGGGTCACGGCGAACTTCAAGGAGACCCAGGTCGGAAAGATGCACGCGGGGCAGCCCGTCGAGATCCACGTCGACGCCGCGCCGGGGCAGACGCTCCATGGCTCGGTCGAGAGCCTCTCCGCGGCGACCGGCTCGCGCTTCGCGCTCCTCCCCCCCGACAACGCGACCGGCAACTTCACGAAGGTCGTCCAGCGCCTCCCGGTGCGCATCCGCCTCGAGGGCGTCCCCGAGTCCGTCGCCCTCCGGCCCGGCATGAGCGTCGAGCTCAGCGTCGATACCCGGAAGTGAGCCGGCCGAGCCTACGATGAACGCCAGCGCCAGCGCCGGGTCGTCGAAGAAATGGCTGATCGCCATCGCCGTCGCGCTCGGCGCGCTGATGGAGATCATCGACACCTCGATCGTCAACGTCGCGCTCACGGAGATGCAGGCGTCGCTTGGCGCGACCCTCAGCCAGATGAGCTGGATCGTCTCGAGCTACGCGATCGCGAACGTCATCATCCTCCCGCTGAGCGCGTGGCTCGGCGTGCGCTTCGGGAAGAAGCGCTACTTCGTCTTCTCGCTCGTCGGCTTCACCGCCGCGTCGATCCTCTGCGGTCTCTCGAGCACGCTCTGGATGCTCACCGTCTCGCGTGTGCTTCAGGGCCTCTTCGGCGGCGGCCTGCTCGCGAAGGCGCAGGCGATCCTCTTCGAGACCTTTCCGAAGGAGGAGCAGGCCAGCGCGCAGGGGTTCTTCGGCGCGATCGTCATTGCCGGACCGGTCATCGGGCCGACGCTCGGCGGCTACATCGTCACGAACGTCGGCTGGCGCTGGATCTTCTTCATCAACGTCCCCGTCGGCATCGCCGCGACGATGCTGTGCGCGAGCGCACTTCCTCCCGACGGCGTACTCGCCAAGCGGACTCCCGTCGACTGGACGGCGATCATCCTCCTCGCGCTCGGTCTCGGAGCGCTGCAGACGTTCCTCGAGGAGGGCTACTCCGAGGACTGGTTCGACTCGACCTTCATCTGCGTCTCGGCTGCGCTCTCCGTCGTCGCGATCGTGCTCTTCGTGGTGCGCCAGCTCGAAGCGGAGCATCCGGTCGTCGACCTTCGCGTGCTCCGGCATCGCTCCCTCTGGGCGGGCAGCCTCCTCTCCGTCGTCATCGGCATGGCTCTCTACGGCGCCCTCTTCGCCGTGCCGATCTTCGCGTCCACGGTGATGCACTACACCGCCCAGCAGGTCGGGCTGATGATGCTCCCGGGCGCGCTCGGATCGGCATTCACGATGGTCATCGCATCGAAGCTCGTCCGCCGCTTCGATCCGCGGGTCCTGCTCGCCATCGGCGCGCTCATCCTCGTCACCTCCGTCCTCTGGCTCGGCCGCCTGACGACCACCACTTCGGCGTCCGACCTCTTCTGGCCGCTCCTCGTCCGCGCGTTCGGGACGGTGCTGATGTTCCTCCCGCTGAACATGGCAGCGCTCGGACCGATCCCGAAGCAGGACATCGCCGCAGCGTCGGCGTTCTACAACCTCACGCGCCAGCTCGGCGGCAGCGTCGGCGTCGCGATCCTCTCGACGATCCTCGGGAGCCGCACCGCGTTCCATCGCAGCGTGCTCGTCGAGCATCTCGTCGTGAGCGATCCCAGCGTCCAAGCGCGCGTCGCCGGCATGACGGCCAGCTTCGCAGCGAAGGGCGCCGATGCAGCGACGGCGAAGCAGCAGGCGATGACGATCCTCGACGGCTCCGCGCGGCTCCAGAGCTCGGTGCTGGCGTTCAACGACACGTTCTTCGTGACCGCGCTCCTCGTTCTGGTGTCGATCCCGCTCGTCCTCCTCCTGGGCCGGCCGAGCGCGGGCGCGAAGGTCGAGGCCGGCGCGCACTGAGGGCTTTCCCGGGGGCGTCGCAGCGGCTGGCGCCGCGGCGCCAGGTTGGGACTCGCGCCCCAACCACCCGCAGTGGCCGCCCCAGCCACCGGCGGGAGAGCGGATCGAGAAGTCGAGCGGCCCGCCGTGAAGGGGTGCGAAGCCTCACGGCGGGACCGCGCGAGAGAGTCCCAGCCTCCTTTCGTTCGGCGCTTCGTTCGAAGACGAGAGCGCGTCCGGCACGTCCTGTTCGGCCCGCAGCGCTGCAGTCGGCATGCCGTCTCGTCCGTCGGGCTCGGACGTCGGCGGCCGGCCGGAGCGCGATCGCCGGCGGCGAGCTAGAGGCCGCCGGGACCGGCCGTTCGACCGCAGAGTCCTGCGGAACGGCCGCGCTTCCCCGCCGGGATCTTCGAGGCATCGGGGCCGCGTCCGGACGAGAGAGGCTCGGCGCTGTTGTCGCGAAAGGGCTTCGGGACTAAGGGTCTCGCCGATGGGTTCCATCTCCTATCGTGAGGCCGGGGTCGACATCGACGCAGGGGACGAGCTCGTCGAGCGCATCAAGCCGTTCGCAAAGATGACTCGGATTCCCGAGGTCCTGGGCGACGTCGGCGGGTTTGCCGGCCTCTGCGCCGTGCCCGGAGGCATCGTCGAGCCCGTCCTCGTGAGCGGCACCGACGGTGTCGGCACGAAGCTCAAGGTCGCGTTCCTCACCGGCGTCCACGACACGATCGGGTTCGACCTCGTCGGGATGTGCGTGAACGACATCATCACGACCGGCGCCCGGCCGCTGTTCTTCCTCGACTATTTCGGGACGGGCAAGCTCGAGATCGGCGTCGCAGAGAGCGTCGTGAAGGGCATCGCCGAGGCTTGCAAGGAGTCCGGCTGCGCTCTGCTCGGCGGCGAGACCGCGGAGCTGCCCGGCATGTACGCCGCGGGCGAATACGACCTCGCCGGCTTCGCGGTCGGCGTCGTCTCGCGGCCGGCGATCGTCGACGGAAAGCGCGTCACCGCCGGCGATCGCGTGATCGGCGTCGCCTCGAGCGGTCTCCACTCGAACGGCTACTCGCTCGCGCGCCGCGTCCTGTTCGACGCGATGAAGCTCTCGCCCGCCGATCGCCCTCCGCAGCTCCAGGGCAAGAGTGTCGGCGAAGCCCTTCTCGCACCGACTCGCCTCTATTCACGGCACGTCCAGGCCGTGCTCGCCGCGGGCGCCGACGTCCGCGCGATGAGCCACATCACCGGCGGCGGGCTGCCCGGCAACCTGCCGCGCGTCCTCCCCGACGGTCTCGGCGTCCGCCTCGGCGCGCCGTGGAAGCGCCCGGCGATCCTGGAGCTCATTGCCGAGAAGGTCGAGGAGGCCGAGCTCCGGCGCGTCTTCAATCTCGGCGTCGGCTTCGTCTTCGTCGTCGCCGCGGAGCACGCGGCGCGCACGGTCGACGCGCTCGTCGCACAGGGCGAGGCGCCGATCGATCTCGGCGAGGTCGTCTCGGTCCCCGCGGACACGGACTTCGAGGCCAGGGTGATCTTCCCGTGAGCGAGCGTCCCTTCGTCCTCGGAGTGCTCGTCTCCGGCTCGGGCACGAACCTCCAGGCGATCCTCGATGCGATCGAGGCGGGGACCCTCCAGGCGAAGGTCGGCGTCGTCGTGTCGAACGTGGCGACGGCGAAGGCCCTCGACCGGGCGAAGGCCGCCCGTATTCCCGCGATCGTCGTCGACCACAAGGCCTTCTCCTCACGCGAGGCGTTCGACGCCGCCGTCGTCGAGGTGCTCCAGGCTCATCGCGTCGACTGCGTCGTGCTCGCAGGCTTCATGCGGATCGTGACCTCGACGATCCTGGATGCCTTCCCGAACCGCGTGGTCAACGTGCATCCCGCGCTCCTTCCGGCGTTTCCCGGCGTACGTGCGCAGCGTCAGGCGCTCGACTACGGCGTCTCGATCTCGGGGTGCACCGTCCACTTCGTCGACGCAGGGACGGACACCGGGCCGATCATCGCCCAGTCGCCGGTCCCCGTGCTGGACAGCGATGACGAGGCGTCCCTGACGGCCCGCATCCTGAAGAAGGAGCACGAGCTGTTGCCGATCGTGCTCCAGTGGCTCGTCGAGGGCAGAGTCGTCGTGGAGCAGCCCGAAGGCGGCCGGCCTCGCACGCGCATTCGCCTCGGCCCATGACCTCGGCGTCGAAGCACTACGACGTCGTCATCCTCGGCTGCGGCCTCGGCGCTCTTGCCACTGCAGCGCTCCTCGCGCGCCGCTCATGGCGCGTGCTCATCCTCGGACAAGGCTGGCTGCGGCCGACGTACACCTACGACGGCCTCACGCTCGCGCGCCGGCCGTTCACGTTCCTCTCTGCGTCGTCTCCTGCGTGGGGGCGCGTGCTCGTCGAGCTCGCGCAGTCGCAGACGTTCCGGCGTCGCCTCTCCTCGCTCGATCCGATGCTCCAGGTGCTCGCGCCGGACATGCGGCTCGATCTTCCGCCGGACACGCAGCTCTTCGCCCGGGAGATCGATCGCGAGTTCCCGGCCGTCCGCCGCGTCGTCGACGACCTCTATGCGGAGCTCGCGCGCACCAATGCCGCCGCCGACGCTGCGTTCGAGCGCGACGTCGTGTGGCCGCCGGGAGGCTTCTGGGAGCGGCGCGAGACGTCGCGTGTGCTCGCGACGCTGCCGTACCTCGACGGCACCGACTTTCTCGTCGAGTTCCCGCGCGACCACGCCTTCCGCGAGGTCGTGACCGCACCGGCCGTCTTCGCCAGCGACCTCGGCGACAACGTCCCGGCATTCGCGCTCGCGAGGCTCCACGGTGCGTGGACACGCGGAGTCAGCCGTCTCGCCGACGGCGAAGACGAGCTCATCGACTTCCTCCTCGACCGCGTCCGCGCGCACGGTGGTGATACCCGCCTCGCCGATCGAGCGAGTGAGCTCGTGCACAAGGGTGGCAAGGTCCGCGGCGTCATCGTCGACGGCGACGACGCGCCCATCGGGGTCACGTTCGTCGTCTCCGACATGGCCACTCCGCAGCTGCTCGATCTGGCGAAGGGCTTCGAGCCTTCGCGGAGCGAGAAGGACCCCGACGTCGATCCGTCCGGGGCGCGGTTCGTCGTCTCGATGGTGGTGCGTCCCGAGGGGCTGCCGCAGCAGCTCGCGACCGAGTCGTTCCTCCTCCCGAAGTCGGGCCGGCCGGTTCACCTCCAGAAGGTGCCCGGCGCGTCGCCCGACACCGTGCTCCTGATCGCGGAGGCGCTCATCGAAGACGACGGCGCGGACCTCGAACGCACGCGCGAGGAGATCCTCGGAACGGTGATGGAGTTTCTCCCGTTCATCGAGCGACACATCCTCATCTGCGACTCGCCGCACGACGGCCGGCCGCTCTGGGATTTTCGCAATCCGACCAGCGGCGATCCGCGCATCGGCCACGAGTCGTGGGGCCTTCGCGCGCAGATGGTCGATCGTTCGCGGCTCCGGGCGAGCGGCGGCTCGATGGAGCCCGAGCTGATGGTGCCGCGCTTCCGCGTGACGCCTCCGCAGCTCGCGGGGCTCGCCGGCGAGCCCATTCGCACCGGCCTCGGAAATGTGTTCGTCACCGGCCGCAGCGTCCTCCCTGCGCTCGGTCAAGAAGGCGAGCTCCTCGCGGCGTGGGGTGTCGCGCGGGTCATCACGCGCTCCGATCGCCGGAAGGAGAAGATGCTCCGCGAGATGTGGAGCAAGGTGGAGCTGTCATGACGGTCGGTTCGCTTGGTCGGTCCGGGCTCGTGGCCTCGTTCGTCGCGCTTGCCGTGCTCGCGGGTTGCGACGGCGCCGAACGTCGCGACGCCGCGAGCGTCGTCACCGCGGTCGCGCGCTTTCGCTCCGCCGACAACGCGTCGACGCCCGCCATGGTCGAGGCGCTGAAGGCGACGCCGTGCACCGCTTTCGACGTGTGCAAGACGCGCGACGACTGCGTCGCGACGGGCGAGGCGACCGCCAAGGCGCTCCGCTTGAAGACGGAGGTCGAACAGGGCCTCGGCGCGCTCGAGAAGGGAACGCTCGCGAAGGACTCGCCGGAAGCGCAGGAGCTGCCCAAGAAGCTCGACGAAGCCGAGCGGCTCCTCAAGCAAGGTCACGAGGGCCTGGCGAAGTGTGACGAGCAGGTGCAGGCGCTCAAGCGCAAGCACCGCATCTGAAGCGCACGGCGAGCCGTGTGTCAGGGCCTCGTGGGCCATCCCGCGAGCGACGGCCCTCCGCCGAACGGGGCTGCGGGGCTCGTCGTCCCGCCGAACAGCGAAGGAGACGCTGGAAACGTGCCGCCTCGAAGCGGCGAGGAGACCTCGAGCGCTCCGCCCGTGAAGCTCGCCCCTGCTGCTGCACCGGGGGGAACGACCGCGGTTGCCCCCGCGCTCGCGCCCATCGGCACCGGCGGCGTCGAGCCCGTCATCGTGTTCGTCACACCGCCGATCGCGTTCGGGGCCACGCTCGACGGAACGACCGGGCCGGTGTTCATCGGAGCCATCGGAACGACGATCGTGACCACCGCCGGCGGCGCGCTCGCCGCCGGCTCTGCCGGGCCCCGAGGCGGCACCGCGCTCGTGCCGGGGACCGTGCCGCTCGGAGCGACGCTGGCAAGGCTCGCTTCCTCGGCGGCTGCGAGATCCGGCTCAGCCCGGGGCGGCTCGAACGACGACGCGGGCAGCCCGGATGTCGTCGCCATCGGCGGAACGAACGGCTCACCCCCGAGCGGCATCGGACCACCGGCTTCCGTGCCCGGGGCGCTCTCCGGGGGCGGAACGGCACGTGCCGCGCGGCGAGGTGCGCGCCTCGTGGATGCTCCCGCGCCGGCATCGCGATCCGTCGTCATCGCGCTCGCTGCCGGCGGTCGTGGCTCGCTTGTCGATGGTTCGGAGGCCGATGACGAACGGGTAGGGGCTGCCGTCCCCGTCGATCCGGCGGGCGGCTCAGCATCGGTCGGGGGCTCCTGCATCGCGGCGAGCGGCGGCGCGACGTCGGCGGAAGGTCCTTGGGGCGCCGAGCGCTCGTCGACGGGCGATGCGGACGGCGGCGGAGCCTCTGCCCGTCGCGCTTGGTCGCTCCCGACGCCCTCGGCAGACGAGGTTTCTCGTGATGCCGCCTCGGGCTTCGCTTCGGTTGCGTTCGTCGTCTCGACGTGCCCCTGAGGCTCGACGCGACGATCTCGTTCACGACGGTCGACGCACGAGAGGACAATGGCGGCAGACAAGGCCGCCCCGAGCGCAGCTGCGGCGACGAGCTTCCAGATCGCGTTGCGCGGCCGGTAGCGTTCGTTCGATGTCGTCTCATCGAAGGCCATGCTGGATGACGCTGCATCGGACGTACCGGGCGGCGGGGTCGTCCGAAGGTCGGCTCGTGCTCGCGGAGCGGCGCGTGCCGGTCGGAGCTCAGGTGCGCGAGCAACCTCCGAGGTCGCGCTCGCTCAGTGGTCGTAGCCCTCGTCGATCGGGAAGCGGATCCCGTCGCGGAAGAGCTCCTTCCAGCGCGGGAACGCCTTGTCGTACATCACGAGCTGCTTTTTCTGATGCAACTCGTGCTCGGCGAGCTGCTTCTTCGTCATCTTCTCCCAGTCGGGCGCGGGCGACCAGCGAGGCCAGAGGAGGATGTCGCCGCACGAGAAGCAGACGTTGATGCTCGCGACCGGCACCTCACCTTCGTAGAGCACCACGGCATGACGCGGGAACGGGCACTTCGAGACGGCGACGTCGCCCTGTGTCTGATCGACGAGGTCGACGGCGGTCTTCGCCTGGGCGCCCGTGATCGGCTTTCGGTCGACGAGGTGCGGGCTCCAACCTTTCTCGTCGTACGCGTAGAGCGGCGCTCCCGGGCGCATACGGAACTGATTGAACGTGACGGCCTCTGCGCGATCCCACGCGTGGAAGGGCCACACCTTTCCGGTGCGCGTCACCGGTGGAGGCGGAGGCGAAGGTTCGGCGGGCGCCGCTGCGTCGGGAGCCGCCGCATCGGGCACCGCGACGGCGCTCGCGGCAGAAGGCTGCGGCGACTTCGCTCCGCCGGGCGCGGAGGACGCCTGCGCCCCTGCCGCGGACGGCGCGTTGTTCGCCTGCTGGCGGCCGCTGCAGGCGAGAGGCACGACGACGAGGAGGAGCGCGAGGAGTGGCCGGATCACGGGTGGAGAATACGAGAAAACCGGGCGCGCCGAGCGAGCTCATCCGATCGTCCGGGCGGGGGGTGCGCGGAGCAAACAGTTGGGGTACGACCCGCGTTGCATGAAGCTCGTTACCAAGCTGACGGTCGCCTTCATGATCGTCACGTGCGCGGTCCTCGCGATCAACGGCGTCTTCCGCGTCCGGGACGAGGAGCGAGCATTTCACGCGGATCTGGTCCTCGATCATGGCCGGATCGCGCATGCCCTCGCGCAGGCGGCGAGCGCCGTGCGAGACAACGACGGCGCCGAGGCGTCGCGGTCGTTCATCCACGAGGCGAGCGCGCGCGACGGCTCGCTGGCGATTCAATGGGTCTGCGATCCGAGCCGCTTGCGCGAGACACACGTGAGCTGTGATGAGCTCTCGAAGATCCCACTGGCGGCCGAGCTCTCGCGCATCGCCGAGGACAGCGCGGGACTCAAGCGCATGTACACGTGGGTTCGCGTCCCCGGCGACGCTCCCGCCGGAGCGATCGAGGTGTCGGAGCCTGTCGACGCGCTGCGCTCCTACTCGCGCAAGGTCCTCTCCGACTCGCTCGTCTCCGCGGCCACGATGGCGATTGCGTTCGCGGTCACGGCGTTCTCGCTCGGCACCGTGCTCGTCGGTCGGCCGACACGGAAGCTCATCGCCGCGGCGCGGCGCATCGGCCGCGCCGACTTCGAGGGACCCGTCGCGCTCGGGAGCAGCGACGAGCTCGGCGCGCTCGCGCTGGAGATGCGAGCGATGGCGTCTCAGCTCCGCGATGCCACCGCGAAGGCCGCCGAGGAGACACGCGCCCGCATCGCGACGCTCGAGCAGCTCCGTCACGTCGATCGCCTGCTGACCGTCGGCCGCCTCGCGTCGGGGATCGCGCACGAGATGGGCACTCCGCTCAACGTCGTCGAGGTCAGAGCGTCGATGATCGCCACCGGGGAGATCGGCGGCGAGCCCGCGAAGGAGGCCGCCGCGGTCATCGTGGAGAGCTGCGAGCGGATGACACGCACGATCGGACAGCTCCTCGCTTTCGCCAGACCGCAGGCGCTCGAGCGCACCGCCGCGAGCGTGGCGCGTCTCGCTCGACAGACGGTCGCCCTCGTGGCGCCGCTCGGCTCGAAGACGCGCGTAGCGATCGAGGTCGACGCCGCGGGCGACGCCGTCGCCAACGTGGACGAGCTCCAGGTCCAGCAGGCCCTGACGAACCTCGTGATGAACGCCGTGCAAGCGATGCCCGACGGCGGCAACGTCCGGGTGAGAGTGGAGTCCGTCCTCGACGCGGTACCACCGGAAGGGGCCTCCGCCGCGGGCGGGCGCTTCGTGAAGGTCCGTGTGGAAGACGACGGCCCCGGCATCGCGGCCGAGCACCTTCCGCACATCTTCGAGCCGTTCTTCACGACCAAGGAGGTGGGGAGCGGCACCGGTCTCGGGCTCAGCATCGCGGAGAACATCGTTCGCGATCACGGAGGCTGGATCTCCGTCTCGGCGGCGCGACCGAACGGGGCCGCCTTCGAGATGTTCCTTCCAGCGGAGGCGCCCAGATGATCCCGGTGTTGCTCATCGACGACGATCGTGGGCTCTGCGAGACGCTCCGCGATGGCCTCGCGCGGCGCGGCTACGAAGCGGCGGTCATCCACGATCCGACGAAGGCGACCGAGCGCGTCCTCCACGAGGACTTCGACGCGATCGTCTGTGACGTCAACATGCCGGCGATGAACGGGATCGATCTCTGCCAGCGGATCGTTGCGGCGCGGTCGGACGTCCCGGTGATCGTGCTGACGGCGTTCGGCAGCTTCGAGACCGCTGTCGCGGCGATCCGTGCGGGCGCCTACGACTTCATCTCCAAGCCCGTGAAGATCGACGCGCTTGCGCTCGCGCTCCAGCGGGCGACTGACCATCGCCGACTCGCGACCGAGGTCCGGCGGCTCCGCCAGGAGGTGGACCGGGCAGCGCTTCCCGACGACGTGATCGGTCGTAGCGCTGCGATGCGCGCGGTGCACGACCTGATCGGTCGGGTGGCGCAGACCGACGCTTCCGTCGTCATCACCGGCGAGAGCGGGACGGGCAAGGAGGTGGTCGCCCGCCGGATCCATGCGGCGAGCCCTCGCGCCGAGAAGCCGTTCGTCGCCATCAACTGCGCCGCGCTCCCCGAGGCGCTCCTCGAGAGCGAGCTGTTCGGTCACGTGCGTGGTGCTTTCACCGACGCCCGGGAGTCACGGACGGGCCTCCTCCGCGACGCCGAAGGCGGGACGGTGTTCCTCGACGAGATCGGCGACATGCCGCTCGGCCTTCAGCCGAAGCTGCTTCGCGTCCTCCAGGAGCGGGCGGTACGTCCGATCGGTGGCGCCAAGGAGGTGCCGATCGACGTGCGCTTCATCTCGGCGACGAATCGTGACCTCGAGGCGGCCGTCGAGGCGCGCACGTTCCGCGAGGACCTCTACTTCCGGGTCAACGTCGTCGACATGGCGCTGCCTCCGCTCCGCGCGCGCGGCTCGGCGGACATCCTCGCGCTCGTGCAGCACTTCCTCGTTCACTTCTCCACGCAGCTCAAGAAGCCCGTGCGCGGCATCTCCACCGCGGCGGCGGAGCGCCTGATCGCCCATCGCTGGCCGGGCAACGTCCGCGAGCTGAAGAACAGCATCGAGAAGGCGGTGGCGCTCGCGCAGTTCGACACGATCGGGATCGACGATCTACCGGCGCGCGTGGTGGGTACGGAGCCGACCGACGCCGCGCGGACCTGGCAGCCACAGGGCGAGCTCGTGTCGCTCGAGGAGATGGGGCGGCGTTACATCATCCACGTGCTCGAGAGCGTCGCGGGGAACAAGGCGGCTGCCGCGCGCATCCTTCAGATCGAGCGCAAGACGCTCTACCGCAAGCTCGAGCAGTGGGGCTGGCGCAGCGGAGACGAAGAGCTGCCGAAGTCCGACGGCTGATCGGACCGCTCCCGAGATCGCGTTGCCGGCTACGCGTTGCGACGGACTCTCTCCGCCTCGCAGCGATCTGCTGCCATGAACACGAGGAGGAAGGCGACCGCGCCGAGCGAAGGCGCTGAAGTGTGGCCGCCGTAAGCACCGCTCATGCCATGCGGTCCGCAGGCGGATGTCCCCCGCGCGCGCAGTGCAGGGCCGGGGAAGGCGAGTCCACACGACTCGCTTCTCGTTGCGATGTGTGTCGCTACGACACGCTCATCCGTAAAGTGCCCGTCTTTGTGGAGGTATTTGCGGGGGCACACGGCTTGCCATGTCGCGACGCGATGACCAACCCATCGTCTTCGGTGACCTCCGCGTCGAGCGAGGTCCCGCGTGACGGGCTCGCCGGCTTCCTTCAGAACTCGAAGCCAGACGGGCTCGCCGGCCTTCTTGTCCTCGAGGTCGCGCAGCCGCTCTGTCTCGGGATCTCGATCGCTGACGCCGACTTGCGATGGGTCGATCCTGGCCACTGCATTCGCCGTACGCGAGGGAAGTGGCAGGCCCTTCGCGCCGCGCAGGCCTGAGCCCCGGTCACGGTGCTCGTGGCGTCCGCTCGGCGATGAGCCGTTCGACGTCGCGGGCGCAGCGAGCCGTCATCGGCCCGCCGTCACCGGCACATTTCAAGTTTCACCCTTCCAGGACCATCGCCGTCCCGGAAGGACCGCCGTGACGTCGCGGCGGACCTCCGACGAATACAGGAACCATGTACCGATTCCCGACTCCTCTCGTCTTGCTGGCAGCCCTTTCGACGATGGGGTGCCACCGTGCACATCAAGGACACTCGGAGGAGGGCAAGTTCCTCGTGACGAGTCCTCTCCGAACGGACACCGAGCTCACGAAGGACTACGTGGCTCAAATCCGCGCGATCCAGCACATCGAACTGCGCGCCCTCGAGAAAGGCTACCTCCAAGGCATCTACGCCGACGAAGGACAGCGGATCGGGAAGGGCACGAAGATGTTCCAGATCATGCCGCTCATCTACCAAGCAGAGGTCCAGAAGGCGAAGGCGGAGGCCGACCTCACGGAGATCGAGCTGAGGAACACGAAGCTCCTCGCCGACAAGAACGTCGTCTCTCCCAACGAGCTCGCCCTGGCCACGGCGAAATTGAACCAGGCCAAGGCTCAGGTCGCGCTCGCGACGACGCACAAGACGATGACGGAGATTCGAGCGCCCTTCGACGGCATCATGGGGCGCTTTCGCGTCCGGATGGGCAGCCTCGTCGACGAGGGGGACTTGCTGACGACGCTCTCCGACAACAGCACGGTGTGGGTCTACTTCAACGTCAGCGAGGCGGAGTACCTCAAATGGAAAGCAAAGCCGGATGCGGACACGCCCACGCCGGTGAAGCTTCGGATGGCGGACGGCCAGATCTTCGATCAGCCCGGTAAGGTCGAGACGATCGAGGCCGACTTCAACAACGAGACCGGCACCGTCGCTTTCCGCGCGACGTTCCCGAACCCCAAGGGGCTCCTCCGGCACGGCGAGACCGGGAAGGTCTTGATGACGGTGCCCATCAGGAATGCCCTCCTCATTCCGCAGAAGGCGACCTTCGACGTCCTCGACAAGAAATTCGTATTCGTGATCGACGACAAGAACGTCGTCCATTCACGCCCGATCACCGTCTCCGCGGAGATGCCGCAGGTCTACGTCGTCGACAGCGGCCTCGAGGAGCACGACAAGATCCTCCTCGACGGCCTGCGAAAGGTCCGAGACGGAGCCGTGGTCGAGGCTTCCTACCAGAAGCCGTCCGACGTGCTCGCGCACCTGGAGGTACCGGTCGAATGAGCGCGACGACCAAGTTCATGCACCGGCCGGTGCTTGCGATCGTCCTCTCGATCGCGCTCGTCTTCCTCGGCGTGCTCGCCATGCGTGCGCGACCGGTCTCGCAGTTTCCCGAGATCTCGCCGCCTCGAGTCATCGTCACCCTCGACTTCCCCGGAGCCAGCGCCGACGTCCTGGTCCAGTCTTCGCTCATCACCTTGGAGCGCGCGATCAACGGCGTTCCGGGCATGAGCTACATGACCTCCGACGCGACGAGCGCCGGTGAAGCGACGATTCAGGTGATCTTCGAGCTGGGGACCGACGAGAACCAAGCCGTCGTCAACGTCAAGAACAGGGTCGACCAGGTCCTCAGTCGATTGCCACCCCTCGTCCAGCTGGAAGGTGTCGTCGTCAATCGCGTGCAGCCGAGCATGTTGATGTACGTCAATCTCTACAGTGAGGAGAAGACTGCCGATCAGAAGTTCCTCTACAACTTCGCCAACGCGAATCTTCTGCCCGAGCTCACGCGCATCAAGGGGATCGCGCAGACGCGTATTCTCGGCTCTCGCCAATACGCCATGCGGGTATGGCTCAATCCGGACAGGATGCGAGCGTACAGCGTCTCAACCGAAGACGTGATGAAGGCGATCGACGAGCAGAGCGTCATCGGACGCCCAGGAAGGCTCGGGCAGGCCTCGGGCAAGCAATCGCAGGCCCTCGAATACGTCCTGACCTACGAAGGTCGGTACAACAAGCCGGAGCAATACGAGAACATCATCCTGCGAGCGAATCACGAGGGCGAGGCTCTCCGGCTGAAGGATGTCGCGACGGTCGAGCTCGGGAGCGAGTTCTTCGACATCTACTCCAACCTCGACGGCCATCCCTCCGCGGCCATCGTGCTGAAACAGACCTACGGCAGCAACGCGAGTGACGTCATCGCGGACGTGAAGGCCAAGCTGGACGAGCTCAAGCAGAGCTCGTTCCCAGCAGGGATGGACTACAAGATCAGCTACGACGTCTCGAGCTTCCTCGACGCGTCGATCGAGAAGGTCGTGCACACGCTCGGCGAAGCGTTCGTCCTCGTCGCGCTGGTCGTGTTCCTGTTCTTGGGAGATTGGCGCTCCACGCTGATTCCGACGTTGGCGGTGCCGGTGTCCCTCGTCGGCACCTTCATGTTCATGCAGGTGTTCGGGATCACGATCAACCTGATCACGCTGTTCGCGCTCGTTCTGGCGATCGGTATCGTCGTCGACAACGCGATCGTCGTCGTCGAGGCCGTTCACGCGAAGATGGCGGAAGAGCATCTGTCGCCGTACAGCGCCACCACCAAGGTCCTCGGTGAAATCAGCGGTGCGGTCATCGCGATCACCTTGATGATGACCGCCGTCTTCGTGCCCGTGGCGTTCATGACCGGCCCGGTGGGGATCTTCTACCGTCAGTTCGCGATCACGATGGCCACGTCCATCGTCCTGTCGGGGGTCGTCGCGCTGACGCTTACGCCCGTCCTCTGCGCGATGATCCTGAAGAACGAGCACGGGAAGCCGAGGAGGCGGACGCCGATCGGCATGGCTCTCGACGCGTTCAACCGCGCCTTCGAGCGCGTGACAGGCTTCTACGTCGGCGGGCTTCGGCGGATCGTCGATCGAAGAGCCTTCACGTTCGGTCTCCTCCTGTCCTTCGGCATCGGGATCGTCGGCGTGAACAAGGTCCTCCCCGCTGGCTTCGTGCCGAACGAGGACCAGGGGATGATCTACGCGATCATCCAGACCCCACCGGGAGCGACCCTCGAGCGAACGAACGACGTCGCGCGACAGCTGCAGGGGGTCGCTGAGAAGGTCGAGGGGGTCGAGTCGGTCTCGTCACTGGCGGGGTACGAAATCCTGACCGAGGGACGAGGCTCGAACGCGGGAACCTGTCTCATCAGTCTCGAGGGATGGTCCAAGCGAAAGCACTCGGTCGCCCAGATCATCGAAGAGCTGGAGGCGAAATCGAAGGACATCGGCGCGATCGTCGAGTTCTTCGAGCCTCCCGCCGTTCCCGGCTACGGGGCCGCGAGCGGCTTCTCGCTGCGCCTCTTGGACAAGAACAACGAGACGAACTACCAGGAGTTCGACCGCATCAACAAAGAGTTCATGGACAACCTGCGGAAGCGGAAGGAGCTCACCGGGTTGTTCACGTTCTTTGCGGCCGACTATCCGCAATACGAGCTCGTGATCGACAACGAGCTGGCGATGCAGAAGGGCGTCTCGATCAAGGCCGCCATGGACAACCTCGACATCCTGATCGGGAGTACCTATGAGCAGGGCTTCATCCGGTTCGGGAACTTCTTCAAGGTGTACACGCAGGCGGCTCCGGAGTTTCGGCGACTCCCGTCGGACGTCCTCAAGCTCGCGGTCAAGAACGAGCAGGGCGAGATGGTCCCGTATTCGGCATTCATGACGCTGAAGAAGACGCAGGGGCCGAACGAGATCACCCGGTACAACATGTACAACTCCGCGGCCATCCGTGGAGAGCCCGCCAAGGGGTACACGAGCGGAGATGCGATCGAGGCGGTGAAGGAGGTCGCCGCGCAGACCTTGCCGCGAGGCTATGACATCGCCTGGGAGGGGCTCTCTTTCGACGAGGCGAAGCGCGGGAACGAGGCCCTCTACATCTTCCTGGTCGTCCTCGCGTTCGTCTACCTGGTATTGGCCGCGCAATACGAGAGCTTCCTCCTCCCGATGGCGGTCGTTCTGTCGTTGCCAGTCGGCGTGTTCGGCTCGTTGTTCCTGCTCAAGCAGCTCGGGTTGGCGAACGACATCTACGCCCAGGTCGGGCTCGTCATGCTCGTAGGCCTTCTCGGGAAGAATGCGGTGCTCATCGTCGAGTTCGCGGTGCAGAAGCACCGGGAAGGTGCATCGGTGGCGGCGGCGGCGATCGAAGGCGCCAAGACACGCTTCCGTCCGATCTTGATGACGTCGTTCGCGTTCATCGCGGGATTGATCCCACTGGTCGTGGCGACGGGACCAGGCGCTGTCGGCAATCGCACGATCGGCGCGTCGGCGCTCGGAGGAATGTTGTTCGGCACCGTGTTCGGCGTCGTGATCGTGCCGGGGCTGTACTTCATCTTCGGGACGCTCGCCGAGGGCAGGAGTCTGATCCGAGACGAAGAGGACGAGCCCTTGAGCGAGGACGTGGCGCACCATGTCTAGGACACGTTGGACATCGTCAGTCGTGGCGCTGGCATCGGTCTGCGGTCTCGCGCTGGGCTGTGCACCTTCGTTGAAGGGCAACGAGCCCAGAGAGCCGAACAAAACGCTTCCAGCGAGCTTCGGCGACGCGTCGGCTCGAGAGACCACGAGCGCAGCTCAGAAGACATGGAGTCAGCTCTTCGGCAGCCCCGAGCTCGTGGCGCTGATCGAGACCGCGCTCGCGAAGAACCAGGAGCTGAACATCCGGCTGCAAGAGGTCGTCATCGCCCAGACCGAGGTATCGGCGAGGCAAGGTGAGTATCTCCCGAGGGTCAGCGCCGGTGCCGGTGCCGGCATCGAGAAGGTGGGTAAGCACACGAGCCAAGGCGTCAGTGACGAAGCCCACGGTGTGCCGGAGCATCTGGGGAACTTCCAGTTCGGGCTCACCGGCACGTGGGAGGTCGACATCTGGAAGAAGCTGCGCAACGCCGCGAAGGCAGCCGACCTCCGCTACCTTGCAAGCATCGAGGGCCGGAACTTCATGGTGACGCAGATCGTCGCCGAGATCGCCCGGTCCTACTTCGAGCTGATCGCCATCGACAATCAGCTCGACATCCTCCGGCGGAACATCGAAGTCCAGACGGACGCCCTGGATGTCGTCAAGCTGCAGAAGGAGGCGGCCCGGGTGACGGAGCTCGCGGTCCAGCGATTCGAAGCCGAGGTGCTGAAGAACAAGAGCCGCCTCTACGATCTGGAGCAGGAGAAGGTCCAGACCGAGAACAGGATCAACTTCCTGGTTGGTCGATACCCGCAACCCGTGGGACGGGCCCCGCAGAAGTTCAAAGACCCGCTGCCGGACGTGGTCGGGACGGGGCTCCCTTCTCAGCTACTCGAGAATAGACCGGACGTGCGGCAGGCCGAGCTGGAGCTGGAGGCCTCGAAGCTGGACGTGAAGGCAGCGAAGGCGGCGTTCTATCCTTCGCTCAGCATCGATGCCGGGGTCGGCTACCGGTCGTTCAACGCCGAGCATCTCGTGGCGACGCCGGAATCCCTCGTCTACAGCCTGGCGGGCAATCTGACCGCGCCGCTCCTGAACCGAGCAGCGATCAAGGCCCAATACCGCTCGGCGAATGCCAGGCAGATCCAGGCCGTGTTCAACTACGAGAAGACCCTCCTGCAGGCGTTCACCGATGTCGCGAATCAGCTGGCGGTGATCGACAATCTGCAGAAGGCCTACGAGCTCCAGTCGCGGCAGGTGGAAGCACTTGCCCGGTCGAGCGAGGTCTCCAACATCCTCTTTCAGTCGGCTCGCGCGGACTACATGGAAGTGCTGCTGACCCGGCGCGACTCGCTGGAGGCGGAGATGGAGCTGGCCGAGACGAAGAAGCGGCAGTTGCAGGCCATGGTCAGCATCTACCAGGCGCTCGGCGGCGGATGGCGATCCGGCACGTGAGCGTTGCGCTTCAGTAGGAGACGGGCCCGCCGCCGATCGGCTTCTCGAGAGGCGGGCGGGCCCGAGCTCAGTGGACCGGCACCAGCGGGGTATCGACGAGCTTCCGCTGAGCCATGCCGCCGGGATACGCGTAGCTGACGTACCTGTCCCACCCCCAGATCGTCGCGGCGAAGGGCCCTTCGCTCTTCATGCGATTCACGCCGGTCCGGCAGGCACGATCGCCGAACGTGTCGCCCGCTTCGCCGTCCCGTGAGAGATCTACCCTTGCGAGCTCGTACTCGCCTCGGGTCCCGATGGGACGGAATCCGGTCACGTTGCCGGCGCACTCGAGCCAGACGTCCTTGAACGCACCGCCCTGCTTCGCCCTGATGATGACGAGGGACGTCTCCGCGTACGTCGGGTCCGCGTAGAAGGTGTATGAGCTCAAGTACTGCCCAGTGGGCACCACGTTCACGAACTCCGGATCCCCGCGTCCGCCGAAGGACAACTGCCCTTCGGATCCGCTCATGTACGCGGCGAGATAGATCGGATGTTCGACGTCCTGGCTCCGGACGACGAACGCGTCTCCGGTTCCCGAATGGAAGGTCACCACCTGACCGGCAGAGAGCTCGATCGGCGCACCGGGCGGCACGACCGGATCGTAGTCGAGACGCGTTCCGTCCCGTGCTGCGACGATTCGATAGGCGACCGACTCGTGCTCGTTCCCGAGGCGCGGCCGATAGCCGGCGCCGACGTACTCGTTTCCCCACTGCTCGAAGGAGGGGAGCTGTTGATTCAGAATATCGCAGGCGATCTGAGTCGACGGGACGTTCGCGCACTCATTTCCGCCGAATACGGTCGTCGGCTTGTTCGAAGTGACGAAGCTTCCCGAAAGCTCTTCGTGCTGCATGAACTGCAGGTATTGCCCCTTGCCGAGCTTGTACGTCACCGGAACACGCGCAGGGGCTCCCGCGACTCCGACGCCGCCTTGGACGTCACGGGTGGGGATGAGCGTGACTTCGGTGTCGTCCTCGGAGGCGACGATCTGCGCGCCAGGCTGACCGTGGCTCGCTTCCCATCCGTTGACGATGATGTGCTCCTTCGACCACGTCGCGACGGGCAAGAGAAGCGTCGCCGTGCTCACGAAGCTGCCCGCTCCGCCGAACGGGTACATCGCTGCAGCGCTCACCGGTCCGCTCGTCTTCAGATGGAACGACGAGCCGATTCCAGTGTCGATCGGGGCGATGTCGGCATGCACGACAGGAACGACGCCTGCTGGACAAGCCGCGTAGTCGACGTTGTCCGCCCACGAGCGCGCGATGGTCGGGTCGCGATCGGAAAGGAAGAGGACGACACTTTCACCCGGGGCGATCGGGCCGGTGTGCTGGACGAGTGACGCGTCTGCCGGATTCGAGCGGAAGAGCGCCTTGGAGACGTCGAGGGACTTTCCCTCGAGCTCGAGAGAGAGGTCGACCGGCTTGGTCGATGTATTGACGATGAACGCCGCGTGACACGACTGGGGAAGGAGCTTCGAGAGCCGCGGCGTCTGGAGATAGAACTCGCACCCATTCGAGCTTCGATCCGCCGCGGCGGCAGCGCACGGCTCCTGACACGTGGCTGCCCCGCATGCGAGGTCCGGCGGGCACGTCTCGACGACTTCGCCCGTGCAGGTCTGGACGATCGAACGTCCGTCGAGCGAGCACTGCAGTCCGCAAGTCGGGGCATCCGGCTTCGAGGCGTCGACGCCGAAGACGTCGTCCGATTGTGGGAACGCCCTCCGGTCCTCGCCGCAAGCGACGGCCACGAACAGCGACATGCCGAGAAGGCCGAGCGTGGCCCCGCGAACCGTCAGTCTCGGATGGAGCGCCCGTCTCATGGCAGCACCACTTCCTGCGGAACGACACTCGCTCCCTTGGGCCCGCCATTCCCGAGCTGTCCATAGAAGTTGCTGCCCCAACAAAAGATCTTGCCTGTCGTCAGCAGCGCGCATGTCGAGGATGGCATCGTCTTCACCTGCACGGCGGGAGCTGGGAGCCCCTTGGTCAACACGGCTTCGAACGCGTACTCCTTGGTCCCGTCCCCCGCTTGACCACTAGCGTTGGCGCCCCAGCAGTACACGTGGCCCTCGGCGGCGACGGCACACCACCGGTATGGCTCCACGAGCGGGCTACCGGCGCCGTAGATGACGGCGGTGCGCGTCACGGCGACCTGAACGACGGGCTCGGGCACGAGCGCCGGTTCAGGGAGCGCGCGTCCGATCGGAGGACCTTCGTCGGTCGAGCCGTTGGGCTTCGGGACGACCGGTCCCCAGCAGTATCCACTCCCTGCAGCCGCAGCGCAGACGTCCTCGCCGACGATGTCGATCGAAGCGACACCGTCGAGCTCGACCGGCGCGGCGTACGGGTCCGGGAAGATCGACGACACGCGCCCAATCGAAGCACTCGAGCCCCAGCTCACGGCCGTGCCGTCCTCGCGGAGAGCGAACGATGCGTTGCCGACGATGAGGTCGCGGATGGGCGCTGCCGCAGGCAGCTCGATCGCGCGCGGGGGGTGGGCGGCATAGCGAGTGGCGGGCACGATCGGTGCGACTTGGCCGTGCCGGTTCTCTCCCCAGCAGATGACGCCGTCACTCACGACGGCGCATGCCGTCCACTCGCCCATGGCCACGCGCGTCGCCGGCGGAATGGGGAGCTTCACCGGCGTCCGCTCCAGGGTCCAAGCCTGGGTGGTGCTTCGAAGGAAGGGCCCCGTCCCCCAGCACCACGTCTCACCGCTCTTGTCGACCGCACACGTGTGATCGAGCTGGATGACCTCCGAGAGGCCCGCGACGCGCATGGGGACCGAGCTGTCATCGGAGCCGGCGTCCTCGCCGCGACCGAGCTGGCCACCGAGGTTTGCCCCCCAACACGCAACCGTCCCGTCGTCGAGCAACGCGCAGAAGCCTTCGCCGCGGTCGCTGCCGTTCGCGCGGAGCGTCGTCACGAGCGACTTCGCGCAAGGAGGCTCCGTGCAGACGATCGCGAGCGGTCCTCCGTCGAACGGGGCCGCGTCGCGTACAGCCGCGTCGAATGGCGAGGCATCGGGGCCGGCGTCGCCCGGCGTGATGGTCGCGTCGGACCCGGCGTCGGTCGACTCGAGTGGCCGTTGCTCATCACCCTTGCTCGAGCAACTCGCGGACATGCTGCCGGCAGTCGCACAGGCGAGGATCACGAGCGCTGCCGAGGCGCGGCGTTCAATTCGGCTCGGCCTCCGCCGAGCCTTCTCGTTCCTCACCGGACTCTGTCCAGCGATGCTGGACTCCGTCCAGTTCGGTTCAAGGAGTCGTCTTGTGAAGCGCATAGCGCTCTCCGATTGCCCAGAGGTTGGTGCTTTCCGTGCCTCGAATTCGGTACATCGGCGTGGCGAGAGGGGCTCCGGTGAGCGAGATGGTGGACACGTCGTATGCTCCGGCGTCTCCGACGAGGTCGTTGCCCCGAAGGATGATTCCCCATCCGCTCAGCCAAACGTTCTCCGGCGCCCACCAAAGTGAGTAGAGGGTCGCCGGCTCCCTGGTCGGTACGTTGGAGAAGTCGACCGCGTAGTTGCCGTCCTCCAGCGAGATCCGCGCGACGTGGCGCGTCCCCTTGAGGGCCACGACGCGGTCCGTTCCCGCCGCCTGGATGTCGGTGAGCCACCCGGCCGGTCCGCCGACGTGGAGGAATCCCGTTCTCTCGGTGCATGGATGAGCGAGGTCCGTGCTGGCGACGCCGTCCGCGATCCGCCGATAGCTTTCGGAGGTCCTGCGTACGGCGACGGCACAGTTGTAAGTGTTGCCGCTCGTGAACGCGTCACCGCGGTCCCGCGCTCCGGAGAACCAGACGTCGCCGCGACTTCCTCCGGCAGACAGGAAGAACAGATGTTCGTCCTCGCCGTCGTGGTCGTCCGCGACGTATTCGGCGACCCACGCAGGTGCGCCGCCGTCATCGCTCTTCCACCGGAAGATCGTGTTCGAGTACCAGGCGTAGACATCGTCGGTGCCGGTCCCCCAGACCCCGAGCGCCGGGTAGTTGGATTTGCGAAGCCCGTAGGTCGGAGACCCGTGATCATGGTTTGGGTCGTGCGCGGGCTCGCCCTTGTGGCTGTTGTCTTCGAGCCGCTGGCGTGTCCATTCCCATGCCGTTGCGGGTGGGACGGGTCGCTTCCCACGATAGATGGTCCCCGGTGCTACGGCGTAATAGACCTCGTCCGCGCTGGGGGCCCAGACCGAGCCTACGTACTTGCCAAAGCCGATTGCATTCTGGGTTCCGTCGTCGATGTACTTCCAGCCGTCGGTCGCCTCGTCCCACTCGAGGACTTTGATGCCGATGGTGGCGCTCTCCGCGACGGCAAAGGCTCGGTCCCGAAGCGGCCAGATGTCTTTCATCACCAGGTCGGAGTCGGGGAGCGATGTCTTGCACCAGCCCGCCGCGCTGCATCGCGGGAGCTCTGGCTCGACATCCGGTGCCGCGTCCGCCGCGGCCTCGGTCGTTCCCGCATCCGGGAGTACGGTCGGCGGGCCCTGCTCGGGCTGCGTCACCTCTCCGTCGTCGGATGATGCGCATGCCGCCGCCGCGATTGCCGCGAGGGCGAGCGACGCGCACGTGAGAAGGAACCTCGTTCTCATGGCTTCCCTCCAAGGGAAAGGACGACGCCCTCCCCACCGACCCAGACGTGACCTGGAGCAGCGGCCCATACGGTGGTGAGGTCGGGCCGACGCGCGCCGAGCCGCGCGACTTTCACACGCGACCATGTCTTGCCGTCGTAGTGAAGGATGACCGCGTTGTCGCCGACGACCCAGATATCGGAAGAAGACGTACCCCAAATGGCGTTGAGGTTCTCGGTCGTCGGGACGTCATTCACGACCTCCCAGAACAGAGCATCGCCGGTGTAGTGGCGGATGGTGCCTGCTGCGCCGACCGCCCATGCATCCGATGCCGAGGCCTCCCACACACCGCGGAGCGCGTTCCACGTCCGGCTGTTGAAGACCTTGGTCGAGGGCGAGCCGCTCTGCGCGTCGGTGATCCGGACCGTCGTACCGGTCAACCCCACCGCCCAGAGCTCGCTCGCCGAGCTGCCGTGGAGGCTGGTCACCTCGCATGCCGAGAATGCCAAACACAGGTCGGTCGATGCGCCGACCGCGAGCTCGTAGGTTCCCGAGGGAGTCACGCGTAGACGCCAGAGCCCGCGGTAGGCATAGGCCGGGTCCGTCGCCATCCAGAGCCACTCTGCGCCCGGCGGCGCCCAGGCGGCGGTGACCCGTACCGGCAGGTAGTGCCATTCGGGAGGGAACGCATCGATGGTGCGGGGCGCCCAGCCGCCTGCGGAAGGAGCGCCCGCATCCGGGAGAGCGCCGCCGCGCGAATAGAGGACATCGAGCCGCCCGAACGCGACCTCCTCGGAGTCGCGGAGCCAGATCGTCTGCAGTGTCTCCTTCGTATCGGACGGCGTGCGCGTCCACGACGTGCCGTCGAAGTGAGCAAGCGTCCCGACTGCGCCGGCGACCCAGACGTCACTCTGAGAACGACCCCGAACGACGTTGATCCGGGTCCGCAGATTCAGCGCGCCGCCGATGGTGCTCGGGTCGAACGGTCCATTCGAGCAGAAGGCGTCCGGGGCGCAGTCGTCGGGGAAGTACTCGCAGTCGCCGGTGCAGAGCGCGGCCGCATCGCCGTCGGCATCGATCCCGCTGTCGGAGCCGGGGACCGACTCCTCCGCGCGAGGCTCCTCGACGACGAGCGTGCCCCCGTCGTTCGCGCAGGCGCCGAGTGCCATCACGCACGTGCACGCCGCGGCACTCGCGACCAAGAACAAGCTTCGAGGGTTCATCGGGCGGTCACTCCTCCGTCCGGGATCGAGTCGCATGGCTCGACCACGCACTGGCCGGCGACGCACGCCTGACCGGCGGCGGTGTCGCAGGCAACGCCGCAGCCGCCGCAATTCCGTGGGTCGCTATGGGTGTTCACCTCGCAGCCGTCCGCGGGGTTGCCGTTGCAGTCGGCCCGTCCGCCCTTGCAGACGTACGAGCATGTTCCGTAGTTGCAGATGGGATCGCTGTACGGCGGAGTGTTGCACTCGATCCCGCAGCCGCCGCAGTTGTATGGATGCGCGGTGAGGTCGAAGCACTTGCCCATGCAATCCTCGCCGAAGCAGAAATCTGGGCAGAAGGTCTGCTCTCCCGGGCACGCACAGAACGGCCGAAACGAATCGTCGAGAACGCACTTCGTATTTGTGGGACAGGCATTTCCGCAGGCCCCGCAGTTGGCGTCGTCGACGAGATCGGTCTCGCAACCGTTGGACATGTCGTCGTCACAGTTGCCGAAGCCGCCGATGCATTTGGGCTGGTCGCACGTGCTCTGGACACAGCCGTAGTACGCATTGGCGTGCGGGGCTCCGCCATCACCGGACGGATCGCAGACTTTGCCGCATGCTCCGCAATTGCGGTCGTCCATGCGCCCGTCGATACACTCGAAGCCGTCGCCCACCGGACAGGTGAGGTCATTGCCGTTGCAACCACATTGCCAGGCGCCTGTCGTGACGACACACGGCTTCGCGGGATTCAGGCACTTCTTCCCGCACGCGCCGCAGTTGTCTTGGTTCGGACGAGTCTCGCAACCGTTGTCGGGCACGCCATCGCAATCCATGGCCTTCGTGCCGACGTCGCAGGCCATCACGCAGCGCCCGTCGACGCACGCATAGGTCTCGTCCACGCCTCGTGCGGGACAGACGTTGCCGCATGCGCCGCAGTTGTTCGGATCGGTCCGTAGATCCACCTCACAGGGGAAGCGCGAACCCGGACACGTCGTGTGTCCGGCGGGGCACTGGCTGGAAGGGCAATACTCGGTGAGCCCGTCCGGCAGGGGCTCCGTCGTCGCGACGTCCGGGGCCACGAAGGTCGGCGGCGCAGCGTCTCGCGTCTCGGCGATGGTCACGTCGGTCCCGCAGCCCGCGAACAGCCACGTGAACGTGGCCGACGCGATCAGAGTGAATGGCGCGCCTACGCGCGCGATACTTCGAAACATGTCGGTCTCCCTCAATCAGGAGTTCACGGCGTGACGGCGGCGGGCGAGCTGCCGCGATCGCCGGCAGTCGTCGGGGCCGCGGAGCTCGGTGCCGGCGAGACGGGGCGCCCTACGGCGACCTCGAGGCGCGCGGCGTACGGCGTACGCGGGAAGCGCTGCACGAGCGAGAGCGCACGTCGCAGTGCTTCTTCTTTTCGGCCGAGCCTCGAGAGCGCCTCGACGGCGATCACCTCGCGCTCCTGGACGAACTCGCCGTTCGGATAGGCGCGCGCGTGCTCGCTCGTGAGCGTGAGCGCGCGCTGGGGATCGGAGGCAAGCGCCACCTGGGCGCGGTGGACGAGCGCGAGCTCCGAGCCCGCGATCTCGGTCGGCGACTTCGCGCTCGTGCGAGGAGCGAGCGCGGTGGCCGGAGGAGCCGCGGAAGGAAGCTCGTCGACCGAGATGGTGAGCGGCTTGGGAGCGTCCGCAGGATCCGCGGGAGGAGGCTCGATGGACGGGGGCGCCGTCGACTCCGTCACTCCCTGAGGTGCGTCGATGGAGAGCTCGTTCGTCGCGATCGAGGTCGGCGTCTGCGTCGCCCGCCACGTGACGAGCAATCCGCCGGCGACCGCCAGCGCGAGAACACCAAGCTTGTAGTACGCAGCTTTCGGCTCGGCTCGCGGTGCGGCCTGCGCCGGGGCTGCCGGTGCCGACAGCACGCCCGCCGTCGCGAGCCCCTTCGCCATCCGCTCCACGGCCGCGTCGCTCGGGCCGCGCCGGCCGCCCGAGCGCGCGAACTCACGCAGCGCTTCGGGGGCACGCGCGTCGCTGCGGAGACGCTCCGAGCGATCGATCTTCATGTCGTCTCCTCTAGGGCGAGGGCGCGCGCGAGCTCGCGGCGCGCAGCGTAGAGCCGTGTGTAGGCGGTCTGGAGCGGGCACTGGAGAGCTTCGGCGACTTCGCGCATCGACATCTCTTCGAATTCGTAGAGAACGAAGACCTCTTGCTGCTGCTCGTCGAGCGAAGCGAAGACCCGGCTCAGGAGGTCGAGCTCCGCGCGAAGGGAAGGATCGGACGCGTCGGTGCTCTCGGGGAGCTTCTCGACCGGGCACTCGTGCCGGCGATGACTCCGGCGGCGATACGCGGAGGCGCAGCGACGCGCGATTCCGCAGAGCCAGGCCCGAGGATGCTGCACGTCGTACTGGGCGAGCTGGCGGTGCGCGACGATGAAGACTTCCTGGGTCTGGTCCTCGAGGTCGGCCTCCGCCACACCGAAGTGGCTCAGGCTGCGCCACACGAACCCGACGTAGTCCGCGAAGAGTGCTTCGATCGTCACGGGCGCAGCAGCCGCGTCTCCAGCGGCCTCCCGTACGGTGACTACCCGAAGGGTCGAAGCGTGCACTTCCCGTTTGTGCACGCGCCGCGCGCTTTTTATGTCGAGGCCGGTCGTTTCCTGTCGCTCAAGGAAACTCGTAGCCGAGACCGAGCGAGAGACGCGCCTCGAAAGGGCTCGCCCGAAAGACATGGTAGAGCTTGTCGCCGTCACGAATCCGCAGGCGGTCGCGAACCAGGACAGCCTCGACCTCGGGAAGAGCCTCCGCGAAGAGGTGCTGTCCAAGCCTGGCACGTACGAGCACCCCGGCGCCGGCCAGCATCGTTGCACGGGTCTCGTTCTTGACGACGGGGAAGCCGGTCGGTGAGGTGTGGAGCAGACCGCCGCGCGCGCCGAGCGTCGGGATGAGCTCGAAGCGATCGCTGTGCAGTACCGGCAGCCCCACGCGCGCGCCGGCACTGAAGAGTTGAAACCCTATGTCTCCGACCCCGATGGCCCCGATACGGACGGAACCGCCCGCCTCGAAGCTCGCCTCGAGCCCGACGAGCACCGTCGATCTCGGCGCGTACATCGCACGGAGCGCAGCACCGGCACCGGCGGTTGGAAGGATGCCCAGCGAAGCCACGCCCGCGGCACCGACCAAGAGGCGGGCCGGAGGCGGGGCCGCCGCAGGAGAGGATGCGGGCGGTGCGGGAGATGCTGGCGGATGCTCCCGCGCGCCGACGGACGCGGGAGGCATTGCCGGCGGCTCCTGCGAAGCAGCGGGCTCTTCGCGGCGAGGGTGCGCGACCCGTGTCGTCGCGCTCTTCGACACGGGGGAGGGCGACCGCGATCATCATCGCGAGCACCAGCGACGCTGGGGCCGAGACGGTGTCACAGCTCTTCTGCTCGACGCGGACATCGCGCTCGCCGAGGGCTTGCCCCGACGCATCCTTCAGCGCGAGCGTGACCACGAAGCCTCCGCTCACCGTTCGAACCGTCCCCTGCACGAAGAGCTCCGGCGCGGCTTCGGAGTGGGACTCCCCGAGACGCGCCAGCGTCGCGTCGACGATCTCTTCGCGCGACGGACAGCCGGCCGGAGCCGACCAGGCGAGCTCGAAGGGCGCGCCGTTCGCCGGCGCAGGCCACGAAGCGACCGCGATCCCGGCCGCGCTCGCCAACGCCCACGCACGAGCGCGCATGCCGATGAGCCTCAACGGCGATCCGAGACCTCGACGCACGATGCTACTCGACCGGACGATAGACGGCGAAGCGCCCCGCCGCCGATGAATTTGGGGCTCACGCCAGCCCGCCCACAGAATGGCTTCGCTCGTGAGCCGCACGGTCGCGCTTCGGGAGCACCTTGGTAGAGCGCTCGTGGCCAACGACCAACGCATGGTCCCCGCGCTATCCGCCTTCCGTGCCGGAGGGCATCGGAGCGCGGATCGATGCGAGCGATGTCTCGGTGAGCGCGGCGATCCTCGCGAAGCCCGGTGACTACCTGACTCGGATGCTCGCGATGAACGAGCACACGATCCTCACTGCCATCACCGCCCCGGGAAGTGCGTGGCGTGGGAGCGTCACGTGCTCGAAGCGCTCACGTGTGGTTGGCGCGGTGCACGCGGTCTTACTCGCGCTGCCTGCGGCTGGGCTTCGTGGAGTCGGTTGGAGCGCCCCGCAGCTCCTCGTGGTAGTCGTCATCTTCTTCGATGACGACAGCGCCTGCTCCGCGCGCGTTCGATGCCCTGAGGGTCCCCGGGTTCGGCATCTTCGTCGGCACGTTCATGCTGACGATGATGGCCGACAACATCGAGCACGTGATCAGCTACTGGGTGATCTTCCAGAAGTTCCAGTCGCCGGCGCTGGGGGGCTTCGCGGTCGTCGCGCACTGGCTGCCGTACCTGCTCTTCTCCGTCGCGGCCGGAGCGCTCAACGACCGGTTCGACTCGCGACGACTCATCCAGTCCGGCGCGGCGTTGTTCATGGTGGTCTCGCTCGGGTGGGGCTGGTTCTTCGTCACCGACACGCTCGAGATGTGGCATGCGATGGTGCTCCTCGTGCTCCACGGGTGCGCGGGCGTGCTCTGGATGACGTCGAGCCAGATGTTGCTCTACGACATCGTCGGGCCCGCGGCGCTTCCGAGCGCCGTGCGCCTGAACGCGACGGCTCGCTACCTCGGCGTCCTCGTCGGCCCGGGCGTGGGGAGCGCCCTGATGCGCACGCTCGGACCGACGCGCGGCATCTTCCTCAACGCCGCCATCTATCTCCCGCTCATCATCTGGCTGATCGGCGCTCCCTACGGCCGCGCGTATCGCGGGGCCGGCGAAGGTCCCAAACGCGCGGTCCGCGGGATCGCGGACATCGTCGATACCGTTCGCGACGTGCGCGGGGTCCCCGTGCTGATCGCGATGATCGTCCTCGCCGGAGCCGCGTCGTTCTTCGTCGGCAACAGCTACCAGGCGCAGATGCCGGGCTTCGCATCCGACCTCGGCCATGGCGATCCGGGCGCCGCCTACACGATGTTGCTCGGCGCGGACGCAGCGGGTGCTCTCATCGCCGGCATCTTGCTCGAGACGGGGCGCAGCTTTGGCAAGCCGAAGATGTCGGCGGCGATCGTCTTCGCGATCCTCTGGGCGGGGGGCCTGGCGGGCTTCGCTCTCACGCGGTCGTATCCGGTGGCCCTCGCGGTCCTCTTCTGCGCTGGATTCTTCGAGCTCGCGTTCAGCAGCATGACGCAGACGCTGGTGCAGATGAACGCGCCCTCCGCGATCCGCGGGCGTGTGCTCGGTCTCTTCAACATGTCGTCGGCCGGCCTCCGCACGTTCAGCGGCGTGACCGTCGGGCTCGTGGGAAGCATCGCCACGGTCCACACCTCGCTCCTCGTCTCCGCGAGCGCGTTCATGGCGACGGCGCTCCTGCTGCTCGTACGCTTCCGCGTGCGCGCATAGGAACTCACCGGAGCCGGTTCGCTACCGCCGGCCTCATGGCTCGCGGCGGCGCCCTCAGTCGTCCCAGCCGCGTCCGTGCTCGGCTTTCGCCGCTGGTTTCGCGTTGGGGAAGGCGAAGCTGGTCGAGAAGGTGAACTCGACGAGCTCGGGCGGGTTCCGTCCGGAGTTGTTGAAGCCGTAGAAGATCACGTGGCGCGCGCAGCTCTGGAAGCCCTCGGTCGGCTTGGGGGAGAACGTCGTCGCCGAGTTTCTCGGCGCGCCGTCCCTCTCGACGAGGACCGTCACGGTGTACGCCTTCGGCACGTTGGGGTTGCGCACCAGGTCTTGCTCGACGCAGCCGAGGAGTTTCTTGTGCTGCGCCGCCACGATGTTCTTGCCGTACTGCTCGTTGGTCAGCTTCGGGACGGGCTTCGCCGGAGCGGTGCTTCGCGCGGTCGCGGTCGATGTCGCGCTGGGCGCCGGAGCTTCCGTTGCGGTCGGCGAGGGAAGGGGCGCGGGGCTCACCGAGACGACCGGTGTCGGGACGGGCCGCGGAGCCGGGATCGGACGAGACGGCCCGACGACGAGCACGGCCGTCACCAAGCCGATGAGCACTGCGAAGCCAGCGCCGGCCGCGACGACGATCGCGGCGCCCTGCTGGGGTCGAGGTGCTGGCGGTGGTGGTGCCGCGTCGAGCACGTCCGGAATCCCGTTGCCGTCGCGGTCCGCGCGCATCGCGTCGCGGACGGCCGCGACGAGCGCGGCTTGCGACAGCGGGGCCGGCGCCGGCTGGACCGCGTTGCAATAGGTGCAAGGTTGGCCGGGCCTGCCGGCAGTGGGGGCACCACAATGGGTGCAGCGGTTCGAAGCAGAAGCGGAAGGCGACAACGTCGACATGATAACGCGGCCGTGACCGCGCGTCCGTCCTCGAGACGCAAACCCGAGCGGCGGGCTCGACCGGGCTCCACATTCGCGCGACCGCTCGCCCTCGCGGTCAGCTCCGGCGCACGCTGGTTCGGCGCTTGCTCGACCCATCGTGGGAGCAGCCGATGGATCGACCGTACGAGTACAACATCGCGACTGCAGCGGCCCCGCAGGCGATCCGGATGACGCCTCCGCCGAAGCAGCCCGTGTACGACAACGACCCGACGAGGAACGTTTCCCCGATCGAGGGGATCGAGACGAGGCTGCTCACCGCGCTCGTGACGCTCGCGCTTCTCGTGATGCTCGCCTCGACCGTCTTGCTCTTCGTGCGCCGCTGAGCTGTTCGCGCTCGCGCTCGAGCGGCGCGCAACGGTGCCTCACGACCCGCAATGGTGGGCCTTCGGCGCTCCGCGAGACGCGCTCGCTCACGGTCGGGCGAGCGCGTTCCGGCGCGGTGGAGGTGGAGGTCGTGCGACGCGTCCGGTCGCGTCAGGTCGCGTCGGCCTTCGGCGTCTTCGCGGTGCTCTTCGGGAGCTCGGGCTTGTCGATCTTCGGCAGCTCGCCGGTGAGGCTCTTGAGGAAGGTCACGATGCTCGCGACGTCGGCGTCCGAGAGATCCTTGCCGAGCTGGTGGGTGGCCATCAGCTTCACGGCCTCCTCGAGCGTCTTGACCGAGCCGTCGTGGAAGTACGGAGCGGTCTTCTCGACGTTGCGGAGCGCCGACACCTTGAAGAAGTGCTTGTCCGCGGCGTCCTTCGTCGCGTCGAAGCGTCCATTGTCCTTGATCTCCGTCGGCCACGCCTTCGCCTGACCGAGCTTCTTGAAGTCGCGCCCGCCGACGCCCGCCCCGGTGTGGCAGGTGTTGCAGCCTACGTCGAGGAACTTCGCGAGGCCTGCGCGCTCCTCTTCCGTGAGCGCGTTGTCGTCGCCGCCGAGGTACTTGTCGAAGCGTGACGGCGTGACGAGCGTGCGCTCGAACGCGCCAATCGCGTTGCCGACGTTCGCGAAGGTGACGGGGTCCTTGTCGTTGGGGAACGCCTTCTTGAAGGACGCGACGTACTCCGGCATCGAGCGAATGACGGCGAGGACGGCCGCCTCGTCCTTCATCGCCATCTCGACGGGGTTCAGGATCGGACCGAGGGCCTGCTCCTCCACGTCCTTCGCGCGACCGTCCCAGAACTGAAGGCTGTTGGTCGCCGCGTTGTAGACGGTGGGCGAGTTGCGCGCGCCGAGCTGGCCCTTGTGCCCGGGGCTCAGCGGCTTGTTGTCGACGCCATAGGTGTCGAGGCCGTGGCACGTGTTGCACGAGATGTCCTGGTTCTTCGAGAGCCGGGCATCGAACCAGAGCTGCTTGCCGAGCGCGATGGCGTCGTCGCTGAGCGCTCCGCTCGGGGGCAGCATCTTCTCGGGCAGGGGCGCGTACGCGTTCAGGAGCGCGCGGTCGACCGTGAGGGCCGGCTTCGGGGCCGGAGTCGCCTCTTTCGGGGCCGGGTTCGAGGCCGGAGTAGCCTTCTTCTCCTCGCAGCCGAGCGCTGCGAGAGATGCCGCGATGACGAGAGCCGAGAGCGAGACCAGGGCGTGGTGGCGGATCATTGCAGGCGCCACCCTATCACCCCTTTGGCGCGTACGGACGCTGTAGCCGCATCGGTGAGGCCGGAGCGAGCGGCCGCGCTTGATTCTCGATGTGAGTCGTGCCCCGCACGGGACCCGGGCGCCCGCGCCACACACCTGCGCAATCCCGGAACGCGAAGCCCACGCGCCGAGAAGGCGCGAGGGCTTGCGTGGTCATGCGGGGAGGGGGAGCGAGCTCGGTCAGGGCGGAGGCGCGGCGTTGCGCTCGAGGATCGTGAACGCTACGCGGCGGTTGTTCGCGCGGCCCCGATCGGTCTCATTGCTGTCGATCGGCTGCTCCTGACCGAAGCCCTGGGAGACGAGCCGCGTCTTGGCGACGCCCTTGTCCGTGAGCCACTTCATGACCGACGCGGCGCGCTTCTGGCTGAGCGACTTGTTGTATGCCGCCTTGCCGACGTTGTCGGTGTGTCCCTCGACGCGCACCTTCTTGATCTCGGGGTGTGCCTCGAGCACCTGCTTGACCGCGTCGAGGACCGCGTCCGACTCGGGCAGGAGCACGGCGCTGTCGAACTTGAACTTCACCTCCTGGTTGATCCGGATCTCCTTCTCGGTGACCACGACCAGGGGGCAGCCGTTCTTCTTCGGATCGGGATCGCGCGGGCCGGGGACGTCGGGGCAAGCGTCCTCGGAGTCGATGATCCCGTCGCCGTCGCGATCGGGCGGACAGCCGTTCTTCTTCGGAGCGGCGTCCTTCACTCCCGGGACGTCGGGGCAAGCGTCCTCGGCGTCGGCGATACCGTCACCGTCGCGATCGGGCGGGCAGCCGTTCTTCTTGGGATCGGCGTCCTGCACGCCGGGCACCTTCGGACACGCATCGACCTTGTCGGCGATGCCGTCCTTGTCGCGATCGGGGCAGCCGTTCGTGTTCGGATCGTTCGTGCGCGGACCGCGCTCCGCCGGGCATGCATCTTCGGAGTCGATGATGCCGTCGCCGTCGGCGTCGGGCGCCTCCGCCACGACGGGGCAGCCGTTCTTCTTCGGATCCGGATCCCTCGGCCCGGCCGCGTCGGGGCACGCGTCCTCGTCGTCGGGGATCCCGTCCTTGTCGCGATCGGAGCGCTCGTACGCCGGCATGTACTCGAGCGAGAGCAGCGCGCGGAGCTGCGGTGCGCCGTAGCCGCGCGTGATGCCGCCGCCGACCCCGCCGCCGACGCGAATGTCGCCGAGGTCGTAGTGGAGGCCGAATAGCCACTCGGCCGGCGTCCCGCGTGTCTTGAGGAACGAGCGCGAGTCGGTGAACACGCTCGTCGCGAAGACCTCGGGGCCGATGACGAGCTTGCCATTGAGCGTCTTGAGCCCTGCGCCGGCCGATCCGAGCATCTCGCTGCCGAGCGAGCTGCCGGCGTAGGCGTCGTCGCGCGAGCGGTACACGAGCGCGAGCCTCGCGGCGTAGGTGAGCGGACCGAGATCGCCCGCGGCCATGACTTGAGGAGCGAGCCTCGTCGAGCCGTCGCCGGTGAACTGCGAGCGCTGGCCGGTGGGAAGCCATGCTCGGAGACCGCCGGCGAGTGTGAACGCGTCGCCGTGCTCGCCGAGGATACGGACGTCGGCGGCGAGCCTCACGTCGCCGAGCGCCGCCTTGTCCGCAGCCTTGAAGCGCTCGCCGTTCACGATCGTCGACTCGCCGTCCTGGTAGACGGCGATCGGCAGGTTGAGGCCGAAGCGGAAGCGGTCGCCGATGACGAGCGCGCCTCCGACGTGGGTGAACAGCTGGTGGCGCACGATGGCGCTCCGCTCGTTGCCGTTCGCGTCGTAGGCGACGAGCGGCTTGTATCCGTAGTCGAGCGTCGCTCCGAGGGCCGGGCGAAGATCCCCGCGGAGATCGAGCGTGTCGTTGACGAAGAACTGACTGCCGCGCTCTGCCGGCTCGAAGCGGTTGAGCGCGAAGCCGCTGCGAGATTGCGCGCTCGCCGGAGTGGAGACGGACAGGAGGATAGCGGTCGACAGTGCGCCGAGCGCGAGTGTGCTTGCCGTTTTCATCTTCATCCTGGTCAGCGGTCTTCCGACTTGCTCGGGTGGGGCTGCGCGGCGTCGTCCGCACGGGACGAGCCGGCATTGCGATTCCGGCGGCGTCGCGCGAGGAGCAGACCGCTCAGCGCAGCTCCGACGATCGCGAACGGCGAGGCGGCAGAAGAGAGGGTGGTGTTGCACGTGCAGCCGCCGCCCTCGATGAGACCGGCGGTGTCACCTGCGTCGGCGCCGGTGCCGCCGTCGTTGCCGGGGCCGGCATCGGCGGCGGGCTGGCACTGGCCGATGTCTCCGCCGTCGGCCACGACGCACTGCTCTCCGGGCGGGCATGCGCCGCGGGCGTCTCCGCCGTCGGCGTTGCTCGTCCCGTCCGGGCGGCAGCCGGGAACGCAGTTCTTGGTCGTCGCGTCACAGACCTGCCCGGCGTTACAGTCCTTGTCGTCGTTGCAGCCCTGGCACGTGCCGTCCTTGCACTGCTCGCTCCGGCACTGGCCGTCGCCGTTGCAGGGCTCGCCGTTGGGCAGGCCGCAGAGGTCGTCCTTGTCGAAGCAGATGTCCGAGCGGCACTCCGTGGCGCCGCCGCACGGGGAGCGGTTCTTGAGACCGCATAGGTCGTCGCCCTCGTCGCACACGGCGGAGAGGCAGACGCGTGCGCCCTTCTCCTTCGTGCAATCGCCGTGGATCGGCGGTCCCGGCGGTAGAGGCTGACCGTTCGGCGTCTTCGGCGTGCAGACGCTCGTCCCGTCCGCCGCTTGTGGCGCGCACCACTCCGTCGTGGCGCAGTCCGAGTCCTTCGTGCAGGTCTTCCCGCAGTTGCCCGCGACGACGTTGCAGATCGGACCCGGATGACCTGCGCCCGCGCAGTCCGCGTTGGCCGTGCACTTGCCGCACGAGCCCACGACGGCTGCGCCGCCGGTCGTGAAGCAATACGGGCTCCCTGCGAGCTGACACGCCTGCGTGGTCCCCGAGCTGAAGTCACCGTTGCAGGCCTGACACGAGCCGTCGGTCATGCAGACGGGCTCGACGCTCACCTTGCATGCGAGCGAGGAACCGCCGCCGAACGGGCCCGAGCACTTCTTGCACTCGCCCGTGACGGTGTCGCAGACGGGCGTCGGGTCCGCGCACGGGTTGGGGCTACCCGGTGCCGGATCGAAGCAGAAGCCGCCGGTCGGCGGAGGCTGCGTCGTGCCGGCGCCGCCCGGCTGCGAACCGCCCCCTCCATTGTTGCCCGGGTTGCCGGGCGTCACGATGATGTCGCAGTTCGCGGCTTTGCTTGCCGCCTGGTAGAGGACGCGGCCTCCGCCTCCGCCGCCGCCCGAGCCGAAGATGCCGAGCCCGAGGACCTGCGCGTTGCCGCCGTCGCCGCCGGGGCTCCCGATGCTGTCGCAGTCGAGCGTGCCGGTCAGGCGGACGACGACCGTCCCTCCTGCGCCGCCGCCGCCCGAGCCTTCGCTCGCGACGCCGGTGGGGAGGCCGATGAGGCCGGAGTTTTCGCCGTTGCCGCCGTTCGCCTCGAGCTTTCCGTTGCCGCTCATCGAGCCGCCGCGGATGTAGACGATGCCGCCGCCGAATCCGCCGAAGCTGACCTGGCTGAAGAGGCCGACGATGTGGCGGCCTGCGCCGCCGCCGCCGCCCATCGTGAGGCGCTCGTTGATGTCGTAGTCGATCCCGACGCCGCCGAGCCCGCCGGCGCCGAGGCCGAGGAGCGAGCCGCTCCCGCTGCCTCCGTTGCCGCGATTCGCGCCGCCGCCGCCGCCGCCCTCGAGGCAATTGCCGCCGCCACCGGCCATCGAGATGTTCCCCTTGCCGCCGAGGTCGCGGACGTAGCGGGACTGGACGACGCCCTCGCCCTTCGGAGCGAAGGAGCTGTTCAGCGGGTTGCCGTCGAGCTTGTCGTTGTTGCAGAGGATGCCGAGGGTGCCGATCGCGCGCGCGACGGGTAGGCCGCCGTGGAAGCCGCGGCCGTTCGCGTGGATGGCGCCGTTGTTGGTGATGGCGCCCGTCGCCATGAAGATGAGGATGCCGCCCGCCCAGGGGTTGTTCGGCTTCGGGTCGGACGGCGTGCCGCCGACCTCTTGCCAGGCGGTCGCCACGAGGCTCGCGCCCGCGGGCACGTTCACGGTCGTGTACTCGGGGACCCTCACGACCTGCGAGACGTGTCTCGTGTACGCGTTGACGAGCGGCTTCGTGAGGGTGAGCGTCTGGTTGCCGGCGGCCCCGGCGACGGACTGAACGCGCGCGAGCTCGTACTGGCCGACGAGCCCGGCCTGATTCGCGGCCGAGGACGTGGTGGCGAGGCTCTTCGCGAGATCGAGGCGCTTGCTCTGGTTGCCGGAGGTCGCCTCCGAGGCGGCCACGCCCGTCGCGCGCCACACGAGGACGAGATCGTTCGCGGCGAAGCCTGCGTTGTGTCCGATGACGGTGCCAATCGCGATCGTGCTCGCGCCTGCCGCGACGTCGGCCCGGATCGACGCGTACGAGTTGATCGTCTCCGTCCCGACGACCGTCTTCGCGCCGTTGTGTCCGTCACCGACGCCGAACTTGTCGATCTCGGCGCGCGCCTCGCGCGGCTCGATGATCGCAGCGGCGATCAGCGCCGACGTTGCCAGTCCCAGACGAACAAGCATTCTCGCTCGAAGCCCCATGAAGACCTCCCGTCCCCCCCGATATCCTTCAGGTTCGATCCCGCGCGCGGCGCAGAATCATCTCAAACGGGATAGCATCTCAGCTCGACTGTTGTAAACAGGAACCCGAGCGTCGCAGTGCTTCACACGATTGAAATCACTCGTATAAGCGGCGCCTGACGTGCGGCTCGGCGTCGCATGGGCGGTTCTGTCGCTATCCCAACCGGACTTTTCAGGGGCGAGACGCCTCAGGGCGCTTGGCCGGGGTCCGGAGGACGTCGTTCGGGGAGGGGGATCACCTCCGCCCGTTCCCGGCCCCGGACGTCCGTGGTAAGCCCCCGCCACACCGCATGTTCGACGCGATCGCGAAAGGTTTCCGGCAGGCAAAGAACCGTCTTGCCGGATTGACGGAGCTCACCGAGCAGAACATCGACGCCGCGCTCCGCGAGGTGCGGCTCAGCCTCCTCGAGGCCGACGTCGAGCTCGGAGTCGTGAAGGCGTTCCTTGCGCGCGTGAAGGACAAGGCGCTCGGCGAGGTCGTTCGCGTCAAGGCGAAGGGTCGCGACGGCGAGGCGATGAAGGTCTCGGCGGGCGATCAGTTCACCAAGATCTGTCACGACGAGCTCGTCTCGTTCATGACGGCCGAGGGCGAGGCGCTGTCGTTTGCCGAGAAGGGCCCGACCGGCATCATGATGGTCGGCCTCCAGGGCTCGGGAAAGACGACGACGTGCGCGAAGCTCGCGCGCTACCTCCAGAAGGAGAAGCGCAAGCCGATGCTCGTCGCGGCGGACATGCAGCGCCCCGCGGCCGTCGAGCAGCTCCAGGTGCTCGGCAAGAGCATCAACGTCCCGGTGTTCAACATCCCGGGCGCGTCGCCGGTCGACATCTGCGATCAGGCGAAGGCCGAAGCGAAGAAGCTCGGCTGCGACGTCATCATCTACGACACCGCCGGCCGTCTCGCGATCGACGAGAAGCTGATGCTGGAGCTCGCGGAGATCAAGGACCGAGCCGAGCCCGAGAACATCATGCTCGTGGTCGACGCGATGATCGGCCAGGACGCGGTGAAGGTCTCGAAGGGCTTCCACGATCGCCTCGGCCTCACGGGCGTCGTCCTCACGAAGCTCGACGGCGACGCGCGCGGCGGCGCCGCGCTCAGCGTGAAGGAGGTCACCGGCGCGCCGGTTCGCTTCGCCGGCATCGGTGAGGGCACCGACAAGTTCGAGGAGTTCCGGCCCGAGGGCATGGCGAGCCGCGTGCTCGGCATGGGCGACGTCGTCGGCCTGATGAAGGACTTCCAGGACGTCGTCGACGAGGAGAAGGCCGCCGCGGACGCGATGAAGATGCTCCAGGGCGACTTCTCCCTGGACGACTTCCTCTCCCAGATCCGGATGATCCAGAAGATGGGGAGCCTCAAGGACATCGTCGGGAAGATCCCGGGGATGGATCAGCTCCCCGCCGACGTGAACCTCGACGATCGCGAGCTCGTGAAGATCGAGGCGATGATCTCGAGCTTCACGTCCTTCGAGAAGAAGGATCCCTACGCGCTCATCCGCGAGCCGGCACGTGTCGCGCGCATCGCCAAGGGCTCGGGCACGCCCGAGCCGGCGGTGAGCGAGCTCGTGCAGCGGTTCCTGTTCATGAAGCAAATGATGTCGAACATGGGCGGCATGGGGGGCATGGGCGGCCTCCTCGGCAACATCCCCGGCATGAAGCAGCTCGGTGCGCTCAAGAACATGAAGAAGGCGGCCGCGCAGATGGGCGGGATGGGCGGTTTCCCGGGTATGGGCGGTTTCCCGGGCATGGGCGGCATGCCCGGGATGGGCGGCATCCCGGGCATGGGCGGCTTCCCGGGCATGGGCGGTTTCCCGGGCATGGGCGGCGGGGCGCCGGGCGAGAGCATGACGAAGATGAAGGCGCTCTCCGACAAGGAGAAGAACGCCAAGAAGGCGCAGCGCAAGCGCGAGAAGGACGCGCGGAAGAAGAGCCGCCGCTGAAGGCGCCAGGGCGCGCGAGCGATCGCGCGCCCGACACGTCCGGCGAAGCGGAGCGGACCTACGCGGACCCTCCGCGCGGCGTCGACGTCGAGAGCGACGAGCCCCCACGAAACGCGGCAGCGGCTCGCGAGCTCACGGGACCTGTTCGAGCGTCATCCGCCAGATCTTTCCGGCGCCGTACTCTACGACGAGGATCTCCCCGTCCTCGTCGAGGCGGATGGAGACGGCGTGCATCCTGCGCCCATCGAGGAGCCTCGCTGGCTCCGGCGCAGGCGAGTCCATCGCCGCCGCCCAGAAGAAGCCGGTCGTGGTGTCGCTGTAGACGTACTTGCCGGTGAGCTCCGGGATCTTGGTGCCGTGGTAGACGACGCCGCCGACGATCGCCGTCGCCTCCGCGCGACCGTGGACGATCAGCGGATCGATGAACGTGCCGTCGCACCCCGGGCCGCCGTCGAAGCACGAGTAGCCCTCACGCGCGCCCCAGCCGTAGTTCCCGCCGAGGACGATCTCGTTGATCTCCTCGAAGCTGTACTGGCCGACGTCTCCGGCGAAGAGGCGCTTGCTCTCTGCATCGAAGTCGAAGCGCCACGGGTTCCGAAGGCCGAGCGCGAAGATCTCGGGGAGGCCTCCGCCGTCCGCGAACGGGTTCGAGGGCGGGATCGCGTACGGATCGCCGTTGTCGACGTCGATGCGGAGCATCTTGCCGAGGAGGACGTCGGTCCGCTGCGCGTGCTCGAAGCGAAGGTCGGTGGGATCGGCGCCGTCGCCCGAGCTGATGTAGAGGTAGCCGTCCGGGCCGAAGAGGACGCTGTTGTTGTTGTGGTTCACGCCCGGGTGATCCCAGACGAGGATTCGCTTCTCGGTGTCCGCGTCGAAGGTGAGCCCGCCGTCGCTGCTCTCGTAGCGTGCGATCACCGACTGGAACGACACGTTGGGCGGAGCCGGGACGTCCGGATGAGGCGAGGTGTACGTGACGTAGAGGTATGGCGTGTCCGGGAAGTCGGGGTGGAACGTGAACCCGAGGATCCCTTGGTCGTAGCCCTTCGTGATCCGAGGCTCGATGTCGAGCACGACGGTGCCCGTCGAGCCATCCGGGCCGAGCAAGCGGATCGTTCCGAAATGCTCGGCGACGTAGAGGCGCCCGGCCCGCGCGGCGATCTCGATGGGGCGGGTCAACGGTCCGGTCGAGACTTGCAGGAAGCCGAGGCGGGTTGTCGGAGGCGCCAGCGCGTCCGGCGCTCCGTCCGGCCTGTCGAGGTCTCCGCCGTCCGGCTCGGGCTGCGGCAACTCGCGAGGTGCGGAGTCGACCGGAGGCGGCAGTTCCTCCGTGCAGGCGGCGATCACTCCGGCGATCGAGGAGAGCGAGAGGAGAGCGATCAGCCCTGCAGTAGGTCGAGCACGCGGCATCCTCTTCGTGTCCGCCGACGGGGCACGGCAGCGGTGGCGTTGTCGACGACCCGCCGCGTAATTTCGACGAACCGTGCGGCATTCGATCCACCCGCGTCGGGCCGCGGCGAACGATCGCGTGTGGTCGAGCTGCTCGATGAGTGTGATCTCGTGGAGATCGCGGGCTGGGCGGGGTCCTACCCAGCCACTTGCGTTCTTTCCCCGCGACGTCTTAGATGCGGCAGGTAAGGAGGCCCCGTGCGAACTCTCGTCCTCATTGCCGCCCTCGGCATGCTGCCTTTTGCTTCCGCCTGCGTCGGGGGAAAGACGCAGATCAGTGCAGAGGACAAGGAGCGGCTCAAGGCCCACATCCTCGACTCGGTCCCGCCGGACGCGAAGAAGACGGACGTCAACTTCGAGAACAAGGTCCACCTCGTCGGCTACAAGGTCGCGCCCGAGCAGGCCGGCCCGAACACGCCCGTGAAGGTGACCTACTACTGGCGCTGCGACGAGCCGCTCGAGGAAGGCTGGAAGCTCTTCACCCACGTCCAGCACGAAGGCTTCGATCGTCACGAGGGGCTCGACAGCGTCGGTCCGCTCCGCGAGGCGCGCGGGCAGGGGCAGGTGCTCGGGCCGGACAAGTGGGAGCGCGGGAAGATCTACGCCGACGAGCAGTCCTTCACGATGCCCGCCGAGCTCCGCGGGCCCGACTCGATCGTCTACGTCGGGATCTACAAGGGCGATGCCCGTCTCCGCACGCTCAGCGGACCGAACGACGGCGACAACCGCGCGATCGTGACGAAGATCAAGACGGGCGTCGCGCCGAAGGCGGCCGAGCCCGGCAAACGCGGCGCGCTGGATCTCCCCGAGGTCCAGGTCGGTAAGCTCGCCGCCGGCGAGAAGATCGTGATCGACGGTAAGGGCGACGAGAAGGCATGGGGAGGCGCAGTGAGCACCGGCCCTTTTGTCGACGTGGGAACGGGTAAGCCGAACACCTCGTTCCCCATCAACGGCTCGGCAAAGCTTCTCTGGGACGACGAGCACATGTACGTGCTCATCGAGGTCAAGGACCCGGACGTCGTCGGCTACTTCACGAACAAGGAAGAGCAGCCGAAGGACTGGACCGCCACGGGGCAGCCGATGACGTGGACTCGCCACACGTCGGAAATCATGATCGACCCCGACGGCGACGGCGACAACGTCAACTACTACGAGATCCAGATCAACCCGCAGAACAAGGTCTTCAAGTCCCAGTTCGACGGCTACAACAAGCCGAAAGTCGAGCCGCAGGGGCCCTTCGGCCACGAGGACTGGGACCCGAAGATGAAGACGGCGGTCGTCGTGAAGGGCACGATCGACAACAGCGCCGACAAGGACGAGGGCTACGTCGTCGAGGCGGCGATCCCGTGGAAGGCGTTCGAGAAGGGCGCGAAGCAGCTCCCGCCGAAGCCGGGCGACACCTGGCGGATGAACTTCTACGCCATGGCGAACAACGGCGGCACGGCGTGGTCGCCGATCCTCGGACAGGGCAACTTCCACAAGGCGAGTCGCTTCGGGAAGGTGACCTGGGCGACGAAGGAGTGGCTCGCCACGCGGACCGCGAGCGCGCTCGACGGCGCTGCACCCGATGGCGGCGCAGCGGCGAGAGACGGCGGCGCAGCGATGAGAGACGGCGGCGCCGGCCTGCGTCCGCGCCTCCTACTCAACGTGGGCGAGGCCGGGGCCCCGCATCGCGAACCGGTTCCGTAAGCGCTCCGAGCACGCGGAGTGGTCCGCACTCGTGGAGGCCTTGCCCGCACGCAGGGCCTCCTGGCTTTGGCGAGCTCGGGGCTCGCGCCCCAACGACCCGTAGTGGTGGGCCTTCGCCCCGGCTCGAATTTGTCGGTGTTCGTTGCGCTGTCGTACGCTTTCATCCATGCGTCGAGTACGTGTCGGCCTCCTAGCTTCGTCCTGCATCGCCGGTGCGCTCTTCGCGGCGTCCGCCGCGAGCGCTCAGCCGACGGGAGCGTCGAGCTCTCCAATCGTGCTCCGGCGGGAACCGGCGGGGGGCGCCAATGCGCAGGCCGCGCGCGGGCGTGCACGTGCGGGCGACTGTGCGGGGGCGCTGCCGAGCTTCGATGCGGCGATTCGCGCGACGGTCGAGCCTGGGCTCCGGCGCGACCGCGGGCTCTGCCACGAGAAGCTCGGCCATCCGTTCCCCGCGATTGACGACTACCGTGCCTATCTCGTCGCACAGCCCGACGCCCCGGACTCCGATCAGATCCGGGAGCGCCTTGCCGCGCTCGAGGAGCAGAGCGGCACCGGTGGGCCGTCCTCGCAGTCGGCGAAGGCGCGCGACCGCGACGTGCCGAAGGAGACGGGAGCCGGCGGTGAAGCCAGCGCGAGCGTCTCGATTGGAGGCGACGGTGCAAGCGCCTCGTCTTCGTCGTCCTCCACGTTTTCGTCCGAGGAAGGGAAGTCGACGGAGCCCGCACGCTCGTATGACTACTACGTGGCTCAGGAGCAGCTTGCCGACGCCGCAGAGACCTCACCGCTGCGCTACGGCTCGGGTTTCGTGCTCGGCCCGTTCCTCCACCTGCCACGCTTTTTCGTGGGCGAGCGCGCCCCCGCCGGGCTCGGCTACGGCGTCGGCGCGGCGTTCCGCTACTCGACCGGGCCGACCGTGTCGATCATCAGCGAGATTGGCTACGCGGGGGTCGGCACGTCCGGCGCGGCGACCTCACTGGCGGGGCCGCTCCTGATGGGCGGAGTCGAGCTCAGGCTCCCGGTCTCGCGCTTTGCGGGCGACCACATCCTTCTCCGAGGCGGCCTCGGCTATGAGCGCTACATGGTCTCCGGGACGCGCGCCGTGAGCAACAACCTCCTCGGTCGCTTCGGCCTGGGCTACCGCCACGTGTTCGGTCCTTCGCTCGGGCTCGAGGTCCTCGCGGACGGCGGACCGGCCTACATGATCCCGGAGAGCGGCGAGAACCGTATCAGCTTCGTCGTGGGCGCCTCGTTCGCGTTCGTCGTGGGGTTCTGAGGGGCCGGAGCGGCCTCGAGTAGTAAGCTTCCAGCCGCATGGGTCTCAGGAGCGGCTGGGCTTCATCGGAGCGCTCCGGCGAGAGGGGGCGCCCTTTCGCCGGGCGCGCGCTTGCGGGCCGCTGGCTGATCGCGGCCGCGATTCTCCTCAGCGCGCTCGGTCTCGGGGCGCTGCACACGCCGGTCCTCACGGTGGTCGCCGTCCTCGCGGCTCTCGGGACCGGTCTCGTCTGGTTCGATGCCGAGCCGCTCGAGCCGCGTCCCGCTGCCACCGTCTTGGTCGCTGCGGCGACGTTCTTGATCCTGTGGACCGGTGTGCAGATCGTTCCGCTGCCGCGCGGACTCCTCGCTTCGATCGCGAGCGCGAACGCGGACGTGTGGGCGTATTGCCTGAGCCCGCTCCGCGAGGATGGTCCCTCGCTCGCGACCGTGTCGCTCGAGCCGGTCGGCACTCGGGTCCAGATCCTGCGGGGCATCACGTATCTGGTCGTCTTCGTCGGAGCGCTCCGCATCGCGCGGAGGCAGGACGGCGTTGCCTTCCTCGAGCGCGCGCTGCTCGTCTCTGCCGTCGCAATCGCCGGCGCGGCGCTCATGCACCCGGTGCTCGGCGCTCGCAAGGTCTTCGGTCTCTACGAGCCTGGAGAGACGTACGCGTACGACGTCCACCACCTCGCGCCCTTGCTCAACACGAACCATCTCGCGGCGTACGTGAACATCGGGGTGCTCCTGGCGTTCGCGTCCGTGATCGAGCGACGCGAGGCGTTGCCGCGCCCGCTTGCGCTCGTGATCGTGCTCCTGCTCGGGGCCACGACCGTGTGGACGCTGTCTCGGGGCGGGACCGCGTCGATGTTCGTCGGGACGCTCGTTGTCGCGATGCTCACGTTCGGCGTGCGCAAGGCGAGGCGTGCTCGCATCGCTGCGCCGCTGGCCGTCGTCGCCGTCGCGGTCGGGAGCTGCGCGGTGCTCTTCCTGGCCGCGTTCGACGACTCGCGCACCAAGTTCGCGAACAACAACCTCTCGAAGTTCGACCTCGTCGCGAATGCGTTCGCACTCGTGCGTGACTTCCCCGTGTTCGGCGTCGGGCGGGGCGCCTTCGAGGCGGCCTTCCCGAAGGTTCGCACCGGGACGGGCTACTGGGTGTTCACCCATCCCGAGAACCTGATCGCCCAGTGGGTCACGGAGTGGGGCCTCCCGGTCGCCGTGGTCGCGCTGCTCGCGATTGGCTGGGCCCTTCGGCCTCGGACGGTGCTTGCCCGTTCGCGGCCGCCCGCGGGCCCGTGGGCGGCGCTCGTCGCCGCCGCTCTCCACAACCTGGTCGACTTCAACTCCGAGGTCCCGGGCGTCGTGATCGCGCTGGCGGTCTGCGCGGCGATGGTGACGGGAGGGACGGGTGGGGGGAAGCCGGTCCCGCACCGCGGCAGCGCCTGGGCAAGTCGTCCGACCGCGCTTGCGCTCGGGCTCGGCGCTGCGACGCTCCTCGCGATCGCCGGCACGTTCCCGTTCAGCGAGAACGAGCTCTACAACGAGCAGCGCGCGTTCCGAGACGCGGGCCTCGATCGGTCGCTGTCCCATGCTGCGTTTCGCGACCGCGCGCGAGAGGCGATGCTCCGTCATCCGGCCGATCCGTACTTCCCGTTCGTCGGCGCGGTTCGTGGGACCGTCGCGCGCGAGGAGAGCGTGCTCCCATGGGCGGCTCGCGCCCTCGAGCGGAGCCCGGTCTACGGGCGCGTCCACTTGCTGCTCGCGCGCACGCTCTTCGTGAAGAATCCGTCGCAGGCGAGGCTCGAGTATCGGATCGCGTGCATCCAGGACAAGGCGCTCTGCGGGGTGGAGGAGTCCGTCCGCCTCGTCGGCGGCTACGAGGAGGCGATGGAGCTCGTCCCCGACGACGGCTTGGGCCTGTCCGTCCTCACCGCGCTCGCGACGCACCTGGGAACGAGGCTGCCGGCAACCGTCGTCCGCCTCGATCGCGAGATCACGGCGCGGGATCCGACGGCGCTCGCGCCGGTGCATCGGGCCGCCGCGCGGTCGCTCGGCGATGTCCGGGATCGCGAAGGCTGGTGTGTCGATTCGGCGGACGGCGCGAAGGGCGCTCGTGCGAGCTGCATCTCCGAAGGCCTGGCCGCAGCCGCCCGGCTTCGCGCCTCCGCGCCGGAGAAGTGTGACGGTCATGCCCTCACCGCCGAGCTCCGCGTCGCGATCGGCGAGGTCGATGCCGGGTTTGCCGAGCTCGATCGCTCACTCGAGGAAGTCGTCGAGCGCTCGCCCTGTGCGCGACGGCTCGTCAGCCTCGCGGTCGAGACCAAGAACACCGCTCGCGTCGACGCCGCGCTCGATCGCCTCCTGAAGCTCGGATGCGAGGCTCCGGCGGAGTGCGTGACGAACCTCATCTTCGCAGCCGGCATCGAGTCGGGTCGCGGCGCTCAGCGTCGAGCGCTGGCCCTGATGAAGAAGGCGTGGGAGCGCGCTCCGGAGCGCGATGACCTGCTCGTCGAGGTCGCGTCGAGGGCCGAGGCGCAGGGCATGCACGGGGAGGCGCTCGAGGCTTACATGAAGCTCGTCGATCGCCATCCGGACGAGCCGAAATGGAGCGCCGCTGTCGTCCGTGCGCGCGAGGCAGCGACACGGCGCGTCTTCGAGCGCCGCTGAGGACGGCTGGCGAGCGAGCCGAGCTCATGGCGCGACGCCGCGGTGTCCTGGTTGTTCCGGTAAAGGCGAAGGCCCGACGTTCCGCCGCTCCGTGCGTACGAGACGAGCAGTCCTTCGGTCGTGGGTAGGATTGGCCGCGCGGAGACCGCGCCGTCGAACGTCACGGACGTCGAGGGGACGCAGCGGGATTCACTGGCCGGCGCTTCTCGCCCGGCCCGGGCAACGCCGCCGGGGCGTCAGTTCGGCGGTGCCGCCGCCTCGTCGCTCGGACGATCGCCGCCCTGCGGGAGGGGCGCGTAGCCCTCATGCCGATAGTAGTAGTAGCGCTGGTAGCCGTACTCGTGGCGGTCGAGGTTGACCGCGTTGAGGACCGCGCCTGCGATCGGCGCGTCGACGTCGCGCAGGGTCCGGAGGCCCGAGCGCGAGAGTCCGAACGTCGTCTTGAACGCGCGGACGACCAAGAGGACGCCGTCGACGAGGGTCGAGAGGATCGCCGAGTCGGTCACGGCGACGACCGGCGGGCTGTCGAGGACGATGCGGTCGAAGTGCTCCCCGACCTCGTCGAGGAGGTGCTTGAACTTCTCGGACGCGACCACGTCGGCCGAGTTCGGCGGGATCGGGCCGCAGGGGATGCAGTAGAGGTTCGGGACGATCGTGGGCTTGGCGACCTCTTCGACCGTCGCCTCGCCGAGGATGACGTTCATGAGCCCGATGTCGCCGGCGCGGTCGAAGATGCGGTGGAGGCGCGGACGGCGAAGGTCGCAGTCGATGATGCACACCCGCTGTCCGCCTTGGGCGAGCGACACCGCGACGCTCACCGCGACCGTGGTCTTGCCCTCCGCCGGCGCCGCGCTCGTCACCAGGATGCGCCGGTAAGGCTTGTCCGGGTTCATGAACATGAGGTTGGTGCGCAGCGAGCGCGCCGCCTCGGCGACGCCGGATGCCGGGCGTTCGTGGACCAAGAGCTCGGGGGCGAGCTCGGTCTTGATGCGGCGAGCCTTTTTCCGTCGACCCTTCGCCGGCTTGCCGTCGAGGTCTTCCTCGGCGATCTCGGGGAGCAGGCCGAGGAACGTGACGTCGAGACGCTTCTCGAGGTCGTCGGGTGTCTTGAGCGTGTTGTCGAGCGCCTCGCGAAGGAGGGCCAGCGCGATGCCGAGGATGAGGCCGGTGAGGAGGCCGATGCCCACGTTGGTGCTCACGCGTGGGGCGATCGGAGACTTCGGCTCGACTGGCGTGTCGATGAGGCGGATGTTGTTGGTGTTCATCATCCGCCGCAGGTCGGCTTCCTTGAGCTGCTCGAGGAGCACTGCGTAGAGCTTCTCGTTCTGCGCGCGGAGGCGATCGAGGCGGTGGAACTCGAGCTCCTTCAGGTTCAGCTCGACGGCCTTCTTGCGTGAGTCCTCGTAGAGCGCGGCCTCGCCGGCCTCCTGACGCTGGATGATCGCGAGGTCGCGAGCGACGGCGCCCTGGATGGTGCGGATCTCGTTGACGAGCGTCTGCTTCGAGAGCGCGATCTTCTCGTTCGCCCGCTTCACGTCGGGGTGGTTCTCGCCCTTGCCGCCGGCGATGAGCTCCGCCCGCTCCTGGTTGGCCTCCTGGTACTGCTTGCGGAGCTGACCGAGGAACGCGTTCGAGAGGAGCTCCGAGGCGGGGATCTGGTCCGGGTGCTCGGTCGTGACCTTCGAGAGCTCGGTGTGGCGGGCGGAGAGCTCCTGGCGGCGGAGACGCGTGCGCGTGAGCGCGCCGTCGTACTCCTGCATCTCCATGCGAATCATCTTCGACAGGTCGTCGATGTTCGTGGAGGGCAGGTCATTCTGCTTCTTGAACTCGTGGAGCGAGTCCTCGGTCTGTTCGAGCTCGCGTTTGAAGTGGTCGAGCTGACCCGAGAGCCACACGACGGTGTCGCCCGTGGCGCTCACCATCTTCTCGAGGTTGTGATCGATGTACGCCTTGGCGACGGCCTCGGAGAGGCGGCGCGCCTGCGCCGGCTTCGTGTCCTGGATCTTGAGGTAGACGAGGCGGCTGCCCTTCGCGGGCTCGACGGTGAGCCGGCCGCGCAGGCTTTCGACCGCGCTCTCCATCGGAACGGGCGCGGTGGGCTTGTAGCCGAGGAAATCGGGATCGTTCTGGAGACCGAGGTTGCGGACGACGGTGGAGAGGACGCGGTCGCTCTGGATGATCCGGTACTGGGTCTCGTAGTACTCCTTCGTGTCCCAGAGCGCGCTCCAGCCGACCATCGGATCGGTCTTGTTTCCGAGCGGCTTGATGACGTCGGGATCGAACTCGATCAGCGTCGACGCCTCGTAGATCTTCGGGAGGCTCTTCGAGTACGCGAGGCTGACCCCCGAGAACAAGAGGACGGCCGCAAGGATGAGCGCCCAGTGTTTGAGGATCGCGCGAAGCGCCCAGCCGATCGCCTCGAAGGTGTTTCCTTCGCTGCCACCGAGCGGCTCGTTGTGCCCCGTCTCCTCGTCCGCCACTTTGGAATCCTTCATCGACTCTCGCGTCACCCGCCTCGCGGCCCGGCAACCCGCAAAGGGTCGTGGGCCAAGACGAATAGCCTAGGCGCACCCATCCCGGCCATCGATTGCCACTTGGTTGCCGCGGACGCAAGCCGTGTTCGAGGCAATGTGGGCAACGGTCGTACCAAAGCGATTTCTCTGCCGTTCCGAGGACTCCGCGGGCTTCGTTCGGGGCCTCTTCCTTTCGCGCGTGCACGGAGCGGTGCTAGGAGGTCGCCTCATGCGCTCCGGCCTCCGCCTCCTCGCTCCGCTCTTCGGCCTCGGTCTCGTCTCGTGCGGTGGAGAGTCACCGGCCGCGAAGGCGCCGGAGGCGACTGCTCCGGCGGCGACGGCTCAGCCTCAGGCCGAGACACCGCCGCGGTTCGCGAACCCGGGCGGGATGTGGATGCCTCATCAGGTGAAGGACCACGCCGCGAAGCTCGCCGAGCTCGGCCTCGCGATCGATCCGGCGGCCCTCGCGGATCCGACGTCGGGCGTCCTCTCGGCCGTCGTGAGCCTCGGCGGATGCTCGGCCTCGTTCATCTCGGCAGAAGGCCTCGTGGCGACGAACCATCACTGCGCGACCGGTGCGCTCCAGCACAACAGCAGCGCCACGGCGAACCTCCTCAAGGACGGCTTTCTCGCGAAGACCCGCGCCGAGGAGAAGAACAACGGCCCGCAGGCCCGCGTCTTCGTCACGCGTGCCGTCACCGACATCACGTCGAAGATGACCGCCGGTCTCGAGAAGATCGCCGACGACCAGGCTCGCTACAAGGAGATCGAGAAGCGGCAGAAGGACGCCGTCGCTGCTTGCGAGAAGGGACGCACCGGCACGCGCTGCTCGGCCGCGCCGTTCTACGAGCGTGCGCAGTGGTTCCTCATCGAGCAGCTCGAGATCCGCGACGTCCGTCTCGTGTGGGCCCCGCCCGCGGGCGTCGGCAACTACGGCGGCGAGATCGACAACTGGCGCTGGCCGCGACACACGGGTGACGTCACGCTCTTCCGCGCGTACGTCGGCAAGGACGGGCAGCCGGCCGACTTCTCGCCGGACAACGTCCCCTACAAGCCGCCGCATCACCTCAAGATCGCCTCGTCGCCGCTCCGTGAGGGGGACCTCGTCTTCGTCGCCGGCTATCCGGGGCGCACGAACACGCTGAAGACGAAGGCCGAGGTCGACGAGGCAGTGACGTGGGCGTATCCGCGTCGCCAGAAGCTCTACGAGGACTACCTCGCGCGTCTCGAGGAGGTGACGAAGGACGACAAGGAGGCGCAGATCCGCGCCACGTCGTACGTCCGTCGCTTCGGCAACGTGCTCACCAACACGAAGGGCCAGCTCGAGGGACTCGTGAAGGGCGGCCTCGCGGCGGAGAAGGAGCGCTCCGAGAAGGCGCTCCGCGAGTTCGTCGCGGCCGATCCGCAGCGCCAGGCGCAGTGGGGCAAGGCGCTCGACGAGATCGCGACCGAGATCGCGAAGCATGCGGAGCATCGCGAGCGCAACGCGCAGCTCGACGAGGTCGTCATGCCGCGGCTCGTCGGTGCCGCGATGACGATCGTGCGGATGGCCGAGGAGCGCGCGAAGCCCGATGCTGCGCGCGATCCGGACTTCCAGCAGCGGAACTGGTCGCGTGTCGAGCAGGCGCTGAAGGGCCTCTCGACGAACTACCACCGCAAGGTGGACGAGGCCGTCCTCGGCCTCGCGCTCGAGCGCGTCACGCGGGCGCCCGAGGCGGAGCGGAGCCCTGCGCTCGCGTACGTGCTCCAGGGTGCAGGCGCGCCGGAGAAGAAGCCGGGCGCTGCCGTTCCCACGCCCAGCGAGATCGCGGCGGCGGTGACGAAGCTCTACGCGACGACGACGCTCGGTGACGAGAAGGCGCGGCTCGAGCTCCTGACGAAGGGGACGACGGCCTCGCTGCGTCAGAGCAAGGACCCGCTGATCAAGCTCGCCCTGGCCCTCCGGCCGCTCCAGAAGGAGATCGAGCAGCGCGAGGAGCGCTTCGCCGGGAAGATGGCGCTCCTCAAGCCGAAGTACATCGAGGCGCTGCGCGCGTTCAAGAAGGAGCCGTTCGCTCCGGACGCGAACAGCACGCTCCGCATCACGTACGGAACGGTCCGCGGTTACAAGCCGGCACCCGACGCGCCGATGCACGAGCCGTTCACCCTGCTCTCCGAGGTCGTCGGCAAGAACACGGGCAAGGAGCCGTTCGACGTCCCGGCGCCGGTGCTCGAGGCCATCAAGGCGAAGAAGGTCGGACCGTACGTCGACGAGAAGCTCGGCGAGGTGCCGGTCGATTTCCTCGCCGACCTCCACATCACCGGTGGCAACTCCGGCTCGGCGACGCTCAACGCGAAGGGAGAGCTCGTCGGCCTCGCGTTCGACGGGAACTACGAGGCGATGGCGTCCGACTGGCTCTTCACGCCGTCGATCACGCGCAGCATCCACGTCGACATGCGCTACGTCCTCTGGCTCCTCGACGGTCCGTTCGGGGCCGACCACATCCTCGAGGAGATCGGCGTCACGCCGAAGCTCTGAGTCGCCTGGCGCCCATCGGTGGGCGCACCGTCGCTCCACCGTCGGGCCAGGTCGCCTGCGTCCGTGACCGCCGCCTCGGGCTCCTCTCGAGGCGGCATCGTGCTCGCGGCATCCGGCGGCGCATTCGAACGCCTCCGGCAAGGGCGCGTCCGGCGCGTCGTCGAACGCGATCAAGACGCTGCATCCGGTGCTCGCCTCGAGAAGCGCATCGGCGGGGTGCGCGGACGCGGTACCCCGCGCCCGCGCATGGTCGAATCGTATCGTCGCCGCGAGCGTGCGTTACGCGAGGCTCACCGCGGGCGGCAGGCCTTGAGGCTCGTCTTGCCGACGCCGTTGCACTCCTCGTTCGGACCGCAGTTCAGCTGGGTGTCGCACTGCGTGAGGCACACCAGGTCGCCGGTGTTGTCGTTCTTCGCCTTGCCGCAGACGAAGCCCTCGTCGCACTCGCCTCCGACCTTGCCCTCTTCATCACACGAGTCACCCTTGCCGCCGCCACACGCGACGAGAGCGACGAACGAACCGACGAAAAAACCGACCAACGCCTTGCGCATGGCGCGCCATCCTATCCGATTCCATCCGCGCGTCACTCGTCGTCGAAGAGGCGGCCGGTCGCTATTCGCAGCTCACGACGCCGCTCACGACTGCAGGAGGACCGCCTGCGCCTTGTGCTTTCGCGCACGCCTCGCCGAAGAACGCGAGCTCGCCGAATCCCTGGTCGACCCAGTCCCAGCCGTTCGTCTTCGTCTGATCGCGGGCGATCACGACGCCGTCGATTTCGACCGTGATCATGTTCGGATCGTTCGGTGCCGAAGGCGTGAGGTAGGTGCACTTGGCGACGCTGTCCCGGATCGTCTCGAGCGCGTTCGTGAGGTCGTCCTCGGATTGAACGTTGTAGTGGCGCGGAGTCGTGGGGCGTGGGCGCCCGCCGGCGACCGCCATCGCGTCGAGCACCTCGAGGAACTCGGGGCGCTCCGTGCTCCCGATCCCGATCACGTAGACGGGGATCTTCTGCTTCTCGGCCGTGTCGCGGATCGTCGCGACCGTGCGTCCCTCGTCGAGGCAGCTGTAGCGACCGCGGGTCGGCGTGTCCTTGCAGTCGTCGATGCCTCCGGCGGAGGTGCAGATGCACGTCCGCGCGTCGAGGTTACCGTTGCAGTTCGGTGCGCCGTCGGTCGCGAGCACCATCGTGCGTGCCACGCTGCGTCGCTGGGTGAGGAACTGCGCGGCCTGTCGGATTGCCTCGGCGGTGGGGGTGCCTCCGAGCGGATCGGTGGTGTCGAAGACGTCGAGGATCGTCCGGGCGTTGCCGCGGGAGGGAGCGATGCCGACGCCCGTGTCCGTCCGGCATGCCCGTTCGGAGTCGACGAGGTCTCGGTTGGTGAGGACCTCCGGGAAGAACTTCGCGCCCATCGCGATCTCGTCGTCGAAGGTCGTGATCGTCCGGCGAAGCGCGTTCCGGAGGACCGTCCAGCGCCATCGGTTGCGGGGTGCCTCCTGGACGCCGCCGAGCGTGAAGCGCATCGAACCCGACCGGTCGATGACGAACATGAGCTGCGTGAGCGCGAGCTCGAACGTGAAACGGCCGGGCACGCAGGGGAGGGGGCCGGCGTCGGGCGCGTCGCTCGCGTCCGTCGTCGCGTCGCCGGAGAAGAAGTCGCCTTCCGGTCCGAAGAGGCCCGTCCGCGATCCGCAGCTCACCATCGCGACGGTGACGCCGGCAGCGATCAGGGCGGAGGCGGCCCAGCGGCGCGAGCGGGCGAGCTTCGGCTCGAGCCAACCGCGCAGCGAAGAGGACCGATCCGCCATGGCAAGCTGAGGCACATCCTAGCGGACGGCCGGCCGAACGCTACCCGTGAGCCTGGCGGCGAGCGGGCGCGAGCGCGCTCTCCAACACCACTGCCACATCAGGTGCCTCGATCCGCGATCTTCGACGTCTACCGGCGCACGACGTCGAGCTGTTCGCCGCGTCGATGAGCCCGCTGGGCTGCTGCCCGGGGTATGCGCGTTGCACTCGGTCGGGTGTGTACGATCGAACCGCCGAAGAGATTGAGCTCGCCGGAGCCGCCGTCCCTCTCGACGGCAGCGGGCGGGCGTACGACCGGCTCCTCGAGAAGATCGGCGACGCGCGCTTCGTTCTTCTCGGGGAGGCGACGCACGGCACTCACGAGTTCTATCGTGAGCGTGCGACGATCACCGAGCGGCTCATCTTGCAGAAGGGCTTCGATGCCGTCGCCGTCGAGGCGGATTGGCCTGACACGCAGCGCGTGCACGGCTTCATCCAAGGTCGCGGTTCGGATCAGAGCGCGGAGGATGCGCTCCGCGCTTTCCAGCGATTCCCGAAGTGGATGTGGCGCAATCGAGACGTCAGCGACTTCGTCGGCTGGCTCCGGATGAACGCACCACACGTCGGCTTCTACGGCCTCGATCTCTACAGTCTCCACGCGTCGATCGCGGTCGTGCTTGGGTACCTCCAGCGGGTCGACGTCGCCGCGGCGGAGCGTGCCCGCGCGCGCTACTCGTGCTTCGAGCACTACGGGATCGACCTGGACACGTACGCCTACGGTGCCGGGCTCGGGCTCACGCCTTCGTGCGAGGATGCGGTGACGCAGCAGCTCATCGAGCTGCGCGAGCTGACGCTTGCCCATCCGGCGGAAGCGAACGAGCCGAACGCGGAGAAGACGGAGGAGGGGAGGAGAGGGGGCGAGCTCCCCTTCGCCGTCGAGATGAACGCCCGGCTCGTGAAGGCGGCCGAGGAGTACTACCGGAGCATGTTGCGTGGGGCGACCGCGACCTGGAACCTGCGCGATCGGCACATGGCGGACACTCTCTCCGTGATCGCACAGCACCTCGATCGCGAGCTGGGACGGCCGTGCAAGATCGTCGTCTGGGAGCACAACTCCCACCTCGGCGATGCTCGCGCCACGGAGCTCGGAGCGCAGGGCGAGCTCAACGTCGGGCAGATCATGCGCGAGCGCTACGGGCGGGATACGTTCATCGTCGGGTTCACGACGTACGACGGAATGGTGACCGCCGCGCCCGATTGGGGCGCGAAGCCCGTCCGGATCGCGATCCGACCTGCGATCGCGAACAGCCACGAGCTGCTGCTCCACTTCTTCGTCGAGAGCATCGGCGTCGAGAACGTGGTCTTGCTGCCCGACGAGGACCGGCGGTTGCCCGACGCGCTGCGTGCGGAGCGCCTCGAGCGCGCGATCGGCGTCGTCTACCGTCCGCAGACGGAGCGGATCAGCCACTGGTTCTACGCGCGCCTAGCCGATCAGTTCGACGCGGTGATCCACATCGACCGTACGTCGCCGGTCGAGCCGCTCGAGCAGAAGGAGACGAGGGAGTCCGAAGATCTCCCGGACACCTATCCGTTCGCGTACTGAAGCGCCGTCCGAGTACTTGGACGATTCGGGGAGCTCGAGGGGTGAACCCGCTCGACGAGAGAGCCGATGCGAAAGAGCTGTCCGGTATTTCCGGACGGCTGTCGAGTGAGCCTCGCGCGAGGCGAGGCCCTCGCGCTCAGGAGAGCTTCATCTCGGCGAGATCGGACGGGACCAGGAGCGTCGGCTCGGTGCGCGCTTGCACGTCGCGGGCGCTCACGCCCGGCGCGACCTCGCGGAGGACGAGGCCGTCCGGCGTCACGTCGATGCAGGCGAGGTCCGTGATGATGCGGTGGACGACGCGCCGGCCGGTGAGCGGAAGGTTGCACTCCTTGAGGATCTTCGGAGCGCCGTCCTTCGCCGCGTGGTCCATGATCACGACGACGCGCTTCGCGCTCGCGACGAGGTCCATCGCGCCGCCCATCCCCTTGACCATCTTGCCGGGGATCATCCAGTTGGCGAGGTCGCCGTGCTCGGAGACCTGCATCGCGCCGAGGATCGCGAGGTCGATGTGACCGCCGCGGATCATCTCGAAGCTCTCGGCGCTCGAGAACGTCGACGAGCCCTTGAGCATCGTGACGGTCTCCTTGCCCGCGTTGATGAGGTCGGCGTCGATCGCGTCCTCGCTAGGGTAGGGACCGATGCCGAGGAGGCCGTTCTCGCTCTGGAGCACGACCTCGACGCCGGCGGGGATGTAGTTCGCGACGAGCGTCGGCATGCCGATGCCGAGGTTGACGTAGAAGCCGTCCCGCAGCTCCTGCGCGGCGCGCTGCGCGATCTGCTCGCGGCCGAGACCGCTGACCTTCGAACCCGTGCTCATTTGGACACCGTCCGTCGCTCGATCCGCTTCTCGAAGCGCTCTCCCTGGAAGATCCGCTTCACGAAGATCCCCGGCGTGTGGATGTGATCGGGGTCGAGCTCGCCGACTTCGACGATCTCCTCGACCTCTGCGATCGTGATCTTGCCGGCCGCGGCGCACATCGGGTTGAAGTTCATCGCTGTGTGCCGGTAGACGAGGTTGCCGAAGCGGTCGCCCTTCCACGCCTTCACGATGGCGAAGTCGCCGGTGATCGCCTCTTCGAGGACGTAGTTGCGTCCGCCGAACTCGCGCGTCTCCTTCTTCGGGCTCGCCTTCGCGACGCTGCCGTCGGCGGCGTACTTGAGAGGAAGCCCGCCCTCGCTCACCGCGGTTCCGGCGCCGGTCGGGGTGTAGAAGGCCGGAATGCCGGCGCCGCCCGCACGGAGGCGCTCGGCGAGCGTGCCCTGCGGACAGAGCTCGACCTCGAGCTCGCCCGAGAGGTATTGCCGCTCGAACTCCTTGTTCTCGCCGACGTAGCTCGAGATCATCTTCTTGATCTGCTTGTTGCGAAGCAGGATCCCGAGCCCGAAGTCGTCGACACCACAGTTGTTCGAGACGAACGTGAGGTCCTTCACGCCGAGCTCCGCGAGCGCGCGGATCGAGTTCTCGGGGATGCCGCAAAGGCCGAAGCCTCCCGCGAGGATCGTCACGCCGTTCGGGATGTCGGCGACCGCCTCACGGGCGCTCTTCATCACCTTGTCCATTGGGCGGCACGCTAGTCGGAACCCGGCCGCTCCTCAAGGCCGCGTCGCCACCACGACGCAGCGCGCCAACGCCGCGTTCCGCGTCGAACGGACTTGGACAGGGTGAGCGCGCGCGGACGCGGGCGCCGGTCAAGCGCGAGCTGGGGCTCGAGACGGGGGGCGCGCGGCGAGGCGGGAGCGGCAGAGCGCAACACGGACCCGCCCGTGTGGAAAGCCGCCACAGGATCGGGAGCAACGACCGAGCGTTCTTTCAATGTTCTCCGTGCCGGCCCACTTCTCGCTGCTGCGTAGGTCGGCCGTGCGAAACAACCCGGCCTCCTTCAAAGGTGGATGACGACGTGAGCCTCCTCGCGAAAGCAACCACGTGGCGGATCCACGATCGGGCCGAGAGCGCGCTGCTGATCGACGGCCGCGATTACTATCGGGCGTTCTTCGCCGCCGCGTCGAAAGCGAAGAAGAGCATCCTCCTGCTTGGTTGGCAGTTCGACAGCGACGTGCAGCTCGTCCGTGGCGACGATCTCCCCGACGGGACCCTGCCTCGGGACGCGGAGCTCCTCGCGTTCCTCGATCGGCTCTGCCGAGAGCGCCCCGAGCTTCAGATCCGCGTGCTCGCGTGGGACCACAGCGTCTTCTTCGCGCTCGAACGCGAGCTGCTCCAGAAGCTCTACTTCGATGCCATCTCGTGCACGCGCTTCGACTTCCGATGGGACAACACCGTGCCGCTCGGCGGCTCGCATCACCAGAAAGTGGCGATCGTCGACGGGCGCGTCGCGTTCTTCGGGAGCCAGGACATCTGCCAGGCGCGCTGGGACGACTCCACGCATCGTCTCGACAACGAGCACCGCACGTCGCGTGGCTCGAGCCATCAGCCGTATCACGAGGTCCAGATCGCGGTGACCGGCGAGGCCGCACGGTCGATGGTCGACCTGTTCGTCTGGCGCTGGTACGGCGCGACGGGCGAGCGGCTCGACCCTCGTCGTCTCGTCGTGCACGACGAAACGAAGACGACGAACACCCTCTCGATGCCCGGCCTCGACTTCCCCGTGACGCTGCCGATGCCGGCCGCGCGCATCGGCCTCGCGCGGACGATCCCCGAGGTCACCGGTCGTGCTCAGGTGAGCGAGGTCAGAAGCCTCTACGTGAAAGCGATCGAGAGCGCCGAGCGCCTCATCTACATCGAGTCGCAGTACCTCACCTCGTGCGCGGTGCGTGATGCGCTGCTCGAGCGGATGGCGAACCGCGCGCGGCCGAAGCTCGATGTCGTGATCGTCCTTCCGCGCAAGCCCGAGCGGTTCAAGGAGGTGATGACGGTGGGGGTTCCGCAGGCCGCGTTCCTCCAGCTCCTCGAGCAAGCCGCGCACGAGCACGGGCACGCGCTCGGGATCTACAACGTGGCCGCGGGCACTCGTGACGATGGCGAGCCGCTGTACGTCTACATCCACGCCAAGCTGATGATCGTCGACGATCGTAGGTTCATCGTCGGCTCTGCCAATCTCACGAACCGCAGCATGACGATCGACTCGGAGATCGTCGCGGCCTACGACGCGCTCCCCGGCGACGGGGCCCTGCGGAACGCCATCCGGCGTGCGCGCATCCGCTTGATGCTCGAGCACGCGGGCGAGCAGGCCGATGTGCGGTCGCTCGTGCGCCCGGAGGGCCTCGTGGCGCGGCTCGATGCGCTCGTCGAGGCGGGCAGGGTGCGCCTGCGGAAGCACGACCTCCGGAAGGACGAGCCGGGCGCCGTAGCGAAGGCGGTCCACGAGCTCACGCTGGAGTTCCTGGATCCGTGGGAGGCGACGGGGGAGACGTTCCCGGCGGCGTGACCCGGCCCGGCCGTGTCGTGTCTCGAACGAGAAGAGATGAGATCACAGGAAGGCGGGAAGGCGGGAAGAGAGTTGGATAATTGCTTATCGAAGGGCTCGTCTCGTCCCTGACTCCGCTCGAGGCCCTCGATTCCGGCAGCCCGCGGTCCTGCTCCCATGACATCTCTCGAGCGAGACGAGTGCAGACACGGAAGGTGGGGGGGACGGAATGCAGCGCTCGCCCATCGTCTTCTGTCGAATCTCTCGAATTTCGAGAGGCGGAGGGAAGCGGCATGCGGATTGCGTGGAATCTGCACTGAACGTCCGAATGCCCCAGAAATCGCGCTCGAAGTTGGCCCTGCCACGGTTGCCGTGATGGGTTCAGTTCATCGTGTCGCGCTTTCGCCTCTGCCACGCCGCCTTCGCCGTCCTCCTCGTCGCGCCAGCTGCCGTCGCCGCTCCGCCGGCGAAGCAGTCCGCGCCGCACGGTGGGAGGACGGCGAAGCGGGAGCTGCCTGCTCGCCGTGCCCCGGCAGGGCGGAGCGTCGGGTCGCCGACGGAGGGGTACCTCGTCGGAGGGGCTCGTCTCAGCGAGGCGGCTCACATCCGGGTCGTGCCCTTCTATCGTGCCGGGGATGCGCGCTGGGGGCTCGAGTCGCTCGTCAACCTGATCGACGGTGCAGCGCGCAGCGTGCGCAAGCAGTTCCCCGATGCGGTGCTGTCGATCGGACATCTCTCTCGCCCCGGCGGCGGAGAGATCGATCGCCATGCATCGCACGAGAGCGGGCGCGACGCCGACATCGGGTTCTACGTGAAGAACCAGCAGGGCAAGGCGATCTTCGCCGACCACTTCGTGTCGTTCAAAGGTGACGGGACCGCCCCGACCTGGCCCGGGGCCAAGTTCGACGACGCGAAGAACTGGGCGCTCGTCTCGGCGCTCGTCGGCAATCCGCAGGCCCGAATCACGTACATCTTCGTCGCGTCCCCGATCCGCACGCGCCTCCTCCAACATGCGGCGAAGATCGGCGCGCCCGCGGCGATCCGCTCGCGGGCTGCAGAGCTGATGGTGGAGCCGCGAGGATCGATGCCTCACGACGACCACTTCCACGTGCGCATCGCGTGCCCGCCGGGAATGGACAAATGCATCGAGCGGCCCGTCGCTCGCAAGCCGCGCCCGCTCGGCGGCAAGACCGCGGTCGCGAGCGCGTCACCTCAGACCTCTGCCGCCTCCGCCTCCGCCTCCGCCTCCGCCTCGTCGAGAGCGAAGGCGCCCGCCCCCGGCCCCGTGACGCCGCCGCGCAAGCCGGCGCCGCGCCCGTCGCCACCGCCAGCGCCGCGCTCCGAGGAGCCCGAGGCGAGCAGGAGCGAGTCGCTCATCCCGAGCCTTGCGCCGATGATCCCCGGCCTCGACACCGTGATCATCCCGGCACCTCTCGGAGGCACACGGCCTTCGAGCACGGAGGGGAAGTCGGCGCCGCCGCCGGAGCCCGCCCACCCGATCGACGATCCCGACGGCGTGCTCGACGACCAGCGCTGACCAACTCCGACCAACTCGTGCCGGCCGCTGGCGCGCACTGGCCGCGATCGCATCTTGGAGTCCCCGCGCTAGCTCGCCCCGGGTAGCGCCTCCGCTGCGTCGTCGCGTGCGACGACGCAGTTTCGTCCGGCGGTCTTGGCGGCGTAGAGGGCATCGTCGGCGCGGCGAAGTGTGTCGCTCAGCGTCTCGCCCGGACTCCACTCGACGACGCCGACGCTCGCCGTCACGGGGACTCGCTCGTTGCCGGCTTCGAGCGACAAGCCTTCGATCGCCGCGCGCGTTCGCTCGAGGACGACCCGGGCGATCTCGAGCTTCGTCTCGGGAAGTACGATCGCGATCTCCTCACCGCCGTATCGGCCGGCGTGATCCTGCCTTCGCAAGATGGCGCGGAGGGTCTTTCCGATGAGGGCGAGCGCATCGTCGCCGACGCAATGTCCGTGGCGGTCGTTGATCTCCTTGAAGTGATCGAGATCGCACATCGCGATGCAGACGGGCCTCTTATAGCGTGCGGACCGACTGAGCTCCTCCTCGGCGACCTCGAAGAGCCGGCGGCGGTTGAGCATGCCGGTCAGGGCGTCGGTCGTAGCCAGCTCGCGTAGGCGCTGTTCGATCTTCTTCTGCTCTTCGAGGCTCTCGCGGAGCTCTCGCGTCCGCTGTTCGACCAGGCGTTCGAGCTTCTGCCGATCTTCCTCGGCACGGCGCTCTCGCTCCGCCACGAGGATGCGGAGCTCGGCGACCGTGTTGTCGACGAGGAACGCCAGGACGTCGACCGAGTCGCCGCGGTAGTCCCGCTCGACCTTCGCCGTGAGATCGCCGGCGGCCACGCGGAGGAGGACCGCGGACAGCGACTCGACGGCATGCGCGAGGCGCTGCTCTTGCTCGATGGACGACGTGATCATCCTCTCGAGCTCTTCGGCGATCGCATTGAAGAAGAACGCGGCGGTATCTTGCGCGTCGCGAGAGTTGTTTCGCGGCAAGCGGAAGGCGAACTCGCCCTGGCAGAGCCGTAGGAACGCTTCGACGAGGCTCTCGGGGATCACGTCGCTCATGCTTCGAGCTTGGTTCGAATCCACGCGACCGCCTCTTCCAGGGTCGCGAACATCTTGGTCGGCACGCGTGGGGGGTGGAGGCCGATGAACACCGAGCCGACGGCGCGACCGAACGTGGTCCCGCCGACGAGAGCGAAGCACACCTGGAAGGCCGGATCCGGCTCGTCGCGATAGACGCTACGAGCGCCCGACGCCTGCTCCAGCACCTGGTCCATGAAGACGATCGTGCCCGCTCGCCGTCCGCTCTTGCGAAGGTGCTCGAGCTGGATGCGGACGCTCTCCCGCGCAGTCGACATGTCGTCGATGGCACCGTCGAAGGGAACGACGGCAAGGATGTGCGGCTCGAGCTCGTAGAACTCGGCGTTGCTCGACTGGCCGATCTTGGTCCACTTCGACGTATCGATCGTCACGCTCGAACCTCGGGCCGTTGTGTCTCGAGCCACTCGATGCCCGCTTCGACCGACTCGACGATGCGCGTCGAGTTCCGCGGTCGCGAGAGCCCCATGAAGAAGCTCGCGATCGCGCGCGAGAGCGCGTTGCCGACGACGAGCGCCGTAGCGAAGAAGAGCTTTGGATCCATCGCGTCCGAGTAGATCTTCCGAGCCTCGGCGTCTTGTCCGACCAGACGCGAGATGACGACGACGACCCCGCACGGCCGCCCGACGGACTCGGCGTAGGCGATCTGGAACTGCATGTTCACTCGAGCCGAGTCCGCGTCGTCCTTCAACTCCGCCTGGGGCATGACGACGATGATGTCTTCGGGCCCTCGGTAGTACTTCGTGTTGTAGGTCTCGCCAATCGGCGAGAGCTTGGCCGAGGTGCTCATCGCTCAGACGATCGTGAGATAGATCAATCTGCGTGACCAGAGCTTTCGCGCAAGCTCGACCGGCCATTGTCCGCACGTGTACGAGCTCACGCGCGACGAAAATGAGCTCGGGCGTGGACCTCGTCCGCATCGACCGCGGTCTCGGTCCCCGCGTCCGTGAGGACGTGTTCGTCTCGTCGGAGCACGACCGCTCGGAGGCGCGCTTCGAGTCCGAGCGCAAGGAGCTCGAGGAGGGCAGCGCAGCCAGCTCACGTCACCTGCAGAACGCTCACCTTCAGAGCGCCGTTGCCGGAGGATTTGCTACTCTGGTGCGCATGAGATTGTGGGGCGGGCTCGTGGCCGTGGTCGTCATCCTCGCGGCGTGCAGAGGGGGCGGCGACGATTCCTTCACCTCGTCGACCGGAGGCTCGGGCCCGGTCGTTGGCTCGGGCTCGTCCGGAGCGACTGGAATGGGCGACGGCCCGGTGCCGGTGGACGCCGAGGTCCCCGTGGTGCCGTTCGTCGCTTGCTCTCTGCCGGACGCGGCCGGCGGTGCGGACGCCGACGTCGCCGACGCGGACGTCGACGATGCCGGCAGCCCGCCGCTCTCCGAAGACGGTGGTGCCGGTGACTCACCCTGCGCGACGCCTCCACCCTCCGAGTGCAACAGCAAGACCATGATGGTGGTGTGGAACCCGGGCCCGTGCGACGGAGTGCAATGCGTGTTCGAGGCGACGTTCGAGCCCTGTCCGGGCGGCTGCTTTCGTCAGATGGATGGAGGCACCGGTTGCAACCCCTAGTCGAGGTGACCGCGGAAGCGCGGCAGCCGTGTCGAGCGGGCGTTTCGCGCTCGCCGTGTGGAGGCCTATGCTAGAAGCCGCGCCGCGCGGATCCCTCGTTCTGCGCCCTTCTTTCACATGGCCGAGAGTCTGAGTTTCGCCCCCGCGGGTTTCGGTACGATCGATCGTCGAGCGGTGCTCGTCGGGCGGGCCGCGGAGTTGCGCGAGCTCGACGTCGCGCTGAAGGCGGTTCGCGAGGAGGGCCGCTCGCGTGCGATCACGCTCGTCGGCGCCGCGGGGATCGGCAAGACGCGCCTCGTGCGCGACTTCCTCTCCAAGCAGCGCACGAGCGAGAGGGCGGCGCCGCGTGTCTTCCGCGGGTCGGCGCGTGAGGGCGGCTCTGCGTACGACGTCTTCGCGCGCGTTCTCCGCGCGCGCTTCGGCATCGTCGAGGGCATGGATCCCGAGGCGGCGAAGGCCCAGGTCCGCTCGCAGGTCGCGGCCGTGCTCGAGGATCGCAAGGTCGGCGACGTCTGCTTCTTCCTCGGCCAGCTGCTCGAGCTCGAGTTCATGGACTCGCCGCTCATCCAGGCCGTGCGCGGCGATGCCAACCAGATGCGCTTCCTGCGTCGCGCGGTCATCAAGCGCTTCCTCGAGGCGGACGCCTGCCACCTGCCGCACGGGCAGCGCGATACTGCTTCCGACACCGCGGTCCCGTCCGCGCGTGGTCCGAGGTCGAAGTCGGCTGCGGGCCGCACGCCGTTCGTCCTCGTCTTCGACGATCTCCATCACGCCCACGACGAGTCGCTCGATCTCCTCGCCCACCTCACCGAGTCGCTCGATGCCCCGATCCTCGTCGTTTGCCTTGCGCGTCCCGAGATGGTCGCGCGGCGGGACGATTGGGCGAAGCACGGACGCTCCCGCCACGAGCTGCTCGAGCTGTCACCCCTCTCGGAGACGGACGCGTCGCGGGTGATGGGTGAGCTCCTCGTCCCTTGCGGAGAAGCGGAGGGCGTCGAGGAGCTCGTCGACGCCGCGTGCACGCTCGCCGGCGGCAATCCCGCGCTCCTCGAGCGCATGGTCCACATCTTCCACGACATGGGCGTGATCGAGGTGAAGGACGAGTTCGCCGAGGAGGAGGGGTGGGTCATCCACCTCGATCGCCTGTCCGAGGTGAAGCTCCCGCTCACGGTCGAAGATGCCATCCAGGCACGCATCGCCGCCCTCGCTCCGCAGGAGCGCGTTCTGCTCGAGCGCGCGGCGATGATGGGAAGCGTCTTCTGGCTCGGCGGCCTCCTCGCGATGGAACGGCTCGACGTCAACGGCCCCGACGTCTGGTCGCGCGATGTCGTCACCGACGTCTCTCGGATCCGGGAGACGCTCAAGGAGCTGAAGGAGCGCGACTACATCCTCACGCTGCCGGACAGCACGTTCCCGGACGACGAGGAGTTCGTCTTCAAACACAATCTCGAGCGCGAGACGCTGCTCAAGCTCCTGCCGCGCACGCAAGCGCGGCGCTTCCACAAATCGATCGCCGACTGGCTCTCGTTCAAGCCCCACGTGCGCACGCACGAGGAGTACATGGGCATGCTCGCCCGGCATCAGGAAGAGGCCGGGCTCGTCGTCCAGGCGGCGACGACGTACCTCGACGCCGCGCACCTCGCTCGCGAGCGCTACGCGAACGGGAAGGCCTCCGAGTACTACGTGAAGGGCCTCGGGCTCCTCCGCGACGGGGCCGAGGGGTCGACGGAGCAGCAGCTCCGCGCGCTCCATCACTTCGGCGATGTCCTCCAGGTGCTCGGGCGCAACGACGAGGCGCTCGACTGCTTCAACGAGATGCTCGCGCGGGCGTATCGCCTGAACCTCCGCGCGAAGGGCGGCGCCGCGCACGGCCGCATCGGACGGCTGTTCCGCGATACCGGGCGCCTCGACGAAGCGGAGGTCCATCTCGAGGCGGCGCTCGGTCTCTTCGAGGACGCCGGCGACGATCGTGGCATCGCGAGCACGGTCGACGACATCGGAAAGCTGTACTGGCTTCGGGGCGACTACCAGAAGGCGCTCGCTTCGACCCAGCGCGCGCTCGGCCTTCGTCGCAAGCTCGGCGATCGGCGCTCGATCGCGCTGTCACTCAACAACCTCGGTCTCGTCTACCAGGACTCGGGCCAGTTCAAGCTCGCTCTCGACGCGTTCGAGCAAGCGCTCCGCATCCGTCGCGAGATCGGCGATCTCGTCGGCGTCTCGATCTCGCTGAACAACCTCGGCACGGTCGCCCAGGACCAGCGCGACGAGGATCGCGCGCTCCAGCTCTTCCTCGAGGCCTACGAGGTCGCGAAGGAGACGGGCGTCCGCAACCGCATCGCGCTCGTCCTCACGAACCTCGGCGAGACGTACAACCGTCTCGGCGATCCGGCGAAGGCGATCCACTACCTGAAGCAGGCCGAAGAGATCGCCGACGAGCTCGGTGACAAGATGGGCCTCGCCGAGGCGGTGCGCGGGCTCGGCAAGGCGTACCTCGCGCAACGCGAATACACGAAGGCGCGCGAGTGCACGGCACGCGCGGTCGACATCTTCCGCGAGATCCAGAGCAAGGTGCAGCTCGGCGTTGCGCTCCGATCGCTCGGTGAGGTCATGGCGGCAGGCAGCGCCGGTGGCGAAGGCCTCCTCACGGCACGCGCCCACCTCCTGCAGTCGATCTGGATCTTCGAGGAGATCGGCAACGACGTGGAGCTCGCCCGGAGCTGCCGTGTGTATGCAGCACTGCTGCGTGCGTCCCCCGATTTCCAGACCGACGCGGTGGCCGTCGCCGAGGCTGAGCAGTTCTCCCGCAAGGCCGAGGAGGTCTTCGCGAAGCTCAAGATGAGCTCGCACGGGCTCGACGCCGACGGGATCTTCGGCCCGTCGCGCTGAGCGCGCACTCTCGCCAATCGCGCCGCGGCCGCCGCCGGTCATCGATCGACCGCGGGGCGTGTCGGGCACCGAGCAACGGCAGGCATCCCAGGGCGTTCCGAGGGCGCCTTCGGCGGTCGTCGAAAATCTATGGCGGTCGTGGAACGTGTCTGGTTCGGGGCTTGCATTCGTCGATGGCATGCGCCCGCCGTTCCCCCCCGATGCGCTGGAAAACAAGCCTGCGACGAACAGCTCGGTGAGCCGTGATCCGTCCTACCCGGATCGCGCACGCATCGACAGCGATGTGCGTGCTTTCCTCCGTCCGGTGTCGACCCCCTGGATCGTCTTCGACCGGGACAGCCGCGTGGACGACTTCGCGAAGTCGGCGCTTCGAGTCGGAGCGGTGTTCGCGAGCTCGCCGAGCTTCCGTCCGGAGGTCATCCAGGCCGCTGCCGAGAGCGGCAGCTCGGTCGAGGAGATCGCTGCGCAGCCGATGCCGGAGCTCGCCGCGCCCGAGTCGGTCATCGTTCGTGAGCCGTTCCAGCCGGGCGCCGTCCTCGCTCCGGCGATGAGCTCGGTGCTTCCGGACACGGGCACCTTCCCGTCGTCGACGAGCGCATGCCAGAGCGCCGGCGAGCCGAGCAACGTCGTCGTCGCCGCTGACGTGTTCCCCGACTCCGCGTCGGCGATTGCGCTCGAGTGTGCGCGCCCCTCGCTCGTTTCGGATCCGTTCGCGTCGCCACCTGCCGTCGTCGCGCGTCGCGGACGCATCGCGGCGATCGCCGGTGCGTGTGCAGGTGTCCTCGCCCTCGTCGGTGTCAGCGCGATCGTGCTCGCGGGCGGTGCGCGCGCGGAGGCCAAGGCCGCGTCCGCCGCGCAGGCCGTCCAGGTGTCCGTGGCAGCAGCAGCGATCGCGACGCCTGTCTCCGCAGAGGCGCGCGACGAAGTCCCGGCGCCGCCGAGCGTGACGGTGGACGCGCCGACGCGCGAGCCCGCTGCTGCGAAGGCACCGACCGATCCGAAGAAGCGCTTCGGCAAGCTCACGATCAAGGGCGAGGCACGACGGAAGAACGTGTGGTTCGACGGCAAGCGCATGCTCGGCTCGGGTCGGCGGAGCTTCACGGTGTTCTGCGGGATGCACACGATCGCCGTGAGCGACAAGTCCGATGCGAAGGACGTCGAGGTCCCGTGCAACGGCGAATACGTCGTCTCGAAGTGAGCCGCGTGCGTCGTCAGCGAGGCGCCCACTCCGACTGAAGCGCCGTCCCACGATTTTTGGACAGCTCTCGAGCGCGCGCGACGCGATCAGCTCACGCGCCAGGTGCGCGCGAGCTCGAGGGTGCGGAAGTTCTCGCGGACGCGCTCGACGAACGTGTCCTTCCACTGCGCATCCTGGATCATCGCGGTGCGCTCGAGGATGCGCACGCGCGCGGTCGCGATCGCGCCGCGTGCGCCGTCATGATCGCCGATCGCGTCGAGCGACTCCGCGTATGTCAGGCGGATGAACGCCTCGCCCTCCTCGACGCCGCCGAGGGTCTCGAGGAGCTGAAGCGCCTCGCGCGCCGGGGCCTCGGCCCGATCGGGACGCCCGCTCTTGAGGTGGGCGCCTGCAAGGATCGCGAGCCCGTAGGCGCGGAGGGGAGGGGTGGCGCCCGTCTGCTCGAGGGCGAGCTTCACGTCGCGCTCGGCGCGCTCGAGGTCCTCGGCCGCGGAGAGGAAGAAGGCGCGATAGAGCCGCGCGGCTGCCTCCATCCGACGATCTCCCTGAGCGACGAACGCGTCGATCGCGCCGTCGGCCAGCGCGAGGGCGGAACGTGGATCGCCGAGGCGCGCGAGGAGCATTCCCTGGTGGTGCCAGACGTTCGCACTCACGCCCGTCAGGCCCATCTGCTCCGCGGAGGCGAGCGCGTCGTCGAGCGCGCGTTCGGCCTCGCCGTACGAGCCGAGCTCGATGCACGCGCCGGCTGCACTGACGAGGTAGCGGCATGCTGCCCGCGTGTCGCCTGCTGCCTCGAAGTTCGCGATCGCCACGTTGAACATCGAGAGCGCGGAGCCGGTGTCGCCCGAGACCAGCGCTCGATAGGCGCGTGTGCGGTAGACGTGGGCGGTCGCGAGCGGATCTTCTTCCTCGCGTCGCGCATACTCGTAGGCGGCGTCGATCGTGCGGAGCAGCTCGTCCGACGCGACGTAGTTGCCGGCGGCCATGAGCACGCAGGCAGCGCGGGTCAGCGCGACGAGATGCGGAGCGGAGAGCTGGCCCGCGGAGCTGACCTCGCAGAGATCGTCGACGGCGCTGTGGAGCTCGCTCTCGTCACCGAGGCGTGCGCATGCCTCGACCGCCTCACCGGCGGCGAGGAACCAGCGCCGCCCCGTGCGCGGCAGGAGCTTGACCGCCGCCTGTGCGCACTCCTTGCCCTTCTGGTTCTCTCCACGCCATCGATGCGCCTCCGCTTTGCGGAGGAGCAAGCGCCCGAGCACCTCTCCCTCGGCGCCACACGCAATCCCGCGATCGGCGCGTGCGAGGCACGCCTCGAGGTCGTTGCCTTCGAGCGCCTGGGCGGCGGCGCGACGATAGAACGTGATCGCGCGCTTCGGCTCGCCGCCGCGCTCGAGGTGCTCCGCGAGGACGACCGCTTCGCTCTCGCCCATCTTCTCGAGCCACTGCGCCGCGAGCTTGTGCCCGACGGTGCGGTCCTTGTCGGTGAGCATGCTGTACGCCGCCTCGGCGACGAACGAATGACGGAAGACGTACTCGACCTCGCTCCGGAACTTCGGATGCTCGCGCCTCGTGACGATCTCGCGGACGGCGAGCTCGTCGAGCCAGGCGGTCACCTGAGTGTTCTCGTTCTCGCCCGCGCTTGGGCGCATGCCTGGCGGAACCTCGGTCGCGCGGGCGCCGTTGAGGAGCGCGACGACGCCGCCGCGCCAGAAGGTCTGCCCGAAGACGCTGGCTGCGCGGAGGACGCGTCGCGCCTCGGGCTCGAGCCCTTCGAGGCGGGCCTGCACCATCGTGAGCACGGTCTCGGGGAGGACGACCGGCATCATCGACCGGCGCCCCGCAGCTGATGGTGCGGACGTCTCCGTGTTCTGCCCGCCCGTGGAGGTCGGCGACGCCGACGACGAGAGCGCGAACGAGCGGATCAGCTCTTCGAGGTAGAACGCGTTGCCGCCGGCGGTCTGGACGATCCGAGCGACGAGATCGTCGCCGAGCTGCTCGCCGAGCACCTGACGGACCAGCTTCTCGCTCGCCTTCTTCGAGAGCTCCTTCAGGCGCAGCTCCTGGACGCCGCGCTCGGCGAAGAGGTCGGGGAAGAGGTCCTTCACCTCCGGACGCGCGAGCGCGAAGACCATCAGCGGCCTGTCGTGGAGCGCGCGCAGCGCCGAGTCGACGAACTTCACGCTCGGCAGGTCGCCCCAGTGGAGATCCTCGAACACGAGCACGACGGGCTGCTCGCGGCATTCGGCCGCGAGCCAGTCCTCGAATGCGCGCCGCATCTGGTCTCCCATCAGGATGGGGTCGTGACGGGCTGCACGGAGCTGGATGTCGTCCTCGTCGGGCATCGAGACGCCGAGCGTCTCGGCGAGGAACTGCGTGACGCGGACGAGGTCGCGTTGCGGAACGGTCCGGCTGACGCGTGCGCGGATCTTCTCGCGCTGCACTCGCGGTGGCTCGCCGTCTTGGGCGTCGGCGGCGGCGCGGATGATCTGCGCGAGCATGCCGAACGGCGAGCCGGCGCGCATCGGATCGCCGCGGCTCGTCCAGACCGCGTGCGGGGCGCCGCGGTGGCGGAGAGTGCGGAGAAGCTCGTAGCGGAGGCGTGATTTTCCCACGCCCGCCGGTGCGGTGACGAGCACGGCGCGTGCGACGTCGTCGGCGACGCACTCGGCGAAGACGCTCTCGAGCATCACGAGCTCGCGCTCGCGCCCGACACACGGCGTCGGCTTGCCGAGCAGCATCCGTCCGGCATCGGCCGAGGCCTGCTCCCCGACGAGATCGAGTCCGGCGCCGTCGCTCTTCACGATGAACCGGGAGTCGAGGAGGCCGGCGGTCACCTCGTCGACGTGGATCGGCTGCTTCTTGCCGGCGGCGACGAGCGCGACGTCGTCGTCCTGGTGCTGCTGGAGCATGCGGATGGCGCGATCGACGGCGTCGCCGATCGGCACGCGATCCTCGAGCACGGCCCGCCCGGTCGCGAGCACCATCGGGACGTTCGGTGCGGCTGCGCGCATCGCGAGCACGCATCGCGCCGCGCGGGTCGCCTGGTCGGTCGCGCTGTGCCGCCCGGGGAGGGTGACGACGATCATGCCGCTCGCGAGCGACTCGAGATGCGCGCCGAACGGCTGGATCGCCGCGCGAAGCTCCTTCGACAGCGACTTCATGCCCTGCCAGGTGCCGTCGACGATGGTCGACTCTTCTCCTTCGAGGTGCGTGTGCGAAGCGACTGCGACGACGCTGACGAGCCGCTGCTCTCCGCGCGTGATGACGTCACCGTGGGAGGTCGCCTCGCGGGCGGCGAGCACGCCGGCGCCGTCGAGGTGTCCGAGCGCGGCGAGCTCGGCCGCGACGACGCCCCCGTCCGCCGGTCGCTGGAGCGGATCGCGCGAGAGCATGCGTGCGAGCAGCTCGTCGAGAGCGGCGGGGACCTCCTTGCGGAGCTCGCGGACACGGGGCGGTGCCTCGAAGAGCATCTTGGCGAGGATCGCGATCTCGTCTTCGCCGGCGAAGGCGGGCAAGCCGGTGAGGCACTTGAAGAGGACCGCCCCGAGCGCGAAGACGTCGGCGCGTGCGTCGAGCTGCTTCGTACCGCGAGCCTGCTCCGGTGCCATGTAGCCGAGCGTGCCGAGCATGACCCCGGTGTTCGTGATCGAGCTCGCGCCGAGGCCCATCCGCGCGATCCCGAAGTCGATGAGCGTCGGGTCGTCGACGCTTTCGTCGCGCAGGATCAAGTTGCCGGGCTTGATGTCCCGATGGATGACGCCCTTGGCATGGGCGACCGCGAGCCTCTCGGCGACGCGTGTCACCATCCGTACGCTCTCGCCCATCGTGAGCCCGGTGCGGGCGAGGCGCTTGCCCAGGGTCTCCCCCGTGATCCACTCCATCGCGAGGTACGGCTTGTCCATGTCCGTCTCGCCGTGAGCGACGTACCGGACGATGCCGGGGTGGCTCAGCTTCTCGAGCACCCGCGCCTCGCGATAGAGGCGCTCGCGGTGCTCGCCCTCGTCGCGCCCGTAGAGCACCTTCACCGCGACGGTGCCGCCGAGCCGGAGGTCCTTCGCGCGAAACACGGCAGACATGCCCCCGGCGCTGACGCGCCGCTCGATCTCGAAGCGCTCCGCGAGGACGGTGCCCGGCTCCACCCGCCGCGGATCATAGCGGAAACGATGGCGATAGGGGCGCTATCGCTCACCCGTGGGGTAGGGGGCTCGCCCGGACGCCTCGGAGCCGACGCTGGACTGCGGCCCGAGGCTCCGAAGCGGCAGCCGCTTGCATGAATCGCGAGCCCGCTCCGTTCCCCGAACGAACGAAGGCCCCGATCACGCGCGGTGATCGGGGCCTCGCAGGCGAGGGGCCTTCGGCTTCGCTCAGCTCACTTCGGCTGCTTGACGATGCGCAGGTACGGCTTCGGCGCCTTGAAGCCCTCGGGGTAGAGCTTCTTCGCTTCTTCGTCGTTGACGGCGCCGGAGATGATGACGTCCTCGCCGTTCTTCCAGTTCGCCGGCGTCGCCACCTTGTGCTTCGTCGTGAGCTGGATCGAATCGAGCACCCGGAGGATCTCGTCGAAGTTCCTGCCCGTGGTCATCGGGTAGGTCAACGTCAGCTTGATCTTCTTGTCCGGGCCCACGATGAACACCGAGCGCACGGTCGCGTTGGTCGCCGCAGTGCGGCCGGCGGCGGTGCCGGGCTCCTCGGCCGGCAGCATGTTGTAGAGCTTGGCCACGGCGAGATCGGTGTCGCCGATCAGCGGGTACTTCACCGCTGCGCCCTGCGTCTCCTCGATGTCCTTCGCCCAGCGCTCGTGATCGTCGACCGGATCGATGGAGAGGCCGATCAGCTTGGTGTTCCGCTTGGTGAACTCGGGCTCGATCTTCGCCATGTAGCCGAGCTCGGTCGTGCACACCGGCGTGAAGTCCTTCGGATGCGAGAAGAGGATCGCCCAGCCGTCGCCGATCCACTGGTGGAAGTCGATCGTGCCCTGCGTCGTCTTCGCGGTGAAGTTCGGGGCCGTGTCGTTGATGCGCAGCAATGACATGTTCTCTCCTCCGTCCGATGAGATAGTGGATGTTTGTCTACTATCGTGGATGGATGACGTCAATGCGTCGCCCGTTGCGCGGGAGTGCGGCGCCGCGGTGCGAGGCGGCCTCGAGCGGTCCGGAGCTCGATCTTTCACGACGGAGAGCGGTGCGCCGGGCACGGCCGCCGGCACGTTTACGGGCGAGACTGGGACCGCCCTCAGAGCACCTCGGAGGGGGAGCCTGCGGCGACGACCTTGCCGTCGCGGAGGCAGATCGCATGGTCGGCGATCTCCCGCACCACGGCGGCCTCGTGGGTGACGATGATCATCGTCGCGCCTTGCTTGGCCAGATCGCGGAGCACGCCGACCACCTCCGCCTTTCGCTCGGGATCGAGCGCGCTCGTCGGCTCGTCGAGGAGCAGTGCCTCGGGATCCATCGCGAGGGCTCGCGCGATCGCGACGCGCTGTTGCTCGCCGCCGGAGAGCTCGCGTGGAAAGGCATTGCGGCGATGCGGAAGGCCGACCTGAGCGAGAAGGAGCTTGGCGCGCTCGCGGGCCACCGCAGGAGCGACGCCGCGGACGTGGATGGGCGCCTCCATCACGTTCTCGAGCGCGCTCATGTGCGAGAAGAGGCCGTAGTGCTGGAAGACCATGCCGGCCTTGAGCCGGATCGCGCGGAGCGTTGCGCGGTCGGCACGGCTCGGGCGGTCCGTCTTGCTCGGTCCGAGGACGAGGCCGTCGACCTCGATGCGCCCGGCGTCGAAGCGCTCGAGCCCGTTGATGCAGCGGAGGAGCGTCGACTTGCCGCCGCCCGAGGGGCCGACGAGCGCCGAGACCTTGCCGCGGTCGAAGCGGACGCTGACTCCGTCGAGGACGACGCGGGACTCGAATGCCTTCTCGACGTTATCGACGACGATCATGTCGCGGCCTCGGCTTCCCGCTCGCCCTCGAGCTTCTTCTCGAGTCGCCGCGCGATCCGCCCGAGCGGGTAGCTCATCGCGAAGTAGAGGCCGGCGCAGAGGAGCCCCGGACCGATCCAGCTCCGCACGTCGACGGCGGTGATCGTCATCTGCTTCGTCAGCTCGACGACCGTGATCACGCTCACGAGCGAGCTGTCCTTGAGGAGCGCGATGAAGTCGTTCGTCACGTTGGGGATCGCGTGCCGGAGCGCCTGCGGGAGCACGACCCGCCGGAGCGCCAGCCGCGTGGACATGCCGAGCGCGAGCGCCGACTCGATCTGCGCCTTCGGCACGGCCTGGATGCCGGCGCGATACACCTCGGCCTCATAGGCCGCGTAGTTCATCCCGAGGCCGATGACGGCGGCGGGGAGCGCGCCGAGCTTCAGGACGGGAGCGAGCCCGTAATACAAGAGGTAGAGCTGCAGGAGGACCGGGGTACCGCGATAGATCTCGACGTACGCGCCCGCGAGGCGAGCGAGCACCGGGCCGCCATGGAGACGAGCGAGCGAGAGGAGGAGCCCGAGCGGTATCGCCAGCGCCATCGCGAGCGTCGAGACGAGGAGCGTCACGCCGGCGCCGCGGAGGAAGAGCATGACGTGCCCACGCTCGATCGGCGGGGGAGACCGCGGCGCTCCGAGCATCCGCGTCTGATCGGCCGCCGTCCAGCCGATGAGCCTGTCCTGGCGGTCGTTCCAGAGATGGCTCCTCTCGAGGATGCGCCGGAGCTCGCCGCGTGCGGCGATCGCGCCGATCGCGTCGTCGATGGCGGCCGCGAGGTCGGGGTCGGAAGGCCGGACCGCGATCGCGTAGTAGCCCTCGCGGAGGTCGCCGACCACCTGGAGCTCGGGCCTCGGAGCGCCGTAGCGGGTCGCGATGATGTCGTCGAGGAGGACGGCATCGGTCCGTCCGTTGACGAGATCGAGGTACGGCTCCTCGACACCGTCGTAGACGACAGGAGTCGCGGTCCCGCGCAACATCTCGAACGCGAGGCTGTTCGCGAGCGTCCCGACCTTCTTTCCGCGGAGAGCAAGGAGGTCGGGCGCGATCGACGCGTTGCCTGCGCGCGCCATGAGGCGCTCCGTGAAGACACAGTACGGACGCGTGAAGCGCACCCTGCCCACGCGAGCCTCGGTCACCTCGAGGCCATTCATGACGATGTCGAAGCTGCCGCGTTCGAGCGACGGTACGAGGTTCGCCCAGTCGTTCTGTACGAACTCCGCGCGCACGCCGAGCTCTCTCGCGATCGCGTCGGCGATCTCCACCTCGAATCCGATCAGTCGATCGGGGCTCTTCGGATCGCCGTAGACGTACGGCTCACCGCCCTGGATGTCGCCGCCCCACTTGATGACCCCCGCCGCGCGGATGCGGGCGAGCCCACTCACCGGCGTCGTCCGGCCACACGCGACGAGCCCGAGGAGGCCGACGACGGCCACGACGAGCGCGAGGAAGAGGACACGACACCGGGTCACGGGGGGATCCTACTTGCTGTGTTCACCGGCAGAACCCGTCATCGTGTGAACCTGGTCGCGATCGTCGTTGCAACAAGCAACGATCGGATGTGCTTCGAGCTCCTCGACGCGGGCCCCCGGTCCGCGAGTCGGGCGCGAGCCCCAAAATACGCGAGCGCGAGGGCGTACCGCGCACTACTGTGCTGAGTGCATGATTCGGCAGCGATGTCGAACGATGGCCCAGCTCGGTCACTCCTCGCGTCGTCGTGCTCGAGCCGTGCTTTCTCGGGCTCGGCCGCCCGATTCGAGTGGCGCACGCGGCGGGGAGCGGATGCGGACCGGCAGAGCGAGCTCGGTGACGAAGCGACGGGCCTGGGCGGTGGTGGGGATGCTCGTCGCTCCCATGTGCCTCGTCTCGCAGGACGCGCGTGCGGACACCGACTTCCAGATCGCGACGCACGTGAGCGGCGCCTGGCTTCGTCAGATGCCGTCGTTCGGGGCCAAGGAGGTCACGACGAGCGCGCGCGAGCTCGCCGATGGGCGAATCCGGACGGCCGGCGGCCTCGCGATGATGGGCCTCGGCGCCGACGTCGAGCTCACGGTCGACGACCGGTGGAAGGTCCCCCTCTTCGGCGGCAATGCGTTCTGGGCGATCGGGTCCTACGACGCGATCATCACGAGCCACGACGGCTCGATCGCGCGCCTGCGTCCCTGGTCGACCATCCGCGGGGATCTCCTCCTTCCCGGCGTGGGACATCGCTGGAAGCATCGCCGAAACATGTGGGCCGCGGCGGTCCGCACCGGCGTCTCCTTCGCCACGATGGGCGGGAGCGTCGCTGCGGGGACCGAGACGGTGCCGCTCGAGCTCGACGCGGCGACGTTCCTCGTCCAGCTCGAGCTCGAGGGATGTCGGCGCCTGGACCCGTCGACTCGTGTCTGCTTGCAGGTGGTCCCACGGCTCTACGAGCACGAGCTCTTCAACGGCGTGACGTTCGGTCTGCGCTTCGAGGGGGGACGATGACGGTCGAGAGGATCTTCGGGCTCGCAGCGAGCGTCGCGCTCTCACTCGTTGCCCTTGCGGGGTGCGGCTCCGATTCGGGGAGCGAGCGAGAGGTGGTCGGCCTTCGCGCCGAGACGGCTCTGCCCGCGCGGATGGCGTCGGTCGTCGTCGATGGCTGCGTGCTCGACACCTGGTCGCGCTCCACCCTTGCGAGCGCGGGAGCGAAGCGTGTCCTCCGCGGGGGTGAGGTGATCATGCTCTGCCTCGTCCCGCGCGCGGACGGGACGGTCGGCCCGCGCGATCAGAGCTCCCGCGCCGCTCTGGCGGCGCTGACCGAGGAGCTGAAGCGCGATGGCTACCGGGTTCACTTCGGGATCGCGTTCACCGACGAGAGCGGTCAGCGCTACGACGGCGCGCAGACGCAGGCGTTCCTCCGGGACCCGGCGTGGAGGCAGCGCGTGAAGGAGACGCTGCCGCTCGTGATCGAACCGGCTGACGGTGTCGAGATCGATCTGCAGTCGCTCTCGAACGACGCGCGCCCGTTCGTCACTGCGCTCGTCGCCGAGCTCGCGGAGGTCGTCCGTCCGACGCGCCGGCTGGGCGTGTTCGTCCCTCCGTCGGTGACGGTTCCGAGCGATCTTCCCGGCGGCGATGCCTTCTCTCGCCGCGAGCTCGCTCCACTCGTCGACCGGATGCGCATCATGACGCTCGACTACTCGGAGCGCGATCCTGGGCCGACGATCGATCCGGGGTGGGCCGTCGACGCGGTGCGCCTCGCGAAGGACGACTTTCCGAACGTCGATGTCTCGTATCCGCTCTACGGGACGGACTTCGGCCCGCGTGGGAGGCGGCCGGTCGTCTACCACGACGCGATCGCCATCTCGACGATCGCGCGCGCTCCGATCGAGCGTGGCCCGACCGGAGCTCCGTTCCTTCGCTACCGGGCGTTCGGTGGCGAGTCGCACGAGCTCTGGTTCGACGATGCGGAGTCGACCGCCCGCGCGCTCGGCGCGTGGAGCAGCGACGTGCTCCCGCTGGACGTCGGTGTCCTCTTCTACGGTCTCGGCGCCGAGGATCCGGCGCTGTTCGAGCGCCTCGCCGCGAGGATGCGTTGACCGCCGTCGCTCTCCGCGCGCGGGTCGAGCCGCTGGCGGTGGCCGATCCGCTTCGGCTCCCGTCGCTCGAGCGGGCGTTGCAGCACGAGTGGCTCGTCTGGGACGCATGGACCTCCGGCCGGCGCCGGGTGGACTTGCATCCGTTCATTCTCTCGAGCGCGGCGCATCGTGACGCGATTCATGTCGCCGAGCGCGCGTGGTCGCTCGTCTCCGCCGCCGCCGAGCGGGCCGCGTCCGATCCGACCGAGCGGGCGCGCTATCGCCTTCATCCCGACGTCGAGCGCCTCGCCGCGGCAGCACGTGCGGGCGGGGACTCCGGCTCCGTCGCTCGCGTCGACCTGCTGCTCCGGGAGGACGGGCGTTTCGTCGCTTGTGAGGTGAACGCGGACTGTCCGGGCGGCTACAACGAGACGCTCGCGCTCCCGCGCCTCGCGCGCGCCGCAGGTCTTCGTCTCGGCGCGCTGCGCGACACGGCGTCGGGCGCGACCTCGCGACGAGCGCTCCGCGATCCGACGCACGTCGCCGGGTGGCTCGCTGATCGACTCGTCGAGCGATCGGGTGGTCCCGGCTCGCCGCGTGGGGTCGTTGCGCTCGCGTACGCGACTGCATACGCGGAGGACCTCCAGGTCTGCGCGCTCCTCGAGCGGCTCGTCGTCGAGCGCGGCGGTCGCGCCGTCCGCGTCCCGCCAACCGCGCTCTTCGCGGCCGACGATGGGGAGGGCGTCGCGGTCCGCACGCCGACCGGGGCGCAGCGCGTCGCTTCACTCTATCGCTTCTATCCAGTCGAATGGATGGCCGGACAGAAGAACATCGACGTGCTCGTGCGCGCGACGGAGAAGGGAGCGCTCGCGTCGATGTCGAGCTTCTCGTGCATCCACGCGCAGTCGAAGCTCGCGATGGCGCGGGCGTTCGCGCACGATCCGGCGGCAGCTGCCGAGGTCTTCGCCGAGACGTTTGCGTTCGCGGATGTACCTCGCGAGCGGCTCGCGGCCGAGCGCGAGTCGTGGGTGGTGAAGCGCGATCTCTCGCGCGTCGGCGATCACGTCTTCGTCGGCGCGCTCACGACGCCGGAGGACTTCCGCGACATCCTCGAGGAGGTCGCCTCCGTCGATACCGACGACGGCGGTACGTCACGGGGGCGGGCCACCGATCTCGGGGGAGGGAAGGCGGGCCCGGGCTCGCCGACCGGACAGGTGTGGATCGCGCAACGCTTCGTCCCGCAAGCGTCACTCGCCACCCCGTGGGGGCCGCGCCTCGTCACGCTCGGTGTCTATTTGCTCGACGGCGTGTTCGCCGGGTACTTCGCGCGGCTCTCGCCGACGTCGCACTGCTCGCACGACGCGCTCGTCTTGCCCGTGTTCGTCGAGGACACCGAGCTCGCACCGGCGGCCAGCGCGAGCGGCGCGGAGGCCGGCCTTTGAGAGCGCGGATCGGCATCATTCCCGTCGCGCTCGTCGGCGTCACCGGCTGCGGGCTGCGTCCGTGGACGCCTTCCGTGAGCGTCGCGTTCTGGTCGGAGGACGTGCCGGACAGGCGTGACTTCGCCCTACCGTCTTCGTCGGAGCTCGCGGCGCGCTGGCAGATGGCTCCGGAGAGCCCCTGGGCGCGCTACCACAAGGGCACGCTCATCTCGTCGGTCGATCCGATGGCCGGGCATGCCGCGCTCCCCGACGTGCGGCGCCTCGAGGTCGCCGCGGAGGCCGATGCCGCGGCGGCGCACGTCGCTCGGGTCGGACTGCCGGCCGACACCTTGTGGCTCGTCGACCTCCGCGGCGCGGCTTCGGCGGCGTTCGCCTCGCGTCTGAGCCGCGACTCGCGCGAGCCGATCGCGCCAGTCGTCACGTTCAACAACTGGCCTGCCCACGACTCGGTCGTTCCCGCGGACGAGACGCTCGCCGGGCTGCTCGCGTTTCCTCCGCGGCTGCCGCCGCCCGAGCGAGCCGCGCTCGAGAGCGCGCATCCCGTGTTCCTCCTCGACTCGTGGCGCCTCGCGTATCGCTTCGACACTCCGGACGACGAGACGTTCGACAACCGCTACATGCTGATGCCGGGCGATCTGCCCGACGTCGAGACGCTTCGCGCGCGGCACATCACGCGCGTCGTCTACGTCGTCGAGGACCTCGACGACGCCGAGGTCGAGGAAGACGATCTGAACGCGAGCTTCCGCGCCTGGCAGGCCGCGGGGATCAGCATCTTCATCGTCGACCTCGCGTTCCTGAAGGCTGCGCCCGCGCCGGTCGCCGGCGCATGGCCGGTCGATTGGGCAGCGAGGCTGGCGCCGCGCGGCTATTGGGTCCGCGAGCGCTACACCCTCGTCGACGATCCCTACTTCTATGCGCGCGCCCGGGGCGGCTTCGGCCTCGCGTTCGGGCGGCCGTTCATCTACCCGGGCTATCACTGGGTGGTCGGTCCAGGCAGCGGCGGCAGTCGAGGCGGAAGCAGCGGCTGAGACGGCGGCGGTTCGCGACGCTTCGGGCTTCGGGACCGAAGCGCCCGCGGTCGGCGAAACCGATCTAAGATTGGCGCGATCGCCATGCCGAAGAAGACCGACGCCGAGTACAAAGCCGTCCTCTCCCCCGAGCAGTACGAGGTCACGCGCAACAAGGCCACCGAGCGCGCCTTCACCGGGAAATATTGGGACAGCCACGACGCCGGGACGTACGAGTGCGTCTGCTGCGGTGCAGAGCTCTTCCGCTCCGACGACAAGTTCGACTCCGGTTGCGGATGGCCGAGCTTCACCCAGCCCGCAGTAGAGGCGAACATCGCCACCGAGGAAGATCGCTCGCACTTCATGGTGCGCACCGAGGTCCTGTGCTCGGAGTGCGGCGCTCACCTCGGGCACGTGTTCCCGGATGGGCCGCCTGACCGTGGCGGGCTGCGTTACTGCATCAACTCGGCCTCGCTCGACCTGAAGAAGACCTGACTGCCTCGAGGCTCTCGTAGCGGATGACCGGACCGAGAGACGTTCATCGGCCGGGCATGCCCCATGGACGACCGAGGCGGCCGAAGTGCGGCGGCCAGTGCACGACGCCCTCGGTCTCCTGATCGTCCTCGCGCTGCTCGTGGAGGTCGTCACGCCCGGGATGGCGCGCGGCCTCGTCGATCGGCTCGAGCGCGAGATCGATCTCGAGCTCCTCCAACTCGACGTCGAGCGCGATGGCGCCCGCCCAGGTCTCGATCGAGATCTCTTCGTCCAGGCCCGTGACGCCCAGCCGTTGCCTGATGATCGCCACGAGCCGAGCCCGGGTGGTGCCGTCGAGCTCTTCCCAGCGCATCCGAATGTCCTGCCAGGTCATGAAGGACACCAAGCAGCACGCTCCGTGCCGCAGTCCGGCAGAGATCGCGTGAAGGCCGCGTTCGGCCCTCGCCTGAGCTACTCGAGCGCGCTGCCGCCGACGGGAAGGACCTCACGCGTGAAGTTGCGGGTGCCGGACGAGGTCACGAGCACATCGTCCTCGATGCGGATGCCGCCGAGCGGCGAGAGCGCCTCGACGAGGTTCCAGTCGACCAGCTTGCCCTCCGGCGAGCCGCGCAGCGGCGCGAGCAGCGAGTCGACGAAGTAGAGGCCGGGCTCGATCGTGAACACCTGACCTTCGGCGATCTTCGAGGTGTTGCGCAGGAACGGGTTCTCCGTCTTCGGCTTGACCACCGCGCAGCCGACGTCGTGCGTCTGGAGGCCGAGCGAGTGACCGAGGCCGTGCGGATAGAAGATGCGGCTGATCGCCTTGCCGTCGATCTCGTCCGCGGACGCCTTCACGATCCCCGCTTCCTTCAGGATGGCGCTGACCTGACGATGCGACTCGTCGTGGAGATCCTCGTACGGAGCACCGGCGGAGATCTGCGCCACGAGGCGCTTCTGCATTGCCTCCATCCCGTCGAGGATCGCGATGAATGCTGCGCTCGCTGCCCCGCCGGTCTTCACCCACGTGCGCGTGATGTCCGAGCAGTAGCCGAGGCACGTCGCGCCGGCGTCGAGGAGCAGTGACTCGGCGCGGGTGGCGTCGCGCCCGTAGCTCACATGGTGGAGGATCGACGCGTTCCGCCCGGTCGCGACGATGTTCTTGTACGGCGTCTCCGGATCGTCCTGCCGCGTCGTGCGGAGGTACAAGAGATGGAGATCGAGCTCGGCGTGATCGCCCTCGGCGAACGCACGGCGCACCGCCTCGTGCCCGAGCGCGGCTCGACGGTTGGCCTCGACGAGGCACGCGATCTCGTAGCCCGTCTTGGTCGTCCGGAGGCGATCGAGCGCCGCCAGGAGCTTCGTCGGGTTCCTGTCGTCGCTCGCGATGCCGAGCGCCTCCGCGCGCGCCACGTCGTCGCCGATCCACGCGACTCGTTTGCCTGCGGGCAACTCGGGCGTGGCGACGCGGCGGACGTCGAGCACGTGCATGAACGCCGTCGACTCCGGCGGGGCGGGGCGCTCCCAGAAGTCCTTGCACTCGGGCCAGTAGAGCCGCGGCTTGTGGCCCGGCTCGATCACGAGGAAGCAGCCAGGCTCGTAGAGCGCGACCCAGTGGTGGAAGAACGGGGTCGGTCGGAGCGGCCAGTAAGCGTCGTCGAAGGAGGTTTTCTTCTGCGCCGTCCCGGAATGAACGACGACAGCGTCGAAGCCCGCCTCGCGGAGGGCCTCCGCATAGGCGCGCTCCTGGTGAGCGACGTGATCGGGATAGAGCGCTTCGATGACGGCGAGGTCCACGCCGTCACCCTAGCAAAGATCCCGGGCGTGTCGGCCTCGTCGACGTGTCGGGGGGAAGAACGCCGCAGGCGCGCCGCCGTCGGTTGTGGAGCTCAAGCCCCGAGGCGGTCGACCAGGGCGACGTACTTCGTCATCGCGTCGTCCTTGCTCGTGCCCTTCTTCGTCGCCCACGCGTCGTATTTGGCGCGGCCCTTCATGTCGAGCATGCCCGGTCGCGACCCGGACACGTCCCCGGCGGTAGACTGCTTGTAGAGTGCATACAGCTCGAGCAGGTCGTCGGTCGACGGTGACTTGGACAGCTGCTTCACGCGCACCTGCGCGTCCTCGAACTTGGCGGCGAGATCCATGCGCGGATGGTACTCGATCCGCACGGAGTCGACGCGGCGCACTCGTCGCGTCGCTTCATCTCGCTTCGTCTCGCCTCGTCGAGTCGTTTCGGCGAGTCCTCCCACGTGGCGTGCTGCCGCCGCGAGCTCGTCGAGGTCAGTCCGGAGCGAGGGGCCCGACCCGTGAAGCGGCGGCGCGACCTCGTCGCTCCGCCGCCGCTCCCACGTTACGGTGTTCGCCTCACTGGATCGACAGCTCCTTCACGTCGGTCGAGAGCGCGCCGAGGTTGTTCACCTTGATGCGCGTGCTCGAGACGCTGAAGACCCAGTCGTCCATGATGATGCTGCGCTTGACCTCGCTCGACGCGTTGGTCCACCAGCTCGAGCAGCCCAGGTCGTTGTAGCCGTACTCGTTCTGCTGGCCGCCCTGCTGAGACGAGCTCGGGTGAGCGACCTTGCCGCGGAGATTGAAGCCACCGGCGGTCGTCGCGTCGTAGACCATGAGGCCGCTGAACGTCATCTCGGTGCCAAAGCCGCCGTTCTGGTTGCCGCCCTCGCAGATCGTCATCGGCAGCGCGAGGAGGTTCTTCGGCGCGAAGTAGTTGAAGGCGAGGTGGTTCGTGAGTGCCTCGGAGCTCGAGCCGCGCGTTCCGATCGTCTCCTTGTGCGTCAGCTTCGGCGCTGCGGGATCCGAGACGTCGAAGATCTGGAGGATGACCCCGGTGAAGAAGGCGAAGTCGCCCTGGTCCGCGGCGTCGTAGCCGATCGTGAGGAGATGCGTCTCGTCCATCATGTGCATGTAGGTCGAGAAGCCCGGGATCTTGAGCTCACCGAGCGTCTTCGGCGCGCGCGGATTCGCCAGGTCGAAGACGAAGAGCGGATCGGTCTTCTTGAACGTGACGATGTACCCGTGCGGTCCGTCGAAGCGGACCGATCGGATGTCCTCGCTCTTCGCGATCTGGTCGATCTGTCCGACGACCTCGAGCACGCCGGCCTTGTCCTCGAAGACGGAGATCGTGCTGTGCGCGTCGGGGCTCGGGAGGTGTCCCGTCGTCGTCGCGACGCGGAGGAAGCCGCCTGCGTCATCCATCGCGAACTGGTTGAGGACGCGCCCTTTGACGACGCCCGTGCCGGTGTAGCCCGTGGCGAACGGTGTCGTGCCGATCGAGAACTTGTGGATGGTGGAGAGCTCGTTCTCGGTCCGGCCTTCGTACCAGCCCCATCCCGCGATCTGCTGATGCGGGACGGCCATGTAGAGCGCATCGGCAGACGCGTAGATCCAGCCGGGGCGGCTGATGACCGACGCGACCTTCAGCGACGGATCGGAGACGAGATCGAGCGACAGGACGCTCGTGAGCGCGGTGCCGTCGGGCATGCTCGACTGGAAGAGCGAGACGTCCGGCGAGCGGCCGGCGCTGTCCGTCCAGGTGGGGAGCACGTTGCCGACATCGAGCGCGGCGATCTTTTCGATGTTGCTCGCGATGAGCGCGTCATAGGCGGCGCTGATCTCCTTCTCCGACGCGTCGCTTGCGAGGCCTCGAGGCCAGCTCTCCCAGCCGATCCCGTCGGCGATCGACGGCTCCCCGAGGACGGTGTGCACCGCGTTGCCGATCCGGCGGGCCGCGATGAGCGAGCTCGACGAGTGGATGCTGCGAACGAGCTTCGGCGCGGCGCGGTTCGAGATGTCGAAGATCGAGATCTCCGTCTCGGTCCCGTCGCCTGCGGGGACGCAGCCGTCGTAGCCGTAGGTGCACTCGCTGCTGCCGCCCGGTCGAGCCGGGGCAGCGCCGGCGCTGACGCCGCTGTTCCGCGCGTCGCCGCTGCTGCCACCCTGGCTCGCGACCTGGCGCGGCGTCGCCGAGTAGACGAGGGCGCGGTTGCCTTCGACGAACAGCTTCCGCGCTTCGCCGGGGACCGTCACCGTCGCGATCTCGTGCGCGCTCTCCGCCGGCCACGCCTCGATGATGCGGAAGCGCGTGCCGTTGGCGACGTAGATGTACTTGGCGTCGTTCTTGACGAAGTCGGCCTCGTCGACGCCGGCGACCTGGTTGTTCGTGCCCGAGACCTGCTTCGGGCCGCCGGACCCGTTGTCGCTGCCCGCGCTGCTCGGCATCGCCGCTCCGGCGTCCTGGAACCCTCTGCCCGGCTCGGGACGCAGGGACTCGCAGCGCACCGCCGCGATGCGATTGGCGCGAGCATTCTCGAGCGAAGCGCGCATGTTCGCCTCGAGGTCATCACGGACGACGGAGGCGAGCGTTGCTCCGTCGGTGCCGAGGAGCGCGGCGGAGAACGGCCCCTTCGCGGTCTCGCGCGGCTGCTTGGTCCCCGCCGCGTCCAGGAGCGCCTTGGTCTGCGCCTGGAGGCATGCCGTGTATTCGGCGCTGGAGTCTGCGCCGGCTGCCGAGCCGCCGTCGCACCCGGCGACGATCGAGAGGAGGAGCGCAGGCGGAAGGAGAAGGAAGGCTCGCTTCATGGTGACTCTTCCTACGCAACGTCGATGCCGCCCGCTCGACGCCGTCGATCCGCCCGATGTCCGCAGGATCGTCGCCCAGCGGTGTGCCAACGCGTGCCGTCCACGACTCGAGGGCCGCGTCGCCGCCGGATCGCGAGGGATGGCGGACGCCGAACGCACGAACGCCCCGCCTCCTCGCGGAGACGGGGCGCGCTGTCGGGCACCGAGGCGGTCAGATCACTTCAGCGTGATCTTCTGGACGCCCCAGTAGCCGGTGGAGAGGAACAGGTCACCGTCCTGCCGTGAGATCGCGTTGGTCCACCAGCCGCGGGTGCGGGCGAACTGCGAGTAGACCGGCGCCTGGTTCGGCGTGAGCTTGTAGATGTCGAGGCCGACCTGACCCCAGCCCGAGGTGATGATGGCGCGGTCGCCCTCGACGTCGACGAGCCAGCCCCAGCCGTCCTTCGGCGCGGACGCGCGAGCGACGGGCTTCCTCGGATCGGTGAGATCGACCTCATGGAGCTTCACGCTGCTCGTCCCGTACGGGTTCGCCTGGTTCGGCTGCGTGTACTCCTGCGCGCTCATGTACGCCTTGTTGCCGCGCACGAACACGTTGCCGACCCAGCCGTCGATGAGCGTGCTCGACTGGAGATACGCCTTCCCGTTCTTGATCTTCGCGACGGCGATCTCGTCCTTCGGCGCGTTGTCGTAGCCGTCGTACCAGCGGTAGTCGACGAAGTAGAGGAGGGAGGGGTCGGTCTCGCTCGCGCCGACGAGCATGCCGGGCACGTTGATCCGCTGCCCGACCTTCGGGTTTGCGCGATCGGACAGGTCGACCCGATCGAGGTAGTAGCGGACCCAGTACTTGTGCGTCGCGCCGTTCGGATCGGGATTCGCGATCGGCTTCGACTTCCACTCGTAGTGCGTCGTGTAGAGGGTGTCGCCGACGACCCGCATGTTGCCCCACCACGCGTCGCTGTCGGGCGTGATCGCGGTCGACGTGAGCTTCGGCGCGTTCGGGTTCGAGAGGTCGACCACGTAGAGCTTCTGGTCGTACTTGTACTCGCCCGTGTTCGGGTCGTAGCTGCCTCGCGTGCGGCGGAAGGCGAGCGCGTCGCCGCCGACCTGCACGGCGCTCGAGCCGTCGTACCAGTCCCAGTAGTAGCAGCCGCCCCACCACGACCAGTACGAGCCGTTCGTCTCCTGCGGCAGGTCGAGCGAGCCCTTCAGCGTCGCTCCGCCGTTCGAGAGGTCGACCACCTGGACGTGGGGCGTCGCGTACGACGGGCCGTTCGGGGTCGTCGGGTACAGCGTCGTGACGACGTACGCGAGGTCGCCGTTGCGGAAGACGCGGGCGTTGGTGCCGTCGATCGAGACCGACCTCGCGTTCGGATCGGTGACGTTCTCTTCGGCGTTCGCGATCGGCAGGACGCGGAGCTCGCTCGTCTTGTTGTCGTAGCCCCACCAATCGGTGGAGAGCTGCGCGATCGTCGCGCCGTTCGGCTCGGCGGCCACGACGTTGCGCGCGAGCGTGAGCTCCTTGACGACCTTCGGATTGTTGCGGTCGGCGTAGTCGATCACGCTGAGGGCCTGATCGGAGAGGGACACGAGGCGGTTCTTCACGAAGACGCCGCGTTCGACCCAGCCCTTGGACTTGGCCGCGCCCTTGGTCGTGATCGCGCCGGTGTCGTACTCGATCAACTGGAGGCCATTCATGTACTCGTAGTTCGCGCTGCTCCAGCCGCTGAACGGAAGGACGACGAGCTTCTTGCTGTCGTCACGGGTGAACGCCTTGAAGGTGCCGGACGCGGGCGTCCAGGCCCAGCCGTCGCCGAACGTCGAGGTACCGATGACCGTCGGCCGCGTCGCGTCGGACACGTCGAGCAGACGGAGCGCGACCTTGCTCGACGAGTAGCCGTTCCCGTACTCGTTGCCGAGCGCGAAGAGGCGGTCCGTCCCCATGGGCATGAAGAGCCAGACGGCGCCGTTGATGCTCGTCGAGCCGGCGAGCGCCGGTGCGGCCGGGGTCGAGAGGTCGTAGATCTCGACAGGGGTGGGCTGCTGCTGGCCGTTCGGTGACCACGCGCCCTCGCGCGGCGAGAGGTACATGCGCTTGTTCGCGAAGCGTGCCGTCGCCGCCCATCCCTTCGAGGGGATGTCGAGCGTGCCGAGCTTCTGCGGCGACGCCGGGTTGGAGAAGTCGATGGTCGTGACCTTGTAACCACCCTGACCCCTGCAGTAGCCGTAGTCCGCGCCTGCACACGTGATGACCGACGCGGTCGTCCCGTCGAGGTCGATGTTCCAGCGGCCGTTGTCGGCGCTCCACCCGTTGAGGAGGCCATCGACCTCGAACGTGCCCATCGGAATGAGCGCGCCGTCGAGCTGCGAGAACGCGAAGTAGTCGATCGCGCTCTTGCCGGTCGGCTGCTTCGATCCCTGCGGGCCGTCCGCGAGGACATCGTGCGCCATCAGGATCTCGTTCGACGTCACGTTGAACGCGCCCGAGTAGCCGTCGAACTCCTTCGTACTGTTCATCGTGGGCGCGAAGTTCCCGAACTTGACGCTCGAGATCACGACCTTGCTCGTGCCGCCGTAGTAGCCCCCCGGATACGCCACGTCCCCGGCCAGGCCGCCGCCGTAGTAGCCGCCGTACCAGACGCCGTAGTGCCAGCCGTAGTCCTCGCTGACGATGAAGAGGTTCTGGCCGACGACGCGCATGTCGCGCGCCCAGCCCTTCACCTGGACCTCGCCGTGGACCTTCATGTTCGCTGGGTCGCGCGCGTCGACGGTGCGGACGACGGAGCCGTGGAACGGGGAGCCGTCGGGCGCGTTGCCGTACCAGTCGCCGACGACCATCGTCGCGATGCCGTTCTCGACGAACATCTCGACCGGCGTGCCGTACACGGGCGAGCGCCCCAGAAGCTTCGGGTCGTCGGCGTTCGTGATGTCGAACACCATGAGCCCGCGGTAGCTGTTGAGGAAGTAGAGCCGGTTGCCGTCGACGCGATAGATGTCCGTCTCTTGCGGCTTCGGGGCGTTCACCGGGGTCTGTGCGCCGGCATTCGAGGGCGCTGCCGTGTCGCCGGCCGACTCGCCGCGACTGCCATCGAACGAGGCGCCGCCCTGACGGACCGGGGGCGCCGACTCGAACTCGGTCTGCCCTTCTTCGCGGCCTTGCGCCGGGCCGCCGTTCGTTCCGTCGTCGCTGCACCCGGCGAGCGACGGGGCGATGGTTGCCAGCAGGGCAAGGCTGCTGAGGGCGAGGAGTCGGGAGTTCGCGAGCATGGCGCCCCGATGAGCAGCGAGCGTGCCGGTTGAGCCATTTGGAAAAATGCCTGCCATTGCAGCGGTTTGGCAGCAATCCGAGGAGCCGACGGATGTGCCATTGGCACATGCCGCATGGCCGGACGACCAGACGCTCGCCTTCGGCTAACGTCGCTGGTGGATGCGGGCGGCGCTCGAGATCGTGATCTGGGGGTTCGTCGTCGTGAGCTCCGGGCTCGCCGGGTCCGTCCTCGTCTACGCGCTCGGCTCCTTCGCTCTGATGCGTCGCCATACCGCCGGGCGTGCATTCGGGACGTCGCTCCGCGAGCTCGCGAGAGAAGTGTTCCTCGTCGGAGTCACGCAACCGCTGGTCCCGCTCTTTTACATGCTGGGGCATCGCATGGACCCGCTCCTCGCGCGCCTGGCGAACGGCTCGGAGGGCGTCGCGTCCGGTGTCCCCGTCGTCTTCGTGCATGGCTACATGCAGAACCGCGTCGACTTCCTCGGCCTCGCGCGAGCGCTCGCACGACGGAGGATCGGGCCACTCTTCGGGTTCAACTACCCGTGGTTCGGGTCGCTCGAGTCGAATGCGAAGCGACTCGAGCGGTTCGTCGAGCGCGTCTGTCGCGAGACCGGCAGCGCAGTGGTCGACGTCGTCTGCCACTCGATGGGCGGGCTCGTCGCGATCGAGATGTTGCGTGACGAGGTTGGAAAGGCCCCGCTCAAGGTGCGTCGCTGCGTCACCATCGCGACGCCCCATGCCGGCGTCGCGTGGCGAGGGCCGATGCTCGGCGTCGGCGCGACTCGGCTTCGCCGAGGGTCGAAGCTGCTCGAGGCGCACGCACGCTACGCGTTGACGCTACCGGTGCTCTCCGTGTTCTCGTCGCACGACAACATCGTCCACCCCAAGGAGACGTCTCATCTCGCCAAACGCGGTGGTCGCGACGTCGAGGTCGAGGGATTCGCGCACCTCTCGCTCCTCTTCGCGCCCGCGGTGGCGGAGCACGTCGCGTCGTTCCTACTCGAGCCGGCACCCGCCCCCGAGCTCGCGTCTCCCGAAGGCGTCGCGGTTGCGGTGTCTGGGGAAGGCGTCGCGGTTGCGGTGGCTGCGGAAGGTGTCGCGGTTGCGGTGTCTGGGGAAGGTGTCGCGGTTGCGTCGTCCGCGGAAGGCGTCGCGGTTGCGTCGTCCGCGGAAGGCGTCGTCGTTGCGTCGTCCGCGGAAGGCGTCGTCGTTGCGTCGTCCGCGGAAGGCGTCGCGGTTGCGGTGTCTGGGGAAGGTGTCGCGGTTGCGTCGTCGGTCGAGGGCGTCGTCGTGGCGTCGGCTGCCGAAGGCGTCGCCGTCGCGGCGAGCGCGAAAGCACCCGCGGACGAGCTTCGCGCGCGCGCCCCAACCTCCTGCAGCGGTGGCGTCGAGGCCTGCGGCGAACCCGATGAGCTCGCCTCCCGCCCGGCCCGCAAACGCGCCTGATGCTGGAGTGCTCGAGGTCGGCGCGTCACGCGTGTCGTCACCGTCATCGTCACGTTGGCGGGTTGAAAGGGCGGGGCGAACCCGATGAGCTCGCCTCCCGGGCGGCCCGCAAGCGCGCCTGATGTTGGAGTGCTCGAGGTCGGCGTGTCACGCGTGTCCGTCACGGTCATCGTCACGTGGGCGGGTTGAAAGGGCGGGGCGAACCCGATGAGGTCGGCTCCCGGGGCGAGACGTCGGGGCGAATCCGACGAGGTCCGCTTCGGGGCGCCCGGCTGGTGCGGCGGACGGTCGGTCTTTTTGCGGGAGTTTGCGCCGGAACGCGAGGCCTGCGGGGCCGCGTCATATCCGAGAGGCGCCCTGCGGAGGGCGCGGCTATAGTCGGCGCCGCTCCTCATGAACCTCGACCCGCACTCTGCGCAGCCGGACGCTCCGGCAACGGTATTCGCGACGAAGAGCCCGACGACGGGCAAGGACCTCGGCGCCGTCGAAGCGACCTCGCTCGAGGACGTCGCCGGCGTGGTGCGGCGTGCCCGCGAGGCGCAGGACAGGTGGGCGGCCGTCCCGATCGCGAAGCGAGTGAAGGCCGTCAGCACGGTCAAGAAGCGGATCCTCGAGCGCGCCGAGGCCATCGCGAAGCTCGTCCATGACGAGACGGGCAAGCCCGATGTCGAAGCGCTCCTCGGCGAGGTCCTCGCGAGCGCGGATGTCGTCAGCTACTGGGCGGACATCGTCGCGGAGGAGCTCGAGCCGTTCGAGGCGGAGATCGACGCGCTCTCGTACCCGAAGAAGCGAGGCTGGGTGCATCGCGATCCGCGCGGGACGATCGCCGTCATCATGCCGTGGAACTTCCCGTTCGCGCTCCCGCTCCGCACGATCGTGCCGGCGCTGATGGCCGGCAACGCGATCGTCTTCAAGCCGAGCGAGATCACCCCTCGCACGGGCAAGCTCGTCGCCGAGCTCTTCGATGGGCTCGTCCCCGACGGACTCGTGAGCATCGTCCAGGGCGGGGGAGACGTCGGCGCGCGCCTCGTCGACTCGGACGTCGACCTCGTCGTATTCACAGGCAGCACGCAGACGGGTCGTAAGGTCGCGCATGCGTGTGCCGAGCGGCTCATCCCGTGCTCCGTCGAGCTCGGCGGAAAGGACGCCGCCATCGTCCTGGCCGACGCCGATCTCGAACGCGCCGCGAACGGCATCGTTTGGGGCGCGATGATGAACGCCGGTCAGAACTGCGGTGCCGTCGAGCGCGTGTACGTCGAAAAGCATGTCGCCGACGCCTTCACCGCCAAGGTCGTTGCGGCGACGAAGGCGCTCCGCTTCGGCGAAGACGTCGGGCCGCTCACCACGGACGCGCAACGACGCATCGTCGAGCGTCACGTCAACGCCGCGCGCGCTGCGGGCGCCGAGGTCCTCGAAGGCGGCGAAGGAATCGATTCGGAGGCGACGACGCTCGGCTATCGACCGACGGTCGTGAGGATCGATGCCGACGACAATGAGCTCATCGCCGACGAGACCTTCGGCCCGGTCGTTCCGATCACGCCGGTCGCCGACGTCGAGGAGGCCCTCCGGCGCGCGAACGCATCGCGCTACGGCCTCACCGCCAGCATCTGGACGGCGGACGTCCGCCAGGCGGAGCAGCTCGCACGGCGCCTCCGCGCGGGCGTCGTCACGATCAACAACCACTCCTTCACCGGCGCGATCGCGTCGGTTCCGTGGGGCGGCGTCGGCGAGAGCGGCTGGGGGATCACGGGCTCGCCGCTCGCCCTCGAGCACCTGACGCGCCCGCGCCTGCTCGTCATCGATCGCAACCGCGCGCCCCGCGAAACGTGGTGGTATCCGTACTCGCCGACGTTGCGGAAGCTCGCGCTCGCCTTCGCCGCGCTCCGCGGCGGCGCCGCCTCGATCGGCGCCCAGCTGGCCGCTCTCGTCGCCGTCATCGGTCTGCTTCCGAAGCGAATGGGCGAGCTGAAGACGGGCAAGCCGCGCACCGACTCGTGAGGCGAGGCGCCGTCGTCGCCGTCATGGGTCTGCTTCCGAAGCGAATGGGCGAGCTGAAGACGGGCAAGCCGCGCACCGAGTCGTGAGGCGAGGCGCCGTCGTCGCCGCTCCGTAGGAATACGGTTCTCTCGGTTCGCCTAGCTGCGCAATGCGGCGCGAGCCGTGCGCTTCTCTAGGCTCGTTCTGCTACGCTCCTGCGGGGAAGTGACGTCGACAGGTGCGCAACTCTCGCGCTACGCACGCGACCCCGTCCGTGTCGCGGGGCGTCGACGGGCGGGGGACCTAGCCTTGCCCGGCGGCCGTCATGCGTTCCAGGAGTACGAGCTGTTCTCGCTCGGCGGCTGCCGCAGAAGCCAGACGCTGACGCCGAAGCCAGGCGACAGACGCAGACGCGCGCGCGTCGGCGTCGCGGGGCGTCGACTGGCGGGCGACCTAGGCTTGCCCGGCGACCGTCATGCGTTCCAGCAGTAAGAGTGTTCTCGCGCCAGACGCCAGGGCGCCAGACGCAGATGCCGAAGCCAGACGCAGACGCAGACGCCGAAGCCACGCGACACACGCAGAGGCCAGGCGACACACGCAGAGAACGCAGGTAACCATGCTAGGATCCTGACTGCGTGGTCAGGATCTCGGCACTCCGGCGTACGGGCTACAAGAAGAGCGAAGCGAGCCGCGAGCAAGTTATCGACGCGGCGATCCGCGTCCTTGCAAAGCAGGGCATCGCCGGTACGAGCGTGCAGGATATCGCCGATGCCGCGGGCCTGAGCAAGGGCGCGGTTCACTATCACTTCGAGAGCAAGGAGGAACTGCTCGAGCGTGTCCTCGATCGCTGTTGTGAGATCGTCGAAGCGCGTATCCGTGCGGTCTTCGCGGAAGGGGGACTGCCTCTCGAGCGCATCCACCGTGCGCTCGTGGAAATGTGGACCGTTCGGCGCGACAGCGTCCGCGAGATGCGCGTGCTCACCGAGCTGCATATCCTCGCGCGGCAGAACAAGCGCATCCGCAAGGCCTGCGGCGAAGCTCTCCAGCGCGCGTGTCGGCAGATGATCGACACGGGCCTCGACCAGCTCCTCGCGATGGGCCTCAAGCCGAGGGTCTCCGTCGAGATCATCCCTCGTCTCATCATGGCCACCCTCGACGGCCTCGCGCTCCAACAGGAAATCGATCCGGTCTCACCCGAGACGGAGTCCGAAATGATCCGCGCCCTCCAAGCGACGACGATGGCTCTCTTCGAGCTCTGACCACGAACCGAACACCACCCTTCCCAACAACCAGGCCGATCACCGCGCCGCAGCGACGCTCCTGACCCCGCCGCCGCGCGCCGCGAGTCGCCCCTCCAGCTGGCCCGCGGGCCAAAGGATCACGCACATCTCTCGCACCCCCCTTGACCCGTTGGGGGATGACTGATCAAAGGTTCGGATGCCGTCGCCGCGCGCCGATCTCTT
>MKVQ01000020.1:100050-224463 GCA_001899635.1 Myxococcales bacterium 68-20 | reverse complement strand
GCCCAGCGCCGTCGCCATGGAAAGCTCGTCCAGCTTTCCACAGCGGTATCGATCACTTGCCCGCTAATGGAGCGGCATTGGGGCTAGGCCGCGTGCAGGTTCGCACGCGGCACATACGCGCTACGCGCTCCTAGCGGGCGGCGGAGAGGCCGGCCTTTCGGGGATCGCTGGCGGCGAGGATGCGGGGCGGCTGGCCCTGCTGGCGCGTCCACGCAATCATCTGGATGGCCGATGCGGTGAAGGGCTCGTCTTTCACCGTCTCGCCGCGTGATGCGAGGCCCGCGCGCACGTCGGCGGGGATGTCCTTGTCGAGGAGGAGGTCGGCGCCCTGCGTATGGAAGCGCGGGGCCGAGACGCAGGCGCTCGGATCGAGCTCGAACACGAGGCGCGCGAGCGCGGCTTGCGTCGTGCCGGTGGTGATGCGGGTGCCGCCGGATCCTCCAAGCGCGAGGATCGGCGCGCCGTTCTCGATCACGATCGTCGGCGTCATGCTCGAGACCGGTCGCGCGCGCGGGCGCGGACGGTTCGGGCCGCCATCCGTGAGGCCGAAGACCTTCGCGTCGTCGGGATGGGTGAAGTCGTCGAGCTCGTTGTTGAGGAGGATGCCCGTGCCCTCGGGGACGATGCTCGCACCGAAGGGGCCGTTGATCGTCGTCGTGAGCGCGACGACGTTGCCCTCGGCGTCCGTGACGACGAGGTGGCTCGTGCCCTTCTCCTTCGAGGAGAACTCGACGGGCGTATGGGTCTTGTTCGGCTCGATGCGTGCCCGGCGCGCGGCGAGCTGCGCGGGGTCGAGCGCGGCATCGTAGAGGGCGGCGACGCTCGGTCGCTTCGCGCCGCCCTTCGTTCCATCGACGAGATCGGGATCGGCCGCGATCCGCGCGCGATCGGCGAACGCCCCTCGCATCGCCTCGGCGACCGTGTGGATGTACGCGCTCGAGCCGTGCCCGATCGCTGCGAGCGGCGAGCTCGGCGAGGCACCGTACATCTCGAGGACCTCGAGGAGCATCAAGCCGCCGGCCGAGGGGGCCGGCATCGTGTAGATGGTGCGGCCGTCGTAGGTGCGCGTCAGCGGCGCCCGCTCCTTCACCTGGTAGTCCGCAAGGTCCTGCGTCGTCATCGTGCCGCCGGCGGACTTCACCGCATCGGCGATCTTCTGCGCCGTCACGCCTTCGTAGATCGATCGCTTTCCCTCGGCGGCGAAGCGCGCGAGGGTCGTCGCGAGATCGGGACGGCGCAGGCGCGTCGCGTAGGGCGCAGGGGTCCCGCCCGGAAGGAAGACCGCGGCGAGCGACGGAGCGGCCTGGACGCGGTCCTTGTTCTTCTGCACCTGCTCGGCGGTGTGGACGCCGACGTAGAAGCCGTTCTGCGCGAGACGGATCGCCGGCGCGGCATCGTCCGCGAGCGACTTCCGTCCGAACCGGCGTGAGAGCAGCTCGAGCCCCGCGGCTTCTCCTGGGACACCGACGACGCCGCCCTTCACGCCGGTGAAGGCCCAGCGAGGCTTCGGCGGCTCGTTCGCTCCGGCCGCCTGGCTCTCCGGCTTCTTCGGCCAGAGGACGTCGGCGGAGTAAGTCGCGGGAGCGGTCTCCCGGAAGTCGAAGGTGGTGACCTGCTTGTCCTTCGCCGTATGGACGAGCGCGAAACCTCCACCGCCGAGACCGCTGGCGGAAGGGTTCACCACCCCGAGCACGAGCGCGGCGGCGATCGCGCCGTCGACCGCGTTACCCCCGCTCGCCATGATGTCGAGCGCGGCCCTGGTCGCGTCTGCCTGATCCGTACTGGCAGCGTAGCTCTGCCCTAGGGCGCTCGGGGGAGCGGCCGCGCTCGCGAGGGTCGGAAACGTGCCGAGAAGGCCTGTCGCCGCGACGGTGATCGCCCCGATCCCGCAGGCGGCTCTCAGCGAGAAAAGCCCGCGAAGACGGGCGGAGACCCCCGGGGTGCCTGCGAGTTGCGTGCAGTGGAGAGGGCGCACTAAGGTGCTTCGGGAGGTCTTCGACATGCGGTTCGTCTACGTGATGGATGCGATGGATCGTGTGCTGCCGGACAAGGATACGACGTTCGCGTTCCTGCGCGCCGCGCAGGCTCGCGGGCACGAGTCTTTGCACTGCGAGCCACGCGATCTGTTCGTACGGAATGGGGATCTCTACGCGCGCGTCCGTCAGCTTACCGTCAGTGATTCGCCGCCGCACGCGACGTTCGGAGCTTCGTCGGAGGTCCGCGTCGCGGACGTGCAGGCGGTGTTCATCCGCAAGGATCCGCCGTTCGACAACATGTACCTGATGACGACGCTGCTGCTCGAGCGCGTCCGGGGTCGAACGCTGCTCATCAACGATCCGCGCGGCCTGCGCGAGGCGAACGAGAAGCTCTACACGCTCAACTTCGCGCGATGGATGCCGCGGACGATCGTGACCTCGCACGAGGACGTCATCTTCGACTTCGTAAAGGAGATCGGCGGCACCGGGGTCATCAAGCCGCTCGACCTCGCCGGCGGGTCGGGCGTGATGATGCTCCGCACGAACGACAAGAACTCGCGCGCGATCGTGCAGCTCCTCTCCGACGAGGGACGTCGCCTCGTGATGGTGCAGGAGTTCATCCCCGACGTGGAGAAGGGCGACAAGCGCGTCCTCCTCCTCGGCGGGCAGGTGCTCGGGGCGATCAACCGCGTGCCCCGCTCCGACGACCTCCGCTCGAACATCCATGTCGGCGGAAGCGTGGAGCCGTATCAGGTGACGGACGTGGAGCGCACGATCGCTGCCGATCTCGCGCCGCGGCTCGCAGCCGACGGCCTCGTCTTCGTCGGCCTCGACATCATCGGCGGCAAGCTCACGGAGGTGAACGTCACCTCGCCGACGGGCATCCAGCAGATGAGCCAGCATCATGGCCGCGATCTCGCGGTCGACGTGATCCAGTGGGTGGAGCGCGCGACCGAGGACTTCCGGCCCCACATGAAGAGCATCCCCGGTTACTGATCGATGCCGATCACCGTCGTGGTCCGATCCGCGAGCGGCGGCGAGGCACCGTCGCTCACGTTCGATGGCGGACGCATCGTCATCGGACGGAGCGACGGATCGGACGTGCGCCTCCCCGATCCGAGCGTGAGCCTGCGTCACGCGAGCATCCGGGCGCAGGGCACCGAATACGCGATCGTCGACGAGGGGAGCACGAACGGCACGTGGGTCGGCGGCGTGAAGCTCGGCCCGCACACGCCCCGCCTCGTGAAATCGGGCGACCTCGTCCGTCTCGGACGCGTGTGGCTCGAGCTCGTGGTCGGCCAGAAGCCTCCCACCCCGGACCTCGGCCTCGCGACGCGCGATCTCGCGCTCGCCCTCGTCCGCAACGCGATGGACGCGATGGGCGACGACACGCGAGCGATCGTGCGTGTCGCCGAAGGTCCGGACATGGGCGCCGAGCTTCGCCTCGTCGAGGAGGGCCGCGTCTACGTGATCGGACGCGCCGAGAAGTGCGACCTCCCGCTCGCCGACGAGGACGCCTCCCGCGAGCACGCTGCCGTCGTCCGGCGCGGCAGCCAGATCCTCCTCCGCGATCTCGACTCACGAAACGGCGTGTATCTAGGCGACACCCGCGTCTCGCCCGAGCGCGACATGCTCTGGCGACCGCCGACGATGGTACGCATCGGCGTATCCGTGCTCGCGCTCGACGAGCCCGTGAGCCTTGCCCTCGCCGAGCTCGAGGCCGCCGCCGACGAGCAGCTCCCCGACGCCGACGCCCCTCCGCCGCCCTCGTCGATCGCTCAGCCGAGCGCCGCGCCTCCGCCCCCGAGCGCCGAGGCGCCTCCGGAGTCCCGCATGTCCGCCCAGCCGGAAGCGCCGATCGCGGAGGTCGGCTCACGGACCGCCACGACGGTCGTTCGTCGGCCCCGCCGCGTGTGGACGCCCGCCGACGTGATGGTCGTCACGATCGCGGTCGCGATCATCGCCGCGAGCATCGCCGGCCTCGTCTGGGTCCTGCGATAGGCCGGCTCACCCGGATCGTTGGCGTCGGAGCTCAGCCCTTGCCCGTGGGAGCCGCGCCACGGCGGCCCGAGCGAGGTCCGAGCAGCCGCACGAGCTGACTTCGACTGCCGAGCAGATCCTCGAGCGTGACGGTGTCGAGCTCCGCGAAGAACGCCGCCTCGGCGGCCGCGAGGGCCGCGCGGAGCCGACAAGCCGAAGCGATCCGACATGGCACAGCCCGTTCCCCCTCGCAGTCGACGAGCTGTCCGGTCGGTCCCTCGAAGAGACGAACCACGGCGCCGATGCAGATGTCCGATGCGGGCTTCGCGAGCTCCACGCCGCCTCCGCCGCCACGTCTCGAGCTCAAGAAGCCGGCACGCGTCAGCGCCTTCGTGGCCTTGGCGAGATGGTCGAGCGAGATCTCGTAGGCCGCGGCGATCGTGGACGCCGGCACCGGCTCGCCCGGATGAGCGCCGACGTAGAGCAGCGCCCGCAGCGCGTAGTCGGTGTACATCCTGAGCTGCATCGAGGGGCGAATCTTAGCGCAGACGCAGCTCATCCCTCGCTTCTGCGCAGCATTTCTCTTCCCTTCCTTGAATAGGTATGCGCAATACCCATTCATTCCTCGGAGACAATGATGCCCCTCGACGCCAACGTTCTGCGCTCGTCCTTCGACACCATCATCGAGCGCCAGCCGATGATCACGCCCCGCTTCTACGAGATCCTCTTCGAGCGCTATCCCCAGGCGCGTCCCCTCTTCGGAGGAAACTCCTCGAAGAAGCAGCAGGAGATGCTCCAGCAAGCGCTGGTCTCGGTCCTCGAGCACCTCGAGGACGCGTCGTGGCTCTCGTCGACGCTCGGCGCTCTCGGCGCGAAGCACGTCGACTACGGCGTCACACGCGAGATGTACGACTGGGTCGGCGACTCGCTGCTTGCGACGCTCGCCGAGACGCTCGGAGATGACTGGACCGCCAACGTCAAAGACCAGTGGTCGACGGCATACGGCGTGATTCGTGACCTGATGCTCGCTGGAGTACCGCAGGCCACCGCCACCGCCACCGCCACCGCCTGAGACCTCACGAACATGCGCGCGCCGCTCGTCACTCGAGCGGCGCGTTCGTCGTCATGACACGCGCGCCGCTACTCGCCGACGACGCCGCCGAAACGCACATCGATGCGCTCGTCGCCGAACGTCACGTCGTAGATCGGCAAGCCCTTCGCGAGCGCGCCGAGGGTCTTGGCGAGCTGCGCCGCGCCAAGGCGCTCCATCTCGATGTGGAGCTCGACCGCGTCGATCGTACCGGCGATGTCCGTCTGCAGCGCGAGGAAGCGCGCGAGCTGCTTGCGCAGATACGACGTCACGCGCGGATGGTGGACGAAGACCTGCGCGCCGCCGACCGCGGGTGAGACGAGCGGGATGCGCGAGAACGGCATGAGCGGACCGCTGATGCGGACGTTGAGGACGGCGCGCTCGGTATGGCCGCCCGCGAGAGCGACGGCCTCGAGCTCGGGCGTGCCCTCCCAGAGCTTCTGGTGGAAGCTGCGGAGGAGCGCGGTCACGAGGCCCTCGCGAACGTCGTATTCACCGGGACGGGTCAACGCGAGCCGCAGGTGCCCGCAGCCGACGTGCTCCGGACGGAGCGTATGCTCGAGGAGCGCATCCTGGAGGTCGCGGGGCGGCGCCGCGAGGAACTTGCGCCATTCGAGCGGCTCGTCGAGATCGACGCTCCGACCGGCGAACCGCGCGTCGGAGCGCACCGCCTGCATCGTCAGGTTCGACGCATCCACATCGGTGTGCATGTAGAAGCGCCCGAAGACATCGAGCCGGCGCGCGAGGAGCGTGGCGATCTCGGAATCGGAGAGATCGCGGCGAAGCATCTTCTCGAGCGCGCGCAGTCCGACGAGGAGCTCGCCGGCGTCACCGCCGGGACTGCCGATGACGCCGCTGTCGTCGCGGCCGTCGACGCACGAGACGAGGCCGCGCACGAGGAGCGCGGGGAACTTGATCCACTTCACCGAGAGGCTGTCGCCGACGTGCTTCTGCACGTGCTCGGCGGTGACGTGCTCCGGCGCGGCCATGAGGCTCTCGTCGATCTTGCGGAGCACGTCCCTGCGGTCGAGGATCGATCGATCGCGCGTGGTGGAATAGCCGAGATCGCGCCACGACATGACGCCGCCGGCCATGTAGGCGACGAAGCGCATCCCCAGCTTGGAGAGCTTATCCGCCGCGTCGTGGGCGCGCTCCTCTCCACCGGAGATGAGGATCACCGGATCGTCGGGGTCGACGCGCGAGGCGAGCGTCTCGATCCGATCGAGCGGGATCCAATCCGAGCCGGGCACGTAGCCGAGCACGCCCACGAGCTCGTCCGCGTGGCGCACGTCGACGACCCGGACCCTCCGCCCTTGTTTCGCCGTGAAGTCGGCGGTGACGAACGGGACGCCGCTCGGCGTCTTCTTGAGGTTCGCCACCCAGTTCACGCGGAACATCCGCTCGGGCTGTGAGACGGATCCAATCGGCGGGATGAGCGAGTCGGGCATCGATCCAGCGCGGACCATACTGCCGTTTCGAGGCGGGCGACCACCGAATCCTGAAACTGTCTGCGGCAAGCCCTTCACACGAGGAAAGCTCGCGCTCCGCCCCGCAGAGGTGCCACGACCGACGCGTCGCGTTGTCGCGACGGTCGCGTTTCGCGCGCTACTCGAGGGGCGGCGGGGGCTCGCTGCTCGACATCGCGGGGATGGTGCCCGAGTCCTCGTTCGCCGCGGGCACGGAGCGCCTCAGATGACGCTCGTACGCGGTCGGGAGCCCTTCGGTCGGGATCGCCGCGAGCATCGCCTCGAGCTCCTCGGCGCTCTTCGGGCGGTCGCTGATGCGCTTCTTCAGGCAGTTCATCACGACCTGATCGAGCGCGTCGGGGATGTCGAGATCAGGACGCCGCTCGCGCATCGGGACCGGGATCTGCCGCTGGTGCAGATCGAGCAGCTCACGCCGGCTCTGCGCGATGATCGGCAGCTCGCCCGTGAGTGCCTCGTACATGAGAACGCCGAACGCGTAGATGTCCGTCTGCGCGACGACGTTCGCGCCGATGCACTGCTCCGGCGCCATGTACTCGGGCGTACCCAGCGTGTAGCCCGCCTGCGTGAGCGACTCGGCAGTCGTGAGCTTGCTCATGCCGAAGTCGAGGACCTTCGGCGTGCCGTCGTCGCAGAGGAAGATGTTGCCGGGCTTGAGATCACGATGGACGACCCCCTTCTTGTGCGCTCCCGCGAGCGCCCGGCACACGCCGATGAAGACGGGGATCGCAAACCCCGGCGCGACGATGTGCTCGCGCGAGAGCTTGTCGGCGAGGGAGCGGCCGTGCAGACGCTCCATGACGACGTACATCGATCCGTCGGGCATCTGATCGAGGTCGTGCACGCGACAGACGTTGACGTTATCGATGTTGACCTGGATGTACGCCTCGCGACGGAGGCGCGCGATCTCGCCGCCGTCGCGAGCGGCGGCGCCGCGCAGGACCTTCACCGCGACCTCGTGCCCGAGCGTCGTGTGCTCGGCCGCGTAGACGACGCCGATGCCGCCGGAGCCGATCTTCTTGCCGATGCGGTACTTGCCTCCGAGCACCGTGCCGGAGAGCTCGCCGGGGTGGGCGGCGCTCGTCGCCTCGCCGCGAAGGTCGAGGCCGCGCTCGAGCGCCGCGATCCGGTTCTTCTCGAAGGCACGCCCTGCGGCCTCCATCTTCGAGCGATCCCGCATCGTGCCGGCGCCGGCGCCGAGAGCGCCGGCGATCACCGCACCGATCGCTCCGGCGACCCATCCACCCGTCATCCCGATGGCGGCGCCGGACAAGACCGCGGCGGCCGCGGCCGCAAGCACGGTCGTGCTCTTGGTCGCGGGCAGCTCCCACTCGACGAGGTAGGAGCAGCACTCGTCGCCCTTCGCGAGGCACGTCTCGTGGGTGACGCGAGCGTCGGAGAGGCCCCAGATGCGCGGGATGGCGGTGAGCTCTCCCTCACGCGCTGCGCAGAAGAGCGCCTCGCCCTCGAGGTCGGGGTTGTCCTCGTCGTAGCTGTCGTCGCGCGGGCAGTAGATGAGGCGAACCGCACGGACCGAGGTCTTGTCCTTCGGGAGCCTCTTCGCCGCGTCGGCCTGCTCGGCATCGCTCTCGTTGGGCTCGTCCTCGAGGCCGCCGGGCTTTCTCGGGGGCTTCGCGGTAGCGAGCTCGAAGTCCCACGAACCGACACGCGTGACCTCACGCGCATTGTCGGCGAGGTAGACGTAAGCGTCGACCGGCTGCTCCGCCGAACGGAGCATGCGCACGTGAGCACCGAGCGCCTCGGGGTTCGTGACCCATTCACCTCGACGGCGAAGCGCATCGATGCTGCCGAGCTCCTCGCGGATCCCTCGCAGCGCCTTTCGAGCGGCGAGCGTGCTCACCCAGCCCGTCTCGTTGTCGACCATCGAAGGATCGATGCCCGCGTTCGCGAGGATCGTCCGAACGGCGCGATCACCCTTCTCGCTACGGATGCGGAGCAGGTACGTCTTGAGGAGCGACGCGCGAAGCTCCTCTTTACCGCCCTGACGCACGGCGCCCTTCGGCAACTCCGACGCGCTCTTCATCCGAAGATGAGGCTATACGAGCAACCCACGCTGGAAAAGCCCGCACCACGCGAGCCGAGCTCGTCGGAAGAGGGCGTTTCGTCGGAAGACCTCGACCGGAGCTCGTGCGAAGTGTCGGTCTGGATAGCGCTCGCGCCTGGACGTGCGCCTCAGACGTTCGTCACGACCTCGACCTTGGGGGTCGCGGACGCGAGACCTCGCAGCTCCTCGAGCATTCCTCCGGGGCCCGCGCCGAAGACGAGGCCGTCGGCAACGAGGCCGTCGCGGATGTCCTTCTCGAGCACAGCCTGGACGTAGCCGCTCGCACGCCCGAGCTCGAAGAGGACGCGGGGGTCATCGAGCTCCGGTCGCGAGAGGCAGAGCACGACACGCGCGCCTGCATGCACCCACCCCGTGACCTCGCCAGGCAGCGCGACGTCACGAGCGGTGCGGGCGCCGATGTAGACGGTCGTCGATACGCCCTCGCGATGAGCGATGCGGTCGCGAAGGATCGGGCGGGTCACCGCGAGAGCGCTCCCCGCGACGGCCACGACGAGCGAGCGGCCGCGCGCGCGCTCGAGAGGAAACCCGTCACCGAGCGGTCCGCTGACGTCGAACACCGTCCCCTCGGGCGCGGTGGTGAGCGCATCGGAAGCTCCGCCGTTCGTGCGCACGAGCAGCTCCCACGATGGCGCGCCGACCTCGCCTGCGAGCACGAAGTAACCCTTCGCCCCCGCGCGCACCTCGATGTACTGCCCGGGCGCTCGATAGCCGCGCGCATGGGTGAGCGCCGGTGTCAGCGTGACGAGACGGAGTCCCGCGCCGGAGTCACGCCGCTCGGTGAGGACTGCCGGGAACGATGAATTGCGGGCGGAGTCGACCATCCTGCCCGCCTAACTTGCTCAGAAGGATCCGCCGAGAGCAAGGCCGGCGTACCCGGGCGAGAGCGCCGGGCGGAGCTTCGTCTTCGCCGCCTCCTTCGGGCCCGTGGGCTCGAGGAAGTGCCAGAGGAGGCCGCCGGCGATGAGGGCCCCACCGCCGATGGCTGCAACGGTCCCCCACAACGGCTGACCGACGGCCTTGCCGGCCTCGTCCTGCCGCTTCTGGAACGCGTCGTTCGACTCGCCCGGGTTCCGGTTGCACCTCTCTATCTCCCGATCGCAGTTCTCGGGAAGCTCGGGCGCAGTCGCCACCACGGCGATCCCCACGCCGAGTGCGACGACGCCCGCGCCGACCACGATCCAGGGATAGATCGTGTGCTCCCGGGTCTCGATCTTGGCAGGCGGAGTCGTCGGCTGCGGCTCCACCGTTGCGGAAGGCGGGGGAGCGGCGGCGAGCTGCTTCTTCAGGTTGTCGATCTTCGCCTGGTAGGTCCCGAGGTCAGGCGCGGAAGGCGAGCGCGCGACGTACGTCTCGAGCGCGGTCACGGCTTCCTTCTTGTCCCCCTTGCGCTCGTACGCAGCAGAGATGATGACGAGAAGCTCGTGCTTCGTGCAGTCGAGGGTGTACGCGTCACGGAAGCGGCGCAGCGCCGAGTCGTAGTTCCCCTCGTCGTAGTCCTGCTTGCCGGCGATGTACTTCTGGTGCGCCAGCTCGCTGTCGCCCGCGCTGACCGTCTTCGTGCATGCCGGATACTCCTGCCCTGCCGACTGCGCGAACGCAGGCATCGACGTCGCCGTCGCCGTCGCGACGAGGAGGAGACCCAACCCGATGATGTGCTTTCGTCCCATGACTATCGGCGAGCGCAAGAGAAGACACGCCGAGCGCGAGCATACAGAGACGTTCGAGTCATGTCCTGAGCTTTGTGGCCTTCTCGCCGAACAGGTGGACGGCATCGAACATCCACGCCAGGCCGCGATCGTCCGCGCTGAGCGAGACGGGCGCGAGGATGAAACCGCCCGGCCGCGTCTCCGCATGGACGGGGATCCGCCACGACAGGAGGAGCTTGCGCGCGCTCGGAGTGAGCCCCGTGACAAGGTCCTCGGAGGTCTTTGCGAACGAAGCGAAGACGTGGTCGAACGCGCCGTCTCCGGTGGGCAGCCGTGGCATCGACGCGAGATCGAGCGGCTCGGCGAAGGGGCTGCCGAAGTCGCTCGTCGCGGCGACCTTCGCCTGGATGCGAACGTCCTGCACGATCGCGATCCACGTTCCGACCTCGTGGGGCGGGTACGGCGTCGACGAAGGAGGCTGCGGAAGCTCGAGCACGGCGCGCGCGATCGAGAGCGAGCCGTTCACGCCCGTCGCGTGGAGCGCGTGCTCGTAGCGGAAGGGCACCTTCAGCGTCGTGTACGGCTCCCAGGCGCGAAGCCAGCGCTCATCGGCCTCCGCCTCGTAGCGAAGGCCGCGCGCGGCTGCGAATGCAGCAATCCAGTAGAGAGGGCCCGGCATGTTCGGCGCGCCAGAGCCTAGCGCGCTTTCGGTCGAAGGCGGGCGCTCAGGCGGTCAGGGCTCCATCAGGGCGTGGGGGGCCTTCTCGCCCTGGGCCGCCTTTTCCTTCATCTCGTACTTGCTCGGGCACTTGGCCAACACCTGAGACGCCTCGAGCGAGTCGTCCGACCGGAGCTCACCCTCGACCGTGACGGCGACGTCCATCCCCGGGACGTCGCGGAACGTGTCCGGCACGACGCACTTGGCGAAACGGACGGGGATCTCGGTCCCGTTCTTCTCGATCTTGAAGCGGTACTCGCACGGATCTTCGCGCTTCACGAGGGAGCCATGAACGAGGTTGCCCTCGGCGCGCACCGACTTCCCGACGAACTTCGCCTTCTGGGCGACAAGCTCATCGACAGGCTTCGAGTAGATGCCCTTGTCCTGCATGCCGACCAGGACGAGCGCGACGATCGCCGCAGCGGCCATGAGGAGCGGGACGACCAGGAGAAGGCGCTTACGGGAGGCGTTCTCCTCTTCGTCGTCTTCGTCACGGCGACGGCGAGCCGCGACGACTACCGCACGCTCGCTGGGCGCCGGATCTTCCATCTTCTCATCCGCATCCGCGTCGCTCATCGCTCGTGCCCCATGGCTAAGTTGCTCTCGAGACTACCTTCGACCCCCGATGGGTCAACGTCATCCTTGGGCCATTTCTTCCCGAAAAAAAGCCTGGATCGAAAGCGATCCTCACAAATGTTGCTATGCTTCGAAAAGCGGGGAGTTCAACTCGTACTCGGCCCGCGATCGCTTCGCTCCGCAGTCACATGACCGACGCGCTCTCGAGACCAGTGCTCGTCCTGAACCGCGTGTTCCAGCCCGTCCAGCTGACGACCGCGAAGCGAGCTTTCGTCCTCCTCTACGGTGGTGCGGCGCACGCCCTCGACGAGTCGGGCGAGGAGTACGACTTCGATCTGTGGCGATCGCTTCCCGTCCGCGACCACGACGACAGCCTGCCGATCATCGGGGGCGCATTGCGGGTCCCCCGCGTGCTTCACCTCCACCGCTACGACCGCACGCCGAAGGTCACCATCCGCCTGACGCGCCGGAACCTGATGTTCCGCGACGCCCATCAGTGCCAGTACTGCGGTAAGCAGCCCCCGCTGCGCGACCTCAACATCGATCACGTCCTTCCGCGATCCCGCGGCGGCAACGACACTTGGGAGAACCTCGTCACCGCCTGCCGCGTGTGCAATCTGCGGAAGGGTTGGCGCACGCCGGAAGAGGCGAACATGCGCCTGCAGCGCCGTCCGTTCCGCCCGAAGTGGACGATGACCGCCCAGCTCCTCCTCGGCACCGCGACGAAGTTCCGCGAGTGGGATCCATTCTTGAAGGCGTCCTGATCGCGCGGCGAGACGCACGCGCGGTGACCGTCGGTCGTGACGACGCGGCTCGAGCTCAGCGTCCGGGCACGATGCCGCCATCACCGCAGCTGCCCCAGAGGGTCCAGCCGCGATCCTCGCAGACGTAGAGGTCCTCGCACCCGCAGCAGTCGGCGCCGCAGGACATCGCGAGGCCGAGCATGCAGTCGGGCGCCTGGAGTGACTCGCAGCCTGGTCCGCCGAACGCTCCGGGGGGCGCGTCGATCGAGGCGTCGAGGATCGGCGCGGACGCATCGGTCTGCACGCTCGCATCACTTCGATCGTCGCGCTCCCTCGGAGGACAGTACTCTTGGAGCTCCCAGACGTCGCCGGGACGGCACGCGTAGACCGCCTCGCACGCAGGATCTTCGCAGGCGACACCGCGCGAGAGCGGGCAGCCTCCGGCGGGGATGTTCGAGCACGGGCGCGGGACCGGATCGTCACTGCATGCGGCGAACACCGTGAGCGTCGCTGCGACGAAGAACAAGCCTGCAGCGGCGCGAAGCATCACGAAGTGTCTAGCACCGCGCGCGCACGACGATGGGTCTCATCGACATGGCCGCGCGAAGCGATACGGACCAGCTCACGCTCGGGTGCACGCTCACACTACTGGAGCTTCGTGAACCCGTCTTTCACCGAGCCGACCGGCTTCGCGGACGCGCTCGCCTGAGTCGCCGGCTGCGGTGGCGTCCATCGCGGAGCAGACACGCGACGGCGGACGACCGGCCTCGCCGGCGCTCCGCGCGCGGGGGGCTCGTCCGGATACGTCTCCAGCGACTCGATCGCGAAGCCGTCCCCTTCGGGACGAGCGACGCCGTCTTCCTCGCGTACGTAAGCCTCCGCGCGCGCGCCGTCGGTCGAGACAGCGGTGACGCGATGGCGGGCTCCGGACTCACGCGGGACCTCGAAGGCCACGACGTCGACCGGGGGCGCGAGGTCACGACTCTGATCGTCGAAGCTCACCTTGCTCGCGACGAAAGGCAGCGGGACGACGACCCGACGCGAGGTCGGCGCCGCGACCACGGCGCTGGGCGTGACCGGCTCGCGATGGCGCGCGACGAAGAACCGGCCCGCGACGACCGCGAGCAATGCGCCCACCCCGACCGCGAGCAGCTTCTGCAGGCGCGCCGAGCCGAGCCTGCGCGGGGCCTTCTCCGGCGGACCGAAGGCGTAGCGTTCGCTCGGCGCAGGCGGCGCGAAGGCCTCGAGCTTTTGCTGTTCACGAGCGCGCATCTCCGGCGTCGGAGCCGGACGCGGGCTCAGGCCCGACACCTCGAAAACATGCTCGGCCTCCCCCGTGCCCGCCAGCACGCCACGGATGACCTCGTGCCGAAGGCGAAGCTGGTCTCCGAAGAGCGCCTCCATCAGGCTTGCCACCTCGGCGTGCGTCGCGATCGCGCCGGAGCGCTCCTGACGTGCCGCCTGCTCGAGCGCCGCGGAGAGCTCGGCCGCGGTCTTGTACCGGACGTCGAGATCGCGCGAGAGGCCCCGCAGGATGACCGCGTCGAGCGCCTCGGACACAGGCGCGCCGAGCTTACGAAGCGACGGGATCGGCGCCGTCATCACCTCCTGCAACGTCTCGATCGGCTCCTCGCCGCGGAACAGGCGGCGCCCGGCGATGCACTCCCAGATCACGACGGCCATCGAGAAGACGTCGCTCTGCACGGTGCAGAGCCGGCGGCGATCGATCCGCTCGGGCGCGAGATAGGCGAGCTTCCCCTTCACCTCGTGCGTCTGCGTGACCTGGACACGATCGGCCGCCTTGGCGATGCCGAAGTCGGTCACGCGGGCGAGCCCATCACATCCGAGGAGGATGTTGTGAGGGCTCACGTCTCGATGGACGATCCCGAGGTGCCTGCCCTCGTCGTCGTGGAGGACGTGCGCGGCCTGCAGACCGGCGAGCGCATCGAGGCCAATCCGGATCGCCACGCGCGGATCGATCGCACGACCGGCGGCGGTGAGCTCGCGCCGGACCTCGGAGAGCGCGGCGCCCTCGACGTAGTCGAGCACGATGAAAGGCTCGCCTCCCTCGAAGCCCAGCTCGCGGACCTTCACCACGTGATCGTGCTCGATCGACGAGGCGAGCCGCGCCTCGTCGACGAGCATCGTCAGGTAGACTTTGTCCTTCGCGAGGTGCCGGTGCGGCCGCTTGATCGCGACGAGGGGCGCGTCCCGGCCGTCAGCGGCACGGCCGAGAAAGACGGTGGCCATCCCGCCGGCCGCGAGCTCGACGAGCAGCTCGTAGCTGCCGCATTTGCCGAGGTTCTCGTCCGTCGCCAAGGTGAAGAGCCCTCCGGGACCGCCGGCTGCGCATCGCGACGAGCGTTCCTCGCTCGCAAGGTCGAGACGATTCGAATCGAAGCAGTCCTTCCGCGAGGACCGCAAGGGAGCATCGGCGCGTCCAGTGGCGCGCGCCTTTTTCAATCGTACCCCAAGGTTGCCGACGCGTCTGCGGGTGCGGGTGCAGGGCCGGAGCGGAGGATCGCGGGCACTCGACGAGCAGGGGTTGGGTAAGAGCGACAGATCCGTTAGCGTCGCGATCATGCGTACGCCGCTCTTCCGCCTCGGGTTCGTGATGTTCACGTCGGTCACGGTCGCCGCTGCGGTCGCTTGCGGGGGCGGCGGCAGCGAGGGCGCCAAGTCGCCCGGGAGCGCGAGCTCGCCCGGCGAAACGGGGGCGCCGAGCGGCGCTGCGAGCGGAGGAGAGACGCCGAGCGCGGCGGACTCCGCAGGCGGCGCCGGCGGCGCGGCGGGCGGCAGCGGCGGGACGACGACCACCACCCAGCTCGGCGCCGGCGGCGATCTCCAGGGCGCGAAGCTCGGCGGGTCGGTCCACACGACGACCGAGTCGACGGGCGAGAGCGGCCCGAAGAGCACCGGCGGGAAGAGCGCGAACGAGCCCGGCCGGAGCGTGAAGGACATCCAGACCATCGTGTCCGCACGCCGCGACGAGGCGCGCGCCTGCTACGACAAGGCGCTCGCCGCGCATCCCGGCATCGAGGGCGACATCGACATCCGGTGGGTGATCGATCCGCAGGGCAACGTCACCGATGCGTCGGTCGACACGACGAAGTCCCAGATCCTCGAGCCGAGCGTCGGGACGTGCATCGTCGACGTCATCAAGAAGATCAAGTTCGCCGCGAGCGCGAAGGGCTACGAGACCCGCGCGCACTACCCGTTCAACTTCCACCCTAAGACGTTCTCGGCGAAGGACGCGGGCAAGTGACGACGACGGCGTGACGCCACGCCATCGCCGCTCCGGCGATTCAGTTGCGCGTGCGCGAGTGAGCGCCGGTGCGCGTGATCACGCGTGCCGGCCGATGACTTCGTCTCGAAGCTCTGCGTCGACGATTCGATAGCCGAGGTCGAGCTCGGCCGCGTCGCGAAGCCCGGGGTGCCGCTCGTCCCAGGCGCCCGATCGGAGGTCGGCGTCCAGACGCTCGATCGCGCGCTCGATGACCGCAGCGGGGAGCTGGCGGAAGACGGAGATCCCGCGCCGGACCCGCGGATCCAGGTACGCCTCGGGGCGGGCCCAGAACGCGCCGAAGAACCCATCCTCGCAGTCGCGGGGAACCGGTACGCGCTTCACCCGGACGCCCGGAAGAATCGCCGCGAGGTCGGCCATCGTCGGGAAGCGGGGGACGTCGAGCGCAGCGACCTCGGGGAGGTACTCGACGACCATCCAGAACGTGTCGACGGACGCCGGATCCCACGTGAAGAGCACGACGCGCTTCCTCGCCACGCGGCGCATCTCTCGCAGGCCGCGCGCGCGATCCGACCAGTGGTGCACGGTCAGGACGGCGAGCGCCGCGTCGAACGATCCATCCTCGAAAGGCAGATCCTCGGCCCATCCCTTGATGCACGGGGCTGCAGCGCGCGGCCGCTGGCGGATCATCTCCTCCGACGGGTCGACGGCGGTGACGTCGAGGTCCTCCGGCTCGTACGAGCCGCTCCCCGCGCCGACGTTGAGGACGCTCGTCGCGTCCCCCAGCGCCTCACGAATGGCTCGAGCGATCCGCGGATCGGCATGCCGTGCGGCGGCGTAGTCGGTTCCGATCTCGTCGTAGACGGCTTCCATTCGATCCATGGCTCACCCACAACATGGAGCCGCGGGGATTCAATCCGGCTCTACCTCGGCGGACTCTCCGCTCCGGCTCGATCGGGTCGACCTTCGACCGGGTGGACCGTAGCGCCGAGCGCCTGAGCTCCGTCGACGTGGGCCTGGATCGATTCGGTCGTCGCGCGCGCGCGCCAGGCGAGCTCGATCGTCACCGGATCGAACGATCCGTCGACCGCCTCCCACCGACGTTCGCCGACTCGGCGAGAAACGGGACCTCGCACCACGGAGACCGTCATCGACGCGCCGTCGCGGCGTAGTCGCGTCGACAACGCCGAGCGCCGTGGCGATCGATTCGCCGGGCCTTGGGCGCCGAGCGTATCGAGCCATTCGAGGCGGTGACAAAATAGTTTCGGCCCCGGGAGCGAGCCCCCCGACGTGCCGGGCCGATGCGCCGGAGACGCCCGAGACACTTGGTGAACTCGCGCGATTCATGGGAGAAGGAGTGCATGGCCGAGCCGGACGTCGTGCCTGCACTCGAGGCTCTCGGGTTCAGCTTGAACGAGTCGCGCGCCTATGCCGCGCTCCTCCAGGAGAGCCCTGCGACGGGATACGAGGTCGGCGTGCGCGCGCAGATCCCGCGCTCCGCGGTCTACGGCGTGCTGCGACGGCTCGTGAAGGCGGGTGCGGCACGCTCGATCGCCGGCTCGCCCGAGCGCTTCGCCCCGGCACCTGCCGAGGAGCTCTTGATCCTCCTCCGCAAGCGCTTCGACGCGTCGACGGAGCAGCTGGAGGAGGCGATCCGACGCCTCGACGTCACCCCCGAGGTCCCCGACGCCTTCAGCGTCCGCGGCTATCAACGCATCCTCGAGGAGGCGGAGCGAATCGTTCGCGGCGCCCAGCAGCGCGTCGTCGTGAGCGGCTGGCCGCGCGAGATCGAGCAGATGACGACCGAGCTGAAACGTGCCGCGAAGCGGCGCGTCTACGTGGTCGTGTTCTCCCATGCCGAGCTGCCGGCGCTCCCCGGCGAGGTCTTCAGCTACGGTCTCGCGGAGAAGGACCTCGAAGAGTTCTGGAAGCACCGCCTCGTCGTCGTGGCCGACGACCGGCGATCGCTCATCGGCGCGACGGAGATGGCCGACACCGACAATGCCGTCATCAGCGAGACGCCGGCGATCGCCGAGATCGCGACGAGCCAGGTCGCGCTGGACATCACGCTCCTCTCGCAGCGAACGCAGCGGGACGTCGAAGGTGTGATGGCCAAGATGCTGGGATCACGCGTCGGGCGCCTCGACACACTGCTCTCGAAGAAGGACGGCAGCGGACAGAGCCCGCGACCGAAGGCCGCTCGATGAGCGACTCCCGGCTGCCGCCGAGAGGCTCGATGCCTCCTCCACTTCCGCGGTCGCCGTTTTCCATCCCGTCGATCCGCTCGTCGGTCGAGCCCATGGCCACCGGCGGGCGCGGGTTCTCGAACACGCCCCACTCGATCCCTCCGATGCCGCCGGCGGGCAGCGATGCCTACGCCGATCTGCTGCGCGATACGCGCGGGCTCCGACGCGAGCAGTCGGCGGCGCGGGAGCAGTGGCTTTCTCGGATCGAGAACGTCCGCCGCGAGGAGATGCTCTTCGAGCTCGAGGTGCTCCTCAAGGGCCTCGTGTGCTTTGCGAACCCGCGCAACCACGCCGGTCCACCCCGGCGCACGGCGATCGTCGCGCAGGACTACCGGGAGGCGCTCGTCCTCGCGCGAGACGCGATGCACCGCATCGTCTACCTGTGCCGCCAGCTCCTCGGCGAGCAGGAGCGCGCCTTCGTATTCCAGCGGTATCTCGAGATGCTGCTGCCCGACGACACCGCGCGCACGCGGCTCGTGCGGGGCGCCGCCAGCCAGGACACCCCGGAGGAGTCGCTCTTCCTCCTCCGCCACGCGCTCACGAACCTGCTCGAGGTGAGCGGCGGCATCACGCGCCTGCCTCGGGTGCCGTTCCGGCTGTTCTACGCGGCGATGTCCGTCGCTCATCGCGAGGTCTCGCAGTCGGCGTTCTTCAATCCGCTCGTGGCGCTCGAGTTCCGTCCCGAGTTCGATCGGATCACGAACCAGCGCGTCCTCGAGCTGATGCGCCAGGTGCCGGGCGAACAGGCGCGCCGCCTCGTCGCGCTCACGTTCCTCGCGCTGTTCCGAATGCTCCGTTACGTCACGCTCCTCGAGCACGTCGTCCGCGAGTCGCGCCCGGCCGGTCTCGTGTACGTCGTCCTCAGCGTGCTTCGGTCCGACGCGCGCGCCCTCACCGACTACCTGCGCAAGCAGACGGGCCACCAGCTCGCGGAGAGCTTCGAGCGCGAGCTCTTCAAGGTTCCCGCCAGCCAGATCCGAGCGCGCTACGACGAGCTCCACGCCGAAGCGCACAGGCTCGTCTCGATCAAGGCGACGCTCGGCGGGATCGCGGCGAACGTGCGCCTCGAGCTGCGGCGTGCGTTCGAGCACGACTTCGCCGCGCCCGACGGCAAGGCGACGACCGATCAGCTCCGTGCGTCGGTTGCGACGGTCGCAACGAACCTCCGGCCGGCATTGCAGAACGCGGTCCTCGTTCTCGGCAAGGCGCTCGGTGCCCGCCTCGACGAGCATGGAGTGTTCGACGACATCGCGGCGAAGCGGTCGCTCTCGATCCGCCTCCGTCGTGACGTCTGGATGTTCGCGCAGATCGTCCGAGCTTTCGGCGCGAAGGCGCGCGCGACACCGAGCCGCGAAGATCGCTGGAGCGGCCCGTCGTCACTCCAGTTCGTGCGCGAGTTCCTCTCGTACTTCGACGCGATGGGCTACCCGCTCCTTCGGGCAGCCGACTACCCGCGCTTCGATGCGTTCATCGCCGCGCTGACTGCGCTCGAGGAGACCGACCTGCTCGATCCGGTGCGACTCGATCGGGCGGTCGGCGAAGCGGAGCGCTTCTACCTCTTCCTCTCGGAGCTCTTCGAGCAGATCGGCCAGCGCGACGAGCTCAAGGGTGTGCCCTTCGACCGACGCCAGGCGGCCGAGGCCCTCAAGCTCTACCTCGGCGACTAGACCGCTTGCCGAGGAACGAAGCTCTGCAGTAGAGGCCGCCGCGCGCCCGCAGGCACACTGTACGCCTGCATACTACCTGTCAGGTGTCTGGGGTGATCGTCTGCACCCCCCTGAACGCCCAACGCCCTGGATCGTTGTTCGGTCCTGATCGCGCGAGGGGTAGCGGCGACGCCTCAGCCGGATGAGCTCGACTCAGGGAGGAGCTCACAACCCGGAGCCCAATGCACAAAAGACGAAAGGGCGACCCGTTTCAGGGGTACGCCCTCTCGTCCAGTTGCCTGTCGACCCGAAAATGACGGGTCGGGTCAGGCAAAACAGCGATCCGATCCCAGCGAGGACTACTCCTCGCCTTCGTCCAGCCCAGCGCTGGACGAGGGAGCGCCGCCCAACATCGACGGAACGCCGGCCGGCGGAGCTGCCTTGCCACGGGCCTTCTTGCCCGCGCCAGTCGCACGCTTTGCCGCGGACCGCCCAGTTTTGGCAGCCTTGGGCGCGGCTTTCCTAGCTGGGCCCTTGGCGGCCTTCTTGGCGCCAGCCTTCTTGGTGGCCTTCTTGGCGGCAGCGCGCTTCTTGCCGGCCGTCTTCTTCTTCGCGACCTTCTTGGCGGTCTTCGGCGCGGCCTTCTTCGTGGTCTTCGTCTTCTTCGCGCCAGCCTTCGCGCCAGCCTTCTTCTTAGCAGCCATTCGTAGTCCTCCTGCAGAGGTGATCTACATGACGTATATGGTCACCTACGTTACATGTCAAACAAAAAAAACTTGACGGCTGTGCAGGCTGAGAAGGCGTTCCGGTGCTGAAACGACCCCGGCGCGCTCCACCTCAGCCGTAGTGACGAAAGACGACAAGCCCCCTTGATTTTCACATTCGACACGGGATTTGTAGGCTCTTCCGCGCGATCGAGGCAGGATCCATGTTTCGATAAGAATCTGGAATCGCGATGCGGACGCGATCGGAGAACGATCTCGGCGTCGACGCGACATGACTGCTTCGGAAAAATTTTTTTTCGATCGCAGATCGTCACATCGACGACGCGGAAGCAGCCTCGTCCGTCATCGCATTCGCTGCCCGCTCCATCCTCGGCAGCGGCGGTTGACGTCGAAGGCGAGAGGTCGATACCGTCATCGGCGGTTTCGAGCTCGGGGATCGCCATCGGTCTCCGCGACGAGCTGCTCTCTATCTTGTTGACGGTTGCCCCTGCGCGGGGTGCTTGAGGAGGACGACGCACATGAGGAAGTTCCTGGTTTGGTCGGGCGTGACCGCGCTGGCACTCGCGCTGGGCGGCTGCGGACACACCGACGAGGAGATGGCCGCCAAGCAGCGCGAGATCGACAAGCTCGCCGCCGACTTGAAGGCCGCGAAGGCGCAGATCGCCGACGACCAAGGCAAGTTCTCCGAGTCGCAGAACCAGATCGAGAAGATGAAGGAGCAGCTCAAGCAGGCTGGCATCTCCCTCGACAAGTCCCAGGGCGAGGCGCAGAAGCTCGCGCAGGCGCTCACGGAGTACAAGCAGCGCGCCGACCAGCTGGCGGTCATCGAGGCTCGCTTCCGCGAGCTCCGCTCGAAGCTCGACAAGCTGACCCAGTTCGGCGTCAAGGTCGTGCCGCGCAACAACCGCCTCGTCGTCCAGCTCCCGGGCGACATCCTCTTCGACTCGGGCAAGGACGAGCTGAAGCAGCAGGGCAAGGAGGTCCTCTCCCAGGTCGCCGAGGTCATTCGAAGCGACAAGGACCTCAACAACCGTTACTTCCTCGTCGCCGGTCACACCGACAACGCGAAGTACCCGGGCGGCGGCGCGTTCAAGGACAACTGGGGTCTCTCCCTCGCGCGCGCGCGACAGGTCACGCTCTTCCTCGTCGACGACCACAAGGTCGACCCGAAGAAGAAGAACGACGTCGCGGGCGGCGGTCTGAACCCGCGCCGCTGGGCGTCCGTCGGCTACGCCGAGTTCGACCCGATCGCGGGCACCGTCGAGACCCAGTCGAAGGATGATCAGCAGAAGAACCGCCGCGTCGAGCTGGTCGTCCAGCCGGACGTGGAGGAAATGCTGAACCTCGGCAACATCAAGTAGCGACTCCGGCCTTCGGACGGCCGGCGGCGATCGCCGCGCCGTCCCCACTGTGGGCCTCGGGAACGGCGTTCCTGAGGCCTTCGTCATTTCCCGCTTCCTATCCCTTCGCCTCGTTCACCACGCGAAGCTCGTCCAGCCCCGAAAGACCCTGTCATGCCCGTCGCCGCGATCGACATCGGAACCAACACCGTCCTTCTCCTCGTCGCGGAGCGCGACGCGTCGGGCCAGCTCGTGGCCCTCGAGGAGCGCGCGACGATCACCCGCCTCGGCGAAGGAGTGGACAAGACCCGCACCCTCGCGCCCGCGGCGATCGAACGAACGAACGCCGCGATCGATCGCTACGCCGACATCGTCGATCGGCTCGGAGTGCAGCGGGTCGACGTGGTCGGGACGAGCGCGATGCGCGACGCCGGGGGCGGCGAGGCCGTACGCGGCCACGTGAAAGCGAAGCTGGGCGTGGAGGCGCGCACGATCTCGGGTGACGAAGAGGCACGGCTCACCTTCGCCGGCGCGCTCAGCGGCATCCCCTCGGTCGGCACGTCATCACACGTGCGTGTCTTCGACATCGGCGGAGGGAGCACGGAGGTCGTCCACGGCGACCGAGCGAAGAGCGCGGTCCTCTTTGCCCATAGCTACGACGTCGGGAGCGTGCGCTTGACCGAGCGTCACGTGAAGAGCGATCCACCGACCCAGGCCGAGCTCACTGCCGTGCGCGAGAGCGCGCGATCGGCCTTCGCCTCGGTGCCGGCCTTCGAGAGCGATCTCCCGCCGGTCGGTATCGCTGGGACGATGACCACCCTCGCGGCAGTCTCGTTGAAGATGGAGGTCTACGACGGCGCACGCGTGCATGGGCTCCGGATGCCGGTCACGGAGATCGAACGCGTCATCACCGAGCTCGCGCGCCTTCCGCAGGAGCAGCGATGCGCGGTCCCTGGGCTCGAGCCGAAGCGAGCCGACGTCATCGTCGCTGGCGGGCTGATCGCGCTCGCGTACCTCGAGCACGTCGGCGCCAGCGAGCTCATGATCTCCGATCGCGGCGTGCGCTGGGGCCTGGCCGAACAGCTCGCGCGCTGAGCCACAGCTGCGCGGCCGCGCGAGCAACGTACGTTGCGGATCCAGCCTCGCAGCAGCGCTCCACGGGCACGCACGCGCAACCCGCGCGCGGAGTCGCCACTGGCTCGCGGACATGCGCGCGCAACCTTCTCGCCGTCGCGCTTCATGACCACGCGAACCCGCGCGAGCGACGTGCGCGACCTGCGCACGCAACGCGTTCTTCCGCTTCACGCTCGCGCTCTCTCCGGCTTCGCCGACTTCGCGCATATGGGAGACAAGCGCGTTGTGCGAGAGCTCATGACGGTGCCCGACCAAACTTCGACCACCGCCTTGTGGGCGTGACTCACTCGACGAAACGCAGCGACTTAACCGTGCGCGCAAGCCGGAGGAGCTTCGATCGAACCTGTCTCTTCGGCTTTCGCGCGTACGTTCATTCGCTGCGGAAATCGGCGCGTCTGACCTTGCGCAAGCGCCCCTTTCCTTACACATTCCCACTGTAGTTGGGTGTTTTCTCACCCCGCTGAACGAAGACGAGCCAACGGCCGTTCGCGCTTGAAGTGTCGATGAAGCAACGCGATTCGCGGCGCTTCCCAAGACCACGCCTTGCTTCCTCACCACGCTCGCTCGTCACCTGCAGCCACCTGCATCCGCGGCTCGGTTCCTACATCCCGTACTTTTTTGCACAAATAATTTGACAGGAGACGGGTTCTGGAACTAGAGTACGCCCGCCTGAAGTTGCGGCCGGTGGCACCGACGAATGCCGGATAGTTTGCGCCCCAATCATCGAGAGTAGCGGGCGCGCTCCGGAAGAATGCCTGAGGTTTCGCATCTCGCGATTCCTGCAGTCGGGCGTGTGGTCGGCGCTTACGCAGTGACCTTGTAGATGAGCGATTCGCTTGCTCCTTGGTGATTCATCTTAGGAGCGAACGGATCAGTCCGGACCCCAAGGGGTTCAGGAGACGAAGGAGACGCTATGCAGGCTGGAACGGACGTGAAGTTCAAGGTCGGTGACAAGGCTGTCTACCCCGCCCAGGGAGTGGCCGAGGTCATCAAGATCGAGGAGAAGGACATCGCTGGGAAGCGCCAGTCCTTCTACGTCCTCCGCATCATGGACACGGACCGCAAGATCATGGTCCCGGTCTCCAACGCGGGCGCCGTGGGTCTGCGTCAGGTCATCAGCGAGCAGGAGATCCGCGAGATCTTCGACATCCTCAAGGAGAGGACGATCGCTTTCGACAACCAGACCTGGAACCGCCGCTACCGCGGGTTCATGGACAAGATCAAGACGGGCTCGATCTACGACGTGGCCGAGGTTCTTCGCGATCTCTACCGCCTCAAGACCGACAAGCAGCTCTCGTTCGGCGAGCGCCGCATGCTCGACACCGCGCGCACGCTCATCGTGAAGGAAATCGCGATCGCCCGCGAGCAGACCGAGGATCAGGTCAAGAACGAGATCGAGTCGATCTTCGTCAGCAACTGAGCCCAAGCGAAGCGTCTCGAGACGCTTCGTTCGCCGCCACGCGCGCACGCCCCTCCCGGGTCTGCGCGCGTTTCGCGTTTGTCTGCCGCCGTCACCAGCCGAGCCCGCCACCGACGACATTGCATCACTGCGCTCGCGCGACCGGACGCGCGCCCGTTCGAACGACCGCCGCCCGCTCGGGTGATCCTGAAACGCGGATCCGACGTACGAGGACGGGAGCGCCCGAGGTACGAGCAAGCGCGATCTCGAAGATCACGCCATCACCTCTCACCATCTCGCGCGCTCTCGCTCGTACGCGCCCTACGCGCGTCGATTCACTCGGTCTCGAGGAGACCGAAGTCCCAGGTCTCTTCGGGCTCACGCAGGCCGGCGACGGCGGACTCCACGCGGCGCAGCAGCTCCGAGGGTGCAGAGAGCATCGCGGGTCGAACACCGACGGCGACGCGACCTGGCCAGTGCCACACACGGGCGGCCGTCACGCCCTCGACGCCGTACACCAACTCGAGGGTCCGGCGCAGTCTTGGTGGAAGCTCGGCGTGCGGTTGTTCCATCGTTGTAAGGTGCAACGTTACCGCGTCCCCGCGTGGCCGCAAGCGACGGCCCGCTCGACCTTTGTACGGTTCTTTCGACGTTCAAGGCTGAGGCGAGTCGTGCTGCGTCGCTGCTCCCGCGCGCATCCTCGCGTATGCGCTACTTCATCGCGGCGAGCACATCCGCCGTGATCTCGTCGACACGCAGCGCACGGTCGGCGCCGTGATCCTGGATGAACTTCGTCACGCGCGAAGGCTCGACCGGAACGAGGTCGGGTCCCATCGGGCCCACCACGTCGCCACCGATCACGAACCGCAGCTCATCGGCGTTGCGCCAGGTGCGCTCGTAGTACTCCTGCGCTCGGAGCGAGGCCGCCTGCGACTTGCCGCTCCGCCACGACGTCAGGGCACAGCGAGGCGTATCGAAGCTGGTGGTCGTCCCGTCCGTCGCGATCAGGTCGGCGCGCCACGCGCTCGCGGGATCGATCTTCATCCCGCAGTGCTTGCATCGCTGCTCGGCCGCCTTCCCTTTGCACGCCACAGCGACGGCTGAGGTCATCATGGCGAGGATGAAATCTCGACGACGCATCGGTGCCTCCAGCTCGGTTCGCTCGCTCTCCTAGCCCACCGCGCGCGCAGCGTCATCGTCCCGGGCGCTCCGCGCTTCCCTCATGGCATCTGTGAAGTCTCTCTCCGACGAGACGGACGAACCGCGACCTCGCGTTCGGCGCGTCGCTCCGTCGCTCGACCCGATCGCTGGCGTCGGCGCGTGCTTCGCCTCGAGCGCGGCGGTCTCGGTGCGCCCGTGCTAAGCGCTGGCGTACCCATGGCGCTGACGGCGACGGTCCATCACTTCGAAATTGCGCTCTCGGACGTCGACCGAAGCGTCTACGAGACGCTTGATCTGCGGGTCGCGCGGCATCCCTCCGAGTCCATGCGATACCTCTTGCTCCGCACGCTCGCGTATTGCCTGTCGTTCGAAGAGGGCATCGCCTTCAGCAAGGGCGGCCTGTCGTCCACCGACGAGCCACCGGTCGCGGTGCACGACCCGACGGGCATCCTCCTCGCGTGGATCGATGTCGGCTCGCCGTCGGCGGAGCGTCTCCACAAGGCCTCGAAGGCGGCTCGGCGCGTGGCGCTGTTCACGGCCGCGGAGCTCTCGCAACTCCGACGCGAGGCCTCGAGTCGGACGATCCACAAGGTGGACGAGATCGAGGTCTGGCGCATCGCCGGCGCGTTCCTCGACGAGCTCGGATCGAAGATCGACCGGAACACCAAGCTCGAGATGACACGCAACGACGGTCAGCTCTACGTGTCGGTCGGGGGCTCGACGCTCGAGACGCTGCTCGAGCGCGCCTCGCTCGTGGCCGACGAGGGCGCGGCTCGAGCCTGAGCCTTGCAGGGGACGTCGCGGCCGGGCGTCACCGTGCGGGCGTGAGCGCTCACCGCGAGGCCCTCCGCGTCACTGTCCCTGGAAGAGCGAGGCTCCGCCAGAGACGATCGCGAAGCGGATCACCGGGAGCGCGCCGAGCACGAGCGCACATCCCCACGCCATCGCGCCGCGGCGTAGACGGTGGGCGGCGAAGTCTCCGAGCGCAGCCTTCGCTGATCCTCCTCGCGAGAGGATCGCGCTGACCGCGGCGCCGCCCACCCAGGCCGTCGCCAGGAACAGCGCGCCGTAGAGCGGATAGCCGAGCGCCAAGACGTCCGGTCTCAGAAGGCAGAACGGACAGACATGGGTCGGCACTTCGAACGCGTGCGGCGCGACCTCGAGGACCGATGCGGCCAGCGCAGCGGGCAACGCGAGGACCGAGACCGCGCCCGCGACGAGCACGCGCGGACGGGAGGGAGAGCGCGCCGCGAAGAGCGCCGCACCGATCGAGAGGACCGCGCCGAGGACGCCGAGCGCCGTGAAGAGCACGCGTGGTCCCGATGCGAAGGTCTCGCCGGTGGCGGCGACCGGATCGAGCTGAACCGAGCAGCACGAGGCGACGACGGAGAGATCGAGCCCGAGCAAGAACTTCGATGCGGCCGCGAGATCGATGAGCGACAGCGGCGCCATCAAACACGTCGCGATCGAGAGCGGCCGCGCGAGATCGAGCGTCCGCACGCGGGCATCGAACGCATAGAGCTGCGTGACGGTCCCGGCGACCAGCGCGACGCCGACCGTCGCGGCGAGCGAGCGGAACCCCCATTCGTGCGCCGAGAACACGCCGTACGCGCACATGGCTCCACGAACGCCCCGGCTCAAGCGATCGGCGGCGAGGGCGCTCAACGCGAGCGCCAGGATCTGCACCACCGCTGCGACCCGCGAGAAGGTCGCTGCGAGCTCGAGCTGCTTCTCGAGCGCGAGCTGTCCCTCGGTCGCCCGGCGCACGTCGAAGTGACGGAGGACCTTCTGCGCGGTCATCGCTCCGCGCGTGAAGAGCGCGAACGCCACGACGCCCGCGGCGAGGCGAAGGAGCACCCAGGGCTCGAGGAAGTTCGTCATGACGTCTTGGGGCCTTTACCCCGAGAGCTCGGGAGACGGCTCCGGACCTTGGCTCACCACTTTGCCGCCGGCAAGGTCGAGCACACGCGAGACCCCTGCGCTCTTCGCGATGCGAGCATCGTGCGTCGCGACGAGGAGCGCGCGACCTTCACGCGCCAGCGCCGCGAGCTCCTCGGCGATCGCAACGGCATTGGCGTCGTCGAGGTGCGCCGTCGGCTCGTCGAGGACGAGCAGGCTCGGATCGTTCAGCAACGCACGGCACAGCGCGACGCGCTGGCGCTCTCCCCCCGAGAGCCCCTTCGCCTTCGAGTCCGCGAGCTTGCCGAGGCCTCTTTGCTCGAGGAGCGCTCTCGCGCGCGTCTCGTCCGCCTTCGTCACGCCGTCGGGCACACGCGGGAGGAGGACGTTCCGGAGCGCGGTGAGCCCGTCGAGGAGCTGGAGGTCCTGGAAGACGAAGCCCACCTTCCGGCGGCGGATCTCGGCCCGATGAGCCTCTCGGAGACGGGAGGTCGGCTCGCCGTCGAGGTGCACCTCGCCGCTCGTCGGCGAGAGCATCGCGCCCACGATCGCAAGGAGCGTCGTCTTGCCGCTGCCGCTCGGACCGCGAACGATGACCAGCTCGCCGCGTTTCACGTCGAAGCTCACGTCGTCGAGGACGGTCCGGCGCGTCGCGCCGTCCCGAACACGCTTCACGACGTTCTGGACGCGAACGGCCAGAACGTCGCTTGCGGAGAGAACGGTGTCACCGGTCATAGGGGGCGATTGTGCCAACGTGAGCCATCTCCTAGCAAGGAGTCGTGGTCCAAGGCGCCTCGCCCGTGCCAGGCCCTCGGATTCCCCTTTATTTTGTTTCTGGCACCCCCGATGCTTCCATGAAGGTCGGCTCCCATGCTTCGTCGGTGGCTCCCCCTGGTCGCGATATCCGTCGCGCTGCTGCACGCCGTGCCGGCGTGCATGAGCGATTCGGGCGACACGAAGCTCAACCCTCAGCCGCTTCCGCCGGGCGAGCCGCCCGACGGGTTCGGCACGCCGAGCGACGGGACCGAGGACGACGACAGCAGCGACGGCGAAGGGATGTCTCCGGGCACGGACGCCGGAGTCTCGGCCGACGCAGGGGCCGATTCCGCGGACGCTGCCGACAGCGGGAATGACCAGTGATGCGTACGCGCCGCCTTCAGCTCCTCGCCTCTCTTGCCGTCGTGCTCGCCTTCGTGGCCTGCACGTTGAACCCGCAGCCCCTGCCGCCGCTCGATCCCGAGAATACGGCCACCAACAGCGATGGAGGCTCGCTCGGGTCGACCCTTGACGGTGGATCGGGTGCTCCGTCGTCCGACGCCTCGATGCCTCCGGCGGACAGTGATGCGGGCGGTGATGCGGGCGGCGACGGCGGCGACGCGAGCGACGCCGGCGATGCGGGAGACGACGCGGGCGACGGCGGCGACGTCTCCGATCCGGGCTGACGCGTCGCTTCGAGCGCAAGCGCCAGTGATGTTCGCGCGCGCCGTGCTTCCGGCCCGAAGCGCGAGCGATCGCCTCGCGCGCGCGAGGACGCGACTGTACGCGCCGCTTGCTACGGCTTGCTCGGCGCCGGCTTGTTCGCGACGTACTCCTCGAGAACGTTCGCAGTGAAGTCAGCGAGCAGGCCGTCGGTCACACGCAGCCGGCGCGAGAGGTCGCGCGCGATGTTGAGGACGATGAGGGTGTACGACTTGAGGTCGTGCCGGTAGAGCGCGTCCATCTCCTCGGTCGAGATGCGGAGGAGCCGCGCCGAGCCGAGCGCGCGAACGGTCGCCGAACGCGGCTGCATGTCGATGATCGACATCTCGCCGAAGGTATCGTTGGGGCCTAGGATTGCGACGCGCGTCTCACGACCGCGGCGGCTCTTCTTCAGCACCTCGATCTCGCCCTCGAGCACGACATACATCTCGCGCGCGGGGTCGCCCTCGCGGAAGATCGTGTCGCCGACCATCACGCGGAGGACGCTCAGCGTCGAGACGAGGTGCTCGAGGAACTCGTCCGAGAGCGCACCGAAGAGCCCGACCTCACGAAGCTGCGCGATCGTGACGGAAGGTTCGGATGCCCCTCGTCGAGGAGGTTGGGCCGCGGGCGGCTTCACGGAAGACATCGCACCTCTGACCTTCGCGCGCTTTATGCCGCCTGTAAAGCGATCCGGACGCGAGCTTACAAGGCACAGACGCCGTAGACCACCGAGCCCACCTTGACCTCGGGGGTGAAGCCCGTGCAGGCCTTGCCCGCTCCGCAGTCGCTCGTGCCCTGGGCGACCCGGCACCAGCGCCGGCATTTGCTGTCGCCGTTCGAGGTCGTGCAGACGAGGCCGGGACCGCACTCGTCCGTCGGCGAGCACGTCTGGCCCACGGTCCGCGAGCCGCCCTCCCGACAATCCGTGCTTCCTTTGTCGTCGACGTAACAGACGCCGATGCCTGCGTTGGTTTTTCCACCGCAGCTATTTGCATCGAGGAGGTCACACGCGACGCGACAGACCGCGAGGTTCGGTACGGCCGAGCCGCTCTGCGTCTCGACCTGCAAGCAGGCTCCGGTGCCCGGCTGCGTGCACGCCTTCGAAGGATCGTCGCAGAACGCGTGACACGTCCCGAAGATGCACGTCAGGCCGAGGGCGCAGCCCGCCGTGGCAGTGCACGGATGGCCCATCGGCGCGTTTCCGGCGAGGACGCACCGTGCGGTGCCCGCCGGATCGACGACATCACACGTGTGCGTCGGGGCGCATCCGCATTGCGGGACGACTCCACACTCCTTGCTCGGTGCAGCGCGCTTGCAGTCGTCGTCCGGCGTCGTGGCGCCCCCGTCGGACGTGGTCTTCGAGGGGGTGACCTGGGTCCCGCTCGCCGACGGGGCGGGCGCCGGCTCGTCGGGCTCTCTCGTCTCCTCCGTCGCCGCCGGGGCGAACGGCGCGCGAGTCGCCTCGGAGGTGCACGCGATCAACGGGCCGCCGATCGCGCATGCCGTGAGCGCCATCAGGCCGAAGAGGGAGGTCGTGTTCCGTGCAGGCGATCGCTTCATCGAAGGGAGCCGCCGGCGAAGCCCGAGGAGAGCCCTCCGCTGCCGGATGGAACGAGCATCTCACGTCTAGCATCGGCGGTGCACGCGCAGAGGCGAGAGACTGCCATGGGACGCTCGAGCCGGACGCGCATGCGCCGGGGCTTCCCGGAAGACGCGCGAGCCGGCGCATGTTCGTGACACCGGTACGCGTCACGCGCCCCCGAAAAGCGGATGGCGCGGACGTCGCACATGCGGCGCGCGGCTTCAGGCCTGCGCGCGCGTTGGCTTCAGGCCTGCGCGATGCGCGTGGGCGTGAGGTCCTTCGTGAAGACGATGCGCTTGCGGCTCGGGCCGGCGTAGTCCTCGACTTCTTCAGCGCTCCAGCCCATCGCCTCGTGGAAGCGGATCGAGCCTTCGTAGCCGGCGGTCGTGATCGCCTTCATCCGGATGCAGCCGAGCCCGCGACAGCGCTCGGTGAAGTTCTCGTAGAGGAGGCGGGCGACGCCCTGACGCCGGAAATCGGGATGGATCCCCACGAGGTGGACGTACCCAGTCTTCGGCGTCTTGAAGACGACGAACCCGAGTAGGAAGCCGATGAGCCGACCGTCCTTCTCCACGACCAGCGCGTTGTCTCCGAGCTCATAGAAGAAGATCGGATGAGCGAACGTGCTGATCGGGCCTCCCCACCAACGGTCGATGACCTCGACGATCTGGTCGAAGTCAGCCTTGGTGATCTTGCGCGTCTGCATGCCCGCCTAGACTTTCGCAAGCGAGCGCCGAGTGCAAGGCCAGGCATTTAGGTGTGGTAAGAGGCGACGGATCACCTCCTCGGGTCCAGAAAGCATGAACCAAAGCATCCTCGTCGCCCCCTCGATCCTTTCGGCAGACTTTGCTCGTCTCGGCGAGGAAATCGCGGCAGTCGAGGCAGCCGGCGCCGACTGGCTGCACGTCGACGTGATGGACGGACGCTTCGTCCCGAACATCACGATCGGGCCGCCCGTCGTGAAGGCGCTCCGGCGCGTGACCAAGCTCCCGCTCGACGTCCACCTGATGATCGTCGAGCCCGAGCGCTACGTGGATGCGTTTGCCGAGGCCGGTGCCGACACGATCACGGTCCACGTCGAGGCGTGCACGCACCTCCACCGGACGCTCACGCACATCCGCTCGCTGGGCAAGCGGGCCGGCGTCACGCTGAACCCGTCGACGAACGAGGACACCCTCCGCTACGTCCTCGACGTCGCCGACCAGATCCTCGTGATGAGCGTCAATCCCGGCTTCGGAGGCCAGAGCCTCATCCGCGAGGTCTTGCCGAAGGTGGCCGCGATCCGGAAGATGATCGACGAGCGCGGCCTGCCGATCGACCTCGAGATCGACGGCGGGATCACCGCGGAGACCGCGAAGGACGCGATCGCCGCCGGCGCCCGGGTGCTCGTCGCGGGCAACGCGGTCTTCAACACGAAGGACTACAAGAGCGCGATCGAGGCGATCCGGAGCTCCCGGTGACGCGGCTCCACGGCGCGCTCGTCGCGAGCGCGATCGCGGTCGCGGCCGCGACGGCCGGCTGCTCGGGCGGCAAGCCGCCGACGGCCGCCACGAGCGAGCTCTCGACGCCGGCGCCCCTGGCCGATGCCGGTGCGTCCGGCCCCGCGGACGATGCGGAGGCGTCGCTCTCCTCGAAGGAGTCGAAGGCCGTCGCGCGGACGCTCGCGCGCGTCAGCGAGATCCGCGGGGTGAAGGCGTCACGCCCTGTCCCCGGGGTGAAGCTCGAACGCGACAAGCTCGTCGGGCGCGTGAAGGACAAGGCGCTCCGCGAGTACCCCGCCGAAGCGCTCCGCCGCGAAGGTCAGCTCCTCCAGATGTTCGGCTTCGCGCCGCCGACGTTCGACTACCTCGGTGAGATGATGAAGCTCCTCGAAGCGCAGCTCGAGGGCTTCTACGAGCCGAAGAACGGCACGATGTACCTCGCCGCCGACCTGCGGGGGAAAGAGGCGGAAGCGACGCTCGCGCACGAGCTCGTGCACGCGCTGCAGGACCAGAACTGGGACCTGAAGTCCCGCTCTTCCTACCGCCCGGGCAAGGGCGACGAGACCCTCGCGCTGGCGTGCCTCGCCGAAGGCGACGCCACGAGCGTGATGATGGACTTCATCATGCACGAGCAGGGTCGTACCGCCCTCGATCTCCCGGAGGAAATGGTCCGCGAGCTGATGGCGAGCGGCGTGAACGGCGCCTCGATCAAGGGCGTGCCGCACATCCTCCGGACGACGCTGGTCGCTCCGTACATCGACGGCCTCTCGTTCGTACACGCCCTGCGTAAGAAGGGCGGATGGGCGATGGTCGATCGTGCGTGGGCGCAGCCGCCGACCACGACCGAGCAGGTGCTCCACGTCGACAAGTGGGAGAGCCACGAGCCCGCGATTCCGATCCCCGCTCCCTCCGCGCTCGCGCTCGGAGCGGGCTGGAAGCTGGACGACGAGGACACCTTCGGCGAGCTCGGCTTCGCGCTCGCGTTCGAGGAGTGGGTCGACGCCGCCGAGGCGCGCCGCGCCGCCGCCGGCTGGGGCGGTGATCGCTCCGCCGTGTACACGAAGGGCGACGAGCTCGCGTTCGCGGTGCACTCCCGCTACGACGCGCTCCCGTTCGCCGAGCGCGCGATGCAGAAGCTCACGCCCGGCCTGAAGAAGACGCTGGGGAAGGCTTCGATCGATGCGCCCGACGCGGTGTGCTTCGAGCGCAAGGACCTCGGCCCGTTCATCCTCGCCCGCAAGGATCGCGACGTCGTGCTCGCGACCGGCCCTGCCCGCGCCGTGAACACGACGTGGACGTCGACCTCGACCTGCGCGCAGGCGAAGAAGTGGGCCGACGAGATCCTCGCGACGCGCTGAGCAGCGCTCAGATGTTCTTGCAGGCCGCGCGGACCATCGCGAGGCCCATGTACGCGGCGAGCGTCTGGATCCAGTAGCGCTCGCCGGGGAAGGTCTGCTCCTTCACCACGGTGCCCTTCGGGGTCGAGACCGCGAGGTAGACGAGGCCGACGGGCTTGGCCTCGCTGCCTCCGGTGGGTCCGGCGATGCCCGTGATCGCGAGCGCGACGTCGGCGCCGGAGACGCGGCGCGCGCCGTCAGCCATGCGCGTCGCCACCTCGGCGCTCACCGCGCCGTGCCCGCGGAGCGCGTCCTCGTCGACGCCGAGGACGGCCTGCTTCGCCGAGTTGGCGTAGGTGACCGCATCGAGCAGGAGGAAGTCGGACGCGCCCGGCTCCTTCGTGAGGAGGTGGCCGACGAGACCGCCGGTGCACGACTCGGCGATCGCGAGGGTCCAGCCGCGCGTGCGGAGGGCGCGACCGACGACTCCGGCGAACGTGTCGTCGCCGTTGCCGTAGATCACCTCGCCGAGGCGCGCGTGCACTTCGCTCGCGGCGCGCTCCGCGAGCTCGACCGCGCCGGAGCGATCGGCGGCTCGGGCGAGGACCTTCACCTCGATCTCGGGGAAGTGCGCGCGATAGCCGATGGTCACGCCCGGGAAGGCGGCCTCGATGCCGTCGAGCTTCTCGCCGACCACGCTCTCCGGGAGACCGAAGGTGCGGAAGCGGAGTTGATGGCTGTCGTTCGGAGCGACCTCGCGGATCCGCGGGACGACGTGCTCGTCGAACATCCGCTTCATCTCGCGCGGCACGCCGGGCATGAAGAACGCTCGTGCTCCGTGAATCTCCACCGCGAAGCCCGGGGCGGTGCCGATCGGGTTCGGGAGGATCGCCGCGCCCGCGGGGAAGTCGGCCTGCTTGGCATTCGACTCGCTCATCGTCCGCCCGAGCTTCTCGAAGCGACGCCGGATGTGATCGAGCGAAGCCTCGTCGCGCTCGATCCCGACGCCGAGCGCGGCCGCCACGGCCACGGTCGTGAGGTCGTCCGTCGTCGGCCCGAGACCGCCGGTGCACACGATGACCTTCGCTGCCCGCGCGAGACGATCGAGCGCGGCCACGATGCGCCCCTTGTCGTCATCGACGGTGCAGTGCTCGATGACCTCGAACCCGAGCTCCGTCAGGCCAGTCGCGAGCCACGAGGCGTTGGTATTGACGAGCTCTCCACGTGTGAGCTCTGTCCCGATGCTGAGCACGGCGCATGTCATGGGACGGACCAGCGTACCCGCCCGCACGGCGAGAGGAAGCCGATCGTTTGGTGGGACGCGCGGATCTTGTCCTCGTCCGCCGCCGGGGCGGATCCGCTCAGGGCGACGGCGCCCGATCGTAGACGCAGCGGAACCCGATGGTCGCGTCGCCGCCGCGAATCGACTCGGTCGCTGCCTCGCGGCGCAGCCACGTCCGGAGCTCCGTCGCGAGCCGCGTCTTCCAAGCTCCGCCGCGCACGACACGCGGGCACGCGGTCCCCGACTCCGGGCACGGCGCCTCCACCCACTCGGCCACGTTGCCGGCGAGATCGTGGATCCCGAGCGGCGTCGCCCCCTCGGGATGCGAGCCGACCGTATCCGGACCCGTCGCGCCTTCTCCGCATGGCCCCGACTCGAGGCCCCACGCGGCTCGGCGACAGACCGCGCCGGTATCGCCCCACGGATAGCGGCGCGGACGATCGCCTCCCGCCGCCGCGAGCCATTCGTCGTCGGTCGGGAGCCTCCCGCCCCGAGCCCTGCAGTACGCACGCGCCTGCTCGAAAGACACACCGCTCGCGGCGCGCGACGGATCGCTCACGTCACAGAACGACGCGCCCTCGACGTGCGCGCAGGCGCGGCCCGCCGTGACCTCGAAGCGATCGATCGCGAAGCTTGCGACGACGGCGGTGCGCGGTGGGACGCGGCCTTCGGCCTCCCAATCGGAGGGGCCCACGATCACCGTCGTCGCGGGGACATCGACGACGTCGTGCTCCGGCGCATCGCAGCCGTGATCCGTCGGAACGAGCGGCGACGGACACGCTGCGCCTCTCTCCACGGCGCAGGAGCCACGCTTGCTCGCGGCGGTCCTCGCCGGACAGCAGCGCGGCCCGTCTCGCGTGAACCCGTCGCCGCACGGCGCGGCGTCGTTCGAGGTCCGCACAGCGACGACGACACCCACAATCGCGAGCAGGCCCGCGATCGCGAACGCGGCCCCCCTCGCCCGGCTCACGTGCTCCCGACGACGCCGATCCCGAGCTCGCCGATGCCCTCGACCGCGACGACCACGCGATTGCCGGGCGCGAGCGGACCGACGCCTTCGGGCGTACCGGTGACGATCAGGTCGCCCGGCTCGAGGGTCATCGCCGCGCTCACGTACGAGACGAGCGATGCGACGTCGAACATCATCTGGGACGTACGGCCGAGCTGGCGAACGGCACCGTCGACGGTGCACTTCACCTCGAGGTCCGACGGATCGAGCTCCGTCTCGATCCACGGCCCGGTGGGGCAGAAGGTGTCGAAGCCCTTCGCGCGCGTCCACTGGCCGTCCTTCTTCTGGAGGTCGCGCGCGGTCACGTCGCAGACGCACGTGTAGCCGTAGACCGCCGCCAAGGCCTGCTCGCGCGCGACCTTGCGGACGCGCCGCCCGATCACGACCCCGAGCTCCGCTTCGTGCTCGACGCGCTCGGACTCGCGCGGCAACACCACGGCGCCGCCCGGACCGATGATCGATGACGGCGGCTTGAAGAAGAGCAGCGGCTCCTTCGGCACCTCGTTGCCGAGCTCCTTCGCATGGGCCGCGTAGTTCCGGCCGACACAGACGATCTTCGACGGCTTCACCGGCGCCCGAAGATCGGCCGGCGACCAAGCGATCTCGATCGAGCCCAGCCGTGCGCCCTCGAACGGCGAGCCGTCGAAGCGCCGCGCGCGATCCCCCTCGAGCAAGAACCAGCCTTTGCCCCCGTTTTTCTCGAGTACTGCGACCCGCATGGGGCCGACCCTAGCGCTCTCGGCCAGACCTCGCACCTCGAAGAATCGGATGAGCTTCGTGGACGACCGAGGTCGTCTCGGCACCTCCGTGGGGGCGGCTCCGGAGAGCCTCTTCGGCGAGGGTCATTTGCGTCTCGGAAAGCCTGGATCCCTTGAAATCCACCCCAGCCATGCCATGAAGCCCCCGCTATGGGAAAGCACAGCCGTATTCTAGGGTTGCTTGCGCTTGGACTCCTCGGCTGCGGATCGGCCATCGCGGGCACGGGCTGCGCGACCGAGGTGCGCGAGGGCTTCGGCGACTCGGATCCGAACGGCAGCGGTGACGGCTCGGGAAGCAGCGACGGGCCGCCGGCGAATCCGGAGCAGCCCGGCTGCGCCCAGGACGAGTACACCGAGACCCTCCCGACGAAGGCGAGCCTCGCCGATCTCCTCTTCTCCAGCGCCACCGCGAACGATTACCTCCTCGACGCCCTCGAGCTTCGCTTCCCGCTCGGTAAGGCGATCGTCGCGGGCGGCCTCTCGAGCTCGCTCGCACAGACGCAAGGCAACTGCATCGACCGCTTCCTCTCGGACAAGTCGAGCGCGAACGCCGTCCTCCGCCAGGCGACGACGGTGGTGCACGAGTGCGGCCACTTCTACGACCTCGGCGAGGCGAGCGGAAAGAGCTCAGCCTTCGTCATCCGTCCCGACCTCAAGTTCACGTGCAAGACCGGCGACACGACGAGCCGCGGCGGCAAGACGTTCGCGCGCAGCCTGATCAAGGGCGATGGGCACTACGCGAAGCGGAAGGCGTGCGCCTCGGGGACCGCCGGCAAAGACTGCGATATGTACGCGCCGATCTACCTCGACGGTAACGCGACCGACTCGAAGTTCGACAGCGGAGACCAGGGCTACAACTCCGTCCTCGAGGAGGCCGCGCAGTACGTGAACTCGCTCGCGACGGCGCTCGCCTTCCAGGACGCCTATTCCGGATCGAAGGCAAGCGAACGCGACGGCATCCTGACGTTTCTCTGGTACATCGAGCGCTATCTTGCGATGGCTCGCACCGAGAACCCCGCGGCCTACGAGCTGCTCAGCGAAGACGCGTGCTGGCGTCAAGCGACGCTCTCCGTGTGGGACCGCGGCTGGTTCTACCTGCGCGAGACAACGGGGATGACGAACCTCGGTATCAACGACGCGGCGATCGAAGCGCTGGTGAGCACCCCCGAGCTGACCGCCGAGATCGACGCCCTCCGCAACCTCGAGTGCAAGTGATGGACCGACCGCTCCGCCTAGCGTTCTCGCCCGACAGCGACGACATCTTCATGTTCTGGGCCTTGCTCGAGGGCAAGGTCGACACCGAAGGCCTCTCATTCACCGCCGAGCGCGCGGACACCGAGACGCTCAACCGTCGCGCCGAGGCGGCCTCCGACGAGAGCGCCGCGCACCTCGACGTGGTCGCCGTGTCGATCGCGCAGTACGCGCGCGTCGCGCGCGATCACCTGCTGCTCCCTCACGGGATGTCCGTCGGGCGCGGCTATGGTCCCGTCGTCGTGGCGCCGAAGGCGACGTCGCTCGCGTCGCTCGCGGGCAAGCGCATCGGCGTTCCGGGCCTCCGCACGACGGCGTATCTCGTGCTCCGCCTGCTCCTCCCCGACTTCGAGCCCGTCGTGGTGCCGATCGCGCCATACTCGCGCGCGTTCGATGAGCTCCGCGCCGGGACGATCGACGCCGCGCTCCTGATCCACGAGGGGCGCCTCTTCTACGAGCGCGAAGGCACGGTGAAGGTCGTCGACATCGGAGAAGCGTGGGCGCAGGAGACCGGCGGCCTTCCTCTGCCACTCGGCGGGAATGCCATCCGGCGCGATCTCGGGCCCGAGCTCGTCGAGCGCGTCTCGCGGGTGTGCCGCTCGTCGATCCGCTGGGCAGCCGATCACGCCGATGAGGTCAGCCGTGCGCTCCTCGCCGCGGAGACACGCTCGGACGTCGGCCTCGACAAGGCCTCGCTCGATCGTTACCTCGCGATGTACGCGAACGAAGACACGCTCGAAGCACCGGCCGACGTCCGAACGGCGATCGACGTGCTCTTCGAGCGTGGACGCAGCGCCGGCCTCCTACCCGCCGACGCACGCGCCGATTTCGCGCCCTGACGCGCGTACGACGCCGCGGAGCTCGAGGGGCCGACGACCCCTCGAGCCACGCTCACGCGTCACGCGTTCGACGCTCAGCCGCCGTCGTCGACGGGGGAAGGAACGCTACCGCCGCCAGCACTGCCGGAGCTGCTGGAGCTGCTGCTGGGCGGGGCGTCTTCGCCCCTCCTGGGCGGCTCAGTGTTCCTGGACTGCGAGCCACCCCGCGTGCAGGTGACCGTTCCCTCGTCGGTGACGGCGGTGAAGCCATCAGCGGTCGCGGACCAGGTTCCGACCTTCTTGCCGTTCAAGCTCAGCGAGCCGTCGGAGCCGAGCACGACCGCAAGGTTGCTGCCGGCGACCGAGCAGACGCCGTCGCTCGATTGCAGCCTGAGGGTGGACGTATCGTCGTCGCCGGACTCGCGGCAGGTGAAGGTCCCGGAGCAGTCGAACGCAGCAGCGCCGCCGCCACCTTGCGCGCCCGGAGCGTGCTCCGCCGACGCGCCTACCGCCCCCTCCGAGCCAGGTGCGTTCTCGAGGAAGCCGGGCGCGCGTTCGCGCCCGTCCTCCGCGCGCTCGAACGAGCTTGACGCCGGATCCCACGTGGCCATCCCGTCGCTGAGGCCACCACCGCCACCGACGCACGCGAGGAGTCCCCCGCTCGCGACGATCGACGCTGTCGCCCAACCGAGCCGCCCGTGGTTTCGCATGACGCCTCCCGCTCCGGATCGAAGCTTAGCAGACCGCTTCGAGGGCACGGTCAGCCCGCGCCCATCGCTCACGGGAAGTAGTAGATGGCCGAGATGTTGTTGGTGAAGAGCGCCCACGGGTCGCTCTGCACCGTCGTGCCGATGTTGGACGCACGGTCCGAGGACGACGACGCGGGCACGTTGTTCGCGGCGTCCTGGCTCGCGCTCCACACCTGGTGGCGGAAGTTCAGGCCGACCGACGCCTGGAGCGCGAGCTCCGGGACGCCGATGAAGCCGAACTGGATCTCGGTGCCGACGCGCCCGCCGACGTCGAAGCGGAAGCCGCTGCGATGGATGTCCGCCGCCACAGGGGCACCCGGCTGGGGGTTCTGCTGCGCTTCCGTCTGCGTCGCGTAGCCGACGTTCAGCTCCGGGACGACGAGGAACTTGTAGTGCTTGCCGTACGCGAACGCGAGGGGCAGACCGCCGTGGACCGCGAACGCGAGAACGGCGGGGCCGTCCGTGTCCGTGGTCGTCGGGCCGTTCGTGACGGAGCGCGACGAGCTGAAGAAGTTGAAGCCGATGCCGACGTCGATGCCGAGGCGCTCCTGGAGCCAGTAGCGCGCGCCGATGACCGGCGTCTGGACGGTGCCACGCCCGACAGCTGCGGCGGCACCGGTTCCGATCGGCTGCTGCGTCACGCCGAAGTACATGACGCCGAACTTCCCGACGACCTTCTCGTGGTCGGTGATGCCGTCGTCCTTCTTCTCACTCGCCGCTGCAGGCGCAGCCGCGGTCATGCTCGTGCTGGTGCTCGCGCTGACGGTCGCGGGCGGCGGCGGCGGGAGCGGCTGCGCGCTCTGGTCGGCCGGCGCCGCGCCGGTCCCCGGAGCGGGCTCCGTCGGCTGCGCGAGGGCAACCGTCGTCGTCAGTAGAACTCCCAAGCCCGTGATGAATCCGAGAACATTCCTCATGAAAAAGCCTCCGGCGCCGAGGAGAAGGCCATGGGAGGCATATCCGGGCCAAGATTGTTGCGTTCGCGGAGTTGACGCGGGGCGCCAACGCGCGGGGCCCGAGTGAACTGCAATCGTGCAGGCGTATGAGAACGGTGAACGGAGTGCCTCGGAATCGACATGCGGCTTGCCCGAGCGCCGTCCGCTCGTACACTCTGCCTCCCTTCGTTCGCGCGGACCGCTCGGCCGTGTCATTGACGAAGGTGCTTCGGAGGACGAATCGCATGCGGTTGGCTTGGCTTGGTGCGGGGGGTGTGTTCGCGGTGATTGCCCTTGCGGGCAGCGGCTGCTCAACCCCCTCCTCCTCGCCGGAGGAGAGCGCCCACACCGGCGAGGCCTCCCAGGCAATCCAGGGCGGCTCGACCGACAGCACGAGCAAGTTCGCCGTCGGCGTGTGCGCGCAAGGTGGCCCGCTCAACAGCATGTGTCTCGGCAGCACCTGCTCGGGCGCGTTGATCCTGCCGAACGTCGTCGCGACCGCGCGGCACTGCGTCGATCAGTCACCCCAGAGGGTCGATTGCACCGTCAACCCCACGTTCGGCGGCCGCAAGAGCCAGATCCGGGTCACGACCAACACGACGATGGGAGCCAATCAGTCCGGTTGGTACGCGGTCAGCTCGGTCGCCGTCCCCGACGACGATCACATCTGCGGCAACGACATCGCGCTCCTCATATTGAGCCAGTCCATCCCGGCCTCGGTCGCGAAACCGATCGTTCCCGGCGTCCAATACCTCATGTGGGATCCGGACCAGTACACCCCGAACTTCGTCGGGATCGGCTACGGCATCACCGCTCCGAACGCCGGAGACAGCGGCACGCGGCGAAAGAGCAAGCCGATCAGCGTCCTCTGCATCCCCGGCTCGCCCGACATGCCGTGCCCGGCGACGGTCAACGCCAAGGAGTTCGTGGGCGGCGACGGTACGTGCTCCGGCGACAGCGGCTCGAGCGCATACGAGATGGATTTGCTCGCCAAGGGAGCACCGCTCTCGTTCGGCGTGCTCTCGCGCGGAGGTGAGAGCGACGACGGCACGATGTGCATGGGCTCGGTCTACACCCGCTTCGACGCCCATCGCGACTTCGTGCTCGAGGTTGCAAAGGCAGCGTCGAACGACTGGACGCTGTACCCGGAGCCGTCGTGGACGGCCTACAAGCCGCCGGCGACCCCGAAGCCGAAGGACGCCGGGGCACCGCCAGCAGACAGCGGCACGAAGCCGTCGGGCTTCGGACTCGGTGAGGCCTGCGAGAGGAACAAGGACTGCGAGAGCAAGGTCTGCGCCGACGTCGGCGACGGGACGCTCGCTTGCTCCCAGGCCTGCGACGAGGCGAGCGAGTCGAGCTGCCCCGAGGGATTCGAATGCCGCGAGAGCCTCTGCCTCGCGGCCGCCCCGGCGCCGGCTCCGCCCGCGGCCACGACCACGACCACGACCACCGGCTGCGCGGCCACGCCGGGCTCCTCCGCCCTCTCGTGGTGCTCGGCGATCTTCGGAGCCGCGGCCGTGCTCGGCGCCGTCCGGCGTCGCAGGCGGTAAGCTCGTCCGCCAACCCTTCGGACGGGTTGGCACCGCTAGGGACCCGATCGGACCTGTACATCCGTAACGGGGTATTCCGCGCGCCCGAGACCGAGCACCCGACTTCGCAACGCGAGCGGCCCGATCAGCATCGGATCGGGTGGGAAACTCGCGGTATGCTTTGGTTCCGAAGCATGAGCATGCACGTAGACTTGGAGGAGGCGAACCGACGCGCTCGGTTCGAGGCCGTACGGCGGCGTGTCTTCGAGGACATGGCTGGAATGGCGTCGCGGTGGCGATTCGCCATGGTCATCCCGTTCCACGCGCTCGTCATCGGCATCCTCGCCGTGCGCGACTTTCCGCGCGAGCGTCTCGCCATCCAGATCGCCTCGTCGCTCGTCATCCTCGCCGGCTTCCGCCGGATGGAACGGGTCGACGACGGTCTCCGTCTCCGCCTGTCCCTCTTTGCGTGCGGCGTCGCCATCCTCGTGGCGATCGCGAACACCGGCGGCCTCGCGAGCCCTCTCATCCTGAGCATCGTCCCCTTCTTCATGGGCGTCGCGATGGACCCGCGCCTCGAGCACCGGCGCCGGCACTTCCTCGCGAAGTTCGCCATCATCCTCGGCGTGATGGCGTGCTTCTCGCGCTGGTGCACGCTGCCGGGACCGCTTGGCACGAACCTTCCGTTCGCCACCTCCGAGTACGTCGCGATCGCGTTCGCGAGCGCGCTGATGTCGGTCACCGCCGTCTACAAGATCGGCAAGGCGATCAGCGGCGCCTACGAGCGCATCACCCTCGAGCTCGCCGAGCGCCGCGAGGAGCTCTGCGACGAGAACGAAGGCCGCACGCGCGCGCTCGAGGGTATTGCCGCGCGCCTCGCCCACGAGGTGAAGAACCCGCTCGCGGCGATCAAGGGCCTCTCGCAGCACATGGCCCGCAGCTCGGACGACCCGAAGATGAAGGAGCGGCTCACGATCGTCGCCGCCGAGGCCGAGCGCCTCCAGGAGATCGTGGACGGCTTCCTCTCGTTCTCGCGCGGGCTCGACGACCTCACCGTCGCGCCGACGAAGCCTTACGAGATCGCGCACGAGCTCTCGCTCCTGCTCGAGACGCGCGCCGCGGATGCCGGTGTCACGATCGAGGTGCGCGGCAGCCGCGAGCTCTCGCTCGACGCCGATGCGAAGAAGCTCCGCCAGGCGCTGCTCAACCTCGTCCTCAACGCGATGCAGGCGTCGTCGAAGGGCGCGACGGTCACGCTCGAGATCGCCACGAGCTGCGGTGACGGCGCTGCGTTGCTCCGCGTGATGGACCGCGGCTCCGGCATGACGCCCGACGTCCTCGACCGTATCCGCAAGCCCTACTACACGACGAAGGAGGGCGGGTCGGGCCTCGGCATCGCCATCGCGCGCGGCATCATCGAGCAACACGGCGGCACCCTCTGTTTCGACAGCACGTCGGGCCGAGGCACCACCGCCACCGTGCTCCTCCCCGCGAGCGCGGGCCAGCTCGTACGGAAGAAGCTCCCGAACCCGTGCCACATGGCCTTCCAGGCGGCGAAAGCCGCGAGGCAGTCGAAGCCCGCCGACGCGCCCGAGTCTTCGCCTGCGCCCGCGCCCGCGTTCGGCCGGGCCGAGAAGGTCCCGTCGTGAGCGGATCGACTCCGTCCAGAGTCGATCCGCTCCGTCTGCTCCGCATCATCGGTTAGAGAGAGGGTAATGGCGCGCGTTCTGGTGATCGACGACGAAGCCTCGATGCGCTTCACGCTCGAGGCTGTGCTCGGCGATGCCGGCCTCGAGGTGGAGACTGCAGACGGCGGTGCCGCGGGGATCGCCGCGTTCGAGGCGCGAGGCGCCGACGTGGTGATCACCGATCTCGCGATGCCCGACGTCGACGGGATGAACGTCCTCGCAACGATGCGGGTCCAGGACCCGGGCGTCCCCGTGATGATGCTCACGGCGCACGGCTCCGAACGCGTCGCCGTCGCTGCGATGAAGGCGGGCGCGTTCGACTACCTGCCGAAGCCGTTCGATCCCGACGAGATCCTCCTCGCGGTCACCCGCGCCGTCGACACCCGGCGCCTTCGCCTCGAGAACGCGCGCCTCCGCACGGAAGCCTCGCTCGGTCGTCCGATCGTGGCGGAGAGCCCGGCCACCAAGCGCGTCCTCGAGCTCGTCGCGCGCGTCGCGCCGAAGGACGTCACGGTCCTCCTCACGGGCGAGAGCGGCGTCGGCAAGGACGTCCTCGCCGCCACGCTCCACACGCACTCGAAGCGCGCCGACAAGCCGCTCGTTCGCTTCAACGCCGCTGCCATCCCCGGCGAGCTCGCCGAGGCGGAGCTCTTCGGGCACACGAAGGGCGCCTTCACCGGCGCGACGCAGGCGCGGACGGGCTATTTCCAACAGGCCGACAAGGGGACGCTGTTCATCGACGAGGTCGGCGAGCTCGCGCTCCCGATCCAGGCGAAGGTCCTTCGCGCGTTGCAGTCCGGCGACGTCCAGCCGGTCGGCGGGCGTGCCGAGCTCGTCGACGTGCGCCTCGTCGCGGCGACCAATCGTGACCTCGCCGCCGAGGTGAAGGCCGGTCGCTTCCGCGAGGACCTCTTCTACCGGCTCAACGTCGTCCCGATTCGGGTCCCTCCCCTCCGCGAGCGCCCCGAGGACATCGAGCCGCTCGTCCGCGCGTTCGTCCGCACGTACTCGGAGCGGTACGGCATGGACCAGGTGAACGTCGAGCCCGCGCTCGTCGAGGCGTTCAAGGCGCATACGTGGCCGGGCAACGTGCGCGAGATCGAGAACACGGTCGCGCGACTCCTCGCGCTCACCGCCGACGACCGCCTGACACTCGCGCTCTGGCGCTCGCTCACGGAAGAGGCGCGCTCGTCCAATGCGCCGTTCTCCCTCGCACCGTCGAGCAGCGAGGCCCCGGGCGATCCGGGCCCGAGCCATCCGCTCCGCGCGCGCGTCGAAGCGTTCGAGCGCACGATCATTCGCAACGAGTTCGACTCTGCGAACAAGAACCAGAGCGAGACCGCACGTCGCCTCGGCGTGTCGCGGCCCGCGCTGATCGAGAAGCTTCACAAGTACGGTCTCATCGGTCGGACCTGACTGACTGACTGACCCGACCCCCGACCCAGCCCGCGTGATGCGCGCGGCCGAGTGGAGCGCTGCGTGAGCCCGCATCTCCGCGGCCCCGTGCGCGCTGCGCGTCGGCGACAGCGACCCTCTGCATCAGCGCTGCGCGTCACCGAGTCGCGCGGCATCTCGGTGGCTTTCGGACGTGCTTGCGCCGGGATAGCGTCCGCCTCGTGGGCAAGCGGGGGGGTGATGAGCAGCGTCTCCTGTCCGGTGGCGACGGTCGCGCGCACGACGCGTTGCCGAGCGGATCGGCTCGGCACGTCGCTGCGCACACGCTGGTGGACTTCACGTCCTCCGGCACGGACACCGCTCAGGGAGAAAGCGCAACAGCCCCCCGGGTGACGACGATGCACGCCGTCGTTCGCGGGCGAACACGACTCCACGTCCGCGGGCTCAAGGGATCGATGGAGCTCGAGTCGGTCCTCGAGCGCGGGCTCTCCCGCGCTGCGTTCATCGAGCGCGTCTCGGCGAGCGCACTCACGGGCAACGTCCTCGTCGTGCACGGGGTCGAACGGAGCGCCGAGGAGATCCGCGCCGAGGTCGAGGTCTTCGTCTCGCTCGGCCTCGCAGCACTCCCCGACGCGTTCGACGGCGCAGCCGTGCCGGACTGGCATGTACTGACGGCCGACGAGTCGCTCGACCGGCTGGGATCGTCGAGGGCCGGGCTCACGGTGGCTGAGGCCGAGCACCGGCTACGCGCTCACGGCGCGAACGTGACGTTGCGAAGCAAGGCGCGCTCGCGAATCGGGATCTTCCTCGAGCAGCTCCGGTCGATGCCGAACGCCCTGCTCACGGCCTCGGCGCTGCTCTCGGTCGCCACGGGCGGGGCCGCCGATGCAGTGCTCATCGCCGGCGTGATCCTGACGAATGCATGCATCGGCTACGTCACCGAGCGGCGAGCCGACAAGACCGTCGACGGACTGGGCGAGGCAGGTCGAGGCCCGTCGGAGGTGCTCCGCGACGGCAAGCCGATGCTCGTTCCGTCGGAGCAGCTCGTGCGTGGAGACATCCTCGTCCTCCGCGCCGGCCAGGTGAACGCAGACGTGCGGATGGTCGAGGGCGAGCGCCTCACGGTCGACGAGTCCATGCTGACCGGCGAGAGCCTTCCCGTGCAGAAGAGCGCGCTCCCACTCGGTGTGCGGAGCGTTCCGATGGCCGACCGCCAGAACCTGCTCTTTCGCGGCACCGTCGTGACGGGGGGCACCGGGCTCGGCACCGTCGTGGCCACCGGCTCGAACACGGAGATCGGCAAGATCCAGCAGCTCGCGGGCAGTGCATCCGCACCCGAAACACCGCTCCAGCGACAGATGCGCGAGCTCGGCGACACGACGGTGCTGGTCTCGAGCCTCGTCTGCGGCGGCGTGTTCGCGCTCGGGCTGTGGCGCGGCTACGGCGTCCTGCAGATGATGAAGATGGCGGCCTCGCTCGTCGTTGCCGCGGTCCCCGAAGGGCTACCGACGGTGGCGATCACGACGCTCTCGCTCGGGATGCGAAACATGCTGAGCCAGCGAGCCGTGATTCGGAAGCTCGAGGCCGTCGAGACGCTCGGCGCGACGCAGGTGGTGTGCCTCGACAAGACCGGCACGATCACCCTGAACCAGATGAGCGTCGTCGCGATCTACGCCGGCATGACCTCGCTTCGCATCGAGGGGGAGTTCCCTCCCGACGAGGCGCTCGCCGGCGTCGATCTCGTGGCGCTCGCGCGGCTCACGCAGCTCGGCGTGCTGTGCAACGAGTCCAAGATCCTGCGTGAAGGCGAGGCCTATCGCTTCCAGGGTTCGGCCACCGAAAATGCCCTCTTGTACCTTGCGGTCGACGCGGGAATCGACGTGAGCCAGGTGCGCGAGCAGCACCGATGCGTGCGGATGGAGCTCAGGACCGAGGACCGCCATTACACGGTCTCGGAGCACGTTGAGGAGCCACTCACCATGAGTGAGTGCTCCGAGCCTTCGGTGGAGAGCAGGCGCTCGCCCCGCCGACTCCTCGCCGTGAAGGGAAGCCCCGAGCAGGTGCTCCGTCGCTCGACCCATTGGCTCGATCACGGGAAGGTCCGTCCTCTCACCGACGACGTGAGGCAGAGGATCGAGCAGCAGAACTACGAGCTCGCCAGAGGCGCCCTGCGCGTGCTCGCCTTCGCCTTCGCCGAGTGTGAAGGAGGCCCGGTCGGGGCCGAGGCGACGCTCGTATGGGTCGGGCTCGCGGGGCTGCGAGATCCGCCTCGGCCAGGGGTCGATGCGGTCGTCTCCACGCTGCGGAAGGCCGGGATCCGCACCGTCATGATGACGGGCGACCAAGCGCCGACCGCGGAGGCGATTGGCCGCGAGCTCGGCTTCGGCGTGGTGGTCGACGCGAGGCGGATGGAGGATCTCGATGCTCAGGCGATGCGGGAGCTCCTCGCCGACGCGCCGGTCTTCGCGCGGGTGAGCCCTTCGGACAAGCTGCGGATCATCCAGGCCATCCAGCGAAGCGGGCTCGTCGTCGCGATGGTCGGCGACGGCATCAACGACAGCCCCGCGCTCAAGACGGCCGACATCGGCATCGCGATGGGCGGACAGGACACGCCGGTCGCCTGCGAGGCTGCCGACGTCGTACTGATGGACGACAACCCGGCGAGCATCGTGGCCGCCATCCGCCAGGGTCGCACGATCCGAGGCAACCTCCGCAAAGCCGTTCGCTATCTCCTCTCGACGAACCTGAGCGAGATCTGGGTCATGCTCGGCGCGATGGCGGCGAACTGGGGTCAGCCGCTGAACCCGATCCAGCTCCTCTGGATCAACCTGGTCACGGACGTCTTCCCGGATCTGGCGCTCGCGCTCGAGCCACCCGAGCCCGCGGTGATGAGCCGTCCGCCGCCTCCTCGCGACGAGCGGCTGCTCGACGGCGGCGACATGAAACGGACGGTCCTCGAGTCGCTCGTGATCACGGCCGGTGCACTCGCCACGTACGGCTACGGAGTCCGCAAGCACGGGCAAGGAACGCGCGCGAGCTCGATGGCGTTCCTCGGCCTCACCTCCGCCCAGCTGCTCCACACCTTCAGCGCGCGTTCGGAGAACCACGGCGTCTTCTCGATGACCGGGACGCGCGCCGGGAAATACGTCTGGGGGACGGTCGGGGCGTCGCTCGGAGCGCAAGCCCTGGCCGCGTTCTGGCCTCGGCTCAGGCGCCTACTCGGAGGAGCGCCTCTCGGCCTGCTCGACCTCGCCGTGACCGCCGGCGGGGCGATCGTGCCGCTGATGATCAACGAGACGATGAAGGCGCGATTTACGCGCCAGGAACGAAACGGACGTTTCAACGAGTGGGGGTAGAACGATGGTCATTCTTCGATCGCTTCGACAGAGCTTCATCGTGGGCCTTGCAGCTGGAGTGACTGCTGGGCTCGTCTTGCCGAAGCCGGATCGGCCGGTGCTGCGGCCGCTCACCAAGGGCGCCATGAAGTCGGCGTTGCTCGCGCTGCGCAAGGGACAGGAGGGCATCGCGCACGTCGGCGAGGCGCTCGAAGACCTCGTTGCAGAGGTGCGCAGCGAGGTCGCGAGCGAGCACGAGGCCGAGCTCCCCCGCTCCTCGGGCGACTCGACGAAGGACGGCAGCTCGCGGCCGGGAGCGCTCTCCTGATGATCGCGCGGGTCGAGCTTCGTCACATGAGCCGCGGGCGGCTGCGCCTTCACCTGTCCGGACCGAACGACGGTCGTGGCTCGCTGAGCCGCGTCGCCGGCGGCCTCGAGGACAATCCGAAGGTCTCTCGCGTCTCGGTCAATCCGATCACGCGCACGCTCCTCGTGCTGCATGAGGGCGATGCGCAGGAGCTGCTCGCCTACGGAGAGCACCAGAAGCTCTTCTCGCTCGTGAGGCCGCCTCCGCCCGCGCCCGTCCGGAATCCCGTGCGACCCTCACAACGCCTCGTCGCCGCGATCTCCGACGGGATGAAGTCGCTCGACGACGGCGTGATGACCTCCTCACGAGGCAAGGTCGATCTGCCCTCGGTGGCGATCGCCGCGCTGTTCGGAGCTGCCGTGTGGCGCGCGCGCGGCGGCTCGCTCCTCCCGAGCGCGGTGAGCCTCGTCTCGATCGCCTTCGGCATGCTCGGAATGAAGCGGCGCACGTGAGGGCCGCTCCGCGAGCAGCACCCCCTCAGGGCATGACGGCGGCGGCGCCGAAGCCCGCGCTGATCTCCGCGAAGTCGCCGTCGTCGAAGCTCACGACGACGCGGTACGGAAGGCCTTCGGCGGCAAAGCGGCTCAAGAGCGCCGCCGCGCCGAAGCGGAGCGCGTGGGCGACGGCCCTCTTCGCCTCGCCGCGCGCGACGACCCCTGCGCGGGCGATCGTGTCGAGCGCGACGCTCTTCAGGAATCGCTCGTCCGGCAACCAGGTCGGCGTCGCGAGGAGCCAGCGCGCCTCCGGATCGAAGCCGGCCGCACCGGCGACGTGAAAGCCGGTGTAGATGCCCGCACCGTCGTCGTCGATGCCGTCGAAGAGACCAAACACGAGCGTGTCGACGTCGCTCGGCACGTTCCGGACGATCCCGTGAACGCGAGCGGACAGCGCAGCGACCTCGTCATCGAGGTCGAGCTCGGACAGCGGCTGCACCACCTTCTTCCCGACCATGCGCTGCGCCCGCACGCAGATCGCCCGCCAGCCGGCAGTCGCCGCATGCGCGTTCTTCGCGACGGCGACGACGTCGTCGAAGAGCGCGTAGTGATCGATTGAGACGGAGGCTGCCACGGCGGCGCGAGGATACTCGGCGTTCGCCGCAGGCGCACGCCGAGCGCGTGCTAGGGTGCGTGGGTGGACTCGAGGCGCGCCACACCGTGAATCGCAGCGGCTACAGCGAAAGCCGGATCGCAGAGCAGTCCGCCAACCACGGCGGGTTCCCCCGTTTCGGCGCGCGCGTCATGGTCGCGCTTGCGCTGGTCGCGTTTGCGCTCCTGCTTGCGCTCCTGCCGGCGTGTTCGAAGCCCAAGCCTGCGGCTCGCAGCGGCCCGGCGCAGCGCATCGTCTCGATCTCGCCCTCGACCACCGAGGCCGTGTTCGCCGTCGGAGCCGGCGACGCGATGGTGGGGCGGTCGCGCTACTGCGACTACCCTCCGGAGGTGAAGAAGCTCCCCCAGGTCGGCGGCTACGTCGATCCGAGCTTCGAGGCGATCCTCGGTCTCCAGCCCGATCTCGTCGTCGGCGCGCGCGGGCCCGCAGGCAGCGCGATCTCGGAGAAGCTCGAGGCCCGCGGGATCGCGACCTTCTTCCCTCCCGCCGAGTCGTTCGAGGCGATCGACGCGATGCTCCTCGGCGTCGGCGAGCGGACGGGGCGGTCCGAGGCGGCCAAGGCGGTGGTCGATACGATTCACCAGCACATCGCGGCCGTCGAGCGCGCGGTGAGCTCGAAGCCGAAGACGCGCGTCCTCGTCGTGTTCGGCCTCGAGCCGCTCAGCGTCGCCGGTCCGTCGAGCTTTCCCGACGAGATGATCCGACGTGCGGGCGGAACGAACGTGATCAGCGAGGGCGGCGCTTACCCTGTCATCGGCGTCGAACGAGTCCTCGCCCTCGATCCCGACGTGATCGTGAACGCGGCGATGATGGAAGAGCGCGCGAGCGAGCGCCTCCGCAAGGACGCCCCCGGCTGGTCCCGTGTACGCGCCGTGCAGGCAGGACACGTCTCGACGATCACGGACGAGGCCGTCCTGAGGCCGGGCCCGCGGATCGCCGAAGGGCTCGCGCTGCTCGCGCGGGCGATCCATCCGGACCTGACGATCGATCTCGACACGGGCGGAGGGTCGCCATGAAGGTGCGCGCCGATCAGCTCCTCGTCGTACGCGAGCTCGCGCCTTCCCGCGCTCGGGCGCAGGCCCTGATCCTCGCGGGCAAGGTCTATGTCGGCGAGACACGCATCGACAAGGCCGGAGCGATGCTCGCGGAGGACGCCGCGATCGCGGTGCGGGGCGAGGTCCACCCCTACGTCTCGCGCGGCGGCGTGAAGCTCGCCGGCGCGCTCGATTCGTTCGGCGTCGATCCGAAGGGCAAGCGCTGCCTCGATCTCGGCGCGTCCACCGGCGGCTTCACCGACTGCCTCCTCCAGCGCGGCGCTGCCTCGGTCGCAGCCGTGGACGTGGGCTACGGACAGCTCGCGCACTCGCTCCGCACCGATGCCCGAGTCCTCGTGCTCGAGCGCACGAACGCGAAGACACTCGAGCCGGAGCAGATCAATGGCGCGTGCGACCTCGTCGTCGTCGACGCGTCGTTCATCGGGCTCGGCAAGCTCGCTACGGCGATCGCGCGGAACACGGTGCCGGGCGGAGAGCTCGTCGCGCTCGTGAAGCCCCAGTTCGAGGTAGGCCGCGACGAGGCCTCGAGGACACGCGGTGTCGTGCGCGACCCGGCGGTACGCGCGCGTGCGATCGAGGCGGCGGTCTCCGACGTACGCGAGGCCGGCTTCGAGATCCTCGGGACGGCCGACTGCGTGATCGAAGGGCCGAAGGGCAACCTCGAGGCGTTCGTTCACGCCCGCCGATCGACGTGACGGCAGAGCCCCGCGGTAGCGCTCGCCGGCGCCGGACGGGCGCTCACCGGGCAACGGCCGCGCAGGCGCCTTCCCGCAAAAGCTGGTCCGATCGCAGCCGAAGGTCGTGCGCAGGCAGGACCACGGGCGAGGGCCGTGCGGACGGCTCCCGCCTCTGCTAAGCCCCCTTGCCTCGAATGGTCGGTCCGTCGAAACACAAGGGGCTCGAGGCCCCTCCAGCGTCGGCAAGGTCGACGCCCGGGCTCGGTCCGATCTTCCTCATCGTCTTCCTCGACATCCTCGGCTTCAGCCTCGTCTTGCCGTTCCTCGCCGAGGAGTCGCGCACGACGTTCGGGACGAGCGAGCTCACGGGGACGCTGCTCGCGTCGATCTACTCGCTGATGCAGTTCCTCTTCGTCCCGGTGTGGGGCCGCATATCGGACCGCGTCGGGCGGCGGCCGGTCCTCCTCTGGAGCGTCGCCGCGACCTCGCTCGGAATGGCGGGCCTCGGCTTCGGGCTCCTCCATGCGCAGAGCATCCTCTGGCTGTTCGTTGCACGCGCCGCGAGCGGGATCGCGACCGCGAACCTCGGGACCGCAAGCGCGTACATCGCGGACGTCACGAAGCCCGAGGAGCGCTCCAAGGGAATGGGCCTCATCGGCATGGCCTTCGGTCTCGGGTTCATCCTCGGACCGGGCATCGGCGGCGCGCTCTCCGGCATCTCGATCGGAGGACGCACCGGCGCGGTGCCGTGCTTCGTCGCGGCTTCGCTCTCGGTCGTCAACCTCGCATGGACGTACGTGGGGCTTCGCGAGTCCCTCCCGCCGGAGAAGCGGGCCCGAACGCGCCGCAGCCTCTCGCCGCTGAACCTCGCGGCGGCGCGCGAGGCCTTCGCCCGTCCCGGGATCGCGATCGCGATCCTCGTGAACTTCTCGATCACGCTCTCCTTCACCGTCCTCGACCAGACGTTCCGGTTCTTCAACAAGGACCTGTTCGCGATGACCCCGCTAGACACGGGGATCGTCCTCGCGTTCATCGGCATCGTCGCCGCGGGTGTGCAGGGCGGGCTCATCCGGCCGCTGTCGAAGCGCTTCTCGGAGTCCTCGCTCATCCGCACCGGGACGGCGATCCAGGCGCTGGCGTTCGCGGCGATCGCGGCCTCCCCGAGCTACGGGCGTCCGATGCTGTACGCGGCGGGCGCCTTGCTCGCGCTCGGCAACGGCATGACGCAGCCGAGCGTGGGCGCGTTCGTATCGAAGCGCGCCGATCCACGAGCCCAGGGAGAGACGCTCGGAACGAACCAATCGGCAGCGAGCCTCGCGCGCATGTTCGGCCCGAGCCTCGGCGGATGGCTCTACGGATCGTTCGGTCCACGGTCGCCCTACCTCATCGGAGCGATCGGCATGGCGATCGCGATGCTCGTCGCGTTCGGGCTCGACCGGCGCACGCCCGGCACGACCGTCCCGGCGGATCCACCCGTCTAGTCTAGGAACGCGCATCTAGGAACGCGCAGACGCGAACGGATGTGCCGCGTGCGAACCTGCACGCCGCCTAGCTTCGCGGTCAGCGAAGGACGAGCACCCAGACGTCGTAGATCGCATGCGTCCACACCGCGGCCGCGAATCCGCGCGTGACGTAGATGAGCGTCAGGATCAAGCCGAGCACGGCCCGGAAGGTGAAGCTCGTGAGCTTGAAGTCGTCGGAGAGCGGGCCGATGTAGTGAACGCCGCTGAACACGAGCGCGCACGCGATCGCCCAGCCGAACATCACGAGCAGGGAACGGAACGAGAAGCCGCTCGCCGCAGCGCTCGTCCCGGAGAGAACGACGCGCTGCTTGCCGAAGAACCAGACGAGGATCTTCGCGCCGAGGCCGAAGAGGATGACCCGGAACGTGAGCTCTTCGTAGAAGCCGGCGCCGAGCGACATGATGAAGCCGACGAAGCGTCCCTCGCTCGCGATGCTCCCCGCCGAGGCGGCGACCCTGGCGAAGAGGCTCCCCACGACGAAGTTCGCAACCAGCGCCATCACGAGGGCGTAGACGACGCCTTCGACGATGATCTGGAGGAACTTCCGGGGGCGAAACGCCTGACCTCGACCGAGCAGCGCGAACGTGCCCGCGAAGATGACGCCGATGCAGAGCGTCGCCAGCAGGTACTTCGTCTTGTCACCGGCGCTCAGCGACATGAGCGTGCCGGTCACCATGTCGGTGGCGTTCTGGACGCCGAGGAACACCACCGCGAGGTGATAGACGAGGAAGATCGGCAGCGTGAGACCGAGGTCGACCCACGCACCAGGTCGGTCACGGAGTCGATCCGTCGTGAGAGGCTGAGCTTCGGCCATCGTTCCTGTTGCCTAACCTAGCAACAGGCTCCACGCCTGGCCCAATCCCCACCACGAGCTCGTCGCTCGCGCGCCGCGCGGAATCACCAGTACGTGCAGCCGAAGGGGCCGCAAGACGCCCCGGTGGACATTCCGTAGCTCGAGCCGTAGCCCCATGCGCGCCGGCTGAAGCAGTTGCCAAAGGCGTCGCAGCCCTCGACGTAGCCGGGGCCACCGACGACGTAACCGGGATAGCCGACGCCACCGACGTAACCCGGACCGCCATAGCCCAGCCCCAGACCGCCGATGTAGCCCGGACCGCCGTAGCCCAAACCGCCGCCGTAGCCCGGACCGCCGATGTAACCGGGGCCGCCGACGTAGCCGGGACCACCGATGTAACCGGGGTCGCCGCCATAGCCCGGATTGCCGAGCTGACCCTCTTCGCCGAGCTGGCCCTCTTCGCCGAGCTCACCGCGTTCACCGCGCTCGCTCGGTTCGCCGCGTTCACCGCGCTCACCCGGCTCGCCGCGTTCACCGCGCTGGCCCGGCTCGCCGTAACCGCGCTCACCACGTTGACTCGGCTCACCGTACCCCGGCTCGCCGTAGCCGCGCTCACCACGCTGGCTCGGCTCACCGTACCCCGGCTCGCCGTAGCCCCGTTCACCACGCTGGCCTGGCTCACCGTACCCCGGCTCGCCGTAGCCCCGTTCACCACGTTGACTCGGCTCACCGTACCCCGGCTCGCCGTAGCCGCGCTCACCACGCTGGCTCGGCTCACCGTACCCCGGCCCTCTTTCGCTCTCGCTCGGTCTGGAGCCTTCTTCGCTCTCACCCGCGAACGGATCGGCCTCCTCGTCCACCGCCTGTCGCGCCGGGTTGGCGCTGACGTTCCCTTCACCGGGGGGCGCGTCCTCGACGGCAGCAGTGGTGCATCCCGCAAGCGCAACGACCGCCACGAGAGCGGCGGCCGTGCCTGAACCTCGACTGAACGGTGACATCGTGAACCTCCTCGAGTCTCGAGTTGCCTCTTCCTGAAGACGACGCGCGAACGGCTACGTGCCCGCAGAGGTCCACACCTCTGCCAACCGCCTGCTCGACCGCACGCTGCTCGCGCGCCATGCCCGATGCGCGCGCGGCCTGCGCTCGAGGATTCCCTCGTCCGAGGTCTCACCCGAGGTACCGCGCAGGCCGCTCTCGATGAACCGCACCGATCACCAGCAGCGGCCCCACGCGTCGCAGCGTCCGCCCCAGCCCCAGCCAGGCCGGTGTCCCCAGCCCCAACCGGGCCGATGTCCCCAGCCCCAGCCAGGCCTGCCCACTCCCCAGCCAGGCCTGCCCATCCCCCAGCCAGGCCTGCCCATCCCCCAGCCGGGCCTGCCCATCCCCCAACCGGGCCTGCCGATCCCCCAGCCCCCCATCCTTCCGCCACGCCATTGGGCGTCCGGGTCCTCGTCGTTGGCCTCCGACTCGCCCCGCTCTTCCGCGTCTCTAGTAGCGTCTTCGTCGGCGGCGGGATCGGCGGACTCTTCCGTCGTCTCTTTCTTCTCCTCGGCCTTCCCCTCCTCCTCCGCCTCATCCGAGTACTCGTATTCGGATTCCTCCTTCGGCTGGTCGGTCTCCTCCTCGTGAGAGAGGGCACCAGCCGTCGAGTCGATCCGAGCCTCGGGGTCCGCAGTGGGAGCGACGCACCCGCCAAGCACGAGCCCCACTCCGAGAGCGAGGCTCGACACTGTCATGGTCTTGAGCGTGAGCATGTTCCGTTGCCTCCTTCGCGACGTCCGCTCTCTGCATCGCCGAAGCCACACGCGTAGCTCTTCGCAACCGGCTCCTCGCGGCTGATGCACACCGATCGACGCCAGGCGATCGGGCCAAGCGGCGCTTCGCGGGCCTCACCCCGTCTCGCGCGCAGACCTCCCGAGGCGAAGCCTCTTCATGCACGACGAGAGCGAGCGAGCTCACTCGTCAGCGAGAGCGGAGGCATCGAGATCGCGCGGGCCGCGATCGATCTCATCGTCACTGCTGTCGCGGTGCAGACTGTCCGTTTCGTCGTGATTGCGCCGCACACAAATCGACGACGGCAGGGAATGATCTTCGAGTGAGCCTCGACCCGGGCTCGTTCTCGACGGAGCTTCGAGTCGAGACCTTGCTCAGGTCATCGCCTCGCATCGAGAGCGTGAGCCGATGCGCGCCCCCGCAAACCGGAGCGACGACGATCCCGATGATGCCTCGAGCGCGCGCGGTTCAGGCGGGACGGAGGCGATAGACGATCGCCACGATCGCCACGACCCAGAGCACGAGGTTGAGCACGAACGGCACGTCGCTCAGCATCTCTTGCGTCGGGCTCTCGGCCTTCCGACCCCGGCCTGCACGCCCGGACACGAGCATGAGGAAGCGGATGATCCCGAACACGGTGAAGGGCACCGTGAGCCACAGCTTGTCGCTGTGGAAGAAGGACTCCGTATCCTTGTCGAGCGTGTACGCGAAGTAGGTCGCGGCCGTCGCGACGCCCGTGACCGCGAGCGCCGAGGTGAGCGACGTCTTCGAGTAGGCCTCGAGCGCGGCCCGCTGCTTCCCAGCGTGCTCACCTTCGAGCTCGTGACGGCGCTTGCCGAAGCCGAGGAAGAGCGCGAGGAGCGCGGTGCACGCGAGCATGTACCAGCTCACCTTTGTGTCGGTCGCGAGGCCGCCGGCGACGACGCGGAGCACGAAGCCGAAGGCGATGAGGCCGACGTCGAGGAACGCGACCTTCTTCAACTTGAAGCTGTAGGCGATGTTCTCGACGAAATAGAGCGCAGCGACCGCGGCGAAGGCCCAGTTCAGCTCCAGGAACGCGATGCCGAGCGACGCCGCCACCAGCAAGGCAGCGAACCCCTTGGCGATGCCCTCCGGGACGGCGCCGCTTGCGATCGGGCGCTCGCGCTTCACCGGGTGAACCCGATCGGCCTCGACGTCGACGAGGTCGTTGATCGTGTAGACGGCGCCGGCGAGGAGACAGAACACGCCCGTCGCGAGGAACGCCTTGCCAGCGACCGTCAGGTTCAGCGTGGGGTCGCCGCTGGCCGCGGTGCCGAACAGGTCCTTGTGGAAGAACATCGGCGCCATCACGAACAGGTTCTTCACCCATTGGTGTGGCCGGATGGTCTTGATGAGGCCCTTGACCATGGACCCACGCTTCGCACTGCGCGCTGGCTCTGGGTGCTTGGACTCCAAGACCGTTGTCACCAGCACGTTCTTACACCACATGGCCTGTGATCGCACGACCACGAGCGTTGCAAACGCCCCGCCAACCTCGAGCATGGTCGAACAGGCTTTTCCCGCGCCCTCCGCCGTACTGGAAACGCCGTGGTCAAGAGCGGCCCGGGCCCGGCCCCCACGACCGTCGAGCGTCGAGCCGCCCGAAGGCCGGCCAAATGACGGGCAACTTGACGCGCGGGCCGTCGCGGCGGAAAACCCCGCCGTGCCGACGCGCCGATCAGCGCCCGACGTCTCGGAAATGCTCCGAGGTCCCGGAGCGAAGCAAGCCGGCCTCCACGCCTCGGGGACGGCGAAAGCACCCCCTGCGCCGGGGGCCTCGTCTCGTGGCTGGGCGAAGACAAAGCCGGTCTGGGCCCTCCGGGCGCTCGGCATCGGGCTGGTCTCGCTGATCGCGATCGCGCCGGGAGCCTCCTCGGCCGACGTCGGACAACGGCTGCCGCGGCTCGCGCGGCTGTCCGACGAGGTCGTCCGCGGAGGAATGCCGCTCGGGTACGTCCCGCTCCGTCAGGTCTGGGCGGACTGGGACCAGGGCGACCCGCAGGAGGTGGAGGAGTCGCTTCGTGCGATCGCCGGCGACGCTCGCGTCGCGCCGCCGCTCCGGGTCTACTCCGGGCTCCTCGAGGCGTACGCACGGCGGCGGCGCGGGGATCTCACCGGCGCGAAGCAGCGAATCAAGGACCTCGGGTTCGTCGGCCGATGGGTCGTCACCGGACCGTTCGACAACGAAGGGAAGACCGGGCTCGACCGCAGCTTCGGGCCGGAGGACGAGATCGCCGACGCGCTCAGCATGACCCGCACTTACGACGGGAAAGAGCGCCAGGTCGGCAACCGCATCGCCCCGGACGTCTTCCCGTACGGATGGGTCGACCTCGGCGCGATGATGCGACCGCAGGAGAACGTCTGCGGGTATGCGACGACGTTCGTTCGCGATCTCCGCACGAAGTCCGGACCGCGGCCGTTCTCGGTCTGGTTCGGCGCGAGCGGCGCAGCGAAGGTGTTCTTCGACGGCGTCGAGGTGGCCAAGGATCCGAAGTACCGCGATCTGGACAGCGACCGCTTCGGCGTGACCCTCACGATGCGTGAGGGCTGGCACCGCCTCACGGTGAAGGTCTGCGGCGACGAGGACCCGCCGATGTTCGCGCTCCGCCTCGCCGATCCGAGCGGCGCCCCCGACAAGAACCTCGAGGCCGACCCGGATCCGAATCACGCGAAGGAAGCGGCCTCGGTCCGTTTCCGCAAGGGCGACAAGCCCCCGCCGCCCGCCGTCGCCGGCCCCGTCCCCGCGTTCGAGAAGCTCGCCCTCCGTGACGACGCCGCCTCGCTCGAGGCCTACGCCCGCTGGCTCATCCTCACGAGCTCGGACGACACGAGCGAGAACCGCGCGCGCGACCTCGCCCGACGCGCCGCCGAGAAATCCCCCACCGTCCAGCGCTGCCTCCTCGCGGGAGATCTCGCCGAGAACCGCAACCAGCGCGCAATGTGGATCGACAAGGCCGAGGAGATCGTCCGTCGCGCTGGCAAGGCGGCACCGGAGAGGGACCGCCTGACCACGCTCCTCGCGCGGGCCGCTCACGCCCGCGGCGGCGCGAACTGGCGCGACGCGATCCCGTACTACGAGAAGGTCCTCGCGCTCGACCCGGACAACGTCCCGGCAAACCTCGCTCAGATCGAGCTCTACTCCGAGGCCGGTCTTCGCGAGACCGCGCTCTCGTCCCTGAACGGAACGCTCGCGCGCAGGCCGCGCAGCGTCGCGCTCCTCCGCGCGACGGCCAACGCGTTGCGCGAGCTCGACCGCACGACCGAGAGCGAAGAGGTGGCCGGGCGCTACGCGACGCTCCGCTACGACGACACCCAGGTCCTCGCCGAGCGCATCGAGCTCGCGCTCGCACGGCGCGACCCCGTCCTCGCGAATCGATGGATCGAGCGGCTCGTCGAGACGAACCCCGACAGCGCGCGCTCGCTCGCCACCGCAGCAAAGGCCTACGTCGCCCTCGGTGATCGGCCGAAGGCGATCGCGCTCCATCGCCGGGCACTGGATCTCGCCCCCGAGGACGTCGCCACGCTCCGCGCGCTCGCCGATGTGTACGCGGTCGGCGGCCAGACCGACGAACAGCTCCGCCTCCTCAGGCAGGTCCTCCAGCTCCGCCCGCAGGAGAAGGACGTCCGCGAGTACGTCGCCCACACCGAGCCGGCCAAGCCGCGCGCGGACGAGGCCTACGCGCGCCCGTCCGCCGAGTTCCTCAAGCTCCGCGATCAGCCGAGCCAGGGACGGACGCGCCGCACGCTCGTCGATCTCCAGGTCACGACGGTGTTCCCGAACGGCCTCGCGAGCCGCTTCCACCAGGTCGTCTTCCAGCCCCTCACCGACGCGGCCGCGGCCGAGGCCCGCGAGTACGGCTTCGCGTTCCAGGCCGACTCCGAGACGGTGCAGCTCCGCGGCGCGCGCATCTACCGCAAGAGCGGCCAGATCGACGAGGCGATCGAGAGCGGCGAGGGCGCGACGGACAACCCCGCGATGGCGATGTACTCGAGCGCGCGCGCGTTCTACGTCCGTTTCCCGCGCCTCGACCCGGGCGACGTGGTCGAGCTCCAGTACCGCGTCGAGGACGTCTCGCACCGCAACGCGTTCGCCGACTACTTCGGCGAGGTCGTCTACATGCAGTCGACCGAGCCGGTCGCACGAAGCGAGTACGTGCTCATCACGCCGAAGTCGCGCACTTTCTACTTCAACAAGCCGAAGGTCGCCGGGCTCACCCAGACGGTCGAGGAGAGGGGCGACAACAAGATCTGGCACTTCAGGGCCGAGAACGTCGCGCCCCTCGAGCCGGAGCCCGCGATGCCGCCGCTCGCCGAGTCGCTCGGCCACGTGCACGTCTCGACCTACAAGAGCTGGGACGACATGGGGCGTTGGTACTGGGGCCTCGTGAAGGACCAGTTCACCGCCGACGACGAGGTCCGCCGGCGCGCCCTCGAGATCACGAAGGGCCTGACCGACGACAAGGCGAAGGTCCGTGCGATCTACGACTTCGTCGTTCAGAAGACCCGCTACGTCGCGCTCGAGTTCGGTATCCACGGCTTCAAGCCGTACCGATGCGCGCAGATCTTCGCGCGCGGCTTCGGCGACTGCAAAGACAAGGCGACGCTCATCGTCACCATGCTCAAGGAGCTCGGGATCAACGCGACGATCGTGATCCTGCGCACCGGGATGAGAGGCGACTTCGAGACCGAGCCGGCGAGCCTCGCGCCGTTCGATCACGCGATCGCCTACGTGCCTTCGCTCGACTGGTACCTCGACGGCACAGCCGAGTTCACCGGCTCGAACGAGCTGCCGAGCATGGACCGCGGCGCTCTGGCCCTCCAGATCAACGAGGGCAAGCCGAAGCTCGTGCACCTGCCCGAGCCGAAGGCGTCCGAGAGCGTCGCGAGCAAGCGCGTCGAGGCGACGGTGAACCCGGACGGGTCGGCGCAGATCGACTGGAAGGTGGAGATCACCGGCTCGAGCGCCTCGAGCTGGCGCCAGCGCTATCACGCGAAGGCGTCGCAGCGGCAGCGCGTGCAGGAAGACCTCGCGAGCGAGCTCCCCGGACTCGACGTCCAGAGCGTCGTCGCGAGCGACCTCGACGACATCGAGCGCAAGGTCGAGATCCATGCGAAGGCAAAGGCTCCGAGCTTCGCGCGCAAGGACGGCGAGACGCGTACCGTCTCGGTGGGCGCACGCGAGCACATGGTCCGCTCGTACGCGGCGCTCTCGAGCCGACGCCGCGACATCCGGATCTTCGCCCTCTCCACCCAGGAGAACGAGACGGTCGTGAAGCTGCCCCCGGGCGCGAAGATCCTCGGCGGCCCGCACTCCGCCGAGGGCCAGAGCCCCTACGGCTTCTTCAAGGTGGAGAGCGAGACCACCGGCAACACCGTCCGCGTCAAGACGACGGTGGCGATCACGAAGTCGCGCATCCCGGCGAGCGAGTACGCAGCGTTCCGCGCGTTCTGCGAGCAGGTCGATCGCGAGCTCGGCCAGACCGTGACGTACACGGTGTCGAAGTGAACCAGCGCCGGCTCGCTAGCCGCGAGGGCACGAAGAGCGCGACGAGCATGGACGCGGACGAAGGACAGATGGAACCCATCACGAAGAACGATGCACGTTGCCTCAGCGCGCGACGGACCGTGACGCGCGCCATCGGAGCGCTTCTCGTCGCTGGCGTGCTCTCGACGGCCGTCGGTGCGTGCGGAGGGCCGCCGGACGCCAAGACGCCGATCGCGCTGTCGAAGCTTCGGAGCCAGGGGAAGTCGTCGACCGACGGCGAGGTCGTCGGTCGCTGGCTCCTCGACGAGATGTTCGCGCCGGGCGGCACCGCGAAGGGCGCCGAGGAGGCACGGAACCGACTGCTCTCGAAGAAGACCTCGGGAGACGCGCTCTACGCCGCGCTCGGCGGAGCAATCTGGGACGAGGCACACGGCGATCCGAAGCGCGCGGCGCAGGGCTACGTGGCCGCGCTCGGGCATGCGAAGAAGAGCGAGGACGCCAGCGCTCCGCTCGCGGCGTGGATGGCGACGCACCATCTCGTCAGTCTTCGCGGCAGCGTCTCGAATCTGTGGAAGAACAACGCCGCGGTGCTCGAGTCGATCCTCGCCGCGCCAGGCCATGTCGGCTGGCGCGCGCTCGCCGAGCTCCACGAGTGGTCGTCGGCCGAGACGCGTGATCGGGCCGAGGTCACCGGCGACGCGTTCGACACGCTCGTCACCAGCCGGATGGGCTGCGCTCGCAACGTCCGTATCGCCGGCCCCTTCGGCCGCGGGTCGGCGCCCGATCGCCGGCGCTCGTTCGCGGCCGAGCGGGCGCCCTGGCCGCCGTCGTGGCCGGAGGAGCCGTCGCGCGGGAGCGTTCCGCACGTCCTCGAGACGGAGCGCCATCGCTGCCTGACCGCGAGCAAGGAGAAGACCGACGACGGCATCTTCTACGTCGAGACGTTCTTCGAGGCGCCCGCCGATCGCGACGTGCTCGTCGCCGTGCAGGGCGCGGTCGCCGTCTGGATCGACGACGTACTGGTCGTCGATCGCGATCTCCGCCAATGGGGCGTGTGGCAGCGGTTCGGCGGAGCCGTGCGCGTGCCGAAAGGCCGGCACCGCGTCCTCGCGCGCGTCATGAACGACGCCGCGTCGGTGCGCCTGATGAACCTCGACGGCAGCGCCGCCAACCTCGCGACGGACAGCGACGCGACGAAGCCCTACGGGATCGGCCGTCCCGTCGGACTCCCCGATCCGAACCCGATCTCCCGCATCGTCGCGGAGACCGCCGCAGGCCGCGACGCGCGCCTGTCGCCGCTCGTCGTCGCCCTCGCGGCGCATGCCGCGTGGATCGACGGCCTCTCCGACGTCGCCGCCACGCTGATGCAGCCCCTCGTCGAGCCGAAGGACGCCGCGCCCATCGCGCTCCTGTTCGCCGCTCAGTACGCGCGCGGCGACCTCGCGTTCGCCGAGCAGGTCCGCCGCATCACGGAGAAAGAGCTCTATGCGCGCGCCTACGCGGCGGACGACCGGCTCTGGTACGCCCGCGCGTGGCTCGTCCTCGACGACGCCGATCAACGCGGCCTCGTGGAGGCGGTCGAGCCGCTCCGCAAGCTCGCGGCCGATCTGCCGGGTGTCCCGCAGGTCACCGAGCAGCTCGCGCGCGTGTACGGCCGCCTCGGGTGGCGCGCCGAGCGCATGCGCGCGGTGAAGGGTCTCTCCGAGCGCTTCCCCGACGATCGCGACGCGCTCGGCCTCCATCTCACGGCGCTCGAGGACGACGGCGCGCTCGCCGAGGCCGACAAGGTCGCGGCACGCATCAAGCAACTCGATCCCGATGCGGAGATCGACCTCGACCGCGCGCTCGCACGTCGCGACTGGAAGGCGGCGATCGCGGAGCTCCGGCGCCTCGAGAAGCGCCGCCCCGATCGGAAGGAGATCGCGGGACGCATCGCCGACGTCCTCATGCGGTCGGGCGATCCGAGCGCAGCCGCCGCGCAGCTCGAGAAGGCGCTCGCGAAGAACCCGGCCGACGTGCAGGCGCGCTTCCGGCTCGCCGATCACGCCTATGCGCAAGGCGACACCAGCGCGCTCCGCCGGGCGCTCGCCGCCGCGCTCCAGGCGGGCGCGAAGGGGATCGAGATCCGCGAGGCCGTCGAGATCCTCGAGGGCGCGAGCCTGCTCGAGCCGTACCGGATGGATGGCCGCAAGATCATCCGCGAGTTCGAGGCCTGGGAGAAGTCAGGCAAGCACATGGACGGCAACGCCGCCCGCATCCTCGACTACGCCGCCGTGTGGGTGCACTCCGACGGCTCGAGCGAGATGCTCGAGCACGAGATCGTCCGGATGCAATCGCAGGAGGCGGTCGACCGGGAGTCAGAGCAGAAGCCGCCGGAGGGCCTCGTGCTCCGCTTCCGGGTGATCAAGCCGGACGGCACGATCCTCGAGCCCGAGCCCGTCGCCGGCAAGCCGACCCTGACCCTGCCGCACCTCGAGGTGGGCGACTACTTCGAGCTCGAACACATCATCGCGATGCCGAGCGAAGGCGCGAAGGGCAAGCGCTACCGCGGGCCGCACTGGTTCTTCCGCGAGGCCGACAAGGGCTACTGGCGGAGCGAGTTCGTCGTGATGGCGCCGAAGGATCGCCCGGTCGAGATCGAGACGATCGGCCAGGTCCCGAAGCCCACGACCGCCGAGCGCGGCCCGTTCCTCGAGCGTCGCTGGCGCGTCGACGAGAGCCCGCCCGCGCCCGAAGAGGCGGATGCTCCGAACCCGCGCGAGTTCCTCCCGAGCGTGCGCATCGGGTGGGGCATCGACCTCGAGGACACGCTCCTCCGTTACGTCGACGCGGCGAGCGAGGAGACGCCGGTCGATCCGCGGCTCGTCCGGGTCGCCCGCGAGATCGTGAAGGGCATCCCCGCCTCCAAGCAGGACGAGCGAGCCCGTGCACTCTACAAGTTCGTCGGCGAGACCGTGCAGGACGCGCAGGAGAACGACGGCCGCCGCGTGATCACCGGCCGGGCCGGCTCGCGTCAGGCCGCGTTCTCCTACTTGATGCGTCTCCTCGACATGAAGGCCGAGCTCGCGCTCGTGAAGAGCCGCATCGCGATGCCGCCTGCGGGCAAGATGAGCGAGGTCGAGACCTACGACAACGTCGTCACGCGCCTCGACATCGGCGGCGACGGCCGCTGGCTCACGCTGCGCGACAAGTTCGCGCCCTTCGGTTACGTCCCCGCGGAGCTGCGCGGTCAGCCGGCGATCCGGCTCGTCCCCGGCACTCCGCGCACGACCACTCCGCAGCTCGGCGACGCCGACGGCGTCCGCATCGAGGGCCGCGCCTTCCTGAAGGAGGACGGCTCGGCGTCGGTCGAGCTCTCGCAGTCCTACGTCGGCCGCATGGGCATCGGCCTCCGTGCCGTGTTCGATCGGGTCGCGGAGAGCAAGCGGAGCGAGTTCGTCGAGACGCGCCTGCTCGCGAACAACCTCCCGGGCGCGCGGCTCAAGGACTTCCGGATGGAGAACAAGGACGACCTCGCCGCGCCGCTGGTCCTCAAGATGAAGGCCGACGTGCCCCAGCTCGCACGCAACATCGGCGGTGGCAAGCTCCTCCTGAAGCAGCTCTTCTCCGTCGACATCGCGCAGATCGCGTCGCTCCCGCAGCGACAGACGCCGCTGCTCCTCGGCAGCTCGTCACACGTCGAGGTCGACTTCCAGATCATCGCCCCGACCACGATGCGCCTCCCGGCATCGCTCCCTGGCGGAGAGCTCCGCGACGGCGATCGCTCGGTCATCGTCAAGGACGCGGTCGAGGGCAACGCGCTCAAGCTCGTGCGCGTCGTCGACATCCCCGCCGGGCGCGTTCAGCCGGGCGCGGAGTACGCCCGCTTCGTGCAGTTCACGCAGTCGGCCGACGAGCTCCTCGCGCGCGAGATCGCCATCGGCAACTGAGGGCGCGCCTCGGGTCGGCGAAGGGGTGGCGCACGCCACCCTCACCGCGTCGGATCACGGAAGCTCCGGCTCCCCGTCGCCGGCGTGCGCGGATGGTGCTCGTCGCGTCGCCGAGTCTCTTCACCCGAGGTCAGGAGCCTCGCGCATGGTGAAGGCGCGCCCGCGGCGCCGAGGCGGCACGCGAAGCCCGCGCCGAAGACGGCGGCCCGCGCGACCGCGCCCGCTGCGAAGCGGAGCCCCCTGACCACCCGAGAAGCCGGTCGCGACCGGGCCTTCGACGCCTATGGGTATGCCGAGGGTCGGTCGCAACCGGGTCTTCGAGACCTATCGGTGTTCGGAGCGTCGATCGCGACCGGGTCGTCGATACCTATCGGTGTTCGGAGCGTCGGTCGCGACCGGGTCGTCGATACCTATCGGCATTCGGAGCGTCGGTCGCGACCGGTCTGGATACCTCTGGGCACGCCGGTCACGACGATCGCCACACCGGGCACGCATCGCCCGCGACGCATTGTCGCTCTCGGACGATCACTCGACGGGCGGAGCGGCTCGGGCGACATCGGTGACGGCTCGGCCGGCTCGCTCGGCTTCTTCTTCCCGCGCAGCAGTCCCCGCCGGTCTTCGGCATCGGCCGTCGCGGCCGAGGGATCGCTCTTCGCGGCTCTGACGCCGGGGATCGCCGGCGAGCCGCCGCCCTACTTCTTCGGCGCGGCCTTGCCGGCGTCGGCCTTCTCGGCCGCGATGCGCTCGCGCACGACGGCGTAGGCCTTGTCGAGATCGAGCATCTTCTGGATCGCCTTCAGGCGCTCGGCGCCCGTCTGCGGGTAGACACCGGCATCGGCGCCGAGCTTCGACGCGTGCTCCGTGTACGCCTGCCAGGCGAGCTTCGCCTGATCCCACTTCTTGTGGCGCTCGAAGACATCGGCACGAACGAGCAGGACGTGCCCGCGCAGCGTCGCGTTCTTCGAGTCCGCCTCGTACGCCTGCTGGATCGCGGCCTCCGCCTCGCCCAGGTTCCCGGTCACGAGATAGGCCTCCGTGAGGAGGAGGTGAGCAAGCGGGTTTCGCGGGCTGAGCTGGATCGCCTTCTTGTACGTGTCGATCGCCGTCGTGTGATCCTTGGCGACAAAGCGCTCGTTCCCCTTCGCGATCGTCTCCATGTACTGGCTGATCGCGGTGATGTTGTCGGGGTCGTACTTCTCGGCGCGGTCGGCCTCTTTGGCCGCGGGCTTCGCCGACTTCGGCTCGCCCGAGGCGACGAGCGGCACGAGCGCGATCGCTGGAATGGCGACGGCGAGGATCAGAGAGAACACCTTCGAGCGAGCACCGCGAGCGACCGCCATCGCGCGGAGCGTACCAGAAAGCACGACCGGAGGCGGCGGAAGCCCATCGGAGCTCGACGGTGGCGCGGTGTCCTTCGTCGAGGCGTCGCGCGTCGTCGCGCTGCCGTCCGCGTCACCCGCCGTCGTGGAAGGTGCCGGCTGTCGACTCGTGAGGGGCGTGGCGTCCGTGGGCGTCGGAGTCAAGGACGCCCATCGCGACGGCGCGCCCCAATGCGCGCGAGCCCCACGAGCCCCGCGAGCCCGAGCGCGAGAAGGCTCGAGCTCGCCGGCGATGGAACACCGGCCACGCGGCAGCCGCACCCGTCGGAGGACGCGACGGCCTCGGTCGGCTCGGCCGGTGGTGTACCTGGGTCGGAGTCGGCCGCGCCCGCATCCGGCTCGGCGTCCGCGCTGCACGTCGGGGAATGGCTGCACGCGCCCGCCGTGCACACGTCCTCGGTGCAGGGGTCTCCGTCGTCACAATCGGTCGGCTGAGCGCAGCAGGCGGCCGTCCCCGGCACCACGGTCGGATCGCTGTCGTCGCAGTCTCCGCCGATCGAAACCAGGTCATCGCCGGGGGCGGTGAACACCATGGGCTCGGCGCCATAGCCGTCGCCGTCAGCGTCCACGTAGCGCCCAGCCCACGTGAGGTTGGCGTCGTTGACACTCGTGGCGGCGCGCACCGTCCAGGCTGGAGCGGTCGCGCGCGCGAGCACCGTCCCTTCGACGATGGGGTTCGGCGCGAGCGCCGTGATTTCGTATCGCAAGGTGCTCGAGGCAGGGAGCGCGAGCGGGCCCGCGGGGTTGCCCGTTCCCGTCGCCGCGGGACACGTCGCGCCGTTGAGGCCGACGCAGGTCCACGACGTGGCCGGTCCCCAGCTCGGCGGCGCAGCGAACGCGATCGAGTTGAGGGCATACGTGCCTGCGTTCGCGACGTCGACACGGTAGCGAATCGGAGCTCCCGCAGGGGCTCGATCGAGCGCCGTCGCTTGGCCCCGCACGTCCGATCGCAGGTCGGTGTACTCCCATACAGCTACCGGAGAGCTCGAGCCCTGCGTCGCCGCACACAACCCGGACGCTAGCTGCACCTGTGCGGTCGATGCGACGATCGTGAAGTCCAGGTAGGCCGGGTCTGCCGTCACACGCGTCGCGCCGACACTCGTGCCGTTGGGGAGCACGACCAAGGGTGCTCGCCCCGCTCCCCGTGATTTGCAGCCCGCCGGGTGTGACGTTCGGGGGAGTTTCCTGCACCCCGTTGACGGTCAACGTGATTCCTGTGGGGCCGGCCTCGACCTCGACGAAGTCGCCCCTCGCCTTGATCGCGAGCTTGCGGTTGAACGTGGCGCCGCCCGCACTACGCGCTTGGCGGTAGTCTCACGGAATGGTCCGTGCAACTCGCCACGCGAGGATCTCGAGCGCGACCGCGACATGCGTTCGATGCCCATCGAGCGGCCGTGGGAGTAGGTCCTCGGCGCGGGCGAGCCTGCGAAGCAGGGTGTTTCGATGCGTGCCGAGACGGGCTGCGGCGAGCGAGGCGTTGCATCCCTCCTCGAGATAGGCGCGGAGCGACACGCGAAGATCGGCGCTCGCGGTCGCGAGCTTGCCGAGCGTGTGCGCGATGAAGGTGTCGGCTGCGTCGACATCCTGTGTGACGAGGTCGACGAGCCGGATCATGTCGTACGTGACCAACGGCTCGCGCATCCCGAGTCGCGCGACGGTTCGCTGCGCCGTGAGCGCGTCGAGATGGCTGCGTCGGAATCCATCGACGCCGCGCCCGAGCGAGCCGAGCGCGACACGCATCCCGGGCTTGGCGCGTAGAGCGGCGCGCAATGCGAGCGGCTCGAAGTCTCCTCGAGCGGGCACCCATACCCACGCGCTCGCGGCGCTCGCGGCGACGACCAGCCGGCGCGATGCGCCTGCGTCACGCGCAATCGCCACGGCGACAGCTTCGATGTCTGCGAGATCGGTCTCGGCCGCGGCACTCCACACGACCGCTGCCCGATGCGTGCCCTCGAGCTCATAGCCGAGGCGCCAGGACGCGTCGCGCGTAGGGATGGGCGCACCATCGATCAAGAGAGCGATGACCTCACGACGTTCTGCGTGCGTCCCGCGCGTCAGCTCGTCGCGCTCGGCCTTCATGCGGGCCGAGAGTCCCTCGATCGTCGCATCGACGTACTCGGCGATGGACCGCGCCGTCACATCGAGCATCTCGCGCAGCTCATCGTGGTCGGCCGTGAGCCCGAAGGCGATCTGCATCCAGCGCCGGAACGCCAGATCCTGGCCCACCCGGAACGTGCGGAGCGCGAAGTCCGAGACGCCTCGGCGGACGAGGTCGCGCGCGAGGTCGAGTGCGTCGGGGCCCAGGTTCGGAGCGACCGGTGCCCCAGGATTGCGCATGTTGGCGGCGGCCCAGTGGAACACCATCGCGCGCGTGTTGTGCCGCGAGGACTCCGCGAGCGCAGGGTCCACCGCGAAGATCGGGTTGGTCGCGAGCGTCTCGGCATAGGCCTGTTCCAACCACTCTGGCGGCGCCCCCAACGCGAGCTCGGCTCCCTGCCGGATCAGCTCGCGAACGCGCTTCGACGGGAGTGCCTTCGAACGCGAAGGAGACGTGGAGTCGTGGTGCATGCTGCACAATCTATAGCGATTGATGGTGCTTCTTGCACCTTGTCCAGGAGGACAGCCGACGGTACGGAGGAGCAGATGAGCCCCGCACCGCGCTGGAGAGACGTGAGCTCCACCTCGGATGGCCTCCCGTCGAAGGCTGCACCGCCGGACGCCTTCGCCGAGCAGCTCTGCAGCGCGCTCGCCGAAGAGAGGACACGATCGTCATGAATCCGAGTCGCTCCGTCGCCAGCCGCTTCGTCGATCTCACTCGGGCGGCGCGGGCACTTCGCGCACTCATCGAGAATCCCGACGACCTCCCCCAGGTCTTCAACTTGATCGAAGCGCTGTCGAGCACGCGACACACTGAGCGCCTCCGAGCGGAATTCCAGAAGACCGAGACGGGCCAGCGCATCCTGCGAGACAGACCCGACATCGTCGGGATCCTCGCCGATCGAGATCGGCTCCGCGCGATGCCCGATGGCTCGCTCGGCCGCGCGTACCTCGCATTCGTCGAGAGGGAGAACATCTCGGCTCAAGGCATCCGCGATGCGAGCGAAGTCGACAGACGGCTCGAAGCCGAGGATGCGGAGCTGGAGTTCATCTCCGATCGCCTGCGCGATACGCATGACTTGTGGCATGCGGCAACGGGCTACCAGGGCGACGTTCTCGGTGAAGTGGGCCTGCTCGCATTCACCTTCGCCCAGATGGGCAACTTGGGGATCGGGCTGATCGTCCTCGCTGCCGTCCTCAAGGGCGCGGGACGCACGGATGTCGTCTCGATCGTGCGCGACGGCTACCGCCGAGGCAGGCGAGCAGCTTGGCTCCCCTCTCGAGACTGGGAGTCGCTGCTCGAGAAGCCCATCGATGACGTCCGTATGCTCCTCGGGCTCGGAGCACCACCCGTCTACACGGTGATGCGAACTGCGGATCTCCGTGAGCAAGGCATCGTCACGTAGGACGCGAGGAAACCATGACCGCATCGCCCATCGAGCACTTCGACGTTCTCGTCATCGGCGCAGGCCTCTCGGGCATCGGCGCCGCGTGGCATCTGTCGACCCTCTGCCCGACGCGCACGTACGCCATCCTCGAAGGTCGTGAGGCGATCGGCGGCACGTGGGATCTCTTTCGCTATCCGGGGATCCGCTCCGACTCGGACATGTTCACGCTCGGCTACCGCTTCCGGCCGTGGCGCGACGGCAAGGCGATCGCCGATGGCCCGTCGATCAAGGCGTACATCGAAGCAACGGCGAGGGAGTTCGGCCTCCACGACAAGATCCGCTTTCGCCATCGCGTCGTGCGCGCCGAGTGGTCGTCGCCGGAGGCGCGATGGCTCGTGACGGCGGAGGTGGGCTCGGAACGCGAGACCGTGCGCTACACCTGCAACTTCCTCTACACGTGTACGGGCTATTACGACTACGCGAAGGGCTACACACCCGAGCTGCCAGGACGCGATCGCTTCGGTGGGAGCATCGTGCATCCGCAGCACTGGCCCGACGAGCTCGACTACGCGGGCAAGCGCGTGGTCGTGATCGGGAGCGGCGCGACGGCCATCACGCTGCTACCCGCGATGGCAGAGAAGGCCGCGCACGTGACGATGCTGCAGCGTTCGCCGACGTACATCGCGTCGTTGCCCGGAGAGGACAGGGTCGCAAAGGCGCTCCGTCGCGTACTCCCGGACGGCACGGCCTACGCTGCAACGCGCTGGAAGAACGTGCTCCTCAGCATGTTCTTCTATCAGCTCGCGCGCCGGCGCCCGGCGCTCGTGAAGGGCGTGCTGCGCAAGGCGGCGCGGCGCGCGCTCGGACCGGACTTCGACGTCGACACCCACTTCAGGCCCCGTTACGAGCCGTGGGATGAGCGCCTCTGCGTTGCGCCCGACGGCGACTTCTTCCGCGCAATTCGAGACGGCCGCGCCTCGGTCGTGACGGACACGATCGACACCTTCACCGAGACGGGAGTTCGCCTCCACTCGGGCGCCCATCTCGATGCCGACATCGTCGTCACCGCGACCGGGCTCAACGCGAAGGTGCTCTCCGGGCTCTCACTGATCGTCGATGGAGCACCGGTCGTTCTCGCCGAGACCACGGTGTACAAGGGCATGATGTACAGCGACGTGCCGAACCTCGCATCGGCCATCGGCTACACGAACGCGTCGTGGACACTCAAGTGTGACCTCACGGCGGAGCACGTCTGCCGTGTCCTCGACCACATGCGCGAGCACGGCTTCGCGAGCGTCACGCCGCGTGTTCGCGACGCATCGATGACGAACGAGCCGCTTCTCGATCTCCAGTCGGGTTACGTGAAGCGGGCGCTGGGGAGCATTCCGAAACAGGGATCGCGAGCGCCGTGGCGACTCCACCAGAACTACGTGAAAGATCTGCTGCTCCTGCGCTTCGGTCGTGTCGCCGAGGACGAGCTGGAGTTCGCGCGAGCCCCGAAACGACGCGTCGTGCCCGAACAAGCCCCACTGACCGGCCTCGCCGGAGGAGCGCACCATGCCTGAGCGAATGGACCTTCGTGACCGCACCGCGGTCGTCACGGGTGCTGCGAGCGGCATCGGTCGAGCCATCGCCTTGTCCCTCGCGCGGCGCGGATGTCACCTCGCGCTTGCCGACGTGAACGAGGCTGGCCTCATGGAGACCGCCGACCTCGTGCCGAACAAAGCGCTCCTGGTCAGCCGACACCGCCTCGACGTCAGCGATCGAGCCGCCGTCACGAAGTTCCCCGCCGAAGTTCAGGCGGAGCATCCACGCGTCGATCTGCTCGTGAACAACGCGGGCGTCGCCGTAGGTGGCACCTTCGAACAGGTCGGTGAAGACGACTTCGATTGGCTCTTTTCGATCAACTTCTTCGGCGTCGTGCAGATGACGCGTGCCTTCCTGCCGCTGCTACGGCGGAGCGACGACGCGCGCATCGTGAACCTATCGAGTGTCTTTGGTCTGGTCGCACCGCCTGGACAGACCGCCTACGTCGCGAGCAAGTTCGCAGTGCGCGGATTCTCCGAGTCGCTCCGGCACGAGCTCGAGGGGTCCACGGTGGGCGTCACGGTCGTACATCCGGGCGGGGTCGCGACCTCCATCGCGAAGAACGCGCGTGTCCCTCGAGGGGTCGACCAGGAGGAGATCGCGCGTCGACGCGCGGCCTTCGACAAGTTCCTTCGCCTCTCCCCCGCCGTGGCGGGCGAGACGATCGTGCGCGGCATGGAAGCACGCAAGCCTCGCGTGATCGTCGGCAACGACGCGGTCGCGCTCTCGGTCCTCGAGCGAGTCGCCCCCGTCTCGTACTGGAAGGTGCTCGGTCGCATGCAAAGGACATCGGATGCTCTCTGAGCTGCCGTCATCGAGCACGAGCTCGAAGCGGGAAGGACGCGTCCGCGTCGGCGCCGTCGAAATCGCGTACGACGTTCGCGGCTCCGGCGAGCCCCTTCTGCTCATCCCCGGGCTCTCGATGCGGCGGACCTTCTGGCCGGACGGGCTGTGCAACGCGCTCGCTGGCACGGGCTTGTGCGTCGTACGCATGGACAACCGGGACGCCGGCGATTCCTCACGCATCGACGCGCCGCCTCCGGACATTCCGTCGACCTTGCGTCGTGTGCTCTTCGGGCTCTCGGTCGACGTGCCTTATCGCCTGGAGGACATGGCCGAAGACGCATTCGGTCTCATGAGCGCACTGGGACACGAGAGCTTTCACGTCGCGGGCGCGTCGATGGGAGGGATGATCGCTCAGACGATGGCGCTCCTCCGTCCCGAGCGCCTCCGCACGATGACGTCCGTCATGTCGAGTCCCGGAGGACGCCGCTACTCCGTGGGAAAGGTCTCTGCGCTTCGAGCTCTCCTGACGCCCTTGCCGAGCGAACGAGACGCGCAGATCGAGCGGCTGGTCGAGACCTTCCGTCTCTTGAACGGCGACGCGTTCCCGTTCGACGAAGCTGCGGCGCGTACGCTCGCGGTGGGACAGGTGGACGGTGGCACCTCTCCGGTGGCGAGCGCACGACACCTCGGCGCGATCTTCGAGAGCTCTGGTCGGCGGCGTGCGCAGCTCCGCTACGTGAAGACGCCGACGCTCGTCATCCACGGCTCGCAAGATCCACTCTTGCCGCTTCGAGGAGCGGTCGCCATGGAACGGCTCATTCCTGGAGCCGAGTTGCTCGTCATTCGAGGGATGGGGCACGGCTTCCCTGCGCCGGTCACCCCGCTCCTGGCCGGTGCGATCGCTACACACGCCCGGAAAGTCGGCCTGCGGAGATAGGACCGCCGGAGGCGGCCAGGGGTTTCTCTTGCGAAGAACCGAGCAAGTTGGCAGCGTGAGCCGGCCATGTCGACGCTGCAGAGGGTCCTCGAGCCCGAGGTGATGGACACTCCGGAGGAGGCGCGCGACTACGACGCGATGGACCACGCGCTCGTCAACGAGCGCTTCTGCGCCGATCTCCTCGCGCAGGGCGAGCTCGGTCCGTCGGTGCTCGACGTCGGGACCGGCACCGCGCTCATTCCGACCGAGCTCTGCAAGCGCGCGCCGGACCTGCGGGTCGTCGCGATCGATCTGGCGACGCACATGCTCGCCCTCGGGGAGAAGAACGTCGCTCGCGCCGGCTTCCAGGACCGCGTGGTCCTCGAGAAGATCGACGCGAAGCGCATGCCTTACGGAGACGGCTCCTTCACGACGACCGTCTCGAACTCGATCATCCATCACATCCCCGACCCCCGCGCCGTGCTGGCGGAGATGGCCCGCGTGACCGCGAGCGGAGGGCTCGTCTTCATCCGCGATCTCGCGCGACCGGCGACCGAAGCCGACGTCGATCGCCTGGTCGCGCTCTACGCAGGTGAGCCGCCGGCGAATCCCACGGCGAAGGCATCGTTCGAGAACCAGCGCGACCTGCTGCGGGCGTCCCTCCATGCGGCGCTGACGGTGGACGAGGTCGCCGCGATGGCGAACGCGTCGGGCCTCGCCGGATGTTCGGTCCAGCTGACGAGCGATCGTCACTGGACGCTCACCTTCCGGAAGCCGTGAGCACGCCGCAGCCGTTTCCTTACGCTGCACTCCCGGCGATCTCGCTCGAAGAGATCCGCACCGCCGCGCGCCTCCGTGGAGCTTCGACGAGGTTCGTGCGGACCGACGCGATCGCGGGCGCGCTCGCCGAGCTCACGGGCGAGGCCGTGTCGATCGCGATCCGCCGCACGCGGCCGTTCGACTCCGCGCGCATCCCGACCGACGGCGTCGGCGTCGCGTTCTCGCCGGCGGAGCAGATCGGTCTTCATCGCTCCGCTCTCGTCGACGTCGAGCCCGCCCTCGCAGCGAACCTCGTCGCCCGCGCCCTTCGCCAGCGCGCGCCGAAGGTGACCGACGCGTCGCGCGCTCCGAGCGCGGAGGTCGCCGGCGCCCTCGCGGCCGTCTTGCACGCCGCGCTCCGGCGCGCGCACGCAGGCATCCCGCTCCGCGTCGTCGCCGCCGGGCCCGCGGCCGCGCTTGCGCGCGATCTCGCCGGCGTCCAAGGTCGGGTCGCCACCACATGGCTCACGGTCGTGGTCGGCGCCGAGGCGTTCGACGCGCGCGTCAGCGTTCCGCTCGCCGAGCTGCCACCGCCGAACCTCGAGCATGATGCATCCTCGATGCAGGATGCGCTCGTTGCGATGGGCGACGCTCCGATCGCCCTACCGCTCGTCGCAGCGACGTGCCTCGCGGGACGCTCCACGCTCGCCTCGTTACGTGCCGGTGACGCCTTCGTTCTCCCGAGCTTTTCGCTTCGTGACGAGGGCGGCATGCTCGTCGGTCCGGTAGCGTTCGTCGCCGCCAAGGCAGAGCGTGGAATCACCGGCGATCTCGGCGTTGGTGCGCGCCTCGTGCTACGGTCCGACCGCCTCGAACGTCATCCGTGGGATCACGAGCCGAGCGCGCCGAACGGAGAAGCGATGTCCGATGAGCCGAACCCGACTCTCGAAGTGATCGAGGACGCGCCCGTCGTCGTACGAGTGGAGCTCGGTGCGCTCGAGATGAAGGCGCGCGAATGGGCTTCGCTCGCGCCCGGTGACGTGGTCACGCTCGGGCGCAAGCTCGGGGATCCGGCGATCTTGCGCGTCGGCGGTGTCGAGGTCGCACGAGGCGAGCTCGTTCAGGTCGACGGCGAATACGGCGTCCGCATTCTCGGACGCCCTGGAGGAAATCGATGATGGGCTCGTGTGTTCACCGATCGTCTCGACACTGGATCGCGAGCATGTCGGTGATCGTCTTTGCGTTCGGGCTGGGGGGCTGCCCGAAGTCCGGAGGCGACGCGGAGAAGACCGCGCCGCCCGCATCGGCTGCTCCGAGCGCAGACGCGAGCACGGGCACGACCGCGAGCACGGAAGCCGGGGCCGCCGAAGCCCCCGCGCCGGCGAAGACGACCGGCCAGGCGGCCTCGTACGAGGGCAGCTACTCGCTCGCGCCGGCCAAGATGTACATCCCCGAGACGAAGGACTACGCCCGCGTGAAGCAGGCGCCGGACGATCCGGCGAAGCACGTCGGCGAAGGCACGCTCACGCTCTCGGTCGATGCCGAGGGCGTGGTCTCCGGCACGATCGACTCGGGGCCGGCCGCACCGGCCGTCGTGGACGGGCGCGTGATCGACGGCGAGATCCGCGGAAATGTCCGCCGAAAGGACCCAGCGGACAGCGGGCTGACGGGGACGCTCGTCGCCACCCAGGCCGCCGGCGCGGTCGAGGGAAAGCTCTCGCTCGCCGAGTCGAGCGCCGCGGTCGTGCGTGAGGGAAAGCTCTCGCTGAAGAAGAAGTAACGAGGGGGGTGCGCAAATGTTCGGGACGACCCGCTACATCGCCTGGGCGATGCAGTTCTACGGCAAGGTCCCGTACGACCTCGCGTCGAGCGGAACGCCCCTCGTCACATGGGCGGAGCTCGGGCTCCCGACGCCGGACATCGACGATCCCCGCGCGTACCAGGCGCTGAAGGACGCCTGCGCTCGGTACAACGACGTCTCCCCAGCCGAGGTGACGCCTGCGTTCGGGACGACGCAGGCGTTCTTCCTCGCCTACGCCGCGACGCTCTCCCCGGGAGACGAGGTCCTCGTCGAACATCCCGGCTACGAGCCGCTCACCCGCGCAGCCGAAGGCCTCGGCGCGACGGTGCGTACGTTCGAGCGCCGCGCGGAGGAAGGCTTCCGCGTCCTCCCCGAGCGCGTGGCCGCGGCGATCGGACCGCGCACGCGCGCGATCGTCGTCACCAGCCTGCACAACCCTACCGGAGTCCGCGTCGCCGACGAGACCATCCGCGAGCTCGCGGCGATCGCGGAGGCGCGCGGCGCCTACGTGATCGTGAACGAGGTCTATGCCGGCTTCGATGATCTCCCGGAGGACGGCGTGTTCCGCCGGAGCGCGCGAAAGCTCGACAAGAACGTCATCGCGGTCGCGAGCCTGACGAAGTGTTACGGCCTCGGCATGTACCGCCTGGGCTGGCTCCTCGGACCGGAAGAGATCGCTCTGCGCGCAGACGCCGCGGCGGTCGCCACGCTCGGTCACATGCCGCTCGCTCATGCGAGCTACGGCGCTGCGCTGTTCGGCGAGATCGGCCGTCTCGCGAAGCGCGCGAAGGTGCTCCTCGCCGGCAAGCGCGAGATCGCGTCGCGCTGGGCCACCTCGCTCCCGAACGCGCACTGGAGCGCTCCGGAGAGCGGGCTCTTCGGCCTCGTCACGTTGCCGGGCCGCGGCGAGCTCTTGCCGCGCATCGAGGCACATGCGCGCGAGACGGGCGTCCTCGTCGGTGCCGGCACGTTCTTCGGCGCGCCCGAGTCGTTCCGTCTCGCGTGGGCGACGTGTGATGCCGCTCGCTTCGAGGAGGGCCTCCGCCTGCTCGAGCCGCTCGTCTCGCGTCGCGCGTGAGGCGCATCGCTCCATCGCGCCTCCGAACGTGAGAAGCGACGCGACCCGCGCCGGACGACACCTCGACCGGTACCGGGACCCGCGCCCCATCCGCCACGAAACGCATCGCCGCTGAGGATCGCGAGCGCTGCCGTCCGAAGGGGGATGGTCGACCCTGGAAGCGACACTAAGAAGGCCGGTCGACCCTCTTCAGCCCAGCAAGGGAGAACCCGTCGTTCGCAGCGACCCGCGCGCTGCCACGCCACGCAGTCTTTGCGCGGCGCTTCCCGCTGAGCCGCACCGCGCCCGACTCCGACGAGGCCCTCGTGGGAAAGCACAGCCGCCAGGAAGAAAATCGCCCCGCCGATCCTTCGCACCATTGCGCGAGCTTCGGCGACGATCGCATCGCCGCCTCCAGCGGGCCGAAGCATCGCGCGCTCTGCTTCTGCTCGAGACGCGAACGGCCGCGGGGGCGCGTGCCAACTTCCCGCCGAGGTGCCGCGTGGGTGGCCCACATGGTGGCACCTCGGCTAGACTCCGCGCTCCCGTCAGGGCCCAGGTTCATGACGGACTCATTCCGGAATCACGCATCTCGACGTGACCGGGGTCACTGAAAGCGAGCTGCCTCGATGTGGTCCACGTTCCCGCTCTTCGGAAGCACCCTGCTCCTCGCCGTGATGGTGGTAGCCAGCTACACCTTCGCGGTCTCGCTCTCGGCAGGAGCGAGTGGCAGGATCAAGACACTCCAGGCGGCGCGCCTCGGCGCGTACGGCACGGTAGCGCTCATCGCGGTCGCAGTCCTCTGCCTCGCGTATGCCTTCGTCAGCCACGACTTCCGGCTTCGCTACGTCGCGCACTACTCCGATCGCAGCATGCCGACGATATTCCTCCTGACCGCGCTCTGGGGCGGACAGGACGGCTCGCTGCTGTGGTGGCTCTTCCTCCTGAGCGGATACATCGGCGCATGCGTCTGGGCGCTAGGTAAGAAGCACCTCGATCTGCAGCCGTACGTCATCGCGACGTTGATGGCGATCGTCATCTTCTTCGGCGTATTGATGGCGTTCGCCGCGAACCCGTTCTCGACGAGCGTCTCGGGTGCACGCACCGACGGCGAGGGGCTGAATCCGCTCCTCCAGAACTTCTACATGATCATCCACCCGCCGAGCCTCTACGTGGGCTTCGTCGGGTGCGCGATCCCCTTCGCGTTCGCGGTCGCCGCCCTCTGCACCGGCCGGCTCGACGCGGAGTGGATCCAGGCGTCCCGTAAGTTCAGCCTCTTCTCGCTGCTCTTCCTCGCGATCGGGAACACGCTCGGCATGCTCTGGGCGTACGAGGAGCTCGGCTGGGGCGGCTACTGGGCGTGGGACCCGGTCGAGAACGCGGCCTTCATGCCGCTGCTCTCCCTCGCGGCATTCGTGCACTCCGTGATGATCCAGGAGCGGCGCGGGATGCTGAAGGTCTGGAACGTCTTCCTCATTTGCCTGACGTTCTTCATGACGATCTTCGGCACGTTCCTCACGCGCTCCGGCGCGATCGCGAGCGTGCACTCCTTCGCGCAGTCGTCGATCGGCGAGTACTTCCTCTGGTTCCTCGCCCTCGTCGCCGCGTTCTGCGCGACCTTGATCCTGTACCGCTGGCCGGAGCTCCGCTCGGTCGAGCCGGGCGTCTCGAACAAGGAGCGACTCGCCGGATCGAAGAGCGCCGTCGCGCTCGGCCTCGCCGTGCTCGTCGGCGCCGGCACCGGTGGGCTCCTCATCCTGATCGCGAACGTCGGGTTCAAGAAGGAGCTCGCCGGTTCGATGGGCCTCGTCGCCGGTGGCCTCGCGCTGGCGGCGGCCGCGGGCGCCTTCGCCGTAGTCAGGCGACCGATCCTCGCCTGGGCGGAGACCCCGGTGAACGTGCTCCGCGGCGCGGCGATCACCGCCGGCTGGGTCGTGATGGCGGGCCTCGCTCCGGGCGCGTGGGTGCTCTCGGGCAAGATGGGCACGATGAGCTCGTCCGTGCGCGTCGCGGTCTTCTCGGTCGTCGTCGGCGCCGCCGTCTTCGTTGCGCTCGAGCTCGTGTTCCGCCGCATGACGCGCGGCCTCAAGCTCGCCCCGAACCGCCCGCAGATGGAGTCGATCCTCTCGCGCGAGTTCACCTTCCTCCTGAACAACTACGGCCTGCTCGGGATCATGTTGTTCGTCCTCGTGGCGACCACCTTCCCAATGGTCAGCGAGGCGCTCTGGGACGAGAAGGTCACCGTCGGTCCGCCCTACTACAACGCGTGGATGCAGCCCCTCGGGCTGACCGTGTTCTTCCTGATGGGCGTGGGCACGCTCTTCGGCTGGAAGAAGACGTCGCCGGAGGCGCTGAAGCGCGCCTTCGTGTTCCCGACGACGGCCGCGTTTTTCGCGGTCGCGGTGCACTTCGTCCTCGGCAGGGTGATCGGCTTCCCCGCCGTCGTGTGGAGCGAACCGATCTACGGCGGCGCGCTCGGCAGCATCCTCCGCGCATTCAACGCATACACGCCGGTCCTCGGCTTCTCGCTGGGGATCTTCAACCTCGCCGTCATCGGGCAGGAGTTCTTCTTCCTCTATCGGTCGCAGGCGCGAGCGGGCGACACCGTGAAGGGATTGCTCGCGAAGTCCTCGATCGGGCTCGTCGGGCTCGCGTTCCTGGCCTGGCTGGGCACGCGCTACACCACCGGGAGCGCTCTGCACCTCCCCGTCCAGATCGTCGGTTGGCTCTGCGCCTTGGGCGGGGCGATCACGTTCTTCGTCTGGGCGCTCAGTCTGCCCCCGACGGGACGCCGTCGCTACGGCGGCTACGTCGTCCACCTCGGGATCGTCTTCATGTTCCTCGGCTTCACCGGCAAGTCGTGGACGGTCGATCGCGAGACGTCGATGAGCCCGGGTCAGACCTACCAGATCGAGCGGCTCACGGTGGAGTACGTCGGCCCGCGCATGGAGGTCGACAACAACAAGCGGATGGTCTTCGCCGACGTGCGCGTCCACGAGAACGGCAGGGAGATCGGCCAGCTCAATCCGGCGAAGTTCATCTACAAGAAGATGCCCGAGTCGCCGACGACCGAGGTGTCGATGCTCCACTCGGTCCGCGACGACCTCTATCTCGTCGTCGGGAGCATCAACCCGGAGACGAAGGTCGCGTCGCTCCAGATCCATCTCAATCCGCTCGTCGGGTGGATCTGGTTCGGAGCGATCATCCTCATCATGGGCAGCTTCGTCTGCATGTGGCCGGAGCTCGATCCGAAGGAGTCGCGTGCGTGGCGCATCGCCCGGGGAACGGGCGCCGTCGCCGCGAGCACGACCATCGGCATCGTCCTCGCGCTCCTGCCCGTGCCTGCCTTCGCCCAGCCCACCGCGACGCAACACTCCGGCAGCGTCCAGATGGACGATCCCAAGGAGAAGGCCGTGTTCGGCGCGCTCCGCTGCATGTGCGGGACGTGCCCGCGCGAGCTGCTCTCCACGTGCGCCTGCTCGACCGCGGACCAGACCCGCGAACGCCTCCGCGCGCGCCTCGCGAAGGGCGACACCGCCCAGACCATCATCGATGACTACACCGCCGAGTACGGCACAGCGGCCCTCGCGATCCCGCCGGACAAGGGCGCGATGAAGGCGATCTACGTCGCTCCGCTCTTCGCGATCGCGGGCGGCGGAATCGCGCTCGCGTTCGTCCTCCGTCGCTGGCGAGCCAACGAATCGTCGGCGAAGAAGAAGGACGACGACGCCAAGGCCAGCGGGGACGAGCCGAAGCGCGACGACTACGACGACCGCATCGACAACGATCTGAAGGACCTCGACGATGAGTGACAGCGCGCTCTCCCTTCGCGAAGACGCAAGCGCGTCCGACGAACAACGCATCGCTCGAGGCGTGGCGATCGGGCTCCCGCTCGTCACGGTGGCGGCCGCGGGGATCGTCGGCGTGGTGGTCGGGCCGGCAACGAGCATCCTCGTGCTCGCGGCCGGGCTCCTGCTCGGCGTCATCGCGCTCCTCTGGGGCAGCCTCCGCATCCTCTCGGGCGATGCAGCTCTGTCTCCGGAGCTCGAGGCACTCGACATGGCCGCGCAGGGCGTCGACGCGCTCGCGAGCCGGAAGAAGATGCTCCTCCGCGCGCTCAAGGACCTCGAGACCGAGCGCTCGCTCGGGAAGCTCGAGGACGAGGATTTCGAGCAGATCTCGGCGACCTACCGCGAGGAGCTCAAGGCTGTGCTCCGGCGGATCGACGAGACGCTCGCACCGCACCGCGCGAAGGCCGAGGAGGCCGCGCGGCGCCATCTCGCGAAGGTCGGGCTCCTCGAGACCGGCACGAGCGAGGACGTTCCGAGCGCGAGCGATGTCCGCGACAAGAAGCCTGCGCCCACCGCGAAGAGCGGCTCGGAGAGCAAGGCCGAGCGAGTGACGTGCCCCAAGTGCGGCGAGTCGAACGAGCGCGACGCGAAGTTCTGCAAGGAGTGCGCTACGAAGCTCTCCGCGGAGTCGCCGACGGCGAAGTCCGAAGCTACGGCGGGCGACGCCAAGACCGAGGAATCCGATGACGAGTGATGGAACGCGACGCGCTCTTCGAGGCGTCCCGATGAAGCGAGGGCTGTTCGTAGCGCCCCTCGCGCTGCTGCTGGCGCTCTCGCCCATCGCCTCCGCCAACGGGGGCGACGGGCCCCCTCCCGCGGGAACGACGACCGCGGCACCGTCGACCGGCACCACCTCGTCCGCCAACGCCGCCCCGGCCAACGCGGCACAAGCCCCCCACCCCGTGATGGGTGACGGCCACGGCCACGACGACGACGGCAGCGCCGCGAACCCGCATGCCGCGAACCCGCATGGCCATGGCGGTCACGGGGGCGGTGACGACATGTTCCAGGCGCCCCAGGACGGCGCGATGGACGATCCGACGCTGCCCGTCGGCACGCTCGAGATCCACATCGTCGACCCCACGGGGAACGCGCTCCCGAACACGAACGTCACGCTCGGTGTACTCCACAACTCCGTCGCCAAGGGAGAGAGCCGCAAGCGCCTGTCGGTGACGACGAACGATAAAGGCGTCGCCCGCCTCGATCAGCTCGAGACCGGAAGCACCGTGGCATACCGCCCGATGGTGATCACCGAAGGAGCCACCTTCTCGGTGATGCCGTTCCGCATGCCCGAGCGGACCGGCATGCGCGCCATCCTCCACGTCTATCCCGTGGTCGAGTCGATCGAGTCGGCGCTCATCGTCACGCAGTCGGTCATCTACACCGAGGTGAAGGACGACCGCATCCAGGTGCAACAGGCCTTCAAGGTCTACAACTTCGGGAAGAACGCCTGGGTCCCGAAGGACCTGGTCGTCCGGCTGCCGGAGAACTTCACGGCGTTCACCACGCAGCAAGGAATGAGCGACGTCGGCGTGGACGCCGTGCCCGGCCAGGGCGTTCGCATCCACGGAACGTTCGGCCCCGGGCAGCACATGCTCGAGTTCCGTTGGCAGCTGCCCTACTCGAGAGAGGCCGAGGTCCGCTTCGACGTCGGGATGACGCCGCGCATGGCCGCGTCCCGGGTGATCGCCCCCGCCTCCAAGGACATGACGCTCGACGTGCCGGGCTTCCCCCCGCCGCAGTCGACGAGCGACGGCATGGGCCAACGCGCGCTCATCACCGAGATGCAGTTCCGGAAGGAAGACCCGACGCTGTCCTCCGTCTCCGTCGTCATCCGAGGCCTTCCGAGCGAGGGCCCCGGGAAGATCATCGCGACGCTCCTGGCCGCAGGAGGCCTCCTCGTGGGGCTCGTGCTGGGGTCCCAGAAGCGGTCGGACCGCGACCGCAAGACGGAGCGCGACCGCCTCCTCGCCGAGATCGAGGAGCTCGAGAGGGCCCGCCTCGCAGGCGACGTCGGCCCGAAGACCTACGAGAAGGCGCGGCGCGAGCTCATCGACGCGCTGACCCGCACGTTCGCCGACGAGGCGCCCGCGGCGAAGCCGTCCACGCGCCGCTCCCCTCGCTCACGCGCAGCCTGAGCTCCGAGCCCTAGACCGGCCCGCCACGGCCCTCAGCGGGCGCTGGACGGCGCTGGCTGACCTCCCCGCACGGCGAGCCAAGACCGGGCGCGCCATGGCCCTCAGCCGGCGCTGGACGGCGCAGCCTGACCTCCCGTCGCTCCGAACCCGAGACCGGGCCCGCCACGGCCCTCAGCGGGCGCTGGACGGCGCTGGCTGACCTCCGCACGGCGAGCGAAGACCGGACGCACCGCGGCCCTCAGCGGGCGCTGGACGGCGCAGCCTGACCTCCCGTCGCAGCCGGGGCGCTCGCGAACGGCGGGGCGCGCACGCGGCACCGTAGCGTCCCGGCAAGCCAATGGGCTTCAGCGGGAGGCAGCAGGCACCTCCGCAGGAGGTCTGAGCGCGAGGCCCGCATTTGCATCGCGACGGGAACGGATCCCGAGCGCCACGTGTCACGTTCGATGCATGAGCTTGCGTGAACGCCTCGCGCAGACCCACGAGCGCCTCTCGAGGATGCTCCGGCGAGCCCCCCATGGCGTGGTTGCGGTGCCGTGCGCGCTCTTCCTCGCCTGGCTCTGGCTGACGACGACGCAGCCGTTCGTACGGGCGGATCCGGACGCAGCAACCGTCCCGGTCCCCATCGACCCGGCGCGTCTCGAAGCCGACGTGCGAACGCTCACCGAGCGCTTCTTCCCGCGCGACGTGAGCTCGCGCGAGGGCCTCGACGGCGCGGCCTCGTTCATCGCGAGCACGTTCGTGGACACCGGTGCGCGGGTCGAAGAGCAGACCTTCGAGGTCGACGGCGGCGGACATCGCGACGTCCAGGGCGTGACCTTCCGAAACGTGGTCGCCTCGTTCGGCCCTTCGAACGACGACGCGGAGCGTATCGTCGTCGGCGCCCACTACGACGCGTGCGGGCCTCACCCGGGAGCCGACGACAATGCGAGCGGCGTCGCAGGCCTGCTCGAGCTGGCTCGGCAGCTCGGTGCCACGCGCGATCTCCGGACCCGCATAGACCTCGTCGCCTACACGCTGGAGGAACCGCCCTTCTTCGCCACCACGGAGATGGGAAGCGCGCGCCATGCACGGGCACTCGCGAAGAAGGGCATCCGCGTTCGAGGAATGCTCGCGCTCGAGATGATCGGCTACTTCTCCGACGCGCCGGACAGCCAGCGCTATCCCCACTTCGCCGTTCGTCCCTTCTATCCGAGTCGCGGTGACTTCATCGCGCTGGTGGGGCGAGACGATGACGCGCCGCTCGCGCGCACAGTGAAGAGCGCGATGCTCGGGACCGGTGCGATCCCGACCTACTCGATGACCGGGCCCTTCACCGTCCCCGGCCTCGATTGGTCGGACCATCGCAACTACTGGGGCGCCGGCTACACGGCGCTGATGGTCACGGACACCGCCTTCTTGCGAAACAGCGCCTACCACACGGACCGCGATCGCCCCGAGACGCTCGACTACCGGCGAATGGGCGCCGTCGTCCGGGCCGTCTACGCCGCCGTCATCGCGCTCGGGAGGTAGCGCGTCGCGCCCGTCGTCTCAGGACCGAACGGCCGAGCTCTTTTCTATCCCGTTCGACCCTGTGGATAGATCGGCTGGCCAGGGTGGGGAGATCCGGCGGACGGACCTGAGGAGTCCACGTGGGACAATTCCTTCCCCTGGGAGCCCGGATCTTCATCCCAAGCGAGTCCCCAGTCAAGAAAACGGCAAGTCGCCGAGATCCCTCGGCTATACGGGTTATCCCCGGACCCCACAGGGCCTAGTTCTACGGTCAGTTAATTTAATACCTCTCCTTCCATGAGAGACCCGCGGAGAGGAGAGCCGAGCTGCAGGCAGATTGACTGACCTGGAAAGGCTCGGTTCGAGAGGGACCGTGGCCCCTTGACGTCGAAGGTTACCCCGGGCAATTGAATCGGGCCAAAGAACCGCGGTCTGCGGGGCGTCGGGGCGTGGGCCCCGAATTGGCATGCGCCGCTGATGTATTTCAGCGCCGAAGGAACGAGATGGAGCTCACCGTCGCGAAGAAGGACCTGCTGAAGATCGTCGCTCGGATGCAGGGTGTCGCTGAGCGCAAGAGCACGATGCCCGTGCTCGCGAACGTCCTGCTCGCCGCCGACGGGAACAACGCGCTGAGGCTCGCCGCCACCGACCTGTACCTCTCGCTCATCGGCCGAATCCCGGCGGAGATCGCGAAGGGCGGCAGCGTCGCCGTGTCGGCGAAGGACCTCTTCGAGCGCGTGAAGATGATGCCGGAAGGACCGGTCGTCATCGCTTCGCAGGACAACGCGACCACGACGATCAAGGCCAGCGGGACCGCGCGTCGGTACACGCTTCGCGGCATGCCGGGCGAGGACTTTCCCCCGCTCCCGCAGCCGGCTGAGGGCTCACCGACGCTCGCGCTCGACGTCGATGTGCTCGCGGAGCTGATCGCGAAGACGCACTTCTCGATCTCCACCGACGAGACGCGCGCGCATCTCAACAGCGCGCTCTTCGAGTGGGACGGCGACATCGTGCGCATGGTCACCACCGACGGGCACCGGCTCTCGAAGGTCGACGTGAAGGTCTCCGGCCGCCAGGCGTCGGCGACGATGCTCATCCCGCTCAAGGCAATCCAGGAGCTCCGCCGGCTGTGCGACGAGATGCTCGCGGATGGCGGCACGACGAACGCGGATGGCGAGCGGAAGAAGCCTGAGCTGCTCATCACCCAGAGCGGCGCGAGCGCGTTCTTCCAGGGCGCGGGCACGACGTTCAGCGTGAAGCTCGTCGACGCGCAGTTCCCGCCCTACTCCCAGGTGATCCCGCAAGCGAGCGAGAAGGTCGTCCGTGCTCCGCGCTCGGGCCTCGCGGATGCGCTCAAGGCAGTGTCGGTCGCGGCGAGCGAGCGTACGGGCGGTGTGAAGCTCTCGCTCACGAAGGGCTCGATGCGCATCACCAGCGAGTCGCCCGAGAGCGGCGACGGCTTCGACGAGATCCCCGTCGAGTACTCGGGGCCGAACATGAGCATCGGCTTCAACGCGAAGTACTTCCTCGACGTGCTTGCGGCGATCAACGACGAAGAGGTCGCGATTGGTCTCTCCGGCGAGCTCGATCCCGCGGTGCTTCGTCCTGCAGGCGCGACGACGTCGTCCGATCGGCAGTTCTTGTCGGTCGTGATGCCGATGCGCATCTGACGTCGCTCGTGCTCGCGTCGTTCGAGCAGTCGCCGCGAGCACTACGGTGGCGCCGGTCGTGCTCTCCGGCGTCGCTCTCCGAGCTCCGGTGGCAGCCTGCCCTCCGGCGATCGAGAGCGGGAGCTAGGATCGCGTTCGCGTGAGGCCGCTTCGCGTCGAGCAGGTGCAGGTCCGGTCGTTCCGGAACCTCGTGAGCGTCGATGTCGAGCTCGGCGAACGGTTCAACGTCGTCGCCGGCGACAACGGGCAGGGCAAGACGAACCTGCTCGAGGCGGTCTACGTCCTTGCGACATCGAAGAGCTTCCGCTCGTCGAAGATGACCGATGTCGTCGCGTTCGAGCACGAGCTCGCGAGTGTGCGAGGGCGTGTCGTCGAGGACGGCGATGCGCGCGTGCAGTCGGTCGGGATTCGTGCGGGCGCGCGCATGGTGAAGATCGACGACAAGCGCCCGTCGACCCTCGCCGCCTACGCGGTGCGAACGCCGATGGTCGTGTTTCATCCGGGCGAGATCGCACTCTCGATGGGAGCGAGCTCGGAGCGACGCCGGTTGCTCGATCGTACGGCGCTCTACCTTGCACCGGCTGCGATGGACGAGCTGGAGCGCTACACGAAGGCGCTTCGTGCGCGGCAGCGTGCGCTCGAGACGCGAGGCGCATCGGCACGCGATCTCGTCGAGTGGGAGACGCTCTGCGTTCGCCATGGGCTCGCGCTCATGGACCATCGCGCGCGGGCCGGTGAGCTGCTGGCGGAGGGCACGAAGGCCGCGTTTGCGCGCATCGCCGCGCCGGATCTCGTCCTCGACGTGGCCTACGCGCCCGGGGCACCTCGCGACGAAGCTGCGTACCAAGAAGAGCTCGAGCGTCGCCGGCCGATCGATCTCCGGCGCGGCAGCGCGGGCGTCGGTCCTCATCGCGACGATCTGACGCTCGCGATCTCGGGGCACGCGGTCCGCGGTATCGCCTCGCAGGGACAACATCGGGCCGTGACCCTCGCGCTCAAGTCGGCCGAGATCGACGTGATCGGATCGGCGCGCGGCGTGCGGCCCGTTCTCTTGCTCGACGACGTGTCGAGCGAGCTCGATCGTGAGCGTACCGCGGCGCTGTTCTCGTTCCTCCGCGACCAGGAGGGACAGGTGATCCTCACCACCACGCGGCCGGAGCTCATCGATACGGGCAGGGACGCGCCGCGGTCCGACTTCTCGATCCGAGGCGGCTACCTCGAGCGAGTTTCTCGCGTTGTTTGACGTGCGGATTCCTGCGGCTTCGGGGGGCGACTCAGCATGTCAAGCAGGGGGGCCGCGGGGCGCGACGCCAAGGCTCCGAGCGGGCGCGCGACCAACGGCTGCGGGCGCTGGTGACGTGGGCTAACTAGCGGGAATCTGGCCGCAAAGTTTGGCTTTTACGCTTGCCGTTTCGGGGGTGGAATCGTATACTCGACATCCCCGCCATTCTCATTCCCGGAAACCGGGGTGCGGTTCCGGAACGAGGTACGTCGTTCCCTGGTGCACCCTCTGTCTCAAACCCGGATCTTGTCCGCGGAACAAACGGAGAAAGCTCCGTCCGCGGGACTCGGAAAGCGCTTCAAAGACCCATGCCGACCGACGAAGTCACGAGCGATCGAAGCGAGAGCACCACGTCTGGAGCCATCCCGCCCGAGCCTTCGCCCCCGTCCAACTACGGCAGCGAGAGCATCACCGTCCTCGAAGGTCTCGAGGCGGTTCGTAAGCGCCCCGGCATGTACATCGGCGACGTCCACGACGGGTCCGGTCTGCATCATCTCGTTTGGGAGGTCGTCGACAACGCGGTCGACGAGCATCTGGCCGGCCACTGCTCCCGCATGGACGTGACGATCCACTTCGACGGCTCGATCACGGTCGAGGACAACGGCCGAGGCATCCCGGTCGGACGGCACGAGGAGCAGTCGAAGAAGCTCGGTCGCGACATCGACGTGGCCGAAGTCGTGATGACCATCCTCCACGCGGGCGGGAAGTTCGACCACTCGAGCTACAAGGTCTCCGCCGGTCTCCACGGCGTCGGCGTGAGCGCGGTCAACGCGGTGAGCGAATGGCTCAAGCTCGAGATCAAGCGCGCCGGCAAGGTCAACTTCCAGGAGTACCGAAGGGGCGCTCCGGCCTCGTCGATCTCCGTCATCGGTGAGACGGACAAGACCGGCACCAAGGTCACCTTCAAGCCGGATCCGCAGATCTTCACGATCACGGAGTACAGCTACGACATCCTCGCGAGCCGTCTTCGCGAGCTCTCGTTCCTCAACGCCGGCTTCATCATCACGCTCACCGACGAGCGCGGCGAGGGCCGCCAGGAGACGTTCGAGTACAAGGGCGGGATCCGCGAGTTCGTCGAGCACCTCAACAAGACGAAGGAGCCGGTGCACGAGAAGGTCGTGCACATCGTGGCGGAGTCCCCGTCCGAGTCGGGCGCGCCGATCGTCGTCGAGGTCGCGCTCCAGTGGAACTCGACGTACGCGGAGCAGATCTTCCCGTACACGAACAACATCCACAACAAGGATGGCGGCACGCACCTCACCGGGTTCAAGGGCGCGCTCACCCGCGTGTTCAACAGCTACGGAACGACGGCGAATCTCTTCAAGGAGGTCAAGAACGGCCTCACCGGCGAGGACATCCGCGAGGGTCTCACCGCCGTCATCAGCGTGAAGCTCCCCGATCCGTCGTTCTCGTCGCAGACGAAGGACAAGCTCGTCACGAGCGAGGCGAAGACCGTCGTCGAGAACGTCGTCATCGAGAAGCTCGGTCGCTTCTTCGAGGAGAACCCGGGCACGGCGCGCAAGATCGTCGAGAAGACGATCCTCGCGGCGAAGGCGCGCGAGGCGGCCCGCAAGGCGCGCGAGGTCGTGCGCAAGGGTTCGATGGACTACACGAGCCTGTCGGGCAAGCTCGCCGACTGCCAGAGCCGCGACCCCGAGACGAGCGAGATCTACATCGTCGAGGGAGACAGCGCCGGTGGTTCCGCCAAGCAGGGGCGCGACCGCAAGTTCCAGGCGATCCTCCCGCTCCGCGGCAAGATCCTCAACGTCGAGCGCGCGCGCCTCGACAAGATGCTCTCGTCGGCCGAGATCGGGACGCTCATCACCGCGCTCGGCTGCGGGATCGGCAGCCCGGAGCAGGGCGGCAGCTTCGACATCGCGAAGCTTCGCTACCACCATATCGTGCTGATGACCGATGCCGACGTCGACGGAAGCCACATCCGCACGCTGCTTCTGACGTTCTTCTATCGCCAGATGCCGGAGCTGCTCGAGAAGGGCTACCTCTACATCGCGCAGCCCCCGCTCTACCGCGTCTGGAAGGGCAAGAAGGGCATGTACATGAAGGACCAGGCCGCGCTCGACCGGTTCTTCCTCGAGCAGGGCGTCGAGAGCCTCGCCGTTCGCGCCTCGAAGGGCCCTCATCTCTCGGGTAAGCCGCTGCTCCATCTCGCCGAGCGCCTCCGCGGCTTCCGCAAGGCGCTCTCGAAGATCGATCGCCGCGCCGATGCGAAGATCGTGTCGGCCGTCCTCCGCGCGAGCGGCCTCGGCAAGGCCGAGCTCCGCGACGTCGAGAAGGTCAAGCAGGCGGTGCCGCTCATTCGCGCACGCCTCGAGAAGAAGTACCCGGACATCTTCCCGCTCACGATCGACATCGGTCAGGAGGCCGAGCACGGCGCGGCCACGCTCACGATCAAGCCGCGTCCCGGTTCGGCCGCGAGCGAGGTCACGATCGACTGGTCGCTCGTCGAGTCGGCCGAGTACGAGGAGCTCTACGCGATCGAGCAGGACGTCCGCTCCATCGGTCCGGCGCCCTACTTCGCCAAGACGGTGAAGGGCACCGACGACGCCGAGGCCCCGGACAACAAGGAGAACGAGCTCGAGCTCGAGGACGCCGACGCTCTCTGGGACCACATCGAAGCGCGTGGTCGCAAGGGCTGGAACCTCCAGCGCTACAAGGGCCTCGGCGAGATGAACCCGGAGCAGCTCTGGGAGACGACCCTCGACCCGAACGCCCGCGTGATGCTCCAGGTGCGTCTCGACGACGCCGTGCAGACCGATCAGGTCTTCACCATCCTGATGGGCGATCAGGTGGAGCCGCGCCGCGACTTCATCGAGAAGAACGCGCTCAACGTTCGCAACCTCGACATCTGAGCGACGAGGTCGGGCACGCCCGACTTCCCGCGGCGGAGCCCCAGCCTCTTGCGACGGCTGGGGTTCGGCCGCGGCTGGCGCGTACGCCAACCACGCCCAGCGGCGGTCGCGCGGCTTCGGCGTAGCTACGCGGACGACGGGAGCTCGTCTGCCCTGGCGACCCCATGTTCAAGGGCGCCAGGTGCAGGGTACGATCGGCTTGGATGCACCGGTCCGCGGAGCTCGTCATCGCGTTGGTGCTCGCTCCGGCGGTGCTCGCCGCGGCGGCGACGGGATGCACCTTCCTCATCGCCTTCGATGACGTTCCCGTGGAGGCCGGCGTCCTCGACGACGCGAGCGGAGACGGCTTCGAGGCGGCGGTAGCGGACGCTGGCGAAGAGGCCAATACTGATACGGGGCAGACCCCGTTTCCGCCGCCCTGCGACCCGACCTTTCCGGTCGGCGCGGTCGACTGCAACGGCCAGAAGCTCGCGACGTGCGCGAAGAACCCGGTCTTCACCTCCTATCCGCCTGCAGGGGATCGCGCGAACGATCTCGTCGTTTGCAGCGCAGGTTCGAAGGCAACGTGCGTTCGGCACTGCCCGTCCGGCTGCGCGCCGATGCCGACGGGGTTCCCCGATCAATGTGACGACTGCGCGGGTCGACCTGACGGCTTCTACTGTGGTCGCGATCTCCGTGGCTCGGCGCCGGAGACTTACGACGTCGCGGTGCAGTGCCTGGACGGGGGCACAGTACGAGGCTCCATCTGCGGAACGAACAAGTGCGCGTCCGTCTGCCCGAGAGACGGCGGGCCGTTCCCGTCGTGTTGTGTTCCGTGAACCCGGCGGACGCTGGCTGCGCTCGAGACCCATTGCAGGGCACATGCCCGTGATTAAGGTGCCCTTGGCGATGCGAGAGAGGCGTCGCGGTCGAGGTCCTGTAGAGAGGATCTCATAGGGTGGTGTCCCGGTTCACGTGCGTGGATCGGGCGACGAAGGGAGAGTTTGCCGATGCGTCCCGATCGGATGACGACGAAGAGCCAGGAGGCGTTCCGCGCCGCAGCGGATCTCGCTAGCCGTCGAGGTAATCCGGAGATCACGCCGGAGCACCTCATCCAAGCGATGTTCGAGCAGGAGGGTGGAATCGCCCTTCCAATCTTCATCAAGGCCGGAGGCGACGCCGACGCGCTCCTCGGTCGTGTCGACGAGTACGTTGCGAAGCTCCCGCGCGTGTCCGGCGGCGCCGAGCCGACGCTCTCGCGCAGGACGATGGAGGTCATCCGTCGTGCGGAGGACGAAGCGAAGACGCTCAAGGACGATTTCATCTCCGTCGAGCACTTCCTCCTCGCGCTCTCCAAGCACGATCGCGAGGTGCAGTCCGCCATGGTGGCCTCCGGCGGCGTCACCCACGACAAGCTGCTGTCGTCGCTCGCGTCCGTGCGAGGAGCCCAGCGCGTCACGGATCGCGAGCCCGAGGGGAAGTTCCTGGCGCTCGAGAAGTATTGCCGTGACCTCACCGAGGCCGCTCGCAAGGGCAAGGTCGATCCCGTCATCGGTCGCGACGAGGAGATTCGTCGCGTGATGCAGGTCCTCTCGCGGCGCACGAAGAACAATCCGGTGCTCATCGGCGAGCCGGGCGTCGGCAAGACGGCGATCGTCGAAGGAATCGCCCAGCGCATCATCAAGGGCGACGTGCCCGAGTCGCTCAAGAACAAGCGCCTCGTCTCGCTCGACATGGGCGCTCTCGTCGCCGGAGCGAAGTTCCGCGGCGAGTTCGAGGATCGGCTGAAGGCGGTCCTCAAGGAGGTCGAGGCGGCCTCCGGTCAGATCATCCTCTTCATCGACGAGATCCACACGATCGTCGGAGCCGGCGCTGCCGAAGGCTCGATGGACGCCGCGAACCTGCTCAAGCCGGCCCTCGCGCGCGGCGAGCTTCGCTGTATCGGCGCCACGACGCTCGACGAGTACAAGAAGCGTATCGAGAAGGACGCGGCGCTCGAGCGGCGCTTCCAGCCGGTCTACGTCAATCAGCCGACCGTCGAGGACACGATCGCGATCCTGCGCGGCCTGAAGGAGCGCTACGAGGTCCATCACGGGATTCGTATCCAGGACGCGGCGCTCGTCGCCGCTGCGATGCTGTCGGATCGCTATCTCACCGATCGCTTCCTCCCGGACAAGGCGATCGACCTCGTCGACGAGGCGGCCTCCAAGATCAAGATGGAGGTCGACAGCATGCCGGCGGAGATCGACGCCGTGCAGCGCCGGCTCCTCCAGCTCCAGATCGAGCAGGAGGCGCTCAAGAAGGAGCGTGACGCGGCGAGCAAGGCGCGCCTCGACGACATCAAGCGCGAGATCTCCGAGCTCAAAGAGCAGATCGACGCCATGAAGGCGCAGTGGCTCAAGGAGAAGGAGGTCATCGACGAGATCCGCAAGGCAACGCCGAAGCTCGAGGACCTGCGCACGGAGGCGGAGACGGCCCAGCGTCGCGGTGACCTCGGCAAGGCCGCCGAGATCCGCTACGGCAAGATCCCCGAGCTCGAGAAGCGCATCGAGGAGCTCCGACGCAATCTCGCGAAGGTCCAGGAGAAGACCGCCTATCTGAAGGAGGAGGTCACCGATCAGGACGTCGCGGCGATCATCGCGAAGTGGACGGGCATCCCCGTGGTCAAGATGCTCGAGGGCGAGATGCAGAAGCTGCTTCGCCTCGAGGACGAGCTGCGCAAGCGCGTGGTTGGACAGGAAGACGCGCTGGTCGCGGTCGCCAATGCAGTCCGACGCTCACGCGCGGGGCTCGGTGACGAGAACCGCCCGATCGGCAGCTTCCTCTTCCTCGGCCCGACCGGCGTAGGCAAGACCGAGCTCGCGCGCGCGCTCGCCGAGTTCCTCTTCGACGACGAGCGCGCGATGCTGCGCCTCGACATGAGCGAGTTCCACGACAAGTACACGGTGAGCCGCCTCATCGGCGCACCTCCCGGGTACGTCGGCTACGAGGAGGGCGGTCAGCTCACCGAGCCGATTCGCCGTCGCCCGTACTCGGTCATCCTGTTCGACGAGGTCGAGAAGGCGCACCCCGACGTCTACAACGTGCTGCTCCAGGTGCTCGACGACGGTCGCCTCACCGACGGCCAGGGTCGGACGGTGAACTTCAAGAACACCGTCATCATCCTTACGAGCAACATCGGCTCGCAGCACATCCAGGCCATCAGCGAGCGCGACCTCCCCGAGGGCGACAAGAAGGAGCTCATCCAGCGCTCCGTGCTCGACGACGTCCGCAAGGCCTTCCGCCCCGAGTTCCTGAACCGCCTCGACGAGACGGTCGTGTTCAACCTCCTCGATCGGCGGGACATCCACGCGATCATCGACATCCAGCTCCGGCGTTTCTCGGCGCGGCTCGCGAAGCGCGACATCTTCGTGGAGCTCACTCCGGCGGCGAAGGACCTCCTCGCGGAGGTGGGCTGGGATCCGCAGTACGGCGCGCGACCGCTCAAGCGCGCCATCCAGCGGTACCTGGAAGACCCGCTCGCGAAGCACGTCATCGCCGGCGAGTATCCGCCCGGCACGCAGCTCCTCATCGACCGTGGCGCCGACGGTCAGCTGACGTTCGCGCCACGCCTGACGAACTGAGCTCGTCGTTCTCTCCCGTGGCGCTCGCGCATCTCGCGCCAGCGCCACGGGAGCTCGCTCATGGCTTCCGTCCGCGCGATGGGGTTACGTCGGGCCTCGCTCCCGTCCGCACTTACGAGAGGGGGGATGATGGAGGCTTGGGCGTCATGACGCTGTGCAACCCGCGTGTTCGCAGAGCGGTAGTTGGCAAGGCGCGCTGCACTCTCGCGTGATTGGCTTGCGCACACACGCGAGGAAAGTGAGAAAGAGAGAGATTCACAGGGAGACAGGGAGACAGGGAGGAAGACGGCCCTGCTTCCTTCTCGACCTGTACCCTCGTGGGGCTCCCAGAATCGCTTGCGCGATTCTGCTCGCAGAATTCGAGCCTCGCTTTCGACCTGCGAGGTGTTTCAGCACAGGCACTGGCGTCATTGCCGGCTGCCGGCTCCTACGGAGAGTACGCGGTCGCGAGTCGTCCCGGCACGAGGTCGCTTCTCGCTCCTCGAACGACGAGGAGCGTTAGAGCGAAGAGGAGCCCTAGAGCGAGCAGTCGACACACTGCACCCTCTCCCGAAGGTCTCGGGCCGGAGCTTGGAAGGCGCACCGTTTGGGGAAGGCCCATGAAGCTTGGAAGTGAGATCTTCATTTCCTGAGGCCAACGAGGCACGAGGTCGAAAGTGAAGAATGTATCTCTCGCTCCCTGTCTCCCTGTAAACTCCCTCTTCGTCGCGGCCTCGTCGACGTCTCCAGTCATTCAATGAGCACGGGTGGTGGCATGCCCGTCTGCCCAGAGCTCATGAGTGCGCGCACCGGAGAACGGCACGAGGCCGAATCTTGATGCGTGTAGCATGCAAGCGCAATCGCGCTGACGATCTGCTCACGTTCGCGCCACGGAGGGCGAGCTGTCTCTACGGCACGCTGTCGACGGCGGCAGGTACCTGCTTGAACGAGCGGATCTCCTTCACGCGGCGCTCGAAGTCTCGCTGCGCGCTCTCGTCCATGGGCACGTTGCCGAAGCGCGCTTCGAGGTAGCGGTTCGTGAGGTCGAGGATCGGCTCGGCGAGCGGATGGCCGCGGCCTTTGAGCTCCTCTGCATGGCGGAGCGGCGGAAGCGACGGCGGACGCGGCACGCCCTGCGTGGCGAGCGCGACCTCCAGCGTTCGGTAGAGCGCAGCTGCGAGCTCGAGCTGTGGGTCGACTCGCGGCCCCGGCGGCGCGTCGGGCGATGCAGACTTCGTCCCCCGGCGGCGCCGCCAGAGCACGTAGCCGCCGACGGCCACTACGAGGAGGGCGCCGGCGAGCACGGTTGGACGGGTCGCCTTCTCCATCACGCCGCGGTTCGTGCCTGTCTGCGCGCGCAGCCGCTCGTACCGGCGGCTGAGGTCGTCGAAGAGCCGCACCTGGGTCTTGAGGTCGTAGCCGATGACGTAGCGATTCCACCGCTGCGAGAGCGCCTCGAGCAGATCGCGGACGTAGACCCACGCACCGCTCGTGTCCTGCAGCGGCTGCGCGCCGGACGTGGGCGTCGGGTCGAACGTGACCCATCCGTTGACCGGATCTTCGATGTACGCCTCGACCCATGAGTGCGCGTCGCCCTGGCGGACGGCGTAGTAGCGACCGAAGCGGTTGTACGTACCTCCGACGAAGCCAGTGACGTTGCGCGACGGGATGCCGAGCTCGCGCAACATGATCGCCATCGCGGTGGAGAAGAACTCGCAGTGGCCCTTCTTCGACTCGAAGAGGAAGTGGTCGACGGGTTGCGGCTTACCGCCCGACGGAGATCCGAGCTGGTACTTGAAGTCGTGTTTGAGGCGCTCCTCGATCGCCTTGGCCTTCAGGTAGCTCGTCGGCTGTCCGTCGGCCCACTCGTGCGCGAGCTGCGCGATGCGCTCGGGCGTGTCGGGAGGGAGCTCGAGGTAGCGCGGTCGATCCTGGGGCGGTAGGGGCTCGACGATGGGCTCACGGTCCGTCGCGATGTACGCGTCGTAGCGAAGGCCGTGCGCGCCCTCTCCGGAGTAGCGGACCTCACCTTCGGGCCCCTTCGACAGCTCGAGCGGTTCTCCGACGATCGCCTGCTGCTGGGTGCGGAGCTGGAGCGCGACGGTGCGCGGAGGGAGGAAGACCACCGGCGGCTCGATCGGCTCGAGGTCGATCGTGACGACGCGGTCGCGCGAGGGATCCGGCAGTCGCGCGATCGCGAGGAGCTCGTTGCTCCTGAAGTTGCTCACATGCGTCTTCGAGAGCGTGCGCTCCCAGCGGCGGCCGTCGTACTTGTCGAACGCGGTGCCGCGGAGGCGAAGCGTGAGCTTCTGCGGTCGAGGCTCGGGGAGATCCTGGACGTCGAAGCGCAGTGCGAGCGCCGGCACGTCGCGGATCGCTCCGACCTCGCCGAGGTCGACCTTGTCGGAGAACCCGATCATGCGGTCGCCGTTGCGATGGTTCAGGAGGAGCAGCGAGAGTCCGACGCGCGGGAAGAGAACGAAGAGTGCTGCAGTGAAGAGGAAGATCGGAACGGAGAGGAGGCAGGTGGTCGCGAGGAACCCGCGTCCGACGACGCGGCGGCTCCGGAGGATGCGCGGCACGTCGACGGGGAGACCGGTGCGGTCCCGTGCGCCCTGGCGATAGTTCCCTTCGACCTCGCGACGGAGGTGACTGAGGACGAGCGCGCCGGGCGCGACGATCAGGAAGCCGACGAAGCAGAGGCCGTACGAGATCCCTCCGCCGAGCACCGTACCTGCGACGAAGTGGAGAAGCGCGAGGACGATGATCTGCTGATCGTGAGCCGCTCCGCGTCGTGTCGCCATGCGGATGATCTGCAGGATCGCCGCGAACTCGACCGCCACGTCGAGCGCTGGCCGCCCTGCAAGGAGCCGGACTCCCTGGACGGCGAACAACGTGAGCGGCCCGATCGTCGCGAAGTGCCGGAGCGCGGGTCGCGATTGCCACCCCTCCGGGACTGCCAGCGCCAGCGCGAGCCCGGCGAGGATGAAGCCCGTCGTCCAGGTCGACATTCCCGCGGTGTTCACGACCGCGAGGACACCGAGCGCCGCCAGCGCGTCGGTCATGATCCGGTGGACGAGACCGAACCTCATTCGGCAGCCCCTTCCGGTGCCGGGATCGGGCTCGGAACCTCGAGCTTCGGTCGCGGCGGCGTCTGGTCGGCCTTCGTGGTGCGCGCCGCGAGCTCGGACGAGGTCACCGACTCGACGAGGGCGAGGAAGCGGAGCAGTCGATCGGCGCCGGTGGTGCGATCACCGCGGACCGTCTCGGTCGCGGTGGTCTTGATCGTCACTGCGTCGCCGCGCTTGATGTGCGCGACCGCGCGGGACGCGACGTCGCGGATGCGGCGCTCGAAGGTATTGAACCAATCGTCCTTGGCGTCATCGCTTCGGACGACGTCGAGCGGGAGGACGACGTCGGGACGCGCCTCCCGCGCACGCTCACGCATGACGAGCTGGCCGACCGCTGCGCTCTTTCTCCAGTGGATGTCGCGCCGGTCTTCGCCGTCGCGAAGCAGCTTGAGGCCGAGGTAGTCGTCGCCGTGTCCGCGGCCGAATGTGGATTGTCCGCCGGGATGCCTCCCCGCCGCGAGCGCAGGGAGCTCGAGCGGATCGACCGCGGGATAGATGATGAGCTCGCCTTCGGCGGGGACCTCACGGGACTTCTCGAAGAGACCGAACGGGAAGCGCGTCGCGATCCGGAATCCGACGTGCTTGTCGCGCCCGCGCTTGGCAGGTGTTCGCCGGTACGCGGCGACCTGCGCGCTCTTCGGGCTGATCTTGAGGAAGAAGCAGCGTTTGTCCGCCGGCTGTCCCGCGCGGAGGTCCTCTACCTCGATCGCGTACGACGGCACGCGCTTCTTGTGATTGAAGACCTCGATCTCGACCAGATGCGGCCGGCCCACCTGCGCGCGAAGGGGGAGTCGGCGAACCACGGTGAGATCGCGCAGACTGAGCTCGCTCATGAGCCCGCTCACGATGATGAGCGCGAGGAGCATGCCGAGCAGCAGGTAGAGGAGGTTGTTGCCGGTGTTGATGGCGGCGAATCCCACGCCGAGCGTGATGCCGACGAAGAACTTCCCCTCGCGCGTGACCTTGAGCTTTCGCGCGGCACGCAGCCTCTGCCACGGCCATCGGAAGCGTTTGGCCGGGCCGTTCGCGTCCGAGCCGCGTGAGCTGCCCGAAGGCTGCCGCAGGACACGGCTCTCCGGCGCTCGCATCGACGCGGGCTCTCCCGTGAGCGCAGGGTTGCTCGGCTCGGCGGTCTTCATGATGAGCCCACCTCCCACCATCGATGGGAGGGGTCAGACAGGGACGGGGACGCGGGCGACGATGTCGCGGACGGCGCTCTCGGCCTCGTCCCGCGAGGGGACGAACCCGTCGGAGTGAGTCGAGAGACGCACCCGGTGAGCAAGCACCGGAACGGCGAGATCGTGGATGTCGTCGGCGATGCAGTAGCTCCGTCCGCGCACGAGAGCGCGCGCGCGGGCCGCCTTGCCGAGCGCCATGGCTCCGCGGGTCGACGTGCCGAGCGAGAGGACGGGCGCCGTGCGCGTCGCGAGGACGAGCGCCTGGAGATAGCTGAGGAGCGAGTGCTCGATCGTCACGCGGTCCACCTGACGCTGGAGCGCGACGAGACGCGCGGGATCGAGGACGACCGGAACGTCTCGCGCGGTGTCCGAGTTGCCCTCGAGAAGGAGGCGCATCTCGACCTGCGGCGGCGGGTAGCCGATGCGGAGGCGGAGGATGAAGCGATCGAGCTGCGACTCGGGCAGCGGGTAGGTGCCGGCGAAGTCCTGCGGGTTCTGAGTCGCGATGACGAAGAACGGGTCCGGCAGAGGATTGGAGACGCCGTCGATCGAGACCTGTTGCTCGTTCATCGCCTCGAGGAGCGCGGACTGTGTTCGCGGGCTCGCTCGGTTGATCTCGTCGGCCAGGAGCACGTTCGCGAAGATCGGTCCCTGACGAAGGGTGAAGTTGCTCGTGCGCTGGTCGTAGACGGAGACGCCGATGACGTCGCTCGGGAGGAGATCGCTCGTGAACTGGATGCGTCGCAGCTCGCCGCCGACCGAGCGGGCGAGGGCGCGTGCAAGCGTCGTCTTGCCGACGCCGGGGACATCCTCGATGAGGAGGTGACCACGTGCGAGGAGAGCGACGAGCGCGAGCTCGACGGCATCTTGTTTCCCTTCGAGGGCCCCCTCCACGGCCTGCCGCAGCTTCTGGATCAGCGGGAGCTCTTCGCCGAGCAGAGCCGCAGCAGCAGTCATAGGGGCCAGAATAGCACGGTCTTTCGGAGACCAAGCGTTTCGAGCCGGCCTATTCTCTGAAGAACTGCACGGCTCTTCGGGGGGGCCGCGAGATCGACCTCGACGACAAAAGGGGCGATAGTGATGATCGGGTAGCGTTCGCTGCCTCGTCGGTCGCGGTCGCGCCCCCGACCGTATGCGCGGAAAATCTCGGCCGTGGGGGAAGGTGGGCCGGTCGCGCCGCGTCCCTGACCGTCCAACTGGTTAGCAAGGGCTTCCACCTCGTGGAAAACCGCGGCAACCTCCCGCCGTGGCCGAGAGCAGTGCAGTCCTTCGAGTCGATCTCGCCGGCGTGACGAAGACCTATCCGCCCGCCGTGCGTGCGCTCCGTGGGGTCAGCGCTCGATTCAGCGCCGGCAAGGTGTCGGTCGTCACCGGCGCCAACGGCTCGGGGAAGTCGACGCTGCTCGCCATCGTGGGGACTCTCGCCGCGGCGACCTCCGGGAAGGTTTCGCACGGCAGCCTCGGCAAGACGCGCGAGGCTGTCCGCCGTGCGCTCGGCTGGGTCGGCCACGACGCGCTCTGCTACGCCGACCTCACCGGGCGAGAGAACATCGAGCTCTCCGCCCGTCTCCATGGGATCCCCGTCGACGCGGCGTTCGAGGCGGCCCGCGAGCGGTTCCTCCTCGCCGCATTCGCCGAGCGGCCGTTCCGGACCTATTCACGTGGCCAGCGGCAGCGCGTGGCGCTCGCGCGCGCTCTTGTCCACGAGCCGATGCTCCTCCTCTTGGACGAGCCGACCACCGGGCTCGACAAGGACGGCGTCGCCGTCCTCGGGAAGGTCGTCCGCGCCGAGGCCGACCGCGGAGCCGTCGTCATCGTCGTGACCCACGACGACGCCTTCGCCAAGGCGGTTGCCGATGAGCGACTTCTCCTCGAGCGCGGCGAGGTCAAGGAAGCATCGAAGGGCGTGCTCCGGAGCTGAGCGCCCGGAAAGCGCGCTGCAGAGCGGTCCGGCCGTCGGAGGGTCGGTCACGGAGCAGACGGCTCCCAGAGGTCGAGCACGGGCGACGGGGTGGGGGCGATGACGACGCCCGTCCAGGGCTGGAGGAGCACGGTCGAGGTGCGCCCAGCGTTCCGCGTAGATGCGAGGTGATGCAGCCAAGCTGCGCGACCCGCGAAGTGTGCATGGTGCATGATGGGACGCGGGTGCGGGTAGGGTGCAAGTAGTGAGCGACGTGCGCCGAAGAGTGTAGGATGCAATTAGGGTTGGGCTACTACGAAGAGTGTAGAATGCACTAGAACGGCAGCTTGGGCGGGGGGTGCCGTCCGTCGCGACGCTCGTGTGGGACTCGAGGTCCGCGTGGGGCCGGGGGCTGCCTGACCGTGGACGAAGGTGACCAGTCGACCAGCGACGGGGTCATGGCTTCGTGTCCGCCCTGGCATTCGATGCTGCGACCGCGTCGTGGTGTTCCTCTTTCCTAGCTGCACGCGTTGGGCGCGTTCTTCGCTCTCGGTGTCGAGCGCGAGGATGCGCCGGCAGGTAGGAGCCTCCTCGAATCGGGTGGTCGAGGCTGACGGCGACGGGTCGAGCCGTTCGTGGATGAACCGCCCCGTCGCCCTCCGTGGCTCGTCGTCGGCGGCGGGAGATCTCCGCGAGGTGATCGAGTTGGTGGTGGAGCGTCGCCGAGATCGAGTCCGCCGTCGTTGGGGCGCGAGCCGACCTCTGGTCGTGGATGATCGCGCTTCGAGCGACCGGCGTTCGTCATCGTGTCGAGGTCGAGGCGTGCCGCTCACTTCCGGCTCGGAGATCGTCGTCCGCCGAGTGCTAGCGAAGGACCATTGTGTGAGGGAGCGCGCGGAGGACATTGCGTGACGAGGACGTCGATGAGCGAGCGAGACGTCGCTCGACGAGGAGGTGATGATCTTGGAGAGAGCCTCCGAGCGTGGCGGCGTTTCGCGATCTCGTCCGCGTCGCGTCCGTTCTCTCGGCGACGGCGATCTCGTCCGGCGCCGCCTCCATCGCGACGAGGACGTCGATGATCCAGCGGTCGTGTCGTGAACGTCATTGCGGTCATGGCCCGACGTTCGATGAGGAGCCCTCCGATCGCGAGGGCGTCGCCTTCGGTGAGGTCGGTATTCGGCGCGTCGACCGACGGGCCTCGCGCGAGCGCGCTCGGGGAGGGCGCGTGAGCTGGCGACGACGAACGAGATGCCGCCATCGAGCGGCATCTCGCGGACGTCGGGCGCGACGACTCGGGTTCTCGGGTCCGCCACTTCGCGAGCGAGCGCGTGCTCCCATGTTCGTCCGACGTGGGCCCCGGCGCGTGGCTCGGGCTGCACGGAGGTTGCGACTGGTCGTCGAAGCACCTCGAGCACGGCGCGCTCCTCATGATCCGGCCACGGTCTCCCATTGCGACCTCGGTCTGCGGGACGACGCCGGCCGTATCGATTAGAGGCGTCCGTGCTCGCGACGCTCGACGTGCTCCGAGATGTCCCTCGAGGACTGCGCGCTCCTCATGATCGCGCGACTGCCCTCCATCGCGACCTCGGTCTGCGGGACGACGCCGGCCGCCGGATCGATTCGAGGTGTCCGTGCTCGCGACGCTCGACGAGCGCCGATGTCCCCGGGCTCGTTGGGGGCGGGCAGCGATGCGCCGGATGTTTGGAGTCGCCGACCGTGTCACGCAAAACGTGCCCCGCCGTCGCTGCCGTCGACGGCGTGCGCATGTCGATGCCTGCGCGGTGTGGCTGACCGCGCGTGCGAGCGCCAGTCCGCCTGCGTTCGGGTCGCGATGGGGTCCTCGCCAGCGGCGGTCCACTCAGGTCCGTGGATGGAGTCGAGGAGCCGGGCGTCGTGCTCTCGCGGAGAGGTGACCCGCATGGTGTGCGGACCCTCCAAGGTCGTGTTCGTCGACCGAGGCTGTTCGTCGTCGTGAGTACGAGTAGAGGAGGGGACGTGCTGGGCCTGCCGATGAGGTGGCGCCGGCAGCTCGCCCCACCGGTCGAAGCTCTCGCCGCGAGATGCCAGCGTGAGGATCGTCGCGAGCTCTCGGAGGCCCGCCTCTTGATGCCGATGGCTGCTCCCCGTCGGCGCTCGGACCGTTGCTTGCGCTGTGTCGTCCCGAGGTCTCGGAGGCCGGGCTCGAGGTCCCGTGGTGGCCACGACCGTTCTCCGATCGCAGCGCTTCTTGGAGTGCTCGGAGGTCGCGCTCGCGGTCCGGGGCGGTTGACCTGTCGTCCGCGACCGCGTTCCTCCAGGTGGGTCGTCGCTAGGTCTCTGAGGTCGCGGTCGCGGTCCTGTGCCCGGGACCGTTCTCCAGTAGGGCTGCTGGGAGGCTCGGCGGGCTCGCTCGCGGTCGCGGCTCGTTGGCCCCGTGTCCCGAGGGAGCGTTGCTCCGGTTGGGTCGTCGCCAGCTCTCGCTCGTGGTCCCGCGATGCGCAGGACCGTTCTCCCATCTCGCAACGGGGGGGCCACGGAGGTCTCGCCTGCGGTCCGGCGGTCCCGACGGAGCGTTCCTTCAACGTGGGTCGCTCTCTCTCGGGGGTTGCTGAGATGCCAATGGCGCGGTCCCGCGGGTCGTCGGACCGTCCTCCCCACCGGTCCGACGATAGCTCTCGCCGGTCACGCTCGCCCTCAGGTCCCCCGTCCCCTGTGGCCCCCCACTGTTCGTCTGCAGTCCCGCTCGTGACGTCGTTGATCACGGCGTGGTCGCTCCGACGCCCGACCGCGTCGCCCGCTCCGAGCGAAGCGGCGGCGGTCAGGTCCGGGGTGCGGCGGTGCCCTGCGCGAGGGAGAGCGCCACGAGCACGGCGTCGAGGTGCGGGAGAAGGGCGGCGGCTGGTGCTCGGGGGAGGACGCCGAGCACCGGTACCGTGGGGAGGACTCGCGCCAGCTCGGCGGCATTCGTCCCGACCGACCCGTCCAGCTCCGTCACGGACGAGAGAAGGAGCCCGTCGATCGCAATCCCCTCGGCTCGGGCGGCGCGGGTAGTGGCGAGAACGTCGTGGATGACCCCGAGGCGGTCGGGCGCGACGAGCACGACCTTCGACGGGCTCAGCGCGGTGAGGAGGTTGGCGTTGGTCAGCGTGTCCGTCAGGGGACTGAAGAGCCCCCCGGGGAGCTCGAGCACCGTGGCATCGGCGGCTGCCCGGATCGGCGCCACCCAGTCGACGATCACGCGCAGGTCGATCTCGCGACCTTCGCGCCGCGCGGCGAGGTGAGGGGACACTGGGTCGACGAGCAGGTACGGGGGTGTGAAACGTGTCACGTGAAACGTGGACACCCGTCCAAGCTCGCCGACGTCCCCGGCCGCGGCTGCGGCGGGGTCGATGCCGGACTCGATCGGCTTGAGGCCGGCGACGGAGAGGCCGCGGCGCCCCCAGGCGGCGACGAGCCCGGTCGACACGACCGTCTTGCCGATGCCGGTCCCGGTCCCGGTAACGATCAGGAGCGGCGCCGTCATCGGAGGGCCTCGAGCGCACGCCGGACGGCCTCGATGGCCTTGTCGATGTGCTGCTCGTCGTGGGCCGCCGTCACCGTGAAGCGAAGGCGGGCGGTCCCCTCGGGGACCGTCGGCGGTCGAATGGGCGGGACGATCAGGCCGTGCGTCGCGAGCGCCGCGGCGACCGCGATCGCACGCTCGTTCGAGCCGAGGACGACGGGCACGACGTGACCGAAGCCGAGCGGGTGCAGGTCGAGCGCGGCGAGGCCTTCCCGGAGGCGGAGGGCGAGGGCGCGAACCCGTTCGCGAAGGAGCGGGGTCGCCAACGCCTCCTCGAGTGCGAGCCGAGCAGCGTCGGCGGCCATCGGGGAGAGGCCGGTCGAGAACACGAAGGTGCGGGCCCGGTTCCAGAGCCAATCACGGAGCACGAGGCTGCCGGCGACGAACGCGCCCTGGCTCCCGAACGACTTCCCGAACGTCCCCACGAAGATGTCCGGCGTCACGCCGACCTCTGCGGCTCGCCCTCGGCCCTCGGGACCGAGCACGCCGAGCGCGTGGGCTTCGTCGACGTAGAGCGCCGCACCGTGGGCGTCGCACAGGGCGCGGAGGGCGCGGAGGTCGGGGCCGTCGGCGTCCATGCTGTAGTAGCTCTCGACCACGACCCAGGCGCGCTTCTCCTTCCGGCCGGCGAGGGCGGTCGCGATCGCGTCGAGGTCGTTGTGGCGGGTGACCGCGACTCGGGCGCGTGAGAGACGCGCACCGTCGATGAGCGAGGCGTGGTTGAGGGCGTCGCTCACGATGAGGTCGTCGGGGCCGGCGAGGGCCGCGACCGTCCCGACGTTCGCGGCGTAGCCGGAGGTGAAGGCGAGGCAGGCCTCGGTCCCCAGCCATCGCGCGAACGCATGCTCGAGGGCGGCGTGGGCCTGTCGCTCGCCCGCGATGAGGCGCGAGGCTCCGGCGCCGGACGTCGCAGCGCCGGGCGCGCGGCGTCGTGCGAGACCGAGGTAGTCGTTCGAACAGAAGGAGACGTCGTCGTCGGCGAGGGGCGCCGGGGGCGTCCGCCTGAGACCCTTGGCCGCGAGCGCGGAGAGCGCATCGTGGAGATGGGACAGCGGACCTCGAGGGCTATGTGTCACGTGAAACACTCCGGGGTGCGGGGGACGCAGCCGGAGCGTTCGTTCACTGCTCCGACGCGCAGTCCAGTGCGTCGTCGATTCGGCCGAGGACGCGCCGGAGCATCTCCTTAGCGCGGCGCTCGACCGTGAGTCGACGCGCGCGTTCCTCTTCGAGCTCGTGCGCCAGGGCGATGGCTGCGAGGACGACCGCTTGAGGTGCCGCGGAGCGTCCGTGCGGCGTCAGCTCCTCGACCTTGGCCGTCACGGCGTCGGCAAGGCGCTGGAGCTCCTCCTCATTGGCGGAGCTGACGACCTTGTAGCTCTGTCCGGCGATGCGGAGGCTGACGGGACGGCCATCCATGCGCGCGAAGCTAACACAGCTCTAGGCGCTGAGCCCGAGCGTGCCCGTCGATCGCGAGCGTTCGGCGAGACTCAGCGGGTGATTGCTTCGTAGGCAAAGAGGAAAGGCAGGGCGAGGTACTGCAGATCGATCTGCACGCCGAGGATGGCGTCGCTCTGCCGTCCTTCTCCCGCGAGGCCATAGCGCCCCTGGAGGAAGAGCCCGAGGCCGAGCGAATAGGTCGAGTGGTAGTTGAAGCTCCTCGAGCCCCAGAAGATCGTCCCCGCGGCGCCTGGCTCCCAGCCGAACCGGCTCGAGCGCGCAAACGCACCCGCGGAGAAGATGAAGGCCGTGTCCCCCGCCGGAACGAGCCACTCGATGCCGCCGCCACTCTCGAACGTGTCGAAGGCCGCGGTGGCGACGTCGACGTACGGACCGAGCGCCATCGTGCCGGCGCGGTCACGTAGGAGGAGCACGTCGAGCCGACCGCCGAGGTGATAGGCGAGCCGCGGGCCGTTGCTTGCGCGGAGGTCCGTCAGCCCCGCCCCAGTCGTGAGGCCGGCGCTCACTTGAGGAGCCGCCTCGGCGCGCGCAGCGACGAGCGAGAGGAGCCCAGCGACCACGACCGCGATCCGCGTCCCACGAGACATCGATCTCTTCTCGCACGGATCGCGCGGCGTCGTCACGGGCCGGACAGCCGCGTGATGTCGACGCCCGAAAGGTAGAACGGCGCCACTCGTGAGGAGGACGCCGTGCGAGGTTCAGGGACGGTTGCTCAGCCGCCGTTCTCCTCTCGTAGGCACCAGGCGTCGTCACGGGGCCGGACAGCTGTGAGCGGTCTCGCGGTTCGAGGTGTCAGGGACGGTCCTCTTCTCATGACGACCACGCGGCATCGTCACTGCCCGGACAGCCACGTATGTCGGCACCTGAATGGAGAGCAGGGCCGCTCGTGAAGAGGGTGCCGTTCGAGGTGTCAGCGACCGTGGCTCGGCCGCCGCTCTCCTCTCGTATGGAGGAGCATCGTCACTGCCCGGACAGCCACGTGATGTCGGCGCCCGAACGGAGAGCGGTGCCGTCGTCCCGAGTGGTGAGGAGGGGTGCCGTTCGAGGTGTCAGGGACCGTGGCTCGGCCGCCGCTCTCCTCTCGCATGGAGCAGCGTCGTGACGGGCCGGACAGCCGCGCGATGTCGGCGCCCGAAATGGCGAACGGCGCCGCTCAGGAGGAGGGCGCCGTTCGAAGGTGTCGAGGACGGTCGCTCAGCCGCCGCCGCCGCAGGCAGGCCTGCCTTGGCAGGCCTGACAGGGCGTGACCTCGTCCTGCCCGGGGTTGCACGGCAGGGCGTTCGCGCCGCCGCTATCGAGCTTGAGGCTGCAGTCGCGTTCCTCGGTTGCGGGATCGTCGCCCGAAGCGAAGGAGACGAGGCAGCCGTTGCACAGGCGGATCGGATACTGGAACTCGCCGGTCTCGAGGTCGACGCCACCGAGCGTGCGCCCGAACACCTTGACGTTGGCGACGACCAGCTTGCTCTGGTCCCCGACCTGGGCGGCGACCTTCTGGATGGTCGAGGAGTCGAGGATCGTCACGAAGAACGGGGCAAACGACGGCTGATTGTTGAGTTGCGGCTCCACGAAGCCGCTCCCGAGCGCGGTGAACTCGCCGAGGGTGCCGCCGTTCGGGTCCGTGACGCGCACGACCGCGCCGTCCAGACGCGCTCGGTTCGACTCACTGCGCGTGTTGTTCCCGTCGCCGCGTCCGATCAGCTGGTTGCCGACGAGGAGCGCGGCGCGATAGCTGTCCGCGACGCCGATATCGAGGATGCCCTCCGAGATCGCCAGCTGCGTCGGATCGCTCGAATAGACGCACGCGTTGTTCTGTCGGTTCTGCGCGGGCCCGAGCATGTTGCGGATGAAGATCGATTGATCGTTCTCGGCGCACGCCGGCATGACCGCCGTGGAGAGCACGCCCAGTGCGACGACCGCAATTGCCTGACCGATGAGCCGATTCATGAACCTTCCTCCGCGATGATGCGGACGAGGCGGGCGCTCGTCGATGAGCGCTGGCACCGTCGAAGGGAATCGTAACGAACGGCATCGGCAGCCGCCAACTTCCTGCGGCTCCCACCACCGAGCCCTCGAGCCCACGGCGTCGCCGGAAGGGGACCTGGCTCGGAGACACCATGCCGTCGAGTTGACGTGCTGGGTGCCGGATGCGAGAAGCGCACCATGCTCGACATCCGCCAGACCCCGATGGGGGGAGAGCTCCGGGACTTCCTCGATGTCGTCGACGTCATCTACAGAGACGACCCGCGTTACATCCGTCCTCTCGACATGGATTTGAAGGACCGGCTGAACCCGAAGAAGAACCCCTTCTTCGAGCACGCCGACGGTGTCGTCTTCACCGCGCATCGTGGCGGGAAGTGCGTCGGTCGTGTGACCGCCCAGATCGATCGCGACCACCTTGCTCGTTACAAGGACGACGTCGGCTTCTTCGGCTTCATCGACACCATCGACGACGCCGAGGTCGCGCGGGAGCTCTTGGCCCGCGCCGAGCGCTGGCTCAAGGACAGGGGCATCAAGACGGTGCGCGGTCCGTTCTCACTCAGCATCAACGAGGAGATCGGTTGCCTCGTCGAGGGCTTCGACGCCCCGCCGGTCCTCATGACCCCACATCACCGTCCGTACCAGGGCGGCCTCATCGAGGAGGCGGGGTACACGAAGGCGAAGGACGTCTTCGGTTGGCGTTACGAGATCGGCGAGCCGAACGCGCGCGTGAAGAAGGCGCGGGAGGACATCCGCGCGATGCCCGAGGTGACGGTTCGCCCTATCTCGAGGAAGACCGTCGACCGCGACGTGGCGATGACGCTCGACATCTACAACGATGCCTGGAGCGAGAACTGGAGCTACGTCCCGATGTCGAAGCGGGAGGCGGACAAGATGGCCGCCGACCTGAAGCTGTTCCTCGTCCCGGAGATCACCACGCTCGTTCTCATCGACAACGAGCCCGCGGCGGTGGCTCTCGCGCTGCCCAACGTGAACGAGCTCATCTCGGATCTGGGTGGCAAGCTGTTCCCGCTCGGGCTGCCCAAGCTTCTCTATCGTCTCAAGGTGGAGGGCGCGAGGAGCGGCCGCCTCATCATCCTCGGCATCAAGAAGAAGTTCCGGCTCCAGCGGAAGTACGCCGCCCTCTCTCTCTTCTTGTACGCGGAGATGAACGAAGGCGGCCGGCGCGCCGGCATGACCTGGGGCGAGCTCGGCTGGACCCTCGAGGACAACGCCGCCGTGAACGCGGGCATCCGGATGATGGGCGCCAAGAAGTACAAGGTCTACCGCCTCTACGAGAAGAGCATCGCCTGATGCCCGTGCATCGGGAGCCACGCGCTCCCGATACATGCGCCGTTGTGCAGGTATGTGAGGCGGCGGCACGCATCGCTCGAAGCCTGCATCGCCGTGCAGGTATGTGAGGCCGCGTCCACGCTCCAGATCCATGCGTCGTCGTGCAGGCATTCGAGGGCGGGTCCGCGCTCGTGCCGCTCGTGTCGCGCGCTCGAGCTCGGCGAGCTCCGTCACGCCGTGCGCCTGCGCGCGCGGAACTGTATGCAGAGTGCAGTGCTAGATACTTGCTTGCATAGTGCACTGATATGCGTTGCGTTCGTTCTGTTTGGTGGTCGAGCGCGAACCTCGCAGCGCCGAGCCGTCGCGGAACGGAGCCGAAGCCGCCTCGATGCGCCGAGTGGTCGTCGGGGAAGCGGAAGGCATCGAGGCGCGCGGCCCGCGGCTAGGGAAGGATCGCGCGAGGGGACCCGCCGGACGCCGGTCGCTCGGCCATACGCGCGGGTGGCGAGGGCCGTCCGCCCTCAGTCATGTGCTCGCGCTTCGTGCCTGGGAGCTGCCAGGGGTCACGATCGGCGCGAGGCGCTTGATCTCTTCCGCCCATCTGGCATGGAAGGCGGCGATGAAGGTTCTCGTTACGGGCGGCTCCGGGTTCCTCGGTAGTCACGTCGCGGAGCAGCTCTCGGCAGCCGGCCACACCGTGGTCGCGCTCGTTCGCAAGAGCTCGAACCGCAAGTTCCTCTCGACCCTGAAGAACGTCGAGCTCGCCGAGGGGAGCGTGGAAGACCGCGCTTCCGTCGATCGGGCGATGAAGGGCGTCGACGCGGTCGTGCATTCCGCCGGCCTCGTGAAGGCGCGGACCGAGGCCGACTTCTTCGAGTGCAACACGCAGGGGACGGTGAACCTGCTCGAAGCGGCGATCGCCCACGCTCCCGACCTCAAGCGGTTCGTCCACGTGTCGAGCCTCGAGGCGTGCGGTCCGTCCTTCGACGGTCGGCCGGTCCCGTTCGATCAGGAGCGCCCGGTCACCGCCTACGGCCGTTCGAAGCTCGCAGCGGAGAAGGCGGTCATCGAGCGGGGCGACAAGCTCCCCACGGTCGTCCTCCGTCCGGCCGCGATCTACGGTCCGCGCGACGTCGAGATCCTCGAGGCGTTCCGCGCAGCGAGGCGCCGCCAGTACCCCGTCATCGGCGACGGCAAGATGCTCGGCTGCTACACGTACGGGCCGGATTGCGCGCGCGCCTGCATCCAGGCGATCGACGCCGACATCCCGAGCGGCAGCATCTACTTCGTCGACGACGGCGAGCCGCTCCCGATGGCGCGTGCGATGGGCGAGCTCCTTCACGATGCGCTCGACACCTCGCCGCTCCTCCGCTTCGGCGTTCCGCTTCCCGTCCTCCGCCTCGCGGCGCTCGGTGTCGAGACCTACGGAAAGGTCCGCGGCAAGGCGGTGATGCTCACGCGTGAGAAGGCGCAGATGCTCAGCCATCACTGGGTGTGCGAGAGCACGAAGACGCGCACCGACCTGAACTGGACGCCCGAGGTGACGTTCCCCGAAGGCCTCCGGCGCACCGCGCGTTGGTACCAAGAGAACGGCTGGCTCTGAGCCCCACCGGCCGCTCGCTCTTCTCGGCGGGCGGCCCGCTCCTCTACTAGTAGAGGCCGCGTTCGACCACGGCTGAGCTCCTCGGCGGCAGCTCTTCTCGGTGGTGGTCCTTCGCCCACGGTCCGTGAGGGCCCCACGCCGCGCGATGAGGGCGAACGCACGGACCACCGTGAGGTCGGGTGACCGCAAGGCGGTGACGTTCGATCGCCACGTCCACGCCTGGCTGCCGGTGTTTCGAGCTCGAACCGGGGAGGCATGCTGCGTGCTTCGACGGCGTGCGCCGGAGGAGCAGTCATGTCGTGGTCCGGAGCGATTCCCCATGAGACCGATCAGAGCGACTCACGGATTCTGATCGACGCGTGCCTCGAGCGCGTTCGAAAGGACGCGGGGCTCGACGACGAGTCGGTGCTACCTCCACTCGACGTCCTCATCGGCAGGTTCGATCGAACGTCCCCTCCGCAGAACGAGCTGTCGGCGCGACGGGGCCCGTACGCCGTAGAGAACGCGGAGCTGGCCGTGTCGAGGTTGGGCCTCGAGCCCCGACGACCCGAAGTCGCGTCCAAACCACTCGCAGAGTTGGGCGATCAGCCCGCGGCGAGCTCTTCACCGGCGCGCTCTGAGGTCGAGGCCGTCGATGCGCGGCAGCCCACGTCGTCTGTTGGTCATCGGCTGCGATGGCCGGTGGTCCTGTGCGGGTTCATCGGCTTCCTCTTCGGCGGAATGGCGCTGATGAGGAGCCCTGCCGGTCAGGGCCCCGCCGTCCAGCAGGTCATGACGACAGCAGCAGACCACGTCGGAGCCGCCTACGGCGCGACCCTCGCCGTGAAGACCAGCCTCACGAACCGCTGATCCGCTGCCGCCCGCTGCGCATGGAACGCGCGCGGACACCTCGAGCGAGGGCACAGTGCAGGTGCCTCCGGCCGGCCCGGACGTGGCAAGCGCGAGCACGGCGCCGTCTCCGCGCGACCCGGCCGTCCCCTGCGGGCTGCTTGATGACCGGCCGTGGTGTCGATCGCGTCCGCCGCGGTGACATCGAGGTAGCGCCGTGTCACGGCGGCGGCGGAGAGCCGGAGCGTCCTCGACGGCCTCTCGCTCCGCCGGTCGGCCCCTCCGTTCCTCCCTCGAAATACGACGCGGGCCGAAGGCCGACCCACGCGGGGGAAGGGGGCGCGAGACCCAAATGTTCGACGCGGGTCGAAAGGCCGACCTCTACGGGTGACCGGGGCGCGAGGCCCAATTTTCAGGCCTCGTCCGCCCCAAGGGGGGCCGAGGCCGAATCCAACCCCCGAGGGAGCGGAACATTCCGCCGCGGCCGGGGTTTGCCATCACGCCGAAGTCTCACTACCTTCCCGCTCCCGGCCCCGTCCGGCGCCCGTAACAAAGAACCCCTCGAGGTACGCCTCCGTCATGCTCACCTGGGCCCTCAAGAAGATCCTCGGCACTTCCCACGAGCGCGAGATCAAGAAGCTCAAGCCGCTCGTCGAGGAGATCAACAAGCTCGAGCCCGCGATGGCCAAGCTGACGGATCACGAGCTCAAGGCGAAGACCTTCGAGATGAAGGAGAAGCTCGACAACGGCGCGACGCTCGACGACATCCTCGTCGAGGCCTTCGCCGTGTGCCGCGAGGGCGGCAAGCGCGCGCTGAAGATGCGGCACTACGACGTGCAGCTCATCGGCGGCATGGTCCTCCACAAGGGCATGATCGCGGAGATGCGGACGGGCGAGGGCAAGACGCTCGTCGCGACGCTCGCCTGCTACCTCAACGCGCTCGAGGGCAAGGGCGTGCACGTCGTCACCGTCAACGACTACCTCGCGCGCCGCGACTCGGAGTGGATGGGCAAGCTGTACGGCTTCCTCGGCCTCAGCACCGGCGTCGTCGTCAACCAACAGGGCGACCGCGAGAAGCGCAGCGCGTACAAGTGCGACATCACCTACGGCCAGAACAACGAGTTCGGCTTCGACTACCTGCGCGACAACATGAAGTTCAGCGCGCTCGACTACGCGCAGCGCGAGCTGAACTACGCCATCGTCGACGAGGTCGACTCCATCCTCATCGACGAGGCCCGCACGCCGCTCATCATCAGCGGCCAGGCCGAGGCGTCGAGCCAGAAGTACAAGTCGATCAACGATGTCATCCCGCGCCTCCGCAAGGACGAGCACTACGTCGTCGACGAGAAGGGGCACTCGGTGTCGCTCACCGATGACGGCGTCGATGCAGCGCAGAAGCTGATGGCGATCTCGAACCTGTACGATCCCGTCAACCTCGAGTCGCTCCACATCCTGAACCAGTGCCTCCGCGCGCACACGCTCTACAAGCGTGACGTGAACTACCTCGTCACGGATGACGGCAAGGTCCTCATCATCGACGAGTTCACCGGCCGCGTCCTCGCGGGCCGCCGCTGGTCCGACGGTCTCCACCAGGCCGTCGAGGCCAAGGAGCACGTGAACATCCAGGAAGAGACGCGGACGATGGCCACCATCACGTTCCAGAATCTCTTCCGCATCTACAAGAAGCTCGGCGGGATGACCGGAACGGCCGACACCGAGGCCGAGGAGTTCCACAAGACGTACAAGCTGAACGTCGTCACGATCCCGACGAACAGGGTCATTCAGCGCGTCGACAGTCAGGACCTCGTCTACAAGACCGAGCGCGAGAAGTTCACTGCGGTCACGAACGAGATCCTCGACGCCCACGAGAAGGGGCGCCCCGTCCTCGTCGGTACGACCAGCGTCGAGAAGTCGAACGCCATCGCGAAGATCCTCAAGAAGAAGGGGATCCCGCACGCCGTCCTCAACGCCAAGCAGCACGAGAAGGAGGCCTTCGTCGTCGCGCAGGCGGGCCGCAAGGGCGCGATCACCGTCTCCACGAACATGGCCGGCCGCGGCACCGACATCATCCTCGGCGGAAGCGCGGAGATGCTCGCGAAGCTCGAGTTCAAGGAGCAGGACCGCGATCCGGACGCCGAGCCCGAGGAGTTCGAGAAGGTCGTCCAGAAGTACGAGAAGAGCTGCAAGAAGGAAGGCGACGAGGTCCGTGAGGCCGGCGGTCTCCACATCGTCGGCACCGAGCGCCACGAGTCACGCCGCATCGACAACCAGCTCCGCGGCCGTGCAGGCCGTCAGGGCGACCCGGGCTCGAGCACCTTCTACCTCTCGCTCGAGGACGACCTGATGCGCATCTTCGCCGGCGACCGCGTCAAGTCGCTGATGGAGAAGATGGGCATGCCGGACGACGAGCCCATCGAGCACCCGTGGGTGTCGAAGAGCATCCAGGACGCGCAGCGCAAGGTCGAAGGCCGCAACTTCGACATCCGCAAGAACCTGCTCGAGTACGACGACGTCATGAACGAGCAGCGCAAGACGGTCTACAAGATCCGTCAGCAGCTCCTGCTCGGCATCTACACGCCCGAGGTCCTCGGCGACGACGGCAAGCCGACCGGCAAGGTCCGCAAGATCGAGACGCTCGATCGCCTCAGGGACGAGGTGAAGCAGGCCGTCACCGACATGCTCCTCCACTTCGGCACGCCGATGCCGGCGCCGGGTGAGGAGGTGAAGCGCCCGAAGACGATCTCCGACGTGACGGAGATCTTCGACATGGAGCAGCTCCGGAACGACATCTACCAGTTCTGGGGCTACCGCTTCGACGCGAAGGAGAAGGAGGCCAAGGAGCCGCAGGCGCTCTACGAGCGGCTGATGGAGGAGATCCCGGCGAGCCTCACGCAGCAGCGCGAGCGCCTGCTCGATCTTCTCGACAGCATCATCGGCGCCGTCGTCGAGGAGAGCTGCCCGCAGAACAAGCCGCCGGAGGACTGGGACTGGAAGGGGATCAAGGCGGCGTTCGTCGAGCACTTCGGCACCAAGCCGACGGACTACGAGAACATCCACGACCTGTCCGACCTCGCGCATCTCCTCTACACGCAGGCGACCGGTGCGCTCGAGGAGCGCGAGAAGGAGATGGGCACCGAGCTCCTCCTCCGCGTGTTCCGTCACTTCTATCTCGAGGACCTCGACAAGCAGTACGTCGAGCACCTCACGAACATGGAGCACCTTCGTGACGGCATCGGTCTCCGCGGCTACGGCCAGCGCGATCCGAAGCAGGAGTACAAGAAGGAGGGCTTCGACATCTTCGTGAACATGATGGCGTCGACGACCTCGAACGTCATCACGAAGCTGATGCGGGTGAAGCTCCAGAAGGAGACCGACATCGAGCGCCTCGAGCGTGAGGACTACGAGCGCCACCAGCGGGCCGCTCAGTCGATGCAGCTCCGCCACGGTGGCGAGATCGCCGAGGGCGACGGCGGGGCCGCGAGCCAGCCGCCGCCGCGGCCCCAGGCGCGCGTCGCTCCGGTGAAGCGCGAGACGCCGAAGATCAGCCGCAACGATCTCTGCCCCTGCGGCAGCGGCGAGAAGTTCAAGAAGTGCCACGGCGCTGCGCTCGAGGACGACGAGAGCGGCAGCGGCGACGCGACGGCCTGAGACACGACGGCCTGAGACGCCACGGGCCCGCCAGGACCTCCTGGTGGGCCCGCTGCATTTCTGCGGGGCTCAGGGTGCCGCGCCTGCGTCCTCGGCTGGCTGCTGCGGTTGCTGTTGTGGGAGCTGAGGCTGCTGTAGCGGTTTCTGAGGCTGCTGCTGCGGTTTCTGCGGAGGAGGGATGTCGTCCATCTCCTCGAACATGCCGTTGTCGAGCCCGCCAGCGAGCCCGTCGCGTACCCTCTCCGCGCGGTCGACGCGCGCGTCGAGCTCGGCGCGGATCGTCTCGAGCTCCTGCGCGAAGTCCTCGTCCTCCGCCAGGATGGGCTCCAGCTGGTCGTTGAGCATGCGCCTCGTGTTGTTCGCCGAGTCGATGCGGCGGTTGACCCAGAGGTTGAGCCACATGTTCCTGAAGATGCCCGTCAGCTGGCTCAGCGCTGCCTGACTCTCGAACTTCAAACGGTCGGTCAAGTTCGTCCGTCGCGGGGCGATCTCCTTCGAGGCGATCAGACCCTTGAGTCGAGCTCGCGATGTCTTGACGTCCCTGATGAGATCGCCCGCGTACGCCTTGATCGGTGGCGTCTGGGCGTTCGCCTGGCCGTACTCGGCCTCCTTCACCTCGAGGTCGTAGGCCGTGATGAGAGCTTGCACGGCCTGGCCCACGGTCGAGATCTCCTTCGGGATCTGCATGTCCGGTGCGAAGACGTCGAACTCCCCTGCGTCGAACGGGGGCACATCGACGTCACCAGCAGGCTTGCCGGCGTCTTTCGGGCGGTAGTAGCGCCCCGTGCTCGATTTGCGCGGAGCTGCGCCGTCCTCGTCGCTGCACGACGCGGCGATCGCGATCATCGCGAGGGCGACCAGGCACGAGAAGAGGAAGATGCGGAAGCGTTTCATGGGCTGTCTCCGGACGCGCGCGAGATGAGCTCGCTGCTCGCTGCGAGCAACGAGCTGGTCCTCTGCAGTGCGTCACGTTCGATCCGCTGGGGTCTCCATTGGGCTGATGGGGCGTCGTCGGTGAGTCAGTGCGAGCCTGCGTCGAAGCGCGAGCCTGCGTCGAAGCGCGAGCCCGCGTCGGAGCTCGAGGTCTCTTCGGAGCTCGAGGTCTCTTCGGTGGTCGAGCTCGCGTCGGTCAACAAGGCACGGCGGACGGCCTGCGCGCGCTCGAGATGCGTCCCCGCGGCTTCGCGGATCTCGTCGAGCGCGGTCTTCAGATCCGGATCGACCACGACGCCGCTCAGCACGTGATCGATGACGGAGCGCGCCTTCGCGTGCGCCATGATCTCCGACTCCACATAGGCCCTGTCGAACGCCGCTCCGGACCGATCCTCGAGCCTGGTCGTGAACGACTCCGCGTCTTCTTCCACGGACTCGCTCGACGCGCTCGGCTCGGACGAGAGCCCCTTCTGCTGGCCGAGCGTCTTCAGTCGTTCGTCGTTCGCGGTGTGCTCCGTGACCATCATCGTCGCGAGGTCCTTCACGTCGTCGCGCGTTGCCTTCGACTGGGCGATCTTGCTTCGCGCGACCTCCGTGGCGTCGAGCGCGGCGAGCACGCCGAGCACCTGCGAGTCACTGTGGACACCGCCATCGTCCATCGGTGCGCCCGGAGGGTCTACGAAGGCGGGCTCGAGCCTTTCCCCGCGCGTCTTGTCGTCCACGTCGCGGCACGACATGACCAGCACGATCGCCGACGAAAGCGACAGAGCGGCGAGCGCTCCTCTGCGGCGTTCGAAGATGCGACGTCGACGGCAGTCCATGGCCCGACCTCCGAGCGAGGCGCGCGTCGCATCGACGGTGCCATCTCGCCGGGATGCCTGGAGAGACGGCGATCGGGCGCCCGAGCGTGGGGTCGTGACTGCGGGTTCACGCAGTGGGGGGGCGAGCCTGCAAGAGCGCGAGCGGGTCAGCGCGCCCCGGAAACCGAAGGTCGAGCGCGATCCACGAACCTCGAGCGAGATGCGCTCGAGGTTCGTTGACCTGCGGCCGAGGGGAGTGTCACATTTTCGGACACTCCATGGCCCATACCCGATCGACGCTGGAACAGGCCATCGAGGCGCTCGATGCCGGTGACTTCGGGCGAGCGCGCTCGCTCGCAGAAGATGCGCTCGACACCGCCGAGACGTCGCGAGCAAAGAAGGACGTAGAGGGTAGCGGCCGCGCTGCCGAGTCCGCGCGTGCTGCGGCGAGGCGCGTCCTCGCCCTCGCGATGCTCTACGACGACAAGACCGACGAGGCCGAGCGACTCGCGCTCGAGGCGATCCGCATCGCGCGTGCGGCGGGCTCACGTCGCGAGACGGCGCTCGCCGAGCTCGCGCTGGCCGAGGTCGAGCGCGCACGAGGCGACTACGTCGCGGGGCTCCGCCACGCGGCGCGTGCGCGTCACCTCGCCGAACGCGCAGCCGATCCGAGGACTCAGGCGACGGTGCTCTCGGACTATGCGCTCCTGCTCTCGCGTGTCGGCGACGACGAGCGCGCGCGAGAGACGTTCGATCTGCTCGTCTCGCCCGCGCATCCTGGAATCCCGGCGCCCGTGGAGTCTCTCCCGCGCGCCCGGGCTCTACGTGTATTCTACAATGCCGCGATGGCGCATCGCGCTGCCGGGCGATTCGACGCGGCGCTCCAGCTGCTCGATCGGGCCGCGATGCTGCCGAGGTCGGCGCCGGCCGCGTCGGTGGAGTGGTCGCTGACGTCCGCCCGGCTCCTCACCCTCATCGATCTGGGCGCCTACGAAGAGGCGCGCGCTCTGCTCGAGCGCACTGACGATGCGGAGCTCAAGGCCGGCTGGCAGCGCGCGCAGCTCCTTGCCTTCCGCGCCGGGCTCGCGCTCGCGACCGGGGCACGCGCTGAGGTCGTCGAGGCTCTCGTCGACGAAGGGCTCGCCATCGAGGGCCTTGGTCCGCCACTTCGCTTCGCGCTCGAGCGCGTCCGCGCCCTCAGCCTCGTCTCGCGCGGCCGCATCGGCGAGGCGGAGCGTATCGCCATCGGCATGATGGCGAGCGCGGCGCGCGGTGGCACGCGGGCCCACGCGGCTCAAGCGCTCGCGATTGCCGGGCGGGCGGGGGCGGCCGACGCCTGGCTCCTTCGCTGGCTCGGTGCGGCTGCCTGCGCGATGGGCGGCAGTGCGGCGCGGATCGAGCACGAGGCCTTTGCCGCGCTCGTGGCGGAGCCCGAGCCGATCGGATCGCTCGCCCAGAACGCGCTCGTCATGCTGCGCGCCCGTCTTGTCGATCGCGCGCCTCCGGAGCACAGGAAGACGCTCCTCCGGACGCTCCGCCAGGTCGAGCAGCGCACCGCCGCGCACCGCCAAAGCAAGCGCGCCGAGGCCGAGCTCGACGTCGGCGACGAGGTGCTCCGCGCGAAGGACGAGATCGGTATCGCGGGGACGTCTCCGGGCCTGATGCGCGCGCTCGCGACGGTCGCCCGCGCAGCGCGCTCGAACGCGAGCCTCGTGCTCACCGGCGAGACGGGTGCAGGCAAGGAGCTGTTCGCCCGCTTCGCCCATCGCCTGTCGGCGAGGCAGGGGGCGCCGCTCCTCGCCGTCAACTGCGGGGCCATCCCGCATCCGCTCCTCGAGGCGGAGCTCTTCGGTCACGAGCGCGGAGCGTTCACCGGCGCCGATCGCGCGCGGCCGGGCCTCTTCGTCGAGTCCGAGGGCGGCACGCTGTTCCTCGACGAGGTCGGCGAGATGAGCCCGGCGATGCAGACGAAGCTCCTCCGCGTGCTCGAGGACGGCCAGGTGCGCGCCGTCGGCGGCACGCGCACGCGCAAGGTCGACGTGCGTGTCATCGCGGCGACGCATCGCGACCTCGCCGAGATGGTGGCCGCAGGCACGTTCCGCGAGGACCTCTTCTACCGCCTCGCGGCGATCACGGTTCGGATCCCGGCGCTCCGCGAGCGTCCCGAGGATCTCCCGGCGATCGCCCGCGCGCTCCTCGCCCGTGATTCAGCAACGAAGGAGCACCGGCTCGACATCCCGGCGCTCGCGATGCTCACCGAGCACCCGTGGCCCGGCAACGTGCGTGAGCTCGCGAACGTCCTCCGCGTTGCGGCGGCGATGGTCGAGGGCATCGTCATCGGCCGCGAGGAGCTCGTCAGCGCGATCGACTCGAGCCGACTCGCACGCAGCGGGGCCGATCGCGCGCGCCGCCACGACGAGCGCGAGCCCGCCCTCCGCGAGACGACGCTCGCCGAGCTGCGTGCCCGCCACAAGGCGGAGCTCCGCGCGCTCGTCGGTCGAGCGATCGCGAGTGCCGACGGGAACAAGCGAAGCGCCGCACGGGCTCTCGGAGTGAGCCGGCAAGGCCTGTATCGCGTGCTCGATTCGGGCGACGTCGGGTGAGGTGGGCGTCGTGCGAAGGCCGTTCGGGCGGGGAGCAACACGCGTCGCGGGGGTCGTCGCACTCGGCTAGTCTCCAGCTGGAGGAGATGCGGATGTGCACCCACGAACCTGGGTCGACCGGCGGTCGACGTCGAACAGGGATGGTCACGGGCCTCCCCAAGCTCGCCCGTGCGCTCGCCGGCGTCGCCGTGCTCGGAGCGGTCGCGAGCGCGTGCGCCGGCCAGGACGAGAAGGAGGTCTTGCCCCCGGTCGTGCTCGGGATGCTCGAGACGACCGGGCCCACGTACGACGACGGGCAGCAGCAGATCTTCCAGGTCAGCCGCGAGGTCCGCTTGCCCTATCGCCAGCCCGACGACGGCGAGCGTCCACGGGGCGAGCAGGATCCGTATCCGCGGCCTCCGTTCCACATTACGACCGACTCGCGGGTGACGCTCCGCTACACCCTCTCGAACCTCGACGACCGCGAGCACACGGTCCAGCTCCTCATCGATCCTTGGAACGAGTTCGTCCGCTACGTGCCGGGCGTGACGACGATCCGCAACGACGAGGTCCTGCCGAACTTCTCCGGCATCGAGCGCTTCGTCGTCCTCCCGCCGAAGGGCCGCGTCGAAGGCATCATCACCCCGGACGACATGGTCGAGCTCGCAATCGACCTCACAGTCGCGATGGCGCTCGAGCGCCGGCCCCCCGACGCGGCCGGTCAGTTCGGCGGTCCGGTGCTCTACAACCGCACGTTCAACATCCAGAACCGATCGAGCGAGCCCGACCCGGTCCTCCAGGACTGGATGCCGCGCTCGAGGGCGAACATCGCTGCCGTCATCGGCTTCGACGTGGGCCTCCGCACGTACGCCCCGGCGAAGGTCGCCGTCGAGCTCGTCATCGACATCGAGGATCTGCACGGCGAGCGCGTTCTGATCGACGGCGAGGAAGGCCGTCCGGTCGGCCGTCCCGGCACCGTCCTCACCCCGCCCGCCGGCGGGCCCGCCCCGATGTGACGGACGACGAGCCGAAAGCCCAGCCGTTCGTGCGTTGCTCGCGCGCGCCTATGGCGTGCGTGCGGCGCAGCGCTCCCGCGCGCGTCATCGGTGCCGCTTGGGTGCGGCGTGGACGCGGGAAATCCAGCGAACTCTAACCCCTCGCATTCGCAGGGCTTGACTTCGGTCGCCTGATCGATGAGCGTGGGCGGTGGAGAGCTGACCGAGTGGCCGAAGGTGCCTGATTCGAAATCAGGTGTACCCGCAAGGGTACCAAGGGTTCGAATCCCTTGCTCTCCGCCGAAGAAACCGAAGACGTAGCGACGCTCGCGTGAGGGGGACGCGAGCCGCTGTTCCACGAGCGAACGGCAGTCGATACGTCGACGTTGAGAAGCTGGCGCTGTTCGTGCGGCGGCTGCGAGACGTACAGGCCATTGCGCTGCGCGAGCTCGAGAAGCTTCACGCCGTTCGCGAGGTCGTTCGACTTCGCATCCCGAGCGCGGTGAGCTGCCGGTCGATGTCCTAGCGCTCACGCTCCACTCGGCGATCTTCTGCGCTCAGGGGTCCGTCGAGATGTGCCCGTCGAGGCGGTTGGCTGCCTGACGGAGTGGACCTCGCGGCATGTGGCGTTCGAGGAGCGCGTCGCGATGGAGTACGACAACGGCCACTGGGGGCCGTCCGACATCAACGAGGTCTTCGCCCAGGAGTCCTGCCATATCTTCGGCGCGGCGGACGAGTACGCCGGATGCTCGTGCGACGTGAGCGGTTACCACCGCGTGCCGAACCTCAACTGCAAGACGTGCACGAGCGCACAGGTGCCCTGCCTCATGAACGCCAATACGCTGTCCCGGTGCACGTGGTCCAAGGGCCAAATCGGCTGGCGGCTCTGAGAGCAGGTGGCCGGTGCGCTCAAGCATGTCTCCGTGGCCGCCGACGGAACCGTGTGGGGCGTCAACGCGGCGGACAAGATCTACCGGTGGACCGGCTCGGCCTGGGAGCAGGTGGCCGGTGCGCTCAGCCAGATCTCCGCGGGGAGCGCAGCGCAGGTGTGGGGCGTGAACTCCGACGGGAAGATCTACCAGCGCACGGGCACCTCGTGGACGCAGGTGCCGGGCGCCCTCAAGCATGTCTCCGTGGCCGCGGACGGGACCGTGTGGGGCGTCAACGCGGCGGGCAACAATCCACCGATTGCGCTAGCTCCACGCCCGGGTCAGCGGGTCTTGCGCCTGCAGGTTCGATACGCACTGGGGCTCAGGCGCCGGCTTCACGACGCGAGAGCCCCAGAGGTCGCGGGGAGCTAGGCGCGGTTTACGGTTTCGGAGCGCGTGTCACGCCGCGGTACATGACTCCGTCCGGGGCGGTTGCGATGACCGTCGACGTCGCTGCTCCAACGGCGGGATCGACGATGCGAACGAGCCGTTTGCCGTCCGGCGAGGTCGCGGCAAGGATCACGTCATCGCCGTCCTTGTAGGCGGTCAATCCGCGAAGGCCCGACGTCGGGTCGTCCCTCAACGTCGTGGAGAAGGTCCACTTCTTCTCCGCATCGTCGTAGACGTATTTCCTCACTCCGCCCGGGATGCCCCCGATTCCGTCTACGGCGATGTAGAGCCGCTCCGCTCCCGGCTGACCGTCCATGTCGACGAACTCGAATTCGAAGGCACCGATCGCGTCTTCGACGATCGCGGTCTCGACTTGGTTACCTGTCGTCGGCAGTCCCGTACCTACCTGGTAGATGATGTAATTGCTCGCCGCCGCGTAGAGCTGCCCTTCGAAGATGCGGAGGCAGGTGTGCGCATAAAACGGGGCAATAATCTGCGTTCCGGTCGTCGCTCCGCCGCCGACACTGTTGCCGAAACGCAGATACTGGACTGGCCCGCCGCTGCCGGCGTTTCCACCGATCCAGACATCCGTGCCGGAGATCGTGGCGCCTCCAACATAATTGGCCCCGAACGAATCGGAAATCAGCGTCGTCGTATCCACGCGGCCGTCGGCCGTGACCCGAGCCACGACGCGCGGGATATCGGCTGGTCTCGAGGTCCAAGGCCCCGTCCCGTCATCAGGGTATCCCGTGTAGCCGGCGACGACGACCGCACGACCGTCTTCCGTGGTCGAGAGCGAGCCCTCTCGAATCAACGTGGTCGACTGGACGAGGGGCCGATGATCACCGTTGGCTTCGGTCGGCAAACGGATGGTGCGCACGAGCGTGTTCTTTCGGAGCTCGTACTCGTCGAGGAACACCTGCGCTGCTCCCGCAGAGAGGGCGCCGCCGTCGAGCTCGCCGACTCGGAGAACGACGACCGTGTGGGGCGGCGGCGGTCCTCCGTCGACCTCTTCGTCACCACCGTCGATCGGAGCGTCGTCGCTAGCGTCGAGCGCGTCCGGGGAATCGGCATCCTCGGTGCTTGCATCGCCGTCGTGCGGCGAGCCACCGTCGTCGGTGGGCGGATCGTCGTCTGAGCTTTGACCGTCTCTTCCGCCGTTGCCGCTGTCGCGGCCGGTTCCGCCGTCGCCCGGCTCGTTCGATGGCAACGGCTCGGTCTCGTCGCTGCACGCGTACGTGAACGCACCGCTGATGACCGCAAAGACGAACGTCAAGGCATAAGCCCTACGCATGAACATGCTCTCCGTTCCGAGCTTGGACGTGCTTTGCCCTGCTCAAGTCAAAGTGCGTCGCTCGCGAGATTTGCGATCACGAAATTCGTACATGCCGGTCGATTTTCACTTCGGCCTGTTCGTCGAGGGATCCGTGCCGATGACTGGCGCCCAGCGAGGGCCCACACTGCCTGGCAGATGCTAGCGACCGGCTCCGGAACGCACGACGGCGGACGACCGTGGCGTCCCATCGGCCGCCGATGGGCTCATCCACGGTCGAGCTTCGATCGTCGCCCTCCGCTCGCGCCGACGACATCTTCGGGTGAGTGCACCTCGAGCGCTACTCACCCGGCCTGCGTTCGCGCGCGCAGGCTCGGGAGGACATCGAGGCCACGCGCGACGGCACTACTCGGCTGCTACTTCACCAACACCGGATCGACGTTGTTCAGCGGGCGGATGGCCGACCCTCCCGGATACGCGTAGCTCGCCCACTTGTCCGTCCCCCAAACGGTCACGGCGACAGGACCGGGACTCTCGAGCACATGACGTCCGGCTTCACACTTCCCGGCTCCGACGACTTGCGGCACGAAGTCCTTCGTCAAGCGTACCCGCGTGTATTCGTGCTTGCCGGAAGTCCCAAGCGCCTGCCAACCGTCGAGTGTACCGGCGCAATCGAGAACGACGGGTTGGAAGTCCTTTCCTTCCTCTCGCGACCGGATGACGACGAGGTGCGAGGTGCTGTACGTCGGGTCGATGAAGAAGATGTAGCGGCCGAGATACTGCTCGGTCGGGACCACGCTGGTGAACTCGGGATCCCCTTCGCCCAAACCATCGATCGGTCCCGTCATGAAGGCGTACACGCCGATCGGATGCTCGGAATCCTGACTTCGCACGACGAACGGCTTCCGACTCGTGAACGGTATCGACTCGCCGGCATTGACGGAGAGTGGTGCGCCCTCTGGCGGGGACGGCTCGTACGTCAGCACGGTGCCATCGACCGCACCTGTGATTCGAAACAGATAGTCTTCCCCGACCTCCTCGCCGGCGCGCGCGAGGTAAGGGACGACGGCGTATTCGCGTCCCATCGTGCCGACTGGGAAGAGCTGAAGATGCGATGAATCGCAGCAGCAATAGCGCGTCGGGATATCCATGCACGCATGTGAGGACCAAACGCCGATCTTCTTGGTCGCCGAGATGAGCGTGCCGGTCAGCTCGGGGTCTTGCTCGAATTGAAGCTGTTCGCCGCGGCGGAGTTTATATGTCTTCGGGACGCCCGGTGACGCTCCTTCGACATTGCGGCCTGGTTGGATGTGTTGGCTTGCAACTACCACGACGTCCGTGTCGTCCTCCGCGGCTACGATATGCGTTGCGGCATAAGCCGGCATCGAGCGACGCATCACCTCCGCCGGGCTGGTCACGACATAGCTGGTCTTCCACGCACCGACCGGGAGCAAGAGCGTAGCGCCGGGAGTGAAGCTCGATGCTCCTCCGAACGGATAGATGCTGTAGGCGCTGACGGGCGCGGTCGTTTTGATCTGGATGGCAGAGCCTCTCCGCGTGCCGTTGCGTGCGGTGTCCGCGAGCGCAGGGATGACACCGAGCGGACAAGCGACGTGGTGACTATTTTCGCTCAGCGTCGCGCTGAGGAAGAGCACACCGACCTCACCGGGCGCGAGCTCTCCCGGGAAGGGCGCGTACACGACTTTGCCGTTCTCCGACCGGACGATCCGCGCAGACGTGAGAAGATCGAGTGGCGCACCCTCATAGTCGGCTTCGATGCGCGCGGGTGTCTCCCACGTGTTCGTGATGATCGCGGCGAAGCATGAGCCGGCGCTCTCTGGCTGAGGAGTAGGCGGAACAGCCACGAACTCGCAGCCGGTCGACGCGCTGGTGATTTCGCAAGCAGGAACGCATCGGGCGTCCGAACAACCTTCGTTCGCTCCACATGCCTTGACCACGCGTGACTCGTCGCACGACTCGACGATCGCGCGCAGATCGCGTGAGCAACGCAGCCCCCCACTCTCGCAGCCGGCTGGCGTCCCCGAGTCTGGCTCGAAGGGCGTCGAGGTGTTGGGCGAGAAACCGTTACGCTCTTTGCCGCACGCGAAGATTGCGAAGGCGACGAGAGCCGCAGTCGCGACACGTTTCATTGGATCACCTGAGATTCTGGATGAGCTACGGCGTCGACCGTGCCGCGCCCGAGCTCGCCGTGCGTGTTCGCGCCCCAACACCTGATGGTGCCATCGGCACGCGAAGCGCAGGTCGAGCCAACGGTCGTCGCAAACGAGACGACGCGATCGGCGGTGACTTCCCCCATCTCCACGGGGTACTCGCCAAATTCCAACATGTCCGGATGACGACCAAGCGTCCCCGCCGCGTTCGGTCCCCAACGGAAGAGGCGCCCATCGGCGAGGAGCGCTCCTCCCTGCCCATCCACTGATGAAATCGCGACCTCGATGACCGAGTGGGGAAGCGGAATGTAGAGCTCACCGCTCCTCGGGTACCAGCGCTTGAGGAGGCCGCCGTCATCCACGTACGCGAACACGCCGAGGCGAGCGACGCCCGCGAGCGTGATCGGAAATGGTGTGGACGGTTTGACGGACGATCCTCCGACCGGCTGACCGCCGAGCGTAGCCAGAACGCCTCCGTCGAGGAGGGTCATGATCGTGTCGTCATCGAGCGACGCGCCAATCGCCAGCTCTCGTACCGGCGGAGTGAAGAGCGGCATGACCTGCGGAGAAAAGGCGCCCGCGTCGTCGCCCGCGTCGGTGGCCCCGCCGATGACGTTGTCACGCCGTCCCCAGCAATAGAGTGCACGGTCCGACGTGCCGATGGCGCAGCCCGTGCGCCCGCCGAGCGCGACGAAGTCGACTG
>MKVQ01000020.1:0-100029 GCA_001899635.1 Myxococcales bacterium 68-20 | reverse complement strand
CCACCGAGCCGTCCGACTTGCGCGCGCAGGTGCCGAGATTCGGGCCGACGCTGATCTGCGTTACATCCTCGAGACCGACGACCGGCGCCGGCGTCGCGCCCTCGACTATCGAGACGGGTTTACCTCGACCGAGGGCTCCGTCGCTCTTCACGCCGCCCCCGGGCGCCGGCCCGCTGACCATCGTGTCTCGTCCCCAGCACCGCACGGTGCCGTCCTTCAGCAGTCCGCAGAAGTGCCGACCGCCGTTGCCGCTGACCGAGACGTAGCAGGGGTCCTTCTCGCAAGTCACATCGAGGCGGCGAGGCTCGCCGGCATCGCGCGTGACGACCTCCGGCACGCTCGCATCGGGCGGCGTTGGCGGAACGAATGCGTCTGGGGTGGGGGTCTGAGGCAACGGGTCCTCCACCACCACGGTCGTACATGCGAGGACGAGCCATCCAGCCGTGAGGAAAGCTCCGATCGCTACCCGACGCGGCGTCATGGCTTGGCTCCCTCTGCCGTTGCGCGCGTTCGCAATGCAGCGAAACCGCCCGTCCCCGTCGCGGAAGCGCCGACGATCCAGGCATCGTCCGCGCCGCCCGCCCAGATCCCGTTCACTTGCTCGACAACGGGACGACCGTCGAGGGACGTGGGGACGTCCTCGAGCTTCGTTCCCGTCCATCGGCAGACGAGGAGGCCGTTGGAGAACCAGCCATCGGTTGGCGATATCGCCGCGCCGATGCGGCCGTTGCACGACGGAGTGTCTGAACCGAACGATTCATTGCCAAGCTGCCCATTTGCGCCAATCGGCACGACGCGCGTGGAGATGGCTTTGGGGTCTCGCCATCGCGAGTACCAAAGCTGGCGAGTTTGGCCGACGGCCGTTCCTCGGAGCGAGTAGATGGTCTCGTTGGTCGACTCGAGGTGTTTGATCGACCAGGTTTTGCCGTCATAGTGAGCAATGGCTGGCGTGGCAAAAGACCGGTTGTAGGCGGCTCCGCCGACGTAGACATCATTGTCTCCGAAGCCCCAAACGGAGAACCACTGATATGCTCCTTCGCTGCCGCCCGTCAGCCGGAAGCGCTCGACGGGGAGCGTGTCGGTGCCATCGTCGCGAAAGCGCAAGATCGTCTGACCGGCGGCTACCCATAGGGCGCGCGACGAGGGCGTGCCCCAGACGCTGTTCACCCATGTGATGGGTAGGTTGGTCGGGGCGGACTCCTCCGTCGGAAACTCTCGGAACTCTGCCGGCCCATTGCCATTTGGCGCATAGCGGACGATGAAATAGCGGTCATTGGCCGTGGCCACGCCCCACACGTCGTCTTTCTTCTCTGCCCAAAGCGCCCGGAAGGTGATCGCCGCGGGATCTGTCCCCATGTACTCGTAAGCTTGCTTCAACGACGTGCCGTCCCAACGTAGGACGCTCTGCGTATCCTTGGTGAGCATCCATGCGTCGTCGATACTCGAGGCTGAAACCGCTACGAGGGGTGACAGGACGGGCATGGTCACGTAGCAGAATCCGCCGCGGCTGCAGTGACTTGGCCCAGCGCTGTTTGCATCGGGCACATCCTCGCCCCCTGCATCGGGAAGGATCTCAGGGCCCGCGTCGGGCGCGAGCACAGGCGGTGGATCCGACGCGACCTCGCTATCCGCGCAAGCGAAGACGAAGCTGAGGACGAAGGCTGTGCTGACGCCGAGAGCCTTCACGCGATGAACGAAGATCACAATCCTCTCCTCTGGAAGTGGAGCACCACGCCGCTTCCGGCAATCCACAAATCGGTCTTCGAGCTTCCCCAGACCCCGAAGAGCCGTGGCTTCAGGCGTGCGTCGTCGAAGGGCGTCGCGATCTTCGTCCAGGCCTGCCCGTCCCAATGCAGGATGGTGCTCTCATCGCCGACCGCCCAGACGTCGTCGCGACCAAAACCGAACACGCCTCGGAGCGTGTGGGTCACAGGAGCCCCGACGACCTCGAACGCTCTCGACGGGATCGCGTCGGGTGTTACCCGGCGTATGGTTCCCCCTTCGCCAACGAGCCAGACGGCGTTTTCGTCTCCCCAGATGCCGTAGAGCTGCCTTGCGGTACGACTATCGAATTCTTCGTGACGCCACACCGAAGGGTCGCCATCCGAACGGACGACGCGGACGACGCGCGAGCCTGACAACTGCGAAATGCCGGCGCTCGTCGCCCACACTTCGTCTGGGCGAGTCATGGCCACCGTCTCATAGCCAGAAGCGAAGAACCGGTCGTAGTCTCCGCTGAACCCCAGCCGCTCCGCGTCGACGAGAACGTCATCCTCGCCCCAGCCGCTGCACTTGATGAGCGACCCGGGGGGATCGTATTGAGCCCAGCCGAGACGCGCGATCCAGACGATGCCGTCCCTCCCACTGAGGCCGAGGGGCGCGTTCAAGTGGGACGGATGGAAGCCGAGGGACGACCATTCCGTGGCATCCCCCTTCCACCCCTTGGAGTGACGGAGAACGAGACCGTCGGCGATCCACACGTCGTCGGGGCCGCCGACCCAAACGGCTCGCATCGTGACCGGCGCCGTGGAGTCGTCCTTGATGACGTGCTTCTCCCACTTGGAACCGTCGTAGTGGAGCACCGTACGGTTCGTGCCGACGGCCCATACATCACTGGCGCTCGAGCCCCAGATCGACGTCAGGTTGATGCTCGAATCGATGGGAGTTGGTGCGACGCAGAGCCCAAAAGCGGCGCATGTGTCGATGCCCGCTTCCGCGTCGACCTCGGCGTCAGCCCTCTCTTCGGAAGCGTCTACCACCGGGATGCGACCACTGCTCCCCGTGTCGTCCGGTCCGTCGGGGCCGTCGTCTCCCTGGCTGGCGCATGCGAGGGGCACAGCAACGCTGACGGCGCCGGCGAGTCCGATCCAGCCGAGTCTCATTTGGCTTCTCCTGAACCGGAACACGCCTCCATGAGGCACTGACCATTGACGCATGCCTGACCTTCGATGCCGTCGCACCGAACGCCACAGGCTCCGCAGTTGTGCGGATCGACGAGGAGGTTCGTCTCGCAACCGTTCGCGATGTCCGCGTCACAATCGCCCCAATGGCTCGAACAGCGATATCCGCAGACGCCTTGATCACAGATCGGTTTGCCGTGCGCGGGGTCGACGGCGCCGAGCGACACGGCTTCCGAGAAGCTCGAGCGGTTGTCGCCAGGGCAGACCCAGCCGCAGAGGCCGCAGTTCTGCGGGTCGGCGTTGACGTTGAAGCAAGGGGCTCCGCACGGGCACACGCACTTGCCCGACATGCAAATCTCGTCGGCGCCGCACTCGTTCCCGCACGATCCGCAGTTCTTCGCGTCGGTCCTGACGTCCGCGACCTCGCAGCCGTCGCCGTCGGGATTCCCCAAGTCGTTGTTGCAGTCGGCGCGCGGCGGCTCGCACTTCGGCCGATCACAGACCCCGAACATGCAGCCGTAGTAGGCGTAATGCTCCGGCGGCAAAGGGGGCTTGTTGCTCTCCGGGCAGGCCTCTCCGCACGCCCCGCAGTTGGCATCGCTGGAATGGAGCGATACGCAGCCGACTCCTGGGCAGTAGGTGGCAGAACCTTGGCAGCCGCATCTGCCTGACTTGCAAAAGTCATTGCAGACATTCCCGCACGCCCCGCAGTTGTCCTTATTTTCGAGGATCTCGACTTCGCAGCCGTCCTCGACGTTGCCGTTGCAGTCGGCGTATCCGGGCTTGCACACCAAGAGGCATGCCCCTTCGGAGCACGTCATGATGGCATGAAACTTCTCCAGGAAGTCCCCGTCCTGGCGGCAGCGGATGCCACAAGCTCCACAGTTGTCTGGGTCGGACGAGAGATCCACGCCGCAGGGGAATGGCTTGCTCGGACAGGCCACACGCCCAGGAGGACACTTCGTCGAGGGACAAAGCTCGGCAGGCTCCTCCGGACCGGCGTCGGGACGAGGCTCTGGGTCGAAGGCCGGAGGGGGAGTGTTGTCCCTCGCCAAAATCTCGCGCCCGGACGAGCAGGCGCCCCCCGCGCTAACGAGGCAGGTCGCGACGACGAGCGTCGCGATACGACGAAGCAAGAGGGCCTGACCCATGGCCTTAAGGTGATCGCTCGAGGGCGAACACGATCACCCTCGCCGTCGAATTTCGCTCACGGGCCCGTGCGGTCGAGCTCAATGACGAGTCAGAAGCTCACGCCGAGGCTGAAGCGGCCGACGAGACGCGCCGCGTTCGGTGCCAGAAAGACCACGTTACGATCGGCTTCGAGCGCGTACTCGGTGGTCGAGAACGGTACCTCGACCCCGATGGCGACCCCCACGACCAAGTGAGGAGCAAGCTCGAAGGCCATCCCTCCGGCGGCGTCGATAACCGGCACGACATCCGACACGTCCCGTCGACGTTCCGTGCTCGCCCGAAGGGCCGTCGTCGTGACCGAGAGGAGGTCCCCGGCGATGCCGGCCGCGAACGTGAGCTCAACGCGAGGACTCAGTGGCACGCCCGCCGACGCCGAGATCTTCAGGGAGCGCTGCTCGAACCGGGCCGACGCGGCGGGCGTCGCGACGATGATTGCGGAGCGCTGCTCGAACGCCACGAGGCTACGGAGATGAAGCGAGCGCACGCGCGTCGAGCCCCCGACAGCAGCGCCAACTCCGACCACGACGGGCGCGACGTTCGCATAATTCCGAAGCGTCGCAACCGTCTCGAGCTCGCCCCTGGCGCGGTCCTTCGGCGCTGGTTGCTGCCTTGGGGGCGGCGGCACCGGACGGTGGGCCCTTTCTCCACGCCGGATCGCCTCGACCGAAAAAAGCACGATATGCCCGATCTCTTCGCACGCGATCTCGTCGAGGCGGTCCCCCGTCGGGACGACGCGCGTGAGCACGGGCGCACCGTGGGCATCGACGATCCCGATCCCGATGATCCCTTCGCGAGTCAGATCGAGCGCAACGACGGCAATGAGGTCTGGAGAAGTCGGGACCGTCGGGCGCTCTGGCCGCGCCCGATGCGAGAATCGCGCGACGAATCCGGTACGTCCGAGGAGCTCGGTGAGCGATGCCTCGAGCCGCGGATCCGTCGCGCCGGCGATCGTCACTTCGACGACGCTTCGGCCCTGAACCGACGATTCGCTGGCAGCTGCCTCGCCTCCGATCGACGCGACGAACGCGCAAGCCAGCGCGACCATCGCTAGCCGAAGAAAGCTAACGCCGTACCCAGCCCGCATCCGTCTGCGTTCGAGCCGAGAGACACGGCAGCTCCGCAACGTACAGAACGCCGACGATCGCCGCTTCTAGCACCGTTATCGCCTCGCGAGTGGGCGACACACTCTAGCACGTAGGGCCGGTCCGCGCGCGGCCACGCATGCTGCGAGAGCTCGGACTCATCCGCGCAGAGCGCCGCCTCACCTGATGTCGCGACGGCCTCTGCGGAGGGAAGGTCGCGTGTCGCCGTGTTGAAAGGGCGGGATGCGGTTCAGCGCACGTCGCCTGCGCGCTCGAGCGCTGTCGCCCGGCTCGCGGTGCCGGGGAAGGCTTCGAGGAGCGCTCGCCATGCCGCGCGCTCTTCGTCGCGACGGCCGAGCGCTTGGAGGCTCTGCGCTCGGCCGATCAGCGCCTGCTCTCGAAGCGAACCGTGAGGCGCCCCTGCGAGATACGCGTCGAACGAGGCGAGCGCGTCCGCGGCGTCGCCGCGCGCAAGCAGCATGCGCCCGAGGATGATCCGTGAGGTCGACGCTTCGCGGGTGTCGGGATGCGTATCGACGAGCCGGTGATAGAGCTTCTCCGCTGACCCGTAGTCGCCGCGACGGCGAGCCGTGTTCGCTTGCTCGAAGAGGAGCGCGGGATCCTCGCGCGTCTCGGGCGCAGCATCCGCAGCGGGCCGCTCCGTGTCCGCCGCTTGCGGAGCCGGCCGCGCGGAATCTTGGACGGGAACGGCAACACCGTCGGCTCGTGGGAGCTCTGCGGCGACCGCCCTGGAAGAGGCCTCGGTCGGAGCGGGCCTCGCAGCAACGGCGTCCGGCAAGCTCGTGACAGCCACGCCCGAAGGCGCGGGAGCGGGCTCCTTCGACGCAACTTCGTTCGGAGGTGCGGCCGGGGCAGCTGTCGTCGTGCTCGTCGGTGCGGTCGATCGGGGCGGCCCTGGGGGCACCTCGCGCGTCGTGACCCAGCCGAACGCGACCACTGCGATTGCGGCGGTCCCGACCGAAGCTGCGCGGAGCGCTCGAAACGAGGACCTTGGTGCCTGCGAAGTCGGCGGCGGCGTGTCTGGAAGCGTCGCCGGGATCGCCGCGGCCATCGTGGCCTCGACGAGCCGATCGATCCGCCCGTCCACTCTCGCGTGCGCGAGCGCGCCGTGACTGTATGAGGCGATCCGCCGCTCTGCTGGCGTCAGCTTGGAATCGGCGTCACTCATCGTCGGCCCCATCGTTCGTACGTGCGAGCCCGCGCTCTTCGGCGAGCTCCGTCAGCTGCTGGTCACTCTCGATTCGGCGGCGGAGCGCTTCGCGGGCAAGGCGAAGGCGACTCCGCACCGTGTTCACGGGGGCGCCGGTCTCGGCCGCGACCTCCACGAGATCGTACTCGAGCACCACACGGAGGAGCAGCGCCTCGGCTTGCTCTTGGGGCAGCGTTTGCAAGAGCTCGCCGAGGACGCGGAGCAAGCTGCCATCCACCGGATCGGTCGTGTAAGCGGCCGTCTCTTCGCCGGACTCGAGGTTCTCGCTCGTGCGGATCTTGTCGGCGAGACGCACCGCTCGTTTGTCGCTCCGCCGCAGCGCGAGCGCCGTCCGCGAGACGATGCGCATCGCGAACGAGCGGAAGCCGCCCTCGCCCCTGAACGCGCCGAGTTGCCTGATGACGGTGAGCGTGCCGACCTGCACGGCGTCATCGAGCTCGGGATGATGTCCACCGAGGATGCTGACGGCGACGCGGAATGCGTCCGGCATGAGCGACTCGACGATCTGCCGGATCGCCTTCGGGTCTCCTGCTCTGGCGGCCTCGAGCGGAAGATCCGTCATCGAGCGAGCTCGCGCGCGATCGGCGTCCGCTTCGCGGTCGCCACGCTGGCAAGCCCGTACCGCAGACTCCGGTGGTACGGACCTCGTGCTCTCAACGCGCGAGATCGCTACCACGGCGAGCGAGGCTGCGTGCCGTCCTAGCGCACCCATGACAGGTTAATGTGTCCATCCGACGCCTCGAGCGATCACGAGCCGGATGCGAAAAACGCTCGTTCGGGCCGGCGCGACGTTCTCGGGGTCGGGTGAGACGCTCGCGCTCGTAACGGCGGGGAATTCTTGGGCGGCGGTCCTCGTCGGGAAAGCAAGCTCATCCTACGGGTCCGGCGGCGCGCGTTCACGAGCGGACACCGATCGTGGCGTGACCGAGGGGCGGCGTTCGGCGATGCGAAGGCGACAGGTTCGCGTGTGCGGTTGCCCGAGCTTGTCGAAGGCATGGCCGAGCTGGTGCGGCGTTCTCACTTTGGGCGTCGCGCCTTTTCCCGTCGCGTGACTTGCGGGGGCGCGTTCCGCGCCGCTCGGGCTCCGCCGTCGCCACACCAGCTCCGGGCCGAACGCGACCGTCTTCCGTTAGAATCGCGCCGGCGTGAGCAACGAAGCACTCCTCGCGTTCGTCATCCTGGCGGGTGCTGTCGTTCTCTTCGTGAGCGATCGCGTTCGCCTCGACGTCGTGGCGTTGATCGCGCTCCTCGCGCTGACCATCTCGGGTGTGGCGCCGCTCGACGTCGCGCTCGCGGGGTTCTCCAACCCGGCCGTGCTCATGATCGCGGGGCTCTTCGTGATCGGCGCCGCGATCACCGAGACGGGGGCTGCGGAATGGTTCGGGCGACGGCTCGAGAGCGTGGCCGGGCGAACCGAGGGCCGCGTGATCGCCGTCGTCATGACCGCGACCGCCTTCGTCTCCGCGTTCATGAGCTCGACCGGAACGGTCGCGATCTTCCTGCCGATCGTGAGCTCGATCGCGGTGCGGAGGCGCATCCCGCCCGGACGGCTCTTCATGCCGCTCGCCTTCGCCGCCCACCTCGGAAGCAACCTCACGTTGATCAGCACGCCGCCGAACCTCCTCGTCAGCGATGCGCTTCGGGAGGCCGGTCGCGAGCCGTTCCGTTTCTTCAGCTTCACCGTGCCGGGGCTCGTCGTCCTCGTGGTGGGCATCGGTTGGCTCGTCTTCTTCGGCCGGCGGTTCCTGCCCACTGGTGACGATCAGGGCGACTCATCGCAAGCGGCGCTCTCGCAGTTCGATCTCGCCTCGGAGTACGGCCTCGGCGATGCGCTCGTTCGCGTGGGCGTCGGCGCGCGATCGAGGCTCGCCGGAATGACGCTGGCGGCGGCGAACCTACGCGCGGCGCACGCAGTCACCGTGGTCGCCGTCCTCCGTGGAGGAGAGGCCCTTCGCGTCGTGCCGCCCGTGGTGTTCCACGCGGGTGACGAGCTTCGCGTGATCGGCAGCAGCGAGGCCGTCGATGCGTTCGTCACCGCGTTCTCGCTCGAGCTGCTCTCCGGGCCTTCCGGGTTCGCTTTGCCCGCAGCGGAGTCGCTTGCGGAGGTCGTCATCCCACGGCGCTCGCGTCTCGTCGGGCGCACGCTGCGCGGGGTGAAGTTCCGCGATCGCTATCGAGCGAACGTGCTCGCCGTCCGGCGCGTCGAAGGAGGCAAGCAGGTCTGCCACGCGTCGGCAGAGCTCCGTGATCTCGAGCTGCGCGCCGGCGATGCGCTCCTCGTCAAAGGCCGGCGGAAGTACCTGCGGAACCTCCACGACGACCGCTCGAACATCGTGCCTGTCGCCGAGCCGGATGCCGTGCCCGGGCTGCTGCTCGATCGACCGCGTGCAGTCGGATCCGTCGCGATCACCCTCGTGATGCTCGTCGTGATGGCGTTCGGTTGGCTGCCGAACGTCGTCGCGGTGCTGCTCGCGGCGCTGCTCCTTGTGCTGACGAGGTGCGTGCGGGCGGCCGATGTCTACCGGGCGGTGAACTGGGAGAGCGTCGTCCTCATTGCGGGCATGATCCCTCTCGCGACGTCGCTCGAGCGGACCGGTGGTACGAGGCTCGTGGTCGAGCTCGTGGAGAAGCAGCTCGGCGGCGCGAGCCCGGTCGTCGTGCTCGCGTTGCTCGTCGTCATCACGTCGGCGCTGGGCATGGTGCTCTCGAACACCGCCACCGCGGTGCTCCTCGCTCCGGTCGCGGTGAGGCTCGCGAGCGCGTTCGGGATCGCGCCGGAGCCGCTCCTTCTCGGAGTCGCGTTCGCGTCGAGCGCGGCGTTCGCGACCCCGATCGCCTCGCCGGTGAACGTGCTCGTGATGGCGCCGGGGAAGTACCGCTTCAGCGACTACACGAAGGTCGGCCTGCCGCTCCAGCTCCTCGTCTTGGCGGCCGCCGTGCTCGTGATCCCGCTCGTGTGGCCGTTCTGACGAGACTCTCGAAACATCGAGGGCGACCGTACGGCGTCGCGCCAGCCGGAAGGATGACGGATCGAGCCTCGTGCGTTATTCACCCGCCGTGGGCGTCCGCTCGTTGTCGTCGTCACTCGTCGTCGTCATGACGGGCTTGCTTGCCGCGTCGTGCTCGCGTGCGCGTGAAGCTCCGCCGTCGGCCGCCCACCCGGCCGAGCCGCCGGTGCCATCGTCATCGTCATCGCCCCGCGGCGCGAGCCCCGCTGACGCAGGAACCGGCACGGCGGTGGAGGCGTTCGTCGAGCCGCCGCCCACGTGCGAGGAGGCGCCTGGCGTCTTCCTCTTCACGTCTCCGGCCGTTCCGGTCGCGGGCAAGCGGCTGCGCGTCCTCGCGGTCAGCGACAAGGCGCTCGCCGGTGAGCTGCGTGTCGGGGCGACGGCCTCCGGCACGCGTCGCGGCGGTCCGCCGTACTTCTGGAGCGTCGAGATCGCGTCGCCGAGCGCCGGACCGCTCGAGGCGACCTTCTCGCAGAGCGCATGCACCGATCCGGCCGCCGGCGCGACGACGTCGAAGGTCGTCGTCCGCAAGGGAGCGCCGACCCCTCCGGCTCCGCCGAAGGACGGGCTCTGGCCGGTCCGGCGCGCCTGGACCCGCTCGCTCGAAAATGTGTATTCCGCATGGATCGAGGCGCTCTTCGACGCGCCCGAGAGCGAGCAGCCGAGCTGGTCGGCGCTTCACGAGGTGCTGCGCGATCCGAAGCGCAATCTCCTGTTCGATCACCTCGGCAGCGGCGAGGACAGCGGGAAGGCGGCGCCGGTCGTTCGTCCCGACTGCGCCGACCTTCCGTACTTCCTCCGCGCGTACTTCGCGTGGAAGCTGCGGCTCCCGTTCGGTCTCGCGGAGTGCAACCGCGGCGGCGGCGGTGCCCCGCCTTCGTGCCAAGGCCTGATCACGAACGAGGACCTCGACGATCGCGCCGAAGCGAAGAAGAAGGACGGTGCGGTCGCCGTCTTCGGAGCATTCCTGCGCGGCACGCTCGCCGACAAGGCGCACTCGGGTTCGGCGCGTACGCCCTTCGAGGACGAGGCCTCGGACTACTACCCCGTGAAGCTGTCATGGGAGAGCCTGCGACCCGGGACGGTCTACGCCGATCCGTACGGTCACATCCTCCTCATCGCCAAGCGGGTGCCGCAGACCGCCGAGCGAGGCGGCGTGCTCTACGCGGTCGACGGTCAGCCCGATGGCACCGTCGCCCGCAAGCGCTTCTGGCGCGGCAACTTCCTCTACGCCACGCAGCGCGAGCTCGGAGGTCCGGGCTTCAAGCATTTCCGTCCCGTCGTTCGTCGCGCGGGGAAGCTCGAGCGCCTCGACGATCAAGGCATCCGCGCGAGCGCCGACTACCGCGACTTCGCACGCGATCTGTCTCGCGATCCGAGCAAGCTCGACGTCGAAGGGTTCTACGACGCGATGGACGACGTGCTTGCGCCGCGTCCCCTCGATCCGGAGCGCGCGATGATGGAAACGATCGCCGCGCTCGAGGAGCAGGTCCGCACGCGCGTCCAGTCGGTCGAGAACGGGCGCAAGTGGCTCGAGAAGGGGAATGGTCCCGCGCCGATGCCGGAGGGTGGCGCGATCTTCGAGACGATGGGGGCGTGGGAGGACTTCTCGACGCCGTCGCGCGATCTCCGTCTCCTCATCGCGATCGACGTCGTGAAGCATTTCCCCGCGCGGGTAGCCCGACGTCCCGAGCGCTATGCGATGCCGGCCGGCAAGACGGCGAAGGACGTCGAGGCCGATCTCGCGACGATCCTCGCGCGCGACCTCGAGGGCAGGAAGGTCACGTACACGCGTACCGACGGGTCGCCGTTCACGCTCACGCTCGCCGAGGTCATCGCACGCAGCGCCTCGTTCGAGATGACGTACAACCCCAACGACTGTGTCGAGACACGCTGGGCCGCCCCGCCCGGCAGCGCCGAGGCGTCGACGTGTCGCGCACAGGCGCCCGCAGAGCAGAAGGCCCGGATGGAGACCTACCGCGCCTGGTTCCACGAACGCCGCCGCCCCGCGCGGAAGTAGCGCAACGAACGCAGCTCGCCTCGCTTGTGCCAATCACCGCCGGATGGCACATCGACCGTCATGGGATGGCGGTCGGATAGCCTCTCTAGTTACATGATTTCAGGATGTTGAGCGCCTGGCGCGACGTGGCGCATCGCGTGCAATCGGGGTGGGCCATGCCCTCGTCGCGATGCCCATCCGCTGTCGTCTTCGCTTCGCCGTCCCTCCTCGCGTCGTTCTTCGTCGGAGTCACGCTGATCGTCGCGGGCTGCGGCGGACGCGTCGACACGGGGTCTTCCTCCGGCGTCGAGCCGAGCGGGGCGGGGAGAGGCGAGTCGTCCGGCTCGGGCTCGAGCAGCTCGGGCTCGTACACCTGCACGGCCGCCCCGACGTGCGAGTCGAGTGACGAGCAGATCGGGTCGGACTCCGAGTGTCCGCAGGACGGCATCTGTTACCCGCGATCCATGTGCGGACAGACCATCTGGTGCATCAGCGCGGTCACCTCGTGCGCTGCCATCCCCGTGTGCCCCGACGGCTCTCTGGAGGTGAAGCAGTGCCCATCGTCCGCGGACTGCTTCAGCGTCACCGAGTGCAATGCGACGATCCATTGCCAGAAGGGCTGCGAGGGCCCGCCTCCGATCTGCGATGCCGGTGACACGGAGGTCTCAGGCCCGAGCGCGTGCCTCCAGGACGACGCGGTCTGCTACTCGCGCTCGACGTGCGGGGTCACCATCTGGTGCACCGGTCCGAGCGACTGACGATCGAGGCCTGACATGGCCCGAGCGCACAAAACGAGCGAGGGCGCCGTGAAGCGCCCTCGTAGCAGCTCGGACCGAGAGGTCAGTGCTTGTTCGGCTCGACGATGATCTCGACGCGCCGGTTGTTCGCGCGTCCCTCGGCCGTCTTGTTGTCGGCGATCGGACGATCCGGGCCGACGCCGACCGACTTGATCCGGTCTGCGGCGACGCCGCGCGAGACGAGCTGGTCACGGACGGCGTCCGCGCGCTTCTTCCCGAGCTCCATGTTGTACTGGCGCTGGCCCTGCGAGTCCGTGTGACCCTCGACCGTGATGTTCGAGTCGGGGTTGCCCTTGATGAGGGCGTCCGCGACCTCGTTCAGCTTGACCATCGCGCCCGGGAGGAGCGTCGACTCGTTCGAGGGGAAGAGCACCGAACCCGAGAGCGTGATGACCATGCCGCGCGACTCCTGCTTCACCGCGGCGATCTTCTGGAGATCGGCGAGCGCCTGCGCGGCCTTCTTCTCGGCGGCCTCGCGCGCGACCTTTTCGGCGGCGAGCTGGTCCTGCGTCTTCTCGAGGTGCTGCTTCGTGCTCGAGAGCTCCTTCTGCGCGCTGCGGAGCTGGTCGGCCGTGAGGTTCGCGGCCTCGCGTTCGGCGGCCTCCTTCTCCTTCTGAGCGATGAGCGCCCGCGCCGATGCCTCGGCGAGCTGCGACTTGCGGATCGCGATGTACGCGTAGTCCTTCGTCTGCGGCGCGTCGCCTTCGTCATTGAACGAGCGCTCGGCCTGATCGAGCGACTGCTTCGCGACGTGGAGCTCGGCGGGAGCCTGCTGCGAGGCGGCCCCCTTCGACGCGGACTGGTAGGCCGCGCGTGCGTCGACGAGCTCCTTCGGCGGCAGCGTGCTTCCGCAGCCGACAGCCGTGGTGAGGAGAGAAAGCGAGACGAGGGAGAGTGTGGTTCGGACGCTCATTACGCAGCTCACTTTCCAGTCTTGAGGTTCTTGACCTTCCCCTGCGCCTCGTCGGCCGCTGCCTTCGCGGTGTTCTCCTTGGCGAGCATCACGGCGAGCTCGGCGTCGGAGTTCGCGCGCTGCAGGATGAGGTCCGCGCGCTTGTTGTCGCCGTCCGCCATCAGCTTCTTCGCCTGATCGATCTGCTCCGATGCGAGCTTCAGGTGGAGCTGCGCCTTCGGCTCCTTCTCGGCGCCGAGCTCGCGTGCGCTTCGCGCGGCGGCCTCCGCGCTCGCGAGGCGATCGGAAGGAGGCGGCAGGCTGCTGCCGCAAGCAACCAGGAGAAGAGCAGCGGCGATCAGGGGCGTTCGCATCGGGTTCCTCACGGGGTCGGCAGCATATCAAACTGAAGCGCGACGGAAAGGCTTCGTAAAGCCGGTAACGTACACGCTTACGAGCTGCCGCTCTGGGGGGGGCGGTCGCGATGGTTCGTCGTCTCCCCTTTTTTGTAGCGTCGTGTCTCGTCAGCGCTGCGTGAGGAGCTTGTCGATCAGGCCCTTCGAGTAAGCGGAGAGCTCGCGGAAGACGACGCCCATCCCGTCCTTCTCGACGCGGACCACCTCGCCGACACCTTCGATCGTCTCCATGTCCTCCATGATGACGGTGAAGTGAAGGTTCACTTGCGTGCCCACGGGAAGCGGGCTCTGAGCGCGGATGAACACGCCGGTGCGCGAGATGTTCGTGACGTACTCCTGGATGAAGGCGTCGAACGACTCGAACTCCTTGTTGATCGTGATCCGCTCCTCGGCGCGCTTGGTCTCGCTCATCGCAGGCCGATCATAGCCGAACGAGCGGCCCCGGCGATGACCATCGGGGGGCTGGTGCTCGACGCGGGGGAGGATCCTCGCTCGAGGTCATGCGGGGGCGTGCGGACTCGTCGTCGTGCTCGCCAGCGGAGCCGAGGGGCTCGGCTGTGCACTCTCACGGCGCGCGGTCTTCTCAGGGGATCGAGCCCGAGGATCCGGCACCGACGCCGGGCCCGCGAGCTGCGGGCCCGAGCGCGGCTCAGGCGGGCTACTTGCCCTGAAGGTCGAACTGCTCGAGGTGGTACTCCTTGCGCGGCACCACCATGATCTTCCGCATGAAGCGGTTCTCGGCGTCCTGGACGGCGGCCTTCTCGGGGCCGTTGAGGACGTCGGCGACGGCCGGGTGCGCGTTCACGACGACGGAGTAGCCCGGCAAGGTCGAGCGCTTACGCCGGATCTCGCGAAGGATCTCGTATGCGATCGTGTCCTTCGACTGGAGCTGCCCCGTGCCGTCGCAATAGAAGCACGGCTCGTGGAGGAGGCGGCCGAGGCTCTCGCGCGTGCGCTTGCGCGTCATCTCGATGAGACCGAGGTCCGAGATGCGGTTGAGCGTCGTCTTCGCCTTGTCCTTCTGGAGCAGTTCCTCGAGGGTGCGGCGCACCTTCTCGCGGTTCTTGTGCTGCTCCATGTCGATGAGGTCGAGGATGATGAGCCCGCCGATGTTGCGGAAGCGGAGCTGGTAGGCGATCTCGTTGACGGCCTCGAGGTTCGTCTTGAGGATCGTCTCCTCCATGTCCTTCGAGCCCTTGCCGACGAACCGACCCGTGTTGACGTCGATCGCGGTGAGCGCCTCGGCCTGATCGATGATCAGGTAGCCGCCGCTCGGGAGCGGGACCTTGCGCGAGAGCGCGCGGCCGATCTCGTCCTCGATGCCGTACTCGTCGAAGATGGGCTCCTCTTCGTCGTACAGCTTCACGTCCTTGATGCGGTCGGGCGCGAACATCTCCACGAAGCGGCAGAGACGCTCGTATTGCTGCTTGTCGTCGATGACGACCTCGTCGACCTCGTCGGTGAAGAGATCGCGCGCGACCTTGAGCACGAGATCGAGCTCGCTCGAGAGCATGTACGGAGAACGGGCGCCTTCGCGCTTCTTCGCGATCTCGCCCCAGAGGCGGACGAGGTAGCCGACGTCCTGCTTGAGGCCCTTCTTCGTGAGGCCCTCGGCGACGGTGCGGACGATGAGGCCGCCGCTCGGGGGCTTCATCGCCTCGATCGCCTCGCGCAGACGCGCGCGCTCCTTGTCATTGCCGATGCGCTTCGAGATGCCGATGTGATCGACCGTCGGCAGGTACACGACGTAGCGGCCCGGCAGCGAGATGTGGCTCGAGCAGCGCGCGCCCTTCGTGCCGATCGGATCCTTCGTCACCTGGACGATGATCTCCTGGCCCTCCTTGACGACCTCGCGGATCGGCGTCGACTTGGAGAGACGGCCGGGCAGGCCCAGCCCCGTACGACCGCCCTCGCGACCACGGCCGCCGTCACGGCTGCCCTCGCGACCGCGACCGCCGTCACGTCCACGGCCGCCGTCGCGTCCACGACGCTGGCCTCCGCGGGCCTCGGCCTCGGGACGACCGCCACCGTTACCGCCGGCGCGCTGCTCGCCGCCGCGACCACGGCCACGCCGGCGGCGCCGTCCGCCGCGCTCGCCGCGCTCGCGCTCGGCACCCGCGGTGCGCGGAGCCGGAGCGCGCGGCACCGGCTCGCCCGGCTCCGAGACCGTAAAGCCGGGGAGGTCGCCGTCGTCGAAATCGTCGTCGTCCTCGTCGGTGAGCTCCGCGGTGGATGCGGCCTCGGCCTCGGCCTCGCCCTCTGCCGCGGGCGGGAGATCGGAGTCGGTGCCTTCCTCCGGGAGCTCGTCGAGCGTGGGCTGCGAGTCGAGCGTGAGCGTCGAGGGGATGTCCCCCTCAGCGAGCGCCGCCGAGGACTCGTCGTCGGCGATGAGCTCGCGCGACGACGGCGGAAGGTCGATTGCGGAGAGCGAAGGGTTCGAGAGGTCGGCCTCCGCTGCAGACGAGATCAGCGGCTCGCTCGGGGACGACGGCGGGGCGCTCTCGGTCGACGGCGGCTCGCTCGAAGGCGGCGGCTCACTCTCGCGCCGAGCCGCTCCGCCGAGCGCGCGGCGCGTGGTCGACGCGCCGTTCTGCGCACGCTTTGGGTCACGCATGCGCGCGGGCGGCTCCGACCAGCCCGAGCTCGCATGCGAGACCGTGGCCTCGAGATCGTTCTGCGGGCGAAGCGCGACGGTGGGCGCTGCGGCCTCGGCCTGCACGACTTCGGCCTGCGCGGCGCCGCCGAGGTCCTCACCCGTCCGGTCCTGCTCGGCGACTTCGACGATCTCGGTCCCGGAGTCCACCGCCGACTCGGGCACGCCGCCGTGAGCCTCGACAATCGCAGCGGGCGCTGCAGCGTCGACGGGAGCTTCGTCCGCGCTCGCCTCGTCGACATCCTCGGCAGCGACGCTGCCCTCCTCCCCGCGAGCGAGCTTTCGACCGCCGGCGAGGTACTCGTCGAAGTCGTCGGGGCGGATCAGGTCTTCGACGTGGAGGAACGCCGCGCGCTCCTGCCCGATGTCGATGAACGCGGCCTGGAGCCCGGGAAGGACGCGTGTGACCTTGCCGAGATAGACGTTACCAACGGTGCCGGACTGGCGGCCTTTGCGCTCGATGTGGAGCTCGGCGATGATGCCGTTCTCGATTAGTGCGGCTCGCGTCTCGCGGTAATCACAAGAGATGACGAGAATGTTCTTGGCCATGGACGGGAAGTGCTTTCCCGCCCAAAAGCGCTAGCGGAGTGGGAGGAGTTGGAGTCTCTCCCTGAATCGAAGCACGTGACCGGCCAGGGCCGCCGCGAACGAGACCGGTCCAATGCCTGTCGTCATGAACGAAAGGCAAGCCGGGGCGCGCATGGCGCGCATCTCTAGACGGGGGCGTGACTCGGTCCTCATTTGGCGACGACCACCACCTGGGCCAGGCCGAGGTGGACAAACGCTTTGCGCCTTCGGGCGTCGGCGACGAACGAAGCATCGTTTGCCGCCATCAGGAGGGATGGGGGTTCGATGACCCCCAAACAGAATCGAAACGAATTTCGTGAGGCCCAGCAGAGCTGGACCGAAAAACCTGCGGAGACGAAGAGCGGATGCTTCTCGTGCCCTACAGACTTTCGTACCGGAATCCGTCGCTGTGCGCCACAGAAGAAACGGGCCCGTGTCTAGGCTCTTCCACGCGGCTTCCAGGCGTCAAGACGCCTTCCAGCTGGGCGCGACCGTCGCTCTCGGGCCGGGAAGTGACCGGAATCCGAGGACAAAATAGGAAAGGCCCTGTCACACTCTTCCGCGCTACCGTTGCTCCCTCTCGGGCCTGGCGGGGTTCACGTTTCCGAGTCGACAGGGCCACACTCAGATCACTGCCTCCGGACTGGCTGGGGTCCGGAGGCCGACATCGAGGCTGCTCAGTGCACGTAAGGCCTTCTCGTCAGCGCGTCGAGTCTTTTCTGCGCGCTCGATGGAGATGTTTTTTTGTTGCGTTCCCCGGATTGGGATGCGTTCGAGACCAAGGCAAATAGGCGCGTCCTTCCGTGTGTTTAGAAGCACATCCGTCCGGGCGGTCCGTTCGGTGAGTTGACCGGCTCGAGCTGGATGACAGAGAACGCTCGTCCGCGGGCGCATGTTCGACGCGCGACCGCGCTGCTGTCTCGGGAGGACACCATGCGATCGATCTTTGGGCGGGCTTCGATCCCGTTCGGTGCGCTGTTTCTCGTTGCCGTCACCGCGAGCTCGGCGCGCGCGGACGACAAGAACGTCATCTCGCGCAACACGCGCACGCGCGCGCCGTGGATCCAGCTCGGTGGAACGTACGCGGGCTCGAAGACGGATGATGTCGAGACGCGCGCGCGCCGGATCGTCGTCACGCGAGCGAAGGTAGCGGCGTCGACGCTGGTCACCAGCGGTGTCGATCGCTTCGGAGATGGTGAGACGATCGTTCGCTACGCGCAGGCGCATCACGGGCTGCCGGTGATCGGACGTGGTGCATCGGTTCGCCTCTCCGCCGGTGGTCAGCCGATCGCGACGGTGCTCGATCTCGAGACCGAGCTCCCCTCGCGCATGGACGCGACGGTGACGCCGGAGGGCGCGGCGAGCGTTGCGTCTGCGCGGATGGCGCTCGGCGCGGCCGCGAAGGATGCCCATCTCGTGGTGTGGCCGACGCTCGATCGCGGAGCCCGTCTCGCGTACGCCGTTCTCCCGCCCGTGCTCGCGGGCGTCCCCATGCGCCCGCGCGTGATCGTCGACGCGGAGACCGGCGAGATCCTCGAGGCGCGCGACCTGATCACGTTCGCGAAGGCGAACATGTACCAGTTCAATCCGACGAAGACTCCGAACGTGTCGCTCTACGAGCTGCCGATGTCGACGGAGGGCTCGACGCTCACGAATCCGTTCATCCAGTCGACGAACTGCATCGACAGGAAGACGGTGAAGCCGGTCGACATGTTCGGCTTCGCACTGAACGTGCACATCTGCGATCTCGTCCAGACCGCGCAGCCCGACGGGAACGGCGACTTCGTCTATCAACCCTCCGATACGGCAGGTAGCAAGGAGGCTCGCGAGGACACGTTCTCGGAGGTGTCGATCTACTTCCACGCCGCGAAGGCCTATTCGTTCTTCCGCACGCTCCAGGGAGAGCCGGAAGCCCAGGTCGTCGTCGACAAGCCCCTCCGGCTGGTCGCGAACCTCCAGATGCCCCCCGGCATGACGAGCGGCGACATGTCGAAGGCCGGGAATCCGGACATTCCTCTCGAGACGTTCCAGAACGCGTTCTTCTCGCCGTCCGACGGCGGGCTCGGCCAGCTCTTCCAGCAGCTCTACGGCTTCGACTCCGGCGCGCTCTGGTTCGGTCAGGGGCCGAAGCGCGACTACGCGTACGACGGCGACGTCGTCTATCACGAGTTCGGTCACGCGGTCGTCGACGCGACCCTCAAGCTCGGCGCGTGGCACGTCGATGCGCGCGGCGCGATCGACGCGCCCGGCGCGATGAACGAGGGCCTCGCCGACTACTTCTCTTCGGCGATCACGGGCGATCCGGAGGTCGGCGAATACGCGGCGGTCGACATGGGCGCGACCGAGGGCAGCGTCATCCGCACGCTCGCGAACAAGGACGCCTGTCCGACCGCGATCACGGGAGAGGTCCATTTCGACTCGACGCTCTTCTCCGGTGGGTTGTGGCAGGCACGCCAGTCTTTGCCCGACGGAGAGCGCGTGAAGTTCGACGCCGCCCTCTACAAGGCGATGCGCGCGAACCCCGGGCGCGGAGACCTCGGCTACGACGACCTCTCGAAGCTGTTCCTCGCGACGCTGAAGACCGACCTGCCGGCGGGGGCGACCGCTCTCGAGAAGTCGATGACCGAGCGCGGGGTCCTGCCCTCGTGCGAGCGCATCCTCTCGTTCACCGGTGCGAAGATCGCCTCGCCCGACAAGCGCATCGGCTTCGTCGCTCCCGGCAAGCAGAGCGTCAACATCAAGGGAACGGCGCCTGGGATCATCCAGGTTCGCGCTGCGCTCCCGCCGAACACGGCGTCGGTGAGCGTCGCGTTCACGGCCCGGTCCGGAGGCGGCGGCGCACAGAGCCCGTTCGGAGGCAACGCGAAGCCCTTCGCGCCGGTCGTCCTTGCCAAGCTCGGCGCGCCGATCTCGTGGGACTCGAAGGCCGGACACGACGCCGACGTGAAGGCCGCCGCCGACAAGGCGAGCGGCAGTACCTCCGCGACGATCGAGATCCCGGAGGGAACCACCGCGGACTCGATCTACGTGCAGATCGCAAGCACCGGCGACTCCGACGGCGCCTACGACGGGATCTCGCTCGCCTTCACCCCGCGCGAGGGGGTGGACGACGGCACCGGTGACCCGCCTGCGGGCGCCGCGCCCACGGCGACCACGACGTCCGGCTGCAGCGCGTCGCCGAGCGGGACGAGCGCGGCCATCCTCCCGGGGATGCTCGCGGCGGCGGCCGTGGCGACGATCCTCCGGCGCCGTCGTTCTACCGGCCGATAGCGTCGGACGACCCTTTCCCGCTGACGGACGAGATCGTCATCACCTCGGGTCCAGCCAGCGTCGGTCCGGCTCGGACCCGATCCGACCGTGACGAATGAACGAATGGCGACCTGTCCGGGGTTTGCCTCGCGGACGCGGCCGTTCTACCGTTCCGCCCCGATGAATCCGTTCGTCGAGACACGCCACATCATCCAGCGCGAGCTTCGAAAGAACCTCCGGAGCGTCAAGGGTATCGCGCTAGCGGTCTTGACCCTGCTCGGCGGCAGCAGCATCGCGCTGCTGATTGCGAAGTACAACGATTTCAAGCGCGAAGAGATGGGCCAGATCTCGCCCGAGGAGCTGCACATGCTCCGCGAGAAGGCGCTCGCGCGGCTGTACGAGGAGGACACGGCCAAGTGGCTGGCGGACGCCCCCGAGGTGCTCCTCGCGCTTCTCTCCTTCACGGTGTGGCTTGCGCCCCTGCTCATCGCGCTCATGGGCTTCGATGCGATCTCGCCCGACATTCAGCATCGAACCGTCCGCTACTGGACGATCCGCTCGCGCCGGTGGTCGTACTTCCTCGGGAAGTGGGCGGGGCTCTGGGCGACGGTCTCCATCGTGACGCTCGCGATGGACGCCATCATCTGGGGCGTGTGCGTCGTGCGTGGTGAAGCCGACGTCGCCACCACGTTGTCGTGGGGCGTTCGCTTCTGGCTGACCTCGCTGCCTCTCAGCGCCATCTGGTGCTCCATCGCCGTGTTGATCAGCTCGCTGTTCCGCGTGCCGATGGTCGCCCTGCTCGTCACGTTTGCGACGTTCTTCACGCTCTGGGTCGTCTACCTGATCGCGAACGTCGCCCACCTGGACCCGCTGCTCTACCTTTACCCGAACCACTACGATCACCTGATGCTCGATCCGAAGGCGTACCGCTTCGGCACCGGCGTGCTTGCGAGCTTCGGCATGACCGCGCTGTTCGTCGCGGGCGGCTCGGCCCTGTTCGCGAGGAGGGACGTCTGATGTCAACGGAAGAGAACCTCGCCCGGGAGAGCAAGCCGGCGAGCCAGCCCCCCGCTCCGGAGGCGCAGGCGAACGTCGAATCGGCCCCGAAGCCCGCCGATGGATTGACGGGCTACTCGCCCGCGCCGCTGCCGCCGGCCGCGCGCGGCGCGAAGAAGAAGCGAAAGGACGTCGAGATCGCCATCCGCGTGAACAAGGTCGTGAAGCGCTTCGGCTCCAAGACCGCGGTCGACGGCGTCTCGCTCAAGGTGAAGGCCGGATCCGTGTACGGGCTCATCGGCCCGAACGGCGCGGGCAAGACGACGACCTTCTCGATGCTCGCCGGCTTCCTCAAGCCGAGCTCCGGGGAAATCGAGGTGCTCGGGTACGCGCCGACGCAGGTCGACGAGCTACGGTCGCGCCTCGGTGTTCTTCCGCAGGATGCGCTCCTCCCGCCCTGGGACAAGGTCGGCGAGTTCTTGATGCACATGGCGCGTCTTCAGGACGTCCCGGCCGATCGCGTAGAGGCCGAGTGCCGCGAGGTTCTCGAAGAGGTCGACGGCAAGGACTGGTGGAACGTCCGCTGTAGCCAGCTCTCGCACGGCATGGCGAAGCGCGTTCAGCTCGCGCAGGCGCTGCTCGGCGAGCCCGAAATCGTCCTCCTCGACGAGCCGACGGCGGGCCTCGATCCGCGCGTCGCGTACGAGATTCGGCAGCTCATCAAGCGGCGCAAGGGTCGCTGCACCCTCATCGTCTCGAGCCACAACCTCCAGGAGCTCGAGGAGGTCTGCGACGCGGCCTGCATCCTCGATCGAGGCCGCGTCGTCGCGAGCGGATCGATCACCGAGCTCACCGCTTCGAGCGAGGAGGTCCGCATCAAGCTCGGCGCCGGCCCGGCCCCGGTCGCCGTGGTGCGCGAGCTCCCGATGGTGAAGCGCGTCGAGTTCGACGAGGAGCGCCGCGAGCTCGTCGTCTATTTCGATCGCGGTCAGGTCGACGCCGAGACCGTCATCGGTCACGTGCTCTGGGCGCTGCTCCAGAACCAGGCGCGCATCAGCGGCGTCACGAAGGGCAAGGGCCTCGAGCAGCGCGTGATGGAGCTCACCTGAGCGTCACGTCACGCTCGGGTACGGGGGCTCGTTCCAAGAGGGCGACCAGGTTGTCGAGAGCGGCGTTCATCCCAACGCGGCTGCCCGCGATCATGTCGTCGCCCACGAACGACGCGATCTGATCCGTGACGACGAGTCGGGAGCCAGTCTGGTCGGGGACGATCTCCCACGTGACGAGCGACACGGAGAGCTTCATGTCCGTCGTCGAGATGACCTCGCTGTAGACGATGCGCTCGTTCTCGACGATGTCCGCGTAGCGAACCGTTCCCTCGAATTGGAGGTTCGTCTTGTCGCCGCAACGAAAGCGGTCGACGCCGTCGACGCGAAAATCGGATACCGAGTACACGACCGCCGTCGCGTCCGAGGGAGCGCTCCAGCGCGCTCGGGCTTCGACGTCGGCGTAGGCAGCAAAGACCGCGCGGGGCGAGGAACGGAAGCGGCGCTCGAACACGAGGGTCTCGTGCTTCATCGGCGGCCGTGCGATCGAGTCGTGAGCCATCGTCACTCCCCCAGCTCGGTTGCGAGCTTCTCGAGCAGCTCGGCGCAGCCCTCTCGGCGCAGCCGGGGGCCGTTGGGGTCGTCGAAGAAGGCGGCCTGCTCGGTGTAGCGCAGGCGCGTGCCGGATCCAGAAGGATCGAGCTCGAGCGTCGCGAGCGAGACCGAGAAGCGCCGGCCCGCCATGGTCATGCCGTAGCTGCTGACGATGCGGCGGCTCGGGACGATGTCGTGGAAGACCGTGTCGTTGGTGATCACCGGGCCGTCCTTGAAGCGAAAGCTGCTCCGCTCGAATCCTCCGTCGCGGAAGTCCACCTCGTACGAGTCGATGTTCCAGTTCTCTCCCTCGACGAACCAGCGGCGCTTCTTGACCGGGTCGGCCCAGGCGGCGAACACGCGTTCGGGAGAGGCCTTGTACGTGCGCACGATGTCGAACGTGTCGAAGACGGCAGGCTGGTCGCTCATCGGTTCTTCTCTTCCTCGTTGGGTGAGGGCTCGTCCTCTTCGTCGAGGACCGCGCCCAGTCGATCGAGTCGGCGCTCCCACAGCGATCGCCGCTCGGAGATCCAGCGCTCCGCCGCCGCCAGCCCCTGGGGTGCGAGGCGGCAGGTGCGCACGCGTCCGGTCTTCGCGGTCGTGATGACCCCGCTGTGCTCGAGCACTTTGACGTGCTGGACGACGGCGGCGAGCGTCATGTCGAACGGCTCCGCGAGCTCGCTGACCGACGCCGGCCCGCGGCTCAGTCGTTCGATCATGGCGCGCCGCGCCGGATCGCCCAGGGCATGAAAGACCCTGTCCACTGCGGCCCGATGCTCAAGCATGGACTTGAGTATTGGTCCGGCCCGACCAATGGTCAAGTCAACGCTTAACTATTGGCCCGGCCGCTCCCGGCACCTGGAACGCGGAAGGACGTCAGGACGACTCGAGGTGTTTGACGAGCAGCTTCGCGACCCACGCGCGGAAGCGCTGCTGAACGGTGTCGTCGCCGCCGAGCCCGACGTTCTCGAAGAGGTGCCGTCCGAGCACGCTCTTGGCGGTCATGGCGAGCGTCGCGAGCACCACGGCGAAGCGCGTGTCCTCGAGCGAGGGCGGGCGCGAGCTCCGGCCCTCCTGCGCTCTCTTCTGCCGGCGAATTTCGTGTGCGATCTCGACCACGTGCCGGAGCGGCTCGCGCTCGTCGGGCAGCTTCGCGCCTTGCAGCGTGAGCCAGAACAGGACGCGCGCGTGTCCGCGCTGCTCGACCGCTTCGAAGACGCGATCGAGCAGGCGCGCCATCGCGTCCTCTTCGAGCGACGAGGTGCGAAGCTCCTCGAGGATGGGGGCGTAGATCGACTGCTGGACGCGTTCGAGCACCGCATCGACCAGCGCCTCGCGGCTGCCGAAGTGATGGAGGACGGTCGGGTGCGAGACGCCGACGTCGGCCGCGACCTCCTGCAGGCGGATGCCGGAGGGGCCGGCCTCGACGAGCCTCCGCTCGGCGGCGTCGAGGATGGCCGTGCGCGCCTCCTCGGCGGTTCGCCGCTTCCGGGGCGCGGCCGGTCGTTTCCGCTTCGTCATCGATCTCTCCTCTTTACCAGCCTTTGCGAAGCGGCCGGGACTTCCGGGAGAGGGCGTTATTGACAGTGATGTCGGTAGTGCTACTGACAATGCTGTCGATAGCTCGAAAGGGATGGTGAGGGCATGGGCATCACGGAGCGGCTACGTCGGAGCGGCTACGATCTTCCCACCGCGGTGAAGGCGCTTCGCGCGCTCGTTCACAATCCCGACGATCTGCCGCAGGTCTTCACCATCATCGACGCGCTCTCCGGCACGACCGTCGACCGGCTCGTGGCGCGACTCCGGCGCTCGCCCGGCGGCGACGAGCTCCTCGAGCGAAGCAGCGAGCTGGCGCGTGTGCTCTGCGATCGCGACAAGCTCCGCGCGCTGCCCGAGGGATCGCTTGGTCGCGCGTACCTCGCGTTCGTCGAGGCCGAGGGCATCAGCGCCGAGGGCATCCTCGAGGCGAGCGCGCAGGGCCGGACGGGGATCGAGCGCAGCGTCGATCAGGAGCGAGCTCACACGATCCTGCGTGACTCGCACGATCTGTGGCACGCCCTGACCGGCTACCACGGGGACATCGTCGGAGAGATCGCGCTGCTCGCCTTCTCCGCGGCGCAGACGAAGAATCCGGCCATCGTCGCGATCGTCCTCGTTGCGCTCGCCAAGGGCCTCGCTCGCGGGCACCTCGGGCTCGTCGTCGACGGATTCCGCCGCGGCCGCGCCGCCGCGTGGCTGCCTGCCCAGGACTGGGTGGCGCTCCTCGCGCGGCCGGTCGAGGAGCTGCGCCTCGAGCTGAAGGTCGGTGCTCCGCGGGTCTACGATCCGGTGCGGAGCGAAGCGCTCCGCGAGGCGGGCGTCCTCGCCAGAGCGGCCTGACCGCGTCGAGGCCGCTCGCGACTTCTCGCAGAGCACGTCCGGTCGCAGCTCGACGCGGCAGCGTGCGGATATGGTTGCATAGTGCATGGATCTCGCTCAGCGAAGCCGGTGCCGCGGCGAGCGCGGTTCGACGTGGGCGCGTGCGGACGTGGCTGCGTCCCCCGGTGCTGCGCCCATCGGCGCCGCAGGCGTCGCCCCGAGCAGCTCGGCGGTTCGGATCGAGCTCGGCCGTCGGCCCTTGACGGAGGAGCACCAGGCGCCGATATAGTTCGCACGCTAAACTTTTTGCTCTCACGGAGTTCACCACATGTCGATCGACGAGCGAGCGCAGCGAGTGAGGAATGAAATGGGAGAGATGCGTTTCGACGGTCGCGTTGCCATCGTCACGGGTGCCGGCAACGGTCTCGGTCGTTCCCATGCGCTCCTGCTCGCGTCGCGTGGCTGCAAGGTGGTCGTGAACGATCTCGGCGGCGGTGCGACCGGCGCCGGCAAGTCGAGCTCTGCGGCGGACAAGGTCGTCGAGGAGATCAAGGCCGCAGGTGGTGAGGCCGTCGCGAACTACGACTCCGTCGAGGACGGCGACAAGATCGTCCAGACCGCGCTCGACAACTGGAAGCGCATCGACATCGTGGTGAACAACGCGGGCATCCTCCGCGACACCTCGTTCAAGAAGCTCACCGACGAGGACTGGGACCTCATCTACCGAGTCCACGTCCGCGGCAGCTACAAGGTCACGAAGGCCGCCTGGGATCACATGCAGGAGGCCGGCTTCGGCCGCGTGATCTTCACGGCGAGCGCCGCCGGCATCTACGGCAACTTCGGCCAGGCGAACTACGCGATGGCGAAGCTCGGTCTCGTCGGCTTCTCGAACACGCTCGCGATCGAGGGCAAGAAGAAGAACGTCCTCGTGAACACGATCGCGCCGATCGCCGGCTCGCGCCTCACCGAGACGATCCTCCCGAAGAACATCACCGACGCGCTCAAGCCCGAATACGTCTCGCCGCTCGTCGCGTACCTCTGTCACGAGAGCTGCGAGGAGACCGGCGGACTCTTCGAGGTCGGCGGCGGTCTCTACACGAAGCTTCGCTGGGAGCGCACCGAGGGCAAGCTGTTCAAGCTCGGTCGCGAGATCAAGCCGGAGCAGATCAAGAAGAGCTGGGGCGTCATCACCGACTTCGGCAAGTCGACGTACCCGGCGAACATCAACGAGTCGATGGGGCCGATCCTCGGCAACCTCGAGTCGAAGGCGCTCGGCGGCAACGAATTCATCGACGTCGACCAGGCGCTCGGCCACGAGTTCCCCCCGCAGACGTCGAGGTACGACGAGAAGGATCTCGCGCTCTACGCGCTCGGCGTCGGCGCCGGCGCGAACCCGCTCGACTCGGGCGAGCTCCAGTACGTCTACGAGAACGCGTCCGACTTCCGCGCCCTGCCGACGTTCGGCGTGGTGCCGGCGCTCGGCGTGGTTTTCGAGGCGCTCAAGCGCGGCGAGACCGCGCCCGGAATGAACTACGGCTTCGACCGCATCCTCCACGGCGAGCAGTACACGGAGCTGAAGCGCCCGCTCCCGCCGAGCGCGAAGCTCACGCACAAGGCGAAGATCAAGGAGATCTGGGACAAGGGCAAAGGCGCGGTCGTCGTGACGGCGATCACGTCGTTCGACGAGGACGGCAACGAGCTCGTCTACAACGAGCTCTCCACGTTCGTGCGCGGTGCTGGTGGCTGGGGCGGCGAGCGCGGCCCCTCCGCGGAGATCAACGTCCCGCCGAACCGCGCGCCGGACGCGACGGTCGAGGAGAAGATCAGCGACGCGCAGGCGCTCCTCTACCGCCTCTCGGGTGACATCAACCCGCTCCACGTCGACCCGGGCTTCGCCAAGGCGTTCGGCTTCGACAAGCCGATCCTCCACGGGCTCTGCACGTTCGGCTACGCCGCGCGTCACGTCATCAAGTCGTTCTCGAAGAACGACCCGCGCTTCTTCAAGAGCATCAAGGTCCGCTTCTCCGACAGCGTGTTCCCCGGCGAGACGCTCGTGACGGAGATGTGGAAGGAGCCCTCAGCGACGGGACAGAGCGAGAAGATCGTCTTCCGCTGCAAGGTGAAGGAGCGGGACAAGTCGGTCATCTCGAACGCGGCCATCGAGCTCTACAAGGAGATCCCGAAGGCGCCCGAGAAGAAGAAGCCCGCCGCGGCTGCTGCTGCTGCTGCACCCGCCGGTGCAGCTCCGTCGGGTGAGCCGACGAGCGCGGAGGCGTTCGCCGTCATCGGCGACTTCATCGGTCAGAACGGTGGTCTCGCGAGCGAGGTCGGCAAGACGTTCCTCTTCAAGCTGTCGGGGCCGGACAGCGCGTGGATCGTCGATCTGAAGAACGGCAAGGGCTCGGTCGCGTCGGGCGGCACCAGCGCCGACTGCATCCTCGAGCTGTCGGACGCGGACTTCTGCGCGATGGTCGCGGGGAAGGCCGATCCGATGAAGCTGTGGACGGAGAAGAAGCTGAAGATCGGCGGCGACGTGATGGCGTCGCAGAAGCTGATGTTCCTCAAGAAGATCGATCCGAAGCGCGCAATGGAAGTCGTCGGCAAGCTGCGCGCGGCCGGCGGCGGTGCGGGCGCGTCCGCTCCTGCGGCAGCTCCCTCCGGCGAGCCGACGAGCGCGGAGGCGTTCGCGGTCATCGGCGACTTCATCGAGCAAAATGGCGGTCTCGCGGCGGAGGTCGGCAAGACGTTCCTCTTCCGCCTCTCGAGCCCCGACAGTGCATGGACCGTCGATCTGAAGAACGGCAAGGGCTCGGTCACGGCGGGCGGTACGAGCGCCGACTGCATCCTTGATCTCTCCGACGACGACTTCCGCGCGATGGTCGCCGGCAAGGCCGACCCGATGAAGCTGTGGACGGAGAAGAAGCTGAAGATCGGCGGCGACGTAATGGCGTCGCAGAAGCTGATGTTCCTCAAGAAGATCGATCCGAAGCGCGGAGCCGAGGTCGTTGCCAAGCTGCGTGGTGCGTCCGCTTCGGCGCAGCCGGCGGCTTCGGGCGGCGGCGCGACCGCGAAGCCCGCGGCGGCGAAGGCATCGCAGGCTCCGGCGATCCTGAAGGTGCTGGCGGAGCGGTTCGCCAAGACGCCGAACCTCGCGACGGAGGTCGGCGCGAAGGTGAACCTCGTCATCAGCGACAAGTTCTGGCACCTCGACCTCACCGGACCGGGGAAGATCACGGAGGGACAAGCGGCCGCCGATGTGGCGCTGACGCTCTCCGACGACGACCTCGTCGCGCTGGCGAAGGGTGAGAGCCTTCGCGAGCTCTATCAGCATGGCCGCGTTCGCATCGATGGCGACACGCGCGTCGCGCACAAGATCAACTTCTTCAAGGGCCTCGTCTGACCGACCGACCTTCGGGAGGTCGTGCCGTGTGAATCACACGGCCTGACCGACCTTCGGGAGGTCGTGCCGTGTGATTCGCACGGCGGCCCGGACGCACGAACTCAGGAACCAGAGGAGTAGAACCATGGCTCGAAGGGTGAATGTCATCGGCGTCGGAATGACGAAGTTCCAGAAGCCGGGCGCGAGCGACGAATACAACGTGATGGCGGTGAAGGCTGCGCGCGCCGCCCTCGAGGACGCAAAGGTCGACTACAAGGATGTCGCGTCCGCCTACTGCGGCTACGTCTACGGCGACTCCACGTGCGGCCAGCGCTCGGTCTACGAGCTCGGTCTCACCGGTATCCCGGTCTTCAACGTCAACAACAACTGCTCGACCGGCTCGACCGCGCTCATGCTGGCCGCCCAGGCGATCGCGGGCGGCCTCTACGAGTGCGTCCTCGCGCTCGGCTTCGAGAAGATGGAGAAGGGCGCGCTCGCCTCGAAGTTCACCGATCGGGCGAACCCGCTCGAGTGGCAGGCGAACCTGATGAGCAAGGTGCAGGGCTTCAACGCCGCTCCGCCCGCCGCGCAGATGTTCGGCGGCGCCGGCCGTGAGTACCGCTGGAAGTACGGCACGAAGCGCGAGACCTTCGCGAAGATCAGCTCCAAGGCGCGCAAGCACGCGGCGAACAACCCGTACGCGATGTTCCAGGAGCAGCTCACCGTCGAGGAGGTCCTCGCCTCACCGGACGTGTTCGATCCGCTCACGCGCTATCAGTGCTGTCCGCCGACCTGCGGAGCGGCCGCGGCGATCCTCTGCTCCGACGAGTTCGCGAAGAAGCACGGCATCTCGAAGCCGGTGTGGATCGCGGCGCAGGAGATGACCACCGACTACGAGTCTTCGTTCAAGGAGGACTCGATGATCAAGATGGTCGGCTTCGACATGGCCAAGGCGTGCGCGAACAAGGTCTACGAGAAGGCCGGCCTCGGCCCGAAGGACGTGCAGGTCGTCGAGCTCCACGACTGCTTCACCGCCAACGAGCTCCTCACGTACGAGGCGCTCGGTCTCTGCAAGGAAGGCGAGGCGGAGAAATTCATCGACGACGGCGACAACACGTACGGCGGCAAGTTCGTCACGAACCCGTCGGGCGGTCTCCTCTCGAAGGGCCATCCGCTCGGCGCCACCGGCCTCGCGCAGTGCACCGAGCTGGTCTGGCAGCTCCGCGGCACCGCCGACAAGCGCCAGGTCCCCGGCGCGAAGGTCGCCCTCCAGCACAACCTCGGTCTCGGCGGCGCCTGCGTCGTCACGATGTACCGCGCCGACTGATCCTCTTCGCTCCCAGAACGCGCAAACGCCGCCGTCGACTACGCGTCGCGGCGGCGTTCGTGCGTCAGGGATGCGGTTCTCGGATCGCGATCGCTCAGTTCGCGTCGGGTTGCGGGAGGCCCCGCTTCTTGAGCTCACCCTTCGCGTAGTCGCGGAACTTGGTGAGCGTGGGCTGCTCGCAAACGCCCTTGGCGTTGATCACCGTGACCCACTTCACGAGGTGATCTTGGAACGAAGAGATCTGGCGGAACCCCGTCGGACCGTTGCGAAGGTCCGTCTGGAACTGGAAAAACCGGTACTGGAAGCCCGCGTCATGGAGCGCCACGTATTCGGCCGGAGGGTCCTGGAGCATCTTGCGAAGGCGGTAGTACCCCTTGGCCCAGCACTCCAGGTTCTCGGCGTTGACCGCCACCTCGCCAGACACCTCGCCATCGTCGTAGCTGAGGATCCGTGGGTTCGTGCTCGGCGCCGAGAGCGTGCCGTACTTATAGGTCTTGCCGTCGGCAGTCGTGCCGATCTCCCACGCGCCGAGGCTGATCTTCTTTTTTCCAAGCAGCGCTTCGGCGGGGATCGATGGGATCGGAGGGCAGGTGCTCACGTCGACGTCGTCCGCGTCCATGTCCTGGCCGTCGAGGCACCGGTCCTCCACCTTCTTCGAGGCCGCGCCGGGGCTCTTCGGCTTCGCCGTGTCGTCGGTTGGTGTCGGCTCCGTATTGTCCGTGGACTCCTCGGCCTCGGCCCCGGCCCCCTCCGGCGGCGGAACGCTCTTGTAAATGGTCTCCGTGGTGCAGGCGACGATTGGGAGCGCCACCAGAGCAATCGACAAGAGCTTGTTCATGGTCCCTCTTTCCACCCTGTTTGCCGCTCTCCCGACGCGCCTCCCAGCACGTCAGAGAACGAAGCGGAGGTCCACCTACACCGGAAAGTGGGGTCTGTCGAGGCGAGCTCGGTCGATTTCTGATTACGTATACACGTCAGACTTCGCGCTGATTGAGAGGCGCCTACGCCGCCTCTTTCCCAAAGAATATTGCGCTTTTTCGGCGCGCGCGCGTCGTCGTCGTCGGAATCAGCGACTCACAAGCACGTGAGGACGTTCGTGCAGTTGCAACCCACGCTGGAGCATCCGATACCTCCGATGCCGCAGCTCATTCCGCAGAGTAGCGGCGCGGTCGTGCAGGCGACGCTGCTGCAGCCTGCGTTGCCGCTGCATTGCATGCAGAACGTCGATGCGCTCCCGGCCGTCACCGTGGAGGCGGAGCAGGCGCCGCTCTCCTCGCAGCGAAGCGTGCATGCCTCGCCGGCAGCGCACTCGATCTGCTTGTTGGAGCAGGATCCGCTCTTGTTGCAGACGATCCGGCACGGCCGCCCAGGCGGGCACGTGATGTTCGCCGCCGTGCACTTGGGGCCGGGGCAGTCGATCCGGCAGAGACGACCGAGGCACGAGGAGCAAGCGTCGGGACAAGGGCCCGTGTCGCCGGCGTCGGCGTCCGAGTCGCTCGCGTCGATGTCGGGACCGATGGCGTCGGCATCGTCGGCTCCGCCGTCGAGGACCGGTTCGCTGCTGCTGCCGTCGTTCGAGCGCGAGTCTCGTGGGCGCGATCCGTCTTCGGAATCGGCCTCAATCTCGGCTCCGACCGTGTCGAGCCCGCACCCTCCAGTCGATGCGAGCGTGCAGAGGCTCGTGCCGATCACCACGGTGACGACGAGGGCAGCACCGGCGCGCACCCGTGAAGCGTATCGCATCGCGGTACGCGAGGCCCGGCGCGACCGAGTCGCGAGAGAGTGTTCGCCGCTGCCGCAGCCGGGGTGGGGACGACTGTGCCACGCGCCTCGGCATGACCGCGATGTCCGGGTCTCGCGTCGGGTCTCTCGTCGGGTCGCCCGATTTTCGAGGCACATCCAGCGAGTAGCGGCGCTGGCACACAGGGTGCTGGCGTCGTCGCCGGTCGATCGCGATCGGCTACTCTCCCGTGGGGCTTCCTGATGAACCGTCTCGTCTCCGCTCTTGCCGTGTTCCCCGTCGCGCTCCTGACCCTCGCCGGGTGCCCGGGTGATCCCGATGCCATCGTCCCGACGACGACCGACACCTTGCAGGCGCCGGCGGCCGGCCAAGGGTTTCAATTCCGGACGCCGCTCTTCCAGGTGAACGCCGGCGAGGAGGTGCAGGACTGCTACTTCTTCAAGATCCGCGACCTCGCGAAGCAGGGCGGATTGCCCGAGAACGAGCCGGTGAACCTGCACCGCATCCAGATGGTGCAGCGGGCGGGCTCGCACCACATGAACCTCTTTCGGGTGAGGACCGTCGCGGGGCTCGACCCGAACGCGGGGCTCGTCTCGCGCGGGCTCAATGGTCAGGGTGAGTGCTTCAAGAGCCCGAACTGGGCCGACTGGCCGCTCGTCGCGAATACGCAGCAGGATGGCGAGGTCGACTGGACGTTCCCCGAAGGCGTCGCCAACGTGTTCCAGCCCGACGAGTGGATCATGCTCCAGACCCACTACGTCAATGCGAGCTCGCAGAAGACGCCGGACGACGCCGAAGTCGCGATCAACTGGTTCACGATCCCGAAGGAAAAGGTCGTCCACCAGATGGGCACGCTCTTCGCGACGAAGCAGTCGATCCGCGTGTGCAGGAGCAATCCGAGCCCGGAGTTCAGCGGGACCTGCCAGTTCAAGAACCCGACCCAGGAGGTCAACATCATCGGCGCGAACGGCCACTTTCACGGTCGCGGCAAGACCTTCGACATGTACGCATGGGACGGCGTTTCGATCGCGAAGCCGGGCGACGACGCGCGCTTCTATCGCTCCGAGTCGTGGAACGAGCCGCCGATGTTGCGGTCACCCGATCTCGATCTGAAGGTGAAGCCGGGCGGCGGCGTCTACTTCAGCTGCGGCTACCAGTGGCTTCCGCCGGCGGAAGAGATCGGCGGCTGCAAGGCGCTCGACGATGCCGACAAGAGCGCGGAGAAGGACTGCTGTTATACGTTCGGTCCCATCGTGGAGAAGAACGAGCACTGCAACATCTTCGTCTACTACTGGCCGCAGCAGGCGACCGGCGACGTCTTCTGCAACTGACGTGATTCGACGCGCGCTCATCGTCCTCGCCGCGACGCCGCTTCTGCTCCTCGCCGCGGGCTGTCCGGACGACGAGCCGGCGTCGCCGACGGAAGACGCATCGGTCGACGGCGGATCCGACGCTTCGCTCACGAGCGTGTGCCCGACCGGCTACCTCGGTGATCCGAGCGCGGAGGCGATCATCGAGCTCCGTGCGCTCCGCGCCGACGGTACCGACGTTCCCCTGCAGGACGGAGACGATCTCGCGGTCCTCTTTCCGCCGCAGGGCGGGCGCGTGTCGTTCGTCGGAGTGCGGGCCCTCAACGTCGACGGTTGCGGAATGCAGATCGTCGGCGCGTTGCGCGATCCGCTCACGAAGCAGATCCGTCTCGACGGGCGTACGGTCAACCTTCGTCGCGAGTCCGACGGTTGGGGAACCACGGGGCGAGGCACGACGACGAACATCGAGGACTCCGCCGAGATCGGCGACTACTCGAACATCCCGCTCTGCCCGAACCAGTGGGCCGATCAGGACGTGTTCGACGAGGGCTTCGAGCTCGAGGTCGTGATCACGGATCGCCGGAAGAAGACGGCGACGAAGAAGATCGCCGTCGTCCCTCGATGCGCAGAGCCCGGCCAGAAGGAGACCGCGTGCCGGTGCCTCTGCCGGAGCGGCTACGTGCTCGGTGAGACGTGTGGCGAGGACGCCGGTGTCGACGGGGCGGTGCAATGAACGAACGGCGAAGATTCGCATCGAAGGCTCGGCTCGAACGGTCGGCCCTCGTGCTGGCGATCGGCACTGCCTGCTCCGCGTTCGGGATGGCGCTCGTCGCGTGTGACGCCGATTCGCCATCGACTCCAGGAGGCGATGCAGGCGTCGAGGCGACGACACCCGAGATCGAGGCGGGCGCCGAGTGGCGACCGGTCCTCGACGATCTCGACGGCGCGCTCCTCAGCGTGTGGGGCACGTCGGAGCGTGACGTGTGGGCCGTCGGAGGCGCGCTCGGCAACGGCCTCGACGCGCTCGTGCTTCGCTTCGACGGCACGGTGTGGCGCCGACTTGCTCCTGGCAAGACGGAGACGTTCTGGTGGGTGCACGGCACGAGCCCATCGGACGTGTGGCTCGTCGGCGAGAAGGGGCGCATCACGCACTGGGACGGCGCCGCGTTCACCGAGGTCGCGTCCGGCACCGGTGCGACGCTCTATGGCGTCTGGGCCGCGGCGCCCGACGATGCGTGGGCGGTGGGCGGCACGCCCGATCAACCGAGCGCGGCCAACGACGTCGTCCTTCACTGGGACGGCACGAGCTGGAAGCCCGAGGTGCTGCCGGAGACGAAGGGGGTGGCGCTCTTCAAGGTGTGGGGCTCGAGCGCGAGCGACCTCTACATCGTCGGGGAGGCAGGCACCGTGTGGCATCGGAGCGGCGACGCGTGGAAGCGCGAAGCCGAGGGGGTGGCGACAGGTCGGCTCACGACCGTTGCGGGCTGCGGTCCGAGCGAGGTCTACGCAGTCGGTGGGCGCGATCTGCTCGTCTCGAACGGGACGGAGTGGAAGCGCGCCGAGATCGATCCGCTCTTGCTCGTGAACGAGCTGAACGGCGTGTCGTGCAATGGCGGCCGCGTGGTCGTCGTTGGTGGCGGGAGCCTCAAGCTCCGTCTCGTGAGCGGCGCGTGGGAGAGCGACTTCGGCTCGGAGCCGTACACCGACCTGCACGGGGCGTGGGCCGACCCGTCGGGCGCCTTCTGGGGAGCGGGTGGTCAGTTCGCCGCTTCCGCGCGTCCGGGCGCGAAGCGTCAGGGCGTCATCGCCCGCCATGGCGTCAGTACCGTGCCGAGCGTCATCGCACCGTGAACGGGGCGAGCGGACGTAGATCGGCCGGCGATCGAGGTCGTAGCGAAGACGGTCGGGCGTTCAGCCGGTGAGGGCGCGACGCTTCATCGTCGTTCGCTTCGTCGGCAGTGCTCCGGAGCTCGGGGTGACCAGCACCTCGAGATCGATCGTCAGAGCACCGCAGATGCGGTTGGCGACGAACAACGAGGGACCGAGCTCACCACGCTCGAGGCGTGCGATGTAGTTCGGTGACAGCCCGGCCTGCTCCGCGAGGAACGCCTGCGTCCAGCCATGCTCTTGTCGAGATCGCCGGATGGCCTCCCCCACCATCACGTTGAACGAGCGATGCTCATCCTGCCCGTCGGGAGATCCGCGCGGGTCGCGCTGATCCGGATCGAACTTCGGTCTACGTCCGCTCTCTTGGCCCACGACAAGACCGTAGCGCAATGCCCCAACCTTAGCAGGTGAAATTGTGCGTCTCGGGATGAGGCTGGCGGTCTCAGCGGGGCGAGCGATCTCCCTGGATTCATGACGGTTTTTCGAAGGGCGATCTCCGACGTCGCGCCCTCCCTCCGGCACGGAACGCACAAAAATAAGGAGGAGCATGTGCGCCAGCTCACGCCGCTGCTCTGCTCGGAATGGGCGACGCGCTCTCGGGATTCAGCTCTCTCCACGTGACCGCGTGGCGGCGCTGCTGCATGTGGGACCGAAGCGACTGTTCCAATTGGTTCAGTCGGCTCGCGCAACGCGAAAGCGTTCCTGTACTCTCTCGGTCGGGGGTTCGTCGCTCCAGGATCGATCGACCTTGAACATCGACGTCGGCCAAGTCATCGCAGGCAAGTACGAGCTCGTGAAGCTCCTCGGCAAGGGAGCGATGGGCGAGGTCTGGCTTGCGAACCACAACTCGCTCGGTGGGCAGTTCGCGGTCAAGCTCGTCGAGCCGGCGGACGACATCGAAGCCGAGACCGCTGCGGGGCGCTTCCAGCTCGAGGCGCAGATCGCGGCGAAGCTCTCTCGAAAGACACGGCACATCGTCTCCGTGAGCGATCACGGCGAGGAGGAGGGGCTCGCCTACCTCGTCATGGAGCTCCTCGAGGGCGAGTCGCTCGAGTCCAAGGCGAAGCGCTCCGGACCGCTCGACATGCCCGAGGTGGCCGCGATCGTCTCGCAGGTCGCGCGCGCACTGTCGCTCGCGCACGAGGAAGGCATCTTCCATCGAGACCTCAAGCCCGCGAACGTGTGGCTCGGACGGGACGAGGACGGGCGTCTGCTCGTCAAGCTGCTCGACTTCGGGATCGCGCGGTCGGCAAAGCCGTTCCGCACGCGCTCGCCGTTCGCGACGAGCAAGGACATGGTGCTCGGCACACCGAGCTACATGAGCCCGGAGCAGGCTCGCGGCCTCGACACGCTCGACTATCGCTGTGACCTCTGGGCGCTTGCGGTCGTCGCGTACGAGGCGCTCACGAAGCGCATCCCCTTCGAGGGCGAGACGGTCGAGGATATCTTCCTCTCGATCTGCACGTTCCGCGTCATCCCCGCGCTGGCGCGTCGCCCCGATCTTCCGCCTGCAGTCGAGGCCTTCTTCGCGCGGGCGTTCGCGTCGAAGCTCGAGGATCGCTTCTCCAGCGCCGCCGAGCTCACTGCGTGGTTCGAGAGGCTCGTCACGCCCGAAGAGCTCGAGGCCGCGCTCGGCATTCCACTGACGCCGACGAGCGCGCGCCGTCTCGATGCCGCGCGCGGCAGCTCCCCGAGCTTCGGGAGCGAGCCGAACCTCGCGGCCCGTCCGAACGTCGGGAGCCATCCGGACTTCACTCGCCCGAACATGGGGAGCCATCCGGACCTCACTCGCCCGAACATGGGGAGCCATCCGGACCTCACTCGCCCGAACATGGGGAGCCATCCGGAGCTCGGGCACACGAGCGCTCCGATCGTCGGACGCGGCTCGGCCCCCGACTTCGAGAACGTCGCGCTCGGCGAGCCGACGTTCGTCACCCGCCGCAATAACGGACCGGTGGGCTGGCTCATCGCGATTGCGGGGCTCCTCGCGCTGCTCGGGATCGGCCTCCTCGTGATGGTCGCGTTCCGTGGCTCGAATCGGACCGCGGCTGGGCAGCCGTCGATCGACGAAACGACGTCGGCGATCTCCGACGCGCCGCCCATACCGGTGACGGCAGCGCCGCCTGCGACCTCGATCGCGACACCCGAGCCGCCGATGCCGGTCGATCCGCCGTCTTCACCACCGCCGTCGAAGACCGCCGCGACCGTCGGGCGCAAGCCGACGAACGGCTCGAAGCTCGGGGCGGACGCGGTGACACCGCCGGCCACCACGAGCGGGCCGCGTGCGACGACGCCACCGACGGCGAAGTCGGTCAACAAAGCCGACGTGTTCTGATCGAACCGGGTGTGTGCGGACGATCGCTCGTCATGAGCGCCTCGAGTGGTGCTCGAAGCAGCGTCGGGGTGGAGGGGCTTTCTCGACTATCCCGTTCCGTTGTATTCTTCCAACGTGACTACGCTTCCATCCTTGCGCGTTCGGCGGCTCGTGGCGTCGGCAGCTCTCGGCCTCGGCGCGCTCGCGGTCGCGCCGCCGGCGAGCGCCTCTCCGGAATCGGACGCGAAGGACCTCTTCGCGCGAGGCCGGGATCTGCGCAATGCGAACGATTGCGGAAGCGCCGCGCCGCTCTTCAGGAAGGCCTGGCAGATCTACCCGCAAGGCCTCGGATCGCTCCGCAACCTCGCGGAGTGCGAGGAGGCGCTCGGGCATTTCGCGTCGTCGCGGCGCGCGTGGCTCGATCTGAAGCGCGCGCTCATCACTGCGCCGAACGACCCGAAGTACGACGGATGGGACAAGGACGCCGAGGAGTCCGCCGCGCGGCTCAAGCCGAAGGTCGCCTCGTTCGTCGTCGACGTGTACGTGAAATCGCCCGAGGGCGAAGCGCTCGCGAACGAGAGCACCGGCGTCGAGATCTTCGTGAACGGCGAGTCCGTCGGGACGGCGCTCGTAGGGACCCCGCTCGAGCGCGACCCGGGCACCTATCGCATCCGCGCGCAGACGACGGACGCGCAGCCGGTCGAGCAGACGGTCACCCTCTCGGCGGGCGACAACCCGCACGTCACGATCCGTCTCACGGTCACGCCGAAGCCGAAGCAGGCGGCTCCGCCGGCGGAGGATCACTCGACGCGGCGGACGGTCGGTTGGATCGTCACCGGCGTCGGAGCGGCGGCGCTCGTCGGCTCGGGCGTCACGTTCCTCCTCCGGCAGGGCGCGCTCGGCGATCTCGACGATCGCTGCTCCACGCACCGGAACTGCCCCGAAGATCTCCGCGGCACCGTCGATACGGGCAAGACGATGAGCACGCTCACGTCCGTGCTGTTGCCGGTCGGGGTCGTCGGTGTGGGCGCAGGACTCGCGCTCGTGTTCACGAGCAAGTCGTCACCTTCATCCGCGGAGTCCGGCAAGTCGGCGGGATCGGTCCGCGTCGCGCCGTCGCTCGGCGGGCTCAGCGTATCGGGGAGGTTCTGAGGTGAACCGTCGTCGGCTCGTAGTCGTCTCGATGTTCGCGGCGCCGTTCGTCGCCGTCGGTGTCGCGTGCACCTTCCCGGACGTATCGTTCGGACCAGCAGCAGCTGCTGGTGACGAGGACGCCGCGCAGGAGGCAGGCTCCGAAGGAGACGCGGACGGCGGTACCGACGCCGCCGACCTCGCCGACGTCTTCGACTTCGGAGACGTCGCCACTCGAGGCGACGCCAACCAGGTCGTCGACGCGAACGCCTGCGCGACGAAGCCGGTGTGCGATTGCGACGAGGACGGCTACCTCGACATCCACTGCGATGCGGGGCCCGACGCGGCCGGCCCTGGCAAGCAGCCGGGGGACTGCGACGATCTCGATCCGCTCCGGTACCCGGGCGCGTTGCCGACGGATGCCGTGCCCGTGGGCCACGAGGGTGACTGGAACTGTGATGGAGTGGTCACGCGTACACCTGCCGCCGAGATCAAGTGCTCCGGCACCGGCTTGACGGGGTGCACGGGGGGGCCAGGGTTCTTGAACAAGCCGGCGTGCGGGACGAAGGCCGACGCGTATTCGTGTGAGGCGTCGGGGATCTTTGCCTGCCAGGCTGTGCCCAAGGGAACGGTCACGCAGCTCTGCCAATAGTCCGATGAAGCGACTTCTCTTCGTTTTCGGTCCGCTCACCGTCGCGCTCGGCGCGTCGTGGGCGTGCAGCTTTCCCGATGTGACGTTCGGTCCTGCCGAGGATCTCGAAGCGGGGGTCGAGGCTGGCGCCGAGGTCGACGCCGACCCGCAGCCCGTAGCAGACGCCGGCTCCGATGCTCTCGAAGAGCAGGACAGCGGGCCGATCTTGATCGACGGCAGCACGGTCGAAGAGCTCGTCGTGGTCGACGCGGGTGGAAAGGTCGATGCCGCGGGTTGCATGAGCTGCGACTGCGACGGCGACCACTACAACGACCTCACCAAGCCCGGCTGCGAGGACGCGCCGGGACCGCACGACTGCGACGACAACGACTCACGCGTCCACCCGCGCCAGGGCTTCCTCTTCGACCGGGCGGAGAGCCCGCGCAACGGCGACTGGGACTGCAGCGGCAAGGTCGAGAAGCTCTGGACGAACGAGAAAGCGACGTGCGCCGGCCTCACGCTGGGCCTCGGCTGCAGTGACATTTACGGCTTCACCTCGCCCGTCGCTTGCGGCGAGCGAGGCAGCTGGCTTCGCTGCAAGCGGCGCTCGGGCCTGCTCGCGCTCGACTGCATCGTGGACGAGCAGAAGCTGGAGACGCAGCTCTGTAAATGAGCGCGGAGGAGGTCGCAGCATGAAGCGACGAGACGTCCTTCATGCGTGAGCCTCGATTTCCCGTTCAGCCGTTCGGTCCTTCGAACGGGGACTCGGGGCGGCGCTGTGTCAGGGCGGCTCCTGGAAGCGGAGGACCTGGCGCCACTCGGTCACCATGTTGTCGTCGGTGATGATCTTCGCGCCGGCCGCGTCCACGCGAGCGAGCACGCTCTCGCGCTTCTCGATGCCGTCGTCGCGCGGCGGTCCGTTCACGCTGTCGGCGTAGCTCACGAGCTCGTCGAGGAACGCCTTTCCGTCGGCGGAGTCCTCGATGATCGGCTCGCCGTCGATCGTCATCGTCGTGAGCGTGGTGCGCCAGCGCTCCTTGTCGAACGAGAAGGGCGAGTCGCTGACGGCCATGAAGTTGTAAACGCGAAGCGCATGCGGGAAGACGGTGGCCGCCGTCTTCTTCACGTCGTCGGAAGACGTCGTGTTGAAGTACATCATGCCGCCCGGCAGAAGGCGCGATCGTACGAGCTCGAGGAACTCGACCGAGAGCAGGTTCGTGCTGTGACCGCGCCAGTTCCAGGTGGTGTTCATCACCACGGCGTCGAACTTCTGATCGGTATGGCGGTTCAGCCAGCGGCGGCCGTCGTCGACGACGATCTCGACCTTCGGGTTCGAGAGCAGGCTCTTCACCTGGTCGTACTTCGAGATCAGCGTGAGGTAGCCCGGGTTGATCTCGACGACGGTGAGCTTCTCCACGTGCGGGAGGTGCGCGACGATCTGCGCCCAGGCGCCCGTCGCGAGGCCGATCATGAGGACGCGCTTCGGCGACGGGTGCATCGCCGCCAGGGCATGCGCGCGGAAGATGCCGTTGCGGTCGTGCTGGATCGACGTGCTCACGCGCCCGTCGTACGCGCCGCCGCCGTAGACGGTGCCGTCCTGCGTGACCGTGATGACGCCGCTCTTGGTCTCGACGATGTCGAGGAAGCGCGTGCTCGTCTCGTCGAAGTTCCGCTTGTAGAGGAGGCGCTCCCAGATCCGGTCGTAGACCGCGGGGGTCGCCTTCAAGAGGAGGACGGATACGAGGGCGAGCGAGGCGAGGCTCGCGAGGCGGCCGGTGCTCGGCAGCTCCGCGAGGAAGAGCAGGGCCGCGACGAGCACCATCCCGATGCACGCGATGACCGCTCCGATGGTCGGGAGCGACCACTGGTCGAGGAACACGAAGCCGGTGACGAGGCTCCCGGCGGCGGAGCCGATGATGTTCGAGAGGTAGATGTAGCTGAGGTTCGCGCCAGCCTTTTCGTCGGGCTTGATGCCGAAGTGGGCGACGAGCGGGAGGATCGCCCCGAGCAGCGCGGCGGCGACGGCGACCGCGGCGAGCGCAGGCGGCCAGTCGTACTTCTTCGCGCTGAGGCCGAAGGCGGGGACGACGAGCCAGGCGACCAGGTTCGCGACGAAGGTGAAGACGGCGAGGGCACGGAGCTGCTTCGTGTCGCCGGCCTGCGTCTTGTCCTTGCAGAACGCGCCTGCGATGCGCGAGCCGATCGCGAGGCCGAACAGGTAGGCGGCGAGGAGGAGACCGAACGCACCGGGGAGACCCCAGCTCGCGTACGAGATGACGCGGTACCAGAGGATCTCGTACGAGAGCGCGATGAAGCCGGCGACGGCGGCGACGGCGAGAGCAACGGCGAATCCCATCAGACCGACTCCATCGCCTTCGGCTGCTCCGCCGAGGCCGCTGTTCCGTCACGAGCTCCGCCGTCACCGGCGTTCTCGTCCGTCGTCATCGCCGCCGCGAGTGTCCGAGCGACCTCTCCCGGCCGCATCGCGCGCCGGTGCGCCACGTAGGCGAGGAGGCTCACGGTGATGTTGAGGAGCGCCGCGATCCGGATCGAGCCCGACTGCCCCGCCTTGCCGAGGATGAAGAGCACCGAGGCAGCCGACGCGAACGCCGAGCCGAGCGTGTTCACGAAGTAGAGCGTGCCGACGCTCTTGCCGACGTTCTTGTTCTCGCGGACGAGGTGCGCGACGAGCAGCGGGAGCGTGCTTCCCATCAGCATCGTGGGGACGAGCACGAGGAGGAACGTGACGATGAAGGTCGGCACGGCGCTCATCCCGAGGGTCACGTTGCCCACGGCGTGGAACACGGAGAGCGAGACGAGACCGAAGAGGCCGATCCCGAGCTCGACGAGCGAGAAGTAGAGGAGGACGGGGCGCTTCGCGTCCTTCGAGACGATGCCGCCTGCGAGGCTTCCCACGCCGAGGCCGAGCATGAACGCGGTCACCACCATGGTGACGCTCTCGATGTTGATCCCGTAGATCGTGTAGAGCGCCCGTTGCCAGACGACCTGGTAGAGCAGCGCCGCAAAGCCCGATAGAAGGAAGACAGCGTAGATCCAGAGGCGACCCGGCATGGCCGGAACGCTACTACAACTGCCAACTGGCGATGGTCCGTTCGGGGGCTCGGTCTTCCCGTGGCTGCTTCAGGTCTCCTTCAGGGCTCTCCCGAGCTCGCTCAGGAAGTACTCGCAGTCGGTGACGATCCCGACCGCCTGATGGGTGCCGCGATCGACCAGCTTGATCACGCTGTCGGCGCTCGTGTCGACGGAGAACGTGAAGACGCTCGCCGGCAACATGTTCCCGGTGGCCACCCCGTGGAGCGTCGTTGCGACGACGATCGCGACGCCGACGCCTTCGACCTGGGCGCGCATCGCATCGGCGGCGGCGACGGAGTCGGTCACGACGTCCGGAAGCGGGCCGTCGTCGCGGATCGATCCGCAGAGGACGAACGGGATCGGCTTGGTCACGCACGCGTGCATCACGCCGCTCGTCACGAGCCCCTCGCGGACGGCGGCGGCGATCGAGCCTGCGCGCCGTACCCGGTTGATCGCGCGAAGGTGATGCTGGTGCCCGTGAGGCACGTTCTCTCCGCGCGAGAGCTCGATCCCGAGCGACGTGCCGAACATCGCCGCCTCGATGTCGTGGGCGGCGAGGGCGTTGCCGGCGAAGAGGACGTCGATCCAGCCATCGCGGATGAGGGCCGCGAGGAGCGGGGCGCTCCCGCTGTGGACGATCGCCGGACCGCCGACGAGGAGGACCTTCTTCTTCGCCGCGTGGGCTTCCTTCATCGCGAGCGCCACATCGCGGATGAGTCGCGCCTTCGGCCGCTCGGTGGAGACGCCGGAGGACATGAAGCGGAATGCTTCGCCCTCCGTCGAGCTCCGGGGTGGTAGCCGGACACGGACGCCCCGGTCGCCGACCACGAGGAGGTCGCCCTTCTTCACGCGATGCATCGGGCAGGCCTCGGCACGCACGCCGGACGGCTCGCGGACGACGCGGACGCCGACATCCATCTCCGGTCGTGCGACCTCGAGCCAGGCACCGTCGACGCGCACGTCCGTCTGGAAGTTCGTCGTCGCGTAGAAACCCTCGGGGAAGACGCCGTCGAGATCGGCTTCGGTCAAGGTGGCGTCGGGCGTCTCATCGTCGATCATCGGCCGGCGATCCTACCGCGGGCTCCGGCGACTCGACGTATGCTTCGCAGTCGGGCCGCATCCCGCGGGCCGATTGCCTTTACGACGTAAAATGCTACGCCCTGCATCGATCATGCGACTCCGAGCCGTCCTCTCCGTCTCAGCGCTCCTGCTCCTGGCCGTCTCCGGACCGGCGTGCTCGGACGATGAAAAGTCCGGCGGCGCTTCGCCGGCGACGATCGCCTTCGATCCGAACGCGAAGCTCGATGCGGAGGGCGCCTTCTTCGACTTCCCGTACCCGTCCGATCTCCGGCTCACGACCGACGGGACGCCCGACCTCGCGTCGTTCCCCGATCCCGGCGTTCCGATCCTCGCGGGGCTGAAGCTCGGAGCAACGCAGCGGAAGGCGTTCCCCGTCGTCCCGGTCGGGTACTTCAAGCTGACCGCCAAGCCTGCGCCGCGTGACCCCGAGGTCGTCGTCGAAGGTGGGGCGCATGCTCCGTTGCTCCTGCTCGACGTCGACCCCGCATCACCGGCGCGCGGGACGGCGGTGCCCGTGGTCGCGCACACGCCGAACGCGGACCCGTACGTTCCCGAGAACCTGATCGCGATCGCAGCGCGTCCCGGGTTCATCCTCGCGCCGAAGCGCAAGTACGCGTTCGTCGTCACGCGCGGGGTCGGCCTCGAGTCCGGGGCCACGCCGGAGGCGCCGGCGATGCTCGCAGCTCTCGCGCGCGGCGAGACCCCCGCGGGTGAGCGAGGTGCCGCGATGCGTGACCTCTACGCTCCGCTCTGGGAGACGCTCGACAAGCTGAGCATCGCGCGCGCGGATGTCGTAGGCGCGACCGTGTTCACGACGGGCGACGTCGTCGCCGACACGAACGCGATCGGGACGAAGGTGCTCGCGCAGTACACCGCGGACGTCTCAGGCTACGCGCTGGAGGCCGAGACCAGCGGAGACGATTCGCCGTTCTGTCACGTGCGCGCGACGATCACGCTCCCGCAGTTCCAGCGTGGAGTCCCTCCCTTCAACACCGAGGGCCTCTTCGACGTCGGGCCCGACGGTGCGCCCGTGAAGCAGCGGGACGAGGCGATCGGCGTGTCGCTCGCGCTGCCGAAGGAGCCGATGCCGGCCGGCGGCTATCCGCTCGTCGTTTACTTCCACGGCTCCGGTGGCGTCTCGCGCCAGGTCATCGATGGCGGCGACAACAACGCGAGCAACGATCGATGGCCGGCGACCGTGCTCGCGAAACGGCATTTCGCGGTCGCCGGCGCTGCGCTGCCGATGAGCCCCGAGCGCGTCCCGGGCGCGAAAGACTTCGACTACGTGAACGTCAACAACATGGTCGCGACGCGCGACACGTTCCGGCAGGGAGTCATCGAGTCGCGTCTCTTCATCTCTGCGCTCGAGCGCGTGCGGATCCCGGCGTCGGTGGTCGCGGCCTGTACCGGGCCGACGCTCCCCGCGGGCGAGGACGCCTTCCGCTTCGCGCCCTCGCCGCATGCGCAGGGACAGTCGATGGGCGGCATGTACACGAACCTCGTCACGGCGTCCGACGAGCGGATCAAGCTCGCGGTGCCCACGGGTGCCGGCGGCTACTGGACGTACTTCATCCTGCGGACGAACACGATCCCGGGTGTGGCGGGACTCCTGTCGTTGGTGATGAAGACGACCGAGAAGCTCACGTTCCTCCATCCCGCGGTGCACGTCGCCGAGACGGCGCTCGAGCCGGTCGATCCGATGGTCAGCGTCCCGCGCATCGCGCACGATCCGCTCCCCGGGCATCCGTCGCGTTCGCTCTACGTGCCCGTCGGGAAGGCCGACTCGTACTTCCCCGAGACCGTCTTCGATGCGATGGCCCTCGCGTACCACCATCCGCGCGTCGGCGACTCCGTGTGGCCGACGATGGATCAGGCGCTCTCGCTGATCGGCATCGACGCGCCGCTCTCCTATCCGGTGAAGACGAACATGCAGGCGTCGACCGGCACTCCGTTCACCAGCGTCGTCGTCCAGTACGACAACGCAGGCAACGACGGTCACCAGATCTACCGGAAGCTCGAAGCCGTCATGCACCAGTACGGCTGCTTCCACGAGACGTTCCGCACCACCGGGACGGCCGTGGTCTCCGCGCCTGCCGCGGTGGATGCGCCCTGCGTGACGGAGTGAGGGGCGCTCGAGCTTAGTCCGGGCTGGAGCTCTCAGAGAGCGAGCAGGACCGCGCCTACCGTCACGAGGACCGCGCCGACGATGCCGAGGCGGCGCGGTCGCTCGCCGAGCGCGAACGCCAGCACCTGTGCGAAGAGGATCGACGTATTGCGCAGCGTGAGGATCACGCCGGCGCCTTCGTCCTTCATCGCCGACAGGACGACGAGGAAGCCGAGGCTTGCGAGCAGCCCACCGGTGACGATGCGCATCGGCTGCGCCCGAAGCGCGTCGAGCGCGAGCTTGCGACGAGCTCCGAGCGCCGCGACGTTGAGGATCGAGGCGGTCGAGAGCGAGATCGACACGACCGCCTCGGGGCGGCCGCCGTTCTCCAGAGCCAGCTTGTACGCGAGATGATAGCCGCCGACGAAGACCGCGCAGAGCGCCGCCACGGCGATGCCCGAGCGCAGCGTCGCATTCGGCTCGGCGCTGTCGCCGCCGGCCTCCGCGTCGTCGGGGCGCGCGACATCATCCGATGAAGGCGGGTCGGGCTGCGCTGGGGCGCGCGCGGGCATCCGCTCGCTCGCCCCCGTCGCCGCGAGGCCGAGCACGACGAGGAGCGTGCCTCCCATGCGCGTGATGCTGAGCGGCTCGCCGAGGAGCAGCACGGAGAGGGGCCACACCATCAGGAGCGCTCCGCCGCGCACGACGGTGTATACGCTCCCGAGCGGCGCCCGCGAGAGCGCCCGCGCGAGCGTCACGAAGTAACCCACCTCGAGCACACCCGCGGTGAGACACCACCCGAGGCTCGTTGCCGACGGCATCGGCATGCGCAGGATGGCGGCGAAGATCACCCCGCACACCGCCGCGACGGACATCATGCTCGCGATCGCGTTCTCGGGATCGCGGCATCGCTTCAGGATCGCGTTCCAGGACGCATGCGCGAGCGCGGACGCGACGACGAGGAGCACGACCGATACGGGCATCGAGGGCCTGCATCGTAGAGCACAGCACCGAGGCCCGGAGCGGTACTGCACGGCGAGGCGTGATTTCCTTCCCGTTTGCGCTAAAGACGGCTGCCATGTCCCGCTCCACGCCGGCGTCCTGGCGACCCGAGGTCCTCGCGCCTGCCGGCGATCGCGCCGCGCTCGAGGCCGCCGTACGCGCCGGTGCCGACGCGGTCTACTTCGGCCTCCAGGGCTTCAACGCCCGCGCGCGTGCGACGAACTTCGACGTCGAAGAGCTCGGCCGCACGATGCGCTGGCTCCACGAGCACGGCGCTCGCGGCTACGTGACGTTGAACACACTCGTGTTCGACGAGGAGCTCGAGGCCGTCGAGCGCGCCGTCCGTGCATGCGCTGCGGCGGGCGTCGACGCGGTGATCGTCCAGGACCTCGGCGTCGCGATGCTCGCTCGAGCGATCGCGCCCGAGCTGCCGGTGCATGCCTCCACCCAGATGACCTGCACGGATGCGTCGTCGGTCGAGCTCGCGAAGGAGCTCGGCGCGACCCGCGTGATCCTCGCGCGCGAGCTCTCCCTCGACGACATTGCGAAGATCCGGGCAGGGACCGACGTCGAGGTCGAGGTCTTCGTCCACGGTGCGCTCTGCATCTCGTATTCGGGCCAGTGCCTCACGAGCGAGGCCATCGGCGGGCGAAGCGCCAACCGAGGCGCGTGCGCGCAGGCGTGCCGGCTTCCGTACGAGCTCGTCGTCGACGGCGAGCGCGTCGACACCGATGACGCCGCGTACCTGCTCTCCCCCGAGGACCTCGAGTCTTCGAAGCTCGTCCCCGATCTCGTGAAGCTCGGGGTCGCATCGCTCAAAATCGAAGGCCGTCTCAAGGGACCCGAGTACGTCGCGGCGACGACGCGCCTCTACCGCAAGGCGATCGACGCGGCCATCGGCGCAGGCGAGGGACCGACCGACGAGGAACGTCGCGATGCGCTCCAGACCTTCACGCGGGGCTCGGGGCCCGGGTTCTTCCCCGGCGTCGATCACCAGCGCCTCGTCGAGGGAAGGTCGTGCGATCACCGCGGCTTGCTCGTCGGTGCGCTTCGTCAAGTGGAGCGCGCGCGCGGGCGAGCCTGGCTCGTCGTGAAGCTCGAAGCCGAGGTCGCGCGCGGCGATGGTCTCCTCGTCGAGGGCGGCTTCGCGGGCGCGGGCGAGCTCGGCGGACGCGTATGGGCGATCGAGATCGCCGGCAAGGACGTCGAGCGCGCGCCGGCCGGGTCGACCGCGCGCCTGTGGCTCGGTCCCGACACGGCGGTGACCGACGTCACCCAGGGGGTGTCGCGTCGGGTCCACAAGACGAGCGCGCCCGGCGTCGAGAAGCGGATCCTCGCGCGCGATGCCGGTCACGAGCGGAAGACGCCCGTCTCGATCCGCATCGCCGGTCGCGCGGGTGAGCCTTTCGTCCTCGAAGGTAAGACGAGCGCCGGCGCCTATGCGCGGGTGACCGGCGACGCGGCCGTCGAAGAGGCGCGCTCGGCGCCGATCGACGAGGCCACGCTTCGGGACAAGCTCGGCAGGCTCGGCGATTCGCCGTTCGAGCTCGGTGCGCTCGACGTCGGTCTTCCGCCCGGCACGATCATCCCGCTCTCTTCGCTCAACCGTGCGCGGCGGGCGCTCGTGGCGGCGCTCGTCGAGGCTGCTCCGCCGCACGCGGCGCATGCGACGACCGACGCCCATTGCTCGGACCTCGTCGCGTCGGCGAAGGTGCCGGACCGCGCGCCGCCCGATGCGGGCCTCTTCGTCCTCTGTCGAACGCTCGAGCAGGCGACGAGCGCGCTCGATGCCGGCGCTGCTGGCGTCTACCTCGACTTCCTCGAGCTGACGGGCACCGGTGAGGCGCTGCGAGCGCTCCGCGCACGTCATGCCGGCGCGTTCGTCGGCGTGGCGCCGCCGCGCATCCGAAAGCCCGGCGAGGAGAAGATCGATCGCTACATCGCGTCGCTCGCGCCGGACGCCCTCCTCGTCCGCGGCCTCGGCGCGCTCCGCGAGCTGGGTCGGGCGGAGGGAAGCGATGCCGGCTCCACGGCGAGGCAGGCGATCGGTGACTTCTCCCTCAACGTCACCAACCGCGTCACCGCCGCCGAGGTGCTCGCGCGCGGCCTGCACGCATTCACGCCGTCGTTCGATCTCGACGCCGCTCAGCTCCTCGCCCTCGCACGCACGCCGTTCGGCCCGTGGATGGAGACCGTGCTCCATCATCCGATGGCGCTCTTCCACATGGAGCACTGCGTGATCGCCGCGCTCCTCTCCGAGGGGCGCGACTACAAGACGTGCGGTCGTCCCTGCGAGAAGCACCGCGTCTCGCTGCGTGATCGCGCCGGGATGGAGCATCCGGTCGAGGCCGACGTCGGCTGCCGCAACACGGTCTTCCACGCCCGACCGCAGAGCGCGGTGCAGCTCCTCCCCGAGCTCGCGCGCGCGGGCGTGCGGCGCTTCCGGGTCGAGCTCGTACGCGAGACCGCCGCCGACGTCGGTCGCCTCGTCGAGGCCTACCGGCGGGCGATCGACGACCCCGCACGCTCGGCCGGCGTGTGGAAGGAGCTCCGCACCGAAGGTGGCTACGGCGTCGTGAAGGGCTCGCTCCGCGTGATCTCGTGAGGCGAGCGCCGGAGGACGCGCCATCGCCGCGACGTCCGCCGAGAGGTCGACAAGGCCTTCAGTAGGCGCAACGGCCGCCGATGCCGTAGTAGCCGTTCGCGTTGACCGAGTCGATGTCGTGCCAGCGCCACGGGACCGTCGGGTTCCTCGTCGGGTTCATCGACATGTACGGATCATTGGCGCCCGGGGTGTAGCCGTCGGCCTCGCGCGCGTGACGCTCGAACGAGCCCTTCCAGACGAACTGCCGCTCGCTGTCGCTCACCCACTCGAGCAGGTTGCCGACGAGGTCCGCGTGTCCGGTCGTGTTGTAGCCGTCTGGCCGCCGCCCGGGAGGCGCGATGTAGAAGGCGGCGTCCAGGTAGCCGTCGTTGTCCACCCCGGCGCCTGGCGGCGGATTCGGGGTCGCATAGCTGAACTCCCCGATCGCGTAGCCGTTCTGCGCCGTGGTCGTGTACGTACCGCGCGCGCCCCACGGAAAAGCGGTCACGCCGTTGTTCGTGTACGCGGCGCGGAGCTCGGCCTCCTTGAGGAGGTGACCGCCGTCGAACACGCAGAGCGCCGCCATCATCCACCACGGCACGCAGTTGAGCGCCTTGGTGTCGAGGACGTTCTGCGGGAAGTCCTTGGTGTCGCCGTACTCGGGCGGCGTCCAGAACGTGTGCCCGGTGTGATAGCCCGTCTCGCAGGAGCGCTTGCCGTAATACGGGCCGAGCTGCGTGTTGGCGTTGCTTCCGTCACCCGGCGTACCAGCGATGCTGTTCGGCAGCTGCGCGGTCCACGCCTGGTTCCACTTGTTCGCGGGGAGCGTCGCGGCCCAGTCACGGATCTTGCCGTTGTGGCGCGTGAGGAAGGCCCGCATGCGGCCTGCGGTGATGAGGTACTTGTCGATCGTGTAGTTGCCGACCATGGCGCGCTCGCAGCAGTCGGCTTGCTTCGCCAGTCCCTCGTTCGCCCCGCAGGTCTGGCCGCCTTCGAGCTGCGTGCAGGATGCACCCGCCGCGCATTTCTTCTCGTAGGTGCAGCCGTTGCTCTCGCAGTCGTCGTGGTCGGCGCACGTGAGTCCGGTGGCGCACTTCTTCGGAGCGCCGGGGCCGCCGCAGTCGACGTCGGTCTCGTTGCCGTTCTTGACCTTGTCGTCGTAGCTGGGCGCGGCGCACTTCTTGGCGTCGTCACAGACGAGGCTCTGGCAGTCGTCGCCCGAAAGGCAGCCCTGGCCGACGCCGCACTTGTCGGGGTGCGTGCCGCCGCAGTCGACGCCGGTCTCCCCGCCGTTCTTCACACCGTCGTTCGGGCCGGGCGCCTTGCACGTGCCGCCCTCGCAGACGCCGCTCTCGCAGTCGCTGCCTGCTCCGCACGGCTTGCCGTCGGCGCACTTCGGAAGAGCGCCGCCGCAATCGGCGCTCGAACCACCAGCAGCACACTTGAAGTCGGTGCAGAGCCCGCTCGCGCAGTTCTCGTTCGTCGTGCAGCTCTTGCCGAGACCGCACGACGGACCGCTCGCGCCTCCGCAGTCGACGTCGGTCTCGTCGCCGTTCCTCACTCCGTCGGTGTTGGTCGACGCCTGGCACATCGCGCCGGTGCAGACGCCCGTACGGCATTCGTTGCCCGTCGTGCAGCCGTCACCGGGAGGCTTGCCGTTCGGATTCGGATCGCCGACCGGCGGAGGAGAGTGTGCGGGATCCTCGCTGCCTGTCGTGCACGCGCTTCCGACGATGCCGAGCGCGAGGAGCGTGAGGAGCGAGAGCTTGAAAGGAGTCGCAGAGAGCACGTGCACGCGCCTTCCTCGTCGAACTGGGAATGCTTCAGGTTACTCCGCCGAGCGCGTAACGCCACGACCCGCTTGGTGGGGCGGATCCGATCCAGGCGACTCGGTACGCAAACGTACGGCTCAGGTTGGCGTCCACAAACGGGTGACGGCCTTGCCCGACCTGGTGGCTGTGTTCGCCTCTGCACCGCGGTGGAAAGATCGTAAAGTGAGCCATACGCCGCGTGCTCTCACACGGTGACTTGCTTGTGGAGGTAGTGGAGATATGAGCGGCGCTTCTTTCGATCGCGCGGGCCGCCGGGCCGCCTGGGGGCTGGGCTCGATCGCTGTCCTCGCGGCTGTGCTTCATTGCGGCACGGCATCCGAGAGCACGTTCCCCGCCGCCGGCGGAAGCCCGTGCGACACGGTCTATCGAGGGCTCTGCGGTAAGCCGTGTGCGACCGACACCGAGTGTGCGGATGGGCTCTATTGCGGGCTCGACGACAAGTGCAGCGCGGACTGCGCGCCGGAGCAGCCGTGCTTGAGCGGGCTCATGTGCACGAACCGCGGGCGCTGCGGAGGCGACCTGACTGGCCCGGGCTTCCCCGATGCAGGTGATGACGACGGCGGCATCGTGACGGACGCGGTCTGCGCGGATACCGACGTCGCGCTCACGAAGGTCCAGCCCAAGGTGCTCTTCCTCCTCGATCAGTCGTCGAGCATGCGCCACTACCGGTTCCCGACCGGCGACAGCAACAACTGCAATCCGGATTGTCGTTGGACGGTCCTCAAGGACGTCCTCATCGGACCCGCGGCGAACCCGGGTGGGCTCCTGAAGCAGCTGGAAGGTGAGGCGGAGATCGGGGTGAAGATGTACTCCGCGACCGACGGCAATCCGAACGACAACGACAACTCGTTCCTCCCCGAGCCGACCGACAAAGTCTGTCCGCGCTTCAACGGCAAGGCGTTCGACGGGCTCACCTTCGAGCTCAATGCGTTCCCGACCGTCGACGCGATGCTTCGTCCCGCGAGCGTCGACGACGACACGCCGACGGGCCCTGCGATCCGCACCGTCGTCGGGCTCGCCGATGACGGCGGCGTCGGCGATCCGAAGGGCTTCGCCGCGCTCGCCTCGAAGGCGCCGAAGGTGCTGGTGCTCGTCACCGACGGCGAACCGGGCCTCTGCGGTGACAACTTCGCCAGCGAGCCCGGCCGGGCGGCCGTCATCAACGCCGTCCAGCAGACGTACACGCACGACATCCGCACGTTCGTCATCGCGATCGGCGACACGAGCGCGCAGGCCGAGCGGCACTTCAACGCCGTCGCAAACGCAGGGAAGGGCCTCGACCCGGTGACGGGCGACGCGGGAGCGATCCGGCCGAACACCCCGCAGCAGCTCGTGGACGCGCTGAAGCACATCGTCCTCGATGCGCGGACCTGCACCTTCGATCTGAACGGTCAGGTGCAGGCCGGGATGGAGAAGCTCGGTACTGTCACGCTCAACGGAGCGCCGGTGCCGTTCGACGCCCCGGGCGCGCCCGACGAGGGCTGGCGCCTCGTGACCCCTTCGCGCATCGAGCTCGTCGGTTCGGCGTGCGAGACGCTCAAGTCGTCCCCGGACGCGCAGCTCACCGCGCGTTTCCCGTGCGGCGCGATCTCACCGAACGTCCCGAAGTGAAGCCTCCTCCGCGGGTGGTTGGGGCGCGAGCCCCAATCTCGCGCGCGAGCTCATCGGCGAAGTCGGCGCGGACCGCGCGCTCGAAGCGGCATGTCGAGCATCGCTCGAGGTGCGCGTCGAGGCGGGCTCGCTCGGAGTCCGTGAGCTCGCCGAGGAGCTCCTTGTCGACGAGATCCTCCGGGTGCAGATCGACGGCGGTCATCCTCGTTGCTCCTCGAGCAGCTCGTGGATCGCTTCCGTCCGGCGATGGGCGTAGACGACCTCGTGGGGCGAGGGGCGTGTCTCCGGCATCGCGTTCATGCCTACTGTGTCGTCGCAGCGCGTCACTCGGGTCTCGGCCGACGTCGAACATGCCCGCGCGGTCGGTGATAGCGCGACCGTAGCGTCCACGAAGGCGGACAAGCTCGTGCTCTGCGCGCTCGCGAAGGCCGAGCGCACGTATGACCTGGTCAGGGATCAGAGGTACGTCGCGGCTTTCCTGAGCGCGCTCGCGGCGTCCGCACCCTTCGCGACCTTCTCGTGAGCGACGACGAGGCGGACGAGGTCCGGGTGCTCCGCAAAGCGCTCGAGGTGCTCGCGCAGCGCACGCTTGTCCTTCACGAAGAGGAGCTTCACGAGGCGAGACACGCGTGGGCCCGGCGCCGAGCCGAGGAGCGTCGTGAAGAGGAAGCCGAGCGGGTCGCGCTTCTTGTCCATGTTGAAGACGGCGTCGTTCAGCACGATCGTGATCCCGTCGGTCGAGCGGACGATCATCGCGCCCTCGGCATCCCCGATGCCGTCGAGCATCTCGAGGCGGACGTCCTCGTCGGCGGGGAAGTCCTCGTAGATGCCGTCGACGCTCACCATCTTGGCGACGGCGTCACGGCCTCCGCGCGGAGCGAATACCTGGATCTCGGGATAGCGCTTCTTGAAGGCAGGCGCATCGAGGCGGTGTGCAGCGTTGGGGACGATGAGGTACCTCGGCTCGCCGATCGCTTCGAGCTCGCGCATCCCGGCCTGATCGAGCGCGATCGCGTTGTGGATGACGAGGTCTCCGTCGCGTCGTTTCGCAACGACCATGGACCGCTTGAGCGACATCCCGGGGATCGAGCCCCACGCCCACCAGAGATTCTCGGCGAGCTTCTCGAGCCGGCCGTGAGAGCGAACGATCCACTCGGCCTTCGCGCCGTTGGTTCCGTTCATTCCGTTGGCGCCGTTCGAACCGTTCCTCGAGGCCATCGCTACCCTATCGCCCACCTCCTCCGCCGGAACAAGGCGGGCAATCGTCGCATCGCGCGCGCTGCAAAGGACTCTGGGAGAGCCTGCATGATGCACTCGTGACCGGCGGCTCGCGGTTCGGTCGGGGCCGTTCGAGACGTCTCCGAGGGCCGGGCCGACGTGTGGGATGGCGATCGCAGTCGTGCGGCACATCCGTGCAGCTTGGTTTTCGCGCGCTCACGGGTTACCAACGGCGCCGTGACTCGCATCGAGGCCAGAGCGGCCCACACCCGTGAGGGGGATCACCTGCATCGGGCTCGCGGCCTTCTGGGCGCGATCGCGATCATGCTTGGCGGCGTACATTGCCAGGGCGCTGCCGATCCGGCTGGCGCCCGGGCGCCGATCGCGCGGGAATCCGCTCCGGCGGCTCCCGAGGCGAAGGCCGCCGAGCCCGCGGCGGCCGATTCGGCCGTGGCGTCGTCGACGACGACCCCGGCATCGGCGGCGCCCGCGGAGCCGTCCTCCGAGCCCGCCGCGCCCGAGGAGAAGCCGCGCCTCGAGCTCCCGCGCGGCGGCCGCGAGATCTTTCCCACGTACCGGCTGGCAGGCTTCTGCGGGACGCCTGGCGCGCCCGCGCTCGGGCGGCTCACGGGCAACCTGCAGACGAAGACGAAGCAGCTCCTCTCCTACGCCGACAAGTACACGGGGGATCGCAAGGTGCTTCCGGTCTTCGAGCTCATCACGGTCATCGTGATGGGGGCACCCGGCAAGGACGGCAAGTGGCGTCGGCGCGTTCCGGACTCGGTCGTCGACCAGTACTTGCAAGTTGCACGGGCCTCGAAGGGCCTCCTCATCCTCAACATCCAGCCCGGACACTCGGACTTCCTGACCGAGGTCAAAGCCTACGAGAAGTATCTGCGCATGCCGGACGTCGGCGTCGCGCTCGATCCCGAGTGGGCGATGAAGGGCAAGCAGAAGCCGGGCGCGGTCTACGGACAGACGACCGGCGCCGTGATCAACGATGTGGCGGCGTACCTCTCCGGCATCGTCCAGGAGGGTGACCTGCCCGAGAAGGCGCTCATCTTCCACCAGGTGAACGATCACGTCTTGAAGGAGGAGTCGGTGATCGTCGCGCACCCGGGCGTGGCGCTCATCAAGGGCGTTGACGGTCTCGGTCCGAAGGGCCCGAAGATCAAGACGTACAACTATCTCGTGAAGAACATGCCCGCGCACGTCCACGCGGGCTTCAAGCTCTTCTTCGACGAGGACACGAAGAACGGCGGCAAGCTGATGTCTCCGGGCGAGGTCCTCGCGCTGACGCCGGTGCCCGAATACGTGATGTACGAGTGACATGGGCCAGGGCTCTTCGAGGAGCCCGACGTCGTCGTCGTGGATCGTCCGCGCGGCCGGGCTCCTCCCCCCGGGCGCGTGGGCGGGGGTGACGACTAGGGAGCGATCACTTGATCGACGCGTCGTACGCCGCGCGGATCGTCTTCCTCAGGTCCGCCGCCGAGGGGCCGATGGGCGAGTTGACGAAGACGGCGAGCTCCACGTTGTCGGGTAGGAACATCGCGAGGCTCTGCTCGGTGTTGCCGTTGTTCCGCCAGCGTCCGTTCTTGTCGTAGATGCGACCGGCCGGCGTATCGTCGATGACGTCGAGGCCGAGACCCTGATCGAGGATCTCCTGCGCGCGGTTGACGGAGACGATCGTGCCCTTCCGGCGGAACGTGCCCATGAAGTCGAGCAGCTCGTTGACGCTCAGACGAAACGCGGCGCCACCCGCCATCGACGACAGATCTCCCGAGCTCCAGCCGCTTGCATCGATGTTCGACGAATACGCGAGCGCGTCGACCTTGAAGGGTACCGGTGCGAAGCTCACGGCGGCGACGTTCGAGGGCGTGAAGACGTTGTCCTGGGTGTATCTCCGGAAGAACGCGATCGTGACGTAGTCGTACGTCGGCTCGTTGACGAGCAGCACCGGGGGCAGGCCGCCGAGCGTCGAGATCAGGATCCGGCACAAGCCGAAGTTCATGTTCTCGTAGTGCGGCTCGCCGTTGTTGTTGCCGACGCCGAGCGCCGTCCAGTACTTCATCGTGGTGTAGTCCGACGCGGAGCCGCCCGTGACGAAGCCGGAGGTGTGACGGAGAAGCTGACGGAACGTGATCTTGTCGACGTTCGAGCCCTTGGGCCAGAAGCTCGGAAGGTACGGCAAGATCTTGGCGTCGACGCTCACGCCCTTGGCGTCGAGCATCTTCACCATCGCGACCGCGGTGATGAACTTGCTCACGCTCGCGACGTGCATGCGCGTGTCCAGGTTCCAGGCGCTGTTCCCGTCATTGGAGCCACGCGCCTTCTTCCAGATGCGCGTCCCGACCGGCTGGCCGTTCTTGCGGATCTGCATCGCGTAGCCGAACGTCGTATCTACGAGCGCATTCTGGATGTTCACGTTGAGCTTCCCGAGATCGACCTTCGGTGATGCAGGCGGGACGCGCGCGACGTCCGGGACCGACGGCATCGCCGACGCCGAAGCGATCATGACCCCCGCTGGGGAGGTGAAGCACCTCGAGCGCACCGCAGAGCCCGAACGCGAGGCGCTGCGGGACGCGGCGGTCGGCATCCTCCGGGCGCGGACCGACCTTCGCGGCGCACCCGAGCGTGCGCTCCCGTCGTGGAAGGCGCTGGTGCGCGCTCGCTGGACGCTCGTGGACGAGTTCCAGAGAGACGGCTCGCACTACGTCGTCGCGCGCGTGAACGCGATGGCGACGAAGCCGACCGCCAAGCTCTCCGAGCGCGAGCGACAGGTCGTCGCCTGTCTGTCGATGGGCCAGACGAACAAGGAAGCGGCCTACGAGCTCGGTCTCGCGCACTCGACGGTCCGCGTGCTCGTGGCACGCGCAAGCGCGAAGCTCGGTGTGACGACGCGCGAGGAGCTCGTCGCGAAGTACCGGCAGGACACCCTCGCGTGACGAGACGCTCGGTGTCCGGCGTGCCCTCCTGTCGGATGCTGCTACCCTCAGCTGGTGCACCTCATGCGAGCCCGCCAGCGTATCGTCGCGGTCACCGCCGTGGGCGTCCTGGTCTTCGCGTGCTCGTGCAGGGACGACGACTGGTCGTACGACGGTCCTCGCAGCCCCTGCTCGACGGGTGCGCCATACGACCTCGAGACTCATTTCCCCGACCTCGATGCGCCGGACGCGCTGGATGCGCCCAAGTGCGTCCCGCGCTGCGGCGAGAAGGGGGGCGCCTTCTTCAACTACGGCACGAGCTGGTCGGTCGCCGCCCTTCCGAGCGGAGCCTGCTCGTACGACGGTGAGGTCTGCTCGATGACGGCCGTCCACACGCGTGAGTGTCCGACCGCTCGACGGTATCCTGCTCGCTCACGCCTTACGCTTGCCGCTGCGAGGACGGCAATTGGCGCTGCTACGCCGGCCTACGAGGCGCCTCCGCATGCCTGTGCCGCGACCTCACGAGCGGGCTCGACGCGGGCGCCTCGGATGGAGCCGCTGACTCCTCCAGTGGAGCAGCCGACGGCGGCGATTGAGACGGCATGGGCTTCCGCTCCACGGTGGCGTGCATCGACTCGAGCGGTCGCTGACTGGCAGACTCGGGCGTGAGGCGGCGGAACGACCAGCTGAGGATACGCTCGACGAGCCACGGTACGTCGATTGCAGCCGCGACATGCATGGTCACGAAGCGTCTTGAAGACAAGAAGCAAGAGCATGCGCCGAAGGTCGACGAGCGAGTGCACCCACGTCCGGTCGACGACGCTCCCGGTGATGAAGCGCCGGGCTTCGGCGGCGAGGGGCAACGAACCGAGCTCGCCCACGGAAAGGCCATCGACCCGGTATGGCGGAAGCGCTTCGCCGAGCACAACCGTCAGGTCTCCGAGGAAGAGGACCGCAAGAAGTAGCGGGAGCGTCGTGCTCGTGATCGATCACTTCGTCGAACGACGCTTCGAACGGTCGGAATGCGCATCGGCCGGACGGGAGCTCGTGGTCGGACGCGCCGGAGCCGGCCGATCGACGCCGCCAGGTGCCTCAATGATCCCTTCGGCGCGCTGCTCGTCCTCTCGTTGCTCGTGAACGTCGTCCTTGCCGGGAGCTCGGGCCGCGGCGTGCTTGGCGGCGCTATCTTTCGTGTCGACGCGTGCGCGCTTGCTGATGCTCATCACGGTCTTCTCCTCGAGGGGCGGAGGTAGAGAATCTCGTGCAGAAGCGGCGGGTTCGTTCGTCGCCGCCGATCTCTTTCCTGTTCGTCGATTGCAAGGGACACGCCGCGGTGCCAAACGGCGCTGCTCGAGTCGGAGAGTCTCGTGTCAGTCCGCCCCGCTGCAGCTGCCATCTCACGTCGAGAAACGGAATGACGAGATTCGGCAGGGTCACCGGAGGAGCAGCGCACTGAGTGCGCCGAAGCAAGCGACGCCGAGAACGAGCCACGTGACGTAGTCACCTACGTGCCCGCTCTGAAGAGCCCTCAGACGGCGCAGCGCTCCGCCCAGCAGAGCCACCGCAAGCTTGCGCACACCAGCGGGGATCCGTTCCCGGAACAGCGCGGCGAATGCGGTCGCGCACGAGAGCACGACCACCAGAAGCGAGCGCGGCAGGGACGATCCGTCGTCCGCGCTTGGTTCCGCCGAAGGCACGGCAGAGACGACTCCATCGAGGACGCGCGCTGCGTAGGCCGAGCTGTCCTGGAATCGCAATGCGCTCTCGCGCAGCGCCCGATCGAGCCCGGTCAGAGTGCCGAGCACGAAGGCCAGCGCGAGGAGGACTGCTGCCGGCACCCACATCGCGAGCGGGAGACCGGGTCCTGGCCGCGTCTCGGTCTCCTCGCTCCTCTCGCCGCGGTCCTCTTCTCCGTCGGAGGGGCCCCAGCCGAACGAAATGCGCATGGCCGCGCGCAGCACCGCTCCGGCGGTGAGGATTGCGGCGATGGTGAACACGATGCCGAGCCACCCGTAGCCGAGCGAATCGGCCGCGGCTTCGATCTCCGACTCTCCGCCGAACGTCCCGAACGGCGGCGCGCCCGCGAGCGCGAGGCCGCCTGCGAGAAAGAGCGCTCCCGGGAGCGCGCCACCGCGCCCGCGGAGCTCGAGCTCGTCCACCGACCGGAGGCGATGGAGATACATGCCGGCTGTGAGGAACAGAGAAGACTTCACCAGCCCGTGACCGAGCACGTAGGTGGCCACACCGCCGAAGGCTCGCGCGTCGAGCAATCCGATACCGGAGACCATCACGCCGACGTGCGCGACCGTCGAGAACGCGAGGAGGCGTTTGAGATGGCGCTGCGCCAAGCACATCACTCCTCCGACGAGCGCCGTGATCACGCCAGCCCCGATGATCAGGCCGCGTGCATGCGGGACGAAGCCGGCAAACGACGGTGCGAACACGGTCGCATACAGCCGGGCCACCGCGTAGACGCCGCACTCGACCATGACGCCGGAGAACACGACGCTGACGGGAGTAGGGGCGACGGCGTGCGCGTCGGGGAGCCAGAAGTGAAGGGGCACGACCGCGGCCTTCACGAAGAAGCCGCACGTGATGAGCGCGAACGCGGCGATCACCAGGCCGTCGTGTGCTCCGCCGAGCGTGCGTGCGATCTGCGCGAGGTTGAGCGCGCCCGTGCGACCGTAGAGCAGCGTGAGACCGTCGAGGACGAGGAAGCCGCCGATCGTGTTCGTGACGCCGAAGTTGATCGCTCCCTGCAGCGGGCCGGGCTCTCGGCTCTTGTAGCCGCAGAGTGCAAATGCAGCCGCGCTCATCAGCTCGAAGAAGACGAACAGGTTGAAGAGGTCGCCGGTCAGACAGAACCCGGCGATCGCGCCGAGGAATGCGAGCATCAAGACGTGGAAGACGGCCTGGACGTCATCGAAGTACCTGTCTGCGAAGGTCACCGCCGCGGTGACGAGCACGCTCGCAAGCGCCGCGAGACCTGCGCCGATCGGATCGACGACGAAACAGACTCCGAGCGGGATCTGTCCGCGTGGCGCCCAGTCACCGAACCAGTAGACGATCGGATCGCCGAGCGAGGCCCACGCGAGCCCCGCGGTGACGATCGCCGTGAAGGCGGAGGTCGCGAACGCGATGACCGTTCGCACGAAGCGCGGGACCTTGTGGCCGAAGAGCGCGACGGCGGCAGCGGCGAGCAGCGGAAGGGCAACCGGAGCGGGGGTCCAGGCGCTCGCGGTCATCCGCGCAGCCTCAGCAGCGCATCGGGGTCGAGCACCCCCGTCCGCTCGTAGACGCGGACCACCATCGCCAGGAGCAGCGCCATCACGGTCGCCTCCACGACGACGTCCGTGAGCATGAGCGCTTGCACGATCGGATCGACGACCAGCGTGCCGAGCGGGAGATCGTAGAACACGGGCGCCGCGCCTCCCTCGCGGAAACCTACGAGGACCAAGAGCACGTACGTGGAGCTCTGGAGGACCGCCACGCAGACGACGAGATGCACGAGGTTCTTGCTCGTGATGATCCCGTACAGGCCACACGCGAGCACCCAGATCGCGACGAAGAACGGTAGGTGCGTCACGAGCGCGGTCACGGCTCGCCTCGGTGCTCCTCGGGTATCCGCTCGAGCGTCTCGGCCAGGAACGACGAGAGAAGAACGACGAACGCACCGCCGACTTCGATCCCGGTGACGATGCTGATCGCCATGATCGTCCCGCTCGAGTCGATTCGACCCGTCGTTCCGAGCGGCAAGAAGTTCGTCAGGAAGGGCTCCTGGAGCGCGACCGCGACCAAGCCGAGGCCGATGAACGCGCCCGCCGCGAGCGCCTCGCCCGCGTCGACGAGCTTTCGCGGGGCGATCTGGTGGAGGACTCGAACGTCAGCCGCCAGGTAGACGAGCAGCGGCACGGTGGCGAGGACGACCCCACCTTGGAAGCCGCCTCCCGGTGTGAGTTGCCCGTGCGTCACGATGTACAGTCCGAAGAGGACGCTCACACCGACCAGGCCGAGGCAGAGGAGGCGCACGGCGTTGCTCGGTGGCTCTTTCTCGCGTCCGGTTGCGACGTCGGCCGCGGCCTCGTCCACGTCCTTCGGTTCGACCCTCTTGCGCAAGAGGAGCACGACGCCCATCACGGACGTGAACAGGATGAACTCCTCGCCGAGCGTGTCGATCGCGCGGATGTCGAAGTTCACCGCGCTCACGACGTCCGTTGCGTGGCGCGACTGGACGGCCGCATATGACACGAGGTCTCCGTATGGGCCCTGGTATTGGCCGTACGCGGGCAGTCCGAGCACACCCCACGCGAGAATCGTGACCAGGCCGGCGGCCCCGAAATAGAAGAGGATGCGTCGTGTCCGCGGGCTCACGACCGCTCCGGTTGCGAGGGGTTCGTCTCGCGCGCCTTCCCGCGCCTGATTCGCGAGAGCGTCAGCAGAATCATCAACGGCGAAACCACTGCGCCGACGACGATCTGCGAGAGCGCGACGTCGGGGGCCTGGAACACGAAGAACATCGTCGTGAGCAAGAGCCCGTAGAAGCTGAGCGTGACCGCCTGCGAGAGCGGTTCGCGCGTGCACACCACCCCCGTCGCTCCGACCGCGACGAGCAGGAGGACCGCAATGCGCAGGGTCGCGGAGATGGCGTCGTTCGAGGTCATGACGTATCTCGCTCGCTCCGGCGTGAGGGCTCGTCCTCGCGAACGATGGCGACGTGGTCGTCGATCGTCGGCTCCCAGTGCCCGCGTTGATGGACGCGCACCGCGCGGGCCGTCGCGTGCGAGCCCACGGCGTTCATCAGTACGAGCAGGAGCGCGACGAGCGAGACCTTGAGACCCGCCTGCACGCCCTGACCATCGAGAAAGACGACGACGGCGAGGAGCGGCGCCGAGATTGCCGTCGGTGGGGAGAGGAAGTGGAGCCGCTGGAGTGGGTCGCGCATCACCGCGAGTCCGACCGAGCAGACGAGGGTGAGCGACGACGAGACGAGCAGGAGTACCGCGGCGAGAGCGTGCATCAGAGCCATCTCTCGAGGAAGCGGGTGAACACGATCGTCGCTCCGAACGCGAGCAACGCGAGCGTCAGCGGCAAATCGTGGAAGGCCGGACGACGGAAGGCCTGTGCAAGCACTGCGAGGAGCATGGTGGTGACGACCGTGCCCATCTGGAGGCCGACGAGTCGGTTGGTTGCGTCGCCGCGCAGAGCGACGAGCCCGCACGGGACGAGCGCGACGAGCAGAACCGCTGCCGAGACGAACCACGGAGTGGGGCTCATGGCGAAGCTCCAAGCTTCACCGTGACCTTCGGCACGGCCGTGGGAGCGAGCTGGTGAAAGAGGAGGACGCGCGCGTGCGGATCGACGTCGATGACGACGAAGTTCGGCGAGATGGTCGTGTAGGCCGTCGCGAGCGCCTGGAACGTCTGATCCGATGTTGTCGACCCGTAGTGGACGAAGCGAACGGCGCGCAGGAGCGACTTGGCTTTCTCGCGACCCAGGAGATGCTTCGCGAGCACCTTCAGTAGGTCGAAGGTGCCCGACACGATCAGGGCGGGAACTCGCCACACCTGGGCGATCGCCCCCAGGTTGCCCTGGAGCCGCGCGCCGAGCCGAGTGCTGACGAGGTGCGACGCTATCAGCGCGAGCGTGACGGCCGCGGCGCCGACCACGATCTCGCTGCCGCTCGAGCTACCGGTGAAGAGCCACCACGCACCGACGTAGGCGGCGCCCTCGAGCGCATTCCACACGAGCCGCAGCGGTGCTCTGGTCCAGCTCGTCCTCACGATGTCTCGAGCGGTGCAACGCACGCACCACGGACTTCGCAGCCATTGTTCGCCGGCGATCATGGTGCGGCGAAGCCGTCCGCGCATGCGCGCGCCGCTCGAGCGCGCGATGGGCGGTGTTCGACGTGGCTCAGGACGAGACGGGCGTCAGACCGGGTGTGAGGCCGAGGGTTGTTGGCCATTCGTGCCCGGAGATCGGAGCTCCACCTTCGTCCAGCCGGAGGCCCGGCGATCGAACGCCTTGTAGGCGTCGATCGCGCTCGCGAGCGGCTCTCGCTGGGTGAGGATCACGACCGGGTCGACACGACCGGAGCGCGTCATCTCCACCAGCTCGGGGACATAGCGACGATGGTCGCAGATTCCCATGTTGACCGTGAGGTTCCGGTTCATCGCCTTCCCGATCGGGAACGTCCTTGCGGCGTCCGGATAGAGGCCGATGATCGAGAGTGTTCCGGCCTTCGCGAGGGCGTCGACGGCCCAGCTCAGCGCCTGCGAGGGGGCGTCCCCGGGTTGCCAGTTGTCGCCGTCCGGGTGCGTTTCCGGCGCAACTGCTGCCCGCTCGCGCTCGAGCTCGGCGACGTTCACCTGCCTCGCGGCCGGGCCGTGATGAGCGCGCCGCGCATCGACTCCGACGGCGTCGATCGCGCGATCGACGCCGCTACCGCCCGTCAGCTCTCGTATCGCCGCGAGGGGATCCTCCTCGTCGAAGTTCACCACCTCCGCGCCCTGCGCGCGCGCCATCTCGAGCCGCGACTGGACGTCGTCGATCGCCAGAACCCGGCCTGCTCCGAGCATGTGTGCGCTCGCGATCGCGAAGAGTCCGACCGGTCCGCAGCCGAATACCGCCACGCAGTCTCCGGGGCGGATCTCGGCGAGCTGCGCGCCGAAGTAGGCCGTCGGGAAGATGTCCGAAAGGAGAATCGCCTGCTCGTCGGTCACCTCGTCCGGGAGCTTGACGCAGGTGACGTGGGCGAACGGTATGCGTGCCTTCTCTGCCTGGAGGCCGTGGAAGGGGCCGGAGCTCGCCGGCCCGCCGAAGAACGCGGTGCCCGCGTCGGGGCCGTTGGGGTTGGCCCGGTCGCACTGGGAGTAGTAGCCCGCTCGGCAGTACACGCATGCTCCACACCCGATCGTCGAGCAGATCACGACGCGATCGCCTTCGACGAGGTTGCGCACGCCGTTGCCGAACGACTCGACCACGCCGACGCCCTCATGGCCGAGGACCGAGCCGGGCTTCATGTCCGGGAGGCTTCCGCGGATCATGTGCAAATCCGTCCCACAGATCGCGCTCGCCGTGATCCGCACGATCGCGTCGGTGGCTGCCTCGAGCTTGGGCTCGGGTACGTCGTCTAGCCGGACGTCGCCGACCGCGTGGAAGACCACAGCCTTCATGTCTCTCCTCCTGCTGCTCTCGCCGGTGCAAGCAAGGCGCCACGAAGTCTCTCGACCGCAGGCGTTCCACGGACGGGCACCCGTGATGAGTCACACGCTCGAGCGCGGAGCTGGTGCGATGCCTCCCGGAGCAAGCTCAAGCCCGAACGCGCATACGAGAAGCGCCCCGCGCGCGCCGCTTGCACGGAAGTCCGTCATGCCAAGCGCATTCACATCCTTCGCATCCGTACCGGAGCCGCGCAAAGCGCCACCGCCCGTCGAGGATCCGTCCATCAGAAAAGCGCCGGTCGCCGATCCGACTCCGCCCGAGCCCACGCGGCGTGACCCGCCGCCACGCGGGCCCCGAGAAACACCAAAGCGCATCGAGGACCCGAAGCCGAAGCCCGCTGATCCGTGAGTCGAACGCTCGTCTGCGCCCGTCGCCTGGAACGTGCAATGGACCCGACGCAGCGCAGACGTTCGACGGCCATCCGGAAAGGATGGGCAGCATGGAGAACGTCGACGTCATGCGCGCGGCGTGCCGCAGCGTGAGAGCTGACTCGTCATCAGCGCTGACGTGGCCATGGCTTCGCGGGTCCGCGCGTTGCATCGTCGAAGCGCATGAGCGAACCGTCGACCGTCTCCGTGGCACGGGCCGCTGCGTCCGACATCGCCGAGCTGCTCCGTGACGAGCTCGCCCTCGCGAGCCGGGAGCTTCGAGACGACCTCGCCCGGCTCCGCCCGCCCGCGCTCGCCTGTGCGGGCGGTGCGCTCGCCGCCGCGATCGGTGCCGGCATTCTCTTGCAGGTGATGGCCGTCGAGCACCCGCGTAGCGCCCGCATCCTGGGATGGGGGCTCCTCGTCGGAGGCGTCGCGAGCGCCCTCTTCTCGTGGCGCGCGATGCCGAAGCGGTTTCTCTCCAGGACGCGCGCACAGCTCCACGCCGATGCCCAGCTGGCGCACGAGGCGATTTCATGAGCAGGCGTGCGCGGGCTCCGCGTACCGTGAAGCGCTAGCCGCCCTTCGCGAACGGGCGCGGCTTGCGTCGAAGCCTCACGAGATCGATTCGGCGCGCTGGGCGCTCGTCGGGGGCGTCGAACGGCTCCTCGACGAGGTCGAACTGGGCGTGGTCGAACGGCGTTCCCGGTGCGGACTCGCGGAGGACGATGCGCTCGCGCACGCCGCGCTCCTTCATCACGCGCGCACGGTAGTGGCAGTACGGATTGTTTCCTGGACGCCCGAAGAACGCGTGCGCGGTGAACGTGCATCCGCCGAGGCAGACCTCTCCGAAGTCGCACGATGCGCAGTAGCCCCAGAGTCCGGTCTTCGGATCGTCCTTCGTCCGTTCACGCGTGAACGCGAGCTCGGGTGCCGTCTCCCAGATCTCCTTCAGCGTCTTCTGCGTGGTCCTCGAAGGATCCTTCAGCGTGCCGCCGACGTAGCTCGCGGTCTGCAGCGAGGGACAGCCCTTCACTGCGCCGTCGGACTCGATGCCCATGACGTACTTGCCGGCCTGACAGCCGACCCAGTGCTCGGCGTCGCCTTCGCGAAGCGACCGAAGCGTCGCCTCCTCGGGACCGAAGTAGCCGAGGTTGTTGCCGGGCATCACGAGGATGCCGTCCTTCCGCGCGCGCTCCTTCAACGCGGCGACCCGCGGAACGATCGAGAGCAGGTCCCATGGCTGGAGAACCATGTCGGGTCGATCGGCGGCACGACCGAGCGGCGTGGTCAGCTGTACCTGCCACGACTTGATGCCTAGCCGCGCGAGATGCTCGTAGAGCGGCTCGAGATCCTGCTCGTTCAGCCGATTGACGTTCGTGTTGGCCATCGCGACGATGCCTGCATCCGCGAGATGGCGGATCGCGGCGGACGCCGAGGCAAAGCTCCCGCGCGCGGCACGCATCAGATCATGAGTCGCTTCGAGGCCGTCGATGCTCACGCTCGCCCGCCTGAGGCCAGCCTTCGCCATCGCCCGCGCGAGCGTCGCGTCGATGCCGCGCCCGCCGGTCGTCGTGATCACGCTCACGCCGCGCGCCGAGAGCGCCGCGATGACCTCGAGGAAGCCCGGATGGAGGTACGCCTCGCCGCCGATCAGGACGACCTCCCTCGCGCGCATCTCGGCGAGCTCGGCGACGACGCGAAGAGCCTCGGCCGTCGAGAGCTCGCTTGGTCGAGCGTCGCCGGCGCGGGAGCCACAATGCGTGCACGGTTGATCGCAGCGCAACGTCAGCTCCCAGACGACGTACGCAGGACGATAGTCGTGCACCACACGGTGGTGGCCGTTCGCTTCGACGATCGGGAGCTCGATACGACGCCGGTTGGTCATCTCACTCTGACTGGTGCACGCGGTGCTCCATCGAGGATACGGCATGTGCTGCCGGCGTGAATCACGCGCTCGACAGCAGGATGGCAGAGCGAGGAGCTCCGAGAGCGAGCCGCGGATATGACAACGCTGTCCTGATTCGAGCTCTCGGATCCGCCTCGGTCCCCACGGTTTCGCTGGATTCTCTCGAGCCGTGTGCGGCATCCTGGTTGCAGGAGGGACAGGCAAATGCCTTCGCGATCAAAGCTCGGTGTGTGTGGTTCGTGTGGTGGCTTCCTCCCGTCGGGCGCAGCGTCGTGCGTCCATTGCAAGGCGAGCGTTCGCTCCCGGTTCGGGGCCCTTCGGACGGTGTCCGCCGTTGCCGGAGTGCTCGGCACTGGCGCGATGGCATTCACGCTGATGGCTTGCTACGGGGGCGCGTGTGCCCAGGGCGGTTGCGAGGACTACCCTTACGACGACGACGCCGGCGACCTGAACGACGCAGCTCGTGACGCCACGCTTCCCGACGTCCGTGTCGGAGACGCGAACGAGGATGCGTCGCGCGATGCGAGCTCCGACGCGACGGACGATGCCGACTCCGATGGCGGCGACGGCGGCGACGGCGGGTGAGCCTCGCGAAGGCGATCGGCGTCGACCTGCGACCCGAGCCGATCGCGAAGGTCGCGGGTGCCGTCCTCGTAGTGCGACTATGATCACGTCGTGACGAAGACGAGACGGACGGACTGGCAGCTGATCGCGTACGAGTCCGCACTCCCCATCGAGGAAGGCGGGCTTTCCGAAGAGGACGGCGCGGCGCTCGAGGGACGCCTCATCGCAGATGAAAAGGACGTGGACGCGCGCGTCCGTCTCGTCGGCTTCTACTTTCTTCGGTTCTCGCCGGAGAATCATCGTCGTCGCGCGGAGCATCTCGCGTGGCTCGCGCAGCATCGTCCCGACATCGGGCTCGGCGGGTACGGCTACATCGCGGAAGAGCAGGCACCCGAAGGTCATGAGGCGACACGACGGGCGTGGGTCGCGGCCGCGGCGCAGGGCGACGCCGACGTCCGAGTTCTCGAAAATGCCGCGTCCTTTCTCGGTTTCTACCGTCCGGAGGAGGCGGAACCGCTCTTCCGCCGCGCGGCGGCGCTGGAACCCATGCACGGCGAATGGCGAACGTGCATCGCGCGAACCCTGACGAAGCGCGCCGAGTGGGCGGACGACCCCGAAGAGCGGCGACGCTACGCTCGCGCGGCGGTCGAGGAGCTCGAGATCGCGCTGATCCTTGCGCGTGAGGACTGGATCGCGCTCGGCGTTCGCATCGACCTTACGGAGGCTGCCGTCCTGGCAGAGGACTGGGATCGCGCTCGTGAGACGGCCGAACGCGTGCTTGTCGACAACGAAACCAGCACGCGTACTTTCCAGTACGGCAACGCGATCCACTGGGCGAACATCGCGCTCGGCCAAGCCGCGCTCGCCCGCGATCGGCTCGCGGCCGCATCGGAGTATCTCGTGCGTGCCGGGAAGACGCCTGGCTCCCCCCAACTGAATAGCTTTGGCCCCGACCGCGATCTGGCCCGCGCGCTGCTCGAGCGCGGCGAGCGCACCGCCGTTCTGACGTACCTCGCCGACTGCGCGCGGTTCTGGGAGGGAAACGAAGCCCTTCTCGAGACATGGCGCACCGCGATCGAGCGCGGTGAGCCAACCCAGCTCGAACGGTCCTACGACTCCGACGACGATTGAGTTGCGCTCGGCCCGCCGCGCATCGCGAGCCGTCCCCTTAGTCGGCAAGCCACTTGGCGCACGACACGACATCGTGTGCCCGGCTGGGAAACACCTTGTCCATGAAGAATTCATGGACGGTGGGGTCGCTATCCGCGCAGCCATCGCGGAGCACGGTGACCCGATAGCCCCGATCGGCCGCGTCGTAGCAGGTTGCGGCGACCATCGTGCCGGTGGCCACTCCGGAGACGGCGATAGTGTCGACGGCGTGGGCACGCAGCACGAGATCCAGATCCGTCCCGGCGAAGGCGCTTGCCCGGCGTTTCAGTACGACGACGTCCTCGTCGTGCACCGGTAGGTCGATCTCGGTTCCGGCCATCCCCTCGTGGAAGATCTCCCGCGCTTCGAAGAACGCGGAGAACAGTGGGTTGCCCGGCGGAAGATCTGCCCGGTTGGCGCGGAACGCGATGCGTACGAACACCACCAGCACGCCGGCGGCTCTCGCACGTGGGAGCAGCTCGGTCAGCGGTGGAACGACCTGCCGCGCGAAGGGGTAGGCGCCGGTGATGCCACGCTGGATGTCACCGATGATCAGTGCGGTTCTCATGAGGTCAGGATCCCTTCGAGTCGTTCCAGCCGGTGTGGCTCCACCTTGTACTTTGGTTCAAGAATCGGAGGCGAGCGCGTCGAGGACTCATCAACGAGCCATCTGGCTATGGGTCGCGAGCTGTGCGCGCGCGTTCGGCGCCATGAAGTCGATCCAAGCGGCGAGCTCGCGGTCCTCCGAGAGCTCCGCTGCGATGCGCTCGACTTCGCCCTCGACGATCTTGCCACCGGAGAGAAGAAGGACGATGTCGGCGAGCATCTCGTCGCGTCGGCTGAGCGGGAGCTCCGGCGTCCGGTCGCGTGCGATCTGCACCGCGCCCTGGTGATCGAGTCTTCGAAGCGATTGCACGAGCCGAACGCGAAAGACGGAGCGCGTCATGAAAGCGAAGGTCGGATGTTCGCGCGCGAGGGTGGCGAGCTCGGCGCTCGACTGGGGCTCGTCGCCGAGCGCGGCCAGCAACAACGCACGCTCCGCGATCAGCTCCGGGACGAGAATGTCGCTATTGAGGGCACGGATAGCGGGTTGTCGAGACACTCGCGCGAGCGCCGAGTCGCAGAGCGCGAGCGCGTCGCTCATGCTGCAGGCTCTCTCGGCGAGCACGCTCAGCTGCAGCTGCGCCGCCGCCGCGACGGCGTCGGGCCCGCGTGAGACGAGCTCCGACAGCGTTCGTGAGGCGCCTTGCGTGTCTCCAGCGAGGAGCGCGCGCATGGCTTCGCGCAGCGCCGCGGTCCCTCGCCGTGCCTTCGCGAGCGGACCGAAAGCCAGCCCGATGAAGCCCGCCGCGACGACGGCGAAGAGGAATGAGAACACCAGGGGCAACCAACCCTCTGCGGGCTCCGGCGCTGCAGCTGGCTCTGGTGCGGTCGCTGCCGGCGTCAGGAACTGCCAGACGGTGAGAAACAAAACGATGACCACGATCCACAGGCTCAGCGTGTAGCTGAGCCGGCCCCCTCCGAGGCGGCGCGACGACTGTCGCGTGATGGCCTCCGAGCCTGCTGGGGCGGTGGGGGGCGTCTGGGCGAGGGCGGTGGCGAGCGCCTTACTCTCCGTCACCCTCTCCGCCTCGGGAACGAACGCCGCTGCCTCGGGAACGATCTTCGACACCCACTCTCCGACGAGAGGCTCTTCGCGATCCATCTCGGAGGGGCGTGCAGGCTCACGGTACACGGAGCGCTGGCGTACCTCGATCATCCGGCGAAGCGCTCGGAGGAGCGCGCGCTCGCGCGGTGCCATATCGTCGAAGAGCGGCGTTGCCGTCTGGAGGAGACGCGCGAGCGCTGGGCGGTCGTCGCTCTTCGCCAGGAGAATGGCTTCTGCGACTGTCGCCTGGGCGAGCGCCTGGCCGGGCGCCATCTCCGACGCGCGCACGGTGCAGATGTCTTCGAGCGCTTCGGCCGACTTCCCGAGCGAGGCGCGCGCCACGGCTCGAATGCCGAGCGCCGTCACGTTCTGTGTGCGCTCCATGTCACGCGTAAGGAGACGTACTGGGGTCGCTAGGAGCGCGTTCGCGTGCTCTTCGGCCGCGCGTGCGTCTGCGCGACGAAGGGCGATCTGCGCGCGCTGCGCCGTGACCGCCCTGCGAACATGGCCGCCCTTCGGGGAGACGGCATCGAGCAACGCCTCTGCCTCGGAGATTCGACCGCGGCCCACGAGGTCGAACGCGGCGTTGTTGAGGAGGACGGCGTCGAGTTGACGATGGGTGCGCACCGCGGTGTAAGCGAGGCAAGCCCCGAGGACGAAGAACAACACGCTGAGGCCGCTGAACGATCCGACGAGGATCGGCGCGATTCCGATGACCGAAAGCGCGATTCCGGCCACGAGCATCCCCGTAGCCGTCTTGCGATAGGGATGCTTGCCGAGGTGTGGAGCCATGGGGTGCAGAGCCTAGCACTCGGGGGGACGGCACCCGGTGGGCGGATCGCGAGAGGGCGAAGAAGCGCTGGTTACGGCCTATGGGCCCATCGATTCTCGGCTATGGTCGCTCTCTCCATAGATGCCGCTCCTCGACTGGCCTCAACCCGTTCCCTCGTGCGGTGTCGTGTTGTTCGCGTCGATCGAGCCCCCCGGTATGGATGCGTTCGGTGGCCTCCGCGATCGCGGTTTTGACGTCGTGGCCGATGCGAACGCGACTCCGGGCGACTGGACGCTTCGGATCGGTCATCCCACATGGGGCCGGGCGACACTGAACGGTCCGATCGCGAAGGTTGCGAAGCTCGTCGCAGCGTCGGCGAGCGCCGACGGGCATCTGACGAGGACGGAGCGCGAGACGGTCACTCGCGCGCGCTCCGGAGTCACGCTCACCGTCGACGCGCTCGGCGAATCTCCCATCGTCGCGCGAAAGCGCTTTCTGCGCTTCGCCTTCGCCGTCATGGGGACGGCGAGCGTCGGGGTCGTCGATCTCCTCTCGCAGCGTATCTGGTCGCGCGGCGCGATCGTCGATGAGCTGTCCATCGACGCGGAGCTCGACGTGGAGGGGCTCTACATCCGACACATGATCTCGAACAGCGGACCGGCGCCCGAGTGGCTGCATACGCACGGCCTCGGCGAGATCGGCGCGTTCGACCTCGACATTCTCAACCCCGACGTGGCTTTTTCCGACCTGCGATTGGATACGGTGCGCGCGATCGCGTTCACCATCCTCGAACGAAGAGCGCAGATGGGCGAAGAGCTCGAGCTCGCTGAACCGGAAGGGACGATCGCGTTCGTGCCTGCGGAGCAGTTCATGCGCGCCGCCGCGCCCGAGCACGTCGCGCTCCGAGACAGCGACGCCGCGACGGACGAAGCCCATCTCGTGAACCGCGCCGTCGTCTGCGAGCCTGAATCCTCACCGTTCGCGATGCTCGCGGGCCGACCCACCCCGTCGATCTTCCTCTCGGCGCCGGAGCCGGAGGGGATGATTCTGCAGGCGAGCAAGGCGGTGAGCGATTTCATGGCCCGGCGCGCGCGCGCTTCCTTTCCGCTCCTGCGAGCGACGTTCGACGCGCTACGGGGTGACGCCGACGTGTTCGTCAAGCTCGCGTACGACAGCGAGCTTCCGGCGCTGCCGAAGGAGCACCTCTGGTTTCGCGCCCACGGGTTCCGTGACGACGCGATCGACGCGACGCTGTTGAGTGCTCCATTCGGCATCCTGGCGATGCAGGCGGGCGCGCGAGGGTGGCATGGAATCGACCGTCTGTCCGATTGGAAGCTCGGAACGCCATACGGGCCCGTCTTTCCGTGGTTCACCGCACACTCGCGCACGGCACGTCGCCGGGCGCGCTGATCCGAAGGCGAAGGCGAAGGCGCGAAGAACGTCGACGCGTCACCTCACACCGAGCGAGTTCGCTGAGCTCTTCCCGGTCCATTGCGCGACATGGGAGCGCAAACCGGGGCAAAGCGACGGCGATCTCGTTCAGTCGTACCGCCCTTGGGATTGGTAGGCGACGCTCACCTTCAAGGACGTCGTGAGTGCCACGTTCGCCCCTCGCTGCTGAAGGAGTGGGCGAGCGATCTCGCGTCGTCGATCCATTCGCCTGGTGAATCGGTTCATCTCAGATCGTCGTGCGACGTGGAACGAGCCTGGCTCCCCACACTCGACACAGCGTGTTCGGCGTCATGTCTCTCTTGTATGGGATACGTGTGTCTATTGCTTGATGGAGAGGAATGAACGGACTCACGTCGGCATGACGTTCAGAAGTGATTCTATTCATCCCTTCCACGACGTCAGCGGTACATGGAGCAAGAAGCTACGGTGCAGGCACCGCGTTCAACGTGCTGCGGACGACGTTGGCGAAGGCGGTTCCCTCGTCCTTGGTCTCGTTGCCGCCGTTCGTAGCCATTGCCAGTACGACGCTCTTGCTCGGAATGACGATGAGGGCCGCGCGGAAGCCTGGTCCACTTCCATCGTGTTCCAGGCTCGTCGCGTCGAGTCTCGTGTCGAGGAAGAGCCCGAGTGGTTTCCCATCCGGCGCGGTCATCTCGTGAAGGGGCGACGCAAGGTCCTTTGATGCCGCCACGACGACCGATCCGAACCGGGCGAGGTCTGGCATCGACGTCCAGAGACCAGTAAACGGAAGGGCGTAGCGGCTCGCGTACCAACCAGATTCGTTGAACTTGACGGTCCCCTGGACGACGACGCGACCGCGAGCAGCATCGTCGCCGAGCGTCGTTGGCCAGAACGTCGAGTGCATCATCCCGAGCTCGCTCAGGTAGGTGGACATGCAGTCGGCGTAGGAACAGTTGCGCGTGCGTTCGATGATCGCTCCGAGAAGCGCGTAGCCGGTGTTCGAGTACTTGTACTGGCCGGGGATCCCGTCGAGTGCGAGGTCCCAGGAATCCGTGAGAACGCGAAGCAGGTCCGGCGATGACCACCGATTCGCGACCTTCTGCTCGAGATCCCTTGGCACCTGCGGAAGTCCGCTTCGGTGCTGCACGAGCTGGCGGACCGTGATCGTTCCCGCGCGATCGACGCCGCCCTTGTCGATGAGCCTCACGCCGGGGAGATGCTTCGAGATCGGATCGTCGAGCCCGATCGCTTTGGCGTGTGCAAGGCTGACGATGCGTGCGGCCGTGAGAACCTTGCTCACGCTCGCCACGTTGAATCGTGAGTCGTTCGTTGCAGACGGTCCGCCTTCCCAAAGCGTCCCGAGCGCAACGGTGCTTTCGACGGTGCCGACTGTGCCCGTAACCGCAGCAGCCGTCCCGAAGGGCGATTCGACGAGCGGCGCGACCGCATTCGCCAGCCGATCATGAAGTCGTTGCTGTTCATCGGTGGACACGACGCTTCCTCCGTCCGCCTCCTTGGCTGCGACGTTCCCCTCTGGCACATGCCCGCCGCAAGAAGCTACGGAGGACGCTGCGGCGAGGGCGACGAACCAACGAGCTCTCATGGAGTCGCTCTATACCGCCACTGATGGGGGCTGCAACCGCGGGAGACAGTATCGGGCAAGGGCATCGATCCGAAAACGGCACGTTCCCGGAGGATTGCTCGCAGAATCCGGCCTCGGCGACGGGGGACACGCGAGCGTTCGCGCGACGAGCCACCAGGAAGACGGCGGGATCGTGCGGCGATGTTTGAACGACGGTCGTGGCGCCGGTCGAGAAGAGACCCGTAGTGCGGCGCTGCGGAGCAGGAACCGAAGGCAACCCTGGTGGAGGGACTTCGAGCTCGATGGGAGCAGCCGGCCCGGTTGTCGCGTCGTTCCCGGCGCGTCCGCGTTCGCGTTCGCGGGGCTAGGCGGCACCAGCGACGAGCCGACGAGCGAGCTTCGGTGTAGAGATGGATGCGTGCGTCGGGTCGCCCTTGTCAGCGTGGTTGTCTGTGCGTGTGGCGCAATCGCCGTCGACCCGCCGTCGGAGCTGACGCCTGGACCGTACGCCTCCGCCGATTCGGGGGCCGGCCAAGCGCCAGCGCCCGTCAGGCCCGAGCCTCGAAGTGACTGCCGCCCTGCGCCCGACGCAATCGCATCCGCTGTGCCGGTATCGATACCGCCGGGCGTGACGGCCGACTTCGCTGTACAAGGCACGCGACCGGTCGTCGCGGTGACCCCAAACGGCGATGCCGTGGTCGGCTGGGATAGTCCAGGCCATGTTCGGATCCGGCTGTATCGCGACTCGCAGTGGCTCGATGTGGAGACGATCACGGCGCTGGACGACCCGTCCAGACGTTTGGGCCAGACACCGAAGGTTGCCATGCGGCCGGATGGCACCGTTGTCGCTGCCTATTACGAGTCGGCGAGTCACTCTCACAATGTTGTCTGTACGCGAGAGCGAAGCTCGGATGGCACTTGGTCGATCGTCTCGACCCTTGCGGTCACGGGTATCGGTTGGTGGCAGGAGCCTTCGCCGCCGGAATTCAAGCTCGCTGCGGATGGGGCGGGCAACATCACCGCTCTGGTTGATACCGAACCATTGAATGGTGGCCTTCTCGCGTTTCGAGCGCCCGCCGGGGGGCGCTTCGGCGAGCCATCTCCGCTCACACCGGATTGGCTGGATGGTTTTGAGCTCGCGGTGGACGCGAACGGCGAGGCTCTTGCGTTATGGGAGGGTCGTGGGCCCGAATCGGTGAAGGCGGCAGCGTTCTCGCCGGACGCAGGCTGGAGCCCCACCGAACCGCTTGGCCTCGGGGGAGCGGTCAGGCTGGGCGTCAGCCCCGAACGCGACGGTTCGATGAGCGTGCTCGCGATTGAGTACTTGATGGATGGCGGAGCTCTCGTCCAAACGGCGATGCGCGCGCGCGACGGTGGCTGGAGTGCGTTTACCGAGCTCACTGGTTTCCCTGCGTCGCATGCACGGATCGCGAGCGACGACCTCGGTCGCACGATGGTGGCAGGGAGTAGCTGGTCACCCGGATGCATCTACAACAGCGGAGTCATGCGTCGGGACGCGAGCGGCAAGTGGGGAGCCTCCGAGTCCATCCCGGGCGCACCGCCCGGCAGGACGGCAATCGGGGAGATCGCGCTTTCCCACAGCGGTCACGGCTTGGTGGTGTGGGAGGAGCAAAAGCCCTCGAGCGGCGTCTGGTGCGTCAGCGACGGTGCCTACCTGTCCTGGCTCTCGCCGGAAGGAGCATGGTTGCCGCCGATGCTCCTGGACTCGGGCGGCAGCCAGGCCACCCTCGCGCTCACGCCATCGGGGAGAGCACTGGTCGCTTGGTCGCACGACGATCTCGTTCTTGTGCGTTGGATCGACCCGCCTTGATCGCAGGTCACGATGCGATACAGGCGACTCCCGGCTACGTGACGCAAGCCCAGCACAAGATCGGTTGGGCCAACCGCGTTGCTTCCTCTCTCGTGCCACTCCAACCTGTTCCGAAGGCCAGGCCGGAAGCATGGGCAATGAACAGTTGCGAGTTCCCGCCTTGATCCGTGTGGAACGTGACCCCCACAATCTGGTCACGAGGCACTGTCGCGTCCGTACGACGAAAACCGGACACGAGACCTTCCCACGTGTTCCAGACCCTCACATGCAGAGTGGACTGGTCGGCTTCAAGCCGCGACGGCAAGAACCGACGGAACAGGTGTTGTAGGAGAGCAGCGAGGCAGTAGGTCCCCCAAAAAAGGCCCAAGGGGAGACTAACGAGAAGCGCGGCCCACGCGAGAAGCCCTGACGTGCCATGGCGGAGGAACCAGATGATCCAAGATCCGCCGTAGCCAACGCTCACGAAGAAGAGAAGGACGGCGACCCACGAGAATCCGCCTGAATCTCGTAGAAGGAGTCGAAAGGGTAGCCGTGGTTCGTCCGAGACAAGGTCTCGTGGGGCGATCTCTTCCTCGCTGCCGAGCACCCGCCACCGTAGACCGCAGGTCGCGCAGGTTGCAGACGGAAGGCGCTCAAGAGGGCGATGGCAAAGCGGACAATCGTGCTCACGCCCGCTTTCGCTGGTTCGATAGGGGTGGACGCTGAGCACGCGTCTTCTTCCCACAGCTTGAAGCGACGGTCGAGGGAGGCGCAACCGTGGTGACGTCCTCTTCCAACTAGCCTCGCGGATACTCGCGCTACTCGGGGTGTCCACGGAAGCGGGTGAGGATCAATCACGCGCACCGCCCTCTTTATGGACACCGCGACGACCGTCCAAGCCAGCTTCCGATCCTGGCGCGACAGCGGGATCACCTGGCTCGCCATGAGCGGCGTGCCGATGCAGGCGATCATGAGTCGTGCGGGCCACGATGCGCTCCAGACGACGCTGGGCTACGTGAAGCGCGCCGAGGACCTCAGCGCAGGGACCCTCGGTAAGCCCTTCGCGCAGCTCCCCGAGTCCCTCGTGAATCCCGCTGCGGGCCACCTTCCGGGTCCACCCAGCAGCTATGTCAGCGAATCTTTGCGGAGAGGGCGGGATTCGAACCCGCGGTCGGCTTTTGACCGACGCCCGCTTAGCAAGCGGGTACCTTCGGCCACTCGGTCACCTCTCCTGAGTGGGCACGGACGATCTACAGCGCCTTTCTCTGGCGCGCAACATCGGCGGCGCTTCCTTTGGCTCGGGCCCTCAAAATCCCGGGCCCGGTGCGGCGCTCCGCTCGCGCTTGGTCGTCGACGCGGCTACTTGGCCGCGCTCATCACGACGCAGCACGTGATGCCGCCGATGCCGAGCATCAGCTTGAAGCCGACCTTTTCCTGGCCCTCGGCGCCGATGGGGGCGGTCGTGCCCACGATCGCCTGGGGCCGGCGGATGTTCGGGTGGAGCTGGCTCGCTTCGATCCCGGTCGAGACGGCCTCGCCGGCGCCAAGGCCGAGCGCGAGCGCCGTGAGCTCCCAGCCGCCCGAGTTGGCCATCCCGTGGCCGAGCTGACCCTTGCGCGCGGTGATGCGCGTGTGGTCGCCGACGAAGCTCTCGACGAGCGAGAGCTCGTTGAGATCGCCCGGCGTTCCGGTCGCGTGGAGGTCGGCGATCGCGATGTCCTTCGGCCCGACGCCGGCCTCTGCGAACGCCCTCGTCATCGCGCGCTTCGGTCCGGAGACCGACGGCGTGATGATGTGCTCGGCGTCGGAGGAGAGCGCGATGCCGTCGACCCAGCCGCCCACCGGCGTGAGCCCGCGCGCGCTGAAGTACTCCTCGTCGCCGATGATCCAGATGCAGGAGCCTCCGGAGAGGTGCGTCCCGCGCAGCGTCGTGAAGGGCGCGTTCACCTCGCCGGTGCCCGCCATCACGCGCGCCTCGTGGAACGCGCCGACGAGCGCCGGATCGGGGCGCGGATCGGTCGTCCCGACGATCGCCATCTTCGCTTCGCCGCGGAGGATCGCGTCGCGCCCGCACTTCAGCGCGACGCCGAACGTCGAGCACGCGCCGACGGGCGCCCACGCGGCGCCGTGCACGTCGAGCAGCATCGTGATCTGCGCGGCCGGAGCGTTCTGGATGTTCCAGATCAGATCGGGGCTCACCGCCGTCCACGGAGGCGGCGGGCAGCCGATCTCGTCGAGCAGCGCACGGAGCGCGCGCACGCGCCGGCGAATGGCGTCGAGATGAGCCTTGTCGGAGAGCGGCTTCGGTCGCGAGCCGGGCTGGCTCTCGGGACCTTCGTCGGTGCTTCCGATCGCCTCGATTTCCATCATGCGACGGAGGAAGTCCTTCAGGCTCGACGAGCGCTCCGCCCAGTACGCGTCCCACGCGAGGCGTGCTTCGAGGCGCTCTTCGCTGTCGACCGGGAAGGTCTTCGGATCGGCCGGAGGGGGCGCGCCGGCGGCCGTGCCGGTCTCCATGAACGCTCTGAGCGCAGCGCAGCGGCTCGGGTCGGCCCAGAACTGGTTCCAGGCGCGGGTCGCCTTGTCGAGCGAGCGCGCAGCGTCGTAGCTCTGCGGGAGATCACCGACGCCAGAGCCGACGTAGACGTGGCAGGCCTCATCGAGCTCTCGCGCGATACCCTCGAGCTTGGCGTTGCACTGCATCGCCTGAACCGTGGCTCCGAGCGCGAAGAGGACGTTGTCGCCCATCTTCTTCTTCAGCCGCGTGGCGAACGCTTCGCCCTTACGCTCGGCGATCCAGCCGACGTAGTCGTCGATTGCGAACTCTGGTTCGCCGACTGCGAAGAGCCCTTCGCCCAGCTCGGCCCTCGAGGCTGTCTCGAGCGCGGTCTTTCCATTGCGGAGGAGCGCTTCGAGGGCAGCAATGTTCCTCGCGCCTGGGGCTACGATTCCCCAACCGTAGACGCCGATGCGACGCCCTTGTCTTGTCCGGCTTTCATGCACGACAGCGCTGGAGTATCCATGTCCGCCCGACGACGGTCCATTCGCATTCGTTTCAGTTTCTGAACATGGCCACGAAGAAGACGAAGGAGCCTCGAAAACGACCGCAACAAGCGCGTTCGCAGACGACGGTCCACGCCATCCTGGAGGCCACCGTTCAGGTTCTGGAGCGTGAGGGACCGGATTCTGCGACCACGACCCGCATCGCGGAAGTCGCAGGCGTGAGCGTCGGAACGCTCTACCAATACTTCTCGCACCGCGACGCGATCTTCGACGCGCTGCAGGAGCGCGAGTTCGAGCGAGCGATCGTCCTCATGCAGGAAGTGCTGAGCGACAACAACCTCGCGAGGTCCCCGCGCGAGACCGTCGCCGGCTGTGTTCAAGGAATGCTCGCGCTCTACCAGGCATCACCGGGGATGCACCGTGTGCTCGCGATGGAGGGCCTCCGCTCGACGAAGGCCGATCGGATTCACTCGTTCGACCTCCGCGTGATCGCGCTCGTCCGTCACTTCCTCACCGCGACGGGCGCGCCGATCCGGCGCAAGAACGTCGACGCAGCCGCGTTCGTCGCGTTCCAGAGCGTCCGGGCGACGATGCTTGCGATGCTCCTCGAGAGCCCCGCGGGGCTGAACGACAAGGCGCTCGTGGAAGAGCTCGTCGACCTACTGTTGCGCTACCTCGTCGACGACGAGTGGCTCGCGCAGCACGAGGACGTGCCGGGCAGCCGCGCGAAGGAAGAGAGCAGCACGCGCGTGCTCGACAAGTCCGACAAGCCGAGCGACAGGGCCGTCGACAAGCGTCCGAGTCAGAAGAAGGTGTAGCCGAGGCTCGCGCCGACGATGTCGCGGTTCGTGCCCTTGAAGAAGTGGTCGTAGCGGATCGCGAGCGTGAAGTACGACGATCGGCAGCACGTGCCGAAGTGCGCGACGAGCTCGGGACCGATCGAGTAGCGGAAGGGCTCCCGGTTGCCCTTGATCTCGATCGTGGAACCGAGGCCGATGCCCGGGCCGACGACCCACGAGGTCGGGTGCCAGATGAACCGATAGCCGGGTCGCACCGAGAACCCGACGCCGCGATTGCTCGAGACGACCGCGGGCTCGACGAGGAGACGGTGCGCGCGGTGTCCGTGGACGACGAACGTCTCCTTCTTGCGCGTGCACGAGTACATCGGACCGAACACGAGCACCGTCCATGGCCAGGCGACGTGCGCCGCGGGCGAGTCACCTCGGAACTGCGCGCCGACGTGCGGGAGGAGCGTGGCGAGTAGCAGCTCGCCGGAGTGGCCCACGCTCGAGAAGAACTGCCCCCATGGTGCGTGGCCGACCGTCTGCTCGCGCGGGTACCGGTACGGCACCGCCGGCTGCTTCTTCTCCCACGCGAGGAGCTGCCGCGTGTTCTCGTCGTAGAACTCTCTGCACTCGTCCGAGCCGTCTGCCGTCTCGCGATCCGGGTCACGGTCTGGGTCGTCCTCCGCGCGCGCCTCGCGCTCGCCGGCCGACGACACGAAGGCGAAGCTGATCGCGATGAGGCCGACGAGGATAGGCGTGCGGCGCCGCTGCTTCACGGTCGAACTCTACCATTGGGATCGGCGCGCCCGACGAGAGAGTTGGCACACGACTACGAGCGCTCGCTTCACGCGATGACCGGTCCAGCCTCGCCGCCGGTCCGAGCTCGATACGCGCGTCGTCCACGCTTCGCGAGGTCGTTAAGTGGGGTTAACGACCTCGCGGAGGAGCACCGGCGCGTCAGGCGCGCTCCTCGTCGGCACGTCGTCCATGCTTCACGAGGTCGTTAGTGGGGTTAGCGACCTTGCGGAGGAGCAACCGGCGCGGCCCTTCGTCGGCGCGGGTGTCCATGCTTCGCGAGGTCGTTAAGTGGGGTTAACGACCTGGCGGAGGCGCACCGGCGCGTCGGGTCACTCGAACTGGAACGACTTGCCCACGGTTACGGGGTCGCCTTTGAAGGCGGGGACCTTCGCCTTCTTGAACTCTCGCGCCATGCACTTGGCCACTGGGGTGCCGAGCCACGGGCCCTTGTCGACGAGAGCGCTCTCGGCGAAGCCCGCGGGAGCGAACGTGATTGTCACGTGGCCTTCGCCCTTCGCGGCGTTCGTCGCCTTGCACTTCTGGAGATTGATCTCGCCGATGGCGCTGATGGCGGCCTGCTTGTCGAACTCGGGCGCCGCTTCTTCGGTCTTCGCGACCTTGGCCTGGGTCGGGCGTTTCTTCTTCTTCGGAGCGGCCTCTGCGCTCGCGGCGACCGCGGCGATGCAGGCGAGCACCCCAATCGAGACCCATTGACTCAGGCGGCTCATCGACAGAGCTGGATAGCAAGCGAGGTGCCGGCGCATGAGAAGTACACGCATCGTCGATCTCGCCGTCGGCACGCGGATCGGGGCCCGCGCCTGCGGAGTGATCATGGATCCGACGAAGCCCAGCTGCCGGTTCCGTCCCTCAGGGCGCCGGGCCGCGCATCCGGATCTGGCCTGGCCTGAGGGCCTGAGTGGCCCATCGTCGCCGCGGCGTCGGTCGTGGTTGGTCACCGCGGCCGGTATCCCGAGTGGTGAGTCGGGTGGAATGGAGGCCGTGGGGGTGAGCGCTTGCGGTCGAGGTTTGGTCGCCGAGCGCTACGGGACGGTGTTTCCTCGCGAAACCGGCGGCGGTGCGGTGATCGGCGCGCTCGATCGAGTATGGTGAGCGGTCCTATGGCCGAAGCCACGCTCAGAGACCTGCCTCCCAGCGACGCACCGAGCGACGCCATCCTGAGCGCGTTCCTCGCGTACGTCGGCTCCCGCGGGCTCGACCTCTACCCCGCGCAGGAAGAGGCCATCCTCGAGATCTTCGAGGGCGCGAACGTCATCCTCAACACGCCGACCGGCTCGGGCAAGTCGCTCGTCGCGGAGGCCGCCCACTACTACGCGCTCGTGCGCGGCGAGCGCTCCTTCTATACGTGCCCGATCAAGGCGCTCGCGAACGAGAAGTTCTTCGCGCTCGTGCGCGCGTTCGGCGCGGAGAACGTCGGCCTCATGACGGGCGACGCGACGGTCAACCGCGACGCTCCGATCGTGTGCGCGACCGCGGAGGTGCTCGCGAACATGGCGCTCGCCGAAGGGCCGCGCGCCGACGTCGACGTCGTGATCATCGACGAGTTCCACTACTACGCCGATCGCGATCGCGGCGTCGCCTGGCAGGTGCCCCTGCTCGCGCTCCCGAACGCGCGCTTCCTCCTCATGAGCGCGACGTTCGGCGATCCCGAACCGTTCCAGAAGCACCTCACCGCCGCGAACGGCCAGCGGACCGCGGTGGTGCGCTCGAACGATCGCCCGGTGCCGCTCGACTTCGAGTACCGCGATACACCCCTCCACGAGACGGTCCACGAGCTCATCGCGAAGGGGAAGGCGCCGGTCTACCTCGTCAACTTCACCCAGCGGGCCTGCGCGGAGGAAGCGCAGAACCTGATGAGCGTGGACTACTGCACGAAGGAGGAGAAGAAGGCGATCGTGGAGGCGCTGAAGGGCGCGCGCTTCGACAGCCCCTACGGCCGGGAGATCCAGCGCTTCCTCCGTCACGGCATCGGCGTCCACCACGCGGGTCTCCTCCCCAAGTACCGTCTCATCGTCGAGAAGCTCGCGCAGCGCGGCCTTCTCAAGATCATCAGCGGCACCGACACGCTCGGCGTCGGCGTGAACGTCCCGATCCGCAGCGTCCTCTTCACGCGGCTCTGCAAGTTCGACGGCGAGAAGACGTCGATCCTGAGCGTGCGCGACTTCCAGCAGATCAGCGGCCGCGCCGGGCGAAAGGGCTTCGACACCGCGGGCAGCGTCGTCGCGCAGGCGCCCGAGCACGTGATCGAGAACCTCCGTCTCGAGGCGAAGGCCGGCAACGATCCGGGCAAGAAGCGGAAGCTCGTGCGAAAGAAGCCCCCGGAGTGGGGCTACGTCCACTGGGACAAGTCGACGTTCGATCGGCTCGTGACCTCGCTCCCCGAGGCGCTCGTCTCGCGCTTCTCGCTCTCGCACGGGATGGTCGTCAACGTCCTCTCCCGCGAGGAGGGCGGGGGATGCATGGGGCTCGCGCGCCTCATCAAGGCGTCGCACGAGCGGAAGGCGCAGCAGCGCATCCTCGGCCGCCAGGCGATCGAGATGGTGAAGACGCTCCGCGAGGCCGGCATCCTCGAGTGGGAGTACGACGACGACGGGCGTCGCTACCCGGTGGTGAACGCGGATCTCGGCGAGGACTTCTCGCTCCACCACGCGCTCTCGCTCTACCTCCTCGACATCCTCGGCCGTCGAGACGAGTGGTCACCGGAAGACTCGGGAACCTACGCGCTCGACGTGCTCACGTTCGTCGAGTCGATCCTCGAGGATCCGGATCAGATCCTCCGCCGCCAGCTCGACAAGCTGAAGGGCGAGAAGGTCGCCGAGCTCAAGGCCGCCGGCGTCGAATACGACGAGCGCATGGCGGAGCTGGAGAAGCTCGAGTACCCGAAGCCGAATCGCGACGTCGTCTACGACAGCTTCAATGCCTTCGCGCGGAAGCATCCGTGGGTGAAGGCCGAGAACATCAGGCCGAAGTCGATCGCGCGCGAGATGGTCGAGTCGGTGATGTCCTTCCAGGAGTACGTGCGCGAGTACGGGCTCGAGCGCGTCGAGGGGCTCCTCCTCCGCTACCTCTCGGACGTCTACAAGACGCTCGTCCAGACCGTCCCGGCGTGGGCGAAGGACGAGGACGTCGACGACATCATCACGACGTTCGGCGCCGTCGTCCGTCAGGTCGACTCGAGCCTGCTCGACGAGTGGGAGCGCCTGAAGAACCCGCACGAGCTCTTCGAGCCGACGCCCGTGCGCGAGGAGCTCGAGCCGGCCGGCTCGCACGACGTCACGAAGGACGAGAAGGCGTTCACCGTCCTGGTGCGCAACGAGATCTTCCGGCTCGTCCGTGCGCTCTCGCGCCGCGACTGGCTCGAGGCGGCGCGCATCGTCGCACCGGCACCCGAGCTCGAGGCAAGCAAGGCGATCGAGATCGAGAAGACACTCGCGCCGTTCTTCGAGGCGCACCAGCTCATTCGCGTCGATCCCGAGGCGCGAAGCCCGAAGCACACGACGATCGACCGCAGCTCCGCGGAGACGGCGGAGACCTGGCGCGTGCGGCAGATCCTTCTCGACTCGGAGGAGGACAACGACTGGTTCTTCGATGCGTCGATCGACCTCGTCCGCTCGCGTGAGGCAGCAAGACCTGTCCTCACCCTCGAGCGCATCGGCACCTGACGAGCTACGATGAAAGGCGTGAGCAAGAAGCTGAACCTGCCGCTCTTCTCCGATCCGGCCATCGTTGCCACGCCGACCAAGGAGGTGCGCAAGAAGCCGTCGATCGACGCCGCCCGCGCGCGCCTCGGCGGACGCGTCAACGAGATCGACACGCCGCCTGCGGGCTTCGCGCCCGGGGTGCTCGTCACGTTCCCGGTCGGAAGCCCAGCTGCGCGCGCAGCGGGCGACGATCGGCGAATGCACGGCGTGGTCGTCTTCGCTTCGCAGAACGAGGTGCACGTGCTTCTCGACGGAGTTCGTCTCCGTCGTCTCCCGCCGTCCGACGTCACGATCCACGAGGGCGGTGAGGTCGCGATCGAGCTCGAGAAGATCGCGGGCGACGCGCGGCTCTTCGGTCAGCTCGTCGAGGGGCAGTCGGTCCGCTACGCCGACGACTCGGGCGGCCTCGTGAATGGCAAGGTCGTGGAGAAGTGCCGCTGGGGTGCGCTCGTCCTACGCGAGGACGGCGCGGTGGTCGCGGTCGGTTTCCGCAAGCTCTGGCCGTCGCCGACGGGCGCATCGGCGTGAGCGGGCTGCGTCCGGAGCTCGCCGCGCTCGTCGAGGACCTCGTCCGCGGCACGGCGAAGGGAGACTCGATCACGCTCGACGCGGTCGGCGAGGCGATCGGCACGCGTGCGATCGCCCCTCCCGAGATCGACGCGATGTTGTCGGCGATCGAGGCTCGCGGCCGACGTGTCGTCTCCGCCGAAGGCGGACGAGGCGAGCTCCACTTGAAGAGCGTCGTCGCCGCGGCTCGCGAGCTCCGCACGGAGCTCGGAAGGCCGCCTCGTCCCGACGAGATCGCCGCGCGCGCCGGACTCACGACCGCCGAGGTGCAGCACGCGCTCGCGCTCGCGCGGATCATGCAGCGCTGAGCACGGAGCGGGCGGAGCGCCCCTCATGTAGGACGACGCCGGCGATCTCGAGGGCAGCGACGCGCGGGTGCACCTTTCGAGGCTCGTGATAGCCTGGACGAGTGAGGCTCCGTGGCGTCATCTGTATCGGTCTCGTCGCGGCAAGCGCCATTGCATGCGGCCTCTCCGTCATCGGCGCCGAGGATGGCGTCGACGCGAACGAGGGCGCGGCGGAGTGTGGTGTTCGCGATGGTGCGGGCAGCAACGTCGTGGACGGCACCACCCGCGACGCCGACGAGCCAATCTCCGACGCGACGGCTCCGGATTCGTCCGATGGAGGGATCGACGCATCGCAGGCGAACTGCCTGGCCGCGTGTGGAGACGCTGGCACGTGTGACGCCGGCTGGTGCGTGATCGCGTGCGACGGGCCGTCGGCGTGCGCGAATGCTCGCGTGACCTGCCCGCCCGGCATACCGTGCGACGTCCAATGCAAGGGGGCCAGTGCATGCGCCTCCGGCGTCGACTGCGCCGCTGCCTCGGCGTGCAACGTTGCGTGCGACGGGCCATCGTCCTGCGCGAACGAGAAGGTCACGTGCAAAGGCGCCGCCTGCGAGGTCTCGTGCTCGGGGGTGAACGCCTGCGCGTCCGGTGTCGAATGTGACGCCGGCACCTGCGCGTTGCGTTGCACCGGGAGTGATACGTGCAAGAACGGCAGGGTCGTCTGCAACGCAGACGTCTGCACCATCGAGTGCGGTGTCTCGGGCAAGAACGGCCAGAACGCCTGCCTCTCGTCGGTGGAGTGTCAGGCCGCGAAGAGCTGTGACATCCGCTGCAATGCCGAGAACACCTGCAAGAACGGCTCGGTCGTGGCCGCCGCCGGCGACACCGTCGACATCACGTGCGCCGGGAAGACCAGCTGTCAGGGCAAGGTGTACGCGTCCGCGGGCGACAGCGGTGTCCGTTGCCTCGGCGACAGCGCGTGCAAGGACGGCGTGAGCTGCGACGGCGGACGCTGCGCCGCGCACTGCGAGAAGAGCGATTCGTATCTCTGCTGCGATGCGGGGGAGTGCGTCCCGACGAAGGCCAACTGCAAGATGCCGCTGCAGTGCCCCTGACGCCGTCGCGTGTCCGACGCCGGACGGAGCCGTCGAGCGATCGTCCTCGAGGGCGTGAGTGAGCAGGCCAGGCAGGCCGCTGGTCTCGGTTCTCGATTCAGCCGGCCTCGCGGGTTGCCGTAGGTCGGTTGCGCGCTAGCATTTGCGGCTGCTCCCATGCTCGAACGCGCGACCTTGGACGTCCTCGCCCGTGCCGCGGAGATCGGGCTGCCCGAAGCCGCGACGGTGCCGGCCGCTGCCTACGATCCGTTCTTCCGTCCCGTCATCAAGAAGAGAGTCCGTCGTGCGTTGGCTGCCGCCGCCACGCGGACGCGGAAGAACGCGGGCGATCACGTTCTCCGCGTGGCGTTCCTCTCGATCCATCCCGACGCGCTGGCGACGCTCGATCTCGACGACGAGCGCGCCGTCATCGCCGCCTTCGACGCGCTCGCGGCGCCCTTCCTCCCGCCGCCCCCGGCGCCGGCGCCCGAGCGCGGAGGGGGAGCCTACCGTGCAGTTGCGGTCGATCGTGGAGCGCCGGAGGACTACGTCCCGCCGCCACGTCCGAAGCGGAAGCTCTGGCCCGTCACGACCTCGCTCGTCGCGACCACGCTCGCCGCGGTGCTCGGCGTCGGCGGCGCGGTCGTGGCGCCGTCGTTCATCCCGACGCCGTACGAGCGCTTCACGCATACCCCGCTCGGCAGCGCCCTCGGCGAGCCGCTCACCGACTTCGTCGCGAACGGCGGGCAGAAGGGCAACGCGAAGGCTCGCGCCGCCGCCCGCGAGAAGCTCACCTCGAAGAAGGTGGAGAAGCAGATCGGGAAGGAGGGCGCCGCGTCTCTCGCGCTCGTCCTCGATGCGGTGCCGGCCGCGAGCCGCTCCAAGGCAGCGACCACCGACGAGGCGATCGGACCGCTCGTCGTCGCACTGAACGATCTCGATCGCCGTCTCGCCGATGCGCGTGTCCCGGCGCTGCTCCACGCCTACGCCAACGGTCGCCGCAGCGTCTGGGTGACGAGCTACTGGGTCGAGCAGCGTGCCGACGTCATGGTCGACGACCAGCCCTTTCGCGTCGCGTGGGGGCGACGCATCGACGACCTGAACCTCGCCGACAGCGCCCTCTACAAGGGTGAGCAAGAGGACTGGACGATCGTCTCGCTCTCTCACATGGACGAGGAGTTCGTCGAGGAGCTCCTCGCGCCGCTCGCGCACCAGAAGCCCATGGCGCCGGATGAGTACACGGCGGCCGACCAGGGCGCGCGCGTCGATCTCGCACGCCGTGCCACGGCCGTCGTCACGACGGAGCTCACGACCACGACGCGCGTGACGGCAGCCGATGCGCAGCAGCTCCAGAGCGCGATCGCATCTCGGAACGACGCGCTCGTCGGTCTTGCGAAGAGCGGATACGCGATCTCCGCGACCTCGCGCATCTGGCTGTCGCCCGCGACGGTGCGCGGCCTCACGCGCGCGAAGGGGCAGGGCGGATACGAGGCGAAGCTCGCTGGAGAGGCGCTCCAGACGAACGATCGGATGAAGCTCTACGCGAAGCCGATCCTGCCGGCGATCGCGGAGCTCACGAAGATCGAAGAGGAGCAGTTCCTCGGACGGCTCGCAGAGGAGAAGCGGCTCAGGGAAGAGCGTCGCGCCGCGGACGAGGCGTACCGTGCCGCGGAGGACGCACGACGGGCCGCGGCGGCCGCGCGCCATCGCATCGCCCTCGCAGCGGCGATCGAAGCCGGTGCCCTCGCCACCGACGACGAAGCAGAGGGCGACGGCGCCGTCGTCGAAGAAGGCGCCGTCGTGGTCACCGATGACGGCGACCCGGCCGACCTCGCGGGTCTCGCAGGCGTCGGCGGGATCGGCGTCGCGGCGGGCGGGGCCGATCGCGATCTCGTGGATCCGGCTCCGGGCGCTCCGAAGCTTCTCTATTTCTCGGACTCGATCCGCGATCGCGCGATCGCAGCGGGAGAGCTCGCGACGCTTGCGCGTGACCGATCTTCGCCGCGGCTGGCGCTCTGGCTCCTCGTGCGTCGAGCGACCGCGATGTCCGCGCGCTCGCGCTCCGAGAGCGGTGCGACGGCGCTCGTCCTCGGCGAGCTCTTCGGTCAGCTCGGTCTCGGCTCGTGGAAGAAGCTCGGTGTCGACGACGCCTTCCTCGTCTCCGCCGCCGCCGCGCTCGAGAAGTCGCCCGAGGAGATCCGTGCCGCCGCCGCGCGCACGTATCGAGAGATCTTCGGCCGCCCCGTACCCGTGCTCACCCGCACCGTGCTTCGCTGATCGTCGTGGCTCGACGCGCGGTCCTCACTGGATCGCGCGGACGGACGATTGTTCTGCTGGCGACAACAGCGGGTTGTCCGATGCCCGCCTTGGCCTCGCGCCCGAACGCCTTACGGTAGAGGCGTTCACGGAAGGAAGGCAGATCATGGCTCAGGCAGCGCTCTCGGCATCCACCACGTCGTCGTCGTCGGTCGCGCTCGTGTTCGATCGCACGGTCGAGAGGAGCGTCCGTGGAATGAGGACGAGCGACGGCGCGGGCGTGAAGCTCACGCGCGTCCTCGGAACGCAGGTCCTTCGCCGGCTCGATCCGTTCCTCATGCTCGACGAGTTCCGTTCCGACGAGCCGCAGGACTACCTCGCGGGCTTCCCGGATCACCCGCATCGCGGCTTCGAGACGGTGACGTACATGATCGCGGGTCGCTTCCGCCATCGTGACAACAAGGGTCACGAGGGCATCCTCGCCGCCGGCGGCGCGCAATGGATGACGGCTGGTCGCGGCATCATCCACTCGGAGATGCCCGAGCAGGAAGAGGGCCTCGTGCACGGCTTCCAGCTCTGGCTGAACCTCCCGCGCAAGGACAAGATGTGTGAGCCGAGCTATCGCGATCTCCAGTCGGAGGACATCCCGCGGGTCGCGCTCGACGGTGCCTCTGGAGTCGTCCGCGTCCTCGCGGGCAAGATCGGCGACGTGACCGGACCGATCGCCGGGCGTGAGACGGAGCCGATCTACCTCGACGTCGAGCTCGAGCCCGGCGGCGTCGCGGAGCTGCCGGTGCCGGCGACCCACGACGGCTTCGTCTATCCCTTCGACGGCGACGTCATCGTCGGTGCTCCCGGCCGCGAGCGCACGCTCGCCCGCGGAGAGCTCGGCGTCCTCGCGAAGGGCGACGGCGTCCGTCTCCGCGCGAAGGACGGCCGCGCGCGCGCGCTCGTGATCGCGGGCAAGCCGATCGGCGAGCCCATCGTGCAGTACGGCCCCTTCGTGATGACGACCCCGGAGGAGCTCGAGCAAGCGGTCCGCGACTTCCAGGCCGGCAAGTTCTGACCGCTCTGGACGCTCGAACACGACGAGCCGTCGCCTTCGAGGCGGCGGCTCGCGTTGCGTTCGTGCTCGCCCCGCGCACGATGCCGCCAGTCGTCAGAGGCGCAAGCGATCGAGATGGTCGCCCTTCCGTCGCGCGCGAGGAAGGTGGGGGCCGCTCCACGGGGTCGTTCAGCGAGTAATCGACTGCGGAAGAGACCTCCGCCTCCGAGGAGCACGCGCACGACGCTGACGGAGGAGCGAAGCGATCGCGATGCCGGTCGTGCGGCGGAGAGGCTCAAAGCGCGGGCCGAGCGTTGCCCCCACGCGTGCCGTGCGATAGCGAGCGCGTGCAGCCATCGTCTGCCGTCTCGAGGAGGATCGCCATGAGCCGACCGCCGCTTCCCCCGTTCACCCCCGAGAGCGCGGCGCAGAAGGCGCGCATGGCCGAAGACGCGTGGAACAGCCGCGACCCGGCGAAGGTCGCACTCGGATACACGACCGACAGCCGCTGGCGGAACCGCGCCGAGTTCCTCCAGGGACGCGCGGAGATCGAGGCGTTCCTCACACGCAAGTGGCGACGCGAGCTCGCTTACCGCCTCATCAAAGAAGTCTGGGCCTTTCACGAGAACCGCATCGCCGTGCGCTTTGCCTACGAATGCCACGACGACAGCGGCAACTGGTTTCGCAGCTACGGCAACGAGAACTGGGAGTTCGACGAGCACGGGCTGATGCGCCTTCGCATCGCCAGCATCAACGACTTGCCGATCAAGGAGAGCGAGCGGAAGTATCACTGGCCACTCGGCCGACGCCCCGACGATCACCCGGGGCTGAGCGATCTCGGTCTCTGAGCTCCACGGTCCGCGTGCACACGCGTCTGCACGTGCGACTTGCGCCTGCGCGTGCCGACCACGCTCGCACCGGCCCCTGGAACGTCGAGCGCCGCGCGTGTCACGCTCGCCGAGGTGGCGCGCCGCTTCGGTCCTTGCTTGATCGTGACGCTCGTCTTCTTGCCGGCGCGCGACACGCTATTTGGAGGCGACTTCGGTCACGACTCCGAGGCGGCGATGGCGCGCATGAAGAAGATCCCGACCTCTTCGCTCCGGGCGAGCTGAAGGTCGAGGCCGCCTGGGAGCCGGGCGACGGGATCACGCAAATGCGCTTCATGTACGCGGCCGAGAGCCCGAGCTGCACGGAGCGATGATGGAGAAGATCTGCGCCGAGACCGGGAGAATCCGCAAGGCGACCGGAGCGAAGGTCGAGGCGTGGTGCCGTGGTTCACCCGCGCAGCGCGACGTCGAGGTCTGCTCGACGGCCGCCGCCGCGCGAGGTTCGAGCGGGAGATCTCCTGTTCCAGTACGAGAACGGGTACGGCTACCAGGCTGGCAACCGCTTCATGGGCGGCCTCTCGGGTGACTTCGAGGTCGCGAAGAACCTCCGCGCCGGTGTTGGCGAGGACGTCCTCAGCGGGCAACCCGAGCGTTGGAGCGGCGCCATCCAGCAGGACGGCAACGTCGGGCGCATGAATCGCTTGGCGGGCGGGAACGTGAGCTACGGCTTCGGAAGCGTCACGGCGTCACTCTCGGTGCGGGTGCCGGGGGCCGGTCTATCAGCACTTCATCCGGACCTCACACGATCCCGGCGCCGACCCCGGCCAACTCACATACCCGGCCATCGTCAATCTCTCCGTCCGGACGCCGTTCGGCGGAGAGCGATCGCCCACGCCGACGCCCCCGCCAAGCTGACGTCGCACGTCGGTTGTCACGCGAGTCCAGCGACGCTCCCCATCGACCCGGAGCTCACGCCCAGCACCGCATCGCGGATACGTCGAGCCGACCGTCGGGGGGCGTTCGACATGTTGGGCGCGACGGAGCCATCCCGGCGAGTCGGGGTCAGGCTCCGTCGCCCAAGGTATTGGGCTGCAGCAGTTTCGGTTCAGGACTTCGTCGCGTCCACCTCGGCGGTCCCATCCGGAGCGCTCTTTGGCGTAAACGTGAACGTCCACTTGCCGTCGCCGATCCCCTTGCCGGCAGGCCTCAGGCGCGCCTTCACCACGGTATCCGTGACGCACTTCTGCAGCTGTTCTGGGGCGGTGGTCTCCGCGGCGACGACGTTGACCTCACCCTTGTCTTCGACGTTGATTCGGATGCTGACCTGCTTCGTGGGGAAGCGCGCATCCTTCTCGGAGCTAGAATCGCTCCAGAAGAACTTCACCGTGACCGTCCCCTTGGCGTCCGGCGTGGTCTTGACGACCTCGTCATAACAAGCCTGAAGCTCGGCCTGATGCTCAGCGAAGGCCTTTTTCGTGTCCTCGGCGTATTGAGCAGGAGTGCGGGACGCACTCGAACAGGCGGTGAGAGCGACGAGAGCCGACGAGACGGCGAGCAGCTTGATGGATTTCATGACGACCTTCCCTTAGTTCTTCGCAGCGGCTTCCGCGCTCGGAGCGGGATCGATGATGAGGAACTCGACACGTCGGTTCTTCTCCCGCCCCTCTTCGGTCTTGTTGTCCGCGATGGGCTTTTCGATTCCGTAACCCTTTGCCGTCATCCTCGAGGGCTCCACTCCCTTCGCGGCGAGCGCTGCCATGACGGCTTTCGCGCGGAGATTCGACAAGGTCTTGTTCCGATTCGCATCACCCTCGGAGCTGGCGTGCCCCTGGATCTCCACCTTCTTGATTTGAGGGTTCTCCTTGAACGCGTCCACGATGTCGTCGAGGAGCGGATCGGAGGCCGGGAGAATCGCATCCGAATTGGTTGCGAACTGCACCTTTTCGTCGATCTCGATGTGCCCGTTCGCCACCTTGGCGCGCTTGACGGGAGCCTCCGCCGCCTTCGCGGGCGTCACCACCGAAGACGTGAGCACAGTGCCGCCGCCAAACCTCACCGAGCTGGTGCAGCCCGTCACGGCGAACGCACCGAGCGTGATCGCCAATACCGCGAACTGTCGAACCATCGAAAATCCTCCGAAGGAGACCGCGCTTCGAGGTGCGGCCGCCGTGTCCGTAACCGTGATGAACCTCAGGCGTGCGAGAGCGACGTGCCCGCACGCGCCGATGGACGAGCGCGCCGCCGTTTCCTTACAAAGGTCTGCACCAAAAAGGAACGCTGCGCCTCGAGTCCCTCGAGAACGGCCGCCCCGATCGCGACGCGCCCAGGCTCATTCGGCCAGGGACGCGATGCGTGCCTTCTCGAGCTGAAGCGTGGGCTCGCCCAAGTCGACAAGGGACCGCGCACGAAACTGCCCTTCTCGGAACACGCTCACTCGTCGCCGCCGTCCTCACCGTCGCCGACCTCGTCGAGCTCGGCGACCGAGTTTCCATGAAGCTCTCGATCACGGACCGCAACGTCAACGAGCTCCCCATCCCGAACGAGGACGAGAACGGCTGGTCGTTCGACGACCCGCAAGCCCTGACGAAGGTCATCCTCCGTGGGACCGCGTGCTCGGCGACCACCGGCGCGCCGTCCGGGCGCGTCGACGTGGTCATCGGCTGCCGCATACCCTACTGACCCAACCGCCAGGGCTTCGCGAGCCGAGCTCGAGCTCGGGCTCGCATGTCGGCGCCGTGGAGTACGCCGACGGTGGCCCCGCTGCAGCCCCGCCAGAGCGCGCGGCGTCGTCGGCTTGGAGCCCGTCAGGAAGGCCAAGTGAAGTCGGTGGAGCTCGACCTTGACGAAACCTCTGGAGGACGGGGCCAGACGAAGTAGAGTAGGCACCCGTACTTGGAGGAGTGGCCGAGTGGTCTAAGGCAGCGGTTTTGAAAACCGCCGTGGGGCAACCCACCGGGAGTTCGAATCTCTCCTCCTCCGCCATACTTACGAGCCGACTTTGGCGTCGCGCCAAACTTCGCGCCAAACTACCCCGTCCGATGTTCCAGGTCTCCGTCGGTGGGTACTCGCTCAAGGTCGGTTGCGGCCTGCCTTCCGCCTCGTTCGGCGTCGCCAAGCAGCACGCAGGGCTCGTGGACGAGCTCGGCGTCACCAGGCCCGACAGCTCACTCTCTTGGATCGAGGTCAGGCGGTCCGGCAACGACTGGCCGTTCCTCGTCGTCGTCCAGAGGTATGCGCCCGGATTGGACGCCGGCTTTTGCCCCGGCGTCCTCGTCGTGCCCGAGACCGGGCGCCTGTTCCTCGGCGCGGGGGAACGCCTCCTCGCTTACGACCTGCGAACGCCGAAGAGGCTGTGGGAAGACGCCGCCGAGATGGGCTTCTGGTCGTGGGCACGACACGATGACGTGGTCGTGATATCTGCCGAGCTGGAGATCGCGGCCTGGAATCTCGAAGGGCGGAAACTCTGGTCGAGATTCGTCGAGCCGCCGTGGGAGTACCGGGTCGAGAACGGTCTCGTGCGGCTCGACGTGATGGGTACGAGGTCCGCGTTCGATCTGTACACCGGTCCGACGGAGGCATCGTGAGCGATCGGGCGGGCGCCGTCGATCCGCAGGACGAGCCGCCGTGCGGTTCTTGAACGTGGACGTCGATCTGTACGGCGTAGTCGATCGCGCCGCGCTCTTGCGCGGGTTCGGCAAGGCCATCGTGGTGCTTTACGAAGGCGGCGACGCGGGCTGACTGCCGGCGCCCCGTGCTGACGGATCACGCCACGCGCCACCCAGCTGACCCATCGCGCCATGGCTCCGACGTCCCGAAGCCCCGCGCATTGGGCGTGTGTACCGGCAGGGGGCGCGCTCGCGAGCTCCCGAACCCTACCTAGCTCAGGGCGCGACCGCACCGAGCTTCTCGGCGAAGCGGCTCCGAAGCCTTCGACCGAAGCTGCTCACTCCGAGAGTTCTCGGGAGCGGAGAGCAGGGAAACCGCCTCCGCCCATTGTTCGGGTCGGCCGCTGCTTACCGAGATCGCGTGGCCGGATCCGAGCCAGGCCGGCTGCGGCTCGATGATCGTCACATCCAACCGTGACACCGCCGAGTGGCTCGCGATGTTCGACGACGTCCTGCTCGCGCAAAGCGCCGTCGATCGCTTCCGCAACTCCGCCTACTGCGTGTTCTACGCTGCGAGATCACGTTGCGTACACAAGGTGGGCCAGAGTCAGCTCGGACTGGCCGCGAGCCAGCTCTCGAAATCGGCACTGGCGTGAACGGCCCAAGAGGGCAAAATGCCAGCGGGCGTTTCCGTCCGTGCGAAAGACATGCTGAATGTATCGGCCCGCCCTCGTCTCTCTCTGTCACGCTCCGATCTCCGTCACGCTCGGAGAGCGCGGCGACAACGGAGCGTTGAATGCGTCCGTCGTTCGGCAAATCTCCCTTCACGTCGATGGCGAGCATCGGAACCAGTGGCGGAGGGGCTTCTCTGGAGCTCGATGTGTCGGTCGGATCTCGCCGCCTCGCCACGCCTCTCCGAGACTCTTCAGGAAGCGTTCGAGATCGGCGTCTCGGTGCGGGAGCACGTGGGTGGTCTCGCCGGCAGCCAGACTCGCAAGATGCTGCTGAACGGTTCGGATCTCGTCGAGCAGGCGGAGCGGATCAAGTGTGGCGAGTACGGCGCGAAGGCGCTCCTTCATCACCGGCTCGATGACGTTGCTCCCGAGCAGCCGGGCACTCGGTGTCTCGGGGGCGTGGTATCGCTTGCTGACGCGAGCGCCGACACGCTTCTTCTCGGCCAGCTTGAACGACGGCTGGAAGAAGTTCACGAACAGCCGCGACCCCGAATACAGCCGGGCGAGCGGGCGAGCGCGTGCCCGGCCGCAACGCCTTCGAGCCGCCCGTACCCGACCAGTCGTCGGACGACTGCTCCGTTCTTCTGCTCGACCCAAGCCTGGTCGTTCTTTCGATACGGACGCGCTAGTGTGAACTCAATGCCTCGGTCGCTGCAATACGCGAGCAGCACCTCGTTCACGAACTCGCTGCCGTTGTCTGTGTCTATCCCACGCAGCGGGAACGGCATCGTCTCGCGAGGGCGCTCGATCGCGTCCGCCACGAGGGCGCCCTCTCGAACGATCAGGGCGACGCATCCCGTCCAACCGCTTGCGACATCGGTGAGGACGAGCGTGTGAGCGAAGCTTCCGGCGGAGACATCCCCGCATTGGGCGTCGAGGTCCGCCCCCAGGAATCCTGGCGGTGGGTCCTTCCAATCCGCGAACGTACGCACGGGCACGCTTTTGCGGACACCTCCGGCGGCCGCGGCCCGACGTCTCTTCCTTCCGGATGTGGCTCGGGGCTCGCGCAGCAGCCTATCGAGTGTCGATGCGCTAGCGGCAAGCACGCGCGTGCGGACGGCTTCGTCCAGCTTCAGGTGGCCATGCTTCTCGAGCGCGGGAAGCAGAATCGGGATGAGCGCCCGCTGTCGTTTCCCGCAGATTCGGTCGGACGCCTCCCACAGGACGATCACGCGTTGACGAACGGCCTCGTCGTAGAGTCGAGGCCGCAATCTGTCAGCCGACGGTCGCTCTGCCAGCGTCGCCGAATTGGTGTTCAGAACCCTGATGGCGTGCTTCCGGTGGAACCCCGTCAAGGCCACGAATTCTTCAAGGATGCGGCTCCTGTCCGGGGAGCTCGCTGCTCTGTATCGCACACCCACCGCCTCGATGAGCTCCCGTCGCGCCGCTGCAGTGATCGCCATCGCACCTCCTCGGCCGCTACGTCGGTAGCAAACCTCATGAGGCAACGGCCCTCGCTCGGTAGCAATTCGTTCGCCTTCAACCGCGCTGTCGAGTTGAGCGAAGACGAGCGCCAACCCGGTCTTGACCGACCTCGCGTGGCTCGTCGCTGGCGAGAGCCGGTGCCTGGAGTGCGGAAAAGCCAGGCCGGAAGGCTCGAATGGACACCACCGCGCCGGGGATCCGGTTCTCGTGCTCGCGTTCTCGCGCCAGTTCCGGGGAGCGACGTGCAGGGGCTCGAGGTCTACTCTACCTAGGCGGCGGCATTCCCGGTGCCGGCACTGGCGGATTGACAGGTTGCAACCGGTCCAGGGCCGGTCCGAGCGCGTTGGCGTCCATGCCCCGCCCATAAGAGTTCGCTACGCCGTAGCCCGTCGCGGCGAGTTGCTGGCCTTCCCGCAGCAGGTTCGCGAACTGGCTGCCGACGTGAGGCGGGAAGTGGACGATCGTGCCGTCGGTGAGAACCGCACCATCGACCTCGCCAGCAGGAGCATGCGTGAGCGCTCTGATCGTTCCGCGCGCGCTCATCTGCTGCTGTTCAACCCGTGCGGGCGGAATGGGCGGTGGAGTCCCGGGGGCCGGCGGAGTATCGGTGATCGAGCGGCGAGTCGTCTCGTTGGTGATCGTGCTTGCCTGTATGGACTTAGGAATCCAGGTGTACCCAGTTACCGTCACGCGGTCGCGGGGCTTCACGATCTTGGCAAGCTGCGCGCCGAGATGAGGCGGAAACCGAACGATGGTGTTGTCGGACAACAACAGTCCGTCCACGTTACCGTTGGGGGTCACGAGATACTGACCGACGACTCCCCGGACGCTCGTGGGTTGCTGTTGAGGCGGCGGCTGGCCTGGACCTCCGACAGCAGGCGGAAGAGGCGGCTGAGCGTGCACTAGCGGAGCCGTGATGATGACCAACCCTGCGGCGGCAGAACCTACGAGCCAGCTACAGAGATGGTGAGATAGCCGAGATGCGGGGCTCATGGTGGTTTCTCCAAACGCCCCCCCCCTTGCTTGCAGCTTGCAAGCCTCGCACCGCGAGTCACACGCGTCAGCGGAATGGTATGTGGCTTGTAGGTGCCGAAACGATGGGGGCCGTTGTCGAAGGCCGAGGTCGTCGCCCACCCTGACGGCACACTCGGGCTCGATCCATCGGAGTCGTGCCATGAGCCTGCGCAATCGAATCGGGCTTTACGGTTCGTACCTCTTCGGTATGGCCGGCATCGGCTTCACGCTGCCCTATCTACCGCTGTACCTCACGCAGCGAGGTCTTTCGCCCAGCTCGGTCGGCCTGATCTCGACGTTGGCCGCCCTCGCAGGCTTGGCTCAGTTCCCGGTCGGGTTGGTGTCCGACCGGGTGAATCGGCGCAAACCGTTCCTGCTCGTCGCGCTCGCCGTACTGGCTATCGCGTCCGTCGCCCTGCGGACGGCGCGAGACCTCTTCTGGTTGGCGTTCTTGGTGGCCCTCTTCGCCGAGAACGGCGCATGTCGAGCCACCGTCGAAAGCCTTGCCGGTGCCGAAGCGACCCGGCTCTCGGGCGGTGGCCGGACCGGTTCTGCGCTCGGCGCCCTGCGCCTCTGGAAGCCCGTCGGGGTGGTGCTCATGGCCTTGACTGGGGGTGCTATCGCAGAGTGGAGGGGCCTCGACGCAGTTCTGGTGCTCGTGGCGTTCTGTCAAGCTGGCGCAGTGGCGCTCGCGTTGCTCGTCCACGAGCCTCGAGGACTCCCCTCTGTCGTCTCGAGCGAACGACCTCGCGCGACCTCGCGGGATTGGTGGCGAGACCGAACGATCTGGCTCTTCGTCGCCGCCATGGTCCTGTTCCACGTCGCGAACGCTCCAGGTGGTGTCTACCTCGGTCTCTTCATGAAGGACCACCTCGCCGCGAGCGAACGCCACCTGTCCTACGCATTCGTCATCAGCAACATCGTCTGGATGCTGGCAGTCTGGCCGGCTGGTCGATTGGGAGATCGAATCGGTCGTCATCCCGTACTCGTCGTTGGATGGCTCGCGATGACGGTACGTATGGCGCTCGTCGCGATCGCCAGTTCCCATCGTCAGGTGCTGTTCATCCAGGTCCTCGACGGCCTTGCGCAGGCGCTGTTTGCCGTCATGGCCGCAGCGTGGGTCACCGACCGCATCGCCGACCCCACGCGCACGGGTACCGCGCAGGTCCTCGTCGGCTCGTCCCTCGTGACGGGGTCAGCGGTGGGACCGGCGGTGGCGAGCGTGCTCGTGGCCTGGCTCGGATATCGGCAGATGTTCGCCATCCTGGCCGCGACCGGCGCAGCCGCTACGTTGCTCGTGGCGCTCTTCATCCCCGAGACCCTCGCGCCGGCCTCGCGAGGTCAGCCCCGCGATGCGTTGGCGCCCACCGATCCGCGCGGTGTCTGACCGGTCATGATGTAGCTGTCACACGTCCACGGGCTCGCCCGAGGCTGGCGCGTCCGCGCACGCTGCATGCTTGCGCATCGGAACGATGCGTCGGTGAGCCATCCCACTGGCGGAGCCCTCAGCCGTCGAGCGCTGCGAGCGTGAGCGACGCCAGCAGGAGGACGAGCGGGGTGACCCACCAGCCCGTCTTGATCATCTCGAAGCCACGTACGCCTTCGCCCTTCTTTCGCGCGATGTCGAGCACGAGCAACGTCGCCAGCGAACCCGTGGGCATGATCGTCGGACCAATGTTGAGACCGAGGAGCGCGCCAAAGACGCCGGCATGATCGACTCCCGGAGCCTGAAGGACGTCGCGGGCTAGGAGCGCAGCCGGGAGATTGTTCATCACGTTCGATGCAGCCGCCGCGGCCCCGGACGCGATGAGGATACGGCCCATCGAGTGCCCAGCCATGCCCGAGAACCAGAGGGACGCGGCCGTGACGACGCCGAGGTTTTCGAGACCCCTGACGACCACGAAGAGTCCGAGCACGAGCGGGAAGAGGCCCCACGAGATCGCCCGGAGCGTCCGAAGCCCGACGCGACGACGCCGGACACCGAGGAACGCAAGCACGAGAGCCCCGCCGAACGCGACGACGTACGGTTCGACGCCGAAGAGCGGCGTCACGAAGTACCCGCCGAGCACGAGCACGAGCACGAGCGCGGCGGCTCGAAAGTACCGCGGATCGGCCACGACGGACGATGGCTCCGCGAGACCTTGCGCGTCGAACGACGCGTGAAGCTCGTTGCGAAAACGCCACCGCAAGAGGAGATAGGTCGCAGCCGCGGCGACGAGCTGCGGCCCCACCATGCGCAGCGCGAATCGCCCGAAGGGAATATGGAACGCGTCCGCGAAGAGAAGGTTCGTCAGGTTGCTGATGGGGAGCGTCAGCGAGGCGACATTCGACACGAACGCCGTCGCGATGATGTACGGCCGTGCCGGTAACCGAAGTCGTTGGACGAATGCCACGACAATGGGGGTCAGCATCACCGCCGTCGTGTCGAGCGAGAGCACCGTCGTCACGAAGGCACCAAGGACGAAAACGTTGCGGAAGAGTCGCATGCCGTCGCCTCCAGCGCGGCGACTCGCGTGGAGGGCAGCCCACTCGAAGAACCCGCTCGATTCGACCAGCGCGGAGAGAAGGAGCAAGGCAACTAGAAACAGCATCACGTTCCGCGACAGCCACACCATTTCGAGTGCCTGCGCTGGTGTCACGAGTCCTAGCGCGATCATCGCGACCGCACCGAGCGCAGCCCACCACCCCTCATGCCATCCTCGTGGCGGCGCGAGGATCAGCGTCAGCGTGACGATGAAGATAGCGACGGTGCCGATGGTGCTCAGCGCGGGCATCTCGTCTCCGGCATCTTCCAGAAGAAGAGGACCGCCCCCAAGAGGGCGACGAGGGCGTAGGTGTCGAATGCGGCCTTGAACCCGAGATGTTGGAGAACGAGGCCCGACCCCAGCGGACCGAGCACGCCTCCGAGCGCCTGCGCCGTCGCGACCATCCCGAGCAGTGTGTTGAAGCGGCCCTTCCCCTCCGTGATGTCGGCGCACATCGAGGGGACGAGGACGCCGTAGAGCCCTGCGCCGATTCCGTCGAGCGATTGGAGTGCAAGAAGCACGGCTGGCTTGTCGGTGAGCGAGTACAGAAAGATCCGAACAGGGAGCGCCGCGAAGCCGACGAGCGTGACCGGCTTTCGTCCGAATCGATCACCGAGTCTTCCGGCGAGGTACGCGACGGGCACCATCACGGTCTGCGCGATGAGGACTACGGCCGCCACCTGCGCGTCCGTGCCGTGCAGGCGCTTGATGTCGAGCGCCACCATCGGCATCACGGGAGCGTTCGCCAGATGGAAGAGCGCGGTCGATACCAGCAGGAGCACGGCTCGCCTGTCGCGGAGCACGAAGCCGCGAGATGCTGGTCGTGCCTCTGCGGATGCGTCGGCGACCATGCGCTTCTGCTGGATGAGTTGCGTCGAAGTGGCGGCTAGGAGCGACGCGGCCAGGATCGCCAGGAAGATCGATTCGATGCCGAAAGTCGTGGCGAGCACCATCGCCCCAAGTGCGGCGGCGATGTTCCCAGCGTGATTCCACGCCTGATTCTGGCCCATCATGCGGCTCATGCCGTCGTGTTCGGCGAGCGCGAGCGCCAGTGCCCCAAGAAGCGGCTGGAAGAAAGCTTGGCTTAGGCCAGCAACGAACAGCAGCGGGAAGATGACCGCTCGGAATGTCGCGGCGATGGGGATGAGGCCGAAGCAAAAGCCGAGCACGATAGAGGCCAACGCGAGCAATAGGCGGCGCGCTCGAACACGATCGACGATCATTCCTGCTGGCGTCTGGAACAGGAAGACGCCGAGTCCGACGGTCGATGTCGCGACTCCAATCGTGTCGTAACGCCAGCCTCGCTCGCGCAGCAGGGCGTTCAAGAACGGGAGGACGACGCCGACGACCTCTGCGAGGAAGAAGTTGGCAGCGTTCAGGCCGATTATGCTCGTGCTCGGTCGCGAGAGATGAGCTGTCGCGACCCCTTCGGCCATGTGCTCCGCAGCGCAACGTTTATACCGTCCTGGCGAACGTTGGCTCGTCGGTCCCTTCGCTCGAGGCACTGTCCGAGCTGCGTCGGCGTGAGCGCGACGGCTTGCTTGTCGAGCGGAGAGACCTCGTGTAGCCGGCCACATCAAAACGGAAGAATCGGACGCGACCTCGGGGCGGCGCGGCAGCGCCGTCTCGAGGTCGCGATCGGTCAGTCGTCGCTCTTCGGTTTGCGGCCCTTGCCGCGCTTGAGCGCTTCCTTGTGACGCCAGGAGTCGGTGTCGATGTCGATGACGTGGCAGTGCTGGGCGAAGCGATCGACGAGAGCGCC
>MKVQ01000019.1:68263-233857 GCA_001899635.1 Myxococcales bacterium 68-20 | reverse complement strand
TCACGCGGCCGCCGCGTGACGAATCATCCGGCATCTACTTTGACACTCACCGGACCCGGCCGCTCCGATCAAGCGGCTGAAGCCGGGGCGGAAGGCAACCGGGGGACGAGAGGGAGCTCTTCCCGTGTCCGTCGATCGAAAGCCTCGCCGATCCGATCGAAGGCCGCGCTCTACAGGTGAGCTGCGCGAGGAGCTACGACGGATTGCAGCATGGCGAACGAGGAATGAGCCGCCACTCGGCTCGCGAGGAGAGCGCCCCATGACGATCCGAGACGAAGACGCTCTGCGCCGACTGGCACGAGACCCGATGATGTGGGAGAGCAGATGCGTCGCCTGATGAGAGCATTCTTTGCGGCGACTCTCGGTAGCGCGTGCAGCTCGGCATCGACTCGCGCCGTGGTCCCGACAGGAGACGACGGCTCCGACCACGGAGCGCGCTCCCACGATCACGAACACGCAGGTCGGCACGAGGGGCATGGCGTGGGCGGGGCGCACCATGCGTTCGCGGACGCGGACGCGTGGACGAAGGTGTTCGACGATCCGGGGCGCGACGCCTGGCAGCACCCCGACGACGTGCTGCGCGCGCTGGATTTGACGCCAACGATGACCGTCGCCGACGTCGGTGCGGGCACGGGGTACTTCGCCGTTCGACTGGCGCTCGCCGTCCCTCGAGGTGAAGTGATCGCGACGGATGTGGAGCCGGACATGGTGCGCTTCCTGAACGAGCGCGCGCGCCGCGTGCATCTGCCCAACTTGCGTGCGATCCGTGCCACTCCGACTGCCTCTGGCCTCGCCGCCGGTAGCGTCGACCGCATCCTCGTCGTGCATGTGTGGCACCATCTCGCTGATCGTGTCGATTTCGCGCGCGACCTCTCCGCTGCGCTCCGGCCCGGCGGCAAGCTGTTCGTCGTGGACTTCGGGCTCACGGCGCGCCGAGGCCCGCCAACGAACCTACGCGTGACTCCCGAGGCGGTGATCGCGGAGCTCGCGGCGGCGGGGATGGCCGCGAAGGTCTCGCCAATAGCGCTGCCCGACCAGTACCTCATCGAGGCGCATCGCCCCTGATCGTGCAACACACACCGAGGCAAACATGACCGAGTTCTGGGAAGTCGCCTTCACCGAGAAGCAGCTGATGTGGGGGCCCGAGCCGACGAGGTCTGCCATCTTCGCGAGGGACTACTTCACGAAGATGGGCGTCGAGAACGTCCTGATACCCGGTATCGGATACGGCAGGAACGCGAAGGTGTTTCTCGAGCGCGGGATGTCGGTGACCGGGATTGAGATCTCGGAGACCGCGATCGCTCTCGCCCGCACGCAGCTGGGGCTCGACATGCCGATTCATCACGGATCCGTGGCCGACATGCCCTATGACGATGAACGATACGACGGCGTCTTCTGCTACGGCCTCGTCCACCTCTTGGACGCCCGAGGACGCGCGAAGCTCATCGAAGACTGCTACCGCCAGCTCACGCCCGGCGGGCACATGATCTTCACGGTCATCTCGAAGGAAGCCCCGATGTACGGCCGCGGAGCGAGGCTCGGCGACGATTGGTACGAGATCATGCCGGACCTGAAGATGTACTTCTACGATGACGACTCGGTGCGGCGAGAGTTCGGGCCATATGGGTTGGTCGAGCTCTCGAGGATCGAGGAGCCGACGCCGGGGGGCTCGCTGCCGTTCATCCAAGCCGTCTGCAAACATCGCTGAGCATCAGCGCGCGTACCGAGGACGCGTTTCTGGCCGTGAGCGGCCATTACGGATCTCTGGAGCGACCGAAGCAGGTCTGGTCGCGCCCGTTCGAAGCATCCGCATGCGCGTCGTGGAGCGTCGTCAGCTCGCGGGGCCGCTCGCGTCCTGTGGCGTGGGGGGGGCCGTTGCGGCGAGGCGGTGGCGGTGCGATGCGTGCTAGCGTCTCGGCATCCGTACACTCCTTCGGAACGCGAGAGCCTGGCGAGGAGCTTCCTGAGGATGCGATCGAGGTCGTCGTCCTTCGTCGGGCAGCTGGCGCTCGTATTGGGGCTGCTGTCGGCGCCGCTCGAGGACGCGCGCGCCGATGTCGGACCGCTGCACTACTCCGTCGATCCTCGCGCCAAGGGCTGTCCGTCGTCTGCCGAATTCCTGCGGGACGTGGAGCGTCAGATGGGGCGAGACGACGAGCCCCCACACGTCGATCACCGTCCCCGGGTCGACGTGCGTATCGAGGCCGACGCCCGCGAGCTACGCGCATACGTCGAGGTCGATGCGGAGGGACCGGAGGAGTCGCACGGGCCTGAGCCGACGGCCGAGGGCCGCCTTCGCAAGACGCTCCGCGCGCCGGCGCATGCCTGTGGCGATCTCGCCTCCGCCGTCGCGATCGTCGTGAGCCTCATGTTCCGCACGTCGGCCGAGCGCCATGCGCCTCACGCGAGCTCACCCCCGAGCCCCGCACCTCCGGTGGAGCAAGAGCCTGCTTCACGCTCGGACGTCTCGGTCATCGCGCAACCCGACATCGTTCTCCCGGGCTCGTCGCGCGTGCCGCCCGTGCCGCCCGCGCCGAGAGCACCAAGCTCGCCGACCAGCCTCCGGCATGCCGTCTATGCGGGGGCGATCGTCGGAAAGACGCTGGTGCCGGAGGTCGGGGTCGGCGCGCTCGTCGGATACGGGGTCACCTGGCGCGGCGAGAGGCGAAGGCTGAGCTTCGGGCTCGCCACGGAGGCAAGCTCTACCGGTGCGCGCACGGCCATGGCGCGCCGTGGAGGCGGCGTGCTCGTACATTCGAACGGCCTCTCCGTCGGCCCCTGTCTCTACCTCGGCCAGCTGCTGAGCTGTACCGCGGTGACGCTGGGGTCGACGACCGGCGTGGGTACCGGCGTGCGCGAACCGGAACGGCGTGCGTTCTTGCTCGTCGAGGCGGCCGTTCGATTCGGTGCACGGATCCCTCTGCCGCCGCCATTCGCGCTGCGCACCGACCTTCGCGTTGGCGCACCAGTGACGCGTCCGCGCTTCTTCATCGAGAGCGATAGGATCTGGGAGGCGCCGGCCGTCACCGTCCTGGGCTCGTGCGCCCTCGAGACGACTTTCTGAGGAAAGTGCACCGGGCGAGTGACGGAACCGGAGCGCGAGCCGCAAGAACGTACTGTGGAGAGAGGTGCAGTCGTCGCTGGGGAACCCTCGGAGGAGGAGCGCCTGTTTCGCGCCGTCTTCGAGGAGCACTTCTTGCGCGTCTGTCGCAACCTCCGCCGTCTCGGCGTTCGCGAGCGTGAGCTCGAAGACTACGCGCACGAGGTCTTCATCGTCGTGCATCGCAACTTGCACGAGTACGACCGCGCGCGCCCGATGCCGCCGTGGCTCTTCGGCATCACTCTCCGCGTAGCTTCCAGCTATCGCCAGAGGCCGCGCTACCAGCGCGAGATCCTCGATGACGAGACGCTCGAGGACCGCGCTCTCGTCGATTCGGTCGATCTCGAAGCGCGCTGGTCGCTGCGACGTGCGCTCGCCACGCTCTCGGAAGAGAAGAGAGCCATTCTCGTCATGCACGATCTCGAGGAATACACGATGCCCGAAATCGCTCACGTGCTGGGGCTTCCACTCAATACGGCCTATTCACGTCTGCGCCTCGCGCGGGCCGATCTCCGGCAGGTATTGTCGGAGGTCGAAAAAGTCATCGACGGGAAAGGAAGTCCGCGGTGACGACGCAGGAGCGCTTGCCCCGCGGGCCCTCGGAGGCGGGAGATGGCGAGGCGACGCCGGACCTCGACTCCGATCTTGCGACGCTCTTCGCGCGCGAGCGCCGCGCGCACGCGAGTCGACCGGCGAGACAAGAACGTGTGTGGTCTCGTCTCGAGCGTTCGCTGAACCTCGGTCCGCGCGGTTCAGGCGGCGGGGGCAGCGCGGTCTCGAGCTCGGCGACGGCGACTCGAAGCGCGCCGACATTGGGGCGGTACCTGGGCGCGATCTCGATGTCCGCATGTTTCGTCGTTGGCGCTAGCCTGCTCTGGAACGTCGTCTCGGAAGGATCCGCGGCAGGGACTGTCGCCAGTCCGGAGCCGCAGGCTCCGCCGGTTGCCAGTACGGACGTTAGCTCGCAGGCGGCCTTCGATTCGCCCGTGGAGAGCACCGCTGGTGTGACGGCGATTCCGGTCGAGGCATTGCCTTCGGTGCAGGCGCCGGTCAAGCCGGTCGAACGTGCGCATCCTGCTCGAAAGACCGAGAGCGAAATCTCGTGCACGATCTGCGAAGAGCGTGCGGTGCTCGAGGTGGCCCGCCGCGGCCTGCGCGAGAAGCAGAGCGACCTCACGCTAAACGCGATTGACGAACATCAATCGCGCTTTCCGACGGGGCAGCTCGCCGAGGAGCGAGAGAGCTTGCGCGTTCACGTCCTCTTCGCCATCGGTCGCGTCGAAGAGGCAGAAACTCGGAAGAGCGATTTCGTCCGCATGTTCCCCCGCAGTCCACTCCTCGAATCGGTAAAGCGAGCCGGAAGTCGATGAACATCTACGGTCGATTCGCCATCGTGCTGGGGACTCTCAGCGCGACGGTCGTGATTTCATGCACGGAGAACGGGGTTGTTGGACGGTACCTCGATGACGGCGAGGCACCTCCTGAATTCGCGAGCACGGAGGATGCGGGCCGCGACGCGGAGTCCGGATCTACGTTGTATTGCCCCTCGAACAGGTGTCCCGCGGGCCACACGACCTGTCCCTCTTCGGAATTCCTCTGTGACGTCGATCTCCTCACGGATGTGAACAACTGCGGAGAATGTGGGAACAAGTGCCCGCCGAAAAACAGCCGTGGCACGTTCAACTGCGCCGAGGGGCGCTGCGTGTTGGGTTGCATTCTGAGTAACGCGCTCGACTGCGACGGCGTCCCGGACAACGGTTGTGAGACGACCGCTTTCAGCGATGACAATTGCGGAGCTTGCGGAAATAAATGTTCCGCAGGCACGCGATGCATCATGTTCAAAACTCAGGAGGTTTCGTGCGGGTGCAAGCCGGGCGAGCTCGACTGCGGGGTGACGCCCTACCTCTCTTGCATCGATCCGTCCCACGATGACAAGAACTGCGGCGCGTGCGGCAACGCCTGTCCGCGCGATGGCGGCGGGACCGTCGAGGTGCCTCCGAACAGTTACTTCGGCTGTTACGACGGCGAGTGCGGGGCCTTGAAGTGCGCCGGGCTCTTCGCCAACTGTGACGGCGTCACCGACAACGGCTGCGAGACCAGCCTTCTGGACGACGAAAACTGCGGTGGCTGCGGGGTGAAGTGCCAGGACGGCATGACGTGCGGTCTGAGCGGAGGGCTCGCAAACCTCCCGATGTGCCACTGCCCGCAGGGAACGACGTTCTGTGGGGGCTCCATGAGCCAAGGCGGCTCTGAGGTCATCAAGATCGGCGACTGCCACGATCTCTCTTCGGACCCGAAGAACTGCGGAGGATGCGGGATCGGTTGCACCTTGTCGGCGGGGCAGAACGTCTTCGAGGATTGCGTCTACGGAAGATGTGAGTCGTCGTGCAAGGCCGGCTGGGGCGACTGCAACGGTAACCGCTATGATGGTTGCGAAACCCGCATCACGTCCGACCCGAAGAACTGCGGCGGGTGCGGGATCGTTTGCGACGGCATCGCCGGTCAGGCATGCGTCGACGGCCGCTGCATGGTCGAGCCGTGCGACGAGCTTCAGGATGCTGGAGGACCAACGCGATGAGGACGACATGGCTCGTGACCGTCAGCGGGACGGCGTGCACGCTCGCCATCCTGGCGGCATGCGCGACCGACGGCGAGGCGCCCACTGCTCTCGCGGACGACGCGAGCACGCCCTTGCCGTCGGCGGAGGCCGACGCAGGCGGCGATGCGGAGACCGGCGAAGACGCCTCGGTTTGCGTCGACGACTGCGAGTACTACCCGGACGCGTGCACTGACGACGCGCTCTGCGAAAGCTCGCTCTTCGGCGCGGTCGCGTCGTCGGAGACGCTGTATGCGGGGACTCACGTCCAAGCGATCGCCGCCCGGTCGCCGACCGATGCATGGCTGGTCGGTACCGTCGGCGCGGCCGCGCATTTCGATGGCATTTCGTGGAAGCCGTCCGTGACGGACACGCAGTATTCGTTCAGCGCGCTCTGGCTCCGCGGCGATGCCGAGATCGCCTTCAACAATCCAAAACAACTGTACACGCGCGGTCTCGATACCGATGCGGGAGCTCCGTCCGCCGGTGGTTGGTCGCTCTTCGGCTCTGCGACGCTTCATCCGGCCTGGGTACAAATCAATGGGCGCGTGTCCACGTCGTGGGCTCACGCGGAGTCGACGTCGCTATGGCTCGGCGTGGCGACGGTTAGCGAGCGAGGCGGGCTCTGGCGATTGCGACCGTCCACCGGCGGAGGCTTCGCCGTCACGCCGGCGACGCTCGACAAGTGCGGACGGTTCGTCCCTTGCCGGGAGGTCTATGGAATCGACGGTCGCTCCGCCGACGAGGTCTGGGCCGTAGGGCCGCGAGGTGCCGCGTTCCGCGTCACGAACGCCGAGGCCGACGAGCCGACGCTGACCGGCTTCAACACGGACACGATGGTCACACTTCAAGGGGTCTGGGTCGCTGGGCCGAACGACGTCTGGGCCGTCGGCTCGTCCGGCACGGTGCGCCGCTGGCGCGGCGATCCACGCTTCTTCGAGGCGTACGATCAAGTGCCGACCACAGCGCACCTCCGCGCGATCGCCGGCTCGTCGCCGAGCGACATCTGGATCGCCGGAGACGAGGGCACCGTCTTTCACTACGACGGCACCACCTGGAGCCGCGTGAAGGTCGCCGGCCTCGGCGGACGACGCCCGCAGCTCGAGCGCATCTGGATCCCGTCGCCGGGAAAGGTCTGGATCGCCGGACGAGGAGCGCTGCTGTCGCTAGGAGGAAAACCATGAGAACGATCATCGTCCTCGCGTCGGCCGTCGCATCCGTCGCGATCGCCTCTGCGTGCGCGAGCTCGGAAGACGAGGCTTTGCTGCGCGCCGATCCGCCGGCGCCGGCAGCGGTCCCCGACGGCGGTGATGACGACGGCGGCGATGCAGACAGCGACGTCGACGTCCCGGATACGCGTCTGCCCGACTGCAGCCCCGCCGGCTGGTGCATCACCGGCTTCCCGGACGACGACCTCGTATTCCGCGACATCGCGCCTTTCGACGAGGTCGCCTTCGCGATCGCCGAGAGCGCGACCGAGGGCATCAAAGTCCTCGAGTGGACGAAGTCGACGAACACCTGGAAATACATCGACGACGGCACGCAGAACGCGACGGGCATCGGCACGTTCGCCGGTCGTATCCATGCGCCGAACGTCGACGAGGCGTACTTCACGGTCGGGCCGTCGCACGTCTTTCACGGCGAACGCTCCGGCGGCACGTGGACGTGGACGAAGCAGGCCCTCCCGGACAACATCGCCGGCCACACGGACAGTCACGGGAATCCGACCCAGCGCGCCAGTGGGCAGCCGATCACGACGCTCGGCGTCTGGGGAACGGGCGCAGGCGACGTCTATGCGTACTACAGCAACACGATCTTCCACCGTGATCCGGCTAGCGGTAGCTTCGCCGCGGTCTACGTTGCCGACGATCTCGAGGCCGCCAACGAACATATCTTCTTCGCGTCCGTCCACGGAAGCGGACCGAACGACCTCTGGTTCGTCGGCGCTCGCGATCGCGGCGCGTCTTACACTTGCCCCCTCGTCGTCCGAAGGTCGGCCGCTGGCTGGGAACGCGTCGCGGACAGCGTCGTCTCGAACAGCTTCAACGCTGCGTGTGCCGAGCGTCCGGGGACGCTCTTCATCGGCGGCCGAGGGAAGAACGGGTGGCTCGTCGACATCGCCCCGGTGTCGAAGACCGAGTACGTCGCGCTCCACAACAGAGTTGCGGGGCTAACTTTCGAGGGCGTCTACGCCACGACGATTCGCGTCACGGACGACGGATATTCGTTCGAGCAGTCTCTCGTCCCGATGCAGGTCGCGCCCGGGTCCGGTTCCGCCCTCGAGACAGCCCCCTCGACTGCGCTCTGGCGGGGTGACGGTGAGACCTGGTTCACGTCGTGGGGACTCGTCCTTCGCGGGAGCGACGACGGCACGTTCTCGGTCTCGACGCTCTCCCGCAGCGGCGGGCCGGTCAGTGCACCGTTCTACAGGATCCGCGGCACCTCGAACCAAAACCTCTGGGCAATCGGAGCCCGCCATGCGTACCACAAGACGACTCCTTGAAGCGGAGGCGCGGGCCGCCGTCGCTGAACCGCGCCCACGCGATACCGATACTGCTGGGCGCACGCGTCGCCCGATCGCCGGGCGCGTACCCGCGCTGCTCGCGCTCGTCACGAGCCTCTCGACCGTGGTCGCCATCAGCACGAGTTGCTCGAGCAGCGACGACGACACGCGAGAACCCCACCCTCGCGACGCGGACGGCTCGATGGATGCCGCGCCCGAGGCCGATCGAGAAGACGTCATCGACGCCGGCATCGCCGATGTCGTCGTCGTCGACAGCGCGCCGCTGCCCATCGAGTGCAAGGAGGCTCCCTGCGCCATCGCGCTCTCGACGACTACGGCCTCCTCGCTCGCGGAGGGCTATTGCGCGCTGCTCGCCGACGGCACCGTGGTCTGCTGGGGCGCGAACGCAGAGGGGCAGCTGGGGAGCCCCGAGACGATCGGTGACAGTCCGGTTCCCGTGCGTGTGTCGGGGTTGTCGAAGGTCACGACGCTCGACCACACGTGCGCGGTCGACAGCGATGGCTCGGCCTTCTGCTGGGGACGAGGCCCCTTCCTCCAGAGCGAGGCGTCGGCGACGACAGTGGAGACCAGCCCCGTTCGGCTGCCGCTCCCTGGTCCCGCGACGAAGATCGCATCCAACGCCTCAGGCGTTGGATGCGCCATCCTCCGCGATCGGAGCGTGGCCTGCTGGGGCTCGAACAGCGCGCAGCAGCTTGGCGAAGACATCTCCACGTCCGCGTCCAACAATCCACCCCAGACGATTGGGGCCGCCTTCGGGGCCAAGGACATCGCCGTCGGGACCGCGACGTTCGTGATCGACGACGACGGTACGCTGAAGAGCTGGGGTCGGGCCATCGGCATTGGGCGCTCGATCTCGTTCGAATCCGACGGATGGCCCACGAAGGTGTCGCTCGACCACGTCTCGATGATCGATACCGTCGAACAAGAAGCGTGCGCCGTCGCGAAGGGCATCGGCTGGTGCTGGGGCGCTAAGGATACGCAGGCGACCTCCAGCAGCCTGTACGTACGCGTGCTGCCAACCGCGGTCGACACTCCCGAGCCGATCACACGCATCGCAACGTCGCGGTCGGTGGGCGTGCGGGAGGATGGCGTTTCGCACCACCATAGGCGTCGCTGGTGCGCAACATCGGTGACCGGCGCGGTGTACTGCTGGGGACTCAACAATGCCGGTCAGGCGGGGAACGGCACGAAGCAGTTCGCGCTCGAACCCGTCCAGGTCGTCGGTCTCCCGGGGCCGGCAGCCGAGGTGAAGATCATGCCGTATTCGACGTGTGCAATCCTGACGAATGGGAAAGTCTACTGCTGGGGAAGCAACTTCGACGGCCAGCTCGGCGCCGGACTTCCCAAAGGAAGCGTGCTCCAGCCGGTGGAGGTGAAGCTCCCATGAGGCGCGCGCGCTCGTTCTTCGGCGCGTTCGGCGCCTCTGGCTTCGTCGTCGCGCTGATCGCTGCCTGCGGTGACGATCGCGGCGGCTTCATCCAGAACGATCGTGCATTCGAGACGGAGCCCGAGGGAGGAGCTCCGGACGCAGAGGCCTGTTTCCTCCAGTGCTCGCTCGACGGCCGGTCGATCATCGACTCGTGTACCGGCGGCGTGGTCGAGACGTGCGCCGACGATCTCGCCTGCGGCGCCGCCAAGTGTCAGGAGCCGTGTGCAGCGGCGGAGGCCGACCGAAGCTCGAACGGTTGCGACTTCTACTTCACGATGCCCAGGAGCTACATGCCACATATCGGCTCGTGCTTCGCGACGTTCGTCGTCAATGCGTCGAACAAGTCGGCCACGGTGTCTCTCGAGCTGAAAGGTGCAGAGCTCGACGTGTCGGGTGCGCTCTTCCGAGCCGTGCCGAACAGCACCGACCTCGAGCCGCTCGAAGGGCCCATCCCCCCAGGAGAGAGCGCGATCCTCTTCGTCGCCGACTGGGACCCCACCAAACAGCGCTCGATTGGTGATAGGAACGAGCATACGTCTTGCCCGAGGGGGGCAAAGCCCGCGCTCGAGACGGACTTCCGCACCTTCGCGTCGGGCGTCGGCGATGCGTTCCGCCTGAAGAGCGATGTCCCGGTCGGCGTCACGTGGATGTATCCGTACGGTGGCGCCGAAACGCACTACCCGACGGCGACGCTCGTCTTTCCGGTGAGCGCATGGGCGAAGGAGCACGTCGTCGTCAACGGATGGGAGGCGAACATGGGAAGGCCGGTGACGCAGATCTTCGCGGCCGAGGACGATACCGAGGTCACGATCTTCGGGACCAAGGACGTCTCGAGCGGAGACGGCATCAGGGGCGCCGCCGCCGGGATGCCGGCGAAGGTCATGCTGTCGAAGGGCCAGTTCGCGCAGATCACACAGGCTCAGGAGCTCACCGGCAGCTTCGTCTTCTCCAACAGGCCGACGGTGACCGTCGGTGGAAATGAGTGCACGTTCCTGCCGTCGACGGTGGGGTCTTGCGATACGCTCGCGCAGCAGATCCCGGCCTTCGAACAGTGGGGCTCGGAGTACGTCGGTGTTGGCTACCGGGCGCGCACCAAGAACACCGACGAGATCGTCTGGTACCGCATGGTCGGCGGTCGCGACGGCACGGAGCTCGAGTACGACCCGGTCAAGCCGCCGGGGGCGCCGCTCACGCTCGAGGCGGGCGAGCTCGCGGTGTTCCGCGCACGCTCGAACGACGCGTTCGTGGTCCGCTCACACGACGCCGAACATCCGTTCTACCTCGGAATGCACATGTCGGGAGGCAGCGGGCCGAGCCTGGCGGAGCCTGATGTGCCGAGTACGAATGGCATGGGCGATCCGGAATTCGTCAACGTCGTCCCTTCGGGCCAGTACATGAGCTCCTACAGCTTCTATGCGGACTCGTCATTCTCGGAGCACTCGCTCGTGATCGTCCGCAAGAAGACGCACGGCGACTTCAAGGACGTATGGCTCGAGTGCGCTGGCAACTTGCCCGACTGGAAGCCGATCGACAACGCGGGGCAGTACGAGTACAGGCGTGTCGATCTGTCGCGCAATTTCGGTCCCGGCGACTCGTTCGGCGACAAGCAGTGCAGGACGGGTCTCCAGCGCATGCGGAGCGAGGGTGCGTTCTCCGCGACCCTCTGGGGCTGGGGCTACGCCTCGAGCTATGCGTATCCGGGCGGCATGGCGTTCCGGAAGCTCGTCGAGACGCCGCTCGCGCCGGTGAACTGATCGCGCGGCCGTTGCTGCGCGACGATGGTGACACCTCGAACGCGGCGCCGGAGCGGACACCGTGGCAGGCCGATCCGGCGCGGCTTTCCGGTGAGCACGACGCGCATATGGTGCGGCGTGAGCAGCTCCTTTCGCTTCACTCGAAGCGCTGCCCGGACGACTCCCCGCGGAGCTCCTCGCTGTAGGACGTTCATCGCGAGACACTCGTCGAGCTCGATGGCTTCATGCCAACCGTGAGCAAGATGGCAACGACAGCGGCGACGGCCCCCGCGAGGTAGGCGCTCGGATACCCCAGCACACGTACGACCGTGCCCACGATGGGCACGAGCCCGCCAAGCGACACGTCGAAGAAGGCGACGTACCCGCCCATGGCCACGCCGCGGTTCTCCGGCGGGGACAGGCGAACGGCCTCTACGCCGAGCGACGTGAAGACGAGCGAGAAGCCAAACCCCGTGAGCGACGCGCCGGCGATCGCGAGCCACGGCCCGTTCGCGGTCCAGAGAAGCAGCTGTCCGAAGAGCTCGATCGTCAGGCATGCGAGCGCGACGCGACGCCCGCCGAGGCGATCCGGTGCGTGACCGAACAACAGCCGCGCGAGGACGAAGGCCGTGCCGAACGCGAGAAGGGCGCGCGGCGCGTGAGGCCAGCCGCGCTCCTGGAAGAGCAGCGAGCCGAATGCTGCGATCGTGCCGAATCCGAGCGTCGCAAGGGAAAGCGCGAGGCCAGGACGCCAAATCATCCCCGCGACGTGATGAAACGCGAGGCGCTTGCCGCCCGAAGGTGTCACGTGGACGAGCAGCGGAAAGCTCGCAAACGCCAGCACGGGTGCCACGATCGTCGCGATCGCAACGCCGAGGAGACCAAACCGCCCGAAGATGGCTCCTCCCAGAGGAGCACCAAGGGCGAGGGCCGAGTACATCGCGATGCCATTCCACGCCATCACGACGCCGGCCCGTTCGCGACCCACGAGGCCGACTCCCCAAGAGAGGGCACCCGTGATGAGCAAGCTCTCACCAAACCCAAGCACGATACGCGCGAGGAGCAAGAGCGTGAGCGCGAGCGTCGCGTTGGGAGTCGTCAGGGCGACCGCCGCGTAGCCGACACCGGAGAGCGCAGAGAGCGCGAGTCCGAGCGAAACAGCGCGACCCGGCCCGCGATGATCGGCGAGCGTGCCGGACATGTGGCGGGTCGCGAGCGTGGCGAGCGACTGCGTCGCGAGGACCATCGAGACCACGAGGGCGTCGAACCCGAGCGTGCCCCTGACGAAGCCGGGAAGCGCTGGGAGGGGGAGTCCGATCGTCGAGAAGCCGAGAAAGACGGCCGCGCAGAGCGGAAGCAGTTTGCGCGCGGTAGGGCGGGCGGGGATCGCTCCCCGTCGAGGCAGCGCCTGGGGGGCGTCGGTAGACGTGTTCATGTCTTCCTTGTGCCGCTCCCTCTGAGTTGCGACCAGCGCACATCACGAATGGTATGAATGCATGGCATGCACTCCGTGGACGCGAACCTCCTCCTCGCTCTCGACGCGCTCTTGCGCGAGGGAAGCGTCCTCGGCGCCGCCCGTCGGATGGGACTCAGTCCGCCTGCGATGAGTCGTACGCTGCAGCGCCTTCGCGATGCGACCGGAGATCCTCTTCTCGTTCGTGCTGGGCGGCGGATGATGCCGACGCCGCGAGCGATCGCGATTCGCGAGCGTGTCCACGTAGCGTCGAGCGAAGTGCGCGCTCTGCTCGACAAGGCAGCGGATCTCGACCTCTCCACCCTGGAGCGGACATTCACCGTTCGGGGCAATGACTACCTCCTCGGCGTCATCGGCCAGAGGCTCGATGTGCGTGTGCAAAGCGAGGCGCCTCGCGTTCGCCTCGCGTTTCTCCCGGAGGGCACCGAGGACGTGGAGGCGCTCCGCAGCGGCGACGTCGAGCTCGACGTCGGTGTCCAGAGCCAGCTCGGACCCGAGCTGCGTGTCCGCAAGCTCTTCGAAGACAAGATGGTCGGCGTCGTCCGCAAGGACCATCCTCTTGGCCGTGGACGATTGACCCCGAAGCGCTTGGCGAGCGTCGGTCACGTCGTCGTCTCGCGCCGTGGCAAGGGTCGCGGAAGTCTGGATGTGGCGCTCGAGGCACTCGGCCTCGCGAGGCGCGTCGAACGAATCGTCCCGACCCACTTCGCTGCCGCCTGGCTCGTCCGCGAGAGCGATCGGATGGCGATGGTGCCCGGCCGCTTCGCCGCACAGGTGTCGGGTCAGCTCGGGCTTCGAAGCGTTCCCCTCGGCATCGAGCTCCCGCCCCTTGCCATCGCGCTCGCGTGGCATCCACGCTACGACGCCGACAAGCCCCACGCGTGGCTGCGGGAATGCTTCTATCGGGTTGCCCAGAAGCTGAAGTGAGCGCGTCCGCTCAGCACTTCAGAGCGCGCTAATCGGCATCCTCGTCGTTCGGAAGACGTGCCGGCGCGTCAGCGGGGAAGGGCATCGAGCCCCCCAGGCTCGCGGGCGGCGAGGGCGAGGGAGCCTACGGGGGCGGAGGCGGAGCTTCGACCACCCACCAGTGGGAGACCGCGGTTCTCGCCGACGGCGCCCACGTTCATCTACCGGGCACCGAGAGGGCGAAGTGGAGCGTCGTACCGTGGGCCGGGCTACGGTCGAGCTCGAGCTCGGGCTCGGGCTCGGGCTCGGCTCGTGTGGGCGTCGCCGAAAATAGCTCGAGCTTGCCTCGTGCCGAGCTCGTGTCGAATGCGTTGGAGGAATCCGCGGGCGGCGACATACCCCTTGTAGGCCCCGATGACGACGCTACGGATGCTTCCGTTCGGAAGTCACGGACGTGGCACCTCAGCCTCAGAACATTGGCGACATCGTCCTTCCGCACGACACGTACGTGTGGCGGCTTCTGCGCAGTGATCTCTACGATGTCTGTCGACCACCGAAGAGTTCGAATGGACCTACGCAGAGCTCACGCGCGACGGCGTGCCCCGAACGCATCCTGCCTGTGGGGGCATCGCCTCCAGAGCGACGGACCGTTTGCGAGACCGTCTGGGCGCGGCCATCTACGCGAGCCATGCTCATCCGGGCGGGACGGGTCTTCGACCGGTCACCGAATTGAAGGTGCCGGTGCCCTGATCTTCGCGGCGATCGGGTGATTGGCAGAGTTGCGTTTCCGAGGCTCAAAATCTGGCGAGCCCCTAGCTGCACAAGCAGTTCTTCGTCGGAGTGCCTTTCTGTCTTCTCGTTGGAGGCAGCAAGGGGGTGGCCTGCGAGAGTTCATGAGATCGAAGATCGGTCTCTTCGCCCTGGAGGATCCTTACGATGCGAGCTCGATTGTCTGTTGTGAGTACACCGGTTCTTGGCGCGCTCGCCGGCTTCGCGATCCTCGTCGTTGCCTGCGCAAGCTCGACTGACGGCGCTTCTGCGCTCAGTGAACCTGACGCCGCTGAGACCGATTCCGGAGGCGGAGCAAAGGCCGAGCCCGACGCCAAGCCAGAATCCGACGCCGAGGCTGAGCCCAAGCCTGATGGGGGCAGCACGGATGCTGAGGCGGATGCGGACGCGGCGGTGCAGACAATCACGGTCAGCGGTCGTGTCGTTCGCGCCGATGGAGAGCCGCTCGCCGGCGTCGGCGTGAGCGTCGCGGGGATGCCGATCGTGCAGACCGGGCTCGACGGAGCCTTCACGTTCGCCGGTGTGACGGCGCCCTATCACGTGACGGTCATCGGCGATATGGAGGGAATGCCACTAGCGCACACGTTCGTCGACCTCAGTACGGCGACGCCGCGGATCGTTCCTCTGACCGAGCTGTTTGCATCGGAGCCGGCCAAGCTCCAGGCGACGGTCAGGGGCTATATCGGGCCAGTCCCGGTGGGCGAGGAAGCGAGAGTCTGCATCGAAGGAGTCGACCGGGACGTGTATGGATGTACCGGCGTCAACCAAGGCAGTAACTCCTACTCGCTCACGGCGGAGTGGACTTCGGCGGCAAGCGTGCCCGTGCCCGTTCGCGTTCGCGTCTTGCGCTTCGTCTCCAATGCACAACGCGCGATCGTCGACTACACGGCGGCGGGGAGCGCGGACGCGCTCTTGTCGCCCGGCGCCTTGCACCCGGTCGACGTCACCCTCGGCGCAGCCCCGGGGAAGGGCACTGTAACCGCCACGGTGAGCGTTCCGACCGGCGGCAAGAACGGCAAGACCACGATGTTCGTGAAGCTCGGACCTTGGCTCAACTTCCCACTCGAGGAGGTACCGGTCGCGCCCAGTAGCAGCTTCGTCGTCCCCGTATTGGCCGGCGCGAGCTATTCGGTGCTCGGCTCGGCCGATGTCGACGGACAGCCGACCTATGGTTGGCAGGCCGGTCTTGCCGCGGGCGCGACCGCGAACCCGAAGCTCGCCCTTCCGCCGACGTTGACCTCGCCGGCGGAAGGAGCGACCGGCGTGACGAACGCAACGAAGTTCGTCGCGGACAATCCGGCGGAAATCCCGATCACGCTCTTGTGTTTGCCAGAGGCGGAGTCGACCGCCATGTTCGCCGTCAGTACCACGAGCTCGAGCGTGAACCTCCCCGATCTCGGCGCCATCGGGATGCCGCTTCCTTCTGGAGCGCCAATGGGGTGCGCATTGCTCGCGGGTGGCAGCCTCGGCGCCGGCCCGGACGCGCTCGTCACCGGCGACGGGCCGATCGGCGCGATCCTCAACATGCGGAGGGGGCTGCCGGTGAATGGTGGCCTCGTTTTCGGGGCAACCGGATCCATCGCGCCGGCGGACTTCAGCATGCGAACCGTGACGACCCAGTGACCATGCGTGGGAGCGGCGGGCGACGGCCGACTGCCGATACCGGGCCAGAGCGGCCCACGGATCGCCCGGGGGGGCGAACGGCCGCGATACGCAGTCGCGATCAACGGTGACGTGAGCGGAGTCAGGCCTGCTCCGGCCTTTCACGCGTCCCCGCGTTTGGTCGACGAGGCTCAGGACCTCCTCGGCCAGGTCCGCCCACGTTCGCGCGTGCAGGTGCTCGCCGACGAGAGCGACCCGGCGCCTTCAATTGGTTTCATATCGGCGTGCGAACCTGCACGCCGATTGAAAGTGCTTGCTCGTCTCCACGCCGGGGCCCGCGGTGCATCTCGTCGATGCTGCAGCACGAGGCCCGGCGGGCACGTGCTCGAGAACTTCGCTGCACGGCATCGGCGGCAATCATGACGGACGTGCGCCTGTCGATCCTTCGCTGGTGCGGGCAAGGCCGCTGAGGGCTCCCGCGAGCACCCAGTACTGGAGCCCGACCTGGGTCGTGAAAGGGGTGAAGCCCAACATGAGCGCGAGCGTGCCCGCGTTGAGCGCGAAGACGACGGCGGCGACGGGGGCGACGGCCGGGTCCTTGCTCCGGCCGAGGACGAGCTCGTGGACGGCGGCCCGCACGAGCGCGACGCCATAGAGGATCAGCAGGACGATGCCGCCGTCGAGGATCCATGCGGGGATCTGGAGCTCGGCCCAGATCGGAGGTGACGCCGAGTTGCTCTCATCGCCGAAGTAGGCCCGCATCATGCCCCAGCGGCCGAGCCCTGCGCCTAGTGGGTAGTCCACGAGGAGGTTGGTGAACCCGTGCTCGAGCTGGTTACCCCGACTTTCGTAATAGACGGCGGTCGGATCGTCCGCAAAGAGCGTGGAGAACCGATCGGCGATGCTGTCGCCTCCAAGCATGAGGGCGGCGACGAACGCGCCCGAGATGATCGCTACGGACGTGCCCGCGAATGCCATCGCATGCGCTCGGCGCCGTTGCGATGCAACGACGATGCAGTACGCGGCGCACATCCCCGCGGCGATGAGAAGGCTCGTGCGTACCTGGCTCAGGTACACCGCCGTGATGCCGGCAAACGAGCACCCGAGCGCGACCAATCTCCGGAGCCACCCGATCGGACGCGTGAAGTAGAAAAGCCCGAGAAAGGCGGCGACCATCCCAGGACCGCAGACCGCGCCAGGACCGTCCGAGAGGCCCGGTGGCCGCACGATGGCCTCGCCCGAAGGTCCGACGTACGTCAGTACGCCCTGGTAGGACTCCACGACGAGCGTCGAGAACTCTTGCGGTAGCCAGCGGTCGGGATCGTAGACTTGGAGGACTCCGACGATGGCGTTGATTCCGCACGAAGCCAGGACGATCGCGAGGATCCGATTGAGCTGCTCGACCGAGGAGACGAGCCGCGGAACCCAGAACGCCGGCGCCATGACGGACAGGTAGAGGGCGGCCTGAGCCAAGCCGGCGACAGGGGAGTTGGTGGTCGGGTGCAGGATCATCACACCGAGGACGACCGCGCCGCTGGCGAGCCACGGGCGCGCTGGATGCCGCGGTTCGTCCGGGGATCGCTCGCTGAGGAGCCACAGCGCGAGACCGACGAGGCTCAGCGCGAAGGGTACCACTCGGATCAGCACACGGAGCGCCTGCGTCCCGGGGAGGTACAGAAGCGCAGGCATGACCGTCTGGGCAATGATGAACCACTCGAGAGCGCCCCATCGCGCAGCGCGCTCGCTCCCCGCTTCGCGCAGCGCAGCCGCGGGCGGTGGCGTATCGCGAAGCGACGCCGATCGATTGGTCACTCCGTCAAGCATCGATCTTCGACGAGGCGAATCGTCCTCTCGAATGAGCCGCACGTCTCGAGCGGTCGAGCACCCGCGGATCGTTCACGGCGGCATGGGTCCTAGAGACGGATGGGACCGGGCTCATGACTCGAGTAGCCTCCTGACTGTATGCTTCACGGAGAAGCGAGCGTCGTAGACGCGACGCGCGACGCGACCGAGCTCTGCACGGGCGTCCGGATCCACGAGCAGACCCTCGGCGAGCGCCGCGATCTCGCGCGGCTCGGGCCCGCTCGCGAGCGCGACGCAACCTGTCTCCGACCAGGTGCCTTCGCTCAGAAAGCCCGTGTTCGTCACGATCGGCGCACCATGCGAGAGCGGCGCCATGATCGTGCCCCTGCGGCTGGTCACGCCATCGGGGTAGGGCTGGACGAGGATCGTGCACGCTTGCAGGTGGAGAGAGAGAGACTCTGCATCGAGCCCGCCCGGCGCAACGAGACGAGGGCCGAGGCTTGGGTGGTGCGCGGCGATCTCGGCAGCCATTCGCGCGGCCCCGCGGCCGAGCAGGAGACCCACGCGGTCGGGGTGGCCCTGCAGGAGCGGGGGCAGGGCCTCTCGGACGAGACGAGCGATGAGCGGACCGTACGTACTGAAGGTGCCGACGATGAGCTCGCCGTTCTTGGCGAGCCGCGCTCTCAGCTCCGAGACCCGGCCTTTTGCGTCCACGAAGGGGACGTTGCTCGGGACGGGGAGCCACGTCATCGGGCGTTTTCGGTCGTACGGTCGCAGATAGCGCTCCCACGCGGGGATCGCGACGTAGACGCGTTCGCTCGCGTCGAGCGCCTGCTTGATCATCCATCGCTGGCCGAGCGCCAGAAGCCAGCGAGTCGGCTTGTCACGAAGGCGCCAGGGGTAGAAGGGTTCATGGACCATCAGCGAGATATCGTCGCCGTGCCGGCTTCGATCGCGCAGCCACCGGCAGAACTCGAGGTTCAACCCACGGCGACCCCAGGCGTGCGGAACGTATTGCACGACGAGGCGGCGCGGACGTGGGAATCGGGCGAGCGACGCGGTCATCGCCATGAGACTCCGACGGCACCAGCCCCCCTCGAGGCGATGCACGGTGACGCGATCGATCGAAGGAGCAGCGCCGTCCGTGGCGGGCGCCCAGACGTGCACACTCGCTCCCTCGGCAGCGAGGCCGGCGGCGAGCTGTGCGCAATAGTCGCTCACGCCGCCGGGCATCGGCGGGTACTCGCCCGTCAGCAGATGCAGCTCCGGAACCTGCGTGTTCGCCACGGTCGACGGATCGCGGGAGTACCCCGCGGCGACGTGGACTTCGCCAGGACCGACTGCGGTTCGAGGCGCCATCAATTGCCGATCTCTCCTCTCAAGAAGATGCTGTGCTTGACGTACCGAGCTTCGACCGCGCCACCGTCGGTGACAAACGCGAAGCTCGTATCGTCGACTTGTACGTTGTACGTGAGGGCGGCCGTGAACCAGGGCCGCGGGCGATAGGCGAGCTCGAGGTTGCCCTCGTAGATCGTGTCATTGCGGGCCGCAGCGTTGTATCCGATGACGCCGATGACCGTGGGAGCCAAGAGGTCCTGGTACTGGCGCAGTCGCACACCACCTTCGGCTCGAGCCGTGAAGTCGCGCTCGAAGGGGTGCGCGTACCCGAGCATGAAATGGTCGTCGGTGTAGAAGTTCGCGAACAGGGATTGGAAGAAGTCGCGCTCATAGCCCAGCGTGACCACCCCTTGCCAAGGCGTCGTGAGGTTCGCTTCGGCGGTTGCCAGTGGGCCACTGAAGGAAGATCCTGCGACGTTGAACGAGTTGCCGTAGCCGCCGCCCGCCGAGACGCGGAGCCACCTCGAGAGCTTGTCCTCGACCACGAGCAGAGCGCGTAACGGGCGAGAATCCAGCTCGGGTCTTCCGTAACGCAAATATCCGCCGCGCACGTGGAGCGATGCGGCGAGCTCGGTGTCGAAGTGCCAGCGTGCGAACGTCTGTGCTTCGACCTCGATGTAGTTGGCGTACCGTACATTGCGTGACTCCCACAATGTCCCCTGGAACGAGCCCCCCGCACCGAGCTCGAGCCGGCCACCACCGATTCGAACGTGGCCGACGAGTGAGGCACGGTTGCTGGCGCGCGTGGAGCGCCCGATGAACGTCTCGGCGTTGCGCGGATCCACGCTATGGATAAACGTATCTGAAAGGACGATGGTGAGAGGTCCGGCGGGCCAGATGGTGAGAGAAGGCTCGGCGAGGAGGTTGAGCAGCGATTGCCCGCGCAAATCGCCTGAGCCGAGGTACTGGCGAAAGTCGACCTGAAGAGGCAGCTTGTAGGCGAGCTCTGGATCGGCAGAGCGAATCTCCGCGTCGGCATCGGCTGGACGACGTGTCGCGAGATTGATCCGACAGCGCAGACGCAGCACGCCGGCTCCGATGGCGTCCTTGGGGCGGCGGTAGAAGAGATTGCTGTCGTAGCCGCCTTCGAGTGCAGCACCGAGATGGAGCGCCTGCCGCTCGTTGATAGGTAGGCCCTCACCTTCGGTGAAGACGGATGCGCTGTAGGGGCTCCACGGCCCGCGGTTGATTGCGTGGACTGCTGCGTCCTGCGCTCGTGCGTGCGAGGCCCAAAGGACAGCGGTGGCCACGGCCAGTGCACGCCGCAGCCACCCGAGCGGGCCAGCTGATTTCACAAACGGCTCATGGCCGCGGCAACCATGGCGACCCCCGCGCGCATGTGCACGCTGCGGCGTGGAGTACACGTTGTATCGGTCGATGATCTGGCCGCCCGAACAGCCGCGGCCGCGCGCTTGTCTACTCGGGCTACTCGGGAGGGGGGCATGCCTCCGACAATCGGCATGCGCTGCAAGAACTTGAGGGAGGATCGTTCGAGCCGGCACCTCGCTCGAGAAATGGTGCCGACCTCGCTCAAGAATGAGTGCCGCCCATCCGATGGTGATGGTGGAGAGTGCAACGGGGAGCTGCTCCAGCTCGCGCCGGCCACTCGATCCGAGGTAACAGGGCAATGCGAGTCCCGCCCATCGCGCGGAACCTCATCTTCGTCTTGGCCGGCTCAATCGGTTGCTCCTCTTCGGCGTTCGATCGGGTCAAGCCCGCCGGGGCGCGGCCGGTCGTCGACGCCAGTCTCGGTCCGGGCGACGTCTTCGACGTCAGGGTGTTCGCAGAGCCTGACCTGAGCGGCGCCTATCGCGTCGACTCGCAGGGCTCGATCGACTTTCCTTTGGTCGGACGCCTCGTTGTCCGTGGGCTCTTGGCAGGTGAGGTCGCCGGCGTGCTCCGCGAGCGACTGTCGACCTACGTGCGCGAGCCTCAAGTCACGGTCTACGTGAAAGAGATGAACAGCAAGCGGATCACCATCTACGGCCAGGTTCAGCATCCGGGCGTATTCCCGTTCAGCGAGTCGATAACGCTGTCTCAGGCCGTTAGCCTGGCGGGAGGCTTCACGTCGATGGCGGCGCCGACGAAGGTGCATATCACGCGCACCGAGGGCAACGTGCAGCGCGTCTTCCAGGTCAACCTTCAGGCGATTTCCGAAGGGAGGGCGAGCAACATGTTCCTCCTTCCAGGTGATGAGCTCTACGTCCCCGCATGGATGTTCTGATGAACCTGGGGGCTCCTGGGGCAACGCGCCGCCTGCGCGCTTGCTCGTCCTCACGGCAGGTCCGCCGCCTGCCCCTGGCGGCCACGAGGGCTGCGCGTATCAGTACCGCAGTGAGGTCCGGCGCTTGAGCCTCGCCGCGGTGGCGGGTGCGACGCTCCGAGACATGCGGTCGGCGCTCGGCTCGAGGACCGGGCGCGCCACCCAGCTCGTCCTCGCCGGGCAGATGATCCAGGCCGTCATGGGCTTCGGGTTGAACGTGCTGCTGCTTCGCGCGCTCAGCCTGGACGACTATGGGCTCTTCTCGCTCTTCAACTCGGCGATGATGCTGCTGGCCGGCTTCATTCACCTCGGATGGCCCGAGACCTTCGTGCGCTTCGGCGCCAAGCATCGCGACGAGGCTGTCTTCGCCGCGCTCCGGGCCCGCTTCTTCCGCCGGACCCTGCTCTCGGCCGGGCTCCTCGCGGCGGGCGCGGCGCTGCTCGCGCCCTGGGTCGCGGAGTCGATCTATGGGCGGCCGGACTTCGCGCGCTACCTGCGCGCCGCGGCCCTCGGCGCCTGGCTGACGTGCCTCTTCATGTTCGTCCAGAACGACTACCGCGTCCGGCAGCGTTACCCAGCCTTTCTCGCGCAGCAGATCGGCTCAGCCGCCCTGCGACTCGCACTCTGCACAGGGGCTTTCCTCGCCGGCACGCTGACCCTCTGGGCCGCCGCTTGGGTCTACGCGCTCGCGCCGCTGCTGTTCGTCGCCTGGAGCGCGCTCGGGGGAAGCACCCGGGAGACGCTCAATGCGCCCGCAAAAGTTGGACCCCACCTCGAAGCCGAAACCAGGACCTACAATCGCTGGCTCGTGGTCGCGATGATTCCATTTACCTTTGGCGGTCAGATCAACTATCACATCATAGCCCATTTTCATGGTAATGCCGATCTAAGCTCTTTTGGCGCAGCTGGACGCCTCACGCTCCCGATCGACTTCGCGATCACCGCGCTCACCACCACCCTCCTGCCCCGGCTGAGCGCAGCGAAGGGGGTGCACGAGATCCGGCACTACCTCTCGAGGCTCAAGCTCTTCCTGATCCCCTTCGCGATGGGCACCGTGGCCTTCTGCTGGCTCGCCCCTCCCCTCCTCATCTGGATCGCGGGCGGGAAGTACGCCGGCATCGGCCCGCTGGTTCAACTGCTTATCGTCAACGCCCTGGTAATACTGCTGGCCAATCCGGTGGACCTGGTCCTCAATGCGTGGGGATGGACGAGGGGGCTTGCGATACTGAGCCTCGCTAAGCTGCTCGTCGGCGTGGTGCTCGGTCTCTGGTGGATTCCGCGCTGGGGCACGATGGGCGCGATCACCGCCTCGCTGGCAGTGAACGTCATGGAGCTGGTCGTCGTCTACGCCGCGCTCTGGAGCGGCCTGCGCAAGAGACAGTGAGATGCTCGTCTGCATCGCGCGCGACTTCCTGACGAGTGCTAGAGCACGCAGCCGTGCGATATAAGGACTGAAGACGAAGCCCGTGTCCAGGGCGCAATTGACCGCAGCTCAAATCGCATTGGCCCACGATGAGCTACCTCACGCTCTACGAGGCGTTCAGGTCCAGAGCCCGGAGCGAAGAGCTCGGCGGCCATGGCGGTCGCGCTGGCGCCCGTGTCGGCGTGGGCAGCGCGGATCGCGGAGAGCTTCTCGTCCTCGATGGGTCGTCGAAGAGGAACGCGCGAGCCGCGTTACCGTCACTCGCATGGACTCAATTCCTGCCGCCGACGCGCACCGCGCAGACACGGTTTCGAAGGCGCTTCATGCCAGTTCCTCGCACAAGCCTAATTCGCGCATCGCCAGCCAGGCGCACCTGCCCCAGTTCCAGAAGCCGACTTCGTCGACATGCGGCGGCGCGGAGAAATGATAGCGGGGTGCCTGCCGGAACAGCTCGGTTTGCAACCCGACATTGGTGAAAATCTCTTTCTGGGTCCGGTGGCATTCGAACATCCGCCGCTTGCGATCCTGTTCCGCGGCCGACAGCGGAAACACGGACACCGGTCCGGCATCGTCGTTCGGCAGGAATTTGCTCCAGACGAGTTTTCCATCGGGGAAGTTGTAGAGCGGCGCTTCCACGATGAGCGGCGGGACACCCCCTGCCTTGGCGATCAAGGCGCAGGCGGCATGGACGGTGAAAGCCGCGGAGTCGTGATCGGTGTGACCGCCTTCATAGGCATGGGTGAGGACGCAGTCGAACCCCGACTTCAGCCTGGGCAAGAGGTGGCGGGCGGCCGCCACCAGGTGATCCACGCTCCCCTGGTCGGGAATGCCAAGATTGTAACTTGGCACATCGCGCCCAAGAAGCGCGAGCGCCGCCTTGGCCTCGCCGTCACGCGTTCGCGCATAATCCATCCAATTGTCGAAGCCCGCATTCTTCGTGAAGCTACCCCGATACGGCGCGCCATTGGTCAAGCAGATTACCCCGGCGCGCGGGAAGCGGCCTAGCAAGCCACCGGCCGAGATCACCTCATCGTCGGGATGCGCCACTACCAGAAGCACGGAACGGGACGGCAATTCGTTCAACGCAACCGTGCCGCGGGGAAGACGGGAGCGCGCTTGCAACCGGCGCCGAAGCGGCCCATCCGCGACCAAGCTCCATTCTCTCTTTGCGCGCGCGAGAATCCTGCGAAGCATCAGGGACCGATCCTTCCGTGTGAGCGCCGCTGCCAGCTGCCCGGATCGGATTGCGGCTGGGAAGCGCCCGCCTCCGCCGGCAGATTCTCGGCACGAACGGCCGCCTGCGCCACGTCAAGCAGCAAATCGATCTGGCGGTCAGGGTTGACCTGAGGCCTTTGCGAATAGCCCAGGAGCCAGCGCGCGCGGCCCCTCTCTGGCGCAGTCGGCGGCACGGGGGCCGAGGCCTGCGGGGGGCGCCCGCGCGACGCCGCGGTGCTCACGGCGTTGCGCTCCGCGAAGCGACCGCGACCTCGAACGCCCGCGCCAGATCCGCGAGCCGCGCGCCCGGGTCGCACAGCTGCTGCGCGCGGCCGGGAGCCGCCGCACCCAGACGCGCGCGCTCCTCGGCGCTGAGCAGCAGGCGCTCGAGACCGGCGGCGAGCGCCCCGGCATCCGGGGGGACCAGCAGCCCGCAGCGCTCGTCGACGATCTCGAGGGCGCCGCCCATCGCCGTGGTGACGACCGGGAGGCCAGCGTACAGCGCCTCGACGAACGTGATGCCGAACGGCTCGGGCCCCGTGTTCGGCTGGCAGTGCACGTCGGCCGCGGCGAGCAGGCTCGGCACGTCGTCGCGCTGCCCCAAGAACCGCACGCGGTCCGCAATTCCGCTCCGCGCGGCCTGGGCCTGCAGCTCCTCGAGGTACTGCTGTTCGGACGGGCGCTGCGCGCCGCCCACGATCCAACATCTCCAGCGCGGCAGGTGGCGCACACGCGCCAGCGCGTCGAGGTGCAAGGCGTGCCCTTTCCAGCGCTCGAGACGGCTTACCTGGATGACGACGACGTCCTCCTCCGTTGCGCCGAGGCGCGCGCGCGTTCGACGGCGCTCCTCGACGCCGCCGGACGGCGCGCCCGGCGCCACGGGAAGGTGCACCACGCGCGACGCGGCTGCGGGGAACATGTTTGGGATCGTTCCGGCGGTGTAGCGGCTATTGCAGACCACCACGTCGGGACGCGTCCGAGACGCCCAGCGCTCGAGCCAGTGACGCCCCTGGACGGCGTCGTGCAGGAAGAACACGAGCGGACGCCGCGCGCGCGCGATCGCGGGACCGAACGCCGCGTGGCTCCACGGCGAGTGACAGACGACGACGTCCGTGGGTTGCCGGCGCAGCACGGCGCGCAGCTCGCCCCGCGCGCGCAACACGGACCAGGGGCGGCTGAACCGCACCTCGCCGAGGCGGTGAATCACGGCTCCCTCGGAGGCCAGCTGGCGCGAGAGCCGCCCGTCGAAGCACAGTGCGAACTCATGCGACAGCGCGGCCGCGCTCGCCCGCTCCCGAGCGAGGGTGAGCAGCAGCGTTTCCACGCCGCCGAACAGGTTGCCGCTGTAGACATGCAGCACCCGCAGGGGAGCCGCCGCGCGCGTCGGCGTGGGCCCCGGTTCGCGGGCCTCGGGATTCCCGCCCGCGCGCCCGCTCCCCGCCGATCCCTCAGGGGGCACGGGCCACCAGCAGCACGTTGTCGCTGAAGCGTTTGCCCCGCAGGACGGCGGGCCAGTTGCGGCCCGTGAGCGGGACACGCCCGGCGTGCGTGAAGCGCAACTCCGGCTCGCGCAGCCCCGCCTCGCGAGCGATCCGCACCAGATCGATGGGGACCAGCGCCGTGATGTGCGCCGGGTACAAGCCGTCTTGGAAGGCGTTGAACTGGTCCTTGAGGACCAGTGTGAGCTTGCTGAGAAAGCTCGCCTGGTTCGGTGTGGTCACCACGACGAGAGCGCCGCGCTTCGCGATGCGCCGCAGCTCACGCACGAACGCCCGGGGATTCTCCAGGTGCTCGATGACCTCGGCCGCGACGACTACGTCGGCGCATCCACCCTCGATCGGAAAGGGCGGGCCGTTCAGATTCGCCTCGACGAATCGCGCCTCCGGACCGCTCGGAAACCCGTCGTAGCGAACCAGGTCGCAGCCGACGTACGTGCGGCACGCTTGGCGAACGTAGGGAAACAGACCGCCGGCGCCCGCGCCGACGTCCACGAGGGTACCCGGCTCGCCGCCGGCCTCGGCGAGCACCGACGCCACGCTCGCGTAGATGGCGTGATTGCTGCTGCCCTTCGATAGCGCTGCGCGCGTAGCGTCGTCGTTCGTCGGATCCAACGTCCCAGCTCCTTCGGCGCCTCGCGGGCACACCCTTCACTGGCGCGCGGCGCCATTCCGGCGGTCGCGAACCCTGTCGTTCAGCGCCAAGCTTCGCTCCGCCATCACGTCGGTGCCCTCGTGAGGTTGCGATCGAGGACGTTGCTCCCGGCCGCCTGCTGCGCGACAAGTCCCATGCGTGCCTCATCGGTCCGCCTTCGCGAACCTTGAGGGCGAGGGCGCAAGTCGGGTGGCTTTCCCGCTTTACCCCGTACGCCCCACCGCGATTTCGCTCCATCTCGTAGCGGAGGAAGCGTGCGTTCGAGATCGGCGGCGGACGTCGAGGCTTGAAAGAAGGCAGCAACGTGTCCGTCCGTGGCGAACCGTGAAGGGTGCGACTCCGTCGCGGCGGAGTGAAGAGGGCGCGCTTGTGGTGGACGCGATCGAGCGGCTTCGCGACACGATGCCGTGTTGCCTCAACGGTCGATGTTGCCGTCGTTGCATCACCGCGATGCTAGCGGTGAGTGTCAAAATAGATGTCGCCTTGTCGTGAAGGCTCATGAGGTCGTTGTGCCGGCGATCGTCTCCTCAGCTCGTTTGGGGTTGAGGAAGACTGCGGGAGCGGGTGACCAGTTGCGGAGCACACCGGACCAGCGGTTCGGATTCTTCCGACGCGCTCGTTCGTAGACGCGCTCACGGTGCGCGACGACGGCATTCTATCGGCCGTTGTGTCGCTCGTTCGGCGTCACGAAGCGAATGCCGCTGTGCCGGTGCTCGGGTGGTGTGCCAGCCGACGAAACCCGCGACCCACGCTCGCGCGGTGTCGAAGGGTTTGGGTGGGTACTCCGGTCGGTATTTGAGCGTGCGAAAAAGGGACTCGATGAAAGGATTGTCGTCGCTCACCTTCGGACGACTGAAGGAGGGCACGATGCCGAGGCGCTGCAGTGTCGCCAGCATCGTCGATGCCGCGCATCGGCCCGCCGTTGTCGGAGTGCAGGACGAGCCCGCGAGTCCGCACCGCGCTTCCCAGCCCGCGTTGCCGCACGCCGCCGGAGGCCGCGTGAGCGCCACCACTCGCATGCCCTCGGCTCACCGGCGATCCATTGGCGATCGCGGGACGGCATTCCTCCGCCCGCATCTCCGAAAGAGCCCGCCGTATCGGCGCTCCACGCCGTCCGATCGCCGACGCGACCCGGCTCATCGACCGCGCGACACGCGAAGAAGGCTCGCTCGAGCCACCTTCCGCGCTTCCCGTCGCCATGCGCTCCGCCAACTTTCCCATACCCCCGACTGACACGGCCTCGTCGCTGCCGCGCATCGGCTCCGTCCAACGATAGATTACGGAACCGCGTACAGCGCTGGGCCACCGGCACCGCCTCGACCGCGCCCCCGCAATCTATTGGTCATTGGAGTCACAGTGACGCTGTGGCGCGGACCGACTTGGTGCTGTGGCTCGCGGGGGCGAAATATGGCAATCTGGAGGACGTGCTGCTGATCTCGGGGGCGACGGCGCTGGGCGTGTTCGGCGGCTATTGCGTGCTGGTCTTGCGGGTGAAGGGCTGGAACCGGTTCGAGCCGGTCTGCACGCTGATCCAGGCCGGCGGTCAGGTCGGCCTGATCCTCACGACTGATTTGAGCACGTTGCACTCGGTCGTGCTGTTCGGGCTCTATTCGGGGCTGCTCTATTCTCTGCCCTATCTCGTCCTCAACCAGATCGGGTTCGCGCGCCCCTCTTTGTTTGCCAGGCGCGGAACGGAGCCATCGACATGAGCGGCCCCGCCCCCCTGCTCTCGATCTGCATGCCGGTCTACAACGGCATGCCCTTCCTGGAGAGCACGCTCGACAGCGTGCTGGCGCAGAGCTTCACCGACTATGAGGTCGTCATCCGCGACGACCGCTCGACCGATGGCACCTGGGAATGGCTCAACCAACGCTTTGGCGACGATCCTCGCTTCGTGCTCCATCGCAACGAAACCAATCTCGACGTGGGGCCGCAATATGAGCGGCTGTTCCGCGAAGCGCGCGGCACTTATGTACTCAAGCTCGACAGCGACGACCTGATCGAGCCCGAGATGTGCGCGCGGCTGATCGCGCTGGCCGAGTCCACCGGCGCGGACTTCGTCGCCGCGCGCTTCGAATGGCTCGACACCACGACCGGCGCGCGCACCCTGCCTCGGGTCGCCACGACGATCCCGGAGGGCGACGATCCCGAACCGGTCGCCACGGTACTGCTGCACAATCCCTACAGCCTTTGCTTCAGCATCTGGCGCCGCGCGCTGCTGGAGCGGACCGAGTTCGACGGGCAGCATGTGCTGTTTACAGAGACCTGCGACTGGGAGTTCCAACTGCGGCTCGCACTGGTCGGCGCAGGCTTCCACACCACGCGCCAGACTCTCGGTTATTATCGCCTGCACCAGAGCAATCGCTCGTATATGCCCTTCGCCCAGCTCAACTCGAACATTGCCGATGTGCTGCCCTATTGGCGGCCGCGCCTGATCGCCGCGATCGGGCGCGGCCGGTGGGGCGCCTATCTGTGCCGGCTGCTTTCCGACTATCTGCGCGCGGCGCTGCGCGGCGGCCATGGCCTGGACCTGGGCGTCCTGCGCAACTTCGCGCGGCTGTTCAGTGGCCGCACGGTCTTTCCGCGCTGGTGCTTCGATCCCGGCCATATGGCTGCCGAGCGCGCAAGCCGCGCCGCCGCGCGCAAGCGGAACGGCTGAGCCGGGAGAGCGGGGAGCTGATCGTGCGTGGAAAGGGAGGGCGTCTCGACCGGCTCCCCCCTACCTCGCGACGTCGGCGCAGCGGTCGCCGCCTATCTTCGTCGCGTGGCTCGGCCATGAGTCTGTCGAAACCGCCCAGATCTACCTGGCCGCTGATCTCGCGCTGAAGCAGAAAGCGTTCGCCAAGACAGGGCCGATGAAGGCCCGTCCTGGTCGGCGCTTCCACCCGAACGATCGCCTCCTGGCGTTCTTGAAGGCGCTCTGATTATGCCGCGCGCGCAAGATTGTGAGCCCGACGATCGCGGCCGAATTCCGCAAGTCGGACCACAACGCTCGGCATAATCCGGCGCGCGGTATAATGCCGTTTATGCCGAGCTCGGCATACCGCCACACCCGCGCGCCGCTTCATGAAAGCCCATAGATCGCGAGAGCGAACGGGAAGAATTCGGGCGATCGGTCTTGACGATCTCCAAGATCCGGAGGAATCCATGCATCGCCGAGAACGGGTCGTCTCGTAGTCGATCAACGACCGCGAAGTGGCGCCCGATGTGGTTGGCGTCTTGATCGCGGCTCGCCTGATGCCGGTGCAGTCCCGACGCTCCTCGAAGGACTTGCCTCTGTGGCACCGGCAGGCGCTGTCCGTTGTGCTCTGTGCCGACGTCGAGGCGTCTTCGTCCGCGACGAGGATGCTCGAGGACTCGGCTTCGGAACGAAGACCGTTCGCTACGAGGTCGAAGTCACGTTCCGCGCCCACCGGCGCCGAGGTAGCCGGATCCATGGGCTCGGCAACTTCCGCGATCTGCGCCAGCTCTGTCTCGAGGGGGTGGCGTCATGACGATCCTCATCGCCAAGGAGCACCGTCCGGACCGGCAGCCCCTCCACTCGTCGCGGCGCGGTAGATCGGCAGCATGTCCGTGGCGAGGCGGGCCCGTGAGAAACGGGCGACTGCGGCCTCCCTTGCTGCTTGGCCCAGGCGCTCCCGGCGTCCGGGGTCACTGACAAGGTCTTCGATCGCCCCGGCAAGGGCCTCTGGATCGGACGGCGCGACGCCGATCGCCTGGCGCCCGTCGTGGAACAGTTCCGCAGCACCGCCCGCCCGGGCCACCACGACCGGCCGTCCACAGGCCATCGCCTCGGCGATCGTCCGGCCGAAGGGTTCCGGGCGCGTGCTCGCGTGGATGACGATGTCGAGCCACCGGTAGACCGGCGCCGGGTCGTCCTGGAACGGCACGAAACTCACGTGATCATCGATGCCGAGTGAGCGCGCCTGCTGGCGAAGCTCGGTCTCCGAGAACTGCGAGGCCTCGGTCCGGTAGAGCGGCCCGCCGACGATGTAGAAGTGGCAGCGTACACGCCCGCGCCTTCGGATGAGGGCAGCGGCCTCGAGCAGCAGGTCCTGCCCCTTCCAGCGAGCATACGTCGCCACCAGCCCGACCCGCACCGGCCGTTCCTCGATCGCTTCATGGGCACCACCCCATGGTGGCGACACAGGGACCTCACCCGGTGCGAAATGGTCGACGTCGATCGCGTTGAGCACGACGTGCACCGGGAGCCCGGGAAACTGCTGTCGCGCATCGTTGGCGACGGCTTGCGAGATCGCGATTGCGCCGCGGGGCGACCTACAGACCGCTCGCATTGCCTTCGCCACGAGCGGGCGCTCCCCGAGAAAGTCCCTGACATGCCAGACGACCGGCACTCCCGCGAGTGCAGAGGCCGTCAACAGCAGGTGGGCCTTCACGCCGTTCGAGTGCACCAGGTCCGGATTGAACGATCGGACCTGCGCCAGGATCCGGTACAGATAGCCGGCGACGGCCGGCGCCGCGACGCCCAACTGCGTTCCGACTCGAGCAAGCGCGCCGAGGCGCGAGCGACCGATCGCACCGCTGTCGCCCAGGCGCGCAAGAGCATCGGGGATCGGGACGACGAATGTACGGGCCCCGAGCGCAGCGGCTTGCTCCGCCAGCGGGCCGTTCGCGAAGAGCAGCAGGCCGATCTCGATGGACGGCTCAGCTGCGCGGAGGGATGCGATGAGGTCGAGCAGGCTGCGCTCGGCACCCCCGAGGATACCCGCAGGATTGACGAACAAGACGCGCATCAATGAGCCATGGAGAGGTGATTGCGTTCGATGTAGCGGGCCAATGACCACAGCCCGAGGATCTGCAGCGCTGCCACCCGTGGATCACGCCGCTCGAAGCGCTCCCAGAGCCGGCGCGGAGCAGTGGGATCCAGCCCCGCCTGCGACCAAAGATCTCCGCGCGCGAGGGCGCTCATTGCGGATTCACGCATCGGACCCCGGAGCCAGGCGTCCCAGGGGAAGGTAAAGCCGCGCTTCGGCCGGGTGTAGACCAGCGAGTGAAGGCGCGGGCCGACGGCGTCGAGCAACAAGGGCTTCGGTCGCGGATCCGGGCGCTTCCAGGCGCCGGGCATCGCGGCCGCGGCTTCGACGAGATGGTGATCGAGCAGCGGCACGCGAGCTTCGAGCCCCACGGCCATGCTGAAGACGTCCGCGTCCCGCAAGAGCATGTGACGCATGTACGATGCGAGCTCGACGGCGGAGACGGCGTTCTCCGCGTCCAGACCCTCGAGGTGCGCATCCAGATCGTGCAGCACCTGCAGCGGCAGTCCGCTGGCCCGATCGCTGGCCGCCGGCAGCGGCTGCAGCGTCCGGCGCTCGCGTGGCAGGAAGAGCTCCCGGCGGAGCAGATAGAGCTGCAGCAGCGAGGGGGGACGGTCCAGCAACTCCGCGGCCTTCGCCAGGCCACGATGCCGCCCGAGGCGGGCCGCCGTCGTGAGCAGCGGTGCGACGGGCCAGAACCCCGCCGCGCGCTTGCGCAGTCGCATCGCCGCGGGCACGTCGCGGAAGCTTGCGTAGCCGCCGAAGAGTTCATCGCCGCCGAGCCCGCTCAGCGCGACCGTCAATCCCGCCCGCCGCGCGGCGCGCGAGACGAAGTAGGTGTTGAACCCGTCGACGGTCGGCTGGTCCATGGCCGCGAAGACCTCGTCGATCTCCGCCAGGACATCGTCACCACGGAGCCGCAGGGTGGTGTGTTCCGTGCCCAGCGCCTCGGCGATCTGCGCGGCTTCGGGGCTCTCGTCGAAGCCGGCGGCATCGAAGCCGATGGAGAGTGTCTGCACGCGCGCAGCGCTCACCTCCGTGGCAACAGTCGCCAGGGCGCTCGAGTCGACGCCCGCCGAGAGGAACAGCCCCAGGGGAACGTCGGCGACCAATCGGAGTTGCACGGCCTCGCGCAGCGTCTCGCCGAGACGGCGGACAGCCTGCCGGCGCTCCTCTGGCGTCGCGTCGGTGGCTCCGCGTGGGAACGGTGCACGCCAGTAGGTGCGGCGCCGTTCGAGCTTGCCGGACCAGTCCGTGACCAGCGACGTCGCCGACGCCAGCAGTTCGATGCCTTCGACGACGGTATCGGTGCCGCAGACCATCCCCTGCGCGAGATAGCTCTCGAGGGCCGTCGCGCTGAGGCGCGGTGGAACGAGATCGGGGCCCGCGGCGAGGAGCGCGCGGACCTCGGACGCGAAGAGTAGGCCGCCCCGGGCCGGACGGAACATGTAGAGCGGCTTGATGCCGAGGCGGTCGCGACAGAACCAGATGGTCCCGCGCTCCGTATCGAGCAGGCACCACGCAAACATGCCGCGCATTCGTTCGACCGAGGATTCACCCCAGGCTCGGTATGCGCCGAGGATCACCTCGGTGTCGGAGTGGGTCTGCCAGCGAGTGCCGTGCGACGCGAGCTCGTCGCGTAGCGAGGCGTAGTTGAAGACCTCGCCGTTGAACACGAGCCAGTTCGGACGCGCTCCCGGCGGCGTGGTCGTGTCGCGCATCGGCTGATGGCCGCCGGGCGACAGGTCGATGATGGAGAGCCGGGCATGGGCGATGACCGCCGGGGGATGCCCTGCCGGGCCGGGCACGACCTCGATCCCGAGGTCATCGGGGCCGCGGTGGCGGAGGGCAGCGAGCATGCGCTCAGCAGCAGGGCGTGCGATGTCCGCAGGAAGGCCTAGCACCCCGGCAATACCACACATCTACGCGCGTCCTCCGGCCGCGATCGGGCCCGTAGTCTCCGTTGCCGCGCTCAGGGTCTCGTAGAGCGTGAGGTAGCTCATGGCCATCTGGGCCCACCCGTGGCGCTCGGCCACGGCACGTGCTCGGAGCCGCATGTCCCGGCAGCGCGGGTGGGAGAGCGCGAAGGGGCGCAGCGCCGCGGCAAGCGTCTCCACGTTGTCCGGGTCGTCGAGAACAACGCCGCATTCGGGCGTGACAAGGCAGGCCGCACCCACGGTGCGTGTGGTCACGACTGGCAAGCCCGCGGCCATTGCCTCGAGGACGACGAGGGAGAACGGCTCGTAGCGGGACGGACAGACGAGGACATCCACAGCGCGCATGAGCGTCGCCACGTCTCGCCGAAAGCCGAGGAAGGTCACGCGCTGGGCGAGTCCGAGCTCCCGCGCCAACTGAGGATAGGGGCTCCCTTCCACATCGCCGACCACGGCGAGCTGGAGCTCGGGGAGGCGGGCCAGTGCGTGGAGAAGGGTGTCCAGATTCTTGCGCCCCGTGCGGAGGGCGCCGACGAAGAGTGCCAGCGGTCCTGCGGGAGGCAGCCCGATCGATGCCCGATCGACCGCTCCCGGGCGGAACTCGTCGAGGTCCACTCCATTGGATATGACGCGGACCTTCTCCGGAGGGACACCTACCGCCAGCAACTCACCGCGTACCTGCTCCGAAACACCGACCACGACTTCCGCCTGCGCGAATGCGCTCCGCTCCCAGGTCGTATTGGCGCATGTGTATGCCCACTGGTAGAGACTACGGATTCCGCGGCCCTGGGTGAGGCGGCGGACCGGAGAGCGCAGCCACGCTGCATGCACGAAGTGCGCAGTGTTGACGTGGTGGGGTACGGTCAGCGTGTAGCCATTGGCGTGGATGATGTCGACACGGTGCCGAACGCGACGAATTGCCTCCGACGCGCGCCGTGCGAAGTCCCGATCCTTGAACAGCTGCGGGCGCTGGAAACGCGGGTGCAAGGGGTGCCACTCAGCACCATGTTCGACGAGGTCGGGTTCTACATGGTCGGCGAGGAGGAGCACGTCGTGTCCGCGTGCAAGCGCACCACGTACCAATTCGTAGCTAACCCGACCCTGCCCGTCATTCCGGACGAAGTCATGGGAGACCAGTGCGATCCTCAAGCTCCCTCCCTCTGCGCGCGTGGAAGCTGCTGATAGCCTGCGACGGCGCCGTTTGTGCGTGTTCGCCAAGAGTGCTGCTGGGCAGGTGCCATACGGATGGACGGCGTGAGGCCATATGCGCCGAGGATGGTGTCGGCGTGCCGCGACCAGGAATATCGTTCCGCGCCATGGAGGCGCTGGGCACGGGACGGCACCTGCACGGTCCCGAGAAGCACGCCCTCGACCGTGTCCGTCCACGCCTCGACATCACCGGCAGGCCGGTAGAGCGCCGCATCGGCGCCGACCTCGCGAAGGACGACCAAGTCGCTCGCGACGACGGTCGACCCGCAAGCGAGCGCCTCGATGAGCGGGAGCCCGAATCCCTCGGCTTCGGTCGTCATGAGCACGACCGCGGCCCGCCGGTAGAGGCTTGCGAGCACGGGGCGCTCGATCCCCCGGAGCTGCATGACGTGCTGACCGATCCCGAGGCGGGCGATGAGCGCCCGATGCGCTTCGGTCCACGTTGCGCCGACCTGCACGAGACGCAGCTCCGGGACGCGCCGGAGGACATGCGCAAAGACCTCGAGCAAAACGTCGAGCCGTTTGCGTGGGAGGGCGCTTCCCACGTTGAGTAAGAACGGTGCACCGCCGAGCCGAGCGACGATGCCCGCCGCCGGGTCCGGAGTCGCCGGCCCGGGAGCGAACTCCGGACAGATGCCGAACGGTGCCTGAACCAGGCGCGCTGAATCCACGAGCCCGTGCCGCTCGATCTCGCGCCTCACCGCGCCGGTAGAGTAGAAGACCACGCTCGCCGACTGGAGCCCGGACAGGACGCGTCGCGCCATAGCCCGAAACCAGAAGGGGCGCGGCGTCGGCTCGGGAGAGATGAGGCAACGGAAGAGATCGAGGTCGTGACAGAACACGCCTGTACGCTCCCTTGGCAAGTAGTGCACGAGGCCGGCGTAGCTGTGATCGGCGATGTGAAAACGGTCGAAGCCGTCCCGGATACGGCGAAGGTACCGCGGATAGTGTCCGAGTCGGTTGAGCACGCGGTCCGCGTTGATCAGCGTCCTGCTCCTATCCCCTAGGCGCCCGAAGTGCCGCCGGAACGGAGGACAGATGCGCGCGACGGCGACACCGCTCTCGCGCTTCTTCGAGACCTCGTCGACGAGCATCGTCGCGACGAGGTCCATGCTCGTCCAGTTCTCCTCGGCGTAATCGGCGAGTACTGCGATGGAGCGAGCCGCGCTCATGCGGCTTCGCTCCGTGCATCGTCGACGAGCTCGTCGAAGAATCTCAGGGTCTGCCGGCCGACGACGGACCAGCTGTACGTCGTCTCCGCTCGCGCACGGCCTTTTTGGGCGAGCTCGTACCGGCGCGACGGGCTCTCGAGGAGCGTCCCGATGGCGAGCCGCCAGGCGTCGACATCTCGTTCGCCGACGATCTCCCCCGCATCCGCGACGACGTGGGGGATCTCGCCCGAATCGCTCGCGATCACCGGAACACCGCACGCGAAGGCCTCGATGAGCATCCTGCCGAACTGCTCTCGCCACGAGCGCGTCGTCTGACTCGGCGCGCAGAGGATATCCATCGCGTTCAGATGAGATGGCACATCGTCGTGCTTGACGCCCGTCACGATTCGGACGCGATCGTCATCATAGCGGGCAGCCCAGCGCCGCAGCTCGGGCTCCAGCGGACCTCCGCCGACGAAGAGCGCTCGCCACGGAGTCTCGAGCTCCGCGAGCGCGCTCATGAGGAGCGGGAGGCCCTTCTCCGGAACGAAGCGCCCCAGATAGCCGACCACCGGTGCTCCCGACGCACGAAGCCGGAGCTGGGCTCGCGCCGCGGCGCCGGCGCGAAGGTCCGGTCGGAACTGATTCACGTCGAGGCCCAAAGGAACGACACGCCACGGCTTGCTTCGATATCCAGGGCGGTTCGCCAGCGTTTCGGCGACCGTGTGGCCCATTGCCATCCAGCCGGACGCGCGCTCTAGCGACAATCGCTCGGTCCAGCAGAACGGCGGCGGATATCGCTTCGGGAGGTTTTGGGCAGTCGTGTACACGACGGGCGTACGGCGTGGTGTCCACATGGCGACCTGCGCGCCGGCGAGCACGAAGGGTTCCTCCCAGCAATGAACCATGTCCCAATCCTGCGCGAGGATGCGCGCGAGACGACCTCCGTACGCGAAGAGATGTGGCGATCGCGAGAGGTACGCTTGGACGCCTTCGAGCGAGCTCGCCTCGGCCGGCCCGTGCTCGAGTCGGATCGGTCTCAGATCGCCGTGGAAGAAGGTCGGCGCTACCGCCGTTACCTCCCAGTGCTCGCCTTCCTTCGCGATGGCGTGCGCGAGTCGCCGGTTGAGGGCGACGACGTAGGAATGCGCGATCGACAGCAGACGCCGACGGCGGCTCATTGTGCGCAGACTCCTGGGGCGACCGCCCCCCCCTGCATCTGTCGGTAGAGATCGAGAGACTCTCGAGCCATGCGGTCATGACCGAACTTCCGCACGGCTCGCTCGCGTGCACCGGCTCGAAGGCGCGCGGCGAGACGCGGATCGTCCAAGAGCCGGCGAGCCGCGGCCGCGAGCGCGCCCGGATCGTCACGAGGAACCGTGAGCCCGGTCTTTTCGTGCTGGCTGACCCACGCGACGCCGGAGTCAGGGACGCTGCAGTTGATGACGGGACAGCCGCTCGCCATGGCCTCGACTTGCACGAGCCCAAATGCCTCACTGCGCGCATTGCTAGGGAACCAGAGTGCCGTCGCCGCGTGATAGCTGCCGACGAGCTCGGCGTCCGAGATGGCCCCTCTCCAGATCACCCGATCAGCGACCCCGAGCTCCTGCGCTCGATGTCTGAGTTTGGTCTCCAGCGGACCGTCGCCGACGATCATGAGTCGGCCGGGAGCGTGTCGGAGCGCTTCGAGTGCCACCGCGTGGGCCTTGTACGGCACCAGCCGGCCAACGGAGAGCCATAGCGGGGCACCGTACCGGCGCCGGAGCTCGTCGGCGTGCTGCCGCGCAGCCGGACTGGGTGACGTGAACGCGGAGAGGTCGACGCTCAGCGGTACGACCTCGATCTTCGACGCAAACTCGCCGAGTAGCGGTGACCCACTGGCGTAAGGCGGGCTCGTCGTGAGAATGCGCGCTGCGCGCGTGAGGCCCCAGCGCTCGAACGGACGCAGCGCCTTGCCGAGGACCTTCTGGTGCACGACATCGCTGTGGTAGCTCACGACGAGCGGCGTCGGCGGCGGCAAGAGCGCGAGCCCGAGGAGCATCAGAGGATTGGGGACATGGAGGTGCACGATGTCCACGGGATCTCGCCGAAGGTCACCGAGCACGCGCATCAGGTCCGGGCAGACATCGAGCTTTGCCATCGACAGGGGCCGTCCCAAGCGGACGACGTGCACCGCCCCGTCATGCTCTTCCGTAGTTGGTGTCCTCGTGAGGTTGCGATCGAGGACGTTGCTCCCGCTCTCGTCGAGATGATTGACGCAGATCACGCGCACGCTCGCGCCGGCCTCGACCTGTGCGCGTGCCAGCAGGCGTACATGGGTCTCGATGCCACCCCAGTGCGGTGGATAGAACTTGCCGAGGTGACACACGCGGATCGGCCGGGACGCGCGCGGGACCCGACGCGAGCGGGCGAACATCTCGAGCGACGGCGACAGGGGACCGCCATCAGCGAAAGCGCTCCGGGTGGAGTTGGTCATGTGCAGAGCATCGGCTGAGCCCTGACCGTCTTGAGCTACGCACGGGCAGGCACGGAGCGGCGGTCGTCATTCGCCGGCAGGGAGCGATGCCTCGACGGGCGAACGAAGGGGCGGACGAGCGCTCTTCCCATGCTCGCCGACGGCCTGCCTGTGGCGCTCGCCGACGTGCGCGACGATCTCGTCGAGCGAGACGCGGCGTCGGTACCCGGTGGTCAGTGGATTTTCTTCAGTTCGGGTACGCGCCGGCGCCGGTCCTCGAACCTGGCGCCATCCCCCGACATACGGGAATATGCTCGAGCGTCGAGCGCGGAAGGCCTGGCCGTACGCAGCACGCGTCGCGACGAGCTGAATGACCGCGCGGACGTCTTCGATATAGCCAGGGCCCGGCTCACGAATTCGACTGAGACGTCATGCGGGACCGCGTGCCCTTACGGCTGCGTGCGAGTTGGGGCGCTTCCGCTTGCCGTAGCCGTAGCCCGCATCCGACTGCTCCGTTCCGTTGAGGACCACGCCGAGCACCGTCGCGGAGACGTCCGCCAGCGCCCGCTCCGCTCGTGCCAGCTGGTTGTAGGTCGTATGCTTGCTGCGGACGACCACGATGGCTCCGTCGCACGCCTTCGCCAGAATCACTGGATCGCTCACGAGGCCTGCCGGAGGCGAGTCGATGATCACCCAATCGAAGCGCTCCGAGCAGGCGTCGAGGATCTCCTGAAAGCGCCGGCCGCCGAGGAGCTCGGCGGGGCTTGGGGGCATCGGCCCCGCACAGAGCACCCGCAAGTTCGGAATGTGGGTCGACTGGATGGCCTCGTCGAGGGTGGCGGCTCCGAGGACGACGTCCGTGAGGCCCGCGTGCTCCCCCATTCCGAGCGCGGACGCGACGCGCGTCGCGCGCAGGTCGCAGTCGATCAAGAGCACCTTCTTGTCCTCGCATTGGGCCATCACCGTTGCGAGGTTGATCGCGGTGAACGTCCTGCCATCCTGCGGCACGGCGCTGGTCACGAGGACACGGCGCAGTCGCCGGTTGGCATCTGCAAAGAGGAGGTTGGTGCGGATGAGCCGGTACAGCTCTGCGGTGGTCGAGTACGGATCATAGGCGATGGGATGGTCGCCTCTGCCGCGCACGAAGGGGATGGAGGCAAGGACGCGGAGTCCAGTGCGGCCTTCGATGTCCTCCTGCCCTCTGACCCGCCGGTCGGCGGCATGGGCGGCGAACGCGACGGCCACGGCGACGACCAGGCTCGCGAGGAGCGCGAGCGGCGCGTCGCGCATCAGGTTAGGGGTCACCGGGATGCGTGGGGTCCTCGCGTAGTCGAGCACGTGGAGGTTATTCCCCTTTGATTGCGCTGCGAGCTCCGTCTCCTTCATTCGCTGGGCGACGAGCTCGTATTGCTTGGACAGAAGCCCGGTGTCGCGCTTGAGCCTGTTGTAGTCGATCTCCAGCCGATTCACGCGCATGCCGTCCTGCTTGAGGGCAGCGAGCTCACCGGCAATCTTTCGTTCTTCGGCGACCACCTCGTTCGCTCGCGCCTCCGCCCCGAGGACGACGAGGTCCGTCTCCTTGAGCACGGCGGCCCTTGCGACCGCCACCTTCGACTTTTGCCGTCGGACGAGCGGGTGGGCGGGCTCGTAGCGCCCTTCAAGTTCGACGAGCTTCTCGTTCTCCTCGTTGTATCGCGCCTTTCGATCGAGCAACGACATCGGTACGCCGGCCGGCGCGACGCTGAATGGATCGGCGGCTCGCATCTTCCGTAGCTCGTCCCTCCCCGAGACAAGTGCTGCCTTGCGCAGGCGCGCGTCGCTGAGGCCGGTGGACAGCTTGTCGATCTGTTGGGTCACGTTGTTGGCGCGATCTTCGAGCGAGACCGAGAGCAGATCGTGGTCCGCCTTGAACTGATAGAGCTCGTTCTCGCTCTTGGAGAGGCGCTGCCGCAGGCTATCGGCCTGCTCCGCGAGCCAGCGCGAGGCGTCCGCGTTCGACCTCTCGCGGAGCTTCAGATTGTTTTCGATGTAGACGTCGATGATCCCATCGACAGCGCGCTTCGCCTGCTTCGGGTCCCGATGTCGGTACGAGAGGCTGAAAATCTGTGTTCGCGGGACCACCTCCACCGTGAGCGAGGCGACGAAGCGTTCGACGGCATCGTTGGGATCGACGGGCATTCCATCGACCCAAAAATCCGTATCGCTGGCGAGGTGCATGACCTGGATCCCTTGCCGCGCGATCCCGTCGCTGAGCAGAACGCTACGCTGGGTTCGGAGGTAGTCATCCATGGCTAGGAACTGGCCCGGCCCTGTCATCACGTCGCGTACCTGGTCGCCCATGACCTGCGGCGGCATGGCTTCGACGAGGATCGTTCCGGTCGCCTTGTAGACCCTCGGTGTCTGCTTCGCCCACGTAGCGAACAGTGCTACTCCCACGAGGAAGACGAAGAGGACGAGCCAGCGTTGTTCGAGCACGACGCGGGCGTAGCGAAACACCTGGAGCCCTGTAGAAGCGGGCGACGCGCGACCAGCCTGTTGCGCGACAAGTCCCATGCATGAGTCATCGGCCCGCCTTCGCGAACCTTGAGGGCTCGAGGGCGCGAAGGCGGGTGGCTTTACCCGCGTTACCGCGTACGCATCACCGCGATTTCGCTCCATCTCGGTATCCACTGCACGAGCCCCGTCTTTCGCGGCGCTGGCCGGTGATCCATCTTCTCGCGCACGCGGATGAGTGCGGCGCAGTGGACGGAGCTCGTGAGCCAGCGGGAGACGAGCTGTGACGCGACGCTCGAAGCGTTACTCGACGGGATCGCGATCGACTCCACCGAGCCTCGGAAGCGGCGCGCCGCGCATTGACCGTGCACAGGGGGCGATCGAATCGAGGCCGTGCTCCACACTGGCCATTCGACGGAGTCGATCGCGCTGGCTACGAGACATGGCGTGTCGGTCGTGGCGAGACCGCACCATGATTCGGAGGAGGACGCGCTCCGGATGCGCGTCGCCGACTCGAAGCATCGCGCGCACAGGTGACCGCCGAGCGCGACAAGCTCCGTCGTGCGCACTATAGCGGTGCTCACTTGGAGTGACCTCCGATTCACGCCCGCCCGTTGGGCGAGCGGGCGTGAATCTCCGGTCAAAGCGAGTACGTGTGAGCCGACCGCTTCGAGCTTTCAGGATCGGCGCAACTGAGTTGCGCCTTAGCCGCTGAAGGAGCAATTGGAGCTGGTGCGATGGCGCATCTTCTTCGCGAAGGCGGAGCGCGTCGACACACGCCCAGCTCGAGCTCGAGTTTCCCGAGGCCACGTCCGCGAGTTTGGGGCAGTCCGCCGAGAGAAGCCGGTGACTACCTCGCAGACCGCACGCGCACGCGTCTGCTCGGTTAGCGAGATGCACTTCACGACGGACTGCCGATCGCCAACCGGCGTCATCGAGGGCGCCTGTCGCTACCTGGTTAGGGGGACCGCATGACTTCCACGGGGCCCGTTGGTAGCTCAACGGTGCCGAAGCCGTGCTCCAGCTGCGCAGGCTGCGCGCCTTCGGCGACCTCGACGTCTACTGGCAGCCGCGACACATCAGCAGACGGTGAGGCTGCCGAGGCGAAGACGTCTGCCCGAGGGAGCTCGACCAATCGACGAGAGCTGAGCATCCGGACGGCGCGCAGGTAACCCGCGACGTGCGCGAGCGCCATCACCGCAGCGCCGGCGCCTAGCAGAGACGCCAACACGAGCCACGGACGCTCGAAGGCGAGGCTGGCGGCAGCTAGACTCAGGCTGCCACTGACGAGGTAGAGGATCAGCACCGCTCCTTGCGGCGTGTATCTGGCGTCGAGTAGCGCGTGGTGGATGTGCCCACGGTCGGGCGCGAAGACGCTCCGGCCCTGGACGAGCCTCCGCACAATGCAACAGGCCGTGTCCAGAATCGGGACGGCAAGCGCCGTGATCGAAACGAATAGTGGAACTGCCGCCGAATCTCCGCGGGGAGCGAGAAGGGCTGTCGCGGCCACGACGTAGCCCAGGAAATAGCTGCCGGAGTCACCCATGAAGATGCGCGCTGGATGGTAGTTGTGGCCGAGGAAGCCGAGCGCCGAACCTGCGGTCGCCGCCGATACGATGAGGACGAGCGCGTCCCCGGAGAGCGACGCCACGATGAAGCTCGGGCCGGTGGCGAGCAGCACGATCCCAGCGGCGAGTCCATCGAGCCCGTCGATCAGATTGACCGTATTCATTATCGCCACGAACCAGATGACCGTGAGCGGTAGCGTCATCGCCGCCGTGTCGACGTCTCCGACCAGTGGAATGTGCACGGCATCGATTCGAAGACCGCAGGAGAAAGCGATCACGGCGACGATCGTCTGAAGCGCAAGCTTGTGGCGGGCTCCTATGCTTCGCATGTCGTCAACCGCACCAACCGCGCAGATGGCCCCGCCGCCCAGGAGGACGCCGACCACTCGCGCCGGAACGGCGTGGAGGGGCTGCCAAATCGCGGGACTTGCGAAGTGGAGCGCAGTCGTGAGTCCAACGACGAAGCCGCCAACGATGGCGAGACCACCGAGCCGCGGCGTCACATGACGGTGAACATTGCGACCGCCGGGGTGTGCCATGGCGCCGATCCTGACGGCGAGCCTTCGTACGATCGGCACGAGAAGCGCCGTGACGAGCAGGGCAACGACGAACGCTTGCAGGCCGATTATCATGCGCTTTCGATCTCCAGCCGCGTCGCACGAAGCTCAGTTCCGCGAGGCCCGATGTTCGGGGCCGCGCCATCGTCGAGGCGCCTGAGCGCTGGCGCCGATGAAGCTGGGCGTGTTCGTCTCACGCGAGGATGTGGTTGGGGGCGATTCAGATCGGACAAGCAGGATCAAGGCGCGCCTAAGGTATCGACGGGCCCCCTCCCATCTTGAGGAGAAGAGCTGCCCTGAGAAAGCCACTTATCGATCGCGCGAAGGACGATGTTCCGTCTCGGTCTCTGTGGCTCCGGCGGATGGTTGATGTCTCGGATTGCACTCGTGGGAATGCCGGCTGATGGAGTCTCCTGCGTCGGCGTGAGCGCGGGACGGGAAGGCGGCTCTCTGGCGAACGTGGGTGACTGTCGAGCGCGCGATCTGGCGCCCGAGGACACGCCCCGCGGCGCGCGCTTCGCCGCCCACCATCATCGTCGACGAAGCGCACCTCTCCGATGCCTTCCTCCTCGATCTCGCGGGGCTTCTCGACTTCGCCTTCGACAGCCGCGTCTGTTTGACCTTCTGACTTGTCGGCCTCCGTCATGCGGCGCCTTCACATGCAGCAGCATGCTGCTCTCCGCTCGCGCATCGCCGTCGAGACCGCCTCGAGCCCCTCGATCCCGAGGTCTTCGTTGCCGCCATCGAGCACGCCTCGAGGCCGCTGGGGCCTCACAGAAGATCCTCGCCGATACAAGAATGGAGATGCTCTTCCGCTCCGCCCGCGGCGTCCTTCGCGTCGACTCCAAGACGCTGCGCACCGCCATCCGCACGGCCGCGGACAGAGCTTCCTCGCTGAGTCCACCGTGCAGACCGCTCTCGACGAGCTGGGCGCCGCCTCTATATGGCCGAGGGCACCGCGCCCGTCGTCAACTCCGTGGCGTCTGTCGCGCTCGAGCCCTCGAGCTCGCGAGCGTCCTCATCCACGTCATCGTCTCCGCGCTTCTCGGCTACCTCCGCGCGCTCCAGCGGCAGCTCGATCTCGCCGTCCTATCTGTGGGTAATGCACGCAAAGCATGCTGCGGGCGGCAGGCTGGCGTCTCGTTGCGCGGTAGCGGCGACTTTCGCGCGCGGGGCGACTCCAGCCCCTGCGCAGCATCAGGTATTCGATTATGCGAATTGCATCCATTTATCTCGTGCAGAGTTGTGCTCGAGTGATGTGTAAAGTGGTATGTCGATCGTGCCTGCATCATGAGATGCAGCGTGGAGTGGACCTCGCCGAATCCCCACGCAGGCACTGCGCGGCGTGCCAGCGGTGGGCAGGCTCCGGGCGCATCGGATCCAGGCCTGAGCCGTGCGTTTAGCGTTCATCAGAAGAAGTCCGCGTCTCCGGCGGGGAGGGCAGAGCGATCTCCGAGGGCGCCGAAAAGCGCTTGGCGGGCCTCGAGCTTGCTCATGAGCGCTTCTCCAACGGGCCGGCGGCGAAGCAGTGGTTCTCGTTGGTCCGGAACTGAGCCAGACCCGGTAGAGCCACTCGGCTGGCGCTTCGAAGCGGGTTTCGTGTGGCCACTCTCGAGAAGGCCAGCATCGACGCATGATGGCGGGTGTCGAGGAGCGCGCGTGCCGGCCTCATCATGCGGGGGCCGAGCATCGCGAGGCTCACGAAGGCCGCCCGCTCGGGGAGGCTCGCCCATGGACGCGCGGAGGAGCTTGATAGCCTCTGCGCGAAGCTGGCACACGCGGGACTCGGTCACGCCGAGCAGGCTGCCGATGTGACGCATCGTCAGATCATCGCAGTAGTAGAGCTCCAGCACTAGGCCAAGTCGTCGCGGAAGTGCCTCGATGGCCTGCGCGACCGCGCGCCTCGAGTCTGCCTTCGCGAGCTCCTCGTCCGCCGCGATCGCAGACGGATCATTGAACTCCACCGGCGCCTCCCGGTCGTCATTTGCGTGTGTATTGATGCTTATCGGACGGAACTCCGTCAGCGCGCGGATCTGGCGATACGTCTCGAGCGGTAGCGAGAGCTGGCTCGCCACCTCGGCGTCGGTGGGGGCTCTGCCGAGCTGCGTCTGCAGCTGCCGTGTGGCCATGTTCGCCTTGCGAAGCATCGCGCGCAGATCGCGGGGAAGTGGATCGTGCGAGCGGAGCTCGTCGAACATCGCGCCGCGGATCCGAAGCTCGGCGTACGGCTCGAAACGGTCGCAGCGTGCAGCGTCGTACTGTCGGTACGCTTTGACGAGACCTACGAACCCGGCACCGACGAGGTCATCGACGCATACGTGTGAGGGGAGTCGGCGTGCCATGCGGCGCGCCGCCCGACGGATGATCGGGAAATAGCGGACCGCGATCTCACGTGGGAGATGGGGAGTCGTCAGATCCTTGGTCATGCGCGGCCCCGCAGAACGCTGTAAACGCTGATGTCGACGGGCGAACGACAGCAGGATCCTTCTTGCTTCAACGTCATCAACCGACTCCCCCTTTACAGCGATGTGTCGGGACTGCAGGACATATGCCAGAACGACACATGCGCACGTTTGGGTACGTGCGGGATCGCCTCGAGGCGCGCGAGCGACGATGTCGCGGCGAGCGAAGACGCGAGATCGTCGAAACGAGGTGCAGCTGTGTGCCCCGCGGAGCGACGTTGGGTCGCCGGCTGTGACATGGCACGAGCGGCAACTTTCTCTCTGTCAATCAATGCCCGATTCGCAGGAGCACCTCAGTTGAGGCGACAGCGGCACCATCGATTATGTATCGCTCGGCCTCGCCCCAACACGTCGTAGCGAGCACGGCCCTCGTGGCGAAAATGGCAGCGCGCGTTGGGCGTGTATCCGGGCGAGCAAGAGATCGGCGGATGGAACCGCGGGTTACCAGGCGTACCGCATACCGAGTGCCGCGTCCCAGGTGCGGGACTGGAAGATTGCTCGAAGAGGACAGTCCGAGGCCTGCGGGCTGGCCGCATGGTGCTTGCGGCAAGAGGATGCCGTGGCGCGCCGGAGCGCGCGGCTACACGGTTTCGGCTCACCTTCTTGGAGCGATACGCGACGTTTCCATCGCGCAGGATACAGATGCGGCTTCGGTAACGATTGCCTTCCTCTTTCTCATCGAGCCGCCCGCAGCGAGACGACGTGCGTGTTGTGATCACTCGATCGCAGATCGCGTCGGGGAGCGTGGGATCTGCGAGGGACTCGCCAACTTTTTCGTGGGCACCTGCGTGGTGATCACCGTCGACGCGCGGTCGTAGCGATCTTCGAGCACCTCGAGGAGATCGCGTCGCTCCTGCTCTTCGAGCGGTGCGATGAGGAGAGCATCCAGGACGCGGACATCGGCGCGCGCGATCTTCTGGAGCATCGTCGTGTACGAGCCGTCGCCGCGCGCGATCGAAAGCTCGTGAAGCAACCGCGGTGCTCGTGTGCAGAGCGCGCGATTGCCGCTTCGACACGACGCCCGTGCGAGCGCGGTTCCAAGGAAGGTCTTCCCGGTGGCCGTCGCTCCGGTGATGGTCGCATTGTGTTTCGCGCGCCCACTGGCACGTCGAGAGTGAGCGCACGACGGCTCTGTCGAGACCGCGCGCCGGTTCGCACGTGACCTCCTCGACGCTCGCAGCATTGGCCGGCAGGCGTGCCTCCTTCAACCGACGTGCGGGATCAGGGCGCCTCCTCGTTCGTCGCTCGCGCTCCCTCGGTGACGAGGTGATGCGAACGACGAAGCAAGACATGCCGAGACGGCCGTCGAGCTCGGGATCGAGAAGCACCTCACGCAGTGCACGTGCCGGCGCACGCTCGACGAGCGCGCGCGGCGCAGGTCGACGACCTCGTGACGCGCTCGATCTCGGGCCACCTCACCGAGCCCACGCAGCACCATTACTCGACGGTGAACGGTGCCGAGTAGCGCGCGGCGCTCGCGAAGGTCATCCGCCTCTCGACGCCCGCCCAGCTCGCCCTCCGCCTCGTCGACGACGGGCGCAAGTGGTGAGGGTGGTGGGGAGGCACCCTCCGCAGGTGGTGAGGAAAGCAAAACGGGCTGAGTGCCGAAGCACTCAACCCGCTTGTTTTTCGCTACAAAGTTGTAGGCGCGATTGGGGTTGAACCAACGACCCCTACCGTGTCAAGGTAGTGCTCTACCACTGAGCTACGCGCCTAAGAGAGCCAAAGCGTTTACCCTTCCTCGGGTCTCAGTGTCAAACCAGATTCTCGCGCGGGCGCGAGTTTTTTGAAGGAACGCCTCGCGGCCGGGGGTTTTGTGGCTCTAGGCGGTGGAGCGGAGGCGCGGGGTGAGCCCAGCCGTTCACGGCAGGACGGCGCCGTTGCCATGTTTCCGGCCGACTACGGAGGGATGGCACGGATGTCAGGGCATCGCGAGCGTCGAGCCGAGCGCCCGCGGGCGGCTGAGCGTGCGGGATCGCGTGTTTTACGCGGGTTTCGCGGGTAGTCCGGCCGGCGGCACGAGCGTTGCGATAGGTCCTGGCACTTCGCCTTCCTTCGCTTTCGAGGGAGGACGAGCCGCTCCCAGGTCGTCTCGTTCTTCTGGCGTCGCTCGACGCCGACCGGGGTGAGGGGCCGAGGTGCTGGCGGTGGTCGGCGCCTCGGTCCCAGCCCCTCATCCTTGCGCTTCTTCTTTCTTCGCTTCTTTCGCTTCTCGTTCTTCCTTCTCCTCGAACGAGGTGTGACGCGCGGGCGGGGGCTCCGCGCGTCGCAAGCCGCGAAGAGCGGTACTCTGATTGGCAGCGTGCGGTGTCGCGCGCTCGAAGGGTCACGTCATGCAAACGAACAAGGCTCGATCGGTCACAGGCAGAGGGATGGCGATGATGATCGCCACGGTCACTCTTTCCATCGGCGCGCTCGCTGGGTGCAGCGGCAATCCCACGGCCGGCAGCGAGGCGTACAAGGAAGGGGAGCTCGGCAACGGAGACTTCCTCTTCGCCTGCGATGACGGCCTCGCATGCCTTCCGTATTCGGGTGACGCGAAGCGCTTCCCCGACGCGATCGCGAGCGGCGCGACGTTCGACGTGCGCTTCGTGGCCAAGAACCAGCAGGGCCCCGTCATCGTGATCAAGGAGAAGCGCTACGAGGGCATCAAGACCGTGGCCATCGGACCGTACGTCAGCCAGGGCCCCGACGGCTTCGCCGCGGTGAAGCCCGGCTACGGGACGGTGATGGTGCGCGACAGCGGCGGCACCGTGATCGACTACGTGACGTTGAAGATCGTCAAGCCCGACGCGCTCATCGTCTACGACGCCAACTATGACGTTGCGAAGGGCAACGTCCCGCCGCGCATCCAGGCGCTGAACCTGAAGGTCGACCAGACGCCGAGCTACCGCGTCGTCGCCGAGTACAACCTGAAGGCGGTGGCCGGATCGATCCCGGTCGAATGGACGTCGGATGCCAGTGATGTGGTCGTGGTCGAGAGCTACAGCGATCGCGTCGTGAACCTCCGCGCGAAGGGGGTCGGCAAGACCAAGATCAAGGCGGACGCGGGCGGCCTGGTGAAGGAGATCGACGTGGAGGTGACGCAGTGAGCCGCTCGATGAAGAACGTCCTCGGCACGGCCGTCGTCCTCGCGAGCCTCGTCTTCGGCGTCGCCGCGTGCGGGCCCGAGTACGATCGCACCGAGATCTCCGCCGTGAAGGGGCAGGGGACGCTCGGCGGCACCGTCAACACCCAGCGCCTCGATCTGCCCCACGGCCTCGCCATCACGGCTCACATCGCCGTCTGGAACGACGACAACGAGCAGATGCCGCTCGGCGTTCGCTCGAAGGACCCGAGCATCGTCGAGGTCAACCGCGCCGTGAACGATCGGAACTACACCTTCATCGGGTGGCAGCAGGGAAGGACGGAGATCGAGTTCCTCGCCGACGGCAACGTCGTGCTGACGATCCCCGCTACCGTCACCGCGCAGCCCGAGCTCCCCTGAGGCCACGTGGCCGCGGGCGCTCGGCGGCGGCCTGCGCTGGCCCCTCCCAACGGGGCCTCCTCCGCGCTATGAACGCGGCACGATGAAGAGCCGCTGGAACGACGCCGAGGCCGCGAGCGCGGTGGATGGTCGAAAGCCCGAGGTGAGCGAGGAGCTCGCCCTCCGCACGTACAGCGCGCGTCTCCTCGGTGCCGAGCCGGCGCTCGTCCTCCACGGCGGTGGCAACACGAGCGTGAAGGCGAAGGCGACGACGATCTTCGGCGAGACCGTCGACGTGCTCCACGTGAAGGGATCGGGATGGGACCTCGCGACCATCGAGCCGCCGGGGCACCCCGCCGTCCGCATGGCGTCGCTGATGCGCCTCCTCGAGCTCCCCGCGATGAGCGACGAGCAGATGGTCAACGAGCTGCGCCTCGCCCTCCTCGACGCGAGCGCGCCCACGCCGAGCGTCGAGACGCTGCTCCATGCGGCGCTGCCCGCGACGTTCATCGATCACACCCACGCCGACGCTCTTCTCTCCGTGGTCGATCAGAACGACGCGCGCGCGAGGGCCGAGGAGATCTTCGGCGCGAGCCTGCTCTTCATCCCGTACGTGATGCCCGGCTTCGGGCTCGCGCGTGCGTGTAAGGAGGCGTGGGACGCCGCGGTGAAGGCCGGCCGATCGCCGTCGGTGATGGTGCTCGAACGCCATGGCATCTTCACGTTCGGCGCGACCGCGAAGGAGAGCTACGAACGAATGATCGAGGCCGTCTCGAAGTGCGAGCGCTACGCCGCCGGACGGCCCGCGAAGGCGACGGCGACCGCACGCTCGACCGCGACGCCGAGCGAGACCGCCGTCACGAACGCGCTCGCGGTCGTCCGCGGAGCCTTTGCGCGCGCCGCGGACGATGCGCCGGAGCGCGCGCCGATCGTCACGCTCCGGACGTCGCCGCGCATCCTCGCGTTCCTCGATCGCGACGACGCTGCGGCGCTGACCCAGCGCGGCTGCGCGACGCCCGACCATGTGCTCCGGACGAAGCCGTGGCCGCTTCATCTCGTCACGCCGTCGTACGACGACGCGAGCGCGTTCGCCGCGAATCTCGACCGCGAGCTCGCTTCGTATGCGCGCCGCTACGACGCCTACTTCGACGAGATGGTCGCGAAGAAGGGCGTCACGAAGAAGCGGCTCGACCCGTGGCCGCGCGTTCTCCTCCTTCCGCGCATCGGCCTGTGCGCGATCGGCAAGACGAAGAAGGAGGCCGAGATCGCGGCCGACGTCTACGAGCACACAATCGACGTAATCGAGCAGGCCGAGGTCGTCGGCGAGTACGCGCCCGTCGGGCTCGATGATCTCTTCGACGTCGAGTACTGGAGCCTCGAGCAGGCGAAGCTCAAGAAGGAGGCCGAGCTCCCGCTCGCGAAGCGCGTCGCGCTCGTGACCGGAGCGGCGTCCGGAATCGGCCTCGGGACCGCGGAGCTGTTCGTCGAGCTCGGGGCGCACGTCGTCCTGTGCGATCGCGACGAGGCCGGCCTCGACGCAGCGGCGCGCGCGATCGGCAAGCGGTCTCAAGTTGTGACGGTGGTCTGCGACGTCACGAAGGCGGAGGACGTCACCCGCGCATTTCGGCTCGCCGCGCAGACCTTCGGTGGTGTCGATCTCGTCGTGAGCAACGCGGGATCGGCGGCGGAGGGGAAGCTCGAGACGGCCGAGGGCGAGGCAGCGCTGCGCGCTTCGCTCGAGCTCAACCTCCTGTCGCACGTGAACGTCGCCCGCGCCGCGACGCACCTCATGACGCTTCAGCGTCGCGGAGGTTGCCTTCTCTTCAACGCCAGCAAGAGCGCGTTCAACCAGGGGCCGGGCTTCGGCCCGTACGCCGTCCCGAAGGCGGCCCTCGTCTCGCTCATGCGCCAGTACGCGGTCGACCTCGCCAAGCACGGGATCCGCTCGAATGCGGTGAACGCAGACCGGATCCGCACCAACATCTTCGGTGGCGGCATGGTCGAGTCGCGCGCGGCGGCGCGTGGCATCACGGTGGACGACTACTTCCGCTCGAACCTTCTCGTGCGGGAGGTCACCGCGCGGGACGTCGCCGAGTCTTTTGCCTGGCTGGCTCGGGCCAAGGCCACCACGGGGTGCGTGGTCACCGTCGACGGCGGCAACGCCGCTGCATTTCCGCGGTAGTAGCCCGTATCCGAGGATTTGTCGCTCAGTGGCGGTCTTCGGGGCCGCCGGCATTGCGAATGTCGGGCCAAGAGGAGAAAATGGGCCGCTCGGATGGTCGCTCCCCAGAACCCGACCGCCCCCGTCAAGGAGGGTGATGTCCTCGCCGCGAAGTACCGTATCGAGGGGGTGATCGGGGCCGGCGGAATGGGGGTCGTCGTCTCGGCGATGCACCTCGAGCTCGAGCAACGGGTCGCCCTCAAGTTCCTGTTGCCGCAGGCCGCGACGAACGACGAGCTGGTCGGGCGCTTCGTCCGCGAGGCCAGAGCATCGGTCAAGCTGAAGGGGACGCACGTCGCGAAGGTGCTCGACGTCGGTCGCATGGACGACGGGCGCGCGTACATCGTGATGGAGTACCTCGACGGCCGCGACCTCGGCGCCGAGCTGAAGGCGTCGACCGAACAGTTCGCGATCGAGGACGCCGTGAGCTGGATGCTCCAGGCATGCGAGGGCCTCGCCGAGGCGCATGCGCTCGGGATCGTCCATCGTGACCTCAAGCCGGCGAACCTGTTTCTCTCGCGCAGCCCCGACGGGCGCGCGCTCGTGAAGGTGCTCGACTTCGGCATCTCGAAGTCGATCAACCCCAACTCGAGCGACATGCTCTCGCTGACGAAGACGGAGATGCTCCTCGGCTCGCCGCTCTACATGGCACCCGAGCAGATGCGGTCGTCGAAGTACGTCGACGAGCGATCGGACATCTGGGCGCTCGGCGCGATCGCCTACGAGCTGCTCACGCGCAAGGTCCCCTTCGAGGCCGACACGCTGCTCGATCTCTGCTTCAAGGTGGCCCAGGAGGGCTGCCGCTCGGTCCACGAGGTGAGGCCCGACGTGCCGCGCGAGCTGTCCGACGTCGTGATGCGGTGTCTCGAGAAAGACGCGCAGGCGCGCTGGGTCGACATCGGCGAGCTCGCATCGGCGCTCGAGCCGTTCGCAGCGCCGGCCGATCACGGCTCGGCGGCCCGTACGATCGGCATCCTCGCAGGAGGCGAACGCGCGGGCACGCGCAAGCCTCTGCCGAGCGTCCCCTCGAGCGGCGAGACGGCGGATGCGGCGAGCGTCTCGGACGCGGCGCGGACGAGCGATCCCGGACGTACGACGGGACCGAACCCGACCTCCGTTGCGAAGCAGAAGCACATCTCGGAGGAGCACGTCATCACCGGTACGGCCGTGACCGAGCGCGCCGTCGGCGACGATCGGCAGCCCGCTCCGGACGACGGCAGCGCGCCCGACGCAGTACCGGCATCGTCGGCGTGGGGAACGACGAACGCCGCTCGGGTCGAGAAGAAGAGCCGGCGCGGGATCGTCGCCGTCGCCAGCGTTGCGATTGCGCTCGCGGGCGTGGCGGTCGTGCTCGGACGCGGGAGCGGAGCGACGGTGCCGACGGCGGTGACGACCGGCGCGACGACCGCGGTGTCCGCAGCGCCTGCACCTCCGCCCGAGCCGCCGTCACAGGCACCACCGTCGATCGGCGCAAGCGCGACGACGACCACACCGGCATCATCGGCGGCGCCGATCGAAAGCCAGATCCCGGCGCCGAGAGCGAGCGCGCCGACCACGCGTCCGGCTGCGGTTGCTGCGTCGCCTCCGCGTCCGAAGGCGTCCGCGCCCGCGAGCGCGACGTCCGCGCCCTCGAAGGCTCCCGAGCCGGCGAGCACGGGCGGCTTCATCCGGGTGCGGGAATGAAGCGGTCGCGGTTCATCCGCTGCGCGTTCGCGGCGAGCGTCCTCGCCGTCATGACGACAGGTCTCGAGGCACGCGCGGACGAGGTCGTGGAGCCGCGGTTGGATCCACGTGCGCGCGCGCAGGAGCTCTTCGACAGCGCGCTCGCCGACGCCGAAGCGGGTAACTTCGTCGCTGCGTGCCCGAAGTTCCTCGCGAGCCAAGAGGCGGATCCGAAGACGAGCACGTTGCTCAACCTCGCCAACTGCTACGAGCGGAATGGCCAGACCGCGAGCGCATGGGGGGCGTTCCGTGAAGCGGAGGTGCTCGCGCGCAAGGCTGCGAGGCCCGACTGGGAGACTGCCGCACGGACACGCGCCGAGACGCTCGAGCCGAAGCTCCTTCGTCTGTCCGTCGTCGTGGAGGAGTCGAGCCGCGTCGCCGGTCTCGTCGTGACACGAGACGGCGCTCGTCTCACTCCCGGTGAGTGGGGCTTCCCGATCCCGGTCGACCCCGGCGAGCACGTCATCGCCGCGTCCGCCGAGGGACATGCGCCGTGGGAGACGCGCGTGACCGTGGAGGAGCCGAAGGTCGAGGTCGCCGTCCCGCGGCTCGAGCCGCTCCCCGCGCCACCGGCGTCGATCCCGGCGCCGGTGCTGGCCATGCCCGCTCACACGCCTGCGAGCAGCGGGTGGTCGACGATGAAGACCACGGGCGTGATCCTCGCCGGTGTCGGCGGTGCCGCGCTCCTTGCCGGAGGTCTGATGGGCGTCATCGCGCAGGGAAACTACGAGGACGCGCGTGCTCGTTGCAGCGACGCGCCTCGCGGGTGCCCTGCGGACGCCGTCACCGATGCCGACAGCGCCTACGGTCTCGCGACCGGCGCGACGATCGCCGTCATCGCCGGCGCAGTGCTCTTCGTGGGTGGGGCGACGTTCTATGCGCTCTCTCCCGATGGGCGGCGTGCGACACCCCCGCAGGGGGCATCACCCCGCCTAGGTGTCGGCCCGCGTGGGCTCGCGGCGAGCTGGTAGCCTCGCCTGACCGCGCGCGAGGGCCGTGCTATGCGACAAGCCATGGCGTGGTCACGCTCTCTCGCGTTCGGAACGCTCGCGCTTGCGCTTGCCGCCATCGCGGCGGCCTGCAGTGACGATCCGCCCGCTGCCGCAGGTCCGACGACGAAGGACGCGGGCGGAGATGGCGACGTCGCGCTCTGTGTCGACGGCAAGCCCACCGCCGCGTACCCGCCCGGGCCTCATGAGGTCAGCGTGCTCGGCACCGTGCCGGCCGGGCTGTCCTTCGAGAGCGCGGACGGTCCGGTCACGATCGAGAGCTTCTTCGAGCCGTGTGCCGAACGATCGCGCCTCTTGATCGTGCGGTCGAGCGCGGCCTGGTGCGGACCGTGTCTGTGGCAGGCCGCGAATACGAAGCGCTTCCTCGAGGAGCCGCGGTTCGCGGGCAGGCTCCTTCTCCTCGATCTCCTCATCGCCGACGAAGACAACGTCTCGGCGCACCTCCCGGCCCTGGCGCGATGGCGCGCGAAGGTCGACGCTCCGAGCTCGAAGCTCGCCCTCGACCCAGATCACAGGTTCGCTCCGGCGCTCCTCTCGCGCGAGCCGCTCCCCGACTACGTCTTCATCGACACGCGCACGATGAAGATCCTGAGCACGCTGAGCGATCCCGATCCGCTGAGCCTCGCCACGCGGATCGAGGTGGAGCTCGCCGATCTCGATGGCGTACCGCGACCGGAGCTGGTGTCGCCGCCGGTGATCGACGGGCACTTCACCGAGAACCAGATGGACCTCATCCGTGGGATGAGGCTCGACGCCCTCGAGCTCCCGCCGGATCCGACGAACGAGTACGCCGACCTGCCGGCCGCTCGAGCGTTCGGCAAGGTCCTCTTCAGCGACGTCGGCCTCTCTCCGTCGGGGACCGTGTCGTGCGCGACCTGTCACGATCCGGCGCGGGAGCTCGGCGACGGTGTCCCGCAAGCCGTCGGTGTCGAGACGGGGGACCGCAATTCGCCCGCGATCGCGCTCTCCGCGCACTCGCGCTGGCAGTTCTGGGACGGCCGCGCGGACACGCTGTGGATGCAGGCGCTCGGGCCGTTCGAGGACGCGAAGGAGTTCGGCGGGAGTCGCCTCTTCGTCGTGCATCAGATCGCGGAGCGCTATCGGACCGAATACGAGGCCGTGTTCGGGGCGAAGTACCCGCTGCCCGATCTCGAGTCGATCCCGGCGAGCGGCAAGCCCGGCGACGCCGCGTACGACACGCTCTCCGCGGCCGACAAGGAGAAGGTCACGCGCGTCTTCGTGAACGTCGGCAAGGCGATCGCCGCCTTCGAGCGAGGGATGCGCGTGAAGCCGAACGCGCTGGACCGCTATGCGAGCGGCGATCTCGGCGCGCTCACGGCCGTGCAGAAGCGCTCGCTCCAGCTCTTCCTACGCAGCGGATGCGCGCAGTGCCACTGGGGGCCTCGCCTCACGAACGACGCCTTCCACGTGATCCGATTCCCGACGGGCCGCCAGGACAAGCAGCCCGATCGCGGTCGCGAGGACGGGCTCCTGAAGCTCGCGGCGGCCGAGTTCCTCGCATCGTCGAAGTGGAGCGACGCGCCTTCTGCCGCGAAGCCGTTCCTCGTCGACGAGCCGTTGATGCTCGGCGCGTTCAAGACCCCGACGCTTCGCGGCATCGCGGGGTCAGCCCCGTACAGTCATGGCGGCATGCTGAAGACGCTCCTCGAGGTCTCGGAGCACTACGGCAAGCGTGGCCTCGAGCACGCCGATCCGTCGGCGATCGGCACGACCGAGCAGTGGGTGCCGAGCTTCGACACGACCGTCCAGCACGAGCTGCCGGCGTTCCTCGAAGTGCTGACCGGCGAGGTCGAGCTCCCCTGAGCGCCCCGCGCCGCGAGCAGAGTCAGAGATCGCGCGCGCAGCGGCCGCCGAGGGCGCGGTACGTTCGGAGGACCGGGTAGCTCGTGTAGTACTCGATCTCCGCCTTCGTCTGCGCGTTGGCGAAGCCGTTTGCGTTGTCCCACGCGCTGCCGCGGACGGCGCGAGCGCCGCCCTTCCACCAGTCGATGCCGCCGGGGTTCTTGAACTCGGGCTGGTCCATGAACGCCTGCGGATCCTTGTCCTCGCCGTTCGGCCAGTTCACGTTCGCGCAGTCGGTGCATTGCCCCTGAACGATCGGGCCTTCGTCGAGCATCCACTCGAACATGCCACCGGCGAGATCGGCGTGGCCCCACTTGCCGTTGCCGAGCGGCTTGTTGCCGACCGGCGCGATGTGCGCGGCGTTGTCGGTCCTCGCCATCGTCTTGCCGCCGTACGTGAACGAGTAGTTGTCCTCGAAGATGTTCGCGCCGAGCGTCCTGTCGTAGAGCCGGGCGGTCGCGTACTTCGAGCCGTACTCGTAGGTGGGGACGAGCGAGAGATCGTTGCGGTTGGCGATGTGCGCCTTGTCCTTCGCGTCGACGTTCCCCCACGGGAAGTCGCGCTGCTCGTTGCCGCCCGTCGACGCGAAGCCGAACTCGGCGTCGGTGGGGAGGCGCCCGCCGTCCCAGACGCAGAACGCGAACAGGACGTGCCACGGCACGCAGTTGAGCGGCTTGCGGTCGAGCGCCTCCTTCGTGTTCTCCGCGAGGATGTTCGGCTTGTTCTTGTTCCGGTCCTTGACCTTCTTGTCGAGGGCCTCGGTCCACCAGGTGAGCGAGCCCGAGTCGTCGACGTTCGTGCCGAACTGGCAGGCCATGAACGGCTCGTTGGTCTCCTCCGGGCCGAGCATGCGGTCGACCTCTTGCCGCGACGACGGGAGGTACTTGTTCCACTCGGTGCGCCAGCCGCTGCCCTTGATCTTCGGATGAGCTCCGCCTCCGGCGGGAGGCGCGCTCCCGCGAAGGTTGCCGTTCGTCACGTCGACCCAGGTGCGGAAGCGGCCGGCGGTCACCTCGAAGACGTCGAGGGCGAACGGGCTGACCTTCGCGGGGAACGAGGGATCGTTGAAGCGGTTGTACGAGCCGCCGGGGACGGACGCGACCTCGCAGCAGTCTTGCGAGCCCATCGCCTTGTCGTCGTTCGGTTTGCCGCCGCATTTCTTGTCGGCGCCCGAGCCGCCCGTGCAGCTCCGTCCCTTGCTGCGTGCGGTGCCGCCGTCCGGGAGCACGATCACGCCGCCGTCCGCCGACGGTGCGAACTGACCGCTGCTGCTGCCGCCGTCGCTTTGCGTCGGCGATCCACATGCCGCGGACACGGCGAGACCAATGAGCACCGGGGCGGCGCGTCCGAAGCCAAGCATCCCGTTAACAGGTAGCAGGTTGGCTTCTTCGGCGCACGTCACCGGCAGGGAAGCGGAAAACCGCCCGAGAGATCACTCGAACGGCTCGGGGAGAGCCGAGGGCGACGACCCTCAGAACCGAAGCGTCAGCTCGATGCGGGCGCCGCTGAACGCGGGGAACATGCGGCAGATGCCGCTGACACAGCGGAGGCCGCCGCGGTTCTGGCCGGCATAGATGCGGATGTTCGAGTCGGGGGTGAACTTATAGAGGACGCCGCCGTTCACGTAGTAGGTCGGTAGCCCGACGAACGTCGTGTACTCGAAGCCCTGCGAGAGCACCCACTTCGGCGCGATCTTGAGCGCGTTCTGATGCTCGCCCTGCCACCAGGGCTCGCCCGCGAGGTCGGCGGGGTTGGGGGTGTTCTCGCCGTGCTGGATGCGGTAGCGGTGCCGCCCGGCGAACTCGATCGCGTACGGACCCGAGATGTACTTCGTGAGCGAATACTGCGCCGCGAGCTCGCGATAGAACGGGACGTTCGTCCCGGTGACGTCGTTGCGGGCGTTGATGTTCGCGAAGAGGATCGACTTGTCGTCGTCGAACCGCCACTCGACACCGAGGCTACCGTCGGTGATGTAGTTCGTCGTTGCGGCGCGCTCGTCTGCAGTGCTCCGGCCGATGCGGTCGCATGATCCGCTGAAGGACTCGCTTCGCGAGACGAAGTAGCCGAACGTCGCGTAGCCGAGCATCGTCGGCGTGAAGCGATAGTCGAGACGATCGCGAGCGCCGGTGACGCATGCGTTGTAGAAGCCGAACATCGTGTCGCTGATGATCGGCTCCGCCGTCGGCGGCATCGAATACGCGATGTTCGCGAAGGCCGCTGCGCGGCCGATGTGGGCGCTCCCCGCGAGCGGGTAGAAGTTGCGGTAGCTCTTCACCTCGAGCGTGTTCGAGACCGGGCCGCCCGTCGTGACGAGCGAAGCGTAGAGGGCATTGCCCGTCGTGTTGGCCTCGTTTGTCGTACTGGCATCGCGCTTCTGGACCGCGCCCTCGATGAAGAGGTTGCCGTGTCCCCAGAGGCTCGGCACCTCGATGCTCTGGCCCGCGTTGATCGTCGACTTTCGGTCGAGGGTGGGGTTGACCTTGCCGGACAGCTCACCGAGCCAGTCCGATCGTGACGGCTCTTCGCACGTGCCGAACGGCGCGTCGAACGTATCCTCGATGACGTTGCCTTTCGCGTCGTAGCGGTACGGCGCGCACTTCGTCAGCTGGACGGCGTGCGTCGACGCGATGACCGGGAGACCACGCCCAGCCTGCAGCTGTGCGCCGATGATGCGATCGGAACCGAACATCGGCACAGTCGGCTCCGCCGCAAAGCCACCACGCGCCGCGATGCGCTTCGACGGAAAGAGTGCGCGCCCCGTCGGTTCGTCGACGCGTGACGGGTTCGCGAGTCCGGCTACGAGGGTGACGCTGAACGGATCCTTCTGAACCGTCACCTTGCCGCCGAAGAGCGTGGTGTCGACGCCGAGCTCGTCGACCTTACGCATCGACAGGACGAGGCCGCGCCCGAACTGCACGTAGCTGTCGCCGGCGGTGACCTCGATCCCGTCGTTCCGGTAGGTAAGCCAGACCTTGGCGGGATAGATGGCGTCGCGATATCGCGTGGAGCCATCTTTCACGATGGTCGTGTAGTTCGGATGGGTGCTCGAGAATCGGTCCTCTGGGCGCAGCGCGTAGACCGACGAGTCGATGCGCGCGCCGAGCGTGAACTTCTTCCAGCCGAGGACCATGTTGAGGCGGTTGAGCCACGTGAAGTAGCCCTGGTCCTCCTCGAGCTCGCCTTGGCGGGCGGAGAAGCGCTGCGCGATGACCGACGTCTCGGTGATGTCCAGCTTGACGGGCGAGCCAGCGACCGGCGGAAGGTCGACTGCGCGGGCGTCGGACGAAGCAATAAACAGCGCGCCGCCGAGCATCGCAGCGAGGGCGATGGGTCGACGGCTCGCGACGGAGCGGGAAGATGGATACACGTGAGGACTCCCGTAGGGAGAGTCGACGAGCCGAACCGACTCGCCTCACGGGCGCACGGTGAGACTCGTGTCGTTCGTTGGTGGACGCGCTCCGCGGCAGGCGGAGCGCGGTGAGGCTAGTGAGGCGCGCTCGCGGCGTCGAGCAGCTTCAGGAGGTCCGCCTCCAGGTACTCCTCGTCTCCGGGGTTGTACCCTTCGCGGACGACCGCGATCTTGCCCGCCTTGTCGATCAGGATCGAGAGCGGTGCCGACTTCTTCGGGTTGTACACGGCCGCCACGACCGAGTCCTCGTCGAGGAGCACGGGGAAGTTGAGCTGATTGCGCTTCGCGAAGGCAGGGACGTTGGCAACGGTCTCAGGGCCGTCCATCGCGATGCCGAACATGACGAAGCCCTTGTCCTTGTGCGCCTCGTACATCTTCCGCATGTGCGGGAACTCGGCCACGCACGGCTCGCACCACGTCTGCCAGAAGTTGAGGAGGATGACCTGCTTGCCGAGGTAGCTCGACAGTCGGACGGTCTTTCCTTCGATGTCACGTGCGGTGAAATCGGAGGCGGTTGCGCCGGTGCCGCTGTTCCGCTGGACGTCCCCGGGGTTCGTGGGGCCGGCGCCTTGTTCTCCGCCGCACCCCGTGAAGCTCATCAAGACGGCAGCCACCCCCACTGCGCGAGAAAATCGAGAGGACGTTACTTTCGAAATCACTGTGCGTTCTTCCTGAGTGTGCTCTTGGCGGCGAGCTCGAGGGCCTTGTCGACCTCCTCGATGATGCCTTCTTTGGTCGTGACCGCGCCGGTTCCGGAGGTGAGGATCTCCATCGTGGTCGCGTCGATGTTCGCGTTCCACGGGAGGGCCGAGCGGTCATAGAACGGACCGAGGTTCGCGTTCGCCGGATCGAGCCAGTGGGTGTAGGGCGACTTGAACGTGGCGATCCAGCCCTCGAGATCCTTCTGCTTCGAAGCTGTTCCGGGCGTCGGGCCCTCGGCGAGGCTCACGAGCCAGACGACGCCCTTCGCCTCGAGCTCAGCCTTCATCGGGACGACGATCTGCGTCTCTGCCTTGCAGTAGCCGCACCACACGCCGGCCGCCTGGATGTGGACGATCTTGTACTTCTTCCCCGTCGGGTCGAAGTACTGGGCGAGCGAGATCGGCTGGAGCCCGTTCGCCACGTCGGCGTCCGGGTAGCCGAGGAACTTGTAGTTGGCGATGCGGTTGCCGGCCTTCGTGCCCTTGCGCGAGGCGTGGCCGATGCTCTCCGTCGGATAGGGCTCGCCGTCCGGATTCGTGTCGGGAGCCGTGCCGGCCGCCCCGATGCCGTCGTCCTCGATGCCCGGGTCTTGGGGATCCTTCGGGTCGCTCGACGATGCACAGCCAACGAGACCGAAGACGAGAGACGCTGCTGTCAGAACCGCGGTGATCTTCATGGGTGCCGCCTCGGAAGGAGAACGCAGGGAGGACGCCGATAGGGCGCCACGTTTGCGGGCGGGAGGGTACCTCCACGCACGCGCTCGTCAAGCAGCCTCTCCTTTGATTTTGCCTCTACGTGCCGGCTCGTCAAACGGGGCCATCTGCTTTGTCGGGCGCTCGCCGAACGTTTCGAGATCCTGTCGTCGGCGGCGCGTTTTCGGGTCACGGAAAAGTGCGTCTCGGACGCGTCCCTGAGATTTGGGTGGTGCGCCATCGGTACTCGTCGAACGTGGCCGCAGTGTGCACCGAGGTGTGCGTGGTTCGGTGCCGCCTGCGTTGCGACTTCGTCGCCTCGATGCGTCAATCACGACCGCAAGAGATCACTCGTGCGAGCGCTTGTGCCGCTCTTCATGCGGCGGTATTTGCGCCACATGATCGTCGGTTCGAGAAGCTCCTTCGCGACCTTTCTCTCTTCTACATTCGCGCTGATCGTTGGCGGTGTGGCGGTGCTTGCCGCGTGCGCTTCCGATCCTGCGCCGGCCACCACCTGTGACAGCGCCAAGTGCGCGGCGGGTAACACCTGTCTTCCGCTCGATGGGGAAATGAAGTGTCGCAAGACGTGCAGCTCGAACGCCGATCCGGCGACGAGCTGTCCGTTCGGCTACACGTGCACGGACACCGGTGCGGAGTCTCCATTCTGCATCCAGAACACCGCGGTTGGCGCCGACGGTGAGCCGCTCAAGAAGAAGCCGAGCGGGCAGTGGGGCTCGAAGTGTCAGGCGAACCTCGGTATCGAGAACCCTGGCTGCGACGGGGAGCAGGCCTTCTACTGCTACGCCGAGTCGCCGACCGATGCAGATGCATACTGCACGCGTTACGAGTGCGAGGCCGATAGCGACTGCGGTGCTGGTTTCTGGTGCGGGACAGTCAATCGGACGCCGAACGCGAAGACGGCGAAGCGTAAGGGCTTCGGCGAGGTCCAGAAGGTGTGCCTCCGCCGGTCGTACTGCTCCACCTGCAAGGTCGATCTCGATTGCCCGCCGATCCTCGGCAAGACCCAGCACTGCGTCCAGGACGTGGACGGAGCCGGCTTCTGCGCACCCGAGTGCGACGGCAATGCGAGCTGCCCGTTGGAGGCTCGCTGCGCGGACCCCGGCATCGGCGCGAAGGTTTGCTACCCGCGCGCGCAGCGGTGCGTCGGTGACGGCTCGCTCTGCTCGCCGTGCCGCGCCGATTCGGACTGCTCCGAGGGGAGCGTCTGCACGGGGGGCCAGTACACGACCGAGAAGGCCTGCACGAAGAAGGTCGACTCGTGCGCCGACTGCCCGAAGTCGATCGAGAGCCCGGCCCGCGACGCGATTGGCTGCCGAAGCGACGACGCGAACGAGGCCCTCCCGAAGAACCATTGCGTCGGCCTCTACAAGCTCGGGAAGCCGAGCGCGCCTGGTCAGCCGCAGCCTTACGATATCGGCTGCTGGACGCCGGATCGCTGAAGGAGCCGTACGCGTGCGTGATCGATGATCACGCACGCGACGAGGCCCTTCTCTTTCGACGAGCGCAGAACGGATCGAACGTACGGCCCCGGCGCGAGATGCGCCGGGGTCGAGATCAGGCGCTCTCGGTCGTGCTGGGCGCGCGCGGTGGCGCGACCCGCTCGTTCCGGCGCTGCGCGGGCGAGATCGACAGCGCGCGATCGTCGGTCATTGCGAGCATCGCCCACTGGGCGCTCGCGGTGACGAGCAGCGCATGCAGCGGGACGTCGAATGCGCCGTGCGAGAGCAGCGCGAGCGCGAGCGATGCGAGCACCGCGGGCGATTGCGATCGTGATGGTGATCGTTGGAGGAGCGCGACGCCCGCGAGCAGGATCGACGCCGGCACGAGGAACGCGCCGATCGAGCCGACCACGTAAGGCGCCGGCAGCCCAGCGGCGCGCGGCAACGTCGCGTGGAGAATGGCCTCGATCGACGACGCCTGGTCGCTTGCGCGTGCTGCCAGCCACGTGATCCCGAACGCGAGCAGGACGGAGAGGTTCGAGAGGAGGCGTCCACGCCACTTCGAGCGCGTACCGATCCACGCCGCTGCGAGGAGCACGGCGATCGCCTGCAGCGTCACTGCCGCGGTCGAGAACCCGCGAGCGATCTCGTGCAGTCGATGACTGGCGCGCTCGAAGCTGACCGCGGAGGTCTCCCAAGCGACGATGCGTAGGAGCCCGCAGATCGCGAGCAGCGTGAGGACGCCGCCCACCGCGCGCGTCTCCGGGGAGCGAATGACGACGATGCCCGCGAGCAGTGCGACGAGGCTCGTGATGACTGCCAGCGCGAGCGATGGGAGCATGCCCAGACGCTCGATGACGGCAGGCGAGGCCAGCGCGACGATGAGGCCCGACACGGCGACCACGGTGCCCCGCGCGAGGACGTTCACGTTGCGAGCGCGCGCGAGCTCGAAGGACGCCGCGCACACGAGCGCGACGAGCAGGGCCGTGAGCGTGTACGCCAGCGCGCCGGACACCACGTCGAGGGCGCTCACCACCCTGCCGCTCAGGATGCCGCGCGAGCCGGGCGCCACGATCACGCCGGCGATCTTCGCGACGAGCGCGACGACACCGGTGAGGATCAGCGCGCTGCCGGCCCATCCGATGGTCGTGCGACTACCCGGCGACTCCGTCTCCAATGCCGTGACAGGTTACAACGATTCGGGCCCGGAGCGCGAACTACCCCGGGGGATCGAGGAAGATCTCAGCCGCGGCCAGCCGCCCGCGCTCAGCCGCGCGCCGGGAGCCGGCGAGGGGGAAGCGCGCCCTCGCGGCTCTCGTTGATGTTCACCGGCGGAGGCGCGCCGCGCTCGTGCGTCGGGCTCTTCGGGTTCGGCCCGCCCGGCGGCTCCGGCTCGACCGGCGGCTTCGCGGGAGTGTTCAACATGAACGGCCGCGCATGCATGGTGGAGCACGCGAAGACCTCGTCACGGTGGAACTCCCAGTGGAGGTAGACGTTGCCGTCCGGCGAGACGATCGCGCCTGGCGCCGGCCCGAACGGCTGAGCGCGATGGACACTGTCGAGCGCCGCGACGTCGAACGCGGTGATGCCGCTCGTCTTCACGATGCCCATCTTCACGATCCGGCCCTCTTTGGGGCTCACGACGATCTCGAGGCGCGTGACCATCTTCGGGTTGTTCATCGGATGCGTCCTCGGGAGGTTGCCGAGCGACCCGAGGAAGCTGTCCGCGAAGATGGGGTGGATGCGGTTGTGAATGGTGTTGAGGTACGACGCGAACGGGACCGCCGCGGTGTTGAGCGCGGTCTGGTTGCCGGGCTTCACGGTCGACACGTAGTTCTCGATCGCGTTGCGCCACCGCTCGAAGTTCGACGCCGTCCACGACCCGCGGTGCTCGCTCTTGCGGCGCTCGCCGTCCGCCACGCGCTCCTTCCGTAGCTGATCGACGCCGACGGCAGCGACCATGCCCGTATGCGAGAGGTTGATGTTCACCTGTCCCGGTCCCGGTGCCCCGCCAAGGCCGAGCCACTTCGTGTTCGACTTGTTCTGCGCGACCGGCGGCCTCTGGTTGGTCGTTCCGGGAACGCCCGCGCTCGACTCCGACTCCGCGCCTGGGCGGATCGGGTTGAACACGAACGAGCCATGGGAGCCCGGCGCGACGTCGGGCGCCTCCGCAGGCGGCGCGCCCGGGGCGAGCTGCGGCGGGGGCTGGTTCGGGGCGACCATCGACGGGGCACGGCCGTCACCGCCCGAGCGCGGGGTCTGCTCCGCGGGCGGGGCCTGACTCACCGCGACGGGCGCCTGCGCCTTTTCGATCGGCCTGGCCTCGCGCTGGACCTCGAACTCGGTGCCCTTCTCTCCCGGCGCCTTGTCCTTCTCGCCCTTGTGCTCGTCGCTATCGGCGATCTTCGTCCGGTCGCTGTCGCCGACGTTGTCCTTCGGCCCGGCGGTCTTGTTCGAGCCCGGGGTGGGGTTCGGATCGTCCTGATCGTGGGACGTCTGGGTCGCGACCGTCTCCTCCTCGACCTTGTTCGCGTCGTCGGCGATGAACTTGGCGTTCGGATTGTCCTCCTGGTTCTTCTGCGCGTGCTGCTTCACCGCGATGCGGTTGTCTTGCTTCAGCGGGATCTCGTCGAGCTTCTTGAGCGGGTCTTCGTCCTTGGAGACGATCTTCACCTCCGGCTTCGGAGGCTCCTCGGGCTTCTTCGGCTCGTTCGGATGCTTCGGAGCCTCCGGCTCGGGCTTCTTCTCGTCTTTCTTTTTCGCCTCAGGGGGCGGCGGAGGCTCCTCGGGAGTCTCGTCGGCCGGCTGACCTTCTTCGGTCGTGATGATCTCGAACGTCTGGTCCTTGCCGTGCGCAGCGCTGCGCGCGCGCGTGCCCATCTCGAAGATGTAGCTGCGGTCCTCGTGGTAGGTCGCGACCTGGTTGCCGCCTTCTGCGAACATGAAATGAGCGCACACGGCCGCGCAGATCCACAGGATGAGCGGGGTCTCGGGGGCGCGCAGCATTGCGTTCAATCAGAAGCGTGCGGCTTTGGCTGCGACGCGTCCAGCCTGATTACGCTAGCACCCACAGGTGGGGCCTTCCATACAGGCCGGCCAGGTGTCGCGGTGGTGAAATACCCATTGATTCCATGGAGGAGCTCCCCGGGGCGTGCGCCTCGTCGCAGGACGCGACGGTCGCGTCGTGCCTCAGTCGCCGTCGAGCTGGATGGCCTGATGGTCCCCGGATGCGATCTGGATGGCGGTGAGCTCCCGCTCGCTCGACAGCTCGCTCCATAGCCCCCAGGCCTTCACCGTCTTCTCCAGGTAGACGACCCGCTCCGCGCAGCGCGCGATCGCCTGGAGGTTGTGCGTGACGAGGATGGCCGCGATCGAATCGGAGGCGCTGATCTCGGCCATCAGATCGATGATGGCCGCGCGCCCTCCGACGTCGACGCCTGCGGTCGGCTCGTCGAGGATGAGGAGCTCCGGCTTCGTGGCGAGCGCTCGGGCGAGGAACACTCGCTGCGTCTCGCCGCCGGACAGATCGCGCATCCGCGAGTTGGCGATGTCCGTCGCGCCGGTCCGCTCCAGCATCGCCATCGCGAGCTCCCGCTCGTCGTCGCGGATGCGGAGGGGCCATCGTCCGCGGAGGTTGGCGACGATCACCTCGATGGGGGACGCGGGGAAGTCGCGATCGAATGCTTTCCGCTGAGGGACGTAGCCGACCTTGGAGCGCCCCTTCTCCACCGGCAGGCCCGAGATCGTGATCGTCCCCGTGTCGGGATGAATCAGGCCGAGGATGGCTTTGAGCAGCGTGCTCTTGCCGGCACCGTTCGGTCCGCAGAGACAGAGGAACTCTCCGATCGGCAGGTGAAAGGTGACGTTCTCGAGGACGACCTTGTCACCGAAGCGCTTGCCGACGTTGCGGATGTCGAGGACGCGCGGCGCGTCGTCGGGCGGTAGCGTCCCGAGAAACGGTGTCGTGCGAACGACGGGCTTCCGCGACGCCGGACCGAGCCCCATGCTCCGCGGGCCCGATCGCTCCGCCGGCGGGACCGACTCCGTCCCGCTTGCGGCGCTTGTCTCGTTGGGCTCGCTGCCGCCTGTCTCGTTCGCCTCGCTGCCGCTCAGACGCGGCCTTTCACCGGGCGGAGTCGAGCTCATCGGAGGTGCTTTTCGAGCTGGGCGATGTCGAACCGGATCATCTTCTCGTACGAGTCCGTCTCGGGACCTCCGCCGACCGGATCGAGGACGCCGAGCGGGATCTTCGCCTCCTCTGCGAGGATCCTCGCAGGCCGCGGGTCGAGCTGCGGCTCGCTGAAGAGCGCCGGGACCTTCTTCTCCTTGATCACGGCGAGGACCTTCGACACGTATTCGCCGGTCGGCTGCGAGCCCGGGAACGGCTCGATGACGGCGAGGATGTTCAGCCGGTAGCGTTCCGCGAAGTAGCTGAAGCTCCCGTGGAACGTCACGAAGCTGCGTTGCTTCAGCGCCCCGAGGCGTGCCTCGGCTTCCTTGTCGAGCGCGACGAGCGACGCGTCGAGCTCGGCGGCACGCTCGCGGTAGCCCGTGGCGTGAGTGGCGTCGACGCGGCCGAGCTCCTGCGCGATCGCACGCACGATGGCCCGAGCACGCTGCGGGTCGAGCCAGACGTGCGGGTCCTTGGCGCCCTTCGCTTCGTGGTCGTGCTCGTCGGCGCCGATCGGGTCGTTCTCGATCGTGCGCGTCGGGACGTGGTCGCCGACCTTCAGGATGCTCGCGTTCGGCGCAGCATCCTTCATCAGCTTCTCCATCCACGTGTCGAGGCCGAGCCCGATCATGACGCCGACCTTGGACTTCGCGACGGTCTCGATGTCCCTCGGCGTCGGATCGAAGGAGTGCTCGTTTCGGCCCGGCTGGATGAGGAGCGTGACGTCGGCGTCCGGCCCCGCGATGCGCCGTGCGAGGTCGTAGAGCGGGAAGATCGAGACCGTCACGCGCATGCGCTCGGGATCGGCGTCCGGCTTGCCGCATCCTCTGGCGCAGCCAGGGAGCACGGCCAGCAAGGTGAGGAGCACGACGCAAGCGAGCCAGCGCACGCGGCTACATTAGCAGGGCGTCCGAGGGCCTGGAGGGACGAGGTCCGGCCCGTTTTTGCGGGGCGAAGGAGCTGCGGCACGAGCGCAAGCTATGTCGAGCGCCGGCATGTGGTAGTAAGAGCGTCTTCCTCGTTCTCGTTCGAGCTCTCCCCCATGGATTTCATGCGCGCACCCGAAGGACCTCTCTACGAGATCCGTGGTGCCGTCGAGGCGGACGAAGAGCAAATCCTCGCCATCGCGCGGCACCTCAACACGGTGAACCTCCCGGACCAACGCGAGGGCGTGCAGCAGATCCTCTCGCTGTCGCAGAAGAGCTTCACCGGAGCGATCAAGGACCCGAAGCGCCGGCAGTACGTCTTCGTCCTGGTCGATCGGCGGAAGGACCTCATCATCGGCACATCGATGATCTTCGGCCAGCTCGGCCGGAAAGATGCGCCTTACATCTATCTCGACGTCATCGACGAGGAGCGGTACTCGGCGACGCTCGACAAGCACTTCAAGCACACCGCCCTGAGCATCGGCTACTCGTACAACGGTCCGACGGAGATCGGCGGTCTCGTCCTCCACCCGGACTACCGGCGGGTGCCGGAGCGGCTCGGCACCTTCCTCTCGTACGTGCGCTTCCTCTACCTGAAGATGCACCGAGAGTGGTTCCGCGACGAGGTGCTCGCCGAGCTCCTCCCGCCGCTGGAGAAGGACGGCACGAGCCACCTCTGGGATGCGCTCGGCCGGCACTTCACCGATCTCACCTACGCCGAGGCGGACAAGCTCTCGCGGATGAACAAGGAGTTCATCCGTGGCCTCTTCCCGGAAGGCACCATCTACGCCTCGCTTCTCCCGCAGCAGGCGCAGGACGTGATCGGAAAGGTCGGCGCACAGACGCGCGGCGTCGAGAAGCTGCTCCGGCGCATCGGCTTCCGCTACGCCGAGCGCGTCGACCCGTTCGACGGCGGCCCGCACTTCACGGCGATGATCGACGAGATCTCCCTCGTGAAGGATACGGAGCGTCGCGAGATCGAATCGCTGCTGCCGTCCGGCTCGAAGACGAAGAAACGGGGGCTCGTCGCCATCGAGCCTGGCGCGGCGCCGTGGTTTCGAGCGGTCCTGGCGTCGTTCGACGAGCAGCCGAACGGCACGTGTGCTCTCGAGGAGAGCGCCGCGACGAGCCTCGGTCTGAAGCCGGGCGACAGCGCGTGGATCCTGGCGCTCGATTGATGCACGAGCGCGACCGTACGGGCGCGGGCATGGCTCGCTTGCCCCCCGTCGTTCGCGCGGGCGCGGTGTATCGTGGTGTCGATGCTGGCTCAGTTTCGATCGAGCGACGATGGCGCGTGAGGACCGTCAGGCTGCCAGGCGTTCGGCAGCGTCGCAGATGAGCGAAGAAGGCGCGGGCGGCCCTCGGCGCGGTAGGCGGAGGAAGACGTGGGCCATGCGGCAGACCACGTTCGCGCCGCGTGCGTCCTTCGAAGAGCTCGAGATTCACACGTCCGACGGCGCCACGCTGCGTGCGGTCGTCGACGATCCTCCGGAGGGCGTCGCCCTTCGCGGCACGCTCGTCCTCGCGCATGCGATGTTCGCTCGCAAGTCGTCGTTCGGCCGCCGCGATCGGCCGGGGCTCTCGAGCGCGCTCGCGGCGCGCGGGTTCCGTACCGTCGCGTTCGACTTCCGCGGTCACGGCGACAGCAGCCCGCCTTCCGGCGCGAGCTGGTGCTACGACGACCTCGTTCGTCAGGACCTGCCGGCGGTCGTCGACTGCGCGCGTGCGCGCGGCGAGGGGCATCCCGTCCTCGTGGTCGGGCATTCCCTCGGCGGGCACGTCACCCTCGCGGCGCAGGGCACGGGGCGGATCGCGGCCGACGCCGTCGTTGCCGTCGGCGCGAGCGTCTGGCTGCGCGAGATCGAGCGGTCGCGTCTTCGCTGGGGAGCGAAGCGCGCCATCGCACGCGCGCTGCTCGCGATCTCGGTGCGGGCGGGCGGCGTCCCGGCGCGCCGCCTTCGGCTCGGGAGCGACGATGCGTCCGAGCGCTTCCTGCGCGATCTGCGACGCATCGTGGCGGAGGGTGAGTGGCGGAGCGCCGACGGGAAGGACGATTACCTCCGCTCGCTCGCGAGCGTGAAGGTGCCGGTCGCCGCCGTGGTCGGCGACCGTGATCGCGTGATCTGTCCTCCATCAGCCGGCGAGGCTTTCGCGCGCCGGTGCACCGGCGCGGTCGCGTACTTTCGCGCGCCGGTCGGGCACATGGCGCTCGTGACGAGCGCGGGCGGGCATCCGAGCGTCGTCGCCGCCGTCGAGTGGGCCCTCGCCCGCGTTCTCGATCAGGCGCGCCCGTAGACCGGGATCGCCGCGCCGCTGACGTCGCGCGCCTCGTCCGAGAGGAGGAACGCGATCACTCCGGCGGCCGACGAGAGCGACACCCACTTCGAATGGTCGGCGTCGGGCATGTCGGCGCGGTTTGCCGGCGTGTCCATCGTGCTCGGCAGGATCGCGTTGATGCGAACGCCGCGCTCGAGCACCTCTTGGGCGATGGTCTGCGCGATCGTGACGACGGCCGCTTTCGACGCGGCGTAGGCGGCGGACCCCGTGGCCGTCCACGGGCGCTCGACCGCGCGTGACCCGATGACGACGATGCTCCCGTCCTGCGCTGCCACCATGGCGGGGAGCAGGGCGCGGAGCGCTCGGTACGCCGAGTCGACGTTCATCGTGATCATCCGCTGGTAGCTCGCCTCGTCCTTCGTGTCGTGGACGGCCGGGCCGCCGGCCCAGCCGCCCGCGACGAGCGCCGCGTGGGTGGGGGAGCCGCCGAGCGCAGCCTTCGTCGCGTCGAGGGCCGTGCTCCAGGCGACGTCGCTCGCGAAGTCGCTCGCGAACGCGAATGCCTTGTCGGCTCCGAGGGACGAGGCGAGCGCGGCGAGGCGCTCCTTCGCGTGCTCGGTGTCGAACAACGCAACCTTGTAGCCACGGTCGACGAGGGTTCTGGCAAGCGCGCTGCCGAGGGCGCCGGCGGCGCCCGTGATCGCAGCGATGCGAAGGGTCTCTTTGCTCATGCGCGCGCACCTTACAGCGAGAGCGACGCGTCGGCACCGCTCAAGGCAACGTGAACGTCCCGACGATCGGTACGTGATCCGAGAGGCCTCGGAAGGCGCCGTTCTTTTGTCCGAACTTGTGTGTGCCGTCGAAGTGCAGCCAGCGGAGCGAGTTGCCGCTGAAGACGTGGTCGAGGTGCATCCGCATGTTCATGAAGCCTGCGGTCGGCCACCGCACGAGCGTCTCGTCGTCCCAGGCGTGGTGGGCGGCGAAGGCATCGGCGCAGCCAGCGTCGCGGAGGGTGCGGTAGACGGGGGAGCCCGGCAGCGCGTTGAAGTCGCCCACGAGGACCCAGCGGTCGCTCCGCTTCTCCTGCTGGACGAAGCGGATCACGTTCTTGGCTTCCTCGAGCTGGTTCGGCCCCCATCCCATGCGGCGGGGCTCGAGCCAGAACTCGCGTGAGAGGGTCGTCGGCAGAGACAGGTGCGTGTTGAAGATGTCGAGGTCGACGCCCGAACGATGGACGACCCGCAGATGCGCGCAGATCCGTGTTTGTTTCAGGCGCTTCACCGGATGGATGCGCCGGTACGTTATGTCGTGCGGCTGGCCGGCGTTGTGGTGCGAGACCTCGAAGCCGCGCTTGGCGATGACGGCGAGGCCCGTCGTGTAGATCGGCGTGAGGCTGACCTTGTACGCGTGTGCCGGGAAATAATAGGCCTCGTACGTGTCGCGCTTGCCGGCGCGATGGAGCGCCGAGTGGAGCATCCCCATGAGCCGCTCGAGCTGCGTCTCCCCGTTCAGCGTCGGATGCACCAAGTTCGAGCGGAGGGACAAGGTCTCCACTTCCTGGAGGCAGATGACGTCCGCGAGCGGATCCAGGGTCGCGAGGGCATTGGCGATCCGTTCCATCGCCGTGGATGTGCTTGCGAGGCCGCGCGTCCCGTGGCCGAAGTAGCGGACGTTGTACGTGACGAGCCTGACGGGATGCACTCTGGCGGATTGTATCGCGTCTTCTCGTGCGCGGAACGGGCCGAGGACCGGAGACCCGGGACGATGGAGTGAGGTAGACTGGTCGAGTGACGGAAGCGCGAGCGACCCTCGTTCCGGGAAAGCAGATCACCAAGGCGGTGTCCCTGCTCGAACCGCTCAGCTCCGGTGGCATGGGAGCCGTCTGGCTCGCGGATCACCAGGGGCTGAAGACGCGCGTCGTCGTGAAGTTCATGCTCGTCGGGCTCGATTCGAGCGACAGCGCCCGCTCACGTTTCTCGCGCGAGGCTGCGGCGGCCGCGCAGGTCAAGAGCCCGCACGTCGTGCAGATGCTCGATCACGGCGTGAGCGACGACGGTGTGCCGTTCATCGTGATGGAGCACCTCGAGGGCCACGATCTCGGCGATGAGATCGAGAAGAATGGGGCGCTCGATCCCGCCAGGGTCGCCTCGGTCGTGACCCAGGTGGCGAAGGCGCTCTCCAAGGTCCACGCCGCCGGGCTCCTCCACCGCGACATCAAGCCGGACAACATCTTCCTGTGCGCCGGGGAAGAGGAGCTCTTCGTCAAGCTGCTCGACTTCGGCATCGCGAAGAGCTCGGCAGTCGATCAGGGCGATGGCTCGCTCGATGGCGAGACGAAGACGGGGCAGATCGTCGGGACGCCCTTCTACATGAGCCCGGAGCAGGTCACGGCTCAGAAGGTGATCGACCATCGGAGCGACCTCTGGGCGCTCGGCGTGGTCGCGTTCGAGGCGCTCACCGGGCAGCGTCCGTACGACGGGCCTTCGTTCGGCGCGCTCGCGGTCAAGATCGCGACGGGGGCGCCGCCGAGGCCGTCCGAGTCGAACCCCGAGCTGCCGCCGGCCATCGATGAGTGGTTTGCCAAGGCCTGCGCGCTGCGCGCAGCGGATCGCTTCTCGAGCGCGAAGGAGATGGCCGAGGCGTTTCGCGCAGCGTTCGAAGGGGTGGTCAGCCTCCCGCGCTCGGCGGTCGCCAGCGACTCCGGCCAGCGTAGCGGTCTCTCTGCTTCGTCCGGCTCGCGCGTGCCGTCTTCGCCCGAACGCAGCGTGAGCGCGACCTCGGCCGACGGCTCGTTCGGTCTCGCCACGACGGCGCTCGACGACTCCGACGTCGCGCGGAAGCAGCAGCTACCGGCGCTCGGACGGAGCGAAGCCGGTGTGGCCGTCGCCGACGACGCACGGCATGGGGCGCGGAGCTCGCCGCTCCTCTTCATCGGGGGCGCGGTTGCGCTCACCGTCGCGGTCGCGGGCGTCCTCGTGTGGAGCGCGCGAACGCCGGCGAGTGGTGCGCCTCTGCCCGACGCTCGCAGCGCGGCGCCTCCGCCCGTCGTGGTGGCGGTACCGCCGGCTTCGAGCTCCGCAGTCCTCATCCCGACGGCGTCCGCGCCTGCTTCCGCCAGCGCGGCGCCCTCGGCGGCACCGGAGGAGGCATCGGCCGAAGATCCGGAGCCCGCCGGCGTCGACGCGGGGAGCGCAGCGGCAGTGCCGGCGGCGACCACGCCTCGCCCCCCGACCACGACCCGTCCGACCAGCCACGCGCCTGTCGCCTCCAGCAGCGCGGCGCCGCAGCCTTCGGCCGAGCCGACCGCGAAGCCAACAGCGAAGCCCACCAGCACCGAGCCTGATCTATTCTGAGCGCGGCCCTTCGCCAGGACGGCTGAGCTCGAGAATGAAGACAACGTCAGGCTCGCGGAAACGCTCGCTCGCTCTGGTCGCTGCATCCGTCGCGCTCCTGGCGGTCACACCCGCACGCGCGCAGTCCGCGCCTTCCTCGCCCGAGCCGTCCGCGCCGGAGACGCCCGCGCCCGCAGCGTCGACGCCCGCGCCCGCAGCGAAGCGCGAGCCCACCGCGGGTGATCTCGCGACCGCGCGCACCGCGCTTCGTGAAGGGCTCGCGCTCCGGGAAAAGGGAGAGCTCGAGCCGGCGCTTGCGCGCCTGGCGAGCGCGTACGATCTCGTGCCGACACCGGTCACCGGGTTCGAGCTCGGTAAGACGCACATGATGCTCGGCCACGTCCTCCAGGCGCACGAGCTGTTCAAGAAGGTCATTCGCATGCCGCCGTCGATGGAGGAGTCGACGCGCTCGGAGGTGTCACGCGAGGAGGCCGCGCGTCTCGCGAAGGAGCTCGAGCCCCGGATCCCGACGCTCCGGCTCAAGATCTCCTTGCCGCCGGGCGCGAGCGCGGTCGTGAAGATCGACGACGAGGAGATCCCGCTGACCGGGGCCGAGACCACGCGCGCCGTCGATCCCGGACCTCACGAGATCATCGCCAAGGCAGGCGACGGTCCGGAGGAGACGGTGCTCGTCGACGTCGCCGAGACCGAGATCAAGGAGGTCGCGCTCGCGCCGACGTGGGTGCCTCCGAAGAACCCGGTGCCGGGCAAGACACGCGAGGTCATCTTCGTGCGCCAGACGAACCCTCTCGCGTTCGTCGGGTTCGGCGTCGCGGCAGCCGCGCTGGTCGTGACGACGGTCTCCGCGCTCATCTACATCGACGCGCGTGACGACGCGAAGGACAAGTGCGGGGAGAAGTTCTGCCCGCCGTCGCTGCGCAACAGCGGCGTCATCGGGGCCAACTCCGTCATCGACACGAGCTTCCAGGGCGAGAATGCGCGGTACCAGCTCTCCGGCATCGTAATGGTCGCGTCGGGCTTCACCACCCTCGTCTTCGCCGGCCTCGGCATCTTCGGTGCGGCGCGCCCGGTCAAGGAGCGCGTCACCACGAGCGTGACCGTGGAGCCCACCGTTGGTCTCGGCCGTCTCGGCCTCACCGGGACGTTCTAGATGACGCGCTCCTCCCTCTCGAAGCGCCTTCTCGCGCTCGTCTTCACCGGCTGCTCGCTCGTCATCGGCGTCGTCTCGGCGCTCCCGTCTTGCAACGGCCCGCCCGACAAGACGTGCTTTGCCGACAGGGTGCACGCGCTCGGTGTGGACGAGGACACGGACGCGGGGCCCGACCGCGCGTGCACGAGATGCCTCCAGACGAGGAACGCGCCCAACGCATGCTGCGATGCCGTCGGAGCGTGCGACGAAGATCCGACGAAGCAGTGCGTGCCGGCCTTCCAGGCAGCGCATCGTTGCGTCATCGACGGCGGGCCGAGCGAGGAGGCGCGCTGCAAGGCGCTGCTCACGAACGGCGAGAGCAAGAGGCTCTACGCGTGCATGCGCTCGAACTGCGGTAAGGAGTGCAACGTCCCGAGCTGCGATCTCCGTACCGACGTCGATCTCATCGTTAAACCCGAGTGCGACAACTGCATGGGGGGCTTCTGCTGCGAGAAGATCAACGCCTGCTACGAGAGCCGGCGCTGCAAGGTCATCCTCGAATGCATCACGAAGCACTGCCCGCGCACTCTGGGGCCTGCGATGACGCGGTTCGCGCTCGCGCCGGCCGAGCTCCAGGACGCGGGGAGCAAGGCCGTCTGCGAAGGCGTGCCCTCGTCCGGAGACGATGGTCCGGGCGCGTGCCTCCAGCGCTGCCTCGACGAAGGCGATCGCGGGACTGAAGACGATCAGCGTGCGCGCTGCCTCGCCTTCGGCGTCTTCGAGTGTGGCGCCAAGGCGGGCTGCGGGGCGAAGTGCGTGCAGCCCGACGCGGGGCCCTACTCGGGCGATGGCCCATGGCCGGAGGAAGATCCCGGAGCATTCATGCCGGACGCATCCTCCGGCGAGGATGCATCATCGATCCGCGACGCGAGCGCCGACTGAAGCGCATAGACCGCGCGCCATGGCGCGCTGCGGGCGGGCCGTACGCGGTCGCTGCGCATCGGAGGGCACGCATCGATCGCGAACGGACCTCAGGCCTGCCGTGCGCGGTCCTGGCGACTCGCGTCTAGCGTCACGAACCGTGCTGGCGCTCGACCTCGGCGCGCAGACGCTCCTCCTGTGCGCGCAGCTCCGGCGTGAGCTCGGCGCCGAAGTCCTCCGCCTCGAAGACTGGGCGAATCTCGATCTCCGACTCCTGATCGGGCATGGGGTCCGGGCAGCGGCGCACCCACTCGACGGCCTCGTCCATCGACTTGACCTGCCAGATCCAGTAGCCGGCAATGAGCTCCTTCGTCTCGGCGAACGGACCGTCGATGACGGTCTTCTTTCCGCCCGCGAACCGCACGCGCTTGCCGCGGCGGCTCGGGTGGAGGCCGTCGCCAGCCAGCAAGACGCCAGCCTTCACCAGCTCCTCGTTGAACTTCCCCATCTCGGTGAGCAGCTTCTCGCTCGGCATCACACCGGCCTCGGAGTCCTTCGTTGCCTTGACGATCACCATGACGCGCATGTCGTGTTCCTTTCGTGTTGGGGAGACGCTCCGGTGGAGGAGCGTCTCCATTCTTGAACGACGACGAACGAGCCTGAGCGAGATCGACACGCTGGCGGATCTTTTTTTTGCCGCGAGCGGTTGGTCGTAAAAATGCGTGATTCTCGAATGTTACTCGCCGGATGTGCGCGTCGTCGGGGCGCGCGAGGGGCCAATCGGCGCGTATGGCGGTAGGGTATTGCCCATGCTTTCCCGACGAGCTGCCGCGCTCCTCGCGCTTCCGGTCTTCGTTCTCCTCGTTCCGATCGCCGCTTGCGGGGAGGACGCCACGTCCGATGCCGCCGGCGGAGGAACGGCGAACGGCGACGGCGGCACGGACGGCAGCCAGGTCGAGCCCGCCGACTCGGGGGCGCCGCCGACGCAAGCGAAGGGCGATCCGTGCCGCGGCCAGCCGCTCCCCGAGGACCAGCACTACGTCCCGTCCGGGATGTGCGCGCGTCTCGTGTCGGCGCCGACGAACGGCCTCCGTCAGATCGCGTTCGCGCCGAACGGCGACATGATCGGGCAGAGCAATAGCGGCAAGATCTGGCTCTTCCGCGACGAGGACGACGACGGCTTCTTCACGAAGGCCGAGATCCACGAGTGGGCGGACACCGGCGGCAACGGCAACAACGCGCACGTCGACGTTGCGGGCGGCTACGTCTATGCGGGCTCCAACGGCGGCGTGAAGCGCTTTGCCTACGAGGCCGGCGCATTGAAGGGAGGTCCGGGCGAAGACGTCGTCGTGAACCAGCCCGGCGGCGGTCACGCGAAGCACACCGTGCACGTCTACGACGGGTTCCTCTACGTGCACTCGGGCTCGGCGGGCAATGCCACCCACGAGACCAACAGCAAGAGCGAGTACGACACGAAACGATCGCTCATCAAGCGCTTCGATCTGTCGATGTTGACGGTCGGGACGCCGTTCGAGTGGGACGCCGGCGAGCCGTTCACCGTCGGCCTCCGCAACGCCAACGGCTTCGCACGCAACGAGCTCACCAAGAAGATCTACGGCGTCGTCAACGGGCTCGATGAGCAGCGGTACGACGGCAAGGACGTCCACAACGACAACCCGGGCGAGCAGGTCGTCGAAGTCGCCGCCGGCAAGAAGTACGGCTACCCGTTCTGCTTCACCGCCCAGCGGATCGTCCACAACGGCAGCGTGATCCCGCCCGGAACGCAGCTCTGGAACGCCGGCTACCAGGCCAACCCGGACGGGGACGCGTGGTGCGCGGCGAACTCGGAGAAGCCGACCACGTTCGTGCAGGCTCACTCCGCGCCGCTCGACATCACGTTCTTCGACAAGCAGGCGCAGGGCGCGCTCCCGGAGAAGTGGCGCGGCGGCGCGTTCATCGCGTTCCACGGCTCGTGGAACCGCTCGCCGGCGACCGGTTACAAGGTCGTCTGGCAGCCATTCAACGCGGACGGCACGGCGCCGATGCCGACCTCGACGAGCACCACGACGACGTTCCCGTACGAGGTCGTCTTCGGCGGCGGCACCGTCGCGGGGGGCGCCGAGGACAAGCCGTGGTCGTGGTCGAGCGACAGCGCCGGTGAGGCGACTCGCCCGGCAGGCGTGGCGGTGAACCCGATCGACGGTGCGCTCTACATCGCGAGCGACACGGGCGGTCTCGTCTACCGAATCGGCATCAAAAAGTAGCCCGTTCTCCGCGCTGCGACGTCGCCGCTCTCGTCGAGCAGCCGGTCGAGTCGGAGTGGGAATGCCAGCCCCAGCAAGCTCGGCGAACCCGCATCCGACCTGCGACCTGCCTTCCCGCGCGCGGGCGACGAGTGCCGCGGAGCGGGCGTTGTGGTACTTGAAGGCTCGCATGGAAAGCCGCATCCCCGCGCGGGAGCTCGTCAAACAGAAGGGTCAACTCAAAGACGACGTCGTCGCCATCAAGGTGGATGGACGCATCGTGGATCTCCACACGCCCGTCCCCGCGGACGCGACGTTCGAGGTCATCCACGCGACCGACAAGGACGGCATCCAGGTCATTCGCCACTCGACCGCCCACGTCATGGCGGACGCCGTGCAGCGCCTCTTCCCCGGGACGAAGGTGACGATCGGTCCCGCGATCGAAGACGGCTTCTACTACGACTTCGACAAGCCCGGCGGCGGCTTCAGCGACGAGGACCTCGCCACGATCGAGAAGGCGATGCTCGACGTCATCGCGAAGAACACGCCGTTCCGGCGCGAGGTCGTCTCGCGGAACGAGGCGCTCGCGCTGTTCGAGAAGATGAACGAAACGTTCAAGGTCGAGATCATCCGCTCGATCCCGGAGAACGAGGAGATCAGCCTCTACAAGCACGGCACGCCCGGCGACGACGAGTGGGTCGACGTCTGCGAGGGACCCCACGTCCCGTCGACCGGCTTCCTTCGCGCGGTGAAGCTCACGAGCGTCGCCGGAGCGTACTGGCGCGGTGACGAACGCAACCCGATGCTCCAGCGCATCTACGGGACGGCGTTCCCGAGCAAGGAGGCGCTCGAAGAGCACCTCAAGCTCATCGAGGAGGCGAAGCAGCGCGACCACCGCAAGCTCGGGAAGGAGCTCGATCTCTTCTTCTTCGATCAGGTCGCGCCCGCGATGCCGTTCTTCCTCCCGCGCGGCGCGTACGTCTACAACCGCCTCGTCGACTACGTGCGCAACCTCTACGTCGACTACGGCTACGAGGAAGTGATCACGCCGCAGGCGTTCGATCCGAAGCTGTTCCGCACGAGCGGCCACCTCGGCAACTACAACGAGAACATGTACCGCCTCTGGACGGAGGACCTGCTCGAAGAGGGCGCCGTCGATCCGAAGGTCGGTGTCGCGAAGCACGTGCAGGAGGCGAGCTTCGCGCTCAAGCCGATGAACTGCCCGAGCCACTGCGTGATCTTCGGAGCGCGCAAACGCAGCTACCGCGAGCTGCCGTGGCGCGTGGCCGACTTCGGGCGCCTGCATCGTTACGAGCGCGGCGGCGTCGTGCACGGGCTCTCGCGCGTCCGTTCGTTCTGCCAGGACGACGCGCACATCTTCTGCACGCAGGACCAGGTCGCAGAGGAGATCGAGAAGTTCTTGAAGATGTTCTACGGCATCTACAAGGCCTTCGCGCTCACCAAGATCGACATCCGCCTCGCGACGCGGCCCGAGAAGCGCATCGGCAGCGACGACCTGTGGGACATGAGCGAGCGCGCCCTGCAGGAGGGCCTCGAGCGCGCGGGCCTGCCGTTCGAGATCTCGAAGGGCGAGGGCGCGTTCTACGGACCGAAGCTCGAGTTCCATGTCCAGGACGCACTGAAGCGCTCGTGGCAGCTCGGCACGATGCAGTACGACCCGAACCTTCCGGAGCGCTTCGACCTCGCCTACACGGGTGAAGACGGCAAGGACCACCGGCCGGTGATGCTCCATCGCGCCGTGTTCGGAACGTTCGAGCGCTTCCTGAGCGTCTATCTCGAGCACTGTGGCGGGAACTTCCCGGCGTGGCTCGCGCCGACGCAGGCGATCGTGCTCACGGTGAGCGACAAGAGCGAGGCGTACGGGCGAAGCGTCCTCGAGGAGCTTCGCTCGAAGGGGCTTCGCGCCGAAGGCGACTTCAGCGGTGACAAGCTCGGGGCGAAGATCCGTAACGCGAGGACGTATCGCTACCCGTACATGCTCATCGTCGGACCCAAGGACGCCGAGGCGGGCAGCGTCTCCGTCCGCTCGCGTGACGCGGGCGAGCTCGGAGCGATGCCGCGCGCGGAGTTCGTGGCGAAGTTGCTCGCCGAGAGCGCTTCGCCTCGGTGAACGAGCGAGGAGCGACGGCGTCTGCGGCCGTCGCTCCTACGCGTCCGAGGTCACGCGACGGGGTGCCGAATTGCCGTGTTCCATTCACGGTCTTACTTCGGACCCATGCGAACGAATCGCGGTGGACGGAGGCCCACTCCGCTGGAAGGAGTGCGCACTGGCCGGGCGAGAGGGGCCAGTCGAGTCGCCGTGAGGCTCGTCGTGACCTCCCTCGTCTCCGCCGTCTGTGTGTTCTGCGGATGCGGCATGGGCGAGGACGACAAGCCCGCCTGCGAGGAGAACGAGGAGCAGTGTCCGAGGTCGTCCCGTCTCGCGACCGACGTCGCGTGCGACTGTCGCTGCGTCGCGGGGTTCTCGGGCCTCACCCCGACACGCTCGTTCGAGGGAACGATATCCGCGTGTCTTCCTCCGGAGTTGAACCCGGTCACCGCGACGCCGGAGCAGCGCGATGCTGCCCTCGAGTTGCGGAGCGCGCAGTTCAATCAACGCGTCTTCAAGTTCTGCAGCGACAAGGTCGCGGGCTACCTCGACGATCTCATCGAGATGCAGCAGCGCCCGCGCGACCTCCAGGCAATGTGCATGGGGCCGCGCATCCGATGCAAATGCACCACGACAGGCGCGCAGCAGCAGACGTCGGTCTGCAGCACGCCGTGCGTCGATCGTGAGTGCGACAAACAGAACTGCCTCCCGCTGCTCAGGGTCGGAGGGTCGGTCGACGCATCCGGTTGTTCGTGCTCGCGCGTCAATGAATGTGGAAACGTGACGCCGAACATCGGCGAGTCGCCAATCTGCCTGAACCGCCCCGCGGCGATTCTCCGGCGGCAAGCGAATCGACGGCGATCGTCGCGCGAGGATCGTACCCAGGGCGGGCGGTCGCGTCAGCGATCGACGACGGTCTGACGGTCGTTGCTCCTCAGCGCGGCGTTCTCGATCGCCACGGCGGCGAGGTTTGCGAGCGCACGGAGGAGCGCGAGATCGTCGGGACGGAAGCAATCCGGGCGCGAGAGGCTGTCGGCGTAGATGACGCCGATCGTGCCACCGCCGGGATTGATCGGGACGCACATCGCCCCGCGGACGTTGGCGTCTCTGGCGAGGTCGCCCGGCAGGGTGCGGTCGCGGGAGACGTCGGCGAACGATGCCGGACTGCCGTGGTCGACGACCCAGCCGAGCACCCGCGTGCTGTACGGGTATTGGGCGGCCGCCACGAAGGTCTTGATGACCCGCGGGCGCATCTCGAGCGTGACGTCGTCGAGCGTGAGGAGCGCGATTCGGTCGACCTCGAGCACCTGCACGGCGAGGGCGATGAGCTCGTCGAGGACCCGGTCGATCGACAGCTCGCTCACGCAGAGCTCGCTCGCACGGATGAGGAGGAAGAGCTTGTCCTTGTACCGCTGCTCGCCTTCGACCGTGACCTGAGGTCCGGAGCGGAGCGCCGGCCGGCGGCTGGCGTTGGGATCGAGCGCGAACGGGGAGGGGAGGGTCTGGACCGACCGATCCTGGGCCTGCTGGGCCTGCTGGGGGGACGGGCCCCTGTTCGAGACCTTGGTGCTCAGCAGCGTCGTTCCCTCGACCAGGAAGGTGATGTCGCCGCAGCGGAAGCGGTCCCCCTCCATCAGCTCGCACCGGTCCACGCGCTTGCCGTTGACGAAGATGCCGTTCTTGCTCTGGAGATCCGTGATCTTGACCCTCACCCCGTCGAACTCGACTTGGGCGTGTTTGCGGGACAGGCTCTTGTGGAGGCAGAACACGGCGTTGTCCTTGGTCCGGCCGATGGTGACCGTGCCCTGAGACAAGGGGAACTGCTGCTCCTCCGGAAGGCCGGGGTTCATGACCAGCGAGACCACGACGGTTTCAGCCTACCACCGGTCCGCCCCGAACCCCGACTTCGCGGCGTCCCCGCCCTCGGACTGGGACCGGGATTTCGGTGTGGATTTCGTAGCAAAAATGGCAACGTTGGGGGTTGACCGGTGGCGGAGAGGGGGGAAGACTGCGGGCGTCTCGGCAAAGACGCCGAAATACCAGTAGGAGGTCACGGTCAACTCATGTCGATGGGTCGCCCCCGCTTCGATCCGCGCCAGCCGCAGCGCCAGTTTCAGATCCGAGTCAACCACCGCATCCGCGTGCCGGAGGTGCGCGTCATCGACGCGAACGGCGAGATGCTCGGTGTGCTCGCAACTCATGAGGCACTCAGGCGTGCGCAGGAACAGGGACTCGACCTTGTCGAGGTGAACCCCAAGGCCGAGCCGCCGGTGTGCAAGATCCTCGACTTCGGCAAGTACAAGTACGAGGAGAAGAAGAAGGCCGGCGAGGCGAAGCGCAAGCAGACCGTCGTCGAGATCAAGGAGATCAAGCTCCGTCCCAAGACGGACGATCACGACATCGCCTTCAAGACCAAGGCGGCGCGTAAGTTCCTCGAGGCCGGGCACAAGGTGAAGTTCACCGTGCGCTTCCGCGGCCGCGAGATCACGCACCCCGAGAAGGCTCAGGAGCAGCTCCAGATCATCATCCCGCAGCTCGAGGACATCGCGAACGTCGAGACCCGAGCAATGATGGAAGCGCGAGCGATGAGCGTGCTCGTCGCGCCGAAGCCCGCCATCATGCAGAAGGTCGCCCAGATGAAGGCGCAGCGCGAGAAGGATCGCCAGCTGGCCGAGAAGGAAGGCCGCGAGCTCCCGTCCGAGGAGTCGCTGCCGGAGATCGAGGACGACGACGACGACGACGACGACAACGAGGACTGAGGGAGGGGGAGCGCGCCGGCGATTCCGTCGTGCGTCGCTCCCGCCAAACCTCGCAGCTTTCACCTTCTGAACGCTGCGCTTCGCAAAGAGGGCCACGGGAAGCGTGGGCGGGACGAGCCCGCCTCGCTCCTGCAGGCCCTTTCGCTTTTTCTACTCTACTGAGCCGTTCGGCGAGGCTCCGGCTTCGATCGTCCCTCGAACCGCGGGGCGAAGGACGCTACCTTCGCAAGGATGAGATTCGGAGCCGCGCTCCTGGGGGCAGCGATCTTCTTCGGGGGCAGCGCCGCACACGCGGCGCTGACGTCGAGCGAGAAGGGGCAGATCAAGGACTTCGTCGCGGGGGCACGCGCCGAGAACGCGCAGAAGGTCCGCGCGCTCGTCGCGAGGACGGACCTCGCTCCAGAGGAGTCGGTCGCCGCCCTCGCTGCCGCGGTGGCCCCCGTGGCCTTCACCGAGCAGCGTGGCATCTTCCTGAAGGAGCTCGCCTTCGGCGGCGCATCGGCGGCGTCGCGCCCGGTGCTCGTCCTATCGGCGGTGAAGGCGCTCATCGCGCGCGCGGACGCGATCTACCAGCGCTACGTCGGCGGCCTCGATCACGAGCCGCGCGCCGTGCAGGAGCTCATCGCGATCTACGGATGGCTCGATGCCACGATCGCGAACGCCGGCACGCCGACGAGCAGCGCGCACGACGCGAGCGCGGGCATTCCGGCGGCGACCTACGAGGAATGCTCGAAGGTCCTGCGCGAGCACATCGACCAGCAGGCGCGATGGCTGAAGGGCGATGGCGTCATCCCCGACACGGTGAGCCGCCTCCGCGCTCAAGCGCAGGTCACGTTGATCGATATGCTGCCCGACAGCCTCACGCGCAGGGTCGACGCCGCCGACCGCCTCGCGCTCAAGGGCGCGCGCCGCACCATGCTCACCGACTGGGGCGTGCTCTTCGCCGACTCCGGGAAGCTCGACGACGCCAAGGTCGAGCGCGTGCGTCAGATCCTCCAGCGTCTGCCGGGCGCGCGCACCGGCCTCGGGCTCGTCTACGCAGGTGACGCCCGCGGTGGAACGGCGCCGCTTCGCGCGCGTGGTCTCGTCACGTATGTCGTCCCCGGTGCCGAGCGTTACCCGATCGCCGACGAGGCCGCGCCGAGCAGCTACGACGCGACGACGAGCGCGATCGCGCACGACCTCGCCGTGGTCGCGGCGAAGCGCGCGCTCGACAGCAACGCCGAGCTTCGCCTCCAAGCCGAGCGCGACGCCGCCGCGGCCTCCGGCGATCCTGCGCGGCTGCTGGGGCGACCGCGCGCTCCGAGCGTCGAGCATGTGCTCGGCGCCGCGATCCATGCGCTGATGACGGACGCTCCGCGCACGATCGATCACTCGTTCGCGCGCCTCCTCGGCTCGCGTCCCGAGACCGCGGCGCTGCTCTCCGACGCGATCGGCGCGCTCGCGGCGTTCCCGGCGGAAGCGGAGCCGGAGAAGGACCCGAAGGCCCAGGGCTCGAAGATCGAGCTCGGCAAGGCGACCGGTTGGACGACCGCGTCGGCGATCAGCCTCGCGCCGAACGGCGTCGCGCTCGGTTTCACGATCGACGGCCACGCGTGGGCGGTCGACCGCGCATCGCCGTCTTACGTCGTCATGGGCGTCCGTCGCGACGGTAAGTCCGTCTCTGCGAGCCAGCTCTCGACCAAGGGCGTCCTGACCGACGGCAACAGGTGGAGCGACTCGGGCTACACGTTCATCAAGCTGCGCGGGACACCGCGCGTCGCGCTGTCGGCAGGCGCCGACAAGAGCGCGGGGCCGAACGTGAAGCTCCTCGGCGGCGGCGTGGACGGCTTCGACGCGATCACCGTCGCGCCGCCAGGCCCCGACTTCGTCGTCGAAGGCGAGCTCGCCGTCCGCGAGGCGCCCGGCGGGATCGCGCTCCGGGCGTCACCGACGAAGAAGGGCTTTCGCGGCGTCACGCTCGTCGTCGCTCCGGGCGGGCGTACGGTGCTCTCGGTCGTCGACGAGGGCGGGGAGACGAGCCTCGGCGCACCGATCGACAGCCCCGCCGGTCCCGTCGCTGTGAAGATCACGGTGCAAGGAACGAAGGTCGAGGCCGTCGTCGGCAAGGCCACACTCTCGGGCACCCTCCCCGATGCGCTCGGGAAGGGTGACGTCGCGATCATCGGCAAGCGCAACGCGAACGTCGAGATCGCGGGCTTCACGCTGAAGCGGAAGTAGGTCCGCGCGCCCGCGGCCGTCCGGCCCGCATCGAACTTGGGGCTGCGCCCCAACCACCCGCAGCGGTGGGCCTTCGGCCCGCACCGAACTTGGGGCTGCGCCCCAACCACCCGCAGTGGTGGGCCTTCGGCCCGCACCGAAAGTTGGCCGTGAAGGGGCAAAGGTGGGACTTGTGCCCACATGGCCCGAATCGCGGCGATTGCGCTCGCCGTTCTTGCTGTCGGCTGCACCCGCTTCTTCGAGCGCTCGTCGGATGATGGAGCTGTCGCTCCGGCGGCGGCCATCGCCGCTCCGGCCTCGACGGCCGTCGAGGCGCCGGCCATCGTCGTCGCGCCGTTCGGTCCCCCCGCGGTCGAGGTCCCGTCCGAGCCGCTTCGCGTGCTGGTCGGCGGGGATCTCATCCCGCACCGTCCGAGCCTCGCGGCTCCGAGCTCGATCCTGAGCGCGCTCACGCCGCTCACGCCGGTCTTCAAGCAGGCGGATGCCGTCGTCGCGAACTACGAGGCTGCGACCGGCGAGCTGAGCAAGAAGGCCTTCCGTCTCGCCTACGCCGCGTCGCCGGCGTGGCTCGACGCGCTCCCGCAGGTAGGCATCACGGCGGTCACCGTCGCGAACAACCACGCTTGCGACCTCGGGCACGGAGGCGTCGAAGCGACCCTCCAGGCCGCGTCGAAGAGCGGGCTTGGCGTCCTTGGTGGCGATTCGGAGGGCGATCCTTGGGCGCCGCGCACGCTCGTCGAACGTGATGGCAAGCGCGTCTGCGCGGTCGCGTGGACGACGCTCATCAATGCGGAGGGCAGCTGCGCGAGGACGACGCGCCTCGCGATCGCGACGGAGAACGCCGCCGGAAGGCAGAAGGTCGCCGCCGCGATCCAGCGAGCGCGCTCGACCTGCGACGCGACGATCGCGATCATCCATGGCGGTATCGAATACGTCCCGCAGACGCCGGCGGTGATGGCGGTCGCGCGGGAGGCGGCGGAGTCCGGCGCAGACGCGGTCGTCATCCATCACCCGCACGTCGCGTCGCCCGTCGTCGTGCACGCGACGAAGGACAAGCGGCAGATCCCGATCTTCGCGTCCGTCGGGAACCTCGTCTCGAACCAGGGCGAGTCGTGGAAGCCGCCGATGTTTCCGGTCCTCCGCGAGAACCGACGTCTCGTCTGCGTGAATGGCTGGACGCGCCTCGGCGTGCTCGCGGACCTCGCGTTCGACTTCAAGGGAGCGCCGAAGCTCGATTGGAGCTTCCATCTGGTCTGGACCGAGAATGAGCACGCGGACGATCGGAAGGTCCGGATCCCGAGGATCGTGACGCGCGTCCTCGATCCCGAGAAGGACGCCGCCATCGTCGAGCGGCTCACCGCCGACGAGCACGGGCCGCTCGAACTGTTCGACGACCCCTGCTGGGCGCAGCGGCCGGTCTACACCGACGGCGACCGTGGTCGCGACGCGCGCTGCGAGACGACGCTGGTGCGGAGCCCCCCGCCGCCGAGCCAGGTGGCCGCGGCGGTTCGCCCGAAAAAGAAGAAGCGGTCGGCGCCGTCCGGTCACGAGGTCGCCATCGACCCTCGTAAGAGAGGCTCGATTTGACACGTGGCCGCGGGAGGATGATAAGGCGGGAAGCATGTCCGACGCCACCGCCGCCGCTCGCAAGGTCCGAATCCTCGTCGCCAAGCCGGGCCTCGACGGTCATGATCGCGGCGCGAAGGTCGTCGCACGGGCTCTTCGCGATGCCGGCTTCGAGGTCATCTACACCGGCCTCCATCAGACGCCGGAGATGATCGCAAACGCAGCCGTTCAGGAGGACGTCGACGGCGTCGGCCTCTCGATCATGAGCGGCGCGCACAACACGCTGTTTCCAGCCGTGATCGACGCGCTCACCGCAAAGGGCGCGAACGACGTCATCGTCTTCGGCGGCGGCATCATCCCCGAGGGGGATCTGGAGCGCCTCCGCTCCGCCGGCGTGAAGGGCGTGTTCACGCCCGGCACCACGCTCGAGTCGATCATCGAGTGGGTGAAGACGAACATCGTCGCGCGCGCCTGATACGGCAGAGCACGCGTCGGGGCCGCTCCGTCGGGAGGCCTCCCGCGTTTCGACGAGCGCCGGGGGCGCACCATTGTGAGGGGCGGGGCGGCCGCCCCAAGTGTCGTCACGGCTGGTTGCTGGGCGCCCGGATGAAGGGGGCGATCCGCTGCCTGAGCGTGTCGCTCCAGGGAGCGGGCTGACGCGTCGTCGAGTCGACGCAGACGAGGACGCGAGTGCCGCGCGCGTAGTCGACGTCCTGATCCATCGGCAGGACGCGCATGCCGAACGTCAGGCTCGTGCGGCCGAGCTTCTCGACCCAGATCCGGACCCGAACCTCCCCGATCCCGGTGACGGGGCGGAGGTACTCGACCTCGTTCGTACGGACGAGGTGGTATCGGTCGGGGTTGCTCTTCTCGTCGAGGACGCCACCCCAGCCCATCGTGCGCATCCAGAACGAGCCGATGGTCCGCTCGAAGAGCAAGAGGTAGCGCGAGTTGTGGAGGATCTGGAGCGCATCGAGATCGTCGAAGTAGACGCCGTGGATGGCCTCGTAGAAGCGCATGGGCGCATCTTGGCGCCATGTCCCGCCGGCGTCGATGCCAACCCACCGCGCACGCGGTCTTGGGATGGACGGTCGAGGTGGTAGCATCCGCGCCGTGTCCGGCAGCAGCGAGCGTCGCGCGGCGATCGTCGTTCGCGGCCTCGAGAAGAGGTACGGCGACGTCCACGCGGTGCGTGGCATCGACTTCGAGGTCGAGCATGGCGAGGTCTTCGGTTTCCTCGGCCCGAACGGCGCCGGCAAATCGACGACGATCGCGATCCTCTGCACGCTCGCCGCTCCAACCGCGGGCTCTGCCGCCATCGCCGGATACGACGTCGTTCGCGAGCGCGACGCCGTGCGCCGCAACATCGGGCTCGTCTTCCAGGAGACGACGCTCGACGAGTACCTCACCGCGCATCGCAACCTGCTCTTCCACGGCGAGCTCTACGGTGTGCCCGCCGACGTTCTGCCGGAGCGCATCGAGCAGGTGATGCGGATGGTCGGGCTGTGGGACCGAAAGGACAGCGCCGTCTCGACCTTCTCCGGTGGGATGAAACGCCGGCTCGAGATCGCGCGCGGGCTCGTCCACGCGCCCAACGTGCTCTTCCTCGACGAGCCGACGATCGGCCTCGACCCGCAGACGCGCAGCACGATCTGGGGCTACATCGGCGAGCTCCGGGAGCGCCACGGGACCACGGTCTTCTTGACGACGCACTACATGGACGAGGCGGAGCGCTGCGACCGCGTCGCGATCATGGATGCCGGAAAGATCGTCGCCGTGGGCCCGCCTGCGAAGCTGAAGGCGGCGGTCGGGAAGGACCGCGTGCAGCTCCGGACCGACGATGACGCCGCCGCGATCGCCGCCTTGAGGGAGAAGCTCCGTATCGAGGCGAAGATCCACGAGGACACGATCACGTTCGCCGTCCCGTCGGGCGAGGAGCTCCTGCCGCGCCTCTTCGCCGAGCTCTCGGTCCCGATCCGATCGGTGAGCGTCGCGCGCCCGTCGCTCGACGACGTATTCCTGTCCTTCACCGGGACGACGATGCGTGACGCCGAGGCCTCGGCGCGCAGCGAGCAGACGGGAGCGAAGAGGTAGCCGTGTCTGCCGTCGCGCAACGGAACGAGCCGCCCGAGCCGCGCCGAGGAGGCCCCTCGACAGCGCGCGCGGCGGGCCTCACGAGCGATCTCCGCACGATCAAGGTCGTGTGGCATCGCGAGCTCCTTCGCTTCATCGGGGATCGCCCCCGGCTGATCGCGGGCGTGGCCCAGCCGGTCCTCTACCTGTTCGTGATGGGGACCGGGCTCTCCGCGATGGTGCCGGTCACGAGCGGCGTCCCGTTCCGCACGTTCCTCTTCCCGGGCGTGCTCTGCATGGCGGTCCTCTTCACGTGCTTCTTCTCGGCCGGCTCGCTCGTCTCCGATCGCGAGGGTGGGTTCATGCGCGAGATGCTGGTCGCGCCGGTGCGGCGGAGCGCGATCCTCTTCGGCAAGTGTCTCGGCGGAACGACGGTCGGGACGTTCCAGGGGATGGTGATGCTCGTCATCGGCGCGATCGCCGGTGTGCCGATGTCGCTCGAGCTCGTGGTGACCGTCATCCTCGAGCTCCTCGTCATCTGCTTCGCCATCACGGCGTTCGGGGTCGCACTTGCCGCGCGCGTCCGGACCATCCAGGGGTTCATGGCGCTGTTGCAGGTCGCCCTCTTTCCGATGTTCTTCGCTTCGGGAGCGCTCTATCCGCTGAGCGGGCTCCCGGCCTGGCTCGTGGCACTGACGCGGCTCGATCCGCTCACGTATGCGGTTGCGCCCCTTCGCCACGCGGTCCTGGACGCATCCGGTCAGGCCGCCCTCGCGCCGATGGTCACCTGGGGGGGCTTCGTCGTCCCGATCTGGCTCGATCTCGTGATCGTCGCGGCCTGCGCGCTCGTCGCGCTCGCCGTCGCGCTGCCGCGGTTCTCGCGCGACGACGCATGAAGGCTTCAGCGTGCCACTCGCCTTCATCGCCTTCTGGACGTCCTCGTCCAGATAGAAGGCGCCGGGGATGCTCGACCACGAGCATTGTCGCTCGTGAGCTCTCCGTTGACCGGAGATGCCTGAGCTTGCCCGCCGCGAGCGGATCTCACCTTCGCGAACGACCTTCAGCCTCTCGGTGTGGCGCGGCTTCGGGCTCGACACACTGCCGCTTTCCGGACCGCGCGCTAAGATCGAAGCCATGGGTGCTCCGTACCGTGAACAGCCGGTCGACGGTCGCAGGCTCGAGCCTGATCCGGCGGCGCGGCGGAAGGTGCGCCTGGCCGGGGCCACCACGGTCGCGCTCGGCCTTGGCATCGGCGCGACTGCTCCCATGCTCGGACCGTTGGTGGCCGCCTTCGGAGGGGGGCTCGCGTTGCTCGGTCTCGCGCTCTTCAGGGAGGCTCCGAGGAGCCCGGTGAAGGCATCGTGCCCATCGTGCAGCGCGGAGATCGCCGAGTTCGAGCGATCGACGGAGACCGTCCGCTGCCCGTCGTGCGGTGACTACGCCCGCGTCGTGAGCGACATGCTCATCGCGATCCCCGACGACTTCATCGCGAGCACGCCGACCTTCGCCATCCCGCTCGAACGCGTCGTCGTGGACCTCCCGCCGATCTGCGCCGAGTGCGGGAGCCGGAACGCGCGGCAACTCGTACACCTCGAGGTGTACGCGCACGGATCGCAGCTTGGCGCGGCCGGCTCCTCGTGGCTCGTCGGCCTTCCCCACTGCGCGGAGCACGCCAGCGGCGCTGCCGCGGACGTCGCGTCCGTGCGCGTGCGTTCGCGCGCGCTCTGGCTCGCGGCATCGGGAGCGAGCCTGCCTTCTCCGCTCGATGAAGGCAGCGAGTAGGGCGCGCTCGCCCGCCGATGGTTCGCGTGAGCTTCGAGTCAGCCGAGGCGCTCGGCGAGATTCATCGGCAGCTCTCTGGCTTGTCGGGAACGGTACGAAGCAAACGAGCGAGGCGCGTACTGGCCTTGTGAGGAGTGCAGCTCAGTCCTTGAGCGGAGGCGTGAGCGCGTCGAGCGCCCAGCGCGTGGCGTTCGGGAAGTGCCGCGCCATGCCGTACATCCGCGGGTAGACGACACGCGGGCGCTTCTTCTCGACTGCGTCGGCGATCATGCGGGCGAGCACCTCCGGCGTGCCGGTCGGCACGTTGCGCGTCGTCGCGCTGTCCTCGTACGCCGCTCGGCCGGCCGCCTCGAGCTCGCTCGTCACCGGGCCGGGATAGACGGTGACGACGTGGATGCCGTGCTTCTTCACCTCGGCGCGCAGCCCCTCGGAGGCGGCGGCGAGCCCGCCCTTGGCAGCATTGTAGAAGTACATCCCCGGCGTCGGCGCGAGGGCCGCCATCGACGCGACGTCGACGATCGTTCCCGTACCGCGCGGGATCATGCGGCGGAGGAGGAGCGTCGTCAGGTGGAGCGGCACATGGAGGTCGAGACGGAGAAGCCGCTCTGCCGCTTCCCAGTCGGTCTCGGTCGCGCGCTTGACGATCTGGATGCCCGCGTTGTTCACGAGGACGTCGATCGGGCCGAGCGCGGCCTCTGCGTCGTCGACCCAGCTCCACCCGACGTTCGGGTCGGCGAGGTCGGCGGTGACGACATGCGCGCGTCCCGCCCCCGCGCCGGCGATCCGATCGAGGTGTTCCTTCCTGCGAGCTACGAGCGTGACGCTCGCTCCGCGCGCGAAGTACTCCCGTGCGATGGCCTCTCCGATACCGCTCGATGCTCCGGTCACGACGACGTGCATGGCGCCCAGCCTAGCGAGTTGTGCCACGTGCTTCCACGGCGCTTCTCGTGAGGCGGGGGCATGCGAGCAACCTCTCGAATGGGACGCCCGGCTCGATCGCGCCTGCTCGCGGCGGATCATTCGCCACGGGCGGGAAAGTAACTGTAAGAGGACGCCGTTCTCGACGAGCCCTAGCGTTGTAGGGCATCGTCGCCCGGCCGCGTTCCACGCCAACCGGGCGACATCCGAGGACGGATCATGAACTGCAACACTGCGGGTGGTTGGAGCGAGAGCCCGAAGCTCTTCACGACGTTGCTGCGCGCCCTCGTGGCGGGCACCGCCCTGACTGCCGTCGGATCGCTCGCGATGCTCGCGTGCGACCCCGCTTCCCGAGATGGAGATAGCGGCGAGTCACCAACCGGGGCGGCGACCACCGCTCCTACCGGCTCGACCGGCGCGGCCCCGAGCGGCTCGACGAGCGCCGCTCCCACCGGCTCGACGACGAATCCTCCGACTCCGCCGGCAACGGTCGGTCGCCCCTACGGACCGAAGGCGCCGTGGAACGTCCCAGTGGCGGGCATTCCCGTTCACCCGCAAAGCTCGACGTACGCGAATCACCTCTGGAACGACAACGCCGCTCACCACTTCGAGGTGAACGTGCGCAAGTACACGTATCCCGTCTACGAGACGTCGACCGCAACCGACGTCTATACCGTCGTCGACAAGAACAACTGGGGCAACCTCGGCGGGAAGCAGGTGCCGTACAACCCCGCCTGGCTTCCGAACGCCGGCACGGATTCGCAGGTCATCCTGCTCGACCCGGCGACAGGTCGAGAGTGGAACCTGTGGGAGGTGGCCGTCGACGTGAATGCCAAGCGGCTCACGATCGGAAACGGAAACCTCTGTCCCGGTGACTACCGCACGAACAACTGGGACGACCCGAAGACCAAGTGCACCGGCTCGCGCGGCGTGGGCATCAACTACCTGGCCATGCTCGTCCGTCCATGGGAGATCGCGCAGGGCAAGATCGAGCATGCGCTCTCGATGCCGATCCAGGGGACTTCGGGGAGCTCCTACGTGGCGCCCGCCACCAAGCTGGAGCACCCCGGCAAGGTGGGCAACATCCCTGAGGGGATGCGCTTCGCCCTCGACGTCACGGAGCAGGAGATCGACGCGCACCTCGACTCGATCACGGGACTACGGCCGAAGCTCAAGCAGGCCATCCGTGTGATCCTCGTCGCTCTGAAGGACTACGGCTGGTTCATCACGGACACCAGTGGAGGCGCGGCCCTGCAGCTGGAGGCACCCGAGTCCGCTCAGAAAGAGTGGGAACAGGTCGACGTGCTTCCGCAGCAGAGCATCGGCGCCGCGCAGTACCCGCGGACCATCCTGTCGGGCTTCATGACCGAACAGCGCATCCGCGCGTACGTGCCCAGCGATCAATACCCGTGAGAGGCCGAGATCCGGCTGCGCGTCGACATCGGAACGTCTCGGTTCCGACATCGACGCGCGCCTTCCAGCCAGGCTAGGCGTTGTCCGTCTTCGCCTCGGGCTCGCCGAGCAGGCCCTTGGGAAGGAGGGCGCCGAGGTTGTCGACGCCGGTGACGACGCGGAGCTCGCGCACGTTCGACGCGATCTCCTTCAGCGACTCGAGCTCCTTCAGTCGCAGCAGGATCGGCTGCTCCGCCATGACCTTCGCGGTGTTCGCGAGAGAGCGCGTCGCTGCGGTCTCCTCGCGGCGGAGGATGACGTTGGCGGCCGCTTCCTTCTCGGCCTCGATGACCTTGTTGAGCAGCGTCTTCATCTCGCCGGGAAGAACGACGTCCTTCACACCGACGCGATCGACTCGGACCCCGAAGCGACGCGCCTTTTCGGCGGCGTCCTCCTCGAGGAAGCGCGTCATCGCATCACGGCCCGCGAGCAGGTCGTCGAGCGTCACTCCCGCGAGGAACTGACGCGCTCCGAGCTGGACCACGAGGTAGATCGCGTCGCGGACGTTCGCGACCGCGCTCGCGGCGAGCGAGGGATCGACGATCGCCCACTCGATCGTGAGCGACAGGCGCAGGGTGACCTTGTCACGGGTCATGAGCTCCTGGCCTGCGATCGCGATCTGCGTCGAGCGGAGGTCCTGCTTGTCGACATGGACCGGCGACTCGCGGGTCGACCAGAAGGTGTAGCGGCCCGGCCCGAGCGTGCGGGCGAGCCGACCCTGGACGTAGAGGAGGCCGCGCTCGTGCTCGAGCACGGTTGCGTCGACGTAGGCGTCGCGCGGGATGACCGCGGCGAGCTCGGCGGTGAGCTGCGGCATCTCCTCGAGCATCGAGAAGACCTGCACGCGGACGGTGTCGTCGAGACGCCAGTAGCGGTGCGTTCCCGGCAGGAGGAACGCCTTCGGACGCCCGTCGTGCCAGAGGACCGCGCGCTCGGACGAGCCGAGCGTGATCTCCTCGTACCACTCGTCCGGCAGCGCCGCGCGGAGCTCCGGCGGCATGTCGAAGATGAGCTGCGCGGTCGACCAGCGACGGGCCGACAGCGAGAAGCCCCAGAGCCGGTGGCAGCCAGGGCCGAGCGCGCGTACGGGCAGGCCGTCGCGAACGACGACCACGCGCTCCTGGAGATCGACATGAACGGTGAGCAGCACGAGACTCGAGCCTCCAATGGCCGGTACCGCCGGCACAGCGGGCGAAGGCGCGTTGCCTTCGCGAGAGAGCGAAGAGAAGCCGCCGAAGGAGGGGAGTCCGCGGTGGGAACGCCTCGAAGCGATCCCCACGTGTGGACCAGTCACGACGCATGTTCGAAGGGACATCGTCCGGGGCCGACCGGTGGTCTTCGAGGGACGACCTAGCAGCTGCGAACGAGTCGCTGTCGAACGTGGGGCGCGCCCGATCTCTCGCGACCAGCGGTCACGAGAACGGACGCCTCCTCCTCCGGCGAGCTTGGTTGGTTATCAGGTTTTGAGCCTGGTGCTCTGCCTCTGAGCTACGGGGCCAACAGGTGAGGGCGGACGTGCCGCGGTGGCCCCGGTGGGAATCGAACCCACGACTTCCAAGTAATGGCGCGATGACGAACGCGCCGACCGGCACCAGCAAGCGAATCGGTCCGGAGACGCACGACGGACGACGAGCGGAGAAGCTCGGAGCGTCGCTCTCTTCGTAGGAGAGGACGATCCCTGCTTCCGCACGGCGCGTCAGCGTTGTCCCGAATCGCTTCGTGGGAATCGAACCCGCGGTATCGACGACGGGACTTGCACCCGTCGGACCGAGCTTCTCGGTCGCCCGCTCCTCGGGCCACGTCGACCGCCATCCGGTGATGCGGACAGCGCGCCTCAACCTGCGGACACGCCTACCCGCGCGCAAGGGGGGATCGTCACTTTTCGAGATCCACCTTCGCGACGAGGAGACGACGCAGGAAACGCTCGCGGTCCTGGAGAAAGTCTCGCGTGAGCCGGACGTGCTCGGTGTCGTCGTAGGACACGGGTGCGATCCCGCTCTCGTCGAGCTGGTAGATGGTGGCGCCCGGATACGCGAGGACGATCGGTGCGTGCGTCGCAATCAGGAACTGGCAGCCCTGTTCGACGAGCGCGTGGATCGCGATCAGCAACGACAACTGCCGCGATGGCGAGAGCGCCGCCTCCGGCTCGTCGAGGATGTAGAGGCCATTCGGCTCGAATCGGTGGTTCACGAGCGCCATGAACGACTCGCCGTGCGATTGCTCGTGGAGCGAGCGGTCGCCGTAGCCCGTCACCCCGAGACGCTCGATCTCCGAGGCGACGTTGAAGAAGCTCTCCGCGCGGAGGAAGAAGCCCGCGCGCGGGCGGCGCGTGCGCGCGAGACGCAGGTACCGGTGGAGATCCGACTCCGAGCGCCGGGTCGAGAACGAGAAGTTCACCGTCCCTCCCTCCGCATTGAACCCGAACGCGACGGCGATCGCCTCGAGGAGCGTCGACTTTCCCGAGCCGTTCTCCCCGATGAAGTACGTCACGGCGGAGAGCTCGAGCCCGTCCAACGCCTGCACCGCCGGGAGCGAAAACGGATAAACGTTCGGCTTCTCGATCCGCTCGCGCATCAGGAGCACGCTGCGGAGAAACGGCGGTTCGAGTCGATCGGGCGTCATCGGACCTCAGCGTAGCGGGCCGCAGCTTGGCTGTCGGGCTCTTCAGGAGCGGCCCCAGAGGTCGCGGCGCATCTCCTCGACGGCCCGCGCTCGCTCCGTACGCAGGTTCGCGTTCCGCAGCTACGCCAACTGCCCGGCACATCGATCGGCCGGGTCTCGCGCGCGTCTGAGAGCAGCTATCGAATGATGCGGTGACGAGTGCGCGTTGCTGACGCCGAAGGGGGCAATCCCTGCCGGCGTCCGACAGTGATTCGTTCCTCTTCGTGGTTGTGAAGTCCGATCGCCTTCCTGCACTTGGGACGGGGCTTCGTCACGTCGAACTTCACACGCCCGATGCGTCATGGCGCTGAGCCCATGTATCTGCTGGCCGAGGTCGGTATCTCGCACCTACGCGATCGGCGCGCGCCTCGAGCCGATGATCACGCGCTCGAGGCGCACACGGCGTGACGCGAGCCGGGAGATGCGCCATCACGCGATCAGGCCCACCCGAAGGCGGCGCGGCACTGCGTCTGCATGCCTGCGCCCGATCCTGCTGGTCGAGGTTGGTATCCCGTAGGTCGCGACCGGCGCGTGCGTGACGTACGCCTCGAGCTGACGATCTCGAGATGCATACTGCGTGACGTGGGCCGCGAGGCGGCGTCATCACGAGATCGGCCCACCGAAGGCGGCGCGGCACGTGCGTCTGCATGCCTGCGCCTGATCCGATGGAGCGGGATTGGCGTCAGGCGATCGTTCCATGTCCGTCGACGATTTCGTGGTTTGGTCTTGACGCCTCTCGGGACGATGGCCGGTTCGAAAGCGCAGATCGGTGCCTCGAGCGGGCCGTGCTGGCGGAGAGTCACGTCCTCCGTGGCGATCGCGCGCGGAAGTCCTCGCGACGTGGTCGGAACGTCGATCGCCCGCGGACGGGGCCTTCCATCGAGCCGCGAAAGCGCATGTTAGAGGCAGTCATGGACAAGCTGGGGGATCTGTCCGACGAGGAGCTGCTCGCGCGTCTGCGCGGGCATGTCGGCAAGGGGAACGTCTGGTGCGCGGAGCTCATCGCGTACCTCGTCGAGGTCGATGAGCGGCGGCTCGACCGTGTCCACGCGTGCTCGTCGCTGTGGGACTTCTGCACGCGCAAGCTCGGGATGAGCGAGGGGGAGGCGCACCGCCGGATCGCGGCGGCTCGCACCGTCCGGCGCTTCCCGCAGGTGCTCGGCTACATCGAGCGGGGCGAGGTCCACCTCTGCGCTCTCTACGCGCTGCGGAAACATCTGACGGACGCGAACGTCGACGAGCTGCTCCGCGAAGCGTCCGGCATGAGCACGCGGGACGTCGAGAAGATGGTGGCCGCACGCTTTCCACGACCGGACGTGCCAGAGAGCGTCGAGCCCGTCGCGTCGCAAGCGCTCTTGTCGGCGGCGTCACCGGTCTCCGTCGCGACGCCATTGCCGGTGTCCGTCGTCGCAACGCGCTCCGATGCAGCGCCCGCGTGGTCTCTGTCGCTCGCGGCTTCGCCCACCCTCGGACCTCGGCCGAGGGTCGAGCCGCTCTCGGCGACGAGGTCCCGCATCGAGCTCACCGTGAGCGCCACGACGAAGGAAACGATCGACCACATCAAGGACCTGATGCGCCATCGCAACCCGAGCGGCGATCTGGAAAGCATCCTCGACGCGTCGCTTGCGCTGCTACTTGCTCAGCTGGAGAAGGAGCGGCTCGGCAAGACGCCTCGTCCCGGAGGCAGGAGGCGCAAGCCTGCCGAGGAGACGAACGCCTGCGCCGCGTCCGCCCCGACGTGTACGGAGAGCACGACTCGAGCTCCGACCGCGCCCGTACGGGCGGAGTCGACGGCGGGGGATCCGCCCGCGGCCGCGCGGTCGGAGGCCAGGACACACGACCCGGAGGAGCTCGAACGTGTGGAGGTGACGGCACGCGGTCCGGACATGCCCGTGCGCTCGGAGACAAGGATGGACGACCTCGGCGCGCACGTGCACGCGGAGGCGCCCGGTGGCGATCTCAGCACATCGCCGCGCGGGCCCGCGACCGCCGAGCCGAGAACGGGGGAGCCCGTCGATGTCGAAGCCCTTCTGGGGGCCGAAGTTACGGCCGCGGCGCGAAGGACGTGGGCCGCAACGTCCACACCTGCACTGAAGGCGTCGCGGCGGTGCTCTCGGTACGTCCCGGCAGCGGTGCGGCGGGAGGTTTTCGCGCGAGACGGCGAGCAATGCGCTTACGTTGGCCCCGATGGCGACCGCTGCCCCGCGCGCGGGTACCTCGAGCTGGATCACAGTCGCCCGAAGGCGTATGGCGGGACCGAGACGGCAGCCAACCTGCGCGTGAGGTGCCGAGCGCACAACGCGCTCTACGCCGAGCAGGTCTTCGGCCGCGCGCACGTCGCTGGCAGCGTGGACTTGCGACGCCACAAGTCCACGCTGCCGACATCGACCTCCTTCGAGATTGCCGCCCGAGGTTTGCGGTCGCTGGGCTTTCGCGAGCCCGAAGCGCGTCGAGCGCTCGACACCCTCGCGACGATGCGTGAAATGGAGGGCGCTCCTATCGAGACGCTCCTCCGCGAGGCGCTGCTCGTTCTCACGTAGCCATCGTCGCGGAGCGCCGGCGCCCTGCTCGACCGCATCACGCAAGCAGCGCTGTGCGCCCCTTTCAGCGCGCTAGAGCGGGCCTCTAACAATCCTCACATCTCCTTGCCCCGCGCGGAAGGCGGCGCGTGCGCGCGAGAGCGACAGGACGGCCCGTGCGTCGAGACGAGCTCGGGTGTGGTCATCACCGATGTGCTCGTCATGGACCTGTTTGGAAATGTGCAAAATGCACGTTGGTTGAGAGAGGCTTCATCGGTACCTCCGCGAAGTGACGGCTGGCGGAGGAACACAGCAAGACAGCGGAGTGTCGCCGTAGAGGTCGGAGCTCGCATTGGGGGCGCTGATATCGGACTTTTTCACGGTCGTGATCGCGCGTGACGCGAGGCGCTCTGCCCGCATCAGTTCCTCGATACGCACGGGAGCCACACTGCGCGGGGCAGCTCGAGCGCGCATCGCGCGCTGCGCTCGACGTCGGCGTGATGCGTCCGTCGCACCGACATGCACGTGTCGGATGTCGAACAACGGCGTGCTCCGTGATGCCGTCGATCTCGCGTAGCCAGGTCTCCGCGGCACTCGCGAACACCGCGGCACGTGGGATGCACCATCGCCGGGCATCGAGGTCACGACGCTCGCAGCATTTGGGCTGCGTCGCCTTGATCGCTTGCATGAAGGTGAACCATGAACCGAAAAGGAACGATTCTCGAAGGCACGCGTGACGACCACATGCTCCGGAATGCGAGCGCGGTCTCCGGAGCGCTCATCGGAGCGACGACGGGCATCCTCGGTGGGGTCACGGGCGTCGGGGTTGTAGGCCTGCTCGGAGCCTTGCTTGGTGGACTCGGCGGGATCGCGCTCGAACGGAAGTTGCGACTGGCCGATGACGACGGGGACGATGATGCTGTGTGGGCAGCGCTGATCGAGCCGCCGTGTGCCGATTGCGTGAGCGTGCAAACCGAGAGCGGCGGGGCGGTCGCATCGTGTGCACGTCACACGAGGCATCCGCACGTGGAGGCCCAGTTGCACTACGAATATCCGCAGAGCTTTGGCATGGGCTCGATGCTCCTGCGACCGGCGTTCTGAGAAGGGCCGCCGCGTTTCGCCCTCTCCGCCTCCGCGCGGTAGGGTGCGCGCCATGCGAGGGCTGCTCCTTCCGGCGTTCGTTCTCGCGACGGCTGCGTGCGGCGGGGCCGCAACGAGCCCCGCCGTCCCGAGCTCCTCTCCTACCATTCCGACGAGCGGTGCGGTGTTGCCTGCACCGCGTTCGTTCGAGGAGGAAGCGCACGGACTGCTGGTCGAGCTCGTGTCCGTCGACACGAGCCGCGGGCGCGAGACGGACGCCCTGCGGCCGATCGCAGAGAAGCTGAAGCAAGCCGGCGTGCCGGCCGAGATCATCGAGTCGGCGCCGGGACGCGGCAACCTGATCGCGCGGCTGAAGGGCAACGGCTCGAAGCGACCGCTCCTCTTGCTCGCGCACGTCGACGTCGTACCCGTCGAGGGCCAGCCGTGGACGGTGCCGCCGTTCGTCCCGACGGAGAAGGACGGCTTTCTCTGGGGCCGCGGGATCGGTGACGACAAGTCGATGGCCGCCGCCTTCACCGCGACGATGCTCGCGCTGGCGCGAGAGAAGACGCCGCTCTCGCGCGACGTGATCCTCGCATTGACCGCCGACGAGGAGCAGGGCGGCTTCGCCGGCGTGCAGTGGCTGCTCGCGCATCGGCGCGACGTCCTCGATGCCGAGATCGCGCTCAACGAAGGTGGCTCGATCGTCACGAGCGACGAGTTCGAGGGGGTCGAGCTCGTCGGGATCGGTGTCGCGGAGAAGAGCTACCAGAGCTATCGCCTCGTCGCGAAGGGAGGCGGCGGTCACTCGTCCGTCCCGAAGCCAGGTGACGATCCGGCGCTCACGATCGCCCGTGCCGTCGTGAAGGTCGGCGAGCACCGTTTCCCGGCGCGCGTGCTTCCGGAGGTCGCGGGCTGGCTCGCCGCATCCGCGACGTGGGAGAAGCCTCCGCTCGCGGCTGCGCTCCAGCGAGCGTCGGAGACCGCGCCCCGCCTTCGCCCGGAAGACGAGCGCGTCCTCGGCAACGATCGCTCTTACAACGCGCTCGTTCGCACGACGTGCGTGACGACGATGTTGAAGGGGTCGCCTCAGGACAACGTCCTGCCGACCTCGGTGGAGGCGACGGTGAACTGCCGCATCCTTCCGGACGAGACCCGTGAGGCGACGCGCGATGCGCTGGTCCGTGTCATCGGCGATCCGCGGGTCGACGTGACGCCGCTCGTCGACGAGAGGATCGGACCGCCCGCGCCGATCGACGGAGTCGTCCCCTCCGCGATCGAGAAGGTCGCCCGCGCGGCCTTCCCCGGCGCGAAGGTGGTCCGCTCGATGGGAACGGGGGCGACCGACTCGCGGCACCTTCGCGCGGCCGGCATCCTCGCGTACGGCCTGTCCGGCGCGCCGACGTCGATCGAGGAGGGCCGCATGGGCCATGGCGCCCACGGGCCCGACGAGCGCCGACCGACGAAGTGGCTCGGTCCGGGCGCTCGCTTCCTTCGCGACGTCGTCCTCGAGCTCGCGCGCTGACCCGCGGGGGGACGCCTCCAGGAAAAAGTGCAGGCGCGGCGCTACAGCCCGTGGTCGACGTGTGTCTTCCGGTCGAAAGGAGCCGACATGTTCGAGTACGATCTCTTCGCGACCGCCTGGGGGCACGGCGCCAACACCGAGAACATCAAGAAGGAGCTCAACCGGCGCGGTGCCGAGGGCTGGGAGCTGGTTGGCATGACCCGTGACGAGAGCCCGGAGGACGACCACGACGAGGAGCACGTCCTCTTCGTTTTCAAACGTACGAAGGGCTGACCCCGCCGCTTCGAGTCGCCTTGCGCGTGAGACCTGCGCAAGGCGGCTCGAGCCCGGTGGCACGTGAAAGGAACGACGAACCGATGACCGACACGAAGCCGAAGTTGGGACGTTCTCTGCAGGCCGGGGAAGTCACGATCGAAGAGATCCGTGAGCTGACGCAGTCCTTCGACGAAGCCGCACCGCTCTTCGACGATGACATGGTCGACGGCGCGGAATACGACATCGTCGTCGTCGATGGCGATCTCCATGTCGACGGCGATCTCCGCACGTTCGAACACGGCCTGATGGGGCTCGTGGTTCGTGGCTCGCTCACCGTCGAGGGTCTGTACGAGGACACGGACGATCCCGCGTGCGGTGTCTTCGTGCTCGGCGACATGAAGGCGCAGAGGGTGATCACGACCGGCTCGCTCGGCGTTGCCGGCTCGTTGACGGTGACCGAGGCGTTGATCGGTTTCTACAACGACTACGGCGCGATGATCGGCAAGGACGTCATGACGCCGCTGTTCCACCCCGAGAACCACTACTTCGACATTCGCGGAAACCTCGAGGCGAAGGCCGTCGTCGGTCGCGGGGCGCAGTACCGTGTGCCAGCGGCGCTGAAGGCGCGGGTCGAGGGGCTCCTGCCGAAGAACCTCCGCGAGCTGCTCGTCGACGAGGTCTTGCGCGGCGAAGCAGATGACGAGATCGAGCTCGACGACTCGAAGCTGCGAGCGCGCGTCGCGAAAGGGCTGCCGATCTTGCGCTGAGCGTAGAGCCCTGACGAATCAGGAGCAACTGGGCAACGGTCCGTGCTGGAAGGCTGACGTGGCTGAGCTATGCGCTCGGTCCAGCACGGATCGAGGTCCTTTCGCTCTCGCGAAGAGGGCCGGTCGCTCGGCGCCGAACGATGTTCGTCGCCGCGATGGTACTGTGGCGCTGTGCGGAGGGCTTGGCCGGCGTTGGCGATCCTCGGGCTGGTCAGCGTGACCGGGCTTGGGCGAGCGGAGACCACGCCGCTACCGCTGGTGCTGACGTGGGACGCTCCGCGGGGCTGTCCGGAGGCACCGTTCGTCCTCTCCCGGATCGAGCAGCTCCTTCGCGGGCCAAAGGCCGCGCCAACTGTTGTGCTCGCAAGAGCGAAGATCGCTGGCGCGGGTGAGGGGGCTCACCGCCTCACGCTGACCCTCCGGACGGCCGATGTCGAGGAGACGAGGACGATCGACGCCGCGTCGTGCTCCGCGCTCGCTGAAGCGTCGGCCGTCGTCATCGCGCTCGCGATCGATCCGTCGATGGAGGGGGCTCTCGGCACCGAGCCGCCGCCGCCCGTCGAGCCGCCGCCGCCCGTCGAGCCGCCGTCCTTCGAACCGGCGCCCGTCGAGGCGACGCCTGTTCCCCTGCCGAAGGTCGCTCCGACGAAGGCGGAGTCACCTTCACCAACGACGAGCGCAGGGCGGGCGCCCACTTCGCGCGTTGCTCTCGGCGTGGGCGGCTCGGTCGTCTCCGGCGCGTTGCCCAGCGTGGGCGCAGGGCTCGTCGGCTCGGCCGCCCTGCGCCTGAATCGGTTTCGCGTCGGAGTGGTCGGGACGCTGTGGTCTCGTCAGAGTCCGACCTTCGACGGAGCGGCAGGTGCGTCGTTCGACATGGCGGCGGTCGGCGCTTCCGGTGCCTACATGCTACCGGTCGGCAGGTTCGCGATCGGACCGAGCGCGAACCTCGAGGCGACCTTCATGGGAGTGCAGGGCTTCGGCATCCGAGCGCCGCGCGCCTCGTTGTCGGTTTGGCCTACGGCCGTGCTCGGAGGAAGGCTCGAAGCCGGTATCGCTCCCTCGGTTGGGCTCTTCGCTTGCGGCGATCTCGTCATTCCGATCGGAGCCCCGACGATCACGCTCGCGACCACGAGAAATGCCGTGCGGCTGCACGAGCCCAGCTTGGTGGCGCCACGGCTGAGCGTCGGGATCGAAATCGTCTTCCCCTGATCCCTTTTCGTCACGATTCGGCGCGCTGCCGGAAGTGATACGGAAGATGGTCGTCTCGTGGAGTGGTGAGGCCCGTGTCGAGCGGTCGGCGGCAGCGGGGCCCGAGGCGTCAATCTGGCCGACTCCACCCGAATCAGGCGTTCAGAGCGTGTCTCCGCGCGAGACTTCGACCGACTTCGTCGAGCTCTACCGCACGCACTTCGCGTACGTGTGGAAGAGCGCTCGTCGCCTCGGTGTGGCCGCTGCCGAGCTCGATGACGTGGTCCAGGAGACGTTCCTCACCGTTCATCGACTCTTCGATACGTACGAGGCCCGAGGCTCGGAGCGGTCCTGGCTCTTCTCGGTGCTGTTTCGCATCGTTCAGCGCCATCGGAGATCACGTGGTCGGTGGGCCGCGTTCGCAGAGAGCGGAGCGGACCTGGATGAGATCCCGGGGCCCGCTGCGGGCGCACCGGACAAGAGCGCGGAGACCAAGCAGACCGTAAGCATCCTCGAAGCGATCCTCGACGAGCTCGATCCGGAGCGGCGCGCCGTGCTGGTGCTCGCCGAGATCGAGGAGAAACCCGTCAACGAGATCGCCGACATCCTCGGCATCAACCGGCATACGGCCTCGAGCCGTCTGCGCGCTGCGCGCATGCACGTCGAGGAGGCCATGGCGCGACACCGGGCCCGGGACGGCTGGAGGTACAAGTGAGCACCGAGCCCGAAAACAAGCTGTCGCTCCTCGCTCCGCTCGTGGACGAGTACGACCCGACCGATACGGACGCGGACCGCGTCTTCGCCAAGATCCAAGCATCGCTCGCCCAGGCTCCGGCTCCGGCCTCGCCGTCGGGCGCGCGCGCGGGCACCGGCACCGGGAAGAAGGTGCTGCTCGCCGGGCTGTCGTGCGTGGCGCTGGCGATCGTCGGCACGATCGGATTCCAGAAGATGGATGCGTATCCGACGACTGCAGCGGTCTCCGCTCCCGCGCCGGAGCCGGTCGCTCCGCCGCAGGTCGTCGACCCTCCGAGCGAAGTGGAGAGCGCACCCTCGATTCCGTCCGTCACCGTCGACTCGCTTCCGACCGCAGTCCCCGTGTCGTCGGCGGCGAAGGACGTGCGGAGAGTCGCGCTCGCCGCGCCCTCCTCGGCGCCGACGGTCACGCCTCCGGCGAGTGACTCGCTCGCGCGCGAGGCCAGTCTCCTCGCCGAGGCACGTCGTGCGCTCCAGAGCGGGCAGGGCGACCGAGCGCTCGCACTGCTCGACGAGCATGCGCGCACGTTCCCGAACGGCTGGCTCGCGAGCGATCGCGCAGCCGAGCGCGTCGTCGTCCTCTGCAGCCTGGGCCGACGCGACGAAGCCGTGCGCGAAGCGAAGGTCTTCCTCGACGGGCGCCCGAAGGGCCCGCTCACCCGCCGCGTGGAACTGAGCTGCGCTGCGCAGCCGTGACGAGAGCAGAAAAATGAAATCGAGTTGCTCGACCGAAGGTCGACGCCCGACGAATGTCGTTCGGCGTCACGAACGCCTTTCCCTCGCCCATTTCGCGTGGGTCGCCCTACTGCTGCCCGTCGCTGCGACGGTGGCGGCGTGTGTCTCCAGCCCCGAGGTTCCCATCGGAACCGATTGCGAGGACGGCTTCTGCACCGACGGTTCGGCGCCGCCGCCGACGTTCACGCCGCCTCCGTCTGCGGATGGCGGCGAAGCCGGAGTCGAGGAGCCCCCGCAGCTGCTCGAGTGCATCGGGACGGATTGCCCGTACCCGTACGCCGACTGTTCGAAGTCGCCATCGTCGTTCAGGTGCCAGACGAACCTGATGAACGACCCCGCCAACTGCGGCGCGTGCGGCGTCTCGTGTCTGGGCTTCGGCGGCATCAACATGGGCGCGAGCTGCATCGAAGGCAAGTGCGTGTTCGAGTGCCAGATCAAGCCCGACTCGAACGGCGAAAATCAGGACTTCCGCGACTGCAACGGTCTGCTCGACGACGGCTGCGAGGCGAACACCTCCGCGGATCCCGAGCACTGCGGCGCGTGCGGTAACGTGTGCCCGTCCGGGATGCGGTGCATCAAGGGCAGGTGCGGGTGCCCGACCGGCCTGACCGACTGCGACGGCCGCTGCGTCGACACACGGTTCGCCGACAACAACTGCAGCACGTGCGGAAACATGTGCCCCTGGATGCCCCAGGACGCGTGCAGCCCGATGCCGTTCCAAACGCAATACGGCTGCGTGATGAGCGAGTGCGGGAAGCTCAAGTGCAAGAGCGGATTCAAGGACTGCAACGGCGATCTCAACAAGAAGGGCTGCGCGTCCGACGGGTGCGAGACCGAGATCGCGAAGGACCCGAAGAACTGCGGCGGCTGCGGGATCGAATGCGCCCCGGATCAGGAGTGCCGGAACGACGGCTACGGTCCTCAGTGTCTCGACAAGTGCAGCAAGTCGGGGCTGACGCAGTGCAACTCCGGCTGCAAGGACCTCCTCAGCGACCAGGGCAACTGCGGAGCGTGCAACAACTCCTGTCCGAACCCGCGCGCGAACCAGGTCAGGGGCTGCAAGAAGGGCGTCTGCGTCCTCGAGTGCGTCCCCGGGTTTGCGGACTGCAACGGTGATCCCTCGGACGGCTGTGAGGTGGACCTGACGCGCCATCCCGCCCACTGCGGAGCGTGCGGCAACGAGTGTGATCTCGGCGCCGGTCAGCCTTGCATCGAGGGCAAGTGCCGGATGGTCGAGTGCGACGGCGGAGTGGAGACCACGAAATGAAGCGCGCGTGGAAGACAGGAAGTCTCGCCCTGGCGACGGGGCCGCTGCTCGGGACGCTCATCGCGTCGTTTGCGAGCTGCGCGACGAACACCGACGCGGTCGATCTGAACGAGGACGCGAGCGTCTCGCTCCCTGACGCCAGCTCGCCCGTCGACACGGACGGCGGGGTCGAGCTCGATGCGGGCCCCGCCGATGCGGGGTGCGACCCGTCCGATCCGGACTGCACGACCGAAATCGTGACGTGCGACGAGGTCGATTGGTGCCTCGTGCCGACGCCGCTGAGCCCCTTCCATGTCCTGATGGCGCTGTGGGGGACGAGCAAGAACGACGTCTGGGCCGTCGGCTCGGGCGGCACGATCATGCACTACGACGGCAACGCCTGGAGCCTCACGCCGACCGGGATCAAGAACACGTTCTTCGACATCTGGGGCAGCGGGCCGAACGACATCTGGGTCGTCAGCAGCACGGAGGTCATCCTGCACGGAACGGGCTTCCAGAACGGCGTCGCCGTCTGGGAGAACGTGCCCACCTCGCTCAGCACGTTCAGCGCGACGTTCGTGCGCGCCGTCTGGGGAAGCTCCGCGAGCGACGTGCGTATCGGCTCACGGGCCTACAGCTTCAGCGCAGCGGGGAAGAACTACACCGGCGATCAGTTCCTGAGGACCGAGCTCGCGGACGGCGGCGTCGGCTGGCGCCCGATCCCCAGCACGCACACGGTGACGCGGATCTGGGGAAGCTCGCCGACCGACGTGTGGATGACGGCCGACAACAGCACGTACGTCGCGCACGAGCGCGGGATCACGCTCCACGGTACGCCCTCCGATGCTGGAGCGGACGCCGGCGGGGTCGACGACTCGCTCACGTGGGTGAAGGTCGACGCTCAGACGAACGTTTCGCTCGAGTCCATCTGGGGAAGCTCCGCGAGCGACGTGTGGGCCGTAGGCGCGCTCGGAGCGATCCGGCGCATCACCCCGGCAGACGACCGCTGGCAGAAGATCGAGTCGAACACGACTGAGACGCTTCGGTCCGTCTGGGGCAGCGGCCCGAAGGACATCTGGGCCGTGGGCGATACCGGGACCATCCTCCACTACGACGGCACGGCGTTCACGCCGTCGACCGTGCAGCTCCCTCTCGGAAGAAAGCCCAACCTCCGCGGTGTGTGGGGCAGCGGCCCGAACGACGTCTGGATCGTCGGCGACGGCGTCGTTCTCCACTACACCGGACCGAAGGCGGGCAAGCAGGCAGGTGCCCAATGAAGGACGTGGCGATCCCTCGAACGACGCTGGCGGCTGCCGCGAGCTTCCTCGTGTTGACGTCGGCGACGACGCTCGCGCTGACCGCGTGCTCCGACTCGGTAGAGATTGCGATAGACGATTCGACCCCCGACAGCGGGGGCGGCGGAAGCGTGATCCCGGTCACGGACGCCTCGCCCGAGATCGACGCGGGCGAGAGCCCGGATGCGCCTGACGACGCGTCCGTCGACCCCGACGCCGGCGATGCGGGGACGCGGATCTGTTCGGACGACAACTTCTGTCATACCGAGGTGCCGAAGGGACAAAACCTCGCCGGTGTCTGGGGTGATGGCACAGGCATCGTCTGGGCGGTGAGCCGCAAAGGCGACCTGCTTCGCTGGGACGGGAGCGCGTGGAGCGTCCACACGCAGCTCACGAACGTCACGGGCACCACCTTCACGATCTGGGGGAGCGGGCCGACGGACATTTGGGTCCTCACGCCTGGCGGCCTCTTCCACGGTACGGGGCCGAGCTCGGCAACGCTCGTGTTCGCGCCCGTCGTGCTGCCCGGCGATGCCACCATTCCGATCAAGTCGATCGGCGGGACCGGGCCCAACGACGTCTGGGCCGTCGGCGGCGTGACGAACAGCAGCAAGTACCCTTGGGACTGGAGGGGCCGCATCCTTCACTACGACGGGGATCCGGCGGAGGGCGGCTCGGGGTGGATTGTCGACGAGAGCTTCGCGTCGCAGCCAATGGCCTTCAGCGTCGTCGTTGCCAGCCCCGTCTCGGGCGTGTGGCTCGCGGCTCAGGAGTACCGGAACGGGACGAGCCCGTCGCTCGCCGCGCGCCTGTATCGGCGTGCATCGGGAGTGGAGGGGTGGACCGACGTCGGGCTGCCGCTCGATCTCGAAGACAAACAAGTCGGGTGGAACGTACCGGGAGACCTCACCGCGATCGCGATGAGCTCCGCCAGCGCGGTCTGGGTTCGGGGAGCGACCGCCAACTACAAGGCGGGGTTCTGGCGCGGCGCGAGCACCAACGGTGGGAACGACTTCTCCTGGTCGTTCAAGCGGACGAACTCGTGGGACCGGCCCATCGTCGCGCTCTGGGGCACGGCGCCGAACGATACCTGGGGCGTCGGCCCCTCCGGCCTCGTCACCCACTGGAACGGCACGAAGTGGCAGCAGGCCGCCATCCGCGTGACGGACATTCCCGTCGCGAAATCATTCAACGCGATCTGGGGGAAGAGCACCGACGACTTCTGGGTCGTCGGTGACGAGGTCGCGCTCCACAGGACCCCTGCGGGCAAGCCGTGAGGTCCGTCATGAAGAAGCCCATGCGACGATTGGTTTACTGGTTTCCGGCGAGCGTGACAGGCGTCGCCGCGGCGGCGCTCGTCGCCTGTAGCTCGGATGACGTGCAGCGGCCGACATTCGAGGAAGAGCCCGAAGCGGGGCGACCGCCGCCGGCTTCTCTCCCCGAAGCCGCGGCTCCGGAAGAAGACGCGGGCGCGCACGAACCGGAGGACGCGGGGCCGGGCAAGGATCCCTTCGACCCGACGGACGAGCCGGTCGTGTGCGCGACCACGCCTTGCGCGGTGCAGATCGTGGCCGGGGAGAGGCACTTCTGCACCCGCATGAGCGATGGCACCGTTCGCTGCTGGGGCGATGACTCGAAGGGCTCGCTCGGTGTCGATCCGGACGCGGGCGCGAGTGACACCGGCATCGGCGATGCCGGTACGCCCTGGGTGCCGAAGCCCGTCACCGGGCTCACCGACGCGAGCCAGCTCAGCGCCGGTGGGACTACGACGTGCGCCGTCGTCACCGGCGGCAACGTTCGGTGCTGGGGCGGCAACGACAAGGGCCAGCTCGGGCTCGCCGTCGACCCGCCCGTCGGCGACACGAGGGCCCATCCTGCAACGACCCCCGTGGTGCTGCCGGGGCCGGCGAGCCGCGTCGACGTCGGGCAAGTGACCGCGTGCGCGGTGCTCGCGAGCGGCGAGGTCTGGTGCTGGGGGGACAACGCCCAGCGGCAGCTCGCGCGCCTCACGACCACGACCATCGGTGGCCCGGGCAAGGCGGCGCTCGGTGCGTTCGACGTCGTTCGTACCACCGCCGGCACCGCCACCGGCTTCGGGGTGACGGGCGCCGGAGAGATCGTCTCCTGGGGAGCCGTCGCCGGCACCGCTGCTGTCGTGGGGGCGCGTGTCGCTTCGCTGAGCCCCGATGAGCGGCCCCTCGCGATCGGGCTCGGACCGGCCACGAGCTTCTCGGTCACCTCCACGACGTCGAACCGCGCGCACGCGTGCGCCGTCGTGAAGGGGGACGTCTACTGCTGGGGCTCGAGCTCGATGGGGTCTCTCGGCACGGGGCTCGCCGATCCTTCCCCCAAGCCGCGCCGGGTGAAGGTCGTGAGCAAGGAGGCCTGGCCGCAGCAGGTCGCCGCTGCGGGGGAGATCTCCTGCGTGCGTCTGACCGACGGAACGGTGCAGTGCGCCGGCGACAACGCCACGGGTGCGCTCGGAATGGACGCGAAGGAGACCCCCTATTCGATGTCGTTCCGCCCGGTGGACAGCTTCGACGGGCACGCCGTGCAGATCGCGGCGGCAGCGTCGCGCTCGGTCTGCGCCCTCGTCCAGGGCGGCAGCGTCTTCTGCTGGGGGAGCAATCAACGCGGTGAGCTCGGTCAAGGCAACATCGACAACGATCCGCACCACACCCCTGTTTCAGTTCGCTTTTAGAGAATCGAGGGTCCATGAAGAGCTCGGACCGTTCCATCGGCTTCATCCCCGGCATCCTCTGCGTGAGCGCAGTGGGCCTCGCGATCATGGCGTGCTCGAGCCGCCAGGGCTTCGACAAGGAGCCCCCTTCGCTGTTGACCGAGTCCCCCGACGCCGGAGAGGTCTCGGAGCCACCGCCACCGCCGCCGAACTGCGGGCTCCACTGCTCTCGAGACCTCAAGCAGGTTCTCACCGGGTGCGAGGGAGAAGAGAAGGTCGTCGCGCAGTGCAATGCGGACGAAGGCTGCGGCGATGGCTCGTGCGTCGACGCGTGCGCGGCGGTGGGGCTGACGAAAGGATCGGCGGGCTGCGACTTCTGGACGGTTCCGCCGGCCAACGCGGTCGACATGAAGGGCGGTTGCTTCGCGGCGATGATCGCGAACACCTGGGACCGGGCCGTGACGATCTCGGCCGAGCGCGGGACCGCTGCTCTCGACATCTCGAACGCGACCTACACCGTCGAGCAGCAGGACAACCAGCCGGTCTACAAGCGCCTCGAAGGTCCGCTCCCGCCCGGTGAAGTCGCGATCGTGTTCCTCTCGCACGACGATACGAACTATTCGGAGCGAGCGGCGCGATGCCCGCCCTCGGTCACCCCGGCAATGCTCGTCGATCCGATGATCAACAGCACGGGAATGACGAAGGGGTTCCACATCAAGACCGACGCTCCCGTCTCGGCCTACTCGATCTACCCCTACGGCGGCGCCCCGTCCTTCGTGCCGACCGCGACGCTGCTTCTCCCGTCCTCGTCGTGGACGAAGAGCTACGTCGCGGTGAGCCCGGAGAACTTCAATCCGACGTATGCCTATCGTCGTCGATCGATCCAGATCATCGCGAACGAGGACGACACCGAGGTCAGCATTCGGCCGAACGTCGAGATCGCGGCCGGCGGGCCCGTGGCCGGAGCGACCGCCGGTGTCACGCAGACCTGGAAGCTGTCGAAGGGCCAGGTCTTGCAGTTCCTCCAAGCTCCGATGACGGGTAGTCCGATCGAGACGACCAAGCCCGTCGCTCTCTTCGGCGGCTCGGAGTGCACCGAGCTCCCGACACCGTGGTGCGACATCCTCCAGCAACAGATCCCGCCGTTCGAGCACTGGGGGAGCGAATACGCGGTCGTGCCGTTCCGCCCGCGTATCGCGAGCTTCTCGTCCAGCATCCGCGAGAAGGTTCCCTACACGATCGTAGGCGGCGTGGACGGCACGAAGCTCACGTATGAGCCGTCGCGTCCCCTCAACGCACCGGAGACACTCAACGCGGGGCAGTTGGCGAGCTTCATCACCGATCAGGTGTTCGTGGTGAAGAGCCAGGACGCGAAGCACCCGTTCCACGTCAACGTGTACATGACGGGCGCGACCTACGGTAACGGAACGGGCAAGACCACGCTGGGCGATCCCGACTTCGTGAACGTTCCTCCGACCGCCCAGTACCTCGATCGGTACGTGTTCTTCACGGACTTCACGTTCCCGGAGACCGCGCTCACGGTGGTGCGCCGCAAGACCGCGAAGGGCTTCATGCCTGTCGAGCTCGAGTGCGGTGGCGAGATCGATGGCTGGCAACCGCTTGGTTCGAGCGGCCAGTACGAGTTCGCATGGGTCAAGCTGACGAGCGGGTTCTTGCCCCAGACGTTCGCGAAGGGAAAGTGCGGCTACGGCCGTCAGGTCGCTCGGAGCGACGGGCCGTTCGCGATCACGGTCTGGGGAACGGGCCAGGACGCGAGCTATGGCTACGTCGGTGGCACGGGGCTCAGGCCGATCAACGAAGCGCCGCCGCCGGGGGTCAACTAGCGAGCAAAGCACGCGTGAATGAGCCGTTCGTCAGGGGCGACATCGTCCTGACGAACGGCTCGGTCCGTCAACGAGCGAAGCATGCGTGATGAGGCGTTCGTCAGTCGAGGTTCAGGCACGATGAACCCGGCGGAGTAGGGCATTTCCTCGGTGCCGGCGTTTTTGTCGCGCGTTCAGCCCGGTCCGACCGTCGGTGTCAGCGCGATTGGCTTGGGAGGAGTCGGCGCTGCTCCTCTCGGAGGCATCGCCGCCGCTCGGCCGGAGATCCGTTCGAACTCGACGACGTCATGCCCACAGACGATCGCGACCTCTCCTCCATGCGCCGCGCGCAGCGCGCGGAGGCGCCGCTGATTCGTCAGTCGCTGGCGGCGGTCCTTTTCCATCATCGATTGGTAAAGGCGAAGCCCCGGGGTGCAATGGGGCCGAGCGTCGAGCTCGCGGTGATAGAAGTACGCATCACCGGCCATGAGCAGCCAGTCGTTGGCTCGTTTCACGGCGACCCCGGCGTGTCCGAGAGTGTGGCCGACGAGCGGCACGAGCACGATCTCGGGTGGTAGCCCGCGTAGCGTACGAATCCCCTGAAGGCCGAACCAGCTGTCGCCTCCTCCTCCTCCCATTTCATAGGTCTGCCAGTTGCCGCGCGTCGACCATTGAGCGGGCCTGTATCGCATCCGATCGAGGACCGTGCGCTGCGCAAGGGCCGAGTCGCGCTCCGCGGTCAGCATGTGGATGGAGGCCCACGGAAAATCGTCGAGTCCTCCGGCGTGGTCGAAGTCGAGATGCGTGAGAACGATGTTCCGTACGTCGCGAGGATCGAATCCGAGCGCCTCGACTTGCCTTACCGCGGTCATCTCCTCGCGGAGCTCTGGTCGCAGCAGCAGCAAGAACGCCGGGCTCAGGCGGACTCGCGGCTCCGCCACGTCTCGAAGCCCGTAGCCCGTGTCCACGAGAACGAGCCCATCTGCGCTCTCGACGAGCAGGCAATGACAGACGAGACGCCCCCGCAAGCGGACGGTGCGGCCATCCATGACGAAGCCGCCGAGTGGGCAGGACGATACACAGTTGAGGTGATGGACGCGCATCGTGAGGCAACGGCATGCAACGAATACGCCCTGCAGCACGCGCGCTCGTCTTGCCTCGTGCTGGCGCAGCGGGACATCTCTCTACGGACGAAGCTCGGCACCGGACCTCGTCTTCGGCTCATCGCTATGCCTGAGCGTCAGCGAGCATTCCTCGTGCCGACCCGCAAGCTCCCGCTCGACTAGCGGATGGAGTCGTCGAGCTCGATGACGCACCGGAAGCCGCTCGGTAGTTTCGGCCCGGGCCTGGCACGAACTGGCCCGGGCCAGGGAGCGGGGGCGATACTTCGAATGATGTCGCGGGCCAGGTCGCGGCATGGACATCGCTCAGGCGCCTGCCGAACAGGAGGTGCTCATGTTGCGTCGTCGTCTTCTCCAGGGAGCCATCGTCGTGATGGCGTCGGTATCGTTCGCGTGCTCGCCGGCGCCGGAGCGTCGCGCCGAGATGACCCGAGCCGCCGCCGCGGAGGAACCGATCGAGGGGGATGCGGGGGCCGCGTCTCCCTCGGCCCATCGCGTGGAGATCGTCTCGGGGGTGCCGAACCGCGGACGCGATCCTGCGGTGGTCGCGATCGAGATCGGAGGTGAGGGACTCTGCTCGGGCACGCTCATCTCTCCGCGCCTCGTGCTCACGGCGCGACACTGCGTGAGCCGGACCGCGTCGCTCATCGCGTGTCCGCCGTCGGGTGTGCAGGTCTTCGAGGATCGCGCGCCCGACGAGCTGGCCATCCTGGTCGGTGAAGATGTGGTCTCGGCGCGCCGTGTCGCGCGCGGCATCGACGTGCTCGCGCCGAGCGGTCTCACGCTTTGCGATGCCGACATCGCGGTGATCGTGCTCGACGAGCCGGTGGTCGCGGCGAAGCCGTTGCCGCTCCGCAAGCGCGGGCCGGCGGCAGGGGATCACGTTCGCGCGGTCGGCTTCGGCAGGCCCGGTGACGGTGACCCGAGCGGGACGAAGCTCCTTCGCGAGCATGTCCGGGTGCTGTCCGTCTCGACCGCCGAGTTCACCGTCGGCGAGGCCACGTGCCAGGGCGACTCGGGCGGGCCAGCGCTCGACGAGGACACGGGGGAGATCCTCGGTGTCGTGTCGCGAGGAGGCCCGAAGTGCGAGGGCCCGGGCGTGCACAACGTCTACACGCGGGTCGACACGTACGCTTGGCTGATGGAGGAGGCCTTCGCGCGGGTCGCCGAGATCGAGGTCGAGGAGAAGGTCGATGCGGGCGCGTCGTCGCCGACGACCAAGCCTGCGAAGCGCGGCACGAAGCAGAAGCCGCCGAGCGACATCGGCGGACCTTGCGAGACGGGGAGCGACTGCGCCGCCGGCATCTGCATCACGGAGGCGCTAGCCTCGGGGCAGGGGAGCCGCCAGTACTGCTCGCGCCCGTGCGGCTCCGGCGATCGGTGCCCGACGCGCTACCACTGCAAGTCGGTCGCGGGGCTGGAGGTCGGGAGCTCGGCCTGTATCAATGTCCGTTGATCCGCGCGGCTCCGGCTCCGCTCGCCTCTGCGGGCTGGCTGCCCTTCGCGGTGACGGCGTGCGCGTCCTTCAGGGGGATCGAGCGGGCGCCCTCGATGATCGTCGTCTTCCGCGCCCTTCACCGACGTGGTCTGGTCCTTCGTGACGGTGAGCTTGTCGTCGGCGTCGATCGTCACCGTGCGGTCTTCGGCGATCTCGAGCACGTGCCGGCTGCCGACCGTGCGTGCCTCGTTGTCGCCGATCTCCCACGGCCATGTCCCGGGACGCGCGAACGGGGCCGGTGGAACGCCACCTTCAAATTTCAACAGAGAGCGGGACATCGCCTGTTGTCTTGCTGCGCGGGCATTGATGAGGTCGCGCCGCACTCCGTCCCCGATGCGAGCCTCTGTCCGATGTCCGCCACGGAATGACCTCGAGATGAAGCGCGTCCTTCCCTCTCGGTGCCAGGGACGCGATGCTCGCCCCAGTCCGATCCCCCCAGGAGCGAGTCGCATGCGAATCCGGTCGATACCCCTCATCGTCGCCACCCTGCTTACTGGGTGCCCGGAAAACCCGGCCCCCACACCCCAAGACTCAGGCGTCCCGCAGCAGGACTCAGGCGTCCCATCTGACGCGGGCCACCCGCCCGAAGACTCAGGCGTTCCGCCGGAAGATGCGGGCGTCCCACCGGAAGACGCGGGCAATCCACCGGAAGAGCCGCTGCCCACGGGCCCGCCCGTTCCGCAGGGCCCGCCCAACGTGCCCGAGTTCAATCCGGCCTTCCCGGGGCAGACCCGCGTCCCGGCCATCCAATCGCAGACGGCCATCGAGGTCACCGAGATTGCCTCGGGCTTCCGGAACCCCTGGGCCATCGCCTTCCTGCCCGACCAGCGCATGCTGGTGACGGAGAAGCCCACGGGCAGGCTATACATCGTCACGTCGCAGGGCGCGAAATCCCCCGCCGTCACGGGGCTCCCCGCCGTGGATGGACGTGGCCAGGGCGGCCTGCTCGACGTGGAGGTGGGCCCCGACTACGCGCAGACCCAGCTCATCTACTGGACCTATGCCGAGCCCCGCTCGGGCGGAAACGGTCTGGCGGTCGCGCGTGCGCGGCTCGTGGACGGGGCGGAGCCGCGCGTGGAGAACGTGCAGGTCATCTTCCGCATGATGCCAACGCTCGAGTCGACGCTGCACTCGGGCGGCCGGATGGTGTTCACCCCGGATGGCAAGCTGTTCGTCACGCTGGGCGAGCGCTCCATCCTGGCGGGCCGGGCGCAGGCGCAAGACGTGAAGAGCCACTTCGGCAAGGTGGTCCGCATCAACCCCGACGGCTCCGTGCCCCAGGACAACCCCTACGTGAACACGGCGGATGCAAAGCCTGAAATCTGGTCGGTGGGCCACCGCAACATCCTGTCCGCGGCGCTCGACAGCCAGAGCCGGTTGTGGACCGTGGAGATGGGGCCCCAAGGCGGTGACGAGCTCAACCGTCCCGAAAGAGGAAAGGACTACGGCTGGCCCACCATCGGCTACGGCGAGGAGTACTCCGGGGCCCCCATCCACCAGAGCCCGCAGGGCCAGGGCATGGAGCAGCCCGTGTACTACTGGGACCCGGTGATTTCGCCCTCCGGCATGACCATCTACTCCGGGGACCTGTTCCCCGAGTGGCGCAACAACGTCTTCATCGGCGGCCTGTCCAGCCAGGCGCTGATCCGGCTCCGGATGCACAACGACCGCGTGGTGGGTGAGGAGCATCTCCTCAAGAACCGTAACGAGCGCATCCGCGAGGTGGTGCAGGGACCGGACGGAGCCCTGTACCTGCTCACCGACGCAACCAACGGCAAGCTGCTGAAGGTCACGCCGCGCTGAAGTCCCGGATGCGCATGCTCGCTCCCCGAGGGACGTGCATCCTCGGGGATGCGGCATGAGGCATGAGAGGACATGTGCCCTCGATGGCGTGTACGTCGAAGCCGACGACGGCTCCGCGCCGAGCGTCGTGCCGGCGGCGCCTCCGAGCAGCGCGGAGCTCTACGTTCTCGCCGAGCGCGTGGCTCTTCGAGCCATGACATGGCTGCGCAAAGGCGGGCATGCGAAGGTGTCCGTTGATCCGCGCGGCTCCGGCTCCGCTCGCCTCTGCGGGCGACTCGGCCATTGACGTCGCGAGCGGTCGGCACCTAGAACCGTGACGTCCCATGGATTTCACGCTCTCCGAGCATCACGAGCTCCTCCGCAAGACCGTCCGTGAGTTCGCGCGCGCCGAGGTTCTGCCTCATGCCCGCAAGTGGGACGAGGAAGAGCGGTTCCCGACGGAGATCGTGCCGCGTCTGGCGGAGCTCGGTCTCCTCGGCATCCGCATCCCGGAGGAGTACGAGGGCTCGGGGATGGACATCACGAGCTACGCCATTTGCGTCGAGGAGATCGCGCGGGCGGACGGCTCGCTCGCCCTCACCGTCGCGTCGCATAACGGGCTCGGTACCGGTCACATTCTCGCGTTCGGCACCGAGGCTCAGAAGCAGAAGTACCTGCCGAAGGCGGCCAAGGGCGAGTGGCTCGCCGCCTGGGCGCTCACCGAGCCGGGGAGCGGCAGCGACAGCGCCGGGCTTCGCACGACCGCCCGTCGCGAGGGCGACAAGTGGGTCCTCAACGGGACGAAGATGTTCATCACGCAGGGGAGCGTCGGCGGCTTCTGCGTCGTCCTTGCGCGCACGAACCCCGACGTCGCCAAGCAGAAGGGCATCTCGGCGTTCATCGTCGAGCACGGGACCAAGGGCTTCTCGGCGTCGAAGCATCTCGAGAAGCTCGGCTGCCGTTCGAGCGACACGGTCGAGCTCACGCTCGACAACGTGGTCGTCGGCGACGAGCAGCGCGTCGGCGAGATCGATCACGGCTTCACCGACACGATGAAGATCCTCGATCGCGGCCGGATCTCGATCGCGGCGATGGCGCTCGGGCTCGGCTATGGCGTCCTCGACATGGCGGTCGGCTACGCGAAGGACCGCAAGCAGTTCAACAAGCCGATCGCGGACTTCCAGGCGGTGCAGTGGATGCTCGCCGACATGAAGACCGAGCTCGACGCCGCGCAGCTCCTCACTTACCGCGCCGCGTGGCTCGCCGATCAGGGCCGCCCGTTCTCGAAGGAGGCCTCGATGGCGAAGCTCTTCGCGAGCGAGGCGTCGTCACGCGCCTGCAACAAGGCGCTCCAGATCCACGGCGGCTACGGCTACACGCGCGAGTTCCACGTCGAGCGGCACCTCCGCGACGCGAAGCTCTGCGAGATCGGCGAGGGCACGAGCGAAGTGCAGCGCATGGTCATCGCGAAGCACATCCTCGCGGGCTGAGCTGCTCGACTCGACGGCGGTCATCCGCGACGCAGGATGAACTCGTCGTCGTACCAGGTCCCGACGGGATACTTGTACTCTCCAGCTTTCGTGAAGCCGTAGCCGGCGTAGAGCCTCTGCGCTTTCAGGTTGCCGCTCCACACGCCGATCCAGAGCGGGCCGTCGGTGTGAGCCTCCATCCACGTGAGCGCCGTGGTCAGGAGCCGCGTGCCGATGCCCCTTCCTTGGGCGCGCTTCGCGATGTAGAGCCGGCGGAGCTCGGCGTGGCTCGCGCGCGCGTCGGCGTGGGGCAGCGTGTTCGGGCCCGCGTTGGCGAAGCCGACGATCTCGCCGTCGATCGAGGCCGTCCACCAGACCTGGGAGGAATCGAGCAGCCTCTTGCGCGTTGCCTCGGCGCTGAAGCTCGCGTCCATGTACGCGGCCAGATCCTCCGGCGGGTACGGGATGCCGAACTCGTGGATGAAGGTGTCGATGAAGGTCGTCCGTCCCAGTGCCGCCAGGACCTCGGCTTCTTCGAGTCGCGCGGGGCGAATCTCGGCGTCGCTCATTGGTCCTCCGGTGCTCCGAGCTCGTCGAGGTCGTCCTCCACGGTCTCGGTCTCGCGTTCGGGCTCGGGCTCGGGAGGCGACTCGAGGCTGATGCGTCCGATCGCGCCGTGGCGGAAGTCGTGGATCAACGCGTCGGCGGCCTTGTGCAGATCGACGACGCCGCCGGCGCGGAGGCCGCCGCGCCTCTTCCCGATCTCCTGGAGCAGCGCCATCGGCGTCTCCGGAAGCGCCTTCAGCTTGTAGCGGGCCATCAAGAGCGCCGGGTAGCGACCGAGCAGATACTTCGCGCCCCAGAACCCGACGGTCTCGTAGTCGAGCGCGGAGTCGGGGATCGCTCCGCCGAACGCGAGCCGGAGGGAGGCGTCTTCGTCCTCGATCTTCGGCCACATGATCCCGGGGTTGTCCGAGATGGTCATGCCGCTCTTCAGCGTCACGAGCTGCTGGCCCTTGGTGACCGCGGGCTCGTCGCCGACCTTGGCGACCTTGCGATCCATCAGCGTGTTGATGAGGGTCGACTTCCCGACGTTGGGGATGCCCACGATGATCACCCGCGGGGTCTTGCCCGGCCCACGCGGGTGCAAGGCGAGCTGCTTGCACAGCTCCGGCAGCTTCGTCTTCGCCTCGCCGGGGCGTGTGGTCGTCAGCGCGATCGCGACGACCTTGCCGGGGGCGAGCCCGTCGCCTGGGCTCGGGTGAACCTCTTCCTCGAAGAAGCGGATCCACGCCTTGGTGATCGCCGGATCGGCGAGGTCGCTCTTGCTGAGCACCTTGATGACGGGCTTGTGCCGGCGGAGCTCGGTGACGACGGGGTTCTCGCTCGAGCGTGGCATGCGCGCGTCGAGCACCTCGATGACCACGTCCTGCGACGGCATCGAATCGGCGATGAGGCGCCGAGCCTTCGTCATGTGGCCGGGGTACCACTGGATCGGCATCGGCCGTTCCTACCACGGCTTCGCGCGTGCGGCTCGGCTGGCGCTCAGAGCAGCGCCGTCTTCCCGGCCTTCTTGAGCGCGTCCACCACCAGCCGCACGTCCTGGGCGCGCTCGCGGGGGATGACGAGGATGGCGTCGTCGGTCTCGACGACCACGAGGTCGTTCACGCCGACGAGGGCGATGGTCTTCTTCGAGGCGCCGAGCGAGCGGACGAGGTTGTCCTTCCCGTCGATGACGAGATCGCTCGGGCCGAGGGCGTTGCCGTTCGGATCGCGGTCGGCGAGCTCCCAGGCCGACTGCCAGCTCCCGACGTCGTTCCAGCCGAAGTCACCGGGGACGACGGCGAGACCCTCGGCCTTCTCCATGACCCCGTGGTCAATCGAGATGCTCTCGAGGGTCGGAAAGACCTCATGCACGAGCGCCTCGCCGCCCTCCAACATGCGCGCCACGCCGGAGGCGACGGCCGGGAGATGCCGCGTGAGGAGCGCGGCCATGTCTCGGACGCGGAAGAAGAACATCCCCGCATTCCAGAGGTAGCTCGACGGCCCCGCCGCGACGAACGACTCGGCGCGCGCGCGGTCGGGCTTCTCCACGAAACGCTTCACCGCTCGGGCTTCACCGTCGAGGGCGTCACCGACCTCGATGTAGCCGTAGCCGGTCTCCGGTCGCGTCGGCACGATGCCTACGGTGGTCACACGGCCGCGTTCGGCGCTCGCCACCGCCGCGGCGAGGACCCGCTGAAACCCTGGCTCGTCCGTCATGAAGTGATCGCTCGGGAGCACCATCACGACGGCGTCGGGGTCGAGGCGCGCGATCATCGCGTTCGCCCACGCGATGCACGGGGCGGTGTTGCGCGGCGCGGGCTCGCGGAGGATCTGCGGTGTCGGAACGCCGGGGACGGCGCGCGCCGTGGCCTCGGCGAGGTGCTCGCCGGTGACGACGACGACGCGGTCTTCGGTCACCAGCGGCCGGAGTCGCCGGACGGTCGCCGCGAGGAGCGTCTCGTTCTCGGCGCCGGCGAGCGGCAAGAGCTGCTTCGGACGGAGCGACCGTGAGGCCGGCCAGAACCGCGTGCCCGCGCCGCCCGCCATGATGACCGCATAGACCTTCGACATTGGTGGAGACTCCTCGTCCTCTGCATGCGGCCTCCGCCGCTGGCGGGCGGATGCTAGCACCGGGCGACGCTGCAAATGTCTCGGCCTCGCCCCGGCCCGCGAGGGAGGCAGGCGGCCCTGCGATCGAGCGCGAGCATCGGGAGTCGGCTTCGCGAGAGATCGCCGAAAAGTCGTAAACGAAGGGGCCGTCCTCTATGTACGAAGGTCTCGTGGTGTCCCCGTTCCGCGCGGCTTCGAGCCACTTCTTCGCGCTCACCAGCCTCTGGAGGCTCGCGTACCTCTGCGTCGCAGCGCTCCTCGTGATGGGATGCGAGCGACAGATCGCTCCGCCCCTCGTCGAGGTGACGGAGCTCACTCCGCGCGAGATCGAGCCGGGCGATCGGCTCGAGATCCGCGGGAACGGCTTCCCGCAAGGGCGCACCGGCCGGGTCACGCTCGAGGGGACGGTCTTCCGTCCGGGCGAGCCGCCGATGCGCGGCGTGAGCATCGACACCGAAGGCACGGTCGCGACGCCGGACCGCCTCGAGCTCGTCGTGCGCGAGGCCCTCGCAGAACAGCTCTGCGGGCGCGGCGATTGGGCTGCCCATGCGACGTTCCGCGGTGACGTCGAGGTGGCCTTCGCCTCCGACAACCAGGGAGCTCCGCCGCTCGTCGGCGTGCTCCGCGGCGTCGAGCTCGACGTCATGCCGTCGTCCGCGCGCGCGAGCGTCCTCGAGGGGCGGATCGCCGAAGGTCGTCGTGTCCTTGCGTTCTTCGGCATCGCGCCGGGGGCGCCGTCGCCGCGCGGTCTGCCGATCGAGCAGGTGGGCGCGGGCTCGCCTGCGGAGCGAGCAGGGATTCAGGTCGGCGACGTCCTCGTCAGCGTCGACGGCGTCAACGTGCTCTCCGTCGGCGATGTCCTGCCCGCGTCGGCTCGAGCGGTCGAGCTCGCGATCCGGCACGGCGACTCCGGCACGGAAGAGACCAAAACGCTCTCGCTCATCGAGTACTCCGGCGAGCGCATTCCGACCGAATATGCGCCTGCGCTCCTCATCGTGGGGCTCGCGCTCGCGGTGCTCGTGCTCCTCGTGCTTCCGGGGCCGCCGTCGCTCGCGGCGCTCGAGCACAGGATCGCGTCGCGGGTTCGGCGGACGACGTGGCGTGCGCTCCTTCACGCGCTCTTCGGGAGCGGTCGCCATGCTGCGCTCTCCGCGATTGTTTCTGCGGTGATCGCTACATTCGCGCTCACGCCGTACGTCGTCGGGCGCGAGGTCGACGGTGTCGTGCTGCTGGTGGCGTCGACGTCGATGCTGGTTGCGTCGCGCGTCGTGCGCGAGCGCGGTCCGCTCGCGTCGTTGCGCACGCTGCTCCGGATGGCGCTCGCCGTCGTCGCGATGGCAGGTGCCCTCGCGCTCGCGATCGGTCAGGTCGGCGCGCTCGAGCTCGCCGAGATCGTCCGTATCCAGGGCGGTGCGCCGTGGCAGTTCAATGCGGCGAGGCATCCCTCGTGCGCGGTCCTCGCCGTCGTCTACGCGGCGGCGATCGCGGGCGTCCTCCGCACGCGTCCGTCCGAGCAGCCGGCGCAGGAATCGCTCGCGCCGAGCTCGCCGGCTCCTGCGTCTGCGCGTGCGGCGCTCCTCGAGCGCGCGGGCCTGCTCCTCGCTGCTGCGCTCGGTGTGACGATCTTCCTCGGAGGCTGGCAGCTTCCCGGGGTCGTCGTCGTCCGAGGGCATGGCCTCGCCCTGCTCTCGGCGGCGTCGTTCGTGGTGAAGACATGGGCGCTCGCCGCGCTCCTCCTCGGCTCGAGCCGGGTGGCGCCGAGCCTCCAGCCGCGCCACGCGCAGGTGCTCTTCGTGAAGAAGCTCCTGCCCGGCCTCCTCGTTGCCGCCTCCCTCGTCGCCGCGTCGCGGCGGCTGGTGCCGAGTGTCGCCGTCGAGACGGCGTTCGGTGCGACGCTGGTCGCGCTCGCGCTCCTGTTCCTCGTGAGGATGGCGGCCCGCGTGAGGTCGGCGCTCGGCCGGCCCGAACCGCACGCAAGCCCTTTCCTCTGAGCAAGCCAGCGGCATTTCGAGCGCGGCGTTCTCGGCCCGGTCCGAGCCCGGACGTGTGGCTCAGCTCTGGTTCGAGGGGCGAGCCGGGTTCGATCCGCCGCTTGCCTTGCCCTCGTGACGAGGGGATCATCTTCCCACGCGCATGGGGCTCACCCGTCCATCGAACAGCGCCGCCCCGTCCGCCGGTCCACGCGCCTTCGTTTGCTCGCTCCCCGGGCGCGGCTGAGGGCTGATGTTCGAGGTCACCGGCTCGCTTGCGATCGTCCAGCCGGTCCTGACGCTCGTTGGGCTCGTCGTGCTCCCGCTCGTGTGGACTGCGCTCGCGGCAGCGTTTGCACGTCCAGCAAGCCGCAGCGGACGGATGCGCCTCGTCGCGTACGACCTCGTTGCGCCGATCGTCTCGAACACGTGTGCGGTCGCGACCCTCGGCCTCGCCATCGTGCTGGTGACACAGCTCGCGCTGCTCCCTCGAGGTCACATCCTCGTCCAGCATGTCGCGCAGCTGGCGAGGCTCGGTCAGCTCGACCTCGCGTTCGATCTCGCGCTCGACCCACGGAGCGCCGTCTTCGCCCTCGTCGTCGCGCTCGTCGGCTGCGCATCCGCCCTCCAGACGTCGTGGTCGTCTCGCTCGCACGACGGCCTGCGGCACGCCTGGACCGGCCTCGTGACGGCGGGCGCGATGCTCCTCTGTTTGGGCGACGGCTTTGCGCCGATTCTCGTCTCGCTCGGGCTCCTCTCGATCGGAGCGTGGGGCCTCGCTGGCGGAGGAACGCCAGGTCAGAGGACGGCGGCGCTCGCGGGGAACGTCGCCGTCCTGCTCGGGTTCGTCTTCCTCTTCTGGTCCCTCGGCGGTGCGTTCGGTCCCGAGGGCTACGATCCCGACGGCGCGCCCCGCTTCGTGCTCGTCGCGACGAGCTCCCCTTCGAACACGCCCGAGAAGGCCACCCTTGCGATGACGACGCATGCGGGCGCGCTGGTGTCCGCCGACGACGCGGATCTTCCGAGCGAGCCCGTCGCGGCGCCGTTCGCGATCGCCGTGGAGCCCGGCGTCTACACCTTGCGCGTCCACGGTGGGGCTGCCTCGGGCGACGTCGTCGTGCCGCGCGTCGCGCTCGTGTCCGGGCGCACGCACGTCCTCACTCCCTACGGTCCGACCGCGAGCCTTCGCGCGCTCGACGACCAGTTCGCCGTCCCGCGTCTCGCGCCGGGCGGAGGGGAGGCGACGGTACGGGCCGCGCTGTCCGGTCGGACGATCAACGGCCTTCGAGCGTCGGCGATCGTGCTCCTCCTCGTGCTCGGTGGTGCGCTCGCGCATCTTCACTCCCTCGCGAGCAGGCGCGGTCCTTCCACGCTCGTGTCCGTGCTCGAGGCCGTTCCGGCGCCTTACCTCGCGATCAAGCTCGCGCCGCTCGTCGATCCCTCCGGCCCCGATGGCGCGCTCGTCGTCCTCCTCGGCGCCGCGTCGGCGGCGCTCCTCGCATCGCGCGCGGCGTGCGTCGACGACGGACACAAGGCGCTCCGAGGCGTCCTTGCGACCGCCTCCTCCGTCGCGGTCGCCGCCGCGGGCCTCGGCGCACCTGCCGCCTCGCTCATCCTCGCGTCGTCGGCGATGGTCGCCACTAGCGCGGCCCTAGCTGCGATCGAGGCCCGGCGCGACGCGCGCTGGCTCGGGATGGCGTGTGCGGGCGCTGTCGGTCTGCTCCCCGGTGCGGGCACGTCGAGCGGTTACATCCTCGCGGTCATGGCGGCGCTCGGTTCTGCAGGCTCCGGAAGCTCAGGCCGGGTGGTGTTCGCCGGAGCCGTCGTCGTGACCTTGCTCGTCGCCTGTGCGCTCGGCGCGCTTGGGGCATTTCGAGTGTATGATGCAATTGTTCGTGCGTCGGCGCGGGATCCGGGCCACTCCCGCGCGCAGGGCGTCCTGGTCATCGTGCTCGCGGTGCTCGCTCTCGTCGGCGGCGTCGTGCTCGGGGCGGGGACGACGATGTTCGGCGGGCACGTCCTCCCGCTGGCAGGGCGGCTCGTCGGGACAGGCATGCCCCCGGCGTCTCGGGCGATGGCGGCAGCGGCGGTCGTCCTCTCGCTCCTCGCTGCCTCGGGCGGCGTCTTCCTCGCACGTCGGGTGAGCGCGTCGAGCGTCCCGCCGCGGTGGCTGCTCGCCCTCGGGCGTCCGTACGCCGTCCTCACGTGGACGGCGAGCGGCATCGGCCGCGGGGCGACCTTTCTCCAGCGTTCGGTCCGCGCGATGGATCGCGACGTCATCGACGATGTTCCGGCGGCCTTCGGCGAGCTGTCGTTGCGCGCCGTGGCCAGGCTGACGCGTCTCTCCCGCGCGATCGCGGGGAAGGTCGATCGGCCACTCGACCGCGCCGCCGGCGCAGTGGTGGTCAAGCTGGACATGGACGGGCCTCGCGCGGCCGAGCGTGTCTGCACTGCAGTTCTTCTTGTGATGGTGGCCCTCCTCGGCCTGGTCGTGCTCTCCTCCTTCCTTCTCGGCTGACATGGTCTTCGGGCCTCTCTGGCGCGTGCTTCACGGTCTGCTTCTCGTCATCGCGCTCGTCGCGGCGGCGGCGGGGACCGCGCGCGCTCAGGAGTCGCGTCGCGCCGGTACGGTGCGCCTCGAGACGGTCTCCGGAGGTCGCGGTCCGATCGACCTCCGCGCCGATCCCGCGGGAGGACCGAGTCATTCGGCCGAGCTCGTGATCGTCAACGACGGCAAGGAGCCGCTCGTCGTATCGCGGGTCGCCGTGCGCGGCGACGCCGCCGATCCGCGCGTGCCCCCTCGGCTCTCGGCTCGGATCGTCGATGGGAGCTTGCCGATCACCGTCCCGCCGGGCGCCTCGCGCAAGGCGAACATCGCATGGACGCCCGAGCCCTCCGCGCGACAGCGCCAGCTCTTCGGGCACATCGTGGTCACGACGTCGGACGAGCAATCGGGCGAGGTCGCGATGGGCGTGCGCGCTCGGAGAGGCGGCGTCCTCGGTGCGCTGGACGCGCACGTCCTCTCGCTGCTCGTCGGCGTTCCGCTCCTCGGCGCGATCGCGACGTTCGTGGCGCGTCTTCTCGGAAGGCGCGACGAGCGCACGCCTCATCTCGTCGCCATCCTCGCGCTCGGCATCCAGACGCTGCTCGCGGGCTACGTCTATCGAGGCTTCACCCCGGACGTCTCGCGCGCCGACGGCAACGACGGCCTCCAGTTCATCGAGCACGTGGTCTGGATCCGAGGCCTCTCCGCGGAGGTGTACCTCGGCGTCGACGGGATCGCCGCGACGTCGCTCCTCGTCACGAGCCTGGTCACGCTCCTCGCGGTCCTGCCTGAACGTCCGAGCTCGGTTCGTGGAGGAGGAGTCGCGGGCTACCACGCGGGCCTCCTCGTGCTCGACGCCGCCGTGATGGGCGCCCTCGCGGCGATGGATGGTCTTCTCTTCCTCTTCTTCTCGTCGATCGCCGTCGTCTCCGCCGCGCTCCTCGTCGGCACATGGGGTGGCCTCGGCCGCCGAGCTGCTGCGATGCGTCTCGCGGTCCCCGGGCTCTTCGCGCTCGTCCTGCTCGCGATCGCGATCATCGCGATCGCGCGTCACGCGGATCCGACGTTCCTCGTCGACGGTACGAAGGTGACCACGACGTTCAGCCTGCCCGAGCTTTCGCGCGTCGCGCTCGACGCAAAAGGCGCGACGTTCCTCGGCGGCGCGCTCGTGAAGGTCTGCTTCGCGATGGTGCTCGTCGCATCGCTCTTCTTCCTCGCGGCGTTCCCTGGGCACGGGTGGCTCGCCGACGTCCTCGTCGAGGCGCCGTCCGCGACGGGCATCCTCGTGGCGACGGCGCTGCCCGCGATCGGGCTCTGCGCGTTCCTACGCGTCGGCTGCGCGGTGCTGCCGGAGGGAATGCGATGGGCCTCCGGGATCGTCGTCGCGCTGGGCGCGATCGCGGCTGCCTATGGCGCGCTCTCGGCGCTCGGGCAGAAGGACCTCCGGCGCATGGCGGCCTCGGCGACGACGACGCAGGCCGGCTTCGTCCTCCTCGGAGCGGGCTCGCTCACGCCGCAAGGACTCTCCGGCGCGATCGTGCTCGGCTCGACGCGAGCACTCGCGTGTGGCGTCTTCCTTCTGCTAATCGCCGCGATTCGCGAGCGCGCGCGTACGAGTGACGTGACGCGGCTCGAAGGCATCGCCTCGCAGCTCCCCGGATGGGCGACGTCGCTCGCGGCGGCCGGCCTCGCGCAGGCGGGCGTGCTCGGCCTCGGCGGCGCATGGGGCCCGCTCCTCGCCTTGCTTGGCGTCCTCTCGAGCTATGCACCGCTCGCGATCGTCGCTGCGATCGCGCTCGTGATCATCGCGGTGGCCCATCTCTCCGCGATCTCCCGCGTAGCCTTCGGTCCGCTCGCTCCGGAGTGGAAGAAGAGCGAGCTGCTCGAGCCTTTCGGCGGGAGGTTCCCCGATCTGACGGGACGCGAGTGGACGAGCGTGGCTCCGCTCGTCCTGCTCGTCGTCCTCCTGGGCCTGTGGCCGGCGCCGATCGTCTCGCAGGCGACCGGCACCGTCCGCGACCTGGCCAATGCGGTGAGCCCGCCGGGCCCCGACCAGGTTGCCCTGCGCTGACTACTTCTTCGGCTTCGCCGGCGCCTTGGCGCTTGCGCTCGGAACGGTCATCCAGAGCACGGTGGCCACGAGCGCCGCACGCTTCGACGCTGCGCCGCCCTCGGCCTTCACGATCGGCTCGCTCTTGCCGTCCTTCGTCATCGAGACCGTGCCCTCGTCGTCGACGGAGAGCTTCGTGCCGTTCTCGTTGACGAGCTCGTCACCTTCGAACTTGTAGCCGGGCTGCACGCCGTTGCCGACGAGGCTGCCGTCGATGCCCACGGTGAGCATCGAGGTCCCGCCGCTCGAGTCGACCGAGTCGCCCTTGATCGTCGCCGCCGGCTTGCCGTCGATCGTGACGGACCCGTCCGCCTTCAGCTCGACGGGCTTGTCCTTGCTGCCCTTCTTGATCGGGGTGAGCTTCATCGCGGCGAGCTTGATCACGCCGCCGGCCGGGCCGGCGTTCGCCGCGGTGTCCGCCGCCGGAGCTGCGGGCGCATCGCTCTCGTTCGAGGGCGGCGGGGGCATGTCCTCCTTCGCCGACGTCTCGGTGATGCCGGCGTTGCTCTCCGGCGCGTCGGCGGGCTTCGCGCCGCCGCCGCATGCGGTGGCGGCGAGGGAGAGGACGAGGGCGGAGGCGAGGAACAGGCGGGTCTTCATGCGCCGCACGCTAGTCCTGTGCCTACCCGCCGACAAGCGGGGCAGGGCACGGACGCGCTTCGGGGGCGTCCCTCTTAACGCGCGAGATCATCCACGAAAGCCGTCGTGGAAGCTCGTGAGGCGCCAGTGACGCAGGGGGGGCGAGGGGGGGACGGTCACACTCTCCGCCGACCCGGCGACGGAACCACGGCTCCTTGTGAATGTCTGCGCGGAAGGCGTGAGGACGAAGGAGCGTTCTCCGACCGTGCCTGCCAGGCGAAGCCGCCAACATGGGCAGCGGCACGTTCCACCTCCGGAAAGATCCCCGATGAGCGGCGAAGGCGGTGTGGTGACCAACGTTGGCGAGCCGGCGAGTGTCGGACTCGACGTGACCCCCGAGCCGCTCGCCCGTGTCATCGTTGCGGCGCGGCGTCGTCTCGGATGGCTCGGTGTGCGTGCGGAGGTCGCTCGCCATGCAGCGCTCGTCTGCGCCGCCGCAGCCGTCGGAGCGGGGGCGCGACCCTTCCTCTGGCCATTGGCGCATCCCGTCGATCCCTGGAGAGCGGCGGTCCGAGCCATCGTCCTCGGAATCGCCTTCGCCGGCGTTGCGCTCGCAATCGTGGCTGTGAGGGCGTGGCGGAGGCGGCCGTCGCTCCTCGCTTCGGCGCGGCACCTCGACGATGCGCGCGGCCTCGCAGAGGTCATCGCGAGCGGCTTTGCGTTCGAGCGTGACCGGCGCGAAGACGAGATGGCACGTTTCGCTGTCGAGCGCGCGAGAGCGGTTGTTTGCGGGCTCGACGTCGAGCGCGTGCTGGTGCCGTCTCCGCAGGTGCGTTCGCGACGGGAGATCCGGTGGCTGCTCGGAGCCGGTGGGGCGGTGATCCTCGGGCTCGCGGTGGGGGGCATCGATCGCGTCGTCATCGAACGCGTCCTCAATCCCGTGACGGGCCGAGAGGCGGCGGCGGCTGCAGCGCTGAGGAAGGCGGCGGAGGAGGCCGCGGCGAACGCGCCTCGAGTCGCGAGCGAAGAGAAGAAGATGCTCGCGCCGCAACCGCCCGCAGCCGAGGAGCTCGTCGAAGCGGCACGCCGTGCGTCCGAGGCGGCGCAGCGAGGCGACCGGCGGAGTGCGCTCGAGGCCCTCGAGAGCATGCGGAAGGCGGCGCGCGCGCTCGAGGCCGACGAGCGCGACCAGGCGCGTTCGCTCCGCTCGCTGAGAGACGAGCTCGAGGGAGCATCGGCTGCTGCGAAGGGAAAGGCCGCCGACGACACATCCGGCAAGGAGGGGGCGGGCCGTCCGTCGCGTGCGAGCGCGACGGCATCCGAGGCACTCGCGAAGCTGAAGAGGGATCTCGACTCGGCCGGCGGCGACAAGGAATCGCTTCGCAAGATGGTCGAGCGTCTCGAGCGCGCCGAGGCGGCGGCACGCGCGGCTGCCGAGAAATCGGCGGGCAAGGATGCGTCCGGCAAGAAGGACACGTCCGGCAAGGGCCAGGACGGCAAGGGCAAGGAGGGGCAGGGGGCGCGCGAGGCGGCCTGGTCCCGCGCCGCCGCCGCGCTCGCCGAGGCGCGCGACGCGGCCGCGCGCGGCGACAAGGAAGCGGCGAGTCGCGCGATGGAGCGCGCCGAGCGTGAGATCTCCGCCCTCGAGAAGGCGAGCCGCGACGCCGCGAGCGCGAGCAGGATGGCGCGGGTCGTGGACGATGCATCGGAGCTCGATCGAGCCATGCATGCTGCATTGAAAGGGGATCGCTCGGGCGGGGGCCGGGACGGCAATGGCGATGGCCGCGACGGCCGCGACGGCGACTCGGGAAGAGACGGCGCCGGCGCGTCGAGGACGGCGCCTTCGGACAATGGCGATCCGAGCGGCGCGCCCGGCGCAGGCCCTGGAGCGGGCGATCGTGCTCCTGGTCCCGAGCAGCGCCGCGTGACGGTCGGAGGCGATCTCCAGGCACGTGCCGACGTGCGCGAGGGCGAGCGTGCCGTGAGCGCGATCGAGGGGATGGGACGCGGCGGTGACCCGCGCGCCTTCCGCGAAATCTTTCCGTCCTACGACACGGTCGTGGAGGACGGCCTGCGCGAGGACTCGGTGCCGGCGGCACGGCGACCGACCGTACGACGCTACTTCAGCTCGATTCGCCCCGGTGGCGACGAAGAAACCAGGAACCGACCATGACGATTCAGCATCAGCACATGAACGGTCAGGCACTCCCGCCGGTGACGAACGGCCGTGCCCACGACGGTCACGCGAACGGATCGCCGCGCGCCCACGAAGCGGTCGAGGCGCGGATGCACGAGGCCCGGAGGATCGTCTTCGAGCTCGAACAGGCTCTCCGCGCGATGATCCTCGGTCAGGATGCGATCGTCGCGGGGGTCGTCCAGGCTCTCGTCGCCGGCGGTCACGTGCTCCTCGAGGGCGCGCCGGGCCTCGGCAAGACGCAGATCGTGCGGACGCTCGCGCGTCTCGTGGGAGGCTCGTTTGCGCGCATCCAGTTCACGCCCGACCTCATGCCGAGCGACGTGCTCGGCACCAGCCTCGTGGTGACGACGCCGAACGGGGGGAAGGACCTCACGTACCGGCAGGGACCGATCTTCGCGAACCTCGTCCTCGCCGACGAGATCAACCGCGCCACGCCGAAGACGCAGAGCGCCCTCCTCGAGGCGATGGCGGAGCGCACCGTCTCGGTCGAGGGAAAGCCGATTCCGCTCCCCGATCCGTTCTTCGTCCTCGCGACGGAGAACCCGATCGAGATGGAGGGCGTGTACCCGCTCCCCGAGGCCCAGCTCGATCGCTTCCTCGTGAAGCTGATCGTGCGAATGCCGGACCTCGAGACCCTCACGCTCATCGGCGCGCGGGCCGAGGATCCGCCGCCGCCGTCACCGCTCTCGTCGCCCGAGGAGCTCGTCTTCGCGCGGAGCGTCGCGCGGAGCATCGTCGCGGCGCCCCACGTCGAGCAATACGCGGCGAAGCTGGTCCTCGCGACGCACGGCCATCGAGCTGCGCGCTACGGGGCGGGCCCGCGTGCGATGCAGGCGCTGATGGCGTGCGGTCGAGCACGTGCGCTCGCCGCTGGTCGCGGCGTGGTTGCGATCGAGGACATCGCCGCGGCGGCTCCGAACGTCCTCCGTCATCGCATCGGGCTGCGCTTCGAGGCCGAGGCCGAGGGCATGACCTCCGACACCGTGGTGGCGCAGATCCTCGCGACCACCGCCGTGGGCTGAGCGATGTCGGCCGCGACCGCGATTCACGAGCTCTCCGTGCCCGCCGACGACGATGCGTCGCTTCTCTCCCCCGAGATCGCGGGGCGCCTGGGCCGCCTCTCGATCATCGCGCGGAAGCATGCGAGCGCGCGACAGCGAGGGCGTCGGAGAACGCGCCGCGTCGGTGGAGGGACCGAGACGATCGATCTTCGTCCGTACGAGGCCGGCGACGACACGCGCCGCATCGCTTGGCATGCGTATGCGCGTCTCGAGCGCCTCCTCGTGCGCCTCGTCGCGGACGAGGCCCCGCTCCGGCTCACGCTCGTCGTCGATCAGAGCGCCTCGATGTCCTATGGCCGGCCGACGAAGGTTCGCCACGCGGCGCGGATCGCTGCCGGCTTCGCGGCGGTGGCGCTCGGTGGAGAAGACCGGGTCGCGCTCGCGGTCGGCTCGGGAGGGCAGGCGCAGGCGCATCGGCCCGTGAGCGGGCGAGGCGGCCTCCCACGCCTTCTCGCGATGCTCGACCGCCTCGCTGCGGTCGGGAGCACGGACCTTCCGGCGACGGTGCGGACGGTGCTCGATGCAGCGCCCGGGCGAGGCGTGTGCGTGATCATCAGCGACCTCTTCGAGCCGCAAGGCGTGCTCGCCGGTGCGAGCGAGGCGCGGAGGCGGGGACACGAGGTCGCGATCGTCGAGGTGCTGGCGCCGTTCGAAGTCGATCCTCCGGATCTGTCGGGCTTCGAGCTCGAAGACGAAGAGACGGGCGAGATCGTGGAGCTCCCGGAGCGCGGCGCGCGCGAGCGCTTCCAGGAGGCGCTTGCGCTTCATCGCCGGAATGTCGACGACGGAGCACGTTCGCTCGAAGCCGCGGTCGTTCGAACGACGACCGACGAACCGTTCGAGTCGATCGTGACGCGTGCGCTCGGTGCGGGGCTGCTCGGCAGGGGAGCGCGATGAACCTCGTCGCCCCCGTCTTCCTCGCCGGGCTCGCGCTCCTCGTCCCGGTCCTGATCGCCTTCCTCGTTCGCCGGCGCCGGCAGATCGTCCGCGTCCCTTCGACGATGATCTGGCGCCTCGGCGCGCGTTCGGTGGCGAAGAATCGGCGGATTCGCGACGTCCGCCGCCTCCTCGCGCTCCTCGCGTGCCTCCTCGGAGTCGCTGCGCTCGTCGTCGCTGCCGCTCGCCCGACCGGGAAGCGGACCGATGCGACGGTCTACGTCGTCGATGTCTCCGCGTCGATGTCGGGCGTGCCGCTCGACGAAGCGCGCGCCTGGCTCGTCCGCGACGTGGCGAGTCGGGGACCGAGCGCGCGCATCGCGATCGTCCTCGCGGGAGCGGAGCCGAAGGTGGCGCTCGCTCCGTCCGCGCCTGGGCCGCGCGTCGACGAGGCGATCCGAGCGATCGCGGCCGAGCGGTCCGTCGCCTCGATGGACGAGGCGGTAGCGCTCGCCGAGGGGCTCGCGCACGCAACCCGAGCGCGCGTGGTCGTCCTGACGGATCGAGCCGTCGAGTCGGACGTGAGCCGGCTCGGCGCGAAGCCCGAGCAGCGCGTCTTCGGTGGCGGCGCGAAGACCAAGGACAACCTCGGGATCACGAGCCTCTACACGCGGACGCCGCCGGATGCGCGTGACGACGAGGAGCGCGAGGCGTCGATCACGATCGCTACGTCGTCGGAGGCATCTCGCCGGGCGCGTTTGGTCGTCACTCTCGCGGGGCGCGTCGTCGCGGACCGGCGGCTAGAAGTGCCCGCGCGCGACGAGGCGAACGAGCGCGTGCTCCTCCGCGGAGCGGGGCATCTCGTCGCCCGCGTCGAACCGGACGATGGCCGACCCGACGCGCTCGCGATCGACGACGAAGCTTCGCTCGAGGAGTCCGCCCGGCGGCCACCGCGGGTTGCGCTCGTCCGCGACGAGAGCGAATCGTCGTCGGCGTCGTTCTTCATCGAGAAGGCACTTCGCGCAGCCGGCGTGACGGAGCTCGCCCTCGTGAACGCTGGCGGACCGCCGCCCGACAACGCAGAGATTGCCGTCGTCCTCCGCGACGGCACCGGTCGTCCGCAGGGCGTGCCGGCGCTTCTCGTCGGGGTCGAGCCGAAGGAGATCGGGCTCACGGCGCGGAGCGTGGGAAGAGGCGAGACGCATCTGCGGTCGCTGGCGCTCGAGGACCCGATCTTGCGCGGCGTCGCGCTCGACGAGCTCACCGCGCTTCGCGCCAAGGTCGCGTCCTCGCCACCCGGCGCACGCAGCCTCGTCGAGCTCGACTCCGGTCCGGTGCTCGTCGCGGGCGGAACCGGGACGAGCTCGTGGGTGTGGCTCGGGATCGACCCCGAGGCGAGCGACCTCGTCCTTCGCGTCGCGTTCCCCGTGCTCGTCGGCAACGTGCTCACCCACCTCGGGGGCTCGTCGCAGATCGTGGTCGCAAAGACGGTCCCACGCGCGGAGGTGACGCTCGAGTCGCCTGCGCTCGTCACCCCACTCGGGACGGTGGCCGAGCCGCGGTGGCGGCTCCCTGCCAGCCCGCCGGCGACGATCGCGCTCGTGGGGGCGATCCTCCTCGCGCTCGAGGCATGGCTGACGTTCCGCAAGAGGTGGGCAACATGACTCCGCTCCGTGTGATGAGCCTCGTCGTCCGCATCCTCGCGATCGCGATCGTAGCGGTCTCGCCCTGGCTCCAGCCGAGGAAGAAGCCGAGCAGCGCGCGTTCCGTCGTCTATGTCGTCGATCGCTCGGCCAGCATCGGCCATGGCGGCCTGGAGGAGGCCAACGAGTACCTCTCGAAGGCATGGCCGGCGGCGGACGACGGCGTGCGATGTGGTGTCATCGCGTTCGACGGACGAGCGGAGGTCGTAGCCCCGGTCGGGACGGCTCGAGCGCCCGTCGTCGGTGACGGGAGCGAGCCCGGTGCGAGCGATCTCGCGGGCGCCATGCGACTCGCGCTGGGGGCGCTTCCGAGCGAAGGGCATCGCACGATCGTCCTCCTGACGGACGCACGCCCGACGCGCGGCGATGCCTCCAGCGAGGCTCGACGTGCGGCGGAGATGGGCGTCCGCGTCGACGTCGTACCGATCGCCGGAGAGGTACCCGCCGTGCCGACGCTGACGGCCCTGAAGCCGCGCGCATCGCACGTGGCGGAACATCAACCGGTCGCTCTCGACGTGGGGATCCGTCATCAGACTCCCGTCGTCCTCCAATGGACACGCGACGGCGTCTCGATGCCTCCCCGTGTCGAGTACCTAGGCGACGGAAGCGAACGCACCGTCGAGCTGCTCGACCCCGATCCGCCGCCCGGCGTTCACGTCTACGAGGTGAAGGACGGGCCGTCGCGCCGCTGGGGACCCGCGCCGGGAGATGGCGACTCCAAGGAGCAGGAAGCGTCGATGCTGACCGCGGTGAGCGTCGAAGGGAAGGCGTATGCGGCCGTCTTCTCGCCAACGGGGGACATCCCTCCGGTGCTCGCGGCCGCGCTGTCGGAGAGTGGGCTCGACGCGCGCGCGCTACCGATCGAGCGCGCCGCCGATCCATCGTCGTACACCGGCGCCGATCTCGTCGTCCTCGCGGACGTGCGTGTGAGCGGCGCGGCGACGGACGATGCCGGGCTCACGCGTACGGCGCAGGCTTCGCTCGTCGCGTACGTGCAACAGGGAGGCGGGCTGCTCGTCACCGGCGGCGTCTTCGGGCTCGCGCCCGAGTATGCCGGCACGCCGCTCGCGCGCGTGATCCCCGTCGAGATCGAGGATCGAGGTCACGTCGAAGACCCGCCCGTCTCGCTTGCGATCATGCTCGACCGCTCCGGCTCGATGGCGATGCAGGTCGGTGGGCACACCAAGATCGAGCTCGCGATCGAGGCATCGCTCGCGGCCGCCGAGGTGCTTCGACCCACCGATCAGGTCGCGATCGCGAGCGTCGACACGGAGACCCACTGGGACGTCCCGCTCGGACCTCAGGAACGCCTCGCCGAGCTCCGCCCAGCGGTCCGCCGCGTGACCGCAGGCGGAGGCGGCATCTACGTCTACACCGCGATGCGTGACGCTTACGCGGCGCTCGAGCGGGCGAAGACCCCGATCCGCCACATGATCCTCTTCAGCGACACGAGCGACAGCGAAGAGCAGTTCGAGAACTGTCCGTTCGAGGGCGACTGCGGCGGGAAGAAGTCCGCCGAGACCCTCGCGAAAGAGGCGCGTGTGAAGGGGATCACCACCACGGTCGTCGGCATCGGCGAGGAAGCGGCGAAGGACACCGCGTTCCTCCGTCGCGTGGCTGCGTCCGCCGGCGGTCGCTTCTACATCACGAGCGAGGGTACCGATCTGCGTCGCATCTTCCTCTCCGAGACGCGCGTGCTCGCGCAATCGAACCTCCGCGAGAGGAAGACGACGGTGTCGTCGGCCGGCCCGCATCCCGCGCTCGAGGGAGTCGACGCCTTGAAGCTCCCGGAGCTCGCTGCCTACGTCGAGACAGGACGACGTGTGGGCGCGGATACCGCGCTGCTCCTCGCGGACGGCGCACGGCCCGAAGGGCGGCCGATGCTCGCGACGTGGCGCTACGGCCTCGGCAAGGCCGGCGCGATCACGACGGACTTCGCCGACGGGTGGGGAGGCGCGTGGGCATCGTCCACCGAGGCCGCGAAGGTCCTCCGCCAGACCGTCCGCTTCCTCCTCCGCCAGAACGACGCCCGGCGCGCCGACGCCGTCGTCCGGATCAAGGACCGCGTCGTCGAGGTCGACATCGAGTTGCCGCCCGACGCTCCGGAGAGCGCCGCTCCGAAGGCGATCGACGTATTCGGCGTCGACAAGGGTGGGGCCTCACACAAGATCGCGATGCGCCTCGAGCAGCGCGGCCCGGGGCGATGGACCGCGCGAGGCCGCGGGACGGGAGAGCCGATCGTCATCATGCGGGCGCGGGACGCGCGGGGAGCGCTGATGGCGGAGGCCGTCGGTCGTGAGGACCGCGCTTCGGAGCTGGCCGGTGGCGGCGCCGACGAGCGGCTCGCCGCGGAGCTGGCGAACATCGCCGGCGGGCGGGTCATGCCTTCGCCGGCAGCGACGCTCTCCCGGACGCCGCGGCCGGCGCCCGAGCTCGCGCCGACGTGGCCGTACGCGCTCGTCGTCGCCGCCGCTCTCGTCGTCGTCGATCTCGTCTTGCGTCGCCTCGGCGCACCGCGCCGCGATCGGCGCGTGGCGAGCCTGCTCGATCAGATGCCGGGTGCAGCGCCGACCGTCATGCGCTCCGCCGCATAGCCGCACGCGAGGCGCCATCCGCGGAGCGGTCGCCGTGCTCGCCCGTCTCGACAGGAGCGCTTTCCACCCGGACGCGCGTCATGAATCGACGAGCGAAGCCGCTCATTCGATGCTGGCGCTGGTCGGGGACCGGCTCTCGCGGGATGCAACGGCCACGGTAGGGCGAGGCCTCGTCTTCGGACGTCCGAGCCTCGAGCCGGCTACGGATCTCGAGCTCCTGAACGTCACGCCGAAGCGACTCGTGCCCCATCCGGATCCGCAGGGCGAGCGTGAAGAGCACCATCGCCAGGAGGCCCGCGATCGTGAGAGCGATCGCCTCCGCGTTGTCCTCGGCAACGATGACGCTCCGGACCAAGACGGCCGCGAGCAGAGCGATCCCGAGGGCGCTCTGGATCCACTCGAGGGCGACGAGCATGCGGAGGTCACTACGCATGTCACGGACCGCATCGGGCTCGACGGCGCGCGTGGTGCTGACTCGTCTCTCGAGGCGCTTCATGGCCGGTCGGCGAGGGATCGAGCCGGAAGCCCGCCACGGACTCCCGGCTCGAAACCTCTTCTATTGAGATACGGGAAGGTGCGTGTGGGAATTAGCGCCGTTACCCGGCCAGAGCGTTCGGCTGGAAGAACGATGAGCGGCCGCGGCTCCGTACGCCACAAAAGCGCGTCGGCGACGCAGGTTGAACCGTACGTCGCCGACTGCCGGCGCACCGGCCAAGACAGAGAGTGGTGAGCCGTTTCCGGCGCCGCGCTCAGTCCTTGAGGGCCTCGGCGCCGCCGATGATCTCCATGAGCTCCTTGGTGATCGCCGCCTGACGCGCTCGGTTGTACTGGAGCGAGAGGCGCCCGATCATGTCCTTCGCGTTCCGCGTGGCGGCATCCATCGACGTCATCTGCGCGCCGAAGAAGCCCGCCTGCGTCTCGAGGAGCGCGCGGTAGATCGAGATCTCGACGTACATCGGGATGAGGCGTTCGAGCACGATCTGCTCGTTCGGCTCGAAGCCGAACGTGGGCGTGACACCCGTGTCCTTCGTAGGCGAGTGCCCCGCCGTCTCCGGACGCTCGGGCGGCGGGAGGAGGAGCTCCACCGTCGGCTTCTGCGTCATCGCGCTCTTGAACTCGTTGTAGACGAGGTAGACCGCGTCGACCTCGCCGCGCGCGAACTTGGCGGTGACGTACTCGCCGACCTTGCGGGCCTTCGAGATGTCGAGGCCGTCGAGGAGGCGAGGGAAGTCCTTCGCGACGACGCCCTTGCGGCGCGAGAGGTACTCGCGGCACTTGCGGCCCGCCGTGGCGAACGACACCTCGATCCCTTCGGCCTCCTTCGCCTTCCACGCGCGCTCGGCCGCCTTGTTCACGTTCGTGTTGAACGCGCCGCACAGGCCGCGATCGCCGGACATGACGATGTAGAGGACGTTCTTCTCCTCGCGACGCAGGAGGAGCGGGTGGAGCGACTGGACGCGGTTCGGGTCGTCGGCGTCCGACTGGCGCTCGGCCATCGACGCCGCGACGTCCTCGAGGATCTCGTGGACCTTGAGCGCGTACGGTCGGAGCGCCGTGATGCGCTGCTGGGCGCGGTTGAGCCGCGCGCCAGCAACCATCTTCATCGCGCGCGTGATCTTCTGCGTCGCCTTGACGCTGGTGATCCGCTTACGAATCGTCTTCAGAGACGGCATCGCCGATCAGTCCTTCTTCGACTTCTTGTCCGAACCGGACTTGCCGAACGCGGTGCCGAACTCCTTGAGCGCGTTCTTGAGGGACTCTTCCGTGTCCTTGTCGAGCGCCTTCTTCTTGCGGATGTTCTCGAGGATCTCGCCGTGCTTCGACTCGATGAAGGCGTAGAGCTGCTTCTCGTAGTCCGAGAGCTTCGACGTCTCGAGGCTGTCGAGGTAGCCCTTGGTGCCGGCGTAGATGATGAGGATCTGCTTCTCGACCGGGAGCGGCGTGTACTGACCCTGCTTCAGGATCTCGACGAGGCGCGCGCCGCGCTCGAGCATGTTGCGCGTGACCTGGTCGAGGTCGGACGCGAACTGGCTGAACGCCGCCTTCTCGCGGTACTGCGCGAGGTCGAGCTTGAGCGAGCCGGAGACCGACCGCATCGCCTTGATCTGCGCGCTGCCACCGACGCGGCTGACGGAGATACCGACGTTGATCGCGGGGCGGACGCCCGAGAAGAAGAGGTCGGCCTCGAGGAAGATCTGGCCGTCGGTGATCGAGATGACGTTGGTCGGGATGTACGCCGAGACGTCACCTGCCTGCGTCTCGATGATCGGGAGCGCGGTGAGCGAGCCGCCCGACATCGGATCCTTGATGATCTCGAAGCCGTCGCCCTTCGCCTTCAGCTCTTCGCCGGCCGAGTCGTGGCCCTGCTCGCCGATGTGCACTCGCGTCCCTTCGGGGAGCTTGTCCCAGGTCGTGCCCTTCGGGACGACGGCGAGGTGGTCGGCCATCCGTGCCGCGCGCTCGAGGAGGCGCGAGTGGATGTAGAAGACGTCGCCCGGGTACGCCTCGCGGCCCGGCGGGCGGCGGAGGAGCAGCGAGAGCTGGCGGTACGCGACGGCCTGCTTGGAGAGGTCGTCGTAGACGCAGAGGGCGTGGCGGCCGCTGTCGCGGAAGTACTCCGCCATCGTGACGCCGGTGTACGGCGCGATGTACTGGAGCGGAGCCGACTCGCTCGCGCCGGCGACGACGATGGTCGTGTACTCCATCGCGCCGTGCGCGGTGAGCTTGTCGAGGACGGCCGCGACGGTCGACTGCTTCTGCCCGACGGCGATGTAGAAGCAGTGAACGTTCTGGCCCTTCTGGTTGATGATCGTGTCGAGCGCGACCGCGGTCTTGCCGGTCTGACGGTCGCCGATGATGAGCTCGCGCTGACCGCGGCCGATCGGGACCATCGCGTCGATGGCCTTGATGCCCGTCTGGAGCGGCTCCTTGACCGGCTGGCGGGCGAGGATGCCCGGCGCCTTGATCTCGACGCGGCGGCGGTGCGGGGTCTCGATCGGGCCCTTGCCGTCGACCGGCATGCCGAGCGAGTTGACGACGCGGCCGATGAGCGCCTCGCCGACGGGCACCTCCATGATGCGGCTCGTGCGCTTGACGCTCGCGCCTTCCTTCACGTGGGTCGACTCACCGAAGAGCGCGGCGCCGACGTTGTCCGCCTCGAGGTTGAGCGCGAGGCCCATGAGACCGCCGGGGAACTCGAGCAGCTCGCCGCTCATGACCCCTTCGAGGCCGTAGATGCGCGCGATACCGTCGCCGATGCTGAGGACGGTGCCGGTCTCGGTCGTGAGCGCGGCGCGCTCGTAGGTCTGGATCTGCTTCTTGATGATCGACGAGATCTCTTCGGCGCGAAGCTGCATGGTCGGGTCTTCCTCTGATTGCCGCGAATCGAGCGGCGGGGGGAACGAAACTCTTTGAAAGGCGAGAACGGCTCCGCGATCAGTTCGGGAGCATCGTCTCCTTCATCTTGCGGAGGCGGGCGATGAGCGAGCCGTCGTAGACGGTGTCGCCGACGCGGGCCACGACCCCCGAAATGAGGCTGGGGTCGAGCTTGCGGTCGAGCGCAATCCGGCGGCCGGTGACGCGCTCGAGCTGCTGCTGGAGCTGAGTGAAGTACTCCTCGGGGAGCGGCATCGCGGTGAGGACCTCGGCGCGGAGGATACCGCGCTTGTCGTCCGCCATCGTGCGGAGCTCCTGCGCGATGGCAGGCAGCGCCTTGATGCGGCGGCGGTCGACGAGGAGCGCGAGCGCGTTCTTCGTCACCTGTCCGAGCGTGAGGAGCGTCGCGACCTCACGGATGATCTCGTGCTTCGCCTGCACCGGGATGAGCGGATCGGCGAGCGCGGTGCGGAGCTCCGCGCTCAGCTCGAACGCCTGCGCGGCGCGCTGCAGCTCGTCGACGAGGGCGTCGAGCTGGTTCGTCTCGCTCCCGAGCTCGAGGAGCGCGGTCGCGTAGCGGCGGGCAATGACTCCGGGGATCAAGCGACACCTCCAGCCTGCGGCGCGGTGCTGGTCTGCGCGCCCACGCGGGGAGCGGCAGGCTTCTTCGCGAGCTCGGCGAGGAGCTCATTGGCGAGACGGGCGTGATCCTCTGGGGTCGCGCTCTTCTCGAGGACCTGATGCGCCTGCGTCACCGCGAGCTCGATCGTCTCGAGGAGCAGGTCGTGCTCGAGCTGCTTCTTCTCCTGTTCGACGAGGCGTTCGGCGTCGCGCTTCATGCGCTCGGCGCGCTCCTCGGTGTCGAGGAGGAGGCGATCGGCCTCGCCCTTTCCGGCGGCGACGAGCGCGGCCTTCGCGGTCTCGGCGTCGGCGTCGGCGTTCTTGAGGTCGGCCTGGTACTTCTTGGCGCGTTCCTTCGCCTCCGCGAGCATCTTGCTCGCGTCCTCGATGTCCTTGCCGATGTTGACGCGGCGCTGCTTGAGCCCCTCCACCACCGGCTTCTTGCCGATCGTGTAGTAGAGCGTGGCAAGCACGCCGAAGTTGATCAGCAGCGCGATGAACGCCGGCCGGCTCTTGTCCGACAGGTCCGTCCAGTTCATGGGCGCGGGGCCGTGGTGCCCGCCGCCGTGCGCGTCCGCGTGGCCGGCGCCGTGATCGTCGGCGTGGGCCGCGCCATGCTCGCCGGCCGCCTGGCTCGGCTCGTCGTGGCCCTGAGCAAACGCGACCGTGGTGAGGAGCGCCGCGGCCGAGACGAGACCGGCGGCAAAGAGGATGCGGATATTCTGGCGAGCGATCATTGGGACACCTCGCGGCCGAGCACCTGCGACGCGATCGTGCGTCCGAGGACGGCGGCTTCCGTGGCGAGCTCCGCGCGCGTTCGCTTGGCCTCGCCGGCGAGCGCGGCACGGCCTTGCTCGATCGTGGTGGCTGTGGCGGACCGGACGCCGGCCATGACCTCGGCTTCCTTTCGGACGCCTTCGGCGCGGAGGGCATCGCGCTCGGCAGCGCCGGCTTCACGCGCCTTCGCGAGGGCCGCCTCGTACTTGGCGAGCGCCTTTGCGGAGCGCTCGTCCTCCTTCGACGCCTCGCGCCTGGTGCCTTCGATCCGCTTCTCTCGCTCTTCGAAGAGCTTGAGCATCGGCTCGAAGAGCAGCGGCTTGAGGATGACGAGAAGGACGATGAAAAGGACGATCTGGACGACAAGGGTGGCGTCGAAATCGACAGTCACGCCGCCTTCAGACAGCCCGGAGCTGTGAAGTCCGACGTTCAAGGTGTTGCTCACGCTGAGCAGCGACATGGATCCTCGTGGCTCGATCGGCAACCCGGGAGCGGGTCCATAACTACTGACGGACCCACGTGAACCGGAGGGGAGAGACGCGCGCGAGGTACCATTGTCGGCGCCCCATGTCCATGGAGTCCCGTGGTGAACCGGAACGGAGGGACGGGCCGCAATCTCTGCGCGCTTCCGAGACTCAGCCAGGGCCTCCTAAGTGGGCGATTAGCGGTCCCGGCCGCGACCTGCCACCCGCTCGGCGGGGGCCGGGACGACCGGCCGGGGCAAACGTCCGACCTCGGCGTGGCGAGGTGCGGCCGTCCGGGCCATCTCGGGGGCGGTCTGGCGGGGGAGCGGCGCCCGGCCGTACGGGCCGTACGGGCCGCTCTCCTCGCCGGGAGCCGGCCCGAATCCGTGGGGCTGACGGAGGGTCGGCGCGGACGCCTCGTGGACCTCGCTGCCCTCGTTGCGCGGGGCCGGCAAGGTCGCCCGCTCGGATCCGTACTCCGCCGTCCGATCGAGCGTCACGTCGTCGTCGATGGGCAGGTCGTGCGCGGCGGGCTTGTGGAGGCTCCGGAGCACGCCGGGACGGAGCGCCTGGATCGGCTGGGTCCGGTCGATCGCGTCCTCTTCGTAGGGATCCTGCGCGATCTGCGCGGTGTGGGACGCGCGCGGAGTGGGCACCGACGGCGCGAGCACCGGCGCCGACGTCTCGACGCTCACGCTCGGCACGCGCTCGGTCTCGACGAACGGATCTTCGGCCCGGTGGGTCTCGAAACGGGTGACGATGCCCGTACGCACGAGCGAGACGCGACCGCGCTCGTCGACCCGCGCGAAGAGCATCGCGGAGCCGACGCGCGGCATCTCGGCGAGCATGCCCGAGACCGTGGCGTCGAGCGAGGCGACGTATTGAGCGCCCACGCAGCGGGCGGCCAATCGAGCGCTGTCGCGGCCCTTGGCGGACGAGACCGAGCGCTTGTTGCTCGGGGCGACGACGATCCTCCGGCAGATCCCCTCTGCATCCAGCAGGAAGGTGCACGAGGAGGTATGGGCGGCGTAGGTGATTTCGAAGGAGGCGCTCACGGTTCCTTTCGAGGTCTTAGCAAGCGTCGGGCCCGTACATTGTGGGGCTATGTCCTACCCGTAAAGCCCTCATTTTCGCGATTTCCGACCGCCCGACCGGTCGCGACGGGGGCCTTCGTGGCGACCAGCCGATCCACCGCTCCCGCCCCCTGGGCGTGAAGCGACCGGGGTCGCCGGTGCGTAGGGACGCTGGGCGGCGGTCTTGCTTGCGAGGAGGACCGGGCGTCCGCCGTCGACGCCGGGGTGGATGCTCGCGAATCCTTCGCGCGCGGCGAATCCGGCGAGATCCCCCCGGTGCTCCTCCATCCATGTGCTGAAGCGTTCCCAGAGCTCGCGCGCCTGGTCGTCGGGGAGAGCGACGCCGTCCACGAGCACGGCGAGGTTCGCCCTCATGACTTCACGTCGGCGACGATCTCCGCCGCGTGCTGCGAGACATCGACGGAGCGGTAGATCTTCTTCACCTTGCCGTCGGGGCCGATCACGATCGTCTGGCGCGCCAGGCGTCCCAGGGTGCTCGGTACACCGTACGCCTTCGCGATCGCGCCGTCCTCGTCGCTCACGAGGTGGAACGGCAGCTTGTGGTTCTCGGCGAACTTCTTGTGCGACTCGAGCGAGTCGGTCGAGAGCCCGACGAGCACGACGTTCGCCTGCTCGAGCTCTTTCCAGGCGTCGCGGAACGCGCACGCCTCCTTCGTGCAGCCCGGCGTCTCATCCTTCGGATAGAAGTAGAGGACGAGGTGCTTGCCCGCGAGCGCGCTCGGCTTGATCGCGACGCCGTCGTGAGCGGTCGCCGAGAAGTCGGGAGCAGCCTGTCCGACCGCGAGCTCTCCCGGTGCGTTCGGAGCGCTCGTTCCTGTCGACGTGGTGCTGGTCGAGGTAGGCGCGGGCGGATTGGACTCTCGGCTGCACCCGAGGAGGACGGCGAGCCCACACGCGAGGAGAGGTGTCCGCATCACCCGATGGAGGTACGTGGGCTGTCTGCGCGCGTCCAGGGCGTTTCGGGGCTCCATCCCGGCGGCGAAGGCTCCGACGTCCTCGGGACGAGCGGGGCAGGAGGCCCCGGAGCGCACGAGCCTGCGCCATGAGCTCTTCCGTTGTGGCGGGCGCGCGGCGCCAAAAAAGTGCGGTGCCTGGGCCCTCTCCGGATCGCCAAATCGTCGAAATCGTGCATCATCTCGATCCGTGATCGATCTCGCGAGCGTCACCACGAGCGAAGACCTGACCTCGGAGGTGCTGACCTTGGCCGCGAGCTCCTCTCAGGAGCTGAAGCGGCTCATCATGCGCATGGGGGAGGTCGCTCGGCCCGAGCAAGGATGGACGAAGCTCCTCAAGGTGATCGCGAGGGTCGCCGCGGCCGAGTGGCTGGAGGGCGACCTCCAGGTCGACTTCACCGGCGACGACAAAGGGACGAGCGTCGCCTTCCATGCGGTCCTCGGCGCCGGCATCCGCGAGCGCCTCTTCGGCGTCGTGTACCTCCAGGTGCCGATCGACGAGCTCCAGCGCGCGGTCGTGCTCACACCGAGCATCATCGAGCCGCTCCAAGCCCATCAGGGGCTGAATCGCCTCACGCTCGCGGCAGGGCAGCGCGTGGGCAACAGGGACATCCCCGCCTTCGAGCTCGAGGAGATGGCGAAGGGCGACGGCGAGCGCATCACGGCGCCACCTCCGCCCGACCTCGTGATCGACGAGCACGAGGTCCACACCCGGCCCACGACCCCACCGCTCTCGGGCTCGTGATCGGATGCTGTCTCGAGACGAGTGGCTCGACCTCGCGCGCAAGCTCGATTGGGATTTCTCCTACGTCACGGAGCGCGACGTCTTTCCCGAGGTGACGAGCGGCAGCCCCTGGCTTCGGCAGGAGGAGTGGAAGGATTGGGACGAGCCGTTCCGCACGACCTACGCCGAATACGTTGCGAACCAGTCGGCGAAGGAGGCGTCCGTGCGAGCCGTCCGCGAGGCGGTAGGGCAGGCGGCCGACTTCCAGAAGCTCCATCCTCACTGGCTGTCGGCGCTCAAGCTCCACGCTGCGACGTTGCCGCTCGCCGAGTTCGCGGCGGTCGTCGGGAACCTCCGCGCGGCGCGGTTCGGCCGTGACAGCGCCTGGCGGACGATGTCGACGTTCGGCGCGCTCGACGAGATCCGTCACGCTCAGATCCCGCTCGTGCTGCTGCACGACATGGTCCGGCACGACCCGCAGTTCGACTGGACGCACAAGTTCTATCACTCGAACAACTGGGTCGCGATCGCAGCTCGCCATCTCTTCGACGAGCTGCTCCTCGCATCCGATCCGATCGAGTTCGCGATCGCGACGCACTTCGTGTTCGAGACGGGGTTCACCAATCTCCAGTTCGTCGGCCTCTCGTCCGTCGCTCACGCCGTGGGCGATCGCATGTTCGAGACGATGCTGAAGAGCATCCAGACCGACGAGGCCCGCCACTCGCAGATCGGCGATGCCGTGCTCGCGAAGATCGTCGCGCACGACCCGGCGCGCGCGCAGTACCTCGTCGACAAGTGGTTCTGGCGGACGTGGCACCTCTTCGCGGTCGTGACCGGATTCAGCATGGACTACCTCACGCCGCTCGCGAGCCGGCGGACGTCGTTCAAGGAGTTCATGCAGGAGTGGGTGCTCGATCAGTTCGTGCGAACGATGGAGGAGCACGGCCTCTCGCGGCCCTGGTACTGGGACACGTTCGTCGAGAGCCTCGATGCGTACCACCACATGGTCTACGCGAGCGCGTACTCCTATCGCGCGACCGTGTGGTTCGACTTCGCGCTCCCCGGTCCCGAGGAGCGTGTGTGGCTGGCGGAGAAGTATCCGAGCACGTGGCCGATGTTCGAGCCTGTGTGGCGCCGTCTCGCGGACCGATGGCGCGAGTCCGGACCGGGCGTCGAGTGGCACTCGCACGGCGCGACGCCGGTCGGCTTCTGCGATCTCTGCCAGCTCGTTCTCTCCGGTGGGACGCCGGAACAGAACACCGCGGTCACGGTCACCCGTGGCGACAAGAAGCTCGTCTTCTGCTCCGAGCCGTGCCGGTGGATCTACGAGCAGGAGCCGAGCCGCTACGAGGCGCACGATGACGTGGTGAAGAGGATCCTCGCCGGAGAGGCGCCGGCGAATCTCCTCGAGCTCCTGCGGAAGTACTTTGGGCTGACCTCCGCCACTTGGGGCAAGGACGTCGAGCGCGGCGGGTATCGCTGGCTCGGAGAGGAGTGACGTGCTCGTTCCGCTCTACACGTTCGTGAAGGGAGACACCCTCGGCATCGTCGTCCTCGTACAGGACGGCGATACGATCGCGGCTCTGGCGGAGACGATCGCGGACGCAGCGTCGATGCGCGTGGCTCCCGGCTCGGAGATGACGGTCCTTGCTGGTGGTAAGCGGCTCGATCCGCGCGCGACGGTGTCCAGCGCCGGCCTGACCATGCTCGATCGCGTCGACCTCGTCATGTCCTCGGAGCGCGCGGCGCCGGCTTCGCAGGTGGGGATGAGCCGATGACGCTCGAGCGGGCCATCGCGCTCGACGACGTCTGGGGCGGCGAGCTCACGCCGGTCGTCGTTCGGGGCACCAAGGTCCTCCTGGTACGCCTCGGCGACGAGGTGCATGCGTACGAAGATCGATGCCCGCACCTCGGCGTGGAGCTGAGTCGTGGGCGCCTCGAGGGGCGCGTCCTCACCTGCCACGCGCACGAATGGACCTACGATGCCGCGACCGGATGCGGGATCAACCCGGCGAGGGCCCGGCTCAAGCGGTTCCCCGTCGCGGTCGCCGACGGGGCGGTGCTGGTCGACATCGGAGGCGAGCCAAGGCCATGACTGCGGGACCGAGCAGCTTCGACGCGGTCGGCCCGGTCCTCGAGACGGGCGAGGTCGGTCGTGCGATCGCGGAGGCGATCCAGAAGCGACATGCGGGCGCGCAGGTCCTCGATCGCGGCGCGTACCTCCGGGTGTTCGTGCCGGGCCGCTGCGTGGTGCGGACGGCCGATGTCGAGGAGCTCCTCGGCCGGCCGCTCGACCTCCCGGGCGATCTCGAGAGGGTCATGCCTTCGTTCAAGGGCACGTTGACGATCGACCCACGTGGCGACGAGATCGTCTGGGCGTTTCGGGAGCGTCGATGAACCCGCGCACGTACTGGCACCTCGCCGAGCTTCGCCGTCGTCCGACCGAGTACGAGATCGGGAGCACGAAGCTCCTCTATCACCGCCACCTCGATCGCGGCTTCGAGGTGCGGACGCCGGTGGCGCACTGGTACGAGCGCGAGCAACGCTCGGCGATCGAGGTCGCCGACTGGGACGCGTTCCGCGATCCGCGTCAGACGACGTATGCAAGCTACACGGAGCTGCAGCGTGGGAAGGAGGCCTTCGTCGAAGGTCTGATCCGCTCGGCCGAGGTGTCGCGTCACGACGAGCGGCTCGACCCTTCGTGGCTCGCGGTGCTCGCGCGCGTCATCGGACCGCTCCGCTTCCCCGCGCACGGCTTGCAGATGCTCGCGGCGTACGCGGGGCAGGCGGCGCCGGCGAGCCCGATCGTGATCGCCTGCGCGTTCCAGGCCGCGGACGAGATGCGCCGCGTCCAGCGGCTCGCATACCGCATGCGCGAGCTCCAGCGCATCGATCCGACGTTCGGCGCGTCGAGCCGTGAGGCCTGGCAGTCCGACCCGATGTGGCAGCCCCTTCGCGAGTGCGTCGAGCGGCTGCTCGTGACCTGGGACTGGGCCGAGTCGCTCGTCGCGACCTCGCTCGTGCTCGCGCCGCGTTTCGACGAGCTCTTCATGTCGTCGTTCGCGCGGCTCGCGCGTCGTGCGGGAGACGACCTCCTCGAGAAGGTGCTCTTCTCGCTCGGAGAGGACTGCCACTGGCATCGCGAGTGGACCGCAGCGCTCGTCCGTACGGCGGTCGCGGAGCGTCCCGAGAACGCCGAGGTCGTTCGTGGCTGGCTCGCAAAGTGGGATCCGCTCGCGATGGGCGCAGTCCGCGCGTTCGCGCCGCTCTTCGAGGACGCGGGCGAGCCGTTCGACGGGGTGCTCGCCGCCGTCGAGACCACCTGTCGCGAGCAGCGGCGCGCGGCCCTCGTGCTCGACGAAGGACGATGAGCGTGAGCCCCGGGGACATCCTCCTCCTGATTGCACGCTCGACGCCGAACGGGCTGCTCGCGCTCGACCCGAATGGCCGTGTCCTCTTCGTGAACCGCGCGCTCGAGGAGATGCTCGGGGTCGCCCAGGCCGACGCTCGGGGCAAGCCGGTACGCGAGGTCGTCACGGGGTGGAGCGCGGACGACGATGCCCTGCTCGAGCGTGTCCTCGCAGGCGCCGAGCGGCGCGCGGTGCCGCTCCGGCTCGTGCCGGGGGCAACGATGCGCGAAGCCGTCTTCTCCTCGTTCAAGGACGACGCCGGCGCGATTGCAGGTGTCTCCGTGACCGTGGGACAGCCGGTCCGCGCCGAGCCGATCCGAGACGAGGTGACCGATCGGTTCCGCATGATGGCGGATGCTTCGCCGGTGCTGCTCTGGATGGCGGGCACCGACGGGCTCTGTCACTACTTCAACCGACCCTGGCTCGCCTTCACCGGTCGCACGATGGAGATGGAGCTCGGCGTCGGCTGGGCGGAAGGCGTGCACCCGGAGGACTTCCAGCGGTGCATGAGCACGTTCATGGGCTCGTTCGTGGCGCGCCGTGAGTTCCGGATGGAGTATCGCCTGCGGCGTGCCGACGGCGAGTACCGCTGGTTGCTCGACACGGGGATACCCAACTACACGGACGACGGGACGTTCCTCGGATACATCGGGAGCTGCGTCGACATCACCGATCTCCGGGACGCGCGCGATCACCTCGATTGGACGGTGCGCGAGCGGACCAGCGAGCTCGAGTCCTTCGCCTATTCGGTCTCCCACGACCTCCGCGCTCCGCTCCGCGCGATCGACGGCTTCGGCAGGGAGCTCATGGATCAATACGGGGGAGCGCTCGACGACCGCGCTCGGCACTACCTGACGCGAATCTGCGCCGGGACGCAGCGCATGGGCTCGCTCATCGACGGTCTCCTCGCGCTCACGCGGATTACGCGCGGCGAGCTCGTTCGCGCGCACGTCGATCTGTCGGCGGTGGCTCGTGCGATCGTCGACGAGCTCCGCGAGCGAGATCCGAAGCGGGGCGTCGATGTCCGGATTGCTGCCGGGCTATCGGTCCTCGCAGAGGCGCGTCTCACGCATGCGCTGCTCGTGAACCTCCTCGCCAACGCTTGGAAGTTCACGTCGAGGCGAGATGCTGCGACGATCGAGGTCGGGCGCGTCGGCGAGAGCTCCGTCTTCTTCGTGCGCGACGACGGCGCAGGATTCGACATGGAGCACGCGCGGAGGCTCTTCACACCGTTCCATCGGCTTCACACGGCGGACGAGTTCGAAGGGACGGGGATCGGCCTCGCCACCGTCCAGCGGATCGTCTCGCGCCATGGCGGCCGCGTCTGGGCCGAGGCCGAAGTGGACAAAGGGGCGACGTTCTTCTTCACGTTCGAGGGTGCCAGGTGACCAAATATTCGATCATCCTTCTCGTCGAGGACAACGACGACGACGCCGAGCTGACGCGCCTCGCCTTCTCGCGTGCCCGCGTCTCCAATCCGATCGTCCGCGTGCGCGACGGTGTCGAGGCGCTCGACTGGCTCCTGCGTCGTGGGAGCTACACGGACCGCGACGACCTCGAGCCTGCCATCGTCCTTCTCGATCTGAACCTCCCGAAGCTGAGCGGCATCGAGGTGCTCAAGGAGATCCGCGCTCACGAGCAGACGCGGCGTCTCCCTGTCGTCGTCTTGACGTCGTCCGACGACGAGAAGGACCGGCTCTCGGCGTACGACAACTTCGCGAACAGCTACATCCGCAAGCCGGTCGATCACGAGCAGTTCGCGAACGCCGCGCGCGAGCTCGGTCTCTACTGGCTCGTCCTCAACGTCCCGCCGCAGTAGCGCGGCGGGAGCGTGGCGAGGCGCGAGCGTCAGATGATTCCGTAGTCCTTGAGCCTGCGGTAGAAGGTGCGCCGCGGGATCCCGATCAACTTTGCCGCCTGGACGCGGTTCCAGTTGCAGCGCGCGAGGGCGCTCAGGATCTTCTCCTTCTCGACGTCCTTGTACTCCTCTTGCGTGCGCGCGCGGGGGGCGGGGGTCGGGGCTCCGCGCGTCGTCTCGGACGGGACGAGGCGCCCGCTCGGCGCCGGGAGGTCGAGGTCCTCGGTGGAGATCTCGTCGTCCTCCGAGAGGAGCCAGGCGTTGAGGAGGACGTGTTCGAGCTGGCGGACGTTGCCCGGCCAATCGTAGGCCTGGAGGCGCCGCACCGCGGTGCGCTCCACGGTCTTGCGCTCTCGCTTGTGACGCGCGGAGAAGAGCGTGAGGAAGTGATCGATGAGCGCCGGGATGTCCTCCGCGCGCTCGCGCAGCGGAGGCACCTTCAGCTCGATGACATGGAGCCGGTAGAAGAGGTCCTCGCGGAACGTGCCTTCGGAGACCATCTGCGAGAGATCGCGGTTCGTCGCGGCGATCACGCGAGCGTTGCAGCTCTCCTCCTTCGCGCCGCCGACCGGCCGGACCGTCTTCTCCTGGAGCACGCGGAGGAGGCCGGCCTGCATCTTCGTCGGCATCTCGCCGATCTCGTCGAGGAGGATCGAGCCGCTCTCCGCCTCGCGGAAGAGGCCCTTCCGATCGCGATCGGCGCCCGTGAAGGCGCCGCGGACGTGGCCGAAGAGCTCGCTCTCGAGGAGGTTCGCCGGGATCGCGCCGCAGTTGACGCCGAGGAACGGTGACTTGGCGCGCGGCCCGGAGGCGTGCACTGCCTTTGCGATGACCTCCTTGCCGGTACCGCTCTCGCCGGTGATGAGGACGGGGACGTCGGTGTCCTTGATGCGGTCGATGAGCGCGTAGACCTTCCGCATCGCTGCGCTCGTTCCGACGAGGCCGGCGTAGCCGAAGTGGCCGCGCAGCTCCTGGCGTGCCTGCTTCAGATCGCGGCGCGCCGAAGCGAGCTGCTCGGTGCGGGCGCCGAGGCGTTCGGCGAGGCGAGCCTTCGCCTCCTGCAGCTCGGCGTTCGCCGTCTCGAGCTCCTCGGAGCGGCGTCTCAGCTCGTCCATCCGGCGCGCGCCTTCGATCGCGATCGCGGCCTGGTCGGCGAAGGCGGCGAGCGTGGGCAGCTCGCCCTTGAAGCGGACGCCGGGGCGGAGTCGCGTCTCGAGGTAGAGCGCGCCGATCGTCTTTCCGGCCGGCGGGGCGCCCCGGATCGGCACGCACGCGATCGACTGGATCATGAGCTGGTGGATGCTCACGGCCTCCGCGAGGCGCTCGTCGTCCCGGGCGCTCGTCGCGATGACGGGCTCGCCCTCGTGGATGACCCGCTCGGCCACGCTACGCGAGAAGTTCTGGTGCGTCTCCTCGCCCTTGCTGTCGCGCGAGGTGTGGGCGACGACATCGCCGCGTTCGTTCACGACGACGATGAGGCCGCGCTCGGCGCCGAGGAGCTCCACGGCGTGATCGGTGACGCGCTGGAGAAGCCGGTCGAGATCGTTCTCGCGCGCGAGGTCGCGGGTGATCTCGAAGATGCGCTGGAGGCGATCCTCGGCCGGCATCGGCGTTCCCATGCTCGTGATCGACGCCGTCCGTCCCGTGATCGTCGGCGAGCGCACGGCCGCGCCGCCGGACCATGCAGCGGTCGGGAGTGCCGGCATCGTCGCGGTGTGGGCTTGCCGCAGCGCGCGTCGCCGAGGATCGTTCCAGAACACCTCCCGGAGGTCGCGCGGAAGCTTCGAGGCGGTTTCCTCGAGCATCGCGAGCGAGGCATCGGTGTCCCGCCGCGCGAGCGCCGACGCGCCCTGCGCAGCGGCGAGTCGGGCGCGGGCGTCGAGCGCGCGCCACGCCCATTCGCGCTGACCCGCGCTCATCGCGCGCGCATGGGCCTCGTCGAGGGCCTCGCGCGCGCCGGTCTCGTCCCCGCGCGCGAGCGCGAGGGACCCGCGTACGATCCCGGCGAGCGCCTCGTGCTCCTGGAAGCCGCCTTCGCCGAGCTTGCTCCGGAGCGCGTCGAGCTCGCGGGCGAGCGCAGAGACGTCCCGCGCGGGCTCGTTCGGGGTCGCGCCGAGCCGGGTGAGGATGCTCTCGAGTCGAGCCTCGGCGCCGTCGAGTGGGCGGGCGACGGCCTCGTACGCCTCGGCGGAGAGGTCGTAGAGCCGCGCGGCGCGATCGATGTCGCCCATCCGCGTCGCGAGCTCGGCTTGCAGGCCGAGGAGCTGCGCGCGAGCGTTCGGCGCGAGCTTGTCGCGCTGCTCCGCGAGCTTCTCGATCGAGGCCGCCGCGCGCGCATATCGCCCGAGGTAGAGGTCGAGGTTGGCGAGGTTGAACAGCGCCTGCTGGACGACGATGAAGCCGCCTGCGCGCCGTCCCATGTCGAGCGCGCCCTCGAGGTGCACGAGCGCCTGCGCGAGATCGCCGTCCGCCTTCGCGAGCCCGGCGAGGTTCAGGCGCGTCGTTGCGAGTGTCCAGGCGTCGCGCGCCCGCTCGGCGGAGGCGAGGGCGGCCTCGTATGCCTCACGCGCCTCCTTCGCGCGTCCGCCGCGCTGATGTGCGATCGCGAGAGATACCTGCGCGATGGCCTCGATACGTGCATCTTGCACGTTGCGCGCGATCGCGACCGCTTCCTCGAGCGCCTTCTTCGCGTTCGGCTCGTCGCCGGTGAAGGCGAGCGCGAGCCCGTGGACGGAGAGGGCGTCGGCCGTGCTCGCGTCCTTCTCCGCGCCCTTCGCCACGCTCTCGGTGAGACGAGCCGCCTCGCCGGAGTCGCCGGCGCGCATGAACGTGCGTGCGCGTGCGATGCGCCAGGCCCTTGAAGACGTGCTCTTCGGCGCGGCCTCCGCGACGGCGTCGAGCGCCTTGGCCGACCCTGCGGCGTCGCTTCGCGCGAGCAGGATCTTCGACCGAGCGATGGCGAAGTCGACGGACTCGTGATCGCTCGACGGTGGACCGAGGGCCTCGAGTACCTGTGCGGCGGTGTCGAAGCGCCCGGTGTCGAGCGCGCGCGTGAGCTCGGCGAGCGCGTCCTCACGCGAGCGAGAGGTAGGCGGGATGCTCCGGCTCGAGGTCGTGTCGAGGATCTCGTCGATCTCTTCGGTCGACGTGACCGCGCGCCCCGCGAGCCGCTTCACGAACGAGCGGAGCGGGCCCGGACGGCGTCCGGTGCGATCGAGCAGGTGCTTCGTAAGCCGGTCGGGGAGGGAAGGGATCGCGCGCTTGACGAGATCGGCGGCGCTGCTCTCGTCGAGCGGGGGGACGACGAACGTGCTGACTCCGCGCGGTGCGAGCGTGGCGACTGCCTCCTCGTCGGCGACGGCGACGATGCGCGCGCCTTCCTCGGCAGCGCGACGGATCCGTCCGCGCGCCTCGTCGTCGAGGCCGGCGAGATCGTCGACGACGATGACGAGGGCGCCTGCGCTCTGCGTTCCCGATCGAGCCCCGTCGCCCTGGCCTCCAGCGGCCCATGCTCCGAGCTCGAGGTCGACCACCTCGAGCGAGCTCACCATCGCGTCGCGCGAGGGCTCGATGCTCGCGACCGGGGTGCCGCTCACTCCGAGCGACCACGAGAGCCGGTGCGCGAGCGTGCTCCGTCCCGAGCGCCTCGGGCCCACGATCGCCACCCCTTGCCCCGGACCGAGTCGCGCGACCTCGGCGGCGAGCGCCTGTGCGGCCGCATCGGCGCCGAGCACCGGCCACGCGGCGGCGAGCGCGCGCGTCTCGATCCTGGCGGCGCTCTTGAGCGCGCTGCCGAGCTCGTCGACGCTCGGGTAACGCGCCTCCGGATCTTCCTCGGTCGCGCGCGCGGTGATGTCAGCGAGTGCCGCGTGCGTCGCCTCGTCGAGATCGGCGCGGCGTCCCACGAGCGCGTCTTTCAACGTGGCGCCGAGCGCGTAGACCTCACCACGAACGGTGAGCGGCGCTCCCTGGAGCAGCTCCGGCGCGGCATACTTCGGCGTGAGTCCGCGCGCGCGCGCGCCACCTTCGCGCCACGGCGTCGCGAGACCGAGGTCGACGAGCGTACCCGTCCCGTCCCTTCCGACGATGACGTTCGCCGGCTTGATGTCGCCGTGCAGGAGCCCGGCGCGGTGGAGCACGGTGAGCTGGTCGGCGGCGCTCGCGAGTGGGAGGAGCCACTGGCGTGCGCTCTCCTCGCCGGCGCCCGAGCTCGGGCCGTCGGCGATCACCTCTTCGAGACTCTTACCGTCGACGAGCTCACGGACGAGGAAGCGGCGCTGGCTGCCCGGAAGGCGCCCGAACGCGAGCACCTGCGGGACGCCGAGCCCCTCGAGGCCGCTCAGCGTCACCGCCTCGCGGACGAGGGCCATGACTTCGGCCTCGCCGGCGTCCTCGGCAAGGACCTTGAGCGCGAGATCGCGCCCGGTGACCCGATCGCGGACGGCCCACACCTCACCGCCACCACCTTTGCCGAGGAGTGCCATTGGCTCATATCGAGCCGGCATCCTGAACGTCGGTGTGCTCCCCATGGGCTCGGACTTGCGGTCCTGCCCGGCCAGAACGCTGGAAGCGCTCACAGGTGGCATCATACCGTGCCACGGATGTGCCAGGGCCTTTTTGTGCCAGCGCCCCCGGATTGGCCCTGTGCCGTCAGTCTCGCTTCTGCTCGAGGCCGTATTGGCCGTTGATGCCGAACCAGAAGCCGGTGAGGGAGAAGCCCAGACCGACGCGCGCGACGAACTGCTTGATCGGCTTGATGCGGAGGCCGATCTGCGGAATCGAGATCCACGGGAAGATCGCCGGCTTCGAGCCGCCGCTGAACCAGCTCGGCTCCTTGTAGCCGTTCACCTTGTTGACCTCGGAGTTCTGGTGGTCGGCCGGGTTGCAGCCGGACCCCGGGTCGCCGACGGCGTTGCAGCGGCTGTAGCGACGGCCGGTGCTCTCGGCGAGCAGCGGGCCGTTCGGGTCCTCCCTCACCCAGCTGTTCTCGAGATCGCCGAAGACCCCGCCGAGACCGAAGCCCGCGCCGTATTCGAACTCGACGTTCTTCGAGAGCTTCGTCGACCAGAGGAGATCGACCGACGCGTAAACGAGCTTCATTCCGCTGTTCACGACCGAGTAATTGCCCGCGATGTTCGGCGTGTTCTTCTGTTTGAAGAGAATGTCGCCGGTCCCGAGCTCGTGATACGAGAGCGCCGGGATGAGCGAGAAGCCGTCCTTTCGGAGCTCGAACTCCGCGCCGATCATGTTCGTGTAGATGGTCTTTCCCTCCTCCACGAACATGTTGAGCAAGAAGCCCGGGACGATGTTGCCGCGGTAACGGAGGCCGACGAAGAAGTAGCTCCGGCCCGGCAGCTCCTCGACATCGTAGATGTCCCACTGCTCTCGCGGCGGCTCGACGGTCGAGAGGTCCTTCTTGCCCTCGCCTTCTTCCTTCTTGGCTTCGTCGCCGCTTTCTTCGGTCTTCGGGGCGTCTCCGCTCTGCTGCGCAAGCGCAGCGGTGGGAAACGCAAGCACGGCGGCAAGAACGGCACTGAACGAGAGCAGGGTCGTGGATCGCATAGCGAGAGCCTCTAGAGGCAAGAGATCGAAGCTTGGCCGGCAGGTTGCCACGCAAGCTCGGCCAGATGCTACACTGACTCGAAGAACGCAGACAAAATGGGCGTCGAGGTTGGGGGGCCTCCAGCGCGCCACCGGCTACCTGCTCGACGCACGCCTTTGATTCTCTACGGACGCACCCTCGAACAGACGATCGATCGGCACGAACGGGCGACGTTCGTGAAGGAGCTGGTCGTCACCGGGGGACGCGTACCGCTGGCGATGGTCAGGAAGCGCCTCGTCTCGAACGGCGGCGGCACGCGGGCTCCCATCCTGCTCGTCCACGGGTTCGGCCAGAACCGCTACGCATGGCACCTGCCGGCGCGTAGCTTCGCCAATCACCTCGCCCGCGCCGGTTACGACGTCTTCAACTTGGACCTCCGCGGCCACGGGCGCTCGCGGCACTTCGGCGCGCGGACACCCCGTAGCGTCGACGAGTACGTCGTCGAGGACCTGCCGATTGCGATCGAAGAGGTCCTCTCCCATACCGGCAACCGGGCGCCGTTCCTCGTCGGGCATTCGCTCGGCGGTCTCGTCAGCTACGCCGCGGCGCCGAAGCTGAAAGGCGCGGTCGCGGGGATCGCGTCGATCGGCAGTCCGTACCACTTCACTCGTGGCTCGTTCTCGCTCCAGGCAATCGCGCTCGTCTTCGATGCCATGCGGCGGATCGGCGTGCCCCATGTCGGCGTGCCGCTTCCGCTCTATCCGGTCGGCGCGTTCATCCGCAGCATCCGGCGCGTCGCGGACAGCCCGTTCTATCCGATCCCGCTCCGTGGCTGGCATGTCGGCGCGCTCGAGCCGCACGTGCTCGACCAGCACCTCCGCCTCGCGTTCGACCGCGCGGGGATCCAGGAGATGCGCAACATGTTCGAGTGGGGCGCGCAGAAGCGCTTCGGCGGCCACGCGCAGGACTACGTCGAGCGGTTCGAGGAGATGGACCTTCCGCTCTTCGTCCTCGCCGGCATGAACGACGACCTCGCGCCGCCTGCGAGCGTCCGTCCGGCGTTCGAGCGGAGCCGCTCGAAGGACAAGACCTACAAGACGGTGCCGCTCGGCCACATCGATCTGCTCGTCGGACGGGATGCGCCGCTCTCGACGTGGCCCCTCGTCACGAACTGGATCGAGAAGCGTTCCGCCGCCTGAGCGCGCCGGCGGTCGAGACGGCGGCGCGCGCGGCCGGTACTTCTCAGCCCTTCTTCTTCTCGAGGCGCGAGACCTCTTCCTCGAGCCGGCGGATCTGACGCTTCAGGTCCTTCACCTCGTCCTCCGTTGCGAGGCTCATGGCCTTCGCGAGGCGCTCGACCTGATCGTTCGTGAACGTCTGGACCTTGCCGGGCATGCTCATCATCTGCATGACGGCCTTCATGACGCGCTCGTCCTGCATGAGCTTCATGACGCGCGGGTCCGTCATGAGCTTCATTCCCTGCTTCATCAGCGTCTTCTTGATCGAGCTCATTTTCGGCCCAGCATAGCAGGGTGGAGGAGCGGCAAGGCGCCGACTCGCGCGGTCTGCCTGGCAACCGCGAGCGAACGCTCGCATCATGTCGGCTCGGAGGAGTCGGCCCATGACCGCAGCCACAGCCCCGTCGATGCCGGTCAGGCCGCTCCCGCGGCTCTCGGGGCAGCCGCTGCTCGGGCCGCTCGTGTCGTTCCGGAACGACCGGGTCGGCCTGCTCCTCCGGCTCGCCAAGACGCACCCGGACATCGTCGAGACGTCGATGGGGATCGTACGTCGGATGGTGCTGATCAGCTCGCCGTCGCTCGCCAACGAGGTGCTCTCGACGAGGCAGGGCTCGTTCGTGAAGGCGCCGGGCCTCGCGATCTTCCTCCGGCCGGTGCTCGGGGACGGTCTCCTCACGAGCGAGCACGCCGTTCACGAGCGGCAGCGCCGGCTGCTCGCCCCCGCGTTCGCGCACAAGCGGATCGCTTCGTATGCAACGACGATGGCAGAGCGCACCGAGCGGTTCGCCGCGGCGCTCAGTGAGGGCGAGTCGCTCGACGTCGCCGAGGCCATGATGCGCCTCACCTTCGAGATCGTGGGGAAGACGCTCTTCGATACCGAGGTCGTCGGCGACGCCGACGCGGTCGGCGGTGCACTGACCACGGCGATGGAGGTCGCGATGGGCCAGCTCGGCTCCGTCCTTCCGCTCCCGCCGATGATCCCGAGCCCGCAGAACCTGAGGTACAAGCGAGCGGTCGCGCGTCTCGACGACGTCGTCTACAGGATCATCCGCGAACGACGCGCGGAGGGGGCCGATCGCGGCGACGTCCTCAGCATGCTCCTCCACGCCAGGGACGAGGAGGGGGCCTCGATGACCGATCGCCAGGTGCGCGACGAAGCGATGACGCTCGCCCTCGCCGGTCATGAGACGACGGCGAATGCGCTCGCATGGACGTTCTATCTGCTCGCGCGTCATCCCGAGGTGCGCGCGCGGATGGAGTCCGAGATCGACGCGCTCGGGCACGCACCGACCTACGACGACCTGAAGAAGCTCCCGTACACGCTCGCCGTCTTCAAGGAGGCGATGCGCTTGTACCCACCCGCGTACATCCTCGGTCGGCGGCCGATCGAGGACACCTCCATCGGCGAGTATCGGGTGCGGCGAAACTCGATCGTCCTCGTGAGCGTCATGGGCATCCACCGGCGGCCGGACGTCTGGTCCGATCCGGAGAGGTTCGATCCAGAGCGCTTCCTCGGCGAACGGGAAAAGCAGCTCCCACGCTGCGCGTACATGCCCTTCGGGGCGGGGCCGCGCATCTGCATCGGCAACCACTTCGCGCTCATGGAAGGTCACGTCGTGCTCGCGACGATCGCGCGGCGCGTCCGGTTCGACCTTGCGAGTGCAGCGCCGGTCGAGCTCGATCCGCTCGTCACTCTTCGTCCCAAGGGCGGCATGCACATGCGGGCGCGCGTCCGCGAGCACGCCGGTGGAGCGAGAGCGTAATCATCCAGTGACCGAGGAGCCGCGAGCGTTCGGGCGGCTTCCGAGCTACGGTTCACTCCATGCGCTGGGGGCTTGCTCTCGGGATCGGCATCGCGGTGAGTGCGCTCGCATTCGCTGCATGTGACGAGATCGAGCGCGAGCCCACCGACCGCTATTACGTCCCGCCGCCGGTCGAGGGGGGCGCGGACGTCGTCACGGTCGGCGACGCTGGCCCCGCCGACGCGTCGCTGGTCGACGCGGAGCTCGACGCTGGCCTGGACGCCGAAGCGGGGCCGGTCGACGGCGGTCCGACGGGACCGCTGCTCGCGACGGGCTCGGGCTTCCATCCCGACCTCGCCGTCGGAAGCGGGGATCATACATGCGTCGTCACGACCGGCGGGGCCGCGACGGTGTGGTGCTGGGGCGCCAACGATCATGGCCAGCTCGGACTCGGCACGACGGGAGAAGGCACGCCCGCGGCGGACGTCTCGACGGCCACGCGGATTACCGTCGACGAGACCGGCCTGCCGTTCGACGGCATCGAGGAGCTCGCGCTGGCGCCGTGGCACTCCTGTGCACGTCGTCAGGGGATCCTCTTCTGCTGGGGCCAGCGCTTCTCGGGCGCGCAGGCGGAGCCGCCGTCGGCCCTCGGACCGGACCGCACCCGACCTCGCGCGATCGGCAACCTCGACGTCGCGGGGGTCGCGGCGGGAGGGCCTCACACGTGCGTGCTGAAGGCGAACGGCAGGCACGTGTGTTTCGGTCACTCCGCCTTCAGTGAGCTCGGGCGTCCGGTCGCCGCCGATCCCGCGTGCTCCGCGCCGATCTTCTACGCCTACCACGCGCTCGCGAGCCACTCGTGCTCGGGCACGCTGGTCGAGTCGACGGCCATCCCCGGCGCGATGGCTCCGAAGGCGAGCGCGGTCGCCGCCGGCGAGGTGCACTCGTGCGCGCTCGCGGGAGATCGCGTGTTCTGCTGGGGCACGAACCTCGGCGCGCAGCTCGGCCGGCCGGGCACGCAGAGCGGCGAGCCCGTTCCGCAGGCGGTCGTCACCGACGCGAACCTCCTCACGCCGCTCGACAAGGTCACGGCGATCGCCTCCGGCGGCAAGCACACCTGCGCTCTCAGGCAGGGAGCGGTCTTCTGCTGGGGGACGAACGACGCCGGCCAGCTCGGCATCGATCCGGCGACGACGCTGCAGCGCGCCTTCGCGGCGGCGGTGCCGGGGATCGCGAACGTCGCGTCGATCGGCGTCGCGGAGCAGGTCACCTGCGCGGTGCGAACGGACAAGACGGTCTGGTGCTGGGGCGCCGACATCGCGTCGCTTCCGGATGGAGGCGCGATCGTCTCGACGCCGGTGCCCACGCAGATCAAGGGACCGGCTGGGGTGGGCGTGCTGTCGGACGTCGTCGCGGTGGCTCCCGGGCTCCGTCACGTATGCGCGCGCAAGGCCGACAGCACTGTGTGGTGCTGGGGCAAGAACGATCGCGGACAGCTCGGGGACGGAACGACGGTCGACAGCCCGTTCCCGGTGAAGGTCACCGGGCTGCCCTGACGCTCGAGCGCGTCACCGCGACGTAGAGCGCGTTCACGAAGGCCGGGCCCGGCGAGGCGGTGGTCGTGCGGACCGTACATCGGCGTGCCCTCCGGTGGCTCGAGCGTCATGGTGATCTCGAGCGCCCCCGCTCGAAGCGCGCTCAAATGAGACCGCCCTCCCTTCCCCGATGGAAGCTTGCGCGGCGATCGCGACGCAGCGAGGGACGATGCGCACGCTCTCTCAGTCTGCCGCTGGCTGGAGTGCGCGAGAAGCCATGGGTCTCGCCTCGGATGCTCCATCCCGCGAAGGAAGCGCCGTAGAGCATGACGGCTTCAATCTCCACGCGAGCGTCCGCATCGCTGCCGAAGATGATTCTGGTCGTGAGTGGCTCTGCAGATATGGCGCGCGTCCTCCGTTCTCGCTCGAGCGACTCCGGTTGCTTCCCGGTGGCCGTATGGCCTATCGGATCAAGAAGCTCGGTGCTGGTCGAGCGAAGCATCGGGTGATGACGCCCATCGAGCTGCTGGCGCGACTTGCAGCGCTGGTGCCGCCACCGCGCTATCCGCTCGTACGCTATCACGGGGTGCTCGCGCCGCACGCGGCCTGGCGACGCGAGGTCGTGCCCGGCCCGCCGATCGCTTCCGGCACCGTCACCGTCACCGCTGGGGCCGAAGGCAAGAAGAGACCGTGCGGGCCGTCGACTCGTAGGGATGCCGCGCCCACGCACGGCGGAGCGTCGAGCCGACCCGCTGGGCATGCGGGCCACGACCGCGAACCGTCGAGCCGACCCGCTGGGCATTCGGGCCGCGACCTCGAACCGAGTCGAAGGCCTGCGGTCGCGGGAGGGACGGATGCTGTGCCCGGTGCAGTCGCCGAGTGCGATCGAGCACGCCTCACGTGCGACGGTCATGGAGGCAACGCCTTCGTGGAGGTGACGACCCTCGCGCCCAACATTCTGAGCGTCCGGCACTGGTCTCGCGTCCTCGGCGGACTGCTCTACGCCACCTCACCTCGCCTGCCATGGGCGCAGCTCCTCCAGAGAACGTTCGACGTCGATATCCTGGAGTGCCCACAATGCAAGGGCCGCCTTCGGCTCATCGAGACCGTCGTCGAGAAGGGCGCCGCGCGCCAGATTCTGGAACGCCTCGGCCTTCCGGTCGACGCTCCGCAGCTGGTGAGGGCCCGCGATCCGACTACGCTCGACGGCGACGAGCCCGACGCCGCGTAGCGAGCGAGCCCTACGAACCGCTGGCTCGAGCGGGACCGTGCGCCGTTTGGACGTGATCAGCGGGTCGACGTTTCCGCGCTGGCTGAAATTCGCGCTTCGAGCGTTATGTTCACTCCCGATCCGATCGGTCTTGACCTCCGGGAGGGCTTTGCGCTTCCTGTTCGCCGTTCGCCCGATCGAGGAATGATCTCGAAGGGCCGCTCACACACCTGGAGAGCAGTGGCGGCGGCCTCGTGCGCTGCGTCAATGATTCGTCGCTGGGTACCCTCGCTGTCCTAGAGTGCCGTCGCGTACCATCGTGCGTCGAGATGTCGAATCGTTCTTGAGGTTGAGCGCCACGCGCGCGCGTGGACGGACGTTGGCGAGCGCCGTCGGGCTCGCCGTCGGGCTCGTCGTCGCGTCGTGGCCCGCGCCGGCGAACGGCGCGCCCTTCGATCTCGTCTGGTCGGCTCCGGCAGGGTGTCCGTCGCGCGAAGTGATCGTAGCCGCCACGCAGGCGAGCCTTGGCGAGTCTCCCTCGGAGGCGTCGCCGGAGCTGTTCGTGCAAGGTGCTGTTCGGGCGGTGGGCGGAGGATTCGTCGTCAAACTGGGGCTGAAGGATGCATCCGGCCGAGCCCTGGGCGAACGTGAGGTGCGCGTCGGACCGCCGAGCTGCGAGGCGATCGAAGAGCCCGTGTCGCTCGTCCTTGCGATGATGATCGCGGTCGCTCGTCCTCGCTTGGAGGAGCGCGGCGATTCGGCGGAGCGCGCGGAGACGCCGCCTCCCTCGACACCAGCGCCCGCGTCGGTGCGAGGGCCGTCGTCGACACCAGCGCCGCCTCCCTCGACACCAGCGCCCGCGGCGCGCCCCTCGGCGGAGCCGCTCCCTCATCGGCTCGTGGTCGGTGCAGCGGGCGTAGGCTCGCTCGGCGTGCTTCCGAACGTAGGACGCGGCTTCGCGATCCGTGCGATGTACTCGCCGAGATCGATCGTCCTGGTCGGGCTCGAGGCGAGCTTCGAAGCCTGCGGCTCCGTTCGCGTGGAGAGCGGCGAGGTTGGATTTCAGCTCTTCGCCGCCTCCGCGCGCGTGGGCGTGGCGGCGCTCCGCACGGCGCGGTTCGAGCTCATTCCGACAGCCGGCGTTCGGGCCGGGGCGAGTCGCAGCATCCCGACGGGCTTCTCGGTCGTCAAAGACGAAACCCGCGCGTCGCTACTTGCGGGCACCGGTGCGCTCGCACGCGTCGAGCTCGCGCCCCACATCTTCGCCGAGATCCTTCCCGAGCTCGAAGTCGCCCTCATCCGCGATCGACTTCAGATCCGCCACGGCGCCAAGCTCTACAGTGTTCACCGGGCCAGTCTCTTCGGGGCGCGCGTGTCGCTCGGGCTCGGCTACGAATTCCACTGAACGACACAAAGCGACGTGCGTCGTGAGAAAATAGGCCGGACGCGGGCACACAGAAGACGTGCATGCTTCGATCCTTGGCGTCGTCACCGCGCGGGAAGCCGCTGGAGACGTGGCGCCCGTGCCGATGACGATCGAAGCGCTGTTCTCGACGTACGTAGAGTTCGTGTGGCGCAGCCTGCGACACTTCGGAGTGCCGGAGGCGGACCTCGAAGATCAGACGCAGGAGGTCTTCCTCGTGGCCTACCGCCGCCAAGAGGAGTGCGATGTACAGCACCCGCGAGCGTGGCTCTACGGCATCGCGCGCCGCCGCGCGTCGGGATATCGACGGCGGAGTCACCTCCGTCACGAGTGTCCGGTCGAGACGCTTCCTGAACGGATCGATCCGCGCGACCTCTTCGCTCGCACGGAGATCGGGCTTCTGAGCCGCGTCTTCGCCTCGCTCGACGAGGACAAGCAAGCCGTCTTCCTCCTGTACGAGATCGAAGAGATGTCGATGCGCGAAGTCGCCGAAGCCGTCCAATGTCCCCTGAAGACCGCCTACGCCCGATACCATGCTGCGCGCCGCGAGCTCTCACGGGCGCTCGGAGAGGCGACATGAAATCGGATCGCTCGGATCCTCCGCGCATCGACGAGCGAGAGCCCGAAGCCCTGCGCGCGTTCGTGCGCTCGACGCGCCGGGGCGGTCCAGGCGCCGCGGCCATCGAGCGGATGTCGAAGCGGCTCGCGACAGCGGGCGCCCTGCCACCGTCGGCGCCACCAAAGCACTCACCACCGTCCGCGCGATCGATGGGATTCCGCAAGGTCGGCATCGTCGCCTTGGCGGTAGCAGGGGCGGTCTACCTCTCGTGGGGAGTGACGGGCGGCCTCTTCACGACTGCCACGAAGGCTCCGCCAGCCCCTCTCGCGGCGGCTCCGGGGGCAACATCTCCGGTGGCGGCTCCGACCGCGGAGGCCCCTGCCGCGGATGAGTCGAGCGGCTCCACGATGGTCACGATCGTGGTCGGCGACCTTCCGTCCGCGGAGATGGCGTCGGCGCCCGCTTCGGTCCCCACGTCCACCGGGAGCGCCGTTGCGACGCGCGCGAAGCCGTCGGCGACGGAGCTCCAGCTCGTTCAACGTGCGCGAGCGGCGCTCGCCGCGGATCCCGAGCGCGCGCTCTCACTCGCGAGCGAGCACGCACGCGCCTACCCATCTGGCGAGTTCGTCCAGGAACGCGAGGTGATCGCCGTCGAGGCGCTCTCGATGATGGGGCGGAAAGAGGAATCCTTGCAGCGTGCGCGCGCGCTCGTACGGCGCTTTCCGCGCACGCCGTATGCGGCACGACTCGAGGTGACCGTCGGCCATCCCCTACCGTCGATATCGAATTTCGAGGCCCCGGCGAATCCAGAAGCTCCCGGGAGCTCGCGCGTTGCCGCCCCGAATCCGTGAATCCTCCGTGGAGGGATGACCGAGATGCTTCGACGTATCCTGCGCTTCAGCGCACCCATGACTCTGGCGTCGACCACGACGCTCGCGTGGCTCTTCGGCGGTTGTGGGACCGAGGTGACCATCGCCGAGATCCACGACGCCGCGCCGCCCTCTTTCGTGGCTCCAGACGTCGAGGCGACCTCGCTCGAGATCGAAGCTGGGCTGACGTCGTATTGCCCTTCCAACAAGTGCCCTGCGGGATGGACGGAATGCCCGACCTCGCGGTTCCCGTGCGACGTGAACTTGCAGACGGACAGGATGAACTGCGGCGCCTGCGGAGTCGCCTGTCCGAAGGAGACCGGTCGCGAGATCTACGAGTGCACCGAGGGTCGCTGCGTGCCGCAATGCAAGGCCGGGTTCCTGGATTGCGATGGTATTCCCGACAACGGTTGCGAAATCCAGATGAGCGACGAGCATTGCGGTGCATGCGGAAATAAATGTGACGACCCCGCCCGTCCGTGCCTTCAGACGGCCACTGACTACGGCTGCGGCTGCGGTGGCGGAAGAACGTGGTGTCCAACGTCTGGGAACTGCGTCGATACGAATAACTCTGACGCAAACTGCGGCGCTTGCGACAACGCTTGCGATTCGACGGGGGGCGACGGCGCGGCGCAATTTTCAAACATGTATTACGGCTGCTCCGGCAGCCAATGTGGGGCGCTCCAGTGCAGGGTGCCCTTTGGAAACTGCGATGGCGTCCTCTCCAATGGATGCGAGACCTATCTGCTGGATACGGAGAACTGCGGCGCTTGCGGAAACGTTTGCGCGCCCGGCCAGCAGTGCGGAGTCAATCCACTCGGATTCATCCAATGCATGTGCCCCGCGAACAAGACCTTCTGTGGCGCATGCTTCGGTGGCCTTTGCATGGGGGAGTGCGTCGACCTCTCCTCGGATCGCTCGAACTGCGGAAGCTGCGGTTTCAAGTGCACCGACTCCTCTGCCTGCACGTACGGCATGTGCACCCTGCAGTGCTTCGAAGGCTGGGGCGATTGCAACGGGAACGCAGCAGACGGATGCGAGGTGAACACCAACAGCGACCCGAAAAATTGCGGAGCTTGCGGAAGGCTCTGTGACGCGGTTGCTGGTCAGGCCTGTGTCGGCGGCGCGTGTGTGGTCGAGCCATGCGACCAAGTCCAGGACGGCGGAGAGGTCGCGCGATGAGAGCGGGTTGGCTGGTCGTCGTCGCGGGGGTCGCGGCGTGCACTTCGGCGAGCGGGGGTCTGGATCACCACGGCGGCCCCCCAGACGGGGGCGGCGGGCCCGACGCCGCGGCGGAGCCGGACAGCGGTCGCGACACTGGCGCGAGCGACGCGAGGCCATGCGCTGACTGCGAGTACTTCCCCGACACGTGCTCCGCGGATGTTCTCTGTCCTCACGGACTCTTCGATCCCGATAGCCCCAGCGGTGGCCTCGACCCACGAACATCGATCAACGTCATCCGCGGACGTTCCGTCAGCGACGTCTGGGCCGCTGGCGCGGTCGGCGCGGTCGCCCACTTCGACGGTACGTCCTGGACCCGTTCGGATACTGGCAGCCAGGAGACGATGCGGGCTCTCTGGCTGCACGACTCCACGGAGGTCGCCTTTGGGTTTCTCGATCGCGTCTACGTGCGCGGCGTTGACGTGCAGGACGGAGGCGTGCAGCCGTCGGCTGGCGGCTGGACGTTCCACTCTCCGTCCGACGTCTCCGAGGAAGATCCCCCAACGGCGAGGCCTGAGTGGCTTTGGCATCCTGCGGGCGACAGCCTCTGGCGTCTACGTCGATCGCCCTCCGGAGTGTTCGAGGTCCAAGTCGGTGTCCCGAGCAGCGTGTGCAGGGGCGCGGGATGCACGCGGATATCCAGCATCCACGGCTCCTCGGCCAGCGAGCTCTGGGCGGTAGGTGAGGCGGGAGCGACCGTTCGCATCACGGACGCGACCGGCGACGCGCCAAAGGTCGAGGCGTTCAATAGCCGTACACGGAACGCGCTCCGTGGGGTCTGGGAGGCGTCCCCGTCCGAAGCCTGGTCCGTGGGCGCGATGGGGACCATCCGCCACTACGCAGCGGCTACCAGGCGCTGGGATGCCCTCTCGGACGTTCCGACGACAGCCGACCTCAACGCCGTGTGGGGGGCCTCGTCCACCGACGTCTGGGCCGTCGGCAATGGTGGCGTCGTCCTTCACTACGACGGCCATCGCTGGTCGCGCGCGAAGATCGCAGGCCTCGGCGTGGGGCGTCCGAACCTTACCGCCGTCTGGGTCGCTGCCGCGGGGCACGTCTGGATTGGCGGACAGGGCGTGATTCTCTCGCTTGGAGGAAAACCATGAGGGCCTCGCTTCTCCTCGCATGCGGGGCGCTCGCGCTCTCTGCTGCGGGCGCCGTCGCATGCGCCACGTCAGTGAACAACGGGACGGAGCCTCTGCCCGATGGCGGCGGAGGTGAGAGCACGATCCCGGACAGCGGAACGCCAGCAGTCGACGCGGCGGACGCGGGCGACGAGGCCTCCGTCGACGGACCGCCGTGCAGCCAAGCGGGTTGGTGCGTCACGGCGTTGCCGAACGTGGATCTGATGATGAAGGACATCTGGCCCCTTCCCGGTCGTGCCTTCGCTGTCGCGGAGAGCCCGACCCTCGGCGTGAAGGTCCTCGAGTGGGACGAGGCAGAGGCCCACTGGCAATATATCGACGACGGTACGCAGAACGACTCGGGACTCGGCCGGTGGGTAGGAAGACTCTGGGCGCCGAACGAGAACGAAATCTACTACGGCGTGTCTCCCGGCTACGTTTATCACGGCACACGACCTGCGCCCGGGGCGGCTTGGTCGTGGAAACGCTACCGACTCGGAAGCAGCAGCAGCGCCGATCCCAACGACGGAAATCCGCAGTACTGGCAGAGGGACGAGCTCGCGCGCACGCCCGCTTTTGGTGTGTGGGGCACGAGCAGCGGCGACGTCTACGCGTGGTTCAAGGACACCATCTATCACTGGACGAGCGTCGACGGCGGCGCACCTGAGTGGGCTCCCGAGTACGTCGCGGCCGACGTCGACGCTTCGTCGGAACAGCTGTTCTTCCTCGGGGCCGCCGGGACGACGGACGACGTCTGGTTCGCGGGGGCAAGATCGCGCTCCCGCGCGGGGTGCGCGCTCGTTGTCCGCAAGACTCACGCAGGATATCAAAGGATCGCGGACGGGGTCCTTCCGGGCGATTACTACGCCGCCTGCGCCCAGAGAGCCGGAGCTCTGCTGATTGGCGGAACCGAGGGGTGGCTCACGGACATCGAGGCGGTCGCGACGAACCAGTTCATCGCACTCAAGGGGGCCCGCGACGTAGTGAGGATCTCGGTAGAGGGCGACGGCTACTCCATCGCCGTTGCGCCCGTTCCTCAAACGGTCTCATGGAAGGGCTTGAACTCGCTCTCCACCGCGGCAGGCAACCTGTGGCTGGGTGGGGCGGGGCTGGTCGTTCGGGGCACCGACGTCTGGGACGGTGGCGCGTACGAGCTATCGACCATATCGCTGAGCGGAGGACCGCTCGGTCGACCCGTATACCAAGTTCGCGGCGTGTCGAAGACCAACCTATGGGCGATTGGTGTCCACTATGCGCTTCACAAGACGACTCCTTGATTCGTATCGATCCATCGCTCCAAATTCGATGCGTCTGGGCATCCGATCAATCCCACCTTCAGGGGTGGCCCCCGCTCCGCTCCGTCGAGCGAGGCGAGATTACGTCCACGTTGGCTCGACCGTCGCTCTAGCCACCGTCATCAGCTTGGCGACGGGAGGCGCGGCCCTCAGCTGCTCGAGCGACGAGGATGGCAGGCAGGCCGATCCGGACGACGCTGGGCCCGAAGCGTCCACGATGACGGACGGCGCTGCAGCGTTCGACGCTCCGCCGCCACCGCGTGACGCGGCGCCGTTCGATGCCGGGCCACTCCCGGTCGTCTGCGCGTCTTCTCCGTGCGCCACGTCGCTCGTGACGACACAGGGGGCCAACGAGCATTCCGATCATGGCGAGGGCTTCTGCGCGCTGCTCGACGACGGAACGGTGGCATGCTGGGGG
>MKVQ01000019.1:0-68247 GCA_001899635.1 Myxococcales bacterium 68-20 | reverse complement strand
GGACGTCGCCCAGCTCGATCACACCTGCGCGCTGGACAGGAGCGGTGCCGTCTGGTGCTGGGGGACGGGGCCATTTCTCCGGAACGACGCGGGCGCGGCCACCGCGGAGCGCTCTCCCGTGAAGCTCGCTCTGCCGCCTGCGAAGAGCGTCGGGGTGGGAATCAACGTCGCGTGCGCGTTGGTCGACGATGGCCTTCTCTGCTGGGGACGGAACTCTTACGGCCAAATTGCGCCGTTCGACTCGGCTCCGCACGCGGTGCTCCCTCCACGATGGATCGCCGTTCCTCCCGGCGCGCTGATTCACGACGTCGTCGTCGGCAACGCCGCCTTCGCTCGACGCACGGACGGTGTGACGCTGAGCTGGGGGGCGAATGCTCTGCTCGCACGCGTCTCGTCGCTCGATTTCGATCCGGAGCCTCAGCGCATCGCGCTCGACGGCATCACCTCGATGGACGTGACGGCTGACAGCGCCTGCGCCACGGCTGGGGGCATTGGCTACTGCTGGGGACGCGCCATCGCAGAGCCGTTGTTCAATCGCGACCTTCCGGAGCCAATCGTGACGCCGGAGCCCATCGTTCAGATCGCCACGACGCGCAGCCTGCAGACCACCGGATTCGGCGACGTGATCGTGCAGCCGCAGCGGTGGTGCGCCGTGGGGGCGTCGGGCGACGTATATTGCTGGGGCTACAACGCGAGCGGACAGGCTGGCGACGGGACGCTGGAGCACGCGTTCGACGCCGTGAAGGTGCATGGCCTTCCAGAGCGTGCTGCGCAGGTGAAGACCACGCCCGACGCCACGTGTGCACTCTTGACGAGTGGCAAAGTGTATTGCTGGGGATCGAATTACTACGGACAGCTCGGTAACGGAAAGATCCGAGTGCCGAGCCTCGCTCCGCAAGAGGTGGCGCTGCCATGAACCGTGCACGAGTGACTCACCGCGTGGTCGTCGCCGCGCTAGGTCTCGCCGTCTTTGCCGCGTGCATGAGCGCATGCGGGGATGACAGGGGCGGGTTCGAGCATCGCACGGACACCTTCGACGGCGATGCCTCCATCGACGCTCCGGAGTGCGGGTTCCAGTGCTCACTCGATGGCCGCTCGATCATCGAGGCGTGCACGGGCAGGGTCGTCGAGACGTGCCCGCCCGAGCTCGCTTGCGGCGCCGCGACGTGCCTGGATCCGTGTGCGGCTGCAGCCGCGGATCGAAGCTCGAACGGCTGCGAGTTCTATTTCCAACCGCCGGTCTTCAGCGACATCATCGCCCCTGGCTGTTTCGCCTCATACATCGTCAATACCTCGATCCAACCCGTCGAGCCGTCCCTCGAGCTCGAAGGGAAACCTCTCGACATCTCGAACGCGATGTTCCGCATGACGCCGGGCAGCGCGGCGCTGACTCGGCACACCGGGCCGATCGCTCCCGGGGACAGCGTCGTCGTCTTCCTTTCCGACGCGTCTCCGGAGCTGTCCAGTACGCTTGGGGCGTATCCATTTTATGCCCCTTGTCCGAGCGGAGTGGTCCCGGCCACGTTCAGCGCGTGGCCCTCGGGTGGGACGAAGATCGGCTCGTCGTTCCAGTTGAGGACGAACGTTCCGGTGGCGGTGACCACCATCTATCCATTCGGTGGAGCCTCGAGTCTCGTTCCTTCGGCCACGCTCTTGCTGCCCGTCGCGATGTGGGCGAAGGAGAACATCATCGTCAATGGCTGGGAGGCAAGTCCCGATGACGCGCCGGGGGCTCAGGTCGTCGCGTCCGAGGACGACACGGAGGTGACCATCATCCCGACGCGCGACATCCAAGACGGGGAAGGCGTCAAAGGTAGTCGGGCGCTTCGGCCGGCGACGTATCGCCTCGGCAAGGGACAGCACCTGCAGCTCGTGCAGGGCCAAGAGCTCACAGGGAGCATCGTCTCTTCCAGCAAGCCGACGACCGTCTTCGGCGGGCACGGCTGTGCGGACATTCCGTCGACTGCCTATGCGTGCGATATTCTATTTCAACAGATTCCAGCGTTCGAGAAGTGGGGATTCGAGTACGTTGGCGTGGGATACCGGCCGCGCACGGGCAACGAGCACGAGGCAGTGCCCTACCGCATCGTCGCGGCGCGGGACGGGACGCGCCTCGACTACGATCCTGCGATCCCACCTGGGGCCCCCACGACGATGAATGCCGGGGAGGTGGCGACGTTCCGTTCCGGGACGGGGGATGCCTTCGTCGTTCGAACGCAGGACGCCGAGCATCCGATCTATCTCTCCGCGCACATGACCGGCGGAAGCGGCGATGCTCACGCCGCAAAGGACTTCGCCGACCGAGGCGATCCGGAGTTCGTAAATGTCGTTCCGGCTGGGCAGTACTTGAACTCGTACAGCTTCTTCGCGGATCCGACGTACGCCGAGACGTCGCTCGTCGTCGTGCGAGCGAAGACGGGGAGTGAGTTCAGAGACGTCTGGCTCGAATGCGCCGGCCAGCTGACGGGGTGGAAGCCCGTCGGGACGAGAGGCAGTTACGAGTGGGTCAGAGTCGACCTCTCACGGAACAAGGGCCCCGGCGACACGTTCGGCACGAGCGTTTGCCAGCATGGGCTGCAGCGCATGCGGAGCGAGGGCCCGTTCACGGCCACCGTCTGGGGTTGGGATCGGCACGCCAGCTACGCCTATCCCGGTGGAATGGCCCAGCGGAAGCTCGTCGAGTCGCCGCTGCTGCCCATCCGGTGAGCCGCGCCTTGAATCGAGCCCGTCGTTGGCTCCCGCGGGCCGGGCAGAGCACGAGGGCAAGTCGCACAGAACTGCACCTGACCTTCAATCGTAGTGAGCGGTCGTCTCTGTCGTGGGGCTACTCGTTTGCCCAGACGCCGGTCGTCCGCTCGGCCCTCGCTCAACGGGGCGACGTTTCCGCTCTGGCTGAAATTCGCGCTTCGAGCGTTATGTTCACTCCCGATCCGATCGGTCTTGACCTCCGGGAGGGCTTTGCGCTTCCTGTTCGCCTCGGGCGCGAAGGTCGGGTACGCGACAAGAGGTTCGGCGGAGGTGCTCGGCGGTGTCGAGCTCCGAGGGCTGCAGGCCGGTCTTCGACTTGATGTCGTCCCACCGCTCGCGCAGCACGCCGAGATCGGAGCCGATGTTGAGATAGCCGACGGCGCGTTTGAGCTCGCCGAGCTTCTTGCGGTCGACGAGCCCGCGATGAGCGAGCGGAGTCGCCTCCGAGATGAGCAGCTCGCGGAGCGCGATGCCCTTCTCGACGAGCTGGGGCAGGAGCTCGCTCGGGCCGGACGCGCCGAGGTAGAGGGTCTGGGCGAACGTCATCGCGCGCGCGTAGGTGAGCAGCTTGTCGACCTTCGCGACGTCGAACCTCGCCAGCTCGTGCTGGACCGCCGTGCGGAGCGCGGAGATCTTCGGCCACGCGCCGATCATCACTGTCGCTGCGCCCTGGATATCGAGGTTGATCGGAAGAAGGTCTTCCGTCGAGAGCGTCGGCTCGTTCGTCGGCCGTCGACTAAGGGGCGTCTCGGTAGCTGTGATTGATGGTGACAGCGCTGTTCGACATCGGGTGCCCCCTGGCTCGTGTGTGTGGTGCGTGCGCGTGCTGCGCCGCGTGAGGGCGCGACCCTAGCGCCGAGCAAGCGCGCGAGCACTGCGGCCATTTCGACATCGGCGTCGATTTTTCGGGCGTGTGAGCGCTTGCCGCAACGTGAAGGCTGCGCGATCGCAGCGCGCTGCCCGAGCACCTTATCGTCGCTCCGCGCGGAGCCCTCGGCGTGCACGGACGTCGCTCGTTGCGACGGTTGGCGGGTAGCTGTCTTGCGCCAGGCTGAACGCGAGGCTCGCCAAGTCGCCTCTGGCTGTTTGGCCGCACGCTCCGACGACCGCGCCGATGGCAGCCGGTTGCGGCGTCGCGGTTCACTAGCTCGGACGGGGGGCAGCCAGCTGCTCGCTTTCGGACCTCGGCATCGCTTCGACGTAGCCAGCTGCCCGGGTCTCGGTCCTCGAGCTCGCTCCGAGGCAGCTGGCTGCCCTGGTCTCGGACCTCGGCATCGCTTCGAGGCAGCTGGCTGCTCGATTTCGGTCGGCGCCATACTCAGGAGGCAGGTGGCTTCCTCCTGAGTGGTCACGTATATCCATTCGAGGAGCTGGCTGCCTCCGCGCCCGTAGCATCCACCTTGGAGGTGCGTCGTGATCCGCGCGCACTTCGGTCTCGATCGCCATCCGTTCGCACTCGACTCCGTCGCGCTCCTGCCCCACCAGGCGGAGATTCTCGAGACGCTCCGCGTCCACTGCCAGCAGGGTGGGCTCTGCGTTCTCGTCGGCGAGCCCGGGACCGGCAAGAGCGTCGTGAAGCAGCCGCTCGTCCACCACGATCCGAAGCGCCTCATCACCCCCGTCGTCAACCGCACGCTGCACACGTACTCGAGCGTGCTGCGCATCCTCTGCCAGGCCTTCCAGATCGACGTCGAGGGCCGCGACTTCGGGAGGCCCATCGCATCAATCACGCGGGCAAGATGCTCGCCCCAATCATCGAGGACGCGCACCTCATCGACGTGCGCTCCACCACCATATGGTGCGGGCAATCGGGCGACGTAGCGGTGCAAAATCCCCGGCGTTTCGCCCGTCCTCGGCTCTGACGTTGCCCGCCGGCGAGGCGCGCGCGATGCCGGGCGCGACGCAGGCAAGCGCCTGGCGCGACGGGACAAGCGCGCGGGCGATGGCCCAGGGCCGGGCGGTCGTGGCGCGAGGCCATGGCCGAGCTCGACGCCGTGCACCGGTGACTACGTCGCGAGCCGCCGGCGCAGTGCGTGATTCTGCATCCCGAGGACGCGTGTTCGGATCCCTCTCGAACTCATCCGAAAAAGCCAGGTCATTGGCTTAGTAAATCAATGGCGTATGTGTGCCGGGCGATGGCTGAACTGAGACACGGTTCCGCCTTCTCGATTCGCTGGCGGCGAGCACGGACGCGTGCCGCCAGCGACGAAGTCGAGGGCCGATGTCCGCGGCTGGTGTCGAGTGGGGGAGCGCGCCGGCAGCACACGACATCGCCATCTCGCCGCTCCGGGCTAGCCGATGATTCCGGCCTTCACGCGAGCGTGGTAGTCCGGTGACGACGCGTGATGGAAGAGCGGCGACGATCTCCAAGTGTGACGAAGGATGGAACGGATGTGCTCGGGGGCATGTCCGTCGCGCGCTTCTTGCGCGAGCACTGGCAGAAGAAGCCGCTTCTGGTGCGCGGAGCGTTCCCGCGCTTTCGCGATCCGATCTCGCCCGACGAGCTCGCCGGGCTCTCCTGCGAGGACGGCGTCGAGTCCCGCATCGTTCGAGAGGAGCCCGCCCCGGAGGAGAAGAAGCGCGGAGCGAGGCCCTGGGAAGTGAGCTGGGGTCCACACGAGGAGTCACGCTTCGAGTCGCTCCCCGATCACGGATGGACACTGCTCGTCCAGGAGGTGAACCGCTGGGTCCCCGGCGCAGCGCTCCTCCTCGACCGCTTCTCGTTCGTCCCCAACGTCCGCGTGGACGACGTCATGGTCAGCTTCGCGGCGCCCGGTGGCAGCGTCGGTCCGCATGTCGACAGCTACGACGTCTTCCTCGTGCAGGGGCAGGGCGAGCGTCGATGGCGCTATCACACGAAGCCGACCAAGGACACGCGTCTGGTGCCCGACCTCGACCTCCGCGTGCTCGCGAGCTTCCGTGCCGAGGCCGACGAGGTGCTCGGTCCGGGCGACATGCTCTATCTGCCCCCCGGCTTCGCGCACTACGGCGTCGCCGTCACGCCGTGCCTCACGTACTCGATTGGCTTCCGCTCTCCGAGCGCGGGCGAGGCCTGGGCTTCGTTCGCGGCTGCCGCGTGCGCGAGGCCGGAGGCGGCGCGCCTCCTCGAGGATCCACCGCTCTCTGCAGCCGCGCATCCCGGCGCGATCCCGCCGGCGCTCCTCGCGCGCGTCCGCGAGATGGTGCGCTCGGTCGATACGTCGGACGACGCGATCGACCGCTGGTTCGCCTCCTTCGCGACGCGGCTGAAGCCGGGGCACGCGATCGAGCCGCCGCGCCGCGCGCCGGACGGCGCGGCGATCATGAAGCGGCTCGCGCGTGGTGACACGGTCGCGCGCTCCGAGGAAGGACGCTGGGCGTTTCTCCCGGGCTCGCGCGGCGCACTCCGGCTCTATGTCGGCGGCGAGGAGATCGAGGTAGCCGCGCCGGCCGCAGACCTCGCCCGCACGCTCTCGGCTGCGCGCCGGCACGACGGTCGCGCGCTCCGGAAGATGGTGACGAAGAGCAGCGCCGCGCGCGCGCTCCTCATCCGACTGTTCGCGATGGGCGCGCTTCGCTTCGGGCGGTAGCGACTACCCGCGCCGGGGCTTGCCCTTACCCTGACGCTCGGCCGGCTTCTGCCCGATGAAGAGGTAGTTGAACCCGCGGAGGAAGAAGTTCCCCTCCTCGGCCGCCTTGCGGTAGTTGCCCATCTCGAGCGTCTTGTTGTGCCGAGCGACCGAGACGATGTCGAGGATCGCGAACGACTCGGCGATGCTCATGAAGAGCTGGAAGCCCACCGGTGCGAAGCCGTGCTTCTTCTCGAAGTAGTCGCAGACGTAGAGGCCGAAGACGCCCCCCGGCGCGAGGACGCGGCTCGCCTCGCGGATGGCGCGGTGCATCGCGCGGTAGTAGGCGGGATCGTAGGCGGAGAGCTTCCCGATGCAGTCGGGCTGGTCGGAGTAGTGGATGTGATCGCCGTACGGCGGATCCATGAAGACGAGGTCGACCGTGTTCGAATCGAGCGGGAGCTTGCGTGCGTCGGCGCGCTCGATGTCCGCGCGGTACGGCGAGAGGTCGAAGCCACGCGCTACGCGGCCCGTGTCCTTGGCGACGTCGAGCGTCGTTCCGGATCCGCAGAACGGATCGACGACGAGACCGCCGGGCTTCGTGTAGCGCTGGATGAGGTTCCAGATGACGTACGACGGCGTTGCGCCGACGTAGCGGGAGTCGCCCTGCTGTCCCTCACCGTAGTGCTGTGACGGGTACTCCCAGAGCGTCGTGGGCTGGACGCGGAGCGGGGGCTTGGCGAGTCGGCGTTGCATTGGCGCGCACCATAGCGCGCTCGGGCTGCCGCTGCCGTCAATCGCGAGCGCAGCGCATTCCGGTCTTGCCGTACTTGGTCATGACCGCGAACTGCCAGCGCGTGTAGTTGACCTGATGCACTTCCCAAGAGCCCGCGCGCGACCAGCGGACCATCGCGCCGTACTTGGGATCGGTCCCAGGCTCGCCGGGGTAGGTGACGCCCGGCGAGGCGGTCAGCTCCATCATGATCCCGCCGAGGTCCATGTGGCCGCCGGCGCCCACGTCGGCCGGGAAGCGTCCCGGCGCGCTGATGAAGTAGGCGTAGTCCCACTCCTTCGCGGGGACGCCGCCCGGCGGGTTCTGGTAGTTGCTCGCCCAGTTCATCCGCGTGATGTCACAGCCCGGGCATGGCGCGATGCCCTGACCCTCGACGACGTGAGCCGGGCCGACCTGGGTCCACATGCCGTTCACTTCGCTGAAGCCGCCGGCGACGGGAGCGTTGCCCCACGGATAGTTGCCAGGACCGAACGCCGCCGAGTTCTCCTCCCAAGTCTGGAGTCGACCGCCGTCCCAGGCGCAGAAGGCCGCGGCGAGCGGGTAGGGAACGCAGTTGAGCGGGAGCCGATCGAGGAATGCCTGATCGAACGGGCGGTCCTCGCCCATGAGCGTGTCGGTCCAGTACGTGTGCGCGCCGTTGGCTTGGTCGCCAGCGTTGCCGACGTAACAGCCCTGTGAGGTGCTCGGGCGATCGGGAAGGATGCTCAAGCCGCCGAGCTGGTAGTTGGCGCCGAGCGGGTAGCTCTTGAGGTCGCTCGGCAGGTTCGTCTTGAAGGGCTCGATCTGGTCGCGCGCGGTCTGGGAGAGCGTGCCCTTGGTGGCCTCGTACCAGCCGAGGACGTTGCCATTCACGCGCTCGATGAAGGCGCGCATCCGGCCCGCGGTCGTCTTGTACTTGTCGAGCCGCGTCGCAGAGCCGGGGATCGGCAGCGCGATACAACAGCTCTCGTGCTTCGCGTTTGCGGCGCCGACCTCTCCGCTCCCGCACGTGAGCCCGCCGTTCGTCTGCGTGCAGCTCCGGCTGACGGCGCACTTCTTCTGAACATCGCAGCCGTCGGAGGCGCAGTCCGAGTGCGCGACGCACCCTTTGCCGGCCGCACATCGCGGCGCGCCGGTGCTCGCACCGCCGCAGTCGACGTCGGTCTCGTCGCCGTTCTGGACCTTGTCCGTCGCCGACGGCGCAGCGCACTTCTTCGACGCCGAGCAGACCTTGCTCTCGCAGTCGTCGGCGACGTTGCAGCCCTTGTCCGTGCCGCATCGCGGGGCGTTCGTCTTCGTGCCGCCGCAGTCGATGTCGGTCTCGTCGCCGTTCTTGATCCCGTCGGTGCTCGTCGCGGGAGGGGCGGTCGGAGAGCCCGCGCACTTGCCGCCCGTGCACTCGTTGCTCGTGCAGTCGCTGTCGACCTTGCACGGCTGCCCGCCGGCGCATGTGGGCGCGTCGGGGCCGCCGCAGTCGAGCCCCGTCTCTTGCCCGTTGCGGACTCCGTCCGAGGAGGTCGGTACCGCACACGCGCCGGAGGTGCACACGCCCGACTTGCAGTCGAAGCCCTTCGCGCACGCGGAGCCGTCGTCTTTCCCGTTCGGGTTTCCGGACGGGATGGCGTCCTTGGCGGCGTCATCGACGTCTTCGGTCGAGCAAGCGGCGAAGGTGAGTGAAGCGAGCGCAGCGAGGAGCAAGCCGCCAGCGAATCGACCCATCGCAGATAGAATACGCTCACCGAAGCTCGGCGCCGGCAAATCGAGCGACGTCATCGCGCCCCGGACCCACGCTCGGGGCTGGAATCCGACCTGGCACCCGGATCGCCCGGACCCCGCTCAGCGGTTTCCGAGCCACTTCGATGCGAGCCAGTCGACCGCGCCGTCCGCCTGACGAAGCTCGCGATCGATCACGCGGGCACGCTCGTCCGGCTCGAGGCCGCCCTTCCCGTACGCGCGCGCGTAGAGCACCCAGTTCGAGAGCTCGTAGTGATGAAGGAGCGGCGCAAACCGGTGCTCGTCGAAGCCCTCGAGCACGGCGAGCGCGTCGTCCGCGCCGCTGCATGCCGTGAGGGCCGTGGTCGCATCGAAGAGCAGCTCACGGAGGTCTTCAAAGGCGCGATCCGGATCGTCCGCGATGCCTTGAAGCAGCGCGTCGAAGTCGTCCTCCGACGCGCCGGCTGCGAGCGCGGAGTCCGCCATCGCGGGCACTTGAGTCGCCAGGAAGGACGACTTGGGCGCGTGACCGAGGAGCCGGCCGACCAGGTAGACATCGAACGCGCTTGCGATCGATTCGCCGAGGAACAATGCGTCCGCGGTGAGCGGCACGCCGGGGCCCTCGGCGAGTGCCTTCGCGGCGAGGTGATGCCACGCCGCGTGAGCGACGACGTCGGCGGGCAGGGTGTCGTCGACGAGGACATCACCGCCGGCGTTGGCTCCCCAGAAGGTGAGGTTCAAGAGGAGCGCCCGGTCCCAGCGGCCGGACGAGGCCTCCGGCAAGACGCGGAAGGTGTACTTGTCGCGGCGAAGGACGTCCTTCAGGTCGCCGTAGAGAGCGACGTGACGAAACGACGCCTCGTCCTCGGTCGTCAGCTCGTCGATCGTTCGCACTACGAATCGGGGCGTCGTCATCGGCGGACGCTTACCATGACCGCGCTCGCGCGTGCGAGAACGGCGGCGGGCGCGATGGCAATCCATCACGCCCGCCGCCATCCGCTTGCCGTGCTCTCCGCGCTCTCCGCGCTCGCTCTGTGACTACGCGGTCACTTCGCGAGCTGCGGGGCGTTCACCTGCGGCGCCTTCGTCCGTGCATGCTCCGCCGGCGGTCCCTGCTCGATGCGCGCGGCCAGGGCCTCACGCTGCGCGGGGGTCAGGACCGACGTGATGACCGCGAGGTGGTTCACCCGGTTCATCGCGCCGTCCCGAGGACCTGCGAGCTCCTTCGACGGCGTGACGAAGGCGGTCGCGTCGAACGTGTCGCCCTTGAAGCTCTCGAGCTTCGCCTGCATCTCGGAGCGCATCGACTCGAACTTCGCCTTCATCGCCTCGCGCTGCTCCTCCGTCGGCTTCGCCGGCCGCTGCGCCTCGAGCTTCGTCTTGATGGCGTCCTTCTGCTCCTGCGTCAGGTCGAGGCCCGCGAGGAGGTGCATCGGCATGCCGCCGGGGCCGCCCGGTCCCCGGAAGTGACCCTCGCCACCACGTCGCGGCCCGCGCTCGCCGTGCTCGCCACGTTTTCCACGCTCGCCACCGCGCTTCGCGCCGTGCTCGCCATGCGCCGAGCCGCGCTTGTTGATGCTGTCGACGAGCGCGACGCGCTGCTCGGCGGTGAGCGTGTCGTGGAGCGTTGCGAGTACCTTTGCAGAGGCGGCGATGCGCGCCTCGCGGTGGCTCGCGTCCGGCCTCGGCTGCATCGAGTCGTCGACGGAGTTGCTCCGGATTGCCGCCGCGAGCGTCTTGGCGCGTGCTGCGTCGAAGCGCGGCCTCTCGGGAGCGTTCGCCTTCAGCAGGCCTTCGATCGTCGTCTTCTGCTCGGCCGTGAGGTTGATCGGCGCGCGGAGCGCAGCGTGGACGAGGAAGTCCGGACCTCCGTGCGCGTGGCCACGCGCACGCGGGCCATCGGCCTTCTCGGTCTGCTCGGCTGCGATGCTCGAGCGGGCGTCGTCGACGGACTCGGCGCCGGCCGACGTACCCGCCTCGGCGCTGCAACCGGCGAGGGCGGCGACGAGAGCAAACAGCGGAAGAGTCATCGAACGAAACGCGATCATGGGTGGCTATCTCCTGGTGGGAGGCGCTTCGCATCAGCGCCTGCTTGGGCGGGGCGCTCCGTCGTCCGGAGCATGGTTGACCGTTACGCAAGGCCCTTGCCAGCGCCGCTCGATGGCGCTCGCGCCGATTCTCCCCGCGATTTGCCGTGGTTCGATGGCTGAGCTCGCTGGCCGATCCGGCGGCGGCGAGTGCGGACTGCGGTTTCTGCAGGCGATGGAGTGCGGATTCCGCACTCCGCACTCGTCGGGGCGCGCCCTCGCCGTGCGTTGTCGCTCCGTTCGCGTGCGCGTACGGTGGCACGGGCTTTGGTAGGCACAGGCCGGGTTCGTTTTCGTTCATGAAGAGTCGTCGTCGTTCGTGGTCGGCGTGGGCGCGTGGCGGGAGCATCGCCATGGCTGCCCTCTCGGTCGTCTCGCTGGGCGTGACCGTGATCGCCTCGAAGCGCGCGCTCGCCGATGCATCCGACGTCGTCATCCGCGGAGAGGGCGATCTGTTGCTCGCGGCTCTGGTCTCCGATCTCGCGGAGGAGACCCATCCGGCGTCGGCGGCCGCGCTCTCGCGCGCGCTCGACGCGCACACGGCCGAGGGCCTCCGCTACGTCGCCATCGTCGATCGCGAAGGCAACCCCGTCGCGGAGGCGGGACGTGCGGAGATCGCGGCCGTGATGCAGAAGCCCGGAGAGGCCCGGGTCGAAGGTCGACGCGCGCGCGTCACCGGGCTGCTCACTCCTCCGCGTCGAGGCCCTCGCCCGTCGTCCGTTCCCGGCGTTCCGCCTCCGCATTTCTCGCTGCGGGCCGAGCGTCCGCCGGGCGTGGCGCTCCTCGTCGTCGAGCTCGAGCCTCCCGTAATCGAGACCCTCCGGCGCGATCTGACGCGCATCGCCGTGGTCGCGGCTGTCGCCGGAGGCGTGCTCCTCGCGTTCGCCTTCGCTTGGTCGCGGAGTGCGCGGCGCCTTGCCATGCTCGAGGAGCGCGCCGCGCGCGAGCAGCGTCTCGTTGCCCTCGGCAGCATGTCGTCCGTCATGGCCCACGAGCTCCGCAATCCGCTCGCCTCCCTCAAGGGGCACGCGCAGCTCCTCGTCGAGGATCTCGAGGATGCCGCCGAGAAGAAGAAGCGCGCCAAGGCCGAGCGTGTCGTCGCGGAGGCCGAGCGCCTCGAGTTACTCACGACGACGCTGCTCGACTTCGTGCGTGACGGTCCGATCGAGCGCGCTCGAGTGACGCTGCGCGAGCTCCTGGATCGATCGCTCGACGACGTGGCCAAGGAGCGCGTGAAGCTCGACCTCGACGCTTCGCCGCGCACGGTCGAGGTCGATGCCGGACGCCTCGCCCGCGCGATCCACAACCTCGTCGACAACGCGCTGCAAGCGTCGCCCGACGAATCGGTCGAGGTCAAGGTCGCGACCGAGGGCGCCGACGTCGTCCTCACGGTGCGCGACCGAGGACCCGGGCTTCCGGCCGGCTCCGAGGCGGAGATCTTCGAGCCGTTCGTCACGACCCGTGTGCGCGGTACGGGGCTCGGCCTCGCCGTCGCGCGCCGGATCGCCGAGCAACACGATGGTACCCTGACGGGCGAGACGCACCCCGAAGGTGGCGCGCTCTTCACGCTGAGGCTCCGCGGACAGGCATCATGAAAGAGAAGCGCTCGGGAAGGATCCTCGTCGCGGATGATGAAGAAGGCGTGCGCTCGTTCCTGGCGGAGTCGCTCGAGCGCGACGGCCACGAAGTCGTCGAGGTCGCCGACGGCGCCGCTGCGCTCGCTGCAGCGCGCGAGGAGCCGTTCGACGTCGTGATCACGGACCTCAAGATGCCGAAGCTCGACGGCATGAGCGTCGTCCGCACACTCCGCACGGAGCAGCCGAACGTCGAGCTCATCGTGCTCACCGCCTTCGGTGACGTCTCGACCGCGGTCGAGGCGATGAAGCTCGGTGTGTTCGACTACCTCCAGAAGCCGGTCCAGAGCCCCGCCGCCGTGCGCGAGCTCGTGAAGGGCGCGCTCGGACGCCGCGTGGAGCTGGCCGTCCCTGCCGATGCCCCGCCGTCGCGCTCGACGCTCACGTTCGGCGCGCCCAGCATGGTCCCCGTCGTCGCGGCGCTCGCGAAGGTCGCGAAGAGCGGGGCGACGGTCCTCTTGCAGGGCGAGAGCGGGACAGGCAAGGAGGTCGCGGCGCGCGTGCTCCACGAGACGAGCCCGCGAGCGGACAAGCCGTTCGTCGCGATCAACTGCGCCGTCCTGACGGAGCACCTGCTCGAGAGCGAGCTGTTCGGCCACGAGAAGGGGGCGTTCACCGGCGCGCACGCGCAGCGCCGCGGTCGGATCGAGCTCGCCGACGGAGGGACGTTCTTCCTCGACGAGGTCGGCGAGCTCAAGGCCTCGCTCCAGGCGAAGCTCCTTCGCGTGCTCGAGGAGCGCAGCTTCGAGCGCCTCGGCGGCTCGCAGCTCGTCGAGGTCGACGTACGCTGGGTCGCCGCCACGCATCGCGACCTGCGCGCAATGGTGCGCGAGGGGACGTTTCGCGAGGACCTCTACCACCGGCTCGCGGTGTTCCCGATTCGCCTGCCGCCTCTCCGCGAGCGACGCGAGGACATCGTCCCGCTCGCGAGGGCGCTCGTCGCGGAGCTCTCCACCGCTGCGGGACGCTCGCCGCCCCGGCTCGACGAGGCGCTCGAGCATCAGCTCCGCGAGGAGAGCTGGCCGGGCAACGTCCGCGAGCTTCGCAACGCGCTCGAGCGCGCGATGATCCTGGCGGACGGCGACGTGCTCGGGAGAGCACACCTCTGGCTCGAGTCGACGATGACGGAGGCATCATCGAGTGCGGAGACGAAGCCCGTCGCGGCCGAGCCTGAACGATCCGGCGTGAAGGGCGGCTCGCTTGCCGATCTCGAGCGGCAGACGATCGAGAGCACGCTTCGAGAGGTCGACGGCAACCGCCGCGCCGCCGCCGCGAAGCTCGGCATCGGCCTCCGCACGCTCTACGACAAGCTGAAGAAGTACGGCATCCGTTGACCGAGCGGCGGCGCTCCGGTCAACGGCGCGCTCAGAAGCCGCCGCCCAAGGGGCAGCAAACCGTCATGGGTGCGGTGACGATCTGATTGCCCAGGACCGCGGGCGCGTCCTTCACCTTGCAGCCCTTGCTCCGGGTGTAGCGGTAGCTGGCGGCGTTCGAGAGCGAAGCGCCGTTCGTCGTGCACGAGCCGTCGACGTCCAACGAGCGAATGCTGGTGCTGCAGGTGGCGTCGCTGTACGCGCGGAGCGTTCCGTCGTTGCACGGGCTCGGCTCGCAGGTGCACGTCGCTCCGCACGAGCGCTGGTCGTCGACCGCGGAACCGAGGACGGTGCGCACCGGGAGCTGCGACGGGCACGCGACCTCGCCCTCGTGCATCACGCAGACGGGCTGGCCGAACTGCTTGGCGACGCAGACCTCGTCGTCCTTGCATGCGTCGCTCTGCGTGGTCGTAGGGTTGCCGCAGACGCTCGTGTTGCGAGGGCGCGAGAGGTTGTTCATAGGCGTTCCGGCGCAGGCCGTCGGAGGGCTGGCCGGCTGCGAGCCGAAGGCGATGGGCAGCGCGAACGCGGGGAGGGCAGTCGAGCAGCTCCCGTCACCCGGGATGTCGTGGAGCGTCGGGAGGCCACCGCACGTTGCGCCGTCCTTGCTGGTGATCGTGTCTCCGCACGAGCCGGACGTCGGCGCGCAGTTGCAGCCGCATCCGCCGCCCCCGGTGCCCTTGAATTCGCGTCGCGTCGACCATTCCCCCCCGCAGTTTCCGAACCCGCCGCTGAGCACGGGGACCCACGCGTTCGTGCTCGTGATGCAGAGCCTGTTGATGCCGCACGAGGCGAGCGACGGGGAGATCGGGTCCACGACCAGGAGGCCACCGTCACCACCGTCACCGAGGCCGCCGTCGTCGTCGGCGCCGTTGCCGCCGCCGCCGTCGCCGTCACCGTTTCCGCCGTTGTCTGCCGCGTCCCCGGTGAGCCCACCGTCCGCCGGCGGGTCGGAGGGCGAGCCGGATGCTTCGAGATCCGACGCCCCGGTGATCGCGTTGCACGCCGCGACGGCGAAGATGCCACCGAGCAAGAGGCAGGAAGGGGCCAGCCGGAACGCCATGCCCCGATCCTAGCTGCTGAGCTTCGAGGATTGAAGATCACCGACGAACGGTGCCCTCCGAATCGTTTCTGCTCCGGACTGCAGCGTCGCCCCCCCGGTGCGCCGCGCTCGCGAGTGTGCCTCTCGTATCCGTGTCAGCGGCGGCGACGTCGGTGCGCCGCGATGTGCGAACGATCTGGCAGGGAGACACGGTCACGAAGCGCGCGTGCGGCCCTGGTTCTGCGACGAGTCGGCATCGCGCGCGTAGTCGTCATCCTCGAGGTGCATGGCGCTGGAGAAGGCTTACTGATCTGCCTTGCGCCACACGACGACGGTCGTCGGGAGCTCTTACGAGAAAGGTGATGCCATGGGAGACAAATCTCCGAAGGCGAAGGCCCGCGTGAAGAAGCAGCAGGATCGGTCGAAGAACGAGAGGAAGGCCGCGGCGATCGCGAAGTCGCAGCGGCCGACCGAACCAGAGACGGGGCAGAAAGCGCCCTGAGCCATCGACCTCGAGGCACGTCGACGTACGCGGCGCGTCCTGGCGACGCGCCAAATATCCTCGGCGCTCTGACCTCACCGCCCATGACGGTCGCGACCGTGACTCGGCGTGATCGTCAGCCGTCGGTCGATCGAGCGACTCGGCGCGGAGCGCCCGGCTTCCGCCTCCGTCGTATCGAGGTCGAACGACGGGCAGACCCTCGTTCATGATCGCGCACTCGTGTTCCCGCGCGCGTCGAGCGTGCGCGGGAGCGCGAGAAAGCAAACGGGCCGCCCGGCATTGCCGAGCGGCCCATTCGTTCGACTCGTCGGGCGAGTCGGCGCTATTCCTCTCGCGTCACGCCTCGCGGCGGCGCGACGTGGCAAGGACAGATCGGGCGATCACTCCTTGGCGTCGCCGCGCGCGAAGATCGAGGCGACGTAGTTGAGGACGTCGGTGGCGCTGACCTCGTTGTAACCGAAGTTCTTGATGAGGCGCGCCTTGATGATGTCGATCTTCTCCTGCGTGTCCTTGTCGACGACGGCGGACACGAGCGTCTTCAGCTTGATCGAGTCCTTCTGATCCTCGAACAGCTTCAGCTCGAGGGCGCGGCGGAGGCGATCGTTCGTGCTCCACACGAACTTCTTTCCTTCGACGGCGAGCGCTCCGATGAAGTTCATGATCTCGCGCCGGAAGTCGTCCTTGCGATTCTCGGCGATGTCGATCTTCTCCTCGATCGACCGCATGAGGCGCTCGTCCGGATCCTCGTCCTGGCCGGTGTACCGGTTCTTGACGCGCTCCTTCAGCGTGTACGCCTTGATGTTGTCGATGTAGTTGGCGGCGAGCTTCATGATCGCGTCCTCGTCGGCGCTGATCGCTCGCTGCACCTCGTTCTTCACGATCTCTTCGTACTCGCGTTTGACGAGGCCGATGATCTCCTGGAAGCGCTTGCGCTGCTCGTCGTTGGTGATGAGCGAGTGGTGGCGGAGGCCCTTGTCGAGCTCGTTCATGACCATGAACGGGTTGATGGTGCCTTCGCCCGCCTCGTTGACGAGCGCGTTCGAGATCTTGTCCTGCACGTAGCGCGGAGAGATGCCCTCCATGCCTTCGCGCTTCGCCTCTTTGCGCAGCTCTTTGACGGTGTCCTGCGTGTAGCCGGGCAGGACCTTGCCGTCATAGAGCTTCAGCTTCTGGATCAGCGAGAGATTGTGCTTCTTCGGATCCTCGAGGCGGGTCATGACGGCCCACATCGCGGCGACCTCGAGGGTGTGCGGGGCGATGTGCTTGCCCTTCACCTTCGTCTGCGAGAAGTCCTTCTCGTAGATCTTGATCTCCTCGTGCAGCTTCGTGATGTACGGGATGTCGATCTTGATCGTGCGGTCGCGGAGAGCCTCCATGAACTCGTTGTTCAGGAGCTTCTTGTACTCGGCCTCGTTGGTGTGGCCGATGATGACCTCGTCGATGTCCGTCTGCGCGAACTTCTTCGGCTTGATCTTCTTCTCCTGCGACGCGCCGAGCAGGTCGTAGAGGAAGGCGACATCGAGCTTCAGCATCTCGACGAACTCGACGATGCCGCGGTTCGCGATGTTGAACTCGCCGTCGAAGTTGAAGGCGCGCGGATCGGAGTCGGAGCCGTACTCGGCGATCTTCCGGTAGTTGATGTCGCCGGTGAGCTCGGTCGAGTCCTGGTTCTTCTCGTCCTTCGGCTGGAAGGTGCCGATGCCGACGCGGTCCTTCTCGGAGAGCACGAGGCGGCGGCAGCGGATGTGGTTCCGCATCACCTTGCCCCAGTCGCCCTCGTACTTGGTCATCAGGTTCTTGAAGATGAACCGGCTCGCGGGATCGAGGTCGCCGTCGACGCGGACCTTGTACTGGTCGTTGGAGAGACCGAGCTCCTCGATCGCCTTCGCGCGCCACTCGATCGGGATCAGACGAAGCGGCTCGTCGTTCATCGGGCTGGCGAAGCGCTCGGTCGACGTCCCGGCGAGATCGGTCCCACCGAGGTTGATCCAGTCGAACGAGTAGAGCGCGCCGTCCGGCGTGCGCGAGTAGTGCTCGATGCCCTGCTTCAGGAGACGCGCGATGGTGCTCTTCGACGAGCCGACCGGACCGTGGAGGAGGATGACGCGCTTCTCGGGCCCATATCCCTCGGACGCCGCCTTGAGGACGTGGACGAGGCGCATCAGCGGGATGTCGAGGCCGTAGATGGCATTCGCCCCGCCGTTCAGCTCGTCTTTGAAGAAGTTGTACCGAGTCAGCTTCTTCTTGTTGTCGATGTACTCCTCGGTCCCGAAGCTGATGATCATGTCATAGAGGCGCTGGTACGCATTGCGCGTCACCTGCGGCCTCTCGCGTACGAGCGCGAGGTACTCCTCGAACGAGCCCTCCCAGTGAAGCTCTCGATAGAGCTTGAAATCCTGCATCGCCCCGATGCGATCGATCATCATGCCCGACTTCTCCACCATCTGCGGTCCGCGCCTCCGAGTCATCGAGCCTATCACCGCAACATATGGAGACGAGCGTCGCTTTTTTCTCCGGGGGATCGCGGGTGGGCTAGCGAGATTCTTGCCTTCGCCCATTGCTCGAGGTGAGGCCGATGCTTAGTGACTGGGGGTGCCGATGAGCTCGCCGACGCGCACGCGTGCTCTCGCCGTCCTTGTCGTGCTCGGGGCGCTCGCGATCGGCTGCGGCCGTTCTCCCGCGATGCCTCGCTCATCCGCGACGATGGTCCGCGTCGAGAACGGTCGAGCCGTGACGTGCGACTGCGGAGGTGACGACGACGACGACGACGACGAACTGACGTCGAGGCATCGCAAGCCTGCGGTCGAGTACGTCCACATCTCGGAGTGGCAGGCCCCCGAGTCCGCCCAGCGCGCGGCGTCCGAGGTCGTGCCGCGCGGTGCTGGTACGCCGAGGTACGTCGAGTTCCCGAAGCTCACGCTCCACAAGCCCATCCCCGAGACGACCTTCAGCAGCAGCCGTCGTCGGTCGGCGACGTTTCGGTAGCCGTCGCGCGCGTTCGAGCAGCTCCTCGCCCGCGCCTACGAAAGACGGGCCCGTCGCAAGCTCGGCCGCAGGGCCGCAGCGAGGTGATCACGTGCCGATCGTGACCACGCCTTCACACTCGTGTCGTGGCCTCCGAGCTACTCCGGGCGAGGCCCTTGACGGGTTGTCATCCCAAAGGCGTGAAATTGCCAGAACGTCGGGTGAAACGGAGCCCTTGGGGGCGAAAACGCGCCGAGATTTGCGACGCTCCAGGGGCAGTCGAACGGCTCACCAGTTGCTATGACTGAAGAAGCCATGGGAGAGCGGCTCACGGGGTGGATCTCGTCGTTTGGTGCCGTAGCGGTCGTCGCCGCCGGTCTCCTCTCGGCCGGGTGTGGTGCGTACGAGCCCGAGCCGGAGTACCCGCAGTACCAGTACGTCGCGCCGGCTCCTCCTACGGCCGCGGAGCTCGCCGCTCAGCAGCAGGCGCGCGAGCAGGCGGTTGCCGAGTCTCGCGAGATCCTCATCGGCGCCGACGGCGACGAGTACTCCGATACGGATCCGAGCGCGCTCACCGAGTTCAAGCCTGTGCTCGAGAACCACGGCACGTGGATCGACGACGCGACGTACGGCACCGTCTGGGTCCCGTCGCGCGGGGAAGTGGGTGACGACTTCCAGCCGTACGTGACGGCGGGGCATTGGACGTACAGCGAATCGACCGACTACGTCTGGGTGTCCGACTACTCGTGGGGCTGGGCACCGTTCCACTACGGCCGCTGGGTCCACTTGCCGGGGCATGGCTGGGCGTGGATTCCCGGCCGTCGTTACGCCGGCGCGTGGGTCACCTGGCGCGTCGGCCCTGCCGGTTATGGGTACGTCGGCTGGGCGCCGGCGCCGCCGTCTTGGTACTGGTACCAGGGGGTCGCGTATGGCTGGTCCTACGGCTGGTACGACCACCATCACCATTACGTGTATTGTTCACGCACGTACGTCTACGACCGCTCGGTCTCGACGCACGTCGTCCGCGGTGCAGGTGCTAGCGAGCATCATGGCCGGACGCAGGACTACATCCCTGCGCGGCCCGCTCCCGGCGGTGGCGATCGCGTCGTGGCGAGCCCGAGCGTGAGCGGCGCGGGCGATCGCGTCGTGGCGAGCCCGAGCGTGAACGGCGGGGCGAACCGCATCCCTGCGAGCCCCGGCGTCGGCGCAAAGGGACCGCGGCCGGCCGATCTCGGACTGTCGAGCGATGCGGTCCTCGCGCCGCCCGCGTCGAATCAGGGGCTGAACCGCGCCCAGGCGTTCGCGACGCCTTCGACCGCGATCGCTGCGGGCGCGGCGCCGCCGGCTCACATGCGCTTGGCGCCGACGGTGGAGAACGCGCCGAGCTTCTCGGGCCCGAGCACCCGAGGTCCAGCGTCCCCCGCGTTCGTCGCGGTCGTTCCTGGAGGCTCGCGTGGCATCGCGTCCACGAGCCCGTCGCCGAACCTCGCGGGGAGGGTATCCCCGTCGTTCCAGCCGCCGCCCGTCGCGCAGGGCCCGCAGTCGGTGGCCCGTCCGCCGAGCTTCGGCGCGCCGCCGCCGTCGTTCCACTCGTCGGCGCCCACGGTTCGGTCGACGCCGAGCTTCAGCACGCCGCCGCCGCCGTCGTTCCGTTCGTCGGCGCCTACGGTTCGGTCGACGCCGAGCTTCCGGTCGCCGTCGCCGCCATCGTTCCGTTCGTCGGCGCCCGCGGTTCGGTCGACGCCGAGCTTCCGGTCGCCGTCGCCGCCGTCGTTCCGCTCGTCGGCGCCCGCGGTTCGGTCGACGCCGAGCTTCCGGTCGCCGTCGCCGCCGTCGTTCCGCTCGTCGGCGCCCGCGGTTCGGTCGACGCCGAGCTTTGGCTCGTCTCGCTCTTTCTCGCCGTCGCGGTCGGCCGCACCATCGGTTCGCAGCAGCGGTGGGCTTCGGAAAAAGTAACCTCAGGTGAACGTCATGAAGTCTTCCGCTTCGCTCCTCGTCATCGGACTGGCACTCTCTGGCCTCGGCGGCTGTGTCTACGACAACGAGCCTCCGCGGCGTCTCGCGCCGGAGCGGCAGCCGTACTCGCCTGAGCCCGGCTCGGGGGCGGGAAGCGACGGCAATGCGCCGCCGACCAAGCCGGGCAGCCCCGCGCCGATGCTCGTCGAGGTCGACACCGATCAGACGATGGAAGCCGTCGGCGGCGAGGGCGTCGGCGTCTTCATCGAGTACGCCAAGGGCGGTCACTGGCACCTCTGGTGGACGTGCGACACGGCGCAAACGCGTCAGAGCTGCGACTTCTCCGTGAGCGCTACGGCTGCGTCGGGCAACATCGAGAACCTCGATGCCTCCGAGCTCACCGGCGGGGCCGCCACGTCGCCGACCGCGTCACGCGTCGAGGCGAGCTCCAGCACGACGACCGAGGTGCACGGCATCCGCTTCGACACGAATCCGGGCGCGGTGATCACGGTCGATGCCGCGATCGGTGGCTTCAAGGACGGCGCGTTCTTGTTCTTCGTGCAAGACGGTAAGGTCAACGGCGGCTTCACCGGAAAGCTGACGAACCCGTTGCAGCTCCAGGGCAATTCGCCCTGAGCCCGTCGGCTTCGTGATGCGCGTCGCGATCGGGCTCGGCGCCAACCTCGGCGATCGACTCGCCACGCTGCGTGAGGCAGCGTCGCGGATCGGCCGCCTTGCGTCGATCGTGAGGAGGTCGCACGTCTGGGAGACCGCTCCGGTCGGAGGACCCGAGCAGCCCGACTTCTTCAATGCTGCCCTCCTCGTGGAGTGGCGCGAGACACCCATCGCGCTGCTCGATGCGCTGATGCACATCGAGGCCGATCTCGGTCGTGTGCGCGACATACGGAACGGACCACGAACGATCGATCTCGACGTGCTGTGGATCGAGGGCCTCGTCATCGACGAGCCGCGCCTCGTCGTCCCGCATCCACGCCTTCACCTGCGCGCGTTCGCGCTCGCCCCGATGCTCGAGGTCGCTCCCGATGCCGTCGATCCGCGAAGCGGCGAGCGCTTCGTCGTACCCACCGATCCCGGAGTGCGCCTGCTGACCGACGAGCTGTGACGTCGCCCCCGGCGTTCGGTCGTGCCGATCGACCCGGGCGCGCGCACCGACGCCCGTACTGGGATCTCGTCTGTCGGTCCTCTCGGGCGCCTGTGAGCCCGCGCACGGACGCACGAGCTGTGACGTGACTCTTTTATGGTCGTCGCGCTCCTCCCGCCGTTCGTCGTGGCTTTCGCAGCGCTGCCGACGGATGTGCCACGGCGTGGCGCAGTGGACCTCGTTTGCGCGACGCTGTCGGAGTGCCTTCGCGGTGGTGCCGATCCCGCGCTGCCGGCGAATCGCTCGTGCGGATCGACGCATGCTTCGCTGATGCACGCACGAGGAGGCCGCGATGTTCGAGCTCAACGCTCATGATCCTGGCTCGAGCGGGAAAGCGCGTCGGACCACGAGCGCGCGGCTCCTCACGCTGGCTGGCGGTACGCTCGCGATCTTCGCCTGCACGCGCTCACCGGGCGCGTCGGTGACGTCGGTGACGTCCGGGACGTACGACGTCGAGACGGGCGCGTGCATGTGCCGCCTTCCGCAGGACGAGTTCCTCACGTGCTGCCGGAGCCGAATGGAGCTCACGTGTCGATGCAACCCGAACGGTGCGTGCTTCATGGCCCCGACGGGTCGAACCTGCGGAACGACCCCTCCGACGAAGCTGCCGTGAGCCCTCGCCGGATGAACCCGGCGTGAGATGACACCGAGCGAAGCTGCTGCGGCCCGCGCTGACCGGCGTGACCGTGCCGGACGAAGCGGGCGTGGGGCCGTGCCCGGACAGAGCGCTCACGAGAGGGGGGCGAACGAAGCTGTCACGAGCGCGTGCCGAACGAAGCTGTCACGAGCCCGTGCCGGACGAAGCTGTCGCGAGAGCGGTGGGCGAGGCCGGCGTGAGGCCGTGATGGGCGAAGCTGTCGGGTGACGAGGTCGATTCGAACCGGCGTCGGATGCCCCGCACGCTGTCTCAGTAGAGGCTCATCGAGGGACGCGCCCTCGCGAGGGCAACGGACTGTGATGGACTTGGTGATCCGGTCGGAGTCGATCCATCCCGTCTCCGCTGGAAGCGCCAAGTATCGGATCTCTCGTGAAGAGAGTGCCGTGCGAGTGAAATCCTTCGATGGCACGGGGCATGTACCTACATGTCGCCGGGAGAGAGAAATGTTCCGTAGAGCGTTCCTGCCAGCGTTGTTCGCCACCGTGGTCTCGATGGGTGTTGGTTGCGCGGCGACCGAGGAAGAGGGGGAGGACGTCGACGGCGAGCTCGAAGCGTCGCCTGACGAGATCCGTGAGGTCCTCACCGGGCCGGTCAAGAAGAACACGGACGCCGAGGTGTGGAGCGTCGAGAACGCGTGGGCGGACTCGACGACGCCGGCGGCGCGCAAGGCGGGCATCGCGTGGGGCGAGAACAGCGGCCTCACCTGGGAGCAGAAGTACCAGCAGTGGGCCGCGACCTTCGAGAAGGTCGACGCCATCCGCTGGGGCAAGACGATCCGCATCACGACCCCGTACGGCCGGACGATGGATGGTCCCGTACTCGAGTGCGCGGACGTCGCGACCTGGCTGCGTATGACGTTCGCTGCCTGGTACCACCTGCCGTTCTACATGACCGGCTACCGCAACGGTCAGCCGATCTATTACGGTCACTTCGGCGTCGTGAACCAGAACGGCGATCCGGTCTCGGGCTTCCCGCGCTTCAAGTCGCTCTATCGCGACTACGAGAAGACGTGGAACGCGGGCGCGGCATGGCCGAGCGACGCGAACCTGCGGAAGCGTCACGTCGGAACGGACGACGGCGCCGAGGGCGTGCGCATCGGCGACGACAAGACGCTCAAGGCCGGCGATGGCGCGGGCGCGTACTTCGACGAGCTGTTCCTCAACAAGCGTGCGGGCTACCTCATGATCCTGCTCGACAGCAGCTTCGGTAGCGCGAACCTCGCGGACGGCGCGAACCTCTTCCACATCAAGCCGGAGGCGACGTCGCCCGGCGACGTGCTCGTGGAGCGCTGGCAGAAGAACGGCATCGGTCACGTCCTTCCGGTCATGACGTCGGTGAAGACGCCGGGCGACAAGCTGCGCCTCACCACGGCGAGCGGATCGATGCCTCGTCGCCAGCCGTCTTGGGAGTCCGAGTCGCAGAGCGCGAACTACTTCAAGCTGCAGTACACCGGCGGCCGCGGTACCACCGCGGACGGAACCCCGTACGCGAAGCTCGGCGGCGGCATCCGTCGATGGCGTACCCCGGCGCTGCAGAACGGTCGCTGGAACAACATCGTGCCCCCGCGCGATCAGAGCATCTACATCGAGGATCGCGACCTCGAGGGGATCGCGTCGCGACCGGAGCGCTTCGAGCAGCTCCTCGCCGAGGACACCCCGGAGGCGGAGCGCGATGCCGCCCTCGCCACGATCGAAAGCGCGCGGCAGGCACTCCTCGAGCGCCCCGCGAGCTGCTCCTCGCGCACGAAGCGCGAGGGCGGGTTCGACTCGCTCTACGACGTGATGTCCCGCGCGTTCGGCAAGTCGCGCGCACAGGTCGATGCGGAGTACCGCAAGCACGAAGACTACGTGTTCGCGGAGCTCGAGTACAACCAGTCGAAGACGTGCTGCTGGAACTCGACGACGCCGCAGATGGCGCAGATCGTCCTCGACTACGCCGCGAAGGAGAAGCAGCAGAACGACGCGAATGGCGTCTGCAAGCAGCCGACCCCGTTCAAGTCGTCCGGCGGCGGCAAGTACGACACCTGGAAGAACCACGCGTCGACGATCGGCCGCGCGAGCGACTGGCGCGCCTGGAGCGAAGACGAGCCCTGCACGCAGCGTGACGTCGCCGAAGACACGGTCGGCGCACGCGGTAAGGTCGAGATGTGCAGGTGAAACACGAGGCGACGGCGCTCCTTCAGGAGTAGCCGTCGCCCTCGAGACCGCGTGAGGTCACGACGATCGCGCGCACGAGCAATCGTGCGCGCGATTGTTCATTTCAACGCGGCCAAGTGCCAGAGACACCGCCCGATCAAGCGCCGCGCCGTCGCTGGCGCATGCCGTCGAGCGCGGCGAGGCCGGACCCGCGGGCGGCAATGAGGAGGAAGACGAAGCAATAGAGCGCCGAGAGCTCGCCCTCGTTCACGGTGGGGACCCAGTGCGAATTCGCGAACTGGAACTTGAAGTGGAACTGGAAGTACGCGACCGCCATGGTCCCTGCGGCGAGGAACGCGAGCGGGCGCGTGAAGAGGCCGAGCGCGATGAGGACGCCGCCGACGAGCTCGATCGCACCTCCGATCCAGAGCTGTGAGCCGAACGGCGGCCGGAATTCCGCTGCGAACAGGCCAAGGAGCTTCTGCGCGCCGTGAGTCGCGAACATGAGGCCCGCGATGATCCGCAGCGAAGCAAACGCCAGGTTTTCGAGCTTGTCGAATCGCACCAGGCGACAATAGTTCGAACATGCTCGCCCGAGGAAGCTGCGCGAGCTCGCTCGAACGGCTCACTGCGGACCAGCTAGAATGATGGCAGGGCAAGCTCTGCCATCTCGTCTCCGTTGCAGCATGCGTGGGGACGATCCCGTCGCCGCAGGCATCAACGTCCCGGGCGGCTCGGACGGGCACCGAGAGCTCGAGCGCGACCGCTAGCGCTGCGCTTGCGTCGCGCCGACATCGCTCTCGATCCCCGTCACGGCCGCGGATCAGCCGGCCACGGCGAGGCGCTGCGTGAAGAACGAGAGGATCTCGTCGCGCGCCATGATCGTGGGCTGGCCTTCTTCGTCGACGAGGTGGGCGGTGACGACGCTGTGCGGACAGCCCACCACGTGCTCGAAGAAGGGCGCGGTCTTCGGGTTTGCTGCGCTGTCGGGGAGCACGCGTGCGACGAAGCGGTCGCCGAGAGCCTCCGCATACGCGGCGAATCGCTGTGCGGTGCAGAAGCGATCGCCTTGGAAGCGATAGCCCATGACGGTGAGGTCCTCCCGCTCGAGGCGCTCGCGGACGGTCGCCAGGTCGTCGGGCGCGATCCCCATGCCCGCGGGGGCATCGAACGGGATCGACGGCTGGCACATCACCGGGGCGAGCATCGCCGGCTCGAGCATCATCGTGAGCGCGAAGTTGCCGGTGAAGCACATGCCGATCGCGCCCACGCCCGGGCCACCGCACTCTCCGTGCGCCAGCGTCGCGAGCGCGCGTAGCCAGCGCGTCACCGGGCTCGACTCGTTCGCGCCGAACGCGCGGAACTCGGCGCTGACGCATGCGCGCTGGAGGACGGCCTTGCCTTCCTCGGCTTGCGAGACGGCGCCGTCGCGGCCGAACAGCGACGGCATGAACACCGTGAAGCCTGCATCCTGCACCCAGCGGGCGAAGCGCGCGACCTGCGGGCTGATGCCGGGCATTTCGGTCATGACGATCACCGCAGGCCCGGTGCCGGCGACGTAGACCACCTTCGTGACGTCGTGGAGCGTGATCGAGCGGCGTTCGAAGTCGTCGAGCGGATCGTCCACGTTCAGGTCGCGTTTCACTGTCGTCAGCGCTCGTCTCATGTGCCCGATCATCGGGTCGATCGGACGGCGGCCGCTAGTGGCAGGAACGACGATCGTCGGTCTATTCTTGCCATGTGCCGAGGTACATCACCCAGCTCGTGTTCGACGGGGTCGCCGACGGTCCCGTCGCCGTCGCGCTCGACATCGCGGGCGCGGCGGAGCGCGTCGTCCGGGCGGGGCTCATCGCGCTGCCCGGGAGCAAGCTTCCGGCTCGCATGCGCATCGTGTCGATCGATGGCGCGCCGGTTCGAACCGCGGCGAAGCGCACGCTCCCCGTCGATGGATCGTTCGGGCTGCGCGGGCTCGGGCCGGGTGACGTGCTCGTCCTGCCGGGGCTCGGGATGCCGACGCCACCGGAGATCGCCTCCACGCTCGAGCGTCCCGACGTCGTGCGCGCCACCGAGCTGGTCGCACGCGCGGCCGAGCGAGGCGTGCTGATCGCGGCGTCTTGCTCGGCGACGTTCGTGCTCGCGGCCTCGGGCGTGCTCGACGGCCGTGAGGCGACGACGACGTGGTGGCTCGGGCGCACGTTCGCGCAGCGTTTCCCCCGCGTCACGCTGCGCACGGATCGCATGGTGATCGGGGCGGATGGCGTCTTCACCGCCGGCTCGGCGTTCGCGCACGCGGACCTGATGCTCGCGATCCTGGCGCAGACGGTGAGCCCGTCGCTCGCGCATCTCGTCGCCAGGTACCTGGTGCTCGACGAGCGGCCCTCGCAAGCACGCTACATGGTGATGGAGCACGTCCGCAGCGCGGACCCGGTCGTCCGAACGCTCGAGCGGTTCATCACCTCCAATATCCAGCGGCAGCTCACGCTCCAGGAGATGGCTCGCGCCACGGCGACGTCACCGCGCACGCTCGCCCGCAAGATCGAGAACGCGCTCGGAACTACGCCGCTGCGCTTCGCCCAGCGCCTGCGTGTCGCCCAGGCCGTGCACCTGCTCGAGAGCACGCGTCGCTCCGTCGACGAGGTCGCGGCTCGCGTCGGCTACGCCGATGCGGCGGCGTTCCGACGCGTCTTCCGTCGCGAGACCGGCGAGGCCCCGCGCGCTCGTCGAGCGCCGTCGAACGCGAACGTTCGACGGCGCTGAGCGACCTCGGTGCCGCGGCTTCGTCCCCGCACGTCGTTGCGTGCGCGACCGGGCTTGCCTCGGTGCCGCTCGGCACTATAGTAGATTCGTGTTCGTTATAACGGAACCGTCTTCCGTTCTGGAGGTCCTGCAATGAGTGAGCTTCCCCTCGTCGTCGACGGTTCGTGGCTTCAGGAGCGCCTCGGAGATCCACGGCTTCGCATCGTCGACGCGACCGTCCACCTCAAGCTGCCGGCGGGGGACGGCTATTACACGCTCGCGCCGGGGCGAGAGAGCTACGAGCGAGAGCACATCCCTGGAGCGGTATTCGCCGATCTACTCGGAGAGCTCGCCGATCCGGCGGCGCCGCATCCGATGACGGTCCCGTCGTCTGCGCGCTTTGCCGAGCGCATCGGCGCGCTCGGGGTCGGCGACGACAGCCTCGTCGTCGTCTACGACCAGCTCGATGTCGCTCGCGGGCCCGAGTACTACCAGTTCTGGGCGCCGCGCCTGTGGTGGCATCTCCGGCTCGAGGGCTTCTCCAACGTCGCCGTGCTCGACGGCGGGCTGGGGCGGTGGAAGCGCGAGGGTAGGCCGACGACGAGCGAATCGGCCTCGTACCCGGCGGCGAAGTTCACGCCTCGGAGGCGGCAGGAGCTCCTCGCCCTCGCGGACGACGTGCAGCACGCCATCACCGACGCTCGAAAGGTCCTCGTCAACGTGCTCGATCCCGACACGTTCAGCGGCAAGAAGCAGACGTACGCGCGACGGGGACGCATTCCCAACAGCGCGCACGTGTTCTTCGGGCTCCTGATCGATCCGGAGACGGGTGGCCTGCGGTCGCCCGAGCAGGTGAAGGAGCACTTCGAGCGTGTCGGTGCCCTCGATCCGGCGAAGCGCTCGATCACCTATTGCGGCGGCGGCATCGCTGCGACCGTCGCTGCTCTCCAGCTCGCGCGTCTCGGTCGCGACGATGTGGCCGTCTACGACGGCTCGCTGACGGAGTGGGCCTCCGATCTCAAGCGGCCGCTGGAAGTGTCCCCGTAAGGCGAGCACAACCGCGAACGCGTTGACTGCGTCCATCCGCTCGAGCTTGTTCAGCGGGGCGTTCGTCTCGCAACGCAGCTCGTACGCGCTCGCGGCGAGCGCGTGCTGTCCTATGATCGCGCCGATGGCGACGCCCCTCGGAAGCGTGCTCGAGCGCGATGAGCTCACGACCGGGCCGCACGGACGATTGACCGTCGATGTCCTCGACGCCTGGCTCGCACCCGGCACCGTGCTCGAGGTCGTCGTCCCGGGCCGGCTCGCGTGCGCTCGTTGCGAGGGCGGGGGATGCGACGCGTGCGGGAAGAGCGGCGCGATCCGGCTCGCTGGTGACGAGCAAGAGCGCAGCCTCCGGATCACGCTGTCGGAGTCCGCTCGTCGAGTGCGCCTGGTCCGGCCGCTCGGAGAGGATGCCGGGCTCGATCAGCTCGTGGTCGAGTTGCGGCCTGCGGCCGTGCCCAGCGACTTCTGCCGGCGTGCCCAGGGCGAGAGCGGGAGGAGAGCAATCATTCCTCTTCTCTTCGTCCTGGGGCTCGTCTCGGCGGTGATCGCCGCGCTCGTCCTTCATCGCTGACGCCGTGTGCGTCCGTCTCGCGTGTCGCTCGATGTCATCGAGCCGTCGTGAAGTTGCGCGCTGTGCACGCCGAGCCTTACGGGTGCAGCACGAGGTGCGCCATGCGCTTTCGTGTCGAGATCCGGCGGATGCACGCGGCGAGAAGCGGCGCGATGGACACGATCGTCACCTCCGGATCCGCGATCGACGGGGCGATGCTGTCCGTGAGGTAGAGCCGCTCGACGCCCGCCTCATGGAGGCGATCCATCACTCCGGGCGTGAGGACGGCATGCGTCGCGGCGACGGAGATCTCACTCCGGCTTCCGGCGTCTCGAACAGCGCGTGCCGCCGCCGCCACCGTAGCCCCGGTGCAGAGCATGTCGTCGACCAGGATCGGACGAAGGTTGCGAACGTCACCAGCGATGCGCTCGACCGAGACGTCGGTGCGGCTCGTCCGGATCTTGTGAACGACGACCAGCGGCGATCGCAAGAGATGGGCGTACTCGCGGGCGAGGCTCACGGCGCCGAGATCGGGCGCGACGACGACGACCTCTCGCTTCGGCAGGTCCGCAGCGAGCCTGTCCACGAGCACACGTACGGCGCTCAACGAGTCCATGGGGACGTCGAGGGACGCCGCGAGAACGTCGCTGTGGGGATCCACCGTGACGAGGCGATCGAACGGTATCGTCGCGAGCATCCGGGCCGCGACGCGGACTCCGAGCGGCTTGCCAGGGCGCTCTCGAGCATCCTGCCGTGCGTAGGCGAAGTAGGGCACGATGGCGAAGATGGCGCCCGCCCCGACGCGACGGCATGCGTCTGCGATGAGGAGGAGCTCGAGCAGGGGCTGGCTGCCTCCGTGGGACGTCGGCTGGATGATGGCGACGTCCTGGCCCTCCACCTCGTGATCGTCGATCTCGACGTGGAGCTCCCCATCGGGCGATCGCTCCGTGCGGCAGCGGCCTAGACGCAGGCCGAGCTCGCGCGCAACCGCTTCTCCGAGGACCGGATGAGCCGAGCCCGTCAGCACGATGAGATTCGGGAGCGGGCACTTCGACTCTTGGCCGAGAGTCATGATGGATCGCCGGAGCACGCGACATGCCGCTTTGAGCCCAGCGACGTGATTGATTGCAGTGGGCCTCTGTACCGGGCCCCCTTGGTGGCGAGCGCTGAAGCTCCGGTTTGCGAAGGCGCGATCGAATCACGGCCTCCTGCTCTCGAGATCGGCGTAGCGAGTCGTGCCTTGGCGCTCGGCACGTCGGGTGCACCGCATCTCGCACGAGAAGCCTCGGGAGAGCACCGCCGATGCCCGTCTACTCACTACTCTGCGACAGCTGCGGCAAGACGTTCGACGTCGTCGAACCCATCCGCGATCACGAAGAGCACTTGAACAAACACGACTTGCCGTGCCCCAACTGCGGGAGCACGCGCCTCGTCTCTCAGCTCGGCGTCGTTGCCGTCAAGACGTCGAAGAAGAGCTGATGACGGGGCGGCCCGTCGAAGGCAGACCTACAGGCCGAACGCGCGGAGCTTCTTGTGGAGGCCCTCGCGTGTGATGCCGAGGGACTTCGCGGCGGCCGTCTTGTTGTTGCCGTGCTCGCGGAGGGCTTCGATGAGGAGCCAGCGCTCGACCTGGTCCATCATCTCCTTGAGCGTGCCCTTCGTGGGACGGACGCGCTCGATCATGCCTTCGACCTGGCGGACGCGCGGCGAGAGCATGTCGGGGGTGACGAAGCCGCCGGTGTCGATCTGGATGACGAGGCGCTGGATCTCGTTCTGGAGCTCGCGGACGTTGCCCGGCCAGTCGTAGCTCTGGAGCAGCTCCATCGCTTGCTGCGAGAAGCCGCCAGCCGGCTTGCCGAACTCCGTCGCGAAGCGCTGGAGGAAGTGTGCCCCGATGAGCGGGATGTCCTCGCGGCGCTCGCGGAGCGGCGGCACGCGGAGAGGGAAGACCTTGAGGCGGTAGTAGAGGTCCTCGCGGAAGCGGCCTTCGGCGACCTCCTTCTCGAGGTTCCGGTTCGTCGCGGCGACGATGCGGACGTTGACCTTCTTCTCCTGCGTCGCGCCGATCGGGCGGATCTCGCCCTCCTGCAGCACGCGGAGGAGCTTCGACTGGAGCGACAGCGGCATCTCCGTCACTTCGTCGAGGAAGAGAGTCCCGCCGTCGGCGACCTCGAAGAGGCCGCGCTTGTCTTCGTGCGCGCCGGTGAAGGCGCCCTTCTTGTGACCGAACAGCTCGCTCTCGAGGAGCGTCTCCGGCATCGCCGCGCAGTTCTGACCGACGAAGAGGCGCTCGCGGCGGTTCGAGCGGTAGTGCACGCTCGCCGCGACGAGCTCCTTGCCGACGCCGGTCTCGCCCTCGATGAGGACGGTGACGCGCGTGTTGACGACCTTCTCGAGCTGCTGGAGCAGCTGCTTCATCGGCGTGCTGTTGCCGATGATCTCGGGCGCTCCGTCCTTCTTGCCGCCGGTGCGCCGTTCCTGCTCCTTGCCCTTGAGGAAGGCGTTCTCCTTCTTGAGGCGATCCTCGGCGGCGCGGAGGCGTTTGGCGACGCGCGCGTTCGCGACGGCCAGCGACGCGTTCTGCGCCAGCACCGCCATGATGTCGAGATCGCTCGCCGTGAGCACGCCGGTCGCTTCGCGGTTGTCGACCTGGATGACGCCGAGGATCTCGTCGCCCTTCCAGAGCGGGATGCCGAGGGTCGAGCGGATCTGCGCGCCCATGAGCGACTCGCTCTGGCCGACGTCGCGCGGTGCGTCCGCGGCGACGACGGCGGCGCGCTCGCTCACGACCTTGCGGAAGACCGAGCGCGTGATCGGGATCGCCTGCGAGGGCGGGGCATCCTGCCCGCGCACCCGGGTCATGACCGGCACGTAGCCGGACGCGCCCCTCGCCGCTGCGGAGTCCTCGTCGTCGTCGCGGAGGATGATCGTGACGTGGGTCGCGAGCGGGACGAGGGTGAAGCTCGACTCGCAGATCGCGACGAGCACCTCCGACAGATCCTGCGCGCCGCCGATGCGCTTGAGCGCCTCGTAGAGGATCCGGAGGCGGCCCTCGTCCTTCTCGAGGATCGTCGCGCGCGGGACGAGCTCCTCGATCTTCTTCATCGCGAAGACGCGGGCATCGTCCGCGTCTTCGCGCATGCTCACCGCGACGTGGACGAGGCGATCCTGCGAGCCGAGCTCGATGACGTCGCCGTCCTCGAGCGTGGCCTCGCGGTTGTTCGTGTCGTCGAGCGCTATGCGCACGGGGTCGGCGCCGTTCTCGGCTACCCCGCGGAGGATCGCCGTCCCGTTGGTCGATCGCTGATCGACCAGGACATAGCGGTCCGCGGAGAAGACGATCTTCGCGTGTTCGCTCGACACGTGCGTGTCGGGCACGACGAGGTCGTTCCCTTCGGCGCGTCCGATGCGGACGATGTCCGAGTTGGGCTCGATCGCCGTGCCGACGAGCTGGCCGCGAGTGACCTCGAGCCTGATCACGGCACGCGCGACCGGAGCTTCAGGGCAATGCGGTACATCTCGTCGGTGCCCGCCGCGTTGCCGCCAGCGCGCTCGGTCTCGACGAGCTTCTCGAGCTTGTCGGCCGCGGCGGCGTCACCGTTGGGCGAGAGGGTGTCGATGCCCTCGAGGAGCGCGAGGCGGACGGAGCCGTCCTTCACCTTCTCGACGCGCTCGAGGAGCTTCGCCTTCGTGTCCGGCGAGTGGAGCTCGACGGCCATCCAGACGGCCTTCACGTGGCCCATCTTCGCCGCAGGCGGCGCGGACGGGACCGGGGTGTCGAGGATGCCGAGGTAGCAGGCCGAGTCCTTCTTGCACTTGTCGAGCACCGTGCTGGCGCTCTTGTACATGTCCTTCTCGATCGCCTGGCCGGGGATCTTGTTGACCGCGTCGCCGACGGCCTTCGCCTGCTCGACGGTCATCAGCTTCATCGCGGCGGGGAGCGCCGAGACCGGCATCGCGTCGGCCGCCTCGCCCTTCGCGCTCGCGACCTCCTTCAGGATCCACTCGGTGAGGCTCGGATCGAAGAAGTTCGCCGCGGTGCCCGCGAGGATCGCGTGGCCGTTCGCGCCGCCCATCAGCGGGATTGCCGCGTTCGGCGCGACCTTCGCGTAGGCGTCGGTGAAGGCCTTCACGTTCTTCGGCTCGGTCGGGAAGTACGTGAGGTACGTCGCGAGGATCGTGCGATTCTGATCGTTGTCGGCCTTCACCAGGGCTTCCTGGAGGGCCGCGAGGCCGGCGGGACGCGAGATGTACGCGAGCGGCTCGGCGATGAGGGGCAGGTGCGCCTTCTCGGGGTAGGCCTCGGCCTGCTTCTCGTAGTCGCCCTCACCCTTGAGCGCCTTGATGAGCTCGGGCTCGGCCTCCTTCGGCATCTTGTGGAGCGCGAGGCGGACCGGGAAGGTGAGGTCCTTCTTCGTCGGCGTCATGAGGACCTTCACGAGCGGACCGACGCCGGCGGTGAACTTCGTGTCGCCGATGAGCTGGACGGCGGTGAGCTGCCAGAACTGGAGCTGGTCCATGCCCTGCTCCGGGTTCTTCGGATCGGTGACCGGCGCGTTCAGGAGCGCGACGGCCTTCGGACCCCACGACGGGTGCTTGATCGTCTTGACCGCGCCCTGGAGGTCCTTCACGAGGTTGATCGACTTCGCCTTCGACGGCTGGAACTTCGCGAAGCAGTCCCAGAGCGCATCGATGAGCTGCTGATCGCTGAGCTTGCCGGCGTTCGAGATGCGCGACGTGCCCTGGGACGCGAACTTCACGTCCTCGTCGTTCTTGCCGGGCTCGTAGTCCTTGAACGCCTTCGCGAAGGCCGGTGCTGCGCGCTGATCGCCCATGTCGGCGATCAGCTTCATGAGGTCCTTGCGCGTCTTCTCGTCGAGACCGCCGGCCGTGTAGGTCTTGGCGAGCCCCTCGACCGAGTCGTCGATGACCGCCTTCACCTTCGCTTCTTCGCGGTTGTTGTTCGACGTGCCCATCGCAGCGTTGAACATCTCGTCGAGGCGCTTGATCGCCGGGGCGCGCTGCGCCGGATCGTCGAGGCGCTTCACCCACGTCTTCGGATCGTTCTCGTCGGCGCAGCCGACGACGCTCGTCGCCGCGACGGCGACTGGGACCGCCACCATGCACGTGCGCGAGAGGATCCCGAGGAGGCCCGACGAAAGGGTGCGGGCGAACGCGGTGCGAGGCATCTTCATGACGAGCTCTCCGTCGACGAAGCCGCTCGACGCGCGAGCGGCCGGCAGAAGTGCGGGGACCGAGAAATGAACGGGAATTACCCCGCTTTTCCGAGGCCCACGGTATCGCTCCGGCTCGCGAAGTGTCAACGGTTGTTCACTCCGGCCCGGGCTTCGCCGGGCCCTGCGCCAGGAAGCTCAGCCCGGTGCCTTCGTCGATCGCGCGATCGCGTGCCGAGCGCCGTTTGGTCCCGCGAGGGTGCGCTCGTCACATCGCGGGGTGGAGCCGGGCGGTCGTGACGATGCGGACGAGGATGAGCCCGCCGATGAAGACGAGGAGCCCGCTCACGACGATGAACCCGACGTCCCACGCCAGCTGTCCGGCGCCGGGATGGACATGGTGGAGGCCCAGGAGTTGGTGGTCGATGAGGCCTTCGACGACGTTGAACATGCCCCATCCGACGAGCATCGAGCCCCCGAGCGTCCATGCGATCGGCAGCCGCCGAGGCTCGCCGCCCAGGCCACGCGCGAGGAGCACGACCCCGACGAGCGTCACGGTCCACATCACGGCGTGGAAGAGACCGTCGTAGAGCATGTTCAGCTTGATCGAGACGACGTCCACCGGCGGCACCACGGACGAGATCATCTCGTGCCACTGGAGGATCTGATGGAGGAGGATGCCGTCCACGAAGCCGCCGAATCCGACGCCCAGGATCGTGCCCGAGGTGATCAGGAGCCTGTCGCCGCGGGTCATGACGCATCCTCCGTCTCGAGCGGAGCACCGCGACGGCGCTCGAGCGCCCCGAGCTTGCTCACGAAGAGCCCGATCAGGCCTGCGGTCACGACGAATGGCCCGAGCACGCCGCTGAGGCGCAGCAGGAGGTCGTCCGTGAAGAAGAGCGCCCGCGCCGCTTGTTGCGTCGGACAGCTCGGACACACGACGCCCGCATGATCGAGCAGGGCAGTGAACGCGGCGCTCGCGTGCTCGAGCGTGACGCGAGCGAAGAGCGAAGCGAGCGCGATCGTCATCTCGTCCTCCGGCGCAGCGGGGCGAGGTCGTGCAAGGCGAGCGCCTGGACGCAACGCGAGCGCATCGTCCACGTCTCGTCGAGCAGAGCGCGAGGGCGAGCGCGAACGGAGGCGGGAAGCACCAGGGCTCGGCGGTTCCGCCTGGCTTCTCCGATGGGTGCTCGAGGTCGGAACCGGTCGACGTATGCCTTGACGGGCATATGTCTCGTGGGTTACGTAATGGGTGTGCTGTCGACGTTCGAGATCGTGGCCGAGCCGAATCGTCGTCGTATCCTCGATCTCCTGCGGGTCGAGCGCCGTGCGGTCGGAGATCTCGTCGCGGAGCTCGGTCTCGCGCAGCCGGCGGTGTCGAAGCATCTACGCGTGCTCCGCGACGCTGGTCTCGTCTCGGCCGACGTGGACGGTCAGCGGCGGCTCTATCGCCTGAACGCGGAGCCGCTTCGCGAGCTCGACGCATGGGTCGCGCCCTATCGCCGCCACTGGGCGAAGCACCTCGACGACCTCGAGCGTCACCTCGCGACGATGCCCGACGAGACGCCTCGAGAGCACGGCGTGCCGCAACGAGGGAGGACGAAGCGATGAACGACACCACGAAGAAGGCGGGACGTGTCGCGGCTGGTTCGAAGCGCGGCGTGCTGGAGCTGCTTGGTGAGGTGCGTCGCTTCGAGCGCCGCCTTCCGCACCGGCCCGAGAAGGTCTGGCGCGCGCTCACCGACGCGCGCGAGCTCGCACGGTGGTTCCCCGCGAGCGTCGAGGGAGAACGCGAAGAGGGCGCGTCGCTGCGCTTCGTCTTCCGCGATGGAGAGCCCGATGCCGAGGGGCGCATCACCGAGTGCGAGCCGCCGCGCGTGCTCGCGTACACGATGGGGGCGGAGACGTTGCGCTGGGAGCTCGCCCCGATCCCGGAGGGGACGCTCCTCGTCTTCACGACCGAGGTGAAGGTCGCGAGCGCTCCGGCGAACGACAACGCGATCGCGATGTGCCGCATGGCCGCCTGATCGGCGCGCCATCCGGATCACGATGAGCGTCGCCCCCGAGTGGGGGACGGCGGATGCCCTCGTTCGGACCGCGAACGACGGCCAAAGAAGAGGAGAGAGACATGAAGCGTCCCGAGACGCGCGCGGAGGTCATGAACGTCCTCGAGCGCGCCAAAGACATCCTCGTGCCCACGGTCGTCGAGACGACGCATCGAGGGGAGCGTCACTGGAGCATCTTCGATCGGCTGCTCAAGGATCGGATCGTGTTCCTCGGTCACGAGATCGACGATGTCGTCGCGAACCTCGTGATCGCGCAGCTGCTGTTCCTCGAGGGCGAGGACCCCGACAAGGACGTCGTCCTCTACATCAACTCGCCCGGCGGCGTCGTCTACAGCGGCCTCGCGATCTACGACACGATGAAGTACCTGCGGAGCCCGGTCTCGACGATCTGCGTGGGGATGGCGGCGTCCGCGGCGGCGGTCCTGCTCGCCTCCGGGCAGAAGGGCAAGCGCGTTGCGCTCCCCCATGCGCGGATCATGATCCACCAGCCGCACGGCGGCGCGCGCGGGCAGGCGAGTGACATCGAGATCCAGGCGCGCGAGGTCCGCTACCTGAAGGACACCGTGACGAAGATCCTGGCCGAGTCGTGCGGCAAGTCGCACGAGGTCCTCACGCTCGACATGGACCGCGACAACTACATGAGCGCGATGGCGGCGAAGGAGTACGGCCTCATCGACGAGGTCCTCGCGCCGCGTCGCATGCCCGAACGCGACGCGGCGTAGGCGACGCCGGGCTCAGCGCTTCGCTTCCACCATGCGCGCGAGCTCGGTACCGGTCGCCGCTTCTGCGACCGCGATCGTGCCGTCGATGCCGTAGAACACGCGCTTCGCATCGACGAGCACTGCGCTCTTCTCGCCGAGCGTGCGGCTCCAGCGCTCGGCTCCGGTGGCGGGATCGAGCGCACGGATCTTCTCGCCCTCTCGGACGATCAAGACGCCGTCGACGACTCCCATGAACCCGTCCACGTCCGCCTCGGTCTGCCACTTGGGCTTTCCGGAGGCGCCGAGCGCGACCACCATCTTGCGCTTGGTGCCGTCGTCGGCCTCACAGGCGCGGAAGACGTCCTTGCCGGCGCGGAGCTCGTAGCGGCAGTCGAGCTCGTTGCCCTTCGCCCGCCGCCATCCGCACCACTGGCCAGGGCCGCACTCGAGATCCGTTCCGCGCAGCGTGCAGCTCCCTGGTCCCGTCGCCTTCTTCCCGGTGGCGGCGTCGAAGCGCATCGTGCCCGGGCCGAGCACGGAGACGATGACCTGAGTCTTTCCGACTCCGCATGCGCCTTTGAGGATGCCGCCGGTGTTGTAGAGGTAGACGCCCTTCCTCGCGCCGGCGGCGCTGTCGAAGAACTGGATCTCGGAGTCGGTCACGAACGCGATGCGCTCTCCGCGCGGGATCAGCATCTGGTAGAAGCCGCCGCCGCCGGCCGCGACGAACCCGAACGGCGCCGTCCAGCGCGGCGCGAGGGTCGTGCCGTCGGCCTTCACGATGCTGCTGCCGATCGTCGCCACCACGTCGCCCGACTCGTCGAACGTGAGCGCGCCGAGCCGGCCCCAGGTCTTCGGGGGAGGTGTCGATGGCGCCGGGGGCTGCACGGGCGACGCCGTCACGCTGGGCACCTGCCGCGTCGCGGTCGGTGGCCGACTGGCCGCTCGTCGGACGGTCAACATCGCGATGGCGCCGATGGCGACGAGCGCGAAGACCGCACCCACGACGCCCACGACGACCACGTTCGGCAACGTTGCGGGCGGCATCGGCCGTGGCGGTGCGCCTGCGAAGGGGGCAACCGGCGGAGGTGGGCGTTCGAGGTAGTCCGGGATGCCGTTGCGATTCCGGTCCTCGGCGAGCACGTCACGGACCGCGTCGCGAAGGTCGCCCCGACCGACCGGGCCGTGGTTCACGACGCCGCAGAACGGGCAGATGATGCCCGTCGTTCCCGAAGGCGGAAGTGGCGCCCCGCAACGGGCACAGAGCGAAGGCACGGGCTTGTCGGTCATCGCAGTTCCGGCGGAACGATGGAGCGAGGGCCGAGACGATAGCCGAGTTGATGGACTCGAGCGGTCGAAGATCGATGATGACGATGCGCTCGCCGAACAACTCGTCCTGCTAACGTCGTCGTGTGAGCAAGATTCGCTTCGTTCGCATGGAAGTGGGCATGGTCATTCTCGGCGCTTGCATCGCGACGCTCTCGGTCTCGGTCTCGAGCGCGGGCTGCAGCGATGCCTCGAGCGGCGAGCTCGGCGGCTCGCCCCAGAAGAACAGCGCAGGCAGTGCCGGCGACGACGCCGACGGGATGGATGCCTCGGCGTCATCCCCAGCGGCTGGCGATGCGGCGACGTCGTCGTCGAACGACGCCGGGACGAGCCCCACGAGCGGCTCCGACAAGCCGAGCTGCAAGTACACGGCACACAAGACCGGGCTCACGTCGTTCCAGCAAGCCGGCGGTCTCTCGTTCCACGTCTATGCGCCGACCTCGTACGACTCCAAGGTCGGTCACGCCGTCGTCATCCTCCTCCACGGGCAGGACTCGAACGGCGTTCCGGAGCTCGAGGGGCTGTGGAAGAACATCGCCGACGAAGACGGGCTCGTGCTCGTCGCGCCGAAGGGGTCGCGCGCCGCCACCAATGGAGACCCCGCCGGAGGCAACTGGGCGACCGCCGACCTGAACAAGGTCGTCGATCTCGTGACGGAGATCGACGACTGCTACAACGTCTTCACGAAGAAGCACCTCTTGTGGGGCTTCTCGGCCGGGACGTTCTACGGGTACCTGCTCGGGATCGGCGCCGCCGAGGTGTTCTCCGGTCTCGCCATGGGCGGCGCGAACACCTCGTTCGCACGACAGAACGGCTTTGCTCCCTCGGACGCGAGCTGGAAGATCCCCGTCAGCCACGTTCACGGCGCCCAGGACTTCAACGCCATCAGCGTCACCTACAAGGACCGGACCGACTTCCAGGCCGCGGGGCATACCTTCACGCTCCACGAGCACCCAGGTGGCCACTCGATCACGCCCGCGCAGGTCCGCCGGCAGTACGACGACCTGAAGGGCTCCGTCTCGCCGTAGGAGCCGTCCAAGTATTGGACAACCGGGAGCTCGAGGGGTGAAACCCCTCGAAGAGCGAAGGCCGTCAGTTCTTCTCCCAGCCCACGCCGAGCTTGAGGAGGAGAAAGCCGTCGATCGTGTCGGTGCCGCCGACGAGGTAGTTGAAGTGGGTCGCGCCGCCGAGGCCGAGGCTCATGAACCACCCGTCCCCGCCGTCCTGGTAGCGCGCCGGGACCGACGTGCGAACGCCGAGCTCGGCGTAGGGGCTGATGTTGCCGAAGCTGAGGCGGTCCTTGATCTGGTCGACGTGCGCCGACGTGCCGACGATCGCATAGGGCGAGATTGGTCGTGGCTCCTCGTAGGCGACGATGCCCGTGCCCCAGCCGACCGACTTTCGATCGGGCGCGAGAATGGAGTCGGCGGACATGTGGAGCGCGAGCCGTAGCCCGCTCCCCGTGCCCTTCAGGTACTTCGTGCCGAGCGCGCCGTCGATGGCGGCGTAGCCTCCGCTGGAGCCCTGCCGACCCTGGAGATCCTGGGCTCCGCCGCCTTGCACGCGGGCCCAGCCGGCGCAGCCGGTGAGCAGACCGAGCGCAGCCGCGCCGAAGACGTGAGCCAGGATCCGGGCGAATGTTCTTGCCGGCACCGAGGCGAACATCACGCTCGTGCCTCTTAGCAGGTTGCGCGCCTGCTCGACGCGCTCGGCATTGTCGACATGGAGACGTTGCTTCTCTAGCTCGAGCGTGGACGCGCTCCCGTCGCGACGCTCGGAGCGAACGACGAGCGCGTCATCGTCGAGGGGCACCTGTGGCGCGGGTGCGGGCCCGGTCTAGGGCTCGCACGCTCGGAGCGCGAGGCCGGTCGCGACGGAGATCATCTCGCCGCCCGCTCGGATCTTCTCGCGACCGAACCTCTCGTCGAAGATGCGACGGACCGCCGGAACGAACGACGTGCCGCCGGTCATGAAGACCTGATCGACGCTGCTGGCCGGGACCCCCGTCTTCGCGAGAAGCCGGTCGACGCACTCGGCCATCGCGGTCGTTTCCTCCGCCACCCAGCCATCGAACTCCGCGCGCGTGATCTTCGCCTCGATCTCGAGCGGGTCATCGTGGAACGAGAAGCGCGTCTCGTCCTTCGAGCTCAGCTCGACCTTGGCGCGCTCGATGGCGCGGTAGAGGTGATAGCCGAGGTCGTTGTCGAGGATGTGGAGGAGGGCACGGATCTTCTCCGGCTCGTCGGACTGCGAGGCGATCTCCTCGAGGAGATCGAGGTTCTTCTTCGTCTTGAGGAAGGAGAGATGGTGCCAGCGACGGAGCTTCGAATAGATCCACACCGGCACCTCGAGCTCGCGTCCGAACATCGCGCGATAGGTCGAGCCGAGACCGAGCATCGGCGCCACCACGTGGTGGAGCACCTTCGCGTCGAGCGCGTCGCCCGCGAGGCCGACGCCGTCGGTTCCGAGGATCGCGCTCTTGCCTCCGTCTGCTCGCTTCGCGCGCGACGGCCCCACGTCGATGAGCGTGAAGTCGCTCGTGCCACCGCCGAAGTCCGCGATGAGGACGAGCTCGTCCTGCGTGAGCTGCTTCTCGTAGTAGTACGCCGCGGCGACGGGCTCGTGCTCGAAGACGACGTCGGTCCATCCCACGTTCGCGAACGCCGCGCGGAGGCGCTCGATCGCGAGCGCCTCGTCCTCGGGCGCGCTGGCATGCGCGAAGTGCACTGGCCGTCCGACGACGATCCGTGAACCGAGCGGTCCGAGCTGCTCTTCGGCTCGTGCACGGATGTCGGCGAGGAGAAGCGTGAGGAGATCGACGAGCGAGTGCGTGCGGGAGAAGATGCTCGTCGCCTGGAAGCCGCGGTCGGCGACGTACGACTTCAACGACTGGATGAGGCGGCCCCTGCCGTCGGCCTCCAGGTAGCGGTCGATCGCGCGCGGACCACCGACGGGCTCGTATCGGCCGAGCTTGTCGCGCGCGTCGGGGTGAAAATAGAGGATCGACCGGAACGTGTCGGCGACGCCGTTGGCGTGCTCGAAGCGCGCGAGCTTTACCTCGCCTCCCTCGGCGACGCCGATGGCACTGTTGGTCGTCCCGAAATCGATCCCGACGCTCCTCATGGGGCGGCGCACACTACACGACGGCGCGGCGCTGGGGATGCGAGGAGCGACAGTTCCGCGAGCGAATCAACCTCGACCGTGAGCGCTGCGCTGCGCTCAACCGTGAGGGCGAACGGGGCGCGGACGATGTCTCGGACGCGAGCGAGAGCTCACCCGATGATCATCGACTCGCTGAGGAGCTTGCCTTCCTTGAAGCGACGCAGGTTCCAGCGCTCGAACATCGGCAGGTCGGGAGCGCCCTCGTCCTTCGCGATGTGCTCAGCGATCAGCTTGCCGACGACCGGCGCCATCATAAAGCCGTGCCCCATGAAGCCGGACGCTTGGTAGAAGTGCTCGACGTCGTCGACGCCGCCGACGATCGGGTTCGCGTCGGGGGTGAGGTCGTAACAGCCCGACCACTGGCGCAGCACCTTCACCTTGCCGAGGATGGGGCACGTCGTGACGAGCGCGCGGGCGTAGAGGCCGAGGAACGCGAACGAGCTGTCGTGGTTCACGCCATCGGGGACGCGGTCCTGCCCGATGCCGCCGACGATCTCGCCGCGCGTCGACTGGCTGAAGTAGAGGCCGTTCGTGAGATCGGCGACGAGCGGCTTCAGCCAGGGCTTGAGCGGCTCGGTGGAGCAGATCTCGTGGCGATGCGGTTTGTTCGGGAGCTCGACGCCGAGCATCCGCGCGATCTCCGGTGACCACGCCCCACATGCGTTGACGACCTTGCGGGTCGCGATCCGATGGACCGGCGCGTCGGGAGAGCCGGCTTTTCGCACGCGCACTCCTTCGATCCGCGAGCCGCGCATGTCGAAGCCGACGACCTCGGTGAACGTCGCGATCTCGACGCCGAGCTTCGTCGCCGCCTGCGCGAAGCCCCAGACGAACGGCCACGGGAAGACGACGCCGTCGTCGGGGTTGTAGCTCGCGGCGACGACGCCGTCGGTCGAGAGCTCGGGGACGAGCTTCTGGGCCTCGCGCGGCGAGAGCATGCGCGTCGTCAGCCCGCACTCACGCTGCAGCTTGCAGCTCTCCTCGAGCGCCTTCTTTCGCTCCTCGGTGCGAGCGAGGAAGAGATAGCCGCCCTGGCGGAGCCAGACGTTGATCTTGAACTCGCTCGCGAAGTCCTGGCACATCCGGATGCTCTCTTGCATCAGGCGGACGTTCGCCTCGCTCGACCACTGCGCTCGGATCCCGCCGCCGTTGCGCCCGCTCGCACCGCCGCAGAGGTAGCTTTTGTCGACGACGACGACGTCGGACACGCCGAGGCGTGCGAGGTGATAGGCGATCGACAGGCCCATGATGCCTGCGCCGATGACGACGACCTCGGTACGGTTCTTCATGTCACTTCCGGTACTGTCGCGAAGCGTCGGAGCGCCTCGGCGTGAAGGGTCCGGTTCGCAGCGAGCGTGCCTTCGTTCTGCGCAACCGGACCGCGATAGTCGAACGGACGCCCGCTCGCGTCGGTGTAGATGCCGCCGGCCGCGCGCACGATCGCTTCCGGGGCACACGTGTCCCAGAGCTTCACGAGACCCCTCGACGGGTGGGCGTAGATGTCGAGCGCGCCCGACGCGATGCGCACTCCCTTGATCCCGGCGCTGCCGGTGGGCACGAGCTCCTTCACGCCGAGCGCGGCGAGCTTCGCGTCCACCGACTTGCTGCGATGGAAGCGCGAGACGGCGCAGCGGCACGCTGCGAGGTCGGTCGCGTCCGAGACGTGAATGGGGGTGCGCCCGCCCTTCGTGATCAGGAACGCACCGCTGCCCTGCGCGGCGCCGTACACCTCTCCGAGGGCCGGACAGTCCACGACGCCCACCGTCGCCACCCCGGCTTCGACGAACCCGATCATCACCGCGAACTCGCCTGTCTTCGCGATGAAGTCACGTGTGCCGTCCACCGGATCGACGAAGAGTCCGTAGGGCGCCGAGCCGAAGCCCTCGAAGGTCGCAGGGTCACTCTCCTCCGCGACGATGGGGACGCCCGGGAAGTCACGGGTGAGCATCTCGAGGAGGAGCGCATTGGCCTCCTTGTCGGCGCGGGTCACCGGATCGCCGGGCGCCTTGAGCTCCACGCCGAGGTCGGACTCGGCGTAGACGCGCATCACGACCTTGGCTGCAGCGGCAGCGGCGTCGAGGAGCTTCGCGAGGACGTCTTGGCGATCGATCATCGTGGGGCCGGAGGAGAGGGGGGCGAGTACCGAAGGAGGAGGGTCAGCTGTGGATGCCGACCTTGTCGAGCGCGCGCGGGACCTGGCGCAGGTCGTCATCCGAAAGGTAGCGCGGGCCGCCGCCCGTCTCCCGGACGAGCTGTTCGAGCTGCTCCTTCGTCCGCGGTCCGAGGATCGCGGCGGACACCAGGTGGTTCGCGAGCACGAAGCGCACCGCGGCGCCGCGCAGCGTGTGGACCTCACCCTTGACGAGGAACCGCACGGCGTCGAGCTGGCCGACACGGTGCTCGAGCTCCATCCTCGTCCAGCGCTCGTTCCGATGATCGCCCTCCTCGAAGGTTCGGCCCTTCGCCCACATCCCGCTGAGGAGGCCGTGGCCGAGCACGCTGCGCGCGAGGACGCCGCAGCCGCTCACCATCACGTCACCGGAGATGCGGTGGAGGTCGATCGGATGCGTGAGGCTGTATGCGAGCTCGACGACCTCGGCGCCTCGATCGATCGCGGCGCGGGCGACGTCCTCGTCGCCGGCGGCGACCCCCCAGTGCTCGATCTTGCCCTCTTTCTTGAGGGTCTCCATCGCCTCGACGGCCTCTCCGGTGTGGAGCGTCTCGGGAGTCGGGCAGTGAAGGAGGTAGACCTGGAGCGCGTCCTTGCCGACGCGCTTGCAGGAACGCTCGACGGCGCTGCGGAGGTAGTCCGCCGCGAAGCACTTCCGCGCCGGGTCGGTCGTCCGGTCGATCCCGCCCTTCGTCACGATGACCAGGTCGGGATGGTCCTTGGCGAGCTTCCCTACGAGGCGCTCCATCCGCCCCGCGCCGTACGCGTCCGAGGTGTCGACGAGGGTGAAGCCCATGTCGATCGCGCGCCGCAGAACGGCTTCCGCATCGGCTTCCTCGACCTTTCCGTAGGCGTCGCCGGAGAGGCCCCAGGTGCCGATGGAGAGCTCCGACACGACGAGCCCGGTCTTTCCGAGAGGGCGCTTCCGCATGGGAGGACAGCTTCTAGCACGGTACCGGCGCCTTGACGTGAGGCGGGGAAGGGGCGTACGCAAGGCGGACCACGGCAGCAGTCGAGCTTGTGGGCCCATCGCCCGGAAGCAAAACCAAACGGATCAGGGCGGGGGCTCTCTCTCCAGGAGGAGTGATATGCGAAAGGTGTCGTTTGCTCTTGCCATTGGGTTCGTGCTTGTCGCGTGCGGTGGAGCCGAAGAGAGCCCGGCGCCGAAGACGCCGCAGGCGCCCGTCGTAGCCGCGCCGCCGCCGGCTCCGGCGCCGACCGTCGAGGCTCCGAAGGAGGAGGCCAAGCCGAAGGAGTCGTTCGCCGAGCTCCAGCAGAAGACGTTGAAGGGCGTGATCGAGGCGACGAACGCGCACGACGCGAAGAAGCTCGCCGGCCTCTACGCCGAGGGCGGCATCGTGAAGATCGCGGGCGCGCCCGCCGACGCGAGCGGTCGCGAGGCGATCGCGCAGAGCTACCAGAAGCTCTTCGACGCCTTCAAGGACTACACCACCGCTCCGAGCCGCGTGTTCGTGAAGGGTGATGTCGCGATCGTGGAGTGGGCGTTCAACGGCACGCACACCGGCGATCTCTGGGGCATCAAGGCGAGCGAGAAGAAGGTCGGCGCCCAGGGCGTCGACGTGATGCTCTTCACGCCGGAGGGCCAGATCAAGGAGCACCACGTCTATTACGATGGCGGCACGATCCTCTCGCAGATCGGCCTCTCGAAGCAGAAGGCGCGCGCGATCCCGGCGCTCGCGTCGAGCCCGCAGACGGTGACGTCCAACGCCGCGGCGGAGGAGACGAAGAACGTCGAGGCGATGAACGCCATGGGCGCCGCGATGGACGCCAAGAAAGAGGCGGACTGGCTCGCCGCGATGAGCGACACGGTCGAGTGGGACGACATGACCGAGGCGCAGACCTCGAAGGGCAAGCCCGAGGCGAAGAAGTTCTTCAAGGCGATGACCACGGGGTTCCCGGACGCGAAGACGACCGTCGCTCACGCGTGGGGCATCGGTGACTACGTGATCCTGGAGTCGTCGTGGACCGGGACCCACAAGGGCGCGTTCTTCGGGATCCCCGCGACCAAGAAGTCGGTCACGGCGAAGAGCATCGAGATCGCGCAGTTCAAGGACGGCAAGCTCGTCAAGGGCTGGTCGTACTCGAACGGCGCGGACTTCATGCAGCAGCTCGGCGTGCTGCCGAAGCCCGGCGGTGATGCGAAGGCCGCTCCGGCTGCCGACAAGAAGGCCGCTCCCGCGGGCGACGCGAAGGCCGCCCCGGCCGCCGACAAGAAGGCTGCTCCGGCTGCCGACAAGAAGGCCGCTCCCACGGGCGACGCGAAGGCTGCTCCGAAGAAGTGAGCTCGCCTCACGGACGCGGCCGGTGACGGCCCGCTGACGAGAACACCCGGAGGGACCGCGAGCTCCCTCCGGCGTTTTGTGGGCGCGCTCGTCTCGTGGGCGCGCTCGTCGCGGGCCGGATCAGGGGGCGCCGAACCAGTAGTGGAACGACGCGAACCGTGGGCCGTCGGCGCTCACCTCGATCTCCGTCCGCTCTCCACGGGCATCGGGCGGAATCGCGAACGTGACCTCGACCCAGGGGCCGTCGAGCACGTCGATGCGGGCGACGGGCTTGCCCCCGACGCTCACGCGGAGAGCGGTCTTCGCCGAGGCCTCGACCCGCGCCACGCCAACGAGCGCGCCCTCGGCGGGAAGCTTCACGAAGAAGCGATCGGTGCTGCGGTTGGTGCGCCCGCCATCGAGGACGATCGCCCCATCGGGGGCGTTGCCTTCGTGTGCCGCCTGCTCGCCCTCGCGAGCGCCGAGCAGCTCGTAGCCGTGCGCGGCCTCGCTCTCGAGATCGGCGACGTCGAGCTCGTCGTGGATCGTAGAGAGCGTCGTCCACGGGCGCTCACCGGTGCCGAGATGATCCCAGCGCGCTTCGCTCGCGCGCATCGTCTGTCCGCCGAGGATCGTCGAGTCGGTGACGACCGCCTCGTGGAGCGCCCTTCCGAGCACGGGCTCGAGGGCCATCCATTCGGGGTAGACGATGAAGTGGGTCGGGAGCGAGCTGGGGCTCGATACGAGGAGGCGTTCGTAGTGCTCGAGCCGTGAGGCGGCGCCGGCGACCCAGTAGCGCCCCTCGGTCGGAGTGGTGAGGCCGACGACGTCGAACGTCTTCTTCTCGCCGAAGTACGCAATCGCGCCGGTGTCGTTGACGCCGATGCGCGCGCCGGCAGGAAGGTGCTCCTTCGCCCAGTGTCCGAGCGCCACTTGCTGTCGATCGATCCCGCTCGACGATTGGGCCACGTCCTCGAGCACCCAGTCGAGCCGGACGGCGAACATCCCTGCGAAAACACCCGCGAGCAGCGCGGCGGTCGCTCCGCGTGCGCGGCGATCGACGAGCGACACGAGCAGACCGGCGCGGTCGGCGAGACAGGCGAGCCCGATGATCCAGCCGGAGGCGAACGGCCAGAGGTAACGGAGCCGGTTCCACAGGAAGGTGACGTAGAGACACGGCACGAACATCGACAGGGCGAGGACGATCACGAGCGCCGCGCGGACGTGGCGCTTCGTGGCGGCTCCGCACCAGGCGATCGCTCCGATGCCGAGGCACGCGATCGGCGCGCCGCCCTGTGGCAAGAACTCGGCGCTCCACACCTCGCCGTCGAGGATGGTCGTGACGAGCACCTTCGCGTTGGCGAGCGCAGCATCGGGAAGCGCGTAGTACGGGTTGCCGGGAAGCAGCTTCACCTGAGCGGTGCTCGACCGCGCGCTTCCCGTGAGCAGGAGGAGGAGAAGGGAAGGGAATACCGCGGCGAGGACGAACGCGAACGCCTCGGCGCGCGAGGCGTCTCGACCCTTCACCACGAGTGCGCCGGGGCGCGGATGGATCGCGACGACGAACCCGAGCGCGATCGACGTGATCGCTCCCTCCGGGCGCATCAGTGGGCAGAGCAGGGCGAGCGCGATCAGGACGAACAGGCCACGCCGGGTCCTCGTCTCCGGGTGCTCGGACCATTCGCACGCGCGTCGCGTGGCGAACGCGATGAGCCAGGCGAAGGGCACGACCTCCATGCCGCTGGCGGCTCCCCATGCGAGGCCGCCGAAGGCGAGGACCATCGCCCCGGCGCCGACCGCGGCCGCGCGACCGGCGAGCGGCTTGGCGAGCGCGTACGCCTCGTGGGCGAGGCCGCCGAGCGCGAGGAACGCCAGCAGCCACGCCGGCCACATGATCGACTCGCCGCGGAACCCGAGCGCGTAGAACGGCGCGAGGAGGATGGGCCACAAGAAGCTCGTAGCCCCGGTCGAGATCGGCTCGCCGGCCTGGAATCGGAGCGGGTGTCCCTCGGCGAACGCACGCGCGTACTGGAAATGGATGTACGCGTCGTCGAGTGCCGCGCCGGGATGGCCGAGCTTGCGGAGGACGCCACCGACCGCCCGTGAGGCGAGCAGGGTGGTCGCCAGCACGAGGGGCGCCCAGCGCGCGGCGCGCCGGAGCCGCGCGGCCGTCTGCGGGCGATCTCCGGTGGTAGACGCGGCCTTTGCGGCGCTCATCTCGGGGGGACGTTAACAGACATGGGCGGCCTGGCCGAGAAGTCGCCTTGACCGTGCACGAGGCCGCGTCTAATCGGCGGACGTGGAAAGCGAGCCCTCGACGGAGCAGAAGCGCCGACTCGGACCGTACGCGCACGCGCCCCGCTTGCCCGAGGGCGACGAGGTCGACCTTCGGCACCTCGGCGCCGGTGAGTGGATCGAGCTCGAGATCGGTCCAGGCCCGAAGGCTGGGTTCCTTCTCGAGCGCGCTGCCGCCGCGCCGGAGGCGCTCCTCGTCGGGCTCGAGATCCGTCGCAAGTGGGCGACCGTCGGCGATGAGCGTCTGGCGAAGCACGGCTTCGGCAAGCACGCGCGCGTCTTCTGCGAGGACGCGCGGATCGCGCTCCCGCGACTCCGTCCCGACGGCGGCGTGCGGCGGGTGTTCCTCCACTTCCCCGATCCGTGGTGGAAGAAGCGTCACCAGAAGCGCCTCGTGATGGGGGACGTCTTCTTGACCGAGGTCGCGCGGTTGCTCCAGCCCGGAGGAGAGCTCTACATCCAGACCGACGTCGAAGAGCGCGCCGAGCTCTACGCGAAGGTCGTCGGCGAGTGCGACGCGTTCGTGCCCGCGGGGGACGTCGAGGGCTCGCCGGTCGTCGTCGCGAATCCTTACGGCGCGCGGAGCCCGCGCGAGCATCGCGCGATCGCCGATGGCCTGCCGGTCCATCGGATGACGTGGCGTCGTCGCTGAGCCGACGCTCGAAGAACAATCGCCGTCAACGCGCGTCGCCGGGACCTCCGAGATCGAGCGACCTTCGCTCTCCGGAGCTGCTCTCGTCGGCGAGCACGAGCTCGATGGTCTCCTCGGCGGGATGAGACGGTGGGGCCACGGCGTCCGGACGGAACATCCGCTCCTCGAGCGACCTGCGAAGCGCGTCCACGGCGTCCTTCGCCGTCTTGCCCTCGCCTGCGGCCTCCGACTCCACGCACTCGGCGACGAAGCCGCTCTTGTCGCGGATGAGTCGATAGGAGAACGTCATGGGCATCACGCGCCGCCGCGCTGGATGACGTCGCCGGGCGTCGTCACGGGTTTCTTCGGGTCAGTTCCTTCGTGGATGGGCTGGACCGGAATCGCCGGATGAATGGGGTGGGCCTTCGGGTCCGGATTCACCGGCGACGTCGGCTGCTCTTTCGGCGTCGTCTCGCCGGGCTCTTCCTGCTTGGGCTTCGTCGTGGTCATCCCGAGCGGTGCTGCAGGACGGGTGCCGCCCGCGACAACGTGCGTACGTACGTAGCGCGAGCAGCGCGGATCGCGTTGCGGTGGGGGTGCCCATCTGCCCCGCTGAGGCCAGCTCGCCTCGGAACTGCGGCGCGAGTGTGCGCGGGCCGGGCCCGATCGACGTTTCGGCCGCGGGCACGCTCCTCGCTACGGCCTGACCGAACCAGGAAAGGATCAGTGTCATGCTCTATTGGGCTGCCGTCTTCTTCATCATCGCGCTCGTCGCTGCCGTGCTCGGCTTTGGAGGGATGGCCGCGAGCGCCGCGGGAATCGCGAAGATCCTCTTCTTCGTCTTCCTCATCCTCGGCGCGCTGTCGCTCATCTTCGGTCGCCGCGTCCCGGCGTGATGCACGAGCGACCGCAACGGAACCACCGAGACCTCGGACCGAAGACATGCTCCTCACCGCGTCCGTGACGAAGGCCGAGCTCGTTGCCCTCATCGACGGGCTCACGCCGATGCGCGTCGAGATCGATGAACATCGGGGGCGATCCATCACGCTCGGCCGGCCGGAGGTATCGCTCGTGGCGGGCAGGGGCCTTCGCCTGCGAGGGGACGGGCGCGTCGTGTGGGACGTCGCGGGGGTCGCGATCCCGGTGACCGTCCAGGTCTGGCAGGTCTTGCTCGTTCCCCGAGTCCTGTCGCGTGGGCGCTCGCATCTGCTTTCGCTCGAGCCGGTCATCGAGGAGCTCGACCTGAAGCTCGTCCCGGGCTTTCTCGATTGGAAGATCGCCGACGCCATTCGCGAGGCGATCGCGCAGCATCGGGAGAAGATCGCGTGGGACTTCGCGAGGACGCTCTCGAAGCGGCTCCCGCTGTCGGCACGGATCGACCCGGCCAGCCTGTTCGAGATCGTCGCGACGGACGGCGAGGTGGAGGTCGGCACGAACGAGCTTCGGTTCGGCGTCCGCTTCGAGGCGCGGATCGAGCGGCGCGCCGGCGCGCCCGTGCCGGAGAGCGAGCAAGAGCCGCGCTCCGCGCCCGTCGGATCGGCGCGAGCCGTTGCGCGCTGACGTCGTCGGTCAGAGACGCTCAGACCGGAGCCGGGGTCTCACTCGCGGCCTTCTTCGCGCCGGTTCGATACTGAAGGTCGCACGGCTCGGCCACGCCGATCTTCTCGGCGTGGATCCTGGTCAGCTGGGCGCCGAAGAAGATGACCATGCTCGAGACGTAGATCCACGTCGTGAGCGCGAGGACGCCGCCGGCGACCCCGTAGGCGGAGTAGCTCTTGAGGTGCGCGAAATAGGCCGCGAAGAGCTCCTTCAGCGCGCTGAGCATGACCGTGGTCAGCAGCGCACCGGGGATGACGACGTGCACCGGCGGGCGCGAGCGCGGGATCAGGTGGAAGGCGGCGGTGAACACGGCGCACAGGAGCGTCATCGACAGCGCGAGCTCGGCGCCGCGGCCGACGGCGGGCCAGATCGAGAGCGAGACCTCCTCTTCCGCGCGCGCGACGAGGAACGACAGCAGCGAGCTCGCGACGAGCGACACCAGCAGCGTGAGCCCGAGACCGAGGACGATCGCGAACCCCGAGAGCCTCTCGAGCAAGAAGACGCGGATCGAGCCGAGGAGCCCTTTCGACTCGCGCTCCGGCACGCACCAGATCCGGTTCAACGCTGCATCGAGCTCCACGAACGCGCCGCTCGCACCGAAGAGGAGCGTTCCGACTCCGATCACGGCGGAGACCCCGCGCGCGCTCCGACTCTCCTGCATCGCGGTGAGCGTGCGATCGAGCAAGTCGCGCATCGGGGAGCCCGGTACCGAGAGCACCTCGAGGAGCCGCTCTCGCGCGGAGGCGCTGTCTCCGAGGATGAATCCCACGATCGTGATCGAGAGGAGGAGCAGCGGAAAGATCGAGAACGTGCAGTAGTACGAGAACGCCGCGCCGAGACGGTAGCCCTCGTTGTCCGAGAACCGCTCGGCAGTGGCCGAGAAGAGCTCGATCAGGAAGCGTAGACGGTTGCGAACACCAGGAGCGCTTGCGTCGACCCGGTTCGGCAGGGTGCTCTTCGACGGACTCGGCCCACCGGCGCTCACGTGCGAGGGATCTCCGCCTGGTTGCTCTTCTCGTGGCTCATCACTTGCTCCACCAGACGAGTCTGATGTGCAACGCGCGTTCCGCGCCGGCGCGGCCTACCGTAGGTGCGGGCCTCGTGACTCAGCGGCGATGTCGAACAATGATGTCCCAGCACACACACACTTCTCATTTCCGTCGCCCGAGCCCGAGATCCCTCGGACTCGAGACATAGGTTGACTCGGTGTCGCGTCTTCGGGTCATGACGTACAACGTCCATCGCTGCATCGGGCGCGGCGGATACGACTCGATCGACGACATCACGCGCGTCTGCGCCGATGCACGCCCCGATCTCGTGGCTCTCCAGGAGCTCGACGCGCCGGAGACCGATGACGCCGAGGGGGCGCACCATGCGCGGGATCTCGCGAGCGGCCTGGGGATGACGCTGCTCTTCTGCCGCACGTTCCGTCGCGGCGTCGGCTTCTACGGTCACGCCCTTCTCAGCCGATCGCCGCTCGAGCTCATGCGCGTCACCACGTTTCCTGCGGTCAGTACGCGATCGGAGCCGCGAGGCGCGATCTGGGCACGCACGCGGATCGGGCGGCGAACGGTGGAGATCGTGAGCACCCACCTCGGGGTTGCCCGTCGTGAGCGGCAGCTCCAGTCCGGAGAGCTCTTCGGTCCCGAGTGGCTCGGGAGCCCGAACATGGGTCCGGTGCGCCTGTTCTGCGGCGACCTCAACGCGGTCCCGAATGCCACCACCTACCGGCGCTTCGCTCGGCGCATGCGCGACTCACAGCGACTGGTCCCCGGCCATCGTCCGAAGCCGACGTTCCCGAGCGCACTTCCGTTCTTGCGCCTCGATCATGTCTTCGTCTCGGATGGTGTCCGGGTGCTCGGAGTCACGATCCCGCACGACGCGCGGGCGCGTCGCGCGTCCGATCATCTTCCGCTCATCGTCGACCTGGAGGTCGACTGACCCCGGCGGCTCCCCTCTCTCTTACTCGTGGGTCCACGGCGGGAGAGCTCAGGTGACCGACGGCTCTCCTTCGTCGATGTCCTCGTCTTCGGCCTCTTCTTCGAGCTCTTCGCCGAGCTCCCTGATGAAGTCGCGCGAGATCTTCGCGACCTGACCACGAACCGACTCGCTGAGGAGCGCGCCGGCGGCCGTGAAGAGGAGGATGCGCGAGAGCTTCGAGCCGATGAGAATGCCCACGCCGACGCCGAGGACGCCCGTCGCCACGGGCAGGAGATACGGGCGTTCGTGAAACGCGATCTCCGCGCGGTCGCGCAGATCCTCGACGAGATCACGGGCGTGCTCGATCCGTTCGCGGAGCGCCACCTCGGCGTTCTCGGCTTTTTCCTCGATCGCCCTCGCCGCCCTCGGTTGCGGGATCCCGTGCTTCGTCGGTGTCGGTTCCATCTCGCAGAGCTCCTCTTGTGGCGCTTGTCGCATTTGTCGCATTTGTCGCGTTTATCGCGTTTGACGTGTAGTCTCGAGTGCGGCGAGGAAGCGCCCGGGACCCGGAGGGGCAGCGGCGGCCGCGCGGGCATTGCGTGCAATCGTCACGCCCACCACGACAATCCATGCGCGTGCGGGCGAGGAGAACGCCCGCACGCTGCGCGGATGAGCGTGCGGAGCGAGCGGGGCGCGGCGAGCCGCGCGTCCGTAGCGCGTGGCGCTCGAGTCCCGGGCGTCTTCAGCGGCGCGGCGGCCGGCACCGTAGCGCTTCGCCCCGGTGGGCGCCCGCTGAACAGGGTAAGGTCGCACTGTGATCCGTGGGTGTGTCCCAGTGCGGCATGCGTTCACCGTCGCTGCCTTCGCGCTTGCCCTCGCGACGCCGGGGCCCGCGAGGGCAGACGCCGAGGCGCCTCCGGAGGTCTCGCAGATCGTCCCGCCGCGGCTCGTCCAGTCCGTCGCCGCGCCATATCCGCCGGGCGCGGAGGGCGACGCTGCCGTGATCCTCGCGGTGAGCGTGAATGTGTCCGGCGACGTGGAGGACATCCGCGTCCTCGAGGGCTTCGAGCCGTTCGCCTCCGTCGCGACCGACAGCGTACGCGGCGCGCGCTTCGTCCCAGCAACGCGAGACGGCCGGCCGATCGCCGTCACCGTCCGCTTTCGCCTCGACTTCACGAAGGCCGCCCCGCCCGCTCCCGCTCGCGAGCCCGAACCCGAGCCCGAGCCCGAGCCCGAGCCTGACCAGCCGGCGACACCGTCTCCTGGTCCACGGGGCGCAAAGCGCCCCGACGACGTCATCGTGCGCGGCGGTCGTGCCACGGTGGGGGCAGGCGTGGCCGACTCGCTCGCCCGCACCGAGGTACGTCAGCTCCCCGGCGCCTTCGGCGATCCGTTCCGCGCGATCGAGGCGATGCCCGGAATGACGCCGGTGCTCACCGGCCTGCCGTATTTCTACGTGCGCGGCGCGCCGCCGGGGAACGTCGGCTACTTCTTCGAAGGCGTCCGAGTTCCGTACCTCTTTCACTTCGGGCTCGGCCCGGCCGTCGTGCATCCCGGGCTCATCGCGAAGACCGAGCTCCATCGGGGTGGCTATCCCGCCGCGCTGGGGCGATACGCCGGCGGCATCGTCGAGTCGCAGGCGATGCCGCCCGGGGATCGACTCCACGGCGAAGGGCAGCTCCGGCTGATCGACGCGGGCGGGCTCGTCGAGGCGCCCTTCGCCGGCGGCAAGGGCTCGGCGCTCGCGGCCGCACGTTACTCGTACACGGCGGCGCTCTTCAGCCTGTTGTCCTCGGACACCACGCTCGACTACCGCGACTACCAGGCGCGCGTGTCGTATTCGCTCAGCGATCGCGACACGATCTCGGTCCTCGGATTCGGCTCGTACGACTTCGCGGCTCAGCGCCAGACGCTCGACCCGAGCACGCGTGGGCTCCTCGCCGATCCGAACGCGAGCCCGGTGACTCGCGACGTCACACGCGTCCTCTTCGCGTCCGAGTTCCATCGCGCGGACGTTCGCTGGGATCGCACGCTGCCTCAGGGCGGCCGGCTTCGCGCCGCGACCACGGTCGGCTTCGATCGCACCCGGGTGGATGCGCGCCGAGCCGCGACCGACGTCATGACGGGGGCGCGTGTCGAGCTCACCCAGCCGCTGTCACGGACGGTCGTGCTGCGAACCGGTGCGGATCTCGTCGTCGACTCGTACACCGCGGATTCGCTCCCGGCGTACGCCGATGATGACGACGTCGTCGTCCGCCAGCGCAGCGTCTTCGTCGAGCGCGTCGACTATGCGACCGGCGCGAGGGTGGATGCGGTGCTGACGATGATCCCGAAGATGGAGATCGTCCCCGGCGTTCGCTTCGACGTCTATGGGTCGGGGCCTGCTCGTGCGCTCGCGGTGGACCCTCGGCTGACGGCCCGCTTCGCCGTGAATGATCGCCTGCGGATCATCCATGCGTACGGGGTCGCGAGCCAGCCGCCGTCGACGCCGATCGCGCTGCCGGGGATCACGATCGCGCGCCTCCGTGGCGGGCTCCAGCGCGCCGTCCAGACGAGCGCCGGCGTCGAGGTGGACCTCCCGAGCGACTTCACCGCGACGGGAACGGTATTCCACAATGCGTTCTACGACCTCAACGACGCGCTCGGCACCGCGCAGGTCGAGCTGGTCGACATCGAGCGGAGCGACTCCCTCCTCGGGAAGAGCCGCGGCTCGGCGTTCGGACTCGAGCTCGGCGTTCGCCGGAAGCTCACGCAGCGGATCGCGGGCCTCGCCTCGTACACGCTCTCGCGTTCGATGCGCACCGTGAACGGACAGCGAGTCCTTTCGGCGTACGACCGCCCGCACGTCTTCACCGCCGCGCTCTCGGTGGATCTCGGGAAGCAGTGGCGCGCTGGAGCGCGCTTCGTGACGTACAGTGGCATTCCGATGAGCGCGGCTCAGCCCGCGTTCCCCGAACAGCTCGTCGGCGTTCCGCCGTCGCGTACGCCGGTATTCGTTCGCGCCGACCTGCGCCTCGAGAAGCGATGGCAGATGGGCAGGGACGGCTGGATCGGGGTCGTGCTGGAGGCGCTCAACGCCACGCTATCCCGCGAGGTCACCGGCTATGCGTGCCGGACGGCGCTCGCGTTGCCGGGCAGTACTCCGGCGGTGCCGGGATGCTACGAGCGCGTGATCGGTCCGGTGAGCGTTCCGAGCCTCGGGGTCGAGGGAGGCTTCTGATCCACGCGTCCCCGTCCGGTCTCCCTTGCGCTCGCTCGACGATCGACTGGATTAGTATACGACGTATACTATAACTAGGTCATGAGCGAACGCTGGCTGCTTCGGGGCGCAACGGTGGTGACGTGCGACGACGAGCTCGGGGACCTCCCGAGCGCGGACGTGTTGATCGAAGGGGGAAAGATCGCGGCGATCGGGCCCGGTTTGTCGGTCTCGGACGCGCGCGTCCTCGAGCTCGAGGGCAAGCTCGTGATGCCCGGCCTCGTCGATACCCACCGCCACACCTGGCAGACGCCGCTGCGCGCGCTCGGGGCCGACTGGACGGTGATGGACTATCTCGCGGCCGTTCGCGTCAAGCTATCGCCGCTGTTCCGGCCGGAGGACATCCTCGTGGCCAACCACGCCGGCGCGCTCGAGGCGCTCGATGCCGGCATCACGACCCTCGTCGACTACTCTCACTGCATCTACTCGCCCGATCACGCCGACGCCGCGATCGACGGGCTCGAGGCCGCCGGCGGTCGCGCTCTCTTCGCGTATGGCTATGCCGCCGGGCCGACACCTTCGCCGGATCTCCCGGACCATCGCGCGCGGATCCGCGATGCCGAGCGGCTGCGCCGATCGCGGCTTGCCTCCGACGACCGCCTCGTACGGATGGGCGTGGCGCTCACGGAGATGCAGGTCCCGTGGGAAGTGAGCGTGGACGAGATCCGCTCGGCCCGCGCGCTCGGAGTGCCCATCACGCTGCACTGCTCCGCCTGGCCGGTGAACAAGAGCGAGGTCCAGCTCATGGCGGCCGAAGGCTTGCTCGGAGCCGACATGCTGTACGTGCACTGCACGTTCTCGTCCGAGGACGACCTCCGCGCGATCCGGGACAGCGGCGGCTCGATCTCGGCGACGCCGGAGACGGAGCTTCAGATGGGAATGGGGTTTCCGGTCGTCGGCCGCGCGCTGTGCGCAGGAGTGCGCTGGTCGCTCGGCTGCGACGTCGTCTCGAGCAACGGCGGCGACATGTTCACGGCCATGCGACTCGCCATGCAGGCGGAGCGAGGGGCCGAGAACGCGCGCGTCGGCCTGCCGTCCTCGCTTCCGCTCAAGGCAGCGCGGATGCTCCGGGCGACGACGACCGATGCTGCGGAGGCGATCGGGCTCGGACGTGTAGTCGGCTCGCTGCGGCCGGGAAAGGACGCGGACCTCGTCGTCCTCTCGGCCGACGCTCTCAACCTGACGCCGCTCAACCGGCCGCGTGAGGCGGTCGTGATGCAGGCGCACGCGGGCAACGTGGAGACGGTCATCGTCCGCGGCGTTCCGGTCAAGCTAGGCGGCGTGCTCGTCGGTCAGGATCTCGCGCTCCTCCGCCGGCGGCTCGTCGCCTCGCGCGATGCGCTCGTCGAGCGCGCCGGCGGTGTCGCCTCGCTCCTCGGCGAGGTCCATCGTCTCGAAGAGAGCTGGGACATGGGCGGTGGCAAGAGCGCGACCGGAGACGCCGGCGCGTCAGCCTGAGCCGATCAGCGCTCGCGAGGAGCGGTCCGGCGTTTCTCCCGCCGGGCCTGCTCCCGGGCGATCGTCGCCGCGACGCCGTCGAGCATGAAGTCGAGGCTCAGCTCGAATTCGGCACCGACGTCGTCGCCGGGCATGTGCGGCATCACCTGCGCCAGTCCGGGATAGTCGGATCGAGGCATCTCCGCGGCGATGGCGAGGAACCGGCGGAGCGGGCGCTTTTCTCCGTCCGTACGAGCGGCCCACCTCTCTTCGCGCCGGATGGACGCCGCGAGCCAGGAGAGGAACGTGTTGTGAACGGCGCACGCGGTCTTCCAGCTCATTCCGGCTTCGTGGAGCTTGCGCACGACGCGGTCGAGAATGACCAGCGTGCTCTTCACGACCGGACCTTCCTCGAGGAGGACGTCCATGACGCCGCGGTGCGCTCGGCCGAGGGCCCGGATCCGACGAGCGAGCTCCCGGAGCCACTCGAGCGCGGGGAGCCCCTCCTCGGGGAGTACGAGCTCCGAGAAGATGGCGTCGATCACGAGGAGGGCGAGCTCGTCGCTGTCCCCCACGTGGCGATACAGCGCCATCGGGGTGGCCTCGAGCCGTTCGGCGAGGGCGCGCATCGTGAGCCCCTCGAGCCCTTCGGCACGAACGACGCCGACGGCCGCGTCCACGACGAGCTCGCGTGAGAGACGGGGGGGACGGCCGCGCATGGCCGCAGTCTAGGACAATGGACGGGCGCGTGGAGCTTCGCCCTCGTCGACCGATGTCCTCGTGCCCCCCCGAGATCGAGGAGGACGAGGGGACGATGCGGTCACGCGCGTCGAGCGAATTCGAGAGCGACGTCCTTTTTCGAGATCAAAACGTCCCGGTGCCTGGATATGCGCATACGGCAGCGTGGGGGCTCCGGCGTCACCGCTGACCAGGGAAGGACGAAATGGTTCGCATGCCGGTCTTCCGTTCGCTCGGTGCGCTGGTGCTCTTGTCCGTGCTCGCGATCGCGTCGTGCTCCGATGCCCACGAGGATCCCGCCCCGACGCCCGACGCTGGCCCGGATGCGACGCCGCCGCCCTACGAGGAGCCGACGGACGATGCCGGCAGCCCTGACGCGACGCCCGACGCGCCGCCGGTGACGGAGGGCGATCTCGAGCGCGACTACTGCACTCCGAGCGCGGCGCTCATCTGCTCCCGCGCCCAGGCCTGTGGTTGCGGCACGCTCGTGCCGGGCGGGGCCCTCGATCTAGCTGCCTGTACCGCACGCGTCTCCGCGAAGTGCATGGCTGCGTGGGGCCAGTTCGTGACGGCGGGAGCGAAGATCGACAAGGCCGCGGCGACTGCCTGCGTCGCGAAGCTCGACGTGGCGACGCCGGCGTGCGGAGCTCCGAGTGGCACGGTCGTCTTCGCGTCGTGCGCCCCGTTCGCGATCGACCCGGCGAAGATGGGCGAGACGTGCAAGACGCCGTACTGCGCCGATGGCTCCGGTCGTTGCGTCGCAGGCAAGTGCACCGCTGCAGGCCGTCAGGGGATCGAATGTCAGGACGAGTTCCGCTGCGCCAGCGGCTTCGTCTGCAGCCCGGCCGAGGGAACGTGCGTCCCCCAGGGGGCCGCGGGCACGGCGTGCGAGGTCACGGAAGAGTGCGCGCCGCCGCTCGCATGCCTCGGCGGCTCGTGTGTGGCGCTCGGCGCGATCGGCGCCGCGTGCACCGAAGCCGGTGAGTGCGCCGTCGGCCTCGTCTGCGCCGCTGGGAGCTGCGCTGCACCTCCGCCCACGTGCGCGCAGGCGAGCGACTGCGGGCAGGGCCAGTCGTGCGGCGGGGCCCGCACGTGCGTCGCAAGGCTCGGGGGCGGCGGTGCGTGCGTCGAAGATCGTGACTGCGAGCCCACGCTCTTCTGCGACGACGGCACTCGCGCGTGTACCGCCCGCCCCGCCCAGGACGAGCCGTGTGCACGAGGGACCGTCTGCGCGCCCGGGCTCGGCTGCAACGCCGACAATGGAACGTGCCTCCCGCTCCCGGGCGAGGGACAGCCATGCGCAGCAGCAGAACCGTTCTGCGCCGGCCATCTCGGCTGCAGTGCCGACTTCGTATGCGGAACGCTGCCGGCGCCCGGCGCGCCGTGCACGATCGACAGCCGATGCGGGGACGGACTCGCATGCGACTTCGGCAAGGACGGCTCGGTATGCATCGTCCCCCGCGCCGCGGGCGAGCCGTGCTCGAGCGATCGGAGCTGCGGTGCGGGCCTGCACTGCGGTGGCGCGGGTGTCTGTGAGGCCGATCGACCGGTGGGAGCCGCCTGCACCTCGAGCGCGGAATGCGCCGGCTCGTGCGGGCCCGACAAGAGCGGCGGTCTCTCGTGTCGTCCTGCGCCGGCCGCGGGCGATCCGTGCCTCGTCGGAGACGATTGCCCCGACGCGCTGCGCTGCGCTGCGCTCGCCACGCAGTGCATCGCGCAGGCCTGCCAGGTGCTCTGAGCCGCGCGACCCGAGGCGAAGGTCCGAGCTCACCAGCCGGCTCGTGCCGGCCCGAGACCAGCACGAACCTCCCGCACGTCGTCACCGTCGCGCTCTCGATGGATCTCGGGACGGCGTAGCGGACCGGAGCGCGCTTCGTGACGTACAATGGCGCCCTGATGAGGCCGGTTCAGCCCGCGTTCCCCGAGCAGCTCGTCGCCGTTCCGCCGTCGCGCACGCCGGTGTTCGTTTGCCTCGACCTGTGCTTCGAGAAGCGATGCCCGCTCGGCGCGAGCGGCCGGATCGGGGGCGCGCTCGATGCCACCCTGTCGCCCGAAGTCACCGGCGTCGGGGGACGCTTCTGATGCGCGCTGCTTTCCTCTGCGCATGGCTCGGGCTCGGCGCCCTCGCGGCCTGTGTGCCCGCGGACGAGGCGGTCGGCCTCGGCTCGGTGCAGTTCACCTTTAAGGTCAGCGTGCAGACGCAGGAAGGTGTCACCGAAACGGAGACCCTGGACCGTTGGGCGCTCCGCTTCGATCGCGTCGTGCTCGGCTTCAAGACGATGACCCTCGGTCGGATCGGCGATACCGACATCTGTTCGTTCCGCGGACGCGGCGCGAGGAGCGACGTCGTCTTCGATCCACGCCTTGGCGTCGTCCAGACGTTCAACGGGATCCAGCCCGCCGAGTGCCCCGACGTCGGCATCATCTTCGGACCGCCGGGATCGGAGACGAGCCTCGGGGAGGGGGTGACGTCGAAGGATCTCATCGAGCTCGCCGAAGGCGCTCCCGCGCACGCGATCGTCGAAGCGACGGCGACGAAGCAGACGGAGTTCGCCACGCGGAAGCTCCGCATTCGGCTTCGCTTCGACTCGCTGCGCACCGCGACTCGCTTCGGCGGATGTCGAGCTGCCGCGCGCGGCGTCACGATCCTCGAGAAACGACGCGACGAGGTCTCGGTGCGCTTCGCGGCGGAGAACCTGTTCCGCGAGGCGCTTTCGTCGTCGGCGGGCCTTCGCCTCGACCCCTTCGCGAAGGCTGACCTCGACGGCAACGCCGACGATGTCGTGACGATGGACGAGCTCGACGAGCTACGGCTCTCCAGGCTCGGGCAGTGGGACTTCTACCAGCTCCCGGACGGCACCACCGCCGGCTCCTTCGGTGACTTCGTCCGCGTCCTCTTTCGCTTCTCGTTCTTGTACCGGAGCGAGGGGCTCTGCTTGGGCAACGAGCCCGGCTCCGAGAGTGGAGGCCAGCCGGCGCCCGAATTTTGAGGCGTCAGCGCTTCTTCGCGGGGCGTTCCTGTGCCGGCTTCGCCTCGCCACCCTTCGCGATGTGGAACTCGACGCGGCGGTTGTTCTGCCGTCCGTCTTCCGTGGCATTGCTGTCGATCGGTCGCGTCGAGCCGTAGCCCTTCGCGTCGAAGCGCCTCCTGTCGAGCCCGTAGCTCGTGAGCCACTTCACGACCGCCTCGGCGCGCTGCTGGCTGAGCCGCCTGTTCGCGCCGGCCGATCCGGTGTTGTCGGTGTGGCCCTCGACACGGATCGTCGTGATCTCCGGATGGTCCTTCAACGTCGTCGCGATCGCGAGGAGCGTCGTATCGCTGTCGCGCATGATCTCGGCGCTGGAGGACTTGAACTTCACCTGGTCGACGATCTTGATCTGTCCGTCTTCGATCCGCGCCAGCGGGCAGCCGTTGTGCTTTGGATCGGGAGCGGCCGGGCCGGGCGCGTCGGGGCAGGCGTCTTCGTCGTCGTAGACGCCGTCGTCGTCGCGATCGGGCGGGCAGCCGTTGCGATCGGGATCGGTGCTCGCCGGCCCCGCGGTGTCGGGGCAGGCATCCTTGTCGTCGAGAATTCCGTCGCCGTCGCGATCGGGCGGGCAGCCGTTCCTCTTCGGGTCGTCGCTCTTCGGGCCGGGGGCGTCCGGGCATGCATCGACGAGATCGCCGATTCCGTCGCCGTCGCGATCGGGCGGGCAGCCGTTCTTCTTCGGCTCGTCGCTCTTCACGCCGGCGGCGTCGGGGCATGCGTCGACGGCATCGGCGATCCCGTCGCCATCGCGATCCGACGACGGGGGGATCGTCGCGGTCTTCGGCGGGCAGCCGTTCGTCTTCGGATCGTTCGTGCGCTCGCCGGTGACGGACGGGCAGGCGTCCTCCGCGTCCGGGATCCCGTCGCCGTCCGTGTCCTCGGACCAGCCCGGCGTCCACTCCGCGCTGAGGAAGGCGCGCAGCGATGGCGTCCCCCAGCCACGCGTGAGCCCGGTCCCCATACCGGCTCCGAAGCGGAAATCGGAGACCGTGTAGTGTGCACCGAGCAGCGCCTCGACCGGAGTCCCGCGTCGCTCGAGGAAGGAGCGCGAATCGAGGATCGAGCTGCCATGGACCTCGGGACCGACCACGAGCTTGCGATTGGCGACGCGGACGCCCGCAGCGGCGCCGAAGGTGATCTCGCTTCCGAGAGGATTGCGCTCGAAGGTCTCCGTGAGCGCGCGGTAGTGCCAGCCGAGACGAGCGGAGTACGTGAAGATCCCGATGTCTCCTGCGATGCTCGCACGCGGCAGGACACGGACGTAGCCGTCGCTGGTGTAGTCGTCGCGCGAGCCCGTGGGCAGATGCAGCGCGGCGCCGAGCGCTCCGGTGATCGCTCCGCCGTGCTTGCCGAACAGGCGCACATCGGCGGCGATGCGTAGGTCTCCAGCCGCGCTGCTCGGCGGCGAATACGACTTGGTGCCGATGACGATGGGCTCGCCCGACTGGTAGAGCGCGATCGGCATGCTGAGCGCGGCGCGCACTCGGTTCCAGAGGACGAGCGACGCTCCGGGATGGACGAAGACCTGGTGCTCGACGAGGGACGAGACGTATTTGCCCTCGCCGTCGTAGACGACGAGCGGGTCGTACGCCCAGGTCCCGACCACTCCGGCCGCCGGACGGAGATGACCGCGTAGATCGAGCGAGTCGAGGACGAACCACTCGCTCCCGCGCTCCGACGGATCGAACCGATCGAGGACGAAGCCCTTCTGCGGCTGCGCCGACGCGGTCGACGCGAGCAGGACCAGTCCGGCACCGAGGCCCGCGGAGGTGAGCTTGAGGAGCGCCATTGCCCGCTGCAAGCGTATCGAAGCCGCTGTCGCATGGCCCAGCAGCGCGCGAAACGAAGCGCTACTTCGATAACCCGCGCGCGCGGGGAGCCCGGCTAAAGCGTGAACTTGTAGCGGGCGGTGTCGCCCACCGGCACGGTCACCGTCGCGTCGCGGACCTTCCCGTCCGGCGTGGTGCACGTGAGCTTGTGCGGTCCGGCCGGTAGCTCGAGCCCGGCGACCGGCGTGGCCCCGCGAGCGGCGCCGTCGACGGTGACGTTGCACCAGCCGCCGGATGCACCGACGTTGAGCTTGCCGTTCCCCGCGGGTTGCGGCGCCGGCGCTGCGGGACGGGCGGCGGGAACCGCGCCCCCGTGGCGAGGCTCGGGGAGCTTCTCGAGCGTGATCTCGAGATGCTTGGTCTCGAGCGGCGAGCCGGTGAAGGTGACCGATCCCTCGCTGTAGCCCGGCGCATTGACCGTGAGCTTGTGCGAGACACCGGAGGTCACGCCCTCGATGCGCGGGCCGGTGACCGGCTTGCCATCGATCGCGAAGGTGGGGGTGAGGCCGTTGGGCGTGACCTTGACGTCCGCGATGACGGAGCCCTTCTTCAGCTCCACCTTCACGTCGATCGCCTGGCCCTCCTCGAGAGTGACCTTCTGCTTCGCGTGCTCGAAGCCATCCATCGTGAGCTTCACGTCGAGCGCGACGCCCGTCGGGAGCTCCTTGATCGTGGCGGGCGTGACCTCGGGGCGAAGGTCGCCGTTGATCCAGATCGACGCGCCGACCGGGTCGCTCGTCACCACCAGCGAGCCTTTGGCTGGAGTCGTCGCCCCTAACGAGCTCGGCTCGGTCGCTTCGTTGTTCCTCTTCGCGAGCACGTAGCCCGCGCCGCCGAGCGCGCCGGCGACCACGAGCACCGCCGCCACGAGGCCGACGATGACCATGCCGCTCGTCTTCGGCGGCCGGTTCGCGCTGACGTCCGTGACGGTGCGCGCGGCGGCGGGCATGCTCAGCGTGCTGGTGGCGACGCGCTGCCCGCTGCCGTCGACGTCGAACCCGCCGGAGAGATCGGGGTTGGAGTGCGCGTGCTGCAGCTCGATGATGTCCGCGAGGTGCTTGCCTTGCAGAAGGGCTTCCTTCTGCATCGCGAGCTTCTCCTCGAAGAGCGACTGCATGAACTGGTTGAGCGCGAGGCTCGAGACGGCGATCTGGTGGCGACGAACGAACGCCTCCAGGTCGGCCTGCATCTCGCGGGCGCTCTGGTAACGCTGGTCCGGATCCTTGGCGAGCGCGCGCATCACGATCGTCTCGAGGTCCGGCGGGTAGTCCGGATTGATCGAGCTCGGACGCGGATACTCGCGGTCGCAGATCAGCTTCAGCGTCTCGTACTCGCTCTGTCCCTTGAACAGGCGCTTTCCGGTCGTGAGCTCGAACAGCATCGTGCCGGTGGCGAAGAGATCGCTCCGCGCGTCGATGACCTCGCCGCGAGCTTGCTCGGGCGACATGTACGGGACCTTGCCCTTCAGCTTCCCGCTCTTCGTCTGCTCGCCGGTGCGCGTGTCGCTCTTGGCGATGCCGAAGTCGACGATCTTCACGTCACCCGTGAACGTCACGACGATGTTCTGCGGGGAGATGTCTCGATGGACGATGGAGAGGTGCGTGCCGTCGAGATCGCGCTTGTCGTGGGCGTACGAGAGGCCGGCGCACATGCCGAGGACGATCGCGAGCGCGTGCTCGAGCGGGAACTCGACGACGCCCTTCTTCTTCATCTGGCGGACGATCGAGCGCAGGTCCTCGCCATGGACGTGCTCCATCGCGATGAAGTACTGGCCGTCCGCCTGACCGACGTCGAAGATCTGGACGATGTTCGGATGCGAGAGCGTCGCCGCGATGCGCGCCTCGTGGAGCAGCATCTCGATGAACGCCCTGTCCTGGTTCATCGCAGGCAGGATTCGCTTGATGACGAGCAGCTTCTCGAAGCCCGCGACGCTCTTCTGGATCGCGAGGAACAGCTCCGCCATTCCTCCCATCGCCAGCTTGCGGATGAGGGTGTACTTGCCGAATCGCATCGGCATCCCCTCCATCCCCAAATCACGGTCCGCGCCAGCCGCGTCGGGCGTGGCCGCCCTGGGCGGCAAGGGCACGGGGAGCTGTGACATCCTGGAAAAACCCTAGTCTGGTAGAGGTGACCGGTCAACGCGACGAGGTCTGAAGACCGACGTCGATTCGTGGACCGTTGCCGGGGGTCGGCGCTTTGGTCGACTCCCCTCCATACGCCGCGACGCGTCCGAGCCTGCCCTCGGCCGGACGCGGGCGTGCTGCAACCTCAAGTGCCCGTATTCATTCGCGTGTAGCCCGGCGTTCACCTCGCTGATCGCGCCCGGCAGGAGGCAACGGCGGTGGAAGGAAGGCCGTGTCCACCCTCGTCCATCGTCCTCGGGGCGAGAGTTCTCCACGGGTTCTCCACCGGACCGGGGCGCCCTTGCCGCAGGGCGGATTGCGAAAGGTCGTGGGGCAAGCGTGTGACATCGACCTGGCGATCGTCCGCGCGCGCCGAATCGGCCTCCGGCTCGGTCGTCGTTCCATCACCGAGGCGAGGGCCTCGAGGTCTGCTCCGCACGATCGGTGGTCCCGGCGGCATCGACTTCGTCCACACGAGCGATGCTCGCGTCACGCTGAAGCGAGTCGGTCGACGTCAGCGTGAGCGCTGCACCGAGCACGTTGCTGCTCGGTCGGACGGCGTCACGTTCGCGCTCGCGTCGGTTCGCGGCGGAGCTCGCGAGCGCATTCGACGCCGGTGGCGACGAGCGCGCCGCTTGGCAACGCCGGAGGCTCCGTCGATACTGCGAGCATGGTTCTCTCGCGTTGGTTCGTGACGATTGGCGTTCTGGCTGCGCTCGGCACCGGCGCGTGCACGACGTATCGCGATCAACTCGCGCGCGGGCAGCGCGCCTTCGAGCAGAACGACCATGACCGCACGCTTGCGATCCTGCGGGACCTCGAGCCGGACATGAAGCGGCTCACGATGCCGGAGCAGGCCGAGTACGCGTACCTTCGCGGGATGACCGACTACCGCATCGGCTACAAGTCCGATGCACGGCACTGGCTCTCCGTCGCGAGGACGTACGAGGAGCGGTCGCCCGGCGTCTTGCCGGTCGACTGGAAGACGCGAACCAACGAGGCGCTCGACGAGTTGAACGCCGTCGTCTTCTCGGAGGGGACGGAGGGGCTCACCACATCGCGTCGATCGGAGCTCGACGACGCGAAGGAGCTCGCGGCGAAGGACGCGAAGAAGGGGCGTCACGACGGCTCGAAGGACGCCCCGACCGAATCGAGCTCGTCTCCGGCCCCGCGGAAGTAGCGCGCTGCGCGCGCGCCGACTTCTCGCGTGGCGCCTGACGCTTGGGCGTCTACTTCACTTCTGCCAAACGGTCCTTCAGGGAGAGGCGCATCTTCTTCAGCTCGATCGAGAGCTGACGTTCGGATGGTGTCGGCCTCGGCCGATGATCGAGCCTCTTGATCTGCAGCTCGACGCTGCGGGCCTGAGCTTCGAGATCACTGGCGCTGAGACGTGACAGGTCCATGAATCCTCCGTTGCTGGCACGGTCGCGATTGACGAACGTGCGTTCAGAGACCGGCATGAAGTCAGCGGCTCGGTTCGTCCCCGATGAGAGGCGTTCTCGCTTCGCACTCTCCCCCTGCTGCATGCACCACGAAGCGCCTACGTCGTAACACCGTCGTTCATTCCCGCCAGAGTCGCAGCCGTCTCTTCGCGGTCACTCTCGCTTCGCGCTCGCGATCGAGATCGAGATCGTCCGCAACCCTGACTGCGCGGCGCCAAGAGGTGTGCCAGCGAGAGCTCGTAGAGATTGGAACCAATGGCCTCGACCGACGTCCTATCCTTCCGATGATGACGCATCGCCGTCGCACGCTTCGCCCCTCGCCGTCGCTCGCCGCCGCATGGCTGTGTCTCGCTGCCGCCGCGTGTGGAGGAGCACCGCAGGAGGCTGCCAGGACACCGCAGGCACCTCAGCCGATCGACGCGTCGAACCAGATCATCGGGACACGCGCGGAAGGGACCGCGAAGGAGCTCCAGGCCCGAGGGGAGCGAGCGCTCCTCGCACAGAGCTGGCAGGAGGCGGTCGACGCATTCGAGGCGCTGATCGCCGGCGACCCGAAGGCGGCGGACGATCCGCAGATCATCTACGACCTCGCGCTCGCATACGAAGGGCTCGGCGATCGCGAGAAGGCGCGAGCTCGCTACCGAGAGGTCGTGCGCCGCTTTCCGACCGACCCCAACGCGCGGAGCGCACTCGCGCGCGAGGTGTCACTCGATGCGTACCTCGAGGATTGGATCGCGCTCGGCGAGGTCGGCGAACAGATCCTCGCGCGTCCCGGCATCGAGGTCGCCGACAAGATGCTCGGTCTCGGCGCGCGTGGGCTCGCGCGCATCATCGCCGGTGACGAGACCGGCGCTTCACGCGATGTGAACGACGGGCTCGATCTCGTCGAGGAGACGCGCTTCGGCGCGACTGGCCAGCTGCCCGTCGCCGCCGCGATGCTGAAGTACGCCCAGGGCGAGATCCGCAAGGTGCGCTCGGAGAAGATCGTCCTCAACCCACCGCCGCCCGACTTCGTGCACAAGCTCGAGATGCGCTGCCAGCTCTTGCTCGACGCGCAGTCGTCGTACGCCGACGCGATCCGTTCGGTCGATCTCCACTGGGCGGCGATGAGCGGCTACCGCGTCGGCGAGATGTATCGCTCGCTCCACCAGCACCTGATGATGATCCCGCCGACCGACAAGGCGAAGACGGAGAGCGACAAGCAGCTCTTCTACGGGATCATGCACGTGCGCTACCGCGCGTTGCTCGAGAAGGGCATCGAGATGATGAAGCGCACCCTCGCGCTCGGAGAGCGGACCGGTGTCGCTTCCGCATGGATGAAGCGCGCCGAGAGCGCGAAGGCCGAGATGGACCGCGCGCTCGAGGAGGAGCAGGCGACGATCAAGCGATTCCCCTTCACCGAGGAGACGCTCGAAAAAACGCTCGAGATCATGAAGAAGAAGGCAGCGGACGACGCCGCGAAGGCGAGCAGCGGCGCGGCAACGCGGGCGAAGAAGTGACCGCGGGCAGCGCGGCGAGCACACACGCCGCGCTGCAGCGCGAAGCGCGAGCGCCGTGATTTTAGGCTGTTGTGAGGGCTCTACTGCGTGTGTGCTTGACACCCGGCGCCGTCAATGCGAACCACGGCCCGCTTCGCGCTCCTCGCGAAACGGCGCCGAACAGCGCCCGGACTCAGGAATGCGGTGTCTTTCTTGGCTCTTGTCTTGCTTGCGCGGCTGTCGGCCATGCGCTAACGTCCGCGCCCCCGTCGATTCAGGGCTGAAGCAAAACCTTCATCTCGGACACGGCAGGGTCGCGCTGGCGTAGCTCAATCGGTAGAGCACCTGTTTTGTAAACAGGCGGTTAGGGGTTCAAGTCCCCTCGCTAGCTCGAAGATCGAACAGCAGCGCGTTCGGGTCTTTTTATCGATAGTTTTCGGAGGGTTGCCCGAGTGGCCAAAGGGAGCAGACTGTAAATCTGCCGGCTATGCCTTCGTTGGTTCGAATCCAACACCCTCCACTCCTCATCGGTACGGTTCGGTTCTTGTTTCGCCCTGTTCTGTGACGACGAGGTCTTCTCAGAGACGCATGCGGGAGTAGCTCAGTTGGTAGAGCGTCAGCCTTCCAAGCTGAACGTCGCCGGTTCGAACCCGGTCTCCCGCTCCGCCTCGTCGTCGCATCTTCACTTCACTCACTTCACCTTGCTTCTGACCAACGCCCACCTAGCTCAGTGGTAGAGCACTTCCTTGGTAAGGAAGAGGTCACGGGTTCAAGCCCCGTGGTGGGCTCAATCGTCGGCGCTACGCCCGAAGCCGTCAGCGAGACGGTAGGAGACTGAAATGGCCAAGGAAAAGTTCCAGCGTACGAAGCCCCATGTGAACGTCGGCACCATCGGTCACATCGACCACGGCAAGACGACGCTCACGGCCGCCCTCGTCAAGGTTCAGTCGAAGAAGAAC
>MKVQ01000018.1:31368-159536 GCA_001899635.1 Myxococcales bacterium 68-20 | reverse complement strand
GAGTACGTCGTCACCTGTCCTCGATCACTCGCCCCACGTCACGATGCTTCAGGACATCCGGCAACTACGCTGACACAGGGGGCGCTGTCCGGGTCGGACTGGAGTACGTGGTCAGCCGAAAAGTTTCTCGGGTGACGTCCTTCGATCTTTCACTCCTGGAGCGCCCTGGAGCATGCTGCAATACGCACACATATCGAGTTAAAGTTCTAAGTTGAAAGGCGCATTGATTCTCTGCCCCTCGCCCTTCGAGTCCGGCCACCGTGCGCAACGTGCACGATGCGCGGCGCGTCAGGGGGTAACACCGTGATTCTCGAGATACGCGACCGCGGCAGCGAAAGGTACACTCCCGGCCTTCGCCACGAGCCCTTGACGAGGACGTGAACCGGCGGTTGCGAGCGCGCGCACTTGCGCCGCCGTCACATCTTCTTTGCGCCGCAGCGCAACCCGTGCAGCTGCGCCGAGAAGGATGATCCCTGGACCATCGGGATGCGCGGAGGCTGCCGCCCCGAGCCCAAGCAAAAACGCGATCTCATCGGCAGCAGCCGCAGCCTCTTCGTTGGTCAAACCCTGACCGTCTCGCGCGAACACAACCAGTCGTTCAGCTCGATCAAGAAGCTCGGCGTCCGATGTCTTCGCGGAGAGGTAGCCTCGAAATGCGTCGACCTTCACCTCTCGCAACACGGGAAACTGAACCACGACGTTCATCCCGCGTGGTGTGCCGGAACCAAGTACGCGCGTCAACTCTTCACGAGGCAGATGCATGCGCGCGGCGAGCGCGAAGACTGCGACGGGGTCACCGAAGACACACTGTGTCTTGCCGTCCGCGCTCGCAGTCCTCGGCGCTGGTGCAGATCAAGGCGCTAACCGAGCAATTCGCGCCCCGACAGCGGCTCGACTTCCTCTCTACTTCTTCCTCGGCTTGGCGTGAGGAGCGAGCAGCGGCTGGACCTTGGCGACGATCCAGTACTCGCGGGCGTCGAAAGGATCGAACACAGCGACCCCCTCGACAACGCCTCGTACGATGTGAAGCGGACCGCCGTCGACTCTCACATACCGGGTTCCAAATAGCGGCGCACTCACGGGCGTACGCATGCCGGGGGGCGTGCCTTCGACGTCGACATTCCACCTCTCGCGCAACCCGTGCTCGTCGAGGATTCTGCCCACTGCAACGGCGGACAGGCCGAAGGGGCGACCGACCTCGGCGAGCGTTCCGATAGCTCCGGCCTTGCGGTCTGCCTGAATCTGGCGATGATACGCGTCGGTAGCCTTTTTGACGGCCTCAAGCTCGCCTTCGTAGGCGCGCTCGTCTTCCTCGCACTTGCGAAGCGCTGCCGCCTCGTCTTTCGCGAATGCCGCCTCCGCTGCGGCGCGCTGCTCGGGGCTCAGCGACGCGAGATAGTTCGCGCGCTTCTTCGCGAACGCCTCCGCCACTTCCGCCAGGATGTCAGAGGCATCGATCGTGAACTCCGCGCCGTCGGTACGCGGCATTGGCCAGCCCTCCACTGCTGCTCAGACTACCAGTGTTGCAGGTCTCACGGCGGCCGACGTCGGGAAGACCGCTTACGTCGGGGCAACACCGAAGGCGGTAACGGCCACGGCTACCGACACCGTCAAGTCAGGCACGCTGCAGGGCAGCGAAGACGATGGCCGCGCCCATAAATTCTTCACCCTCTGAACGAACGTCGCGGTCAGGTACTTGGCGGTGTTGCCGGTCGCCACTTCGACGAGCGCGAACGGAAGGCCGCGGCACGAGCACTCGCGTTCCTCCTCCGAGAGCGGCTCGCGGACGAGCGCATCGCCCCCGACCTGCTCGCGGCCGTCCACCGGTCGCTCGATCTCTCGGCGGTTGTCCGGACGCTCCTGCTCGGACTTCGCGACGTGCTTGGCGACCGGCTCCCCGAGAGGGCCGGACTGTGGCGAACCACTCACTCACGGAGGGCCACCTACCGTCGTTCATCTCGGCGATGCGGATCCTCGTGGCTGTGCCGTGATCGCCCGACTTGCAGCCGAGGCGTCGCCAGAAATTCCCGCAAGCGCACGCGACCCCGTAAAAACCGGGCTCGCGTGTGCAATGGTCCTCGCCGGGTGCTCGGAGCAGAGCTACACAGTCCAACTACGAACCGGTGTCGGCCGCTTCGCCAGTGGGTCGTCGTACATGTCGAGGATGCCGGTGATCCAATGCGCGGGCAGGTCCAGCAGGGGTCCCTCGTCGTGGCACGTCCTCATCCCGGGCGCCCACGGTGTCAGCTGGCCCGCGTCGGTTCGTGCGACGAGTAACCGTGAACGGAACGAGAACTCCGTCGCGCGATCGAACGGCTTGAGGCGCGGCCACTCGACGTCGAGACGCGTGGTCTCGTAGGCAGGATTCTCGCTTAGATGGCAACGCACGATCTGGACCCCGAAGAGCTCGCCGCCGGAGATAAGAACGTCGCCGTTCTCGCGACGAATACTCCCACCCAGCGGTATGCACGCCACGACAGGAAGGCGCCCCAGCACGCGTTCCGTGTAGCGCTTCCGCATCGAACGCTTGTCGGAGAAATAGCCGCGCTCGATGGGTGGCTGAATATCGATGATCGGTTCGAGGTCGGGTTCACTGCCGTAACCGTGCCGCCCCGTGACGAGCTCGAAAAAGAATTCAACGGCGTCAAAGCCGAAGGACAGGAGAAGCGGGTCGTCGTCTGTCGCGAGTGCATCAAGCCACTGGATTGCGGCCCTCGGGAGTTCTTCAGTGGGAAGTCTCTCCGTAGGGTCCTCCTGACCGCGCGTGCGAACAGGAAAGCGTGCAAAGTCTCGAAACAACGTGGAGTAGCGCGCCCGTTCGACGGGGCGGAGCCATTCTGGTCCGTCCGCGAGGAGGCCGAGAACGAGCTCGAAGACCCGCGCGGCGGGAGTCGAGAGAGCGAGGCGTTTGGGCGCGACCGGCTGCACGACCGTCCTCGTTCTGAGGGACATCGGCTTCGTTTTCACTCGCTCCATCGAGCCATCGAGACGACGAACGGTGATGATGCCTTCCGCGCGAACCTTCGCGGCTTCGGCATCAGCGGCCAGGCAGGCGAGGCAGCGCCGCTTCCCGGATGTGACCGGCGCGCCGCAGCCACCGCACTTCCCCTCAGGCTTTCGCTTCGGCGTGCGCCGATTGTTGAACCTCGCCGCGCACGACTTATCGCAGAACTTTGGGTTCGCGGTTGGCTTCCCGCACTCGGCGCAACGCTTAGTGGTCGTGGTCGAGCCCCCGCTCATCTGACTCGACGAGTCTATCGCACCCGGGCGTCGCCGATCGACTCCGATTGTCCCTACCCGTCCCGCGATCGCCCGGACGTGTAGCCGAGGCGTAGCCACAAAGTCCACGACCACACGCGCCCCCGTCGAACCCGGGCTCGCGTGTGCAGATGGTCGGGGAGGCGGGATTTGAACCCGCGACGACAAGCACCCAAAGCTTGTGCACTACCGGACTGTGCGACTCCCCGGTGGAACGCGGATGACATAGCACGCCGCGAGCCGAACTGCATGCTGGCAGCGCACGAGCTCGGCGGCAGGCTCCGGCCCCCGAAAACGGCCGCCTCGGCGGGGGGTTCGAGCTCGACCGCAGCGCCGCCGGCCGGGCTCAGCGGACGGTCACCATCGCCGACGCGACCGTGCGCGGGCTGGCGGGCGCCACGTAGGGCATCCGTTCGTAGGTGATCCGGTACCGGCCCGGGCCCACGTCCTTCACGACGAACGTGAGGTCCTGCGTCGAGATGCACCTCGAGACGCGGGTGGGGCGGTCGTGGAGGATGCGGATCGTGTCGCTCGTCCGGAAGATCTCCGTCTGGGCGTCGCTCGAGCAGTAGTCGGTCACGCCGTGGACGACGACGCGGAGGTCGCGTCCGTCGCGCGTCGAGGTGATCGTCGGCCGAGGAGCTCGCTCGTCCTTCTTGGCGTTCGAGGGCGAAGCGGAGGCGGAGGCGGTCGCGGTCGCGGAAACGATGAAGAGGGCGGTGAGGCTGGCGCAGACGTGGAGGAGGAGGCGCATCGTCGTGGAAGAGGCTCGCGGCGAGCGAGCTACCCGAACAACGTTCGGGGATGCGGCGACCTTTCACGCCGCGCTCTCTTCTACGAACCGACGGTCGAGACGATCTTGGGCGCGAGCAGGCGCTCGAGGTGCGACCTCGACCACCTCGAGCTCGACGCGCGGCGCGTCACTTCGCCTGATCCGTCAGACTGTCACCGCAGAGCCAGACCGGTCCCGTCTTCACGGGCTCCGGCTGCGTTCCGGCATCGTCGTCCGACGCGTCCCCCGCGTCCGCCCCATCGCCCGCATCACCCGCGTCCTGATCGTCCGGCGGTCCAGCTTCGGGGAGCGGCTTCACCGGGGTGGGGATCTCGCCGATCACGCACTTGCACACGGCCTCGAGGTTGCAGTCGCCCTGCTCGTCGCGCGCGCCGACGAAGTTGACGACGCAGCCGACCGGATAGTCCGTGTTCGGCGGCAGGCGCGAGAGGTAGCCCGTCGCGCCAGCGCCGGTATTGCAGCGGTCCTGCCCCGGGGCGGGCGGCTCACAGAAGAAGGTGAACGGTCCTTGCTTGCACTCCGGCTTGGCGGCGTCGGGCGCAGGCGCGACCTCCGCCGAGGAACAACCGGTCGTCGATGTCGTCGCACCGAAGAAGGTCAGGACGACGGCACCAGCAAGCAGCGAGCCGACAGCAAGAGTCCGGGCCGAGGCCGTCCGCGAGCGTTCCATGCGATGGCCACACAGGCTACCGCGCATCGGGCGCGTGTCGACGCTCTTTTCGTCGCACCAAGGCCGCAACGCGATCGTTCGAAGCGCCGCGACACGAGACCTCGCGACGCGACGCGACGCGCGCGAAGTCGGGTAGCTCGACATGCGGAGAGCTCGCACGCGAACGCAAACACCGACACGAACGCAAACACCGACGCGAACGCAAACACCGACGCGAACGCAAACACCGACGCGAACGCGAACGCCGACGCGAACGCGAACACCGACACGACCGCGACCGCGAACGCGAACGCGAACGCGAACGCGAACGCGATGCACGCATGCTCGAACGAACGATCGTCGCGATCGTCTCCTGCACGCCGCGAGCACGTCGACTCGGGGAGGCGGAACGATGGCGATGACGTGACGCGAGAACGTCCGCACGCATGCGCAGCCAGCGGCGCGCCGGTGGGCCGCTGTGGGCCGGCCCGCGGACTGCACTCCACATGCGGATCGTTGCGCGAGGGCGACACGGACTGGATAATGAAGCGATGCTCGCGCGCGTGGTCTTCCTCGGGCTCGGCCTCGTCGGCTTCACTGCGTGCGGTCTGACCGTCACGGGGAGCGCCGGCGACGACGGGATCGGCGAGGACGCCTCTTCGAACGAGCTCGGCGACGGAAGCGCGCCTCGACCCGATGGATCCACGCCGCACGACGGTGCTGTCGATCCGGATGCTCCGGGACCAGGTACCCCCGACGCCTGCACGTTGCCGTCGGCGCCGGGCTTCACGCTCGTCCTCTTCGGCGATGCAACGCGAGCCTGCCCGAACGACTTCACCACCGGTGACGTCGTCGAGAACCCGACTGCCGGCGCCAACGCATGCGCGTGCGGCGATTGTTCGGCGACGATCGACTGCTCGAGCGGGGTGATCAAGAGCTACTACGACAGCAACCCCGGCGTCGGAAACGGCACCTGCGGAACCCCCGGCGTCACGGTCGACCCGAACGGCGGCGCCTGTCGGAATGTGGCCGGACGCTTCGGCGATCACTCAAAGATCGATGCCCCCACTGCCGCCGTCGGCGCATGCACTTCTCCTGGGCTGCCCTCGCGCGGCGCCGTCACGACGCAGGCCAAGCGCATGTGCATGCCTACGTCCGCGACCGCCCCCACGGCCGCCTGCAACCCGCCCGCGGACATGAAGGCGTGCCTCGTCGCGGACGGTGACGCCACCTGCCCCGCGAGTGCGCCGACGAAGCACCTCGTAGGCACCGACTTCGACCTGACCTGCGGAGCCTGCGGCTGCCAGGTCACAGCGACGTGCACCGGCAAGATCGAGTTCTTCGACCAGTCGAACTGCACCGGCACGCCCGACCGCACTCTCAACGTCGGCTCGTGCTCCTACACGGGCCAAGACAACTTCAGCTCGCTCAAGTGGACGGGCTCGATCGCGACGCAGAGCTGCACGAAGCAGCCTGCCCCTGCGCCCTCCCTCGCCCTCACTGGCCAGCGAACGGTGTGCTGCCCCTGATCATCGAGCCTGCTCTTGATCATCGAGCCTCGCCCCCTTTTGAGCGAGCCGGCCCTCGAGAGGACGGCGATTCCCGAGGGCGCAGGCGATCGCAAAGCCCGACCTGTCCGTCGAGCACGCGGAGAGCGTGCACATGCCCGTCGTGGTCGACGACTCCTGAAGGCCATCCTCCCCCTCCCACTGCAGGGTCGTTCACCGAGTAAACGACGCTGCGAAGGGGGGGCACCGCCCCCGACGGGCCAGCGCCTAAGATGCCGGACGGCGAGGAGCCACGCTTCGAACGAGTCGAAAGGAGCGAACGATCGAATCGTCGGCCCACACGCACGGCATCGGCCGCTCGGCGCTCACGAACGAGCCCGCGCCGCCACGGAGCCGCCGGAATGGGACGTCAGGGCGACGTGCGAAGCTTGCCGAGCGCCTCGGGCAGTCCTGCCGGCGTCGCGCGGAGCTTCACGTAGAGGTGATCGCGGTCCGTCTCGATCGCGCGGATGCCGAGCACCGGAGCGATCACGCTGAGCGCACGGCGAATGCGCGCGTCGTTCGCGAGCTTCGGCACCTTCATGAGATCGACGACGACGCGATCGCCGTCGGCCTCCACGACGGCGGGCGGGCGCTTCGGGATGAACTTGACGAGGTTGCCCGGCTTCGAGAGGTCGAGCGCTCCGGACTTGATCAGCGTCGCGACGGGCGAGTCGCTCTCGCCGGCGAGCGCGAGCTTCACGTCGCGGAGACGGACGCCGACGCGCAGCGACTCCTCCGAGATCGTGACCTCGTCGATCTTGATCGCCGCCGAGGCGCGGACGGGCGTGCCCATCGCATCGACGACGGCACTGAACCGGAGGGCGGGCGGGACGCTGGAGATCTCCACGTCCTTCGGCGCCTTCGATCCTTTGATCTGACCGGCAAACCAGCGGAGCGTCGCGAGGGGAACACCGAAGCGGAGGCCGGTCGCGTTGACCGCAGCCCGGACGACCTCGTCAGGGTTCTTCCTCACGTAACCAACAGCCGCCTGAATCATGGCGCGCGGGCTGAACATAGTTGGACGTTCAGACTACCAACGCCTCCCCGCTCTGCAACGACAGGACGCATGACGCACGCATGACGCGCGAGGACACGACTCTCGCACGCGGCGTTTCGCATCGCACCGCGTCGCCGAACGAGAACCGCCTCCGCCGGCGAGAACGCGTCGTCGGATGGAGCGACTCGCTCACGAGACGAGCGACGAGAGCACATCCTCACGAACTGGACGGAGCTCGCCCCCACGGACGACGGACGGGAAGGTCCTCACGGATGAGCGACGAGAGCGCGTCCGCACGGATGGCCACCGCACCGACGAGCGCGAGCGCGCGATCTCACGAAGAGGGGCGAGAGCGTCCTCACGCATGCGCGGCAAGGGCCGCACGGATGGCCGGCACCGACGAGCGCGAGCGCGCGTCTCACGAACGAGCAACGAGAGCGGGCACGGACGAGCGACGGCGCGCAGTCTCATGGACAGGACCGAGCACGCAATCTCACGGACAAGCGACGAGCGCGCGGTCTCACGAACGAGCAAGCGAGCAACTCCCATGAGGGAGGAGCGACGCGCGCGCGCCCTCGAGAAAGAAGCTCGACCGTCGCCGCCGACAGAAGAACAAAAAAGAAAAGGTGGCGCGTCTTTCGGACGGCCACCTCTTCTGCGCTGACTCCGGCAGTGCCGGAGCGAGGAATCTGGTGGAGCAAAGGGGGATCGAACCCCTGACCTCCGCATTGCGAACGCGGCGCTCTCCCAGCTGAGCTATTGCCCCAGTTCCTGTGTCAGGGCGGCGGACTCTACGCGCCGTGAAAAAGAAATCAAGCACGTTCTTCGAACTTCGTTCGCGAAGCTCGTTTGACGCTTCAAAGCTGGATGTCGCCCGGCTGAGCTGTGATGGTCGGAGCCGGCGAGCCGCCTTCGTTCGAGCCGTCACCGCCGTCGGTGCCAGCCGCCGACGAGCCCGAGGAAGAGCTGCTGCTCGATGGTTTCCCGAGCGGCCGATTGAGCTGGTCGCACGCGGTCGTCATGAGCGCGAGCGACGTCGCGAAGATCGCGAGGGAGACCTTGGCGGAGATCGAGAGGGGTCTCATGGGCTTCATCTGTACCCCGCAACGAGCGCCTGAGCCAAGAGCCCCCAGCCGTCGATGGCCACGAACAGGAGCAGCTTGAAGGGCAGGCTGACCTGCGTGGGACTGAGCATCTGCATGCCGAGCGCGAGGAGCACGTTCGAGACCACGAGATCGATGACGAGGAACGGCAGGTACAGGAGGAAGCCGATCGCAAAGGCCTCCGTGAGCTCCGTGACGACGAAGGCAGGAACGAGCACGGTGAGGTCGTCCGCTCCGACCGCCGCGCGCTCGGCCTCCGGCCTCGCGTTCTTCGCGACGGCGAAGAAGCGGGCGCGCTCCTTCTCCGCGGCGTTCGCCTTCAGGAAGTCACGCATCGGCTCGCGCACCGCCTCGATGCCCTTCTCCACGAGGTAGGTCGTGTCTTGCGTCTTGCCCTGCGCGAGCGGCGCGGCCTTGTCGATGATCCGCTGACCGACCGGCGCCATCGCGATGAGCGTGAGCGCAGTCGCGAGCGCCATGATGACGGTGTTCGACGGCACGTTCTGGGCGCCGATCGCGCTGCGGACGATCTGGAGCACCGTCGAGATCTTCACGAAGGCGGTGACGCCCATGAAGAGGAACGGCAAGAGGGACACGAGGGCCAGCGCCACGACGAGCGCGATCGGCTTGCCGAGGATGTCGTCGACGCGCACGGCGTCTCCAGGCGCGAAGGCGAGCGCGGCGAGCGTCATGCGTCACCGTCCTTCTCGCTCCCGCCGTTCACCGACGCGGAGCCGCTCTTCTCGCTCCCGCCGAGCCCGCCGCTCCCGCCGTTCACGGACGTGGAGCCGTTGGCCTCGCGACCGAGCACGCGCGCGAGCACGTCGGAGAAGCCCGTAGGCTCGGGCTTCTCCTCGGGCGGCATGTTGCTCGCGGGGATCTCGCCGAGCTTCGTGAGGCCGGCCTCCGACGCACCGACGACGATGACCTGACCGGCCACCTTCACGAGATAGATCGCCCGGCGCGCGTCGAGCGGCAGGAGCCCGACGAGCTCGATCGGCCCGCGCGGGCGACCGATGCCGAGACGCCGCGCTCCGTAGAGGACGACGAACGCCAGCGCGCAGACCGCGAGCAGCGTCACGATCGTCTGAACGATGTACCCCGCGTAGGACCCCACCACCCTCTCCCTGGCGAGACGATCGGCGAGCACGCGCCGGGGGTCAACCCCGGACGCTCCACGGAACGTGGAATCTGTCGAACCTGCCTTCTGCGCGACCGCCGGCGACCGCTCCCGAAGGGAGGCCGGCGCATGCCCCCCTCCCCTCGAGGCTCGCTTTTGCAGCAACATCCGGCGGCACTCCGTCCGCGCTCCGTCCGTGCTCCGTCCGCGCCTTCGCCACCGCGGTCGGCCGGCCCCGTGGACCGACGGATCGATCCCGGAGGGAACAGACCGGAGGGACCTGGCGCTCGCGACCGCGATGGTCATGATGCATGGCTGTGATCGCGTGCCTCGACGTGCATTACCTGGATGACAGCCCTCGACCCGAGGAGCGCGGCGGCGCGCGGGCAGCGGTCGTCGCCTTCGCTACGTGGGATGCGGCGAAGCCGAGCGAGCAGCACGTCGTGCCGATCGCGACGGTGGCTCCGTACGAATCAGGTGCATTCTACAAGCGCGAGCTGCCGTGCCTCCTCGCAGCGCTCGCCGCGCTCTCGAGGGTGCCGGAGGTGGCGATCGTCGACGGCCACGTGTGGCTCGGTGAGGGCCGGCCCGGTCTCGGCGCACGCCTGCTCGAGGCCGAGCCTCGGCTCCGGACGGTCGTGGGCGTCGCCAAGACGCGCTTCGCCGGCTCGACGGCGACGCCCATCCTCCGCGGCTCCTCGTCGACGCCGCTCTGGGTCGACGAGGCGGGAGCGCCGGTCGACGCGCCTAAGCGGATCGCCGAGATGCACGGGCCCTTCCGCGTGCCGGCGATGTTGCGGCTCGTCGATCAGCTCTGTCGTAACGGCACCCCGATCACTTCGTGATGATGATCGGGTCGCAGTTGACGAACTCGAGGGTGGTGTCGATCCGGAAGTTCGACGCGTTCGTCCGGCGCTCGGCGTGGAAGACGTCGAGCGGGTACTTGCCGCCCTTCGTGATGCCGAGCTCATCCGCGATGTCGTCGAGGTTCACGGTGGCCGAGTGCGCGGGGTGCAGGCCGCCGAGATCGATCCCGAGCTTCCCGTTGAAGAAGGTCCAGAGGTCGTCGTCGCCCGTGAACGTGAAGGTCTCGCCACCGCGGTAGACGAACTCGAGGTGCAGCTCGAACGTGAAGTGGAAGTTGCGCTGCTGCTTGTTCTCGTCCTCGCCCGAGTTGCCGAAGCCCTTGCCGTCGATCGGGAAGAACGCGTTGCTCGAGAACGTCAGGACGCCGTTCGGGCCGGGCTGGAGCGGCAGCACGTACTCGAACGCCTGATTGACGCCGTCGACGTTGCGGTACCACTGATCGAACTCTGCCTTGCCGGTCAGCTGCCGACCGTGCGAGCCGTCACCGGTCGTCGATGCGAACACGGGCTTCCTGTCAGCGCCGAGCAGTGCCTGAACGAGTCCCTTCGTCGGCGCTGCCCCCGAGTAGGCCTGGAAGTCCGGATGGCCGCCGGCGACGTCCGCGCCCTTGAAGTCACGGACGAGGCCCGTGAGGTTCGGGTTGCACCCGTCTCCGGGCCCTCCCTCGCCGGCTCCGCCATCATTTCCGCCGCCATTCCCGCCGCCGAACGGACCGCCGTTCGGTCCGGTGGCCGAGCCACCGCCCTTCTTGTCGTCATCGCCGTCGAAGATCGAGAAGAGCCCGCCGTCCCCACAGGCGACGGACGCAACGGAAGAAGCGAGAAGGAACAGTGCTACAGCGCGGCGCATGCAAAAAGGTTAGCGCGGCCGAGCATGATGCCGATAGCGGCTGTTGACGTACCGCGAGAGCGGCCGTAGAGAGTGCCGAAAACGCACCCATGGCACTCGTCGTCCAGAAGTTTGGGGGTACCTCTGTTGGGTCGGTCGAACGCATCCGTAACGTCGCCAAGCGAGCGCTAGCGACGCAGCGAGAGGGCAACGACGTCGTCGTCATCGTCAGCGCGATGAGCGGCGAGACCAACCGCCTCCTCAAGCTCGCGCATGAGGTAGTCGCGGTCCCGGAAGCTCGAGAGATGGACGTGATCGCCTCCACCGGCGAGCAGGTCACCTCGGCGCTCCTCTCGCTCGCGATCCAATCCGAAGGCGGCCAGGCGCGCTCGCTCCTCGGCCATCAGGTGAAGATCCTCACCGACGGCGCGTTCACCAAGGCCCGCATCAAGACGATCGAGGGGTCGAAGATCTTCTCGACGCTGAAGAAGGGGCAGATCGCGGTGGTCGCCGGCTTCCAGGGCGTGGACGAGAACGGCGACATCACGACGCTCGGCCGTGGCGGCTCGGACACGACGGCGGTCGCGGTCGCGGCAGCGATCGGCGCGGACGCGTGCGAGATCTACACGGACGTCGACGGCGTCTACACGACCGACCCGAACGTGTGCCCGTCGGCGAAGAAGATCTCGAAGATCTCGTACGAGGAGATGCTCGAGCTCGCGTCGCTCGGGGCGAAGGTGCTGCAGATCCGCAGCGTGGAGATTGCGATGAAGTACGGCGTTCCGATCCACGTCCGAAGCTCGTTCAACGACTCCTCCGGCACCTGGGTGACCGGCGAGGACAAGTCGCTCGAGGACGTCGTCGTCGCGGGCGTCGCCTACGACAAGTCCGAGGCACGCGTGGACGTCGTCGGCATCTACGACAAGCCGGGCATCGTCGCCGAGCTCTTCACCTCGCTCGCGGAGAAGAACGTCTCCGTCGACATGATCATCCAGAACGCGACGACGGGCTGCACCGATCGCGCCGATGTCACCTTCACGCTCGCGACGACCGACCTCGTCCGCGCGAAGCCGTTCATCGACGAGGTCGGCAAGCGCCTCGGTGCGCAGGAGATCCGCTACGACGAGGACGTCGTGAAGGTCTCGATCGTCGGCCTCGGCATGCGCGAGCACGCCGGCATCGCGGCGCGCATGTTCCGCATCCTCGCGACCGAGGGCATCAACATCCAGGCGATCTCGACGAGCGAGATCAAGGTGAGCTGCCTCGTCCACCAGAAGTACACCGAGCTCGCCGTGCGCGCGTTGCACGACGGCTTCGGACTGAGCCAGAAGCCCGCCACCTGAGCACGGGCTCGCCGGCACCAACGCTAGCCGGTCGGCACCATCGCCGTCGCGACCGCATCACCGTCGCGACGGCATCGCTGCCACGCTCGATTCAGGCGACGAACGCCAGCAGATACGTCCCGATCGCCGACAGGGCGTTGAAGCACAGGCCGGCGAAGATCGCCCAGCCGGTGCGCCGGTGCGCCCTCGAGAACGCGCCAGGGAGCGAGGTCGCGTAGCGCCTCGAAGAGCGAACGGCGAGGACGGCCCACGTGACGTACGTGAGCACGGCGACCGTGATGTGGCCCCCGAGGAAGACCCGGCTCGCCTTCGCCCATGCAGGCGGACACTGCCCGAGAAACACCCCGGAGCCGCCGGCTAGCCGAATCCTCGTCTCGAGCGCGACGACCGCGAGCACACAGATCGAGAGGAGCGCGAGCTGCAGCTTGCGGTGCACGTCGTGGCGACGCCGGCGCACGAAGCGAAAGCTCACCAGCGCCGCGATCGGGGCGAGCACGTTGGTCACCAAGGTCAGGTCGACGACGAGATCAGCACGGCTACCGAGCACCTCCACGTCATCCCCCGGTCGAGCGGTCGACGTCTTGGCGTTTTCTGATCGACGCGTAGACGCCCGGCGTGACCCCGAGCAGGCGACGGAACTGCACGTAGAACCGCGTGACGTCGTTGAACCCCGCGTCGAGCGCGGTCTCGACGATCGCCCTGCCGGACAGCAAGCGGAGCACCGCACCGAAGAGGCGCGCGCGATGGATGTATTGCTTCGGCGAGATGGAGTACGCCTGCTGGAACGCCCGCGTCAGCGTCTCTGCAGCGACCCCGGAGGCCCGCGCGGCTTCGCGCACCGGAGCCGGGCGGGCCAGCATCGCGTGAAGCGCTCTGCGCGCGCACACGACGTGATGAGCCACGCTCGCATCCGCGTCGACGAGGGCGATGACGGGCTCGGCCGCCGCCTCTCGCACATCGTGCATCGTGAGCGGGGCCTGCTTCCCTCTCACACGCAGCAGCGCCGGTGTCGGAGCGACGATCGAGGAGAAGCTCGCAACGCCTTGGCTGCTCACGAAGGCGCCGTCGAAGCGCATCGGCAACACGGTTCGCGGAGGCAACGCCATGACGAAGCGCGACGGCGCGAGCACCTCCCCCGAGGCCAGCGGGAACGCCACCGCGCCGGCCAGGACATCGACCACCGCGAGGAGCGACGCGTCGTGCGTGACGATGACGCGGAGGCCATCGCCTTCGAACGTCTGAGACAACCCGATGAGACCGTCGCCCGCGCGAAGAAGAGCCCGGCGCAGCGTGACTCCGCCGCGCCGTGTATCGGGGAACGCTCCCACCCCTTCTCTCTAGCGCGCGAGCGTCAGTAGCCCCACATGTACTCGAAGCGCAGCAGCACCGTCGTGTACGAGGGGTACGTGTCCATCTTGCTGACCATGAAGTGCTGGCGCCCCGCCGCGCCGATCGCGAATCGACGATTGAGCTGGTAGTCGATCCCCACTCCCGCCGAGAGCCCGGGGAGGAACTTCGCCTCGTCGAGCGTACCGCCCCAGAGCCGGTAGACGCCGCCATGCACGTCGACGTACGGGACCCATCGGAGGATGTCGATCACGTAGCCGATGCCGATCGCTCCATGATCGACGCCCATCGGCCGGTTTCGCGGTTTGTCCCCGTCCTGCTTCTGGTCGGCGGCGACGACGACGCTGCTCGCCTGAACGCTCAGGTTCCACTGATCGGAGAGGCCGTACGTGTAGTGGAGCGCGCCGCCGATGCCGGTGCTCGTCGTCGACTTGCCGTCGATCTTGAGGACACCGAGCGCTGGAGCGAGACCGAGATGATGCTGCCGCTCGATCGCACGCGCCTCCGGCGCAGCGAGGAGCGCGCACGCGAAGACCCCAGCCGTTACGGCGGCGCGGAGCATCCCTGACACCTTCTCACTCGATCGCGAGGAGCTCGATGTCGAAGAGCAGCGTGGACTTGGGAGGAATCGCTCCAGGAACACCGCGGTCACCGTAGGCGAGATCGGCCGGGATGGTCAGCTTTCGTTTTCCGCCGACCTTCATCCCGATGAGGCCCTGGTCCCATCCCTTGATGACCATGCCCCGGCCGACCTCGAACGAGAACGGCTGGCCTCGCTTCTTCGACTGATCGAACTCCTTACCGTCGGTGAGTGTTCCCACGTAGTGAACCTTCACCTTGTCTCCAGCCTTCACCACGGGGCCGGAGCCGACGACCACGTCCTTGATGCCGAGCGTCGTCGCTGCGGCCGACGTCGGCGTCTCCGCGACCTTGCCGGCGGGCTCCTGCAGCGCGCGATCGACGAGCTTCTTGAACTTGGCGAGCGGCTGCGCGCCCGAGAGGAAGTACGGACCGATGAAGAACGCCGGGGTACCGCCGGCGCCGGCGTCGACCGCCGCCTTCGAGTCGGCGTCGACCGCCGCCTTGTGCACGCGCGTGTCGAGCGCGCGCGCGAAGCGCGCCATGTCGAGGCCGATCGAACGCGCGTAGCCATCGAGATCATCGCGCTTGAGCGCCTGCTGGTTGTCGAAGAGCAGCTTCGACATCTTCGCGAAGCCTTCGTTGCCCTTCTGCGCGTGCGCCTCGCGCGCGGCCTCGGCTGCCAGCGGAGCGTCGGCGTGCATCGGCAGCGGCCTGTCGCGCCACACGATCTTGATCTTCCCCGGGTACGCCTTGAGCAGCTCGTCGAGCGTGCCCTCGACGCGCTTGCAGAACGGACACTGGAAGTCGCTCACCTCGTGGATGACGACCTTCGCGTTCGCCGTACCCTTGAACGGAGCGTTGGCGGGCGCAGGGGCGATCGCCTTTCGCTCGGGCTCGGCAGGGCCCTTTCCGTCCTTGGTCAGCGTGTCGTAGAGGGCCGCCGGCTTCGTTCCCTGCTGCAGCAGCGCGTCGGCCTTCGCGATCTCCTCGTCGATGATCGCCTTGAAGCTCTCGAACGGCTTTGCGCCGACGAGGCGACGGCCGTTGATGAAGAAGTGCGGGGTGCCCGACGCCGCGAAGTCCTCGCCGACGGCCATGTCGGCGTCGATGTCCTTCTTGAACGACTTCGCCGTCACCGCGGCCATCGCCTTCTTCACGTCGAGCTTGGCCTCGCGCGCGATGCGCTCGAGGTCGGCGTCGTCGAGCTTGGGCTGGCTCGCGAAGATGAGCTCGTGGACCGTCCAGAAGCCTGCGTCCCCCTTCTGCGCGCGAGCGGCGCGCGCGAGCTGCGCCGCGGGCTCGGCGCGGGGATGAAACGAGAGCGGCATGTCACGCCAGACGATGCGGACCTTGTCGCCGTACTCGCGCCGGACGCGCGCGAGCGTCTCCTCTCCACGCTTACAGAACGGACACTGGAAGTCCGAAAACTCGATGATCGTCACCTGCGCGGTCGCCGGTCCGCGCGTGGGCCCCGTCCCGACCGGGATCTTGTAGAGGACCTTGGCCTCGGCAGCCTCCTTGTCGTCCTCGTCGTCGTCGTCCTTGTCGCCCTTCGCCTGCTCGAAGTTGGCGGCGGCGAGGCGCGCGTAGACCTTGTCGCGTTCGAGGCCGCGCTCGACGAGCGACTTCGCCTTCTCGAGCTCGGCGTCGATGACCTCCTTGAACCGCTCGTACGGCTGCGCGCCCGAGAGGACCACGCCGTTGACGAACGAATGCGGCGTGCCCCGCACACCGAGCCGGTCGGCGACGCTGAGGTCGTAGTCGATCTTCTGCGCCCACCGCTTCTTCTGGAGGCCGTCCTCGAGCGCGCGCTCGTCGGCGCCCACCTCCACGGCCCATGCGCGGATCGCCTCCGGCGACATCACGGCCTGCCGGCGGAACGCCAGCGATTGGTAGCGCCAGAACGCCTCCGGACCGGCGAGCGCGAGCACTCCCTGGCCGGCTTCGGCGGCGAGGCGCGCGTGCTGGTGGAACGACAGCGGGTTGTGCTTGAAGACGATGCGCAGCTTCTCGTCGCCGTACTCCTCACGCAGCCGATCGAACGTCGCGTCGAGCCGAGTGCAGAAGGGACACTGGAGGTCGGAGAAGACGACGATCGTGACGTACGCCAGCCGGCTGCCGCGAACGGCGTCGTCGCTCGAGATCGGGATGATCGCGTCGTCTTCGGACGCGTGCGCAAGCGTGACGGGACCATTCGCCGGTCCCTTGCCGACCTCGAGCTTGTTGTCGGGCGCCTGCGACGTCGGCGGAGCTCCGCACGACGCGAGCAGCGACAGGAAACACGCGGCGAGAGGAAGGAGAAGCGGGCGAACGGACGAGGTCGGCTTCACGACGACCGGTGTAGCGCGCCCCAGCCCCCGTGTACACGCTAGCGGGCGGTCAGCGCTCGAAGAGCATCGGCTCGCGAATGGTCGTCACGAACCTCCGGATCGCCGTCAGCGATGGCTCGTCGAGACCGACGAACTGGATCCCCAACCCCGGCGGTACGTCGTCGTCACCGGTATACGCACGGCTCCATCTCACCTCACCGAGCGTCATGATGCGCGGCCTGTGGCGAGGGAGCTCGAGATGGATCGCGACGAGTGTGCCCGGAGGGAGGATCACGTGGGTCGCCACGAACACGCCACCTTCGGAGAGATTCATCGTGAGTCCCGTCCAGAAGTTGTGCTCGCTGCATAGATCGATACAGAGGTATGCGTTCGCACGCGCCGTCTTCCGCATCTGCGCGCGCGGCGGTGTGGCTTCCTTCCCGATCAACTTGATGGCTGCGCCCATCCTCCTGTCTCCCTCGCTCGGACGCGGGTTCGTGCGCCCTTGCAAAGTTGAACGGCATCCCCCCCCTCGTTCTTCAGTCGAATGGCTGAAGGCGGACCTCGCCAGGCCGTTGACGCTTTCGTCATTCGCGTGGCTCGGACCGTCACCAAGATCGCGCTCGACCGTCACGATCCCCTCTTCTCCAGCCCTTTCGGGAGGAAAGAAGCCTGCTTCGAGTTGGTATGGCGGCTGCTCAGTGATGGGCATGGAGAACGACCTCGACCCCTTCGATGGAGAGGCAGGAGAGCCGCTCGACACCGTCGTGACGCTCCCGACCGGCTTGACTGGACCGGACATCGCGAAGGCCTGCCGCGAGGCCGCGGTGGCGTTCATCGACGAGTCGAAGCACTGGGGAAAGGCCGAGCTCGGTATGTGGCTCACCGGCACGTACGCGACGCTCACGCGACATGCGTCGCGGGAGAAGGACGCGCCGGTCTGGCCGGTGCCGCTCCTACGTGACATCGACGCTCGACTCGTCGCTCGGATCCTGGAGAGCGCGCGAGCCGAGATCCTCGACAGCCTCGCGCTCATGGCGAAGGACGGGTCTGCGAGCTTCGTGCTTCGTGCGCTCATCGCCGGGACGGTGACCCGCTGTGAAGACGGGGCGCGCGAGCCTGCGTGGGCGCCGACCGGCGAAGCGCCCCGCCTCGCCGACCGCGTCCTCTCTCTCTTCGCCGTCGACTACCTCGGCCGCCCGGGCGACTACGAGACCGAGCTCTGCGTCTGCCGTCAGTGCGAGACCGTCACATTCGACGGGATCGCGCGCCAGCGAGGCTGCAACCACGGGCTCCAGCAGAGCGCGCTGGCCCCCCGACGTCACTCCACCCTTCCCTACCCGCCCATCGGCGCGTGAGGTCATGTTCTGGGGTCTTAATTGACCCGGGGTCACAATCGACCCTGGGTCAGTGGCTCGCGTCGGGACGACAAATTCGCGGGAATCCCGAAAGACAGCGCAGACGATGAGAACGGCGCCGAGTTTGCATGGGGTCCCGTCGTTCGGGCGTCACCCCCCGAAAGTGTGAGGAGACCTCTTACCCATGCGCCTCTCAGCGATTCCTCAGTCCGTCAACGTCGACTCCCTCGAGCATCAGCCCCGGCGCAACCTTCACACACTTCGTCCTACCAGCCGCGGGAAGATCATCAGCCAGGATCCCCGGCTCGCGCAGGTGCTCGATACGATCGACCGCGTCGCGCGCTCGACTTGCACGGTGCTCGTCACCGGCGAGAGCGGAACCGGTAAGGAGCTCGTCGTCGCCGCGTTGCACGACGCGAGCACTCGCCGGAACGCGCCCCTCATCACGATCAACTGCGGCGCGATCCCGAACGAGCTCGTCGAGAGCGAGCTCTTCGGCCATGCGAAGGGCGCCTTCACGGGCGCGCAGGGATCCCGTCGTGGTCTCGTCGCTGCTGCCGAAGGCGGGACGCTCTTCCTCGACGAGGTCGGCGAGCTGCCTCTCGCGGTGCAGGTGAAGCTCCTCCGCCTGCTCCAGCAGCGCGAGTACACGCCCCTCGGAGAGACCCGCGCGACGAAGTGCGACGTCCGCATCGTCGCCGCGACGAACCGCGACCTCGAGGCCGAGGTGAAGGCGGGCCGCTTCCGCGAGGACCTCTACTACCGACTGAACGTGATTCACGTCGAGCTCCCGGCGCTCCGCGAGCGCGTGGGCGATCTCGGGCTCCTTGCACGGCACTTCTGCCGCGTGTTCGCGGAGCGATCCGGCCGCGACGATCTGCGCGGGCTCTCCGATGAGGCCGTCGCCGCGATCGAGGCCTACCCGTGGCCGGGCAACGTGCGTGCGCTCGAGAACGCGATCGAGCGCGGTACTCTCCTCGCCCGCGGCCCGTACGTCGAGGCCGAGGACGTGTTCGGTCGCGTCGCCCGTTCGCTCCAGAAGCGCACGCCGCCGCCGATGGAGGCGGAGGCCTCGACGGCGGAGGTGGCGAATGCCGCCGCGACGCCGAGTCCGATCGACGTGCATCGCGAGCTCCGTGCGCTCCTCCCGCTCAACGGCTCGCCGGCACCGCAGACCCAGTTCCTCCCGGCCGTGAACCCACCGCCGCTCGTGGAGGCGGCGATCGCTCCGGCCGCTGCTGCGCCGATCTTCAACGCCCCGGTGCCCGCGTCTCCGTCTCCCGCGGGAGCGATCGCCTCCGACAACACCGCGGCCGGCGCCGTGCGTCGCGGCTCCGATCCGCGCTTCCCGCGCGTGCTTCCGGAGTCGGGCATGGATCTGTTCAACGCGATCGACAGCTACCAGAACAACCTCATCCGCCAGGCGCTCACGCGCACGGCGGGCAACCGCAATCGCGCCGCGCAGCTCCTCGGCCTGAACCGCACCACGCTCGTGGAGATGATTCGTCGCCGCGGCCTGTGAGCGCGTGAGCGTCCGCCGCTCGGATGAACGAGCGGCGGACCTCGTCCTCTCGTCGAGAGGTTTCACCCTCTCGAGCTCCCCCAATCGTCCAAGTCACGCGGGCCGAAGGCCCACCTCCGCCGGTCGTCGGGGCGACCACCACCGGTCGCTGAAGCGACCACCGCGGGTCGTTGCGGCGCAGCCCCAAGTTCTCGGACGGCTCTTCAGTCGCCTTCGCCGCCCGCAGAGGACGACGAAGATGTCTTGGCGCGAACGAGACGCCGGAAGTTCGATCGATCGAGGCCGGAGCGACGCGCCGCTTCGGACATGTTCCCGCCGGTCGTCCTCAAGAGCGCCGCGACGTATGCCTCCGTGAACTCGGAGAGGACGCGCTTCTTCGCGTCGGCGTAGGCGAGCTCGTGAAGCGCGAGCGCCTCGACCGCCTCTTCGATCGACGGCACCGAGCCGGACGACGCGGACGGAGTCGCCGTCGCGCCCGCCGCCGCCACTGCCACCGCCACCGCCGCCGCCGTCCGGACCGTGCCCGAAGGGGGCGGGCCCAGCTTCGCGCGGCTCGCGATCTCGGGCGGAAGCGACGATGCGCTGATCACGTCACCCTCGTGCAGCACGAGCGCGCGCTCGATCGCGTGCTCGAGCTCGCGCACGTTCCCCGGCCAGTCGTAGCGCGTGAGACAGAGCGCTGCGTCGGGCCCGAGCCGCGGCACAGGCCGTCCGGCGTGCTCGGCGCACTTCTGGAGGAAGTGCTGCGCCAGCCGGAGCACGTCGTCTTCGCGCTCGCGGAGCGGCGGCAGGTGCACGGCGATGACGTTGAGCCGATAGAAGAGATCCTGACGGAACAAGCCGGCCGCGATGGCCGCCCTGAGGTTCGCGTTCGTTGCCGCGATGACGCGCACGTCGACGTGCTTGACCGAGTCGCTTCCGACCGGTTTCACCTCGCCGGACTCGAGCGTCCGGAGCAGCTTCACCTGCGCGCTCGTCGGCAGATCGCCGATCTCGTCCAGGAAGAGCGTGCCGCCGTTGGCCGCCTCGAAGAGACCTGCGCGTGCGGTGAGCGCCGTCGTGAAGGCACCGCGGGTGTGCCCGAAGAGCTCGCTCTCGACCAGCTCCTGCGGGATCGCTGCGCAGTTGACCGCGACGAGCGGCTTGCCTGCGCGTCGCGATCGCTGATGGATCTCGCGCGCCACGAGCTCCTTACCCGTGCCGCTCTCGCCGAGCACGAGGATCGTCGAGTCCGCCTTCGCGACGCCGGAGATGATGCGATTGACCTCCCGCATCTGCGGACAGGCACCGACCATCTCGCCCGGACGCAGATCGGCTAGCTCGCGCTGGAGCCGCTCCGTGCGCTCGCGCAGCCGCTTGTGGGCGCCGGCATTGAGGACCTCGATGACGATCGACTCGTTCGCGACGAACGGCTTCGTGAGGAACCCATAGGCGCCCTCCTTGACCGCGCTCACCGTCGTCGCGATGTCTGCGAACGCGGTCATCATGATGACCTCGGCCGGAAAGCGCGCCGCCTTCATCCGCGACAAGAGCTGCGGGCCCGTCATGCTGGGCATGCGGACATCGAGGAGCGCCACGTCGATCGGCTCCCGCTCGAGAAGCTCGAGCGCTCCGGCGCCGCTCTCCACGGCCGACGCGATCATCCCCGCGTTGCGGAGGACACGCGCTATCGCGTTGCGGACACCGACCTCGTCGTCGACGACGAGGACACGAATCGGTGCGTCGCCGTCAGGGCGCAGTGGAGGTCGCTCCGCATTGATCGCCGCCCCCGGCTCCATCAATCCACTCCTCTACACTACGCAGCGAGAGTCAACTCATCCGGCTGCTCGGCGAGGAGCTGCTTGAGCTGCGTTGTCGCGCGTGCCAGCAATTGCGACACTCGAGCTTCACTCAATCCAAGCGTCGACGCAATGGCCTTGCTCGACACGTCGTCGAAGAAGCGCATGCGAACGATGGTGCGCTCACGCGGCGGGAGCATGTCGACGGCGCGGCGCACCTCCACACTCGAGCGCCGGAACTCGACCTGCTCGAGCGGCGACGGCCCCTCCTCACGGAGCGAGTGCGTCGGCGGCAGGTCGTCGAAGCCGATCACGACGACGCCGCTCTTCTCTTCAGCCGCCGGCATGCCCGGTGCCGGCACGAGCGACGGGCTCTTGGTCACGGCGCTCGGACCGGACGTCCGCCGGCGCCGGGGGGACCAGTCGTGACGGCGGAGCTCGTCGATGACGGCGCCGCGGATGCGGATCCGCGCATACGCGGTGAGCATCTCCGGGCACGTGTGCTTCTGCGAGCGGAGCGCCTGGAGCAGGCCCATGGAACCTGCGGCCACGAGGTCCTCGCGCTGAACGCTGCGCGGAACCCGCCGCATGAAGTCGGCAACGATGCCGAGGACGAGATGCATGTGAGAGGCGAAGTCGCTGTTCGAGACCGAGAACGAGGCTGGCTGCGTTTCCATGTCGAGTGCTCGAGCACCCGCCGTGCCACCGCCTCAGGCCGAGCACGCATCGCCAAATTCGTGTTTTTCCTTGTTAGGGACACAACCAGCAGCGTCACCAATCTGGCGCTCAGCATCAAAGGCGTGGCGAGCGTCAGCGGGGTGGCGCCAGGCCGACGCGCGTACGGACGCCACCATCACGCCACCATCCGACGGGGGGCGAGGAGGCTCTTGATGTACGACTCCCAGTGCCGCTTGTCCTCGCCGTCGAGCGCGAAGAAGCGCACACCGATCCCCGCGCGGCCGTTGCCCTCCACGATCACCCGGACGGGCACGCAGTTGATGTCGACGGTCTTCGTCGGGAGCAGGATGCGGATCCGGAGGAGCTGGTTGAGAGGCGTGGGGGTGGGCGTCCGGATGAACAGCCCGCGGTAGCTCGCGTTGACGATCTCGACCCGCTCGACGGAGCCGATGCGGAGGATGTGGGCGGTCGGAGAGGCATGCGCACGGATGTCGCGTCGGCGTTCGGACGAATCCATGTTTTCGATGAACGTCGCGAGGCACAGTCCGTTAAGTCCCCCGCCGTTCAGGTTTTCCACGGTTCCGCGGTCTCCCACGTTGACGCAGACAACGCACACTGGTCCGATGACATGGCTCCGATGATGAACAAGCCGACACGAGAGCTCGCGGTCCGGCGCAACACGCCCACCGAAAGCGGACGGCCGCGCCTCCTCCTCGTCGAGGACGAAGACGGCCTACGCGATGCCCTCGTACGGAACCTGAGCGAGACGTTCGAGATCACGGCGGTGGCAGACGGCTCCGCGGCCGCGGACCTGCTCGTGATGGAGACCTTCGACGGCGTCCTCAGCGACATCGGGTTGCCCGGCATGTCGGGCGTCGATCTGCTTCGGCTCGTTCGTACGTACGACCTCGACGTTCCGGTCGTGCTCATGACCGGCCAGCCGAGCGTCGAGACCGCGATCGCCGCGCTCGAGCTTGGTGCGCTGACGTACATCCAGAAGCCGTTCGCCCACGACGTGCTCCGCGGCACACTCCTGCGCGCCGCCAAGCTCGCGCGTATCGCGCGGACCAAGCGCGAGGCCGTCGCCGCCGGAGTCGGAGGCTCACCGCTCGCCGGCGATCGTGCGGGGCTCCACACATGCGTCGACCGCGCGCTCGACAGCTTGTCGCTCGTGTTCCAGCCGATCGTCGATCGCCGCGCGCGCAAGACGATGGGCTTCGAGGCGCTGATGCGAACGAAAGAGGTGTCGATGCCCAACCCGGGCGCCCTCCTCGAAGCAGCCGAGCGGCTCGGTCGGCTCCAGGAGGTCGGCCGTCGCGTCCGTGAGCTCGCGGCGACGACGTTCCGCCCACCGGACGACGGGATGATCCTCTTCGTCAATCTCCATCCGGCGGATCTGCTCGACAGCAACCTCTACGACCGGCACGCACCGATGACGAAGATCGCGGATCACGTCGTCCTCGAGATCACGGAGCGCGCCGCGCTCGACGACGTGACCGAAACGAAGCACCGCAGCGCCGAGCTGCGCCGCCGTGGCTTCAAGCTCGCCATCGACGATCTCGGTGCGGGTTACGCAGGGCTCACCAGCTTCGCCACGTTCGAGCCCGAGGTCGTGAAGCTCGACATGACCCTCATCCGTGGAATCGAGGCGTCGACGGTGAAGAAGCACGTCGTCGAGTCGATGACGCGCCTCTGTCGCGAGCTCGACATGAAGGTCGTCGCCGAGGGCATCGAGACTATGCCGGAGCTCGCGACGATCATCGACCTCGGCTGCGACTACTTGCAGGGCTACTTGCTCGGTCGCCCGGGCCCCGCGCTCGTCCCCTCGTCCCAGACCTGGTAACCGCGCGACTTCGCGACCGGCCGGTCGCCACGAGGTCGAGGGTCCCCATATACTCATGGGGATCGAGACAGGGGCCCCCATGTACTCATGGGGATCGAGACAGGAGCTCAGCTCCGCGGAACGCCCAGATTGAGCGAGTGCCAGTAGTCGTCGAGCTGCTTCGCGGCCTCGAGGAACTCCGTGAAGCTGATTGGCTTGCGCACGTAGCTGTTCGCCCCGAGCGCGTAGCACCGCTCGATGTCGATGTGCTCCGCCGACGAGGTCAGCATGACCACGGGCAGGTGCGAGGTCCGCGGCTCCTGACGGATCCGCTCGAGGACCTGGAAGCCGTCGAGCCTCGGCAGCTTCAGATCGAGGAGCACGACCCGGGGCAGCGGGGACGCCGGCGCGGTCCCCGTCGTCCCATGGAGGAACTCGAGCGCGGCGACGCCGTCCTCGGCCACGTGGATCTCGCGCGTCGGCTCGTGCTTCCGGAACGCGCGCAGCGCAAGCGCCGCGTCATCCTCGTTGTCTTCGACGAGCAGAATCACTGATCCTCACTAATACCACGCCGCCTCGCGATCGGCACGGGCGATGCTCCTACCCACCACCACACGCCCGTTTGTTCGATCCCTCGAAGGTGCCGGCCATGCTTTGCCGAGAGCTGATGAGGACCCCCGTGGTCTCCTGCCACCTGGACGACGCTGCCTCCCAGACCGCTGCGCTGATGCGAACGCGAAAGCTGGGGTTCGTCCCCGTCTGCGATGACGGAGGGCGCGTCGTCGGAACGGTCACCGACCGTGACCTCGCCATCCGGGTCCTCGCCGAGTGCAGCCTGGCGAGCACGGCCCGCCTCAATGCGAACACCCCGCTCCGGTGGGTCATGACCCCGGGGCCGATCACGTGCGGACCGGACGACGATCTCGAGCTCGCCGAAGACCTCATGCGCCGCTACCACAAGAGCCGGATCATCTGCGTCGACGAGGAACGCAGGCCCGTCGGCGTCATCAGCCTCTCGGACATTGCGCAGGGCGAGCAGGCCGACCGCGTCGGCGAGCTCCTTCGCGCGATCACGGAGCGAGAGGTCCGAGGCTGACGAGGCCGGGATCCCCGCCAATCTTTCCAGGTGCTAACGGACGAGCCGAGCCCCTCCCGGCCCCAGGAACGGGAAAAACCTGGCGGCAATCACCGACTTCGTCGCTTCGGCGCCCGGTCTCGGAGGGGGCCACCGAGATCGCGCTTCCGGAGCGACTTTCTCCGCGCTTTTCCTAAGGTGGTCGTACACTTGGAGCCGGGGAGTCGCGCATCCAGCGCGTCAAAACCCCGACTGAAGCCGTTATCTCGTTTAAAACGAATTTGCCGCTTCAATTTTGACCAGACCGACACGCACGACTAAGGAGTGAAACTCGTGAAAATCGTCAGCGACCAACTTTTGACTTCCAGCGAGGTCGGGGAGCTCCTTCAGGTGAACCCCAGCTCCGTCAAGAAGTGGGTGGACGATGGACTGCTCATCGCATTCCGCACACCGGGCGGCCACCGTCGCATCCGCGCGGCCGACCTCGTCACGTTCCTCGTTCGCCACGACATGCCGATCCCGGCCGACCTCCAGGACGCCGCGAAGAAGCGCCTCCTGATCGTCGACGACGAGGTGGATCAGCTGAAGGCGCTCTCGCGCTCGCTGAAGCGCTTCGCCGACAAGGTCGAGGTCACCACGACCTCGAACGGCATCGACGCGCTCGTGCTCGTCGGTTCCTTCCATCCGCACGCGGTCCTTCTCGACGTGTACATGCCCGGCATCGACGGGCTCGAGGTGTGCCGTCGCCTGAAGAAGAACCCGGCGACCAAGGACGTCGCCGTCTACGTCGTCAGCGGCGCGTTCACGTCTGCGCTCGAGCAGAAGGCGCTCGAGGCGGGCGCCGTCAAATGTCTTCCGAAGCCGATCGACGTTCGCGTCGTTCTCTCGTTGATGTTCCCAGCACGTGGGGGCGAGTTAGAGGCTCGCGCCCAGTAACAACAGGCAGAGGGTTCTCCATGGGCTTTGCAGTACAGAAAGCGGACGCGTCCCCCCCCGCACCGGACCAGTCCTCGCGCGCAGACGATTCTTCGCACGTCTCGATGATCGTCAGGCGGACGGCGAAGCCCAGCGCCAGAACAGCCGACATCCTCGTGGACGTCCTCGTGGACGCCGGCGTGGAGGTCATCTTCGGCCTGCCCGGCGGGCCGATCGCCCCGATCCACGACGCGCTCCTCGATCGCCCGGAGATCCGCACGATTACGACCCGCCACGAGGCCGGCGCGATCTTCGCTGCCGCAGGCTACGCGCAGGCCACCGGCAAGCTCGGTGTCGTAGTGGTGACGTCCGGCCCTGGAATCCTCAACACGATGACGGGGCTCGCCTCCGCTCACGCCGACGGGCTTCCCGTTCTGGTCATCGCCGGAGAGGTGCCGCGCGAGCGATTCGGACAGGGCGCCGTGCAGGAGGGGACGAGCGAAGGCCTCGACATCGTCCACATGGTGAGGAGCATCACGAAGTTCGCGGCAGAAGCGCGCGACCCGAATTCGGCTCCTGCGCTTCTTCGACGAGCGATTGCAACGGCTACGAGCGGTCGGCGCGGCCCGACCGTCATCACGCTCCCGATGGACGTCGGAACGGCGCAGTCGCGGGCCCCGGCAGTCGAGGTGACCGCTCGGCTCGAGTTCCAGTCCCCCGCGCACACGCTCGACGCTACCGCGAGCGCCCTCTCGAACGCGAAGCATGGTCTCCTCCTCGTCGGTTCGGGCGCGCGCTGGGGCAGGGGCCCCGAGCTCGTGCGCGAGCTCGCCGAACGACTTCAGATCCCGGTGATGACGACGCCGAAGGGCAAGGGCGTGTTCCCCGAGAACCACCCGTTGAGCCTCGGCGTGTTCGGTTGGGGCGGCCACCCGTCCGCCTCCGACTACCTCGGAGAGGGCGTCGACGTCCTCATGGCGATCGGGACCAGCCTCGGCGAGACGGCAACGGACAGCTGGAGCACGAGGCTGGCGGCGACGGAGCACTTCATCCAGCTCGACGTCGAGGCGCAGCGCATCGGACGCAACTACCCGGTCACGCTCGGCGTGGTCGACACGGTCGAAGGAGCGCTTCCCCAGATCATCCGTCGGCTCGCACCGACGCCGCCGCGAGAGGCTCGCGTGTTCGGCGTCCGGCGCCAGGAGACCGGCGCAGACCTTCCCGTCGGACCGGAGGGGCGCATCTCTCCGCAGCGCGCCCTCTGGGAGCTGCAGCGAGCCCTGCCGTCGAACGCCCTGTTCACGTCGGACATCGGCTCGCACATGTTCTTCGCGCTGCATCACCTCGAGATCAGGTCGCCGCGCGGGTTCATGATCATGTTCGGCCTCGGCTCGATGGCCTCGGGTGTGGGCGCAGCGCTCGGCGTGAAGGTCGGTCGTCCGGACGCACCGGTCGTGGCGGTCTGCGGTGACGGTTGCTTCTCGATGGGCCTCGGCGACGTCGGAACCGCGGCACAGGAGGGGATCCCGATGATCTTCGCCGTGCTGAACGATCAGCGCTACGGGCTGGTCGAGGTCGGCAACAACGCCGTCTACGGACGCACCCCGTCGTTCGCCTGCCCGATGAACGTCGCGCAGCTCGCCGAGGGCGTCGGCGCCACCGCAGTCGTCATCGAACAGCCGGGCGACATCCTCGCGCTCGATCTCCTCGCGCTCTCGGCGAGGGGCCCGCTCGTCCTGGACATCCGGATCGATCGCGAAGTGCGCCTGAAGAACGGCCGCCTCGAGTTCCTCAAGGAGATGGCCAACAAGGCCAAGAAGTGAGCACCGGCCGTGTGACCGCGCACACGGCCGAGCGCTAACTCGAGCCCTGCCTCGGGCTCTCGAAAGGACCACGCCTCGACGCGTGGGGAAGGTTTCTTCATGTCGAAATCGATCGGAATCCTCGGTGTGGGCACCTACCTACCGTCGGAGGTTCGCACGAACAGCTGGTGGTCGGAGCACGTTGCGAAAGCGTGGACGGAGAAGGCAACGCGGCGCATCGAGCGTATCCGCAAGGAGTTCGAGAACGAGACCTCGGCCGTCGCGAAGACGACCCTCGAGCACATTCTGGCGGTCGGCGAGGACGCCTTCCACGGGGCGCGCGAGCGTCGCGTCATCCCACGAGACATGAAGTCTTGGGACATGGAGACCGCCGCAGCACGCGAGGCGATCGATCGATCGGGCATCCCCAAGGAAGAGATCGATCTGGTGCTCAGCTTCTCCATGATCCCCGACTTCATCAACGTCCCGTCCGCATGTGTGGTTCACTCCAATCTCGGATTGAAGCCACGTTGCACTACGATGGCCGTCGATGCCGTGTGCAACTCGTTCATGATGCAGCTGACGCTCGCACAAGGAATGATCGCCAGCGGACAGGCCCGCTACGCGCTTCTCACGCAGGCATCCGCACTCACGCGTCTGCCTCCCTCTGGCGAGCCGGTCGACGTCTCTGCCGGTGACGGCGCGTCCGCACTCGTCGTCGGCCCCGTGAGCGAAGGTCGCGGAATCCTGGCGGCATCCCATCACACCGACGGCAGCCTCTGGGGCGCTCTGGTTTGCGGGGCACCGGGCAAGCACTGGACCGAGGACAAGTGCACCGCGTACTCGGAGGACCGCGACGCCAACCTCAACATGTTCACGCGCATGACTGCGCGCGCGACTGAGGTCGTCGGCGAGGCGCTCGTCGATGCGGGGCTCACACCGGACGACGTGGCCTTCTTCGCTTGTCATCAGCCGTTCCCGTGGCTGCCTTCAGCAAGCAAGGCGTGCGCAGGGCTGACCAACGCGAAGGTCGTCAACCACTTCCACTACACCGGCACGCTCAGCGCCGTGAACCTGCCGCTTCAGCTCGCCATTGGTGAGAAGGAAGGCCTGCTCGTGCCGGGCGATGTCGTTGCCTGTTTCCAGGGCGGTACTGGTATGACCTGGTCCGGCATGGCGCTGCGCTGGGGACGATGAGCTGAATGAAGGAAGTCTCGTGCCGCATCCTCGAGATGTTCTTCCGGGAGCTCAAGAAGAAGAGGCTCCCCGAAGGCGTCCTCATCGAGGGCGTCGGGTACTCGCTGGAACACTTCCAGGACAAGCACGAGCGGATTGATTGGTCGGCGTTCGTTCTCCTCATGAGAAACGCCGAGCGCATCTGGACGCGCGAAGAGATCACCGAGATGGGCGGCGCGTGGATCGACTCGCCCTTCCTTCGTCACATCCGGCTCATCTCGAATGCGCTCTTCACGCCAAAGCAGTTCTACCAATGGCTGTCGAAGGACGCGACGACCTCTCGCAGCGGGGGCATGCAGATGTTCACCTGCGTGCGGACGACCTTCCGCGATCTCGGGCCCGACCACCTCAGTCTCGATGTTTCCCTCGACGAGGGCTACGAGCACTGCCCGGCGTTCTTCCTCCTCAACAAGGGCGGCTTTCGCGACATCCCACGGCTCGTCGGTAAGCCCCGCGCCACTGTCGAAACCATGCCGATCGAACGCGGCGAGCGATACCTCATCGCCCTTCCTCCAGGCAGCGATCGCGTGAATCCAATTCGACGTGCAGTCCGCTGGATCACGGCCCCGGCGGACGCGGCGCGTGAGCTCGACGACGCTCATGCGACGCTCCAAGTGCGATACGAAGAGCTGGACGCGGCGCGGGCGAAGTTGGCGGCGCAGGCCGCGCAGCTACGGACCGCGCACACGGTCAACGAGCTCATCCAGAACAACCTCGATCTCGATCTCACGCTCGAAGCCATCGCGGGCGCGCTCGTGAAGGAGGCCGGCTTCGCGCGGGCGCGCGTGGAGCTGGATGCCGAGGTCGACGGGGTGAAGGTCTGCCGCTCGATCGAGCGTGGCGACGGCGGCTCCTCGCCGATGGAGCAGGTCCTCGAGGGCCGCGGTGGTCACCGCACCGGCAAGCTCACCGTCTTCGCCCACGCACCGTCCGATCCGAGCGAGCGAGCGGAGCTGCTCGCGTTCATCGTGCCGTCGGTCATGATGGCGATCGACAACGCCATCAGCTACCTCGTCGTCGAAGAGTACCGCCGAGGCCTCGAGGTGCGCGTCGCCGAGCGGACCGCCGAGCTGAGCCAGGCCCGCGACGATCTCGCCGGAACGGTCCACGACCTCGAACGCGCGAAGGAGGCCCGCGACCGCATCTTCGCCAACCTCAATCACGATCTCCGCTCGCCGCTCTCGCTCGTGCTCCTCAGCATCAGCGAGGCACGCGCCACTCGCGCCGAAGCCGCTGCCGGTGCGACGGGCGCGACCGACGCCGCGAGCCCGACGGACGACCGCACACTCGACGCGATCGAGCACGGCGCACGGCGCGTGCTCCGCATGGTCGACGAGCTCCTCATCCTCGCCGAAGGGCGTGAGGCCGACCTCCGCCTCTGGACGGCTCCGTGCAATCTCGGCGACCTCATCGCTTCCGTCGCGGAGGCGTGGAAGCCCGCGGCTCGCGTCGCGGGGCTCACGCTCGAGCACGAGATCGAGGAGAGGCTCGTCGCGCGCGTCGATCCGAACGCGGTCGAGCGAATCCTCGCCAATCTCGTGTCGAATGCGGTCAAGTTCACGCCGAAGGGCGGAACGATCGCCCTCCGTCTCTCGTCGAGAGAGGGCCGCGCGGTCATCGAGGTTCGCGACGACGGTCCAGGCATCGCACCCGAGCTCGAGCAGCGGCTCTTCAAGCGATTCGAGCGAGGCGCGGCCTCCAAGGGAACGGCCATCAGCGGCAGCGGCCTCGGCCTCTCGCTCGTGAAGGAGCTCGCCGAGGCGCACGGCGGAAGCGTCGGCTTCCGACATGCCGAAGGTGGTGGCTCCGTCTTCCACGTCGAGCTTCCGCTCATCAAGAGCGGCGGCGAGGCCGAAGAGGCCGCCATTGCGGTGACCCCCAAGCTCCGACCGACCGACTACGGCATCGCCGCGGACGCGTCCGAGCTTCCGTCGGTCTACGAGCCGGTGGGCACCGCGCGCGCCACCATCCTCCTCGCGGAGGACGACCCGAACCTGCGCGACCGGACCGCGAAGGTCCTCGCATCGGAGTACCGCGTGCTCACTGCGCCCGACGGGCTCGCAGCGTTCGAGCTCGCAGCGATCCACGCGCCCGATCTCCTCGTGACGGACATCGCGATGCCCGGCATCGACGGCATCGAGCTCACGAAGCGGTTTCGCGCGCTCGAGGGCACGCGCATGGCCCCGGTCCTCGTCCTCACCACGTTCGGCGGTATCGGCGACAAGCTCGCCGGGTTCGACGCGGGCGCGGTCGACTACATCCACAAGCCGTTCGAGCCCGCAGAGCTACGGGCCCGCGTGCGCTCGCAGCTCGCGCTCCGTTCACTCGCCCTCCAGCTGCTCGAGACCGAGAAGCTCGCGGCGCTCGGCACCCTGTCCGCTGGTCTCGCACACGAGATCCGCAACCCGGCCAACGGCATCGTGAACGCAGTCGGCCCGCTCCGGACGCTCCTTCCGCCCGAGGCGATCGCTCCCGACACGCCCGCTGCGCAGCTGCTCGACGTCATCGAGCATTGCAGCCGGCAGGTCGCCTCCCTCTCGCGCGAGCTGCTCGGCTTCAAGCGTGGCGTGGAGCTCAAACGGCAGCCCGTGGAGGTCGAGACGCTGCTCCGGCGCGTGAAGAGCACCATCCGTCACGCGCTGAGCGGCATCGAAGTCCGAGAGCGCCTCGACTACCGCGGACCGATCCGTTGCGCGGAGCCGCTCCTTGCGCAGGTGTTGACGAACCTGCTCGAGAACGGAGCCCACGCGGCGGGCAAGGGCGGCTGGGTGGAGCTGAAAACGAGCCTCGAAGCTCAGCGGGTCATCATCGAGCTCAGCGACAGCGGCCCGGGCGTTTCGGATGAGCTCAGGGAGCGCATCTTCGAGCCGTTCTTCACAACCAAACCTGCGGGAAAAGGCACGGGGCTTGGTCTATCGACGGCACGCGATATCGTTCTCCGTCACGGTGGAAGCCTCGACGTTCGACACGCTTCGGGGCACACCATCTTCCGTCTCGAGATGCCGCTGGAGTCGTGACCTGTCGCCCGATTCCGGCTGCCCTTTGATTGCGGGAAACCGCTAGACTCATGGGAGTGTCCGGTACCATCCCCACGAACACTCGGGGGTCCTGTACGCGATGAACTTGCGGGACCACCTGATCCTCTACGTGGATGACGAGCACCCGAACCGCGTGGTGTTCGACATCACGTTCGGCAAAGAGTTCAAGATCAAGAGCGTCAGCTCCGCAGAGGAAGCCCTCGCCTTCGTCTCGCAGGAGAACGTCGCCGTCATCGTCACCGATCAGCGCATGACCGGAATGAGCGGCGACGAGCTGCTCAAGAAGGTGAAGGACGTCTCTCCCGACACCGTCCGCATGATCGTGACGGCGTACAGCGACCTCGAGCCGATCCTGAACGCGGTCAACGACGGCCTCGTCGTCCGGTATGTGATCAAGCCCTGGGACCGCGCCGAGCTCGAAGAGACGCTCCGATGGGCGGTCGAGGCGTACGTCGCCGGCAAACAAAACAACGCGCTCCAGCTCCGCCTGATGCAGACCGAGCGCCTTCGCACCCTGGGCCAGGTGTCCGCTGCCGTCCTCCACGACCTCAATCAGCCCGTGATGGCGATCTCGATGGGCGCCGAGCAGCTCCACGATCTCTCCGCGATCGCGCCGACGCTGCTACGTCTCTCGCGAGGGGACGTCACGCTCTCGCCGAGAGAGCGCGCCACGCTCGGACAGCTCGCCGAGGACCTTCCCGAGCTCGCGACCAGCCTCGCGAGCTGCGCAAGCTTCATGAGCGATCTCATGAAGCAGATGAAGCAGTTCCAGCGCCACGATTCCGCACCTCCCACGAGCGGAAGCGTCGCGCCCGTTCCCGTGATCAAGCTCGCGCTGGCGATGTGCCGGGGCGGAAGCATGTCCTCCGGCAGCCGGCTCGCCTACGAGGGGCCGCCGGACCTCCCACACGTACGGGCGACGTCCACGGACCTGATGCAGATCTTCGTGAACCTGGTACGGAACGCACAGCAGGCTCTCGAGGAGCACGCGGTCCCGCAAGGTTCGGTGATCGTCCGAGCGGACCTCGAACCGAAAGGCCTCACGCTGAGCGTGACCGACAACGGGCCGGGAATTCCACCCGACGTGCTCGCGAAGCTCGGCACCCCTTTCTACACGACACGCGATACCGGCACGGGACTGGGCGTCGCGCAGGTCAAACGACTCGTCGGTAGGCTGGGAGGCGAGCTCCGAATCGAGAGCGCTTCAGGAAAGGGTACGAAGGCAACCTTCACCCTCCCCGTTCCACCGCCCACCTAACACATGACGCGGAGGCCCGTGCGGCCTCGCCAGTGGATTGGGATCGAGAACCGGAGCTGTGCTGGTAGCATCGGATGCCATGCTCGCGCCGTTGCTGGGAGGGAACGCCGCGACTCGTCACCATTGCCAAGAAGTGGGGTGCTGATGCGGACGAGCGTATTGCTCGTGGAAGACAGTGATGATGACGCGGCTCTGATTGCACGGGTCCTCTCTCGCTTCGTGCGAATCCAGTTCGATCTCACACGGGCAACGTCCGTAGCCGCTGCTCGTGAGGATCTCCGCGACCATCGCTACGATGCGATCCTGGTCGATCTCGGCCTCCCCGACAGCGACGGCCTCGCGAGCTTCACCGAGATCTACTCGCTCGCGAGCGGCGCGGCCGTCATCGTCCTCACCGGCGATGACCGCGAGGAGCTCGGCCTTCGAGCCGTCGAGCTGGGCGCACAGGAGTACGTGGTCAAAACGGAGCGCGCATACCAGCTCCTCCCACTCACCATCGCGCACTCGTGCGAGCGGCAGCGCCACCACGTCGAGATCGAGGAGCTCACCTCCGCCCTCGCCAACGCCGTCGACGCGATCGCCACGCTCGACGCGTCGGGCAGCTGCATCGCGGTCAACCCGGCGTTCCAGGCGGTCCTCAACTACGCGCCCAACGAGGTCGAGTCGACGCCGGTGCTCGATCTCGTCCACGAAGCCGATCGCTCGCGTGCCGGGGCTGCCCTCGCCTGCAGGGGAATGGAGGAGCTCGAGGTGCGCATGGTCCGCAAGGACGGGCGCATCGTCCCCGTCCAACTCTCCGTCGTGGCGCGGGCGCGCGGGCGTGGGCACTTCTGCTTCGTCCGCGACCTCACGCGTCAAAAGCTCGTCGAGGGGAAGCTCGCCTCCGCAGCAGCGATCACCGCCGTCGGCTCGCTCGCCACGGGCCTCGCCCACGAGATCAACAATCCGCTCGCTGTCGTCCTCGCCAACGTCGAGGAGGCCAGCCGCGTCACCGCCGATCTCGAGAGCACGATCAGCGATTCGGCGAAGGCCGACTTCATCGAGCTCCGCGCGATGCTGGACGAGGCGCTCTCGGCCTCGCAGCGTGTGCAGTTCATCGTCCGCGATCTCCGGGCGTTCGCGTGCGCGGATGATCGCCGTGGCCGCGTCGACATCAACGCCGTGATCGAGGCCTGCTGCAACATCGCCTTCGCCGAGATCCGCCACCGGTCACGCCTCGTGAAGGATCTGAAGGCCGTCGTCCCGGCGCTCGGGAGCGAGGCGAAGCTCGCTCAGGTCTTCCTCAACCTCCTCGTCAATGCGGCGCACGCGATGCCCGAAGGCGACGTCGAGCGGAACGAGATCCGGATCACGACGAAGCAACAGGGCCGAGCGGCGATCGTCATCGAGGTCGCCGACACCGGCAGCGGGATCGCTTCGAGCAATGTCGGCCAGGTCTTCGACCCGTTCTTCACGACGAAGCCTCGACGTCCCGGCATGGGACTCGCGATCTGTCAGGCGACGGTAACCGCACATGGAGGCGAGATCTCGATCCGACCGCGCGACGGAGGCGGCACGGTCGTCCACGTCGTGCTCCCCACGCTGGAAGCGGAGCTCGCCGAGAACCCGCTCGGCGCCCAGACCGAAGGCGCGGCTCACCAGCGACGAGTCCTCGTCGTCGATGACGACCCGCTCGTGCTGCGCTCGCTCACACGCGTGCTCGCGCGCGACTTCGAGGTCGCGTCGGCACGGAATGGCCGCGAGGCGCTCGACCTCGTTCGTGCCGGCGGCACGTTCGACGCAATGTTGTGCGACCTCATGATGCCGGAGCTGTCCGGCATCGAGCTCCACGAGCTGCTCGAACGCGACGATCCGGAGCTGGCGAAGCGCACCGTGTTCCTGACCGGCGGCGCATTCACTGGCCGCGCTCAGACCTTCCTCGAGGCGGTGGGACAGCCCCACCTCGAGAAGCCCGTCGACCTGAAGACGGTACGTGAGCTCCTGATGGAGCTGAGTCACACGCCGCACTCGAAGCACGCCAGCGCGAAGTGGCTGGGCACCTGACGCCCCGAGAAGCTCACAGCGCAACTCAGTTGCGCTGATTGAAAGAAGTACTCAGGTCGGTTGCTTTGGACCGAGCTCGACGCCCGCTCGCGCATTCGGGCGGGCGGCGAGCTCGGTCCATGCAAGCGAGCACCGCTATGGACGCTCGCGGCGACGCGAGGTCGCCCGGGTCACATCCCTCGTTCGCGATCGCTGCGCTTCACGGTCCTGCGATCGCGAGCGAGGATGGCACCCATCTTCGCGATACCCGGGGTGCGCGCGTTGCACGCGATGACGCATGCTCCGCCGTAGGCTTCTTGCAGTCTTGCCGCTCGTCGTCGTGGCTGTCGCATGCTCGGACTCGCCGAAACCGAGCGGACAGTCGCCCGCCGTCAATCCGCAGACGAGCGACGCGATCGACGGCGGGTCGACCGGCGACCGCAACGTCGGCGATTTCACCACGCTCGCGCCCGCGAGAGACGTCTGCGCCACGCTCGACTATGGGCACCAGCGATCGAACGCCGACTACTTCCTCCGGTTCGACAACGACAGCGCCGCGCTCGAGTACTCGCGAGGGTTCCTCGCCTCGAATGGGATCAACGCAGACGCTGAGATCGCGCGCGACAGTCGGCTCATCCGTCTCGTCAATCGTGTCTTCGACGGCTTCCGCAAGGTGTTCCCCCTCGAGACCGAAGGGATGGATCGTCCCCCGCGCGTGCTCGTGGTCGACCAGGAAGGGCTGAACGCGTTCGCTGGCTACGACGAGCGACGAGATGTCGACAAGGCGCCGTGGCTGTTCTGGGTACACCGGGCCACGGTCAACAGCTCGCGGCCGGATGCCGAGCTCGAAGGGCTCTATGCCCACGAGCTGGCCCACTTGATCCTGCGGAACCTGCTGCCCGAGACCCGCGCGAAGATCCGAACTCACTACCGCGTGCCCGGCGGGGCCGAGCACGGCGTCATCGGTGCGGTCACCCCGGACGATCCCGTCGTTCGCGCCCGCGCGGAGGAGCTTCGCACGATCGACGCGCTCGTCGGTCGCGAGGCGGCCTTCGGAAGGCTGCCGCTCTCCGCGTTCGAGGACAACGAGTACCAATCGCTCCTCTTGACGCTCGCAAAGCAGCGCAACATCTCGTCCGACGCGAAAGCCTGCGACGCAGCCGACGAGGGCATCCGCAGAGCGCGAGCCTTCTACAAGGCCGTCGTCTCGGTTCACGATCTCACCTTCGAGATCTCGCCGAGGGAGGCCGCTGGCCTCGCCGATCTCGAGGACTCCACCGTAACGATGCTCAGGAGGTGCTACGCGAACGTGAAGAAGTCGATCTTCGAGCTCAAGCTCGAAGACCGGTCCGTGCGCGTTCTCGTCAACGGCACGCCAGCAAGCCTTCAGACGATCCTCGACCCCACGACGCGTGAGCACAAGCTCGCGTATGGCGCGCTGATGTCGAACTCCGTGGAGCAGGAGGTCGACACGAATACGGACCGACCGACCATCGAGCGGCTCCTCGACATCGTCGGAACGCTCCATCGTCGCGCCGACACGCTCACCCAGGACACGTCGCTTCCGATCGACGAGCTTCGCGTCTTCGACCTCGAGGAAGACGCGGACGACGCCGCGGTGCGCGTCCTCAGAGCGATCGGCGACGATCCGCGCGGCGCCGCCCGTCTGTTCGTGGGTCAGATGCCCGATCCCGACGCATGCCTCAGTGAGATCGAGAGCGGGAGGGTGCCACGCTATGGGCGCTTCATCGACTCGCACAACGCGACCTGCTGGCGCGCGTTCCACACGATGGAGCTCGCCAAGGCGCTGGAGTCCTGTCCCGCCGTCCCGGCACAGAACAGCAAGTACTCGCGCTTCACGTATACGGCGGAAATCTCGCCTGCCGACCCGAGCCCGACGCAGCTCCTCCAGCGGCGCTTCAATGGCCGCTGAACCTGGTGCCGCTGCCTGCCCGTCTCGGTCTCGCCAAGGCGCTGCTGGTGGCGGTCGGCTCACGCGAGCCGTAGATACGACGAGGCCCTCACCGCATCGCTGCGGGAGGGCCTCGTGGGAGAGCGCCGAGTGAAGTGGACCTAGGTCACTTCGCCTCGGAGAGCGCGCGGTCGATCAGCTTCTTGAACTTCGCGTACGGCTGCGCGCCGCTGACGTAGTAGCCGTTGATGAGGAACGCCGGCGTACCGCTGATGCCGACGTCCGTGCCGGCCTTGTCGTCCGCATCGACCGCAGGCTTGTGCACGCGGCTGTCGAGCGCCGCCTTGAACTTGTCGGCGTCGAGACCGAGCTCCTTGGCGTAGCCGTCGAGATCCTCACGCTTCAGCTTCTGCTGGTTCTGCATCAGCTTCTCGTGCATCTTCCAGTAGCCGTCGGGGCCCTTCTGCTTGAGCGCCTCGCGCGCAGCTTCGCTGGCGAGCGGCGCGTCGGGGTGCATCGGGAGGGGCTTGTCGCGCCACACGAACTTCACCTTGTCGCCGTAGTTCTTCATGACCTCGGCGACGGTGCCTTCGACGCGGCTGCAGAACGGGCACTGGTAGTCGCTCCACTCCTGGATGACGACCTTCGCGTTCGCGTTGCCCTTCCAGGGCGAGCCAGCGGGAACCGCCGGAGCGACCTTCTTCTCGGGCTCCGGAGCGCCCTTGGCGTCCTTCATGAGGCTGTCGTAGTAGGCGCTCGCGGCGACCTTGCCACCGAGCCCCTCGAACTTCTTGATCTCCTCGTCGATGATCTTCTGGAACTTCTCGAAGGGCTGCGCGCCCACGAGACGACGACCGTTGACGAACATGTGGGGCGTGCCGGAGGCCTGAACGTCCTCGGCGAGCTCCATGTCCGCGTCGATCTCCTTCTTGTACTTCTTGTCCTTGATCGCGGCCTTCACCTTCGCCACGTCGAGGCCGAGGTCAGCGGCGATCTTCTCGAGATCGGCGTCTTCGAGCTTCGGCTGGGACTCGAACAGCTTGTCGTGCGCGTCCCAGAAGCCCTTGTCGCCCTTCTGAGCTCGGGCCTCGAGCGCGAGCTCGCTGGCGGGCTCTGCACGCGGGTGGAACGGAAGCGGCTGGTGCTTCCACACGATGCGAACCTTGTCACCGTAGGTCTCGCGGACCTTGTCGAACGTCGGGCCGACGCGCTTGCAGTACGGGCACTGGAACTCGGAGAAGACGGCGATCGTGACGATCGCGTCCTTCTTGCCGAGCTGCGGAGAGTTGCCGACCGGCACCTTCCACACCGTCTTGTCGTCTTCCTTCTCGCCCTCGTCGTCGTCGTTGTTCCGCGCCGGAGCTGCCTTGAAGTTCTCCTTCGACATCTCGACGTAGATCTTGTCCTTGGGCGTACCCGCGGCGATCTTCGCGTTGGCCTTCGCGAGCTCCTTGTCGATGAGCTCCTTGAACTTGTCGAACGGCTGCGCGCCCGAGAGCTCCGCGCCGTTGATGCGGAACGCGGGCGTGCCGTTGGCGCCGACCTTGTTCGCGAGGGCCTGGTCCTCGTCGACCTTCTTGAGGTGCTTCTTGGACGCGAGCTCGGCCTTGAACTTCGCCAGATCGACGCCCGCCGCCACGGCCCACTTCTCGTAGGACTCGGGCCCGAGCTCCTTCTGGTTCTTGAACGCGAGGTCGTGGAACTTCCAGAACGCTTCGCTGCCCTTGAGCGCGAACACCGCCTGCGCGGCCTCCGACGCGGGCTTCGCCTTGTCGTGGAACGGGAGCGGCTGGCTCTTCCACACGATGCGGACCTTGTCCGGACCGTAGGTCGACTTCACCTGGTCCAGGGTCGGCTCGACGCGCGCGCAGAACGGACACTGGAACTCGGAGAAGACGACCATGGTGACCGGGGCGTTACGGTTGCCCCAGACCGGGTCGTCGCTCGAGACCGGGATCGGCGAGTCCTTGTCGGCCCACACCGGGCCGCCCGAACCGCCGCCCTCGGCGACGATGCCGCCCGACTTGAGGCGGTGGCTGTCGTAACCCCACATCACCGCTCCGCCCGCGAGGAAGCAGAGGATGAACCCAATGATCGCCACGCCCGTGCTCATCCCGCCCGAGTCAGGGGGCGGGCGCACGTCAGCCGCGTGGCTCTTGTGCTCTTTGTCCTTGGCCATGATTACTTTCCTACAGTGAATGCATACTGCAACAACCGCGCGCTCCGCTCTGGACGGCGATCACGTCGCCCTCGGCGAGCGTGCGCGAAGACCCAAGAGATGGAGATGCACGCCGAAGAAGCACCTCGCTCGCCGCACGCCCTCCGTGGAAGTGGAAGACGAGCGAGCGGCCGCATGGCGACCGTTACGCGAGCGAGACCTCGGCGTGCCTCAGCCGCGCGGCGGTCGTTCGAGCGACACCCGGACGCCCGGCGGTAGCCGAGCCTCCACGTGACCTCGAACGGGCAACCGTTCGGAGAGCTCCGGCGCGGGGAGCGCGATCGTCGTTGGTGCGACGGGCTCCTGCGAAGACGAGATGTCGAGCTGCACGTGACGCCCCGGGACGTAGTTCTTCGTCTCGAGCGGGTTCACGTCGTAGCAGTCGGCGGGGATGTCGAGCGACAGCTCGAGATCCTGGATCTGGGGAGGCGGGGCGAAACCGGTCGCGCCGCGCGGATCGCACACCGGCGCGGGACTGCGCCCCATCCTCAGGGCATTCGGGCCGTGGACCGACAAAAGACCCGCGGCGCTCGCCGGCGACACGACCAGCCACACGACCGTGAAGGTCGCGACGGCAAGGAGCGCGCTGAGGATCTTCCGCCGGATCAATGAGGGCGTAGTCTGGACCGGAACCTGCGACCAACGCAAGCACAGCCGTGGACTCTTCGGGGCTCGGGCGCCCTCTTTGGGAGCAGCGAGCGGTCCGGCGTATATGGCCGAGCTTCCGCCGCTCTACGCTGGTGTCACGCGCCGCAGAACGGCGAAGTGAAAGTAGGCCCCGATCGACGCGACCGTCGTTCCGAGGACGGCTCCCGCGAGGACGTCGCCGGGAAAGTGAACACCGAGCGCGATCCGGGATAGGCCGACCGCGGCGGCGAGGAGCGGGAGCACGAGAGCCGCGAGCAAACGGATGCGCCGCTCGTGCGCCGAGGCTCCGGCGGGGGTCCCCTTCACGAGGACGATCGCGACGAAGAACGCGAAGGCGAAGCTGCCCGCGGAGTGACCGCTCGGGAACGAGAAGTCGGTCGGAGCGGCGAAGACGAGCGCCTTCACGTCCGCGAGGCTGTTGCACGGACGGACGCGCGCGACGATCCGCTTCAACACGAAGACCGTGACGGCGGTCACGCCGAGCACCGCTGCGAGCGAGCCGGCGAACCGACGCGTGCGGACCGCGAAGAGAAGAGGAACGACCGCGAGCGATCCCCAGCCGCCACCGATCGTGCTCAGCACGACCATCGGCCAAAGCCACTCCGCCAGGGCGTGATGGAGGAGCTGGAAGACGTGGATGTCGATCTCGATCAACGCTCTCTCTCCGTTCACGAGCGGCTCGAGCGTCCCGTGATCGAACAGCACTCGTACCACGCCTCGTACGAGCTCGCCTGCACCGAGAGCGCCGCCGTCGACGTGCGACGGATGCGGTCCCGCCGATCGCCGGCTTCATCGCCTCCCCTCGCTCCGTGTCGCTCTGTCGCCGCGGATCTCGCAACGGCCTCGGTTGTATGGCGTCGTCCAGCGCGTACAGTAGGCCTCGATGTCGGAAAGTACCGAGCCCACCAAGGACCTCACCACCCTGCGGGAGGAGCTCGCGGCGAAGGACACCGAGCTCGTGCGCCTCCTCGCCGAGCGCATGGGGCTCATCCGCCAAGTGGCGAAGTACAAAGCGGCCAACGGGCTCCCCTCATTCGACCGCGAACGCGAGGGCGCGCTCCTCGACGTGCTGCTCGCGAAGGCGACGGAGGCTGGGCTCCCGGAAGACGTCGTCCGCGACGTCTTCGCATCGCTCTTCGCGGCGTCGCGTCTCGATCAACGCCGCTTCCTCCAGCGGAGCATCGAGAGCTTCTCCGTCGGCATCATCGGTGGCACCCAGGGCATGGGCGCCTTCATGGCCAAGGTGCTCCGCTCCGCCGGATACGAAGTCGAGACGACCGGCCTCGAAGAGGGCCGCTCCTCCGAGGAGGTCGCCGCGTCGAACGATCTCGTCGTCCTCGCGGTGCCGATCGCGGCGACCGTCGAAGTCGCGCGGAAGGTGGGCCCGAGCGTGCGCCCCGGCGCGTGCCTGATGGACATCACGTCGCTCAAGCGACAGCCGCTCGCCGCGATGCTCGAGAGCACGCCGGAGACCGTCGACGTGGTCGGCACTCACCCGATGTTCGGTCCCCACGGGCTCGACTTCGATCGCCAGAAGGTCGTGCTCTGTCGCGGGCGCGGCGAGGCGGGGTTCGCTCGCGTGAAGAAGCTGTACGAGACGTTCGGCGCAGAGACCATCGAGGCGACCGCCGAGGAGCACGACGCGCAGATGGCGCTCATCCAGGTGCTCATCCACGAGAAGACGATGGTGCTCGGCTCGGTGCTCGAGCGTCTCAAGGCCGACCTCGGCCGCAGCCTCCAGTTCGCGAGCCCGATCTACCGGACCGAGCTCGCGATGGTCGGTCGTATCTTCTCGCAGCGCGCCGAGCTCTACGCCGACATCCTCACCAGGAACGACGAGGCGCTCCGCCTCTCGAGCATCTTCGAGCAGGAGGCAGGGCACTTCGCCCGCGCCGTCGCGATGAGCGACCGCGAGACCATCATCGAGCGCTTCCGCCAGGTGTCGACGTACATGCAAGACTTCGCCGCCTGGGCGAAGAAGCAGTCGGACGCGATCCTCGACGAGCTCGTCCGGCGCGGATGACGGATGGCCACGCCGGCGAGGGCCCCGATACGGAGCCCTCGACCCGACGCTGCCGTCTCCGGCGCTACGACTTCAGGATGCCGAGGCGCTTGCCGACGGTCGTGAACGCTAGGATTGCCTGATCGACCTGGGCCTCGGTGTGCTGCGCCGAGAGCTGCACGCGGATGCGGGCTTCACCCTTGGGCACGACCGGGAACGAGAACCCGATCACGTAGATCCCTTCGTCGAGGAGGCCCTTCGCGAGCTCGCCCGCGAGGCGCGCATCGCCGAGCATGACGGGGACGATCGGGGTCTCGCCCTCCTTCACGGTGAAGCCCGCCTTCGCCACGCCCTCGCGGAAGCGGGTCGCGTTCGCCATCAGGCGATCGCGAAGCTCGGTCGTGCTCGAAAGGAGATCGAGCACGGCGACGGAGGCTCCCGCGATCGCAGGCGCGATCGAGTTGGAGAAGAGGTACGGGCGCGAGCGCTGGCGGAGGAGCGAGATGATCTCCTTCTTGCCGGTCGTGAAGCCGCCGGCGGCTCCGCCGAGCGCCTTGCCGAGCGTCGACGTCATGACGTCGATGCGGCTCTGCACCCCGAAGTGCTCCGGCGTGCCGCGACCGGTCTTGCCGATGAAGCCGCTCGCATGGGAGTCGTCGACCATCACCATCGCCTGGTACTTCTCGGCGAGATCGCAGATCTGATCGAGCTTGGCGAGGTAGCCGTCCATCGAGAACACGCCGTCGGTGGCGATCAAGCGAAGGCGCTTGCCCTGCGTCTTCTTCAGCGCCTCCTCGAGCGCCGCCATGTCGCCGTTGGGGTAGCGATGACGCTCGGCCTTGCAGAGACGGATGCCGTCGATGATCGAGGCGTGGTTGAGCGCGTCCGAGATGACCGCGTCCTCCTCACCGAGAATCGTCTCGAAGAGCCCGCCGTTGGCGTCGAAGCACGACGAGTAGAGGATCGTGTCCTCCGTCCCGAAGAACGAGCTGATCTTCGCCTCGAGCTCCTTGTGGATGTCCTGCGTCCCGCAGATGAAGCGGACGGAGCTCATCCCGAACCCGTGCGATTCGATCGCCGCGTGCGCCGCCTCGATGACCTTCGGATGCGAAGAGAGCCCGAGGTAGTTGTTCGCGCAGAAGTTGAGGACGTCGCGCCGGGCATCGCCGGTGCCGACACCGATGCTCGCCGCCTGAGGCGTGACGATGATGCGCTCGTCCTTGTAGAGACCCGCCTCGCGGATCTCGTTCAACGTGGTCTCGTAGATCTCTTTTGCTCGGCCGAACATGACCGCCCTTCTAGTCGAGCGGTCATGGGTAGCAAGACACGATCCCCGTGCGGACGAACTCGCGCATGGGTGCGCCTTGCTGAGCTTCGATGGTGGCCCGATCGGCCAGCGGGCGAGACGGCCATTCTCGAATGCTTATCGAAGTGAGGCCCCGCGACGTGGGGGGCAATGCGACATCACCCTCGGTCCATGGATCGCAACCGCCTGCGTCGACGAGCGGCCGTCTCAGATGAACGTCGCCGGCTCGAGCGCGTTCGCGCGCTCGCCGCGTAGCCGAAGGCGGAGCGCGTCGCGCACGCGGGCAGCCGTCGCGGTCACGCGCGCCAGCTCGAACGACTGGTCGAGCGGCCGCAGGTAGAGGACGAGCGCGCCGAACATCGTGATCGCGAAGCTCACGAGCCCGTGGAGGAGGGCGATCCCGGCGTGGAGCCCGATCCCGAGGACGAGCAGCACGCGCCAATATTTACGATGCACGAGGAGGCCAGCGCTCAGCGCGTACTCCACCACGAGCACGCCCCACGTGGCCGTCGCCACGATGAAGCCGTTGAGAAGGAGCGGCCGAAGCACCGGCATCATCCACTCCGGGGCGCCGAACGATCCGTGGCTCAGCCAGTAGTAGAGGACCGTCCCGTCGGTCCACTCGGGGACGGCGAACTTCGCGACCGCGGCGTGGAAGTAGATCCCCGCGACCTGGAGCCGGACGAGGAAGAAGCACACGCGCGCGACGAGTCGAAACGTCCGCTCGCGCTCGTCGAGCGCACGCGACGTGCGGGGTAGCCAGTGCCACTTGCGATCGTCGAGCAGGGTCACGGGCACGAGCAGAAGCGCGATGATCGAGCCGACCTGGTCGCCGCCTTCGATCGTGATCGCGTTCGCCTGGAAGCCGAAGGCGACCCACGCGTGAAGGACGCCGGTGTAGCGCGGGCGCCATCCCGAGATCACGACCGCGAGCACGAGGACGGAGAGCCACCGCACGAGATCGAGATGAGGAGCGCCGAGACAGAACGTGCCGGCTGCCCGCACGCCCATGCAGACGGGGACGTCTTCGACTCCCGACGCCGGACGGAACAGGACGTCGGTCCGCGTGAAGACGAGGGTGAGGAGCGTCGACAGCGCGATGAGCGAGCGCGCGACGCCGTAGACGTTGGTGAAGGGGTCGAACGCGTCGCCCCACTCGCGTGCCCGCGCACCGATCTTCGTCAACATTCGACCTCCAGGCGCAGCACGCGAGCGGGCATGTGGATCGTGCGCGCGGAGCGTGCCCACGCCCACGGCACCGGCTTCTTCGACACGACTCCGATCTGCCCGCAGAGCGAGGGATGAGGCGTCTCGTTCCTGAGGCGAAACACCTTGGTCGTCTTCGAGAGGCAGACCTCGGGAGCCTCGTCGTCATCGCACGCTCGGAAGGACGCCTTCGGCATTCCCTCGAGCAGAAGACCGAGCTCGACCCCTTGCGCCCGACCCGCGCGATCGAGGCCGAAGAGGTAACGAGGAGAGCCGCCGGGCGACGACGCGGGCGTCCAGCTCTCGCCGGTCCGTGAATACGGCGCGATCTGCTCCTCCTGCGGGTTGCGCGTGAAGAAGCGCCAGGACTCGGGCGCCCACGCCGTCGTCTGGAGATCGCGAACGAGGTTCGACTCGATGGCGTTGTACGGCATCGAGCCGTGGACCGTCACGGCGACGATGGCCGCCGCGAGCCCTCCGAGCGCCAGCGCCTTCGCACCGAGCCGGGCGTCGGCGCTCATTGGAACGACGTCGTGAGGTGGTTGACGAACGACGCGGTCTGGACGGAGCCGTCGTCGTTGGAGCCCAGCGCGACCGTGGCCCAAGCTCCGACGACCTTGTCGACGACGACGGCGGTGTCGTACCAGACGGTCATGTTGATCTGCAGCGCAGCCTGATCGCCGACGGGCGCGTCCGAGCCGTCGTTCGTGCTGCCCCCGGTGTCGGCGCCGCCGTTGTCGGCTCCGCCACCGTTATCGGCTCCGCCGCCGTTATCGGCTCCGCCGCCATTATCGGCTCCGCCACCGTTGTCGGCGCCACCGTTGTCGTAGCCACCGTTGTCGTAGCCACCGTTGTCGGCGCCGCCGTTGTCGTAGCCACCGTTGTCGTCGTAGCCACCGTTGTCGTCGTAGCCACCGTTGTCGTAGCCACCGTTGTCGCCGTAGCCGCCGTTGTCGTCGTAGCCACCGTTGTCGTCGTAGCCACCGTTGTCGTCGTAGCCACCGCCCTCGTAGCCGCCGCCGTCGTCGTAGCCGCTGAAGTCGTCGTACGATCCATCGAAGCCGCGCGAGCTGCCGTTCGTCGGGAGCGAGCTGGCGGCAGCCGTGATGCGCGCCAGGCCCTCCTTGAGGATCTTGTCGACCTTGACGTGCGAGCCGCTCTTCACGCTCTTGCCGAAGCGGGCGAAGAACGTGCTGTCGGCCGCACGGATGCGCGCGACGATCAGCTTCGTGGACGCCTCGCGCTGCTTCTTGGAGAGCTTCCGCGGAGCGGCATTCGTCGTCTCGATCGTGCTGGCGAGCTGACGGAGGTTCGCCGCCGTCGCCTTGAGCTTCGCAGCCTCGTACTGCTTCGCGAGCTGTCGGAGCTGCTCGGCGGCGATCGCCGGCTGCGGCTGCTTCGCCTTTGCGACGACCGCGTCCTTGCGCGGGAGCTTCCACGATCGAACGACGCCCGTCGCCGGACCTTCGTCGAAGTACACCGCGCGAAAGATCGTCACGGCGTCGTACTTCTTTTGCACGTTCTCTGCCGGCGCCGGTGGTTCGCAACCGAGCCCGCCGAGAGCCCCGCACACCATCCCGAACACGAGTGCCTTCCCGAACGATCGGATCATCTTCCGCCTCCGTGGAGAGGCGGATTGCAGCCCCTATGCCGGGCGTCGGAGCACGAGATTACGCGCGGTTATTCACGCGGCGCCGGGATGAGACGACTCAGGCGCACATGGATCGCGGAATCGTCCGCCCCCTGATCCCTTCATGTAGCGTGCGCCTCGTCAGGGTGCGGGAGCACGCCGGACGAACTGCTCGAACACGACGAGCGCCACGGGCGAGACCACACCGGTCTCGACGAGGACGCGCTTCACGCGAGCGGGATCGATCCCCCCCTTGCCCGCGCCGATGCGAGGAAGCGTGATGCGGGTGACGCCGTCGCCTTCGGCGCGCGTGGCCATCGTCTCCAGCGCTCGCGCGAGCGTCGAGACCTTCGCCTTCTTCTCGCCGTGCTGGATGCCGAGGGCGTAGACGACGACGTCACCGTCGCGCCACATGAAGACGTCGCCGAGCTGCATCTTCCCGGCCTCCGCACGCGCGCGGTACGCCTCGGCAAACGCGGGCCAGCGCTTCTTGAACGCGACCGCAATGCCCTTGTCCATTGCACCCGAACAGTCCGCGGCGAAGGCGAAGGCTCGCGGAGACGGAACGTCCTTGGTGTCTTCGAAGAGATCGCCCTTCACGAAGGTAGTCGGCATCGGACGGATGCCTATGCGCCGGTTGTGGGAGGACCGCAAGCTCAACGCTAAGCCCATGAGTGTCACGACGCACCGAGCCAAGCGAGGTGTGCTTGCTCGCACGACCGTGCCCGCCTAGCGTGACGCCGCCGATGAGCAAACCCGTCGTTCTTGTCACCGGAGCCAACGGCGAGATTGGCCGTTCTCTCCTCCAGCGCCTCCACACGGATGGGCGTTACCGAGTCGTCACTGTCGACCTCACCCCGTTGCCTGAGCGGTACCGCGGCCTCTGCCTCGAGACCTACGCCGGCAACATCATGGACCGCTACCTGCTCGATCAGGTCGCGGCGCATCACGAGATCGAGGTGGTCTTCCACCTCGCCGCGCTCCTCTCGACGCGCGGCGAGCGCGACCCCGATCTCGCGCACCAGGTCAACGTCGAGGGGACCCTGCACCTCCTGCGGATGGCGCAGAACCAGTCGGGGCGCCTCGGGCGCCCGGTGCGGTTCATCTTCCCGAGCTCGATCGCCGTCTACGGCCTTCCTTCCGTCGAAGAGAAGACGAAGGCCGGCCGCGTGACGGAAGAGGACTGGAACGTCCCGATCACGATGTACGGCTGCAACAAGCTCTACTGCGAGCACCTCGGCCGCTACTTCAACAGCCACTTCCGACAGCTCGGCGCGCTCGCGAACGCCGCGCGCCTCGACTTCCGCTCCCTCCGCTTCCCCGGCCTCATCTCCGCGGAGACGGCGCCCACGGGCGGCACGAGCGACTTCGGACCCGAGATGCTCCACGCCGCCGCGCAGAAGCTGCCCTACAAGAGCTTCGTCGGACCGGACGCGAAGATCCCGTTCATGGCGATGCCCGACGCCGTCTCGTCGCTCGTGGGAATCCTCGAGGCGGACAAGAGCAAGCTCACGCAGACGGTGTACAACATCAGCGGTTTCAGCGTGAGCGCCGGCGAGATCGCCGAGCGCGTGCGGAAGAGCTTCCCGGCCGCGGACATCTCGTTCGAGCCCGACGCTGTCCGCTCGAAGATCGTCGACTCCTGGCCGGAAGACATCGAGGACGCACGCGCCCGCGCCGACTGGGGCTGGAAGCCCGCGTACGACTTCGAGCGCGCGTTCGACGAGTACCTCATCCCGACGATCAGCAAGCGGTACGCCTGACGAGCGGGGCTTCGGCCTTCGCTCCGGCGTGCTCTCCATATCCTGGCGGTGTGCCGTCACGACTCCGTGACGGCACCGCCGGCGATCCATGCGCGATGCCGCCTCCAGTAAGGGAGGCGGTCTCGCGTTCGCGTCGCGCGGAATCGGTCGCTCTCGACGAGCGTTCGACTGTCCGCCTTGCGAGCCAACGTCGTTCCCCTCCTCGCTGCCATCGCGCTCATCGGATGTGCTGAAGGCCCCGCCTCGACGGCAAGGCCTGTTGCCCCGAGCGCCGACGGACCGCGCTCATCGCCGTCCTACGACGATGACGCCATCGCGCTCTTCCGCGAGCGCAACGTGACCGGCTCCTTCGTCCTCCTCGACGTTGCGAGCGGGCGCGAGACGATCGTCGGTCGTGAGGACGCCGACCGACCGCACGTCCCATTCTCCAGCTTCAAGATCCCGAACACGCTGATCGGACTCGAGACGGGAGTAATCCCGGACGAGCAGTTCGCCCTGAAGTGGGACGGCACGGTGCGCGCGGTCGACAGCTGGAACCGCGATCACGACCTGCCTTCGGCGATGAAGCACTCCGCCGTCTGGTTCTACCAAGAGGTGGCCCGTCGCATCGGCGAGGAGCAGATGACGAGCTGGGTGGCTCGCCTCGGCTACGGGAACCGCGAGGTGCACGGGGCAGTCGAGGCGTTCTGGCTCGACGACGGCTCGATCCGCATCAGCCCGCGCGAGCAAGTCGCCTTTCTACGGCGCCTCCTCGCGGGCGAGCTGCCGGTATCGAAGCGGAGCACGAGCATCCTCGAACGCATCGTCCCCGCCGAGACGCTCGGGACCGCCATCATTCACGGCAAGACCGGTCTCGGACACGAGAATGGTCAGGCGATGGGCTGGTTCGTCGGATGGGTCGACGCCGGATCGAAGCGGTGGATCTACGCCACGCATGTCCGGAGCGCCGCCGAAGATCTCGAACGCATGATCCCGCTCCGGCGTGAGCTCACTCACGCGCTGCTCCGTCGCGCGAACGTCATTCGGTGAGCGCCCCGCCGCGAGCACACATTGGCGCGCATCGTAGCCGCGGCCGAATCCCCGGCACCTTCACGGGACCTCGACTCTCGCGAACGTCGTCGGCCCCGGCCCTGAAGTGGGGTCGCGAGAAGCGCTCGACGTCGAGCCGCTCGACTGCGTAGCCTCGCCGTCATGCAGAACGCTCCGATGATGATCCCGCAGGGCAGCGCGATGGCCGCGGGCCCGTTCGGTCACGGCACGTACACGGTCAAGCGCCCGTTCTTCACGTTCCTCGGTCGTGAGTTCCGCGTCTACGATCCCAACGGCAACCAGGTCCTCTACGTCCGCCACAAGGTCTTCTCGCTCAAGGATCGCTGGAGCATCTTCACCGACGACACGATGCAGGTGCCGCTCGTCTCGATCGGTGCGCGCCAGATCTTCGGCATCGACATCACGACCGACGTGTTCGACGCGAACACGAACCAGCCGATCGGGGCGGTGCGCTCGAAGGGACTGAAGTCGATCCTGCGTGACACCTGGGAGGTGCTCGGACCGGGAGACCAGGTCATCGGGACGTTCCAGGAGGACTCGAACGCTCTTCTCCGCCGCCTCCTGCCGCTCCTCCTCGGGCGCTGGCACATGGAGGTGAATGGCCGCGAGGTCGCCCGCGTGCAGCAGGTCTTCCGCTTCTTCACGAAGGAGTTCACGCTCCAGCTCGTGCCGGGCGGCGTGGACCCGCGATTCGCGATCGCCTGCGCGCTGCTCGCACTCACGCGTGAGATCATGCGGGAGCGCTGAGGCGCTCTCGTCGGCGACCGAGGAGCCCGAACGACGCCGTCTTCATGCGTGCGCCTCGGGCTCCACCCGACTTTTCTTGGTCTTCGGCATCGTCCTCAGCAAGTAGTCCCAGAGCGGAGACGACACCCCGAAGCCGCCCTCGTGGTCGACGTGGTGGTGCACCATATGATGCTTCTTCAGCATCCGACCGAGGCGGCTCCTCATCCCGAAGTGATGGATCGCGTAGTGGAGCCCGTCGTAGAGCAGGTATCCGACGACGAATCCTGCGAAGAAGGGTTCCCCGATCGCGACGCCGATCCCGAAGCGGTAGAGCGCGTAGAAGAGGACGCCGAGCGGGATGCTGATGCCGAGCGGCATGACGAGGCGCCCCTTGTCGTTCGGATGGTCGTGGTGCACGCCATGAAGGAGGAAATGGACCCTCCGGCCGCGCGGCGAGTCCTCGTGCCAGTGGAAGATCCAGCGATGAAGGACGTACTCGGCCAAGCTCCAGGCGAGCGCTCCGGCGAGGAAGGCGCCGGAGATCCCGAGGGCACCGGGAGCGCCGCGCCCGATGCTGCGCCAGAGGACGAACGAGACGACCGGGACCCAGAAGAGGAACGGCGTCGTCGGATGCACGCGTGAGTAGCGCTCGAAGAGGTCGGACTGGAACATCCGGCACGAGCCCGCGAACGGGGAGGGTTTGGTCGGGGCATCCCAGATCGATTGGGGGCGCGCGCCCCGAGCACTCGCAGAGGCGCGCCTTCGGCGCTCGTCGACTTCCATCGTGCGCGGCCGAAAGCACGATCGGCGCCATGCACGCCAGACGGGAAAGGCAACGTCGGTGGAGGAGCTCTGCCGAGAGATTGGCACACGAGTGCTGGAAGTTCGGCGGCTCAGCGTCCGACCTCTGGAGGGCTCCCCGTCGAAGGCGGCCGGCGCTATAGAGTCGCCCTGGATGAAGGACGTGGCGAGCCTCGACGCGACTCTCGGCCGAGTCAGCCTCCAGATGGCGAGCACGCTCGACCTCGACGAAGTGCTCGGCGAGATCACGCGTGGGCTCGTCCGCGATCTCGAGGCCGCCATGGCGCGCGTCTGGCTGATACGGAAGGGCGATCCGCATTTCTTGCAGCTCGTCGCAAGTACCGGCTTGTCGGAGCGCCTCGACGGATCCCACGGCCGCGTTCCGGTGGGCGAGCAGAAGATCGGAGAGATCGCGGCCTCGCGTACACCGGTCTGCAGCAACGAGCTCCTCGGCGACCCCCGCTTCGTCGACAAGGAGTGGATCCGAGCGAACGGGCTCCTGACCTTCGGCGGCTACCCCCTGGTCTTCGACAGCGAGGTCCTCGGCGTGCTTGCGATGTTCGCTCGCCGGCCGCTCACCGATGCGGAGTTCGAGCGGCTGGGCGTCTTCGCCGCGCACGCCTCCGTGGCGATCAAGAACGCAGAGCTCTTCGCGGAGGTCACCGAGCTGTCGCATCGGCTCGAGGCCGAGAACGCGTACCTGAAAGAGGAGCTCCAGGGCGGCCGACCTTCCGGGATCGTCGGCCAGAGCGCTGCGCTCACCCGAGTCCTCGGCGAGCTCGAGCGTGTGGCGCCGACGGCGTCCACCGTGCTCCTGCAGGGCGAGACGGGGACGGGGAAGGAGCTCTTTGCGCGCGCTCTCCACGAGATGAGCCCGCGTCGCAACAAGCCGCTCGTGAAGGTGAACTGCGCCGCGATCTCCCCCACCCTCATCGAGAGCGAGCTCTTCGGGCACGAGAAGGGCGCGTTCACCGGTGCTTTGCAGCGTCGGCTCGGCCGCTTCGAGCTGGCGCACGGGGGAACGCTGCTCCTCGACGAGATCGGCGAGCTCCCGCTCGAAGCCCAGGCGAAGCTCCTGCGTGTGCTCCAGGAACACGAGGTCGAGCGCGTCGGCGGAACGCATCCGATTCGCATCGACGCGCGGGTCGTCGCGGCGACCAACCGTGACCTCGCTGCCGAGGTTCGAGCGAATCGCTTCCGCGCGGATCTGTTCTTTCGGCTGAACGTCTTTCCGATCCAGATCCCCCCTCTCCGAGATCGGCGGGAGGACATTCCTTCGTTGATCGACGCGCTCGTCCGAACGCTCGCGGTCCGTCTCGGGTCCGACCCGAAGGGAGTCGAGGAAGACGCCGTCTCCTATCTCCAGGCCTACGACTGGCCGGGCAACGTGCGCGAGCTCCAGAACGTGCTCGAGCGAGCGTCGATCCTCGCCCGCGGGAGGAGGATCAGCCTCGAAGATCTCCCCGAGCTGCGAAACCCGACCGAGGAGGTCCCTCCGGTGCAGGCGACTGACGACTCGGCGAGCATTTCGCTCAAGGAGCGGGTCGATGCCTACGAGCGAGGGCTCGTCGCCGACGCTCTCCGCCGCGCGCAGGGCAATCAGTCGGAAGCGGCGCGTCTGCTCCGAACGAGCCGCGCGACGCTCCAGTACAAGATGAAGACGTACCGTCTCTGACGCTCGCGAGCGCCGACAATCCGGCGCCGACTCGCGAAGTTTCGGCAGGCGAACGAAGCGGCGAGGCCCTGATTTCAAGGGGCGCGCAGTGGCACCGACAGTGCAAAGGCGCCCGCGCGATGAAGACGGTTTACACCGCGGTCGTGCTCGCGCGCGGCGGGCGTGAAGGTTCCGTGTCCTCGGACGATGGGCTCCTGAGCTCGGAGCTCCGTAGCCCCGAAGCGGCCGGCGGCACGGGTGGAGCGACGAATCCCGAGCAGCTGTTCGCCGCGGCCTACGCAGCGAGCTTCGAGGCGACGATGCGCTCGATCGCGCGCCTCTGGAGCAAGCCATTCGAGGATCTCGAGGTGCGGGCGCTCGTCTCGTTGAACCTGACCGACGACGAGAAGTACGTCCTCAGCATCGAGCTACGCGGTCGTGTCGCCGGCCTCCCGACGGCAGAGTGCTACGCCCTGATGCACGCCGCACACGCGGTGTGCCCGTATTCGAACGCGACGCGAGAGAACATCGACGTCAAGCTCGTCGCTGAATCCGCTGCTGCCCGGGACTCGGCATGAACGCGGCAGTCCTCTCGCTCGTCCTCTTCACGTTCCTCGTGGGGATGGCGGGCCTCCTCGTCCTTCTCTGGTCCATCACGCGCAATCGCGTCACCTGGCAGAAGACCGGCGCCACCGTGATCTTCGACGCCGGCGAGATCGGGACCGTCGAGGAGCCGGCCGGCTCCGCGTCCGACGTCGCCGCCCTGGCGGAGAGCGCGCACGGTCGTACTGCGAGCGACGGCGATCGATCCGCAGACGACATCCTCGCGCGCCGGGAGGCCGATCGCTCCTCGCGTACGCCCGCTCTCGCCTTTCTCGGATCGGCCATCGTCTGGCTCGTGATCGGCTCGCTCTACGGGGTCGTGTCGTCGTTGAAGATGACGTTCCCCGACTGGCTCACGGGCTCGGCGCCGCTCACCTTCGGCCGCGTCCGCCCGATACACCTGAACGCGGTGATCTACGGGTTCGCCTCGATGGGCGGCATCGCGGTCGCGCTCTGGTTGATGCCGAGGCTCGTCCGCACTCCGCTCCGCGGCGGGAGGTTCGCCATCGCCGGCGTCGTGGTCTGGAACATCGGAATGGTCGCAGGGCTGCTCGCGCTCGCCTTCGGATGGACCGACGGCGTCGAGTGGCTCGAGTTTCCCTGGCAGATCGACGCGCTGTTCGTGATCGGCGGCGCGCTCGCCGGCGTCCCGCTGCTCCTCACGCTGCGCGCGAAGAAGGTAGCTCACCTCTACGTCTCGGCCTGGTACCTCGGCGCAGCGTTCTGCTGGTTCCCGATCCTCTTCTTCGTGGCGAACTTCCCCGGCGTCCACTTCGGCGTCGAGCACGCGACGATCAACTGGTGGTACGCGCACAACGTCCTCGGTCTGTGGCTCACGCCGATGGGGCTCGCCATCGCCTACTACTTCATCCCGAAGGTCCTCGGCCGGCCGATCTACTCCTACGGGCTCTCGCTGATCGGCTTCTGGAGCCTCGCCCTGTTCTACAGCCAGGTCGGTGCACACCACCTGATCGGCGGGCCGGTCCCGACCTGGTTGATCGGCGTCTCCATCGTTCACAGCGTCATGATGGCGATCCCGGTCCTCGCGGTCGCGATCAACCACCACGTCACCATGCGCGGTCGCTTCGGAACCCTGAAGCACTCGCCGACGCTTCGCTTCGTCGTGGTCGGCGCGCTGATGTACACGGCAACGTCGTTCGAGGGGTGTCTGGAGTCGATTCGAGCCCTGAATCGCATCACCCACTTCACTCACTTCACCGTCGGCCACGCGCACATGGGGCTCTATGGCTTCGTCTCGATGGAGCTGTTCGGCGCCGTGTACTTCATGCTCCCGCGCCTCGTCGACCGCGAGTGGCCGTATCCGAAGCTGATTCGAGCCCACTTCTGGCTCGCGCTCGGGGGACTCATCGTCTACGTCGGCGCGCTCTCGATCGGCGGAATCCTCCAAGGGCTCGCCTTGCTCGACAAGGCGAGGCCGTTCCTCGACTCCGTTCACGTGACGGTCCCGTATCTACACGCTCGCTCGGTCGGCGGCGTGCTCATGACGCTCGGGCACTTCGTCTTCGCGTACCACGCCTGGGCGATGACGACGGGACGGGGGCCTGTCCGCACGTTCGCCGGCAGAACGCCCACCCTCGCGAAGGAGGTCGCGTCGTGAACCGCCTGTCCGTGCTCATCTTCGGCAGCGTCGGCGTCTTGCTGGTCACCGCCATGATCCTCGTGGTGATGCCATACGTGCAGTTCATGGTGGTCGAGCCCGAGGAGGGGCTGGCCCCGTACACGGTCGAACAAGCCCGAGGGCGCGACGTCTACGTCTCGCTCGGCTGCGTCTACTGCCACACGCAACAGCCCACCGATCGCGTGTTCGCGCCCGACTCGGAGCGCGGCTGGGGGCGCCCGTCGACGCCGGGGGACTATGTCTACGACTACCCCCATCAGCTCGGGACGATGCGCACCGGTCCCGATCTGTTCAACATCGGCGCGCGACAGCCCAGCGCCGGTTGGCACTACGCCCATCTCTACAATCCGCGGGCGGTCGTACCCGGAAGCCTCATGCCCGCATTCCCGTTCCTCTTCGAGGTGAAGCGCGAGCTCGGTCCCGACGACGTGAAGGTCGATCTGCCGCCCGAGTTCGCCCCCAAGGAAGGGGTCGTGGTTGCGAAGCCGGACGCCGTGGCGCTGATCGCCTATCTCGTCGGCCTCGATCACACGTATCCGTCGCAATATCTGAAATACACGTCCGAGCAGGCGAACCTGAACAACGGGGCGGCGCAATGACGTCCCGTCGAAATGCCCCCGGCGCGAAGAGCGCGGTCTCGGCCCAGGTCGAGCGCGAGAATCCGGAGCCGGTCGAATCGCGCGGCCCGCTCCCGGCGCTCTTCCTCGTGCTCTTCGGGGTGTTCGGAGCGTCCGGCTTCACGTACCTCGTCCGGCACGGCGGCGATGACTTCTCGTTCGCGGGCGACGAGCGCTCACCGCAGATCGTCGCAGCCTCCACGGAGGTGAGCGGTCCAGCGGTGTTCCAGGCAAGCTGCGCGGCTTGCCATCAGCCTACCGGGCTCGGAGTACCGAAGACGTTCCCGCCGCTCGTCGGCTCGACGTGGCTGCTCGAGGACAAGGAGACGCCCATCCGTATCGTATTGCTCGGCCTCCAGGGGCCGATCGAGGTGAACGGCGAGCGCTACAACAACTCGATGCCTCCGCTCCGCACGCTGCGTGACGAGGAGGTCGCCGCCGTGCTGACGCACGTGCGCAGCTCGTGGGGGAACCAGGCGTCGGAGATCACCGCCGACGATGTCCGCGCGGTCCGCGCCTCGCTCGCCGGAAGAACGGAGCCGTGGAACGGAGGCGACGAGCTGACCGCGGCGCGTCGAGCGGCGCCCTGAGGTCGCCTGCCCCTTCCGCCGTGGACTCCGCCACGTTCGCCGTCGAGGGCATGTCGTGTGCGAGCTGCGCGGCACGTATCGAACGGGTGCTCGCACGCGAGGAAGGCGTCGTCGCCGCGAGCGTGAACTACGCGGCGGCGACCCTGTCACTCCAGTGGGATCCACTCCTCTTCGACGCCGCTCGGGCGAGGGCTCGGGTGGAGGCGCTCGGCTACCGTGCACGCGAACGCGCCGGCGACCGGGGGGACGACGAGCTGGTCGGCCTTCGGCTTCGCCTCGCCGCGTCGGCGTTCTTCTGCATGAACGCGATGCTCCCGTCGCTCGTCCTGTACGTCGACGCGGTCGAGGCGTCGGACGTCCGCGCGCGGTGGTGGCTCGCATTCGCGACCGGCGTCTTGACCTTGCCGACCCTCGTGTTCGGCGGCTCGCCGTTCTTCGCCGGCGCGGTGCGCTCGCTTCGCCAGCGCGCCCCGGGCATGGACCTCCTCGTCTCCCTCGGCGCGCTCGCGACGTTCCTCTATTCGGTGGTGGTCCTCGCGCTCGGCTCGTCCGAGGTCTACTTCGACACGTCAGGCGCGATCGTCACGTTCCTGCTGCTCGGCCGCCTGATCGAGCGCTCGGCGCGAAAGCGCGGCGTCGACGCGGTGCGCTCGCTCCTCTCACTCTCGCCCCCCACGGCGCACTTGCTCGACCCCAGCGGCGTCGAGACGGACGTCGATGCGAGAACGGTATCCGCCGGCGCTCGGATCCGTGTCCGCCCCGGCGAGCGCGTTCCTCTCGACGGACGGATCGAGATCGGAGAGTCGCACGTCGATCGAGCGCTGCTGACCGGCGAAGCGCGTCCGCTGCGGGTCGTCCCCGGTGACCTCGTCGAAGCCGGGACGCTGAACCAGGATGGCGTCCTCCTCCTCGAGGTCACGAATGCCGTCGGTTCACGCGCGCTCGATCGAATCGCGCGCGCCGTCGACGTTCTGCTCTCCCGCCGCGCTCCGATGCAAGCGCTCGCCGATCGCTTCGCCGAGAGGCTCACCGTCGCCGTGCTCATCACCGCCGCGCTCACGGCGCTCGTGAACCGCGCCCTGACGGGGAGCACCTCGGTGGCGCTCTTGCGGGCGGTCGCGGTGCTGGTCGTCGCCTGCCCGTGCGCGCTCGGTCTGGCGACGCCGATGGCGCTCCTCGTCGCCGCGGGGCGCGCTGCGCGACGAGGGATCCTCTTCCGCGACGGAGACGCCATCGAGCGCGCCGCGCGAATCGACGCGATCGTGTTCGACAAGACGGGAACCCTCACCACCGGCGCTCCCGTCGTCACGGACGTCCTTCCCGCGCCCGACGTCACCCGCGACGAGCTCCTCGCCGCGGCAGCCGTCGCCGAACAGGGAAGCGAGCACCCCTTCGCGCGCGCGATCCGCGCATCGACGCCGGCGCCACGATCCCTCGACGGCTCCGCGCGGACGTTTCCGGGAAGAGGCATCGAGTGGCGAGGCATGGACGGCCGAACGATCCGCGTGGGCTCGCTCGCGTTCGTGAGCGAGCTCGCGCGCCCGGTGATCGCCGCAGAGCCCCCGTCGAGCAGCGCAGTGCACGTGGCGAGCACAGGACGTTGGCTCGGGACGATCCTCGTAGCCGACGCGCTCCGTCCCGACGCGGCCGAGGCCATCGCCGCGCTCCGCCACCGCGGCATCGCCTGCGCGATCGCGAGCGGCGACCGCGAGGAGGTCGTTGCCGACGTCGCACGGCAGCTCGGGATCACGGCTTACCGCGGGGGTGTCGACCCGGAGGAGAAGGCCGCGATGATCGAAGCCGCGCGCGCCGAGGGCCGCTTCGTCGCCTTCATCGGGGACGGCCTCAACGACGGCCCGGCGATCGCCGCCGCCGACTGCGGGATCGCGGCCCACGGCGCGACCGACGTCGCGCTCGGGGCCGCACACGTCGCGATCCGCGCCGAAGGCATCTCCCACGTCGTCGAGGCCCTCGAGCTCGCGCGCCGAACGCGCCGCGTGATGAAGCAGAACCTCGGCTGGGCCCTCTCCTACAACGTCGTCGCGATCACTCTGGCCTCCGCCGGCCTCGTGACGCCGGTGATCGCCGCGATCGCGATGGCAACGAGCTCGATCTCCGTCGTCCTGAGCTCGCTCCGCCTCGGCCGCGGCGCAGCCAACCAGTGACAGGGGCATCCGCTCTAGCCGCCCGCGACGGGCATGCCGTCTTGCATCTCCTCCGTCGTCTTGAGCACGAGCACGTCGCCGGCGCCGAGCTCGCCGAACACCTCGATCTTGTCTCCGACGCGTGCGCCCTTCGAGACCGGAATGCGATTCGCCTTCCCCTCTCGGACGCGCAGCACGTACGTCCCCATGCCGCTCTCGACCAGGGCGGTCCGCGGGATGATCATGGTCGGCGCCGGTGACGCCAGCGCAACGCGCGCGTCGGCGACCATGAGCGGCAAGAGCGCTCGATCTCCGTTCTCGATGTCGGCCTCGATTCGCTCCGCGCGAAGGGCGGCATCGAGCGCTCCCGCCTTCCGGGCGATGCGCGCGGAGAACATCCGTCCCGGCAACGTCCTCACGGAGAACTGCAGCGTGTCGCCGACGCGGACGTAAGGCACGTACGCCTCCTGAACCGACACGACGACGCGCATCTTGTCGACGGACTGCACGACGAGCATCGGCTTGTTCGAGCCCTTGCCCGAGGGCCCCACGTATGCCCCGAGCTCCACGTTCCGTTCGGTCACGATGCCGTCGAACGGTGCTCGCACCACGAGGTAGCTCTTCATCGCGGCCAGCTCGTCGTAGGTCGCCTTGGCGGCTAGCACCTGCGCAGCGTCCGCCTGCTCCTTCGCCTTCGCCTGATCGATCGCGTCGCGAGCGACGGCGCCCTCGGTGGAGCTGGTCCGGAGGGTACGCTCGTAGGTCGCCTTCGACGCGACGTGGGTCGCCTCGAGCGCCCGCCAGCGCGCCTTCGCGGAGGCGAGCTGCGCCTCGATCTCGGGCGCCTCGAGCTGCACCAACAAGTCGCCTTTGCGCACCGCCCTTCCGATGTCGACGCGAAGGTCCTTCACGTAGCTGTTGACCTTCGCATAGACGTCGACGGTCCGATCCGCGACCAGCTCGGCCGGCAGCCGCAACGTCGACTCGAGTCGAGCCGGCTCGACCCGGAAGGTCGGCATCGGGCCGCGCGCGGCCGGCGCCGCGGGCGCCTGTGCCTCGTGCGCGGCCGGAGCCTTCTCCGCAGCCCGACAGCCGCTCGCGCTCGCCAGCGCGCCGACGGCGAGCAGCACGTACCAGTGCCTCGCTCGCGCACCCATGTCAGACACCACCCATTGCATAGTGTTCACTCTCCTTGTCCGAGGGGTCGAGAGACCGAGATGCGGTCGGCACCGATCGCTGCGCCCAGGCGAACGCGAGCGGCAATCCGAACAAGACCATCAGTGTCGACGCGCTCAGGCCGCCGAGGACCGCCCGCGCGAGGGGAGCCATCTGGTCGCCTCCTTCACCGTGTCCGACCGCCATCGGCAGCATGCCGGCCAGCATCGCCAGCGTCGTCATCAAGATCGGACGCACGCGTAGCGAGACGCCGTCGAGCGCGGCGCGTGCGGCGTCTCCGCCCGCCCGCCTCCGCTGCTCGGCGCTCGCCACGAGCAGGACGGCGTTCGCGATCGAGACACCGACCGCCATGATGATGCCCATGTATGACTGCAAGTTCAGCGTCGACCGCGTGAGCATCAGCGCGCCGAGCGCGCCCAGCACCACGGCCGGCACCGCCGTCAGGACGACCGTGGCCAGCCGGAAGGACTGGAAGCTCGCGGCAAGCAGGAGGAAGACAACCACGACCGCAACGACCAGACCGTTCGCCAGGCTGCTCATCGTGTCGTCGAGCACGACCGAGAGGCCGGCCATCTGCACGTTCACGCCCTTCGGGAGCTCACCGAGCGACGCGATCGCCGCCTCGACGTCACGCTTGGCCCGCTGCAGATCCTCGCCGTGCACGTTGGCGGTGACCGAGGCGAACGCCATGGTTCCGATGTTGTGCGTCTCGCCGTACGCAACCCCCGGAGTGATCGACGCGACGTCACCGAGCACCGGACGACTCGCGTTCTTCATGAGGGGCACCTGGGCGAGGTCGTCTTCGGTCTTCAGCTCTCCCGCCGGCGTCTGGACCTGCACGTCGTAGGCGATGCCCATCATCCCCTCGACCCACATGTTCTTGGACGTGTATCTGGACGACGAGGTGGACGCGATGAGCGAGCGCGTGACGTCCTGCATGTCCACACCGAGCTGTGCAGCACGAAGTCGATCGACCTCCACGTTCAGCGCGGGGTACCGCAACGACTGCTGCACCTGCTGGTCGCGCAGGTAATCGATCTGGCGAAGACGCTCGAGGAGCATCCCTGCGTACTTCTCGTTGACCTTCTTCTTCATCCCGGAGAACCGGACCTCGATCGGATACGAGGCTCCCTGACCGAGGATCTTCTCGGTGATCTCCACCGGCTCGAACCCCACGTGGACGTCCGGCATCACGTCGTGCAAGCGTTGGCGCACACGCTCCTTGAGCGCGTCGATCCCGCCGACGTCCCCTTCGAAGGCGACCTGCAAGAGCGCCTCGTGCGGACCGGCGTTGTACAGGTAGATGGGGCTGATCGCGAAAGACGAAGGATGCTGTCCGACGTAGGCCGACGTGATGCGGACCTTCCCGGGCCCCGCGATCTCCTCGACCACGCCGATCGCCCGATGAACGACCTGCTCGGTCTTCTCGATTCGCGTTCCGTCCGGCGCTCGAAGGCGCATCTGCACCTGGCTCGAGTTGGTGCGCGGAAGAACGTCCTTGCCGATGCGCGAGAGTGAGAACGCTGCCAGGGCGATCAGGACGCCGCTGCCGGCCGTCACCAGGATGCGCTTGTAGGGCATGAGCCGCTCGACCGCTCGGCGCACCGTCCCGCGCGGCAGCTCGGAGCCGTCCCCCGCCTCGGGCGTCACGTGTTGCTTCTTCAGGAGCCAGCTCGCCATCACCGGCACCAGCGTCTGCGACAGCAAGAAGGAGATCACCATCGAGCACCCGATCGCCAGCGCGAGCGGCCTGAAGAGCGCTCCCGGAATGCCCCCCATCGTGAGCGCGGGCGCGAAGACCGACAGGATGCACAGCAAGATGAGCAGCTTCGAGAACGCGATCTCGCGACACGCGTCCCACACCGCCAGCGTGACCGCCTTCCCACGGTGAAGGTGCTGGTGGATGTTCTCGATCGTCACCGTGCTCTCGTCGACCAGCACGCCGACCGCGAGCGCCAGACCGGCCAACGTCATGATGTTGATCGTCTGGCCGAACAGCTTCAGGAAGAGCACGCCCGATACGATCGCGATCGGGATCGTGACGATCACGATGAGCGCGGAGCGCACGTCCCGCAGGAAGAGGAGGACCATCAGCCCAGTGAGGACCGCGCCGAGTACGCCCTCGGTGATCAGCCCCTTCAGCGCCCCCACCACATAGACGGACTGATCGAACTCGTAGGAGATGGTCACGTCCTCGGGCAGGTTGCTCTGGATCTTCGGAATCGCCTCCTTGAGCTTCTGCACCACGTGCACCGTCGATGCATTGCCCGCCTTCGCGACGTTCAGGTAGACGGACCGTTTGCCGTTCACCAGGGCGTAGCCCGTGGCCACGTCGGCCCCGTCCCGCACCGTCGCGATGTCTCGAACATAGACGTTCGAGACGGTTCCCTTGAGTAGTGGGATGTTCCCGAAGTCCTCGACCGCACGAATCGTACTGTTGGTGGGTGTGATGTAGCTTGTATCGCCGACGTAGACGTTGCCCGACGGCGCGGTCACGTTCTGGCGAGCGATCGCTTCGACGACCTGCTCGGGCGACAGATTGTGCACGCGCAGCTTCTCGGGCTCGATGTTGATCTCGACCGTACGCGGGCTACCTCCGAAGGGAGGGGCGGTCGTGAGCCCCGGGATCGAGATCAAAAACGGTCGCGCGGTGAAGTTCGCGATGTCCTGGAGCTGGTTGTTGTTCTTGCTCTCGCTTCGGAAGACGAGCTGCCCGACGGGCTGTGACGATGCGTCGAAGCGAATGATGAACGGCGGCGGCGCCCCCGGCGGCAGGAAGACCTGCGAGCGATTCGAGAGCGCATTGATCTCGGCCACCGCCTGCCCCATGTCGGTGCCTTCGTAGAACGAGATCCTCATCAGGGTGAGGCCCTGGGAGTTCTTCGTCTCGATGTTCTTGATGCCGTTCGTGAACAGCATCATGTTCACGTACATCTTCGTGAAGTAGCCCTCCATTTGCGAAGGCGTGTACCCGTTGAACGTGTGCGCGATGTACACGACGGGCAGGTTCATCTCCGGCAAGACGTCGACCTTGATCTCCCTGGTCGCACGCACGCCGAAGAACAGCATGGCGAACACGAGCACGATCACGGAGATCGGGTTCCGCAATGCAAGTCTGAGAAGGCTCATCGCGTCTTCGCTCCACGTGCCTGCTGGAGAAATGCGTTCAGATCTCCGGATGCCGCCGCTCTCAGCAGGAGCGCCTGCCAGATCGCGCTCTGTGCGAGCTCGAAGTCCACTTCGGCCCGAGAGACGGTGAAGATCGCCTGGGTGAGCTCCACGATCGTGCCGAGCCCGTTGTCGTAGCGCGCCTTGCTCTGCCGGAAGCCATCCGTCGCGGCCTCCCGCTGCGACAGCGCATGGGTTCGGTTGTCGTGCGCGAGCGCGAACTTCCGTTCTGCAAACCGTTCCTGGGCGACGAGCTCCTGCGCCGCCAGCTCCCGCTCTCGGGAGAGCGCGCGAGTTCGGTCCTCCTGCGCAGACGTGCTGGAGCGACTACGCAGGAACGACGAGAGGTTCCAGCTCAGCCCGAGGCCGACGATGTAGTTGCCTCGATCGATCCCGACGCCATCGAAGTAGGAACGCGAGAGCGCATCTTGGTTTCGTGCGTAGTCGGAGCCGAAGCCCGAGCCGCGCCCTTGCAGGACGCCGAACACGAAGAGCGAGGGGAGTCCCTCGGACGACGCCACCTTCTCCTCTTGCTCGCTGCGACGGACCTTCCCGTCGTGCATGGTGAGAAGCGGATGTCCGTCGTCGACGGGTGCGTGCGGGAGGGCTTTCTCCGGCGACGACTCGTAGAACGTGGGCTCCAGCTCGAACTCGCCGAACGGAACACCGAGCAGCACCGCCAGCTCCTTCGAGGCATCGAGCTCGGTGTCGTACGCCTTCAACTGCAAGGACTTGGCGCTGGCGAGCTCGGCGCGTGCGAAGGACGCATCGACTCCAGGCACGAGCCCGCTCTCGGCATGGCTTGCGATCGTCTCGAGAGCGACCTCGTAGCGGGAGACGTTCTCCTTCTGGATGTGATGGATGCGCTGCGCCGTCGAGAGCTTGAGGTAGGCGAAGGTCACGCGGATCTGGTGATGGAAGCGCTCGAGCTCGAGCTCGCGCTGCCGGAGATCGTGTGTCCGGGAAGAGAGCTCGATCTGCCGATCGATCTTTCCGAACGTGAGCACGTTCCAATGAACGCTCGCCGAGTACAGAGCCCCGAATGCCGCGTTCCAGCTCTGTTCCGCGAGGGGAAGACTGGTCGTTGCGTTGGCGGGACCGCCCGGTGCGTAGAGCGGTCCGTGCATGGCATTCACGGTGCCGAATCCTTGCTGCGCGGACAGCACGACGTCGGGCAGGTACGTCTTCTCGGTGTACGAGAGGTCGTGGCGGGCCGCATCGCGACGCGCCTCCTTCGCTCGAATCTCGCCGTAGTTGCGCGTCGCCGTCTCCAGCGAATCGCGCAGAGTCATGCGTTCGGCCAGCGCCGTCCGCGGCGACAGAACGACGGTGACGACGACGACGAGCCTGGCGCCAAGGCGTGAGAGGGCGAAGACGCCGCGCGAGAGCGATGCGATCTGCATGCACGTCCTTTTGCTGGGGAGCCGCGCACGACAGCGCGCGACTCCCGTCCCGATCGTTCACGGGCGAAATCGAACGAGCGAAGATGCTCGCCAGGCTACTAGGCGGGTCGAGGACGAAGCGTGACCGACTATGTTGCGCGTCGGCCGAATGCCCACCGCACGAGCCCAGGCATGGCGCCGGCTGCAAAGCCGACCGCCAGGCCGACCACGCCGGTAGAGCCGATGCATGCGCATCCCATCGAGCCAGTCAGTAGCGCGATGCCGGAGGCGGACAACCAGAACCAAACTCCTGCGCGCCGCCGGTTGGCGACTCCCGCGATCGCCACGCCGGCCACGATGCCCCCGAGCGAGCATGCCGGCACGCAGAGCGACGAGCAGCTCCCGGCCCCGCAGCCGTGAACGCCATTCGCAAAGAGCGAGAGCGCCAGCGGGAAGAGCCCTGCCACGGCTCCCGGTAGGACGGCGCGCTGCCAGTCACGCCCGTACCAGAGCATCGCCGTGCTGATCGCGACGGTGAGGCCCCCGAACCACAACGTCGACGACGGACGATGCGTCAGACGGAGCGCGACAGCGACCACGAGCACGAAAGGCGCGACCGCGAGAAGCGCACGGCGAAGACGCGCGAGCTCGTAGCGAATCCGGACCCGGCGCATCGACTGGGAACGATCAATCGAGTCCATAGAGCCTCCGAAACGCGCCCCGGAGTCGGTCCAGCGCGCGCTCGCGACGCTTTCGCAACGTCGCGCCCGACGCCGACGCCGCTTCGTCCCAGAACGTCGCGACGAGCGTCTCGCGATCCGTGTCGGAGAGCTCTCCGAGCGCAGCTACCGCTGCACGGGTCAGATTGCTCTGGACGAGCGCCTCCTCCGCGTCGGCTCCCGGGAGCTCGCCGGCCGCGGAATCATCGACCTCTCGGCGGCGGAATCGCCTACGCGCGATCGTCCTGCATTCCCATCCCGCGATCGCCATCGCCCACGGCATCGCTGCTCGCTTGCGGTCGTAGTCCGCCGGAGCGCGCTCGAAGATCTTCTGCATCGCTTCTTGGGCCGCGTCGGCAGCGTCGGCTTCGTTTCTCAGCAAGCTCAAACAGAACCGCTGAATCGGAGCCCAGAGCAGCTCGAAGACGCGTGCGAACACCGAGCGGTCACCGTCGGCGAGCCGCTCCATGAGCGCATCGAGCTCGGCCTGGGGCCTCGGCGCCGCGTCGGCTCTCACGCCGCCCGTGCTGCTTCGAGCGTGGGCGCCGGGTCCGGTCCCCTCACCGACGAAGGGCACGCGCCGCAGCCCCGTATCGAGCTGCTCCGCGTTCTGCGCGACGAGGTTCGCGAGAGCCCGGGTCATCGACGCTCGACACACGTCTGCGTCGGGTTGAACGTGAGGTTCGACACGTCGGAGATCATCTACAGGTCGAAGCGTCCGCGCGTGCGGGGCTGGAACGTCTGGAGCGTGCTCGCGTGGGCAGCACGGCGTCGGCGTCTCGGGAGCGAGCTCATCGCACGCAGCGGAAGCACGATCGGCGCCACCCGTTCCATCGAGCAAAACGCGAGGCGCTGCTGAAAAACCGGCAGTCGGACGCCGCAAACTCGGCACCAGGCGCGCGGACATCCCGAGCAGATCCCGCGGGCTCTGCCGACCAGAGGCAATGGCCTCGCTCGGACGTCTCCGTAGTCGAAGACGACCTCCCCCAGGCGCTGGCGACTAGAGCTCTGCTATAGAAGCGCCGATGGGGGCACTGCGCCGATTCGCGCTTCCGGTGGTCGCAGCCGCGCTGCTGTCGTGTGAGCCTGCGCCCATCGCGGCGCCCCCCTTCTCGGACGACGCGCCCGAAGGCTGGGATCCGAGCCCGGAGTGGCCGAAGCTCCCGCCGGGCAAGCAGCTCGGACGTGTCCTCGGGGTCGCCGTCGACGCCGAAGGCCGCGTCTGGATCTCGCACACGGGCGAAGCGGACGCCCACCCCGAGATCATCGCGCTGGATCCGGAGACCGGGAGCGTCATCGGCGGCGTCGACGCGAGCTCTTTCCGGACGCCGCATGCGCTCGCCTTCGTCGCGACGGCTTCGTGTACGTCGTGGACGGAGGCGACCAGAATCCCGACCGTCCGCGCGGAGGAGTCACCAAGCTCACGCGAGACGGTAAGGTCGTCGCGCGCGGAGGCTCCACCTGGAACCTCGATGGAGCGCACGCGCTCGCGCTCGGGAAGGACGGCGCGATCTACGTCGCGGAGGCCGACGGCCATCGCGTACGCAAGCTCGTGCCGCGGCGACGACCATGAGACGGCGCTTCATCGCCGTCGCGATCGCCGTGACGAGCACGCTGGGGGCTGCCCGTGCGCGAGCCGGCGGAGTCGCGGACGTGCCGCTTCGGCCCGAGGACCGCGCGGGCGTGAGCCTCTCGACGACCGCGACCGCCTCGCCGCAATCGACGGCGGTGAAGACGCTCGCCTTCATTCCGGCGCTCTCGGGCGCATTCCGAACGAGCGAACGCTGGACGCTCACCGCGGACCTGGCGATGTCGATGACGTCTTACCGCTTCGCGAACCAGGAGCGGAGCGGCATCACGCGCCTCGCGAATCCGATGGTGGGCATCCAGCTCGGCATGCTCGAGTCGGATCGCCTTCGCCTTCGCCTCGGCGCGACGGCCGGAGCGCCGCTCGTGACCGTGCCGGGAGGCATCACCGCGAACGCAGCGGCGGAGCACGCAGACCGCGCGGCGACAGGGGCCACCGGCCAGCGCATCTACTGGCTCTGGGCGCGGAACGCAGTGCCCCTCGTCGCGTTCGCGCGACTCCAGTACGTCGTCGAAGAGCTCGTGGTCCGCATCGATCTCGAGCCGGGTCTCCTCGTCTCCGTGAATCGCGATCCGTCGTCGGTCGCTTTGCTGGGCGCATTCGAGGCAGCCATGCGTCTCGGCTCGCTCTCACCGGGGCTCCGCTTGACGTCGCTCTTCACGTCGCGCCCGCGCGACACGAACGACTTCTCCCAGAGCACGGCGGCGGCATTCCTGCGGTGGGACGAAGCCCGGTTCTTCGGTGGCGCAGAGGTGGTCACCGGGATCGACGGACCGCAGGGGCTCGCTCGAACGGATCAGACATCGTGGGGCGCCACGTTGAGCGGCGGTGCACGCTTCTGATGTTTGCCGCGACTCGTTCAGCCGCGCACGAGTCGCTCGACGGCGGCTCGGTCGCCACGCTCCAGCGCGGCCTCGACGGCGAGGCTGACGGTGTCGCGGTTGATCGTGGCGACAGCCGTGATGGTCCCGCCGGTCTCGTAGACGATGGTCGCGTCACGTTTCTCGAGTGAGCCCTGCACGGTGACGCGGTCCCATTTCGGGGCGTGACCGACGTACGCGAGGATCACGTCGTGATGCACGCTCCAGAAGAACGGCACGTCGCGGAACGTACTCGGCTGACCGAGCATCGCGCGCGCGGCCGCCTGGCCCTGCCGCTCCGCAACGACCCAGTGCTCGATGCGCACGAGCTCTCCGGAGCGCGCCTCCGGGAAGCGCGCGACGTCGCCGGCGGCCCACACGCCCTCGGCGCTCGTGCGGAGCGATGCGTCGACGACCACGCCGTCGTCGACCTCGAGCCCCGCGGCCGCCGCTAGCGCGATACGCGGCTTCACGCCGACGCCGAGGACGACGAGATCGGCCGGGAGCACCTCGCCGCTCTCGAGCTCGACGGAGCTCTCTCGGATCGCCTTCGGCTTCGTGCCGAGGTGAAACGTGGTGCCCTTACCCTCGTGCACGGTGCGAAGGAACGCTCCGACCTCGTCGCCGACGACACGCCCGAGAGGAACACGCTCCGGCGCGACGACGTGCACGTGGAGCCCACGCGTGACGAGCGAGGCCGCTACCTCGAGCCCGATGAAGCTCGCGCCGACGACGACTGCGCGCTTCTTGCCCTGCGCGCGCTCGATGATCGTGTCGGCGTCCGCGAGGCTGCGCAACGTGAGCACATGGGGACGGTCGGCGCCCTCGATGGGGAGCCGTGAAGGCTCGGCGCCGGGCGCATAGAGGAGCGCACCGTACCCGACCTTCTTGCCGCTCTTCGTCGTGACCGTCTTGGACTTCGTATCGATCGCGATCGCCGGATCGGCCGGTGCGAGGTCGACTCGCAACGTCGCGTAGCGCTCGCGTGTCCCGAGCGGGATCCACTCCGCGGGCGCCGTGCCCGCGAGGTAGTCCTTCGACAGGTTCGGTCGATCGACCGGGCCGGGCTCCTCGGCGCCGAGCATCGTGATCGGACCGGCGTAGCCGTGCTTGCGCAGGCTCTCGACGCACGCCGCGCCCGCCGCGCCGGCCCCGACGATCACGATCGAGGACGGTCCCTTCACCGCGGGCCGTTCGGGCGCGACCTTCTTCGTGCGCACCTGGACGAGGTCTCCCTGGCGTGCGACCTCGAAGCAGGGCAAGTCGGCGAGCGCAGGTGCGCCGACCGCTTCGCCCGTCGCCAAGTCGAAGCACGCATGATGCCACGGGCAGCGGATCGTGCCGTCGACGACGACGCCCTCCGCGAGCGGACCACCGTAGTGCGTGCAGGAGGCACCGATCGCCCGCACGTCCTCGCCGACCCGGACGAGCACGACGGCCTCGCCATGGGCATGCCCGAGCAGGGGCTTTGCCTCCTCGAGCGACGCGAATGCGACCCCCTTCTCCAGATCGGGCCCCGAAAGCCCTGCTGCGCCACCCCCCATCGCCACAACCTCCGTTCGAGAGAGATCCATCATCCCCCAGGCGTTCCGGGAGTGGTGCTCATTTCTTCGGGAACGCCAGCCGCCGTTCCGACTCCATTGAGATGCATGCGCTATCTTGCCTCCGTGGCCGACATCGGGTCCGTCGATGCGAGCGACGAATCAGTCATCGCGCGCGTCGTCGCCGGCGACACCGCGGCGTTCGAGGTGCTCATGCGGCGCCACAATCGCCGCGTCTTCCGCGCCACACGCGCGATCCTGCGGAGCGACGAGGAAGCCGAGGACGCGATGCAGGAGGCCTACGTCTCGGCCTTCGCGCACCTTCGCGATTTCGGAGGACGGTCACGCTTCTCGACCTGGCTCGTCCGCATCGCGGTCTACGAGGCGCTCCGCCGTCTCCGTCGCGGCAAGCGCCTCACCTCCCTCGAGGATGCAGAGCTTGGAGAGGATCCGATGGCGACGACGAGGAGTCCGGAGGGCGCAGCGAGCGACGTCGAGGTCCGGGCTCTCCTCGAGACCGCCATCGATACGCTCCCGGTCGGCTTCCGCACGGTGTTCGTCATGCGCGTCGTCGAAGAGATGAGCGTCGACGAAACAGCCGAGGCGCTCGACATCCCTGCCGAGACGGTGCGCACGCGTCTCCATCGCGCGCGCGCGCTCCTTCGCGAGACGCTGGAGAAGAAGCTGGAGAGCTCGGCGCCGCAGGCCTTCGACTTCCACCTCGTTCGCTGCGACCGCGTCGCTCACGCCGTGCTCGCACGCATTTGTACCCCGCAGACCTCCGAAGAGAACGTGTCGATCTCGATCGACGCGTCCACCGAGGAGCAGGAGCGGTGAGCGCGCAGCGTACGCCCTGCACCGCGAGCCTGACGCCGGTGGCGCGTCTCGAGGATCTCGTCGAGCGTGACCGGAATCACGACTGTGAGGGCTTCGGCGCGCAACGCATCTGCGTGCGCGTCGAGGCCGTCGCGGATCTACCGACTCGCTTCGGGCACGTCCGAGTCGTCGCGTTCTGGAACAACCGCGATGCGAAGGAGCATCTCGCGCTCGTCCACGGCGACGTGCTCGGCGCGAAGGACGTGGTGACGCGACTGCACTCCGAATGCCTGACTGGCGACGCGCTCGGTTCTCTTCGCTGCGATTGTCGCGAGCAGCTCGGCGCCGGGCTCGAGCGGATCTGCGCCGAGCCGCGCGGTGTGCTCCTCTACCTGCGCCAGGAGGGACGCGGGATCGGGCTGCTCAACAAGATCCGCGCGTATTCGCTGCAGGACCACGGGCTCGACACCGTCGATGCGAACCTGGCCCTCGGATTTCGGGACGACGAACGCGACTACGCGATCGCTGCGCACATGCTCGCGAGCCTCACCGTCGGGTCCGTACGCCTGCTCACCAACAACCCGCGCAAGATCGCTCAGCTCGAGCAACACGGTATCGTCGTTCGGGATCGACTTCCCCACGTCATCCCCGCAAACACGCACAACCGCTTCTACCTCGAGACGAAAGCGAAACGCTCGGGGCATCTCATCGACGCCGATCCGCCGGAGCGCGGATGATCGCTCACGGCGACCCCGGCGCGTACGGAGGCTAACCGACGACGTAGGGCTTGCGACCGTCGCCGTCGAGGACCGAGGTCATCTCACCGAGCGCGAGAGGCTTCCGCGGCGGGAGCTCCTCTTCGCGTGCCGCGCGACCGAGGTGGATCCAGCCGAGCATCTCTTCGCCTTCCGCGAGACCAAGCGTCTCGGTCAGGGCCTGTCCCTTCGTGAAGGGGACGCTCTTCCACACCGCACCGATGCCGAGCGCATGGGCGGCAAGGACGATCGCATAGCCCGCACACGCCGCGGTCGCGTTCTGCTCCCACGTCTCGATCTTCCCCGCCTTCGGCGATGCGATGAGCACCACGATCGTCGGCGAGCGGAACGCCTTGGCGCGGACCTTCTCGAGGCCCGTCGCGGGCATGCCGGGCCGATGCTCGGCGGCGGTCTTTGCGAGCGCATCGCCGAAGCGCGCGCGCCCCTCCCCTTCCGCGATCACGAAGCGGAACGGCCGGAGGAGTCCATGGTCGGGGACGGCCCCCGCTGCGAGGAGCACGCGCTCGAGCTCTGCGCGTGTGGGACCGGGCTCTACGAGCGCCGCAGCGCTCCGTCGCGAGAGAACGAGGTCGAGAAGCGCCGGATCGTTCATGCTCTTCATGTCTCGCCGCACGGCCGTGCCGTCAAGCTCCGCGCGCTGGCTCGAGGCCGAGTGAGCTCGCAGGCCAGCGGGGCTGTTCGCTCGCTCGGTGGGGCTCGCGGCTCCGGGCTCGGGCGGCTCCGGCTGCCGGCCTCCGGACGTTTCGGGCCCCTGAGCGCGGTGGCGCGCCATACCATCGGCGCATGTACCTTCAGCGCGTATTCGAGAGCACGCCCGATGTGACTCGTGACCTGCTCCGCGCTCATCCGTTCGCGACCGTCGTGGGGGTGTCGCACGCCGGCGCCGATGCCGATGCCGATGCCGGCGTGGAGATGGTCCACGTGCCTTTGCTCGTCGACGGTCCCGACGCGAGCCTCCTCGTCACGGGCCACATCGCGAATGTGAATCCGTTCGCCCGCCTCGTCGCGAGCGGAGCGGAGGTCACAGCGGCGTTCCACGGTCCCGACGCCTACGTCTCGGCGACGATCTACGAAGGACCGGTCGAGCAGGTGCCGACGTGGAACTACGCCGTCGTCCACGTGCGCGGTCGGCTGCGCAAGCTCGACGACGCAGCTCTCGTTCAACACCTCGAGTCGATGGCCGAGCGGTTCGAGCGCGGCGCGGACCGTTGGCATCCAGACCACCTCGATCCGACGTTCTTCGAGGAGCTTCGCCGCGGCATCGTCGGCTTCGCGATCGAGGTCACGGATGTACGCGCGAAGCTGAAGCTGAGTCAGAACCGCTCTCCCGCGGATCGCAATCGCGTGGAGGCCGCCCTCGGTGCGAGCCCGGAGGCGCGCGACCGCGAGGTCGCGGCACTGATGCACCGGATCTCTGCGCGCGCTCGATCGAACGATCACCGGAACGAGTAGCCCGACGGCTGGCGGCGAGCGCGACGACGCGTCTGCGTCGCCGATTGATCGCCATCGCCCTCCCGCATACGGCGAGGACAACGAGGATAGTGAGGATAGAGGCGAGTGCGGCTGGCGCTCACCGAGCGACGTGACTTCCGTTTCAAGCCACCGACTTCGGACGCACGAGCGGGTGGGGCGGTCGCCGTGATAGAACGGTCGCATGCGCACCACTCACGCGATCGCCGTGTCTCTCTCGCTCTTTGCGCTCGTCGGCTGCAACCGCATCAAAGAGAAGCTCGCGGAGAAGGCCGCAGAGAAGGTCGTCGAGTCGGCGACGGGCACCGAGGTCGATCTCGGCAGCTCGTCTGGCAGTGTCACCGTCCGCGACCCGAAGACCGGCGCGATCGCGCAGGCCGGCGCGAGCGTCCCCGACGGATGGCCCTCGTCGGCGCCGATCTATCCCGGCGCGAAGGTCGTCGCATCACTGAGCACGCCGGAAGGCAAGCAGGTGACGTTCACGACGACAGACTCCCCCGACAAGGTCAACGACTTCTACAAGGCGAAGCTCCCGGGCAAGCAGGAGGCGGCCCTCGACCTCGGTGAGAACAAGATGCTGACGAAGAAGGACGGGACGACGTCCTACGTCGCGACCATCGGCAAGGGCGACAAGGAGACGACCGTGCAGCTCCTCGTCGCGACGAAGTGAAGTCTGCGCGCGTCGATACCTCGCGAATCGGCGGCAGCGCGCCGCCCACGTGAGACTCGCGCTGAGGTCCTCGACACGGAAGCAGGGTCGATCGCAGGGCCGCGTTCGCGGCAGCGCACGAGGACAAGCGCAGCCTCCTTCGACGTCGCCTGCGGCAGTGCTCGTTTCGGGAGGTGACGTCTCGACGGCTCGGTCGCCGAGCATCACGTTCGGTGCGGAGGTCGTCGATGTTCGGGCTCGTCCGTCCGACGGCTGACGCGCAAAGAGCGCCTGCGCGCAGAAGCACGCCCGCGCTCGTCGACCTCGACAGGCCCCCGCGGACGAGTCGGTGCGGGCGAGGCCGAACGATCACGCGCAACGGGCTTCACGCGCGGGAGTCGGCATGGTGGGTGCTCGGAACGGCGACCGGAGGTTGCCATGAAGCTGTTCATTCGAGCGAAGTTCATCGGGCCGCTCGGCCTGTTCATAGCCTCAGCGGGAGGGTGCACCGTCTCCGCCGCGCCCGACAGCGCCCCCACGTCGACGGTGAGCGAAAGCGTCGAGACGGCTGCGACGCCGGAGAGCCACGAGACGAAAGAGGCCGAGCAACAGCGTGAGCCGTACGGCCCGGTTGCCCACATCGCCGATGCGCTCGCGAAGGTCGGCCTGAGCGACGAGCAGCGCACCGCGGCGGAGAAGCTCGGCAAGGAGGTCGCCGAAAAAGAGAAGGCCGTCGCCGATGCCCGTCACGAGCTCAAGTTGGCTCTGGCCAAGCAGCTGGAGGAGGGAAAGATCGACGCGCAAGCACTCCAGCACCAGATCGACGCGCTCGTGAAGGCCCGCCAAGAGGCGAGCCCGGCGCTGCGCAAGGCCGTCGAGAACCTCCACGGGATCCTCGACGAGGAACAACGAGGTGCCTTCGTCGACGCGCTCAAGTCGCGCATCAAGGACCTCGATCAGGCCTCACAGAAATGGTTCGACGAGTTCTCGAAGGACCTCCGCCTCTCGGAGGAGCAGAAGCACCGATCCAAGGACGTCCTCGAGAAGACGAAGGCGAATCTCGCCGAAGAGCAAAAGAAGGCGAATGAACTGTTCGATGCGTTCAAGGGCAAGGAGTTCTCGATCGAGCGGATCGTTCCGATCTCCGAGGTCGGTGAGCGAACGCGGAAGCGGGCGACCGAGATGGTCCGCGTCACGAAGGAGCTCGCCGACATCCTGACGCCCGAGCAGCGGAGCGAGCTCGCCAAGAGGCTCGAGGCGAAGAGCCCGAGCGAGCCGCTGAAGGGTGTGCACATGCCGAAGATCGGTGGGCATCAGAACGAAGGTGAGCTTCTCGGCGAGGCTCAGCAGGGCATCGTCGTCGGTCGTGGCTACCGCGCGGGAGCCGTCCGGGGCTGGGGTGGCGGCTACAGCGCGCGCAGCATGACCGTGAGCAGCGGCTACGCCGCCGGGTACCCGCTCATCGGCGGGTACGGCATGGGCATCTGGTAGCTCCGTTCCGTCTCTCCACCGGATCGTGCGTACGTCGTTCGTTCACGCGGTCCTCGCTCCATGGCGGCATGACGATCCCGCGGATCGCCGCCGCCATGGAGCTCTGCAGGGTGCTCGGAGGACCTCGTCTTTCTCTTCGTTCCGAAGCGGCCACGTCTGTACCTGCGCGGACCTACGAGCGACGGCGAATGACGTTCGCTTGGGGCGTGGGCGGAGGAGGAGGAAACGCCGCTTCTTCGATCAGCGTCTTCACGAGGATGCGATGGCAGCGCGCTTCGTGGACGCATGCCGACGAGCACAAGAGCGTCATCGTCTCGCCGGAGCGCACGCGCGCGGCGAAGCTCTCGATCCAGTAGCGCTGCCGTTCCATCTCGACACGGAACCTCTCCGTGTACTCCGCGAACGAGATCGGAGCTCCGCTCTTCCCGTAGGCCGCGGCATGAAGCTCTTCGCTCGGAGCGAGCGCCTTGCACCAGGCGTCCCACGTCTCCTCGTCCCGCGGAACCCCGCGCGGACGGTACCGACAGATGAGCAGCCGGTAGCCGTCCTCTACCTCACGAGGGTCGTTCCAGCGCTTGGTCCGAATCGGCACGACGCGAAGCATGCCGCAGCGTGGCTCCATGTGAAAGCGCGAGCGCTCGCACATTCACGCGAACAGCGAAGCGATGTCGACGGACGATGTCACTGCGCCGCGAACCAGGCGCTGCCGACCTGGATGAACTGCTGCACGCGGCCGTTGCCGATCGACACGCTTCCGGAGCTGCGTTCGTGACGGTCACGTTCCCGCCAGAGGCGTTCGCGCCCCACACGTGAGTCCCCTATTCACGACGTGGACCTTGCTGCACGTCGATTTCGGAAACGCGCCGGAGGCCATCGCTGCAAGCCTCCGCGACGGATGACCGGCGCTTCACGGCGGGAGAAAATCAGAACGGCAGCTCGGACGTGGATGACGGCGACGGCGACGGCATCAGCTCGCTCCCTCCAGCCGGCCCGGGCGGGGCGGGCGCGATCCGGATCCGGGTCATCAGGACGTTGCGGCAAGCGAGCTCCCCCTCCACGATCGTCCAGCCCGCAGGGATCGGTGCCTCGAGGAGCTCGCACGTCTCGAAGTAACCGGCGCGCTCCCCGCATCCCTCGATCACCCAGCGAAACGACGACTCGTTGATGTAGCGGCGCCGCGACTCGCCGATGACGGAGAGCTCCTCGATGGGACAGCCGAGATCGCGCGCAGCGGTCTGGAGCGCGATGTCGGCCTTCGAGCTCTTGCCCGCGTACTTGACGGGCTGCGGCGGCGGACTGGTACACGCAGCGATGGCGAACGCGGCAAGCGCGCCGGTGAATGCGAGCGGGAGGCGGGAGAGAGTCATCAACGGAACACGAACGCGCAGACGCGCGCTCGCTCAATACCTTAGCGCGGAGGACGGCTGCCCGTCGCCGACGGGTCGCTCGTCACGGGCCGGCCAAGTGGACGTAGAGCACCGGGATGAGGATGCCCACGAGCACGAGCACCGCGCCCCGGCCGACGAGGCCCTTCTTGCCGGCGATCATGAAGACACCGCTCGTCGCGAGCAGCATGAGCCCCGCCGCATACGCGTCGGCGACGTAGGTCCACGCCTTCTTCCCGCGATTGAGGTGGAGCCAGTTTGCTACCCGCAGGATGAAGCGCGGCTCCTGGCCCTCGTCGACGACGGTGCCCTGCGCGGTGTCGAGATGGAGCGAGCGCTTGTCGAACAGGATCTCGAGCTGCTCGGGCGAGGCGCGATACACCTCGCGCGGCGTCTCGGTGATCCCGAAACGCTTTCGCAGCGCGAGGACGATCGCCTCGTCGTCGCCTTCGAGACGGCCCACGTCGACGGTGCGGCTGTACGTCTTGAAGCTCGGATCGCCGTCGGTCCAGTCGGTGATGTGGTTCACCGCGATGCCCGAGAGCGCGTACACGAACGTGAGCCCGACGGCCACGTAACCGACGTCGCGATGGATCGCGCGCAGCCGCGGGCGCCACGCTGCCTTCTTCTTCGGTCGACCGATCGCCGTGCTCGCAGGCCTGCCGTCGCTTCCGTCGGTGGGCGGAGCGCCCGGCGCTTTCGCGTCAGCCATACCGCTCTTCCTTCCACGGGTCGGCGTGGTTGTGATAGCCGCGCGTCTCCCAGTAGCCCGGCTTGTCCGTCGCGACGAAGCGAATCCCGGTGAGCCACTTGGCGCTCTTCCAGAAGTAGAGGTCCGGAACGAGCGCGCGGACCGGCGCGCCGTGGGTCCGCGCGAGCGGCGAGCCCTCGTATTTGTGGGCGACGAGCACGTTCGGCGCGAGCGCCTCGCGAATCGGGACGTTCGCGGTGTAGCCCGCATGCGCTTCGAAGATGACGTGACGCGCGGACGCCTTCGGCTTCGCACGCGCCGCAAGATCGGCAAGACGGACGCCGGTCCAGCGCGAGTCGAGCACGGTCCACTTCGTCACGCAGTGGACGTCGCACGTCTGGTCGACCTGCGGCATCCCGAGGAGCTCGGCGAAGTCGATCGTGAACGGCTGCTCGACCTCGCCGTGCACCTGGAGGCGGAAGGCGCCCGGGCTCGGACTCCCCTCGGTGCCACCCATCGGGCGGATCCTCGTGAGGAGGTACTGGTTCGGCGGCAGGCGCGGCCGTCCGTCAGGGCGCTTCGTCGCACGCGCCTTCTTCTCCTCCTCCGTGCTCGCGAGGACATAGGTCGCGCCGCCGAGCGCGATCACGGTCGTGCCGATCATCGCCGACCGGACGAATGCCCGGCGGCTCATGGACGGCTGAACTACGAGCTCCGGCGAGGACGGTCGTTCGATACGGCTCACGATCTTCCCTTCTCCGTCAGAGGTTACGCGCGAAGGCCGCTCTCGGTTACGCGGCATCACACGCCACGCGCAAGGTCGTGTAAAGCAATGGGATCATGGCGACTTCGAAGCAAGGGACACCGCCGAAGACATCCGGATCCACGGCTGACCTAGCGGCCCGGCTCTCCGATCCCGGCTTCACGCCGTCCGTCCGCCGCCTCGGCGAGATGCTCGAGCTCTTCGCCCACGACGACGAGGACGTCGCGAAGAGCGCCGAGCGCGCCGTGCTCAGGATCGAGGCGCAATACGCAGGCCGCGTCGCCGAGGAGATCGTCGCGCGGGCACGAACGGCAGAGCGCCCGGCGCGTGGCCGGCTCTCGCACCTCGCCGGTCGTCTCGCCCAGGAGGGACGCGATCCGAACGGCGTCGCGCTCGCGTGGCTCCTCGAGGCGCTCCCCGATCCCGATCCCAAGACCCGGCGCGCCGCGGCGCGCGGGCTCGGCAAGCTCGAACGGACCGAGGCGATCGAGACGGCGCTCGCCGCTGCGTACGATCAGGCATCGAGCGACGACGACAAGCGCGTGCTCGCGCTGGCGCTCGGCAAGACCGGAGGTGAGGCGGCACGAGCACGGCTCGCGGGCGGCGGGCACGGGCGAGCCTCCCTCATCGTCGATCGCGAGCTCGCACGGCAGACCCGCAGCACGATCGACCCCACACGCGCGTACGGTCGGCGGCTCCGCGTCCGGTTCCACACGCGATCGGGCCTCGAGGACGTGGTCAAGGAGGAGCTCGGATCGCGCTTCGGCAAGCCGCGTTTCGTGGCGCCCGGCGTCGTCGAGGCCGAGCTCGACGGACCGCTCGCGGACGCGCTCCAGATCCGGACCGCCACCCACGTGGGCATCCCGCTCGCGCCGGTCGAGAAGCGAAAGGACCTCGCCGAGGACATCGTCCGCGCGATCGGCTCGGCCGACGCACTCGGGGTCTTCCGCGCCTTCACGTCGTCGCCGGACGGCGCGGCGATCCGCTTCCGAATCGACTTCACGCGCGGCGGACATCGACGCTCGATCGTGTGGCGCGTCGCGGAGCTCGTCCGCACTGCTGCGCCGGAGCTGATCAACGATCCGAAGGAGAGCACGTGGGAGGTCCAGGTCGACGACGCCGGACCGCAGGTGAAAGTCGAGCTCGTCCCTCGCGGCTACGCCGACGAGCGCTTCGCCTGGCGCACGGATCTCGTCGCCGCGTCATCGCATCCGACGATCGCTGCAGCGCTCGCGCGGGTCGCGCCACGAAGCAAGGACGACGTCGTCTGGGACCCGTTCGCGGGCGCGGGTGCGGAGCTGATCGAGCGCGCCCGGCTCGGTCCGTACCGGCGCTTGTTCGGCACCGATGTCGATCGCGAAGCCATCGAAGCTGCGCGCGCGAACTTGAAGCGCGCGGGGCTCGAGAACGCGGCGGCAATCGAGGAAGGCGACGCGGTCACCGCATCGCCCGAAGGCGTCACGCTGATCATCACGAATCCACCGATGGGACGTCGCGTTCACCGCGGGACCCACGCCGACCTCCTCGAACGCTTCGTCTCGCACGCCGCGCGCGTGCTCGTCCCTGGCGGAGCGCTCGTCTGGCTGGTGCCGGAGCCGCGTCGCATCCGCGAGCGCGCAGCGGCCGCTGGCCTCGACCTCGAGCGTGCGTTCAGCGTCGACATGGGCGGATTCTCGGCCGAGCTCGCGGTCTACGTGAAACGCGCAGAGAAAAAGCGCCGAATCGTCGGCGCTACCAAGGACGCAGGCCCGAAGGCGCCGGGGAAACGCAAGCGTGGCCCCACATGAGCGCCGAAAAGAAATCGGGCGCCTTGCCGGACGACGGCCGCTACTTGTGCGATCGGACGAGGTGACCCAACATGGAGGTCCGCCATGGCGAATTGCACGAAGTGCAGCGCTGACCTGACGACCACTGCGGGTGGTTCGAGCCCCAAATTTTGCGCAGCCTGCGGCTCGCCTGTCGTCCAGCAAGCAACCAGCGAGCAGGGGCCGAGCACGCTCGGCGGACTGTCGGCCACGACGCACTCCAATCCGAGCGTCACCACCTCGCCGAGCGGCGGGCCGGTATCGCACGTGAACCCGTTCGCGGCGACGGCATCACCGACGTCTCGGGCCATCGAGCCCGCGCCCCCTGCGCCCGCGTTGTCACCTGCCGAGAACGGCGAAGCACCGCAACCCGCGCAACCTCTCGCGCCGGCCGCCGAGGCGAAGGAGGCACCGGCCTTCCGCCCGTCGACGCCACCGCCGGGCACCGAAGGCTCGCCGGTCTCCCCCCTCGCGGTGAGCAGCGCGCACTCCGAGCGCGGAGCGTTCCAGCAGGCAATGGAACAGGTGATGGACAAGGCGCGCTCGTCGGTGACGCCGCCGGCACCTCCAGCGCGCCCGCACAAGGCCGGCACGCAGGTCATGCCGAGCGCGCCCGGTCGACCGCTTCCCACGCCCGCACCGCAAGAGGCTGCGGCGTCGCCGAAGAAGGCTCCTCCGCGGACCGTCGCGATGAGCTTCGGCGGCGCGCTGCCGGGCGGCGCTGCTCCGAACACGACACCGGGCGGCGTCGCGAGCAGCCCACCTCAAGGCATCGGCGTCCCCGCACAGCCGCCGAGCGTCGTGCAGCCGAGCGTGGCTCCCCCAGGCAATCCGGTGATGCCGCATGGCGCGATGGCACCGACCAACGCTCCACACCAGATGCCCCCGGGCGCGATCCAACCGGCCGGACCTCATCCGGGCGTCGCCCAGCCGGGCGGGTTCCAGCCACATCCGCAGGGCGCGCTCCATGCGCAGCCGCAGCCACAGAGCGCGATGGGACAGCCACCGATGGCGCACCCCGGAGCTCCCTACAACGCGGCGCCTCCTTACCCGCAGCAACCACCGGCGCCGGTGGGGCCGGGTGGATGGGGGTGGCATGCGGGGATGCCGGCCGCGCAGCCCCCGATGGTCCAGTACCCGTTCGGGTACGCGCCCGGATCGCGCGTACAGGTCACCTGGTCGAACGGACAGCGCTACCCGGCGACCGTGAGCCAGGTGAGCGGCACGCAGTGCCTCGTCGTCTTCCCGGACGGCCAGCAACACTGGGTCGAGATGCAATACCTCTCCCCGAGCTAAGCTGGTCGGTCACCCGAACCGCCTGCGATGATCGCGCAATGACTCCCGACGTCCTGAAGCGAGTGATGGAGGAGCTGATCCCCTTCAATCGCTACCTCGGCGTGAGGATGGCGAAGGCTGGCGCCGGCTTCGCTCGCCTCGAGGTCCCCTTTCGCGAGGAGCTCATCGGCGATCCGCTGCGGCCCGCGCTTCACGGTGGCGTGCTCTCGGCGCTCGCGGACGCCGCAGGGGGCGCTGCGGTGTGGGCCGGGCTCGAAGACGATCGCGCGCGGGTGTCGACGATCGATCTCCGGATCGACTACCTGAGACCGGCGAAGCTCGAGCTCGTCGTCGCCGAGGCGCAGGTCGTGCGGCTCGGCAATCGCGTCGGTGTCGCCGACGTGCGCCTCTTCCAACCGTCCGCCGAGTCCGACACGATCGCCACCGGCAAGGGCGTCTACAACATCATCATCAAGAGGGGCTGACCTCGCACGGCGGCTCCCCCGGGAGCACCCGGTCGATTGCCTCGAGGAGCTGCGAAACGTCGAGCGGCTTGAGGAGCACGCCCGCTGGGGAGAGCGTCGCCGGATCGAATGCGCGGCTCGCCGTCATCACGATGGTGGGGATCGTTCGCAGCTCCGGGGTCCGCAGCAGGCGCTCTCTCAGCTCGAAGCCACTCATCCCCGGCATGGTCAGATCGAGCAAGATGACATCCGGGCGCACCGGGTCTTCGAGCACGACGAGCGCTTCCTCACCTCCGCACGCGGCCTTGGCCTCGTAGCCCGCGCCCTCCAGCACCTCGCAGACGATCTCGCGGAGATCGTCGTCATCCTCGACGACCAGGACTCGCGGGCTCATGCGGGAACCCTCGGCCATTCGACGACGAAGGTAGAGCCCATGCCGAGCTCGCTCGTCACGAAGATCGTCCCGCCCATCGACTCGACGATCTGTCGGACCACCCAGAGCCCGAGGCCGAGCCCGCCGTAGTGCCGTGACGAAACCGCGCGCTCGAAGCGCTCGAAGATCCGCGCCTGATCCTCCTTCGCGATCCCGACGCCATGATCGTGCACCGTCAGGCGAACGATCTCGAGCGTCGACTCGAGGGTCACCTCGATCGAGTTGCCGGCGCCGAACTTGATCGCGTTGCACAAGAGGTTGTCGACGATCTGCTCGAGCCGCGTGCGGTCGAAGTTGCCAACGATCGCCTCGCTGCAACTCAGCTCGATGTACGATCCTGCGCGGGCGGCATCATCGCGGAGCTGCTCACACCGCTCGCGCACGACCGCCGACGCGTCGAGCTGCTCCGGAAAGAGGCGCACGCGTCCCTGTGTGATCCGGGACACGTCGAGCACGGTGCCGATCAGACGCTCGAGCCGATGCACTTGGGAGCGCAAGCGCTCCGCCTTCTTTCGGAGCTGTGCGGGCGTTGGCGTCACCCCTGCGTCGGCCGCACGAATGAGCTCCTGCGTCCCGAGCGCGAGGGTCGAGAGCGGAGTCCGGAGCTCGTGTGACGCGATCGAGAGGAAGTCGTCACGCGCCCGGACCGCCTCGCGCAGATCGACGACGAGCCGCTCGCGCTCCCGCTCGGTGTGCAGGCGCTCCGTGACATCCTCGATCGTGCACCCCACGCCCTTGATCTCCGAGTTCGCGAGGCGAAGTGGGCAGTACGAGATCACCCAGTTCCGCATCTCGCCTGGCCTCGAGCGCGACTCGACCCTCACCGGCAGACCGTTCGTCGCAGCTCCCGTCTCGATCACGCGAAGCATGTCCTCGGCGACCGCCTCGCCGAGCGGAGGAGGAAGGATGTCCTTCACGTGCCGCCCACGGTGCTGCTCGATCGACAGACCGTCGAGCTCCGTCAGCGCGTCGTTCACGAGGATACAGAGGAGCGTCCGATCGAAGTACGCGAGGCCGATCGGCGTCTGCGACGCGACGACCTCGAACACCGCATGCGCTTCTGGAGCCGAGTCGGCGAATGTGCCCTCGTGGGGGCTCTCACACGCGCGCTCGACGCCGCGCGGAGCCTCGGCGGTACCGCGCCGCTTCTCGACGCCCCGGAGGAGGTAGGCCCCGAGCACGCCGGCGCCGACGAGCATGGCCAGGATTGCCGCGCGTGGCGTGCTTGCGCCGCCGGATGGTGCGGTGACGAGTTGAGCAACGGCAACCGCCATGAGCCCGAGCGCCAGGGCCCACGCCAGACGCCTTGGCTGTCGCTCGCTCGACGTCACGTCGTCGAGCGCTCGTGTTTCCTGCGCTGCCATACCCGCGCCTCGTCGCGCTCCAGAGTCCGGACCCGGGCAGGGTCGTGCATGCGGCGGACCGCTCGGCGCTCGCCCGGCTCGGCTTGCGAGAGGCGTCATGGCGACGCATGGAAGGGCGAGGACGACGGGCGATCAGCGAAGGAAGGAAACAGCAGAGGGTGCGATGCTTCGTGCGGGTGGTCTAAGGCTCGCCTCGATCGGTCCGCTCCATGGTGGGCCATCCGAGTTCAGCGCCGCAGTCGCGAAGGCGTACGCCGAGCTCGAAGAAACCGTCGAGCTGGTCATCGTCTACCTGCCCGTCCTGCCTCCCGCCGACCTCCGAGCGTTCCTCGCGGGAGCGGCACGGGCCGCGCGCCGTGCGGTCGTCGTTGGAGCCACCACCGGGGGAGCCGCGTTCACCGAGCGCGGCGTCACCCGTACCGGCGTCGTCGGCGCAGTGCTCGGCGGGGGCGTTTCGATCCGCTCCGCCGATGCTCGCAATCTCCGACACAACGGTTGCGACGCCATCCATCGAGCGCTGGATTCGCTCGAGATCGGCTCTGCTCGGACGTCCTCGGTCCTCGCGCTCATGGATGCCTATGCGACCGACGGCGAGACGATCGTCTCCGCGCTCCGCAGGCACACTCCGGTCGAGTGCCGCTGTTTCGGAGCGATGGCGGGAGACAACTGGGCATTCGAGAACACCTACGTCTTCCACGGCGGGGAGGTGCTCTCGAACGCGGCGGTCTTCGTGCTGATCGAGTCGCCGACGAAGCTGGCGATGGACGTCATCCACGGTTGGTCCCCCGTTCCGGACAGTAGAGGCATGGTCATCACCGCCGCCGAAGGCAGCGTGCTCCGAAAGCTCGACGACCGACCGGCAGCCGAGGTGTACGTCACAGAGCTCACGCGGCTCGGCCTCCTGGCCCCGGGTGAGCACCTCGAACAGACGCACTACACATCCGAGCTCGGAGTCTCGACTCCGTTCGGCGAGCACCTCAAGGTCCGGGCCCCGCTCGGCGTGTCCCGCGACGGCTCGATCATGCTCGCCGGCGGCCTCTCCGCAGGGGATGCAGTCCAGATCGCGGGGGCCACGCCCGATCGACTCGTGAACGCCGCCGAGCAGCTCGCCGCGCGCGTGCGAAGGCAGGTCGGCGCACCGCTGCGTGGTGCGCTCGTCTTCGACTGTGCTGCGCGCCTCCGCCTTCTCCGAGATCGGTTCGAGAACGAGACGCGCGCGTTCACGGGCGACCAGAGGTCACCGACGCTCGGGCTCTCCTCCTACGGAGAGATCGCCAAGTTCGGCGGGAGCGTAGAGGGCTTCCACAACTCTACCGCCGTGATGGTCGGCTGGTGAGCACGCTCACCGGCGCGCACGGTTAGAACTGCCCCTGGCCGCTCTGCTGGCAGCTCACGCACTCGGGGAGGTTCGCGTTCGCCGACTGATTGCAGGCCCGCGGGCAGTACTTCACGCGGTTGAACACGAGGTCGCCGCCCTTGCCATCGTCGATGGCGTCGCAGCGTACGGACTGCCCTTTGACGATCATCTCGGCGTAGCCGGCGCTCGTGGAGTCGGGCACGTCGCTCCACTTCTTCGCGCACGCGGGGTCCTTGCCGAGCCAGCCCGGGAGATCCGGCCAGGCCTGCTCGACGTTCGCCGTCTTGTAGTCGCTCTCGGCGCAGACCTCGGCGAGCACGCAGTCGTTCGAGCTCGGCGTCTCGAAGACCCCCTGTCGAATGCGGAGACACAGCTTGAAGTGCCCCGCGCAGTCGACGTTGAGCGTGTTGGTCGACCAGGCCTGCGCGGGCGCCGCGGTGGGCGGGTTCTGATCAGGGCACTTCGACGTGTTGCCATCGAGGATCGTGGAGACGGCGTTGACCTTCGTGCCGCTCCCGTCCGTGAACGTCATGGTGCAAGGAGACAGGTTGGCGATCTTCCACTGGCCCGCGGAGAAGCAGCCGCACGCCTCTTTGCCCTTCGTCGCGCCGGGCGCCGGAAGGACCTCACCCTCGCACGGCCCCCACTCGAGCGAGTTCTCGTTCCTCCGGGTGCAGGTCGTCTGGCCGTCCTTGCAGATCCCGAGGTTGCGGTGCTTGCGGAGGCCCGTCCAGCACGCAGCCTTCTCGCGAGCCGTCGTGCAGCCGCACCCGGGCTTGTTCTTGTCGTCGGGGCACTCCTCGGTCCCGCCGGGCGGTGGGGGTGCCGGATCGCCGCCGGGCCCGCACCACTTGGGCGGAGGATCGTTCGCGTAGAGATCCGCGTCGGGCAGGTCGCCGCTCGAGGAGCCGAAGCTCCCGTCTTGCATGGATCCGGACGAGGCCCCACCGTTCGGATCGAACTCGCTGCCCGTCTCCGAGCCACACGCGAGGACGAGCGCAGCGACGGAGCCGGCGACGATGAGCCCAACACGCATCTTCGACGAAAGGAGCATCGTGAACCCCGGATCTGGTGCTTCAGCTACGGACTGCTGAGCTTCTACACCAGGTCCGGCACGAGGGGGCGCGACGAAGCCTCAAAGAGATGGTGCGGGGACGCGGCTCATCCGCCGCGTGTCGCTGTGACCTCCAGCCCCCACAAAACGCGAGAAGCGGCGAGATCCTCGCCGCCTCCCGTTCTCGTTGCGTCGAAGCCGGTGCCTAGGCGCGGCGCTCGCGCGCGCCGTTGGCCTTCTTGACGGCCACCTTCTTCTTCGGCGCCTTGCCCTTCGCGACCGGCACCTCGGCGCTCTTCTTCGCGAGGTATTCGATGAGGTCGATCTTCGTGACGATGCCGACGACGGAGTCGCGCTCGGTGACGATCGCCGCACGCGCGTCCGCGAGCACGCCCTGGAGCAGCTCGATCTTCGTGTCGGGCGTCACGGTGGCGTAGTCGCTCTCGAGGAGCGACGCGATCGACGCATTCGCCGTCTTCGGTCCCGAGACCATGTGGCGGAGGAGATCGACCTCGCTGATGATGCCCTTCAGCTTGCCCTTGTCGACGACGGGGAGCTGACTGATGCCGAGCTCCTTCAGCGTCGAGATGACGTCCTTCACCTTCGCGCTCGAGGTCGTGGTGACGATCTTGCGCTTGTTGCGGAGGTGGAGGATGTCCGCGACGGTCCCGATGCCCGGCTCCTCGTCGAGGAAGCCGTTCTCGCGCATCCACTCGTCGTTGAAGATCTTCGACACGTACTTCGTTCCGCCGTCGCAGAGGAAGACGAGGATCTTGATCGGGCCCTTGCCCTTCTTCGCCGCGAGCATGCGCGGACCGAAGGTCTTCGCCCACTTGATCGCGCCCGCGACGGCCGCGCCGCCGGAGCCGCCGACGAAGAGGCCCTCTTCGCGCGTCATCGCGCGGGTCATGAGGAAGCACTCCTTGTCGTCGACGCGGATGATGTCGTCGAGGATCTTGAGGTTCATCGTCGACGGGAAGAAGTCCTCGCCGATGCCCTCGACCTTGTACGAGAACGGCTTCGTGACCCGGCCCGTCTTGACGAAGTCGTAATAGAGCGAGCCGACCGGATCGACGCCGACGATCGTGATCTCCGGCTTCTTCTCCTTCAGGTACTTGCCCGTGCCGCTGACGGTGCCGCCGGTGCCGAGGCCCGCGACGAACGCGTCGAAGTCGCCCTTCGTCTGCTTCCAGATCTCCGGTCCCGTCCAGAGGTAGTGCGCCTCGGGGTTGGCGGGGTTGTGGTACTGGTTCGCGTAGAACGAGTTCGGCGTCTCGTCGGCGATGCGACGCGAGACCTTGTAGTAGCTGCGCGGGTCGTCCGCATCGACGGCCGTGGGGCACAGCACGACCTTCGCGCCGAACGCGCGGAGGTTCGCGACCTTCTCCTGGCTCATCTTGTCGGGCATCACGAAGATGCACTTGTAGCCACGGATGGTGGCCAGGAGCGCGAGCGAGGCGCCGGTGTTGCCGCTGGTGGCCTCGACGATCGTGCCGCCGGGCTTGAGGCCCGCTTCCTCGGCCCTACGGAGGAGGTTCCAGGCGAGCCGGTCCTTGTGGCTGCCTCCGGGGTTCAGGTACTCGCACTTGACGTAAATTTCGATGCCGGGCGGAAGTCCCTTCGTCACCTTGTTGAGTCGAACGATCGGCGTGTTGCCCACGGCCTTGGTGATGTCTTCGAGAGCGCCTTGCATCATGGGAGACGGGCATACGATGCGGCACGGCATTCGCGCAAGCACGACAACCCTCCTGACGCTCGCAGTGGCCGCTTTCTGCGCTGCGTCGTGCGCACAGCGCCCGCCGCTCCCTCCGCCTCCGGGCCCTCCGGCGCGCGCCCTCATGGTCAGGGAGGGCCGCATTTCGCTCCAGGTGACCGCCTACGTCGAGCTGCACGCCTGGCTCGCGACCGCCGCTCGCACCGGCGCGGAGGTGGATCCGGCGCTCGAGACTGCCCGACTGGCCTACGCCCGCTCGCTCCGGGACGACGACGACGACCTGCTCCTCGAGCGAACGGCACGCGCCCTCTCGGCCTGCGCGGACGACCACTGCTCGAGCACAGCCGTGGCCTCCGAGGGCTTCGGACACGCGTACGATCGAGCCCTGCCGCATTTCGTGGCCCGGACGTGGGCGGACCGAGCATCCGCCGCCTGGGTCGGGCTCGAGGCCAGCCGCGCCGTCCTCGGCGCGATCGGGCCCGCCGCCGACGCGATCTTCACCCGCGCAGCGAGCGACCTCGGCCTCACGTGGCCCGATCACCCGGTACCGATCAGCGTCGTCTCGGAGGCGCCGCCCGTCGGTCGCGCGGCGCTCGCTCCCGTCGCCCTCTCGACGCGAGGACGCTGCTTCTTCCGCGATCGGGCCACCGGTCGCGGTCCGGACGAGGGCGTCGACCAGGCGCGCATCCTCGACTGCTTGCTCGTGCACGCGCTCTCCGCGGTGCAGGGCGAGGACGCGGCGCTCGCCGGTCCCCTCCACGACACGCTCGTTCGCGAGCTCGGCCCACACGACGGAGAGCGAGCGTGGTCGCTCCTGATCATCCACTCCGCCGCGACGATCGTCACGGGGTGGGAGCCGAAACACCGTTCCGTCCATCGACGCTCGGCCGAGGCGGTCGAGCTCTCGATGCTCGAGTGGCTCGCAAAGGAATGGCGAGGCGCGCGCGCGGAGCCGCTCGATGCCTTCGCCGCGAGGTATGCAGCGCGATGGCGCGAGGTGCATCCGGCGAAGGAGTGACCACGGCTCGGCCGGTCACTCGGACCGACGGTCGAGCGTCAGCGAACGGGCGGCCCGACAACGCTTCGTGCCGATGTCGACACCGAGCGCGTCGAGCCCCATCTCGTTGGCGACGGCGAGCACCGTCCCGCGACCGCAGAACGGATCGACCACCACGCGGGCCCTTGTCTCCTCGAGGAGGAAGCGACACGCAACCTCGCACGCAGCGACGCCCATCGCGCGGCTCCACGGCGCGAAGCCGGCGTCGGGGAGGACGTCGGGTCCGGGCTTCCGCATCGGCGCACGCGGCGTGCGCGTCACGCAGATCATGTGCGAGTAGCTCGGGCGGCCGAACGCGATCGTCCCCGGCGGGCGGCGGCAGACGATCTTGTGCCAGAGCACGATCGCGCGCTCCTCCTCCGCTGCGCGCATCACGAGGTAGCCCTTGTCGATCCACACGCCGCCATGGCGGATGTCGCTCTGGTAGAAGATCGCGACGCCGCTCGGCGGCACCCAGCGGATCACGCGGCGAGCCGCGGCGATGAACCACGCGCGCCATCCGTCGAGGTCGAGCGCGAGCTCGCTGAGGTCGGGCAGCGAGGTGATCACGCTCGCCGCAGGGTCGGGCGCGTTCGCGTCCATCCACGCCAGCGCCTCGGCCTGGACGACCACGCGGCGCCCTCCCCTCGCCACGGGATCGGGCTCGCATCCAGGCACGTCGTTCGTCAGCGGATCGGGACCAGGCATCGGCGCATTGTACGGGAGTCGGCCCACGCGCAGGGCTTGCCGCGCGCGGCCGGCCCTGGCAATCGAGCGCGACGATGATGCCGCCTGCCTCGATCGACGAGCTCCTCGAACGCGCGCGCGCTCTCACGGGCTCTGCCGTCGGCGCGGTGCTCCGCGACCTCGGGCTCGCGGCGAGCGCGGATCCCGTGCGGACGAAGGGCTCCGCCGGCGAGACGCTCGAGCGCGCGCTCGGGGCCACGGGAGGCTCGTCGCAGGTGCTCGACTTCCCCGACCTCGGGGTGGAGCTGAAGACGATCCCGGTGACCGCAGAGGGTACGCCGCTCGAGTCGACCTACGTCTGCACGCTCTCGCTCGCGGACGCCGAGCTCCAGGAATGGGAGACATCCTGGGTCCGCGCGAAGCTCGCACGCGTGCTCTTCGTCCCGCTCGTCGGCGCTCACAAGATCGCCTGGCAGGAGCGTGTCGTCGGCGCGCCGGTGCTCTGGAGCCCGACGAGCGAGCAGGACGACATCCTGCGCGCGGACTTCGACGACGTCGTCGGCCTGATCGGCGTAGGGCGCATCGAAGAGCTGACGGCGCATCGCGGTCGCTGGCTCCAGGTGAGGCCCAAGGCGCGCGATGGGAGCGTGCGCACGCTCGCGTGGGGCTCCGAGGGTGAGGCGATCGCGACGGTCCCGCGCGGCTTCTACCTCCGAACGCGCTTCACGGGAGCGCTGCTCGCCGATCCCGCCGCGCTGCCGGATTGACGAGCAGCAGCGCCGCGTGACGCGAGCTCACCCGCGAGCGACGATCACGCCGAGCAAGCGTCCACTCGCGTCGCCATCACGACGGTACGAGTAGAAGCGCTCGCGGTCGCATCGGGTGCACCCCTCCGGGCCGCGCCCGGGCACGTCGTCGATCGCGTCGTCGGCAAGCGCGAGCCCACGGAGCTGCTCGCGAACGGCCAGCCGTAGATCGACGAACGCCTTCTCGCCCGCGCGCCGGACGATCACGTCGTCGCTCGAGGCCTTCGCGATGCGCTCGCCGACGTCCCCTCCGACCTCGAAGCAGCACGGACCGATGCTCGGGCCGATCGCCGCGATCATTGCCTCGGCAGAGCCGCCGTTCGACGCGAGATGGCGGACGCTCTCACGAATGACGCCAGCCTCGATCCCTCGCCATCCGGCATGAGCCGCAACGACACGCCCGCTCCCCGGATCGGCGATCAAGACCGGGACGCAGTCCGCGACCCTCACCGCGACGGCATGATTGGTGCCTGGCTCGGCGGCCAGCGCATCGGCCTCGAGCGCGAGCGTAGCCTTCGGGTCGCCTCCGGCGACGAGGAGAGCCGCCCCGTGGACCTGCATCGCCTGATGAAACAGGCCTGGGTCGAACCCCACGGCGCTCGCAAGGCGGCCCTGATTCTCGCGGAGAAGCGCCGGATCGCGCAGAACGGCGAAGTCCAGGGAATCGAACGGCGGCAGGCTCACCCCGCCGAGCCGCGTCGTGAACCCGTGCGCGAAGCCAGCCTGGGTGAGCGCCTTCGACGTGAGGAGCGGAAGCATCATGGTCGAAGCTCGCGGCCGAAAAGACCTGTGACCGCCCTTCGTGATATCACGGTACTCGCGATGGCGCGTCCGCCGGATCCGTTCATTGGCAGGGACATCCTGAACGGACAGTTCCAGATCCTGCAGAAGATCGGATCGGGCGGGATGGGGTCCGTCTACAAGGCGCTCCAGCCGGCGATGAACCGGATGGTGGCGGTCAAGATCCTCCATCCGAAGCTCGCGAACCGGAAAGATCTCGTCTCACGCTTCCGCCGCGAGGCGCGCGCGATGAGTCACCTCACCCATCCCAATACGGTGAAGGTGTACCTTTACGGTGAGCTCGAGGACGGCTCGCTGTACATCGTCATGGAGTACCTCGAGGGCAAGAACCTCAACCAGACGGTTCGTGCCGAAGGTCCGATGTCGCTCGAGCGCGGCGTGCCGATCCTGATCCAGGCATGCCACGCGCTCGAGGAGGCGCATCGCGCGGGGATCATCCACCGCGACCTCAAGCCGGAGAACATCTTCCTCAGCCAGCAAGGCGGGATGAAGGACTACGCCAAGGTCCTCGACTTCGGCCTCGCGAAGGTCACCGAGCGCGAGATGCGCCCCGGCTCGGTCATCCTCACGCAAGAAGGCATGGTCTTCGGCACGCCGGAGTTCATGAGCCCGGAGCAGGCGCAGGGCAAGGCGCTCACGCCCGCGAGCGACATCTACTCGCTCGCGATCATCCTCTACGAAGTGCTCACCGGGAAGCTGCCGTTCGAGGCAAAGAACCCGATGGAGTACATCCAGCTCCACGTGACGGCGAAGCCGAAGCCGATCAACGAGCGTGTCCCGGGCAGGACGTTCCCGCCGCTGCTCTGGACCGTGCTCGAGAAGGCGCTCGCGAAGAGATCCGAGGAGCGCTACGCCTCCGGCGCGGAGTTCGCGCACGCGCTCGGCGCGGTCCTGAGCGGGCTCCCGCATGTGCCCCCGTACCAGAACGGTCAGGCGATGCGTCCGATGATGGGCTCGGCGCCGGCCGCGCTGCCGATACCGAACGCGAACGCCGAGCCGGCTCAGGGCGCAGGAGCGATGCAGGCTGCCCATGGCCACGCGCCGAGGCCGCCGCAGTCGTCGCCGTTGCCGCGAATGGTGAGCCGGAGCAAGCAGCCGTCGCTCGGCCTGCTCGTCGGCGTCGCCGTCGCGTTCCTCGTCGTGGGCGCAACCCTCGCCGCGGTCGTGATGAAGCTCGTGATGAAGTAGCGGCTCTGCCTCCGCAGCGCCGCCATCACGACGTCACTGCGGACAGAGCCCGTCCACGTACCAGGTCGACCCGGCCTTGATCAGGTTGCACTCGTCGTTGCAGGTCAGGGCCCCGCACGCGCGTGATTTCGTCCCGACGAGGACCCCGGGACAGGTCGACGGCGTCATCCAGCACGAGCCCTGCGCATTGCCACCGAGGCAACCGTCTGCGCCCTGCAGGCGACGATTGCACTTCGAGCCGTTGGGGCACGGAACGATGCCATTGCAGATCGCGCCGTCGTTCCCGCACGCGCCGCCCTTCGCGATGCTCATCCCGTTCTTCGCGGCGACGGACTCGTTCCAATAAGTGACGCCGTCGCATCCGCAGACAGGGTTCCGGTTCGAGGACTCATTCGTGCCGACGGCGACGCACGTGCCCTGTTTGCAATTCTTCGCCGCGCAGTACATTCCGGGCCCACACGGATTCGAGCCCGCCGACCACGTGCAGGCGCCCCCCGCATCGGAGCCGGCATCGACCGGATCGGATCCTGCGTCGGGGCACACCCATGGTCCACAGTTGCACGCACCGGTTCCCTTGCACGCCGGATCGGGAGGCGCTGGGCACGGTGGGCAGGCACCCGCCCCGTCTTCGCCGCTCGAACCGCTCGAACCGTTCGAGCCGCTCGACCCGCTGGAGCCGCTCGACGACGACCCCGCCCCCAGGATGTCGACGTCCGAAGAGCCCGAGCACGCCACGATGACTCCTAGCGAAGCCGTCGCTGCGATGACCGCAATCCAAGCCTTCTTCATCGGTGCCCCCGATCCTCGAAGCAGAGCTTAGCACTTCGGCCCGAGCGCGCCTTCCCAGCGCTCGAGTTGCTAGCGCACGCGGCGCGGCGGGCCGACGTCGATGAGACGGCCGGTCTCGAGGAAGCTCGTCGTGAAACGCTGGATCGTCCTTGCCTGTCGCTCGTCGAGGAAGACCGTTCCCCCGTCGCGCGAGTAGCTCATGAGGTTGTTCACGACGGTGCTGTGCTGGCGATTGCCGAAGAAGTGACCGAGCTCGTGGGCGAGCACCGTCGGCCGCGCGGTCCGCGCGATGACGATGAAGCGTTTGCCGCCGCGACCGGTCCAGCAGACGCCCATGCGGTAGCGCCCCGGCTCGTCGACGTCCTCGAGCGCGCGCACGACGAACACGTCGATCATGTTCTTCTCGGTGAGCGGCGTGAGCGCGTCGCGGTTCGCACGCGTGTGGAGCTCACCGTGCGGCTCGGGAAGCGGCTTCTCGATCGTCCAGCGAAAGCGCGTGCCGAGCGGAGCGAAGAAGCCGTTCGCGTCGTCGATCTGACGCTGGACCCACGCGTCGTCGACGATGCGCTCTCCCTTGTCGTCGCGCGCGATCGCGATCGCGAGGCCGAAGATCGGATCCGATGCCGGGTCCGCGGCCGCGGCCTCGCCCGCAGACGACAGCGCCACGAGCGCCAAGAGCGCTGCCGAGGCCGCACGCAGCCACGCCTTCACGGAGCGTCGTCGGGACATCGACATCGACATCGTCATCGCCGAGGACGTTCGACGGCTACCGCGCGCGGATCCGCAGCCGGACGAGAGGCGCGCTCCCGCTCCACGGCAGCGAGCGTCGCGCGCATCGCCGAATGATGCTTCACCTGGAGGAGCGCGATATCGAGGAGCGTCTTTCCCGGCTCGATCTTGTGCCACGGCGACGCGCCGCTCGGATGCGGAAGCGCGATCACGTCCGTCTCGTGACCATGCCATGTGGCGCGGACCACGTTGCCCACGATTGCATCGAGCTTCTTGCCGGCCACGCGCGGACCGAGCACCTCGCTGATCGCGAGCGAGCCGACCGCGAGCACGAGCTCGGGTCGGAGGATCTCCACCTCACGCGCGAGGAAGGACTTGCACCGCCCGATCTCCTCGGCATCGGGCTTCCGATCGCCGCCGCCCTTCGCCTTGCCGGGGAAGCAGCGCGCGACCGCGGCCATGTACACGTGCGCGCGGAACTCTTCCTCGCTCACGTGCATCGACTCCTCGAACCAACGAAAGAGCGTGCGCCCCGCGGTCCACGCGAACGGTCGGCCGAAGCTCCCCTCGCGCGGCCCCGGCGCCTGCCCGACGAGCATGACACTGCCGAGCACCGGCGGCCCGTGAACGACGGGTCCGATCATCTTCGGGCACGCCGTGCACGCGTCGAGATCGGCGTGGACCTGGCGCAGGAGCTCGAGACGTCGCACGCGATCCCTCATAGCTGATCCCGCGAGCGTTGCGAGCAGCGGTCGTCCACAGCGGCCGTAGCCCAACACTATATGTTTCCGCGCCTATGCACGCCTGAGACTGCGACACGACGCGAGACGCGCGTTCAGACGGGTGATGCCGTTTGCCAAACCCACAAGCTCAAGCAATCCTGGGCGCCATGACACTCGACATCTCCCACCAAGGTCGGAATGCGAAGGTCCCGCACGTGGCGGTGCGATTCTTCAAGTCCGCGCCTGTCCTTCTCGTGGGCATCGTCACCGTCATCACCGCACCATCATGTGTCGGGAGCGACTGTGCCGACACGGGCACCTGCGCGCCGTCGAACGCGACCCCCGAAAGCCCCGATGGTGGGACGCCGTCGACGGCGATTCCAGACGGCTGCGATCTCTCCGTCACGCCCGACAAGGCTCCAGCGTGCATCTCCGATGAGATCGCGATCTTCGTGTCGCCGACAGGCGACGATACCAACGATGGCACCAAGGCTCGGCCCGTCCGCACCATCGGCGCGGCTCTGAGCAAGCTCCAGGCTAAGCCACGGATCTATGTGTGCGACGGCACGTATCGTGAGGCCATCACGGTGACGGTTCCAGTCGGGCTGCATGGTGGCTTTTCGTGCTCCGACTGGACTCCGAATGGAGTGCATCCAAAAGTCGAAGGCACGACGGACAAACCCGCGCTCGTCGTTTCGGGCGCGAGCGGCGTCGTCATCACGGATCTGGACTTCGAGACACCTCCGGCCGACGCGAGGGGAGCCTCGAGCATCGCTGGACTGATCGTCACTAGCAATGTGAGGTTGCAGCGGACCTTGTTCAAGGCGGGTGCAGGCCAGCCCGGCGTCGACGCGCCCCCGAAGGACACGTTCCAACCGGCAACCGCTCCCAAGGGCGGCGATGGGGAGCCGGATGGCTACGCTCCAGCCCTCGCGAACCCGATGTGTCCCACCAGCGTGGGTGGTGCTTCCGGCAAAGTGCCGAATGGACCTTTTGCGACTGGCGGCAAACCTCTCATTTCCCCGGCCGTGCCTCCCATGAACACGGGCGCGCCCGGCACCAACCAGATTGGCGAACCTGGACATGACGGGTCGCACGGCAACGGCGGCGCTGGCGGTTCTGGAGCGACGAGCCTCGGACTCCTCGGCAAGAATGGATGGCTGCCGGAAGCCGGACAGAGTGGCGGCGCCGGCTCACCCGGCCAGGGAGGAGGAGGAGGCACGTCGCCAGACTTGGGCTTCTACCCCGGCGGCGGAGGCCCCGGCGGTTGCGGTGGTGCCGGCGGCGCTGGCGGTGGCGGTGGCGGCGCAAGCGTCGCGCTTGCCGTCCTGGACTCCCCCCTCGTGATCGAACAGAGCTTCTTCATGGCCGGCAGCGCCGGCAGAGGCGGCACGGGTGGGCAGGGGCAGATCGCTCAGCGTGGCGGGCCAACCGGCGATTGTCTCGAGGAGTTGAAGGGTGGCACCGGCGGTGCTGGCGGCGGTGGTGGTGGTGGTGCGGGGGGGATCTCCGTCGGGATTCTCTGGAAGGTAAGGACACCGCTGATTGACGGGAGATCGACTCCTGGCACGGCGACGCTCGATGGCATCTCGGTCGGTGCGCCTGGAGATGCAGGAAAGGGCGGCGCGTCAGGCCCGACGGCAACGACGGGCTCGGTCAGCGGAGCCACCGGACTGGACGGCAAAAGCGGGGTCGCTCAGGCGGTCCTCGGCCTCTGATCACCGATATTGGTCTGGTGGCTCGCTACCGCTGACCTCTTGAGGCCTTCGACGCTCAGTTGGCGGCGCGACGGCGGAGCGTGACCCGGAAGCCAGCCAAGCCGAAGCGATAGCGCACGCCGCAGTCGTCAGCGACGACCCCGTCGAATGGATAGTTGTCGACCCCCGCATCCTCGAAGTTGTCACCCTTTTTTGCGCAGTCGTAGGTGAACTTGACCATCTGCTTGCCCGACGGATCGATCTCGAACGTCCCGGAGCGATACGTGATCGCGCCTGCGCTGTTTCCGGTGGCGTTGATCTGACGGATACGCGTGAAGCGGTTGCCCTTCACGACGAAGGTCTCGCGAAACGATCCGGGGCCGGTGCTCCCGCGCTCGGCGTTGATGAGGTCGTAGATCCCGTCAGGGAGGACCGTCCCCTTGTAGTCGGGGTCGTTGGTGTCGACCGGACCGAAGTTGGCGGCAGGCTCACCGAAATCGATCGTTCCGCACGCCCCGGAACCGTTCAGATCGGGCGCCGCGTACTTCCCGATGCAGGAGTCGCCAGCGTCCTGCTCTCCGTCGCCGTCGGGATTCCCGTTGGTGTCGTCGTCGTCGTCGTCGTCACCGCTCGAGGGGCCGCCGCCGTCCTTGCCCACGGACGACGCATCGACACCCTCCGGCGTCGCGGTCCCCTTGTCGTCGCTGCACGCGACGGTGAGGAGCCCCATCGCCCCCGCCAACATCGATACAAACACTACTGCGCAGGTTCGCTTCATCGTCCCGCAAGATACCGGGGCCCGGCGAGCGGCAGAGGTAGAAGTCCCCCTGGAGCCGCTACGGAGACTCGGCCGTCGAAGGGACGGCGGGCCGAGGCTTGGCGCTCGCACTCCCCTCTCTCCCGTCCCGCATGTCGACGCCTCGCTCGCGCAACGTCCCAGAGAGCTCGACGATTCTCGGGGGAGCGAACGCCGGCATGTCCGGGCTCCGCCTGCGCCCCGGGCGTGGTATCGAAAGGGCACCGCGCCCTGCGCGGGGAGGAGACGACGGGAATGTACTTCCAGGAGATGATCATCGCGCTGCAGGAGTTCTGGGCGAAGCGCGGCTGCCTCATCGTGCAGCCGTACAACTCCGAGGTCGGCGCGGGTACCTACAACCCGGCGACCTTCCTGCGCGCGATCGGTCCCGAGCCCTGGAATGTCGCCTTCGTCGAGCCGTCGCGGCGCCCCGCCGACGGACGCTACGGCGACAACCCGAACCGCTTGCAGCAGTTCCACCAGTACCAGGTCATCCTCAAGCCCTCCCCGCTCGACATCCAGGACCAGTACCTCGAGTCTCTGCTCGCGCTCGGCACCAAGCCCAAGGAGCACGACCTCCGCTTCGTCGAGGACGACTGGGAGTCGCCGACGCTCGGCGCCTGGGGTCTCGGCTGGCAGGTCTGGCTCGACGGCCTCGAGATCAGCCAGTTCACCTACTTCCAGCAGGTCGGCGGTCTCGACTGCCGTCCCGTCGCCGGCGAGCTCACGTACGGCCTCGAGCGCATCGCGACGTACCTCCAGGACGTCGACAGCATCTACGACGTCGCCTACGCGCCCGGCATCTCCTACGGCGAGCTCGCCAAGCGCGCCGAGTGGGAGTGGTCCACGTACAACTTCGAGCAGGCCGACGTGCCGACGCACTTCGCGGCGTTCGATCAGTACGAGAAGGAGGCCAAGCGCCTCCTCGCGCTCTCGGACGATCCGCTGAAGAAGCTCGTCCTTCCCGCCTACGACTTCGTCGTGAAGGCAGCCCACCAGTTCAACGTCCTCGACGCCCGCGGCGCGATCGGCGTGACCGAGCGAGCCCGCTTCATCGGTCGAGTGCGCGGGATCGCGAAGGGCGTCGCCGAGGCGTACTACGCGCAGCGCGAGGCGCTCGGCTTCCCGCTGCTCCCGAAGACCGCAGCGGCCGCGGAATGACCTCGGCGTAACCGGCCGCGCCCCGGACGACTCGCACGATCGGCAGCAGCAGCCGCGGATGGCGCGCGGCTAGGCCGAGAGCGCCGTGTTCGGCGCGGGGTCGTCCGCTTTCGACCCGACCGCGTGTGGTGCGGACGCGGGCGCGGGCGCCGCGACGCCGAAGAGGGGGCCGCCGATGGGCAGCAATGCCCGGCCGGACGCGTTCGTGAGCACGAGCGCGAAGGCGATGTACAGCGCGATTGCCATCAGTGCGACCGTCACCAGAGCGACGGGCAAGCCGAGCGCCGGAGCGTGCGTCACCTCGCGCACGATGCGGAGGACGTACAGCAAATCGATGTCGAGGAGGAAGACGAAGAGCAGCTTCGAGAAGAAGCCGAACGCGTACGTCATGACGAGGAAGACGACCAGGAAGCAGACGTCCACCGACAGGATGACCACGCTCGACGGAACGCGTCCTTGCGCGAGCTCCGAGAGCGACCAGTAGTTCATGACCCAGTTGAACGAGAAGGTCGTCAGCAGCGTCCCGCCGAGCATGTTCTTGTTGGCGAAGCTCAGGATCCCGGCGAGAAACTGACAACCAGCGCCGAAGAGCAGGCAGAACCACGCGCACGTGCGGAGGGCATCCGGTGCGAACGCCTCCTTCACCCCGAAGGCAACCGGGAGCAGAGAGGCACAACCGATCGCCAGGCCGAAGAGACCGAGCGCGGTCGGATCGGCAAAGGGCATCGGCGGTGCGGGAGCCTTGTCGTTCGCCTGCATGTTCATCCTCCGAGGGATGAACCGATAGTACTTTGCGGCGGCGCAGCAATCAAAATTGCCACGCTCGCCGCAAGTATGCGCGATCGTTCGCCACAATGGTGCAACGCACCATCGCGATCGAAGGGAGCGGCACTCGCCGGGCGCTGGCGCCGTGCCTGCCGCTCGCCCGGGCGCCCTCTCATGTGCCGCTCCGACCGCCGCCGACGAGACGCGGTCTTGCCGTGCCGGAAGCGGCTCGCTTTCGTCTTCGCCTCAGGTCGAGAGGACCTTCACGTCGAGATCGATCTGCGCCTTGAGCGCCTTGCCGACGGGGCAGCCCTTCTTCGTCGCCTCGGCAATGGTGCGGATCTTCGCTTCGTCGCCGCCCGTCGCGCGGACCTCGGTAGCAAGCTCGATCCGCGGGATCGCGAAGCCCTCGCCGTCCTTCTCGAGGTGGACCTTCGCCGACGTGTTGATGTTCCGGAGCGTGATGCCGGCCTTCTCGAGGCCGAGCGACATCGCCATCGAGAAACATCCGGCCAGCGCGGCGCCGATCATCTCCTCGGGGTTTCCGCCCTTCTGGCCCTCGAAGCGCGTCCCCATCGAGAACGGCACCTCGCTCGCGTTGCCCGGACGCATCACGCCCCGCCCGCTCTTCAAGTCACCCGTCCACTCCGCCGTTGCCTTGCTGATCGCCATCGGGACCTCCTTCGCGCGGGAACACGAACATGCCCACGCGCGCCCAACAACGCGGCGCGACGCCTCCACGCGCTCGATCGGCGATCGCATCCTCCCTCGAGGCGATCGGAGCCCGAGCTCGAGCGCGTGCGCGCGGCGCTGCGATCGAAACTCACCACTCCCTTCGAGATGAGCACGCACTTCCGAGCCGTGGGTCACGACGGCGACGACCGACGACCCCGCGAGCATGCTCGCGGCCGCGGCGTGCGCCTCGACGGCGCTCGGCTACCGACTATGGGTGGAGGTAGGGCCCGTGGAGGCCACCGCCGCCGCTCTCGGGCGCATACGGAGAGACCTCGTGCAGCTCACGCGACGGAGACTGGTCCCGTGACGGTGCCGGCGCTCGGCGACGACTCTACGCCCCCTGTCGTCGGTTCCGTCGCACGTGCACGCTGGGCGCAATGCGCGATGCTCCCGAACATCAGCTGCCCGGATCGGGCAGGTACGTCGTCTCCCAGACCTCGCACGACGTGCCGTTCGCCCGTTGCACCTCGCAGCCGACGTGGAGCCGCGCTCGAGCGCGGTGCTCCAGGACGAACTCCAGCGTCCACTTCCGTCGGTCAGGAGACGAGGTCGACGTCACGACCAGGACTTCGTCGGGCGCGCTGGCGGGCCAGACATGCCCGACGGGTTTGACCTCGAGCGGCTCGATCGCGTCCACCTCGAGCCGATAGCGCGTGCCGGTCTCGTCCTCGCTGACGGGCGTCGCAGTGCCGATCGTCACCTCGTTCTCGCCGCAAGGGTTGGAGTACGACTTGTTGTGCACGAGCACGCCCGCCGCGAAGTAGTTCGAGGTCGGGGCCTCCACCGTGATGTTGAAGACCTCGATGTCGGCCGTCGCGTGCTCGTGGACGCCGATCCGAGAGACCACTGCTTCGAAGAGCACTGCATCGCGTCGAACCAGGACGCGGTCTCCCTCGTGCAGATCGCGGACCGCGACGTACGCATCGCGCGACGCGACCCAGAACGGGTGCGACGGCGTCACATGGAGCACGAGGCGCTCTCCGCGCTCGGTCGCCATCTCGACCACGCGCACCTCGTTCGCGCGCGCACGATGGACGGCGATGATGCGGCGCTCGACGACGGCGCGTTCGGCGTGGTCGTACGCGAGGACGACGTCGTCGATCGCGAGGAGCTCGATCGGTCGGTCTCCCGAGGGCGTCGTGACGAGAGTTCCGGCAACGAAGCACGACCTCTCCTCGGTGCATGCCGCCACGGATGCAGCCCCCAAGAAGGCAGTCACGAGAAGATGGCGGGCGCGCATACGAGGGCACGCAGCATCCCACGGCCGAACCGACGAATGTGTCGAATACGTCAAGAGGCCGTCCGCGCTTCGAGCGCTCGTCAGATGCCGAGTAGACGGTGATGCGACGCGGCAGAACTCTGCCATTCGATGCTCGTTGGACGCTCCATATTCCTCGAAGTGCCCGTGGTACAGAGCGCCTCTCCGCCACTTCAAGGAGAGTGTGAATGCGCCTCGTCCGCTACAGCCTCGGCACGGGAGTCGTTCTCGTGAGCATCGTCGCCGCGTGCGGTGACGGCGGTGATGGGAGCAAGAGCGCGACGCCGACAAGCGATGATGCGTCGGCAGGCGATGGCGGACGCCGCTCACCCGTCGACGAGGGCGGGGTCGACGCAAGCCCCGCTTCGTGCGACGCGCTCGGGAAAGCGTGCGTCGACGTCGGCTCGAGTCGGCGTCTGAGCGTGGCATTCGACGATGGCGCGCATCCCGTGGTCGCCTACGGGACGAGCGACGGTATTCGCGTACGGCGGTGGAACGACGCCGAATGGAAGGCGCTCGGCGCGGCAATTCCGAATCGTCTGCTCGACGGGGGATTCCAGCTGCACGCGCTCGGGACGAGGCTCTTCCTCGTGAGCCAGGAGGCCGAGGTCGAGCAGAACATCCACGTCCAGGAGTACGACGGGACGGAATGGAACGACGTCGCAGGCTCGCCTTTCACCGTGAGCGACGGTCCCAAGGGCGCTCGGCCGCCCGAGTTCCACTCCAGCTCCGGTGACGGCAAGATCCATATCTTCTCCGGTGGCACGCCCTCGCAGGTGAAGCGCTTCGACGGGGTCTCGTTCGTCGACGAGGCGCCCCCGCAGGGCATCTCCTCGAGTGTCATCTCGCCCCTCATCGACGTGACCCCGGGCGGAGCGCTCGCCGTGCTCTACTCGTTCTGGGGCTCGCAGGGCATCCCGTCGAACTCCGCATATCTCGCCAGGAACGAAGCCGGCACCACCAACTGGACGAGGGTCAACAGCGCTCTCGTGTTCGACTCCGAGTATGGCGTGGCCTTCTCGAACACGACCTCGGGCGCCGTCGTCGCGATCGCCGTCGCGCAGGCCTGGCTCATCGCAATGCGGGGTGACGAGTCGTCGTGGACCCCGCTCGGCGCCGACGACGGCACGGTCGACAGCCCGGAGCGAGTCGGCAATGCCGCGGCCGTGGAGGACGACACGGGGCAACCCGTCCTCGTCTATCCCGTCTACGACGACACCACGAACCTCGTGGTTCGCGCGAAGCGCTGGGACGGAAAGACGTGGAACAGCGTCGGCGATTCGACGAGGGCGCTCGCTCCGAGCTTCGATCCGGCGACGGCCGCAGCCGCGTCGAGGGGCAAGACGATCGCCGCGGTCGCGTCCCGCGCCGCGCCGGCGTTCGAGTACATCGGCTACGACGAGCTCACGCTCCCGTAGCCCGCGGCGCCGCACGCACGGGCACGGGGAGGAGCGGCCGCGGCAATCGCGCCGTCGACGGCAGGTTGCGAGCGGCGAGTCATTCGTCCGCGCTCGAGCTGCGACGACTCGCCACCTTGTCGAGGATGGCGTTGCCTGCAACCGTTTTAGGTAATGCCTGATGGCAAGATGCACGTCGTACGTCGCGAGCTCGGATCGGACGCTCATCCGGTGCGGGGAAGCGGCGCGCGACGGAGCGACGACGACGCCGCGGCTCGTCGCATCCTCGTCGTCGATGACGTGGAGGACAACCGAGACCTCTACGCGACGTACTTCGCGCATTGGGGTTTCCACGCGGAGCAGGCGAGCGACGGTGAGGAGGCCCTCGCGATAGTCGCGAAGCGTGCGCCCGACGTCGTCATCATGGACCTGTCGATGCCGAAGCTCGACGGCTGGGAAGCGACCCGTCTCATCAAGTCGAACCCGCGCACGACTCAGGTGATCGTCATCGTGGTCACCGGCAACACGACGCCGGCGAACCTCGAGGCCGCGCGCGCGGCCGGCGCCGACGCGGTCTGCGCCAAGCCTTGCCTCCCGAAAGAGCTGCTCGACTGCGTGCAGGAGCTCCTCCGGAAGACGGCTCACCGCACGAGGTAGCGCGCGGGCATCACGCGAGCTCGACGCGGAGACGAACGCGCCGCCATCGACGCGGGCCCGTCGCGCCCCCGCCCCCCCGGAGAGCGGTCGGTCCGAGCCACGGGCCTGCTGCGTTTGAAACGGCGAGCGGCCGATCCTAAGGTCGGGTGACCCATGTGCACCCTCGTGATCGCCGCGCGGACCGTCCCCGGCTTTCCGCTCGTCGTCGTGGCGAACCGGGACGAGCAGCGAGCTCGCGCGTCGTCGCCTCCGCTCCGGTGGAAGGAAGGCTTCGTCGCGCCGCGGGACGACGTCGCCGGAGGGACCTGGCTCGGCTTGAACGACGCCGGCGTGTTCGTCGCCATCACGAATCGCTACCTCGGAATGCGCGATGCCGCGCGGACGTCGCGAGGTGCGCTCGTCGTCGATGCGCTGCGCCTCTCCTCGGCGCGCGAGATCCACGATGCGATGAGCCGCCTCGATCCGACGCGTCACAACGGCTTCCATCTCGTCTACGCCGACGATCGCGACGTCCTCGCCACGGTCTCCGACGGCCGCGAGCTCGCGCAGCTCACGCTCGGCGACGGGATCGCGATCGTGACCGAGCGCTCGTTCGATGCCGGCGACGGCGAGCACGATCACGAGCGTGTCCGGAAGATCATGGCCGGATGGTCGCGCCTGACGACGGGCGAGCCGTTCGACCGTGCCCGCGCGACCTTGCTGCTCGCCGAGCACGACGACGCCGACCGGCTCGGCGCAACATGCATTCATCTCGACGAGCTCCGCTATGGAACACGGAGCTCGATGGTCCTCACGGTCGCGGACGGCGCGAACGGAGCTTCGAGGCCGGAGCGGACGCGCATGCTCTGGGCCGAGGGACCTCCATGCACCACACCCTTCACGGAGATCGAGCTCGGAAGGTTGGTGAGTGCGGAGGCCGAGAAAACCGGCTAGCTTTTTCGGGTGTCGTTCCGCTCCTACGCCCTCGTCGCGCTCCTCCTCTCGTCCAGCCTCGCATGCGCGGCGTGCGCATCGGAGCCCAAGAAGCCGGGCAAGTATCCGTCGCGCGAGCCCGGGTGCGAGGTGCAGGTGTTCCCCGAGTCGCCGACGTATCAGACCGACAACATCGGCCCGGTCTCCGCGAGCTGCGACGAGTTGATCTCCGACGACGCGTGCCTGCGCGAGTTGAAGGACCAGGCCTGCAAGCTCGGCGCGGACACCGTGTGGGGTGTCGACGACAAACCGACGATGCAGGCCGGCAAGAAGAAGCTCTCCGGACGCGCTGCCCACCAGAAGTGACCCGAGCCGCAAGGCCATGCGCAAGTTCGACGAGACGGCCGATGTCGAGTCCAGACGTCCCGACGTCCGCGAGCCTTGGCTCGTGATCAGCTCGGCAGGCGGCGTCCGCGCCATTCCCCTGCCTCGCTCGAACCGCGTCACCATCGGGCGCATGCACACGTGCGACATCGTCATCGACGACGAGTCGGTGTCACGTCAGCACGCGGCGGTGATCGTCGGCCCGCAGGGTCTCGCGATCGAGGACCTCGGCAGCCGCAACAAGACGCGCGTGGGTGGACGCACGCTCGGCCGCGGTGAGACGGCCCTCCTCCCCGTCGGCGCCGTCGTCGAGGTCGGCTACGCGACGATGTTCGTTCAGGTCGGACGTCCCCCGAGCGCGCCCGCATCGAGCGCGAGCAACGCGCCGGCGCCGAGCGCGGCGATCGTGCACGACCCGACGATGCAGCGCCTCTACGCTCTGCTCGACGTGATCGCGCCGAGCCCGCTCAACGTCGTCATCCTCGGCGAGACCGGCACCGGCAAGGAGGTCTTCGCGGAGGCGATCCACAAGGGCTCCGCACGCGCCTCGCAGCCGTTCCTCAGGGTCAACTGCGCAGCCCTCAGCGGCTCGCTCCTCGAGAGCGAGCTCTTCGGCCACGAGAAGGGCGCGTTCACCGGCGCGCTCGGCGCGAAGGAGGGCCTCTTCGAGGCCGCCGACGGCGGCACCGTATTCCTCGACGAGGTCGGCGAGCTCCCGATCGAGACGCAGGCGAAGCTCCTTCGCGTGATCGAATACGGCGAGGTCATCCGCCTGGGGAGCGTCCAACCGCGACGGGTGGACGTGCGCTACGTCGCGGCGACAAACCGCGACCTCGATCAGGCGATCGCCGGCAGCCGCTTTCGCTCGGACCTCTTCTTCCGACTGAACGGCTTCTCGGTGACGCTTCCGCCGCTCCGAAAACGACGGAAGGACATCGTCCCGCTCGCGCGCCACTTCCTCGATCGCGCCGCGCGCGGGCGCCCGTACCTCGTGACGGCCGAATCGCAGGCTGCGCTCGAGCACTACGCCTGGCCCGGCAACGTACGCGAGCTGAAGAACGTCCTCGAGCGCGCGCTCGTGCTCGCAGGCGCGCCCGGGCGCATCGATCCGATCCATCTCCAGCTCCCCGGAGCACCGCCGCCCGACGGCGCTGGCGAGGTGGCGAGCGGTCCGGCTGCCACGGCCGCGCCGATGGGGTACGCGGCGGGCGCGCTCCCGGGCACGTGGCCGCCTCCCGGCGGCTCCGGCAACGACCTCAAGGCCCAGCGTGAGTCCTGGGAGAAGCAGCAGATCCTCCAGGCGCTCGAGAAGACGAGCGGCAATCAGACGGAGGCCGCGACGCTCCTCGGCGTCTCGCGCCGGACGCTCATCAACAAGATCGAAGCGTACGGGATCGCGCGCCCGCGCAAGCGCTGACGGCGACGCTGACTACTCGAGGCACTTGATCAGCGCGTCGGAGGTCTCCGCCTTCATCGCGCAGTCGTGCTCGTTCGCCTGCACCTGCGTTGGGCAGTTCTTGAACTCGTCGGCGGTCTTGGCTTCCCGGCGCTCACGCGCTTGCTCGGCCGAGATCACCTCGGGTCCCGCATCCGCGAAGCGCTCCTTCACCACGAGCTCGGCGAAGTGGTCGAGCATCTGGTCGCACTGCGACGGCGAGATCTTCTGCCTGCATCCGCTCATGCTCGCGAGGAGCACGAGTGCCACCACGAGCGGAGAGAAGATGCTCGCGCGCCCGTTGCCTCCCCCCGGAGGTCGCTTCATCGAAGGCACTTGTCGATCTGTTCGGCCGTCTCTGCGCCCTTGACGCAGGTCAGCATCGCGTCCGTGACGCGTTTTCCAACGCACTTGTCGATGTCTTCCTTGAGGGAAGCGCGGAGCTCTTCCTTCCGCTTCTCGACCAAGGGCGGATCCGTGACGCCATCGGCGCGCAGCTTGACCTCGACGTTCTTGTCGACGACCGCTTCGCAGTCCGCGCGCGTCGCCTTGCGGCCGCAACCGGCGATACAGAGAGCGAGGCAGGCACCGACGAACCAGCGCATCCGGATGAACGCGTAGCACGGTCGCCGGCCGTCCCCCAAGGCCTTCCGACCTGACTCGACTGAAACGGTCATACCTCTCCGAAAAACGCCTTGGGGACGATCGGTGGCTTTTGGCCGCTTAAAAGCGTGCGTGCTACACTTTTTCGGTGAGCAAGCCGCCTGAGCGGGAGACGACGCCGAGCGCGAGCCCGGCGGCCCCCGAGGACTTCTTGCGCAAGGCGATGGCCGCGCGGAGCGCACGCTCTCGCGCGCTCTACGCCAAGCGAGGACTCGCATCCCGCGGTCCGCTCGATCGGACGACCCACGCGATGCTGCTCCGGCAGCTCTACCTCTCGCTCTTCGAGGACCGCCGCTTCAAGCAGGCGCATACCGTCGCGCTCCAGGCGCTCGAGCTCGACGTCCTCGCCGACGTGCTCAACCAGGACGCTGCACGTGCGGCGCTCGCCAACGGAGACCTCGAGGGCGCCCTGGCGCACCTGCGTGCGGCTGCCCGCCGAGGCCCGGCCTCACGCCGCCCGTTTCACCTCTGGACGCTCGGCGGCACGCTGTTCTTGGCGCAGCGCTACGCCGAGGCAACAGCGGCGCTCTCCCGCGCAGCGCGCTGGGGAACGAAGGACAAGCCGCTCTACCGAGCGCACCTCGCGCTCGCGCGCATCGCCGCCGGTGACGCGGTCGAGGATCTCCAGGAGACGATCAACCAGCTCGCAGAGGCTCCGTGTGGTCAGGGCTACGGCCGCTTCATCCTCGGTCACCTCGCCTATGCCGCGGGTGAGTGGCCGACGGCGAAGCGCTACCTTGAAGCGTTCCTGAAGCGGACGACCGCCTCGCGCCCGGCGCTCGGCATCGCGCTCGAAGGCGAGATGCGGATGACGCGTGCGACGCTCGCGAAGATGAGCGCGAACTGATCGATTCGGGAATGCTGCAGCTTGGTCGTTTGTCGACCATGGCTCGGTCTTCGTGCCGAGTCGCCCATGCGTGCAGCATACATGTTTCACGAGGACCTTCCGCCATCGGCCGTCGCGCACGGGGTCGCCTCCCGTTCGGCTGAGAGCGGAGAGTCACATGCTCGGGCGAGCTCGACCGTGTGCACGGTCGCAGGGTGCGTCCCCCAGCATCGCTGGCGGTGCACCTCAGGTCTGAGACGGCAGCGATCCAGCGGGTTGCGGTCGTTGCGCAGTCCGTCCGACAAGCTCCGCCGCAAAAGCTCGATGATCCGGTGGTGGGACCTGGTGGGAGTTCCATCCGCGCGCTCGGGCTCGACTCTGTCGCAAGAGCGGTCCCGGCCTTGCTAGCATCTGCATGACTCCGCCGCGCTCCCATGAGCCGGGCTCAATCCGAGGAGGATCCGTGAATCGTCGCCTGACGCAAACCATCGTGCTCATGCTCATCCTCCTCGTCCCGGCGCTCGCCTGGGCGAGCGACTGCGTCGATGGCGGCGGAGGCGGATCGGACACGGGACGCTTCCAGCATATCCTCGAGACACAGGGCGCGCTCGTCGCCGTCCTGATGTCGTTCGGCTTCGGCATCGTCGCCAGCCTCACGCCGTGCGTCTACCCGATGGTGCCGATCACGGTCTCCATCTTCGGCGCGACGGAGACGAAGTCGCGCCTTCGCGGCGCGGCGCTCTCGGGCACCTTCGTCCTCGGCATCGCGGTCCTTTTCACGCCGATGGGCGCCATCGCGGGAAAGACCGGCATGCTGATGGGCTCGGCGCTCTCGAACCAGTGGGTCATCGTCGGCCTCGCCGTCCTCTTCCTCGCCCTCGCCGCGTCGATGTTCGGCGCGTTCGAGCTCGCGCTCCCGGCGGGCCTGACAAACAAGCTGTCGACCGTCGGCGGCGTCGGCTTCAAGGGCGCCTTCGTCATGGGGCTCGTGATGGGCCTCATCGCGGCGCCGTGCACGGGTCCATTCCTCACCGGCTTGCTGATGTACATCGGAACGACCGGGAACGTCGTGCTCGGCTCGGCGGCCCTCTTCTCGTTCTCGCTCGGCCTCGGCGTCATCTTCTTCGTCGCCGGCGCCTTCGCGGTGAACCTGCCGAAGGGCGGCGCGTGGATGATGGGCATCAAGTGGGTCAGCGGCGTCGGCCTGGCCTACATGGCGTTCTCCTACCTCCGCGACAAGTTCGAGGTGGTCCGCAGCCTCGTCGATCATCCGAGCTACGCCTTTGGCGCGCTCGCGGGCGCAGTGCTCCTCGTCGGTGTGGTCCTCGGCGTGATCCACATGATGGCGGAGCGCCGGAAGTCGCCGATCGCTCACCTCTCCAAGCCGATGAAGCTCGCGTCGATCATCCCCGCCGTCGCCGGCGCGGCGATGCTCTTCACCTGGGTCGGCCTGAACCACAACATCGATCCGAACGCGCCCGAGATCACCTGGCTGACCAACGAGGAGGAGGCGCTCGCCAAGGCCAACGCCGAGGGCAAGCCGGTCCTCATCGACTTCGGCGCCGAGTGGTGCGCAGCCTGCAAGAAGCTCGAGCACCAGACCTTCCCCGACCCGAACGTCCGCAGCGAGGCCCAGCGCTTCGTCGCCCTCCGCGTCGACGCGACCGACGACGAGGACGAGACCATCAACAAGCTGAAGGACAAGTACAAGGTCGTCGGTCTGCCGACGGTCATCATGCTCGACAAGACCGGCAAGGAGGTCGTCCGCTTCAACGACTTCGTGCAGGCGGACAAGTTCTACGCGGCGATGAAGTGCAACGTCGCCTCGGGCGGCTCCGACGTCGTCGGCATGCAGTAGTCGATCCGCGCTCGACCATTCGAGCTTCGAGACGAGAGGGCCTGGCGGCGACGCCGGGCCCTTCGCATTTCGACGCAGCCCGAAGGCTTGCCGCTGCGACTGGCTCGGGTGCAAAGCCCAAGTCGTGCTCGCGCGTCCGGCGCTCCGCACGTTCCATCGAAGCGGCGATCGCTCAGGGGTTGCAGGCGTCGGTCCCGTCGGGACAGAGAAGCTTGTCTGCGATCTGCACCACGCGCGTCGAGCTCGCCTTCGCACCCGTGGAGTCCGCGACCTCGACCGTCACCGAGAGGCGCTTGCCGAGGAACCGCTTGTAGGCGGAGCGGAGATCGCCCGCCCCCGCGTCGACTTGGTAGCGGAGGCCCCACACCTTGCAGTACGCCCCTTCGTCGCGATCGAAGGTGAAGACGAACGAGATCGGAGGAACAGGTTCGGGATCGCCCTCGATGATCGACGTGATCGTCGTCGTCGAGCCGGACTGGCGCAGGTTCTTCATCCGCGCGGCGATCCAGATGTGGTGGCCGCCTTGCGGTCCCTTCTCGAGCTGAAGGACCTGTCCGTCGGTCAGGCCCGAATAGTCCGTCTGTCCCGTGCCGATGATCACCTCCGGCGGTCCGCGCTTCGCCGGGCGGCAGATGTCCGGCGGCGCAGCCGGCCAGCCGGGCTCGTAGTCCTCGAGCGCGTCGTCGGCGACCTCGCTCGGCTGACACGCGCCGGCGATACACGTCAGCGGCGCGGCGCATGTCGTCCCCGGCGGCGGCGGAAGCGTCGGGAGGACGACACAGCGGCTCTCGAGATGAACCCGAAGGAGCTTCTTCTCCGAAGCGTCGCCCGAGCTCGCAGGCATCCGCGTGGATGCGAGGCGCGCGATGATCGGTGCACCACCGCCCGCTGGAAGCGCCTCCGCGATCACCTCGATGCGCGCGCCCGGATCACCGACGACCTCGATCTCCTTCGGCAGCGGCGACGGTGCAACGCCCGCCGTCACGAGCGTCTCGTCCCGAAAGACCGCGCCGTCCTTCTTCACGACGACGTGCACCGACTCGGCGAGGGTGCCGAGCTCGTCGGACTGAACTCCCACGACGAGCGTCGAGCGCGTGTCCGAAGACTTCTCGGTCGGACAAGCCGCGACCCCGAACGGCAACGTCAGAGCAAGAGCGAGAGCACGAACGCGCATTGCCTCGGTGGTTGTTAGCAAGGCACGTGCGTCGGCTCAAATCCCCGGAATCGCGGCCGTCGGGCGCCGGAGAGGCTGCGCCACGGCACGTCCGCTCTGACAGCGATGTCGTGCCCTCACATCCGCCGCGACCGGTCGACGGCGCTGCAGGCGACGGGCTCGAACATCGCGCGACGACGACGGCGGCGTCGCGTGCGCTCGGCGCTCTCGAGGCAGGATCTGGGCCCCTTGACGATGCGAGGAGCAGGGTTATTTCTGCCCATGTCCACGACGGCTGATGACCGCGGGGGCCGGGAAGAACCGGCCTGTCGCTGAGCTCGGCCGCACTCACTTCAACGTCTCACACAGGAGAGGTGTTCCATGACCACGGCCTTCCATTTCCCCATGCTCGATCGCCTGCTCGACGACGTGATGACCGGCGTAGCGGGCACGGCGTTCGGACCGGCGACGCCGGCGCGAGGCTTTACTCCCGCGCTCGACGTGCGCGCCAACGCCGAGGAGATCGTCTTCACCGCCGACGTTCCCGGGATCGATCAGAACGATCTCGAGATCACGCTCGACGACGGCGTGCTCACGATCAAGGGGCAGCGCCGCTACGAGGGAAACGGCAAGGACAAGGTGTGGCTGGGACGAAGCTATGGCTCGTTCAGCCGCTCGTTCACGCTCCCCGAGACGGTCGATCCCGATCAGCTCTCGGCCGATCTCGCCAACGGCGTCCTCACGATCCGCGTGGCACAGCAGCCGAAGCCGAAGCCGCGCAAGATCACGATCGCCCCGCGTGAGCGGAGCGCACCGCAGCTCGGCCAAGAGCCGCACGCGAGCGATTCGAAGGACGCCAAGTAACGATCGACGACGCTCGCGACATGCAACGACGTGACCGACCGGCCCGCGAGGCGCGAGGAGCTCGACTCCATCGCCCTCACGCCACGCGACACCGGTCGAAGGTCCGTCGTCGACTCGCTTCGTGATCGCGAACAGAAGCGCGCGGCTCAGGCCTTCTGCGCTTCGATGACTTCCGCGACCGCCTCACGGAGCTCGGCGCTTCGGAACGGCTTCGAGAGGCATCGCGTCTGGGTGGTCCTCGGGAGCACCTTCGCGAAGTGCGGATCGCCCGTCATGAAGATCACGGCAGGCCCCCGATCCATCTGCTCGAGCCGGCGGAACAGGTCGACGCCGTCAGGGACTCCCGGCATGTTCACGTCGAGGAGGACGACGTCGAAGGACGCGAGATCGTCACCGAGATCCGTCACCGCCTCCTCGGCGCTCGACTTCGCCACGACATCGAAGTCCTGGCGAAGGAGCCGTTGTATCGCGGAGTGGATGATCGGTTCGTCATCGACGACGAGAAGCTTCGGTCGTCCCATTACGGATTGGTATCACGCAAGTCCGCAACGACGAGCCTCCCAAACGACCGAGGCCGACACCGCGCTCGCAGGGAGCTCGGCGTCGGCCTTCGAAGCGGTCGAGCTTGATGCCGCGCGAGCGGCTCGAGCTCATCTGCGGTGCGAGACGACGTTCAGGCGTTCACTTCGCCGCGGGCGGAGGCGCGCACTCGCCCTTGCTCGAGACCGATGCGCCGGCGGCCGCCGCCATGCAGGCGTTGCCGTACGTCTTGCCATCGCACGCGCAGACCGGATCGTAGAGCTGGATGCAGACCTGGGGCCTGTACGCGCACTTGCCCGCCGCGTCGGCCGCTCCGCAGATGTCCTCGGCCGCCCAGCTACAGAACTGGCCGGGGTTGCAGATGGTCCCCGACCACGATCCGCAGCCCTTGCCCTCACGCGCCGTCACCCGGAGGTAGAACTCCGACGCCGAGACGAACGGCCCGCAGTTGCTGCCGGGCAGGCACTTCGGAAGCGCGACGCCACCGGAAACGAGGATGCCCTCCTTGGTGCCGATCGCGTTCTGCGCGCGGTCCAGCGTCTCCTGATCCGCAGGGACCTGGGTGTTCTCGAGGTGCACGGCGATGACGTTGTAGCTCTCGCTCGCGCCGGCGTTGAGCTTGTAGGCCGTCGTCGAGGGGCAGGGCGCCGTGATGCAGCGGATGCCGTTGTCGGCCGTACGGTAGAAGGTGCCGTCGGCGACGGAGCCGGTCGCGCCGCTCCACGCCTCGTTCGCCTTGAGGACGCCGATCGCCTGGCCGCCGTGCTTCGTCTTGTACGTGCGCGCCTTGACGACCGCCTTGCCGCTCTCGAGCGCCGCGCGGAAGTCCGACTCCTCACGAGCGGAGAGGCCGATGCTCTTCAGCTCGATCGACGAGACGTAGCACTCCGCCTGACGGCTGCCGTTCGCGCAGAGGGTCTTCTCCTCGTTCACGCGCTTGACGAAGAAACCACCGCAGAGCGGAGCAGCGCACTTGCGGAAGTCACGCCGAGTGACCTGGAAGTAGCCGTGGTTCGAAGGCGCGCCCGAGAGAGCCTCTTCGGCGGAGTCGACGTCGACCTCGACGTCGTCGTTCGCCTCGTCGTCGGTCGGCGCGACGCAGCCAGCGGCAACGGTGAAGGAGAGGACGAAAGCGGGAAGGAGCCCAGTAGCCAGCTTCATGGTGGCGCCCGTGTACCACCATGTATGACCCGCGCAACCAAAACTCATCCACTCGAACCCCTTTTTTTCAGGGGTGCGACGCAATGACGAGGCCCGCGGCGCCCCGTCGCTGAGGCTCGATCTCCGTGACGCTCGAACACCGCCGGAAGAGCTTGGTTTTTCCGCCCGACGCGCGGGCCTACCGTTCGGACGGCATTGCCGGGAGCGGGCGAGCGGGCGTCGGCGCTCCGCGCTACCAGACGTCGACGATCGTAAGCTCGCGCGGCGGTCCCGGCTTCGTCCCGCGCACCTCGATGACGTCACCCTGCGTGCGTCCGAGCAGCGCCTGCCCACGAGGCGACTGTGGCGTGACGACTTGAGCGGTGAGCTCGTCGACCGTGAGTGTGATGCCGCCCCCGAACGGCGCGACGAAGAACGTCGACCGCTCCTCGTCCTCATCCTCGAGCGTCACCACGGCGGACGACTGGATCGTCTTTCCGTTCGAAAGATCGAGGAGCGGCATCGCGTTGATCGCCTTGATGGCGCCTTCGATCTCGCGCACGCGAGCTGCCTGCGCGCCGGCGAGGTACGAAGCCTCGAGCGCGCGCGTGTCCTTGTCGTTCTCGGGCTTGGCCTCCTCGTGCGTCGCCGCGTCGCGCGCGTCCTTCGCGGCGCGACGCATGTTGGTGAGCTCGTCATCGAGCTTCGCGAGGAGCGCTTCGATCAGCGCACGCTTGAGGTCCTTTCGCTCGTTCACGCGCCCATGATGCCACAAGCGCGCACGCTCGCGACGCGTGGTGCCCGCGTCGAGTCCGCGAGACCACTCGGGTTCTCCCTCAGCGTTGCTTCAGCGACGCCGGCGCCCGCGACAGGTTCTTGACCTCTGCCAGATCCGAGCGTAGTTGGGGCGCGCCATGTACCGCCTCCTCACCAGCGTTGTCCGCCGCGTCCGTCGCAATCGTTGGGCGGGCTGGCCGCCGCCGATCGTCCTCGCCGGCTGCTGATCTGCTGGGTGTCGTGTCGTCGCATCGAGCGATGCGAGCTGTACGCGCGGCCACGCCGCGCCTGATCGGGGAGTGACCGCGGCACGCCCGCGATGAAGATGGATGCGCGCTACTCGATGCGCGCTACCAGTGCCATCGCTTCTTCTTTTTCTTCTTCTTCGGCGCGGGCTGGCTGGATGCTCGCACCGGCGGTCGCTTCTTCGGCGCCGGCTTCGCCACCGGCGAGCGGGGAGCGGGTCGCGATGCGCCGACCGCGATCGGCGGTGACGGCAGTGTCGGCGCCGATGCTTCGATCGAAGCGTCGAGCTCCTCCGCTTCTTCTTCCTCGTCGTCGTCCTCTTCGTCGTCGCCGGCAGACGCGTCCGCCGGATCGTCGGTCTCCTCGGCTGTGGAGGCATCCAAGTCTCCGAGCTCGACCACGAGCGACGATGCATCGCCGAGCGGCGTCTCCAGCGCGCTCGCGTCAACGGCTGCCTCTCCCGGAGTCGGAGACTCGAGCGAGCCCGACGCGATCTCCACGGGCGTGGGATCGAGCTCGCGCGCCACGAAGACGCGATGGATCGGCGAACGATTGGTCCAGAGGAGGTAGCCCGTCATCCCGGCGACCGCGAGCAGGATCGCGGTCGGGAACCAAGACCGCGGCGCACGCGTGGCTCCCTGCGGGCGTGACGACAGAGATGCCCTCTCGACGACCACCTCCTCGTCCGGCGGGGCGAGCGCGCGACCGAGCGAGGGCGCTACCGCTGCTGCCACCACTGCGGGTACGCGAACCGTGTCGGCGAGCGCAGGCGCCTGCGGCACGGTCACGTGTGGAGCCGGCAACGGCACCACCGGACGCGCGCTCGCGGGGGTCGGCGGCGAGATCACGTTCAGCGTCGAGGCTCCGGCCGGGAGCAGCTCGAGAGCCGCCTGCACGTCGGCCCGCATCGCGGCGGCGGTGAGGTAGCGGTCCTCGCGCTTGAACTCCAGCGCGCGGTCGACGATGCGCGCGAACGGCTCGGAGACGTCCGGCGCAACCGAGCGAAGCTTCGGCGCAGGCGTCGTCGCCATCCGCACCACGAGCCCGAGCGTGTGCGCCGCGTCGTGGATGCGCTTGTTGCTGGCGAGCTGGAAGAGGATCGACCCGAGCGCGTAGATGTCCGTCCGGCCGTCGATCTCGTCGACATGCCCCGCCGCCTGCTCCGGGGACATGTACGTCGGCGTGCCGATGGCCATCCCGGCGATCGTTTGTTCGCGCGCTTCGAGCAGACGCGCGAGCCCGAAGTCGAGCACCTTGATCTGCGTCCCCTCGCGTTCGGCGTCGCGCGCGAGGAACAAGTTGTCGGGCTTGAGGTCACGATGCACGACGCCGTTCGCGTGCGCAGCAGCGAGCACGGCGAGCACGCCATCGGCGATCTCGAGGAGCTCGCGCTCGCCGAGAGGCGGCTCGCGCTTCGCGCGATCGCCGAGAGGCTCGCCCTCGAGCAGCTCCATGACGAGGTATGCAGTGCCCTCGTCCTCGCCCTCGGGAATGACGTCGTCGTCGAGGACCTTCACCGCACCTGCATGGTCGACCCGATTCGCCGCGTATCCCTCGTGGAGGAATCGCTTGCGGATGTGCGGCAGCCGTCCCATCGCCGGCGACAGGACCTTCACCGCCGCACGCGCGCCGTTGCGGTGGCGCGCGGCATATACGGCTCCCATGCCGCCGACCCCGATCAGGCGTTCGAGCGTCCACTTCTCGTGAAGCACGCTCCCGACGCGATCCTGCGCCTGTGGGTCCGTGGCGACCATCCGTCGTGATTATGCCGCAGCCTCGCGAAGACGGGTGTGTCCCGCGTTGCGCTAGAGCTCGACCGACATGTCGGTCGTTCACAGCAGCGCGACAGAGAGAGCGACCGCGCGCCCCAGCATCGCACCTCACTCGAGCAACTCATCGCCTCGACGCGGTCGAGTCATGTGCACGCGACCTGCAACGCGAGCGACCGATGTCACGCACCTCGACTCTTTTGCTGAGCGCCTCCCTCGTCCTGGTCACGGCCTGTAGCAACGACACCCCGAGGAAGAACGCACCGCACGAGCTCGGAGCGCACGACACGCAGCCCCCTGGTACGAACAGCACCGAGGTGAAGGACGATGGCCAATCGTCCGCACCGCCCGATCCCGAGCCGTCGGGGCCGCCGCGGATCGACTTCATCGGACGCTTCGACACTCGTGAGCCGGCGAGCCCGACATGCGGGTGGCCAGGGTGTCGCATCGTCGCGCGCTTCGAGGGAACACGCGTCTCGGCACGCCTCGAAGAGATCACCGAGTCGTGGATGGACGGGGGCCCGAGCGAGTGGGACGTCACGATCGACGGCCAGCTCCAGCCCAAGCTCGTCATGGCAGCGGGGACGAAGGACTATGTCCTGGCGACGAAGCTACCGCGCGGGGTGCACGTGGTGGAGCTCTACAAGCGCAACGAGGCGCAGACCGGAGTGACGCGCTTCCACGGATACGACTTCGGCGACGGGACGCTCCTCGCACCTCCCGGGCGCCACGTCCGCAAGATCGAGATCATCGGTGACTCTCAGCCCGCGGCGTTCGGCGTCGACGGCGTCGGCAAGGGCCCGATGTGCCCCCCCGTGACCTGGGCCGCCCAATGGCAGGACTTCCACAAGTCGTTCGGGGCTCGTCTCGGCGAAGGGCTGAAGGCCGAGGTCTCGGGCACGGTGTACTCGGGCAAAGGGATCGTGAAGAACGTCTGGGCCGCCGACAAAGAAACGATGCCGAAGCTCTTCCCTCGTGCGGTGCCTACCGACGAGAGCAGCACATGGGACTTCGGCGCCTACGTCCCCGACGTCGTCGTCTTCATGATCGGCGGCAACGACTTCGCGTTGGGGCAGCCAGTGGACGAGGGGCCTGCGACGCTCGCGCAATTCACCGACGCCTACGACGCTTTCGTCGTCACCGTCCGCGAGAGGTACGCCGACGCGCACCTCTTCCTCCTGACCTCCCCGTCCGTGAACGACGCGGAGCCCCCCAATCGACGCTCGCGCACGAACGTGCTCGCCGGAATCGACACCGTCGTGACGCGGCGGCACAGCGCCGGCGACACGAGGGTCTACGCGGTGACTCCTCCCGTGGCAGTCGAGACGGAGCTCACCGGATGCGAGGGCCACGGCAGCCCCGAGTTCCATCAACGCCTCGCGAAGGACCTCACGCCGATCATCCGCGAGAAGACCGGCTGGTGAGCCGCGCCATCGCGTAGCCACGCGATGCATGGCTTCGGCAATGCCCTCGCGAGCGAGGCGAGCTGGCTCATTGACCATGCGCACGCGCGCGCGCACGTTCTCGGCGCATGAAGTGGTCCGCGCGGCGAGCCGCGGCCCTCGGCCTAGCGATCGGCGCAGGCGGGATCGCGGCGGTCGCGTCGCATTCGTTCGAGACCACCGTCCCCGCGCCTGCCGATCCGCGACCGACGCGCGACGAGGCTGCTCGCGCGACCTTCGTCGGCGCAGAGCGATGCGCGGGCTGCCATACGGAGCAGACCCGTACGTGGCGCGGCTCCGATCATGCGCACGCGATGAAGATCGCCGGCAGCACGTCGATCGCCGGAGACTTCGAGGACCGCACGTACTCCTACGCCGGGACGACGTCGTCCTTTCGCCGGATCGGGGACCGCTACGAGGTCGCGACCGATGGCGCCGACGGCGGTCTCGCGACCTTCCCCGTGACGTTCTCGTTCGGCGAGCGACCGCTCCAGCAATACCTCGTTCCCTTCGGGAATGGCCGACTGCAGGCCCTTCCCATCGCGTGGGACACGCGACCGAAGAAGGAGGGCGGCCAGCGCTGGTTCCACGTCTATCCGAACGAGACGACGACCTTCCGCGACGCGCTCCACTGGACGGGCCCCTCGCAATGCTGGAACACCGCGTGCGGCGAGTGTCACGTGACGAGCTTCCAAAAGGCCTACCGAGCGGAGAGCCGCACGTACGAGAGCTCGTACGCGGAGCTCGGGGTGAGCTGCGAAGCGTGCCACGGCCCCGGCTCGCTCCACCTCGGGTGGGCCGCACGGAGCGACCGCGCAGGCGATCCGACCGCCGGGCTCACCGTTCGCCTCGGGGGAGACACCTTCGCGTGGAGCTTCGACGGCAAGCCGATCGCCTCGCGCGTCGAGCCCCTCCGCGGAGGAGCGGCGCAGGTCGAGACGTGCGCGCGCTGCCATTCCCGGCGGATGCCGATCTGGAGTGAGCTCCACGACCATCGGGCGCGTCTCGCCGACACGCATCGCGCCGCGCTCCTCGAGGAAGGGCTCTACTTCCCCGACGGACAGATCGAAGAAGAGGTCTACGAGTACGCCTCGTTCCTCCAGAGCAAGATGCACGCGCGCGGAGTCGTCTGCACGAACTGCCACGACCCACACTCCGGAGCGACGCGGCAGCAAGGGAACGCTCTCTGCCATCAGTGCCACGCCCCCGCGTCGTTCGACACGCCCGCGCACACGATGCACGTCGCAAGCTCGCCGGGATCGCGCTGCATCGCCTGCCACATGCCCTCGCGGGTCTACATGCGCATCGATCTCCGGCGCGACCACTCGTTCCGAATTCCACGCCCGGATCTCGCGCAGGAGCTCGGCACCCCCGACGCCTGCACGACGTCGTGCCATTCGGAAAAGACCTCGACCTGGGCGGCGCAGGCCGTCGCGCAGCACTACCCCGCCCCGCGGCGGCCTCCCCACTACGGCCAGGCGATCGCGGCGGGACGTGCCTGGAAGGCGGACGCGCGGGAGCGGCTGCTCGGCGTCGTCCGTGACGACTCGGTCCCTGCGATCGTGCGGGCGACGGCGATCGTGCTGCTCCAGCGCTACCCCTCGACCGAGGTGCTCGCGGAGGTGGAGCGCGCGGCTCGTGCTGCCGACCCGCTCGTTCGACGAGCCGCGGCTTCTGTCCTCGAGAGCGCGCCGAAGGAGGTCCGACGTCGAGCGCTCGGCCCGCTCCTCGTCGATGCGGTGCGAACGGTCCGCCTCGCGGCGGTGATGGCGCTCGCCGAGCCGGCGGGCGCGACGACCGAGCCGATGGCCCGCGCGATCGACGAGGCTCGAGCTTCATTCCGCGAAAACGCCGACCGAGCCGATTCCCTCGTGGAGCTCGCGAACCTCGAGCTGCGCCTCGGACGGCGTGACGTCGCCGAACGCGAGCTCCGCACCGCGATCGAGCTCCAGTCCGCGTTCGTCCCTGCGTACGTGAACCTCGCCGATCTCTTACGCGAGGGTCGACGCGACGAGGAGGGCGCGGCCGTCCTCGAGCGCGGGCTCGCCACATCACCGGACTCCGCCGTGCTGCGTCGCGCGCTCGGGCTCGCGCTCGTCCGCGGCGGGCGTACGCGCGACGCGCTCTCTCACCTCGCGGCGAGCAGCAAGCTCGCGCCCGACGATCCCGTGGCCGCATACGTATGGGCGGTCGCGCTCCGCGACGCGAACGACCGGAACGCCGCGCTCCGGATCCTCACCGACACCGCCCGTCGGTTCCCTGGCCACGAGCCGACTCGTGCGGCGCTCGCAGCCTTTGCCGGCGACCGGTGACGAGGCCGAGCATGCCGCTCACTCGCTCTGCCGCTTGGCGATCGCCTCCCGGACCTGATCGAGGACCTTGTCGACGTTGAAGCTCGCGCCCTTCTGCATCGGTGGGAAGTCGACGAACGACTGCCCCAGCTTCTGCACCTCGTCCTGCACGAAGACGAAGCGCCACATCTCGCGGCCGGCGAAATCGGAGAGCGAGGCCGGGGCCTTGCTGGGGTCGGTGCGCTCGAACGGATCGAGGCGCAGGTTGGCGATGACCGGCCAGGTGACCTTGACGGTTCCGCCGAGCCAGCCTCCGGGCTGATCGATGAAGCGGTACTTCCAGTCGCCGATGCGCACGGCGCCAAGCGACTGCTCCGCGAAGTACCAGACCTTGTCGCGCCTCGTCGGCCCCTTACCCATCAAGAGATCGATCTGATCGACTCCGTCGAGGTGGACCTTGTACTGCTTCTCACCGATCTTCGTGCCGCGCGCGAGCTGCTCGACGATGTCGGGGTTGCCCGCGGCCGAGGCGAACGTGGGGAACCAGTCGAGCCCGGACATCATGGAGTTCTCCACCTTGTTCGCAGGCACCTTGCCGGGCCATCGAACGATCATCGGGACGCGCATCCCGCCTTCGAGGACGGTGCCTTTCGCTCCCGCGAACGGAGTCATGCCTCCGTCGGGCCAGGTGAAGACCTCGGCGCCGTTGTCCGTCGTGAAGACGACGATCGTGTCCTCCGCGACCCCGAGCGACGAGAGCTCGGCGGTCACCTTCCCGACGATGTCGTCGAGCTGCGCCATGCCGGCCTCGTACGTGTACCAGGAGTTCTCCGCCGTCTGTTTCTTCGCGTACTCGTCGGACAGATGCGTGAAGACATGCATGCGCGTCGGGTTCAGGTAGAGGAAGAACGGTTTGCCCTGCTCCTTCGCCTTCCGCATGAACGCGACCGCAGCATCGACGAACTCGTTGTCGACGGTCTCCATGCGCTCGGGCGGGAGCGTCCCGGCGTCCTCGATGCGCTGCTTGCCGACCCTGCCCCAGCGCGGCTCTTCCGTCTCGTCGTCCTTGTCGGTCGCCCAGCTGTGGATCATGTTCCGCGGCCCGATCCTGGCCTTCATGTCCTCCGGGTAGCTGTGCCAGTACGGATCCTCCATCGCGTTCAGGTGATAGAGGTAGCCGAAGAACTCGTCGAAGCCGTGGACCGTCGGCAGGTACTTGTTGAGATCGCCGAGGTGGTTCTTGCCGAACTGTCCGGTCGCGTAGCCCATCGACTTCAGCATGCTGGCGACGGTCACGGCCTGGTCCGGAATGCCGACGTCGGCGCCCGCCTGCCCGACCGTCGTGAGCCCCGTCCGCATCGGGAGCTCACCGGTGATGAAGTTCGCTCGCCCCGCAGTGCAGCTCGGCTCCGCGTAGTAGTCGGTGAACCTCATCCCCTGCGAGGCGAGGCTGTCGATGTTCGGCGTACGGCCCGCCATCAGCCCTTGGTGATAGGCGCCGATGTTGAACCAACCGACGTCGTCGGCCATGATGAAGACGATGTTCGGCTTGTGTTCGACCGTCACGGCCTGACCATCGATCTGCGGCGACTCGTTGCAAGAGGCCAAGACCGCGGTGACGAGCGCGACGACGCCGAGCCCCGTTCGGAGAAGGTCCATGGGTCGCTCCTTCCGCGCGCCGTCGTGCAACGGGCAAGCCTCCCCGAAGGCGAGCCGTGGCGCGCGTGTGGAGCTCACCGCTGATGGAACGGGCCGATCAGCTTCCACGTCCGCTTCGTGTCGACGAGCCCGTGCCTTACCCGCGAGCCGCTCGCGAGCGACGAGGAACCGACGAGGCCCGAACGTAGGCCACACGCATCGACGTGCTTCGCGGTCGGAGTAGCGGAGGCTCGCGATCGAGCCCGGGCGGATCGCCCGGTCGATGGCGAACGAGTTTCGTCATCCACGCGATCGATCGGCGGCGCACGCAGAAAGACCGGCTTCTCGCCCCCCACGCCCCTGCTCGGGAGGAATTAGGGCCGCGCGAGGCCCGGACGCCGTCCGATGCGATGACGGGCTCGAGGCCGCACGCCCGCGCGTCGTCGTCATCGTCACGGCGCAAGCGGTGTTCCACCGGCGACGTCCCTGAACGCGAGGCTCACGTCTGCGGGGGCTTGCTGCACGCCTGCGGATCGTTGAGGCACTACGGCGGGGTGCTGGGGCGCGCGCCCGCGTCCGCGGCCCGTCGACCCTGTGGAGGAACCGCGCTTATCGAGGCTTCGCTCCTCACCCGTGGACGAACGCGTCGCCGCTCGAGCCCGGGCACGTGGACTGCAGCAAGCATCACAGAAGGTGAGCCATGGCGCGGATACGAGCCGTCCTTTTCGACATCGATGGAACCTTGCTCGACAGCAACGACGCACATGCACATGCGTGGCTCGACTCGCTTCGGGGACACGGGCGCAACGTCCCCTTCGAGAAGCTGCGATCGAAGATCGGAATGGGCGGCGACAAGCTGCTCTCCGAGATCGCCGCGATCGATCACGCCTCGGTCGAGGGCATCTCGATCAGTGAACGCCGCGGGATGATCTTCAAGGCGCACTACCTCCCCGACCTCGGCCCGTTCCACGGCGCGCGCGTCCTCGTCGATCGCTTGAGGTCGCGCGGTCTCGTCTGCGCGGCCGTGTCTTCGGCGTCCGCGAGCGACATCGCCGACCTCCTTCGGGCGGCCGGCGTGGCCGACCTCATCGACGTCGTGGTCTCGCGCGACGACGCCGACCAGAGCAAGCCCAGCCCCGACCTCATCGAGATCGCGCTCGACCGTGTCGACGTGACCGCGGCCGAAGCGCTGCTCATCGGGGATAGCCCGTACGACGTCGAGGCCGGTGAGCGGGCTGGCGTGCCCGTCGTCGCGCTTCGCTGCGGGGGCTGGTCGGACTCCGACCTGGCCGGCGCGATCGCCATCTACGATGATCCCGCCGCTCTCTCCTCCGAGCTCGATCGTTCACCGCTTGCGCTCGATCGCGAGTCGGAGCCGCCGAGCCTCAGGAGGACGCGTACGCGCCGCGTCGCCGTTTGAGCGACGCGCGCGGAGGCTGATCCGCCTCTACGCTCACTTGTAGCCGCTGAAGCCGCCGCCCCGCTTGCGATCGGCGCGACCGTGCGGCGGGTCCTTCTTGCCCTCTTCCTCGTCCACGACGGACGAGTCCGAGTGCTGCGACTTGCCGACCTTCGGCGCATCGTCGGTGTCGCGCAGCTCGGCCGCCAGGAGATGGACCCTGGAGATCGGCGTCGTCGACGTGGAGACCGGCCGCGTCGACATGCGCGCTCCGCAGCCCGTCGCGAAGACAGCGACGAGAACCGCCAGGAACCGAGCTGCGCGGTCGAGCTTCATGGCCGGCCTCATAGCACTGCGGCGCTTCAGTGCAACGGTCGTTCCGACGGAAGGCCGGCGAACGACGGCGCCCACATCGCGATCGGCGGTACGACCCGGACAAAAGGCCACGACCGGACGCATCTGCCCCAACCGGGCCGGGGGATGAGCACCGTTTCCCTCACGCTACACCCGAGCTTCGCTGACGGTTGCCCTCGACCGACCACCAGTCCGGCCGTCACTTGGCCTCGTCGTCGGCCGGTCGGCTCCCCGAGGCGGGCGAGCGAGTCGACACGCGGCGCTGCGTGAGCGCGAGCCACTCGTCGCCCGCAGCACCACCGGCGCCCGCGTCGTCGTGCCTCGCGATCCTGCGCGCTCGGTGCTACTGCAGCGGATGAAGTTGCTCGACCAAGCTCGTCGAGCACCGGATGGGAGCACTCGAGGGCTGATCGTTGATGATGGTGGTCCCCGACCCGCATGGCTGCACGGTCCAGCAGAGGTGCTCGAGCACGGGCCGCCAATGCGGCACGGACGATCGAGCCTGCCAGAGCGAGGCGGTCGCGAACGGCCTCGAGGTGATGTGCGAGCGCGTGGAGCCACGCGCCTACGTCTACTGTCCCCCGGGCGCAGAGCAGCGCGACTCGGGCGTCGTGTGGATCCTCCTCGCCGTGGCGGTCGGGATCGCGGCGTTCGGAGCCATCGCGGCGTACTTCATGTTGTTCCGCAAGCGCAGCACGAGCTGATCGCACGGGGCGCTTCTGCGCTCGGACGCGCGTGGCCGCGTGTTTGACCGAAAGGCCACGACATCCGACAATCGTCGGATGCCCCTCCGCATCTTGGTTCCTACCTTCGCTGCGCTCATCGCTCTCATGAGCGCCTGCCGAGGCGGCGCCGAGACGCCGATCGTGGCGAGCGGCGACGACGGTCCCAAGAGCGGCAGCCCTGGGAACAGCGGCAACGCGGGCAGCACGGGCAGCGCGGTCGGGAGCAACGGCGACCAGTCCGACGGCGGAACGACCTGCTCCCTCCCCAAGGTCAGAGGGACATGCGACGCGGCGATGCCGTCCTACTGGTTCAACGCGGAAACGGGCAAGTGCGAGTACTTCAGCTACGGAGGATGCGAGGGCAACGCGAACCGCTTCGAGACGCCCGAGGCCTGCGTCGCTGCCTGCGCACCGGACAGCGAGGTCGACCCCTGTAAGGCAGTCGTCTGCGACGTCGGCAAGGAGTGCGTCTACCAGAGCGCGACCCCGATCTGCGCCGCCCCGTGCGTGGACGGCTCGGCCTGCGTCGGGGCTCCGGAGCTCACCTGCAAGTGCGCTGGGAGCTGCCCCAACTGCAAAGACTGCCGGCAGGCGTGCCTGCCCTGAGTTCGTGCGCGTCGTGCGCGAGCAAGCTCATGCTCTCTGCGCTGCGGCAAAGGACCATCTGGTGATCCTCGCCAAGAGAATGTTGACTCTCGAAATAGCGGAACGAGGTCCGTCACAGCCAGGCAATGCCCGAACAACGCAGCACCCCAGAGCACCTCGCTCGCCTCCTCACATCGTCGATTGAGTCGGTAGAACGCCTCGAAATCCTGCTCCATCTCCGGGCACATCGAGGTAAATCGTTCGCGGCCCGCTCCGTCGCCCACGCTCTCCAGGTCTCGAGCGCATTCGCCGAGCAGCACCTGGCCATCCTCTGTGGGCGGGGCTTCCTGACGGTGAGCATCGGGACGGATCTGCTCTACGGTTATCAACCGGTGAGCGCCGCGATCGACGCCGCGATGCAGGAGATCGAGGACCTCTATCGTGATCGCCGCGCAGACATCGTCGCCACGCTGAACAGCCGCGCCGAGCGGGATCCGGTCTACGTGTTTGCCAACGCATTCCTCATTCGTAAGTCGGACAAGAAGGGAGGAGCAGATGGGTGAGGTCGTCTACATCCTCTGCGCATTGACGAGCCTCGCGTGTGCGGTCCTCCTCGTGAGGTCGTACCTCGCCAATCGCTCACCGCTCCTGCTTTGGAGCAGCGTGTGCTTCGTGGGCCTCTTCATCAACAACGTGCTCCTCGTCATCGACGTCGTGCTCACGAAGGACGAGGTCAATCTCCTGTTGGCCCGCGACCTCACGAACCTCGCCTCCGTCTCCGCGCTCGTGATCGGTCTCGTCTGGAGCACGCGGTGATCTCGTGAGCGCCAGCTCCCTCCACTCGTTTCTCACCGGCGCAGGAGCGACGGCCTTCCTCGTGGCAGCCGTCTTCTTCCTTCGCTTCTGGAACGCGAGCCGAGACCGGCTGTTCTTGTTGTTTGCGGTCGCGTTCGGGGCGCTGTCGTTGAACCGCGTGCTCCTCGCGTTGCTCGAGCCCACGCGCGAGTCGCAGCCGTACCTCTATCTCATCCGACTCGGCGCCTTCGTCCTCATCGCGTGGGCCGTCATCGACAAGAACAAACGCGCGTGAGCACGCTGCTCGCGCGCGTCCGACTCAGCGCCGGACCAGTGGCGTAGCCGCTCCTGACGTCGGAGCGTCGACGTTCGGGGCCGGTCCCAGGTTCGAGGCGATTCGCTCCGCGCGATACCCCTCGCGCTCCGCGAGCTGCGCGAGCGCATCGGCCTCCGCGCTGGCGGCGCCGTGGGTGCGCCGACCCGAGGCGGCCTCGCGCTCGGCGAGGAAGCGCGCGAGCTCTTCGAAGCGCTCCTTGTTCAACCAGAGCGTGCCGTCGGACTCGTGGACATCCATGTACGTCTGTCCACGCTTGGTCCCGAGCGCGAGGCGCACGGCGACCGAGACGGCGCCCGTCGGAAGCGTCGCAGCGAGGAGGACGAGAGCGGTACGGCGGCGCGCTTCGCTCGCGTCGACGATCGTGCCGAAGCCGGCGGTGAGCGGCGTGGCGAGCTCCCACTGCGCGATCGCGGCCTCGCGCGCTGGCCACATCGCCGGCGTGATCGCCGGAGGGGCGATCGCGATCGCCGGCGCGGATGCGACCGCCGTCGGGGCCGCGGGCTCGGGCTCGCTGGCGGGCTCGACCACTTCGGACTGTGGATGCTCCGGCACTCCGGTCGTAGCGTCGTGCTCTGCCTCCGATGTCGATGCCGGGCGCGTCATGGCTGCGGCCACGGCTGGCTCCGCGGAGGAGAGCAGATCGAGGACCGCCTCCACCTGGATCAATGCGAGCAGGAGATCGACATGGAGCACCGACGCATCGCCGTCCGCCTTGGTCGACGGCGGAGCGCCGGTGATCGCGGTGGCCGCGGGCTCCTCGACGCCCTTCGGCGCCGCGACCTCTTCCTCCGCCTCCACCGAGGTCTCCACCACCGGAGTGGTGGTCGCTTCCGGCACCGCCGTCGCCGCTTCCGGTGCGCTTTCCTCCGGCGCCGTCGCGGGCGCCGCCTTGCGAACGACCGCGTGGAGCGCCGCGAATCGATCGCCGGCTGCTCGGATCGCGGGCGCTCGATCGACCGCAATCTCGAGGCCGGAGCGGCGCGAGAGCATCCAATCGAGCCCGTCGGCGACGTGACCGAGCTTCTCCTCGAGCGCTGCACGCGCGCGGACGTCGTCGTCCGCGTCGAGCTGCGAGGTCAGGTACTCGATGTGCCCCTTCGAGCATGCCTCGCGAAGCGGGGCGTGGATCGGCCGGAGATGAAGCTCCCGGACGGCGAGCTCGATGTCCGGAACACCGCGTCCCGCGAGCTCCGCGGCGAGCCTGTCGTACGGGAGCTCGAACGTCGCGCTCACCGGACGGAAGCCTGAGAGGACGTGGTACTGGAACGCTTGGAGCTCCCAGGCAACGCCGCCCTCGACGATGTCCCTCGCGCGCCGCAGGTACTCGAGCCCGTGCGGAAGGTCGCGGATGACGAGCCACTCGCTCTCCGCCTTCGATCGCTCCACGTCGAGCCCGAGCTCGGAGGCGACGTTCCCGCGATGCGTGCTCGTGAAGATCCGGCCGCGCGTCGTCTTCCACTTGTTGTTGAAGACGACGAGGGCTCGCTCGGAGCCGGCGCCGTTCGAATAGGCGTACACGTCCTCGTCGACCCGCCCGCCGTCGGTGACGAAGTCATAGAGCGCGAAGCGCTCGACGCCGCTGAAGAGGTAGCGCTTGTGGAGGAGCGGGAAGATCTCGCGCTCGTGACGGCGCACGAGGTGCTCGTTCGGCTCCTCGTGCCACCGCGCGCGGCTGTATTCCATGCCGTACTTCTCGCGGAATCCCTCGATCTGCCCGTGGCCGAACATGGGGAGCCCCGGCAGGGTGCTCATGAGGACGCAGGTGCCGAAGTACTTGTCGTCGTCGCCGAACTGGAGAGCCGCGGTCTCCTCGTCCGGGTTGTTCATGAAGTTGACGAAGCGCTTGAGGATCTCCGGATCGAAGTCGAGGACGTTCTTGATCGTCGCGCGGTACTTGTCGTTCTCCTCGCGCTTGAGCATGTTCATGAACGCCGAGTTGTAGACACGGTGCATCCCGAGCGTCCGGACGAAGTAGCCCTCCATCATCCAGAACGCTTCGGCGAGAAGCAGCGTGTCGGGAGCGCGCTCGGCGACCGTGTCGACGACCTCGCGCCAGAACTCGACGGGGATGGCCGCGTCGAACTCCTCCTGCGTCATCGCGTAGTCCGCGCGTGAGGGGATCGCGCCGCCCTGTCCCGGCAGCGGATACCAGAGACGCTGGATGTGGCGCTTCGCAAGCGTCATCGCCGCGTCGAAGCGAATGATGGGGAACATCTTCGCGACGTGCAGGATCGTCTCGATGACGGCCTTCCGTACCTCGGCCTTGAGGTAGTCGAGCTGTGCGGTGTCGTTCCACGGCATGCTCGTGCCGTCGTTGCCGTGATAGATGAACCGATCTTCGCCGCTCCAGCTATCGTGACGGCGGAAGACGACGGCGGCGTCCGTCCTGTCCCAGTAGCCTTCCTCGAGGAAGACCCCGACACGGTTGTTCTCCGCGAGGTCGGGCCCGCCGAAGCGATAGTTGGGAAACGGCGGGCGCCGGGTCTGGAGGAACCAGTCCGGGTGATCGATCACCCAGTCGCCGTCGATGCCGACGTGGTTCGGCACCATGTCCGCCGCGAGTCGGATGCCGCGCGCCCCCGCCCGCGCCTTGAGGTTCTCGTACGCAGGCACGCCGCCGAGCTCGTGCGCGATCTCGTAGCACTTCAGCGAGTACGCGCTCGCGAGCGCGTCGCGATCGCCGCGCATCTGCTTCACCTTGCGCGAAGCAGCGCTGCGCTCGAAGAGGCCGATGAGCCAGAGCCCGTTGAGCCCGCGGGACGCGAGGAGATCGAGCTCCTCGTCGGGCACTTGATCGAGCGCGCGGATGTCGCGACCGTACTTCTTCGCGAGCTGATCGAGCCACACGTAGACGCTCTTCGCGATGAGCACGACGTTCGGCATCCAGTTCAGATCCGGACTGAACCGCGCAGGCCCTTCGCCCTCGTCCTTCGCACCGAACTTCATCGCCTCGAGGAGCGGCTCCCCCGGTCCCGGACCGCCTCGCTGGAACCACTTCTCCTCCTCGACGCGGAGATCGTGCGTCCACGCCAAGCGGCGCCACAGCGAGAGCTGGTCGAGGCCGAACGCCTCTCGCCACGCACGGTCGATGTACTCGAGCTGCGCGAAGATCGACGTCGGATGCGCGCGCGACGGCGCGAGCAGCAAGTCGACGAGAGTTTCGTTCCTCGGACCGAAGCGCGGCTCGTCGTCGAAGAAGCTGCGCACTTCCCGGACGAACCGCTGATACGTCGGACCGAGATCGCCGTCGCCGATGATCGTGCGGACCGGATCGTAGGCAGGGTTCTGGTTCGCCACCCAGAGGAGGATCAGCTCCTCGTCGATCTCCGCCTCGGCGCCGGCTCGGCCCTGCGCCGTACCCGCGAGCTCCAGGTCCGCCATCCGCTCGAGGTACCGCGGCGGGATGTCGTCTCCGTCACCTCGAAGCGCCCGGTAGACCGACGGGGGCGGAAACGCCCCGAGAAAGTCGAGAGCCATCTGCCTCGCGTCGGGACCGAGCGATGCCTCGAGCGACGCCGTGAGACGCGCGAAGCTCGAAGGATGGCGCTCGCGGTACTTGCGGACGACCGCGTGGAGCACCTCGTGGACGAGCGCCATCGACGCAAGCTCGGCCGGATGGATCGCTGCCCCTTCAGGACGCGCCTCGCCCCGATTCACCCGATCGGCGAAAGCGCGGACGGCTGCGCCGTCGTGGAAGACGATGTCACCCCGCCGCGGCGCAAAGAATGCGTCATCCTCCCGTGAGGGGAAGAACGCGTCCCGTGCCGTCCTCCGTGCGTGCATTACCCACCTCTAGCGCCCTCGGCCCGCGGCCAAAAGATCGAAGCCAACCGATGGAGGCGCGGCCAAGAAGTGTGCCCCGACACGTGCCCCCAAAACGTGGCCAAGAACCGTACCCCGACGAAACGCATCAGAAATGAAGCCCCCGTCGGAGTGAAGAGGCAGCGTATACTTTCACCTGGCGAGCCACGCCGACAAGGCGCGATGGGTCCGAACGTGACCAGCAGCACCATGCCCAAGATCGGCGATGTCGTCGCCGCCAAGTACCGCCTCGACAAGGTGGCGGGCGAAGGTGGCATGGGCATCGTGTACGCTGCCGAGCACCTCGTCTTGAAGCAACGCGTCGCGGTGAAGGTCCTCCTTCCCGAGGCCGTCGCTTCCGAGGCAATCGTCGAACGATTCGCACGCGAGGCGCGCGCTGCCGCAAAGATCAACTCCGAGCACGTCGCCCGCGTCCTCGACGCGGGGACGACGGCGAACGGCGCGCCGTTCCTCGTCATGGAGTACCTCGAGGGCTGCGACCTCGGAGAGCTCCTCGAGCTGCAGAAGACGCTGCCGGTCGTGGACGTCGTCGACTACATCGTGCAGGCCCTCGAGGGCCTCGCCCACGCCCACGCGTCGAACGTCGTCCATCGCGACCTGAAGCCGGCGAACCTGTTTCTCGGTTGCCGGCCCGACGGATCGAACGCGATCAAGGTCCTCGACTTCGGGATCTCCAAGTCGACGCGCAGCAAACCGGAAGACAAGCGGCTCACTGGTCAGCACGTGCTCGGCTCGCCCGTGTACATGTCCCCGGAGCAGCTTCGCAACGCGACGGACATCGACGCCCGCGCAGACATCTGGTCGATCGGCATCGTCGCGTACGAGCTGCTCACGGGCGCTCCGCCTTTCGACGGGGAGGGAGTGGGCGAGATCTTCGCCGCGATCCTCGAGAAGGAGCCGACTCCGCTCGCGGAGAAGGACTCGAAGATCCCTCGCGAGCTCTCCGACGTCATCGCGAAGTGCATTCGCCGCGATCCGAACGAGCGCTGGGAAGACGTCGGCCGCCTCGCAAGGGCACTCGCCCCGTTCGGCAGCGACTTCACCTCGGCCATCGTCGAGCGCGCCGAGCAGGTGCTCGCGCGCGCGAAGCAGATGCGTGCGCCGAGCACACCGATCGAGACCCAGCGCGTCGTCGATGCGATCGATGCAGTCGCGTCGCGAGCGGCCACGACCGGCACGAGGAGCGGCCCACCGCTTCCGCTCATGAAGCCGAAGAACGCCCCGGCGGCGCTCGAGGACCGGCTCTCGACACGCGTCGCCCTGTTGGTGCGGCGCTCACCGCTCCGCGC
>MKVQ01000018.1:0-31348 GCA_001899635.1 Myxococcales bacterium 68-20 | reverse complement strand
CGCCGCAGCACGTGACTGCGAAGCTCGGGGACGACACCGCGGCACCTCGAGAAGGCGAGGGCGCGGAGAGCACCGATGACGCCGAGAGCGTCCCCCCCATCGTCATGGACCTGCCGTCGACCCCGAACGGCGCCAAGCCCCCTCCGCGCGCACGTGGAACGAAGGCGACCGGCGGCAAGCCCCAGCGCCCGAAGTTCCTCAACTCGAGAGAATGACCGCTCCGTCCGGCATCCCGCCCCTCCCTGACCTTCGAGCCTGGTCCGTCGCAGGCTCCTTGCTGCTCGTGGCGCTGTTGCCGGCAACGGCCCACGCGGCGGAGACGCCGCCGGACGCGAAGCCTCGACTCTCGACCGAGGCGCGCGCGGACCAGCTCTTTCGCTCCGGCGAGAAGAAGTTCGACAGCGGCGACTACGCCGGAGCGTGCGCCGATTTCTCCGAGAGCCTGAAGCTCGGCCCGAAGCTCGGAACGCTCCTCAACCTCGCGCTCTGCCACGAGACGATCGGCAAGCCGGTCACCGCGTGGCACGAGTTCTCGCATGCGGCGGCCTGGGCCGCCCAGAACAACCAGCGCGATCGGCACGAGTTCGCCACGCAGCACATGCGAGCGCTCGAGCCGAAGCTGCCTCGCGTCATCTTGCAGCTCCCCACCGACCGCGCCATCGACGGACTCGATCTCGATGGCGAGCCCGTCCCGGAGCAGCGCTGGTACCTGCCGCTCTACCTCGATCCCGGGGAGCATCACCTCGGCGTGACCGCTCCAGGCAAGCAGCGCGCGACCGTCTCCTTCCGCGTGACGGCGTCGCCGAGCGATCAACTCGTCTACGTCCCGCGTCTCGCCGACGCGAAAGCCGAGACCGCGCCTGCGCCGAGCCCGGCGCCCGACCCGACGCGACGCACGCTCGGGTTCGTCGGCCTCGGCCTCGGCGTCGCCGGAGTCGTCACCGGTGCCACGTTCGGGACGCTCGCCATCGCCGCGGACGCCCGCGATCCCGTGGTGCACGACCGAGCAGCGGTCGCAACGGTAGCGTTCATGGCCGGCGCGGCGTTCGCTGCCGTCGGCGGCTGGCTTCTCTGGACCAGCCCGACGAGCACGGGGCCGCGGGCCGCCCTGACGGCCGCTCCGCATCGTGGCGGCGCCGCGCTCGGCCTGACGACGTCGTTCTGAACATGCGCCGCTTCGTCTGGAACTTTCCCTCCAGCCGCGTGTCCGGACTGGGCAGAGATGATGGCGGACCGGCGGGCACGCGCCCGCCACTCGACGAGCTGCACGCGTTCCGTTCATTCCGGGACGCTCTCGCGGGAGCACGCGAACGGAGAAGACGCTGCTAAGAAGGAGGTCGACGAAAGCGAGGAGGACAGCCCTCTCTCGGATCCGCCCTCCGCACCGTGGAGTGACTTTGCACTTTCACCCGATAGTAGTTCACCATGGCCGGACGTGGCGCTTCCCGACGAGCTCGAAGCCAGACTGATCGAGCGCCTGAGCGCGCGTGACGAACGCGCGTTCAACGAGCTCGTGCAGACCTACGGGCGTCGTGTGTCCGCGCTCGTCCTCCGCATGCTCGGCAACAAGGCGGAGGCGGAGGACCTGACGCAGGAGGTCTTCGTCCAGGTCTTCAAGGCGATCGGCTCGTTCCGAGGCGAGTCGAAGCTGTCGACCTGGATCTATCGAATCGCGGTGAACCTCTGCAAGAACCGCTCGAAGTACCTCAGGGTGCGTCATGCGGGCGAGCAGGACGAGCTCGAGGCCGTGGCGGAGCGAGTTCCGCTCGGCGAAGCTCGACGCGCCAACGTCGCCGTGATCGAACGCCCCGACGAGGCGCTCGGCGGCAAGCAGGTCGAGAAGATCGTCCAGGACGCGATCCAGAAGATCGATCCCGCGTTCCGCGAGTGCCTCATCTTGCGCGACGTCGAGGAGCTCTCCTACGAGGAGATCGAGCAGATCACCGGTCTCGCGGCTGGTACAGTGAAGAGCAGGATCTTCCGGGCACGCGCCCAGCTCAAGGAGATCGTCGAGCGCGAGCTCGGTGAGAAGATCGGATGACCGAGGAGAGCGACAAGCCGAAGGACGAGACCGTAGCGGACGAAGAGCTGTCCGAAGCGGAGCTCGCCCAGCTCGACGCGGCGCCGGCGGTCAGCGCGCTCCTCAAACGCTCGTTGGCGAAGAGCGAGGAGGCGATTCTCCCCGAGTCGTCGGCGAGCGACGACGAGCTCCTCGCGTCCGTGCAGCGCAAGCTGCGCAAGCGCTCGAAGGGGAAGTTCTACGGCGACGGCTGGAGCACGACGCAGTCGCAACTGAACTACGCGCTCATCGCCGGGGTGATGCTGGTGACGATCGCCCTTGTCTACCTGGCTCTCGGACCGACGGGCTTCAGCCTGCGCTGAGGAAGCCACGCTCGAGACGGCAGCGCCGTCGCGTGAACGCTCGGCCCTGCCGCAGCACCGTCGCGTGAACGCTCGGCCCTGCCGCAGCGATCGCTCGTGCGCGGCTGCACGCCTGGTACGGGAAGTGCCAGCTTGTAGGCACGCCCCCGTCCAGCGAGCAACGGAGGAAGCGAGCGCCCTGATGGCTGACCTGCTGATTGTCGATGACGACACGGAGACGGCGGATCTCCTGTCGGAACTGCTTCGCTTCGACGGGCACGCAACCCGTGTGGCGAACAGCGGCATGCAGGGGCTCGACCTCCTCCATGACCGACCGCCGGATCTCGTCGTGCTCGACGTCGAGATGCCGGCGCTGAGCGGTCCGGAGATGGCGCTCCAGATGTTCCTGCGCGATCGAGGCCTGGAGAACATCCCCATCATCCTCTGCTCGGGAGTCCTCGACCTCGACAGCGTCGCAGAGGAGGTCGGTACCCGCTATTTCCTACCGAAGCCGTACGACCCGGTCGTGCTGATGCATCTCATCCAGCAGGTGCTCTCGGAGCGAGCGGCCCCGCACCCGCATCTCCCGGGGAAGCAGCCATGAGCTGGTCCGGCGCCGCCGACCGCACCGGGCGCTCCGTTCGCGTCGTGTGGCTGCTCATCGGATCGTTCGTCCTGACGGTCGCATGCTTCATCGCAGCGACGAGCGTGGCGGAGTACCGCGCGCGAGGGATCGGGGCGGACGCCGACAGCATCGCGAACAATGCGCTCCCGTCCATCGCCTGCTTGTCGCAGGCGCGTACGGAGGTCCACCAGCTCGCGATGCTCCTCGAGCGTCTCGCGAGCGAGGCCTCTCCGCAGACTGCGAGCGGAATGGCCGACGCTCGCGCGTCTCGCGACGGCCTCGCTCGCACCACGACCGACTGTCTCGCGCTCAAGACCTATCCCGGAGAGAAATCGATCCAGGACCGCATCGTCATTCGGTCCACCGCGATGAACGCCTCCGTGGACCGTGTCCTTCGGCGATTCGAGGCCGGGGACCGTGCGGACGCGATCACGGAGCTCCGCTCACGAACGGAGCCCGCGGTCGATCAGGTCGACGAGGCGCTCGTCGAGAACATCGCCCTGAACGCCCGACAGACCTCGACGCTCGGCACCCATATCGCATCGCTCCGGACGAAGTCGCAGTCGCTCCTCGCGTTCCTGCTCGCCCTCAGCATCCTCCTGGCGACCGCCGTCACCCTCACGATGGTCCGGGTCCTCCACCGCTTCACGGGGCTGATGGAAGCCCGCGTCACGGACATGGAGCACTTCTCCGGCCGAGTCGCTCACGACATCCGGAGCCCGCTCGCGAACGTGGGGCTCGCCCTCGAGCTGACGAAACGCGATCCCGAGATGAGCCTTCGAAAGGGCGTGCTGGACCGCGCGATGCATACCCTGCAGCAGGTGGGGCAGCTCGTGGACGGGCTCCTCGTCTTCGCCCGCTCGGGAGCGCCTCCACCGGAGAGCATCTCGACCAACGCCGGCGAGGTCCTCCGCAGCGTGGTCGACGAGATGCGGCCGACGGCAGAAGCGAACGGGATCACGCTCTCGTTCGAGAAGCCGGATCCGTCCGCAGTCGTTGCGTGCAGCCCGGGCGTGCTGATCAGCATCACCTCGAACCTCCTCGGAAACGCGATCAAGTACATGGGCTCCGCGCCCGAGCGGCGCATCGATGTCCGAGCCGACGACGTCGGCCCGTCGATCCGCTTCGAGGTCCGCGACACCGGTCCAGGCTTGCCGCGTGACGTCAGGGAGCGCCTCTTCGATCCGTACGCCCGCGCCGCCGAGTCCGCGGTCCCGGGGCTCGGCCTCGGCCTCGCGACGGTGCGCCGCCTGGTCGAGGCGCACGACGGCACCGTCGGCGTCCGGCCGAACGAAGGGCCCGGCAGCCTCTTCTGGTTCGAGCTACCGAAGGCGGAGACGAAGCCTCGGCGTATCAGGCACGTCGCTCGGCGCTGGGTTCCCCGCCCCCGACCGACCTAGCCACTGTTCATGGCCGCTCCTTCGGAGCTCACCCCGCCGCTTCGATCGAGCGCGTGTGTCGGCGGCCACGCGCGCGCCCTCACGAGCATCCGCGCCCCTCAACGAATCGGGTCGAGCGGCGTGTGCACGAGCTTCCGGAGCGCCATGCCGCCCGGATAGGCGTAGCTCGCGCAGTAGTCCCAGCCCCACACCGTCGCCGTGAACGGGCCGTCGCTCTTCAAGCGCTGAAGGCCGTTCCGGCAGACGCGGTCGCCGAACTTTTGCCCCGGCCTACCGCTCTTGGCCAGATCGACGCGCGTGAACTCGTACTCGCCGCGCGTGCCGATCGGCCGGAAGTCAGAGAGGTTCTCTCCGGCGCACTCGAGCCAGACGTCTTTGAACTCGCCGCGCGTCTTCGCGCGAACGATGACGAGCGACGAGTCGCCGTACGTCGGGTCCGCGTAGAAGCTGTACGAGTTCAGGTATTGCCCGCTCGGGATGACGTTGACGAACTCGGGATCGCCGGCGCCGTTGTACGCCAGTTCGTTGAAGCCCCTACCGCTGCTCGACATGTATGCGCCGACGTAGATCGGGTGCTCCGCGTCCTGCGTACGGACGACGAACGCGTCGCCTGTCCCGTGCGTGAACAGCGCCATTTCCCCAGCGGACAGCGTCGTCGGTGCGCCGGCGGGGATCTCGGGATCGTAGTCGAGCTGCGTCCCGTCCCGCGCGGCGACGATCCGATAGGCCATCGGCTCGTGCTCGTTGCCCATGCGCGGCCGGTAACCGACGCCCACGTACTCCGAGCCCCACTGCTCGAACGGCGGGATCTGCTGCTGGAGCGAGTCGCACGGCCCGAAGCCCGAGGGGATGGCCGCGCAGCCGTGACCGACGAAGGTAGCGACGGGCTTGGTCGACTCGACGACGCTCCCGGAGAGTTCCTCGCGCTGCGCGAGCTGAAGGAACTGGCCCCTGTCGAGACGGTAGGTGACCGGGACCTTCTTGCGCGTCCCCTTCACGCCGACCCCATCCTCGATGTCCGCGGTCGGAAGGATCGTGATCTCGGTGTCGTCTTCCGAAGCGTAGATCTGCGTGCCCGGGCGAGAGAAGTTTGCCTCCCAGGCGCTGACGATCATGTTTTGCGTTGCCCACGTCGAGACAGGGAGCAAGAGCGTCGCCGTCGGGACGTAGCTCGTCGCGCCGCCAAACGGATAGATCATCGAGAGCCCGATCGGCACGTTCGCCGTGAGGTGCATCGCCGACGCGATACGCGTGCCGCCCGGGAGCTCGGTGCGGAGCGCAGGGACGACGCCGGTCGGACACGCGATGCGCCCACTGAGGCCGTCGGTCGGAGACTTGGGCGGCGCGACGGCGGGATCGCGGTCGGAGACGAAGAGGATCGCGCTCTCGCCCGGCGCGATCGGTCCGGTGTGCGGAACGAGCGACGTTTCGCCCGGGTTCGTCCGGAAGAGCGCGCCCGACAGGTCGAGCTCTTTTCCCTCGTACGCGAGCTTGAGGTCGACGGGCTGGAGCGACGTGTTGACGACGAATGTCGCGACGCACGACTGGGAGAAGGTCGCCGGATCGTAGCGCGGAAGCTGGAAGAAGAACTCGCAGCCGTTCGAGCTCTTGTCGGCCGCGGCCGCGGCGCACGGCTCTTGGCAGGCCGCAGCGCCGCACGCGAGATCCGCGGCGCACGTCTCGACGATCTCGCCGTCGCACGAGCGGATGACCGACCGACCGTCGAGCGAGCACTGGAGCGGACACTCCCCGGCGTCGACGGCGGGCTCGTCAACGAACGTCCCTTCGGAGCCGCCGAACACGGTGCGCTGGCTCTTGCACGCGCTGCCGGCCAGAGAGAGCGCAACGCCGACGGTGGCTAGCCCGGCGACGCCGAGAACACGTGAGCGATGAGAAGTTTTCATGGAAGGATGACCTCCTCCGGGACCAAGGCCAAGCCTCGGACTTTGCCGTTACCAAGCTGACCGTCGTAGTTGCCGCCCCAGCAATAGACCTTGCCGGTCGTGAGGAGCGCGCACGTGGTGCTTGGCGTCGTCTTGACCGAGACCGCAGGCGCAGGCAGACCGACGACACGCGCCGCGTCGTTGACGTGCTCCTTCGTGCCCGTGCCCGCTTGCCCGTTCTGGTTGGCCCCCCAGCAGTAGACCGTCCCCGATGCAGCCACCGCGCACCAGCGGTAGGGGACGCTGACTCCGCCCAGCGACGAGAGCGTGGGCGTGGTCGCCACGTCGACGACCGGCTCGGGGATCACCAGCCCGCGTGGATACGCGCGGCTCCAGTTGTCGAGCGCGCTGGGAAGCTTGCTCCCCCAGCAGTAGCCAATACCGCGCGCGGCCGCGCACGTGTTCGCCAGCGCGATGTCGAGCGAGCGAACCCCCTCCAGATCAATCGGCACGGGGAAAGGATCGCGCAACAGCGAGGACACGCGCCCGATGGCCATGGAGTTGCCGAGAGAGAGGACCGAGCCGTCTTCACGAACAAGGAACGTCGCCGCGCCGATCGCGATGCGGCGGATCGGCGGCCCGGGCGGTACCTCGAGCACGGTCGGCCCGTGGTTGACGCTCGACACTAAGCCGACCTGCCCGTTATCGCCCGCCCCCCAGCAGAGGACGCGCCCGTCGCTCGTGGCGACGCACCCGACCGAAGCGCCGATCCCCACGTGCGTCGCTGCAGGGAGCGCAAGCCTCACCGGCGTCCGCTCCGTCGTGTGCCCCCAGAACTGTTGGTCCTGCAGGAACGGGCCGGTCCCCCAGCACCATGTCGCCCCGTCCTCGTCGAGCGCGCACGTGTGATCGAGCGAGACGACGCGTTCGAGACCGACGACGCGCGCAGGCGTTTCGCTCGCGCCGATGGTTCCTTGGGGCTCGCCACGACCAAGCTGCCCTGACGCGTTCGCGCCCCAGCACGCCACCGTGCGATCGGAGAGGAGCGCGCAAAACCCTTGTCCTGGGTCAGCGGCGGACACGGGGAGGGAGGTCGTCACGAGCGCCGTCGCGCACGGCGGCGACGCGCATTCGATCGGCAGCGGGTCGACGTCCACGAAGCCAGCGTCGCGCGTGGGCGGCGGCACTCCGGCGTCGTCTTCCACGCTCGGTCCGGCGTCGGTCGAGGCATCGAGCGGCGCCGGAGGCGGCGCGGCAGGGCTCGCATCGTCGGAGCTCGAGCAGCCCGCAGCGAAGGCGAGCGACGCAGGCACGGCCAAAACAAGGAGCTTCGCAAGATCCATGTCACGGAGTCGTCTTGTGAAACGCATAGCGAGCTCCGATCGCCCAGAGGTTGGAGTCATCTGTTCCGCGAATCCGGTAGAGCGGTTGATCGAGCGGCGCGCCGGTGAGCGCCACGCTGGAGACGCCGAAAGCGCCGGCATCCGCGCCCACCGGGCCCTGGAGCAGAAGCCCTGCGCCCGAGAGCCACGCTTCATCGCCGTGAACCCAAAGGGATGTGAAGGTGAAGTTCGAGGAGAGAGAGTACGCGGGTGAAAAGAGCTTCTCCGACGTGGAGACGTACCCACCATCCTCGGGGATGAGCCGCGTCAGCGTCGACGCGTAGCGAAGCACGACGACCTGTCCTCCACTCCCGACGTGCACGTCGACCATCGCGCCTGACGCCCCGTAGGAGGTGCTCGCCGATGCGCCCGGCCCAGTGAGCTCGACCGTGTCGGGACGAGCGGGGCATGAATACCGCGTGCCGGCGCGGGTAAGGGTGCCGTCGACCACCGCGCGGTACCCGTCGGGCGTTTTCCGGAGAAGCAGCGGGCACGTCTGGATTTTGTTGTCGGTCCCGCCGTTTCCTCCGCTGAACCAAACGTCGTCCTTGCCCGAGCCGCCGGCGCCGGAGATGAAGACGCGGTTCGGCGCGCCGGGACCGACGTAGTCCTCGACCCATTCCGGCGCGCCGCCATCGACGCTCGTGCGATGGTAGATGGTGTCGGCGCGCCACGCGTAGACGTCGTCCGCCGACGTTCCCCAGACGCCGAGGGCGGCCGACTCCGGCGAGTTCACGACCGGCGTCGACGTGTCGCGACCGGCCGCTACGACCGACGCCGGAACGAGGAGCTCCCGCTCCCAGGACCACGTGGCACCGCGCCTCCCGTGATAAACGTATCCGGGCTCCACGGTGTAATAGACTTCGTCCTCGTTCGGCGCCCACATGCGTCCGACGTACCGACCAAACCCGTTTTGGTTCTGGGAATTGTCATCGATGTACGTCCAGCGCTGATCGGCGTCGACCCACTCCATCACCTTGGCCCCGATCGACGCGCTGACCGCGACCGCGAACGCGCGTCCCTTGAACGGCCAGATGTCGATGAGCGTCAGATCGGCGTCCGGCAGCGGCGTCAGGCACCATCCGGCGGAGCTGCACGTCGCGGGATCAGGCGGCTCGATCACGGCCGCGTCCGCGGCGGGTGCGTCGGCCGCGGCGTCCGCGACGACCGGCTCGCTCTCCGCGCCCTGCGGAGCGATCGCTTCATCCTCCGACGTCGCGCAGGCGATCCCCGTACCGAGCGCGACGGATGCGCAGGCGAACAGAAACATGGCTCTCATGGTTTTCCTCCGAGCGAGAGCACCACGCCCTGCCCACCGATCCACACCTGCCCGGGCGCGGGCGACCACACGGTGTAGAGGTCGGAAGGCGCCTCACCGACCCCCGCGACCTTCACGCGCGACCAGCGAGCACCATCGTAGTGAAGGACGACGCCGGCATTGCCGACCGCCCAGATGTCCGATGCCGATGTTCCCCACACGCCGTTGAGCGCTTCGTTCGTCGGGACGTCCTCGACGACCTCCCAGAACACCGAATCACCACGGTAGTGACGGATTGTCCCCGCGGTCCCCACGGCCCACACGTCCGTGTCCGACGCCGCCCACACGCCGCGAAGGGCGTTCGTCGTGAGCGAGTTGAAAGTGCGGTAGGTCGGCGTCGTCTCGTTCGCGCCGTCGATGCGCGCCGCCGTGCCTCGACCACCAACCGCCCAGAGGACATCGCTCGACGCGCCGTGGATGCCCAAAACCTCGTTGATGCCCAAGAGGTTGCACGTCGCGCGCGGCATGCTCTCGGCGAGCGCGACCGTCGAGGGCGACCTCCGGGTCACGCGCCAAAGACCGCAGGCACTCGAGCCGCCGTCCGCGCCGACCCAGAACACGTCCGAGCGGGGCGCAGCCCACCCCGTCTTCGGGTACACCAGGGAGAGATTCCAGTTCGACGGCGCGGCCGGAAACGGGCGGATGCTCCAACCGTCGGGAGAGAGGCCCGCGTCGCCGCTCTCGTCAGCGTCGGCGCCACGCGCGAAGAAGGTCTTCCACGCGCCAAAGCTGATCTCACTGGAATCGAGCAGCCACAGGGCGCGCTGCGTCTCCCCCGCTCCGAGGTTCGACATCGTCCAGGACACGCCGTCGAAGTGTGCGGCGGTGCCAACCGCACCGGTGAGCCAGACGTCGTTCGGCCCGCGGCCGCGAATGTTGAGAACGGCAGCGCGCGGATCGAGCGGCGACGCGGGATTGGACGGATCCATCGGCGCGAAGGGGCAGAGGACGTCGTCCGTGCACACGGTCGGGAAATATTCGCAGTCCGGGCACGGCTTGGCGGGGCCATCCACCGCGGCGTCCTGCGTGGGCACCTCGTACGCCGTGTTCGACGGAGGCGCGAGCTCCGCGTCTTCGTTCGCCGCGCACGCGCCGAGCAGCGCGGTCGCCGCGGTCACGGTCACCGTGACCATCACGAGCAAGCTTCGCGAGCTCATCGTGTCACCCCTCCTCCCGCATCCACCTCGTCGCAAGGTTTGACGACGCATCGACCGCCGACGCACGCCTGCCCGGCGACGCCGTCGCACTTGATCCCGCAGCCTCCGCAGTTGTTCGGGTCCGCGTTCGTGTTCACTTCACACCCGTCTCCTCGGCTCCCGTTGCAGTCCTCCGTACCGGCGGCACAATCGAGCCGGCACACGCCGAAATCGCAGCGCTGTCCGGTTGCGCATGCAGCCCCGCATGCCCCGCACGATTCAACTGACGAACGGAGGTCGTAACACTGCCCAACAGGGAGACCGTTCAACGCAGAAAAAGGGCAGAACGTCTCCCCGACAGGACACGTGCACGTCAACTTGGGGGGCTGGAACCCCGCCTGAACATAACGACACTCCTCCCCTGGCGAGCAAGCACGACCGCACGCCCCGCAATGCTCATTCGTATTCGTACGCGTCTCGCAGCCATTGCCTGAAGCACCGTCACAATTGCCCCACTCGGGGATGCACTTATCGTTGCCGCACGTGCCACCAACACAGCCCTTGTACGAATTGCGCTCGACGAGCCCCGCAGGACAAACATTGCCGCACGCCCCGCAGTTGTTGTCGTCTCTCGACGTGTCGAGGCACGTAACGTAGAGACCGTTCGAGCAAAGAACCTCTCCGTCGCGGCACCCGCAGGCGTAACCGTCGTCCCGCCAGATACATGGCTTATCGGCAGCACATTTGGTTCCGCAAGACTTACAGTTATCGTCCACGGAGAGCGGGGTCTCGCACCCATTGTCGACGATGCCGTCACAATCGCCGAATCCAGTATTGCACTGCAAAGCGCACTTACCTTCCACACACTCGAACGATGCGCCCTTTTCGCCCGCCGGACAGACAACACCGCAGGCTCCGCAGTTGTTTCGATCCGTCAGCAGGTTCACCTGGCAGCGGAAGGTCGAGAGCGGGCACGTCGTGTACCCGGTCGGACACTCGTCGGACGGGCAATATTGCGTGAGTCCGCTCGCGGCCTCGGGCGCCTCCGCGTCGGGCGTCACGAACGTCTCCGTGACCGGCGGTTGAGAGCCGAGGCTCACGTCGACTCGCTGCGTGCAGGCCGGCGGCGCGAGGATGGCGCCGAGGGTGAAGCAGAGGAAGACGATCGGCTTGCGCTTGCCGTCGCGGGGTTCGGTGCTCATCGTGAGTCTCCTTCGGCCAAGCTTCGAATGCGCCAAACGTGCGGCGACGACGGGAAGCGCTGCTCGAAGGCGCGCGCGCGCAGCTGCACTTCGTCGCTCCGACCGAGCCGTGCGAGCGCTTCAATCGCGAGGCGCTCACGCTCCTGAAAGAATCGGCCGTTCTTGCAGCGCGCCTCTAGCTGGCGCGCGCGGTCGAGCGCTCCCGCTGCGTCGCCCGCGCGGAGCGCGGCGTCGATCGCCTCGACGAGCTCGATCTCGCCGGGGCAGGTCGGCTCGGCGAGCGCCGCGCGCGGAAGCGGCGGCGCGTTCGCGGTCGGGAGCGCGTCGACGGAGACGACCGGCGCCGCCGCGGCGGGCTCGACCGGCGGCGGCGGCGCGTGCACCTCGCTCGGAGGCGCTTCGGCGGCGACGACCGCGGGCGCGGCGATGAGCGTGGTCTCGCTCGCACGCCACGGGAGCGCGACGGCTCCGACCACGAGGATGCTGGAGGCCGCGAGCACCGCGAGGCGCCAGTCGAGGACGCGAGCCGCGCTCGACCTCGAGAGCGGGCGGATGCGCTCGGCGATCTCACGCATCTCCGCCTCCGTCGGGAGCGCTCCGCGCTCGGCGCGCTGGATCGCGCGAAGGAACTCTTCGTCCGAAGCGGCGCCGATCGTCGGCGCGTCCGGGTGTTGCGGATCGCGACTCATCTAGATTCCCTCCCGCATGCGGTACCTGCGCACCGCGTCGGCGACCGCGACCTGCGCCGCGCGGAGACGCGAGTACGCGGTCTGAACTGGACAACCGAGGACCTTCGCGACCTCGGGGACGGAGAGCTCCTCGAGCTCGTGGAGCACGTAGACGGCGCGTTTTTCATCGTCGATCTGATCCAAGATCACGCTGAGCACCTCACTCGCCTGTTTCGCGGCGACGCTGTCCATCGGCGTCGTCGGATCGATCGGCTCCGGAGCCTCTTCGGCGCCGACCTCGCGGGACGACCACCTCCGCCGGCGCGCGCGGCTCGCCACGCGCACGCTGATGCCGTAAACCCACGGCCGCATCGACGCGTCGCGGTCGAACTCGGGCAGGCGCCTGTGGACGACGACGAACACCTCCTGGAGCGCGTCATCGACGTCCGCGGGGTGGACCCCGAGCCGCCGTAGGATGCGGTGAACGAAGGCGCCGTGCTCGCGAAAGACCGTGGCGACGTCGATGGAGCTATCCAACGAGAGCAACGCCGGAGCGTCTAGAGAAGAGAGCGTGCCCCGTGTCACGATCCAAGTTGCAGGCCTCGCGACACAAATTACGAACAAATCGTCGCGAGCCCGAAGTCGAGCTCGCTAGTCCCCCACAGGCGATTCCGAAATCCTGCCGACGCCGCTCAGCGCGATGAAGAAGAGGAGCGTATTCGTCGAGTAGAAGCGCGTCCGTTCGCTCGCCTGGTTGAGATACGAAAAATCGTACTGTCGGAGGGTGTAGACGGCGCCGAGCTCGATCCGTCCGGCGATCGGTCCGGCTCGCTTTTCGAACGCGAGGGCGGCTGTGGGCCCGATGAGGGGCCGCAGCCTGTCTTTCCCCTGCCCAATTCCGGATGAGCTCGGCACGATGGCGCCACCGACGACGCCGGCGCACGTGTCGAGCTGGTGAGAAGACCAACGCGCGACGCCCAGGCATACGCGGATGCGCTGCTCGACGGCGGAGAAGTCTCCCGTCACCGCCCCGTCGCGACGAAGACGCTGTGGAAGCGAGTAGCCTCCCCACCAGTCGAGGCTCCAGCGCGAGCTCGGCGACGCGAGCCGCGCGACGGCAAACGCCGTCGCGCTCGCAGATGGAAGGACGCCCACGGTCGTACCGACCCCGAGGCCGATCGACAGGTAAAAAGGCGGAAGCCCTGGGGGGCTCTCCCGGTCTCTCCTCGGCGCGGGCGCGCTCTCCGCGCCCCGCGGTCGAGGAGTGGGCGACGGTGGTGGAGCAGATTCGGAGGCGGCGTGAGGTTCAGGCGGCGGCGCCGGTTCGGAGGCGGCGTGAGGTTCAGGCGGCGGCTCCGTGGTCACCTCTTCGGCGCGCTCGCCTTGCAGGTGAGGTTCGATGATCAGCGAGACGATGAGCGTCGCCGCCCGGCGGAGGCTCGGACAGCTCTGCGCTTCGAGGAGTCGCTCGCCGCGGAGCACGCCGTGCCGATCGCGCTCGGTCACACGCGCGCGGAACGTGTCGCGCGACACGGCGCTCTCCTCGACTTCGATGACGATGTCGGCGCGCGCCGGATCGACGAACGGCCTCCTGTCGAGGCGCCGCTCGACGGCCTCGCGGAGCGTCGCCTCGTCGACGCACGCGGGCGCTCGCGCGTCCTTCCGCCACGCGAGCGCGAAGGACACTTCGGCGCGCGCGCGCGTCGTCACCGTCGCGACGACGGCCCCGACGCCGAGCGCAAGGCCGAGCGTCGCGAGACGGCGGGCGGGCCGGAATGACTTCGACGTCGTCACGTCTCGAGGGCGCACGGAGCGAACGCGGAGTCTACACACCCGAGCCGCCGGCTCCGAGCGGGCCGGCCTCCGGCTGGGCCTCGTCGAGGCGCGCGGCCTCGACGAGGCGCGCGGTGGGCGCCGTCGGCGCATGCCCGAACGACGGCGGCCGGTGGCACGTTCGGGCTCGAGCCACCGAAGGCCGCGACGACGGTGCGCGCGGCAGGCGTCTCGGCTGGCGCTGGATCCGACGGCCCCAGCCGAGCCGCGCGGATCAGTCCTCGACCCAGCGCGCGAGGATGACCGTGATGTTGTCCGGTCCGCCGTTCTCGTTGGCGCGCTCGATCATCTTCGAGGCGGCCACCTTGAGGTCGGCGTGGCGCGTGATGATCTCGAGCATCTCCGGATCTTCGACCGGCCCGGAGAGGCCGTCGGAACAGAGGAGGTAGACGTCGTTCGCGCGCGGCGACTCGAAGCGCGTGTCGACCTTGACCGTGTCCTTCATCCCGAGCGCACGAACGATGACGTTCTTGTGCGGGAAGTTCGCGATCTCCTCGGCCGTGAGCCGCTTCATCTTGATGTAGTCGTTGAGCAGCGAGTGGTCCTCGGTGAGCTGCTCGATCTTCCCATCGCGGAAGCGGTAGCTGCGCGAGTCTCCGACGTGCGCGACGTAGACGCCGTCCTCGACGGCGAAGAGCACGACGATGGTCGTCCCCATCCCGCGCTTGCCGGCCTCGCGCTGGGCGGTCTCGTAGATGCGGAGGTTGGCGAGCTTGATCCCGGTGATGAGCCGGTTCTCCTCGTACCCCTTGGACCGGTCCATCTTGTACGGCCAGGTCCGCTCTGGGTCCTGGGCAGTGGCGGCGAAGAACTCCTTGAGGGAGTCGACGGCCATCTTGCTCGCGACCTCGCCGGAAGCGTGACCGCCCATGCCGTCCGCAACGATGTAGAGGCCACTGTCCTCGATGATCGAGAAGTTGTCCTCGTTGTGCGTCCGCTTCATGCCGACGTTCGTCTCGCCGGCAACTTCGATGCGCAGTCCCACGATCAACGAATCCAACAGGGACCCAGGGCCCCTGTCAATCAGTTCGGACCGAGCTCAAGGGGCTGCGCGCAGCGTGACGGGAGCTTCGCGGAACTTGCCCGGGTTTTCGTTCTGGGCGCCCGGCTTTCCGTTCTCCGCCCCCCGGCTGAAGACGAGGAGCTTGACGGTCTGGCCGACCGCGCGCCTGGCGATGACCTCGGCCAGCTGCTCCGGGGTCTCGACCGGCTGCCCGTCGACCGCGACGATGATGTCGGGATGCTCGCCGGTCGCCATGAGGCCGGCCTTTTCGGCCGGGCTTCCCGGCGCGACCCCGACGACCCGGATCCCCTTCACTTCCCCGGACTCGGAGGGGGCGCCCCCGAGCCCGAGCCAGGGCGCCGGCTGGACCGCCTCCGTCGGGGTCTTCATCAGGAAGCCGCGGAGCGCGGTGACGGGGGCGCCGATCGTGATCGGCGAGCATTGCGGCGCGGCCGCTTTGCCGCTCCCCGCCTTCTCGTGCTTTTCGGCAGGCGCCGCCCCCGCGTCCTTGCAGGCCCGGACGAGCACGCCGACGACCTTGCCGTTCGGGTCGAGGAGCGGTGCGCCGGGAATGCCCGGGATACCCTTGAGGTCGAGATCGAGCACGCTCGGAAGCGGCTCGCCCTCCTTCGTGCGTGCATCCGCGCGTCCCCTGAGGTTGATGGCCGAGGCCGCGAGCTTGCCCGCCTTCGGAAGAAAGGCCTTCAGCTCGAGCCCCGCCGGGTCGGCGTCCGTCGGCATGAGGCCGTCGAGCCACTTGCCCGACTGCGGGACGAGCAGCGCGAGATCCCACGCTTTATCCTTGTGACCGAGCTTCGCCTTCACGACGGTGTTGTCGGCGTAGCGGATCTCGGGGTTTTCGACGGAGCCGAGGCCCGAGAGCGACGTGAGCACGCGGCCGTCCTTCGAGAGCACCGTCCCCACGGCCATCGGGCGCCCGCCCTGCTCGATCTGCACGATCCCCCGACGGAGCTGCACGAGGTCGATCGTGCCTCCGCCTCCTCCCGCGCTCGCCGCGCTCGCGTCCGCTCCTGTCCCCGGCAGCGAAGGCAACGCGGTCGGCGCGGCTTGTGCGGGCAGGACCGTGGCGGTGGCCCCGAGGGCGAGGACAGCACCGAGGAGCGACGCGTGGAGGAGAGCGCTTCGGGACATGGGGTCCGGTAAATCTAGCACTCGCCGTGCCGGAGCTAGCCTCTTCGCGGACGGGTCGAGCTTGCCCGAAGGAGCCTCGTCCGCCCAGCGAGCCTTGACCTTTTGCACCCCCGTGTGGGAAACAGGCAGCGAGGTCCAGTGGCATGAGCGAAACGCACGGAAATGCGAGCGATCACCACCACGCGCCGCCGGCGCTTCCCGAGCCGAAGACGCCGATGTGGCTGCCCGCGCTCGGCGCGGTGCTCTTCCTCATCGTGGGTCTCATCTGGGGCCTGACGCCGGATCCGGCGAACGGAGCGGGCGCGGACACGAAAGCGGATACCCCCGCCGCTCGCTGATCCGACACACGAGATGTGATCCGAGGGGCAGATCACTGTGAAGCAGCGGTCATAGCGGTGACGTGACCGTTCAACCGGAAAGGAGCCCGTCGAAGATGGCGAAGGGCGCTGAGAAGACGGGCGGGATCGCACGAACGGACGCGACCGGCCGGGTCGAGATGATCCCCGAGCTCCTCGCGTGGAGCTCCTCGCTGCCTCATGACCGGACATTTGTCCGGGAGGACATCCTCGGCAGCGCGGCGCACGTGACCATGCTGCGCAAGGTCGGCCTCCTCGAGGCCGGCGACGCGCAGAAGCTCCGCGCCTCGCTCCTCGCGATGTACGACGCGGCCGCCGCCGGCACGCTCGTGCTCGAGGACGGCGAAGAAGACGTCCACATGGCGATCGAGGGGCTGCTCACGCGCGACCTCGGCGACATCGGCAAGCGCCTGCATACTGCACGTTCCCGCAACGATCAGGTCGCGCTCGATCTCCGGCTCCACGTCCGCGATCAGGCCGCGCGCACCCTCGCCGACGTCGCGACCCTCGCGACCGAGCTCGCGGACCGCGCCTCACGCGAGAAGGACGTCGTTCTCCCCGCGTACACGCATCGCCAGCGCGCGCAGCCCGTTTCGGCGGCGTTCCTCATCTGCGCGTGGTCGATGCAGCTCCTCCGTGCGGCCGACGTCGTCGCCCAGGCCGTGACGCGCGCGAACGAGTCGCCGCTCGGCTCCGGCGCGTGCTCGGGGACGTCGCTGCCGATCGACCGCAGCGTGGTCGCCCACCTGCTCAGCTTCTCGGCGGTCACCGCCAACGCGCTCGACACGATCGGCGATCGCGACTTCGTCCTCGACTGGACCTGGGCCGGCGCCCGCGTCCTGCTCGCGCTCTCGCGCCTCTCGACCGACGTGATCGACTTCACGACGAGCGAGTTCGGCTACCTCCGCATCGGCGACGCCGTGGCGGCGGGCTCGAGCATGATGCCGCAGAAGAAGAACCCCGACATCTTCGAGCTCGTTCGCGCGAAGGCATCGCGGGGCGTCGGCAACGTGATGTCGATGCTCACCCTCGTGCGCGGCCTCCCCACCGGATACAACCGCGACTTCCAGGACGATCGTCAGGCCGTGCTCGACACCGGCCCGCTCGTCCGCGGCGCGACCGGCGCGGTCCGGGCCGCGATCGCTCACCTGACGTTCGATCGCGAGCGCTGCCTCGCCTCCGTGTCCGACGGATCGACCCAGGCGACCGACATCGCCGAGGCGCTCGTCCGCAAGGGGATGCCGTTCCGTGAGGCCTACAAGGCCACCGGGCAGCTCGTGCACCTCGCGCGCGAGCGCAACGTCGACCTGGCGAGCATCGGGCTCGAGGCCGCGAAGTCGATCAACTCTGCCTTCGACGAGGCGGTGCTCGCCGTCATCGATCCGCGCATCGCCGTCGCCGCAAAGAAGAGCGCCGGCGGCACCGCGCCCGAGCGCGTCGAGGAGCAGATCGCCTGGGTTCGCGCCGCCGCGACCGAGCTCGGCTACAAGGCGTCGAGCGTCCCGACGCTCGACGACCTGCGTCGCGCCGTCGAGGCCGAGCCGATCTGACGGCCTAGCCCGGATTGTTCACCAGCCTCCGGCCGTCGAGGCCGGAGCGGAAGGGCCCGAGTGCCGCCGTCAGGGGCGCCGGCTCTGCGGGCCCCGCACGGCGCTCATCACGTCGCGGAGCGACGCGTCGGAGTCGTCCTGCCGGCCAGACTTTTCGGCCGCGGGGCGCGGGTCGACCTCACTGCCGTCCTCGGCGGGCGGCTTGCTCGAGTGAGCGCTGCGACGCTCGAGCTTGCCGACGTGTCGGATGTCCTTCCCGCGCACCATGAAGACGACCATCTCGGCGACGTTCGTCGAGTGATCGGCGATCCGCTCGATGTACTTCGCAATCGACTGCACCCGGGTGGCGCGGAAGATGTTGCGCGGGTTCTCCATCATGTACGTGAGGAGCTCGCGGAAGATCGCCCCGTAGTAGGCGTCGACCTTCGAGTCGCGCTCGACGATCGCGAGCGCCCGCTCGGCGTCGCCCGCGACGAAGGCATCGAGCGCCTCGCGCAGCATCTCCTGCGCGGCCTCCGCCATGTTCACGACCTCGACGTAGGGCTTGAGCGGCGGCTCCTCGTTGAGCTCGATGACGCGCTCGCAGATGTTCACGCCCAGGTCGCCCATGCGCTCGAGATCCGTGACGACCTTCAGCGCCATCGTGACGAAGCGAAGGTCGCTCGCGACCGGCTGGCGGCGCGCGAGGACGCGGAGGCACAGATCGTCCACCTCGATCTCGAGTCGGTTGATCTGACGATCGATGTAGAGCGTGCGCTCTGCGAGCTCGGAGTCTCGCTCGATCAACGCACGCATCGCGTGCGAGAGCATCTCCTCCACCTTTGCTCCCATCATGAGGAGCATCTCGCGGATCTTGCGGAGCTCTCCCTCGTAGAGGCGGTCGGTATGGAGGCGCGGCATCGAACTTCTTCTTCGTTGGACGTTGTGTAGGGTGGACTGTCGGGTCAGCCGAAGCGACCGGTGATGTAGTCCTCGGTCCTCGGATCCGAGGGCTTCGTGAAGATCACGTCGGCGAGATCGTACTCTACGAGCTCGCCGAGATAGAAGAAGGCCGTGTAGTCGGAGACGCGCGCGGCCTGCTGCATGCTGTGGGTGACGACGACGATGGTGTAGCGCTCGCGAAGGTCGTGGATCAGCTCCTCGATCTTCGCGGTCGCGACCGGATCGAGCGACGAGCACGGCTCGTCCATGAGGACGACCTCGGGCTCGAGGGCGAGGCAGCGAGCGATGCAGAGACGCTGCTGCTGGCCGCCGGAGAGGGCGCCGCCGGGACGGTCGAGAGCGTCCTTCACCTCGTCCCAAAGCGCTGCCTGGCCGAGGACCTCCTCCACGAACGCATCAGGATCCGGCGGCGTGATCCCGCTGAGCCGCAGCCCCGCGAGGACGTTGTCGCGCACGGACATCGTCGGGAACGGGTTCGGCTTCTGGAAGACCATGCCGACGCGCCGGCGGACCCGCACCGGGTCGACGTCGGCGCCGTAGACGCTCTTGCCGTCGAGCAGCACGTCGCCCGCCGTCCGTGCCCCGGCGACGACCTCGTGCATCCGGTTGAGGCACCGGATGAACGTCGACTTGCCGCAGCCCGACGGGCCGATCACGGCCGTGACCTTGCGCTCGACGAGGGGGAGCGAGATCGAGCGAAGCGCCTGCTTGTCGCCGAACCACGCCGAGAGCTTGTCGGCGCGCATCTTCGCGCTGGCCTCGGCGCTCTCGAGCATGCGTGCGCTGCGGATCCGGATGCTGTCGACGGGTTCGTTCACGGCTTCACCCAGGCACCTTCTCGTCGAGGAGCCGCCGTGCGACAACGCCGAGCACGATCACGATCGCGACGAGCACGAGCGCCGCGGCCCAAGCCTGCGCGTGCCAGTCGTCGTTCGGCGTCATCGTGTACGTGAAGATCTGCACCTGGAGGGTCGACGTGGGATCGAGGAGGCTGTCGTTGTAGAAGCGGTTGTTGTAGGCCGTGAAGAGGAGCGGCGCCGTCTCACCGCAGACTCGCGCAACGGCGAGCAGACATCCCGACCTTATCCCAGGGGCGGCGGTGCGGAGGACGACGAAGAGCGCAGTGCGCCATCGCGAAGCCCCCAGCGCCAGGGCAGCCTCCCGGAGGGAGTCCGGCACCGCGCGCGCGAGCTCGTCGGTCGTCCGCGCGACGAGCGGCAGCATGACGATCGCGAGGGCCGCCGCGCCTGCGAACGCCGAGAACTGCTTCATCCACACCACGACGACGGCGTAGACGACGACGCCCACGAGGATCGACGGCACACCTGCGAGGACGTCGGCGGAGAAGCGGACCGCGCGGGCGAGGCGCGTCGCTTTGTACTCGGCGAGGTAGAGGCCCGCCATGATGCCGAGCGGGATCCCCATCGCGCTCGCGAGGAAGACGAGCTGGATGGTGCCGACGATCGCGTTTGCCATCCCGGCTCCGCGTTCGCCGATCGGCTCGACGAAGAACGGAATCGAGATCGCCCGGGCGCCCCGGCTCACCACGTATGCGAAGACGGCAACGAGCGGCAGCAGCGCGAGCACCACCGCAACGCTCGACGCACCCGTCGCGAACCGCGACGCGAGCTTGCGTCCGCTGTAGGCGGACTCGAGCTCCGGCGTCATGCCTGCGCTCCAGCGGCGCTCTTGTTCGACCGCGCGACGAGGATGCGAGCAGCGACGTTGAACGCCACGGTGATGACGAAGAGGAGGAGCCCCACCTCGGCGAGCGCAGCGATGTGCAGCTCCGACGAGGCGACGGGAAACTCGTTCGCGATGACGCTCGACATCGTGTAGCCGGGCGCGAAGAGCGACGGCGAGATGTCGGCGCGGCTGCCGACGACGGCGGCGACGGCCATGGTCTCCCCGACGGCGCGTCCGACCCCGAGGAGGATCGCGCCGAAGACCCCGTGCCGCGCGTGCGGGAGGACGACGAGACGGACGGCGTCCCACGGCGTCGCTCCGAGCGCGAGCGCGCCCTCACGCAGCTCGGCGGGCACCGCGCGGAGGACGTCTCGCGAGACGGACGCGATCGTGGGCAAGAGCATGATCGCGAGGACGAGCGACGCGCAGAGGATGCCGAAGCCGACGTTCGGCCCGCGGAACAGAGGTCCGCCTATCTTCGCGAGCGCCGGCTGGACGGTCGTGCGGAGGATCGGCGCGAGCACGAGGGCAGCCCAGAGCCCGTAGACGACGCTCGGGATCGCCGCCAGGAGCTCGACGAGGGACGACACCGGCTTGCGGAGATGCGGCGGGCCGAGGTCGGTCAGGAACAACGCGACTCCGAGGCCGATCGGCACTGCGAGGATCAGCGCGACGGTCGAGGTGAGGATCGTGCCCCACACGAAGGCGAGCGCGCCGAACACGCCACGTGACGGATCCCACACGGACGTGGTGACGAAGGAGAAGCCCGAGGCCTGGATGCTCGGCCACGCGATGCGCGCGACCGAGACAGCCACGCCGATGAGGACGAGCCCGAGCGCCCCCGCCGCTCCGGCACCGAGCGCGCCGAAGGTACGGTCCGCCGAGCCGGACTTGCCCATGCCCGCGAAGCGGAGCGAACGGGGCGGCTGGGGAGGAAGGCGGGGCGGGGTAGCGAGCGCACGCTGGGTCATCCGCTCAGCTCCCCCCCGTCACGCCACCAGATGAGAGGATGATCGGCTTTCCCTCGGCGCGCAGACCGCGCACCGCTTCCGTCGCGCGCGTGACGATCTCGGGGGGCAGCGGCGCGTACCCGAGGTCCGCGGCGTAACGCTGGCCGTCGTGGAGTCCCCACCACACGAACCGGGCGAGCGCCTCGGCCTTCGGGCGGTTCTCCGCGTCGCGCGGAATGACGAGGAAGGAGAGCGCGGCGATCGGGTATGCGGCCTCGGCCTCGGAGTCGACGATCGAGAGCCTGAGGTCGTCCGGCATGCGCGGGAGCGCGGTCTGCGCGGCGCGATCGAGCGCGGCGAGCGTGGGCTCGACGTAGTTCCCCGCTCGATTCTTCACGAGCGCGATCGGGAGATTCGCTTGGCGTGCATACGCGAGCTCGACATACCCGATCGCGTACGGTGTCGCCTTCACGTAAGCGGTGACCCCGTCGTTACCCCGCGCGCCGACGCCGATGGGGAACCGCGGCGAGACACCGGAGCCGACGTCGGCCCGCCACGCATCGCTGCTCTTGGAGAGGAACGTGGTGAACGTCGCGCTCGTACCGCTGCCGTCGGCACGATGCACGACGGTGATCGGCTTCGCGGGGAGCGTGACGTTCGGGTTCGTCTCGCGCACGCGCGGATCGTCCCAGCTTCGCACCGCTCCGCGGAACACGTCGGCCACGACGCCGGGGGTCAGCTTGAGCTCCTTCACGCCGGGCACGTTGTACGTGACCACGACCGCGCCGATCGTCATCGGGACGTGAACGAGCGGGACGGGGGAGCTCTTCATCTGCTCGTCCGTCATCGGCTCGTCGGTCGCGCCGAAGTCGATCACGCCGTCGCACGTCTGCCGGATCCCCGCTCCAGAGCCGAGCGGCTGGTAGTTGACGCGCACCGAGGTATCGAGCCGAGCGAACTCGGACGACCACTTCGCATAGAGCGGGTACGGGAGCGTCGCGCCTGCGCCGTCGATCACCTTCGGTCCGTCACCGGAACGCGTGCACGACGACGCCGCGGCGAGCGCACCGGAGGCGACGAAGCCGATCACGACAGCGAGACGAGGGGAGAGGCTCCTCACGCCGCGGCCTCCTCGGTGGAAGGCGACGAGCCACGATCGCGCGTGCGCGCGGCCGCCTCCGGGAGGCGAATGTCGAACGTAGTTCCCTTCCCCACGGTGCTCGTGACGCCGATGCTACCGCCCATCGCCTCGACAATGTGCTTGCAGATCGAGAGCCCGAGACCGGTGCCGCCCATCTCGCGCGAGCGGCCGGCATCGACGCGGTAGAAGCGCTCGAACAGGCGCCCCATGTGCTTCTCGGCAATCCCAGGACCGTCGTCCTCGACGAAGATGCGGGTGCACGCATCACCGCGCTCGGCGCGCACGATGACGGTGCTGCCGTCGCTGCAGTACTTCACCGCGTTGTCGACGAGGTTCGTGAGCACCTGCTCGAGCGCGCGGCGGTCGCACTCGATCTCGAGCGCGGACGCAGGCGGACACTCGAGACGGATCGCGATCTTCTTCTTGTCCGCGCGGTCGCGAACGAGGCCGACCAGGTGCGCCGCGAAGGGCTCGAAGCTGAAACGCTCGGGACGCAGCTTCAGCTCGCGCGACTCGATGCGCGAGAGATCGAGCAGGTCTTCGATCAGCCCCTGCAAGCGTGCGGCTTGGCGCTCGATGATCCCGAGGAACCGACGCGCGCCCTCCGGGTCCTTGTCGAGCGCGAGGTCGAGCGTCTCCGCAGCCGAGAGAACCGCGGTCACCGGGGTTCGGAGCTCGTGAGAGACGTTCGCGACGAAGTCGCGACGGAGCGACTCGAGGCGGCGGATGTCCGTGACGTCGAAGAAGACGGCGAGCAGGCCGCCGGCGTGCTGCGTGAAGGCCGTCGCACGGACGAGCAGACGCCGCGGCTTGAGCCCACCGAGCTCGACCTCGCCGGAGCACGTCGTCTTCGTCGTCCGCGCCTTGTCGAGCAGCTCCTTGAGCTCGGCGTGCCGAACGACCTCGAGGAGCGGCTGCCCGGCCACGTCCGCCGTCGAGAACAGCATCTCGCGGAGCGACGGGTTCATGAGGACGACCTTGCCCTCCGTGTCGAGGAGGAGGACGCCCTCCTGCATCCCGTCGAGGATCCGACTCACGAGATCGCGCTCGCCGCGGAGCTCACCGACGGTGCGCGAGAAGCTCCCCGCAAGCTGATCGAAGGCCGCGCCGAGCTGCCCCACGTCTTCGTCCTTGCCGATGCGGGCGCGGACGGAGAGATCTCCTTGCTGCATCCGGCGCGCGGCGTCGGTGAGCGGACGGACGCTGTCGTCGAGCCAGCGGAGCGAGAGCTCGGAGACGATCGCGCCACAGATCGCGCCCGCGAGGAGCGCGCTCGCGGCGAGCGCTCCGGTGTTCTCGGTCGTCGCCAAAAAGAGGCCGGACAGGTACACCGAGCCGGCGACGACGGCCCAGACCAGGAGGAGGAGGCGTACTCGAAGCTTGCCCCTCACGATCGCCTCACGGCACCGCGCTCGCCACTTCTTCCGGAGAGTCCGTGAAGCGATAGCCGACCCCGCGTACCGTCTCGATGTAGTCGCCCGCAGGGCCGAGCTTCTCGCGGAGCCGCTTCACGTGCGTGTCGACGGTGCGCGTCGTGATGTCCGCGTCGATGCCCCAGACGTCGCTGAGGAGCGCCGAACGCGTCTGCACGCGGTTTCGTCGATCGTAGAGCGTCACGAGCAGCTTGAACTCGAGCGCGGTGAGCTCGAGCTCCTGCTCGTCCGCCCAGACACGATGGGCCTCGCGATCGACCCGGAGCTTGCCGAACTGGAAGCTCGCTGCGGCCTCCTGCTCACCTTGCGAGCGGCGGAGGATCGCCTGAACGCGAAGGAGGAGCTCGCGGACACTGAAGGGCTTCACGACGTAGTCGTCCGCGCCGAGCTCGAAGCCGACGACCCGGTCGATCTCCTCGCCTTTCGCGGTGAGCATCACGACCTGCGTGCCTTTTGTCGCAGGGTCGGCCTTGAGCGTCTTGCAGACCTCAGTGCCCGGCATCCCGGGAAGCATGAGGTCGAGAAGGACGAGGTCCGGGCGCTTTTCGCGCGCGAGCTTGAGGCCCTCCTCACCGGTCCCGGCAATGTAGACCTTGTGCCCCTTCTCTCGAAGGTTGTAGTCGAGGACCTGCTGGATGTCCGCTTCGTCCTCGATGACCAGGATTCGCGCCATGATCGGCGAGTACTCTAGCCGTGTGACGAACTCGTGTCACACCGGGAGCTTGGGCGTGATGATGCCCGCCCGGCACGAGTCCAGCACCGCACGCACCGCATCGTCGAAGATCTCCGTCACGGTCGTATTCTGGAAATGCTGAACAACCGAGCCGTCGTCGTCGTCGTCCCCGCCTACCAGGAGGAAGCCCACATCGGAGGTGTCATCGAGACGATGCCTCGCTTCGTCGATCACATCATCGTCGTCGACGACGCGAGCCTGGATCGCACGGGCGCGATCGCCCACGGGTCGGGAGACGAGCGTGTCCGCGTTATCCGCCACCCCGAGCGACGGGGCGTCGGCGCCGCCATCGCGACCGGCTATGCCGCCGCCCTCGAGCTCACGCAGGACGCGGATGACGCGGTCGCCGTCATGGCCGGGGACGGTCAGATGTCTCCGGACGATCTCGAACGCGTCCTGCTGCCGGTCGTCTCCGGGCAGGCCGACTACGTGAAGGGCGACCGGTTCGGCGAGCCCGGCGTCCGCCGCTCGATGGGTCTCCCCCGCTGGATCGGCGGTCAGGTCTTCTCGCGTCTGACCTCTCTCGCGGTGGGCCAGCCGATCTCCGACAGCCAGTGCGGCTTCACCGCGATCGCGCGAGGTGCCCTCCTCGCCCTGGACCTTCCCGGGCTCTGGCCGAGCTTCGGCTATCCGAACGATCTCCTCGGACAGCTCGGCGCCCGCCGCGCCCGCGTCCAGGAGGTCCCGGTCCAGCCGATTTATGGCAGTGAAATCAGCAAGCTTCGCCTTCGCCACCTCCCTCCGATCTTCTTCCTGATCGCCCGCGCCGCGGCGCGGCGAGCCCGCCGCTAGCGCGCGTCGCCGTTCCGACAGGACCGCGAGGGCGTCACCCCTCCGGGCGACACGGAAGAAGAAGGAGTTGCGCAGCGAGTTCGCCGTATCATCCTGTGTGAGGACCGAATGCGGACGCCGCGGCCCATCAGCACACGTCGGGGGATCGGGACGTTGATCGGAAACGGTTGGCTCCACGAGGCCCCGCGGAACATCTGGCCGCGCGAATGGGACATTCGCGGGAAGTCGGCGCTCCGGAAATGCATGTTCCTCCCCCTTCCGCCCGGGTGGAAGGAGGCCGCGGATCGGATCTCGCCGGCTTCGGTCGTGCCGCCGCCTTCGAGGCGCGCGCCGCGCACACCGGAGGAGCCCGTCGTCGCTCATCGCCACAACCCGGCGAAGAACGTGCAGATGATCCCGGCGCGCTCGCTCGAGGAGGTCCTCGCCGCGAACAAGCGCGCGCTCTACGCCGCCGAGAAGGCGAAGGCCCTCGGCAAGAGCCCGCCGCCCGCGCAGGCCTGGTACGAAGACCCGGTCGCGCTCGGCACGCTCCTGCTGCTGCTGCCCCCGATCGGCCTCGCGGCGCTCTGGTGCAGCAAGCGCTACTCGAACGACGCCCGCTGGGCGCTCACGGTGATGACGGGGCTGACGCTCTGTCTCGGCGCCGCGGTGGCGATCGCCGTCCTCGCGCTCCGCGCCTGATCGCGCCGCCGGCGCGCGCTCCACGGAGCATGAGGAGCGCGTGACCGATCTCGATCACGCGCTCCGTACCGTTCAACCCGCCAGCGCGCGCTCGACGATCGTCTCTGCGTGACGAAGCGCGTGATCGAGATCGAACAACGCGTCGAGCTTCGCTCGCGTGAGCTTCGCGGTGACATCGCTGTCCGACGCGAGGTTCTCGCGGAACGAGCCGTCGCCCTTCCAGGCGCGCATCGCATTGCGCTGCACCCAGACGTACGCCTCCTGCCGGGCGACGCCGGACTCGACGAGCGCGAGCAGCACCGCCTCGGAGAAGTAGAGCTCCGCGGCCCGATCGAGGTTCTGCTTCATGCGCTCGCCGTAGACGACGAGGCCGTCGACGACGCCGCGGGCGCGATCGAGCATGAACGCGAGCGTTGCGGTGGCGTCGGGCGCGATCATGCGCTCGGCCGACGAGTGGGAGATGTCACGCTCGTGCCAGAGCGCGACGTTCTCGAGCGCGGGCGTGCAGGCCGCACGGACGACCCGCGCGAGGCCGCAGAGGTTCTCGGTGAGGATCGGGTTGCGCTTGTGGGGCATCGCGCTCGACCCCTTCTGACCGACGGTGAACGCCTCCTCGGCCTCGCCGACCTCGGAGCGTTGCCAGTGACGGACGTTCGTCGCGAGCCGCTCGATGCCGGCGGCCACGAGGCCCATCGCCAAGAAGAGCTCCGCGTGGCGATCGCGCGGGACGACCTGCGTGCTCACCGTCTCCGGCGAGAGGCCGAGCGCACCGAGCGCCTTCTTCTCGATCGAGGGCGAGAGGTGCGCGTAGGTCCCGACCGCGCCGGCGATCTTGCCGTAGGCGATCGCCTCGCGAGCACGGGCGAGGCGTTCGCGCCCGCGGTGCATCTCGGCGTAGTGCCCGGCGAGGACGACGCCGAACGTCACCGGCTCGGCGAAGATGCCGTGGCTGCGTCCGATCATCGGCGTCTTCACGTGCTCGCGGGCGCGCTTCGCGAGCGCCTCGAGGAGCTTGTCGAGCCGCGAGAGCATCGCGTCGGTCGCGTCGCGGAGCTGAATCGCGAACGACGAGTCGAGCACGTCGCTCGACGTCATCCCGCGGTGGAGCCACCGAGCGTCGGCGCCCGCGAGCTCCTCGACGTGCGTGAGAAACGCGATCACGTCGTGCTTCACGGTGCGCTCGATCTCTTCGATGCGGTTCGCATCGAGCACGAGCTTCATCGCGCGGATCTTCTCGGCGATGCCCTTCGGGACGAGGCCTTCCTCTTCCATCGCCTCGCAGGCAGCAAGCTCAACCTCGAGCCAGATCTGGTAGCGACGTTCAGGGGACCACAGCGAAAGCAGCTCGGGCGGCGTGTAACGCGGGATCATCGGCGGCGGACCCTAGCACCGGATCCCGCCGCCGGAGATCGACCTTTTCGAGCAGCGAGCGGTCGAGCTTCGTCCCGGCGCGTGCTGAACCGCTAGCTCGGATTGTTCACCAACTTCGTAACGAGGACGTCGAGGTGCCGGAAGACGACCGTCGTGGGCGTCGGCCGGCCCTCCGTCCCAGGACGACAGACTTCATCGAAGTACTCCCCGAGAGCTCCTCACGCTGCGCCGGTCGCCGAGATCGCTCCGTCCGTTGCGGCGACAGCGGCCGACGCCGCCTTCGACTCGTCTTCGAGGAACGAGAAGAACTCTCGCATGCGCGCCTTCTGCTCCGGCGGCAGATACTCGAAGTTCTCTCCGCGATCGATAATCTCCCAAAAGTCTTGTGACTCGACGCGCTCGAGCTCGTCTCGGATCGTCCGGAGAAGCGCCGGCGGCTCGTGCTGCATGTCCTCACGAATCCGGCGAGCCTTGTCGGCTTGGCCGACCGAGAGGTAGTACGTCGCGAGCTTGACGTGCGCCTTGCGAACGCCCTTGAGAGCACGCGCTTGGTCGCCTTCGTCACCCGGCCGATCGAGCTCGAGGAAGACGCGGAGCAGCGCCTCTTCCTCGGACAGCCCGAGCTGGCTCGCCAGCTCGACGAGCGCGCAGACGTCGTAGGCGATCGTCTCGCTCACGAATGGCAGGCTCATCTTGAACGAGACGTCGGCGTAGTACTTGAGGTGACCGACGGTGGCCGTCGCCGCTGCTCCTTCGCCCGCGCGCAGCATCGCTTCCACGAGGAGCCGATACTGGTTGAGGACGTTGTAGGCCGTACGCACGTCCTTCGCGTTGAGCGACACGCGGAGGTAGCTGTTCATGAACCACGTGGTCAGGGTGAGGAGATGGCCGTCCTTGATCGCCAGCGCCGCCTCACCGATGTACCGCGTATCGATCGCGATGAGATAGTTGATGTCGCGCATCGTCGTCAGCGCCTCGTTGTAGATGCCGAGGTACTGCCGCATCACCTTCCACTCGACCCACGTGCGCCGTCGTTCGAGGTCCGAAAGTGATCTCGGTGCCATCGCGACGAAGTCCGGGTTCTTTCGGATCGAGGCGCCGATCTCGAACCAGGCGGCCTGTGCCTTGTCCTTCGCGCGGACGTAGCTCACGGCGAGATCCTTCAGCGCGTCCACTGCGGCGCTCGCGATGATCTTGTCCTTGCCCGAAATCGAGTTGCTCGTGATGTCCGTCAGCTCCTCCATCCCGTTCAAGAGCGCTGCCTGGAGGGCCTCTCGCGGAGCGAAGCCGTCGGTGACCATTCCCTGCTCGCCGACCCGGCTGGCATCACGTCGGACGCGCGTGATGATGTTCGTCGGCTCGAGGAAGCGGAACACATAGGCGAAGTAGGGCGCCATGATGACGAAGCCGACCGTGTTCGCCACCATCATTGCCACGAGCGTGGCGCGCGGGACGAACTCAGAGTGCACGGACATCGAGAGCCAGATGCCGCATACGCATCCGACGACGTAGTACGCGAGCACGAAGAGGTTCGTCTTCTCCTTGAAGAACATCTTCGTGACGCCGGTGTACCGCTCGGCCGACAGCTGGACGACGATGCTCACGACTGTGATGACCATCCCGAGGACGACAGCCGTGGCGGCTCCCATCTGACTGACAGCGTCGGTGATGTGGTCGTCGGAGAAATCGAAGAAAGTCCGCGCTGGCCCTCCGCGATACTCCGCCGTCTTCGCGCCCGTCACGTAGTGGTCGAGAAGATAGAAGACCGTGAACGCCGAGAACGCCGCCGCCGCGAGGAGGACGACGGGCTGGACCCAATGCCGGCGGAGACTCGCGCCTTCGGAAACTTCCACGAGCGGAGAATACGCGGATGGGATCGTGCGTGCCACGCGCGACCGTCGCCCCCGAGCCGCACTCGAACCACGACCGGAAGCGACTGGATTCTCACGCCCACTCAGGACATCTTTGACTGCCATGAGAGAGCAGCGTTCCCTCGCCGCCGTGACCGTCTCCGCCGACGATCGCCGGGTCCGGGTGCGGATGCTGCCCACGTACGAGGTCATCCGCGAATCACCCGCGGGCACGTGGCCGCAGGTCGGCAGCGCGGTGCCGAGACTGCTGGTTCCTCCGCTCCTCGATCTCCGCTCGCCCGACGCATGTGTCTTCGTTGACTCCAAGGACTCGCGACTCCATCACGTGCCGCTCGACGGGCGACCTCCCTCTGTTCTCGACGACGTCTCCTGGCCCTCCCCCGTGAACGCCGACGGTACGAAGACGCCCCGCACCGTGGCGGGTGACGGACGCGCCGTCGCTGTCGGTGGTCGAATCACGACGACCGAGGGACGGCGGTTCGACATCGACGGCGGCAGCGCGGCAGTACGCGCACTCGCGCCAACGCCCGACGGTTTCCTGGTCGCACGCGAAGACGGTCGCGACTGGACGTGCGAGCGTCTGGTGGTGACGCGCGACGACGTTCGCGTGGCGTGGCGCGTGGCGTGGACCGCCCCGGAATGGCTCGCGCCAGGGTCGAATGCGCGGTTCGACGCGAGCTACTTCACGCGCATTGCGCCCATGCTGTCCCAGCAGCAGCCCCTGGTTCTGCTCTTGCCGGCGGCCGACAAGGCCGCCCCGTGGATCACGCGCGTGGAGTTGAACGGGGACCGAACGCCCATCGCCCAGGACTGGTTCGACGAAGATCTTCCAGCCACGATCGTGGACGACGAGCTGAGCTACTTCAGCTTCGGGAAGGCTCGCCGCGTCGTCTTGAAAGCGAACGCGCAGCCGGCCGCTTGGATCGACGGCAAGCAGATCGCCAGCCGACTCGGCGGTATCCCGGACACCAAGGCCGATTGGGTCGTCGCGATCGAGCCGCAGGCGCAGGCAGCGCTCGTTCGCGTCGAGCACCTACCGGACGCGAGCACGGCGTTCGACCTCGCCCTCGTATCGCGCGACGGAGCCGGCGTGGAACGAACGCGCCTGTGGGCCCGGGAGTCTGTCGGCGACTGGCTGGTTCCCTTGCTCGACTCGTAGAGAGCGATCGGTCGAGCTTCATCGCGGCGCGCGAGGCACGTGAACGACGACGACCACGCGGCCTCTGGCGGCAGGGCGGCCATCGAAGTACGGTGAGCCCATGACTTACAAGCTCTTCGCGCTCCTCGGCGCGATCGGAATCTCAGCATGCTCCGGAGAGACGCTCGAGCAACGCTCCGCCCCCATCCAGTCACCGAGTCCGCATTCGGAGGCATTGCCGGTTTTCGTGCGGACGAGCGTGCGAAGCGATCTGGAGCTCGAGGCGCTGTTTCAGGGTAGATTGGTCGTCGACCGGAACGGATGCCTCCGCATCGGCGGCGAGAAAGGGGCATTCGTCATCTGGCACCATGACAGCCGGATCGAGCGCACCAGCGACGGCCGCATCAAGATCACGGACGGCTACAGCGGCAACACCGCCTATGTCGGAGATGAGATCGCCATGGGCGGGGGTCAAGGCAACCGGGTTCCGCCCGCGACCGGCGAGCGGGCCGCAACGCCGACGAATGTCACGGAGCCGATCCCGGAAGCCTGTGCGTCCGGCGAAATCTGGTGGGCCGGACGCCTCATGACCGAGGCGGAGCGGCAGCGACTGCCGAACCGCTGAGCCGGGCTAGGCGAGGGCTAGGCGCAATGCCGCTCCATTAGCGGGCAAGTGATCGATACCGCTGTGGAAAGCTGGACGAGCTTTCCATGGCGACGGCGCTGGGCGAAAAGGAGGGA
>MKVQ01000017.1:153017-222101 GCA_001899635.1 Myxococcales bacterium 68-20 | reverse complement strand
CCATACGAACGGGGGCGACCGACCCGCGTGAATGGTCTGAGCGGCCCTGCCGTGGCACTCTCGCTGGCCTTCAAGACTTCCTGTGCGCTCCTGCGCTCGGGCGTCGTGGAGTGCTGGGGAAGCAACCTTTTCGGCGCTTTGGGGAGAGGCATCGATGATATCGAGCTCGTCGATTCGCAGCCCGCGCCCGTACACTTCGAGCGATAGGAGATAGGGGTCGATGTTTCATCGCACGGTCTATGGTTCACTATCGACTCTTGTGGTCGTCGTGCTGGGCGCCTCGGCGATTCAATGTTCGTCGAGTAGTCGGGACGGGTACGAGGCTCCTCCCGCTCCCGATGCCGCGCCGCAGCAGCAGCTCATCTCTCCCGTCGACGCCGCGGCCGAGGCAGACGTCGCGGACGGCATCGACCAAGAGTGCACCGGCGAGAACAAGCAGATCTACGTCCTCACACTTGATCCGGATGCGATCTACCGGTTCGATCCCGCGTCGCTCACATTCTCGCTCGTCGGTAAGCTCGACTGCCCGTACCGAAACCCATTCTCGATGGCGATCGATCGCCGCGGCTATGCGTGGGTTTTGTTCGGTGGGCACCTCGTCAACGTCCGCCTCTCTGACCTTCAATGTAAGGAAGTCGTGTTGAACAACGCTCCAGCGAAGTTCGGCTTTTTTGGAATGGGATTCAGCAAGGACGACTCGAGTACGGGAGAAAGTCTGTTTGTCCACAAAACAGACCTGTTCAGGATCGTTCCCACGACGCGCGACGTCAGTCTGGTAGGACGGACTAGCAGCACACTTGGAACTGCCGAGCTGACGGGCACGGGTGATGGCAAGCTCTTCGGCTATTCCCCGCTCAACGGCGTGATCGCACGCTTCGACAAGACTACCGGCGCGAGCCTCGAAACCTATCGTACCTCCGCCGTCAACGGCGGTGCATGGGCGTTCGCACACTGGGGCGGCGACTTCTGGATTTTCTTGAAGCCGCTCGACAAGTCGACGTCGACCGTCTACCGCTACTCGCCGACAACGGACGAGACTACGATCGCGATAGAGGACACGGGGCTCGCCATCTTCGGAGCCGGCTCGTCGACGTGCGCACCCTTCAAGCCGGTAAATTGAGGGCGACGGAAGCGCGAGCCGGCGCGTTCTTCGGGCGTTTCCCGAATCAGTGCCGATGGTCGTGGCTTCCGTGGTCATGAGGAGCGCTTCGGTGCTCGAGCGGCCCGCTGTCGCTCTGGCTGGCGCTGTCGACGGGTCGGGCGCGGTCTGCCGGACCGAGCCGTCCGTCAATCGCCTCCTGGTACTTGTGCTGCGCGCCTGCCTGGTAGGCGACGAGCAGGACGGCGAGGATCGCAACGAAGGTCGCCGCCGAGAGGAGCGCGCGCATCGAGAGCGCCTTCGGCGCGAGGAACGGCGGTCGGTAGCTGTGGCCCGCGCCTTCGAGGAGAAACACGACGAGCGCCGCGTGCACCGGCGTGTGCCCCATCACTTCGAGCTTGCCGCCGAAGACCGAGCTCGTGATGAGAAACACGATCGTGATCGTGAGCGCGAGCGTACGGCCGAGCAGGCCGAGGATGAGCAGATGCCCGAGGGAGAGCTCGACGAACGCCGCGCCGATGAGGAAGAAGTCGAGCGTGAGCCCCATCGCGAGCCCGGGGTGCTGTGAGAGTACGTACAGGGCCCAGTCGGGGTAGACGAGCTTCTCGAGCGCGACCCAGAACAGCGAAAAGCCGACGGTGAGGTAGAGCGCGGGCAGACCGAGCCCGCGGATCTTGCCGTCCTCGAAGCGGCTCACCGTCAGGGCGAACGCGATGCCCGGGTAGAATGAATAGTCCAGTAGGTGAAAGAGCCCGAACGAGAACGCGGCGTAGAGCCAGAGCACGCCGAGGAGCACGCCCGCCGCCGGCACCGTCTGGGGGATGAGGAGGAGGAGCACGACGCCGAACTGCGCCCAGCCGAGCGCCTCGTGCACCGCCGGCAGCTCGGGAGCGAGCAGCGTCCCCGCCTGCCACGCCATCAACATCGTCGCGCCGGCGCCGACGCGGAGGACGACCATCGACTCGCCGCGGTACGTCTCGAGCCACGCATCGATGCGCTTCGCAAGCGCCGTCGAACGCAGCCACTCGTCGGCGAAGGCGAGTCCGCCGATCACCGCGGTGCTGAGCGTCGCGAGGGCAAGGAACGTCGGCGTCGCCACCTCACGCAGCGTGCGTGGTCGGTCGGCGTACGTGAATTGACTGAACCACTTCACGTGGGCGTATGCGAGCGCCGGGACGAGCAGCACGGCGATCACGAGAGGGAGGCGCAGGCGCCGCGCCAGAACGAACCGAGCCTCACGCGTGAGCATCTCGACTGGGCTAACTGTTTGCGACGTCGTGTGCAACACCGTTGTGCCTGCGGCGAGCCCCGCCTGGAGATGACCCGCAGAGAGCTTCACCACGCCCAGAGAAGCGCCACTCCTCCGACGCGCCATCCTTCGATGACGATGAGACGGCGCGAGGGCGAGCGACTCGAGCTGACCAAGACCGACGGTGCTCGCGGGGCTTCGATCGCTTCGGGTCGCCTTAGGAGCGACGGTCGCGGCGCGCGCGGACCTCTTCGAGAGCCTCGCGCGTCTCGGTCCTCGCGGCGATGACGGCGCGCTTGTCGTGAGCCTTCCTTCCGCGGCCGAGTCCCAGCGTGACCTTCACCCACCCGTCCTTGAAGTACAGATTGAGCGGCACCAAGGTGTAGCCCTCGCGCAGGACGGCGCGCTCCAGGTGACGGATCTCCCTGGCGTGCAGGAGCAGCTTGCGCGCTCCCTTCTCCACGTGCGGAAAGGCGCGGGCCTGAGAGAAGTGTGCAATGTACATCTGGCGAAGCCACACCTCGCCGCGTTCGACGGCAGCGTAGGCTTCGGTGAGATGGGCATGGCCCTCGCGGAGCGACTTCACTTCGCTTCCGCGCAGCACGATGCCCGCCTCGTAGCGTTCCGAGATGTCGTAGTGGAAGGTCGCGGCGCGGTTCTGCGCGATGAGCTTCTGCGCTTCTTTTCGACCACCTCGGCTCACGGCCCATCTCTAGCCGGCTCGGCCTCGGCGCGGTAGCTCCCCGCGCGGGAGCAGCGAGGCCGCGGGTGTGCCTCCGACGCCACGATCACGCGTGGCCGAGCTCCACGGCATGACACGACGATCAGACGCCAAGTGGTTCAACCAGTGAATCTCTTGCGGGCTCGTGGCTGGAATGCCAGTTGCTCCGTGCCCCACCATGGCTTCCACTTTCCTTGTCCGCGTCAGCCTCGTCGCAATGCCGTTGCTTGTAGGGTGCAACAGCACGGTCTTCTCTCCGCCCGCGCGCCCGATGCCGCTGGAGTCGGCCGCCACGCTCCCGATGGGTGATACCGGGATCCAGGTCGAGGGCGGCACCCATGGGCGGATCTTCGGGCCCGACCTCCTCTCCGGGACCGTGCGCGTTCGACATGGGATCGCCGAGGACGTCGACGCGACTGGCGAGGTCTCGGCGATGCACGTCGACGTGCATCCCGATGTCCCCACGTCGACCTCGACCTTCGTTCATGCGGCACGCGGCGGCGCGAAGGTGCGCCTGGCGAAGCCGCTCGCGATCGCGGGCGGCTTCGGCGGTGGGTTCTCGGCTGCGGGAGCGTTCGTGAGCCCTGAGGCCGGGCCCATCGTCGCCTGGGAGAACCGCTACGTGGTCCCGTTCCTCGCGACGCGGTTCGGGGTGAGTCAGCCCATCTCGCCTCGCGCCGTCGACACGAGTGAGCAGCAGGACGGCTCGCGGATCGATCGCCCGCGCACGACGTGGCTCGCCACGGGCGTCGCCGGGCTCCGGATCCCCATCGGCTGGTCGGAGCCCGAAGCGGGGACGCTCCGCGGCTCGCTCCTCGCGGGCGCAGGCGTGACCCACGTGGCCGACAACCGCGACAAGGACACTTTCAGCCAGTTCGCGGTCGGCGGCGAGCTCGTGTTCTAAGTCGTCGCGTCCGCCTCACTCATTGCGAGGGGCGACATCGACAGCCCCGACCAGGCAACGTGCGAGCTGACATCGAGACATAGGCCCGAAGGGGCTCGGCCGATTCTTCGACGAGCACCTTCGTGCGCGCCGCGTGTGACGGTGCCTGTGCTGTACGAGTGCGCGCGCCGTCCTCGCGGACCGCACGTTCATGCGGTCCCGCTGCCGTCGCTTTCCCCGCACGATGAGCGCTGGAGGATTCGATGTACATTTCGGCCAAGCGCTCGTTCGCCATCCTCGGTGGAGCTGTCCTTTCGGTCGCGGCCTGCGGGGGCGATGATGGAGCAGCGGGTGGAGGCGGCCCGAGCGGCCAGCAAGACGCCGGGAACGTGCCGTCCGGGAGCTCCGACGGCGGAGACGGGGATGCCGGCATGAACGGCGACGCAGCTGGAGCGGGCCTCGGCGACGGTCCCTTCACGCTCGTGTACGCCGGCACGACCGTCGGTATCGACGGCCGCCCCATCGCACAGGGAAAGGCCGCGTTCGACGGAGCGAAGATGATCGGATACGAGGCGGACGCCGACGAGCGACCGCAGCTCGGCACCAACCAGGTCAAAGACGTGAGCGGTGACGCATTCGTCGCGCTTGGTCGCTGGTCGGGTGGTGCGACCACCGGGAAGTTCTACGACGTGAACGGCACCGGCTTCATCGATCTGCCTGCGAACGGTGGCTTTCACTACGTGATCGGGAGCTTCACCGATCCGATGCCGGCGTCCGGTGCCTCGACGTACACGGAGCTCGCGAAGACGGTCGCTACGGTGAGTGATGGGTCGGTCGCGCCCGGAACGATCTCCGGAAGCCTCGCCGTCAACTTCGCTGGTGCGAGCACGAAGCTCGGCTTCTCCATCGTGCTCGACATCCCCGGCGACGCTACCTATACGCTCGCGACCACGGGCGGGACGGCCGACGTCTCGGCGAGCGAGGCAGAGCTTGCAGCGGGCAACATGAAAGGAGCGTTCTGCGCGAACCTCCAGATCAACAGCGCCGGCGCTGCATGTGGAGGGACCTGCGCCGGCGCCGTGCAAGGCTTCGTCGCCGGTCCGGGCGCCGAGCGAGTCGCGCTCGTCGCGCACGTCTTCAATGGATCCGGCGGCTCGCCGAAGTCCGTCACCGGCGCGATCACGTTCAAGCGCTGAGCGCACCCGAGCCTGAGGGGGGTGAACGGCACTGCATGATCGTGCGGGCGCTTTTACTGGGCCGAGCTTCTACGGTGGCGCGATGATTGGAGCTTCGTCCCTACGCATCCTCGTTGCAGGTGGCATCGCATTCGTATCGTCGGTGGGCTGTTCCGACATCGTGCAGAGCGCGAGCCCGTTCTCGGAGAAGGAGGCCCGCTGCGATCTCCGGCCAGGGGATCCTCAGTGCACCGACATTCGCAAGTTCAAGGGCCCATCGCTCGTCACGTTCCAGGGCGTGTGCGGGTCGCTCGAGGCCGCGGCGAAGGACGTGACCGGATACCAGGAGGACGCGACCTGCCCCACAGCGGACATGTGGGGCGGCTGCCAGACCGAGCACGGTGACGGCTCGCTGCAGACGAACTGGTTCTACAAGGGCGACAAATACAAGACCGAGGAAGACGCGAAGAAGGAGTGCGGCTCGAACACGAAGTGGGTGGCGCCGCAGTAGGCCCGGACCAACCGGCCACCATGGCCACGGTCCGCCCGACGGGGAACGAATCGTTCCCCGAGGTCGGCGACGGGAAGCGATCGTTCCTCCGCGGATGCCTCCGTGCAGCCGTTCCACCGGGAAAATACCGAGCGCGAGCCGATTCCGACGTCGCGGCACGATGAGTGCTTCGTCGCCCAGCGGCGCTGACGATGCGAGCGGTCCGGAGGGACCGCGGCCGAGGCAGCGCGGAGGAAAGGGCCATGAGGTACGAGCTACCTTCGCTGATCGCGATCGCAGTACTGCTCGCCACGAGCGCCGGCGCCGTCGCCGGATGCGCCGACGAGAGCGACGAGAAGGACCGCGCCCGGCGAAACGGCACCGAGGCGCCTCCTCCTCCTCCTGGAGAAGCGGACGGAGAGCCGAGCTGCGACGAGACCTACGCGGGGCCGTCGGCGTCACGCCGCCTGACGCGATTCGAGTACGACAACACGATCCGCGATCTGCTCGGCGACACGAACGCGCCCACGAGCGACTTCCCCTCGGAGGAGGTCTTCTACGGCTTCGACAACCACGCGACCGACCGCGGTGTCTCGCTCGATCTCGCCACGCAATACATGTACGCGGCGGAGAAGATCGCCGCGGGCGTGACGATCTCGAAGATCGTCCCGTGCGACGCGACCAAGACGGATGTTGCGCAGTGCGCGCGGCAGTTCATCACGACGTTCGGCAAGCGTGCCTACCGGCGCCCGCTCGAGCCTGCGGAGATCGACTCGCTGCTGACGACGTTCGACGCCGGCAAGGCCGCAGGCGGCTTCGACTCGGGCGTCCGCTACGTGATCCAGCGCATGCTCCAGTCGCCGAGCTTCCTCTACCGAATCGAGACGAACACCGGCGGCAGCACGGCGGACGCGATGATCCCGCTCTCCGGATGGGAGCTCGCGTCGCGCCTCTCCTACTTCCTCTGGGGGACGATGCCCGACGACGCGCTCTTCGCCGCTGCCGAGTCGAACGCGCTCGCGTCGAAGGACAAGGTCGCCGAACAAGCGCGACGCATGCTGAACGATCCCCGGGCTCACGCGGTCGTGAAGAAGTTCCACCGCGGCTGGCTGAGCGTCGACAAGGTCGACACCGTCGTCAAGAGCAGCACGGCCTACCCCGAGTTCTCCGACGCCATGATCCCGCTCATGAAGGCGGAGACCGAGCGCTTCGCCGAGCACGTCGTGTTCGAAGGCACCGGCGACCTGAAGGGCCTCTTCACCGCGCCGTACACCTTCGCGAACGACCTGCTCGCGCCCCTCTACGGCGTCCAGGGCGTCACGGGATCCGAGCTGCGGAAGGTGGACCTCGATCCGAGCCAGCGCGCCGGCATCTTCACCCAGCTCGGTCTCATGAGCTCCATGGCGAAGGCGAACCAGACGTCGCCCATCCTCCGCGGCAAGTTCGTCCGCACGCAGATCCTCTGCCAGTCGATGCCCTCGGCGCCCGCGGGCGTATCGCTCGCGCTGCCCGAGCCGAAGGATGGCCAGTCGACCCGTGAGCGCATCACCGAGCTCACGAAGGCGCAGGCGTGCACGGGCTGTCACACGATGCTCGATCCGGTCGGCTTCGGCTTCGAGCACTACGACGCGATCGGCCGCTGGCGCACCGACGACCAGGGGCCGATCGATGCGACGGGCGAGGTGTTCGGTACCGCCATCGGCAAGTTCGACGGCGCCGTCGAGCTCGCATCGAAGCTGGCCGAGAGCCCCGAAGCGCAGACGTGCGTGGCGCGGCAGTGGTTCCGCTTTCAGGCCGGGCGCATCGAGAGCAAGGCCGACAAGTGCACGCTCCAGCAGCTCGACGCCGGCTTCAAGGCTTCCGGCTTCAAGGTCCAGGAGCTCCTCGTCGCTCTCACGCAGACCGACGGCTTCCTCTACCGGGCCCCGAGCCCATGAGCGCGGTCGTCGACGGCCACGCGCGTCATCGAATCTCCTTCGGTTCCGTCTTCGGAGAGTGACCATGAGCAAGTTCGAGCTGAGTCGTCGCCATGTCCTTCGCGGGCTTGGAAGCATCGCCATCGGGCTCCCGCTCCTCGAGGCGATGGGCTGCAATCGTGACAACGACGGTCCTCCGTCGCGCGACGTGGAAAGCGAGAACGTCGGGCGTGCCCGGAGCGGTCTCTCGACCGCGAAGCGTTTCGTCGCGATCCTTCACAACAACGGCCGCGTCGCTGCCGATTGGTTCCCGACGGGAAGCGAGAGCAGCTTCACGCTCGCTCCCGCGATGAGCGCGCTCGCGGCGCACAAGCAGGACATGATCGTCTTCAAGGGGATCGACTGCTCGGTCGCGACGAAGGGGCCGATGAACGGCCACTACGAAGGCGCGACGGCGTTCCTCTCCGGACACGCGATCCCCGGCAGCGACGCCTTCAACTACCCGAACCCCGGGACGACGATCGACCAGTACATGATGAAGAAGCTGGGGGTGCAGACGAAGATCCGCTCCCTCGCGATCGGATCCGAGCCCCACACGTTCTCGGTCGACGAGTTCAAGCAGGACGTGCCCGCTCAGACCTCGCCGGTGGCCCTCTACAACAAGATCTTCGCCGATGCGAAGCTCACCGAGGCGCAGATCCAGGCCCAGCTCGCGCGCCGGAAGAGCATCCTCGACAGCGTGATTGGCGACTACACGGCGCTCAAGGGCAAGGTGAGCGCGTCCGACGCCGCTCGTCTCGACGCTCACCTCACGCAGATCCGCGATCTCGAGACCAGGCTCTCGATCTCGGCCTCGTGCGGCAACCCCGGCCCCGTCTCCGGCTTCCCCGAGGGCGACAACTTCGGCAACCTCCCGAACAAGGTGAAGTCGCTCATCGACCTCGCCGTGATCGCGCTGAGCTGCGACATCACCCGCTCGGTCACGATGACGATCCGCCATGGCGGCGGTGGGCTCAGCTACTTCCCCTGGCTCGGTCTCCCGGAGAACCAGAACGACCCGCTCGCGAACGAGCACCACGAGATGTCCCATCAACCGAGCCGATACCGGGCGCAGCTGCTCAAGATCACGCAGTGGTTCCTCGGCCAGACCGCCTACTTCGCGCAGAAGTTGAAGGACACCCCCGACGGGCTCGGAGGCTCGCTCTTCGATTCCGTCCTCATGCTCCAGGGGGCCGAGAACGCCGAGGCGGATTATCACAACTATATCGATATGCCCTATTTCCTGCTCGGCAGCGCAGGCGGGTACTTCAAGACAGGGCGCTACCTGACGTATCCGCACGTGTCGCACAACAACATGCTCGTCTCGATCCTGAACGCGTTCGGCCTGCCCGACACCACGTACGGCGATCCGGCGAGCTGCACCGGGCCGCTGCCGAACCTGAAGGCCTGAAGATCCGGGTGAACGCCCACCGGAGCGAGTCGGTGCTTTGACCTGCCGCCGTCTCGGTGCCATCCTCGACCTGGGGATGAAACGTGCCGCTCGCCGCATCACCGTGCCGCAACCGACTCGCTCGCGTTCTCGCTGGGCCATCGTCACGGGCGCTGTCGCTCTGGCGTCCTGCACCCTCTTCGTCGATACGAGCCAGCTAGGGGGAGAGGCACCAGGCATCGACGGCGGACCGGTGCTACCGGCCGAGTCCGGGGCCGAGGCCGGGGCCGACGTAGCGGCGCCCGACGTCGTCTCGCCTGCGGAATGTGAGGGAGCCGCCGCGTCGTCGACGGAGTGCCTCGCGAAGCGGTTCCCGACCGACGACCTGATCATGTGGCTCCGTGCTGACGACGGCGTCGAGACCACCGCCGACGGACACGTGACGGTATGGCGCGACGCGCTCCCGAAGCTTCGGCCCGGCACCGTCGGCAACGACGCCAAGCAGTCCAACAGCGCAGCCCAGCCGCTGCGGGTCACCGACGCGGCGGGAGCGACCGTGGCCTTCGCGGCGGACGACGTGCTCGAGCTCCCACCGGGCTTCAACGACTTCTCCGCCGGCCTCAGTTACTTCGTAGCGGTTTGGCCACAGCTCGATGGCAAAGGGACGGCGGGGCCGATCCTCGCGCTTGGTCGGCCGCCCGTGCAGGACGAGTGCGCTCGCCTCAGCGAGCTCACCATCGATGAATATTCTCTCGACTACCGTGCAGAGACGGACGTCGTATTTGCTGCCGGCGTAAGCGACGGGCGTGGCTGGGATGTCTTCTCCGCCGTCCACGAGGGGTGGAAGGGCCAGGCGAAATGTCCCGCCGCCACGACCGCAACGCTGCGTGTGGGCGACGCCGTGGCGAAGACCGGCCCGGCCCGCACGCTCACGAAGGGGGTCCGTACCGAGGGCAGGATTGGACGGTCGTGGTACTACCCCGAGGACTTCTTCAACGGGAAGATCGGAGAGATCCTCGTCTATCGGCGCGCGCTCGAAGACGCGGAGGCGGTGCAGGTGGCGCGGTACCTCATGGCGCGCTGGCCACGACCCTGAGCAACGCTCGACGTCACGTGCTCGAGCGTTACATCTCAGAGGAATGGGATCGTGCAGCGAAGCTCCGTGGCGCCGAGCTGCACCTTGGCGGCGCTCGCGCGTGGCGAGAGGACGAGCAACGTGATCCCGCCGAGACCGGAGGCGGCCGCGGCTGCCCATGCAACATTCGTCATCGTCCGGAACGACAGCGCGCGATCGCGCATTGACGCATCGGTGTTTCCCGAGTCGGAGAAGTCGTCGCGCGCCTTCAGTGTCGCGAGCCCCAGCACGACCGCGCTTGCGGAGAACACCCCCGCAGCGCCGATGCCCACCCAGCCTGCCGTTCTCGTGAATGAGGAAGGCGGCGGCGGATCGTCCTCGACGATCGAAACATCCGAGAGCACGACGCGGGCAGACTCGCCGGCCGCGACGACGATCTTGATCGACGGAGCGCCGGCGACGTCGGCGCGCTTCGCGACGTGCCGTCCCGGCGCGAGGTGGATCTTCAGCGGAACGGCTGCGTCCGTCATGTGCGCCAGCGTCACGCGCGCGCCCGGCGGCCCATCCACGGTCATCGTCGCCAAGAGCGGCGAGATACGCGCGAGGCGAGTCCGTGCATCGACGCGCGACTCGTCGTCGAGGCCGCCGGTCTCGAGCGCGAGCTCCAGCGCATCAGCCGCGCGAGCGGGCTCGCCTGCCTCGTGCCACGAGACTCCGGCCGCATATGCGGTCGCACCGCGAGGCGCTTTTCGGTTCGCCTCGTCGAACGCGGAGGCGGCGTCCCGAAAGCGTCGCTCGGCGTAGGCCTCCTCGCCGCTCCGAAACAGCTCGCCGGCGGAGCGTGCGTCATCGGCGAAGGCCTCGCGCTCCATCACGAGCGTGACGAGGACGAGCGCCGAGCACGCGATGGTGGAGAGCAGCGATCGTCTCAACGCCCGTCCTCGTAGGGGTTCCGGAACGGTGACCTCGGCTGCGTGAGGGGCGCGGTTGCCGCTCCCTCGTGTGGGCTTCGCGATGACGCGGTCGTCTCGGCAATCGGGCGCCGAGGAGGAGGTCCGGCCCGTCGCGGTGCGCTGCCGGAACGAGCGCCCGGGCGCATCGGCGCCGGTGTCGCGCCTGCCTGAAGCGCGCCAGCTTCTTCGTCGACGCTCGTCGTGGTGCCGCTCGGTGCATCCGCCACGCTGGTTTGCGGCGTCGAGGCAATGACGGCCGTCGCGGCCGTGCCCGTCACCGACGTGCCTGCGGCTCGCGCAGCGAGGACACCGGCGGGGACGACGATCGCCGCCGCGATCAGGCCCGCTCGGAGGGCGCGACGCGCTCCGCCCGTCGGGGTGGGGGTGGCAGGTCTCGCCGGCTCGGGCACCCGGCGATGCACGAACGTTTCAGTCTTCGTCTCCTCGTCCACCGGAGGCGCGCCGCGTCGTGCACGCACCTCGGCGATCTGCGCGCGTCGCGTCGCGAGCCTTTCGGCAAGACCCGCCTCCATGAACGAGGCGACCTCGGACGTGCTCGCCAATCGCAGGTTCGCAGCCGTGCACGCTTCTTCGATTCGGCGCCGGAGCTCGTCGGCGCTTCGCGTCCTGCCATCGGGCTCTCGTACCAAGGCGCTTGCGACGACCTCGTCGAGCCTCTGCGGAACGTCCGGCTTCACCGACCGGATGCGTGGGGCGTCCTCGCTCACGATCTTGAAGAAGATCGCCGATTGATCCGAACCCGTGAAGAGCCTCCGCCGCGTGAGGAGCTCCCAGGCCACGACGCCTGCTGCCCACACGTCGGACCGCCGATCGAGCGGCCGGCCACGCACCTGTTCGGGCGACATGTACCCGAGCTTGCCCTTGATCGTCCCGGTGCCGGTGAAGCCGGCACGGCTGATCGCCTTCGCGATCCCGAAGTCGCTCAACCTGCCGAGCCCGTCGATGCCGACGAGGACGTTCTGGGGAGAGAAGTCACGATGCACGAGCCCGAGCGGCGTACCGTCCTCGCCGTGCAGCTCGTGCGCTGCGTGAAGGCCGGCGAGGGCGTCCAGGAGGGCGCGCAACGCGATCTCGAGCGGTAGCTCCTGCTCGCCTCTGCGATGGGCGCGGAGCAGGCCGGCGAGCGTGTCGCCTTCGATGTACTCCATGACGAGGAAGACGCCGTTCTGATCGTCTCCGGCATCGAGGACCGCGACCACGTTCGGATGACGGATCCGCGATGCGAGCTTCGCCTCTTCGATGAGCTCGTACGCCGTGTCGGGCTCGGTGCCGAGGGACGCATGCGTCAGCTTCAGCGCGACGTCGCGCTCGAAGCCGCCGACGCCGCGATGGCGCGCGAGGTACACCGTTGCCATGCCGCCGCTCGCGACGGGGACGAGGAGCTCGTATCTCCCCACCCGCTCCGGAAAGCCCTCGGTGTTCTCGGAGCTGGCCCGCACGGCGATCGCCCATTCTAACCGATCCACGCGGACGGCCCGGACGCGATCGCCTGGCGCCTGGTAGGATCGCCGCGTGCCGGACGACTTCGACGATGACTTCGACGATCTCTCGACCCAGACGGCGAGCAGGTTCGATCCGACGCCGGAGCCGAGCGCAACTTTCCTCCTTCGCGATGTCGCACATGCCGCGCACTCCTTCACGATCGACGGGTCGCAGCCGTCCCGGCTCCTGATCGGTCAGAGCTCCGTCTGCCCGATCCGGATCCAGGATCGCCTCGTCTCCCGCCGCCACGCGGCGATCGATCTCGTTGGCGACGCGCTCCGCATCACCGATCTCGGCTCGACGAACGGCACCTGGATCAATGGCATCGCCGTCAAGGATGCCTTCGTCCGCGGAGGCGAGCGCATCCGCGTGGGAGAGACCGAGCTCTACGTCGAGCGTTCCGCCGGCTCCGCCCCCGTCCCGCTCGAGCCGCAGATGCAGTTCGGCCGCTTGCTCGGGGCCAGTACGGAGATGCGTCGCCTGTACGGCCTCTGCAAGCGCCTCTCTGCGTCCACGATCGGCGTGATCATCGAGGGGGAGACGGGCACCGGCAAGGAGGTCCTCGCCGAGGCGCTCCACGAGGAGGGGCCTCGTTCACGCGGCCCGTTCGTGGTGTTCGATTGCACCGCCGTTCCGCCGTCTCTCGTCGAGAGCGAGCTCTTCGGTCACGAGCGCGGCGCGTTCACCGGTGCTGTCGGGCAGCGCAAGGGGGTGTTCGAGCAGGCACACGAGGGGACGCTGCTCATCGACGAGATCGGCGACCTCGAGCTCCCGCTCCAGTCGAAGCTCCTGCGCGCGATCGAGCGCGCGGAGTTCCGTCGCGTCGGTGGCACGCAGACCATCCGCGTCGACGTCCGCCTCATCGCAGCGACGCGGCGTAACCTCGACGACGAGGTCCAGGCGGGACGGTTCCGCGATGATCTGTTTCATCGTCTCGCCATCGCGCGCATCGAGCTCCCGCCGCTCCGCGATCGACGTGGCGACATCGGGCTGCTCGCGCGCCACTTCTGGAAGGAGCTCGGAGGAAACGAGCACGCGCTGAGCCCCGACATCCTTCGAAGGTGGGAGGCCTACTCGTGGCCGGGGAACGTCCGCGAGCTCCGTAACGCGGTGACTCGCCAGCTCGTCCTCGGTACGGAGGGCGAGCCCGTCAGTCAGGCCGCCGAGGTCGAGACCGGGGCGGCGAGCGCGCGCGGCGCCGAGCTCGATCTCGACGTGCTCCGGCGTGTCCTCGCCAGCAAGCTGCCGTTCACGCGGGCGAAGCAGATCGTGCTCGATACGTTCGAGCGCGCCTACCTCGCCCAGGCGCTTGCCGAGCACGGGGGCGATACCCAGCGCGCCGCCGCGGCGCTCGGCATCGGAAGGCGCTATCTCAACATGATCCGCGCGCGCCACGATCGCTGACGATCACGACTCTGGTACGCTCGTCGCGTGACGTCGCGGGCATCGTCCTCTCGCGCGCTGCTGTTCGTCGGGGGAATCATCGTGTCCTTCACGGGGTGCCTCGTCCACATTGCCGACCTCGCCCCGGCGGCGAGCGACGGCGGCCCGGACGCCGGTGTCAGCGAGGTCGCCCCTCCGGAGCGCGACGTCGCGAGCCCTGCCTACCGTGATGCGGTGATCGCCGATGCGCCGATCGCGTACTGGCGGTTCGGCGAGACGAGCGGAGCGGTCGCCCTCGACGAGTCCGGGCACGGTAACCACGCTGCCTACTCGGGGAATTGCGTGTTCGGAGCGCCCGGAGCGATCGCAGCGGACCCGAACAGCGCGGTCGGGTTCGACGGCACGGTCGCGGGCGTCTCCGCCCTCGGCAGCGGCTTCGACTTCGGCGGCCGAAAGCCCTTCTCGATCGAGGGCTGGGTGAAGCCGCTCCGCATCGAGCCGACCGTCCGCTACTTCGTCAGCCGTGAATGGTCGAGCCCCGCGGGACGTCAGAACGTGGGGCTGTCGCTGCTCGATCCGGTCGGCCTGACGTTCGAACGTCACGTGGACGACGTCAGCACCTCGGTCTCGTCCTCGGCGCCGAAGCTCGGAGCGTTCACGCACGTGGTCGCCACCTACGACGGCGACGAGCTCGTCCTCTACCGAGACGGCATCGCGGCGGGCCGTGCTCCCGACGCGCGTGAGGCGCGCGCCGCCGACGTCATCCTCTTCCTGGGCGGCAAGGACTTCGAAGGCGTCCTCGACGAGGTCGCCGTGTACGACAAAGCCTTGTCCGCCGATCGCGTGAAGGCGCACCACGACCTCGGCGTCGGCCGTTGATCGCCGGGTGGCACGGTAGGATCAGCGCTGAACGAGGTCCTTGATCCAGCCGACGTCCGGAGGCGGATTCTCGATGAAGCCCGTCCCCCAGCTCTCGTCGGTCAGTCGTTCGAAGTCCTCCGTGATGCGCTCGTGGTAGCTCGACACCAGGCCGACGTACGCGCGCGGGCCCGAACAGCTCTCCACCGTCACGACCATCGTTCGCGGTGTGCCGGTACCGACGTGGAGGATCCGCCCTACCACCGCGCCACTCTCGTCGGTCGGCTGGGTGTGGACGTCGGCGACGATCGGATTGGATTCCGTCGCAGCGCTCACGTCGAAGAAGAGCTTCGCGTACCAGCCATTGAGCCTCGGCGGCCCGCCGCCACAGCCTCCGCTCGGGCGGAAGTTGAGCTCGTTGATGAATGCGAGCTGCTCGGCCGTGTGCGGTGCGCCGGTGCGCTGGTTCTTCGCCATCGCCCCCAGGGTCGCGGCGACGCGGCGGACGCGCTCGAAGTACGTGGCTACGGCCTGGACGAGGAGATCGTCGGGGAGCTCCAGCTCGGCCATCAACGTCGAGCCACGAGCCGCAAAGGCCGCCAGCTTGGTGAAGAGCTCCGGATACGGGTCGACGTAGGCGTCGGGATACTCGCAGGAAGCCTCGCTCGTGTACGACTGCTTCACGTAGAGGATCGTGTTGTGACGGAGCTCCGCCCAAGATGCGAGCTGGGCGGAGAGGAGCCGTCGCCCCCATGCTTCCGTGCCGGTGACGCGCGGCAGCCCGACGGCGGATGGGCTCGCGACGTCGGACGTCGGCGAGAGCGTCCGCAACATCGACAGCCACTCGTTGTAGAGGTTCGCCTCCCAGTACGTCTGCGGGTGGGCCTCGGCGAGGACGCGCATCGATGCGAGGTCGGAGGCGTAGTCGTAGCGCTCGAGCTCGGGACCGAGCAGCTGGCCCGCCTGATCGTTGCGGAATGCGGCGAAAGCGACGTCGAGCGGGTTTGGCATCATTCGGGGCACGGCGCCGTGCTTGACGCGGTCGTAGACGACATTCGAGAAGACGTGGCTGTCGAGCACGTAGCGCTGACCGAGGAGGAGGAACGTGCTGGAGAGCGGCATCGTCCCGCTGCCGAGACCGTTCACCATGATGTGGCTCGAGATGCGCTGCGCGCCGTAGGCGCCGTCGACGATCGCCTGGGCGATCGTGGCATCCGGGAGCCCCGCGAGTTGCGATGGGCTGTCGATCTTCAGGTCCGCGAGCAGGCGATCGAGCTGCGGGAGCGTCATGTTGTCCGGCTCGCCGACGAACCCCCCGATCGTCGCGTCGATCTGCCTCCACTCCGCGAGCGCGGCTTCGTCCATGAGCGCACGGAGTACGTACGCGGCCTCGAGCTGGTTTCGCCGAAACACCTGAGTGGAGTCGGGCATCGTCTCCAGGAGGCGCAGATCGATGCGTCCGAGCCACATCATTGCTTGGAAGTACGTCTTGAGCTTCTCGCTTTTGGTGTAGTGGCCGCGTGGCTTGAATTGCGAGAAGTCGATGTTGCGCGCGACGCCGAAGATTTTGACCGTCGTGGGGTCCGATGCCTTGGCCGCGTTCGAATACAGCATCCCCGCAGCGGCAGCGTCACCTCCGGCCGTGGGACCATCGAACCGGCCAGCGAGCAAGCTCGCAGCGACGGAGAGGTACACATCTGCGTCGGCGCGGGCCCTGGGAGAGAGCCCCGATCCCGCACCGCCAGCGAGCGCGGAGCGCATGCGGTCGAGAAGCTTCGCGAGCTTCGTGCGGAGCACGCTCTCCTCGATCGCCTTCAAGATGTCGTCGAATGAAGAGTGCACGGCATAGAGCATCGAGTCCGCCGACACGTAGACGGGCAGGTCGTCGCTGTAGATGCTCAGATAGCCGTAACCGAAGGTCGGAAAGCGTTTGCGCTCACTGATGACGAATCCGTTCGTACCGAGCGCCGCCTTCTCGTCCTCGTCGAGCGCGAAGCTCGATGCCGCGATCCGATCGACGCCGTTCGCGGTCAGCGGGTCGTAACCGAGCGTCGTCGTGAACGGCACCGCGTAGGACGCGGCGAAGCCTGCCGCGTCGAGGTCCTTCACCGTGTCGAGCTGCGTTTGAAGCTTGGCGAGCTCGCCCCGCCGCTCTGCCGAGATCGTCGTCGTCACCGCGACTGGGTGGTCGCCGTAGTCGCCGTAGTTGCCGTAGTTGCCGAGGCCGCCGGCGTCGCCGAGGCCGCCGGCGTCGCCAGGGGCGCCGTTACCCTGCTTCGATACCTTGGAGCCGGACCCGGGCGCGGAATCGCATCCGAGCGCAAACCCGACAACCATGAACATCGCTCCAGCCATCTGTCGCAGACGTCGCATCGAGGTCTCGGTGGAGCATGTCGTATGCCGTCGGCGAGAGCGGGCGAGACTCGATATGCCCCGCTGAAACGAGTCGATGAGACATCGCCCCTACCAATCGGGGTGGGATCTGGGCGAAAGGGCAGCCAGAAACACGCGCGCGAGCGAGTCAGCGACCGGGCGGCGGCATCGACGTCCGCGGCGGGCGGAGCGAGGGCGGCGCCTCGTCGGCCCCGCCGCCGGGACGCATGCTTCGCGGAGCGAGCGACGGCGGGACGCGATCGTTCAGCTCCGCGGCGGCGTCGACGATCTTCGTCGCGGCTGCCGCGCGCGCCGTCTTCTCCGTGAGCGTGGCGTGGTCGACCACGGCGTGGCCCTCGAGCAGGTCGAGGTACTCGAGATCGAGCTCGCCGCCGCTCGGCAGGATGAACACGCCGAAGAGGTGCGCCTGGCGACGTACCTCCTGCACGAGCTGTCTCGGGACGTGCAGCGCCGCGTGCGTGATGAGGTGCACGACCGGGTCGCGCTGATCGCGCGCGCGGAGCAGGGCGAGCTCGGTCGCGAGCTGCGCGAAGACGCGCGCCGGATTGCGCCCGCGCTCGCCCTTGAACCCTAGGATGTAGGCGGCGGGCAGCTGGCCCGGGCGCGAACGCTGGACGTCGTAGAGGCGGGAGTCGAAGAAGCGCATCCACACCTCTTCGCCCGCGAGCTGGAGCTTCTTTCCGAGCGCGATCGACAGCCCGCGCGCGAACACCTGGCGGTCGCCGCGCATCGAGGCGGACGCGTCGATGAGGAGGTAGTGGAGGCGACGCGCCTCGTCCGGCGCCTGCTCGCGCGTGTAATAGAGGATCTCGTTCTCGATCATCCGGCGGGCGAACTCGTTCTCGTCCCAGGCGAGCTCGGTGAGGACGAGCGAGTCGAGCGAGCCCTTGTTGCCGATCCCGGCGTAGCCGTGCACCGCGTGTGTGCCGGTCGCCTTCGCGCGATGCGTCTCGAGCACGCTCGGGAGGAGCTCGAGTGAGAAGTTGACGATGTCGTTCGCGGCCGGGCTCGAGATCGCGGCGAGCAGATCGACGTGCGCGAGCGCCCCCGCGGCGGTCGACTCCGGACCGAGCATGCCGAGAAGGCGGAGCGTGTCGAGGTCGAGTGCGTCCGCCAGCGTGAGGATGTGGAGGCGCGACCGTGCGAGGCCGTCGAGCACCGCCATCTCGAAGTTGCGGGGCAGCGATGCGAAGAGCCCGGCGAGCTGGGAGTCGAGATCGCGCACCATCTCGGGATCGAGCGGGAGCGACGCGGCGTAGGGCGGCTTGATGTTGTTGGTGCGCTGGACGAGCGAGCCGAGGACACGCGCGAGCACGACGACGACGAGGTCATCGCTGAGCCGCATGCTCCGGGCGCGCACGCTGGCCTCGCTCTGAGCGATCTCGCCAAGGACGGAGCGGTAGGTCGCGAGGAGCTCGGCCGAGCGCGGGACCCGAGCCGCGACGTGATCGAGCCCGGGCCGCGCTCCGATCTCGAGCTGCTCCTTCGGCGCTGCGTAGAGGAGCCCGAAGTCATGCACGAGGAAGAAGGGCAGGTGGATCCCGAGGCGCGCGAGGTCGCGGTACCAGCGCACCGCGCGCACGATCATCATCGGCGTGGCCGCACGGACCGCCGAGAGCGCAAGGCCTCCGAGCGGTCCGGCGACGACGGGATCCTTCGCGTGTGCTGCCGAGACGGGCATCGCGTCGGCGAGCATACCTCGGATCCACGGAGTCGACCGGCGCCTGCTTGGCCTATCGTGTCTCGAGGCCGCGGGGACACTCGTTGCCCCATGAGCGACCGCTGGACACGCTCGCGCTAGAGGGGGAATAAGCGTCAAAGCGGCTTGGACTGCGCCGACAGTGGCGGTTGTTTGGGCGCTCATCGCACGCCCTCGGTTTTCGGCCTCGATCGGCGATGAGCTCGTCAGCCGAGCTCGCGGCGGACGCTCGTCGGGTCGATGCCTGCGTAGGACAAGCCCGGGATCACCAGCTCGCGGAACGCGTCGTCCACCACCGTGAGGAGATCCGTCCCACGGAGGCATCCGTGTCCGCGGGGGAGATCGTCGCCGGTCTTCTCGGCGGCATCGAGCCAAAGGTTCCGGACGATCCGCACGATTTGTGGAAGGACTGCTGTCAGGGCCCGCTGCTCACCTTTGTCCATCCCCGCAAGGAGCGCCCAGCCGATGCGCGAGTGATCGACTTCGTCTTCGAGGAGCTCACGGACGACGGCATGCGACAGCGCGCTCTGCGCTTCGTCGAGCGAGCGCGAAAGGAACGCGCTTGCGATGGTCTCGCTGATCGCGCAGTTCGCGATCGCGTGCACGACGGGGCCCGCCGTCGCTTGCTCCACGCGCCGGGGCGGTGCAAGGGCAGGGACGTCAGCGCCATAGCAGGCGGCCATGTGCCGGCAGATTTCGCTGTGCCTCAGCTCGTCGCAGACCGCACGAGCCGCCAGCCACCGCACGCTCGGCTCCACATCGAGGGTGATGATTCCATGGAGCATCGTCGCAAACGCCGACGACGCGTCGAGCTCGGAACGCGCCCGCGTGGCCCACGCGTTCGCAAGGAGGGCGCGGCTCGTGGCATCGAGTCGCCCGATCTCCTCGGCACCGTCAGGGAGGGGCCGTCGCGCCGCCTTCGCGAGCTCCGGGAAGGCCTTCAACACGCGGCTCGCAGGGACGCACTCGTTCGCGGGCTCATCGCGTGATGACCGTGATGCATTCGCAACCGATGAGGGGCTGCTCGACGCGGCAGAAGAAGAAAGCCGACGCCTCACACTCGCTCGGGTTCGCCGGCGAGCCGCGCACGCACGTGCATCCCGTCATCGGCTCGTAGCTCTGGCAGTGATAGTCCTGCGTCTTCTCGCAGGCGGTCGCGTCGTCGGGGGCGCTCGCGTTGCAGTGGCACTTCCTTCCGGTCGGCGAGCAATACTCGCAGAAGAAATCGGCCGGCGACGCACAGTCCTCCGGCTTGTCCGCCGAGCCCACGCAGGTGTTGCCCGCGTCGGCTTGTCGTCCGGAATCGGCAACGCCGCCGTCGTTGCCTTCGGCGTCCTTGCCGTCGTCGGGGCGATCCAACCTTCCTCCGCAGCTCGAGAGAGCGGTCCCCAGGACGACGATGGCGTGGAAGAGACGCTGCGGACCGGGCACGCGTCGACTGTACATGCGTCGTCCGCTTGTTTGCACGTCGAAGGCCAAGCTCCGCCGTTGGTCGCGTGTCTGTGTTTCGTGCGTGAAACGTCGTTTCCGGTCAAGGAGCGATCTCGTAGTCTTCGCGGTTTGGGAAGCGGCGCAGTCGGACGAGCCAAGCTCGGGATGTCGCGTGTCGACGAGACGATGTCGATGAGACGAGAGGAGAAGCTTCTGGCGCAGTCGTTCATGAGGTTCGTCTCGATCGGCGTGGCGCTGGCCCTGTGGTGTTGCCGTTCCGGTGTGGCTCGTGCCGAAGCCGCATCCCCGATGCAGTGCCATGGGGTGACCACGCGTCCGGACGAGGCGATCCTCGTCCCCGTCGACGACGAGCCGCCGGCGGAGGGCCGACGCGTCGACACGATCATCGAGCTGGGCGAGACGCTCTGCTTGGCTGGAACGGTCGATGCAGAAGGTGAGGTGATGGATTTGCATCTCGCCGACGAAGCGAGCGGCGAGCCGACCCTCTTGAAGTTCGCATTCCGCAAAGCGGAGACGACGACCGTGCTGGAGGTGCAGTCGTCTTCGTCTCGATGGATCCGATATCGAGCCGCCTTCCTTCATGGGCGGGCGCGGATCGCCATCCCCACAGGCGTGCTCGACATTCCCCCCACGGGGCATGGTTTCGAAATGTGGCCGGCCGGGGAGAGCCGCTTGATGCTCTTCGGGTTCCGGACGGTGGAGCACGAAGCCGTCCCGGAGCCACCCCCAGCTCCTGCGCTTGCTTCGCCGGAGAGGCGGGTGGTGAGCATCGCGCTGAGGTTGGGCGGCGGTGCCCGGTCCATCTCCGTCGGTCGGATCGACAGGTTGCTCGAGGAACGTGGATACTCCGGAGTATCGGGGGTGTCGCCGACGCTGTTCGGTATCGGCGGCGGTGGCAACCTTGGTCGTATTCGATTCGACTTCGTCGTGAACGTGAGCGGCAAGAAGTCCAGATCGAGCCGCGACGAAGCGGACGTGTGGACGTCCATCGGGGACATCATCTTTGCCGCTGGGTACGACGTCTTTCGCACGGGCGGGTTCTCCCTATTCGGCTTGGCCGGCGCAGGGGTCTCGACGATTCAGACCGACGCCCATGTGCTCCGAGTCGGGGAGAAGGACGATCGCGTCAAGCAAGAATCCGGCGTCGTGACGCTGGACCTCGGGGCGGAGCAGATCATCCCGCTCGGGCGAGCATCCGGGGCGGAGGGGTGGAACCTCGTCTTCGATCTGCGCGGGGGCGTCGTCGCTCAGTTCGTGGACGGCAGTTGGCGTCTGGACGACAAGCGCGGCACGGAGGTGCTTGGTCCATCGGTGAACCTCCTCGGTGCGCGGGTTCTGCTCAGCGTCGGTTTCGGCGTCTACGGCTGGTAGCCACAGACTCGGGCGTCGTCGCGAGCTCTCACGTGACGACAAGCGGCGCGCGATGAGCGCGTGAGGCTGCATTGCCACGCGCGTGAGCACGTCACCATGTGAATCGCTTTCGTTCGGCGTCTGCTCTGCGATTAGCAGCGATCTGTTCACGCCACTCTCGGTGCGCGCGCGTGGACCGGTCGAAGTCGGCGGCGGTCACGGGGTGGCCGACGGAGTAGACATCGATGAAGCGGCGCAACTCCTCGTAGTACGCGTCCGTTGTCGGGGCCGGGCACCCGAGAACCGCTGCACAGAACTCGGAGGGTGGAAGGTATGCGTGCTCCGCGATGTAGTGAATCACCATCGCCGGGGCGACGTAGAGCACGTCGCGCGACGGAACCAGAATGTTCCGAGCTTCTCGTGCCTGGTGGCAGAGCTCGCATTCATGAATCCCCGGCATCGCGATGTGAACCCAGCCCTCTTCTCGCAGATGCGTCAGGACTTCGACGACCTTGCCGTCGATCTCACCGCAGCCGAAGTCGAGACCCGCCGCGAGCCAACCGACGGCCCGCACGCGAGGGCCACGCGCGATCTGACACTCGGTGCCGAGATCCGGATAGTGCATGTCGTTCCCTCGCAGTGAAGCATCGCCCTTTCCTGAGCCGCCTCGTCCCGTAGCGTCGCACAGAAAGCGAGCGCGCGGGCCGGACGCTCGTTCGTTCGCGCGAGCGTCGACAGGGACGTGCGGCGGGCCCTTTGGTAGGCTGCGCGCAATGCCCTCTTTGACCGATGCCACCACTGCCGCGCAGGGGGGCCGATGGCCGTCGGTTGTCGCGTTGGCACTTCTTACCGCGTTGGTCTCCTGCGGAGGCATGCTCGTCGACGACACGAGCGGTGGCCGAAGCGGCGAGAACGGGACTGGCAACGGCGAAAGGTCCGGTCGATGCGTCGCTCCAGACGCGCGCTCGAAGGCGCTCGTCCTCGATGGCGTGTGCCGAATCCTCACGACGCTCGTCGACCAGCAAATGATCGGCACGTTCGAGCTCGACGGTTCTTTCTTCTACTGGACGAACACGTATGAGGGGACCATCGAGCGCATGCCGGTGGGAGGCGGAGCAGCGACGACCCTCGTTCGAGATCTCAACAGGCCGGTGGGGATTGCCGTCGATCGAGGCCTCCTCTTCTTTTCGGAGTTCGGTTCGCTTTCGAGGATGCCGACCTACGACGATGGCTCCGTGCAATCGTTCGTCCTCGACGACGGGCCTTCGAAGGTGATCGCGGCCAGACAGCCGGGAGCGAGAGCCGTCGCCACCGACGACGACAACGTCTACTGGGCGACGAGCTCGGCCGTGATGAAGGCGTCGAAGTCCGGCGGTGCGCCGACCACACTCGGGGCCACCAGCCTGTCAACGGAGCTCGTCGTCGATGAGGGCTTCGTCTACTGGCACTCGTTGGAGGGCGCGCTCACGAAGGTGGCGACGAGCGGTGGCGACCCGGTCGTCCTTCGTCGATTGAAGCGATCGCCCGCCGGATCGCCCACGGTGCGCAACGGTCGTGTTTACGCGGGCACTGACACCGAGGTCCTGAGCATCCCGATGGACGGCGGTCCCGCTGAGGTCCTTGCGAGGGAGCCCAAGGAGGCCCCGATTCATGCCGTGACCGCCGACGACACCTACGTGTACTGGGCCAGCGGAAACCTGGATCCGGACGTCGACGAAGGCGGCACGATCAAGCGGCGTCCCCTCGCCGGCGGCCCGACGACGACGATCGTCGCGAAGCTCGGTTTTCGCAGCGGCGGCGGCTCGAAGATCTTTGCGCGCCTGCGCACCGATGCGACGCACCTCTATTTCCACTATTTGACGGGGTATTCGCTCGACGGTCGCCTCTACCGCGTGAACAAGTAGCCGTCGATCACACGGCGGGCAGGCGGGCAAGAGCGGTTCGACCGACCGCTCCCGGAGTGGACGTAACGCCCGAAGTACGTTCTAGCTGGAGCGGAGCCTTCCCGCTCGCGCGCGACGACGCACGGCAACGAGCGCCGCGGCGGAGACGAGAGCGGCGAGCGTCGGCCACGAAGGTGCTCCTAGAGGCGCGGCGAGCGAGCAGCCGCTCGCCGCGTCCGGAGCGAGGCCTTGCTCCGGACCGTTCGATGGCCCCTCCGGACCGTTCGATGGCCGCTGCGGAGCCTTCGATGGAGCGGAGCTACAGTCGAGATCGAACGCGACCTCCACTGGCTCGAGCGACTCATCCTCGTCGACGAGGATCGCCGTGTAGCGAACCTTGTATTTTGCAACTTCGAAGCTCTCGCCGCTGCACTCCGCCGAAAAGAGCTCACCGGTGCTCGTGGCTCGAGTCAGACTGACATCGTACGATCGCCGCGGCGCGGGGGTCGGAGCCTCGATGACGTCGATGCGGATCCGCGTGAGCGCCTTCCACGAGGACACGTGCTCCGGGAGCTCGAGGAGAACCTTTGCGTACTCCGTGTCGTGCTCAGGCCCGCACATGTGGTCGGCGGCTGGCTCGAACGACTTCACGACCGAAAGCGTCCCTGTCCGAACCGGACGCGGCGGCACTTCCCCGCCGACCTCGAACGTCAATGCCGTGCCGTCGCAGACCAGGTCGCGCGGGTCCGGAACGTACTCGTAGCGTCCGTCTGCGAGAGGCGCGTCGGCCACGAAGATCGGGGTCCCCGCGACCCGCTCGACTCGACCGGCGACCGGTTCGCCATCGTGCCGGAGCTGCGCATGGTTCGCATACGCGGCGTCCTTCTCGTCGACTTGCCAGATGTTGATCGGCAAGGGGACCTTGCGGGTCCCCGGCGGAAGAGTCTCGCCCGCGAAGGCGGGACGATCCATGCAGTCGTTCGGCTCGCACGCCTCGGCGGGGGACGGGCAGCCGAGGGAGGTGATCAGGGGCCCGGTAACTGCGAGGGTAGGAAGAGACCAGCGCCGCATCGGTCGACAACAGAGCACGCCGCGTGCCGCCCGAGAATACACGAGCCGAAACCGCTGAGAGACTCCCACGAAGATCCAGCCGCCATGATCACGAATGCGGGCGCGGCACGGGGTGGCACGCGTGGCTCACGCCTCGGATTACCTTGATCGGACACGCGGGCTACCGCCTGTCGCCGATCACCATGGAGCGCGTGCGGATGATGAGCGGGGGGAAGACGACGGGTGTGAGGCCCAGCACCGCAAGGGCAGTGAGGCGCCGAGCGCGCTGCGGAGCTCGCTCCGTCGCCATGACTGCGCTCTGACCCCGCGCTCCCCGAAGTTCCTCCTGCCGCCCCTCTCCTCCCGAGGGAGCGATGTACCATGAGGGTAATCGGAGGAACCAATGCCGCTCGAGCTCGTCATCACCGCCGTTGGGCCGGATCGACCCGGGATCGCCTCCGACTTCACCGGACAAGTCCACGCTGCAGGCGCGAACCTCGCCGATACGCGAATGGTGAACCTCCGCGGCCAGTTCGCGCTCATCGCGCTCGTCGAGGGGACGAGGTCCGTGCTCGACGACGTGAAGCGGCGCCTGACGGAGGCAGCGCCTCGAATCGGCCTGACGATGGGGTACTCGACGCCTGCTCCGAAGGAGCCGACGCAGCGCGAGGGCGTCCCGTTTCGGCTCAAGACGTACTCGATGGATCAGCCCGGGATCGTCCATCGGATCACGTCCTACCTCCGCGAGCACGGCGTGAACGTCGAGGAGCTCGTTACCCGCCTCGAGTCGGCGCCGTTCATGGGCACGCCCGTCTTCACGATGGAGATCCTCATCCTCGTCCCGAAGAACGTGAGCGTGAAAGGGCTCCGTCAAGCGCTCGAGGATCTGGGCGACCAGCTCAACTGCGACGTCGACATCGACCCCGCCTGAGCGCAGTCCTCGGAACGCGCCTCAGCTCATCGCCTCGAGCGCCTTTGTGATCCGCGACCAGTGCGTGCCGTGCCAGTAGAGCTTGTTGCATACCGCACACGTCCAGAAGCGGTCGTACGCGGCGTACGAGCGAGGCGGAGCGCGGCCTTCGACCTCGAGCTTCGAGGTCTCGCGCAGCTCGCCGCCACAGGCCATGCATCTCGGTGCGCACCGCACGAGGCTCAGCGTGCGAAGGACGAAGGCAAGCTGTTCGACGGGCGGTGACGCTCGCGGAACGCGGAGAGCGCGAACGGCTCCGCCCTTGATCACGTTGCGCTCGAAGACGCCGCCGTCCGAGGACAGCACGATGCGCCCTTGCTCGGCGGCCGAGCGCACGAGGCTGCCGTCGTCGATGCCGTATTCGAACGCGGCGTCGTAGCCGGCGGCCCGGAGCCAGCGCGACAGTCCTCCGAGCATCGCGTCGCAGAAAAAGCGCGGCGGCGGCATGACGGAACATCGTACCGCCACGACACCGCCGTCAAACGCGAGCGCTCGAGCCCGCACCGCGGAAGTGATGACGGCGCCGGGAGGGAGGTCCCGGCGCCGGGATCGACAGGCGAGCTACTCGGCCGCGTAGTCCTCGATCGGAGGACACGAGCAGATCAGCTTGCGGTCACCGGCCGCGTTGTTGAGGCGCGAGACGAACGGCCAGAACTTGCGATCGCGCGTCCACGGGGCGGGATAGGCGGCGACCTCGCGCGGGTAGGGGTGCGTCCACTCGTCGGAGACGCACGCCTCGATCGTGTGAGGGGCGTGCTTGAGGGGGTTGTCCTCGCGCGGCCACTTGCCCTCTTCGATCTGACGGATCTCCTCGCGGATGGCGATCATCGCGTCGCAGAAGCGATCGATCTCGGCGAGCGACTCGCTCTCCGTCGGCTCGACCATCAGCGTGCCGGCGATGGGGAACGACATCGTCGGCGCGTGGAAGCCGTAGTCCATGAGGCGCTTGGCGACGTCGTCGACCTCGATGCCGGCGGTGCGCTTGAACTGACGCACGTCGAGGATGCACTCGTGCGCGACCCGGCCCTTCGAGCCGACGTAGACGACGGGGAAGTGCGGGCCGAGGCGGTGCGCGATGTAGTTCGCGTTGAGGATGGCGGTCTTCGTCGACTGCGTCAGGCCCCAGCCGCCCATCATCTGGATGTAGGCCCAGGAGATGAGGAGGATGCTGGCGCTGCTCCACGGCGCGGCGGCGATCGGGCCGACCGAATCCGGCGAGCGCGGCTCGATGACCGGCTTCGCGGGAAGGTGCTTGCCGAGGTGCGCCGCGACCGCGATCGGGCCCATACCGGGACCGCCGCCGCCGTGCGGGATGCAGAACGTCTTGTGCAGGTTGATGTGCACGACGTCCGCGCCGATGTCGCCCGGGCGGCAGAGGCCGACCTGCGCGTTCATGTTGGCGCCGTCCATGTAGACCTGGCCGCCGTGCTCGTGGACGATCGAGCAGATCTTCTTGATCTCCTCCTCGAACACGCCGTGCGTCGACGGGTAGGTCACCTGGATCGCGGCGAGGTTCGCTTCGTATTCCTTCGCGCGGGCCTCGAGGTCGGCGACGTCGATGTTGCCGTTCGCGTCCGTCTTCACGACGACGACCTCGAGACCGGCCATGACGGCCGACGCGGGGTTGGTGCCGTGCGCCGACGCCGGGATGAGGCAGACGTTGCGATGACCCTGCCCGCGGGCCGCGTGGTGCTTCTTGATGACGAGGAGGCCGGCGTATTCGCCCTGCGCGCCGGCGTTCGGCTGGAGCGAGACGGCGGGAAGGCCGGTGATCTCGGCGAGGGCTCCCTCCATCTCGGAGAAGATCTGCGCGTAGCCCTGCGCCTGCGCGGTCGGCACGAACGGGTGGATGCGGTTCCACCACGCGTCGGTGATCGGCATCATCTCGGCGGTCGCGTTCAGCTTCATCGTGCAGGAGCCGAGCGGGATCATCGAGTGCACGAGCGAGAGGTCGCGCCCCTCGAGCTTGCGCATGTAGCGGAGCATCTCCGTTTCGGAGTGGTGCTGGCTGAAGACCGGGTGCGTGAGGTACTCGCTCTTCCGCTCGAGGTCCTTCGGGATCGCGCGGGTCCACATCTCCGCGACCGTCTCGAAGTCCTCGGTGCCCTTGCCGAGCGAGAAGACGTCGACGAGGTCACCCACGTCGCGGAGGCTCGTCGTCTCGTCGAGCGCGACGCCCACGCGCGTCGAGGAGATGCGGCGGAGGTTGATCTTCTTGCTCGCGGCGGCGGCGAGCCAGTCGCCGACGCTCTTCTCGCTGCCCTCGATGCAGAGCGTGTCGAAGAACGAGTCGTGGACGACCTTCAGATCGAGCTTCGAGACCCCCTGGCGCAGGGTCGCGGTGAGCGCGTGCACGCGCTCCGCGATCGCGCGGAGGCCCTTCGGCCCGTGATAGACGGCGTACATGCTCGCGACGACGGCGAGCAGCGCCTGCGCGGTGCAGATGTTGCTCGTCGCGCGCTCGCGGCGGATGTGCTGCTCGCGGGTCTGGAGCGCCATGCGGAGCGCCGGCTTGTTCCGCGCGTCCACGCTGAGGCCGATGATGCGGCCGGGGAGCTTGCGGACGAAGTCGTTCTTGCACGCGAAGTAGGCCGCGTGCGGGCCGCCGTAGCCGAGCGGGACGCCGAAGCGCTGCGTGGTGCCGATGGCGATGTCGGCGCCCATCTCGCCCGGCGACTCGAGGATCGTGAGCGCGAGGATGTCCGCGGCCATGACGAACAGCGCGTCGGCCGCGTGCACCTTCTCGCCGAACTCGCGGTACGAGACGACCGAGCCGTCGGTCGTCGGGTACTGCACGATCGCGCCGAACACTCCTTCGATGTCCGCCGTCGCGTGGTCTCCGACGCGGACCGTGATCCCGAGCGCCTCTGCGCGCGTGGTGACGACGTCGATCGTCTGCGGGTGGCAACCCGACGAGACGAAGAAGGTCTTCTTGTCGTCCCCGCCCTTGAACTCGTAGGCGAGGTGCATCGCCTCGGCAGCGGCCGTGGCTTCGTCGAGGAGCGAGGCATTCGCGACCGGAAGGCCGGTCAGGTCGATCACCATCGTCTGGAAGTTGAGCAGCGCCTCGAGGCGGCCCTGCGAGATCTCCGCCTGGTACGGCGTGTACTGCGTGTACCAGCCCGGGTTCTGGATGATGTTGCGCAGAATTACCGGCGGGGTGATGCAGTCCGAGTAACCCATGCCGAGGTACGACCGGTAGACCTCGTTCTTCTGTCCGATCGTGCGCGCTCGCTCGAGCAGCGCAGCCTCGGTCATTCCGGGTCCGAGATCGAGCGCACGCTGGAGACGAATCGACTTGGGCACGGTCTCCCCGACGAGTGTGTCGAGGGACGCCACGCCAAGCGCCTTCAGCATGTGAGCCTGATCTTCGGGGCTCGGTCCGATGTGACGACGAACGAACGTATCCGGATGCTCGAGGGGCATCGTCATGATGCGCGCTTCTTAGCGTTTCCGAAGCCGCGCTTCCACCGCCATTCGGTCACCTACACGATGACGCAGAGCGCCGGGCGGGGCACGCGCGGCGGCGCTACGAATCGAACGTCGAAGCTCGACCGTGCACTACACTGGGAGAATGCTTCGTCGTTCGTCCATCAGGGTGCTTCCTGTCATCGCGTTGTCACTCGTCGCGCTCGGCGAGGTACGGTGCGTCGGGGACGAGCCGAACGTCGTTCCGGTTGGAGCTCAGGGCGGCGACGCCGGGACCGGGGAAGCGGACGGTAGCGTTCCGGGGGACGACGCGGCGACTGGCGATGACGCCGCGGTCGACGCCGACGCCGCCGTCGTCGTCACGCAGCACGCCGGAGCTCCGCTCCACTTTCCGAAATCGGCAACGGCCTCGAATGGGCCGCACGTCGCCATCGACGGAGCGGGGAATACGTTCCTCGCGTTCACGTTCGATCGGCCCACGACGATCCTCGGCGTGACCCTCGCGGCGAGCGGCGGCCAGTCCGACATCGCGGTGCTCAAGATCTCCCCCGCCGGTGTGGTGCTGTGGAACCGCGTCTTTGGTGGCAGCGCTTCGGACAGCGTCGACGCGCTCGCGGTCGACGCGGGCTCCAACGTGTACATCGCCGGCACCTTCGCCAGCGACACGCTCTCGTTCGGCGGCGGGGCCAGCGTCACCTATGCGATGCAGCCCGGTCGCGGTGCTCCGTACATCGCTCGCCTGAAGGCGTCGGATGGCGAAGGGATCGCCGCGAGCACCATCTCCGGCACGTCGGGCGGGAGCGGTGCGCACCTCGCGCTCGCCGATAATGGCCTCGTCCTGGCGTACCGGGCGCTCGGCAGCATCACGGTCGACATCAGCCCGAGCGGCACGGAGACCATCCCGGCCGTGCTCGACTCCTCGAACGCCGTCGTCGCCTCTCTCGATCCGTCGACGCTCCGCGCCAAGTGGGTGAACCGGATCGGCGCGTCGTCGGCCCAGAACTCGGTCCGCGGCGTCGCCTTGGCGACCAACGGCGACGTCTTTGCTGCGCTCCGGATCGCCGCCCGCCCGCTCAAGGACTCGAAGGGCAGCGCCGACCTCACCGACGACACGCGCCGCGACGTCATCGTGCGCCTCAGCGCGTCGACCGGGGCGCGCATGGGCGCGGCGGAGATGCCGGAGACCGCGGCCGGGCAGCTGCGCGTTGGCCGGCTCGCGAGCCGCGGAGGGGGCGCGGGCGTGGCGTTCACGGCGACGCTGACCGGGAGCTTCACCACGATCGGAGGCAAGACGTACACGTCCGCAGGCGGCACGGACATCGTGGTCGGCGAGCTCTCCGTGACCGCCGACATCACCTCGCTCATCCGCTACGGCGGTGCGAACGACGATGCTCCGGTCGCGATCACGCGGCGAGACAGCCGGACGTACGTGGTGGCGACGTACGGCCCGGGGCCGATCGACCTCGAAGGTGTCTCGCTGCCTGCCGGACCTGACGGCATCGGCGCGACGGTCGCGTTCGAGGCGTCGATGACGGGCAAGAACACGGGCTGGGTTCGCGCCATTCGCGGCGAGAACCTCGAGCCGACGGCGGTGGAGGTCAACCCGCTCGCCAACGCCGTCCTTCATGCCGGTATCTTCCAGGGCACGGCAATTCTCGGCGACGGCGTCGAGGCGCAGAGCGTCGACCCCAACGTCTACAACGGCTTCCTCGTGCCCTGGAAGAAGTGAAGCTTGCGCGGCTCGCCGCTGCGAGCCCTCACCCGAGGTCGGCGCCGTCAGGGCGCTGATGAAGAAAACGCCGCCGTCGCCGCTCCGTCGCTGCACTGCAGATTGACGGACGCGGCGAGCGCGCGGCGCTCGGATCGTTCGAAGCGATCGCGGACGAGGCTGGTACCGAGCTCGTCGCTCAGTTGCCGAGCTGGCCGGGCGTGACGCCCTCGGCGTCGCCGCCGATCGACTTGAGGTCCACGGGCATACGAACCTGCTTGATGTTCTTCCAGCTGCTGCCGACCTCGGAGTCGTTGAGGCCGAACTCGCCGTCGAGCGCGCCGATGCCTTCCTTGTTCACCGAGTAGACGAAGTAGCCCTTGCCCTTCGTCGTGGCGCTCGCGCCGACCATGCCGATCTTGTGCTCCTTCCACGTGTAGCGGAACACGTTGCCGGTCGTCGTTCCGCTGAGCTCGCCCCAGTGGCTCTGATCGGTGCGCTTCCAGCGAGCGACCACGTTGGCGCCCTCCTCCTGCATGTGGAGGTAGCCGTACACGGGGTGGAAGTAGACGCCGGTCCACACCTCGCCTTCCGGCATCGGGCTGGAGGCGACGTTGGCCGTCTTCGGGTCGGCGCCTCCTCCGCAGCCGACGACGCTGATCGCGGCGAACGTGGTGACGGCAGTGGCGAGGGCGACGTGGCGGAAGGACTGGACGAGGCTCATGGCGGGCGGGAGCTTACCAAAAGAATCCGAAATCAAGGCCTCTTCGTGAATACGAAGGACGCCTTCGTGACCAGGTTCGACACCGTCAGGGTGTCGTTCAGGACCGAATAGGTCACGTGTTCCTGGGTCGGGCTTGGACAGGTGAGGGCGATGGTCGCGTTGATACCGCTCGGGGTGAGGGTGCCGGTGCTACGGACCTCCGAGCCCGCGCCGGCCGAGCTCTTGAATACGAGGACGCGCTCGTAGGTCGCGCCGGTCACCCGGATGGAGCCCTGATAGGAGCTCCCCGTCGGTCCGGGCAGTGCGGCGACGCCCTGGTGCAGGCGGACCCCGGTGATGTCGTACGTACCGTCCGCGATCGCCCCGCCGGTGCCCGCGGGCAGCTCGTCGTTCACCACGCTCTCGTCGACCACGAACCCCGTGTTCTCCAGGTCCGTGCACGTGCCGCCGTCGCCGGCGTCCGTCGGCCCGGCCTCGGAGCTGCCGCCGTCACCACCGCCGCCGCCGGCCACCCCCGGCCGAGCCGGACCGTCGGTGAGCACGGCCGGTCGCGTCGGATCATCGCTGCATGCGGTGCCGGAAACGGCCGCGAACGCGAGCGCCAGCGCGAAAAAGATGACGGGCTTCCCCATGGAGTCGACGCTAGCGCGGCGCCCATCGTTGGCCAAGTTGCGCCAAGTTGCCTAGCTATCCCGCTCGGGCGGGAGACGTGTTGGTGATGCGTGGATGCGTGCATGCGGCGCTCGACCGAGGTGCAGGACTCGCCCGTGCTATCGTCCGAGCGAGTGAGCTCCGCTGCCGCTACCCGTTCCGAGCCGCTCCTCGTCGCGAACGATCTTCGCGTCGACGTCGCCGGCCTGCCGGCGTGCGACGGGATCACGCTCCGGACGACGGGCGAGCACGTGCTCGTCCTCGGAGCGCCGCGCGCGCTGTTCGATGCGGTGACCGGGCTCGCCGCCGTCGTTCGGGGATCGCTCGACGTCCGCGGAGTCGCAGCCGGCGAGGCGGCTGCCCGAGGTGTCGTCGCCGGGGCTCCGATGGACCCGCCGGTGCCGCCTCGCTGGACGGTCACGGAATACGTCCAGTGGAGCGCGCGTCTGGCAGGCGTGCCCGCGTCCGAGGCGCGCGCGAGCGCGCAGGCCGCGATCGCGAAGCTCCACCTCGACGCGATGGCGCGGACCGAGCTGGCGAGGCTCGTTCCGCACGCGCGGCGCGCGACCGTCGTTGCCTCGGCGCTCGCGACGGGCGCCGAGGTGATCGCGCTCGAGGATCCCCTCGGCGGACTGCCGGACGAGCTCGCCATGGCGTACGCGAAGGTCCTGGCCGAGGCGCTCGGTGGCGATCACGCGTGGATCGTCTTCGCGCCCCGCATGCCGCTCACTAGTCCGCTCGCGCAGAGCGCCGACGAGGCGATCGTGGCCTCGGCGCTCCGTGTGGAGGGGCAGGGGCCGCCGGCCGAGCTCGCGGCGGCGGGGCGGCGCTTCGTGGCGCGCATGATCGGTCCGGTCGATGCGCTCGCACCTGCCCTCGCCAGCCGTGGCGCGAGGATGGAGCTCGACGCCGGATCGCACATCCTCCTCGACCTCGGTAGCGAGATGACCACGGGAGAGCTCATCGCGCTCTGCGATGGGGCGAACGTCTCCGTCGTCGAGCTCGTGCCGGCGTTTCGCGCGCTCACCTGAGGTTTGGGGTAATGTGGCCCCGATGAGCAAGGACAGGGCCGCCACCGCGAGCGTGGAGGATGCCGAGGACGGGATCGCTTCGCGCCGGAGCGAGTCGCTCGGGCGCCCGCAGTTCGGCGGGGGCAGGCTCGGCACGTACACGATGCTCGGCGCCGCCTCGGGGGTGGTGCCGCTCCCGTGGGTACCCGACGCAATTGTCCGGCGCGTTCGCGGCGCGCTCGTGCACGATCTCACGTCGCGTCACGGGCTCTCGCTCACGCCCGAAGCCCGCACGGTGCTGATCGAGCCGATCGGGACGGACGGTGCGAAGAGCTACCTCCAGCAAGGCGTCACGTTCGCGGTGACGCGCGTGCTCGGACGGTTCGGTCCGCTCGCGATGCTCGGTCCCGTTCGGACCGCGCTCGGCACGTTCGTCCTCGGGCACCTGCTCGAGCGCTACATCGACACCGCGCGTGTCATCCGTTCCGTGCGCATCGACGTCGAAGAAGCGCGGCGTGTGCGTCGCGCGATCGACCAGGCGCTCGTCTACGCCCTCACCACCGAGGGCAAGGGCTCGCGAGAGAACCGTCCGATCGCGCCCGAGGACCTGCGCGATCAATCCACCCAGTTCGTCGACGGTGTCTTCATCTCGATCGCGAGCGCGCCCGGGTGGCTCGTCCGCCGTCTCGATGCCGCGTTCGACGAGACCGTGAGCGCAGTACGCATATGAGCGATCAACGCGCCGCCTTGCGGCGAGCCCGTCGTGTCGTCATCAAGATCGGGTCGAGCACGCTGGCGCGGGAGGAGCCGTCGGCGGCCGGCCGCAAGGACAGCGCGCACGACCGTCTCGCCCGCGCGATCCACGCGCTCCGCGAGGAGGGCCGGCAGGTCGTGCTCGTTTCGAGCGGCGCGATCGCGCTCGGAGCGAGGAAGCTCGGCTACCGCACGCGCCCGAAGGAGATGGCAAAGCTCCAGGCCGCGGCGTCGGCCGGGCAGAGCTTGCTCATGCGCGCCTACGAGGAAGCGTTCGACCGCACGAAGATACCGGTCGCGCAGGTGCTCCTCACGCACGCCGACCTCGCCGATCGCGTACGCGCCAACAACGCACGCGCGGCGCTCACGGCGTTGCTCGACGCCGGCGCGGTCCCGATCCTGAACGAGAACGACGCCGTCGCGGTGGAAGAGATCAAGTTCGGCGACAACGATGAGCTCTCCGCGATGGTCACTCCGCTCATCGCCGCCGACGTGCTCGTCTTGCTCTCCGACGTCTCCGGGCTGCTCGACGCGACGGGCGCGCGCGTGTCCGTCGTGCATGACGTCGCCTCCGAGGCGCTCCCTCTCGTTCGCTCGGGTCGCGCCGCGGCCCGCTCGGGCTTGAAGAAGAGCGGCGTCGGCAGCGGCGGCATGGCGAGCAAGATCGAAGCGGCGCGACGGGCGACGCTCGCCGGAGCGCACGTCGTGATCGCCGATGCGGGAAAGAAGGACGTCGTCGGACGCATCTTCGCGGGCGAGGACGAGGGCACCCTCTTCCTCGCGGCGGCGCGCCGGCTCCCTGCCAAGAAGCACTGGATCGCGTTCACGCTGAGGCCGCGCGGCGACGTGTGGCTCGACGCCGGCGCGTCGGCAGCGGTCAGGAGCAAGGGCACGAGCATCCTCTCCGTCGGGGTGGCGGGCGTCCGCGGTGATTTCCGCGCCGGCGACTCCGTCCGGGTCCTCGCGCTCGACGGCGTCGAGATCGGCCGCGGCCTCGCGCGCTGTTCGTCGACCGACGCCGTCCTCGTGGCGGGGAAGAAGGACCGCCTCGGCGCGACCGGTGAGGAGCCCGGTGTCCTCATCCATCGCGACGAGCTCGTCGTGTGGTGAAGCGTGGAGGGTGAGCCGCGCGTCAGTGAGGCTCCGCCACCGCCTCCCGGAGCAGGCTGTTCACCGCGCCCTCGAACGTATCGTCGCCCGTCTTCATCAGGAGTGACTGGATCTGCTTCCGGATCGTGTCCGGGCGCACTCCTCGCACGATGGCGAACTCCTCACGCGGGACGCCCCGTGCGCCGAGCGCGAGCAGCTCGCTCTCGGCCGCGGTGAGGTTGTGTCCGCGTGTCCACCGATCGAGCGCCACGGACACACGGCGGTCACCGGCGTTCCGTCGAGCGCGGGTCTCCTCCACGTGCACCTTGATGTGCTCCGGAGCGCACGGCTTGAGGAGGTAGCGCACGCCGAGCGCGTGTGCGCGCGTCACGCTCGCATGCTCGATGCTGCCAGTGAGCACGAGCACCCAGATCGACGGCCAGATCTGGCGCGCACGAGGGACGAGGTCGAGTCCGTTCCCATCCGGGAGCGAGATGTCGACGACGAGAGAGTCGTACTTGCGAGCGCGGAGCACAGTTCGAGCCTGGGCACACGTCGCCGCGCCTTCCGCGCGCCCGTGCGCCGACAGGGCTTTCACGAGGGCACGCCTGAGCATGTCGTCGTCTTCCACGACAAGGAAGGCGAGGGAATCGTCCATGGAGCCTGAACGATCTCACGGCAGCCGCGCGCCAGTCTTTACCCCTAGGGGTATTGCGAGTAGGCAATTCTTGGCGTATTCGCCCCGCGAGTGTGCTCGGAGCGCGCTCTCGTTCGAGGAACGAGCGTACGGCGCCAGAGTGTCCGGCGGCAGCCGACGAGCACGCGTCAGGGGCTCTCGACGAACGTCGCGCCCTCTTCGTACCGTTTCGGATCCGCGCAGAGCTCCTTCACTTCTTCCTTCGTCCGGATCGGGTCCTTGAACAGCGGACCGGCCTCGCTGTCGGCGTCCTGCGCGCTCGCGTCCTCGAGATCGGACACGTCGTAGTACCAGTCCCAGACCTCCGAGCCGTCGTCGTTGTCCTTGTGGAGCTTGCAGCCGGCGATGATGTTCGCGCGCGGGCACTTGCCCTCGCTCGCGCGCGCGGCGTGCTTCTCGCGGCAGTCGTCCTCGATCTCGCCCACGGCGATCGTATCGATCACCTCCTGGCAGAACGGCGCGGGCTGCTTGCTCGGGCTGTCGACGAAGCGGCGATCGCAATAGACGTCACCCGTCTGGCCGACGATGTCTCCGAGGACGTTCGCCGCGCAGCCGCCGACCTTGCACCCGCTCGCGAGCGTGAGGAGAACGAGTGGAGCCAGGCCGCGTCGTGCCGGCCGAAGAAGAGAAGCAAGCACAGGCGAAGAGGTGTAGCGCGCCTCGGGGACCGCGCCAGTGCGGCGGGGCGGAGGACGCTGGTGCACGCTCAGGGGGTGGCCGGCGGACCGGTGATCGCACCGCGGGCGGCGGGAGGCTTGTTCATGTCGAACGAACCCTTGAAGCGCGACAGCGTGCTGGACGCCTGGGTGACGAAGTCGGGCTGGAGCGCGGCGTCGATCGGGCGGCCCGAGATCGAGCCGTGGCACTGTCCGCAGAGCCCATCGAAGAGGTTCGCGCGGAACGACTGATGGGCGTACTCGCCCGGAGAGAACGACATCGCCTCCCGCTGCACGCGCGGGAGCCCCTTCTCCTGCGAGAGCTTCGTCGGCGGTAGCTCCAGCACGATCGGAACGCCGCCCGGGACGGAGAGCTTCGTCGAGCCGTCGGCCTCCACGGCCGCCGTACCGAGCAGGCGGCGGCGGACGTAGACGCGGCCGAAGGCGTCGTTCGCGACGAACGTGCCGCCCTTGTCCATCGAGTCGACCTCGAGCGGCGGAGGCATGTCTTCGTAGACGTTGAACGTCGAGATGTCGGGATCGATCTGGCGACCCGTCGGGGTGTTCTGGAAGAGCAGAGAGGCGAGGACGTGGAAGTCGAGGACGTGGATCTCCGCCTCCTGCTTGTCCTCGAACATGAGGACGTGCCCGTTCGGCTCGTCGAGCCTCGAGCGGTAGATGCGACGCGGGAAGCGCGCGTACACGGCGACGGCATCGACCTCGGCGCTCGACGGATCCCCGAACAGCTTGGTCTTCGCGCCGCTGCCCGGCTCCATCACGTAGACGTCGTAGTCGCCGCCGCCGGGATCGAAGCTCACGAGGAGCGAGGTCGACGGCAATGCTGCCGGCGACGTGTAGAAGCCGCTCGTCGGCTGCCCCGGGCGCGGGTTCGCAGCGCGGTCGGGGAAGCGGAGCGAGCGGAGGAAGAACGCCGGATCGGGCGCCTGGAGCTGTGCCGGATCGAGCACCCCGGGGTCGACGGGATAGTCGGCTGGATCGCTGCTCGTGAAGTCGATCCCGATCGATCGATTGAAGACGCCGAGGGTGCCGGCGCCGCCCGGGCTCGCCTGCACCGAGAAGATCGTGGCGAAGTCCTTGTCCGCGAGCTCGACCACCTGGGTGGCCTCGGGGAAGCCGATCGAGCCGCGCTGGGCGTAGAGCGGGTGGTAGTCGCCGGTGTCGAGGTTCAGTCGCCGGAGCGAGAGCTGGTAGAAGCCCGGCGCGCGCTTCTCGGCGGTGAAGATGATGCGCCCGTCGTTCATGAACGAGGGCTGGCGCTCCATGTTGAGCAGGAACGTGAGCTGGCGAACGCGGGTCTGCGCCGGCGCGGCTGGGTTCGGCTCGAGCACGTAGAGGTTCGAGTTCGGCTTGGTCGGGTCCGCAGGCGTGCGTTGCGGGCCCTGGTAGTCGTACGCCGCGTTCGAGAGGTTCCCGCGCGTCGACGCGAAGACGATGCGCGAGAAGCCGCCGTCGGGCGGAGCGTAGGTCGGATCGAAGTTGTGGACGAGGAGGCCGTTCTCGGACGGAGGCGTGGTGTTGATCCCCGGATGCTTCGAGCAGCTCGAGCCGTCGGCGTTCATCTCGTAGACGGCGAGCGGCTCGCTGGCGCTCGATCGGGCCGCGAACGCGACGCGCGTGCCGTCCCACGAGACCTGCGGCCTCCGGATGTCGGCGGTCCTTGGATCGAGCCCGCAGCCGGCGGTGAGCGACTTGTCGGTCCCGTCGGTGACGCCGAGCGCGCCGCTCGCGATCGTTGTGTCGACGCGGCGGAGATCGGCGCCGGGCGCGTAGACGTCGAAATCCTGCGCGCGTGTGAGGCTCCCGATCGGGCGCTTCACGTAGACGATGCCGCTCAGCGGCGCGAGCTTGTGGAGGTCGCGCTCGCGTTTCAGCCATTCGAGGATCACGCAGTAGGCGGGGATCTTGTCGAGGTCGCCGTTGTCGTAGTCGTGGTTGCCCGCCGCGCAGGCCTCGGGGCTCGCGCGCTCCGCGCCGAAGTCCTCGAAGAGCGGACCGCCGCGATGCGCGATGCCGGCGGGCTTGTCGCAGCCGGCGACGCCGCAGACCTCAGGTCGATACAGGTTCTTCCGCACCAAGCGGCTGGCGTTCGGGTCTTCGCTCTCGATCGACATCTGAGCGAGCGACAGCTCGTAGTTCTGCCGCGTCGCCGAGAGGGAGAAGCTCCCCGCGGACCCGCCGCGGAGCCGGTAGTCGTGGAACATCGACGCCGAGTGGCACTGCATCATCATGCAGCCCTTCTTCACGAGCACGGGCTGCACCTTGTGCGCGAAGAACGCGAATCCGGGGCCGTCGTCGTCGGTGGCGGTCGCCGGTCCGTGTTGGCGCGCCCACTCCTCCAAGCGGCGATAGCCCTCGTCGGCGGGCGAGGAGAACATGATGCCGCCCTCGTGGTACGCGCCGCCCTGCGCGGGCGCGAGCGGGCGGCGGAGGAGCTCGCTCTGCTCCGGCGTCTGGGCGAGGTACTCCTGGGCCGCGAGGTAGTTCCAGCGGAGCTGCTCGGGCGTGCTCCCGCAGGTCAGGTAGAGCGAGTTCGAGAGGTTGCCGTGACAGTTCGATGCGGCGCATGCGAGCTTCTTCAAGCCGTCGTCGTCGGCCGTCCCCGAGAGGAGGCCGTTGACGCGATCGCGGAAGGTCGCAAAGTCGGGGCGCGCCGGGTCGGTGCCGAGATCGAAGTCGGCGCGGCCCGGCACGAAGGTGGAGCACGGCAGGCGCTCGATGTTCGTCGGGGCGGGGCCGGTGTTGTTCTCGGTCGTGCCGTTCTGGATCCATCGCCGAAGCGTCTGGTACGCCGTGCCGGTGGGATCGAGGATCGAGCCGCCGGCGTGCTTGATGTCCGTCGTGATGACCGACTTCACGCCGTCGTAGCCCTGCACCTCGATCTGGGACGGCGCGACGTTCTTGAGGAGGAAGCCGGGCTGTCCGTACGGGCCGTAATCGAGGAGCAGGTCCTTCCGCTTCAGCACGCCCTCGTAGCTCGCGGCGTCGAGGTTGCCGAGCGCGTTGCCGCGCGCGTCGGCGACGTGGCAGCCCGCACCCGTGTTGGTGCGCACGCACGACGTCGTGAGGATCGGGCTGATCGTCCGCTCGAAGTACGTCGACTTCGTCGGCTCCTTGGTCGAGCACGCGGCGGCCAGCGCGGCGATACAGGCGGCGAGCGCCGGCAGGCGGAGATGCAGCAAGCCCTTCACGCTTCCAAGGTTACACGGGGTCAGGTCGGTTGCGGGGGCATCGACACGGCTTCGCCTGATGCACGGCTCGCTTCGTCTGCGTCCTTCGGACGTGCTTGCTAGCCCGGCTAGAGTCGGCGCAGGGCGATCCGAGCCTGGTCGCGCACGAGCGTGTTCGGGTCGTTGTTCGCCAGGTCTTCGAGGACGCCCCGCGCGCGCTGATCGTGGAGAGCTCCGAGCGAGTGGCAGGCGGCGTTGCGTACGTTCGCATCGGGATCCTTCGCGAGCGCGAGGAGGCTGTCGACGCCCTCGGGAGCGCGGAGGTGACCGATGAGCTCGGCCGCGTTGCGGCGGACGATGGGGTCGCCGTCGCCGGAGAGCCGCGCGACGGCGGACACGTCCGTGAATGCGTTGAGCCGGCTCGCGCTGCGGAGGGCCGCGAGCTTGACGCGAGAGTCGACGTCGCTGAGTGCCTTCGCGAGCGCGCCGTTTCCGGTGTCGTTGAGGCGTCCGAGCGCGCTGGCCGCTGCCGCGCGCACGGTGGGGTCGGAATCGCGCTCGAGCGCGGCCGCGCAGGCGTCGATCCCAGGGAGAGCGAGGAACTCGCCGAGCGCGTTCGCGGCGTACATACGGCGCACCGGATCGGTGTCGCTCTCGAGCGTCCGGACGGTGCGCTCGTAGACCTGGCCTTTGCCGAAGACGCCGAAGATGCGGCGGCGGAGCCACCACGCAGCGATCTCGCGCGTGCGCGGGTTCGCGTCGTAGAGGAGCGGCTCGATCACCGGGATGCAGTCGAGGCATTCGACGCGCTCGCCGTGCTCGAGCGTCTCCCAGATCGCCATCATCGAGCCCGACGCCGCGACGCTCTTGATGCGATCGCTCGTGGAGATGTGCTCGATCTGGTCCGGTGGGATCGCGCCGTAGACGCGCTGCGTCCCCGCGATGTTCTCGGAGGTGTTCGCCGTCGCATCGCCGCTCGAGACGATCGAGGCGCATGCGAACGCCATCGACGCGATGAGCCCGAAGTACCCGAGCTTGGCCTCGGTGCGCGAGCGACGCGAGCGAGCGCTGCCTTCCGAAGAGGAGATACGCATGGTCTTCATCTCCTCAGTACTTCCGGCCGGGGGCGACCGGGTTGTTGGCAAAGGGAACGAAGCCGGTGTTCTGCCGAGCGTAGAACTGGCCTCCCACGTCGATGGACTGGATGAGCGCGAGCCGTTCGGCGTCCGTCAGCTCGACCCCCTTGTCTTCGGGATGCATCGTCGGGTTGCCGTACGCGAAGGTGCCGTCCGCAGCGCGGACGTTGAGCTTCTTGATCATCGCCGACTCACGCGCGTTGTTCGGGATCGCCCAGAGCGGTGGCTGCTCGCCGCCGAGCTGCGAGACGCCCATTCCCATCTCCATCGTCGCCGGGAAGAACAGCGAGACGTACGACTTGGGGTAGCTCGCTGGCATGCGGTCGTAGACGACGTCGATCTCGGCGTCCGACAGATCGAGGTAGGGGATGGTGAAGGTCTGCGCCGCGCCCGTTCCCGGGATCGTCGCCGACATCTGATAGGTGCGGCCGGCGAAGGGATCGTTCGAGCCGCCCGAGTGACACTGCACGCACTTCTTGTCGAGGATGTCCTGGATGACGATCTTCGGCTTCTGGGTGAGCGGATAATCGGCGGCCTTCAGCGCCCACGGCAGCTCGACGCGGTCCGCGATCGGAGCGAGGAACTGCTGCGCCTGGCGCTGCTCCGCGACGGTCGGGTTCTGGCCCATCGACGGAGCCCCGATGCCGGAGCGCTGCTCGTGACAGCCGATGCAGCGGCGGTTCTCGCCGGGCATGCCCTGGATCCAGAGGCGCTGGTTGCGGATCGAAAGGCCGAACTTGTCGATCGGCTGGAGGTGGACCGGGACGTACGGCGGGATCTCGGCGAGCCAGCTCCCGTCCGGGTTCACGTCTGCCTCGCCGAGGATCGCCGCGCCCTCGTCCATCGTGAGGCCGAACATCGTGACGCCCTTCGCGCCCTCGCTGGAGAAGCCTTCGATGACGCGGACCTTCACGGCCTGCTTCAGCGCCTCCGCTAGCGGCACGCCTTGGTCGCCGAACTGCGCGCCCTTCACGACGTCCTTGAGGCTCGTCTTCGTGATGTCGACCGAGCCGATGCGCACCGGCGTGCCCGGGTCCACGTTCGGGCCGATGATGTCGCGAATGAGCGGCGGCTCGACGCGCGGAGCGACCGCGATCGCGTTGAGCTCCCACGTCGTGCGGTCGTTGTAGATGAGCTTGTTCTTCCGGGTGGCGGGGTCGAAGACGTAGACGCCGAAGTCGGGCGGGGTGATCGACTGCTCCGACAGATCGTTCACCGGGCCCTCCGCCCACGACACGAGGATGCGCCCGTCCGGCAGCGCCGACGGCTCGCGGTAGCGGCCGACCGGCGACGGTCCGCTCGAGGTCGGGACCTCCGGCGTGAGGATCGTGTACTCGACGTTTTCCTCGTCCACGCAAGGGCGGGCGCCCTTGTCGAGGATCTTGGGGTTCATGCAGACTTCGTCGTTCCTGTTACGCGCGTCGATCCTCACGAGGGCGCCGGCGTGGATCGTGCGCTCGCGCGTCGTCGCGATGCCGATCATGACGTTCGGCTCGAGCTCGCGGACGCTGAAGAGCGAGTTCGACGGCTTCGCGTGCTGGCCGGCGAGGCCGAGCATCTGCGTGCCGTCGGGGTTCGCGGCGAAGAGCTTCACGTCGTTGACGCCGCCGAGGTGCTCCCAGCGCGAGTAGCCGATCTTGCCGTCGAAGCGCAGCCACGGCGCGACCGTGTGCGAGAGGTTCTGCGAGGCGAGGCGCCGATCGGCGTCACCGCCATCGACCGAGATCGTCGCGAGCTGGGTGACGCCGCGCCCGTGGTTGTACTCGTCGTGGCGCGTCCCCATCTCGGTGTACATCTCGTTCGTCACGAACGCGATGCGACCGCCGGGGATGTAGATCGGATTGATGTCGTCGTGCGGGCCGCCGGTGCGCTGGTGGATCTCGAACTTGCCGTCCGCGCCCTCGGTCAGCTGCGCGGTGTAGATGTGATAGTGATCGTCGGCGTCGCGCTTCATCGAGAAGACGACCTGCTTCGCGTCGAAGGAGACGTCGGCCCCGTTGAAGTCGGCGGTCGTGAACTCGGACGTGATCACCTTGAGGACGCCGTCGTGACGCGGCGGCGTCAGCATCACGAGCTGTCCGCCCGGCTCGAAGCGCTCGTAGTCGAGCACCTGGCCGTTGCCGCCCGCGACGTTGACCGTGGCGCCGGCCCCCGAGCCTGCCGTGTGCTGGCGCTTGATGAAGACGATGGCACCCACACCGGCTCCGGTGTCGGCGGTGCCCTCCGAGTCGCAGCCGGTCGTGAAGGCGTGACTGGCCGGGAGGACCCCTACGACCAGAGCGAGCGCGGTGAGCCGGGTGATGTTCTTCATTGGCCTGGAACGGATGAGAGCAGGAGTCACGCCAGCGCGGTAGGCCCGAGCTTTCGCGGGATTCCGCGCCTGTCGAAGCCTTCCGTGCATGCTGCAAGGGGCTCGCGGCCCACGCTTCTCGTGGGCGCATCCCCCCAAGCCGACGCGGGCGTGCGAGCCCCGGAAGTCACCCGACCAGGCCGCGTCCGGGAGCACGGAGAGCCTTGGCTTCCGAGAACGACGGGGTTTCCCCTAGAACTGCTGGGCTCGACTTGACTGATCGAGTGAGCTTCGGCCGGACGCTGCGCCACTCCTTCCGAGCGGGGCACCGGCGGGAGATGGAGGTGCGCTCGCTCCAGATGCGGCGCCGTCGCTCGGAGGCCTTCCGCCCGCACCTGCCGGATGGACCGGACCGATCGCGATCTACGACGGGCCGGCTCCGACGTCTGCTCGACCGACAACGTCGATGCGCAGGTCGGCGCGTGTCAGACCGCAGGCAGTTTCCTGAACATCGCCGGGATGGGCGTGGCGAGCTCCGCGTGCGAGGCGCAAGGCGGAGCGCCGTCCGGTCGGGTCACGGACAAGGATCCGATCACGTTCTGCTGCAACCGCTGAGCGCCGGCCTTCGAGCGAGGACGCTTCGAGGCAGCCGGCTCCCGAGCGTTCTCACTCACGGCTCGCGCGACGGCGACGCGCAAAGAGGAGGCCGAGCGCGATCCACAGCGCACCGCTTCCGGCCTTTCCATGCGCATTGCAGTTGCAGCCGCCTTCGGACTCGGCCGAAGTGACTTCCGCAGACGCGTCCGGGGTCGACGGAGCGGGACCAGGTTCCTGCGGACGCGACGGGTCGACCGTCGCCGCATCCGGCACCGAAGCGTCCTGCGTTCCGCCGTCGTCGGGGCCGGCATCGGGGGACGGCGGCGGCGCCTCGTCGTCGACCTCGATCACCTCGAGCGCGCGCGCGCCCAGTGGGGACGCCACGGCGATCTGTGCACGACCTGCAATGCCGTCGTCGTCATGCGCAGCTGCGAAGGTCACCGTCTGCGGAGTCTTCGAGTTTGCCGGTGTGAAGGACAACGTCGCCGGCTCCACGACGGTCACGTCCGGATCGCCGCCGACGCGTCTCACGGTCACCGTCGTCGCCCGGCTCAGAGCCGCTGACCAAGCGACCGTGATCGTCGCTTGCCCGCCCTCGGGGACGTGGAGCGTGTCGGTCGAGAGCACGAGCTGCGGTCCGTTCGCCTCGATCGAGGTGGCCACCACGCGTTCGGTGGCGAGGCCCGGCGCCGACACGTCGAAGTCGGTGACGTCGGCGACGCTGTCCGCATCACTGGCCGCCGCCAGGATCACGGCGCGAGGCTGTTGCCAGTCGGTCGGGGTGAAGGTCAGCGAGCCACCCGTGAGCACGTCGATGTCGGCGTCGCCGCCGCTCCTCGCGACCGTCACCGTCACGTTGGCAGCAGGCGCCGCCGAGAGCGCCACCGTGAACGCGGCGCGGCCGCCCTCGAGCACGTGCGGCGTCGTGTTGGACACGACCAACCTTGGTGTGGCCGTCGTCGCGCTCACGCGATGGAGCACGCCCGTCGTGTACCCCAAAGCGTAGAGCGCGCCGTCGTCACCGGTCGCCACCTGCACGTTTGCGTTGAACCCGGTGCCCCAGACGTCGACGCGCTCGACCTCGTTCGTCGCCGACAAGACCGCGCGCACGAGATTGCCGGTGTTGTAGTCACCGAAGAAGAAGTTCCCCCGGTACTCGGTTGGAAATGCGGTGCCGTCGTAGAACGTTCCGCGCGTGATGGCGCCGCCGAGGTCCTTCGTTTTCGCGGTTCCCCCCGCGCCGGCGCTGGCGTCCGCGCCTGCTTGCGCGGCGGTGAACGACGTCGCCGACACGCTTCGCACGTAGACGTTGCCGTTGAACGAGGCGTTGGCCACTCCCGCGATCTCGATCGACTGACCGACACGGAATCCGTGTGCAGTGGTGGTGGTGACCGTCAGCGTCCCGCCTGCGCGCACCGCGGAGGCGACGTTTCGAGTATCGGTGCCGTTCGTTCGGTACGCGATCTTCGGCGCCAGGTAGCTCGCGGGCTGGTTGTTCTCGTAATCGTTGTAACCTGCATGTGCTCTGGCCTCGAGCAGGAAGACTTGCTCGTAGCTCGTGCCAGCGACGGTGGTCCAAAGCTTGCCGGTGCTCGGTTGTCGCGACAGCCCGAACGGGTTGCGAAGGCCGCGGGCCCAGATGTACTCGTTGTTGGGTCCCACTCCGTCGTTGAACGGATTGTCGTTGGCCGGGGTCCCATCGAGGTTTGCGCGGCCGACTTTGCTGGCGAGGCTGGTGAGGTCGGCGTCGACGCCCGTGCCATCGCCGAGGTCGCCGATCGAGAAGTAGAGCTTGCCGTCGCCGCCGATGGCGAGGCCACCTCCGACATTGATGCCGCCCTTCGTGGGTAGGTTGGCCACGATCACCGTGCGGTCCGTTCCGATCCCTGGAGCATCGGTCCCCCCGTCCACGTCGATGTAACGGACGATCTGCTGCTGGCTCGCGGAGACCGAGACGAACACGTAGAGGTAGCGATTGACGACGTAGTTCGGATCGAGCGCGATGCCGAGCAGCCCCGACTCGGAGCTCGTGTGCACGGCTGGCTCGGTCGCGAACGTGCTGACTTCGAGGGTCATGCCACCGCCGGGTTGTGTCTGCGGTCGACCTCCCACCGTGCGCACCACCCGGATGCTGCCGTCCTTGCGGAGTACGAAGAGCCGACCCGATCCGTCGGTCGCCCAGGCCGCGCCGGTGGCCGGTTTCAGCTCGTTGCTCGTGTAGCTCTCCTGAGCAAACCCGCTGGGCACGGCCGCCGCCGCAGGCGCGGCATAGGCGAGCGCGATCAACGACCCGATGAGCACACGACGCATCCGCCGCACGTTACACAACCGAGCTCCAGGGTTCACGAGCAAGCCGACGCACGCGTGATCTTGGAGAAGATCGAACGTCATGTGGGCGCCGCTTTCGATCGTGAGCTACCCTGATGAGGTGAGTTTGGTGCGCAGGACTCTCTGTTTGGTTGGCCTCCTCGGAGCTTCGCTCATCGCGAGCGCGGCGGACGCGGGCGTGTCCTCGCTGACCTCCGCGCCCGTGACGGTCTACAGCGCGAAGTGGTGCAGCGCCTGCCGAACGCTCCAGAGCGGCCTCGCGGAGCGAAAGATCGCGTTCGCGGTCGTCGATGTCGACGACAACGCCGCGGCGTTCGCGCGAGCGCGGGCTACCGCCAACGTGGGCAACGCGATCCCGCTCACGAGCGTCGTGCGAACGAGCGACACGGTCTGGATCGTGGGCGCCGCCGTCGACGCCGTCGATCGCGCCCAGCGCGGCGAGTAGCGCTCGTCGATCAGCACCGACCGCGCGCGGTGGGCGGCGGCGAGCACCGCGAACGAGCGAAATCGATACCGCGCCGCTGTGTTAGGTATCCGAGCCTGGGCGAAGAGCGCCCGGCACGAGCGTCGACGCTGTCCTTCGAGGCGGTGCGCCTTTGCTCGTGTCGCTTACGACAAGGAATCTCGGACATGCACTTGCTTCGCTACTCAATGTTGGCCGCCACGCTCGGGGCACTCGCGGTTTCGGCTCAGCTCGTGGCCTGCGGAGGCGATGAAGCGAGCCAGGGCGGCCAAACGCCCGACGCCGGCACCGACGGGAGCTCGCCCGGGTCCGTGCTCACGGTGTCGGATGCGCGTGCCAAGCTCTATCTCGGCCAGAGCGCGAAGATCGACGGCCCCAGCGTCGCTCCGGGCATCTCGTCGGCGTACGCGTGGAAGGTCATCGCGGCGCCGTTCGAGAGCACCATCACGACGGAGAGCCTGGAGGGCGCCTCCACGGCAACGCCGCTCTTCAAGCCGGATCTGCTCGGAGCCTACACGCTGCAGGTGACCGGCCAGAAGGACGGCGTCTCGTCGTCGGTCGTCGTGCTGATCGAGGTGATCGACGCGCCCGTCTTCTGGCGCGAGGTCCGTTTCGTCGAGCAAGGAGGAGAAGTTCTCGGCAGCGGTCTCTCGACGCGAGTCGGCGGCGTCCACGGATCGCGCGAGCGCACCGTCGGCTGCATCGAAGCGCCTCCGGACGGCGGCGGCGCGCAAGCGATGATGCTGCTCTACAGCGCTCGGATCGGTGCAGCCGTCGGCGATACGTGGGAGGCGCCTCCGGGACAGCCCTCACGCGTGGTCTTCCCCTCGATGACGATGGATCTCGCGAGCGGGCGGATGAAGAGCTCGCTGACGGTCGCGACATCCGAGTCGACGTGCGGCTCGCCCGAGGCCAAGGTCCTCGAGACGGTCGAGGCGAACGCTCCCGTTGGCGGCGACGACGACGACGACGACGACGACGTCCTCGCCCTTCCGGACGCCATCCAGAACGCACGCTTCTCACCCGACGGAAACCGCGTCGCTTATCTGTATGACGTGGGCGGTCGGTCGCGCCTCGCGACGGTCGGCTTCGACGGTTCGGGCAAGAGAGACCTCGCTCCGTTCCACAGCGCCGGGCCCGACGCGGGAGGGCTCGATCCCGACGCGGGCACGGTCCTCGTCCCCGGAGGCCCCGGTGGCACGCCCCTCGGCCAGATCGTTCCGCGCTGGAAGGACGGCGCCCACGTCGGCTGGATGACGTTCATCGGTCCGAACGCGAACACGGAGGGGCGCGACACGTGGGAGCTCCACGTCGTGGAGGACAAGGCGGGGGCGACGGCAGAGCTATCGATGACCTGCTCGCTCTCCATACCGAGCAGCTTCGACTTCCTCGCCGACGGCACGATCGTCGCCGCCGTCCGGCACCCCGTGACCGCACCGGACGGCGGCGTCGCTGCGCCGATGGACCTGCTCGTCTACCGCGCCAACCCGACCACCAAGCGCTGCGAGGTGGTGCGGAATCTGACGAACAACACGAGCGATGAGTCCGTCGCACGCGATCTCGCTCTCTCTCCCGACAAGACGCGCATCGCGTTCTTCTCGGGGACCGGGCTCGCGACGGTGCCGGTCGACGGCTCTCAGCCGCCTCGGTTCGTCCCTGGAGCATCCCTTGGCGTCGAGCACGGTCTCGGACCGCGGTGGGTCGCGGGCGGGACGGCCCTCACGTGGGGCCAGCAGAAGGAAGACCAAGGAGGCGGCTTTCCCGTGGGCTCGGGCCACGTCGTGGCTATCCCAGCGGAGGGCGGCGCGCAGAGGACCGTCGCCGAGGGGAGCCCGGGTGGGCGCCCCGACGGCGATGGCGGCATGATCACCGAGTACCGCCTCACCTACGGCTTCGGTCAGGGCTGCAGCGCGGTTCCTGGAGCTGCTCTGACTGGCGGTGTCGGGGTCGCCGGTGCCGCGGGCTTCGTGGCGGCGCTCGTCGCTCGAAGGAGGCGTCACTCCTCGAAGTGAGACGTGGCGGTCGGAGGAGCGAGTCGCGGCGCTCGCTCCTCTCGCGCCCCAACCACCCGCAGTGGTGCGCCTACGGAGCTCTTCGAGTTGGAGAGCAAGAATCGGAGTGGCTGCGCTTCGAGCGAGACGTATCAAAGGCTCCATCCCTCGCGCCGATCTCGCGCGCGAGAGGAAGGAGTCGAAGCGTGGGTTCTCTCGATAACAAGGTTGCAATCGTCACTGGCGCGAGCTCGGGTATCGGATACGCGACGTCGAGGCTGTTTGCGCAAGACGGCGCGCGCGTCGTCGTCGCCGCTCGACGACAGCGCGAGCTCGACGCCCTCGTGGACGCGATCACGCGTGACGGCCAGCACGCCGTCGCACTCGCGGGCGACGTCGACGACGAGCCATTCGCCAAGGCCTTGGTCGATCTCGCGGTCGAGAGGTTCGGAGGCCTCGACGTTGCGTTCAACAACGCCGGTACGCTCGGCGCGATGCGCCCGACGCCCGACCTCACAGCCGAAGAGTGGGACGCTGCGATGCGGACGAACCTGACGAGCGCGTTCTTCGCGGCCAAGTACCAGATCCCTGCGATGCTGAAGCGGGGCGCCGGGTCGATCGTCTTCACGTCGACGTTCGTCGGTTACACGGTCGGGATGCCGAACATGGCGTCCTACGCGGCGAGCAAGGCTGGTCTCGTCGGCCTCACCCAGGCCCTCGCCGCCGAGTTCTCCCCGCGCGGCGTCCGCGTGAACGCCCTTCTGCCGGGCGGCACCGATACGGCCATGGGCCGTGAGGTCGCGAATACGCCGGAGGTGCTCGAGCTCGTCCGCGGGCTTCACGCCATGAAGCGGATCGCATCCCCCGAAGAGATCGCTCGTTCGGCGCTCTACCTTGCCTCCGACGCGTCGAGCTTCACGACTGGCATCGCCCTCCTCGCGGACGGGGGCGTCTCGATCAGCCGAACGTAGCCTTTGCGGGGGGGGCGCGAGCTCCAAATTGTTTGGAACGCTCGGGCCTCTCGCCGTTCCGCGTCGCCCTCGTCGCGTCGGGGACATGTGCTACGAAGCGCCGTGGATCGCGATCAGCTCCTCCAGTTCATGCGTGCACAGAAGTGGGCCGTCGAGGCGTCGGTGTCCGACGCGAACGCGCCTCAAGCAGCCGTGATCGGCGTCGCGGTGACGGACGCGTTCGAGCTCGTCTTCGACACGATGGGCGACACGCGGAAGGCGAAGAACCTTCGCGCGAATCCTCGCATCGCCTTCGTGATCGGGTGGGACGAAGGCAAGACCGTCCAGTACGAGGGCGTGGCGGACGAGCCGCAGGGCGACGAGCTCGCGCGGATCAAGCAAGCCTACTTCGCGAAGTTCCCCGACGGCGTGGAGCGCGAGCGTTGGGAAGGGCTCGCCTACTTTCGCGCGCGCCCGACGTGGATTCGCGTCAGCGACTTCACGAAGGACGTGCCGGAGATCGTCGAGATCGATCCGTCGACCTGGGCGCGCTGAGCGACCCTCGCGAGGAGGCCGGCGAAGTCCGACGCGGGGCGGCACACTCGCTCATCGACGCGTGCACGTTCGCGACGCAACGCAGGTTCTCGACGAGCATCTGACGGAGAGACACCCTGCTCGGCAGGGCGCCGATGCTTCGGTGGCGTAGGTGACCGATCCCCAGCCGAACTGCGAACATCGTCCGGTAACCGGCTCGCCGGGCTCGAGCACGCGTGCGCGTGCTGCTCGTGACTGCTTCCGGAAGCGAACGGGCGAAACGTGAACCGCGCGGCGCTGCGCTTCCGGCGGTTCGACTTTCACCTCGGCGACGACCTGCGCAAGCAGGTGCAAGAGCGCTTTCGGTACTTCCTCCGGCTCCAGGGGGTCTTTCACGCCGGCATCGCCGTCCTCGCCCTGTTCGTTCTCGTCGGGGTCGTCTCGCCCGGAGAGCGATCGGGGCTAGCGCCCGTCCTCGTCATGAACGTCGTGGTCTCGAGCACGCTCGTCGCCGGTGGACGTGTGCTCGGGCGGCTCACGCTCACTGAGAAGGCCCTCGCGGTGCTCGATCTGGGGGTCAGCCTTTTTGTCACCTCCGTGTTCGGGATCGGGAGCCGGTTTCTGCCCGAGACCATCGCCGCCTCACACCTCACGAGCATCACATTCGCCTCGACGTTGATGCTGCGCGCTGCGATCGTGCCGAGCCCACCGCGGCGAACGTTCATCATCGGAATGCTCGCCTCGACGATGTCGCTCTTCACCGTGGGCATCGACGCGATGGCTCGGATTCTCGGCGACTGGACGACGCCCCCGCTCGTCGTCGTCACCGTCGTGGCGCATGGCGCCCTCACCTCGGCCATCACCGCAGCGACGTCGAGGGTGATCTACGGGCTCCACGAGCGGATCGAGGACGTCGTTCGAATGGGCCAGTACCAGCTCGTCCAGAAGATCGGCGAGGGAGGCATGGGCTCGGTGTGGCGTGCCCGGCACGCCATGCTCCGGCGGCCCACCGCAGTGAAGTTGCTGGCCGACGAGCGAAAGACGGCCGTCGACCTCGCTCGCTTCGAGCGCGAGGTGCAGCTCACGAGCACGCTCACCCATCAGAATACCGTGGCCGTGTTCGACTACGGACGTGCCGAGGACGGGACGCTCTACTACGCGATGGAGTTCGTCGATGGCCTGTCGCTCGAGCAGCTCGTCGAGCGCTACGGGAAGGTCTCCTCCTCGCGGGTCATCCACATCCTCCGGCAGGTCGCTTCGGCCCTCGTCGAGGCGCATCATCTCGGCCTCATCCATCGCGACATCAAGCCGGCGAACATCCTGCTCTGCGAGCGAGGGTGCGTGCCCGACTTCGTCAAGGTCGTGGACTTCGGGCTCGCGAAGGTGGTCCTCCCGGAGAATGCCTACGTCAGCAACGCCAACATCGTCGCGGGGACGCCGGGGTACATGGCGCCGGAGATGATCGTGTCTCCCGAGAACATCGACGGTAGAGCCGATCTCTACGCGCTCGGTGCCGTGGGTTACTACTTGCTGACGGGACGGCCGGTGTTCGACGGACACAACATGATCGAGCTCTGCAGCCATCACCTGCACACGGCTCCGGTACCTCCGAGCGCTCATGCCAACGTCTCGAGCGAGCTCGAGTCCGTGGTGCTCGAGTGCCTGGCGAAGGCGCCCGACAAGCGCCTCGACAGCGCCATCGAGCTCGTGCGGCGGCTCGAGGCGTGCGCTGCGGCGGACCCGTGGTCGGTCTCGGAAGCGGCCCTCTTCTGGGAGCGTCACCGAGCTTCGGCGCAGACCCCACGAAACGACTCGGACGGATCCTGAGCATCCGCGGACGCCGAGCTCCGCTCGAGACCTCCTCACCGCGATCAGGTTGGGTTGGTCCTCACGCGACGCGAAGGCCGTGATCGGCGTCGCGCCACGCTGCGCCGCTACCAGTTCTTCTTCGCGGGCGTCGCGCTCTTGATGAACGCGAGGACGTCGGCCTGTTGTCCGAGCTTCACGTTCTCCTCGGGAAGACGCTCGAGCGGCCACGCCTTGTCGAGGTTCACGGGATCGCTTCCGCGCACCGGTAGGAGCGCGAACGGTCCCTCGACGGCCTCGGAGAGCGCCTTCTCCAGGCCCTTCGCCGAGAACTCGAAGGGTGAGGTCTTCCCCTCGATCGTGAGCTCCGTGCCGCTGCCCGGGATCTGCGCGACGACGCGGTATCGATCGCCGAGCGATTCGTGGACGGCCTTTCCGAACGCGAAGAACCCTCCCGATCGCGGCAGGCCCGACGAGGGCCAATCCTTGGCGCAGTGCCCGATGTGCGTGACGACGACGATCTTGGTCCCGTCCGCTGCGATGCGAAGGAGGTTCCGCGACATCGCCGGATCGCGGAACTCCGCGTTGCCCGCGATGAAGCTGTCGGCCTGGTATTTCTCCAGGAACGCCGATCCTTCGGCGAGCGCCTCGAGGTCGAGATCGCAGCGTGAGAACGACGCCTCGTCCGTCTTCGCGACGTAGTCGGCCTTGTGGTCGTCGACGTACTTGCGCAGCGTCGTCGCCGCCTCGCGAGCCGCCGCGCGATCCCTCGCCGTGAGCTTCGGCTTCCACTCCTCGACGATCGCGGGCTCGGCCTTCTGGAGGTACGCGAACACGGCGTCGAGCGCCGGCTGCTGGGTGATGGCGACGTCGATGCCGCGCACGGTGAGGCGCTCGCCGGCGGGCAGCGCGAGCTTCATCTCGCGAAACGCCTCGAACAGCGCGAGCACGTTCTTCGTGTTGCCGAGCGTGCTTCCCGCGGCCTTCACGTACTCGTCGAGCGCGGAGGCGTCGCCGTCGTTCACGTACGCATCGACGAAGCGCATCGTCGCATCGTCGACCTCGTAGGCGATCGTCCGAAACTTCGCGCCGACGACGAGGTGCCGGATGAGGGCTTCGTGGACGAGCGAGGTCTCGGCTACGCCGTGCGCATACTCAGCGGAACAAACGACCGTGGCATCGGTGAGCGGGGCGTCGAGCGCGCGCATCGTGCATTCGAGCTCGGTCTTCTCACCGTCGAGCGGCAGCGTGACGGCATGGTCGAGGGTGGGCGCTTCGCATGTCGCGGCCGCTTCCGTGGCCGGAGGCGCGCTTGCTGGAGGTTCGGTCGCGCTGCTGCAGCCGACGAGGGCCGCGCAGCCGACGAGGGCCGCGGTGGACAAGAGAACGAGACGCATGGCGCGCACCGGAGCAAGCGACGTGCCGTACGGTTGAGCTTGGATTTTACGGTGTAAGGTGACCCGCTCACGAGCGGGCTCGAGGCGCCGTGCGGAAGCTGACGCTCGTTTGCTGACTCTCGTGGCGAAGACAAAGGCGAAGCCGCATCGCATCGTCGGCAGGCGGTCGCCATCCGGCTCGTCCGCCTGTCCGCGCCTGCCGGGGGCAGCGGCGATCCCTCCGCTGCTCCGACGGGGTTTCGACGTCCGTGTCGCTCGTTCGAAAACGTTCGTCTCAGCTCAGCGACAGCAGACCGAGCCCTCGATCGGAACCGGACGCCCCGGCTCGAGCTTGATCGGCCCAACCGGCGGCTGGCCGCTGCCCGGACAGCGATAGCCCGGACGGTGGATCGCGCCGTCGCCGATGTCACCGACGACGTGTCCGCCCTGCTTCTCGCACTCCTCGGCGGTGAGCGCGGAGCCAGCCTCCGCGCTCTGGGGCGCCGGAGACTCCGCCGTCGTCGCAGGAGGCGCCGCCGGCGTACCGGCCGCGGGGGCCGCGGAGCCACCGCATGCTGCGAGCAAGAGGAGGGACGAGAGGACGGCGAGACGTTTGCTCATGAAAGCGGAATACCACGCCGTCTCGGGGAGCCAAGCCAGAGCGAGCTACCCGCGCCCTTATCGTTTCACCGAGATCATGAGGTCGTCGATGGCGTGACGCGCCGTTGCCGGCGGGGGGCCGTTGCCGCGGAGACCGGTGGTCACGGTGACCCTCGTCGATGTCGATCCGAACAGCGCCTGGTCGAAGACCTTCGTGCCGTCGAACCAGACGTCGACGTCGCCGGCGCGTGTCCAGACGATCCTCACCGTAGTCCACACGTTGGCTGTGAGCGTCGCGGCGATGCGCTTTGCGTTCGAGGTGCACGCGCTGGGGCACGACGACGTCTGCACGAAGTAGCCAGTGTGCGCTGCGCCGTCGATCGTCGCGCCTCGCGCGAAGGCGAGCCTCACGTTCGTGTCGACCGAGCCAATGTCGATGATCGACATGAAGCCGCTCGCGGGTGGTGGCGCCGCACCGAGGTTGGAGACGTTCACACGAAACGTCACCTCGACCTCACTGATGGTCGACGCGCCGATCTTCTCCCATACGAGCGTTGCGTCGCCGTTGGTCGCGAGCGACGCCGGCGGCGAGAAGGCCACGTCGGTGACACGAACGAGGGAGCCGCCATCCGGGACGTTCGCCTTGGTGAAGCCTTCGGCAACATCCGCTCCGTCGAAATCGGCGCAGAAGAAGTCGCTCACTCCTACGGCCGGCTTCTGCGTATCGCAGAACCGGTCCGATGCGTCCGGACCTCGTGCGTCGAGCCCCGCATCCGCGCCAGGAGCGGCGTCTGCAGGCGCAGCGTCGCCCGCAGACGCGGCGTCTCCCTCCGGTGAAGGAGTGGGGGTCACGATCTCCGGATCTTCTCCGACACATGCGAAGAGGCCGGCCGCGAGCGCTGCGCTCAGTCCTCCGGCGGCGAGCGTGCGCGTCAGCCTCGGCGAGCGATTGCGGTTCCAGTGACCCATGAGCTGGACGCTATCACTCGTGAAGCTGGCTTGTACGAGTCGCAGCACCCGCGAGGCTCCGCACGCGGTGATTTCGAGGATACCCTCGCTTCGATTGTGACCACCTGCGCGAGAGGCTCCTACGAAGGCGTTCGACCGCAACCGAAGATGGCGACGCGGAGCAGAATCGGCTCCGGACGTCTTCACGCATCCCTCGATCTGCGCCTGCAAGAAGTGACTTGCGGTGGTCGGCGCTGACGAGCACCGAGCTCCACCGTAGGGGCCCTACGCTGGCGGCTCGAGTGGTGGGCGTGTAGAGTCCAGCTCGCCATGGCGAGCGACGCAGAGCGTGCTTCCCACGCCGGTGTCTCCCCGCTGCGTGGAGTCGCCGAGAAGCTCCGGCGCACGGACGGAGCGGTGCGCTGATCGTCGCTCGGGGCCGCGGCCGGCTCATGGCCCTGAGCAGCTTCCTCTGCGTCGCGGCTGCCTCGACGCGCGTCGCCGCCGAAGAGGCTCCCGAGGCCATCCATCTTCGCTTCGAGGTCGAAGAGTCGCTCGCGAGGCAGTGCCCCGGCCCCGAGCGCTTCATGCAGCTCCTCCGTGCGGAGCATCCGAGCCTGACGCTGGCGCCTGAAGGCGGTCGCGCGCGCACGTTCGACTTTCACATCCGTCGTGATCGAGACGCCCTCGCCGGTGAAGTCGTCGTGACCGCGATCGACGGACGGTCGTACTCGCGAACGGTCACGGCCCGCGACTGCCCGACGCTGACGCGCGCCCTCGCGGTCGTGGCTGCCGTCGCGAGCAACCTCGTCCCGTTCGAGCGACGCGGGCCGGATGGTGATGGCGTCCCACCCGGCGCGCCCGCGAAAGACGAGCCCCAGGCCGCGCCGTCGGAAGACGCTCCGGCGGCGGGGACTCCGTCGCGAAGCGCGAGCAAGGCGCTTCGCCGATCGCGTCATGCGCGTGAGCCGGACGAGTCTTCGGCGTGGAGCGGCGGCGTGGGGCTCGGCACCGAGCTCGTTCTCGGCAGCCTGCCTCGTCCGGTGATGGGCTACCGAGGTTACGTCGACGTGCAGCGCGCTTTCGGCGTGTCCGCCGTCGGCATGCGCCTGTCCCTGGCGCACGCGAGAGCGCCCTTGCCGGGGACGTCGAGGCTCAACGTCCTAGTCCACATGTGGACCGCCCGCCTGGAAGGCTGCGCGTCTCGCCGCGCGTACGTCACGATCTCGGTCGAAGGCTGTGTGGGAGCGACGAGCGGCTCCTTCGAAGCCTTCAGTACCGGGCCGACGGGCAGTCGCCAGGTCCACCCATGGCTCTCGCTCGGCGCCGGAGCGCGCGTCCGGTGGCACATCGGCAAGGCCTTCTACGCAGAGCTCTTCGGCAACGTGAGCTCTGCCTTGACGACGTTCGAGACCGTTTCGAGGGACAGCGCCGCGGTCAGGGACTCCGTCTCGCCCGTGGTCGGAGAGCTCGGTCTCGGTCTCGGACATTCTTTCGGGCGCCCATGATCAGATCGGCGAGGGCCGACATTCTATCGGAGTGACCACGCTCGTGACCCCGTCCAGCATGACGGTCCCCGACCTCACGGTCGCGGAGCGCGCACGCCTGAAGGGGGCGACCGTGGCTCACTACGACTTCGTATGGCGTGGCCTCCGGCGCCTGGGCGTGTCGCCCAACGACATCAGCGACGCCACGCAAGAGGTCTTCGCCGTCCTCGCATCGAAGATCGGCAACGTCGCGCAAGGAGCGGAGAAGTCCTACCTCTTCCAGACCGTGACGCGCGTTGCCGCCAACTACAGGCGGCGGCGCACGCGCCTCTCGGCCGAGAGCGGGGAGGGGGACCTCGACGTCCATCCGGACCCGCAGCCGACCCCCGAGTCGCTCGCCGACATGAGCGGACGCCTGCGCATGCTGGATGCCCTCCTGGCATCGCTTCCGGACGAGCTTCGCGCCGTCGTCATCCTTTGCGAGCTCGAGAGCATGACGCTCGCGGAGGTCGCCGCGATGCTCGACATCCCCCAGGGCACGGTGGCTTCGCGTCTACGGCGGGCGCGCGCCCTGCTCACCGCAGCCATCTCGAAATCCAGGAACGACGAACCATGAGCGATCGCGATATCGATCTCGACGATCTCTTCCGTTCGGGGCGCGCCGACCGACCGCCGCAGCGGTGGCAGTCGCAACGCGACCTCTTTCGCCACCTCCGCCTCGGCGGCTCGACCGCGCTGCTCGCATCACGTGTCGCGCACGCGTGTTCCTCGTTGGTCTCCCGATCGATCCTCGGCACTGCGACCGTCGCCCTGGTCGCGTCCGTCGGGGCCGGAGCCGTGTACCTGGCGACGACGGATCGAGCGCCGTCCGATCGAGGCTCCACCCAGGCTTCCGGCGAAGCCCTCGTCGGAGAGAACGCTGTCCTTGCGCACGCGGTTGCTCCGGTGGCGGAGGCTCCTGCAGCTCCGTCGCAATTGCTCACGACGGAATCGGGCGTCTCGACGACCTCCGTCGATGCGCTGCCTTCGGCGCCGCCACCCTCTCCGCGCGTGCGCCGTGCGATGGCACCGACTTCGGCAACGACCGCTTCATCGGAGGACGACCTCGCGAGAGAGCTCGCCAGCGTCGCCAAGATCCGAGCGAGGATCGCAGCGCACGAACACGCGAGTGCGCGCGACGCAGCCCGCGTCCACCGCGCTTCGTTCCCGCACGGCGTCCTCACCCAAGAGGTCGCCGTCCTGGAGATCGAGGCGCTTCGAGGCCTCGGCGACCATGCCCGAGCCTGCTCTACCGGAAGGGCGTTCCTCGACGCTCATCCGACGTCGGCGCACCGAGATCGCGTCCTCGGTTTGATGCGCGCCTGCGAGCCCTGACCATCCCCGGAGCTCCGTGAGTCGAGCCCAGCCTCGCCGCGGGCTCCCCTTGCTCCTTTCCACCAGTCGCGAGTCGTTCTCTGTCCTCGCCACTGTTCGAACGTAACCGGACGACTCTTCGCTACGTCGATTCGAGCGTCTCAACCCCACGACCCTCCGGAATCACGAGATGACGAAACGCCTCGTAGCCTCGGCCTTCTGCGCTGCGGCGCTCGCCATGGTTTTCTCCTGCTCCCACAGGACGATCGAGTTCGAGCCTCCTCCCGCGGGACCGGTGGAGGCGCCGAACTTCTCGGGCGTGGATGCCTCGGCCGACGTCGAGGCCGAGTCGATCACGTACTGCGCGAGCACGACGTGCACGGAGAGCACGGCGACATGCCCGGACTCGCGCTTCCCCTGCGACGTCGATCTCAAGACTGACCCCAGGAACTGCGGCGCTTGCGGCGTCGTGTGCCCGGGCCGACGGGGCAACGGCGAGTTCGCCTGCATCGAAGGTGCGTGCAAGATGACGTGCGTGGTCGCCGCGGGGCGGCCGTTCAAGACCTGGGCCGACTGCAACGGGCTCGTCGACGACGACTGCGAGACCGAGCTCGGCACGAACGACAACTGCAAGGCGTGCGGGGACACGTGTGCCGATCCGGCGAACCCGTGCATCCGCGATGTGCGCGGAGTGGGTAAGCAGTGCGGTTGCGATCCCGGCAGCCTGTACTGTGGTGGTGGCTGCGTCGACCCGAAGTCGTCCGACATGAACTGCGGCGCATGCGGGGTCGCCTGCGATCCGACCGGCGGTGGTGCTGAAGCCATCGCCAACGGCTACTACGGGTGCGCGGGCGGCAGGTGTGGGAGTGCCAAGTGCCTGCCGAACTTCGCCGACTGCGACGGCAACATCGCAAACGGCTGCGAGACCTCGCTCCTGTCACCGGAGAGCTGCGGAGGATGCGGCATTGCCTGTGACCCTGGCCAGGCGTGCGTGCTCAATTCCGACGGCAAGCCCGAGTGCAGGTGTCCGACGGGCAAGACGCTCTGCTTGGACGTCTGTGTCGATCTGAAGACGGACCCTGATCATTGCGGTGCCTGCTTGAGCGCGTGCGGAGGCTTCGCCGGTCCGAATGCGGCTGCCATCTGTTCGCACGGATCGTGTGGCGTCGCCTGCAAGGAAGGCTGGGCGGACTGCAACGGCAACACCAAGGATGGCTGCGAGACGAACCTCGAGGCCGATCCGAGCAACTGCGGGGCCTGCGGAAGCTCCTGCGATCTGGTCGCCGGTCAACCGTGCATCGCCGGTCGGTGCGCCGTCGAGCCGTGCAAGTCGGGAGAGGAAACGAAGTGAGTGCTCGATTCTTGATCGTCTCCACGATGGCCGCGTGCGCGTGTGCGTCGTCGATCCTCGTCGCCTGCGCGACCGACGACAGCGTGTCTTTCGCCGAGCCCGACGCAGCGACCTCCGTGCCCGAGCCGGACAGCGGCGCGTTGGACGGGAGCGTCGAGGCCTCGACCGATGACGGAGGGGCCTTCGCAGAACCGTGCCCGCCCGACGCCTTCTGCCCGAGTGAGAGCTTCGGTCCCCAGAAGCCCGCCGGAAGTCTCGACCCTCGCGTGCGCATCGCGACGATCCGCGGTCGATCGGCCAACGATGTCTGGGCTGTCGGAGCGCTTGGGACGATCCTCCACTTCGACGGGACGTCATGGGAGCGGTCCGATCCCGGTACCGAGAGCTCGATCAACGCGATTTGGCCGCGCGATACGGGGGAGGTCGCGCTCAGCTCGCTGATGGCCGCAGCTTACACGCGAGGGATCGAGCTCGACGGTGGCGTTGATGCCGGGCCTTCGGCTGGGGGGTGGACGGCTCGACCGCTACCCGAGATCGGCAGCCTCGGTCGTGGGTGGCTCACGTCGACGTGGGCGGTGCCGGGCGCGGAGTGGCTGTGGTGCACGACGATGGAGGATGCGCGGCCCCTTCCGTACAACGGGCTCTGGCGTCTCCGCGTCGCGCCGTCGGCGGACGCCCTCGAGATAGGCGAGGTGGCTCCCCTCGGCACGTGCAACACGTTTCCGTGCCGCCACCTGAAGAGCATCCACGGTGTCACGGCGAACGAGCTCTGGGCCGTCGGATTCACCGGCGCGACGGTCCACATCACGAATGCACAGGGCGAGTCGCCGAAGATCACGCCGATCGACAGCCAGACCTGGACCGATCTCCACGGAGTCTGGGCGGCGTCGGAGACCGAAGCATGGGGCGTGGGGGCGAAGGGCACGATCCTTCGCTTCACCCGTGGCTCGACTATCTCGGAGATCGTCTCGAACGTGCCCACGAACGAGACGCTCCGCGCCGTGTGGGGGACGTCACCGACGGACATCTGGGCCGTCGGCGACAAGTCCGTCGTGCTGCACTTCGACGGCAAGACGTGGTCCGAGGTAGAGGTCGCCGGTGTTCCGGAGCCTCGGCCGGACCTCTACACCGTGTACGCAGCCGCGCCGGGACGTGTCTGGGCGGCCGGTGAAGGCGTCTTTCTTTCGCTTGGAGGCAAGCCATGAGGAACGGCCGAAGGCCGGAGAGGCAACCCGAAGGAGCCTCGAGAATGAAGTCGCTGGTCTTCCGCATCGCGGGCGTGTCGATCTCGATGGCCGCCGCCGTCGCGTGCGTGGCCTCGGGAAACGACGACGAGACCTCTGCGGCTCCGCGCGACGTTCCCGAGGGTGGAACGACGGTGCCCACCGAAGATGGCGGGGAGGCTCGTGAAGCAGGGCCCGACGGTGGTGCCATCCTCGATGCGGGGCCCGACGGTGCCGGATCGGCGACCTGCAGCCCGGACGGCTGGTGCCTCACGGAGTTGCCGACCTATAGCGACGAGCTCGAGCTCAACGACGTCTGGCCACTCGCAGGTAGCGCCTTCGCGATCGCGGGCACGCAGCTCGGGAGCGTGAGGTTTCTCGAGTGGAGCGACGCCAGCAATCGATGGTCGGCCATCGACGACGACACGCTCCACTACGTCGATGCGGTGGCGGGAAGCGTCTGGGCGCCGAACGCCGACGAGGTCTACTTCACGACGTCGAGCTGGAGCTCGCCGGGAGGCCTGGTCCACTACGGCAAGCGGCCCATCCCGCCGGCGACCGATTGGTCGTGGAAACGCTTCTCGTTCGAGTGCAATGCCACCGAGACACCTCGCGTCTGGGGTACGAGCAAGAGCGACGTCTTCGTCATGTCGTGCGCGAAGATCCATCGCCTCGCCGGCGATGCCGATGACGCCGGCGCTTCGCCATGGATCGAAGCGTACGTCGATGACGACGCGGTGTATCCGGTGACGTTCCACGGCGCCACGGGAACGTCTCGCGACGACGCCTGGTTCGTCGGCACGCGGGCGGGCGGGTTCAGGGGAGGCAGGTGCGCCGTCGTCGTGCGCAAGACGGCCGCGGGCTACGAGCCGGTCGTCGACGGCAACCCGAGCCGCGGCTGCGGACAGAAGGCCGGCTCGGAGGCCATTCCGATCGCGGGCGCCTTTGGTCGCGCTACGGGCGACGCGATCCACGCGCCGGCGAAGGACCGCTTCATCGGCGTGTCGTTCGGGACGGTGCCGAACAACGACGTCGTGAGGATCGCGCCGAACGGCGCTGGCGGATACGCGGTCGACGTCACGAGCCCGTCGCCCGAGCTGAGCGTTGCGCTGCGCTCGGTGTGGGGAGCTTCCGAGGACGACCTCTGGTTCGTCGTTGCCCCTCCGACGAGCACCACCGACAGCTTCAACGCGAGCATCGTGCGGGGCACGAACATCTGGGCCGATGGCGGGGGATTCCAATACTCGACGCTCGCTCTGAACGGCTTGCCGAACTCCAAGGCGCTGCAGCGAATTCGCGGGACGTCGAACACCAACCTCTGGGCCGTTGGAGCGAATAGTGCATTCTACAAGAAGACTCCTTGACCGTCGGTTGTCGGGCGCGCTCGTCCTGACCCTGCTCGCTGCGGGAGCGGGGGGCATGATGGCGAGCTGCTCGAGCGACAGCGACGTGATCGCGGGAGCCGACGGGCCCGACGCTGCCCACACCGACGCTTCGGCCGCTCCTGACGTGGCCGAGCTCCACGATGGCGGCGGCGTGATCGACGCCGGGCCGTCGCGTCCGGACGCGGCGACGTCGGATGCGGGGCCGCGCCCCGTCGTCTGTGCTTCGGCTTCGTGTGCGACCTCGCTCGTGACGACGCTCGGTCTCCACGACCGTGAGGGCTACTGCGCGCTTCTGCACGACGGCACGGTGGCATGCTGGGGGCAGAACCAGGATGGCCAGCTCGGGCGCGGCGAGGCCGGCTATGGCGTCGCCAACAGCGCAATCGCCACGCGTGTCGAAGGACTCTCGAACGTCGTCGCCCTCGATCATACGTGCGCCATCGACGAGGACGGCGCGACGTGGTGCTGGGGAAAGGGCCCGTTCCTTCGCAGCACGTCGTCGTTCACGAACGAGCACACGCCCGTGAAGCTCCCGATTCCGCCTGCAACGAGGGTGGCCGTGCACAACAGCCCGCTCGGCTTCTTCTTGGACACCGGCGTGGCCTGCGCCGCGGTGGACGACGGCCTCCTCTGCTGGGGACGGAACGGCTTTGGTCAGATCGCTCCGTTCGACAGGCCTCCGGGGAACGAGCTGCTTGCTCCGCAACCGGTCGCGATCCCACAGGGGGCGAAGATCCGGAGCATCCATCTCGGCATGGCGTCCTTCCTCCTCCGCGAAGATGGGACCCTCCTGAGCTGGGGCATGAACCCGACGATCGGCCGCGTATCGTCGCTGTTCCCCGATCCGTACCCGAGAGCCGTCGCCCTCACCGGCGTCTCGAGCGTCGACGTGCTCGAGGGCGCGGCGTGCGCAGTGGCCGAAGGGATCGCCTACTGTTGGCGAGCTCCCGCCGAGCCGATGTTCATCATCGACGGCGACCCCGTCCCCGAGGAGTCGTTCATCGAGCACGCCCTCCCCGAGCGCATCCCGACGCCCGAGCCGGTCGTCCAGATCTCGACCACGTCCCGGACCAACGCGCGTGGATGCGCGACCGGCGTCTCGGGCGACGTCTACTGCTGGGGGAAGAACACGAACGGTGTGCTCGGAGACGGAACGACGAAAGACGCGCCTCTGCCGGTCAAGGTCGTCGGCCTCCCCGGTCCCGCCGTGGAGGTCAGGACGCTGGATACGTCGACGTGTGCCCTCCTGACGACGGGCAAGGTCCATTGCTGGGGCGGTGATCGGTTCGGACAGCTCGGCGGCGGACACAAGAACCCGACGCTCGTCCCGCGTGAGGTGGTGCTGCCATGATGAATCGCAAAGAACCGCGCGCTGTATTCGCAGCGGTCGCCCTGCTCGGCTCTGCCCTCGCGGCCGTGTCCGTCGCTGCCTGCCGGGAGGACCGGGGCGGCTTCGAGGAGCGCAAGGAGACCTTCGTGGAGGACGCCTCCGTCTCTGCCGACGGGCCGGAGTGCTTGCTCCAATGCTCGCTCGACGGGCGCTCGGTCATCCGAGCGTGCGATGGATCGATCGCCGAGACGTGCCCGGCGGAGCTCGCGTGCGGCGCGGGCGCGTGCCGGGAGCCGTGCGAGGCAGCCGCCGCGGACCGCAGCTCGAACGGTTGCGAGTTCTACTTCCAGCCGCCGCGCTTCACGAAGGTCTTTCAACAAGCCTGCTATGCGGTCTACGTCGTCAACACGTCGAACCAACCGCTCGAGGTCGCGCTCGAGCTCGGGGGCAAGCCGCTCGACATCTCGAAGTCGCTCTACGACGCGAAGCCCGGCGATCCCACGCTGACCCCGCACGTCGGCCCGATCGCTGCAGGTGACAGCGCCATCCTCGTCGTCTCCGACCGCTCTCCCGACCTTCCAGGGAGCGGCGAGGGGGCCGCGCCTTGTCCGGACGGGGTCATCCCGGCCACGTACGAAGACGCGCTCCCGGACAGGACCGGGATTGGCTCCGCGTTCCGCCTCACGACGAACGCACCGGTGAACCTCTCGGCGATCTACCCGATGGGAGCCGAGAGCGCGACGCCGTCGGCGACGCTTCTACTCCCGGTCCCGACGTGGGGAACGCAGCATCTTCTCGTCAACGCCTGGGGCGGTACCGTCACGAGCATCGGTGGCCCCTCCGCGCAGATCGTCGCGTCGGAGGACGGCACGGAGGTCACCATCCGTCCAACGCGCGCCATCCAGGATGGGCACGGGGTCGTGGGGACGGCCGCGCACGCGCCGGCGACCTACCGTCTCGACAAGGGGCAGGTGCTCCAGATCAATCAGCGCGAGGAGCTCTCCGGGAGCGTGGTCATGTCGAACAAGCCGACGAGCATCTTCGGCGGACATGAATGCATGAACGTTCCTTCGACGCGCACGTCCTGTGATTACGCGTCTCAGCAGGTCCCCGCGTTCGAGAGCTGGGGATCGGAGTACGTCGCCGCGGGCTACCGTCCGCGTGTCGACGGCGACGAGAGCGAGCCGATGGCCTATCGCATCGTCGCAGCGAAGGACGGAACGCAGCTCGACTACGATCCCGTCGCGCCGGCCGGCGCTCCCCTCACCATGTCGGCGGGGGAGATCGCGACCCTCTACACCTCGGTGGGACGGCCGTTCGTCGTTCGCTCACAGGACGCCGATCATCCGATCTACGTCGCGGCGTACATGTCCGGCAGCGGGAAGGAAGCGGCGCAGCATTTTCCGGTGCGTCCCTTCGCCTTCATGGGAGATCCGGAGTTCGTCAACGTGGTCCCCGCCGGGCAGTACCTGAGCTCGTATACCTTCTTCGCCGATCCGACGTACCGCGAGACGTCGCTCGTCATCGTGAGGGCGAAGAGCGACGGCATCTTCCACGACGTCTGGCTCGAGTGCGCCGGCAACGTGACCGAGTTCCGCCCCGTCGGAACGCGGGGCGAGTACGAGTGGGCCCGCGTCGACCTGATCCGCAACTTCGGTCCCGGCGAGGCCTCCTGCACGAGCGGCCGCCACCGCATGCGGAGCGACGGCCCGTTCACGGCGACGGTTTGGGGGTGGGGCTACTCGACGAGCTACGCGTATCCCGGTGGGATGGCGCTCCGGAAGCTCGTGCCGACGCCGCTCGCGCCGATCAACTGACCGCGGCGTGAGATTCGCGGATCGGCGCCGCTCGATACGGCGCCGATCTGTGGGCTCGGAGATCTAGGCGACCAGGACGACCGAGTCCGCGGGCGTCACGCGCTCGCGCGTCACGCGACGCGACGTGAGCTCAGCGAAGCGCGGAGCCGTCGAATGCGAGCGGGAGGAGATCGGCGAGCTGGACGACGTGGCCGGTCTCGCCGTCGCGTGCGCCGAGGCCCACGAGGACGATGGGCATGTCCTTCGCGAACTCGGCGAGGACCTGGCGGCAGATGCCGCACGGCGACGCGCCGTCTTCGCCGCCGGTGACCACCGCGCAGGCGATCGGCTCGCGCTCGCCGGCCGCGATCATCTGCATGATCGCGCCGCGCTCGGCGCAGATGGTGGCGCCGAGGGATGCGTTCTCGACGTTGCAGCCCTCGAAGATGCGCCCGCTCTTCGTCGCGATCGCCGCGCCGACGCTGTAGCGCGAATACGGAGCGTACGCGTTCTTGCGGACCGCCGTCGCGCGCTGCACGAGCTCGTCGAGCAGCGATGCGTGGGGATCGGGCTGCTTGCGCACGGGGCTCTTGCTCGCTGCCTTGTTGCGCACGGCTTTGCTGCTCACCGCCTTCGAGCTCGCGGCCTTCTTCTTCGCGGTCTTGGCGGGCGGGCGCGGGAGCGCCTTCTTCTTCGCGCTCACGGCTTTCCTGCCTCCACGATCCAACCGCGCAGGAGGCGCTGGAGATCTTCGCGGCGAGCCTTCGCGATCGCCTCGACCTCGGAGTGATCGAGCTCGCCGCTGCCGACGCCGGCGGCGAGGTTCGTGATGCAGGAGAGCGCCGCGACGGGGACGCGCATGTGGCGGAGTGCGATCACCTCGGGCACCGTGCTCATGCCGACCGCCTGCGCGCCGAGCACGCGGAGCATCCGGATCTCGGCGGGGGTCTCGTAGGACGGACCGAGGAGGCCGGCGTAGACGCCCTCGCGAAGCGGGAGCTTCTCGTGCTCCGACACCGCGGCGAGCTTGGCCCGAAGCGCCTTGTCGTAGGCGTTCGACATGTCGGGGAAGCGCGTGCCGAGCGCCTCCTCGTTCGGCCCGATCAGCGGGTGGTGGTACATCAAGTTGATGTGGTCGGTGACGACCATCAGATCGCCGGCCGCCCAGGTGGGGTCGACACCGCCGGCCGCGTTGGTAACGAGCACGCACGAGACTCCGAGGCGAGCCATCACGCGGACGCCGTGGACCACCTGCCAGATCGGGTGCCCCTCGTAGAGGTGCACGCGACCCTGCATGCAGACGACCGGCACGTCGTCGACGTGACCGAAGCACAGGTTGCCCGCATGACCGATCACCTTCGGCGGCGGGATGTGAGGGATCTCCGCGTAGGGGATCTTCTCGACGCCGCGGAGCGTGTCCGCGAACGCACCAAGCCCGCTCCCGAGGACGACGCCCACGCGGGGCGTGATGCTGGTGCGCGCACGCACGGCCTTCACGGTCTCCTCGAGGCGCTCGACGACGCTCTGATGCTCGCTCATGAGGCCGAGCAAGGTATCACGGTCGGCGCACCGAACGGCACGTCAAAGCGGTCGAGAAATCCGCCGCTTTCCGCGAGCCGCGCTGCCGGATCGAGAGCGCGGTTCCCCGTTCCCGATGCCTGCGATGTGCACAACGGTTTCTAGGCTCGTCCGCGTGAGCCGCGTTCGAGATCATCTTCGGCTTGCTGCGCCAAGGGCGTGGTAGCGCCGAGCGCGTAGATCGTTCGAACGCGGGGTGGGGAGGCGGACGGTGAGCCGGCCGAATCACGCTGCGTCGTGCACGGGGACCCGTGCAGTGTCTTGTGGCTGCGCTATCTTGCGGTGCCCGTGCCGAAGATCGACCTCGTCACTCTAGGGCTCGTGCGGGACCTCGGCAGCGGCGATTCAATCGTCGCCCTTGCCGCCCAGCCATCGCTTGCCAGCTTCGGCGAAGAAGAGAACGCCTTGCTCGAGGCGAAGATGTTCCTGACGGAGCACCTCGCCAAGGCGGAGCCGGAGACCGCGCTCCGCTTCGCCCTTCCGGAGGGGACGACGCTGCACGCCCTCGACGTGCCCATTCCGCGCGCCGATCTCCCGCGACGCTGGAACGTCGACACGCCGATCCGCGTCAGCTGCCTCGTCATTCCCACCGTCCCGAACACGAAGGGGCAGCGCGACCGCTGGGTGATGGTCGTCCCCCTCGGGCACACGTTCTTCGCGACGGCCACCGAAGATCTCGACGAGGCCATCACCTCCGAGGTGAAGCGGATCGTCGCGGCGCGCGAGCTCACGCCTCTCGAGTGGCTCGACCTCCTTCCGCCGCGGCACGAGCAGCTGGCTCGTCTCGAGGTGAGCTTCGAGCGCAGCGGCAGCCTCGCGATCACCGCCGGCGCCAACATTCGGAAGCGCATCGCCGAGCACGAAGCGCGCAAGCACGCCGTCGGCGTGCTCGAGTCGGTCGCCGAGCCCTATCACGCGGGTCTCGCACGAGGGCGACGGATGACCCCGCGCTCGTTCCCGCTCCGCGACGACGAGCTCGAGATGCTGCGGCGCATGCTCGGTAGCGAGGATCGGTCGAGCGTGCTCCTCGTCGGCAAGGAACGAGTCGGCAAGACCGGGCTCTTTCGCACCTGGCTCGAACGCGAGCACGAGGTGAATCGTCCGCGCTTCGTGTACGCCACGTCGGGCGCGCGGTTGATCGCCGGGATGAGCGGCTTCGGCCAATGGCAGGAGCGTGTGCGGCGCGTGATGGAGGCCGCGCACCTGCTCGATGCGATCCTGTACTTCGACGACCTTGCCGATCTCTTCGCCGATCGACCAGGCGGCCACGTCGACATCGCAAGCGCGATGCGGCCCTGGCTCGAAGACTCCCGCGTCCGTGTGGTCGGCGAGATCCGCGAAGACGTGCTCGAGCGGGTCGAGTCGCGTAACGGCGGCTTCTTCTCCTGCTTCGGGCGTGTTCGCCTCGAGCCCTTCGACGCTGCCCGAGCGCTGAAGGTGCTCTTCGAGCTCTCGACCGAGCAAGCCACTCGCGAGCCGGATCGTCCGGTGCTGACGCCCGAGGGGAACGCGACGCTCGTGGAGCTCGCCGATCGCTATCTTCCGTACGAGTCGTTCCCCGGCAAGGCCGTCCGCCTCGCCGCGGAGCTTCGCGCCTCGCGCGAGATCGCGCTCGGTTCCGAGACCTCAGGCGCCCCGATCGGACCCGACGCCGTTCATGAGTTCTTCAGCGTGCGGACAGGCGTGCCGACGTTCCTCCTGCGTGACGACCACGCGCTGCGGATCGAGGAAGTCTTCGACGTGCTACGGAGACGTCTCGTCGGGCAAGACGAGGCGGTTCGGCGCGTCGCCGAGCTCGTCTGCGTGGTCAAGGCAGGCCTGCAGCCGGCGGGAAAGCCGCTCGCCACGTTGCTCTTCGTCGGGCCAACCGGCGTCGGCAAGACCGAGCTCGCCCGTGCCCTCGCGACCTTGCTCTTCGGGAGCGAGGACCGCTTGGTTCGCTTCGACATGAGCGAATACGCGAGCCCTCATGCCACCGAGCGCCTCTTCCGCGGCGCGGATGGCGGCGAGGGCCTGCTCACACGCAAGGTTCGCGAGCAGCCCTTCTCCGTGATCCTCCTCGACGAGATCGAGAAGGCCGATCCGGCAGCCTTCGATCTCCTCCTTCAAGTCTGCGGCGAGGGTCGCCTCACGGACGGCCGCGGCAAGACGGCTTGGTTCCACAACGCCATCGTCATCCTCACCTCGAACCTCGGCGCATCGCACCGCCGCGCGCAGACCGGCTTCGGTGGCGGCAAGAGCGACGACGACAGCCACTACGTGAAGGTCGTCCGCGAGACGTTCCGACCCGAGCTCGTCAATCGCATCGATCGCATCGTGGCGTTCCCCTCGCTCGGCGAGGAAGACATCCGTGAGGTGACCCGGATCACGACCGACCGCGCCACACGGCGCCGCGGGCTCGTCGAGCGTGGCCTCGATCTCGCGATCTCGGAGACGGCACTCGCCCACCTCGCCGAAGGCGGAAATAGTGAAGCGTACGGAGCGCGGGCACTCCGCCGCCACGTCGAGCGTGAGCTCGTCACGCCGGTCGGCCGGCTCATCTCCGCACGCGGCTACATCGAAGGCGACCGCATCTCCGTCGCCCGTGAGGACGAACCAACGCAACCGGGAGAGGAGCCCGGGGAAGCTCAGGGGGGCCTTCGTTTCGGCGTCGTGCGCATGCCGAGCAAGCGGAGCAACCAGGCTGCCCACGCACTCGAGACAGTGACGAACATCCGCCGGCGCACGCACAGGCAGCTCCGGCTCGATCGCATCGTTCAGCTCCGGGATCACGTCGGCTACCTGGTCGCCCAGCTCGGCTACGGCAGCAGACGCAAGAAGCATGAGCGCTCGCAACCGCGCGACGGCGTAGAGATCGCGCAGATGACCGGCGAGCATGCCCGTCTCGCGGCACTGACCGACCGACTCGACGAGCTCTTCGCGGAGATCTGCGCGATCGAGGAGCTTGCGCTCGTGGGATTCCTCTCCGCCGAGAGCGATGGCCGACGCTCGCTCGAGGCGCTGCGCGAGGAGGCCGAGCGGGTGGAGGCTCGCTTCCGTGGGGCGCTCGTCCAGGCGCTCGTCGCGCAGGAACCGCGGCGGAACCCGGTCACGCTCATGGTCTGCGAGCTCGACAATCGCCGTGC
>MKVQ01000017.1:0-153009 GCA_001899635.1 Myxococcales bacterium 68-20 | reverse complement strand
CCCGCAGCGGCCAACTGGCCACAAGGCCGCCGCTGGGGCCCGCCACGCTCTCCCGGCTGGCTGCTCGACAAGCTCGGCGACAAAGAGCGGTCGTTCCAGAACGTGATCCTCCGGGCCGAGGGCGATCATGCGGGCGTGTGGCTCGGGCTCGAGGCCGGTCTCCATCGCTTCGCGGTCTCAGGCTCGAACGACGGACCGGCGCACCTTCACATCGCGCTCGTGGCGCAGCGAGCAACGCTGAGCGAGAGCGAGTGGGCGCCGCCGGGCCTCGACCCGCCGACCCCCGCGCTCGCCGACACGCTCTCGCGCGGTCCGGCGCTGCGCGACCACCGCGCCGGCGAGCCGGTCCGACTCGTCGGCGGACGCGCGACCGTGGAGATCGCCCCTGAGGACTACTGGCCACGCTTCGAGGAGATCGCGCTCGAGCATCTCCTCATTTTCGAGCACGACTCCACTCAGGACCGTGACAAGCAGCTCCGGCCGATGCTCGACGATACCTTCGCCGAGGTGCGGGATCTCGTGCGACGCAGGCAAAAGATCGAGGCAATCAAGCTGTACCGCGATCTCACCGGCTCGAGCCTCATCGAGGCGAAGCGGGTCGTGGAGGCGATGGAATGAGCACGTCGTTCACGGTGCCCGTCTATCAACGCCGCTTCGGCGGGACCTACGAGCTCACGACGCTCGGCCTCGGCGCTGCCACGCAAACGCGCTCGGCCCGGGGACTCCCCAAGGCCGAAGAGCAGCTGCGCGCTGCGCTTCGGTCCGCGGTGCAGGGCACACCTCCTGTGGAGCTCGGACGCTTCGACCTCAAACGCGGCACGCGCCTCGAACGCGTTCGCATCGAGGTGAACCTGAAGGACGCCAAGCGACGCAAGGTGAGCGGCCTCTGCCCGATCATCGTCGAACCGCGCCATGTGGGGGACGGACGAACGTTGCTCGTCTGCTACCACCCCGCGCGGCAGACGGAGTGGTTCCCGGCGCCGCGGCTCGAGCCGCTGGCGGACGCTGCGGCGGCGTACTTCGGGCAAGTCTGGGCCAACCTCGAGGACACCGAGATCGCCGCTTTCTGGAGCAACGCGAGCAACGCGAAGGACTCGCTCTCGGTCTTGTCGTTCAATGCTCGGGAGAAGACGCTGCTCGAGGCGCTCCCATCGACGGCGAAAGGGATCTGGGACGATCTCGAGATCGATCCTGCGCAGGCCGAGCGAAAGAAGCGGGAGGGGCTCAAGGTCCTGCCGCGCCTCGGCACCGACCTCACGCTCACGGCCTCTGCCGCGAGTGACGCGCATCTCGGCTTGCCGCGCTCGCCTTACCGCGAGCAACTCGACGTCCTCCTCTCCGGAAAGCGGAAGCAGTCGGTCGTCGTGGTCGGGCCGCCCGGCTGCGGAAAGTCGACCATCCTGCGCCAGCTCGTGGCCGATCTCCTCGTCACCGACGGCTACAGCGCGCACAAGAATCTCGATCAGGTCACGCACGTCTGGCGCGTGCTGGGCAAACAGCTCATCGCTGGGATGTCGCGCGTCGGCCAGTGGGAGCAACGTTGCGTCGAGCTGCTCGACGACGTGCGGGGACGAAAGGTCGTTCTCCTCGTCCCTGATCTCCATCTCTTCGGACGCATCGGGCGCGCGCGGGACAGTGACCGCGCCCTCTCGGACTTCTTCCGCGGCCCCATCGCGCGCGGTGAGATCGTGATGACCGGCGAATGCACGCACGAACAGCTTCGGCGGCTCGAGGAGGACGACCCGGCCTTTGCGTCCTCGTTCGTCCGGACGTTCATCGAGCCGGCGAGCCGCGACGAGACGTTCCGGATGATGCTCGCACGCGCCCGTGAGCTCGAGGTGGCGAGTCCCGAGCTCACCATCGCCCCGCTCGCCTTCGACGCGATCCTTCAGCTCAGCGAGGGCATCTTTCCGGCGCAGGCGCTTCCCGGCAAGGCGGTCGACCTCCTCGTTCGCCTCTGCAGCGTGCAGCCGGGGGCAACCGGAGCACCGCAGACGGTCGGTCCGTCCGAGATCCTCGCGCGCCTCGCCCAGGACACCGGACTGCCGTTGCTGCTCCTCGAGACGCAGAAGCCGCTCGACGTCCACGAGGTCGAGTCAGCGCTCGCCGCGCGGGTGATGGGGCAGCCCGAAGCGGTGCGCGAGGCGGCCGATCTCGTGCTGCGCATCCGCTCGGGCCTCACCGACCCGAGACGGCCCTACGGCGTCTACCTCTTCACCGGTCCGACGGGTACCGGCAAGACCGAGCTCGCGAAGGCGCTCGCCGACTACCTCTATGGCACGTCGTCCCGCCTCCTCCGTTTCGACATGAGCGAGCTTTCCGGTCCCGACGCGGTCGCGCGCTTGATCGGCGACGCGTGGAACCCGGAGGGCACGCTCACGTCCGCCGCGATCGCGGAGCCCTTCAGCGTCGTTCTGCTCGACGAGGTCGAGAAGGCGCACCCTGCGGTCCTCAATCTTCTTCTCCAGCTCTTCGAGGATGGTCGCCTCACCGACGCCGCCGGCAACACCGCGAGCTTCGTGCAGTCGGTGGTCATCATGACGTCCAACCTCGGGGCTCGTCAGCGCGCGCCGGTTGGCTTCGGCGAGGCCGCCGGCGGTCTCATGCACGACGTGGCGCGGGCCGTACGCGAGTTCTTCCCGCCGGAGCTGTTCAATCGCATCGACGCCGTCGTTCCCTTCCGTCCGCTTTCCCCCGCGGTTGCCCTCGACGTCACGAAGAAGGAGCTCGCGAAGCTATTCACCCGGCCCGGTCTCGTCGAACGCAACGTCTTCGTCCAGGTGGGGCGCGCTGCAGTAGAGCGCATCGCGCACGAGTCTCTGCGCGCCGAGGACGGCGCACGCTCGCTGAAGCGCTTCATCGAGGACCGTGTTGCCACGCTTCTCGGCGAGGAGATCGCGCGTGCTTCCGGCGCGGCGCTGAAGGTGATGAGGGTCGTCGACGGCGACACGGGATTGCGGGTCGAGAGCGAGCCGCTGGTCGAGGCGAAGCCCGCGGCCCTCCGCTACTCGCTCGAGCCGCTGTGGACACGGCCGCTCGGCGAGCTCCGCGAGCGGCTACCCGCTGCGCTGACGGCCCTCGAGCGCATCGAACAGAGCGATCGGCTCGCGGCGCTCTGCGAACAGTTACGGCACCACCTGAGCGAGCACAATCGCGGCGTGCGAGAGCACGGCGAGCTCCTCTACAACATCGACTGGATGCGGCTCACCATCGATCGCCTGCGCGATCGACTCGAGCAGCTCATGATCACCTCGCGCGAGATTCAACATCACGCGATCGAGAATGCGTTCGAAGAGCGCGAGGTGTACGAGCCCGCGCGCACGCCGGGGAAGCCCGATCCGAAGCCAAGACCGGGACGGATGCGGTTCGACTTCGGGCGGCCCGGAAGCTGGTGGGAGCTCTTCTCGAGCATCGCGGAGACGCACATGCTCTCGCGCGCGCTCGACCGTGTCACCTCGCCCAGCGAGCATGCCGTGCTCGTCGAGCTGCTTCCCTACGGCAGCGGGCGCACGTTTCTCGGCGCCATGCTCGACGCGTACGCCGGCGCACGAGGCGAGATCGACACGGTCGCGTGGGTCTCGGACGGCAAGATCGTCGAAGACGACGGGCGGCCCGGGCTCGCACACGCGATCAGCGCCCGTGCCGAGGTCGTGGTCGTGAAGATCGTCGGCCTCTGCATCAAGGACTACCTCGAGCTCGAGACCGGCACCCATGTCTGGCAGCCGAGCGTGAGCGAGCCGGAGCTTCTTCGCGTACGCGTACTCCCCGCAGGGGACGGTCTCACCGCGAGCGGGCACGTGAAGGCCTTCCTCGCCGCGCGCGAGAAGGCCGAGCGCGAGGATGTTCCGGCCGAAGAGCGCCCCGACCGCCTTCTCCCCGTCGTACGCACCATCCGGTTCGACCCTCCTGCGCCGCAACGACCGGCCGTATCGCTCGACATGGAGGACTTCGTCCTCGGCATGCCCTACAGCTCTCGAGTCTCCACGATGGCGGATGCGTTCCCTACGCTATGGCTCCTCCGCATGTCGCGCATCGACGAGGATGACCGCGAAGAGGCACGGCAATGAGCAAGAAGTCGCTCCGCGTGCACGTCGTCGTCGACGAGAACGGCTGGCGCATCGGTACCCTCCTTCGCACCTGGGACGGACCGTTCGATCGACCGCCGCCCTCGGCGTTCGGCGCCACGATGGAAGACGTTCTCGCGGAGCTGGAGGCCAAGCTCGAGGCGATGCAGATCGACGGGCAGGACTCGATCGATCGGTACCTGTGGGACGAGAGCTTCCGCTCCGAGAAGATCCGCGTCGACGTCCACCCGATGTCGTCGATCAAGAAGCGCCCCGTGATCGGCAAGAAGGAGGTCCCGCTCGTCCTCACGTACGCGTATTGCCCGATCGAAGGTGGCGGTTACCGCGTGACGCTGCCGCGCTTCGGCGGCTGGTTCGTGGTTGAGGATCTCTCGCTCGCCCCCGAGATCCTGCGTCATGCGGTGAGCACGATCCTGCTCGGCGAGAACCCGCGCTGGATCTACGACTTCCGGCAGCTGGGGAGCGAATACGTCACGGAGTGGTCCCCATCGATCCTCCTTCGCCCGGCTTCCTCTGCAGCCTGGAAGCGCGAGGAAGACCCCCACACCGAGCTCGTCCGCGTCTCCGACGAGCTTGTCGATCGTGCATCGCGAGGCAAGCTCGCGCCCGTCATCGGTGAGTCGCTGTCGTTCGAGAAGATGAAGTCGTGGACGCTCGGAGCGCGACCGCCGTCCATCTTGCTCGTGGGACCGCCCGGAGCCGGCAAGTCGGCGCTCGTCCGGCGCATCGCCTTTCACCATCTGGCGGCACGCAAGACCGGCGCGACGCCGCCACGCATCTACAGCACATCGAAGGACCGGATCATCGCCGGGATGATCTACCTCGGCATGTGGCAAGAGCGCTGCCTCGCGCTCGTGAAGGAGCTGACCGACGACGGCGACTACCTCCACGCCAACGAGCTTGGTGGTCTGCTCGAGCCGCAACCGGACGGCGCGAGCATTGCCGAGTTCCTCGAGCCTGCGATGGACGGCGGTGAGCTGCGGATCCTCGCCGAGTGCACCCAGGAGGAGCTCGAGCGGGCTCGCCGGACGCGTCCTTCGTTCATCCAGCGCTTCACGATCGTCCGCGTCGACGAGTCGCCGCCCACGGCGATCGTCGCCCTCGGGCTCGCCTATGCGCGACGGCGCTCGCTCGATCTGCATCCCTCGGCGATGAAGCGTCTCGTGCGCCACCTCGGCGCGCTCGAACGCGGCGTGGCCTTTCCGGGCAAAGCCGTCCGGTTCATCGATTGGCTCGCGACCGACGCGCGCGGCACGACGCTCCCCGCCGCGGAAGGCTCGGCACCTGCGCGCACGTTCTTCCCGCGCGATGTCTCCGCCGCGTATGCGCGCTACTCCGGCGTCCCGCTGACGCTCCTCTCGGACGACATCTCCGCGAGCGCGCAAGACCTTGCTGCGCTCCTGAAGGCGCGCGTCATCGGGCAGGACGCGGCCTGCGATGCTTGCGGCCGCGTGCTCGCGCGCTTCAAGGCGAACCTCGTCGATCCCGAGCGGCCGTGCGGCACGCTCCTCTTCGTCGGCCCGACCGGCGTCGGCAAGACCGAGCTCGCCAAGCAGCTCGCCCGCACGACGTTCGGCGGTGAGGAATGGATGATCCGGCTCGACATGAGCGAATACATGCTGCCCGGATCCGCGATGCGCCTCACGAGCGCCCGCGCTGGAGCGGCGAGCCTCGCGACCCGCGTGCGCGAGCAGCCGCTCTCGCTCGTGCTCTTCGACGAGATCGAGAAGGCACACCCCGAGGTATTCGATCTCCTCCTCGGCGTCCTCGGCGAAGGCCGCCTCACCGACGAGAGCGGGCGCTTCGTCGACTTCCGGACGACGTTGATCGTGATGACGTCGAACCTCGGCGTGACCGATGCACGTCCGGCCGGCTTCGGTGAAGCCGCGGGAGGTGACTTCGCCCGCAAGGTGCGCGCGCACTTCCGCCCCGAGCTCTACAATCGGATCGATCAGGTCCTCGCCTTCCGCGCGCTCGCGTCCGCCGATGTCGAACGCATCGTCGACCTCGAGCTCGCAGCCGCCGCGAAACGAACCGGACTCGTTCGCCGCAACCTTCGCCTCCATGCGACGCCTGCTGCGCGGAGCCGCCTTGCCGAGCTCGGCTACCATCCAACGCGCGGAGCGCGGCCGCTCCGACGCCTGATCGAAGAGCGTGTCGTGTCACCGATCGCGGCGCGGATCGCGGGTGACCCGAGCTTTCGCGACACACGCGTTGCCGTCCACGCCCCTGGCGAAGAGCCAGCGGCGGTGTTCGGCGTCTGCATCGATTGAGCGAGGGCTCGCGCGGCCTCACACGGGAAGCGCGCCGACCCGCTCGAGGTAGTCTCGGATCGCAACCGCCGAGGAGGAGATCGCTCCGACGTGGCCGTCGGGCCGCACGACGACGAAGCCCTCGCTCACGCCGTAGGGCTCCAGCGGCTCACGGATGCGCTCGACCCGGACGGCGCCGAGCGAAGCCAGAGGACGTTCGCCGAACGCGAGCACCGAGAAGTGCGGACCGCGAAGAAGGACGTCGAACACGCGCCCTCCGCCGGGGAGGACGGCGTCCGGTGCGCGGTCGCCCGCGGCGAGGCGGCTTGCGCAGGTGCGATCGTCGAATGCCAACGACGACGATCGGTACGAGATGTCGAGCTGATCGATCGACGAGGCCGACCACGATGGCGGCGGCTGGAACCCGGCGCGATGAAGCTTCGAGGTCAAGCCGAGCACGTGCGCGGCGACGGGGAGGCGCTCCTCGTCGTAGGTGTCGATCAGCGCCTCGCCTCGAGGGCTCTGCGATGCCGCCGCGAGCTTCCAGCCGAGGTTGTAGGCGTCCTGCACGCCGGTGTTGAGGCCTTGGCCGCCCGCCGACGAGTGTACGTGCGCTGCGTCCCCGGCGAGCAAGACGCGACCGATCCGCAGGCGATCGACCATGCGCACGTTGATGCGGTAAAGCGAGATCCAGCGAAGGTCGTCGAGCTCGATGTCCGTTCGCCCGCTCCGCTCAGCGAGGAGCGCGCGGACCGAACCCAATGTGAGCTCTGGCGTGTCCCCGGCCGCCATCGTCACCACGAGCTGATAGTGCTCGCTCTGCGGAAGGTTCCAGAGAGAGAAGCGGCTCGCGACGTCGCCGGCCTTCGTGAGGATGTGACACGCCTCGCCCTGGAGCCCCTTCACCCGCACGTCGCCGATCAGCGTGTGCTCCTCGGTGTTGGTCTCGCCTTCGAACGTGAAGCCGGCGGCCTTGCGGACGAAGCTCCGCCCGCCGTCCGCGCCCACGACCCAGTCGGCTAGGATCGTCTCCGCTACGCCGTCGCGAACGATCGTCGCGACGACGCCGCCGTCCTCCTGAACGAGGCCTTCGAGCGCGGTCGACGTTTCGACGTGGCCACCGAGGGCGACCAGACGGTCATGGAGGATCGCGTCCGTGCGCCACTGCGGGATCAGCCACGTGCGTGGATGGGGCGCGTCGCGGCGCGGCGCCGCGGGGGGAAGGCGCAGCATCTCCTCGAGGCTTCGCTCCCAGACGATCTCGCGCCCCGAATACAGGCGGAACGGCGGAAACGGCGCGCCGCCGCCCTTGACCGCATCGATCACGCCGAGATCGTCGAACACCTCGAGCGTGCGGGGCTGGAGTCCCTTCGCCCGCGAGCCGATGAACAGCTGAGGCGCCTTCTCGACGATCCGAAACGCGACCCCACGGCGCGCCAGATCGCAGGCCAGCGTCAAGCCAGTCGGTCCCGCACCGACGATCAGCACTCCGATTCGTTTCATTTGCGATCCCTCCCTCGCTTCGATTTCCCCTTCACCAGGTTCACTTTCTCGTTCAGCAGCGGAAGCAGTAAGCGATCGACCACGCGCATGCCGAACGCGGCGTCGAGCGCGCCGCCGGTGTAGAGCCGCCGGAGGACCATCGCCTCGGCCACGTCGTGCACCAGATCGAAGTCGACCTCGCGCTTCGCGAAGTGCCGACCGAGCACCTCGTGAAAGGGCGAGAGCTCCTCATTCTCGATATGGCCGCGGAGCGCTTCGGCGAGCACGGCGTCGCGCTTCGACGCGAGGACGAGGTCCTGGATCATCGTCATGTACGGGGCCGTCGCCTTGCGTCGGATCGCGGCCATCACGGCGAGGAGGTCCGACCGGAGCGCGCCCGTCTCCGGGATTGCCGCATTGTCGCGGGCATCGAGCGCGTCGAGCGTCGCCTTGACCAGATCGGCCTTGTTCCTCCAGCGGCGGTAGATCGTCGCCTTGCTCGCGTGCGCCCGCGCCGCGACGTCGTCGATCGTCATCGCCTCATACCCGCGGGCCATCAGCTCCGCGAGCGCGGCGGAGAGGATGGCGTCTTCCCTCGGCTTACCGCGTGCCATTTCCGAAGTGTACGGTACGGTATCGTACACTTCAACGCACGAACGAACCGGGACGAGCGGCGGTCGCCACGTTACCTGGTGGGCGGTGGCTGCGAGACCGAAGGCTCCTCTACAAGAACGTTCCGTGACGCGCGACTTCTGGCCTCACGACGGTGGCGAATTGGTGGAGCCTCGCTCCTCGTCGCTTTGCGCGTACGAAGCGGCTCGCTCGAGGAGCAGCGTGCGCTCGCGGGCGTTCTTGGTGAGAGCCGCCGCCCGCTCGACCTCGGTTTTCGCGTCGGCGAAGCGTCCGAGTTTGGCGAGGAAGTCGGCGCGTACGCTGGGCAGGAAAGGGTAGTCGCGGAGGGCTGGATCGTTCGTGAGCGGATCGGCGACGGCCAGACCGACCTCCGGGCCGAATGCCATCCCGAGGGCGACGGCACGATTCAGCTCCACGACCGGTGACGGAGCAACCTGAAGGAGGGCGTCGTAGAGGGCGGCAATGCGTGCCCAGTCGGTGTCCGCGGCACTTTTCGCGCGCGCATGGCAGGCAGCGATGGCCGCCTGGAGGAAATACGGTCCCGGGCGCTCGCGCACGAACGCGTCGGCGCGAGCGAGACCGTCGAGCCCGCGCCTCACGAGCAAGGGATCCCATAGCGTTCGGTCCTGATCGGGGAGGAGCACGGCCTCTCCATCGGGGCTCACGCGCGCACGCGCGCGCGACGCCTGGATCTCCATGAGCGAAAGCAGGCCATGAACCTCCGACTCGGAAACGAGCTCCGCGAGGATGCGTCCCAGGCGGAGCGCGTCCTCGCAGAGGGCGGGGCGCATCCAGTCGTCGCCCGTCGTCGCCAAGTAGCCTTCGTTGAACACCAGATAGATGACTTCCAGGACCGACTCGAGACGCGCGGCCAGATCCTCGGGTCGTGGAAGCTCGAAAGGGACGTTCTTTTCGGCCAGCGTGCGCTTGGCGCGGGTGATCCGCTGCGCGATCGTCGACTCGGGAACGAGGAACGCGCGCGCAACCTCGTCGGTGGTGAGGCCGCCCAGCAAGCGGAGCGTCAGCGCGACACGCCCTTCCTGTGACAGAACGGGGTGGCACGCGACGAAGACGAGGCGCAGGAGATCGTCACCGACGACGTCGTCGAGCGCCTCGTCGAAGTCCGCAGCGAGCGTGGTCTCGACCTCTTGCGCCAGCTGGTCGTGTTTCCGTTCGGCACGTCGAGCATGGCGGAGGACATCGACTGCGCGATGCTTGGCGGCCGTCATGAGCCAGCCGCCCGGATTGTCGGGCACCCCCGACGTTTCCCATCGCGTCAGCGCATCGATGAACACTTCTTGAGCGATTTCCTCCGCCAGGTCGACGCTCTTGATCATCCTCGCCAGCATGGCGATGAGCTTCGCCGATTCGATCCGCCAGATCGCGGAGACGACGTTGCGAGGCTCGCGAGCCGACATGGCTCCCGATCAAAGCACTGTCGCGACCTCGAGTCAGCTCGCGTCAGGAAGGAAGGACCTGGATCTCGCGCACCTCGACGTAGCTCCATGAGTCGAGGTTCGCGGCCGGGCAGCGGGCAGCCCACTCCAGCGCCTCGGCTTTGGACTTCGCCTCGATGAGGAAATAGCCGCCGATGATCTCCTTGGACTCGCTGAACGGCCCGTCCACCACCTTGCGCTTGCCGTCCGCGAGGGTGATCCGCGCTCCGCCGGAGCTCGGCTGCAGCGGGTCGCCTCCCAGGAGCACGCCTGCCTTGCGGAGCTCGTCCTGGTACTTCTTGTAGGCGGCGAAGAGCGCCCCGTGCTCCTCCTTGGTCATGTTGTTGCCGCCTTTTTCGTCGTGCCCGATGAGAACCATGTAGCGCATGTGTCGTCTCCTTCTTCGGGGACCATCGTTCGGTCCATCGGTATGGCGTCCGAGCGCGGACCGAATCGACATCCCCGGAGAACTTTTTTCAAGCTCTGCGGCTACGAAGTCACAAGAACGAACAAGAGGCCCGCACCCACGCGCCGATGCGTGCCTCTCTTTCACGATGGAAGCTCCGAGTGAGCGTTATCGCTCAGGCCCGCGGCAGGGGGCGGCGTCCGCATCGATTGAACGTGGTCAGCGTCGGCATTCCTCGAGCGCGGTACGTCTTTCAATGCGGTTCGCACCTCTTGAGGCAGCGATCGACCTCGGCCCACGTTCGGTAGTACGGCTGCCGGCAGTCTCGTTCGCAGATCTCGCGGCTCGAGGGCACGAGGTTCAGCGGGCGGCTGCAGCTCGCGACGGCGCTCAGCGCCAGAAGCATCAGCAAGCGAAGACGTGCAGCGCTCATGCATCGAGCGTAGCAGGCGCCCGCTGCGGAGCCCCGTCCCGGAGGCCCGTCCTGGGGTGACTCGAAGACGAGCGGCGTGGTCCAATCTACGAGATGACTCGATCGAACACCGCCGCTCGTGTGCCCGGCGCAGGCGCGGGGGCCGCGTGGACACGTGCCGCCAGGGGCGCGGCCAAGAAGGCTCTCGATCCTGTGCTGCGCGAACTGGGCTTCTCTGGGAGCTTTCCGAGCTATCGCCGAGCTGACGATGGCCAGGTGAACGTCGTTCACGTCGACGTGCGCTTGCGGACGGGGCTGACGCTCGACATCTTCAGCCTGCCGCCAGGTTCGAAGTTGGGAACTTGGCGCAGCGAGAAGGCCACGAAGACCGTCTCGAGGATCCCGTCGACGGTCGGGATCACCGAGCTACCCCGCAAGCTCGATGCGGCTTGCCGGCGCCTTCGTCGCGAGGCGACGGCATTCTGGAAAGAGTGCCAAGGTCTTTGGACGAGCGACGCACGATCGACACGACAGAACGACGAGCGCGAGCGGATCGCGACGGTGCGTGCTCTGCTCGACGGTGACGCGCGCGCCCTCGCCGCGGCAGTATCGCGCCTTGGCCCGAGTGCCTTCGCAAACGCGGTTGCGACAGCGAGATTCAACCGGTCCGACAAAGCCGTCCAGCGCAACATCTGGAAATGCGGCGCCGTCCTGATTCGCCAAGCGCCACCGAGCTATGAGATCGCGGCGTCGCTCGTCGTGAGCGCGATCGAGCAGCTCCACACCGGTGTGGACGCCAAGTCCCGCGCGCGGGCGCGAGAGGTGCTCGCATGGGCACGACCTCACATGCACCAGATGAAGCATCTGGCCGGCCAAGTAAGCCTCGTGGCGCGCTCGTGCGCCTACGATGGCGACTGCGCCCTTGCGGTGTCGCTCTTCGAGTTTGTCGTGGAGTGTGCAGATGGGCGATCCGTCGAGCTTGGAGCGCCGGACATGGCATGCGCGCTCTACAGCGCTCTCGCCGCGAACAATCCGGCGCCTCCCGCGGGCGATGTGCAGCGACGCCTTCTGTCGCTGGCCACTTCCGCCTATCCGAGAGATCGCTTCGTGCGATTCAACGCGGCGTGCCTGTTCGAGGAGCTCGGGGACGAGGAGGTGAGCGTTGGCCATTTGCTCGCGGCGCTCAAGCTGGGAGTCGCCCCGAAAGCCGTGAGTGCCCAGGCCGGGCTGCGACGCACTCGATCCGACCCACGCGTCGCGCGTGTCCTGCGCGGCGGTCGCGCCACCAAGACCGCTTCGGCCGCCGCCGGCCTGCTCCCACCGTAACGATCCGCGCTCGTCTTCACCTCTCTGTCGAGTCCCGAGCTCGCCGAGGACATTCGCGAGGCGTCGAAGTCCGCTTCGCGACGGCGGCGGCGGTCCTCCTGCTGCCCCCGCCGAATCATCAGCCAGAGCGGAACCCACCGGCCTCATTGGGCTCCTCCTGGAGCGAACGAACGGCACCGCTCTGAACGACGCAGCGTCGTCGACCTACCCACCGCGCAGCTTTCGCGCGAGCAGCTCGCGCTCGGCGTCGTTGCGTGCACGTGCGATCGCGCGCTCGAATGACGCGTGCGCTTCAGCCGTCCGTCCAAGGGCGCGCAGGAAGTCTCCGCGCGCGGCATCGAGAAACGGATAGGCGGCGAGCGATGTCTCACGGGCAAGCGCATCGATCGCGTCGAGCCCGAAGGCGGGGCCATCGGCGTAGCCGACCGCAATCGCTCGATTGAGCGCGACGACGGCCGACGGCCGAATCCGAAGCAGCACGTCATAGAGATTCACGATCGACCGCCAGTCGGTATCGGCAAAGCTCGCCGCGGTGGCATGGCAGGCAGCGATCGCGGCCTCGACGTGATAGGCGCTGAGCTCGTTACCGGTCGATGCGCGGGAAAGGCTCGCTTCACCGCGGGCGATGAGCGCTCGGTCCCATCGCGAGCGATCTTGTTCGGCGAGCAACTGCAGGGCGCCGGAGGCATCGGTCCGCGTGCCGAGCCGCACGGCGTGAAAGCAGAAGAGCGCGAAGAGTGCGTGCGTGCGAGGAACATCGCCGGCCGGATGTTCCGCGAGCAGCGCGCAGAGCCGCATGGCCTCGCCGCAGAGCTCCTCGCGCACGGCATGTTCGGGATGGCTTCCGTGGTAGCCCTCGTTGAAGAGCAGGTAGAGCGACGCGTGCACCGACGCGAGGCGCTCGGGGACATGCGGTCCGGTGACGGCGTCGAGGAAGTTCCGATGCGTCCGGAGCTCGGCATACGCTCGCGAAAGGCGCTTCTCGATCGTCGTCTCGGGCACGAGAAAGGCGTGCGCGATCTCGCCGACGCTGAAGCCACAGAGCGTCTTGAGCATGACGGCGACCTGCGCCGGCGGCGGCAAGCTCGGATGGGCGCAGCAGAACATCACGCAGAGCTGGGCGTCGCGGATCTCGTGCGCGAAGAACGCGTCGTCGACGGTGGGGGCGAGCATCCACTCGCTCTCGAGGAGACGCGTCAGATCGGGCGCGAACCGACGAAACGCACGCTCGCGCCGGATCACGTCGATGGCGCGATTCCGCGCGACGCGGATCAGCCATCCGGCGGGATCATCGGGGACTCCGAGCTGCCAGACCTCGAGCGCGCGCAGCAGCGTGTCCTGCGTGACCTCCTCCGCGAGATCGAGGTTGTGGAGCCCGAGCACGCGGACGAGCGCCGCCGTGATCCGTCCCGCCTCGTGACGGAACAGATGTTCGGCGACGCCCGTCTCGCGCCCTCCTTCGCTCACGCGTGGGTCTCGACGATCGCGCGGACCTCGACCCGTCCGCCCGCTTCGAAGATGGGGCAGCCTTTTGCGAGCTCCGCCGCCTGTTCGAGGTCCTTCGCGGTCACGATGAGGAAGCCGCCGACGACGTCCTTCGCCTCGGCGAAGGGACCGTCGGTGACGGTCTTCGCGTTTCCCTTCACCGAGACCGTGGTGGCCGATTTCTCGAGCCGCTCGCTCGCGTGGAAGTGGCCCGCCTTGCTGAGCTCCTGGATCCACGCAATCCGCCGCTGCATCCGCTGCTGCAGCTCCGCTGGCGAGAGGCCGGAGTCATCGACACCGAGGAACAGGTACAAGAACTTCTTCATCGTCATCATCGCTTTCCGAGCCGTCTGCTTGTTTGCGTGCTTCGTGAGCGGCTCGCGGCAAGGACGAACAGCGTACGCGGCGGTGGACAAAAAGATCGAAGGCTCGGCGACGAGGGAAGATCGACCAGGCAAGTGACGTAGCTGGCCTGCGATGGGACAGCTTCGACTGTGGGCCCGCGTTTTCGGGGTCATTCACGCGACGGCGTTGGGCTCGGTCGGATGCACGTCCGAGTCGGCCGAAGTCGCGCCGGGCGGTCCGAGCGCTGAGGCGGACGGCGGCACCTCGGTCACCGACAGCGGCGCCTCGGTCGCCGACGGCGTCTCGGTCACCGACGGCGCCAACGGAGTCGACAGCGGGCAGCAGGGCGACAGTGGGAGTGGCTCGAGCGTAAGCGGTCAGCTGAAGATCCTCAGTCTGACGGCCACGTCTCCGACGCTCACGGGTGGCAAGCCGGCCCCCACCGAGTCGTCGACCACGACCTTCGTCGCCATCGTCACCGACACGAAGGGGCTCGACACGATCGCCGGAGGGCAGCTCAAAGATCCCGATGGACACACCTACGGGGCATTCGGCGCGGGTTCGACCAAGGGCACCTACACCGTCACGGTCGACTGGACGAGCGTCAACAGCACCTTCCCGATCGACTTCGGCGGAACGGGGGGCGAGCTGCCAGGGCGCGCACGGGGACATGCCGTGCTCGACAACCATGAAGGCCATGCAGGCGAACGCGACGGTCCGCGCTGCGTATTGCATGTGCGATCTGTGAGCGGCGTCCGGAAGCGTCCCGAGTCTCCGATCCCGGTCATCGCCCGGGCGTCAGCGTCCGCAGCGCCAGGCGCGCCACGCTCGTGAGATGCACGGGCGAGCCCCCAGCCTCCGCCCCCACCTTCATCCCGCACAGCGTGATGCTCAGGTAGCGCGCGACCTCGCGTGCGTTGAGAGTCTCGTCCACCGCTCCCTCTTTGATGGCCGCCCGCACCTGACGCTCGAAGGCCTTCTCGAGCAGCTTGCCGAACTCGTCGTTGATGGCCGAGACGTCCGGATCCGTGCGTCCAAACTCGCAGATCGAGCTCACGCCCAGACAAGACGACGTGCCCAGCCGTCGCGGGTGGCGCGCGAAGTCCAACAACACCGCCTCGATGCCGGCGAGCGGCGAGGCGGCTCCCTCGAGCAGCGCCAGCATCGCTGCGAGGCTGTCCGAGCCGTACTTGCGCAGCGCCGCCAGGTAGAGCTGTCGCTTGTCGCCGAAGGTGTCGTACATGCTCTGGCGGCCGATCTGCATCGCCTGCAGGAGCTCGTCAGTCGACGTGCCCTCGAAGCCACGCGCCGCAAAGGTGACGATCGCTGCCTGCAGCGCCGCCTCCCGGTCGAACTCCTTTACTCGTGCCACAGGTCGAACGTAGCAGGCTTGCTCGAACGGTGCGTTTTAGACTGAACGGTCCAATTTATTTGGACTGACTAGTCTAGAGCGGTCATCGTGTCGAACATGAACGAAAGACTCCACAACAAGACCGCGCTGGTCACCGGCGCAACCAGCAACCTCGGCAAAGCAATCGCGATCGCCTACGGCCGCGAAGGTGCCCACGTGGTGGTGCATGGTCGCGACGAGGCGCGCGCCATCGAGGTCGTCGAGCGCATCCGCGCCGGCGGCGGCAAGGCCGACGTCGTGCTGGACGAGCTCGATGGCAGCGCCACCGGGGCGAAGCGGCTGGCCGAACGCGCCACCGCGTTGCTCGGCGGCCGCATCGACGTGCTCGTAAACAACGCCGGCATCTTTCCCCCCACCACCACGCCCACCACCGACGAGGCCACGTTCGATCGGGTGATGGCGGTCAATGTGAAGGCGCCGTACTTCCTCACCGGCGCCATCGCCCCGGGCATGGTCGAGCGCGGTGGCGGCGTGATCATCAACCTTGGCTCGTGGATCGTCCGCCTTGGTCTGCCGGTCGGCACCGTGTACAGCGCTAGCAAGGGCGCACTGGAAACGCTGACTCGGGTATGGTCAGCGGAGTTCGGTCCCGCGGGCGTGCGCGTGGTCGGCATCTCCCCCGGCGTCATGCTCGAGAACCTGCCTGACGATCATCCCGCCGCCTCGATGATGCGTGGCACTCCCGCCGGACGACCCGGCCCCGCCTCGGCCGTCGCCGACGCGGCGGTATTCCTGGCCAGCGAAGAGGCGGCGTTCGTGCACGGCACCATCCTCGACGTCGACGGCGGCCGCACGAGCGTCGCGGTGATCAGCACTTGAGGGCCCGCCGCCCGGTCTTCGTCATGACGGTGCATTCCGGAAGCCGATCGAATCGTCGCGAGCGGACGAGTTTGGACTCGCGCTTCCGTACGTCAGCGCGACCGCGGAGGTTAGCCAACTTGTGGGCACGTGGGCTGCATTGCGCATCGGTTCGATGTTGCCCGATGAGCCAATCTTGCAGGAGCTCGTGGAGTCCGTCGGCGACGACATGAAGAAACTGAAGAAGCGACTCGAGAAGGCGAAGCGTGGCGATCCGGACGGTGTGCACGATGCGCGCACCTCGTTGCGTCGCGTGCGCGAGGATCTGGTCATCATGGGCAGAACCGCGTTCGACTGCAGACGAGCGATGGGCCTCGAGGACGAGCTCCACGCTCACGAGAAGGCCCTCGCCAAGCCGCGCGACTCGGATGTGATGCTCGGGATCGTTCACGATTACCTCGAGCATCATCCGCCTGACCGCGCGGGTCTCAGCCCCCTCATCGCGAGGCTCGAATCGAGACGGAAGAGGGGGGTGAAGAAGACGCGACGCCGACTGTCCGGAAGCAGACGGACGTTGCGCGCCATCGGAGAGCTCCTCCAAGGCAAGGACGCGGTCACGATTCACACATCGAACGACCCAACGAAGGCTCGCCCCGCGCTCGTGCACCACTTCGTCCATAGCCTCGTATGGAGGCAGTACGACTCCGTGCTCGCGTACGACGTTCTATCGGAGGAGGAGCCCGACGTGCTCCATCATTTTCGCACCGAGTGCCGACGCATGCGCTACGGGATGGAGCTCCTCGGGGACAGTGTTCCGCACGCTCGATCGGTCGTCAGAGAGCTGCGCGATGTCCAGGATCGTGTGGGAGAGATGCACGACCACCACGTGTGCGCGGAGCTCGTGACGAAATGGGTCGAACGCGGAAAACTCCCATCGGAGCCGGACATCGCGCGTTTCGTCGAGTATCAGAAGCGGGCTCGAGACAGGCTGCGTAGCGCGCTCACGACTCGATTTCGCCGTGTCCTTGGCCCCGCCTTCCGTCAACGCCTCGAGCTCGCGCTCGACAAGAGGCGGTGAATCCACTCCGCCTTCCCTGGTCGATGTAGGCGATTGCGGCCTCTTCGATCAGTCCTCGAGCATCGCGATGAGGCTCTTCGTCGTCTCGGGCTTGAAGACACGCTTGCGTTTCGGTGTCACGCGCGTGGTGCCGTAGGCCGCGGCCGGCAATCGCCGATGCTCGCGAAGGGGCCATCGTCGAACGTGTAAGGGCTACTGCTCCGTCAACACCGAGGGCGCGGCCAACGTTAGATTGCGAGCTGTTGCATCATCCTTCGATGCAAGGGACGAGATTCGTTGAAATTCCGATCCTGCGTCGAGCAAGGGGTCGGTCTCCGAATCGCCACGAACATCGGCGCGCAGGGGGCGTTACCAGCCGATTGCGACCAACAAGTACTGAGGATCTTTGTGGGAGATATAGGTCGAATAGCTTCCTGCGTCGTCGTAGGGAAAGCCATACGCGCGGCCGTCGATGCCGTGCGTGTGCCAAAAGCGCGCGTAGTAGTTCGCCGGCGGGGACGAATAGAAAGTGGTGCTGTCCTTCCAGAGATTCTTGTCGAGTAGCTTGCCCGCCGCGTCGAAGGTCCCTGCCTTGTTTCCGACGTGCCGGTAGATGGCCGCCGAGAGATCCGGGAAGGCGGCGAGGCCGTTACCGTTCGGGCCAGGCTTGGGGATCGTGATCCCATTCGCAGCCCATAGCTCGTCGACGAAGGCTTTGTAGTAGTTCGCGTGTGCGCCTCCCGGGTCGAAGCCGGCGGCACCTGGCTGCACGATGCGGTACGGCGCGAACGGAGGCTGGGCCGCCGCCTTGAACTCGTCGGGCACCTCGGCCAAGAACTTCGCGAAGGTCGCTTCGCGGCTCTCGGCGAAGGTCTCGTAGTCCTCGCCGACGGCCTGCTCGAAGCCATCCGCGCAGTGGAGTTTGAGCGCGAGCTTGAGCCCGAAGGCATCCACGCGCGTCGTGTTGCCGTTGTACTGGTTCGGCCCGATCGTGTGCTCGATGAAGTCGTAGTACTTGCTCTTCGACGGGGCCGAGGCGCACGTCGTGTCGCCCTTGCGACAGACGTAGAAGTACATCCGGCCCGACGCATTCGCGGGCATGTCGTACGTGGGCTGCTCCGCGATCGAGTGCAGCTCGTTGATGGCGCCGCTCTTGAACTGCCAGAAGATCTCGTCGTCCGCGAGGGTGCCGTTCGAGCGGTTCAAGAACTTGAACACCATCACGTTCTGCGCCGGCGGGATGTTGCTCGAGTCCCAGAAGTCGGCGGGAGCTTCGGCGTCCCCCTTTGTCCCGGCCTCCGGGGCGGGCGAAGGACCTCCGCCCGTACCGGCGTCGTCCGTCGAGCCGGAGGTCCCACTCCCACCAGCTCCACCGTCGGGATCTTCGCCTCCCGCCGACGAGCTCTCACCGGAACAGGCGCTGATGGCCAGCGCAGTGGCGAGTGGAAGAGCGATAAGAGCGGAGCGGACGAGCTCGGGGAAGATTGGGCGGCTCACGTGAGTACGGTTGCTCTCCGGCGCCCAATCCGTGTCGAAAACTGCGCGCCATGGATCTCGACGTGCGGTCTGGCGGAACATGGAGCCAATGAAGGCGCGCACTGCGCTCGATTCGAGACTGGTAAGTGGCGGGCTGGGAAAGGCGCGCCGCTTTCCTGACAGACCCTCCGCCCTCGATCGGTCGAGGCTCAGAGGTGGAACGTGTATCCTGCCCCGAGTCCTACGCCGAGCGTGGAGACCCGTCCTGCTCGCTCATTCCGGGCTCGTTCACGAGCTCAGGACGGGGCTCGTTCAGGACGGGGCTCGTTGAGGCTCGTCGGTCTTGGCGCGGGAGCGTCGAGCGCGCCGTTCCGACCGTCAGCGATAGACGGGCGTTTCGGGCATCGCCACCGGCGGCGGGGGCTGCGCGATGCGCACGAGCCCGCGTAGAAGCAGGAGCGCGAGCGCGACGTGGACGGGAATGTTCACGAGGCTGATGATCGCCTGGATGAGCAGGACGGACTCGCTTTCGCGTGCCGTCACGAACGCGCCCCAACTCAGTACCGGCGAGAAGATCGCGAGCACCAACGAGAGGATGGCCCACCACAGAAGGGGCTTGTATGCGTCTGGCCGGTGACGCCGCACGGGACCGGCAACGATCAAGATCGCCCCGACGTCGCACGCGATGGCGGTGACGACTCCGAGCACCTGCGCGATGTTCAACAGAGCGACGGAGTCAGCCATGAACGAAGCGTAGAGCGATCGAATCTACGCGTCGACGACGCTGATGCCGACGAGATCGACGAGCGTGTGGCCGGCGGACCGACGCGTGCGGACGAGACTCGTCCTGGGCGAGTGTTCACGTTGGACGGGTTCAGAACGAATTCCACGCCAGCGCGACGACGCGTCGACCAACATACGTACTCAGGACGGGTTTCCATCGCGCCGCCCTTGGCGCCGCGGCCGATGACCGAACGGGGCTCGCTCACGAACTCAGGATGGTCTCGTTCAGGATGGTCTCGTTCCATCGACGTCGACCCGGTGGGAGCGCTATAGCTTCATACTCGTCTTGGAGAAGGAATCGCGTGAGCTCGTCCTCGCCAGCACCCCAAGAAGAGCAGGTCAAAGGCGGCCGCTACTCCCTTCTCCGCCAGCTCGGCGAAGGCACGCAAGGCGAGACGTTCGAGGCTCGCGACAACGGTCACGCGCCGCCGCCCGCAGCTCGAGGGAAGAAGCCCCTTCAGCAGCAGTGGAACCAGTACGTCGCGACCGCTCGCGGGAACGAGACCAAAGAGCGCGTGCCCGAGGATCCCCGTGGGCTCGTCGCGATCAAACGCTTTCGCGTCAGCAAGGCGAAGGCGTGGAAGGACGTCGAGCTGGCTGAACGCGAAGCTCGGACGCTGGCTTCGCTCAATCATCCCCACCTACCGCGATACATCGAGCACTTCGAGGAAGAGGGGGCGCTCTACCTGGTGATGGAGAAGGTCGAAGGCGAAAACCTCGCCTCGCTTCGCGCTCGCGAGGGCTCGCTCGATCACGCGGAAGTGACGCGGATGCTCGAAGACATCGCCGAGGCACTCCGCTACCTGCACGGGCGCGCGCCAGCGATTGTCCATCGCGACATCAAGCCCGGGAACGTCATTCGGCGACCGGATGGCTCATACGCGCTCGTCGACTTCGGTGCCGTCCGTGATCGGTTGAAGCCAACGGGCGGAAGCACGGTCGTTGGAACATTCGGGTACATGCCGCCGGAGCAGTTTCAGGGTCGTGCCTCACCGAAATCCGATCTCTACGGGCTCGGCGCGACAGCGATGACGATGCTCACCGGCATCGAGCCAGAGGAGCTTCCGCACGAAGGCCTCGGAATTGACGTTCGACGCGCGCTGCCAACGAGCACGCCCGCGCATCTCGTTCGCGCCCTGACAGCGATGCTGCAGCCCGATCCCGATCGCCGAGTCGGTTCGATCGACGAGGTGCTCGGGCTCCTTCGTCATCACAAAGCGACGTCACACGGACCGCCTCGACCACCGGTCGCTTTGAGCGAGCTACCGCGAACGCTCTCGCGCAAAGAGCGGCGTGCGCTGAAGGACCAAGCCGAACATACCAGGCGTCTCGAGAAACAGCGCCGCCGAGCGCTCGCTCACGCCCGACGCCCTCCCTTCGTTGCACGCTTCTTCGCGAAACTCGGCCTGCTGATCGCGTGGATCGCCGTCTGGGCAACGGTGGGATTCCTCGTTCCCCTGCTCCTCCTGCTCTTGTCACTCTTGTTCGGCAAAGCGCTTCGGCGTGCAGCGAGCGCGTGTGTTGTTGCCGCTCGTCGGTCGCAAGGCGCGCTCGGACGGGCTTCGGCGTGGCTCTCGGGCGAACGACGCGAAGACATCGAGGGGGTCGTGTCACCCTTGTTCAAACCGCTCTCTTCTTCGGTGCTCGAGGCGACGGCCCCGCCGGTCGAGGGCGTCGTATCACCCTTGTTCAAACCGCTCTCTTCTTCGGTGCTCGAGGTGACGGCCCCGCCGGTCGAAGGCGTCGTGTCACCCTTGTTCAAACCGCTCTCTTCTTCGGTGCTCGAGGTGACGGCCCCGCCGGTCGAAGGCGTCGCGTCTCCCGAGCTCGAAGCTCCTCGCGTGCGTGTCGGCGCCGTCATCGATGCTCGCGGCCTCGAAGTGGACATCCTCGTCGACGACCGCACTGAGCTCGTCGACGACGCTGAACAACGTCGCCGACAGTGAAGAGCAGCCCGCTACGTAGCCGCGCTACCCGTCTTGATCGGATGGATCGCGAGAAGCTTCTCGAGCTCCGGAAGGACCCGCTCCGGGACCTCGAGCCGCGGGATATGGCCGACGTTGCTCCATGAACGGAAGACGAAGCCCTTGGCGCATGATTCGCTCCACAGATGGAGTCGGGGACGGAGCGACGGCTGATCCACGACCATCGGGTACACGAACCGCTCGCGCCGGTCTCCGCGCGAGCGGTCGCCTCAGGGACACATGCGATGCACCGCGCGAATCCGCATCACACCGTCGACTCTCGGATCGTTCGTCTGGTCGCCGATCGCGATCGTCCCGTTCGACGTGAAGTTGTTGCGCGTAAGCTTCGCGACTCCATCGATTGAAACGGTGGCGACCTTGGCGGCGTCGACCGAGAGCTCGTACGTGTGGTACGCGCCGTCCACCACGGTGAAGGCCGCAGACTGCGTGTCGTCGGACCAGCCGATCGCGGCGTTGTCGAGATAGATCATCTGCGACCGATCCGTGCCGTTGCCAGCCGGCGACGTGAACGACCCGAGAATCGCGGCCGCGCTGTCGAGCTGATTGTGGTTGTTCACCGACTCTACCTGGAGCTCGACTTGGAGCTTGAACGGCTTCGTCGGATCGACCGCCATCGACCGGACGAGCAGCAGTTGCCCACTCGTCCTGGCGCCTTCTACCGTCGATGTGGCAAGGCGAACGTAGTCCGGTCCGTAGGTGACCGTATTTGGATCTTGAGACACGGTCGTCCACCCCTGAGCCACGATATCGGTTCCTCCGGTGAGCAAGGGGACGCTCGGACGCGGTGACCATGCCGTGGTCGACGTTGCCGGGGTGCACGCCTCGCAGTCGTTGCCTGGATTCGGAGCTCCGTCCGCGTAGAACGTGCCACCGATGAAGCACTTCGCTGCGCACGTTCCCGATTCACAGACCTTCCCGGCTTCACAGCTCGCGCCCGAGGCGCGCGGGGTCCATGCGGTCGTCGATACGGTCGGCTCACAGCTCTGACAGGGAGCGGTCGGGTTCGGCGTGCTGGCGGCATGAAGGGCGCCGCCGATGAAACACCGTGCTTCGCAGGTGCCGCTGGCGCAGACGCGGCCCGCGCTGCATGCGCTTCCGTCGGCCAGAGTCGTCCACTGCCGAGCGTCAGGCGAGCCCTCGCATCGTCGACACGCATTTGCGGGGTCGAGATCGCCAACGTTCGCCGCTCCGCTACCGATGGAGCAGCCGGGCAACGGAGGGGCGGCGTCGGGAATGGTCACGCCCGCATCCATCCCGGTGATCGCGATGTTCGCGCCGCCGCCCGAGTCCGGTTCACAGGCCGGCGCAATCGTCACCGCGGCGGAGATGAAGAGGAGCAACGCGGCGAAGGAGCGGTCCGGATGACTTTTCACTTTGGGAAAATCTTCGCACGACGTGGACAGGCCCCGTCAAGCGAGCGAAGGCTCTAGAGGCCAAATGCCAAGGCCGAGCTTGCTCTGACGCCGGCGGCGGTCGTTGCTCGTTGTCGGAGCGATCAGTCAGCGGGCCACGACGACCGTCTCCTTCTTCGCGTCGTACGGCCGCTTGTCAGAAGCCTCCGTACATCGCCTCCAGCGCGAACCCGGTGCGCGCCAGAAGGTGCTCGAGCTCGAAGCGCCAGAACCTGCTCTGTATCCCGGCGGGAAACCCTCAGCGCTCCGGACCTCGACGGCGCCTTCGCCGAGCGCATCGATCACTGAAGTCGACGCGCTTTCGCTCGTCGTCAGACAAGACTCCACTCGGGGGGCATGAGGGCTGTTACGAGCCCGCCTCACGCCTCTTTCGCCAACCCCAGTAACCAACCCTTGGGATGCCCTCGGCATGTGCTCGCGTTCGGGCTTCGGCTGCCTGCAGTCGTCGCGCGACTCGTGTGCGCCGTCCCTGACGCTTGGCCTCGCGCTGCAATCGAACGAGCTCACGTCGTTCGTCGAGGAGTCGGTTCCGCGCTTCGCGTAGCCATTCCGCCGCGCGGCGCATCGTGTCGAGGTCGGGCCAGCGCGCGCGGTCGGCTCTCCTGAAGCCAAAGCGCTGCTCGAGCTCTTCGAAGACCACGTTGAATGGGGTTCCGGAGGTTCGGCAATAGGCTTCGACGAGTCGATGAAGGTGGATCCACGCGTGGCTCGTGCTCGAGACCACCATGATGCGCTCGTACGAGTTATGAAAGCTCACCGCGCCTCTTCACATCGACGAGGCGATAGCACGCTCGCTACGGGCCGATCGTCAAGCTCCTCGACCATCATCGTTCAGTGCGGCGTCCTTGTGCGCTGGCGTAGTGCCAGGCGAGCAGATCTTCACCCCAGTCGTCGGTGAAGTCGCGCCACACCGAGTGGATGTGGTTTGCGCGGTTCTGGGGATTGTCGTACTCGATGAGGAACGTCGGGCCTTTGACCGAGTAGTAGTGTCCCTCGCCCGGCGTGTCGCTGCCAGGCCATGCGAAGGTGATCCTCTCGAGGCCCATTGCCTCGAAGCGTGCCCACACGGCACACGCGATCTCTCCGGTCGCGCGATCGACATAGAGGTCGGACGAGGCGTTCGCGCTGCTCGGCCGACCTGCCTGCGAATGGAAGGCCGCGGAGGGGAACGGCCGGGTTCACGCTTCGATGCACGCCCGTGAGGATGTCGCTCGGAGCCAGACGGAGCGGCAGACGGTAGCCGGGGGCAATCGAATGCTCCCGTGCCGGGCCGGCACTTCCAAGGAGCACGCAACGAGGTATCTTCGCACTTCGATGACGAAACCATCCACCCACCCGGTCCGATGAACGAAGCGCTCTTCTGGGACCTCATCGGCCGATTCGATTGGAACGAGACCGGCGACGACGACGCCGTTCTTCTTCCCGCCGTGACCGCGCTCTCGAGAATGACGGTCGAAGACATCTTCGCCTTCGACGATTTGCTGGCTGAGAAACTCTACGCGCTCGACACGCGCGAGGTCTGTCGCGGCATCTACCGCGGCAGCCTCGATCCGGACAATGGGGACGACTACATCTCTGCGGACGACTTCCTCTATGCTCGCTGCGTGGTCGTCGCGAACGGCAAGAAGCTGTTCGATGCGGTTCTCGCCGATCCGAGCGAGGCGCCTCAGGAGCTCGAGTTCGAAGCGCTCCTCTACCTCGCAAGAATGGCCTACGAGAGGAAGACCGGCGGCGAGTACGACCACCTGACGCCGCTCTCCTGGGAGAGCTTCAGCAACAAGGCCGGCTGGGCGCCGACCTCCGCGACGAAGAGCGGTAAGTACACGGGGGCCAATATCCCTCCGGGCAATCGCCGTCCGACCTGAATGGGAATCGCCTCGTTGCGAGAGGCAATCCAGGCTTGCCCCGTCGTGCGAGCAGGGGGGGGAAGATCGAGGTGGGCGGACGCGGCCCCGCGGCGCGGAGACCTGGAGACCCGTCCTCATTCGGGGAGTCAGCGGCGGTCGCCGATCGCCTCGCGCTAGCTGATCGGCGCCACCCGCTCGCCGACGCCGATGGCCGTCCCGAGGAGTGGAGATTCGAGCGGAGCGCTCGTACGGCGGCGCTCGCTTCGTGCTCGTGTTCCCGACCGGCGGCAGAGGCGGGTCACGCGTCGTTCGCAGGCGTTCGGCTCGCGGAAGCGGGAGGCGTCGAACGCGAGCGTCCTACGCCGTGGCGAACTTCTTCGCGAGCGCCTCGCATACGACCGGGGGCGCATAGCGGGAGACGTCGCCGCCGTGGCTCGCGATCTCGCGGACGAGCGAGGCGCTGACGAAGCCGTGGCGCGTGCGCGTCGGGAGGAACACGGTGTCGACCTGCGGTCCGAGGTCCGCGTTCGCGTGGGCGATCTGGAGCTCGTACTCGAAGTCGGTGGTGACGCGGAGACCGCGGACGATGACGCCCGCGCCCTTCTTGATGCAGTACTGGATGAGGAGACCGTCGAAGCTGTCGACGGTGACGTTCGGCAGGTGCTTCGTGATCTCCTTCAGAAGCGCGATGCGCTCGTCGGGAGTGAAGAGCGGGTGCTTCGTGGGGTGCACGCCGATCGCCACGATGACGTTCTCGAAGAGCGCTGCCGCGCGCTCGATGAGGTCGAGGTGTCCGAGCGTTGCGGGATCGAAGCTACCTGCGTAGACCGCGATCCGCGCGCTCATCGCGCCGCTCCCTTGCTCTCCGTCGGCGTGGCGGCCTTCGGCACCGGGGGCTGACTCTTCGGGTCGGGCGTCGGACCGGGCTTCGGCGGCTCGCTCTTCGGAGCGGCCGGCGGCTTCGGAGCCTGCGGCTTCGCTCCCGCGCCGGGCTCGGTCGGGCCGGGCGCGCCGCTCGGGGCGGACGGTGCCGGGGCGCCCGACGGATGCGGGTGCGGATCGTCGGCCAGCGGCAGCCCGCCGGGGCCGCCCATCGACGGATCGAGCTCGAGCCAGAGCGACTTGCCCGACTCGGCGAACGTGACACGGAACACGGACAGGAGGCCGGCGCCGGCGATGCCGCCGAGCTCGACGTCGAACGAGTTCTTGTAGTCGTTGAACGGCGCGCCCTGCACCGCGGGGAAGCCGGAGATGTCGATGCCGCCGAGCTTGAAGTACGGGAGCGATCCCATCTTCCAGGAAGGCGGAGCGCCCGGCTCGGAGCGGAACGTCGAGAGGTTGGCGCCGGAGCGCTTGAGGTACGCGTCCTCGAGCGCGAGCGGGTAGAAGGCCGACGAGTCGACGAAGAGGAGAGCGTTGCCGTCGTCCTTGTTCGAGATCGACGCGCGCATCATCATCGCGCCGCCGCGGGCGTAGAAGACGGGCATCTTGCTCGCCTCCGGCGGAGGCATCGGCTCGTCCTTGCGGACCACGAACTGCGAGCCTCGGCGATCGAACGTGACGTGCATGTGGCGGAGCACGTTCACGCCGATGAGCGCCTTGATCGTGGCGCCGAGCGTGCGCGAGATCCCCGAGAGATCGTGCGTGAGCGCGGGGACGTCCTTCACCTCGAAGCTCTCGCCGAAGCGGAGGCTCACCCAGGCGGGCTCCTTCCGGCTCGAGGAGTCGACCATGAGCTCGCCGAAGTTGGTCGCGACCAGCGCCAGGATGCGCTCGCCGTCGAGCTCGCACGGGACGACGAGCGCGGGACCGCCGGCGCCCGGCATCTCCACGGCGGCGACCACGGCACCCTCGATCGCGAACGGATGACGGCCATGGCCGCGCCGGGCGAGCTTGGCGACGTCGCGTGCCCACGGATCCTTGACCGCGGGGTCCTTGAGCATGTCCTCGAGCTCGTCGGCCGCGCGCTCGATGTCGCCGGTGTACCAGAACGCACGACCGCGGACGCTCTTCGCGTCGCTACCCTCGAGGCCCTCGGAGAGCTTGATCGCCTCCTCGAACTCGAGCCTGGAGAGTGCGATGCGGGAGGCGAGGAGGCGTGTCTCGCGGTCGCGCGGCGCGGCCTTGAGGGCGCCTTCGATCGCCACGCTGGCGTCCTCGGCGTCGCCGCTGCGGTAGCTCTGCTGGGCGCGGCTCAGCCACTTGTCCGCGAGCTGGGAGCGACCGGGGCTGTTCGCATCCGGGCCGTCACCGCAGGCGACGACGGTGAGCGCGGTGAGCGCCGAGAGGGCGAGGTATCGAACGGGGCGTCGCATCCGTGCTCCAGGAATTTTCAGTGACCGTCCTTCGGTAGGTTTCGGGACGGGTTGGTTCGGTCGATGTCGTCGTCGGTTTCGATGCGGAGGATGCGGTCGGCGCGAAGATCGCGGCGCCCGCGTCCGGGGAGCTGATAGCCGATCACCCGTGGGGGGTCGAGCCCAAGCTCCAGGGTGGTCAGGACCATGCGCATGGGCTCGGCCGGGCGAGACCGGGCCCGGTAAACCAGGGTGACTTCCCGCCCTGCCGCGACCGCCTCTTTGCACTGTGCAAGGATCTGCTCCCGGACCCTGCCTTCCGCGATGCGGACCTCCCAGAGGTCGCGCGGCGTCGTCACGGGGCCGGGGGCGGTACTGTCGAGGGCGGCCACGCAGCGGGCGAACACCTCCCGCAGGGCGAGCACGTCGGCATCGGCTCGATGTGCCCGTGCCGAGTCGATCCCGAAGTGTGCGCGCAGCGCATCGAGGGAGTGCTTGGCGAGCCCGAAGGCGCGCCGTGAGAGGTTCAACGTGTCGAGCCAAAAACCGACGGTGAAGTCGCGGCCCGCGCGGCGCATCTCCGCGTGCACGAACGCGACGTCCCAGGCCGCGCCGTGCGCGACCAGCACCGCGCCCGAGAGCAGCTCCTCCACGCGGTCGGCGATCTCGGCGAACGTGGGCGCTCCGGCGAGCGCGGCCGCGTCGATGCCGTGCACGTGGACGTTGCCGATCTCGCCGCCCTCGGGACGCACCAGCGTGTGGAGGCGCTCTTCGACCGTGCCACCGCGCACGCGCTCGATGCAGACCTCGACGACGCGATCGCGCTTGGCGTCGAGACCCGTCATCTCGAGATCGATGAACGCGAGCGGCGCCTCCGAGAGCGGCGTATCCCAAGGCGGCCCGGGCGGGGGCCGCGGCTTGGAGGAGGGCGGGGGGACGGGAGCGTTCACCGTTCGACGCACATGGCGATGCCCTGGCCGACACCGATGCAGAGCGCAGCCATGCCGCGTTTCGCGTTCTTCGCGCGCATCGCGTGGAGGAGCGTCACGAGGATGCGGCAACCGCTCGACCCGATCGGATGACCAAGCGCGATCGCTCCGCCGCGCACGTTGACGCGCTCCGGATCGAGCTCGAGGCCGCGGATGCAGGCGATCGACTGGGCGGCGAAGGCCTCGTTGAGCTCGACGAGATCGAGGTCGCTCACGCTCCATCCGGCGCGCGCCAGGGCCTTTTTTCCTGCGGGGATCGGCCCCTCACCCATGAAGGCGGGCTCCACGCCGGCGGTCGCGTGGGCGACGACGCGTGCGAGCGGCTCGAGCTTCTCGGCGCGGAGCACGTCTTCGCTCACGACCATGATCGCGCTCGCGCCGTCGTTGAGCGGAGAGCTGTTGCCCGCGGTGACGCTGCCGCCCTTCCTGAACACGGGCTGGAGCTTGGCGAGGCCGGCGAGCGACGAATCGGCGCGCGGGCTCTCGTCGGTCGAGACGACGATCGGATCGCCCTTCTTCTGCGGGATCGAGACGGGGGCGATCTCGTCGGTGAAGTCCCCGGCCTTCTGCGCGGCGGTGGCCTTCTGATGCGACGCGAGCGCGAAGGCGTCCTGTTCTTCGCGGCCGATCTTCCACTTCTCGGCCACGTTCTCCGCTGTCTCGCCCATCGAGTGGAGGGGGAAGCGCTCCGCCATGCGTGGGTTCTCGAAGCGCCAGCCGAGGCTCGTGTCGAAGACCTTCGGCGCGCTCCGGGGGAACGGCTCGTCGCTCTTGCCGAAGACGAACGGCGCGCGCGTCATGCTCTCGACGCCGCCGGCGATCACGCACTCGGCGTCGCCGGTGGCGATGCGCCGGACGGCGTCCGAGACTGCCTCGAGCCCCGAGCCGCAGAGGCGGTTCACCGTCAAGGCGGGGACCTCGTACGGGAGCCCCGCGAGGAGCAAGGCCATGCGGGCGACGTTGCGGTTGTCCTCCCCAGCTTGGTTGGTCGCGCCGAAGACGACGTGATCCACGCGCGGGAGGAGCGCCGGGACGCGCTTGCCGAGCGTCGTGATCATGTGGGCGGCGAGATCGTCAGCGCGGACGCTCGCGAGCGCGCCACGATGCTTGCCGATGGGGGAGCGGACTCCGGCGACCAGGTAGGCAGGACGCATGACGGCGCGAGCTTAATACCGTCCTCTCCGCGTGCCCACCGAGCTCGTCGGCTTTTTTCGCGACCGACTTCTCTTTGCAGCGGGATGTGCGGTGCCTGTCGTGCCCACGCGAGAGCCGAGGCTCTCGAGGGGCGGCCGAGCTCGAGCGCGGAGGGCACCCTCGGGACGCGCTGAGCTACTCGAAGAGCTGCGCCACGCGGATCGCCAGGTCCGCGAACGCTTGCGGTCGTAGCGTGTCCGGCTCCCGAACCGAGCTAGGGCTCACCGAGTCCGCCTCACCGCCTACGTGGCCCCAGACGAGCGCCGTGCGGGTCTCCGCGCGTGGGCCGACGCCGGAGCCGAGCTCGGAGCGTGCGCGCACGGCCTCTCCGCGTGCGTGCACGCCCGTCGACGCTCCGCGCGCCGACGCTTCGGGCCTGTTTTCAGGGCTTCCGTCGAAGGGCCTCGCGGCCGCTCGGCTGGCACGTCCTCTGCGTAGGGCCTCGGCATGCGCTCCTCCTCGACCCTCGGTGTGTTCGTCTCTCTCGTCCTCCTCGCCTGCGGCGGTGATTCGTCGGATCCCGCGCCCGAGAACGTGCCGCCTGCGGCGACCGCTCCTTCCGGCTCCGAGAGCTCGGAGGCGCCCGCCTCCGCGAAGCCTCCGAGCCAGATCGGGATCGCGGCGCCTACCGCGTTCGTCGTGCGCGCGGGAGGATCGATGACATTCGAGGTGAAGCTCACGCGTCCCGCCGATGCGGTCGGGCCGACGTCCTTCGAGATCCTCGACGTTCCGCAGGGCGTGGCGGCGCAGTCGACGACGGATGCGAAAGACGTCGTCACCGTGACGCTCGACGCGACCGCGGAGGCCGCGCTCGGGGATCACCCGCTCCGGCTGCGCGCTTCGGCCGGTGGCATCGGCGGAGAGGTCCGGGCGCCGCTCGTCGTCGCGGGCGCGCCGGGCACGCTCGACACGACCTTCGGCGTCGCGGGCATCGGCGCCAAGCTCACCGACGATTTCGGCCACTCGCTCGTCCTCGACCGTCAGGGCCGCGCGCTCGTGACCGGCGGCCGACTCGCGGCGCAGAAGTACGAGTCGACGATGACGCGCTTTCTCCCGAACGGCTCGGTCGATACCTCGTTCGGGGCGGGCGGCACGCTGAAGGAGGTGTTCACCGGAGGCTCGATGTCCATGGCTCACACCTCCGTGCTCCTCGATGATGGCTCGATCGTCGTTGCCGGCGCCATCCTCATGGCGAACAACGAACCGAAGACGTGCTTCGTGAAGCTCGACGCTGCGGGCAAGCACATCCCAGCGTTCGGCACCGCCGGGCAGGTCTGCGCTCCCACGAGCGTGAGCATGCCGCTCCACGCGGCCGTGGTCGGCCCGGATGGAAGCATCTACGCGGTCGGCTACGCGATGACGGTCGACAAGGACATGTCGGTCATGAAGGTGACCAAGGACGGTGCCATCGACGCGACGTTCGGCATCGCCGGCCGCGTGACGTTCGCCTCGGCGGGCGATCAGGAGCCGGTCGGCATCGCGATCGACAGCGCTGGTCGCATCGTGGTCGGAGGCAGGGACCTCGTCGACCAGAAGGCGTGCGCCTGGCGCCTCGACGCGAGCGGGAACATCGATACGACCTACGGCGGCGGCCTCGCGAAGGGCACCACCGGGATGCTCGGCATGGAGGCGTACGGCATGGCGCTCGGGCCGAGCGACGAGGTCTACCTCGTGGGGAAGACGACCGGCTCGCAGATGGCCGTCGTCGCGTTCGATGCGAAGGGCTCGATGCTCTCGTCCTTCGGCTCCAGCGGCTGGATCACGTTCGCGCTCTCGAAGTCCGAGTCGCTCTTCGGCGCGGTCTGGGACGACGGAAAGCTCCTCCTGACGGGAATCGGTCAAGCCGCGAACGCCGCCGAGAAGCAGTCGCTCGCGCTCCGCGTCGGCAAGGACGGGCAGCTCGATCCGACCTTCACGAAGAACGGCTTCGCGCTCTACCCGACGGCAGGAGACGCTGTCTCCATCGGCCTGTCCCCGGGCCGCGCCACCATCCTGACGATGAGGGACGGCATGCAGCTCATGCGCGTCTGGCGCTGAGCTGCTGCTCCGTCACTTCGCGACGGGCTGTCCGTCGACCCAGGTGTAGAAGCCCTCGCCGGTCTTCTTTCCGAGCTTGCCGGCGCGCACCATGGTCCGGAGGATCGCGGGCGGACGGAACTGGTCGCCGATCTCGCGCTGGAGATGCTCGAGGATCGCGAGTCGGACGTCGAGCCCGACGAGATCGGTGAGCTTGAGCGGGCCCATCGGGTGGCGATAGCCGAGCTCCATCCCGCGATCGATGTCCTGAGCGCTGGCGACGCCCGTCTCGAGCATGCGCATCGCCTCGGCTCCGAGGATGACGCCGAGGCGGCTCGTCGCGAAGCCGGGCACGTCGCGGACGACGATCGGCGTCTTGCCGAGACCCTTCACGAACGCGAGCGCGCGCGCGAGCGTGTCCTCGGACGTGCCGAGCCCGCGGACGACCTCCACGAGCTCCATCACCGGCGGCGGGTTGAAGAAGTGCAGGCCGACGGTCCGCTCCGGAGCCTTCAGGCGCGCGCCGAGCTCGGTGATCGAGAGCGATGAGGTGTTCGACGCGATGATCGCGCCCCTCGCCGCGCTCGGGAGCACGGCCTCGAGGACGGCGACCTTCAGCGCCATGTCCTCGGGCACGGCCTCGATCACGACATCCGCGCCGGCACAGGCGTCTTTCGCCGACGTGGCGGCCGAGAGACGATTCAGTGTCCCCGCGCGAAGGTCAGCCGTGATCTTCCCCTTGCCGACGAGCTTCTCGAGCTGAGCCGCAATCGCCTGCACGGCCGCCGTGGCCCGGCCGTCGGCCACGTCGTAGAGGCGGGCCGTGTGCCCGCTCTGGGCGGCCACCTGGGCGATGCCTTGACCCATCGTTCCCGTCCCGAGGACCGTGACCGTGAGGCTGATTGCACTCATATCCTGGCAGCTCCTTTGCTTCGTGCGTCTCGCAGGCGCATTCTCGAATGCTCGAACTAGCTTTCTTGGGGCTTCGGCGCGACCATAGTCGATAAAGCTGTGGCCCGAGTCCTCCTGGTCGACGATAGCGCGAGTGCACGTGCGCTCCTCGGGGTCCGCCTCCGCGAGAAGGCCTATGAGGTCGTCGAGGTCCCGACGGCGGCCGAGGCCGCGGAGCTCGCGATCGACAAGCAGCCGGACGCCGTCGTCACCGATCTCTGGATGCCAGGGATCTCCGGGCTCCAGCTCTGTCGGCTCCTCCGGGCGGAGCCCGCGACCGCGCGCGTGCCCGTCGTCCTGCTCACGGCGTCGGACGACCGCCGCTCGCGCTTCTGGGCGCGGCATGCCGGCGCGACCGCGTACGTCACGAAGACGGAGATCGACCGGCTGATCGACGTCCTCGGCGATCTGACGTCGTCGCCCAAGACCCGGCCGCCCCCGGCGATGACGCCGCCGGTGGTCACGCGCGGCAACGTGCAGGAGCGGCTCTCGCAGTTGCTCGATGCGTCGCTGTTCGAGTCGACGATCGCCGGTGAGGTTCGTGCGCTCGCGCAGAAGGCCGAGGAGCTCGAGCAGCTCTTCGAGGGCCTGGTCGCGCTTGCCTCCGAGGTCGCGGGTTATCGCTGGCTCGCGCTCGTGACCGAACCGGCGGAGGGGCAGCACGGTACGCGGCTCTTCATCCACACGCATCCGGAGCAGCGTGAGGCCGCCGAGCGCGAGGCGCGCGATGCGCTCGACGTCCAGCACCCGCTGGAGCGCCGCAAGCCGGCCGAAGCAGACGCGGTGATCATCGCGGACAAGCGATCGGTCGAGGCCGAGTGGTCGACGCCGCCGATCCTGCTCCCGGTTCGCTTCGGCACGACGTCGATCGGACGGATCGCGATCTCACCGAGCCGCCGTGGCGCTTCGCACGATGACCGTCGCTTCATCGCGCTGCTGTCGAACGAGCTGGGCGGGCCGCTCCGGATGGCGTCGCTCGTCGCGGAGGCGCGCCGCCTCGCGTCCACCGACACGCTCACGGGGCTCCTCAATCGCCGTGCTTTCGTCGAGCGGATCGAGAAGGCGCGTGCCGCATCGGACAGCCGCCTCTTCCCGATGAGCATGCTCCTGCTCGACGTCGATCATTTCAAGAAGGTCAACGACACGCTCGGTCACGATGCCGGCGACGCCGTGCTCCAAGGCGTCGCGCGGGTGCTCTCGAGCATCGCGCGCAAGAGCGATTTCGTCGCGCGCTGGGGCGGTGAGGAGTTCGTCGTCGCGCTCGCTCAGACGGCGGAGGCGGGCGCGCGCGTCGCCGCCGAACGTGTCCGTCGTGCGCTCGCCGAAGCGCGGTACGTCCTGCCGAACGGGACCGAGCATCGCGCGACCGCTTCGGTCGGCCTCGCGAGCGCGGACGGCCCCGACTGGCAGATCGACGATCTGCTCGGCCGCGCTGACAAGGCGATGTACTCCGCCAAGCACCGCGGCCGGAACCGAGTCGAGACGGCCTAAGCTCTCGACCCGCTCCGTCGCCTCAGGTCAGGCGATCCAGATCTCGCCCTTGCCGCCGTCGATCGTCACGAGGTCGCCCTTCTTGAGGACGACGTCGTCGGGATCCCCTGACGCCGCGCTGCCCCAGACCGTCAGGCTGTTGGCTGCGTAGTCGACGTGCAGTGGAGCGCACGATGCGATGCACGGCTTGCCGAGGCTCCTCGCGACGATCGCCGCGTCGCCGGTGATGCCGCCGCGCGTGGTGACGATGCCCGCCGCGATCTTCATGCCGGGGACGTCGTCGGGCGTGGTCTCGATGCGCACGAGGATGACGGCCTTGCCCTGGGAGGCGAGATCGACGGCGTCCTCCGATCGAAAGACGATCGCACCCGTCGCAGTGCCTGGGCTCGCCCCCATTCCTTTCGCAACCAGCTTGGCCATCGAATGTTTCCTCCGATCGGGATCGCCGGCGGCAGCGCCGCTCGACGTCAGCTCTCCGCCGTCTCCTCGGCGGCCTTGGTCTCCGTCGACGTTCGCTCGTCCGATGCGGACACGCGCTCGTCGTCCTCCTCGTCGTCCGCGACCTCTTCTGCGTCGTCGAAGCCCTGGAGGGACTTCGGGCGCAGGTGGACGAGGGAGTTTCCGCATCGGCACTTCTTCGGGACCGACGTCTTGACGTAGACGCGCTCGCACTGCGGGCAGACCCGGGCGTCGGGCTCGTAGGAGATCGTCTTGCCGGTGACGGCGCACTTCTTCCCGACCACCTGGAGCGGCTCGAGATCGACACGCTGTCCGACGTGCTCGTGGGCTGCGGGGAGCTTCTCGAGCAGGTCGTCGTCGATGTCGACGCGGCGCGGGATGCGGTCCTGGGCTTCCTTGACGATCCAGGCGACTGCCTCGGGGTGCGCCTTGACCGGCACCTTGAACGTCCAGTCCGAGCTCGCCTCGTCCTTCCCGGTGATCACCAGCGCGAGCGCGCCTGCCTCGAACCTGATTTTCTCGACGGCCCACCACGCCATGCGGCGGAGCTCGCCCTTCTCGACGGCGATGCCCGGGGCGCCCACGCGGATCGGCGACTCGCTGCTCGTGCCGATCCAGATCGTGATGCCCATGATCACCGCGCCTGCGGCGATCAGGTAGGACGGGACGGCCTTGAGCTGATCGTCCTCGGCGAAGCTCTTCGCGTAGAAGTAAGCCCAGAGGCCGGCGCCGAGGAGCAGCGCCGACAGCGCGCCGGCGCCGCTCACGATCGTCGGGTTCGTGGCTGCCTGGGAGACGAAGCGACGCTCCTGCCGGCGCACGTCGCGCTTGTCCTTCTTCGACGTCTGCTTTGCCTTGGTCTTCTTGGACATGAGTCTTCCGTCGTGTCGTTCAGCCGGCGCCGAGCCGCGAGAGCTCGTCGTACAGGTGTGCGGCGCTCTTGATGCCGAGGTGGAAGTTGTCGAGGTCGATCCACTCGTTCGGCGCGTGGGCGTTCTCGTCCGGCTGACCGAACCCCATGAGGAGGCAGGGCTTGCCGGTCGCGTCGGCGATCGTGCGGACGAACGGGATCGAGCCGCCCTCGCGGATGAAGACCGTCGGGCGATCGAATGCCTTCGCGAAGGCGCGCTTGGCGACGTCGAAGACGGGATGATTCGTCGGCGCGAGGTAGGGCCGTCCGCCGGGGCTCGGCTCGCACCGCACGCGAACGCCGGGCGGCGCGACCTTCTCGAGGTGAGCCGCGAGGAGGCGGGTGATCTCCTCCGGATCCTGATCGGGCACGAGGCGGCAGGTGATCTTCGCCATCGCCCGCGCCGGGATGATCGTCTTCGAGCCTTCGCCCTGGAAGCCGCCGGCGATGCCGTTGCAGTCGAGGGTCGGGCGCGCCCAGACGCGCTCGAGCGTCGAGAAGCCGTTCTCGCCCGTCACCGCGGGCGAGCCGGTCGAGGCGAGCCACTCGGCCTCGTCGAACGGGAGCCCGGCGATCTCGGCGCGCTCTGCCTGCGTCAGCTCGCGGACGTCGTCGTAGAAGCCGGGGACGGTGACCTTGCCGTCGTCGTCGTGGAGGCTCGCGAGCATGCGGGCGAGCACGTTGATCGGGTTGGCGACGCCGCCGCCGAACGAGCCCGAGTGGAGGTCTTGCTTCGGCCCCTCGACGTGGACCTCGAGGATCGCGAGGCCTCGGAGACCGACACAGAGCGAGGGGATGCCGCGACCGAACATCGCCGTGTCGCTCACGCAGACGTAGTCGGCGGCGAGGTCGCTCGCCTTCTCGCGCATCAGCGTCTCGAGGTTGTCGGAGCCGATCTCCTCTTCGCCCTCGATGATGAGCTTCAGGTTGATCGGGAGCTTTCCGTCCGGCGAGCTCGCGAGGAAGGCCTCGATCGCCTTCACGTGGATCCAGACCTGCCCCTTGTCGTCGACGACGCCGCGGCCCCACATCCGACCGTCGCGGATTGCCGGCTCGAACGGAGGGCTTACCCACTCGTCGAGCGGATCGGCCGGCTGCACGTCGTGGTGCCCGTAGACGAGGAGCGTCGGCTTGCCCGGCGCGTGCATGAACGAGGCGAACACGGCCGGGTGGCCCGTGCCGCCGCCGGTCGGCCAGATCTCGACGCGGTCGGCCCGGAGCCGGCGGAGCTCGGCGGCGAGGTGCTCGGCATTCCGGACGAGATCGGCCTTGTGCTCGGGCGCGGCGGAGATGGCGGGGATCTTCACCCACGTCGACAGCTCGGCGACGAATCGCGCACGGTGGTCGTCGATGAAGCGAAGCACCCTATCCATGAGCCGACGAACCCTTCTAGCGGGAAACAGGCCTCGGGGCTATGCCGTGGACCCGCTCCTCCGCGAGAGCACGCCTCCGCGTCGAGGGATCTGCGGCCGATCTACTTCGAGAGAACCGCGAGCGCTTCCTTGAGCAGATCGGCCAGCGGCAGCTCCACGACCTTCCCGCCGAGCTGCTCGATGGCGCGGTCGGCCTCGCCGGCCTTGTAGCCCATGTTGACGAGCGCGCGTGCGAGCAGCTCCCCGTTCGAGCTCGACGGAGGCGCCGCGGCGACGAGACCGGCGCCATCGCTGCCGCGAGGCGGCGCGGCCTGGAGGATCGACAGCTTGTCCTTCAGCTCGAGGAGGAGGCGCTCAGCCGTCTTCTTGCCGATGCCGCTGATCGACGTGAGCTTGCCGAGCTCCTTCCTGGCGATCGCTTGCCCGAGCTCGTGCGCAGGAAGCGCGGAGAGGACAGCGATCGCCGTCTTCGGACCGACGCTGCTCACGCCGATGAGGGTGCGGAAGGCGAGGCGGTCGCCCTCGGAGGCGAAGCCGAAGAGCGAGAACTGATCCTCGCGAACGTGTGTATGGACGAAGATGGTGACCCTGCCCTCGGGGTCGGCCTTCGAGCGGCCGATGGTCCCGAGCGGCATCACGAGCTCGTACCCGACGCCGTTCACGTCGAGCACCGTCGTGCCGTCATCCTCTTCGATCACCATGCCGGTGAGGCGGCCGATCATCGGCGCGGACGATAGCCCGTCTGGTGCGGCCTCGGCTATCCAGTCGATTGTTCCATGAGGGGAACGGTTTGCGCGGTCGGGGGAGACTAATCCTATTCCGGCAACGATTCATGATGGCTTCGTGAGTGAGCGAACGACGCTCACCTCGTTCAAGGAGCTCTCGTCATGGCCTCGCAGGTTCGCAACTTCGACGCAGCCGTCTCGTCCACCTCGTCGCGTTCGTCGCAGAGCCGGGTGCTCGATGTCCTCACCACCACCGTGGCGCGCGGCGCGTTCGCGCTCCCGTTTGCGGTCTTCGGGCTGTTCCACTTCCTCAACGCCGGCGCGATGGCGGGCATGGTCCCGATCCCGGGCGGAGTGTTCTGGATCTACTTCACGGGTGCGGCATTGATCGCCGGCAGCCTCGGGATCCTGACCGGGAAGCTCGGCCGTCTCGCGGCGCTCGGCCTCGCGGCGCTGCTCGTCACCTTCATCGTCGGCGTCCACCTCCCGGGCCTGAGCAACCCGCAGATGCAGCAGATGGCGATGATGGGGCTGCTGAAGGACGTCTCGCTCCTCGGCGGCGCGCTCACGTGGGCGGGCCTGCTCGGGAAGCGCTCCTGAGGGCAGGTGCTCGTCAGCGTGGGTCGCGACGGCGGCGGATCGCGTGGGCGGCGGCCAGGGTTGCGAAGCCGAGGCCGACACCATTCACGCGCTGCCGCGCCGCGGGCCCGTCGCGCATGCTGCGCGTGCTCGCTAGCCGCGTCTCAGTCGTTCTTCGCGCCCTGCGCGATCCAGCGGCGAATCGTGTCGCGCAGCTCGAGCGGCAAGGCGTCGTCGTTGTGAGGCATCGAATCGCCGCAGCTCGATCCGGTGCACTGTGCATTCAGCGCGCACTGGCTCCCGTCGATCTTCCGGAGAAGGAAGCTCTCGCGCGGCTCTCCGGCCTTCACGAAGGACATCGTCGGGAGCTTGGTCGAGCGCACCTCGACGAGCGCCTCGTGAACGCGTTTCGGATCGCCGCCCCCGAGGAAGACGCCGTTCGTGCTCCCCGTCGGCGAGCCGTGGCACGAGGTGAACGCGCAGCTCTGCGCGAAGATCGGCATCACGTCCTTCGCGAACGAGACTGTGGGGCTCAGCGCGTCGAACGAAGACGGCGGCGAGTAGTCCTTACACGAGCCTTCCGTCTCGTCGGAGCATCCAGCGATCGAAACCGTGAACGCGAGCATGGAGACGAGCGAGCCCACGGCGATCCGCAGGGAGGAAGCTAGGCGCATGGCGCCTTTGTTAGCATGTGGGGCCGGGAGCGCGAGCGAGGCGGCGCGTTCGGAGCCGCTTCGCGTGCTGTCTGATGTGACTTCTCAATGCACGCGGCGTGAGCGGGCGCGTCGAACGAGCTCGACGATACCGAGCGCGGCGAATCCGAGCGCGGCCCACGTTCTCGAGCCGGCGGGCTGGCGTGCCGCTTCGCAGGAGAACGACTCTCCGTCGCCGGATGCCGGCCGCGAGCGCGCGACCGCTTCGTCGCGCGGCGCCTGACCCGTGCTCGAGCAGCCGTCCCACACGGGGCAGAGCGGCTGGCTTGCCTCCCTCGTGATCTGACGGACGTTCGAGGCGGGGCTTTGATCCTTTGCAGCCGACATGAGCAGATCGACGTCGAGCGCGGCGTGCTGGAGGTCGGCGCGCAGACGCGTCACGCGCGGAGTGCCGATGCTGCTGAAGAGCGTGGCGAGGTCCTCCTCGCGCGCCGCCACCGCGGTCTTCGTGACGTTGCCCTGCTCGTCCTTCACCTCGAGGTAGTCCTGCGCGGCGCGCGCCTCGTCGGTCTGGGGGTAGGGGCCGCCGCCGTTCCACGTGCCCTGCTTCACGATCGACTCGAGCTGCAGACGCTGGACGTCGATCGAGCTCTCGATCTCCCAGGTGCGACCGTTGCCGGCGGCGGTCTTCTGCGCGCGGAGCTCGGTGTAGTTGCTCTTGTTCGCGGTCCAGTCCCAGACGATCTCGTCGGTCTGGATGTAGAACGAGGCGAAGTTCTGCGGCTCGTAGCGGCCTTCGCCGACGACCCACAGCGAGATGCCGACGACCGGCCCGGTCCCCGCCGCGATCATGCGGAGCGGGAGCGCGACGTTCGCGCCCTTCGTCGTCACGCGCACCGGTCGCATGTCCTGCGTGCCCTTGCCGGGCACGAGCTTGAGCGCGAGGAAGTTGAACTTCTCGGCGACGTACGTGTCGACGACGGGAGCGACGTCGGGCGGAACGTTGAAGCCGTTCGCGGAGAGCCAGTTCCGGAGCGAGCCGGGATCGGACGCCTGGAGCTGCACCGTCTCGTACGGCCCGACGACCTCCTTCTTGATCACGTTGACGCCCCCGTTCCCGCCCGAGGCAGAGTCAAACGACGCCTGGGGCGGGGAAGGGCAGTTCGCGGGCCGCGCGGGGCAGTTGAGCGGCGGTGCCACGAGCTGCGTCTGGGTCATCGAGTCGAGCGCGCCGAAGACGATGTCGGCGGAGAGCCCCACCGTGATCTCGCCCGAGATCGGAAGCACCCAGGCGAAGGAGGCGGGCGAGCCCGAGTAGCGGATCTGATCGTAGAGCGTCGACTGAGACTGCGAGACGCTGAGGATCATCCGGTGGTCGGTGACGACCGTCGGGTTCTCCGGCGGGTTGAAGCATCCGCCGCAAGCGCTCGCATCACGCTCGAGGATCGCCGTCGTGGTCACGGCAGCAGCGAGCGCGATCGCGCTCGTCATGATGAAGCGTTTCATCTCGAGCCTCCTGCGCGCCCTTCGCTTCCGCGGACGCCGTCTTCCCTGCGCTTCATGGCCGAGCTTAGCGGACCCTGCGACGATCCAAAGCGCATCGATCGGCTCCCCTTTCCACCCCCAGGGCGCGGCGGCGCACTGTGGACCGGCGCTGAACAGCACAGCTCGTGCCAGTGGGCCAGGCGGGGCCAGAAGCCGAGAATCAGCCGCGGAGTGAAGGGGCGATCGCGTCGTGGCAAGACCCGGCGATCGCCCTCGGCGCAGCCTGGCACATCCGTGGCAAGCGCATTTCTCGTCCAGCCCGCGAGCCCGGGTAGAACCCGGCTCGTTAGCTTGAGCTTGCTCCCGCGGCGCGCACACCTCGAGTCTCCGTAGCGTCCGCGCCGCGCGTGTTTGGTGGTCGGAGCGCGGCTGCTGCGAGCAGGCAGAACGCCGGCGTGGCGACGAGGTGATAGCGGTCATCGCCGAAGAACACGGCGTGCGTGAGCGCCGTCGTCGCGATCAGGACGACGGGAAGGAGCAGCGCAGGCGGGGTCGCCGGGCGTCCGGGGAGCGGAAGCCACGCGAGGACGCAGGCGCCGAGCACGATCGGCCAGAACGTCGGCGTGCCGGCCGAGATCCCGAGGTAGCCCGCGAGGCCGACTGCGACGAGGAGCGCGCCCTGGGCTGCCAGCGCGCGAGGCTCCGCGCGACGGCGGAGAGGAAAGAGCAGCGCCACGAACGCGAGGGGTGACGCGACCATCAGGATGCGATGCACGGCGGTGAGCGCCGATCGCCACGCGACGCGACGCGACTCGGGCCACTCGGAGGGGCGCGCCTCGCGAAGGTACTCGACCGCGAACGACTCGTGATCGAACGTGTTCGACAGCTTCGCCGGGATGAGGCCGAGCCAGCGTCCGGGCTCGCGCTCGATGTTCTCGATGCCGTAGTGGAGCCAGCAGCGGTCCTGCTGCACCTGCCCGGTGACCTCGCGGCAGCCGTCCGACGAGCGCAACGTCTCGAAGCGGCCGGTCGCGCGAGGGAAGGAGCCGATGGCGAGGTTCCATCCCGCGTTGGTGCTGACGAGGGCGCAGCCGTCCATCACCCGGCAGTTGCGTGCGGTCCACGGGAGCACCGGCACGAGCGCGAACACGCAGGCGACGATCGTGGCGATCGCGCGCGGTGCCCAACGGAGGAGCGTCGACGATCGCGAGGCGAGCGGGAGCGCGAGCGCGAGGAACGGCGCACAGAGCAGCGCTTGCGGGCGGACGAGGGCGCCGGCTCCGAGGATCAGCGCACCTGCTGCGACGCCGCGCATGCGGACGAGCACGCTCGCGTGAGGTGGCAGCGTTCGCGTGAGACGGATCGCGATCCAGAACGCGGTCATCACGCTGAGCGCGGAGACGACCTCGCCCATCACGAGCGCGCCGTACAGGATGAGGCCGGGATGAAGCGTGGTGAGGATGCCGGCGAGGCGCGCGCGTCGCTCGCTCAGTCCCTCGCGCGCGAGCAGGTAGACGACCGCGCATGCGAGGGCGCCGGCGAGCCCGTTGGCGAGATGGGGCACCCAGCTCCCGTGAGAGCCGAGGAGCCAGTAGAAGAAGGCGAGATAGCCGCTGTAGCCGACGGGGTAGTGGCACCACGGATGCCACTCGACCACGCCGGCGACGATCCGATCGTCCGAGTAGCCATGGCCTTCGGCGATTCGGCGCGCGCCGAAGTCGTAATAGTGTCCGTCCCACACGGGCTCGCCGGCGAAGAGGCGCGCCGCGAGGAACCGGAGCGCGAAGGCGACCGCGAAGAGGCCGAGCGCGAAGAAGACGGGCTGGAGGTCGCGCGCGACCGGTCGCGCGCCGCTTCCGACGTCGCGCTCGCTCGTCGTTGTTGGCGCCGAGTCGTCCGAGAGCGCGCGGTGGCGAGACGGCGAACCAACCGAGCTCGGCTCGGTCACGAAACGTGCTTCTCGCGCATGCGCCGGAGGTAGGTCCGCTGGACCTGGGCCGGATCGAGGCGCAGGTACTTCGCGAGCTCCGTGACGAAGCCGCGCACGTACACGATCGCGGGCAAGTGGTCGTACGTCTCGTCCTCGAGCGCGAGGAGGTGAGCCTTCGAGATCTTCGTGCGCGAGCTGATCTCGGCGATCTCGATGCCCTGCGACTCGCGCACCTTCCGGAGGAGCGGTCCGGTGAACTCGGTGTCCGGGCCGATCTCCCGAGCGAGCTCGCTCTGGAGCATGAGCTGCTCGGCCGCGAGGGCGGGGCGCGGCACCGACTGGGCGTCCGGGCGATCGGCGTCCGGCTCCGGGAACATGGAGAGGTCGTACGCACGGCGGCGCACCGGATCGAGCAGGCTGTCGTGCGCCTCGTCGATGCGAGCCTGCGCGATCGCGAGCTCTTCGTCGTCGAGGAGCGAGGACGTCGGGAGGCCGCCGGTGGCGTAGATCTCGCGCTGACGCTTGAAGGCGCGGCGTACCTCCTCGTCGTTCGAGGAGCGGCCGATCCCCAGCACGGTGTAGTGATCCGGCGCGGTGAGCACGGGCGGGAGCGGCGGCGCGGGCTCCTTCGGCTCCGTCTTCACGGCCGTCAGCGCGACCACGCGTCGAGCGATGCGCTCGATGTTGCGCGCTGACTTCGACGTGGGGCTCTCCACGAGGAGCGGCCTGCGGCGCCGGACCGTGAGCCAGACGGTGTCGTCGTGCTCGACCCAGCCGAGCTCGTCCAGCGTCATGCCGTAGTGTCGCTTCGCGAGGCCGCTCATCGCGCCGGCGAGCTCGAGGTCGGTCCGGACGCGCGTCTGGTTCACGACCAGATGAAGATGCATCCGCGTCGCCTCCACCCATGCGAGCTCGGCGAGCGTACGGTCCGTCTTCGCGAGGAGGCGAACGACGTCGAGCGGGGAGGGGAGACGCCCGATCTCCTTCATCACGCGGTCGACGAGGGAGAGCCGGAAGCGATCCCTGACCAGCGAACGCCGGAGCTTGCGCCGGTAGGCGGCGCGGAGGAAGCGGTACGTCGCCTCGATCGCGGGCGGCTCGGGGACGGTGACGCAGATCGCGATGTCCGCGGCGAGCATCACGTCGACGGCGAGGTGGGCATGCCCGGGGCCGACGTCGACGACGAGGTAGTCGGCGGGCAGCGACTTGAGGCGGCTCAGCCAGCGGCTCTTGCGGCCCGCGCGGAGCTGCAGCGGCGGCTCGATTGCGTCGTGGGGGCCGGGGAGAATCGAGAGGCCGGGCACGAACGTCGGGATGAGCCCTTTCGCGAGCTCCTCCGTCGTCTCGTCGCTGGGCGGGTTCGCGTGTGCCGTGACCCCGAACTGCGCGTGGAGGTTCGCTCCCGTCGGATCGAGATCGACGAGGATGACGTTCTTGCCGAGCTGCGCGAAGTAGACGGCGAGGTTCTGCGCGACGAGGCTCTTGCCCGCGCCGCCGCGGCCACCGCCGACGGCGAGCATGCGTCGCGTGCCGCGCAGACCTTCGACCTCGATGGCGTCGGGGCCGAGCGAAGGAGGCGGAAAGCTCTCGATCAACGTCCCGAGCTCCCTACCGCCCCACGTGCCATTCGAGCTCGACGAAGGAGACCGAAGATCCGCGCCGCGAGCTCGGGCGTACGAAACGGCTTCGGGAGAAAATCATCGCCGCCGCTCGCGAACGCATCGACGACGTCGCGCGAGGTGGGCTTGCTCGAGAGGAAGAGGACGGGGATGTCCGCGATGCGCGCGTCCGCCCGGAGCTTGCTCACGAACCCGCGCGAGTCGCATCCGGGGGCGCGCAGATCGAGGACGATCGCGTCGAACTGTTGAGCCTTCATCCGCTCCTCGGCCCGCTTGGTGGTGCTCTCGAGCTCGACCACGAGGCCCATCTCCGCGAGCATCGCGCGGAGCTCGTCGCCCGCGCCGCCGTCCTCGTCGACGACGAGCACGCGCGCGCCGAAGGGGAGGCGGCTCGACTCGATCGGGGTCGAGGCCGGGATGTCGTCGAACCGCCGCGACCGCGCCGGGGCCTCGCTCATCGGCGGTGCCTCCGAGGTGATCGCGCCTCGCGATGAGGACATGGGCCCGGCGGAGGGGCGCGCGGTCTTCATGTGCTCGCTTCGCGCGGCGACGAAGCCGACGAGGCGGTCCCAGTCCCGGCGCTCGAACGCGAGATGTGTATCCCCGGCGGCTCGGACGCCCCGCGCCGCGGCCGCGGTAGCGCGCCGGCGCGACCCGATCTCGAAGATCGCGAGGACCCATTCGCCGTCGGCCACGGTCTCGCCCTCGGGGAGAGGGAGCGAGCCCCGGGTCTCGGACAACGCCCCGGAAAGGGAGGCGACGTCCCCATAGCGAAAGATCACGCTACGCAAGGTGGGCAATGTCTAGCCGCGGACGGCGGCTCACGCAAAGCCCATGAATCGGGGGACGGAGTCCGGCCTCGCTGCTCGGAGCCCACGGAGGTCGAAGGAGGGCCGCGAAGGCCGAGCTCTTTGCGGCGGCCCTCGCAGGCCGGGAGGCCCGCCGTGGCGTCTCGTGAGCGCCCCTCGAAGACGCAGGGTCCCCATGTCCCCGCCCTTTTGGTAAGCTCCCGCCGCGATCCCATGGCGATGAGAGCACTATCTGCCGTAATTCTCGGGGCTTTTGCGCTGTCCGGGTCCACCTGCGGGAAGTCGACCGAGGACCCCACCAAGGACAAGGGAGCGGCCGAAGCGCCCGTCGTGGTCCTCGACGGCATCGACACCAACACGCTGACGCAGCGGGAGAAGAAGGAATGGAGCTCGTACGTCTCCGAGTTCCTCTCGCCTTGCCCGAACGTCCCCGTCTCGATCGCCCAGTGCGTGAAGGAAAAGCGCGAGTGTGACAAGTGCGCGCCCGCGGCGAAGTACCTCGTGAAGCTCGTCAAGGACGGCATGCCGCGCGAGCCGCTCGAGAAGAGCTACAAGAACCGCTTCGATCCCGACAAGGTCAAGAACGTCCCGATCGACGGATCCCCGACGAAGGGACCGGAGAGCGCGCCGATCACGATCGTCGAGTTCGCCGACTTCCAGTGCCCGCACTGCGCGCAGTTCGCGCCCGTCATCGACAAGGTCGTCGAGAGCCGCAAGAGCGAGGTCCGCTTCGCCTACAAGCTCTACGTGCTCGGGAAGTTCCCGAACTCCGAGAACGCCGCGCGCGCCGCGTACGCCGCGGGCAAGCAGGGCAAGTTCTGGGAGATGCACCACCTCATCTTCGCGAACCACGAGAACCTCAGCCAGCAGGCCCTCGACAGCATGGCCAAGGAGATCGGTCTCGACGTGAGCCGGCTCCATGCCGACATGCAGGCGCCCGACACGGCCGAGCGCATCGCGAAGGACAGGAAGCTCGGCGAGGATCTGAAGATCGAGGGCACGCCGGCGCTCTTCATCAACGGTCGCCAGTTCGACGGTCATCAGGACCTCAACGAGTGGCTCGACCTGGAGCTCGCGATGATGGGCAAGCAGCCCGCGTCGCACGGCGAGACCGCGGCTCCGGCAGCCGACGCGGGCGCGAAGGCCGACGCCGGCAAGGCTCCGGCGGCGACCCCCGACGGCGGGGCGAGCGGGGCGAGCGCGGCGCCGAAGCGATGAGGCCGGCCAAGTGACGCGCTCGCTCGGGGACGGGTGCGGTTGCTTTCCGACCGGCCGTCACTATCCCGGGATCGCCCACCTCCTGAAGGTCGCCATTCGCGGCCTCGCAGAGGGGTTCGCCCAGGACGCGCCGTGGCAGGAGCTCGACGTCGCGCTCCTCGACGTCGAGACCACGGGCCGCGACGCCTCGGTCGATCGCGTCGTCGAGGTCGGCATCGTCGTCGGCCGGAACGGCGACGTCGTGTCCCGATACAACTGGCTCATCAATCCCGGCATCCCGATCCCGGCGGAGGTCACCGCCATTCACCACATCAGCGACGAGATGGTGAAGGACAAGCCGCGCTTCGAGCAGGTCGTTTCCGAGATCGCGCAGGCGCTCCGCGGCTGCATCCCGGCGGCGTACAACGCGCTGTTCGACCGCGCCTTCATGATGAGCGAGTTCGCGCGCGCGAAGGCCGACACGACGGGCATTCCTGCGCTCACGCGTGACGTCGAGTGGGTCGACCCGCTGGTCTGGGCCCGCGACATCCAGCACGACGAGAAGTCCCGCTCGCTCGGCGACGTAGCGGCCCGGCTCGGCGTGAAGCTCGAAAACGCCCACCGCGCGAGCGACGACGCCGAGGCCGCCCTCCGCGTGATGTACGCGCTCGGCCGCGATCCGCGGGTCCCGCGCGCATACGGCGCGATGATCCAGGAGCAGCGTCGCCTCTCGCAGGCGCAGGCCGATCAGCGCCGGATGTGGCGGAGCTAGATCGACGGCTCGGGCTCGTGCGCTGAGGCAAGTCGAGTCTCGAACGTTTCGAGACCGTGCGCTGGCGCGTCTCTCGCTTCCAGCGAGTCGGAGGAGGTGCACGTGGCGCCGCCCGAGGATCGTGCCCGTTCAGTTCGAGCGATGGTGGCGGCCGCGAGACCGGAGACGCCTTGCCGCCGACGAGACCGGCGGACGTGCGGTCGCCTCGGCGCTGCCGGGGATCGCAGCCGGTTCGTCGAGCCATCCGACGATGGGAGCGTCGGTTCCGAGACGCTCTCGACCCCATGGGGGCTCGACATGCGTTTAGTACGAGGGCCGGTCGACATACGTCGGCTTCGACAGACATGTTTTGTAGAGGTGACGCGTCGCGCAAGCTTCCCTATAGTCGCGGCTCTCCGCTTTCCATTTCCCCGTGAAGCCCAAGACTTGGGCTTCTCTCCTCCGCCGCAGGAATCTCTGTGATCCCCGTCGTGGGCTCGAGAGACCAAGCGAGCCGTCCCCATCCCCCGGGGGCGGGCCGTGCGCGGCGGTCAGACGTGAGGCACCCATGAGCGACAAGGTCGAAATCAAACTCAAGGACTCGACGTTCGAGGCACCCGTCATCGTGGGCACGGAGAACGAACGGGCGATCGACATCGCAAGCCTGCGGAACAAGACCGGGCTCGTCACGCTCGATCCGGCGTTCATGAACACCGCGTCGACGAAGAGCGCGATCACCTTCCTCGACGGAGAGAAGGGGATCCTCCGGTACCGCGGCATCCCGATCGAGCAGCTCGCCGAGCGGTCGAACTTCGTCGAGACGGCGTACCTGCTCATCTACGGCGAGCTGCCCTCGCAGGCGGAGCTCGACCGTTTCCGCCGACTGCTCACGCGCCACTCGTTGATCCACGAGGACATGAAGCACTTCTTCGACGGCTTCCCGTCGACGGCCCACCCGATGGCCGTGCTCTCCTCGATGGTCTGCTCCCTCTCCACGTATTACCCGGAGGAGCACGACATCAACGACAAGGAGAAGATGGACGTCACGATCGCGCGCCTCATCTCGAAGGTGCGGACGATCGCGGCCTACGCTTTCAAGAAGTCGATCGGCCACCCGTTCATCTATCCGCAGAACAACCTCAAGTACGTCGCGAACTTCATGCAGATGATGTTCGCGGTCCCGTCGGAGCCGTACGAGGTCGATCCCGAGGTCGAGGCGGCGATGAACCTCCTCTTCATCCTCCACGCCGACCACGAGCAGAACTGCTCGACGTCGACGGTGCGCCTCGTCGGCAGCTCGCGCGCGAACCTCTTCGCGTCGGTCGCCGCGGGCATCCTCGCGCTCTGGGGCCCGCTGCACGGCGGCGCGAACCAGGAAGTGATCGAGATGCTCGATCTCATCAAGGCCGACGGCGGCAACGTGAAGAAGTTCGTCGACCTCGCGAAGGACAAGAACTCGAACTTCCGCCTCATGGGCTTCGGCCACCGCGTCTACAAGAACTTCGACCCCCGCGCGAAGCTCATCAAGGCCGCGGCCGACCGCGTCCTCGACAAGCTCGGCGTCAAGGATCCCCTCCTCGACATCGCGAAGGAGCTCGAGGAGGCCGCGCTCAAGGACAGCTACTTCGTCGAGCGCAAGCTGTACCCGAACGTCGACTTCTACTCGGGCATCATCTATCGCGCGCTCGGCTTCCCGACGAACATGTTCACCGTCCTCTTCGCGATCGGGCGTCTCCCCGGCTGGATCGCGCACTGGAAGGAGATGATGGAGGACACCTCGACCAAGATCGGTCGTCCCCGTCAGATCTACACCGGCCCGACCGAGCGCTCGTACGTGCCGATCGACCAGCGTAAGTAAGACACACGCCTCACCGAGAGGCGCCGCAGAACGGGAGACCAAGCGCAAGCCGCGCTTCGTCTCCCGTTTCGTTTGGGCGGTGAAGCTCGCAGGCGTGCCGACGCCGACGCCGGCCCGTCTCGGTCAGAGGACGGGCCAGAGGAGCGGCAAGAGCCGCTCGCGCAGCCAGTCTCCCGCGAAGAGGAGCTCGAGGATCGCGAGGATCAGGAACGGTCCGAACGGGATCCGCGCGCGCGGGGCCGTGTCGGCCACCTCTTCTTCTTCCTCCGGAGGAGCGTCCGCCGTCGTGGGGGGCGCGTCCGTGGTGGCGGCTGCGTTCTCTGCTCCCGGCGCCGTCTCGCCGGCCTCGGCCACCTCGGGGGGCGCGGCGTTGAAGAGGCGCTGGAAGAAGCGCACGATGAAGGCGTCGTTCTCGTCTTCGGTGAGGGGATCCTCGGCGAGCGCCTTCTTCGCTTCCTCGTCGCCCTCGGCGGCCGCCTTCTCGAGCTCGGCGATGTCCTCGAGGACGGCCTGAGGCAGCTTCGGCTCGATCCCGAGCACGCGGAGGACGCCGGCGTAGATCGAGCCCTGCACCGCGCCTGCGAGGAGCGCGAAGAGCGCGCCGGGCCATCCGAACCAGGCACCTGCGAGCGCGAGGAGCTTGGCGTCACCGAGGCCCATTCCCGTCCGGCCGAGCAGGCCCTTGTAGAGGAAGATGAACGGGACGTAGATGCCGAAGAAGCCGACCGCGGCGCCGATGACGGAGTCGAGCGTCGGGAGGTCGCGCAGCGTCGCCGTGACGATCCCAAGGGCCGTGCCGCCGATCGTGATGCTGTCCGGGAGGAACATGTGCTCGGCGTCGATGAACGCAGCCGCGACGAGCGCGAGGCACAGCGCGAAGTCGGCGCCGTAGATCGCGGCGGCTCGGCCGACGGAGACCGAGCCAGGCAGGTTCAGGATGATGACCTCGAGGATCGCGAGCGACAGTGCGCCACCGATCAGCTCGACGAGCGGATACCGCGGGCTCATCCGTGCACCGCAGCAGCGCGCGCGTCCGCGGAGGATGACGTACGAGAGGACAGGAAGATTGTCGTAAGCCTGGACCGGCTTCCCGCAGCCAGGGCAGTGCGACGCGGGCCGAACGACGCTCATCTCGCGCGGCACGCGGTAGATGACGACGTTGAGGAAGCTCCCCCAGAGGAGCCCGAAGACGAAGACCGAGCTCCGAACGAGCCAGAGCGGGACTATCGAGAGGAGCTCGTCGAGGCGCATCGATGATTCGTTGGGATCACGAGCGATCGCCCTGAGCTCGAGGCCGCGGACGGCGGTCGCCGTGGCAAGCGGCTCATCGTAGCAGGCGTGTCACGTCTTCGTGTGGTCGAGGAGCGCGGTCGTGCGCGGAAACGGCCGGGTGACGTCCGGGGCAACCGGGGGTGCCATCCACGTCGTGCGCTCGCGCTCGTGGTCGCGCGCGAGCGCGCGGTTTGGTACGGTGCGCGCCCTCCCGCCCCTCCGGACACGCGAAACGATGCTCGTTCAGGTCAACCCACTTCACCCGGAGCCGCGCAAGATCCAGCGCGCGGTCGACGCCCTCGCTGCCGGCGAGGTCATCGGCTACCCGACGGACACCGTCTACGGGTTGGGTTGTGACATCAGCAACAAGAAGGCCGCCGATCGCCTGTACCAGATCAAGGGAATGGACCGCGCGCAGCCGCTCGCGTTCATCTGTCCGGACCTCTCCGAGATCGCAAAGTACGCCATCGTCGACAACCAGACCTACCGCATCCTCAAGCGGTTTCTTCCTGGTCCCTACTGCTTCATCCTCGAGGCGACGCGCGAGGTACCGCGCCTCCTCCAGACGAAGCGCAAGACGATCGGGATCCGTGTCCCCAACCACGAGGTCATCCGCAACGTGGTGCGCTCGCTCGGGCGCCCGGTGATCTCGACGACCGCGCAGCGCGCCGGCGCGGACCCTCACGTGGACGCGCGCGAGCTCGACGACGACTTCTCGGGCCTCGGCCTCGTGCTCGACGGCGGCGCGGGCGGCCTCGTCCCGGCGACGGTCGTGGATCTCACGGTGCAGCCGCCGATGGTCGTCCGCGAAGGCGCGGGCTCGGTCGAGGAGTTCGTCGACGAGGCACCTCGATCGCTCCGCGGGATGCAGACCGACATGCGTCGTCTCAAAGAAGAGTGGTCGTAGCGCGCCGGAGTCGCGGGGACGGCTCCCCGCCGGTGGTCGTCGGTTCCGGCCTCGCGTATCCCGCTCGATAGTCCGGGCCCCGATCGAGGTCACCGACCCGATCCGGAACCCCCGGCTCGACGTGGTCTTGTGCTCGACGCCGCCGCAAGCGACTATGGGCCCCAATGCGGCGCGCCTGGCCCTCACGAAGTAGGACCACGTCCGTCGTCCTCGGAGCTGCCCTCGGCGCGTTGGTGTGTTTGGCGCCGGGACGGGCGGAAGCCCAGTGTGTCGACGAGGAGCTCAAGCAGGAGCTCGTCGGCGGCCGCCACTACCGTGGGGTGCAGGAGCGCCTCTTCACGAAAGCGTTCCGCCACGAGCTCTCGGGGATGGGCGGGTACTACGCGGGCGACCTGTACTCGTCGAGCTGGCTCGCGGGTGGCGCGTACACGTTCCACTTCAGTGAGGACCTCGGGCTCGAGGCGAGCGTCCAGTTCACGCGCTTTCGCACGGCGGCGACGGACTCGTACGAGCGGCGCTATCCGCAGGTCCAGGTGGAGGAGCGCACGAACCGTCCCGGCCGGCTCTACTTCGGCCATCTCGTGTGGACGTTCGCCTACGGCAAGCTCCGCTGGTTTGGCGGAGGCATCACCCGCTTCGACTTCAATGCCGCGCTCGGCGGCGGCGTGACGGATGACTCCACCTCGCAGGGCCTCACCGGGAGCTTCGGCTTCGGCACCAAGTGGTACTTCGGGAAATGGTTCGCCGTCCGGATCGACGTGCGCGACCACATCCTGAAGGAGACGCTCATCGGGGAGGAGCACCTGGTCAACGACATCCTCGTCACCGGCGGCGTCAGCATCTTCTTCCCGTTCGGCGGATGACCCGTAACATGGGAGGCGGTCTCTCGATGCGCTCTCGTCGTCGTCTACGCCGTCTCCTCCTCGCCGCGCTGGTCGCGTGCACGCCCGTGCTCGCGACGATGGCGCTCGCGCAGACGAAGCCGAAGGCGGCGAAGCCCAAGCCTGCGCCGGCGGCGAAGGTCGATGCGCAGGCGCCGCCCCCCGAGGAGACGAACGGCGCGAATGCGGAGGCCGCCAAAGCGGCGGCGACGGCGACGAACGAAGCCCCGCCTCCGCCGCCGAGCGAAGCGACCGACGGAGGGCGTCTCTCGCCGCTGACGCCGCGGCCCGAGGAGCTGCCGAGCAACGCGGTCGATGCCGGTGTCCCCGTCGACTACGACCGCCTGCTCGCCGACATCGCAGCGCTTCGGGCACGCGTCGCGGCGGTCTCCGACAACCTCTATCAGTCGCGCATCTCGGTCGCGCTCCAGACCGACGGCGATCGCGCGAAGATCGGTCGGCTCACCGTCTCGCTCGACGACGGCGTCGTCTTCACCGCGCCGCAGACGTTCGCGGCCGCTGACATGACGGCGGTCTACGACCACGCCGTCGCGCCCGGCCGTCATGCAGTGACCGTCGACGTCGATCGCAAGGACACGCGCGACGAGACGTTCCGCACCTCGCAGCGCTCGCGGTTCACCGTCGACGTCCCGCGCGACCACAAGGTCGAAGTGCAGGTGAAGATCATCGACGATTCCTCGATGGGCGCCGATTTCCCGTCCGATCGAAGCGGCAAGTACGATCTCCGCTTCCGCGTGAAGGCGGTGGCGAAGCCCGTGGGGAAGTGACGATGCGACGCCCCATTGCGCTCGGCGTCTGCTTCTCCGTCGTGTCGTCGATCGTCATCGCGCACGCACAAGCGCCGGCGCCGTCCACCACTCCGCCTTCTCCCACGGACGAGCAGGCGGCCGAGCCGGCGCCCGAACCGGCTCCGCCTCCGCCGAAGGCCGCGGCTCCTGTATCCGTCGATCCGACGCGCGGCGATCGGATGCGCGCGTACCACGATGCGATGCAGAAGCGCCGGCTCGGGTCGCAAGAGGGCGTGACCGAGCGCCTCTCCGAGCGCGTCGCCGAGATCGAGGCGCTCGTCTCGATGGGACGTCACGACGAGGCGATCGCGAAGCTCACCGAGATCGTGGAGCACCCCCGCTTCGAGGTCTCGGCCGAGACTCCGGAGGGGCGCGCGGCGCTCTACCTCCTCGGTCATGCGCTCGCGTCGGCCGGGATCAACGAGTCCGCGCGTGCCTATCTCCGGCGCTCGCTCGCGGCGAAGGGATCGTGGGACCAATACGGTCCCTACGCGCGCCGCGCCGTCCGGCGGATCGTCGAGATCGCGCTCGACACGCGCGCCTACGACAAGGGCCTCTCCGATCTCGAGGCGGTGCCGCCCTCTGCTCCGCCCGAGGTGCGCGCCGAGATCGCTTACCTTCGCGGTCGCGCGAAGCAAGCGGCCGGCGATCCCGACGGTGCCCTCGCTGCGTATGCGGAGGTCCCGCAGACGTCGCGTTTCTGGTCGCAGGCGACGTACCTCTCCGGGCTCATCCAGGTCGAGCGAGGCCGGATGAAGGAAGGCGAGAACCTGTTCTGCAAGGTCGCCGACCCGAAGCGCCAGGACAAATCGGTGCCCGTGTTCGCCGACGAGCGCTTCTTCGCGGTGCGCGATCTCGCGCGCCTCGCGCTCGGTCGCGTCGCGCACGAGCAGCTCCGTCACGACGACGCGCGCTACTACTACTATCTCGTGCCGCGCGACTCCGATCGCCTCGCGGAGGCGCTCTACGAGGCCGCGACCACGCGCTACGAGAAGAAGGACTACCAGGGCGCGCGCGATCTGCTCGACGAGCTCGCGAGCCTCAAGGTGCATCACCACTACGAGGACGAGGCTCGCGTCCTCGACGCGTACATCGACCTCGCGCTCTGCCGCTTTCCTTCCGCGGACGCGAAGCTCCAGGCCTTCCTCCGGGACTACGAGCCCGCGCGCGATGCCGCTCGCCGGCTCGGACAGAGCGAGCGCGGGACGCGGGCGCTGCTCGCCGCGGCGCGGAGCGGTGCCGATGCCGCCGGGACCGACGCCGCGGGCGCGGCCGTCACCGCCGAGCAGCTCCGCGCGGTCGCCGCGCTCGTCCGAGTCGATCCGGTCTACGGCGAGATCGCGAAGCGACGTGCCGTGCTCGATCGCGAGACGAGCGGGCTTCGCCTCACGCTCGGGACGCTCGGCGACATGCAGCGGAGTCTGGCCACGACCGGCGGTGTGCGTCCGGCCGTCGAAGAGGGCGGCGATCCGCAGGAGAAGGCCAACGACGCGCGCGCCGCGCTCGACGGCGTGCGCCGTCAGATCGACGAGCTCGAGCAGGCTCGCGCGCCGGCAGACAAGCTCGCGCCTCTCAGGAAGGAGCTCGCCGAGCTCGAGGAGCGCTTCGGTCAGGGCGCGGCCGTTGCCGCCGAGGCCGCCGCCGCGCAGGCCGAGGGCAAGGATCTTCCCGACCTCCTCCGCGCAGACGCCGCCTATGCCGCGGCGCTCACGCGCGAGATCGAAGGGATACGGAACGAGCTCGCCGTCGCCGAGAGCGCGCTCGCGAAGGATGCTCTCCATCGCCTCGACCTCCGGCTCTCGCGACTCCTACGGCGCGCGCGCCTCGGGCGCATCGAGTCGGTGCTCGGGAAGAAGCGCGCGCTCGAGGTGGAGATCGAGGCGATCAACGCCGGCTATCTACCGAAGGACGCGATCGACTCGCTCGATGCCGCGCGTTACCTGCGCGACAACGAGGAGTACTGGCCGTTCGAGGGAGACGATTGGCCCGACGAGTTCGTCGGCAGCGAGGGCCTGAAATGAGCATCTGGCCGTCCTTCGCGAGAAGGGTGGCAGGCTCCCTGTTCCTCATGGCGCTCGTCGCATGCGGCGGCGGCGCCGGTGGAAAGCGCGAGCCGATGGTGGCCGATTCGACGGCGTCTGCCGAGGTCGAAGAGCCGGTCGCCGACGTCTCGACCTCCGAGAGCAAGGGCGACACCGAGAGAGGTGAGCGAGGCGAAGCTCGCGTCACGGACGCGAGCGACAAGCCGGAGAGCGTGGCGATCCTCCAGGGCAACGAGGACGGAGCGCGCGCGCTGCTCCAGCAGTTCGTCGCTCCGAACGCCGATCATCTCGCGCTCACGCGATCGCTCCGCCCGACGTCGAGCGACTACAAGACTCTCTTCGACGCGAAGACCGCGGCTAAGGTCGAGGCTGCTCAGGCGAAAGACTGGGACTCGAACAAAGCGGTCATCAAGCCGAAGCCCGGTCAGACCGAGATCAAGGTCTGGGCCGCGACCGGCTCGGACATCGCGAAGGGGACCGGCAACGCGAGGGAGTTCCCTGCTGGCTACAAGAAGGTGGCAAAGCACCTCTCGCCCACGGTCCTCTTCTTCCGCTTCAAGTTCGTCGAGCCCGGGAAGGACGTAGGCACGGCCTACGATGGCCTCGCCTTCATCAACGGCCACTGGGTCATCGCCCCGAAGCCGTGGCGGGCATTGGAAGGCAAGACGGGCGGGATGGAAGACGAGGCCGAGCGCGCCGAGAAACCAAGCGCCGAGAAGCCGGAGGCGAAGGGCCCGAAGAAGAAGCCCAAGGGCGGCAAGCGGAAGAAGTAACTGCGCGACGCTCTCCATGTAGCCGAAAGTCGATTTCGGCCGCGCGGTGCCCGCTTCGATTGCGCTCTTTTCGAGCCCGTCGGACTCCACGACAATGGGCGGTGTGAAGAGCTTCGACGAGCGTTTGCTCTACCGTGCAGGTCGCGTGGCGAGCGCCCTCCCTGTCTCGATCCAGCGTGCCCTCTCTGGCGGTCCCGTCGTTCGTGAGGGCAGCGAGCTCGAGCCCGAGCTTGCCCTGATGATCAAGGTCGGCGGCCGATCGCTCTCGCCGGGGAGCATGACCCTCGAGCGGTACCGCGCCGAGCAGGCGAAGAGCGCCCGCATCGCCGGCGGCGAGCGCCTTGCCGTGGGGACCGTCCGTGATCTCACCGTGAACGGTGCCAAAGGCCCGCTTCGCGCGCGCCACTACGCGCCGGTCGTCGAGCTCGACTCGTCGCACCCGCGCCCGTTGCTCGTCTATTTCCACGGCGGCGGCTTCGTCTTCGGCGACCTCGACACGCACGATGCGCCATGCCGCTACCTCTGTCGGTACTCGGGCGTGCATGTCCTCGCCATCGATTACCGGCTCGCCCCCGAGCACCGCTTCCCGGCGGCGCCGCTCGACGCGTTCGCAGCCTTCTCGTGGGCGAAGAAGCATGCCGCGTCTCTCGGCGCCGATCCGGATCGCGTCGGCGTTGGTGGCGACAGCGCGGGCGGCAACCTCGCCGCCGTCGTCTCACTCATGGCGCGCGAAGCCGGCGAGGTCCTTCCCGCGTGTCAGTTTCTCATCTACCCGCCGGTGGACAGGCGTCCGCCGTGGCGCTCCCTCGACTTGTTCGGCGAGGGCTTCATGCTCACCAAGGCGAGCATCGATTGGTTCGACGCGCAGTACGGCATGCGGGACACCGACGGCCATCCGGACTGGCGCCGCAATCCTCTCGTCGCCTCGAGCCACGCTGGTCTGCCGCCCGCGTACGTCGTCACCGCAGGGTTCGATCCGCTGCGCGACGAGGGGGAGGCGTATGCCGACGCCCTCACCCGCGCGGGGACGCCCGTCAGCCTGCGACGCTTCCCCGAGCAGTTGCATGGCTTCGTGAACATGGTCGGGATCAGCCGGACGGCACGCGACGCGGTGCTCGAGATGGCGGGCGCGCTTCGGGTCCTCCTGCATCGGCGAGCGGCACGGCAGGGGTAGAGGTAGACGGATCGCGCGGCCGCGCTTCGTCAGGAGGAGCTCGAGCTCGCGCGGCGCCGCGCAACGGTAGCGTGAGAAGCACGCCGGGGGCTGCTCGTGGCGCCTCGGTCGGAACACGAGCGCGCCGGCGGCGAGGCCCGTGGAGCATCCGATGAGCATCTCGATCGCACGCTCCCGCTTCACTTGCGCACGAGGACGCTCGCACTAGATTTCACCCCGCAAAAGGAGCACTCGGGTGTCGGAACAGTTGGCCGAGGTCCGTGGCGAGCGGGGGGATGAAGTCGCCGAGCTCCGTGCTCGAATCGAGGAGCTGGAACGCCGGCTCGCCTCGGCGGAGAAGCGCGGAGAAGACGAGCGGACCCGGTTCCGCGCGACGCTCTACGAGGCTGTCCTCTACGGGCTCGGACGAACCCTCTCGCTCTACGACCCCGCCTCGGTTCGTGTCCTCGTGCGCGAGATGGGGCGCCGCATTCGAGAGTACTTCGAGGAGGTCGGCTACCACGTCAGCAGTGGCAGCACTCCGAAGGAGGTCTTCGAGAACACGACCGCGTTCTTCGTCGCGAACGGCTTCGTCGACTTCGAGGTGGTCAGCTGGACCGACGGATTGATCCGTGGCCGATGGCGTCACCTCCTCGGGCTCCGCGCCTACCAGCGCATCGTCGCAGCGGGCGGCCAGACGTTCATCTCGTGCCCGCTCAATGCGATGCTCCACGACGGGCTCGAGCCCTTGGGCAAGGAGCTCGCTCTCGAGAAGAACGAGTTCGATCTCGAGAAGGACTGCGTCGAGAGCTGGGAGCGCATCGCCGATCTCGAGCCCGATGGGCCGGAGCCCGACACGGGGCGCCATCTGTCACTCGACGCGGAGCGCGTGCTGGAGCTCGAGCGCGAGCAGAGCCGCCAGCTCCGCGTCCGCGACGACTTCATCCGCATCGCATCCCACGAGCTCGCGACCCCGCTCACGGCGATGGAGCTCACGTTGAGCAGGCTCGAGAAGGCCGACTTGCCCAACGGCGCGGCGCGCGCGACGAAGGTCCTGAGGCGACAAGTCCATCGCCTGAAGCTCCTCGTGACCGAGATGCTCGACACGACCCGACTCCAGATCGGGCGCATCAAGCTCGAACGCGAGTCGGTCGATCTCGTCCAGCTGACCCGCGGCGTCATCGATTCGCTGGAGGCCGGGCGTCAGCTGAAAGGATGCGCGATCGAGCTGCGTGGTGCCGGCTCGGTCGTCGGGACGTGGGACTCCGCGAGGCTCGAGCAGGTCGTCTCGAACCTCCTCGACAACGCGATCAAGTACGGGGAAGGGCGCCCAATCACCGTCGACGTCACCGCCAAGGACGGTCGAGCCCACCTCGTGGTGCGCGATCGAGGCATCGGCATCTCGCCCGAAGCGATGAAGCGACTCTTCAACCCGTTCGAACGCGGCGTCTCCGTACAGCACTACGGTGGGCTCGGACTCGGGCTCTACATCGCGCGCCGGATCGTGCGCATGCACGGCGGCACGATCTCGGTCGAGAGCGAGCCCGGAAAAGGCGCCGTGTTCGATGTCGAGCTCCCGCTCGCTCCCAAGATCGACGACGCGTTCCTCGTCGAGTCTCCGCTCATGGGCCGGTAGGGCAGCATGAGCGTCGTCCTTCTCGTCGATGACGACATCGACATCCGTGAAGCCGAGGAGCTCGTGCTGGAGGACGCGGGCTACCGCGTCGTCAGCGCTGCGAACGGCGAAGAAGCGCTCGCGGCGCTGGAGAACGGCCTGCGGCCCGCGGTCATCCTCCTCGACCTGATGATGCCGGTCATGAACGGCTGGGAGCTCCGCGAGCGCATGCTCCGCGACGCGACCATCGCCTCCATTCCCGTGGTCGTCGTGACGGGAGACACGATGGCCGCGCAGCGTGCGAAGAGCCTCGCGGCCGCCGGCTACCTGGCGAAGCCCTTCGCGACCGAGGAGCTCCTCGCGATCGTCGCTCGCGTCACCGCGGCAGACTCGTGAGCCGCCAACTGCCGGACAGAATCGCGCCGCCTGAGCTCTCTCGGCGTCTTTCTCGCTTCGATCGACGGACAACGAAGTCCCTCCCCATGTGGCTCGTGGGGTACGTTCGAGAGTGGCCCGATGGCGGACGTGAGCAGGCGAAGCGAGCCGAGGCTCTCGGTGATGTTCGGGCGCGTCGTGGCGGCGGCCGCTCTGATCGTCCCGCTGCCCGCGCGAGCGGAGGCGCCGGAGGTGGAGCCGATCACCCTTCTGTACGAAGCGGAGACGAGCGCGACGAGCACATGCCCTTCGCAAGGCGACTTCTTCGCGACGGTGCGCGCGTACACGAGTCGCTGGTCGGCCGTTCCCGAGGGGACCCAGGCGGAGCGAACGTTCCGCGTTCGCCTGTCCGTGCACGGAGACGAATGGCTCGGCACTCTGGTCATCGCGAACGAGGCGGGGCCCCTCGCCGAGCGCCGGCTCGTCGGCCCGACCTGCGCGGGAGTGGCCCGCGCCATGGCGATCATGGTCGGGGTGGCGATCGATCTCCGCGCCGACGGCCCGAACGACACGAAGGCGGGTGTCGACAAAGAGCCCGAGGAGCCGAGCGCCGACGGGCCTCCGAACGAAGCTCCCGCCGACCGACCACGCGAGGAGCCGCGCGCCGAGCGCCGGCGGGACGGTGGAGAGCGCCTCACCGCGGGTCACCCGCGCTCCTCGGGGCCGACGGTCGCGTTCGACGTCCGCCTCGAGTCGACGTCCGCGGTCGTCCGGGGCGCGCTTCCCGGAATCGGAGCATCGATGAAGCTCATCCTTCCACCCGCGGAAGAGCCTCGCTGGCTGCGCGGATGGAAGCCGAGCTTTGGGCTCGGGCTGCGCCAGAGCCTCCCGAAGGAGCGCGCGCTGAGCGGGGGGAGCGTCGACTTTCTATGGATGGCGGGAAATTTCCGCGCATGCCCGCACGAGCTCACGATTGCGCGGGTCGTCGAGGTCGCGCCGTGCGCGGAGATGAACCTCGGGATCCTTCGCAGCTCGGCCGAGGGGTTTGCCCGTGCCCGCCAAGCGTCGATCACCTGGCTCGATCTCGGCGGGTCGGTGTGGGCCGCGGTGCACCTTTCGAAGAGCGTCTTCTTGAGCTCTACCGTTCTCGTGACGGCGCCGCTCGTCCGGCGTCCGTTCGTCCTCTCCAGCGGGACGGTTGCCGCGAGCGTGCCCGCGGTCGGTCTGCTTGGAGGTATCGGCATAGGCCTTAGACTGTGATGCCAGGGGGATTCGAGGACCCGAGGACCCGAGGACCCGAGGACGATTTCGTGATCAGAACGTCGAGCCGGCACTACTACGCCGCGTGCTCACCCCGTCGACCGCTTCTGCGGCTGCTGCCAGCGTGGCCGGATCCACGGTCCACGGGCATGCCTTGTCGACGGCGCGCTCGGACGAACACGTGAACGAACGGGCGGAGCTCCTCCCCGAGCTGGTACGCGCTCACTTTGCCAACGTCTGGCGCTTTCTTCGGCGACTCGGCTTCGAGCCGGATGTCATCGACGACGCCGCGCAGGACCTCTTCCTCGTCGTGCTCCGGCGGATCGACGAGGTGAAGCCGGGCAACGAACGTGCGTTCCTCTTCGGGGCAGCGCTCCGGATCGCGTCCAACCTCAAGAAGAAGAATGCGCGCGAGGTGCCGACCGAGCATCTCGACCCCGTGACGAGCGACGCGTCCGACGAGATGGCGGCATCGCCCGAGGAGCGCCTCGACGGAGCGAGGGCGCGTGAGCTCCTTTACCGCTTGCTGTCGGAGCTCGAAGAGAGCCTGCGCACGGTGTTCGTCATGTACGAGCTCGAACAGATGACGATGCAGGAGATCGCCGACGTGCTCGATGTTCCCCTCGGGACGGTCGCATCTCGCCTACGACGCGCGCGCGACGACTTCCGTGCACGGCTCGAGCGTCATCGCGCACGTACGGGTGGGGGCCGAGACAAATGACGATCGAACCCACGCGCCTCGTTCACGAAGATCCGGGATTCGCGCACCTCGTCGCCGCGAGCGAGGAGGACGGTCCCACGCCCGCCCAGGTCGACGAAGCCGTGTCGCTCGCGAAGCGCATGGCGTCGGCGTCGCGACCGCGGTGGTGGCAGTGGTTCGGGGCGGGCACCGCGATCGTCGGGGCGTCGATGTTCGGCCTCATTGCCGCGTCGAGCATCTCCTCCGGCAGCGGCACCGCGAACAACGCCGAAGGGACGGCGCCGCTGGCCGCGTCCCCCGCGTCGACTGTTGCCCCCGTCGTCGCGCCGGTTGCGGAGCCGTCGGCAATGGCGGATTGCGTCGTCCCGTCGGCCGAAGAGCCGCCGGTGCTTGCCGTCGCTTCGGCGAGCGCCATCCGAGCCGTCGCGCCTCGCGGACGACCGCCGACCTCGAAGGCGAGCGCGGACCGACACGAGAATGCGCGGGGGGCATCCGCCGGCGCGGAGCGATCGACCTTCGACGAAGAGCTCGGGCTCCTGTCGGCGGCGCGCGCCGGCCTGGCGGCGAATGACATCCCGGCGTCGCTGCGCGCCGTCGAGCGTTACCAGACGCGCTTTCCTTCCGGGCTCTTCGCGGAAGAGATCGAAGTCATCCGCATCGAGGCGCTCTCCAACTCGGGAGAGCGCGCCCGCGCGTTTGCTCTTGCCGAGCGATTCCTCGCGGACAATCCGAGCAGCGCCTACGCGGCCCGCGTTCGCTCGCTCGCGCAACGTACCAGGGACTGACCCTCGGGCACCCTCACCAATTCACGATTGGGCCCGAACTCGGGCTCCGAGAGCTCTCATGAACGAAACTCAGTTCGATCGTCGGCGTGGCGCCCGCGCGAGCGTCGCCTACGCCATCTCGGTAGTCAGCGCCGTGGCAGCGCTGTGCGCGGTCTCGTGCACGACGGAGGGCAAGCCCCTTCTCATCGGCGATGACCTGCCCAATCCGCCGTCGTTCACCTCGGTGCCGGAGGCAGGCGTCGATGCCGAAGCGGGGCTCATCGCCTACTGTCCGTCGTCCCAGTGCCCGCCGGGGTGGACGACGTGTCCCGACTCGCGCTTCCCGTGCGATACCAACATCCTCGCCGATCCCCTCAACTGCGGGGCGTGCGGCGCGGCCTGTCCGAATGTAGCCAAGTACGAGAACTTCTCGTGCGTCGCGGGGGCTTGCGTCGCGGAGTGCGCCGCGGGGAGGCTGGACTGCGACGGTCTGCCCGACAACGGATGCGAGGTGACCGCGAACGTCCCTGACAGGCTGAATTGCGGCGCGTGTGGAAACGCGTGCCCGGCGGACAGCCCTTGCGCGTATCAGGACGGCGCGAAGCTGCTGAGCGGTCTGCCCAGTGACGTTGGGTGTGGCTGTCCGACGGGGTTGTTCAATTGCGGCGGTCTCTGCCTCGAAACCTCTGAGAACGATCAGCACTGCGGCGCATGCGGGAATCGGTGCGATGAGACCGGGGGGGCCGGCGCGCCGCAATATACGAACATGGCCTACGGGTGCGTCAACAGCACTTGTGGAAATCTCAAATGCAAGAAGGACTTCCTGAACTGCGACGGCGATATCGAGAACGGCTGCGAGACGCCGGTCCTGTCGGATGACAATTGCGGTGGCTGCGGCAACGCGTGTCCGTCGGGGCAGCACTGCTATCAAAACTACGATAAGTCCCGAGCGCCCGAATGCCTGTGCGCCGGCGACTTGACGCTCTGCGACGTCCCCGGCGACCCGAAGGCGAAATACTGCACCGACCTCAACAGCGACGAGGCGAACTGCGGTGCGTGCGGTGCGTACTGCTGGGCAGCCGGCTACCCGCCTGGATCACGCTTCGTCTGCGACTTCGGCGCGTGCGTGAGGCGATGCCTCGACGGCTACGCGGACTGCAATGGCAACGAAGCCGACGGATGCGAGGTCGACACGACGAGCGATCCGCGAAACTGCGGCGGGTGCGGGATCGTCTGCGATGGCGTCGCTGGGCAGGCGTGCGTCGCAGGCAAGTGTGTGGTCGCGCCTTGCGACGAGGCCGACGCTGGGGAGCTGACACGATGAGCACGCGCTTTACTGTTCTCGGTGCCGGAGTGGGGTTGTCGTTCGTGGCGGCGAGCCTCTCCCTCGCGGCCTGCGCGTCGGACGAAGAGGCCGCCGTCCTCGAGCCCGATGGCACGGAGACCGTCACCCCGCAGAGTGACGCGGGCGCGCTGGACGTCGTCGACGGAGGTGATGGTGGTGCCCTGTGCACCACGGACGACTGCGTGTTCTTCCCGGACGCGTGCGGCCCCGAGGTCCTTTGTCTGAATGGCCTCTTCGATTCGGTGGACTCGTCCGCGGAGCCAAGCTGGCGGACGCGCGTCACCGCGATTGGCGGGCGCTCGCCGGCGGATGTGTGGCTCGTCGGTACGGTCGGCATGGCCGCCCACTTCGATGGCACGTCATGGAACCAGGCCGATCTCGGCACGGGCGAGAGCTTGCGCTTCTTGTGGCTCACCAGCGCGGGTGAGGTCGCGTTCGGAACGCCTGACCGGCTCTACTCACGTGGGCTCGGCTCCGAAGACGCAGGGATATCGCCGGACGGCTGGGCGGTCCGCTCGATCGCCGAGTACTCTGCGAGCTCGGTTGTCACCGCCACGTGGACCATGCCGGGGTCGAATCTGCTCTGGCTCGCGACGAACACCGATGTTCGGCGCCTCGAGTTGAATGGGTCGACGTTCACGTCTCGGCCGGGGCTCCCCGCGTCCGTCTGCCAAAGCAGGCCGTGCCGGTGGCTGAGGAGCCTCCATGGCACCTCCGCCGGAACGATCTGGGCGGTGGGCGACAACGGCGCGGCCGTCCGTATCCTCGGCGCCGACGGCGATGCGCCGGAGCTCCAAGTCACCAACCCGTTGACGTGGAAGCGATTGAACGGCGTCTGGGCGGTCTCGGACACGGAGGCATGGGCTGTCGGCGTCGACGGGACGATCCTTCACAACACTGGCGCACAATCCTCCTGGGAGGTCGTCACGAACGTCCCGACGACGGAGCACCTCAACGCGGTGACGGGCTCCTCGTCGTCGGACATCTGGGCCGTCGGCGACGCGGGCGTCGTCCTTCACTACGACGGCACGGCGTGGTCGCGCGTGAAAATAGCCGGGCTCGGAACGCGACGACCGGACCTCTACACGGTGTGGTCGGCTGGGCCCGGTCAAGTCTGGATTGGTGGCCAAGGGGTGCTGCTCGCCCTCGGAGACAAACGATGAGACACGCGTTGTTGTTTGCATCTGGATCGATCGCGCTCGCGACGGTAGTGGCTTGCGCGACGTCGTCGTCCGAAGAGGACGCGCGCCCCGCGCCGCCGAGTGACGACGCGGGCGAGTCCACCGTTTCAGAACCCGAGCGTCCCGCGGACGCAGGCGCACCGGTCGAGGACGCGAACGTCCAGCCGCCGTCGTCGTGCAACGCGGTCGGGTGGTGCGCGACGGCGCTGCCCGACACCAACCTGGTGTTGAGGGACATCTGGCCGCTCGAGGAGGGAGCCTTCGCGCTCGCCGAGAGCAGCACCCTCGGTACGAAGGTGCTCGAGTGGACGGAGTCGACGAAGTCGTGGGCGTACATCGACGACGACAGTCAAAACGCCTACGGCTCTGGCCACTACGTGGGGAAGATCTGGGCGCCGAGCGAGAACGAGCTTTATTATTCCACTGGACCCTCGCTCATCTATCACGGCACGCGTGGGAGCTCGTCAGCTCCCTTCTCGTGGGAGTCGACTCGCCTCGAGTACGATGGCCCCGGCGTCGATCCTGAAAAGGATACCCAATATGCTTCGCAATTGTCGAAGAAGGACGTCCCCTCGATCGGCGTCTGGGGGACCTCCGCCGAAGACGTCTACGCGTGGTACGCAAACAGGATTTTTCGCCGAACGCGCGTGGACGGCGGCGCGACGGAGTGGGTCCCCGAATACCGCGAAGCGGTGACCACCACCCCACAACGGTCCTTCTATTTCCTCGGCGCCGCCGGCTCGAGTCCTGACGAGATCTGGTTCGTCTCCTCCGGAAGCCGATGCACTGCGCTGATCCGTCGAACGCCGGATGGCTACAAGCGAGTCATGGACAGCTGCCTATCGGCGGGGAGCCTTCCGGTGCTCTACCAGCACTTCAGCAGCATTTGGCAAGGCGCGGCCTGGGCGACGAGCGTCGATTCGCCTCGTCCGGGGATGGCCGTCATCCTCCTGGCTGATAATACCTTCATCCACGTCGACATGGCCGGCGCGGGCGTGGCCCGCCTCAATCAAATCGTCACTCCCGGACTGGGGGTTGGGCGTGGCGACCGAAAGCTCAAGTCGGTCTGGATCGACGGGGAGCATGTCTGGCTCGGCGGCTGGGGCGTCGTCCTCGATGTCGAGAACAAGCTCGATGCGTGGGCCCAGGGCCTCGGCGTCAGTCCGCCGAGTACGGTGCCTGATGGAGGCGCGACGTTCTCGATCTCCAGTGTCGCGCTCGACGGAGTGCGCCTCGACAAACAGGTCTACCAGGTGCGCGGCACCTCGAACGATAACCTCTGGGCAGTCGGAACCGGCTATGCACTTCACAAGAAGACTCCTTGATCGAGGTCGCCCTGGGCGAATGGTCGCGACTTTCCTGCTCGCGGCGTGTGCCACGGCCGCGGGCTGCTCGAGCAGTGATGATCCCGACGAGCGTCCCTTCGAGGATGCCGGCGTCGATGCGTCGAGCGCGACGGACGCGACGGTCGACGCGCCGACGAGCCCGAGCGATGCAGGGCCCGTCGTCGACGCGGGGCCGCTGCCCGTCGTATGTGCGTCGCGCCCTTGCGCGACGTCGCTCGTGACGACGCTCGGCAAGAGCGCGGACGACCGCGGCGAAGGCTTCTGCGTCCTGCTCGACGACGGCACCGTCTCGTGCTGGGGCGCGAACGGCGCCGGACAGCTCGGGCGTGGCGAGGACGGAGGCCTCGTCGACAGCGCGAACGCGGGGAAGGTCGTCGGGCTCTCGGGCGTCGTCTCGCTCGACCACACGTGCGCGATCGACGGCAGCGGCGGCGTGCGGTGCTGGGGAACCGGCCCGTTGCGTTGGTCCGACGCTGGCGTGACGACGACGACCGAGACGACGCCGGTGACGCTCGATCTCCCTTCCGCCACCAAGATCGCGCTCGGCTACCGCACGGCGTGCGCGGTCGTCGGTGACGACGTCTCGTGCTGGGGAGACAACACGAACGGACAGATCGGACCGCTCACCGAGACGTTCAGGGGACCGCAGCGATTGTCGCTGCCCTCCGGGGCGGCGGTTCGTGCGATGGACGTCGGGAGCGCGACCTTCGTGCTTCGCGAGGACGGCTCGCTCGTGACCTGGGGAGCCAACCCGGGGATCGGACGTGTCTCGCCGAGCTTCCCCGATCCACAGCCGCGGCTCGTCGCGCTCGAAGGGGTCACGACGACGGATCTCGCCTACGACAACGGGTGCGCGACGGCGAACGGTGTCGGCTACTGCTGGGGGGCACGCGTGAACACGAAGAAGGGGACCGTGCTCGACCGTGCGCTCCCCGCGCCGGTGATCGCGCCGGAGCCGCTCGCCCAGATCGCCACGACGCGCACGACCACGCTGTCTTCGGGCGAGCTCCAGCCGTACCGATGGTGCGGCGTGTCGACCTCCGGAAGCGTCTACTGCTGGGGGCTGAACGACAGCGGTCAGGCGCGTCCTGGCACGCAGGACTTCGTGTACGACGCGGTGAAGGTCGACGGGCTGCCGGCGACCGCCGCGCAGGTGAAGACGACGACGAGCACGACATGCGCGCTCCTCACGACTGGCAAGGTCTACTGCTGGGGCGGCAACTACTACGGTCAGCTCGGCAACGGACAGAACCGGGGCAGGCCGTCGGCTCCGACAGAGGTGGTGCTTCCATGAGTAGGAGTTTGGCCACGCCGGCGATCTGCTCCGTCATCGGTCTCGCGCTCTTCGCTGTGGCCGGTGCCTGCAGCGACGGTCGTGACGGCTTCGAGGAGAGGCCGAGGAATTTCGTGCAAACGCCGACGGAGGACGCCGGAGAATGCGCGCTCCAGTGCTCGCTCGATGGGCGCTCCGTCATCCGCAGCTGCACTGGCGAGACCGTCGAGACCTGTTCGGCGACCACGGCGTGCGGCGGTGCGAAGTGCCAGGACCCGTGCGCCGCTGCCGCGGAAGACCGGAGCTCGAACGGCTGCGAGTTCTACTTCCAGGCCCCCCCGCCGTACGCGAGCTCGTGCTACGCGACCTTCGTCGTCAACACATCGACGCAGCCCGTGGAGCTCTCGTTCGATCGGGATGGCGAGGCGCTCGACATCTCGAAGGCAGTGTTCCGAACGACCCCGGGCGACGCGACGCTGCTCGCGCACACAGGGCCGATTCCCCCTGGCGAGAGCGTCGTGCTCTTCGTCGAGGAGCGAGATCCGTCCACCCCGAACGCGATCAACAGCGTCCGCTGCCCCGAAGGCGTCGTCCCCGCGGTCCAAGGGAAGGCGCTCACCGGAACCGCGTTCGGCAAGTCGTTCCACCTGGCCACGAACGCGCCGGTGTCGCTCGTCGCGATGTACCCGTTCGGCGGAGCGGCGGGGCATCTCCCGACGACGGCCCTCCTCATGCCGGTCGTCACGTGGGGAAAGGAACACGTGATCGTCAATCCGTGGGAGGCCAACATCGGGAGGCCGAGCACGCAGATCGTCGCGTCCGAGGACGGCACGGAGATCACGATCGTTCCGAAGGTGCCGATCCAGAGCGGACAGGGCGTCGAGGGAGCGCTCGCGAACCTCCCAGCGACGTACCGCCTCGACAAGGGGCAGTTCCTCCAGTTCGTTCAGAATGACGAGCTCACCGGGAGCATCCTCACCTCGAGCAAGCCGACGGCGACCTTCGGCGGCCAAACGTGCGCGTACATCCCGTCGGCGTCCGGCGCATGCGATCTGCTCTGGCAGCAGATCCCGTCGCACGAACAGTGGGGTTCGGAGTACGTCGCCGTCGGCTACCGTCAGCGCACCGCTTCGCCGGGCGAGACGATGCCCTATCGCATCGTCGCGGCTCATGACGGGACGCGTCTCGACTACGATCCAAAGATTCCGGTGGGGGCGCCGACCGAGATGAACGCCGGCGAGGTCGTGACCTTCCCCGCGGGCGTCAACGACACGTTCGTGGTTCGGACGCAGGACGCCGAGCACCCGATCTACCTCGCTGCGTACATGACTGGGTATGAGGGTGGCTATTACGGTTCGGGCAAGATGGCGGGTTGGGGCGACCCGGATTTCGTCAACGTCGTCCCCGCCGGCCAGTGGCTGAACGCGTACAGCTTCTACGCCGATCCGACCTACGAGGAGACGTCGCTCGTCGTCATCCGCGGCAAGCACTTCGGCAAGTTCGAGGACGTGTGGCTCGAGTGCGCCGGTACCCTCACCGACTGGAAGCCCGTCGGTACGCGCGTCGACTACGAGTACGTCCGCGTAGATCTCTCGCGCGAGGGTGGTCCGGGGCAATCGTTCGGTGACAAGACCTGCCGCACCGGGCTGCAGCGCATGAAGAGCACGGGGCCGTTCACAGCCACGCTCTGGGGCTGGGCCTTCGCTGCGAGCTACGCCTATCCCGGCGGCACGGCAACGCGGAAGCTCGTCACCACGCCGCTCGTTCCGGTGCAGTGAGGTCGGCTCGGTGCGAGGCGCGGGAGGGCGCCTCGTTCGCGCTCCGCGCGGCGTGAACGTCGTGGTCTGCATGAGCTTCGCGGTGAAGCGCACGAGCGCGCGCGCGTCGACCTCGCGAGGGGGCCGCCCCGGTCACGCGGGGGCCAACGGCAGAGGTCGACCCCCCGACGGAAGGCGGCTCTGACGCGCGGTCGCGATCCTGTGCGAACCTGAGTCGTGTGAAGGTCGGTCCGCGCGCGCAGAGATCGCGAACGAAGCCGCGCGCGCGCATGTGTGGAGCAGCGATCGCTGCGGTCTTTGCGACGGTTGCTTCTCTCGCCGAGGCAGAGAGCCCGGTCGCCGAACGGGACATCGGCGAGGCACTCGATGTCGAAAGCGATCGGTGCCTCGATCACGCTGTCCTCGCGCCCTCCGTCAGCGCATGGCTGAAGCGCGATCGCCTCGACGCGCGGATCCGCGTCGTCGTGCGCTACGAGGGCGACGCGATCTCGTACTCGTTCTTTCTGGGCGATGCCTTCGTCGGCAAGAGGTGGTTTCGCGATCTCGCGCACGCGTGCCCGGATGTCGTCCAGACGCTGAGCCTCGCCATCGCCGTGGCGATCGAAGCGAACTTCCTCTCGGCTCCGCTCGACGCGAGCCCGGAGGCCCCGGCGAGTCCCGAACGCGAGAGCCCGCCTCCTCGCGCAGAGAAGAGGCGAGAACAAGCTCCGCCGAGGCCGGCCCGCGAGGAGGCCCCCCGCTGGAGCCTGGCGGCGGGTCCACTGTTCTCGTGGAACGTCCTGCCCAAGCCCACGTTGGGAGGCGTCGCGAGCGCCGACATCGCATGGTCGCGCCATCTCGAGACGCGAATGTCGTTCCTCGTCGCGGCGCCAGTCGACATCGCGCTGCCGGTGGGGCGTGCACAGGCGCAGCTCTTCGCGTTTCGCGCCGATGTTTGCATCGCGATCGACATCTCTGCCGCGAGGGCCCGCGCATGCGGGGGCTACGCGACGGGGCTCGTGACGTCGAATACGACCGGCCTCCTCGACGACCGCTCGCGCTTGTTCCCGTGGTCGGCGGTCGCGGGGCGAATCGACGGGCGTGTGCCGCTGAAGCGGTGGGGCGCTCGTCCTGCGGAGTGGACGGCCGGCGCCTTCGCGGCCGTCGATGCGCTCGTCGCCGTGCGCCGGCCGGTATTTCTCGTCGACTACGAGATCGGAGGCGCCATCGACCGCGTGGATTTTCCGGTCCTCGGCGTCGCGCCCTCGGCTGGCATTTTTTTCGAGCTCCCGTGATGCGATCGAGAGGGTGCGTCCAGAGACCTGGCAGTGGTCGCCTCCGCCAGCGCAGCTGAACGGTGTCACGTGGACGTTCCCCAGGACGGAATGAACGCCGAGCTCCTCTTTCGGCGTTACGCGCGAAACGTCTCGGCGCTCCTCTACCGCCTCGGCGTACCTGCGCAGGATCTCCACGATCTCACGCAGGAGGTCTTCCTCGTCGCCCATCGCAAGGGCGGCTACCTGCCGGGACCGGCGCAACCGCTGACGTGGCTCGCGCGCATCGCGTTCGGGATCGCGTCGGACTACCGGCGCGTCACCCGTCGCCGGCTTCAGCGGATGGCCGCGGAGGACGAGGGACTCGAAGCAGGATACCCCGCGCCGCAAGAGACCAAGCTGGCGGAAGACGAGTCTCGTTCGATCGTCTTCCGCGCGCTTTCGACGCTCGATCCGGAGAGGCGGATCGTCTTCGTCCTCTTCGAGATCGAGGGCGAGTCGTGCGCGTCGATCGCGGCCGGCCTTGGGATCCCCAAAGGCACGGTCTTCTCGCGACTGCGCGTGGCGCGTGAAGAGTTTCGACGCGCCATCGAATTGCACAGCCCGGAGCAAGGCAAATGAGCTCGGACCCTACGCGCCTTCGTGACGATCAGGCCATCCCGGAATGGTGCCGAGAGGCGCTGCACGACGAGGTGAGCGCGGCCCCGCCTGGATTCGACGAGGCCGCGGGCCTTGCGAGCCTCCGTGACGCGATCGCTGCAGCGGGCCCCGCGCCTGCTGCACGAGATGGAGTCCCGCGCTGGCTCGCGCGATCCCTCGGCGGAGTCGCCGTCATCGTGACCGTCGGCGCCGTCGTCACGATCTCGTCGTCGTCGGAAGAGAGCTCGCCTACACCGCCGCCCGCACCCGTCATTGCCCACGAGAGGCCGGTCTCGCCAGAGACGCCTCCCGCGCCGTCGGAGCCGGGTATCGCAGTGGAGTCTCTACCTCCCGCGCCCATCGCGCCCACCGTGCCTCCACGCACCAAGGCCGTCGCAACGCCGTCCGTCGGTGCAAAGCAGTTGGGTGCGAAGGACGTCGAGAGCGCCGCCCAACCTCCGCCGGCTGCGGATCCGCTCGAGGAGACCCGCCACCTCGCCGCGCTTCGCCGCCTCGCGGAGCACGATCCCGAAGCCGCGATCACCTTCGCCGCCGAGGGCGATCGCCGCTTTCGGCGAGGCATCCTCGGCGAGGAGCGTGAGGCGATCGCCATCGCGTGCCTCGCGCGTCTCGGCCGGACGGAGGAAGCGAATCGGCGAGCTGTTCGGTTCCTGGAGAATTACCCCGAGAGTCCTTTTGCTCCGAGTGTTCGGCGAGCGGCCAAGCTCTGAGTCCCCGGTCCAGCCGGCGCGAGAAAGCGAATCGTCATGGTGTGGATGGAAAAAGCCGAGCGTCGTACGTGGCGCTCGCGAACCTTGCTGCTCGCAATCGTTCCCTGCGCGCTCTTCGTAGCGCAGTCATCATGCTCCGACGGACGCCTCATCGGAACCGCCGGCGTGCCCGAGGGAGGAACGTTCTCGCCTCTTGCTCCAATCGACGCGAGCGATTCGGACGCAGAAGCGGGGCTCATCGCCTACTGTCCGTCGTCCCAGTGCCCTCCGGGGTGGATGACGTGTCCGGACTCGCGCTTCCCGTGCGACACCAACATCCTCGCCGAGGCGAGAAACTGCGGAGGGTGCGGGATGGCCTGCCCAACGAAGGGCGCGGGGGGCGAGCGCTTCGTGTGCAACGAGGGCACCTGCACGATGGAGTGCAGCGCCACCGCAGGTGATCGCAAAGATTGTGACGGCCTCGTCGACAACGGTTGCGAGAGCGGCCTGTTCGACCCGCTCAACTGCGGTGCATGCGGCGTGGTCTGTGCCGTGGGGGAGTCGTGCCACTACCAGGACGCCAAGCGCACCAAGGTCGGCTGTGGGTGTCCTCCGGGCACGGTCGATTGCCAGGTGTGCACGGACGTGAGCGCCGACGACGACAATTGCGGCGCTTGCAACCATACTTGCGATCGGACCGGAGGGCCGGGCGCTCCGCAGTACTTGAACACCTACTACGGCTGCGGATCGGGTCAGTGCGGTAATCTCAAGTGTAAGCCGGGCTTCGCCAACTGCGATGGTGACATCGAGAATGGTTGCGAGGCGTCGACGTCAACGGACGACAACTGCGGGTACTGTGGCAACAAGTGTGGTGCAGGGCAGAAGTGCGGAGTAAATGAGGCATCTGGCGAGCTGTCGTGCCTGTGCGCCGAGGGCCGGACGTTTTGCCAAACAGGTGAGAAGGACGGCCTCCCAGTCGGACGCTGCGCAGACGTCATCAGCGACACTCTCAACTGCGGCGCCTGCGGCGTGAGCTGCGGAGGCGCCAACCTCAACGAGATGCCGATATGCGATTACGGGAGGTGCGTCTTTCGTTGTAGGAATGGCGCGGCGGACTGCAACGGCTCGCGAACCGACGGATGCGAAATCGACACGAGGAGCGACCCGCGCAACTGCGGTGGATGCGGCATCACCTGCGATCTGACGATGGGTCAAGCCTGCGTCGCGGGCAAATGCGTGGTCGAGCCATGTGATCAGGCCGACGCCGGCGAGGTGACCCGATGAGCGTTCGTACTCGAGCGCGATTGGGACAAGGGGCGAGCGCATGGCGTTGCCCGTTGGTCTCTGGCGCGGGCTTCGCGTGCGGCCTGGCCGCCATGTTCGTCGCCGCGTGCGCGGCGATCGACGCCGAGGTCAATCTCAACCCCGAGAACACGGAGACCGTCGTTCCCGCGCCCGATGCCGGTGGAGCGGACGGTGCAGACGCGGGAGATGCGTGCGCCGAAGGTGATTGCGCGTTCTTCCCGGCCGAGTGTGAGCCCGGGGCACTCTGCCCGAGTGGCCTCTTCGGTGCCGAGCCGTCCGCCGGCGTCGACTGGCGCACGCGCCTCGAGACGATTCGAGCTCGCTCGGCGACGGACGCGTGGGTCGTCGGGACGGTCGGCATGGCCGCGCGCTTCGACGGTACGGAGTGGAAGACCGTCGATGTTGGAACGTATGAGTCGCTCGAGTACATCTGGCTTGCCAACGCAGGCGAGCTCGCGTTCGGTACCCTCGACCGGGTGTTCACGCGTGGCCTCGGTGCCGGGGAAGACGCCCCGTCGCCGGACGGCTGGGCCAATCGAGGCAAGCTGACCCCACCGTCGGGCGCGAGCAGCATCGTCACCGCAGCATGGGGCCGGACTGGGTCAAACATGATGTGGGTGGCAACGAGCACCGAGGTCTGGCGCATCGGCGCGGACGGGGCGACGCTCACGCCGACGGCGGGTGTCCCTAAGTCGGTCTGCAGCAATCTGCCATGCAAGTGGCTCAGAGCCCTCGATGGCGTGTCTCCGAACGTCGTGTGGGGCGTTGGAGAGACCGGCTCCGCGATTCGAATCACGGGCGCCGACGGCGCGTCGCCCACGGTGGAAGTGATGAACCCGCTCACGTGGTCGGTGCTCAACGGCGTATGGGCCGTCTCCGACACGGAGGCGTGGGCCGTCGGCGCGCGCGGGTTGGTCATCCACAACGTGGGGGCGACGTTCGGTTGGCAAGTGATGGAGGTGCCGACGGACGAGCACCTCTACGCCGTCGCTGGCTCGTCGTCGTCCGACGTCTGGGCCGTTGGCGACAAAGGCGTGGTCCTTCACTACGACGGAACGACGTGGTCCCGGGTGAAGGTGGCCGGGATGGGGCGTCGTCGACCGGAGCTCCTCTCGGTGTGGGTGCCAGAGCCTGGAAAAGTGTGGGTCGGAGGCCAAGGCGTCCTCCTCTCCCTCGGAGGCAAGCGATGAGACGCATGGTTTTGCTCGCATGTGTTGCGGCGACGCTGGCTGCGCTGGCTACGCTAGCCGCCTGCGCGACGTCGGACGAAGAAGGCGCCTCGCTCAACCCCGGGAGCGACGGCGGAGCCACGCTCATCGACGCTCCGTCACCGGGAGAGCTCGACGGAGCGCCGGGACCGGACGCGTCGGTCCCGGTCTGGTCGGCTTGTAACGACGCCGGTTGGTGTGAGACGGAGCTCCCCGACCCGAACCTGACGTTCATCGACGTCTGGCCGTTCGTCGATCGGGCGTTCGCGGTCGCTCAGAGCGACACGCTCGGGACGAAGGTGCTCGAGTGGACGGAGACAGCGCAGGCGTGGTCGTACATCGACGACAACTCGCAGAACGCCTACGGGCAGGGTCAATACGCCGGCAAGATGTATGCGCCGAGCGAGAACGAGCTGTACTTCACGACGGCGCCCGGCATCGTCTACCACGGGACGCGCGACGAGCCGTCGGCGCCGTTCACGTGGCAGTCGACGCGTCTTCCGTACGAGGGGCCCGAGTATGCCGATCGCGATCCGGGGCGTGCCTGGAGCCTGCCGGCTCCGACGACCTTTCTGCGCTATGCGGTGGCGCTCGGCGTCATCGGAACGTCGGCCGACGACGTCTATGCGTGGTACGGCAACCGAGTCTTCCACCGCACGAGCGAAGACGGCGGACCACCGACATGGGTTTCGGAGTTCGTCACGGAAAACCCGAACGGAGCGGCCAACGAGTCCTTCTACATCTTCAATGCGTCGCCCGCGAGCAGCGATGAAATCTGGTTTGCCGGAGGACATGGCACGACCGACGCAGTGAAAGGCTACACGGGATGTCCGACGCTCTTCCGTCGAACACCGTCGGGCACGTCGACTGTCCTGGACTTTACGTACTCCAGGGGCACGTGCTCGCCCAAGCCAGGCAGCCTCCAACCGCGTATCAAGCGCGAGCTCCCTGGCTTCGGCATGGTCGAGTTTCCATTTCAGCCCGTCGGCTGGGCAACGGGCGTCACCCCCGTTGCTCCGGGCGCAGTCATGGTGACCGTCCAAAACGAGTTGCTGTGGGACTACGTCGACATTGGGTCGAACGTCGCGCTTATCAACCATCTGGGCGGGATCTCGCCCCCCGTGCCGACGCAAACGCCGCTGATCCACTCCGTCGTCCGCGTCGACGGCCGCTTGTGGTTCAGCGGCCACGGAATCGTATTCAGTTCGGAGATCAAACCGGATGCGTGGAAGAGCGGCCTCGGCATCGGGACGCTCGCGTCGTACGAGCAGGCGGGCGTCGGCCAGGGCGCCTTGCTCGATACGACGAATGTCGCGATGAAGGGGCGCTATTTGAATGAGCCGCTCTACCAAGTGCGTGGGACGTCGGCGAAGAACCTTTGGGTAGTCGGAAATCGCTATGCACTTCACAAGAAGACTCCTTGATCCGCATCGCTGTGGGCTAATCGTCGCGCTCTCCGTTCTTGCCGCTTCCGCGGCGGCGGTGAGCTGCTCGAGCAGCGATGACCCGAGCGAGTCGCCTCCTGCGGATGCCGGGGTGGACGGTGCCGATACGGACGCAAGCGACGCGGCGGTCGATTCGAGCGACCGCGACGCAAGCACCTTCGATGGCAAGCCGCGGCCCGTCGTTTGCGAGTCGAGCCCGTGCGCGACCGCACTCGTGACGACGCTCGGCAGAAGCGTCGAGGAGAGGGCCGAGGGCTTCTGCGTCTTGCTCGACGATGGCACCGTGGCGTGTTGGGGAGCGAACGGTGCCGGTCAGCTCGGGCGCGGAGAGGGAGAGCAAGAGGCTCTGGTCGACAGCTCGACGGCGGCCAAGGTCGTGGGGCTCTCGAGCATCACGTCGCTCGACCACACCTGTGCGGTCGACAAGAGCGGAAGCGTGTGGTGCTGGGGAACCGGCCCCTTCTCGTGGACCGAAGACGGCGGGGTCGTCGCGGCGACCTACACCACGCCCGTCAGGCTCGATCTCCCTCCCGTGACGAAGGTGGCGCGGAGCTTCGCGACCGCGTGCGCCGTCGTCGGCGGCGACGTTCGATGCTGGGGGAGCAACGCACTCGGCCAGCTCGGTCCGATGACCGAGACGTTCAATGGCGAGCCGGAGCGCGCGCCGCTCCCCGACGGAGCCGCTCCGGCCGCTTTGGAAGTGGGCAACGCGACTTTCGTCCTCCGCGAGGACGGCTCCGTCGTGAGCTGGGGTGGCAACCCCGGCATCGGGCGCGTCTCGCCGAGCTTTCCGGATCCGCTCCCTCAGCTCGTCTCGCTCGCGAGTGTCACGCAGATCGACTCCGCGTACGACAACACGTGCGCGGTTGCGAACGGGATCGGGTACTGCTGGGGCGCACGCGTTCTGCCCATCGAAGGTACCGTGCTCGAGCGGGCGCTTCCCGAACCCGTCGCGGCGCCGGAGCGCCTCGTTCAGATCGCCACGACGCGTTCGAAGAGCGTCTTCCTCCTGCCGGATACGGTACGCGAATTCACGCCCTTCCGATGGTGCGCCGTGGGGGAATCGGGAAGTGCGTACTGCTGGGGCTTCAACGAGAGCGGGCAGGCAGGGAGCGGCACCGAAGAGTACGCCCCGCGTGCCGTGCGAGTCAGCGGCCTCCCCGAAGGAATCGCGGTCGCACAGGTGAAGACCACGGTCAACACGACGTGCGCGCTCCTCACGAACGGCAGAGTGTACTGCTGGGGGAGCAACTTCAACGGTCAGCTCGGCAACGGGCTGAATCGAGGTAAGAGCTTGGCTCCGACAGCGGTGGTGCTTCCATGAGCGGCAGCAATTTCGCCCCCACGCCGGCGACCTTCTCCGTCATCGGGCTTGCGTTCCTCGCCGCGGCCTTCGCCTGCGGGGACGGTCGCGACGCGTTCGACAACGGTCCAGGCGGCTTCGAGGTGCCAGACGAGGACGCCGGCGAATGTCCGCTCCAGTGCTCGCTCGACGGCCGATCGGTCATTCGTTTGTGCACGGGCGAAGTCGTCGAGACTTGCCCGAAGGAGCTGGCGTGCGGGGGCGCCCGATGCCAAGAGCCCTGCGCGGCAGCGGCCGAGGACAACAGCTCGAATGGCTGCGAGTTTTACTTTCAATCGCCGCCAAGTTTTGCCGAAACTCCGGATAATTGTTATGCGGCGTTCGTCGTCAATACGTCGACATTGCCGCTGGAGCTCTCGCTCGACCGAGGAGGAGAAGAGCTCGATCTCTCTGGTGCGATGTTTCGCACGACGCCTGGGGATGCGACGCTGATCCACCACACGGGACCAATCCCGCCCGACGAGAGTGTCGTCCTCTTCCTCTCCGACCACGATCCGGCGGTGCCTCTGGGTGGCACGGACAGGCTCGCGGTGCGGTGTCCGGCCGGTGTCACGCCTGCGGTTCTTTCGGGGATCTCGCCGTCCGGCACCAGATTTGGCTCCTCGTTCCATTTGAAATCGAGTGGGCCCGTATCCCTCGTTTCGATGTATCCATTCGGAGGCGCGGCGAGCATGATGCCATCGGCCACGCTCCACATGCCCGTCGTCACCTGGGGCAAGGAGCACGTCCTCATCGACGGGTGGGAGGCCAGCGACGGGAACCCGGCCTCGCAGATCGTCGCGTCGCAGGATGGAACGGAAATCACGATCATCGCCAACAAGACGCTTCAGAACGGCATCGACGTCAAAGGTGGTCCTGCCAACACACCGCTGAAGTACTCCCTCGACAAAGGGCAGTACTTTCAAGTCGACCAGAGAGACGAGCTCGTGGGGAGCATCGTTCTTTCGAACAAGCCCACGAGCATGTTTGGTGGGCACTCGTGCGCGGACGTCCCGATCACCGGAGGGGCGTGCGACACGCTCTGGCAGCAGATCCCGTCGTACGATCAGTGGGGCTCCGAGTACGTCGCTGTTGGCTACCGCCAGCGCACGGCGTCCCCTGACGAGCTCATGCCGTACCGCATCGTCGCCGCGCAGGACGGCACGCGCCTCGACTACGATCCGGTGATCCCCCCCGGCGCGCCGACGGAGATGAACGCGGGCGACGTCGTGACGTTCCCCGTAGGCGTCAACGAGCCGTTCGTCGTGCGTACGCAAGACGCCGCGCACCCGATCTACATGGCCGCCTACATGCAAGGGGGAGCGGGCAGCTACTACGGTACTCCGCATCTGGGATGGCGCGGGGATCCGGAGTTCGTCAACGTCGTCCCCGCGGGGCAGTGGCGGAGCTCGTACGCCTTCTATGCGGACCCCACGTACAAGGAGACCTCGCTCGTCGTCATCCGCGACAAGCAGCGGGACCAGTTCGAGGACGTCTGGCTCGAGTGCGCCGGCACCCTCGAGGGCTGGACCCCGATCGGCACGCGCGGCAAGTACGAGTTCGTGCGCGTCGATCTGCAGCGCGACGGTGGGCCCGGTCAGTCGTTCGGTGACAAGGTCTGCCAGACGGGGCTTCAGCGCATGAAGAGCGAGGGGCCCTTCACCGCCACGATCTGGGGCTGGGCGCGCACGGCGAGCTATGCCTATCCCGGCGGCATGGCGCTCCGAAAGCTCGTCGACACGCCGCTACTCCCAATCCAGTGACGCGCCTTCCCGAAGTGCATCTCGCGATTCGAGAGCGGCTCGACGCGCTCACGCGCCAGGACTTCGTCTACGTGGCGTCAGCCCGTCGCCCGCGCTCCTGGCGGTCCCCGGCCCCGGCACTCTGGCGCTGATCACCTCGGTGAAGTAGGCGAGCGTCACGGGCCGTGAGGAGGCTGCGTGTCAAAGCGCTCGCCCTCGCTTCTGGGCTGACCTAGCTTCAGCCATGTGCGCATCTGGGCCGCTTGCGCCTGTGCCCTTCTACTCCTGAGCTTCGCGCCGACGGTTTCCGCCGCTACGGTCGCGCTGCATGTCGACAGCGATGGCTCGGATGCCGCGGCCACCTGTCCACCGGAGGTGGAGCTACGTCATCGCATTCGCGTACGGCTCGGGTACGATCCGTTCGCCACGAGCGAGGGGGGGGCCGAGCTTCGGACGCGAGTGGCCTTCGAGAGTGAACGAGCCTTCCTCGTGGCCGAAATCGAGGCGCACACCGCGAGCGAGCTTCTCGGCCGCCGGCGCATCGTCTCGCGCTCCGCGAACTGCGACGAGCTCACGACCGCCGTCGCGTTGGCGATCAGCCTCGTCATCGAGCAGTTCGACAGCACCCACGCCGAGCATGATGTGCCGGCCCATCCCCGACTCGAGCAGGTTCCGCCCGAAGTCACGGCACCCGCGAAGCGTCGAGCGCCGGACGTGCGAGGACCGGATCGAAACCGACACGAGGACCACCGGCGCGACTCCATCGCATGGTCGACCAGTGCGGGAGGCGCGGTCGTGTTTGGCGCCGCGCCGGCGGTGGATCCCGCGCTCGAGCTCCGCCTGGCAGCGCGAAGAGCGTGGTGGTCGCTGGCCCTCGGGGGCAGACTCTTCGCGCCGACGACGCTCACGACGGCTGCGGGGACCGTACGGACGGAGCTGGCCAGTCTGTCTGCCATGTTCTGTGCGCACAGCTCCGTCGCGGTCGTGTGCCCGTTCGCCGCCGCAGGGGAGCTACGTGGAGTGGGTACGAGCGACCGAGGTACCCGCCAGGGCGCCTCGATTCGTCTCGCGGTGGGAGTCCGCGCAGGGATCGAATGGCGTTTCGGCTCGGCGTTCGGGATCGGGCCCTACCTCGAGGGCGCGGTCTCTCCAGCGCCGACGACCCTCTATCTGGGGCGCGAGGCCGTGTGGACCTCGCCCACGATTCAAGGGGCGTTCGGCCTCGACTGGATCATGCACTTCGACGGGGGACGGGGGCGTCGTCACACGGCACTGACGATTCCGTGACGGATCGGCCCTCCTCACCGTATTGGCATTCGTGAGGAGCGAAACGGAACGCACCGAGCTCTTCCACAAGCTCTTCCACGAGAACTTCCTCTACGTGTGTGCATGCCTCCGACGTTTCGGGGTGCATGCAAGCGACGTCGAGGACGCAGCGCACGAGGTCTTCCTCACCGCTTACCGGCGGCTGGAGTCGCTCGTCACCGTCAGCAGTCCTCGCCCCTGGCTCGCCAGGATCGCGTACCTCACGGCGCTGTCATCGCGTCAGAGGACGGAACGCCGCGTCGAGGTCACCGACCCGGGCGCGATGCCGGAGCCCGAGGACCATCGCCAGCGTCCTGACAAGCTCCTCGAGCTCGAAGAAGAGCGCTCGCTCGTTCTCCATACACTCCAGTCCATCCCGGCGGACCGTCGCGTCGTCTTCGTCATGCACGACATCGACGGGCACGACATACCCGAGATCGCCACGTTGCTCTCCATCCCGCTCAATACCGCCTATTCGCGCCTTCGCCTCGCACGCGCGGAGTTCCGCGACGCGATCGAGCGCGCCACGCGAAGAGACATGCCTCTCACTCGACTCGGTCTCTTGAAGGGTTGATCTCCATGCGACCTCTCGAAAAGCTCCTCGAACCCGAACGCGCTGCGGGGCTCTGCGACCTCGAAGCGACGCCCAGCGGCAAGGCGATGCGCGACCGAGTTTGGGCGCGTACGCAGGCGAGCATCATGAGCGGAAGAGGTGACCCGGACTTCGATGCGCCTGTCGCAGCGAGGCCGGCGGTCACCTGGGGGTGGAAGACGATCCTCTTCGCGACGTTCGTCCTCGCCGTTGCGCCAGCGGTCGTGTCGTTCGCTGGAAGAACGAGCGGCGATAGCGCGCCAGGTGAGCGGAATGCTCTGCCGAGTGCTGCCGTAGTGGCGGAGGTCGCTCCGCCGAGCCAGGCGGAAGTCCCCTCGGGGATCGATGCGGTATCGGTAAACGCGCTACCGTCAGCGCCTCCGCCGACCGACGCTCCATCTTCGCCCCAAGCGAAGCGAGCACGAGCGCCGTTGCCGAACCACCCTGTGGGGACGGCCGCGAGCGCTCGTACTCGAGAGCTCGCCGCGCCAGGTCCGGTAGGCGAGTCTGATCAACTCGACCTGGAGAGGCGTCTTCTCGATCAGGTGCGTCATGGGCTTGCGACGCGAGACTACGCGTCCGCGGGAGCGACCCTCCGAACGTACGAGAACACGTTCGGCGACGGGCAGCTCGCGGAAGAGGAGCAGGCCCTCAAGATCCGATGGCTCGCGGCCTCCGGTCAGGGCGACGCGGCACGGGAAATGGCGGCTCGTTTCAAGGAGCGCTTTCCCAACAGCTTCTTTCGTCCCGCAGTAGAGAGGGCCGCTCGCGGCACGCTTTCGGAAGGAAAAGGTCCGTGAAAGAACCTTTGACGCTCTTCGCACGCAGGACCGCAGGAGCCGTGGGCCTCGTCGGGTCGGTGTTTCTGATCTGTGACTGCACGTCGTCGAGCCAGCAGCTCGGCTTCGTCGAGGACCCGGCGCCGCCCGTCCTGACAGACCCCGACGCAGGGAGGAGCGACGGCGCCGCGACCGAGGAAGGCCTCATCTCGTACTGCCCGTCGTCCCAGTGCCCTCCGGGGTGGACGACGTGCCCGGACTCACGCTTCCCGTGCGACACCAACATCCTCGCCGACTCGAAAAACTGCGGCGGGTGCGGGCGCACCTGCGCAACGAGCACGGGACCCGAGCAATTCACGTGCAGCGGGGGCGCCTGCAAGATGGAGTGCGTCAGCGGGTTTGGTTTCAAAGACTGTGACGGGGTCGTCGACAACGGGTGCGAAAGTGACCAGCGCGACCCGCTCAACTGCGGTGCGTGCGGCGTGGCCTGTGCCGTGGGGGAGCACTGCATTTGGCAGGACGACGAGCTCAAGTTGGTCGGATGCGGATGTCCTCCAGGCAAGGTCGCTTGCCCGTCGTGCAGGGACCTGAGTGAAGCCGACAGCGATTGCGGCGCTTGCAACAATGCTTGCGATCCGACCGGAGGGCCGGACGCCCGGCAGTACTCGAACACGTATTACGGCTGCGGCTCGGGTGAGTGCGGAAAGCTCAAATGCCGAGCTCCCTTTGCCAACTGCGACGGTGACGTCGAGAACGGTTGCGAGGTGTCGTTGGCCACGGACGACAACTGCGGGGACTGTGGCAACAAGTGTGGTGCAGGCCAGAGGTGCGGAATCGATTTGCTCGGCGGCATCGTGAATGGCCGTCTTGCACCGTCGTGCGTGTGCGGTCCGGGCCTGACGTTCTGCCAAACCGGTGAAGAGCTGGGCCTCCCAAAGGGATACTGCGTCGACGTCAGCGGCGACGTCGACAACTGCGGTGCTTGCGGCAACCGCTGCGAAGTCTTCGGCGGTGGCTACGGTCAGACGCCGGTGTGCGACTTCGGAAAGTGCGTTCTTGGTTGTAGGGATGGTTGGGCTGACTGCAACGGCTCGCAGGTCGACGGGTGCGAAATCGACACGAGGAGTGATCCACGCAACTGCGGTGGATGCGGCATCACCTGTGACCTGACCTTGGGTCAAGCCTGCGTGGCGGGCAAATGCGTGGTCGAGCCGTGCGATCAAGGCGACGCGGGCGAGGTGACCCGATGAGCGCTCGTCTTCGAGCGCGAACAAGCGAGAGCGCGTGGCGCTACACGCTGGTTTCTGGCGCGGGCGTCGCGTGCGCTCTGACCGGCTCTTTCGTCGCCGCGTGCGCCTCGGTCGACGCCCACGTCAATCTCGATCCCGAGAAGACGGAGGTCGTCGTTCCCGAGGGCGATGCGGGAGGAGCGGACGGGGCAGACGGCTTCGATTCGTGCACGGAAGGCGATTGCGAGTTCTTCCCGGCCGAGTGCGAGCCAGGGGCGCTCTGCCCGAGCGGCCTCTTCGGCGCGGATCCGTCGGCGGGAGCCGACTGGCGCACGCGGCTCGAGACGATTCGCGCTCGCTCGGCGACGGACGCGTGGCTCGTCGGGACGGTCGGCATGGCCGCGCACTTCGACGGGATGGAATGGAAGACCGTCGATGTTGGCACGTATGAGTCGCTCAAGTACGTCTGGCCCGCGAACGGCGGGGAGCTCGCGTTCGGTAGCCTCGACCGCGTGTTCACGCGCGGCCTCGGCGCCGGCGAAGGCGATCCGTCACCGGACGGCTGGGCCAAGCGAGGCAAGGTGACTCCACCTTCGGGCGCGAGCAGGTACGTCACCGCAGCGTGGGGCCGGACCGGCTCGAGCACGATGTGGGTGGCAACGATGACCGAGGTCTGGCGCATCAACGCGGACGGGACGACGCTCACGCCGACGACGGGGGTGCCTACGTCGGTCTGCAGCAGTCAGCCGTGCAAGTGGCTCAGAGGCCTCGACGGGGCGTCTCCCAACGTCGTGTGGGGCGTCGGAGAGACCGGCGCGGCGATTCGAATCACGGGCGCGAGCGGCGAATCGCCGACGGTGGAGGTGATGAACGCGCTCACGTGGTCGACGCTGAGCGGCGTGTGGGCCGTCTCGGACACGGAGGCGTGGGCCGTTGGAGCGCGCGGCTTGATCATCCACAACGTGGGGGCGACGTTCGGTTGGCAAGTGGTGGAGGTGCCGACGCACGAGCATCTCTACGCCGTCGCGGGCTCGTCGTCGTCCGACGTTTGGGCCGTCGGCGACAAAGGCGTGGTCCTTCACTACGACGGAACGATGTGGTCGCGGGTGAAGGTGGCCGGGCTGGCGCGTCGTCGCCCGGAGCTTCTCTCGGTTTGGGTCCCGGAGCCTGGGAAAGTGTGGATAGGAGGCCAAGGGGTGCTCCTCTCCCTCGGAGGCAAGCGATGAGACGCAGTGTTTTGCTCGCATGTACGGCGGCGGCGCTGGCTGCGCTAGCCGCCTGCGCGACCTCGGATGGGGAAGGCGCCGCGCTCGACCCCGTCACCGATGGCGGAACCATCATCCCCGACGCCGCGTCCCCAAAAGAGGTCGACGCGACGCCGAGACCTGATGCGTCCGCACCGGTCTGGTCGGACTGCAACGACGCCGGTTGGTGTGAGACGGAGCTCCCCGATCCGAAACTGACGTTCATCGACGTCTGGCCGTTCGTCGATCGAGCGTTCGCGGTCGCCGAGAGCGACACGCTCGGGACGAAGGTGCTCGAGTGGACCGAGGCGACGCAGGCCTGGTCGTACGTCGACGACAACTCGCAGAACGCCTACGGCAGCGGCCAGTACGCAGGGAAGATGTATGCGCCGAGCGAGAACGAGGTGTACTTCACGACGGCGCCCGGCATCGTCTTCCACGGGACGCGTGGGAGCGTGTCGGCGCCGTTCACGTGGGAGTCGACGCGCCTTCCGTACGACGGGCCCGCGTATACCGATCGCGATCCGGGGCGTGCCTGGAGCGTGGAGTATCCGGGCGCGTACGTGACGCGCTACGCGCCGGCGCTCGGCGTTACCGGAACGTCGGCAAGCGACGTCTACGCGTGGTACGGCAACCGAATCTTCCGCCGCACGAGCGAAGACGGCGGGTCGCCGACGTGGGTTTCGGAGTTCGTCACGGAAGACCCGAGCGAAGCGGCCGGCGAGTCCTTCTTCATCTTCAATGCGTCGCCGGCGAGCAGCGATGAAATCTGGTTCGTCGGAGGACATGGCCCGAGCGACGCCGCGAAAGGCTTCGCGGGATGTCCGACGCTCTTCCGTCGAACACCGTCGGGCTACTCGACTGTCCTGGATTTCACCTACTCGAGCGGCAGCTGCTCGACCAAGCCAGGCGCCATTCCACCGATTTTCAAGTTCGAGGTCCCGGGCTATGGCGTGTTCGACGTGCCCTACCCAGCGAAGGGCTGGGCAACGGCGGTCGCCCCCGTCGCTCCGGGCGCAGCCCTGGTGATCGCCCAAAACGACCTGACCTGGTTCTACGTCGACACCGAGTCGAACGTCGCGCGTCCCAACCAGGTGCTCGAGGTCAAGCCTCCCGCTGCGCTTTCGCCCCCGCTGATCCACTCCGTCGTCCGCGTGGACGATCGCTTGTTGTTCAGCGGCCATGGAATCGTCTTCGGTTCGGAGATCAAGCCCGACGCCTGGGAAGAGAGCCTCGGCATCGGGACGCCCGAGTCGTACGAGCAGGCGGGGAAGGGCTACGGCGCCTTGCTCGAGACGACGAGTGTCGCGATGAACGGGAGCTATTTGGCTGAGCCGCTCTACCAGGTGCGCGGGACGTCGGCGAAGAACCTTTGGGCAGTCGGAAATCGCTATGCACTTCACAAGAAGACTCCTTGACCCGCATCGCTCTGGGCTGATGGTTGCGCTCGCCGCCCTCGCCGCCCTCGCCGCTTCCGCGGCGGCGGTGAGCTGCTCGAGCAGCGATGACCCGAGCAAGTCGCCGCTCTCGGATGCCGGGGTCGACGGTGCCGACACGACGGACGCGAGCGACGCGGCGGCCGACTCGAGCGGCCGCGACGCGGGCACTTTCGATGGCCGGCCGCGGCCCGTCGTCTGCGAGTCGAGCCCGTGTGCGATCGCGCTCGTGACGACCCTCGGCAGAAGCGTCGAGGACAAGGCCGAAGGCTTCTGCGTCCTGCTCGACGATGGCACCGTGGCGTGCTGGGGGGCGAACGGCGCCGGTCAGCTCGGGCGCGGGGAGGGCGCGGGTGAAGCTCTCGTCGACAGCTCGACGGCGGCCAAGGTCGTGGGGCTCTCGAACATCACCTCGCTCGATCACACCTGTGCCGTCGACACGACCGGCAGCGTGTGGTGCTGGGGAACGGGGCCCTTCTCGTGGAGCGAAGACGGTGGGGGCGTAACGACGACCAACACCACGCCCGTGAAGCTCGATCTCCCTCCCGTGACGAAGGTGGCGCGAAGCTTTGCGACCGCGTGCGCTGTCGTCGGCGGCGACGTCCAATGCTGGGGGAGCAACGCGTTCGGCCAGCTAGGACAGCTCTCCGAGACGTCGAGCGGCGAGCCGAAGCGCGCGGCGCTCCCCAATGGGGTCGCGGCGTCCGCTTTGGAAGTGGGCAACGCTACGTTCGTCCTCCGCGAGGATGGATCGGTCGTGAGCTGGGGTGGCAACCCCGGCATCGGGCGCGTTTCGCCGAGCTTTCCGGATCCGCTCCCTCAGCTGGTCTCGCTCGCGCGGGTCACGCAGATCGACTCCGCGTACGACAACACGTGCGCGGTTGCGAACGGAGTCGGCTATTGCTGGGGCGCGCGGGTCACCCCGTACAAAGGTACCGAGATCGATCGGGCGCTTCCCGAAGCGATCGCCACGCCGGAGCCGCTCGTTCAGATCGCCACGACACGTTCGGAAAGCTACGTCCTCCAGGGAGAGGTTCGCGACCTCAAGCCTTACCGATGGTGCTCCGTGAGCGACTCGGGAAGCGTGTACTGCTGGGGCTTCAACGAGAGCGGGCAGGCAGGGACCGGCACGGAAGAGTACGTCACGCGTGCCGCGAAGATCGACGGCCTCCCCGAGGAGGCGCTCGTCGCGCAAGTGAAGACCACGGTCAACACGACGTGTGCGCTGCTCACGACTGGCAGAGTGTACTGCTGGGGGAGCAACTACAACGGACAGCTCGGAAATGGGCTGAATCGAGGCAAGAGCTTGGCTCCGACAGAGGTGGTGCTTCCATGACCAGACGTTCGGCCATGGCGGTGGCCCTCTCGGTGACCGCCCTTGCGCTCATTACCGCCCTCGCGGCCTGCGCCAGCGATCGCGATGGATTCACCAAGGCGCCAGACTTCGTTCCGCCGTTGCCGGACGAAGATGCGGGCAGCTGTCTGTTCCAGTGTTCGCTCGACGGCCGATCGGTCGTTCGTTCGTGCACGGGCGAGGTGCTCGAGACCTGCCCGAATGAGCTGGCGTGCGGTGGCGCCCGATGCCAAGAGCCCTGCGCGGCAGCGGCCGAGGAGAACAGCTCGAATGGCTGCGAGTTCTATTTCCAGTCGCCGCCAGCTTTTCACGAGGCGCCGGATGAGTGTTATGCGGCGTTCGTCGTCAATACGTCGACATTGCCGGTGGAGATCTCGCTCGGCCGCGGCGGAGAAGAGCTCGACCTCTCCGGTGCGATGTTTCGCACGACGTCCGGGGACGCGACGTTGATTCGCCACACGGGGCCAATCCCTCCCGATGAGAGTGTCGTCCTCTTCCTCTCGGACCGCGACCCCAAGTCCGCTCTGTGTCCGGCCGGTGTCACGCCTGCGGTCATCTCGGGGATCTCGCCGTCCGGCACCCGATTTGGCTCGTCGTTCCATTTGAAATCGAGCGCGCCCATATCCCTCGTTGCGATGTATCCATTCGGAGGCGCCGCGAGCTTCATCCCTTCGACGACGCTCCTCATGCCCGTCGTCACCTGGGGTAGGGAGCACGTCCTCGTCGACGGGTGGGAGAATGGCCGACCTGGCTCGGGGAACCCGGCATCGCAGATCGTCGCGTCGCAGGATGGAACCGAAGTCACGGTCATCGCGAACAAGTCGCTCCAGAACGGCATCGACGTCAAAGGCGGACCCGCCAACACACCGCTCAAGTACTCGCTCGACAAGGGGCAGTACTTGCAATTCCACCAGCGAGAGGACCTCGTAGGGAGCGTTGTCGTTTCGAACAAGCCCACGAGCATTTTCGGAGGGAACTCGTGCGCGGACATCCCGATCAACGGAGCGGCGTGCGACACGCTTTGGCAGCAGATCCCGTCGTACGATCAGTGGGGCTTCGAATACGTCGGCGTCGGCTACCGCCAGCGCACGGCGTCTCCTGATGAGCTCATGCCGTACCGCATCGTCGCCGCGAAGGACGGCACGCGCCTCGACTACGATCCGATGATCCCCGCTGGTGCGCCGACGGAGATGAACGCGGGCGACGTCGCGACGTTCCCCGTAGGCGTCAATGAGCCCTTCGTCGTGCGCACGCAGGATGCCGAGCATCCGATCTACATGGCTGCGTACATGCAAGGAGGCGCCGGCGGCTACTATGGCACGCAGAGCCTTTTGAACATGGGAGACCCGGAGTTCGTCAACGTCGTTCCCGCGGGGCAGTGGCTCAGCGCGTATTCCTTCTATGCGGACACCACGTACGAGGAGACGTCGCTCGTCGTCATCCGCGGGAAGCAGCGGGACAAGTTCGAGGACGTCTGGCTCGAGTGCGCCGGGACCCTCGAGGGCTGGACTCCGATCGGCACGCGCGGCAACTACGAGTTCGTGCGCGTCGATCTGCAGCGCAATGGTGGGCCCGGTCAGGCGTTCGGCGACAAGGTTTGCCAGACCGGCCTTCACCGCATGAAGAGCGCCGGGCCCTTCACCGCCACGATCTGGGGCTGGGCGCAGTCGGCAAGCTACGCCTATCCCGGCGGCATGGCGCTCCGGAAGCTCGTCGATACGCCGCTGCTCCCGATCCAGTGATCGTCAGCCCGATGCAAGGCGCGGGCGGGCGCGCCTTGCTCGAGCGCTCGGCTGCGGCGGCGCTGTCCGCGAGATCGAGGCAGTTCAGTTCTCGCGAGACGGGATGACGTTGTCTCATCCGTACGTGCCAAGCAGCTCGTCAAGCTCGGCCTAGCCGAAGGCTCGATCGGCCATCAGCGGCGTCGCGCTCATTCGTGAGGATGTGCTCGACGAGCATCCGCATGTCCCCTGCTCCGTCGACAAGGAGACCTTCGACGCCGGCGAGCGGGATTCCACGGTGAGATCGAGCTCTCGCTCCGACGTCACGCCTTCACCGAGAAATCGCGTGCGGATCGCGTTCTTCGCGCGCCCGCCCCGGTGCCCACTTGCTTCGCGCGCTCCGTCAGCGCACCTTCCATGTGCCCGTCGTGCCGGGTTCCATGGTTGCTCGCGACACGCACGGATGGTCAGGACGCGCCGGCTCTTCGAGCCCAAGCGGCGATCTCGCGCTCGAAGCCCACGTCACGCGAGCCGGCGATGGATCGCGATCGAGGTTCGATGCTCGACGAGGATTGCCAGGCAAGGCCGGAGCGCGGCGAGGCGATCGCGTCCATGCTCGTGTGCTCCACGCGTGGTGCCTTGCGTGCCTCGTCGCAGTTGCGTTCATCCTCCGCATCGGTCCCGCCTCGGCCCGCGAGACCACGACGATCGGTGACGTGGTCGTCTCGGCAACGCTCCGAGCGCCTGCGACGAGCGGATGTCCCTCCGAGAGGGACCTGCTCGACTCGATCCGTCGCACGCTGGAGCGTCCTCCGAACGCACAAGGCCCGGCAGCCGTCGATCTGGTCGTCGACGTGCGGTCCGGCACGGCCGTAGGAACGGTGCGAACGACCGGAAGAGGTGCCGACCCCTCGCGCGGGGAGCGAACCACGCGCGCTCCTTCATGTGCACATCTCGCGGAGGCGCTCGTCCTCATCGTCGTGCAGACGCTGAACCCCGTGACCGAGGACGTCGGTGAAGCTGGTGCAGCGTCCCCCGAAGACGTTGAAGGAAGGGGGGCGAGCGACGTCGAGCCTGAACGCTCGCCCGTCGAGTCCGGGAAACCGGCAGAGTCTACGCAGTCGTCGGGGGCGTCGGGTGGAACGCCGCGCCCATCGATCGAGCCGCAACCTCGGCCGCTCCCTCGGGCAGACGAAACGCGCTTCATCTTCGGGGCAACCGCAGGCGCCACGCTCGCGTCGGGCATCTTCCCCACCGCCGCGTTCGGGGCCCACTTTGGCGTGTGGGCGGGCTTGGCGCGAAGGAGCGGGGGCCGAACGGAGCTCCAAGGGAGCCGCCGGCTCGAGCTCTGGAGTACCGTCCTCTTGCCGAGCGCGCTCGACATCCAGCAAGGTGTCGTTCGCTTCCGTGGTCTGCGAGAGCAGGTCGCGGCGTGTCCGACGTCCTTCGGCAACGCTGGCGGCATCGATGTCTCTCCCTGCGTCTCGCTCGGAGCGCTCTGGGTCGAGGCGAATGGTCGAGGCTTTGCCGAGAATACGTCGACCGTGTCGCTTGTGCCGTTCGTGGGCCTCGCAGCGGTCTCGCGCCTGCGGCTCACGGATTCGCTTGGCCTTCGCCTTTCGGCGGAGGGCTCCGTCCATCTAAGACGTACCCAGTGGGCGCTCCTTCCCGTCGGAGTCGTTCATCGCCTTGCGCCCGTAACGCTGAGCTTGACGCTCGCCTTCGAGAGCCTGCGGCCCTGATCGGAGCGAGCGCCTGGTGGATCCGGGAAATGTCGTGAGGACCGTGATCCAAGTCGGGCTTCCGTTCGATAACGTTCTGGATGCTCGAATGGAAGGTGCACTCTCCGTCGATGCTGCCAGGGAAACCAGCACCTGCGCTGGCAGCCGTGCGTTCAGCGAAAGACTTCCATAGCGCCGTCGAGGCCGTCATCCCGGCGGTGTGGCGTTGTCTTCGCCGCTTTGGCGTTCGGCCAGACGAGCTCGACGACGCGCTGCAGACCGTCCTTCTCGGTCTCTTTCGCAACTGGGAGCGGCTCGAGGGGTCGTCCCCCGAGGGCCTTCGCAGCTATGCCTGCTGCGCGAGCGTGGGCGTCGCACGCGACTTCTGTCGCTCGCGCGCGCGAAGCACGCGCCGGCTCGAACCGCTCTCGGTCGAGGACGGCCCGGATATCGAGGCGCCAGGACAAGACCCGGAGGCACGTGCAGAGCAGCGCGAGGCCGTCGCGCTACTGGACGCTGCTCTTCAACGTATGCCCGACGATCTGCGCGACGTCTTCGTCCTTCACGTGATCGAACAGCTCTCGAAACGCGAGCTCGCATCGCATCTCGGGATCCCGGAGGGCACGGCGGCCTCTCGCGTTCGCCGCGCGCGCGAAGAGTTTGCGCGCGCACTCGCCGAGATCGAGCGCACTGCGAAAGGGACCTCCCCGTGAGCGGACCGAACAGCAAGAACGTGGACGAAACGCAGGCCGACAGGATCGACGAGCTGGTACGCGCCGCGCGGAACGAGGCGCCGGCGCCCGCGCTCGTGCACGATGCGCTCTCGCGCCTGAAGGCGGCGACTCCGGAGGCGTCCCCGCCCCTCGCCTCCGGGACTGAGAGCCGATCTCCGGCGCTCGTGACCGCTGCCAAAGCTGCGCTCGTCTGCGCCGTGTTCTGTGTCGGGGCTCTCGCCGTCGAAGAGGGACGGCAGCTGGTCTCGGATCCCGACTCGAAGCCCACGCCACCGAGCGCAATGATTACACCGACTCCAGAGCGCGCGTTTCCGCCGACGGAGACCTCCGCCGAGGCTGCGGAGCGTCCGCCCGCGAGCGGACCAACAGGCGACGAAGGGATCGACATCCATGCGCTTCCGAGCGAAGCGCCTGCTTCCGCCGACGCGCCGGGGCAGCGGGGCGTCGCCAGCACCAGGACTACGCTGAAGACGACGGCGACGGGCGCCGGTGTGTCGCCCACCGACGAATTCGCGCTCGAGCTGGCACTCCTGCGGGAGGCGCGGGCTGCGCTCGCGGCGGGGCGTGCCGAGGATGCACGCTCGATCCTCACGCAGTACGAGAAGCGCTTCCCGAACGGAGCACTGCTACCCGAAGCGAAGGCGATGCGCATCGACGTACTCCTCGCCGCAGGTCACTTCGACGAAGCGCGGACCGAAGCAGAGACGTTCATCGCTCGCTATCCGAATAGTCCGCAGGCCGGCCGAATGAAGGTCCTCGTCCAGAGGAAGACGTCCCCATGAGAAGCATAGGTAGAGTCATCGTCGCGGCGCTGCTCAGCGCGGCGCTCGTCGCTTCGTGTGGCGTCGACACGAACGTGATCGGCACGCTACCCGACGCGTCGGCGCCAGCGGCCTTCGGCGAGGTGGACAGCGGCGCCGTCACGCCGGAAGCCGGCCTCGGGCTCATCTCGTACTGCCCGTCGTCCCAGTGCCCTCCGGGATGGACGACGTGTCCGGACTCGCGCTTCCCGTGCGACACCAACATCCTCGCCGACTCGAGAAACTGCGGTGGGTGTGGAATGGCCTGCCCACCGGGCACGGGGGCGGAGAGCTTCTTCTGCAACGAGGGCGCCTGCAAGTTGGAATGCGCCTTTGGTGCGAAAGATTGTGATGGCCTCATCGACAATGGATGCGAGAGCGACGTCCGCGATCCGGCCAACTGCGGTGCGTGCGGCGTGGCCTGTGCCGTGGGGGAGAGGTGCCAGTGGCGGGACGACCTCTTCAAGGAGGTCGGATGCGGATGTCCTCCGGGCCAGCTCGACTGTGGGCTGTGCACGGACGTGCGCGCCAACGACGCCAATTGCGGCGCTTGCGACAATGCTTGCGATCCGACCGGAGGGCCGGACGCCCCGCAGTACGCGAACATGTACTACGGCTGCCTTTCGAGCCAGTGCGGCAAGTTCAAGTGCGAAGGCGGCTTCGCCGACTGCGACGGAAAACTCGAGAATGGCTGCGAGACGTCGACCTTCACGGACGACAACTGCGGTTACTGCGGCAACAAGTGTGGTGCAGGGCAGAAGTGCGTCGTCGATGCCATGGGCCAACCGTCGTGCATGTGCGACGAGGGGCTGACGTTCTGCCAAACGGGTGATGAGAAGCACGGCCTCCCAGAGGGATACTGCGTCGACGTCAGCAGCAGCGCTTCCAACTGCGGTGCTTGCGGCGTGAGCTGCCCATACCTTGGCGTTGGCTACAGCCAGAGGGTGGCGTGCGACTTCGGAAAGTGCGTCCTCCGCTGTCAGAATGGCGCGGCGGACTGCAACGGTTCGCAATCCGACGGATGCGAAATCGACACGAGGAGCGATCCGCGGAACTGCGGTGGATGCGGGATCACCTGTGATCTGAAGATGGGTCAAGCCTGCGTGGCGGGCAAATGCGTGGTCGAGCCGTGCGATCAGGCCGACGCGGGCGAGGTGACCCGATGAGCGCTCGTACTCGAGCGCGATTGGGACAAGGGGCGAGCACAGCGAGCGCATGGCGTTACATGTTGGTCTCCGGCGCGGGCTTCGCCTGCGCTCTGGCCGGCTCGTTCGTCGCCGCGTGCGCGTCGGTCGATGAGAACGTCAATCTCGATCCCGAGAAGACGGAGACCGTCGTTCCCGAGCCCGACGCGGGTGGAGCGGACGGAGCAGACGGCGGAGGTTCGTGCGCGGAAGGCGATTGCGAGTTCTTTCCGGCCGAGTGTGAGCCGGGGGCGCTCTGCCCGAGCGGCCTCTTCGGCGCCGATCCGTCTGCGGGAGTCGACTGGCGCACGCGCCTCCACACGATTCGCGCTCGCTCGACGACGGACGCGTGGCTGGTCGGGACGGTCGGTACGGCCGCGCACTTCGACGGGACCGCGTGGAAGGCCGCCGATCTCGGCACCCGTGAATCGCTCGGCTACGTCTGGCTCGCGAACGGTGGAGAGCTCACGTTCGGCACCCTCGATCGCGTGTTCACGCGTGGCCTCGGCGCGGGCGACGGCGATCCGTCGCCGGACGGCTGGGCCAACCGAGGCAAGCTGACCGCGCCGCCGGGCGCCAGCCGCTACGTCACCGCGGGGTGGGGCCGGACCGGCGGCAGCACGATGTGGGTCGCCACGAACACCGAAGTCTGGCGCATCGACGCGGACGGCACGACGCTGACGCCAAAGGCGGGGGTGCCCACGTCGGTCTGCAGCAGTCTGCCGTGCAAGTGGCTCCGAGGCCTCGACGGAGCATCTCCGAACGTCGTGTGGGGCGTCGGCGAGAAGGGCGCCGCGATTCGAATCATAGGCGCCGACAGCGAATCGCCGACAGTGGAGGTGATGAACCCGCTCACGTGGTCGACGCTGAACGGCGTGTGGGCGGTCTCGGATACGGAGGCGTGGGCCGTCGGAGCGCGCGGCTTGGTCATCCACAACGTGGGGGCGACGTTCGGTTGGCAGGTGATGGAGGTGCCGACGCACGAGCACCTCTACGCCGTCGCGGGCTCGTCTTCGTCCGACGTCTGGGCGGTCGGTGACCGAGGCGTGGTCCTTCACTACGACGGAACGACGTGGTCGCGGGTGAAGGTGGCCGGGCTCGGGCGTCGTCGACCGGAGCTTCTCTCGGTGTGGGTGCCAGAGCCTGGGAAAGTGTGGATTGGCGGCCAAGGGGTGCTCCTATCCGTCGGAGGCAAGCGATGAGACGCAGAATTTTGCTCGCATGGTCGACGGCGACGCTGGCTGCCCTGGCTACGCTAGCCGCCTGCGCGACCTCGGATGGGGAAGGCGCCTCGCTCGACCCCGTTCCCGATGGAGGATCCACGATCGTCGACGATGCGTCCCCGGAAGAGGTCGACGCGACGTCGAGACCGGACGCGTCCGCACCGGTCTGGTCGGCCTGCAACGACCACGGTTGGTGTGAGACGGAGCTCCCCGATCCGAAGCTGACGTTCATCGACGTCTGGCCGTTCGTCGATCGCGCGTTCGCGGTCGCCGAGAGCGACACGCTCGGGACGAAAGTGCTCGAGTGGACGGAGGCGACGCAGGCCTGGTCGTACATCGACGACAACTCGCAGAACGCCTACGGCGGCGGTCAGTACGCCGGCAAGATGTATGCGCCGAGCGAGAACGAGCTGTACTTCACGACGGCGCCCGGGATCGTCTACCACGGGAAGCGCGTGGACCCGTCGGCGGCGTTTACGTGGGAGTCGGCGCGCCTTCCGTACGAAGGGCCCGCGTATGCCAATCGCGATCCGGGACGTGCCTGGAGCGTGGAGGTACCCAATGGGACCGTGACGCGTTACGCAACGGCACTCGGCGTCACGGGAACGTCGGCCGACGACGTCTACGCGTGGTACGGCAACCGAATCTTCCGCCGCACGAGCGAAGGCGGCGGGCCGCCGACGTGGGGCTCGGAGTTCGTCACGGAGGACCCGAGCTCCACGGCCGACGAGTCCTTCTACATCTTCAATGCGTCGCCGGCGAGCAGCGATGAAATCTGGTTCGTCGGCGGACATGGCCCGACCGACGCAGTGGAGGGCTACAAGGGATGTCCGACGCTCTTCCGTCGAACACCGTCGGGCTACTCGGTTGTCCTCGAGTTCACCTACGCGAGCGGTAGCTGCGCGACCAAGCCAGGCGCCATCCAACCGAGTGTCAAGCTCGAGATTCCGGGCTATGGCGTGTTCGAAATTCCATGGCAGACGCGCGGCTGGGCAACGGCGGTCGCCCCAGTTGCTCCGGGCGCAGCCCTGGTGATCGTCGGGAACGCTCTCGAGTGGTACTACGTCGACACCGCGTCGAACGTCGCGCGTTACAACTGGGTGAGCGGGGTCCGTCCTCCCACCGGGCTGCTTTTGCCCCCACTGGTCCACTCCGTCGTCCGCATGGACGATCGCTTGTGGTTCAGCGGTCATGGAATCGTCTTCGGTTCGGAGATCAAGCCGGCCGCGTGGAACGACGGCCTCGGCATCGGGACGCCCGAGTCGTTCGCGCAGGCGGGGACGGGCTATGGCGCCTTGGTCGAGAAGACGAGTGTGGCGATGAAGGGTCGCTATTTGGATGAGCCGCTCTATCAGGTGCGTGGGACGTCGGCGAAAAACCTCTGGGCAGTCGGAAATCGCTATGCACTTCACAAGAAGACTCCTTGATCCGCGCCGCTCGGGGCTATTCGAGTCGAAGACCGTAGATGTCGCCGTGCTAAATGCACGGCGGCTCGTTGCGTTCTCCGTCCTCGCCGCTGCCGCGGCGGCGGTGAGCTGCTCGAGCGGCGATGAGCCGAGCGAACCGCCGCTCACGGACGCCGGGGCGGATACGATGGAACCGACCGACGCGGCGGTCGATTCGAGCGGCCGCGACGCTGGCATCTACGACGGCCAGCCGCTGCCCGTCGTCTGCGAGTCGAGCCCGTGCGCGACCGCGCTCGTGACGACCCTGGGCAGAAGCGTCGAGGACAAGGGCGAGGGCTTCTGCGTCTTGCTCGACGATGGCACCGTGGCCTGCTGGGGCGCGAACGGCGCCGGCCAGCTCGGGCGCGGTGAGGGCGAGGGCACGACGCTCGTCGACAGCTCGACGGCGGCCAAGGTGGTGGGGCTCTCGAACATCGCGTCGCTCGACCACACGTGTGCCGTCGACAAGAGCGGCGGCGTGTGGTGCTGGGGAACGGGCCCCGTCTCGTGGGCCGAAGACGGCGGGGGCGCAAAGGCGGCCCACACTACGCCGGTGAAGCTCGATCTCCCTCCCGTGACGAAGGTGGCGCGAAGCTTCGAGACCGCGTGCGCCGTCGTCGGCGGCGATGTCCAATGCTGGGGGAGCAACGCGCTCGGCCAGCTCGGACCGCTGACCGAGACGTTCACCGGCGAGCCGAAGCGCGCGGCGCTCCCCAACGGAGCCGCGGCGTCCGCGTTGGAGGTGGGCAACGCTACGTTCGTCCTTCGCGCGGATGGATCGGTCCTGAGCTGGGGTGGCAACCCGGGCATCGGGCGCGTCTCGCCCAGCTTTCCCGATCCGCTCCCTCAGCTCGTCTCGCTCGCGAGGGTCACGCAGATCGACTCCGCGTACGACAACACGTGCGCGGTCGCGAACGGAATCGGGTACTGCTGGGGCGCGCGCGTCACGCCATTCAAAGGTACCGTGATCGATCGGGCGCTTCCCGAACCTGCCGCTGCGCCGGAGCCGCTCGTTCAGATCGCCACGACGCGTTCGGAGGGTTACCTCCTCTCCGACGACACCAAAATACGGGACTTCAAGCCGTACCGGTGGTGCGCCGTGGGCGACTCGGGAAGCGTGTACTGCTGGGGCTTCAACGAGAGCGGGCAGGCAGGGACCGGCACCGAGGAGTACGTCACGCGTGCCGCGATGGTCGTCGGTCTCCCCGAGAAGGCGCTCGTCGCGCAAGTGAAGACCACGGTCAACACGACGTGCGCGCTGCTCACGAACGGCAAAGTGTACTGCTGGGGGAGCAACTATAGCGGTCAGCTCGGAAACGGGCTGAATCGAGGCAAGAGCTTGGCTCCGACAGAGGTGGTGCTTCCATGACCAGACGTTTGGCCACGCCGGTGGCCCTCTCGATGGCCGGCTTTGCGCTCCTCGCCGTCGCCGGGGCATGCGCGAGCGATCGCGATGGGTTCGTCAAGGCGCCCGACCTCGTGGGGCCGCTGGCGGACGAAGATGCGGGCAGCTGTCCGCTCCAATGCTCGCTCGACGGGCGCTCCGTCATTCAGTCGTGCGATGGTGCGGTCGTCGAGAGGTGTCCGGATACCCAGGCGTGCGGCGCCGCCAAGTGCCAGGAGCCTTGCGCCGCCGCCGCGGCGGACTCGAGGTCGGACGGCTGTGAGTTCTACGTCCAGAACTTCGCGTCCAACGACGACGGGTGCCTCGCGGCGTTCGTCGTCAACACCTCGGCGCAGCCCGTGGAGATCGCCCTCGACAAAGGAGGTGAAGCTCTCGACCTGTCGAAGGCCGTCTGGCGGACGAACCCCGGCGATGCCACGCTCATCGAGCACGCAGGCCCCATCCCGCCCGGGGAGAGCGTCGTCCTGTTCATCGCTGGACCGAGGGAGAACTCTCCAGGGAGCTTCGGGGGCTCCCCGCCGGTCTACTGTCCCGACGGCGTCGTTCCTGCCACGGAGGGGTTTGCGCTCAGAAGAACGGGCATCGGCACGTCGCTCCATTTGACTGCATCGGCTCCCGTTTCAGCGGTGGCCATGTTCCCCTTCGGCGGGGCGAATAGCTTCAAGCCGGCGGCGACCCTTCTCATGCCCGTCGTCACGTGGGCCAAGGAGCACGTCCTCATCGACGGGTGGGAGGCCAGCGCGGGGAATCCGGCTTCGCAGATCGTCGCGTCGCAGGACGGCACGGAGATCACGATCCTCCCCAACAAGGCGCTTCAGAACGGTCTCGACGTCAAAGGCGGCCCTGCCAACACACCGCTCAAGTACTCGATCGACAGCGGGCAGTACTTTCAAATCCATCAGACGGACGAGCTCGTAGGGAGCATCGTTCTTTCGAACAAGCCCACGACCATTTTCGGTGGGAACTCGTGCGCGTACGTCCCGATCACCGCAGGGGCGTGCGACATGCTCTGGCAGCAGATCCCGTCATTCGAGCAGTGGGGCTCCGAGTACGTCGGCGTTGGCTATCGCCAGCGCGCGTCGTCGCCGCACGAGCTGATGCCGTACCGCATCGTCGCCGCGAAGGACGGCACGCGTCTCGACTACGATCCGGTGATCCCCCCCGGCGCGCCGACGGAGATGAACGCGGGCGACGTCGTGACGTTCCCCGTCGGCGTCAACGTGCCGTTCGTCGTGCGGACGCAAGATGCCGCGCACCCGATCTACATGGCCGCCTACATGCACGGGTGTCAGGGGGGCTACTACGGTAGTCCGGATATGGCAGGCCGCGGGGATCCGGAGTTCGTCAACGTCGTTCCCGCGGGGCAGTGGCGGAGCTCGTATTCGTTCTACGCGGACCCGACCTACGAGGAGACTTCGCTCGTCGTCATCCGCGGCAAGCAGCGGGACAAGTTCGAGGACGTCTGGCTCGAGTGCGCCGGCACCCTCGAGGGCTGGACCCCGATCGGGACGCGCGGCGAGTACGAGTTCGTGCGCGTCGATCTACAGCGCGACGGCGGGCCCGGTCAGGCGTTCGGCGACAAGGTCTGTCAGACGGGGCTTCACCGCATGAAGAGCGAGGGGCCGTTCACGGCCACGATCTGGGGCTGGGCAACCGCGGCGAGCTACGCCTATCCCGGCGGCATGGCGCTCCGGAAGCTCGTCGATACGCCGCTGATCTCGATCCAGTGATCGCCAGCGCGTGAGCGAGGTCGCCTTCGCCGGTGCGATGCCGGCGGAGGCGACGGGCTCGCAGCTCGGGTGACGATGCAGGTCAGGCCGCCCAAGGCTCATCGACGGCGCGGTCATCGAGGAGCGCCGTCGCGCTGCACCTTGACCCACCAGAAGGGGTGAGTGGGGCCTGCCGAAGCGTCAGACGTCGCCAGGCAGGTCGAGCGCCCCCTCGAAGATCTCGTCGACGACGAGGACCGTGCCGGTCGTGAGCTCGAGTCGGCCGCCCGCGGCGACGGCGCGATATCGCCACGAGCCGTCCGACTCGCGAGCAAAGTGTTCGAGACGAGGGAGTCGCTGGGACACGAGCACGTAGTCGGTGAGCGACGGGACGCTGCGGTAGTCTTCCCACTTGTCGCCGCGATCGTGCTGTTCGGTGCTCTTCGAGAGCACCTCGACGACGACCCTCGGGTTGTCGATCACGTCGGTCGTACCCGCATGAAGCTCGACGGGACCGCACACCACGGTCGCGTCCGGATAAACGAAGTTCTTCGTAGAAGGGATGAAGACCTTCTGGTCGGAGGAGAACGACCCGCATGAGCTTCCTCGAAGGGCGTCATCGAGGCGGGCGAGGATCCGCGCGCAGAGGCGGTTGTGCCGCGGGCTTCCCCCCGCCGACGCGTACACCTCCCCATTCAGCAGCTGATGCTTGTCACGTTGCGTGCGCTCCCACGCCAGGTACTCCGTCGGGCTCATCCGCGAAAGAGGCGAGCCCGAAACGCTCATGCATTGGAAGGTATCACGAGGTCTCCATCGCGGCCGCGGCGCCTCCCTTGACGACGACCCACGCCCGAGCTTGCCCTGATGATCAAGGTGGGCGGCCGGACGCTCTCGCCGCGGCGATCGGACCGCCCTGCAGGATCAGGATGGCCGTCACGAGCTCGCCGAGCATCGCGCTCGAGAACGACGCGCTCGGTGCGCCGTGGAGGGCGATCGAGAGGAGCCGCGCGAGCGCCTGAAGGCCGATCGCGGCGCCGGCCAGATCGCCGAGGCGGCGATCCTCCCATCGGCGTGCCGCCGTGAACATGAGCAGGGCGAGGCCGAGCCAGAAGCCGGTGAAGATCGCGTGGAACTCGTTGAACGAGTCGGGCGTCCCCACGGAATAGGCGTATTGCGCCGCGACCTTCTCCGGGACGGCGAGCGACGCGAGTGCGATGCTCCCGAAGGTCAGCCCCGAGCCCAGGAGGCCGAGACGGCGCAACCCGAGCCGCGCGCGCTCGATGTCCATCCCGCAGAGACTATCGACTCCGCTTCCGCGAGGCCTCGTTCTTTGCGCGAGGCCGCTTGGACGGGCCGGGCACCGGCGTTTCGCGAGCGGCCTTCGAACCAGCTGCCGTCCCGCCGATCCCCCAGTGCTCGGCGGGGATCTCGCGTAGCAGCACGCGAATGCTGGCGCGCGGCACTTCGAGCACGCGCTCGGCGGCATCGGTGAGCTCGGCGATCAGGGCCGCCTTGCGCTCTCGCGACCGGCCTTCGATCAGGCTGACATCGATGATCGGCATGCTCCACTCCCTCGCGTGCTCAGGTCGGACCGAGCGCGCGTCTCAAGAAGTCGTCGATGTCGCGAAGCTCGCGCGCATCGACCTCGTGGCCGAGATCCGGATAGACGCGTTTTTCGACGCGAGCGCCCCACGCATCGAGGACCTTCGTTCCGGGATCGACCACCGAGACCGGGATGACGCGATCCTCGGCACCGTGAAGGACGAGCACCGGCGTGGAGGTGACGGCCTTCGCCGCGACCTCGTCTTCGGCGACGCGTCCGGACAGCATCACCACCGCGGCCGGCCCCGGTGCGCGATGCATCGCGAGCCACGCCGCCACGATCGCGCCTTGCGAGAAGCCGACGACGACGAGGCGGTCGCGTCCGAGCTTGCGTCGATCGAGCTCGCCGTCGATCCATCGCGACACCTCGGCGCCCGCTTCGCGAACGCGCCCCGGTCGGTTCGTTTCCGTGATGCCGCGAAGGCTGAACCATTGTCGTCCGGTGGCGCCGCCGTCGAACGGATGGAAGCCGTCCGGGACGACGAGCTCGGCGCGAGGAAGTCCTCTCGCGAGCGCACGCGCGACGCTCTGGAAGGACGCCGCGTCGGCGCCGACTCCGTGAAGCAGGACGACGAGATGCGAGGTCGGTCCCTCGCGCGGAGCGATCGTGATGGCATTGGAGGGCGCCGCCTCCGTCAACGACGATCCAAGCTCCTGCGCATCGGTCATCGGAGTCTCCTTCTGCTCGACGCGCGCGCGTGGTGTGCATGCGCTCGTCCCCAGCATCAGGGCGAGCACGGGGAGCACCTTGACCACCTCGTTCATGAGGACCATCTCTCCGCTCGAGCGGCGGCTGAGGACGCGAGTGTCTGCCGCGCCTTGAGAATGCGTCATCGCGGGCGGTCGCAGTAGACCCCTCCACAGCGCAACACTTTTGCGCCAGCGGAACAATCGAGGCTGCGAGCAGACCGACGGGACGTCAGGACTCTACGGACACGAGAGCTCGATGCGCGGTGGCGGTGGCGACGTGTAGAGGCTCCGCCTCTACACGTCCGTCGTGAGCGTGGCGTATCTCCTTCGTGCTGCGGTTGATTCGGCGTCGTCGTCGGAGCGGACGTGAAGTAGTCTTCGCTGTTTGATGAGTTTGCTCGAGCCTTCTCGGGTGGCGATCGCGCTCGTCGAGGACCTCGCGGGCCGCACGCAGCGCTGGCCGCGTGTCGTGGCTCCGTTGCTCGTTGCGCTCGTCGCGCTCTTCGTCGACGCGCCGGCTCACGCGGCGCGAGCGCTCGTCTATCCGGTCAATCCGGTGCGAACTCCCGCGGTCGAGCTGAAGTCGCTCGCGATCGCTCCGACGGGCGCGTCGCTCGAGAGCCCGCTCCTGCGCGTCCGGTCGTGCGCCGATCGCGGACGGACCACGCTCGTACCGACTGTCTCTCCGACGCCCATCCGCGCGTGCACGCTCGAGGCGGCCGCGCGTCCGAACGACGACGGCGACTACGACGCGCCGCCGCGCAGCGTGCCCGACGCGAGGGGCGAGCCCGACGCGTTCGCCGAAGCCTCGGCGTACCATCACGTCACTCGGACCCTCACGTTCTTCGAGGGGCTGCTCGGCGAGTCGCTCGCTGGACGTCCTCCGCTCGACGTCGTCGTCTCCGGCCGCCTCTCCGACGCTTTTTTCGGGGGCGACGATCGCCTCGCGCCGAGGGCGGGCGCGCTCTATCTACCGGCACGCGATGGTGCGGGCGCTCCCTTTCGCGCCTACCTCGGCACCGAGCGCGACCTCATCTGGGTCGGCGCGACGCCGTCGGTCGATTTCGCGTACGACGCGGACGTCGTCGTGCACGAGACCGCGCACGCCGTGCTCGATCGCGGTTCTCGGATCCACGGCTATCGGCGGACGATCGACGGGCTCAGCGCGGATCCGGAGGCGCTCTCGGAGGCGCTCGCGGACTATTTCGCAGCCGTCGTCACGGGCGATCCGGTGATCGGTGAGTACGCCCTCGACGGCGTCGCGCCCGCGTCGGCGCGCGATCTCGAGGCGACGCCGCCCGAGCTCGCGCGCTTGACCGGCGATCCCCATCGAGCGGGGGTGGTCTTCGCGGGCGCTTTGTGGTCCGCGCGCCGAGCGCTCTCCGCCGCTGACGCTTCTCGCTTCGACGCCGCGATCGCGGAGCTCGCGCGTCGCCCCGACACGCCATCGACGGTCAAAATGGATGAGCTAGGGGCTCTCCTCGTCGAGGAGCTCCAGGCGTCGGCGGTCGACACCTCCTCGCTCGAGGAGGCGCTGCGCGAGCGCCGGATCCTGCCGACGCCTCGCGCGATCGTCGACGTTCGACCGGACGGCGCGCTGCTCAGCCCCGCTGGAGCGTTCCTCGCCCCCGGTACGTTGGCGGCTTCGGCTCCGTCGACGCGATCCGCGCTCGCCCCCGGCCTCTTTCAGGTTCGCGTCGCGATACCCTCCGGGGTGAAGGTGCTGCGCGGCAGCGCGCGGATCTTCGCCTCGCGAGCGGGCGTCTGGGGCGCTCCTCCGGGGACGCCGATGTCGCTCGTGGCGCTCGTTGCGTGGGATGCGCCGCTCGATTGGGACAGCGCGGAGCCCCAGGGCGTGCGAGCTCCGCTGGACGGAGAGGTCTTCGAGGTGGCGATCCCGGACGGCGCGCGCGAGGCGTTCGTCCAGCTCGCGAACGCCGGCGAGGAGAGCGGCTCGTACGACGCCCTCTCGCTGACCTTCCTCGACGCGATGCCCTCGCCGGCCTCCGCGGTGATCGAGGACAGCGGAGGCTGCGCGCTCGCTCGCCGGGCTCCGGCGTCGTCATTGCATGAGCTTGCATGGCTCCTCGGAGCCGTGGGCGTTGCGCTCGTTCGACGCCGTCGCGCACGAGCGCACGAGCGCGCGTAGCGACCACGCTCGGCTGTCGTGTGGAGGACGTGCACCCGCGCACGTGCGAGCCGTGGCTCGTCGTCATCGGACAAGTTTGGGGGTTAAGACTCGTGCCGTCCGGCCGTACGGTTGCCGATCAGCTCATCGCCGAAACGGGCGGAGCTGATGTTGTCGTCGAATTCGACGGAGTCGATCGAGGGGAACAAGGAGCGTGCGTCGGATGCGTGGGATGAAGATGCGAGGATTACATTCTGCGGCAGGGCACCGCCTGCGGCGCAGCCTGGCGCTCACGCTGGTCGCGGGCGGCGCGCTTGTCGGGTTCAGCGCGTGCTCGAGCAGCCCGGAGGAGAAGGCGCCCGAAAACCCGCTCGCCGCGGTCAAGTGGGAGCCCTCCTTCGAGCCGGACTACGTCAACCTCACGCCGGTTCCGGGCGTCGAGGCGGCGACGAAAGAGGAGCAAGACCACGCGATCGTCACCGACGACTCGCTCGAGTTCCCGGCCGACAAGGCCGAGAGCGTCCGCCACTGGCAGCCCGGCAAGATCGTCGCGGCGGCCCCCGGTGAAGGTGGCCTCGGCTCGAACCCGTTCGGCTACGCGCGCCGCGTCGTCGAGGTGATCGAGAAGGACGGCCGGATCATCGTGAAGACCGACAGCCTCGGCCTTCAGGACATCGCCGAGGGCGAGTTCCAGGTTCGAGCGGACAACGACGGCGTCGACGTCGACGTGTCCAAGCTCGACAAGAAGTGGCTCGCGGACCACCTCTACGTCCAGACCGAGCCGATGTACTGGCCCGAGGGCATTCACTCGCTGAAGGACGATCCGTCGTTCTCCAGCAGCGAGGGTGACCCGACGCAGCCGGGCAGCGGCTTTTGCTGCAAGTCCTTCGTCAACGCGGTGAGTGGCGCCGCGAAGGCGGTCGGGAACGCGGTGTCCAATGGCGTCTCGGCCGTGAAGGAGGCTGCGCTCGACGTCACGACCGCGATCACGCCTGCGTCGTTCGAGGACGCGGTCGGCCTCGACTCCGACATGTCGTGGCCGAAGTCGACGCTCCCGCTCTTCAAGGACATGGAGTTCAAGAAGACGATCAAGCGGAAAGACATCGGCATCGAGCTGTTCGTCAAGGGACAGGCGTCGGTCACGACCTCGGCGCTGCTCAACCCGGGGTTCCAGGTCGGCGCGCGCATCCCGAACCCGATCAACCGGGACGCGCCTCCGCTCAAGGTGTGGATGAACATCGACTCGCGCGTCGAGACCGACGTCGCGCTCGACGTCGACCTCGAGGCCGGCGTCAGGGCCGTCCAGGTCGGCCCGAACTCCTTCGTGAAGGGAAGCAAGGAGTTCATCGAGAACGTCGAGAAGAACGTCAACTACGCGCAGGAGGTCTGGGCTGCCAACAAGGAGCACCTTACCGGCGACAAGGACATGAAGCCGGAGGGGACCTTCACGAAGGTCCTCTTCCTCTCGAGCCCGAAGACGAAGGCCTTCATGGCGGGGCCGGTTCCCGTCGTCATCACGAGCACCCTGCAGGTCAACCTCGTCTGCGGCTTCGAAGCGAAGGCGTCGGTCAAAGGCAAGCTCCGCTGGGCCACCGCGCGCACGTTCAAGTTCAGGGCGGAGTACGAGAACGGCAACACCTCCGTTCCGGTCGCGCCGCAGGGCACCGAAGCGAACATCAAGGAGGTCCAGGTCCTCGGTGGCGGCGAGATCGTCGCCCACTGCGGTCTCGTCCCGCGAGTCAACGTCTTCGCTTACGACACCGTCGGCATGTACGCCGGCATTCGCGGCAGCCTCGTCGCCAAGGCCGAGTACGCGTCGTCCTGCGAGGGTAAGGCCACCTCGAGCACCCCGGACGGTGAGGTGTCCCTCGAGCTCGCAGCCAACGTCGGCCTTCAGATCGGCGGCCGTCTCCAGGCTCCCGGTTCGAGCTTCTCCAAGGATCTTCAGGACCTCGGCTGGGACACGCCCCCGCTCGAGCCCATCAACAAGTCGTTCCCGCTGCTCGAGAAGAAGTGGGAGTTCGAGAACGGCGGGCTCGGCTACTGCCTTCCGACCTGCCAGAACGGCGGCAAGGACGGAAACGAGACCGACGCCGATTGCGGCGGCGGCGCATGCAACTCGTGCGCGGTCGACAAGCGCTGCAAGTCGACGGTCGACTGTGCGGGACAGGCCACCTGCATCGCGGGCGTGTGCCGCGTCGATTCATGCGTCAACGGCGTGCGCGACAAGGACGAGACCGGCGTCGACTGCGGTGGTTCGTGCACGCTCAAGTGCGCGCTGAACCAGACCTGCCGCGTGGGCACGGACTGCGCGTCCGGCTTCTGTAGCAAGGCCGGACTCTGCGTGGCGACGAGCTGCACCGACGGCCTTCGGAACGGCAACGAGACCGGCGCCGACTGCGGCGGGAGCTGCGGCAAGTGCCCCACCGGCACGGCAAGCAGCGTCGCCTCCGACTGCGCGTCCGGCTTCTCGAACGGGACGCACTGCGTGGCGACCTCGTGCGAGGACCGCATCCGCTCCGGCGGTGAGACCGATCGCGACTGCGGTGGCAACACGGGCTGCTACCGCTGCTCGGTCGGCCTCGCGTGCACGCAGAACAGCGACTGCGTCGCGGGCCTGCAGTGCACCGCCGGTCGATGCGCGCCGATCCCGGCGCCGACGTGCGACGACCGCATCGTGAACCAGAACGAGACCGACGTCGACTGCGGCGGCTCTTGCAAGAAGTGCGATGCTGCGAAGCGCTGCAACGTCGCCGCCGACTGCGAGAGCTCGATCTGCGCCGCCGAAGGGGGCAACAAGGTTTGCCGACCGGCCCGGTGCGACGATCAGGTGAAGAACGGCGGCGAGACCGGCATCGACTGTGGCGGCACGTCGTCGTGCGCTCGATGCGCGGCAGGACAGGCGTGCAGCGTGGGCTCGGACTGCCTGACTGGCGTCTGCTTGGGCGGCATCTGCGGCGGCGCTCACACCGTTGGCGGCACGCTCACCGGGCTCGAGACGGGCGGGAGCATCACCCTCCAGAACAACGGCGGGGACGCGCGCGTCGTCACTCAGAACGGAGCGTTCACCTTCTCGCAGACCGTCGCGCAGAGCAGGCCCTACGCTGTCACGGTCAGCTCGCAGCCCACGGGGCAGAGCTGCGCGGTCACCAACGCGTCCGGGACCGTGCCGAACGCGAACGTCACGAACGTCGCGGTCGCTTGCACGAATCAGACGTACAACCTCGGCGGGACCGTGAGCGGCCTGATCGGCAGCGTCACGCTCCGAAATGACGGCGGCAACAACATCACGATCTCGCAAAACGGAGCGTTCACCTTCCCGACGAAGGTGCCGTACCGCGGCACCGTCGCGGTCTCGGTGCTCACGCAGCCGGCCGGTCAGGCGTGTACCGTCAGCAACGGTACGGGTCTGATGGGCGCCGCGGACATCGGCAACGTGTCCATCTCGTGCACCTCGAACTCCTACACGCTCGGCGGCACCGCGAGCGGCCTCAAGGGGAGCGTCGTTCTCACCAACAACGGCACCGACCTCACGGTGAACCAGAACGGCTCGTTCACCTTCGGCTCGTCCGTGAGGTTCAACTCCGCGTACGCGGTCACGGTTCGGACGAACCCGGCGGGGCAGACCTGTACGGTGTCGAACGGCAGCGGCACGGTCGGCGCCGGGAACGTCACGAACATCGGCGTCACCTGCACCGATAACCCGTACACCGTCGGAGGCAGCGTGAGCGGCCTCACCGGGACCGTGGTCCTGACCAACAACGGCGGCAACCCGGTGACGGTCTCGGCGAACGGAGCGTTTACGTTCTCTTCGTCGGTCCCGTTCTCCCTGCCGTACTCCGTCGCGGTGCAGTCGCAGCCCGCGAACCAGACCTGCGTCGTGTCGCGCGGCGCTGGTACGGTCGGCGCCGGCAACGTCACGAACGTCGACGTCTCCTGCTCGACGAACATGTTCACGCTCGGCGGTACGATGGTCGGTTACGCCGGCCTCCTCGTGCTCCAGAACAACGGGACGACTAGCCTGACGATCAGCTCGAACGGGTCCTTCCAGTTCGCGCAGCCGGTCGCGCAGGGCTCGAGCTACGAGATCACGATGCTCTCGTACCCGGCAGGCAGGTCCTGCACGGTGTCGAACGGCTCCGGCGTGGTCTCCACGACGGTCTCCGACATCGTCGTGACGTGCTCGGCGCTCTCCTATCCGATCGGCGGGACGGCGACCGGCATCACGGGCCCGGTCGTGCTGCGCAACGGTGACGACCTGGTCACGGTCCACGCGGACGGCGCGTTCACGTTCGGCACGCCGGTCACGCACGGGGGAAGCTACTCGGTGTACGTCCAATCGCAGCCCGCCGGTCAGGCGTGCTCGGTGGTCAACCCGAACGGCAACGCCACGGCGGCGGTCACCAACATCGGCCTCAACTGCAGCCCCGACTCGCACACGCTCGGCGGCTCGGTCTCCGGCATCTCCGATCGCGTCGTCCTCCGAAACGGCAACGGCGCTGACCTCATTGTCTCGGGGGACGGCTCGTTCGCGTTCCCGGCGCCGGTCACCGCGGGGCAGACGTACTCCGTCACGGTCGTGACCCAGCCCGCGCGACGCTCCTGTACCGTCACGAACGGGTCGGGGACGATGCCGAGCTCGAGCGTGTCGAACGTGACTGTGACGTGCACGGCGACGCGCCGTCTCGCGTTCGTCACCAGCGCGACCTCGCATGGTTCGGTCAGCGGCGTCTTCGGCGCCGATGCTCGTTGCCAGGAGGCGGCGCGCAACGCGTCGCTCGGTGGCAAGTACCTGACGTGGATCTCGGACACCCACTCCTCTGAACCGGCAGCGCGCTTCGAGCGGTCGACGGTGCCGTACGTGCGCGTCGACGGCGTTCAGGTGGCGGCGAACTTCACGGCGCTCACGAGCGGCACGCTCGAGGCCCCGATCAACGTCACCGAGACCGGCTCGACGTACGATGGGTCCGTGTGGACGTCGACGTACACCGACGGCAGGTACTCCGGCAGCGTGGCGTGCAACGGTTGGACGGCCTTCGTGGGTAACCAGTACGGCGGCCAGGGCATCTCGTCGTCGACGACCGGGTCGTGGTCGTTCACCGGCACTGCGCCCTGCAACTCCTCGCTGGCGTTCTACTGCTTCGAGCAGTGAGCGGCGCGACGCGGAGCACGTCTCGAAGTGGAGACGTGCTCCGGCGTCGAAGTGAGTGAGGCAGGCGCACGCTCCAAGTGCGGGGACCGACGGGACGTCAGGACACTACGGACAGGCGAGCGATGCCTCGGTGCACGGGGGCGCATCGATCTCGGGATCGACCGGCGCGGCTCCGGGGGCGACGGCTGCCGGCGTTGCGGTGAAGCCCACGACGAATGCCAGCGCATCGCATCGATCCCCGACGAAGTCGCGGTCGGGATTGCTCATGATGTCGGCGGCCTGGCAAAACAGCGTCTGGACGACCTTGAACTCGTCATCCTGGCAATAACGTTCCCCGCCGTCTGGCGGGACGCTCTTTCCGAACGAGGTGAGCACGTCCGTCGCCAGGACCCGCCCGGCCAGCACGCCATCCTTCAGCTCCAGGCCTCCGTCCCTCGATTCGAGCTTTGCCACGATGACGGGACGGTGGACTCGCAGCGGAGATGCGCCGAGGCCGGTCAAGGCGATCGGGCCCGGGCTCGGTTGATCCCGGCCGTCGACCACGAGCTGATGGTCGCGGACGTAACCCTCGAACGAGGGAAACGTCACGTAGCCGTCCTCACGGATGCGAGCCGAGCCCCAGCGATCCGTCCCGTCCCACCGCGCGGGGTAGGTCGGCAGGCACCGATTGCCGTCCGGGCCCTCGCCTCCGGTGTGGGGCGCACGAATCCCGAACGATGGATCTGCGAAGACGACGACTTTGTCGTCGTCAGGCCCGCCGTTGTAGTCCTGCAGGACGAGGAGGACCGTCTGCCTCCCGCAGTCGAGCGTGTCGTTGATGTTGTCGTTGAACTTGTCGACGCTCGCTTTGGCGAATCCCGAGGTGATCGTGAGCAGCGCGTTGTCGACACCGCCGTCGAGATCGCAGCCGCGGCTGGTCTTGGGATGAACGCAGCTCGCCCGCGCCTGTGCTGGATCCTCGGCGGTGCAGGTGCACGTGCGATCGAGATCGAACCCCGCATTCGGACCGCCACCGAGGACGATCGTCTTCATCGCGACGATATACGTGCCTCCGTCGCCGCCTCCAGTGCCGACCGGCGGTCGGGGGGGCAGCGGGGCGCTGCAGCTCGTTCCGGCTTCGTTCGAGGCCTCGACGCCGCCATCGTTGCCACCGCTTCCACCGTCCGCGACGTCGAAGTCGGCGTCGCGGATGCCGAGCAAGAGCTGACACGACATCACGAGCGCCGAGAGGGCGACCGTTGCGAGCGCGGCGGGGCGAAGACGCATCACCATGCCCTCGCGAACGAGATCGTCCCGCCGCTCGGCTGAGGGACGATACGCAGAGTCGGTGGAGCGCTCGCGGTGCTCGTCGTCGGCTTCGCCGTGAGCACGAGGACGACGCCGGCTGCGAGCAAGCCGATGCCTGCGCCGACGGCGACGTTCGCGATGTTGGCGTTGGCGTTCGCGTCGTCGATCGCGCTCACGGCCTTCGATCGTGCCGCCTCGTTCGGGCACAGGTTGCCCGGGCATCGGGCCGCCGCGTCCTCTGCGTCGCCGTTCTTGTTCATCGCGAGCACGCCGAAGACGGCGCCCGTCCCGAGCGCGGCGATCCCGAGCCCGCCGAGGACGTAGCCGACCGTGCGTCGCGTTCGGCCCGAGTCCGTGGTCACGACGCCGGGCTCGCCGGTGCTGGGGGGAATGACAGGCGAGGCGGGTGCGTCGATTAGGACGGGGATCGCGATCGTCTGCTTGTCGGCGTTGTCGCCGACGACGATCTCGAGGGTGCGGCTCACCTTGCCGGGGGCCGAGACCTCGAAGACGTGCTTTCCGGGATCGACCGGCAGCTCGACGCCCCAGCTCGCCTCGGCGATCGGTCGGCGCTTGTCCATCTCGATGCGCAACCCGGAGGCCCGGGCGCTTTCGGCGACGTCGACGATGATGAACGACAGGACGGGCGTGAGCTTCGCTTCGTGCTCCCGCGCCAGCGCGACACGGTCCTCGCGTCGTCCGATGGACCGGGCGACCACCTGCCTGAACTCGGCCCACGCGGTCGCCGTTCGTTTGATCTGCTCGTGGCAGAGCGCGAGGTTGAGGAGCGTTCCTGTTGCCGTCGTATCGAGCTCGTAGGCGGCTTCGAACTTCTCGCAGGCGCGCTCGTAGTTCTTCTCCTCGTCCATCAGTCGCTTGCCTTCGAGGAACAACTTCTCCGCCATGGCCACGTCGTCTGCCTGCGCGGGCACTGCGCCGAGCATCGCCGCCACGCACACGACCGCCGAAGCGTAGAGCCTAATGGCTCGTGTCTGTCGGACCATTGGGCTCACTTTTCGTCGAGGTGGGCGCAGTGGGTTGCGCCGAGGGTCTGGGAGCAGTCGGGCGCTGCGGGCGCGCAGCAGAAGGACGGGCCGAAACCGCAGACGCCGAGAGTGCGGGCGGCGTCGTCGGCGCGAGAGCGGCGGTCGCGGAGGCGAGGGCCGGCGGCACCTCCGTCGAGGGGCCAGGCGGAGTCGAGGCGGCGGTCGTGACGGCCGACGGCGCCTCCGTCGAGAGCGCGGGCGAGGCAGGCGACGTCGAGTCGGGGAGCTGCAGCTCGTTGGCTTGCCGCTCCGTCCCGCGCCGCATGTAGATCGCCGAGCCGCCCAGCAGTCCGACGACGGTCACCGCGAGTGCGGCCACGCCTCCGAGCATCCGGACTCGGCCCGCGGGTTGGGTCGAGAGCCGCCTCTCGGTCGTTGCGAACGCCGCCGGCGATGACGGCGAAGCAACGGCGGCCGGGGCCGTGTTCGCCGGCGGCATCATCGATGCTCGGCGGACGATCCGCGCTGCGAGCGTCGCGCTATCCGCGTTCGCGAAGGGGGTGAGGGCGGCAGCGAGCTCCGCGACCGACGCGAAGCGCGCCTCGGGCGACTTCTCCAGGCACCGACGGATGATCGCGTCGAGCCCTTCGCTCAGATCGGGCCGGCTTGCGCGTGCGCTCCGAGGTTGATCGACCGAGATGGCAGCGAGGAGCGCGGCTGCCGTCTCGCCTTCGAACGGCAAGGCGCCGGTCAAGAGCTCGTGCAAGATGATGCCGAGCGCCCAGACGTCGGATCGCACGTCGGCTCGCTTCGCGCTCCGGATCTGTTCGGGAGGCATGTACGCCGGAGAGCCGAACACCTCGTGCGTCTCCGTGAGCGACGAAGAGCCTCCGTCGAGCGACACCTTGGAGATGCCGAAGTCGAGCACCTTGATGAGCGGTGAGCCGTCCGACCTCGTCGTGAGGAACAGGTTCGACGGCTTGAGGTCGCGGTGAACGATGCCGTTCGCGTGGGCCTCGTCGATCCCGGCGCAGGCCTGGACGACGTAGCTCACCGCATCGTGGGCCGGGAGAGGGCCGTTGTCCTGGAGCACCTGCGCGAGGTCGCGACCGTTCAGGTACTCCATGGCGATGAACGGTGATCCGTTCGGGAGCTGACCGACATCGCTCACGCGCACGATGTGCTCGCTCTTGATGCGCACCGCCGCGCGCGCCTCACGGAGGAAGCGCTCGACGTTCCCCGTGTCGGAGGCAGCTGCCCCGCGCAGGAACTTCAGCGCGTAGAGCTCACCGAGCTGCAGGTGGGTGACCGCCACGACGACCCCCATCCCGCCCACACCGAGCACGCGCTCGACGCGGTACTTGCCGGCGATGAGCTCCCCCACACGGAGGAGTTGCTCACCCGCGTCCCCGGAAGGCGTCTTCTTACGCGTAGAGGAGTCATCCCACACTGGCGCGAGGGATGATACTACGCGACGTCGAGGGGGTGGAAGACACGCGCCCCTGTCATCGTGCTCAGCGCGGCGGGCCGCCGAATCCACCCGGGGGCGGTCCGCCGTATCCACCGAATCCACCCGGGGGCGGTCCGTAGCCGGGCGGTCCACCGAATCCACCCGGGGACCCGTAGTATCCGTATCCGCCTTGCGGCGGCGGGGGTGCGTCGTCGAAGCGCGCCGCCGTCCCGCTGAGGCGCGTGTAGACCGTCGCGAAGGCGACCATGACGAGCGGGACTGAGACCAACCCGCCGACGCAGCAGGCGGCGTATCCGGCGAACGCGATCAGCATGGAGACGAGGCCGAAGAGGAAGATGTTTCCCTTGTGACCCTTCGTCGCTTTCCAGCTCGCTTTCATCGCGTCGATCGGGCCCATGTTCTGGTCCACGACGTAGAACTGAGCGAAGGCCACGCCGAGGCCGATGATGATCCCGGGGACGATCAAGAGGACGTACCCGAGGAGCACGGCGAGGAGCGTCAGAAAGAGCACGGCCAGCAGCGGGAGGAAGCGGCTCCCGCCCGCGAACATGTCACCGAACTGGGGCGTCTGCCCGCGCGCCGCCGAGCACCACACCTTGACCATTCCACCCGTGAAGAACGCGGCGACGACGAGCCCGATGAAGACGCAGACGCTGTAGATCGTCCAGTACTCCGTCGAGTGCATTTCGACGGCCCGTGTCGCGACGAGGATGCCCGGGACGTAGTTCGGAATGCCGCTGAGCAGACCGCTCAAGAGCTGCGTGAGCACGAGCGTCGGCCAGGACGGCTTGAACATGTTCCAGGCGTGGCCGATCACCTCGCCGATCTGCCAGGGCTGCGGCGCGCCAGCTGCGGGCCGGGCGGGCTGCGGAGGGGACTGCGGTGAGGTGTACGCGTACGGGTTGTAGTTGCTCATCGCTGAAAGCCGCTCTTTCGGAGGTAACATGCACCTCCGCGACCGGCAATCGACGCAGGCCGGAGGCCCACGTCTGCCTCGAGGTTGGCACACGAGCCCCGAGCTCGACGAGGCGAAACGAGAAGGATGCCGAGCGCGCTCGTCGATCCGTCAGAAGCGGAGGCCGCACCCGTGAACACTGCACGCGACGGCGGCGCGGGCCGAGCCGTCGCGTGGCGCGTCAGCGCGACGACGAGCCCGCCGACAGGTCTGCGAGCCCGAGCTGCCACCGGGAGCGTAGCCGCGCATCCAGCGAAGCTTGGTGCGCGTGTCGAGCGCAGTGTTGGTCGTCAGCGTGTAGTGCCCGACCGGAGCGTCGGAGGAGGCCGACCCCGAGCGCGATGCGATGTCGATGTCCGCGAGAGCGAGGCCCACGCGAGAGAGCCGCATCGGAGGGCGGGTCGCGGGGGGTGAGGCTGCGTGCTATCAAGCTCGCATGGAGCAGACCTGCTTCGACGAGCTAGCTGAGCTCTTCGCTCGAGACATCGACCGAGAGCTGCTCCGACGTTCGGTGGCCAAGACCGTAGTGGAGCGGTTCATCTGGCTGGAAGAGATGCAGGCTTTTGCCGAAGAAGCGAGAAGGCGGAAAGACGAAGGCCGATGAAGCTGAGGGACCTTCTCGTCCGCCTCGCGGAGCATCAGGTGCGCTTCTCGGTGATCGGCGGGATCGCGCTGATCGCACGCGGCGTCCAGCGCGCGACCGAAGACCTGGACATTGCCTACGCAAGAGATCGCGAGAACCTGAGCAGGCTCGCCTCCGCGCTTGGGCCCATTCATCCGCGGCTTCGAGGTGTACCCCCTGGTCTTCCCTTCGTTCTCGACGAGGCGTCGCTGAGGAGCGGCTTGAACTTCACGCTCGACACCGACCTCGGCCCGCTCGACCTCTTCGGCGAGGTACCAGGGCTCGGCACGTTCGACCACGTCGACGCTGCCTCGAGCGAGATCGAAGTCGACGGGGTGCGGATGCTTGCGCTGACGCTCGAGGGCCTCGAGCGGGCGAAGCGGGCAGCGGGGCGGCCCAAGGATCTGGTCGACCTCGGCTACATCCGCGCGCTCAAGGGCTGAATCTCGAGCTCGCGCTCCAGACGAGGCGGTCTGGCGAGCGTACTCCGTTGGTCGTCGTCGCATGAACGAGCGTCGGATCGATCCCCGGGGCCCGTCAGTGCGCTCCGGGGGCGCCGCCGGCGGCGGGGTTCGCCTTCTTGAGGGCGAGGACGAGGAGAAGGGCGAGGAGGAAGACCGCCGTCGCCTTGATGAAGCCGTCCTGGAAGGCGAGCGTCATCGCCTGGATCCGGACCTTCAGCGCGAGGATGGTCTCCGGGACGAGATCGGGTCCGCCCGGCGCTTGCATCGCGATCGAGCCCTTGATCGCGGCGTACTGCTCCTGCGCGAGCGGCGCGTAGGGCGTGACCGACTCGGAGAGATACGACATGTGGATCTTCGTGCCGCGATCGACGAGGAGGCCCATCCACGCGGTGCCGATCGAGCCGCCGAGCTCGCGCGTGAGGTTGAAGAGGCCGGTCGCGTTGCCACGCTTGTCCGCAGGGACGTCCGAGAGCGCCATCACGCTGAGCGGGATGAAGACGAACGCGAGCGAGACCGAGCGCACGAACATCGACTGGACGAGATCGCCGAAGCCCGAGCGATCGGTGAGGTGGGCGTTCATCCAGAGGCTGAACGCGACGCCGGCGATGCCGAATGCGAGGAGCACACGCTGGTCGAACTTTCCGCCGAAGCGCCCGACGAGGGGCATGAGCACGATCTGGAAGGCGCCGGAGACGAGGAACACCTTGCCGATGTCGAGCGCGGCGTAGCGAAGGATCGATCCGCAATAGAGCGCGAAGAGGAAGTTGCCGGAGAAGAGCGCGAGGCCCATCAGCAGGTTGATCCCGGTCCCGGCCGCATACGTGCGGTTCTTGAAGATCCGGAGATCGACGATCGGATGTTCGGTCTCGAGCTGATGGACGACGAAGGTGACGAGCGCGCAGACCGCGACCCCCGCGAGGACAGCGATGAGGTTGTTCTCGAACCAGCTCTCGCGGTTTCCCTCCTCGAGCACGTACTGCAGCGAGGCCATGCCGACCGCGAGGAGGACGATCCCGAACGTATCGACCGGCTGCTTGGAAGGCGAAAAGTTGGGCTCCTCGATGAAACGGAGCGCGAGGATGATGGAGAGGATGCCGAGCGGGACGTTGACGAGGAAACACCAGTGCCAGCTCGACCAGTCGATGAGGTACCCGCCGATCGTCGGACCGAGGAGCGGACCCGTCACCGCTCCGAGACCGAACAGGCCGCCGGCCATGCCGTGTTGCTCCTTCGGGTAACGCCCGAAGAGGATCGTCTGCGCGGTCGGGATGATCGCGCCGCCGCCGAGGCCTTGAATCGCGCGGAAGACGACGAGTGAAGGCAGGTTCCACGCGAGACCGCAGAGCGCGCTCGCGACGGTGAAGAGGAAGATCGAGCCGGCGAAATAGCGACGAAAGCCGAAGCGCCGCTGGAACCAGCCCGTCATCGGGATGACGACGATGTTCGCCATCATGTAGCCGGTCGAGACCCAGCCGATCTGGTCGATCGGTGTACCGAAGCTCGCGCGGATGTCGTTCAGCGCGACGTTGACGATCGTGATGTCGACGAGCGCCATGAGCGCTGCGCACATGACGACGAACGTGATCCCCGCCTTGTTACCGGTGATGACGCCTTGACCTTGCATGACGAACTCTCCAGCGAGCAAAGCGCTCGTGTTCGAGCGCTCGATACAGCGAGGCTCAGTGCGCCGTCTTCACGGTCACGTACGTGCTCATGCCCGGTCGCAGTGTGAGGTCGTCGACCTTGTCGTCGAAACGAATGAGGACGGGAATACGCTGGACGACCTTCGTGAAGTTGCCGGACGCGTTGTCCGGCGGGAGGAGCGAGAAGCGCGCTCCCGAGCCGCCCGAGAGAGAGTCGACGTGACCGTTCAGCACGCGACCGTGAAAGGCATCGACCTTGATCGTGACGGGCTGCCCCGGCTTGATCTCGGCGATCTGGTCTTCTTTGTAATTTGCAACGATCCAGACGTCGTCCAGCGCGGTGAGCGCCATGAGCGGACGTGACGGATCGGCCATCTGGCCGACCTCGACGCTTCGGCGGGAGACGACGCCGCGGACCTGCGCTTTGACCTGCGTGTACGAGAGGTTCAGCTTGGCTTGATCGACCGCCGCCTCGGCTTGTGCGACGCGAGCCTTCGCGACGGCGACCGCGGCGCGGGCCGCTTCGACCTGCTCGGGACCGGCTTGCGCAGCAACGAGGCGGCCCTGGGCGGTCTCGATGTTGCCCGCGGCGTTCGTGATCCCGACGAGCGCGTTCTGCTCGCGCGCCTTCGCCTGTGCGACTGCGGCGACGGCTTGATCGAAGAGCGCCTTCTTCGCGTCGAGATCCGCCTGGGCGGTCGCTCCGTCGCCGTGGAGCTTCGTCGCGCGCTGGAGCTCGATCTCGGCGAGCGCCCGTCGTGACTCCGCGGCGTCGACGTCGGCTTTCGCCTGATCGATCGTCGCGCGTGACGAGCCGGCGAGCGCCGACGCCTGGACGACGCCGCCCTTCGCCTGACGGAGGTTCGCGTCGACGTTCTTCTCCGTCAGCGTGAGCTGCGTCTCGATGGCGGAGAGGCTCGCCTTCGCCGACAGGAGATCGGCCTCCGTGGTGACGAGACGGACCTTCGCGTCGCGATCGTCGATCTCGACGAGGACATCTCCGACCTCGACGAGCTGGTTGTCCTTCACGTTGACCTTGATCACCTGGCCCTGGATCCGCGCAGCGACGCTCGCGACGTGCGCCTCGACGAATGCGTCGTCGGTGGACTCTTTCCCGCGGCCGAGCGTCCAGACCGCTCCGCCGACCACGAGGCCCGCGACGACGAGACCTCCGAGGACCTGTTTCGCCCTCGGACGTTTCGCCGGCGTCGGCGAGGCCGCGGCATCGGGCTCCGAGACTCTCGATCCACTTCGCATCACGACGGCTTCGCTCATTGCCCCATCCGATGCCGCGTTCGGCAGGGTGAACAGTTGGCCGTTCTTGGATAGTCTGTACGCCCAGCCGAACAATCACCCGCCGGCAACCGACCGAATCGTCATGGCAGACCTCAATGATATCGCAGCGTTTACTGCCGTGGCACGAGCGCTGAGCTTTACGAAGGCGGCCCGAACGCTTCAGATGCCGAAGTCGACGGTGAGCGAGCGGGTCTCCCGACTCGAGGCCCGCCTTGGCGTCCGGCTCCTCGAGCGGACGACCCGGAGTCTCCGCCTCACGGCGTCGGGCGCGGCGTACTTCGCCCAGGTCGGCCGCATCGTCCACGAGCTCGAAGAAGCGGAAGCTGCCGTCACCGCCGCCCACAAGACACCGCGCGGCGTCCTACGGATCGGCTGTCCTCTCCTCTTCGCGCAATCGTTCCTCTCCGACGTCGTCGCGACGTACCTGAGCCGGTACCCGGAAGCGCAGGTCGAGCTCGTCGTCGCCGATCGCCCGTTCGAAATCGTGGAGGAGGCGCTCGACGTCGCCATCCACGTCGTCGGCCCGATCGACGCGCAGCTCGTCGCGCGCAAGCTCGGCATCGGCGGGCGCGTCTGCGTCGCGTCGCCGGCGTATGTCGAGAAGCACGGCCGTCCCGGACGACCGCTCGACCTCGCCGAACATGCGTGCCTCGTGAACGGGCCCACGCGCAGCATGACATGGACCTTCGAGCGTGAGGGAGAGGCGCAGCCGGTCGTCGTCAACGCGCGCTACGCGGTAACGTCCTTCGAGCTCGTCTACCGCGCCACGCTCGCGGGCCTCGGCTACGCGACGCTCCCGGCGTTCCTCTGCGTGAACGACATCGAGAGCGGACGGCTGATTCGTGTCCTCGATGATTGGTCCGCCGGCGAGACGACGCTCCACCTCGTGTACCCGAGCCACCGTCACCTCGCTGCGCGGGTGCGCGCGTTCGTCGATCTCGTCGTCGAACGTCTGCCGTCGTTCCCCTCCGGGCATTTCGCGGCGCCCCCGGTGAAGCCGCGGACGCTCGGCGCGTCCGGTCCGATCGGTCACTGACCGTTCGGCGTCGCGCTCCTCACGTCACGGCTTCACCATGGTGGTGGCCGTGATGGTTGCGCCGTCGCGGAGCTCCTCGTTCGCCCGCGCGGCCAACAGATCACCAAGGCGGAGGTCGCCGAAGACCTCGACCTTGCCGTCGTGCTCTTGCCCGACCTCGACGCGGACCCATTTCGCCTTCTGACCCTCGACCCGAACGACGAACGTCCCGGTGGTGGAGTCGACGAGCGCGGCCTTCGGGATCACGTAACGCGCGCTGGCCGCCGTGAGCGGGAGGGTCACCTCCGCGACCGCTCCGGGGAGCAGGCGCTTGCCGGAGTTCTCGACGTTCATCTCGACGCGCATTGCGCGGAGCCGGCTGTCGATCGCGCCGGCGACGCGCGATACCTTGGCGACGAAGCGCTCGCCGGGGCGTGAGCGCACGGTGAAGGAGACCTCTTGTCCCACCGCGAGGTCGGCGGCGCGAGCCTCCGGCACCGAGACCACGAGGCGGAGCCGGTCCTGCTCTTGGAGCGTGAAGAGGGGCGCCTCCGACCCGCGGCCGGCGGGACCGACGTAGGCGCCCGGGCTCACGTTGCGCGCGGTGACGACCGCGGTGAACGGTGCGCGCATCTCGAGGTAGCCGCTCTGTGCAGCCACTGCCAGCTTGGCCGCCTTCGCTGCGTCGAGCCGTGCGAGCTCGGCGCTCGTCTTCGCCGCCTCCTGTTCGAGATCGTTCTCCGAGATCGTGCCCGGCGTCTTGCTCGTCTCGGCGAGGCGGTCGTGGCTCGCCTTCGCGGCGATGTAGACCGCCTCCTGTGCCTTGAGCCTCGACTCGGCCTCGGCGACCTGGGAGCCGAGCTCGGGCGCCTCGAGGCTCGCGAGGAGCTGCCCCTGCGTGACTTCGCTCCCGACGTCGACGTGCACGCGCTTCACGAAGCTGCTCACCTTGGCGTAGAGGTCCACGCGCTCGAACGAGACGAGCTCGCCCGGGAGGCGGAGCGACGTGTCGAGCCTCTCCTCGCCGAGCGCGATGATGGGCGTCTCCGTCGTAGTCGCCGCCGCTTTCTGTTCGCGCTCCGCGCCGCCGGCGGGCTTGCACCCGGCGACGAGGAGCAGAGAGCCCACGAGGACGCTCGCCGTGGTGGCTCGCGCGAAAGGCCCGCGCACGAGGTTCCAACCGTTCTTCATTCCGCTGCTCCGTGCCGGACCGGGCCGGCGAAGTACTTGCTCTCCGGATCGTTGGGGTCGAGCGAGACGGAGACCGTCGACGACCGACCTTGCACCCATGCGAAGGCGAGCGGCAGGACGAGGAGCGTCGCGAAGGTCGACGCGAAGAGTCCTCCGATGACGGCGCGCCCGAGCGGCGAGACCTGGTCGCCGCCTTCTCCGTGCCCGACGGCCATCGGGATCATCCCGACGATCATCGCGAGGCTCGTCATCACGATCGGGCGGATGCGAAGCGATGCTGCCTCCCGCGCGGCCGTGAGCGCGTCGCCGGTCTTCTGCCGGATCTCCTCGGCGTTGGTGATCAGCAGGACCGCGTTCGCGATCGAGACGCCGACCGACATGATGATGCCCATGTACGACTGGAGATTGAGCGTGGAGCCGCAGAGCAAGAGAAGCGTCAGCGAGCCGACGAGGACCGCCGGCGCGGTCGTCAGCACCGCGAGCGACAGCTTGAACGACTGGAAGTTCGCCGCGAGCATGAGGAAGATGACGACGAGGGCGATGAGGAGCCCCGACTGCAAGCCCTCGAGCGTCCCCTCGAGCGTCTCGGTCAGACCCTTGACCTCGACCGTGAGCCCGCGCGGCGGCGGCCCGAGCGCGCGGATCGCGGCGCCGACCTGTGCGCTTGCCGACCCGAGATCGAGCCCGTGCACGTTCGCGGTGATCGTGAGCATCGGCATCGCGCCGAGGTTGTCGGTCTGGCCGTAGGTCGTCCCCGTCGTGATCTTCGCCACGTCGCCGAGCACCGGGCGGAGCGCGTCGCGACGGACCGAGATCTCGTTCACGCTCTCGAGGCTCGACATCTGGCTTTCGGGCACCTCGACCTGCACGTTGTAGCTGAGCCCGTTGATTCGATCGATCCAGGTGTTCTTGTCGGTGTATCGCGACGACGAGGTCGATGCGATGAGCGAACGCGTGACGTCGGAGAGGTCGACGCCGAGCTGGGCCGCGCGAGTGCGATCGACGTTGATGTCGATCGTCGGGTACTGCGTCGACTGCGCGAGCTGCAGATCGCGCAAGAAGTCGAGCTCGCTCAGCGAGGCCATGACCTTCTTGGCGAAGTCCTCGTTGACGTCCTTCTTCCGGCCGACGATCCGGACCTCGATCGGCGTCGCCGCGCCTTGGCTCAGGATCTTCTCGGTGAGCTCGACAGGCTCGAAGGACACCGCCAAGTCGGGCAGCTCGGTCTTCATCCGCGCGCGGAATGCGTCCTTGAACGCGTCGATCTTCCCGTGGTGCCCTTTGCCGAATTGCACCTGGAGGACGGCCTCTTGAGGGCCGCCCATGAAGAGGTAGATCGGGCTGATCGAGTAGAGCGACGGGTGAAGGCCCACGTACGCCGACGAGACCGCGACGTTCTCCTTGCCGACCATCTCCTCGACCAGGTGCAGGGTGGCGAGGACCTTCTTCTCCGTCTCCTCGATCCGGGTGCCCTCGGGGGCGCGCAGGCGCACCTGGAACTGGCTGGCCTCGGTCTTCGGGAGCACGTCGCGGCCGATGTGGCTCACGAGCGCGCCGGCGCCGAGGCACGCGACGAGGGCGTAGACGAGGACGAGCGCGCGGCGCCGCGCGAGCAGAGTGTCGAGCACCACGAGGAAGTGAGCGCGGAACCGGTCGAAGCGGCCGGGCTTGGTCGGCGCGTGGTGCGCGTGGCCGCCCTTCATCAGCCAGTTCGCCATCACCGGGACGAACGTCTGCGAGAGGAGGTACGACGTGATCATCGCGAAGCCGATCGCGAGCGCCAGCGGGCGGAAGAGCGAGCCCGGGATGCCCGACATCGAGAGGGCCGGCGCGAACACGGCCATGATGCAGAACAAGATGAGCAGCTTGGGGAAGGCGATCTCCTGACACGCCTCCCATATCGCGACGGACTTCGGTTTGCCCATCGCCAGGTGCTGGTGGATGTTCTCGATCGTGACGGTGGACTCGTCGACCAGGATGCCGATTGCCAGCGCGAGCCCGCTCAGCGTCATGATGTTGATCGTCTGCCCGAAGAGCTGGAGGAACAGCACCGAGGAGATGATCGACGTCGGGATCGTCATGACGACGATCGCGGCTCCGCGTGGGTCGCCGAGGAAGAGGAGGACCATCAGGCCGGTGAGGAGCGCGCCGATCGCGCCCTCGCTCAGCAGGCTCTCGACGGCGTTGATCACATAGGTCGACTGGTCGAACTCGTAGGAGAGCGTCACGTCCTCGGGCAGCGAGCTCTGGAATCGCGGCAGCGCGGCTTTCAAGCGCTGGACCACCTCCCAGGTCGAGGCGTCGGCCGATTTCGTGATCTGCATGTAGACGGAGCGCTTCCCGTTCACGAGCGCGTAGCCGCTCGTCACGTCGGCCCCGTCGCGCACGGTCGCGATGTCCCGCAGGTAGACGTTGTGGACGTCTCCCTTGAAGAGCGGGATGGACTCGAACTCCTTCACCGTGGGGATCGTGGCGTTGGAGCGCGCGAGGTAGTTGATGTCCCCGATCCTCACGTTGCCCGACGGCGCCGTCTGGTTGTTCAGACGGATCGCCTCGACGACCTGATCGGGACTGAGGTTGTGCGAGCGGAGCGCTCGGGGGTCGACTCGGACCTCGATCGTCCGCGCGTTGCCGCCGAACGGCGGCGGCGAGACCAGGCCGGGGATCGAGGTGAACGACGAGCGGACGTAGACGTTCGCCATGTCCTGGAGCTCGTTGTTCGAGCGCGTCGGACTGCTGATGACGAGCTGACCCACCGGGAGCGTCGATGCGTCGAAGCGGATGATGAACGGTGGCTGCGAGCCCGGTGGAAAGGCGGCCTGGATGCGGTTCGAGAAGGCGCTGAGCTCGGCGGCCGCCTGCGCCATGTTGGTGCCCTCGTAGAACGAGATCTTCATCAAGGTGAGACCCTGGATGTTCTTGGTCTCGATCGCCTTGATGCCGTTCACGAAGAGCAGGATGTTGACGTAGTTCTTCCCGAAGTACGCCTCCATCTGCTCGGGCGTGTACCCGCTGAAGGGATGGGAGATGTAGATGACCGGCAGGTCGAGCGCCGGGAAGATGTCGACCTTCACCGACTGGGCCGAGCGCGCGCCGAAGAAGAAGAGGCTCGCGACGATGACGAGGACGGTGATGGGCTTTCGCAGCGCGAGGCGGATCAAATTCATGGCTGTCGTGCCTGGCTGGAGAAGAGCTCGAAGTCGCCGGCGGCCGCCGCCTTCTGGAGCAGCGCCTGCCAGAGGCCGACGTAGGCGGCACTGCGATCGACCTCGGCGTGGCTCAGCGCGTAGAGGGTCTGCTGCACCTCGACCAGCGTGGCGAGGCCGTTGTCGTAGAGGGCCTTCTTCTGCTTGTACGCGGCCTCGGCGGCGGAGAGCTGGCGTGGGACCTCGCGGACGAATTCGAGCATGTTCTCGATTCGCGTGTCGGCGAGCGCCATCTGATTCTGGAGCTGCGACTCGACGAGCGCTTGTTCGCTCCGGGCCGACGCCACCGTCTCCTCCGCGGCCGCGTTGGGACCGCGGTTCTTGATCGGCGACATGAGGTTCCACGAGAGCGTGAGACCGACGATGAAGTTCGATCGGTCCGGTAAGATGCCGTCGAGGTAACCGGTGGAATAACGACCGGACGCAGGCGTGTAGTCGTGTTCGAAGCCCGACGCGCGCATGTGGTACGCACCGACGAGGTTGAGCCCGGGCCGGATCGACCTCGCGGCGGCGCGTGCGAGCGCTTCGGCCTCGTCGATCCGCGCCGCCTGGAATCGGAGCTGCGGGTTGTTCGCGAAGGTCGCGGCGGTCGAGAACCGAGCGGGCGCGCGTGAGAGGTAGGACTCGTCGAGCACGAACGTGGCCGACGGCGCATCGAGGTAGATGGCGAGCTGCGTCGCGAGGCGCTGCTCGCGATCGCGTGCGTCGACGACCGCGAGGCGCGCCCGCGACACCTCCGCCGAGGCGGTCGAGAGGTCGACCTCGGGGACGAGGCCGGTGCGTGAGCGGGCCTCGACCGAGCTCTCGACCGAGGCGGCGCGCTCGAGGTTCGACGCGGCGACCCGTGCGACTTGCGTCGCGACGAGGAGATCGAGATAGGCGCTCGCGACGCGCACCCCGTGGACGAACTTCTCTTGCTCGAGATCGGCCTTCGCGCGGCGCGTGCTCGCGTCGGCGAGATCGATCCGCGAGTCGACCCGGCCGAAGGTGAAGAGCTCCCAGTTGACGGCGAGGAGGTAGTTCGCGCCGAACGCCGCGTTCCAGCTCTGCTCTCTCGCGGTCGGACCCGCCGACGAGATCCCCTGGAGGCCGATCGGCGTCTGGGGGCCGAACGCGCCGTTGACGGTACCGAAGCTCTGCTGTGCGGCTGCGGTGACGTCGGGGAGGTAAGCGTCACGCGCGCCGGTCGCGCGCGCTTCGGCGGCGGCGAGCTCATGCTTCTTGACCGCGAGGCTGCGGTAACGCGAGAGGGCGCGCGACACGGCCTCTTCGAGGCGCAGCGGCTCGGCGCGCGCGAGTGGCGCGACCAGCAGCAGCGCGAACGCGAAGATCAGCATGAAAAGCCTGTTCATCGTCGGAGCTCGCGGCCTTGTTTCTCCGCCGGCCGCGTCGAGGAAGGACGGACCGCGGACGAGAGGGATGCCGAACGGGCGGCTTACAATTCACCGCGACGACGCGTCGCGAAAGCCCATTGGGCGGAACGTCAGTCGTTCCCTGCCGGACCGAATCGGCGTTCCGATCGCCGTCTTCAGGAACGGCGTCGGCTCAGCGACACGCGAGGGCAGCGGGCAGCTCGCGCGCGATCCGGTCGGCGAGCTCGCGCACGCGCAACGGGAGGTAGCTGCGCGAGGGTCGAACGAGGAAGACGGGGCGCTGGTCGACGACGCAGCTCGGGAAGAGCCGGATCAGCCGACGTTCATGGAGGTCGCCTTTGACGAAGTAGAGGGGAAGCCGCGCGATCCCGAGTCCGGCAAGGACGGCCTGGCGGAGCCCGCCGGGGCTCGAACAGACGAACGCGGTACGCACCGGGACGGTCCTCAAGCCCGACGTCGTCTGCACCTGCCACGTGCCTCGGTCCGTCTCGTACGCCCCATCGAGGACCGTGTGCTCGGAGAGGCCCGCTACGTTCGCTGGAGCGCCGTGTCGCTCCAGGTATGCGGGGCTCGCGACCAGCGCCGTTCGCATGATGCCGACGCGCCGCGCGACGAGGTCCTTCGTCGCCAAGCGCGGCGCGACCCGCACCGCGAGATCGTACGGCTCGTGGGTGAGATCGATCACCCGATCGGACAGATCGAGGTGGACGCACACCTCCGGGTGCTCGAGGAGGAACCGCGCGACGATGCCCGAGACGAGCTCCTGACCGAGCACGGTCGGAGCCGTCAGCCGGACCTCACCCCGGATCGCGCTGCGCGTATCCCGCGTCGAGGTCTCGAGCGAGTCCAGCGCCGCGATCACGTCCCGCGCGGTCTCCACGAAGCCCCGCCCCTCGAGGGTGAGCCGCAGATGCCGCGTCGTCCGATGGAGGAGCTGTACCCCCAGGCGGCGTTCGAGCGACGCGATGCGCTTGCTCGTGGCCGACGGCGAGACGCCGACCGAACGTGCGCCTGACGCGATCGATCCGCCATCGACGACGGCGGTCAGCACTTGCATGTCCCACAACAGGTCGCGATCGAGGAGGCGCATCGACGAGCTCGGCGGCGGACGCTAGTCCACCGATCGAGGTCGGGCCAGCGAGGGGGCGTCGGCAGTGCGTACCGTAGAGCTCGAGCTTGGGCTCGCGGCGCACGGGGGGGCGCGTAGATAGCGGCGTGCGTGCGGGCCGATTGCGCGGCGCTTCGGCTCGCGTGGGAAGAGAGGTCGCGAGTCGCGACCGACGCGCGCCGGGCCGGCGATGCGGGGGGCGAGAGCGAGTGCGGGTGCGAGTGCTCGTTTGGCTTGCGACTACGTCGGACGATGTGGCGCTGACGCGGGGGGCTCTCTCGGCTCTCCCCATCGTCGCGCCGTGCTCGGGGCAGTCAAGGGCGCTTCGCGCCGCGCTTCGCGCGGTTGCTTCGCAACCCTTGACTGCCCCTGCGCGCGGCGCGGGCGGGGCTTCGCCTTCTCGAGAGACGAGAGGGCGGAAGGAGAACATCATGCTTCGGATTCACGATGTGAGCGTCCAGTTGGTGCGGGAGGTGGCGCCCATGGCGAAGAAGATCGAACGCCAGGATCGCGATCTCGCGCGGCAGTTGCGGCGGGCGCTGTCGAGCGTGCCGCTCAACGTTGCTGAGGGAAGCGACCAGCGCGGGAAACGGCGCGGGTCGCATTATTCGATCGCGCTCGGGTCCGCTCGCGAGGCCTGGTCGGCGCTGCTCACCGCAACGGCTTGGGGCTACGTCGAGGGGCCCTCACTCGAGCTGAAGGCGCGCTTCGATCACGTGATCGGGACCCTGTACCGGGTCGTACACGTCCGCTGAGCCGCGCACGGTACTCCGGCGGCGCTTCGCGCGTCGCCGGAGTACCACGCTCGTCGACTCTCGCGGTTCCATCAAGGACGTGAAGCTGGGGCGAGGGCGACGGCGGGAGCGGGAGCGGGAGCGAGGGCGGGAGCGAGGGCGGGAGCGGGAGCGGGAGCGAGAGCGAGGGCGAGGGCGAGGGCGAGAGCGAGAGCGAGAGCGAGAGCGAGAGCGAGAGCGAGAGCGAGAGCGAGAGCGAGAGCGAGAGCGAGCGTCGCGGTGCGCGACGCCTACGTATCCCGGTACCCACGCGGTGTATACGCGCGGGCGGTGTCGACGTTCTGCAAGTGAGAGAGCTCCGATCTGCCATCGCCGGGCTCGCGGCGACCATCGCGACGAGCATCATCGGCGCGAACGTGCATGCCGCCGCTGGCTTGCGGAGCGTCAACCGTCACCGTCACGGCCGAAGGCGGGGCCGTGACGGAAGGCGTGAGCGCGATGCTCGCGACGTCGCTCGCGCCGAGCGGGGTGGAGGTGCTCGAGGGCGGACCGCGACGCCGGACGCTCGGATCGTTCTTCACGGCGAGGGCGAAGCCGTGCGCATCCTCGTCGAGGAGGGCATCACGCGGAAGACGATCGAGCGCGTCGTCTCGCTCACCGGGGGCCCGCAGGACGCGCGCGCGCTCACCGCCCGGAGGCCGTGGAGCGCGTCGTCTCGGAGACGCTCCGACCTCTCGGAGAACGGGGGCGCCTCGGCTTGCGCGCATCGGCGGAGATCGCGCCGGGCGGTCAACCCGCGAGCGCTCCTTCCTGGGACTTCCACTTCTCGGCGCGGACGAGCGCCAGGGGGGTGATGCAGTCGATCCCCATCGCTGCGAACACGTCCGCTATCCGCGGTGCTGCGAGATTGCGCGTGAGCTGCTCGTGTGAAGGGGATCTGAACGGCGTGGCGGGCACTGCCGACCACGGAGGCCCCTATGTCGGCGGTCGCCTCGCGATCAGGAGTTGTCCCGTCCAGGCCTTGACGAGCTCGGCCTCCGACATCGCGAACGGTTGTTTCTCCGCGGGATCAGCCGGGTCAAGGTACTGGAGCGCGCCCGTCGAGTTGATGCCCACCAAGATGACTGCATGCGCTGGTCGGCGCGGCGCGAGTTGAAGGGTGATGACTACCCAGCCGTCTTTCAGGTGTGCTCGGAGGTATTCGAGCGACGAGGGGGCATCTGGATCGGTTGGAACGTACGTGCCGTCTGCGGCCGCATGGACCGCGAGCGCGTATGGCGGATCTCCCCAAGCTTGCCGAACGGCAGCCTCGTCGATGCGTTCGCCGCGCCATCGTCGGATGATCGCCAGGCAAGCCGCGACGCACGTCAGCGGTCCATGCTGCGCTGCGAAGCACTCCTCGATCGAGGGCATGCTAGTTTTCGCGGCGCGGAAGGATGTGCTCTTCGAGGATTTGAAAGTCCGGACCTACGAGGACGAATCCACGAGGGATCCCGGCGGTCAATCCATTCGGACCTGCTTGGGCCACTTCGACCCGCCAGACCTCTCCGTCCGTCGAGATCGCGTCCACGTAACAGTCGGCGAGCGTGGGGGCGCCCGCGAGCCGCCGGACCACCGACTTCTCGACACGCTCGCTCTCGGTCACGAGTGGAGCGCATTTCGCCGGATCGAGCCCTGGAGCTGGCGGCAATGGATCGGCCGCGGGCACCTCGAGGTAGCTCCGCGCTCGAATGGCCGACATCTTGTCCTCGGCGAGCGCACGCAGCGCGAGGTCTTTCAGCAGCCCGCCTCGAAGTCCGATCACCCCGACGCGTGCGTCGGGGTGATCGACCGGCAGCGAGCTCGCGGGGAGGTTCGCGAGCATTCGCCTCCGGTCGTAGTCCGTGATGAGTCCAACATTTCGAAGTTGATTCACCGCGGCCCGCCGTCCAACTTGGAAGTGTTGGCAGACTGTCGTTACCGCTGACTCGCTACGCGGATCGCGCCGCGCGAGCACGCGGGTGAGCTCGGGCCGCGGGACGAGGAAATGGAGCGCGAATGCACGGGCCCGCTTCTCGACGAGCTCCAACGTCGGTGGAAGGACCAAGCGCTCCGAGGACTGCGCACGCTCGGCGGACGGGCTCATCATGACGAACGATTCAGTGCCGAAGAGCGCGCGATCGAAGATGACGTGGCAAAGCTCGTGCGCGAGCGTAGCGCGTGTTCGCCACCAACCTTCGGCACCACCGACGAGGTTTACGAGGACTGCCGGCGCCGGGGTCACCGTCGACGCAGCATCGACATCGATGTCGAGCTCGTCGGGCGTGACGAAGAGGAGATCGATCTCGAGCCTCTTGTAGAGGCCAATCATCGAGTCGATCGGCTCGACACCAAGCCCGAGCTTGTTCCGAACCGCGAGGGCATGTTGTTCGGCTCTCGCGACCAGGCCGTCCGCAACGGGCGGCGTTGGCTGACCAAGTCGTTCCAGCGGCGACGGTGTCGACCGATGGACTCCAAGGATGTCGCGGATCTCGGCGACCGCGCGGACGCAACGGACGAAATCACCCAGCGTGGTCAGCGCGCCAGACGACGCCAGGGAGAGCAGGCTTGGCCCCCGCTCACGGAACGAGCGAAACAGGAGCGAGGACGGCGTCGCCGCGGCGCGACCGAGGAGCAGATCCGTGAGCGTCAGACCAAACGCCTTCGCGAAGGTGTCGAGGATGGCTGGGGACGGGCTCTGCTCGCCGCTCTCCAGAGCCTGGTACTCCTGAGGCTCGATCCCCGCGAGCGCTGCGGCCGCCTCGAGCGTCAAGGCCGAGCTGACCCGCGCCTCCCTCAGGACTTGAGCGTCATTCGACACGACGTCAAATTACCATGACGCTACCAAGCGAACCATTGGATGGGCGGATCGCCGTCCGGGAGCAAAGTCGCGCCTCGCGAGCGGATCGCATGAACCCGGCGTTCCCGCATCGCGGCTCGGGTTCTAGGGCGGAGTCGACCTAGCTTAGGTGCGGTCGGCCTTCAGGGCCGAGATTGTCACGCCGGCGGAGCCCTCCGGGGAAGGGCGGCCGCTCGAGCCCTCGATCGTGCTTCGGCGAGCTCCAGGGCTGCGTTTCACCGGTTCGATCCAGCTTCTGCAAGCCCCCGGGTTCGCTTTCGCTGGATCGATCATCCCTTTGCGGACTCCCGGGTTGTCCCGAGCTGGATCGATCCACCTTTTGCGAACCCCGGGGTTGCCCCAAGCTGGAGCGATCCACCTTTTGGCGGCCTTTTTGGGGTCATTCCGCCGGCGCGGTCGTGACCGGGCTGGGCGCGCCATCCGCAGCGACGGCCGAACCCGCGCGCCTCACCGGCCATGCGGCGATCGGGCGCAGGAGCGCCTCGGCGACGTCCTCGCTCGCCGGGTTCTTGCGCGTGACCGATCCGACGATCTGCGCCGCGTAGACGCGGATGTCGTCGAGCACGGCGTCGCGAGCCTCGCGGATCTGCGGCACGGGCAGCGGAGCGTCCTTCGCCTCGGTGACGCCGAGCGCCTGACCGTACGCCTTGTGTGCGCGCCGAAGGCTCGCGACGAACGCCCCGCCCCCGAGCCGCTCGAACGTGGCCACGTGGTTCTCCGCGTCGATCACGCCGAGCCGCTGCTCCGACGCCGCCCACTCGGCGTTGAAGTTCTTCGTCAGGAACGCGAGCCCGTCCGGGAAGAGGCGCTGCCGAAGCGCCGTCGCCTGCTCCGCGAGCTCCGTCCCATCGATCGCGGCCCAGGCCGAGAGGAAGCGGTCGATCGCCGACCACACCCGATCGAGCTGCGTGTCCGCTTCGCGCGCCGCCGCCTTGTCCTCCACCCGCTGCCCGCGCTTGGCGAGCTCGGCGGACAGCGTCTGGAGGCTCGCCTTCACGTCATCGAGCGCGGTAGGCGCATTGCCCGGCAGCGTGCTCGCCGACTGCGCGGCGGTGATGAGCTTGGTGGCGAGCGTCACCGTCTCTTCAGCGGTGAGCGAGGGCAGCTGGATGAGCCCCTGAGCCGTCAGCGTACCTGCCATGAAATCCCCCTCTTCGATCCGAGATCGACACGCGGGAGACAACGCACACCACGCACGCCACCCCCCGGTGCGAGGGCTGCAAGTTCGCAGAGGCTCGCCGGGCGGTCAACCCACGAGACGCCCCCTTCAGAACTTCCACTTCTCGGCGCGGACGAGCGCCAGGGTGTTGATGCAGTCGATCCCCATCGCCGCGCACACGTCCGGTATTCGCGGTGCCGCGAGATTGCGCGTGAGGTGCTCCTCCGTCACGACGGTGGCTCCGTGCACTTTCGCGAACGCGATGACCCAGGGATCGCCCATCGAGCGGCCCTTCTTCGTGTCGACCAGCCGCGCGTGAGCCTTGAGCACCTCCGCGACCGCCACCTGCTCGGCGACGTCGATGGGCATGACGAGGTGGTCCTTGCGATCGGAGCACCAGTCGAAGAGCGCGTCAGCCTTCTTCTCGATCTCGCGGTAGACCTCGTCCGGCATACACGCATGCCCCTCGACGATCAGCGCATCCAGCTTCACCCAGAACGTCTCGTTCACGTCCATCGGGTAGTTGCGCTGGTACGCCTCGATGAGCACCGAGCTGTCGAGCATGTACCTCGGCTTCTTGACCGCGACCGGCGCGGGCCCCCCCTTCTTCGTCATGCAGCGCCCTTCACCTCGCGGGAGATGGCTTCGAGGTGCTTCAACCGGACGTCGAAGGCGTCCGCGACCTCGCTGGCGGTGATCCGTCGCTCCTCGTAGGCGTTGAGCACGAGGCGCGTGAACGTGGAGCCGCTCTGCCGGACGACCCGCTCCGAGGGGTGTTCCATGCCGCCCGAGGCCCCGGGCTTGGGCCGCTTCCGACCCTCGTGGAGCGCCTTCATCCGCGCGCGCCTTGCCTTGTAGAACTCGCTCGTCGCCTTCCCCACGATCACGAGTCGGCGCGCAATCACCTCTGCGCTCACATGGAAGCGCCGCGCCAACGCCTTCAGCTCGTCTTCACTCCACGCACGCGCGGGCTGGCGGTCGACCTCCGGCTGCATGAGGAGCATCTCGCGGGGGACGAGGACGGCGCCAGCGACGCGGTTGCAGAACGCCTCGACCCGCGGCCCTAGACCCTGCCCGTCGTCATCGAGGTTGCAGACCCCGATGCCGCCGGCGCGGAGCGCGATGTGAGCGGCCTCGTGCAGCATCGTGAAGACGCGCGGGGCGGTGTCCTCCTGCGAGTTGAATGCGATGGCGGGGTAAGCCTCTGCCCAGATCGAGAAGCCGCGCGCGTCCTCCCACGGTAGATCGCCCGCGCGGAAGACGAGGATGCCCGCGGCCTCGAGCGCGGCGCGCCACGCCGCGACGGCGGCCGAGTCGTGCTTCCACTCGAGCTGGCTCTTCATGCTGACGCCCAGCCGGGCGCGGATCGTCTCCGCAACGACGTCCGCGTGATCTTCGAGCGTTGCGGTGACGCCGAAGATCGGGATCTCGACATTGAGCATGCGCGCGAGCTCGACGGCCTGCTCCCGGCGCGCGCTCGCGTCCCGAAGCGCGAACTCGAGCGCGGTCGTGATCTGAGGCTTCTCCGGATCGAGCATCCGGAAGTCTCGCAGGACCTCGAAGCCCTTCGGTGGAGCGTCGAGGTAGAAGACGGCGAGCGCCCGCTTGTAGAGCTTCGCCATCTCGCGGAGCCGGGCGAGCGTGGGCTTCGGCTCGTCCTTCGTCTCCCACTCGATCAGCGTGCCCTCGTCAACGCCGAGCTTCGCGGCCGCGTCCGCGGTCGAGATCTTGGCGGACCTCCGCGCCCACTCGAGGAGCGATGGCTTCACCAGTGCTTCGACGCTCTTCGCCACGACCTAACCCCTCTTCTCCAAAGCCTAGCGCGTTATCGTCCAGCCGCGGCGTGCGGTCGGCGCCCAGGGCTGAGTTTGCCGATCCCGGCAGCCGCCTTGCGTTAACCTCGAGCTCTGCAGCCCTTGGGCGCCTTGGCTCTCAAGTCGTAAGTACCTTCGCGCTCTGCGGGACGATCGAACACGGCCGCGACCTTACCCGAAGGTCGGTGTGCCGCTCCCATCGCCATCGTGAGGGGCCGTCGCGTGCATCGGACATCCCCGAGGTCCGTCGCTCCGAACTCCTCGCGAGCCACCTGGTCGTTCATGCACGCGCGAACGACCCACTTCCACAGTTAATTCCCAACCATCCCGACCGATGGAGCCATTGGTAAGCCTCAGGGGTGATGGACGGCTCGCCTCGGATCGAGTGAGGCTGCGAGGATCTGCCGGCACGTCGCCGGCGAGGGAGTTGCCGATGTCGAGGAAGTGCGCAGGCCCGGGGCTGATTGCAGTCGTTGCGTTCGTGGTGGGCTGCGGCAGTAACACGTGGATCGTGAAACGGCCCGTTGCAGACCAGTGTTCGTCCGCCGGAGTGAAGCAGTGCGACGAGCTGGTGAACGGCCTCGTCCAGTACATCGACGGCGACAAAGCCGGTGCGGAGGTCAAGCTCCGCGCCGTGGCGAAGGCCAACTCGCCCGAGAAGCTCCGTACGTTGACGGCGGCCATCAAGCCGGCCACCAAAGTGCTCGGTAGCGAGCGGCAGGCTGCGGTTGACGGTGTGATCGACATCCTCGAGGGCCGCGAGCCCGTTGCGAGCGAAGCGAAGGCAGCTCACGGATCGGAGCTCGGTGCCGCCGTGGGGCTAACAGCGGGCCTCGTGAAGGTGCGAACCGGAATGGCATCTCCGGCGGGCGATCCGCGCGCGATCCCGTGCGACGCTGGCCCGCTTGCCGTCGAACAGGACCGATGCCGCAAGGTACGCGCGATCGTCGGCCCGATCACCGTGACGAACATCTACGCCAGCGGCGCCTGCCCGGACGAGGTCTTCGCCTTCGCAGGGCGCGCGGAGAATCCTCACTGGTTCCTGGGCGCGCTTCCCAACGCGCCACTCAACGTCAGCGGCGCGTTTGCTGTTGAAGAGGGCGAGGAGCTTTTCGTAGGTGTTCGCTCGTTGACGAAGGACCCACCAACCGCCGACGCGCGATGCTCCATCGTCTGGTCGGGCGTTGTCCGGTCGGGCTGAGGCGATGGCCCGTGCGATGACCAACCGACACCGGTCGCAGTCGGATCGAGTCCGCGTGTATTGACGCCGGGGCTGCTGGAAGCGCGATCGATCTCGCTTCCACGAGCCGCAGGGCTGCCGTTCACTGGATTGATCTGTGCCGTGGCGGCCCTACGGCCGCTCGGGGGCGCCGAAGATCGCGTGCTCCACCAGGGCCGGCGGGATCGAGCCCTCCGAGAGGACGGCCTTGTGGAAGGCGTGGAGGTCCGGGCCGCGCTCGCGCGTCCAGCGATCGCGGAGGGAGCGGATGTGCTCGGCGCCGAGGACGTAGGAGAGCGGCTGCGTTGCCGAGAGCGCGTAGCGGCGCGCTTCGATCTCTGCCAGGACCGGCTCGAGGTGGACCTCGTCGACGAGCAACCTCGCCGCCTCGTCGATCGTCATCGAGCGGGTGTGGAGGCCGACGTCGATGAGGACACGGGCGGCGCGCACGAGGGCCCACTCGAGCTGGAAGAGGCGCTCCTCCGGCGTGTAGTAGCCGACCTCGGACATCAGCTCTTCGGCGTAGAGGCCCCAGCCCTCGCAGAAGATGTTCGAGTCGGCGACGCGCCGGACGACCGACGGATGCAGGCGCGCGAACGAGACCTGGAGGTGATGCCCGGGGTAGGCCTCGTGGACGACGGTGTCGACGATGTTGCCGTTGCCGTGCTCGCGCAGGTACTCCTCCTGCTTCGCGGCGGACCACGACGGGTCCGCGGGCGTGACCAGGAAGATGCCCTTCGCCGTGGTCGTGTCGAAGGGGGGCGGCATGTCGTAAGCCGCTTGGGTGGTCGCGCGCGAGAACTCGGGCGTCTCCTTCACCTCGAGGATCTCGCCCGGAGGGAAGGGGACGATCGACTTCGCGGCGAGGAACGCGCGCGCGCGAGTCGTTTCGTTGCTGTAGGCGGAGACGAGCCCGTCGGGCGTCGGGTGGTTCGCCTTCAGGCGCGCGATGACGTCGGGCCAGCGGCGCTCGTCGGGATCGATCGCACGCGCGGCTTTTTCGAGCTCCGCCTTCGCACGATCGAAGGCGCGCTTTCCGATGACGTAGACCTCGTCGGCGTCTTCGCTGAGCGCGTAGTCCTCGCGGAGCAGGAACTCGAAGAGCTCGCGTCCCATCGCGAACTGTCCGCGCGAGCGCGGGAGGAGGTCCTTCTCGAGCCACTTGGCGTAGTCGGCGTAGGCCGCGATCGCCTTGGTGACGGCGCGGCGCGCGCGCTTCGCGTCTCCGCCGTGTTTCTCGAGGAACGCGCGATGATGAACGAGGAACTCGTCCACGCCGCGCGCGTCCTCCAGAGCGGCTTCGGTGGCGGCGCGGGAAGGGTTGTCGAGGTTCGCCTTCGCGAGTGCGATCACCCCGGGGAGCTGCTCGAGCCGGAGGATCGCCGCGCGCGCACACGCTTCGTTCGTCGGCGCCGGGCGCGCGAGCATCTCGAAGAGCGCGCTGATCGGCCTCAGGTAATGACTCGGATTGGTCTGGAGCGGCCGCTGCTCGCGCGCCTTCCGCACGGAGACGCGCACCATGCGGCGGAGCAGCGACAGATCGATCTCCGCGCTCCGCGACGGCTTGCCCTCGAACGTCACGCGTTCGAGCTCGTCGAGGAAGCGCTCCTCGCGCGCGAGCGCCGCCTCGAAGCCCGCCGGCGTTCGATCGTCGAGCCGCGCATCCTGGTCGTGGATGCCGAGCGACGTCGCGTGCTCGGGCGAGTTCTCGACGAGCAACGCCAGGTAGCGATCCGCGAGCGCGGCGACCGCCCGATCGGCGCTCTCGCTGGAGGCGGTAGCTCCTTCGGAGCTCGCGGCAGGAAGCGGCGCAGACACGGGCGCCTGCGCGGCCGGAGCACAGCTCGCGGCGCCGACGATGCCTGCGACCGCGATCGCGCGCGTGAAACTACCTACCATCGCGAGAGCACCGTCTTTCCCACCTGCCAATCGAATGGTCAAGCGCTCTCGTGTCCGCACATCCCGGCACATCGGCGTGGATCAATCCCCGTGGGGTGTTCGGTAGACCCTCGCTCTCGCTCTCGCTCTCGCTCTCGCTCTCGCTCTCGCTCTCGCTCTCGCTCTCGCTCTCGCTCTCGCTCTCGCTCTCGCTCTCGCTCTCGCTCTCGCTCTCGCTCTCGCTCTCGCTCTCGCTGTTCACGTCTCCGCGGCTCGAGACGTCCAGCACGAGGTAGCATGACGCCAGGTCCTGTTCATCGTCGATGCTGAGCGTCAGGAGGCTCACGGCGTCCTCGCCTCATTCGTCCCCTGGCAGATCGAACGCGCCGGAGTAGATCGCGTCGACGGAAATCTTGGCCTTCACCGCGCCGAGATCGACGGTCGTCCCGGGGCCGAGCACCTCGAATCGAAAGCTACCGTCGGTCTGGCGTGAGTACGCCTCGACGCGCTGCTCGCGTTGAGAGACGAGCAAGATGTGCTGGATCGAGGCAAGCGCCAGGTATCCCGCGAGCTTGTCTCCGCGGTCGTACGCTTCGGTGCTCTTCGAGAGGACTTCGACCACCACCGACGGGTTCGTCACGACGTCCTTCGTTCCAGGACGGAAGGCCATCGGTCTGCACACCACGACGGCGTCTGCGTAGACGAAGAAGTCGTTCGCCAAGCCGAGGCGCAGATCGGCCGTGTACGCGGCGCACGGCCCTCCGAGGACGCCTTGGCCCAGGAGTCGAATGAGCTGCGCTCCGAGAAAGCTGTGCCGGGCGGAGCCGCCGGACATCGCGAAGATCTCGCCCCGGACGTAGTGGTGACGCTCGTTCGGCTGCTCACGCTCCCACGCGAGGAATTCGTCCGGCGGCATGTTCGAGGCGGCCGGCAGCGGCATGCCGTGAATCTTACCATTCCGGGCCGAGACGCGGACGAACGCTGCCGTGAGCCCAGCGTCGCGTTCGATTGTGCAACGCGATCGTCGTGGACAGCCGGAGCTGCCGGCCTGCTCGACGCTTTCCGTGGTTCGAATCGCGGCCCGTCGCTCCCACAGCTCGGCTCGAGTGGGCGCACACGGGCGGCGCGGTCCCGCTCGTGGCGTGTATCATGGCGTCCGGTGCTCGTTCGCTCGCGCTTGGGTCTCGCTCTTTCGGTGGCGGCGCTCTGCCTCGCGCCGGAGCTCGCGCACGCCGCGCCGGACAAGGGCAAGCCGGTCGTCCAGGAACCCACGACCACCGTGACGCCGCCGCCGTCGGGTTCGACCGTGCGCGCGGCCGCCGAGAAGACGATCGACGCGAAGCCGGCACAAAAGCCCGGCGCCGCGAAGCGTGCGCAGCAAGGAGCGGGCGCCTCGTCCCTCACGGGAGCTGGCGGCCGTCCGGTGAACGGCCCGAAGATCCCCGACGCGCTCCGCGCGCAGCTCCAGAAGCAGCTCGAGGCGCGCATCGATCGTGACGTCGCCCAGATCCGTCAGCTTCGCGCTGAAGCGATCGGTCTCTTGACCACGTTCGTCGCGGAGACGCCGCGCGAGGCGCGCGAGATGCCGGAGGCGATGCTCCGGCTCGGCGAGCTGAAGTGGGAGCTCGAGCGCGAGCAGTTCGTCGATCGGTTCAAGGCCTGGGAGGCGAAGCCGGTCGATCAGCGAGGACCCGTCCCCGAGCCGAACTTCCAGCCGTCGCGCGATCTGTTCGCGCGCGTCCTCAAGGACTACCCGTGGTTCGGGCAGTACGACCTCGCGCTCTACATCGACGGCTTCCTCGCCTACGAGCAGGGCAAGCAGGACGAGGCCCTCGCGCGGTTCGACCGCATCCTCAAGGAGCACCCGAATTCGCGCTTCGTTCCCGACGCGCACATGGCGCGCGCCGAAGCGCTCTTCAACGGCAAGTACGACTACGCCGGTGCGCTCGCCGAATACGAGAAGGTCCTCCAGCACAAGAACAGCGAGCTCTACGGCCTCGCGATGTTCAAGAGCGCCTGGTGCCTCTGGCGCCTCGGTCGCGGCAGTGAGGCGGCCAAGCGCTTCGTCGCCGTGTTCGAGATCACGGACAGCGAAGGCAAGAAGGTCAACGCCGTCCAGCAGAAGCAGCTCGACGAGCTCCAGAGCGAGGCGCTGAAGTACCTCGTCGAGGTCTTTACCGAGGACGAGAAGAACACCGCACAAGACGTCTACGGCTTCCTCACGAAGATCGGCGGCGATCGTTTCGCCGGCAAGGTCGTGCGCGCGCTCGCGGTGCAGTTCTACGATCAGGCGCACTACGACCGTGGCATCGAGGCGTACGAGCTGCTCCTCAAGCTCGAGCCCGCCTCGAGCGATGCCGGCAAGTGGGTGCTCGCGATCGCGCAGGGGTACAACGCGGTCGAGGACTGGCCGAAGCTCCGGGCGACGTACGAGCGCGCGGTGACGGGCTACACCGCGGGATCGGCGTGGGCGAAGACGCAGGGCGATCCGAGGGTCGTGGCCGACACCTCGAACGAGATCGAGAAGCAGCTGAAGGAGCACGCGCTCCAGCTCCACGCGAAGGCGCAGAAGGACAAGACGAGCCGCGCGGAGTTCGAGGGAGCCGCGGGGCTCTACACCGTCTACCTCTCGAAGTTCAGCGGCGAGACCGGCGCTTACCAGGTCCAGTACTACCTCGCCGAGATCTACTTCTACCGCCTCGACAAGCCGACCGACGCGGCCACCCACTACATGGCCGCCGCCCGCGCGATCCCGAACGCTGCGGCCGAGAAGGAGCCGCTCAAGTCGCTCCGCCACGACGCGATCTACAACGCGATCGCCGCGCTCGAACGTGTGCGCTTCGCGGAGCTCGAGGCGCGGAAGAAGCTCCCGCAAGGGTCGGCCTTCCAGGAGACCGAGGCCGACAAGAAATTCGCCGAGGCGCTCGACCTCTACGCGCAGCTCTATCCGAACGACCCCGCACTGCCGGAGCTCTTCTTCCGTCAGGGACGCCAGTACTACGACTACGGCGTCTACGACTCCGCGGTGAAGATCTGGGGCTCGCTCCTCGAGAAGTTCCCGCGCAGTCAGTACGCGCTCTCTGCCGGAGAGCTCATCCTCGATTCGTTCAACCGCGCGAAGAACTACGAGAACATCGAGACCTGGGCGCGGCGCCTCAAGACCGCGCCTGCGTTCGCCGGTGAAGCGAACCAGAAGAAGCTCGACACGCTCATCGTCCAGGCCGTCTTCAAGCAGGGCGAGCAGAAGTCGCAAGCGGGCGATCACCTCGGCGCGGCCAAGGCGTACCTCCGCGCCGCGAAGGAGTTCCCGAAGGATCCGCGCGCGGCGCAGGCGTGCGTGAACGCCGAGCTCGCTGCGCAGAAGGCCGGCGATCACCAGACGCTGAAGGAAGCCGCGCAGCTCGTCACCGGCAAGGACTACCGCGATCGGCCGGAGTCGCCGCAGGGCGCGTGGATCGCCGCGACGACGTTCCAGTCGATGGGGCTCTTCGCCGAGTCGGCGGACTTCCACGAGGCCATCGCGGGGCTGTCCGACAAGGACCACCCGCACTACCAGAGGTTCGAGCACTCGAAGGACGCGGCGTTCAACGCCGTCGTCCTCCGCGTCGCGACCGGCGAGCACGACAAGGCGATCGCGAACGGCAATCGCTACCTCCAGAGCCACGGCTCGTCGAGCGACGCCGACGAGGTCGTCTTCCAGATGGGCAAGGCGCATCAGAACGCCGGTCGGAACAAGGAGGCGGCCGATCTCTATCGCCGCTACGTGGCCCGCTCGAAGAACCAGGACCATCGCGTCCAGGGCTACGTCCTCCTCGCGCTGGCGCTCGTGAAGAACGGCGAGGAGAAGGCGGCCGACGACGCGCTCCGCTCCGCCGTCGACATCGGCAAGCATCGCAAAGGCGAGCTCGGTCCCGACGGCAAGTACGCTGCGGCGCGCGCACGGTACCTGGAGGGCGAGCGTGTCCTCGCGCGCTTCGACGCGATCCAGATCACGGGCGACGTGAAGCAGCTCTCCCAGCGCCTCAAGCAGAAGGCCGAGCTCCTCAAGCAAGCATCGAACGTGTTCCTCGACGTCGTCTCGCTCGGCGTCGCGGAGTGGACGACCGCGGCGCTCTACCAGATCGGTCGCACGTACGAGACGTTCGCCAAGGCGCTCCATGACTCGCCGGCGCCTTCGGGGCTCTCCGATGCGGACAAGGAGCAGTACCAGATGCAGATCGACGAGTTCGTCGTTCCGATCGAGGAGCGCTCCCTCGACGCCTACGAGAACGGCTGGAGGAAGGCGATCGAGCTCGGGATCTACAACCAGTGGACCGCACAGATGCGGACCGCCCTCGGCCGCCTGAACGCCGAGCTCTACCCGCCCTTCAAGGAGACCGGCTTCGAGGTCCGCTCACAGGGCCCGATGCCTCTTCCCGCACTCCTCGACGGCCCGCGCCGAGGCGCATCCGCCGACAAGCCGACCACGAAGCCTGCGCCAGCGCCCGCTATCGCTCCCGCTCCCGCTCCCGCCAAGCCAGGTGCGATGGCGCCGGACGACGATGAACCCAAGAAGTCGGAGGAGCCGAAGGAGCCGAAGGAGCCGAAGCCCCCGAAGAAGCGCGCCCCTGCGAAGGCGCCGAAGAAGGGCTCCAAGTGAAGCACGCTCGCATCGCCTTCGTGCTCCTCGCGTCGCTCGCCGCCCCTGCGTGCGGCGGGAGCAAGGTGCAGCAAGGCGCGAAGACGGCCGAGACCGGGCTCCCGCCTGCGAATCCGCTGGCCGTGCAGCGCATGGTCGAGGGCGTCGCCGCGGCCAAGGATCCGAAGATGCAGACGCGGGCGATCGCGCTCTTCCGCGAGGCGATCCAGATCGACCCGAAGCTGTGGGAGGCGCGGTTCGACCTCGGCGTCGTGCTCGCGAGCGCAGGTGACCTCGCGCACGCCGAAGAGCAGCTCGAGGCCGCGGCGAAGATCGCACCGGAGCGCGAGGAGGTCGCCGTCGCGCTCGCCGAGGTGAGGCGCCGTCGCGGCTCCAACAAGGACGCCGCGAGGACGCTCGAGGACTTCGTGAAGGATCATCCGGGCGCGCTCGACGCTCGCACGCTCCTCGTCGCGGCGCTTCGTGACTCCAGCCAACACGACAAGGCGATCGCGCAGGCGCGTGAGGTGCTGGTGCGGAAGCCGGGCGACGCCACGGCCCTCGCCGAGCTCGCGCTCTGCCACCTCGGCAAGGGCGAGCGCGACACCGCGCAGCTCCTCGTGAAGCAGTCGCTCGACGTGAACGCGAAGAGCGCCGTTGCCCATCGCGTGCAGGGCCTCGTGCACCTCGCAGGCGGCGACGACGCGGCCGCGTTCCAGGCGTTCTCGAAGGCGGCACAGGAAGATCCTCACGACACGACGTCGCGCCTCAACATGGGCGCGGTGCTCCTCCGCGCGGGCGCTTACGCAAAGGCGGCGGAGCAATACAAGGGCGCGCTCGCTGCCGCGCCCGACGAGGCCGCCGCTCAGATCGGGCTCGCTGCTGCCCTCCGCGGTGAGGCGGGCGGCAAGGACACGAAGCTCGTCGAGGAGGCGCGCTCGCTCCTCGACAAGGTGCTCGAGCGCGACCCGCACAACGTCGCCGCCCTCTTCAACATGGGCATCCTCCAGGCCGAGTCGTTGAAGCGGCCCGCCGAGGCGAAGCAGTACTTCGAGCGCTTCCTCGACGACGCTCCGCGTGAGCATCCGTCGCGTCCCGAAGCGGAGCGTCAGCTCACGGCGGCGAAGCATGCCGTGCCCGCACCACCACCACCGGCTTCGGCGCCCGCGAAACCGGGGAGCAAATCATGATGCGAGCCCCGACTCCGAAGCGAACCGCCAGGCCTCGTGGCGGGCGCTCACGAAGCGAGACGCGCCGCCGTCGCATCACCTTCTTCTTGGTCATGCTCCTCAGCGCGGTGTCGCTCGTTGCGGCGGCGCAGACGAAGAAGCCCGCCGCCAAGAGGCCCGCTGCTGCACCCGCGAAGAAGCCCGCGGGCGGGGCGAACAAGCCGCCGCCCACGGACGAAGCGGACGCCGGCGTGCAGGCGCCGCTCGTCGGCAAGGAGACTGTGGAGCCGGTGGCCTCCACGAAGGACGCCGGCAAGGGCGGCTCGATCGTCGACCAGAAGACGCTCGACGGTGGGCAGCGCGTCTTCCGCTTCGGCGAGGTCGAAGTCGAGGGGCGCCTCAAGAGCCCGCAGATCGTCTACTTCCTTCGCCGCGTGCGCGCCGAGTTCGCGGCCGGCGATCTCGGTCATCGCTCCTTCATGAGCGAGCTCGGCGAGACCAAGAACGAGCCGAGCTTCTGACATTCCACGTCGCAACCGTCCTAGGTCCTGACATGAAGCCGCAAACACCCATCCTTCGTCCGGTCTCCGCGCTTGGTACCGTCCTCGTCTTCGACCTCGAGCCCGGGGCAGACCCGAAGAGTGGCCTGACGGCGCTCCGATCCGAGGCCGCGGCCTCCGACATCGTCGTCGGCATCGGCGAGCCGCTCGCGCGTGCGCTCGAGGCGTCGGTGCCCGGCCTTCGTGGCTTCCCGGCCGTGAGCGGCGTGGGCGTGAGCTTCCCCTCGACGCAGGGAGCGCTCTGGATCTCGATCGACGGCGACGACCGCGGCGCCGTCCTCGATCGAGCGATGACGATCCGGCGCAAGCTCGGTCCCGGCTTTCGTCTCTCGGAGACGACGGACACGTTCCGCTACCGGGGCGGCCGCGACCTCACCGGATACGAAGACGGCACCGAGAACCCTCGGGAGGACGCCGCGGTCTCCGCCGCGATCGTCTCGAGCAGCGAGCCCGGAATGGGAGGGGCGAGCTTCGTCGCCGTGCAGCGCTACGTCCACGACCTCGCGCGCTTCAACGCGCACGACATGGCCGGGCGCGACGCGATCATCGGCCGGCGCATCGAGACGAACGAGGAGATCCCCGACGCACCGGAGACCGCGCACGTGAAGCGCTCGGCGCAGGAGAGCTTCGAGCCCGCAGCCTTCATGCTCCGGCGCTCGATGCCGTGGGGGAGCGTCGACGAGCACGGCCTCTACTTCGTCTCCTACGTGAAGGAGCTGGATCGCTTCGAGCGCATGCTGAGTCGCATGGCGGGCCTCGAGGACGGCGTGGTCGACGCGCTCACGCGCTTCACCCGCGCCGTCTCCGGCGGGTACTACTTCTGTCCGCCGCTCACGGGCGACGGGTTGGATCTTCGCGCGCTGAAGCTCTGACCGGAGCTCTGTCCGGATCGGCGTTACTTCACGTTAGTGGGGAAGGACTTGCAGGCTTCGCCGAACTTCGCGATCGCCTGCTCGAGCGACTTCGACAGGTCGCCGTCGCAGATGCTGCTGAAGACGGCGTTCTTTCCCGTCTCCGTGACGAACTGGCCGAGCCGCTTCGCCTCCGCGGCGTTTCCGAACGAGGACTGGCAGTCGGTCTTGCCCGCGATGACCGCGGTCGCCCAGCGTCCGCGATCGTGCTTTAGATCGTCGAGGAACGTGACGTAGCTCTCCGGCTTCTCCGCGCTCGCGTTGTCCTCGCAGAGGTCGCCGAACCCTTCGTCGAGCGTCGTGGCGGAGAACGAACAGTCGTCCTCGTCGGTGAGGAAGACCACCGCGAGGAGCGCGTCGTCGCGCAGGAAGCCCGCGTTCGTGCCGTCGGCGATGCGGTCATTCAGCGCGAGCTTCATGCACTCGAGGGGCATCTCCTCGCTCGGTCCGCTCGTGCCGACCTTCGCGCGGCACGGGAACGAGGTCGCCGCCTCCGCCTTCTCGAGCCATCGCTGGCTGCCTCCGCAGTTGTTGCGGAAGGCGCCGTCATCGCCCTTCTCCTCGTCGGAGAAGCCGAAGGGGAGCATGACGCGGTAGCTCTTGCCGGTCGTCGTGACCGCGACGCGGTAGTCGAGCGGCGTGCCGCTCGACGTCGTCGTCGAGTCGAGCACGGAGACGAACTTCGGGAAGTTCGTGGCGAGGTTTTCCTGCTCCTCGCCCATGCTTCCCGAGTTGTCGATGACGAAGACGATGTCCATCTTCTCGCAGCCGCCGCCGCCGCCGGCCGGCTCCCCGGAGTCCACGTTGTCGTTCGCGCCGAGCGAGCCGTTGCCGTTCTTGCCGTTGCCGTTGCCCGAGGAGGCGCCGTTTCGTTCGTCGTCGTAGGCGCTGCGGGAGGATCCGCATCCGGTCGATGCCGATACGAGCGATGCGAGGACGAGAGCGGAGAGCGCGCCGACGAGTCTGCCCAGGCGGTTCATCCGAGGATTTCTAACACCAGGGTGGAAACTCCCCACGATCAGGAGCGTCTCACGGGCGGGGCGGGCAGCCTTGACGTTCCGGCCCCGAAACCTCATAAGTTACCGGCGACATGCCCTGCCATCGTGTGATCCTCGAGCTTCCCCACCGCGGAGCGGGTCTGTAGGCGTCCCTTCGAGCTGTCGAAGAGCACCTCGAGGCCGGCTCCGCTCCACGCGAAGCCGGCCTCGCTGCTTCTTGCGGCTCCTTGCCACGTGCCGCGTGAGCGCCGAGGTCGTTGCCCTTTCTCTCATCGCGCAGGGCGCTCGCCAGGAGCGTCTCGTCGCGCGTGCTCGCTCAGGAGTATTCATGCAACGCTACGTCACCCGCCTGCGCAACATCGGCATCATGGGCGGCATCGACGCCGGGAGTGCGACGTGTCGAGAGCGGATCGTCGAGCTCACGAGCGACGAGCGTCCCGTTTCCGGGACGTTCGGCGAAGGTGGACGCGTTCGGCCGCAAGTCGGGACGTGGACGCCTCGCTCGGGCCCCTTCGCGGACGAGGCGACGAGCGTTTCGATCGTCGAGGGCCGACCGCACATGCTCGACGGTGCCGTGGTGGTGCTCGACGGTGCCCGGGGAGATGCCGAGACCGCCGAGGCGGCGCTGCGAGAGATGTACGTCCGCGGCGTGCCTTGCATCGCGTTCATCGACGACGTCAGCGCTGCGCAGGACCTCGAAGCGATGGTGGACTCCATCTTCTCCGATCTCGGAGTGACCGCCGTCCCCGTCCACCTGCCCTACAACGACGAGCTCGGGTCGCACCTCATCGATCTTCTCGAGCAGCGCCTCGTCCTCGAACGCGAGAACGGAGACCGCGAGCTTCGCCCGGTGCCGGCAGCGGTGCAGCAGGTCGTCGATCGCCTGCGCCGCCGCATCGTGGACGTGTGCGCCGAGCTCGACGACTCGATCCTCGGCGCGTCCACCACTGGTCTCGACGTGGGCGGGGACGAGCTCGCGCGCGCCCTCCGCGAAGCGACGATCGCGCGGGACTCACGCGTGCTCGTCGTCACGTGCGGTTCGCTGCGTGCACGCCGGGGTGTGGGGCCCCTCCTCGACGCCATCGTCACCTATCTCCCGTCGCCGGCGGAGCGTCACCCGAGTGCCGTCTGGAGCGTCGCGAGGGGGCTCGAGCGGTCGGCCTCGGCGACCGAAGGCCTACGCCGGAGCCGGGGCTAGAGGCGAAACGAGCACGCATCTCGGTTTCGAGTGTCCGAAAGGACGAGCCGGCCGCATGTCGCTCGAGCGGCCGGCTCGATCCCATCGCCGTTTCAGCAGCCGAGCGGATCGCTCTCGGGCACGCACTGCTTCTGCGCATTGCACTTCTTCGGTGCCTGCCCCTCTTCCGAGCAGCCTGCACCGCACGTCTTGCCCTCACACGGCGAGCAATCGAGCGCCGAGCCCGCCGGGACGCACTCCTTCTTGGAGTTGCACTCCATCGACGGCTCGCCTTCCTGCGAGCAGCCTGCGCCGCACGCGGCCTGAGCGCAGATCACTGCCCCCGTACACCCGAGCGCCGAGCTGGCCGCTACGCACTCTCCCTGCGCGTTGCATGCGAGCGCCTCCGACGCTCCCTCTTGCGAGCATCCCGAGCCGCACGTGCGGTTCTTGCACGCCGCCGCCCCGGTACACCCGAGCACCGAGTCCGCCGCCACGCACTTGCCCTGCGCGTTGCACGCGAGCGCCTGCGGGGCGCCTTCTTCCGAGCAGCCGCCGCCGCACGGCTTGTCCGAGCACACCGCGTCCGCCGGTTGGTTCGGGTTGCTCGAGCCGCCCGACGCGTCCGGATCGTTCGGATCGCCCGCGTTGCCCAGCTTGTCGCTCTTGCCGGTCCCGCCGACGGGCACGTCGTCTCCATTGCACGCTGCACCGGCGGCGGTGAGGGACAGGACGGCGAAGAGCGAGACGAGGTGGCGGATGGTCATGGGGTATCTCCGAGCAAGAGGTCGAGCCTTGGGTGGCCGGTCGTTGCCGCCCTTGAATGAGCGACCATGCGGTTCACCCCTCGCGTCGATCAGAAATTCGTCGCGCCCATCGCACGACGCACACGCGGGACCGCCGGATGTCCCGGATATCGAGACAAGAACTGGCGCCCCAGCGCTTGCGCGGAGCTCTCGTCGCCCGACGCTGCGAGCGCTTCGACGCGAAGCGCCGTCGCCTCGGGTCGTAGCTCTCCGCGCGGAAAATCACGCTCGTAGCGGTCGAGCGCGGCGAGTGCCGATCTTGCCTGATGCCCCTCGAGCGCGCGACGAGCGACCTCGAGGCTTCGCGCTTCCTCCGCGAGCCGGCTCGGCGCGGCAGAAGACGCGGACGCTGCCGGAGCGGCCGGCGCGCGCGGTGCGCTCTTCGGAACGATGCGTGGTGCATCGGACCTCGGAGCGACGTCCGGCGTGCGCGCGGTCTCGGCCACCGGAGTCACGACGGACATGCTCGGGGCGACGGGCGGTTGCGCGATGACCGAGCTGCCGGCATGGACCGGCGCAGGCGGATCTTCGCGCGTCATCATCCATGCACCCAAGCCCACGACGCCGCCCACGACGAGCACGCCGGCGCCGAGCACCTTCAGCCCCGCGAAGGCCGTGGAGGTGGATGCCAATCCGGCCCCGCCGGCGAGGCCGAGGGCGGCGAGCGTCCGTGCCTTGCCACCCGGGCCCGCGGTCTCGACGCGCGCGTCCTCGATGAGCGCACGTGCGACCGAGTCGGCGGAGGGGTCGTCGACGATTCGCTTCGGGACGTCCATCACGCACCTCCTTCGTTCTCGTTCGCCGCCTCGTTCGCCATGCTTCGAGCCTTCTCACCGCGAAAGCGCTCCTTCGCCCGGTGCCGCGCGAGCCCTTCGTCGAAACATTCTCGTGCGCGTCGCAGCCGCGACGCTGCGGTCCCCTGGGGGAGGCCGAGCGCCTCGGCGATCTCGGGCACCGACAGGCCTTCGATCTCGTAGAGAACGAAGGCCGCCCTCAGGTCCTCGGGCATGGCGGCGAGTAGCTCGTCGAGGACGATGCGCGCCCGCTTTCGATCGAGGAGCTCTTCGAGATCGGGCGACGAGTCCGCTCGTGAGAGGACGGCCCGCTCCCCGTCGTCGCTGCGTGGCACGTCGCTCGCTCGGCGCCGAAGCTCCTTCGCGACACGAAACGCGGTGCCGAAGAGAAATGCTCGTTCGCTGGTCGGAGCGATCGTGTCGAGCTTCGATGCGACCACCAAGAACACCTGCTGTGCTCCGTCGTCCGCGAGCGACGGGGGCGCGCCGAACCGCCTTACGGCGCGAAAGACCGCGTCGAAGTACTCCTCGACGAGCCGCGCCAGACGCGCGCGAGGCTCTTCGGTCTTGGTGGCCGCACCCGGGCTCATGGGCGTGTCTCGCTGACCATGCGCGCCAGGGCGCGCCGCGATCACGGAATCGACCACGAGAGGCCCCCCTCGACGAAGGGTACCGGTCGATCGAGTCGGAACAAGGTCGCGTCGGGCTCGAAGAAGAAACGATGTGGCGCGATCGGGGCGAGGACGCCGACGGAGAGGTCGGCACCGAGGCCACCGGCGAGGCGAGCATGGCCGCGCAGGAGGCCTCCGACGGCCGTGTAGAGCCGGCCCTCGTCCCGGGGGGAGGCCACGTTCTCGCCGCGCACACGTACCTCTCCGACCGCGCCGGCCGCGCAGATACGAGCGAGCACGGGTCGGGTTCCGAACGCGAGCGGGCAGAGGTCGACCCGCCCCGCGAGCAGGGAGCGACGTGCCGTGCCGATGGCGTTCCGTAGCTCCGCCTCGCCGACGACATCGACGCCCAGACGGAGCTCGGGTCGGACGAGGCCGCGCCGCTCGAGCCCGACGCCGAGGCGCGCTCCGCCCCCGACGGCGACCGGTCCGAATCCCGACGCCGCGAGCGCAAGGCCCGCGACGTGGAAGGTGGGCCGGACGGCCGGACGGACGGGCGCCGGCTCGATCGGCGCGGCCTCCGGCGCGGGCGCAGGCGCCGGCGGCGGAGCCGGAGGAGGGCGCGCTTCGAGGAGGCCGAGCGCGACGAGCAACAGAGTCGCGTCGGCGACCTCCTCGCACGTCGTGCCCGCGACGGTGCGCGAGGCCACGACATGAGGCCTCCCTGCCGAGATCTCGATCGCTTCGACCGTGCCCTCGAAGCCGCGGGGCACCGGCGACAGCTTCACCCGAAGCGTGCGCGCGCGATCCGTCCGCTCGGGCATACGCTGGCGCGCCTCGGCCCGGTACGTGCTCTCCAGCGGGCATCCTCGGCCGACGGCCTCATAGGCCAGCCCGTCGTGGGGCTCCGGCTCCGCGCCCTCCGCTCCGGCCGCCGAGCGTGCGGCCAAGAGGCTGCACGCGCCGGCGATGAGAAACCCAGCGAGGCGGAGGATGGCCGGCACGTCGCACCTGTAGCACCTCGGATGGCTCGGTGCGTCTCACGCGCCTAACCGCCATCGCCGTGGCTCCCATGCCCGTGATTCCGCCAGGGAAGCCGGCCGGAAGCCGACCGGCTACACCTCGCGCACATCCCAGGCCAGTGATTGCGCCAGGGAAGCCGATCCGAGGTCCTCCATTCGCGTATTCGCCGTTTGTGTAGAATGGTCACGTCTTGAGCGACGAGGCTGCGACGAGGTGGAAGAGCACTACGGGGCCGGACCAGGAGGTCTGGCTCCCTCGACCGGGCGACGTGATCGCCGGTCGATACCAGCTCGAACACAGCATCGGAGATGGAGGCATGGGGGCTGTCGTTGCCGCCCGACACCTTCAGCTCGGTGAGCCTCTCGCGGTGAAGTTCCTCCATCCCCGCCTCGCAGCGGATGCGGCGAGCGTGGAGCGCTTCTTCCGGGAGGCGCGGGCGGCCTCACGAATCAAGAGCGAGCACGTCATCCGCGTCCATGACGTCGGGATGACGGAGCACGGGCTTCCCTACATCGCGATGGAGCTCCTCGAAGGGGCGGATCTCGGGCAGCTCGTCGCGCGCGGGCCGCTACCGATCCCGCTCGCCGTGGACTGTGTGCTCCAGGCCTCCGAAGCGCTGGCCGAGGCGCACGCGGCCGGGATCGTGCATCGCGACATCAAGCCGTCGAACCTCTGGTTGGCGCAGCGTCGCGATGGGAGCGCCCTCGTCAAGGTCCTCGACTTCGGCATCTCCAAGCTCGCGTCCGTGGAGGGCGACGCCAAGCTCACCGAGACGCAGGCCGTCTTCGGCTCACCGGCGTACATGTCGCCGGAGCAGATCCGAAGCGCCAAGCGCGTCGATCATCGAACGGATGTCTGGGCGCTCGGCGTGGTGCTCTACGAGCTGCTCAGCGCGCACGTGCCCTTCGATGCGGACAACGTGGCCGGCGTGCTTGCCGCCATCACAGCCGATCGACCCCACCCGATCCACGCGTTCCGGCCCGAGGTCCCTCCGGCGCTGGAGAAGCTCGTCCTCGCGTGTCTCGTGAAGGATCCTGCGCGTCGCGCATCGTTGAACGATCTCGCCTCCGGCCTGCGCCCGTTCGCCACGCCGTCCGGCCTGCTCTCCGCCGACCGCATCGACCGTGCCGACAAGCCCAGCGTGAGCCTCATCCCCCCGGCGGCGAGGCCCTCCGTTCCCGCGTTCGCGGTGACGGAGACGGTGCTGGACCTCGCACCGACGAGGCGCCGCCGCATGTGGCTGTTCGGCTCGAGCATCGGCGGAATCGTCCTCCTCGGTCTCGGAGCCCTCGCGCTCCGGGCGTGGCTGGCATCGACGGGCCCGGTCTCGACGCCCTTGTCGCGGAGCGCGACCGCGGAGCCTTCGGATGCACCGAGCGCCGAGCATTCGACGTTCGAGTCGCCGCCCCCTCCGCCTGTCACGAGCGCAACTCGCGTAGGCATCGTGCCGAGCGCGACGGCTTCGGCGGAGCCTCCCCCCGAGCCGACGCCCCAGCCCCGCCCGCCGCGCATACGCCCCGTCCCGAGCGCGTCCCAACCCGTGAGACCAGCACCGCCGACCACGGCGCCTCCGATATCGGAGGACCGACGATGACCCGCTCGCTTCGCGTCCTCGCGATCTCCGTCGCGATCGGAGCCCAGGCGCTCACGGTGACCGGATCGGCGCTGGCGGATCCCACCGCCGATCGCTCGGCCGCGGCCGAAGACCTCTTCCAGCGCGCGAAGGTGCTGCTCGCGAAGCGCGAGTTCGCCCCGGCGTGTCCGATGCTCCTCGAGAGCTACCGTCTCGATCCCGCGGGCGGCACGCTCCAGAACCTCGCGGTCTGCTACGAGGAGATCGGCAAGTGGGCGAGCGCCTACGCGCGCTTCCAGGAGCTACGCGCGATCTCGAAGGCCGGTGAGCGGCCGCGTCTCGATCGCATCAAGCTCGCCGAAGAGCACATCGCGAAGCTCGAGCCGCGCATCTCGCGTGTCGTGATCGTGATGCCCGAGGCGATCGCCGGGGCCGAGGTCACGCTCGACGGAGTGAAATACCTGCAGCCGTCGTGGTCCGCGGGCATCGCCGTGGATCCGGGCACGCACGAGATCGTCGTCGCCGCGCCCGGAAAGCAGCCGTTTCGCACGAGCGTGACGACCGCGAACGACGGCGTCCAGCAGCAGGTCCGCGTCCCGGCTCTCGCCGACGAAGAGAAGGCAGCGCCGTCGGCAGCGGAGGTCCAGCCTGCGGAGCGTGCTGCGTTCTCCAGCAGCGAGCGGCCGCCGCCGACGAACAGCCTCCGGACGACGGGGTTCGTGGTCGGCGCCGCGGGCCTCGGCGTCATGGTTGCGGGAGGCGTCTTCGGCATCCTGACGGCGACCACGAACGGCGCCGGCAAGGACAAGTGCTCCGCCGCGAAGAACCCAGGCGCGAGCCGGGCGGACTTCGACCCCGTGAGCGGTCGTTGTTTCGAGGGCTCGTCCGCATGGAACGACGCGAACGCGACGAAGGACGACGCGCGAACGTTCGCGAACGTCGCCAACGTGCTCGTGCCGGTGGGCGCCGTCGCCCTCGGCGTCGGCGTTTACCTCGTCCTCCGCAAGGACTCTCCGAGCGGAACGGCGAACACGGCGAGCGTCTCGAGTGTGCGCGTCTCTCCGTCGCTCGGCGGGGCATCGATCGAAGGAAGGTTCTGAGTGCTCGGACGTCGCGCTCTCGCGCTCGGCTTCGTTTCGTTGTCGGCCCTCGCAGCGTGTCAGCTGATCGTCGGCGTGAACGACGAGGAAGGCCTTCTTCGCCCCGATGCCGCGACGGCCGACGTGGTCGACGACATCATCGTCCCGGAAGATCCTTGCAAGAAGCTTCACCCGCCGCTGCCGCCCACCGCGGACAAGATCCCCGCAGACGCAGGCGCGCAGAACTACGTCCTTGGTGTCCGGCGCTTCTATGCGCGCAAGAACGGAGAGGTCATGGGCTACGACCTCGACGGTCGGTGTACCGGGATTCCGGGCTCGACGACCTCCGATCCTCCCTGCACGTCGTCCAAGGGCATCATGGCCGATGCGGACGGCGGCATCGACAACGCCCTCCTCACGATCAGTGAGAGCTTCGCTGCCTTCAACGGCACCAATGCTGGCAGTGACCTCGTCGGGGATCTGGTCAACAAACAGATCGATCTCGGGGCCTTCACGAACCTCATTGGCCTGTTCGGCTACAACGGGCTCTCGAACGACGACGAGATCACGGTACACATCGTCCCGGCCACCGGGCTCTCGTCGGTGGGGTGCGACGGCGGCACGCTTCCGGAGGCAGGGCCACAGTGGGATGGTTGCGACACGTGGGCTCACTCACCCGGCAAGATCGTCGACGGCAAGGACCCCGTTTGGACGGGGGCGATCAAGGGCTATGTCGCCGATGACGTGCTCGTCGTGCAGGCCCAGGATCTGACGTTCGGCCTGATCGGCAATGAGTTAAACACCAGCGATGGCATGCTGACCGCCCGCATCGTGCGCGATGGGAGCGGATCCATCCGTATGACGGACGCTGTCGTTGCTGGTCGAACGCCAGCGAACGAGCTCCTCTCGATCGTGCAGCTGCTCGAGCTCAACGGGACGCGGATCTGCGAGAGCGGTCAGTTCCTCGGGCTGCTGCGCGACTCGGTCTGTCGCGCGCGCGACCTCCCTCTCACGCAGAAAGAGGACGGACGTGGCCTCTCGTGCGGCGCGATCTCGTTCGCGTTCGGCTTCGAGGCGGAGCCGGTGCGCTTGGGCACGGCGGGGATGCTTCCCGACGTGACGTGCGATGCCGGCATGACCTGTTCCGACTGACGGCGGGCCGACGAGATGCGTGCGCGGTCGCTCGTGCGGAGCGACTCGCGCCCGCGTTGCGCCGTCGCCGGTGAGTCACCGGGTGCTCGGGACCTCGCCCGCCTGCGCGACGTCGCTCTCGCTCGCCTGCGCTCCCTGGGCCCGGCTCGGTGGCTCCACCTCTCCCGGCTCGGTGAGCTCGTACTGCGCGAGACGCTTCTCGATGTAGGCCAGGTGCCGTCGCTCGTCGTCGCGGTTCCGGAGCAGCAACTCGCGGACGTGCGCCGGTAGATCGTCGCGGCCGAGGGCCTGATCGTAGGCGAGGTTCGTGTCGTCCTCGTTCGTCTTCATCGCCACGAGGATCAACCGGTCGCCGACGATCGCCGCGAGCACGACCTTGCCTTTGATCAACACGCGCTTGATGTCGGCCTTCTCCACCGGAGTCGCGCCGAGCTCCGTGACGAGAGGCTGGAGCTCACGCACGTGACGTTCGTGGTCGCCCTTGAACTCGCCGAGCTGCGCCTGGTCGGCGTCGTCGTCGAGTCGCTCGATCGCGACCTCGTATGCCGCGATCGCGTCGAGGTCGACCTCGATGAGCGAGTTGAGGAGGCCCGCGACATCCTTCTGCTTGCCAACCATCTTTGCCATGGCCGACCGTCCTTTCGAGCGCATCTCGGAGCATGGTTCACGCCAGCGCGTCGACGAGCGAGCTCGTCGACGCGCAATCGAAGGCGTGAGCTTCGAGCTCCATCGACGTCCGCCCGTTTGGTGACACGAGCTCCGTGGCGCTGCTGCATCGCAGCGCGAGGGTGAGGCGATCGAGAGGGCCGCCTTTGGCTCTGCCGTCGCGAGTCTGCGATGGTAGGCGTCGCATGCGTGTTGATGTCGTCGGCCCGGGAAGCCAGCCACCGACGTCGCTCACCGTCGAGCTCGGTCGTGGGCCGCGCTACCTTTCACGACGGGAGAAGCGGCGCTGCCCGTCTGGAATCGGTGGAGAGGCTCGAACTCGTCGCTGGACCGGCGAGTCGCGCAACTGGACGCCCGTGGGCAACGTCACCCTCGACCCAGAGAGGAACCCGATCGTGGTGTGATCCATTCTAGCCCACAGCGTCTTCGACACTCACCGAGCTCTTCGACGCTTTGCTCGTTTCGGTACGACAACGCCGTGCGCGCCGTTGCTCGTCTCACGCGTCAGCGTGACGATGTAGTCGACGAAGTCGCGTATCTCGGCCGAGATGTTTCTTGCGAAGTGGTAGACGGCGTAGAGGGGCCAGGTTTCGTCCGCCCATTCGGGCAGGACCTGCACGAGCCGGCCGTCCGCGAGGTACTCGCGGGCATGGAGATGGAGTAGCTGCGCGATTCCTTGCCCGGCGAGCACGGGACCAAAGTGGTTGACCATGACTTGCCCCTTCACGTTCACCGGCACCACCTTCTGCCCGCAAACGAAGTCCAAAGCGAAATGGCTTCCGGTCGCGGGGGCGCGCATGAGGAGGCAACGGTAGTTTTCGAGAGGAACCTCTCCGCGGAGGAGCACGCCGCCCTCGTGGCGCGGCATCAACGGAGCCGCCGATGGTGATCGGCGGAGAGGCGCGCGAGGCGCTGCGCAGCGCGCCGACGGTGCCGCCGCTTCAACGGAGCCGCCGATGGTGATCGGCGGAGAGGTAGAAGAGCCGGGCGTAGCTCCGCGCCGTCCGGAGCGGGCTTCAACGGAGCCGCCGATGGTGATCGGCGGAGAGGACCGAGCGCCGCTCTCCGTCTCCGCTGCAGACCTAGCTTCAACGGAGCCGCCGATGGTGATCGGCGGAGAGCATAGCGCTTCATCCGCGCTGCGTTCTGCCTGACGGCGCTTCAACGGAGCCGCCGATGGTGATCGGCGGAGAGGCGACATCGACCCCGAGAGACCCTCATCGGCCGGACGGCTTCAACGGAGCCGCCGATGGTGATCGGCGGAGAGGCGGTGGCGGCGGTGGCGGCGGCGGGTCGTCCGACCCGCTTCAACGGAGCCGCCGATGGTGATCGGCGGAGAGCCTTCGGAAACGGCGCTCTGAGCGGCACGGGAGCTGGCTTCAACGCTCTCCGCCGATGGTGATCGGCGGAGAGCGTTGCGCGAAGTCGAGCGCGCGGCGCGAGAGCATCTCGCTTCAACGGAGCCGCCGATGGTGATCGGCGGAGAGCTTCTCTGTATCGCGCTGCATATCTACAGCGGTCCCGTGGCTTCAACGGAGCCGCCGATGGTGATCGGCGGAGAGCTAGCCGATGGGATAGCAAGCCACCTGGGGTTTCTGCAGCTTCAACGGAGCCGCCGATGGTGATCGGCGGAGAGGCGTGCTCGTCGGCAACGCCGTTCTCGGCTCGGTCGCCGCTTCAACGGAGCCGCTGATGGTGATCGGCGGAGAGGGACTCGGTGGCGCTCCCCTGAGGTCGCGCGACGTGTTGCTTCAACGGAGCCGCCGATGGTGATCGGCGGAGAGCCGCGAAGGTCGCCGCCCCGTCTGGGCTCAACGTGCGCGCGCTTCAACGGAGCCGCCGATGGTGATCGGCGGAGAGTGGCGCGACGAGCGTGGCGAGTCAATCAAGTGGTCGCTCGCTTCAACGGAGCCGCCGATGGTGATCGGCGGAGAGACCCGTCGTGCAATCCACCGTTGGCCCCACTCCCGGGCTTCAACGGAGCCGCCGATGGTGATCGGCGGAGAGCCGCCCCCGATGACGGAGGCCATCGAGGGCGGCGCTCGCTTCAACGGAGCCGCCGATGGTGATCGGCGGAGAGGAGCCCAGTGGATCCGTATACCGGCCGTCCACCTGAGCGCTTCAACGGAGCCGCCGATGGTGATCGGCGGAGAGGAATCGATCCTGAAGCTCCACGTCTACCGCTTCGTGGGGCTTCAACGGAGCCGCCGATGGTGATCGGCGGAGAGCCGCCGGCTCCGGGCGTACGGCGGTGATCTTCACGTCGCTTCAACGGAGCCGCCGATGGTGATCGGCGGAGAGGGAGCCATCGGCGGCGGAGCCGCAGGCTCTTCTCGCTCGCTTCAACGGAGCCGCCGATGGTGATCGGCGGAGAGGGCGGCCTGGCTCGGAGCGTTTCCGTACGCGGCATTCCGCTTCAACGGAGCCGCCGATGGTGATCGGCGGAGAGCCGCGAGAAGCGTGCACCAGTCTGATCGGCACGATCTGAGCTTCAACGGAGCCGCCGATGGTGATCGGCGGAGAGCGGTCAGCGCTACAAGGTCACGCTCGGCGGAAACTACGCGCTTCAACGGAGCCGCCGATGGTGATCGGCGGAGAGTTGGTCGACACGTGGACGATGAACGAGGACGACAACGCGCTTCAACGGAGCCGCCGATGGTGATCGGCGGAGAGTCGTCGGCTTCCGGTTCCCCGAGCATTGCCACGTTGCTTCAACGGAGCCGCCGATGGTGATCGGCGGAGAGGGCATCAACGAGACGCCACAGAGCTACGCGGTACGCCTGCTTCAACGGAGCCGCCGATGGTGATCGGCGGAGAGCCGCCCGTTGGAGCTCCGAAGCGGGAGCGCGAGGTACCGCTTCAACGGAGCCGCCGATGGTGATCGGCGGAGAGAATCCGATCCGCGCCTCAGAGAACCTGCACAATTCCGCTTCAACGGAGCCGCCGATGGTGATCGGCGGAGAGAGAGGCCGCGACGCGCGCGCCGCTCGGCTCGCAGCTCCGTATCCGCTGCTTGAAGGGGCGGCCTTTCGGGAGCGCGCCCGAGCGTCCAAGCTCGCAGGCATGAGACTGAGCGCTGGGAAGTGGG
>MKVQ01000016.1:293453-437626 GCA_001899635.1 Myxococcales bacterium 68-20 | reverse complement strand
TCCGAACGACGCTTTCCACGCGCCGTGAAGCTCAAGATGAGCAACTACGCTCGCAAACGCCGACCGTCGACACTCGCTAAGTGAGCGGCATTGGGCCTAGCCCCGCGAAGTCGGCGGCGTCATTGGACCCCCATCCGCGTGCACTCGCTCTCGAAGTCGTCGACCGCGAGGCGCGGGAAGACGTGGTGGAACGCGCTCGAGTCGAGGGAGACGTCGCGCGGTCGTGGTTCACCGGCAACGCCGAGACGCGAAGCACGCTCGAACACGGCGGCAGGATCGACGCCGAGGTGTCGCGCGAGGCGCTCGCCCATCTCGTATCGGCTCATGCGCTCGGGCCCGCCGAGGTGGATCGTGCCGCGGAGGTCGTCCTCGCCTGCCATCGCGACGAGCGCCTCGGCGGCAGCGCGGAGCGAGAGCGGCGTGCGCCATTCATCCTCGAACAAGCGCATCCGGGGCGAGCCGGTCTTCAACGCATCCACTTGTTGATCGAAGAACCCGCGCCGCGCGGTGAGCGTCGGGCCGAAGAGGAGCGTCGTTCGCACGACGAGGAGGTTCGGCACACGTTGGGCGGCCTCGCGCTCCGCGGCCAGCTTGGTCCTTCCGTAGACGGACAGTGGGGCGGGCGTCACGCTCTCGTCGTACGGCGCGTGCTCTCCGTCGAAGACGAGATCGGTCGATACGTGAACGAGCCGCGCGCCTGCTTCGCGGCAGGCGTCCGCGAGGTGTACCGTGCCGGCAACGTTCACAGCCTCCGCGCGCTCGGGGTCACGCGCGCAGTCGCTGATGAGCGTGACCGCCGCTGCATGGATCACGACCCGCGGCCGGGCAGCCGAGACGAGCGACGCCACGGCCTCCGGGTCGGAGAGATCGATCCCCAGGGCGCCGCGCCCCGGACCACCACACGCCACGGTCGTGACTCCTCGACGTGCCAGCTCGGCAACGAGATGGCCTCCGAGGAGACCCGTTGCACCGGTCACGAGGACGCTCCCGTTCTCGAGCATCCCCGGAGGTTATCCGAGCCGGCCGACGATGGAGCGGTGCCCGTGTCTCGCGCTACGTCGGTTTCACGACGTAGCGCAAGACGAGCCTGCTACTCGCGGTCGGCGGCGACGGCGTACTGCGCGCTCGAGTCTTCGAGATCGCTCGCGACGGCGTAGCCCACGGCGCCGTGCTGCGCGACGGCGAGCGAGTAGCCATGCGCCTGAGCGACACGGACCTGCGCGGTCCCGACGGCGCGCGGCGGGAGCTGATCGGCGCTCCGGATGTGGACGCGCCGGGGATCGTAGATGAAGACGCTCACGCGCTGGACGCCGCCGTTCGCCTGGGCGACCTCGTACTGGAGCATCGCCGCGCGCTCGCCGCCCTGGACGGGAAGGAGTCGGCCGCCGACGAAGCGCGCGTTCTTCTCGAGCTGAGGGACGTGCACCGGAACACCGACCTCACGCTCGAAGGCGCGGACCTCTTTCGGATCCGGCGTCTCGGGGCGGATTGGACGGCGGTGCACGTCGACGAACTGGTTCACGAGCTCGTCGTTGCTGAAACCTGCGCCGAGTCGTGCGGAGGTGTCTCCGACGGCCATCGGCTGCTTGCCGGCGAAGCCCCACGCGAACGCGATCGCGGCCGCGGCGCTGAGCGGAAGCATCGTCCGCCAGTGACGGAGCATGACCGGACGACCTGCAGGTCCATCTTCGACGCCCGAGCGGAGCTCCGCGACGGCCATCGCCGCCGTTGCTACCGCCTCGGCTCGCTGCTTCGACTCGCGGGCCCGCTCACCCGCCATCGCGACGAGCATGCGAGCCCGGACATCATCGGGGGTCGTGGTCGATACGGCCTTCTTCACCGAGCCGCGAATGGCTCGGTCGAGCGCCACGCGCTCACGGCAGTCCTCGCACTTTCCGAGGTGGTCGTCGACTTCGAGCGTCTTGGCGGCATCGAGCTGACCGTCGGCGTGAGCGCCGAGGAGACGAGCGATGGAGCGGCAAGATGAAGCGTCTCGATTCACTGGGGGCATCACTGCACCAATCAAGCGGAGGCCCTCCTCTTGGCCCGGTAGGCCGCGAGATCTGCGGGTTGCTCGTTTGCCCTCTCGCTCACCGGTTCACCCTTCACGATACCGAGTGCCAGCGCATGATTGTACAAAGAACGCTGCAAGAGCTTTCGGCCTCGGTGAAGGCGACTCATCACGGTTCCGATGGGGCAACCCATGATCTGCGCGATCTCTTCGTAGCTGAACTCTTCGACGTCACAGAGAATGACGGCGAGCTTGAATTCGGTCGGCAGCGCGTCGAGCGCGCGCTGGACCTCGCCCTCGACGATGGGCATCAGCGCCGCCTGCTCCGGATCGCGGAGCTGCCGCATCGTCGATGCGCTGACCCATCCGTCGACCAGCGGATCGGCGTCCGGGCCTTCGAGCACCGAACGCTCCAGCCCGCCGCGGCGGTACTTGTTGATGAAGGTGTTCGTCAGGATGCGGAAGAGCCATGCCTTCAGGTTGGTCCCGGCATGGAACTGCTCCCGGGCACGCATCGCTTTGAGGAGCGTGTCCTGGACGAGGTCTTCGGCCTCCGCGGGGTTACGGGTCAGCTTGCAGGCGACCGCGTAGAGGGCGTCGAGATGCCCTACCGCCTCCTCGGTAAATGCGTCCGAGGTCTGCTTCGCGGTGGCGGGAGGCGTAGAAAAGAGGCTCATCTTAGGATCGCTCACGCCTTTCTCTTGGGGCGTAACTCCCATGTTAAGTCGGCTATTCCTGCGATCTAGCTGAGCCGTGAGCTTTGCCGCTTTGTCTCGAGCGCGACGGGAAAGGTCCGCTTTCGGGTCGAAATGACGCGGGCCGGGAGCCGGACCCACGATCGCGGCAGAAGTCAGGAAAGCCGCGGGCTTGGCGATCCTAGGACTTATCCTTGTCGCCCATCGACTCGAGCTTCTCCTCGAGCTCTTCGATACGGGTGTTCAGGCGCTTGATCTCGTGCTGGAGCTGCTGCCACGGCAGGAGATTCGGGACGACCGCCTTCACGCGCTCGTCGATCTTCGTCTGCCAGTCCTCCCAGGTCTCCTTCGCCTGCTCGACCAGGCTCGGCTTGCCGGGCGAGGCGGGCGAGGACGCAGGCGCCGCGGGCACGCCGTTGTCCTTCTCCTCGGCCTTCGCCGGCTCCGAGACCGTCGTCTTGCTCGGAGGCTCGGTCTTGCCGGCGCCCGGGATGAGGCGCCCGATCGGACCTTCACGCAGATCGGACAGGACCTTCTCCGTCCGCTGGTGGATGAGGTCCTTCAGGGTCTGGAGCGGAACGTTGCGACTCGAGGACGCCTTCTGCTTCTGCTCTTCGTAGATGATCTGCGCGAGGGTGACCTCGGTGAGGTCTTCCTTCGTGTTGTTGTCGATGATCTGGACTTCCTCGCCGCCGCGGACCATCTCCGCGATCTGGAGGAGCGTCACGTAGCGGCTGTCCTTCGTATCGTACAGCTTCCGGTTGGAGTACCGCTTGATGACGCGTCGCGGCCGATCATCCGTCGCGTTCTCTTGGGCCTTGTTTTCCACGGGAGCTCCTGGCGTCCAAGATACACTAACGCGACGCATCGAGTAGCTTCGTTGAAACCTGTCGGAAACCTTTCGTCCGCAAGCGCTTCGCTCGTCCTTCAAGAGGTCACTGCCGGTTACGCCGCGGTTTCCGCGCCGTCCGCGGCCCCTGCTGCCGAGCTTCGAGAGGTCGACCTCCACGTCGCGGCCGGTGAAATCGTCTGCGTCCTGGGGCCGAACGGCGCGGGGAAGACGACGCTCGTGCGAGTGGCGTCGGGGCTGCTCGTGCCCTGGAGCGGCGAGGTCCGCCTCCTCGGCGAGCCGCTGGCGGCGCGCTCGCGCGCCGAGGTCGCCCGCGTCCTCGCGGTCGTGGAGCAAATGCAGGACATCGCCGGCAACTTCACAGTGCGGGACGTCGTCGCGATGGGGCGTGCGCCGCATCAAGGCGGCTGGATGCGTGCGACGAGCGAGGACGACGGCATCGTCGACGATGCGATCGCGCGCTGCGATCTCCTGAAGCTCGCGTCCCGTCCTGCGCGCGCTCTCTCGGGCGGCGAGCAGAAGCGCGTCGCCGTCGCGCGTGCGCTCGCGCAGGAGCCGAAGGTGCTCCTCCTCGACGAGCCCGGCGCGTTCCTCGACGTGCGCCACCAGCTCGATCTCTACGAGCTCCTCGCGACCGAGGTGAAGGAGCGCGGGATGGCGTGCCTCGTCGTGATGCACGATCTCAACGTGGCCGCGCAGTTCGCCGATCGCGTTGTCCTCATGAAGGCCGGTCGCGTCGTCGCCGCCGGCGGGGTCGCCGAGGTGATGACGTGGAAGACGCTCAAGGAGACCTTCGACGCCGACCTCTACTGCGGCGTGAACGATCTCACCGGTGCGCGCTTCTTCCTCCCGATGCGCGGCCGCCGCGACGCTTCGACCTAGCCCCGACGGTGCTCTCAGGTCGAATCGAGATCAGAGGTAGCGGCGGACGATCTCGTCGAGCGCGCTGTCGCTCGTGACGCCGCGACGGATGGCGACGATCTTTCCCGTCTTCGACACCACGATGAGGGTCGGCAGGCTGGTGACGCCGTACTGCTTCGCGATCGTGTTGTTCTGGTCGTAGACGACCGGGAAGCCGAGGCCCTTCTTGCGGATGAAGCCCGCTGCGAGGCCGTCCTCGTCGCTCGTGTTCACCCCCACGACGGCGAGGCCCTTGTCCTTGTAGCGGTGCGCGATCGTGTTCACGATCGGCGCTTCGACCTGACACGGCCCGCACCAGGTCGCCCAGAAGTCGAGCACGACCGGGCGCCCGCGGAGGCTGCTGAGCTCGAGCGTCTGCGGTGCCACACCGTCGGCACCGCCGAGGCTCTCGGCGTTCGCCACGATCCGCGCGCTGAAGTCCGGAGCATCCTCGTCGAGCGCCGCCCCTTCGCATCCCTTCGTCACCCGCGGGACGAGCGCGAACCCAGCGGCGAGAGCCAGCACGGTCAGCGCGGCGCGGATGTTGCTCCCCGACGGTGGAGCTTTCGTCGCGCCAGCGTCGGTGTCGACCGTCGTGGGGGTAGCCGGCTCGTCGGACATCACGACTGACATAGCAAGCAACCACGAGAGCGTCGACGCGGGCGAAAGCGGGCGAGTTGCGGGACGGCCTGACTCGCGATACGACCATCACGCGCGTCGCCATACGCGTACGGATGGGGCCAGCAGATCAACCCCGCACGGGGCCACCAAGCGATCTCGCCAAGCTGTCCCTCGGCGCGCTCGGCGTCGTCTACGGGGACATCGGCACCTCACCGCTCTACGCGATGAGGGAGTGCTTCGCATCTCCTCACGGGACGGCCATCACCGAGCACAACATCCTCGGGATCCTCTCGCTCTTCTTCTGGTCGCTGACGCTCGTCATCGTCGTCAAGTACCTCACGTTCGTGATGCGCGCGGACAACGGGGGAGAGGGCGGGACGTTCGCGCTCATCGCGCTGCTCGACCCGAAACGTGCCGAGCGCACGCGCGTGGGCGTTCTCCTCATCCTCCTCGGGCTGTTCGGAGTGTCGCTCTTGAGCGGCGAGGGGATCATCACGCCGGCGGTCTCCGTTCTCAGTGCAGTGGAAGGACTGAAGGAGACGACGGACGCGTTCGAGCCGTTCATCGTCCCTATCTCCGTAGGGATCATCCTCGGCGTCTTCGCGATCCAGAGGCGCGGGACAGGCGGCGTCGGCGCCGTGTTCGGTCCGGTGATGCTCCTCTGGTTCGCGACGATCTCCGTCATCGGGTTCCGCTGGATCCTGAAGCGCCCCGACGTGCTCCATGCCGTGAACCCCGCCTACGCCGTGGAGTTCATGCAGCACCACGGGGGCCACGGCTTTCTCGTGCTCGGCGCGGTCGTCCTCTGCTTCACCGGAGGCGAGGCGCTCTACGCGGACATGGGCCACTTCGGGAAGGGACCGATTCGCCTCGCGTGGTACGCGGTGGTCTTCCCGGCGCTCCTGCTCAACTACTTCGGTCAGGGCGCGCTCCTGCTCCAGCGTGGAGCCGTCCCGAACTCGTTCTTCGGGCTGGTCGACGGTTGGCTGAGGCTTCCGCTCTCGATCATCGCGACGATCGCCGCAGTGATCGCGTCGCAGGCGCTCATCTCGGGGTCGTTCTCGCTCGCTCGGGCCGCGGTGCAGCTCGGCTTTTTCCCGCGCGTGAAGATCGTCCACACCTCCGGCATGAGCGAGGGGCAGATCTACGTGCCCGAGGTGAACTGGGGCCTGGCCGTCGCGTGCATCGCGCTCGTGCTCGGGTTCGGGTCCTCCTCGAAGCTCGCCGCTGCGTACGGCATCGCGGTGACCGGCACGATGAGCATCACGTCGATCCTCTTCTTCGCGGTCGCGCGTGGTCGCTGGAAGTGGAGCCTCCTCACCGCGGGGCCGCTCGTGGCGCTCTTCCTTGCGCTCGACCTCTCGTTCTTCTCGGCGAACCTCGTGAAGATCACGCACGGCGGCTGGGTCCCGCTCGCGATCGGCGCCGTCATCTTCACCGTGATGACCACCTGGCGGCGTGGCCGCGTGCTGCTCGGGCAGGCCTTCCTCGAGCAGACTCTGCCGCTCGAGACGTTCATGGCCGACATCGAGCTCATGAAGCCGCCGCGTGTGCAGGGCACCGCGGTCATCATGACCTCGAATCCGAAGGGCGCGCCGCCCGTCCTCCTGCATCACTTCAAGCACAACAAGATGCTGCACGAGCAGGTCGTCCTCCTCTCGATCGGGACCCAGCACGTGCCCGAGGTGCCCCGCTCGCAGCGGATCCGCGAGCTCGTCAATCTCGGCCACGGCATGTGGCAGGTCACGGCGAGCTACGGCTTCATGCAGACGCCGAACGTCCTCGAGGTCCTCGAGCAGTGCGCCGATCGAGGCCTGATCACGAACAAGGCGGACACGAGCTTCTTCCTCGGTCGCGAGACGCTGATCATCTCGAACCGGCGCGGCCTCTCGCGCTGGCGCAAGATGCTCTTTGCCTTCATGAGCCGCAACGCACGCCCGGCGAACGCGTTCTTCCAGATCCCGCCTAATCGGGTCATCGAGCTGGGCACGCAGATCGAGCTCTGAGGCTTCATTCGAGCCCCAGGAGGTCCGGGATGACTGGATCTTCCCGGACGAAGCGCCCGCTCGTCTCCGGCGAGACGCGAGCAAACACGTCGGTTCTGCCCGGCACGAAACAGCGGCCATCCACTCCTCTGCGGGTCGTTGGGGCGCGAGCCCAAAATTGATGGCGATGTCGTGACCCGAAGGGGGTCGGGATGGCGACATAGGGAAAGAAGAACAGTGGGGAGGCCACGCGTCCGCACGAGCCGGACGGGGAGGGCCTGCCACACCCGTCACGCACCGACATCCATCAGCGCGACGCTCGAGGCGACTCCGACGCTACCGAGTCACCCATTGAGGCCCCGCCCATGAAGCTCAGTCTCTGCCCGCGGTCCGCGTTTCCAGCGCGCATCGTCGAGCCCGCACCTCCGAGTGACGAGATCTTCGATCTGGCCGCGTTGCGTCATGTGGAGTCACTCCCGCCTCGTCGGGATCCGAAGTCGGGGCCCCGCCTTCGTCCTCGGGTGTGCGAGAACGAGCCACGAAGCGAGTCGTAGGCGTACGCGCCGTCCAGGTCTCGTCGCCAAGAGCGCTCGGCCCGAGCGTTGCTCTCGCGTGGCGCAGCGCGGCTCGAGCGGCTCGACGGTGGAGAGCACGCCCATCGCGACGCTGACGCACGGAAACGGCGAGCCCGCGCCCGCCATGTGGTCGGAGAGGTACATCTTGAGCAACGAGAAACGACCAGACCAGGCTCGCAGCCCGCGTTCCGAGCTCGACGCTCGCGCCGTACGTTCTCAGCGCAAGGCGGAACACGAGCGTCGAGAGCTCGCGGCCACACGCCATTTCGCCCACGATGCTGGCTCCGAGCGGGAGCTCGTCGATCCCAGCGCCGACACCGTGCCTTCCGAGCCCAAAGCGCCTGTCCTCTGGGGCAGGTTCTTGGCGGAGTGGTGACGGGATCGATGGTGGAGGGGCTCGAGCTCTGAGCCTTCATTCGATCCCCAGGAGGTCCAGGATGGCGTGCACGAACGTCAGCGGATGAGGGGGAGAGCCGGGGACGTAGAGAACGGGGGTCACCTCGGCGAAGAACGAGCGATCGACGCCAGGTGCATCGGCGTAGAGGCCGCCCGAGATCGCGCACGCTCCGAACGCGACGAGGAAACGCGGGTCGGGCATGGCGTCCCAGGCGAGCCGCACCGCGTCGGCCATGTTCTTGGTCAGCGGTCCGGTGACGACGAGCGCGTCGGCGTGACGGGGCGAGGCGACCCATTCGATCCCGTAACGCTGGAGGTCGAAGTTCACGTTCGAGAGTGCGTTCAGCTCGAGCTCGCAGCCGTTGCAGCCGCCCGCCGAGACCTGCCTGAGCCGTAGCGATCGCCCGAACACCGAGGCGAGCGATCTCGAGGTGAGAACCGGATCGATCCGGTCCGGTCCTTCCGTGACGACGAGCGCCTCGCGCGTGGCTGCGCCCATCCGCGGGTCGGCGGTGAACGCGAGCTTCCCTTCCGGGCACGCCTCGACGCACTCGGCGCAGAACACGCACGTTCCGAGATCGAGACGGAACGGGGCGAGCGCGATGGCGTCCGTCGGGCACGCCTTCACGCAGGCATCGCAGCCCTCCTTGCACGGCGTGGTCGAGATGCGCGGGCGACCTCGGAACCCGTGCGGCACGGCCTTGCGGAGGTCCGTGATGTACTGGGTGCCTTGCGAGGCGCGAACGCGGAGAGCCTTCAGCATCAGAGATCGCTCCCGCAGTAGGAGAGGTCGAAGCTCTTGTTGCAGATGGGGAAGTCGGAGATCTCGTTCTCGCGGACGGCGAGTGCGAGGCCGAGCCAGTTCCGGAACGACGGGTCCTGCACCTTGTATCGGGCGAGGCCGCCGCCGCCGTCGGTCTCGAGCGCGTGCACGACCTCGCCGCGCCACCCTTCGGTCATCGCAACGACGAGCTGCCGAGGCGCGAGTGCGCCGATGCGGGGGCGCGCTGCTTCCCACCGAGGATGGGCGTCCGCGACGGAGCTCAGCCAGGCGAGCGAGCGCCGGATCTCCGCGATTCGGATGCGCGCACGTGCCCAACAGTCGCCGTCGGGTTCGACGCACGCCTCGATCGGGTGGTGCTCGTACACGCCGCCGGCTCGGGTGCGCAGATCGCACGGAACGCCGGACGCGCGCGCGGCGAGCCCGACGAGACCGATCTCGCGCGCGAGGGCCGACGGCACTGCCCCCACGCCCCGGAGCCGGTGCTGCACCGTCCGCGCCGACGAGAAGCGGTCGTCGATGATAGCGACGTCGTCGGAGAGGAGCTTCAGGTTGCGGAGCAGATCCGTCGACGTGAAGGCGCCGTTCGTCGCCTCCGCGAGGTCGGGTCCCGCGCCGAGCGTCGTGCCGCTGCCGCCGGGGCGTATCGCGCCCCGCCCGAAGCGACTTCCGCAGAGCCGCATCGAGGTGTTGATCGCCGTCGTCCGCAGGCGCCCGTAGCTCGACGCGCCCTGCAAGAAGCCGACGTCGGCGGCGAGTCCGGCGAGTCCGGCGAGGTGCATCGCGATGCGCTCGAGCTCGAGCATCGCTCCGCGGGCGGCGTCGATCTCGTGCGGGACGGCCATTCCCGCGAGCGCCTCGATCGCGGCGGCATAGGCCCATGTGTGCGCGATGCTCGTGTCGCCTGCGATGGTCTCGACGAGCGGCGCGAGCGAGCGGGGATCGCGCGCGAGCAGGAGCTTCTCCACGCCGCGATGCTGGTAACCGAGGTGAATCTCGAGGTGATGGACGCGCTCGCCGAGACACATGAATCGGAAGCTGCCCGGCTCGATGACGCCGGCGTGGATGGGGCCGACGGCGACCTCGTGGACCTCCTTGCCCTCGATCTCGTAGAAGGGGTACGCGTCTCGGCCCTTCGACCCCGTCACCTCGAAGCGGACCGGCTTCAGCCATGGATGTCCGGCGATACGGACGCCATGCTGCTCGTGGAGCTCACGCTCGAAGCAATGGAGCGCCGGAAATTCGGGCGTGAGCGCGTGGTAGCCGACATCGCGCTCGACGACGGTGCGTAGCGCACGAAGCTCCGACCCGCCCTGCTCGACGACGGCGGTGATCGTGATGCGCTCGTCGTTCGGGGTGCCGAACAACGTCACGACCCGGCCGTCGTCGTCGCGGAGCAGACGCTCGAGCGCGATCCGCCACTCCGTGACGGTGAGCTCCGGAGCGGCATCGAGCGGTACGAGGAGCAGTCGTGCGGCGCTCATCCGGCTCCGAGCGACGCGGCGACCGCGCGGAAGAGAGCGTTGATGGGTGCGGGCATGTAGATGCCCATCGCGACGAGGGCGACGAGGAATGCGAGCTTGGGCGTCACGCTGAGGAAGCTCTGGCGCGGCCAGTGCACCTTCTTCTTCGGGGCGCCCCAGATCATCGGGAACACGGTTCGGCCCGTGGCGACGAAGCTGAGCGAGACGAGCGAGCAGAAGATCACGAACACGAGGATCTGATCCGCGCGGACGAGCCCGGAGAGGATGATGAGCTCACCCAGGAAGCTGCCGAACGGCGGAAAGCCGAGGAGCGCGAAGGTGCCGACCATCAGGAAGAGGCCGCTGTACGGCAGGTCGCTGATCAGGCCGGAGACCTCGCGTGTGTCCTTCGTTCCGTAGTGGGCTTTGATCTTGCCGGCGGTGAGAAAGAGGATTGCCTTGATGAACGCGTTGCTGACGACGTAGAGGACGACCCCGTACGAGGCGGACTTTCCGATCGCGAGGCCGATCGCGATCACCCCAGCGTGGTTGATCGAGGCGTAGGCGATGAGCCGCTTGTAGTTGTTCGTCGCGATGATGCTGACGGTCGAGACCGCCATCGATACGAGACCGATGGCGAGGAGCTCGGTCGCGACGAGGTCGCGATCGCCGGCTCGGTAGACCTGGAGCACGCGTAGGAGGCACACGAGCGTGCAGTTGAACTGCACGGCCGCGAGGAGCGCCGTCGTCGAGGGGGGCGCCTCGTCGTACGTCTCCGGCAGCCAGCTGTACATCGGCGCGAGGCCCAGCTTCGTGCCGTACCCGAGGACGACGAGCGCGAGACCGAGCCGCCTCCACATGTTCGGCGCATCGGTCGGCGCGCTCCGCAGCTCGTCGAGGAAGAAGGTCGGGGGCGCGCCCGTCGTTGCCATCGAACGTCCGAGGCAAACCAACCCGACGAACGCGATCGCGAGGCCGACCGACGAGAAGAGGAGATATCGCCAGGCGGCATGACGGCTCGACGGCACGCCGGTCCGCACGACGAGCGGCGTTGCCGCCAGCGTGGTGATCTCGAGCGCGATCCACCCGGCGAGCAGGTGGTTCGAGAGGATCACGAAGTTCGCCGCGCCCATGAACACGAGAGACAGACGGGCGAAGCGGGAGACCTGATCCGCGAGCTCCGGGGTCGTGCGGGCGCGGTTCCAGACGTAGCCCGCGATGCCCAGGAAGACGAGGTTGATGACGACGAGGAACAGGCGGGCCGTCGCGTCGGTCGTCAGGTATCCCCCGGCCAGCGACGTCCCCGTCGTCACCGTGAAGGCCACCGCGAGCGCCGCGGCGGCCTGTGCGGCGCTTGCGGCTAGGAGGACCAGCGGCGCGACCGGCCGCGCTGCGCGAGAGCCGATGCCGGGCGCGAGGAGAAGGGGAGCGAAAGACAAGTAGACGAGGTTCATAGGACCGCAGACTCCGTGGCGGGCTCGTCGTCGCCTTCGCTGGTCACGTGCACGAGGTACCAGCGGAAGAAGAGGACCGAGACGAGGAGCACCCCGCTCATCGCCGCGTAGAGCCCTGCCGAGCCGTGCTCGCCGGGGGCGCCGAGCTCGAAGAGCGCGATCGCGTTCTCGATCCGGAGCACGCCGATGATCTGGCTGAACGTCGCGCGTGACGCGGCAAGGACGAAGAGGCCGAGGACGAACGAGGCGGCGGCGACCGCGACGAGCATCTGATCGTCGCCTTCGATCGGCACGAGCACGTCGGCGGCGCGGAACGCAACGACGACGAGGCCAAGGGCGATCGCCCACGAGAAGAGGTTCGGCGCGATGACGTCGTTGCGCGGCGGCGCGTTCCGACGGCGCATCACCTGGTAGAGGAGCAGCGGCGCCGCGACGGTGCGGAGCCCGATGACGTCGACTGCGATGAGCGCGACGTCGAGGGTGACCGTGCTCTCGTCGCGCAGCGAAAGCCACGCGATGAGAGCGCCCTGGAGCGCGAGGCCGAGCAAGCTCGTACGCCAGGTCGCGACGAAGAGCGGAATCAGGACCACGATCGCGAACGCGATCAAGAGGCCGCTCATCCGGTGCCTCCCGCGCCGAAGGTGGTGGCGAGCAAAGCGATCCCCCCGGCGACGACCCCGGCGACGACGTACCGAGGGACGGCGCGCATCGCGAGCCGGGCGACGAGAGACTCGACCGTTCCGACCGCGATCGCGAGAGCGAGTGTGAGCATCACGTTGACCGCGGCCGTCGCGAGTGGTGTCGCATGACCGACCACGGGGTTCACGAGGGCGGCGACGAGCGAGAGACCCACGGTGAGCTTGATGGCGGCGCCCGCCTGGAGGGCGGCGAGATCGGGGCCGCTGTGGTCGAGGACCATGACCTCGTGCACCATCGTGAGCTCGAGGTGTGTCGTCGGGTCGTCGACGGGCATCCGCGCCGACTCGACCTGGACGACGATGAACAGCGCGACGACGCTCGCGACCCACGCAGCGCCGTCGATCGCGCCGGTCGGCCGGAGCTCGAGCACGGCCGAGAACGATCGCTTGTTCGTGAGCAAGCACATCGCTCCGGCCACGAGGAAGAACGCCGGCTCGAGGAGCGCGGCAAACGTGGCCTCGCGGCTCGCGCCCATCCCCTCGAACGCGCTGCCCGTGTCGAGCGCGCCGAGTATGAGCGCCACCCGGCCGAGCCCCCATACGTAGGCGAAGGCGACGAAGTCGAACGGAAACGAGATCGGCGCGGTGCTGCCCAGCACCGGCACGAGGAGCCCGGCGGCGAGCGCGGTCGCGAGGCCGAGCCACGGTGTGAGGCGGAATACCGGCGTCGTCCCCCGACTGTAGACGGCGCGTTTGCGTAGGAGCCGGACCACGTCGAACGCGAGCTGCGCGAGCGGCTGACCACGACGGCCGGACCACAGCGCCTTCGTGCGGTTGATCGCGCCGACGACGAACGTGGGAAGCGCCAGGAGCACGACGACGTGAAGGGCGAGTAGAGCGGTCATCGGGCGCCCGCTCCGAGCAGAAGGCCGACGACGACGACGAGCACGATCAGCCCGGCAGCGAACGCGAACCGAGGCTGCTCCGGGATGCGCTCCGACGTCTTCGAGATGATCTCCTCGCCCTGCCCGAGGACCTCGAACATGCGCCGCTCGACGGCGTCGACGTGGTGCGTGGCGACGTGGCTCCGCTCCTGCGGGAAGATCTCGTGCGGCAGTCGCTCTCGACGGAGCTGCGGCAGGAACGGCTCGAAGATGCGCGCGAGCTGCGCCGAGAACGAGCTCGCCGTGTACTGCATCCGCGAGTTGGTCGCCGTGTAGCCGCATCCCCACGTCACATGGGCGCGGGCTCGGCGTCCGGCGGCCCAGCCGATCGCGCACATGATCACGACGAGGCCTGCGAACGCTTGCGTCGCGATCTGGATCGGCGAGAGCAACGCAACGAGGTGGCCGTCGTTCGTTGGTTGCCCGGGGACGAAGAAGAGCGCCGTGGGCGCGCGTGCTGCAGCGAGCCCGAGGAGTGGAAAGAGACCGATGAGCGCGGCGGCGCAGGCGTGGAGGACCATCGGGCCGTTCATCGAGAGCGGCGTCGGCGACGAGACGTGCACGCTCGCGTCGCGCGGTGACCCGAGGAACGCGATCCCGAATGCGCGCACGATGGAGAGCGCGCTCACGGCGCCGACGAAGGCGAGGAGCGCTGCTGCCGCGACGAGGGCCGCTCGCGCGGGCGGCGACGGCGCGGCGCCGGAGAGCAAGCCCGAGTAGATGACGAGCTCGCTCACGAAGCCGTTGAGCGGCGGTAGCGCCGCGATGGCGATGCCGCCGACGAGAAAGAGCCAGCCGGCGCTCGGAAGGCGGCGGAGGAGCCCGCCGAGACGCTCGAGATCGACAGTGTGGGTGGCCCGGTACACCGCGCCCGCCGCGTAGAAGAGCAGACACTTGAAGATGCCGTGATTGAGCAGGTGGAGCAGGCCTCCTGCGAAGCCAGCCGTCACCAGGAGCGGGAGCCCCCACGTCATCCCGAGACAGCCGACGCCGAAGCCCATCGCGGCGATGCCGACGTTCTCCGTCGAGGAGTATCCGAGCAGGCGCTTCATGTCCCGCTGCGCGGCGGTGTAGAGCACCCCGAAGAACGCCGACGCGGCGCCGAACACGAGAACGGTCCATCCCATCCATTCTTCGGGCCGTCCCAGGAGGAGGAGGAAGCGGAGGAACGCGAACAGGCCTGCCTTGTGGATCACGCCCGACATCAGCGCCGACACGTGAGCCGGCGCGGCCGAGTGCGCGCGCGGCAGCCACGTGTGGAACGGGAAGAAGGCCGATTTCAGCGCGAACGAGACGCCGAGGAGGAGGAAGGCGACGCCGCGGAGCCGCCCTGGCTTCGACAGCACCGCTCCGAACGTGCCGAAGTCCATCGAGCCGGTCTGGGCGTACATGAGCATGAACGCAGCGACGAGGACGAACAGGCCGATGTGCGTCGAGATCAGGTAGTTGAACCCCGCGAAGCGGATCCTCTGGTTGCGGTAGTCCCAGATCACCATCAGCCAGGCGGCGACGGCGGCGATCTCCCATCCGATCAGGAACACGAGCGCGTTCTGTGCCGAGTAGACGACGAGGAACGCGAGCGACGTCATGTTGAGCAGCGCGAACTGAGGTCCACCGTTGCGACCGGAAGCGAAGTACGGCTTCAGGTACCCGATCGCGTAGATCGTCCCGAGCAGCGTCATCGGCAGCGACCACGCGAGGAAGAAGGCGCTCAGCGCATCGATGCGAAGGTTGATGTCCTCGACCGGATACGACCAGTGGAGGATGCCCTCGAGCGGCGCGCGCGTGCGGAGGACACGGAGGAGGGACGGGCCGACCTGCATGCACGCGGCCAGCTGAGTCACGACGGACGCCGCTGCGCGGAGCCCATTCCGAGGCAGCGTGACGGCGAGAACCGCTCCAAGCATCAACAGTCCCGCCGCGAGCACGATCGAAGACATGATCAAGAGCTCCGAGAGAGCGCGACGGGCACGTGAGCGCGCAGCCCCTTCGTCACGACGACACCTGGCCGCGGCGGCGTGTCTTCGTTCTGTCCGCATGCGAGCGGATCGCGTCGAGGATCGTCCAGCCCCATGCCGGACGCGAAACCACCACGACGTTCGGGCGCCCTTCGACGAGCCGCTCGTACTTCTTGGGTTGCCCCGTGACGAGCAGACGAAGCGTCGTTTCACACCGTCGTGCGAGCTCGGCGATCGTCGCGATGACGGCCTCCCACGCGAAGTCGTCGGGGAAGAGCACGACCGCGAGCGTGGAGGCGCTGGTGAGGTCGGCGCAGTCCTCCAGCCTCCGGCATCCCCGGGCCGCGATGCCGACGCCACGAAGGTACTTCTCGAGGCCGCCCCGCGTCTCCGGGTTTGCCGAGATGATCGCGACCTCCTGCCAGGCTGTCATTCTCCTGCGCGTCCGCATCGCGGACCCCAGGGGCAATGCGGATGCCATCGAATGCGAGACGACGTTCGTGGCCGTTCGCGCGCGCGTGCTCGCTCCAGACGCGGAGGACGTCAGGTTGTCATAGCGAAAGCGCCCGTCGAGCGCGCTCTCCCGACACGATGGCGGGACGGATGGGCACGCTCGAGAGGCGTCGTCAGCGACGTGTCACGGCTTTCGACTGCACGCGACCCCGTGCAACGTAACGCTGCATCGTCCGGAGGCTCACACCGAGGCGGCGCGCCGCCCGCGAACGGTTGCCGCCTTCGAGCAGGAGCGCCGTTTCGAGCACGGTCGTGACGATCTTCTCGAGCGGTTGATCGAGGCGGACCCGGAGCTCCTCCGAAGCTGTCGGGTCCTCGCGGGCGACCGTCGTCTCGCGCCGAAGCGCTTCCGGGAGATCTTGGACGCGCGCGACCTTGCCCTCGCGCAGGAGGCAGAGGAGCTCGACGACGTTGCGGAGCTCGCGGATGTTGCCCGGCCACGAATACGCCATGAGGGCCGACATCGCGCTTCGCGCATACGTCGGCGGCTTCGTCTCGTGGCGCGCAGACAGCTCGGCGGTGAACTGTCGGACGAGCGGTCCGATGTCCGCCCTTCGTTCTCGAAGGGGCGGGACCATCAGCGGGATCCCCTGGAGCCGATAGAAGAGGTCGCCACGGAAGCGACCGGCCCGGATGTCGTCTTCGAGCGGGCGCAGCGTCGCGCAGACGACCCGGGCGTCCACGCTGATCTTCGTCGTGCCGCCGACGCGCATGAACTTCCGGTTCTCGAGGAACCGGAGCAGCTTCGCCTGGACGCCCAACGGCATCTCGCCGACCTCGTCGAGGAAGAGCGTTCCGCCGCGAGCGACCTCGATCTTGCCCCGCGCACGCTCGCTCGCACCGGTGAAGGCGCCGCGCTCGTGCCCGAAGAGCTCGCTCTCGAAGAGCGCCTCGGGGATCGCCGCGCAGTTGATGGGGACGAACGGGCCGCTCCGGCGATGCGACAGCTCGTGGAGTCGCCGCGCGAGCACGTCCTTTCCGGTGCCGCTCTCGCCGATGAAACTGACGACGACCTCCTTCGGCGCTACGGCGCGCAGAACTCGGTTGAGCTCACGCATCGCGGCGGACTCGGTGATCGGCTCGAAGACGACATCGGCGGCGCGCTTCGTTCGAGGCACGGCCCTCACCCTAGCGCCGTTTCCCGTCCGGTTCGACCCGGACAACGGCGCGAAGAGCACGCATTTCAGCGGACGAGCTGGCGTCTGACGGCCTGCATGACGGATCGACTACGTCATAGTGGCCGGTTCTCGCGCGTCGACGCCCTCTACCGGTTGCGTCATCCTGGCACCGCGCGAGGCGGTTGTTCCCGCGCTCGCTGCCACCGCGGGAAATGCGGACGGTACGCGATTTGCTCGATGCGCGGCGATCCGGCGTCCTGGATGCATGCATGCGTTCGGAGGGACCTCGGGCCGGCACCTCCGTCGAGGCTACGATGAAGAATCTCGAGATCGAGTCAGGGAGAGCGTCTGCGGTCGGCTCTTCGCATGGAGCACGAGCTTCATTGCCAGCGCCGTCGACCCGCGATCTCTCGAGCGCCAGCGAGCCTCGCAGGCGGGCGGCCGGAGGGCGCTCCGACTCCCCGTCCTCTCCCGCGACCCACGCGACCAACGCGACCGAACGTCCACCGACGCGGATTCCGACTGCACGCCCGGGGCGTGAGCTCGCGGACTTCACGCGTATCCGTCACGCTCTCCGCAACGGTCAGCTCGTCGACGACCGCGTGTTCGACGAGATCTACCCGCTCTCCGTCCGACGTGCTTCGAGCGTCCACTGGACTCCGGTCGAGGTCGCGGCGGCCGCCGCGAAGCTGCTGGCGCCGAAGCCGGGGGCCGTCGTTCTCGACGTCGGCGCGGGCGTCGGCAAGTTCTGCATCGTCGCGGCGGCCGCCGTCGACGCGGTCGTGAAAGGTGTCGAGCACCGCCCGCACTTCGTGGAGGTCGGGCGTGCCGCGGCCGCGAAGGTCGGCGTCGACATCCACCTCCTCCGCGGGACGCTGGCGGACGTGGACCCGGCGGGCGTCGACGGGATCTACCTCTTCAACCCGTTCGCGGAGAACCTCTGCACACGCCAAGACTATCTCGACGACACCGTGGAGCTCAGCGAGGAGCGCTTCTGGCGCGACGTGGGCCACATGCAGGAGTTCATGTCTCAGGCACGACCGGGGATGCGCGTCGTGACCTACTGCGGGTGGGGCGGGGGCATGCCGGACGACTACGTGCTAGCGGACCGTCGACGCCGCGCCGGCATCATCGAGCTGTGGATCAAGGTCGATGGCTACAGCCGTGTACGCGAAGCGGACGAGGACCCCGTCCGCGTCGGTCCGACGAGCGTTCGAGCTTTGCGAGATCGCGTGCTCGCCGAGGAGCAGGGGCGCGCCGTGGCGGATCTGCCGCGGCAGATCGTTGGATGACGAGGGGGAGGTCGTCGACCGCCCCGCCCGCGCGCCGCCGGCCTCGGGCTCTCGATGATGCCCGCGCGAAGGCCCCACCACAGCTCTCGACTCTCGATGAGCGGCAAACCGCGAGTGCTTTTTGGACGAGACGTGCGAGGATTGTCTCGTGCTCCGAGCCAGGACGATCGGGTTCGCGCTGCTCGTGGTGGCTGCTTGTGGCTCCGACTCGCGTTCGGGGTTCGACCCGGCCGCGGACGCGGGGCCGGGCGTGCCGCCGGCGACCTTCGGCGATGCTGCGGGCCCGTGTCCCTCGGATCCGGCGAACTTCGACATTCCAGGTAACGGCTGCGACGACGACGGCGACGGTCTGATCGACAACACGCCCACCTGCGATGCGGATCTCCCGGTCTTCTCCGATGCCGCCGCGTTCGCGAAGGCGCTCGGCCTCTGCAAGGGCGTGCGCTCGGCGACGTTCACGCGCGGGTATGCCGCGACCGCGGCGCCGGCCGACGGGCAGCACGGCATCCTTCCGGCCTTCGGCAAAGTGATCCGGCCGCGCGAAGGCACGAAGCTCGGGGTGCTCAGCACCGGCTGGGCGCGTCCCTTCGACGACGTCCAGGCGACGACCTGCGACCCTTCCTCGCTCACGCATTGCTTCAAGCAGGGGGTCCAGATGCAGGGCGGGACGCCGACGCTCGGCGCTGCTCCTCCCGGTTATCCGAAAGCGGTTGGAGGCTGCGCGGTCAGCGACCAGATCTTCGACGCCATCAGCGTGAAGCTCACGATCGACGTCCCGAAGAACGCGCGCGGTTTCTCCCTCGACTTCGACTTCTACTCGGGTGAGTGGCCCGACTACGTCTGCAGCCGCTTCAACGACGGGTTCGTCATGTGGCTCAAGTCCTCGGCGTTCAACGGCGGTGTCGCCGAGAACGTGGCGTTCGACGCGATGCAGCGCCCGATCAGCGTCAACAGCGCCTTCTTCGACCGTTGCACCGTCGGAACCCAGACCGGATGCCGCGGGCAGCCGCCGATCTTCCAGACCTCGACCTGCGGCGGAAACGTCGCCGAGCTCGAGGAGACAGGCTTCTACGTCCCCGGTCTGTACTGCAACGGACAGCTCAGTACCGGCGGTGGCGCCACGGGGTGGCTCACGACGCAAGCCGCCGTGACGCCGGGGGAGGTGATGACCCTGGAGCTCCTGATCTGGGATACCGGGGACCCGAAGTTCGACTCCACGGTGCTGATCGACCGCTTCGTCTGGCTCCCGAACGACACAGAAACGTCGACGACTCGCCTGAGATAGCTCATGCTTGGAGTATGAGGCGGAGAGACTCCATCGCGTTCGCGATGGCGGGTGCCTGTTTGCTCGCGGCGTGCGCAACGGCGGCCGGTGACGGCGGTCGTCTCGGGTTCGATGAGGACGGCGGAAGCGGCGAGACCAGCAGCGGCGGGCCCACGTCTCCGATCGATGACGGCGGCGGCGTCGTCCCGATTGATCCCGAGACACCGGTCGACGCGGCGTCGGACGTCCCGATCGACGTCGCGCCGGGCGGCAATCCCGCCGGCTTCCCCTGCACGAAGGCGGACGACTGCATGTCGGGCGAGTGCAAGGCCGTCCTCGCCGGCGGCTCGACGTCGGTCTGCGTGACGCCGTGCACCGCGCAGGCGGACTGCTCCGACAACTTCTTCTGTGATCCGGCCACGCCCGGAGCGGCGGCCGGCTTCTGCGTCCCGCGCAGCCCCGCGCATTGCAAGACGTGTAGCAGCGACGCCGAGTGCGGATCGCTCTCCGAGAAGTGCGGCGTTGCCGCCGGCGACACCGTCAAGGCGTGTCACGTCGACTGCACGATCGCCGGGCAGGACGCGTGCCCGCCCGACTACGCCTGCGTCGACACCACCCTCGACGGCACGGGCGCGAAGGTCTGTCGTCCCTCCGGCGGTCTGAGCTGCCTCGATGCACTCGGCGGCTTCTGCGATCGCGTCGCGACTCCTCAGACCTGCACGCGCACGAACGCGGCTGGCAAGTGCGTCGGACAGCGGACCTGCCTCGCGGCCTCGACGCGCTACGACAGCTGCGGGGCGCAGGCGCCGGTCTGCAAGATGACCTGCTCGGCGACCGATCCGGCGGGCTGCACGACCGAGTATTGCCCCCAGGCGGTCTCGGGGCCCGAGAACTGCGGAACGTGCGGCAACGTCTGCCCGGGCCACACGAAGCCGAACGCCAACGTCGGCTGCACCCAGGCCGCCTGCACCTTCTCGTGTCAGGGCGAGAAGTACAACGTAGACAACGACAAGAACAACGGCTGCGAGGTCTCCGATCCGTACGTCGGCAATCACGACACGAACAACGCAACCAATCTCGGGGACCACGGCTGCAAGGACGACGACATCCTGACGATGCCCTCCACCGCGCTCTCGGCAGCACGGCTGCCGAGCGACTCCGAGATCCACGCGTCGCCGGGGATCACCGGCTTCGACCCCGCGACCGGGTCGGCCGCCGACTTCTACAAGGTCCGCGGGACGGGCAGCATCCTCTGCGTGAACAACATCGACTACACGCTGACGGTGACGGGCAGCGCGTTCCCGAGTTGCTACCATCTACGAATCGAGACGAACAAGGATACCTACGACTGCGATACGAACGGGAGCGGCACGTGCCGGATCAATCCGAGCGGCTCGAGCAAGTACGGCGACGACACGACAATCATGTTCATCGTGTCGAAGCGTAACGTCGCCGGTTGCACCGCGGCCCAGCGAGACAACCCTTCGTACCGGGTGTCGGGCCACTTCTGACGACGGCGCGCTAGGATGCCGCCGCGTGAAGCGCGTACGCATCCACAAGGCCGGTGGCTGGGAACGACTCGAGCTCGAGGAGGCCGCAGATCCCGACTGCGGGGACCACGACGTGCGCGTCGCGGTCGAGGCGATCGGCGTCAATTACGCCGACTGCATCGTGCGCATGGGCCTCTACGCGTCGGCGAAGGAGTACGTCGGCTGGCCGATCACGCCCGGCTTCGAGGTCGCGGGGCGAATCGACAAGGTCGGCTCCCGCGTCACCTCGCGCGCGGTCGGCGATCGTGTCATCGCCCTCACGCGCTTCGACGGCTATGCGACGAGCGTCGCCGTCCCCGAGCACCAGACGTTTGCCATCCCGGACGACTGGAGCATGGACGCCGCCGCCGGCTTCGCCGTCGTCTTCCTGACCGCCGACTACGCGCTCTTCGAGCTGGCGCATCCGCGAAAAGGGTCGACGATCCTCGTTCACTCGGCAGCCGGTGGCGTCGGCGGTGCCCTTCTCCAGCTCGCGCGCGCACGCGGGGCTGAACGCGATCGGCGTCGTCGGACGGCCGGAGAAGGTCGCCGCGGCAAAGGAGTGGGGCGCCGCCCACGTGATCGACAAGAGCTCGGAGGATCTCTGGCGCGCGGCCGAGCGTCTTGCTCCGAAGGGCTACGACGTCATCCTCGACGCGAACGGCGTCTCCACGCTCGCGGAGAGCTACGCGCATCTTCGCTCGACCGGCCGGCTCGTCATCTACGGCTTCGCCGCGATGATGCGACGAGGCGCCGGGACGCCGAGCTGGCCGAAGCTCGCGGTCGACTGGCTCCGCACGCCACGTTTCAATCCGCTCGACCTCACGAACGACAACAAGAGCGTCATGGCGTTCAACCTCTCCTACCTCTTCGAGGAGAAGGAGCTCCTCGCCGAGGCCATGCAGCGTCTGATGCAGCTCGTGGCCGAGAAGAAGATCCGTCCGCCCTCCACCCGTGCGTTCGACTTCGAGCGCGTCGCCGACGCCCATCGCGCGCTCGAGAGCGGTACGACGACCGGCAAGCTCGTGCTCCGCGTGTCTCGACCGGCGTGAGCCGAGCTCAGCCGCGAAGCTCCGACGAATTGGCAGGGCGCCAATGCTTCGTCATGGCTTTTGCGGCCGCGCGTCACGAACGCTAGGTCTCCGCTCGTGAACAGGATCGATTCGAACGTCGAGCCGCTCGATCCCGAGATCCGGCCGATCGCCCCGGCCCGGCAAGAGGCCCCGCCTACGGGCGCGATGTCGGAGGCGAGCTGGAGCGAGCTCTTCTCCGGGGCGAACGCCGTTCGGTCGCTCGTCCTCGCGGGCGGCGTCGGTCTTCACGCGACGAACATCTACGTCGCGACGACCATCCTTCCGTCCGTCGTCCACGACATCGGGGGGCTCGAGTACTACGCGTGGAGCACGGCGCTCTTCGTCGTGACCTCCATCGTCGGCTCGGCGCTGTCTGCCAAGCTCTTGGAGCGGTTCGGCTCGAAAGCCGCCTATGCAGTCGCGGCCATCGTCTTCGGGCTCGGAGCGCTCATCTGCGCCGGTGCGTGGTCGATGGCGATGCTCCTCGTCGGGCGCGCCATCCAGGGCTTCGGAGGCGGACTGCTCTTCGCGCTGCCCTACGCGCTGATCCGCCTCGTCTTCGAAGAGCGCTTGTGGCCGCGAGCGATGACGATCCTGTCGGGCATGTGGGGCATCGCCACGCTCATCGGCCCTGCGGTCGGTGGTGTCTTCGCCGAGATGGGCGCCTGGCGAGCGGCCTTCTGGTCACTCTTGCCGATCACGATCCTGTTCACGGCGCTCGCCGTGACCGTCTTGCCGAAGCGAAGCGCGGGCGCAGGCGCGGGCGCGGGCTCCCCCATCGCGGTCACGCAGCTCAGCCTCCTCATGACGGCCGTTCTCGCGCTCTCGGCCGGCAGCGTGAGCACGAGCGTCGCGTGGAACGCCGCGGGCATCGCGGTGGCCGGTGTCGTGAGCGTTCTCCTCGTCTTCGTCGAGAAGCGCTCGCCGCGACGACTCCTTCCACGCGGGGCCTTCCAGCTCACGTCGCCGTTCTGGGCGCTCTACGCGACGATGTGCCTCTTGGCCGTGACGGTGACGAGCAGCGAGATCTTCATGCCGCTGTTCTTCCAGACGCTGCATGGTCAGTCGCCGCTCGCGGCTGGTTATCTCGCGGCGCTCATGGCTGCAGGCTGGACGCTCGGCTCCATCTCGAGCGCGGGCGCGACGGGCAAGCGGGTCTCTCGGGTCTTCAGGCTCGCGCCGGCGCTGATGTTCGCCGGCATGTGCGCGCTCGCCGTCCTCGTCCCTCGTCCGAGCGCCGGCTCGTTCTGGCAGCTCGCGCCGACGTGCCTCGCGCTCGTCGCCGTCGGCTTCGGCGTCGGTCTCGCCTGGCCGCACCTCCTCACGCGGGTGCTCGGAGCCGCTCGCGAAGACGAGGCGCTCGTCGCGTCGTCCTCGCTCACGACCGTCCAGCTCTTCGCGACGTCCCTCGGCGCAGCGCTTGCGGGCATGGTGGCGAACCTCGGCGGGCTCGGCAGCTCCCTCGAGGTCGCAGGCGTGTCGACGGCGGCGCGCTTCCTGTTCGTGACCTTCGCCATCGGTCCGGCGCTCGGCATCTTCACGAGCAGCCGCATCGGAGAGTGAAGCGCGTGCCGACAGGACGGAGCGTGGTGCACAGCTGACCTCTTCCAACGCCGGCACGAGTCCGTTCGCCATGAGCTCACCCGTACGGCGTCGTCGGCTTGTCGCGACGGAGCTTTGCGTATCTACTGTCAGCAGTGTTGCGCCATCGCTGGGGTGGCTTCACGTGCATCGCGATTGCAGCCGCGTGCATCTCGTCGCCTGCCGCGGCCGCTGACGACGCCCCGAAACGCCCGCTCGCCGAAGCCTTCGCGGTCGAGCCTGACGAGTGCCTGGAGGCCGGGAGCCTCGTCCCGGCGGTCGCGCGATGGCTCGGACACGAAGAGATCGACCGCCGGATCTCGATCGCCGTGAGGAGGGACGAGGGCGCCGTCGTCTACGGGCTCCATCGAGACGGCGTCCTCGTCGGTCAACGAAAGGTCACAAACCTCCCCTCCGGATGCACGGAGCTCAGGACCGCGCTCGCTTTGTCGATTGCCGTGGCGGTCGAAGCCACGTTCTTCGGCGCGGAGGAGGAGCCGGCCACCACGCCGGACGCCGTGCCGTTGCCGGTGCCTTCACCCCCCCCTTCACCCGCGCGCTCACCTGTCTCTCGATCTCGGTCTCCGGCTCGGCCTTCTCCTGGTCCGACACGCAGGAGCGCCCGACGCACCGGGCACCAGGCCACTCTGAGAGGAGAAGCTGGGGTCTTGTGGACCGCGCTTCCGGGAGCAAGGCCGCTCTTCAGCGCCGGCATCGACATTCGGTGGTCTCGCTACCTCGAGACACGCACGGCCATCGTTGCAGCGACGGCCGCCACCTCACCACTCGGATCGGGCGAGGTCGAGACCCGGCTCTATGCCGGACGCGCCGACGCGTGCGCCGCGAGCCCCGCGTGGCGAATCGAGCTCCGCGCCTGCCTCGGCCTCGGCTGGGGCTTGGTGGAGACGCGAGGCCTCGGCTTCCTCGATGGTCGCACCCCCTCGCGGCCCTGGCTCGCGATGCCCTTGCGCGGTGAGGTGCGGATCCCCGTCGCCGGCAACGGGGCGAGCCTCTCCTGGGGTTTGCTGTTCGCGACGGACCTCGTCGTGACCCTGCGACGAGCGCAGATCGGCGTCGTCGGCTTGGGGGGTGACGCGCAGGCTCGAGCTGTCCCAAGAACGGCCGTGCTCACTGTCCCCGTTCTGGGAGGTGCCGCCGCGGTCGGGCTCTACTTCGAGCTCTGACCGAAAATAAACACACCAAACCTGCCGTCGCCGGGCAGTAACGGTCATGGCGACTTCGGTGGTGCCCGCGGTGCAGGCGGGGCACTATACGAAACTGAATGATCCGAGCCCGCCGTGGCACATGGCCATGACGGAAGCCTCAGGTCCAGGCCAGGGCAGAGAGCAGGCTCCCGTGTCGGAAGGAATCGTCGGCGCCGACGTGCTCTTTCGAGAGCACGCGCGCTTCGTCGCCACGTTCCTCGTTCGTCTCGGCGCGCCTCCGCAGAGCATCGATGACCTCGTTCAAGAGGTCTTCCTCGTTGCTCATCGTCTCGGCGGCTCCACGAGCAACGCCGCGAAGCCGACGACCTGGCTCGCGAGCATCGCGCTCCGAGTGTTCTCCCACGACCGTCGCACGCGGCGTCGCCACCCGGAGGTCCTCGACGAGACGGCGCTCTCGTCGGCCGAGGCTCCCTCGCAGAGCCAGGAGGACGTCGTGCGCGCGACGGAGTCGCTCACGTTGGTCGGACGCGCGCTGCAGGCGCTCGACCTCGAGAAGCGCACGCTCTTCATCCTGTTCGAGATCGAGGAAGAGTCGTGTGAGTCCATCGCGGCTGGCCTCGGGATCCCAGTTGTGACCGTGTACTCGCGCCTCAGGGCCGCGAGGCAGGAGTTTCGTCGGGAGTACGCGCGGCTCACGCGCGATCCCCTCTCCGTGAGGGAAACGAAATGAGCGCTGACGAAGAGGACATCGATCCGGTGCGCTTGGGTGACGATCTGGACGAGCCGCTGGACCTTCGCGAGGCGCTCGGTCGCGAGCGTGCGTTCCGCGTCGACTACGACGAGGCGAAGGGCCTCGAGCGTTTCAACGCGGCGCTCACCGCGGCCGACGTCTCGACGAAGCCAACCGCACCCGTTACCCCCTCGGGTGGCAAGTGGCTGAGGTCGACGCCCGGCGTCGTTGGGCTCGCCGTCCTGATCGTCGGCGCGGGCGTCGGGATGACGTGGCTCGGGCGGGACGATGCCGCCGTCGAGCCGCTGGTCACGGAGGCCGCGCCCGTCATGGCGCCGCCGGAGACCCCGGAGATGCCGGAGACCCCGGAGATTCCCACGCTCTCCGTGAAATCGCTTCCGACCGTTCCCACTTCTCCTCCCGTCGCGCGCACTGCGCGACCTCCCGTCACCGCGCAGGTGAATCCGCCTCCGGCGCCCTCCGCGCCAACCGTGGTCGACCCGCTCGAAGAGACACGCCACCTCGGCTCGCTCCGTCGCGTTGCTGCGAGCGATCCGGAGAAGGCGTTGTCGATGGTCGCCGACGGCAATCGACGTTTCGCCGGTGGTTCGTTCCGCGAGGAGCGAGACGCCATCGCCATCGACGCGCTCGCGCGCCTCGGACACGACGCGGAGGCCAAGCGCGCGGCAGCGACGTTCCTCACGACGTACCCGACGAGCCCGCTCGCGCCTTCGGTCCGGCGAGCGGCACAGCTCTAGGCCTTCTTCTTTTCCCAGGTCGCTATGAACGAACGAACGAGAAAGATCCTCGGCACGGCCTTCATTTCCTCGGTGACGCTCGCGCTCGTGTTCGGCTGCGTCGAGCCCGTGCGCGACGTTGGCGCCGAATACGCTCCCGACGCGAGCACCGGCACGGTCGGATTCGTCCCGCCCACCGAGGACGCGAGCGCCGATGGAGCGAGCGCGCTCCCGTCGCCCGATGTCCAGATGTGTGTCGCGACGGAGTGCCCGTTCCCCTTCGACACGTGCCCCAAGGCCGGCGGGGCAACCTCGTACCTGTGCGAGACCAACCTCCTCACGGACGACGCCAACTGCGGCGCGTGCGGGAACGCGTGCCCTACCTATCCAGGGCTCGGCCTGCTCGAACGATGCGTCGACGGCAAGTGCGTGGTGACGTGTCCCGCCGGCGCCCAGGACTGCAACGGGATCATCGATGACGGGTGCGAGAGCGACTCGTCCAGGGATCTCGAAAACTGCGGAGGCTGCGGAATCGTGTGCCCCACGCTCGCCAACGGCACGCGCGCGTGCACGGCCGGAGTGTGCGCCTCGGAGTGCTTGCCGCCGAAGGTCTGGTGCGGAACGGAGTGCGTCAATCTGGATACTACCTTGAGGCACTGTGGCGCGTGCTCGAACGCCTGCCCGCCCAAGCAGGCGCCGCGCAACATGGTGCAGGTCTGCAAGGACGCCGAGTGCGGGCACTTTGAATGCACCCCGGCGACGGCGGACTGCAACGAGGACCTCACCGACGGTTGTGAGGTCGTCATCACGAACGACGTGAACAACTGCGGGGCGTGCGGGAATCGATGCGCTCCCGGGCAGCGCTGCATCATCCGCCCCGACAAGGGGAACGTCCCCGTGTGCTCGTGCGATCCGCACGAGACCTTTTGTGGCGCCAACACCTGCGCCAATCTCCTCACGGACACCAACCATTGCGGGGCCTGCGGAAACCGCTGCGGAGGCGGCGCTCACACCGCGACCAGCTGCCAGAACGGCTTCTGCGTCACGGAGTGTGCCCCCGGCTGGGGGGACTGCGACGGCGATATCACGAACGGGTGCGAGACGAACCTATCGCTCAACCCGCGTCACTGCGGGGCGTGCGGGAATCGGTGCGCTCCCGACCAGCCTTGCATCAACGGCGTGTGCGTGATGGTCGAATGCGAGAGCGACGCAGGAGTGGTGACGAAATGAGGCGAGTCACCGAACAGGGCGCGCATCGCGCCGCCCCCGGCATGGCGCTCGTCGCGCTGCTCGGGCTCGGAGCGTTCATCGCGAACTGCGCAGAGGCCGACTCGAGCGAGGACGACGCTTCGCCGTCCGTCGACGCGAGCGCCGGTGAAGACGCTGGCAACGACGCCGGTACGTTCGAAGACGGACGCGACGCAGCCGTCGATGCCGAGGTGGATGCTTGTGAAGCGTCCGAGGACGGCTGCGCCGAACCCGAGTGGGTCCCAGTGGCGACGGGCCATTCGTCCGGGCTCGGACTCTCGAGCGTCTGGGGCAGCGGGCCGAACGACGTCTGGGCCGTCGGTGCAAAAGGGAGCGTGATCCATTGGGACGGAACGACCTGGACGTCGACGCCGATCGACACGAACTACTCGCTCCAGTCGGTCTACGGGACCGGGCCGAACGACATCTGGGTGGTCTCCACGGCGAGCCTCATCTACCGCTCGACGGGGTTCTCGAACGGCACGGCCACGTTCGTTCGCGAGACGCCGATCTTCGAAAACGAACTGGGGCCAGCCTCGGTCGGCCCGCTCTTCGCGGTGTGGGCGACGGGGCCCGGGGACGTGTGGATCAGCGGGAAACACCGCTTGGCCAAAGCCGGGCAGTTCGAGACGAGCTGGAGGACGCGCCCGGGAGACGGCGGCGTGGGGTGGACGCCCCTGAACACTTTCGGCAACACCAACGTCATCTACGGCATCTGGGGCTCCGGCCCGAACGACGTCTGGATGGTCGGCTCCAAGGGAACGACGACCACCTCCTTCGCTAGCCACACGAACGGTGCGTCCGCGATGGATGGCGGCATGCCGACGTGGACCGAGCTGGATACGGCGACCTTCTCCGTCCTCAATTCCATCTGGGGCACCGGCCCGAACGACGTGTGGGCCGTCGGCAACAGTGGAGCGATCCAGCATTACACTGGCGGCGCGACCTGGGAGGGCGTCGATTCTCCGACGAGCCAGAACCTCCGTGGTGTTTGGGCCGCGGCGGCCGACGACGTGTGGGCCGTCGGCGAGAACGGAACGATCCTCCATTACGACGGCACGGAGTGGAAGCCGTCGAGGGCGGCGCTGCCCAAGGCCGACCAGCGTCACCTGTACGGCGTCTGGGGTAGTGGCCCCGCGGACGTCTGGGCTGTCGGCGACGGCATCGTCCTACGCTACTCCGGGCCGCAGTCCGGGACGCACGGAGATACGAAATGAGCGCAAGGTGGCATCTGCGACTCGCCGCAGTGGCGGCATCGATCGGTATCGGCGCTGTCGCCTGTAGTGAAGGCAGTGTGCTCGGCGTGGTCGGTTCGGAGGACGAAGACGCCGCTGCGCCGGCGCCCATCTCCGGGGAGGACGCCTCCTCATCCGAGCTCGCGGACGCTGGCCCTGTCGACAGTGGCATCGGCGATGAGCTCGACGCAGACGTCGAGGACTCCGGCACCGGCAAGAGGTGCACGGACGAAGGCTGGTGTCACGTCATCGTGCCGGACAATCAGACGCTCCGCGCTCTGTGGGGGGACGGGCAGGGCACCGTCTGGACCGTCAGCGACGAAGGCAACATCCTCCGCTGGAACGGCACGGCGTGGGTAAAGAGCTATGCCGCGGGAGTCCCGCTCTACGCGATCTGGGGAAGTGGGCCGACGGATCTCTGGGCGGGCGGAGGTGCGACGCCGAGCGGTAACACCATCGAGCCGGGCGTGCTCTTGCATGGCACGGGTCCGAACCCGAGCTCGATCACCTGGACGAAGGTGACGACCGAAGTGACGATTCGCTCGATCTGGGGCACGAGCGCGACGGACGTCTACGCGGTTGCGTCGGTGCCTCACCGTGTCGACAACGCCGACCCGAGCTACCTCCTGCACTATGCCGGACCCAGCGGCTCCGGCTTTACCGTCGATCCGCTCTCGACCGAGCTCCCCGCCCACTTCGACGCGGTTTGGGGGACGAGCGCGGACGACATCTGGGTCTCGGGACGAGTTCGCACCCCGTCCGCGATCATTCAAGGAAAGGTCGCTCATCGTGTACCGACCGGCGACGGCGGGTCGAGCTGGCGAACGGAGCAGCCAGCGCACACGCCTATTTCGGAGACCAAGAACGAGATGTTCGGCTTCTCCGTTTCGCCGACGCAGGCCTACCTCGTCGGCTTCACGAGCGACCTCAACAATACAAGTTACGTCCACATTGGCGTCAGCAATGGCGCGGGTGCGCCGTTCACGTGGACCCGGACATTGTTCTCGACCGGACCGATTACGCCGAATGGGCTCACCGCGGCGTGGGCCGCCTCCCCGAGCGAGTTTTGGCTCGCTGGACAGTTTGGCCGCCTCCGTCGCTGGGATGGTCTGAACTGGCGCCTCGCCGCGGTCTCTCTAGACGGCCGCCCGGTCCAGAAGGCGATCCATGCCATTTGGGGCTCGGGACCTGACGACATCTGGGCTGTAGGTGCAGGCATCGCGCTGCACAAAGTCGCGCAGTAGGCACGAGGAAGATCGGCAATGAATCGCAATCGCGTGCTCGTTCTCGGTGTAGCTGCAACGTCCGTCGCCGTGGCATGTCTCGTCGCGTGTGGAGACGCAGAGCCCCGCGCGGCGCTCGTCGAAGGAGACGAAAACGACGCGGGGGAGCGTCCGGAAGCGTCGCCTCCTGCGGAGAGCGACGCCGAGGTCGACGTCATCGTCGACGCGGGACCGGACGCGGAGCCGCCGATACCCGACGTCGATCTCTCCGATGAGCCGGTGGTGTGCGCGACGACCCCGTGCGTGACGCAGCTCGCGGGCTCAGCGAACTCCTTCTGCGCGCGGATGTCCGACGGGACGATCCAGTGCTGGGGCCGCAACTACCTGGGCACCCTCGGCCGCGGTCCTGGCGCAGGCGCGTCGTCGGCGCGTCCTGCTCCGGTCGTCGGGATCAACGACGCCACGGAGATCGCGTCGAGCGCCGGCACGGGCAACACCGGCTCGTCGGCCATCTGCGCGCGACTCGCCGACGAACGCGTGCAGTGCTGGGGTGACAACTCCAACGCGCAGCTCGGCCTGACCACTCCCGCGGTGACGCGCGACAGCCTCGAGCATCACACGCCAACGGACATCGCGGTCTCCGTCCCCATCGCGCACGTCGCCCTGGGCCCGACCAACGGCTGCGCAGTCGCGTCGGATGGTGGAGACCTCTACTGCTGGGGCTCGAACACCAACCAATTGCTCGCGCGCCCCGACGCCGCAACGACCGGTCTGAACGTGTGGCAAGGCCCTGCCCTCGCCGAGCGGGAAGGGCTCGAGCTCACGCGCATCTCGCTCGGCTACAAGACCGCCTTCGGACTCACGAAGGACGGACGCCTCGTCAGCTGGGGCGCGACGGCCGGCCGTCGGACCTCGCTGAGCTTCACGCTGCCGACCGCGTTCGCGACCCCGACGGACGTAACGAGTGTGAGCTCAGTTGGTCGCCAGGCGGCGGACGCCGTCACGTGTGTCGTCGCGCGGGGGCACCTCTATTGCTGGGGCAAGAACGACGTGGGCCAGCTGGGAACCGGCCTTCCGGACGAGGAGCGTTATCCCGCCGAGACCACCGTCGAGACCGGCGAGAACGTCTTTGCTCAGCAGGTCGCGGTGTCCGCGGCGCACACGTGCGTTCGATTGACGGACGGAACGGTCGCATGCTCCGGCGCCAACAATGCCGGCCAGATCGGAGCTCCGGCCAACGTGACGAGCAGCGCGAAGTTCCGTGGCATCGCGCTCCAAGGGTACGCCGTTCAGGTCGCGGCCAGCACCAGCGCGACCTGTGCGCTCCTCAAGAGCGGAGAGGTCTACTGCTGGGGTGGCAACGTCTACGGGGAGCGCGGACAGGGCACGGTCGACTCGACGCTGACACCTCACCCCGAGCCGGCGAAGGTCGTCTTCGAATGAGGTCGAACGTGCGCGACTTGCGTCCCCTCGTCGGCGTCGGAGTCCTGCTCTCCGGTGCTGCCTTCGCCAGCGGCGCCTGCGGCAGCGGCCGCGCAGAGTTCGACGCGCCACCGAAGCCGCCCGAGCTCAGCGCGGACGTCGATGCCGGAACGCCGGAGTGCCCGCCGAAGCTGCTGTGCTCGGGCGATCTGAAGCGCGTCCTCCGCGTCGAGTGCGACGGCACCGAAGCGGTCGAGGAGGTCTGCGGTCCCGACTTCGGCTGTGGCGACGGCGCTTGCATCGAGGCCTGCAAGAGCGCCGAGCTCTCGAAGGGCTCGATCGGGTGCGCGTTCGCGACCCTGCCCCCCGACGCGGTCAACGAGAACGTCCAGGGGTCGTGCTTGGCGGCGACGATCGCCAACGTGTGGGACCGCCCGGTGACGGTCAGCGCGACGCTCGGAGGGGAGCCGATCGACGTCGGCAGCTCGACCTACTATGCCGAGCTCAAGGGCTCGGAGATCGAGTACGAGCGGGTCGTCGGCCCCATCGCTCCCGGTCGCGTCGGGATCGTTTTCCTCGCGGGGGTCGATACCAGAGGCGCCGTCCCGTGCCCGGTCACTCCGGTGCTCGCCAAAGATCCGATCACCCACGGGACCGGACGGACCCGCGCGTTCCTCCTCACGACCGACGCGCCGGTGAGCGCTTACTCGATCTGGCCCTACGGCGGGGCCAAGGCCTTCTTCCCCGCGGCGACGCTCCTCCTCCCCACGTCGGCATGGGACACGCGCTACATCGCGGTCAACCCCTGGACGACCGGACACAATGTGCCCACGGTGAACAACCTCGGCTGGCTCTTCCTCCAGATCGTCGCGAAGGAAGACGGCACCGAGGTCACGATGCGGCCCAACGTCAACCTCGTGAGCGGGCGCGACGTGGAGGCTGTCCCGCGAGGCACCGCGGCTACCTGGACTCTTCGCGCCGGCGAGGTCCTCCAGATAAAGCAGAAGGACGACCCCTCGGGCAGCCCGATCGAGTCGAACAAGCCGGTCGGCCTCTTCGGCGGATCGGAGTGCACGAACATTCCTTCAGGCGCGTTCGCGTGCGACGTGACCGGTCAGCAGACCCCCGCGGTCTCGCAGTGGGGCAGCGAATACGCGCTCGTGCCGTACCGTCCCCGAAACGACTTCGGCGTGGGGACGACGACGGCGCGCGAGGCCGTGCCGTGGCGCCTCGTCGGAGCCGCCAACGGGACGAAGCTGACCTACGACCCCGTCCGCCCGGGATCGGCTCCCGAGACGCTCGAGGCCGGCCAGGTCGCGACGTTCACGACGAACCAGCTCATGGCGGTCCGATCGCAAGACGCCGAGCACCCGTTCCATGCCGCGATGCACATGACGGGGCTGGCGGCCGTCCCCGGCGCCGCACTCGGCGATCCGGAGTTCGTCAACGTCGTCCCGTCGGAGCAGTTCCTCAATCGCTACATCTTCTTTGCGGATTACACGTACCAGGACACGACGCTCACCGTGGTCCGAAAGCGAACTGCGACGGGGTTCAAGCCCGTCACGCTCGAGTGCGCCGGCGAGCTCACGGGCTGGCAGCCACTCGACAAAAGTGGAACGCACGAGTTCGTGTGGGTCTACCTGACCAAGCGAAACGCGCCTGTCGAGCACCCCGGCGGCACGTGCGGCAACGGCCGGCACGAGGCGTACAGTGAAGGCCCCTTCTCGCTCCACGTCTGGGGAATGGACGTGTACGCGAGCTACGGCTACGCGGCCGGGCAGGGAAGCCGATCACTTCACGACGTGAAAGGCCCGCCCCTGAAATGATGGCCTGAGCGCGCCGCCCGGCAGACGAGCGCATCGCGACGATGTCGGCGGACTGGCTTAGAACGACCCGGAGACCCCGAGGGCGCCGAGGCCCACGCGTGGCGTGAGTCGGAGTGAGGTGCGCGGCGGAGAGGGCGAGAGCGCGCGCTCCGTCCGCCACAGCTCCGCAATGCGCTCCTCCTCGCTGCGGACGGAGAGACGGCCTACGCCGACGAGGCCGGACCCTACGCCGGCGGCCATGAGCCCGCCGGCGAGCCACTGGAGGCTGGAGTCGTCCGTCGTCAGTGCGAGCGTGAGCCCGCCGCCGATCTCGAGCGCGCCGAGGACGAAGCTCATCACACCCTCGGTGATGCGCTCTCTCCGCGCGACGACGGCGCATTCGAGGAGCTCGCGTTCGGCGTCGCGCACCGCGAGATCGATCGCGTGCGGCCGTGCACTGAGCGACGCGACGTAGGCGTCACGCCGTTGCTCCATGTCGCTCGGCATGAGGAGCTGGGTCGAGCCGAGAAGGCCGAGCGCGCCGAGGCCCATGAAGACGCCGCCCACGATGTCCTTCGTGTCCCGCGCGTCCGGAGTCGACGGAGTCACCCACGCCGCCGTGCCGACGCCGATCGCCGTCACGGCGAGCGCAAGAGAACCGATGCCCTCGGTCACGCGCTTGTCACGGCTGTTTCCGGCGGCGGCGTCGAAGAGGCTCTTCATTCGCTGGCGGTCCTCGCTCGACACGCCGTAGACGTCCTCCTCCGCCTTCTCGGCAGGTAGTGCTGCGACCGCGCGCGGACCGAACGGGACGGCGAAGAGCAAGTCGAACGGTCGCCCGGCCGCTCGCGCCGCGAGTGTGTCAGGCGCCTCGGCGCGGACGGTGAGGACGTCGTCGGGCGAAGGCTCGAGGAGGGCGCGCTGCTCGGGGTGACCGTCCTCCTGCTCGACGAGCGTGAACGTCCGGCGCCCCGACCCACCGCCGAAGTCCGGAACGTAGACGTTCGTTCCGAATCCACGCTCGACCTTCACGTCGACCAAGGGCACCTCGTTCGAATCGAGAACCGTCACCCGGCGCTCCGCCGCCGGCGCGAGCTCGATTTTTCGGCCTGCACCGGCGGCGCGGGGCTCGAACACGACCTCGTCGTCGCGGCCGCCCGGACCGCGGGCGTAGAGACGCGGACGGAAGCGCACGTTCGGGACACCTTCGGCAGCGATGCGAACGAACGCGCGAAGCTCGCCGTAGGTAATCCGTCCGTCGCCGTCGAGATCCGCCGCGCCGGAGAGACCGGAGCGGACGCTGTGCGAGAAGACACCGCTCTCGATCCGGGACCACTCGTACACCTGGGCGTCGGCGCTCGTCGAAACGAACGTCCCGACGTGCGCGAGTCGCGCCGTCATCGAGCGCTGGATCTCTTCCGGCGTCGTGAACTTGGTCCCACCGGGCTTTCGAGCGACGAGCATGTAGACCGAGTTGCAGGCGTCGAGCAGGACATGGGCACGCGCGGCGGGGATCCGAGCAAGCAAGGCCTCGAGGTCCTCACGAAAGAAGCGGCCGTCCTCGAGCTCGAGGAACCCGCGGCCGTTCTCGACGTCGCCGTGACCGGCGAAGACGAACGTGAACACGACCCGTTCGCCGCGCTGCTGGGCGGTGTGCGCCTTCGCAGCGGTCCGCGCCACCGCTGCATCGAGGGCTGCGCGGGTAGGAATAACTGCCTTCTTCGCCTGTGCCGGGAAGAGGCGCGCAGTGTCGGCGTCGAACCGCGCGATGATCTCGACATCGTCTTCGCGCTGGCTCGCCCCGGCGAAGAGCGCGGCGTACTTCGCCGCATCGTCGTCTGCGTAACGCAGCTCGGCGCGACCGAGCGTCGAGCTCCCGTTGTTACCGACGACGATCGCGAGACGCGTCTCCGTCGCCCATGCGATCGCCGGCAGGAAGAACACGAGGACGAAGGCAGTCGTGATCATGGCGAGGCGCATAATCAAGGGACCTCCACGCTGGTGGTGATGACGAGGGCGCCCGGATAGTGGGCCTCGAGCTGCTCGGAGGAGAGCTCGCCCCGCGGAGCCTGTTCGATGTAGTCGACGCTCTCGCTCCGCTGGAGCACGATCGCGACGAGCCGTGCCCGGCCGGACGCCGGTCGATCGAGGCGCACCATCGAGCCGAGGACGCGTGGCGTCACGGTGACCGGCAGCGCGATGGAAGACGGAGGCGGTGCGCCGGGCTCGTACGACGGGTAGATCCAGTGACGTTCGCCCGCTCCGTCGACGAGGAACGCGAGCAGGAACCGCGGCGGGCCCTCGGTTCCGCCAATCTCCGCGGCGAGCAGCGCATCGGCTTCGAGTCGCGCGCCGTCGGCGAGGGGCTCGAACGTCGTCCCCGACACACGCCCGAACGTGACGAGCGTGCGCATCGTCGCCGGTGCGCTAGACCCGCCCCGTGCGGTCCATTCACTCGTGGCGCGCGGCGCCTGCGCGAGGTGATGGGCTGCGGTGACCGCGAGCGGAAGAACGGCTGCAGCGGCGAGGAGGCCGATCCACCGTGGAATCCGACTCTCCCGCGGCTCGGTCCTCCGTGCGTCGAGCTTCGCGAGCACTTCATCGGCGAAGTCCTCCGCGCTCCGCCGACCGAGCGCGCCAGGCATCGGCGCGCGCAGATCGTCGGCGATCGCGTCGAGCTCCGCCAGCTCCGACTGGCAGCGGGTGCATCCGCCGGCGTGGGCGCGAACCGACCGCGCCTGGCTCTCCGGGAGCTCGCCGTCGCCGAGCGCGATCAGGACATCGTGTCGAGGGCAGGTCATCGGCGTTCCTTTCCGAGTCGCTCCTTGAGACGTGCGAGCGCATGGTGCACGCGCGACCGCAACGTCGATGCGTTCGCCGCCAGAATCGCTTCCATCTCCTCGTACGAGAGGTCATCGACGAAGCGCAGGATCACCGCCTCGCGCATCGACTCGGGCAGCTCCCCCACTGCCTTGAACACGCGCTCGCGCCGCTCGCGCTCGAGCAGGCGGTCGATCTCGAGCTTCCCCGATCCGGCCGCGGCGTCCGCCTCGAGCGGCTCGGAGGAGAACACCGCCGCCATCCGACGGCGCGAGCGAGCGTGATTGCGCGCCCGCGTGAAGGCCACCGTGTAGAGGTACGACCGGAACGTCGAGCGGGGCTCCCAGCGATCGCGCGTGTCCCAGATCGCGAGCCAGACCTCCTGCGCCACCTCGGGCGCCGCCGCTCGGACCCCGGTCACGCGGGCGCAGAAGCCGGCGACCTTCTCCGCATGGCGCACGACGAGGACCCGGAAGGCCGCGCGCGTCCCGAGGCGCACGAGGGCCATGAGCTCCTCGTCGGTGCGATCCTCCAGCCGGTCGGCCGAAGCCTTGCGTGGCTCTCTGATTGGCACGAGCTGGCCCATCATCGCCCGTTAACACCGGCCAGCAGGCCGCGTTGAACCAATTTTCTCTGCGGGTGCAGGCGACCGCACCACGGGCCTCGAGACGCGAGGGTGTGGCTTCCCTGACATGTTCGCCGCCGTCGTCTCCGCGGTCGGCGCCCGGAGCAGCGTGCGACCTAGCTCACGCCCGTCTCGACGCCTTGCTGGCGTGCGCGCTCGCGGGCCTCGCGTGCGGCGGCGGCGATGGCGAGGATCTTCGTGCCGGGGAGATGGAGCGTGAAGCGCGCGCCGCCGAGGGTCTTGCTCTCGTCGACGTCGATCTCGCCGCCGTGCTCGACGACGATCTTCTTCACGATCGCGAGGCCGAGGCCGGTGCCGTCTGCCTTCGTCGTGAAGTACGGATCGAAGATGCGGCCGCGCATCGACGCCGCGATGCCCGGTCCGTCGTCCTCGACCACGATCCGTGCGCCGTCGCCCTCGCGCGAGGCGGTCACGACGATGCGCCCGAGCACCTCGCCGGAGGGCACCCTCGCCAGCGCGTCGGGGAGCGAGGTCCGCGCGTGGTGATCGCGGATCGCCTGCACCGCATTGCGCACGAGGTTCACGACCACACGGCGCAGCATCTGGCGATCGATCGCGACCTCGATCGCCTCGTCCGGGACCTCCCACCGGATTTCGACGTTCTGCGAGGGGATGGGCTCGGCGTCGGCCGATCCTTCGCCGAGCGAAGGGTCCTCGAGATGACCGAGCTGGTTCTCGCAGTCGCGGAGGAAGTCCGAGAGGTTCGCCTCCACCAGCTCCGCGTGCGGGAGGCGGGCGAAGTTCGAGAAGTTCCCCACGAGCCGCCGGAGCGTACCGACCTCCTCCTCGACGATCTCGAGCGTGGTGTCGAGGAGCATCCGGTATCTCGTGTCGTCACCGCCGTACTTGCGGTGGCACTCCTGGACGGCGAGCTGGATCGGCGTGAGCGGGTTCTTGATCTCGTGCGCGAGCCTCTGCGCCATGTCCTGCCATGCGCCGATGCGCTGGAGGAACTCGATGCGCGAGCGCGACTGCGAGATCTCGCCGATCATGCGGTTGAAGGTGCGCGCGAGATCGGTGAGCTCGTCGGAGCCGGTGACGGGGACGCGCACGGTCAGATCGCCGGCGGCGACGAGGTTGATCGCGGCGGAGAGGCGGTTGATGCGTCGCGTGACACCGCGCGCGAGGAGGATGCCGAGCGGCACCGTGAGGACGAGCGTGACGCCGAGGAGAAGCGCGTAGACGTTGAGGTACCCCTGGTACACGTCCGAGCGCGAGGCCTCGATCTGGTGGTAGCGCTTCACGACCTCGCCTGCGCTCTCGAGCTCGTCGAGGCGCTTGCTCGAGACGGCGTACGTCGCGAGGACGCACGGGCCGTCGAGATCCTCGGTGAGCGGATAGATCTGGCTGAGGCTCTTCTCCGTCGTCGCGTTGACCGGGCGGCCGCGGTCGCGGTGCGCCATCGTCTTCGCGCTCAGCTCGGCGGGGTCGTACGGCGGCGCCGGGTTCGTCGGCGGTGCGCGGAGCACGCGCAGCTCCACGAGGCTCGTGAAGCTCGGAAAGAGCGTGTCGAGCTCGGACTCCAGCGTCTCGACGTTCCCCCGCTTCGCCGCCTCGCGGAGCACCGGATCGGACGCGATGGCGACCGTCTGGTGCTTCAGGTCGTCTTTGATCGCTTTGACGTAGTCCTTGTAGACGTCGACGCCGCGATCGAGCTGCGCGCCGATCTCCGGATTGAACCAGACGGCCGAGGCGCGTCTGAACATCTGTGTGCCGAGGTAGAGCGCCGCCGCGAGGGGCACCATCGTCGTCACGAAGATGACCATCGCGAGGCGACGCTCGGTCTTGCCGACGAGGAGGTTCCAGATCCGGCCGAGGCCGGCGCTCTTCCTCACGGACCCCACCAGAGGAGCTCGATGACGGATTGCTTTCCGTCACGCGAGAGGAGGACCTCGATCTTCTGGTCCGGCCCGGTGCCCTTCACGCGGAGCATCGGTGCGGGGAACGAATCGCAGGGCCAGAAGGCGCCCTTCTCGAAGCCTTCCTTCGTGAGCCAGAACGCGTGGAGTCCGTGCTTCGTCGGTCCGTGGATGACGAGCATGCGCCCGTCGCCGACGAGGTCGAACGAGAGCGACGCGAGCTCGTAGTCGGCGAAGCGCTCGGGGGAGGGGAAGGCCTCGCCCACGTCGCGGAGCTCCGGAAGGTGCGCCTTGAGGTACTTGTAGAAGAGGTCGTAGCGGACCCCCTTCGCGATCTTCGGAAGTGCCCGGTCGGGCGGCGCAATGATGGGCAGCTCTTCCGGCTTCGCGCAGGGCACCTCGACGTAGGCGCGGTACCGATCCGCGAGCGAGGGCTGGGCCGAGTCCCCGCTCGGATCGGCGAGCGACTTCAGCCACCAGTGGAACACCGGCAGGTCAGCCTCGCCGGCGCGCGACACGAGGTGGACGAGGCTCTCCCAGAGCGGACGCCGCACTGCCCACGTCCCGCCGTGAGAGCGCACGATGCAGGCACCGACATACGCCGCTCCGTGCACGACGAAGTTGAAGAGGACGTTGTCCGGTGTGCCTCGCGCCCCCTGCCCGACGAGACGATCGCGTCGCTCCGGCGTGAGCGCCACGCTCAGGCGATGGACGCTCGCATCGCTGAAATCGAGGTCGAGCGTGCTCGCGGCCACGCCGAGCGCCGTGGGCGCCATCTCGACGAAGATGCGCGCGGCCTCGTCGAGGTGCGCGACGATGTTCGGGTTGTCGGCCGGGTTTGCGTCCTCGCTTCGCGCGCGACCGAGGTCGCTCCTTGCGTCTTCGGGGTAGAGCGGAAGGAAGAGCTCGGCGAACAGCGACTCGGCTGTGACGGTCATGACCGTGACTCTTACGACGTGGCCGCGGCCGCGACGAGGACGAACATGACGATGATCATGGCGACGACGGCCAGGACGAAACCGATGACCGCGCAGACGATCTCGATGATGAAGGCGCTGCTCATCTTCTGCATCGCCTGCATCAGGTGCATGAGATCGTTGCCCTGCGTCGTGACGACGGCCTTCAGCGAGTTGCCTGCGCCGATGAACGTCACGCCGACGACGATCGCGACGATGCCCGCCGGGAGATAGGTCGCAAGGTGCGCGCTCGCGAACATGCCGCAGCTCCCGACGATCTGGAGCGCTCCAATCGTGGTGGAGATGATTCCCCAGAGCTTCGCGCGGCTCGCGGTCTTCTCGATGATCGAGTTCTCGTAGGGGTTGAACTCGTAGGTGCCGTACTGGGGTGTGATCCCCTGCATCCCGGGAGGCCCGCCCTGCGGAGCCCCGTACGGACCCGGCGGCGCGTGGCCCGGCATCTGGGATGGAGCGCCGCCGTAGCCGCCTGCCGTCGGTGGTGCCCCGTAACTTCCCGGCGGACCGTATCCTCCGCCACCGGGCGGCGGCTGCCATCCTCCTTGCATCGACTGCTCCTTGCTTCGTTGGGTCGAGAGTCCTCTCGACGAGGGCCGAAGAGCCCATTGGGTGGTTCGGGCGCGAGCCCTCCCCGCAGGCGAGGACAGTAGACCATGTGGATCGCAGGGCGACAAAGCGAGGCGGCCGCTCGGTCGAGCGTCTCGACGAACCTCCGGCAGCGCGGCTGAGCGCGCGGCTCACGTCCTCCCGCCAAAAAGTCGACCGCGCTTGCCGGGGCGGCAGGTAGCGTAGGGGCGTGCTCACCCCCGACGTGCGCTTCGAGGGCTGGACGACCGAGACCTGGACGCGCTTTCTCCACCTGTGGAAGCCGCGGGCGACGCCCGATCGCGAGCTGACGCGCCCGCGCGGCGGTGTGATCGCGATCCACGAAGGCGGTCGCCTCCGAAAGCTCCTCCATACGCGGACCGGCAGGCTCGATCCGCGTGGGCCGTGGCCCATACCGCTCGCGGAGCTTGCGGAGGCGCATCACGCGAGCTGGGCGCTCTCGGCCGAGAGCGGCGCGCTCGAGGAGATCATGGAGCGCTTCGGTGCGAGGCTGCGCCGGACCGACGACCTCACGGCGCAGGCGCTCCTCGTCGTCACGATCGCGCGCGAGATGATGCAGGAGGGCGCGATCGAGCGCTGGCCGATGCGCCTGCATGGGGTCCCGCAGCCGACCGAGACGATGGTGCGCCGCGCGCTCGACACGGTCTGTCCGGACGGGCATGCGATGGTGCTCGGTGTCTTCCGTGAGGGCGATCTCTGGACCGCGGGCGTCGCTCGCCGGCGCGGCGATGCCTTCGACGTCCTCGCAGGACCGGAGGACGTGCGGCTCCGCATGGGCCTCATCTCCGGCGACTGGCGGCGCGACTACCGTCACGTCGCGCGCGCCGTGGAGGAGCAATACGCGCCGGTGGCGATGGGATGCTTCGCCGAGGTCGATCGCTTCCGCGAGCTCCAGGTCGACGCACGACCGGGCGCGTGGGGACGAGCCGCGGTCGTGCGAGACATCATCCTCTCGCCGATGCCGGTCGGGATCCGTCTCGCGCTCGGCGCCGACGGGGCACGCTTCGCCTTCGAGAGCTTCCGTGCGGTCGCCGGTCAGAGCAGCACGCTTCGCAAGCTCGAGCCGTTCATGGCCCACGCGCGAAAGCGCCTCGGGGAGGCCGTGGGCGCTCGCGACGTGTCGAGCACGCTCGGCTTCGATCCGCTCGCCGCGCTTCGCGCGCTCCTCCGCCGCTGACTGCTCGAAATCAGTCGCCGCCGGCGTCTGCCGGCGGGGGTGGCGGCGGGCTCGACGAGCCGCCGTCGGCGAGACAGGTGTCGTTGCGCGCGAGCGCGTCGAGCGCCGGTGTGCACGCCGGATCGCTGCCGGAGGCGTCGAACGCGAACGGGTACGGCGCGCACATCGTCGAGACGTAGATCGTCCGGCCGCCATCCGCGAGCGGCTGCGCGAGGCAAGTCGGTCCGCAGTTGCCGGCACGTTCGCCCTCGACGACATCGACGCTTGCGGTCGTCCCGAGGCACGCGCGGTGCTCCACGAAGAGTCGCCCCTCGTACACGTGAGACGGGTCCCCGCAGGCGTAGACGACGAGTACCCCCAACGGAGCAGCGCCCAGAGCAAGGAGCTGGCGTCTCATCCCGCCACGCTGATGCCGGGGCACACTCGCGGAGTCAAGCCGAGGCATGCGCTCGCGAACGCCCGCCACCCGCGGTGGACGACAAAGGCCAATGAAATCGGTCGCCTCACGCCCATCGACCGATCGCGGCGCGCGCATCGTGAGGGCCGCCGAGGTGCCTCGGGAATCGGCGCCGGTCGGCTCGATGGGGCTGCGATTCCGGCGGATTCTGGACGTATACCCATGTCGAAGGCGACGATCCTCGCTCACGGACGTACCGTATCCATTCGTTCACAGTGAAACGATGGGTGCATCGCCAGCATCGGAATCTTGCGCTCTCCTGGCGCCGATCTCACGTGGAACGGCGCTTGCTCCGGTGGTAAGGAGGGCGACTACTTCGCCTCCTACTTGTCATGTTCCTTCGCCGCTTCTCTCTCCCCGTGATTGCCTTCGCCGCGTTGTCGGTTGCCGCCTGCGGTGACGAGCGACCCGGCATCGAGGGGCAGCTCGGCACCTTGCGGTTCGAGTACGCCACTGTCGGCGCTTGCTCGGGCTGCTCGATCGATCGCGAGGTCCTCGCCGGATCGCTCCTCGACATCGACGTGCACGGAGTTCACCCGCGCGTCGCTTTCCAGGTCCGCTCGACGGCGCCGAACGTCGCCGACTTCGAGGTGAGCACGCGGTGCCGCTTCATCGGTCACAAAGGTTGCCGCGATGGGATCGCGGTCATCACGAAGGCCGCCGGCGACGCCGACCTCGAGGTCTTCGACGACTGGACCGGAACGGTGTTCGATCGGATCACGGTCAAGGTGCGTGATGCGGCATCGCTCGAGACGGTCGTCATGGCGACCTCCTCGCGAGACGGCTCGCCGGGAACCATCGCTCCGACGGCCAGCGGCACCTTCGAGCTCGCCGTCGACAGCGACGTCGAGATCCGCACGACGCCGCGCTCTGCGAGCGGCGAGGCGCTGATCGCGACCAGCGCCGCGATCCAGGGCGCTTACGAGAACGAGCAGGTCGTCGGTCCGCGCGTTCGGCTCGCGGGATCGGCGCCGGCCGAATACGCGCGGGCGAACCACCCCGGTACCACGACCGTCTCCGTCCTCGGCGGTGGCGTGCGGCACGACCTGGTCTTCCACGTCGTCGAGTGAGATAGACGCCGCCTCGTCGCTTGCCGCGTCGTCGCCTCAGCGCTCACGAGGGATCGTCACGCGAACGAATGCGCCGCCTTCGGGGCGGTTGCCTCTCTCGACGTGGCCTCCGAGGCGCGTGGCTCGACGCTCCATGATGCCGAGGCCCTGGCCGTTCTCGATCGCGTGCGGGTAGCCGCGCCCATCGTCCTCGATCGAGAGGACGAACGCGTCGACGGTGGTGACGAGGCGGCACTTCACGCTTCGTGCCCCGGAGTGCTTGAGGATGTTCGTCGTCGCTTCGCGTGCGGCGCGCCGAAGCGCATGGGCGACCGGCGCTGAAAGGGGGATGACCTCCGGCGGAGCGTTCGTCTCGAGCTCGAACCGGATCGAAGCGGCCGCGCATGCGTCGGCTATCGCGCGTCTCACCTCGGCGCAGAGGATGTCGAACGAGCTCGCGCGCGGAGCGAGGAGCTTCGCGATCGCGCGCACCTCTTCGAGGCCGTCGGCGATCGCCTCGCGCGCACGCTGCGCAGACGTCGTGGCGGTGCGGCGATCTGCGAGGAGCATCGCTGCGCGGGACAGGCTCGCGCTGACGCCGTCGTGGATCTCCATCAGGAGCGCCTCGCGCTGTGCGTCGATCGCGCGCCTCCGGGCTTCGGCTCGCTCGATCGCTCTGGTGATCCGGGTCTCGAGCTCCTCGGGCGCAAAGGGCTTGGCCACGTAGTCGTCAGCGCCCGCGTCGAGACCGCGCACGCGCTCCTCGGGCTCACCGAGGGCGGAGACGAGCAAGAACGGCAGCGCTTCGAGATCGCGCCGACTGCGCACGGCCGCGAGGACCTCGTACCCGGTCCCATCCGGGAGGAGGACGTCCGAGAGGACGGCATCGACCGGCGCCGTCGCGTCTTCGAGGTGGACGCGCGCGTCCGACACGCTCGCGGCATGCTCGACGTCGAATCGATGTCCGAGGACGCGGCAAAGCATCGCCGCCATGTCGGGGTTGTCCTCGACGACGAGGAGCCGGTGTCGCGCGCCCGGGCGTGACATCACCGCCGCGCGCCCGGAGGGGCTCGTCTCGGGCGGCGGCGCCGTGTCTTTCAGCGCGTCGGCAATGGCTTCATGCGCGTCGGGAGGCTGGTTGCTCGCGGGGAGCGTCAAGCGGAACGTCGTCGCCTGCGAGTCGCCGAGCAGCTCGAGCGATCCGCCGTTCGTGATCGCGAGCTCGCGGGCGAGGGGGAGCCCGATCCCCGACGCGGTGCTCCCGTCCGAGTCGAACGAGACGAAGCGCTGGAAGATGACCTCGCGTCTGTCCTCGGGCACGCCGGGCCCGTCGTCGATGACGTCGATGACGACGCGATCGCCCTCACGGCGCTGCGCCAGCGTCACGGTGGTGCGGGCGTGCCGGAGGCCGTTGGCGACGAGGTTCGTGAGGATGCGGGCGAGGTGCTCTGGATCGACGAGCGCGACGACGCTCGGTGTGGCTTCTGCCTTCGAGGTCACCACGACGCGCGCACCTTGCCTGGCCGGAGGCGCGAGCAGCGCGGCCACCTCGCGCGCCACGCCGGTGACGTCGCAGCTCCGCGGCCGATGCGTCAGCTGTCCGGCCTCGAGGCGTGCGAGGTCGAGCAGCTGATCGGCGAGGCTCGCGAGCGCCCGTGCGTTCGATCCGATCCGGCTCAGCGCATCGACTTCGTCGTCCGAGCGAGCCGTCTTGCGGAGGAGCTCTGCCTCGCCGCGTACGACCGCGAGAGGCGTGCGGAGATCATGGCTGAGGTTCGTGAAGAGTCGCCGTCGCAGCTCGTCGTCACGGCGGAGCTTCGTGTTCGCTTCGGCCAGTGCGAGCCGGCTCTGGAGCTCGCGTTTGACGAGACGGTCGCGCGCCACCGCCGCCGCGATGAGCGCCAGGTAGGCGAACCCGAAGACGGTCATCGTGGCCATGAAGACGTCGTTCTCGCCCCGGAAGCGCAGCGTCGACAGCGCAAGGACCGTCAAGAGCCCGGTCGCGGCGGTTGCCTGCCACCGGAGGGAGGCGAGCGAACAGGCGACGAGCATCGAGATCGAGAAGCTCGCGGCCTTGAATGGCAGCTTGCCGGGGGGCACGAGCGAGAGGCCGTACGCCGTCACGGCGGACACGACGGTCAACGCGACGATCGTAGCTAGCTCGAGCGCGCGGAGGTCTCTGGGCTTGCGGAGCCACAGCCAGAGCGCAAGCGCGACCGCACATTCCGGACCGCGGACGGCGGCGGCGTGCGCACGTGACGAGAAGGACGCGGGATCGAACGCGACGAAGCTGAGGACCCAGACCGCGAAGGTCATGCCCCAGAGCCAGCGCAGCCGCGTGCGCATCGTCTCGGCGCGCTCGGAACGAAATGCCCGCTCGAGCGCGTCATCCGCTGGATGCATGGCGACCGCTACTTCCACCACCTGGTGGCGGCAGTATAAGATCCCGCGCGTGTCTGACGCAGTGGTTGTACTGGAAGACGACCCCGTCGTCCGTCGCGGCGTCGTCGAGCAGATCGAGGCAAGCGCGCGCTTCTCGGTCGTCGCCGAAGCCGCGGACCTGACCAGCGCCCGCAAGGCGATCCAGACCACCAATGCCGTGGTCGGTGTCTTCGATCTCGAGCTGCGCGACGGGAGCGCGTTGCCGCTCATCCCCGTCGCCGTCGAGCGCGGGATGAGCGTCCTCGTCCTCACGATCTGGGACGACGACGAGCGCGTGTACGAGGCGATCGCCGCCGGCGCAGGCGGCTACCTCCTCAAGGGAGACGCCTCCGCGGGCCGGGTCGCCGAGTCGCTCGGCGTCCTCGTCGACGGCGGCGCCCCGATCTCGCCGACGATCGCGCGTCGTCTGCTCGACGACTTCCGGGTCCGAGCTCCGAAGAAGCGGGAGCTCGAGCCCGCGCCCGACGTATCGAGCCTCAGTGAGCGCGAGCGGGAGATCATCGAGCTCTTCGCGAAGGGCGCAACGTACGACGAGGTCGCCAGCCTGCTCGCGCTGAGCGTGAACACCGTCCGGCACCACGTGAGGAGCATGTACCGCAAGCTCCACGTCTGCTCGAAGACCGAGGCTGTGTCGCTGGCCTTTCCGCGAGCCTGATGGCGACGCGCAGCACGAGCGCGCTCGTCGCCATGTTGGCGTTCGCGTTCGCTGCGGGCTGCGACGGTGACGAAGCTGCGAGTGGGGCACGCAGGACCGAGTGGAAGCCCTGCCACGACACGTTCGAGTGCACGACGGTGAACGTCCCCGTCGACTACTCGGCGCCAGGCGGACCGACGATCCCGATCGCGGTCATTCGCGCACCGGCGAGGGATCCCGAGGCGCGCCTCGGAGCGCTCGTCGTCAACCCCGGTGGCCCGGGGGCACCGATGGTCGATCGTCTCGTCGACGAGTACGGGATGCTCCGCCTCGCCTTCGCGCGTGTGTTCGAGCGCTACGACGTGGTGGCGTTCGACTGGCGCGGCGTCGGACGGAGCGCGCCGCTCGCATGCGTCGATGACGCGTTCTTCGACGAGCTGCGTGCTGCGGACCTCACGCTCGAGACGCCTCTCGCCGCCCCGCGCCTCGAGCAGCTCGCGAGAACGCTCGCGGAAGGCTGCCGTGCCTCCGCAGGTGATGCGATGCTCGAGAGCCTCCACACGGAGAATGCAGCGCGGGACCTCGACCGCATTCGCGAGGCCCTCGGTGAGTCGAAGCTCGACTACCTCGGGCTCTCTCACGGGACCTGGCTCGGCGCGACCTACGCGACGCTGTTCCCCGATCGCGTTGGCGCATTCGTGCTCGACGCGCCCGTCTTCTTGCCGGCGGACAATCTCGCCCGCATCGAGTCTCGCGCGAAGGCCCACGACGCCGCGCTCGATCGCTTCTTCACGACGTGCGGCGCGGATCCGTCCTGCGCGTTCCACGGCGGCGAGGGAGGGGCTGCAGTCGCGCAGGCGTTCGACGCCGTCCTCGCGCGAGCTTCCCGCGGGGAGATCCTCGTCGACGGTTCGCGCTCGCTCTCGAGCACCGACGCCGCGCTGGCCATCACTGCAGAGCTTCGCGCGGACGAGCCGAGCTCGCTCGCCGCGGGCCTCGCGAAGGCCGAAGCAGGAGACGGCAGCGCCCTTCACGCACGCGCAGATGCCGCCGCCGGCAAGCGCGCCGACGGAAGCTACGACGACGGCGTACAGGGCCAGATCGCCATCGGGGCGCTCGAGCTGCCCTTCGCGCCCGGCACGAAGATGGCCGACCTGCGCTCGTCGCTCGACGCCCTTCGAGCGCGAGCACGCTCGGCGAACAGCGCGTCGATCCCGTGGGCGCTCGCGGTGGGCTGGCCCTTTCACCGTCGAGAGCCCGCTCCGGCAATCTCGGCGCCGTCGGCCGCGCCCATGCTCGTCGTGGCGGCCACGTACGATCCGCTCACGCCCCACGAAGACGGCGTGCGTCTCGTCGGTGCGCTGGCGAACGGCTCTCACCTCCTCACCTACGAAGGCGGCGGTCACGTCGCGCTCCTTCATAGTGACTGCGTCCGGGGGATCGTCACGGACTACTTCCTCGATCCGTCGACGCCGCCGCGCAGGGCGGTGTGCGCCCCGGACTGAGGCGCCTCGCGGTTCGTCGCACCGGCTCGTACCGCATGAACATGCGGGGACGCGGGCGCCGTCGGGACAGGCGGGTTCGGTAGACTCGAGGGTTCGATGATCCGTCCTGCGCGTGCCTTCTCCGTTCTCTCGGTCGCCGTATCCCTCTCGATCGTGGCAGCCTGCGGTCCGTCCCCCGAGGCTCGCTCGGCGCCCACCTGCGGCGGCGAGGAGCGCCCACAGCTCGATTGCCAAAGCGAGTTCAGCTACGACGGGCGGAAGATCGAGGGTGGTTTCTCCGCGATCGGCCTCGGCGGCGCGAACGCGAAGACCGAGGAGACCGCCCTCCGCGCGATCGACAAGGAGACCGAGCAATACGCCGCCCAGTCGCGAAGGCTGTGCGACGAGTACAACAAGTGCGTGGTCGACAAGGCCACCTACGCGACGCGGAGCGAGAACCTGCGTCGTCGCATGAGCAAGGTCCCGGACCTCCTCGACGAGGTGAAGGGCGCGACCGACGAGGACGCCCGGCGGAAGGCGCTCGCAAAGGCGTACACCGAGCTCGTCCCCGACGAGGCGCGCCGCGAGCTCGCGCTCGACTTCGCCGTCGAGGCGCAGCGACCGAGCGACTCCGCGCCGAAGGCGATCGCGCAGGGGGAGAGCCTCCCGACCGGGACGAAGGTTGCCTTCGTCGTGCGGCCGTCGAAGAGCGCGTACGTCTACCTGTTCCAGAAGAGCCCCGATGGGAAGGTCAACGTCCTCTTCCCCGACGCGCGGATCGCGACGAAGAACCCGCTCGCCGCGGGCACGACGCTGCGGCTCCCGCCCGGCTCCGCGAGCTTCAAGCTGAACGACAAGGACATCGGCACCGAGCGGGCGTATCTGGTCGCGTCGCTCGATCCTGTCGTCTCGCTCGACGGAGCGCTTGCGAAGGCCGGCGGCGGCGCTGCGCCTTCGGGCGCGCTCGCACAGGTCACGCGCGCCGAGGACAAGTCGTCGACGCAGAAGGGATGCACGCGTGCGCTCGAGCTCGACGAGGGCGACGCCGCGCCCACGCGCTGCATCCGCTCGCGCGGGCTCGAGCTCGACGACGGAGACGCGAAGAGCGCGCCCGCCGTCGCGCCGGCGTCGTTCCGCGCCCGGACCGAGGCGGCCGACTCGGTGATCGTCCAGGTGTTCGCGTTCGAGCACACCAAATGAGGCAGCGCTCGATCCTCGCGCGAATCGCGCCGCCGCTCGTCGCGTTCCTCACTGCCGTGGCCGCCGCTCCCGCGAATGCGGCCGATCCTCCCCAGAAGAAGACGGTCCACGTCCGTCCGGAGGACATGGCGGCCGCCGAGGCTGCGGTGAAGAAGGCCGCCGAAGGCCGGAAGCTGCTCAAGGAGAAGAAGGTCCGCGAGGGCCTGCAGATGATCGACGAAGCGCTCGGCGAGATCGAGCGGACCACCGGACCGGACAGCGACTACTCGACGTCGAACCGCGCCATCCTCCTCGACCTCTACAAGGCGCTCGGCGAGACGGCGAAGCTCGAGGCGGTCGAGGCTCGTGCGGCGGCCGCGCGCCGGAAGTGGACGCCGCCGCCGGAGCGCGCCGCTGATCCGAGCTTGAACAAGGCGATGCCGAAGCTCGCGGCGGCGCTCGAGGCAACGAAGCGCGGCGACTTCACGGGCGCGGCGAGCCTGCTCGAGCAGGCGCTGCCGGACGTCGAGAAGAGCGACGTGAGCCCGAAGAACTATCTCCTGGTGACGGGAGTCCTTGCGAGCCTCTACGACCACTCGCAGCAGTTCTCCAAGGGCGAGTCGCTTCGCAGAGACGTCATCGCGAAGATGGAGCGGTCTCTCGGCGAGAGCGCCGACGTCGCCGATCAGTACGAGTTTCTCGCGACGCACTACATCATGCGCGCCGAGGTCGTGAAGGCGCTCGCGACGCAGCGCCGATGCGTCGAGATCACGCGGAAGACGAGCCCGGCCTCGGGGATGCTCGTCGATCGACTGCTCGCGCTCTCCGGCCTGCTCACCGGGAGTGGCGACCTCGCGGCGGGGGAGGCGACGCTCCGGGAGGCGATGGGGATCGTGAAAGGGCTCCGCCCCGTCGACCCGCTGCGGATGGTGCGCGTCGCGAACGAGCTAGCGAGGGTGCTCGATGGGCAGTTCCGCAACGCGGAGGGCGACGCGGTGGCAGAGGCCGCGTGCTCGATCGCCGTCAGCGCGAACCAGCCGGCGGTGACGGAGGAGGCCGAGCCGGCGTGCATCCGGACGGCGCTCGCGAAGAAGGACACCAAGCTCGCGGGGGAGATCGCCGCGCGCCGGTTTGCACGAACCGAGAAGCAGTACGGAACGAGCCCCGGCCTCCTCGCGTCTGCCGCGCACGAGCTCGCGCAGGTCCGATGGGCCGAGGGCAGGAAGGACGAGGCGACCGCGCTAGCGAAGAAGGCCGCCGACGCGCAGGAGCGATACCTCGATCGCATCCTCTCCGTCAGCGGCGATGCGCAGAAGCGAGCGCACCTCCGGCTCGTTGCGAGCCAGGCCTACGACCTCCTGTCGATGGGAGGCAACGGCGAGGGCGGCGGCCGCGCCCAGGTGCGCCTCGCGCTCGAGACGATCCTCCGGCGAAAGGGGCGCTCGCTCGATGCGTCGGCCGATGCTGCGCGCGTCGCTCGGCTCTTCGACCAGCCTGCGGACAAGGCGCTTGCTGCACGGCAGCTCGAGCTTCGCCGTCAGATCGCGGCCCTCGGCCTTCGCGGGGCGGGCGGCGTCCCCGGCGTCGATCCAGCATCGCTACTCGCGAAGCTCGAGGCAGAGCACGACGAGATCGGCAACAAGCTCGTGGCGGCGAGCCCGCTCTACGGTGCGCAGTCGAAGCCGGTCACGATCGAGGCGGTCCAGGCGGCGATCCCGGACGACAGCGCGCTCGTCGAGTACGTCTACTATCACGCGCGCGACACCTCGAGCCCGGTGTTCGCGACGAAGGAGGTCCGCTTCGTCGCGTTCGTCCTCCACAAGACGGGTGAGCCGGTCGCGGTCGATCTCGGTGATGCGTTGCCGATCGGTCGTGCGGTGAGCAAGTTGCGCTGGGCCCTCGCCGATCATGGAGACGTCCTGCCTCACGCGAAGCAGGTCCACGATCTCGTCATCGCGCCGATCGCGAAGCACCTTCGGTCGAGCGACGCACGGCTGATCGTCTCGCCTGACGACGACCTCAACCTCGTTCCGTTCGCGACCCTCGTGGACGAGCGGGGACAGTTCCTCGTCCAGTCCCGCGAGATCACCTACGTGACGAGCGGGCGCGATCTCATACGCATCGCCGCCGCGAGCGCCCAGAAGCGCGCCAACACGCAAGCAATGGTGTTCGGCGATCCCGCGTTCGACGGCGCAGCCGGTGCGGCCGACCCGAGCGCCAAGGCGAGCGCGGGCGATCTCGACAACGCCAAGTTCCCCGCGCTGCCCGGCACGGCGGCAGAGGCGAAGGCGATCGCCGACCTCCTCGCGGCGGCGAACGTCACTCGAGCCGATGCGACGAAGGCGCGGCTCGCAGGCGTGTCGAGCCCCGTCGTTCTCCACGTGGCGACGCACGGGTTCTTTCTCAAGCGGGAACGAGAGCAGGGCCCGTCGAACACGCGCTCGCTCGAGTACGACCCCGGCGACCCCGTCGCCGTCCCGCCGTCCCGCTCCGCGAACCCTCTCGTCCGCTCGGGCCTCGCCCTCGCCGGCGCGAATCAGCGCTCGAACGCAGAGGGGCTCCTCACCGCGCTCGAGGCGTCGAGCATGAACCTCGAGGGCACGCGGCTCGTCGTCCTCTCCGCGTGCGAGACCGGCGTGGGCGAGACCGAGGTGGGCGAAGGTGTCTACGGCCTCCGGCGCGCGCTCGTCGTCGCGGGCTCCGAGAGCCAGCTCATGAGCTTGTGGAAGGTCGACGACGAGGCGACGCGCGATCTGATGATCGCCTTCTACCGCGACCTCAAGGCCGGGACCGGCCGCGCCGCCGCCCTCCGCAAGGTGCAGCTCGCGATGCTCGGGAAGAAGGAGACGCAGCATCCCTACTTCTGGGCGGCGTTCATCCCGTCGGGAGAGTGGTCCCCGATGAGCTTCGATCTCCAGGCGCCGATCGTCGCGCGGGATGCTCCTCCGGCCAGAGATCGATCGTCGTCCTCGCAATACGAGCCCCCCTATCCGGCGTTCGTGAGCTCCGCGCTCCTCGGCATGCACTACATGGCGATCACGAACCTGCGCGATCAGCCCGATCGCGCAGCCGGGCTCGTGAGCCTCCAGCTCGAATACGCACTCCTCTCGAACCTCTTCGAAGGCGGCCGCGGCTTCGGTCTGCACGACGAGCTGCTCCTCTCGCTCTTCGCCGGGCTCCGGACGAGCGACGGCACGAAGTACGCGAGCGGCACCGACGAAGGAAGCCTGGCCGGCGGCTTTCGGAGTGGATACGAGCTTGCGCTCGGCTATCGCGGCTCGAGTTTCCAGCTCTTCGCCGGCGGGCAAGCGACGTACAACACGTTCGTCCTCGGCGACGCCCGAACGTACGGCGTGACGCTTCCGGCGATCGCCCTCCTCGGGATCCGCACGGGCTCCTCCTCGTTCATCGGTCTCCGCGGGCAGTACGGCAAATGGTTCATCGACCAGGAGACCGCGGGCGCGGCGCTTTCGCTCGACCTCGATGGCTTCGTCCTTCGCGCCGGCCTCGAGGAGCTGAAGATGCCCGTCACCGTCTCGCTCGACGGTGACGAGGCGCGTGCGAGCGCGAGGCGTCAGGTGTCGACGCTCGCCTCGTTCTCTCTCGGAGGAACGTTCTGATGCTCGCTGCTCGTCATCGCTCGTGCTGGACGATCTTCGTCGCGTCGCTCCTGCTCACCGGTTGTCTCGAAGGTGATCCGAACCCGACGGATCTGGACCAGGGCTCCTCGGGCATCGGCAGCTCCGGAGCATCGGGGACCTCGGGCCAGCCCGCGCCCGCGCCCACGGCGCAGCCCTCGGGAACCTGCTCGCAGAACAGCTCGCAGGCCGTGAACCTCCCGTTCCGCAACGCGTTCACCGATCGCTCGGTCCGCCTCTTCTGGGTCGACTACGGCTGCAAGGAGGTCGGCTACCACGTGCTCGGTCCGGGCGAGACGCGGGTGCAGCAGACGTTCGTCACCCATCCGTGGCGCGTCCGCGACGCCTCGACGAATGTACTCTACAAGGAATTCGTCCCCACGACGACCGCCCCTCCGGAGGTTACCGTCCCCTGACGGTCGCGGGATGGTGGCACCCCCGCGCATCGAAACTTGGGGCCGCAGTGGTTTCAACCTGGTGCCTCGTGGGCTGTGCTGATTGACGGAGTCGACGCGTGGGACGGCGAGGTCGCCGTTCGGTCGGCCTTTCCGAGAGAGAATTTAACAGGGAGACAGGGAGCAAGAGAGCCTTTCTTCACTTTCGACCTGGTGCCTCGTGGGCCTCAGGAAATGCTTCGCATTTCCTTCGGAAAGGGAGATCTCGCTTCCAGGCATCATGGGCCTCCCCCAAACGGTGCGCCTTCCAAGCTCCGGCCCGAGACCTTCGGGAGATTGCTTGCGTGCACAGTGCAAGCGTGTGGCTGTGCTTGTATGAATCGATCGCTTGGTCTTCATGGAGGAACCAGGGGGCGGTGACAGGACATCGGTAACAGTTGAGTGACAGGACATGGGTGACACCGCCGCGCATCTCCCCCGCGACACGCCTCCGCGAGAGAGGCCATGCCGTGGAAGGAGGTGCGCTTGATGAGTGTCCGCGACGGTTCGTGCGCCGAGCCATCGAGCCTGGCTCGAACAAGTCAGCTTCCGTGTCCCCGTGGAAACTCTCACCCCCTCTTCCCACGAGAGCTGTCACTCGGAGGCGGGGTGACGCCAGTGCTCTTCTCGAGCCGTGGTGCAAGGTCGCGAGTGCGCGGCTGCAGGCGAGCTGGGCAGCCGGCAATGACGCCATTGCCTCTGCTGAACCACCTGGTAGGTCGAAAGGGAGGCTCGCTTCTGCGAGCAGAATCGCGCAGCGATTCTGGGAGCCCCACGAGGGTCCAGGTCGAGAAGGAAGGAGGGCCCTCTTCCTCCCTGTCTCCCTGTCTCCCTGTGAAAATTCTCTCTCTCTCCTACGAGAGAGAGCGTCACGACGGACAACCGCGCGCTCGAAGGTTGTCGTCTCCTGATCGTCGCGATGTCCGGCGCGTGCCTACGTGAGAAGGCGCGATGTCCCGTGGCCTACGCGTGGTGGCCTACTTGTGGGCGTCGGCGCCGATCTCGAGGTCCTTGTCCCAGTAGCGGACCTTTGCGAGCTTCGCGGCCTTCTCGTCGACCTGGAACGTCAGCTTGTCCTTTGCCTTCGGCGGGACCGTGAGCTCCGACGCTGCCCCGTGGGGCTTCTTCGAGAAGCCTTCCTTGTCGATGACGATGAAGTCGAGCTTCGTCAGACGGAGGGGCTTGTCGGTGGTGTTCTCGAACGCGAGGGTCACCTCGCTGTTCGTCCCGCCGTCCGGGGTGCTCACGCTGTAGACGCTGACGGTCCCCTTGCCCGCGAGATCGGCGGCGCTGGACACGATCGTCGCTCCGTCGATGGACTCGCCGGACTTTCGGCCGCTCTCGATGCCTTCGGCGATCCCCTTCGACGTCTCCTTGGCGGCGGAGACGCTCTTCTCCGTGACGATCTGCGCCGCGTCCTTGCAGCCAATCGACGACGCGACGAGGGCGAGGACGCTGAGCCAGGCGGGAACGCGCATGCGCTCAGCTAACACTCGCCCAGCGCCCCGGGTCAAGCGCGGACCCGTCAGGCGTGCTCGCGAATGGCGACTCGCCCTACCTCGCTCCGCGAGCACCGGAGCCGTGCGAGGACGAGGCGTCGTTGTCCTCGCTCACCGGGTCCGGGTCGGCGAGCGGAGCCATCGAAGGCGGCCCTGCCGTCCTCGGTCTCGCCTCCGTACCTCCTGCGACGGCGCGATAGCCGCTAGGCGTGCGCCGCGCCGTATCGAGCATCGCGTCGAGCGCCTCCGCGGCCTCCTTGGCGAGTGCGGGCCCGAAGATGATTGCCGTATCGGCGATGGGTATGGGCAGCCTCACGACGTTCCCGCTACGCAAGTGCGCCACGACATGGGCGACGTCTTTGAAGTGGCTCGGCGGTCTTCCTTCGAAGCTCACGAGATCGCTCATCGCGACGGTGTACTCCTCGCGCGGCCAGAGCGCCCCGCTCTCACACCGGAAGACGCCCGCCGAAAACGCGATGTCCGTCTTGTTCAACAAGCCGCGAAGGCCGCAGTAGGCCGCGAAGGCGATCACGGCCGCCACGTACAGCAACCACCAAGAGCGCGGGCCGTAGGTTACTGCCATGAAGCGCGCGAAAAGCGCCACGCCGCAGCCGACGAGCACCAAGAGCACCGCCGGGAGCGCCCGACTCGTCGGCAAACGAGCGCGGAGTCCGTCATCCGTCATACGCCAGCCAGCGCGCGCGAGCCCCTTTCCCATGAGTCCTCTCGTACTGAACGAGAAGGAGACTGCAGCCTGCAGAGCTGGTCAACACCTCCGCGAGCGGCGAGCGCTCCTGGGGGGTCGAGCGAGGAGCAGCTTTGGACAGGTGAAATATCGATGCGCCGGACCTCGGAGAGGTCACGGCGCATCGTGGCGGGGGCGGATCGGCCGCGAGGTCAGGTCGGGGGTTCGACGACGCGGACGTGGAGCTCGCGGAGCTGCTCCGGATCGACCTTGTTCGGCGCGTCCGTCATCAGGTCCTGACCCTTCTGGGTCTTCGGGAAGGGGATGACGTCGCGGAGGCTCTCCGCGCCGGAGAGGAGCATCGCGAGCCGGTCCATGCCGACCGCGATGCCGCCGTGCGGGGGCGCTCCGTAGCGGAGGGCGTCGAGGAGGAAGCCGAACTTCTGCTTCGCCTCTTCGTCCGAGATGCCGAGCGCGCGGAAGACCTTCGCCTGCACCTCGGGATCGTGGAGGCGGATCGAGCCGCCGCCGATCTCGAAGCCGTTGAGGACGAGGTCGTAGCGCCAGCAGAGCACCTTGCCCGGGTCCTTCTCGATCAGGTCGACGCAGTCGTCGTGCGGGCGGGTGAAGGCGTGGTGCGCGGCGGCCCACGTCTTCTTCTCGTCGTCGTACTCGAACAGCGGCGGGTTCACTACCCAGAGGAGCTCGAAGTTGCCGCCGTGGCCGACCTCGGGGATGAGCCCGAGCTTCTTCGCGAGGTGAACGCGGAGGTTCGCCATCACGGTCTGGACCATCGCCTCCTTGCCGAACTGGAAGAAGACGAGGTCGTTCTCCGCCGCGCCCGTCGCTTCGTTGATCTTGGCGCGGAGCTCCGGCGAGATCGTCTTCGCGAGCGGCGACTGCGTCCAGTTGCCCTGCGCGTCGATCTTCGCGCGCGCGAGGCCCTTGGCGCCCATGCCCTTGACGAAGTCCTCGAGCTTGTCGAGCTCGGCGCGCGACAGCTTCGTCGCGTGCTCCGCCGGGACGCGCATCGCCTTCACGATCTCGGCGGGCAGATCCTTGCGGTACGCGCCGCTCGCGAACTTGTCGGCGATGTCCTTCCAGAACGGCACGCCGCCGCCCGCGTGGTCGACCACGAGCCCCGTCACGTCCGTGTGGGGCAGGCCGAAGCGGAGGTCCGGCTTGTCGTTGCCGTACTTGCCCATCGACTCCTCGAAGGGCATCTGCGGGAAGCGGCCGCTCGGATACTTCTCCTTCAGGTCGATCCCGAGGACCTCCTTCCAGACGGAGAAGATCATCCCCTCCATCGTGGCGAAGATGTCGTCCTGGTTCACGAACGACATCTCGACGTCGATCTGCGTGAACTCGGGCTGGCGATCGAGACGGAGCGCCTCGTCGCGGAAGCACTTCACGATCTGGAAGTAGCGATCGAAGCCCGCGCACATGTAGAGCTGCTTGAAGAGCTGCGGGCTCTCCGCGAGCGCGTAGAACTTCCCCGCGTTCATGCGGCTCGGGACGAGGAAGTTGCGCGCGCCGCCGGGCGTGTACTTCACCATGAACGGCGTCTCGAGCTCGAGGAAGCCCTGCGAGTCGAAGTAGCGGCGGACGATCTGGTTGATCTTGTGACGCACGCGGAGCGTCCGCTGGAGCGGCGCGCGGCGGAGGTCGAGGAAGCGGTACTGGAGGCGCTTCTCCTCGCCGGTGTCGATGTCGTCGGCGATCTCGAAGGGCGGGGTGTCGGCCTTGTTGAAGACCGTCATCTCCAGGGCGTGGACCTCGATCTCGCCGGTCGGGAGCTTCGGGTTCTTCATCGCGCCGCGGCTCTTCACGATGCCGCGGATGCCGATGACCCACTCCGAGCGCAGGGCCTGTGCCTGCTCGTACGACTTCTTGGGCAGATCGCCGTACCCGGAGACGTTCGGATCGAAGACGACCTGAGTGATGCCGTCACGATCGCGGAGGTCGACGAAGACGCAGCCGCCGTGATCGCGGTAACTCGCGACCCAGCCGAAGAGGACGACCTCGTTGCCCTCGTTGTTCGCGCGCAGGTCGCCGCAACGATGGGTGCGTTTCAGCTCGTCGATGAAGCGTGCCACGGTGTCTTCTCCTCGCGAGGCCGTGCCTCGAATCGTCTCTAAAGTGGGAAAGCCAGGGCCGGACAGGGTAAACCAAGTGCCGGTCCCGATGAAGAGCAGGTTCGACGCCGCCCTCCGCGCGCTCTCGGCGGGTCTGCCTGCAGCCCTCGCGGCCGCAGGTGCGACCTCGGCTGGAGCCGCGGCTCACGATCTGGAGATCGTGCGGACCGTCGGCGCAGGCTTCGCCGGTCCGGGGGGCGCGTTTCGCGCGCTGGACCTCGTCGTCGCCGCGCCCGCATTGCTCCTGCCGCTCGGCACGCGAGCCCTCAGGAGCGGACTCGCGAGCGCGCTCGTCGCGGGGATCTGCGGGGCGCTCGCCTTCGACCTCGCGCGTGAGCTCGTCCGGAACGTCCCGGCCGCTCTGAACCGGCTCTTTTCTCGTTCGGCGAAGGGCGGGGGGACGGGGAAGGGCGAGCCGATCGGAAACGCCGAGGCCTCGTCGCGCCTGCTCTCGGCGGTGGCGGCCGCGGCAGTGCTGACCGCGCTGCTCGCACCGGCGTGGCAGGCGGAAGCCGCCGCCCCCGGCGGGGCCGTGACCGGCGCGCTGCTCGTCCTCCTGGCAGTGCGCCTCGGCATGATGCGGTCCGATGACGCCGGCGCAGGGACGGCGCCACGGATTGTCCCGCCGATGATGCTCGTCCTCGGGCTCTCCGCGAGCTACGACCCCCTCGTGCTGCTCGCGTCGCTGGCGGCGGTCCTGCCCCGGATCGGGACAGAGCTGCGCGCGGCGCGCAAGAAGAAGGAGCTCCGCTGGAATCGAGGCGTCGCCCTCCACGGCGCGTGTGCGTTTGCGCTCGGCCTGCTGCCCCTCGTGATCGGCGTCGCCCTGGCGAAGCGGTCGCCCGAGGTCAGCGTGGCGGGGCCGCTGTTCACGCTTCTGGAGCGCGCAGGCACTCTGACGCCGGCGTCGTTCGCGCTTGCGGAGATCGGTAAGCCGCTCCTCCTCGTCTGCGCCGGCGGCGCGGTGCTCTCGCTCCTCGTGGCGGACGCCCGGAGGCGTGCGCTCCCGCTCGTGCTCGTCGTCGCCGTGGCCGTCCTCGCGATTCAGCTCGGAGCGGCGTCGGGGCCCTCTCGCTTCGCGCCAGTGGTCCTCGCCGGCGTTCTCGCCGCGTACGTCCTCGGTGCGACGATGCTCGGAGCGCTCGTGCTCGCGATCGCGCGCGCCCGGGTCCCGTTCGCGGAGGCGAGCGCAGCGCTCGTCGTCGTGCTCGAGCTCGTGTTGCCGGTCCGCTCGATCGACGAGACGACGGCGCGTCGTGACGCGCGCGCAGCTCATGCGTCGGCGATCTGGAACGACATCGCGTGGGGCTCCGCTCCACCGGCGTCCGTGATCCTCGTCCCCGATCGCGGGACGATGCGCCGGATCGCCAGCGCGCGTGCCGTCGGACAGATGCGCGGCGACCTCGTGATCGTCCCCGCGTACGACGTCCAGGGACGAGAAGGCCAGCGGGCGCTGATCGCCGAGCCGAAGCTCGCGCCTCTCTATCGCGACATCGCGCTCGGCATCCGCCCCGAGGAGCTCTCGCTCTCGGAGCTCGGAGGGCAGCGCTCGGTGCTCGCGGTGTTCGACCCCAGATGGGATCGCACCCTCTCCCGCCATCTCATCCCCGCCGGCCTGATGTCCCGCTTCGAGACGGAGCCGCGCGGTGCGAGCGAGCGCAAGAAGGCGCTCGAAGCCTTTCTCCCCACGAAGGAGCGGCTGGTCCGTATCGCCGTGGCGAAGAGCGATGCGGAGCTTGCGTCCGCGACGGCGACGCTGCTCCGTGCCCGTGCGATCGGAATGGCCGCGACCGGCGAGCGTGAGCTCCTGTCTCGAGCGCTCGACGATCTCCGGGCCTTCGCTCCGAACGATGCCCTCGGCGCGACGCTCGTACGCCGCATGGTGACGACGAAGGGCGGTCCGATCGACGTGCGCGATCTGACGCTCTGAAGCGCGGCATCCCTCGTCAGTGCTCGCGCCGTCCGGACGCGAGATACTCGACTGGTCGTGAACGACGTCCTCTCCGTCGCTCGAGGGTCGCTCCTCGCCTATCGCGTCTTCGACGCGGGAGACACGATCGCGCTCGAGGTCGCCGAGAAGCTCGTGCCGTCGGCGAAGCGCGTCGAGCTTGGTGGCCCGCTCGCCGAGGGCCTCGTGATCGCCGTGCCGGCGGTCGAGATCGCGCTCTCCCCGTGCGAGCTCGCCGTCCCCGGCATCGAGCGCCCGCTCCAGGCGCAGGTCTCGGCCCGCATCTTCCACTTCGGTGTCGTCTCCGTCTGCTACGAGGTCCCGATCGAGCCGGACACGCCGCTGGCGCAGCTCGTCCCGGTGTGCGACGCGATCTACGACTCGCCGGTCCTCGACGAGCGCGGGGCGCAACATCTCGACGAGATCGTCGCGAAGCTCGCCTCGAGCATCGAGAAGCCGCACGCGTGGCGAGGGGCGGAGAGCTACACGATCGTCTTCGTCCAGGAGCTCGGGCGCTCGAGCAGCGTGGAGGCGCTCATGCAGTCGGAGACGACCGCGAAGCTGCTTCTCGGCGAGACGAGCGCGAAGCCGCTCAGCACGGCGACGCGTCAGGACGTCCTCCGCAACGCGTTCTCCTACCTCGCGGAGGATCTCGTCGTCCTCGACTGGAACAGCGCGCTCGTGGTCGAGCCGAGCGGCTCGAGGCTCGTGCCGCTCGTCCTCGAGCTCGCGACCTGTCAGCTCCTCGAGTTTCGCTACTACGACGGCCTCCTCGATCGCGAGCTCGCGCGCCTCTACGGATACGTCGAGACGGCGCCGCGCATCCTCAAGAGTCCGTTCGGCGCGCTCACGCGTCACGTGCTCCGCAGCTTCATGGAGCTCACCGAGTGCACCGAGCGGGTCGACAACGCGATCAAGTCGGTCGGCGACTTCTACCTCGCACGCGTCTACCTCGCCGCGATCGATCGCTTCCGCGTCCCGCAGTGGCGCGAGAGCGTCGAGGCGAAGCTCGCGCTCGTCGGTCGCGCTTACGAGCTCCTCAAGGGCGAGGTCGAGGTGTCACGCGGTCAGCTCCTCGAGCTCACGATCGTGATCCTGATCCTCGTCGAGATCGCCACCGCATTCCAGCGTCCTTGACGCGTCAGCCGCCCTCCGAGTCGCACATGGGCGCCATTCGCCATTCGTCATGCGGCTTACGGCACAGCTTGATGACGGCTCGGTTCCGTCACTGTAGCGTTTGATGCATGGACGTTGCTGCGCTGAAGCAGAAGTTCGAAGAGCAGGGGATCAAGAAGGTCAAGGTCGGGGGCTTCGACGTCGACGGCGTCCTTCGCGGGAAATACGTCTCGCTCGACAAGTTCTGGAGCATCGCCGAGCCGGGCTTCGGCTTCTGCGACGTCATCTTCGGTTGGGACATCGCCGACGTCCTCTACGACAACGCGAAAGTCACCGGTTGGCACTCGGGCTACCCCGATGCCCACGCCGTGATCGATCTCGACACGTTCCGTGTCCTGCCCGCCGAGCCGGATACCGCGGCCTTCCTCGTCGACTTCGTGGAGAAGAGCGGCAGCGGCTTCCGCGGCCACCCGGCGTGCCCGCGCTCGCTCCTGAAGCGCGTCCTCGCCGAGGCCGCGAAGAAGGGCTACCAGGCCACGTTCGGCGCGGAGCTCGAGTTCTGGGTCTTCAAGGAGACGCCGGAGACGCTCGAGCAGAAGGACTTCCGGAACCTGAGCACGCTCTCACCCGGGATGTTCGGCTACTCCTGGCTACGCGCAGAGCAGAACCGCGATTTTTGCCACGCGATCCTCGACGAGATGTCCAGGTTCGAAATCGACCTCGAGGCGCTCCACACCGAGACCGGACCGGGCGTCTACGAGGTCGCGATCCGCTACGACGAGGCGCTCCGCGCGGCGGACAAGGCGGCGCTCTTCAAGACGCAGATGAAGAGCCTTGCCGCGAGGCACGGGCTCTCGGTGACGTTCATGGCGAAGTGGAGTCACGACCTCCCCGGCTCGAGCGGTCATCTCCATCAGTCGCTCTGGAGCGTCAGCCAGCCCGGCGCGGCGCCGCGCAACGTGTTCCACGACGACGAGGCGGAGGGGAAGCTCTCGGCGAAGGCGCGCCACTACATCGGCGGACAGATCGCGCTCATGCCCGAGCTGACGGCGCTCTACTCGCCGACCATCAACGCCTACAAGCGCTACGTGCCCGGCGTGTGGGCGCCGCTCACGGCGTCGTGGGGCGTCGAGAACCGCACGTGTGCGATCCGCGTCATCCCCGGAAGCCCGAGCTCGACGCGCGTGGAGTACCGGCAGACCGCTGCGGACATCAACCCGTACATCGCGATCGCGACCTGCCTCGCGTCGGGCCTCTGGGGGATCGAGAACGGGATCGAGCCGCCGCCCGAGGCGCGCGGCGATGCCTCGTCGGGAGATGGGCTGGCGCCCCTCCCGCGTACGCTCGAGCACGCGACCGCGGCCCTCGCCGCGAGCAAGCGCGCGAAGGAGATCCTCGGCGAAGGGTTCGTCGATCATTACGTCCGCACGCGCGAGTGGGAGGTCCGCCAATACGACCGCGCCGTCACCGACTGGGAGCTCCGGCGCTACTTCGAGTCGATCTGAGCGCCCGCCGAGCGACACGGGCGAGCGCCAAGCCCAGCCGTGACCTCGGATTGCCGGGGGGACGAGCCCCGAGTCACGCGGGATCGGGCCGCGCTCGACGGGGCCTCTCGGCTGGCTGGCAACCGCGCACGCGGCGATCTACCCTCGCGCGCATTCGGGCTGTTCCGACGGGTTTGCCTCGGGTCCCCGCCTGGTCGGGGGGCGAGGCGAGCCGACCCTCGCAGGAGTCCTCATGTCCAACGTCACCTGGAGCTTCCCCACCACCGTCGTCTTCGGCAACGGCTCGATCTCCGTCCTCGGCGAGCACGTCCGCCGTGCGTCGGGCACGCGTGCGCTCATCGTGTGTGACCCGGGCGTCGTGAAGGCCCAGATCGCCGAGCGGGTCCGCGAGGTGCTCGAGGGGGCCGGCATTCCGTCGCTGGTCTTCGATCGCGTCGACCCGAACCCGGTCCTCGAGAACGTCACGAACGGCGTTGCGGCCTACCGCTCGCACGGCGCCGACATCATCGTCTCCGTCGGTGGCGGCTCGCCGCTCGACGCCGGCAAGCTCATCGCGCTCAAGACGACGCACGATCGCCCGCTCGAGGAGTACGACGACGCGATCGGCGGTGACGCGCACATCACCTCGAACGTCCCGCCGATCATCAACGTGCCGACGACCGCCGGCACCGGCAGCGAGGTCGGTCGCTCGGGCGTCATCACGCTCGAAGCGACGGGGCGCAAGACGGTGATCTTCAGCCCGCACCTGATGGCGAAGGCGGCGATCCTCGATCCGGAGCTCACCGTCTCGATGCCTCCCCGTGTGACCGCGGCCACGGGCTTCGATGCGCTCACGCATTGCATCGAGGCTTATCTCTCGCTCGGCGACCACCCGATGGCGGATGGAATCGCGCTCATGGGCATCGAGCTCGCGGCGAAGCACCTCCCGCGTGCCGCCCTTGCCGGGGCCGATCTCGTCGCACGCGGCGCGATGATGAAGGCCGCGATGATGGGCGCGGTCGCCTTCCAGAAGGGCCTCGGCGTCTGCCACTCGCTCGCGCACCCGCTCTCGAGCGAGAAGAACCTCCACCACGGGCTCGCGAACGCGCTCTGCCTCCCCGCGGTGGTCGACTTCAACAACGTCACCGTCCCCGATCGCGTCGAGCGGGTCCGTCGCATCGTCGACCTCACCGCGACGAGCCTGTCGAATGGGCTCCGCGCCCTTCGCGAGAAGGTCGGCCTCCCGAGCGGCCTCGCTGTCGAGGGCGTGACGAAGGCCGACATCCCGAAGCTCGCCGACAAGGCGATCGAAGATGCGTGCCATCGCTCGAACCCGCGTCCGTGCACTCGCGACGACATGGTGAAGCTCTACGAGCTCTCGCTCTGACCCGTACTCGCCGCGCCGCCACCGTTCGTCGTCATCGTCACGATCGGCAGGCTCGCGATTGAACAGGCGCGGCGAGCCCACGAACCTTGCGCATCCCGAGTCTCCTCCGTCATCACCTCGCGCCGGGCCGCCTTCGTGCCCTCGCGCGATCGCCGCTCGCGTGGATCCTCCTCGTCGTCGGGCTCTTGCACGTCGTCGGCATCGGCTGGGGCCTGCCGGCATCGGACGGCTGGGACAACGACGGCGTCGCTCCCCGTGACTTCCTCCCGGGACTCGCGGCGACCTACACGCCGGGGAGCTTCTACACCTATCCGCCGGTGCACCTCGCGCTCCTGGCGATCCTGACGCTGCCGGTCATCCTGGTCGCTGCGGTGCGAGCGCCGTCGTTCGCGCTGCCCGATCTCGTCGCCGAGGCCCTGAAGGTCCCGTACATGACGTCGACTGCGTACGTCGCGCGGTCGGTGTCGCTCCTGATGTCGCTCGGCATCGTCCTCTTCCTCGCGCGGATCGCCGAGGAGCTCCGCGCGCACGAGCTCGGGGTCTCGCCTGCGGGCAAAGACGGGAAGGACGGTGAGCATGCCGGCGGCTTCTCGGACGAACGCGTGCGTCGGGCAGGGTGGTGCACGGCGGCGTTCGCCGGTCTCAACGCGTCGCTCACGTACTACGCGCACACGACGAACCTCGACGTGCCCTACCTGTTCTGGGGTACGTGGGCGCTTCTCGTCTTCACGCGCGCCATCACGCGACAGGAGCCGCGTCTCCTCCGCCGCGCACTCGTCCTCGCCGTCCTCGCCGTCGGGACGAAGGACCAGGCGTACGGGCTGTTCATCCTCTCGCTCCCCGTAGCGTTCGCGATCTGGATCACGTGGGGCGTGCGCGAGCATCGCGGGCGCGTCCTGAAGGAGGGGGCGATCGCCGTCGCCGTCGCGATCGCGCTCTTCTCCGTCGTCGATGCGGTGATCCTCAACCCGACCGGCTTCGCTGCACGCGTGCGGTTCCTCACGGGCAGCGCGAGCCAGGACTTCGTCGGATACACGCGGGACTGGTCGGGCCGTTTCGGGATCGTCGTGGACGCCGCTCGGCTCTTCCACCTGCAGTACCCGAACGTGCTCGGCCCGCTCATCGCGCTCGGGCTGGTGCACGCGTTCGTCCTCGCGTGGCGCACGCCAGCGCCGCGTCGCGGCGCTCAGCTCGCGGCATCTGTCCTTCCGCTCCTGGCCGCGATCTCGTTCACGGTCACGTTCAACTGGTCCTCGCTCCGTACCGACGCGCGCTTCCTCATGCCGCAAGCGCTTCTCTTCGCGGTCTACGGCGGGCGTGCGGTCGAGGCGTTCTCGTTCGCGGCGCGTCGAGTCGTTCGCGTCGTCGGTCGGGGCATCGTGACCGTCGACCTCGCGCTCGCGCTCTTCGCATGCGTCTCCGTCGACGTGAACCTGCTCTTCGATCCGCGTTACGACGCCGAGGAGTGGCTCCGGACCCACGTGCGTCCCGGCGAGACGATCGAGACCTACGGGCTCAACGTCTACCTCCCGCGATTCCCCGAGCACGCCCGCGTGATCCGCGTCGGCCCCGAGGCGACCGACAAGCGGAACCCGATCCCCGGGGTCGAGGAGGTCCAGGCGCCATTCGAGGACGCGCCGTCCCGCGAGGCGCGCTGGGTCGTCGTCAGCACCGGGTGGGTTTGGCGGTACCTCATCAACCCCGATCCGGTTTTGCTCGCCGGGCGGAAGCTCCCTCCGACGCAGCATCGGAGCGCGAGCGACGAGGCGTCGACGCAGTGGTTCGAGCGCCTCATGCTCGGCACCGACGCGTTCGCGTTCGCGCACGAGTCGAAGTACGAGCTCGAGTCGCAGTTCCCCATTCTGGAGATCCACGGCACGACCGGCCGTCGCATCTGGATCTACGAGCGAAAGGCCGGCCGCTGACGCGACGGCACGCTCGGCTCGACGATGATCGCGCTGGCGATGTGCCGGATGGGACCGTGTGACCCTCGCGATCCGGACGCGCGTGCTCGCTGTCGGTGACGTCGCGGATCATTTCGGGCAGGTGGTCACGGCGGCAGGGGCGCCGTACATCGCGATGTCGCCGCTCTTCGACACGAGCGAGAGGCACTCCGCGATCGGTAGGGGCATCGCGGACGTGGCGAACCAGAGGTGGAGCGGGTTCGCGAGCGCCCTGCCGCCACGGCCTCCGGCGAATGCCCAGCGATCGTCCTCGGAGATCCGGACATCGGCGTGGTCCTTCTCCAGCTCGAGGATGATCGCACTCGCAACGTCCGAGGAGCCTTCGAGATGGATCAGCGGCGTGCTCCCGTCGCGGACGAGCCGGTCCTTCAGTGCGACGTGGATCGCGTGGAGATCCTCTCGCATCGCCGGCCGACTCCCGGGCGCGATCGGGTGAGTGGCGAACCATTGGCGTTGCAGCGACGTCGTCGTCACGGCTCCGGCCAAGCCCAGTACGATGAGGAGAGGGACGAGGGCCGCGCTGAGTCGCGGGACGTTCTTCGCTGCGGCGGCGACCGAGGACAGAAGGGTCGAGAGCACGCCCATCCACGCGACCGTGCTCGACGCCGTCGCCCAGAACACGAGGTAGTGACGCGCCGGCCCGATGATCGTCTGGAGCGAGGCCACCGTCATCGCGCTCGCGAGCGCACCGAACGCGAGGAGCGACATGCTCACCACGTCTCGCCGGCGCAGCGCGACGAGCCCTGCGATCGTGATTGCGCCGACATGCGCCATCGCGATCGTCTTCGTCGTGATCGTCACGCCGCTGGGGAGCGGCTCCGGCCGTGCGATCAGGGGCACGAGCCCATCCGTGAGCATCGCCCGGCCGACGAGGCGGGAGGGCAGCCACGCGGTCGCTTCCGTCCAGTGCTGCGTGGCGACGCCGATCGGGTTCAGAGGCGTCTCGCGGCGGACGAAGAAACGCCAGAGCTTGGTGATGTTGCCAACCGGTGACGTGATCTGGTCGACGAGCGGCGGGACGAACATCACGAGGAGGAGCGAGGCGGCGATGGCGAGCCGCCACCCATCGTCCCGGGCGAGCCAGTGCTTGTTCGGGGCGACGACGCCGCGCCTGCGTGCGCCGACGATGAAGACCGCCGTCGCGACGAGGCCACAGACCACCACGGCGCCCGCGGCGGTGACCCACGTCTGGGTCACGAACGAGCCGAACACGACCGTGGGGTAGACGGCTGCGCTCTTCCCTCGCGCAAAGAGCGCGGCTGTGACGAGGAACGCGACGAGCGGCAAGACGACGAGCAGCGGGCTCCAGGGGTTTGCAGCCACGTTGCCGAACGCAACGAACCACGCGAGGACGACGAGGAACGCCGCGATCGCGTGCGGGCGCCTCGCGAAGAGCCGCGTGCACGCGACCACCGTGGCGGCCGAGGCGGCGTTCACCAGACAGGCGGCGACGTAGATCCCCGTGCTCGCGGTGCCGAAGAGCGACGACAGTGGGGCCGCGACGTAGAAGAAGAACGGCCCAGGGTGGCTCCAATCGAAGCGCGACGGCGCGCCAACGAGCGTCTCGCCGCTCGAGACCTGTCGGGTCGCTTGCTCGAGCCCAGCCCAGTCACCGAAGAGCTCGAAGCGCGGGACGCCGGTCCGGATCAAGGTCGTCAGGTACGGGACGATTGGTAGAACCGCGAGCAACGCGAGCGCGACGGCCTCGATCCGCCGCGTTCTCCGAACCTGTCTGGTCTTCGCGTCGAGCCCGCGCCCCATCGTCCCCGCCGGAGAGCAGCATACGCGGCCACGCGACCACGCGACCACGCGACGAGACCCGGCTCGTGATAGACTCGGCGCCTGCCATGCTCCCCGAGAAGAAGCAGGTCTTGATCGTCGACGACGAGCCGAATCTGCGGAAAATTCTTGCTGCCCAGCTCTCGCGCGACGGCTACGACGTGCTGCTCGCCGAGGATGGTGAGCAGGGGCTCGGTCTCCTTCGCGAGCATCACATCGATCTGGTCGTCACCGACCTGAAGATGCCGAAGATCGACGGTATGACGTTGCTCCGCGAAGCGCTCGCGGAGCAGCCCGAGCTGCCGATCGTCATGATCACGGCACACGGGACGGTCGACACCGCGGTCGAGGCGCTCAAGCTCGGGGCGTTCGACTACCTGACGAAGCCGTTCGACAAGGACGAGGTTCGCCAGATCGTCGCCAAGGCGCTGAAGACGCGCGAGCTCGCCGGCGAGGAAGCGACCACCGAGACCAAGGGGGTCGAGGGGGCGCGCTTCGGCATCATCGGCCAGTCCTCGGGGCTCACGGAGCTCTACGCCGTGCTCGAGCGCGTCGCCGACAGTCCGACGACGGTGCTCATCACGGGCGAGAGCGGCACGGGCAAGGAGCTCGTCGCGCGCGCGCTCCACGATCACTCGTCACGTCGCGGCAAGCCGTTCATCAAGGTCAATTGCGCCGCGATCCCGAAGGAGCTCATCGAGAGCGAGCTCTTCGGCTACGAGCGCGGCGCGTTCACGGGCGCGGTCACGAGCAAGCCCGGACGCTTCGAGCTCGCGAACGGCGGCACGCTGTTCCTCGACGAGATCGGCGAGATCCCCGTCGAGATGCAGGTGAAGCTCCTTCGCGCGCTCCAGGAGAGCGAGTTCGAGCGCGTCGGCGGGATCAAGACGATGCGCGTCGACGTCCGCCTCGTCGCAGCGACGAACCGCGATCTGAAGAAGCTGATCTCGCAGGGCGCGTTCCGCGAGGATCTCTTCTACCGACTCAACGTCGTCTCGATCCGCCTCCCGGCGCTCCGTGAGCGCGCCAGCGACACGCCGCTGCTCGTCGAGCACTTCCTCAAGAAGTTCAACGAACGTCTGAAGAAGAACGTCACCGGCGTCGAGCCGGAGGCGCTGGATCTCCTGAGCGCGTACGGCTGGCCCGGCAACATCCGCGAGCTCGAGAATGTGATGGAGCGCGCCGTCCTCTTCTGCGACGCCTCGAAGCTCCGCGTCGAGGACCTGCCCGTCGAGCTGCGCGGCCCCGGCGCCGTCCCCATGGGCACCATGCCCCCGGCAGATCCTTCGGTCGATCTCGGAAGCCTCCCGGCCGATGGCGGCCTGAAGGAGCACGTGAAGGTCGCGATGAGCCGGCTCGAGCGCGATCTCGTGAGCCGCGCGCTGAAGCAGACGAACAACAACGTCACGCACGCAGCGCGGCTGCTCAAGATCTCCCGCAAGGGCCTCCAGCTCAAGATGAAGGAGCTCGGGCTGCGAGAAGGGTCGAGCGAGAAGAGCGAGTAGGAAAGAAGTGGGATCGGGCATCAGACGATCTCCTCGTTCCGACAAGCCTCGTCTCGGAGGGCCTCTGTCGAACGTGGGCCTGCCCGAGTCGCGAGCGAGGGCGTGCCCGCGTGCGAACCTGCACGCGCGCCTGCCCGAGTCGCGAGCGAGGGCGTGCCCGCGTGCGAACCTGCACGCGGGCCCTGCATGGATTCTCGCGGCCGTCACGATCGGGGCGTCGCTCGCCAACGTCGCGTGCTCCTCGTGCCAGAAGGACGCGGCATCGCGGGACGCGACGTCGTCTTCCTCCTCCTCGAGCGGGGAGTCCGATGCGACGATCACCGCCTGGCCGGCGGCCTCGGCGAGCAGCGCAGATCCTGGCCCGCCCCGCCCGGGCATGGCCTGGATTCCCGCAGGCACGCTTCGCGCGGGCACCCCCGCGGAGCGCACACCACGCGTCGCCGACGAGGAGATGGCGGGCGCGCCCGTCGAGATGGGTGGCTTCTACATCGATCTCCTTCCGTGGCCGAACGAGCCGAACGCCATCCCCACCTCCAACGTCACACGTGAAGAGGCCGAGCAGCACTGCGCGAGCAAGGGCAAGCGCCTCTGCACCGAGCTCGAGTGGGAGCGCGCGTGCAAGGGACCGGACAACACGACGTACGAGTACGGCGACGTGTACCGCAAGGACGTCTGCGGGACCGGCATCGCGCTCGAGCAGGCGTCGCGTCGCCCGACGGGAGAGCACGCTCAGTGCAAGAGCCGCTTCGGTGTCGCCGAGATGCACGGCGGCGTCTGGGAGTGGACGTCGAGCGCCTGGGGGCGCGGCTCACGCGACGCCGCGCAAGGCGTCCTTCGCGGAGGCAACTCCGTCGCGGGCGAGCTCGTCGGTCGCTGCTCGAACGCGATCGCGCGCTCGCCGTCGAAGAAGTCGCCGACCATGGGCTTCCGCTGCTGCGCCGGCACGAAGAACGCGGCGGAGGTGGCGCTCGAGCTCCGCGGCACCCCCGGCCTCACGGTCGCCCCCGCATCGCTCGCTGCGTCGTGGGCGCCCTTGATCGCGAGCGCGGCTGCGGGGATCGACGGCTCGCCCTCGATGGCCCCGAAGTCGCTCCAGGCATGGTCGTGGATCCCCGTCGCGAACGAAGAGCTCGTCATCGTGATGGGCTGCACCGACGCACCACGACGCTGCGCGCTCGTCGTCGGACGCCCGGCCGGTGAAGGCGACGACGGTGGCACGGGTGAGGTGCTCGCCACCATCATGACCGGCAATGTCCTCTCCGAGGTGACGCGGCTCGGAAGCCCGCGCCACCTCCGGATGCGCAGCCTCGATCCCCGCGGCGTCTACAGCCGAGAGATCACGTACGTCTACGGCCGCGTGGACCTCGGCGCCGTGAAGCGCCCCTGAGCGCTCCTCGTGACATCCGCGGACCGGACAACTCCTCCGACAGCCCGCCCGATAACCGGGCGAGCTCGGTTTCCGCGAGATGGTCGACTAGCTAGTTAAATCGTCCGGAGCAATAGGAAGTCGAATCGACCCACCCGCCCGAGCCCCCCCAGTCCATAGGTTGGAAGGACGAGCCTGTTGAGCGGCGAACTGCGAGCTTGACGTTGCCGTAGTATGGCCACGCCGTTCCAAGGTCGGTGAGGCCGTCCCCATCGAAGTCGCCGGCGGTCCACTTGGCGTTATCCATCCAGCCTCCGCCCGACAGGTCCCAAGTGTTCGTCCAGCCAGTAAATGCGGAGCAATTGGACGGATAGATCGCAACGTAGGCCTTGCCGCCGTTGTTCCACGGAGCGGCCAAATCCAGACATGCCTTGCCTGTGACGGGATTGACGGCTCCAGGGTTCCGGAACCTCCCGGCAAGCCATTGCGTGTTGCTGCTCCACCCGCCGCCGTTGACGAGCCAGTGTTGCTGCCACAGGAAGCCAGAAGAACCGTTGGACCGGCGCACGGTGATCGTGTTGACGCCGTTGTTGTTCCAGATGGCGACGATGTCGTCGAACCCGTCTCCGTCGAAGTCGCCGACCGTCCAGCGTGCGTTGGCCCAGCCGCCGGCCTGGGTGGCCCAGCGCTGTGGGGGGAGAAAGCCCGAGCCGGTCGAGAGAAGTACCGCGATCGATGTTGTGCGGTACCAATTATATGAGCCCCGTGGTGTGGGATTTGTGACCGTGGTTGGGTGATCGAAGTCTTGATAGATGATGGCGAGATCCGTAAATGCGTCGCCGTTGAAGTTGCCGGCGAGCAGTCGGATGCCGGGCGCAAATGGAACCACTCGGTTCGTCCCCGGCCAGATCGGACCAGTGAAGCTACTTCCGTTGGAGCGCCGCAGAGCGACGGTTCCCATGCCCCAGTCGTTCCACAGCGCGACGAGGTCGGTGACCCCATCGCCGTCGAAATCGCCGGCGGTCCACTTTGCAGAGTCCATCCACCCACCGCCGAGGTTGTCCCACTGGCCGTGGTAGAGGAACGAGTTTGTCGTCACGCTGCTTGGGTAAACGGCGACCTTCGTTGTGCTATACCAATTCCATGGAGCCGCGAGGTCGAAGCGCCGTCGATCTGTCGTTCCCGTGTTCGTGTAGGTGGGCGCCGTCTGGCAGGAATCCGTGTTGTAGGCGGACGATCCGGCGATGGTCTCGTTGACCCACGGACGAATCTCGTCGGAGCGAACCTGATGGGCCGATAGTACATTTAGAGGCCCCCCAGGCGTACCGCTCGAGCGCGGCTTGCTCTGCACGCCGGTAATCGCGCCTTCTGCGTTGAAGCATGGGCCACCCGAGTCACCAAGCCATTGAATGGCATTCGTCCTATTGGGTATGAGCTCGTAACGTCGCGTGTCGGGGGCCCAACCGTGGTATGTGACCGTGCCTCGGCGGAGCGTGCCGGCTCCATCTCCAGTGGGCTCTCCGTTGGCGTCGAAGAACACCAGGTTGTCTCCCCATCCATAACAGGTGAGGCTCGTGCCGGTTGAAGGTATCGTGCTCGCGAGCGTTGCTGAGGTCGTGTTGGGCAACGGGTTCGCGAGGTGCACGAGAGCGACATCGACAGAGTCGCCTCTCGGCTCGTCGCCGCTCGCAGGAACGGGAGGCGCCTCGGGGTGCCGCACGACCCAGTTCGCCATGACCTCGTCTCCGAAGAAGGAGCGCACGACCTGCGTCAGCGGTCCGGTCCGTGGAACGCAGTGGGCCGCGGTGAGCACCCACCGGGGTGCAACGAGCGTCCCGCTGCAGGTGCCGACGCGGACGACTCGGGCTGCTAGCGCATCATTGCTTGCGGGTTCGACACCTCCGATAATCGGAGATTGAACCTCGCTGAGCGTCTCAGATGCTGAATCAATCGGTGTTGCTAGGCATGCGCCCAACGCGCATGCGCTCACGAACAGCATCGTGCGTGCGAAGACCATCTTGGCTCCCCTCTCGTGATGGTTGAGCGGCCGAAGCTCGAAAAGCAACGGATCCGACCAAAGCGAAAAGAACATTAAGCGGGAGGAGTGTCTATGGCGGTTTGCGTGCTGGGGAGCCCCCCTCGTCGCGTGTCAGGGCTCTTCGGACCGTCGGGTTGAATGTGCCCTTGCCGAAAGAGCTGCCTCCTACGGATCTCACTCGGGCTCGACCGCGGGGGCGTCATGACCGTCGTAGGCGAGCGCGAGGTTCCGCCGAACGAGGGCCCGAGGCCGTCCTCGTTGTCGTCGGTGCGCGAGGCCCGCGCCGTTGTCCTGCCCTCCGGGACGCGACGTGGATCCCGAGCAGCGTCGAGACCTACGCCGCGCTCGAGCCGCTCGAGATGAAGCTCTCATTCGATCGACTCGTGGGCTGGGCGACGGACCAAACCGGAACGAAGTGCGGAGCGCTGCGCTCTGCATCCTTCTCGGCGAGTGGAGCCATTCGCTGAAGCCTCTCGCCTTCGACGGCTCCGGGATCGCGACCTCTACGAGCGCCTCCAGAATGGCCGATGCTCCTTGCGAGCGAAAGCCGCTGCCGCACCGTCCCGCGGTCGGACGTCCGTGCCCATGGCCGACACATCGCAGCACGCACTTTTGCGAGCTCGCCTCTCGCTTCACCCACAAAGGGGAGGTCTCGAGATGATCGTGCGTCATCCAAACGGGTGACGGCCACCTCGTGGGAACCTTTTCGGGGGAGCCCTGTCTCTCCTCCTGAGACGACGCTGACACGCTGAAAACGACGCGCGAGCGCATCGTCGACAACCGCCAACCCGACCCACCGCCCGCCCAGGCGGAGTGGTCCCTGCTGCCCTGCGCCAAGACCAACCATGACCACCCACGCGTTCGCCAATCCGTTCCGCCCCTACAACCCCTTCAGCGCTTCGGACGACACGCTCGTGGAGATCGAGGACGTGGCGGATGCGCGCGAGGCGTCCTACGCCCTCGTCCAGAGCGGACCCGCGGTGGCGGCGGAGGAGGTCGAGTCGCATCTCGATGCGGTCGAGGTGCGCGTGCGCTGGGGAGCGCAGGTGCTCTCGCTCTCGCACCTCGAGGCGGGAAAGGGCTTCGCGATCGGCGAGGGCGGCGACTTCGTCCTGCCCGAAGCCGTGCGCACGCCGATCGTCGAGAGCCGCGCGGGCACGAGCTACGCGATCGTTCCGCAGGGCGCGAGCGCGACGGTGTGCGCGAAGGGCGTGCATCCGCGCGCGGCGAACGGCGGTGAGGAGATCGCGCTGAGCGAGGGCATGAGCGTCACGATCGAGCTCGACGCCATCACGATCGAGATCGCGTCGGTGCGCGCGGGCAAGAAGGTCCCGATCGGCTTCCTCGCTTCGCTCGCTTCGGGCGCGGCGGCGTTCATCGGTCTCTCGTTCGCGGGCCACGCGGCGATCGTCGCATCGCTCGCGATGTTCATGCCGAGCATGAACGCGGACGATGCCGAAGGGATCAGCCGCGAGCAGGTGCTCAAGATGCAGGCGATGCTGAACGCGTCGGCCGAGCGCGAGCAGGAGCTGCTGAAGGAGCAGGAGGTCTCCTCGGACGATCCCTCGGGCGGTGGCAGCCAGGGCGGCGAGCCTCACAAGGGCGAGAGCGGTGAGGCGGGGACGACGAAGCCCGTTACGACGAAGGGCCACATGGCGTTCAAGGGCTCGGACGATCAGGCGCGGCTCGCGCGGCGCGAGGAGCTCGATCTCGCCGCGCACGGCGGCCTCGTCGGAATCCTCCGTGCCGGTGCGCCGGAGACCGGACCGTCGAGCCCGTGGGCGACGGAGACGCAGCTCGGGCAGGACGCCGAGAACAAGATCGGCGCCATGTTCGGGGCCGATGCGAACGACGCGATGGGCTACGGCCTCGGCCTCTGGGGCGTCGGTGAAGGCGGCGGCGGCAAAGGTGAGGGGATCGGCATCGACGGCGTCGGCAACACGGTCGGCGGCGGCGGCGGCGGGCCGGGCAAGTGGGGCTACGGCAAGGGCGACAAGGACGGCTGGGGTAACGGTCGCGGCCCCGGCGCCGGCGGTCACGTCGCGAAGGCGCCGCGCATCCGCAACCCCGAGGTCCAGACGAACGGACGCATCCCGGCCGAGGTCATCCAGCGCATCGTCCGCCAGAATTTCGGCCGCTTCCGTCTCTGCTACGAGGCCGGCCTCCGCACGAACCCGGGCCTCAACGGTCGCGTCGTGACGAGGTTCGTCATCGGTCGTGACGGCGCGGTCGCCCAGGCGCAGGACGCGGGCTCGGACATCGCGAGCCAGGAGGTCGTGAGCTGCGTCGTCCGGAGCTTCAACAACCTCTCGTTCCCGCAGCCCGAAGGCGGCGTCGCGACGGTGACCTACCCGATCGTCCTCAGCCCCGGCGAGTGACCGAAACTCCCGATTCGAAGCGGCTCCTTCACGAACGCTTCGAATCGGGAGCGCGCGGGACTGTTCCGCGTAGCCGCGCGCTGCTCGCTGGTTGACTCTCGCCGAGAAGAGGCCGTCGTCGATCGACGTATTCGCTTCCGACGCCTCGACGGAGGCCTCCTCGAGATGCTCGCGGCGCTGGAGCGCCAAGCCAATTACCTAGGCCCGGCGAGGTGAGGGCGCCGCTCTGGCTGAGCTTGAAGAAGGGAGCGGGTGGCCGAGGCGGGCGATTCGGACGAGGCGTTGTGTAGGCGGCGGCGACGACTCTCGAAGCTCTGCACGTCTAGGGTGCAGTGCCGACATGAGCCAGCTACGACATCGAGATCGGCCGTCGTCGTGTCGCCCTGCTCCAATGCTGCACGACGATTGAACGAGCTCCCGCCACGATTCCCGTGATCGCCAATGGCAAGCGTGCTCGGTACCTTCTTTGCACCCAGTCCTTGCCATGAACGGGTGCCTCAGGCTTGTGGTGGGAAGTCTTGTCATTGCCGGTGCGATCTCGGCATGCGGATCCACAGAGGGGGCATCGAGGCCCGCCGGCGCTGGGGACGGGAACACGGATGCTCGCGAATCGGTGGATGCAGGTGGACCGCTCTCCAAACCGCTCAGCTGTCCTGGCGAGGGCGTCGCAAACCGGCCGCTGCCGGCCGAGGAGATCTTCGACGCGCTTCGCAAGGCAGCGGGGTACGACTTTCTAGAGCGCCGCCCCATCGCCGCGTCGGACCCGGAGGCGAGCCCCTACCCTCTGTTGTCACTCGGCACGCCGTGCGAGCGCGCCGCCGATGTGTCGGCCTGTACGTCGGGCCTGGCGGGTCTATCGAGCAACCACGAAGTGCTGTTCCCGTACGATGTCGGTACGTCCATCGGCGGTCCGAAGGGCTTCTACCTCGTCTACTCGAAGGGCGACACCGTTGGGAAGATCTCGAACCTCGGCGAGCTGAAGACGGCTCTTCCGACCGTCGACTCGGCTGTCGCCGCATTGATGTACGCCGAAGCGGCGTCGTACCGTGTCGAGTGCACGAGGGAGTGGCTCCGTCAGGAGGCCGACGGCTTCGTAGTGCTCGCTTCCAACGGCTCTGCCTGCCAACGCAATCGCATCGTGCTCTTCATCCGTCCCGACGGCACGATCGAGGAGCGCGACAAGGTCTCGTACGAGGCCCCGTGCTTCTAACACTCCCATGAGAGATACCCGACGGCTGCGGGCTGGCTCCAAACGAAGTGGAGCGCTCGTGACGTGGTGGCCCGCTCGGCTTTCAGCCATTCGAGGGACGCTCCTTGCCCCTTCGATGCCGATGCCCAACTCGATGGACCGCCGTACGCATTCGCTTCGCGCCGCGGCACCGTGATGGTCGCGAAGTAAGAAGCCGAGAGCGTGCTTGCATCCCCCTTTCGCTCCCGTGCGATCGCTGCAGCCCGCTCCGCCCGTGACCGAATCGCGACTCGGTCACGGGGGCGGTGAACCGAGCCCCCTCAAAATAGTGCCAGCTGTCACGCAGCAGTGCGCAGTACTGGATGCGCTCGGCCGCTCTCGTCGCGATCCCTGAGGCCGCTCTCGACGAAGGCTCCGTCGAGCACGTTGGAGCGCGCATTCCGTGTCGAACCCGTGACGAAGGAAGCTGCGCGCGCTCGACCTCGCTCACCTCGTCGGGACTGAGCTGTGCAAAAGTTGCATCGCCCGTTTTGATCGGAATGATCGATTTTGACGATTGACGTAACCGGTTCGATGGGCGACCGTTCCGTGCGAAGTCGCTCGTGCGAGGGGGATTTGTGCAGAGGGGGAGCTCGTGCGAGACGTCGGCTCGCCGCCCGGCACGACTCGTTCCGTCGAACGAGTCGAACACCAAGATTGGAGCGTTGAGCCATGCGAGTCAGGTCGATTATTGGTTTCATCGGGCTGGTGACGGCGGTTACGGCTTCTGGTTGCGCTGCAGACCTTGTGTCGTCCGAAGACGTCGGGATTTCTCAAGACGCGATCATCAATGGGAACACCCCGGGTGCCAGCGACACCTTGGCCAGAACAGTCGTGAACGTGGCCAATGGTTGCAGCGGTACTCTGCTTTCCAATCGTTGGGTTCTGACGGCGGCGCATTGTGTGGGGGCAACCGGACCTGCAAGCTTCCCGGTGACGACGTCTGCTGGTGCGACGGTAAATGCGAACTGGGTTGTTCGTCATCCTGAGGCACCGCCGCCAGGCGGTCGTCACGACTCGGTGGATGTCGCGCTCATTCACCTCTCCGCACCGTTGGGGACGGCATCCGCTGCTCTGTCGAGCACATATGTGACCGCCAACCAGACGCTCACCTGCTATGGCTACGGCCACAACGCCGCGTTCTACGACGGATCCGGCACGCCTTCCGGCTCTGGTTTCGGGACGTTGAGAACGGCTGTGCTCAAGACGGCTTCGACGTCGAGTTCCCGCAGATACAACATCGATCCCAACGGGGCTGGCCAGATCCAGTGGAAGGGTGACTCGGGAGGACCGTGCTTCGATGCGAGCGGTAATATTAGTGGGGTCGAGAGCGGCCTCGGATATACGTCATACGCGCCGCCGAGCACCGCCCTGACTGTGCTCGCGGCAGACCACGTCAGAGCAACGTACGTTCGAGATTGGGTGAATCAGATGATGGCGGGGTCGTCGACGGCGAACACCGACCCGTGCCAGACGGCTCCCAACGCATACCGAAGCGACTTGAGCGGAGCATGGAACTGGTTCCAGACGACCAAGGTCGCCGAATATTCTTCCACGGGCACGAGCTTTACCAGCGGTAGCCAGTGGGACAATTCGGGCGGCGGCTGGATGGACTCGGCGAAGTGGGCGGCCGGCGACTTCAATGGGGACGGCCTGACGGACCTCGCCGCGGTTTGGAACGAATTCGGCATGGCGACGATCGCCGTGCGCCTCTCCACGGGGAGCTCCTTTACGGTCTCGAACTGGGCGGCCCGGCAGCTTCCGTTCCAGAGCGGAATGCGAGTTCTTGCCGGAAAGTTCAACAGCGATGGCTACGACGATCTTGCGATCGTTTGGCCCGATCAGGACGCTCCTGCAAGTACGTCGAATCCGACTCCGACGACCGGGGCGCCGAAGATGACGTCGATTACGCTGTTCCCGTCCAACGGGTCGACCTTCTTGGCGCCTCAGCAATGGGCCAAGCAGCAGGGCGGCTGGCCGGACACGCGTTGGGCTGTCGGTGACTTCAATGCAGACGGGCTCGATGATATCGCGGCGATCTGGAACAACGGCGGCACGAACACGATCACGATCCGTCCATCGACGGGCTCGTCGTTCTCTACGCCGGTGCATTGGCTCAATTCGGCAGGCGGGTGGATGGGCACCACGCAGTGGCTTGCCGGAAAGTTCACTGGTCGGGTCAATCCGGTGAACGGAAAGCCGTATTGGGACCTTGCAGCTGCGTGGAACTCGGGCGGGACAGCGAAGGTCGCGGTGTACCCCACCACGGGCAGCTCGTTCAGTGGATGGTCTCAGTGGGACTCGTCCGGCGGCGGCTGGATGGACTACGCGAAGTGGACGGCGGGAGACTTCGATGGTGACGGGCGGACGGACCTTGCGACGGTGTGGCCCAATTCCGGCACCAACACCTTCGCTGTGCGTCGTTCGACCGGGGCGTCGTTTCAGTTGCAGTCCTGGGGTACGGGCGGTGGCTGGATTGACTCCACGCAGTGGTGTGCCGGGAGGTTCGACCTCTAAACGGCCAGCTCTCGGCCCAAACTCCTAGCGGTGAGCTTCAGCCGACGGCCTATTGGGACGTCGGCTGAAGCGTTCCATGCTCGGGCGAGGGATTCGCGGCGTTCGGTCGTTGGAGAAGCGTCGCAAGAGCCGGCGCGTAGGCGCCTCCGGTCAGCGGCGGCCTCGTGTTTGCGTCGGCTCTGTATCCGCTGCTTGAACCGGTGGCATCGACGGACGCACGCCGCGCGACGCATCCCCCGTGTCAGCGTAGTTGCCGGATGTCCTGAAGCATCGTGACGAGGGGCGAGTGCCCGCGGTCAGCGGCGTCGGGGTCGGGCTTCGCGGACCGGCGCGTCAGGATCGAGGATGACGGCGCCGGTCTGGTCGTACACGGGGCCGCAGGCAGTGCGCCGTTGCGTCGGTTCGGCTACCATTGCGGCCTCAAATGGTCGAGAAACGAGTGTTTCAGCCAAGGAACCTGCTGATCACCGGCGGTGCCGGCTTCATCGGCAGCAGCGTCGTGCGGACGGTGCTCGGAGAGCGAGCACGAAAGCACCTAACGCGAGTCGTTGTCCTCGACGCTCTGACCTATGCGGGCCACCTGTCCAATCTCGACGGCGTTGAACTGGACCCTCGCTACAGGTTCGTTCAGGGCGACATCTGCGATCGGAGCCTTCTGGAGAAGCTCTTCGCCGAACACGACATCGATTCGGTGCTCCATCTCGCTGCAGAGTCGCACGTCGATCGCAGCATCGAGTCGGCGGATGCGTTCGTCCGGACGAACGTCAACGGCACCTTCGTCCTCATCGACGCCGCGCGACGTGCGTGGGCGAAGGCCGATCGCTCCGAGCCGACGCGATTCGTCCATGTCTCCACGGACGAGGTCTACGGCGCGCTCGGGCCGACCGGGCGGTTCACGGAGTCCTCTCCGTACGCGCCGAACTCTCCCTACGCCGCGTCGAAGGCAGCGAGCGATCTGCTCGTGCGCTCGTATGCGAGGACCTACGATTTCCCGGCGATCATCACGAACACGTGCAACAACTACGGACCTCGGCAGCTGCCAGAGAAGCTCATCCCGCTGATGATCACCAATGCCGCCGAGAAGAAGATGCTGCCGGTGTATGGCGCGGGGCAGCAGGTGCGTGAGTGGATCCACGTCGACGATCACGCCGACGCGGTCTGGCAGGCCCTCGTGACGGGCAGTCCCGGAGAGAGCTACCTCTTCGGCAGCGACGAGGAGCTCTCGAACAAGCAAGTCGTGGAGCGGATCGCCGACCTCGTCGATGCCGAGCTCGGGCGGGCTCGAGGGACCTCGCGTGAGCTGATGACGTACGTCCCCGATCGTAAGGGCCACGACTTCCGCTACGCGATCGACTCCTCGAAGGCGCGCCGCGAGCTCGGCTGGGCCCCGACACGGACCCTCGAGACACACCTCGTCGAAACAGTTCGTTGGTATCTGGCGAACGACGCGTGGCGGAGGAGCGTTGCGACGGAGGAGCATCGCCGTTTCCAGGCGGCGTATTACGCCAAGAGCTCCACCCAAGAGTCGACGCAGCGATGAAGGGTATCGTCCTCGCCGGCGGCTCCGGCACGCGTCTCTATCCGCTCACCCGCGGGATCAGCAAGCAGCTCTTGCCGATCTACGACAAGCCGATGATCTACTACCCCTTGAGCACCCTGATGCTCGCGGGGATCCGTGACATCCTCGTCATCACCACGCCACGTGATCGTTCCGCCTTCGAGGAGATGTTGGGGGATGGGGCGAAGTGGGGCATCAACCTCACCTTCGTCGAACAGACGGCGCCGCGCGGGCTCGCCGATGCGTTCGTCCTGGGCGCCGACTTCGTCGGGAGCGACACCGTTTGCCTCGTTCTCGGTGACAACCTCTTCTACGGGACGGGGTTCGTCGAGCGAATCGAAGATGCCTCGCGGCTCACGGACGGGGCTCGCATCTTCGGCTACTACGTCAAAGATCCGACTCAATACGGAGTCGTGGAATTCGAGCGGGGAGACAAGATCGGCAAGGTCCTCTCGATCGAGGAGAAGCCCGTGAAGCCGAAGTCGAACTACGCCGTCCCGGGTCTCTACTTCTACGACAACGAGGTCGTGTCGATCGCGAAGTCCATCAAGCCGTCCGCGCGGGGTGAGGTCGAGATCACCGACGTGAACCGTGTTTATCTCGAGCGCGGCAAGCTCACTCTCTCCATCCTCGGGCGAGGGACGGCGTGGCTCGACACCGGGTCGCCTGATTCGCTTCTCCAGGCTTCGACGTTCATTCAGACCGTCGAGACGCGTCAGGGGTTGAAGATCGGATGCCCCGAGGAGATCGCGTTTCGCAAGGGATTCATAGATGCCAGCGCGCTTGCGGCCCTCGGCCGGTCGCTCGACAAGACCGAGTACGGCGCCTACCTCCTCCAACTCGCCGACGACGGCCGGTGACGTGAGCCGATGATCCCGTTCAACCGCCCAGCTCTCGCCGGCAGGGAGCTCGACTACATCAAGGATGCGCTCGCGCGGTCCCGGGTCTCCGGTGACGGCCCCTACTGTCGCCGCTCGGAGGCGCTGCTTCGAGAGGGGCTCGACACCGAGAGGGTGCTCCTCACGACGTCGTGCACGCACGCACTCGAGATGAGCGCCATGCTGCTCGACCTGGGGCCTGACGACGAGGTCATCGTGCCGTCGTTCACGTTCGTCTCCACGGTCAACGCGTATGTACTTCGCGGAGCGAAGCCAGTCTTCGCCGACATCCGCGCCGACACGTTGAACCTGGACGAGAGTCGGCTCGACCAGCTCGTCACGAAGCGAACGAAGGCGATCGTGCCGGTGCACTACGCGGGCGTCGGGTGCGAGATGGACGCGATCCTCGACATCGCAACGCGCGCGGGGGCGAGCGTCGTCGAGGACAATGCCCATGGCCTCTTCGGCACGTGGCGTGGCAAACCGCTCGGCACTTTCGGACGGCTCGCGACGCAGAGCTTCCACGAGACGAAGAACTTCTCGTGCGGAGAGGGCGGCGCGCTCGTCGTCAACGACGCAACGTTGGTCGAAAGAGCGGAGATCTTGCGCGAGAAGGGGACGAACCGAAGCCGCTTCCTGCGGGGACAGGTCGACAAGTACACTTGGGTCGACATCGGCTCGAGCTATGTTCTGTCGGATGTCCTCGGTGCGCTCTTGCTCGCCCAGCTCGAGGCGCGCGAGGCGATCCAGAACCGACGACGACGCGTCTGGGAGCGTTACGCGAAGGAGTTGTCCGCATGGGCGGCCGCGCGAGACGTTCGGCTGCCACTCGTGCCGTCGCACTGCGAGCAGACGTTCCACATGTTCTATCTCCTGCTGCCAAACCTCGAGCGGCGAACCGCCTTCATCGAGCACCTCGACGCACGCGGCGTGAAGGCGGCGTTCCATTACGTGCCGCTCCACACCTCTCCCATGGGACGCCGCTTCGGCGGGCGCGCGGGCGACTGCCCCGTGACCGAACGTGTGAGCGACCAGCTCGTGCGACTTCCGCTCTACGCGGATCTCGACGAGGCCGATCAAATGAAGGTCATCGAGGCGATCCATGCGTTCGAGTGACAAGCGCGAAGCCAAGTCGAGCACCGTCCCGGGCGTCGACGAGCTGAGCTACGATCCCGAGTTCTTCGCACCGATCGCTGCCGCCGAAGATCGGCATTTCTGGTTTCGCGCGCGCCGGCGCGTCATCGAGACGCTCCTTCGTCAGGTCGAGCCGTCCCTTCCGCAACCTTCGAACGTCCTCGAGATCGGCTGCGGCACGGGGAACGTGACCCGTACGCTCGTCGACGTGTTCGGAGCCGACGCCGTCACGGGGATGGAGCCGTTCGGAAACGCCGTGGCGATCGCGCGAAAGCGCCTCCGCTGCCGCGTCGTCGAGGGTGACCTCACTGCACCGCCGGTCTCCGGCCCGTTTGCGCTCGTCGGGATGTTCGATGTCCTCGAGCATCTTCCAGACGAGACAGCATCGCTCGATGCGGTCGTCCGGCTCCTTGCGCCAGGCGGCGTGCTGCTCCTCACGGTGCCGGCACGCCAGAGCCTCTGGAGCTACTTCGACGTGGCTTCGGGCCATTTCCGACGTTACGAGGTCGCCGGGCTCCGCGCCGCGCTCGAGCGCTCCGGGCTTCAGGTCGAGTACGTCACGGAGCTCTTCTCGCTGCTCTTCCCGATGATGTGGCTCGGCCGCCGCCTCGCGAGCCTCAAGGGCGGGGATGCCGCTCGCGAGCGCGAGAAGGTGGTCTCGGAGCTCCGCACCGTGCCCGTCGTGAACGACGTCCTCACGTGGGCGCTCGGTCGCGAAGCGCGGCGTGTCGCCAAGCGGCGAGACGCGCCGTTCGGGACCTCCGTCATCGCGATCGCCCGCCGGCCCTCGTGACCCGTGTCCGAGAGTGGCGATACGGACGAGGGCCTCGCTGATCCGCCTGTAGTGCCGATTTCGTGGAGAGAAGGAGCGCGACCAAAGGTTGGCGCCCCTCGTGCTCCGGGACTATCCTCGGCGCGTCGATGCTCCGATCCGTTCTAGCCATCCCCGACGTCTACGAGTTGTTTGGCCAAGCCATCGGGGTCCCGGCGTTCCGACGTGTGTTCTCGAGCGAGTACATTCGGCCGAAGCGCACCGAGCGGATCCTCGACATCGGCTGTGGCCCGGGCAGCATGGTCCCGTATCTCGAGGGCGCGGAGTACGTCGGGTTCGACATGAGCGCCTCGTACATCGCGGCGGCCCGCAAGCGCTTTGGCGATCGCGCCACGTTCGTCTGCGAACGTGTGAGCAAGCAGACGCTCGACGCTCCAGGCGCCTACGATGTCGTGGTCGCCTCCGCAATCCTGCACCACCTCGACGATGCAGAGGCAACGAAGCTCTTCGAGCTCGCGGCGCAGGCGTTGAAGCCTGGGGGCCGGCTCGTGACGCTCGACTGCGCCTACGTTCCGGAGCAAACCAAGCTTGCCCGATGGATCGTCTCGATGGACCGCGGGCAGCACGTGCGCCCACCCGATGGGTACGCGGCCTTCGCCAGGCGCGTCTTCCGCGACGTGAAAGTCGACGTGCGTCACGATCTCCTGCGCATCCCGTACACGCACATCTTCCTCGAGTGCACGAACCCGATCGAGTCGTCTTGACCGCTGGACGATGACATCCCGCCGGGGACGGAGCCGCCTCAGCGGAGGACTGCTCTGAACCGAGGTCGTGCGGCACGGTAACGTTCAGGGGTCACCTCGTACTGCAGTGCCGTCGTCGTGCTCTCGACCGCACTCATCCCGAGCGCGACGTTCATCCGGATCGCTCGATCGTTCGTCGGAAGGACAGTCGCCCGGATGCGCTCGAGCCCGAGCTCGTCGAACGCCACGTCGAAGAGGGCGATGGCGCTCTTGAGCACGGCCATCGCGCCGCGCTCCTCGTCCACGATATAGATTCCCCATTCAGCGCTCTTGAGCTCGAGATCGATGTCCTTGAGGTGAATGACGCCGACGCGCGCCCCGGCCGCTTCGATGATCCAATAAAGGTTCTTCGCCTTGTCGAGCGCCGCGAACCAGGCGCGCTGCATCTCGGGCGTGATCAGGTCACGAAAGACCATCTGCTCGCGGATCTGGGGAAGGTTCCGCCATGTGCGAACCTGCTCCAGATCGGCGTCGCCGATCGGAACGAGACGGATACCGAAGCGCGCGATCTCCACTCCGCTACCCGCGCCGCTTCTTGAACCGCCCGGTGTAGAGGGCCTCGTTCGTGATCTCGACCTTCACCGGGACCTTGTAGCGGGCCAGGCGAGCGGCGCAGTGCTTCTTCACCGCCGCTACGAGCGCCTTCGAGTCCGTCTCGGGACTCAACGGGCGGACGCATGCAATGACGACTTCGCCGACGATCGCGTGCTTCTCGCCGTAGACCGTCACCTCGGCGACCGTCTCGAGCTCGAGGATCACGTTCTCCACCTCGGCCGGATAGACCTTCTCTCCACCGACGTTGATCTGCTCGGATGCCCGACCGAGAAAGCGCACGTACTCGCCGTCGACGTCGACGCGATCGCCGGTCATGAACCATCCGTCCTCGGTGAACGGAGATGGAGCATTCAGATATCCGAGCATGGCCGATGCAGAGCGGATCTGGAACATCCCATCGACGACGCGAGTCTCGTAACCTTCACCTCCGACTCGGACCCAGAGGGAATCGGAGGAGCGGGACTTGGAACGCAGGATCCCGACCTCGGACAATCCGTAGGTTTGGAGGAGCTGGACCTGCGGCAATACCTCGTGGAAGCGGAGCAGTGTGCGCTCCGGCATCGGCTCGGTTCCATAGGTCACGAGCTTGAGCGACGACAGATCGTGACGCTGATGTGCCTCCGAGAGCAGGATCAGGTTGATGAAGGTCGGTGATGTCGGGAGCAGCTCGACGCGATGGCGTTCGACCGCGCCGAGGACGGCGTCCGGAGATCGCTCGTCGACCGTGATCACGCATCCCCCATTCGACAGGCAATAGAGGAGGGTGTTGAAGCCGCCGATGTGATCGAACAGGAGGAAGGAGATCGTTCGCAGCACCTGGCGGCGAACGTCGAACTTCTTCAACCACGGGACCAGGTCGTTGACCGAGCCTTTTGGCGTGCCCGACGATCCCGAAGAAAAGAGGACGATCCCGGGATGACCACGCCGGCGAAGCTCCGCATAGTGTGCGTGCGCGGCCGTTCGTCCGGTCTTCTCGACGGAGATCCGGTCGTCCATCGAGACGGTCACCACCTGCTCGATCTCCGCCATCTCCGTGAAGAATCCGCGACGCTCCTCGCCGGTGTTGCTGAACGGCGCAACGATGCAGTCGCGTTTGATGGCCGCGAGAAGTGTGGCCACGGCCCGGGGCGAGAAGTCGCCCTCGATCATGACGACGCTACCCGCGGTGACCGACGCTGCGGCCAGCGCTTCGTCGGCGGCCGTGATGGCATCGCGGAGCCAGCGATACGAATAGCTCTGATCGCGCCAGATGATGGCGTCCTTCGACTCCGCCTCGGCGAAGACTCGATCGAGGAAGTCGATCTTCATTCAGGAGATTCCTCCGAGGTAGATCACCTGCCCCGTGATGAAGTCGCTCGCAGGACTGATGAAGAACTTGACGACGTTGGCGACGTCATCGAGCGTGGCCGTGCGTCGAATCGCCTGACGCTTCGTCAGCTCTTGGAGCTTTTCCTCCGGAACCCCGGCGGTGAGCGCGGTCGGGATCGGCGTCGGTCCGATGGCGTTCACCGTGATCCCGAAGGGACCAAGCTCGTGAGCGAGTATCCGCGTGAGGCTCTCGACGGCGGCCTTGGATGAGGCGTAGATCGCCTCACCAGCGAGCCGCAAAGGAGTGGCGACCGTCGTAAGGTTCACGATGCGGCCACGACCCGCGCGCTGCATCAACTTGGCAGCCTCGCGGCAAAAGAGAAACGTCCCCGTCACGTTTGTCGCGAGCATGCGCTCTACCTGGGGTATCGGCGTGAGCAACAGGTGGTTCATCCCTGCGACGCCCGCGTTGTTGATCAGCACGTCGAGGCGGCCGTGCTGTTGCCGGAGCGCTCGAAAGAGGCCCTTCACCGCCGCCTCGTCCGCGACGTCGAGACAATGGTGCGTATAGCCTTCACCGAGCGGGGGATCGGGGGCACGCCTACCGCAGCCAATCACGGTCATGCCTTCGGCCAGAAAGTACTCGGCGAGGCCACGTCCGATCCCACGGCTCGTGCCGGTGATGAGTGCAACACGAGCCTCAGCCACCCTTCTTCGCCTCCATCACCAGACTGGATGCGTAGTCCGCCAGGGTGGCGAACGTTCGAAAGGGGCTCCGGGTCTGGGACATTGCTCGCTCGTCAGCGAGGGCTACGACGACACCGAAGTGATCTTCGAGCTTCGTCTCGATCTCGCTGATGAGCTGTACGAGGCCGAGCGAGTCGATCCTCCCGCCCTTACCGAAGAGCTTCGCTTCCAGATCCTTCTCGAGCCGCGCTTCCGGCGACTGGATCTCGTTCAGCGCGTCAACCGCCTCCCAGATGAGCTCGACGATGCGTTCACGAACCTCCAAGACGACGCTCTCCTTTCCGCGGGCCGCCAATCCGAGCGTGCCGGCGCCCGCCATCATACCCCGACCTGCCGGCGGGGCCGCGTACACGAAGAGGCAACGAGTCCGAATCGGCTCGGTTGGTCGCATGCAAGAGGGCGGGCTCGCGTCAGCGCTCGGACCGCTCCGTCGTCGTGCGAACGATGTAGGCCGGGCGATCGAGACTTCGGGAATGAATCCGCGCGACGTATTCGCCGATGATCCCCAGCGCGAGGAGCTGGGCCCCGGAAAAGATGGCGATGACGGAGGCCAGGAACGAGAAGCCCGGGACGGTCGAGCCGGAGACGAGGTAGCGGGTCACGACGCCCGCCAGCACGACGACGCCGAAGAGCGTGAACGCGAAGCCGGTCCAGCTCGCGAACTGCAGTGGCAGCGTGCTGAAGCCCGTCATCATGTTGAGGGCATGGGTGAGCAGCTTCCCGAACGTATAGTTCGAAGCGCCGATGGGACGGCGATCGTGGCTCACCTCGACGGCAGCGAACTTCGTCGTCGCCCACGTGAGGAGGATGTCGACGTTGACGTGTGGGCTCCGGTACTCGGCGAACGCTTCGCGGAGATGCGTGCGGAGTACGCGAAACGCCGAGACCTTTCTCGCGGTCGACGCGCCCATGGCGCTCTGGAGCGCGAGCTTGGTCAGCTTCGACGCCAGGTCACGGAGGAGCCCGTGGCGTTCGAGTCGCGGCGTTCCGTAGACGACGTCGGCGTCGGTGTCGAGGGCTGCAAGCAGCTTGTGCAGCTCCTCGGGAGGATGCTGCAGGTCGTCGTCGAGCGTCGCGATGACCTCATAGTTGGCGGCGCGGATCCCGCAGAGCAGCGCGTTGTGCTGGCCGTAGTTCCGCATGAAGTTGATCCCGCGAATGAACGGCCGGTCCTTGGCGAGGTCCTCGACGACACGCCAGCTCTGGTCCGCGCTCCCATCGTTGACCAAGAGGATCTCGAAGGCCGCGCCGCGTTCTTCCAGCACCGGAATGAGCCGCTCCGTCAGCATGCCCAGGCTGGCCTCGCTGTTGAAGACGGGGATGACCACGGATAGGCGCGGAGCCTGGGCGTTCATGACGAACGCCCATCAACCCGGTTCCTCGTCGGCAGTCAACCCTGCTTGCTTGCTTTGCGGCCGTTGGCCGGTCTGGGGCGGGCAGACTCCCCTGAGCTGGTGGGATGCGCCCACGCTGTCCGCCGTGTCTATCTCTTCTCCACGACGAGACCCTCGATTGCGACCTTTGCGCCCGCCTGGCTGAAGATGCGGAACTCGATGCCGAGCGTCTCTCGCGAAAGCGTGAAGTCCAGCGACTGGAGCTCTCCGTGTTGGATCTTGGAGACGCCTGCGGTCGCGGTACCATGACTGGCGAGCGCCGTACGTCCGCCCTCCGCCGAGACGTCGAAGACGAGATCGCCCGGCGACTCGACTCCGCTCCCGATCCAACGCACCGTGTAGCTCCCCTTCGGGATGCGCAGGTGCGGCCCGTAGATGACAGTCCCCGTCTCGCCCGTGGCGACGAGACCGTCGTTCGTCTCGATGGCGACCCCGCGCCTGATCGCCTCGTGCGTTGCTGGAAGGCGCAGGGGAAAGCGGAGGGCCTTGCCGACCGGAAGGGGGAGGTCGAGCCAGCGAAGCGGTTCTTCCGCGAGCTGGAGCACCGTGACCTCGAAGCTGTCTCCGACCATGAATCGCTCGGACGGTGAAGGCAGCGCCGCACGGATTGCCCGGCTCACGGCATCGCGCTCCTCCGCCGCCGCGACGACGAAGAACCGACCGGGAAGACGCGTGCGTTCGAAACACTGGACGTCGGAGTTCCATTTCTGGGGGACGAAACCGCTCTCTCCGACGAACACCGGACACGTCTTCGCCGACCCATTCGAGAGGAGCGTGACGAGGTTGGCGTTCCAGTAGGTAGCGAACCCGTGTGTCAAGCCGCGGCGAGAGAGCTCGTTCGCGAGCTCGGTGTGACTTGCACGGTTTGCCCATTGCAGGTTGTCCCCCTCGAGCGTTCCTTCGGTGGTGTGGATGAAGCCCAGCACGGCAACGACGGGAAGAAGGGCCAGCCATGTCTTGGCAAAGCGTACGAGCCATGTCGGTCCGCGTGCGGCCGCACGAACGGCGATCACGACGCCGAGTCCCAGGCTCGGCAGAAATGCCGGCATGATGTAGCGAGTCGAGAGCGGATTGAGCAGCAGGTTGCCGAGGAGGCACGGAGCGAGCACCGTCCCGAACTGCGCGAGAACGACGACACATAGAAAGCGTTCACGCGTCAGGGCTCGTCGACCGAGCACCTGGAAGCCGACGAACGCGAACGCCCCTCCGATGACGATTAGCCCCGGCAGCGCGGTCACGCTGAAGTCGCCGGACGCTTCGCCCGCAAGCACTACGAGACCGCGACCGAACATCCGGATGTTCGCGAGCACCCCGGCGAGATCCTGGACGACGAAGTCGGTATGTCCGGGATGGGGAGAGAACGTGAGGTTGGGCTCGAAGATGTACTTGTAGACGAGGGTCGCGGTCCCCCATCCGAGGATGGAAAGGCCCGCGAGGGTGGCGCGGGCGCGGAGAGCGAGATTGCGCCACGGCCAGATCGCAGCCAACAAAAGCGGAGCCAGCGTGAAGATCGCCGTGCGCACCGGGTTGTTGAGAGCGAAGACGAAGAAGAAGACGGTGCCGGCGACCCATCGCCGCCAGACGCGCGCGCGATCGGTCGCGACGGACGACGCCGTGCGGGGCGTCAACAGCGAGACGATCACGACGGTGCTTGCCGCGATGAAGCCATAGGACAGCTCGACGTAGGCGAAGAGCACGTGCAGCTTCGAGAGCGCGAGCAGTGTCGTAGTCGACGCGAGCGCGGCGACCCAGGGGCGGCGCGTGAGCCGTCGGAAGCACAAGTAGAGCGCGACGAGTTCGAGGCCGAAGCCAACCAGCTCGGTGATCCGGAGCGACTCGAGGCCGACGCCCATGATCGCGACGGGGAGCATCGCCAGGAGCTGCGGAGTCCACACCCAGACGTCCCCGTTGGCGAAGTACCAGGAGGGCGCCACAGGTGCATGCGCCTCGACCGCGTTCGCCGCGATGAGCACGGTGCATGCTGCATCCGAGTGGACGAGCTCCCGGAATTTGACGCCGTAGACGTAAGTGGCGTCCCCGAGCAATGCCAGAAGCGTGCTGATGAGAACGATGCTGAGCCACCTCTCGCGTGGGAGGCACATTGCTCGCCATCTCGTCATCAGCGCGCGCACGCTACCGCGGCAACAACGAGGGCGCCAGCGCGTGCTGGTTACGTTCGGTCGGCGTGGCGGCACCACCCGAGAGCGGGAGAGCTACGGTCCGTCGGATCGGGTTGGCCCACGTAGGTGTGACCTGCTAGTCCCGTGACGAAGTGGTGCGAAGTGGTGCGTGGACGACAGACGTCAGAAGGCGGAACGCCTGAACCCGGGATCGCTCAACGTGCACGTGTGAGCGACTGGAGTGCTCGGTTCGCGTGCACCCGATCGACGGCGCCTCGGGGGCTCTTCGTCCTGCTGCTCGCGGCGGCGGTTGCGGCGGCGGTTGCGGCGTGCAGCACCGGCGATCCCGCGATGCCCGCGAATCTGGCGACGCTCGAGGGGTCGCCGACCTATCACCGCGACGTCGCGCCGATTCTCGAGCGCCGCTGCATCAAGTGCCACCACGAAGGTGGCATCGGCCCCTTCGCGCTCACCGACTACGAGCAGGCGCGCGCGATGGCTCCCGTGATCACGGTCGAGACGGGGGCGCGAAGGATGCCGCCCTGGGGGGCGCACGACACGCACGAGTGCGTCCCGCCGCTTCCGTGGCGCGAAGACGAACGGATGAGCGACGAAGAGATCATGACGCTCCGCCGATGGGATCTCGGCGGAGCGCCTGAAGGCGATTCGAAGGACTCACCGCCGGCCGACTTGGTCTCCACCCAATCGCTCGAGCTCGACGCGACGGCGATTGATATCGCGCCTCGAGCAGCCTACTTGCCGACGTCGAGCTCTCTCGACGAGTTCCGCTGCTTCGTCTTCGATGCGCCGGAGATCGAGTCCGGGGCTCACATCTCGGCGATCCATGTCGTACCGGGGAATCGGAGGATCGTCCACCACGTCACGGTGTTCACCGATCGCAGCGGAGCCTTGGCAAAACGTGCCGGGCCCGACGGAAGCTTCGACTGCCCTCCGGGCTCGCTCGACAGGGCGCTGCCCGGCGAGGAGGTTGCCCCCCAGAACGCGACGATCCTCGCCTGGGCGCCCGGGGGAAAGCCACTTCGGCTCCCCGACGGTGTCGCGATCGAGATCGCGCCAAAGTCGAAGATCGTGATGGAGGTCCATTACTCGACCGGCGCACGCTCGATCGAACCGGACCTCACGCGTCTTCAGTTCTCCCTCGCCGCGACGAAGCCGAAATATCTCGTCGGGGTATGGGGAGTCGGCAACTTCGGCAGTCCCCTCGAGAACGGCGACGGGCTTCAGCCGGGCGAAAACGACCGCGACGGCGTCGTCGAGTTTCGGATCCCCGCCCAGGCAGAGAGTCATGCCGAGACGATGGTGGCCACGTTCACGCACGGTGGAGCGCTTCCGCTCTTCGGGCTGCGACCGCATGCTCATCTGGCGGGCGTCGAGATAAAGGTCGACGTCCTCCGGAATGGTGCGACGCAGTGCATGCTCCAGGATAGCTGGGACTTCCACTGGCAACGCATCTACACGTACGAGGCGGCGCCGGAGCACCTGCCGATGCTGTACCCGGGCGATCGGGTACGGATCCGGTGCAGCTACAACAACACGATGATGAACCGTCGCCTCGCTCAGGAGCTCCGGGAGCGTGGTCTCCGGCCGATGGATATCTTTGGCGGCCCTGACACGCTCAGTGAGATGTGCCTCGCAGATCTCCTTCTGCTCGTGAAGACGCCGGAGTAGCCCGTCGAGGCGTGGTTTACGCCTCGGAGCCGAACGCGGCAGCGAGCTCGGACGCAGTGAGGCTTGCCGTTCCGACTTTCGACACGACGACACCGGCCGCGGTGCTCGCGGCCGTGACCGCTTCGTGCAACGCGACACCTCCGGCGAGCGCGATCGCGAGCGTCGCGACGACGGTATCCCCGGCGCCGGTTACGTCGAAGACGCTCTTGGCGGCCGCGCGCACGTGGAAGGGCGGCTTCCCCCTTTCGAAGAGGGTCATGCCGTCGGCACCGCGCGTCGCCAGCAGCGCCCCGCCGTCGAGGAGCGGAAGAAGCTCGGCAGCGGCAGCCGCGAAATCGTCGTCCGTCGTCAGCGTGCGCCCGACCGCGAGCTCGAGCTCGGCGTGATTCGGCGTGATCGCCGAGACGCCTCGATAAAGCCGGAAGTCACGGTGCTTGGGATCAGCGACGATCGGGGCGCCTCGCTTCTTCGCTGCCGTGACGATCGCCTGGGTGAGCTCCGGGTGGACGGTGCCCTTGGCGTAATCCGAGAGGATGAAACCGTCAGCGTCGAGAGCCGCCTCTGCAACGGCGTTGATGAGCCGAGCACGCGTCTCCGACGACGGCTCGGCGCGCGTCTCCTGATCGATCCGGACGATCTGCTGGCCTCGAGCAACGAGCCGCGTCTTGTGCGTGGTCGGTCGTGTCTCGTCATGCACCAGGCGCGACGCGATCCCGTGACTCTGGAGCAACGAGCCGATCACGCTCGCTCCGTGGTCGGTCCCGACGATGCCGATCAGCGTGGCGCGGCCCCCGAGCGAGGCGACATTCGCAGCCGCGTTGGCGGCACCGCCGAGCGCGTGCGAGCGGCTCGTCAGCTCGAGTACGGGGACGGGTGCCTCCGGCGAGATCCGGCGCACCTCCCCGCGAGCGAACTCGTCGAGCATCACGTCGCCGACGACCACGACGTGGCGACCGGCGAATGCTTCGAGGACGTGGGAGATCCGCGACATGGTCAGAGGGTCCGAAGGATAGCGACGGCGTCCGTCAGTGAGCGGACGACGTAATCCGCGCTCGAGCTCTTGCCCTCGAGCAGGATGGTCGTACAGCCCGCCGTACGACCGGCCACGACGTCCGATTCACGGTCTCCTACCATGACCGAGCGCTCGAGGTCGATACCGCGAGCAGCTGCCGCCTCGCGCAGGAGGCCCGGCGCGGGCTTCCGGCAGGAGCAGCCGTCGTCCGGACCGTGGATGCAGAACCGAACGTCGTCGAAGGTGACGCCTGCTTCGGCAACTAGGAGCTCGAAGCGGCTCTGGACGGCCTCGAGCTGGGCAAGCGAGATGAGCCCACGCGCGACGCCGGACTGATTGCTGACCACCACGAGCTCGAAGCCGAGCGCTCGAGCTTGCAAGAGCGCCTCCGCCACTCCGGGAAGCAGCTTCACGTCTGCAGGGTCGCGCACATAGCCCGTGTCGACCATGAGCGTGCCGTCGCGGTCGAGAAACAACCCTCGGCCTGCCATTCCCGGCCCTCCCCTCAGCGCCTGGCGCCGAGGAGGTCGAGTGTCCGCGTCGTCGAGCGGCCTTCGACCAGCGGGATGAGCACGACGCGGCCGCCGTAGCCCTCCACCACAGTCCGCTCCGGAATCGGCTTGTTCTCGTAGTCCGCGCCCTTGCAGTGGACGTCCGGGCGAAGCGCTTCGATCGTCTCGACTGGAGTGGCCTCGGCAAACGGGTGGACGAAGTCGACCATCTCGAGCGCCGCGAGCATCTGCAGGCGCTCGGCGAGGGGGAAGACCGGGCGGCCCTCACCTTTCGCGGCGCGTACGGTCTCGTCCGTGTTGACGCCCACGACCAACACGTCGCCGAGAGCGCGTGCTGCACCGAGCTGTGCCAGGTGGCCGGCATGAACGACGTCGAAGACGCCGTTCGTGAAGACGATCGTCCGTTTGTCTGCCGACACGCTCGCTCGGAGGCGGGCGAGATCGGCGCGCGTGAGCTCCTTCGGCGAAGTTGTCGTCCGTGCGCTTCCCGCAGGCGGCTCCAACCTTCCATCGCTCGGCGAAGCAGCGAGGGATGCGTCGATCGCTTCGCAGAGGATGTGCCCGATCGTGATGTGGCATTCCTGGATGCGCGACGTGATGCGGGAGGGAACCGCGATGCCGACGTCGCAGAGCCCGGCAAACTCCTTGCCCTTCTCGCCGGTGAGCCCGATGACTCTCATTCCCTTTGCCCGAGCAGCCTCGATGGCGGCGCGCACGTTCGGAGACCCGCCGCTCGTGGTGATCGCGACCAAGACGTCGCCGGGGGCGCCGAGGCCCTCGACCTGCCGTGCGAACACCCGCTCGAAGCCGTAGTCGTTGCCGATCGCGGTGAGGATCGACGTATCGACTGTGAGCGCGATACCCGGCAGTGCGCGTCGCTCGCTCACGTATCGGCCCACGAGCTCAGCTGCGAGGTGTTGCGCGTCGGCGGCGCTTCCGCCGTTGCCGCAGAACAGGACCTTGTGGCCACTGGTCACGCAGTCGACGACGAGCCTACAGGCAGCGAGGATGTCCCGATCGCATCGTTCGAGCAGCAGCGAGCGCACGGAAATCCCGGCGCGGATGGACTGCGCGATCATGAGCTCGAAGGAACGAAGGTTGGTGCTCATCGACAATGCTCGTCAGTTGATCGACAGCGCGGCGCGCGGCGGAGAGGCCACGATGCTGCGAGCCCGATCCATCACGGTCTCGACCGAGACCGTACACGCGGCAACGTTGCGGACGACGTCGGTGGAGCGCCCCATCACGACGTCTTTGCCGTTGTAGACCGTGAAGAGCGGCATCGAATAGAGCGACGGAGCGACGGAGGCCGTCCGCTCGCCGATCGGAGCGAAGAGCGTCGGTGTGTCGGCGAAGAAAAGGCCAACCACGGGAGTATTCACGAGGCAGGCGAGGTGCATCGGCCCGCTGTCGTTGGAGACGAGGAGATCCGTGATCGAGAAGAGGGCGAGCAGCTCGCGGAGATCGAGCTCGCCGGCCATTCCGAACGCGCGTTTGTCGCGGGCGGTCGCCGCCACGGCATCGACATACGCCTGCTCGGACTTCGTGCCGATGAACGCGACGTGCGCATCCGGATACTCGGCGAGGAGCTGCCGAGCGAGATCGCCATAACGCTCCGCCGGCCACTTGCGGGCCTCGGGGGCGAGCTCTGGCGACGTGTTCGGGTTGATGACGAAGATGCGCGAACCTGCGCTGGCGCCGTGCGCCTGGAGCTTGGCCCGCACGCTCTTGACCTGTGCGTCCGTCGGCGTGATCTGCGGGTACTGGTACTTCGCCGAGAACTGCTCGAAGTCGAGGTAGTAGTAGTCGTCCTTCGCGAGCAGGTACACCAGCGAGAGGAAGATGTCCTTCGTGTGGAAGTAGTGGTTGTACCAACCGGGAACATCGAGGAGCTCACGGCGCCACGGCTCGGGATTGAGATAGAACCCCGCCTTCTTCGGGACATTCCCTAGGCTCGCGAGGACGAGCGGGAACTTCGCATAGAACTCGAGGTCGATGACGAGGTCGCAGCCCGCGCGTCGTAGATCGCGAGCGACCTTCAACGTGGACTTCACGAACGCCGCCGGGCTCGAGTTGTCGATGAAGTAGTGCTTGTCGGTCAGACCGAGGATCTCGAGGAGCTGCGCGTTCTGCTTGAAGGTGACGAAGTGGATCTCCGCGCCGGGGAACTGATCGCGGAGCGCTCGAAGGCTCGGGGTGGCGACCACGATCGATCCCATCCCGAAGAACTTCATCACGCAGATCTTCTTGTAGGTCGTGGACGTGCGCCTGAAGGGCCGCGCGAGCCGCTTGCCGACCGCGAACGCCGAGCAGAGCGCGTTCCCGACCACGTGGTCCACGCGGCGCATAAGCTTTACTTCAAGCATGCCGTGGTATTGCCATGCGCCTCAGAGCGGGTCAAGGAAGCGAGAATGGGGGGATCTTGCCCTGATCTCCATGTCATGGCTGGGGGCGTTTGGCACAGCGAGAACACGTGAGAGGGCCCATTGAGTGGCCCTCGAGCCGAGCGCCCAGCGTGGGTGCCACGACCGACCTATCGGATGCCCCCATGTCGACGGCTTCGAGCCCGGCCCGACGCGTGCTAGGGTCCCCCCTCTTTCTTCGAGAGAAGGGCTGAAATGCTGGGCGTTCCGAGTTTCTCCAAGCCGACGTTGATCACCAAGCTCGCGGGCATGCCCGTCGTTCACAAGGCGATCCGCCTTTTCCGCGTGCAACAGATCGCCGAGCGCGCGCTGAGCGTCGTGCCGATGCGACGCAAGCTTCGGCGGTCGGACCTTCGTTACCGGGTTCGCTTCCTGGAGAGCGTGCTCATCGCCGACGAGATCTTCCAGCGGGAGATCTACCGCGAGGCGTTCGACCAGATGGACGTGCGGACCTTCGTGGACCTCGGTTCCAACGTCGGCTACTTCCCGCTGTACGCGGTGGAGCATACCGGGCGTCGCGACCTCATCGGCCTCGTCGTGGACGGGAACGAGAAGATGGCGAGCGAGTCGCGCTGGCACGTTCAGGAGAACGGCCTCGCCGACACGGTGACGGTGAAGCACGGCGTCGTCGGCTATCCGCCCGGCGTCACCGAGGCGACCTTCTTCGTCAATCCCTCCAACGTGGCGTCGTCGGCGCAGCCGGTGCTCAACCCGGACGTTCCCTCCAAGGGCGAGAGCATTCCGGTCAAGGTCCCCGCGGTCGACGTGCTGGCCGAGTGGAAGAAGCTCGCCGGCGACCGTCGTATCGATCTCATGAAGGTCGATATCGAGGGCTTCGAGGGCGACTTCATCAAGAACACGATCGCGGCGCTCGAGCTCACCGATCGCCTCGTGATCGAGTGGCACAAGTGGGTCAACGAACGTGACGTCATCGACGCGCTTCTCGCCGCCCAGGGGTTCTCGCTCCGGAAGGTGATCAGCGAGGATCCGCACTGCGGAGTCGCGATCTACGATCGGAACGCGAAGACTCACGCGGAGGCGTGATCGTCCTGGTCGCCAGCCCTGGCGCGACCGTCTTTGCATCCATCGTCACCGCCACGCCGCCTTCGCCGGATCGGTGCTCGTCGCCGCGTCCGGCACATCCCCAGGCGCCGGCCGCTCTTCGGTAACAGAGGAGAGACCCGGCGCGCTCCGGTGTCACGAACCAGCGCGCGCTGACGGCGGTGCACGTCGCCGTCGTGCGCGCAGGGACAGGGGCACACGACGGCGATGTCGAGGTTTCGCTCGCGCGGACGCGGGCATCACGGGGGTCGTCGGTCGGTCATCCCGCGCCCCGAGGCGACGGGCACGATGACGATCGCTGCCGCTCCGGATCGGAGACAGGCCGACGTGATGCTCGTGACCGTGGCGAAGGACGTCAGCGCCCCAACTTGAACAGCTGCGCGCGCTCTACACTGAGCGTGCCGCCTCGATGATGGAAGCGCACCTCCATGACCTGCTCGGCTGAGGCAGCGAAGGAAATTCGAAGTTGCTGACGATGGCCTCCTTCAACTGAGACGACTGCGCGACCAACGACGTCGTTATCCAGCAATAGCTCCAACGCGCCGAGGTCCACCGCCTTGGCTGGCACGTCTTCCACAACGACATCCCAGACGACCTCGAATGAGCCAGCGGCTCCCATCTGGACGCGTCTGAGGCCGAGTGTAGGGCCGGAGGGGGAGTCGCTTCGCACAACCACGCCGTTGGGACCAACCGTGAGCGCGCGAGTAGGCCCGTCCGCCAATCCGAGAGCCAGCATGGGCGGAAGTTGATCGGTAGGGAGTCCAGAGAGCGACTTCCGTGCCTCGTCCAGCTTGGAGCAAACGACAAGGCCGGTCCCCACTAGGTGGGTACACATTTCGATGCCGTGTGCCGACAAATCAGTGAGTGCGCGTGCGTCGAGTTGTGGGTTCAACTGATGGAATAGAAGCGTATCGAAGTTGCCTGAGCCTGGATGATACGTGTTGTGCAGCGCGACGCTCTCGAGCGCGAGCGCCGCAATCGGCTCATCCACTCGAAAGTCACCGAGATCCTTCGTTCGCGAAGCGAGCAAGGCAGTTGCGGCTCGCAGTTGCCGTGCACTCGGGGGAGCGCCTTCGACGGCACCGCTAAGGACCGAAGGAACGACGGATGGGTGCGTGATGCGAATAGCGAGCGTAGTCAGGATGCACGTCAGGATGAAAAGAAGCTTCAACGTCACGCGCAGCGCGTCACGACGCCAGCGATCGATCGCGACTCCGTAAAGAAGTGTCCAAAAGAACGCTACGAGAAAAGGAAAACCTGCGTACGCAGCGAAGCACCATTTCTCGGTCTGGTAGGCAAGGAGGTTGGCGACGAACCATGGAGTCGCAGCGGCCCAGCCAAGGAGGTATCGAGCGTCTCTTCTTACCGCGGCAACCAGAACGGAGGCGAGAAGCGGTATCGTTATGAATGGGCAGTTCCGTGCGACCCAATCGATGCGATCGAGGATGGTTCTTACGGTCAGATGAGCCAGCGCCGGCTCTCCGAGGTATTCCGTCTGGAACAATCTTCTCGCCGGAAAGAATAGTCGCTGAACGACGACCGCGAGCAGACTCATTCCGAGAGCGATGGCGGCCATCCTCAGTAGGGTGCGTCGCGATACGCCAACATCTCCGCCCCTGAAGCTTATGTACATCAATGGAAGCAAGGTCAGCGCGGTGTGCAGCCCGGCGTCTTCGCGAAGCGAGACCGTCAGTGCGAGCATCAACCATCCAAGACGCTTCCTGCCTGTCACCAGACAGGCGAGCATCAGGCACTCGAAGGTCGCGATCGCCGGCTCGAAGTGTGGGTAGTCGATACATAGCAGGACCCCTCCGCTGAAGCAGAATGCGAGCGCGGTCAGGCCGATTAGAGCACTTTGCCGAAGTGACCTGCTCTCAGCCGAAGGGTGAAGGAGGTATACCGTCAGAGCCAGCGGCGCGTAGACAATGGCCTGACTGAGGGCGTACCACTCGATGCGCTGTACTGGGGCCGCATAGCTCAGTATCGATAGGAGTGAGAGAAATGGGGAGACGTGAACCCCATAGAAGGTTCGCGCGTAGTCGCAGGCGATCGAGGGGTTGACGAGCTCGGGGCCAGAGCGATGCACCAATCCGGAGCCCCATCCCGCGTCGAGAAGGTAGGGCGCACGACCGTAGAAGTGGTTTAGTATGAATTGGATATTTGCAAAGGCCACCAGTGCGACTGGCAACCAGGCGGCAAGGGCATCGGCCAAGAGCTGTCGGTAAGTCCGCGTCACCTCTAGAGCGTAACACACGATGTCAGAGCAGCATGGCTCTGTTGGGCGTACGTGGTTGTTGGAGGTCAGGTAGCCGGAAGCCGGCGAGTTGCTCGTCGAGCCGAACTGTGCGGACGGGCCGATCCGCGACTGCGACGCGTCCCGCATCCTTTTCGGCTGCGAATTGGGGACGCGATTCGAGAAGCGAGATGACGGCACGGTCGCCGCCACGGGGACACCCGGGGTCCTGCCAGGTCGGGGTGGCTTGCGCGACCTTCCCCTCGTCGAAAGAGCGATCGTGGCCCGGCACACGCGCGCTTCGTTTTGCTCGTCGCACGCCCGAGGTCACGCATGCGACGCTCGAGGGCGTCAGCGGCGCGGAGCACCGGCACCACTCGTCGCGTCCCGCGCTTTGAGCGAGCGGATGGGGGCGGACGGTGCGGGTGACCTGGTCGGCGAAGCCTGGTAGGTTTCGCGTCGATTCACGATGCTTAGGTCGGACGCTTCGCGCAGCCAGCGCATTCTTCTGTTCTCCGCAGTTGGAGTCGTCTTCGCGTACCTCCTCATCTCGGCCCGCGAGCCGCTACGGCTCAACTGGGGTGATCCCTGGTCCGACGCGAACGTCCTCACGACGCTGAACTACTCGTCGAAGTACGGCTTCATCGCCACATCGTTCACCGACATCCTCGACGTCGGCCCGCTGACGAACGAGTCGTATCGCTACACGCACTACCCGCCGTTCGCGGAGATCTTCTACGGAACCGTCCGCAAGATCGCGGGGGGCAGCCCGCTCGACATCACGGTCTACCGCTTCTTCGCGATCGCGTTCGCGGGCGTCGGCCTCGGCGCGTTCTACCGCTACGTCGCCCAGGTCTGGGGCAAGGGCCTTGCGAGCTGGGCGACCATCCTCTGCGCGACGAACCTCCTCTGGATCCAGTTCGCCGATGCGATGCACCAGGCGCCGATCCTCTTTGCGAGCGGCATGACGGCGCTCGCGGCCGTTCCGAAGCTCGTCGAGGGGGAGGGCCGTTGGAGTCGTGTCGCCGTCGTCGTCGGGACCTACGTCTGCTTCCTGACCGCGTACGATTACTACTTCTTCCTTCCCATCGCGGCGCTGCTGACGGCGCGTGTTCTCGGGGTGCCCCTCCTCTCGAAGCGCATGCTGAGGATCGCGGCGATCATCGCGATCAGCGGCGCCCTCGCGATCGTGACGAAGAGCGCTTTCGTCACCGGCGCAATCGGTTGGAAGGCCTTCCTCGAGGACGTTCATTTCCAGTTCCTCGAGCGCGCGACGACGAGGTTCTCTCCCGACTACCGCTCCGGGTTCGTCATCATCATCGTGGCGCGCTGGACGTCGTACTTCACTCCAGCGGTGTTCGTCGCTGCGGCCGCCGTCGTCGGGCGATTGCTTGCCGGGGCGCGCGCGCTTGGGCTCCGCGGGAGCATTCGATCGCTCCTCTTCGGGTCGAACGAGCTCCGGAACGACCCCGGGTCCATCAGCATCCTGCTCGTTGCCGCGCTCCCGTTCATCCTCGTCTTCTCCGAGCTCTCGGTCGAGCAAGTCCTGCCCTCGCAGGTCATGGTGCCGTTCTTCGCCGTCGGCTGCGGCTATTGCATCATGTGGCTCGGCAAGAAGGGGCAGCAACTCCAGTACGCCGCCGCGTTCGTCTTCGTCGCGTGGCAGGCGGTCCACATGGCGCGCATCCCGAAGACGTTCCTAGATCGTGACGCCACTGCGAAGGTCGCCGACTACCTTGCCAAGAACGACACCTCCGACTTCCTCGTCACGAACCTGATGTCGGACGGTCCGATCCAGTACTTCTTCGACCGGCATCTCCATATGCCGACCGAGGTCGTCGAGCATACGCCCAACAGTTATATGGAGCTCGCGAGCAAGACGAAGTCGGGCATCATCCATGCGGTTTACTACGATGACCCCGGCACCCGCCTGATCGACAAGTCGCTCTGGTTCCTGCTGCCGCGAACGAGCCAGTGGGCCGTGTTCGGTACACCGTATGTCCTTCGCAGCGACGCACTCGGGGAGATCTCCGAGTGGGATGCCAGGGTCCTCGAAGGGCTTCGCCGCAGCGGGACCGAGGTGCTGACGCTGCCTGGCGTCCGCGTGTTTCGCCTCGGGGTCGACCTCGACGCGCGTCGGGCGGAGCTCCGCAAGAAGCTCGAGAAGGCCGAGCCGACACGCTACATCGACTTCGGCACGCCCGAGTCCGACGTCCACAAGCTGACGGGGTTCCGATTCGCGGAGCACTATCCGGGCGTACCGGGGTTCTGCTGGTCCGTGGCAAGACAGCTCCAGCGAACCGTCCTCACGAAGCGAGGGCTCGAGTATCGGAACGACGCCCCGCCGAGCTACGAATCGACCATCCTCGTTCGGTTCGATCAGAGTCGTGATCAACGCATCAAGCTAGTCACGTGGGCCGCCATCGAGGACCAGACGCTCGCCGCGACGATCGACGGCAAGACGGTGCTCCCGACGCATGCGATGGGCCCGGCGCAGACACGCCAGGAGATCTCGTTCGTGGTGCCGAAGGAGCTCGTCGCAGGCGATCCTGTGAAGGAGCTCGTGTTCTCGTTCCGCGGCGTTGCGGACTACGGCGGCGGTGTCGCCTTCGCGATCATGAACATCGATCCCGTCGAACCTTGAGCCGGGTTGTCAGTGCGGGGCGTTCAACCGCTCCCAGCCGAGCTCGAACACCACGATCACCTTCAGCTCCGGTGCGTCGGACCAGTGCCATGCGACGGCCGACGCGACGATGTCGAGGTTGACCCACTCCTGACCGTGGAACAGGGTCGGATCGACGTCGACCTCGAAGACGAAGAACTGGTTCTGATCGACGAGGCTCGGCGCCTGGGGGGAGAGGGGTTGACCGTCGATGTAGAGCCTGATCTCGGGCTTCGTGTCGATGACCTTTTCGTTCACCCACCCGCCGAGCTTCAATCGCATCGGCTCGTTGCCCTGCGTGCGGAGCCGAACGTGTCCTTTCGGGCCCATCCAGCGAAACGCGTGGCTCCGCCAGTCGTCCGCCGGATCGAACTGTACGATCGAGAACCCGTCGGCGAACTGCACGTCGGCGTTCGATCCGATGCGATAGGCCACAGCTCCACCATCGACGAGGAGCGCCCTCGCATAGGCTTCGCGCCGGGCGATCTCACTGGTGGCCTCGGGATCGGGGCGCTTCTTCGAACAGCCCAATGCCGCGCACGTGGCGAGCGCGGACATCATGACGAGGCTTCGGATCGCGATGCCTACGTTCATGGCGCCGACTGCGCTAGGTCGAGGACGATGATGCCGTCCTTCTCGATCAACCGTCGATGCCTCGTCGAGATTTCGACGAGATTGTCGCTCATGTCGATGACGTATGGTGCGAAGGTGCGCCAGATCTCCATCTCGTCGACCAGTAGCTGCATCCAGTAGTCGCGACGATAGTGATACGTCGACCTGTCCGGGCGAACGAACGCGATGTAGCGAATGCCGACCTGGAGGAAGTACTCCTCCAGCTTCTGGCTGCCGAGGAAGAACGGCATACCCGGCGGAAGGCTCGAGTAGCCGGGCATGTCGAGATTCCAGATCGGATTGCGCGCGAAGTTGAGCCAGTGGGGCTCGTCGAGGAGCACCGCGATGCGCTCGCCTTCGGGGACCGCGTTCTGGACCCAACCGTACCGGTCCTGCTGGATCTTCTCGGTCTCCTTCGAGCGCGGCAACTCTCGGAGCGCCGCGTCGATGTTGGGCAGCGCGCGCGCATAGAACTTGTACGAATCGTCGGCGGATCTCCCGAGCTGGAGAACGAGCGCGAGCAGAGTCAACGCCGCCGCGACATGTATTCGACGTGCACGCCCGTGGAAGCGAACGAGCCCGGTCGTCAGGATCGTCGCGAGGGCTCCGGCGACGAGAAAGCCGCACGCATAGCGACCCAGGTTCTGCGGGTCGCCTTGATTGATTGCGTGAATGAGCAGAAGGAATCCGGCGCACGACGCAATGACGAACGCGAAGAGGGGCTTCCGTCGATCGTTCTCTCGCGTGAACATCGCTCCGACGAAGAAGAGGCCGATGCTGTAGATGGGCACGCCTTCGAGAACGGTGCGGATGAGGACACGGATCTCCTCCACCTTCGTCACGTTGTCGCTACCCAGCTGAAGAGCGCGGTTGAACGTGCCGAGCATGAGCGGATAGAGGAACGTGTGGTTCGATTGCCACGCGGCGATCAGCCAGGGGGCCAGCGCGACTACGGAGAACGCCGCGGCCCATGCCGGCTCCAGCAACCGCTCCCTCCAGCTACCAGCGTGGATGGCGCGCGCCCCGTAGCTCACGGCGAGGAAGGTGGCCGGAATGGGGAGGTAGTTCTGACGGAGTGTGCAGACGACGACGGCCACGAGAGCGACTGGAAGCGCGGCCTTCCACGGAGACCGCTCGCGATCTCCGGCCCATACGACGGTGCGGAAGAGCGCCAGGAAGAACGCGATCGCCGAGTAGTGCGAAGCTGTGTTCCGCGTGATGAGCGGCAGCATCGGCACTACCAGGACGGCGGCGACCGAGAAGAGGAACGACGGCCGACGTCCTCGTGACCGGTGACCAGCGAGGAGGAGCGTAACGAGTAGGATGCAGACGCTTCGATCGAACGTGTGTGCCTGGTGTGGGGCCGCTCGGAGGCTGACGAGCGCGGCGAAGAACGTCTGTCCGCCGAGAGCCGAGAGCCGTCGAAAGCTGAAGGGCTCGGGGAAGCTGCCGGTCTGGAGCAGCTTCTTCACGAAGCTGAGATAGGCGATGTCGTCGTCGTAGGGGTCGGTGTGCCACTCGGCGATCCCGGCGAGATAATGGATGACGAGCAGCGCCAGCACGACGCCCGTGAGGAGAACGAGACGAGGCTCGCGTCGGGCGCAGCGCCACGCGGCCGCGAAGCGCCGGTGAACGGCGCTTCGCTGGCGAACGGTGTCGACGATGGCCAGCGCAGCTCCAGCCACGACCATGTTCATCGCGGCGGCCCGTGTCATGAGCGACGGGACCATCAGGCCCCCGCCGACGAACGCCATGGCGGCCGCGCCCCAGGTGGCTCGCAATCCGAGATCGACGCGTTCGCGGCCTGCGACCGCAAAGGCGACGAGCGATCCCCAGCCGATGAAGGCGACGATCACGACGAGGGACCAGAGCGTCGTCTCCATGAGCGGCTGACGGCTTGCTTTCGGCAGCGTCAGCGACAGCGCGCAGAGGATGGCGAGGACGATGAAGGCAGTGGGCGCCGACCGTTTCAGCGGTCCGAAGCTCTTCGCCATGTCGACACCGCTGCGCATCCTACCGACTCCTACCACCGGAGGATGGCGCTCCTCAACGCGTCACCGCCCGAAGGCGCAAGATCGCCAATGGGAGACTAGCGCGGCTGTATGTGGCTTGCGGGGCGTGGACGCGTCCGCCGAGCGGCCAGCATCACGGAGCGTGATCGTGTCAGGGCAGCGCGATGAAGAAGGCCCAGGCCTCCTTCATCGACTCGGCCCACGGGCCGTGACCCTGTCCCGGGATCAGGCACCACTTCACCGGCTTGTCGGCAGGGCAGCCGTCGTGCTGCTGGCAGGGCGCGGGGGTCGTCGCCGAGAGCGAGGCGCTGCAACCGTTGAACGTGGCGTAGCAGGCGTGGGTGAACTCGCCGCTCCCCGGCTCGACCTCGCCGTCCGCGGCGCCGTGGGTGACGATCGTCGCGACCGGACCGCCCGGGCACCGGTAGCAGCCGTTGGGATGCTGCCCGTAGCCCATCTGTTCTTCGTCGGGCCCGCCGCCGGCGTTGATCGAGATCGCCTTGAAGATGCCCCCGAAGCGGCAGGTGAACTGCGTGAGGAAGAAGCCGCCGCCGCTGTAGCCGTAGCCAAGCACCCTCGTCGTGTCGACGTTCGCCTTGGTCTTGATCTCGTCGGGCAGCGCCGCGATGAAATTCATGTCGGCGTTGGCGTCGGTCGGTGTGTAGAGGTCCCAGTCAGTCGTGCGGGCCTGCGGGTACGCGATGACGGCGGCCTTCTGGGGAGACCGAGTCGAAGGGGAGGCCCTTCGACATGCCCTCGGCGGAGCCCGGGTTCCCGTGGAACGAGAGCACGAGCGGGTAGCTCTTGTTCGCATCGTAGTCCGTCGGAATCGCGAGGTAGTACGTGCGAGTCCTGCCGCCGTGGCTCATCGTCTCCTTCGTCACGGTGACGAAGGCCTCGTCCGGCTTTCCGCTCGATCCGCTCGAGCTGCTTCCTCCGCTCGAGCTGCTTCCCCCGCTCGAGCTGCTGGACGAGGTCGATCCGCTGCTCGAGCTCGAGCTCCCGCTCGGTTCGCCGGGGGTCTCGCCGTTCTTCGGAGACGACCCGCCGGGGGTCTCGTCGTCGTTGCAAGCGAAGACAGCGAGCACGAAGACCGCGGCGCTCGCGAGCCGCAAAACCAAAGCGCGCATTTTTACCGTCAGCGTGGAGCGAACCGACGCGAGCGTCAATGAAGAGCTGTCGAGCGGGCCATGACGTCGTGTCGAAGCCAGATCCGCACCGTGCCGAACGCCGCTGCAAACGTGTAGCGCGCGCTCATCCACTCGAAGAGCGCGGGGCAGTGCTTCGCGAAGTCCTCTTCGGCGTTGGCCGGATGGGTGAACGGCGCGCGATCGTGCAGCGTGAAGGCCGCAGGCGGTGACGCCTCGACGCTCCGGAGTACGAGCTGCTCGGCGTCGTCGCGGTAAGCGCGGAGCCAGCTCTTGAGCTCGGCGGAGGGCCGGGCGCCCGGGCCGCCCTCGAGCGCGGCGTCGACGTTCAGCTCGAAGCTGTACATGACGGGCGACGCGCTCTTCCGCCGCGCGAGGAACAGGAGGTACGGATCGAAGCCATACGTCTGGACCCGCTCGTCCGGGCGCGTGTGGAACGTGAGGTAGGCGGCAGCGTCGCGGAGGTCGTTGGCGAAGTAGTCGCCCCAGGCAAAGCGCTCGAAGTAGGCGCGGCTCGCTCGCTTCTCCGCGGTCGAGCCGATCTTCGCCCACTCGCCCCGGACGGCGGGAGACTTCGACGCGTCCTCGCCCGACTTCAGGCCGAGCGCCAGCGCGGCGAACACGGCGGCGACCGCAAGCACGTCGTGCAGGCGCGGGCGCTTGCTATGTGCATTCTGCAGCGTTTGCGCGGTCGCGCCGAGGATGACGAGCTGCGCGACGGCCGTCCCGGCCGTCAGCATGTGGAGGTGATACGGGAACGCCTTGCCTTGGAGTGCGAAGACGAGAAATCCCCCCGTGGGGAGCACGGCGGCGAGCAGCGCGCGGCGCGGGAGCTTCAGCAGGAAGAACGCCGCGATGAAGCCTGCGAAGGAGGCCATCGCCCAGTCGAGCCGTGGCGCGTTGTTGTAGGCGCGGTATGAGCCGAGGAGTGTCTCGTTCCAGATCGTGTGATGGAGGCGAGGCACCTTCGACAACATCTCGATGCCGCGGCCGAGGTCCTCGTACGCGAGCATGAAGGCCAACATGCTCGTCCCCACCGCCAGCCCCCCGGCGACCGCGCTTCCCAGCGCGTGCTTGAGGGGGAGGGCGATGTTCTTCCGATCGAGGAGGAGGACCGCGCCCTGGAGGACCGAGAAGATCGCGCACGGCGGCTTGCCGAACCACGTGAGCGAGGTCGTGATCCCTGCGAGCAGGAACGCACCGAGCGCGAGTCGCCGGTCGCGGGCCGAGTGTCCGATCGCCTGGAGCGAGACCGACGTGAGGACGAGGATCGAATAGAACGCCTCGCGCTGCGCGGTGTGCCACCAGTCGTAGCGGGTGTACTGCGCGCCGAGCATGGTGAGCCCGGCGAGCGCCCACAGGACGACCCCTCGCGCGCGTGACTTGCCGGTGCCGAGCTCGAGGCCGAGCCAGCGGGGAAGCGTCGCTCCGGCCAGCGTATACGCGAGGGTGAGCATGACCGTGTCGATCGACCGGAACACGTGCTCGTCCTCGCCGCCGAGGAGCTGCATCACGAAATGCCACGCGTGCGGGAGCGGTCCGTTGATCTCGTGGATGTCGCGGTACGTCCGCTCGCCGTTGCGGATCGCCCAGGCGACGTACTGGAAGATCCCCTGGTCGCGCCCGAAGATGCCGAACGTCTGCGCGCGGAGCGCCCAGAGGCTGGGGACGATGCCGACGATCGCGACGAGCGCGGGCAAGAGCCATCCGGCGTTCGTGCGGATCGCGGTCAGCGCTCGCTCCAGGGCAGGGGAGCCGCGCTTCGCGGCGTAGGTGGAGCTCGCGCTCGATGCCGGCAGCCTCGCGGTCGAGGGCTCCCCTCCAGGCCTCTCGCCGGTCGTCATCGCTCTCGAGCTCGCTCTCGGAGCAGCACTTCGACGCGCTTGCTTCCATGCTCGACGGCGAGCTCGAGCGCGGTCTTGCCGCGTGCGCGCCGTTGCGTGTCGGCCCCGATCGCGATGAGGTTCGCCACGCGGTCGACGGCGTCCATCCGCGCTGCCTGATGGAGCGGGGGCCAGGCATCTTCGCGTTCGATCGTCGCGCCCCCGTTCATCAGCCCCTCGGCCGCGCGGTCACGACCGTAGCGGAGGGCGAGGTCGAGCGCCGTCTCACCGGGCGGCGTCTTCACATCGATCAGATCCGGGCTTCGGAGCAGCGTCCCCACGAGGGGGAGATTGTCCGTGACGGCGGCGGCGTGCAAGGCCGTGAAGCCGCGCGCGTCCGCCGTCCGAGGATCCGCGCCGGCGAGGGCGAGCCGCTCTGCAATCGCGGCGGCTCGAAGCGGCTCGATCGCGGCGACGAGATGGAGTGCCGTCTGCCCGAACGAGTCCGCCTTGTTCGGATCCGCACCGGCCCTGAGGAGCGCGTTCACGCCGTCGATGGAGCCAGCCGCGGCCGCGTCGTGGAGCGCCGTTCGAGCTCGCGGGCCGGCGGGGGCATCGAGCGTGACGGCGTTCGAGGCCATCGCAGCTGCGAGGACCGTGACGACGGCATGGTGTCCCCTGCGCGCGGCGACGTGCAGCGCGGTCGATCCGTCGGCGGTTCGCACGTCGAGGCGTGCACCGCGGGCGAGGAGCAGCGCGACGATCTCGGCGTTGCCTGCGGTGGCAGCCGTCACGAGCGGCGCCGGCTGCGAGCCGACGGGATCGACGCTCCCGCCCTTCGCGATCGCGGTCTCGACCGCGGCGCGGCTCTTCGTGATCGCGTGTCCGACGTCGTCCTCGCGCTGCTGACAGCCGACGGCGAGGGTCGCGATGGTGCTCACGGTCAGGAGGAGCAGCGTCGATGCCGTCGTCGCCGGCAGCCGCGAGCGCGCGAGCGCGACGAGGCGCGAGAGGCGCACGTTCCGGCGCGCGGCCGTCTGGATGACGATCGCCGCCGCCAGCACGCCTGCAAAGACCAGAAGGCCACTGCCCGCGGCGCGCATCGGGGAGAGGCGCATCCCACCGGGGAGCGGCTGCGTCAGCGACGCGAGCGGCGGATGGAAGCCGGGATCGACGCGCCGCCGCGCTTCCGCAACGACGTGCGGGATCGCGCGAAGCGCGCCGCCGAGATCGCCGGCGTCGAAGTAGCGGCCGGCCATCTCGCTCGCCATCGCGCGGAGCACGCGCGGATCGCCGCCGGATGCCGACGCACAGCCGTCGATCGAGAGGCCCCACCATCCGAGGCTGATCGTGCACGGGTCGCCGGGCAGCTTCGTGGCCGACGCAGCGCCCGGCGCCGCGCTCGTGGCGGACGACTCCGTTTCCGGGCGCGACGGGATGAGCTTCACGTCGACGGGCAGGTCCCACGCGGCGAGCGTCGCGAGCATGTGCTCGGCGACGATGCGGTCTCGCACGCGGACGAGGCGCGCGGGATCGGGGATGGCGCGGGACGCCTTGGGCGCGACCAGCGGGACCTCGCGCGGTCCGGCCTCCTTCGTGTACGTGACCTCGTAGACGACCTGCTTCGGCGCTGCGTTCCACGTGGCGCGGATCGCCGGCTCCCATCGCTCGAACGGCGTCTCGAAGACACGCACCGGCTCGAGGCGGAGCGACGCGTTGCCGGCGAGGTGAAGGCGCGCGCGGTAGTCGTCGAAGGTCGGGAGCGTCGACTCGTACGACTGTGGGAGCACGAGCCACCGCACCTGGTTCTCCACGAGCCAGGTCGAGATCCGACCGGACTCGAGCAGCGCCGCCGTCTTCGGGTCGGAGAGGCCGCCGAGGTCGACCACGGGCCGTCGCGAGACGTAACCGGTGCCGCCGATGTCGAAGCTCGCGATCGTGCCCTCCGGCAGCGTGTCGACGAAGCGGCCTGCCTCGAGCTCCGTCGCGTCGATGTGAGCGACGGCGAGCGCATTGGCGTGACGAAGCGACTCCGCGATCGGCGCGCCGAGCGCGATGCACGGAGTGATCGCGATGGCGGCGAACCAGCCGAAGCGGATCTTCTCCGCGGCTCCGGCGATGCGTGCGAGCTCATGGAGCAAGAACGCGGCGCCGATCGGCAGGCACGTTGCGAAGAGGAGCGGCGTGAACGGTTGATAGCGGCCGCCGTGACCCGGGGTCGGGAGGAGCAGCAAGTAGAACGCCGCGTGGAACATCGCCCACGCGAAGAGGAGCTTCGGCGCGTCCTCGGAGACGAGGCTCTCCCTGAGCTTCCGGCCGGAACCGAGGACCAGCCGGAGCGCTCCGTATGCCGCGAGGGCGACGAGCACCCATACGACTCCGAGGCTCGTATCGAACGTGTAGCTCCCGAGCCGCGTCCCCCAGGCGTCGAGGAAATCGAGCGCGCGGTCACTTCGCGAGAGGCCGCTCGACATCTCGAACCAGAGCCACCGCCGGCCGCTGAGCGTGCTCGGCGCGGCGTGGCCGGTCTTCACGACGTTCGAGACGACGTAAAGGCCGACGCTCGCAAGCCACGGCACCGCGATCCGCGCGATGCTGCGCGTCCGCTTCCGGAGGAACGCGTGCGCGGCGAGGAGACCACCGAGCGGAGCCGCTTCGGGGCGCACGAGCGCGAGCGCTCCGGCCGCGAGCCCCGCGATGATCGCGCGGCGAGGCTTCTCCTCGTCGCCGGTCGCCGCCCAGATCGCTGCGAGCGACAGTGCGAGGAACGGCATCGCCTCCATTCCCGAGCAGATGAACCACAGGATGTTCGGAGCGATCGAAGCGAGCAGCGTCGTGACGAACGACGTCGCGTGCCACTGGCGTGTCGTGACGCCGTCGGGGCGCGCGCGGAGGATGATCGAGTGGAGGAGCTGGCCGGTCGCCAGCGCGGCGAGCCCGTTCAGGACGAGCGCCCAGCGGGTCGGCTCGAACAGCGGGATCTTGAAGCCGATCGCGAGGAGCGCCGCCCAGAGGTAGCTCGTCGCCGCGGCGCCGTGCTGTCCGGGCGCATAGCCGAGCGTTCCCGTGTCCGCGAACGTGCGCGCGACGACCTGATGAATCCACGCGTCGTCGAGCGGCAGCCCCTGCCCGGGCGAGAACCACGCGATCGCCGTGATCTGCACCACGGCAAGCACGAGCCTCGAGAGGAGGTCCCCACGAATGGATGCCAGACGGCCTGCGGACATGAGAAGGTAAGAAGTTCGGATCCGGGATCGCTCCCGATTCCGGCGCGAACCTTGCCAGAAAGTGGCGCGGTGATCCACCCGGCGCACCTTTGCGGGGCGTTGGGGCTCACCCGCGGGGTGTTGGGGCTCGCCCGCGGGTCGTTGGGGCGCAGCCCCGAGCTCGCGCGAGCGCCTCGGGCCGAAAGCTGCCGGCCATCGCACTCTTGACGGCCCCGGCGACCTCGCTCACGACCCACCCTCGGATTCGGCCGCCCCGACTGGACACCATCGCGTCACGGGGTCATCCTTCGTCGCGCTGGGGAAGGTGGTCCCCGCTTCTTTCCCCGAGGTGGGCCATGGCCGACGCCAAGATCGAGACGTTCGAGCAGTTCTGGGATTACTACGTCGGCGAGCACAAGAAGAAGGCAACGCGCATCTTCCACTTCGTCGGCACGACAGCGGCGGTCTCCTGCGCGGCGATGGGTCTGCTCACGAAGCGGCGCTGGCTCCTGCTCGTTGCGCCGTTCTTCGGCTACGGCCCCGCGTGGATCAGCCACTTCTTCATCGAGAAGAACAAGCCGGCGACCTTCAAGTACCCGCTCTGGTCGCTCCAGGCGGACTTCGTGATGTGGTGGAAGACGCTCTCGGGGCAGATGCAGGCCGAGGTCGAGCGCGTCGTGCGTCAGGAGCTCGAGAAGGCGGAGGCGGAGGCCGCCGCGAATCGCGAGCGCGCGTCGATCCAGAACGAAGCCGTCAACTGAGACGCATCGCTCGATCTCCACGGCTCGAGCCGTGGAGGTCGGCTCGACGCGTCCGTTCGGCGTCCGCATCGTCGAACCCCGCTCGTCACCGGTACCCCCGATCTTTGCCGTCTCCGGGAGCGTGATACGCTCGATCGCGAACCTTCGCGCTGGGGGATGGGGTGAGCGAAGCCTGGGCGGGCGGACCGCGGGGACAGGGTCGCGTCGGCACCGTGATCAACGGGAAGTGGCAGGTGGATGCCCGCATCGGTTCGGGCGGAATGGCCACCGTCTACGCCGCGACGCATCGGAATGGGCACCGTGCCGCCCTGAAGATGCTCCACGCGCAGCTGTCTCGCGATCCCCAGGTGCGCGCTCGCTTCCTGCGCGAGGGGTACGTCGCGAACGCGGTCGGCCATTCGGGCGTCGTCGCCGTCCTCGATGACGGCGTCACGGAGGACGGCGCAGTGTTCCTGGTCCTCGAGCTGCTCGACGGAGAGACGATCGATGCCCGGCGGCTACGGCTCGGGGGAGCGCTCCCGATCGACGAGGTGCTCGATCTCGCAGACGACGCGCTCGACGTGCTCGCCGTCGCGCACGAGAAGGGGATCGTTCATCGCGATGTGAAGCCGGAGAACGTCTTTCTGACGAGGGACGGGGAGATCAAGCTCCTCGACTTCGGTCTCGCTCGGATGAAGGACGCTCACTCGGAGGCAACGCAGACCGGCGTGACGATCGGCACCCCCGAGTTCATGCCGCCCGAGCAGGCCGCTGGTCGTCGCGACGCCGTCGACGCGCGCTCCGACGTGTGGGGCCTTGGCGCGACGCTCTTCACGGCGATCACCGGCCGCTACGTCCACGACGACGCGCAGTCGATCCACGAGCAGCTCATCGCGAGCGCGACGCGTCGTTCGCGGCCGATCCGCCAGCTCGCGCCCCATGTGTCGCCGTCGGTGTCGAGCGTGATCGATCGCGCGCTCGAGCTCGAGATGGACGATCGATGGCCGAGCGCCCGCGACATGCAGGCAGCACTTCGCTCCGCTCGAGGCCCACGCGCGGAGGTCTTCACGGCGGACAGCATGACGGTGCCCGTGGCGTCGAAGGCGCGCGAGCCGGGCGCGTCCTCGCTCGAGACCGAGCGGCTGGATCCGTCCGACGAGACGCTGCCGTTTGCGCCCGCGCTGTCCGCTCGCGGTCCGCTCCTTCGCGACGCAGTCGCCGACGACGAAGTGGGCCTCGCCTTCGACCAGACCCAGGCCGCTCCGGCGCTCGCGAGCGATCCGGCACACGGCGTTCGCGACCGCTCTCTGGCCCCGGCTCCACATGCGACTGCGCGGATGCGCGGACCGCTGCCGAGCCAGCCGCCGGATCATTTCCGTGGACCGACGACCGGCTCCGGCTCGGGCTCGACCTCGGGAGCGCCGCCTGCGCTCGCCAGTGCGACCGAGCCTGAGCCGTCGCGATCGCGAAGCTCGGTGCGCGCGCTCGTCGTCGTGCTGCTGATCGCGCTCGTCGCCTGCGCTGCGGTGGGCGCGTACGTCCTCGAGCGAAGCCCTGTTTCGCACCCACCCTGAGCCGCGTGTCGTGAGGCGGCGTGGATGCCGTCGGTGACCTTCGGGCTCGAGTCCTGTATGACCACTGGATGAGCTCGCACGTCCCGTTGGTCGCTGCCGTTCTCCTCTCGTCCGCTGTGTTCCTCGGCTGTCCCTCGAAGGACAACCAGTCGTCGAGCGGTGCGACCTCTCCTGCCGACGCGACGAACACGGTGACTGGACCGCTCGCGACGCTCGAGTCTGCTCCGTTCCTCAACGAGGTGTGGACCTCACAGGAGGGCGAGCAGATGCCCTTCGTCTTCTACGCACGCGAGAACGTGCGGGTGAGCGCGCAGTGTCGCCAGGCGAGCGGCCAGCTCGCGTGCGACGCGCTCCGGCCGGTGCGGAGCGGCATGCCGGTCGAGATCGCCGCGCGTGAGCTCACCGGTGGCATGAGCGCGGGGACGAAGGTGTGCCTGAAGCTCGGCCAGAAGCTCGTGACGGGTCACAACTCGACCGGCAACGAGGACGGCTTCTGCCGGTTCCCGGACGGCTCGATGATCTCGACCGGCGCCCTCGAGCAGTACGGCATGCACGTCCTTCAGTGACGCCGGGTCAGTCTGCCGACGTCTGCAGCCTGGTGACTGAAGCCACGAGACTTCGCCCGAACGGGCCTCGTCAGAGCTTGGTCATCGTCGAAGGGCGCGGAGCCGGCAGCGTCACGATGAAGCGGGTGCCCTTTCCGACCTCGCTCTCGACCTCGATCGCGCCGTCCATCGACTCGACGAGATGCTTCACGATCGCGAGGCCGAGGCCTGCGCCGCCGTGTTGTCGCGAGCGCCCCGTGTCGACGCGATAAAAACGCTCGAAGAGGCGCGGGAGGTGCTTGGCCTCGATCCCGTCGCCGTCGTCGGCCACGGTGATGGTCACGGTCTCCTTCCCGCCGGCCGTCGCCACGGCTGCCGTGATGCTCACCGTGCCGCCCTCCTTCCCGTATTTGACCGCGTTGTCGACGAGGTTGAGCAACGCGCGCTCGACGCCCTCCGGGTCGGCGAGGACGAGGACCGCCTCGGGGATGCCCTCGAGATTGACGGTCACCGTCCTGCTCTTCCCGTGACTCTCGCCGTGACCGGCGACCGTCTCGGCGACGTGACGCGCGATCGACAGCACGCCGATCGCCTCGCGTGCGAGGTCGTCCCGTCCCCGTGCCTCGAGCTCCGAGAGCGCGAGGAGCTGCTCGACCAGGGCGCCGATGCGCTGTGCCTGGCGGTGGATCACCTCCAGGAACTGCGCGCGGATCGAAGGCGGCGTCTCTTCCTGGCCGAGCAGCGTCTCGGCGTAACCCTGGATCGACGTCACCGGCGTACGGAGCTCGTGCGAGACGTTCGCCACGAAGTCGCGGCGGATCGTCATCAGCCGCTGGAGGCGATCGCCTTCTTCGACGAGGTCGCCGATGCGTGCCTTGAGCTGGGACGCGAGCGACTTCAGCGCGCGCCAGAGCACGCCGAACTCGTCGCGGTCCCCTTCGGGGATCGGGGCGTCGAACTCTCCCCGAGCGAGCCGCGTCGCCGTCGTGGTCATCTCCTGGAGCGGGCGCGATGCGACGCGCGCAGCCAGGAACCCGAGGACGATCGCGACGAGCATCGCGAGGGTCGACGCGAACACGAGCCGCCTGCGCATCGCGCCGACCGTCTCGTTGATCTCGGAGAGCGGCTGCGCGAGGCGGAGCACCGTCCCTTCGGAGCCCGCCACGGCGACGTAGTGGAGCTCGCGCCCGGAGCGCCAGCGCGTCGCCTTTCCGACGCCGCCGGCCTGGGCGACGGCGAGCTCGGGCCCGACGTCGCCGCGGGCCTCGGGGCTCGATGCGCCGAGGACCGTCCCGTCCTTCTCGAAGAGCGTGACCTCCGCGTCGACGATGTTCGCGATGCGCGTCGTGATGCGGTCGGGATGGCGCTTGCCACCTTCGGCCCACTCGATCGCGCCCTTGCCTTGCTCCTCGAGCCGCTGGTCGAGCTGGTGGAGGAGATCGGCGGTGAGCGCGCGATCGAGGGTGAAGAACGCGATGCCGCCGGCGACGAGCACGAGCGCGACGTGGCTGGCCAGTAGCTTCGAGCGGAACGAGAGCGTCATCGGGACCTACCTCCGCATCCGGCAGGCGAAGGATTGCATGGATCGCGACGAGCCTCGCTACGACGGATCGCGCAAGCGGTAGCCGAAGCCGTGGACGGTCTCGATCGCCTCGCTATAGGTCGCAAGACGCTCGCGCAGCCGGCGGATGTGTGTGTCGACCGTGCGCGTGTTCGTGTCCGGGCTGATCCCCCAGACCTCCTGCAAGAGCTCGGTCCTCGAGAAGACGCGTCCGGGGTGCTCGATGAAGATCGCGAGCAGCTTGTACTCGAGAGGCCGGAGGGCGAGATCGCCGCCGTCGATGGTGACGCGATGGCGGACGGGATCGATCTCGAGGCCGCGCCAGCGAAGCCGCCTGCCCTCGTCGCTCGCGCCGCGCGCCAGGCGTCGCTCGCGCGCGCGGACGGCGAGCCCCTTCACGCGCATGACGAGCTCGCGCACGCTGAACGGCTTCACGACGTAGTCGTCGGCGCCGACCTCGAAGCCGAGGACACGATCGTACTCGTCGCCCCGCGCGGTCAGCATGAGGATGGCGGCGTCCGCGAGATCGGGGTCGGCGCGGAGCCTTCGACAGACCTCGGTGCCCGAGACATCCGGAAGCATGAGGTCGAGGACGAAGACGGCTGGCTTCAAGCGGACTGCCGCCGTGAGCGCACCTGCACCGGTGTCCACTGCCTCGACGCGGAATCCCGCCTCATCGAGGTTGAAGGAGACGAGCCGGCGTATGTCCTCTTCGTCGTCGACGATGAGGACGACGTCGCCCGGAGTCGATGCGGGCTGGGACGGATTGCTCATGGACCACGCGATCTTATCGTGCACACGCACAAGATCGAGGTCCGCGTGTCATCCTGATGGCAGGAAGCAGCGTCGCGAGACGCAGCGTGCTGGTGAGGGTGTAAGCCCTCGCTTGTTCGCGCGTTTCTCCGAGGTGCGATGCGCTCATTGACGTATGCACCGACGCGATTAGAAAGAAGTGGCGCTGGGCGAAGAGTCGAGCGCGCTCACGCAGTTAGCCCTCGGTGGAAAAGAACACTGCCGAGCTCTTGAGGGAAATATGAAGAAGGTTGCTCTCGTCCTCGTCGCTCCGCTCTTCGTTCTCGCTGCCGCATGCGGCGGTGACAAGAAGCCGGCGGAGACGCCCACCCAGCCGACCTCGGAGGCGCCGCCGAGCGTGACGAGCGCGCCCGCCGAGAAAGAGAAGATGGCCGTCAACGTCGACGACGCCATCCTCAAGGCGTGCAACCTGAAGTTCTCGAACGTCGAAGAGGCGCCGAAGTTCGACTTCGACTCGGAGCAGCTCACCGAGTCGGAGAAGGCGGTCCTCGAGCAGGTCGCCAAGTGCCTCACGACGGGTCCGCTCAAGGGCCGCGCCGTGGATCTCGTGGGCCGGGCCGACCCGCGCGGCGAGACCGAGTACAACATGACCCTCGGCGCGAAGCGCGCGCGTGCGGCGCACACGTTCCTCGCCGGCCTCGGCGTCGGGAGCGACAAGCTCTTCGACACGTCGCGTGGCGAGCTCGACGCGACCGGCACGGACGAGCAGGGCTGGAAGAAGGACCGCCGCGTCGACATCAAGCTCCGCAACTAGAACCGTGCACGAGGCGCGCGGTCGATGGCTCTTCACCGTCGACCGCGGCGCCGGCATCGACTAGACGAGGCTCATGCCTCCGTTGGTCGACGAAGCGCTGCTGAAGGAGCACCTCGCGCACACTCTCGAGTCCACGCGGTTCGAAGGGCTCGGGGAGCGCTACGAGGGCAAGGTCCGCGACAACTACAGCCGTGACGGCCGGCGTTTCATCGTCGTCAGCGATCGCATCAGTGCGTTCGATCGCATCCTGGGCACGATCCCGTTCAAGGGGCAGGTGCTGAACCGTCTCGCGGCGTGGTGGTTCGAGAAGACGAAGGACGTGGCGAAGAACCACCTCGTCCGCGTGCCGGATCCGAACGTCCTCGAGTGCGTCGACTGCACGCCGTTGCCCGTCGAGATGGTCGTTCGTGCGTACATCACGGGCTCGACCTCGACGAGCATGTGGACGCACTACGAGGCCGGCGAGCGCGTCTTCTGCGGTCACCAGCTCCCCGAGGGGCTGAAGAAGAACCAGCGCCTCGAGCGCCCGCTCCTCACGCCGGCCACGAAGGCGGCGAAGGGCGAGCACGACGTGTCGGCCTCGCGCGAGGAGATCATCGCGATGGGCGGCGTCACCGCGGCTGAGTTCGATCGAGCCGCCGAGATCGCACTGGCGCTCTTCGCCGCCGGCCAGAAGCTCTGCGCGGAGCGCGGGCTCATCCTGGTGGACACGAAGTACGAGCTCGGCAAGACGAAGGACGGCGAGATCATCGTCATCGACGAGATCCACACGCCGGACTCGTCGCGCTTCTGGATCGACGCGACCTACCAGGAGCGTTTCTCCGCGGGCCTCGACCCCGAGCCGCTCGACAAGGATTTCGTACGTCGCTACTACACCGCGCTCGGCTATCGCGGCGACGGCGATCCGCCGGAGCTCCCGAACGAAGTCCGCGTCGGCGCTGCGAAGCGCTACGTCGAAGCGTTCGAGCGCATCACCGGCGAGACGTTCGAGCCGAACACCGAACCGCCGCTTCCCCGCATCGCGAAGAACCTCGGAGTGTCGACATGAGCAAGGCCACCGTTCTCGTCCGCTTGAAGTCCGAGGTCCTCGATCCGCAGGGCGACGCCGTGAAGCGCGCGCTCGACAAGCTCGGCTTCGACGGCGTCCGCGGCGTCCGCATCGGCAAGCTGATCGAGATCGACCTGGGCGACGCGCCCATCGCCGATCCGGCCGCGCTGAAGGAGCGCCTCGCGAAGATGGCCGACGAGATGCTCGCGAACCCCGTCATCGAGGACTTCGAGATCCTGGTCTGAGCCAGCGGCTCTCGAAACACGCGAGGCGTTCCCGGTACCAGCGACCGGCGAACGCCTCTTCTGCTTTGGCGCCGAGGTCGCAGCGGGAAGAGGGGCCGCGTGCAAGCTCGAGAGGGCATGCGGTGCTAGGCTTTCCCTCGTCATGGCCACGACACCGAGCGAGCAGGCACGGACGCTGAGGCAGCTGGCCGATCGCGTCGAGAGCGGGGCTGTGGTGCTCCCCGATGAGCTTGCGGAGCGTCTCGAGGCCGAGGTGAAGCGAGCTCGGGTTACGGCCGCAATCGATCGCGTCGCCCAGGCTCACGCTGCGATCCTCGCCGAGCTGGCGAAGTGAAGCTTGCCGACGTCCTCTTCCTCGAAGTCGAAGACGTGGAACAGGCGCACGCGGTCTCGCTCGCTGCGCATGGTGGGCAAGACGGAATCCGAGATCGTGGTCTCCTCGAATCTGCGGTGATGGCACCTCGAACGGGCTACTACGGCAGTCTTGCCGAGCTCGCCGCGGTCTACGCGCACGGCCTCGTGAAGAACCATCCGTTTCTCGATGGCAACAAGAGGACCGGGCTCGTCGTCGCCCTCGTGTTTCTGGAGCTGAATGGCCGCGCCCTCACTCTAGGTTTCGAGTGGGCTGGGCACATCGAGCGCTTCGCCGCTGGCAAGCTCTCGCGTGACGAGCTCGTCGCCCTCTTCGCCGGGGAGATGGGCGATCCCGTGCCCCTCTCGTGAGGCTTGGTCCGGTCGTCCCCTCCGATCCGTGACGCGAGATGCTCTTCGGGCGGCCGACACGTAGCCGACCGCCCGGCGAGTCGCCTACTTCGCGAGCGCGCGCGCCAGCTCGTCGTAGAGGTGCACGTTCGCCTTCACGGTCTTCGCGTAGACGCCGATGTGCATCGATTCGTTCGGCCCGTGCGCGCCGGTCTCGGGATCGATCACGCCGTTGAGGACGAGCGGCAGCCGGGCGAAGCGCTTGCCGAAGAGGGCCACGAACGGGATCGACCCGCCGATTCCGATCCGGATCGGCGCGCGTCCCCAGGCCGCCTCGTAGGCGCGATCGGCGGCGTCGAACGCGGGGCCCTTCGCGTCGTAGTCCCACGACGACGCTGCGCCCGCGAGCTGCGTGACCGTCACCGCGAGCCCGCCAGGGACGTCGCGCGTGAGCTCGGCCTGGACCGCCTCGAAGAGCTCGGTCGCCGTCTGTCCCGGCGCGATGCGCAGGCTGAGCTTCGCGGAGACCGACTTGCGGATCGCGTTCTTCTCCGTGCCCGGCGCGGGGAACGTCGTCGAGAGCACCGTGAGGGCGGGCTCGCGCCATGCCCACGCTGCCGGCGAGAGGCCGCGCTCCGGCAGCGGCGCGACGTCGTCGAGGAGGCGTGCGCCGACCCGGATCACCTCCGGGGTCAGGGGCACGTCGCGCGAGCTCGCGAGCCACGCGGGGTCGATCGGACGTCGCGCGAGCCGGAGCCGGCCGTCCTCGTCCACGAGCCGCGCGAGGAGCGCGATCAGCGTCGTCGCCGGATCCGGCACCACGTTCCCCCAGAGGCCCGAGTGCACGTCGCTCTTCGCGCTCGCCACCGCGACCTCGATCTCGAGGAGCCCGCGGAGGCTGACGGTGAGGCCGGGGATGTCGACGCTCGGGTTCTCGCAGTCGGTCAGGAGCATCGCGTCGGACTCGAACGCGTCGGGGTACTTGTCCATGAACGCTTCGAGGTTGGGGCTGCCGATCTCCTCTTCGCCCTCGATGAGGATCTTCACGTTGCACGGCAGCTTGCCGGTCTCGGATAGCCACGCCTCCATCGCCACGAAGTGGCTGAGCCAGCCGCCCATGTCGTCGGCCGCGCCGCGGCCGTAGAGACGATCGCCTTTGCGCACGAGCGCGTGGGGCTCGGTCTCCCAGGCCTCGCCCTTCACGGGCTGCACGTCGAAGTGCCCATAGACGAGCACCGTGGGCGCGGACGGGCCTGCGCCCATCCACTCCGCTGCAACGCACGGGTGCGCGTCCGGGAGCTCGAGGACCCTCGCGCGCGAGAGGCCGAGCGTCGTCAGGTCGTCGCGAAGGACCGCGGCGAGCTCGGCGAGCTTCGGCTTCGCAGCCGGCTCGCTGGAGATGGGCGCGAACGCGAGGTAGCGCTCGAGGCGCTTGAAGGAGGCTTCCACAGAGCGTTCGGCGGCAAGCGCGACTCGGGAGACATCGATCATGCGAATCTCGTTAGCACGGCCGCCGTCGTGCGGGGTCTTGCTCGGAGCGCGATCAGCGCTGTCGTGGTGAGCACGCGCGCTCGGCGCGCAGCGCGGTGTCGACGAGGGATGCAAGCTGAGCCTCGCGGCGGACGCTCTGTCCGCCGCAGTCGTTCCTCGACCTCGCGGTCGCGCGTCAGAGGCTGAACGGCTCGGGCATGAAGAGGAGCGCGAAGAGCACGAGCGTCGCGATCGCGACGATCTTGCGGCCGATGCCGAGAGGCTCGGCGCCGGTGGGAGGGTGGTCGAGGAGATCGTGCTTGCGAAGGACGCCGCCCTTGACCTCCATCGCCATGAGGATGGCGAGTCCGCCGAAGAACGAGCCGACGATGAGCCACGAGGCGTGGCTGCGCGCGAGGCTCGCGAGCACGAGGAGGCCGAGGGTCACGACCACGCGGGTGCGGACCGTGAGGACGCCTTCGTCGCTCTCGCCTCCGCGCGCGTGTCTCGACGGCTCACGGCCGCGCGCGGCGAGAGAGCCCAGCACCGCGAGCACCTGGAACCAGACGAGCCAGAAGACCGCGTTCGAGATGTGGCGTCCGAGATGCACCACGCTGAGGCCGCGACCCGCGGCCAGATCGCGGCCGAGGTGACCGACGACGATCACGCAGAAGAACGCGAGCAGCGCGCGGTGGGCGAGCGCGGCATAGCGATCCTGCTTCGGGCCGAAGAGCGCGTAGGCGACGTGGCCGCCGTCGAGCTGCCCGACCGGGAGCAGGTTGATCATCGTGATGAAGAAACCGCCCCACGCACCGAATGCGACCGGCGAATAGGTGAGCAGCATCCCGTCGGGCACGGCAGGCGCGAACGCACGGTCGAGGCCCTTGATGAGGATCGACTCGCCGAGCTCGACGAGGTTCTCGGCGCTGCCGGGGACGAAGTGAGAATGCGCGACACCCCAGGCATAGAGCGGGAGCGCGAACGCGAGGCCGGCGAGCGGCCCCGACGCGCCGATGTCGAGCAGCGCACGGCGGGTGGGGATCGTGCCGCGCATCCGGATGACCGCGCCCATCGTCCCGAACGGGCTGATGAGCGGCATCGGGATGAAGAACGGGAGCGACGCGTCGACCTTGTGGATGCGCGCGGCGATGTAGTGCCCGAGCTCGTGCGCGACGAGGATGGTGAGGAGCGTGCCGGCGAACTGGGCTCCGTCGATCAGCGCTGCAGTGCTGAAGATGCCCTCGTGCGGGGAGCCCGCCACGCCGGTGATGAAGACGCTCGCCGCGGTCGCGAGGAAGAGCCAGAGGTTGGAGCGCCACGCGATGCTCGTCGGAGCGCGAGACGTGCTCGCGGCGCGCTCCGGCTCGTCCGCTCCACCGGAGCCGTTCGTGCCGCCGCCGGTCTCGGCCTCGGTGCTCATCGAAGGGCCTCGCGGAGCGCGGCGGCGAGGCGCGCGAGCTGTGGCTCCAGCCGCGCATCGACGCGGCCGAGATCGGTGTGGACGACGAGGGAGCCGCGCTGGAGCGTCGGATCGGCTTGGATGTCGGCGCTCTGACCGATCGCGCCGAGGGCCTGACCGAGCGCGTCGACGTCGTCGGGCGATGCGTCGATCCGGACGCGACGTGCACCTCGCGCTTCGTGGATGGCCGATGCGGCGAGCTCCGCGATGCGCGCGGGCTCCACGCGGAGCGCCTCACCGACGAGGCGCTCGGCGAGGAGGACGGCGAGCTCGATGATGCGATCGACGTCACGCTCCGGCTGCCCTGCCTCCTCGTCACGGAGCGCGAGGAAGCTCGCAGCGAGCCGGGCGACCTCCTGCTCGCGTGCCTCCGTCGCGGCGGCGGCTGCAGCCGATGCGACGACGGCCTCGGCATCCTTCTGGGCGGACGCGATGATCCGCGCCGCCTCTGCGCGTGCTTCGATGACCTCGCCGGCGATGCGCCGGGCGCGGGCGGCCGCAGCTGCGGCCACGGGAGCCGCGATCGGCGCGGCGGGCGGGAACGCCCCTGCGCGACCGATACGCGTGGGATCGAGCTGACGCGCGTGTGGATCGACCATCTCCGACTCCCTGGCTTTGGGGGGGAAGGCGTCCTTGATCACGCGCGCGCGCTGGAGCGTCATCGCAGCGTGCCCTCGTCGAGAGCAAGGGCGATGTCGTGGACCGCCTTCGCGAGACCTGTGGCGCGCGTCGTTCGCTGAGGGGCGCGGAGCTGGCTGACGAGGTCGGCCGCGGCCGCTCCGAGATCAGGCGCCTTCGAGCTCGAGCCTGCGATCGCGGCGAGCGCGTCGTCCACGCCGCCGCCGAGCGCGACTGTCGTTGCGACGAAGCTTCTCTTCCACATCATCTTCAGCCTACCACGCGGAATGTGTCCGCCCGGTCGGTGCGCTCGATGCGGCCTTCTCGCTCGAGCTTCTCGAGGTGCGCATCGACGCTGAGCTTGGCGATCGGCCAGATCGCGGGCGAGACGTCGTCGTAGGCCATCGGGACGAGGTCGCTCGCGGTGATGCCGGCGCTCCGGCGATCGCCTGCTGCGCAGGCAGTCCGGAGGACGCTCACGATTTTCTCCTCGCGCATCTTCCGGTGAGCGACGTAGCGGGTGAAGAGGGCGGTCGGCTCGTCGATCGGCTCGCCGTGTGCCGGCAGCGCGAGCGAGGCGTCCAGCGAGGCGAGGCGCTCGAGTTGTTCGAGGTACAGCGCCATGTCGCCATCTCCCGGCGCGATGAGGATCGTGCCGACGCTCGCCACCATGTCGCCGACGATCACCGTGCGGGAGCGCGGCTCGAAGAGGCACACGTGGCCGGGCGCGTGCCCCGGCGTGTGGAGGACCTGCCACGTCTCGTCGCGCGGTCCGGCGAGCACGATCTCGTCGCCGTCGGCGAGCATGCGCGCGACGGGGACGTCGATGAGCGAAGCCGTAAGCTCGTGCGCCCAGACCGGCAGACCGAGCTCCTTCGAGAGGAGCGCGGCGCCGCCGACGTGATCGGGATGATGATGCGTCGCGACGATCGCGCGGATGTTCCGCCCGGTCGACGCGAGCTCGCGCGCCCAGGCGATCCACTCGCGCTGCTCGTCCTCGTAGGGGGTCGCGGGCTCGACGAGGAGCACGTCGCGACCCCCGAGGGCGTAGCTGTTCGTATGCGTGGCGGGCAGCAGCGTCGGCGTCCGCGCCGCGAAGAGGCCGAGTGAGGTCGAGAGCTCTCGCGGGCGGATCATCCGGCGTGCTGCTCAGCGCGTCAGGCGCGCTCGATCACCATCGCGAGGGCCTCGCCGCCGCCGATGCAGATCGACGCGAGACCGCGCTTCTTGTTCTGATCCTTGAGGGTGTGGAGGAGCGTCGTGACGATGCGCGCGCCGCTCGCGCCGATCGGGTGACCGAGCGCGACCGCACCGCCGCGGACGTTGACCTTCGCCGGGTCGATCTTCGAGAGCTGCGCGGACACCATCGCGACGACGGCGAACGCCTCGTTGATCTCGACGAGGTCGATGTCGTCGGCCTTGAGGCCCAGCTTCGCGAGCGTCGAGTCCATCGCCTTCGCGGGCGCGGTGGTGAACCACTCCGGGGCCTGCGCGGCGCTGCCGTAGCCCACGATCTTCGCGAGCGGCGAGAGCCCGTGCTTCTTCACCGCGTCCTCGCTCGCGAGGACGAGCGCGCTCGCGCCGTCGTTGATCGACGAGGCGTTCGCGGCCGTGATCGTCCCGTCCTTCGTGAACGCGGGGCGGAGTCCGCCGATCTTCGCGGGGTCACCCTTCGCCGGGCCCTCGTCGAGCTTCACGAGGACGGGATCGCCCTTCCTCTGCGGGACGGGCACCGGGACGATCTCCGCGTCGAACTGGCCTTCCTTCTGGGCCGAGAGCGCGCGGCGGAAGCTCTCCTTCGCCCACTCGTCCTGCGCCTCACGCGTGACCTTGTACTCGGCGGCGCACTTGTCGCCGCAGGTGCCCATGTGGACGTTCGAGTACGGATCCCAGAGGCCGTCGTGGATCATGCCGTCGATGAGCGTGCCGTTGCCCATGCGGTACCCCTGACGTCCCTTGTCGAGGTAGTAGGGCACGTTCGACATCGACTCCATGCCGCCGGCGACGACGACGTCGGCGTCGCCGAGCGCGATCGTCCTCAGGCCGGCGATGATCGCCGCCATGCCCGAGCCGCAGACCTTGCTGATCGTCGTGGCAGGAACCTCATCCGGAAGGCCCGCGAAGCGCATCGCCTGGCGCGCCGGCGCCTGACCCATGCCCGCGGAGAGCACGTTGCCCATGAAGACCTCACCCACCTGATCCGGCGACACCTTGGCGCGTTCGAGCGCGGCCTTGATGGCGATCGAGCCGAGCTCGGAGGCCTTCAGCGAAGAGAGCGAGCCGAGGTACGCGCCGATCGGGGTGCGCGTGGCCGAGACGATGAAGACGGGGGGCAAGGGCATCTGTATCTCCTTGGGGAAGCCTGTCTCATCCGGCAATCGCGAGCGTGCGCACGTCGCACGTCGCAACGTCGACATTGGTCTTCGAGGCTGGAGGAGACGACGGCGACCTTATAGCTCTAATCTCCCTTCGATGCTCCCGCAGAGGCTGCCCGCATCGTCGCGGGTGAGGAACCGATCCCTGGCGGCGCTCATCGCCGCGATCGTCTCGATCGCGACGATCGCAGGCGCGTGCGGAGACGACCCCTCCGTCAATCCGACGAGCCCGGACTCGGGCGATCCGCTCGAGATGCTCGGAGAGAGCGTCTGCCCGGATGCCGCCCCCGGGGCAGGCGAAGGGTGTGTCGTGCCGGAGGGCACGACGTGCGCGTACGGGGTGTGCTCGCCGATCGCGCAGTGCAGCCAGGGCGCGTGGCGTTACAGCGGAAATCCGCCGGCGCGGCCGCCTTGTCCGAAGGACTTTCCGGTGTCGGACTCCGTCTGTCCTCCATGCTGGCCGACGGGCCTCGAGTGCACGTACGGGAGCCGCGATTGCTCGATGCCCGATGCTTCGGCCAACACCACGGTGGCCTCTTGCGCCGACGGCGGAGCGGGGAGCCCGCTCCGCTGGAGCCTTCGAACCTTCCCATGCGTTGCCGTCACGGATGCCGGTGCAGATGTTCAGCGTGACGCGGAGCCCGATGCCGACTAAAAGAGCCGGCTCGACCATGGCCGACGAATCGAAGTTTCAGACCTTCCTCAACCAGAACAAGCTCAACACCAAGCGCCTGCTTGCGGTCTCGCACTCGCTCGAGACGCTCCGTCCGGAGGATCGTAGCCTCAAGCTCCAGCGCCGCGCCGGGAAGAAGGAGGGCGCCGAGAAGAAGGAAGTCGCGAAGCCGCGTTCCGGTCGTGCGGTCACGCCGCGCGCTCTCGCGTCCGCGCTTGCGGGCACCGCGATCAGCGGCCCGACGAAGCAGCGCATCCTGCGCGCCGTGAACTACCTTCTCGAGCAGAAGAAGAAGGACAAGGTCGAGCTGAAGACGCTCTTCTGAGCGCCTTCGCTTCGTGTGCGAGCGGATCGCTCGACGCGAGGCGGCCCTCGACCGATACGACGTTGCTCCGGTACGCGCGCTTGCGCGGCCGGAGTCGTTTGTCTGCGTCCCTAGCGCTCAGAGACGGCGCGTGCGACGGTTGACGAAGTCGTGGGCGTCGAAGAGCACTACCCCGAGGAGCACGGTGACAGCGACGATGGCCATGTTGCCAGCGTCGGCCTGCGCGCGGCTTCGGGCCAAGTTTCCGTCGCCGAGCGGGCGCGGGTGAATGTCGTTCCGACGCCTGGCAACGGACAGCAGGTGGCCGCCGCCGCTTCGCTCCGCTTGCTGCCCACGCTCTCGGCTCCTCCTACCCGATCGCACACGACGGAGGACGAGGGGCTGCTGCGTCGTGCGGGGGCAGGGGATGCTGCCGCCTTCAAGGAGATCTTCGTCCAGCATCGTGCCGATGTAGCGCGGCTCGTCTACCGGATGCTGAACGCGCCCTCGGATCTCGAGGACGTCGTCCAGGAGGTCTTCGTCCAGGTCTTCCGGAGCCTCAAGGACTTCCGCGGTCAGTCGAAGTTCTCGACGTGGCTCCATCGAGTCACCGTCAACGTCGTCCTCATGCACCGCCGTTCGGCTCGGAGTCGGCCCGTGCTCACGGAAGAGGCGCCGGGCGACGTCGTCGCGGACGACGAGCGACCGCTCCCCGACGAGGACGCCGAGCGCTGCGAACGGATGCGCGCGTTCCAGCGACTCCTCGCGCGTCTCGCCGAGAAGAAGCGGGTCGTCTTCGTCCTCCACGAGCTCGAGGGGCTCTCACCGGCGGAGATCGCGGAGATCGTCGGGGCGCCCGTCCTCACGGTCCGGACGCGGCTCTTCTACGCACGGCGCGAGCTCGAGGAGATGCTCGCCGACGAACCTTCGCTTGCAGGTCTCAGTGCCTCGTTCACGAAGAGGGGGGACGAGCCATGAGCAAGTTCGACGCGGGTCGCAAGTCCACCTCTGGCGCGAACATCTCCACGGGCGGATGGGACGAGCTCGAGCCTTCGTCGCGGTCGGCGGAGGGACGTGCGCTCGATGCGCTCGTCGCGGAGGCGAAGGAGCATCTCGACGTCCGGGCGGCGCCTTCGCAATCGACCGAGCCTCCGTCGCCGGCGAAGCGCGACGTGCTTGCGGACCTCGACTGGTCCCGCCTCGAGTCGCGCGTGATGACCGCCATCGAGACGGAGGAGAAGCCGGCGCTCCTCCGCGACGTCGAGCGCTCGCGACGATCACGATCGCGTGACGTCGCGCTTCGCGCAGGCGCGGTCGTCCTCGCCGCTGCGGCTGCGGTAGCCCTCTTCGTGCGCAACGACCGGCACGCAGCGCTCCGCGAGGCCGCGCTCGACGACCGGCCGTCGTCTTCGGGCGAGCGTGCCTCCGCGAGCTCGCTTCGCACGACCGAGGGCGCGGGTGAGGTCCGGATCGGTGGGAATGTCGCGTCGCCGGGCTACGCCCTCCACGCGGGGGACGCGATCGACGTCGACGGCGCGCGTGCGGTCTTCGAGCGTCCGCGCAAGGTGACCTGGCTGATCGAGCAGGACAGCGCGCAGGGTGAGGTTGCCCGCGGCCCCGTCGCGCGCGCGCGGGTGACGTCGGCGGGAGAGCCGCTCGTGCTCGGGCTCGACCACGGGGCGATCGAGGCGCAGGTCGTGCCGGTGGCGTCCGGCGAGGCCTTCGCCGTGGACATCGCGACTGAGCGCAGCGTCGTTCGTGTTGCCGTTCATGGAACGCACCTGCGCGTGGCGCGGTCGGGCAATCGCGTCGTCGTCGACCTCACCGAAGGCGTCGTCTCGATCGGCGTGCCTCCGCGTACTGGCGTGACGCACGGGACGATCGTCACCGCGCCCGCACACGTCGAGCTCGACGCGACCGACCTCGCCACGCTTCGCATCGATCATGCGCCGTCCTCCGTGCGGGCGCCGGTCCCGCTCGGCGGGCAGGAGATCGCCCTGGGCGCCGGGCGACCCGAGAGCTCTTCGTCGCCGGAGCAGCCCGAGCCCGCCCCGCCGGCGCCGCGCTCCGTCGTCGCGAAGGGCCCTGCGACCCGACCCGACGGCACCGCTCCGGGCGCGAAGGCCTCGAGCGCCGGCCTGCGCGCGCGCGAGGCGATCGCGGAGGCGGTTCGAGACTGCGCTGCGCTCGGCGGGCGTGCTCGAGGCGCGGATGACGTGCACGTCACCGTGAACAGCACCCTCCGCCTGCGCGTGTCCGCCGCCGGCGCCGTCGAATCGGCTCAGTTCACGCCGCCGCTCTCGCCCGACATCCAGAGCTGCGCCGCCAAGGCGATCTACAAGACGAAGCTCGACGAGACCGGTCTCGTCACGATCCCGATCGAGTTCTCGTATTGAATCGTCGCTCGCGATGGCGCGAGCGACGCCTCAACGGCCGGCGGCCTTGCCGAGCTCGGTGATCGCGTGGGTCTCGAGAGCGCCGAGCAGGCCGAACTGCACGCCCATTCCACCCGAACGCACCCAGCGAACGACGCCGGGGAGGTCGAAGTCCTGATGGTCGTTCGGCGTCTTCAGCCGAACGCGAACGACGACCTCGGCGCCGAACGACGCGGGCGAGGTCGTCTCGATGAAGATTCCGCCGATCGAGATGTCCTTTCCGATCCCGCTCGCCGATTCGGCGCTGCCTTTCTTGGCGAACAGAACAGGCAAATCGATCGGTGCACGAGCGAAGCGACGCTTCTCGATCACGACGAGGGCTCCTCTGGCGTCCGCGCAGTCCGCGCAACGAACGCTCGCTCGATGGTAGCATTCTCGTGTGGCCGCGGACGACAAGGAAAAGAGCGACGAGAAGCGCCCACGGACGTCCGCGCTTCCGCCACAGGTCGAAAAGGCGCTTGCACGCGCGCGCGAGGCTGCGAAGGCAGATCGGGAGCGGAAGGGCGGGCGCTGGCTCGCGGCCATTCCGCTGAGTGTCGCGGTCGTCCTCCTCCTTCTGATGATGCCTCGGGCGACGGCGCCCGACGCGGTTCCGCTGCCGCGCGTCGACGTGCGCGTCCTCGCCAGCATCGCGCGGGCGGACGACAGGCGAGCAGCCGCCGCCGAGGCGGAGCGTCTGCCGTCCGACGTCCTCGCCGTCGGCTCTGCGCTCCGTGAGCTGAACGGTGCAGAGGCCAGGGGCGTCGACGAGCTCGGGATGGTCGACGCACGCCGTCAGCTCGACGGCGCGCTCCGCGATCTGGCTCGCCGCGAGGACGCTGCTGACGATCTGGTCGCCCTCCGGTCGCTCCAGACGCGGCGCTTCCTCGATGCGCTCACGCGATGGGAGGCCACGGGCGAGAGCTCGGAGGACTTCGTCGATCTCGCCGCGCCCTTCGTCCAGCGCGCGGGCGACGCGGGCTGGGTCGTCGATCGCAAGATCATCCTCACCGACGACGAGCGCCGGGTCATGTTCAAGACGGTGTGGAACGTCCTCGCCGGCACCGACACGAACGCCGCGCTCGCGCTCACGCTGGACGAACAGCGCGCGCTCTACGCTTTCTACATCGATCACCCGCGGCCGCCGGAGTCGCGCCGGCTCGCGCTCGAGACCCAGCGGTCGGCTGCGACGACGGCGGAGGCCTGCGCGCGTGCGAACGTCGAGGAGCGCCGGCAGGCAGAGCTCTGGCGCGCGGACAAGATCAAGAAGCTCGGGACGATCGACCCCAGCTACCCGACGGCCTATGCGCTCGGCGTCGCCTACTACCGTGCCGGTCGCTTCGATCTCTCTGCTGATGCGTTCTCGATCTTCATCGTCCAGCACCCCGACGGACCGTACGCGCTCCGTGCGAAGAATCATCTGAAGGCCGCGCTCGTCGCCAGCGGCGCGCTCTGAGTGGATCGATGATCAAGGCGTTGCTCGTCGACGACGATCGCGATCTGGCTCGATTGCTCGACGAATATCTCCAGCCTCACCAGGTCACGGTCGTCCACGTCGAAGACGGCCAGGCGGGGCTCGCTGCGCTCACCGGCGAGGCTGCGTTCGACGTCGTCTTGCTCGACGTGATGCTTCCGGGGATGGACGGCTTCGAGGTCTGTCGTCGCATTCGCGCGATCCACGACGTGCCCATCGTGATGCTCACCGCGCGCGGTGACGACGCCGATCGGATCGTCGGTCTCGAGCTCGGCGCGGACGACTACGTGCCGAAGCCGTTCAATCCGCGCGAGCTCCTCGCACGCGTGCGCGCAGTCCTTCGTCGCGCGAAGCCCGCGAGCGTCGCGAAGGCCGAGCCGGGTCGGATCGTCGTGGGGCCGATCGAGATCGACGTCGCCGGCCTCACGGTGAGCCGTGGCGGCGTGCCGGTGTCGCTCACGGCCTACGAGTTCCGGATCCTCGTCGAGCTGGCGAAGCGCGCGGGGGACACGGTCACGCGCGAGGACCTCGCGTCGCTCGTCCGCGAGCAGAACAAGCCGCGCGTTGCGGTCGGCACGCGATCCGAACCGATGACCTACGACCCGAGCGTCGATCGCTCGCTCGACGTCCACGTGAGCCGGCTCCGCCAGAAGCTCGAGGACGATCCGAAGGACCCGCGCTTCATCAAGACGGTACGCGGGGTCGGCTACGTCCTCGCGAGGCCGTCGTGAGGCCGCGACGCCGAGGCGTTCGCGGGCTGCAGGCTCGGCTCCTCTTCTGGTTCCTGGCCGCGATCCTCCTCGCCATCGGAGCGAGCGTCCTGACCACGATGCTCACGAGCAGCGACGGCGGTGAATACCCGACGCGCGTGATGTCGCGTCACGTGCAGCAGCGCGTGGGCAGACTCTGGGACGATCCGGCTGCGACCGACGCCTACGTGCGCGAGCTGCGCGAGACGACCGGGCTCGACATTCGCGTCCGGCGTGATGCGAGCCTCTTTCCCGAGACCGGCAGGCGAGCCCGCCCCGGCGGCATCGTCTTCGAGGAGGGCGTCGCTCACGTGCCCATCGTGAGGCGCGGCGAGATCGTCGGCACGCTCGAGCTCCGGACCGGCACGCAGGCCCCGCAGCCATGGCGCATCGTCGTCGCGCTGCTGGCGGCGCTCGTCGTCCTCGGCGTGGTCGCGCGGCGCGTGTCGATGCATCTCGCCCGTCCGCTCGAGCATGTCGCAAAGGCCGCGGAGAAGTTCGGCTCGGGCGACCTCGGCGCGCGCACCGGTGTCGACAACCTGTCGACGCGCTGGGTCGCGGAGGAGGTGCGGGATCTCGGACGCGCCTTCGATGGCATGGCCGACCGCATCTCGCGCGTGGTGCTCGAGCAACGCGAGCTCCTCGCCGCGATCAGCCACGAGCTGCGCTCACCGCTCGGGCGTGCCCGGGTGGCGCTCGAGATCGCGCGCGAGCGGACGGGCGTCGTCCCGCCGGACGACATGGAGGGGACGCCTGCGCCTGCGCTTGCTCCGGCGCCCGTTGCGCGTGCGCTCGACGACGTCGATCGCCAGCTCGTCGAGATGGACGCGATCCTCGGCGATCTCCTCGCCTCGGCGAGAGCAGGCCTGGCGGACGTGCGCCGCGAGCCGATCGAGCTTCGCTCCTGGCTCGAGGAGCGCGCGGCGGCCGAGACGACGGGCCTGGTGAGCGTCGTCGCTGACGGGATCGACGAGGACATCAGCGTGTCGATCGATCCGGCGCTGCTCGGCCGGGCGCTCCACAACCTGCTCGCGAACGCGTGGGCATACGGTCATCCGAAGGACGTCCCGCTCGTCGTGACCGCGTCGGCGACCGCCGAGGCCGTCCGGGTCACCGTTCGCGATCGGGGGCCCGGCTTCGCCGCCGACATCCTCCCGCGTGCGTTCGATCCGTTCGTGACCGGTACCGGCGCGGCACGCTCGCCTGGCGCTCACGGGATCGGCCTCGGTCTCTCGCTCGTCCGGCGGATCGTCGAGGCACATGGCGGGCGCGTCTCGGCGGAGAACGTCGAGGAGAGGGGCAAGACGACCGGCGCGCTCGTCATGGTCGAGCTCATGCGAGAGGCTTCGGCTCCGGTCGCGAATGCGAACGGGGAACGAGTCGAGAAGGTGCCGGCGACCTGACGCGACCTACGCGCGTCTCGCGCCGGTTGGATCGCCGCTCACTTGGCGCCTCCGACGGCTCTCGTTAGGCTCCGCCGTGTGAAGGAGCTCACGCGGTTAATCATGTGGCTCGGGGGGATCCTGGGCGCGATCGGGCTCCTGCTCTACCTGCTGGTGGTCGACGTCTGGGTCGTGCCCCGCGGGCAGGAGGTGCAGTTCCCCGCGTCGATCCTCCCGACGCTCATGCCCGAGGACAAGCTGCTCATCCATCGCGGGCGCGTTCCGCGGTGGGGCGAGCTCGCGCGCTGCGCGTCACCGCAGACGGCCGGCGAGTACGTCGTCGGACGCGTCTTCGGCGTGCCCGGCGATCGCGTCGAGGTGTCGGACGCCGGCATCTCCACGAACGGCAAGCCTGTCTCCGCGCGCACCTGGTGCAAGCAGCAGGTGGTCGCTCATCCGATCACGGGGAACCTCGTGACGATGCAGTGTGGGGTTGCAGACACTGGCGCCTGGAGCTTCGAGTACCTGACGAACAGCGAGATGATCACGGGGACCCGCTCGGCCCTGGTCGAGGCGGGCAGGCTCTACCTGGTGAGTGACAATCGAGTCATGCACCACGACTCGCGCGACTTCGGTCAGGTCGATGCCGCGACGTGCGAGCACATCGTCTTCCGGCTCTGGGGCGAACGGTACACGGACAGCTCGAGGCGCTTCGACATCCTCTGGTGAGGGGCAGCGTAGCCGTGGCCGGCATTCGGAGCCCCGCCGGTCATCGACCGCGGGTGCAAGCCCACCTCATGCGGGTGGTCGGGCACCACCGGGGGCGACTGGGGACACGACTGCGGGGGGTTGGGGCGCGAGCCCCGATCTGGTGTAAGCTCGGGGCGCTCGATGGAACAGGATATCGGCATCGTCTGCGGGCACTGCGAGGCCTACGCGGCGCTCCGGACCACGACCTGTCCGTCGTGCTCGAACCGGCTCGCGCTCGGCGCGTTCGGCGCGTCGCTGCCTCATGAAGCGCGGCTGTCGCCGACCCCGGCCGAGAGCCTTCGAGCCGCTCCGTCGGAGCCCCCGGTCAGCAAGGCGCCGCCCACGACGCGGGAGGCGGCTCGGCTCGCAGGCAACGGCTCGGCTCCGCCGGACGACCGCTCGCGAGCCGCGCGCGGCGACGTTCCCGACCCGCTCGTCGTCGGCCGGACGACGCCCGACCCTGGTCCGGGCCGCGCGGACGCGCGGAAGCCCGGCTCATCCCCACCCCCGTCTACGCGTGGCGGCCGCCCTTCCGGCGCCATCGCGTCCGTGAAGTCATCATCGAAGCCGAAGAGTCTGAGTCTCGAGGAGCTCATGGATCAAGCCAAGAACTTCGTGTGCCGTTCCTGCTCCACCCCGGTTCCCGTGGGGCACAAGTTCTGCGGGCGTTGCGGCGCCGCAGTCCCGCCCGAAATCATGAACGCGCGAACGCAGTTCTTCGGGCAGCTCCAGGCGCCGGGCAAGGCGAAGCTGATCCTGATCCGCGGCGAGGGCGTCGAGGGGCTCAGCTACCAGCTGAACGCCGAGCAGCACGTCGTCGGGAAGGCCGGGCAGCTCGTCTTCCCCGACGATCCGTTCGTCTCGCCGAGGCACGCCAACTTCTTCTATCGCAACGGTACGCTCTGCGTTCGTGACGAGGGCTCGCTCAACGGCGTCTACGTGCGCGTGCGTGGCAGCGTCGAGATCGTTCCCGAGGATCACTTCCTCGCCGGAGAGCAGGTGTTCCGTGTCGACGCCACGCCGAAGCTGAACGATCAGCCCGGACCGGACGGCACCTACTTCTACTCGTCACCGAAGCATCAGAGCTCGTTCCGCATCACGCAGGTGCTCCAGGGCAGCGGGCTGGGGATGACGGTCTGCGCGCGCAACTCGTCGCTCCAGATCGGCCGCGAGGGCGGCGATCTCAACTTCCCGACCGACCTCTATATGAGCGGTTCGCACTGCAAGATCGAGGAGAGCGGCGGCGGGCTCACGCTCACGGACATGGGCTCGCGCAACGGCACGTACATCCGCCTCAAGGCCGAGCGCGAGCTTGGTCATGGCGACTACCTCTTCATCGGTCGGAAGCTCCTCCGCGTCGAGATCACCGCGGCCTGAGGCGTCGCGCGCGAAGCGGGCCTTCAGGGCTTGCGTCCGGCCGCGGCCTTGGGGCCAGCGGCCGCGCGCGGCCCGAGCCCGAGCGCGCGCTTCGCCATCGTGGCGACGGTGCCGAGGATGTTCGGGGGGAGGCCGTCGAGGACCTCCTCCAGATCGATCGGGCCGTCGGCGATCGGAACGAGCTCGAACACCGTCGCGAAGCGCTCGTACTTGCTCTGGAGCGACGTGAGCTTCTCGCGCATCGCGTCCGCCTCCTCGCCGCGCGTATCGCCGAGCATCTCGAGCGCGCGGCCGCAGAGGTTCACCTTGTCGAGGACCACGCGGCGGAGGCGTGACAGGTACGCGCCGACGACGACGTCGGGGTACTTGCCGCGAAGCGCGAACGCGTCGTGCCGTGATCCGGACGCGCGCCGCCGCTCGACGATCCCCGCGGCCTCGAGCCCGCGGAGGTTCGCGAAGACGTTGCTCTTCGATCGGCCGAGCTCCTCGCTCAGCGCGTCCATCGAGAGCGGCTCGTCGGCGAGGTAGAGGGCCGCGACGATCTGACCGCCGAGCCGCGTGATCCCCGGGAAGCTCGCAGCGACCTCGCGCCCCACGCCTTCGAGCACCGTGCTTCGCGCCAGGGCTACCGGGTCGGTCGGTGCGGCTCCCGACCGAGCCTTGTTCTCTGCCTTCGCCATTCGACGGACTCCGAATGAATAGCACGAGATGAGCGCGGCCGAGCGAGCGGAGTCCGGCCGCGCTGGACGCGGCGTGCGCGGTTGGACGAGACTCGACGGGTAGCGAGCGAGCGACGTTCGAGCCGCGAAGCTCCATCGGAGAACGAGGCCACCGTGAGCATCAGCGTCAGCACCGGGCAAGAGGCCAACCTTCGCCGGAAGGCCAACCGTCTCGCAACGGAGGCGTCTCCCTATCTGTTGCAACATGCATACAACCCGGTCGAGTGGTGGCCGTGGTCCGCGGAGGCGCTTGCGGAGGCGAAGCGGCGTGACGTCCCGATCATCCTCTCGATCGGCTACTCCGCCTGCCACTGGTGCCACGTCATGGAGCGTGAGAGCTTCGAAGACGAGTCGATCGCGCGGCTGATGAACGAGCTCTTCGTGAGCATCAAGGTCGATCGCGAGGAGCGGCCCGATCTCGATCAGATCTATCAGCTCGTCGTTCAGCTCATGGGAAGGGGCGGTGGCTGGCCGCTCACCGTCTTCCTCACGCCGTCTCAGAAGCCGTTCTACGGTGGGACGTACTTCCCGCCGGAGGATCGTCACGGGATGCCGGGCTTCCCCAAGGTCCTGCGGGCGCTCTCGGACGCGTACCGAGAGCGACGCGACGAGGTCGACGGTCAAGCCGACGAGCTGACGAAGGCGATCGCCGAGGTCGGGCGAGGTCCAGCGCGAGGAGAGCTGGGCGTCTCCGGCGGAGCCGCGGCGTCCTACGTGCCGGGGCCCGATCTGCTCGAGCGCACCTCACGCCTGCTCATCCGCCGCTTCGACGACAGCCATGGCGGCTTCGGCCGCGCGCCGAAGTTCCCGAACACGATGCCGCTCGAGGTGCTGCTCCGTCGTGGGATCCTCGAGGGCGACGGAGTCGCGCGTGACGCCGCACGACTCCAGCTCGAGTCGATGCGCGCCGGAGGGATCTGGGATCACCTCGGCGGAGGGTTTCACCGCTACTCGACCGACGAGCGATGGCTCGTGCCTCACTTCGAGAAGATGCTCTACGACAACGCGCTCCTCCTTCGCGCATACGTCGATGGGTACCGTGCCTTCTCGAGCCCGGCCTTCGCCGAGACCGCGAAGGCGATCGTCGCCTGGGTCGATCGCGAGATGACCGACCCCGAGGGTGGCTACTACGCGTCGCAGGACGCGGATAGCGAGGGCGAGGAGGGGAAATTCTTCATCTGGGACGAGGCCGACGTGCGAGGCGCTCTTGCATCCGGCTCCGCCTCCGACGTCGTCGCGATCAAGGCGGCGATCGACTACTTCGGCATCACCGCGGCGGGGAACTTCGAGGACCACGGGCGCCCCACGTTCAAGACCGTGCTGCACGAGTCGCGACCGCCGCGTGCCGTCGCGGCGAAGCTGGATCTCTCCGTGGACGAGGTCGAGCGCGCGCTCGCGCGAGCGAAGAAGGCGATGTTCGAGGCTCGCGAGATGCGGCCGAAGCCGTTTCGGGACGAGAAGGTCCTCACGAGCTGGAGCTCGCTCATGATCGGCGCGATGGCCGAGGCCGGCGCCGCGCTCGGCGAGCTCGGGATGATCGCGTCGGCGGAGCGGGCGCTCGCTTTCATCGAGGCGAAGCTCGTCGTGCGGGACGGTGATGGTCGCGTTCGGGTATCTCGGCTCGCGAAGAAGGTCCACGAGGCCCCTGACGACGGTACTGGTGGAGCGAGCGAAGGCGGCACGAACGCGGGCGTGTGGATCGTGAGGTCGCCGGGCTTCCTCGACGACCATGCGTACCTCGCGAACGCGGCGCTCGACGTCTACGAGGCGACGGGCGATCCGGCGAAGGTCCGCCTTGCGCAGGGGCTGGCCGACGCGATGATCGACGCCTTCTGGTCGGAGGGCGAAGGCTTCTTCTTCACGCCGAAGGACGCCGCACCGCTCATCGTGCGCTCGAAGGACCCGTACGACAACGCCGTCCCGAGCGGAGCGTCGATGGCGGTTCGCGTCCTCCTCCGGCTGGGCGCGCTCGTGGATTCCCGGTACGCGAAGCTCGCCGAGACCGAGCTCGCGCATCTTGCACCGTCTGCCGTCGAGAACCCGTTCGGCTACGGGCAGACGCTCTGCGAGCTCGATCGCGTCGTCCGTGGAGCGGTCGACGTCGTTCTCGTCGGACCGCGCACGGACGCGCGCACGAAGGACCTCGCTCGCGCGACCTTCGAGGCGTGGCTCCCGAACCGGACGATCGCGTGGGTCGATCCGGCCGATCCCTCGTCCCGCGAGGCCGCCGCGCTGCTCGCGGAAGGGAAGCCGAGCGCAGCGGAACCGGCGGCATACGTCTGCCGTGGCCGCACGTGCTCGCTTCCGGTGACGACGCCGGAGGCCCTCCGAGCGCTCCTCTGACCCGTGCGGATCAGCGGCGCGCGCCGCGCTGGCGCGGGAACGCCGACGGCCGGCGGTGCTCGCGTGGGGCCGGCGGCATGGCCTCGCGTCGGAGCGCCTGGATGGCGGTGGTGCTCTGCCCGCGCGAGTGGAGCACGATCTCGGCGACGTCGAGCGCCGGCAAGAAGAGGTCGGTGCGCGCGAAGCGCCCGACGCGTCCCTGGAGGATGCGCGGGACCATCGTCATGATGCGCCGCACGCCGTCGGCGATGCGCCGGGGCATCGCGATGCGCTCGATCACGGGCTCGAGGAAGTCGTTCACCGCGCCCATCACGTCGCGGACGCCCTGCACGGCCTCCTCGAGCGGCTCGTAGAAGAGCGCGGTCATGAGGACGATGTCGTCGAGGACGCCCTCTGCGATCGTCTTCCGATCGATCGCGTCCATCTTGCGGAAGAAGCGGAGGCTGCCGTCCTCGGTCGCCTCGTCGTCATCGAGGAACGCCGCGAGCTCCGGCATGAGGACGGCCATCGCGCCGACTTCCCACATGAGCCACATCGAGCGGTGAGCGCCGCCCGCGCGCATCAGGCGAAGGATCTCCTCGAAGAGGCGGGGCCTCGCGGCGCGCGCGAGCTCGAGGCGGCTCGCGACCATCGCATCGTAGACGTTGGGATCGATCCCGAGATCGAGACGCGCGGCGAACTTGATCGCGCGGAGGATGCGCACCGGATCTTCGCGGAAGCGGACGATCGGTTCGCCGATCGTGCGGATGGCGCGCCGCTGGATGTCCGGCATCCCTCCGCACCAGTCGAGGACCTGGCGGCGGTCGAGATCGTAGAAGAGCGCGTTGATCGTGAAGTCGCGCCGGAGCGCGTCCTCGTGCGCCTCGCCGAAGACGTTGTCGCTTCGGATGAGCAGGTCGTCGTCGGGGTCGGTCTCGCCGGGGTTCTTGCGGAACGTGGCGACCTCGACGATCTTGCCGCCGCCGAAGAGCACGTGAGCGAGCCGGAAGCGCCGCCCGATGATGCGGCAGTTCCGGAAGAGCGCCCTCACGTCGTCGGGTCGAGCGCTGGTCGCAACGTCGAAGTCTTTCGGGCGACCGTTGAGGAGGAGATCTCGCACGCAACCGCCGACGAGGTACGCCTGGTATCCGCTCCGCTCGAGGCGGCGGACCACCTTGGCGGCGTCGGGGTCGATGGCGTCTTCGTCAAGTGGAGCGTCGTGACGAGAGAGTTTCGTCCCCTCGTGACGGTCGAGGACCGAGACGTTGACCCCCGCGTCGCCGTCACTGACAGGGTCCGGCTCGACCCTAAATGAGGGGAGCTCGGGAGGAGGCGGAAGATCGGGCTTCGACGGACGGCGCATAACGAGCCGAAAGTGCTCAGTAAAGTCTAAATGCAGAACGACAGGACGACTAGGCGACTCTACCAGTACCCCCGATCCCAGGCAACGCCCGCCAAGGTGATATGCTGAAGGGCCCTATGGCCCTGGAGCCCGCCAAGCTCTCCGATTTCAGGCTCGCGGGGGCGCTGGGCAGTGGAGCGACAGCGAAGGTCTACGAGGCCACCCACGTCGCGACCGGGCGTCCGGTCGCGATCAAGGTGATGGCCGACGCCGGGCAGAGCCATGAGATGCGGGAGCGCTTCGCCCGCGAGGCCCTTCTGCTCGCGGGCGTCGACAGCCGCCACGTCAGCAAGATCCTCGGTTTCGGCTTCGACAAGGGACAGCCGTTCCTCGTCCTGGAGCGGCTCCACGGGGAGACGCTCGACGCGAAGCTCCGCCGGGACGGTCCAGTTCCACCGCCCCTCGCCGCTCGCTGGATCGAGCAGCTCATCGTCGGCGTCCGCGATTGCCACGACGCCAAGGTCATCCATCGGGACATCAAGCCGTCGAACATGTTCCTCCACCGCGACGGCTTCGAAGAGACGGTGAAGCTGATCGACTTCGGTGTCGCGCGGCTGCGCGATATCACGGGCGACGACGGCGGGTTGACGTCGACGAGCCACGTGATCGGCAGCATGGGCTACATGGCGCCGGAGCAGTTCAAGAGCGCCAAGTCCGTCGGATTCCCGGCCGACCTCTATGCGGTCGGCGTCGTGATCTTCCGCACGTTCACCGGGCGGCTTCCGTTCGTGAGCCGATCGCTCGAGGCGGTCATTCGCATGAAGACCGAGCAGGTGGTGCCGCGGATCTCGACCATGCCCGGGATGATCCAGAACCCGCGCCTCGATTGGTTCGTGCAGAAGGCGATGGTGCGGGAGCCGGCCGAGCGTTTCCAGAGCGCGCGCGAGATGCTCGAGCACTGGTGGACCGTGATGGCCAGCATCGACGGCGACGACACTACGGACAGACTGCACGCGATCGGGCGCGTGGACGAGTCGTACGCCGGGTTGCGCCCGACGTACGCCCAAAATGCGCCCCCACTCCCATCCCCTGTCCACGGGACCGCGCCGCCGCTGCCATCGCTCGCGCACTCCGCGGATCACGAGGACCAGACGATCCGACGACCGGCGCCTGCATCGACGACGGCGATCTCGCGGCCGGTGCCCTCCGAGCACACGCTGCACGATCTGCGCGTGCCGGCGCTGTCCTCCGTCGAGGACGTCGGGCCCGCCACCGTCCCATTCCCATTGCACGGTGGTTTCCCGACCCCCGGTGACCCGCCTCCCACGCCGACCGCGCACGCCGGTGACGGCTCGGAGGTCGATCCGTTCGACCTCCCGACGCGCAACGATCCGAACCTCCGGAAGCTCGTCGAGCGCGAGCTCGAGCTCCAGCGGGCGCGTCGCCGAGACCGCGGGTGACGCGGGGTTTCGAGCCTTCGAGCCGCGGTCGCTAGGAAGTCGCTAGGAAAGAGCGGCCTCGATCGGGTAGAGCCGAGCCGCGTGACTGAGCCGAGCCGGATGTCGCCCGCCCGCCTGGACGACGGTTCGGGCGCTCGGTTCGCCGGATCGGCGAAGGCCGGAGCACGTCGAAAATACCGTGCGGCGCGGTTGTCTGCAACCAGAAGCGAGTTCCGTGCCGTCGGGCGTTGACGCCGCTACCCGTGTGATTAGCTTGGCCGCGACTGCGAGACTGAAGACAACCAACGCTGACATCCCGTTCGCGCAGAAGCGGGTGATGTCATTCTGAGCCCGCTCGGCGCCGGACGCGACTATGTTCGGCGCCTCGAGCTGGGGGCTTTTTTTTGGAGGCGAGAGGACCATGGGCAAGATCATCGGAATCGACCTCGGCACGACGAACAGCGTCGTAGCCATCATGGAGGGCCGCGAGCCCAAGGTGATCGTCAACGAGGAAGGGTCGCGCATCACGCCGAGCGTCGTCGCTTGGGACGAGAAGGGCGAGATCCTCGTCGGTCAGATCGCCAAGCGCCAGGCGGTGACGAATCCGGAGAACACGCTCTTCAGCGCCAAGCGGTTCATCGGTCGTCGCTTCGAAGAGGTCAACGAAGAGGTCAAGCGCGTTCCGTACAAGCTCTCTCGCGGCGACAACGGCGACGCGGCCTTCGAGATCCGCGGCAAGAAGACCACGCCGCAAGAGGTCAGCGCCAAGATCCTCCAGAAGCTCAAGAAGGCGGCCGAGGACTACCTCGGCGAGAAGGTCAGCGAGGCCGTCATCACCGTCCCCGCGTACTTCAACGACGCCCAGCGCCAGGCGACGAAGGACGCCGGCAAGATCGCCGGGCTCGAGGTGAAGCGCATCGTCAACGAGCCGACGGCCGCGGCCCTCGCGTACGGCCTCGACAAGAAGAAGGACGAGATCATCGCCGTCTACGACTTCGGCGGCGGTACCTTCGACATCTCGATCCTCGAGGTCGGCGACAACGTCGTTCAGGTCATCTCGACCAACGGCGACACGCACCTCGGCGGTGACGACATCGACAACCTGATCATCGACTGGATGATCGCCGAGTTCAAGAAGGCCCAGGGCATCGATCTCGGCAAGGACAAGATGGCCCTCCAGCGCCTCAAGGAGGCCGCGGAGAAGGCGAAGATCGAGCTCTCGTCCGTCCAGGAGACGAGCATCAACCTGCCGTTCATCACCGTCGGCCCCGGCGGCCCGGTGCACCTCGACATGCGCATGTCGCGCTCGAAGCTCGAGCAGATGATGTCGCCGCTGATCGAGCGCTCGATGGAGCCGGTCAAGAAGGCGCTCCAGGATGCGAAGAAGCAGCCGAAGGACATCGCCGAGGTCGTCCTCGTCGGCGGCTCGACGCGCATCCCGCTCGTCAAGGAGACGGTCAAGAAGTTCTTCGGCAAGGATCCGCACCAGGGCGTGAACCCGGACGAGGTCGTCGCGATCGGCGCCGGCGTCCAGGCGGGCGTCCTCTCCGGCGACGTGAAGGACATGGTCCTCCTCGACGTCACCCCGCTCTCGCTCGGCGTCGAGACGCTCGGCGGCGTGATGACGGTGATGATCGCGCGCAACACGACCATCCCGACCCAGAAGAAGGAGATCTTCTCGACGGCGACCGACAACCAGCCGTCGGTCGAGGTCCACGTCCTCCAGGGCGAGCGCACCGAGGCGCGCTACAACCGCACGCTCGGCAAGTTCCACCTCGAGGGCATCATGCCCGCGCCCCGTGGCATGCCGAAGGTCGAGGTCACGTTCGACATCGACGCCAACGGCATCCTCTCCGTCCACGCGAAGGACACCGCGACGGGCAAGGATCAGAAGATCACGATCACGGCGAACTCGGGCCTCAACGAGCAGGACATCGAGAAGATGGTCGCCGAGGCGGCCTCGCACGAGGCCGAGGACAAGGAGCGCCGCGAGCAGATCGAGCGCCGCAACAAGCTCGACAACCTCTGCTACACGCTCGAGAAGACGATCTCCGAGAACAAGGAGAAGCTCCAGGCCTCGGACATCTCGACGCTCGAGGGCCTCATCAAGGACGGGCGCGCGGCGGTCGAGAAGCAGGACGACGCGCAGGTGAAGGACGTCCTCGAGAAGCTCGAGAAGGAGGCTCACCGCCTCGCGAGCGTCATGTACCAGGGCGGTCCGGGCGCCGCTGGTCCGGGCGCTCCGCCGGGCGGCGAGGCTGCTCCCGAGGCGGGCGGCGAGAAGAAGAAGGACGTCATCGACGCGGAGTTCGAAGAGACGAGCTCCTGACGGACCGCCCCGGCGAGTGCTCGGAGCTTCGGAGCGCTGGAAGCTCGCCTCTCGCCTCGGCTGACGACTGACGCGAACGAAGGCGGCTCGACCCGAGAGGTCGGCCGCCTTCGTCTTTTGCGCGCGCGCATCATGGGCTGGTGATGCCCTGCGAGGGCAAGTCCCGCCGAGTCCTGACCGAAGCGCGCGAGTCCTCAGGCGGAAGAGTGGTGGGTCGGCGTCTTCCTTTTGCGAGAGCGCCGTCGCTCGTCGAGCACGATCACCGTCGTCGGCTGCATCGGCGGCCGCCTCTCGAAGACCACGACCCGATCGCGTCCGGTCTGCTTCGCAATGTAGAGCGCGCGGTCGGCGGCTTCGAAGAGCTGGTGCGGGCGGGGTAGGTCGATCGCGACGAGGTCGCAGACGCCGATCGAGACGGTGAGGAGCTTGGAGATCGGAGCGCCAAGAGCGCGGCGTCGCTCGGCGATGGCGGAGCGGATGCGCTCGGCGACGATGCGTGCCTCCGACGCGTGGGTTCGCGGGAGGAGGATCGCGAACTCGTCACCTCCGACCCGAGCCGCGACGTCGCGCGAGCGACACGTCTCCCTGAGGACATCGCCGACGAGCGCGAGCGCGACGTCACCGGTCATGTGGCCGCCGACGTCGTTCAGCTTCTTGAGGTTGTCGACGTCGATCATCAGGAGCGAGAGCGGCATCTTCGCCCTCGCCGCGCGATCGACCTCGTGCGAGAGGCACTCCTCCAGGTGGCGCCGATTGCCGACCTTCGTGACCGGGTCGCATCGCGCTTCGTCCGAGAGCCGATCGACGCGCTGGCCGAGCACCCAGCCGGTGAGCAGGAAGCCGAACGCGACGAGGAACCCCACGCCGATCAACGTCGTCTCGAACGGCAGCCACCATGAATGGGAAAGGGCGCGGGCGAGCGCCGGTGTGCCGAGACCCGCTGCGAGTGCGAGCGCGACCCCTGCAATGGCAAACCGGTATCGGGCACGAGCTCCGGCGTGTGGATGGGGCTCCTCGATGGGCGTCCCGGGCGTGGCGGGCTTCATCGAAAGCGATGCGATGAAAGGCGCGTGCCACACGCGTCATCGACAGCCCATTCGAGCCCTCGCGGCTTGGGGCCCTCGCACCAAGGCTCTGCTTCGATCGCGGGGTCGACCTGCCAGCGTCTTGCCACGTCTTGTCACGCTAGAGTCGCTCACCCGTGCTCCGGCGCCACGCCGGGGGCGTTTGGCTCATCGCGAGCACGGCCACGGATCGAGGCTTCATCCTAGTGTGATCGCGCGTACGTTCGGCTTCCGCGGCCGACGACGGCAGCGTTCGCGGCAAGAGGGATCGAGGTGTGCTTGTCGTGACGCGGAGTGCGGCATGCGGCTTCGTCCGTTCGATCAGTGCGTGGCGGTCACGCGGTCGATTTTCATTCTTAGCCGCCACAGGAAGCACGACTGATGACGAGCCCGGCTGCGATGATGATCGAGCGACTCGCGAAAGGTCGGCCTCAGGAGTCGCCGCGCCATTCGGTGCCCCTCGACATCCTCGTGGTCGACGACGACCAGACGACCCGGCTCAGCCTTGCGTATTCGTTGAGCGACGCGGGGCACCACGTGACCGAGGCTTGCGATGGCGAGGAGGCGATCGCGCTCGCATCGGAGCGCACCTTCGACGTCGCCCTGCTCGATGTGCGCCTCCCCAAGGTGGATGGTCTCACGATCTTCCGGCGTCTCCGCCTGCGCGCGCCGGCTACCGCCGTGATCCTGATGACGGCGTTCGCGACGATCCCCGATGCCGTCGCGACGCTCCGCGAGGGGGCCTACGACTACGTCACCAAGCCGATCGACCCCGAGGAGCTCACGCTCAGGGTCATCGGTCACATCGCGGAGCACGTCTCACTCAAGCGAGAGCTCGAGGAGGCTCGGCGTCTCGTCGCCAGCCGCGACGCCGGCTCGCCCATCGTCGGTCATACGCCCGCGATGATCCGGCTCGTCGAGCGTGTGAACACCGTCGCCCAGAGCGATGCGCCCGTGCTCGTCTGCGGAGAGAGCGGCACCGGCAAGGAGCTCGTCGCCCACACGCTCCATGCTCGCGGCCCGCGAAAGGTTGCGCCCTTCGTCGCGCTCGAATGTGCGGCGTTTCCCGAGAACGTGATCGATGCCGAGCTCTTCGGCGAGGAGCGCGGCGGGATCACGACGTCAGCGCGGTGGCATCGTGACGGCCGGTTCCGCGCGGCCGACGGCGGGACGCTGATGCTCGGCGAGGTCGCGGCCCTTCCTCTCTCGACACAAGCGAAGCTCCTCCGCGTGCTCACGGAGGGCCTCGCCCGACCGGAGGGGGGAGGAGAGCCGGTCCCGGTCAACGCTCGCATCGTGTCGACGACGCAGATCGATCTGAAGAAGCTCGTCGCGGAGGGGAAATTCCGCGACGATCTCTACTTCCGGCTCAACGTCCTCGACCTCCACATCCCGCCGCTCCGTGAGCGGAAGCCGGACATGCCGCTGCTCCTCGCGCACTTCCTCCGTCGCTTCTGTCCGGGGCGAGTCCCGCCCGGGATCGGACCACGGGCTTGGGAAGCGCTGATGGCGTATCCGTTCCCGGGCAACGTTCGCGAGCTCGCGCACGCCGTAGAGCGCGCGGTGGTGCTCGCGCGCGGCGGAGAGATCGATCTCGACCATCTCCCCGAGGCCATCGTCGGTCGCGGCCCCGAGGCCACCGACGCGAGGGACGCGACGATCGAGCCGCTCGGCGTCGCGGCGAAGTCCTTCGAGAAGCGGCACATCACGAACGCGCTCCACCTCGTGGGCGGGGAGCTCGCGACCGCCGCCGTGCTCCTCGGGATCTCGGTGAGGACCCTCCGCCAGCGGATCGCGCGCCACGGGATCTCCATCCCCCGGACGACGCGCAGCGGACCCTAGCTGACGCGAGCTGACCCTGGGAAGTGGCCGCGCTATGTGGTCGTAATGGCAAGCAAGGGCCGTCCCTACCGTACGTTCGTCTTCGATGGCTTCGAGATCCTCGTGGGCCGCGGCGAAGACGACAACGACCACCTCACGTTCGACGTCGCCAAGCCCAACGATGTCTGGCTGCACGTCGGTGGAGGCACGCCGGGCAGCCACGTCGTCATCCGCAATCCGGCCGAGGTCGACGTCCCGCGCCCCGTCATCGAGCGCGCCGCGGCGCTCGCCGCCTGGTACTCGAAGGCGCGCGCCGCGAGCTCGGTCGACGTGCACTACTGCAACGCGTCGCAGGTATCGAAGCCGCGCGGCGCGCCCGCAGGCCTCGTCGAGCTCGCGCGATGGAAGAACATCAAGGTGAAGCCCGCCGCGACGTCCGACGCCTGATCGGACGATCGGTGCCGGACGTGACGTCGATCAGTGGGACGTCGGCGGCGCTGCTCCCGCGGTCTCGCCGCCCTTGGGGAAGACCAGCGTGAACGTCGTGGAGCCTGGCTTCGAGTCGACCTCGATCTGCCCGCCGTGCGCGTCGACGAGGCCCCGCACGATGGCGAGGCCGAGGCCCGCCCCGACCCGTTCGGCCCGCTTGGCGTGCCACGTGCGGTCGTAGAGGTGCGCGAGCGTCTCTTCGGAGATGCCGGGCCCGTGATCGGTCACCGAGAAGCGGATCGTGCCGTCGCGCTCCTTCTCCTCGAGCGAAATGACGCCGCCGTCGGGAGAGAAGCGGACGGCGTTATCGAGGACATGCGCGA
>MKVQ01000016.1:155177-293424 GCA_001899635.1 Myxococcales bacterium 68-20 | reverse complement strand
CGTCTCGAGCATCTGCCCGCTGTCGTGGACGCCGAGCCTAAGCTCGACCGCGTCGGCCTCGACCTCGGAGAGATCGCCGAAGTCACGGACGAGCCGCTCCATCTGCTTGCACGAACGCAGGATGGCCTGGAGCACGCGTCGCGACCGACCGCTGGCCTCGTCCTCGGGCGTGGTCTGGAGGACGAAGTTCGCGCCCATGGTCACGGCGGCGAGCGGCGCGCGTAGGTCGTGGCAGATGGCAGCGAGGAGGGGGTCGCGGCCCCGCGGCTTCTTCGGGGAAGCTCCGCCGGGCGGGCTCGGCCCCGCGCCTGCGGCCTCGCCCTGCGCGGACGGGGCCTGGCCCGGAGGCCCGGCCGCGCTCATTTCGGCCCTTGGCACACTGCTCCTCGTACGCATCGCCACCAACCTAGGTACGCGTGCGAACGTGTCGATGCGCCTCTCGTTCGCGGGGCACTTCGTCCCGCTCTTGTGGAGGAGAGCGCTCCGAGCTATGAGTGAACCCCTCGCGCCCGTAGCTCAGCTGGATAGAGCGACGGCCTCCGGAGCCGTAGGTCGCAGGTTCGAATCCTGCCGGGCGCGCTGAAAACACAGGGGCTTCTCCGGTCCCCTTCGAGCGAATGGGCACCGCGGCTCGCCGGACACCGGTTGGGCTCGCAGTGCTCCGAGACGGGGAACGCGAGCTCCTCTTCTCCAGGCCTCGTCGATCGGGGCGTCCTCGAAGCATCGAGCAACATTCCGGGCATCGCGTCCGCCACGCGATCTGCGTCCGGTGCACCACTACGCGCAAGCGAACGCACGATGGCGTCCCGGTCCTGACCGGCAGCGCCCCCGATACCGGAGGTGCTCATCTTCCGAGGCGCGACCCGCACGGGAGCGGGCGGTCGCGCCTGAGACTCATGTCAGCTCGCCCGGATTCCTAGGTGGTTCAGTAACGGAAGCGAACCACAATCCTGGAATCACCGCACCACACCTCGAACAGCGGGACGGGTCCGTCGCGATCTCGATCGCTCGCCAGTCGCGTCGTGCAATGAGCACGTCATGGCACGACGGACAGCGGGTGTTGGAGAGCTCCGAGGTCGTCCCATCCACATTGCCCACGTAGACGAAGCGCAGCCCCTTCGCGTACGCGACTCCAGCGGCGGAGATGAGTGCGCCGGCGCTCGTCGCTGGACGGTCGCGCATTCGATAGCGCGGCTGGAATGCGTTGAGGTGCCATGGGATCGACGGATCGATGCTTGCGAGTGTGGTGGCGAGGGAACGAAGCCCTCGGAGGTCATCGTTGAAGGCAGGCACCACGAGCGTGACTACCTCGACCCAGTACCCGAGATCCTTCGCCATGCGGATGCCTGAAAGCACGGGCTGAAGGCGACCTCCGAGTGCGTGATACTCCTCCTCGCTATGTCCCTTCAGGTCGACCCGGTACACGTCCGTAACGGGTCGCAGGAACCGGAGTACCTCGGGGGTAGCGTTCCCATCGGTGATCATCGCCGTGAGGAGCCCGCGTTCCTTCGCGCGCTCGAATACGGTGCGCACCCACTCGGCTGCGATTGCCGGCTCGTTGTAGGCGGCGCAGAGAACCCGGCAACCCGCAGCTAGGGCTCGCTCGACGAGCGCATCCTCACCGATGTCCTCGGGGAATTCCTGCGAAGTCCCTTCCCGCAAGGCTTGGGAGAGTCGCGCGTTGTGACAGTACGGGCAACGGAGGTCGCAACCGTACATGCCAAAGGTCAGCGAGAGAGTGCCCGGGGCGACGTGATAGATGGTGTTCGTCTCGACGGGCCGAACGTAGGTCCGGGCGACATATCCAAACGGGACGCGCAGCTCGCCATCTTGCTGGAATCGTACACCGCAAGCGCCGGTACGTTGGGATCCGCGGGCGAACACACATGCGTGCGCGCAGGCCGTGCACCGAAGCCCCTTCTCTGTTTCTTCGAACAGCTCGGCGGGCGCCGTGCGCGCGCGAAGCGCTTCGTCCAGCACCGAAGGATGTGACGCGATCGGAAGCCGTCGCTCCCTCCCCCTCGATCGAATCATGCGGCCGACCATTACTCGTAACCGAAGTCTCCTGTCGCCTCTTTTGTCAGAAGCAGAACGGGCGCGCCGTAGGCCGATCATGCTCGCGATGCCGCAATTCTCGTAGGCGCGGCAGAGTGGCGCTCATCATGACCCGGCCCCCGCTCCCGTTGGAGCACCGGTGGGCGTGAGCACTCGCCAAGGATCGCCCGGTCCATTCTAGGGACGGTGTCGATGCCGAGAGCGCCCGTTTGCTTCGCCCAACCTCGCCTGCAGGGACACGAAGATGAAGATCGGTTGATGAAGAACAAATGGCAATGCACGTAGCCATGCCCGCCCACGGCCGATGGGCGGGATGACGGTGAGGTAAAGATCGGGCCGCGGCAGAAGGCTCGGCTCGAGCGAGGTCGAACCACGACCAACGAGCGCACGCGCGCAGTAACGGTTCGCCCACGACCGACTCTCTCGTCGAGGCCCTGGCGCATTGGTTGCAGACAGCGCGCCCACGACCCGTACACGGAGGCAATCATGAACGCGTTCGGCAGTGTTCCTCAACAGACTCGAACGGATGAGGCCTTGTCACAACGTGAGGGCCCCGCTGCGCGTACCATCGAGCGTCAGACGGCCAAACTGCCATCGGACCTCTTCCTCTGGGCAGCCGGTGCAGCGGTCATCGCCTCGCTCGTGCTCGAGGTAGCGGGCATGCGTCGCGGCGGCGTTCGAAACCGCTTCTCGAAATACACGAATGGCTCCCGGGCCTCTGCTCCGCTCGCGGGATTCGTTGGTATGTGGGTTCCGTCTCTTCTTCTCCTCGGTGTCTATAACAAGATCGTCAAGGTCGGCGGCAGCGATCGGTCCCGAGGTTGATCTGAAGACACCGCGGCAACGCGAGCGCGTTCCGGGATTCTCAACGCGATGTGAAAAGCCAGTGTCGGCGGCGCAGCGGCCCGTCCCGGAGCGCGCTCTTTTCCTTCTCGGTCTTCAGCTGTCCCCGCTGTGACGCTCCGATCGCGGAGCGAGCTGGCGCTTCGCGTCGGCGACCCGTTGCGCGCTCTCCTCCGCTGCGCGTGTGAGCTCCTTCGCACGCTCGATCGCGGCGCGCGCTTGCTCCTCAGCCTCCATCGCGGCCTTGTGGCGCTTCTCGGCCTCGCGCTCCGCCGCACGGACAGCGGCGACCGCCTCCTTTTCGGCGCGCTCGGCGGCCTGACGCTCCGCGCGCTCTTCTGCGAGCGCTCTCTTCTGCGCAAGGGCCTGGGCTCGACGCTCGGGCCGTTCGCGCGCCTCCTCTCGCTTCCGCGCCGCCGCCTCCGCGCGCCGGCTCGGTCCTGCCCCTGCGGCGGATCGGTCGGCCCGCGCTTTCTTCGGCGGAGGGCTCGGGACCTTCGGCCGCGGTCCGCTGGGGAGCGGGCCCGCGAAGCCAGCAACCGCTTCGGGCGCCTTCTCGAGACGACCTTCCTCGAGCTGTGCGCCGATTGCAGGGTCCACGAGCGCCGCTTGCAGCGCGGAGGCGATCGCGTTTAGATGACCGCTCGGCTGGACACCGAGCTCCTTCATCAGATCGGCAGTTTGTCGCGTGAGCCCGCCGACGACCTTTCGCTGTCGCTCGATCGACTCGCGGAATGAGCCGCTCGCCTCCCCGCGGAGGGGCTTGCGCTGCTCGCGTGCTAGCTCGCGGCCGACATCGACGAGCTCGGCGATGTCGTCGGGGTACCGCCGGGCGAGCTGGTTGAGCACCCAGGCGATCGTCATCGGCTTGCGGCGGGCACGTACGGCCGACGCAGCTTCGTCGTTGCCCTGCGCCTTCAGCTCCTTCGCGATTGCGTCGCGCTTCTTCGTGAAGTCGCGTGGAGCCATGCTGTAGAGTTCCTCGAGCGCCTGCTCCACGAGTGCGCTTCCCTCACCCATGAGCCGAGGAGGTGCAACGGACGTTCCGCGCCTGCTTGGTGATGGTTCATCCCAGAGCGGCGAGCAATGGGCGGGAATGACCCGAAAACGATGTAGACCAGGGCGAGTGGGGCGTGGTCAGGCGTGCTGGTGACTCTGCGGCCCCTCCTGCTCACCGCTCGTGCCGAGCGCGCTCGGCTTCGTCGGCGCTTTGATCTCCTCAACGGCCTTGGTCGCGGCTTCTCGCGCTTGCGCAAGGTCCGCCAAAGAGATCATGCCGACCAACCTCTTGTTTCGGTTGACCACGATGAGCCTTTGGATTTGGCCGGTACTCATCTTCTCCACCGCCTCGTCGATCGGGACGTCCTCGAAGCACCAAGCAACGTCGCGTGTCATCGCGTCCGCGACCCGGTCCGCGTCCGGTGCGCCCCCACGTGCGAGGGAGCGCACGATGATGTCCCGGTCCGTGATCATTCCCACGATCCGGCCCTCCGAGCAGACAGGCAGCGCGCCGATACCGAAGGTGCTCATCTTTCGAGCGGCGTCCCGCACGGTTGCCTCTGGATCGATGACGCGGACCTTTCTATGCATCAGATCTGAGAGTTGCATGGCGACCTCCGCCCCGCGTTCGTGCAGGCCGCATACCAGACTTCGGCTGGCGTCTGCGGGTCGGTTCGCGAGTCGAACTAGGTTCCTCGGAGGTCGAGCCATCCTCGAGACACACAGAGCCGTGCGCACAGGCCGTTCGACCGAGCTCCCTTCTCGGAGCCCTTCAGCCTGCCGCGCCGGCGATGGCAACCTGTGCCGCCATGTCTCTCATGCGCGCGCCGCCGAAGAACTGCTGGCGCTCCCTGCTGAGGGATGGGGCGCGCTGCTCCAGGTGGCACGAAGCCTGCTCGACATCGTCGACGACGAGGAATTTGCCAGCGCCTCGCCGGGAGCGTGATCGATGACGACATGGCCGACTCCGGCTCGACCCGAAGAACCCGAGAAGCCACGGCCACCCCCTTCGCCGGAGCCTTCTCCTACGCCCGCACCCCCGGAAGAGGTGCCCGGTCCGACAAGATATCCGATCCATCCACCGATACCGGAAGAGCCCATTCATCCGGATCTTCCTGAGCAGCCGATCTTCGGTTGAGGACGCTTGATGGGCTCCCTTTGGTGAGCTGATGCCGGATTACGTGAGCTCCTCGGGCGCGCGCGCGCTTGGTGTGAAGAGCACCTCGTAGGTCCGCGCCTTCGGTCTTCGCGAGCTCGCAGCTGGTCTCGGTTTGCTCTTGCGTGCCGCGTAAGGGGACGTTGGCCGTGGGGGCGACATGTTCGCCATGAGCATCGTCGTCCGAGGTGCGCCTTTCCCACGCAATCCGAATCCCACGCAATCCGAAGCCTCAGTACGCTGCTCTGGCGGATGCCATGCCACGCCAGCCCGCCGTTGACGTTGGGCTGCGGCAGAGGCTCGGCCTGCACCGATGACCGCACGTAGACGCGAATCGACCCACCTCTCGTCGGCAGAGAAGCGTGTAGTGCCGCGCCCAGATCCCGACGAGGCCGCTCCACTTCCGATCGAGCACGACCGCGTGCTCGTCCTCCAGCCGGCGGGCACAACGACTGCTTTGTCTGCAGACGGCAAGAGGCGTGAGCGAATGGCGCGAGCGCGAGGCCGGAGAGGATCAGGTCGCCATGGGAACCATCATCGGCACATCACAGGATGTCATCAGCTTCTTGAAGGAACAGCACAAGGAGGTGAAGACATTGCTCTCGGCCGTGGGCTCGACCAAGGGAGAGGAGCGCAGCAACGCCTTCTATGAATTGAGAAGACTGCTCGCTGTCCACGAGACGGCCGAAGAGGAGGTCGTTCATCCGGCCGCCCGGCGCTCGCTCCCCGATGGAGAAGCGATCATCGAGGCTCGCCTGGCCGAGGAGAACGAAGCGAAGAAGGCTCTCGCGGAGCTCGAAGAGCTCGACATCGATTCGACCGAGTTCGAGTCGAAGTTCGCGACGCTTGCGAAAGACGTGATCGCACACGCCGACGCGGAGGAGCGCGAAGAGTTCGCGCGCCTTGCCATCAAGCTGGAGCCCGAGCGCCTCGACCGCATGCGAAGAGCCGTCGAGCTCGCAGAATCCGTCGCCCCGACGCGGCCCCACCCAGGAGTCGAGTCGCAAGTCGCGAACATCTTCGTCGGCCCCTTCGCCGCGATGGTCGATCGCGCTCGCGACGCCGTGATGGGGAAGCACTGACACCAGCGCTCCCGGAGGTGCCAGCCGAGCGCGTCGCCATTTGCCTCAGCGCACGTCGCGAGTGAGCCCGGCTGGCCGTTCGGCAGCTCGCGCGAGAATTCGGACGCAGGCGCCGCGTGCGCTCAGTCGTGCCGCTGCAGCGAGCGCATCTTCGTACGTCGGATACACGTCCGCCGCCGAGCCAATCGCGCGCACGAGCCAGACGTCGCCCACGGGCATCACGTAGTACACGGTGTCTCGCCTCATTCGCCCCTCCAGACCCTCACGCATGCACGCGGCGCGCGAGCGTGCCCGATCGGGCGTGAGCAGGCCAGTGCAACCTCGAAAAAGTGATCGTGAGAGTGAGATCCGATGTCCCTGTGGATCAGCGGCACGGGTCAGGAAGCAGAAGGTCGCCTCAGAGCGTCTGGTCACGCCGCTTCTTTCTTTGATGCTCCAGGGCATCGAAGTCGACGTCCGATGAGAGGCGAACATCGCCCCCGAGCACCGTCCGGATGTGAGAGAGCGCTCCGCGCGCAAGAGGCGGCGAGTTGGCGGCAGTGCAGTCGCGAGGAACGACGAGCCGGTAGCCGCGCATGCGGGCATCGTTGGCCGTGAAGAGCAGACAGATGTTGGCCGCAAAACCGGTAAGGATCAGCGACTGGATGCCCAGATGGCGAAGGAGCAACTCGAGCGGAGTCGAATAGAAGCCGGAGTGCAGCGGCTTCAGGATGAAGTAGTCGCCTGGTAGCGGTCGAAGTCGTTCGCAGACGTCCCGTCCGGGGAGGCCAGGCTTCGTGCACTCGCGGATGGTCGTCGCGAAGTCCGAGCGCCAGCGACCGAAGTTGTCGTTGACGTAGATGATAGGCAAATGCAATTCACGAGCGCGTCGGCAAAGAGTGTCGATCCGGATCGACGCCCGACGCGCGCCTCGAATCAACGCGCTCGCGCCCTCGAAATCGAAAGCGTTGATGACGTCGATGAGGAGCACGGCAGTGCGGCGGCCAGCTCGGTGTTGCGACGCGCTCACGACGTTCGCCCGAAAGAAGTGGACTCGTTCATCGCTGCGAGCGGAGCGCGGGGGTCGAAGCCTAGGTGGCGTGCGCCTCGCCGGGTTCGAATGTGGCTGCTTCTCGCTGCGCCTCGGCGAGAACGCCATTCGTCATCCAGCGGCGTACGGACTCGAGATGCTCCTCTTCCTCGTCCAGCGCGGCGCTGAACGCCGTGACCATCTCGTCCTGGCCCATGCTGCCGGCCAGCTGGATGAGGAGAAGCCAGCCGTCGTTGTCGGCGAGCTCGGCGATGTGGATGGCGTGGAGCGAATGCAAGATGGACGTGCGTGGGTCCGCGATGACCTGCAGCAGGCCCATCGACGCGACTCCGTCGACGTCTGCCGATGGCGTCTCTGCGGTCGGGTCTCCCCCCAGGCGCTCGATCGCAGCTGCGACGAGCTGCATGTGAGCCCTCTCCTCGTCGTGAAACCGACGTACCTCCTCGAGGGGGAGCTTCTCTGTAGCGGGCATAGCTTCCATCTTGGCGATTAGCGCTTCGTAGAGCCGCGTGCCGGTGCGTTCGAACGCCAGACGTTCGCTGAGCTTGTCGAGCAGCACTGCGGGCCGTTTCCCGGAGAGCAGCTGGCCAGCTGACAGGACCGCACCCTTGACGGAAGTCGGCGGCGGAACGGTGCCGATTGGCTCCGCGTCCCGGACGTAATCCGCTCTCACTCTCGCCATCCCGGACCCATCGATACCTGCAAGAGGGACCCCTTCTTCGGCGCCCTGGATGCTTGCCTTTGCGGCGAGCGGAGAGGTCCCGATGCCCGTTCGATTCAAACCCATCTCGATGCCCGTCTTCATGGCGCACCAACCTCCTGCTGAGTCGCCTTCGCACGGCCGTCCGAAAGCTCGGTTCCCGGGCGCCAGCGGTATCCTGCGGCAACGAGCTCCGAGGGTGAACCCTCCGAGTTCATCTGGTCTCGATAGATCACGGACGGAGAATCCGCGCCCTCCTGCGACTTGTCGACGAACTGCGTGCCCCGCGCTCGAAGGTCCACCTCGCCGGCGAGCGTCTGGCGCACGAACTCGCGATGGCTCTCGAACGCGATCGGCTCGGGGACGCTCTCGGGGAGGACCTCGGCAGGGTCACGACGCTCGAGCGCCTTGAAGAGCTCCATCGTCGCGTGGAGCTGTCCGAGCTCGTAGTCGACGAAGCGTGTCCAGATCTCTCGGACACGCGGGTTCGACTCCGACTCGGCGCACGAGTAGTAGTTGTAGACCTCGGTCGCTTGCATGAGCATCCAGCGCTCGAGCGGCGACTCGTTCGGATCCATGAGCGAGCCGTACTGGGTGACGTGCTGCTCCTCGATCGCTGAGATCTCGGCGTAGAGCTGACGGGCCAGCGGATCCGCGAAGAGCGGACCGATGTTCATGTAGTAGTCCTCGGTCTGGAACTCCGCGCCCGTCAACGTGATGGCGTGCAGCTTGGTAAGTGGAGCCGCGGTCGTGCGGTCGTAGTGCTCGCGCAGGTCATCCTCCGGCGCTCGATGCTCGACCGCCGTCGGTCGACCCGGTCGAATGTCCGTATAGCTCTGAAGGATGTTGTTCGCGTCCTTGCCCTCGAGCCGGTCGAGCAACGCAGAGAACCGATGCATGTGGTCGAAGTCTTCGAGGAGGCCGAAGCGGTAGACCTGGGCGAGGTATGGATCGGGCTCGTGCTGTGCGACGCTCGCCGTGACCTCGATCGCGACCTGCTCGTAGGCGATGGTCGTCTCGAGCGGTGAGAGGTCTGGCGGGAGCAGCCAGTTCACGAGCGTCTGCTGGTGCTTCTCGATCCGTCGCATCTGAGCGAGCGGCCGGCGAAGATCGTCGTTCATCCAGCTGAGCGGATGCCCGAGCCGGAGCGCGAACGTCTCGAGCCCGTTCATCAAGATGATGCGGACGCGAGTGAAGGCGTCGTCATCGAGCTTGCTGATGGGCGTGCGCACGAGATCGCGCCACGTGAACACCTGCCGCTCGAGCGGAACACCTCTTTCGTGGAAGATGTCTAGAGCCACGGTGGCCTCCTTCGGAGCTGGACTTGTCAGGGCTGCGGTCCATCAGCGAGCATTCGCCATGCCGCGCGGTGGTCGGCATGGCGACCTCCCAGAGCTCGCCGAGGCACCACGCGACCGTACGGCTCACGACGAACGGAACGCCCTATCTCCCCCGAGAGGCGAACAACCTGGTCCCTAGCTCGGAGACGTGAAGGGGACCGCCGGTCTCGCCGACATGCCATGGCGTGCTGATGACGACGACACGTGGCCCTCCGAGGAAGAGGAGGAGGGGCTTCAGGAGCGTCGCGCTTGGATTGTCGATCCATGCGCTGGACCAATGTGTCGGAATCATCTGAGGAACGACCACCGCGACGTCGCGGGTCGGATCCTCGTCCTGAATTCTTAGGACGAAGTCGAGAATCGGGGCGAAGAGCTCACGATACTCGGACGTCAACACGACGAGACGAGGTGCCGGTACGTCGGGGCGCGCAGCCGGTGTCTCGGTCAGATCGCGCCAATGGGCCGACAGGTCATCCTGCCGGCGCTCCGAAGTGAGCACCTGGAGGACGGAGACGTCGTTGGAGAGCGTCGTTGCCAGTTGGAGTGCCCGTTGGGCGGCTCGATCCCATCGCCGAATCGGCACGACGACATGAGGCGTCGGCAGTGGCCGGAGATCGATCGGGCCTGCGAGCGCGACCTCCCGGTCGAGCATGTCGTAGTGGCGGCGCACTCGGACGAAGATGCCGCGCAGGCCGAGGATCAAGACGATGCTGAGCCATGCGCCTTCCCCCAGCTTCGCGATCGTGACGACGACGAGCGTGACTCCGGTCGCCAGCGCGCCGGTCGCATTCATGAGCACGCTCCTTCGCGCCGCCCGCTCGTTCGGGCGTCGACGCCAATGCTGCACCATCCCGACCTGTGAGAGGGTGAACGAGGCGAGCGCGCCGATCGCGAACAAGGGGTTCAGGCGATCGGTGATCCCTTCGAAGACCACGAGTAGGAGACCTGCCATGAGCGCGAGCACGACGATTCCGTGCGAGAAGACTAGTCGCCGGCCTCGGTGCGCGAACGACTCCGGCAGATGGCTGTCGAGCGCCAAGAGTCGGCAGATGCGAGGGAAGTCCGCGAAGCTCGTGTTGGCAGAGAGAGCGAGGATGGAGACGACCGCGGCCATCGTGAGGTGGTAGAAGAACCCGCGCCCCGATACCGCTCCGACGATCTGAGAGAGCACGCTTTGATAGCCGGGCTCGCCAGGCGGCGTCGCGGTGGTCTCGTAGATGCTGCACAAGACGGCGACTCCGAGCAGCAACGTGATCAAGATTGCCGTGATCGCGGTGAGCGTACGCCGCGCGCCGAGCACGCTCGGAACGCGGAAGATCGGTACGCCGTTGCTGACGGCCTCGATCCCGGTCATCGCCGTGCTGCCGTTGGCGAATGCCCGAACGAGTAGCCACGCGCTCACCGGCATCGTTGCTTCGGTGACACGAGCGGAGGGGGCAACGGGGCTAGGATGCCAATCCGCGCCGATCGCCCGGACGACTCCGACTGCAATCGTCGTGAGGAGGCAGCCGACGAACAAATAGGTCGGGAAGAGCAAGATCGTGCTCGTCGAACGGACGCCCCGCAGGTTGACGAGCGTCAGGAGAACGAGCATGGCGAGGCAAAGGGGGAGAGTCCACGGGAGCAATGCCGGAAGCGCCGATACGACCGCGCCGACACCCGCTGCAATGGCGACCGCGACGTTCAGGATGTAGTCGAGCGCGAGCGAAGCCGCGGCGAGCAGACCCGGACCACGGCCCAAGTTCTCTCGCGCGACTGTGTACGCCCCCCGCCGCTCGGGTACGCCGCAATCGTCTGGCGGTAGGAGAGCGAAACGAGCAGGAGCACGATGCAGATGATCAGCGAGAGCGGCAGCACGTAGCGCGCGGACGCGGTGCCGATGACGATCAGGAGCGTGAGCAGAGCTTCGGGGCCGTAAGCGGCGGACGCGAGCGCATCGAGCCCGAGCATCGCCACACCGCGAACGGGTCCGACTTGCTCCGTCCGTTCCGCGCAGTCCGGGATGGGGCTCCCGATGAGCAAGCTGGCCCAGCGATTCATCGGGGGTGCGCTTGCCCTTCACGCCGGGCGCGGCGGTTCATGATGGAGCGAAGCTCCACGAAGAAGCTGGCCGCGACTCCTCCCTGCGTACGCGAGGTTCGAGAGGGCGGAGGCGCGTTTCCTTGCTCGAACACGACGTCTGCATCCTCTGCGGACGAAGCTGCGGCATGGTGGATGCCATGCCGTGGGTTGCGATGTCGGGCGTCGACCCGCATCGGCGCGTGGAACGGGATTCTCGGGTCAGCGATGGAAACCGCGCCTAAGGCGAGCCGTCGTGATGGTGGAACGATAGAGGTGAAGGTCACGTGCGAGCCGACCGCGCTCCGCAGAGCATGAGCTTTGGTCGAACGCGAGCGCGGTCAACGCAGCCCGGAAGGTCGCGTATGCGACCGTCCAAGCGTCGATGCGAGCCCGGGCGTCGTCGCCGGAGAGCGCTGCGTAGCGATTCAGGAGGTGTTCGCACGCATCTTCCGCGAGCCGCCATTCGACCATCGCGCCGGCGAGGTCCCATGCGATGTCGGTCGGACCGGGGAAGAGATGGTCGTCCCCATGAGCGATCGCATCACACTTGAGGATGGTTCCGTCTGCTCGGCGGAGCCATTCATGAGGTGGCATTCGTCCGTCGACCGTTGCCGCACGCACCATGAGCAGGCGCGGTACGGAGACATCTGCATGACCGAGCACAGCCAGGTTCTTCTCGAGCATCGGGCCGAGGTCTTCCGGGGGCGCCCGGGGAGGGCAGAGCTCCGGCCGCTTCGCGCAGTAGCTCGCCAGATGCTCGAGGAGCGCGAGGTCGAGCTCCCCCGCACGACATGGCGCGCCTTCCCATCGATAGGACACGTAGCCTCGTCCTTCCTCGCGCCAGGGGCCGACGAAGCCGGCTTGGAAGAGTGTTTGGCCGCGTTCGAGAGCGGCGCGTCCAGTCGGGCCGAGCCCCTCGAACTTCATCAACCGAGTGCCGCCGTCGATGAGCGCCTTGCGACGCTCCATCTGAGCGAAGACCGCGGGCCACGACGACTCGTGCTGGAAGGAACGAGCCCGCCACACGCCACCGGACAGAGAGGTCCCGTACACCGGGATGTCGTCTTCCACTGGCGCGACGATGGTGCGGAAGCGACGGAAGCGAGAGGCTGCGTCCGCTGCCGCCAGCTTCGATGCGTCGAACCGGGCGCTCGCCATCAGCACGATTCGGGCATCGGGGATCCCCGCCCGGGCGAGTCGCTCGGCAACAGCCAGGAAGGTGGAGCCGCTCAGGCCAGGACCTTCGTCGACGACCACGGCGAGCGCGTGCTCGGCGCGCGCGCGTTCCACCGCACGCGCTCGAGACGGATCGAGCTCGAGGGTTCGAGCATACGGATGTCCTCCAGGGCGCACGGTACAACGGGCGGCGTGAACGCCACGACCGCGCAGCGCTGACGCGACCACGGCCGAGAGTGTGGCGCCGATGGTACGTATGCCGACGACCAGCGCGCGTTCGCACGGTCCGAGGTCATGCGCCGCGCGGGCATAGCTCGAAGGGTGAAGCGCGTAGAAGGCACATCCCTCTTGGGTCGAAGTCAGCAGCTCTGCGGGGACGTCGAGCTGCTCGAGGACTTGCGCATGGTGCTCGGAGTCCAACGCCTGGCCGAGCAGCGCTGCCGCCAGGCAATCCGTTTCGAGCGCGACGGAGGGCGCCGAACGGTGGCCGGCGTCGGCGAGCGCTGCCTCGAGCTCTCCGCACGCAACGAGGGCATTCGTCGCTGCGGACTCTCGTGCGTTCGAGCTCGGCGAGGTTCCGATGTCGCGCACGAGCTGAACGAGCTCAGAAAGGAGCGTCGGACCGTTTCGGCGTCGCCGACCGTCCCGGTAGACCCACGGAGCGGGACCGCTCGCCATGGCCGTCCGTGAGCAAGACTCGCGCGCGCGTCGTCTCGATCGCGTGGCGATCGATCTCGCGAGCGGCTTTGGCTCGCTCCGTATTCGCGATTCGCGCGTTGCGACACGTTCGCATTCGGCACGATGACGAGGACCACGCGCGCCTTCAAACGCGTGAGCGGCATGGCTCGTGCTCGAGAATTGCCTATGCGTATCGTCGTTTTAGGAGCTGGGTACGTCGGGCTCGTCACCGGAACGGGGCTCAGCGATCTGGGGCACGAAGTCCTGCTCTACGACATCGCAGCGGAGAAGATCGCGAAGCTACGCGACGGACGTGTACCCATCTACGAGCCTGGGCTCGCCGACCTGATCCGGCGCAATCAGCGGAGCGGCCGGCTGTCTTTCGCGAGTGACATCGCCTTCGAGCAAAGCAACGCCGATGCGTGGTTCATCAGCGTCGGCACACCTCCCGGTGCCGATGGGGCTGCCGATGTATCGGCTGTAGTGGCGGCGACGGACACGATCGCTCGCGTCGCGCGAAAAGAGGCGTTCGTCATCGTGAAGAGCACCGTGCCCGTGGGAACCTGTGATCTCGTCCAGGGGAGGCTCGCGGCGGCAAAGGTCTCGCTCGAGGTGGTGTCGAATCCAGAATTTCTCAAGGAGGGAGATGCGCTTTCGGACTTCTTCAAGCCGGATCGCGTGGTCATCGGAGCCCACACCGAGCGCGCTCGCGACTTCGTTCGAGCCCTCTACGCTCCCTTGCAGCTCTCCGGCGAGCGGATCGTCATGACCGACCCGCGCTCGAGTGAGCTCATCAAATATGCCGCCAATACCATGTTGGCGGTTCGCATCTCGTTCATGAACGAGCTCTCGCGCCTGTGTCACGCGACCGGGGCCGACATTCACTGTGTACGTCGCGGAGTGGGTTCGGACGCTCGCATCGGGAAGAAGTTCCTCTATGCGGGGCCGGGCTATGGTGGCTCCTGTTTCCCGAAGGACGTGCAGGCGCTGGCTGCGCTCGCGCGCGCGCATGGCCTTGTGCTGGAGACGGCCGAGGCGGCGCATCGCGCGAACGAAGAGCAGGCGCGATTCGTCGCGCAGCTCGTAGAGACCTCGCTCTCGGGTGTGATGGGCAAACAGATCTCGGTCTGGGGCTGCGCGTTCAAGCCAGAGACGGACGACATCAGAGAGTCGCCCGCCGTGAAGCTGTGCCACACGCTCCTTGCGCGCGGCGCCACGGTCGTCGCGCATGACCCGGAAGCGGGGCCCAATTTCGCAAAGCACTTCGCCGGCAAGGTGACGGTGAAGGAGCGAGAGTACGATGCGCTGAGCGGCTCGCACGCGCTCGTGCTCCTCACGGAATGGCGGAGCTACCGAGCCCCAAGCTTCACCGAGATTCGCCGGCGTCTCGTGCCGTCTCCGACCGGAGCTGCGCCGGTTCTCGTGGACGCGAGGAACGTCTGGCGCCTGGAGGACGTGCTGCGCGCCGGCCTTCGCTATCAGGGCGTCGGTGTGCGCTCGAGAGCGGTCAAGACCCAGCCTTGACGTACGAGGCAGCGGGCACAGCCGTGAGCAAATTCTGCCGAGGAACGCGGAGCTGATCCTGTTCATAAGGATAGGCTCATGTGCAAAACCGGCAGCGGTGAAAGTTGCTGCGTGCGAGAGTTGACCTCGTCACATGGCTCGGCCGACACCACCGGCTTCATCGCCCTTGTTGCGCGCTGTTCATCGTCTCGGTGCCTTCTTCGCGCCCTACGGCGCACGCATCGCGCTCGTGGTCCTCCTGGCGCTCGGGACGTCCGGGCTGGCGGCTCTGGAGCCACTTTTCTACAAGCAGGTATTCGACGCCGTGAGCGTTGGGGGGGACGGCGCTGGACGCGCCCTCCTCTTCATCGCCGTTCTCGTCGTCTTGTTGCTTGCCCGTGAGATGTTGCTGGCGCTTCTCGATTGTTCGATGTGGCGCGTTCGTCTTGCGGTCACGTCCGATCTCCTTCGCGAGACCGTCGGTCGCCTCCACTCTCTTCCGCTCCTGCATCATCGGGAGGAGACCGTCGGTGCGCTCACGACGAAGATCGAGCGCGGGATCTCTGGTTCGGTCACTGCCTTCTCCGACGCGGTGCTGCACGTGCTGCCGTCCATCGTGTATCTCACCGTCTCAGCGGCGATCATGTTCCGCTTGGAATGGCGCCTTTCCCTCGTCGTCCTCTTCTTCGCTCCCATTCCGGCGATCATCGGTGCTCGCGCAGCGAACGAGCAGACCACGCGTGAGCGGAAGCTCATGAAGCGCTGGATGGCGCTCTTCGGCAGGCTCAACGAGGTGTTGTCCGGTATCGCCGTCGTCAAGAGCTTCGTGAGAGAAGAAGACGAGAAGCGTCGCTTCCTCGGCGGTGTGGAGGACGCGAACGCGATCGTCGCGCAAGGCATCATGACGGATGCCTCGACGAATGCGACCAAGGGGGCGGTGATGGCCATCGCGCGCGTGACCGCCATCGCCGTCGGTAGCTACCTCGTCATGGAGCGGGAGATCTCGCTAGGGACTCTCGTCGCCTTTCTCGGCTACGTCAGTGGCGTCTTCCAGCCGGTGCAGTCGCTCACGGGCATGTACCAGTCGCTCTGCAAAGGAACCGTCTCCGTCGAAGCCGTCACGTCGATCCTCGATGCTCACGACTCGCTCCGCGACTCACCCGACGCGCGTGACGTGGGGCCGTTGACGGGTGCGGTGCGATTCGAGCACGTGAGATTCGAATATCGTCCGGGGGTGCCGGTTCTACGGGACGTGAGCTTCACCGTGGAGCCCGGACAGATGATCGCGCTCGTCGGCGCCAGCGGCGGTGGGAAGAGCACCCTCATGGCGCTTCTCCAGCGCCTCTATGATCCCACGCGGGGCAGGATCCTCGTCGACGGTCTCGATCTGCGCGACGTGAAGCAGGGATGTCTCCGGAAGCAAATTGCCGTCGTGCTCCAGGACGGCTGGCTCTTCGACGACAGCATCCGTGACAACATTTCGTTCGGGCGGCCGGAGGCGACGTTTGCTGAGGTCGAGGCCGCAGCGCGTGCCGCGAATGCGCACGAGTTCATCATGCGTTTGCCGGCAGGATACGACACGAAGATCGGCGAGCGTGGGGGGAAGCTGTCGGGCGGAGAGCGCCAGCGGATTGCGATCGCGCGTGCGCTCCTGAAGAACGCTCCCATTCTCGTGCTCGACGAGGCAACGAGCGCGCTCGATGCGGAGAGCGAGGACGCGGTTCGTGAGGCGCTCTCCAGGCTCACGAAGGGCCGTACGACGTTCGTGATCGCTCATCGCCTCACGACGGTGACCGAAGCCGACAGCATCGTCGTCTTCGAAGCCGGGACCATCGTGGAGCAAGGATCGCACGAAGAGCTGCTCCGAGCGGGAGGCCGGTACGCCGGGCTCGTGCGCCGTCAATCGCGCGGGCTCTTCCTCGCCGCCTGAGCGGCCCCGGCCTTCGGCATCGGAACGAGCACCCGAGCTCCCCACGAAGCGAGCTCCACGCTCAGAACGCCGTCACTTGCAGTGAGTGTTTGGCCGCTGAAGGTGTCCTTCCAATTTCGGATCACTTTCAGCGCTTCGGGGAGTCGAACGCGCGCTCGAGCCGTAGTCGAGTCGAACCGCAGCGCGACGATTGCCGTCTCTCCGGGGGCCGCACCCGAGCCACGGCGAAACGCGAGGACGCGATCATCGCGTTCGGTGAGCTCGAGCCGCGCATATTCGTCCGAGCGCAGGGCCGGGAGCGCGCGGCGGACAGCGATCAACGCTCGATAATGGTCTCGTAGCTGGTGGAGATCCTCGCGGTCGAGAGGCGTCTCTCGTGCATAGGGCTCATACTCTGCGCCGCGTTCCTGTCCGGTGAAGAGCGCGGGGATCCCGGGTAGCGTCAGGAGAGCGGCGGACGCGACCCGGGTCATTCCGACGCCGTGCTTCGTGAGGAAGCGCGTGCCCGTGTCGTTGTTCTCGAGAAAGCGCATGGTGGATGAGGGCGACGCACGTACCGCCGCGTCGAGTCGATCCGGAATCCCGTCGGCAGGATGGAAGACTGCGTTCCAACTCCACTCGCCGGGCGTGTCGGTCCAGTCGTAGGCCGCGTCGAAGCCGTGCTCGAGCCAGTAGGGATCACGTGCGGAGGCCTCCGCGAAGAGCAACGCTCGTGGGTCGATGGCGCGGATCTCGCGGCGAAATGCGTCGAAGAACGATGGGGATCGATCCTGGATCGCCCATGCTACGTCGATGCGGTACCCATCGATGCCCGTGTCCTCCAGCCATCGTCGGCCAGCCTCGGTCATCCACCGCGCGACTTCTGCGTTGCGATAGTCGAGATTGGGCAGGTGGCTCCAATCGAAGTAGTGGGTCGGCGCTCCGTCCGGGTCCCTTAGATAGAAGGACCAGTAGTGCGAGGCGCGGCCCATGTCTCGGGCCTCTTGGAAGTAGCGATGGTGGATCGACGTGTGGTTCGGCACGAAGTCGAGCACGATGCGCATGTCGTGGCGGTGCGCGCTGGCTACGAGCTCGGTGAGATCGTCGTGTGTTCCATAGTCGGGGCGCACACGAAGGTAATCGGTCACTGCGTAGCCATAGTCGCGAGGCGCATTCTCGAAGGTCGGCGAGAGCCAGAGGATGTCGACGCCGAGCTCGGCGAGCTCGGGCAGGGCCTCGCGGACGGCTCGGAGCGGGGGAGCACCGTAGAGCGGGGGGATGACCCCGTAGACGACGGCGTCGCGAGCCGCAGGACCGATCGTCGGGCGCTCGGGCCCGAGCCGGGATTGTCGGAGCATTCCGTGGAGCCGCGCGGTGGCGCTGCGGTGCTCGCGACCTGCGTCATCGTGGCAGGTCACGGCGACCGAGTTGGTGCCCTCGGCGAGAGGCACGCGTGCAGACCAACGCGAGCCCTCGACTCGTGCAGGCATGTCGACGACGTCGGACGTCACTCGGCAGCGCGCGAGGACGGTGTCGGCAGTGCCTCCGTGCATGGCCACTTCTCGTGCCCAGACTTCGGCGCGGAGCGGCATGATGTCGAGAGCTGGCGAAGGGAGCGCGACCGTCGACGTCTGTCCGGGCATCTCGGATGGCCTGCAACCGGAGATGGTCGAGCCATGGAACGCAAGCGCGATGACCGCGGCATGTATGCCAGTCATCGACCATCGATTCCGTCGCGTTTGCGCCCCTGTGCTTCGGGTAGTCACCGAAGCCCGACGCTAGCTGCTTTCGCGATGGAAGCCTCGGCGGCTGCGCGCTGGAGCTTGCGCAATGCCGATCTCGAGGCGTGCGCGTGAGTCGATCCTCAGTCGTAATACTCGTTTCCGAGATGGGTGATGAGCTGCTCGCCTTTGAGCCACCGCAGGGTGTTCTTGAGCTTCTTGAGCTGGATGAACAGGTCGTGCTCAGGAGTGAGGCCCGGCGCCGTCATCGGAGACTTCCAGTAGAAGCTGAGCCACTCTTGAGTGCCCGAGAGACCAGCGCGCTTCGCGAAATCGAGGAAGAGCGCGAGGTCGAGCACGAGTGGTGCCGCGAGGATCGAGTCGCGGCAGAGAAAGTCGACTTTGAGCTGCATCGGATACCCGAGCCAACCGAAGAGATCGATGTTGTCCCAGCCTTCTTTCGCGTCGCCCCGAGGCGGGTAGTACTCGATGCGGACCTTGTGGAAGATCTCATCGTAGAGCGCGGGGTAGAGCTTCGGCTGCAAGATGAGCTCGAGCGCGCCAAGCTTCGAGTTCTCTTTCGTCTTGAACGATCCTGGATCGTCGAGGACCTCGCCGTCGCGATTGCCGAGGATGTTCGTGGAGAACCATCCTCGCACACCGAGCATCCTCGCCTTCAGTGCCGGAGCGATGACCGTCTTCATGAGGGTCTGGCCGGTCTTGAAGTCCTTGCCGGCGATGGGGACCCCGCAGCTACGCGCGAGCTCCCACGCTGCAGGAAAGTCGACGGTCAGGTTCGGCGCACCGTTTGCGAACGGAACGCCTTCCTTCATGCACGCCCAAGCGTAGATCTGGGATGACGAGATCGCGCTGTCGTTAGCGAGTAGACCTCTCTCGAATGCCTGCGCCGACGCATGGCAGGGCGCGGGTTCCTGAAAGACCTCCGTCGATCCGCACCAGATGCAGACTGCACGCGAGCATTCGTGGAGGCGGAGGAACGCGCGGATGTCGTCGCGGAGCTGTTCGACGAGGTCCGCCTTCGACTTGCCTGTCTTGACGTGGCTGCCGTCCAGGCGGCGGACATAGGCTGGGTCGAACACGGCACGCATCGGCTTGATCTGGGCGAGCTCGTGCCGGACGGTGTCGAGATCCGCGGCGGACAGGACAGCGGCGTCGACGGCAGCCGCGTGGGCGTCGTCCGGGAAGATGTCCCACCCACCGAAGACGAGGTCGTCGAGGCTTGCCAGGGAGATGAAGTCGGCAATCTTCGGTGCGCGCCCGTCCTTGCGAGGTCCAAGTCGGATGGTGCCCATCTGAGTCAGCGACCCGATGGGCTGCCCCAGTCCGCGACGCGCGAGCAGCACACCCGCCATGAAAGTCGTTGCGACCGCACCCATGCCGGCGCAGAGCACTGCGACTCGTCCGCTCGCCGGGGTAATGGTGGATGGCACTTGCATGGGGACCTCCGCTCTCGATCGTGCAAGACGAGGACCGGTGACTTTGGTGGAGTGCGACTTGCATCGTGGAGCCGCATGGAGACGCGAGCTCGAACGAAGCTCCAGCGCCTGATTCTGGTCGTCACCGAGGGGGCGCTGAGTCCATCGAAGCTGCGGCGCCTCGAGATCGAGATGCCGTCGGTTCGGGTCGAGAATGCGGCGCCCGGGGAGGGGAACGATGCCCTCGTCGTCGAGACGGATGGCTGGTATCGCGACGACGAAGTATTCATGTCCGTCGACCGAGAGCTCGACGCGTGCCGAAGGCGCACCACTGCGATTGTCGTCCGCGGGTGCGGTGCCGACCTCCCCGGAGTCGCGATCGAAGTGCTCACTCGATGCCAGCGCTTCGTCGATCGGCGCAACGCGGCTTCATCGGTGCCGCTCTGGGACGACGTGCTCCTCGCTCACGAGGAGCTGCACGATTGTGGGAAGCCGCTCGTGAAGGCGGACCTCGACCATGCCATCGACACGTGGCAGTGGGCCCTGCGCCTTGCGCCGAACGCGAACCTGACCGTCCAGCTGGCCGCGCTCTTTCACGACATCGAGCGGCTCGAGAGCGAAGCCGAGCTCCGCGTCGAGCATCACGCACCGGACTATGCCGCGTTCAAGGAGAGGCATGCCCGCCGGGGGGCCGACCGCGCGTACGAGATCCTCTGCCATGTTGGCGTCGATCGGCCAATCGCGTTGCGGGTACGCGAGCTCGTTGCCGTGCATGAGCGAAGAGGGCAGGATCCCGGCGTCGAGCTCCTGAACGACGCCGACGGCCTCTCGTTCTTTTCGTTGAACAGTCCGGGATACGCCGACTACTTCGGGCTGGACCAAACGCGAAGGAAGGTCGCGTACACGCTTGCACGCCTCGGGGCCGAAGCTCGCGCCAGGCTGCCCTCGATTCGAATGCGAGAGGATGTCGCTCGGCTCGTCGCTGCCGAGGCTGGCTGGCCTCTCGAGGCGCGGGGAGGTGCTCGATGAAACTCGTCGTCTTCGGGCTGTCCGTCTCGTCGGCATGGGGCAACGGGCACGCGACCTTGTGGCGGGGGCTCTTGCGCGCACTCGCGAGAGACGGGCACCAGGTGGCGTTCTTCGAGCGAGACATGCCCTGGTACGCGCAGAATCGGGATCTCCACCGAGGGGACGGCTACGAGATCGTCCTCTATGGCTCCTGGCCAGACGTCGCGCGCGCGGCCGCCTCCGCCGTGAGCTCGGCCGACGTGGGGATCGTGACCTCCTTTTGCCCCGATGCGGACGCCGCGGCGGAGGTCGTGCTCCGATCATGCGCACGTCGCGTGTTCTACGATCTCGACACGCCGGTCACTCTCGAACGTCTCGGCCGCGGAGAGCGCGTCGAGTACTTGCCCACCGTCGGCCTCGGCCCATTCGACATGGTGCTGAGCTACACGGGAGGCCGCGCTCTCGAGCAGCTCGCCTCGCGGCTGGGGGCGCGCCGTACGGCTCCTCTCTATGGATCGGTCGATCTCTCGACCCACGGGCGTGGAGAGCATGACCCATCGTTCACGTGCGACCTCTCCTATCTCGGGACCTACGCGGCGGATCGGCAGCAGAAGGTCGAGGACTTCCTCCTCGCGCCGGCCACTCGCCTCCCGGAACGCCGATTCCTCCTCGGCGGTCCCATGTATCCGGCGCACATGACGAAGCCCGCAAATCTCGAGATGCGGAGCCACGTGCCTCCGACGCAGCACCCGGCATTCTACGGATCGTCGCGCCTCACGCTCAACGTCACTAGGGGCGCGATGGCCGAGCTCGGATGGTGTCCTTCCGGACGCCTGTTCGAGGCGGCGGCATGTGGGGTGCCCATCATCAGCGACCACTGGGCTGGGCTCGGCGATTTCTTCGAGACCGGGCGCGAGATCCTCGTTGCTCGGGTAACCGACGACGTGGTGGCAGCGCTCCAGGTCGGCGAAGGCGAGCTCGAAGCCGTTGCGCGACGCGCGCGTGAGCGCGTGCTCGCCGAGCACACCGCAGAGCGTCGTGCGCGCCAGCTACTCGAGCTCGTCACTCGGTGAGCGACGCGACGTCTCAAACGACGTAGCGACGCACCATCCGGGTGCAGAACTCCGCAAACTCCTCCACGCGCTGCGGTGGCGATGTGTGATCGGGGCGAAGACCGCGCGCCCCCGGTGTGAAACAGAAGGTCACCGTCACGTCGAACGACTCGAGTGCTTTCATCTGCCGATCGAACCATGCATCGGCGTTCGGCCGGTGGCTGTCGGCCCATGAGAGACCCGTTCGGAGGTGACGGACACCGAGCCGACGAAGCCAATCGACGGCATCCTCGAGCCGGTGGTCCTCGTAGTGGAACCACTGACAGATGCCGAGCTCGGGCGTGTAGTCGGCGAAGCGATGCAGCGCTTGCTTCGGCGTCCCATCTTCGCGGAGAAGTCCCATGTAGAAGTGCCGGTAGTACGATGAGCCTTCCGCCTCTCGATGTCGGGTGGTCGCCGGCCACGCCCGAGGCAAGTCATAGAGGCTGTACCAGTGGATGCGTGGAGCACGACCGACGAGCAGCTCGGCGGTACGCTTCAGCCCGAAGTCCTGGACCTCCTCCGCGCCGAACGTCGAGACGCCTACCTCGCTCACCCAGATCGGCTTCTGCGTCACCGTGCGGATCTCCGAGAGCTTCTCCGGCCACTCGTGAATCTGCCAGTGATTCCAGTCGAGGGGAAAACCATGGACAGCGACGGCGTCGACCGCGTCGAGCACGCCCTTTCCCTCGAGGTTCTTCAAGAACGCGGGATCGATTGGGGACATCCCCCCGAGCACGCGTGTGAGCCCCGGCTTCTCACGCGCGATCTCCTTACCCGCGAGCTTCGTCATCGCTCCGAAGATCTTCCAGCCCTCATCCATGTGGAAGTCCCAATGGGAGAGGTTGTTCGGCTCGTTCCAGAGCATCACGGCTTCGACGGTCATCGCTCCCCTCCCTCGACTCGGCACACGTACACTTCCTCTTCGGGATGCGTCTCGATGCGGAATCCCGAGCTTCGCAGCATCGCTTCGACACACGCTCGGTTCGGGATCCACCAGTTGGTTTCGTCTCCCGAGTAGCGATTTTCGACGAAATGCATCTTCGGGTACTCCGCTCGATCGAAGATCTCGGTCTCCGAGAATGGGTAGTTTTCGGTCAGAGGAAGCACGTCGTGCGAGCCTCGCTGCATGCTCTGGAAGATCATCGTGTCGCCTACGACGTGCTCGTGGATCAGGTCGAGCGCAAGCAGCGGATGGCGCAGGTGATAGAGGACGCCCATGAAGAGGACGATGTCGAATTTCGTCCCGAGCTCGGCGACGTCGTAGGTGTCCAGCTTTCGGACGTCGATCTCGATCCCGGTGACCTTCGAGGCGAAGCGCGCCTGGGCGAGGTAGAGGTCACTAGTGTCGATCGCGACGACCGCTTTCGCACCGCGGCGCTTCATCTCTAGACTGTAGAAGCCGGCATTGCAGCCGATGTCGAGCACGGTCTTGCCGCGCAGATCGGAGGGGATCGCATGTTGGAAGCGCTTCCACTTCTGACGTGGATAGTCGCCGAGGAAGTGGGCCGGAGCCGTCATGACGCCTCCGAGCTCGAGGTTGTGGAACCAGGGCCCGAGCTCTGCGACCTGCCGCTGGATCTCTGCTCGATTCATGATCCCGTCCTCGGGGTCGTCGCCCCGGCCGCGCGGCGGCCGTTCGCGACGCGAGCCACACCGCTGGTGGTTCCGGTTGCCTTCACGGCTTCGCGGTATCCGTCGATGGTGCCGACGTCGACGTAGGAGCGGCCCACCTTGCGAGCTCGCGCCCTGCCTCCGCGCGCAAGCCAAGCGTTCACCAGCGTGCCGAGGTAGGCATCGCTCTGGCTCCGCTCGACCCACAGGGAATGAAGCTGCCGGAGCACGTTGCCCTTCACCTTGAACGCACCCCAGATCCAGTGCGTCCTCGCTCGAACGTCCTTCACCTGCACCTCGAGCACGTTCTCTGCGGCGTCGGCATCGACTGCATCGAAGAGCTCGGGCCGGTCGACTGGGAAGCAGAGGAACGAGAGGTCTTCCTCGCCGAGCTCGGCGAGCGCGCCATCGGGGAACCAGATCGTGTCCGGCAGACCGACGAGCACGTGCTCCTCGTCTCTTACCAGCGGCAGCGCGCGGAAGAGAGCGTCACAGAGCCCGTGCGGCTCGGGTTGGACGACGTACGCGACCGGGGTCGTCTCGCTTCCGGCGCCGTAGTACTCGACCATGTCGGCCTTGGCGGTAGAGATGACGAACGCGATCTTCGTTGCGCCGCCGAGGACCAGACGATCGACGAGGTATTCGCTCACGGCACGAGGCCGCAGGACTCCGCCCTCGTCAACGCTGCCTATCGGCAGGAGCTCCTTGCTGCAGGCCAGTGGCTGGATGCGGCTTCCGATGCCGGCGGCCGGAACGATGCCCCACATGGTCCATCTCCTCAGGTTCCAGTCGCGGCGCGGCGGCCGGGTCTGTGGCGTTGGCCGAAGAGGCGCCTTCCCGAACCCGACAGCTCGGCTTCGAGCTGCGCCTCGAAGTATTCGATGGTGCGCTCGAGGCCCTCGCGAAGCTTCACCTTCGGGCGGAAGCCGATGAGGTCGCGCGCACGGTCGACGACCGGGCGCCGGAGCTTCGGATCGTCTTCCGGGAGCGGCCCGAACACGAGGCCACATTCGGACCGCGTGAGCTCGCGGACGAGATCGGCGAGCGCGAGCACCGTGAACTCGTCCGGATTCCCGAGATTGACCGGCTCCGAGAAGGTCGGATGATCCATCAGCGCGACGATGCCGTCGATGAGGTCGTCGACGTAGCAGAAGCTACGCGTCTGCGTCCCATCCCCGTAGACGGTGAGATCCTCGCTGCACAGGGCCTGCGTGATGAAGTTGGAGACGATCCGACCATCGGCTGGGTCCATTCGCGGCCCGTACGTGTTGAAGATGCGAGCGATGCGAATCTCGACCCCGTGTTGGCGTGCGAAGTCCGTCATCAGAGACTCGGCACAGCGCTTTCCCTCGTCGTAGCAAGCGCGCGGTCCGACCGTGTTCACGCAGCCGCGGTAGACCTCCGGCTGCGGATGCACCTCGGGATCGCCGTAGACCTCACTCGTCGACGCGAAGAACACTCGAGCCCCCGATCGTGCGCCGAGACGGAGAGCGTTGAGCGTGCCGAGCACGCTCGTGAGCGTGGTCTTCACCGGATCGACCTGGTAGCGCGGCGGGCTCGCAGGACAGGCCAGGTTGTAGATGCGATCGACTGGGAACTGGAACGGAACGACGACGTCTCCACGGACGAACACGAAACGCTCGTGATCGTCGAGATGCGCGATGTTCTCGAGGCGCCCTGTCTCCAGGTTGTCGAAGCAGTACACCGTGTCGCCGCGAGCGAGCAGTCGATCGCAGAGATGGGATCCGACGAATCCCGCTCCACCAAGCACTAGTGCGTGATGTCTCCTCATGATTGGACCCTCGGTTGTGTCGGCTTCGGACGCGTCCGAGCTCCCTTTTGCTCGAGCAGCTCCTGCGTGTAGCCATCCAGTGTGAGCGCTCGTGCTCGCGCGGTGTGCTCGCGCAAGAAGCGCTCACGTCCGGCAGTCGCGACGGCGACCCGCTCCTTCTCTGGAAGATCGCGCACGATCGCGAGCGCTTCTTCCATCGTTCGGGCAACGAAGATCTCGCGACCGGGCTCGAAGAACTCGGCGAGACCCGCCCACTCGTCGGAGATGATCGGAACGCCGCAAGCCGCGGCCTCGAAGAGGCGAACGCTGGGTGAGAAGCCGAGCCGTACCATCGCTTCTCGTGTGACATTGAGCGTGAAGCGCTGTGCCCCGTAGAAGTGGCGGTGCTCGGCAGGATGAAGATGCGCAATGTGACGCACGTTCGCGGGCCAGGCGAGCGTGGCGGGATATTGTGCACCGGCTACGGCGAATCTACCGTCGCTCCATTGCCGCGCCGGCTCGAGAAGCAGGCGCGAGAGCGCGGGCTGGCGGTCGCTGCTGTAGGTGCCCAGGTAGCCCAGGTCGAGCGAGGTCAACACACGATCGGGGTAGTACGTGTCCGGGTCCGCCGAGCAATAGAGCGGACGCACGCAGGGCGCGCCGTACCTGCTCGCGATGAAGTCGAGCGTCGGGCCTCCTGTGAACGAGAGATAGAGAGAGAACCCGGGGATCAGCTCCGGCGCGAGATAGGTGCACTGTCCCGACGCGAGATCGGCGAGGGTGACCGGCGTATCGATGTCGTAGAACGCGCTCCGCCCAGGAGCGAGGTCTTGCACCCACCGGCCTACGGCGATGCCCTCGGGTACGTAGGAGCCGACCACGACGAGATCGGCGTCGCGCACGGCGGTTCGATGAGTGTCGAAGAGCTCTTCCAGGGAGGAGTAGAGGCAGGTGCGGGCATAGGGAGCGGCTGGCAGGTCGCGGTTTGCCGCGTAGTACGGCAGATCGCGTTCGATGAATGTGATCTCGTGGCCGAGAGCTGCCAGCTGCCGCAAGAGCGCTCGATAGGTCGTCGCGTGCCCATTGCCCCACGACGACGTGATCGAGAGCCCGAGGACGACGAAGCGCCGACGTTCGGAAGACGTCTTCATCGGCTGACCTCCCTCGGGTGCTGCCCCGTATCGAGGAGTGACTCGACGATCCGCGCACGCTGCGCGTAGGTGTGATAGGCGAGCACTCGCCTCCTTGCGGCTTCGCCGATCACGCGCGCGCGTGTGGCCGGTGTGTCCCGCACGTGACGAGCCACCGCCTCGCCGTCGTCGGCTACGAGGACCTCCGCTCCGGGAGTGAGGAACTCCTCGATTCCTTGCCAGACATCGGTGATCAGACACGCTCCTGCTCCGGCAGCCTCGAACACGCGGGTTGCTGGAGACCACCCGCACGTTGCCATGCTGTCACGGGCCACGTTGAGCACGAACGAGGTGCTCGCGTTGAAGGCGTTGTGATCGGCCGTGTAGACGTGCCCCACCATCCGCACGTTTCCGGGTAGGGGCTTGTCATGCCAGCCGTTGCCCCCGAGCAGGAACCGATGGTCCGGCAGAGCGGTCGCTGCCCGGAAGAAGAACTCTCCGATGCGCGCTTCGCGGTCCGGAAGTCGATTAGCGAGCAGCGACACATCGGCCGCGAAGCGCGAGTCCGGTGCGGTCTGGAAATGCGTATCGGGGTCGAGCGCATTGTAGATGGGCACGACGTGGCGGGCCCCAAAGTCCTGATAGCCCTGGACGACCGGAGGGCCGCCGCCATAGGTCAGGACGAGGTCGTAGCTCGGAACCAGCGCTCGGAATGGATCTCCGGGATCGTTCCGCAATCGATCGAGGGTCGCCGGTGCGTCGACGTCCCAGAACACGACCAATGAGCCGAGGCGCCGGGCGCGCGCGACCTCACGCTCGAGCAGCTCGTCGAAGACGCCGATCCCGCTCGCCTTGATGATGACGTCTGCGGTGCGTGCTCGTTCGAGCATGCCGAGCGCCGCTCCTTCGTCGGTCCCGGAGTAGACGACGACCTTTGCGTAGGGAGGATCGTCGATGTCGCGATGCGCCTGCCGTTCGTAGGCATCGGGCTCGAAGAACGTGATCCGATGTCCGCGCTCGTGCAGAGCGCGGAGCATTCCCCGATAATACGTGGCTGCCCCGTTCCAGTATGCGGAGACGAGACTCGAGCCGAAGAACGCAATCTCGAGCGGTCGTTTCATGTGTGAGCTCCGCTTGCGGTCTTGGCTCGCCGTTCGGCCTTCGAGGAGGCCAAGACAGCTCCGCGTACCCCTAGGTCGCGAGCGATCGTCTGGAGCTCGTCGACGCGATGAGCGCACGTATGGCGCTCGAGCACCGTGCTCAGGCCGTGAGTCGCGAGCTCTCGTCGCGCGGCCTCGTCCGAAAGGAGCGCTCGGAGATGGTCTCGCATGGTGGCGCTGTCGTGGGCGACGAGGTAGTCGCGGCCCGGAGTGAACAGCCCCTCGGCATCGCTCCAGGGAGCGCTGACGAGGGGGATCCCGCAGGCGAGCGCCTCGAAGACGCGGATGGTGGGGATACCAGGCAACGCTTCGACGTAAGGTCGTCGCGGCACGTGGACCGTCACGCGGAAGGACGCAAACACCTCGGGGACGCGGAAGTTCGCGAGCCAGCCCGCGTACTCGATTTTGCGCTCGTCCAGCATGCGAAGCGCCTCGGGTGGGTAGCGCACCCCATGGACGCGTGCCGCGAGCCCGAGATCGCGGATGGGATCGAGGAGCATTTCGAGCAGCTCGCTCGTTCGCTCGTCGTCACCCCAGTTCCCGATCCAGACGAGATCGCCGTCCGGTTCGCTCGATGGTTCGAGCGGCCTGAAGACACGCACGTCGGCGGCTTCGTGCCAGACGAAGGCCTTGTTCGCCCAACCCGATCTTGAATAGACATCGGCGACGGCGGCGCCGAACGCGAGAACGCCGTCGTATCCGGACAGGTCGTATCGACGCATCGCCGCCTCGTCGGTCACGGAGCGATGATGGGTATCGTGGAACAGCAGCCGGTACCGTGAGTCGGCCTTCTTTCTGTGTGCACCGATGCGTGCGACCAGCGTGTGGCTGTTCCACTCGTGGACCAGCACGAGATCGGCTCCGTCGAGAGCCTCGTCGACGTCGAGCTCTGCGTCGACGTAGCGAATGGGACGCACCGACGGATACGCGTGCAGGGCCAGCTCGAGCGCCGCGGGACCGTGATCGCGAACGAGGTTCTGCGCGCTCCAGGCGTTCTCGTCCTCGTAGGCTCGGACCTCGTGGCCTCGATGGACGAGCTCGGTGACGACGCCACGGAGGAAGTGCGCGTTACCGTGATTCCAGTCGGATGCAAGCGAATGGCAGAAGATCACGATGCGCACGGCGAGGCCGTTCCTTTCTGGCCGCGTATCGGATCCAGCGACGTGCAGCCGCCACCGAGGACCTGCAGGTAGACCGTGGCCGTCTGCTCGACCATCCGCGTCGCCGTGAACGTTGCTGCCCGAGTCGTGGCGCGCGCCGCATGGTCCCGGCGGAGCTCATCGTCCAGAGCGAGGCTACGAAGAGCATGGGAGAGCGCTTCGTCGTCGTTTGGAGCGACGAAGAGTGCTCCATCGCCCCATACTTCGCGAAGACTCTCGATGTCGCCCAGTACCAGCGCGCATCCGCGGAGTGCGGCCTCGACGGGGCAGAGTCCGAATGGCTCGTACCGTGCGGGATGAGCGAAGATGGCAGCGCTATCCATGGCGCGTCCGAGCGCTTCGGCGTCGAGCCACCCGAGCGCCGTCAGGTGTGGCAACACGCGGCGGCTGCCGTCCGGGAGCTGGTCGGAGCCTGCGACTCGCACGGGGCCGGGAAAGGACGGTGCAGCGCGCGAGAGTGCTTCGATGTTCTTTGCCCGGTCCCACAGACGACCGGCGGCCAGGACCGCCATCTCTTTGCGTGCGTGCGGTGTCCCGAGCGGCGCGCGGACTCCATTTGCTACGACGACGCCAGTCGCGACCGGCCCGTAGTGGCGCTCCAGGCACCGCATCATTGCGGAGGTCGGGGCGATGACGGCCGCAGCGCTCCGGATCCCGCGTTGGACCTCGCTTCGATAGCGCGCGAGCTCCGGAGGAGGCGGCTCACCCACTACGGCTTCCCACCACGAGAGGACGCACGAGTGTCCGGCGACGACGATCGGTACGCGAAACGCGGTTGCCCCGTGGACGTAGCCGTTGAGGTGCACGAGGTCGGGCGCGACACGTCTCTCGAGCTCGAGTAGCCACTCCCCGGCTCGCTCCACGTCTTCCCAAGGCTCGGGCATCCACTCGAGCGCGAACGTGCTCTCGTGGACGACCAGATCGGCGACGTCCTTGGCAGCGTCCCGTTGAGACGGCTTCAATGCCGGCCCCATGGTCGCAAGGTGAACCTCCGCACCGCGTTCGACGAGCCCGGCGGCGAGCGTCATCGCGTACGTGAAGACGCCCCCGACGGTGTCGGTTGTCATCAGCAGGCGGAGCCCGCGAATCGTGCCCGGACGGCGGGGCTCAATCATGGCTCACTCGCTCGAGCTCGAAGAGCGGACATGGCCGCTCGTCCTGGACGTCACTGAATGCGGCGAACTCGCGGAGGTAGTGAGCGTGGGCGCGCTCCCATGCATCGTCCTCGCAGTGGCCGAAGCGAAGGGTGAACTCCGGGGAACCGGGATACGGGAAGAGTGGAACGGGATCGTTCGCCCAGACTCCCGCGTCGTGCAGCCGCCTGCGCCATGCCTGGACGTCTTCTTTTGGATCACTGCTCGAATCGAGCAGGTTGGCCTGGACGAAGGGCACCGCTCGCTTCGCGTGGATGAGGCGGCTCGTGAGCTCCTCGGTCGTCAACTTGCAGTTCTTCGCGAGCAACGAGCGTCCGCGCTCGGTGATGCTCTCCATCCCCGCTTCGATCGACACGCAGCCGGCCGCACCGAGTAGATCGAGCATCTCCGTGCTCCAGTTGTCGATGCGCATCTGGACGCCGAACTCGATGTCCCGTTCCACGAGCGCCTCGAGCAGCTTCTTGTCCGGCAAGAAGATCTCGTCGATGAAGTAGACATAGCGAACGCCGTTCCCGATCAGCTCATCGAGCTCTGCAAGGACGGTCGCGAGCGGGCGCTTGCGGAACCCGTTGCGGAAGTTGTCCTTCGCGCAGAAGGTGCAGTGATACGGGCATCCGCGGGAAGCTTCGACCTCGGCGCCGCTCCCCTGGGCCGGGCGATCGAATCGATGGTGGTGATGAATATGGCGGTCGAGGAGCTCTCGCGACCAACGCAGCGCCGGAAGCTCCGACATCTTCGTTGCGTTCTTCTCCCCATTGCCGCCGAGCGAACCGAGCTCGTCGAGCCAGACCACCGAGCGTAGTCGTGCATCTCGATCCGGTGATGATGCGAGGGCGACGAGGACGTCCTCGCACTCGCCGACGATGGCGAAGTCGGCTCCGAGCTTCTTCAAGGTCGCTCGCGGGGTCGTCGAGGCGTGCGGGCCGACGATGACGAGGCAGCCAGCCACGTCTCGGATGGCCTCCGCGGTCGTCATCGGGACGCGTAGCTCGGGAGGCGCGCAGCGCCAGAAGAGATAGCTCGGCGCCGTGGTGAGCACGGTCATCTGCGGCCGGAAGCGAGCGAGCTCCGCGCGGACGTCGGCAGAGTCCAGCGCCCTCAGCTGGGCGTCGACTAGGAGCACGTCATGTCCTGCCCCCTCGAGCAGCGCTTGCGCATAGCCGTACTCGAGCGGCAGATGCGCCTCGCGGCATCCGAAGTAGATGCTCCCCTGGAAGGACCAGGCAGGATTGACGAGCGCGATCTTCACGGCACTACCTCGACTCTCGACTGGTTCTTCGCCGTCCGATTGTCCGGTTGTTCGACGAGCCACGCGTGCAGACGCGAGACGCCCTCTTCGATGCCGATCCGCGGCCGCCAGCTCACGGCTCGCATCAGGGCGCGCGGGTCCGAGACGTACCACCGTTGATCGGCTAGCCGCCAGGGCTCGAAGAGTAAGGGCGTGCCCTTCTTGGTCAGACGCTCGACTCGATCGAGGAGCTCGACGAGGGAGAGCGTTCTATCGGGACCGCCGCCGACGTTGAAGACGCGGCCGGCGAGCTCCTGCGCTCTGCTTCGAACGAGGAGCATGGCATCGACGAGATCATCCACGAACAGGACGTCGCGGACCTGGCGCCCGTCGCCGTAGATGGTGATGTGCTCCCCGCGCAGCGCGCGAATCAGGAAGTGGGCGAGCCATCCTTGGTCCTCGTTGCCGAACTGGCGAGGTCCGTAGATGCAGCTCATGCGGAGGACCGACGCTGCGAGCCCGTAGGTTCGAGCATAGTCGAGCACGTATTGGTCGGCCGTGCCCTTGCTGCAGCCGTACGGACTATGGAACTCGAGCGGACGATCCTCGGCTACTCCGAATGTTCGCAGGTCGTGATTGGTAGGCTCGTACCTCGCGGACGTGGCCTCGAGCGAGACATCGTCGAGCGCGCCGTAGACCTTGTTGGTGGACGTGTAGAGGATGCTCGGCGGTTGCTGCATGCGCCGCGCGGCCTCGAGCACGTTCAGGGTTCCGAGGCCGTTGACGGCGAAATCCGCACGAGGGTCGTCGAGGCTCGTCGTCACGGCGACCTGCGCGGCGAAATGGAAGACATGAGCGACGCCATACAGGGCCGCATCGATCGCGCTGGCGTCGCGCACGTCGGCGACCACGAGCTCGAATCGATCGCCATGGCACTCTTTCAGCCAACCGACGTTCCGTTCGACGCCCATTCGCGAGAGGTTGTCGAGGACGCGCACGCGTTCGCCCGCCTGGAGCAGGCGATTGACCACGTTCGAGCCGATGAAGCCGGCGCCTCCGGTAACGAGGGTAGTCATAGCGTCAACCCTCTCGCTTCGAGCTCGGCTCGTGCCTCCACCACGCGGTCCCGCGCGACCTGGCCATCGAGCCAGGTGGCGAGCTCCGTGAGCCCTTCATCGAGGCCTACGGACGGCTCGTAGCCGAGTAGGCGCTGCGCGAGTGATATGTCGGCGAAGCAGTGTCGAACGTCGCCCATCCGGTACTTGCCCGTGATCTCGGGGACGAGCGACCGCCTGTCCATGACATCGGCCATGTGAAGCGCAATGTCTTCGATCGAGTGAGCTCGTCCGCTGCCGATGTTGATCACGTGGCCAGTTGCATCGTCGCTTTCGAGCGCGAGGCAACAGGCGCGCGCCACGTCCTTCACGCTCACGAAGTCGCGTTGCTGCTTGCCGTCTTCGAAGACGAGCGGTCGGTTTCCGTTCAGCAGCCGTGATGCGAAGATGGCGAGAACCCCGGTGTACGGGTTGGAAAGGGCCTGCCGTGTTCCGAATACGTTGAAGAAGCGGAGTGCCACGGTCGGGATGCCGTAGGCGCGTCCCAGAAGGAGGCTCATTCGCTCCTGATCGAATTTCGAAAGGGCGTAGATCGACTCGAGCGCGGGTTGCTTCGTTTCGAGTGTCGGAATCGGCGAGAGCACGCAGCCGCCTTCGTCCGTGAGCTCCCACACGCCTCGTTTGAGCTGGTCGAGCGACCGTCCGTGCCCTTCACGCACGTTGCCGCGTGGATCACGGAAGAGTCCTTCACCGTACACGCTCATGCTCGATGCGACGATGAAACGGCCCACCTTGCGCTTCAGTACCCGTTCGAACAAGATGGCCGTTCCACCGTTGTTGACGGAGGTGTAATGGTCGATGTCGTACATGCTTTGGCCGACACCGACAGCTGCGGCAAAGTGGAATACAGCATCGACGCCTTCCAGCGCGCGATCGACAGCAGCGGGATCTCGAACGTCACCCAGGTGAAGCTCGACGTCTTTCGCGAGATAGGCTGGCCGCTTTTTCTCTTCGCCGTGAACCTGAGGCGCGAGATTGTCGAGCGCGCGAACAGCGTACCCGCGTGCGAGCAGCTCGTCGGCGAGGTGCGACCCGATGAAGCCTGCGCCACCGGTGATGAGAACGGTTTCCCTGGACATCGCGAAGCCCTACCGGTTTAGGATCTCGACGCTGCACCCTGAGTAGCGAACGGGGCAGTTACCGGCATGGCTGTCCTGCAGCGCACGTGCCGCCAATCCGCCGACACTCGCGCATGCGACCGCGCACGGTCGAACGTCGTCGGCGAGAGGCACTCACGCCGGGGCGAGGCGGAACGCTACGAGCCGCAAGCCTTCGCTCGAACAGCCGAACGCGACATCGTGTCGGTACGCTATCAATTGCCCAATTGCCCGCGCGGTAGGTAGGCGACGCAATCGTATCCCTCTACTGCGTCAAGTTAGGTGGGTCGCGCGTGTAGACCATTCGATCGCTGGGCGTGATTTGTTGCTCGACGGACCTCGGCTGGATATCGGGAGTCGGCGCCGCAGCTGATGTTGGGCGTCGCGCTCGAAGTTGTGGTGGCATGGTGTCGATGCGAGCGCGGATGCGTGCTTGCATTTACGAGTGGTCGCGCGGTGCGTGAGTGCTTGGTATCCGCACCCCGTATCGGGTCGGAGCTCGTGACGGCAACGGGTCACAGCGACGCGACGATGACCATGGGCTGGCGCCGGCAGCTGCGGAGTGGCCTCTCCTTGCCGAGCTAGAACTGAAGCGTATGCTGGGATGATCGAACAAGCACGAGGGTGATTCCCGTGCGCGCACGGTGTTCGTCTCTCGGCGTGACGGACGGGCGAGCTCATGTTCGTGCAGCGCGGGCTCGCAGATTCGGATGCTCGATCCGGCGGAGGCTGGTGGTCGGTCGCTCTTGCGAGTTGTGAGGTAGAACGATGATGGCCTGGCGAATGGGAGTGTATGTCGTCGTGGTGACTCGCGGCAACGTCCGGAGGGCGGTACTTCGGACGAACAGCGATCTCGATGCATACAGTGCGCTCACCGAGCTTCGGTGTCGCGGAGAGCGGGTCACTCTTCTCCGTGCATCTTCTGCTGACGATTACGAGGTGATCGAGGACGATGCGTGAAGGGGCGAGCACCCGCGACGGCACGGTGCACGCCGACAGCGGCTGTCGACGGGAAGCGGAGCACCGCTCAGCTGATGGAGCCGCACCCGTGAGCAATGCGGGGCATCGGCGCTCGGCGCAGTCAGGCAAGCGGCTTGCCGCCGGTCACTCCCAGGACCTCACCATTGATGTACGAGGATTCGTTGGATGCCAGGAAGACGAACGCCGGTGCGAGCTCTGCCGGTTGTGCGGGGCGACCCATCGGCGAGTCCTTCCCGAAGGACTCGATCTTTTCCTGCTGGAACGACTGCGCGATGAGCGGCGTCCAGACCGGGCCCGGCGCAACCACGTTCGCGCGAATGCCCCTCTTGATCGTCTCTTGCGCAAGGCCCTTGGTGAACGTGACGATCGCTCCCTTGGTCGCCGCGTAGTCGAGGATCGGTCCGCTTGGCTGATAGGCCTGGATCGAGGCGGTGTTGATGATGACGGAGCCCTCCTTCATGTGTGGAAGGGCGTTCCGGACGATATGGAACATCGCCATGATGTTCACGCGGAATGCGCGCTCGATTCGCGCTTCGTCGATCTGCTCGAAGCGCTCGACGGCCTTGCCTTGGAAGGCGGCATTGTTCACGAGGATGTCGATCCGGCCGAAGGCCTTCACGGTTTCTTCGACGATGCGAGCACATGCCTTCGGATCCGCTAGGTCTGCCGAGATCAGGATGGCCTTGCGCCCGGCCGTCTCTACGACGCGCTTGGTCTCCTCGGCGTCTTCACGCTCGTCCAGATAGGTGATCGCGACGTCTGCTCCTTCGCGAGCATAGGCAAGCGCGACCGCGCGACCGATCCCGCTGTCCGCCCCTGTCACGAGCGCGACACGACCCGACAGTCGCGCGGAGCCCTCATAGGTATGTTCTCCGAAGTCGGGCTTCGTTCGCATCGCAGCTTCATGGCCCGGATGCGGCTGCACTCGCTCGTCGAACGGGGGCTGTTCGCCTCTGTTCTTGGGGTTGGACTGGCTGGCGGGCTCGTTCATGCCCGCATCGTTTCAACATCGATGCCGGACCTGGCCGCACGTCGTTCTGGCGCGTGGCAACCAGCGGTGAGATGGGCAGCTCTCTCGATTGGCGGAGGTCCACACTTCGACGGAGCGGAGTTTCGGCACCAGGAAGCGCGAACCGACGCGCTTGATTGGCTCAGCGATTCCGTCGCGCCGAGTGGAGGCCGACGGCATCGACGGCGCGTCGTAGCGTTTGGCCGAGAGCCGCCCAACGAGAGTGGCCGGGCCGGGCCGCGTGTCCGGCGTCCTTCGCGGTCTGCCTCCCGTCACCGACGCGCCGGGGCCGGAGGAGGGTAGGGGCCACGGCCGATAGGACGAGGATCAGGAGCGGTGTGGAGAATGTGAGCCCGAGCGGCCCGAGCAGGGTTCCGAGAACGAGCTGGCCAGCGAGTGTGAGCGCCGGTGGAAAGCGCACCGTCGCGCGTGCGAGGAGAGGGGTCAGGACGTAGCCCTCGATGAGGTGGAGGACCGAATACACGATGAGGACCGAGAGCGCGTCGGTGGGGCTGCGCGTGAAGGAGAGAACGACGGGAGGAATCGCAGAGACGATCGCGCCGATGTACTCGACGAACGTGAGAAGACCCGCGAGCACGGCCAAGCTCAGGGCGAGCGGAACGTGCAGCAGCGTGAACGCGAGCGCACAAGTGACGCCGACGAAGAGCATGGAGACGAGGCGGCCCAGGATCCATCGTGTGAGATTGTTCTCGACCCGGTGTAGAGCTCGAATCACCCGACGTCGGAGGTGCTTGGGGGTGACCGCGAAAAGGACGCGGGCGTAGTCGGACGGCCTCGCCGCGCCGTACACGCCGACGAAGAAGATGACCGCGAACCCGCCGAGCACCTCGAGGGTCGTGCCGAGTGCGACGAATGCGCTCACGGCCACCGCTTGCGCATCGGCGCCGCCGCGCGGCGTTGTCGGCGCAATGATGCGCCCGATCGGGGCATGCCGAAACCGGGTCAATACGTCTTGGACCGCGGCCGGGAGGCGGTTCACCAGCTCGACGATCTGATCGAGGAGTCGCGGTCCCACGAGAACGAGCATCGCGACGGCGCCGACCATGATCGTGAAGACGAGCGCGGCCACGCACAGCCCGTACGAGGTGTTCGTCCGACGTGCGAGACCGGAGGCAAGTGCACGAAGCACGAGCGCGAGCAGACAGCCGCCGAACAGCACCAACAGCGCCTTGGCTGCGAGCACCACGAGCGCCGCGATCGCTGCGACGCCGAAGGCGAGGAGCACGACTCGATATGGCTGAGGGAGCGTCGAGCTCACATGGGCGGCGAGGCAGCTCTCGCGCCAAGGAGGCTGATCTGGCGTCGTGCCTCGCGCTGCAAGCTTGGGTCGCGGATGCGAGCGCGAGCGCTGGACGCGGCGTGCGGGCTGAGCGTCTCGTCGTGAACAGCGCACCAGACAGGCGAAAGGCGCACGGACGACGTCGACGAGTAGAGGCGATCTCGACGACGTCGACTGCGCGTTCTCACTACTTCGAGCGCTTCTTCGCTCCGCCCTTCTTCGAAGCGGTCTTCCTCTTCGACCCGCCCTTCTTCGAAGCGGTCTTCTTCTTCGACCCGCCCTTCTTCGAAGCGGTCTTCTTCTTCGAGGGCACCTTGCCGCCGGCGCTGCGGGCCTCCGAGAGACCGATCGCGATGGCCTGCTTCTGATTCTTCACCTTCTTGCCGGAGCCCCCGGAGCGAAGCGAACCGCGCTTTCGCTTTCCCATCGCCTTCGCCACTTTGCTGCTCGCCTTCTTGCCGTAGCGCCCGCCAGACTTCTTCTTCGCAGCCACAGGTCACCTCGTCGTTTGGGAGACGCAACTCGCGCCTAGGTTGAGTTCTTGGTCGGTATCGGACGGAGATCTCGCGGGAGAGCTCGAACGATGGATGGATGATGGATGGGGGATGAGCCGCCGCCGAGACTGCCGTTCGTCGAGCGGCTACACGAAGGTCGCACCGAAGGAATCCCCCTGACCAGCCATCGCATGGCGCCGCCCCGAGTGCATGAGGGTAGCATCCGTCGCGATGAATGCTCGTGATGTTGATTCGCGTCGACGCCTCGAGCGCAGCACAGGACGTTCCCGGCACACCGCAAGGTCTCGTTGGGTCCGGAGCGCACGCTTCCGTGGGGCGTCGCCGGGGAGGACTGCGGGCATGGCGTCGAGCTCGGTTCCGAGCGAACCGAGATGCCGAGTCCGCTACGCTCCCTGTTGAACCGTATCGCTGCACCTCGCAAGCAGGACCTCCGCGAGGAGGTCGAGGTCGACTCGACTCGACCGACTCGATGTGAGCGCCTGGGCCTGCGGGACCAGGTCCACCGGTTGCATGACGCCGCGCCATGCAGGCTCTCTCCTATCGCGGTCCCAATCGGGTCAAGGTGACGACGAAGCCCGACCCACGCATCGAGCATCCGGATGACATCATCCTCCGGGTCGTGCGCTCGGCAATCTGCGGTTCGGACCTCCATCTCTACAGCGGGCTCGTGCCGGATACTCGGGTCGGATCGACGTTCGGTCACGAGTTCGCCGGCGTCGTCGAGGAGGTGGGCTCGGGCGTGCAGTCGCTCAGGCGCGGTGATCGTGTCGTCGTTCCGTTCAACATCGCGTGCGGTACGTGCTTCTTCTGCGAGCGCGGTCTGACGAGCGTGTGCGATCGCTCCAACCCTGCAAACGACCTGGTTGGCGGCGTCTTCGGGTACTCGCACACGACCGGCGGTTACGACGGCGGGCAAGCCGAGTACGTGCGTGTCCCGTACGCAGACGTCGGCCCGATGTCGATCCCCGACGACATGGACTTCGAGGATGTCCTCTTCCTATCCGACATCCTCCCGACCGGATACCAAGCAGCGGAGATGGGATCGATCAAGCAAGGGGATACGGTTGCCGTCTTCGGTGCCGGCCCGGTCGGTCTCTTCACCGCGAAGTCGGCTTGGCTCATGGGCGCCGGACGGGTGATCATCGTCGACCACTACGACTACCGTCTCGAGCTCGCGCGCCGATACGCGAATGCCGAAGTCGTCGACTACCGCGAGGCCGGCGGTCACGATGTCGTCGGACGCTTGCGCAAGATGACGGATGGTCGCGGTCCCGACGTCTGCATCGACGCGGTCGGCTGTGAAGCCTCCGGTTCGATCCTGGACAGGGTCACCGGCAAGGCCAAACTGCAAGCCGGCTCGCCGACCGGTCTCCACTGGGCCGTACAGAGCGTGCGTCGCGCTGGTCACGTCGTCGCCATCGGCGTCTATGGCCCGCCGTGGAATCTCGTTCCGCTGGGCGAGCTGATGAACAAGGGCATTACGCTCCGTGCCGCGCAGTGCAACGTGAAGCGCTACCTGCCACACCTCCTCGAGCACATTCGCGCCGGCCGAATCGAGCCGAAGGGCATCATCACGCACCGCGGGCCGCTCGGAGCAGCCCCCGACCTCTATCACCTGTTCCAGCACAAGCTCGATGACTGCATGAAGTGCGTTCTCGTCCCGAACGCCGCGTGATCACCATCGAGCTTGGGAGACCTCTCATGCAACAGTTCGGAATCATCGGTTGGGGCGCCGACGCCAGCGTCGAGAATCGTCCTGGCGTTCCCGAGGAACGTCATCCGCCGAGGCCGCTCGTCGACGTCGGTGGCGTTCCCGTTCAGCAGGCCGTGGGTCGTCCGTCGGCGAAGAGCCGCTACCGTGCCCTCACACCGGTCTACGGTACGGCCGTACCGCTGCGTGGGCTGTCGGGCGTCATCCGCCGGATCGCTTATGAGATCCCCGACTACAAGCCGCGCCGCTGGATGTTGCTCATGCTTGCGGATCGGGTCGACGTCATCGAGCACGACCCGCTCCGGCTGACACTCGGCCTCGGTGCGATCGCCGCCGGAGTGTTGGGGATCCGCGCGCTATCGAAGCGCTGACCTGAAGCGCACGATGTCGGCGAGGGGCGAGGATGGTGAGCTTCACGCCAGCGCGTTGCGCTTCGGCCTTCACGACGCGCAGCTGCTTCGGTTCGCCGTCGACGAGCACGACCCACGAGCGCGCCTTCTGCGGATCCCGACGGAGCGCCTCGGCGAAGGCCTCGCGAACGACCCCACGCGCCGACTTCTCCAGGCTCGCCCATACGCGCTTGTCCGTCGGACGAGGACGCTTCGTATCGACCTCGTCGGCTTGCGAAGCGAATGGATGATGTCCGCCGGAACGCGCTGGAGGCGGTTTGCAGTCGTCGATACCGAAGCCTCGAGTGCGTCTCGACCTCGAACGTGACGTTCTTCGCCTCCGGGGCGTGCGCGCGGACGACTCGCCATCGACGCGCCGAAACTCCACGGTACGGTGGCACTGTCCCACGCGAAGGACGCAATGACCGGTTTGCTGGCGGCAGTGGCGGCGACCGCTTGGTACACGGTCTGCAGCGTCCGGCCCGAGGGTACGTGAGCGACTCATGACCCATCTCGTTTCTCGACCGAAGCGGCACGACCGTGCACTGAAGTCGTGCAGCTAGGGGGCGGAACTGGCGCACGCAGCCCCCAGCAGGGAGGTCATCGTGGCACAGGTGCAGAGACAGGGCGGTCCATCCGGCGGAGGCCTAGCGGAGGTAATCGACCTCATCCTGGACAAGGGCATCGTCATCGATGCGTGGGTGAAGGTCTCGCTGGTGGGGATCGAAATTATCGGCATTCAGGCGCGCGTCGTCATCGCGTCGGTCGACACGTATCTCCGGTACGCCGACGCCGTGGCTGCGACCGCGACCGCGGCCATGCCGACTACCGCTAGCGCGTGAGAAAGGTCCACACCAATGAGCAACATTCAATCCGAAGGCGCACGACCAGAGCCGGGGGAGCCGAGCACCGGTGTCTATCTCTACGCCATAGTCCCAGAGCCCCTCGCAGTGGACCTCGGCGACGGGATCGAGAAGCATCACGTCTATACCATCGACGAGAACAGCCTCAAGGTGGTGGTCAGCGACCTGGAGGTCCAGAAGGAGCTTCGGCCCGAGCGCAGGAACCTTGCGGCGCACCAGGCGGTGCTGAGCCGCTTGCTCGACACGAGCCCTGCGGTCTTGCCGTTCTCGTTCGGCACCGTCGCCGATGGCGTCGAGGGCGTGAAGAAGCTCCTCTCGACCCACCACCAGGAGCTCATCGACCAGATTCAGCACCTTCGCGGCAAGACCGAGGTGACCGTCCGTCTCACGTACACGGCCGAGAGCCCCAGCATGTTCGAGCACCTGCTTGCCCAGCACCCCGAGCTCGTGCAGCAACGCGACCAACTGTTCGGGCCCGAGAGCACCGCGACGCGCGAGGAAAAGATCGATTTCGGGAAGGCCGTCGAGGCAGCCCTGACGGATATTCGCGAATCCTACGGACGCCAGATCGAAGAGGCGCTCGCCGGTCACGTCGGTGACGTAAAGCACCTACCTTGCCGCAAAGACAATGAGCTGGCGCGCCTCGCCTGTCTGGTCGACAAAGGCTCCGTCGGCGGGCTGGAGTCGATGGTCCAAGAGGCAGGCAAGCGCTTCGACGAGCACTTCGCGCTCGAATACGCCGGTCCATTCCCGCCGTTCGATTTCGCGCTCCTTCACCTCAAGGCGCCGAATGCTGATCTTGGATGACATCATCGCCGCACCCTTCAGGGGGCTGCTTTGGATCTTCAAGAAGATCTCGGAGACCGCCAAGGCCGAGCTCGAAAGCCGCCGCCAGCGCACCACCAGCGACCTGAGCGAGCTTTACATGCTGCTCGACACCGGGCGGATCACCGAGGCGGAGTTCGACACTCGTGAGCAGGTCCTGCTCGACGAGCTCGATCGCGTGAACAAGCTGCTCGAGGGGGGGCCGGGGGAAGAGCGCAAGGAGGGCGAGCCGAGCGGTGAGGTCGGGACCGAAGCCGGGACCGAAGAGGAGCGCGGCGGCGGAGCCAAGGCGACATGAGCGGAGCGGCTGTGGTCCTCCGCGAACGCGCCGACGTCGACCTCCGCTCTGGCCCGGACTTCCTCCATGCCTCCGAGCTCCGGCTCATCCTCTTCGGGGGCAAGGGCGGTGTCGGGAAGACGACCTGCGCGGTGGCGACCGCGCTGCGGCTCGCGCACCTCGACGCAAATCGGAGGCTGGTTCTCGTCTCCACCGACCCCGCTCACTCGCTCGTGGACAGCCTCGGCGGGCTCCCCCCGCCTCCGAACCTCGAGGTCGTGGAGCTCGATGCAGCGGAGCACATGGACGCGTTCCGCCGCGCCAACGGCCCGAAGCTCCGCGAGCTGGCGTCCCGAGGCACGTTCCTCGACGAGGAAGACATCCGCAGTCTCCTCGACCTGTCGCTGCCGGGGATGGATGAACTAATCGCGTTCTTCGAGATCGCCAAACGCATCGAGACGAGCCCGGAGGACCGGATCGTGGTCGACACGGCGCCAACCGGGCACACGTTGCGCCTCGTGGCCATGCCCGAGCTCCTGACCCGCTGGATCGACGCGCTCGACAGCCTCCTCGCGAAGCACCGGTACATGAGCCAGGTCTTCCGCGGCGTTTACCAGCCCGACGATCTCGACCGCTTCATCGATGATCTCCGCGGGACCGTGTCCTCGACCAACGGACTCCTCACGGACCCCGTCCGGTGCCGATTCGTGCTCACGTTGCTCGCTGAAGCCCTGAGCGTCCGTGAGTCCGAGAGGCTCCTCGACGAGCTCGATCGGCTCGGCATCGCGGCCGGCGAGATCGTGGTCAACAGGCTTGCCTCGCCGAGCGGGTGCCCCGTGTGTGACGCGATGGCCGCCGAGCAACGGAGGGCGCTAGCACGGCTCCCGGCCCGCCTCGCGAGCCGATCGTTCTGGGGCGTGCCATGGTACCCGGACGAGGTGCGAGGGTCCCATGGGCTCGAGACGTTCTGGGATGGGGCGCGGGTCCTGGACCTCGAGGCAGAGCCCGCGCCGCCAGCGGGCATCGCTGCTCCCGCCCGGCCGCGCGTCGAGGGGAGGGCGCCGCTCCCGCCAGTGGGGCTACGGATGCTCTTCTTCGCCGGGAAGGGCGGCGTCGGCAAGACGACGCTCGCCTGCGCGACAGCGCTCCACCTCGCGCGTGCCCGGCCGCAGCAGAGAACGCTGCTCGTCTCGACCGACCCTGCGCACTCCATCGGCGACTGCCTCGATGCGTGGGTCGGCGCCGCGCCCAAGGCCGTGGTGCCGGGCCTCACGGCGTTCGAGATCGACGCGCAAGCCGAGCTCGAGGAGCTCAAACGCCAGTACGCCACCGAGCTGGACGAGTTCCTCTCGTCGGCGCTGCGGAGCCTCGACCTCGTGTTCGACCGCGAGGTGATGGAACGCCTATTCGACCTGTCCCCTCCGGGGCTCGACGAGATCATGGCATTGACCCGCGCCATGGACGTCATGTCCGAGCAGGAGATCGATCTCTTCATTTTCGACACGGCGCCAACCGGCCACCTGGTGCGCCTGCTCGAGATGCCTGAGCTCGTCGATCGCTGGCTGAAGGCGTTCTTCGAGCTCTTCTTGAAATACAGGTCCGTGCTCGGGATACCGCGCGTGGCGGAGCGCCTCGTCGCGATCTCGAAGGAGCTGCGCCGGTTCCGCCGCCTGCTCGCCGACCCCGCCTCTACCGCTCTCTACGTGGTCACCATACCCACCGCGATGGCCCTGGCCGAGACGGAAGACCTTCTAGCGAGCTGCCGCAGGCTCGGGATCGACGCGCCGCTCCTGTTCGTCAACATGGTCACTCCGGCGAGCGCGTGTGCCTCGTGCAGCGCCAGGCGCCGCGAGGAAGAGCACGTGCGGGGGAGGCTCTGCGAGATGCTGCCCGACGTGCGGCAGATCGCGGTGGGCAGGCAGGGTGAACCGCGAGGGCTCGAGCGCCTCACGGAGCTCGGCGCGGCGCTTTACGCGGAAGGAGAATGAGGTGAGCGGTCCCTTGCTGCGTGACGACAACCGCAACGTCTCGCTCGTCGAGGCGCTCGACCGCGTGCTCGGCAAGGGAGCGGTCGTTGCGGGCGACATCGTGATCTCGGTGGCCGACGTCGACCTCATCCGGCTGCAGCTCAACCTCGTCGTGGGTTCCACCGGCTCACTCAAGGTGAGCGCGCAAGAGGAGCCGCTCGGCGCGAGGGTGTCGCCGAAGCGGTGACGACCTGCGCGGGGGCCGAGCTCTCCCACGGCGGCCACCCCGAGTCTCACCGCGGCTCGTCGCAGGCACGGACCTCGCAGATCGCCATACCGCCACCGGGCATGTCCGGTGGCCAAGCTCGATACGATGTTGCTCTCCGCCGTAGTGACCAGGGACGAGCTCGCGCTGCTCGTCGAGTCGATCACGCCGCTGCGCGTGGTCATCGACGAGCGCCGGGGCCGGTCCATGACCGTGACGCGCCCGCATGCGATCGAGCTCGTACCGGGGAGAGGGCTCCGGATCCGCGGCGCCGCGCAGATGTCGTGGGACATCGCCGGGGTTGGCATCCCGGTTACGCTTCAGTCCTGGCAGGTCCTCGTCGCGCCGCGGATCGCCACGCGCGGAGGCTCGCAGGTCCTCGCGTTCGAGCCCGTGCTCGAGAACGTCGACCTGAAGCGCGTTCCCGGGATCGTCGGCGACAGGATCGTCGAGGCGGTGCAGAAGGGTCTCGCACAGTACGGCAACAAGCTTGCGTGGAACCTCGCACGCGCCCTCTCCCGACGTTGGGCCCTTTCGACGAGGATCGTTCCCAGCCGCGCGTTCGCGCTCACGGTTGCTGATTCGTCGGTGGAGATCACGGCGGAGCAGCTCCGGCTGACGGTGCGGCTCGACGCGCGGTTCGAGCAGCTCGCTTCGGCGGAGGAGCGGCTCCAAGCCGAAGCGACGCCCCCGCCGGTCGAGGCGACGCGCCCGCCGGTCGAAGCGACGCGCCCGCCAGCCGAAGCGACGCCCCCGCCGGTCGAGGCGACGCGCCCGCCGGTCGAGGCGATCGAGGCGCTCCCGCCAGTCCACGGGACGCTCCGGCCGATGGAGAGGTTCCGCGCGGCGACCGAGAGGTTGCACGCGGCCCAGGTGGCGCGCGCGGCGCGCTCGCGTCGCGTCCCCGCAAAGAGTCGCACGCCTCGCGGGGCGGCGTCGCGGCCGAAGACGCGATAGATCAGGAGGAATGAACCCTCCGCCGCAGGCGCCATCCGCCGCCGATCATGGCTCGCCGAGCGGAGGAGCGAAGCTGTAGGGAGGCCAGGCGCCAGACTCTCGCAGCGTGACGCCAGCCGGACGGAGCTCTTCATCGAAGCGCGCGACCAGCGCGTGGAGCCGCGGCACGTCCGCCGCCGGAACGAGGACCGCCCAGTTGAAGATCATTTCGCCGAACGGTTGGCCTTCGCTGTTAGGGAGAATGCTGCGCTCGACCGCGCTCGACGACACGGCCTTGAGCTCGCTCCACAGCCGGTTGGCGGTCTCCTGGAGCCATGCCTGGAGGCTCGCCTCGGCCTGCGCGATCATCCGCTTCTGCTGCATGTAGCGCATCCCCTGCGACGCGGACGGAGCGGACGGCGACGACGCCATCGTGGCCTTGACCCGCGCGTCGATGGCGAGCTCGCGCTGTACGTACCCCTTGACGGCCCACTCCTCTTGACCAGCGACACGGTCCAGAAAGGCGACGATCGTTTCGTGGTTCCGGGCGACCAAGCGCCCCAGACTCTCCTCGGACGAGAAGAGCGTTCCGAGCCGAACCGGAAGGACGGGGGACGACGCCGCGACCCGCTCGATGACTTGCTCGTGGCGGAGGGCGCGGGGGCCCAACCACTCGATGCTTTTCGTGCGCGCTTCGGCCTCCGGCCCCGTGAAGTCTTCGAGGCTGGTCTCGCTCACCACCGCGACCACGTCGCCCATCCGGCGCAGCTCGAGCGCACTCCGGCCGTCAATCCCGGTCCCTTCGAGAGGCGCTCCGAGCGCGGCAGGCCCCGCGAAGCAGAACAGGTAGACACCCGTGCCCGGCTGGCTCTCAGTGTAGGGCTGCAGGACCGAGCTCCTTTCCGCGCTTCGATGGTTTCGCCCTCGCGGCGACCTCGGCGAGCGAGCCCTCGAGCTCCTCGCGACGGATCGCGATCTCGCCCTCCTGCTCTTCGATGACGCGCCGGACCGCGGCGAGCGCTGCGCGCTCGCACACGAGTGCGATCTCGGCGCCGCTCATCCCGTCGGACCCGGCCGCGAGGAGGCGCACGAGCTCCTCCGCGTCGACGCCGGGCGCGAGGGGCTTTCCGCGAAGATGAACCGAGTAGATCCGAAGGCGGTCCTCGAGGCTGGGCTTTGGAATTTCGACCATCGCGTCGAAGCGCCCCGGGCGCAGAACGGCGGGGTCGATGATGTCCGGCCGGTTGCTCGCGCCGAGCACCAGCACACCATGGAGCTCCTCGATCCCGTCCATCTCCGTGAGGAACTGGCTTATGACGCGCTCGCCGACGTGCGACTCGCCCCCGCCGGAGCTCCTCTCCGGAAGCAGCGCGTCGATCTCGTCGAAGAACGCGATGCACGGCGCCGCCTGGCGGGCCTTGTGGAAGACGTCGCGCACCGCGCGCTCGGACTCCCCCACGTACTTCGAGAGGAGCTCCGCCCCCTTGACGGAGATGAAGTTGACCCCGCTCTCCGTCGCGATCGCCTTGGCCAGCAACGTCTTGCCGCAGCCCGGCGGGCCGGTGAGCAGGATGCCCTTGGGCGCCCTGACGCCCGCCTTCTCGAAGAGGTCGGCGTGCTTGAGGGGCCACTCCACGGCTTCGATGAGCCGACGCTTGATCTGCTCGAGCCCTCCGACGTCGTCCCATCGAACCGACGGGACTTCGACGAACACCTCGCGGATCGCCGATGGCTCGACATCCCCCAGAGCACCGACGAAATCGTCGGGACGGACCACGAGACGGGAGAGCAGCTCGAGCGGGACGCTGCGCTGCGTGAAGTCCAGGTCGGGGAGGAAGCGGCGCAGGCAGCGCATCGCCGCCTCCCGGCAGAGAGCCTCCAGATCGGCGCCGACGAAGCCGTGCGTGATCTCCGCGAGCTTCGGGAGATCCACGCCAGGGCCGAGCGGCATCCCGCGGCTGTGAATCTCCAGGATCTGGAGGCGACCATTGACGTCGGGGATCGGTATCGCGATCTCGCGGTCGAACCTCCCCGGACGGCGGAGGGCAGGATCGAGGGCGTTGGGGATGTTCGTAGCGGCGATGACAATCACGCTCTCGCGCCTCTTCAACCCATCCATGAGCCCGAGGAGCTGCGCTACGACCCGCTTCTCGACGTCTCCGACGACGCGCTCGCGGCTCGGGGCGATGGAATCGATCTCGTCGAGGAAGATGATGCTCGGGCTCTTCTTGCTGGCCTCCTCGAAGATCTTTCGGAGGTGCGCCTCGCTCTCGCCGTAGAACTTGTGGATCACCTCTGGCCCGCTGATGCTGAAGAACCGGGCGTCCGTCTCGTGCGCGATCGTGCGGGCGATGAGCGTCTTGCCAGTCCCGGGCGGGCCGTGCAGGAGCACGCCCTTCGGCGCCTCGATGCCCAGCCGATCGAAGACCTCCGGAAAGCGCAACGGGAGCTCGATCATCTCGCGGATGCGCTGGAGCTGAGGCTTCAACCCGCCGATGTCCTCGTACGAGAGCGCGCGCGTCTCCTGCTCCTCCTCCGGCGCGCCGATGTTCAGGAGCGTCGAGGCCTGCACGATCACTGGCTCCGCCGGGCTGGTCTTCTTCACCTTGAAGAGCGCCGTGCGGCTCCCGAAGAGAGCCACTCGTACCCGGTCGCCCTCGACGAGGGGCAGCCCGTCGAGGAGGGACGCCACGTACCGGATGTCCCGCCCGGACGGCCGGACGTTGATGGGCGTGAGCGTGATCTGCTCCGCGTGCGCGCACCGTCGCCTTCGCAGCATCACGTAGTCGTCGAGGCCGACGTGCGCGTTGTCCCGGCTGATCCCGTCGAGCTGCACGCGGGACTGCCCGCGCACGTCCTCGTACGCCAGCATGACCCGGCACATCGTGATCCGCTTGCCCTCGACCTCGACGGTGTCGCCGACCCCGAGCCCCAGCCTTGCCAGGTCTTCGGGGCCGACGCGCGCGAACCCGTGGCCCATGTCCTTGGCCAGCGCCTCGGTGACGCGGAGCCGGACCGGCTCATCCGTCATGGCCCGCCTTCTTTCCCGCGCTCTTCCCCGCCCGCGCGCTTCGGCACCTCGATCTGCACGATCCCGTTCTTGACGGCGAGCGTCAGCTTGTCGCGCGGCAGGCCCGGCGGAACGGCGAGCTCCTTTCGATAGCGCAGCTCGCCACGCTCCCCCGAGAGCGTAAGCGTCTCCTCCTCGAGATCCACGCGGACGTCGTTCGGCTCGACGCCGGGCATCTCGGCGACGATCAAGAGCCGCTGGTCCTCGTCGAAAACGTCGACCAGGGGCTCGCGCACCTCATCGACGACGGACTCGCCCGTGGCCTCGTTGTGCCGGATATTCCCGAATGGCTCGACTTTGAACGATTCGGCGCCTTCGCCCATGGTGCGGATGGAGAACCCGACGACGCCCTTCACCGGCTTGTCTCCGCCCGGCGCCTTGCCGCGCTCGATCTCGAAGGTCCGGACCACCTCGCCTCCTTGCTCGGCCACTTGGTTGAGCTTCTCCAGCAGGTTGACGAGGCCGACCATCAGACCGCCCTTCTTCGGCCCGGTTACTTCGTCGACGTCCTTGTCCTTCACCTTCACCATGGCTCCTCCGCGCTGGGCGCTCAGGCCCTCTATTTCCGTGGCGGCTCCTCCGGCTTCCGTGGCGGCTCCTCCGGCTTCCGTGGCGGCTCCTCCGGCGCGCCACGCTGCGGCTCTTTGTAGGGACTGAAGGCGGGGTGACCCGTCCACCAATCCATACCCATCTCCTTCGCCTTGTCGATTGAACACACGACCAGCCGGATCTGCAGGGTCAAGAGCTCCACCTGGCCGATGAAAAGCTTGATGTCGCCAGCGATCACGATTCCCTTGTCGAGCACCCGCTCGAGGACGTCCGCGAGCGAGACGTCCGCCGTTCGTGCCAGAGCCTGCTGCTGGACGGCCATCTTCGCAGATTCCTTTCCTGCTCAGCGGAGCCGGCCGAGGGGACCCAGATCCAGGTTGAGGTCCTCGTCCGTGAGGCCGAACTCCTTGCGGAGCCGGTCGATTTCCTCGCCTTGGCGCATGAGCGCGGTGCCGAGTTTCTCCAGCTGCAGGTCCGTCAGCTCCCCTTCCTCCATCCGGCGGATCGCCTGCCGCTCGAGCAGCTCGTGGAGCGCCTTCATGACCGTCAGCACCAGACGCGCTAGACCGTCGGCGGCGTGCTGCGCGTCGAGCCCGGGCGCGCTCGCGTCGTCCGGCGGGGCACGCTCCTTTCGCACCTCGAGGTTCTCGATCCGTACCTTCGGGACGGCGTCGCATGATCGTGGCTCATGCTCGCGATCAACCTGGCTCATTGGGAGGGTAGCGTGCAACTACAGGACCAATGCGCCGGCTCGAGCGACGTGCAGCAGAGCCCGGCCCACGTGAGTCGTCATTCCATCTCGAACGCTCATCTCGAACGCTCATCTCGAACGCTTGCTTGTGGAGGGCCGGCACCGCGACTTTGGACTCGGCGCCGATCGCGTATCGAGGCAGTCGCCGATGAAGTGCTCGGGGTCGGTCGAGACGAGCAGCACTCTTGGCTGCGGCCGGCGCGCGCGAGGTGGAGCGCGGGCGCGCGCCCGGCTAGGCGAGAGGCGGCTAGGCGAGAGCTAGATGGACCTCCTGCGCGAGGGCCGACCGGATTCTTCCTTGGAACGCCGTAAGCGCGAGCCCGAGCTGCAGGTCGATGTCGACCGCCGCCTCGTTGACCACGATCTTGCCTGAGAGCTTTGACGCCTTGATGTCAGCCTCGTCACCGTGCCACTCGACCTCGACGCCGTACTTCTTCTCGAGTCCGACTTGCAGCTTCTCGAGCCGTCGGTGGGCCTCCTCTTTGCCGAGGTGATGGCCTTGGTGAATGCTGATCTTCGCCATGCCTGGCGGCCGTGCACTGCTTGTGCCGGCCCCTTGCGCCGCAAGTTGGATCTCCCCATGTTGTGGAGGCGAGCCGAATGCGCGCACGCAAGCCCTCAGGGCAGCAGGGAGGTCACTGTGGCACAAGTGCAGAAACAGGGCGGTCCATCCGGCGGAGGCCTATCGGAAGTAATCGACCTCGTCCTGGACAAGGGCATCGTCATCGATGCCTGGGCGAAGGTCTCGCTGGTGGGGATCGAAGTTCTCGGCGTCCAGGGGCGCGTCCTCATCGCGTCGGTCGACACGTACCTCCACTACGCCGACGCTGTGGCCGCGACCGCGACCGCGGCCATGCCGACTACCGCGTGAGAAGGGGCACACGACGCGCCGTCGCCCGAGAGTCCCGAGAGTCCCGAGAGTCAGGACGAGAAGCATGTTCTCGGGCAAGAGACGCTCGAGGAGCAACCGAATCTCGTCGATTGCGTCGTTGATTCGTTCGACTATCTCAACGGCAGATCATGATGGCGGTCCGGCATCGCCCTGTTGCCAACGCGAGTGCCATCGAGCGAGCGCCGGAGCCCCGCGTGGCCCGGGGTACGTTGCTGGCGCGATCACGAGCTCCTTCGAGCGCGAGAGCTTGGAGCCGAGGCTCGTGAGCCGCGCCAGCTCGGAGCGCTCGACCTGGACCGCCGTGTTGCAACGCGTACACCCGGGCTGGCTCACCGCGTTCGCGAGGATCGCCGCGAGCGGAACTTCGAGCTCCTGTAGCTTGCGCGCGAGGCGCTCCGTCTCGAGGCGCGGGAGGGCCGCCGGGCGCGTGACCGCAACGAACGCGGTTCGCGCCGGATCCGCAAGGAGCGCCATCAGCGCCCGGAGCTGGCGCGCGAACGTGGTGAGGTCGCTGGCGAACTCGCCGAGGCCGACGACGTTTCGATATTTGAGAACCGTCGTCATGAGCGCATGCACCCACTCGAGCGCTTTGCGCGGGAGCTCCAGGAGCCGCATCGTGTGCCCCGTCGGAGCGGTGTCCATGACCACGAGATCGTAACGGTCCGGCGGGGACAGAGCCTCGGTCATCGTGACGAGGGCGAGGACCTCGTCGATCCCCGGCGGAGCGAGATCGAGGAGGTCCTCGAGCACGACCCGGTCGAACGCGGCATCCATCCTTCCGCGAAAGATGGATGAGAAGATGTCGTTGATCGAGTCGAGGTATCGATCGCGCATGGCTGCCCACGCGCTAGGCGCGTCGAGCTCGCGCGCGACGAGATTCGACGGCCCACCCGGTACCGGCCGCTCCTCGTCCGAGAGTTGCGTCGCGAACGCGTCCCCGAGCGAGTGGGCCGGATCGGTCGACAGGACCAGGATTCGATCGCGCGGCCGCTCCTCGGCGAGGGCGATCGCCGCAGCCGCAGCTGCTGTCGTCTTGCCGACGCCACCCTTACCGCCGAAGAGCACGAGCTCGGCCGACGACGGGATCGGCAAGCGAAGCCCGCGCCCGCGAGGCGTCGCCGCCCGCGGCGCGATCGCGCGTGGCGGCTCCGGCGGCTCCTCAACCTTGCGGACGGAGTGCGCCAGCTCGAGGAGTGCGTTCGCTCCGCGCGGCTCGGCGATCTGCGCCGGCACCTCGACGATTCGGGTACCTGCGAAGGTACGGGCGATCCGAAGCCGCCACGGGCGCTCCGCCCGCACGCGATCGATGCACCGAGCGCAGGCGCGGCCGGGGAGCGGCCAGACGCGGTTCATCACGACGGCACCGATCGCCACGCCCAGCCGACTCAGCGCGCGGGCAGCATTTTCGGATTCGAGGACGGGCAGCTCCTCGGGGAGCGTCACCCAGGTGAACGACGTGCGCGTGCGATCCGTGAGGAGAGCCCGGAGCGAGGTGGCTTCACGGGCGATCTCGTCGATGACCTCGTCCGCGAAGTCGGGCCGCCATGAGCCCCCGAGGCTCGTGGCGAGGAATCGGTGCTTCTCGTGCATGTCGTCGAGCACCTGCGCCAGGCGTCCGAGCGTCTCCGGCATCTCGAGGAGGCGCAGCGTATGGCCGGTCGGCGCCGTGTCGATGATGACCTCGTCGTACGGGCGGGCGTGGGCCAGTCGCGTGAGCTCGACGAGGCCGACGAGCTCGTCCACTCCGGGGAACGAGAGCGAAAGTAGCCGGTCGATGTCCTCGTCATCCAGGTAGGTGCCGCGCGCGGCGATCGTGTGGAAGGCCTCGTCACGCGCTCGGAGCCAGCGGCCGAGTGCGCGGTCCGCGTCGAGCTCTGCGGCGTAGAGCTCTCCGGCTGCACCTCGGACGCGGCGGGCCTCGGGGCCGAGGCGTTCGGCGAGTGCGTCCGCGAGTGAGTGGGCAGGGTCCGTCGAGACGATCAACACCCGTGACCCGTCGCTCGCCGCCCGGACGGCGGAGGCCGCGGCGCATGTGGTCTTGCCGACTCCGCCCTTGCCGCCGAAGAACGAGAGTCGCGGACGTGTCGACGCCTCAGCCACGCGACGACCGTAGCCGATTCGCCATCCGAAGCCTCGTCGAGATGTGCGTCCACGAGCGTGAGCGCGGAAGCGCTCGTCCTCGATCGGTTCCGATGGATGGCTTCCACGGGTGATCGGAAGGGGGGGTCGCGCGACCTAGTCCCTCCAATGTCGTCGAGATCACATCGCGTCGCGTGGTGGAATCGTCAGCGACGCTTGCGCCGGCGCGCAGCGACCATCGAGACTACGCCAGCGAGGGCAGCGAGCTCCCAGCCGCTCCTGCCTTCGGCCGCCACACCACAGCCCGTCGTCGTCGTCGTCGTCGATCCCGGCGCGGCGCCGTTCTCGGTGCCGTCTCCGGCGGGATCGCCTTCGCCGCTCGGATCGGTCGGGTCCTCCCCGTCGCCGCTCGAGTCGCCGCTGCTCGAACCGCCGCTGCTGGAGCCGCCGCTGCTCGAGCCGTTGTCCGGTCCCGCGTCGGGGCCGCTCGTGCCCACCGAGCCGCCCTTTCCGCAGAGGTTCTGCGTCAGGCAGTACTTCTCGCCCGGGGCGAGCTCCTCGCAGCAGCCGCCGCCGCCGCCGCCGCCCGGGAGACCGTTGCAGTCTGCATTCGTCGCGCAGCTCACGGAGCAGAAGCTCGTCGAGCTCGAGTAGATGCAGATTTCGCCGCCGACGTTGGCGTTGCAGAAGGGCAGGGCCTGGTTGCCCGGGTACGCGCACGCGTCGCCGAGCTTACCCTTCGGGTTGAACGGCGCGGGGCCGGGGACGGCCGCGCACGGCTGTCCGGACGGTGTGAAGGTGGCGCTGAGCGTGTAGTTGCCGGCGCTGGCGGCGCTGTTGCCGTAGGTGTCGGCCACGACGTAGTAGGTGCCGCAGCCCACCTGGAGCTGGGCCTGCGAGTCGTGGCGCGCCTTGCACGCGTGGGGCGCGGGCATGCCCTCGTGGATCTGCACGTCGATGTCGGTGGCCGCGTCGTCCTGGACGCTGACGGTGAGCGTGCCGGGCTGCGTGATGTTGGCGACGTAGACGTACTCCGGGCCCTTCTGCGGCTTCGACGGCTCGATGGCACACGCGTCGAGGACGCTGCTCGGCGACTGGCGCGTGTCGCGCGCATCGGTGTACGGGAACGCTCCGATCGGGATCGGGTTCGTCGTGGTGCCGAGCGGGTTCGCGGTGGTCTGAGGTCCGGTGATGCCGTTGTAGCGCCGGGGAATGTACCCGTTGACGTGCGACCAGCCGCCGGTCGTGTTCACGTTCACGTTGTAGCCGTAGGCCTCGATCATTGCCGGCTCGCCGCTGGCGAGCAGATGCGTGAACATCGCCACGTGGTAGGCGCGCTTGTTGAAGACGTCGCCGGTCATCATGTTCGCGACCTGGATCTGCGGAGCGAGGGTCGCGCTGTCGTGGATGCTCGTCGTCGTGTTGTGACCGACGCCCCACACCTGGCTCACGAAGCCCGAGCAATCGACGCCCGTCGTGCAGGCGAGGATGTCGCCCTGTGCCGGGGAGCCCGCGCCCTGACCGGCCGCGATCTGCGCGTCGAACTGCGCGAGGGTGAAGTACCCGCCCCAGTCGTACGCGACGCCGACGTAGTCGCCGGGCGTGAACGCCGAGACGTACGAAGCCTTGCACGACGCGGTCGTGTTCGCCTGCGACGCGCGCCACTTGTGCATCGCATACGAGCGCGCCTTCACGAGCGCCTCTTCGCGCGTGAGCGCGCTTGCAGGCGTGGCGGCGCCGACCAGCGCGAGGAGCGAAGCCGAGAGGAGGAGACGCTTCATCGAGGACCTCATCGCGCTGCTCCCGGGACCTTCCAGGTCGAGACCTCGAGCCCGCTCTCGCTGGGCCGGGCGAAGACGAGCGTGTTGCCTGCGAAGGCGAGCTCGCGCCGCGGGACGTACGTGCCGGGCGGCGGCAGCTTGGTCCGGAGGACGATCTTGCCGGCGGCGACGTCGACGCAGGCGGCCTCGCGCGACGTGACGAGCGCGCCCGTCGCGTCCTGGGTCACGGCCTCAAGCCGGAGGCAGGCCACGTTGCCGGACGTGCCCACGATGCGGGCGGCCGAGCCCTTCCCGAGCGCCACCGTCTCGGCCAGTCCTTTGCGCTGCGCGCTCTCGCGACCGAGCGCGTAAACTGACCGGAGCTCGAGCTCGCCCGTCTCCGTGCGCACCGCGACGAGCCCTTGGCCCGCAGGCAGGAAGGCCGCGCCCTCACGCTTTCCCGCGAGCACCTGGCCGGCGAGCTGCGGCATCGACGGGCTGCCGAATGCGAACGTCTCCTGGAAGCCGTTCTGCGCGAAGACCTGCCGGGAGCGGCCGAGCGTGATGGTCGAGACGACCTCGACGGCGCTCGTGTCGACGGCTCCGGCGGGCGCGCCGTCCGGTCCGAAGACGAGCACCTCCGGCTTGACCGAGCGGCGCACCGCGAACGCGCCGTCTGGTCCGATCGCGAGATCGTCGGCGTCGACCGGGACGCTCGCGACCGTGGTGAGCGTGTCACCTTCGAGCCGTGCGACCCGGCCGTGGAGGGCATCGAGGAGGTATACGCCGCCTCGTCCGACGGCGACGGCGGGCACGCCGAGGGCCGCGCCTTCGGTCTCCTCGGTCACGCGGGCGCGGAAGCCGAGCCCGCCCGAGCCCTCGCCCCACGGAATCGTGACGGAGGTGCCCTGCTCCAGCGCCGAACGCCGGCTGCCCGTCGCCCCTTCGGCGCCGCCAGCCTTGTCCCCGTCGTGTCCACATGCGGCCATCGCGAAGGCGATGGCGGCGACCCCAAAGTGCTTTGCCGTCATGTGCGCTGCCTACAAGCTCGGCCGCTGTCTTGGCGCCGAGTCGGCGTTCGGTCAAGCCTGATCCGCCCGTGCACCCCGGCTTCCGGGCAGGCCTCGTTCCGCGGCAGTCCGCTTCACTCCGGCCGTCGCGTCACTTCGGTTGGCGCGTCAGTTCGCGCTGCGGAGGCAGCGGCCGCCGCCGCGACAGGCGCCCTCGAGGACGAGATCGACGATCTGCGCGATCCGGTGGTTCGTCGGCGTCTCGTGATGGAAGAAAAGAAGATGCTGGAGCGAGCCGACCAGCATCGAGAACACCATCTCGACGTCGGTTCCTCTCGGTAGCTCGCCGCGGGCGACCGCTCGCGCGACGGTCGCCTTCGGACCCGACTCCTTGCTCTTTCGGATCTCGTTCATGAGCGCCGCCACCTCGGGGGTCAGTCCCTCGGCGAGGATCATGCGAATCAGGGCCTGACCGCGACGTGTGCTCAGCATGTCGCGGATCTCGGTGAGTATCGCGATCATGTCGGACCGGAGCGAGCCGGTGTCCGCGCTGCAGAGGGCGGTGTCGGCCTCACGCTTGACCGCAGCGCCCACGAGGTCCGTCTTCGTCGGCCAGCGTCGGTAGACCGTGGTCTTGTTGACGCCGGCGCGCTCCGCCACGGTCTCGACGGAGAGGGCCGCGTAGCCGACGCGCGCGAGCTCGTCGAGCGTCGCTTCGAGGATCTTCTCGATGAGCGGCTCGCCGCGGACCTGCCTCGCGCGTTCGGACGGCAGCGGGGTGGGGATCGGAGCGGACGGATCTGGCCGTTCCGTGCGATCGGAGGCCGGCGCCTTCTTGTTCGCGGAGCGACGCATGAATCCGCTCAGAGCATAGCGACGGAGATTGTCATTGCAACGTTACGTTGCTTTGTCCGAAACGCCGGATGAAGCGAGAGCATCGCAACGTCGGGTTGCAATGTCGCCGGAGAGAAACGTGATGAAGAGTGCCCTTGCCGCAGCGTCTTTGGTGGTGATCGCCGGGGCGACGGCCGGTTGTAAAACCGCGAAATCAGCAGAAAATGAGCCAAGTGCGGCGACGGCCACCGCGCCGGCGCAGGTGAACACCCATACCGTCACGTCGAAGCTCGTTCCGAAGTACCTCCTCGTCACGGGTCAGCTGAAGAGCTCCCGGGAGACGGACCTGGCGGCCAACGCGAGCGGCAAGGTCATGCAGACGCGCGTCGAGCGCGGGACGCAGGTGAAGGCCGGCGAGACGTTGGCGACGCTGGACGTGCGTGCAGCAGCGCTCTCTGCGGCCGAGGCCCGCGCTCATGCGGAGACCGCAGCGCAGAACGCGAAGACGGCGAAGAGCGACTGTGAGCGCGCGGACGCCCTCCTCCAGTCGGGAGCCATCTCGCGCGCCGAGTTCGATCGCCTCGATGCGCAGTGCCGGACCACGGACTTTCAGGTCTCGGCCGCGCAGGCGCGATCGAAGCTCGCCGCCCAAAACGTGGGCGACGGCGTCATCCGCGCGCCGTTCAACGGCTTCGTCACCGAGCGTTACATCGACGTCGGCGAGTACGTGACGGCGAGCTCGAAGGTCGTCACCATCGTCGACCTCGCGTCGCTCCGCCTCGAGTTGACCGTCCCCGAGAGCAATATCGCCGCGGCGAAGAAAGACGCCGCCGTCTCGTTCACGGTGGCCGGCTACCCGGACCGCACGTTCGGCGGCACGGTCCAGTACATCGGAGCTTCGGTGCGGGCCGCGACGCGCGACATCGTCGCCGAGGCGACCGTCGACAACGCCGACGGTGTCTTGCGCCCCGGGATGTTCGCGTCCGTGCGGCTCCAGAACGGCGAAGAGAAGACTCCGGTCGTGCCCAAGAACGCGGTCGTCACGCGTGGCGACAAGCAGGTCGCGTTCGTCGTCGAGAACGGCCGCCTCGAGCAGCGCATCGTCCAGACGGGCGACGTGATCGGCGAGGAGATCGCCGTGCTCCGCGGAATCGCCGACGGCGAGCGCCTCGTGCTCGCTCCGGCCGAAACCCTCAAGAACGGCCAGGCGGTCAAGTAGCCGGCACCGCCGGATCAGGATCAACCGAGGAAACCCTCATGCAGTGGCTTGCGCGCGTTTGTATCCAGCGCCCGGTCTTCGCGACCGTGCTCATGCTCGTTCTCGTCGTGCTCGGCGGTGCGGCATACGGAAAGCTCGGCCTCGACCAGTTCCCCAACGTCGACTTCCCGATCGTCGTCGTGACGACGACCCTCCCCGGCTCCAGCGCGGAGGAGATGGAGAGCGACGTCTCCGACAAGATCGAAGGTGCCGTCAACACGATCAGCGGCATCGACGAGCTCCGCTCGACGTCCAGTGAGGGCGTCTCGATCGTCGTCGTCACGTTCGACATCGCCAAGCCGGTCGACGTGGCCGCACAGGAGGTGCGCGACAAGGTCAACCTGGTCATGCCCGACCTGCCGAAGGGGATCGACCAGCCGGTCATCAGCAAGATCGACCCGGGCGCATCTCCGATCCTCTTCGCGGCGCTCCGCTCGAAGCAGCCGATCCGCGAGACCACCGAGCTCGCGGACAAGGTCGTTCGCCGCCAGATCGAGAGCATCGACGGCGTCGGCGAGGTCAAGATCATCGGCGGGCGCAAGCGCCAGATCAACGTGCTCCTCGACCCGATCGCGCTCCGCTCATACGAGGTGACCGCCATCGATGTGCAGCGCGCACTCGCCACGCAGAACCTCAACGTGCCGGGCGGCAGCGTCGAGACCGGCCCGAAGGACATCACGCTCCGCGTCGCCGGCCGCGTTGCCAGTGTCGAGGAGGTCGGCCGCATCGTCGTCAAGCAGAAGGCGGGGAGCCCGATTCGCGTCGAGGATCTCGGTCGCGTCGAAGACGGCGCGGAGAAGGAAGAGAGCGCGGCTCAGTACGACGACGAGCCCACGGTCGTCCTCCAGATCAAGAAGCAGTCCGGAAAGAACACCGTCGCCGTCGTCGACACCGTGCTCGAGCGCCTCGACGAAGTGCGCAAGGGCCTCCCGCCCGGCGTCTCGCTCGACATCGTCTACGACAACTCGGGCGTCATCCGGACCTCGACGCATGCCGTGCTCGAGCACCTCGTGCTCGGCGCCGTGCTCGCCGCCATCATCGTCCTCATCTTCCTCGGCAGCGGTCGGAGCACGGTCATCGCCGCGATGGCGATCCCGATCTCGATCGTCGGCACCTTCGCCGTCATGTACGCGTTCGGCTTCACGCTGAACTTCCTCACGCTGCTCGCGCTCGCGCTCGCGGTCGGTCTCGTCATCGACGACGCCATCGTCGTCATCGAGAACATCATGAGCTTCATCGAGCGCCACGGGTACAAGCCGTTCCCGGCCGCCGCGCTCGCGACGAAGGAGATCGGCCTCGCCGTCCTCGCGACGACGCTCGCCCTCATGGCGGTCTTCGTGCCGGTCGCCTTCATGGGCGGCATCATCGGCAAGTTCCTCATGAGCTTCGGCCTCACGATGGCGAGCGCGATCGGCGTGTCGCTCATCGTCTCCTTCTCGATCACGCCGATGCTCGGTGCGCGCTGGCTGAAGGCGCACGAGCCGGGTCAGAAGCCGTCCTTCATCCAGCGCCTCGGTGACGCCATCTACGGCCCGATCGAGCGCGTGTACATGGTCGCGCTCCGCTTCTCGATGAAGCACCGCTGGGTCGTCGTGCTCGCGTGCGTCGCCGCGCTCGCGTCGATGGGCCCGGTCGGAAGCCGCCTCAAGGGAGGCTTCCTCCCGACGAACGACAAGGCGCAGTACCAGCTCAGCATGCGCGCGCCGGAAGGCACCAGCGTTGCCGAGACGCGCCTCGCCGCCGAGCGCATCGCGCAGGACATCAAGGCGCTTCCGGGCGTCACGCACACGCTCATCACCGTGGGCGACGACGACATGAAGACGCAGAACCTGGCCACCATCCGCGTCCTCCTCACCGATCCGAAGGAGCGCGAGGTCACGCAGGAAGACCTGATGAACCGCACGCGCACGGAGATCGCGGGCAAGCTCCCCAGGACCCTGCGCGTGACCGTCGCCGACGTCCCGGACTTCAGCGCCGGCGGCGGCTCCCAGGCGAAGGTGCAGTACGCGCTGTCGGGACCGGCGCTCAGCGAGCTCGAGCGTATCGCCACGGAGCTCACTGACGAGCTTCGACAGGTGAAAGGCGCCGTCGACGTCGACAACTCGCTGATCGTCGGCAAGCCCGAGCTCCGCGTCGGCATCGATCGTGATCGCGCCGCCGACCTCGGGGTGCAGGTCGCCGACGTCGCGTCTGCCCTCCAGATCTTCGTCGGCGGCCTCAAGGTGTCGACGTTCTCCGAGAACGGCCAGCAGTACGACATCCGCGCGCGCGCCGACGAGAAGTTCCGCGCGGACCCCGACATGCTGCAGCTCCTCTCCGTACCCTCGTCGAAGCTCGGCAGCGTTCCGCTCACGAGCGTCGTGAAGCTCGACGACGCGACGGGCCCCGCGAAGATCGAGCGGCTCAACCGCTCGCGCCAGGTCACGATCATGGCCAACTCGACGCCCGAGGTCGGCGACAACGCCGTCGGCGCGGCGCTCCAGGCCATCGCGGAGCGTACGGAGCTGCCGAACGGCTACCGCTTGCAGCCGCTCGGCATGTCGAAGGAGTCGGCCAAGATGGCCAAGGCCTTCCTGCTCGCGTTCGCGATGTCGTTCATCTTCATGTACCTCATCCTCGCGGCGCAGTTCGAGTCGTGGCTGAACCCGCTCATCATCCTCCTCGCGCTGCCGCTCACGGTCCCGTTCGGCCTCATCTCGCTGCTCATCTTCAAGCAGGGCATCTCGATGTTCTCGATGCTCGGCCTCCTCGTGCTCTTCGGCGTCGTGCAGAAGAACGCGGTGCTCCAGATCGATCACACGATGCAGCTGATCCGGGCGGGGAAGCCGCGCCTCGAGGCCATCCTCGAGGGAAGCAAGGACCGTCTCCGCCCGATCCTCATGACGTCGCTCGCCTTCATCGCCGGCATGATTCCCCTCGTCGTCTCGAAGGGAGTCGGTGCCGGATTCAACCAGGCGATGAGCGGCATCGTCGTCGGCGGCCAGGCGCTCTCGCTGGTGCTCACGCTGCTCGCCACTCCGGTCATCTTCTCGCTCTTCACGGACCTCGCGATCTGGGTGCAGAAGAAGCTGCCGAAGGGCCGCACGCCCGAGCAGACCGGTGAGAACGAGCTCGACAACCTCGATCAGCTCGAGCACACGGCGCACGGCGCCCCCGCCGCGCACGCAGCGGAGTAGGGACCGCGCTCAGGGATCGCCGGTGGCATCGCAGACCTCACGTGGGACGGGGAGGCCCACGTGGGCGCACCAGCGGGACTCGCGCCTGGTGGGCGCGGGGCCGAGGGAGACGAGACCACCGGCGAAGCGGACGGCAGACGAGGCGGTGTCGCCGCTCGGCATCGCGTAAGAGAGGCAGATACCGCCTTCACATCGAAAGAAGCCGCCCGGTGAGCCGCCGTCCGGATAGGCGCCGGGCGGCAGCGCGAGCGGGAGACCCATGCCCGTGGCGGCGTCGACGAGCTTGAAGGCGCCACGGTAGCTGCCGAACGCGAGCAGTTGTGAGGTCGCTGCCTGGAGCTCCCACGCGCACGGGACCGGGCCCCTCATCCCGCACGTCGCGTGACCGAGCGCCTGTCGACGTCGCGTGATGCCGTCGCGGCCGACGAAGCAGGCGGTGTCGGGTCGAGCCCGTCCGCGGCGGCGTGCTAGCTTCGTCGCGCGCCATGAAGTTCGAGCAACTCGACCGTCGGATGCGTGTCTACGAGACCGCTCACGACCACTGCGTCCTGCCGGGCATCCACATGGTCGCGCGGATCGACGGGCGGTCGTTCTCGCAGCTCACCCGCTCGCCCGAGCTCGCGTTCGACGCCCCGTACGACCTTCGCTTCCGCGACTGCATGGTGGCGACGCTCGAGCACCTCGTCACGAAGACGGGCTTCTCCGTGCTCTTCGGCTACACGCAAAGTGACGAGATGTCCCTCCTCTTCCGGAGGGACGAGTCGCTGTTCGGACGGAAGCTGCGCAAGTTCCTCTCGGTCCTCGCCGGCGAGGCGAGCGCGAAGTTCTCGGTGGCGCTCGGAACGGTCGCCGCGTTCGACGCGCGGATCTCGCAGCTCCCCGACACCGAGGCTGTCGTCGACTACTTCCGCTGGCGTCACGAGGATGCGCATCGGAACGCGCTGAACGGGCACTCGTACTGGCTGCTCCGCCGGCAGGGCCTCGATGACCACGCGGCGACGGAGAAGCTGAAGGGGGTGTCCGTCGCCGATCGGAACGAGCTGCTCTTCCGCGCGGGGATCAACTTCAACGACGTGCCGGCCTGGCAGAAGCGGGGCATCGGAGTGCTCTGGGAGAACGAGGAGCACATCGGGACCGACCCGCGGACAGGGGCTGCGATCACGTCGTCACGCCGACGCGCGGCAGTGAAGCTCGACCTCCCGATGAAGACGGAGTTCGACGATCTCGTTCGCGGCATCGTCGAGCGTCAGTAGCGCGATCACGCGCGATCGAAACGCGCGAGCAGCGTCGCCGGCGGAAGGACCTCGAAGCCGAGCCCGGTCGGGTAGTCGCGGACGTTGCCGGTGACGATCGCATCGGCATGTCCGGCGAGCGCGGCCTCGACGAAGATGCGGTCGTCGTCGTCCGTCATCGCGCCCGTCCAGGCGGCGACCTCGTCGAGGAGCGTCCCGCGCGCGCGAAGCGTCGCGAGGAAGTCGGTCACGCGCTGGCGGTCGATCGCGCGGAACTTCGGGCGCTCCAGCACCTCGCGGTACTCGTCGGCGATGCGCTCGTCGAACAGCACGGTCCCCGCCTTCCAGATCGCGTCGAGCGCGCGAGCCGGGACGCTGCCGGGCTTGAGCAGCGCAGAGACGATCACGTTGGTGTCCACGACGAGGCGCATCGAGATCTCGCGGCCTTCGGACGGTTGCACGGCGAGAGGCCCGGGGACAAGCGCCGTCGTAGATCCCTGGCGATCGAGCTCGAGCAAGCTCCAAGCGCCGGTTGTGGTCGCGCTCCTCTGGAGGGCGCCTCGACGCGGCTCTTCGAGGAATGCCGGTTGAAGGAATGCCGGTTGGGCTATCCTCGGGTGAGCCTCGACGCCGCCCATGCGAACGCTCCCCCTCGTCGTCGTCCTCACCGCGCTTCTCGGTGCTTGTGTTCCTGCGCCGCCGATCACGGTCGTGCACGTCGGCAAGAGCGCTCCGAAGGATCAGGTCGTGGGCGAGTTCGTGAACATGCGCCGGCCTGCTGCCGACGGCTACGCCGGAGTGCGCGGCGGCGCATACGTCGTTCGCTCGGCCGAGGACTGGGAGACGATGTGGAAGGGCGCGCCCGAACAGCCCGCCTTCCCGTCGACGTTCGATCCGACGAAGGAGATGCTCCTTCTCGTCGCGACCGAGGACGCGATCGTCTCGGCGCTCACGATCAACCGCGCCGTCGAGACCGCCGAGGCGGTGACCGTCTTCGTCCGGCAGACGCTGCTGGGGGAAGGATGCGTTCGCAGGTCCGACGATCGCATCGGTCTCGACGCCGTCGTCACGCGTCGCGTGGACAAGCCGCTCCGCTTCATCGTCGAGGATGAAGACGGTGCGTCATGCGGGGAGCCGCCCAAAGCGGAGATCGGCTGTCGGATGGCCGCGGCGCAGTCGTGGAGCACGAAGCTCACCGCCAAGACGGGCGACGTGATCGAGTGCGAGCTGTCGACGGTCGCGACCGGCAAGTACGAGCTCATCGATCAGATGCTCTCGCTCATCGACTCGCCTCCGGGATCGAACGCGAAGCTTGCCTTCTCGAAGGGGGCGACACGGGCGACCCTCGCGCTCGACGAGTTCGGCACCTACTCCATTCGCGGCGAGGCGACCGACGAGGCAGGACGGAGAGGCCGCGCCACGGCCTTCATCGAGGTGCTCCCGAAGAAGACGCGCGACGTCCTCGTGCAGCTCACGTGGTCGGAGGCCGACACGTCCGAGCTGACCACGCCACTGCCGCGTGTCCTCTTGCGCGTGGCGCAGGACGGGCCGCGTGGTCAGCGTTGCTCCGCCGAGGTGCCGGTCCCCGGGCTCTGCGATGCGAAGACGCGCGGTCCGTACACGTACATGAAGATCCCCGCTTCGCGACGGAAGCTCCCCATCTCGCTGCTCTACCTCGACGAGCGCGCGCAGGAGGGCCCGGCGCCGTGCGTGAACGTCTGGTTCAATGGCCAGCGCACCGTCTCATCATGCGATCGCGATCATCGTCACGCCGAGGACCGGTGGGAGATGGGAACGCTCGAGACGTGGACGGGGAACATCGTGCCTCCGAAGGTGCCGAATGAGCCTCCGGCCCACGTGCACGATGCGAAGCCGGCGTCCGGCAAGGCCGGCGCACCGACGTCCCCGACGACGAAGGCCGGGCCACCGCACGCCGCTTCGAAGAGGTGAGCGCGTCACGCGCCTCAGCCGGTTTCTTGGTAGGCCTACATTGTCCTACCTACGATACGGGTTGGAGGCTTACCCATGTCGTTCCTCGAGCCGATTCGTACGTCGTTCCGTCGCTATGTTCGCATCGACTGTCAGGTCGTACGCGAGCACGACTTCCGGATGGTCGGCGACCTGGCGCTCGATCTCTCGACGAAGGGGATGCTCGTGCGCGCGAACGAGCGGGTGCTGACGGGCGAAGAGGTGGTCGTCTCCTTCAAGCTGCCGCGTTCGAACGAGTGGTTCGACGCGCAGGGAGTCGTTGCACGTGTCCTTCACGGCCGACGTCCGGGCGACTACGGTCTCTCGTTCGGCATCGAGTTCGTGAATCTCAGTAAGGACGATGAGCTCATCCTTTTCGAGCACCTTCGCGGGCTCGCGGCGCCCGACGCACAGCGCCCGCCGCGCCCGCTTGCGTACGACCTTTCGAGCAAGTGGATCGCCCGCGCGGCGTGATCGTCGATGAGCGTCGAGCTCGTCGACGAGCCGACGCCCTCGGCGCGCTCCCGCTCGCGCGAAGAGCTCGCTGACTACCTCGTCGAGATCGGCGCGACCCTCGCGGCGTGTGGCTGCCCGAGCTACCGCCTCGAGGACGTGATCCGCCTCATCGCGGACATCGAGGGCTGCCGCGCCGATCCATTCGCGCTCCCGACCGGGCTCTTTCTCCGCGTCACCTCGAAGGACGGCAGCGGCCCGCAGGTCCACCGGATGTCGCGGGTGAGCGACTGGGGCGTCGATCTCGCGCGCCTCACGCTCGTCGACGAGGTCTTCAACGACGTCGTCGCTCGACGCTCGACGATCGAGCAGGCGCGGGCGCGCATCCGCGCGATCATCGCGCGGCCGCCGGAGTGGTCGCCTACGATGGTGTTCGCTGCGACGACCGCCGTCTCCGGAGCGTCTGCGGTCTTCTTCAAGGGCGGCGCCCTCGAGGTCCTCGTCGCCGGGATCGTCGGCGCGGTGATCGCGGGTAGCCGGATCGCCGTCTCGATTCAGGGGCGCGCGGATTCGCTCGATCCGAGTCAGGCCGCAGGGACCTCGAGACGGAACGCGCGCCGTCTTCTCAGCGACTTCTTCGGCGGCCTCTTCGCCGCCTCGTGCGCGTGGCTCGCGCTCCAGGTCTGGCCGCAAGCGAGGCCCAGCGTCATCGTGCCGGCAGGCGCGATCGCGCTCTTTCCCGGGATGACGTTCACGACCGGCGTCGCCGAGGTCGCGCAGAAGAACGTCGTGGCGGGCGGCGCGCGGCTGATCGAGTCCGCCGTCACGCTCCTGCTCATCCTGTTCGGCGTCGCGCTCATCGCCGGCCTCGGAGACGTCGTCGGCGCAGACATGCCGACCTGGCTCGACAGGGCGTCGCTGCCGGGGCTCCCGGTTCACTGGCAAGCCATCGCGCTCCTCGTCTCGTCGGTCGGGTTCGGCGCTGTCTTCCAGGTGCCGAGGCGATGGCTGTGGACGACGTTCGTCTCGAGCGCGACGGGCTGGATCGTCGCGGCCGGCGCGGTCCACTACCGGCTGCCCGGTCACGTGGCGGCGTTCTGCGCGGCGCTCTCCGTCTGCATGCTCGCCAACGCGCTCGCGCGCAGGACGAATCGTCCGGCGCAGCTCTTCCAGCTTCCGGGGATGATGCTCCTCGTCCCGGGAAGCTTCGGCTTCTTGAGTCTGAGCGAGTTCCTCGAGAGCAAGGACGCGCTCATGGGAACGCAGCGCGCCTTCACGATGGCGCTCGTCGGCGCCGCCCTCGTCATCGGCATCCTCGTCGCGAACGTGCTCATGCCGTCGCGCAAGCTCCTGTGACGACGCTCAGCCTCGCGCTCAGCGCTTGAAGCAGTGCGGCTTCGGGCGACGGACGCCCTTCGCGTCGATGGTGAAGGGGGTGTCGCAATCGCCGTTCGTCGCGGACGGCTTCGGCGTGGGGACATCGGCTGCCGGCTTCGGCTTCGGGACCGGAGGTGCGGTCGCGGAGGCCGAAGCCGAACGTGACACCTCGAGGACGATCGCCGGCTCGTGCTCGACCGACTCCACGGCCTCCGGCGCCGGTGTTTCCGGCTGCGCGAGCTGGATCAGGCGGAACGCGAGGAGGCCGCCGCCGATGAGCAGGAGCGCTGCCGCGATCAGCATGAGGGGGGCGCGCGACGTGCCCGCTCCCGCGTCGGTGTATTCGGCGCCGAGGTCCTCGTTCGGATCGGGCTCCGCGGCGACGCCGGAGGTGGGCCGGTAGAGCGTCTCGCGCTCGTCGTCGGGGATGGAGGCAGCAGCCTCCAGCGCTGCGTTCGCGTCCGGGCGCACCACATCGGGCGGCGTCCGCACCACGCCGCTGTCGCGGACAGGTATCGGCCCTTCGGAGTCGGTCCGCATCGGCGGCAGGATCGACGGCGCGGTCTCGCTCTCGATCCGATGCACGAGCTCGATCCGCCACGCCAGCATCTCGCCTGCGGTCTCGCGTACCCACTCGCCGATCTCGCGCGCCGGCGCGGGCGTGAGGACCTTCTCGAGCGCGACCGCCAGCTCGCGAGCGGAGGACCAGCGGTTCGAGGGATCGCGATCGAGGCCCCTCATCACGATCTCGTCGAGCGCCTTCGGGAGGTCGGGCGCGATCGAGCTCGGAGGGTGGATCTCGTCGTTCATGATCGCGTAGACGAGCGCCGGAACGTCGTCCGCCTTGAACAGACGCGCTCCGGTGAGGGCCTCCCAGAGAACGACCGCCGCCGAGTAGACGTCCGCGCGGCGATCGATCGGGCCCTTCGCGAGCTGCTCGGGCGACATGTACGCGACCTTGCCCTTGATCTGATCGGTACGCGTTTCCTGCACTCGGTTGGTCGCCTTCGCGATCCCGAAGTCGAGCACGCGCGCGACGCCGTCGAGGCCGACGTGGAGGTTCTGCGGGGACACGTCGCGATGGACGATGCCGAGCGGAGAGCCGCGCTCGCTCGTCGCCTCGTGGGCTGCGTGGAGCCCCTCGAGCGCCGCGCACACGACACCGACGACGTAGCGCGGCGGGATGCGCTTGCCTGCCTCGCGCGTCTTCCGGACGAGGCGCGAGAGCGACTCACCCGCGACGTACTCCATGACGAGGAAGAGCTCGTTGTCGTCGTCGACGACGTCGAGCGTCGCGACGACGTTCGGATGACGGACCCGTGCGGCGAGGCGAGCCTCTTCGAGGAACATCGCAACGAAGTCGGGGTCTTTTGCGAGGTGGGGGTGGAGCCGCTTGATGGCGACCGTCCTCGCGAACCCGACGGAGCCGAGGAGGCGCCCGAGGTGCACGGTCGCCATCCCACCGGCGGCGATCTCACCGAACAGTGCATAGCGGCCAAGCGTGCCGCGATAGTCCGCGCTCGATTGCTCCGCCACCTGGTCAGGAACGTTACCAGACGAGGTAGATGCCCGAAAGGCAGCAGGAAAGACCGCCGTCGACTTGCCGCACGCCCCTTTCACGTCTACGTGGACCCGCGCAATGGCGCGAGATCGAAGCATGGCGACGACTTCACACACCGACGCCGAGGCGAGCCGCCGGCGGCGCATGGTCGGTCGCCTCGCGTGGTCCGTGCTCGGATACAACGTCGCGGTCATCCTCTGGGGAGCGTTCGTGCGCGCGACGGGCTCGGGCGCAGGGTGTGGCCGTCACTGGCCGCTCTGCAACGGCGAGGTCGTCCCTCGGCCGAAGAGCATCGAGACCATCATCGAAGCGGGCCATCGAGCGACGAGCGGGCTCGCCCTCATCGCAGTCATCGTTCTCCTCGTAATGACGTTCCGAGTGCTTCCGCGCGGGCATCGCGCGCGGCGCGGCGCGGTCTACTCGACCGTCTTCATCTTCGTCGAGGCCCTCCTCGGCGCCGGCCTGGTGCTCTTCGAGCTCGTGGCGCACGACGCGTCGATGAAGCGCGGCCTCTCGATGATCCTCCACCTGTGCAACACCTTCGTGCTGCTCGGCTGGCTCGCTCTCACGGCGTGGTGGGCGACCACGGAAGAGGGCGCTCCGGCGCCGGACTCCGAGCGGGAGCGATCGCAGAAGCCGCTCGTCCTCCGCGTCGCGATCGGGCTCTCGCTCGGCAGCGTCCTCGTGCTCGGCGCGAGCGGCGCGATCGCCGCGCTCGGCGACACGCTGTTCCCGGCGTCGTCGCTGCGCGAAGGCTTCGCGCAGGATCTCTCGCCGATGGCGCATGCGTTCCTCCGGCTCCGCCTGCTCCATCCGGTGTTCGCGCTCGGCGCGGGCGTGCTCGTGCTCGGCGCGGCGGGCATCGTCCGCTCGATCTCGACATCGGCGCGCGCGCGCACGTTCGCGCGCCTCGTCACCATCCTCTACGTCGTGCAGTTCGGCGCGGGGCTCCTGAACCTGTCGCTCCTCGCGCCCGTGGCGATGCAGCTCGTGCATCTCCTCCTCGCGGATGCGACGTGGGTCGCGCTCGTCCTCATGGGCTGGGAGGCCTGGGGCGCGCGCGATCAGGTCCCGGCCGCGTCTGCGTCCGAGCCCGTCGCCGTCTCGTAGCTGCTGAACCCGGCGTGCTGGTCTCGGAGACCAGGCCGCGCCTCAGAAGCCCATCATCTCGAGGAACGGGCCCGGACCGATGAGCGAGGTGCCGCCATCGATCAGCAGCGTCGTGCCCGTGATGTACGCGCTCGCGGGCGAGACGAGGAAGAGCGTGGCGTTGGCGACCTCCTCGATCGTCCCGTAGCGACCGAGCGGGACGCGGCTCTTCAGCTGCTGCTCGGCGTCGCCGGGCGCGAGGCGGCTCATGCCCTCGGTTCCCTCGATCGGGCCGGGCGCGATCGCCGTCACGCGGATGCCGAGCTTGCTCCACTCGAGCGCGAGGTCGCGCGTGAGCTTCGCGATGCCCGCCTTCGCCGCGCCGACATGGCACTGGAGCGGGGTCGGGACGTCGGCCTGCGTTGCCGTGATGCTGACGATCGAGCCGCCGCGCTTCGACAGGTGAGCGAACGCCGCGCGGCACGCGTTGAACGTCCCGCAGAGATCGATGTCGACGACGGCGCGGAAGCCGTTCGCGCTCAACGTGGCGGCGGGCGCGAGGAAGTTGCCTGCGGCGCTGTTCACGAGCACATCGAGCCCGCCGTTCGCGTCGGCGGCGTCGTTGATCGCCGTCTCGAGCGCGGGGTAGTCGCGGACGTCACACGGATGGATCGTCGCGACGCCGCCGGCCTCCTTGATCGCGGACGCTGTCGTCTCGAGCTTCTGGGCGGTGCGCCCGACGAGCGCCACCTTCGCACCATGCTGCGCGAACAGGCGCGCGATGCCGGCGCCGATACCGCTGCCGCCTCCGGTGACGAGCGCAGACTTTCCGGCGAGGAGGTTCGGGGCGAAGACGTTGGGGAACATGAGGTGCTCTCTCTCCCGGAGTGGTCTCTCTCTCCCGGAGTGCTCTCTCTCCCGGAGTGCTCTCTCTCCCGGAGTGGTCTCTCTCACCCGACGAGGAGCATCGATGCGATGCCGATGCCGAAACTGAGCATGATCACGAGGACGGCCGCGACGATGGCGATGGTGACCGTCTTGTTCGCCGTCCGCGTCGCATGCGCCACCTGCTGCATGTGAGCGTTGTGGATCTGGATGGCCGGTCCCATCATCGGACCGGGCTGACCGTGCGGGTTGTACGGATTGTACGGGGTGTACGGATTGGCGTTCATGCCGAACGCCTGGTTCATCGCGTTCGCCTGCGCGTTCGCGACGATGCCCTCGAATGCATCCGGGATCCCGTTGCCGTTCCGATCAGCCAGCATCTGGTTGACGACCGCCACCTGCTGGGCCGCACGCGCGTGGTGCGCGAACAGGGTCCCGCAGTACCGGCAGTTGGTCCCGCGGAGGTCGTCCGTCGTGAAGTTCTTTCCGCAGTTGGTACAGCTCACGGTGGGGACGGTCATCGATCGCTTCCTCGGGCTCGTGTCTTCGACGTTCGACCTCGGGCCGTGCCTCGCGCGTGAGGGCTCTCGCTAGTGCGGAGGTCGTCCGGCGCCGGCGTCTTCCTCGGCGACCTCCGCGAGGCCGGCGAGATCGGCGAGGGGCAGGGGATGGAACGGCGGGCGAGGCGTGAAGGGGAGCGACGCATCACCTCCACGCTCGGCGAGGAGGCGCGCGCAAACCGCAACGCAGCCTTTCCCCTGGCACCAACCCGTGCCGAAGCCGGTGTAGCGCTTGAGCGACTCGATGTCGTCGTGACCGCGAGCCACGGCGTCCTCCAGCTCGTGAAGGGTCACATCCTCGCAGCGGCAGACGAGTACTTTCGCCATCGGATCCTCGTCGAGGCTAGCAGTCGATCACGAGCCTTCGTACTCGCAACGCGCGTCGCAGGTCTCGAAGATCGTCACCCGAACGAGTGACGGAAGCTTCTCCTTCATCCGGTCCCAGATCCACTTCGCGAGGTTCTCGCTCGTCGGGTTCTCGAGGCCCTCGATCTCGTTGAGGTAGTTGTGGTCGAGCCTGTCGTAGAGCGGCTGCCACGCCTCCTGGACCACGCCGAAGTCGATGAACCACCCGGTCTTCGGGTCGACCGGCCCGGCGACCGAAAGCTCGATCTTGAACGAGTGCCCATGCAAGCGCTCGCATTTGTGCCCAGGCGGTACCTGGGGCAGGCGGTGGGCGGCCTCGAAGCGGAACTCATTGACGAGACGGACGTGCAAAGTGGCGACAAACTTAGTCGTTAAACGGGTCGTCGTCTTCGAGGGAATGAACCGAGCCCATTTCCCGTCAACTCTTCCGTCGGGGATCGTCGACCGCCTCCTCGGCGCCTGCGCCACCCGAGCTCGAGCGCCGAAAAACGCGAGCTCGGCCGTCACACCGGCATCGCTCCGACGATGGAACCTTCATGACGATGGCCTTCTCCTCCGCCGGACGTGCCGCTGGTCTCGAGCATCGGGAGGCGCTCGGCGGACGTGACGTTCGCCGCGGCCTCACTGCACTGCTGAGGCGTCGAGTCCCGCTCCAGGAAGTGGAGGACGTTGCCCAGACGGTACTGGCGGATGCACTGGCATCCCCGTCCATCCCGCCGGATCCCGAGGAGCTCCGGCGCTGGCTGACCGGCATCGCTCGCCACAAGATCGCGGATTATCACCGACAAAAGGCGCGAGCTGCCGCACGCATGGCGGACGTCGACGAGCCGGCCGAAGCCGTCCCGGTCCAGCCCGTCGCCTTCGAAGAGCGCGAGGTGCTCCATGCGCTGCTCGGGGAGAAACGCAGCCGACGCGAAGCCGAGACGATGGAGTGGCTCGTTCGCGAGCACGCCGGCGAGCGCCTCGCCGACATCGCTTCGGAGAACGGCGTGCCGGCGCCCGTCGTTCGGCAGCGGGTGTCGCGCCTTCGGCGAGCGCTCCGGTCACGCTGGACCGGCCTCTTCGGCGTGGCGGCCGTGCTCGCAGGGCTGAGCGCGCTCGGCCTCTCGGCCTACGATCCGCGCGAGGCGATTGCCCCGGAACCCGAGCTGGCCACACCGACGGCCCCCTCGTCGTCGCCGATGGACGCGCTCGTGAAAGAAGCCGAGGGGGACTGGGTGGTGCAGAGCGTGCGGCCGAGCCGTACGCTGACCTCTGCCGAGGAGCGGCTTCTCACCCGGGAAAAGAAGGGCGCGGCGGTTCACGTCCACGGCAGCCGGATCGAGCTCGTGACCCCGGGCTTCAAGACCGCCTGGTCGATCACGACCTTCGACAAGACCGCCCGTGGCGCCCGGCTCGGACTGACGAACGACACCGGGCTGAAGCAGGTGGTCGACGTCACGATGAAGCGCGACGACGCCGGCCAGCGCCTCGAGGTGACCTTCCATGGGTTCAAGTTCGGCGGGACCGTCACCCTCCGCCGGCCTGCTCCCTGAGCCCGACCGGACCGCTCGCCGGCCCCCGGTCGTGCCCACTACTTGCGATGCCAGGCGACCTCGGCTAAATCCGACCGTCCTCGTGGGCGCGTCTTTGTGCCCCCTGTCACAGAAGACCCGCCATGTACCTGATCCTCTCCAAGAAGCCGCGCAAGTCGAACCGCACGAAGAGCAAGCGCTACCGCGCGAAGCTCAAGGCGAAGGATCGCGGTCGTCGTTCGCGCATCTACCAGGCGCACCGCAAGAGCTGATCTCTGCGGGGCTTGGGGCGCGAGCTTCGAGTCTCGTTCGCTTCGTTCTCCTCGGGCGACCGCGTTCTGTCGGTGTCGTCGAGCGAGCGCTGCGTTCTCTGCATGTCCCGAGAGCGGACAGAGGGGACGTGTGCGCCGTGATGATGCCGTGACGCGCGTCGCCGAGGACCGTGTGTCGATCGCTGCGAGCTTGCTTCATGCGCTCGCGCCGTGAGGCGTGGGCGGCGAAGCCTCGAGCTCGGCTTCCTCCGGGTCGACGGTTGGGCGCCGCGCGAGCAGGGTGAACATCGTCGGCACGAGGAAGAGCGAGAGCGCCGTCGACGAGAGAAGGCCGCCGACGACGGCGAGCGCCAGGGGACGATTGGAGGCCGACGCCTCGTCGAGCCCGAGCGCCGTCGGAAGTAGGCCGAAGATGGTCGCGAGGCTGGTCATCGCGATCGGCGTGAAGCGCACGCGCGCCGCGTCGACGATCGCGTCGACCGGCGACGCGCCGGCCCTGAGCTCACGGTTCGCGTGATCGACGAGCAGGATGCCGTTCGACACCGCGATGCCGATCACCATCAGGACGCCCATCAGCGCGGTGATCGAGAGGCCTTGCCCGGCCGCGGTCAGCGCCCCGACGATGCCAACGAGGGACACCGGGATCGTGAACAGCATGACGAGCGGCAGGCGTAGCGACTTGAACTGCGTCGCCATGATCATGAAGACCACCATCACCGCGAGCCCGAGCGCGACGCCGAGGCCGGAGAACGTCTCGCGCATGAGCTGGACCTGACCCACGAAGCGAGCGTTCACGCTCCGCGTTCGCTCGTCGGCGGCGAGCTTCTTCTCGAGCTCGGTCGCGGCGCTGCCGATGTCGCGCCCTTCGGTCTGCATGAAGACGTGAGCCGCGCGCGTGAGCTCGTTGCGGGTGATGAGCACCGGTCCGACGTCACGGGTGATGTTGCCGTAGGCGCCGAGCGTGACCGGTGCGCCGCTCTCGCCGACGCGCACCGGGACCTCACCGATCGCGGCGGTGTCCTGGACCACGCCATCGTCGTAGTAGGTCACGACGTAGTACGACTGACCGTTGCCGGGATCGGTCCACACGGCCGGTGTGTTGACGTTCCCGAGCGTGGCCTCCAGCGTCGTCTGAGCGGCGTCGCGAGCCGAGACTCCGACGAGGCCTGCCGTCTCACGATCGGTGTTCACCCGGAGCTCCGGATAGTCGTCTTCGAGGCGGACGTAGACGTCGCGGATCCCGGGTACGGTGCGAGCGACCTCGGCGACGGCCTTCGACTGATCGAGTAGAGCGCCGAGATCGTCTCCGCGCACCTCCACGACGAGCGGCGCGATGTAGCCGTTCGAGAACACGCTCGCGACGAGGCCGCCTGGCGCCTGGAGGAAGTCCACGCCGGGGTAGCTGTGCTCGAGGATCTCCCGCATCCGATCGGCGAGCTCGCGCTGATCGAGCTCACGCTTGCTCGCGTCGGCCAGCGCGACACGGATGAAGCCCTGATGCGTGCCCATGTTCGGGCTCGTCATCGCCGAGCGTGCTTTGCTCGGCGAGCCGACGTTCGTGAGGACGAGCTCGACGCTTCCGGGCGGGAGCTTCTCCTTCAGCGTTCGCGCCATCGCCACCGTCATCTCGGAGGCCTCCTCGAGGGACGTGCCGGGCGTGAAGCGCACGTAGACGCGCTCCATCGACTCGTCGATCTCGGGGAAGAACGTCGCCGGTAGGCGGCTGCTCGCCCACACGCTCGCGCTCACGAGGACGATCGCAGCGCCGATGACCCAGGCGCGATGACCGAGGACGGCGCGGAGCGCCTGCGAGTACCGGATCGCGATCCCCGACACGACGCCCTGGAGCGCCCGCGCGAGCCGTCCGGGCTCGGTGTGGTGCCGCGGAAGGAAGTACCGGCACGCCACCGGCGTGACGATCATCGAGACGACGTAGCCGGCGACCATCCCCGTGGCGACCGTGATCGCGAGCGGCACGAAGAGCTTCTTCGCGAGCCCGGTGAGGAGGACCACGGGCAGGAGCACCGCGATCGTCGCAAGCGTAGCCGCCAGCGCCGCGAGCGCGACCGAGGTCGCGCCGGTGAGCGCAGCCATCACGCGCCCGCGCCCGTGAGAGCTCCGGTGGATCGACTCGAGGACGACGACGGAGATGTCGACGAGTGGTCCCATCGCGAGGGTGAGTCCGCCCAGCGTGAACGCGTTCAGGCTCTGACCGGTGACGTAGAGGACGATCAGGATGATGGCGAACGACACCGGCACCGAGATCGCGGCGATCAGTACCGAGCGCGGGCTCTGGAGGAACAGCAGGATGACGACGCCGATCAGAGCGAGCGCCTGCAGGATCTCGTGTTTCAGGCCGTCGATCGTGCTGCGGACGAACGTCGACTGGTCGAAGATCGGCTCGACCTTCACTCCCGGCGGGAGGTCCTTCAGGTCCGCGACGATCCGCTTGATCGCGTCGTTGATCGCCACGACGTTTCCGCCGGGGACGCGGAGCACGTTGAGGTAGACGCCGACCTCCCCGTTGATCGTGACCGCCTGGGCGTCCTTCGACCCGCCGTCCTCGATGCGCGCCACGTCTCCGATCCGGACCGGACGACCGCCCGACACCTTGATGATCGCGTCACCGATCTCCTGGACGTCGGCTGGGACCGCGTTCGTGTAGACGTTGGCCGAGAACGCCTTCGGGTTGAAGCGGCCCGACGGCAGGAGCGCGTTCGAGCGCTCGATCGCCCGCGCGACGTCGCTCGACGAGAGTCCGCGTGCAGCGGCCTTCACCGGATCGACGACGACGTTGATCTGGCGCTCCTTCCCGCCGTTGACCGATGCGCTCGCGACGCCCGGGATGCCTTCGATGAGCGGGGAGACGCTGTTCGCGGCGTAGTCGTAGATCTGCGAGGCGCTGAGGCCGCCGCCGGAGACGGCGACCTGCATCACCGGCGCGTTCGATGGATCGTACGGGAGGATGAAGGGCGGGATGATGCCGAGCGTCTTCGGAACCGACGACATCGCGAACGCGACCTGCTGCTGCACGGTCGACTGCGCGGCGTCGAGGTTGGTCCCCCATTTCAGCCAGACGAAGATGACGCTGAGCCCGTTGCGAGAGATGCTCTCGACGTGGTCGACGCCGGGGGTCGCGCTCACGGCCTTCTCGAGGCGCCAGGTGATCGTCTTCTCGACGTCCTTCGGCCCCATTCCGGAGGCCTTCGTGCCGATCACGAGCACGGGCGGTGAGAGCTCCGGGAACGTGTCGACGCTCATGCGGGGAGTGACGACCGCCGCGAAGACGAGGAGGCCGATCGACAGCATGAGGACGAAGAGCGGATTCTTGAGCGCCAGCCGCGTCATGGTGCGTTCTCGACGGGTCGGTCCACGGCTGCCTTCTCTGCCGGAGCTCCGGCGTCCTTCAGAGGCGCGGTGCGCTTCGACGCGCCCTCGACCTTGGCGGTGACGCGATCGCCGTTCGCGAGGAGCGAGCGGCCCTGCGTGACGACGTGTGCCCCCGGCGCGAGGGCCGTCGTCACGAACAGGCTGCCGTCACGCTCGCCGAGCACGTCGACGTCTACCTTCCTCGCGAACGACTCCTCGATCACGAAGATCGATGCCTTCTTCCCGCGCACTTTCGCTGCGAGGAGCGGTACCTCGGTCGCGTCGACCGGGGCTCCGACCTCGACGGAGATCTCCGCGGTCGTTCCAACGGGGATCTCGTGCGTGTTGTTCGCGAGGTCGACCTCGAAGCGAACCGTCCGCGTCGAGAGATCCGCCGCCGGAGCGCGGCGCGCGACCTCGCCTGTCAGCTTCTTTCCCGTCGCGAGAAGATGGATCGTCACGTTCGTCTTCGGCGGCACCGCGTCGAAGTCGATCTCCGGGACGAACGCCGTGAGCCGCACCACCGAGCGGTCGACGAGCTGCACGATGGGCATCCCTGGACGGACGAACGTGCCGGGGTCCGCGAGACGCGCGGCGATCTCGCCGTCGAACGGAGCGCGGAGAAGGCAGTCCCCGACCTCGAGCGACTTGCTCGAGGCTTGCGCGAGGAGGGCCTGGATCTGCGCCTCGGTCGCAGCGGATCGAGCGAGCTTCTGCTCGACCTCGTTCGGTGACGCGAAGCCGCCATCGAGGAGCTCGCCGAGCCGGGACGCCTCGCGCGCGGCCGCCTTCTGTTGCGCCTCGAGGGCGCGAGCTTGGTGGGCGATCGCCGAGCTCGCTGCGGAGGCGTTCCTGCAGTCGAGCGTTGCCAAGACGTCGCCGCGTTTCGCAGTCGCGCCGGGACGGACGAGCACGGTGTCGACGAATCCGGAGGCGAGCTGCGGTCCGACGCGGGCCTCCTGCCACGGCTCCAACGTGCCCACATAGCGACGTGTCCCGCGATAGCGGACCGCCTGGGCCGCCACGACGGTGACGCCCTTGGGCTCGTCGGAGAGCGCGACCTTGTTCACCGCGCTCTCGGCCCGACGGATCAGGAACGCTCCGGAGAGTAGCGTGACGACGACGAGGCTCACGATGACGACAGGGACGAGCCAGCCCTTCGTCGGAGCCCCCGTGCTCGATCGCGCCGCGTCGGCTGCTCGATGCGCTCCGCCCGGCGCCGGATCTCGTGTCGTCATCGGACCTCCGCCGCGGCGCGCGCGAGGATCACGCGCGTTCGCGCCTTCTGGAAGCGGCCGATCGCAAGCTGGATATCCGCCTCCGTGCGGAGCGCCTGCGCATCGGCCACCTCGGTGCTCGTCCCGAGCCCGACCTCGAAGCGGCGCTCGGCTTGGTCGTAGTTGGCCTTCGCGGCCTCCGCGCTGCGCTCGAGAGCGTCGAGCGTGAGGCTTGCGATCTCGGCCTCGTGCCACGCCGTGGTGATGGCGGCGCGTGCTTCGCGGAGCGCGAACGCGGTGTCTGATTCGGCGGCGTGCTCACGCTGGCGCGATGCGTCCGCTCGTCGATCCCACGTCGGCTCCACCAGCGGCCACGCGAGGACGACCCCGACGTCGTAGTTGGGGACGATCGGTGCCCAGCCGTTGCCGGGCGGGAGCGATCCGCCGTTCGGCGGCGATCCGCCGGCGCGGCCGTTGATCGAGCCGGTGGCGTAGAGCGTCGGTCGCGTCTGCGCCTCGAGCCGTCGGGTCTCGGCCCGCTGCGCGAGCACGCGTGCGTGCCCCTCGCGGACGAGCGGCGAAGCCTCGGCGCGGCGGACCAGCTCCGTCAGAGCCGGCAACGTCCTCGCCGCCGGCGGATCCCCGGCCGTGCCGAGCTCGGTGTCGTCGACCGCGGCCGCCGCTGCGAAGACGGCTCGCGCCACGTGCAGAGCTCCGCGCGAGCGTGTCAGGCCCGCCTCGTAGCGCGCCACGTCGGCCTCGGCGCGGGTCGACTCGATCGGCGGCCGGAGACCGGCTCGCACGTTCGCCTTCGCCAGATCTCGATGCGCGACGGCGCGCTCGTGCGCGCCACGCGATGCCGCCTCGACCGCCGCTGCAGCGAGGACCGCGTAGTAGGCCTGCTCGACGAAGAAATCGACGTCGAGCGCTGCGCCGCCCGCACGGCTCTGCTCCACCTCCGCGGCGAGTGTCGCCGCGGCGCTCTCCGCGGCGACGCGGCCAAAGTCGAAGAGCTGCTGCCGTGCGCCGACGGCGATCATCGTCGTCGGGTAGGGATCGAAATGGGGTCGGTTGTTGATCGCCGTTCCGCCGACGCGCGGGATGTCCACGGTCGGGACCCCGATCTGCGTCGCGGTGCTGTTGTTCGTCGTCGCGCCGACGATCTGCGCGAATCCTCCCACACGCGGGAGCCACTGCCCGCCGGGGACCTCCGCGTCGCGCCGCGCTGCCGCGAGCCGAAGGCGAGCCGCGGCGAGCCGCGGGTGGTTCGCGCGGGCGTGCTCGATCGCTTGGTCGAGGGTCATTGTTCGCGAGGGCTCCTCGAACGTCTTTGGTACGACGGCCTCCGCACGAGCGGGCATCGCGATCAGAGCGAGCACGCTTGCGAGCGTGCCCGCGAGTCGTCCAGAGACGGGGCGGGACATCGGCGACCCGACGCCAAGCACACCGCGCGCCAGTCCAATCGCACGGCGATCGTCGCGATGACGCTCGTGCGAGGCGGAAATTCTCCGCGCTCGATCGGAATTCCTCCCGCTGAGCTCAGGTGCCGACGGCGATGACGGCTCTCGTGCCCGGTCCGTCCGTGCGGCGCGCGACGGTGAGCTCTCCGCGGTGGTGCTTGACGATCTCGCGCGCGATCGTGAGCCCGAGCCCGGTGCCGCCTTCCTCTCGCTTCGTGCTGAAGAACGGCTCGGATGCGCGCTCGGCGACGGCGTCCGGGATTCCGACGCCGTCGTCGTCAACGACGAAGAAGATGCGTCCGTCGCTCGCGTGCACGTCGAGTGAGACGTGTCCTCCTGCCGGCGTCGCGTGGCATGCGTTGAGGAGGACGTTCACGATCGCTTGCTCGAGCAGTGACGGATCGCAGGCGACGTTCGCGAGGTCGGCGTCGATCCGCGGGACGAGCTCGACCTCGGCCTTGTCGAAGCGGTGGCGTACGAGGTCCGCGGCGCGTCGGGCGACCGCCTCCGGCGGCGTCGGGACGAGATGGGGGGCGTCGCCACGCGCGAGCGCGAGGCAACCTCGGACGATGCGCCGGATGCGCTCGACCTGTTCGAGGACGATCCGGAGCGCGGACGAGGACCGCTCGTCCTCGGTCATGCGTCCGAGCACCTGCTCGACGCGCCCGACGATCACGGAGAGGGGCGTTCCGAGCTCGTGCGCGATGCCGGTCGAGAGGGCGGCGAGTGTCGCCATCTTGTCCGCCTTCGCGAGCGCCGCCTCACGCTCCCGGAGGACGGTCGAGATGGCAATGGCACGCTCGAGATCGAGCGCGCTCCGCATGCGGCGTCGCGCGATCCCGCCGAGCCCACCGACGACCGCCGTCGCGATGACCACCGTGAACCCGAGACGCCACGTGTCTTGTCGCTGGCGATCCCGGAGCCGCTCCGCCGACGTGACCACGACGATCCCCCACGGTTGTGGCCCGCGGGAGGCGACGCGGGCCACGCCCGCGACGGCCGTGCGGCGGGGGAGGCCGAGCGACGGCGCTTCCTCCCGTGGGATCACGACCGACGCGTCCGAGCCGTCGAGGGCCGAGCGGATCCTCGCCGAGGGGATGACGCGGCGGTCCGTCGTCAAAAACCCCCGCTGCCCCGGGCGCGCGACCATCACGAGCAGCTCGCCCTGCTCCTCGAGCCTGCGGGCGCCTGCGAGCAGCTCGAGCAGCACCTCGTCGAGGATCGTGCTCTCGTCTCTGGCCGCCGCGCCGTGGTGGCTCGCGAGTCGGGCCTCGAAGTCGATCGCGACCGCGGTCGCGAGCAGCGCCTGTTCGTGGGAGAGATCAGCGAGCGCGTCCTCTTGTTCGCTCGCCGCAGACCACACCGCTGCCGCGATGATGACCGCGATGGAGAGCAGCATCGCGACCGTGAGCGTCCAGCCGCGCGGGGGTGGGCGAAGCTTCGCGAGTCGGCGGGCGTCCGAGCCTCTCGCCTCGGGAACGGTGTCAGTCGTCACTGTTCGCGAGCCACTTGTTGAGCGTCTTGCCGTCGATCCCGAGCTTCTCGCACGCCATCGCCTTGCGCCCGCCCACGCGCTCGAGGGCCCACGCGGCGTACCGGCGCTGGAGCTCGCGCACCGGGATGATCTCGTCACCGAAGTCGACGGAGGCACGGCGCGACCGCCGCTCGACGATCGCCGGCGGTAGGTCTGCAGCGACTGCTTCGGCCGAGCGTCCGAGGACGACGGCTCGAGCGACGGCGTGCTGGAGCTCGCGCACGTTGCCCGGCCAGCCGTACTCCAGGAGCTGCGTCATGGCCTCGGTCGAGAAGCGGTCGACGACCGCCTTCGGTGAAGCGCTCCTCGCGTCGGCGAGGAAGCGGCTCGCGAGACGAGCGATGTCGTCACGCCGGTGGCGGAGCGGAGGGATGGCGATCGCGATCCCCTCCAGCCGATAGCGCAGGTCCTCGCGGAACTGCCCCGATGCGACGCGGGCCGGTAGGTCTCGATGGGTCGCCGAGACGATCCGGACGTCGACCTCGCGTTCGCGCGCGGAGCCGACCGCGCGCACGACGCGGCGCTCGAGGACGTCGAGCAGCTTCGCCTGGAGCGCGGGCGCCATGTCGCCGATCTCGTCGAGGAACAGCGTGCCGCCGTCAGCTTCGACGAAGAGGCCGGCACGATTCGCCGTTGCTCCGGTGAAGGCACCCTTCACGTGACCGAAGAGCTCGCTCTCGAGGAGGTTCTCCGGCAAGGCGGCGCAGTTGACCGCGACGAACGGCCCGGCGGACCGCGTGCCGTGCGCATGCAGGACACGCGCGACGAGGCCCTTGCCCGTTCCCGTCTCACCGACGAGGAGGACGGGGATGTCGGCGTCGGCGACGCGCTCGACGAGGTCGCGTACCTCCTGCATCGCGCCGCTCTCGGCGACGAGGCTGTCCATGCCGTAGCGGTCGTGGAACGCGCGCTTGAGCGTGCGCGTCTCCTGCCGGAGCGCGCGCTGTTCGAGCGCACGTCGGATGTAGAGGTCGAGCTCGGCGACCTTGAAGGGCTTGAGGAGGTAGTGATGCGCGCCCTTGCGCAGCGACTCCATCGCGGTGTCGATCGCGCCGAACGCGGTCATCACGAGCACCGGGCGTTCCGGTGCGATTCGCTTGCTCAGGGCGAGCAGCTCGATGCCGTCGACCTCCGGCATCCGGAGGTCGGTCACGAGCACGTCGATCGTGCTGTCGCGCGCCAGCCGGATCGCGTCCGGCGCCGACGTCGCGGTCACGACGGCATAGCCGAGCTCGGCGAGACCGTCCGCGAGCATGCTGACCATCGCCGGATCGTCGTCTGCGACGAGGATCCGGCAGTCGGACCGAGGGCTCTCTGCTGTCATGGCGCCCTCTAGATCCCCGCGCGCGACGCTCGATCGCGCTCCGCCCGCATCCCGAGGACACGTGTGCCTGCTCGGGCAAGGATCTGCCACGCGACTCGCGAGTCGAGCTCGCGTCGGAGAGCGTTCGTGTTGCGTTCCGGAGACATGACGTCGATCTAGCGGATAGTTGGAACATCAACCATCGAGCAGGGCGGGGGCGATCGCGGGCCGCGGGGCGGAAACACGACCAAACGCGACCGGTCCACGTGCTCGCGATGTAGGTCGTGCTACGACCTTCGTGCGTCGCTCTTCCGGGAAGCTCCCCGGAGGCCGAGCGTAGGACTCGCGGTCCGGTCGTGAGATTTCTCGCGACCGGGCGAACGACCCAGCCTCTGAGGGGAGAGAACATGTCGTCGCCTGCTCCTTGGTCCCGCCCGGCTGGCCACCACGCGCCCGTGGTGCACCCCGCTCGCGCCGGCGCTCCGTTCGCCAACGCGGCTCACGCCTATGCGCAGCCCCCATTTCCAGGCGCGTACGCGTACCCGCGTCCCGGATCCCGCCGGAGCGAGACCCCGCCGGCGCTCTACGTCCTCGGCTCGTTCGCGCTGATGCTGCTGCTCGCCGCGGTGATGAGCGTCTTCGGCAGCGTCGCGGCGCTCGCCTTGATCGAAGCGGGCGGCGATGTCGAGCCCCCGGCAGCAGAGGCGGCCTCGCCCGCGGCATCCCTCGGTCGCTGACGGCTCGCTGCGCGCCCTGTATCGAGCCGCGGCACAAACGAAAAGCGGCGCGTCCCACGAGGGAACGCGCCGCCGTGCAGCGAAAGGCGGGCGCGGTCAGCTACCCTTCTTCAGCTCCGTGAGGACGAGCTTCGCGACGGCCTTCAGCGTGTCGAACACGCCGACGCCGGTGCGCGCCACGGCCTCGAAGTCGGGCACGTTGGTCGGGTTGAGCATCTGACGAAGCTCCTCGACGCTCGCGACGTTCGGCAGGTCGCGCTTGTTGTACTGGACGACGTAGGGGAGCTTGTCGAGCGAGTACCCCTGCTCGGCGAGGTTCGTCCGGAGGTTCTCGACGGACTCGAGGTTCGCCTCGGTACGCTCGATCTGCGAGTCGGCGACGAAGACGACGCCGTCGACGCCCTTCAGGATCAGCTTGCGGGACGCGTCGTAGAAGACCTGGCCGGGCACCGTGTAGAGGTGGAAGCGGGTCTTGAACCCGCGGATCTCACCCAACGAGAGCGGGAGGAAATCGAAGAACAGCGTGCGCTCCGTCTCCGTCGCGAGGCTGATCATTTTGCCCTTCGCTTCCGGGTTGGTGCGCTCGTAGATGTACTGCAGGTTGGTGGTCTTCCCGCAGAGACCCGGGCCGTAATAGACCAACTTGCAGTTGATCTCCCGGGCCATGTAGTTGATGAAACTCATCGCTCTTCTTTCCCGCTCTTTCGGCCCTGCGGACGGCCGCCGTCAGTCGTTGAACAGGTTGTCGATGTCCTCGTCCGTGATCTCGGCGAACGGTGAATCGGCGCCCGGCTCCTGCACCTTCTTCAGCAGTGCTTCGAAGATGTGATTGAGCTCCTCGCTCGCCTTCTTCACGCGGAGACGGACGAGGCCGAGGCTCGAGCGTGAATCGAAGATCACGACGAGGATGACGCGATTGCCGACGAGCTGGATGTGGATGTTCGCCTTTTCACCTTCGTGAAACTGGGTGGCGAACTCGTTCTCCTTGAGCAGCTTGGCCATGCCGCCCGTCGCCGCGATGTTACCCGCGGTGAGAGAGGCGAGGCTGGTCGTGTCGACGTTGTCGATGTCGCCGGCCGCCGCGATGAGCTGACCGTTCTTGTCGACGATGAAGACGACCTTGGCGTTCGCGTCACGAACCAAACGGTCCACGACCGCCTGGATCTGATTGAACTCCTCCTCGTACATCACCATCTGGGGATTGATCATCCGAACCCTCCGCGAGGCTCGCTCGCGCGTCGTCGCCCCACCACTCTCTGGGTCCCCGCGAAGGTGTCCTCGGACGTGACCTTCGACGTGCCCGTGTTGCTATCAGATACGGGAGGCAGCTTTCGGTTCTATCCGATGGAGCTAGCTCCCGACAAGTGCGCGGATCGGCAGGCCGTCGCTTCACCCCCACCTTGCCCTTCTTCCCCTCGCTCCGCCCTCGCTCCGCGCCCTTTCCGGCCGCTGGCCAGCCTTCCACTGCGGGTGGTTGGGGCTTTACTGCGGGTAGTTGGGGCGCGAGCCCCAACTTGGGCCCCGCGAGGGCGGGCTGAGCTCGACTCTCGCCCCCATCAAGGGCGGCCGTTCGGGGCAGAGCACGGCCGGAGGCTACTTCCCCGCGAATCGAGACACCGCGTCGTAGAGGATTCGCAGCCCCCACTTCAGGCCGTCGACGGGCACCCGCTCGTCGTGCCCGTGATACATGGCGGTGAAGCTGATCTCGTGCGTCGGATCGAACCGGAGCGGGGTGAAGCCGTAGCAGTGGGTCCCGAGGCGCGTATAGGCCTTCGCGTCCGTGAAGCCCGGGATGAGGTAGGGGAGCGGCACCCCGGTCGGATCGTGCTGTTTCAGGGTGGACGCGAGCAGCTCGAAGAGGGGCGTCGTGGAGGGCGCCTCGACCGGCGGAAGCGACCGTAGGACCTCGAGGCTCGCCGGCTCCTCTCCGAGGGCATTCCTGAGCTCGGCGAGGAACGAGATTTCGCTCTGGCCCGGCAGCGTGCGGCCGTCGATGTCCACCGACGCCCGCCCCGGGATCACGTTCACCTTCGAGCCTGCGCGGACGACGGTCGGCGAGGCGGTGTTCGACAGCATCGCGCCGAAGGACCGCTGCTGGCCCGGGTCGCGGATGAGGTAGTCGAGGATGAGCGCCGCGACCTGCGGCGTCGTCAGGCGCCTCAGCACCTGACGCTGCGGGGTAGGGAGCTCGCGCGCCAGGCCCTCGAGGAACTCGCGGACGACGCGCGTCGGGTGCATCGGGAAGCGCTTCTTGCCGAGCCGCTCGATCGCGCCTGCGAGCTTGAGGACCGCGCTCTCGGGATCGGGCATCGAGCCGTGGCCGGGCGAGCCCTGGTACGTCGCGCGCACCCAGCACACGCCCTTCTCTGCGACCTGGATCGGATAGAAGGTCCGCCCGAAGAGGTGGAGCGAGAACGCGCCGATCTCGCCGAGCATGTATTCTGCACGCACGTCGTCGGCATGCTCGTCGACGAGGTACATGCTCCCGAGCCCGCAGCCGGCCTCCTCGTCGGCGACGGCGGCGAAGATGACGTCGCGCTCGAGCCGGCCGCCTTCCTTCACGTGCCGTGCGATGAGCGCCATCACGCAGGCGCTCATAGCGGCCATGTGTTTCATGTCGATCGCGCCGCGGCCCCAGATGTAGCCGTCGTGGATCTCGGCGCCGAAGGGGTCGTGTCGCCATGCACTCGCGTCGGCTTCGACCACGTCGAGATGCGCGTTGAGGAGGAGCGGCGGCTTCGTGCCGTCTCCCTTGATCCGCGCGATCAGGTTCCCGCGGCCCTTCTTCTTCTCGACGATCTTGGGCTCGACACCCGCGGCTCGGAGGTGCTCCGCAAGGCGCTCTGCGGCGACGCGCTCGTTGGCGTCGCCCGCTTCGCCCGTTCCCTTGTTCACCGTCGGGATGCGGATCAGATCGCGGAGGAGCTCGACGCATGCGGCCCCCTCGTTCTTCCAGTCGATCGAAGCGCTCTTCTGGTCGTCCGGCACGGCGCGAGGATAGCGCACTCGCGCTGTCGCGTGAGCCGTGTCGCGCGGGCTCGTCGAGTCTTGTCCGTGCTGAAGAGCCGTCCAAGGACTTGGGGCTCGCGCCCCAACCACCCGCAGAGGTGCGCCTTCGGCGCGCATTGCGTTGGACGATTCGGGGAGCTCGAGGGGTGAAACCCCTCGACGAGAGGACCTCGAGTGGCCGGTGTGCCATGATGCGCCGGAATCATGGGCTCGCTCGCGATCGAACGGCTCGAGGGGGCGGCGGCGGTGTTTGCGGCTCGCTCGCGCGGGTGGGGGCCCACTCGCGGCGCCGATGCACTGCTCGCGATCGGCTCGCCGTCGGACGAGGCCGTCGTCCTCGGAGCCTTCCAGCGGGCGGGCGAGCTCGGTGAGGGCGCCTACGCACGCGCCCTCCGGCGCGGATCGGGCGGCGGCGCTGCGCGGGTCGGGCCGGGCACGGTGTGGCTCCAGCTCTCGCTGGCGCGCCCCGATGCGCTGATCGCGTGTACGCCGGACAAGCTCCTCAATCGCTACGTCCGGCCGCTCCTCCGCGCGCTCACCCGAGCGGCGGGCGTGCCGGTGAGCTACTTCGGACGCGACTGGATCAGCGCGGCGCACCGGCCGGTGGCCCTCGTCGGTCTCGGGCACGAGGCGACGACGAACCGCGCGCTCTTCGAGGCCGTCGTCGCGGTGAGCACGCCGCTTTCGGTCAGCGATCGACCGTCGTTCCTCGGCAAGGTGCCGGCGACGCTCGACGAGATCGCGGGCCGAGCGCTGGACCCGCAACGCGTCGTGGAGGTGGTCGTCGACGCGTACCGGACGAGCGCGAGCGCCCACGTCGATCGACCGAGCGGGGAGGCTCCGTCGATCGACGAAGGTACGTGCGAGGTGGCGTGGTCGGCGACGCGTGAGGAGGCGATCGGCACGATCGGCGCGGGGCTCGATGCTTCGGGACGGCTCCGCGTCGGCGGTGAGCTCATGGTGTCACGCGATGCGCTCGCGCGGCTCGAGGCGCTGCTCGCCGCGCTGCCTGCGGATGCGAGCGAGGACGACATCGGGCGCGCGGTCGACGAGGCGCTCGGGTCGGGGGGAGCGATCACGTTCGGCGTGCGCTCCCTTGCGTCGATCCGCGACGCGATCGTCGAGGCGCGCGGTCGGCTCGAAGGCTGACCGGCTCGCGCCGCGCGCCGCCGTTCAGAACATCGCCTGGAGCACGTTCGAGAAGTACACGATGTGCTTCGACGGCGCCGGCGCCCCGAAGCGGTGGACGTTGTCGATCGCCCAGCCGAGCTCGCTCATGAAGCGCAGGTTCGGCGAGATCTTCCACGTGGCGAGGAACGCATGCGTGTCGCGGGCGTTGTTCTTGATCGCCGAGTTGGGCGTGTACATGTCGTAGCGGTACCCGACCACCGCGTGGCGCTTTATGTCCTGCTCGAACCGCACGTAGAGCGCGCGTCCGTCGATGTTCGCGACGTCGTCGGTGAAGTTGCTGGGGATCGTCGGCACCGCGAACGGGTAGATCACGCCGGAGTCCATGTTGCGCGTGAACGTGAGCTCGCCGGAGAGGCGTGACTCGCCGACGTCGCGGAGCAGCTTGTAGCCGGCGGACGCCTGAACGTTCGTCGCCCACCTCGAGTACTGCTTGAAGCGGAGCGCCTGCGCGTCGACGATCTGTCCGCGGCCGAGATAGCCGCTCGCTCCGAGCGTGACGGGGCCGAGGCGGTAGGTCGCGTAGGCGACGAGGTCCTTCGAGCGGTTCAGGTCCGGGAGCGCGACGACGTAGCGCTCGCCGAGGCGCTGTCCGTTGACGGCAGCGACGTCGACGACGAGGCGGTCGTCGAGCGCGATGGTCCTCGCCTTCACGCCGAAGTCGCGCTCGATCGGAAAGACGTTCTGGATGAACCAGGTCCGCTCGATGAACGGGCGAGTCATCGACGGCTCGAGGAGCTCGGCCCGGAACGGGGTGAACATGAGGCCCGCACTGACCTCGGTGCGGACGTCACGCGTCCAGCGCGCGATCCCCGTCGCCTCGGCGTTGCGCAAGATCGTCCCGATGCCCGGACCGACGCCGCCGGCAGGCAGGACGTCGATCTGGAGGAACAGTCTCATCACGTCCGTCTCGTAGAACGTGCGCATGCGGGCGCGGCGGACGCGGAAGAAGGTGCCGTTGGTGGTGGTGCCGTCGATCTTCGCGATCGTGTCGTTCGCGCCGATCCCGGTGGGGAGCTCGCCGTTCGGCTGGACGTTCGGCGAGGCCGCCGAGTTGTACGTCTGCACGAGGAGCTGCGGCTGGATGAACGACTCGAGCCGCAGATTCTTCCAGAGCCCGACGCGCTCCTCGAGCTTGCGGATGTGCTGCTCGTCCTGCTGGACCCGGCGTTCGAGCGCGCGGAGCCGCGCGTCCTGCCGCGACTCGTGCTCCTCGTCGGCTACGACGATGGCCGGTGTCACCGACGGCTGCTCCGACGAAGCGACGTCCGTGCCCGACGTCGACGTCGGCGGGCCTCCCTGGCTGGGGGCGGGAAGGAGCGGCGGATCCGCGGCCTTCGCCGGGCTCTTCCAGCCGTCCTCGGAAGGCGACTGCGCGGGCTTGTCCGCCGGCGCTTCGGGCTCCGGTGCCGGCGCAGGCTGCGCGAGGGCACGAGCGGGAGCGAGCAAGGCCATGGAGAGCGTGATGGCGAAGCGCGCCCGGCTCGTGAGCATCGGGCGCATTATGCACGGATCGAGATCGCCCGATCCGCCTACTTAGCGTCGACTCCGTCGACGTTGCATCACGCGACAGTGCGCGCCGCCGATCTCACTTCGCGCCCGTACGCTCCCAGACGCGGGCCTCGCGGAAGATGCGGACGAGCTCCGGATCGAGGTGCTGGTCCTTCACCCCGTACTCGAGGATGTCGAGCGCGCGCTCGACGGGGACGGCCTTCTTGTACGGGCGGTCGCTCGCCGTGAGCGCGTCGTAGATGTCCGAGATGCTCATCATCTTGGACTGCACCGGGATCTCCTCGGCGCGGAGGCGGTTCGGGTAGCCGGTACCGTTGAGGCGCTCGTGATGCGCGCCGGCGATCTGCGGCACGCGACGGAACGCCTTCCCCCACGGGATGTTCGAGAGGAACTTGAAGGTGTGGACGACGTGGCTCGTGATCTCGTCGTACTCCCTCGGCGTGAGCGAGCCGCGCTTCACGCTGAGCGCGATCGTGTCTTCAGGCTCGAGGAGGAACTTCATCTCGCCGCGGAGATCGAAGTACGTCTCCTTCGCGAGCTGCTCGATCTTTGCGAAGTCGCCCGCTGCGAGGACGGTGGGCTCGTTCGCCTGTTCGATCGTCTGCCAGGCGGCGTCGAGCTCCGCGCGTCGCTCGGTCTGCTCCCGATCGAGCGCCTCGAGCTCGCTCTTCGGGGCGCCGCGTTCGAGGGCGGCAAGCTTGCGGCGGAGGACGTCGGCCTCGATCGAGCGCGCGACGAAGTCGAACCGTGCATGGATGAGCTCGAGACGCTCGTCGTAGAGCTTCTTCGCCTTGACGAGGACCTTCTCGCGGACGCCGATCTTGCCGAAGTCGTGGAGGAGGCTCGCGTACTCGAGCTCGCGGAGGTCCTCCCGGGTGAAGTGCGCGTCCCGATAGGCGCCGGCCGACTCCAGGTCGACGACCTTCGCGAGCTCGACAGTGAGATCGGCGACGCGGCGCGAGTGACCGCTCGTCGTCGGGTCGCGTGACTCGATCGCCTCGACGCTCGCCTTCACGAACCCCTCGAAGAGGCGGCGAATCTCGTCGTAGAGCATCGTATTCTCGAGCGAGACGCCGGCCTGCGCGGCGACCATGCCGAGCAGCTCCTCGCTGCGCTCGTCGAACGAGACGACCTGCTCCTCGATGTCGTCCTTCGAGTAGAGCTTCTTCTCGGGGTCCTTCTTCTTGTTGATGAGCTGGATGACGCCGATGACCTCGTCGCGCTGCGAGACGAGGGGCACGGTGAGCATCGACTTCGTCCGGTAGCCGATCTTCTCGTCGAAGCGCCGGTCGAAGCCGTACGGCGCGCCGGCCGGGATCTCGTAGGCGTCGGCGATGTTGATGGCGCTCTTCGCGAGGGCCGCGCTGCCCGCGATCGAGCGGTTCGACAGCGGCATGACGAACTCGCTCGAGTCGTAGTGGACCGAGTCGTTCTGCGAGAGCTTGAAGCGGAGCAGCGGGCCGCGACTCACCATGCTCCGCGGCGGCTCGCTGTCTCGCGGTCCGTTCGGCGAGCGCTCGCTCGGCTCGTCGGCCTGCTCGACGACGTAGATGCTCCCCGCGTCCGCGCCGGTGACGAAGCGGCTCTTCTCGAGGATGACGCCGAGAAGCTTGTTGACGTCGCGCTCGGTCGTCATCGCCCGCGCGATGTTGATCAGCTCCCCGAGCTCGTAGCGGTAGCGGCGGAGCCACTTCCCGCGGCTCTCCGCGCGTCCCTTCGCCTCGAGCAGCTCGAACGCGCGGACGGCTGCGAGGTACAGCTCGTCGACGGACGGGTCGGCCGCGACGACGCTCGCGAGGCCGCGGTTCATTGCTTGCTGGAGGTCGACGTCGCTCGGGTAGCCGAGCAAGACGAGCATCGCCGCGCCCTCGGCGAAGCGTTGGGTGAACGGCTTGAGGAGGTCGCGCCCGCGCTCCCAGACGGCGGCCGGCGCGACCACGACCGTGAGGTCGTCGCGGCTCGCGGTCATGAGGAGCGGATGCGGCCGCGTCACGACCTCGTTCGCGAGCCGGCTGTCGCGGGTGAGCTCATCGAAGAGCCTCGTCAGCCTCGCGACAATCGGTGATGCGTCGAGGTCACTCTCGCCGTTCGTTCGCGTGGTACCCGCACCCTGTACGTCGGCCATGATCGTGCTCTCCCCGACCTGAAGACGAAGATGGGGAGAACGTATCAGATGGGCTCTCGCAGGCGAAAGCCGCGCAACGCCTTGCTCGACACGCCGGCCGCTCGCACGCCCGCCGCGCGCTCGCGCCTCCGGCCGCCCTCTCGGGCGTCTCTCGCCGTTCGCCGCTCGCCGCTCGGCTTTCGTCGTTCTGCGCTCGCGTCGTGCGCTCTCGTTTTGCTCTTTCGTCACGGCAGCGCTAGCGAGGAGCCATGCTTCCTGATCTCACCGCGATTCGGACCGAGTACGCCCGCGCGGGGCTCGACGAGCGTGACCTCGATCCTTCGCCGTCTCGCCAGATCGAGAAATGGCTCCGCGATGCGATCGACGCCGGGCACCCCGAGCCGACGGCGATGACGCTCGCGACCGCATCGCCCGACGGCGAGCCGGCGGCGCGGGTGGTCCTCTTGAAGGGCGTCGACGTCCGCGGCCTCGTGTTCTTCACCAACTACGAGAGCGACAAGGGCAAGCAGCTCGAGCAGAACCCGCGGGCGTGCGTGAACCTGTTCTGGGTCCTGCTCGAACGGCAGATCCGGGTGACCGGCAGCGTGGAGAAGGTCTCGCCCGAGGAGTCGGAGGCCTACTTCCGGAGCCGTCCGCGGGAGAGCCAGCTCGGCGCATGGGCGTCGGAGCAGAGCGGCGTGCTCGAGGGCCGCGCAGCGCTCGAGGCGAGCCTGGCCGAGGTGCGTGCGCGCTTCGGCGACGGCGAGGTCGCGCGCCCGCCGCACTGGGGCGGCTTTCGCCTCGTGCCGGAGCGCGTCGAGCTCTGGCAGGGGCGCCCGAGCCGCCTCCACGATCGACTGCGCTACGCACGAATCGGCGAAGGGCGCTGGAAGATCGAGCGCCTCGCGCCGTGATCGCGGCGATGCTCAGTTGACGGCTCGCAGGGGCCGCGCCGGTCTCCCGGAGCGCGGCCCCACTACATGTTCATGCGATCGACCCCGTTGGGGGCTGCCACGTAGCGTGGACGGTCATGAAAACCTCCATCGCTCTCGGCATCCTTGCCGCGATGGCCTTCGCAGCCATCGGATGCGGATCGCCACGCGTGGTTCGCGGGATTACGAGCCGCGCCGACCAGGTCAAGTTCCTCTACATCGAAGGAGGCGACACAGGCGTCGTCAAGTGCCAACTCGGCGCCGACGGCACGCTCTCCAACTGCCACCCCATGACCGTCGCCCTGGAGGACTGACGATGAAGAAGCTCCTCCTCGTCGCCGCCTTGCTCTCGCTCGGCTCGGGCTGCGTTCACCGCGAGATCGTCGCGTTCGCCGATCACGAGACCAAGCCGCTCACGGCGCTGCAGGTCTCGGTCAACCGATCGTACCTCGTCACCTCGAGCCGCGAGTACGTCTTCTATTCGTGCTCCGAGCAGGGCGACAAGCTCACGTGCAAGCGCCTCTGTGGCGGTAGCAACGACGTCGTCTGTCCCGAAGCCAGCGCGTCCGCCGGCGGATACGCCACCAACATTCGATGAAGGCGAGGAACCCCATCATGAAGAGCTTCGTTCTCGTCGGTCTCACTGCGCTCGCCGCCGTCGGCTGCGCACCGCCGAAGGTCCTCGTCGGCCACACCTACGCCTCGAGCGACAAGTCGATCCAGACCATCATCGTCAAGTCCGGCGCAACCGTCGGCTCGGACAAGGACAAGAAGAGCCTGTTCGACGTCTACATGCGGGTCTGCGACCAGGACGCCAGCAACGGCACGGCCGCCTGCAAAGACACGCTGATCCTCGAAAACGTCAACCCCGACTCGATCTGAAGCGGAGAACATCGTGAACAAGGCCGTTTCGATCATCCTCGGCGTGGTGGCGCTCTCCTCCACGCTCGGGTGCAGCACCACGGTTCGCTCCATGACCGGGCGCCAGTGGATCGACCCCGCCGGCGGGGCATCCTCCGCACCTGCGGTCAAGGCCGCGGGCGCGCCCGGAGAAGAAGGCGCGCCGGCCGCCGCTCCGGCCGTTCCCGCTGGCGGCATCGCGAGCCACTACTACCTCACCTACTGGGAGGGAAACTGCAAGCCGGTGCTCGGCTGCGGGCGGGGAGACACGCACGTGAAGCGTTGTCGCGTCAACCCGGACAACACCGTCGCGTGTGTCGAGGAGCCGAACGCCACGAAGGCGCTCAACCCCGACTGAACCGTCGACTGAACCAGCTCCTCGTGCAGGAAGACGGAGCGCGCCTCACGCAGTGATCGCGACGCTTCGGATGCGTCAGGTCTCGGTCGGGGTTGCGAGCTTTCGCGACCAGACGATCGCGTCCTTCCGCTTGCCGGCGACGAGCATGTGGCCGACGAGCAGGCCGGTGCGCCGGAACCCGTTGAAGACGAACGCCGTCGCGAGCGCGAGGTCGTCGCTCGGCGAGAGCGAGAAGCAGCTCACGACACCTTCGGCGAGGAGCTTGTCGCACAGCGTGCGGAGCCCGCTGATCGTCGCGAGGCGCTCGTGCTCCGTCGACGGAGCGGTGAGCAGCTCGAGGAACGAATTGCCGAAGCACGACTGCGACTCCGTCGAGGCGATCAGATCGAAGCCGTTTCGAGCGGTGATCTGGAAGTAGCGGCGCTCGACGTCGCGGCCGAACGGCTCGAACGCGGTGAGCGCGCGCCCGGTACGGAGCGACTTTTCGAGCGTCTTGTGGATCTCCGCTTCCTTCACCTGCGCGAGCTTCGCGGGAGGGAGCAGGCGATCGAGCAGGGCCTTCACCTGCTTCTTCGCCTGCACGAGCGTCTTCTCCATCCTGTCGTGCGCGGGAGAGGGCTCGTTTGCGGCGGTGGCGTCGTCGTCATCGTCGCCGGCGAGCGTCTCCCGCAGGAGCGCGCCGTCGTCGAGCATCGCGTTGGCAACGGAGGTGCCGAGGAGGAACGCGTCGCTCCGCTTGTAGAAACCCGGGATGTTCGCCTCCTTCGAGAAGCCGAGCTTCACCCAGGTAGACAGCTCGTCTCTCTCGACGAGGGTGTAGACCTTCTCGATCCCCTCGCGCTTCGCGAGCTTCAAGACGAACAGGCGCTTGGCATGGCTCGGCCCCGCGCGGAAGTCGATGACGCGCATCGTCCTGGTGCGGCGGTTGATGAGGAGGCAGACCGACACCGCCTCGTTCTGCACGAACCGCTCTTCGATCCCCCCGGCGGTCCGGCTCGTCGCGGCCTCACTCTTCGCGATTCCGCGCGCCTCGGGACGCCATTTCTTCCCCTCGGCCCGCTCACCCCACGCCCTTGCGACCATCGAACCCCCCACCCCTCGGCGTTCTGCCCTGCGTCGCCCCAGCGGGCTCCCGCCCGGCCCCGCCGCATTGCAACTGTGGAATGATCCCGTTACCACGCCCCTGTTTCGAGTGGAACGGGCTTTCCATTGTTGCAACCCGCATGGCGCAACATTGAAACGCGGCAGCCGCGTTGTAGCTCATCCGTACCTCCGCAATGGAGCTTGGCTCCCGGATCTCGACGAATGGGAGGCTCGGAAATCCCGCCTGCCGGACCTGCCCTTGACCGGGCGGCCGGCGTTGCCAGACGGGACGGCCGGGCCGGGCCGTCAGCGACGGGTCAACGCAGCGAGTCGAGCTCGGACGGTGACACGCCGAGGAGGCCGAGCGCTTCGTCGAGCCGCTCGCGCTGGACGGACACGAGCGTCGGCATCCCGCCCGACAGACCCAGCACGTCGAGGAAGTTGATCCCGCTGTCGAACGGCGCGGCGAGCGTGAGGGTCTCGCCGTCGACGAGCAGCGCGATCGCCGCTCGCTCCTGGCCGTGGAGAAGGAGCGAGGTCTTGTCGTAGCGAACGCGCTTCTGCTGCTCGGTCTTTCGGGGCACGTCGAGGAACGCGATCGACGTGACGCCCTTCACCTTCACCTTGAGGACGTCGATCCGGTGGTAGCTGCGCGCGAGCTCGTTCGTGACCCTCTCCACCGCGTCGAGCTCCTTGCCGGCGTCGTCGATCGGCTTCCAGAGCGAGTCGTCGGAGAGGCCGCTCGCGAGGTGCCGGACGATGAGCCCGAGGAGGGCGGTGTCACGCGGCCGCGCGCGGATCGCCCGATCGAATCGACGTGCGGTGGCGCTGGGCACGCCGAGCCGCGTGTCGATCGCGCGCGCGTCGTCGTCGGCGCCGGGATAGGGCTCCACGCCCTCGCGGAGCCACTTCGCAGCGCTGCAGAGACCGTCGAAGTCGGTGTGGCACACGATGGTGTCCACCTTGCCGATCCGCGCGCACAGCTCGGGGGTCACCATCTCGGGGCACGCGCCGTGCTGCGCCTTCGTCGCGAGCACGAAGCGGTCGTCATGCTTGTATTGTGCATGTAGCGCGTGGTCGTGATGGTCGACCCACGCCGCGAGCCTCGGGCCGAGACCGTCGATGAACGGCTTCGTGATCCGCTCGAACCCGCCGCCCGAGGCCTCGGACGCAAACGCGACGTCGAGGACCACGACGCGGCCGTTCACCGCGCTGGCCTTCGGCAGCTTCCTCGGGGTCGCAAACGCGAGCTCGGCGCGGATCATGACGGCTTGCGCAAATCAGGGGGAAAAGGGGGGGAACAACGGTCGAGCTCTGGAGTGTCCAGAGACGCCCGGCCGTTCATCGACTATCACACCCGTCGCCGTGACCGATCCCATGAAGGCTCTGCCTCTGCAGTTCGAACGAAAGGGTGATGTCGACCTCCTCCCCGTGGTCGCACAGGACCACAGCACCGGCGAGATCCGGATGCTCGCCTGGGCCACGCCCGAGGCCGTCCGTGCGACGCTCGAGACCGGACATGCGACGTTCTACAGCCGATCGCGTGGCGAGCTCTGGGAGAAGGGCAAGACGAGCGGCAACACGCTCGATGTCGTCTCGATCCTGGTCGACTGCGATGCCGACGCCATCGTCTACCTGGTCGCCCCGCACGGGCCCACGTGTCATACGGGGGCGCCCAGCTGCTTCTTCCGCCGCCTCTCGGAGGCCGGCGAGATCGAGGAGCCCGCGAGCGCCTCGACGTTGCTCGCCCGGCTCGACGCGGTCCTCCTCGCCCGAAGAGCAGCCACGGCCGAGAAGAGCTACGTGAAGAGCCTCTACGACGGGGGGCCTCCGAAGATCGGCGCGAAGCTGCGAGAAGAGGCCGACGAGCTGGCGCGCGCCGTCGCCGAGGAGAGCGCCGATCGCGTCGTGAGCGAGGCGGCCGACGTCCTCTTCCACGTCATGGTCGCGCTCCGCTCACGCGATCTCGGCATCGACGCCGTCCTCCGCGAGCTGTCTCGGCGTGAAGGGACAGGTGGTCACGAGGAGAAGAAACAGCGCAAACCCAGCGGCGTGGTTTGACACCATTTCTCGAGGGAACCTATCCTCGTCTGCCAATGTCCCAGAAAGTCCTCGTGTTCGAGAGCGACGCCACCTTCGCAGGCGAGCTCCGAGCCGAGCTCCAGAAACTCGGTTGCAACGTCAACGTCGTCGATGACGGCAATACGGGCCTCCAGCAGGCGTCGACCGGCCGTCCGGATCTGATCCTGCTCTCGATCGAGCTGCCGCGGATGAACGGCTTCAGCGTCTGCAACAAGCTGAAGAAGGATCCGGCGCTCAAGGACGTCCCGCTCATCATCATGTCGAGCGAGTCGAGCGACGAGACGTTCGAGCAGCATCGCAAGCTGCGGACCCGCGCCGAGGACTACGTCCACAAGCCGATCGCCTGGAACGACCTCCTCGCGCGCATCGAGCCGTTCGTCTCCCTCGGGAGCGCCGCGCCGCCGGCACCCGCGAGCGCGCCGCCCGAGTCGCTCGACATGGAATCGCTCGAGGACGATGAGATCGTCATCGAGGAGATGCAGTCGAAGGCCCCGCCGCCCCCGCGGATGTCGGTGCCGCCCGAGGAGCACGCTCACGAGGCGAACGGCAACGGCGCCGTGTCGCTCGACGCAGCATTCACACCCGGCTCCGAGCCGCCGGTGGTGGAGGCGCGCCGGAGCCAGCGACCTCAGCCCGCGGCCGTCGACGGACGCACGGATGAGCTCGAGGCCGCGGTCAGTGCCGCCGAGGCACGGATCCGCGATCTGGAGGAGCGCCTCGCGGCGGCGCAGAGCGACGCGGAGAGCGCTCGCAAGGCCGCTGCCGACGCGAGCGAGGAAGCGCGGGAGGCAAAGGAGGCCGCGAGCGCCGGAGGCACCGCGGATCCCGAGGAGATCAGCCGGCTGACGCGCGAGAACGAGGACCTCAAGACGCGGCTCGCGCAGGCCTCTGCCGGCAAGACCGGCGGCGTCTCGAGTCGCGAGTTCCTCGATCTGCGCGAGGCGCTGAACAAGAAGGACAAGGAGATCCTCTCCTTCAGGGAAGGACTCTCGAAGAAGGACAAGGAGATCGTCGACATCCGGGAGCGCTCGATCGCGCTCGAGCGGGAGAAGCACGATCTCGACGACAAGGTGATCGCGACCGAGCGCGAGCTCGCCGACGCGAAGGAGAAGGCCGACGCGCTCCAGGCGGACAAGGAGCAGGCGAAGAAGGCCGGCGAGGACTTCAAGCGCCGCGCCGCGCGCGCCGAGCAGGAGGCCGAAGCCCGCGCGACCGAGCTGGCGACGCTGAAGGACGCGCACGCCGCCGACCTCGCGCAGCGAGATGAGACCTTCGCGAAGGAGAAGGCCGCGTTCACGGCGGAGCAAGCCGAGCTCGTCTCGGCGCTCCAGACCGAGCACGAGGCCGCGCTCACCGCGGAGCGCGAGGCGAAGGAGCAGGCCGTCACCGCGGAGCGCGAGGCGAAGGAGCAGGCCGTCGCCGCGGAGCGCGAGGCGAAGGAGCAGGCCCTCGCTGCGGAGCGTCAGGCGAAGGAGCAGGCCGTCGCCGCGGAGCGCGAGGCGCGGGAGCAGGCCGTTGCCGCGGAGCGCGAGGCGCGGGAGAAGGCGCTCGCGGAGGCCGAAGAGCGTCGCGTGAACGAGCTCGAGGCGGCGGCGAGCGAGAAGGCCGCCGCGCTCGAAGCTGCGAAGAACGCAGCCGACGAGGCGAAGGCGCAGGCCCTCGCCGCGCAGGAAGCGCAGCTGAAGGAAGAGGCTTCGCAGAAGGTCGACGAGCTCCAGCGCGCGCATCAGGAAGCGCTCGCGAGCACGCGATCGGAGCACGAGAGCGTCGTCGAGGCGCTCCAGAAGAAGCACGCCGACGAGAAGACGGAGACCCAGCTCCACCACGACAACGCCCTCGCCGAGACGAAGCAGCGCGCCGAGTCCGAGCGAGACGCTCGCATCGCCGAGGTCACGGCCGAACGCGACGCGAAGGTGACCGAGGTCACGGCCGAACGCGACGCGAAGGTCGCCGAGGTCACCGCGGACCGCGATGCGAAGGTCGCCGAGGTCTCTGCGGACCGCGATGCGGTGGTCGCCGAGGTCACCGCGGACCGCGACGCGAAGGTCGCCGCGGCGGAGACCGATCGCGATACGAAGCTCGCCGAGCTCGAGGCGAAGGCAAGCGCGGAGCTGGAGGCCCTCCGTGAAGAGGCTCGCCAGGAGATCGCGTCGGTCAAGGAGGCGTCCCAGGCGGCGCTCGCGGCGGCACAGGAAGAGGCCGCAAGCGCGCTCGCTGCGACGAAGGAAGAGACCGCGCAGCGCATCGCGGAGATCGGTGCGTCGGCGCAGGCCCACAAGGAGGCGGCCGACGCACGCATCGCGGAGCTCACCGGCGAGCTCGAGACCACGAAGTCGACCCTCGCCGAGCGCGAGCAGTCGATCGCGCAGCTCGAGTCGAAGACGTCGGAGCTCGAGTCCCAGGTCGCGTCGCTGCAGGAGGCGAAGACCGGCCTCGAGAAGGACCTGGGCAGCGAGCGCGATCGCCGCGTCGTGCTCGAGGCGGACCTGTCTTCGGCGAAGCAGTCGCTCGACGAGACGCGCGTGGTCCTCTCCTCCAAGTCGAGCGCACTCGACAAGGCGAGCACGAAGATCGAGGCGGACAAGGCCTCGCTCGAGCGCGCGAAGGACGCCCTCGCGGTCGCCCTCTCCCAGATCGAAGAGACCGAAGCCCGCGCTGGCCTCTAGCCGGCGCCTCCAGCGCCAAGGCGTCGACCGGTTGTCCCGGTCGACGTCGCGCGGCCTATCTCGACCAGGGCATCGTCTGCGAAGAGGTCGGGGAGTCGACTGCTGTCCGCGTGCTCGCCGGAGGCGAATGGAGCCCCATCGCCCCTGGTGAAGCTCGTACCTTCACGGCGTAGCAGCTTGCATGTCGCGCTTCGTCGCGAGGGGCTCGAGGGCTCGACGGGTTTCGGGCTCGCTAAAAACACGGCCCGCGCTGATGAGCCGAGAGGTCCACGGGCCGTCGGGAGGGAGCTCCTCGAGCGCGAGGACGAGCCTGTCGTAGCGGCCCGACGTCGGGGGCCTCCGATTCGCCGATGGTCGGCCGCGATGCCATTCAGCGCTCCGCTGAACAGGCGCGGGATTGCGCATTGGGTCGGCAACGATCCCAGGTGGGCCATCCGGATTGGGTGGCGGCGAGCATGCCAGCAGCGATCGTCGTATCTCGTTCGGCCGGAACGACGTTGTGTGGTGGCTCGAGGGCGCCCCAAAACTCATTGGCGTCGAGCCGTGTGCGGACGTCGTCGCGTTCGGTGGTCTAGGTCCTCGATCGACGACGTCCGAGGATTGCCAGCGCGCCGCGACGGAGCAGCAGCGCGCATCGTGTGATGCGGTTGAGCTGGTCCTCGGTGATCGGTGGCGCGGTCTACGTGACAACGAGCTGCGCCTCGCGGAGGATCGTCTCGACGGGGGTGGCTTTCATGACGCGCTAGTCGCGAGCGGCTCGATCGCTCGATGCGCTTCGGGCTCGCGAAAGCCCATGGACCGCAGACCTCGGGCGGCGGTCTCGAAGGAGGCCGGTGTCGGCGGCGCGCACTTTCGGCGTCGAAAGTCCATACGGCCCGCGACGTGCGCGCGGCCGAACACCTGCTCGGCGTAGAGCGCGTTGTGCGCCCTGCACCTCACGCGCAGGTTGGCTGCCGTCTCCGGCCCTCCGTGCGCCTTCGGATGGATCTGATCCAGCTCTAGGAACCCTCGCGCGGGGCAGCGATCTCCGTCTGGGCCCACGTAGGTGCACTGCTCGCCGTCTCGCGCGAAGATCACTCGCCGCAGCTCTGCCGGGACATACCGAGATGCCGTTCGCGACGCCTTCGTTGTAGACGTGGACGCTGCAGGCCGCGTCGCTTGCACCGCGGCCGCAACTGCGGCGCGCACTAGAGCCTCGACCTCGGCCGGCTCCGCCGTGCTCGACTCCGCATTCGCGGGCTCGCGCGACGATACTCCCGGGGGGCCGCTGGGCGCGTCCGCGTGAGCGTGTGCGTCTGGCTCCTGCGCCCTGGCTTCCGAGCGCATCGGGATGTCCGGATGCTGCGTGCTGGCCTCCGAGCGCATCGGGATGTCCGGGCCGCCCGCCGTCGTTTCCGGTACGAGTCCGTCCGGTTCGCGCGCACTCGTCTCTGACTGCACGGGCGTGGTCGGATCGTCCGCGGTCGCCTCCACCCGAGCGGGCGCGATCGGAGCACGCGTCGTGATCTCCGCACGCGCTGAGGCGGCCGCGGCGCGCGCGTTCGTCTCCTCGGCAGGTTTGCGCCTCCTGCCACCTGGGCGAGGCGTCTTGCCGAGCCGCTCCTTCTCCAGCTGGGCGAGCAGCAGCGCGAGCGACGCGTCGAGGATGGTCTCCAGATCGCCGGTCGGGTTGCGATGGCGCATCAGGTCCTTGATGCGGTCGATCTTCTCCTTCGTCGTGGCGCTCACGGTGAGCTCGACGCGGTACCGCGCCGCCGAGAGCGGCTCGACCCTCGGCCGAGGTCCAGGTGCGGGCGACGCCGCCAGCGATAGAGACCACGCAGGCACTCCATTGGAGGGCGTCGCGACGGACACCGGCCATATCGGCGGCAAGGACGCTTGCGTCGCGACGGGCTCGACGCACGTCGGCACGTCCGGTTGCGGAAAGCGTGCCGCCACCATCTTCTCGACCTCTCGCGTGCTCTTGCCGGACGCTTCGCGGAGCAGCTCGTCGACGTTGTCGCTCGTGAGGTGTTTCCGCAGCACATAGAGAGCACAGAGGTGAATCTCGCCCCGCTCGATGAGCCCGAGCACCTGGGGGAAGCGCCGCACTGTGCGAGCCGCCGCGATCCGACGATGAGCCTCGCCCTCGCTCATCCCGAGCTTGCGCGTGCAGAAGTCCCACATCGACGAGCAAGCATGAACGCGATCGAGCCGCCGCTCGTCGACCTCGACGAGGTACGCGATGAGCTCCGCGCACCAGACGTTTCCCTTGCCGACGTGCCCGCGCAGACGCGTGAGCAGATCCTCGTCGGACAGATCCCCCAGCTTGTCCATGACCGCTTCTAACATGCAGTTTCGCGGCTCACGGGAAGGGCCCGTCCGAGGGCGTTCGACGCTCCGATCACGTCGCGAGGTCTTCCGCGCGCGATCGCCACGGAGAACGCGACTCTCTGCCAGCACGCCCCAGTCGAAGCGACCGACCGCGCTCTCGCGCCGGCCGCCGTCGGGATGGACGTCAAGCGCGGAATCCGAAATCGTCCTCGGTCATGGAACGAACGGCCGCCGCGCGATTGGCTCGAGCGGTCGCTCTCTCTCGAGCGGCAACCTATCGGTCACGTCCGTCGGTTTGGTGTTCGAGGTCGCGTCATCCGAGACCTGAGCGTCCGCAAGTGAGGAATTCGAAATCGCCCTCGGACATGGAACAAACGGCTGCGCACGATTGGCTCGAGAGCCGCTCTCTCTCCAGACGCGAGCTATCGGTCACGTCATCGTGACCTGCGGGGCCGCGCCTTCGGGATCATGCGTTCCCTCAGCGCGGCTCTTCGACCTGGCCGCGTCGAGCGCGTTGGTACCTCCTCGGGGTCGAGTCCCGGAGTCCTCGACCGCCCACAGGCTCCGATCTCTTCGCGAGCTCACCGGCGCTCGGTCGCGAGGCAGGCGATGGCTTATCCCGCTCGCCCTGCCATGCGCGACGGTCGGCGCCTTCGCTCCGAACGAGCTCGAAAGCACGTTGACCGTCATCGGAATGAGACCACTGCCGCCGGAGGCGAAGCCGAGGCCAAGCAACTCGCGGCTCCGCCCCTCGTCCGCAAGTGAAGCTCCATCGATCGCGCTGCCGAAGCTCTCGCTCGTCTGCGTCAGCCAGCGCCTCGCGCTCGTGCAGGAGGCGATCGTAAACCTCGCCTCGGCGCTCGCGAGCTCAGGCCCACCCGAAGACACAGGGGCGGGATTCAGCCGTCGCAGCGCGGTCGACGGCTCTCTCGCCAGGCGCGCGCGAAGTCGCCGGACAGCACGAAGCGCGGGAACGTGACGAGCTGTTCGGCGAAGATCCGCGCGACCACGTCGAGTGGCGAGCGAAACGGCGCCGGCGCTCGGGCTTCGAGTCGATGCCCTCGTCCCTGGGCGAGCATCGCCAGCGTCATCGCCAGGGCGCCTGCGAGCGCGGCCCGCCAGTCGAGGGACACGATCGCGAGCGCTTCGAGGGCGATGCCAGAAACGAAGACGGGCACGGTGAGCGCGTGGACGAGCAGGTTCGTTCGGTGGGCGTGAGCGCCGCCGTATCCGCGGCGTTGCCAGGAGAAGAGCTCCGGAGACAGCATGCGTGGAGCATGTCGCGCCCTCGGTGAGGCGGCTTGTACGAACTGGCTGCGGTGTGCCGAGGCCATCGTCGGCGCCAGCGAGCCGCGCACTACCCGGCTCAGGCGTGCGGGATGCTTCGTTTCAGCTCCGAGGCGGGCACGCCGAACATCCGGCGAAACGTCCGGCTCATGTGCGCGGCATCGGAGAAGCCGGCGTCGTGCGCGGCCTGCGTCAGCGACGCAGCCGTCGTGAAGGCGACGACCGCACGCTGCACCTTGAGCCACAAGAGATAGGGCCGAAGCGGAATGCCGAGCGACTCACGGAAGACGTGCACCAGCCGGCCTTCGGAGAGCCCCGCGCGAGCGGCCAGTGAAGCGAGTGAGGTGTCCGTGTCGGGAGGCAGGGAGCGAAGCTCGCGAAGGAGCTTCCGAACGCGTGGATGCATCTTCGCCCGGCCGTCGGTCATTCCGGCGAAACGAGGAACGGCACGCGCGGCCCACCGCATCACCTCTTCGGGGGACGCATCGAGCGCGAGGTCGGCGAGGATGTTCGTACGCTCGTCGTCGGACAGCAGACGCACGCCGCTCAGCTCGCGCCGAAGTCGCTCCCCTGCGTCGCTCTCCGGATCGACGAAGACGAGCACGACGTCGGTGCCTCGAGCGTCGATCGCATGGGCAACGTCCGGAGCTGAGAGGATCCCCGCGGCTTTCCGTGCGCGCCCTTTCCCTTCGCGGACACGAAGACTCCCCGACCGCGCGATGACGATATGCATCGCGTGGTGTGCGTGCGTCGCGCTCTCCCCGCCTGGTCCCGCCGTCGCGAGGAGTGGAGGCCAAGGCGCGAGCGCATCGACACGAGCAGATCCGTGAACGGCGATACGCAAGGGTCCCTGCGTATCACCTCGATGGAGGAGCGACCAACTCGACCTACCCGAGGCCGAGCTTCACGAGCGCGCGCTGCGCCCCACGCTGGCGGCAAGCCCGTCAGCTCGCCATCACGCGGGCCGTCGGTGCCGTCCGAGTCGGTCAGGCTTTGACGCGGGCCATGAGCTTCTTCGCCTGCGAACGGGCCTTCGAGAGGACCCGATCGTGATCGAGGCGGGCGTGCTCGCGGTCGCGGACGACGAGCTGTCCGTCCGCCATCACGTGAACGACGTCCTTCGACGTGCACCCGTAGACGAGCCGTGACCAGGGATCGCCGCCGGGCTCGACGTGAGGGCCATCCATGCGGACCACGACGAGGTCGGCGCGCTTGCCAACCTCGAGCGAGCCCACCTCGCCGTCGATACCGAGCGCGCGTGCGCCCTCGATCGTCGCCAGCTCGAGCGCCTGGCGCGCCGGGAGGGTGGTCACGCCGGTCCGCACCTTCGCGAGCAGCGCGGCATGACGGAGCTCCACCCAGGGATCGAGGTTGTTGTTGCACGGCGCGCCGTCCGCGCCGAGCGCGAGCTGGACGCCGCGGCGAGCCAGCTCGTGCACCCGTGCGATCCCGGAGCCGAGCTTCAAGTTGGCGCTCGGGCAGTGGACGATGCGCGTCCCGTCGCGCGCGACCGCGTCGATCTCCTTGTCGGTGAGCTGGACGCCGTGGGCGAGCACGGTGTTCGCTCCCTTGAAGCCCCACTTGCGGAGCATAGTGATGTCGTCGTCGCCGAGCGCTTGCCGTACCGCCCCGCGCTCGTCGGGGTGCTCGGCCACATGGCTGTGGAGGAGAGCGCGGTCTCTACCTCGTGCGCCGTCGTTCGCGCGCTCGACGGTGCCGCGGAACAGAGCTTCGGTGCACGAGAGGATGAACCTCGGCGCGTACGCGTAGGCGAGCCGTCCGTTGCCCTTGCCGCTCCAGTGCGCGCGAAGGCGGTCGGCCTCGCGAAGGCTCGACGCGGTGGTCTCGCGGAGACCCTTCGGGACGCCCTTGCCGGCATCCATCATCGTCTTGCCGCCGAAGACGCGGATCCCGGCGCGCTCACATGCGTCGAAGACGGCGTCGTAAGCGTGCACCGTTCCCATGTCGAGGATGGTCGTGGTGCCGGCGAGCATCATCTCGAGGAGGCCGAGCTCGGCGCTGGCGGAGAGCGAAGCGTCGTCGTGCGCGGCCTCGTACGGCCAGATGCGCTGCTCGAGCCAGTCGAGGAGCGGCAGATCGTCCGCCATCCCTCGGAAGAGCACCTGGCAGAGGTGCACGTGCGCCTGGACGAAGCCCGGGATCACCGCGCAGCCGCGCGCGTCGATCACGCGGACGAGCCCGCGGCCGTTCGAGGCCGAGGTCGGATTGGGGATACGTCCGAGCGCTGCAATGCGCCCGTCATCGACGAGCAGATCGCCCTGGGCGACCGTCCCGGCGGCGTCGCATTGCACCAGCGTTCCCCCGCGGATGAGGACCTTCACGGGCTCGTACTCTAGACGACCTTTTGGCCTTCTGGGCCGTCCGATATCGATTCCGGCCGTGGCCGCGGGCTCGGTTTCGATGGCCGATGGCACGTCGGCGTTGTACTTTTCGTCCGCCTCCGATGGCGACGCGCATCCTCGTAGTCGACGACAGCCCGACGATCCGCACGGTGGTCTCGACGATCCTCGAGCGGAGCGGATACGACCCCAAGGTCGCGTCCGACGGGCAGGATGCGTACGACGCGCTCTCGAGCGGCGAGGTGAAGGCAGACCTCGTGCTGGTCGACTTCGTGATGCCTCGGATGAACGGCTATCAGTTCTGCCGTGCGCTGCGGGAGAACGCGGAGCTCGCGACCCTGCCCGTCGTCCTCATGAGCGCCAAGGCTGATCGCATCCGCGATCAGTTCGTCCAGCAGACCGGGGCGCTCGACGCCATCACGAAGCCCTTCGACGCTCAGGCGCTCGTCGCGGTCATCGAGAACGCTCTTCGCAAGGTGAACACGACGCGAGCGAGCTCGACGCGCCTTCCGGACGTCGATTGCGACGACGTCACGGGCGCCGCTCAGCCCCACGATCAGGCCGCGATCGAATACGAGACCAAGCGCACGCATCTGGCTCAGATCGTCGCCGAGAAGCTCGCCAGCATCGCGGCGCGTACGATTGCAGGCCGCCCCGAGGTCGTCTCGTCGCCCGATCTCGCAGGCGTGCTGGCCGAGAGCCTCACCAACGAGGCGATCCTCGAGATGATGGAGGCCATCGTCAGCGACCGTCGGGATGGGAATGGCGCGCTGCTCTCCGGCGACCTCGGCGCCGTTCCGATCGGCGCGATCCTGCAGCTCCTCCAGACGGAGAACCAGACGGGTGTCCTCGTCTGCACGAGCGGGAACGCAGAGGTCCGGACGACCTTCCGCGGAGGCGCGATCGATCTCGTGGAGGCCTCCGGCGCCGGCGACGAGTTCCGTCTCGGCCGCTTCTTCATCGAGGAAGGCGTCCTCACCCCGACGGAGATTGACGAGTTCACCCAGCGGGTCTCCCTCGCTCCGACCGTGCGACGGACGATTCTCGAGCCCGGTGGACGCGGCGCCGAAGGGCAGGGGGCGACCGAGAGGGGCAGTGAAAGAGAGCTCCTCGTGAGCTCCGAGCCGCGGCTCCTTCTCAAGGAGGACGACTCCGAGGCCCCGCGCTCGACCATCCAGATGAGGGAGTCGGCGCCGCCCGACACGTTGCCGTGGGGCCGTCCTTCCGCCATCCCAGAGGCGGAGCCCGAGCGCCGCGATGACCATGCGATGGTGACCATGCCGGGAGGGGAGATCATGGTCGCCCTCGCGGCTGCCACGCAGAAGCCGCGGCCGCTCGGGATGGCGCTCCTCGCCGCCGGCAAGATCGTGGAGTCCCAGCTCCGCTCCGCGCTCACGCGCCAGTCGAGCGAGCTCCTGTACGAGGTGCTGCGGTGGCCTGCGGGGCGCTTCGAGCTCCGCCGCGAGCCGCCGAGCGAGCTCGCAGAGAACGCGAAGCTCGGGCTGCCCGTGGCGTCCGTCGTGATGGAGGGATTCCGGCGCGTCGACGAGTGGCGGGTGCTCGAACGCACGCTCGGCAGCTTCGACGCCGTGCTCCTCCGCGACGACGCTGCGTTCGGCAAGCTCGACATCGCCTCCTTGCCGCCCCGGGAGAAGGCCGTTCTCGACGCGGTCGACGGCGAGCGCACCGTGCGCGCGGTCGTCGCGGCGAGCAACCTCTCGAGCTTCGATGCGTGCCGGATCCTCGTCCAGTTCCTCGAGGCGCGCGCGCTCCGGCGTCGGGCGGGCTGAGCGATGAACGACGAGGCGAGCGCGGCGAAGCCGCAGCACGGCGGTGTCGCGTTTCGTGTCGCCGGAGAGCTCTACTTCCTGCCCGCTTCGATCGCGATGAAGGTCAGCCCGATCCCCGAGATGGCGCGCGTCCCTGGCGGACCGCACGCGCTTCGAGGTGTCGCGCTGTTCGAGGGCAACATGATCCCCGTGGTCGACGCGCTCGACGTTCTCGACGTGCTCGAGGAGCCATCCGGCGAGGTGAGGGAGCCGACCGGGGCGATGCTCGTCTGCGCCGTCGTCGGTGAGAGCGTGGGCCTCGTCGGGATCGACGTCGTCGCGACCGGCCGCTTCGAGGCAGGTGAAGTCGTGGGAGAGGTGAACGTCGGCGGGGAGACCGCTCGCACGTTCGACGTCGCTGCGGCGATCGCGAAGGTGCGCGAAGGCCGCTGGGCGGTGTAGCCCTCGAGCTTGGGGCTTGCGGCCCAACCACCCGCGGAGGTGAGGAGCGCGAGCGGGCGCCGGTCCACGTCGATGCCGCCGTCCGGGTCGCGCGCTCGCTACGATCGAGGCGTCGCTGGCTCGACGTCAGCCGTTGGGGCGTAGCCGTCTTCGTAGCTCGGATGGCGGAGCGTCACGCCGAGGACGCGGAGCGCGCGCGACGCATCGACCTGCCGGTCGCCGCGGAGGGTCTCATGAACCTCCGAGAGCGGTACGGAAGGGGGCATCGGAGCTCCGTACGCAGTGCAGATCCAGCGGACCACGTCGGCATGGCGTGCGGGTTTCTCGTCGCCGACCACGAAGGTCTCCCCTGGAGCCTGCGGCGCGGCAAGGATGAGTGCCGCGAGATCGTCGACGTGGATTCTCGACACGTACCCGCTCCCGTCCCCGGGGATCTTGTGTCGACCGCTGACGACTCGAACGTGGAGACCGCGGTCTTTGCCGTAGATCGCCGGGCATCTCAGCACCGTCGCCCCTCGCCGGCGCCAGACGTCCTCCGCCTCGAGGCGGAGCGTTGCGGATGCGCTCGGCGTCTCGGTGACCGGCGTCTGGTCGTTCACGATGCCCCGCCGGTCGCCGTAGACCCCGGTGGTCGAGACGTAGGTGATTGCGCCGGCGCGAAGCGCGACACGCGCGTCGGTCGCTCCGTCAGGCGGGAAGGTGACGACGACGTGGGTGGATGGGCCGGCGAGCGTCGCGAGCGCGGCGTCGAACACCGGCGCTACGACGACTGCGTGGTCCCGTAGCGCTTCGGCGCGAGCTGCGCTGCGGACGACGGCCTTCGTCGCGAGGCCGCGCCCGCGCGCGAGCGCAAGCACGGCCATGCCGGCGTACCCCGCCCCGAGCACCAGGACCTCGTCGAACATGTCGAGCTTAGGGACAAGATGCCACGGTTCATCGCGAGCGTCTTGCAAGCGAAGCCGGATGCGCGAAGGGCCCTGGGCGGTGTAGCCTTCCTGGTCGCCATGGCGGGCTCTGGAGAAAAGCCGAAGCGTCGACTCTTCCGCCTGCTGCGCCGTGGCGCCCGCGACACGACGGGGGCGGGCGCGGCGGGACGGGCGGCCGAGGAGAGCGCGCTCTGGGCATTGCATCAGCGCGCGTCGGCGGCGGTCCGGGAGACGGGCGAGGCCGCGCAGCGAATCGCGTCCCACCTCGCGAAGCAGCGCGGGGTTGTGGACGCGCTCGCCGACCGCGCCCGTGGTGTGTCGACACGCTCGGGCGACCTGTCCGGAGGTTTCTCGCGCCTCAAGGAGACGTTTGCGCGCCTCGAGCTCGTGGCGCTGAATGCAGGTCTCGAAGGTGCACGGCTCGGCGAGGGGCCGGGACAAGCGCTCGCCCTCGTGTCGGAGGAGATCCGCGCGCAGGCCACGCGCGGGTCGGAGGCGTGTCGGGAGCTCGGCGCAGCGCTGGGCGAGCTTGGCAGCGAGCTCACGCAGGTGCACTCGAGCCTCGATCGCGCCCGAGAGGCCTCCGCCGAGGTCGCGCAGGAGGCGGCGCGCGTGGGCGGGGCATCGGCTGATGCGGAGCGCGCTCTCTCGGAGATCGGCGATCGCCTCCAGAAGACGACCGGGAGCGATCCCGAGACTGCACGAGCGATCTCCGCTGCGACCGAGCACGCACGTGCGCTCGTCGGGGCGCTCGATGCGCTGAGCGGACGGGCGCCTCAGACGCTCGTCGTCGCTGCGCTCCGGCCCGTGCTCGAGCCTCTACTGCGCCTCCTCGAAGGCGAAGACGAACCGGAGAGCTGAGCATCGTGTCGGCGCGCGATCCCGAGCTCACGCGGATCTTGATCCTCGAGCTCGAGCGCCATCTGGTCGCGTTGGACGCGCTCGTCGAGCTCGTCGAGGGGCAGACCGGCGAGGCGACGCTCGAGTCGGCGCGCCGTACGGTCCATGCGCTGAAAGGCTCGGCGGGGCTCGCCGGCGAGCCCGAGCTCGCGGCTGCGATGTTGCGGCTCGAGCGGAGGCTCCGCGAGGGCGACGATACGGCCCTCGCCGAGGCCGCGACGACGGTGCGCCGGGCGATTCAGCGTCTCGGTGCAGGTGAGCGCGCGGCGAGCGGAGCGTGGCCCGTGCCCCCGCAGGATCTGGTCGCGGGCGCGCTCGATCCGCTCGTCCGCACGCAGTACATCGCCGAGGTCACCGATCGGCTCGCGCGGATCGACGACGCGCTCACCGCGACCGACGCGCAGCCGGAGGAGGCTGCTGCCGACGTCTACCGTCACGTCCACACGATGAAGGGCGCAGCGAGCGCGGTCGGAGACGAGCCGATGGCGTGGTTCTGCCACGGGCTCGAGGAGCGTCTTCGCGTCGTCACCAGCGGTGCGCCGCACCCGGCGACGGCTGCGCTCGAAGAGGTCGCGGGATGGCGCGCCGTGCTCGGCACGTTGCTCGACGATCCCGAGGCCGCTCTCGCGACGCTCCGTGGTGTACCCGCGCGCCCGCGGACGAGGCTCCGCCCGAGCACACGGCCGGAGGACGACGCGCGGCGAGAAGGCGACGGCACGATCCGAGTCTCTGCGCAGTCCGTCGATCGCCTCCTCGATCATGCGTCCGGGATTGCGGTCGCGCGCGAGCGCGTCGCCGCACGGGTGGTCGGAGCGATCGAGCATGCACGTCAGGTTCGGCGGTTGCGCGCCGAGCTCGCGGAGGCGCTTCGCCTGATCGGGCCTCCGCGGCCGTGGGGAGCGCCGGCGGCGGCGCTGCGGAGGATCGAGCGTGCGTCGCAATCGCTCGCGCAGCTCGGTGACGAGCTCGATACGGTCGCCGATCGCCTCAAGGTCAGCGATCAGGCGCTGAAGGACGAGGCGGGGGCGGCAAAGAAGATCCTGTCGACGATGCGCCAGACGCCGGTCAGGGGGATGTTCTCCCGCCTCGCGGCCTCCGTGTATGCCGAGGCACGTCGTACCGGTCGCGTCGTCGCGGTGCGGACACAGGGAGCCGACGAGCCGGTGGACCGACGCCTCGTCGAGGCGTTGATGGAGCCTTGCTTGCAGCTTGCACGCAATGCGATCGCCCACGGGATCGAGAGCCCGGATGCACGCCAGGCGCTGGGCAAGCCTCGCGAGGCGACGCTGACGTTCAGCGCGAGCCGCACCGGCAACCGGCTATCGATCGGCATCGCCGACGACGGCGCCGGGGTCGATGTCTCGGCGGTGCGCGCGCGTGCGGTCGAGACCGGCGTCGTGACCGAGGTCCTGGCCGAGGCCGCCGACGATCAAACGCTCCTCGAGCTTCTCTTCCTCCCCGGCTTCTCCACGCGCGAACAGAGCCCCGATCTCCTCGCAGGCCGTGGTATCGGCCTCGACATCACGCTTGCGAGCGTGCAGCGGCTCGGCGGCTCGATCCGTCTCTCCAGCCGTCACGGGCTCGGGTTCGAGGCGCGGGTCGACGTCCCGATCGAGAGCGGCCTCGCGACGGTGCTCTGGGTCACGGCGGACGACGTGGAGCTCGCGATCCCGGCCGCGAACGCGAGGCGCGTCCGTCGCAACGACGACATCGACCCGGAGGTCGAGCGTGTCCCGCACCTCGCGGCGTGCCTCGAGCCTCGCGTCGCCCCGCGTCCCGCGTTCGTGGTCGATCTCGACGGCCTCGATCGAACCGAGCCCGCGCTTGCACGCGAGACCTTCAGCGTCGGCGTCGACTCGGTCGGTATCACGGAGGAGGTGCTCGTGCGGCAGCTCTCGCCGCTCCTCTGGGGGATCGGTCCGTACGCGGGAGCGATCGTCCGCGGCGACGGTTCGATCCGGCTCGCCCTCGACATCCACGCACTGGCTCCGCGCGCCCGCGCGCTCGGTCGGGTCCCGGAGGGGCGGATCTCGGAGCCGCCGTCCCGCCCGCCGCCGTCCCGCCGCCCCTCCTGACGGCTCGCGGCGGCGCTCGCGCTCGGTCGCGAAAGGCGGCATGCTCGGCCTCGTGACGGGAGACCTGTTGACCATCGAGCCGATGACCGAAGCCGAGATCGAGGCGACGCTTGCGATCGATCTCGCGTCCTTCCATCCGAGCGACCTCGGAGCGGACCGGGACGACCCGCGCGCGGCGCGCGAGAAGAGCTTGCGTGAAGAGCTCGCGCGGAGCTGGGCTCGGATCCGGATCGCGCGCGGTCCTGCGGGGGACGTCCTCGGATACATCCTCTTCTGGCACGTCGCCGACGAGCTCCATCTGCTCAACGTCGCGGTCGCGCCCGCCGCTCGCCGCCGTGGGATCGGGCGAGCCCTGGTCGATGAGCTCCTCGTCTATGCGCGGACCCATGCGGCCGTGAAGGTGCTCCTCGAGGTGCGCGCGTCGAACGCGGACGCGATCCGCCTCTACGAGCGCCTCGGCTTCACGCAGTTCAACGTCCGGAAGGCGTATTACAGCGATGGCGAGGACGGGGTCGAGATGATGCTCGAGCTCGACGCTGCGCAGACGTGACGGCCGGCCTGGGCCGGACCGCTGCCTGAACAGCACCAGCCGCGAGAGGACCGCAGAAGGCAGCTCGCGTCTGGTCCAGGGGGCACGCGTTTGCTCACCCCTCCATGTTCTCCGCCCCCGCCCGCGCCCCGCCGCTCGTTCGGCAGCGGTCGGGGCGCGACGGGGCGTTCGTCGGCGCGATCAGGCCTGCGAGTGCGTGGCTGATGTACCGCTTCCGCGGTTCGTACCGGAGAGCGAGCGTGCGACCTCCTCGAGGCGATCGAGGGCGAGGTTCGCGCCGACCTCCATGCCGGAGTTGACGTGCATGTCGCGCGCCTCCTTCGAGTCGTGGAGGACGAGCGATCGGTAGAAGGTCTTCCCGTCCCGCTCCTCGAGGGTCAGCGTCACGAGCGCCGGGTTGTCCGGGAACGGCTCGAAGATCTCCGTGTGCACGATGCGCTCGGGGATCACCAGCTCCCGGTACTCGCCGCGGAAGCCGACCTCGTTGCCGTCCGGTCCGACCATCACGTAGCGGTACTTGCCGCCGACGCGGAGATCGATGTCGCAGACGGTCATCTTGAAGCCGTCCATGCAGCACCACCAGCGGCGGACGTAATCGACCTTCGTCATCGTCTCGAACACGAGATGCCGGGGCGCATCGAAGACGCGCGTCAGCAGGATCTCCTTGTCGGAGGGCAGCGAGACCTCGAGCTTGCCGCTACTTCTTTTTTCGACCATGAGCGTTCTCCTTTTCCTTCAGCTCTTCGAGCAGGTTGTCGAGACTCTGGAAGCGCGCCTCCATGCGATCGGCGTAGCGCTGCAGCCAGTCGGTGGCCTCGCGCAGGGGCGCTGCCTCGAGCCGGCAGGGCCGGCGTTGCGCGTCGCGCCCGCGTGAGACCAGCCCGGCGCGCTCGAGCACCTTCAGATGCTTCGAGATCGCCGGCTGGCTCATGTCGAACGGCTCCGCGAGCTCCATCACGGAGGCCTCTCCCTTCGACAGGCGCGCGATGATCGCGCGGCGGGTCGGATCGGCGAGCGCTGCGAAGGTCGCGTCGAGTCGTTCGGCGAGCATGTTCATAACCTCAGGGTTGTAGAACCGAAAGGTTATGTACGGTCTCGGTCGCGCCAGGTCAAGGACGCGGTCGACAAAATGCGCGTGCGCCCGTGGCGCACCGACATGAAGCTCAGCGCACGGCTTCGACGACGAGCTTCATGCGCACGCGTCTGAGCTCGAGCATCCGGACCGCGCCGAGCATCCCGAGCTGCAATCGATCGGGACGTCTCTCAGCTGGGCGTCGAGCAGTCATGAGGATTCGGCTACCTTGGTCGGACCCGCATGCGCCGCTCGCGTCTTCTCCCGTGCCTTGCGCTGTCCCTGCTCCTCGCGTCCGGCACGACCGACGCGCAGCCCTCGCCGCCCGCCGGGCCGCTTGCTTCCGGCCTCGCCGCGCTCGCCGCGAGCGACTACGCCAAGGCGGAGTCCGAGCTCGCGCAGGTGAAGGGCGCGGGCGAGCCGGAGGCGAAGATCGCGCTCGCTCGCGCGGCGCTCGAGCAGGGCAGATACGCCGATGCGGAGAAGCACGCACAGGCCGCCGCGTCGGCTCCTGCGCTCAAGGTCCGCGCCGGTGTTCTCCGTGCCGAGGTCTTGCTCGCGCAGGGAAAGACGAAGGACGCGATCGCGCTCCTCGAGACGCTCAAGTCTGGCAAGACCGTCGACGCCCGACGCGCGAAGCTGCTCCTCGGCGAGGCGCTCATCGCGACGGGCAAGCGCGCCGACGCCGACGATCCGCTGAAGAAGGTGATCGAGGACTACAACGACAACACGATCACCCAGACCGACGCCGAGGGCCTCGCGCAGGTCGGGCGCGCGGCGTTCCTGCTCCGCAGCGCGAAGGACGCGAACACCGCATTCAAGGAGAGCGAGCGCGCCGACAAGAAGCGCGTCGAGACGCTCCTCTGGGAGGCGGAGCTCTTCCTCGACAAGTACGATCCCGGTCACGCTGAGGAAGTGACGAAGGAGGCGCTCGCGCTCGCGCCGAAGCGCGCCGACGCGCTCGTCATGATGGCCCGCGTGAAGCTCGAACAGACGCTCGACTTCGACGCGGCCGAGAAGCTGGTGAAGGAGGCGCTCGCGATCAATCCGCGTCACGCGGGCGCGTTCGCCGTGCGCGCCGGTCTCGCGCTCCGCGACATGGACATCGAGCGCACGGACAAGGCGGTCGCCGAGGGCCTCGCCTCGAACCCGAGCCATCTCGAGCTCCTCAGCCTGAAGGCGGCGGCGCGCTTCCTCGACGACGATCCGCGCGGCTTCGAGACCCAGAAGAAGGACGTCTTCGCGAGGAACCCCGAGTTCGCGAGCTTCTACGGCATCGTCGGCGAGTACGCCGAGTGGGAGCACCGCTACGACGACATCGTCTCGATGATGAAGGAGGCGACGAAGATCGATCCCGACGACGGCAAGGCCTGGGCCGTGCTCGGGCTCACGCAGATGCGCGCCGGCGACGAGGACAAGGGCCTCGAGGCGATCCGGAAGGCGTGGACGAAGGACAAGTTCAACGTCCGCGTCTTCAACACGCTCAACATGTACGAGCAGCAGATCCCGCAGCAGTACGACCTGCTCTCGGACGGCGTCTTCAAGGTTCGCTACGCGAAGGACGAGCGGCCGGTCATGGAGCGCTACGTCCCGCGGCTGCTCGGGGAGGCGTGGGCCTCGATGAAGGCTCGCTACGGCTTCGTCCCGAAGGTGCCCGTGCAGGTCGAGCTCTACGCGAACCGCGAGCAGTTCAGCGTGCGGACGAGCGGCCTGCCGAATATCGGTATCCAGGGCGTGTGCTTCGGCGGAATGATCGCGGCGATCAGCCCGAAGGCGGAGCCCTTCAACTGGGGCAACGTCGTCTGGCACGAGCTCGGTCACGTCTTCGCGATCCAGCTCTCGAAGAACCACGTCCCGCGCTGGTTCACCGAGGGCCTCAGCGAATACGAGACGATCGCGCGGCGGCCGGAATGGGCGCGCGAGCTCGATCCCGAGCTCTATCAGGCGATCACGCAGAACAAGCTTCCCGGCGCTGTCGACATGAACCGCGCCTTCACCCACGCGGACGACGCGGCCGACGTCACCACGGCGTATTACGCCGCCAGCCAGATGTTGGTCTGGACGGTCGAGCGCTTCGGGATGAAGGGCGTCGTCAAGGCGCTCGAGCTGTGGGGACAGGGGAAGAAGACGCCGGAGGTGATCAAGACCGCGTTCGGCGTCACGCCCGAGGAGTACGACAAGGGCTATCGCCAGTGGCAGCTCGCTCGTCTCTCCCGGTACAAGGATCAGTACATCTTCACCCTCAAGCCGCGCGATCTCGACGACGCGAAGCGGGCGGTGAAGGACAACCCGAACGATCCCGGCGCGCACGTCCAGCTCGCGCTCTCGTTCCTCCGCACCGGCAAACACGCCGACGCGAGCAAGGAGCTCGAGGCGGCGCTTTCGATCGATCCGAAGCACGGCGACGCTCGCTTCGTCTCGGCCAAGCTCGCCCTTACGAAGAAGGACGCGGCCGGCGCTTCGATGCACCTCGACGCGATGCGGAGCGCCGGCAAGGACGGCTTCGTGGTCCACATGCTCCTCGCCGACATCGCCGAGGGGAGGGAGGACAAGGCGAAGATGCGCTACCACCTCGAGGCCGCGCATCGCCTCGATCCGAGTCAGATCGATCCCCTCAAGGGCCTCTTCGATCTGGTGCACGAGGCGAAGGACCCCGCATCGGCGCAGACGAAGGACGGCGACGAGCTCGAGCTCCTGCGCAAGCTCACGCAGCTCGAGCAGCACGACAAGAAGATCTGGCGCATGCTCCTCGAGAAGCTCGTGGCCACGAAGCAGTGGGACGAGGCGCGACGCGTGGGCGAGAGCGCGATCTTCGTCGACGTCACCGGCGGTCCGACGCACCTCCTCTATGCCCGTGCGCTGCAGGCGCAGAACGCCCACGACAAGGCCGCCTTCGAGCTCGAGACGGCGCTCCTCACCAACATGAAGGACAAGGAGAAGGCGAGCGCGCACGGCCTCCTCGCTCAGTCACTCGTCGTGCTGAAGAGGACCGCGGAGGCGAAGAAGCACCGCGACTCAGCGCTCGAGCTCGATCCGGAGAACGCCGAAGCGAAGGCAGTGAAGCTGCCCTGACCTGCGCTCCTGTAGCTCAGCCAGCCGCACACCCGCTTCTCGTGGGGTGTCCCCTTCCCGCAGCGGAGCTTGGCCGATAAGCTGCCGCCGATGCGGCCAGAGCTCGCGTTCGTTTCAGTCGTCCTTGCGGCGCTGGCGTGTGGATGTGGAGGCTCCGGCGCGAGCGCGCCAGCGATGGCCTCGTCGAACGGGACGCGGACGGTGAGCTTCTCCCTTCCGAGCAACGAGGGCGCTCTCGTGTCGGTGCCGATCTCGGGTGCACGCTCGACCGTGCTCGATTTCTTCAGCCCTACGTGCGAGCCGTGCAAGGAGAAGGTGCCCGCGCTCCACGCCAAGCAGAGCGAGCTCGCGGCCAGAGGGGCGCGTCTGGTCCTCGTCGGGGTCGTCTCCGACAGCGAATCGACCGACGATGCCCGGCGCGCGCTTGCGTCGTGGGGAGTCGTCGCGCCGTTTCTGGTGGACCGAAACGGGACCGGACGGCGAGAGGCGGGGATCACCGCGCTGCCCGCCACGATCATCCTCGACGCCAGCGGGGCCGTGAGGTGGGTGGCCTCGAGCACGTCGCGCGCAGAAGACGTCGTCGCCGCGTTGCCGGAGTGAGTGAGTCTTCGGTCGGCTCGCCCGACGCGAGCGCTCGTGATCCTCATCGTCATCGGGCGCAGGAACAGGACCAAGTAGTGGAGGAATTCGGAATGAGACATCGGTCGTGGGGCCTGGCTTCGACGCTCGCGGTCGGACTCATCGTCGGAGCGTGCTCGCCGCGCATGAACCTGCCGGACGAACCGCTGAAGACTCCGACTTCGGGCGGAGAGTCGTTCGGTGGTCGGCAATGCAGCCCTGTGCGCCCCCTCAGCGAGCCGGATCTCATGGCGTGGGACCCGGGGTCTCGCGCAAACCTGAAGCGCATCCGGCAGGACGGGCTCGTCGTCGTTCGCTATCACGCGGAGGGCTGCGTCGCGGAGCTCGAGCTCCTTCCCAACTGCAGCGTCGGAGGGGCCTACAAGTTCTCCGCCTACAGCGCCAACGAGCGCAAGGTCGCCAGCACCGATGACGAGCTCTTCGCGGAGCTTCCGCTCGGAGCCGCTCGTCTTCAGGGGAAGTTGAAGGGCAATCGGTCGATCCGTACCGACTACATGCTTGCCGGTCTCTACGCATTGCCACGCGGCACGTCCGTCCAGGCGTCGGATCTGAGCGGCCTCGACTGCGCGCGGGCAACCCACGTCGTCAGCACCATCTACGTGGGTGCGTTCGTGATGGGAGCGGGTGAGTCCCGCACCATGCAGGGCTCGCTCGATCTCCTGGGCGCGGGCGGGGGAGCCCGGAGCGTCGCCGAGATCGAGGTGCTCGGTGACGAAGGCAACATCGACGCGTGCAAGGCATCGCAGCGAGACGGGAAGGAGGACGACCGGTGCGGGGTGCCTCTCCGAATCGGGCTCGTCCCTCTGGCGTCGAGCGGCGCCCAGACCTCCCAAGCGGGACCGCCGGCGGCTCCGAAGGCCAGCGCGCCGAGCGCGTTCAAGGAGAGCGCCGAGCGCGAACCCGCTCGTCAGAGCGCGCCTCCGCCGGCGACCGCATCGCGCGAGGTGGGCTCGGCGGTCCCGCCGGCCGCGGCCGGGGCAGCCTCGTGCACGCCAGCCGACTGGTCGAACAAGCCGCTGAAGCCGCTCCTTCGCCCTGGTAGCAAACCGAATCTCGCGTTCTCCGATCAGCGAACCGGACCTCGTGGCTCGCAGACGATCGGAAAGAGCCTCGGCCAGCAAATCCTCTCCACGAGGCTGTTCGTCGATCCGTGCACCGACTCCTCGTCGTGGTCGCTCCCTTCATCGCCGATCGCGGCGAACTCGGCGACGGTCGATGGCGTGTCCTTCAGCGTGCTCGACGTCAAGCCGGCCGGAAAGAGCGGTCGTGGCTGGGCTGGCGGCAAATGCTCTTACGGAGCTCGCCTCGCGAACGGCGCAGGCAAGCCCGTGGTCGTGAACGAGGCCAACCCGTTCAACGGTATCGGTCAAGTCGTCCGCTCCGGAAGCGCCGTGTTCATGTCGATGAACTTCAACGGCTACGCTCGGGAGTTCCCGCAGGGAGGAAACAACGTCATCGCGCTCGACGCCTGCGACGGGACCGTGAAGTGGCGCTCTCCGAACCTCACCTCGAGTGGTCCGATCATGCTTCTCGGGGACTACCTCGTCACGGGCTACGGGTTCACGGGCGAAAGCCACTACGTCTACGTTCTCAACGCCCATACGGGCGCCGTGGTCCAGAAGCTCCTCGTCCCGAAGACGCCCGAGGAGTTCGCGATCAAGAACGGAGTCCTCGTCGCCTCCTTGTACGAAGGGCAGGCCACCTTCGAGCTGCTCGGTCCCTGACCGTCACACGAGGCGCAGGCGCGGCTCCAAGCCGAGGCCCTCGCCGTCCCGGACGGCGATGTACGCGAGCGCGATCGCGGCGCGTACGCGGGAGACGCTCGCGCCCGTCGCCGACGCGAGGGGCGTACCGCGACGGCGTGCGATGCTCCGCACCTTCGCCGCGGCGGCGTGGGAAACGTTGCCGACCACGAGGACGATCGCGTCGGCAGCCTCGGCGCGCGTCTCGAGGGATGGGCCGTCGCCGTTGATCGAATCGATCTCGATCTCGGTCGAGGGCGTATCCCGATAGTGTGGATCGAGCCTGGTGAGCCCACCGACGACGAGCACGCGAATCGATCGCTGCGTGGGGAGAACGCCGCTCCGGTCGTCACGCGCCTCGAGGCGCCGCGCGCTCATGACGGCGTCCTCGCAGTGAAGCTCGCGAACGGGTGCTTCACCACGGCCTGGGTGATCGGGCGGCCCTCGGCGAGCCAGCGCGGAAACCCACCCGTGAGGACGTGCGTGTCGGCGTGCCCGAATCGCCGGAGGATCCAGGCCGCGACGAGCGCGGCGCTCGGGCGACCGTCGTCCACGAGCACGATCGTGTGCTCGTCGCCCACGCCGGCCGCGCTCATCGCCATCGCGAGCACCGGAGCGCAGACGAGCGCTCCGGTGTCGTCGAAGAGGCGCCCGCCGACATCGAGGCTCGTCGAGCCGGGGATGTGAGCACGAAGGAACGAGGTTGGAGGCTGAGGGCCCTTGGGCCAGCTGCCGGCGCGCAGCCATCCGGCACGCGGACCGAGCTCGACGAAGCGCGGCGGATCCTCGGCTTCGCGGAGACGCGTCCCGCTCCGGTCGTCGCGCACGGGCGCCGGGCCGCGGACGTCGAGGATGCGGAGCCACTTCGCTCCGAGGTTCTCCGCGAGCCAGCGCGAGCTGATGAAGCCATCGCCCCTGCCCTCCGATGTGGCCGCGGTGTTCATTATAATGGATGTAGATCCGTTAACGCGGAACGTCAAGATCCGGCGTCCAGGCCGCAAATCGCGGCCGTCGAGCTCGACGTGGGCCGTTCGTTATAATAGAAATCTGCCCTGGCGCAGCGACGTGCCCGCCGCGTCCCGTCCGCACCGTTTCACGTCGAGAGGGGGGCGCGGCGATCAGCCGGTGCGCGCGCGTTCGCAGTGGGACGCGACGTGAGTCGGGGCGATGGTGGACGCGGACCCGCCAAACACGCGGCGCGAGACGTCAGGGATTGAAGACCTCGTCCGACGGCGGCGGCGGCGCGGGCTTCGCCGGCTTTGCCGGCTTCTCCTCCGGCGAGGCCTCGGGCTTGGGCTTCTTCGGCGCGTCCGTGCGCGGCGTCGCCTTCTTCGCGACGGGCTCGGGCTTCTTCTTGTCGTCGCGTCTCTCGTCCTTCTTGTCGTCGCGCTTCTCGTCCTCGATCTTGGCGGGCGCGCGTTCGTCTTCTTCCCGGCCGGTCCACGCGGCCTTCAGCTTCATCGCGAGGTCTTCGGCCTCCTTGGCGCCCTTGCGCGCGTCGCTCGCCATCGACTCGACCGCGTCGACGGCTGCGGACATCTCGCGCTTCACCTCGTCCTTCTTCGCGACCTTCTTCTCGTCGGCCTTGTCCACGCCGAGGTTCTTCTTGTCCTCGATCGTCTGCTTCTTCAGCTCCTCGCCCCGCTTCAGCATCTCGTCGAGCTTCGCAGCGGCGGCCTTGAGGCGCCGTGCCCGCTCGAGCTCGGCTGCGGTGGTCTGTTCGACGGCGGAGCCGAGCGAGCCCTCGCCCTTCTTTCCGCGCGTGGCGGCGAGGATGGTGCCGTTCGACGCGCCTGGCCGGAGATCAAGCGCGGTCACGATCGGCTTTCGTGCGGCCTTCGAGTCGTCCGGCCAGTTGGCCGATGCCACCTGCTCCTGATGGACGGCAGCGAAGTAGGCGTCGTACCGGCCGTCTCCGGATTGATAGCGCTCGCCATTCGCGACCTTCGTGGGCGTGAGAATGAAGTCGCAACCGGTGAGCGCGGAGCACGCGACGCCCACCGCGATCGCCATCGCCGCGGCCGTCTTACGAAGCCTCATCGATCTCGAGCTCCTTTTTCAGCAGTACGCCGCATGACGAAGACGCTCACCGAGGTGAGCAGTTGATCGGGGCCGCCTGCACCTCGAGCGCCTTGCCCCGCGCCGCGAGGAATGCGATCGCGCCGCGCCCGTCCGAACCGACGACCGCCGCAGGCTGACCTGCGTTGACGCCCGATGCGGAGATCGAGAGCGCCGCGCCGGACGGCGAGCCGTCTTTGCCCATCGTGATGGCTCGGACCTGATGGTTGGAGACGGGACCTTCCGTCCATGCGAGGAGGAACCGCCCGCCGCCGAGAGACGCGAGGCTCGGAGACATCGCGTGCTCGCCGAGGCCGCCGGCCGGCAAGGTGAACGGTGTGCCCTCGGTCGCCTCGCTGCCGATCGTGATCGTCGCCCAGCGGATCGACCAATCAGCGCCGGTGCCCGCGCGATCGGCCCAGGCGACGATGACGTTGTCGCCGCTTGCTGCGATCGCAGGCGAGCCGACCTGACCCGATCCGCTGATCTTCGAGAGCGGGCCCTCGGCCTCGAGCACGCTGTCGCCCTTGGCGACACCGACGTGGATCGCGTTGCCGCGACGGAAGGTCAGCGCGATCCCCTTTCGGTCGGTGAGCGGGATCGCGCGCAGGGCCTCGATCGGTCCTTCGCCGTCGACGGAGAAGAGCTTCGCCGAGCTGTCTTTCTTGTGCGGCGCCCACACGATCTCGCCGTCGGAGACGCCGACGTCGATGAGCGAGCTCGCTGCGACGACGCGGCGACTCGCGAGGTGATCGTTCTTGCGATCGACATCGGGCATCGCGATCAGCTTGCTGCCGGAGAGCATCGGCGTGACGCGTCGAGCATCACCGCCAGCCGGCTTCGCGTGCACGGTGGCCGTCGGCGCGAGCGATGAAGGATCGAGCGACATCGCCACTGCGTCCCGTGCGGAGGCCGCGAAGCCGAGCGCGAGCCGACCGTCGAGAGCGCGTGCTTCGATCGCGCTCGCGATCACGGCGCGCGGAGCGAGCGTTCTCGCGTCGCCCGAGAGGGTGCAGTCGCCGAGCACGACGCCGCTCTTCGTCTCCTGCGGAGGTGGCGGCGGAGGGATCTCGGCGGGCGCGGAGGCCGCGGCGGTCGTCGTCGTCGTCGCCGACGTAGCCGGTGCGCTGCCGGACGCAGCCGACGCGGAGGCCGCCGTCTTCTTCGAGTCGCTCGAGCTCGAGGACGACGGGCCGCTGAACAGGCTCGCGATGCCCGCGACGAGCATGATCAGGACGGACAGAGCTAGGACGCCGACCACGCCGATGAGGAGCTTGTTCTTCGGCGGTCGCCCTTGCTTGATCGCCGCGATGTCGTCGAGGAGCAGCGTGAGGTTGGGGCGACGCGGGATACCGGCGTCGACGATGTCATCGTCGGCCGGCTGCCCCAAGCCGTCCTGCACCAGCGGATCGGTGGGCGCAGGCAGGCCGTCGGAACCGGCAGCGCTCAGGTCCGACGTCGAGGGAGAGTCGAGGAGCATCGAGCCGCTCAGCTCCTCGATCATCTCCGCGCCAGGCGCGCGCGGCTTTGCCGGAGGTGGGGGCGGGGGCGCGGAGCGAGTGCGGGCTGCGGCGGCCGCAAGCACCTCCGGCGGAGGCGGGATCCCGATCGTAGTCGGAAGGCTCGGAGCCAGCTTCGGTGCCGCGCCGTCGGGGACGGCGCCACGCGACGAGCCCGGACTGGGAGGCGCACCTCCGCTGGCGACGGGAACGTACGCGGAGCCGCCCAGCTGCGTCTTGAGCGGACCGGGCGACGGATGAATCGACGGGGACTTGGTCTGCGCGGGGACGTAGCGTGGCGGAGGCGGCGGCTCCTCCTCGACGTCGGACTTCACCGGGGGTGGAGCCATCGACCCTGAAGCCGCCTCGTACTCCTGCTGCACGGCGACCATCGCGAGCGGAGGCGGCGGGATGTTGAGCACCACACCGGTCGCTCCACCGAGCGACGCCGACGAGAGCTCGGGGACCTCGTGGGCGGCCTGCCAGCTCTGCCAACCAGCTCGCCACACGGGCGTGTTGGGGGCGATGTGCCCCTCGGCGAGTGCCGCGCGGAGCTCATCGAGCCGCACTCTTCGCTGCTGACCATCCGGATCGGCCCACCGCCACAGATCGTTGCTCATCGGAGCGCCCAGCCCATGATACCGCGGGTCGCTGCTCGTCGTGTCATTGTCTGCTCGGGGTGGTCGCTCGCCTTGTCATGTGGGGACTCGCCATCACCCACTCGGGCGAATGGCTCGTGGCTTCAGGCGTCGATGCGCGCACATCCCTCACCTCTGCGAGACCGGAAAATTCGCGTGTCCGTGCGTTCACCTCGACCATGAGGTGTCGATCATCACGAACAGTTCGAGCTTACGACGACCTCGGCTCGTTGCGACGCCTCTGATCTGCAGCGCCGAGGAAAGGTCGGCGTCCGTGGGGTCACCTCGACGACGAGGTCGTCGGCCATCACGAGCACGTTCGGTTTCCGATGACCTCGGCGCGTTGCGAACGATGTAGTCTGCAGGCTGAAGTCCGGAAGCCACGAGCTAGAGCTCAGGCGCGATGCGCGAGAACGAGGGCGAGCACTGCGCGCACGCCCACATCACGGAGCGCGGCTGTGCATCCCTCGAGCGTGGCGCCGGTGGTGCGCACGTCGTCGACGAGGAGGACGCGCGCGCCATCCATGCGCGATGGATCGCGCGCGGTGAAGACACCGGCGACGTTCACGATCCGCCGCTCGCGATCGAGCGACGCCTGGCGGGTCGTATCGCGATGTCGTTCGAGCGCTCGCGGCGCGAGCTCGACTCCGAGCGAGCGCGCGACCGGTGCGGCGAGGAGAGCGGCCTGGTTGTAGCCCCGATCGGCGAGCCGGCGTGGATGAAGGGGGACCGGAACGACGAGATCGACGGCGCCGCGGAAGCTCTCCGAGACACGGAGCATCGATCGTCCGAGGAGCGGTCCCAGATCGGCGCGGTCTTCGTACTTGAGCCGTGTGATGGCGGTCGCCATCGCTCCGCCGTACTCGAACGCCGACGTCCATCCGCTCGTGTGAACGTCGCGCTCGGGCGCGTGCTCGACCGACGCGGCGCAAGGCGGACAGAAGAGGACGCTGGCGGTGACCGGTAGATCGCACGCGGCGCACCGAGACGGACCAACCAGCTCGCCGAGGATGTTCGCGGCGACGGCACCGAGTGCTCGGAGCGAGGGCACGGCCCCCACGTCGGCCGTCGCCGGCGGCGGTTGCGCGCTTTGTCGACCTCGAGGTGTCCCTTCCGTCAGGCGACGGCGTTGTCGTGTCGGCTGCCGTCTGGCACGGGGTGCTCCTCGCGTGTCCGGGCAAACAGGATGTGGTCCTCCCATTTGCCTGCGATCTGCAAGTAGCGCTCGGCGTAGCCCTCGCGGCGGAAGCCGAGCTTCTCGATGACGCGGAGGCTCCTCGGGTTGTGCGGCATGATCGCGGCCTGCACCCGATGGAGGCGCGCGGGCCCGAACGCGAAGTCGAGGACGGCGGAGATGCCCTCGGTGCAGAGCCCGCCGTTCTGGTGATCGACGTCCATCCAGTATCCGAGATAGGCGCCGTGCATTGCGCCGCGCATGATGCCGTTGAGCGCGATCTTGCCGATCAGGCGTCCCGGGTCGGTAAGGAGCGCGAGCATGAACGAGAACGACCGGCCGCTCTTCCACTCGCGCCGGTGACGGAGCACGGTGTTCGAGACCTCGGTGATCGACGTCGGGTCCTCGCCGGGCCGCGGCGCCGGGTTCCACGGATTGAGGTGGGCCTGGTTGTGCCGGAGGAGCCTTCGGAGCTCGCCGATGTCTCCCGTGCGCGGCGGGCGCAGGACCAAGCGCTGCGTCGTCAGGCGGGTCGACAGCGGTGGGACCACAAGCGGGATATACCGCGCGCTCCCCGCCTCGTCACGGCCGGCGGCCGTGTGAAATGCGTCTCAATCGGTCCTCAGCCGCGGCGCTTCCCGTGGGAAGGCGTGGTGGACCGGCGACGGAGGCGCTCGCGCTCATCCTCCATCCGGAGCCGTTCCGTCTCGGCCGCGAGCCGCTCTTCGAGCCACGCGTCTGCGTCCTCGCCGCGCGCCTCTGCCTGGGCGATCGCGAGCTCTTGAGCCTCGTCCTCGGTGACGGCCCGCACCCGATCGAGCGCGCTCGCCACGCGGACGCGTGCCGGTTCGGAATCCTCCGCGCGGTGCCCCGAGAGCCACGACGATGCGCGGCCAAGCGCGGCTTGGCTCCGGCTCGCTGCGCGGACGCAGGCGTTCGCTGCGCGTCGGAGCGCTTCGCCGAACACCAGTGAGAGGAGCCGGAGAAGGAGCGGGACGAGGAGGCCCACCGTCAGCCAGACGGCGAGGAGGGCGATGAAGAGCCCGAGCTGTGCGAAGAAGCGCGGGACGAAGGGGGGCCGTCTCGAGCGCGCGAGAGCGCGGCGCTTGCGCTTCTCTTCGCGAGCCTCGCGCTTCTTCTGACGCCGGAGCTCTCGCTTCTCGTCGCGTGTGAGCGGCTTCGGCGGCGCCTCCGATGCGGCGGACTTCTTCGGAGCCTCGGACCTCGTCTTCGCGCGTAGGAAAACGAGCGCCTCGTCGACCGAGTCCACCCGTCGATCCGGATCGGGCCGGAGCATCGCGGACAGCGCGCGCACGAGCCCCGGCGGCGTCCCTTTCGGCAACGCGCGCGGGACGTCGATGCCCAAGCCTTCGTGCGGCAGCTCCTCGGGCTCGCAGCCGGTGAGCATGGCGACCGCGGTGGCGCCGAGCCCGTAGACGTCCGACTTCGGCGAGGCGCGTCCCTGGAACTGCTCCGGAGCCATGTAGCCGAAGGTCCCGACGACGGTGCTCCCGCCGGCGGGCTTGAGCCGATCGCGGACGGCTCCGAAGTCGACGAGCGCGTAGGACCCGTCGGGCCGGCGGATGACGTTCCCGGGCTTGATGTCGCGATGGACGATGAAGGGCGCGCGCCCATGGAGGTACCGGAGCGCGTCGGCGATGTCCTCGAGCATCCGAGTGACCTCGGTGACGTCGAGCGTCTGCTTGCGCGAACGGAGGCTGGCGAGGCTCTCGCCCTCGATCTTCTCCATCACGAGGTAGAGCGCGCCGTCCTCCTCGAAGTGCTCGATGTACTTCGGCAGGCGCGGGTGATCGAGCGACGCGAGCGTCCTCGCCTCGCGCTCGGCGAGCTCGACGTCCTTCCAGGCCTTCGCCTTGCCCACACGGAAGCACTTGATCGCGACCACGCCGCGCGTGTCGGTCGTCGCCCCGGCTCGTGCGCGGGAGACGTAGCGGTGGAAGTCATCGACGAGCGCTTCCGGTCGCGGACGCGGCCTCGTCGAATGGGCGCCGTTGTCCCGTGCCTCGTACGTCTCACCCTGCGAGCCTTCCCCGAGCCGGCGCAGGAGCGTGTAGCGCCCGTCCTTGAGCTCCCTCTCGTTCTGGTTGGGCGGCGGCGAAGAGGATGAGGTCAAGCTCGTCTCGGTCGGCTGGTCGGTGCGGGACGCTCTCCGAGGCTATAGCGCTCCGACGGGGGCGACGTCGATCGAGCCCGTCCATTCTGGTCCGGCAAGCTCAGTAGAAGCCTTCGCGGCGCGCATACCGTGCGGCGCGCTCCGCGTCGTACTTCTCGGCGTCGAAGTCCTCGCCCGCGAGCTCGCGGTGAATCGCTCCGCTCGTCGGGAGCTCGGAGCGATCGACGAAGCGCGCAGGATCCCAGAGCTGCGAGCGGAGGAACGCCTTCGAGCAGTGGGTGTACGCGGACTCGATGTCGACGAGGATCCCGAGCTTCGGCGTCTTGCCCTCGACCGTGCAGGGAGCGAGCAATGCCTGGTCGGTCGTCAGTATCGCGCGTCCGTTGACGCGAAAGGTGTCGGACACGCCGGGGATCACGAAGAGCAACGCCACATGGGGGTTGCGGAGGATGTTCCGCAGCGAGTCGGCGATGCGATTGCCCGGGCGTTCGGGGATGAGCAGCGTCCGGTCGTCGAGGATGCGAACGAAGCCCGCCGGGTCGCCACGCGGGCTCACGTCGCAGCTTCCGTTCTCGTCTGCGGTGCCGAGACAGAGGAACGGCGACCGCTCGATGAACTTCCGCGTCAGCGAGTTGAGGCGGTCGCTGATCTTCGAGCACACGAGCTCGGTCGGCTCGCCGATCAGGTCCCGGAGCGCCGCCTCCGTCTCGATCGTCTCCGAGGTGAGCGGGTGCTTGGTCATGGCGCCGACTATCGCCCAGAGCCAGCGCGCGCAAGGCGTAGCTCGCCCGGACGATGAGCCGTCTCGGGGCCGGCGGCATCCTCGCCTATTGCCGTGCTTGCATGCCTCGCCGGCCGCGTTCACCGGACTTTCGCGGCGGACCGACAGGTGAAGTTGGCGCAGTAGGGGGCCCCGAAAAAAAGTTCGTCGAGCGTGTCGATCCCGTGGGGGCCCGATTGTCGTGGTTGTGAAGGCGGGGACGGTCGACGCCGTCCGGCAATGAAAGGGAACCGTGATGAACAAGAAGAAGGTGATCCGTTCGGCTCTGATTGGTGTCGTCGCCGCCGTCGGTGTGCTCGGCGTCGCGATCGCCACCCGGCCGTCGACCTTCCATGTCGAGCGCTCGATCACCATGGCCGCGCCGGCGGACCACGCGTTCGCGCGTGTGAACGACTTCCATGCGTGGTCCACGTGGTCGCCGTACGAGAAGCTCGATCCGCAGCTGACGCGCACGTTCGAGGGGCCTCGGTCGGGCAACGGCGCGATCTACTCGTTCAGCGGTGACAAGGTCGGCGCAGGCCGCATGACGATCGAGAAGAGTGATCCCTCGCTCGTGGTGATCAAGCTCGAGTTCTTCAAGCCGTTCGAGGCCGTCAACACCGCCACCTTCACGTTCACGCCGACCGAGGACGGTACGAAGGTCACGTGGGCGATGGACGGGGAGAACAGCTTCGTCGGCAAGGCCGCGTCGCTCGTCTTCGACATGGACAAGCTCGTGGGCGGCGATTTCGAACAGGGGCTCGTCGCGCTCAAGGCCGAGGCGGAGAAGGCCGTGAAGGCCACCGCGGCGACGAACGCGACCGACTGATCTGCGACTCCCTCTGTCACCGTCGAGCCTCTTCCGCTCTCTGGTTCGCGGCTACGGGGTCGACGTCGACGCGATGGCAGGCGGCAAACGAAGATCGACGGCTACAGCGCTCCGACGGGGTCGACGTCGATCGACGCCCGGACCGTGCGTGGAAGGCTCCCGATGGCCACGTGGATCGCGAGCGCGCCTTGGCGGAGGCGCTCGCGCGACGTGCTCCGCAGCATGACGCGGAAGCGGAACCGATTTCGGACCTTCGCGATCGGCGCTGGCGACGGTCCGAGGACCTCGAGCGCCCCTGCTCCGTCACGCGTCGCGGCGCGGGCCGCGCGCGCGAGCATCGCGGCGGCGTCGAGCGCCTCCTTCTCGTCCATCGCGTCGACGCGGGCGAAGACCATCCGCGAGAACGGGGGGTAGCCGAGCTCCTTTCGATCGCGGAGCTCGCGATCGAAGAAGCCCATCACGTCATGACGGACGGCGTGGACGATGGCGTGGTGCTCCGGATCGTAGGTCTGGACGAGGACCTTGCCGGGTGAGTCGCCGCGGCCCGCTCGCCCCGCGACCTGGACGAGGAGCTGGAATGCGCGCTCGGGGGCGCGAAAATCGGGGATCGAGAGCGCCGCGTCCGCGTTGATGACGCCGACGAGCGTGACGTGCGGCAGGTCGTGGCCCTTGGTGACCATCTGCGTGCCGACGAGGATGTCGACCTCGCGTGCGCGGACCTTGTCGAGGATCTTCTCGACCTGCTTGCCGCTCGCGACGTCGCGATCGAGGCGCGCGATGCGTGCCTCGGGGAACGCCTCCTTCAGCGTCTCCTCGAGCCGTTCGGTGCCGAGGCCTTCGAGCGCGATCTGATCCGAATTGCACTTCGGACAGTGCAGCGGCATCGACGCCTCGTACTCGCACCAGTGGCAACGCATCCTGCCCTCGGCGGTAGAGGCGCCGCGGCGATGGAACGTGAGCGCAACGGTGCAGTGGGGGCACGACGAGAGCTCGCCGCAACCCTCGCAGCGGATGCTCGGGGCGAAGCCGCGCCGGTTCAGGAACAGGATCGTCTGCTCCTTCGCCGCGAGCGTCGCCTCGATCGCTCGATGGAGCAAGACGGAGATGCGTCGATCGCCGGTCGGTCCCGGACCGATGCGGCGGAGGTCGATGATCTCGACCTTGGGCATCTCCTGCGCGCGCGCGCGGTCGGGCAGGACGATCTTCGTGGCCTTGCCCGAGCGCGCGAGCTGCTCGCTCTCGAGCGAGGGCGTCGCGCTCCCGAGCAGGCAGACTCCGCCGACCTGGTGCGCGCGGAGGATGGCCATGTCGCGCGCGTTGTAGCGGACGCCTTCTTCCTGTTTGAACGACGGGTCGTGCTCCTCGTCGACGATGACGAGGCCGAGGTCCTTCACCGGCGCAAAGAGCGCGCTCCGGGCGCCGATGGCGACGTCGACCTCGCCGCTCCGGAGCCGGTTCCACATGTCGAAGCGCTCGCGTTGCGTGAGCGCGGAGTGGAGCACGGCGACGTCGTCACCGAAGCGCGCCCGGAAGCGCCCGACGAGCTGCGGGGTGAGCGCGATCTCGGGCACGAGCATGATCGAGCCGCGCTTCTGCTCCTTCGCGCGCGCGATCGCGCGAAGGTAGACCTCGGTCTTGCCCGAGCCGGTAACGCCGTGGACGAGCAGCGTCGCGCCGCTCCCGCGCGCCTCGAGCGCCGCGTTGATCGTGGCGGCGGCCTCCTGCTGCGCTTCGGTGGCCTCGGGCGGGACGTCGCGCTCGAGCTTGTCGGCGAAGAACGGATCGCGAGGAGCCTCGCGCTCCTCGACGCGGACGAGCCCCTGCTCGACGAGACGCTTGATCGTTCCGCGCGCGCCGCCGAACTGGTCCTGGAGCCGCGAGAGCGGCAGGGCGCCGTGCGCGCGGACGACGGAGAGAACACGCGAGGCGTTCTCTTTGATCGACGTCTCGACGGCGCCTTCGGCGATGACCCACTGGACCTTGCGGGCGGCCACCCCCTTTGCGGTCGAGAAGAGCGTCGGCTCCTCGACGGCGCGCGCCGTCTCGCGATCGGTCGGCGGCAACGCAAGGCGCACGACCTCGCCGATCGGCGCGAGGTAGTAGTTCGCGAGCCGGCTGAGGAACGTGACGAGGTCCTCCGGAAGGTCGACGCCCTCGAGCACGCCGAGGAGCGGCTTGGCCTTCGGCGGCGCCTCGCCCTGACGGAGACCGACGACGACACCGACGATGCGTCGCGAGCCAATCGTGCAGAGCACCCGCCGTCCGGGCGCGACGCTCGCAGCGAGCTTGTCCGGGACGAGGTACGTCAGCGCGCGGGGCAACGGGACGGGCACCGCGACGTCCGCGAGCGCTACCGCGTTCTCTGCGGGCGCTGTGCTCGAGCCGGCGGCCGGAGGCGCGTCCTGCATGGGCGTTCAATGCACGAGATCGCGCCGCGCGGCAACGCGCACACGCCCTTCCGGTGTAGCGGCGGCGCGGCAGTTCGTAGCGTCGGCGCTACACCCTGAGGGTCCGGGGCTACGAAAATCCGATGGCTCTTGGCGACTGCGGACGCGGCGCGGGAGTTGCTGAAGGTCCGCCGTATGAAGATGCCCGCGTTCGTTCTCTTGCTTTCCCTTGCCGCCGCTGCGTGCGGTGGCCCTCTCAAGTACGAGGTCGCGTCCTCGGCTCGCGCCCCCGGAGCCGACGCCAAGATCGTCGCCAAGGTGCAGAAGGACCAGAGCCTGACGCAGCTCGAGATCGAGGCCGTCAATCTCCCGCCGCCCGGCCGCGTCACCGACGGCGCCACCACCTACGTCGTGTGGCACCGCAAGGACTCCGGTGGAGCTTGGGCGCGGTCCGGCGGGCTTGCCTACGACGAGTCGGATCGCAAGGGCAAGTGGACCGGCTCGGTCCCCGAGACGAGCTTCGATCTCACCATCTCCGCCGAGAAAGAGGCTACCGCCGCCTCGCCCTCCGGCGAGACCGTGTTCAGCCAGCACGTGAACTGATCTCGCGCTCAGGGGCCCGCGACAAGGCGGGCCCGTTCGCGCCGTCGGCAACCGGACCGAGCGATCGACGTCTAGACGGTGTTGATCGGGTGCGAGCAACTAAATCGTGCACGATTTAGTTGCGTGCGATGGAATGGGCTGTAACTTGACCGGCACCTGGGACGTCGTGTCCCCCATGCCGGAGAAAAGTCAGATGAGCCAATCCCCCGCAGTTCTCGAGAAGCCCCTCTACACGGCGACGGCGACGGCGACTGCCGGGCGTGAAGGCCGCGCGAAGTCCGATGACGGCGTCCTCGACGTGGCCCTCGTTCCTCCGAAGGCGCTCGGCGGGAGCGGTGTCGGGGGTACGAACCCGGAGCAGCTCTTCGCTGCGGGGTACGCGGCGTGCTTCGGGAGCGCGCTCTCGCACGTGGCGCGAGCGCAGAAGATCACACCTGGACCGGTGAGCATCACCGCGAAGGTCTCGCTCGGTCAGGTGGGGCAGGGATTCGGACTCGCGGTCGAGCTGGTCGCGTCGATCCCCGAGCTCCCGCGGGAGCAGGCCACGGCGTTGCTCGATACGGCACACCAGGTTTGCCCGTATTCGAACGCGACGCGCGGCAACATCGTCGTCGATGTTCGCCTCGCTGAGTGATCGCGGACGGCGGAAGGATGGGGGATGATGGTGCCGACATGAGTGACGTCCTCAAGCTCGATAACCAGCTCTGCTTCGCGCTTCACGCCGCTTCACGCGCGATGACTGGGGCCTATCAGCCGCTGCTCGAGGCGCTGGGCGTTACCTATCCGCAATACCTCGTCCTCTTGACGCTCTGGGAGGAGGACGGTGCTCGCGTTTCTCGCATCGGCGAGCGCCTCCACCTCGATTCCGCCACGCTCACGCCGCTCTTGAAGCGTCTCGAAGCCCATGGCCTCGTCGAGCGTCGCCGGAGCACCGTCGACGAGCGTGTCGTCGAGATCTTCCTCACGGCAAAAGGCAGGCGTCTCGAGCGAAAGGCGTCCGAGGTCGCGAAGGACATCTTCTGCAAGACGCAGCTCTCCCTCGGCGAGCTCGGCCGCCTTCGGGAAGAGTTGAAGGAGCTCACGCGAAAGCTGCAGGCCGTCGCGGCCTAGACGGGCCGGACGTCGACCCGTCCTGTTTCGGGCGACGCCACGGCAGCGCTTCGACGATGGGCCTGGCACGGCGCGCGTTGCTCCTTACGCTTCCGGCATGTCGAACGACACAGACGGTCGCTCGCAGCGGGAGCGGATGCTTGCGGGGGATCCCTACATCGCGAGCGACCCGGAGCTCCAGCGGGAGAGCCGGCGCGCGGCCGTTCTCTGCGAGCAGTACAACCGAACGTCGGTCGAGCGACCCGACGAGCGCCAACGCATCCTGCGCGAGCTCTGCGCCAGCGTCGGTGAGGGGGTCGAGATCCGTCCGCCGTTCTTCTGCGACTACGGCTCCCAGATCCGGATCGGGGCCCGGACGTTCGCGAACTTCAACCTCGTGGCCCTCGACGTGGCTCCGATCACGATCGGCGAAGACGTTCAGATCAGCCCGAACGTCCAGCTGCTGACGCCCACTCATCCGATCGAGCCGGAGCCGCGTCGCGCCAAGATCGAAGGCGCGAAGCCGATCGCGATCGGCGACAACGTCTGGCTCGGCGGCGGCGTCATCGTCTGTCCCGGCGTCACCATCGGGGAGAACACCGTCGTCGGAGCTGGTTCCGTCGTCGTGCGCGACCTACCCGCGAACGTGGTTGCCGTCGGCAATCCGGCGCGCATCGTTCGACGGATCTGACGTGGAAGCGGATGCTGTCATGGAGGCTCGCGTTCGATGAGCACGTATCTCGTGACCGGCTGCGGACGCGGCGTCGGCCTCGCCCTGACCAAGGCTCTCCTCGCGCGAGGCGATCGCGTGATCGGCTCGGTGCGGACCGGTGAGGGACCGGTCGAGCACGAGCGCTTCTCCACGGTCAGATTCGACGTCCGAGACGAGGATCAGATCAAGGCCGCGGCGGCGACGCTCGACGAGCCGATCGACGTGCTCGTCAACAACGCAGGCATCATCGGGCCGCTCTCGCAGAATACGCTCGATCCAGGATTCGACTTCGCGGGCTTCGCCGAGACGCTCGACGTCAACGTCCTCGGTCCGCTGCGCGTCGTGCAGGCGTTCTTGCCGCTGCTCCGGCGCTCGAAGGCGGGGAAGGTGATGGCGGTCTCGAGTCAGCTCGGCAGCATGACCTATCCCGGGTCGGACCGCATCGCGTACCGAGCCTCGAAGGCCGCGCTGAACAAGGTGATGCAGGGGGTCGCCGAAGACCTCGCGCAGGAGGGCATCGCGGTCGTCATCGCGCATCCAGGTTGGGTGCGCACGGACATGGGCGGCGCCGACGCGTCGATCGCGCCCGAGGAGAGCGCGACCGGGTTGATCGATCTGCTCGATCGGCTGACGCTCGAGACGACCGGCCGCTTCATGAATTGGGATGGCGCCGTTCGAGCGTGGTGAGGCGAGGCGCGCGAGCGCCGGGACCCGAGTTCAGTCCTTCTTGCAGAGCGACTTCACGAACGAGGGGGTCGACTTGTAGCGGGTGGGCGCGAGCGTCTGCTCGACGCCTGCGCAGTCGCCGGAGCGGCCGATGCACCTTGCCGATTCCGAGCTGTCCGAGCGGCCCCGAGAATCCGGGACGCATCTCCGACGATCGCGTGATGCCCCTCGACCGCGTCGATCAGCTTCTCTGGAGGGGTGTTCGGTTCGAGCTCCGCGTGGAGGAGGAAAGACGCTCTCGGCTTCCATCGACCATGCGGGGTCGCGACGTTCGGAGATGCGCGACGGTTCCGTCCCGAGCGGCGCTCTTTCTGGCTCACCGATCCCCGGTCTCCGGTCTGCGTCCCACAGGCAATTTCTGGCGACCCACTTCAGCTCGCGTCCTGTGGCAGCAAGTGCTCGAGATGTTCCGCGCGCGGACGGGGCATGAGTTCTGCTCGTGAGGAACGTCATCAAGGAGCACAGCGATGAGCCTCGACGTGACCGCCCTCCGTGAGAGCTTCGACCTCGTCGTCACCCGCGCGCCCGACCTGACGCGGCGTTTCTACGCGCTCCTCTTCGAGCGCTACCCGCAGGTGATCGGGCTCTTCGGTCGCTCGACGGACCGCCAGGAGCAGATGCTCACGCGCGCGCTCGTCGCCGTAATGGACCGGCTCGACGATGGCGTCTGGCTCGGTGAGACCCTGGGAGCGCTCGGCGCCAAGCACATCGACTACGGCGTGACGGAAGAGATGTATCCGTGGGTCGGCGACGCGCTGATCGCAACGCTCGCGGAGGTCGCCGGTGACACCTGGAGCCCACGCGTGGCGAAGGCGTGGGAAGAGGCCTACGCGGCGATGGCCGAGCTCATGATCGAGGGAGCGCGACGTGCTGCGGCTCCGTCGCCTGGGGAGAGCACCCTCACTCCGAGCCCACCGGTCTGACGCGCGCTCCGTCCGACTCGTACGACGCCCTTCGGCGGCGTTCTGGAAGACCTCGAACCGAACAACACGACCGGGAGCAAGGCGGTGAAGATCAGAGAGCCCTACCACGAAGGCGAGGTGCGGGTGCAAGAGCTCGCCGGTGAGCGCGATGTTGCGTTGCTCACTGCCAGGACGATCCGAGATCGCGTCGCCGTGCCCGCGTTTCGCTTCCTCGCGATGCAGCGCCACCTCGTGCTCGGCCGAGCCGACGGCGAGCACGCCTGCGAAGCGACCGTCCTCTTCGGAGACCCGGGCTTCTTGCGGGTCGAGGCAGAAGGAAAGGCGTTGTCGATCGCGCTCGAGCCCGAGCGCGATCGACACCTCGACCCTGTGCTGGCAGCGCTCGCGGTGGGTGACCGCATCAGCGGTCTCGCCATCGAGCTCGCGACACGGCGGCGGCTTCGCCTCAACGGGCGCGTGCGCGCGCTCGACCTAGCGCGCCTCGTGCTGGAGGTCGATGAGTCGTACCAGAGCTGTCCGAAGTACATCCAGAAGCGCGTCGTCGAGATCGACGCCGACTTCGACTCGAGCACCACCCGAAGCGAGCAGACGGTCTCGAGCGGAACGGCGCTTCTCGAGCCTCAGCGGGCACTCGTACGCGCTGCAGACACTCTCTTCGTGGTGACGGTCCATCCGGAGGGCCATGCTGACGCCTCGCATCGCGGTGGCGAGCCTGGGTTCGTGCACGTCGATGATGACGGGGCGCTCTCGATTCCCGACTACGTGGGCAACAGCATGTTCAATACGCTCGGGAACATCACGACCAACCCGCGCGCCGCGCTGCTCTTCTGGGACTTCGACCAAAAAAGGCTCCTCCATCTCGCCGGCCGCGCCGAGCTCCGCTTTGGCGTCGGCGACCGCGAGCTAGCGACCGGAGGGACGGGGCGCTCGTGGACCTTTCACACCGAGCGATGGATCGAGCAACGCCTGTCGCTCCCGTTCCGGTTGCGACTCGTCGAACGATCCCCGTTCAATCCCTCCCCCACGACCAGGAGCTGAAGGTGCTCCTCCGGTCGCCCACGTCGAGTCCGTCGCCGATCGCACGAAGCTGCGCGCGTCAGCGCGTGAGGATCATCCAGGCGGTGGCGACGAGAACGGCGCAGCAGAAGAAGAAGGCGAACGTGACGTAGCCGCGCTTCCTCGCCCACGCGAGGATCTCGTCGTCGGTCTCCTTGTGTTGAGTCTGTTCGGCGGGCTTGGGATCGACGACCTTCGTCGAGGGCTGGACATCCATCGTGGAACCTGTGAGTGACGATCCCCACTTCTCCGGCACGAGATGGGCCGGCCCGAAGAGCGGGACGCTCTCCTCCTGTGTGATTGCGATCGAGAGGTCGGCCGGGACCCGCGGGGCTGGGGGGACGCGCACGCTCTCACCCGTGGCCGCCGGCCGTGAGCGGACGGCGCCCGACGGCCGCGGCGGCGGCGGGGCGCTCTTCGGCAGGCGACACTCGCTCGCGCGACGCTTCTCGATCAGCTTGGTCCCGAACGTCTCGGCGATCCACTCGCCGAGCTTGAGACGGCTCGCGAGGAGACCCGCCTTCGCGAGGTAGGCCTCGAGGTCGCGCTGGAACGCGCTGGCCGACGCGTAGCGGTCGTCGCGGTTCGGCGCGAGCGCCTTATGGACGATGCGTTCGAGCTCGGCGTGATCGGGCAGTCCCTTGTCGGGGAGGGGCGGGATCTCCGCGCGGCGCGCCTGCTCGAGCAGGGGTACGTCGCTCTTCGACCTGTAGAGGCGGCGACCGGCGAGCAGCTCCCAGAGGATGATCCCGGCGGCGAAGACGTCGGAGCGGGCGTCGAGCGCCTCGGCGCGTGCATGCTCGGGGCTCATGTAGCCGGCCTTGCCCTTGAGCGCCTCGCTCGCTTCTTCGCGGACCAGGTCGTTCGCGTGCGCGATGCCGAAGTCGCAGAGCTTCACCTCGCCGTCGTACGAGATGAGGACGTTGGACGGCGAGACATCGCGATGGACGATGCCGAGTGGCGCGCCGGACTCGGTGAGGCGGCGGTGGGCGTAGTCGAGGCCCTCGAGGATGTCGACGACGATGCCGAGGGCGTGCTGCGCGGGGAGGCCTTCGCTCTTCTCCGTGCAGAGCCGGAGGAGCGCGTTGAGGTCGAAGCCCTCGACGTACTCCATGGCGATGTAGAGGCGGTCCTCGTCGCGCCCGAGGTCGTGGACCTGGACGATGTGACGATGGCTGAGCCCTGCGGCGAGCTTCGCCTCGTGGATGAGCATCTCGGCGAAGCGCGGGTCGTCCGAGAAGGCCGGAAGAATGAGCTTCACGACGACGAGCCGCGTGGCGCCGAGCTCCGTCTCGGCGCGCGCGAGGAAGAGCTCCGCCATACCGCCGCGACCGACAGGCTCGAACAGGGTGTAGGGGCCGAACTTTCGCGGAAGCGCGTTTTCCTCGGAGGTCGGCAGCGCGGGCGAAGATCCGGAGGACGAAGCGGCGACCATTCGAAGGGCTCTCCGGTAGCAGATTTCGCCGCGCGGGGGAGCGGGTCAAGTTTGGCGTCCCGATGAGCCTCCTCGGGGCTCGAGCGGGTGCTCTCTCTCCGGCAAGTCGGCGGGATCGCTGCAGCTTGGAGCTCTCTCGAGGACGAGCCGTGTCCCCGTCGAGGCCGATGCATCTGCTCCCGAACAGCGCTTCTGCTCGCTACCGGATCGCGATGGTGGGGGCGACGCATCGGCCGCGCCGGTCCTCGTGGATCGGTGGTCGCCCCACCCGCCCGAGAGCGCCGGCACGCCGACCGTCAACCAGGCCCTCACTCATGGCGGGTGCACGCTGAACGTGTCGCCCGTCCACCTCACGCCACCGGGGAAAGGGCTCGGGGCGTGACGTCGACCAACGAATCGCCCGCTCGGGGGGCAGGTTCGCATCCGCGGCGCGCGTCGTCGGGCGCGATGGAAAGAAAAAACGCTGCGGCGGGCTCGGGGGGGGACAAGCCTCGCCGCAGCGCTGCCCCCGTACTTGCGTGATCCGTGCCAGCGTCGAAGTGCGCGAGATCACGCGCGCCAGAGCCTTCGGTCGTGCATCGATGAAGGATCAGGCGGACAAACTCGAAAGGTGCCCGCCGGGTAGAAACGAATCAGAGCTTCGGCTCGAGGACGCGTCCGAGGAAGACGAGCGTCTTCGTCTGACGGTCGACGATCGCCGTGATGAAGGGGCGGTCGACCTTCATCACGATCGGGGAGTCGCCGGAGGTCGCCTTTCGGCCGACGACCACCGCCGTCGCCGCCGCCGCCTCGGTGCCATTCTCGTCCAGCTCGAGGAACGTCTTGTGGAGGACGTTCGCCACTCGGAGTGGCTCCGCCGTGCTGATGCCGCTGAAGTCGGCGCTCCCGTCGAATGCCTGCTTCATGCCCAGCGACGTCAGCGGCTCCTTCAGGTCGAATGTGCCGTCGACCTTCAGCTTCGGGAAGTGGAGGCTCACGTGAGTCGTTTCGAGGCCCGCGAGGATGTCGAGCACCTTGCCGCCGGTGAGCGACGACTCGAAGGTCGCGAACGTCCCGGCCGTGGGCGCGATGACGAGCATCGCGAGCTCACCGCCGTCGTAGGCCATCTCGACGGCCTCGTATCCGTCGCCCTTCGCGTAGGGGCGGGACGACTGGCCGTTCATCATCGCCACGTGCACGACGCTCCCGTCGGCCTTCGTGAAGGGAGCTTGTGAGGTCGCGCGCGGCTCGAATTTCGATGCCCACGCCGCGTTGAAGTAGACGGCGTTCACCAGGACGAGGCGCGTCGTCGAGTCGACCAAACCTCTCGGCAGGATGTTCATGATGCGCTTCGCGGTCTTCTCTTCGACCCAGGCGTTGATCGTGCTGCGCGACTTCTCGGTCTCGGCGATGAAGTCGACGATGTTGAGCCCCGCGCCGTAGTTGACGGCGAGGGTGTCGAGGAATGGCGCCTCGAACGACGTGCCCTTCTGACCCCAGATCGAGTTGGTGACGTCGAGGCGGAACGGTTTGCCGTCCTTGCCCTCGGCGTTCCTGCCGCGGCGCGCGAGCGCGAGGTCGAGATAGTCGAACGCCTTGTGGAGACGGTCGTCGGGCAGATCGAAGTGCAGCGCCTTCTTCATCTCCGCGGCGGTCTCGCCACGCGCGCCTGCGTAGGTCATCGCGAGCGCGATCGACGCGCTGTGCGGCGAGAGGAAGATGTCCTTGTCGACGCTCTCGGGCTGCTTACGGACGGCCTGGTAGATGTCGACCGCGAAGTCGGCCTGGCTCGCTGTGAGCGTCGCGCGCTCGGCGTCCGACAGCTGCGGGCTCATGTCCCGCTGCTGCGCCGAGCGGACGACGTCGACCTCGACCGCGTCGCGCGACGACGAGCATGCGGCCAGACCGACGGCGGCGAGGACGACAGCGACGTTCGAGAGAGTCTTCACGGTTGCAGCCTCCACCCCGACCGTCAGCAGAGACCGTGCCATGCCAACGGCACGCATGGGCCGGCTTTCACCGAGAATTGCTCGACGTTCGCGTGTGCCACCTGCCTGGCCCTGGCACAATCCAGGGCGCCCGGTGCAGGGGCGGCGGCGCTTTCGGTCGCGAGCGCGTTGCAGCGCGCTCGCGACCCGCTCAGGTCTGCGGACGGCCGGCGGGGCGGCGCCGGCTCACGTCCCCGGCAGCCTGAAGCCGCCGGCGTCGAACCGGAAGAGCCCGCCGTCGAGGAGGCCGGAGGGGAGCTTGAAGGTCGGCGTGGGAACGGGCGCGGGCGCGGCGCCGCTGTCCGTCTTCGTGGCGCCGGCGTCGGTGACGGCGGGCGCCGCGGCGTCGACGACCTTCGCGCCGGAGTCGACCACGCCGGCGTCCGTCGCGACCGGCTTCGTCGTCGCCGTCGTCGTGGGCGCGATGGTCGGGGCGGCCGTCGTGGTCGTGGTCGGGATCGGCTCGGCTGCGGTCTCGGTCGGAGCCGGGGCTGGGGCCGTCTCGGCGTCGGCCGTGAGCTCAGCGACGGCCGCATCGGCTCCGCCATCGTCACCCGCCCCGCGGTTCTTGAGCTTGTCGATCAGCTCGCTGCAGCCAGCGAGGGGGAACGCGATCGCGGTGAGCGTGAGGAGGAGGGCAGGGATATAGCGACGCATGCGTGAGCGCGAGCATACCCAAAGCGGGGGCGTATGTCCGCGGGTCAGGCTGCCGGTGCGGCGACGATGCTCGGCCTCGCGCGGATTGCCTGCAGGATGGCGTGGCGTTCGAGCGCCCGAGACGATGGCCTGCTCGACGGTGTCGAAGAAGAGCTCCCGCGCCTCCGCTCCGCTGCACGAGCCGACGGCCACGCCTTCGTTCGGCGGCCGCGCCGACGCGGAGACCTGGGCGAGATGGGCGAGCTTCGTGCTCGACGAGGTGATCGATGAGCAGCTCGCAACGCTCCATCCGGCATCTCGATGCGCGCCGCGACGATGAGCGAGACGGCGACGGTTTCGCCGCGTGGTCGTGAGAGTGGTCGTGAGCACAGCGCATGAAAATGGGGCTCGCGTCCCAATTCACCCGCAGCGCTGCGCCTTCGGTGCTCGTGAAATCGCGAGACGATGGGACCGGTCGAGCTTTGGGTTGTGGCGTCCTCATGGCAGAATCCGCCGCTCATGTCGGAAGAGGACGAGACGGATCGATCCATGCCGGAGCGGCGACCCCACGCGCCGCCGGCGTCCCGTCTCGGGCGCCTGGCGCGGCTCGGTGCGCTCTCGACGCGGGCGCTTCCGATCGCGACCGAGGCGATGCGCCGAGCGGCGTTCGGAAAGCGAAGCGACGCCGACGCGGAGCGTGAGGCCCAGCAGCGGGTCCTCGACAACGCGAAGAAGACCGCCGAGGCGATGCTGAAGACGCTCGGCGAGATGAAGGGCCTGCCGCTCAAGCTCGGGCAAATGGCGTCGTACATCGACGGTCTCGCGCCGCCCGGCTACGAGGAGAAGTTCCAGGAGGTCCTGAAGAAGCTCCAGGCGAAGGCGCCGCCGCTCTCGCGCGAGGCCGCCGAGAAGGTCGTCACGAAGGAGCTCGGTCGTCCCGAGGAGATCTTCGAGGAGTGGGAGCCCGATCCGTTCGCCGCGGCGAGCATCGGTCAGGTGCACCGCGCCGTGACGAAGAGCGGCGACCGCGTCGCGGTGAAGGTGCAGTACCCCGACATCGACAAGGCGATCGTGAACGACCTCAAGAGCATCTCGATGCTCGAGTCGATGATCGCGCCGGTGGGCCGCAAGTATCACACGAAGGAGACGCTCGACGAGATCAAGGCGGTCTTCCTCGCGGAGCTCGACTACGGCCTCGAGGCCGAGAACGCCGAGATGTTCCGGCGGATCCACGACGGCGACGACGAGATCGTCATCCCGCGCGTGTGGAACGCGTTCTCCACCAAGCGCGTGCTCACCCTCGAGATGATCGGCGGGGAGGACTACGCCGCGTTCTGCAAGCGAGCGGATCAGGAGGAGCGCAACGCGGCGAGCGCTACGATCTGGCGCTTCATGTTCCGCTCGCTCTTCAAGCACGGCGTGCTCTATGCCGACCCGCATCCGGGGAACTACCGCTTCCTCGGCGGCGGCCGCGTCGCCTTCCTCGACTACGGCTGCGTGAAGAAGATGCCGCCGCATCTCCTCGCCGGGACGAAGCGCTACATCGCGACGGCGATGGATGGGGACTGGGAGGCGTTCGAGCGCGCTTGCGTCGAGGTGCTCGGCTACGACCCGAACGACACCGAGTCGTTCCGGCTCTTCATCGACTACTCGAAGATGATCCTCGAGCCGCTGACGACCGACGGCACCTTCCGCCACACCCACCAGGTCGCCCGCGAGGCGGTCGCCTTCCTCGTGCGCGGCGGGAAGCGGATCATGAAGCCGAAGGAGGGCGACGTACTGCCGAACCTCCCGAAGCCGATCCACATGCCGCAGGACCACACCTTCATGAACCGCCTCCAGTGGGGCCTCGCCAGCGTGATGGCCGGGCTCGGCGGCGAGGGGAACTGGCGGAGGATCGCCGAGCCGTGGATTCGCGGACCCTACGAGGAGCCCTGACGGGCGCATCGTCGCCGGTGTGCATCGCTCCGTCGTCGCCTCGCGGCGCCGGCTCGCGTGCGCGCGCGCTTTCGGCGGCCGATCCGCGGGCTGCGGCCTCGGGCGAGGCGCTCACCGTCCTGCGCGCTCACGGTGATGCGGGCGCCGACAA
>MKVQ01000016.1:152576-155160 GCA_001899635.1 Myxococcales bacterium 68-20 | reverse complement strand
GACCCGCCGTACAACACCGGCCGCACGTTCGCCGAATACGCCGACGCGCGCACGCCGGCGGAGTGGGACGCGATGATGCGTCCGCGCCTCGAGGCGCTCCGGCCGCTCATCGCCGAGGACGGCGCCGTGTTCGTCGAGATCGACGACACCCAGCTCGCGGCGCTGACGCTCCTGATGGATGCCGTGTTCGGTGCGCAGAACCGCATCAGCACGATCACAATCGTCCGCAGCGCTCCCACGGGGCACAAGGCGATCAACGCGGGGCCGGTGCACGTCTCCGACTTCATGCTCGTCTACGCGAAGGATCGGAAGCGCTGGCGCTACCGCTCGCAGGTGCGCGTGCGTGAGGGCTTCGATCGGGCGTATTCGACATGGCTCGAGGACCCCGACGCCAAGCCGTCGCGCTGGCGCTTTCGCCCGCTCAAGGCCGCCGTTGCGGAGGCGCTCGGTCATGCATCACCTCCTGAGGCGACGCGCGCGCTCGGTCGTGAGGCTTTCCTCGCCCGTGTGCACGCCCATGCCCTCCGTCACGCCCGGCACGTGATCCGCTTCGCCCAGCCGCGCTACGAGGCGATCGGTCAGGTCGCGCAGCGCATCGTCGATCGCTCGCGCGAGGCGCCCGAGCGCGTCTTCGTGCTCGAACGCGATGGGCGCCCGCCCTTCGTCGTGCGCGGAGGCAACCGCATCCTCTTCCTCGCCGACAAGGTCCGCGAGATCGACGGCCGCCCGGTCATCGTCGAGCCGCTCACCAACGTCTGGGACGACGTTCCGTTCCAGGGGATCGCGCGCGAGGGCGGCGTGGTCTTCACGCGGAACAAGAAGCCGGAGCGCCTCGTCGCGCGCGTCCTCGCGATGGCCTCCGATCCCGGTGACTGGGTCATCGATCCGTTCCTCGGCAGCGGGACGACCGCCGCCGTGGCCCACAAGATGGGCCGGAGATGGATCGGCATCGAGTCCGGCGAGCACCTCGTCACGCTCGCGGAGCCGCGGCTCCGCCGCGTGGTCGACGGTGCCGATTCGACGGGCATCACTGCACAGGTTGGATTCTCTGGTGGCGGAGGCTTCGTTGTTGCGACGCCCTGAGCGCCCGTCCTGCGTTCTCGGTGTGGCGCTGCTCGTCGCGGCTGCCGCCGTCGGTTGCGGACGTCAGGACGGGCCGCCACGCTCGACCACGCCTCCGCAGGAGGCCGGCGTGTCGGCCGACGCCGCCACCCTCGATGCGAGCGCAGGTGCTGCGAGCCTCGACGGATCCGCGGGCGCGCTCCTCTCGTGGCCGGACGCGATCCGAGTGGGGCGCTTCGCCGAGGCTGCGGAGGCGATCGCGCGTCTCCCCGCGGAAGAGCAGAACAAACCCGAGGTCCGGCTCGCGAAGGCGCGCGCGTCGATCGCGATCGGGAAGTACGCCGAGGCGATCGCGGCGCTGGAGAAGATCGACGACGAGCTCCCGCTGCTCCGGGAGCTAGTCGCGAAGACGCGCGCCCAGGCCCAGTTCCACGCAGGGCCGCACGACAAGGCCGCGGAGTACTACGCGTCACGCCGCGAGGTCGCTTCGTGGATCCTTGCCGCGGAGGCATGGGACAAGGCGAGCGAGAGCGCGGGAGGAGCCGTCCGCGCGCGCGCCGCATGGGAGCGCGTGGTGAATGCTTCGGGCCGGACGCGCGCGCAGGAGGAGAAGGCGCGCTTTCGCCGGATGCAGATCACGCGGCTGAAGGAAGGGGACCCGGCGGCGGTCGCGGACGCGAAGTGGCTCGCGACGAACGCGCTCGACGACAAGGTCTTCTCCGAGGCCGCCGAGCTCCTCGAGAAGCAGTCGCCACCGAAGCTCCTCACCGCCGACGAGCTCCTCGCTCGCTCGCGCGTCCTCGCCGAAGGGCTGCGGACCGACGATGCGATCCGCGCGATCGAGCGCGCCGGGACGCGGACGACGGCGGATCGAAAGAACATCCCCGCGATCGATCTGTGCCGCGCGAAGGCCGAGGTCTACTACAAGGCGCGCACGCGCTACCCCGAGGCGGCCCTCGCCTACCGCCAGTGCGCGTACATGGGCGGGCCGCGCGCGGCCGAGGACCTGTTCCTCTCCGCGCGAGCGTTCTCGCGTGCCGATCGCGACGCGGACGCGTTGCCCGCGTTCCAGTCGGTGATCCAGCGTCACCCGAAGACGGTCTGGGCCGATCAAGCCGAGTTCCACATCGCCCGCACGCACGCGCTCGCCGGCCGGTGGAAGGACGCGGCGTGGGCATTCGACGAGTACGTGAAGCACTGGCCGACGGGGAGGGAGAAGCGCGACGCGGAGCGGTATCGCGCGCTCGTGCATCTCGTGAGCCGGAACGACAAGAAGGCGCGGAAGCTCCTCGAGGACCTCTCCGGCGGCGCCGAGGACGCGCTCACCGCCGCTCGATGGACAAACCTCGCCGCGCTGGCGGCTCTTCGCGACGGCGACAAGCTGCACGCGCTCGCGCGGTGGGCCCACGTCGCGCGGACGCTGCCGCTCTCGTATCCCGCCCTCGTCGCCCGCGCGCGGATCAAGGAGAACGGCGGCACGCCCCCTCCCGCGATCGATCCGGGCGAGAGCGGCTCGTCCGTG
>MKVQ01000016.1:0-152558 GCA_001899635.1 Myxococcales bacterium 68-20 | reverse complement strand
CCGCCGCCGATCGACATGCTCCAACGCATCGGCTTCGACGGCGAAGCAGAGCTGATGCTCCGCGAGCGCGAGCCTGCGATCGTCGCGAAGACGGAGGTGCGCGGGACCGAGGCGCTGTGCACGGCCTACGCGATGCTCGATCGGGGCAAGCGGCGCTATCAGATCTCGCTCCAGGTTCCGCAGCGCGAGCTCGCGACGGCGCCCGGTGGGAAGAACCGGAGCGCATGGGAGTGCCTCTATCCGCGCCCCTACGCCGGCAGTGTCACGACGGCGGCGGCGAGCTCGAGGATCACGACCGACCTCGTCTGGTCAGTGATGCGCCAGGAGAGCGCGTTCGATCCCGAAGTCGTCTCCCCCGCGCGTGCGGTCGGGCTCATGCAGCTCTTGCCCGAGACGGCACGGACGACCGCGAAGACGGCGCGCCTCGTCCACGACGACTCGATGCTCACGAGCCCAGCTCAGAACATCACGCTCGGCTCGCTCTACCTTCGCGAGATGCTGGACACGTTCGGTGAGAACGTCGCGCTCGCGGTCGCGGCCTACAACGCGGGCCCGGAGGCCATCCAGCGATGGCTCGGCCATGCGAAGGGCGAGACGCTCGACGTGTTCGTCGAGGCCATCCCGTACCTGGAGACCCGCGGCTACGTCGCTCGCGTTCTCGGGAACATGGCCCGCTACGGCTATCTGGACCGTGGAGAGGCAGGCGTCCCGACCCTCGGGCTCGAGCTGAAGTAGGGGCCTCGGCCTCGACCACCCCCCAGCGACGGGCCAGATGGGCCAGAGGGGCTTCTCGGGCCGCCTTTTCGCTCAGCGTGGTGTCGGGCCGCAAATCGAGTAGAGTTCCGCGGTCACGTGCTCGGCCTCCTCCTTGCCGCGGTGTTCATCGCGCTGAATGGCTTCTTCGTCGCGGCCGAATTCGCGTTGGTCAAGGTATCGACGACCCTCGCCGGGACGCAGAAGACGCGCGGCGAAGACCCTCGGGTCGCCCGTGCCCGCGCGATCGTCTCGAGGATCGACCGCTATCTGTCCGTGACCCAGCTCGGGATCACGCTCGCCAGTCTCGGCCTCGGTTGGATCGGCGAGCCCGCGCTCGAGCGGCTCGTTCACGGCGCCTTCGTGTCCGCCCTCGGTCACGAGCCCGGGCGGGCCGCGCAGATCGTCGCCATCGCCATCGCCTTCTCGCTCCTCACGTTCAGCCACGTGCTCTTCGGCGAGCTCGTACCGAAGCTCGTCGCGATCCAGCGGTCCGAAAAGGTCGCCTATTCGTCGGCGGCGCCGCTCCACCTGATCTACGTGGTCTTCCGGCCGCTGCTGTTCATCCTCGAGCGCGCGACGCGGGTCATCCTTCGTTCGATGGGGATGAGCGCCGACGCTGCGAGCGAGGGGACGCTGTCCGAAGAGGAGCTCGTGGGCATCCTCGCGGCGAACGCCGCACGGAGCCCGGGCGGCAAAGCGAAGGCCGAGCTCGTGGAGCGTGTCCTCCGCTTCGCGCAGCGCACCGCGCGGCACGCGATGGTGCCGCGCGTCGACGTCTTCACGATCCAGATCTCGATGACCGGTGAGGAGGCGGTGCGCCAGATCCGGACGCACCAGTTCTCACGCGTCGTCCTCACGAGGGATCACAGCGTCGACGAGATCGCCGGTTACCTCTACGCGAAGGACTTCCTCGTGGACCCGGCGGCGTCGAAGCTCGCGGATCTCACCAGTGTCCGCCGCGACATCCTCTTCGTGCCGGAGACGCAGAGCCTGCTCGACGTGCTGCGCAACATGCAGCTCGCGCAGATTCCGATCGCGGTCGTCGTCGACGAGTACGGTGGGACGAGCGGGATCGTCACGATGGAGGATCTCCTCGAGGAGATCGTCGGAGAGATCCGCGACGAGCTCGACGTCGAGGCGGCGCGTGTCGTTCCGGTGGCGAACAACGACAGCGCCTGGGACGTGGACGCCCGTGCCACGGTCGAAGAGCTGCGCAGTATCGGGGTGCAGGTCGACGAGAACGAGTGGGCGGAGTCCGTGGGGACCGTCGTCCTCGCGCGGCTCGGACGTATCCCGCGCATCAGTGACAAGGTGGAGCTCGGCGCCGAGGCGACCGCCGAGGTCACGAGCGTCAGCCGCCGTCGCATCATGCGCGTACGCGTTCGCGTGTCGAGGGCGGCGACGGACTCGCTAGCGTGAGCGCCGCCGCGGCTGCGCCGGCCTCCGGTCTGCCCGGGAGCCGCGCATGAAGCTCGCCCGGATCGTCACCGTCGTCCTCACGATCGCCGCGATCTGGCTTGCGTCGCGCCTCCAGCTGTCGAGCGACCTCACGACGCTCTTTCCACGAACGCCGGCGGCCGAGGCCCTCGCGCGCGTGACGCGCGCGTTCGGCGGGGGAGACGTCGCGCTCGTCCTCGTGCGAGGCGAGGACCCGTCGAGCGTCGAGCGTGCGGCAGAGGTGGCCGCAGAGGAGCTCCGCGCCATGTCCGTCGTCGCCGGCGCGATCACTTCTGCGCCGGCGCCGGCGGCGCTCGATCCGACGGAGGCCTGGCGCTTCGCAGGGCCGGTGGCACGCGAACGTCTCGCGCGAGCGGTCACGGAGGACGGCATGCGCGAGCGTCTGCGAGAGACGCGTGCGCTCCTCCTCGCACCGGGCGCATCCGACGTCGCGAGCACGATCGCGCGGGACCCGCTGCGCCTCGCGATGATCCCGTGGCAGGACCAGATCGAGGTCGCGGCCGGCGTCCGCGGAGCGGGCGCGGGAGCCCTCGGCGAGCCGCGAGGAGCGTTCGTCAGCGCCGACGGGCGCGCGCGCCTCGTCGTCGTGGAGCCGCGAGGTCGCGCCTTCGAGTCAGGAGAGGCGGCCCGCTTCACCGACGAGGCCGGGGCCGCCCTCGCGCGCGCAGCGAAGCGTGTGGAGGAGGGCGGGGCGCACGTGACGCTCGAGCTCACCGGAGGTCACGTCGTTGCTCGCCAGACGGAGGCGCTCGTGCGCTCCGATCTCGAGAAGAGCGGCGCGCTCTCGATGGTGCTCGCCTCCCTCGTGTTCGCGCTGACGTTCCGCCGCCTGCGCGCGCTCGCCTGCGTGCTCCCGCCGCTCGCCATCGGAACGCTCTGGACGACGGCGCTGGCCGCGCTCCTCTACCCACGCCTCAGCGCGGTCGCGACGGCGTTTGCCGCGGTCGTCATCGGTGTCGGTGTCGACACGGGCGTTCACGTCTATGGTCGACTCCTGCGCGCGCGTCGCGAGGGCCTGTCGCCCGGGGCCGCCGCAGAAGTCGCACGTCGTGAGACGTGGCGGCCGACGCTCGGAGCTGCGCTCGCGGCGGGCGGCGCCTTCGGATGCCTGGTGCTTTCGGACATCGAAGGAATGCGCCAGCTCGGCGTTCTCTGTGCTGCCGGCGAGGTGCTCACCGCGGTGGCGATCCTCGTCGTCGTGCCCGAGCTCGGTGCGCTCCTCGAGCGAGGCGCGGTGCCCGCACCGCCGCGTGCATCGTGGATCATCGCGCTCACCAGGACGCGCGCACGCGCGTTCGTCGCCGTCCTTGCGGTCATCGCCGCGCTGATCGGTGCGGTCTGGATGGGGCCGCCGCGGATCGAGCAAGGGGTCGCGAAGCTCGACGCTCGTACGCTCCCCGCGCTCGCGACGTACGACGCGATCTACGCGACGTTCGGTGGTGCGCGCGGGCAGCTCATGGTCGTCTCGGCCGATCGAGACCCCGACCGCGCGCGCGCACGCGCCGACGCGGTGGCCGAAGCGGCAGAGCGCCTTGCCGCGGGCGGGACGATCGCGGGCTTCGATGCGCTGGCCCGCATGGCGCCGTCGCCCGAGGTCCAGCGCACGCGTCTCGCCGAGCGCGACAAGCTCGACCTGCCTTCGCGTCGCGCGCTCCTCGCGCGCGTGCTCGCAGAGGAGGGCTTCGCGCTCGAAGAGCTCGCGCCTGCGCTCGATGCGTTCGAGCACCCGAAGTCCGACACGAGCGACGTGCTCGCGTCGGACAACTTGGGGCTGCGCCCCAACGACCCGCAGTGGTCGTGGCTTCGTCGCCGTCACCTCGCGGAGGACGGCGACGGGGCACTCGCGCTCACCTACGTGCGCGTTGCGCCGATCCCGGGCGCGGAGGACACGGCGCGTGCGATCCTGGAGGGTGCGGATCCCGGCTCGATCATCACGGGCTTCGCGGATCTCGAGCACGGTCTCGCGCGGACGCTCGCGCACGACCTCCCTCGGGTCCTCGCCGGCGCGCTCGGGATCGTCGTGCTCGTGCTGGGGGCCTCGCTCAGGCGGGCATCGCGTGTGGTCCTCGCGATCGGCGTCCTCGTGGCGGAGATCGCTATCGTGCTCGTCCTCGCGCGTGTCTTCTCGGTTCGCTGGCACGTCTACGACGCGCTCGTATTGCCCGTCCTCCTCGGGATCACACTCGACGAGGTCCTGTTCCTGCTCACCGCGGCGGAGCGGACTTCGATCGAGGAGGCGATCGCGGAGCAGGCGCCGCTCGGGATGGCCACGGCTCTGACGACCGCCGCCGGCTTCGGGGCGCTCGTCGTCTGTCGGTTCGGCGGCCTCGTCGACGTCGGCAAGGTCGGAGCGATCGGCTCGACTGTGGGCGTGCTCGTCTCGCTCGTCGTCGTCCCGGCGGCGTATCGGCTGGCGGAGCGCCAAAGGCCCGGTGTGCCGGGAGGCGGCGGTCGAGCACGCTCGAGCTGAAAGCGCAGCGTCCGGCAAGCGAGGCGGCGATCAGCTCACTGCAGGGCTCCCATACGCACCGCCCGTGAGGTAGATACGCGGGCTCGGTCACGCATGTCGAACGACCTCCGGGCCAGCATCGGTGAGCACATCGGCGGCGCGGACGCGCTCGTCCGGACGTCGGCGGAAGAGCTCGATCCGCTCCCCTCCGTCCTTCCTCCCGAGGGGGTGGTCGTCACGCGCCTCGCCGCGATCGCCGCGCGAAACGACGCGCGGGTCGACGTGGCCGACGTCCGTGGCTCCGCCGACGCTGCGGTCGTCGCTGCGCTCGTACGCGACCCGAGCGCACCCCCGACGGTCGTGATCGCCGAGGACGCCGACGCCGCCCGACGTCTCGCCGGTGACGTCGCGTTCTTGCTCGGTCGCGGCGGTCGCGCCGGTGACCTCGAGGACACGAGCGACGTGCTCGTGCTGGCGATGGCCGAGTCGTCGCCGTATGCCGACGTGAACCCGGACCGGCGCGGCGCGATGGTGCGCATGGCGACGCTCGCGCATCTCGCGGTCGGCCGTCCCTGGCGTGTGCTCGTCGTCCCGGCGGCGGCCCTCGTGCGCAAGCTCGTTCCGCCGTCCGCTCTCCAGGCGCATACGCGACGGATCGTCCACGAGGAGGAGCTCGATCGCGATCGCATCGTGCGTGATCTCGCGGACGCCGGTTGGCTCCGTGTACCCGTCGTCGAGGACCCGGGGACGTTCGCCGTTCGCGGATCGCTGCTCGATGTGTGGGCACCAGGCGCGCCCGAGCCCGCGCGCGTCGAGCTCTACGGCGATCTCGTCGTGTCGATCAAGCCGTTCGACCCGGTGACGCAGACGACGCGCTCCCTCGCGCGCAAACGTGACGAGAGCGACAAACGCGACAAGACGGACAAGACGGACAAGGCCGAGGAGGCGAGCCTCCCCGAGGTCTGGCTCCCGCCGGCTCGCGACGCCATTCTCGCGAAGGACCTCGTCGATCGCGCCAAGCGACGGATCGCGAACCTGTCCGACATGATCGATTGGCCGACGATGAAGACGCGGGTCCTCATCGACGACGTCGCGACCGGACGAGCGTTCTTCGGCGCCGACGGGTTTCTCCCGGCGTACTACGAGGAGCTCGCGCCGCTCTGGCACTACGTCCCGGACGACGCTTGCGTGGTGCTCGCGTCGCCGCCGGATCTCACGCGCGTCGTTCGCGACGAGCTCGCGCGCGCCGAGCAGGACTACGCCGCGAAGGCGGAGGAGCCGAGCTTCATCGTCTCCGCGCACTTCCTCTCCGAGGACGAGGCTGCCCTCGAGCTCGGCAAGCGTCGCGTCGTCGCCCTCCACGGCACGGCGATCGCGGGCGCCGGCGAAGGCCTCGCGGCGTTCGAGACCACGCACGAGCCGATCCACCTGGCGGCCTCCGATCACGCGGACATCACCCGAGCGGTGAAGGCCGCGCGGTCGTCGAAGGGGAAGACGAACGCGCTCGCGCCGGTCGCTCGACGCATCGTCCACTTCAAGGAGAGCGGGCTCCGCGTCTTCCTCACCGCCCGCGCGCAAACGCAGGCCGAACGTCTCGCCGCGCTCCTCCAGCACCAGGGCCTCACGACCCGCGTGCGCGTCACCGGCTTCGATCCGGCCTGGCTCTCGGAGAGCGGAGGCGTCGATCACGACGCCGAGGTGATCGTCGGTCCGCTCGCTCGCGGTGTGATCCTCCCGGGCGAGGGCTACGCGATCGTGACCGAGGAGGAGATCTTCGGCGGCCGAGCGCACCGCGCCCGCGAGAAGAGGTCGCGCGATGCGGCGCGGCCGTTCGTCGAGGACCTCCGCAGCTTGAACGTCGGCGACTACGTCGTCCACGTCGAGCACGGCATCGGTCGGTATGCCGGTCTCGTCCACCGTGACGTCGGCGGGCTCACCGTCGATCTGCTCGTGGTCGAATACTCCGGGGGCGACAAGCTCTACCTCCCGGTCTATCGCCTCAACCAGATCCAGAAATTCTCCGGCAGTGAGGCGGGAGAGCCGAAGATCGATCGCCTCGGCGGCGTGACGTTCGCGAAGACGAAGTCCCGCGTGGAGAAGGCCGTCCGCCAGATGGCGGACGAGCTCCTCCGCCTCTACGCCGAGCGCCAGGCGCAGCCCGGCGACGCGATCGAGGCCGCGAACGACGACTACCGCGCCTTCGAGGCGACGTTCCCGTTCGACGAGACCGACGATCAGTCGCGCGCGATCGAAGAGGTGAACCGCGACCTCGAGACTCCGCGCCCGATGGATCGCCTCGTCTGCGGAGACGTCGGCTTCGGCAAGACCGAGGTCGCGCTCCGGGCGGCGTTCCGCGTCGCGATGAGCGGCAAGCAGGTCGCGGTCCTCTGTCCGACGACCGTGCTCGCGCAGCAGCACTACCGCACCTTCGAGGCGCGGATGCGCGACTACCCGATCTCGCTCAAGGTGCTGTCGCGTTTCCAGTCGAAGAAGGAGCAGGACGAGGCGCTCGCGCTCCTGAAAGACGGCAAGGCCGACGTCGTGATCGGCACCCACCGTCTCCTCTCGAAGGACATTCACTTCAAGAACCTCGGTCTGCTCGTCGTCGACGAAGAGCAGCGCTTCGGTGTCACCCACAAGGAGCGCATCAAGCAGCTCCGCACGAACGTCGACGTCCTCACGCTCTCCGCCACGCCGATCCCGCGCACGCTGCAGATGGCCGTGACCGGGATCCGCGACCTGTCGCTCATCACGACCCCGCCGGTCGATCGCCGCGCCGTCCGCACGTTCGTCACGGCGTTCGACGATCAGGTGCTCAAGGAGGCGATCGGCCGCGAGCTCTCGCGCGGCGGTCAGGTGTTCTACGTCTACAACCGGGTCGAGGGCCTCTACGAGAAGGCGCAGAAGGTCCAGCAGCTCTTCCCGAACGCGCGCATCGCGGTCGCCCACGGCCAGATGGGGGGACCGAAGGGGTCCCCACGTACTCGTGGGGATGTGAACAAAGGCGGAAGCAAGGAGGGCACCGAGACCGCGCTCGAGAAGACGATGCTCGACTTCGTGGAGGGCAAGTGTGACATCCTCTGCGCCACCGCGATCGTCGAGAGCGGCCTCGACATTCCGCGCGCGAACACGATCATCATCGATCGCGCCGACCTCTTCGGGCTCGCGCAGCTCTACCAGCTCCGCGGCCGCGTCGGTCGGAGCAGGGAGCGCGCGTATTGCTACCTGATCGTGCCGCCTCCGAACACGATGACCGACGAGGCGCGCGCGAGGATCGAGGCGCTCGAGCGCCACACCGAGCTCGGGAGCGGCTTCAAGATCGCGTCCCTCGATCTCGAGCTCCGCGGCGCTGGCGATCTCCTCGGCGCCGAGCAGTCCGGGAACGTGGCGAGCGTCGGCCTCGATCTCTTCTGCCAGATGCTCGACGAGGCGGTGCACGAGCTTCGCGGCGAGCCGATCGTCCACGACGTCGATCCGGAGCTGTCGTTCGACGTCACTGCGCTCCTCCCGGACGACTACGTCGGCGACGTCGGCGTTCGCCTCTCGATCTACAAGCGCCTCGCGAGCGCGAGCGACGAGGCCGAGGTCGGTCAGATCGCGGTCGAGATGGAGGACCGTTTCGGCGCGCCTCCGGCGGAGGCGAAGTGCCTCGTCCGCCTGATGACGCTCAAGTGCGAGCTGAGGCGGATGCGCGTCCTCGGATGCGAGGCCAACGCCAAGAGCGTCACGCTCCATCTCCGCGACGACACCCCGCTCGATGCCCAGAAGATCCTCGGCCTCGTGAAGGGCAAGGTCTCGCCCTGGAAGATCACTCCGGACATGCGTCTCACGCGCCGCTTCGACGGCTCCGCGAACGGCCTCGTCAACGCGGAGCAGATGCTGGTGGAGCTCTCGCGCTGCTGGAAGGACTGACGCGCCGATTCGTTCACGCGCTCGAAGCGAAGCGCGCTCGACGACGTCGCGTCAGAACGTGCCCACGGCGAGCAGCCCGGCAGGACCGGCAGGGGTCAGTCGCACGGTTGCGGTCTTCGAGGAGCGGCTCGAGCCGAGGAGCCAGAGCGTCGCGCCGCCGGCGGTGAGGACGCCGCCTGCGATGAAGGCGACCGTCGAGATCGTAGCGGCGTCGTTCGCCGCGCGAAGGGTGCTCGCCGCGGCGTCGTCCCTGCAGACGTTGTTCGGACAATCGGCGGCGTCCTGCTTGCTGCTCGCCTGAAGCCCGAACATCGTCCCGACGACGAGCCCGGCGAAGCCCACTCCCGCGCCGATCATCCCGACCGTACGCAGCGTGCTCCCTGACGACTCGGGTGAGGTCGCGGCGACCGTGGTCTCGGAGGCCGGACGTGCCTTCAGCGAGAGAGCGACGGTGATGTTCTGGTGCTCCGACAGCTCGACGTCCTTGCTCGCGTCGTGCGTGACGTCGCTCGATGCGACGAGCCGGTGGCGTCCCGGGTTCACCCGGATCGGGAGGAGCGCTGCCGCCGGTGGGAGCGCGACGCCATCGACGGAGACATGGAGGTCCTGTCCCCGAGGGAGGCCGTCGACCTTCACGACGATCGACGGGATCCGCTCACCGAGGAGCGTCGCGTGTCGTTCGGCTTCGACGCGTGCCGCAGTGTAGGCCGCCGGTTCGCTCGGTGACTTGGGATAGCGAACGGCCTCGAGGAGCGCGTCGCGCGCCTCGACGAGGTTGCCGAGCGCCTCCTGCGCCTTCGCGACCTCGAGCGCCGTGGTCGGTACGCGCATGATCGCATGCGCTCCGGCGTAGGCCTGGAGCGCGGCGGCGTAGTTCTTCTCCTCGAAGCGCTCGTCGCCCTGGTCCATCAGCGCGCGTGCCGTCTCCTTCTCCTGCGGAGAGGGCTCTGCTCCTGCGCGGAGCGGGATCATGAGCGCAAGCAGCGTCAGCGCTGCGGCAGCCGTCTTTCGAGCTCTAAAAGCCACGGTCCCTCAGTGCCCGTCCGGTGGAGGGTGCAGCGGGAGGCTGCACCGCCGGCGGAGCGGATGTCGAAGTTGCAGCAGCGGGCGCCTCGGGAGCGTCGACTGCCGGCGCAGCTCCCGCCGATTTCGCGCGTGTGCGTGGATGAGGAGCGGCGGCCCGTTTGGAGCCGCTCGTCGTTGCGGAGGGAGGCGTCGCCTCCCTCACTCCCGTCTCCGTCACTCCCGTCTCGGGCGGGGCCGCGGGCGCAGCCCCAGGTACGGCCGTCGCCGCCGGCTCGGCCGTCGCTGCCGGCTCGGCCGCCGCTGCCGGCTCGGCCGCCGCGAGGGCGGTGGTGGCGGGAGCTTCGGGAGGCGATGCCGACGCATGCGGGACGGCGGTTCGGCTCATCGCGACGAACGCGATCGCGGCCGTGAGGCCAGCGCCGATCGCGAGCGCGCCGGCGAGCACACGACGGCTCGGTCCGGGCCGAGGGAGCTCGCCTTGCGGGCGGGGGGGAGTAACGGTCGTCGCGGCGAGCTCCTGATGTGCCCGGACCGTGCGAGGCGTCGTCGGTGGGGTCGGCGCCGGCTCGTCGACCACGACGATGCGCGGGGACGTCGTACGGATCGAGAGCGTCATCCCGTCGGTGGCACGAGAGGCGGCGAACCCCACGAGCGCATCACGCAGCTCGATCACCGAGCCGTAGCGCTTCGAAGGGTCCTTCTCGAGGCAGTTCCGGACGATCTCGTCGTACTCCTTCGGGATGTTCGGATCGAGGACGGCCGGCCAGACGGGCTCGTCGTTGTGAACCTTCAGCGCGATGTCGCCGACGCCTTCGCCGTCGAACGGGAGCTGTCCGGTCGCGAGCTCGTAGAGGATGACCCCGAGCGCCCAGATGTCGCTTCGTACGTCGGCGTTGCGTGACGACTTGAGCGTCTCCGGAGACATGTACGGAGGCGAGCCCATGATGGTGCCCGCGGCCGTCGCGCGGGTGGGGGCGTCCACCGTCGCCTTCGAGATCCCGAAGTCGAGCACCTTCACGAACGGCGCCCCTTGCGGCGTCTTCGTGAGGAAGAGGTTCGCGGGCTTGAGATCGCGATGGATGATGCCGGCGTCGTGGGCTTCGGCCACCGCCTCGCACGCCTGCGTGACGAGCTCGGCGGCGACCTCGGGCGAGAGGCATCCGCGTTCTTCGACGAGCCGCTCGAGGTCGATCCCTTCGAGGAGCTCCATCACCATGAACGGCGTGCCGTCTTCGATGACGCCTACATCGAACACCCGCGCGACGTGTGCGCTCCGGAGCTTCGCGGTGGCACGCGCTTCGAGGGTGAACCGGCTGGTCGAGATGTGCCCGCGCAGCTCCGCGCGCATGAACTTGAGGGCGACCGCCTGATCGAGCTCGACGTGCTTGGCGGAGAAGACGAGCCCCATCCCTCCCGCGGCGATCTCGCGGTCGACGACGTATTTTCCGGCGACCACCTCCCCCGGTTGGACCGGCGAAGGCGGCGGCGGCGGCACGGACGCTGGCTGCGCCATCAACCCGAAATGCTACCCAGCCGACCGGCCAGGTTCAACGTCACGGGTGTTCACCATGGCGCCGATGTGGTCGCCGGTCGGCCCGGTCTCACGGCGTGCACGCGCCGGGGTGGCATCGGGGGCCTTTCTCAAACGCTACAACCCGGACGGAAGCCTCGACCCCTCGTTCGACGGCGACGGCGTCCTTCCTCTCGCTGGGAGCGCAGAGGGCTTCGTCGTCGACGCCGAGAGTGGACGGGTGAGCCTCCTCCGCACTCCGGTCAGTCCGGGGCCGATCGAGCTTCGGCGCTACTGGCTCTGACAGGGGCCTGCCTCATCGCGGTCCGTGTCCGACGGGCTCTCCCTATCGATCGTGGCCGGAGTTGAAGAAGCGGACATCTGTCTTCCAACGAGTGTGTCGCTCCGCCCATGCAGCGATCGCTCCTATCGAAGCATCCGCCGCGTTCCTGCTCCGCTGGCGATGCCACGACATCTGCGGGTGAACACTCGTGCTCGCTGCGTCCGGCCTGGAAAGGCTGAGCTCTGCGGGCCGCCTCCGCGCGCTGATAGGTACGTCCGCAACGGCGCCATCGCCGGCCGCCGCGGCGTGCTCCAGCATGTCGGTCTCGCGGCATCGTGAAAGAGCACGCGCATGCGCAAGGGAGCGGAGCGTGTGTTCGGTGTGGAAGCAACGCCGCCGCTCCGAGAGCCGCGCTAGTCTCGTCGCGTGACGAAGGTGTGGTCGCTGCTTGCGATCGGTGCGATCGCGACCACGCCTCGGCGCGCGATGGCGGAGACTGTGCCGCTCCCGCTCGAGCTCACGTGGGATGCGCCGGAGGGCTGCCCGTCGTCGTCGTTCGTCCGTCGCCGGATCGAGCAGATCGTCCGGGGACCGCAGACCGCCCCGACCCGCGCGGAGGCGAAGGTCGAGGGCGGCGCACACGGGCGCCTCAAGGTCACGCTGAGCGTGCGCACCGGTGACGTCGAGGAGCATCGAACGGTCGAGGCGGCTTCGTGTTCGGCGCTCGCCGAGGCGTTTGCGGTCGTCGTTGCCTACGTGATCGATCCATCGAGCGACGCAGCTCGGATCGATGAAGCAGGCTCTGCGGAGGAGCTCTTTGATCCACAAGGTCCAGGCGCCCCACTCGCCCCAGCAGAGGCGCCTCCATCGGCCGCACCGCCGAACGTCGGCCAACCGGAGAAGACGCCTCGGCCGCACGCGCTACCGTCCGGGCCACCGGCCACGCAGTTCGCATTCGGGCTCGGCGCCTCGGTCGCGTCGGGGCCACTGCCTCAGGCGAGCACGGGCGTCGTCGCGACTGCGGCGCTCCGCCTTCACCGCCTTCGTGTCGGAGCGCTGGGGACGATCTCGTCTCGTCAGCGCCGGTACTTCGATGGGCCCGCCGGCGCGTCGTTCGACATGATCGACGTGGGCGCGTTCGCCGGATACATGGTGCCGCTCGGCGTCTTCGCGCTCGGGCCGTGCGCGAACATCGAGGCGACGTACGTCCAGCTTCAAGGCTTCGGCATTCGGAGACCGTGGACGTCGTCGGGAGGGTGGTTGACCGCCGTGCTCGGAGCTCGGGTCGAAGCGCGCGTCGCACGATGGCTCGGGCTGTATGCGCGGACCGATCTGCTTCTCCCCGTCGGACCTCCGACCTTCATCCTTGCCACGAGGAACGACGACGTGCGCTTGCACGATCCTCCATCGCTTGCCTTAAGGTTCAGCTTGGGCGCCGAATTCGTCATTCCCTGAGTGCTTTTCGTGACGCTGGGGGGCCCTCCCGGGAATTTTCGGGGCGATGGTTGCTCATTGGAGCGCGGAGGTCGTCGCTGATCGTGCGTCGGCAGTGGTGCCCGACGCAGTGACGCTCCCCCCTCCTCCCGCATCCGGTGTCGCGAACGTGGCGCGTAGCGAAGGCAGATCCGGAGCCTCGAGCAGCTTCGCCGAGCTCTACTGGACGCACCTCACGTACGTGTGGAAGACGGCCCGTCGCCTCGGCGTCACGGACGCCGAGGTGGAAGACGTCGTCCAGGAGACGTTCTTCACGGCTCATCGCCGCAGCGCCACGTTCGAGACGCTCGGGGCCGAGCGCGCCTGGCTCTTCGCGACCGTCTATCGCGTCGTCCTGCATCACCGGCGATCGTTTCGAAGGCGGTCTGCGCTCACCGAGGACGGAATGGACCTGGACGCCTTTCCGGCCTCGCCTGCGGCCGCTCCGGACAGAAGCGCCGAGACGAGTGAGACCGTGCGTCTGCTCGAAGCGATCCTCGACTCTCTCGATCCCGAGAAGCGAGCCGTGCTCGTGCTGGTGGAGCTGGAGGGAAAGCCTTTGATCGAGATCGCCGAGATCCTGGAGATCAACGTGAACACGGTCTCGAGCAGGCTGCGGCTTGCGCGCGAGGCCGTCGAGGCGGCGATGGCGAGACATCGCGCTCGCGACGGCTGGAGGTACAAGTGAAAGTCGAACCCGAGAAGAAGGCGCTGCTCCTGGCTCCGCTCGCGGACGAGTACGGGCCGACGCAGGCTCAGGCAGAGCGCCTGTTCGCGAAGCTCCAGACCTCACTCGGGCAGGGGCTCGACGGCACCCCGTCGTCAGCCCGACCTTCGACGGCGAGTGTCGGTCGAGCGTCCGCGGCCTGGGAAGGGAAGAGCATCCTGCTCGTCGGACTCTCGTGCATGGCTCTGGCGATCACCGCCGCGATCACGCTGCGCGAGCCGCCGCCTGCGAGCGCCCCGACGACGATCGCCCTACCGTCCACTGCGCCGCGGGAGATCGACGCTCCACGTGAAGGAGAGGGCGCTCCTGCCGTCCCATCCATCTCCGTCCATGCGCTTCCGACCGCCGCGGCCGTGCAGCGGACGGAGAAGGCCGCGACGAAGGTGGCGGCGTCGACGTCGGCATCCGAGCTCACACCTTCGTCGAGCGACACGCTCGAGCGCGAAGCTCGTCTCCTCGCGGACGCCCGACATGCCCTCAAGAACGGTGACGGCGCCGGTGCGCTCGCGCTCCTCGACGAGCACGCGCGCGCCTTCCCGCGTGGCTGGCTCGCGAACGAGCGCGCGGCCGAGCGCGTCGTTGTCCTCTGCAGCCTGGGGCGCCGCGCTGATGCCGTTCGGGAGGCAACCGCCTTTCTCGAGGGGCGCACGAAGGGCGCGCTCACCCGCCGCGTCGAAATGAGCTGCGCGGGCGAGCCCGCGCCAGAGGCCGGAGAATGAAACGATCCCCATCCCCCTTTTCCTGGGTCATCGCCTTGCTCCCTCTCGCTGCGCTATCCGCGTGCGTGAGCAGCCGCGACCTTGCCATCGGCGAGGACTGCGACGACGGCTTCTGCGAACGCGCCCCGGCGCTCGCGCCCACGCCCGACGCATCGACGGAAGCCTCGACGCGGGAGCTGACGAATTACTGCGCTTCGAACAAGTGCCCCACGGGGTTTACGACGTGTCCTAACTCGAAGTTCCTTTGCGACGTGGACCTCCGGTCGGATCCGAAGAACTGCGGCGCATGCGGCGCGGCCTGCCCCCAAAAAGGAGCCGGTGCGGTCTTCGATTGCCTCGAAGGTCGCTGCGTCATGCGATGCGAGAGACCCTACCTGGACTGCGATGGTCTCATCGAGACTGGATGCGAAACTAGCGACCTCGAGAATGCCAGTTGCGGCGCGTGCGGGAACAAGTGTCCTGAAACGAAACCATGTAGTGAATTCAGCGGTTCCACGCCAACGTGCGGATGTACTGAACCCAAGTCGTACTGCGCGAACGCCTACCCGACGTGCCAGGATTTGAGGTTCAGCGACGAGCATTGTGGAGTGTGTGACAACGCATGCGACCGCACGGGCGGAGCGGGAGCCGCTCCCGCTCCGCCGAACGCCTACTACGGATGCGGTCTCGGGCAGTGCGGCAGCCTCAAGTGTGAAGACGGATACGCCGACTGCAACATGGACCTCGGTCAACCCGAGTCCGACGGATGCGAGGTACGCCTGGGGAGCCACGAAAATTGCGTGGCCTGCGGGGACAACTGCCGCGCAATCGGCATGGATTGCGTCTTTTCGACCGACTTCGAGGACGTCGGCCTCGGGTGCAGGTGCCCTCCCGGTCAGAACTTTTGCGGAATCTCCACCACCGAACCTTTCTTCGGCGTCTGCGCCGATTTTGCCTCGAATGCGAAGAACTGCGGCGGTTGCGGACTAGCGTGTCCCGGCGTCACGCTACGCAGCAAAGGCGTCTGTCAGTACGGCACATGCAAGCTCGAGTGCACGGGACGCTGGGCCGACTGCAACGGCAACGTCGACGATGATTGCGAGGTCGATACCTTCAGCGATCCGCAGAACTGCGGCGGCTGCGGGATCACCTGCGATATCGCCGCCGGCCAAGCATGTGCGGGCGGCAGATGTGTGGTCGAACCGTGCTCGGGCGAGGTCGCTCAATGAGAGCAAGAATCCTTGCAGGAGCGGCGATCGTTGCCGCGTGTGCTTTCACGTTCAGCGCGTGCGCCGACACCGAGCCGGGCTCCCTCGCCGCGCCCGACGCATCCCAGATCGTCATCACAGCCAGCGATGCTTCGGATGCGCCTGCCGACGCTCCGTGCTCGCGCGACTGCGAGTTTTTCCCGCCGGTGTGCACGGACGACGTCCTCTGCCCCAACGGCCTGTTCGATCCCGCCAAGCCCAACGGCGGACCGGATTCGTTCGACGTGCGCACGACCGTCCACCTCATTCGCGGCCGCTCCGCGAGCGACGTCTGGGTCGTCGGCGCGCTCGGGGCGCTCACCCACTTCGACGGGACGTCGTGGGTGCGAGTGGCGCTCCCCATCGGCGGCCCGTCGCCGAAGGGTCGCATGTCAACGCTGCGAACGCTCTGGCTCGGGCCCGACTATGAAGTCGGGATCGAAGGGCTCAATCAGATCTATTCGCGCGGCCTCGTCGATCCGCCGGACGCCGGCGGGGACTGGACGGACAACAGTGCATTGAACATCGCCGCGCCACGTATCAATCCCGCGTCGCTGACCGTCACGTCCGGGTGGGCGTCGCCCGGCGAAGACTGGTTCTGGTTGTCGACGGGGCCATTGACGAACGCGGCGTCGACCCCCTCCGGTCTCATTCGCTTGCGCGTGGGTGATCCGGGCTCGTTCACGGGCGAGATCGCGGCGACCACGACCGGCACGTTGAACGATCTTCACGGCGCTTCCGCGGACGACTTCTGGGCCGTAGGGATGAACGGCAAGGCGGTGCGTGTGACCGGCGCGGGCGGCGATTCGCCGAGCATCAAGGCCTACGACAGCCAAACGCGCAACGCGCTGTACGGTGTATGGGCGGCCTCCGCGTCCGACGTATGGGCCGTCGGATTCGACGGAACCATCCGGCACTACACAGGCGATCCTCTCCGCTGGGAGGTCGTCTCAGACGTCCCGGCAGGAGCGCATCTCAACGCCGTGTGGGGCTCGTCCCCCTCCGACATCTGGGCGGTGGGCCAAGATGCGGTCGTCCTTCACTACGACGGCGCGCGTTGGTCGCGGGTGAAGATCGCCGGACTCGGCGAGCGTCGTCCTGACCTCGTCACCGTCTGGACGGCCGGCCCTGGTCACGTCTGGATCGGCGGCCACGGAGTCGTCCTCTCCCTTGGAGGAAAACCATGAGGCGCATCGTACTTGTCGGCAGCGTGGCGACGGCGATCCTGACCGTGGTCGCGTGCGCCTCCACGGGGGACGATCCGCCGGCGCCTTCGCCGGACGCAGAGTCTCCGGCCCCGACGCCGGACGCATCCGAGCGTGAAGTGGTCGTCGGCAGCGACGCGGGCCCCGAAGCGCGCGCACCCCTCTGCAGCGCGGACGGGTGGTGCGAGACGCTGCTCCCCGACGGGGATCTCTTCCTGCGTGACGTCTGGCCGTTTCCGGACCGGGCATTCGCCATCGCGGACAGCGCCACCGTCGGCATCCGAGTCCTCGAGTGGACGCGCGAGGACTCCACGTGGAGGTACATCGACGACAACAGCCAGAACGAAGCGCTCGCCGAGTCCGCCTCGAAGATTTGGGCGCCCAACGTCGACGAAGTCTACTACTCGGCAGGGCCTGCGATGATCTATCACGGCACGCGCCCCGTCCCGCCCGCCACGGCGTGGACCTGGCGAAGTGAACGTCTCCCGGACAACAGCCCCGAGGGCGCCCCTGGCATGACTGCGGATCAAAAGCGCATGGCGCTCGGCGTATGGGGAACCGGCAAAGGTGATGTCTATGCTTGGTATTCCAATACGATCTTTCATCGAAAGATCGGTGACGCTGGCGCGGTCTCATGGGTGCCGGAGTACATCGTGGACGATCCGGACACGGCAGCGCAGCGCCTCCTCATCGTCGGCGCGGCGGGCACGCGTGCCGACGACGTATGGTTTTCCGGCGTACGGTACGAAGATAACTACGCTTGCAACGTCGTCGTACGCAAAACGTCCGGCAGCTACCAGCGGATCGCCGATGGTGTCCAGCAGGACGCTTTGTGGCTGCCCTGCACGGCACGAGCCGACGTTCCGCTGCTCCTCGGCGGCAGCGAATCGCAATGGCCGCAGCAATTCCAGTCGCCGGACGGCCATCGTTTCCTGATCGGGGGGGACGTCCAACAGATCGCCCCTGAGGGAGACGGCGGCTATGCCGTCAGCCGCACGAGCCTCTCGTCGCGCGTGTGGAGGACGTTCTGGACGGATCCCGACGATCGCCTGTGGGCGGGTGCCAATCTCACCGACGATGGTTGGGGCGTCGTCGTCCGTGCCGACATCGGCGCAGACGCCGGCGAATATCAATACTCGCGGACAGCGCGAAACGGCGCACCGGCGGCAGGCACCATCGCGCAGATCCGAGGCACGTCCGCCACGAACATCTGGCTCGTAGGAGATCGTCATGCGATCCACAAGACGACTCCTTGACCGGTATTCGTCGGTGTCCACCGTGGCGCTGCTCTCGGCGGCGGCCGCCGTGGCAGCGCTCAACTGCGGGACCGAAGGAGAGGAGCGCCGCGAGCTGTTCGACCGAGACGCCTCGCCCGAAGCTTCGACCCCGATCGAAGACGGCGCCGTGACGGACCGTTCCTCGGACGCAGCCCCGCCTGTCCGCCCGCTCCCCGTCGAATGCGCGTCTCCCTCGTGCGCCTTGGAGCTCACGACCTCGCACGACGAGAGCTTCTGCGCACGGCTACAGGACGGCACGGTGGCATGCTGGGGCGCCAACGACAAAGGTCAGCTCGGCCGCGGAGACACGTCCGTCGGCAGTGCGACGGCGGCCCGGGTCGTCGGCCTTTCGAACATCGTCGCGCTCGACCACACGTGCGCAGTCGACGGGGACGGCGCGGCCTTTTGCTGGGCAACGGGCCCCTTCCTTCAGGGCGACGCGGGCGTCACGACGGAGCTCGCGCCCGTCAAGCTCGGCATCCCCCCGGCCAAGAAGGTCAGCGCTTCCCCTCGAACGGCGTGCGCCGTGGTCGACGACGGGGTCCTTTGCTGGGGATCGAACGCGTCCGCCCAAGTGACGCCCGACGCGTCCCCCGATCCAGCCCTCCCGCCGAGCGTGATCGCGCTGGGCCCGGGAGCCGCCATCCTCGAGGTCGCCGTGAACGAGGCCTCGTTCATCGTCCGGGAGGATGGCACGTCCGAGAGCTGGGGAGCGAACGCGCTCTTGGCGCGCGCGTCGTCGCTGTCTCCCGATCCGTACCCGGCCCCCACGAGCTTCGCGCAGATCACCGCCCTCGACGTCGTAGAGAAGCGCGCCTGCGCAGCGGTGGATGGTGACGCGCTCTGCTGGGGTGGTGACATCGGAGCAATCCCGCGGCGGGTGTCGATGCCCGAGCCAATCGTGCAGATCTCCACGACGAAGACGATCGTGAATACCCGCTCTCCCTATGATGTCCTCAAGCCTTCGCGGTGGTGCGCGGCCGCGGCTTCGGGAGCGGTCTATTGCTTGGGTGACAACAGGTCTGGCCAGGCCGGAGACGGTACGAAGGACCATGCCTATCGGCCGGTGAGGATGGTCGATCTCCCCGGCCGCGCCGCGCAGGTGAAAACTACGAACGACACCACGTGCGTCCTCGTGACGAGCGGTGACGTCTACTGTGTCGGCAACAACTATCTGGGGCAGTTGGGCGATGGGTTCATGCGAAGGCCGAGCCTCGAGCCCGTGAAAGTGATCTTGCCATGATCGTATACGCACGCTTGTCATGCGGGCCACGCTGGTCACGCTCGCCGAAGGCCGCGCTCGCCGGTCTCGCCTTCTTCGTCGCCGCCGGTGCATGCGGATCGGATCGCGCCGCAGTCGAGACTGGTCCGGAGGTCTTCAGTGAGCCCGACGCCGACGCCGGCAGCTGCGCGGACCGTTGCTCGCTCGACGGCCGCGCGGTCGTCAAATGCTCGGGCCAGATCGAGGCGTGCGCGCTCGAGCTCGCGTGTGGCGGTGGAAGATGCCTGCCGCCGTGCGCGGCCGCCGCCGCGGAGGGAAGCTCCAATGGCTGCGAGTTCTATCTTCAACCACCGCTGCTCAAGAGCAGCAACAACCTGGTACAGAGCTGCTACGCCGCCTACGTCGTCAACACCTCGACGATCCCCGTCGACGTCGCGCTCGCGTACGAAGGGACGGCGCTCGACATCTCGAAGTCGATGTACCGCACGGCGCCCGGAGAACCCACGCTGGTCCAGCACCACGGGCCGATTGCTCCAGGGGACGGCGTGATCCTCTTCGTCTCGGACCGCCCGCTGCGACCCGACCGGCCTTCGGCAGAGAACCTGAGGTATGCGGGTTGCCCGTTCGGAGTGACCCCCGCACATCTCTATGACTATTATCCGAAGGGGACGCAGTTCGGTTCGTCCTTTCACCTGAGCGCGAACGCCCCCGTCAGCGCCGCCACCATCTTTCCGTTCGGCGGCGCGTGGACCCAAATACCTTCGGCGACGCTGCTCTTGCCCGTCTCGATGTGGTCGAAGGAGAACATCCTGATCAACGCGTGGGGCCTCGGACGTAGCTATCCGCCGGGTGCCCAGATCATGGCATCCGAAGACGACACGGACGTGACCATCCTACCGAAAAACGACATTCAAGATGGCATTGGTGTCGTAGGATCGGCGGCTGGAGTGCCGGCCACCTACCGGCTTCAGAAAGGCCAGTTCTTGCAGCTTGTCCAGCCGCAAGAGCTCACGGGGAGCTTCGTAACCTCCACGAAGCCCACGAGCATCATCGGAGCGCACGTCTGCGGGAATGTCCCGGCGGACGTCTTGAATTGCGACCTCATGGCCGCGCAGATCCCTGCCTTTGCCCTCTGGGGCTCCGAGTACGTCGGCGTCGGTTATCGCCCTCGCCTCAATGACGAGCACGAGCCCGTGCCTTACCGTATCGTCGCCGCGCGGGACGGGACGCGTCTCGACTACGATCCGGAGGTTCCGCGCGGGGCGCCTCTCGAGCTGAACGCCGGCGAGACGGCCACGTTCGCCTCCGGCACCGGAGATGCGTTCGTCGTTCGCACGCAGGACGCCGAGCATCCGATCTACGTCGCTGCTTACATGAGCGGCGCAGGCGGAGACTACTGGGGCAGCGGACGCAACTTCGGTGGGAAGGGCGACCCGGCGTTCGTGAACGTGGTTCCGGCAGGGCAGTATCTGACCACCGCGAGCTTCTACGCCGATCCGACCTACGGGGAGACGTCGCTCGTCATCGTCCGGGCAAAAGCGGACGGCGAGTTCAAAGACGTCCGCCTCGAGTGCCTCGGTGGTCCGGTGACGGGGTTTGCTTCGATCGGCACACGCGGCGACTACGAGTTTGCGCGCGTCGACATCTCTTCCGCTGGCCTACCGGGTGCCAAGTCCGGCGACAAGGCGTGCTTCTACGGCACCCATCACCTGCGGAGCGAAGGCCCGTTTACCGCGACGTTGTGGGGTTGGGACACCACCGCCAGCTACGCCATCCCGAGTGGAATGGCCGCCCGGAAGCTCGTCAGCACGCCGCTCGTTACGAGATGACGCGGCGAGGATCGCAAAGGCGCGACCCGTCGCGCGTCAGCGGAGCGGTGCTGGTCGTTGAGCGGACCTCGTCGGACCTGCGCTCAATCCGCACGTGCACGCGGTGTTCTTCGACGGCGTCTATCACGCGGCGGGGGATGAGGGGCCGAAGTTCCCGCTACACGCCGCGGAGTGCTGCGAGGCGCGCCTTTGCGCGATCGATGCGGACGGCGGTGCCCGTCCAGCGCCCGCAGAAGAGGAGGTTGTGCGGGGTCACCGTCGCGCCGACGAGCTCCGTGAGCTCGGTCTCGTAGCCGGCGGCCTCGAGCCGGAGCTTTCGCTCCATGTCGATGAGCGACGCACGCATGCGCTGGCGAATGAGGTCGTCGGCGACGAAGCTCATCTCCGCGACGACGGCACGTGCTCGAGCGGCGAACGGGATCGCATCGCCGTAGCAGCAGGGGACGACGAAGACGAAGCGTGCACGGCTGCGGATCGCTTGATCGATGACGAGGTCGGCCGCGGGCCCGCACGCATGGAGCGCGACGACCGCGTCGGGTGAAGCGGGCCACGCTGCATCGTCGGCCACGTCGGCGTGCCGGATGTCGATCGGAAGCGATCGCTCCACGCGCGCCTGCGCGGCGCGGCAGGCCTCGACCCTTCGCGCGTCACGTTCGAGGACCGTCAGCCTTCCGAGCGGAAGGAGCTCGGCGGCGACGAGCCCGACGCTCGCCTTGCCTGCAGCGGCGTCCACCAGATGGGCGCCCTTGCGGATCCGCGCGAGCCGAGAGACGAGCGCAGCGACCTCTCTGCTCTTCTGTTCGTCCTCCTTGCGCAGCGAAGCTTCCTCCGTCGCGATGAACAAGCGATGGACGATCGCGCGCACGTCGTCGATCGAGAAGGAGGCCACGGGGTGAAGCTACTACGGCGAGCTCGCGAGCGCGCCCGTCATCATGCTCGGCAGTTGGGCGATCGCGAAGAGGCCGACTCGCGCGCACTCTCCGGCGCCTTGCTCGCCGTGGAGCGGACCTCCGTGGAGCGGGTCGTGAAGCGCGCGTTGCCGAGACCGGTTCCGATCGTGAGGATGCCCCATCGCTGGACGTGCCTCATGAAGGGCGCTTCGCTGAGGCCTTGCACGACCGCGTCGTTGTGCATCACGACGTGCGTCTCGTACTTGCCGACGCGTGGGATTCCTTCGCAGAGCCGCGCCACGAGATTGAAGCGGCTGCTCTCCCAGTTCCCTGGGAGGTTCTGGCCGCCGCGCTCGATCGAGCCGTTCTCGGCGATCCGCCCAGGGCAGGCGACGCCGATCAACGGCGCGAGTGTGAGGCCCTGTTTGGTCATGGCCTTGATGAGGGTCTGCAGCATCTCCACCAGCCGTGCGACGGCATCCTCGCGCTTCGGTCGTGGATCTTCGCTGGCATGACGCCAGATCTCGGAGGCGATTACCCTGCACGCGGAGAGGTCGGGCGTTTTCGCGAGGTGGAGCGCGACCACGCCCGCGCGGATGTTCGAGCCGCCGATGTCGACCGCGAGCATCGCGTCGCTGCCGTGGAAGATCCAGGACGGGGCGAGGTGTACGTTGCCGATGAGCCCGGCCTCGTTGGGGGCGTAGCGGATCGGCACGATGTCGATCGCGTGGCCACGTGCCTTCACGAGCACGGCGGCGCGGCCAATCGCGACCTCGCCGACGCGGCTCCCGCGGAGCCCGCCGCCAATGACGATTCGCTCTGTTCCACGCCACGACTTCAGCCTGAGGAAGCGAGTGATGACGGTCGCGAGCTCGGTGGCGAAGTCTTCGATCGCTGTATGGACGAGCCCAGCCGCGAGTGGTCGGCCGTTGCGGAGCACGCGATCGAGCTCCTTCTTCGGGATCGCGCCGCTCGGTTGCTCGCCGAGCGGATCCTCTTCGCCGAGCTCGCGCATGTGCCCGCGCCACTCCTCGAGGATGGCGCGGAAGGCTCCGGAATTCGCGCGATCGCCGACGTAGCCATCTGCGTCGCGGAGCTCTTCGTTGTAGCTGTCGACCTCGACGAGCGGGAGCCTCTGCGCGCCGCTGCACAGCGACAAGGGAGCTCTACGCGTCTCGTGAGGCATCACGAGTCGTTGGATTGCTCGAATCGTGCCCGCGCTTGAACCGTGGGAATCCCACCGCTAGGCGCGCTGGGAGCCGCGCCTGAATGCCTCACTCACGAGCCCGAATGCCTCACCGAGGCGAGGCGTTGCCGCCGGCTCAGGGATTGCCGCCAGCGTTCCGGCACTGAGCCTCGAGCGCCCTGACGATCGCTTCCGGACGCCTCTGCGCTCGTGCCTCGCGTGCGCGAGCACACGCTTGCGGCTCCGGCGTGGGCGTCGGGCTCGGCGGCGGCTTCGGAGTCGGCGTCGGCGTCGGCGCAGGCGTCGGCGTCGGCGTCGGTGCTGGCGTCGGCGTCGGAGTGGGCGTCGGCGCGGGCGTCGGCGTCGGCGTCGGTGCGGGGTTCGGGTTCGGGTTCGGGTTCGGGTTCGGCTTGGGAGCCGGAGCCGGTGCCGGGCCCGGCAGCGGCGGAGCAACCGTGTTCGTCAGCGGCGGAGCAGCAGTGTTCGTCAACGTCGGCGCGGTCGGGGTCGACGGATCGGTCGGGGTCGATGTGTCGGTCGGGGCCGGCGTTCCTCCGCCGAGATCGAGCGGGGGCACCGGCGGAGTCGACGAGCTCTCGAAGACGCCCGCGCCGAAGAGGATGGCGACGATGCTGAGCACGCCCACGACGCCCGCGACGCCGAGGATGAGGCCCTTGTTTCCGCCGCTACGCCCACCGCTGTCCCGCGGGGGCGCGTGTGGAGCAGCAACGACCGGTGCCGCCGCGTAGTGGCCCGCGGCGGGCTCGGGATACGGAGCTGCAGCCGGCGCGATCATCGGGGCGGCGAGCGGTGCCCCCATCGCGGTGCCGCCGCGCGGCGCGCCGTAAGCGTTCGGGTCTCCGCCGCTGAATGCTGCCGGAGCCCCCATGTCGAGCGGCTCTCCCATCTGCGTCTTGCCGCGGAGGCTCGCGCCGGCGGGCTCGGGCGCCGGCGCCGCGCCCAGCGCAGGGGCGGGGCCATTGGCAAACGCGGCGATGCCCGGCGCAGGCGCGGCGACCGCGCCGCGGGTCGCGGCCTTCTGCGCGATCTCGGCGGCGCTCGGACCCGACCGGCCCGTGAAGCGCTCGACGAACTCGTTCATGGTCGCGAAGCGCTGGTCGCTGTTCTTCGCGAGCGCGCGCATGATCGCGTTGCGCATCGACTCGGGCAGCGAGGCGCCGTTCGGCGCGGCCTCGATCGGCTTGGGCGCTGCCGTCATGTGCAGCGTCGCCCACTCGAACGCCGAGCTCGCGTCGAACGGCAGCGTGCCGGTCAGCATCTCGTACGCCATGACCGCGAGCGAATAGACGTCACTCCGCGCGTCGAGCGCCTGCCCGGTGAACTGCTCCGGGCTCATGTACGGCGGCGTTCCGAGCACCATGCCCTGCTGCGTGAGCTTGGCCTCGTTGCGATCTTCTTCGCCGCTACGCTTCGCGATCCCGAAGTCGAGGACCTTGGCGAAGTCCCTCTGCCCGGCGCGGTCCGTGAGGATGACGTTGTCCGGCTTGAGGTCGCGGTGGATGATCCCCTTCGAGTGTGCCTCGGCCAGCGACCCGCCGATCTGATCGATGATCCGTTCGACACGCGAGGCCTGGAGCGGCCCGTCCTTGTCGATGACGTCGGCGACGCTCCGTCCCTGCACGAGCTCCATCACGATGAACAGGTGGCCGTCCTCCATCGTGCCGAAGTCGAAGACCTGAACCGTGTTCGGATGCTCGAGCGACGCGAGCGTGCCGACCTCGCGCTGGAACCGGGCCCGGATCGTCTCGTCGCGCGAGAGATGCGCGTGGAGCGTCTTGATCGCGACCTTGCGGATGTTCGCGCCGAGCATCTGCTCGCCCACGTACACCGCCCCCATGCCGCCCTCGCCGAGCAGCTTCACGATCTTGTACTTGCCGTGGATGACGCGACCGATCAGCGGATCCGGCGGAGCTTCACGCGGCAGCGGGGCGCCACAGGAGCCGCAAAAAGGCGGCGTTCCCTGGACGTATTGGTGACACGACGGGCATTGCATCGACGGCGGGCTAGCCTACCAAAACTTGGACGTAGGAGCGGCCCATCGATCCGTTCCTGGCAGTGCCCTCGCGCAGTGCCCTCGCGCAGCGCCCTCGCGGCTCGAGCTATTGCCCGAGAGCGCGAGGGCGGCCGAACGCGATCAGGGCGTGCCGCCGGCGCTCTTGCACTGCGTCTCGAGCGCCGTGACGACCGCGGCCGGGCGCTTCTGCGCGCGCGCGTCCCTTGCCCGCTTGCAGACCTCGGGCTCGGCCTTCGGCGTGGGCGTCGGCACTGGGGTGGGCGTCGGCGTCGGCTTCGTGTTCGAGGGCGTCGTCGGCTTCGTCCCGCCGCCACCGCCGGTGTTGTTCGACACCGGCGGGATCTTCGTGTCCGTCGTATCGAGCGGAGCCGCCGACGTCACGGGCGGTGCGGGCTCGTCGACGCTGGGCATCGACGACGCCTCCGAGGTCGCGGTCGCGGTCGCGGTACCACCGAGGTCGATCGCCGTCGTCGTGGCCGGGGTCTTCTTGCCGCTCATCGCGATGCCGATGCCGGCGCCGATGAAGAGCAGGAGCGCGAGCCCACCGAGCCCGATGACGAGCATCGGCGGACCGCTCTTCTTGTTCGCGTTCGGAGCGTGTGCGGGCCCGGCAGGTACGACTGCGGGCGCTGCGCTCGCACCGGGCCCGTAGGAGCCGGACGACGGACCGCCACTCATGAGGGGCGCGCCCATCTCCGTCTTCGCGCGCGCGATGTTGCCGCCGCTGTCGGCGGGCGCTGCGTCCATCATCGCGGTCGCGGCGCTCGCGATCGCGGCGCTTGCTCCCGCGGCCGTCGGAACGGACACCGGCGCGACTGCGCCGCCGGAGAACGCGTCGAAGAACTCGCGCACCGAGCCGAAGCGCTCGTCCTTGTTCTTCGCGAGCGCACGGGTGATCGCGCTTCGCATCGAGTCCGGGACGTTCGGTCCGAGCGGCTGGCGCTCGAGCGGCGTCGGCGGCTCGGTCATGTGCTTCGACGCCCACTCCCAGGCGGTATTCGCCTCCCAGGGGAGACGGCCGGTGAGCATCTCGTAGGCCATGACGCCGAGCGCGTAGATGTCGGAGCGGACGTCGATCGGCTGCCCGGTGAACTGCTCCGGGCTCATGTACGGCGGCGTCCCGAGGACCATGCCCTGCTGCGTGAGCTTGGCCTCGTTCGGATCGTGCTCGCTCGAGCGCTTCGCGATGCCGAAGTCGAGGACCTCGACCCAGTCCTTCTGTCCCGCGCGCTCGGCGAGCACCACGTTGTCCGGCTTCAGGTCGCGATGGACGATGCCGTGTCCGTGCGCTTCTTCCAGCGAGCCGACGACCTGGCGGAGGATGTTGAGGACGCGCTCGGGCGGCATTGCGCCGTCCTTCTCGAGGACGTCGGCGACGCTCCGGCCCTGGACGAACTCCATCACGATGTAGAGGGTTCCGTCCTCCATCGAGCCGAAGTCGAAGACCTGGATCGTGTTCGGGTGCTCGAGGGCAGCGACCGTTCCGACCTCACGCTTGAAGCGCGCCTTGATCGACTCGTCGTGCGAGAGGTGCTTGTGGAGGGTCTTGACCGCGACCTTGCGGGCGGTCGTACCGAGCATCTGCTCGCCCTGGTAGACGCAGCCCATGCCGCCCTCGCCGAGGAGGCGCACGACCTTGTACTTGCCGGCGATGGTCTGTCCGACGAGCGGGTGCTCGTCGCCTTGCGTGTCAGGCGCCTGAGTCATCGGGAGAAGGGTCGCACAAGTCGCGAGGTTTGTAGAGGATCCACGGAGGCCTCGAGGCCTCGAGGCATATGGGGTGGGGGACATGGGGAGACGCCGGTCCTACGCACGGGGAACGTCGCCGATCTGAGCCGTTTCACGGCAGAGGTAGAATGCTCCACGCTCAGGTCGGGCCGGCGGACGCGTCCGGAGGGGCGGAAGGCGTGGGAGGATCGGAGAAGACGGCTTCTTTCGGCGGCCACGGGAGCGGCCAGCGCCGGTCGGTCGCCCGGTCCCAGAGCTCGAGGCGTGTGCCGCGCTTGGTCGCGGGGAAGAAGACGCCGATGCGCGTCTTCAGGCCGGGCTCGAAGCGCGGCGGCGTCTTCCACCCCGCGTCGGACGCCTCCGGGGCTCCGAGCATCGGGAAGTTGAACCGTGCGCGCTCGATGAGCGTCGGGCCCTCGTAGAGCTCGAGGGCAAAGCGACCCATCACGCGCGGCGTCGGGTGCGATGCGCCCATGTCCGTCTTGTGGATCGAGACGAGATAGGGCTCGTTCTGCGCCCAGCGGAGGACGAACACCCATTGCTCGCGTTCCGAGAGCGCCGGCGGGTCCGGAGGGATCCTGGCCTGCGAGCTGTCGGCCTTCGCGTCGGCGGCGCCGGCGTCACCCGCGTTACCCGCATCGGCGCGTGGGCGGGCGTCGGCATGGGCGCCGGTCTCGCCCAGCGCAGCGAGCGCCCCCGCAGCGACGAGCGCGCCGACGATCAGCGCGACACTTCGCCGGTGGCGCCTCGGGGGGCGGGCGGAACGTGCCATCGGGACGCTCTATTCCACGCTTCAGCCGCGCCGCCAAGCGTGACGCTCGCCCTGCGGCATCGTGCGCCGGCGGCTCGCCCTGCGCACATCGCTCGAGGTGACGATCAGGCGTGGCGAGAGTCGAGGGGAGGCGTCTCGCTCGCGATCGCGCGCTCCCACGCGCCGGCATCGCCGCCGAGCGCGCTCCAGGTCTCCATGAGCTCGGCCGGGATCGGAGCGCGGGCTTCGACCAGGCCACGGGCGCCGGGAACGATGACGCGTGCTGCGTGGAGCGCGATCCGCGACGGCGCGAGGATGCGCCCGTTCGGGAGGACGATCCGGGTCGGGCCGCCGTAGTCGCGATCGCCGATGAGTGGCGCGCCCGCGTTGCTCGCGTGGACGCGGATCTGGTGCGTGCGTCCGGTCACCGGATCGACGGCCAGCATGACGGCGATTGCTTGCGGGCCCACGTTCGTCGCACTGCTTTCGCCGGTCGCGATCGTGCGCCAGCGGGTCGTTGCGTCCTTCGCATCGGGGCCGCGAACGGCGCGAAGCCGAGGATCGGGGGCCCGGCCGATCGGAGCGTCCCAGATGCCTTCGCCTGCGAGCGTGCCCGCGGGCGTGAGCGCGAGCGCGATGTAGCGGCGCTGGTAGCGACCCTCGGCTCGTGCTGTCCGGAGCCGCTCCTCTGCCGCCGGGTCGAGGGCAAAGACGACGACGCCGCTGACGTCACGATCCAGGCGCGACGTGACGCGGAGGTACTCCGTCTTCGCGCCGATCGATCTCGCCACGATCGCCACGAGCGAGTGCGCGCTCCCGGCGTGGTCGGGAACAGTCGGCAATCCGGCCGGCTTCACGCAGGCGACGAGGCCGCCTTCGTGGAAGAGGATCTCGACGTTCGGTGCGACGTGGCTCGACTCCGGCGGGCGACCCGGACCGATGCGCACGGCGTCGCCGGCAGCCACGAGCTGATCCGCTCGCGTCACGCGCTTCTTCCCGATGAAGACGCGACCATCCTCGATCGCCGCGGGGCTCTCGCCCGCACGGCGCACGATGTCGGCGACCGTCCGGCCGTCTCCGGGGCGGACCACCCAAATCTTCTCGCGAGGGCGACCACGCACGGCCGGGAGCTTAGCCCGGGCCGCGGTCGAAGCGTGAGCCGTCTCCGGTCGGGCTACAGCCGCTCGATGACGCCCGCGTCGCCGTCGAGGCGGATGCGGTCGCCCGTCTTGAGCGCTCGCGTCACGCCGTCGACGTTGACGACGCTCGGCACCGCGAGCTCGCGCGCGACGACGGCGGCGTGGCTCAGCGGGCCGCCGAGCTCGGTTGCCACTCCGGCTGCGATGCAGAACAGCGGTGTCCACCCGACGTCGGTGGTGTGGACGACGAGGATCTCTCCGGGGAGGAGCTCGCTCATCTGCGAGGCGGAGAGGAGGACGCGCGCGTTGCCCTCGACGACGCCCGAGCTCGCGGCGGTACCACGCAGCACGGCGCCGCCCGAAGGCGGGAGCTGAACCGGGGGCGGTGCGCCGATGAACGTGCGCGGCGGATCCGGGCGCGCCTGGTCGCGGGCGAGCTCGGCGCGGCGTGCGCGAACGAGGGGGGCGAGGTCCGTGCGGGATGCACGCAACGCCTGGACGACCTCGTCGACGGTGAGGAAGAAGACGGTGTGGATGCTTGCGAGCGAGGACGTCTCGGGCTGCGTCGCTCGTGAGTTCAGGGGGGCGCCGGACTTCAGCGCGGCCCAGTCGTGCGCGAGATCGGGCACGAGGCGCAGGAGGCGGCGATCGGCGTCGAGCGCGACGTCGCGGATCATCCCGAGCACGCGCGTGACCCAGGTGCGCATCCGTTCGCGGAGGCGCGCGGCCTTCTGAGCGCGAGCGACGAGATGGCGGACCGCCGTCTGCTCGGCGAAGTTCAGGCCGCGGAAGAGGCGTTGCATCTCGGCGTCGGCGCCCGCCTTCGCGCGCGCGAGCTGGGGCTCGACATCACGGGCGTCGGCGCGCAGCGCGACGCGGATCATCGCGAAGACCGGGCGCGGATCCTCCTTCCAGCGCGGCGTCGAGATCTCCGCTTCGCGGACCGCGCGATCGCCGTAGAGATCGAGGAAGCTCGCGAGAGCTCGCTTGGTCGGTCCCTCCGGCAGCGAGTCCATCGTCGCGCCTTCCTGCTCGAGGACCGCGCGCGCGTCGTGATCGCGACGTGCGAGATGGACGATTCGCATCACGCCGATCGCGGGCCGCGCGCTCTCGAGATCGCGGATCCCGCTCGTGAGGTCGTGGGCGAGGCGCTGCGCGTCGGCGCCCTGGGTCTTCGCCACTCGCGCCAGCGCGCCCTTGAGGAGGATGTGCGAGCCGAGCGCGCTCGAGGCGCACGTGAGCATCACGTCGCCGGTCCGCTCGAGGAGCGCCTGGACGTCACGGAACTTCCGGCCGACGCCTTCGTCCGGGAGGATCGCGAGGTCGAGTGCGTTGTGGTCGCGGAGCGCGCGCTCGGCCTCTTCCTCGAAGCGTGCGACGTGATCGTCGAGGCGGAGCTGCTCCTTCAGGAGCCGTGTCGTCGTGAGGGGGAGGCGAGCGTAGAAGCCCTTGCGCGATACATCGCCGATTTGCATCGCGAGCTCGTCGCCGCCCGAGCCTCCGCCGAGATCGACGAGCGTACGCGGATCGAGCCACGGGACCTGCGCCGCGATGCGCATGAACTCGGACAGGTTCAAGTAGAAGCGCCCGTGCACGTTGCCGACGAGCACCGCGTTCTTCGGGACGGCGCAGCCGAGCGTGCCGAACGCCTTGCGGAAGCCCGAGTCGCTGTACGCGCCTGCGACCGACCACGTGAAGGGTGTGGCGACGCCGGGCAAGGCCTCGCCGACGTTGACGCTGCTCCACACCGTGTTCGCATCGCCACCCTCGGGGAATCCGAGGCCCGTGACGTGCCGTGCCTGCACGACCCAGACGCGTTCGCCTTCGCACGCGAACTCGACGTCCCACGGAACGTCCTCGAGCTTCTCGAGCTTCTCCGCGATCTCGGCGAGGGCGAGCACGTGGGAGGTCGAGAGCGCAGGCTCGTCGGGGCGTTCGACGGCGTGCTCCTCGAGCCCGGTCGAGCCGACCACGGTCGCGCGTGCCTTTCGCGCGATCGTCTGCTCGAGGACGGAGCCGTTCTTGCCGATGCGGAGCATGTCGGGCGTGGTGACGCCGTCGACGACCGGCGAGCCGAGGCCCACGCCGGCGTTGACGATGCGCTCGTCCGCGGCCGTCCTGCTCTTGCGCGTGAACATCACCCCGGCCGCGACAGCGCGTACCATCGGCTGGATGACGACGCCCATGCCGACGTCGCGCACGCCGTGCGCCGCGAGGTAGCCGAGCGCGCGCCCCGAGGCGATCGACGCCCAGACGGTACGCACGGCCTTCGCGAGCCCGTCGGCCCCGCGGACGCCGAGGACCGTCTCGGCGAGGCCGGCCATCGAGACCAGCGCTCCGTCCTCGCAGGTCGCGCTCGATCGAACGGCGAAGCCCCAGGGCGCGTCTGCCTGGTTTGCACGCCAGAGCACTGCAAGCTCTTCTTCGAGGCCATCCGGCAGCGGCGCACGGAGGATCTCCTCGCGGGCGTCCGCGGCGCGCGCGTAGACCGCGCGTCCGGAGGCGGCGCGGAGGAGTGAGCGAGGCTCGCAAGCCGGCGAGAGCTGCCGGATCGCCGACGCGAACGCCTTCTGGGACAGCACCCAGGTCTGCGGGACGAGGAAGCCGTTGTTCTGCAGCCACGCGAGGCGTGCCGCCTTGCCGCCGACGTTCTTGCGCTCCGCGAGCTTCTCGTCGCGCATGAGGTCATCGAGAGAGAGCAGCCATCGGCTCTCCGACGACCGTCGCGCTGTCTTGGGAAGAGCGGCCTCCGGCATGCGGCGCATCCTAGCAAGCCTCGCGTGCGGGGGGACCTCACGCTCGAGCATGATTGCGCGACAGGGAGCGGCACCGTGGGTCAGTACGAGGCTCTGCAGTAGCGGAGGTCCGTCTCATCGAACCGCACGGCGAGGGCGCGCACACCGGCTCGTCTCGAAGTCGGGATGGCGCTCGCCTCGTGACCGCCCGCGGTGCTGCCCACGCATCGCGCCGCGAGAGCGCTCGACACCGTTGCCCGAGCGAGAGGACTCAACGGCCACGGGCGCCGGCTCGCGGGAAACCGATGGTGTGCAAGCCCTGAGCCAACTACCTCCTTTCCTCGTCGAGGTAGTAGAGGCATGCGCGCAAGCGGCTGTGGCTGGCCCACCGCCGCGGTTCCAGATGGCGCGTCTTTGCCCTACGGTCGTGCGCTCGGAGACGTCGACAGCGAGGAAGACGTCGCCGACGCACTAGACTGCGGTGCGCTTCACGATCAGCGCACCGGGGGCGCCTTACGGGTGCGATATCGCCGACGCCGCAGACATGCTTCGAATTTCCGGCTCTCGACGATCCTCGAATGATGCGTGGTGCTGGTCCCGCATGGATCGGCGACACGCTGGCGACACATACGCGCGCATCAGAGCTGCGGGGGCGCGGTTCGTTGCGCTGTGCACGATTGCTTGCTGCATGGGCCACGCTGCGGTTGCTGCTGCGGACACGGCACCAATGGAGGTCCCATACACGGCCCCGCCCGAGTGCCCCGACGCGTCGGCATTTGCTGCCGAGCTCGCCAAGCGGGTAGCTGCTCCGCAAGGTGGGAGCGGAGATGGCGCGGACGACCCACGCCGCTTGTCGGTCCACATCGAAAAGCGGGATGGCGGCTTCGAAGGTCAGCTCACGGTCGCTCAGGAGGGATCGGTGGGAACGCGTCAGGTGCGGAGCGCCGATTGCGCGACCGTCGTGCGCTCACTCGCCGTCTTCGTGGCCCTCGCTCTTGCCGAACGTTCCGAGTCGGCTCCGCAGACCTCTGTTCCGAAGGAAGACGAGGCCCCTCGACCCACGCCAGCCACGCCGCGGCAGCTCGATCGGCCTCGTTCAACACCACGACCGGAGTCCACACGCCCGAGTGTGGCGCCGACGCGCCGAGCGAAATCCGCTGCTCCGAGCGTTTGGCAGTTCGATTCGGGGATTCAAGCCCAATACAGCAGAGCTGGCGACGACGCGTTCGGCGCTCGCGTGTCGGCCGAGTGGTCTCGCCACTTCGCCTCGACCCCGATCGTCCCGGCGCTGCGCCTCTCGTGGGGATTCTCGGACTTCGACCGTCCCCTCGTCGGTGGCGGCGAGATTGATTATCGGCTGCGAACGGCACGTGCCGAAGTCTGCGGCGGGACCGTCTGGTGGCGCACGCACACCTCTCTCTGCGGCGCCTTCGAGGTCGGTCAGCTCGCCGTGGCAAGCTCAGGCTTGCCGCGGAGCGGTCGTGCGGAGTCGGGCTGGTCTGCGGGGGGCCTCATCGCGAGGACCCGCGTGACCATCCTGGATCCCGTCGGGGTGGAGCTTGCGCTCGGTCTCTTCAGCCCCTTTCAGCGTCCGGAGTTCACGCTGATCGATCCTGTCCGCCAAGCTCATCGAGTGCCACCGGTCACGGTCGACGGCCAGCTCGGCATTGCCGTGTCGACACGCTGGAAGTGAGCTCGGCGCGAAAAGCGGCATGACCGAAGAAAGGTCGATCGTTGGCGCGGGGTCCGGGCTTCTTATAGCTCCCCGATGTCGAACTCGCGTGCTCTTCAGCTTCACGAGCTCCCCGCCGGTGCTGGGCAAGCGCCGGTGACCGCGACGATGGCTGACCCGAATCTCACCGTCGAGGGCCTCATCCTGGAGCACCACGAGTTCGTCTGGCGGAGCCTTCGCCGGCTCGGCGTGCCCGACGCCGACCTCGAGGACGCGGTGCAGGAGGTCTATCTCGAGGCCTCGAAGCGGCTCGCCTCCATCACATCGGCGCGTGGGTTCCTGTTTCGCGCGTGCATGTACGTCGCCTCGCACGCGCGTCGGTCGATCCGGCGGCGGCGCGAAGTCCACGACGACGAGCTCCTGAAGCGACAGATCGATCCTCGGATTACGCCCGAGCAGGCGATCTCGCAGTCGGAAGCGCGTCAGGACCTGCAGCGCATGCTCGAGAAGATCCCGGAAGAGCCGCGCGCCATCTTCATTTTGTTCGAGCTCGAACGCCTCAGCACGGTGCAGATCGCCGAGCTGCTCGAGCTTCCCGTCGGAACCGTCGCGTCGCGTCTGCGCCGTGCACGAGAGCTCTTTATGCAGGCCGCCGCTCGAAAGGGCGCGCAGGAAAACCACCGATGAAGGACCCCAGTCCGCTGCTCGATGACGAGCTTCCTGAAGAGATCGCGTCGATGCTGCGCGCCGCAGACGAAGACGTCCATCCGAACCCCGCCGCGCAGAGCGCGACGCTGATGGCGCGATTCGGCGAGGCCGCGCCGCCCATGATGCCCACGCTCACCCAGCGCTTCGGATCGCTGCGCGCCGCCGTCGTCTACACGGGGTTGGCGGCCGCCGTCGGCCTCGCCGCGTTCGGATGGCACGCCTCCTCGGACGAGCTCGGGGCTCGCGCCCCATCCACCCGCGGAGGTGCGCCGTCGGCGCACGTCGAATTGCCCGCGCCGACGCCTCGCGTGGCGCCGATCGCGGCGGTCTCCCCCATCCCTCCGGCGAACGACGTCCAGGAGCCGGCTTCCGCGCTGCCGTCGATCGATGTCTCCGCGCTGCCGCCGTCGCCCCGCGAGCCCAGACGTGCTCCGTCGCCGGCTCCAGGTGGCTCGAGCGCTCGCTTCGCTCCCTCCTCGCTTGCAGCCAAGGCGGAGCGTTCGAACACGAGCCTCGACGATGAGCTCGCGCGCATCGATCGCGCACGCGGTCTGCTCGCTTCGGGCAAGCCGTCCGATACTCTCGTGGAGGTCAAGGCGTACCGTCGCGAGTACTCGGCTCAATCCTTCGCCGACGAGGCCGACTCGCTCGAAGTGCGCGCGCTGGCAGCGCTGGGACGCACGAGCGAAGCGCGTGCGTTGGCCGAACAGTTCCTGACCAAGCGACCTGGCTCCCCCTATGCCGAGCCGGTGCGCGCAGCAGTAGGGATGACCCGATGAAGCACATTCGACTCGGCTCGACGCTCTTCGTGTTCGGCGCGGTGCTCGCCGTCGCGTGCTCGAGCAGCGAACGCGCGTTCGTCGTCGGCGGCGGACTGCCCGACGCGGCCGCTCCTGGTCCCATCTTCGAGGCGCCCGATGCGTCCGAGGCGTCCACCCCGACGCTTCCGACCGACCCGATGAACCAATGCGTGGCGACCGAGTGCACCTACCCGTACGCGACATGCCCTGGGGACGACGGTTCGCTGCCGACGTTCCGCTGCGGTACGGACCTCGCCAACGACAAGAACAACTGTGGCGAGTGCGGCAACACTTGCGACAACGGCAGGGCCATGACGGTCGCCTGCCATCAAGGTAAATGCCGCGGCACCGGCTGCAATGACGGCTACGGCGATTGCAATGGCATCGTCGACGACGGCTGTGAAGCGTATTTCCGTGAGGACCCCAACAACTGCGGCGGATGCGGCATCGTCTGCCCGGCCGGAGTTCGCTGTCTGAACTTCTATTGTGGTGGGTGCCCTCCCGGTCGGGTCACTTGCGGCAATGACGGATGCGTCGACCTGAACAGCGATGACAGGCATTGCGGCGCGTGTCGTTTCAATTGTCTCACCAATCCGTCCGATGCCGGCCTGCCCGAGCCGCCTCCGAACATGTACTACGGCTGCGGGGGCGGGACATGCGGCGAGCTCAAGTGTGTCAAAGACAACAACCACACATGGGCCAACTGCAATGGCGACCTCGCCGACGGCTGTGAGGTCGACCTGGGCGCGCCCGATCCCGAGCATGGTCGTCCGTTCCTCGATCGGAACAACTGCGGGGCCTGCGGGAATGTCTGTGCCGACGGGAAGCTGTGCTTCGCGACGGCCTTCAACAAGCCGCCGGCGTGCAACTGCGATGACGGCCTGACCCGATGCGACACCACGTGTGTCGATCTCGACAACGATCCGTTCAACTGCGGGGCGTGCGGATACCAGTGCAACGGAGCGATTTCCAACACCGGGACCAAGAATGCCTGCGTAAAAGGCCGCTGCACGGTCGAATGTGTCGAGGGGCTCTCCGACTGCAATCAGAATCCCCTCGATGGTTGCGAGGCCAAAGTTCTGAGCGACCCGACCAATTGCGGCGGATGCGGGATCCAGTGCGATATCGCGGCGGGCCAGCCGTGTGTCAACGGGCAATGCCTGACCAAGCCTTGTGAGGAGCCGACGAAATGAGGTCCACGCGAACGCTGGGGCGCTGGCTTCTCTTCGTGTCCCCGAGTCTGGTCGTCGGGGTGGCCTGCGCCAACGCTGACACGAATGACGCCGCCGTCACCGTCGGCGAAGACGCGTCGTATGTGATCGACACCGACGCACGGACGGATGCGGACGTCGACATCGACTGCGATGCCGCCGATGCCTGTGCACCCGTAGGGTGCGAGAGCACCGACTTCTGCGTCGTGCCGAACGCGGTCACTCCTCAGATCGCCGTCAACGCGATCTCGGGAACGGCGCCGGACGACGTCTGGTTCGCCGGCTCTCGCGGCACCCTCCTCCACTACGACGGCAAAGAGCTTCGCGCGATCGATACCCAACTTCCCAACGCCTTGATCGCCGTGTGGGGAGTCGAGCGCAACGTCGCGTGGGTCGTGCCGTTGAACGAGGCGCCGCTCCGCGTGCGTGTGAACGCCGCCGGCGAGAGCGAGGTTAGCCCCGTGCCCGGCAACGTCTGGCCAGGGCCGAAAGAGAAGGTCGGTCGAGGCCGGGCGATTGGAGGGAGCAAGGACGCCGTCTGGCTGGTCGGTGATCCGGCCGATTACCCCGACGACTGGGTGCTCAACCAGAACATCCGCCAGCTCGTGACCGACGAAGATGGTGGCGCCACATGGCGGTCCCCGTTGACGGACTGTCGGCCGTTCCTCACCTGCGGGCCGCAGTTGCGTGCAATCTACAGCTTTGGCCCGACGTCGGCGTGGGCGATGGGGGTCGGAGGCGGATTTCGCCTCGAGGCGGGAGGAGATGCCGGCACCTTCGCGTGGACGCCGTATCCGCTTCCATTGATGACGACCTTCGAAGGTGTCTGGGGGACGCATGCGGACGACGCGTGGGCCGTCGGCACGAACGGCTCCATCATCCGATTCGGCGCGGCGGGCGAGCCTCGTTGGGAGCAGCAGGAGCCGGTCGTCGCCGTGAACTTGCACGCCATCTGGGGCAGCGCGAAGGACGACGTCTGGGTGGTGGGGGATCGAGGGCAGGTGCTCCACTACGACGGCGCAAGCTGGGCGCTCGCGGAGTCGGGGCTACCGCCGGTCCGGAGCGAGGCGGAGCTCTACGCAGTGTGGGGCAGCGGACCGGACGACGTGTGGATTGGTGGCAACGGCGTTCTTTTGCACCGCTCGAAGCAGAATCGGAGGCGGCCATGAGCCGGCGCGTGAGGGTCATGTTGTGGATGCTCGGCGTGCCCGCGGCCGTCTCGGGGGTCGCGGCGGGCTGTGCGAATGCAGAAGAGCAGTGGCACGAAACGACGCCGAGCCTCGAAGACGGCGGTGTCGTCCCGACGGTGCCCGATGACGCCGCCGTCGTCCCCGAGGACCCCGACGGTGACGCTCCCGACGTGCTCGAGCCGACGCGTGCATGCAGCTACGACCACTGGTGCCCGACGCCACTGCCCAAGTCGGTCGAGAGCCCGAAGAAGTACGACCTCCGCGCCGTCTGGGTCGCGCCGAACCACGAGGCCTTCGCGGCCAGCTACGGCGGTGACGTGCTCGCGTGGGATGGCGTCGCGTGGAAAGAGATCTACGCGGATGGGCCGCGCTTCCTGCGGATCTGGGGTGCCAGCACGACCGAGCTCTGGCTCGTCACCGAGACGCAGCGTCTCTTCCGTGGAACGAAGAACGCCGCAAACGTGTGGTCGTTCGCCGAGGTCCCCACGCCGGGCCCGGTGAGCACGGTGTGGGGCGCGAGCGCGAGTGAGGTCTGGGCCTCGGGGGCAGGGCTGTTCCGCTGGAACGGAGAGGCCGCCGCCGAGCCATGGACGGAGGTGACGCCGCCGACGACGCTGTCTGACGTCATCGTGGGCGGACGCATCTACTCCCTCTGGGGCACTGGGCCGAACGACTTCTGGGGGAGTGGTGCCCAGTGGTCGGCCCCGTGCTTCGACTGCGATGGTCCGCAGAGGGCATTGCTGGTGCGCTGGGACCCGAACGCACCCGCGACCGAGCTCGACGCCGGCGTCGAGCCTGTAGCCGATGGCGGCGCGAGCGCGCGGCGCGGCGCATGGAAGGCGGTCGCACTCGATCCCCGAGGCAACATCGACTTCTATCAAGCCAAGGCCTCCGGCAGCGCGGGCGGTCAGGCGCAGGTCATGTGTCGCGACCGATACTGCCTGCAGACCTTGCACGCGATGCCGGTCGACGGCTCTCCAGACGAGCTCTCCTTTTCGGTCTTCCCGGTCGTCATGGTGGCAGACCGCGCTGTCAACGCGATCTGGGGAAGTCGCCCGGACGATGTCTGGCTCGTCGGAAAACAGGGGTCGGTGAGCCACTTCGACGGGACGGCATGGTCGGTCTCTCGGATCACCAATACCGATACCCCGATCGCGCGTCCCATGTACTCCGTGCACGGCATCACCGACGGCACGCAGAGCGACGTATGGGTCGTCGGTAACAACATCACGCTGCACCGGACGGTCACGCAATGACGCGGTCGCGATTCATTCTCCTCGTGTCACCGCTCGCAGGGCTGCTCGCGACGTTGCCGTTCGCGGGCTGTTCCAACGAATCGTTCGTCGGACCGATCGAGGCGCCGGCTCCGGATGCGGATGCCGCGGACGCCTCTGACGCCGGCGAAGTCACCGAGAGCCCGGATGCGGCGAGCGACGTCGTCGATGCGACCGCTCCCTTCGACGCCGCTCCGATCCCGGTCCAGTGCGGCGGGCCCTCCTGCGTGATCGCGCTGGCAGCCGGCGCCGAGCACTACTGCGCGACGATGCACGATCACTCGGTGCGCTGCTGGGGCGACACGAACGCGCTCCCGCTGCCTGCCGATGGCGGCGCCGAAGCAGAGCCAGGCAAGCCAGTGCCCCTGCTCGAGCTCGGCTCCGTCGTGGATCTCGCGGCGGCGAACACTGGAACGTGCGTCGTCTCTGCCAGCGGAGCCGTCTCGTGCTGGAGCGACTGGCAGCGCACGCCAACGACTGTGCCCGACATCCCAGCGGCACGGCGCGTGTTCGTGGGCCCCGACGGCATCACTCGCTGCATCCTCGACGCCTCGTCCGAGCTGGTCTGCTGGGGCGAGTCCTGGTCGCTCGGGCAGGGGCTCCGCCAGGTGCAAGGTGCCAAGCCGCTCGCTGTTCGCTTTGGACAGGAGGTCGGCCTGGTCGCCCTCGCGGATGGCAGGTTGGTCAGCTGGGGGTACGGCCCTCAGCTCGCGCACCAGTATGGGGGTGACGAGCCGAGGCAAGTCTTCGGCCTGATCGACGCTGAGGTCCTTGCTGTCGGAAGCGGTCATGCGTGTGCGCGCACCGGGACGGGGGAGCTCTCTTGCTGGGGGCGAGGGGGCAGGGGCCAGCTAGGGAGCGGGCTTTGGCGCGACGAGGTCACGCCCACGCCCGTCGCGTTGCCGGCATCGATCGCCGTGGTCGACGTCGCCACTGCCGACCAGCATACGTGCGCGCGAACCACGACGAGCGACGTGTACTGCTGGGGCGGCGTGAATGCGCGCGGCGAGCTCGGGCTCGTCGCCAAGCAAGGCGTCTATGCGCCGACGCGCGTCATGCTTCCCGCAGGCCCGCCCGTCGTCGCGGTCGCCGTCGGCAATACTTCGTCGTGTGTCCTGCGCAGCGATGGCAGCGTGCTGTGCTGGGGCGACAACACCCGTGGCCAGCTCGGGCGTGGCAGTCGTGACGAGCGACGCCATCCCGAGCCGCAAGTCGTCGTCTTTCCGTGAAGGGAATCGAGATGTGGTCATTCCGCCTCGCGGTAGCGAGTGTTCCTCTGGTGGTCTGTCTGGCCGCGTGCAGCGCCAAGACGCGAGATCTCGGGCCGACGTCCGGTGTCCTGGTGACCGACGCGGGAGCGCCGGAGCCGGCGGCGTGCGAAGGGCGCCGTTGCTCACGCGACCTGCATAGCGTGCTCGACAATTGCACCGGCGCGGTGCTCGAAGCGTGTTCTTCGGACAGCGGCTGCGCAGACGGCGAATGTGTACCGGCCTGTAGCAGCGCGGCCGGCGCGCAAGGGTCCATCGGCTGCTCCTTTGCAGCCGTACCGCCGGACGTTCCGGCGGACAAAGCTCCAGGCTGTTTTGCAGCGATCGTGTCCAATACCTGGACCACGCCGGTGCACGTCACTGCCGAGCTCGCCGGCGCGCCGCTCGACGTGTCGAAGAGTGTATATCGGGTCACGTCCGGCCCGGACGGAGCGCCCGTCTACGAACCGCTCGACGGCGTGATTCCGGTAGGAGAAGCCGGCGTCGTCTTCCTCGCGCAGGGGCCCGACCCGACCGGCACTGCCACACCGTGTCCTCCGGGCGTGAAGGAGGCCTACTACGGCGTGATCGTGAACGAGCACCGGACGAGCATCTACGACACGTTCAAGCTCTTCACCGATCGCCCGGTGGCGGCTTACTCGATCTTCCCGTACGGCGGCGCGAAGAGCTTCATGCCCACGGCCACGTTGCTCTTGCCGACGACGTCCTGGGGCACCAACTACCTGCTCGTCGACGGATGGAACAACAAGCGTGTCGACGATAGGTCCTTCGTCCAGATCGTCGCGCGAGAAGACGATACCGAGGTTCTCGTTCGCCCGCGGGTGGACATCACCGCGAGCTCGTCGACGTCGCCGGTCCAGTTCACGCCCGCCGGAGAGGTGAGTCGCACGCTGCTTCAGCGCGGGCAGGTCCTCGAGATCTCGCAGCGAGAGAGTCTGGTCGGGAGCGCGCTCGAAGCGAGCCGCCCTGTGGCGGTGTTCGGGGGCAATCCGTGCACGTACCTTCCGGCGCAATGGGCTGCGTGCGACGCCCTCCAACAACAGATCCCGCCCCTGAGCCAGTGGAGCTCACGGTACTCGGCGGTCCCCTACCGCACACGACGCACGGCTCTCGACGGCCTGGAGATCAGCGAGAACGTCCACTACCGCATCGTCAGCGCGCAGGACGGAACGACGCTGCACTACGAGCCGACACGTCCGGTCGGCGCTCCGCTGACGATGCAAGGTGGAGAGACCGTCACGTTCCGAGCGGACTATCCGTTCATCGTGCGCAGCCAGGACAACGATCATCCGATCTACGTGGCGGTGTACATGAGCGGGACGGTCAATCCGAGTCCCTATGACGGCGAGCCCGGCTACAACGTCAACGGTCAAGGTGACCCTGACTTCGTGAACCTGATCCCCGACGAGCAGTTCCTGGATCACTACGTCTTCTTCATCGACCACACCTACGCGAACACCTCGGTGACGTTGGTGCGCCGCAACGACGGGCAAGGCTTCCAGGACGTCGACGTGGACTGCGTCGGGACCGTAGGCGACTGGCGGCCGCTCGGTACCGACGGCAAGATCGAATACACCTGGCTGGTGCTCACGAAGGACGGCAAGGGCACCAGCGTCGGCGGCAACACCTGCAAGTACGGCCGCCACGAAGCCTCGAGCACCGGCGCGTTCGAGCTCTACGTCTGGGGTACCGATTCGTTTGCGAGCTACGGCTATCCCGCCGGCGCCGGCAGCCGCCCGGCGACGAAGGTCCGCGTCGAGGTCAACTGACGTCGGGTGACCGGACGGAGCGGCGTTACGTCGCGGTGGAGCGACCTCGTTCGATCCGCACACCGGTTGTCAAGCACACGTTCGTTGACTTGAGGTGACGGTGATCACGCTCTGCGGATCATCGCCAACACGTGTCTGCTGCTTTCGCTTCGTTCCGAAGCGGCGATGGATCTAGGTTGCAGGGCCAATGAGAAACACTTCGTACGCGATGGCTATCGCCATCGCCCTTCTCTCTACGCAGCTTGGTTGCAAGAAGCTCGCCCAGACCGGCGCCCGACTCCTGGATGCCGGCGGCGAAACCGCGTCGAAGGAGGCCGCAAGCGTCGACGAGGACGAAGCGCTCAATGGTCTCGTCGATTGCTTGAACGGCCTCGACCACGCCATCTCCAAGAGCCTCGAGCGGTACACGAGCTGGTTGCCGGACGCGAAGGAAGGCGCTCCGCAGCCCGGGCCCACGGGCAAGGAGACCAGCGTCTGGGGGCTCTACAAGATCACCGATCACGAGATGACCACGTGTGACAAGGGGCTGAAGCTCGCGAGCGCGAAGCCTGAATTCAAGGACACGTCGGAGAAGTTCAAGGCGGTCGCCGACAAGATCGTTCCGGTGATCAACGAGGCGAACACCTATTACGACCGCAAGGACTTCAAGGATGACAAGTTCGCCAAGGGCAAGGAGCTGCACACCAGGCTCTGGCCGCTGGCCGAGGAGTTCTTCAAGGTGTCGCACGACTTCCGCGCGATCGTCGTGAAGGCGAACGACGTCCGGATGGAAGCCGAGCTGAAGGAGGTCGAAGCCCAGCACGGACGAAACCTCCTCTTCCACAAGCTCAACGTCCTGAAGCACGCCAAGGCGAGCGTCCGCGTAGCTACCGAAGAGAAGGCCCCGCTCATCGAGCTCGAGCCGCTCATGGTCGCGTACGAAAAAGCGGTCGAGGAGATGAAGACCTACGCCAGCTCGCACAAGGACGAGACCGGAAAGGTCATGATGTGGTCCATGTTCGAGAGCAAGGTCGAGGACTATCTCAAGGTGCTCAAGGAGCGCGTGCGCCGCGTGCGCGACAAGAAGGCCTACACCAGCAGCGAGATCCGGATGCTCGAGTCGGGCTCGGGATGGATGGTCGAGGGCAGCACGGCGAAGGTGAGCCGAGACTACAACGACCTCGTGAGCCGCTCGAACTCGCTGCGCTTCTGATCCGAAACGGCGTTTCGTCCAGCCCGGCTCTTTCACCCCAATCGCTTCACGGATTGGTGTGTGGAGCCGGGTATCGCTCTCGGGCTCTAAGCGCGCGTCGCGGACAGATTGAGGCGGACGTAGTCGAGCTCGAATGACGGGGCGACGCGCGCGACGACCGCGTCGAGGTAGCGCGCGCGGAGCGCGTCGTAGGGGAGCCGTGCAAGGTGGTGGCGGAGGACCACCGTACGGACGAACTCGCGAAAGGTCGGCTCATCGGCGAACGGCGTCGGCGCATCCTCGAGATTGCACGCGACATCGACGAAGCCCGCGCGCTGCAAGCGTGCGGCGGTGGCGTCCGGGCCCTGGAAGTTCCACGCCGGCTCGAAGTCGACGAACCATTTCGCGAAGGGCTCGTCGAGACAGACACGCTCTGCGTGCGCGTGGAACCGCTCCAGGTTCCCTGCGCCGCCGCACTGGGCCACGAGGCGCCCTCCGGAGCGAAGACATCGGTGGATGCTCGCGAACAGCCGATCGTGATCGTGCAGCCAGTGAAATGTGGCGGTGCTGAAGACCGCGTCGACGGGGACGTCCGAGACGAACGTCGTGAGGTCGGTGCAGACGAAGGTCACGCGGTCACCGAGCTCCGCCAGGCGCCGCCGTGCCTCCTCGACCATGTTCGTCGAGCGATCGACCGCGATGACGTGCCCGCGAGGCAACCTCTGCGCGAGGACGCCGGTGAGCCGACCGCTGCCGCAGCCCGCGTCGATCACCGTCTCTCCTCCTTTGAGCGGAAGACGCTCGAGGACGCGAAGTCCCCACGCGAACTGCGGATCGGAGAGGCGCTGGTAGGCCTCGGCATCCCATTCGTGCGGTGCGCTCATGATCGGAGAGCATACGCCCGTTGCCAGCGCACCGATGCTCGACGATGTCGCCATCGGGGCGATGCATCGCATGCCGCTGCGCTTCCAGCAGTCACGACTGCATGTGCTTGCGACGCCGGACGCGCGAGAGTTTTTCCTCGGGTAGAGCGGGCTCCTCCGCGAGCTCGGCTTCAGATTCGTCTACGTATTCGGAGGAGACACGTTGCCCCTCACGCCCTCGCGAGCAGCCGGTCGTGCCAGAGGAGCATCTCGATCGCGCCGGGGCCCCGATTGAACGGGTAGTCGTGCACGCCGGGCACGTCCTCGAAATCGTGCTCGAGCCCCGCGGCACGCCAGGCGGTCGAGGCGGTCCGGAGCGCCCTTCGGAAGTAGTCCTTGTCGCTCGTGAGGAGGCGAAGCTTCAGGCTCGGGTTCTTCGAGCGCGCAGCGCGCGCGAGCTCGGTGAGCTCGGGGACCTGGTCTTCGCCGATCGCGGCCTGGAGCGTCCCGAGTGCGCCGAAGGCCTCCGGGTTGCCGAAGCCGATCCGGAGGGCGAGCGCGCCGCCGAGCGAGACGCCGTCGATGCCGATCGACGAAGGTGTACCGAGGACCGGCAGCTCCTTCTTCGCGCGTGGCAGCACCGTCTTCATGAAGTACTCGGAGTACTCGCGGATCTGGGCCGGCTTGCGGAGATCGACGTCGGGCGAATACGGGCAGACGACGACGAGCCCCGCGAACGGTCGCGCGCGCAGCGCGTCGTTGTGCGCGGCGAGTCGCTTGGCCTCGACCATTCCCTCGAAGTCCTGAGTCGTGAGGGGCGGCGTGCACACGCGCTCGATCGCGCGAAGGAGCGCGTAATCCTTCGGCCAGCCCATCACGCCGAGCGCGGGGCCCTTGTTCGCCTCGCCGCGACCGTGGAACGCGAAGAGCATCGGCAGCTTCTCGTCCGGCTTTGCCCACGCCGGGACGATCGCCACCGCGCGTCCGTCTCCGGGCAGCGTCCACGTCTCCGTCTTCACCTGGCCGCGCGCGCCGACGCCGGCGTCGGTGATCTCGGGCTTCTCGGGGACCACTGCTGGAAGGACCGTCGCGGCGATCGTCGAACTCGCAGAGGCTGCTCCGGACACGCTCGGCGCGCCGCTCGCGTCGCGGTCGCACCGCGAGCAACCGGCGAGCGAGAGACCGAGGAGGAAGGACCTGCGCCCGAGCACGCATGCACGGTAGCACGTGGCTCTGCGGAGCCTCGTGCTTCCGCGCCTCGAGTCAGGAGCTCAGTCTTCGGGGATCTTCGGCGTCTGGCCGGTCGCCGTACGCACGAGGTCCACGAGGCCCGGATCGGTCGACATCTGATCGCGGAGCACCTTCTTGATGTCCTCGAGCTCGGCGGGCGAGAGGCCCTCGAGCCCTCGCGTCGCCTCGTCGACCTTGAGGTCGACGTAGCCGTCGACGTCGATCTCGCCGGCCCGGAGCCGCGCCAGCGCCTGCGAGCCCTGCGCGGCCTCGGCGGCACCGGCCTGCCAGGCCTGTTTCGTCGCGTCGGGACGCTCGACCGAGAACGCCTTCTCGATCGACCCCTTCTTCTCGACCGACCCCGAGCCTTGGGTCTCGGGAGCCGCGGGCGGCGCGCCGCCCTTACCGATGCGATCGATGCCCATGAGGACCTCCTCACTCTACAGCAGGTCGGCCCGGATGCGCGACAGGCGCGATCCGGGCCAGCTCTTCGATTGCCGTCGACGTGCGGTCAGCGGATGTTGCCGATCGCCGTCTTCACCGTGTCGTGCTCCGCCTTGAGGACGTTCGAGAGCGTCGTGAACTGGCGATTCTGGGCGTTCACGCTCTCCTGCACGCGCAGGTAGTAGATGTTCATGTCCTGGCTCTGCTGGAGCGCCGCCTCGATGCCTGCGGCGTCGCCTCCCGGAGCACCGGTTCCGGTACCCGAAGGCGTGACTCCGGGCGCACCCAGCGCGCCGGAGAGGCTCGGGGTGGTGGCCTGCGCGCCGGCCACGGTCGGACCTGCTGCGGTCGACATCCCGCCCGACATCGGGCTCATCGGAACGCCGAGCGCGGCGCCTGGCCCCGTCGCGCCGCGGACCGCGACCGCCATCATCGGCGAGCCGGGCAGCACGCGCATCGCCGACTCCGCCGAGCGCACGACCGTGTTGGAGAGGACCTCGCCAAAGCGCGACGCGCGGGGTGGGGTGGGGGTCACACGGGGGGACGTGCTCGCAACAGCGACGTCGGGACGCGCGGAAATCGTACGGGGTTCCATGGCTCGAGTGTCTCCTTGTGCCGAGGGCCTCGGATCCCCGATGCCCGTTGTGCGGACCCTCATCGGCCGCGCGGCGTAGGAGTTGCCAAGAAAGTTGGGAACCCCCTCACGGGCTACAGCGGAGGCGACACTCCATCAGTGCGTCGAAGCGGCAGTAGTTCGACGAGAGCCCGGGCAAGATGCTCTCCGGGCCTTTGCAGCTGAAGCGGCAGCCGTTCTGGCCGGGCTCGGCGTTGACCGCGTAGCCGTCGGTCGAGCACCGACCGTCGCCGCACTCGGCCTTCTCGGTCCTGCACGACGCAACCACGTAGTCCGGGGGGCAGGTCCAGTCGCGACGTGTCGAAGCGTAGTCGGGCTTCCGACCCGAGCCGCTGTCGACGTGCTCGTGGCGCTTGAAGTCCGCCTTGCCGGTGCGCACGCGCGAGACGACGCGGACGCTCTGTGTCTTCGGAGTGACCGGCGCGCTCCCATCCCGCGGGTAGAACTGGAGCGTGTCCTCGCGTGTCTGGGGCTGGCAGCCCGCCGTCGGTGCCGTCGGACGCCACGTGAGCGGGACGTCGACGCTGCCGAGCGCGGGGATCGCGAACGTTTGCTCGCCGAGCGTGGCGCGGAGGTCGAGCGACGCCCGATTGACGATGTGAACGAGGCGGGTCTCCTCGCGACCGTGAGGGACTTCCCCGAAGTCGAGCGTCTCGGGCGAGACCTCCGGCACGGGGAAGGCGAACTTGCACACGTCGGCGAGCGGATAGACCGCGTACGCGATGGGCACGGGCGTCTTCACGCGGAACGTCAGCGGCTTGCTCGTGTCGGTGCTCGATGCACCGTCGAGCCCGTCGACCTCAAGGCCGCCGACGACGGTCTGCGTGATGCGCGTGTCTCCCGCAGCGACGCGCGCGCGGACGAAGTCGAGCGCGCGGCCGCGCAGCTCGCCGGCGCGCACGCTCATCTCGTACGAGATCAGGCCGCCCATCTTCACCGAGCCGACGAAGTGGGTCGCGCGCCCGCACGTGCAAGCCGTGCCGCCGAACGCGACATCGTCGGAGGCGTTGAAGAACTGGGGATCGAGGTCGCGTACGAACGCCAGTGCCACGAGGCTGATCTTGCGCTCCGTCGTCTCCGCCCCCGCCGAGAGCCACGGGGCGAGATCGGCGTCCGCCGAGACGAGCGCCTGATCGATCGCGACGCCGATGTACGAGAAGTCGATCGTCGAGGCATCGACCTTGTCCGCACGCGCGGCGCGCTCTGCTGACTGCGTTCTCGAGCTGGCGCACTGGGTGGGAAGCACCGTGAAGGAGCCTGCTTCGCCGCGCTGGACGCCACGACCCGGCACCATCGCGCTCGCCGGATCGAGCAGGTATTCGTGGCGGACGTTGCCGAAGGCGCCTGCCGCCGAGAGGAGCCCCTGCGCGCGCCCGCACTCGGGGGAGTCGAGCCCGGCGCACGCACCCTCGTGCGAGGCCTTTGCGCTCGGCTTGCTCGGATCGATCGGCGCGGGTGCGGACGGGCATGCCGCGAGGGCGAGCGGGAGGGCGAAGAGGGCGAGCACTGCAGGGCCGCGCTCGGATCTCGTGGTCATCTGGTTTGCTGGGTCCACGCGATGCGGGCACGACGAGCGCGCCGGTCGAGCGCGTGAGGGCCCTCGTCGTTGAAGTAGAGCACATCGTCGTTGAAGACCATCGCGATGTCGAGTGACGGCGGACCGTCGAGGGCGAGCAGCGACGAGACCTTCGGCGGCGACGCGACGAGGTCGACGGCGTCGAGCGAGATCACCTCCGGCGTGCTCCGTGCGACGACGGCGCGGAGACTGGGGCGCGACTCGAACGCGACTGCGGTCGCCGCGCCTTCGCCTGCGAGCGGGATACGTGACGGCTTCGCGCTGGGCTTTCCCACCTCGTCGAGCGTCGTCCAGAAGGCGCCGTAGCCGCTCGTGTTCGGCGTCTCCGCGCCCAGCGGAGCCTCCTCGATCCACGCGACGTGCATGCCGTTCGGTCCGAGCGCGAGGCGAGGCGTTCGGGAGTGCGCGGCCGTCGGAAGGAGCCGCTGCTCTTCGAAGAGGCGCTTCGCATCGTGCATCTTCACGGCCGAGACGAAGATGTCGGCGACGCCGTCCTTCGGGCTCTCGCGGGAGTCGGCCCATGCGAGCCATACCGCGTCGCCGTGGGCGAGCGCGACGAGGTCGCTCGCGTCGCCCGGCGCCTTCGTGATGCGCTCCTCGCGAGCGACGCGCGTGAGATCGGGCGAAACCTTGGTCGCGTAGACCTCTCCGCGACCGTCACGACTGTCGACCCATGCGACGATCCATCCGCCGCCAGCCCACGTAATCGTCACGTCGGCCGCGTCGCCCTTCGTCGTGGTGAGCTGGACGTCGTTCATGCGCCGGCCGCGTTTGTCGATCCGCGTGACGTGCACCTCCGGATCGCCGTTCTCGCGAGCGACCCACGCGATTGCGCCGCCATCCTCGGGACTCGAAGCGCCCGCGATCGCGACGCTCCCGACATGGAGCGCCTTGTTCGAGATGATCGACGGTGTGGAGACGGTGCCGTCGTCGCCGACGATCCGTGTCGAGAGCGTGAAGGGTGTGGTCTTCGCCTCGTCCGCCGTGCTTCTTCGGGCGCCGTCGGTCGCCTTGGAGCTCAACATCGCGACGAGGTTCGCCTCGCCGAAGCGTGTGGTCGCGATGTCGACGACGGTCTCGCCGGAGGCGATGGCCGTGATGTCGGTGATGTGCGGACCGTCCTTCGGGGGGTCTTCGGGCCTCGGCGGCGGGGGCGCCACGTTGGTTCGCGGGCGGAGCGTCGCGGTGCGAATGCGCGACGGCGTTCCCGGCGGGCCCGGGGACGCGGCGAGCGCGAAGCACGAGTCTCCGTCACACGTCAGGCCCCAGCCGAGCGTCGCCGGATCCGAGGTGAAGGTGAGCGGCTCGCGCTGGACGACGGTGCCCTTCGCGTCCGTACGAAAGAGCGTCGCGACGGCATTCGCGTTGAGGCACGCGGCCGAGTCACGCTCGCAGTCTGCGGTCGTCGCCAGCGCCGCGAACCCGGTCGACGTCGCGGCGAGCTCGGGCTGTCCGCGGCCGACGACCTCGAGCGAGAGCGGGCTCCGATCGAGGACGAGGCCTTTGTCGACACGCGCGACGTGGACGCGTCGCGTCTCGCCCTTCCGGCGTGCAGGGGCCTCGAACATCACGGCGACGCCTGCAGGACCGCGCGTGAGCGCGAGCAGCGACGCGCCTCCTCGAGCCTCGGCGACCTTTCGCGGAGGCTCGACGACGTTCTTGTCGTCGATCGCGGCCATCGTCACGGCCGGTTCGGTGGCCCCGCGGTCGGTCCACGCGAAGACGAAGCGCGAGCCGTCACGCACGACCTCGACGTCACCGCTGACGATCGGCTTCGTGGTCACCGTGACCGGCGGAGCAATCTCGCGTCCTTCGGCATCGAGGCGGTGGAAGGAGAGGGCTCCGCCGGGGCGCGCATCGCGGACGAGGCGGTGCTCGGTCGGCCTGGCCTTCGGATCCGCCGGCGCGGCCTCGACGGTGGAGAGGCCGACTCCTCCCGGAAGCTCGAGCGCGTGCCAGCCGACGACGCCGCGTGCCACGCGCGTCGGGACGCCCTGCACCTTGCCATCGGTGTCGACCGCGGCGGCGATGAGGTTCGCGTCGCTTCCGCGTGTCTCCTCCGCCCACATGCAGAGCGCGCCGTGGTCGGTGGGGATGACGTCGACCCAGATGATGTCGTCGTTCGTCCGCGAGATCTCGACGGGCTTCGCGCGCGGCATGCCGTTATCGCTCACGGCGACCGCCCACAGCGACTTGCCGCGATCCGTGAGCGACGTCCATGCGATGAGGAAGCCCGGCACCGGACCGCGCAACGGCCGGACCACGAGCATCGTGGTGTCGACCGAGACGTGGGCGGCGATGGTCTCGCCGCCGCGAGGCGTGCCGTCGGGAGCCACCGGGACCACCACGACGCGGCGGCCCTGGCCTTCGGCGACCGTCACCCACGCAACGAGACCGGCCGCGGCGAGGCCCGATTCGCGTCGCGCGAAGAAGGGACCGAGCGTCCGCTCTCCCACCGACGCGACCATGTGGCCGGCGACCGGAGGCTCGACCTTGGCCTTGCGCGCGACCGCTGCGCGCCGCCCGTCATCCGTCCCGACCGGGGACAGCGCCTCCTTCCCACCGCAGGCCGCGACCGCGAGCGACAGCGCGAGGGTCGCGCGGAAGCTTCGGGTCACTGCACGAGCTCCTGGTACGTCTTCGTGACGGTGATGACGCCCGCATGGCTGCGCGGGAACTGTGCGCCGTCGAGCGCGCGCTGCACGCAGCGCTTGAGCTCGTCGTCTTCTTTTCCCTTCGAGGTCACGCCGAGGAGCCGCCCTTCCATGTCGATCCCGAACGAGATCGAGACACGCTCGCGGGCCAGGTTCTTCCGCACCCGGAACTCGCGGACGCACGCACCGATCTCCGAGCCCTTCTTGTCGACCTCCGCCGAGATCAACGTGGTCGCCTCGGCCGGCGAGCCTGCAAACGCGCGCTCGGCGCTCCCGGCGTCGGCCGTCGCGTGCTCGTCCGCGTCGCTCTTCGGCGCGGCATTCTTGCTGGAGGCGGGGTCGGGCTTTCCACCGCCGCAGGCGCTCGCGAACGAGGCGAACGAGCACAGCGCGAGGATCACCGCGAGGGGAGCATGACGAGATGCAGAAGCAGGGCGCACGATCTCTACCTTCCTCCCCGAACTCGCGAGGAGGCTACCACGTTCCCTGCATTCGCCATTCGGCGAGCCTCGGTTCCCTGCCGTTCGCCATCCGGCGAGCCTCGGCGACTTCCGTGGCCTCCGTCGTCCAAGCTGGACGCCGTCCTCGTGGGGCCGCTGCGTTCGCCGTGCGGCGAGCCTCGGGCCCGGCCGCTAGGAGCGCGTCGCGCGGATGTGCCGCCTGCGAACCTGCGTGCGGCCTAGCCGCTGAGAAGCCGATTGATGTGACGCCGCTCCCAGTCGAGGGCGCGGTCGTAGCCGCGGAACTGACGCTCGCGCTCGAGGAACTCCGGCGGGTGGAGGACGCGACGTGCGATCTGCCCCTTCGCGGATGCGATGTTCGAGCTCGCCTGGCGCGCGTTGCCGCGGGCCGACGGGATCATGTGATGGAGCATCTCGTGGTAGACGACGTACGCGACGAAGTAACGTGGCACCCAGGCGCGATCGAGCACGGGATGGATGCGGATCAAGCGCTCGAGGCTCGAGTAGCTCCCGAGCTTGATCGCGCGGCGCGGCGCGTCGTTCTTCCGCGTCGTGCGCCGGCCCCACGTGATGAGCGCGTGGCAGGCGTTGTCGAAGTAGCGCGCGTTCAGGTCGTTGAAGAGCGAGAGCAGGTCGTGGTGCTCGCCCTTCGCGTGGAGCGGGATGGCGCGTGCCCGGCGTCGAGCGAGGCGAGCGCCGTTCGCCTCGATGTAGTGACCGACGAGAATGCTCGCCGCGCGGTCGTCACGCGTGACGTAGCGCACGAGCGCGTCGACCACCCGGGGCGGCGCATCCAGGAACATGTGGTGGACGCGGGCGTGGAGGACGCCGTTCTTCAGCGCGTGTGAGATGATCGAGTGGCGGTTGTCCGTGATCGAGAGGACCACCGGACGACCCGGGCAAGCTGCCTTCAGCCGCCGCTCGAGCGCCTGGCGCGCGCCCTCGTGAACGAACAACTGCGGCGCCGCCGAAGGGAAGACGAGCGCGAGCTGCGCGCTGAGCCGCTCGGGGACGCGAATCGCCGCCGCGGGCATCGGCCCCAGCGAGCGGCCCCGCCCGACCGAGCTCCGAGCGGCCCCCGTGCCGCCGCGTGACCAGCGCGGAGCCAGCCACTGATCGAGCTCGGGGACGCAGGTTCGCGCGCTCATCGGGGGGTCTTATGCGGGGTAAGGGACAGGTCCCGAGGTGTCAAGGAACCCCAATTTATCCTGTATTTACCGCCACATGAATGCGGGGTCAAATCCCCCCAAATGGCCCGAATCCGGCGTAAGGAAGTGTCGTTAGGCCATGTTTGGATGACCCTACGCGGAAGTGCTTGACCGGGAGCCTCCGGAGGGGCAGCGCCGCAGCACGGAGCGTGGCCGGCGTGGTCAGTCGCGCTGCCAGTGGAGCGACTTCGGGTCGAGGATGAAGCGAAGCGCAGCGCTCACGCTGCTCGCCGATCGGCCGTTGGCCGCATCCGCCGGTGTTGGCTCGACCTTCACGCCCACGACCATCGACTTGAGCATCCCTTGCTCAGGGGCACGGTTCACCAGGCGCGCTACGAGCATCGAGAGGTCGGGTTCGTGGCCGACGATCATGGCGCGCTTGCGGCCGCTCTGCACCAGCTCGCGGATCAGGCCGACCGCATCACCTCCGGGCGCCATCTCCCGCCGGATCTCGACCGCGCCGGATGCACCGCCGGGCTCCTTCGCCTCGCGGACCCGCTTCTCCAGATCGGTCACAGCGGCGACGATCTCCGCGGTCTGGAGCGCACGGACGAGGGGGCTCGCGATGATCGTGAGCGGCGCTTCGTCTGCTGCCAGCAAGGCGCGCGCGACGGCGCGGGTTCGCTCTCGGCCTGCGGGCGTCAGGGCACGATCTTCGTCGCGCCCCGTCGGTGCGTTGTCCTCCGCAGGCCCGTGGCGCATCACATAGAGCTTCACGCTGCGCATCCTATCGCCAATCGACGTTCGGCCGTCCACCCATCCACCGAATGGGGAGAAGCTACCGCCACGGAGAACGCGGGCGGGCTCCAGTGCGAGCTGCTATCGTCCTGCCGATTCATGCGTGCACGGCAGTGGTGGTCGTGCCTTCTTGCTCTTCCGCTCACGTGTCTCGCCACGACGGGGATCGCTGAAGGCGCCGAAGAGCAACCGCGATCGCTGGTGCTTCTCGAGTGGACGCGGGGCCGGGGGGCAGATGCGTGTCCTTCGGAGTCGGAGCTGATCGAGGACGTCGAGCGCTCGCTCGCGCGTCGTGCATTCGCCGACCAAGCGCACGCCGATCGCGTCCTTCGCGTGGAGATCCAGAGAGCCGATGCTGCGCCTCAGTGGCTTGCACGGATCGCGCTTGCGACGCCGAGCGGCCGCCATCTCGGGCGCCGTGACCTCACGATCGACAGCGAGAGCTGCGAGGAGGCATCGGAGTCACTCGTCCTCGCGCTGGCCCTCATGATCGATCTTCCGCCGACTCCGGAGGAGCTGGCGGACGAACGAGAGAGGCGTCGGGTGCCCTGGCACTCGACCGGGAAGCTCGGTCCGAGCGCGGCCGTCGACATGAGCTCCTCCGGAGGCGTAGGAGGCGGAGCTCATGCGTCCGTCGTTCTCGTGCCGGGGAGCTTCTGGCCTCTGATCGCCGATGCGTTCTTCTGGGGCCAAGGTGAGTCGGTGCCCGAAGGGCGAACCGTGCGGCTCTTCCGGACGATGTTTGGCCTCGGCGTATGTCCGCTGACGATCCCGGCCGGACGCTTCGTGATGACGGCGTGCATCGGACCTCAGGCTGAGCTCGCCGTCGCGTGGGGAAGCGGCTTCGGCAAAGATCGGAGCGGCATGGCGGTCAGGTTCGGGGGCCTGGCGCAGGCGAGCGCAACGTACAGGCTCGGGGAGCGCGTCCACGCCTTCGCCGCGATCGGCTTCGCGGCGACTCCTCAGCGGAGCGACTTCACGGTCCTCGACGACCGTCGGGTCGAGCGGTCCCTGTACCGCGGCTCACCGGTGACGGGGATCGGCTCTTTCGGCGTCGCGCTCGATTTTTTTTGAGAGTGACCGCACCGTCATCGCACTGCTCCCGGGAATGACCTGGGCTACAGGAGCGACTGTTCCCGATCTCGGGGACGCATCGGCGGTCGACGCGGACGCGGTCGACGCTGTCGCCATGCAAGCTCACGCCGCCGCTCGCCAGATCGTTCGACAGTACGGCGCCTTCGTGTGGCGGACGCTTCGGTATCAGGGCGTGGCGGAGCGGGACCTCGAGGATGTCAGCCAAGAGGTCTTCATCATCATCTTTCAAAAGCTCGCGCAGCTCGAACGGTCGAGCTCGATTCGAGCGTGGATCTACGGGATCTCCGTCCGCGTAGCCGCCGGCTACCGGCGGCGTTTTCGCATCCACCGCGAGGTCCTCGTCGATGAAGTCCCCGAGCTCGCGGCGTCGGCGGACAGCGGGGAGGCCGACCGTCTCCATGCGCGTCGGCAGCTCGCGCAGGTCATCGCTCGTCTGGACGAGGACAAGCGCGCGGTCTTCGTCCTCCACGAGCTCGAGCACCTCGAGATGACCGAGATCGCAGAGATCGTCGGCTGTCCCGTGGCGACTGGGTACTCGCGCCTCGCCGCCGCGAAGAAACAAGCGCTCGCGATGCTCTCCAGAATGTCGAAGGAATCGAAATGAGCACCAGCCAAGAAGAGGAACAGGCGCTCGAGCGGCTCCTGCGTTCGGGGCGGAGCGATCCCGACGATGCGCAGCTTCGTCGGCTCGAAGATCGGTTCGACAACTGGCTCGAAAACGCTTCGCCGGCATCGAAGGGCTACGCGGCTGCGAAGGCGACGCGCGGGATCCATCGAATCCTTCCGTTGATCGGTGCGTCGCTTGCGGTGCTCGGCATCAGCGTCTTCGAAATCTCGTCGAAGGACGATCGCGTCGCGAGCGTGAAGGAGGAGCGTCGTTCGGTCGTCGCATCCGAACGCGTGACGTTGGCGAACGAGCCGACTCGCCCCGCTCGTCTTTCGACGCACGAGCCCACGCTCCTGCCGACGACACGTCCGCCCGTTCGCGTCGTCGCTCCGCGCGAGCTCACGGGGCCATCGAAGGAGCCCGCATTGCCGGCGGAGCCCGCATTGCCTGTGGAGCCGACGTTGCCCGTGGAGCCCGCTCCCCCGAGTCAGCTTCCGGGCGAGCCCGCCGTCGCCGAAAAGAGCGAGACCGAAGTGAGCTATCTGCGTCGCGCGCGCGCCGCGCTCAAGTCGGATCCGGCGCAGGCGCTGGAGCTCGCCAACGGCCATCCATTGCGATTTCCGCATGGAGCGCTCTACCAGGAGCGCGAAATCGTCGCGATCGACGCGCTCGTCCGGCTCGGACGAAGGGGCGAATCACGCGCGCGAGCCGACGCCTTTCGCGCTCGGTATCCGAGCTCGGCTCATCTCACCCGTCTCGACGCACTCGTCGGAGGTTCACCGTGACGAGGATTGATCGATTGAATGGCAAGGCCGCTGCGGTAGGCGCGGTTCTGCTTCTTTGTATATCCGCTGCCGCTCCTTCGGGTTGTTCGCAGTCGGTTCGTGTCGGCGAAGAGATTCCGTCCGACGGCGGAAACGTCTTCGTCGTTCCGGAGGCTGACGCCGCGGTCACCGGGGAAGAAAACGACCTCAGGTCCTATTGCCCGTCGAACCGGTGTCCCCCGGGCCACACTACGTGTCCGACCTCGCAGTTCCTCTGCGATGTCGATCTCCTCACGGATCTGAACAACTGCGGCGAATGCGGGAACAAGTGCCCGTCGAAAAACTCCATGTGCGCCGACGGCCGCTGCGTCTTGAGCTGCAACAGCGCGACTGAGCTCGACTGCGACGGCGTTCCGGACAACGGCTGTGAGGCGAAGCCTCTTAGTAATGACAATTGCGGATACTGCGGGAATAAATGCCCCGCAGACAAGCCGTGTATCGACCGTGGGCTTCTTACTTCTGATTTTCAGTGTGGCTGCAAGCCGGGCGAGCTCTACTGCGGAGGGCTCTTCGGCAATCCCGACCTCGGAGAATGCCTCGAGCCGTCCCACGATGACAAGAACTGCGGTGCGTGCGGCAACGCCTGTCCGCCCGAAGGTGACGGGACCCGCGAGGCGCAGCCGAACACGTACTTCGGCTGCTTCGAGAGCGCGTGCGGAAAGCTGAAATGCAAGTCCGGCTGGGGCGATTGTGACCTCAATCCAAACAACGGCTGCGAGACCAACCTCAGTAACAACGACGACAACTGCGGAACGTGCGGAAATCGATGCCTGGACGGCATGACGTGCGATCTGATGGCACTGGGCATCGCCGGGGCCATCCCGGCGTGCATGTGCCCCAAGGGAACGACGTTCTGCGGGGCTACCGTGACCCAAGGCGGCGTCGAGGTCGAGAGAATGGGCAACTGCCGCGATCTCACTTCGGACCCGGACCACTGCGGCGCGTGCGGGGCCCCTTGTCCCCGCGACGCGCCGCACGCCATCGCGGCTTGCGTCCACGGAAGTTGCGACTGGTCGTGCAACTCCGGCTGGGGCGACTGCAACGGCAGCCGCGATGACGGTTGCGAGACCAACCTTTCATCCGATCCGAAGAACTGCGGTGGGTGCGGGGTCGTCTGTGACGGCATCGCCGGTCAGGCATGCGTCAACGGTCAATGCATGGTCGAGCCGTGCGACGAGCTTCGGGATGCTGGAGGACCGCCGCGATGAAGACTACCTGGTTCATTGCCGTCACCGGGACTGTGTGCGCGCTCGCCATACTGGCAGCATGCGCGACCGACGGTGAGACGCCCACCTCTCTCTCGGACGACGCGAGCACGCCTTTGCCGTCGGCTGAGCCCGACGCAGGTGGTGACGCAGAGACCGGCGAAGACGCCTCGGTCTGCGCCGACGACTGCGAGTACTACCCGGACGAGTGCTCCGACGACGCGCTCTGCGAAAGTCCCCTCTTCGGCGCAGTCGCGACGCCGGAGATGTTGGATGTGCGCACTCACGTTCGAGCGATCGCGGGCCGGTCGCCGACCGATGCATGGCTGGTCGGTTCCGCCGGCGCGGCCGCACACTTCGATGGCACGTCCTGGAAGCCGTCCGTGACGGACACGCAGTATTCGTTCCTCGCGCTCTGGGTACGCGGCGAGGCCGAGATCGCCTTCGAGAATCCGAAGCGCTTGTACACGCGCAGGCTCGATACCGACGCGGGAGCTCCATCCGCTGGTGGTTGGTCGCTCTTCGGCTCTGCGAAGCTTCATCCAGCCTGGGCCGAAGGGCGCGTCTACACGTCGTGGGCTCACGCGGAGTCGACGTCACTCTGGATCGGCGCGACGACGCAGCGCCGTGGCGGCCTCTGGCGATTGCGGCGGGCCGCCGACGGAAGCTTCGCCCTCACGCCGGCGACGCTCGACAAGTGCGGGTCGACCGTCCCGTGCGGGGTGGTCTATGGAATCCACGGTCGCTCCGCCGACGAGGTCTGGGCCGTCGGGCCGCGAGGTGCCGCGTTCCGCGTCACGAACGCCGAGGCCGACGAGCCGACGCTGTCCGCCTTCGAGACGGACACGCTCGTCGCGCTCGAGAGCGTCTGGGCCGCCGGGCCGAACGACGTCTGGGCCGTCGGCTCGACCGGCACGGTGCGTCGCTGGCGCGGGGATCCACACTTCTTCGAGACCTACGACGAAGTGCCGACGAAGCAGCACCTCCGCGTGATCGCCGGCTCGTCGCCGAGCGACATCTGGATCGCCGGAGACGAGGGCACCGTCTTTCACTACGACGGCACCGCCTGGAGGCGCGTGAAGGTCGCCGGCCTCGGCGGACGACGCCCGCGGCTCGAGCGCATCTGGATCCCGTCGCCGGGAAAGGTCTGGATCGCCGGACGAGGAGCGCTGTTGTCGCTCGGAGGAAAACCATGAGAACGATCATCGTCCTCGCGTCCGCCATTGCATCGGTCGCGATCGCCTCTGCCTGCGCGCGCTCGGAAGACGCACCTTCGGTCGGCACCGATCCGCCGCCGCCGTCGGAGGTCCCCGACAGCGGTGATGACGATGGCGGCGATGAAGACAGCGACGTCGACGTCCCCGATAGTCGTCTTCCCGACTGCAGCCCCGCCGGGTGGTGCATTACCGGCTTCCCGGACGAAGACCTCGTCTTCCGTGACATCGCGCCCTTCGAGGAGGTGGCCTTCGCGATCGCCGAGAGCCGGATCGAGGGCATCAAAGTCCTCGAGTGGACGAAGGCGACGAACACGTGGCAGTACATCGACGATGGCACGCAGAATGAGCCGCCCATCGGCACGTTCGCTGGTCGCATCTACGCCCCGAACGCCGACGAGGTGTACTTCACCGTCGGACCGTCGCACGTCTTTCACGGAAAACGCTCCGGTGGCACGTGGACGTGGACGAAGCAGGCCCTCCCGGACAACATCGCCGGCCACACGGATAGTCACGGGAATCCGATTGATGTGTACGGCGGTGGGCAGCCGATCACGACGCTCGGCGTCTGGGGAACGGGCGCCGAAGACGTCTATGCGTACTACAGCAACACGATCTTCCACCGTGATCCGGCCAGCGGTAGCTTCGCCGCGGTCAACGTCGCCGACGATCTCGAGGCAGACAACGAGCACATCTTCTTTGCGTCCGTCCACGGGAGCGGTCCGAACGACGTCTGGTTCGTCGGCGCTCGCGTTCGGGGGTACCTCAGCTGCCCGCTCGTCGTCCGGAAGTCGGCTGCCGGCTGGGAGCGCGTCGCCGACGGCGTCGTCTCGACCAACTTCAACACGCCGTGTGCCGAACGTCCGGGGACGCTCTTCATCGGCGGCCCAGGGAAAGGCGGGTGGCTCGTCGACATCGCTCCGGTGTCGACGACCGAATACGTCGCGCTTTACAACCGAGTGAAGGGCACTTCATTCGAGGACGCCTACGCGACGACGATTCGCGTCACGGACGATGGATATTCGTTCGAACAGTCGCTCGTCCCAGTGAAGATCGCCGACAGCATGGCCGCCTCCTACTTGAGGCGAGCGAGCGCGCTCTGGCGAGGTGACGGCGAGACGTGGTTCACATCGTGGGGGCTCGTTCTCCGCGAGAGCGAGGACGGCACGTTCTCCGTCTCGACGCTCTCGCGCAGCGGCGCGCAGGTCAATGCGCCGTTCTACAGGATCCGCGGCACCTCGAACCAAAACCTCTGGGCAATCGGAGCCCGCCATGCGTACCACAAGACGACTCCTTGAAGCGGAGGCTCGGTCCAGCGTCGCTGAACCGTGTCCACGCGACGCCGATGCTGCTCGGCGAACGCGTCGCCCATTCGTCCCGCGCGGTCCCGCGCTGCTCGCGCTCGTCACGAGCCTCGCGACCGTGGTCGCCGTGAGCACGAGCTGCTCGAGCAGCGACGGCGACGCGCGAGAGCCCCACCCTCGCGACGCGGACGGCTCGGCGGATGCCGCTCCCGAGGCCGATCGAGAAGACGTCATCGACGCCGGCATCGCGGATGTCGTGGTCAAAGGCAGCGCGCCGCTGCCGATCGAGTGCAAGGAGCCCCCCTGCGCGATCGCGCTCTCGACGACCACCACGACGTCCTCCTCCCCCATTCTGAACGACGAGGGCTATTGCGCGCTGCTCCACGACGGCACCGTGGCATGCTGGGGAGCGAACGCAGAGGGGCAGCTGGGGCGCCCCGCCACGAGCGGCTACAGTCCGGTTCCAGTGCGCGTGTCGGGACTGTCGAAGGTCACGGCGCTCGACCACACGTGCGCGGTCGACAGCGATGGCTCGGCCTTCTGCTGGGGACGAGGCCCATTCCTCCAGAGCGAGGCGTCGACGCAGACGGTGGAAGCGACGCCCGTTCGGCTGCCGCTGCCTGGTCCCGCGACGAAGGTCGCGTTCAGCAGCAGCAGCTACGACGGCGCCGGGTGCGCCATCCTCCGCGATCGGAGCGTGGTCTGCTGGGGCTCGAACTCCTACCTGCAGCTCGGCGTCGGCGTCTCGCGGTCGGAGCTCAACGCTCAGCCGCAGACGATCGAGCGCGCCTTCGGAGCCAAGGACATCGCCCTCGGGGTCGCGACCTTCGTGCTCGACGACGACGGTACGCTCAAGAGCTGGGGTTACAACGGCAGCATTGGACGCCCGACCGCGCTCAACTACAGCGGGGTACCCGCGAAGGTGGCGCTCGACCACGTCTCGATGATCGACACCGTTACCGATCAGGCGTGCGCCGTCGCGAACGGGATCGGCTGGTGCTGGGGCGGCAACGATGTCGACAACGCGGGCTCGTTGGCACGTGCGCTGCCGATCGCGGTCGACACTCCCGAGCCGATCACGCGCATCGCAACGTCGCAATCGGTGTCCGTGAGGGAGAACAACGTTTCGTATCTCGACAGGCGTCGCTGGTGCGCAACGTCGGTGAGCGGCGCAGTGTACTGCTGGGGACTCAACAATGCCGGCCAGGCGGGGAACGGCACGAAGCAGTTCGCGCTCGAACCCGTCCAGGTCGTCGGTCTCCCGGCTCCGGCAGCCGAGGTGAAGGTCATGCCTTATTCGACGTGTGCAATCCTGACGAATGGCAAAGTGTACTGCTGGGGAAGCAACTTCTACGGCCAGCTCGGCGCCGGACTTCCGAAAGGAAGCGTGCTCCAGCCGGTGGAGGTGAAGCTCCCATGAGGCGCGCGCGGTTCTCCTTCGGCGCGTTCGGCGCCGTGGCTTCGGCCTCTGGCTTCATCGTCGCGCTGATCGCGGCCTGCGGTGACGATCGCGGCGGCTTCAACCAGGACGATCGAACGTTCGAGACGGAGCCCGAGGGAGGAGCTCCGGACGCAGAGGCATGTTTCCGCCAGTGCTCGCTCGACGGTCGGTCGATCATCGACTCGTGTACGGGCGGCGTGCTCGAGACGTGCGCCGACGATCTCGCCTGCGGCGCCGCCAAGTGTCAGGAGCCGTGCGCAGCGGCGGAGGCCGACCGAAGCTCGAACGGTTGCGACTTCTACTTCACGAAGCCTAGGCACCGTAGACCGGACATCACCTCGTGCTTCGCAACGTTCGTCGTCAACGCGTCGAACAAGCCGGCCACGGTGTCTCTCGAGCTGCGAGGTGAAGAGCTCGACGTGTCGCGTGCGCTCTTCCGAGCCGTCCCGAACAGCACCGATCTCGAGCCGCTCGCAGGACCCATCCCCCCAGGAGAGAGCGCGATCCTCTTCGTCGCCGACTGGGACCCCACCAAACAGCGCGAGAGCTGGGATAGAAGCGAGCATAGCCCTTGCCCGACGGAGGCGAAGCCCGCGCTCGAAGCGGACTTTCAGCTCTTCAGCTCCGGCATCGGCGACGCGTTCCGCCTGAAGAGCAATGTCCCGGTCGGCGTCACGTGGATGTATCCCTACGGTGGCGCCGGAACGCACTATCCGACGGCGACGCTCGTCTTGCCGGTGAGCGCATGGGCGAAGGAGCACGTCGTCGTCAACGGATGGGAGACATCGGGCTTTGGAACGCCGGCGACGCAGATCTTCGCTGCCGAGGATGACACTGAGGTCACGATCCTCGGGAACAAGGACGTCGGGAGTGGAGACGGCTTCACGGGCGCCGCGGCCGGGATGCCGGCGAAGATCATGCTGTCGAAGGGCCAGTTCGCGCAGATCGTCCAGAGCCAGGAGCTCACCGGCAGCTTCGTCTTCTCCAACAAGCCGACGGTGACCCTCGGCGGACAGGAGTGCGTGTTCTTGCCGACGGGGGTGGGGACTTGCGACACGCTCGCGCAGCAGATCCCGCCCTTCGAACAATGGGGGTCGGAGTACGTCGGCGTCGGTTACCGGCCGCGCACCAAGAACACCGCCGAGGAGGTCTGGTACCGCATGGTCGGCGGTCGCGACGGCACGGAGCTCGAGTACGATCCCGTCAAGCCTCCGGGGGCGCCGCTCAAGCTCGAGGCGGGCGAGCTGGCGCTCTTCACTGCACGTACGAACGACGCCTTCGTCGTCCGCTCACGCGACGCCGAACATCCGTTCTACCTCGGCATGCACATGACGGGATGCATCCCATACGACAGCATGGGCGATCCGGAGTTCGTCAACGTCGTCCCGACGGGCCAGTACATGAGCTCCTACAGCTTCTACGCGGACTCCACGTACCCCGAGCACTCGCTCGTGATCGTCCGCAAGAAGACGCACGGCGACTTCAAGGACGTATGGCTCGAGTGCGCCGGCGACCTGCCGGACTGGAAGCCGATCGACAACGCGGGGCAGTACGAATACAGGCGTGTCGATCTGTCGCGCCGGTTCAAACCCGGCGACTCGTTCGGGGACAAGCAGTGCAGGACGGGTCTCCAGCGGATGCGGAGCGAGGGGGCGTTCTCCGCGACCCTCTGGGGCTGGGGCGTGGCCGCGAGCTACGCGTATCCGGGCGGCATGGCGTTCCGCAAGCTCGTCGAGACGCCGCTCTCGTTGGTGAAGTGATCGCCATTGGCGACCGCGCGCGTCGACGTGAGCTATGGCCGTGATCGCTTGAATTGACCAGCATTGCGCTCGCCCTGACGGGCGAGGCGAGCGCAATGCTCGGTCTTTGCCACCGATCCGATCAGGGCCATCTACCTTTTCAGGATCGGCGCAACTGAGTTGCGCCTTGGTACGGCGCGCGGATGCGCGAAATCCGAGCGTTACTTCAGCCGGGCTGTGCACCACCTGCTGGGCGATGGGAGGGATATCGCCCATGGACTTTTGCGAAGAGGATTATCGATGCGTTGGTTTACAAGGCTCGTCTCAATAGTAGCGCTCGTTGCCGGCTGCAAAGAGAGCGCGCTCAGCACGCCCGCGGCCGAAAATGTGTCCGACGTTACGATGGATGCGGGACTGGACGCGCCTGGCGTGGACGACTCGACTCCGACGAGGATCGCTCTCGGCCCGACGTCCAGCTCGCTCGAGACGGACTTCGCGCTCACGATTGCCGGCCGGGGCTCCAACGTCGTCGGAGCTTTCTCGTTCACCAACAACGTCGGGACCGTCGAGATCGATGGAGCGACGCTGCCGGCATTCATCTACGAGCGTCAACCGTTCGAGTCCAAGGTACTCTACCAGTTCTGGGCCGTCGCTCCGGACCGCTTGTGGATACTCTGGCTTTACGTCGATATCGACGATGATGGCAACGTCACCATGACCGACGTTTTCCACGAGAGCACAGCGGCAAACGATCTCGCGGACGAGCCCGCTACTGGGCAGGGGAGCGAAACTCACGGCTCCTACACCGCGTCGATTGCGCTGCCCGCCTTCGACATCCCGATTCCGCCAAACACCCCCATTCGATTCAAGGTAGATGGAGATGGTTACGCACTTTCCGGTACCGAACCCGGCACCTTCGTTCATGGCAAGAACACCTTCCGCGTCTACCCGTTTCAAGTAATTGGCAATCCTCGCGCCAAGGACGGAGATCTCCAACTGCACGCTCTCTACGTCGACGAACAGCGGTCTCAGGTCTGTTTCGGAATCCTGTATCTGCTCGTCAATCGACGTTTTGGCTCGCTACAGTACTCCATTTGCCTCCCTGGACTCGATGACATCGATGGCGATCACACTGTTGATTGGTCGATCCTAAAATGAGCGCGTAGCAGTGCGTATCCGGGCCCGACGGAGGCGGAGCCCGCGCTCGAAGCGGACTTTCAGCTCTTCAGCTCCGGCATCGGCGACGCGTTCCGCCTGAAGAGCAATGTCCCGGTCGGAGTCACGTGGATGTATCCGTACGGTGGCGCCGGGACGCACTATCCGATCGTCAGCGCGTCGAGGCGGGGCGACCTCCGGCTCTTACACCGGGGCGAGCCGACGAGCCGGGCTGCCGAGCTCAACCGCCGGCGCCTGCCCCGGTCGCCGCGTCACCACCGGACGGCGACGCGCTGAATCAGGGGCTCGCGTCCCAACCGCACGCAGAGGCCCCTCCGGACGTGCCCGTTCCACGACCCTGGTGGGACGACAGCCCGCCCGCACCGCCGCGCCGGGGGCGCCTTTCGCGTTTCAGACTCGGCTCCCACGACCTACTGCTGAGCGCGCCGAGCGCGCCGAGCGCGCCGGGGGGCGTTCCGTTTCGGCTTGGTCATCCGGTCGAGTACCATCGGGCGCCGAGGTCACGGGTGCCCACAAGGCTGAACGGCACGCGTGCGTGGGCGTTGGCGAGCAAGACCGCGCTCGCCGTCGCGCTATGGCCGGCGTCGGCGAACGGAGCGCCCTTCGATCTCTCCTGGTCCGCGCCCGACGGCTGCCCGTCGCGACAGGAGATGATCGAGGCGACACAAGCACGTCTCGGAGAATCCCCGTCCGACGTTCCACCCGAGCTGCTCGTGCAAGGGACGGTGCGGGCGGACGACCGTGGATTCGTCGTCACGCTCGCGATGAAGGACGCGTCCGGGGAGGCCCTCGGCGAGCGGAGTGTCCGTGTCGAACGGCAGAGCTGCAAGGAGGTCACCAAGCCGACGTCCGTCGTCCTCGCGATGATGATCGCCGTGGCCCGCCCGCCAGAGGAGGGAGCCGAGCCAGAGGATCGAGCTGAGCCGGAGGAGCTCGCCGAGCCAGAGGAGCTCGCTGAGCCGCCGCCAGCAACCGTTCCAACACCGCCGGCACCTCGTGCCGCTGCCGCGCGGCGTGCGCCGACGCCCTCGTCTCCTCCCACCCGGTCCTCTCATCGCCTGCTGCTCGATGCTGCGGCCGTCGGCTCGCGGGGCGTTCTTCCGACCGTCGGGCTCGGCTTCGCGCTCCGCGCGACGTACGCTCCGAGCTCGCTCGTCTTCGGGGTCGAGGCGAGCGTCGAGGACGGCGGCTCCGTCCGCGTCGGGACTGGATCGGTTGGATTCCAGGTCTTCGGTGGCTCGACCCGAGTGGGCCTGACGATCTTGCGCACGGCCCGTTTCGAGCTCATTCCGACGGTCGGCGCGCGGCTCGCCTTCATTCGCAGCGCACCGACCCGGTACCGGGTCGTCCACGACGAGATCCGCGCGACGGTGCTCGCCGGGCCGGGCGTGCTCGCGCGCCTCAAAATCACGCCGTCGCTCTTCGTCGCGGTCCTTCCCGAGCTCGAAGGGGTCCTGTTTCGCGATCGATTCCAGATCCGTCGGGGAGACGAGCTCTTCCGTGTGCACCGGCCGAGCGCATTCGCGGCGAGACTGTCGCTTGGCGTCGGTTTCGAGTTTCCTTGATGCCGGCCTCAAAGAAAAAGTTCGATCGGCGCCCATTGCTCCTTGTGTGCACTCGATCGTATGCGCCGGCCCCGTGCCGGAGACCGCTTCCGAACTGGCTGGCGCGCCGCTGACGGTCGAGGAGCTCTTCTCGGATTACGCGGGGCTCGTCTGGCGCACCCTGCGGCATTTCGGGGTGGCGGAGGCGGACCTCGAGGATCAAACCCAAGAGGTCTTCCTCGTCGCGCATCGGCGAATCGCGCAGTGCGATGGGGAGCGCCCGCCCGCATGGCTCTACTCCATCGCGCGCCGCACGGCGTCGACCTATCGGCGCCGGAGCCATCGCCGCCACGAGGAATCGGTCGAGTCGTTGCCGGAGAGCATCGACACACGCGACCCCTCCGCCCGCGCGGAGATGGATCTCCTGAACCGCGTCCTCTACTCGCTCGACGAGGACAAACAGATCGTCTTTCTCCTCTACGAAGTCGAGGGCATGTCGATGCGCGAAGTCGCCGAAACTCTCAAATGCCCGCTCCAAACAGCCTATACGCGACTCTACGCTGCGCGACGCGAGCTGACGCGCGCGCTCGGAGAAGAGACATGAAGCTCGACGACGCGGGACCTCCCCGCCTCGAGACCAACGGGCCCGAGCCGCTCCGGAAGTTCGTTCGCGCGCGTCAGAGAGGGCCCTCGGACGCCAGCCTCGAACGAATGTCGAAGCGGCTCGCGACGGCGCGCGGCATGGCGACGTCGGCAGTGAATTCGGAACGCGGTGGGAAGGGCGCCGAGGCGCCGTTCGCATATTACAAACTAGGCCTCGTCGCCCTGGCGGTCGCCGGCGGACTCACGTTCTTATGGCAACGTACCGATGCAGCGCCGACTGCTGCGACGAGAGAGTCCGTTGTCTCTCCTGCTGTGGAGCCGCCCAAAGCGGAGCAGCTCACCACGACTCCATCCGAGCCTCCAATCGTGAATTTGGGGCTCGCGCCCCAACCACCCGCAGTGGTGGGCCTTCGGCCCGCCCCGAATGCGGCGGATGAACCGGCCGTGGTTTCGGTCGACCATCTTCCGTCAGCGGCCCCCATCTCGGCGCGCGGTTCGGCCGCGCCCACGGGGGCGATTGCGCGCGCGTCGACCGAGAGGCCCGGCCCCGAGCCATCCTCGACCGAGCTCGATTTCGTTCTGCGCGCACAAACGGCGCTGACCTCGGATCCGCAGCGAGCTCTCGCGATCACGAACGAGCACGCGCGAACGTATCCATCCGGGGAGTTCATCCAGGAGCGCGAAGTCATCGCTGTCGAGGCGCTCTCCAAGTTGGGACAGAGAGACGAAGCGCGGAGACGCGCGCTGGCTCTCGTCCAGCGTCATCCACGCACGCCGTACGCGGCTCGACTCGAGAGAGCCATCGGGCACCGGCTCCCGGCAGGCTCCGCGACTTCGGCGAGCCCGGCGGCTCCCGAGAGCGCCCCCTCAACTCCGTGACCTCCCCCCGAGGAGAACAACCGAGATGCTTCGACGTATCGCACGATACAGTGCGCCTTTCACTCTCATCGTACCCGCAGCCCTCGCGTGGCTCGGAGGCTGTGGCGGGGCCGACGTGACCGTCGCCGAGATGGACGACGCCACGCCCCCGGCGTTCTCGGCGCCGGATGCAGAGCCGGATGCGATTGCAATGGGCTTCACGGCATATTGCCCGTCGGATCGCTGCCCGCCCGGTCACACCACGTGTCCGAACTCGCAGTTCCTTTGTGACACCGACCTCTTGACCGACCCGTACAACTGCGGCGAGTGCGGCAACGCCTGCCGATCCTCGGTCGTCGGGGGCAACGAAGACTACGCATGCGTCGACGGACGCTGCGTGATGGCCTGCAAGGAACAGGACGCGCTCGACTGCGACGGCGTCCCCGACAACGGGTGCGAGACACACCCGTCGAGCGACGACCACTGCGGTCTGTGCGGGAACAAGTGCCCGGCGGACAAGCCCTGCATCAACCGCGGGCTCGCGGACTACGGGTGCGGGTGTCGAGCCGGCGAGCTCTACTGCGCGTCCGCAAACCTTATTCCGTGCGTGGACCCGGAGAACGACGACGCGCACTGCGGCGCCTGCGACAACGCCTGTCCGCCCGAAGGCGACGGCAGCGAGGCGCCTCCGCCGAACATGTACTTCGGCTGCTACGACGGTCAGTGCGGAACGCTGAAGTGCAACGGCGGATGGGGCGACTGCGACACCGTCCGCGACAACGGGTGCGAGCAGCTTCTACTCGACGACGACAACTGCGGCATGTGCGCGAACAAGTGCCCGGACGGGCAGCAGTGCCGGCTATTGACCCCGTTCTTGATACCGACGTGCATGTGCCCAGAGGGGCAGACCTTCTGCGGGGCCTGCAACGGAGGGGTGTGCACCGGGTTCTGCGCGGACCTCGTCAACGATCCACGTAACTGCGGGGCGTGCAGCGCGGCCTGCGAGGTGACCGTCCCACAAGCCAGCGAGGCCTGCGTCTACGGCAGGTGCGAGCGGTCGTGCCGGAACGGCTGGGGCGACTGCAACGGCAACCGCGACGACGGGTGCGAGACCCACGTGGCCGCCGACCCGAAGAACTGCGGCGGCTGCGGGATCGTCTGCGACGGCATCGCAGGACAGGCGTGCGTCGACGGTCAGTGCATGGTCGAGCCATGCGACGTGATTCAGGACGCAGGAGGACCGACGCGATGAAGAATCGATGGCTGCTTGCGGTGGCCAGCGCGGCAATCTGTGTAGAGGCGGCGACGACGCTCGCGGCGTGTGCGACCGACGCTGGAGGGGGTGAGGTTCCGTCGGAGGACCGAAACACGCCGGTGCCGGCGCCCGAGAACGACGGTGGCCTCGACGGCGGCGACGCCGCCGTCTGCACGGGTGATTGCGAGTTTTACCCGGACGACTGCACCGAGGACGCGCTCTGCATGGCGCCTCTCTTCGATCCGGATCCGTCGATCGGTCTCGATCACCGGACCGGACTCTTCGCGCTCGCCGCACGCTCGCCGAACGACGCCTGGCTCAGCGGCGCCGCCGGGACGGTCGCGCGCTTCGACGGCAACTCGTGGAAGCGCTCGGAGACCGGCATCCAGAACTCGCTCTATGGACTCTGGCTGCTCGGCGACGCCGAGATCGCGTTCGACGATCCGACGCGCCTGTTCGCGCGCGGCCTCCCCGCCGTCGCCGACGCGGGCGTGGAGCCCTCCACCGACGGATGGGCTCCGTTCGCGGCGGTGACGGTTCCTGCCGCGTGGCGGCAGATGCGCGTCGTGACGACGTGGGCTCACCCGGGCTCCCGCACGCTCTTCGTCGGCGCGAGGGCGAGCAGCCCGAGCGGCTCAGCCTCGGGCGGGTTCTGGCGACTGCGCTACTCCCCCGCGACCAACGCGTTCACGCTCGACGCAACGACGCTCAACAAGTGCAACGTCTTTGCGTGCAGAGAGGTCTACGGCCTGGACGGGCACTCTGCCGACGAGGTCTGGGCGGTCGGCCCCAAGGGCGCTGCGTTCCGAATCACCGATGCCGAGGCCGACACGCCGACGCTGACGGCCTTCAACACGCTGACCCTCCACGCGCTCCACGGCGTCTGGGCGCCGGCGTCCGACGACGTCTGGGCCGTCGGCTCGACCGGCACCGTTCGTCGCTACCGTGGCGACGAGCGCTTCTGGGAGGCGTACGACGAGCTCCCCACGAAGCAGCATCTCTATGCGATCGCCGGCTCCTCGCCGAGCGACATCTGGATCGCCGGCGATGAGGGCACGGTCTTTCACTACGACGGCACGGCCTGGAAGCGCGTGAAGGTGGCCGGTCTCGCCGGCAGGCGCCCACGCCTCGACCGTATCTGGATCCCCTCGCCCGGGAGGGTCTGGATCGCTGGGCAAGGCGCGCTCGTCTCGCTCGGAGGAAAGCCATGAGAACCTCGATTGTCCTCGCGACAGCAGCCGCGCCGCTGGCGATCATCGCCGCGTGCGCAAGCACGGAAGAGGCGCTGGAGCCGGAGCCGGAGTCGGAGTCGCCGCCCGCGACGCTCCCCGACGCCGGGGTGCCCGACGTCGACATCTGGGACGTCGACGTGCCGGATACGCGGCTGCCCGATTGCAGTCCTGCGGGCTGGTGCATCACGACGTTCCCCGACGAGGACCTCGACTTCCGCGATGTCTGGCCCCTCGAGGACGTCGCGTTCGCGATCGCCCAGAGCCGCACGGAGGGCGTGAAGTTCCTCGAGTGGAAGAAGTCCACCAACGCGTGGGAGTACATCGACGACCAGAGCCAAAACGGCGCGGGCTCGGGCACCTTCGCCGGCGGCGTCTACGCCCCGAACGCGGACGAGGTGTACTTCGCGGTAGGAAGCTCGTTCGTCTTCCACGGCACGCGCCCCGTCCCTCCCGCGACCAAGTGGACGTGGACGCACGCCGAGCTCCCCGACAACGTCGTCGGGCATCCGGCGACGCACGATCACGCAAGTCCCTTCTCCAGCGTCGCGCGCCTGCCGGTTGAAGCCTTCGGAGTCTGGGGAGCGGGACCGGCGGACGTCTACGCGCGCTACAGCAACACGATCTTCAAGCGCGATCCGGCAAGCGGCACCTGGTCGGCCGTGTACACGGTCGACGATCTCGACGCCGCCGACGAGCACGTCTTCTTCCTCGGCGCCTCCGGAACCGGCCCGGACGACATCTGGTTCGTCGGCTCTCGAGATCGTGCAACCGCGACGAGGCGTTACTTCAATTGCCCGCTCGTCGTGCATAAGACGGCGGCCGGCTGGGAGCGCGTCGCCGACGGCGTCGTCGGCAGCTCCAGCGCGGCAGCGTGCGGCGTGCGAGCGGGCACGCCGCGCCTCGGCAACGCGTTCGGCGGCTGGGTCACCGACATCCAACCGGTGAGCGCGACCGAGTACGTCGCGCTCCACAACGGAAGGAGCGCAACGAACACGGAGGTCGTCAACTTCACGCGCATCCGCGCCTCGGACAGCGGGTCGAGCGACGGCGGCGTCTCGCCGGACGGCTTCACGTTCGAGCAGTCGGTGCTCCCGGTCAAGCTCGCCACGACGACCTTGGTTCCCAACGGGCCACCTAAGATCATGACCTCGCTCTGGCAAGGTGAAGGCGAGACCTGGCTCACCGCATGGGGGCTCGTCGCCGTCCGAGCGGACGACGGCCTGCTCTCGGTGTCCACGCTCTCGCGTGACGGCGCCCCGGTCCGAACGGCGTTTCACAGAATTCGCGGAACTTCGAATCACAACCTCTGGGCGGTTGGAGCTCGCCATGCGTATCACAAGACGACTCCTTAGCTCTCGCGCGCACGCCGCCCTCGTCGTGCTCGCGGGGCTCTCGGGGCTGGCCGCGATGACGGCGAGCTGCTCGAGCAACAGCGACGGCGATCCCGGGCCGGAGAACACCAGCGTCGACGACGCCGGGACGGACGCTCTCTTCGACAGCGCTACCGCCGAGGACGTGGTCGACACGGGGGGCGACGACGTCGCGGTCGTCGACGCCGCGCCGCTGCCCATCGAGTGCGAGGCCCCCCCGTGCGCGGTCGCCCTCACGACCAGCCTGGCGAGCAGCGCGACGTCGCGCGAGGAAGGCTACTGCGCGCTCCTCACCGACGGCACCGTCGCGTGCTGGGGCGCGAACAACGCCGGTCAGATCGGAGACCCCGCGGTCACCGCTGTCGACAGCCCGCGGCCCGTGCGCGTCCCCGGCCTGCCTCCGATCACGAAGCTCGCGCGCTCGTGCGCCGTCGACAGCGACGGCGCCGCCTGGTGCTGGGGAAGTGGGCCGTTTCTGCAGAGCGACACGTCAGCGTCGACCGCGCATACGAGTCCCGTGCGCCTGCCCTTGCCCGGCCCCGTGCGAGCGATCGATGTCACGCCGACCGTGGGGTGCGCCGTCCTCCGCGACGAGAGCGTCTACTGCTGGGGCTCGAACGCTGCGCACCAGGTGGCGGAGGACATCTCCGTCCAAGAGCTCAATGCGCCACCGCGGCAAATTCCGCGCGCCGCCGGCGCGAAGGACATCGCGGTCGGGGGCGCGACCTTCGCGCTCTACGAGGATGGCAAGCTCCTGAGCTGGGGCGCCTCGCCCGGCGTCGGGCGTCCGACGCCGATGTACATCGACGCGTGGCCGACGCCGATCGCGCTCGACCACGTCACGATGGTCTCCACGGCCGGTCCGGAGACGTGCGCCGTCGCGAACGGCGTCGGGTGGTGCTGGGGCGGAGCGGACGTCGCGAGCCCGACCAGCACCGAGAACAAGCTCGCTCGGGCGCTCCCGATCGCGGTCGACACACCGGAGCCGATCGCGCGCATCGCGACGACGCAGTCCTGGAGGGTGTCGGACAACTACGTGGCGTACCTGGAGCGACGCCGCTGGTGCGCGACGTCGATCTCGGGAGAGGTCTACTGCTGGGGCCTGAACAACGCCGGTCAGGCCGGCGACGGAACGAAGAAGTTTGCGCTTGGAACCGTCCGCGTGCAGGGCCTCCCCGCGCCGGCGGCCGAGGTGAAGGTGATGCCCTATTCGACGTGCGCGATCTTGACGAACGGCAAAGTGTACTGCTGGGGGAACAACGCGAACGGCCAGCTCGGCGCCGGACTGTCCAAGGGCTCGGTCGTCGTTCCAACGGAAGTGAAGCTCCCATGATGCGCGTTCGCTATTCGATCGGCGCCGCCTCTGCCCTGCTGGTGCTCGGCCTCGTCGCGTCCACGACTGGGGCGTGCGGAGACGACCGCGACCGCTTTGGCTCCGAGCCGAAGGGCTTCGACACCGCCCCAGACGGCGGCGCCGACGCCGAGGTCTGCTACTCCCAGTGCTCGCTCGACGGCCGCTCGGTCGTCGATTCGTGCACCGGTGAGGTGTACGAGACATGCGCCGACGACAAGGCATGCGGCGCAGCCCAATGCCTGGAGCCCTGCGAGGCAGCCGCCGCGGACCGAAGCTCGGACGGCTGCGAGTTCTACTTCTCCGCCCCGCGCTTCGAGCCGTGGCCCTTGCAGTCGTGTCACGCGGTCTTCGTCGTCAACAGCTCGAACCGGCCGGCCACGCTCTCGCTCGAGTTTCGCGGCCGCTCGCTCGATCTCTCTCGTTCGGTCTACCGGGCGGTGCCGAAGAGCACGGACCTCGAGCTACACGAGGGCCCGATCGCCCCCGGCGAGAGCGCGATCGTCTTCGTGTCCGACCGGGACCAGACCAAATCGCGCACGGTCTCGGAGAAGGTCGACTACATCAGCTGTCCGAAGCCGGTGACGGCTGCCATCGAGGAGGATTTCGGCACCTTCGGGTCCGGGGTCGGGCCGGCCTTCCACCTCGAGAGCGACGTCCCCGTCGGGGTCACCTCGATGTTCCCGTACGGCGGAGCGGCGAGCTACACCCCGTCGGCGACGCTCGTCTTCCCCGTGGGCGCGTGGGCGAAGGAGCACGTGATCGTCAACGGTTGGGAGAGTGGAGTCGCAGACCCGACGACCCAGATCTACGCCTCGGAGGACGAGACCGAGATCACGATCATTGGCACGAAGGCCATCCGCAACGGCAACGGCTTCATCGGAGCCGCCGCCGGGATGCCGACGAAGATCAACCTCTCGAAGGGGCAGTTCGCTCAGATCATCCAGGTCGAAGAGCTCACCGGCAGCGTGGTGACCTCGAACAAGCCGACCATCACGGTCGGCGGGAACGTTTGCGCGGTCGTCCCAGACAGAAACCAGGGCGCGTGCGATTCGCTGGCCCAGCAGATCCCGCCGTACGAGCAGTGGGGCTCGGAGTACGTCGGCGTCTCTTATCGGCCGCGTCCGAAGGACGGCGACGAGCTCGTCTGGTACCGGATGGTGGGAGGGCGCGACGGAACGGAGCTCGACTACGATCCGGTCAAGCCCGCCGGTGCGCCCCTCACCGTGAATGCCGGTGAGCTCGTGCTCTTCCGGGCGCGGGCGAGCGAGCCGTTCGTCGTCCGCTCGCGCGACGCCGAGCATCCGTTTTACCTCGGGCTGCACATGTCCGGCGGCAGCGGACCGGGCCTCGGCGGGATGGGAGATCCCGACTTCGTCAACGTCGTGCCGGCGGGGCAATACAGGAGCGCGTACAGCTTCTACGCCGACTCGGCCTACCGCGAGAACTCGCTCGTCATCGTTCGGAAGAGCGTGCGCGGTGAGTTCAAGCCCGTGTGGCTCGAGTGCGCTGGCGAGCTGCCGGACTTCATCTCCATCGGCACGCGAGGCGATTACGAGTACCGGCGCGTGGACCTCTCGCGCGGCTTCAAGCCGGGCGAGAAGTTCGGCGACAAGCAATGCATCACCGGCCTCCAGCGGACGCGGAGCGAGGGACCCTTCTCCGCGACGATCTGGGGCTGGGACATCGCCGCGAGCTACGGCTACCCGGGCGGCATGGCGCTCCGCAAGCTGGTCGAGACCCCGCTCAGCCCGGTGAACTAGGTGATCGAGGTCGTCAGCGCGTCGAGGCGGGGCGACCTCCGGCTCTTCTACCTGGGCGAGCCGACGATCCGGCAGCCGAGCCCGATCTGTCGTCGCCCGATCCGGCCGCCCTAGCTTGGTTCTGTCGGAGGAGGCGACTGAGTCGACGCGCGGGGAGACCGCACGACTCGCGCGATGAGCCGCTCGAGCACCTCTTCTGGTGCGTCGGACATCCCTGCGTGTGGTGGTGACGTCTGGAGGATCGTGCTCTTCGGGGCTACCAGATAGCGCCACCGCTCGCGAATCGGCAGATGGCCGATCGGGCCGGACGACGCGCGGCCTTCGCACACACGTGCGATCGCGTCGAGGTGACTCGTCACCAGCTCGAGATCGACGTCGGGGGCTATCGCGAGCAAGCGCGCCTCGTCGAGCTCGATTCGCGCGATCAAGAGAGCGCGGTCCTCGCAGTAGAGGATGACCCCCGCGTTCACGAACTCCTCGCGCTCGACGTGAGGCACGACGCGCACGATCGCGTACTCAAACGCGGAGCGCGCGCGCACGTTGGGCCTCCTCGAGGATGGCGGGGATGGTCTGAACGCGCTGTCGGAGCCACGCGACGTATGCGGCCCGATGGGACGTCACGTCGTCGAAGCCCTGCTCGGGTCCGAGGAGGTCGTCCGGAATGCTTCGGACGACGTTCGCGATCACGTCGTCGGTGATCGCCGTACTCAGCTGATCCGCGGCCTCCGGCAGACCGGACGCGCGCAGAAGGAGCACGTGGTCCTTCACCTCTGCGAACGGGTCGGTGGCGCCGTCGAGCGGATCGTCCGGCGACCAGCCGTGGTGGAAGTAGAGCGAGGCGCCATGGTCGATGAGCCATGTCTTCGAATGCCACGACAGGAGATTGGGGTTCCGCGGCGTGCGATCGACGTTCATCACGAACGCGTCGAGGAGCACGATCCGCGACGCGGCCATCGCATCGATCTTGGTCACGAGCGGGTCGAACGTGATGCTCCCCGGCAAGTAGTCGAGGCCGACGTTGAGCCCGACGCTCGCCTCGAGCGGCAGGCAGAGCTCGGGGTCCGGCTCGCTCGCAGCGAGCTCCCGCGGCAGATCGACGAGCACGATCTCGGGGACCGGCAACCCCACCGCACGTGCGAGCTCGCCCGCCACGAGCTCCGCGACGAGGGCCTTGGCTCCTTGGCTCGCGCCGCGAAGCTTGACGACGTAGTGACCGAGATCGTCCGCCTCGACGAGCGCGGGGACGGACCCGCCCTCGCGAAAGGGGAGGACGTAACGGACGGCATGGACCGTGCGCAGCATAGCGAGCGAGAGCTTAGCGCGCGTCCTTCGGCGTCGCTCGTCGATCGAGGCCGCCGCTGCACTTCTACGGCAGCTCGAGGGGCGCTACGGCGCAGCTCCAAGCTCCGGGGCGGCTCGGTCTCGAGGCCCATCTCTCTGCACGGGCATCGAACGCGCCGGTGACGCGAGGACGGTCAGTTGCCTCCTTCGCGGACGGGCCGGCTCTCCAGCCCGCCGGATAGCGATCGCCGGAGCGATGCCGCCGACGAGCCAGCTGGCATCCCTGGGCGTCATCGGAGCAAGTCGAGCGGTGTCGTGACGAGCTTGCGATTTGCCATGCCTCCGGGATAGGCGTAGCTGGAGTAGCTACCCCAGCCCCAAAGGGTGGCGGTGAACGGGCCCTCGCTCTTCATGCGCTGAAGGCCGGTCTGACAGGTCTTGTCTCCGAACGTCTGACCAGGGAGGCCACCCCTCGCGAGGTCGACGCGCGTGAACTCGTAGTCGCCCCGCGTCCCGATCGGACGAAAGTCGGTCAAGTTGCCGGCGCACTCGAGCCAGACGTCCTTGAATGCGCCGTGGCTCTTTGCTCTCACGATCACGAGGGAGGTCTCCGCGTACGTCGGATCGGCGTAGAAGCTGTAGGAGCTCAAGTACTGTCCGGCAGGGACGACGTTGACGAACTCGGGATCCCCTTTGAAGCCTGTGCCGGGCGCACCGAAGTAGCCGCCCTCCACGCCGGTCATGTATGCGGCGAGGTAGATCGGATGGTCGGCATCCTGCGTGCGCACCACGAACGCGTCGCCGACACCGGCGGGGAACGTCGCCACTTCGCCAGCGGACAGCTCGGTCGGAGCACCGGCAGGGATCGTCGGATCGTAGTCGAGGCGCGTCCCATCGCGGGCGGCGACGATACGATAAGGCATCGCCTCGTCCTCGTCGCCGAGGCGCGGCCGATAGCCGACGGCGACGTACTCCGATCCCCAGTGCTCGTAGGCAGGGATCTGCTGCTGGAAGACGTCGCAAGCGCCAGCGGTGGCCGGAATCTGTGCGCAGGTGTGACCGCTGAAGACCGTCGTCGGCTTGTTCGAGCTGACGATGCTTCCCGAGAGCTCGTCGAGCTGGACGAGCTGAAGGTGCTGGCCCTTATCGAGACGATAGGTCGCCGGAACGTTCGCCAGCGTGCCGTTGACGCCAGGTCCAGTTGTGATGTCACGCGTTGGCCGGATCGTCAGCTCGGTGTCGTCTTCGGACGCTACGATCTGCGTGGTCGGGAGACCGATAATCCTCTTCCCACCATAAAGCGCAGCCTCCCAGGGAGCGACGAGGACATGCTGCTTCGCCCAGGTCACGACCGGCAAGAGGAGCGTCGCCGTGGGAAGGAAGCTCGCTGCGCCGCCGAACGGATGCATCGCAACGAGCGACACCGGCGCGCTCGACTTCAAGCGAAAGGACGAGCCGATTCCGGTGGTAGACAACGCATTGTCCTCCAGCACCGCAGCGGTCACACCGGAGGGGCAGGCCACGTGGTAGCGGGCGGTTGCGCTCGACGCCTCCGAGAGGAAGAGAATGGCGCTCTCACCAGGAGCGATCGGGCCGGTGTGCGCGAACAGCGTCGCATCCCCGGGGGCCGTGCGGAACATCGACTTCGAGAGGTCGAGGGTTTTGCCCTCCCGCTCGAGGGTGACGTCCACGGGCTGTGTCGACGTGTTGACAATGAACGTCGCATAGCAGGAGCCCGCATACGCCGGCTCCGTCGCGGGCGATTGGAAATAGAAGTCGCAGCCATTCGAGCTCTGGTCCGCGGCGGCAGCGGAACACGGCTCCTGACAACTCGCGGCGCCGCACGCCTGCTCCGGCGGACAAGTCTCGATGACCTCGCCCGTGCACGAACGAACGACCGAGCGGCCGTCGATCGAGCATTGGAATGGGCAGTCGCCGGCGTCCGGCGGCGGGTTAGGGTCGAAGCCGGGCGGCGAGGGGGTGAAGCCGCCGCGGGTCTCCCCGCACGCGGCCGCGGCGAAGAACGCCAGACCGGCAACGGAGAGCGTCAGGGCGCTCGTAATGCGCATGTTCATGGAAGCATCACCTCGACCGGGACGAAGCTCCTCCCCGGAGACTGTCCGTTACCCAGTTGACCGTTGTGGTTGCTGCCCCAGCAATAGACCTTGCCATTCGTCAAGAGCGCACACGTCGTATTGGGCGTCGTCTTCACTTGTGCGGCCGGCTCGGGGAGCCCCTCGACCTGGACGGCGTCGAACGCGTAGTTCTGCGTGCCGTCTCCTGCTTGTCCACTCTCGTTGAGTCCCCAACAGTAGACGGCGCCGGATACCGACGACGCACACCAGCGAGACCGCTTCAGACCGAGATCTTGGATGACGTGAGTTTGCGTCGTCGCAATATCGACGATCGGCTCCGGGGTTACGACCGGCTCGGGGAGTGCGCGGTCGATGGCCGATCCCTTGCCCGGGACGCTGGGGGCTCCCCAGCAGTAGCCGATGCCGCCTGCAGTCGCGCAGGCGTTGTCGTGTGCCAGGTCGACCATGGCGAATCCGCTGATCTCGACGTGATCGGGATACGGATCGGGGAAGAGCGGCGAGATGCGTCCGAGCGGCGGATTTGCACCCCAAGTCACGAGCGTGCCGTCCTCGCGGAGGACGAAGGTCGCCCTGCCGACGGCCATGGCGCGGACGGGTGCGCCTGGCGGGATGGGCACCGACCTCGGCAGGCCTCTGTCTTCGGATGCGGCCGGGAGCGGGCTCAGTTGTGCGTCCGCGTTGCTGCCCCAGCAATGGACGCCGCCCTCCACCGTCGCGCACGCGGTGGTGTAGCCGACCGCGACCTTCGTAGCGGGAGGGAGATCGAGCTGCACCGGCGTGCCCTCCGTCGTCACCGAGCCAGCGTCGGCCTGACGAAGGAACGGCCCGGTCCCCCAGCACCACACTGCACCGTTCCTGTCGACTGCGCACGTGTGATCGATCGTGACGATCTCCGACAGGCCGACCACGCGCGCCGCGTTTGAGCTATCGACCTTTCCCGCGTCGTCGCCTCGCCCGAGCTGGCCAGCGCCGTTCGCGCCCCAGCACGCGACTGTGCCGTCACCGAGCAGCGCGCAGAAGCCCTCGGCGCGGTCGTTGATGCCGGCGCCGAGCGTCGTCACGAGCGACGTCGCGCACGGCGGGGACGTGCAGACGATTGGCAATGGTGCTGCATCCACGGAGCCGGCATCGCGGATGCTCGGCGCATCGATGCCTGAGTCCTTTGACGCGCTCGCCACGTCAGCGGCCGCATCGATCGAATCCGGACCGGAGCCATCGCCGTCGCTGCTCGAACAGCTCGCCGCCGCGCCGCCTGACGCCAAGAAGGAGACGGCGACGAGGATGGGCGAAGCGCTCTGACTAGGGCGTCGTCTTGTGAAGTGCATAACGGGCTCCGATTGCCCAGAGGTTGGTGTTGGAGGTGCCTCGCACCTGGTAGAGGGGCGCGCCGAGGGGCGCGCCACCGAGCACGGTCGTGGAGACGCTGTACGTGCCCTCGCCACCGTCCGTGGCGTTCGAGGGTTCGGTGAGGTGCTTGCCAGTGCTCCACTGATCGACGTCCTTGTCCATTCGAAGGACGAGTCCCCATCCGCTCATCCACGTCTCGGTCTCGTGGACCCAGACCGAGGTCAAGATGGATGGCGTGTCGTTGCGAGGAGGCCTGACGGTTGTTTGGTTGATTCGCGCAATGCCGCCGTCTTTCGCATCAACATAAGCAAAGTGGCGGCCTTGATAGATGCTGGCGATGGCGTTGGGGCCTGCCGACGCGATGCTCGTGAGCCACCCGCCGGCCCGGTAGGCCATCGGGCCCGGGGGAATCAGGCCTGGTACACCCAGGCTCCAAAATTGGAAGTTCAGGGCATTTGCCTTCACGCCGCAGATTCCTTGGGTGTGATCGGCATTGCTCGTCCCGCTGATGGTGTGATCGACGAGGCGACGGTACCCTTTGGCGGTCTTGTGAACGACGAGGGGGCACGAGAAGACGCCCGTGTTCGCATGTCGGCCTCGCGTGCCGGAGAACCAGACATCGTCGCGGCTCGATCCGGTGGCGCTGAAGAGGAAGAACGTGTCGGACAGATCTGTTGTGTCGTCCGCGATGTACTCGGCCACCCAGGTGGCCTCTCCGCCGCTCTCGCTCGTTCGATGGAAGATCGTGTTCGCGTACCAGGCGTAGACATCGTCGGCGGACGTCCCCCACACGCCGAGCGCAGGAAAGTCGGCCGGCGGCATACGGAGCGCCGCCTGGACCGTTCCTGACGGTGGACCGAGACGGGCAACGCCAGGGTCGCGGTCGGGATTGGTGTCGCGACTGTTGTTCTCGAGACGGCTGCGCTGCCACGACCAAGGTGATGACGGCGCGGTGCGCTTGCCATGGTAGATGAACGCGGGCGCGACTCCGTAGTAGAGCTCGTTCTCGTTCGGCGCCCAGATCTTTCCTGCGTACTCTCCAGACTCGAACGTGTTCTGTGTATTGTCGTCGATGTACTCCCACTTCTGCACGGCGTCGTCCCACTCGAGGATTTTGACCCCCTGAGTCGGGCTCTCGGCGATCGCGAACGCGCGACTCTCGAAGGGCCAGATGTCTTTCAGCGTCAGATCGGGATCCGGTAGCGAGGTCGTGCACCAGCCCGCATCGCTGCAGGAGGGCACGCGTGGGACTGCACCGTCATCGGCGGCGCCCCCGTCGTCGCTCCCGCCCTCCGGTAGCGCGTTGGGGATCGCATCGTTCGGCGACTCTGACGGTGCGTCGACGTCCGACGTCGCGCAGGCCACGGCCGCCGCGAGTCCGGTCGAGGCGCAAGCGAGCAGAAGTAAACGTCTCATGGGTTTCCTCCGAGAGCGAGCAAGATGCCTTGGCCGCCGACCCAGACGTGTCCGGCCCCCGGCGACCATATGGTGTAGAGGTCGGGCCGGCGGACGCCGGCGCCCGCGACCTTCACGCGCGACCAGCGTGATCCATCGTAGTGGAGGACGACTCCTGCATTGCCGACAGCCCAGATGTCGGACGGGGACGTGCCCCACACGGCATTGAGATTCTCGCTCGTCGGCACGTCCGAGACGACGTCCCAGCGCAGCGGGTCCCCCGTGTAGTGGAGGATCGTGCCCGTCCCGCCGACCGCCCAAACGTCGGTGTCGGACGCGGCCCATACGCCGGACAATCCTGTCCACGTCCGCGTGTTGAAAGGTGTCGCCGTCGGCGTAGCGCCGTCCGCGTCGGTGATGCGCACCACCGCGCCAAGGTCGCCGACGGCCCAGACGGTCCTTTCCGAGGCCCCGTGGATGCTCCGCATCGAGCGACACGGGATGACGCTGCATACGGACCACGGAATGCCGGGAAGGAGCTCGAACGTCGACTCCGGAGTTCGATACAAACGCCAGAGAGCGCTGGGGGTCGCCAACCAGAGCGACCTCGAGCCGGGCATGGCCCACGCTGCCGTGAGCTGCCAGAGGTCGTTGTATCGGCCCTCCAGAGCTGGCTGAAGCGACCAGCCACCCGCAGAGACCGGACTGCCCGCGTCGACGTCGAGGCCACGCGTGTAGACCCGATCAACTGGGTTCACTGCTCCGAGCAAGACCTCCGCCGAGTCGAGGAGCCAGAGGATGTTCTGGGTCTCCTGGGACCCGACGTCGGATGGTGTCCAGGACGTTCCGTCGAAGTGGCCGACCGCTCCGGCCGTGCCGGCGAACCAAACGTCGCTCGCCGAACGGCCGACGACGACGTTGATTCGCGTACCCCAATCCAGGCCCATCGCCGGGTTTTCGGGATCGAAGGGACCGTTCGGGCAGAGCACATCCGGCGCGCACGCCGCCGGGAAGTACTCACAGTCGTCGGTGGTACACGCTTCGGCTTCGGCGTCGCCGAGCCCAGCGTCTAGCGTGGGCGTCAGCGTCACTGTCGCGTCCGGCACGTCGGGGGACGCGCTTTCGTTGGACGCACACGCGCCGAGGAGCGTGCTCGCCGCCGCACACGAGAGGACGCCTGCCGCGAGCAGCCGCGCGAGAACTGAGGAGCGCATCGTCGTCATCGGGCAGTCCCTCCACCCGCATCCGCGTCGCATGGCTCGACCACGCACCGACCGCCGACGCACGCCTGACCGGCCACCGCGTCGCAGGCGCTTCCGCAAGATCCGCAATTGCGCGGATCGCTGTTCAGGTTTACCTCACAGCCATCAAGTGCGCTATTGTTGCAGTCGGCCAAGCCTGCGTGGCATTCGCTTACGCATGTTCCGTGCTTGCAGACAGCAGCGGAGTTATCACCGTTGTCGGTCGCCAGGCACGAGGCGAAGCAGGCGCCGCAATGGTCCTGGTTCGTGGCGACGTCCACGCACGCGCCTTCGTCCAAGCCAGCGAGTTGGTGCCCCGTCCCGCAGAACGTTTGGCCTGGCGGACACATGCACCGCACCGTCTTGTCAGGATCGACGCGGCACGCCTGACCGGTCGGACACGCATTCCCACATGCGCCGCAGTCTGTGTTCGTTGTGAGGGATGTCTCGCATCCGTTGTCTTCCAGCCCGTCGCAATTATCAAAGCCGGTCTTGCATTTGAGGGCTCCGCACTGCTCGTTTTTGCACCCGTAGTATCTGTTGGGCGGCAGTGTTCCTCCGTCCCCGTTGGGGTTGCACTTGTTGTTGCAAGCGCCGCAATGGTCATCGGCGTCCTTGCTCAGGCAGCGGGAGGTGCACCATTGTTTGCCAACGGGGCAGCCACATTTCATTTCCCGGGTGTCGATATAGTAAATGCAAGGATTCGCCGGATCAGGGCACTTGTTCCCGCACGCGCCGCAGTTCTCGTTTGAGGATCCGGACGTCTCGCACCCGTTGTCGGCGAGGCCGTCGCAGTCGAGCTTGGCGTTCGCCCCAGTCGCGCAGTTCACGACGCAGGCAGCACCGATGCACGAGTAGGCTTCCCAGCCGGTTGCCGTGGGGCATGCGTGGCCGCATGCGCCGCAGTTGTCGAGGTTGTTCTCCAGGTTCACGTCGCACGGGAAGCGCGAGTTCGGGCACGTCGTCCACCCCGGAGGGCAATTGTTCGTGGGACAGTAGTCGATGAGGCCGGTGCTCACGTCGGCGGTTGCAGCGTCGCCCGTCGTGAAGGCCACCGGGCCGGCTTCGTCGACCTCGGCGATGACCGTGTTGGACACGCCGCAGCCGCCGAGCCACGCGAACGTAGCGGGCAATGTTAGAGCCAATTGCGCAGTCCATTGCGCGACACGTCGAGTCATGCCGAGATTCTCCTGATTCGGAGTTCACGAGTTCGGGCCGGGCGTCGATGCGCCCGACCATTGAAATTACGGATTGCGAGGAGCGCCGAGCGACGGCAGAGGCCTGCCGATCGCGAGCTCGAGTCGCGCAGCGTACGGCGTCCGAGGGAATCGCTGGATGAGCGCGTGAGCGCGCGCCTCCGCTTGGTCTTTGCGACCGGTTCGAGCGAGCGCCTCGATGGCGATGAGCTCGCGCTCCTGGACGAGCTCGCCGGACGGATACGCGCGCGCGTGTTCGTTCGTGATCGCGAGCGCGCGCGCTGGATCCGCGGCGAGCGCCGACTGGGCGCGCTGCATGATCTCGAGCTCCGTCGGAGACGCCGCCCCGCCGCCGTTTCCGGTCGACGTCTTGGCCTTCACGCCGCCGGCGGAGAGGGCCGCCCCCGCTGGACGGGCCGCGGGCGGCGACGCAGACGGCAAGTCACCGATCGCGACTACCGCGGGTTCGATCGGGGCGACGTTCGCGGGAGCCACGGGCGCGGAGGCTGCGGTCGTCGGCGACGCAACAGAGCTCGGGACGGCTTCGAAGGCATCGCTCGGCGAAGCAGGGCTGGCCGGCGGTGATGCGTGTGTGGCTTGCCAACCGAGCGTGATCACCCCGAGAGCCGCCAGCGCCGCGAGGGCGAGCTTGTGAGAAGCGGCCCAATGCCCGGCGAGCGGCGCGTCTTTCACGGGCGCCGTGGGAACGCCCGCCGTCGCGAGCCGCTTTGCGATTCGTTCCGCCGCGGCGTCACTGGGGCCGCGCTGGTGCATGGCGCGCATGAGCGCGCGCAGCGCTTCGGGCCCCTCCTCCTCGAAGCGAGGCGGGTCGTTGCGATGGGTCATTTCTTCACCCCTTCGAGAGCACGCGTCAGCTCGCGCCGCGCGGCGTAAAGACGTGTGTAGGCGGTCGGGAGCGGACATTGAACGGCCGCGGCGATTTCCGGCACCGACATACCTTCGACCTCGTAGAGCAGGAGGACGGCCTGCTTCTCCTCGTCGAGCCCGTCGAGGACGCGAAGCAGGAGCTCGATCTCTGCGCGAGCGGAGGGATCGCGCAGATCGCTACGCTCCGGCACCGTCTCGACGGGACTCTCGTGGCGGCGATGACTCCGGCGGCGATAGGCCGACGCGCAGCGCCGGACGATCGCGTAGAGCCAGGCGCGCGGGTGCTGACCATCCCACTCGTCGTAACGACGATGCGCGGTGAGAAAGACCTCCTGGCTCTGATCTTCGAGATCGGGCTCGTGCACCCCGAGCTGCCTCAGGTTGCGCCATACGAACGGGAGGCACGTCGAGAAGAGCTCCCCGATGGGCATCCGCGCGGGCGCTGGTTCGCTAGCGTCCCGCATGGCGACACGAAGAAGCGAGGCGTGCACGTTGGATCTTATGCACGCCGGTCCGGAATTCCATTGTGGGCCCAGGTCGATTTGTCGCGACTACCGAAACTCGTACCCAAGCCCGAGCGAGAGACGCGCCTCGACCGCTCCGACCCGATGGACGTCGTAGAGTGGGCCGCCGCCGCGGATCTGGAACTGACGGCGAAAGAAGACCGCCGCGACCTCGGGCAAGACCTCCGCGAAGAAGCCCTGACCGAGCTTGGCGCGGGCGAGCACGCCGAGTCCGGCGAGGACGACGGTGCGGTCGTCGCTCTCGACGGTGCGAAGGCCTCGCGCTGAGGTGCGTATCAGCCCTCCACGCAGATCGACGTTGGGGATGAGCTCGAACCGCGGTGTCTGCAGGGCCGAGAGCCCGACACGGGCGGCCGCGCTGAACATCTGGAACCCGACCTCGCCGCCGCGAGCTTCCACGGACGCGCCGGCGTCGAACCCGCCCTCCACGCCGACCAGAACGATCGACCGCGGAGAGACCATCGCGCGCAGTCCGAAGCCGAGCCCCGCGATCGGCAAGACGCCGAGCGATGCCGTGCCGCCAGCTCCGACCAAGAGGCGGAGCGGACGCTCCTCGGACGAGGAACGAGGAAGCTCGCGCCCCGTGGCCGCCCTGCCTGGCCGACGAACGGGCGGAGGGCTTGGTGGTTCGGACGACGGCGGCGTGGACGACGGCGGCTCGGACGACGGCGGCGCCGTTCCGGGTTCCTGCGCCGATTCGGTGTGCGGGGCGAGGTTGGGCCGGGCGACCGCGATCATCAGCGCGAGGACGAGGGCTCCCATCCCTTCGACCGCCTCGCAACTCTGCCGTTCGACGCGCACCTCGCGCTCCCCCATGCCACGCCCGAACGCGTCCCGTAGCGCCAGCGAGACCACGAACCCGCCGCTCTCCCGGCGGACCGTGCCCTGCACGAAGAGCTCAGGCGGAGCGTCGGAGCGAGACTCCTCGAGTCGCTCCAGGGTCGCGTCGATCATCGCTTCACGCGAGGGGCAGCCCTCCGGAGCCGACCAGGTCAGCTCGAAGGGCGCCCCGATCGCTGAACCGGCCCAGGACGCAACCGCAAGCCCTGCCGCGCTCGCCAGCGCCCACGCCCGCTCACGCCCGCGACGAAGCCTCAACGAAATCCCGAACCTCGCCCCGCGACGCTAGCCGACCTGAGCGTGGCGGACCAGTCATCGCGCCTCGGCCGGGGCGGGCGGCTCGTGGCGTTCGCATGCAAGGGTTCTCGTGTACCGCTGCACCGTGGATTGACGTCGCGACACGGACGATGACACCTCGCAAAACGAAGAGGCCGCCACGCTCGGAGCGCAGCGGCCTCGTTGTCTTTCCGCGCCTCGCGTGGGCGCGAGGGAGGACGATCAGTTGGCGGGCTTGCCGGGACGCTTCTCGTCCGCGCCGTTCTTCGCGGGCGGGTTCATGCGGACGACCGGCTTGCCGTCGGGCGCGACCTCGCCCTTCGATGCTGCCTTCGCGTCCTTGTCCTTCGCGTCCTTCGCGTCGGCCTTCGTGTCGACCTCGGGGGTCGGACCGCCGGCGCGCGGCTTAATGCCGTGCTTCGAGAGGATCATCGCCTCGAGCTTGTCCATGAGCTGCGGGTGCTGCTCGAGGTAGGTCTTCGCGTTCTCGCGGCCCTGGCCGATGCGCTCGCTGCCGTACGAGAACCACGCGCCGCTCTTGTCGACGATGCCGAGGTCGGTTGCGAGGTCGATGATGTCGCCCGCCTTCGAGATGCCCTGGCCGTAGAGGATGTCGAACTCGACCTCCCTGAACGGCGGCGCCATCTTGTTCTTCACGACCTTCACGCGCGTGCGGTTGCCGATCGTGACCGGGTCCTTCTTGTCGCCGCCGCCGGCTTCCTTGATCTGGCCGATGCGCCGGATGTCGAGGCGGACGGAGGCGTAGAACTTGAGCGCGTTGCCGCCGGTCGTCGTCTCGGGCGAGCCGAACATGACGCCGATCTTCATGCGGATCTGGTTGATGAAGACGAGGAGGCAGTTCGAGCGCGCGACGGTGCCCGTGAGCTTGCGGAGCGCCTGGCTCATGAGGCGCGCCTGCAGACCGACGTGGCTGTCGCCCATGTCGCCCTCGATTTCCGCCTTCGGAACGAGCGCGGCGACCGAGTCGACGATGATGATGTCGACCGCATTGGAGCGGACGAGCATGTCGGCGATCTCGAGAGCCTGCTCGCCGTAGTCGGGCTGCGAGACAAGCAGCTCGTCCGTCTTCACGCCGAGCTTGCGCGCGTAGGCCGGATCGAGCGCGTGCTCGGCGTCGATGAAGGCGGCGACGCCGCCGGCCTTCTGGACCTGCGCGATCGCGTGGAGGGTGAGCGTCGTCTTGCCGCTCGACTCCGGACCGTAGATTTCGATGATTCGGCCCTTGGGGTAGCCGCCGATCCCGAGCGCGATGTCGAGGCCGATGGACCCGGTCGGGATCGCCTCGACGTCGTTGAGGACAGACTCGCCGTCCTTGAGGCGCATGATCGAGCCCTTGCCGTACTCCTTCTCGATGCTGCTGACGGCGAGCTCGATGGCCTTCTGACGGTTCTTCTCCTCCATGACGCTCCTTCTTCTGGCCCCCTCGTTCATGAGGACCGCAACGAGGCGGGTACCGAGCCTCAGTAGCAGCGACTATACTGCTTTTATGTTCAGTGTCAAGTGACCCTCATTTTAGGCACTTGGGATCGTCGGTCCGCGCCCGACCGACGTGTTCAGTGCGGGCCCCCATCGCGCAGACCGCTCGCACCGCCCGGGGCAGCCCTTCGGCTCAATAGGACGGAGGGTTGTCCTCGACGAATCGGAGCGCTTCGAGGACGTACTTCCCGACGTCGACCGGTGCGCCGACGGACGAGTCGAGGATCTCCATCGTGCGCGTGTCGATGAGGATGTCGTGGGGCATCGCGGTGCCGCTCACGCCGAGCGCGCCCAGTCGACGAGCGGCGACGTCGATGCCGGTCGGGAAGTTCGTCCCATGGCGGTCGATCCACGCGTCGACCTCGGCGAGCGACGGTCCCTTGCCGGCGGTCTTCCCGCTCACGATGACCTCGAGGAAGCGGATGCCGCGCTCCTCGAGCTGCTTGGCGACGCTGACGGTAGCCTCGAGCTCGCTCGAGCAGATCGAGCACCACGTCGCGGCGACCTGGAGGTGGAGGACCTTGTGCCGCTTCTGCCCCGGGTCGAAGTACTCGGAGAGCGAGACGGTCTCGAGGCCGCCCGCACGGCCGTTTCGGTACGCCCGGAACGTGAAGTTCGGCATTCGATCGCCACGGCGTGTCCCCCTCCGCTTCGTTCCGCCGATGTGATCGGTCGGATACGGAACGCCGTCCGGGTTCGCCTCCACGACGGCGAGATCGGGATCGGGGAAGGGGTCCTCGTCGCCTGCGCTGCACGCTGGCGTGAACGCCATGGAGACGGCGAGCACCAGGAGGCCGAGACGCGCAGCGGTTGGAGCAAGGAAAGGGGATAGAGCCAAGGTCCCCCAATTTTGCCACGTCTCGCGCGCGAGGCATCCAAGGATGGCGTGGCGAGGATGGGCGCGATGGAGCTGGCCCCATGCTGGCGAGGCGCGAGCCGTCCGAGGTCGAAGGTACACCCTTCTTGCCCGACCTCTTCTTCCCGCGCCTGCGCGCGCACCTACCTGACGGTGCCGAGCCGCCTGCGCCGATCGTTCGCCCGCGTGTCGTCCTTCGCGCGTTTCACCACAAGCTCAGGATCCGGAGCACGGGATGATGTCCTCACCGTCGTCGATGAGCTCTATCGGGCGCGACGCGCTTACCTTTCGCGGAGCTCCACGAGGCCTTTGCGCTAGGATCTGCGAGCGGTGGGCGCTTCGCGACGGTGGTCGACTCTCCTTGCTGCGAGCGCTGCCGTCTTCTCGTTCACTTCGAAGAGCACGGCGGCCGAGAACGAGGAGCCGATCCGGTTCGACTACACCGCGCCGACGCAATGCCCGGCGGCCGAGCTCGTCCTCGCGCAGATCCGCTCGTACACGACGGGGTGGACGCTCGCGCCTCCCGGTACGGAGGCACGAAGGTTCATCGTGCGGATCACGCAGGACGATTCTTCGTACGTCGGCCGTTTCGACCTGACGACGACCTCTGATGATCCCGGGCTCGGGCGTGACATCCGCGGTGACGACTGCGAGGACGTCGCCGCCGGGCTTGCCGTCGCGGTCGCGCTAGCGATCGATCCGGGGGCCCTCGATGCCGCTGCGCCTTTCGAGCGATCCGACGATCCCTCGCCGCCGCTCACGCCCTCGGGCAGCCGAGTGGATCGCTCCCCCGCCCACCGCTCGGGCTCTGCGCCGAAACCCATGCGCGGTGCGGAGGTCTCGATCGGGGGCCGGGCGGACGCCGTCGGCGCGGTATCCGGCGTGCTCGGTACGATGCAGGCGTTCGTCGAGGTGGGGTGGCACGCGCCTTTCGGTCGAGCTTCGTTCGTGCGCCCCGCTCTTCGCGCAGGGTACAAGCAGAGCTTCCCGCGGACGGCGTCTGTCGGTCAAAGCAGCGCGGACATCTCTTGGAGAGCGGGCTTCGTCGAAGCCTGCCTTGTCCGCTTCGAGCTCCCCTCGGACATCTCGATCGATGGCTGCGTCGGCTCCAATATCGGCCAACTCTCGGCGGAGGCTCACGGACTTCGGGACGCGCGCCTCCAGCGACGCTTCTGGCTCGACTACGGCGCCGTGCTCGGCGCCCGCTGGCAACTCCACCCGCGCCTGTTCGTCGAGCTCGTGGGGGGAGTGTGGTTTCCGGTGACACGCGAGCGCTTCCGTGTGGAGCCCGACGGGGTCGTGTCACTCGCTCCGCCGTGGGGGCCATCGCTTGGGCTTGGAGGCGGTTGGCGATTTTGAGCGAATGACGGATTAAAGGGTGGAGCGTGCTGCATCCACGTCCATGGCGGCTGCCTCTCACTCCGCGCTGGGAGGCTCCAGCGAGACTTCGGCGATGGCCCAGAGCCGAATCGAGGATGTGAGGCTTCGGCAAGCGGCGATCGACTACTTCCCCAACGTGTGGCGCTTTCTCCGGCGCCTCGGCGTTCCGTGGGACCTGCTCGACGACGCCGCGCAGGAGGTCTTCCTCGTTGCCGCGCGCAAGTTCGCCTCCGTGAGAGTCGGCGCGGAGAAGTCGTACCTCTTCGGGGTATCGGTCCGCGTCGCTCGGGAGATTCGGAGGAAGTCCGGACGCGAGCAGCTCGTCGACGATCCCGATGACACGGCGTTCGAGCCGACGACGCTCGCGACGCCCGAGAGCCTCTTCGATCGAAAACAGGAGCAAGCTCTCTTGTTGAGCCTGCTCGACAGCTTGTCCGACCAACACCGAACGGTGTTCATCCTCTTCGAGATCGAGGGCCTATCCATCTCGGAGATAGCCGAGCTCCTCGGGACCCCAGCAGGCACGGTGGGCTCGCGGCTGGCACGCGCTCGCGAACGGTTCGAAGCTCGGCTCCAGAGGCCGCAATCAAAGATGCGAGGCAGAACGTGAGAGACCCCCGCCGGTTGGCTGAAGACAGCGACCTCTTCGCGAAACTCGTGGCGGAAGACGACCGCGTCGGGCCGCCCCCGGAGGCGCTTCGGGGATTGCTGAAGACGCTCGACGCGACCGCCGCGGACGCAGCGGTTCCCGCGCCTCGGGCGGCCTCGAACGCCTGGAGATGGCTCGCGCTCGTAGGAGCAAGCGTCGTGGTGCTCGTCCCAGCGCTTCGTTCCACGTCCCTCTCGATGTCCAGGGAGCCAACGTCGAGCATCACGACGACGACCGCTCCTACGGCCCCATCAACCACCGGCGTCGTGCCGGCGGTATCGTCCGAGCCGGCGGCAACCGAGGCGCTTCCTTCGATGGCCGTCGGCGAGCTCCCGGACGCCCTCTCCCGCGTTCCGCCGCGATCCCGTGCGCTGCCGGCGCGCGTGCCGGCCGTCGAACACGACGACCCGACGGAACATGCGGCTCCGGCCCCCGCGTCGCGCCCCACGCTACGTCGCGAAGTAGAGCTCATCATCGCGGCTCGCCAGGCGCTCACGCGCGGAGACGCCCAGCACTGCCTGACATCGATTGCGCTCTACGACCGCGAATATCCGGCAGGCCAGTTTGCCCTGGAAGGAAACATGATGCGAATCGAAGCGACGGCCATCGCGGGCGACCGCGCGCGTGCCGCCGTCCTTGCTCGGGAGCTCCTGACGAGATTGCCGGGGAATCCCTACGAGGCGCGCCTCCGATCGCGACTCGTCGAATGGGAGGGACAGTGACATTCCCTCGTGTGACTCACGCCATCCTCTGGACGGCCGCCGGGACGGCGCTCGTGATCTCGTGCGCAGCGCCGATCCGTGGCGATGTCATCCTCGGCACCCGCGACGACGCCGGAGCAGTGACGGCGTTCACTCCTACGGCCGACGCCTCGACGATCGACGCGAGCGCGGAGCTCACCTCGTACTGTCCGTCGAACAAGTGCCCCACGGGATACACGAACTGCCCGAGCTCGCGCTTCCCGTGCGACGTGAACTTGCTGACGGACCGGAACAACTGCGGAGCCTGCGGGGCCGCGTGTCCTGCGGAGACGGCCCGCGAGGGCTACGAGTGCGTCGACGGGCAATGCGTCCTCAACTGCAAGAGCAAATACCTCGACTGTGACGGGATCCCGGACAATGGCTGCGAGTCGATGGCATCATCGAACGACTCCTGCGGATGGTGCGGTATCCAATGCACTGATCCGAATGCACCGTGTCTCGTGGAGCATGGTATCAACTACCAATGTGGCTGCTCGCCGGGGCTGACGTATTGCGCATCCGGATGCGTCGACATCGATAACGACGACACCAATTGCGGAGAGTGTAGCTACCGGTGTCACCCGCTGGAAGGCAAGCCTCCCTTGCCTCCGAACATGTATTATGGCTGCAAGGAAGGGGAGTGCGGTGTACCCAAATGCGGAGCGCTGTGGGGGAATTGCGATGGCCTGATCGAGAATGGGTGTGAGGTCCGCCTGAACACGTCGCAGGACTGCGGCACCTGCGGAAACGCCTGTTCCCCCGACCAGACGTGTCGACAAAACTCTTCCTACAAGTGGGAATGCGCGTGTCCCCCGGGCAAGACATGGTGCACTGACAGATGTGTAGACGTCGCCGCCGACGCATTGAACTGCGGGGCGTGTGGCCGGTCGTGCAGGACGAAGGGCGAAACCGCCGTCGGTAGCTGCAAACACGGCACGTGCGCGTTCGAATGCGTGGTCGGAAGAGGTGACTGCAACGGTGATTTGGCGGACGAATGCGAAGTCAACACCGCCAGCGATCCACGGAATTGCGGCGGGTGCGGCATCGTGTGCGACGCAGTCGCAGGCCAAGCTTGCGTCGGCGGGAGATGTGTCGTCGAGCCATGCGATCGAATCAATGACGACGCGGGAGGCCCGAATTGAATCGAATCGCGCTGGACACGCACGGACTCATTCTCGTCGCGTGGCTCACGGCCTGCGCTTCGACGCACGAGCCGGTCGAGGAGCCCTCTCCTGCTGGATCGAGCTCCATCCCACCGACGCCGTCCGAACAGGACGGTGGAGCGGACGCTGGAGACGCGGCCGAGCGACCCGCGCGTGAGTGCCCCGACTGCGAGTTCTTTCCCGAAAATTGTTCCGCGGGCAGCCTCTGTCCCAACGGACTCTTCGATTCGAGCCGGCCCGGCGCCCTCGATCGGCGCCTCCAGATCAACGTCATCCGCGGAAGGTCCGTCGACGACGTCTGGGCTGCTGGCGCCCTCGGCACGATAGTCCACTTCGACGGCACGACTTGGACGCCGTCGGACCTGGGCAGCGGAGATTCGCTGCTCGCTCTATGGATACGTGAATCGAGCGAAGTCGCGTTCAGCTCCATCTCTCGCGCGTACACGCGCAACCTCGCAATCCCGGACGCCGGAGCCGGCCCATCGACGAGCGGCTGGAGCCCCGTAGTCTTGCCTGCGCCGGTGGAGCGACAACCCGATCGAGCGACGCTCACCGCGAGCTGGAGCGGGCCGAATGGGAACTGGCACTGGTACACCTCGACCGATCTCGCGCCGGGCTTTTTTCATCCCGCCGGGCTCTGGCGTATGCAGCAGTCGCCTTCCGGTACGTTCGTGATCGAGGCTCATCCGCCGTTGACGACCGTGTGCAATCAATGCTCGAGGATGAAGAGCATCCACGGCCTCTCGGCCGACGAGGCATGGGCGGTCGGGGAGTCGGGGTCGGCAATCCTGATCTCCAACGCGGACGGCGCCGAGCCGACTCTGAAGGAGTTCGACACCCGGACGTGGAAATCCCTCAACGGAGTCTGGGTCGCCTCACCCGCCGAGGCTTGGGCTGTCGGTGCTGCCGGGACGGTGCGTCGCTACACGGGAGATCCAGGTGTCTGGGAAGTGGTATCCGGCATCCCGACCGACGAGGACCTCAGGGCCATCTGGGGATCCTCTTCGAGGGACATATGGGTGGTCGGGGACGCTGGCGTGGTCCTCCGATATGACGGGACGAGCTGGTCACGCGTGAAGATTGCCGGGCTGGATGGGCGCCGGCCGAATCTCACCACGGTGTGGGGAGCAGCCCGAGACCATGTCTGGATCGGCGGTCAGGGCGTGCTCCTCTCCCTCGGAGGAAAGCCATGAGGGTCATGTCGTCGAGCTGGGGAACGTTGCTGCTCGGAGGGATCGCAACGCTCGTGGCGTGTGCCACCGCGGAAGAGCCATCGGAGGTGAAGCCCTCACCCGACACGGACGGAGGTCTTCCCGCCACGGTCGACGCAGCACCGGTCGAGCGGGAGGCGGGCCCGAGCCCGGAGCCCGTCGAGGCGAAGTGCAGCGACGCGGGTTGGTGTCCCACCGCCTTGCCGGACGAAGACCTGGTGATGAAGGACATCTGGCCGGTCGGCGAGCGAGCGTTCGCCATCGCAGAGAGCGCGACGCTCGGCGTCAAGGTCCTCGAGTGGAACAACGCCGACGAAGCGTGGCGCTACATCGACGATACGACCCAGAACGCGCCTGGCTTCGGCGCCTACGCTGGAGGGATCTGGGCGCCCAGTGAAGACGAAGTCTACTATGGAGTTGCGCCTGGCTACGTCTATCACGGCAAGAGGCCCGTGCCTCCCGCGACCGCGTGGGTGTGGACTCGACAAAGACTCCAAGAGAACAGCGGTAGCGTGGATCCGCTCGCGGGCTATCCTAACTACTGGAGAGCCGCCACGCGATACCCGGCGTTGGGCATCTGGGGGACTGGGCCCGACAACGTCTATGCGTGGTTCACGAATACGATCTATCACCTCACGAGTGTCGACGGTGGCGCGCCGGAGTGGCTCCCCGAGTATGTTGCAACCGACCGCGCCAATTCCAGCGAGCGGCTCTTCTTTCTCAGCGCTGCCGGGACGGGGCCTGATGACATGTGGTTTTCGGGCGCGCGCTCTCGAACGTCGTCGGGGTGCGCCATCCTCGTGCGCAAGACCGCCGCGGGCTATCGAAGGATCGCGGACGGCACCCTGACGAGCATCGTCTCTCCGTGCACCGCGCGGGCCGGCGCGCTGCTGATCGGCGGTGCTCATGGGTGGCTCACTGACATTCAGGCCGTGTCCGAAGGCCGAATCCTCGGCCTCAAAGGCGCACAGGACGTGGTGAAGATCTTCCTGAGTGGAGACGACTATTCGGTCGCCGCCGCGCCGGTCCCCACGTCGGTCACGGTAAAGGCAATGAACTCGCTCTGGGCAGGCCCCGACGATTTCTGGCTGAGCTCACGCGGGCTGCTCGTTCGTTCCAGCGGCGACGTCTGGAACGGCGGCGGGTACGGAGTCTCGACGATAGCCATGAACGGAGCACCGTTCGAACGGCATATCCATCGAGTTCGAGGCTCCTCCAACACGAACATTTGGGCGATCGGTGTCCGCCATGCACTTCACAAGACGACCCCTTGATCTACGGTCATTCATCGACCATCGCGCATCCGCCGTGCTTCTGCTCCTCACCGGCGTGGTGGCATCGAGCGCGGTGACGAGCTGCTCGAGTGACGAGGACGGCGACGCCAGCGGGCCGACGCTCGAGCCGCTCGACGGCGGGGCAGAAGCGGCCGCGGATGGTGGGCCGACGGATGCCGAAGCGCGCGACGCCCATGTCACGAGGGATGCGGCGTCGTCGTTCGACGGGGGGCCTTTGCCCGTCGTGTGCGTGTCGCCTCCGTGCGCCACGGCTCTGGTGACGACGATCCCCCTCAGCGCCTCCGATCGCGGGGAGGGGTATTGCGCGCTGCTCGACGACGGCACGGTGGCATGTTGGGGCGCGAACGGTGCCGGACAACTCGGCCGCGGCGCGGACGCGGGTACGCTCGACGACTCGACGCCGATGCGCGTCGTAGGCGTCGCAGATATCGTCCAGCTCGATCATACGTGTGCGCTCGACGACCATGGCGACATCTGGTGCTGGGGAACCGGACCGTTCCTCCGCGACGACGGAGGTTCACTCAGCAGGGAGCTCACACCGATCAAGCTCCCCCTGCCGCCCGCCGCTCGCGTCGCCGTTGGCGCGGAGGTCGCTTGCGCGTCCGTCGCCGACGCCGTCCTCTGCTGGGGGCAGAACACGAACGCGCAGCTCGCGCCGCTCGCAACGACCCCTGCAAGCGAGGTACTGCCTCCACGCCCGATGGCCCTCCCGAACGGAGCGCCGGTCCGCGCGTTGTTCGTGAGCAGCGCGTCTCTCGTCCTGCGCGAGGACGGCGCGCTCGTGAGCTGGGGGGCGAACCCTCCGCTCGCGCGCGTCTCGTCGCTCAACCCCGACCCGAATCCGATGCCCATCGCGATCGCCGATGTCTCTTCGGTCGATCTGACACCGACGAGCGCATGCGCGACGGTCGGGGGGGTCGGCTACTGTTGGGGATCGGTGATCGGTGGCAGCACGCCGCTCGACTACGCGCTCCCCGAACCGATCGTGGCGCCGGAACCACTCGTTCAGGTGGCGACGACGACCGGACGAAAGAACACCGACGGCACGGTTCAACCGCAGCGATGGTGCGGGGTGGGCGCGTCCGGCGCCGTGTATTGCTGGGGCTACAACGCGAGCGGTCAGGCGGGCGACGGGACCAAACGACACGCGTACGAGGCGGTCGAAGTGCAAGGCCTCCCGACGACCGCCTCCCAGGTGAAGACGATGCCCGACTCCACGTGCGCACTCCTGACGAACGGGAAAGTGTATTGCTGGGGAGCCAATTACTTTGGCCAACTTGGCAATGGGGCGTTCAGGGTGCCGAACATCGTTCCCAAGGAAGTCTTGCTGCCATGAGCCGCTCCCAAATCTATCGTCGCGCGCTGCCGCTCGTCTTCGGTCTCACGTGCTCAGTCGTGAGCGTGGGCGCGTGCGCGGATGAGCGAGACGCTTTCGATCCGCAGGATCGCACGTTCGACCTCGACGCGTCGTCGGCAGATGCCCCGAGCTGCCTCGTCGAGTGCTCACTCGATGGACGCTCGATCATCGACACGTGCACGGGGGCGGTCGTCGAGACGTGCCGTCCAGAGCTCGCGTGTGGTGGCGCGAAATGCCAAGAGCCGTGCGCCGCCGCAGCTGCGGATCGAAGCTCGAACGGCTGCGAGTTCTATTTCCAGATGCCGCGCATGACCAAGAAGTATCCGCACTCATGTGAAGCGGCGTTCATCGTCAATACTTCGACGCAGCCCGTCACCCTATCGCTCGTGCGGGATGGCCGACCGATAGACATTTCGAGCTCGCTGTTTCGTGCTGAAGTCGGCTCCTCGACGCTTGCTCCTCTACTCGGCCCCATTCCTGCGGGGGAGAGCGCGCTCCTTTTCGTCTCCGACTCGCCACCGCAATCCGGACTCCCGCTGGACTACATCGCTTGCCCATCCGAAGTGACGCCGGCTACGACGGTTGATACGGTTCCCGAGGGCACGGGAATCGGATCGTCGTTCCTACTCACAGCGAGCGTTCCGATTGCGCTGACGTCGATGTATCCGTTCGGTGGAGCCCCATCCATCGTGCCCACGGCAACGCTGGTGTTGCCCGTCGCCACGTGGGCGAAGGAGCATATGATCGTCAACGGTTGGGCCGCCTCGCGAACCGGCGACCCCTCCGTTCAGATCGTGGCGGCCGAGGACGACACCGAGGTGAGCATCCTGCCGAAGGCCGACATCGAGGACGGCGCTCGCGTGGTCGGCACGCTCGCGAACAACAAAGCGACGTACCGACTGGCGAAGGGAGAGCACTTGCAGATCGTGCAAAGCGCAGAGCTCACCGGGAGTCTCGTCACGTCGAGCAAGCCGACGACCCTCTTCGGTGGAAATAGCTGCGCACGAATTCCGGGGACGGCCAGCGCGTGCGACGTTCTTTCCCAACAGATCCCCGCGCTCGAGCAGTGGGGCGCTGAATACGTCGGAGTTGGCTACCGTCCGCGGTTGGGAAATGAACATGAGCCCGTCTACTATCGAATCGTCGCGGCGCGGGATGGCACGCGCCTCGACTACGATCCGGCGATCCCGCCGGGCGCTCCCACGACGATGAATGCGGGCGAGGTCGTTCAGTTCAGCCAGGGAACGGGGGACGCGTTCGTGGTCCGTACGCAGGACAGCGAACATCCCATCTACGTGTCCGCTCACATGACGGGCGGTGCTGGCAACGACACCAACGTCGGCGCGCCGGGCTCCGCGCAGAGCTTCTTCGGCTGGGGGGACCCAGAATTCGTCAACGTGGTTCCGGCGGCTCAATATTTGAGCTCGTACAGCTTCTATGCCGACCATTCCTACCCGGAGACATCGCTCGTCGTCGTGCGGAGGAGCAGTGGCGGCGAGTTCAAGGACGTCTGGCTCGAGTGCGCAGGCAACCTGCCGAGCTGGAAGCCCGTCGGAACGCGAGGACAGTACGAGTTTACCCGGGTCGATTTGGCGCGACGAGGTGGCCCCGGGGACAGCTTTGGCGAGGGCGGCGATACGAGGGTCTGCAGGACCGGCCTCCAGCGCATGCGGAGCGAGGGCCCGTTCACGGCTACGGTGTGGGGGTGGGCCCAATACGCGAGCTACGCGTACCCTGGTGGATTCGCGCAGCGGAAGCTCGTCGAGATGCCTTTCGCACCGATCAACTGAGCGGAGGCACCGCGTTTCTTCCGCGCTCTAGCGCTCGGGTCGCGTTGCGTCGTGCCGTCGACGATAGCGGGCTCCTCGAGGGCCATCGGGCTCGCGAGGACGGCACCGCGCAGCTGGAAGACCGCGAACGGGATCGCGATCGCAGCGTAGACGAGCACCAGGGCGGTGCGGTGTGTCGAGGAGCCCGAGCGCATCGTTACCTGGTCGTTCAGGCCCAACCCGTCCCCCGTCCCCAGAACGCGATCTGCCCGTGCCGCTCCGGAAAGGAGTACATGCGCTGGCACCGGGCAGGCCCCCGCGCGCTGCGCCGTAGCCGCTCAGCACCGTCTACCTGTCCGCTCCACCGTTGGGAGGAGGCCGTTCACAGAGGGGGGACGGTGCTCTAGGATGCCTCAATCAGGAGTGACGGAGACGCGCGGTATCGCGTCCCCCGGATCGAGGGATGATGACGGACGAAGCACGCCTTCAGCGCTGGCTCGACTCGCGCCGTGATGCGCATCCGTCGGCCGACCACATCGACGTCGACACGCTCGCGCGTCATGCTGCCGGACAGCTGCACCCGGAGATGGCGCGGGCGGTGAACGAGCACCTCGCGGCGTGCGAGGACGGCCGTTGCGGTGACTACGTCCGCTCGCGCGAGGCGAGCATCGAGCCCGCGCGCGATCACTACGCAGAGGCGGGGACGCCGGCGGATCGTTCGCGCGATCGGACCTTCCAGTCGCGCGCGATCGTCTGGTCGACGTTCGAGTCGATGGCGCGCGAGATGGATGTCTCGGTCGACGAGCTCGTCAACGAGGCGATGGCGGCATACGCGAGCGCGCGCGGATACGTCGTGGCCGCGCCGGAGCCGCGCGTGACTGCGGCGGCGCCGAGGCGTCCTTCCGCCGGCGAGGACAATCGCGAGCTGTTCGCGGAGACTCACGACGCGCTCGGGATGACGCCGCTCGATCGCTCGTACGCGCCGCCGCGCGCGCAGGGCGGCCCCGATGACGACCTCGCGCGGACGGAGGCACGCGGCGCATTCGCGCGCCCCGGCGCGGGACGACCTCCGCCGTCGTGGGACGGCCCCGATTCACGGACCAAGCCTCGGATGAGCCAAGGCGGGCAGCGCTCGGCTCCGCAGGACGGAGGACCGCGAGGATTCGGCGAGGGCCGCGCCGCATCGAAGCTGCCACCTCCCGTTCCTCCCGACGGAGGATCGAGCCGGTCCGTCGTGACGTCCGCGATGCGCGTGCCTCCGCCGCCCGCACGTTCTTCGGGTGCGCTCCCGCCTCCTCTCCCGCTCACGCCGCCGCCGCGGATGCCGCCGGGGGCGCAGCGCGTGCGCGAGGCCGCGCGCGAAGCCCCCTCGGGCGCGAGGCAGCTCATGCTCGAGTATCGAGGCCGGGCCTACCCGGTGGAGAAGGAGCGCTTTCTCCTCGGTCGCTCGAAGACGCAGGCGGATCTTCGCCTCGACGATCCGAACGTGTCGCGGCAACACGCCGTGATCGAGCGTGTGGGCGCGGCCTTCTACATCGTCGATCTCGGATCGACGAACGGCGTCCACATCGGCGGAGAGCGCGTTACGCGTCGCGCGTTGTCCGACGGGGACATGATCGTGATCACGACGCACGAGATCCGCTGCACGCTGCGCTGACCGAGAGGTGTGGCCTAGCGCAACCCAGTTGCGCTGATTGCAGAAAGTAGGAGGCGAGTGCTCGGATCGGTCCCATGCAAGCGAGCACCGCTATAATCGACCGCGATGACGCGCTCACGAACGGCGCAGCTCTCGCTCGTACTTCTCCTCGCTGCGGGCTGCGAGGAGCGGAAGCCCGCGCCGCCGGTCGAACCGGGCTCGGCGTCCTCCGCGGCGACCGAGGCTGCGCTCTCCGTCGATGCCGGAGCGTTCGGCGATCCGCTCGACCCGCCTCCGCCCGCCGGCGATCTCGCCGCGGACCTCGACCGGTTCGTCAACGTCGACCAGTGCGTCGCCGAGCGCGCGAAGCTCGATCCGCTCGTCGGTGATGCTCTCGGCGCGATCGGCTACGAGACCTTCCTGCGCGACGCATGTCGCCTGCTCGAGGCTACGAAGGACCGCAAGCGAGAGACCTGCGACAAGATCGACTCGAGCGCCCTTCGCGCGCGGTGTCAGAGCTGGGTTGCGATGGTCGCGCAGACGCCCGACGCATGTCCGCTGCAGTTCGAGGGGCTGGTCACGCGCGGTCGCAATGCGAGCTGCGTCGCGATCGCCGCGAAGGATCCCCGGCTCTGCAACGGCGAATCCCGGACGGTCCAACGTTCCACGTGCGAGGCGCTGGTCGCGCGTGAGCCGGCGAAGTGCGATGCGCTCATGCCGAACCAGCGAGCGTCTTGCCAGCGCGAGGTCGCGCGGTGGCGTTCGGTCTTGTCGCCGCCGCTCGAAGGCCTCGCGAAGCTCCCGGCGCCGAGGGGCAAGCTCGCGATTCGTGGCGTGTCGGGTACGCCCGATCCGCCGGCGACAGAAGTCGATCTCGCATCGGACTTCACGCGTGGTGTCGTCGTGGTGACGGCCGGTGAGCGCATGCGCGTCGAGCTCGGCACCGTCGTCGAGAGCGAAGCCGCGAGGATCGCCGCCTCTCCGCAGAAGAAGCCGCGTGTCGGGCTCGCTGTGATCCTCGAGCCGGGGAAGAAAGACGAGCCTCGTCCCGTCCTGCAGAAGCTCGAGCTCGAGCTGCCCGGCGAAGCGCCGATCGTCTCGCCCCCGGCGACGTGCGACTGCACGATCACGACGGCCCGAGTCGCAAAGGCCCGCGGCGCCGAGGTCGCGATCGCCCTCGAAGGAACGGTGAGCAACGGGAGCCGCGCGTTCAAGGTCTCCATCGATCTCGCGACGTTCGTGCGCGACGTCGTGTCCGAGCTCGCCGGTAGCCGCGTCTTGCCGCCGGTTCATCCGGCCCTTCTGCCGAGAGACGGTGCGGGGCAGGGGAGCCCTCGGCTCTTCGGTCGAGATGGAGGCTGAGCCGCGCCGCTTTGGTATCCTGCGCGCGGAGGTAGCTTCATGCAAAGCACTCGCGTCGCTCTGGTGACTGGAAGTCTCGTGACGTTGCTCGTTGCGTGCGTCGGCGGGCCGGGGCCGCTCCCCGATCAAGGCCCGGACCAGGGGAGCCAGGGAGGCGGCATTACCGGCGATACGAGCGCCAGCGAGGGCAGTGGCGGACGTACGGGCGACAGCACGGACGATGCCCCGCCGGCCCCGCCGGCGATCATCACCGTCACGAACTACGACACGACATGCAGCGAAGACAGCGACTGCGTCGCCGTTTACCAGGGCGTCGTCTGCCAGGCGTGCCTTTGTCCGAACGCCGCGGTCAACCGGAAGGACCTCGAAAACTACTCGAAGGACCTCGAGAAGGCGGGCACGGACTGCTCTCGAGACGACGTCGCATGCGGGCCGTGCGAGACTCAGATGGCCGGCTGCGATGCAAAGACGAAGCGCTGCGCGCTCGGCGTGACCTCGGCTGACGAGGGCTGACGCTCCTCCACATGGCGGCTCCTCGACGATGGCGCGAGCGCGCTGTCGTCGAGCGGGCGCACTCTCTCCTTCGCGCTGGGCGAACGGCGAGTCAGACGCCGATGAAGAGGCGGTGCGCGAAGTTGCGCTCGAGGCGCGCGCGGAGGACCTTGTCCGCTGCGAGCTCGATGTCGTACTCGATGCGCTTGAACTCGAAGCGCTTCTTCTCCGTGTCGAACACGGTGAAGCTCGCGCGGTTGTCGAAGTCGCGCGGCTGACCGACGGAGCCGACCGACACGATGTACTTGCGGTCGGGCGCGAGCTCGAAGTCGACCGACGGCATCTCCTCGACGCTGGTCTTCGTCAGCGCGAACACCTTGCAAAGGTGCGAGTGGCCGATGAGCGTGAGGTGCCCGAGCTTGTCCCAGATGGGGAGGCACTCGCGCGCCTGCTCCGGCGCGAAGATGTACTCGAACTCCTCGAGCCGGACCGGGGAGCCGTGGCAGAGCAGGAGGTCGACGTCGTCGAGCTTGTGCTGGTACGGCAGGCCCTTCAGCCACGCCATGTTCTCCGGGGAGATCATCGCGGCGTGGACGTCGAGCGCATGACGGGCGGCCTCGTAGTAGTACGAGTAGTCCATCCGTCCCGAGACGGCCGCGTCGTGGTTGCCGAGGATCGTGACCTTGGAGAGCTCGCGGACGAGGTCGGCGCACTCGTTCGGCGAGCCGCCGTACCCGACGGTGTCGCCGAGGCAGTAGTAAACGTCGATATTTTCCTTCCGATACGCCTCGAGGACCGCGGACAAGGCCTCCAGGTTCGCATGGATGTCGCTGAAAATACCGATGCGCATGGACCTGACAAGGTAGGCCGGGTTTGGCCTTCCGTGAAGCGGATTCGTGGTTATCTGCTGAGGGGCGGCCATCGCTTGCCGCCATCCTGCTGGGCGCCCCCGAACCCCCCGAAACCAGCGCCCTCCGGCCCTCCGGTCGTGCAGTTCAACGCAGGCGGAAGGCCCAAATTCCGCGGGGCCACGCGGATGGGCGGACCGAGCGCCCTCCGGAGCGAGCGGTTTTCGCGTCAGCTCGGCTGCGACGGGAACTCGTCGCGCGGGAGCGCCCGTCCGGCTAGCGTGCGCCGAGCTTCGCTCGCGACCGCTCGTCCGTGCGTCATTTCCGCCGGTCGAGTACGACCGGCTCGGTTCTCCCTTTGGGCCTTCGGGCCTCTTTCTCCAAAAACCACCTGCAGAGGTGGGCCTTCGGCCCGCATCGAGTCAGCCATGTCCCACGACCCCAAGAACGGCATGATCAACGGAAGCAACGGAGCGGGGAGCTACGACGCCCACGACGAAGCAGAGGCCGAGGCCGAGGCCGAGGAGCGCGCACCGGCTCCGCTGCCGGCCCCGCCGGAGCGCGTGGCGGAGCTCTGTGCGGCATGCATGCGCTTCGTCGCCAGCAAGTACAAGGTCTCGCTCGACGGGACGCCCGACACGCTGAGCCTGCTCGACCAGTACGTCCGCGAGGCCCGCGAGGCGGCGCGCGAGCGGCCGGAGAGCGTCGAGCTCGTCGCGCCGGCGGTGGGCGCATACCTCGGCGAGGTCATGCGGCAGGAGTTCGGTGGCGAGTGGTGGGCGGAAGGCGACCACGATGCTTGGCGGCTCTATTTCACGAATGTGTATCTTGCATTCAATCCGATCGGCATGGCGCGCGAGGCGATCACGATGACGGAGGAGCCGGGATGGCATGCCCACATGGCGCTCGATCCGGGAGAGCGCGACGAGATCGAGGCGCGTCTCGCGGCGATGCCGGAGGTCGACGAGGAGGAGTACTACCTCCCGACGACGCGGCTCGACGTCGTCACCGCGGTCGTCGAGACGCTCCGTGCCCGCGCCGAAGCGGCGGGCATCGGCGACGTGACGTTCTCGAAGGAGGACTACGAATAGGCGTCGAGACCGGGGGAGCGGCTCGAAGGAGGCGCGCGGTGCGGGGCTATTTCCCCGCGTCCGGCGCGCCTCCGACCTGCGTGATCCCGGGCACCGGCTGCGTGATCGCGGCCTCCACCGAATCGCCGAGGAACGTCCGCCACTGCGCGATGTAGCGACCGCGACGAAGCCCGCGGAGCTCTCCGCGCGCCAGGGGCGCCACCCACGCGACCGGTACGCCGTCGAGGAAGAGGACCCGTAGCTCGACGCTCGGGTTCGCGACCACGAGCGCATCGCCGGTGACGTTCGGATTCGGCGGGAGCTCGATGTCGTTCGTGCGAAGTGCCGCGAGCTCCTGCGGCGACAGCATCGGCGACACGGCCGGTACCTGCAGCGGCGCAGACGCGAAGGAAGCCGTCTGCGGCGGGACGAGCAGCAGCGTGCTCGGAATGTCCGTCCGGCGGAGCGCGCCGGTGAGCTCGAACGAGAGCGAACCGCGGCTCGTCCAGCGGAGCTCCACCCGCACCGGGAGCTCGTCGAGCCCGCACACGCTGCTGCCCGGCGGTGCGTTCATCAGGTCGAGCAGGAGCCGGCAGAGCAAGACGCCGCCTTCGCCGGCGCCCTCGAGCCTTCCGATCTCGAACGTCCCCTCCGCGGCGCGTGTGGTGACGTCGACCTTGCGCGTCCGGATCCCGATGCGCCTGCCGCCGTCGCCTCGCGGCACGATCTCGGCCGCGGTGATCGGGGCCACATCGAAGCGGCGCTCGCCGAGGAGTGCGCGCATCGAGCCCGGAGCGAGCGGACGGTACGACGCCGCTCCCGGCCACACCACGACGTGACCGAAGCGATCGGCCCGGGCGCGGATCTCGGTGTCCGGTTGGAGAACGAAGCCTTGTCCGTGCGCGACGACGCGCATTCGCGTCGGCGACAGATCGATCGCGAGGCGGAGCTCGGTCGCCTTCCTCGCGGCATCGAGGCCGGCGTTGCTCACCTCCGCTGCGCGCGTCGGGCCGGTGACGTCGGCGAGGCGGAACGCGGCCGAGAGCGTGTAGCCGGCGCTCTCGCGCGCCAGCGCGTCAGGAGAGAGGACCTCGTCGCCTCGCAGCGGCGATGGCGGAGAACCACCCTCGAGCGAGATGGTGAGCGGAGCGGCGCTCGGCGGTGTCGTGGGCGCGACTGCGAGCGGTGCGGGCTGAGCGCTCGCTTGCGGGCTCTCCCCCTTCTCGGGCGGATCCGTCTGTGAGGGCCCGCTGGTGCGGCAGCCGGCGAGAACGATGAGCGCGAGCCCTGCGGTCCAGGGCGAAGCGCGCCCGGTCACGAAGAGCCCGCCCACGTGTCACCGTCACCGCATCGCGAGATCGGGGACGATGTGGACCTTCGGCGCGAGCGACGGAGCCCCGGGAAGGTGCTGCGTGTCGACGAAGACGACGTCCGAGTCCGGGCACATCTCGAGGAACGCGTTGCAGTTGCCGGGCTCGTTGTCGAACGCGGCGACGACCTTGCCGATGCGGGCGATCCGCGGGCCTTCCTCGCGCTTGAACGCCTCGTCCGGGATCTTCGCGTCCGGCTTGCACACGAGCTCGGTGCCGACGACGCCGATCGGGAAGCCGAGGTCGCGCAGGCTCTGGAACGAGCCGAGGCTCATGAGCGGCAGGTCGCGACCGGTGAAGTAAACGATCGTAGCGCCGGCGTCGTAGCAGGCGCGCGCGAGCTCGACGGCGCCGTTCACGGCCGTGTCGTGCTTCAGGTATTCGTCGGAGAAGAAGCGCGTCCGCCAGTACGACTCGGCGCGCGCCAGCAGCTCCGGGTGCTCGAGGCCGAGGCGTCGGAGCGAGTCCGTGAGCAGGTAGGCCAGCTCCTCCATCCGTGCGGCGGCGAGGACCTCCGCCGCGGAGTGGGCCTCGCGGTGCAGCTCGGCGGCGAGCTCCTGGAGGATGACCGCCGTTCGCGGACGGTTATCCATGATCGTGCCGTCGAGGTCGAAGACGACGACGGGGACGGGTTGACCGGCGACCGGCTTCGAACGCTGCACCACGCGCGAGAAGAGGGCGTGCTGCTCGGCGGACGAAATGCGTCTGTACGCAGAGCTCATGGGAAGCGGAACCTGTTAGCACACTAGCCGAGACCGCGGAAGCTGGGGACTGGCTCGGCCGTTTGCGGTGGGGCGGATGGGTAAAGGCGGGTCGGTTGCCCGGCGTCCCGGCTCGAGCCGAATCGATGGTTTCGGGTGACCGGGACGGGTCGGCTGCCCTCCCGCGATGGGCCGGAGCCTGCTAAGAGCAGATGCGGGAATGACGCAGGAGCGCGATCACTACGAGACCCTCGGGGTGTCGAAGTCGGCTGGACCGGACGACATCAAGGCTGCGTTCCGCAAGCTCGCCGCGCAGCATCATCCGGACAGGAACCCTGACGACCCCCGAGCCGCGATCCGCTTCAAGGAGATCAACGCCGCCTATCAGGTCCTGAGCGATCCGCAGCGTCGCGCGATGTACGACCGCTTCGGCCACCGTGCGGAGGAGCCCGGCTCCCCGTTCGGCTCGGGCGGCCCGTTCGCGGGAGGCGTCGTCGACTTCAGCGAGATCGCGATCGACGGCATCCTCGGCGACCTGCTCGGTGTCTTCGGCGTCGGCAAGGGCGACCGCGGCGATCTCAAGCGCGAGCTCGAGGTGACGTTCGAGGAGGCCGCCTTCGGTACGACCAAGACGATGCACTACGACCGCATCGTCTCGTGCGGCGACTGCAAGGGCTCGGGCTCGGAGAAGGGCCACCAGCCGGAGACCTGCAGCGCGTGCAACGGGCGCGGCCGCGTGCGTTTCCAGCAGGGCCTCCTCCCGATCGCGGTCGAGCGCGTCTGCCAGCGCTGCAAGGGGCGCGGCGCCGTCGTCACCCACGCGTGCGGCGGATGCAAGGGCAGCGGTCTCGTCACCCACGAGAACACGATCGAGGTCACGCTGCCGCCCGGTGTCGAGCACGGCGCCACGCGTGTCGTCAGCGGCGCCGGCAACCGCCCGCGCTCCGATCGCCCGGCGGGCGATCTCGAGCTCGAGATCAAGGTACTGCCGCACCCGTTCTTCCGGCGGGCCGGTGACGACGTCCTTTGCAGCGTGCCGCTGACGTTCACGCAGGTCGCCCTCGGCGCCGAGGTCGAGGTGCCCACGCTCGACGGCAAGGGCAAGCTGCGCGTTCCCTCGGGGACGCAGCCCGGCACCACGCTGCGGATCAAGGGCAAGGGCATGCCCAAGCGCGCCGGGATCGGCCGCGGCGATCAGCGCATCGAGGTCGCTCTCGAGGTGCCGACGTCGCTGACGGATCGGCAGCGCGAGCTGATCGAGGAGCTCGCGAAGGAGCTCGGCGAAGACGTCACGCCGATCCGCAAGGGCTTCATGGACAAGCTCCGCGATCTCTTCGGCTGATCGCTCGCACACGCGCACGCGCCGCCTCCTCCGGGAGAAACAGGAAGGCGGGGAGGCGGGAAGGATGGAGGGAAGATGTTCATGATGAATGTCTTCCCGGCTTCGTGCGTCGTGCCGCCCTCCATCGGAGCCGAACCGCAGCTCTCCTTCGCGACGCGCGTGTAGTGGCGGCCGACGTCGAGGCATTCGCAACCAAAGCCTTGGTCCGACGGAGAGCGAGACGCGCCGTTGATGGCTACTTCGCTCGGAGCGTCTTCCCGCGTGCCTTCAACGCTTCCCGCAGGATACCGATCGCCTTCGGTCCCATCCCGTGGAGCGCGGAGAGCTCCTGCTCGGTGAGCTTCGCGACCTGCTCCAGACGAGCAACGCCGATGCTCGCGAGCGCACGTTCGGCCGGCTTGCCGATCTTCGGAAGCGCGCCGTCATCGGCCTGTTTCGTCTTCTTCGCGGCCGATGTCTTCTTCGCGATCGATGTCTTCTTCGCTGCCACGGTCGCAGCGTAACGGCCGCGCGCGGCCGGGCGAAGGCGATTCGGCCGGGCGCGACTTCGGCGCAGCGGACGGATACCTTGGCGCGAGGGGGGAGGGAGCCGAATGAGCGCCGATCGCATCGTCGTCACGAGCGGAGACATCACGCGACTCGCGGTCGACGCGATCGTGAACGCGGCCAACGAGCGACTGCTCGGCGGCGGAGGCGTCGACGGCGCCATCCATCGCGCGGCGGGGCCGGAGCTTCTCGCCGCGTGCCGCGCGTTCCCCGAGGTGGCTCCCGGCGTGCGTTGCCCGACCGGTGATGCGCGGATCACTCCGGGCTACCGCCTGCCGGCGCGCTTCGTCATCCATACCGTCGGCCCCGTCTGGTACGGCGGCGCGCAGGGCGAGCCCGCCGCGCTCGCGTCCGCCTATCGAAGCTCGCTCAATCTCGCGGCCGCGCATGGCCTCCGCTCGGTCGCCTTCCCCGCGATCAGCACGGGCATCTACGGCTTCCCGCTCCCGATGGCTGCACGGATCGCGGTCACAACGGTCGCGAAGTCCCTCGCGCAGCACGCGACGCTCGAGCGGGTCGAGCTCGTCTGCTTCGACAACGACGCCTTGTCGTGCTTCGCCTCGGCGCTGGCCGCGCTCCGCGACGAGGACGCGGACTGAGGAGACCGCCGCTTGGTTAGGGCAAGGACCAAAGGACCGAGCTGCCGTTCGTGCCGGCGCCGCCGCCCACGCGACGAGAGCTCGAGTCTCGGAGCTTGACCGCTCCCCGTGGAAGCCGGGAAGCGCTGAAACCCCGGAAGCGCCGAACCCGCCGCACTCGTCAGAGCGTCTCGGACCTTGGGCGCGCCCCCGCGGAAGTCGGGAAGCGCCGAAGCCGGGAAGCGATGGAAATCCAAAAACAAAAATCCTTCCCGCCTTCCCGCCTTCCTGTTGTCTCTCCCTCCGCCCGAACGTCCGCGAACGTCCCGCCGACGTCCCACGAACGTCCCGCCGACGGTCCCACGAACGTTCTCCTCGAACGTCACTCAAAATTGAGTTACGAACAGCCGCTCCGGGGCACGGCAGGCGTGTGCCCGCGATACCGGGGAGAGCACTCCGCGCTCCCAGACGACCGATGACCGAGGCGATCCAACCCACTCCTTCACGCGTGGCGAAGAGCGAGGGGACGGGGGCGTCCGCCGACTCCAGCGAGGCGTCGCTTCCTTCGACCTCGCGTGCGATGCGCTGCGCTGCGCGGGGGATCAAGAAGGCGTTCGGAACGACGCCGATCCTCAGAGGTGTCGACCTCGAGATCCCGGAGGGCACGTTCGCGGTGCTGGTCGGGCCGAGCGGGTGCGGCAAGTCGACGTTGCTCCGGCTCGTGGCCGGCCTCGAGCAGGCCGACGAAGGGACGATCACGCTCGCCGATCGCGACGTGACCGATCTGCCTCCGCGCGATCGCGACGTCGCGATGGTCTTCCAGAGCTACGCGCTCTACCCGCACCTGACCGTCCGCGACAACCTCGCTTTCGGCCTGAAGCTTCGTGGCACGCCCGCGTCCGAGATCGCCAAGCGGATCGAGGAGGCGAGCGCGATGCTCGGCCTCGCGAAGTTGATGGATCGCCTGCCGAAGCAGCTCTCCGGCGGGCAGCGCCAGCGGGTCGCGATGGGCCGCGCGATCGTGCGCCGGCCGACGATCTTCCTCTTCGACGAGCCGCTCTCGAACCTCGACGCCGCCCTTCGCGCCGAGGTGCGCGTCGAGATCCGCCGGCTGCACGATCGGCTCGGCGCGACCACGCTCTACGTCACGCACGATCAGGTCGAGGCGATGACGCTCGCCGACTCGCTCTGGGTCCTCAACGGAGGTCTCGTCGAGCAGAAGGGCCCGCCGCTCGAGATCTATGAGCGCCCGCGGACGAAGTTCGTCGCCACGTTCCTCGGTTCGCCCCAGATGAACCTCCTCTCCGGCCGTCTCGTCAAGGAGGCCGGAGCCGTGTTCGCCGAGGGGGGAGGCGTGCGAACGCGTGTCGACGACGATCGCTTCAAGAGCGAGCTCGACGACGATCGCGAGGTCACGATCGGCATCCGACCGCACGACATGTTCCTCGCCAAGGGCGACGCGCCGAAGATCGCCGAGCTAAAGGTCGAGATCGTCGAGGCGCTCGGCTCGGAGGCGTTCGCGCACGGCTGGCTCACCTCGAGCGGGCCCACGGTCGTTGCGCGGCTCGACGCTGCCGATGCGCGCTCGGTGAAGCCTGGGTCGGTGATCCCGCTTGGCGTCGCACCGAGCGCGGTTCACCTCTTCGACGCCGCGACCGACCGCGCGTTGGCTTGAGCCCTGGATGAGCCGCGCATGAAGCACCTCCGCGCGCTCGTGATGCTCGTCGCGCTGGTCGCGCTCGTGCTCCTGCCGGGCTGCACCGAGCCGCCGCGAGGAATCGTCCTCTGGCACCCGTACCGCGGTGGTGAGGAGGCGGCGCTGAAGAAGGTCGCGCTGCGCTTCGAGGCGGAGCGCGGTGTGAAGGTGACGGTGCTCGCCGTCCCGTACGAGGCCTACCTCGCGAAGCTCGAGGCGGCGATCCCGCGCGGCAACGGCCCCGACGTCTTCGTCGGACCACACAACCGCCTCGGCGAGTACCTGCTCCACCGCATCGTCGCGCCGGTGGGGGACGCGGTCCCCGACAGCGATGCGAGCCTCTACGAGCCGGTCACCGTCGCGGCGGTCACGCACGAAGGTGCGCGCTACGCGGTGCCGCTCGCGAGCAAGTGCGTCGCGCTGTACTACGACCCGCGCCTCTTTCCGGAGCCGCCGCGCACGCTCGAGGCTCTCGCGTCGAGGAGAGGCGCGCTCGGCGCGGGCGTGTGGCCGCTCGCGTACGAGTCCCAGTCGGCGTACTACCACTCGGCGCTCCTCCATGCGTACGGAGGGAAGCTCTTCGACGAGGGGAGGGGCGAAAGAGCAGAACCCTCCGCACGGGGAGCCGGCTTCGCGATGACGGGCGAGGCCGCGGAGCGGTCGCTCGAGAAGGCGCGCGAGCTCGTCACGACGCATGTCGTGCCGGACGAGGCGAGCGGCGACCTCGTCAAGACGCTCTTCACGACGGGCAAGGTCGCGGCCGTGATCTCGGGCCCGTGGCTCGCTGGCGATCTGAAGGACGACGTTCCGTACGAGGTCGTGCCGCTGCCTGCGATCTCGGACGTCGGTCCGATGCGGCCGTACCTCACCGTCGACGGCGTCTTCATGACGCCCGAGGGCGCGAAGAGCGAAGGGGCGCGTGCGCTCGCGCGTGCGCTCGGGAGCGTCGAGTCGGCTCGCGATCGCGCGTCGATCGGAAAGCAGGTCGTCGCGACGCGGTCGTACTGGGAGGGCCTCGCGACCGACGACGGCGCGCTCTCCATGGACGCAAAGCGCGAGCGGAAGCTGCTCGCCGCGTTCCACGACGCGAGCGCGGACGCGATCCCGATGCCCGTGTCGACGGCGATGAACCCCGTCTGGGTGCCCGCGGAGCAGGCGATCCGCAAGGTGCTCCGCGGCGATGCGTCTCCGAAGGACGCGCTCGCCGAGGCGAAGGCTCGATACGACGACGTCATGCGTGCGCCGCCGCGCGAGCCGGCGTCACCTGCGCCGCTCGTCGTCGTCCTCGGGCTCGCGCTCCTCGCGGCCGCGTTCGCGGTCGTTCGTCGTGTCCGAGCGCCCGGCTTCCGCCGCGAGCTCCTCGCATCGAAGCCGGCGTACAAGTACGTGACCCACGCCGCGATCACGATCGTCGTGCTCGTCGTGCTCCCGCTCGTGGCGGGAGCGGCGACGTCGTTCTTCGCGGGGACACGCGACGACGCCCGCTTCGTCGGCCTCGCGAACTACGTCGAGATCCTCACCGCGCGCGGCAAGCCGCTGCTCTCGCACGGCTCGTTCTACCTGACGCTCCTCGTCACCGTTCTCTGGACGGTGGTGAACGTCGCGCTTCATGTCGGCATCGGGCTCGTCCTCGGGATCGCGCTCGCGCGACCGGTGCTCCGCCTTCGCGCGTTCTATCGCGTCCTCTTGATCGTCCCGTGGGCGGTGCCCTCGTACGTGACCGCGCTCGCGTGGAAGGGGATGTTCCACCGCCAGTTCGGCGCGGTGAACGCGATCCTCGGTGCGCTCGGTGCCGAGCCGATCTCGTGGTTCTCCAAGTTTTCGACGGCGTTCGCCGCGAACGTCGCCACCAACGTGTGGCTTGGCTTCCCGTTCATGATGGTCGTCGTCATGGGCGCGCTCACGTCGATCTCGAAGGACGTCCTCGAGGCGGCCGAGGTCGACGGTGCCACGCGGTGGCAGGCGTTCCGTCTCGTGACCTTGCCGCTCCTTCGCCCGACGCTCTTGCCTGCCGTCGTCCTCGGCTCGGTGTGGACGTTCAACATGTTCAACGTCGTCTTCCTCGTCTCGGGCGGCGAGCCGGATGGGACGACCGACATCCTCGTCAGCGAGGCGTACCGCTGGGCGTTCGCCCGTAACGCCCAGCTCGGCTACGCGGCGGCCTACGCCGTGATCATCTTCGGCCTCCTCGCGCTCATGTCGCGTGTGTTCGGCCGCATCGGCGGCGACGCGAAGGAGGTCGGCCGATGAGCGCGCGCGCGAAGAAGGGGAGCCTCCTCGAGTCGGTCCTCGTTCATGTCGTGCTCCTCGTGGCCGTCGTCTACGCGCTCTACCCCGTGCTCTGGGTCGTGACGCTCGCGCTCTCGCCCACCGGTGGCACCGAGTCGCGTGTGCTCCCCATCCCGCGCGGCGCGGACGACGTCACGCTCGACAACTTCCGCCTCGTCACCGGCGCGGGCGATCCGGAGCGCGGGTGGCTCTTCGCGCGGCAGGTCGTGAACTCGCTCGTCGTCTCGTTCGCGACCGCGGCGACCGCCGTCGCGATCGCCACGCCCGCAGCGTACGCCCTCGCGCGCTTCGACTTCGTCGGCAAGCGCTCCGGCCTCCGCGGGATGCTGCTCACGCAGATGTTCCCCGGCGTCGCGAGTGCCGTGCCGCTCTACCTGATCCTCGACGCGCTCCACCTCCTCGACACGCGGACCGGCCTCGTCCTCGTGTATGCCGCTACCGCGGTCCCGTTCGCGGTCTTCCAGCTCCGCGGCGCGTTCCTCGCGATCCCCGTGGATCTCGAGGAGGCCGCGATGGTCGACGGGGCGACGCGGACCCAGGCGTTCCTCAAGGTGGCGCTGCCCGCGGCGCGCCCGGCGATCGCCGTGACCGCGCTCTTCGCATTCATGAGCGCGTGGAACGAGTTCATCCTCGCCGCGACGCTTCTCGGACGCGAGAGCGCGTTCACGCTGCCGGTGGTGCTCCAGTCCTACGTCGGCGAGTACAGTACCCAGTGGGGTGCGTTCGCCGCGGGCGCGGTCCTCGTCAGCGTCCCCGTGATGGTCCTCTTCTACGTCGCGCAGCGTCAGCTTCTCAGCGGACTGACTGCAGGCGGCGTGAAGGGCTGACCCGACCGCCCGGACCGGGTCGGTGGGCTCGCGTCACCGCTGGCCCGTGGGCTTCGAGTAGCAAGCTCCGTTGTCGAGAGAGCGGCTCGAGTTCGGTCTACAATGTCCCGGCCCCTCCATGAGCGCGCTCCCAGGCCACCCCTCCTTGGCAGCGGTCTCGGCGTTTCTCCTCGACCTGCACGCCCGCTCGCACGATCTGGGCTACCGCGAGATGCAGCGAAGCGCCCTCGAGGGGTTCGCGAAGCTCGTGCCCTTCAACTCGGGTGTGCTCGCGATGGGATCGCTCCAGGACTCGGTTCCGCTGCCGCACGACGTGCTGATCGACCGTCTCGACCCCTCGTTCATGGAGAGCTGGGAGCGCATCAAGCACGAGGATCGGATCGTGATCGAGGCGATGCGCTGCGCCAGCACGACGATCAACTGCGACGTGGAGCGCTGGCCGCTCTACGAGGGCCTCGAGGCGGTGAAGGAGCACCAGCGGCGCATGAGGATCCGGCACGTGCTCTGCACGACCCAGGTCCATCCCGGCTCGAATCTGTACTGGGTGATGGTGATCTCGCGGGCGGACGAGGGGCGCCCATTCACCGAGGCCGAGCGGGCGACGAAGGAGGTCGTCGCTCCCCACATCGTCATGGCGTCGCGTCGTGCCCGGCTCGGACAGCTCCGTGCAGCTTCACGCTTGGTCGACGGTCATGGACAGGCGACGGCGCTCCTCAACCGAAGCGCGCTCATCCTCGAGGCGGAGCCCGGGCTCTCGGACCTGCTCACGCGCGCCTGGCCGGCGTGGTCCGGTCCGTGGATGCCCCGTGATCTCTGGGACGCGATCGCGCGCGAGAGCTCGCTGCGGCTCGTCCGCGGTCCCCTCGTGCTGCGATTCAACGCGGTCGAAGAGGGCCTCCTCCTGCATGTACGCGAGAGCGTGGCCGCCGACTCGTTGACGTCGCGCGAGAGGGAGATCGCCAAGGCCTACTCGCTCGGAGACACGTTCCGGCAGATCGCCGAGAAGCTCGAGATCGCGCCGAACACCGTCCGAAGGCATCTGACGAACGTCTACGAGAAGCTCGGCATCTCGAGCAAAGTCGAGCTCGACCGAATGACTCGCGACGTCGACTGACACCTTCGGCGTGCGGCGTTGCTCGGGAAGAGCGAGCCGAGCTACTTGCAGGCGGGCAGCGGCTCCGGACACGAAGTGTCGACGTTCACCGGCCGCGTCACCGGACAGAGAGCGATCTCGTCGAACGTGTTCGACTCGCTCCAGTCGAGCGTGACACCGTGGTAGCCGGCGACGACGCCGTGACCCGATCCGTGCGCGAGCGTCGAGTTCTTGAGGAACATCGTCTTCGGCGCTTGGGCGAAGATGATCGCTGCCTCGTAGGTGCTCACGCCTGCACTGCAGGTGATCATGCTGCAGTGGCAGTCGGCGCCGGTGTACTCGATCCGCACGTGCTCGAGCGCGTTGTCGGCGCTGACCGGTCCGTTGAAGTAGAGGCCGCGCCAGTCACCCGCTGCCGGTGTCGGCGCCGCCGACGAGAAGACGATCGGCTTCTCCGCCGTTCCGAGGGCACGGATGGCCGAGGTGCCGTCATCGTCCGATTCGATGCGGAGGGCGGCGCCTTTCTCGAACACGATCTTCACGCCGGGCTCGATCGTGAGGATCGCGTCGCGATTGCCGTTGCCGATGGAGAGGTCGTCCTTGTCCGCCGAGTTGCCCACGTGCCAGGGCACTCCGTACGAGCGCATCGTCGTGTCGACCTGGAATCCGCCCCCTGCATCGACGGTCTCGGGAGCGATGAGGATCTCGTCCTTCGCGTTGCCGGTGTACGTGCCCTCGGGCACCGAGCCGACTGCAGACTCGCCGAGCTCGATCGGATAGGGATGTTGCGGGTCGTCCGTGCCCGAGCCCTTGATCGTCAGAGCCTTCGAGCCCGGCGCGAACGCGGCGCCCGTGTCCATGCGCACGCCCGCACCGCGCGACCCTTCGATCGTGACGTTGTCGACGAAGAGGATCTCCTTGCGCGGGAACGAGCCGTCACCCATGGCGCCGATCGTCTCGTGGCCCAGAGTATCGCCGCCGCCACCGCCGACGAACGTAACGTGAGCGAAGCGCGCCTTGCCGGGGGCATGCACGAAGACGTGGTTCCAGCGCGCCCCGTCCTTTCCTTCGAAGCGAATCGGACGCTCCGCGGTGCCTTCGGCGACGAGCTCGCCCTGGTTCGGCGTCAGCGGATGGGCGACGTTCAAGCTCGCCGCCGCGACGAACTGCACTCGGGCGCACGGCTCGATCACGAGCTTCGCGCCGTTCCTGACGTTGACGTCGCCCTTGATGACGTGCGGGCTCGCCGAGGCGGCCCACGTCTCGACTCCCTGGATCTCGCCCTCGTGCACCGTCGGTCCCGTCGTGATGGCCGTCTCGTCGGTCGCCGGACACGCGTTCGGGTCGACCGGCTTCTTCGGCGGCTCGGTGCCGGCCTCGGTCGTCGTACACGCAGTCGCGATCGTAGCGGCCGCAAACAGCGCCAGGCAGGCGGTGAGAGCCGAGGCCGTCCGGCGAGCAGTCGGCATGTAGGCGTTGTCGAGTCGGGACGTGCTCATTCGGTAGTCTCCATTCCAAAGGGCGGCTGTGGTCCGAGTTGCCGCCAATGTTTGGTATGGCGCCGCCCGAAATCGCGCCATGGCGCATCTGCGGTACGCCGCGACGCCGGCGAGCGGACGTGGTGCAGATGCACCATGGCGGCTCCGGAGAGGAGGTCGCACGCTCTCCGGGTTGCCGTCCTCGGCCAATCGGGAAGGCCATGACGCGCCCTTGCATGGAGTCTTGCCTATGAAGCTCGGTATCGTGACCTGTATCGCCGGATTCGCCCTCGCTCTTGCTGCCTGTACGGTCCAGAAGGCGTCCCCCTCAGAGGCATCCGACGTTCGTGACGGCGAGAGCCCGCTCGCTGACGCCGGGGCGGGCTCCACCGACGCGACAGCCTCCGCGGACTCCACGCCTCCTCCCTCCGAGGTCCCGGCCGACCTCACTGGCGTCGTGTGGAGTTGGGTGACGAGCAGCGGTGCCATGCAGCTCGAGTTCGACGCTGACGGGAGCTACACGACCGCTGTCTTCGTGAACGGGCATCCAGGCGAGTCGTGCGGCGTCGAGTACTTCACCCACCGCTCCGGCGCGGCCACATTCGACGGAGACTCCCTCACGCTGAGCTCCACGCTCTCGAAGCGGACGAAGAAGGACTCGTGCAAGGACGCGGTCCTCTCCGAAGAGACGATCGACGAGGTGCGTGCGACGTATCGATGGGTTTTCGAGCGCGACGACTCCGGCGAAGCGACCCTGACCCTGACCGACGACGAGGGAGTCGAGACGCGCTACTCCCCCGAGTGACGCCGCGCTCCCCGCCGCGTCGAGGAGCTCTGCAGGCGGGGCCGTCGTCGTGACGACTCGTCCGCTCGCGCTCGTGCCCCGCTAGGCGCGAAGACGCGTTCTGGCTCAGCCGAGCAGCAACGCCGGTCCGCGGTCTTTCGCGTTTGCGGTCGCGCTCCGTCTCGTCGTGAACGAGCGCGGGCTCGGCGTGCCGCGATGACGGCTCGTAGCTTCTCGCTCGTGACGGGTCTCGGTCGCGCGAGCGCTTGGGTATGATGCGCCGCCGCTCGGCGCCAAGTCAGGAGCTGACCGGTGAGGACGACGTCGTTGCGGACGCGCCGGCCCATGTATAGGGAGCTCCTCATGCCCAGGACGATGTTGGTGGTTGCGATCGCGCTTGTGGGCACGGCGGTGGTCGGTCCGGCGGTGGCCGAGGAGCCTCCGCCGTCGAGCTCGCCGCGACCGAGCGAGGTGCCGGTGAAGGCGTCCGCGGGAGCGCTCACGCTCGATGAAGCAGTGAAGCGGGCCATCCAGCGCAATCCCACGGCCGAGGTCGCGGCGCAGGAGATCCTGCGCGCCGAAGCGCTCGCGAAGCAGGTGCGCGCGACCTGGCTCCCGACGCTGAACGCGAACGGTACCTACACGCGGCTCGATGCCGACCGCGTGCTGGGCGACCGCATCGTCGCCGGCGCGAATCAGCTCAGCGCGAACCTGCAGCTCAACGTGCCGCTGATCGCGCCGCGCCAGTGGGTCGCTCACGCGCGGAGCAAGGAGAACGTCGCGGTCGCGCGGGCCGCGGGCATCGACGCGCGTCGCGAGGTCGCGTTGGCGGCCGCGCGCGCGTACCTCACCGTGATCGGCCAGCGCCGCGTGCTGAGCAGCGCGCAGCGGGCGCTCGACACCGCCCGCGCACACGAGGAGTTCGCGAGCACTCGCTTCCAGGGCGGCGTCGGCAATCGTCTCGACGCCGTGCGAGCATCGCAGGAGCGTGCAACGGCCGAGGTGCGGGTGAAGACGCAGCTCGTGTCGCTCGCGCGGGCGCAAGAGGCGCTCGGCGTCGTCGTCGGAGAGGAAGGCTCTCTCGATGCTGCGGAGGATCCGGCGCTCGGCGCACCGCCGTCGATCGAGTCCGCCCTCGGCGAGGCTGCTGCACGGCGCGCGGACATCGCCGCGCAGCGCGATCGGGTCGAGGTCGCCCGCAAGGCGTCTCGCGACTCGTGGGTGGACTACCTCCCCGTCCTCTCCGCAGTCGCGCAGCCGTTCTATCAGGACCCGCCGACGTTGACGCAGCCTCGTACCGGCTGGCAGGCGCAGCTCGTCCTCCAGATCCCGCTGTTCGACGGCGGCGCGCGCTACGGCCTCGCCGAGGAGCGCGAGGCGGTCGAGGCGCAGGCGCGTGCCCGCCTCGAAGGCGCGCTCCGCCAGGCGCGCTCGGAGGTCCGCGTCGCCTTCGAGTCGATGCGACGCGCGGACGAGGCGCTCGCCTCCGCACGTGATGCGGCCACGCTCGCGCGGGAGTCGCTCGAGCTCGCAGAGCTCGCGTACAAGACCGGCGCGACATCGAACATCGAGGTGATCGACGCCGAGCGTCGCTCGCACGACGCCGATACCGCCGCGGCCGTCGCGGAGGACGCGTCACGACAGGCTCGCCTCGATCTGCTCGCCTCGTGCGGCCGCTTCCCCTGATCGCCTACGGCGCCGATACCGCCGCGGCCGTCGCGTCACGACAGGCTCGCCTCGTGCGGCCGCTTCCTCTGCTCGCCCACCGCGCGCAGCGCTTCACGACGTCGTGACCTCGCGATGAGCTGAGGGAGGAGCGACGAGCGTGGCCCGACGTCGACGTGGTTGTCAGTAGCGTACGAAAAACATTGTTTCCACGATTCCAGATCTGGATTTCACGGCTTGCGCGCGTGCACAGCCAAAGCTTCGATTCGGACGAGATTACGCATAGATAGGGCTGGCACGGAATCCGCATCCTAGGCGGGTGCGCTGCGGCGAGGCTTCGTCCCCCCCCGAGCCCGCTGCAGCGCGCTTTTCATTTTGTCGGCGAACCGCCGCGAGTGCAGCGGAGTCGAGTCGGCTCCGAGCGCCGGCGTCACGCCGTGACGGGGTTCGGCGGCGAGCTCGGCTCGGCGATGCGCGCGCGGAGCGTTCCGTCCGCGAGGGCGGCGTTCGTGAGGTCTGCGCCGCCGAGCAGAACGCCGCGAACGAAGACCTGCGGGAACGTCGGCCAGCCGCTCCAGAGCTTGATCGCGAGCCGGCGCCCCCACTCGGAGAAGTAGCTGCCGTACTCCAGGTACGTGAACTGGATGCCCGCTGCCTCGAGCGCCTTGCGAACCTTCATCACGTGAGGGTTCTGCGCCATGCCGACGACGACGACGACGTTGTCCGCGATCGCCTTCTCGACCTCGCGGATCGTCTCGGCGTGACGGTTGTTCATCTTCTCCGCAGCAGCGGGGTGGATGCGCGATGGATCGAGAATGGTGCGGGTAGTCATGAAGGGCCTCCGATGCGGGAGGGAGCGTAACCGTTGTGGGCACGGGCGCTACGGCCGCGAGGAGCTTGCTTTGCCTGCGCGTTCGCGCGAGATGAAATGAGTGAGCCGCGAAGCCGGGAAGAAAGCCAAGCCCACGAAGTCACGCAGCTCCGAGACGAAGGGAGCGGCGAAGTCGGGGACCTCGGGAGCGGCAACGGCTTCCGAGCGCCGCGCCGGCCCGGACCGGCGCTCGGAAGCCGATCGCCGCGAGATGCCCCGCCCGGAGGGACGGCGGCAGAGCGGCGGACGGCGCGCGACCGACCCGACCGACATCTGAGAGGTCGCTCGAGGCGAACGAGGCCAACGAGTACGGGGCAGGGATCGCAGCTCATCAGCGACTGTCGGCTTCTGGACTTCGGGCGTCCTCCACGGCAATAACCGGGGTCACGGTGCGATCGCGCGTCTTCACCTTTGGCATCACGGCCGCGATGATCCTCGCGGCGTGCCGGCGGAGTGCTCCGTCCGACGTCGCGGACGCCACACCCTCGCTCACCATCACGACGGCGACGCTCGATGCAGCCGTCGCCGCGGTCGACGCTGCCGCGCCGCCGACGCCCAAGGCCGCGCTCGCAGCGGCTCTGCCCACCTCGACGAACGCGGACCCGTATGGTCCGGCGAAGGTCGCGAGCCGCGCGTCGTGCGCCGTGCTCGGCGGTCAGCATGTCGCCGAGCGTGACATGAAGACGTCGTTCGTCGACGGCGACGATCTCCTCGCGATCGTCAATCGATCGCCCAGCGGTCAGCTCGCGCCCGACTACGCGCCGTCCGATCTCGTCGACATCCGAAACGGCAAGCCGCTCTCGCCGAGCGAATGCGACAAGGTCCAGTGCCTCCGCAGCGAGGCCGCGAGCGCGCTCGGCGAGCTCCTCGCGCAGATGAAGAAGGAAGGCTTCCCCGGCAAGGTCGAGTCTGCTTTTCGAAGCTACGGCAATCAGTGCGGGACGTTCGGGCACTGGGCGCGCAAGAGCAGCTTCTGCGAGGCCACCGAGCAGTCCGCGCTTCCGGGGCACAGCCAGCATCAGCTCGGCACCACCGTCGATCTTTTCACCGAGGAATGGGCGAAGCACGAGCGCGGCGTCTTCCGCGAAGGCTTCGGCTGCACCGCCGCCGGCCGCTGGATCCGAGAGCACGCGACGGACTACGGCTACGTGATGCCGTATCCGATCCATCCGGACGATCGGCATCCCCGCCAGAGCTGCGTCGTTCGCTGGGACATTCCCGTCAACATCAACCCGCAGACGGGCTACCGCTTCGAGCACTGGCACATCCGCTACGTCGGGAAGGACGCAGCCGCGCGCTTCAAGGCGGCTCACGCCGCGAGCGGTGTCGGCAAGCCGAGCGAGATCACGGTCGAGCAGTGGCTCCGCGCCGAGAAGGGCCTCACCGGGCCCGACGCCGAGCTCCCGGTCTGCGACGGCTGCAACTGCGGAGCATGCGGGACGCTCGCCGCCTTCGGCGAGAACGCATGCGATCGCAAGGGCGGCGCGCTTCATCTCGACGAGCACGGCAAGCCGGTGATCGTCTCGAGCGCCCCTTCGATCGAGGGCGTGGTCAAGGGCAAGGCGCGGAAGTGGCGCGGCAAGGTCGTCGAGGTGAAGCTCGACGTCCCGGTCGGCACCATCACTCAGCCGCCGATCGCCGGCCTCGAGGCGGCGGGCTACGTCGCCGGCGCGACGTTCGAGAAGCTCTCACCGTATCCCGATACCGAGCCGCGCGCGTATCCGCCGCTCGCGGATGCGTGGGTCGTCGCCGTGGAGCCGGTGCCGAACGACACCGGCGTCGCGTGGCCGTACCGCGCCGCGATCACCGCCCCGGTGCACGGCCAGATCTACAACCGCGCCAACGTCTTGCTCCCGACGCGCGGCGGACCGACGACCGTGCGCATCCCGATCCCCGGCGACATCCAAAAGGCGAAGGTCGTCCTCCTGCGAGGCGGCGTCCCCCACGGCCAGCAACGCGCCGCCGAGCTCGATTAGCCGGCCTGGTCAGGCGCGGTGCTCGATCTCGGGCGCGACCTTGAAGAAGGCGTTGCGCTCGGGATCGTTGTAGTTTCCCTCGACTCCGGCCTTCTCTGTCGCGGCTTCGCGCGACTGCGGTGCGACGGAGCGGGGTGTCTCGTGGATTACGTGGAGAAAGCGCCTTGGGTTGGTGCGGAAGCTCGCGGACGCGGTGCTCGCGCTCTGCAAACGACGTCTGTTCGAGGAAGAAGATTGCGGCGTGCGGTGAGGTAGGAGGAAAGTCGTGCGCGTCTCCCGCGCCGTCTTCACCTCCACCGGACGCGCCAGATAGCGTGAAAGACAATGGCAAGAGTCATCCTTCCATTGACCAGCGTGGCGCTGCTGCTCGGCATGGTGGCGGTTGCATGTGGTACGGACGCAGTGCCCGCGGCCCCCGAGCTCGACGCAGGCCCGACGGCACAGGACGGCGGGCCCGCCGTTCTGGACGCCGGCGCGCCCGACGACCCCGACGATGCCGAAAGTCCGGATTCTCCCATTCCGACCTTCGCGGTCGGCGGCATCGTGAACGGTCTCGCCGGCACGGGGCTCGTCCTCCAGAACAACGCCGGCGACGACATCACCGTCGCTGCCAGCGCCACGTTCGTCTTCGCCACGAAGCTCGAGGCCGGCAAGCCGTTCGCGGTGACCGTGAAGACGCAGCCGACCTCACCGCCCCAGACCTGCGTCGTCACCGGCGGGACCGGTACGGTCGCCTCCGCCGACGTCAGCACGGTAACCGTCGACTGCACGACGGACGCGTTCACCGTCGGCGGCAACGTGACAGGGCTCGCCGCGGGCAACGAAGTCGTCCTCCAGAACAACGGCGGCGACGACGTGACGGTCAGTGCCGATGACAGCTTCATCTTCGCCACCCCGGTCAAGAGCGGCGAGAGCTTCGCCGTCAGCGTGCTGACGCAGCCGAGCGCGCCGAACCAGACCTGCGTCGTCACGGGCGGCACGGGAACGGTTGCGGCCGGCAACGTCGTGAGCATCGCGGTCAACTGCACGACGGAGAGGTACACGGCGGGTGGAACGGTGTCGGGCCTCGACGGCGTCGGACTCGTGCTCCAGAACGGCGGCAGTGACGTTCCCATCAACGCGAACGGCACGTTTTCCATGCCCCCGCAGGCGGATGGCTCCACCTACGACATCACGGTCAAGACCCAGCCAACCGCGCAACGCTGTACCGTGACGAACGGCGCCGGCACGCTTCAAGGCGCGAACGTCACCGATGTCACCGTCGCGTGCGTCGATCTCTTCACCATTGGCGGCACCGTCACGGGGCTCGCCGCCGGGTCGGTCGTCCTCACCAACAACGGCGGCGACGATCTCACGGTCAGCGCCAACGGGACCTTCACTTTTGCCACTCCGGTATCGGCCGACGCGACCTACGCCGTTGCCATCAAGACGCAGCCGACGGATCGCGAGTGCCAGATCGTGAACGCCTCCGGCACGCCGACCGTGAACGTGACCAACGTGACGGTGACCTGTGGGCATACTCGATGCCGCACGGTCGGCGGTCAGCTGTGGTGCCGGGACGTGGTCGGTGCGCGCAGTTGCAACACCTTCTGCAGCGCGACGGGCTTGAGCCCCCCGACGATCGACGATGCGACATGGTTCGCAGCGCAGAACGAAGCCCACGAATGCAGCGCGCTCGCAGCAGCCTTTGGCGTCGGCTCGACGAACCTCGGCGCGTGGAGCATTTCGTGTGCAGAGATCCATGGAAACAGTATGGCTTGCTCGACCAACCCGAGCTGTCCGACCGCCTTTCGGCTGACCCCAACCATTGCCCCGAGCGTTTACGCGGTATGCCCCTGCGGAGACGCGACGGCATGCGCAACGGGGAACGAGGGGGCGGCGACGACGGTGACCTGCCCGGCGGGGTCCGTGATCACGAGCATCGCATATGCGAGCTACGGCCTTCCCACTGGTTCATGCGGCAGCTTCACCAACGGAACCTGCCACTCGGCGACTTCGCAGCTCATGGTCGAGCAACGCTGCCTCGGCAAGACGACATGCACCGTCAACGCCACCAACGAAGTCTTCGGCGATCCCTGCTTCGGGGCGGGCAAGCGCCTGTACATCCAGGCCAGCTGTCAGTAAGGCGGGTGGCGGCAAGCGCTGACTCAGGGGGCACGACCTCTGACGCGCTGCAGCCGGAGTATTCTCACCCAAACGTGAACTTCGTTCACGTCGACACGCGCACGGCGTGACATGGTTCGCGGTCATGATCCGCCACGGTCACCTCGTACTCGTCTTGCCTGTCTTCATGAGCGTCGGCAGCTGCGGCGGAGAACGCAATCTCGATCCCCCCGTGCCCGCGAGCTCACCTTGGCTTCTGACCTACGAGTACAACGATGGTTACTTCACGGGAACGCGTCGGGCACATCGTGTCCATGAGGGAAAAGTCGAGCATGTGATCCTCGAGTCCTCCGCTCTGAACAGTGTGCTGTGGTCGCCGACCGGCCGATGGGTGGCCTTTACGATAAGACTGCCGAATGGGGCCATGGGCGTGTCGCTCCGGCGCTTCGACGGCGAGCGCTGGTATGATCCGCAGTTGGTGACGCCGCTGAATGAAGGCGAGCACGTCAGCGTCATCGGATGGTCTCCGGCGCATGATCAGCTTCTCTATACGAGCCGGACCCTCGACTCGGGCTACGTGACCGTCGCCGTCGCTACGCCGCGCGACGACGGCTCGATCGCGACGAACGTCATCGGATCGCGCGATTCGATAAGAGCAAACTGGGCATCGAAAGGCGATCGCATTTGGCTCCTCCGAGGTCACGAGACGAATGCGCGCATCGTGATGGTCGACGTTCGTACGGACGACCTCGACAGCGCATGGTCGTCGCGCGAGATCTCCCCTCCCGAGGGCGCAAGTTTCGGCGACTCGCCTTACTCCCACGGCGGACCGGGTTGGACGCTTTCATCGGATGGGCGGTGGATTGTCGTGCCGGTCACGACCGAAGATGGCGCGCCGACCGTCCTTCGTGCGGTTTCGACGATGGGGGAAGATGCGCCTGCCGCACTCGACGCTTGTCCGGTCGGGCGGCGCGCGGCGGCCACTGGCGATCGCTGCAGCCCGTCCGGCTGGCTTCCGCAGGGGGCGACGCTCCTCATCGATCGCTGGAAAGTAGATGGCTCGGCGTCCATCGACGCCTGGAGTCCGGCGACGGGAGCGGTCGTCTCTTTGGGAAACGTGAAGTACGAAGGTTGGGTCGGACAATCGGGCATGCGGATTCTATTGCGCGACCTAGTGTCGAACCGCCTCTCGATTGTCGACATGGGAGACGGCTCCAAGATCGAGGTGCCGACGACGGACCAACCGACGTTCACGGCAGCGACGAGATCGTATGACGGACGCTGGCTCGTGCTCGACCACCGAGACGACCGAGCCGGCTGGTTCGGGGTACTCGATTTGTGGAGTGCACCGCCTTGGCAGCCGCGAGAAGTCCACGCGGACGGCTTGGGCTTGACGTTGATGCCCTACTGGTCACCCGGCGGGCGCTTCTTGTTTCTCGTTCGAGAATTCTCGCCGAAGCTCCAGAAAGGTGTCCGGATCGATCTCGAAGCGGCGGCGGCGCGCACGATCGACGTGAGCGTACCTCCCGATCCGACAGTTTGGCGATGGGACGCGAAAGTGGCTGACGACGATCGCTCGGTGGCTATCGATCGCGACGGTATGCTCGCCGTCTGGCAGATGGACGCGCCGGTGGAGAGCGCCATTGTCATCGACGGCGTGACGTCGTCCATGGAAGTGACCTGGGCACCGACGAAGTAGGTCGGCTGCTCCCGACGCGCGGCGGACCGACGACCGTGCGCATCCCAATCCCGGGGGACGTCCAGAAGGCGAAGGTCGTCCTCCTGCGAGGCGGCGTCCCCCACGGCCAGCAGCGCGCCGCCGAGCTCGATTAGCCCGGCAAGCGCGATCAGGTGCGGTGCTCGATCTCGGGGGCGACCTTGAAGAAGGCGTTGCGCTCGGGATCGTTGTAGCTCCGCCAGTCGGGCACCCACGGGACGACGCGCGCCTCTTGCCCGTCGTGCGTGATCGTGAGCGCCATCGGCGTCACGTCGCGGTACGTGCTCTCGGTCGGGAGGTCGTTGTTGTCCTTGCCGCCGGCGGAGAAGACCGTGACGAGGCGGCCGAGGTCGTCGTCGTACGCCGCCGAGAAGCCCTCGATGATCTTCTCGTGGCCGCGCACCATCGTGGTCGTCCCGAGGCGTTGCATGAACGCGCGGAACTGCATCCGTCCGAACGCGAAGCGCGCCGCGGCGTCCTGGAGATCGGCGGGGATGACGTCGGCGGTGCTGGGGTCGCTCCACATCATCTGGAAGCGCATATCCGGATCGTTGAGCGACGAGAGGTCCTTCCACCGCTCCTTGATCAGGCGGTCCTTCGGGATGCCGCCATGGACGAACATGAAGCGATCGAACAAGAAGACGTTCGGCATCTGCTCGAAGAGCGTGCGGTAGTGACGGAAGACGTCGACGGGCAAGAGCGGCTTCAGCGTGTTGATCGCCTCCGCCGGCTTCACGCCGCCGTACATCGTGCCGTTCACCTCGACGTAGTACTCGTGGTTGCCGCGCAGCATCACGACGTGGTCGGGCGCGGTGACGAACAGCTGGAGCACCGTGCGGAGGACGCCGTTGAGGCTGAAGCGGCCGCGATCGATGTAGTCGCCGAGCAGGACGAGGAGCGGGTAGGGGACGTTCTTCGGATCCTTGCGGTAGGCGTCGACGCGCTCGAAGAAGCGGCTCTGGAGCACCGTCGCCTTGAGGATGCTGTAGCAGCCGTGGAGATCCCCGAGCACGGTGAGCTCCGTCCGCGTGCCGGGCTTCGGCATCCGCACGTAGGTGTGCCCGTCGAGGAAGGGCTCGGTGCCCGCGAGCTCGGCGATGTTCTTCTTGCCCGTGAGGCGACCGTTGCCGGACCGGCGCTGCGTCTCGATCACGCCGAGCGCTCGATCGATCAGCGCGCGATCGGCGCTGACCTGACGAGCGAGGGCCTCCGGATCGCGCGAGAAGTGGAACTCGAACGGCTTGAAGAAGGGATGGTCGATCTTCGAGGGGCCGGCGTCGATCGGCTTTGCCACCGCGATGCGCGCGCTGTCGCGGGTTCCGGCGCTCGAGTCGTCGAGCTCGATCTCGACGTCCGCCTCGAGCAGCTGCGCGAGCTCGCTCCGGAACTGCACCTCCGCGGGGTGGGCGACACCGTCTGCCATCAGCAGGGTGTCGATGAGCCGCATCAGCTCGCCCTGACCCTTCTGATCGAAGCTCTGGAAGATCTCGAAGCAACGCACCTTGAGCTTCGAGTGAACGAACGCCTTCGGGTCCTCGTTCTCCGAGACGCTCTCGGTGAAGAGGTCCTTCACGTTCTGATCGATCCCCTCGAACACCTCGTGGAAGTGCTTCGTGAACTTGCCGACGATCTCCGCGCGGACCGACTCAGCGGCGTCCGGCATCGCGACCTTCGCGCGATGCTCGATCAGCTTCCGGATGATCTCGCGGACGAAGCTCTTCTCGGCGGCGTCGAAGTCGCCGTCGATGTAGCCGAAGGTCACGAGGTAGAAGATGATCGCGTGCATCTCGTGCTCGGCACGCTTCGGATCGTTGCTGAAGGTGATCATCGAGCGCCAAGGCTATCAGCCGCGGGAGCGTCGGCGGAAGCGCCGAGATCGGTCGATGTCAGGGGATGCGCAGCGCCGCGAAGAACGCGACGCGTGGCTCGACGAACCACGATGGCTGTTCGACGACTCCGTTCACAGTGGCGTACCAGAAAGCTTGCGCCGTGCGGTATCGCGAGTGCTCACGACGGCGCCCCAGCCTCGCCCGAGTGTGCTGCGTACGGGCGCATCGCGACGGGATGGCGACATTGAGCTCGCGTCCGGCGTGCACGTCCTCTGCCTCGAGCAGAGCGTGGACCACGCTCGCGTCGTCGTCGTCGTCGTCGTCGTCGTCGTCGCGCCGCTCTGCGTCCGCGGAGAGCGTAAGCAGTGCCGCGGTTCGGGAGACGTGGGCCCTGCGGTGGAAGGGTCGAGCGCGCCGGCGGCGGGCAACTCGAGCAGCGGGGCAACAGCCACGTTTGGCTTCCGACGCGTTGCTTTGCGACGGCGCTGCGGAGTTGCGGCAGCGGGTGGCAACACCGCCGACTTCGCGGTCGGCGAGGACGGCTCCGCGCCAGGCGGCTGATCTCCGGCGCCTTGTGGGATTCCACGTGCCCCCTCCCGTTCATCGAGCGGGCTCTACTCTCAACGTGCGCGTCCACTTCCATCTGCTGGTCCTCGATGGTGATGGTGGAGACGTCGTCGACGACGCGAGCGAGCACGGGGGACATCGCTTCGAGGAGGCTGCGGCCGTCGCGTGAGGGCTCCAAGCGGTGGTGGAGCACATCGACGAGCACCGCGCTCTCCATCCAGGCCGCGCCCCGAGAACGACGCCCTTGACCTCCAACACCGTCTATGATGTCCGCTCCCCTACGCACACTGGTCTTCGAGGATTCACTCGTGCCTCCGCGCGAGGTTCCGAAACGGCCGAGGTCGATCGGCCAGTTCGCCCGGCGGGGGACTCTCGCGTCACCACGCATGCTGCGAACGGCTATCCTCGCCACGTGGCAGCGCTTCGACGTGACGATGGCTCGTCCCACTCTCGAGGCCTTGCGGACGCCAGGCCGGAGTGGTGGGGGCCGGCGCCTTGCCGTTCCTCGAACGCTCGTGCTCTCCGTCTTGGCGGAACGAGCGCCGCGGGAGCGGCCTTGAGGCGATGCCGTCGATGACTGTGCGGCGCACGCCGAAACGACTGTTCGGCATTGCCGTCGTCGCCGTGTCTTGGATGGAATCCGCGCCGGTGCGGGCCGCCTCCGACGAGCTCGAGCCGATCGCGCTCTCGTATGAAGCGACGAAGAGCTGTCCTTCGGAGTCGGAGTTCGTCGCCCGAGTGCGAACGTACTCCGACCGCTGGGTGCAGGTTCCGGCGGGCTCGTCACGGAGCATTCGTATTCGTCTATCCGGAGGCCGGTCCGAAGCCTCCGGCAGCTTCGTCCTGGCGAATGCGATGGGAACGGTGTCGGAGCGCGAAATCGCCGGTCCGGATTGCGCGGCGGTATCCCAGGCGCTCGCGATCATGGTCGCGGTCGCGATCGACCCTCGGAACGACGAATCGCCGCCGAGCCCCGAAGTGTCGCTTGCGAACGAGCCGAGCTCGAACGAGCCGAGCTCGAGGCCCGATGCTCCGACCGTTCCCCGTGCGGATCGTGTCGCGGAGCGGCCCTCTGTCCCCACCGCTCGGCGTCGGCATGCTCCGGAGGAGGGCGTCCACGCGCACCTCGCCTTCGACATCCGCGCCGAGACGACCTCGGCCGTGATCGACGGGCCACTCCCGCTCCTCGGCGGCTCGATGAAGGTTGAGATCTCCTTCGAGACCGGGCCTCGCTGGATGCGTGGTTGGCGTCCGAGCCTCGGGATCGGCATCCGGCGCAGTCTCCCGAGAGAGCGGGCGCTTCCTTCTGGAAGCGCCGAGTTCGTCTGGACGGCCGGGAATCTGCGCCTCTGTCCGTTCCAGCTTTCGTTCGGAACGGTCGCGTCGCTCTCCCCATGCGCCGAATCCAACCTCGGTGTCCTTCGGGCATCCGCCGAACGATTCGACGATGCTCGACAGGGTTCGATGACCTGGCTCGACATTGGCGGATCGCTCTGGGGAGCGGTGACGCTCTCCCGCCATGTCTTCTTGAGCGCGACCGTACTCGTCAGCGCCGCTCGCTTTCGGCACGATTTCACGGTGGCGAGCGGCGCACAGCTCGCCACCGTGCCCATCTTCGGCGTCCTTGGAGGCCTCGGAGCCGGTATCAGAATGTAGGGCCTGACCCCGAAAGAAAAATGGATCAGAACCGGTGACTGTCGTCACTACCCGGCGTGCTCACCCCGTCTGTCTCGTCGACGGCTGTTCCAGTCGGCGATCCGAGGGAACGCGACGGCTCTCCGTTGGATCGTTCGCCAATGACCGAGGACGAGCGCACCGAACGTCTTCACGAGATCGTACGCGCGCACTTCGACGGTGTGTGGAAGTTCCTGCGGCGTCTCGGCTTCGATAGGGACACCGCCGACGACGCGACGCAGGAGCTCTTCTTGGTCGTGCGCCGTCGCCTCGACGAGATCCATCCGGAGCGCGAGCGCGCCTTCCTCTTCGGGGCGGCGTTCCGAATCGCGACTCATCTGAAGCGAAAGAGGAGCCGCGAGGTGCCGACCGGGCAACTCGGCGACGACAGCGAGTCCGACGAAGGTGACACGACACCGGAAGAGCGCCTCGATGACGAGAGGGCACGTGCCCTCCTTTACCGATTGATGTCCGAGCTCGACGAGGCGCATCGCGTCGTCTTCGTCATGTTCGAGCTCGAACGAATGACGATGCAAGAGATCGCCGACACCCTGGACGTGCCTCTTGGAACCGTTGCGTCTCGTCTCAGGCGCGCGCGGGACGACTTTCGAGGACGCCTCGAACGGCATCGGATGCGAACGAGGCGAGGGGAGAGTACGTGATGCACGACGAACCGAAGCGCCTCATGGACGAAGATCGCGGGTTTGCGCGTCTCGTCGCGGCGACGGACACCGAAGCTCCCTCGCCCGGCCAGTTCGAGAAGGCCATGTCGTTCGCGACCGCAGGCCGCCGGAACGGCTGGCGCTGGGCAGCCCCACGCCTCCTCATCGGCGCATCCGTCGTGGCCGCGGTGTCGCTGCATTTCGGTGGGCCCCGCGTCGAGGCTCCGCCGACGCCTCCGAAGGACGACGTCGTCTCTCCGGACGCGACCGCCTCGCACGCGACCGCCCCGAGCGCGTCGCTCAGGACCGTTTCCGTGAACGACCTTGCTGCACCGTCGGATACGGTGTCGCCGAGCAACACGCCCCCTACGGTGCCCCCTCCGGCGCGCGCGAGAGCGAACACCTCCCCGTCTGCCAGGGCTGCCAACGAGCGCGGGACGACGTTCGGCGAGGAGCTCGCGCTCGTCTCGACGGCGCGCTCGACCCTCCGCGCGCGTGACCTCGCGTCGTGCCGAGAGGCTGTGGAGAACTACCAAAGGCGCTTTCCGTCGGGACTCTTCGCCCAAGAGATCGCCGTCATTCGCATCGAGGCGCTCGCGGCCTCGGGTGAACGCGAAAAGGCAAATGCGCTGGCAAAGGACTTCCTGGCGTCGAACGCCACGAGCCCTTACACGCAGCGCGTCGGTTCGCTGCTCGAGCGCACTGCTTCCGGACCGTGACGGCGCGACAGACTCGCACGAGGCTTCCATGACTGAACACCGACATCATCGTCCTCCCTTCCGTGGAGGGCGCGTTCGAACGCTGCGCGGCTGCCTCATGGTGTCCTTCGTCACGACCGCGCTCGTGTCGATCGCGTCATGCTCCACGACGAAGGGGGCCCCCATCGTCCTTGGCAGCGATCTGGTCGACGGCGGGCCAGGCTTCATTCCGACCGAAGACGCTGCCACGACGAGCGCTCCGACGCTCGTCAGCTATTGCGCCTCGAACCGCTGCCCAGTAGGTCGCACGACGTGTCCCCATTCACGCTTCGCCTGTGACATCGATCTGCAGACGGATCGGGACAACTGTGGAGCGTGCGGAGTGAAGTGTCCGCCTGCCACGGAGAGGGAGCTCTTCGAATGTATCGAGGGGCGCTGCCTCATGCAGTGTCAGAGCGGCGCGTTCGACTGCGACGGAGTCCCCGACAACGGATGCGAGGATAACGCAAGAAGCAACGACAACTGTGGCACCTGCGGTGCCAAGTGCACGGACCCGGCGAAGCCGTGCGTAAAGCGGGGGATCGCCAGCGGCGACATGGGATGCGGCTGCCGCGGCGACGATGTCATCTGTCTTGGCAAGTGTGTGAACCCCTGGACAGACGACCAGAATTGTGGCGCGTGCGGTAACGCCTGCCCTCGTCTGGTCGATGGTGGTCCGCCACATCCGAATATGTACAACGGATGTGTGGACGCCACGTGTGGCCACGCGAAGTGCGATTCGCTTTGGGCCAACTGCGACGGGGACATCGAGAATGGATGCGAGACGACTCTCCTCTCGCCCGACAACTGTGGTTCGTGCGGAAATTCGTGCGCGCCGGGACAGGCGTGCAGAATCAATAGCTCTACCCAGATGCCAGAGTGTATGTGTCCGGAAGGTCAGACTTTCTGTGGGGAATGCGCAGGCGACACCTGCTATGGCAAGTGCGTCGATCTTACGGCCGACCACGAGAATTGTGGTAGATGCGGCTTTGATTGTACCGCGGTGGTTGGTTCCGCCTGGGAGCACCATGCTCTGGGGGCTTGTAGATACGGCGTTTGCGTCGAGCGATGTGTCGAAGGTCACGCCGATTGCAACGGGAACACGTCGGATGGTTGCGAGACGAATACGTATAGCGATCCCATGAATTGTGGTGATTGCGGAACCATCTGCGACGCCGTCGCGGGACAGGCGTGCGTCGGTGGCCGTTGTGTCGTCGAGCCTTGCGACGATATCGCCGACGCTGGCGGAGGTCCGAAATGAAGACGCGCTGGCTGGTTTACCTCTCCGGCATCGTCGCGGCGTGCGCGGCGACGGAGCCAATCGGCGATCAAGCCGACCCTGCTCCGCATCCGCTCGGAGCGCCGGACCCGATGCCGACAGACGCTGGGGCCGACGCCGACACGAGCTCATGTGACGACTGCGAGTATTTTCCGGAGGCCTGCTCCCCGGACGTGCTCTGCTCGAGCGGCTTGTTCGACCCTGCGCCATCCGGTGCTGGTCTCGACTACCGAACGACCATCAGCGTCATTCGCGGTCGTTCACGGACCGACGTGTGGGCGACGGGCTCGGGTGGAGCTCTGGCGCATTTCGACGGGACCTCGTGGACCCGCGTGAACCTCGGCATTCAAGAGACGATGAAGGCGCTCTGGCTCCGCGAGTCTTCGGAGGTCTCGCTGGCGGGGTTCGATCGCCTCTACGCGCGTGGCGTCGACGTTCCGGACGGGGGCGTGGCGACCGTCGACAACGCGTGGGCTCGCTACGCCCCATCCTATGCTATTGGCGAGGAGCCGGACCTCTACGGCGGCGATATCTTCTCGGCCGTGTGGGCCGCTCGAGGCGCCGAGTGGCTGTGGTGCGGCGCGCAGGGGAATCCGACGTACGGTTCGTTTCGGCTCGGCGGACTTTGGCGTCTCCGTCAACGGGCAGCCGAGCCTTTCGAGGGTGAAAGTGGCATTTCGAAGGCTAGTTGCGTCTGGCCGTCCTGCGCGGACCCGGCAGCAGACGCGAAGGTGACTAGCATCCACGGCTGGTCGGCGAACGACCTCTGGGCGGTGGGGCTCTCGGGGGTGACCGTACGCATCTCGGAGGCGCAGGGCGCTGCGCCGAATGCCACCACCTACAATAGCCAGACGCTGAACGCGCTCACCGGAGTCTGGGCTGCTTCGGCGACGGAAGCCTGGGCCTTGGGGCGGCCGGAACGATTCGTCGCTATACGGGGGATCCCCTGCTCTGGGATGTCGTGCCGGATGTTCCGACAGCGGTGAACCTCAACGCGGTCTGGGGTAGCTCCAATACGGATGTCTGGGCCGTCGGAGAAAACAGCGTCGTTCTTCATTTCGACGGCACGAGTTGGTCACGCGTGAAGGTCGCTGGGCTCGGCCGACTCCGTCCTCAATTGACGACGGTTTGGGTCGCCGAGTCAGGTCATGTTTGGATTGGCGGTCACGGAGTGCTTCTTTCGCTCGGAGGACGACCATGAGGAGCGCACACGTCATGGCGTACGGGGCGGTGGTGCTCGCGGCGGTCGTGCCGATGGCCTGCATGGCTTCAGGGGACGAAGAGCCGTCCGTGCCCGTCCGTCCAGACGAGAACGCGACGTCTGTCTTGGACGGTGAGGCTCCATTGCCGGACGCGGATCCCGGTGACGAACCGGACGGCTCGGTCGAAGCGGCTCCGTGCAGCGAAGCGGGTTGGTGCACGACCGTCCTGCCGGACGTAGACCTGGTGATGAAAGATATCTGGGTCTTTCCCAGCCGCGCCGTCGCCGTCGCGGAGAGCCCGACGCTCGGGATCAAGGTCCTGGAGTGGCTCGATGCGGAGGCCCGCTGGCGGTACATCGACGATGGTACTCAGAACGATCTGGGTATCTCTGCAGCCGAACAATTCGTAGGCAAGATCTGGATGCCGAACGAAAATGAGGTCTACTACGGTGTCTCCAGGGCACGTGGTTTCGAGTCTATTCCCGGATACATCTATCACGGGACGCGGACTGCGCAGGGGACGTGGTCTTGGGCGCGCGATTTGGTTGGCAATGGCAACGCTGGCAACGCGGGGAATCCCTCGATTGGGGTCTGGGGAACGAGCCATGATGATGTCTACGCGTGGTTCAACGACACGATCTATCGCCGGACGAGCGCCGATGGCGCACCACCGGAATGGATCGCGGAATACGCTGCGGCGGACCCCGATTTTGGAACGGAGAAGTTCTTCTTCTTCGGCGCCGCCGGAACGAGCGCAGATGACATTTGGTTCGCCGGTGCGCGTGTCCGCTCCGGCTACGGAACTTGCGCGCTGCTGGTCCGCAAGACCTCGAACGTCTATGGGAGAGTCGCGGACGGCTCCAATGCACAACTGAATCGGTGCACGGAGCGCGCCGGAGCTCAACTGATCGGAGGAGCCGAGGGGGGACTTACCGATATCCACGCGCTCGGGCTTGGCGATCTCGTCGCGCTCAAAGGCGGTCGCGATGTCATAAGGATCAAAGCTGAGGGCGAGCCGTATTCCACGGCCATCGCCTCCGTCCCGATGACTGTTTCCCCTGGCGCCTTGAATTCACTTGCGGCCGTCGGTGGGGATCTGTGGCTCGGCGGTACCGGGCGCGTCGTTCGCGGCGGCGCCGTCTGGGATGGTGGCGCCTTCGGTCTATCCACGATCTGGGCGGGCGGTACGCCGATGACGCAAGCGATATGGCAAGTAAAAGGGACGTCCAATGGCAACTTGTGGGCGATCGGTGTTCGCAATGCGCTTCATAAGACGACTCTTTGAGCGACGTTCATCCCTTGCCTGGGTTCTCACGCCGAGCTTGGCGCTCGGAGGTGCCGTCGCGAGCTGCGCGAGCGACGACGAAGGCCGGAACGGCGGGGCGGACGACGGCGGCGCGGGCGATGCCGCCACGCTGGATGACACGAGCGCCGACGCTTCGTCGATCCCCGACGGCTGGTCGCGGCCTGACGCTGCACCGTTTGATGGTGGTCCACGCTCCGTCGTCTGCACCTCCGCTCCGTGCGCTGTCTCGCTCGAGCGGGCGAGCTCCAGCGCAGAAGCCTATTGCGCTCTGCTCGACGACGGTACGGTGGCGTGCTGGGGGGCGAACGTCACTGGCGAGCTCGGTCGTGGCTCTTATGATCCCCCGGAGAGCGCGACAGCGAAGCGGGTCGTCGGTCTGTCGGACGTTGCGCGACTGTATCCCTCGTGTGTGACCGACAAGAGCGGCGGCGTCTGGTGTTGGGGGTGGGGAGGCTTCCCGGCGGAGGGGCCGGAGGGGCCTGTTTGGACGTACGTTTCGAATGTACCGCTGAAGCTCGCCCTGCCCCCTGTGCGGAGCATCGCCATCGGTCGCGTTGTCGGATGCGCCTTGGTCGAGGACGATGTTCTCTGCTGGGGGGATAACTCGAACGGGGTGGTCGCGCCAGCTCCGCGGACGCCTGGGACCTTGCTCGGTCCGCAGCGCGTAGCTGTCGGTTCCGGCGTACCGATCCGCGAGCTCCGCGTGGGTGCGGCGGCCCTCGCCGTCCGTGAGGATGGTGTCACGTCGAGCTGGGGGGCGAGCCCGACGCTCGGGCGTATTTCCTCGCTCAGCCCAGATACGAATCCGATGCCGATTCCACTGGCGGGCATTTCCTCGATTGATCTCGCGTATGACAGCGCATGCGCCACCGCAGGCGGGGTCGGCTACTGCTGGGGGAACGCGGACGTATCGCTATCTCCGCCATTCGTTCGACTCGTTCCGCAGTCGGTGGCGACCCCCGAGCCCATCGTACAAATCGCGACGACCCAGAGCATCAAGACGATTCAGAACGGCGATTCGCTAGAGCGGCCACAGCGGTGGTGCGCGGTTGGCGCATCGGGTGCCGTGTACTGCTGGGGATACAACGCAGGCGGTCAGGCCGGTGATGGTACGAAGAACCATGCATATGAGGCCGTGAAGGTCGCAGGACTTCCCGAGAGCGCGGTCGAAGTGAGAGCGTTCCCCGACTCGACGTGCGCGCTCCTGTCGAATGGCAAAGTGTATTGCTGGGGAACAAATCTTTACGGACAACTCGGTAACGGAAAGATGCGCCAGCCGAGCCTCGTGCCGCAGGAAGTGATCCTCCCATGAACCGTCTGCACCTGTCGAATCGTCTGGTCCTCGCCATCGCGGGGGCCGTCCTGTCGGCGGCATGCGTTGGCGCGTGCGCGGGTGACAGAAACGTGTTCGAGACCATGCCGCTGGATTTCGATGTCGATAGGGACGCGGCAGGGGGTGATGGCCCCGATTGTCGGCTTCAGTGCTCGCTCGACGGTTGGTCGGTGATCGATTCCTGCACGGGCAGCGTCGTCGAGGCATGTCCGCCTGGCCTCGCGTGTGGTGCCGGGGCTTGCCTGTCCCCATGCGCGGCCGCAGCGGCGGATCGCACCTCGAACGGCTGCGAGTTCTATTTTCAGGCGACGGCCTACAGCAAGGTAACTCCGCCGGTCTGCTTTGCTTCGTACCTGGTCAACACATCGCGAGAGCCGGTCGAGTTCTCAGTCGAGCTCGAAGGCAAGCCGCTCGACCTGTCGCGAGCGACGTTTCGGACGAACCCCGGAAGTGCAGACTTGATCCCGCACTCCGGACCGGTTCAGCCCGGAGAGAGCGTGATTCTGTTCCTCTCGGACGGGGCTCCGACGCTTCCGTATTCTCATAATATGGTGCATTGCCCACACGGCGTGGTGGCCCCGTTGCTCCTCGACAAAGCAGCGAGTGGGACGACCTTCGGGTCGTCGTTCCGATTGCAGGCGAGCGCGCCGATCTCCCTAGCCACCATCTATCCGTTCGGTGGAGCTGGGAGCTACGTGCCCACGGCGATGCTCCTGTTGCCGGTTTCGTCGTGGTCGACGGAGAACATCATCATCAATGGCTGGGGCGATATATCGGCGTTCGGTGCGCCTGGTGCGCAGATTGTCGCCTCCGAGGACGATACCGAAGTGACGATCGTTCCAACGCGAGACATCCAGGACGGAGTTGGTGTCAAGGGCGGTGGGGCAGGGCGCCCAATCCAATATCGACTCGACAAGGGCCAGTTTCTTCAGCTCAACCAAGCCGAGGAGCTTACCGGGAGTATCGTCACGTCGACCAAGCCGACCGCGATGTTCGGCGGCCATGCTTGTTCCAACGTCCCTACGGAAGCTTCCGCCTGTGATGCGCTGGGTCAACAGATCCCTCCGTTCGAGCAATGGGGATCCGAGTACGTCGGCGTCGGCTATCGCCCGCGTCTAGGGAATGAGCATGAGCCCATACCGTATCGGATTGTCGCTGCGCGTGACGGCACCATCCTCGACTACGATCCGGCGATCCCTGCCGGAGCGCCGACCACGATGAACGCGCGGGAGGTCGCGTTGTTCTACGCGGGGACCGGCGACGCGTTCGTCGTTCGAACGCAGGATGCCGAGCACCCGATCTATGTCGCCGCCTACATGACGGGGGCGGGGGGAGGGGGTGTCGCGAAGCCGATGGGAGATATTGGAGATCCAGAGTTCGTGAACGTCGTACCGACGGGGCAATACCTGAGCTCCTACAGCTTTTACGCCGATCCGACATACGAGGATACGTCACTCGTCCTCGTCCGCGCGAAGTCCGGACCGGACTTCAAGGATGTCTGGCTCGAGTGTGCAGGCAATCTCTCGGGCTGGAAGCCCATCGGGCGACGAGGTGAGTACGAGTTCACGAGGGTCGATCTCGCGCGCAAGGACAGACCTGGACCCGTGGTCGGCAATTGCCAAAACGGCCTCCAGCGCATGAAGAGCGAGGGACCGTTCACCGCTACATTGTGGGGCTGGGCTAGCTACGCCAGCTACGCATATCCGGGCGGGATGGCCGTTCGAAAGCTCGTCGAGGCCCCTCTCGTGCCGGTCCATTGAGGCTGCTCGATGGCCGCGCCGTCGCGCAGAGGCTGCCGATGACCGCGCGACCGAGCGGCGACACCTGACCGAGAAGATCCTGACGCCGAGGAGACCCGCCAGCGCATCGCCGCGCGCGAGGCGGGCGCTCGCCGACCGGGTGTTCGCTCAGAGCGGATACGAGCCGTTGCACTGGCCGAACTTACCGGACGTCGCGTCGCCGCCGCGGTACCAGCCGCCTTCCATGCACTGGAACCAGACGCCGTTCGACTTGGACTGCACGCACGTGCGCGCGTCGACCATGTCCTGCAGCGTGCCCGACCAGCAGCCGCCCTCGCCGCCGTCATCCGGCTCGGAGGACGACGCGCCGGTGTCGTTGCCGTTGCCCGTCGAGATCGGCGCGCTGCCCGGGGCCGCGTAGTTGTCGCACTCGGTCTTGTGCTTGCGGTAGCCGTACCAGGCGCGGATCCCCTGCATGTTGTAGATCGCGAGCGCGCACTTCGTGTTCGTCTCCGGGTTCCAGAGCGCTTCCGCGTTGCCCTTCGACGGGCACCCGCGCGTTCCACCGAGGTGGATGCTGTTGATCTGGAAGAGGCCGCGGTCCATCGAGCCGTTGCGGTTCTTGTTCGACGCGCGCTCGTAAAAGCTCGACTCGTACTTCGCGGTGCAGACCATCTTGCCGATGGTGTTCTCAGGGAAGCCGGCCGCGCGGAGGTGGGAGGCGACCTCGCTCGGCGAGAGGCGGCGGCCGGCGAGGAGGCGGTCCTCGGACTCGTCGACCATCTCTTCTTCGTCGTCGGTCTCCACAGCGCATCCGGCCGTCACGACCGAGAACAGGCTGGTGAGCGCGAAAACTCCGAGCAGTTTGGCAGCAGTCACGGGATCACCTCGAGCTGGTGTTGTGAGAACGGCCCCCACCAGGGCTTCAGCAACTGTCAGACCATCGCCCACACACGCTCACGCGATCGGAAAATTGCGTAATTTCGCGCATTCAGACGCTGTGCGTCATGCGCGATGCCTCCGAAAAGTGAGGGACGCGCGATCCAGCATCGACTCTCGATGGACCCGTGATCGGACCGATCGTCGAGCGATCTCGAACGCCTCGCTCGTGGGGGGGACCTGCTTATCCGTTTGCCCAGACGCCGGTCGTCCGCTCGGCCCGCGCCGGGACGTGGGCCATCGCGTGCTCGGCCATCGCCGTGATCGTGAGGCTCGGGTTCACTCCGAGGTTCGCCGGGATCACCGACCCGTCGACGATGTAGAGATCGTCGTAGCCGAAGGCGCGGCTCTGCGGATCGACGACGCCGTCCTCGGAGGTGAGGCCGATGGGGCAGCCGCCGAGGACGTGAGCCGTCGACGCCTTTCCGAGGAGCACCTCGAGGAGGCCGCTCTGCGGCGTGCCTTCCATTTTCTTCGCGAGCTTCTTCGCGACGAGGTTCGCGACCGGGATGTACGTCGGCGCGGGCTCGCCTTCGCCGTGATCGCTGTCGAGCTTCTTCGAGAACGGCCAGTACCACGGACGGCGGAGGCGGTACGCGAGGTGGTTGTCGACCGGCTGCATCACGAGGAGGATGGCGCTCTTCTGCGCCCATCCGAACGGGATCACCGATCGGAGGAACTGGAGCGGGTGGCGAAGGATGGTGCCGAGCCACCGGAGCGGCCTTGGGAGCCAGCCGCCACCGCTGGTGAGCACGGTCGCGAGGGGCGCGAGCGCGTCGGAGCCCTTCGGGTAGCGCACGACCTCGATGTGCGTCTTGTCGTCGACGAAGACGCCGCTCGTGATCGCGATGCCCTTCGAGTAGTCGACGTCGTCCCGGTTCGAGCGCACGCCGAGGAGCGCCTCGCTGTTCGTGCGGAGGTAGCTCCCGAGATGGCGCGAGAGCTTGCCGAGCGTGCCGCGCTCCTTGCATCGCATGAGGAGGTCGACCGTCCCGTACGAGCCGCCGGACACGACGACGCCGCGCACGCGGAGGGTGCGGCGCCGCGCGAGGATCCCGGTCGATCGCTCGATCACGAGCTCGTAGCCGCCGTCGGGGAGCGGCCTCACGTCCAGGACGCGGGACTCGGGCTGGATGGTCACGCCCTTCTTCTCGGCGAGGTAGAGGTAGTTCCGGTCGAGCGTGTTCTTCGCGCCGACGCGGCAGCCGACCATGCATCCGCCGCACAGCGTGCAGCCCGTACGCGCCGGACCCTCGCCGTCGAAGAACGGATCGGGGACGGTCTTGCCGGGCTCGCCGAAGAAGACGCCGACGTCGGCCCGCTTCCAGGTGTGGCCGCGGCCCATCTCCTCGGCGACCTCCTTGAGCATCCGATCGGTCTCGACGACCACCGGGCTCTCCGTGACGCCGAGCATCCTCTTCGCCGTCGCGTAGTGAGGCGTGAGCGCGGCCTTCCAGTCCTGCCCGACCCAGCGCGCATCGGCGAAGGCCTCGTCGGGCGGTACGAGCAGCGTGTTCGCGTAGACGAGGCTTCCGCCGCCGACGCCGGCGCCGTGGAGGAAGAAGGCGTCCTTCACCAGCGTCATCTGGAGGATGCCGTAGAGCCCGAACGACGGCTTCCACAGGTACTTCCGGACGTCCCATGTCGTGTGCGGGAAGTCGTCCTGCGTCCAGCGCTTGCCCATCTCGAGGACGGCGACGGAGTAGCCCTTCTCCGCGAGGCGGAGCGCCGAGACGCTCCCGCCGAAGCCGGAGCCGACGATCGCGAAGTCGAAGTCGAAGTCGCTCAAGCGATGAACAGGTACCACTGCGCGCGCACGACGGCGAGGCGCACGCTCGCGCTCGAGCTCGCGAGTGCCACGCTGCCTGCTGAAACATGTAGGATGCCGCCGGTGGCGCGTCCTTCCATTCCCTCGATCCCCCCTGGGACCGTGCTCGGGGGCAAATATGTCCTCGGTGCGAAGCTCGGGAGTGGCGGGATGGGCGCCGTCTTCGAGGCGACGGACGAGCGTGGGAACGTCGTCGCGATCAAGACGCTGCTCGTCGGGCCCCAGGCACCGGCGGTGGCGGCCGAGACCCGCGCGCGCTTCGCCCGCGAGATCGAGGCGACCGCGCGGCTCGTCCACAAGAACGTGCTCTCGCTGAGCGACGCGGGCGTCGACGACACCAGCGGCGCGCCCTACCTCGTGATGCCGCGGATGCGAGGCGAGGACCTCGGCCAGCTCCTCGCGCGCGTGAAGGTGCTCGAGCCGAGCGTGGCCGTCCCGATCGTCGTCCAGGCATGCCGTGGGATCGCGGCCGGGCATGCGGCGGGGATCATCCATCGCGACATCAAGCCTTCGAACCTCTTCCTCGAGGAAGAGGACGGGCTCCTGGTCGTGAAGGTCTCGGACTTCGGCCTCGCGAAGATCCAGGACGCGGGGATCGAGTCGCTCACGTCGTCGGGGGCGCTCCTCGGAACGCCTCACTACATGTCGCCCGAGCAAGCGGAGAACGCCAAGCGCGTCGATGCGCGCACCGACGTCTTCAGCCTCGGGATGGTGCTCTTCCACGCGCTCACCGGGAACGTGGCCTTCGCGCGCTCGGGATCGTTCATGGCGTTCCTCGTCGGGCAGGCGCATGTCCCGAACGTGCAGCAGGCCGCGCCGTGGGTCCCGCCCTCGATCGCGCGCGCGGTCCACGCGGCGCTGCTCCGCTCGCCGGATGCGCGCTGGCCGAATGTCGGCGAGCTCGAGCTCGGGCTCACGATGGCGGCCGGCTTCGAGATGGCGCACGCGCCGCTCTACAAGGCGTCGCTCGCGCCCCTCTCGCAGTCGACGCGCGCCGACGCGGCGCCACGCGCGACGCTCCCGATGCACTGGGAAGAGATGCTCCGCGGCTGACGCTCACGCCGGGCAAGCGAGCATCGACCGAAGCTCGCTCACCGGCGTCGCCCAGTGCTCTTCCCATCGGAACCTCGGAAGGAAGCTCGTTGCCTTTCCGCGCCGGTACGCGTGACGGAGGTCGGCGAGGTGACGCCGTCCGAGCTTCATCCAGCGGAGCGAGCCGAACGCGGCGATGACGAGCGCGCTCGGGACCCGGATCTGCGCGTACGTGAAGGCCTGGAGCAGGATCTCGCCGCGCACGTCCGGCGCGTAGCCCGTGAGGACGTGCCAGAGGTCGTGCGTCTGGCGCATCCGGAGCATGATCCACGCGGCGCGCTCGTCGCCGATCTTCGGCAGCTCCTCGAACGCATCGGGCGTGATCCCGTTGTCGTCGAGGAAGCGGGTGTATTCGCGCCCGAGGGTGCCGTCGGGGAGCCTCCGCAGCATGTCGAAGTCGACATGGGCGCGATCGATCCGCGGACGTTCGGCGAAGAAGCGCCGGCCTTCGTCGGTGGCTCCGAAGCGCGTCACGGCGCGTGCGACCGAGCCTGCGTTGAGCGGCGCGCTCGAGCCCAAGGCGATGCTGCGGATCCTCGCTTGTCGAGGTCCCGGCAGGCGGGCGAGGGAGGAGCTCGACGGCGCGGGTGCGTACGGGGGCGATGCTTGCGTCAGCACGAGGATCTGGTCGAGGCGCCCGTGATCGTGCGCGAGGGTTCGAAGCGCACCGAGCGCGGCGTGCGCGCGCTCGGTGAAGGACGGGACGACGGGCGGGAGAGGCGCGGCGAGCGTGGTCATGGGGGGCGGTTCCTGTTGTTGTCATCAGTGACAATAGGAGCGGTCGAATAACTGTCAAGGCTGCCAGTAGTGGCCTGTCGCCATCCCGGTGAGTGCCGAGCTCACGGGCGGGGCGGGGGCGGGCCCGAGGCCGCGTCGAGAGCCCTCCCTGCGAAAAGCGGGCGCTCACGGAGAAGCTCATGCTCGAGCTCTACGACCGGTTCTGCTCGCGCCCGGGGCACGGCTGAGCATCGTGACGCCCTGCGGCACCACTGCGCTACGGCGCGATGCAGTCGTGCTACTGTCTCGCGGGCTCCGCCCCGTCGGCGCGCCAGCCACTTATTGCCACGACCATGTCGACAGCTGCTCTTCCTACCCTCGAGCTCGTTCTTCGAAACTTCAAGAATTTCAACGCCCGTTCGACGCGCGACGCGTTGCTCGCGTACGTCCGTCACATCGAGGCCGGCGGCCGGATGTTCTGGGCGGTGGCGGGAGCGATGTCGTCCGCGCAGCTCGGGATCACGCTCGCTCCGGCGATTCGAGCGGGGCTGATCCACGGTCTCTCGGTCACCGGCGCGAACATCGAAGAGTCCTTGTTCCGGCTCGTCGCCCACCATGGCTACAAGGACTTCCCCGAGTACCGCTACTTCACGAAGCAGGACGACACGCGGATCCTGAACGAGCGGATGCGGCGCGTGACCGACACGAGCATCCCGGAGGACGAGGCGTTCCGTGCGGTCGAGAAGTTCGTCGTACCGATGTGGAAGCGCGCGACCGAGAAGCGCGAGCGCCGCTTCTGGCACGAGTACTTCTACGAGCTCGTGCAGACGGTGCCGGCCGATCTCCATCAGGGGCAGGCTGACGAGTGCTGGCTCCTTGCAGCCGCACAGGCGAACCTTCCGATCGTCGTCCCGGGCTACGAGGACTCGACGTTCGGCAACATCTTCGCCTCGCACGTCAAGCACGGTGAATGCAGCGCGAGCATCGTGAAGTCCGGCATCGAGTACATGGCCGCCTTCTACGATCAGTATCGCGAGCTCTCGGCGGGGGCCGGGGTCGGCTTCTTCCAGATCGGCGGCGGCATCGCCGGTGACTTCCCGATCTGCGTCGTTCCGTCGATCAAGTACGACCTCGAGCAGCCGGTGAAGCCCTGGGCGTATTTCTGCCAGATCTCGGACTCGACGACGTCGTACGGGTCCTACTCGGGCGCGACGCCGAACGAGAAGATCACCTGGGACAAGCTGACGGAGGACACGCCGATGTTCGTGATCGAGTCCGACGCGACGATCGTCGCGCCGCTCGTCCTCTCGGCGCTCCTCGAGTGCAAGCGCCATCCGGACGAGGCGAAGGCGCTCATCGCCCGGCACATGAAGTGAAAGGCGGGCGCCATGGCCGTCTCCGTCTCCGATACCCGCACTGACGTTCCGGCGTCCTCCTCCTCCTCGCCATCCGCGACGCTCAGCGCCTGGGGCCGCATCCCCGAGAAGGGGCGCGAGGTCCTCTCCGAAGATCTCGAGCGAAGCACGCTCGGCGCCACGCTCTGCCGCGGCCTCGGGCGCTCGTACGGTGACTCTTCCTTGCCCGCGAACGCCGCCGACAGGGTCGTGGCCACCCGGCTCGCCAATCGCATCGTCAGCTTCGACGAGCAGACGGGCCACCTCGTCGGCGAAGCCGGGGTGAGCCTTGCCGAGCTGAACCGGCTCTTCCTTCCGCGTCAGTGGTTCACGCCGGTCACGCCCGGCACGAAGTTCGTGACGCTCGGCGGGATGGTCGCGAGCGACGTGCACGGGAAGAACCATCACCGCGAAGGATGCTTCGGGGCTCACGTCCAGAAGCTTCGTGTCCGCCTCGCCGACGAGAGCGTCATCGAGTGCTCGCCCGAGGAGCACGCGGATCTGTTCTACGGGATGATCGGCGGCATGGGCCTCCTCGGGCACATCCTCCGGGTCGAGTTTCGGATGCACCGCGTCCCGAGCCGCTGGATCCGGGCGGAGACCGAGCGCGTGCGCGACCTCGACGAGTTCCTCGCCGGCCTCGGCCGTACCGCGCCGCAATGGCCGATGACGATGGGCTGGATCGACTGCCTGACCAGCGGAAGCTCGATGGGACGCGGGATCCTCACCGCCGGCCGGTGGGCGACCGCAGAGGAGGCGCCCGCCCTGCCGCCGCCCGACCCGAAGGAACGGACGTTCCCGATCGAGCTGCCGAACTGGGCGCTCAACCCGGTCACGGCGAGCCTGTTCAACACGGCTTACTACTGGCGTCACATGGCGCACCGCTGGTCGGGGCTCATGACCCCCGATGCCTTCTTCTATCCGCTCGACGCCATCCTCCACTGGAACCGCGCCTACGGGCCGCGAGGCTTCACGCAGTACCAGTGCGTGCTGCCGCGAGCAGCGGGGGCAGCCGCCGTGCGCGAGTTCATGTTCCTCCTGACGAAGCTCGGAGGAGCCTCGCCGCTCTGCGTGATCAAGGACTGCGGGCCTCAGGGGCAGGGCGTCTTGTCCTTCCCGCTCGAAGGGACCTCGATCGCCGTCGACATGGCGGTCTCGCCGGACCTCCAGCGCATCGTCGACAACCTCAACGCGTTCGTGATCGAAACGGGAGGCCGCATCTACCTCACGAAGGATCGGTTCACGCGCGCAGAGCATTTCCGCGCGATGGAGCCACGCCTCGCGCAGTTCGTAGCGCTCCGCGACAAGTGGGATCCGAAGCGAAGGTTCAGGAGCGCGCAGTCGGTTCGTTTGTTTGGGGACGCGGCATGAAGGCCATCATCTTTGGCGGTACGACGGGAATGGGCCGCGCGATTGCGCGTCGCCTCGCGGAGCGCGGCGATTCCGTGTTCCTCATGGGACTCGACACCGATGACCTGGTTCGAAGCGCTGCGGACCTGACGGAGCGCCATCCACAGCGGGCCGAGGTCGGCTACGCGGTGTGTGATCTCGAGAAGCCCGATGGGTTCTCGGCAGCGCTCGACGCTGCCGACGCCTTCCTCGGCGAGTTCGACGCGGTCATCGTCACGGCCGCGATGTACGCGACGCAGGACGCCCTCGAGGCGGACGTCGATCTCGTGCGCCGTCTCGTCACCGTGAACTACGCCAACACGGTCGTCTTCTGCGAGCACGTGAGGAAGCGTCTCCTCGCGCGGGGCGGCGGTCACCTCGTCGTGTTCTCGTCGGTGGCCGGCGACCGCGGCCGGAAGCCGGTGGCCATCTACGGCTCCAGCAAGGCTGGCCTCTCGATCTACCTCGAGGCGCTCGACCACAAGTTCAACGCGGCCGGTCTCGCGGTCACCTGCGTGAAGCCGGGCTTCGTGAAGACCGGCATGACCGCGGGGCTCAAGCCGCCGCCGTTCGCCGGTGAGCCCGACCAGGTCGCACGAGACGTCGTGGACGCGATGGATCGAAGGAAGCCGCTCGTCTACACGCCCGGGATTTGGGCGCTGGTCATGCTGGTCATCCGATCCCTGCCGCGCTTCGTGATGCGCAAGATCGGTTTCTGACCGATCGTCGGGGGCGCCCCGTGTTGCTATGGTCCGCCCCATGAAGCGCGTCGTCATCCTCGGAGCCACGTCTGCCATCGCGAGCGAGGTGGCGCAGATCCATGCCCGTCGCGGCGACCGACTTCATCTGGTCGGTCGCAATCCGCAGAAGCTCGAGGAGGTCGCGAAGCGCTGCGGAGGGGCCGAGGTCACCACGCAGCAGGCCGACTTCGCCGTGCTCGATGCGAACGAGGCGGTCGTGGAGAGCGCGCTCTCTGCGCTCGGTGGCGGCGTCGACACTGCGCTCATCGCGCACGGCGACCTCGGTGATCAGCTCGCGACCGAGCGCTCGTTCAAGGACGCCGAGGCGACCCTGCGAGCGAACCTCCTCAGCGTCGTCGCGCTCCTCATCCCGCTCGCCAACCACATGGAGGCGGCGCGCCAGGGCCGCATCGGCGTCATCACCTCGGTGGCGGGCGACCGAGGCCGTCCTCGGAACTACACGTACGCCACCGCGAAGGGCGCGCTCCACGTCTACCTCCAGGGGCTTCGAACGCGCCTCTATCCGGCCGGCGTCGCGGTGACGACGCTCAAGCTCGGTCCCGTCGACACGCCGATGACGCGAGACCACGCGAAGCACATGCTCTTCGGAAAGCCCGGGAGCGTCGCCGACGGGATCGTTCGCGCGATGGACCACGGGATCCCCGAGGCGTACGTGCCGTCCTTCTGGCGAGCGATCATGCCCGTCGTGAAGAACACGCCGGAGCGGCTGTTCCAGCGGCTGCCGTTTCTTTCCGGACGGTAAGGCGCTCGCGGACTGGGCCACCGGCCCGCGTCGCGTTGTCGTGCGTGACGACAGAGAGTAGCTTCGAGCCGATGGCGGCCCCCCGGATCGCTCGAGCTCGAGCGCGCACCACCAGTCCGAAGGCCGCTGCAAGCGAGCGCGGCGCCGCCAAGAAGCGCACCCGGAGATCACCCGAGGAGGCGCGGGCATTGATCCTCGAGGCCGCCGAGCGTGTCTTCGCCACGCACCTGCCGGACGTGGTCGGACTGAAGGACGTCGCGCGCGAGGCCGGCGTCAGCCATGCCCTGGTGACGCACTACTTCGGCACGTATTCGGCTCTCGTCGAGGCGACGCTCGAGCGCCGCTTCCACCAGCTCCGGGACAACCTCGTCCCGATCGTCATGAGCCTCGTCACGAAGGACGCGGACGCGAAGACGATGCTCGACGCTCATCGCCGCGCGATCGCGAAGGCGGCCTCGGATCCGGCGACGCTCCGCCTCGTGATCTGGGCGCTGCTCAGCGGGCGCGTCGCGGCCGACGACTTCTTCCCGCACCGGATGCAAGGCCTGAAGCTCCTCGCCGATTCGCTCGAGGCGCGCTCGACCGCGCCGCGGGAGGACCTCGAGTTCCTGCTCGTGGCCACCTTCGCCCTCACCTCGGTGTGGACGCTCGGCCACCGCGCGTTCGCCGGCGCCCTCGGAAAGAAGCCGTCGCGCGCGCTCGAGGAGTCGTTCGAGGGCCGGATCGAGGCCATGCTCGAGGCCTTCCTCCGCAGCGCGGAGCGTCGCGGCCGCTGACGGGGGCCATCCGCGCAGGGGTTTTCAGGTCAGGGGGCACGCGGTATGGTTGCACTAGCCGACGAGGTACGACCGCTTCGGCGACTGGCCCCTTAGCTCAGCTGGATAGAGCAAGTTATTTCTAATGACTCGGTCGCTGGTTCGAATCCAGCAGGGGCTGCCCATCGATCTCCTGTGATAAACGTGCTCCTCGCATGACGAAGGCCGAGGGGTTGCGCAGCGCGGAGCTCACCACAGCGCTCGAGCGGGCGATCGCAGGCAAGACAGCGGACCTGTACCGCCAGCTCGAGCTCCAATCGGGGCTGCCGGGCCCGCGCGTGAACATGAACCTCGCGCTCGCGTTCGCGCACGAGTGCGCGGGCATCGGCCCGAAGGTCGACGACCTCGTCTACGCCATGGCGAATCTCCCGCCGGACGAGGCGCGCGGCGCATCGGGCAAGGAGTTCCTCAGCGTCTGCGGCGTGCTCGCGATCGGCAACCGGGCGATGGTGGCGAAGGAGAACGCCGTCCGCGATCGCGCGCTCGTGCTCCTGGAGGAGAAGGCGGACGATCCGCGCTTCCGCGTCCGCGACGCCGTCCCGCTCGCGCTCGCGATGATGGGCCAGAAGATGCAGGCCGATCTCGCCGACCGCGTCGAGTCGTGGATGGATCGCTACTTCCAGGCGGCTGCCGTCATCCGTGCCCTCGCGGAGCCCACGTGGCTCGAGACGTTCCCGCACGACGCCTACTATCAGCCGATCAACCTGCTCCACGCTGCGTTCATGCTCGCGCACGACGCGCCGCGATCGGCGTTCCGCTACCCCGGACACAAGGCGCTCGTCGAGGCGCTCGGCTCGGTCCCGAAGGCCGTCGCGAGGCGGTTCTCGCAGCAGATGTTCGATCGCTACGCCATCTGGGCGGAGGGAGGGAAGATCCCCGAGCTCCGCGACGCGATCCTGCTGAACATCGACGACACGCAGATGAAGAAGTCGTTCCGCGAGGAGATCAAGCGGATCAAGGAGCTCGTCGAGACGAGCAAGGGCCCGCCGCGCGATCCGACGATCATCCGCCACGGAACGCGCGGGCGCGGGAAGAAGCGCGACCGGCGCTAGCTGCAACGGGCGGCGCGAACTCGCGATTCCAGAGCATCGGCCTCGCTCTCATTCAGTGTTCGGTCGCATCCTGCGGGGGCGGCGCCGGGGGCGGGGAGCCCTCACGCCCGCGTGTCAGCTCATTTCCGCGCGCGGCACGCGCCCGCGAGGCCTCGGCGGACTGAGGAGGGGTTGATCGGCGCGAGCCCGCGCGGGCCAGGTGGTGTCGACCTGGGAGGATGATCCTTGGCTCCTTGCGCGGGCGCGAGGGCTCCCCGCCCCCGACACCGCTTTCCGGTTCTGCTGAGCGAGCGTCGACCCTCACGATGCTTTCAGGCCGACGATCCGGTCACCGACACACTGCACCGGTTCGGAGGGCATCCTCCTCGTCGAGGGAGCAGCCTTCCCAGTCAGGTCCGAGCTTCTCGCGAAGCGACGACGATGTGCTTAGGACGACGCCGTCTTGACTACGCTTGAAGCAGACGAGGTCCGAGTTGAGTTGGCCGCGTCCAAGCAGGCAGCCAACTACGACTTCGGATGAGAAGCACTGGTTCGCGTCGTCGAAGCGGGCTCCGGTGAGCGGGACACAGGGACCAGTGCACGCGGATGCTGGGAACGGGCAAGACTCTGCGAGAGGATCCCGGAGGACGCGGTTGCGAACCTCGTTCGAGCTCTGCGTCCGCTCAGGCGCGGGGGGCGACTCGGACCGGTTCTCGGTCGCGCTAGGGGCACTGGACGACTCCGCGGGCCTATCGTCCGCAGGAACGTCGGTCGCGTCGCTGATCGTTGGCGCCGGCACCGCTTCTCTCTCAGCTTCTGAGCTACAGCCCACGATCGAGAGCAAGAACAAGGCAGCGACTCCGAGCCTCACGGTTCACCTCCATCGAGGGGGCCGACGGGCAATCTGCACACCAGCCGTAGGTCGGAACGTTGACGCAGCGTGCTCTGACACGACGCGGCCGTTCGCCCTCCCGATCCACTTGCAGAAACACGGCGAGTCGCCGGTCGATGCAACCGAGCACGCCAAACCACAGCTAGCTCAGGTTGCTCTCCCACGACGTCGACGCGCTCGCGTGGCAGCGGCGGTGACGGTGGCGACCGCGGCGACGGCGAGACCGATCCCGACCGCAGGATGGGGGAACGAGCCCTCCGCGCGCGGAGTGGGCACGGCGCCACAGACCTCCTCGCGGGTGAGCTGGGTCATGAGCCCGAGCTCCGTCGGGCCGTAGACGCACAGCTCTCCGCCCTTGAGCACGCAGAGCTTGTCCTGTGGGCAGTCTTTCAGGATCTTCGGGCGAAGGCCGACACCACATTGCGCGCCCTCGGCCTTCAGGACCTCGAGCACGACGTCGGGATGTTTGGTGAGCACTTCGGGCATGCTTCCCGCGCTGCATGGGGCGATCCTCCCGGCCCGCGTTTCGCGTGAGCTTCCCTCCGATCCAACGAGGCGCTCATCCTTCGCGCCCGGTTCGCACAACCGCGACCGTTAGATCGCCGATCGTGCCCCGATCACCCGGTCGCGAACACACGCGAGCTTCGATCGTCGCATCGCGTGAGCGTCAGCTTCCGAACGAGAGCGCAGGGCCGATCGCGATGCTCCTGAACTCCGTTCCGCTGATGGTCTGGTAGGTCGCTTCGGCACCGATGGCAAAGACGCGGCCGAAGTGAAGCATCAGTCCACCACCACCAAGCAGTGCGAGACCTGACTCGCTCCGGTTCGTGATCAAGCCCGCGCCGATGCCTCCAACGACGTAGGGAGCGAGAGGCCCTACCGGAATCGTTATCCGGAAGGTGGGCATCCCGACCCCGATGAAGCGGCTCGAGATCACGTAACCGGCGAGACGACCGCCGGGCGCGAGGACCGTCGGGCCTGCCTTGAACCCGTAACGTCCGTCGAGCGTGAGACCACCGCCGAACGGTCCGTCGTCCCGCATCGGCATGAGGATGGTGGGGCCCAAGCCGATCTTCAATCCGCGATTCGCCGCCATCGCGGCGCTATCGCCGCTCTCTTGCGCATGCGCAGTGCTCGATGCAATGGCGGTACACGCGCCGATGCAGGTCGAGAGGGCGAAACGAACGACGCGTGCGAGAGAGAGGTTTTTCGTCATCATGGCGTGCCGAAGCAACGCGCGATCCAGCGCCTCGTGTCGAGAAATGCGAGCCGGGCGCGGCCATCGAGTGCGGCAGTCCGAGACGCGCGTGACTGTGTGGTCACACGCAGGGGCAAACGACGACGGCGGGCGTCATGCTGCCTCGCTCGGGACGTGTGCTGTTGGTGGTGGTCAACGAGGTCGGTGGCTCAGTCCTGGCTGAAATTCGTGGATCGAGCGCTAGGTTCACTCCCGATCCGATCGGTCTTGATCGCCGCGACGGCTTTGCGTTTCCTGTTCGCCCGAACATCACCACCGCGAAACGTGGCCGCAGTGGAAGGCGATTGCCGCGGTGAGATGAATCGACGAGGGCGCCGTAGCCTTCAGAGTCTCTCTTTCGCTCGCGCAGCCACGAAGCTCTGGCCGTCGCCGGCTAACGCCGAGAGCAACGTCGTCGTCGTTTGCGGATGATCGGCAACCGCGTAGCGAACGTGTGGACTGTCGTCGCTGGCGCGTCGCTTCAAGATCTCGAGCGGACAATCGCTGCGTCACACGACATGGCGACGCACGACGAAGTCCGGATCGTTTTCGAGCTCGCGAAGCAGTGACAGTGGACAGACCTTGTTGCTGGCGACGTTCAAACGAGGAAACGAATCGGCGTCGCGCGCCAGCTGAGACAGCACGTTTTCTGGCGTGTTCGGATTCTTGGCAACTGCGCCACGAACGAAGACGTCCTGGGAGTCAGCCAAGCGGGTGAGAATCTCCGTGGGCGTGAGCAGGTGTTCGGCAATCTCGCGATGGTTGTCGGCGAGGACACTCGCTTTAGCGAGAACCTCCGAGGTGACGCGATGATTCGCCAACGCCGCCCTGCGCAGCCATTCGCTCGGGTCGAGGCTCCATTTCTGCAACCACGATGCAGGGCAATCGTCTCGTTGCGCGAGCTCTCGCTTCACTAGGACTTCACTGTCATTGGCGAGCATGTCGAAGTGCTCGGCACTCAACGTGCGGCGCTGTGCCATCCGTTTTCGGACATCCGCGAGTAGATCTCTCGACAAGCGCAGAAGGCGCGCCTCCTCGAGTGGCTCGACTTTGGCCAAGAACAAGCGAACGGCGGGCGGGGGCAGGTCCGGGAGTTTTGCATAGAGCGCCGGAGGAAAATCGGGCCGCCGCAAAATCGTCAGAACCACTTCTTCGCTGCGATCCAGTAGCAGCGCGTGCAGGGCTTCATCGTCCCAAGCAAGCTCCTTCGCCGCTTTCACCCGATGGCTGTGTGATTCGCTGCTCAATCGGCGCAGTCCTTATCACTGGCGCGTGCGAGATGCAGCCCAGAGCAATATGCGAGGGGTCATTGATGCAGACTATTGCGCGTCGCATCACGATCGCCTTGTTCTCGTGTGTACGAGTTGATGCCGACGGGCCCGGTTCGGATGCGCGAATTAAGGCGCAACTCAGTTGCGCCGATCCTGAAAGGTCGAAGCGGTCAGCTCACACGAGCAGGCTTTGACCGGAGATTCACGCCCGCTCGCCCAACGGGCGGGCGTGAATCGGAGGTCAATGCAAGTGAGCATCGCCATAGCCAACTTTGCCGGGCGTTTGCGTCCACATCGGCACTGGGCGGTCTTCGCTGCCGGATGACGGTTGGATTTCCTGGTCGCCCATGGGCGAGAGCCCCGCTTGCAGAGGCTCAGCGAAAATGGACCGATCGGCGCTCACGACGAGCGAGCGTATCGCCAAACGAAGGGGAGCCGTCGGGGCAAGAAGGCGCTTCCTGGTCAGGCCGCCTCCTTGCCAGACGCGCTCGCGACCTGCTCGGGACGCGGTTGGCGAGGTCATTGAGGATCGGTCGTGAGCGCGATCCCGAAGAAGGTGTACGCCGTTATCGGCGCGACGGTGAACACGGTGCGATCCGAACCTTCGACGAAGAGGCGATAGCGATCGAAGGGAAGCGTGACCTCTTGTCCGGCGAAGAGTGCCAGGCCGCGGGTCGGTCGATAGTAGATCCACTGGCCGAGGCCGCCGCCGCCGAAAAATGCGGGAGTTCGATCTACGGGCGTGAGCTCGGAGACGACGGTCGAGATCAGACCGACGCCAGCGTGCGCGCAGCTCAACAGATCGAACCGACGTACTCTCCACGGATCGAGGCAAACGCCGAAGCGCGCCGTGCTGAGGCTCATTGCGAAGCGCGAATCGTCCGCCAAGACCCCGGGGACGTGCAGCATCCTCGCCGAGGCCCAGATCCCTTTACGGATCTCGATGAGGCCTCCGATTGCGAGTCCTGGGGCGAGCCTGGGAAGCGTCCCGGCGGCGACGCCGAATGCCACCTCGAGGCGAGCCGCGAGCGGAGGTGGTAGCGGAGGTGAGGGGACGACGACGGGCCGTCTCGTGGGGTTCGTCGTCGATATCGGCGTCGGCGTCGGCGGGACGATCGTCTCCGCATCGCGATCGATGGCGGGGGCGTCGGGGCCGGTGTCGATGGGGCGCCTCGCCGTTTGCTCGAGCGAGCTTTGGATCCCGAGCGCGACGGCGAGCGACGCCGCCTCGAGGACGACGCGACAATCGCGGGAGGCGCTCTCCAGCGTCCGCGTCGAGCGCACGTTGCCGGCGTCATCGTGAAACACGAGCGTCAGGCGGTAGCCGCCTCCCTGCACGGAGAGGTCCACGAGGATGGTGCGCACGTTGCTGGCACCTGCCTTCGGTGGGCCGGCGCCGAACGGATCGAAGCCGAGGCGCGTGACCACGTACCTTCGTAGGCGCGGTTCACCCTCACGGCAGAGCTCTCCGCCACGTTCCCACCGGAGCTGGTGGGGGCTCGCTTCTTGGCCTGCGACGGGGCTGGCCGTCGCGAGGATCGCCGCTGCGAAGGCTGCTGTCGTCCAACGAACGATGCGAAACAGACCCTCTCCATAGCGGGAAGTCTTCATCGACGACGATTTTTCGAAGCGGAGAGCGCGCTCCGAACACTGCTAGTAGGTGAGCGTCACGACGTTGGGCGTGTCAAGCAGGATGCCGGCAAGGACGCTCGACGTCGCTCGCCTCTACAAGGCGCACGCCCCCTTCGTCGTGAGCTCGCTCGCGCGTCTCGGGGTGCGAGACCGCGATCTCGAGGACCTCCTCCAAGAGGTCTTCGTCGTCGTGTACCGAAAGATCGACACCTACTCGGGTGAGGGCTCCCTCCGGAGCTGGCTGTTCTCGATCTGCCGGCGCGTCGTGGCGAACTACCGGCGCCACGTCCTTCGAAAGCATGAGCTCGCGACTGCCGATTCCGAGTTCCCCGAGCTCGCGAGCGAACGGACGAGCCCGGAAGAAGCGGCGGAGGCGCGCGAGAGGCGTGCGCGCCTCGAGCTCGTGCTGTCCCGAATCTCCGATCCCAAACGAGTCGTCTTCGTCATGTTCGAGATCGAGGGAAAGACCCCCGCGGAAATCGCCGCCATCCTCGAAATCCCGATCGGCACGGTCCACTCCCGCGTCCATGCCGCTCGGCAAGACTTCGAGCGCATCGCCGAAAAGCTTGCGCTCGTGCCGAATAGAAAGGCCCCATGAAACCACTCGTCCCCTGGTCACGCGCGGCGGACGCCCCTCCGGCGGCGCGCCTGCTCGAGGGCGCCGCTCTCCCTCGAGGGCTCGATGAGGACGCGTACGCGCGCGTCGCTCAGCGTCTTCAAGTCGAGATGGCCGACGCGAGCCCGGCGCCTTCGGCGAGCGGACGGTCGCTCGTGGCGAAGATCGTCGGCGGTGTCATCGTCGGCGCAGCCATTGGCGTCATCGCCTGGAGCTCGATGTCCGACCGGGCGTTCACGAAGGGAACCGATGCGCCGGCGCCCGTCGATGTGTCAGGAGCGACATCCCTCGCGCCGCCGGTGGCCGAGGCTGCGCGCGGGCCCATCGAGTCTAAGGCGGGTGACGACATTCGGCGTGAATCGGTGCCGGTGCGGTCGGTCGGCGATCTCCCGTCGGCCACGACTCCTGCCGTGCGGCGTGCGCCGCCGGTGGTCGATGCTCTGACCTTGGAGCTTCGGCTCGTCGACGGCGCTCGCGTTCGTCTCGCGAGCGACCCGACGAGCGCGCTGAGTCTGCTCGATGCGCACGCGCGCGACTTCCCCCGCGGACAACTCGCGCTCGAGCGTGACGTGCTGCGTGTCGACGCGCTGCTTCGGCTCGGTCGGCGCAGCGACGCCGAGGCCGTGGCGCGATCGCTCGCGGGGCGAGCACCCGGGTCCCCTCAGGCGGAGAGGGCATCGGATCTGATGGGGAGGGTAGAATGAGCAATCTCGCAAGGCTCGCCGCGGCATCGTTCGCGACCGGCGCGACTCTCCTGGCGTTCGCGGTCATGGCTGCCGGTGGGTGTGCGGTCACCGACAAGCCGATCGCCGTCGAAGATGGCGGAACACCCATCTCAGCTCCAGCCTTCGTCGAAGTGGACGCTCAGACGGAGCCGGTCGTCCCAATGTGCATTTCGTACGACTGCCCGGCTCCGTACGCTACCTGTCTCGACAAGCCCGGCCTCTGCAATACGAATCTCAAAACGGATGTGAATAATTGTGGAGCGTGCGGCAAGAAGTGCTTTGATCCCGATGGGGGATTCTCGCCGAACGGAGGCAACGGGGATTTTTCTTGCATGGACGGCGAGTGTTACCTGCAGTGCCCCGCTATCCTTGGCGACTGCAATGGGCAGCTCGAGGACGGCTGCGAGGCATTACTGATGGAGCCGGCGAACTGCGGTGGGTGCGGTAATGCCTGCAAGGAGGGAGAAGTCTGCTGGAACGGCGCGTGTGGTTGTCCTCCCGGCTTTACGCAATGCGGAAACGACTGCACGCAGCTCGATCGTGATCCAGAGAACTGCAGCGCGTGCGGGAGGAAGTGCACTACCTCGGACGTGGGCGCGGACGCGTGGGTCTGCGGGGAAGGCGTCCTTCCTGTCAATTACGGTCCCGTCTGCAACAGCTCGTCGTGCGACCTCGGTTGCATTAGGGGGCAGGCCGATTGCAACAACGACCTGTGC
>MKVQ01000015.1:21222-305776 GCA_001899635.1 Myxococcales bacterium 68-20 | reverse complement strand
AGATGGACGTTTGTCCGCATACGCGGACGAACGTCCATCCTCTTCACGGCGCACCATGTGCGCGATCCTACCTCGCGACCTCGCGAGGCGCTCGCGTCACTGGTGCGGCCAGCCTTCGATCCCGGCGACGTAGCCGCCGGCATTCGTGAACGGATTCTCCACCACGACTGCGGGGCCCGCGTCCGTGGTCGGAACGGTGACGACCTGGAGCGAACCGGCGCCGCCGTCAGGGAGGTAGAGCTGACGCGCGCCGACGAAGCCGCCACGGCCGTCGTTCGCGATGAGGTCCATGCCGCCCTCGATCGCCGGCCCGAGCGTCGTCTGCCGCGGATCCCAGTGGTAGCCGTCGAAGTAGAACGCGACCGCGGCGTGCTCACCGGACGCGAAGGCGAGCGTGCTCGGGAAGCCGCGATCATCGAGCGGCAGCAGCGTCTTCACCGCGCCGGTCGCGAGATCGACCTGCTCGACGCGGCGGCGCGTCATGTCGCCTGCACCACCATCGCCGAGATCGGCATTGCAGCCGGCCTGGAGGACGAGGAGGCGGTCGAACGCAGCGTCGTAGACGAGCGGAGAGCCGAGGGGCGGGTTGTAGCCGTCGAGCGCGATACCGCCGCCGGGCGCGGTGCCCCCGAGGCTCACGACCTGATCGGTCTCGACGTCGATGGCGATGATCGACGGCTTGAGATCGGTGCAGAGGATTTTGAACCCGTTCGGGCTGACCTTGGTCAGGTCCGCGTTGCCGAGGAGCACATAGACGCGCTTCTTCGACGGCACGTAGACCGCGCTCGTCATCTCGACGACGTCCGGATCGCCGGCCTGCTTGAGCGGCGCGAGGTCGATGAACTTCGTGGGCACGCCGCCGGCCGACTGGCTCGGATCGATGACGGCGATGCGGTCGCGGTTGTAGCGAAGAACGTAGGCCTTCTCGCACGACGTCTGGACGACGGCGACCGGGTTCGCGTTGTCGAGGCCCGTCGCGGGCTTGTCGTCGCCGCGCACGTTCCAGCTCGCGACGGCCTTCCACGGCTCGCGGGCGTCGAGGCGCGTGACGACGTCGCTCTCTCCACCGAGGAGGTACGGGTCAGTGCCGAGCGAGGACGTGTTTCCGTAGCTGCCCTCGAACGGCAGACGACCGTCGACCGCCTTCGTCGTCACGTTGATCACGGCGAGCTCGCTACCGCCCACCTTGCCCTGGACGAGCAGGACGCGCGGCGGCGAGCCGGCAGCGTCGCCGCACGCGAGCGGTTGCGCGCCGCCGTCCGACGGCTGCGGGCTCGTCTGGTCGGGGGTCGACGCCTCGAAGGTGCCCGCGTCGGTGGGACGGAACACGTCGTCATCGCCCGTGCACGCCCAGAGCAGAGCGATCGGCGCGACGAGGCCAACACACGACAAGATTCGCTTCATTTTTGGCACCTCGAGTCCGCGCACGCCCGCGCGGGCCCACTGAAAGAGAGGTCTCGTCGCGCGGGTCCGGTCTCCGGACTTCCGGATCATCCTCCCTCGGGCCCTTCCCAGTGCGGCTAGCGTCGCCGTACCAGTGGTTCTGCCCGAGATCGTCCCCGGTCACCGTGGCGGGCGCCGTGCCGGTGTCTCACCGGCTTCCCTAGTGACGAACGATCGTGCTCGAGAGCTCGATCGAAACATCACGACCACGCGCGAGTGATGAAACGAGACGGCTACGCCGAGACGCTCATCACGACCGGCTCGATACTCGACGAACCGGGCGCCCGTCAATGGCGAGCGGGTCGCCCGCGGGTCACCGCTCGCGCCCGATCCGGATGCGATTCGCCTGTCGGCGCGCTCCGCATTATGCTGGTGGCCGATGGCGCTGCTCAGACCTTCGGAGCTCGCGCGGATCTGGGAGCTTCATCCCAAGACCGTGTACCTCTGGATCCGCGAGGGCAAGCTCCCGGCGCTCCGGACGCCCGGCGCCCAGTACCGCGTTCGTACCGACGACGCGCGCGCGTACTGCGAGAAGAACAACCTGCCCCCGCTCCCCCGCGCCATGACGAGCCCCGGCGGGACCGTCGCCGCGATCGGCAAGCCCAGCGCCGCGCTCCGCGCGCTCGCGAAGGCGTGCAAGGCGCGCGGCACGTCGTTCGTCGCGTGGGCGAGCGTCCTCGAGGGCCTCCTCGGCGTCGCCGGCGAAGCGCCCGACGTCCTCGCGATCGACGCGAAGTGCGACGAGGTGAAGCTCGCCGATGTCGTGCGCGCGCTCCGGCGGACGGAGAAGATGGCGAACGTGGCCGTCGTGGTCTACGACGCGGAAGCGACGAAGTCGTCCGCGCTCGCGAAGCTCGGCGTCACCTCGGTCGTCCCGCGAGGCAAGAGCGAGGAAGCAGTCCAGGCCGTCGTCGACCTGCTCGACGGGAGCTGGGCAACGCGCTCCTGATCCTCAGACGAGCAGCGTGACGACACGGTCGAGGATCCGGTCCGCCAGCGCGTCCTTCGGCGCGGCGACGAACGGCGAGGCTCCGGCGGCGTCCACGAGCGCGACCCGGTTCTCGGCCTGGCCGAGCGACTCGTGCGCCGCGTTCGCGACGATCAGATCGACCTTCTTCTGCGCCAGCTTCTTCGTCGCGTAGCCGAGGACCTGCGCGTCGTCGCCGGTCTCCAGCGCGAACGCGACGAGCACGGGCGCCTTCCCTACCCGCTTCGCGCTGATCTCCGCGATGAGATCCGGGTTCCGCGCGAGGCCGATCGGCGGAGGCTCGCTCGCAGCGTCCTTCTTGATCTTCGTCGGGCTCGCGGTCCGAGGACGGAAATCGGCGACCGCCGCGGCCATGACGAGCGCGTCGGCGCCGGTCATGTCCGGACCGAGCGCGTTCGCGAGGGCGGCGCGCATCTGCTCCGCTGTCTCGACGTCTCGACGCTCGACGCCGGGAGGCGTCGCGAGGGCCACGGGGCCAGCGACGAGCACGACGCTCGCCCCCCGAGCGGCCGCGCGCGCGGCGATCGCGAAGCCCATCTTCCCGCTCGATCGATTGCCGAGAAACCGCACGGGATCGATCGGCTCGAATGTCGGCCCCGCGGTGACGACCATCCGCTTGCCCGCGAGGTCGCCCGAGCCCTTGCCTCGGAGGAGCTGCTCGATCGCTGCCGCGATCGCGGCCGGCTCCTCCATCCGCCCCATCCCGACGTCCCCGGAGGCCACGGGCCCCACGACAGGCCCGACGACACGCACGCGCCCGAGACGCTCCAGCGCGGCGACGTTGGCCTGCGTCGCGGGGTGACTCCACATGCGCGGATGCATCGCCGGCGCGACGAGCACCGGACCCTTCGCGCAGAGCGCCGTTGCGGTCACGAGGTCATCCGCGCGGCCCTGCGCCAGCCGGGCCAGGACATCGGCCGTCGCGGGCATGATCGCCACCACGTCCGCGCGATCGGCGATGGCCACGTGGAGCTCGCCGGGATACGTCGGATCCCACATGTCCGTCGCGACCGGCTGGCCGCAGATGCCGGAGAGCGTCACCGGGCCGACGAAGCGCTGCGCCGACGAGGTCATCAGCGGGAGAACGCGATGCCCGCTCTTCACGAGCAGCCGCGCCAGCTCGACGGCCTTGTAGGCCGCGACGCTCCCGGTCACGGCGAGCGCGACCACGCCGCTGCCATTCATGCCGCTCTTCTCCTCATTTTCTCGTCCGGCCTCTGCACCGCCGACTGACATAGCGCTCAGTCGACGCGCTTGGCAAAGCCCTCGCGCACGGTCCAGCCGCGCGTGCCGTACCGGCCCGCGACCCGCGACTCGACCATCGCACCGCCGGCACGCGCGTCATCCCCGGGCTTCGCGCGCGGATCGACGACGGTGGGGCCCTGCGAAATCGAGAGGTACTCGTCCGCGACGTATTCGGGATGGTCGTCGCCGGCTGCGACGAACTTCGGATCGTCCTCGCCCGTCCCGACGCGCCAGATCTGCGCCGTCGGCGGGTACGTGTCGGTGTCGTGCTCGCGCACGGCGAAGGCGCCGTCGCGCAGGATGCGATAGCGCGTGAGCTTGAAGCCGGGGATGCCGCGCTGCGAGAGCACGCGCTGGCCCTTCGGGATCTTCGGATCCGGCTTCTCGGTCTCGACGAACGGGACGACGTCGTTGATCTTCCGCACGAACGTCACGTCGCGCGTCCGCTTCGGGCCGAGGATCTCGGCGCGGACGATGCCGTTCTCCACCGTCTGGTGGAGCACGATCGGATGGGAGAACGGATTCCGCAGACGGAGCGTGATCGTCGGGTACACGACCGTCGCGTCCATCCCCATCTTTATGTAGAAGCTCGGGCGCGAGTGAGGCCGCCGCTCGACGACGTCGAGCCCCGCGAAATACGCCGCACCGTGGAGCGTCCCCGAGATCTGGCAGGTGCCGCCACCGATGCCGTCGACGAGCTCGCCCTGCGCGATGACGGGAGCGACCTTGTATCCGTTCGCCTCGGAGCGCGGCCCGACGACCTCGTTGAAGTCGAAGATCTCACCCGGCATGATCACGTGGCCGTCGAGCTTCGACGCCGCCAGCCGGAGGTTGAACGTACGGTCGGCGTGCTTCCGATCGGGAGCGTAGCGCGTCTCGAAGTAGCCGAGCACGTCGTCGATCTCGACATCGCCGATGCTGGCAGCGGTACGAGCGGCGGGCACGTTCTCGACGACCGCCTCGAGCGCGCCGTCGCCGCGCGCGAGCGCCGCGTCGAGCCGCGCGAGCGTCGCGTAGACGTCGACCCGACGGCCGTTCTCCTCGGGAGCGACCTCCCGGCGCGCGAGGTCGAGCCGGGCGTCGACCGGCACCTTGTCGAGGTCGTCCTTCACGTCGAGGAGCGCCGAGAGCGCGCGCTCCCCGTCGATCGTGACCGGCAGCGGCAGCGCTAGCGGGCGCGCGACCCCGGCGGCGGCGTGCTGAGCGTGCGCGCGGCGCATCGCCGAGCGTCGATCGACGAGCTGCGAGACGAGGCTCGCGAGCCGATCGTGCTCGACGCGAGCCCCGAGGTCCTCCCGCGAACGCGTGATCGTCGCCCCGGGGACCGCGATCGACAGCTCGCTCGACACGTACGCTCGCGCGATCGTGCGCGCGGCCCGCAGCGTCTTCGCCGGATCGCCCTCGACGATCGGGAGCGGCTTTCCGTCGAGCGTCACCTCGGGGAGGATCACGGCCTCGGCGATCGGCATCGGGCGCCCCGGGATGGCGACCCAGCCGGCGAACCCACCGACGAGCGAGCAGACGAGGATGCGCACGAGGTCGCGACGACCACGCGGCCTCAGCAGATGCAGCTTCGAGACGACCGATTCTCCGAGTGCCACGTCGGCGCGATCCTCGAACACCGGAGGCGCCGGGGTCAAAGAACCGGCAGACGCGAGCGCGAGGGGAGAGAGCTCAGCCGGCGGGAGGCCGCACGCTCGCGCGCTCGAAGCACGTGAGGAGCGCGCTCCACAGCGCCGAAGCCCGCTGAAACCGGTCCTCGCGCTTGATCGCGAGCGCGCACTCGACCCACCCGTCGACGACCTTCGGCAGGTCGGGCCGCAGGGCGTGGAGGCTAGGCCGCGGCGCCGTCCGAACCATCTGGAGCAGCTCGTTCACACGACCCGAAAACGGCAGCTGTCCCGACAGCACGCGGAAGAGCACGACACCGAGCGCGTAGACGTCTGCGCGGTGGTCGATGTCCGAGGCGCCGGCCCAGGACTCGGGGGCGAGGTGCGTCGGCGACCCGGCGACGACCCCAGGCGCCGTCATCGGGCGGGCGTGGACGAACCGTGTGAAGCCGAAATCGAGCAGCCGGACCCCGCCTCCGTAGGCCGGATGCACGACGAAGATGTTCGCCGGCTTGACGTCACGATGGACGATCCCCCGCTCGCGGGCGGCGTCGAGCGTCTTCACGATCGGCTCGAACATCGCGATGACCTCCGGCAGCGGCATCCGCCCGCCCTCGCCCTCGATCTCCTGGAGGTGCTGGTCGAGGTCTCGCCCGCGAAGGAGCTCGGTGACGAGGCAGGCGGCGCCGTCGCTCGTGTTGGTCTGGTGGAGCACGCGGAGCGCGGCGGTCCCCCCCAGGGAGAGGAGCGCCCGGGCCTCGCGGAACAGCCGATCGACGGCGTCACGGTCGCCAGCCGCCTTGAGGATCTTGACGGCCACCTCGTCGCCGTCGACCTTGTCTTTTGCCCGGTAAATGACGCTCTGGCCCCCCTGCCCGAGGACGCCGCGGAGCTCGTAGCGCCCCCCGACCACCTCTCCGAGTCGCTCTTCCCCGTCCATCTCCGTGATCCGCCGGCGGAGCGCATAGCACGACCTCGCGGGGGCGGCGTCCCCCTCGGTCGTGTTTGCCCCCGCTCCGGCAGCCGTGCTACCTGCGGCGTCTCCATGGCGCTCTCGATCGGTATCGTCGGTCTCCCCAACGTCGGAAAGTCCACGCTCTTCAACTCGCTCTCGTCGGCGAAGGCGGAGGCGGCGAACTACCCGTTTTGCACCATCGAGCCGAACGTCGGCGTCGTCGTCGTGCCAGACGACCGGATGGAGAAGATCGACTCCGTCATCAAGGCCGAGAAGCTCGTCCCGACGACGATCAACTTCGTCGACATCGCCGGTCTCGTGCGCGGCGCGTCCAAGGGCGAAGGGCTCGGCAACCAGTTCCTCTCCCACATCCGCGAGTGCGACGCGATCGTGCAGGTCGGCCGTTGCTTCGAGGACCCGAACGTCATCCATGTCGAGAACCGGGTCGATCCGGTCACCGACATCGCGACCGTCACGCTCGAGCTCTGCCTCAAGGACCTCGAGACCGTGAACAAGCGTCTCGACCGCGCCCGGAAGATGGCGAAGAGCAACGACCCGAAGGAGAAGCTCGCGGCCGTCGTGTGCGAGGAGATCGCCAAGCACCTCGACGAAGGCAAGCCCGCGCGCACCCTCGTCAACACGGCGAGCTGGGCGGAGAACCCGGACGCGCAGGTGATCGTCCGGGAGCTGTTCCTCCTTACGGCGAAGCCGGCGTTCTACATCGCGAACATCGACGAGCCGACGATCAGCAACCTGGCCGGCAACAAGCACTTCGTCGCGCTCGAGGCGCTCGCGACATCCGAGGGCACGTTCGTCGTCCCCGTCTGCGCCGCGCTCGAGTCGCAGATCGCGGAGCTCGATCCGAAGGACCGCCCCGAGTTCCTCGAGAGCGCCGGCCTGAAGGAGCCGGGCCTCTACGCCGTCATCCGCGCCGGCTACAAGCTCCTCGGCCTCCTCACCTTCTTCACCGCCGGCAAGGTCGAGGTCCGCGCCTGGACGACCAAGGTCGGCGCGCGCGCACCGCAGGCCGCGGGCGTCATCCATACGGACTTCGAGAAGGGCTTCATCAAGGCCGAGGTGATGTGGTGGGAGGACCTCGTCAACCTCGGCAGCGAGTCGAAGTGCCGTGACGCGGGCAAGCTCGCGATCGAGGGCAAGGAGTACGTGATGCGCGACGGCGACGTCGTGCACTTCCGCTTCAACGTCTGAGCGTCCCTCCTTCGCGTCGGCTCGATCGAGACGAGGTCATCCCCCTCCCTCGACGAGCCGAGCGGACGAGAACGACGTCGAAGTCGAGATGTGGCGAGGCGGCAGACGCTGAGGCGGGCCGGACCGGGACTTGCGTCCGGCGACGTCGATGCCCCCGTCTACCCATGACCCGAGCATCGCGGAGCAGCCTCGCGATACGAAGGCCGGTCGTGCGGAGCGGGCGGCCGGCCGGCGTCGTCACGACGGCGACCTCGAAGAAGGCCTGCGCTCGATCAGGGACGGGCTGCGAGCCGCGCGCGCCGGCGACTTCTCCGTTCGGCTCCCGAGCGACGGCGGAGGCCTGACCGCCGAGACCGCACTCGCGTTCAATGCCCTCCTCGAGAGGAACGAGGCGCTCGTGAACGAGCTCGGCCGAGTCGCGCGCTCGGTCGGCGTGCGCGGCGACCTCGCCGACCGCACGACGCTCGGCCCCTCCGGCGGCGCGTGGGCGAGCGCCGTGGAGTCGGTCAACGCGATCATCGACGCGACCGCGATCTCCACGCTCGAGGCGACCGAAGTCATGGAGCGTGTCGCTGCGGGGGATCTGTCGCGAGAGATGCCGCTCCGGATCGACGGGCGGCCGCTCGGCGGAGCCTGGGAACGCCAGAGCACGGCGCTGAACACGGCGGTGGCGCGCCTCAGAAACGTATCGACCGGCGTCTCGCACGTCGTCGGCGAGATCGGAAGCGAGGGACGCCTCGGCGCTCGAGCCGACGTCGACGGTCTCAGCGGGACCTGGAAGAGCCTCGTCGACGACGTCAACCACCTCTCCGAGAACCTCACGGCGCAGCTGCGAGGCATCGCCGTGGTCTTGAAGGCGATCACGGAGGGCGACCTCTCGCGCAAGGTCACGGCGGAGGCTCAGGGCGAGATCCTCGAGGTGGAGAACACGATCAACGACTCCGTCGACAAGCACCGAGCATGGACCGCGGAGGTCATCCGCGTGGCGCGCGAGGTCGGCTCCGAGGGAAAGCTCGGCGCTCAAGCCGACGTGCGCGGCGCCTCCGGCGTCTGGCAGGAGCTCACCGACAACGTCAACATGCTGGCGGGAAACCTGACCAATCAGGTCCGCAACATCGCCTCCGTGACGACCGCCGTGGCCAACGGCGACTTGTCGCAGAAGATCACCGTGGAGGCGCGCGGCGAGATCCTCGAGCTCAAGGACACCGTCAACGGGATGGTCGAGCAGCTCCGCACCTTCGCGTCGGAGGTGACGCGCATCGCGAAGGAGGTCGGCACCGAGGGCAAGCTCGGCGCTCAAGCGGAGATCAAGGACGTCTCCGGCACCTGGAAGGACCTCACCGACAACGTGAACCTGCTCGCGGCGAACCTCACCACGCAGGTGAGGAACATCGCGACCGTCACGACCGCGGTCGCCAACGGCGACCTCTCGACCAAGATCACCGTCGAGGCCAAGGGCGAAATCCTCCAGCTCAAGGACACCATCAACGCGATGGTGGACCAGCTCCGGACGTTCGCCTCCGAGGTCACCCGCGTGGCCCGCGAGGTCGGCACGGAGGGCCGGCTCGGAGGACAGGCCGCGGTGCCGGGGGTGGCCGGAACCTGGAAGGACCTCACCGACAACGTGAACGTGATGGCGTCGAACCTCACGAGCCAGGTCCGCGGCATCGCGAAGGTCGTCACCGCGGTCGCCGACGGTGACCTCTCGCAGAACTTCGTCGTCGAGGCGAAGGGCGAGATCGCGGCGCTGGCCGACACGATCAACGACATGACCGATTCGCTGCGGACCTTCGCGGAGCAGGTCACGAGCGTCGCCCGCGAGGTCGGTCACGAAGGGAGGCTCGGCGGACAGGCGCGTGTCCCGGGCCTCGGCGGCACGTGGCGCGACCTCACCGACAACGTCAACATGCTCGCGGGCAACCTCACCAATCAGGTCCGCAACATCGCGCTGGTCGCGACCGCGATCGCGAACGGCGACCTCTCGCAGAAGATCACCGTCGAGGCCAAGGGCGAAATCCTCGAGCTGAAGGACACGCTCAACGCGATGGTCGACCAGCTCCGCACCTTCGCGCGGGAGGTCACCCGCGTGTCGCGCGAGGTCGGCACCGAGGGACAGCTCGGTGGTCAGGCCGTCGTGCCCGGCGTCGCCGGCACGTGGCAGGAGCTCACCGAGAGCGTCAACGTGATGGCCGGCAACCTGACGAGCCAGGTCCGCGGGATCGCCAGGGTCGTCACTGCCGTCGCCGACGGCGACCTCGACCAGAAGCTCGTCCTCGAGGCCCGAGGCGAGATCGCGGAGCTCGCCGACACAATCAACGACATGACCGCGACGCTCCGCACGTTCGCCGATCAGGTGACGACGGTCGCGCGTGAGGTCGGCATCGAGGGCAAGCTCGGCGGCCAGGCCCTGGTCCCGGGCGCCGCCGGGACGTGGCGAGGCCTCACCGACAGCGTCAACATGCTCGCCGGCAACCTGACCTCGCAGGTGCGCAACATCGCGCTCGTCACGACGGCCGTCGCGAACGGTGACCTCTCGAAGAAGATCACGGTCGAGGCGGAGGGCGAGATCCTCGCCCTCAAGGAGACGACCAACGCGATGGTCGATCAGCTTCGCACCTTCGCCGCCGAGGTGACGCGCGTCGCACGCGAGGTCGGGACCGAGGGCAAGCTCGGGGGTCAGGCCGCCGTACCGGACGTCGGCGGCACGTGGAAGGACCTAACCGACAACGTCAATCAAATGGCCTCGAACCTCACCTCGCAGGTTCGAGGCATCGTGCGGGTCGTCACCGCCGTGGCGAACGGCGAGCTGACGGCGCGGTTCGTCGTCGCCGCGAAGGGCGAGATCGCGGCGCTGGCCGACACGATCAACGACATGACCGACACGCTCCGCACGTTCGCGGAGCAGGTGACGACGGTGGCCCGCGAGGTCGGCATCGAGGGCAAGCTCGGCGGACAGGCGCGGGTCCCCGGCGCGTCCGGGACCTGGCGCGACCTCGTCGACAACGTGAATCAGCTGGCCGGCAACCTCACGACGCAGGTGCGCGCCATCGCAGAGGTCGCGAGCGCCGTGACCAAGGGCGATCTGACGCGGACGATCGACGTGGAGGCGCTCGGCGAGCTGCTCGCGCTCAAGGACACGATCAACCAGATGATCGCCAACCTGCGCGACACGACCCGGATGAACAAGGAGCAGGACTGGCTCAAGTCGAACCTCGCGAAGTTCTCCGGGATGATGCAGGGCCAGCGCAGCCTCGACTCGCTGGCCCGGCTGATCATGTCGGAGCTCACCCCCGTCCTCTCCGCGCAGATCGGCACCCTCTTCGTCATGAGCACGGACGAGGAGCGACCGGTCCTGAAGCTCCTCTCCACCTACGGCTACATGCGCCGCAAGGGCGTATCGAACCGGTTCGCGATCGGCGAGGGGCTCGTCGGTCAGGCCGCGCTCGAGAAGAAGACGATCGTCGTCACCCACGTCCCCGAAGACTACGTGGCGATCGCGTCGAGCCTCGGCGAGGCCCCGCCAAGGAACATCGTGGTGCTGCCGATCCTGTTCGAGGACGAGGTGCGCGCCGTCATCGAGCTCGGGTCGTTCGAGCCGTTCAGCGCGATCCACCTCACCTTCCTCGAGCAGCTCATGCTCTCGATCGGCGTGGTCTTCAACATGATCGGCGCCAGCCGTCGAACCGAGGAGCTGCTCGAGCAGCTCAAACGCTCCAACGTCGAGCTCGAACGGCGCTCGACGGAGCTCGAGGACAAGGCTCGTCTACTCGAGATCAGGAACCAGGAGATCGCCGAAGCGAGCGCGAAGCTCGAAGAGAAGGCGAAGCAGCTCGCGCTCGTATCGAAATACAAGTCCGAGTTCCTCGCGAACATGTCGCACGAGCTCCGCACTCCGCTGAACAGCATCATGGTGCTGAGCCACTTGCTCGCCGAGAACGGCGAACAGAATCTCGTCGCGCCGCAGATCGAATACGCGCGCACGATCTACTCGTCCGGGCGTGACCTGCTCGCCCTGATCAACCAGATCCTCGATCTCTCGAAGATCGAGGCCGGGCGGATGGAGGTCGAGTGGCAGCGGGTCTCGCTCGCAGAGATCCGAGACTACGTCGAGCAGCACTTCCGCCCGGTCGCGATGGATAAGAACCTCCGCTTCGCGATCACGATCGCCGCCGATGCGCCGCAGACGATCACGACGGATCCACGGCGTCTCCAGCAGATCCTGACGAACCTGCTCTCGAACGCGTTCAAGTTCACCGACAGCGGGACGGTGGCGCTCGACGTCTCGATCGAGCGAGGCGCGAGAAGGCCCGACGGACAGCCGTCGCCCGCAGCGCTCTCCTTCGCCGTCTCCGATACCGGCATCGGCATTCCTCCCGAGCTGCAGCACGTCATCTTCGAGGCCTTCCATCAGGCCGACGCCTCGACGAGCCGCCTCTACGGCGGGACCGGCCTCGGCCTCACGATCAGCCGCGAGCTCGCCGGGCTCCTCGGCGGCGAGATCCACCTCCGGAGCGCGCCCGGCAAGGGAAGCACGTTCACGCTCAAGCTGCCGCTCACCAGCGACACCGACCGGCGGCCTGCCCCGGCTACGGCGCCGCCGCTCCCGGACGACGGAGCCCCGGAGGAGCTGCCTCCACCTCCCCTCGCAAAGCGCCTCGTGCCGAAGCCGACCGGCGAAGCGCTCCGGCCGACGAAGAGCCTCGCTGGGACCACACTCCTCGTCGTCGACGACGACGTGAGGAACCTCTTCGCCGTGAGCTCGCTCCTCGAGCGACATGGCGCGACGATCATTCCAGCGCGGAGCGCGCAGGACGCCTTTCGCCTTCTCGAGCAAACCCCGGACGTCGACGTCGTCCTGATGGACACGATGATGCCCGAGATGGACGGCGCGGAGGCGACGCGCCACCTCCGGCGCGATCCCCGGCACCATGACCTGCCGATCATCGCGGTCACCGCGAAGGCGCTGCCGGAGGACCGCCAACGAGCCCTCGAGGCCGGGTGCAACGACTTCGTCTCGAAGCCGATCGACACCGACCAGCTCCTCGGTGTGCTCGAGCACTGGGCTCGCAGGGAGAGGTCGGGATGAGCTCCACCGCCACCGCCCGGGCAGTCACGGTCGTGCGAGCACAGCGCGCGAGCGAGGCGTCATGATGACGACGGACGAGATCCCTCCGGTCAGCATCCTCCTCGTGGACGACCACGAGGAGAACCTCGTCGCGCTCCGGGCGATCCTCGCCTCCCCTGAATATCGGCTCGTCTCCGTCACGTCCGGGGAGGAAGCCCTCTCCGCGCTGCTGCGCGACGAGTTCGCGCTCGTGCTGCTCGACGTCGTGATGCCGAAGATGAGCGGCTTCGAGGTCGCCAACCACATGAAGCAGCTCGAGCGAACGAGGCGGATCCCGATCGTCTTCCTCACCGCCGTCGCCACCGACATCGAGCAGATCTACGAGGCGTACTCCATCGGGGCCGTCGACTACTTGATCAAGCCGCTCGACACGCGGGCGGTGCGCGCGAAGGTCGCCGTCTTCGTGGGCCTCTTCCGCCAGCGGAAGGAGATCGAGCGCCAGGCGCGCCTCCTCCGAGAGGCCGATCGGCGGGAGAACGAGCTCCGGCTCGCCGAGGTGCGCGTCGCGAGCGACAAGCGCTATCGAAAGCTGATCGAGGGGATCGACAGCAGCGTTGGCTGGTCCATGGTTCCGGAGACACTCGAGCTCACGTTCGCGAGCCGCCAGCTACCGCGCATCCTTGGCTACACGGCAGAACAGCTGGCCGAGCGCGACTTCTGGTTCGAGAAGATCCACCACCCGGAAGACCGCGCCCTGCTCGTCGAGACGGTTCGCCGAGCGGTAAGAGAGGGGATCGACCAGACCTGCAGTCACCGAGTAATCGCCGCAGACGGCCACATCGTGTGGTTTCAAACGAGCATGAGCGTGGCGCGCGACGCGAGCGGCACGCCCGAGCTCCACGGCATCTCCGTCGACGTCACGCCGATCAAACATGCCGAGCACGTCCAGCACTTCCTCGCCGAAGCGACCGCTGCGCTCACGGCGTCGCTCGAGTACCGCGAGACGGTGGCGACGTTCGCGCGCATCGCGGCCCGAGAGCTCGCCGATCTCTGCATCGTCGACACGCTCGAAGATCGCACGGTGACGATGCTCACTGCGGCGGGTACCGGGGCCGAAGACGAGGCCATCAAACGCGCGCTCGAGCGCCGCGTTTTGCTCGAGTCCGCCGCGCCACCCGCTGTGGCGCTGGCGGCACGGCGAGGGGAAGCGCTTCTCCAGACCGAGATCGGGGGCCCGCGCTGGCTCGGCCAGGCGCTCGGGGCGGCCGACCCGGACGCTCTCCAGTGCATCGGCGCGATCTCCTGCATGATCGTTCCGCTCCGGGCGCGCGGTCGTACGGTCGCGGTCGCCACGCTCGTCTCGGCGGGGTCCGGTCGCCGCTTCGGAGCTGTAGACCTCGCGCTCGCCGAAGAGCTGGCCACACGAGCGGCCCTGGTCGTCGACAACGCCCGTCTGTTCGAAGAGGCGCGAAGCGCGTCGCAAGCGCGCGACGAGCTGCTCGCCGTCGTCTCGCACGACCTGCGCAATCCGCTCTCCTCGATCGCGCTCGGCGCCGAACGCCTCCGCAGCTCACCTCTCGACGAAGGGCTGGCGAAGGTCGTCGACGTCATCTATCGCGCGTCGAAGCGGATGGAACGCCTGGTAGGCGACCTCGTCGACTTCGAGCAGATGAAGCTCAAGCGCCTCCGCATCGAGAAGCGCGTCCAGCCGGCAGCGCCCCTCGCCCTCGAGGCGGTGGAGCTCCACGAGGCGATCGCCAAGGAGAAGTCCGTCCGGCTCGAGGCCGACGTGTCCGTCGTAGCCGACGTCTGCTGCGACCGAGAGCGGATGCTCCAGGTGTTCTCGAACATCATCGGCAACGCGATCAAGTTCACGCCGGAGGGCCGAAGCGTGACCGTGCTCGGACGGCGCGTCGACGGGACGGTCCGCTTCTCCGTGACCGACAGCGGCCCGGGCCTCCCCCCGGACCAGCTCGCTCATGTCTTCGAGCGCTTCTGGCAGGGAACGGGTGGCAAGCCCACGGGCCTCGGGCTCGGCCTCGCGATCGCAAAGGGCATCATCGAGGCCCACGGTGGAACCATCGGCGCCGAGAGCGAGCCCGGCAAAGGCTGCACCTTCTTCTTCACGCTCCCCGTGGCGGAGCGCGCGGTGGACGACGCTCGGCGCGATGGCTCGGCCGAGCATCGTCTCGGGTAAACGTCACTTCGCGAGCGGGCGGCCCTGCGCGTCGGTGTACTTGCCGGTGACGATGAAGATGATGTCGACGAGCGTCCAGATGCCGAAGCCACCGCAGGTGATCAGCTGGAGGGCGCCGAAGAGCATATGACCGGTGTAGAAGCGGTGCACACCGAGCGTGCCGGCGAAGAGCGCGAGGATGAGCGTGGTCATCCACGACTTCTGGCCGGCGACCATCGCCCCGGGCGCCATACCGGGAACGCCCATCGGTGCGCCGGCGCCGTAGGGCTGCATTGCGCCCATACCGGCGTTCATCGGGTCGAAGCCGGGCTGCGCGCCGGGAGGCGGACCGAAGCCAGGCTGCGGGGGAGCACCGTACGCGCCGTGCGGAGGCGCACCGTATGCCCCGCCGCCCATCCCGCCGGCGTCCATGCCGCCGCCCGCCGGAGGCGGCGCACCGAACGGATCGTTGCCCGGAGCCGGAGGAGGCGCGCCGAAGCCACCGTTGCCGCCGGGAGGCGGCGCGCCGAAACCGCCCGCATCCGGCGGCGAGCCGAACGCAGGTGCTCCGCCGCCCGGCTCGGCGCCGTACGCAGGCGCCGAGCCGTCGAGCGCGATCGTCGCGCCGAGCGGATTCGCCATCTGCGGAGAGCCGAACTGGTGCTGATCGCCCTGCGGAGGCGCGTCGAAGCCGGCGGGCGCCGGGGGCGGTGCGCCAAAGGCGGGCGGTGCGCCGAAGGCGGGCGGCGCCTCGAAGACGGCCGTGCCCGGCGGCGGCGCCGGGGCCGCTCCCGCGTTGGGCGGTGCAACGCCGACGATGGTTCCCTTGAGGCGGCTCGGGTTGCCCGGAGCGGCCCCCGCGCTCGGCGCGCCGGCGCCGACCGCCGATGCCGGGCCCGCGCTCGGAGGCATCGCGGGAGCGGGAGCCGGAGGCGGTGCGCCGGGGAACCCAGCCGGCGCGCCGGCGCCCTGGTTCATCATCAGCATCGTGCCCTTGAACTTCGGCGCCGCGCTCTTCATCGAGAACCCGCACTTCGTGCAGGTCTGAGCGGTTTCCGGATTTTGAGTCCCACAGTTCGGACAGAACACAGAGAACCTCCGCAGAACGATGGCGAATGCGCCGAAAGAACCGCGGCAGCATACCGGGCCACTTCGGTGGAGTTAAGGGTTATCCATCGGCCCGATGTCGAACACGGCCGTAGGTGCCATCGCGGGCGTTCCCTCCTCTCCTCGGCTCGCCCCCGCACGTCGGACGAGACGAACGAGACCGGAACATGTAGAGGAAAGGCTTGGCCCCCGAACGGTCGTTGGCCCGATGCCTCGGGACCGAGCCGGTCGACTCGAGTGCGACGGTCGTCGCGCTACCTCTCCGGTAGCGCTTCGATCGAAGCCGACGATTACAGGGGACGTGCCGAGTCGCCCTTGACATTCGAGCACCTATCGCCCTAGCGTGCGCGCGCGCCAAAGCCCTGTTTTTCCTGGCTCTTCCTCGTTGCGCTCCACGGGCCTCCGGTCCCCTCGAGCTCCCCACGTGAGCTTCGTTTCTCGCTCACTTCCGAAAGCGCGCCATTCAATGCCCTTCGCACTCAGTCCCGAACGCGAACGCGAGCTCGCCGAGATCCTGACCCGCTACCCGACGAAGATGGCGGCGTGCATCCCGGCGCTCCATCTCTGTCAGGATCAGCACGGGTACATCGACGACGACGTGATCGCGTGGGTGTCGTTCCGGCTCGATCTGCCGCCGGCACACGTCAAGGGCGTCGTGACGTTCTACACGCTCTTCAATCAGCGCAAGGTCGGCAAGCACCAGCTCTGGGTGTGCCACACCTTGCCCTGCGCGCTCCGCGGCGCGGGCGAGATGCTCGAGTACTGCGAGAAGAAGCTCGGGATCAAAGCGGGCGAGACGACGCCCGACGGACAGATCACGCTGCGCTCGGCCGAGTGTCTCGCGAGCTGTGGCACCGCTCCGATGATGCAGGTCGACAAGGACTACTACGAGAACCTGACGCCGGCCGACGTCGACAAGATCCTCGAACGCCTGCAGAGAAGCTGATGCTGAAGCAGACCAACTACCTCACGAAGGTGTACGGGCTCCCGGAAGGCTGGACGCTCGCGACGTACGAGCGCGAAGTGCGCGGCTACCAGGCTGCACGCAAGGTGCTCACGACGATGTCGCCCGCCGACGTCATCAACGAGGCGAAGAAGGCGAACATCCGCGGACGCGGCGGCGCCGGCTTCCCGATGGGCATCAAGTGGAGCTTCATGCGGCCCCACCCGACGAAGCCCGCCTATCTCGTCATCAACGCCGACGAGGGCGAGCCCGGGACGCACAAGGACCGCACGCTGATGGAGCAGAACCCCCACTCGGTCGTCGAGGGGTGCATCATCGGCTGCTACGCGATCGGCGCCCACGCCGCGTACATCTACGTCCGCGACGAGCTCCACCTCTCGAAGGCGCGCCTCTGGGGCGCCATCAAGGAGGCGAAGGCGAAGGGCTACCTCGGGAAGAACCCGTTCGGTAAGGACTACCCCGTCGAGGTGTACGTCCACACCGGCGCCGGCGCGTACATCTGCGGCGAGGAGACTTCTCTTCTCAACTCACTCGAGGGGAAGCGCGGCGAACCCCGCCTCAAGCCCCCCTTCCCCGCGCAGGCCGGCGCGTTCGGTTGCCCGACGACCGTGAACAACCTCGAGACGATCGCGGCGGTTCCCAGCGCGTTCAACCTCGGCTGCGAGGAGTTCTCGAAGCTCTCCGCGATCCACAACCTGAACGACGGCGGCGTTCGCCTCTTCGGCGTCAACGGCCACGTGAAGCGGCCGGGCGTCTACGAGTGCGCCGTCGGCCTCACGCTCCGCGAGCTGATCTACGACCTCGGCGGCGGCCTCATCGGCGACAAGGCGCTCCACTCGGTGATCCCGGGCGGCTCCTCGACGCCGGTGCTTCGCGCCGACGAGACCGTGAACGCGCCGGACGAGAAGTCACCGCTGCACCCCTGGCACGGCAAGAGCGTTCTCGACGTTCCGCTCGGGGTCGACACGTTCCGCAACATGGGGACGATGCTCGGCACCTGCTGCGCGACCGTCATGGCGGAGGGCACCGACCCGGTCGCCTGCTTCCACAACCTGATGCGGTTCTACCGCCTCGAGTCGTGCGGCCAGTGCACGCCGTGCCGCGAGGGCTCGGGCTGGCTCTTCCGCATCGCGGAGAAGCTGATGGAGGGCACGTGCTCGATGGACGAGCTGAACAACCTCCACGAGGTCGCCAACGGCATCATGGGCAACACGATCTGCGCGTTCGGCGAGGGCACGGCAATGCCCGCGCTCGGCTACCTGAAGAAGTTCCGTAAGGACTTCGAGGCGTACGTGAAGGGCGAACGCACGGCGGCCGACGCCCGACTCGTCCTGTCCACCAACTGGGGGCAGTCATGAGCGGGATGGGCTACGCCTACTTCTACCTCTGCGCGACGCTCGCCATCCTCGGCGCGATCGCGACGGTCGCGGCGAAGAACCCGATCCGCGGGGCCATGGGCCTGCTCCTGATGATCCTGTCGATCGCGGGCCTCTTCCTCGCGCTCCACGCGCAGTTCCTCGCGGCGATCCAGCTCATCGTCTACGCGGGCGCGATCGTCGTCCTCTTCCTCTTCGTCATCATGCTGCTCGGGCCGAGCGCGTCGACGCCGTCGGATCGCCGCGGGCGAATCCCGCGCATCATCGGCGCCGGTTTATTCGGAGCAGCCGGTCTCGGAGCGATGGCGGTCCTCATCTCGACTGGGCCGAAGAGCACGATCGGGCCGGCCGGGTATCCGAGCCCCGCCAGCGACTTCGGAAGCGTCGACGCCTTCGGTCGCGTCCTCTTCTCGCAGGGCCTCGTGCCCTTCGAGCTCTCGAGCGCGCTCTTGATGGTCGCCATCATCGGCGCCGTCGCCGTCGCCCGCGGCCGCCACAAGTCGGACCAGGTCATCAGCGGCGCGGCCACGCTCGAAGCCGAGAACGTCCCCCACGCCGGACAGGCCCCGCGCTCCGCGGGCGGCATCACCCGGGAGGCCCCGTGATCCCCATCGAACACTACGTCGCCCTCTCCGCAGTGCTGTTCACGATCGGGGGCATTGGCTTCCTCGTGCGCCGCAACGTGCTCGTCGCGCTGATGAGCATCGAGGTGATGCTCAACTCCGTGAACGTCGCGCTGGTCGGATTCAACCGGCTGCCCACGCACAACAACGCGCACACCGGCCAGGTGTTCTCGTTCTTCATCATCGCGATCGCGGCAGCGTCCGTCGCCGTCGGCCTCGCGATCGTGCTCTCCCTGTTCCGCATCCGCCGTACGGTGCGGTCCGACGAAGCTGACTTGCTCAAGAACTGAGGCCATGAAGCCCTTCCTCGACCTCTTTCCACAGAACGACTTCTCGCTAATCGCGGTCGTTCTCCTCATGCCGCTCCTCGGAGCGTTCGTGAACGGAGTCTTCGGGCGCCGCCTCGGCAAGCCCGCCGTGAGGATGATGGCGCTCTCGGCGGTGGGCGTCAGCTTCGCCGCCGCGATCGCCACGTTCGTCGCGCTCAACGGCGCGGTGGACGCAGCTCACGCCGCCAACGGCGAGCCCGCACACACGAAGCTCGCGTGGCTCGCCTGGGAGTGGATGCGCGTATCCGGCCCCAACGGCAGCAAGATCGCGATCGACCTCAAGTTCAGCGTCGACGCGCTCTCCGGCGTGATGATGCTCGTCGTGACAGGCGTGGGTTTCCTCATCCACGTCTACTCGACCGAGTACATGGCCTCGGACAAGGGGTACTGGCGCTTCTTCTGCTACCTGAACCTCTTCATCTTCTCGATGCTCGTCCTCATCCTCGGGGACAGCCTGCCGGTGCTCTTCATCGGCTGGGAAGGCGTCGGTCTCTGCTCCTACCTGCTCATCGGCTTCTGGTACGGCAAGATGCCGAACGCCGCGGCCGGTAAGAAGGCGTTCATCGCGAACCGCATCGGCGACTTCGGCCTCATCGTCGCGATGTTCCTCCTCGTGGTGTACTGCGGCGCCCTCGACTGGGACGGCATCCAGCGCCACGCGAACGACCTCGTCGCGCTGACGGATCGCCCGGGCGCGATCAACCTCTGGCCGATCGGCGGCGGACGGTTCGAGGACTTCGTCATCGGCGGTCTCCGCATCCCGCTCCACTACCTCCAGCCCGACAAGCCGTGGACGATCACCGCGGCGACCGCGGTCGGTCTCATGCTCTTCCTCGGCGCGACCGGTAAGAGCGCGCAGCTCCCGCTCTACGTCTGGCTCCCGGACGCGATGGCGGGTCCGACGCCGGTCTCCGCGCTCATCCACGCGGCCACGATGGTCACGGCAGGCATCTACCTGATCTGCCGCCTCTCCTTCGTGTTCGTGCTCTCGCCGGCGGCGATGATCGTCGTCGCGTTCACCGGCGCGGCCACGGCCCTCCTGGCAGCCACGATCGCGGTCGTCCAGACCGACATCAAGCGCGTCCTCGCCTACTCCACCGTCAGCCAGCTCGGCTTCATGGTGCTCGGCGTCGGCGTCGGCGCGTTCACGGCCGGCTTCTTCCACGTCTTCACGCACGCCTTCTTCAAGGCCTGCCTCTTCCTCGGCGCCGGCAGCGTCATCCACGCGATGCACGCTCGCGTCCATGATGAGGCGGCCTCGCAGGACATGCGGAACATGGGCGGCCTGAAGAAGTACATGCCGCTCACGTACGGCACCTTCCTCGCGTCCACGCTCTGCATCATCGGGTTCCCCCTCACGAGCGGCTTCTTCTCGAAGGACGAGATCCTCGCGCGCGTCCTCATCGAGACGCCCTCGGGTGTGAAGCTCGCGAACGCGGCGGCTCCGTGGCAGTGGCCGTCCTGGGCACCGTGGGTGCTCTGGACGATGGGGGTCCTCGCGGCGACCCTCACCGCCTTCTACATGATGCGTCTCGTCTTCCAGACCTTCTGGGGCGAGTTCCGTGGCTGGACCATCGGTCGTCCGTCGCAGCTCCCGAAGACCGCGCACGAAGAGCACGGTCACACGGAGTACGAAGCGGGCGAGGACGGCGACGAAGATCATCACGAGCACCACGACGATCTCTCGCAGCCGGGAGCTCCGCCGCACGAGTCGCCTCGTACGATGACGATCCCGCTGCTCATCCTCGCGGCCGCCGCGATCGTCGCCGGTATCTTCAACCCGGCAGCCATCAAGCTGGTGGTGTCGACGTTCTCGTTCCTCCCGCTCGAGCACTGGCTCGATCCGGTGTTCAAGGACGCGGCGCGCGGCATCGTGACGGCCGATCACCACACCGCCCACACCCGCGAGCTCATCTCGACCGCCGGCGCGTTCACCGCGTTCGCGGCCGGCAGCGGCGTCGCCTACTGGGTGTACGTGAAGGAAGCCGGCAGGCCCGCTCGCGAGCTGATGCTCAAGGTGCCGCGCCTGTACCGCCTCGTCCTCGAGAAGTGGCGCGTCGACGAGCTCTACGACAAGACGGTCGTCTCCGGCGTCGATGCGCTCGCAGACACCGCCGCCTCGGTCGACCAGGGCATCATCGACTTCATCCTGGCCCGCCTCACCGCGCTCATCGTCGCGGCGACCGGCACGGTCCTCCGCGTCATCCAGAACGGCGTCGTCCACGTCTACGCCGCCGTGATGGTCGTCGGCATGGTCGGCCTCGGCTGGTTCTTCGTCGAGCCGCACGCCGACTTCACGGTCGTCGAGCAGAACGGCGACTACACCCTCCAGGCGGGCTCCGGCCCCGGCTACGAGTTCCGCTGGTACCCCGACGCGACGAAGGAGCCCCAGACGAAGGACTTCTCCGTCTCGGACAACCTCAAGGTCCACGTCGCTGACGGCAAGAGCCAGACGGTGAAGCTCGAGGTCAAGAACGCGTTCGGCCGTATCGGAACCAAGGCCTACACCATCACGCGCCCGGCATCTCCGATCAGCGGCGCCGGCACCGTCCAGATCAGGGAGCAGTGAGCAGAGTCATGGCCACCAAGACCACAACTCCGGCGCTGCCGCCCTCGCCCAGCCGCCCCGCGTGGACGACGCCCCTGTTCGTCCTCCTCGGGCTCGTCATCCTCGCCGTCGTTGCCACGCAGCTCCTCGGCCGCGTTTCGGACAAGGACGTGTCGTCGTTCAGCGCGACGAACGCCGCGATCGGATCGGCGCTCCCGTTCGTCGTCTCGGCGGTGGTGGCCTGGCTGATCCCGCAGGGTCACTCCTGGCGCGTCCGCGCTCCGATCGCGCTGATGGCCGGCCTCTTCGCGATCTTCGTATCGCGGATGTGGCCGAGCACGGCGGCCGTCGTCACGTCGGCCGAAGCCGGCGCGGCGCCCGAGGAGATGACCACGCTCCTCTCGTGGCTCATCGGCCTCCCGCTCGCAGGTTCCGTCGCGATCCTCTTCATGCCGCGCCAGGCGCCCCGCCTCCTCAAGGCGACGACGCTGATCATCATGCTCGGCACGCTGCTCGCGGCGATCCCGCTTCTGCGCGTCGACATGGGCCGGGGCTTCCACTTCAACCACGACGTGGTGTGGATTGAGCGCTTCGGCATCCACTGGCACGTCGCGCTCGACGGCATCTCGCTCTGGCTCGTCGTCCTGACGCTGTTCAGCACCCCGATCGCCGCCTACGCGTCCTTCGGGAGCATCGACAAGCGCATCAAGGACTGGTGCTTCGCTCTCCTCCTCCTCGAGGCGGGCATGATCGGCACCTTCGTCGCCCTCGACCTGTTCATGTTCTACGTCTTCTGGGAGATCATGCTGATCCCGATGTACGTGATGATCGGGGTCTGGGGCGGCGCGAACCGCATCAAGGCGGCGCTCAAGTTCTTCCTCTACACGATGGCCGGCAGCCTCCTGATGCTCGCCGCCATCCTGTACCTCGCGTACACGTACGGCCGCGTCACCGGCGGCAACGCGTCGTTCGACTTCTTCGAGCTCCAGCGCCTCCAGCTCCCGCGTCACGTCCAGCTCTGGCTGTGGGCCGGCTTCGCGATCTCCTTCTTCGTGAAGGTTCCGATGTGGCCGGTGCACACCTGGCTGCCCGACGCGCACACCGAGGCGCCGACGGCGGGCTCGATCATCCTCGCGGCCGTCATGCTCAAGATGGGCACGTACGGGTACCTCCGGTTCTGCATGGGGCTCTTCCCCGAGGCCTCCGGAGAGCTCGCCGCAACGCTCGGCGGCGTCGCCGTCCTCGGCGGCATCCTCTACGGCGCGCTCTGCGCGTGGCGTCAGGATGACGTGAAGCGCCTCGTCGCGTACTCGTCGGTCGCGCACCTCGGCTACGTGATGCTCGGCCTCTTCGCTGGGACGCAGGGATCCATCGAAGGTGCCCTCCTCCAGATGGTCAACCACGGCATCACGACCGGCGCGCTCTTCCTCCTCGTCGGCGTCATCTACGACCGCCGCCACACGCGCATGCTCGACGACTTTGGCGGTCTCGCGAAGCCGATGCCGATCTACGCCGCGCTCTTCGTCATCACGTCGATGGCGAGCATCGGCGTCCCCGGCCTGAACGGGTTCGTCGGCGAGTTCCTCATCATCACGGGCACCTTCTCGTCCGACAAGCTCGGTCACGTCGCCGGCATCCAGTCCGTCGGCGCGGCGCTCGGCGTCATCCTCGCTGCGCTCTACATGCTCGGTGCGGTCCAGAAGATGTTCTTCGGCCCGATCACCCGCGACGAGAACAAGCGCCTCCCGGACATGAACGGCCGCGAGATCATGGCCGTCGCGCCGCTCGTCGCAGCGATGTTCATCTTCGGCTTCGCGCCGAGCATCCTCACCGACCAGATGCACGGAGCCGTCGAGCGCGTCCTCGCGGACTACGAGTACCGTGCGAAGGCCGGCACCGGCGGGAAGTACTACGACGGCCCGATTCGCATCGGACCGCGCCGGCCGGACACGCCCCCCGCGTTCCTCGGCGCTTCGGCCGAGGGTACGGCCGGCGGCGTCGCGCTCCCGACGGACAATCCAGGGGGGGCGCCCGGCGGCGATCCCCACCACGGTCACGCTCACTGACGCGGAAAGATCATCATGGCCCTCGCCTTCATCCTCTCTCCGCTTCTCATCATCGGCATCGGCGCGCTCATGTTGATGCTTGCCGAGGCCTTTGGCCCCAAGCACAACCGCGCCGCCGGTCTCGCACTCGGCAGCACGATCGTCTTCGGAGCGGGCTTCGCCTTCTCCGTCGGCACCTGGCTCTACGGCGTCGAGGACATCCCCGAGCGAGAGCTCCTCGCTCCCTGGCTCGTCATCGATCGCTTCTCGCTGTTCTTCGACGGCTTGCTCTGTCTCGGCGGCGCGCTCGCCTCGCTCCTGGCGGGCGGCTACCTCCGCGAGCACGAGATGGAGCGTGGCGAGTTCTACTCGCTCATGCTGTTCTCCACGATCGGCGCGATGATGGTCGCGGCCGCGGGCGACGCGCTGATCGTCTTCCTCGGCCTCGAGACCATGTCGCTGGGCGCGTATGCGCTCACGGCCTTCCGCCGCACGTCGGCGCGCTCCGCTGAAGGCGCGCTCAAGTACTTCCTCCTCGGCTCGTTCGCCGCGGCGCTCCTCCTCTACGGCTTCGCGCTGCTGTACGGCGCGACCGGCCACACGGACCTCGCCGGCATCGGCGAGGCGGTGCGCGCGGGCGGACCGACGACGATGGTCATCATCGCCCTCGTCCTCATCCTCGTCGGCCTCACGTTCAAGATCAGCGCGGTGCCCTTCCACATGTGGGCGCCGGACGCGTACGAAGGCGCGCCGACCCCGGCGACGACGTACATGGCCGCGGTCGTGAAGGCGGGCGCCTTCGCGATGCTCCTCCGCGTGATGCTCACCTGCTTCACGGAGAAGGGCCTCATGTCGTGGTCCGCGGGCTGGCCCCCGGTCCTCGCTTGGATCGCGGTCCTCACGATGACGGTGGCGAACCTCGTCGCCGGACAGCAGGAGTCGGTCAAGCGCATGCTCGCGTACTCGAGCGTCGCCCACGCCGGCTACCTCCTCGTCGGCGTCGTCGCGACCGTCCACTCGGTGCCGCAGGCCACGTCGAGCGTTCTCTTCTACCTCCTCACGTACACGGTCTCGACGGCCGGTGCGTTCGGAGCGCTCATCCTCTGCGGCCGCAGGGGTGCGGAGGCCGTGAGCTACGAGGACCTCGCCGGCATCGGGCGCCGCCACCCGGCCGCCGCCCTCTCCTTCTCGCTCTTCCTCGTGTCGCTCGCGGGCATCCCGCCGACGGCTGGCTTCTTCGGTAAGTGGTTCGTGTTCCGCGCGGCGATCGACTCGGGCTTCTACGCCCTGACGATCATCGCGTTCATGAACAGCGTCATCGGCGCCTACTACTATCTCCGCGTCCTCGTGTTCATGTACATGCGCGAGCCCGCGGCGGGCGCCCCCGTCGCCACCCCGATGAAGTCCGGCTACGTCGCCGCGGCCCTCATCGTGTCCGCCGTCCTCGTCCTCATCCTCGGCATCATCCCGAGCGACTCGCTCGACGTCGCCATCAAGGCCGCGAGCGTCTTCGGGCCGCCGGGCGGCTGACCTCCCTCCGTCCATCCATCCATCCAGCGCGCTCAGGGCGGCCCTCTCGAGGGGGTCGCCCTGTTCGTTTTGTCCTCTCCGCTCACTTCGCCCGCGCTGAAGCTCCTGCGTGGAGCGACGAGCGACCTGGACCGCACATCCTCGGGACCTGGCCACGACGCGCCGCTGGTGTATGCTCCGCGCGCGTTGAAAGCCGCGATCTTCCTCTCCTCCGCTTCTCTCCTCGCCCTGGCTGTAACGGGTTGTGACGGGTGCTCGAAGCCCCAGGTCTCGCCCACGGACGCCGCGCCCGCAGATTCCGCCGCCCCGACGGCGACGACGGTGACGCTGCCCGACGCGGGCCCGATGAACGTGACGCCGATCCCGATGGCGACCATCGCGAAGATGGTCAACCCGCAGAAGCTCCCGGCATACACCGGCCCGACAGGCAGCATCGAAGGGACGATCACCGTCACCGGCGACCCCTCGCCCGCGACCCCGGCTGACTTCAGCCGTTGCCCCGACGGCGAGAAGGTCTACGGCCGCGCGTTTCGCGACGGTCCGCTGGGCGGCGACGGCAGCGGGAGGCGCTGGCTCGCCGATGCCGTCGTAGCGGTGACCGGCTACGGCAACTTCTACATCCCGGAGAAGAACGAAGCCGTCGCGATCACGATCGAGGGCTGCGGCTACTCGCAGCGCACGGTCACGATGACCTTCGGCCAGCGCCTCGAGGTGAAGAACCTCACGAAGCAGTTCTGGACACCGAAGCTCGAGCCGCCCCAGTCGGGCATGCTCATGATGGCGACGCCCGGCGGTGACGCGGTGAAGCTCTATCCGAAGCAGCCGGGCCACTACCACCTGATCGATCACGATCGGAAGTACGTCGTCGACGATCTGTACGCCTTCCTCCATCCCCTCCACACGGCGTCGAAGGTCGGCGGCTCGTACCGCATCGACGGCGTCCCGGTGGGCAAGGTGAAGGTGAACACCTCGCATCCGAGGATCCCCGACACCGAGGCCTCCCAGGAGATCGAGATCAGGGAAGGCGTCGTGGCAAAGGTCGATCTCGAGCTCGTCAACAAGACGCCCGCGCCCGCTCCGACCGACGCCGACGCGGCTTACCCGAAGCTCCGCTGACGCGCAGACGCCGGCGCGCGTTCGGCGGGCGTCTGCGCCTTCGCCAATCGGCAGCGCGCGCGGCCCGGGCCTGCGCTGACGCCCACTACTCCGACGCCAGCACGCGCTCGGCGGGCGTCTGCGCCTTCGCCAATCGGCGGCGCTCGCGCCCCGGCCTGCGCTGACGCCGACTACTCCGACGCCAGCGCGCGCTCGGCGGGCGTCTGCGCCACCGCCATGAGGCGTGTGCGCGCGGACGGGACGTCCTCGGCTCGTCCACCCCGCTGCGCGATCTCGACCGCGACCGCGAGCAAGAGCGGATGCGAGGGCGACGCGGCGATCGCGCGGAGGACCGGCGCCCACACATCCGATGCGCCCGGCGCGCTCGGCGCCGCTGCCAGCGCCGCGCGGGCGAGCGCGAACCCGATGATCGGATCGCGATCGGCGGCGCCGTGCATTCGCGCCAGCAACGTCTTGGCCTGCGCGCCGTTGGGATCGACCAGGAGATGCCAGAGGAGCGCGTGCTTCGCGTCGACGACCTGTTTGTCGAGCGCAGCCGCGTCGACCGCCGGCGGCGGCTCGCGCCGGCGTGCGGCGAGCTCGACCCGGAGCTCGAGCGGCAACGTCTTCTCGGGGATCACGCCGCGGGCCGCGAGATCGACCGCGAGCGGGCCGGTGACGGGATCGTGCGGCGCCATCGGGAGCGGCGCCACACGCGCCGCCCACTGCTGCGCGGACTCGGACGTGTCGAGCACGGCGATGCGCTCGGCCATCACGAGAACACATGCCGCCGCGGGGCGATCGGCCGGAGGCTGTCGTCCCTGGAACCGATCCGTCGCCGGAGGCGCCTTCCCGAGCCCGGGCCCGGACGGCTCGCGTGCCGCTACCGCAGCGAGGACCATCGCAGCACAGCCCGCGCCCGGATCGGCGCCGAGGACGGCGCGGCCCAAGCTCGTCGCGAGCTCCGGACGCTCCAGAATGAGCGCGCGCGCCGCGACCTCGGAGAGCGCGACATGACCACGCGTAGCTCGGCGCTCGGCCCGCTCGGAATCGCCGGAGAGGATCGCCTCGTCGATCGCGAGCCGCGCCACCGTCGGATCATGGATGCCGTGCGTGCCGAGCTCCGGCAGCGCGTCGGCCAGGCGGGCCGCCACCCGTCGCGCGAGTGCCGTGTGTCCAATCCCGAGCAGCTCGATCACGCCGGCCTCGACCTCGCGTGCGCGCATCGGCGCGACGCGGATGAGGCCCTCGAGCCCGCGCGCGAAGAGCTCGCCGTCCGCTTTTCCGCGGCCCCATGCAACGAGCGCATCCCACGCCGCCGGCTCGTGTCCGTTCGCAAGCGTCAGCGCGATCGCGCGCTCGCGCGCGACGCGGTCCGCGGCAGAGTCCCGCTTCGTTGCCGCGAGACGGACGAAGAGCGCTTCCAGGCTCGCGGTCGTCCGATCCTCGGGCGCGATCGCCTCGACGATCGCAACGCCCTCGTCGGGGTTCCCGCGCGCGGCTGCACAGCGCGCCTTCGCGGCGAGCGCCGGCGCGTAGGTCCTGTCGATGCGAAGCGCGCGTCCGAGCGCATCGTCGGCGGCCTTGCTCGTCGGATCGAGCTTGCAACGGACGTCACCGATCCGCGACAGCGGCTCCGGATCCTCGTCGTCCTCGTCCGCGGCCTGCTGATACGCGACGAGCGCCGAGCGAAGGTCGCCCGCCTCCTCCGCAAGCACGCCTTTGAGGTAGGCAGCATACGCCTCGGGCGGAACGAAGCCGCCCTCGACGATGCGGCCGTCGTAGACGCGTACGACCTTCGACGCACCGGCGCACCCGAGCGCGAGAGGCATGACGCCGAGCGCGAGGAGCCCGACCAGCCCCCTGACGCGCTTCGCGCGCGCGCGCCACGAGTGGCCCGGCTCTGCCGGCCCGCCAACCACGAGGCGGCGCTTCGTGGACATGCACGTCATGCAACACCTCGTGCACGGCGGAGCGCGCTCACCAGCGCATCGTTCTCGCTGTCGGTGCCGACGGTGATGCGAAGCTGCGCCCCGAGACGGCCACCTGCCGAGTGGAAGCTCCGCACGAGCACGCCGTCCTTCACGAGCGACTCGAAGATCGCCTCCGCCGATCCCGGCGTCTTGACCCAGAGGAAGTTCGCCGAGCTCGGGGTCACGGAGAAGCCGTCGATCGCGGTGATCGCGGCGGCGAGCTCGCCACGCGCCTTCACCACGCGCGCCACGTCCGCGCGCACGTCGTCCCACGCGTCTTCGAGGACGGCCGCCGCCGCCGCCTGACTCGTCGCGCTCAGGTTGAAGGGCTGGCGCACCTTGTCGAGCTCCGCGACGAGCGCGCTGTCCGCCTCGAGCCACCCTACCCTCAGCGCGGCGAGGCCGATCTTGCTCACCGTGCGGAGGATCCCGAGGTTCGGGTACTCCTCGCGCCATCCGCGAACCGAGCCCTCCGCGGAGTAGTCGACGTAGGCCTCGTCCACGATCGTGAAGACGCCCGTCGCCGCGCCGATGACGTCGCGCAGGCGCTCGTCCTCGACGCGGTTGCCCGTGGGGTTGTTCGGACTCGCGACGAACACGATGTTCGGCCGCATCATGTCGATCGCGCGCTTCATCATCGTCGCGTCTAGATCCCACGATGCATCGAGCGGCACCTCGACCGGCTTGTGGCCATGGCCACGCGCCGACACGCGGTACATCACGAACGTCGGCGTCGGCGTCAGGACCACGGGCTGCGGGGCCCTCTCGCGCGGCCGTGCCATCGCCGTGAGGACGAGGGCGATGAGCTCATCCGAGCCCGCGCCGACGAGGAGCTCATCCGAGCGGGCGCCGGTCCGCCGCGCGATGGCTTCCTTCAAACGAAGCGCGCGAGGATCGGGATACCGCTCGAGCGTGACTCCCGCGATCGCGCGCTGGACGGCGTCGCGAATGGCCGGCGACGGCGACGGCGGCGCCTCGTTGGCGTCGAGCTTCACACTTATCCCGGGGGGCTCGTGGGGGACGTAGGGCCGGAGCTCCTCGAGCTCGGGACGTAGGAGCGCGGCGAGCTCGACCTCGGCCACTGCGCGCCGGCTCGCTCGAGGCTCTGCGGAGCTGTTCTTGTCGCCCGACACTCAGGACACCTTGCCGAGAGCGGAGGGGCGAAGCGCGCACACTCGTCGATTCATGTGGAGCGCCCGTAGGCTACCACTCGTGGCTCGGTTCCGGGTGCGCCAGCGCGCACGGAGCGCATCGTTGGCGCACCCGGACGGGCGGCCGAGGCAGAGCGCAGCCTTCACGTCGCAGCTCATGCACCGTATCGTGGAGCGAGCATGGGCGACGGCAGCATCCGCAGACCTTCCGGTCCTTCCGGTCCTCCCGGGCCGACCCCGCGCACGGGGATCCCCGAGGTGTCGTACGGGACCGTGGTCGGCAACGACTACATGGTCGTGCGTCCGCTCAACCGCGGCTCGATGGGTGCCCTCTACGTCGCCGAGCAGCTCAGCACGGCGAGCCTCCGCGCGCTCAAGATCCTCCGCCGCGAGTACGTCTCCGACCCCACCCTCTACAAGCGCTTCGAGCGCGAGGCGCAGGTCGCGGCGCGCATTCCGAGCGAGCACGTCGCCCAGACGATCGCGGCCGGCGTGGACGGCAAGCTCGAAGTTCCGTGGATCGCGATGGAGCTCCTCGAGGGCCAGACCCTGCGCGATCATGTCGACGAGCGCGGCCCGATGCCGAAGGAGCAGGTGAAGGACCACCTCGAGCAGCTCTGTCACGCGCTCGCCGCGGCGCACAAGCTCGGGATCGTGCATCGCGACCTCAAGCCGGCGAACGTCTTCCTGAGCGAGGCCAAGCGCGTCGGCGCGCAGCGCGTCGTCAAGGTGCTCGACTTCGGGATCGCGCGCATCCTCGCCGAGAGCGTCACCCTCCAGGGCACGCCGCTCGGCACGGCGAGCTGGATGGCCCCCGAGCAGACCGTCGGCGAAGCCACCACCACCGCGACCGACGTCTGGGCGCTCGGCCTACTTGCATTCTACATGCTTACCGGCCGTTCGTTCTGGCGCTCCGGCCAGAAGCCCGAGAACGACGTCGCGATCATGCGTGAGATCCTCCACGACCCGATCCCGATCGCCTGGGCCCGCGCGATCGAGCTCGGCGTCGCGGAGAGGATCCCCGAAGGCTTCAACGAGTGGTTCGCGCAATGCGTGGCGCGAAGGCCGGAGGAGCGCTTCGTGAACGCCGCCCCCGCCTACGCCGCACTCGCAAGCGCGCTCGCCTGACATCCTGAGAGAACTGCTTCTCGCAATCGCTGCGTCGGCCACACGAAAAGCGAGCTCGCTCGCGCGGCCGCAAATGCGGCGCGGCCGAGCCTTCGTGGGGCCCGGCCGCTGCAACGATCAGCCGTGCGCGCTCAGCTCACTTCTTCGTCCACTCGAGGTCGTAGGTGCAGTCGCCGATGACCGCACCGTCCTTGACCGTCTTGTAGTTCACCGAGCCCTTCACCTTCCCATCTTCGTCGAGCTCACCGACGAGATGGTCGTCATGGCGCCCTCCTTACTTGTGACTCTCTCGGGCGTGTTGGACGGAGCTCGTCCTTACCGATTCAAGACGAAAGCTCGAAACGCACGCAGTGGCGAGAATCGCAATCTGGGTCTCTGGATCGCTTTGGAGTCGAAGCGACCGCTCCAGCCGACGCAGGCCTTCCGACCGCGTCGAGCTTCGGTCACCTCGCGCGGTAGTCGCCGGCTTCGCTCAGATCGGCGTGGCTCACGTCGTCCATCGAGCCCGGCGCCGGCGGGATGCGCGCGTGGCCCTCGGCCTCACGAAGGCGCTCGGCGATCTCGATGATGCGGCGCTCGACGCGGCCGAAGACGCTGCCCGCCGGGAAGCGGCCCGACGGATCGCGCTCGCCTGCGGGGACGCCCGTCAGGACCTCGATGCCCTGCGTGACCGTCTCGACGGCGTAGAGGTTGAACGTGCCCTCCTTGATCGCGAGGGCGACGTCCTCGCGGAGGACGAGGTGCTCGAGGTTCGCGCGCGGCAACATGACGCCCTGGCGGCCGGTGAGACCGCGTGCGCGACAGAGCTCGAAGAAGCCCTCGATCTTCGCGCACACGCCGCCGATCGCCTGGATCTCGCCGAGCTGATTGACCGAGCCCGTGACCGCGATCCCCTGATCGATCGGCACCTCCGCGAGGGCCGAGAGCACGCCGAACAGCTCGCTCGACGACGCGCTGTCGCCGTCGATCTCGCCGTAGCTCTGCTCGAACGCGATCTGCGCCTTCAGCGAGAGCGGACGCTCCTGGCCGAACATGCGTGCGAGGTAACCGCGAATGATCGCGACGCCCTTCGTATGGATCGCGCCACCGAGCTGCGCCTCGTGCTCGACGTCGACGATGCCCTCGCGCCCGAGAGCGACGACGGCGGTGATGCGCATCGGCTGGCCGAACTCGACGTCGCCGGCGGAGTAGACGGAGAGCCCGTTGACGACGCCGACGCGGAAACCTTGCGTGTCGAGCGAGACCTCACCGCGGAGGGTGAGCTCGCGGATGTGACGCTCGGCAGCGCCGGCGCGTTCGCGACGCTCGCGCCACGCGATCTCGACGTCCTCGGCGGTGACGACGCTGTCCTTCGAGACGCTCGAGGCGCGGAACGGACGCGGTACCTGCGACGCAGGCCCGGCCTCCGACCAGTCGTTGTCGCCCGCGGCGCGCGCAGCGGCGAGCGCACCGGCGAACGCGGCGGTCTCCTCGAGCGGCGAGAGCGAGACGCTGACCTTCTGACGATCGCCGGCGAGACGCGTGGCGAGGTCGAGCAGTCGGGCGCGGGCGCTCCGGTCGAAGACGCCCCACTCGCGCGCCTCGGCCATCGCCATCAGGTAGGCGTCGAGCGCCTCGAGGTTCTCGTTCGTGCGCGGGATCGACGGCTCGATCTCCACCTTCACGCGGAAGAGCGAGGCGAAGTCGGGATCGGCGTCGAGGAGCGTCGCGTAGACGTCGGGCGCTCCGACGAGCACGACACGCACGCGGATCGGGACCGGCACGGGCCGCAGCGTCGTCGCGTAGAGGCCGAGCGGGCCGAGCGGATCCTCGGCGCCGATGCGCCGCTCTCGGAGCACGCGCTTCATGCGCTCCCAAATGATGGGATCGGTCATGAGGTCGGTCGCGCGGACCACGAGGACACCGCCCGAGGCCGCGTGGAGCGAGCCGGCGCGGATGCGCGTGAAATCCGTGAGGAGCGCGCCGAACCTCGCGCGGCGCTCGAGGTACCCGAAGAGGTTCGGATAGGTCGGGTTCGTCTCGTAGATGACCGGCGGCGGCGCGTCTTCCTCGTGGGAGACGAGGAGGTTCACCTTGAAGCGGCTGAGGCGCGTTGCGTGCTCGGGATCGTGATCGGCCGTCTCGGCCTCGACGCGCTCGAGCCCGCCTTCGTCCGACTGCGTGGGCTGGTGCGACGTCTCGACGAAGTCCTGCCAGTCCTCGATGAGCGCCTTCTCGCACCCCGTGAGGTAGGACTGGACGTCGTCACCGAAGTCCGCGAGGAGCTTCTTCAGCTCGCCGAGCGCGCGGGTGATCACGGCCTCCGCGAGGCGGTTCATCGCCTCCTCTCGGGCGGCGTCGAACTGCGCGCTCTGCTCGCGGACGCGGCTCGCGGCCTTCTCGACCTCCTGCGTGAGGCGGTCCTCGGCCTCGCCGAGCGCGCGCTTCGTCGACTCGTCGAGAGCGCCGAACTGCTCCGCCGAGAGCGGCTTGCCGTGGAGGATCGGGAAGGTCTGCACGCCGCCCTGGATGGCGCGGATCCCGAAGCCGAGGTTCTTCGCGGTCGACTCGAGACCGGTCAGGACCTCTTTGTTCTTCGAATCGAGCTCGCGCGCGAGCTTCTGCGTCGCGCGGCGGACCTCCTCGTGCTGGGAGATGCTCGGGATCTCCTGCTTGAGGCGATCGATGAGCGCGTCCATGGCCCCCACGAGCGTCCCGCCGGACGCCGGAGGAAGCACGAGCGGCTTCGGCGCCTCCGGATGGTCGAAGTCGTGCACGTAGACGATGTCCGGAGGCGTCTCGCGGCCTTTCGAGAACCGCTCGGCGAAGCGGACGACGTCGTCCTCGATCATGACCTCCGGCTGAGCGGAGACGAAGACGTGGAAGCTCGGCTCGCGCGCGGCGAGGCCGAGCGTGAGCGCGCGACGTGCGACCGTGGGAAGGAGCTCGAAGAGGCCCTGGCTCTCGGCCGGCTTCTCCGGCAAAAGCGCCGGATCCGTATGCTGGGTCGCAAGCTCGGCCGCAACGCGGAACGGGTCCCTGCCCGAGCCAGGCTGCGGCGAGATGTTGGCGTCGAGCCACGCCTTCACCGGGGCGTTCAAGGAGCTCGGCGGCTCGCTCGGCGCCTCCTCGATTTTAATCGTGGTCGAGGTGCTGGGCTGGCGCTCGGGCTCCGGCGCGCTCCCGCCGCGCGCGCGCCCTCCCGTGCGGGCCGTTCGTCCACCTGTCTGGACGGAGGCCTGCGGGTCTCGCTTCGAGCCTTGGCGGCGCTGGGGCATGCAAGGAAGATGGTACCAGAGTCCGGGGCCACCGATGGGCAAAGGCCGACTCTTAATGAGCGCCCTCATCCCGGCCCAAGCTCTACCGGATGGCCAGGCCGGCGCGCCCCGAGGTGGGAAACACGCGGAGCCTCCGAAGAGACACCCGCTTTCCACGGGACATCTCGGCCGTCCGAGGCGCTCGCCATCGGAAGCCTGACTTCCCTCTGTCCGGCTCAGGTCCGCCGGGGTACGATGCGATTCGGATGGCGCGTTTGATCCTCGCGACCGCGGAGGGACAGCAGGCGATCGAGCTGCGCCCCATCAACAGCCTCGGCCGGCATCCGAACAACTCGATCCAGCTCCTCGACAAGATCGTCTCGAAGGAGCACTGCATCCTCGAGCAGCGCGACGGCGGCATCGTGCTGCGCGACCTCGGGAGCCTCAACGGCACGTACGTCAACGGCGAGCGCGTCCGTGGCGAGATGATGCTGCGGCACGGCGACGAGATCGCGCTCGGCTCCACACGAGCGCGCTACGACGACGGCCACGGCCCGCCGCTCGACTTCAACGCGCCGCTCCCGCACGGCGGCCAGGCGGCACCGCACATCTCGCCGGGCGCGATCCAGCATCCGCACGTGCCCGTTCCATCCGCCGGGACCCCCGCCCACGGCAGCGGACCGGTGCAGGCGCCGTGGGCGCCGAAGGGGCCGAGCGTCCCCCCGCCGACGCATCAGCAGGGGCTCCCGAGCGGAATGCACCCGGGCCCGATGGGAACGATGGGAATGCCGGCCACGCCGCGGCACTCCCCCGGCGCCTACCCCGCCGCGCCGGCCGGTCCGTACGGTCCGCAGCACGGGCCGCCCCCGCACGCGCCGCCGATGCCGCCGTACGGCCAGCAGCCTGGCGGCCCGCGACGGCCTCCGAGCTTCGGCGGTACGCGCGTCGACGTGCTCGACTCCGCCCGCGCGATCGGCACGCAGATCGCCGCGCAGACGAAGGGGTTCGTCCCCTACGACCAGCTCGCGCACGATCCGCAGCAGCTCCGCGTCGACTACGAACGGCTCCGCCTCACCTGGGAGCTCACCCGCGACATCGGTCTGGAGCGCGATCTCGATCAGCTGCTCCACAAGATCCTGATGTCGCTGTTCAAGTTCGTGAACGCGGACCGCGCCGTCATCTTGCTCCGCGAGAACGACGGATCGCTCGCGCCGCGAGCCACGCACCGACGCGACGGGACCGACGCGCCGATTCAGGTCAGCTCGACCATCCTGAACCACGTCATCACGGAGCGGGCGAGCGTGCTCACGCACGATGCCTCGATGGACTTCGCGTCGTCGAAGGGCAAATCGATGATCCTGAACCGGATCTCGAGCGCCATCGTCGTGCCGCTGCTCCACGAGAAGGACGTGCTCGGCGCGCTCTGGCTCGACAGTGAGTCGCTCGCGCAATTCCAGCAGAAGGACCTCGAGCTCGTCACCGCGGTCGGCAATCAGGCCGCGATGTTCATCGAGAACAACCTCCTCGCGAAGAAGATCGAGCAGGAGATCGTCAACCGCGAGCGCTTCAGCCGCCTCCTCTCGCCGAACGTCGCCGAGCAGGTGCTCTCCGGCAAGCTCGAGGTGAAGAAGGGCGGCGTGCACGTCCCCGAGTGCACCGTCTTCAACTCGGACATCCGCGGCTTCACGCGCATGAGCGAGGGCGCAACCGCAGGCGTCATCAACGAGCTCCTCAACGAGTACTTCGAGCTGATGGTCGAGACGATCTTCAAGTACGAAGGCACGCTCGACAAGTTCATGGGCGACGGCATCATGGCCTTCTGGGGTGCGCCCGTGACCCAGCCGGACGACACGATCCGCAGCGTCCAGTGCGCGCTCGATCAGATGGAGGTCCTCGGCCGCTTCAATCGCAAGCGCGTCGAGGGCGGCCAGCCTCCCCTCGCCGTCGGCATGGGGCTCCACACCGGCCCGCTCGTCGCCGGCTACGTCGGCAGCTCGAAGGCGATGAGCTACACGGTCATCGGCGACACCGCGAACACGAGCGCGCGCCTCTGCGGGATCGCGCTCGCCGGTCAGGTGATCGTGAGCGAGTACACGCTCGCGCGCCTCGGGCCGCGCTTCGAGATCGAGGAGCTCCCCCCTGCCCACCTCAAGGGCAAGGAGAAGCCGCTCCGGATCTTCAACGTCAAGCGCGAGAAGCCGAGCGCCGTCGCGAAGGTCGGCTGACGGCGCTCGCGCTCGAGCTTGCTGCGCGGGCGCGGTCCCGTCGCGCTGGCGATTTTTAGCTGGCCGAGCGCTCGACGTTTCAACGGCTCGGCTCTACGTGCCGGCGGCCGTTCAAAATTACAATGTGGTCGTGCGACTCTGCACGACACCGACGAGACAACCACCGTTTTGTCGGGTAGTTATGCCACACTAGGACTTGGCATGTGGCTCGCTTGTACATCTGCGACCGCGAACCCGGCACCTGGTCGTTTTCAGGTGCACACGCGCTTTTCCCCGAATTTTTCACGATTCTTCTCGTCTTCGGCCCTTCCTGACATGTTCGACACGTTGCGTTTTCGAAACTACGCGGCCATCGCCCTTCTCATCTTTGGAAAGCTCTTTGGGATCGTCGGCCTTGCCGTCGGGGCCGGTTCCCGAATCCTTGGCGGAACCTGTCTCGTCCTGTCCGGCGCCCTCCTCGCCGGAGTCGTCGCGCTGACCATTGGCGTGATGAAGGCGCGCGCCGAAGAAGAGAACGCGCAGAAGAAGGTGCTCCGCCAGATGATGAAAGAGGGCACGCTCAAGCAGTTCATGCGAGACATCGAAGCGGAGAACCGCGCGCGAGCAGCCCTCGAGGACGGCCACGAGCCCGCGCCTGCGCGACAGACTGCCTTCTCCTGAGCGCGATGGACAGCGAAGCCCGCGACGAGCGCGGGGACACCGAGTCCGACGGCCTCCTCTCGAGCGCGACGGACAGCGAAGCGTCCGCCGAGGCGGCACCCGCGCCCGCGCGATAGCCGGGAAGCGAGGGAGCTCCACGAGGCATCGAGTCCGCGGACGCGGATGACTCGTGGGAGCTCGAGCGACGGTGGGCGACCGGCCGTCGGCTGGACGAACCGCAGCTGGGCACTCGACGTCGAGCTCCGCCGCGCGCGTCGTCGAGCGCGCAAGCGCGGCGCTCTCGATTGCGCGCGGTGCTTGGGGCGCGAGCGATTGTTGCTGCCGAGGTGCGGCGACCGCCATCGTCACAGCCGAGGCAATGTGCATCGCGTCGCTGCGCGCGAGCGGCCTCTCGGCCCGACGAGCGAAGCGCAGCGGCGCCGGTACGGGCGATGCAGTCCTCAGCCCGCATGATCATCACGAAGAAGAAGGTGAATCGCGTGCTGAAGGGCATGCTCGCCGCGATGCCCGCGATCCCGTACATCATGCGGCCACGCCGTCGAACGCCGGTCGCGGCCTACGTCCTCGGCGGCATCGGAGTCGCGATCGCCGGCGGGATCGTCGCGCTGATGTTGTTCTCGCCGCGCGCGCGGCACCGGGCGCTCCATGCAGCGAAGGACACCTACGGCAAGGTGCACGACAAGATCGGTCACGCGCGAGCCGTGGAGGGGCCGCCGATGTCGAACGGCCTCGTCGACCGAGGCGAGCAGCCGACGCCGGGCGTCTGAGCGCCGATACGAGCCGGCGTCCCCCGAGCACCTTCCGTCGAACGCCCCGCGCCCGAGGTCCGGCGGCGTCCTTGCCTCGACCGCGCCCGGGCGGTCGCTCGAGGCCGCCGAGGTCATGCGCCCTCATCGCCTCCGCGCTGAGATCTGCGGACCGCACTCGGAAGCGTGGGGACTGCCTTCTTTCGGCCTGTTGCGCCGAAGGATGTGCTTGGCCCTTCCCTTGCGAGCGCGTCCCGATCATGCGCGATCATGATCCCCGGAACGCAGGCTTCGAGGCCGACGACACAGCGACCGCGAGCGAGAGCCTCGCCGATGAGTCGGTCCGCGACCTGGAAGCCCAGGATGCTCACTGGTCGCGACCGTCGCTCCGCCGCCTCCGCCTCGGATGCTGGGACGACGTGCACGAGCGTCCGACCCTCGTGCCCTGAGCCGTCGCGCATCACGTTCCACTCCCGGCGCCGCCTCCGCGCGAGAGCTCGCGGCGCGAGGGCGTGACGCGAGCAACGGTCTGTCGTGCGTCAGTGCGGGCGCATCCGCAGACGGGCTCGCCGAACGGCGCCTCGATCGAAGAGCCGTGGGCTTCGGTCACCAGGCGGTGACACACCGCGCGTAGCCCGGCGGCTGGACGAACGGCAGGCAGGTCTGCCCCGACAGACAGTCGCCGCTGGTCGAGCAGAGCACCATCGCTCCGCTGCCCCAGCAGTCGCTTCGCGCCGTGCAGACCGCCTCGTTCCGGCGATAGACGCCGTCGAGGCAGCAGACCTGCCCGGCACCGCAGTCCGCGGCCTCGTCGCAGCGCATCCGGACGCCGTACGAGCAGGAGGCCTGCGCGCCGATGCATGTCATCGCTCCGCTCCGGACACAGCATTCCGCCTCCTCGCCTCCACACCCGACGTCACCGCATCGCACGCGTTCCGGCGCTCCGCCGTCCTGCTCGTCGACGTCGTCACGACCGGCATCCGTCCCCCGCTCGTCACCGGCGTCGAGCGCGGGCGCGGCTCCGTCGGGCGCTGGGCGCGCGCGGCCGCCGTCGAGTGGCTCGGTCGAGGAAGATGACGTCGACCTCCTCGGCGCGCTCAGCTCGCACTCGTCCTCGCACGCGATCGCGAGGTCCGCCGAGCCCGTGAGCACGTTGCACCCGAACGTCGAGAGAGCGAGCGCCATGCCCCCTGCGAGTCGCGACGTCGGGCGATGACGAGATGCGAGCGAGCCCATGACGGGAGCGATAGCGAGGGCCGTACCAATCGCGCCCCCTCGTTCGAGCGGGGCTTCGTCCCGCGCGCGCACATCCGTTGTGCACGATCCTCACAGTTCGTACGCCAGGCTCACGATCGGCGCGCCGGCGCAGGCATTTTCGGCCCTTCCCGCCCCGGCACGGCCCCTGCTGAAGGCGATCCCGGAGACGACGGGAGCTCGGAAGACCGAGCAGGAGGAGTCCGATGATGATGCGTGGATCCTACGCGTGCCTGGTTGCGCTGGTGGCTCTTTCGGCGGCGTGTGCGGTCCCGATCGACGACGCCATCGACGACGCGGTCGACGAGATCGTGGACGGCGATCCGGACGACGCTTCCGACGACGAGTCGGTCGCATCGACCTCGGACGCGCTCACCAGCGCGCAGAAGACGAATGCGCGCAACGACATCATCACGCACGGCGCGCGTCACCTTCGCGCTCCCTACGAGTTCGGCGCGAGCCCGAGCTCGACGCGCACGTTCGACTGTTCGTCCTTCGTGAAGCACCTGTTGGCGAGCGAAGCCGGCGTGACGCTTCCGCGGACTGCAAAGCAGCAGTCGCAGCGCGGAAGGCCCGTGTCGCTGTCGAACCTCCGCAAGGGCGACGTCGTTTTCTTCAAGTCGACGAACCGCCCTGTCGACGTCGATCACGTGGGGATCTACGCCGGCAACGATCGCATCCTCCACACGTACCGGGTCGGTGTCGGTGTCACCTACTCGAGCTTCGCGGCGAACAGCTACTGGCGGAAGCACGCCGTCCACGCGCGCGACTTCATCGGCCGCTGACCGCCGGCACACCGAATCGATCGTCACGAAGCTCTGGAGAGCGGGCGTGAGCGCGGGCGCCGGGCGAGGTCCGACCCCCATCCAACCACGCCGCCGCAATGGTCGGCCCCTGGTCGACGCTCGCGCTCACGCTCGCTCTCCCTTCCCCCTTCACCGCACGCGTGGCGTGCGCGATCGCCTCGTTCAGCGCTTCCGCGGCCGCGGGAGGTTGTATTGCTCGATCCGCGCGATGAGCGCCCGACGCGACATCCCGAGAAGCTCGGCTGCGCGCGTCTGGTTGCCGTTGCACTCGTCGAGCGCGGCGACGATCCGGTCGCGCTCGAACGCCGTCATCTGGTCGCGCAGCGGGCCCCCCGCGCTCGGCGGCACCGAGGCCGGAGGTGGCGCCGTGATGGGCCGCGGCGCCTCGGGGTACATCGTCGCCTCCTCCGGCGACATCGGACGGAAGCGCCGCGTCGGCGGCAACGAGAGCCCCAGCGCCGGGCCGACAGCCGTGGGGGGTGTCTCGAAGAGCAGGTGCTCGGGCCCGATGAAGCCGCTGGGGGCGAGGACGAAGGCGCGCTCCATCGTGTTACGGAGCTCGCGGATGTTGCCGAGGAACGGGTGGCGGACGAGCACGCCGAGCGCGTCGTCGGAGAGACGCGGCGCGGGGCGGCCTGCGCGCATGGCCGCCTCGGCGAGGAACCTGCTCGCGAACCGCGGGATCTCGGCGGCGCGCTCCCGGAGCGGCGGGATGACGATGCTGATCCCGTTGAGGCGGTAGTACAGGTCGAGACGGAAGGTGCCCTCGGCCGAGCGTGCGAGGAGGTCTCGGTTCGTCGCCGCGACGAACCGCACGTCGAGCGGACGGGGCTTGAGGCTCCCGAGCCGGAGGACCTCACGTGTCTCGATCACGGTGAGCAGCTTCGCCTGCGTCGCGAGCGGCATCTCCCCGATCTCGTCGAGGAGCACCGTGCCTCCGGACGCCGACTCGAGGAGGCCTGCCTTCGCCTGTACGGCGCCCGTGAACGCGCCGCGCTCGTAACCGAAGAGCTCTCCCTCGAGGAGCGCCTCCGGCAAAGCAGCGCAGTTCAGCCGAAGGAGCGGACCGCGGGAGCGTGCCGAGCGAGCATGGATCGCCTCGGCAGCGAACGTCTTGCCGACGCCGGTTTCACCAAGGAGGAGGACACCGAGATCGCTCCCGGCAACGAGCTCGATCAGGCGCTCGACCGCCTTCATCGGGTCTTCGCCGGGCCGGTGGCCAGCCGGAGGCGACGTCGCGCCGACCGAGGCCGCGAGGGCGTCGCGCGGAGGATGAAGGACCACGATCGCGCCGCCGAGCTCGATCACGTCCCCGCTCCCGACCGGCACCGGCTGGTTCACCGGAATGCGCTGGCCTCGAACCCGCACGCCGTTCATCCCACCGACGTCGACGACGGTCGCGAGCGGCCCGCCGAACGGGAGCACCTCGCCGCGCGCGCCGATCAGCAGCGCGTGCCGCCGGGAGACGCTCGGAAGATCGATCACCAGCTCGCAGTCGCTGTGGCGTCCGAGCTTCACCTGCTCGCCTGGTCGGAGGAAATACGTCGAGCTCCCGCCCTCCCAGAGAACGAGGACGCGCGTCACCAGCGGTGCGTCTGCGGCGAGCTCGGGGCGTGTGGGATCGTCGTGCGTCATGGCGCGGCCGCGGACGAAGTGGACGACGAGGACGAACCGTTCAGGAGGAGCAACACGACCGTCGCTGCACCGGCAATGAGAGCAACGCCGAGCGCGACGTCCGCAACGAGGAACTTCCGATCGACCGAGTCCTTGTCGTCGGTCGAGCAGCGATGGTTGCAGGTAGCGATCAGATCGGAGCGCTGGGACACGCCCGCGAGCCCGAATCCGGCGAACGTCCCCAGTGCCGCGACGGTCACACCGCCCGTGAGCCATACCGGCCAGCGCGCCGTCTCGTTCGGCGCGGGCGCATCCCCCGACCTCGCCTCGGACGCCCCCGCGATGGGCGCCCCCGACTCGCCCCGTACGAAGCGCACCTGGACCTCGCGAGCCTTCTCGCCCTCGCGAATGAGCGTGCGCTGCGTGACGGGCTCATGGCCGCTCGTCTCGAAGCGGAGCTGACGCTCACCGGGGTCGACCGCGATCGAGCGGCCGTCCAGGCGCGACGTTGCGAGCACACCATCGACGATCACACGAACGTCGGTGAGCTCTCGCCCCGACTCGTCCCGCGCGACGACCACGATCGACGGCTGGATCCGCTGCACCTCGCCGAGCCACTCGGAGCAATCCGCCTGGAGACCAGTGGGGCAAGGATCGCGCGAGCACACGAGCAAGCGATCGTGCGCGGCGCGAAGCTGGCCCTTCTTCTTAAGCTGCTGGCCGGAGGTGTACGCGTCGATGCACTCCGCCTTCGATGGACCGTCCGCGAGCGCGAGGCGCGACGACGCCGCCACGACGAGCATGGCAGCGAGGCACGGCCCAGCGAGCCGAAGGGGTCTCAGAAGCACTCGGGCTTTGGGATCTTAGTTCCGTCGGGAGCACGGGTAAACGGAACCTGACAGCCCGGGGCCTTGTCCCCCTTCGGACGCGGAGCGGGCCTCGCGACCGTCGCCGGACGCCGCGGCGCCGCGACCGTCACGGACGGAGACGGGGCGCTCGCCTCGGAGACGGGCGTGAGCGACGGCGCGGCGACGGGCTCCGGTGACGGCGACGGTGACGGCTCGCCGACGGCGAGGTCCGACGGTGGCGCGGCCTGCGCGGCGCGGGTCGCCTCCGCGGGCGGAGAGGCGACCCGGGCGAGCCCGAACGCGAAGAGCCCGCCAAAGAGCAGCACCCCGGCGACGATCCACGGGGCGGACGTGCGGGCCGCCCGCGACGGAGGCGCGGGCGGGCGGACGGGGGCATCGATCAACGCGGCGGCCGCGCCGGGAGACGCCGTGAAAGAGATCGGGGTCGTCGCAACGTCGTCGCTCGGCTTGCCACGCGGGGGCGCGAGCGGGAGTGCGAGCGAGGTTGCCGCGTAGGTGCGCTCCCCCGCCTTTCCGTCCGTGAACACACGAGCTGAATCGCTCTCGATTGCCGCGAGGAGCGCCGCTCGGGATGCGAGCACCTCGGCCGCGAGCGACTCGACCCAGCGCTCGATCTCCCGAGCCGACGCGGGCGTCATCGTGTGCTCCAGCGCCACGGCCATCTCCCTCGCCGTGTCGAAACGATCGGCCGGCGTGCGAGCGAGCCCGCGCATGATCACGTCGTCGAGCGAGCGCGGGATCGCCGTCGCGGCAAAGTGGCTCGGCGGCTCGACGCGCTGCTCGAGGACGCTACGCATCACGGCAGGCGCGCCGTCGCCCTCGAAGAGCCGGCGCCCCGCGAGCACCTCCCAGAGGACGACCGCGGCAGCATAGACGTCGACGCGCCGATCGAGCCCGGTGTCGCGGAGCTGCTCCGGAGCGATGTAGCCGGCCTTGCCCTTCAGCTGTCCGTCGCGCGTCGTCTGGATGCGCCCACGCGCCTTGGCGATACCGAAGTCGACCACGCGTGCGACGCCGTCCGCGCCGATGATCACGTTCTGCGGAGAGACGTCACGATGGACGATGCCGAGCGGCTCACCGCGCTCGCTCCGTGCCTCGTGAGCCGCGTGGAGCCCCTCGAGCATCGAGATGCCGATCGCGACGGCGATCGACGGCGGAACGGGGATGCCCCGCGTGCGGGCACGACTCACGAGGCGCGCGAGCGATTCGCCGTGGACGTATTCCATCACGAGCAGGAGCTCGTCGCCCTCTTGCACGACGTCGAGCGTGCCGACGACGTTCGGATGACGGATGCGCGCTGCCAGGCGGGCTTCGTCGACGAACATCGGAACGATCTCGGCGTCCGTGGCGCAGTGCGGGAGCAGGCGCTTGATCGCGACGGTGCGCGAGAAGCCGACCGCTCCGACGAGCCGCCCGAGATGGACCTGCGCCATCCCGCCCGACGCGATTCGATCGTAGAGCACGTACCGCCCGACGCTCCGCCCCTCCCGGTCCATCTGCCTTCGAGTCTAGCTCACTTGATGCGGGAGACCTGAAAGCGTGTGTAGCGGAAGCGCCCGCTCGAAGACTTGTCGCCGCTGAAGCCCACGTGTCCCGGCATCCGGATCCCCGCCGAGTTGGAGCTCAGATCGTTCGCCGCGCCGATCTGCAGGCGCTCCCACACCCCGGCGACCTTCTTCTCGATCGCCGCGGCGACGGCGACGGTCTGCGTTCCCTTCACGCGAAGGACGAGACGATACTGGCCGCCGGCCTTCTGCTCCGGGATGGGCAGATCCGCGAGCTTCACGGAGTACGCCGAGCCGTGCTGGCGGGCGAGAGTCACGGCGTCGGACTTGGCGTCCCCGACGAACAGGACGTAGCTGTCGAGCGTGTTGAGCGAGGCCGCCGTTCCCGGCTGGATGCGCGCATGCACCTGGGGCGAGCCGCACGGCCACGTCGTCACGTCGAATTCGGCGACGACCTCGACGTCGAGCTCGCCGAGCTCCCGTCGGTAGACGAGGTTGTCGCGGTAGAACGTGCCCGACGACTGCTTGAGCGCACCGTTGTTCGACAGGCTGAACACGACCGGGTTCTTCTCCGTCCAGCCGTTGCCGACCTCGGGCGCGTCAGGCCGCGCGAACTCGTCGAGGAAGAGCGGCGGCTCGGTCGCGGCGTCGACGATAAGCTCGATCGGTGCGTCCGCGCCGGCGTCGTCGATCGAAGCGTCGTCGACGGACGAGACACCGTCGCCCGCCCGTGCGTCCACGACGGGAGCCGAGCCATCACTCTCCCCGCCGCCGGCGGCCTCGGCGCCGCGGTCGCTGACGAGGACGTCGGTGTCGAACGCGAGCGTGCACGCAGCGCTGCCGCCAGCGAGGCCCAGGACGACCGCCCACACGCGCCCGCGCATGAGCTCAGTGTAGCCGACGCACGGTGCGAGCAAGGCCAGCCGTCGCTCGATCGCGATCAGCCCCGCAAGGTCGCGCCCGCAACTGCAACACGAGCGCGCCGGGCTCGAGCCTCGCGCGCGCCCGCGCGGCCAAATGCACGAAGGGACCGAGGCGAACCTCGATCCCTTCGGGTGTCACTGGTACTGCTGAGTTTCCCGCGATACTGGCGGGGCGGACGGGACTCGAACCCGCGGCCTCCGGCGTGACAGGCCGGCGTTATAACCGACTTAACTACCGCCCCAATTCGAAACTGGGCTTCTGCTATTAAGAGTAAAATGCGCGAAGGGATCGAGGCGCACCCCGATCCCTTCGGTGTCACTGGTACTGCTGCGTTTCCCGCGATACTGGCGGGGCGGACGGGACTCGAACCCGCGGCCTCCGGCGTGACAGGCCGGCGTTATAACCGACTTAACTACCGCCCCAATCTCGTGACTGGTGCTACTTCAAATGTACTTCTTGCAGGCTTCCCGCTTAGGGAGGTGGGCGGGACAGGGCTTGAACCTGCGACATCCGGCTTGTAAGGCCAGCGCTCTACCGCTGAGCTACCCGCCCAACCGGAGAGAATGCGTAGGTACCCCATACGCTCCGCCCTCGTCAAAGACATTCGAAGGCATTCGTCTTTTTCTCCGCCGGGCCCGGGAAAAGAAGGCGCTCCGACGGCTGAGCACGCTCCAGAAAGCCGCGCGGCGCCCGATCGCCCACACTCGACTCGACAAAACGAACACTCGTTCTATTCTTAGAACCGTGACCAAGGGCGACGAGACCAGAAGCGCCGTGCTCGGATCGGCGATCGCGCTCGCGAGCACCCTCGGGCTCGAAGGCGTCACCATCGGCAAGCTGGCCGAGCATGTCGGCATGTCGAAGAGCGGGCTCTTCGCGCACTTCTCGTCGAAGGAGAACCTCCAGGTAGCGATCCTGGAGGAGGCGATCGCGCGCTTCGTCGCGCTCGTCGTCTCACCTGCCCTCAAGAAGCCGCGGGGCGAGCCACGCTTCCGCGCTCTGTTCGACCGCTGGTTCGAGTGGTCGCGGGCCGACTTCCTCCCCGGAGGCTGTATTTTCGTCATGGCGAGCGTCGAGCTCGATGACCGCCCCGGCCTCGCCCGTGATCGCCTCGTCGCCTCACAGCGGGACTGGGTCGACACCCTCGCGCATGCGGCGCGGATCGCGGTCGAGGAGAAACACTTCCGCAACGACCTCGACTGCGCGCAACTCGCGCACGAGACCTTCTCGATCGCCTACGGCTATCACTTCCTCCGCCGCATCGTCGATCCGGCGGAGACCGAGAGGCGGTCGCGCGCGGCCTTCGAACGCCTCATCGCGGACGCCCGCGCAACGAACCACTGACCGCGAGCATCGACGGAAGCGAGGAAGCCCCCCGTGAAGAGCACCGCCGGCCGCCAAAATAGCACGATCGTTCGTACCGAACCTGTCGGTCTCCGCGCAGCGCGCGCGGGTCTCCGCGTCCTGTCGCCTCACGCGCCAGCGCTTGCTGCGCGCTGGGCAGAGCGACTCTTCCTCACCGCGCGACGTCACGAACGACCGTCCTGGGAGTGTGAAGCGCTCGCGGCCGCACGCCCCGCCCGCGTCCGCCACGAGACGGGGTGGATCCCGACGTGGACGTGGACGCCGGCGGGACACGCCCGCGGGAGCCTCGACGGCTCGAGAACCGTGATCCTCGTCCACGGCTGGGAGGGACGCGGCTCGCAGCTCGCAGCGTTCGTCCCGGACCTCCTCGCGCGCGGCTTCCGCGTGGTCGCCTTCGACGCGCCCGGGCACGGCGACTCACCGCTCCCGCGGGCGTCCGTCGTCGAGCACGCTCGAGCGCTCGGCGAGGTCGCTGCCGCCGTCGGCCCGATTCACGGCGTCGTCGGTCACTCCGTCGGCGGCGCCGCCACGCTGCTCGCGACGCGATTCGGCCTGCGAGCGGAGCGCCTCGCCTTGATCGCGCCGCCGACGACGCCGTCGGAGTACGCGTCCGCGTTCGCGCGCGCGCTCGCGCTGGACGCATCGCTGAAGGGAGCGATGATCGCCCGGCTCGAGGCGCGCTACGACCTCCGGCTCGACGATCTCGACGTCCGTCGGGACGCCGAGCGGCTGCCCATCCCCCTCCTCGTCATCCACGACCGCGACGATCGCGTGGTCGCCTTCGACCACGGGAGGCACCTCGCGAACGACGCCCCCCATGGCGAGATGGTCGAGGTCACCGGCCTCGGGCACCGAGCGATCCTCCGGGCTCCACGCGTCGTCGAGAGCGTCGCACGCTTCATCGACGGCGGCTCCCCCGCTCCGAGCTTCGCGGAGACGCTCGATGGCGAGCTCTTCCTGCGCGACCGCCGATGGGTGACGGCCAGCCGGAGCGCACAGCGCCGCGAGCACCCCTGAGGAGCCGACGCTCCCACCGTGCATCCGGCTCCGGAGCAAGACGGGGCGACGCGCTGCTCGCGCTGACGAGCGTCAGTGCTTGCCGTACTCGAGCGTCCTGCCCTTGCGCTGCGCGAGGATGTACGCCTCCATCGCGCGCATGCGCGGGTCGTCCGAGGCCAGCGCCTTGCCGCGAACGGGGTGCTCGATGCACCAGTTGATCATGTCGCGGAGGAGCGCGACGCGGCCGAGCTGCGCCTGGAACTTAGGATAGGTCTCGGGGTGCGTGTTGGCCGCGTGCGGGTGACACATGTCACACGAGACCCCGACGGTGCTCCCGAGCTGGTCGGCATCGTGGAACACCGCCGAGCCGGCGGTGGCGACGCGCTCGGTCTCCGTCTTCCACAACGCAACGTCCTGCGCGGTGATCTTGCCGTAGGTATGGCCGTCGATGAGCCCGATGAGGCCGCTGTTGTCGGCCGCCGGCTGGAGCGTATGGCGCTCCCGCTCCTCCGCCTCCCAGTTCGAGCTCGGGTTCTTGCGCATCCACTCGGCCATGAGCTGCCCGGCGATTGCGGTCCCGGGCGTGCCCGAGGCGACGCTGATCTTGGTCTTTCCGTCGCAGAGCAGCACCTCGACGTTGCCGGGCGCGAGCGCCGAGGCCTCGACGCTCCGAGCGCCGACGGACGGCGTCGCCGCTCCGCCCTGTTGTTGGGCGGTCGTGGGAGGGCGTGCGCCCTGCCCGCCTCCGCATGCAGCGACAATCGACGCGGCCGCGATGGCGAGCGCGAGCGCAGACTTACCGATGACGTCTCGCTTGATCATGGGCGACCCTCAGTAGCTCTCGAGGCGGGGCTTCGCGGGCTTGTCCTTTGCGCCGCGCGTCGCCGTGTAGGTCCTGGAGACCGTGACCGGGTTACGGTTCCAGAGGTTGTAGATCTTGTCGGCAAGCCCGTCCGGATGGACGAGCGCCGAGCCATCGCCGCAACCGTCGCTCGGAGCGAACGGATCGGGCCGTCCCATCTGCACCGTTAGCTCGGGGAGCCCCTGCGGTGCGTACGGCCAGGGCCACGCCGTCGAGAGCATGCCGTGGAAGTGGATGTTGCCGATCCGGTTCGTCAGCATCTGGTGCGTGTGCCCGTGGAACACGACGACGTTGTCGAAGCGCTTCAGGATCGCCTGCACCTCGTCGGCGTCGTCGGTCCAGAAGTTCCAGTCGCGGAACAGCTTGTAGAGGGGCGAGTGCGAGAACACGATGATCGGCGTAGTCGACGGCTTGCCCTTCAGGTCGTTCTCGAGCCACTTGCGCTGCTCGGCGCCGACGGTGAATCGGCTCTGCACGCCGTTGTCGAGCCCGGCGACGGTCAGCATCCGCTGCTCCGGGGTCATCTTCCGGGCGGTCCAGAAGTCCGCCTCGATGATGCTGTTGAGGACGACGCAGTGCGCGCCCTTGTGATCGAACGAGTAGGTCGGCGCGCCGAAGAGCTCACGCCACTTCTCGCCCATGTCGAGGAACCAGTCGTGCTCGCCGACCATCATCTTGATCGGCGCCTTCAGGTTCCTGAGGACCTGCGCGCCCGTCTCGAGCTCCTTGGCCCCGCCGAGCTGCGCGAGGTCACCGCCGTAGAGGACGAAGTCCGGCTGCGGATCCATCGAGTTCACGTCGTCGACGGCACGCATGAGCGCATTGACGAAGCGATCGTTGAGTGAGCGCTCGTACAGGTGCGAGTCCGAGATGTACGCAAAGCGGAACTGCTGCACTTTGCCCTTCGCCGGCTGCGCGTGCGCCACGCTGACCGGCTGGAACGAGTGAGGGGAGACGATTCCGGCACCGGCCACCGCACCGAACGCCGCGGCGCTCACCTTGAGGAAGGAGCGGCGGTCGAGGTTCACGAGGCCGCGATGCAGCGCCGCGCGCTCCTCCATGTGCTTCGTCTCGATGCTCTTCACACCGATGATGGCCTCAGGGGTCTTCTTCGGACGATCCATGGCCTACCTCTGCTCCTTCTGCCCGGCAGCCCGGAGCTCGAACTGCAGCACTTTGCGGTTCGCGGCCGCCTCGTCACGGAGCGGCCGGCGGGTCGTGGAGAGCTTCTTCTGCCGGTCGTGCTCGGCCTTGTTGTCGTCGGCGAAGCGCACGTCGGTCAGCGCGAAGAGGAAGGAGACGACCTGATCGATCTCCTTCTCGGTCAGGGCGAGCGGCTCGATTCCTCCATCGAGGAACGGGTTCGCCTCGCCGCCCTTGTTGTAGTGGTCCATCACGTCCCAGAGCGTCGCGATCGAGCCGTCGTGCATGTACGGCGCCGTGATCCCGACGTTGCGGACCTGCGACGACTTGAACGCGCCGATGTCCGCGCGGTTTCGCGTGACGACGAAGCGCCCGAGCTCGCTGAGGTTCGTCTCGAGCGCGAGCCGGTCGATCGTCTCCTTCGAGGCGTCCTTCCCGAGCGCCTCGAGCGCCTTCTTCGCGAGCCCCTCGAAGTCCTGATGGCGCGCGGAGACGCCGATGTTGTGGAAGCGGTTGTCGCTCCCGATGGGCGACGAGCTCGACATCTGATGGCAGCTCCCGCAACGCGCCTTGCCGTTGAAGAGGATCCACCCCGCCTTCGCGTCGTCGTCGATCGCCCCGAGGTCGCCCGCAAGGAAGCGATCGAACGGAGCGTCGAGGAAGACGAGCGTGCGCTCGAAGGCGGCGATCGCACGACCGACGTCGCCGAAGGTCGGAGCCCGCCCGTAGGCAGCCTGGAACATCTTCGCGTATTCGGGGTCCTTGGCGATCGCCGCCATGACGGCCTTGTCGTCCGGCATCCCCATCTCGATCGGATTGATGATCGGGAGCGTCGCCTGCTCCTCGAGCGTCGCCACGCGACCGTCCAGGAACTGCGACGAGAAGAGGAAGGCGTTCATCGTGGTGGGCGCGTTGCGCTGCCCAATCCTGTCGCCGACCCCTTCGGAGGTGCCCCGCCGATCCGTGAACCCGCGGCTGATGTCATGGCAGGTCGCGCAGGCGACGGTGCCGTCTCGCGAGAGCCGCGCGTCGAAGAAGAGCCGGCGCCCGAGCGCCACGCGGGCGTCGTTCATGGCGTTGTCCGCGGGGACGATCACCTTCCAGAACGCGGGGTCGATTCCCGCCGGCGCCCCGGGCGGCATCGCCTTGATGACCTTGTCGAACGCGGCGTGCTGCTTGTGCATCGGCAGCGCGCCATGCGGAGCCTCGCCCCCACCGGAGACCGGCTTCGAAGCATGCGCGGAGATGGGCGCGGTGGTCGTCGCGGCCGGGCGCTCGGCCTCGGGCCTTGGCGGAGCCGCGCCGACGACGAGCGAATGAGCGAGCGGCGCACCGAGCGCGAGCGCCGCCATGAGGAGTCGTGCACGACGCCTTCCGGCGCCCACTCTTCCCTTGGACATCCCGACCTCCCTGCGCCGGGCTCGGCGAGCACGCGTCGCCCCGACACCCCCGATTCGATGCCCTCAGAATCCCGTGCGCGTGCGCAACGCGCAATGCATCGCGATGGCGCGCTCCCGTGTCACTCGCCCGCTGCGGTGGCGGTCGACAGCGACGATGCAGGGCAGCCAACCGCGCGCTAGTCGAAAAAGGGCGAACGGGTCAGCTGCGCCGCAGCGACGCGCTCGATCGGCACTTCGACGAAGGGATCGAGGACCTCGTCGACGAACGGGTGGCCCCGCTCGGACGAGCGATGGCTCCGAACGACGGGCAGACGTGCGCCATCGACTCCGCAAAGCGTAAGCGGGCGGCCGCATCGGCGGCACGCCCGCTTCACACAGCTCAGGACCGAACGCGCGTCAGGCGTTGCCGGACGGCACCGGGACGGACGGCGTGGGGGCCGGCTCGTTCGCGGAAAGGACAACCGTCCCAACGTCGGTCGGCGCGGCGGTCGGCTTGCTGCCGTTCTTCACGACGAGCTCGCCGTCGACGTATTCCCACGACTCGCGCGGCGGTCCGAAGAGCGCATCGGGGTCGGAGAGGCAGAGCGCCTCGCGGAGCACCTCGTCGGCGTGCTCGACGAGCACGATGCGCGTCGCCTTGAGGACGCGGCGCGGCACCTCGCGGAGGTCCTTCCGGTTCTCGCGCGGGATGACGACGGTGGTGATGCCCGCGCGGTGGGCCGCGAGGAGCTTCTCCTTCAGCCCGCCGATCGCCAGCACGCGACCGCGGAGGGTGAGCTCGCCGGTCATCGCGAGATCACGCTTCACCGGCACCTTGATGAGCGCGCTCGCGAGCGACGTTGCCATCGTCACGCCCGCCGAGGGCCCGTCCTTGCGGATGAACTCGGGGAAGTGAACGTGGACATCGAGCTTTTGATAGAACTCGGAGTCGAGGCCGAGAGCCGACGCGCGCGAGCGCACGTAGCTCATCGCCGCCTGCGCGCTCTCCTCCATCCCCTTCTCGAGGAGGCCCGTGATCACGAGTTTCCCCTTGCCCGCGACGACGGCGACCTCGCACGCGAGGAGCTCACCGCCGCCCGAGTTGGTGACGGAGAGGCCGTTCGTGAGGCCGATCTCGTCGCGCTCCTCTTTCTTGTTGAGGCTGTACTTCGGGACGCCGAGGAACGCCGGAACGTTCTTCGCGACGATGTCGATCGGCTTCTCTTTGCCCTCGTTCACGACGCGGCGCGCGACCTTGCGGCAGATGCTGCCGAGCTCGCGCTCGAGCGAGCGCACGCCGGCCTCGCGCGTGTAGTGGTGGATGACGGTGCGGATCGCGTTCTCGCTCAGCGTGAACGGGACATCCTCGAGGCCGCACTCCTTCGTCTGCCGCGGCACGAGGTACTTCACCGCGATGTTCATCTTCTCGAACTCGGTGTAGCCGGACAGCTGGATGATCTCCATGCGGTCCTGGAGCGGCACCGGGATGCTGCTCAGCGTGTTCGCCGTCGTGATGAACATGACGTCGGACAGGTCGTAGTCGAGATCGAGGTAGTGATCGTTGAACGCGTGGTTCTGCTCGGGGTCGAGCACCTCGAGGAGCGCCGCTGCGGGATCGCCGCGGAAGTCGGTCGACATCTTGTCGATCTCGTCGAGGAGGAAGACCGGGTTGTTCGTCCCGACTTTCTTGAGGCTCTGAATCAGCTTGCCGGGAAGCGCGCCGATGTACGTCCGGCGATGGCCGCGGATCTCCGCCTCGTCGCGGACGCCGCCGAGCGAGAGGCGCTGGAACTTGCGTCCCGTCGCGCGCGCGATGCTCTTGGCGAGCGACGTCTTTCCGACGCCGGGCGGTCCGACGAGGCAGAGGACCGGGCCCTTCAGCTTCTTCGTCAGCGCCTGCACCGCGAGGTACTCGAGGATGCGCTCCTTGATCTTCTTCAGGCCGTAGTGATCCTCCTCGAGGATCTCCTCGGCCTTCGCGAGGTCGTAGTTCTCCTCGCTCTTGTCGTACCAGGGCAGCCCGATGATCCAGTCGATGTAGTTGCGCACGACCGTCGCCTCGGCGCTGGTCGGGTGCATCATCTTCAGCTTCTTCAGCTCCTTCTTGACCTTCGCGAGAGCCTCCTTGCTCATTCGCTTGTTCTTGAGCTGCTCCTCGATCTCGTGGATCTCGTTCTTGAACTCGTCGCGATCGCCGCCACCCAGCTCCTTCTGGATCGCCTGCATCTGCTCGTTGAGGTAATACTCCTTCTGCGTCTTCTCCATTTGCTTCTTGACGCGGGAGCGGATCTTCTTCTCCACCTGGAGAATCTCGATCTCGGCCTGCATCAGCTCGTGGAGGCGCTCGAGCCGCTTCACCGCATCCTCCATCTCGAGGAGAGCCTGGCGGTCGGTGAGCTTGATGGTCGGGAGGTTCGCGACGATCGTGTCGGCGAGGCGCGCGGCGTCGTCGATCGTCTGCGCGCTCATGAGGACTTCGGGCTGAACCTTCTTGTTCAGCTTCACGTACATCTCGAAGGCGGACTGCACCGAGCGCATGAGCGCTTCGACCTCGACACCCTTCGCGCTGGTGTCGGCGACCTCCTCGACTTCGACGAGGAAGTACTCGTCGGTCTGAGGGAACTTCTTCACGCGCGCGCGCTTCTTCCCCTCGACGAGCACCTTCACCGTGCCGTCGGGCAGGCGAAGCAGCTGCATGATCGTCCCGAGCGTTCCGACCTGGAAGATGTCCTCCGGCGTCGGCTCGTTGGTCTTCGCGTTCTTCTGCGCAGCGAGGAAGATGTCCTTGTCGCGTGCCATCGCCGCGTCGAGCGCGTTGATCGACCGCTCGCGACCGACGAAGAGCTGACTGACCATGTGCGGGAACACGATGATGTCCCGCAGGGGAAGCAAGGGAACGGTGCGCTTCTTCGGTCCGGGCTTCCCGTCGTCGCTCTTGAAGAACATATGGGTCCTCTAGTGTCAGCCTCGCCCCACGAGAATGTGAGGCCCTTTCGTCGTCCCCACGGCGCCGTAGGGAGTCAAGCCAGCCCCCCGTTCTACCCCGGAACGCGATCTTTCACAAAGGCGCGGCAGGCCGAAAATCAAGGCGGGCCGAGGCCCCACCTCTGCGCTTGGGGCTCGACTGCGGGCGCTTGGGGTGCGAGCCCCAAGCTGCACGTCGTCGTTTCCGCTCTGCCTCGCTCTCGCTTCGGGTTCTCGCTTCGGGTTCTCGCTTCGGGTTCTCGCTTCGGGTTCTCGCTTCGGGTTCTCGCTTCGGGTTCTCGCTTCGGGTTCTCGCTTCGGGTTCTCGCTTGGTGGTCGAGCTCCGTCCAATGGCTCCGTCCGCTGGACGGCGCGGACCGCGACGGCTGCCGCGCGCAGCTCATGGGCCGACGAGCACCGCGCTCCACCGCGCGAACGGCTCTGCTTGGGCATTTCGCCGCGAGTTACGGGTTTCCGCAGCAGCGCCGAGACCCTAGCCTTCGGGTGTGTTCACGAGCGCTCTTCTCTTCGTCCACCTCGTCTCGTTCGCCGCATACCTCGGAGCAGGCTTTGCCCAGCTCCAGCTCATGAAGCGGTCGGGGGCTTCGGACATCCCACCGGAGGTGCGGGCGGACCGTGAATCGCTCGCCGCAGCGATCGTCACGAAGATCGAGCTCCCTGCGATCATGGGCGCCATCGCCAGCGGCGTCGGCTTCATCGCGCAGAACCCGGCGCTGATGAAGCTCGGCTGGCTCCACGGCAAGCTACTCTGCGTTCTGCTCCTCCTCGTCCTCAGCCATCTCGAGATGTTCAACGCGCGCAAGATCGTGAAGGCGCGTGCGGCGCGCGGCGATGCAGCCGCGGAGGAGATCGACGCTCGAAAGAAGCGCCACGCGCTCCTTGGCGGGATCGGCTCGCTCCTCGTCCTCGTCATCCTCGTCCTGGTCACGTTCGTTCGGCTCGGTTGACGACGGGCTGCCCCTCGGCGGCGGCCGCGAGCGGGAGAGAAACCTCGGGGCAGGCGCCGGCTGCGGCTGCGGCTGCGCTGCTATCCTCGAAGGATGCGTTCTGGCGTCGTCCTCGTCGGCCTCGCGCCGGTCACGATGCTTGTGAGCTGCCCGCTCTTCACGTCCCTCGACGGGTACGCGACGAGCGCCGATTCATCCGCGGACGCGCAGGTACCCCCCGTTGACGACCAGCCCGACGCGACCGAGCCCGACGCGACCGAGCCCGACGCAGCGGGCGGCCCATCGAATGTCGTGCACGCGACAGCGCCCGGCGGCGAGCGTCGGCGGAGGACGGTGGGCCGAAGCCGTTCTGTGCTTCGTACCCCGTCGCGACGGCCACGAACGCCGTGAACGGGCTCGAGATCTTCTCCCTCGACCTGACGTCGAGCCAGCTCGAGCACCAGGTGACCATCGTCGTCGAATCGACGAAGCGGATCTTCGTCGACGAGTGGTCCCCCTCGCCGTCCGTCTACGCGCACAACGAGATTGGCGTGCTGTCGGAAGGTTGGCACACGCTCGACGTGACCGTGGCCCTCTCCGCGGTCGGATCCGGGACGGTCACTACCGTGCTCGATGGCAAGCCGGCGACCACGCCCATTCGGCCGAGCCTGATGCCGGCTGCGCAGTCCGACGTGAACCTCGGCGCCCCCTACGCGCGCGGCATCCACGACGGATGGAGCGTGGCCTTCGATGACTACGTGGTCGAAAGCCCGTGACGGCAGCGCCGGCGATCAACGCCGGCGGGTGAAGCGAGCGCAGACGCATCGAGCCGGTGCCCGCCGGCCTCTGAAAAGCGAAGAGCCAGCGCACCGGTCGGGGCGCTGGCTCTTCGAGTGAGGAAGCGGCGGCCCGTCAGGCGAGCTCGGCTTCCTTCTGGTAGACGATGAGGGGCGGGTCGCCCTTCGTGATCACCTCTTCGTTGACCACGACTTCCTTGATCCCGGTACGCGACGGCACGTCGTACATGATCTCGAGGAGCGAGCCCTCGAGGATCGCGCGAAGACCACGGGCGCCTGCGTTGCGCGCCAGCGCCTCGCGCGCGACGGCGGAGAGCGCCGTCTTCGTGAACTTCAGCTTCACGCCGTCCATCTCGAAGATCTTCTGGAACTGCTTCACGAGCGCGTTCTTCGGCTTCGTGAGGATGTCGATCAGCGCGTCCTCGTTCAGCTCGTGGAGCGTCGCGATGATCGGCAGACGCCCGATGAACTCCGGGATGAGACCGAACTTGAGGAGGTCCTCCGGCTCGACGCGGATGAGGAGCTCACCGAGCTTGAAGTCCTTCTTGCTCTTGATCTCGGCGCCGAAGCCGAGCGTCTGCTGGCCGATACGGCGCTGGACGATCTGGTCGAGACCGACGAACGCGCCGCCGCAGATGAAGAGGATGTTCGTCGTGTCGACCTGCAGGAAGTCCTGCTGCGGGTGCTTGCGTCCACCCTTCGGCGGAACGTTGGCGACGGTACCCTCGATGATCTTGAGGAGCGCCTGCTGGACACCCTCGCCCGAGACGTCACGCGTGATGCTCGGGTTGTCGCTCTTGCGGCTGATCTTGTCGATCTCGTCGATGTAGACGATGCCGCGCTGCGCGCGCTCGACGTCGTGGTCGGCGTTCTGGAGCAGCTGGACGATGATGTTCTCGACGTCCTCGCCGACGTAGCCGGCTTCGGTGAGCGTCGTCGCGTCCGCGATCGCGAACGGAACATGGAGGATCTTCGCGAGCGTCTGCGCGAGGAGCGTCTTGCCGGAGCCCGTCGGCCCGAGGAGCAAGATGTTCGACTTCGACAGCTCGACCTCGTCGCTGCTCACGCGCGAGTCGATGCGCTTGTAGTGGTTGTGCACCGCGACCGCGAGGATCTTCTTCGCGCGATCCTGCCCGATGACGTAGTCATCGAGGATCGCCTTGATCTCGGACGGCTTCGGGATCGGGGCCGAGCCGGCGTACGGCTCGTCCTTCTCGACCTCCTCCGCGATGATGTCGTTGCAGAGACCGATGCACTCGTCGCAGATGTAGACCGTTGGTCCTGCGATGAGCTTCTTTACCTCCTTCTGCGACTTACCGCAGAAGGAGCAGCTCAGATTGCCACTGGTGTGATCGTCTCGCCGCCGCTCCAAGACCCGCCTCGTCTTTTCGGAAGCTTATTCCCGTCCAAGCATCATCGCAAGCTTGTGACCTGCGCGATGGAGGGCCTCCGCTTCATTCTTCGGGGTGATGTCGTCCCCACACCGTCGCGGGAAGGACATGCGAGCGGGGCCGACTCCGTTCACCGGAAGCCGACCCCACCCCAGCCGCTCTACTTGTCCTTGCTCCCGTCGCTCTTCTTCTTCGGCGGCAGCATGACGTTGTCGATCAGACCGTACTCCTTCGCCGCTGCGGCTCCGAGGTAGAAGTCGCGATCGATGTCCTTGAGGATCTGGTCCTTGTTCTTACCAGTCGCGTTCGTGAGGATGTCCGTGAGCACTTCCTTGAGGTGCCGGATCTCCCGCGCCTGGATCTCGATGTCGGACGCCTGACCGCGAGCGCCACCCATCGGCTGGTGGATCATGATGCGGGCGTTCGGGAGCGCGTTGCGGCGCCCCTTCGCTCCCGCTGCGAGCAGGACCGCGGCCATCGACGCCGCCATGCCCAGGCACGTCGTCGAGACGTCGCAGCGCACGTACTGCATCGTGTCGTGGATCGCGAGACCGCTGGTCACAACGCCGCCGGGGCTGTTGATGTAGACCATGATCTCCTTGTCCGGGTCCTCGCTCTCCAGGAAGAGGAACTGGGCGATGATCACGTTCGCCAGCATGTCGTGAATCTCGTCATAGAGAAACACGATGCGGTCCTTGAGCAGGCGGTCGAAGATGCTCCACCCGCGCTCGCCCCGGTGCGTCGTCTCGACGACGTTGGGGATCAAGACGTCCTTGTGACGCTCGAGCACCTCGAGCGCTTGAGCTCGCGTCTCCGGCCTTTTCATGGATCAGCCTTCCTTCTTCTCTTCGGGCTTCGCTTCTTCGGTCTTCGATGCCGCCGCGGAGGCCTCGGCTTCGACCTTCGGCGGCTCGCCTTCGGTGATCTTGGACTTCGACTCGATGAAGTCGAGGATCTTGTCCTCGAGGATCATGCCGATGAGGATGTCACGCTTCGCCTTCTCGCGATACTCGACGCGCAACTTGGCGACGTTCTTCCCGGTCTCGGCCGCGAGCTCTTGCATGCCCTTCTCGAGGTCCTCGTCGGTGACCTTGAAGGTGTTCTTCTTCGCGATCGCGGCCATGAGGAGGCCCGCGCGGACCTTACGCTCCGCGTCCGCCTGGATCGCGCTGCTGAGCGCCTCGGCCTGCTCCTTCGTGAAGCGCTGACCCACGCGGCGGGCCTGCATCACGACCTCTTGCTCCATGATCCGGCGCTGCTGCTCGACGAGCGACGGCGGGACGTCGCACGGGTTCAGCTCGTTGAGCTTCGCGACGATCTGCTCCGCGAGCACCGTCTCCGAGCGGTCCTTGAAGGCCTTCTCGAGCTTCGTGTGCACGTCGGCGCGGAGGGCGATCAGCGTATCGAAGCCGATGTCCTTCGCGAACTCGTCGTCGAGCGCCGGCGGCACGCGCTCCTTGAGGTCCGCGATCGTGATGTCGAAGACACCCTTCTTGCCGCGGAAGTCCTCGCGCGGGTGCTCGGCCGGGAACGTGTGCTCCGCCGTCGCCTTCTCGCCGTTGTTCTTGCCGATGAGAGCGGCGTCGATCTCGGGAAGCGCCTGACCTGCGCCGAGCTCGAGCTGCACGCCCTGGCCGCCGCCGTCCTTCACCTCGTTGCCGTCGACCGACAACGTGAAGTCGATCGTGACGACGTCGCCCGCCTTGGCCGCACGCGCGGGCTCGGGCGCCTTCAGCGCGGCGTTGCGCTGGCGGAGCTGCTCGAGCTGCTCGTCGATCGAGGTGTCCGGCACCTCGGCCTTCGGCTTGTAGAGCTCGAGGCCCTCGTACTTCACGTCCTCGATGTCCGGCTGGACCTCGAAGCGCGCCTTGTACGAAAAGGCCTTCTTCGGGTCGATCGCCTCACCGGCCTCCACGGACGGCTGGTTCACCGGCGTCAGGTTCTTCTCGCTGAGCACCTTCGGCAGGGTGTCGTTGACGATCGCGTTCGCGACGTCGTTCGCGACCTGCGGTCCGTACAGGCGCGAGAGCACGTCGCGCGGCGCCTTCCCGGGACGGAACCCTTTGACGTGCGCCTTCTTGCCGAGGTTGAGGTAGGCCTTGTCGACTTGAGCCTTCACGGAATCGGCGGGGATCTCCACCGAGAGCTCCATGACGACGGGCGAGATTCGCTGAACGGTGACTTCCACGTAAGTGCGCCGACCGAAGGTCGACCTCCGATGGTGGTGGTTTGGGGGATCTCCCCAAGTTGAGGGCGGCCACAATACTTTCTGAGCGTTATGGGTCAAGGGCGGCGACTCAGCCGCCCGCGGAAGATCCGCGGCGAGCGCCGTCCGATGCCGCCCACGAGCGTCGTGGGCTTGACGCTCGCTCGGCCCGGCGACGTCGCGCTGACGCCGTCGGAGTCAGGGGCCCGCGCCCGGACCCCCGCGGAGGTCGCGCGAGCGACAGCGCCATGACGCTGCTCTGCCCGCTCGCGTGGCTCCCCCAGCGCGAGGCGTACTTTCCAGGGCAAGACCGCTGCGGCACGAGGGCTGCAATTCGCTCTCGACATGCCCTGCACCGCCGAAGCCCCCGCGTCGCCGCCCTCCTTCGCCTCCGCCTGCGCCTCCACATTCGCCTTCGCCTCCCCCTCCCCGACCGCGCCGCCGCCAGCCGACTACGCGGCCGCGCTCCGGCGCGAGCGGCTCGACGCGAACATCCTCAAGTCGCTCGGCCGGTGGCGCGCCCTCCGCAGCACCCGGACGGACGTGCCGTGCTTCGGGTGGGAGAACCTCGAGCGCCTGGTCTCGAGCGCGGCGACGCTCCTCTGGGAGATCGGCCCGACGCAGCTCGCGGTCGAAGACGACCTCCTCGCCTTCTGCGCGTTCCTCGCGCGTGAGATCGAGGTCACCGAGAGCCTCGAGCTCACGGCTGCGGAGGAGCAAACACGACTGGAAGAGGTCGCGCCGCGCGCGCTTGCGGCCCTCGACGAGATCGGCGGCGAGCTCGCGAGCCCGCACTCGGAGTCGCATCCCGTGGGGCGGGCGCTCGCGATCGCCTTCGGGACGATCCGTGCCGAGCTGATGTCTGCATGCTTGGTCGAGTGGAGGAGCGCTGCGTGAGCGAACACTCGCACGTCGACGCGGGCACAAAAGAAGACCTCCGGACGAGAGGCGTTCGTCCGGAGGCGGCTCCCGGGAGGGAAATAGGAAGAAGGAAGATCAAGCGGCGCGGGACGCCAGGCGAAAGGCTCCAGACGGATAGACAGAGGCGAGACCTGTTTTGCTGAGCTCCACCCTCTTCACCTTCTCTCGTCTCGAGGACGAAATGCATTTCGCTGGGTGGTGCGCTCTTCTCGTCTGCTCGTCTCTGTCTCTCTTTCTGGAGCCTTTCGCCTGACGCCCGGCGCTCTCGCGCACACGCGACCAGACTAGTAGTCGTCGTCGTCGAACTGGTCGGGGTCGTACTCGTCGACCGTGTCATCGAAGAGCAGGTCCGACCCTTCAAAGGTCGTGTCCTGCATCAAATCGTCGAGGGAGAAGCCGTACTTGATGTCCGGCCGAATGGCCTCGCGCTCGAACTCTGCCATCGTCCGGTAGCTCTTCGGTACACCGCTCATCGTCGTCCTCCGCGAACAAGAAAGCCGTCGGTCGTCATCGCCATCTCTCGCGCGGGCGTCGTCCTCGAGGAGGAACGGCGATCGGCGAGATGAACCACATGGGCCGAGGAGCCTGCCTGGAGCGGACGCTTCCTGAAGAAGGCGGCCGCAAGGATGCGGTCGACACCCGCTTCCACTTCCTGATGGCCGAGCACGTTCGAGAGAGCGTCGCGCATGGTTTCCTCGGTCGGCGGCCCGGCAACTACCCCTTGCCCCTGGCTCGCCCGTCGCTGTAGCCTACGTTTGCCTACATCTGGGCACACCATACTACGTACGGATGGGCCGTCAAAAAACCTCGAACGATTTCCGACCCGGACTGGGAACCGCGACGCGGCCGGCAGCGCGCTCCCCGGGCGCCCCGGCGGCTCCGGGGGATCAATGAGAGCGGGCCCTTGCCGGGAGACGTTGCGGTCGCCGGTCGCTCGGGTCTAAGAAGAGCGAGCAGCGACTCGCGTCCTGTCGGACCGCGCGCGCGCGATCCTTCATGGCAAGAGCGAACGAGCCCGCCGGACCCTGCCGCATCATCTGCGTCGTCAACCAGAAGGGCGGCGTCGGAAAGACAACGACCGCCGTCAACCTCGCCGCGAGCGTCGCGGCGGCGGAGAGACGGACGCTCATCATCGACATGGACCCGCAGGGGAACGCGAGCTCCGGCGTCGGGGTGCGCCCCGGCTCGCGCGAGCGGACCATCTACGACGTGCTCATCGGTGAGGTGCCGCTCTCCGAGGTGATCGTCGAGACCGATGTCGCGACCCTCGCCGTCGCGCCGGCCACGCAGGACCTCGTCGCCGCCGAGCTCGAGCTCGTGGACGATCCGAAGCGAGCGCTCAAGCTGAGGGAGGCCATCGAGCCGGAGCTCTCCCGCTTCGACTACGTCTTCATCGACTGCCCGCCGTCGCTCGGTCTCCTCACGCTCAACGCGCTCGCCGCGACGACCTCCGTGCTCGTCCCGCTCCAGTGCGAGTACTTCGCCCTCGAGGGGCTCACGCACCTGATGGCGACGATCGACCGCGTGAAGAACGGGATGAACCCGGAGCTCGAGGTCGAGGGCGTCGTCCTCACGATGTTCGACCCGCGCAACAACCTCGCGCATCAGGTCGCTGACGAGGTGAAGAAGCACTTCTTCGTCTTCGAGAACGTGATCCCGCGCAACGTCCGCCTCTCGGAGGCGCCGTCGCACGGCAAGCCGGTCATCCTCTACGACATCTCTTCGAAGGGCGCGCAGGGGTACCTCGCCCTCGCGAAGGAGATGCTCACGCGCCACACCGGCGGCGGCAGCCGCGCGAAGCCTGCGAAACGTGCCGGGGGTACCCGCTGATGGATGCGAGCAAGCGTCGCGCGCTCGGCCGCGGGCTCGACGCGCTCCTTCCCTCCGCTCCCGGAAAGGTCTCGAACGCCTACGGCGACAAGAGCGTCTTCTCGTGCGCGATCGAGAAGCTCACCCCGCAGAAGGGGCAGCCGCGCCAGCACTTCGCAAAGGACAAGCTCGAGGAGCTCGCCACGTCGATCCGCGAGCACGGCCTGCTCGAGCCGATCGTCGTACGGCGCGTCTCGGGACAGGACAAGCTCGAGATCATCGCCGGCGAACGCCGCTGGCGCGCGTCGCAGAAGGCGGGCCTCCGAGAGGTCCTCGTCGTCGTCAAGGACGTCACCCCCAAGGCGGCCTTCGAGCTCGCGCTGATCGAGAACGTCCAGCGCGAGGATCTGAACCCCGTGGAGCTCGCCGAGGCGCTCGAGCGCCTCACGAAGGAGCACGGCTACACGCAGGAGACGCTCGCGGATCGGCTCGGCAAGGACCGCACGACGATCGCGAACTCGCTGCGCCTGCTCAAGCTCCCGGCGAGCGTGCGAGCCCGCGTGATCTCCGGCGAGCTGTCCGAGGGTCACGCCCGCGCGCTCCTCGGCGCCCCCACCGCGGCCAAGATCGAAGAGCTGGCCGAGAAGGTCGTGCGCGGCCGCCTGAGCGTCCGCGCGGCCGAGGCGCTCGTGCGCCAGCTGAAAGCGAAGAGCGGCAAGAGCACCGAGAACGAGCGGGGCAAGACCGCGCCCGGCAAGACGGCGGCGGTCCGCGACCTCGAATCGCGCCTCACCCGCTCCGCCGGCACGAAGGTGCTCCTGAAGCAGGACGGCAAGAACGACAAGAAGGGCGAGATCGCGATCCCGTACGAGGATCTCGACCACCTCGATCGCATCCTCGCGCGCGTCTTCCGCTTCAGCTGATCCGATCCGAACGCCGCGCCGAGAAAGCGCGACCGTGGTCGAACGCGTCGTCGACACGTGATGCTCGAGCGGGCTCCGAGCGACGACGACGAGCCGCCGCCCGCTCGTTCGTTGATTGCGTGCGCAGGGCTTGCGGCACGCGCCCCGAGTTCGACTAGGCTGCCGCCCATGAGCGCCACGATCCTCGACGGGAAGAAGCTTGCTGAGACCGTGAGAGCGGAGGTCGCCACCGGCGTCGCCGAGTTCGTGGCGGCGCACGGGCGCCCGCCCGGCCTCGAGGTCGTCCTCGTTGGAGAAGACCCCGCGAGCCAGGTCTACACCCGCAACAAGCAGAAGGCCTCGACCGAGGTCGGCATCCGCGGAAAGCTCCACACGCTGCCCGCGTCCACGACGGAGGGGGAGCTCCTCGCGCTGCTCGATCGCCTGAACGCCGACGAGACCGTCGACGGCATCCTCGTCCAGCTCCCCCTCCCCAAGCAGATCTCGGAGCAGAAGGTCCTCGACGCGATCCGCGCCGACAAGGACGTCGACGGCTTTCATCCCGTCAACGCCGGCCTCCTTGCATCGGGACGCCAGGGGCTCGTCCCCTGCACGCCGCGCGGCTGCATGAAGCTGCTCGCGCTCGCGGGCGCGAAGCTCGAGGGCACGCGCGCGGTCGTCGTCGGGCGCTCCAACATCGTCGGCAAGCCGATGGCGCAGCTGCTCCTCGGCGCCAACGCGACCGTGACGATGGCGCATTCACGCACGAAGGACCTCGCGGAGCGCTGCCGCGAGGCGGACGTCCTCGTCGTCGCCGTCGGTAAAGCCGACCTCGTGCGTGGAGACTGGGTCAAGCCCGGCGCGATCGTCATCGACGTCGGCATGAACCGCATCACGCTGGCGGACGGGAAGTCGAAGCTGGTCGGCGACGTCGCCTTCGAGGAAGCGGCAAAGGTGGCCGGCGCGATCACGCCCGTCCCCGGCGGCGTCGGCCCGATGACGATCGCGTGCCTCCTCGAGAACACGCTCATCGCAGCGAAGCAGCGCCTCGCGAAGAAGAGCTGATCGCGAACGTCGCGCGCGAAGGCGGATCCGCGAGCCGGGCCAGGTCACGACGACCCTGCTCGCGTCGTCCGCATCGCCATCGTCGCGGTCAGGTCATCTCGTTCATCGGGCGCAGGATCACGTTCACGACGCGCGAGCGATCGCGCGGAAGCACCGCGAGCACCACGGCCTCGGCGACGTCCTCGGCGGAGGAGAAGCCCTTCATGTTGGCGCCGTCGTACGTGCGCCCGTCGCCGATGGCGAAGTGGGTCTCGACGCCGCCCGGGCACACGAGGCTCACCTTGATGTTCTTCTGATAGAACTCGCGATCGAGCGACTGCGAGAGCGCGACCTGCGCGAACTTGGACATGCAGTAGATGCCCTCGTTCGGGTAGCCCTGCAGGCCGGCGACGCTCGAAACGTTGACGATGTTGCCGCCGCCCTGCTTCAGCATGTGAGGGAGCACCTCCTTGCAGAAGAGCCAGGTCGACTTGGCGTTCGTCGTCATGATCCGGTCGTAGTCCTCCTCCGTCCAGTCGAGGAACGGCCGGTATCCGCCGATGCCGGCGTTGTTGACGAGGATGTCGACCCGACCGAACGCGTCGATCGCCTGTTTGACGACGCTCGCGACGTCAGCCGACTTCGTGACGTCACCGGGGAACGTCTTCGCCTTGCCGCCGACGGCCGTGACCGCCTTCTCGAGCTCCGCGAGGTCCTTCGTGCTCCGGGCGGTGCCGACGATCGTGGCGCCCTCCCGTGCGAGCGCGAGGCAGCTCGCGTAGCCGATGCCACGGCTGGCTCCAGTGACGAGGGCGATCTTGTCCTTCAGGCGCATCGTGACCTCCTTGTCGAGAGGCAGGCAGCCTACACGCCGGCCCGCGGGCGGTCACCTCGGGGCTGACGTCCCCGTCTCCGACGCGAGCATCGGGAGAACGACGCGAAACAGCGCGCCCCGTTCCCCGCCACCGTGCGCAGTGAGCGTCCCCCCGACCGACGTCACGATCCGATGGCAGATCGCGAGTCCGAGTCCGGTCCCGTCGCCCTGTTTCGTGGTGAAGAACGGCTCGAAGATCCGCTCCCTGATCGACGGCGCGATGCCGGGCCCGGTGTCGCGGATCTCGATCGCGACGCGATCTCCGTCGATCGCACGGACGGCGACGCGTACCTCATGCTCGTGCGGCGCGCCTTCGGGGATCGCCTGCGCCGCGTTGAGGAGCAGGTTCAGGAACACCTGTCCGAGGCTCGCCTCGGTGCCGGAGACGAGGGCACGGACGTCGAAAGCGCGGACCAGCTGCGCGCGCGGAGCGATCTCGTGCTCCGCCATGTTCAGGCACACCTCGAGGATCTGCTGCACGTCGACCGGCGAGCTGCTCTCGACGTCACCTCGAGCGAGGGTCTTGAGGTCCCTCACGATGTCGCGCATCCGCGTAGCTCCCTCGCGAATGATCGTGACGTGCTGCGAGAGCCGATCGACGCTCTCCGCGGGCAGGCCCGAGGCACGCGCGAGCTCGCGTCGCATGAGCTCGACGTTGCCGAGGACGTATGCGAGCGGGTTGTTGAGCTCGTGGCCGATCGACGCCGAGAGGCGGCCGAGCGAGGCGAGTCGGTCGTTCATCACGAGCTGGGCCTCGACCTCCATGCGCGCCGATACGTCACGCGCGATCGCCAGCATGGCCTGCTCACCGTCGAACACCGTGGCGTGGGCCGAGATCTCCACGACGATGCTCGTGCCGTCCTTCCGGAGCAGCCGCTCCTCCACCGCCGGCGCCGGTCCGCCGCGCGTGAGCACGTCGATCGCCCGCTCGAGCACCATCGGGCGGTCGGCCGGATGCACGATGTCGAGCGCCATCATGCCCGAGAGGTCCTCCTCCAGCTCGTAGCCGAGCATCTGCCGCGCCGACGGGCTCATGTAGACGATGACCCCGAGGCGATGGACGATCACGCCGTCCGGCATGCTCTCGATGAGCGCGCGAAAGCTCGCCTCGGACCGCGCAAGCTGCACCTCCGCGCGCTGGCGCTGCGTGATGTCGCGCATCACGGCATACGCCACCTCGCGCCCTTCGAGCATCAACTTGCCCGTCGTGACCTCGACCGGGAAGACGGTGCCGTGCTTCGCCCGATGCCAGCGCAGGTTGATCCGGGCCGTAGCGCCCGGCGGGAGCTTCGCGAGCGTGGATGCGCTCGCCTCGGGCTCGGCGGTGACCATCTCCGCGGTCAGCTCCAGCGCCTCCTCGCGCGTGTAGCCGTAGAGCTGGAGCCACGCGTCGTTCACCTCGAGGAGCCGACCGGTCGACGTCTCGAACAGCGCCATCGGGTCCATCTCGTGCGCGAAGACGAGGCGGTACGTCTTCTCGCTCTCGAGGAGCGCCCGCGTCACCTCGGTGATCGTCTTTCGGTGCGTCTCGGCGGCCTCGATGGAGGCCGCGATGCTCCGCACCTCGCCGATGAGATCGACACGGCCCTCGCGTTCGAGCAGCGCCTCGATCTGCTGCAGAGCGTCGACGCGATCCAATTGGGCGAGGATACGGCGCTTGCCACCTCTTCCGATAGCGGTCTCCGGCACTCCGGTTCGTTTCGGCAGCTAATGGATGTCGAGCGCGATCGCGGAAGGCCGCGCGCCGCCCCGGGTCAGCGCCGAGCTCCCACCTGACGAGAGCGACGAGCGCGATCGAGCGCAACGGCCATGACGATGATCGCGCCGGTCGCGATCTCCTGCGTCCAGCTCGGCATTCCCTCGTGAACCGCGCCCGTCTTGATGACGGTCATGAGGAGCGCTCCGAGCACGGCGCCGACGACGCTGCCCTCCCCGCCGGCCAGCGACGCTCCGCCGATGACGACCGCCGCGATGACATCGAGCTCGAGGCCGATCGAGTCCGTGGGATCGCCGACGGTGAGCGTCGAGAGCTCCATCACCCCGGCGATCCCGAACGAGAGGCTCGAGAGCGTGTAGACGAGGATCTTCACCCGCGCCGGATCGATGCCGCAGAGCCTTGCCGCCGACTCGTTGCTGCCGACGGCGAAGACGTGACGACCAAATTTCGTGTAGCCGAGGAGGAGCGCGACGAGGACCGCGAGCCCGAGCGCGATCCACAGACCCGGCGCAGCGAGATCGGCGGAGAGGAGCTTCTCGAGGCCCTTCGTGTCACAGTCGATCTTCTGCTCGTCCGCGAGTCCCTTCGCGCCGCCGCGGAGGATGCTCATCGCGCCGAGCGTAACGACGAACGGCATCATCTTGAAGCGACCGACGAGGGTGCCGATGAGCGCGCCGACCCCCGCCGCGACCGCGAGCGCACAGAGCACGGCGACACCGGGGCTGTAGCCGCTCTTGAGCAGTCGCGCGACGACGACGGTCGTGAGCGCGACGAGCGATCCGGTCGAGAGATCGATTCCACCGGTGACGATCACCATCGTCATCCCGAGCGCGCAGATCGCGACGACGACCGTTTGGCGCGCCATCGTGAGGAGGTTCTGTGTCCGCAGGAACGTGTCCGGTGTGAGGACAGCGAAGACCGCGTAGACGACGAGTACGGCGACGAGCGGCCCGAGCCACGCCGGTCTGCGTTCGGGCAGGATCGCGCCGAGCTTCACGACGACGCCTCCAGGAGCAGCTGCTCCTCCGTCCACGCCGAAGCTGCGCGCGGCGCCTCGAGCGCGCCTCGACGGAGCACGGCGATGCGATCGCAGGCGGAAATGAGCTCGTCGAGCTGGCTGGACACGAGGACGATCCCCTTCCCTCTGCGTGCGAGGTCGCGCACGAGCGCGAGGACCTGCGCCTTGCTCGCGACGTCGATTCCACGCGTGGGCTCGTCGACCAGAAGGACGTCGTAGTCCTCGCGAAGAAGGCGCGCGATCTGGACCTTCTGCTGGTTGCCACCGGAGAGCTCGCCGGCCGCCTGCGAGGGAGCGCTCGCCTTGATGGAGAGCAGGTCGATCCACCGTGCGCCGTCGGCCAGGATCCGGCCCGGCATCGCCAGGAACGAGCCGCGCTTCGAGAGCGTGACGTTCTCCGCGATCGACCGCGCGAGCATCAGCCCCTCGCCGCCCCGGTCCTCGCTGAGGAGGCCGACGCCCTTGTCGGCGCGCACGTCGACGTCACCACGTGCCGGCTCGTCGAGGCCTGCGATGAGCCGGAGGAGCTCCGTCCGACCCGAGCCCACGAGACCGGCGATGCCGAGCACCTCGCCGCGGTGGAGGACGAAGCTCGCCGAACGCGGGCGCTCGTGACCGCCGAGCCCGCGCACGTCGAGCAACACGTCGTCCTGCCGGCTCGACGTGCCTTCATGCCTGCTCGATGCACCTTCGCTCCCGCCGGCCGCCCGGCCTTGCTCCTCGAGCTCGCGCCCGAGCATCTCGCGGACGATCTGCTCCGGCGGCGTGTCGTTCGGATCCCCTGTCCCCTGCACCTTACCGTCGCGAAGAACCGTGTAGCGATCCGCGTGCGCGCGGACATCGCCGAGGAAGTGCGTCACGAGGACGATGGCGAGGCCCGCGGCCTTGAGCGCATGCACGCGCGTGAAGAGGCGCGCAGCATCGTCGTGGCCGAGGCTCGACGTCGGCTCGTCGAGAACGAGCACGCCTTGCACGTGCCCGCCCGACGCGCGCCGCTCGCCGGACGCGTCGTCGGCCGCTCCGCCCTGGGCCAACGCACGGGCGATCTCGACGAGCTGCTGGTCCGCGACGCTCAGCTGCCCGGCGCGCGCGTCGAGCGCGATCCGACGGCCGACGCCCGTGACGAGGCCGAGCGCACGCTCCGCGATGGAGCGCGCTTCCCCGCGTCGGACGAATCCGGCGAGATGGGGCTCGAGGCCGAGGACGATGTTCTCGAGCACCGTCATGTGAAGGCAGAGCGTGCGCTCCTGCGGGACCATCACGACCCCGGCCCTCCGGGCGTCGCCGGGGCTCTTCGGCGCGTACGCCTCCCCGGCGAGCTTCATCCGTCCCCGATCGGCCGACTCTGCGCCGAGGAGGATCCGCATGAGCGTGCTCTTGCCGGCACCGTTCTCGCCGAGCAGCGCGTGGACCTCACCGCTGCGGACATCGAGGTCGATCCCGCGGAGCACCGACACCGCGCCGAACGCCTTCTCGATCCCGGCGAGCTCGAGCACCGCCGGCGCCGCCCCCGCGTCCGTCACAGCCACTTCGCGAGATCGGGCGACAGGAGCTCCTTCACCGCCGGATCGTCGAGGTGCTCCTTCTCGACGAGGCGTGCGCCCGTGTCGATGCGCTTCTCGACGGGCTTGCCGCGCAGGTGCTCCGTCATCGTCTTCACCGCGAGGTACCCCATGTTGAACGGGTTCTGGACCACGAGGCCGTCGATGTCACCGTCCCGCAGCGCCGCGACGAGCTTGTCGGACGAGTCGAAGCCGTAGAACTTCACCTTCTTGTTCACGCCCGACTTCTTGAGCGCCTGGAGCATGCCGAACGTCGTCGATTCGTTCGGGGTGAAGATGCCGCTCACCACGCCGGTCTGGGCCTTGTGCGCGACGAGCAAGCTCTCGGACTTCTGGAATGCGGTCTCGGTCGTCGCTCCGCCGTACTGGTTGTCGCTCACGATCTCGAACCCCGGCTTTGTCTTGAGCCCGTCGAGGAAGCCCTTCTCGCGGTTCTGGGTGCTCGCCGATCCCTCCTGGTATCGGAGCACGATCACGCTCCCCTTCCCTTCGAGCTTCTTTGCCATTCCCTCGGCGGCGAGCTTTCCGGCGGCCTGGTTGTCGGTCGCGACGAAGCTCACGTGATCGTCGCCCTGGAGATCCGAGTCGAAGACGACGACGGGGATCTTCGCCTGCACCGCAGACTTCACCGGAGCACGGAGCGCGCTGTCGTTCAGCGGCGCCAGCACGATCCCCGAGACGCCCTGCGCGACGAACGTGCTCACGACGTCGATCTGCGCCTTGAGGTCGTCCTCCTTGAGCGGGCCCTTCCAGACGATGTCGACGTCGAGCTCCTTCGACGCCTTCACCGCGCCGGCGTGGACGCTCTTCCAGAATTCGTGAGTGGTCCCCTTCGGAACGACCGCGATCTTGAGCCGCTTGCCGCTCCCGCTCGACGAGACGCCCGGTGCCTCCGGCGCCGGAGGATCGGACTTCGACTGATCCTTGCAGGACACAGCTACAAGCACGGCGAGCCCGGCGAGGAGCACGCGGCGGCGGAGGACGGCCGGCGTCTTCATCGACCGGATCCTATCAGCTCTCAGTCCTCGCGCCGGATGACCGTCGCCGCCGGGTCGAGCAGGTACCCGTCGTCCCGGGTGATCAGGACCGACTCGAGCCCGAGCCGGCGAAGGCGCCGGACCGCGCTGTAGACACGGAGGAGCCCTGCGGAGTGCCGCATCCGTTCACCGGGCCATCCCGCTTCGATCAGCGCCTCGGCGGACAGCGCGGCTCCCGGCTGCTCGAGGCGGGCGACGACGAGCCCGTCGAGGAGACGGCGCACGGGGCCATACCGGACGAGCTCCACGCGCGCGCCTCCGGGCGGGATCATCCAGCGGGACTCGCCCCCGACGACGAAGGCTCCGTCGATCTCCGCGGCGGCGTGCGTAACGTCGGGCTCGTGCTCCTCGAGCGCGCGCTCGAGGACGCGTGCAGCGAACGCGAGCTCCGGTGTGCCGAGCTCGGCGCGGGTGACCCGATCGAGGAGCTCGCGCGCAGACGTCATCGCGCCTCCGCCCACGACTCCGATCGCGGCCTCGAACACCCTGACGACGAGCTCGCCCGCGGGATCGTTGCCCGAGATCGCGTCGTGGGCGCGCTCGAGACGCGCGGCAGCCTCACGCGGGTCCGCAAGTGCTGCGAGCGCGGCAGCGGCGTGCGCATGGATCGCCGCAACGCCCTTCCTCACGCCGGCGCGCTCGAGCGAGGAGACGGCGCGGTCGAAGAGCGCGACCGCGGCCTCCGGATCGCGACGCTCGAGAGCGGCCGCGCCTTGGCGATACAGATCGATCGCCTGATGCCAGCGCTGACCGGCCTCGCTCTCGCCGCGGACGAGCTCGGCGACGTGGATGGGGAGCACGTCGATCGACGACCGCGGGGCCCGCGCGAGGACTTCGCGCGGGAGGCCACGCGCGACCTCGCGCGCGTCGTGACCGACGAGGCCCCCGAAGCCGAGGACCTTCTCCTGCCGGATCACGTCCCCGTGCTCGACGTGAACGGCGAGCGCTTCGCGGAGATGTGTCAGGCCGTCTCCAGCGCGGCCCTGGAGCGCGCGCAGGATCCCGAGCGCGACGTGTGCGTCGGCAACGCCGCGCGCGCTTCCCTGCTCGCGATGTGCAGCGAGCGCGGTCGAGAGCGCGGCTTCGGCCTCGTCGGTTCGCCCGAGCGCAGTGAGCGCCCAGCCGAGGCTCCGCGTCGCCTCCGCGCGCGTGACGTCGTCGCCCGTGCGCGAAGCGAGCGTGAGCGCACGCCGGAGCTCGGCTTCCGCGCCGTCGATGCGCCCCTCCTCGAGGGTGACGCGCGCCTTCGCGACGAGCGAGCGGGCAAGCAGCCGTTCGTCCCGCGACCGCTCCGCGGCCTCGGCCCCCGCGGCGCAGAGCTCGAGGCGGAGCTCGAAGAGGCCGCGGAACAGGAGGAGATCGGAGAGCGCGAGGACGATCCGCGCCGCTGTCTCGGGCGCGCTCGACTTCACGCTCTCGAAGGCGGCGAGGAGCTCGGGCAGGAGCTCCGCGAGGGCGTCGAGCGCACGAACCGCCCCCTCACCGTAGGCACGTGACGCCGCGCGCTCGGCCTCGACGAGATGATGGCTCGCGTGGCGCATGACGACCTGCGTGTCCTCGAGCTTCTCGCGCGCCCATCCGCGCACGGTCTCGAACATCGCGAGGCGTACGCGACCGCCGCCCGAGGCCTGGCGCACGAGGAGCGAGCGCTTCACCAGGCTCTCGAGGACGTCGAGCACCTCGGCGCCGCGCTCCAGCGCCAGCACCTCCTCCGCGGCGTCGATGCTGAACGGCGCCGCGAACACGCTCGCCTGCACGAGCGCGCTCCGCTCGACCTCCGAGAGCAGGTCCCACGACCACTCGAGCGTCGCCCGCATCGTCCGATGCGCGGCCGGCGCGGCTCCCGACGCGTCCGTGAGGACGTCGAGCCGCTCGGCGAGGCGCGCGAGGAGCTGGGGCGCCGAGAGCACCTCGAGGCGCGACGCCGCGAGCTCGATCGCGAGCGGCAAGCGGTCGAGGCGCCGCACGATCGCAAGCGCATCGGCGTCGGTCACATCGAGGGAGCTCCCCGCCGCGAGACGCGCCCGGTCGTGGAGGAGCGCAACGGCCTCGCCCTCGTCGAGCGGCGCGAGGACGAGCTTCTCCTCGCCCCGTGCACCCAGCGGCTCTCGCGACGTCGCGAGGATCGCGAGCGCCTGCGCACCGTCGAGGAGCCCCGACGCGAGCTCGCGCGCGGCAGGACCGAGCTGCTCGGTGTTGTCGAGCACGAGGAGGAGCGGGCCCTTCTTCCCGAGCGCGCCAGCGAGCGACTCGAGCGCGGCTCGCGCCTGCGCGTCCGCCTTCAACGTCACCCCCGTGGCGGCGGCGACCTCGCGCACGGCAGCCTCGAGCGTCCGCGCCTCGCCGAGGGCTACGAAGAGAGCGCTCCGCGTCATCGAGCTCGCGTTCGCCGCCGCCACGGCGAGTCGCGTCTTTCCCATGCCGCCGAGCCCGACGATCGTGACGAGCCGCGCGCCAGCCGCGAACCGCCGCTCGATCTCGAGGATCTCGCTCTCTCGTCCGAAGAACGCCGTCTCGTCGCGCGGCAGGGCCATGCCTCAGGCGTAGCATGCACCCACGCCGCCTGGGACTGCCGCCGGTCTCCCGCCTGCCGACGACGCTCAAGAGCTGTCCAAGATTCTTTGAACAGCTCTCGAGCACCTACCTTGTTCGAGGGGTTCCCCCCTCGAGCTCCCCGCTTTGTTCAGAGCCGTCCAATTCGACGCGCGGCGAAGGCGCACCTCTGCGGGTGGTTGGGGCGCGAGCCCCAAGTTCTTGGACGACTCTTCAATCGCCGGTGGCGGGGTTCAAGACGATGACCTTCACCGGAAGCGTCACCGTCTCCTCCCCGCGGACGACGGTCACCTTCACCGTCTCGTCGGGCTTGCGCGCGTCGAGGACGGTGTAGAGATCGTCGAACGTCTCGACCCGTTTCTCGTCGACCGCGATGATGATGTCACCGAGGACGATGCCGCGCCCGGTCCGGGTGACACCACGCAAGCCCGCCTTGGCTGCCGGGCCGTCCGGCGGGACCGCGAGCACGATCACACCGTGGAGCCCCAGGCGCCGCTCGAGCTTCTGCATCGGGTCGATGCCGATCCCGAGGCCGAGCTGCTCCGCGCGTCCCGTCTTGATGATCTGCGGAACGATGCGCTGGATCGTCGCGACCGGTACGGCGAAGCCGATCCCCGCCGAGGAGCCGGACTTGCTGAAGATCATCGTGTTCATTCCGATGAGGTGTCCGGCCGAGTCGAGGAGCGGTCCGCCCGAGTTGCCCGGATTGATCGCCGCGTCCGTCTGGATCATGTCCCGGATGGTGACGCCGCCCGCGCCCTGGACCTGGCGGCCGAGGGCGCTGATCACGCCCGTCGTCAGCGTGTGATCGAGACCGTACGGGTTGCCGATCGCGACCGCCTTCTGACCGACCTCGAGCTGAGTGGCCTTGGCGACCTTGATCGGGACGAGCATTTTCGCCGGAGCCTCCACCTTCAGCACCGCGATGTCTTTGCGTGGCTCGAGCCCGATGACCTTGGCCTCGAACTCCTGCTGGTCGTGGAACGTGACCGTCACGGAGCGGGCGCCGTCGACGACATGGTAGTTCGTGACGATGTGGCCGGCGTCGTCCCAGACGAAGCCGGAGCCCGAGCCGGCGGGCACCTCCTGCGCGACACCGGCGAAGTAGTCGACCATCACGCGCTTCTGCGTGACGAACACCGTCGAGGGCGCGCAGGCCTTGAAGACGTCGATCGTGTTTCGCTCGTCCTCGATGCGAGCCGTCGGAGAGAGCGGCGGCATGGGAGGCGGCGTCGCGCTGGCCTGACCGGGCGTCGCCGTCGCGTCCGGAGTCGGCTGCGTCTTCTTGCAGCCGGCAAGGAGTGGGAGAGCGATGGTGACGAGAAAGAGGCTTCGGCAGAAAGCGCGACCCATGGCAGCGCCGCACTCTAGCAAATGTCCCGAAGCCGCGGCCGCTCGACAACGAGTCTGCGCGCGACCAGGCTCAGGCCTTGCGCGGCCGAGGGACGGCGTATTCGTCGAGGCGCCGCAAGAGCGTCCGCCGCGAGATCCCGAGCACCTCGGCAGCTTGCGTCTGGTTGCCTCCGCACTGGGCGAGCACGGCCAGGATGCGCTCGCGCTCGAGGGCGCCGACCTCTGCCGGAAGCGACGAGCCGAAGGCGACCGTGCTGGCGACCGGCGGCGAAGACGGATGATGCACCGGCAGCGGCGGCGAGGACGGATGGTGATGCGATGGCGCTGCGAACGGCGGTTGCGAGGGATGGTGATGCGACGGCGGTTGAGCCGGCGTTGCGAACGCGGTCGCAGCGAACGCCGCCGCGCTCCCGAAGGGCGGGTCGTACGGCGCCGCGAAGCCCACCGGCGGCCGCGACGTGCGGTCGAGCGGGAGCCCGAGGTGCTCCGGCGCGATCGCGACCGTCCGGCAGAAGACCACCGCGCGCTCGATCACGTTGCGGAGCTCGCGCACGTTGCCCGGCCACGGATATGCCTCGAGGACGGCCATTGCCGCGTCCGAGACCGGGAGCGACGGCCGCTTCGACTCCCGGCAGAAGCGCGCGATGAACTCGTTGGCGAGTCGCGGGATCTCCTCGACGCGCTCGCGGAGCGGCGGGATCGCGAGGCTCACACCGTTGAGGCGATAGTAGAGGTCCTGCCGAAAGAGGCCGCGCGCGACCATGTCCTCGAGATCGCGATGCGTCGCCGCGACGAAGCGGACGTCGATCGATTTCGGGCGCAGGCTGCCGAGACGGAGCACCTCGCGACTCTCGACGACGCGAAGGAGCTTCGCCTGCGTCGCCAGCGGGAGCTCACCGACCTCGTCGAGGAAGAGCGTCCCGCCGTCGGCCGCCTCGATCAGTCCAGGCTTCGCCGCCGTCGCGCCGGTGAAGGCTCCCCGCTCGTAGCCGAAGAGCTCGCCTTCGAGGAGGTGCTCGGGGAGCGCTGCGCAGTTCAGCTTCACGAGCGACTTCTGCGCGCGCGGCGAGCGCCGGTGGATCTCCTCGGCGACGACCTCCTTGCCGGCCCCGGTCTCGCCGCGAACGATGACCGTGATGTTGCTCTGAGCAACGTTGTCGATCAGCCGGTAGAGGTGCTGCATCCCGGCAGACGTTTGGGCGGGACTCGGCGGCGCCGCCGCCGCGAGCCCGCGCGACCCGGTCACCGTGTCGGGGCCCTCGACCTGGAGGACCACCATCGTCTCGCCGAGCTCCGCGATCGTCGCGATGCCGAGGGGCGCAGGCGTGTTCGGCGCGATCTTGCGGCCCCCGATGCTCGTCCCGTTGAAGCTACCGTGATCGACGATCGTGAGCGCGTCGCCGACGACGATGGTCGCGTGCTTGCGCGAGACGGTGACGTGATCGATCCGGACGTGCGCGTCCTCTCCACGTCCGATCACGATCTCGCCCGAGCGTGGCACCGGGTGCGAGCTCACCTGCCCGCCGCAGAAGACGATGAGGCGCAGCCGGGCCGATGGATCGAGGGTCCGTGGAGCGACCGAGCGCGTGCGGTCTTCCGACATCTCGACACCACGCTATCGCGCTACTCAGCCGTACGCCACCGTCCTCGGGCTCGCCGCATGTCCCCGACCAGGCAGCGGAGAGCGCATCGTACGCTTCGCGAGCCGCGACGCCGCCCGCCTCCCCGTCAAGGAAGCAGCGCTCGCCCTCCTTGTTCGGTCGGGAGTGTTTGTCGGGGGCCGCCGAAAAACCAAGCGGCCCCATCGGGTTGCTGCCTGCCAGGTCCGCGGCACCTTCGAAGTCACCACGCGCCGTCCCGCCCCCAAATCCGAGGTCGCCCCAATGCCACTTTTCCGTCAGCGCCGATGACTTCGGCTTCGCCCGTAGAGCGCGTGTTTGGAATGATGAGCCTTGCCGAAGGAAGAACCGACAACAAGGCCCCCGGGCGCTTCGCAGTCCGGACGACTTGTCCCTAGGAGCCCTGACGCTCGGACTCCTCGGGATCCACGTCATCAGCGCGAGCCCGTCGAGGTGGAGGCGGCGCGCGAGAGCAGCTCCTCACGGCGAGCCCGGTTGTTCGCGCTCGTTCGTAAAGCAGCGCATCTCCCGCGCGCCTCGCTACACAGTGCGGCGCCGGCGTCATCGACAGCCTCAGCATCGGCTTTGCCCGGCTACGTCAGCGACAGGGCAACACCAAGGGCACCCAAACGATTCTGAAGGCCACTCCACTTCAGGGCAGTCCAAGGCGAGCCGTGCGGAACACGTGCAAAGCGGGCCCTGCCCGGTCTGCACTTCGCGGCGCGCGGCTGACTCAGCGCTGCGCAGTCACGGATGGTGACCGAGCGAATTCAGGCTCTCACCTCAATCGGCCCATCCTCGCTAGAGGCGCTGCCCGCAGGTCCGCACATCGCGTCCATAGGGACTGACACTGGGATGCGTGACGCCCGATCCGGTGTAACCGCCCGTACGAGAGCCGGCAGCCGTGTAGAATTCGATTTCAGCGGGGGTTGATGTCTCGACCCGGATGCCCTTCACGAAGTTTGTATCCGGGAGCGCGTAGCTCACGCCGGAGACAGGATCACACACGTCTGGGCCGCCGGCCCACGTTCTCGTGTAGGTCTGCCCCTTGCAAACAAACGAGGACCCGCGCGGATAGAGGCTCAGATTGCTTCTATGGCAAGTATTGAAGGCTATCGGGGAATCGAAGCAAATTCTGTTGCCAAAGAAGATCCATGTTCCGACGCTCGGATCGTACGATCCGGACACATCGTAGAGCCTATTTGAATAGCTGGCGCACCCAGGGTCATGTGCCATCGTCTCCTGGATCGAGATTCCGGCAGCACGCGCCGCCTCGAGCTTCGCTTCGGCGATCAGTTGGGCGCGAGTGATCGGTTTCGTAGTCACGTCGTGGGTACCGTCCTCCTTCGTCGTGACGATGGTCTCCGTGTAGACGGAGTCCTCAGGCCCCGTCGCTGCTTGGTTCGCTTCCGACCACGAGCGCTCCGTCGATTCATCGGTCCCCGGCGCGTCCTGGCGCTCTGCGGAGACACCGCAACCAGCGATCAGCCCAACGAGACCAATCAGAACAATCACTCTCATTTGACACCCTCCTCGAAATCGGATCGCGCGCAACTGACGGCTGCTTCCACAGCGCTCGCGACCTCTGACCACTGTCAACCCTGCAGCCTACCCGACACCAAAATACGATCAACGAGTTTTTCGACATCAGCGATCAAATCGTCAAAATCCATTCACCTGAGCAGCAGTGCAAACATCGGAGTGCGGCCGCGGAGATGTGGTGAAACGGCGGCACGCACTTTATTCGCCATTCTCGACCGGCGGGACGACAGGGCCCGCGCAGCACGCACGACCAGCTCGTCACGCTCGGACAGCTGGCTGACGTAGAGATGATGGGGTGTCCCGGCCAGCAGCAGTTCGGGTGAAGGTCCGCACGTCGCGACGTCGACGCGTGCTCGTCGGGATTCTCGTCGCGCTCGGCATCGCGACGCGACACGCGCGCGCAGGGCACGAGGCCACGCAGACTCGACCGCTATAGCGGTGCTCACTTGGAGTGACCTCCGATTCACGCCCGCCCGTTGAACGAGCGGGCGTGAATCTCCGGTCAAAGCGAGTACGTGTGAGCCGACCGCTTCGAGCTTTCAGGATCGGCGCAACTGAGTTGCGCCTTAGCGCCTTCGACTCCATCGACGGAGTCGAGTGTCGCGGCCTCGAATCCCGCGTCTCCTATGGCTATGGCCCCGCAAGGCTCGGAGCCACTGGAGCCGCGAGTTGCCGGGCAGCCGATGGAAGTCGAACTGCAGCCCAGCGCAGAGCGGCCGCGGCATCACCACCTCTATCTCGAGCCGGCGCTGGGCATTGGCACGCCGATCGGTCTCGGCGGGCTATCGATCATCGTTCGCCCGATGGCGCCGCTCTCGCTCTCTGCCGGTGCCGGCGCCAGCTTCGACGGTGCTCAGATCGCCGTCGGCGGACGCATGCACGTGAAGGAGGAAGGCGCCCACGACGCGCCAGGCGACAAGACGGGTATCTCGCTCGGTGCGGGATGGTCGATGGGCAACATGGACACGCCGCTCACTCCGAAGAACCTCTTCAGCAGCATGGGCCACACGTCGGGGCGCTTCAGCTCGCCGAGATGGGAGCCGGCCCATCTCTTGAACCTCGACCTATCGCTTCACGTCCCGCTCTCGCGATCGGTCGGCCTGCGAACGTTTGCCGGCATCGGTGTCGTGCTCAATGGCCCGACGAACGCACCGTCGTACCGCGACCGGATCGCCTTCTTCGGCTTCGGTCTCCCCATCGGCTTCATCTGAGGGCGGACCGCACTATGTTCGCGCGAGCCGCGAAGTGCTGACAGGTTCCGGCTACCCTCTGATCGTGCTCGAAGACTGCGTCCGCTGCGGAGTGTGCTGCTTCTCGGAGTCCGAGCGGCACGCGCGCGTGACCGGTGACGACTACGCGCGGCTCGGTGACGACGCCGAGCGCCTGGTCGCGTTCATCGGCAACCAGGCGTTCATGCGGATCGAGCGCGCGGGCGAGGCGAGCCCCGTCGGCCGCTGCGCCGCGCTTGTGCTCGCCCCCGACGAGGGCACCTACCTCTGCTCGGTCTACGAGCGCCGTCCCGAGGTGTGCCGGACGCTCGAGCGCGGGTCGAGCGCATGCGCCGGGGAGCGCGCGACGAAGGGCGATCGCCCACGCCGCGCGCTCACGCTCGTGCGCTGACGGGCTCGCCGCGCTCCGACCGCGTCGGAGAACGGAGCGCCGCCAGCGAGGCGAAGTCACTCCGGCTGCATGAACGGGTAGCCGACCGCGGTCGGCGGAACCAGCGTCTCCTTGACGACGCGGGGGCTCACCCAGCGAAGGAGGTTGTACGCGCTGCCGGCCTTGTCGTTCGTGCCCGAGGCGCGTGCGCCGCCGAACGGCTGCTGCCCGACGACGGCGCCGGTGGGCTTGTCGTTGATGTACATGTTGCCGGCCGCCTGACGGAGGCGAGTCAGCGCCTGGGCGACGGCGCCGCGATCGCGCGCGAACACCGCGCCGGTCAGGCCGTACGGGCTCGTGCGATCGACGAGAGCGAGCGCATCGTCGACGCCGGTCGGCGACGCGTCGTCGTAGACGTTCACCGCGAGCACCGGCCCGAAGAGCTCCTCGGCGAAGAGCGGGTGCGCGCCGTCCTCGATCTCGACGAGGGTCGGCCCGCAGAACCAGCCCTTCTCGCGCGACCAGCCGTCGGCGGCGAGGAGCTTCGCCTTCGGATCGCTCGCGAGGCGCTGGCGCCAGCCGTCGAGACGCGTCCATGCGCGCTCGTTGATCACGGCGCCCATGAAGTTGCGGAAGTCGGTGACGTCGCCCATCCGGATCGCCTTGATGTGGTCGACCATCAGGTCACGCACCTTCGGCCAGATCGACTTCGGGATGTACGCGCGCGAGGCGGCGGAGCACTTCTGGCCCTGGAACTCGTACGCGCCGCGCACGAGCGCGACGGCGAGCGCCTCGATCTCCGCCGACGGATGCGCGAAGACGAAGTCCTTGCCGCCGGTCTCGCCGACGATGCGCGGGTAGCTCTTGTAGCTCGCGATGTTCTCGCCGACGCCACGCCAGAGCGACTGGAACACCTTCGTCGAGCCGGTGAAGTGGATCCCGGCGAGCTCGCGGTGACGGAGGCAGGTCTCCGCGACCTTCGCGCCGTCGCCGTGCACGATGTTGATGACGCCCGGCGGGAGCCCGGCCGCCTCGAACATGCGCATCGTGTGGTAGGCGGCGAGCACCTGGTTCTCGGCCGGCTTCCACACGACGACGTTGCCCATCAGCGCGCAGACCGCCGGGAGGTTGCCGGCGATCGCGGTGAAGTTGAACGGCGTGACCGCGAGGATGAAGCCCTCGAGCGGACGAAGCTCGAGGGTATTGAGCATCCCCGCCGGCGAGATCGGCTGCTCGAGCAGGCGCGAGCCGAACGCGACGTTGAAGCGGAGGAAGTCGATGAGCTCGCACGCGGCGTCGATCTCCGCCTGGTACGCGGTCTTGCTCTGACCCAGCATCGTCGCGGCGTTGAGCGTCTGACGCCACGGACCAGCGAGCATGTCGGCGGCGCGGAGGAAGACGCGCGACCGCTCCTCGAAGGACGCCGCCGCCCACGCGGGCGCCGCCGCGAGCGCGGCCGCGATCGCCTTCTCGGTCACGGCATGGCCGCCGTCGTGCGCCTTCGCGAGGACGAGCGAGTGATCGTGCGGCGCCTTCACGTCGAACGCGTCGCCATCGTGGAGCTCCTTGCCGCCGACGACGTGCGGCACGTCGGGCCGCTCCTTCGCCATCACCTCGAGCGCGGCCTTGAGGGCGGCGCGCTCGGGGCTCTTCGGTGCATAGGAAAGGACGGGCTCGTTCTGCGGAAGCGGCTTCGGGGTGGGGAGGTCCAACATGACGGCGCGACCCTAGTCCGGCCGCGAGCACAAGCGAAGCGGGACCAGCGGCTCCACGCGTGTGCGGGTGCGACAAGTTGGGGCTCGCGCCGCAAGCCCCCGCAGAGGTTGTTCGACCACCCGCAGAGCTTGCTCCAACCACGTGCAGAGGTTGCTGACGATTCGCATAGCTCGCCGGCCCTCCGCAGAGCTTGCTTCAACACTGCAGAGGGTCCCGTCGGCTCGCTCAGGCCCCCCGAAGAGGTCGCCCTTCGGCTCGCTCACCACCCCCGAAGAGGTCGCCCTTCGGCTCACACTCCGCCCCCTGCAGAGGTCGCCCTTCGGCTCACGCTCCGCCCCGAAGAGGTCGCCCTTCGGCTCACGCTCCGCCCCCGCAGAGGTCACCCCTCGGCTCGCCCACCAAACCACCCGCAGAGGTGCACTTGGGCGCCCGACGATTGTCCGAGGATGCCCGTTTGCTTCTCCCAGCGCCTGCGTTATGTCGAGCGCCACAACCCCATGGCCCGCATCTTTCGCAAGCTCCCCAGCGCCGGCGAGTCCGTCGCGATCGCGTTCTCCGGTGGCCTCGACACGCGCTGCGCTGTCGCCTGGCTGAAGAACAAAGGACTGAAGGTCCACGCGTACACCGCGGACCTCGCGCAGCCGGACGAGCGGGACGTGCGCGACATCCCGAAGGAGGCCCTCCGTCACGGCGCGGTCAACGCGCGCCTCCTCGACTGCCGGGAGCCGATGGCGAAGGAAGGGATCATCGCGCTGCAGTGCGGCGCGTTCCACCTCAGCACGGCGGGCCGCAAGTACTACAACACGACGCCGATCGGCCGAGCCGTCACCGCGACCGCGATCGTCCGCGCGATGCGCGAAGACAAGGTCAGCATCTTCGGCGACGGCAGCACGCACAAGGGCAACGACATCCACCGCTTCTATCGGTACGGCGTGCTCGTCCAGCCCGAGCTGCGCGTCTACAAGCCGTGGCTCGACTCCGAGTTCGTCGGCGAGCTCGGTGGTCGCTCGGAGATGAGCGCCTACCTCGAGAAGGAGGGCCTCCCCTACTCGATGAAGGCGGAGAAGGCCTACAGCACCGACAGCAACATGCTCGGCGCAACGCACGAGGCGAAGGACCTCGAGCGGCTCGACGTCGGCGTCGACATCGTCGACCCGATCATGGGCGTCGCCTCGTGGCGCCAGGACGTCGAGGTCGCGCCGGAGCGTGTCCGCATCCACTTCGAGCGCGGCATCCCCGTCGCGGCGAACGACAAGAAGTTCACTTCGCTCGCCGATGCCGTCCTCACGGCGAACGCGATCGGCGGACGCCACGGCCTCGGCGTGAGCGACCAGATCGAGAACCGCGTCATCGAGGCGAAGAGCCGCGGGATCTACGAGGCGCCCGGCATGGCGCTCCTCCACATCGCCTACGAGCGCATCCTCAGCGCGGTTCACAACGAGAACACGATCGACCAGTACATGAACCTCGGTCGCCGCCTCGGCCGCCTCCTCTACGAGGGCCGCTGGTACGATCCCGAGGCGTACCTGCTCAAGCAGGCGCTCGTTCGCGGCGTCGCGATGCACGTCACCGGCTCGGTCGAGCTCGAGCTGCGCCGCGGCGACGACTACTCGATCGTCGACACGAAGGCCGTTGCGGCGACCTACGACGCGCACAAGCTCTCGATGGAGCGCACCGAGTCGGCGTTCACGCCCGAGGACCGCATCGGCGCCCTCGAGATGCAGACGATCAGCGTCCTCGACAGCCGCGCGCTCAGCCTCCACCTCGCCGAGGTGCAGAAGACGCACGAGCCGATCTCGACGGACGTCGAGCTCTAAGAGCGCCTTCACACTGAGTCGGGGGACGACGGATGACGAAGCGGTCGGCAAACCGGGAGTGTGCGGTGCTACGCGCCGAACACTCCCCTTCCCGTCTTCCCCCTTCCTCTCTCCCTCTCGCCGTAGCGCTCGCCCTCGCGGCCTGCGCGCCGTCGTCTCGACCCGAGCCCGCACCGCCCGCGGACGCGAACCACGACAGCGGTGCGCATGCGCCCGACGCGCCTGCAGCGAAGCCTGCGGTCGACGTGTCGCCCGCGGCCGCCTCGACGGCGGACGGCGGTGCGCCGTCATCTCCCGTGGGCGCGACCGCGCCGGCCGACGACGCCGGAGCTGCCTCTTCCGCGGTGTCCACGGCGACGGCGGATCCGAAGGTCAAGGTCGTCACGATCGGGATGCACGTCGCGGGCGGCCCGTACGACGAGCCGACGAAGGAGCCGTTCAAGAAGGCCGTGGAGCCACGCTTCCCGGAGCTCGCGCAGTGCTGGGCAAAGCACGTGACGACGCCGCCGAAGCAAGGCGATGTCGGCGTCGACCTCGTCATCGAGGCAGCCGGCGGCAAGCCGAAGGTGTCGAACCCGCGCTCCTCACTCGACAAGCGCGGCAGCGAGGGATTCGTCCCCTGCGTCGTCGCAATCTTCGAGGACGTCGAGTTCCCGAAGCTCGTCGGGCGCGGCCGTACCGGCGTCAGCTACTCGCTCCGCTTCACGCGCCGCTGAGCAGACGCGCAAGCGCGGATCGGCCGAAGTCCACACCGCACCGCGAGCGCACGCTCGATTTCAGGATCCGCGAGCATTCGCGACCAGCCTCTCGACGCGCTCCGGTCGCTCGCGCCGGACCGCGATGGGTACGACCTGCACGATCATGGTCGCGCCCCGCCTCCCGTCGGGATCGCGCGCCTTTCGCCAGCGATGCGGTGCACGATGCCGCTCGAGAAGGAGCGATCGCGCCGGCGGTTGCTACGGCACGTCGTGTGCTGTCGGCGCGGCTCGATGATCGACCTCGACGATTTCCGCTTCGCGAGCTTCACGCGCGACCTCGCTCGGCGCCATCGCCGCCCCCGATCGTACCCGCCGCCGCCACCGGTGCGCGCGGACGCGCTCGAGCAACTCTGTGGCGGCGGAGTGATCGCCCTTCCCGACCTGCTCGCGCTCGAGCCGTTCGCCGACGAGCTCGTCGCGCTCGAACGCGAAGACGACCCGAGCTGACGGCGGCCGATGCGCGCCCCAGCTGCGCCGATCCGGAACGACGACGGAGCGTGCTCGGATCGCGCCGGAGTCACGAGCGCGTCAGCGCGAACGCGCGCGCACGAGCTGGAAGTAACGATGCGCGATGCCGCTCGCACGCGCGGCGTGTGTGACGTTGCCGTTGTGACGCGCGAGGAGGTCATCGACGTAGCGCCGCTCGAACTCCGCAACGACGCGATGGCGTGCCTCGGTGAACGGGAGCTGCTCCGCGAGCACGGTGCTCACGAAGTCGTCGGCCGGCGGTGGCAGCGTCCCGGGTGCGTTCGCGGCCAAAACGTCGTCCGTCTCGACGCCGATGATCGTGCTTCCGATCGAGATCGTCTCGCCGCCGCGGAGACGCGCCTCGCGGACGAGGACGCCGTTCACGCGCGTGCCGTTGGTCGACCCGAGATCGACGAGGAGGACATGCGTCGGGGTCGCGGTGAGCGCGATGTGTCTCCGCGAGACGTGCGGATCGCTGAGCTGGATCGCGCACGAGCTTGCCTGGCCGAGCACGGCGTGAGGCGGGCGCGTGGGGTCGAGGACGAGCACGCGGCCCACGTCCGGCCCCGAGACGAACCGCAGCGTGAACGAGGTCCGCGGCAAGGCCGCCGGCGATACGACGGGCAGGTCCAGAGTCTCGTCCGCATCCATCCGCGTGACGATGGCCGTACGATGCATGCACCGCCTCGGAGCAAGCCCGATGCCGACCGCGCCCGCCGCCCACCGCTGGAACTACCGGTTGCTTGCGGGCCAACACGGCCGGTTCCCACCGGACGGGGATCCCCCCGGGCCGCCGTTCGCGATCCAGATCACCCCCGCGAGGCTCGCTCGTCGCGAATCGCACGGGACGGTGCCCTTGCCGGGCTGCCCCGCGCCGCTCCTCGTCAGGGCTGCTTCACGATCGCGAGGACGAGCAGCACCCGGTAGACGGCCCACGTCGCAGAGAGCGCGACCGGCAGCTTCGCGCGGCGGACCAGCGTCCAGTGAACCGGGAACATGACCGCGACCACGATCGCGAGCCAACCAAGCGCGACGGGGACGGTCACCGGCGCGAGACGATTCAGCGCGAGGAGCGGCCAGAGAAGGACGGCGCCGACGCTCGACACGATGAGGAAGAGGATCGCGTAGTCGATCCGCTCGCGCCACGAGCGACGCCAGAGCACGCTCCACTGGACGAGCACCTGCCCGACGATCATCGCGACCTCGAACCAGAGGTCGTAGCGGACGGCCAGGTACGGCTGGACGATCGCCGCAAAGCCCGAGACCGTCCAGGCGATCAGTGCGATGGCAACGGGGACGAGCACCGCCGCCTTCCATCCGATCGGTCTCACGCTCTCGCTCGGCGTGTGCTGCGCGCTTCGCTCATCCATGATCGGGCGCACTCTAGTGCAGCTGGCGATCCGGCGTCGCAACTCAACGAGGGCCGAAGGTCGACCGCTGCGGGTGGTTGGGCGCGAACCCAAGCTCAGCGAGCGGAAGACGAAGCCGTCCCGCTCCGGGTACCGCCTCGACACACTCCCGCTGAGCGCAGCTGGCTCAGCGGAACAGTCCGGCGCCGACGCTCCAGCCGAAGTAGTCGCGCGCGCCGTCGACCGCGAAGCTGACGCGGAAGAGCGTGTTCTCGTCGAACAGCCCGAACATCGACCACCGGAGGACGCGGAGCGCGAAGCCGCCGGTGCCGTGGAGGCGCGTCTCGCCCCCGCGGAAGCGGGTCGGCTCGAGATACGAGCCGGCGCGGAGCACGAGCCAGTTCGGGATCACCTCTGCCTCGGCGCCGCCGCGGACCGTGACGACGGTGCGCTCGCCGGATCGGTCGACCGTCTGCGAGAGCATCGACTCGACGCCGATGGCGTCCTTCACGGGTCCGCTCACGAGCGCGGAGAACGAGAGCAGGACACGCTCGCGTGGGATCTCGGCGTACCGCGCCGCGAGCAGCCGGCGCGCCGCCTGGTGGTGCGGCTCGGGCTGTCCGTTCTTGTCCCGACGCCAGCGCTCCGTGTCTTCCTTCGGGACCTTCGCCTCGTCCTGCCACGGGATGTTGAACGGACGCTTCCAGAGCTGGACCGCGACGCCCGCCTCGACCTCCCACGGGAGCTCGACGCGCTGAGGGAGGTACACGTTGCCGACCACACGATCGCCGGCGGCGTTCGCGGTGATGCGTCCCTCGTCGCTCTGGGTGGAGATCTGGGGCGAGCGCGCGGCGCCGCCGACGCGGAGCGGAAGACCGTGCGGCGCCCAGAGCGCGCCGGCTTGAACACCCGCGGTGTTCGAGTTGAGGAGCAACCGCTCGTTGTCGACGGTCCCGCCGACCAGGCCGGTATTGCCGATGCCGTAGAAGCCGGTGAAACGGACACCGGCGCCGAGGTGGAGCTGATCCCGGAGGAACCCGTACGAGACGACGGGATCGAGTCGGATGAGACGCGCGGTCACGCTGGCGATGACCTCGTCCGAGCTCGGCAGGCGGACAGGCGTTCCGGGGACACCGAGCTCGTACTGCTGGAACGAGACCGTCATGCCGAAGCCGAGCCGATCGTGCTGGAGCAGCCCGCCGAACGTCAGCCAGAAGAACTTGTCGTAGGTGAACCCGACCTTGCCGTCGTTGTCGAAGTCGCTGCCCTTGACGGATGCCGGGAGCGTGAGCCCGGCGGTGAGATCGTAGTCGTCGCGTGTCGTCGAATACGGCGGCCGGAACGACGCGGCGGCAGGATTGAACGGGATCCCCTCCGTCCCTTCCGCGATCGCGGTGTACGCCCCTGCGAGCGCGGTGATGCGCGAGGACGCGAGGATCGGTCCCTGGAAGAGATCGACCGTGTACCGGCTCGTCTGGACCCGCGATCCGGGCGGGCCGAGCGGACCTCCCGCCTTTGCCTCGGCGCTGCACAAAAGCACGAGGCCCGCGGCGACGGTCGCGCAGGCCTTCGTGAGGTCAGCCCCGTCGAGAGGCCCCCCTCCACGAACCGAACGCGTCACGCGCGGCAGGATACTCGCATTCGTGACGCGCGCGGCCTGTGATCAGCGCGGCGGCTTGCGTCCGGCGAAGAGCCGAACGAGCAGGGCGACGACCGCCATCGGCGCGAAGATCGCCGCGGCGATGCCCCAGCCACCGTAGTGCCAGAACGTGTGCGGCGGCGCGATCCCGTAGATCCCGAAGACCATCAGCGGCGCAGCGAAGGCGGTGCCCCAGCCACGCTTGCCCGCGGGCAGCGTGCGCACACGCACCGCGAGGAGGGCGACGTCGATGAGCACGAGCATGAGGCAGAACGCGAAGGCCCAGACGCTGCCGACGAGCATCCCGACGGCCCATCCGGCGATCTTCCCGAAGAGGCCCCAGTCGACGCCGAGCGCAGCGAACGCCGTCACCGCGCCGTAGACGGAAATCCAGGGAGCGATCAGCGTGGAGGTGAGCCACCCCGCAATCGTCGGCCTGACATAACGCTCGCTCATCGGACTCTCCTTGCCGGCGTCATGCCGCCTCGGACCTCGTACGTACGGACACCCCAAAAGACGCTCGACGCCGTCATTTTGTTTCTTCGAGGCCCGTTCGACAAGGGCCGGGCTCATTTTCGCGCGGACCTCGGCCGCAAGCCCCGACAGACGCACGCGCGCCGCCTCGCCTCTCCGGACGAGCTCGTCGTCACCGATGTAGGCAGGCCGCGCCGTTCGCGGGTCAGCACGGCGAGCGCACGCAGCCTGCCGGCGGCGCGTCACATCAGGTTGAACGTCCCACGCTTCACGAAGCGTCCGTGGCCCTTCTTGCCGACGTACGTCCCGTTCTCGACGATGACCTTGCCGCGCGACAGAACATGCGTCGGCGCGCCGACGACCTCACGCCCCTCGTACGGCGAGTAGTCGACGCGCATGTGGAGCGTCTTCTCGCTGAGCTCGTGCCGCTTCTCGCCGTCCCAGACGAGGACGTCGGCGTCGGCTCCGACCGCGATCGTTCCCTTCCGTGGGTAGAGGCCGAAGATCTTCGCCGGCGCCGTCGACGTGATCTCGACGAAGCGGTTCATCGAGATGCGACCCGTCCGGACTCCGCCGTCCCAGAGCAGGTAGAGGCGCGTCTCGACGCCGGGCATGCCGTTCGGGATCTTGGCGAAGTTGTCCTTGCCGAGCTCCTTCTGCCCCTTCTGGCAGAACGGGCAGTGATCGGTCGAGACGACCTGGAGGTCGTTCGTCCTGAGCCCTCGCCACAGGTCCTCCTGCATGCTCGCCGGGCGGAGCGGCGGCGTGCAGACGTACTTCGCGCCCTCGAAGTCCGGGCGCGCGAGATCGTCTTGCGAGAGGAACAGATACTGCGGGCACGTCTCCGCGTAGGCGGGCAGGCCACGGTCACGCGCCTCGACCACCTGCTTCAGCGCGCGCTCGGCCGAGAGGTGAACGAGGTACACGGGCGCGCCGGCCATCTCCGCGAGGCAGATCGCGCGATGCGTTCCTTCGGCCTCGGCGATCTGCGGGCGGGTGAGCGCGTGATAGATCGGCGCGGTGTGCCCCTTGGCGATCGCCTGGGCGACGAGGATGTCGATCGGGATCCCGTTCTCGGCGTGCATGCAGATGAGCGCACCGAGCTCGCTCGCGCGCTGCATCCCGCGGAAGATCTGGCCGTCGTCGACGTGGAGCACGCCGGGGTACGCCATGAACATCTTGAACGACGTGACGCCTTCGCTCACGACCTGGCCCATCTCGGGGATTGTCTGGTCGTTCACGTCGGTCATGATCATGTGGAAGGCGTAGTCCGCCGCCGCCTTGCCCTCGGCCTTCGCATGCCAGGCGTCGAGGCCGCGACGGAGCGGATCGCCCTTCGCCTGGATCGCGAAGTCGACGATGCACGTCGTGCCGCCGTACGCGCCTGCGCGGGTCCCGGTCTCGAAGTCGTCGGACGCGGTGGTGCCGCCGAACGGCATGTCCATGTGCGTGTGCGCATCGATGCCGCCCGGCAGGACGAACTTGCCGGTCGCGTCGATCGTCGTGTCCCACGGCCCCGCAGGCGCAGCGTCGGGTCCGAAGATCGCGGCGATCTTCTCACCCACGATCGCGACATCGGCCTTGAACGTGTCGACCGCGGTGACCACGGTCCCTCCCTTGATGAGCGTGCGCGTCATGTGGCGGTCGATGATACCCGCGGCGAACCGCACGTCGACACCGAACGATCGATTGCCTCCCCTCCCTATTTCGGGCGATCCGCCGCCCCACGTCGCCGCTCCGCGTCAGCACGGAGGGAGTCGCGGCGACGCACGAGACGCGTAGGATGCGCGCCCATGACCATCGTGCTCCATGGCTTCCCGATGTCACCGAACACCCGCCGCGCCCTGCTCGCTCTCGAGGAGACCGGATCCGACTACCGGCTCGAGCCCGTCGATCTCATGAGCGGACAGCAGAAGAGCGACGCCTACCGGAAGCTCAATCCGACGGCGCGCGTGCCCACCCTCGTCGACGGCGACATCGTCCTCTGGGAGTCGAACGCCATCCTCGTCTATCTCGCGGAGAAACATCCCGATCGACTCTTCGCGGGCAAGCTCCCGGCCGAGCGCGGCGACGTCGCCCGCTGGATGTTCATGAATGCGGCGCACCTGTCGCCGGCGATGGCGCGGATCTTCGCGCACACGATCCGTCTCCCCGAGGACCAGCGCCTCCCGCGGATCGTCGAGGAGTCGCGTGCAGAGGTCGACCGGAGCCTCGGCGGCGTCGAGCTCCATTTGAAGGAGACGCAGCGCGAATACCTCGGCGGCCCGTTCGGGATCGCCGACCTCTCCATCGCGCCGGCGCTCGGCTTCGCGTCGATGCTCGGCGTCTCGCTCGAGGCGTTCCCGGCGGTCGCCAGCTGGCTCGGACGCGTCCAGGCGCGGCCCTCGTGGAAGAAGATCTACGGCTGACGCACCGAGCCATACATCCATCGATCGGGCGCCGCGGCGGCGTCGTCCGGCATGCCCTCGGGCGGCGGCTGACCTATGCTTCGCGCATGAAGGTGCTCGTCGCTGACAAGTTCGAGGACTCGGGGCGTCGTGGGCTCGCCGAGATCGGCTGCGAGGTCGTCTACGAGCCCGATGCGACCGGCGACGAGCTCCTCGCGGCGGTCGAGCGGACGAGCGCCGACGTCCTCGTGGTGCGCTCGACGAAGGTGACGCGCCCGATGCTCGAGAGGGGCAAGCTCTCTCTCGTCGTCCGCGCCGGCGCCGGTACCAACACGATCGATGTCGAGGCGGCGAGCGAACGCGGGATCTGGGTCGCGAACTGCCCCGGCAAGAACGCCGTCGCCGTCGCCGAGCTCACGTTCGCTCTCCTCCTCGCGCTCGACCGGCACGTCGTCGACGCCTCCGCAGACCTGCGCGGCGGCCGGTGGAACAAGAAGGACTACAGCAAGGCGCGCGGGCTCTACGGGCGCACCCTCGGCGTGCTCGGCACCGGCATGATCGGCCGCGAGGTCATCCGCCGCGCGCGCGCGTTCGGGATGAACGTCGTCGCCTGGAGCCGGACGCTCGGCCCTGCCCTCGCCGACGAGCTCGGCGTCGTCGCGAAGCCGACGGTCACGGAGGTCGCCGCCGCCTCCGACATCCTCTCCGTGCACCTCGCGCTCACGCCCGATACGCGCGGCCTCGTCGGAGACGGCGTCTTCGCCTCGATGAAGCCGGGCGCGTTTTTCCTCAACACGTCGCGCGCAGAGGTCGTCGATCAGGCCGCGCTCGAGCGCGCGGTGAAGGAGCGCGGCATCCGCGCCGGTCTCGACGTCTTCGCCGAGGAGCCCGCGGGCGGGAGTGGCGCCGTCGACGCGCCGATCTTCGCCTTGCCCGGCGTCATCGGGACCCATCACATCGGCGCATCGACCGACCAGGCGCAGGAGGCGATCGCGACCGAGACGGTACGGATCGTAGGTCTCTACAAGGAATCGGGCCGGCCTGCGAACGTCGTCAACCTCGCGACCAAGACGCTCGCCACTCACCTCGTGGCCGTTCGCCACTACGATCGCGTCGGCGTCCTCGCCGCCGTATTCGACTGCCTCAAGCGCGGCGGGATCAACGTCCAGGAGATGGAGAACATCGTCTTCGACGGTGGCAAGGCCGCGGTCGCGCGGATCCACGTCGACCGCGTCCCGGACGTCGACGTCCAGCGCTCCCTCCGCACGTGCACGCCCGACATCCTCGACGTCTCCGTCGTCGCGCTCTGACGGTCGAGCTCGCTCGCTTCCTGGGTCCTGAGTCGACCATCGGGCCCCTCGGGCCACGCCCACGCACCGGTGGCGGTTCGCCCACGGCCGGATCCCGCCTTATGCTGTAACCACATGACCGAACACGAGACCGAGGACGAGGCGAAGATGCGGAAGGTCATCGCCGAGAACATCCGTCGTGTCGAAGAGATGCTTCAGTTCCTTCCTCTCCACCCCGACACGGTGAAAGACCTCCGCGCCAAGATCGCCCTCCTCCGGACCATCCTCCTCGAACAGCGCGCTCCCGCGCTCGCGCTCGTGGGTCGCCGCGGCGCGGGCAAGTCGTCGCTCGTGAATGCGCTCTTCGGCTCCAAGGTGGCGGAGGTTGGTCACGTCAAATCGCAGACCGGCCAAGGCAGGTGGTTCGATCATCGGGCGGAGCGCGGCGCGATCTCCGTCCTCGACACGCGCGGCATCCAGGAAGGCTCCAAGCCGACCGAAACGGACGACGCGCGGGACGCGGTCGCGTCCATCCTCGTGGAGCTCAAGCGCAAGGTCCCCGACGTCATCTTGTTCCTCGTGAAGGCGACCGAAGCCGACAGCGGCATCGACGCCGATCTCAACGCGCTCGAGCGCATCTACGCCGAGGTCGAGCGCGAGCACCGGTTCCGCCCGCCGCTGGTCGTCATCGCGACCCACTGCGACGTGCTCGAGCCGAAGGCGACGCGCCTCCATCTCGCAGACGCCGAGCCGAAGGAAGACGTCGACGAGAAGCTCACGCGCGTCACCGACATCGAGCACCACCTCGAGACCAAGGTGAAGGATCGGCCGAAGCTCGCGCCTCACCTCGTCTGGACGCGCGGTGTGAGCTCGTACATGTCCTTCCGTGACGACGGCCAGCTCCGCGCCGACGAGCGCTGGCGCGTCGAGGAGCTCGTCGGGACGCTGTTCAAGCACCTCCCCGACGCGGGCCGCGGCACCTTCGTGCGCATCGCGCGCGTGCGCGGGCTGCAGGAGCAGCTCGCGACCGACCTCACGCGAGCGACCGCCGTGATCTGCACGGGCGTCGCTGCCCTTCCGATCCCGGTCGCCGATCTCTTCCCGATCACCGCGATGCAGATGGCGCTCGTCGGCGGCATCGCATGGCTCTCGGGACGACCGCTCGACAAGCGCGCCGCCGCCGAGTTCCTCGGCGCCATGGGCGCGAACGTCGGCGCGGCCTTCGTGCTCCGCGAGGGCTTCCGCGCGCTGATGAAGGTCGTGACGCCCGGCTTCGGCTCGATGGTCTCCGGCGCGATCGCGTTCGCAGGCACGATGGCGATCGGCGCCGCGGCCCGGCAGTACTTCCTCCGCGGCGGCTCGATCGAAGACGCTCGCCGCGCCTTCGCCGAGGCGAAGGCAGCGGCGGAGGACGAGGGCAAGCGGCAGGAAGAAGAGGCGCGCCGTGGAATCGGCGACGCGCCGGCGAACGGAGCGGGCACGCCGCCTCGCACCGACGACCGGTGAGCCACCGGCAGAGCTACGCCGGCCCGGTGTACTCCGTCGGGCTCCCGCGCTAGTCGTTTCGACCGCTGCGAATGTCAGACGTCGATCAATCCGGGCAAACGAAGAGCGCTGGCGGTGGCGACGGCGTCGACGACGAGATGCCCCGCCTCTCCGCGGCGCTGGAGGCGGCGCTCCTCCACGAGCTCCGCGAGCAGTACCGCCTGCTCGCGCTCGGGCATTTCAAGGGCGCGCTGAAGCTCCCGCAGCTCGAGCTCGTTCCCTCCCGCGCGCGCCTCGGCCGGTGGGTGGAGGCGACGCGCACGATCGAGCTGTCACGTTCGCTCGTCCTCTCGGAGCGGTGGGGTGTCGTCGTCGAGGTGCTCAAGCACGAGATGGCGCACCAATACGTGTGCGAGGTGCTCGGCCAGCGCGGCGAGACCGCGCACGGTCCGACGTTCCGCGCCGTCTGCGATCGGCTCGGTATCGACGGCGCGGCCACCGGCATGCCGGACGCTCCGACTCCCGAGAGATCCGAGGAGCAGCGCAGGATCGGCGACCGCATCGCGCGGCTGCTCGCCCTCGCCGAGAGCCCCAACGTCCACGAGGCCGAGGCGGCGATGGCGGCGGCGCAGAGGCTGCTCCTGAAGCACAACATCGAGCTCCGCGACGCGCGGGCCGCGCAGGGCTACGTCTGGAGGCACCTCGGCACGCCGACCGGGCGCACGACCGAGGCCGAGCGTGTGCTCTCGCTCCTTCTCGGCAAGCATTTCTTCGTCGAGGCGATCTGGATCCCGGTCTATCGGGCACGCGAGGGCAAGCGCGGAAGCGTCCTCGAGATCTGCGGGAGCATCGAGAACGTCGAGATCGCGGAGTACGTCCACGGCTACCTCGTCACGACGGCGGAGCGCCTGTGGCGCGAGCACAAGGCGAAGCTCGGCATCCGCGGCGACCGCGATCGCCGGACGTTCCTCGCCGGAGTGATGACCGGTATGAGCGACAAGCTCGCGCGCGAGGCGAAGAAGAGCGAGGAGGCCGGCCTCGTCTGGATCGCCGATGGCGACCTGGCAAAGTACTTCCGGAAGCGCCATCCCTACGTCCGTAACGTCCGCTACGCCGGGCAGCGCCGGAGCGAGGCGTACGTTCACGGACGAGAAGCGGGCAGCAAGATCGTCATCCACAAAGGAATGCGCGACGGCCCGAGCGACGGCGCCCGCGAGCGCCCGCTCCTCCCACCGCGACGCTAGCCCGGGCTGGAGCACCGATACGGCCATCCGCTATCGTCTCGGCCATGCCCTGGGCGCTCTTCGATACCAAGCTCGGTCGGTGCGGCGTCGCATGGTCCGATGCCGGCCTCACTTGGTTCCAGCTCCCCGAGGAGTCGCGCGAGCAGACCGAGGCTCGCCTCCTCGCGAAGGTGGAGGGCGCCGGTACGCGCGCGACGCCGCGCGCGACGCCCGCGTGGGTGACACGCGCCATGGATCTCGCGCGCGCGCACCTCGACGGCCGCTCGTCAAAGACCGCCGATCTCACGACGGTGCCGCTCGACCTCTCGCGCATCACGCCGTTCGCGGAGAAGGTCTACCGCGAGCTCCAGCGCGTGCCCGCCGGCTCGACGGTCACCTACGGCGAGCTCGCGCGCGCGGTGGGCTCCCCGGGCGCGCCCCGAGCGATCGGCCGCGCGATGGCCACCAACCCGTTTCCGCTCTTCGTCCCGTGTCATCGCGTGCTCGCGTCGAACGGAAAGCCGGGCGGCTTCTCCGCCTACGGCGGGCTGGTGACGAAGGAGCGGATCCTCGTGCTCGAAGGATGGCGCCCCCGAACCAGCTCCCTCTTCAGCACCGCGAACGCCACGAGTGACGCGCCGCCCCGGTACGACGTAGCCGCCGCGCGCCGTCATCTCGCCGCCAGCGATCCGGTCCTCGGCGCGCACATCGATCGGATCGGTGACTTCACCCTCACGCTGAAGGCGAGCGAAGGGACGTTCGCTGCACTCGCGGAGTCGATCGTCTACCAGCAGCTGAACGGGAAGGCCGCGGCGACGATCTTCGATCGCGTGCGAGCCCTCGTCCCGAAAGGCCGCGCGTTCGACGCTCGCACCGTGCTCGCTCTCGACGATGAGAGCCTCCGCGGCGCCGGGCTCTCGGCCGGCAAGCTCGCTTCGATCCGCGACCTCGCCGCGCGGGCGGCCGCAGGGACCATCCCGACCCTCGCTCAGCTCGAGCACATGGACGATGACGCGATCGTCGACGCACTGACCGAGGTGCGCGGCATCGGGCGATGGACCGTCGAGATGCTGCTCATCTTCCGCCTCGGTCGCCCGGACGTCCTTCCGATCGCCGACTACGGGATCAAGAAGGGCTTCGCGCGCGTGTTCCACCGCGGCGCGCGCAACACCGTGCTCCCGACCGACGACGAGCTCGCGCGCCGTGGCGAGCGATGGCGCCCGTTTCGCTCGATGGCGAGCTGGTATCTCTGGCGCGCCGTCGATTCCTGAGGGACTGACCGAACCTGAGGCCTGAATGGCTCGCGTGCACGCGCGCGGGCCGAGGATTTGAGGCGTTTTGGCCTCATTTTCCTCCGTCATTCTCGGCCTCCATTGTCGACCTTCGCCTCCAAATCGAGTTAGGCTTGTCCGGTATGGCGCGGCCTCATCGCCGACCGGGGGAGCCCGATCTCTCCGAAGGGATGCGCCTCCTCGACCGCTATTCGATCCTCGATCGGATCGGGAGCGGAGGGATGGCGACGATCTATCGCGCGATGGACGACCGTCTCGACCGCGTGGTGTGCGTGAAGTTGCTGCGCACGACGCTGGTGGAGGGGTCCGGCAGCGCGAGCGGGAGCCGCGCCGTCTATCAGGCGACGTACACGCACTTCCTCCAGGAGGCGCTCGCTCTCTCGAAGCTCTCGCACTCCAACACGCTGCGCATCTACGACTTCGGTTACCTCGAGGGAGCTCCCGGCGAACAGAACGGCGCCCCGTTCCACGTGTCCGAATACCTCGACGGCGGCAACCTCGAGTCGCACCTGCGGCTGCGCGGGCCGCTGCCGACGCAAGAGGCGCTCGGCATTCTCGAGGGGATCTGCGGCGCGGTCGCCGAGGCTCACGAGCACGGGATCATTCATCGCGACATCAAACCCTCCAACATCCTCTTTGCACGCGTGCGCGGCGAGCTCGTTCCGAAGCTCGCCGACTTCGGGATCGCGCGCAGCGAAGTGAAGAAGAAGCAGGCGCCGAGCGACGACGCGTTCGCCGAGTCGGTGAGCACCGTCGCGCTGTTCTCCCCGCGGTGGGCCGCGCCCGAGCAGCTCTGCGGCTCCCCCGAGGGACCGCGCACGGACGTCTATGCGCTCGGGCTCCTGACCATCTTCATGCTGACCGGGACCGTCCTGTTCGGCGACGAGGACGTGCGCGTCACGTTCAACGATCGCGTCCGCGGCGACGCGCTCGTGAGCGGGCGCCTCGCGAAGCTCGGGCTGTCCGGCGACGTCGCGCGCACGCTCGGGCACGCTCTCGTCGCCGATCCGGACGAGCGGATCCCGACGGCGCCCGACTTCGCGCAGCGCATCCGCGAGGCGTTGAAGGTGCGCGCGTCCGAGAGCGTCGCGCCGTTCCCCGTCGAGGTCGTCGCACGTCCGGCACAGATGCCGGTGATCGCGGGGCCGGGCCAGCTCGCACTCGAGGTCGAAGGATCCGGGAGCCTTGCGGGACACCCTGCGCCCCCGCCGGAACGGATCGTCGCGCAGGGCGAGCGCCGGATTCGCTACGTGCAGGTCCACGAGAAGCTGGACCTCTCCTTCCTCGACCCGACCGGCGCTCAGGTGCGCTTCCGCGTGACGATGCTTCCCGGTCAGAGCGTGTCGCTCAACGTGAAGGGCCTCTCGTGCTTCGTCGCCAAGCGCGGAGGTCGGCCCACACCTGCGGTCACCGTCAATCAAGACGGCATCATCGATCTCGTGTCGACCGCGCGGCACCTCCTCGGAGAAGTGAGCGTGTCCTTCGGTCAGGTGACGAGTAGCGGCCGTGTGTTTGTCGTGGACGGTCGACAGCTTCTGATAACCTATGCAGAGGCGCAGCAGGTCGTCGTGCTCATGTTGAGTCGCGGCAACGACATCGTCGTGATGTGCCGAAGCTGAGCGCAGAGAGGGTACCGTGACCCAAAGGGATGCGCCGCCCCTTCCCATGGGGCTCGAAGACGAGGAAGAGGAGAGGACGACGGTCGGGGCGCCCCCCGATCCCGCGCCTCATGCTCCGCACGCGCCTCCCAAGGTCGCGCCGCCTCGCGTGCCCTTCGCCACGCACAACACGCCGACGGCGTTCACGCCTCACAACCAGCAGCAGCCGCAGCAGCAGCAGCAGCAGCAGCAGCAGCTTGCGACGCCCGACAGGCCGGCGGCGCTCCAACCGAGCCCCGATCAAGGAGCGCCGGTGTCGCAGGCCCACCCGCGTCCGACGCTCGGGATGGGATCCATTCCTCCCGTGCCTGATCGCGGCTCCTCAGGCCCGCAGCCGCTCACTCACAAGCCGACGATGGGTCCGGGCCCCACTGCGCCCCCCGTCCCTCCGCACCCGATGGGTGTGCCGCAGCCGAACCCGAACAGCATGATGTTCGGCCCGCCGCCACAGCAGCGCGACATGTCCTTCGCCGGACCGCCGCCCAACGGCCCGAGCGCGCAGGCGCAGCAGCCTCCGCCGATGGGCAGCGGAATGACGTCCGCGGGTCAGTCGCTCGGCTTCCGGCCCGATTCTGCGCCGCGCGAGGGGCGAAGCGCTCCGTTCGCGGTCATGCGGTCGCGTGCGTACTCGTTCGTGCTCGACGCGCGCGGGCAGCCCGTCGAGCTCGGCTCCGGTCGCTTCGCGAAGGTGTATCTCGGCGAAGAGCGCTGGCTCGAATCGAAGACCGACTTCCGCAGGCCGATCGTCATCAAGATGCTGCAGAAGGGCGTCAACGAAGAAGACCACATGCGCTTCCAGATGGAGATGGAGCTCCTCGAGCGCGTGCAGGGACATCCGAGCATCGTCGAGCTCTTCGCCTCCGGCGAGGGCGAGGATCAGAGCTTCCTCCCGCCATCGATTCGCGACAAGTGCGAGAGCGAATTCATGATCCTCGAGAAGCTCGACATGAGCCTCGAGGAGCGCCTGAAGGGCTCCCGCAACCGCGGCTCGAAGGAGGACCTCCTCGCCTGCGATCTGCGCGAGCGCCTCTTCCGCGTGCTCGACTACATGATCCCCATCGCGAGCGCGGTCGAGTACGCCCACCTCGTTCGCAACATCTGCCACCGCGACATCAAGCCGGCGAACGTCCTCATCGGTCTGCCGGACCCGAACCTCCGCGGCTCGACGCTGCAGGTGCGCCTGGCCGACTTCAACGTCGCGAAGCTCTCGGACGAGGAGATCTCGTTCGGCATGACGCAGATGAAGGCGGCCGTCCCGGGCACGCTGTTCTTCCAGAGCCCCGAGCAGGAGACCAACATCCTCGAGCTGCTCGTGAACGTGCAGCAGGGAGTCCCCGAGGTCGAGTTCTTCGAGGACTTCTATATCCAGATCGCGAAGAACGACTCGTTCTCCCTCTTCAACCGGTCGGAGCAGTACCCGATCCTCTACGCCGATCGCGCTCGCAAGCGCCTCGTCCTCGCCCGGCCCTTCCGTGAAGCGAGCGAGACGAACGTGCGCGCCCGGATCCAGAAGTCCGTCGGGCGTCCGGCGGACATCTACTCGCTCGGCGCCACGTTCTACTATTTGATCAGCGGCGCCTACGCGAACCCGAAGACGCTCTACGACGCGTTCCACAAGTTCATCGAGTACGAGCGCGCCGACGAGAACAACACGATCGAGGCCTACCTCCGGCACGAGTACAGCGTCATCAATTCGCTGCGTGCGCCGAAGACCCAGGACGGTCAGCCCGAGGTGGCGCCGGCCGATCGGTTCTTCTCGTACAAGCACTACCTCGACGGCAACGGCGAGCTCATCGATCCGAACGTGATGCTGATCATCGCCAAGTGCATGATCCGCAACAAGCCGGACAGCTACTGCCAGGCTCACGATCTCGAGACGCGCGGCGTGAGCGAGCTCGTGACCGACCTCATCAACCTCTACTCGCTCTACGGCTTCTCGCCCGGCGCACGACCGACCCATCTCGTTCACCGCACGACCGCCCGCAAGGGAAAGCTCCAGATGGGCAGCGGCCTGAAGCGGATGTGGCAAGCGCTGCTCCGGGTCTTCACGGGCAGGAAGGGCTCCTGAGGCACTCTCGACGATGATGGGGGACGAGCAGATCGAACGCGCCGACGGCCGGGTGGAGCTCCGCGAGGACATCGTCCTCGACGACCCGGCGCTCTACAACGAAGACCTCGCTCCGACGAGGCTCGAGAAGCGGACCTGGTCGACTTACACGTACGCGGCGCTGTGGATCTCGATGGCCCACTGCATCCCGACGTACATGCTCGCCGCGGGGCTCATCTCCGCGGGGATGAGCTGGGGGCAGGCTCTCGTCACGATCCTGATCGGCAACGTCATCGTCCTCCTGCCGATCCTCGCGAACTCGCACCCGGGCACGAAGTACGGCATCCCCTTCCCCGTGTTCGCGCGCGCGAGCTACGGCGTCTTCGGCGCCAACGTGCCCGCGATCATGCGCGCGCTCGTCGCCTGCGGATGGTTCGGCATCAACGCGTGGATCGGCGGCCAGGCGCTCCAGACCTTCTTCCGTTCGCTCTGGCCGGGATGGCAGACGTTGCTCGGCCCGATGAGCGATAGCGAGAGCTGGGTCTTCGGCGGCCACTACCCAACCGAGTGGGTGAGCTTCCTCCTCTTCTGGGGCCTCAACATCCTCATCGTCTACAAGGGCATGGAGCTCGTGCGGAAGGTGGAGAACTTCGCCGCGCCGTACGTCCTCGTCATGACCGCGCTGCTCGTGGCGTGGGCGATCATGAAGGCGAAGGCGACGTGCGAGGGAAAGCCCGACTGCTCGGGCCTCGGCGAGATCATGAGCGCCGAGGGCAAGTTCAAGACGTTCGGCGAGTTCTGGCCCGTGTTCGTCCCGAGCGTCACCGCGATGATCGGCTTCTGGTCGACGCTCTCTCTCAACATGCCCGACTTCACTCGCTTCGGCCGCTCCCAGCGAGAGCAGGCCGTCGGGCAGGTGGTCGCGCTGCCGACGACGATGACCGTCTTCGCGATGATGGGCATCATGATCACGAGCGCGTCGGCGGTGATCTACGGCGAGGCGATCTGGGATCCCGTGGATCTCGTCGGTCGCTTCGAGAATCGGCTGCTCGTCGCCGTCGCGATGTTCACCGTCGTCGTGGCCACCCTCGGCGTGAACATCGCGGCGAACGTCGTCTCGCCGGCGAACGACTTCGCCAACATCAAGCCCGGCGCGATCAGCTTCAAGACCGGCGGTCTCATCACCGGCATCGTCGGGATCGCGATGCTCCCGTGGAAGCTCATCGCCGATCCGAACGGCTACATCTTCAAGTGGCTGCTCGGCTACTCCGGCGGACTCGGATCGATCGCCGGCGTCCTCGTCGCCGACTACTGGCTCGTGCGCAAGAAGGAGCTCCGCCTCGCGGATCTCTACCGTCGCGACGGCGTCTACGCCTACGGCCGCGTGATGGGCACCGCCACCACGCCGGCCGACGAGACCGTGACCGGCGGCGCGGAGCCGGCGCAGCCCTATCGCGCCTCCGCAGCGACGCGCGAGCGCGTCGTGTATGCGGGCTCGGGCGTCAACATGCGAGCGATCGTGGCGACGGCGATCGGCTGCGCGCTCGCGTGGATCGGCCTCGTCGTGAAGCCGCTCACCGTCCTCTACGACTACGCGTGGTTCGTCGGTGCGGGCGGAGCTGCGCTCGCCTACGTCGTGCTCATGCCGTCCCAGGCGAAGACGAAGCCGCCCAGCGCGGGCTGACCGCTCGAGCCCTCTTCAGCGCGTCGCGGCGCGGAGCTGCGCTTCGGCGAGCTCCTGCTCCGGCGTCAGCGCGCGCTTGCGCGCGGGCGGCTGAGGGACCGGAAGCGGGGCCAATGCCGGCGCCGGCGTCGTCACCGTCGCGGTGCCGGTCGATGCGAGACCGAGCGAGCCGTCAGGGAGCGGCGTCGGCGCGGAGACTTTGGGGTTCAGCGGTCGGCTCGGACGAGCGACCGGCGACCGCTCGCGCGACGACTGAGTCGCGGGGCGAGCCACGTGCGAGGGAGCGGCGCTCGCGGAGGCGGAAGCGACGGGATGCTCCGACGAGGACGGAGCCGACGAGACAGGCAGCGGAACGTGGATCGACACGCCGTCCTCTTCGCCGAACTGAACGACGGCGCCGGGAGACGGCGCTGGCGCCGGCGGCGCGTTGCCGGCCCCAGGAGTCGTAGGAGTCGTCATGACGGGCGCTGCCGCCGTCGCCTCGCGCGGCGAAGCGAAGCGCATGGCACTGACCGCAGCGAGCGCTCCGATCGCCGCCGCGGCGATGACCCAGGCCGTCCGCGGGCGATCGCGCACGACGATCACGGTCGGCTCCGCGCTCGCGACCGCGACCGGCGCGACCGAGCTGGCGCTCTGCGAGGGCGCAGGGACCGGGCGATCGTCGGTGCTGGTCCGAGCGAAGAGCGGCGCCGTCTCGGAGCGCACCTCGCCGAGCCGGCGAAAGCTGCTGCGGCCGGGCGGGACCGGCAGCGTCTCAGCGGCGTCGTCCGCGCCAGCGTGCGCATGAGGCGCCGTCTCGGAGCTCACCTCGCCGAGCCGGCGCCAGCTGCTGCGGCCCGGCGGGACCGGGAGCGTCTCCGTAACGTCGTCCCCACCGGCATGCGAGAGGCCCGGCACCGACGGGGACGCCGAACGGAACGACGACGACGACGGCAACGACAACGCCCCCAGCAGCGGCGGCGGGCGCACGGCCGGGAGCCGCGACGCGAGCGAGATCGACGATGACGGCGCCGTCGTCGAGCGGCTTGCGCCGTTTCGAGGAAGAACGTCGTACGGCGCGGCGTCGAGGAGCTCGTCGACGGGCGAGCGCTTGCTCGAACGCGCGACCGGCACCGCGTCGAGAAGATCGTCGACGGGTGATCGCTCGCTCGAACGCGCGAGCGAAGCGATCGGCATCGAGCTCGAGGGCCGCGCGAGGTCCTCGATGAATGGGCTGGACGCGCGCGCGTGAGAGGCCACCGCCGCGATCGACGCGAGGCACTCGTCGGCCACGCTCGACTCTGCCTCCGCATCGAGCGACACGCGCGGAGTGGGAGCGCGCCGGACGTCCGGGAGCGCCGCGATCGCGGGCGCTGGAGCGGGCGCAACACTGACCGGTGCGGGCGGCAGCGTCATGCTCGACGCCTGCTGCGCCTTCGTGCGGAGCGTGTCGAGACGCGCCTTCGAGATCGGACGCGACTCTGGGGCATCCAGATCGATTCGACGTGCCTCGCGCGCGCCGTCGGGCACCGCGGCGAGCGCTGCCCGCAGGAGCGACCGGGAAAGCCGAGGCTCCGGAGGCGCAGCGTCGAGCAGCACGACGTCGTCGTCCGTCAGCTCGAGCTCGTCACCCGTCAGCTCGAGCTCGTCACCCGTCAGCTCGAGCTCGTCGAGGTCGACGTCGATCGCGACATCGATCGAGTCGAACTCGACAAGAAACTCGGGCTCGGCGCGCTTGGCTTTCCTATTAGGGAAACGAATCAACGGTGATCCTCGCGACGTTTCGGCCCCGGACAGACGAGCTAAGTCGTCCGCCGATCCTTGACGCCGAAATTTCATTTGTCGAGGACGGAGTTGCGCTGCGTCGAAGGCCGATTCAGCATCAGCGCAATTTTCCCATCGCGCCGCGAGAAGAGCCTCGTCGAGGCCTCCTCTCCGCAGGCATCGTGCACATGCCTGCCCCGCCCCGCGCCAAGCCGCGCGCGGCTGCGCCCGGCGCTGCTACGCGCGTCCCGCTACGCCGCGAATGAGATGCTTCTGCGCGATCGCGAAGAGCACGAGGACCGGCATCGACAGGATCACGTTGCCCGCCATGACCACGTGCCAGCGGACGCCGCTGCCCGGCTCCTTGAGGAGCGCGATCCCGAGGGGAAGCGTCCGCACGGTATCGTCGGTCGTCATGACCAACGGCCAGAAGTAATCGGAGTAGTGATAGACGAAGCTCACGAGGAAGACCGAGACGAGCGTCGGCCTCAGCAGCGGCGCGAGGATGCGGTAGATGATGGTGAGCTCGGAGGCGCCGTCTAGGCGCGCGGCCTCGATGATCTCGTCGGGCACCGAGAGGAGCGCCTGACGCACGAGGAACGTCCCGAGCGCGCTCGCGGCGAATGGGAGGACGAGCGCACCGAACGTGTTCGTCAGCGACACCTTCGCGAACATCAGGAACACGGAGACGAAGGTGACCTGCGGCGGGACGAGCAGGCACGCGACGACCAACCCGAACGCCGTCTTCTTCCCGACGAACCTCAGCTTCGCGAGCGCGTACCCGGCTGGCAGGGCGAGCACGATCTGGAGCACGCCGATCACGACGGCGACGGCCACGCTGACGAGCAGATAGCGGCCCACGGGCACCTGCGCGAACACCTCGCGGTACGCATCGAGCTGCGGCTCCTTCGGCAACGGAGCGGTCGGATCGCGCGCGATCTCCTCGAGCGGCTTGAGCGAGGTGACGACCATCCAGGCGTACGGAAGCACCCAGATGGCCGCCGCGACGAGCGCGAGGACCGTCGCCCACGAGGGGGCGCGCCGCGAGGAGATCATGCGCCCCTCACCCGGCCCCTCGCGTCCCGGGCGTCTGCGAGCGCCAGGCGCGGAGCTGGAGGGCCGCGAGCACGCAGAGGACGAGGAAGTAGACTACGGCGAGCGCGCTCGCCTTCCCCACGCTGAGGTTCATGAAGATCTGCTCGTAGACCGCGTAGACGAAGAGCGTCGTCGCGCGCGCCGGGCCACCACCCGTCATGATCCGGACGACGTCGAATGCCTGGAAGCTCACGATGAGGCTCGTGGTCGCCACGAACGCCGCCGTGGGACGGAGCAGCGGCCACGTCACCCAGCGAAAGCGCGCGAGCGCGCCGGCGCCGTCGAGCGCCGCCGCCTCGTGGAGCGAGCGCGGGACGGCGCGGAGACCTGCAAGGAAGACGATCATGGCGTAGCCGGTGATCTTCCAGACCGTGACCGCAGCAAGCGTCGGCACCGCCGCGCGCGGATCGGTGAGGAAGCCGACGCGCGGCAAGCCGAGCGTCCGGAGGACGGCCGCCGCGACGCCGCGATCGGGATCGAGCAAGAGCACCCAGAGGAGCGCCACCGCGACCCACGAGACGACGTAGGCGCTGAAGATCGAGCCCCGAACGAACGCGAAGAAACCGCCGGGGCGGTCGAGCAGGAGCGCGAGCGCGAGGCCGAGCGTCATCGAGCCGGCGACGACGAGGACGCTGAAGCCGAGGGTGCGCGCGAGGATCCGCCAAAGCTCGCCGTCCTCCAGGAGCGCAGCGTAGTTCGCCCCGCCGGCCCACTCGGGCTCCGTGAGCATGTCCCACGAGAAGAGGCTCTGGTGCGCCGCGACCCCGAGCGGCACGAAGACGAAGAGGATCCACGCAGCGAGCGAGGGCCCGAGCATCAGCCACGGATGAGAGCGTGCTCGCGGCTTCATGTGGACCCGGCCACGATACTACGACCTACCGTCCCGGGCTTCGCGTCGACGCTCGAGCTCGAGGCCCGAGCCCGCCGCAAAGGCGCGCACGGTGAATCGCCGGTCCCATCCCATCGTGCCGCCCGGACCGGGCACGCGGAACAGGCGGGGCCTCTCGATTGTATCGATTCATGCTCGGTCTGCGCCGGGCAGAAGGAGGAATCAGGTGTTGCCGGTGAACATGAACACGGGAATGGCTCGGCATGCGAAGACGGCGGGCTTGCTCGTCGTCGGACTGCTCGTCGTCGGGATGCTCTTCGAGCTCTTCTGACGGTCGCGTTCGAACGGCGCGGCCAGGGCACGTCGTGCCGTCGAGCGAGGCGGCCGACCAGCGGAGCTCAGCATCGACGGCGCGTCGTAGCTCACGGCTCGGTCTTCGAGCCCGCGTCGGTCTTCGCGTCCGCGTCGACCTCGTCGGTCTTCGCGTCCGCGTCGACCTTCGCATCGCTCGTTGCCGTTGCCGGTGGGACGGCATCGACCGAGCCGACCGCCGCGTGCCCGTCCGGCGTCGACTTCACGGCGGCGTTCGCCGGCGGTCCGACGGGGTCGTCCGGCCAGAGCGGGAGCGTGGCCCATCGGGCGCGCTCGCGCTTCGCCCAGCGCACGCCGTCACGGCCGAGGACGAACGCGACGCCGAGGAGCGTGGTCAGCGATACCAGGAGGCACAGATCGAGGAAGCGATCGGTGTACTTCAGGACGACGACGTTCTTGCCGGCGGGCACATCGACGGCGAGCAGCTTCTCGACGCTCTTGACGGTGCCGATGCTGCTCCGCCACGGCGCCGCCCAGTTCTGGTTGACCAGAACGGTCGTCGGCTCCTTGGCGTCGACGTCGAGCGTGATGCGGTTCGGCGTCCACTCGAGCCGCTTCACCGTCGCCTTGGTCGGGTCCGCCGGGTACTCCTCCTGCGCGAGGTCGCCGCGCAGGAGCGCGGACTCGGGAAGCGGATTTCCCGCCACGCAGTAGAGCGAGCCCATGTTCGCGGGCGTGAACATGTGCACGTCGCGCCGGTTACCGCGGCTCTGCTTGAAGGGGCCGTCGTAGTTGCGCGGCCCTTCCTGCACGTACATCGTGCCGGGCCGGATGCGGACTCCCGTGAGGATCTCCTCGGCGTGGGGGCGCGCGACGCGCGAGTACGCGAGGAAGGCCGCCACGCCGACGATGATCCACCCGAGCTCCGGCGGGAATGGGCTCTCCTTTCCGCCGAACGTGCGCTTCCTCCATCCGAGGAACAGGTCCCATGCCCGCTTCACGGCGATCGGCAGGGCGTCCTCCACACGCGTGATCCCGCGCGCAGCGGCAACGGACGAGAACAGGAGGACGCCGACCATGAAGCGATCGGGGAACCGGAGCTGTCCGAAGATGGGCAGCGACTTCAGGATGTGGAACGGCGAGCCGTCGCCGAAGTCGCCCATCGCGAGCGCGAAGAACAGGAGCGCACCGCCGAAGAAGATGCCGGCGGCGAGATCCGCGGTGACCACCCCGATGAGGGAGAGCACGAGGACGACGGCGTAACGCCCCCAATAACCGGTGAACATCTCCGACGCCGTGTGCATCTCGACCGGCGCGAAGACGCGCGGGAACTGCCGGAGGAAGGAGAGCGTCGGGAGCAGCTTCCCCGCGGCGAGGCCGAACGCCACCAGCCCGATGGTCCCCGCCGCGACCCAGGGCACGAGCCACGGAGCCCGGAGGACACGCAGCCACCGGTTCCCGCCGTCGCTCGTCGTCTGAAGCCCGTCGTCGGGTCTGCCTCGAAAGAAGCCGAGGATGCTGAGCGCGACGGTGACGTACCCGACGGAGAGCATCGCGTACGGCGTCGGATAGGTGCCGGCCGAAAGGACGATCCACGCGACGACGAAGCCGCCGAGCAGACGCGCGCGGCGGATGCGCTCGGTGCGCTCGACCGCGCTCAGCGTCTCGTCGGCGGGACCGAGCGTGCCCACGAGGAGGAAGTAGAGGACGAACGGGATGAGCTCGAAGCCGAGGAAGTTCACCCATCCGTCGCGGATGAAGCTGACGAAGCGATCACACGTGCCGAAGACGAGCGCCGCGAACGTCGCGCCGACCGCCGAAGCATCGAGCCGGCGGCACAGGCGGTACATGCCCTCGAAGCCGAGGACGACGAGCAAGCAGATCGCGAGGCGCCGGCCATGAGCCACGCCGAAGAGGAGCCGCAGGACGAAGTCGGGCCCCAGGAAAGGGTCCTCCGGTCCGGCGATGCCCGCCGTGCCTCCGCACCAGAACGGGTTCCAGGCGGGAAGCTGGTGATACCGGAGCAGCGTCGTGCGGTCGGACTCTTCCCAGGAGTAGAACTGGTGGTCGTCCATCCAGTCGGCGACCTTGAACGGGTCGCTCAGGATCCCCTCGTGGGTGAACGCGGCGACGATCACCCACAGGATGAGGCGCAGCGCCGTCAGCGCCATGATGCGGTCCGGCCAGCGAATCGTCGCCTTTCCCGTCATCGACTCACCACCCGGTCCTGATGTCCAACGGAGGCGTCGTCCCCGGGAGCGGCTTGCCGTCCGGCCCAGGCCAGCCCTCGCGAAGCCCCTCGTCGAGCACGAGATAGACCTGAGACAGCGAGACGTTGTGCTTCGCCGCCGCCTTCCGAGCGGCGACACGCTCGTAGTGTCCGCGGTCGTCTTCGCGCGACCAGACGTGCCCCTTCCACGTGTTCTCTCGGATCGCGCGGGCGCGCTCGGCCAGCTCCGCGGTCGCGAGCTCGGCGAAGATCTCACGGCGCGTGCGCTCGGGGAGGCGGAACTTGTAGTCGTCGATCTCCTCGGTCGGGATCGCCGGAGGGGGCTTCGCCGTGAGCAGCGGCATCGTCACCGCCCCGACGCGCCGCCAGAGCACGAAGAGCGCAATGCCGATCGCGGCGACTCGAACGAGCCATGCGACCTTCGACTGTGGCCGCCCCGCGAAATCGAGGAGAGCGAGGTACGACCTCACCGTCCGCCCCCCCAGCGTCGCGGAAGGCTCGGGGGCGGCGGGCTCGGCGCCTTCACCCGCGCCGCGGGCAGGCGAACCCTGCCGCTCGTCGCCGGGCCGCTCGTCGAGGCCGCTCATCGAGGCCGGATCTAGATGAGTCCCAACGGCGGTGCAAGCTCGCCACCTTCCCGGGCGCGGCCGGGCTCGAGCAAGGCCCCGCCGGCGCCCGTTCCGGACGAGCACTCGACGAGCACGGGTCGCGTGGATCCCCCTCCCCTGTGGTAGACATCTTGCGGCTGCCTCATGGGAAAGAAACTCCGCGTCGTCCTCCTGGGCATCGGCCGCATGGGCCGCAACCACCTCCGCCTCACGAGCGAGTCCCCCGACTTCGAGCTCGTGGGCGTCGTCGACCCGGTGGCCAAGCGGCCGCTCCCCTCGGCGCCCGGCGGCAACGCGACGTTCTACGACGACATCGCGAGCCTCCGATCGGTCGACTTCGACGCGGCGATCGTCGCGACTCCCACCGCGACCCATCGTGACGTCGTGCTCGAGCTCGTGAAGATGAAGAAGCACGTGCTCGTCGAGAAGCCGATCGCGAGCACCTTCGCCCAGGGACGCGAGGTGCTCCAGGCGGCGGCCGACGCCGGCGTGAAGGTCGTCGTCGGGCATGTCGAGCGCTTCAACCCGGTCGTCCGCAAGCTCCGCGAGGTCATCCGCGGCGGCTGGCTCGGCGACCCGATCCACTTCAGCTTCACGCGCGTCGGCGGTTACCCGGAGACGGTGCTCGAAGGGAACAACGTCCTTCTCGACCTCGCCGTCCACGACATCGACGCGTTCCGGAGCCTCGTCGGCCCGGTGCGGGTCGAGGCGAGCATGGCGCACTCGTCCCTTCGGCCGGGCGTCCTCGATACGGCGGAGATCGTCCTCGAGTCCGCCGCCGGACCGACCGCGAGCGTCCACGTGAACTGGATCACGCCGACGAAGATCCGCACGCTCCGCGTCACGGGAACGCGTGGCGTGTGCTTCATGGACTACATCCTCCAGAGCTGCGAGCTCTATGGCGGAAACCTGACCCAGCGCATCGAGCCGGCGAGCGCGGAGAGCTTCGAGTCGATCCAGGAGCACTACCGCACGACCGACCGCGTCACGTTCGGCGTCACGAAAGAGGAGCCGCTGCTCATCCAGCTGAAACAGTTCGCCGCGTACCTCCGCAACGGCGACGCTGGCGAGCTCTGCCTCGGCGACGACGCGCTGGCGGCGGTGCTCGTAGCCGAGCGCGCGATGCAGGCAGCGGCGCGCAAGCCCGAGCGCCCGTCGACCCCGGCCCGCCCCGACGCGATCAGCGCGGACGCGACGTGGCTCTGACCGGCGTGGTCGGAGGCGCACGAATCGGCGCGGGACCGCGCTCTGGCCGAACGTCACGGTGCTGAGGCTCGCCAAGCTCGGGCTGCTCGACTAGGCTCCCCGCTCGTCATGACTACGGATTCCGGAGCGAAGACGGTTGTCGTCACGGGCGTCACGAGCGGGATTGGCAAGGCCGTCGCCGAGCGTCTCATCGGCAAAGGCCATCGCGTGGTCGGGCTCGCGCGATCGAAGGACAAGCTCGACGCGCTCGCCAGCGAGCACGCCGACAAGCTCATCCCGTTGGTTTGCGACGTCCGCGACGCCGCGCGTGTGAAGGAGGTCGTCCAGGAGCTCCTCGCGAAGGTCGGGACTGTCGACGCGCTCGTGAACAACGCCGGGCTCCTCAAGTTCAGCGCCACCCACGACCTCGCGGACGCCGACCTCCTCGCTCAGGTCGAGACCATCCTCCTCGGCACGATCTACATGACCCGTGCCCTCCTCCCGACGTTCATCGCCCAGCAGCGCGGCCTCGTCGTGAACCTCGGCTCGGTGAGCGGCCAGAAGGCATCGCCGAAGATGGCAGCCTACGGAGCGGCCAAGGCCGGCGTGGAGAACTTCACCAAGTCGATCGCCCTCGAATACGCGGACAAGAACATCCGCGCGATCACGATCTGTCCGGGCACGATCGAGACGGGGCTGATGGACAAGATGATGTTCGCGATGATCGGGAAGAAGGTCCCGATGAAGCGCATCGGACAGCCGAAGGAGGTCGCCGGGCTCGTCGAGTTCCTCCTCTCCGACGACGCGGCGTACATGACCGGATCCTCCATCGTCGTCGACGGCGGTGTGGGTCTCTGATTTCACGACAAACACCCGGAGGACACATGGTCGTCGACAAGGTCAAAGCAGCGTTCGTTTCGGCGTTCAGCGTCGATCCGGATAAGTTCACCGTCGAGATGATGCCCGAGGACATCCAGGGCTGGGATTCGCTCGGCCACCTCACGCTCGTCACCGCGCTGCAGGAGCAGTTCGGCGTCGAGTTCGAGGTGAACGAGGTGATGGACATGGACAGCGTCCAGAAGATCATCTCGATCTGCGAGTCCAAGTCGGCAGCCTGAGTCGTGAACGTAGCGTCCTGGCTCCTCGAAGGCACCCAGCGGCGACCCGACGCCTCTGCCTTCGCGCAGCAAGGCAACCACGTCCTCCATCGCGAGTGGCGGGCCCGCGTGCAGGCTGTCGCGGCGCTCCTTCGCGCACGAGGCGTGACGCCGAAGACTCGCGTCGCCTCGCTCTCGCCGAACACGCCTGACGCCGCAGCCTTCATCGTCGGGGCAATCCTCGCCGGCGCGACCGTCGTGCTGCTCCCCGCGAGCGACCCCGCGCCGAGGCTCGGGCGGATGATCTCGCGAGCCGAGCCCGTCGCGATCTTCGCGGAAGGACGCGCTCAGACGACCGCGAAGGAGCTCGCGCCGGACGCGTTCGTGTTCGGCAAAGCGGAGCTCGACGCGCTTCCAGCGCCGGAGGCGGAGCCTGCATACGGAGCGGCGCCCGACGATCCCGCGCTCATCCTTTTCACTTCCGGGAGCACCGGAGAGCCGCGCGGCGTCGTTCTCTCGCACGAGAACATCATCGCAAACACGACGTCGATCCTCGCAAGCCTCCCGATCCGCGAGACCGACCGGATGATGGCGGTCCTCCCCTTCTATTACTCGTTCGGCGCATCGGTCCTCTTCACGCATCTCCGCGCTGGCGCGTGTGTCGTCATCAACAACCAGTTCATGTTCGCCGACCGCGTCCTCGAGGAGATGCAGCGCGAGGCGTGCACGAGCTTCGCCGGCGTACCGAGCACCTACCAGCTCCTGCTCCGCCGCTCGAGCCTCCCGCGGATGACGTTCCCGCACCTCCGCTACGTGCAGCAGGCAGGCGGGAGGCTGCCGCCCAACTTCGTGCGTGAGCTCGCCGAACGGCTCCCGGGGACGGAGATCTGGCTGATGTACGGTCAGACCGAGGCCACGGCGAGGCTGTCCTGTCTCGACCCGAAGCACCTCGGCGACAAGGCGCACACGATCGGCCGCCCGATCGCGGGCGTCACGCTCGAGATCGTCCGTCCCGACGGCATGGCGGCCGCGCCCGGCGAGGTCGGCGAGCTCGTGGCGCACGGGAAGAACGTCGCCCTCGGCTACCTCGACGAGCCCGAGGCCACGGCCGACACGTTCCGCAACGGCGCGCTCTACACCGGCGACCTCGGCAAGGTCGACGACGACGGCTTCATCGTCCTCGTCGATCGGGCGAAGGACTTCCTCAAGTGCGCGGGCTACCGGGTCGCGATGAAGGAGATCGAGGACGTCCTCGCCGCGTTCGACGGTGTGGTCGAGGCGGCAATCGTCGGAATCCCGGACGAGCTCCAGGGTGAGGCCGTCCAGGCCTTCATCGTCCACACCCGCGGCGAGGCCGCCCGCAAGGACCTGGAGGCGTACTGCAAGCGCGCCCTCCTCCCCCACCTCCAGCCGCGGGAGACCGTGTTCGTAGACGCCCTCCCGAAGACGGCAGCCGGTAAGCTTGCCCGAGCGACACTGCGGGAGCTCGCGCTGAGCTCCAAGGCCGGATGACAATGGATGCGACCGCACACGACGGAGAGATCCTCACGCTGATCGAGCAGGCGCAGTTCCGGATCGATCCGGCGGAGAAGGAGCGCCGCCTGTGCGCCATCCTCAGCGCCCAGGTCGATCGCCATGCCTCGGCGATCCCGGCGTTCGCGCGCCTCGTAGACCGCCTCGGATTCGGGCCCGGCCCCCACGCGCGCTACGAGGACGTGCCGTGGATCCATGTCTCGGCGTTCAAGAAGTTCGAGCTCCGGAGCGTTCCGGCGGACAAGGTCGTGCGCGTCGTCACGTCCAGCGCGACGACGAGCGGCACGCCGAGTCGCATCAACATCGACAAGCCCACGAGCTTCCGGCAGTCGAAGGCGCTCGCAGCGACACTTGCCGACGTGCTCGGCAAGGCGCGTCGTCCGTACCTCGTCCTCGACGCCGCCGAATCGAATGCCGCAACCAGCAGCCTGAGCGCGCGGGGCGCGGCCATCCGCGGCCTCCTTCCGTTCGCGTCCGAGGTGACCTACGCGCTCGATCTCCGGGGGACCGAGCTCGTGCCGAACGAGGAGCGCATCCGCGCATTCTTCGAGAAGAACGCGGAGCGCTCTCCCCTCCTGTTCGGCTTCACGTACATCGTGTGGAGCGTGGTCCTCGACGCGCTCGGAAAGAGCGGCGCGCGCTTCGGCCCCGCGCCAGGCGCGACGCTCCTGCACAGCGGAGGCTGGAAGAAGCTCACCGACCTCGCCGTCGCCAAGGACACGTTCGCCGCGAAGGCCGCTGACGTCTTCGGCATGGAGGCGAGCCACGTGCTCGACTTCTACGGGATGGCCGAGCAGGTCGGCGTCGTCTTCGTCGACTGCATCGCCGGCAACAAGCACCCGCCAGACTTCGCCGAGGTGCTCCTTCGCAACCCGCTCACGCTCGAGCGCGTTCGCCCGGGCGAGGCCGGACTGATCGAGGTGCTCAGCGTCCTACCGGAGAGCTATCCCGGGCAGGCGCTGCTCACGGACGACGTCGGCATCCTCGTCGGCGAGGACGGCTGCGCCTGCGGACGCCGCGGGCGCCATTTCCGGATCCGGTCGCGCGTGGCTCAGGCCGAGGTCCGGGGCTGCGGCGACACGTTTGCGGCGAAGCGGGTGGTCGGATGAGCTGGATCCACGAACGTATCGACGCCACGGGCCTGAGCGCCGAAGCCGATCGCGTCGAGCGCGCCGCCGACTCCGCCGCCGCGCGTCGGTCCACCGATCTCTATCGGCTCTTCGACGCCTTCGCGGGGAAGCTCGCGACGCCCGCGTTCGCCGATGTCGAGGGCATCGCCTTCCTCGCGACCTGGCTCCGGCGGAAAAGCCTCGAGTCGACCGTGCGCGCGAGCCTCGGCGGCCGGGACGACGCGCTCGACGCGTTCGTCACCGACGGCTCGCGACGGCTCCGCGCCGCGCCCAGGGGCGTCGTGGCTCACTGGATCGCCGGCAACATCCCCACCCTTGCGCTCTTCTCGTTCGTGCTTGCGGCGCTGGCGAAGAACGTGAACCTCGTCCGCGTGCCGAAGGAGAGCATCGGCGTCGTGCGGCGGATGCTCGCGGCGCTCGAAGAGACATCGTTGCCCGCCAATGCCGATGGCGACGCGCTCTCCGGGCGCGACCTCCTGGAGGGAGCTTCGTTCTTCTACTTCCCCGGCGAGGATCGCCCGCTCCACGCCGCTCTCTCGCTCCGCGCCGACGCGCGCGTCGTCTGGGGCGGGCAGGAGACGCTTGCTTCCGTGCTGGCGCTCCCACGCCACGAACACTGCGAGGACGTCGTCTTCGGACCGAAGTTCTCGCTGGGCCTCGTCGACGCCTCCGGTCGCAGCAGGGTCGTCGGCGGCGCCGACGACGGCGGCTCGGCCGCGCGCTCGCTCGTGCGCGATGTGCTCCTCTTCGATCAAGCGGCGTGCTCTTCGCCGCACATCATCTACGTCGAGGGCACACTCGCCGACGCCCGCGACTTCGGTCGCGCTCTCGGGGCCGAATTCGCGAAGCAGACCAAGCGGAGCCCGAAGCGCGTCATCGCAGAAGGCACCGCCGCGGCGATCCTGCGCCTCCGCACCGAATATGCGCTCGCGGAGGAGCGTGACGTCTTCGCGTCAACCGGCGTCGACTACACCGTTCTCGTCGATGCCGACGGACCGGTGCTCTCCGAGGGCGTCCAATCGCGGACGCTCTTCGTGCGTGCGGTCGGCGATCTGCGAGACGTCGTCCACGTCGTGACCCCTCAGGTGCAGACCGTCGGGATGCTCGTCGACGACACCACGCTCGCGGCGCAGCTCGCGGAAGCGCTCGCTCGCAAGGGCGTCTCGCGCCTCGTTCGATTCGGCCTCATGAACGTCTACGACCAGCCGTGGGACGGCCTCTTCGCCTGCGACCGTTTCGTCCGCTGGCTCAGCTGGACCTGATCGACGAACGGCTCCGCGTCGAGGTCAGCGCGCGCGCTTCATCCGCTGTCGGAGCTCGACGAGCTCCTTCGTCATGCGCCAGCCATCCCTCAGCACCGAGACCGAGCTCTGGTGCGGGTTGTCGTCGACGACGATCGGGACCTCGACGACGCGACCGCCACGCTGGAGGTGAAGCGTCGCGAGCTCGAGGGAGCAGAGGTAGTGGTCGTAGACGAGGTCCGGGACGAGCGCCTTCGCGACCGAGGTCCGGAGGATGAAGCTCCCTTGTGAATCGCCCGGTGTGTCCCAACCGAGGAGGAGGCGGCGCAACGTGAGGAACGTGAGCGACGAGGCACGGCGTAGCTTCGTGACGCCGACGAGCTTCGAGTCGCGGTGGGCCTTCGAGCCGATCGCGAAGTCCGGCCGCCCCGCTCGTTCGAACGCGATCAGGTCCGACCAGCCGAACGGGAGATCGTCGGCAGAGAGGATCACGAACGGCTCGCGGGCCTCGCGGATGCCGAGCTTGTAGCCGGCGCCGATCCCCTTGTCCGTCGTGTCGAGGAACCGCACCTCGGGCTTGTCGCCCTCCCGCGGAGCGACGAGCGCGTCGACGGTCTCCTGCGCCTCGGACGAGAGCGGACGCCCGTTGTGCGCGAGCAACACCTCGCGAACACCGTGCTTCGGGCCACCCTCTTCGCGCGCGCGGCGGACCGTCTCGCCGATCGACGTGAGGTCACTGTGGAACGGGAGGACCAGAGTGTAGGTCATCCGGCGGCCACCACGCGGTGGGAGCCTGCGTTCCAGAGGTTGTCCTTCAGCTGCGCGTAGACGTGCGGGATGTTCGTTGCGCCCATGTCGGTCCCGGAGACGAGAACCGCTACGATACTCGCCCTCGGACGGAGCGCGCCAGCGACTCCGTGAACCACCGCCCTACTTGCGCTCGAGCGGGCGCGCGGGATTGCCGACCACGGTCGTGCCCGCGGGGACGTTCTGGAGGACGACCGCGCCGAGCCCCACGAGGACGCGATCGCCGAGGTGAACGTTCTCGAGCACGCTCGAGCTCGAGGCGATGAGGGACTGCTCGCCCACGGTCACCCCGCCGCTGATCTCGGCGCCAGCCGTCACGATGGCCTTCTTCTTGAGCCAGCAGTTGTGCGCGACATGAACGTGGTCGCCCACCTTCACGTCGTCCTCGATGATCGTCGGCGCCAGCGTGCCCTGGCAGATGGTCGTGAGGCTGCCGATCTCGACGCGATCGCCGAGGATGACCCCGCCGAGATGGAGCATGCGGATCGGTGTTCCGTCGGTGTCGCGCTCGAAGCCGAAGCCGTCCTCGCCGATCACGGCGCCCGACTTGATGCTGCAGTGGCTCCCGATCCGGACCCCGTCGGCGATGCGGACACCATGCCCGATGACGGTGCGCTCGCCGATGACGACGCCGCGACCGATCGTCGTGCCGCCGCCGATCCTCGCGCTCAGATGGACCTGCGGCTCGCCCTCGTAGCCCTCGAAGCCGGCGTGCTCGTCGAGCCACCGGAGCGCCTTCACGAAATCGAGCCGGGGCCATTCCGTCGGGATCCACGCGATCGCGGCCGGACGCTCCGCGGCGAGCACGACGACCTTCGGAGGGAGCGTCAAGGTCGCCCGCCGCGTCATGAAGAGCAGCGCGCCCTCCCGCGGAGCCGAGAGCGGAGCGACGGCCCGGAGATCGACGTCTTGCCCTTCGAACGTGCGAGCGAGGGCCTTCGCCAGCTCGGACCCGCGCACGGCGCGCTTCAGTCGAGTCGACATGGCGAGACCGTAGCCACGACCACGAGGGCCGCGAGCGCGGGCGTAGAGATGCGGCCGGCGAGCGACTCGATCAGATCGCAGCGAGGAGCGCCGCCGCGGCCGCCTCGCGCTCGTCGTCGCGGATGCCGTAGAACAGCGGCAGGTTCACGACCGACGCGCAGAAGCGCTTCGACACGGCGAGATCGCCGTGCAGGATCGCACCGGCCTTCTTGACCGGCGGCTGGACGTCCATCGTCTCCGGATACGTCCGCGCGGCACCGATGCCGGCCGCTTTCAGCGCCTCGACGAGCTCCGGGCCCGTCTTGCCCTCGACGGTGACCACGTTGAGATAGCCGTTCTCGACGACGCCAGCCGGCGGTCCATACACCTTCACCCGCGTGTTCCCTGCCCCGAGCCGCTCGCGATAGAACTCCGCTGCAGCGCGCCGCGACGAGAGGATCGCCGGGACCTCGTCGAGCACGCGCCCGATGAACGCCGCCTGGACCCCGCCCATCCGCGAGTTCCAGCCGACGTGCGCGTAGGAGTAGTGGTCGGACCGACCGTGATTGCAGAGCGAACGGACGAGCGCCTCCTGGGCCCCCGTCTGGAGCGTGATCGCGCCGCCGTCCATCGCGCCGCCGATCACCTTCGCCGGGTAGAACGAGAGCGTCGCGACGTCGGCCTTGGCGAGCACCGGCTCGCCGCCGACCTCGACGCCGAAGCACTGCGCGCCGTCCTCGAGGAGCGCAATCTCGCGCTCCTTGCAGAACGCACGAATCTCGGCGAGGCGCGCCGAGGTCCATCCGAAGAGATGAACGAAGATGGCGGCATCGAAGCGGTGCTTCTCGTGTGCCGATCGGAGCTCCGTGAGGCTGACCTGGAGGTCGTCCGGATCGACGTCGACGAGCACCGGCGTGGCGCCGAGCTGGGCGATCGCCTCGAACGTCGCCCAGAACGTCAGGTTCGGGAGCGCAACCTTGGAGCCCGCCTTGACCCCGAGCGCCTGGAGGCCGATCAGGAGCGCGTCCGTACCGTTCGCGCACGACACAACGCGGGGGGTTCCGAGCACACCGGCGAGCTTCTTCTCCAGCGCGACGACGCGTGGGCCTCCGACGAACTCACAGCGGTCGAGGCATTCTGCCCATGCAGGAAGGACGTCCTCACGAACACGAGCCACGAGGCGCGACAGATCGATGAACGGAACGGGCATTCGATGCTCCAGTGCCAAGGCGGGACAAGAATACGGCCGAGTCGGTATAATGCCGCCCTCCGAAGTTTGCCACCACGTCCCCGTCCCGCAGAGCTTTCTCCGCTTCCACGCCGTTGACGTCCCCGCCTTCGCGCTCACGCACCCGAAACCTCGTCGTCTTCGTCGCGAAGGCGCTCGTCGCCATCCTGCTCATCGGATGGCTCACCGGGAGCGGGCACCTCGACGTCGGCGCGCTCCGGATCCTGATCGAGCGGCCCTCGCTGCTCGCGCTGGACCTCGCGCTGTTCGCCACCGGCATGGTCGTTGCGACCCTTCGCTACCAGGTGCTGCTCGGGCTCGCGGGAGTGGTCGTGCCCTTCTCCACCTTGCTCCGCCTCCAGATGACGGCCTCGTTCTTCAACGTCGTCATCCCCGGCAACATCGGCGGTGACGTCGTGAAGGCGCTCTACGTCGCGCGCGACGCCCCGAAGGAGAAGCGGACGACGATCCTCCTCGTCGCGTTCGTCGACCGACTGCTCGGCGTCGTTGCGCTGGTCATGCTGGGGATGATCATCGCGCTCGTGCGTCCCTCGGTCTGGGCGGACCCGCTCCTTCGTCCGCTCGCCGCCGTCGTCGCCGCGCTCGGTGGAGCGACGTTGCTCGGCGGCGCTTTCGCCCTCTTCGTCGTCCGGAAGGCCGGCGCGCGACTCGAGCGCTACACGAGCGGCCCGTCCAAGATCAGCAAGCTCCTGAACCAGCTCGTCGCATCGATGCGCCTCGTCTCGGCAGGGCCGCGCCGCCTCGCGGTCGCGCTCGGGCTCGCGATGGCCTTCCACGCGCTCGGGATGGCGTTCTTCACCATTCTCACGCAGGCGCTCCTCCAGCGCGAGGTGCCTTACAGCTCGGTCGCGACGGTGTTCCCGCTCGGCCTCCTCACGCTGGTCCTCCCGATCTCGCCCTCCGGTCTCGGCGTAGGCCACATCGCCTTCAAGCGCCTGTTCGAGGCGATCGGGCTTGCCGGCGGTGCAACGGTCTTCAACGTCTACCTCCTCGGGCAGATCGTTCCCTGCCTGCTCGGCATCTTCCCCTTCCTATCGCTCAAGCGCGCCGGCGAGCTCCCGACCGAGGCACAGGCGTCCGCCGTCGCAGAAGACTCGTCTGCACGCTGAGACGACGGAGCGCCGTCACTCGAGGAAGTCGACGCGCGCGGTGCTCCCGGCGCTCCGCACCATCCGGAAGAGAGGAAGTGGGGCGGATCGCACCGGGCGACGAGCACGCGACCTTGCCGTGGTACAGCCGGTGGGCCCGGCCAGCGTTGAAGAGGTCGAAGCTCACGCACGCCGCGCCGCCGTCGTTGCGTGCTTCCTCGCTGTTCGGATCGATCGTCGCGGGGACGACGAAGCTGTACCTCTGCTCGCCCTGCGCGACGCCGGCAGCGTCGTACGCGGTGATCGTGACGAAGTGGGATCCCGGCGGCAGCGTCACGTCGATTCTACAGGCCTCCCGTACTGGATCGCCGGCGCCCCGGTGTGTGTGATCGTCCCCCCAGTGCCGGTCGACCGGTCCCCCGACGGAGGCCGCGAGCTCACCCCGGGCGCGAAGCGAGCACGCGCGCCTGCTCGAGGACCCTCGCGGCGTCACGATCGAGCAGCACCGCTTCCTCGAGTCGCGGATCGACGACGTCGCGTTCGATCCGAAAGAGCATCGGCTCCCACGGCCACGGATCGACGCTCGCGAGCTGCCGCTGCGCGACGTCATCGTTCGGGTGCTTCACGAAAAAGCCGTCGGCCCGCATCTTCTCGACTGCAGGCACGGTGATCGGTAGGTAGCCCGTGCGGGTCGATACGTAGGCTGCCTGCTCGGTCTCGCAGAAGAACCGGAGGAAGCGCGCGGCAGCAGCCTTCTCTTCGTCCGGCGCGTCCTTCACGACGACGAAGAACGTGCCGCCGGTCGGGACCGACGCCCGCACGTCCCTCGGCAGCGGCGCGGCGACGACGGGGAACTTCGCGTTGTCCTCGAGGTAACGAATGTACGCAGTCGAGGTCCAGATGAACGCCGCACGGCCTCCGAGGAAGTCCTGGTTCGTGACGTTCCACGCGTCGTAGTCGCGACCGGGAGGCGGGCGCATCACGTGCTCGCGATGGATCATGTCCTGCCATAGCCGGAGCGCACGGACGCCGGCCTCGCCGCCGAGGGTCGGGCGCCCCGCCTCGTCGAACACGGCGCCGCCGGCCTGACCGACGAGCGCGACCCAGAACCACCACGAGATCGGCACCTCGTGCCCCCAGCGCTCGCCCGGACGCGTGAGCATGCGGGCGAGCCGCTTCATGTCGTCCCACGTCCCGGGCGGACGGAGGCCCTCCTTCGCGAAGAGCTCGCCGTTGCAGTACATCAGCGGCGTCGATCGGTTCAGGGGCACGCCGTAGAGCGGTGCGCCCGCACCGCCACGGAACGCTCCCTCCTGCGAGAGCGCTCGCACGAACGGGATCGCCTTCATGCCGGGATACGCGTCGAGCGGCTCGAGGGTGCCGGCCCGCGCGAGGTACGGCACGACCTCGGCGACGACGTGGCTCAGGGCCGGCGCGGCCTTCGCGGCGATCGCGGTGCGGAGCTTCGCGAGCGACTCGAAATAGTCGCCCTGGTACACGGCCTCGACGCGTACCTCGTCCTGCGTCTCGTGGAAGCGGCGAACGATCTCGAGGAGCACCTCGCGGTTGCGTCCGCCGAGCGTGTACCAGAAGCGGAGCTTCACGCGCCCACGCTCGTCGCGTGTCCGGCGACCGCAACCGGCTGCGAGCGCCGCGCTGCCCGCGAGGAGCGCGCGACGTCCGAGCCTGCCCGAGTCGTGAGCGAGGGCGTGCGCCCCCCCTTCGGGGACCACGAAGCGCGCCCGTGCGAACCTGCACGGGCGCGTCATGCGATCCGCCCGCCGGCCTCGTCGGCGTCGAAGAAATGAAGCGGCGCTCGAGCGAGCGAGGCGTGAACGGAGGAGCCCTTCGCACGAGGATCGAACCCGGGCGCGCGCGCGCGGAGCTCGACGTCGCCGGCGCGGAGCACGAACGTCGTCTCCGCGCCGAGCGGCTCGGCCACGGCGACCTCGAGCTTCGTCGCGCCCTCCTCGCTCGGGTCGACGAGACGGACGTCCTCGGGCCTCACTCCGACGACGACCCGCTCGGGGAGCCTCTTGCCGGCCGGGGCGGACAGCTTGAACGCGCCGCAGTCGATCATGCCTCCAGAGGCGCGGCCTTCGAGCAGATTCATCTTCGGAGCGCCGATGAACGTCGCCACGAAGCTCGTCGCCGGCTGTTCGTAGATCGTACGCGGCGGGGCGACCTGCTGGATCGCGCCCTTCTTCATGATGCAAATGCGGTCCGCGAGCGTCATCGCCTCGACCTGATCGTGGGTGACGTAGATCGCGGTGACGCCGAGCTCGCGCACGAGGACGCCGATCTCGACGCGCAGCTCCTGCCGGAGCGCGGCATCGAGGTTCGAGAGCGGCTCGTCGAACAGGAACACGCGTGGCCGGCGGACGATCGCGCGGCCCATCGCGACGCGCTGGCGCTCGCCCCCGGAGAGCTCCGACGGGAGGCGATCCATCAAGCGCCCGAGCTCGAGCAGGTCGGCCGCCTCGTCGGCACGCTTCCTCCGCTCGGCCGGATCGACCTTCCGCATCTTGAGCGGGAACTCCATGTTCTCCCGCACGGTCATGGTCGGGTAGAGCGCGTAGCCCTGGAACACCATCGCGACGTCGCGGTCCTGCGGCGCCACGCCGGCCATCGAAGCGCCGCCGATCCGCACCGCGCCGGAGTCGGCCTCTTCGAGGCCGGCGACGATCCGGAGCGTCGTCGACTTCCCGCATCCCGACGGGCCGACGACCACGACGAGCTCGCCCTTCTTCACCCCGAGCGAGACCTCGCGGAGCGCAGCCCCCTCGCCTTCTTCGAACCTCTTGGTGACCCGGTCGAGCTCGACCTCGAGGGGTGCCGTCACGACCCGCCTTGCCACCAGGTCTCGGCGAGCGACAGGTCCTCGAGCGTGTCGAGCTCCATGTAGCCGCCGGGCGTGTCGACGCGGTGGAAGACGGCACCGCGCTCGATCATCCACTGCCACAGGTGGATGAGATAGGCCTTCTGGAACGGGCGATCGCCGAGCGTCGCGCACGTCGCCTTCGCCTCCTCGTAGGCGGCGAGCATGTCCTTCGCTCCCGCGGCGGTGAACTTGGCGACGCCGATGAACTCGCCGGACGCCGCCTCGCTCGCGATCGTGCGCGAGACTTCGATCACACGCTCGCCATCCGCGCGCATCTTCTCCGCGTCGGTCTCGGGATGCCTCGTGCGCCGGACGTAGCGCCGCCGCCAGTCGGTGTCGCAGACGAGGACCTTGTCTTGCGGCGCCGCGGTGACGTCCTTCACGGCGCTGCCTCGGTAGACGATGTCCGTGTACGACGAGACGAAGCCGTCACCGAGGTATTCGCGCGCGCAGACGAGCGACTCGAGGATGTTGTTGTTCTCCCAGTCGCGATTCTCGACGTAGGTGAACTCGGGGTAACGCTCCCGGAGGACGTCGGCGCGGTATCCGCAGACGAAGACGACGTCGCGACGGGTGAAGCCTGCCTCGGCGAGCGCCTCGAGGATCCAGTCGAGCATCGGCCGCCCCATCACGGGAACGAGCGTCTTCGGGATCTCGTCGGTCCTGTGCTCGAGGCGGCTACCTCTACCGGCACCAATCAGGACGGGACGCATGCTCGCACGCTACCATGCTGCGCCATGCCTCTGAAGATCGGCTTCGTCTCCGACCTCCACTTCGGGCCGGAAGCATTCCACAAGGGCAAGCTCCGGAAGCTCACCCATCACGCGGCCGAGCTGACCCGCGGCGTCGTCCGGAAGATGAACGAGGACCTCCGGCCGGACCTCCTCGTCAACCTCGGCGACGACATCGAGGACGAGAGCCGCGACGCCGACCTCGCCCGCTACACCGAGTGCCAGGACATCCTCCGCACTGCGAAGGCCGAGCTCGTGAACGTCGCCGGCAATCACGACACCATCCACCTGACGAGGAGCGACCTCGCTCGCATCTGGCGTCGCGAGGGCCCGCTCTTCTACTCGCTCGATCGCGGCGGCTTTCACCTCGTCGTACTCCACACGATCGAGCAGAAGGGCGTCGACATCCGCATCCCTCGCGCGCAGCTCGAGTGGCTGAAGGACGACCTCGCGAGGACCAATCTCCCGGTCGTCGTCCTCATGCACCACTCCGCGAGCGAGCAGGACCTCGAAGACTCCTACTGGTTCGCCGGCCGCGCGCATCTCGCGCTCGTGAAGGAACGCGCCGAGCTCCGGGCGATCCTCGAGGAGAGCGGCAAGGTACGCGTCGTGTTCAACGGCCACGTCCATCGCAACCACCTCGACGTGATTCGCGGCATTCCATACGTCACCGTGCAGAGCCTCATCGAGAACCTCGACGAGGACGCGCCGGGTCGCCCCGCGTCCGCATGTACGATCGCGTCGCTCGAGGACGAGCGCACCACCATCCGCGTGCTCGGGAACGATCCGGCCCGCTATCAGATCGAGCACGCCCGTCGCTGAACGCGCAGCCTCAGCGCGCGTTCGCGGGGGCAGGGGCGGAGCGGAGGAGGCCGTGGAGCGCCTTGCGCCTGGCATCCTCGAGACGGCCGTGTACCTCCTTCGCGTTCTTGCCCGCGAACCACCGCACCGCCGCGGCTCCCCTTCGCTCGAACACGATGAAGCCCGTGGTCCCGTCGACGGACACCTGCTCGAGGTCGCCCCATCCGATCGTCGTCTCCTTGCCGTTCTCGTGGCAGAGGACGCCGTCTTCGCGAATGAGGAGGTAGACGTTCTCGAAGAGGAGCATCGCCATCGCGCCGAAGCCGAGGATGAGCCCCGAGATCACGAGGAGGCCGCCGAGCAGGCTGATGAGGTGCCCGACGTCGGCTTCGATCCGGCTCACGAGATGCGCTCCGATCGTCGTTGCCCCCATGGTGACGAGCACGCCGGCGACAATCAGGAGGCGCTTCGTCGCCCCCGATCGATCGACACGGAAGAAATCGACACCGGCCGTCGCCACGGAGGCCGTCAGGTTAGGGCGACCTCCTCGCCGTGGCTACTCCCCCTCCGCGCCCGCTCGCCGCCGCCTACTTCATCTGCGCCGGGCCGTAGCTCGGCGCAGGCGACCAGTTGCCGCCGATCGCCGGCGTCTGGCCCGGGGCCGCCGTCCGCCGCGCGCCCTCCCATCCGGTCGCGCCCCACTGCGGCGGCGTGTTCGGCGTGGGGCCGAACGACCGGCTCTCGCCGCCGTAGAAGCCCGTGGCTCGACCGTAGCCGTACCCGCCGCCGTAGTACGCCGGCGGGCCGCCCTGCACGACGATGTTGTTGTTGACGACGACATTCGCGCTCGCGCTCGCGCTTCCCGTGCGTGCCTGCGGAGGAGCAGCCGGGATGTACGGTTGCTCCGCGCCCTGCCCGAGGGTGATCGTCTGCGCGAGACGGGGCCGAGCGACGGGCACCACCTCGGGCGGAGGCACGGTGTCGATCGCGATGACCTCGCGCTCGCCCGGCTCCGGCGCCGGCTCCGCGGTCACCATGCTCGTCGTTCGCGTGGAGCGGACCTCCTCACGCGCGTGTGCGCAGCCGGCGAGGACGACCGCGAACAGACCCATGCAGAGCGTGGAGTGGCGCACGACTCAATCTTGGATCACGCTCGCCAGGCGCACCATCGAACATCCCCGGTCCACGGCATTTCGTTGCGATTTGCCATGATGACCGCGCGGCCGTTCACACCCCGTTCGCAGGCCGTTCGCGCTCAGGCCGCACTCTCGAGACGCAGCCGGCCTTCGTGGATGGCCTTCAGGATGTCGAGCGGCGAGACGATCCCGACGACGTGGTCCTCCGCGTCGAGGACGAGCACGCGATGGATCGAGCGCTCGGCCATCACGGCGACCGCGGAGGTGACGGGCTCGTCGGCGCGGAGCGAGACCGTCACCGTCGTCATGTGGTTCTTCACGAGCGCCTCGGGGCTCAGGCGCCCGTCGATCAGGCCGTCGACGACGTCCGACTTCGAGAAGACGCCAACCGCACGCGCGCTGCCGTCACAGACGGGCGCGCCGCTCACGCTCATCATCGAGAGCGTCTCGGCAGCCTTCGCGAGGGACTCGGACGGAGAGAGGGTCACGACGCTCCTGGTCATGATGTCGGCGACGGTCAGCATGGTCCCGGAGTCTACGCCCGCCGCAACGTGAAGAGCAGGTAGATCGGCGCGCCCGCGAGCAAGACGGCGACGCTCGTCAGGCACTCGACCGGCTTGCTCCTCGCCATCGAGATCGCGATCGCGACGTTCGCGAGGATGTAGAGGAGCGGGACCACGGGGTAGCCCCTGGCGCGGTACGGACGCTCGCGATGCGGCTGACGGGCGCGGAGCACGTAGAGCGCGGTCGTGTCCGCGATCGTGGCGAGCACGATGGCGAAGGTCGTGTAGTTGAGCACCTTGCCGAGGCTGTCGATGTTCGCCTCGAAGGCGACGACGAGGATCGTCGCGACGACCGCCTGCCCGATCACGGCGACATGAGGCGTCTTCGCCTGATTGAGCGTCGCGGCGGCGCGGAAGAAGAGGCCGTCGGTCGCCATCGCGTAGGCGATCCGCGGTCCGACGAGGACGTTCGCGTTCACCGTGCCGAAGATCGACGCCATCATGATGACCGCGAGGATCGGCCCGCCGCGGGCCCCGAAGAGCACGTGCCCTGCCTGGATGCCGGCAACGGGCATCCCCGGGAGCGACTGCATGCCGAGCGCGTAGACGTAGGTCGCCGTCACGAGGACGTAGATCAGCGTGCAGATGCCGAGGCCGACGAAGAGCGAGCGCGGGAGGTTCTTGCCGGGCGACTCGATCTCTCCGGCGACGTACACGCTCGCGTTCCAGCCGAGGTACGAGAACAGCACCGGCGCGATGCCGACGCCGAAGGACGCGAACGAAGCGCTCCCCTCACTCGTGAGCGGCTCGGCGGACGCGCGATCGCCGCCGAGGATCGGCCCGAGGAGGACGAGGAAGACCAACGCGCCGATCTTCAGATACGCCGTCGACGTGTTGAGGGCAGCACCGGCCTTCGTCGCATACGCGTTCACGGCGGAGGCCACCCAGATGACCGCGATCGCGACGACGATCTTCGCGACCGGCGCGAGCGGGACGAGGCTCGAGAGCGAGAGCGTGAAGCCGATCGCCAGCGTCGCGACCGTCCCGGCGAAGATCGCGAAGAACGAGAGCCAGCCCACCATGAAGCCGGCGATCGGATGGTAGGCCGCCGTGAGGTAGACGTAGTTGCCGCCGGCCTTCGGGAACATCGCGCCGAGCTCGGCGTTCGCGAGCGCGCCCGCGAGCGCCAGCGCCCCGCCGAGGAGCCAGGCGAAGAAGAACCAGCCGGCGCTCGGAAACTCCTTCGCGACGTCCCCGGGCGTGAGGAAGATCCCCACGCCGATGACCGAGGAGACGACCAGCATCGTGGCGTCGCGGAGCGTCAGAACGCGCGGAAGCTCCTGCGTGTTCGCGCTAGGTTCGGCCATCCCCGAACACTCTACAGGCCGTGCGATCGTCCGTCAGCATCGCGCGTAGGAGCGACGCCGAGCGCCCGGCTCCAGAAGCGCCTCGGCGCCATCGCGATCGCCACAGCGATGGCTCGGGGCCCCCGCCTCACCAGAGGACGTCTTGGTCCTCGACGACGCCCGGCACACCGTCGAGCTCGACGTCTCGACCGTCGATCCTCATGGTCCCGCTGAAGGTGCCGGCGGGCTGCAGGAAGCGCGAGCGAACGAGGAGGAGGTTCGTGTGCTGGGCGTGCACGGCTCCGACGTCGAACGTGAGGTCCATGCCGTCTCCGACGAGCCGCCATGGACGTTCGGGCTGCGCGACGTCGAAGTCGAAGCGCGGCTCCGAGACCGGGGAGACGCCGCCCGACCGGAACGCCGCGCACTCCGACGCGCCGACGAAGCCCTGGACGAGATTGAACCCGACCGGCGCGCCGTCCTTCGCGCGCCCCATGGCGAACGCCCACTTCCAGCGCGTGTTCCGCGGCATCAGGCCGTGCGTGTAGTCGTAGCCGCCGAACGCACCGTCGAGCGAGAAGCGCCTCCCCTGCGCGACGACGCTTCCACGGACGGCCGCGAGCGCGCGCTTCTCGGTCGCCGAGACGAGCGATGGACCGAGCTCGGAGATCGCCGCGATCGCCGGCGGAGCGGTCGTCTCGTCGATCGACGCTTCGATCTCGAGATCGGCGAAGCGCGCGCGCAGATCGCAGACGTCCCCTCGCCGCTCGAGCGCGACGGTGGAGCGCCCGAAGCCGAACCGCGCGAGGACGCCGGGCGCGTGGACGTCTTCCGTGACGTCGGCGACGCGCGGCGGTCCCACGACCGTCGCGTCGACGAGCATCCGGCGCTCCCCGAGATGATAGGCGAACGCAAACGCGTTCGTTGCATAGCCCATGCGAACCACGGCGAGCGCGATCCAGAGCTCGTCCGACGTGAGCGCCACGTAGAGCCACTTCTTCCGACGGAGCGCTCGATCCGCGAGCGCGAGGCCGTCGAAGTGGATCGGCGGGAGCGGGCCCGCATACGAGCCGAACGCGGGAGCGCGGGTCTCCGGATCTACGAACGCGCGCGGCGCGGGGGAGAGCGTCCTCATCGGGAGGCTGAGTCTACCGCGGTTGTCGGGCACCTCCGACAAGGAGTAGAAGATCGGCATGCGCGCCGCGCTCGCCTTCCTCGCCGCTCTGTTCGTCCTAGGTGCATGCGGGCCGGCCCGGGAGCCGGAGACGACTGCCGGCACCGGTCCGTCGCGGCGAGCGCGGGGCGACACACCGCCGGTGGCGCCCGATTCGACGAAGGTGACGGCGTTCTCGGTCGACATCGAGAACCTCAACGTCGACAAGATCGCGATGCGCGACGGCGGCATCCGTCCCGACGGCAACCGTGACCTCGTCTTCCGCGCGACCGTCGAAGGCCCCGCGGACGCGCTCTACATCGTGACGACGTCGGAGAACGGCGAGCCCCATTACGGCTTCCGCGCCGACACGATCGTCGGTCACGAAGAGCTGCCGAGCGAGCTTGGCAGCGTCGTCGATGTCGGGAGGCTCACCGTCTGGATCGCCGTCGTCGAGGACGGCAAGTTCATCAACGGCGAGGGCGGCACGCTCGGAAACCTGGCGCCCGGCCCGCACCAACTCAAGCTCTACGTGCCGAACACCGGGAACCTCCAGCCCGGCAGTCACCTGCGCCTCTATGCGCGCGCCCCGAACGGCGGGCTCGCCAAGGGGCCCGTCATTCGTTACTGACCCCGCGCCACGGCCACCGCGCCGGCGCATTTTCTCGCGCAGATCATCTCTTGCGTCGCTCGAGACTGGTCTAGACTGCCCCGCATGACCATTCGTGGTTGGAACGAGGCCTGGCAGCCGTTGTTCGACAGTCTCGGCCGCATGAAGGCCTCCTGGCCGACGCGAGGCTGGAGCTGGGATCCCCGCCTCCTCTGCGTGACGTCGTCGTTCACGACCGAGCAGGAGCCGGCGGCGCGTACGGCCACCCAGATCGCGCTCCAGAACGAGTGGACGTCGGCGACGATCGTGCGTGCACCGCAAGCTCTCCGCGACGTCGTCGAGCGCGCCGGCGGCATCCGCCAGGGACAGATCGCGCTCTCGACCGGTCCGATCAACGGCCTCCTCGTCTACGGCCTCTGGTGGCCGTGGGGCGACGGCGAGACGGTGTCGCTCCGCGTCGGGCTCGCCGACGTCGATCCGAATCGCGAGCCGTACATCCGCTTCCGCGACGTCTACGGCGTCACGTTCTGATTCGCGTTTCGCTCGCGGCGCTTCAATCGCGGAAGCGCGTCCAGCGCGGCGTCATGTCGAGTCGGGCGCAGAGCTCCGCGTAGGGACCGCGCAACGCGCCTCGGTACTCGAGGTCCGCGAGCGACTCCGCGAGCGGGACGTCGCGCACGAGCGTGGCGAGCCGCTTGTAGAGGAGCGCGTCTTCGCGACGAGCGGCGAGCGTCGCCGCGAGCCTGGGCGCGCCCGTCACCTTGACGTCCCAGTCCGCGGCGTCGTCCGGGATCGCCTCGATGGCCTCGTACCGCGCGAGCAGCGCCGCGGAGGACTTCTCGCCGAAGCCCGGGATGCCGGGGATCCCGTCGGACGCGTCCCCCATCAAGCCGAGCAGATCGGGGATGCTCTTCGGCCCGACTCCCCGGCGCTCGCGCATCGCTGCCTCGTCGATCACCTTGCGACGGATCCGATCGACCTGCACAACCCGGTCGCCCGAGAGGACCTGCCCGAGGTCCTTGTCCGGCGTGAGGATGCGGACCTGCGTGTCAGGCCCGGCGAAGCGCGTCGCGGCAGTGGCCAGCGCGTCGTCGGCCTCCCAGCGGTCCATCGACCACACCACGATCCCGAGCGCCCGGGCCGCGACCTCCACGAGATCGAACTGCGCCCGGAGCGACGTCGGGATGCCGGCGTCGGACTTGTACCCGTCGAAGAGCTCGTTCCGGAAGCTCACGATCGGGTTGTCGAATGCGATCGCGAGGTGCGTGACCGCCTCGGCCTTGTCCTCGAGAAGCGCGAGCATCGACCCCACCACCCCGGCCGTGGCCTTCACGTCGACGCCGTTCACGACCTTGGCCGGACGCGGAGCGAAATGGGCTCGGAAGAGCTCGAAGGTGCCGTCGACGAGGTGGACTCTCATGGGTGCGGGCCGAGGCATGATAGGCTGCTGGATCGGGAGGCGAGGGAGAGACGTTGGCGGAGGGGCCGGGACAGCGCGCACACCGCCGCGTCGGAACGATGATCCGGGACAAGTACCGGATCGACGCGTTCATCGCCACCGGGTCGATGGCGAACGTCTACGCGGCCACCCACCGGAACGGAAGCCGCGTGGCGCTCAAGGTCCTCCACCGGGAGCTCGCCCGCGATCCGTCGATGGCTGAGCGCTTCCGGCGCGAGGGCTACTTCGCGAACGCGATCGGCCATCCCGGCGTCGTACGCGCGATCGACGACGACGTGGCCGAGGACGGCTGCACGTTCATCGTGATGGAGCTGCTCGAGGGGGAGAACCTCGAGGAGCGGCGCCAGCGGCTCGGCGGGCGCGTCCCCCTCGCGGAGGCGCTCCAGATCGCCGACGCGATGCTCGACGTCCTCTCCGCTGCGCACGCCCACGAGGTCCTTCACCGCGACCTCAAGCCGGAGAACGTCTTCATCACACGGAAGAACGAGGTGAAGCTCCTCGACTTCGGCGTCGCGCGCTTCAACGACGGCCGGAGGTCGAGCGAGATGACGGACACGGGCATGGTCCTCGGCACGCCCGCGTTCATGCCGCCCGAGCAAGCGCTGGGGCGCCGTGAGGACGTCGACGTACGGAGCGACATCTGGGCCGCCGGCGCGACGCTCTTCACCGTCATCGCGGGCCAGTCGGTCCACCTCGGCGGTGACGCGAAGACGAAACTGATCGCGACTGCACGCACGCCCGCACGTCGGATCCGCGAGGTCGCGCCGAAGACGCCGCGAGCGGTCGCGTCGGTCATCGACCGTGCGCTCGCGTTCGACAAGGCGGAGCGTTGGGCCGACGCTGCCGCGATGCGCGAGGCGCTGCGTTGGGCCCGGATGTCGCTCGACGGCGAGACCTCGACGCAACTCGAGCGGCTCGATCACGACGCCAGCACGCCGCCGGTGCCGACTCGACGGACTCCCGACGACGAGCCCACGCTCGCCGGACGGCCCCAGTCGCACTCCGCGTTCGACGAGAGCAGGGCGAAGCACCGGACGGCTCCAGTCGCGAGCCCGCCGCCGAGCGACGGGGTGTTCACGAGCGTCGCTCCGATCACGCAGCGCGAGCATCCCCCGTCGATGGCGATGAGCGAGGATCCGACGTTCTCACTCCGGAACGATCCCGTCTTCTCCCTCCGTCCGTCGCCGGAGCTGGCGCCGATCACCGAGCGGGTGCCGTCGGACTATGCCGAGGAGCGTCCCACTTCGCCCGGGAGCCAGGCGATGCCGGCCCCGGCGGCGCTCTTCGAGGCGGCACTCGCAGACTCGCCGCTCGCGTTCGACGACGACAGCTTCGACGCCCGCACGCTCCCTCGCTTCGATCCGCGCGCCGCGAGGGAGAGCGCGAGCGCAGGCGCAACGGAAGCAGAGTGGAAGCGCGCCGCGCCTCGACCGGCGGCAGGCGCTCCACCGGAGATGACGCCGCGGGCGCGCTCGGCGCCGCCGGCATTCGCTCCCCATGCACACCCGAAGACGTCTCCGTCGATGCGGACGGCTCCGGGTATCGGCCCCCCGGCCCGCGCGACGAACCCGGACGACCCCACGCTGTCCGGCCCGCACAGCTCCGTACCGCCGGCCGCGGCGGGTCGCGAGGTGCGCTCCGCGCCACCACCGAACGTCGCAACGACGGGCCAGCGCGCGTCCGTACCGCCGGCCGCGGCGAGCGCCGAGGTGCGTTCGGCGCCGCCGCTGAACCTCGCAGCGACAGCACCGTTCATCGAAGCGCCTGCGCCTCTCGTCGGCGCGCCGAGGAACGTCGCTGCCCGGCCCTCGGGCGCGCCCGCGAGCCCGGGACCGCTCCTCGCAACCATCGTCCCGAAGCGCTCCGGCGGCATCATCCGCGTGCTCGTGCCGATCGCGATCGGGCTCCTCGCGGGCGTCGTGACCTATGCCCTCGCTGTGCGGCATCGCGAGGCGAACGCGAGCCGCGTGAGCGCTGCCACGGCGACGGCAACGGCAACGGCAACGCCGACCGTAACGGCAACGGCAACGGCAACGATGACCGCCGATCCCGCCACCGTCGTGTCGGCCCAATCGACCGGCTCGACGACGACGGCACTGGACGCTCCGACAGCCGCGCCCTCCCCCTCCGAAGCGGCGCCGAGCGCAGCGGCCGCGGCCATGAGCGCGCCGCCGAAGAAGGCGCGACCGCGCCCGAAGAAGCCGACCTCCCCGGCGACGCCCGATGGGACTTCGAGCGAGCCTACGCCTACGCCTCCGCCGCCGGACGAGGCGCCACCGGAGCGCGACACGACCGACTAAAGCACCGATCGGCTTGCGAACCGACTGTCACCGACGACGGAGACTCGAGCGTCCGGACGAGCGACGAAGCAATGCGACCGAGGTCGGCGGAGATTCGATCGGCGCGAACGGAGCGGTGCTCTGACGTCAGCGCCACTTGAAGAAGCGGATCGCGAGCACGAAGGAGACGAGCCCCCACGCCGCGCAGAGGCCGACCTTGCCTCCGACCGCGGAGAGCGGCGCGCCGTCGATCATCACGGCGCGGAGCGCGTCGTTCAGCGCCGTCAGCGGCATGTAGCGGATCAGCGGCTGGACGGCGTCGGGGAAGCGTGACGACGAGAAGAACACGCCCGAACAGAGGTACATCGGGAACGAGACGACGTTGATGAGCCCGCTCACGATCTGCGGGTTCTCCGCACGGCACGCGAGCAGGAGGCCCATGCCCGCGAACGCGAGGCCGCCGACGAGCGCCGTGAGACCGAGCGTGAGGATGTTCCCGTGCAAGCCGACGTCGAACACCAGCCGCGCGAAGACGAGGAGCGGCACGAGCTCGATTGGCAACAGCACCGCCCGGACGAGGAGGAACGAGAGCAAGAAGTCGCTCCGCCGCATCGGGGTCGCCGTGAGCCGCTTGATCAGCTTCTTCGTCCGCATCTCTGCGAGCGAGAAGCCAATCCCCCAGAGTCCGGTCGACATCAGCCCGAGCCCGACGAGCCCGGGGATCAGGAAGTCGATGTAACGGGAGCCGGGCTCCGTCACGATCTTCGCGACGGGCGCGTAAGCGTCCTTGCGCCCCTCGCCGCGCTGGAGGACGTCGTCAGTGACGGAACGCGCGAGACGGCTCTCCGGACGCGTCGGATCGTAGCGGTACGCGTAGCCGCCCTCACCTTCCTCCGGGACGACGACGAGGCTCACCTTGCCGGTGCGAAGCTCGGCGTTCGCCTCGTCGGGCGGCAGCACCTTGACCTTCACGTCGTCGGCCTTCGCGAGGATCTCCTTCGCGCGCTCGGCCCGCGCGAGCGTGAGGGCGGACGACGACTCGACGGCGACGACGACCGGCTCCGGATCGCGGTTGCGAAACGCGATCCCGAGGACGATCGAGAGAACGAGCGGGAATCCGAAGGTCCAGAACATCGACCCGGGCTCGCGATAGAAAAGCCGGAAACGCGCGAGCGCGAGCTCGGTGATCGCGTTCAGACGCGCGCGACGGGCGCTCACGGCCTCACTCACGGAGCGCCCTCCCCGTGAGGGTGACGAACACGTCCTCGAGCGTCGCGTGGTGCGTCGACAGGTTCGCAAGCTCGAGGCGCTTCTCGTCGAGCGTCCCGAGAACCGCGGGAAGCGCGAGATGGAGGTGCTCCACCGTGAGGACGATCCGTCCGGTGAGGAAGCGCGACGCCTTCACGCCCGGCAGACCGGCAAGCGACGCCGCCAGCGCGTCGCGCGCCTCGTCCTCGGCCGGCGCCGACGCGAGCGAGATCTCCACGATCTGGCTGCCGCCGAGCGAGTCGATGAGCTGCTTCGGCGTCCCGAGCGCGATCATTTTGCCGTGGTCGATGACGCCGACGCGATCGCAGAGCCGCTCGGCCTCGTCCATGTAGTGGGTCGTGAGCAGGACGCTGCCGCCCTGCTCCTTGAACGCGAGGACGACGTCCCAGAGCATCCGGCGCGACTGGGGATCGAGGCCGGTCGTCGGCTCGTCGAGGAAGAGGAGCTTCGGATCACCGACGAGCGCACAAGCGACGGCGAGGCGCTGGCGCTGGCCGCCAGAGAGCGTGTCGTACTTCGCGTGCTCCTTCTCGCGGAGGGCGACGAGATCGATCACCTTGTCCACGTCGCGCCCCTCGATGAAGAAGGAGCGGAACAGCTTGATCGTCTCGCGGACGGTCAGCTTGTCCGGCAGGTTCGTCTGCTGGAGCGAGACGCCGAGGCGCTCGCGGAGCCAACGCTCGTCGGTCTCCCAGCGATGCCCGAGGATCTCGACGGTGCCGCCCGAGGGTTGGAGGAGCCCCTCGAGGATCTCCACCGTCGTCGTCTTCCCTGCCCCGTTTGGTCCGAGCAGCCCGAAGCACTCGCCGACGCGGACCTCGAGGTCGAGCCCGTCGACCGCAACGACGTCTTCGTAGGACTTCTGCAACCCCTTGCAGCGGATCGAGAGCTCAGTTCTGGCGGAGCCCTCTCTGGGCAGAGGCTCCGTCGCGGCGCCGTGCATGCGGCCGAGCAGCCTAGCATAGCACCTCCGGGTCGAGGGCGCCGCTCGGTGCGACCGGCAGCACCAGACGGCCCCCGCGGCCGGTCGCATCGCAGGAACGTCCCGCCTCGAGCGCGCTCGCCAACGAGTGGGTGGTCGAGCTCCGACGCGCCTCGGTTATCATCGCGCCACCATGGCGAGCCCCCTCACCTCTTCACCCGCGTGGCAGGCCCTGTCGAAGCATCACGAGACGATGAAGAGCGTGCACATGCGCGACCTCTTCGCGTCGGATCCGGGGCGCTTCGCGCGACTCTCGCAGGATTCCTGCGGCCTCTTCGTGGACTATTCGAAGCACCGCGTCACCGACGAGACGATGGCGCTCCTGTTCGCGCTCGCGAAGCAAGCCGAGGTCGAGCGGTGGCGCGACCGCATGTTCGCCGGAGAGCGCATCAACTTCACCGAGGACCGGCCCGTGCTGCACGTGGCGCTCCGGAACCGCGGCGACCGCGCGATCCTCGTCGACGGCAAGGACGTGATGCCCGACGTGCGCGCCGTGCTCGCCAAGATGCGCGCCTTCAGCGATCGCGTCCGGTCGGGCGCCTGGAAGGGCCACACCGGCAAGTCGATCACGCACATCGTCAACATCGGGATCGGAGGCTCCGATCTCGGGCCGGTGATGGTGACCGAGGCGCTCGTGCCGTACCACGAGCGTAGAATCCGCCCGCACTTCGTCTCGAACGTCGACGGCACCGCGATCGCCGAGGCGCTGCACGCCGTCGATCCGGAGCGCACGCTCTTCATCGTCGCGTCGAAGACCTTCACCACCCAGGAGACGCTCACGAACGCGCACACCGCGCGGGTGTGGCTCCTCGCGCAGCCCGGGTTCGACGAAAGCGCAGTCGCCAAGCACTTCGTCGCGCTCTCGACGAACGAGAAGGAGGTCCGCGCCTTCGGGATCGACCCCGAGAACATGTTCCCGTTCTGGGACTGGGTCGGCGGCCGTTACTCCCTCTGGAGCGCGATCGGCCTCTCGATCGCGATCATGATCGGGATGGACGCCTTCGAGGAGCTCCTCGGCGGCGCCTACGAGATCGACGAGCACTTCCGGACCGCGCCGCTGGAGCGGAACATCCCGGTCATCCTGGGCATGCTCGGGATCTGGTACGCGAACTTCTTCGGCGCCGAGTCGCACGCCATCCTCCCCTACGACCAGTACCTCCACCGCTTCGCGGCGTACTTCCAGCAGGGCGACATGGAGTCGAACGGCAAGCGCGTCGACCGTCACGGCGGCGCGATCGCGGGCTACACCACGGGACCGATCGTCTGGGGCGAGCCGGGCACGAACGGACAGCACGCGTTCTACCAGCTGATCCACCAGGGGACGCGCCTCGTCCCGTGCGACTTCATCGCGCCGATCGAGTCACACAACCCGCTCGGTCGTCACCACGACATCCTCCTCGCGAACTTCTTCGCCCAGACGGAGGCGCTGATGCGCGGGAAGACCGAAGCGGAGGCACGCGCGGAGCTCGTGGCCTCCGGCATGTCGAAGGAGCGCGTCGACCTGCTCACCCCGCACAAGGTCTTCCCCGGCAACCGCCCGACGACGTCGATCCTCGTCCAGAAGGTCACGCCGCGCACGCTCGGCGCGCTCATCGCGGCCTACGAGCACAAGATCTTCGTCCAGGGCATCGTCTGGAACATCAACAGCTTCGACCAGTGGGGCGTCGAGCTCGGCAAGCAGCTCGCAAACGCGATCCTCCCCGAGCTCGAGTCCACCGGCCGCGTGACGACGCACGACGCCTCGACCAACGGCCTCATCGACCTCTACAAGTCACGTCGCGGCCGCTGACGCCCCGGACGGACGACCACCGCTCCGATCGCGCAGACGCACGCCCCTGAGTCACGCCTCGATCACTGATGCACCGGCCGGACGACGACTGCTCCGACAGCGCAGACGCCCGACGCCTTCACCACGCGGTGTTGATCGACGAGTGGCCCCGACGGACGCGCTCACGCGCCCGTACAAGCGAAGAGAACGAGGGATTTTACAGGGAGACAGCGAGACAGCGGTCTCCCCGTCTCCCTGTGAAATCTCTCTTTCTCTCGTCCCCCTTCGCGAACGACGCGGGGCGCCTCCGTCCTGCGCGTCGTCGCCGCGCGAGCCCGCTCGCTAGCGAGTCCCGTTCGCGCCCATCACGAGAGTCGTCACCATCGTGCCGATGGCGAGAGCCGTTCATCACGAGAGCAGCAGCTCGCTCATCACGAGAAGCAGTTCCGCATCGCGCCCATCACGAGAGCAGCTTCCCCCCCAGCTCGCTCATCCGAGCGCGATTCCCCCATCGCGCCGGCGTGACGCGGTCAGACGGCGTCGACGTCCTTCGTCTTGTCGAGCAGGCTCGGAAGCTCGCCACGGAGGCGCTTCTGCCACTCCCGGCTCTCGGCGACGTGGGCGCCCTCAGGGCAGAGCTCGCGGTACCGATCGAGGCGAGCGACGGCCTTCATGAGATCGGCCTTCGACTCGGCGCGCGCCGCCGCGAGCGTCGCGCTGAAGTACGCGTCGTCGAGCACGAACGGATCGAGCTCCTTCTCGGCGCGGTTCTTCTCGATCGCGAGCTCGAAGTCGACCACAGCCTCCACGTACTGCTCCGAGAGCTCGTACGCGGTCCCGCGGTCGAAGAGCGGCTCGGGGCCGGTGTTGCCTCCGTCGATCTCCTCGGTCGCCGCTGCGATCGCCTCCTCGTAGTCACCCTGCTCGATGTGCTTCTTCGCGAACGACATTCCGTAACGGCCAGCCATGATGGCGGCGACGCTAGCGGAAGCGGCGGCACGCCTCAATCCGCACCAGCGGATCCGGCCCCGTCCTTGGTCGCGACACGCGCACGGACGACCGGTACATTGGCTCGCGATGAAGGCGATCTTCGTTACGGGGGCAGCGTCCGGGATCGGACGCGCGACGTCGCTTCTCTTCGCAAGGCGGGGCTTCAAGGTCGGCTGTTACGACGTCGACGTCGAGGGCGTACGCCGCGTCGCCGACGAAATCGTCGCCGCGGCGGGCAAAGACGCGTGCTGCCACGGCCGCATCGACGTGACGAACGAGGAGGCCTGGTCGGCGGCCCTCGCCGACTTCGAGTCCCAAGCGCATCGCATGGACATCCTGTTCAACTGCGCGGGCATCATGCGCACCGGCCACTTCCAGGACGTCACGCCCGCGGAGTGCAGGAGGCAGCTCGACGTCAACGTGATGGGCGTCATCCTGGGCATCCAGAAGAGCCTCCCCGTGCTCGAGCGCACGGCCGCGGAGGAGGGCCAGAGCACGATCATCAACATGTCGAGCGCGTCGGCGACGTACGGGCAGCCCGAGCTCGCCGCCTACTCCGCATCGAAGTTCGCCGTCCGCGCGCTCACGGAGGCGCTCGACATCGAGCTCCGGCCGAAGAGGATTCGCGTCTGCGACGTGATGCCGAGCTACGTCGCGACGCCGTTGGTCGAGACACAAACCCACCGGCCCCGCTCGCTCCATCGCCTCGGCGTGAACCTCACTGCCGAAGACGTCGCCGCGGTGGTGTGGAAAGCCGCCCACGGGCGCGGCCTCCACTACATCCCGCAGGCAAACGTCGCCGTCATGAGCCGCGTCGGCGGACTACTGCCGGAGGTCGGACGCGTGCTCATGCACCAGATCGCGAAGCGCTGAGCCGCGAGCTCGGGCTGACAGGATGCGCGCGCGAGCGCGTCAGGCTGGGAGAGCTTCGAAGCAATCGCAAGCCCGTCCGCAAGCCAAGGCTACGATTCCGTCGTTCGGTGGTCCGTCACCTTCAGGGCACGTTCGCGACCTCGACGTCGTCGATCCAGCCGCTCCAGCTCCCGGTGGGAAAGTGCACGATGCCGACGTCGATCGCCGCGCTGGTCGTGTAGTGCGCGTTCGCCGCCGGATCGAGATCGCGTGGACCGATTGCGACAGTCCCATCGACCTTGAGCGTGAGCCGGCCGTGCCCCGCACCGGTCATGGTCGGCGGCTCGATCACGAACTCGATGAGATGCCATTGGTTCACGCTGATGAGGGCGGTGCCGATGTTCATCTCGGGTATGGGGCCGCCGACGCGGACGTTTATCGTTTCGCCCATGTACGCGTAGTAGCCAAAGCCGCTGGCGTAGTTGAACTTGACCACCGATGGGCCGGCCCCCGTGCGCGCGGGCCGGAACTGAAACCGGAATGCGACCGCCGACGGCCCGACGGTCACGACCTTGTGCAACGAGAGGTTGGCAAGCGGGCCGGTCGACGCGTCGGCAACGAGCGAGAGCGAGCTCGGCGCCGATCTCGAATGCGACGAGTCGATCAACCCGATGGCGCCGGGCAACGTCGTCGAGTCCCAGAGCGCCGCGAGTGGTGTCGTTCGGTCGAAGTCGTCGCAAAAGAGCGCCGTCGTGCGCCCCGCGCAGTACGTGGTGCTCGCGTCGAAGGCGGAATCCGCCCCCGCATCGCCGGCAGTCGCGTCGAGTGCCGGTGCGTCTACGGAAGCGTCACCGCCCCCGTCCGACTCGTTGTCGGACATTCCCCCGCTCAAGCCCGCCGAATCCACGAGGAGCGCGCAGCCCGCTACGAGAGAGAGCGCAAGCGGGACAAAACTACGTCTGACCACGAGCGCTCAATATCACGCCCAGATTGCGCGTCGGTGTGCCACGAGGCGCGCGCGGGCGAGCGCGTCAGACTGCGAGCGCTTCGAGCGCCATGCGCGTCCGGCCGACGATGATCTCGTCACCGGCGAGGAGCTCCTGCTCGCCCTTGATGCGAACGAAGACGCCCGTGCGCGAGCCCAGATCGGAGAGGACGATCGAGCCGGCCTGCTCCTCGACGAGGCAGTGCTGATCCTCGACGAGCGGGTCCGCCGTGAAGACGAAGTCGCCGATCGCCGATCCGATCTGCATCGTCGTGCCACGCGCCACGACGCACGCGCCCTTGGCGCCACCTTCGAAGAGCTGCACGACGCGGAACGACGAGGGCCACTTCGGCGACGAGTAGAAGTACGTCGGGCCGGGGCCGGGGCCGTCGTTCGGCTCGGGATTGCGCTCGATGAGGAGCACCTGATCGCCGACCATGAACTCGTCGCCGATCTCGAGCTCGACGGGCTGGCGAATGCGGAGGAAGACACCGTTGCCGGCCTCGAGGTCCACGAGCCACATCCGGCCCTTCTGCCAGCGGATCTGCGCCTCGCGCGGATGGCAGAAGCGCTCGTTCTCGAGGGAGATCGCGCCGTCACGCCCGATGATCGCGGCGTCGCCGAGCGGCTCGTAGTACGCGGGGCCGCCGGTGAGACTGCGGACGACGTTCAGCCGGAAGCGTGCCTTCTGCGAAGACCTGGGGACGGGCTTGCCGACGAGCTTCGAGATCGACGGCGACTCGGCGACGACCGGCGGCGGAGGAGCGGCGACCGCGGGCACGGCCGGGACCGACGGCGGCGTCATCGAGCGCACCGGCGCGGCGGCCTCGACGCGCTCCTCTTTCTTCGTGGCGAGCTTCTGCACCTCGAGGCGCGGCGGCTCCTCGAAGAGCTCCATGCCTCCCATGGCGCGTCCGGCGATGACCTCGTCGAACCGCCCCTCGCGCAGCATGATCGCCATCTCCATGTGCTGGCCCTTCATGAGGGCACGCACGTACTGGGCGATGTCGTCCCGCTTCACCTCGTTCGCGTAGATGCGCTTGTGGCTCTTGATGATGCGGCCACCGTCGGCGAAGAGGTGCGTGATGATGTGGGGGCGATCGAGGCCGGAGTCCTCGGTCTGGATGTGGAAGACCAGGCCGTTGAACTTGACGTTGTTGTTGAAGCCGACCTGCGCCCGCATGAAGTTCGGGCGTGCGATCTGCTTCTCGAGCTTGCTGATCTCCTCGGCGGTCCATCGCGCGATGGCCTCGTCGAGCGGACCGTGGTCCTTCGCGGAGATCCCCTCCATGCGCTCGAACGCGAGCTGCGCGAGCTGAGAGCCGGGATCTAGGCGGAACGCCTCCGCGAGGAGCTCCTGCCCGTCCTTGTCGTTCGGGCCGTTCGCGGCCCAGGAGCAAAGGAGCGCGACCGCTTCGTCGCGTCGTTCCTTGCCGACCAGCCATCGCGCGACCTTGGCCGCCGAACTCCGAGACATGTTCGAGGACATCATCAATGGGCCCCCGCGTCCGTGCAAGCCCCTTTCGTCAGCTCCGAACGAGAAGCTCCAGCGCGCGCTTCGGCTACCGTTTTCTCACGATGGCGGGCGCCGTCCGTCGCGGGCGACTTTCTACGTCTTGTCCGGCGTCGCTTCGGTGTCGCTTCGGTCTTGCCTCGGGTCTTCGGCGCTCCGGCAGCGGCTGACCTAGAACCGACCTCGGCCTATAGCGGTGCTCACTTGGAGTGACCTCCGATTCACGCCCGCCCGTTGGGCGAGCGGGCGTGAATCTCCGGTCAAAGCGAGTACGTGTGAGCCGACCGCTTCGAGCTTTCAGGATCGGCGCAACTGAGTTGCGCCTTAGCTCCGGCCTCGTGCGCCGTGGACGGCGGCGTAGAGCGAGACGCCGCGGACGTTCTCGTCGACGCGGAGCGGCACCTTGAGCGACGGCAGCGCGCGCTGCTCGCAGTCGGTGCGCTCGCAGAGGCGGCAGGTGACGCCGACCGGAACGCAGGTGTCGGGGCTCGTGATGTCGATCCCGTCCGAGTACACGAGCTCGCGAGCGTGCTCGACCCGACAGCCGAGGCCGATCGCCTGGACCGGGTGCTGCGAGTGATAGCCGCCCGAGTCCTTCTGGATGGTGCGCGCGATGCAGAAGTACTCCTTCGCATCGGGCATGCGCGAGAGCTGGATGCGGATCATCCCGGGGGTGAGGAACGCGCTGAAGACATTCCATCGCGGACACGCGCCGGAGAAGCGCGCGAAGCGGATCCCGGACGCGCTGAAGCGCTTCGAGATGTTCCCGGCCACGTCGATCCGCATCATGTGGAACGGAACGCCCTCCGCGCCGGGACGACGGAGCGTCGTGAGCCGGTGACACACCTGCTCGAAGCCGACGCGGAAGCGCCGGCCGAGCACGTCGATGTCGTAGCGCTCCTGCTTTGCCGCCTCGAGGAACGCCGCGTACGGCATGAGCACCGCCCCGGCGAAGTAGTTCGCGAGCGTGACGCGCGCGAGGCCGCGAGACTCCTCCGTCGTCAACCGCGCCTCGGCGGTGATCCGGTCGATCAGCGCTCCCTGCGTCATCACCGCGAGCTGGTGCGCGAGCTGGAACGTGCGGCTGCGCGTCGGGAGGAGCTCGGAGAGGACGAGCAGCTTGCGGTGGGGATCGTAGCGGCGGAGGACGCCGCGCTCCGAGCCCCAGCGCGCAATCTGGACTTCGATGCCGAGATGCTTCTCGAGATAGCGAATGAGGCCGGGGTAGAGATCTTCGCTCGTCAGCTTCGCCCGCGACGCGATCGCCTCCGCGGCGGCCTCGAGATCCGGGAAGTGGTTCGAGGAGCGTTGGATGAAGTCCGTCACCTCTTCGCTCGGGAGGTGCGCGCCCGGCGAGGCAAGCTCTTCGCCGTCCGAGAGGCGGGACGAGAGATCATCGGCGGAGGACCGCGCGGCTTGATAGGCGCGATAGAGCGACAGCACGGCGCGCGCGGCGCTCGGGCTCGCGACGGCCAGCTCACGCACGTCGACGGAGGTGAGGTCCTGCTCCTCGAACAGCGGATCGGCGAACGCCTCGGTGAGATCGGCAACGAGCCGCGCGTCTTCGTCGGTCGCGAACGAATGGACGTCGACGCTGAAGAGCTGCGCGAGCTTGATCAGCAGGTTCGCCGGGAGCGGTCTGCGGTTGTTCTCGATCAGATTCAGGTAGCTCGGCGAGACGCCCAGCTTGTCCGCGAGCTGCACCTGACTGAGCGCTTCACGGCGCCGGAGGGCTCGAACCTTCGCTCCGAACCGCGGCGCTTCGGCAGTTTGACGCAGGGGCATTTCTCATCTCCGGGGCGAGCTTGTCATTGACACAATTTACAGCGCTACAGCGTGTCATTGACAACATAAAACCACTGTTTCCCAAGTACCTATAACCAATCTTGACTGCGATGAGCTCTCACCGCAATCTCCTAACACGTTGCATCAACGCGAAGTTAGAGTGCGGATATGACGACCCCCGTTCCCACCTACTCCCTCCGTGCAACACCGGCTCCGGGACAGGACGCCGTCCTCACCCCGGAGGCCCTCGCGTTCGTCGTGGATCTCGTCCGGACGTTCCGCCCGCGGGTCCAGGAGCTCCTCGCGAAACGCGCCGACCGGCAGAAGGACTTCGACTCGGGCAAGGCGCCTGCGCTCCTCCCCGAGACCGCGGACATCCGCGCCGGCGATTGGCGCTGCGCTCCGGTGCCGGAGGTGATCGCCGACCGTCGCGTCGAGATCACGGGACCGGTCGATCGGAAGATGATCATCAACGCGCTCAACTCCGGCGCGAGCGTCTTCATGGCGGACTTCGAGGACGCCACCACGCCGACCTGGCAGAACCTCATCGAGGGCCAGAAGAACCTCTACGACGCCGTCCGCCGGACGATCTCGTTCGAGCAGCCCGGGAAGGCCGGCGCTCCGGCGAAGAAGTACGCGCTGAACGCCGAGACCGCGGTGCTCTTCGTGAGGCCGCGCGGCTGGCACCTGCCCGAGAAGCACGTCCTCGTCGACGGGCAGACAGCCCCCGGAGCGCTCGTCGACTTCGGCCTCTTCTTCTTCCACAACGCGAAGGAGCAGATCGCCCGCGGCGCCGGTCCCTTCTTCTACCTGCCGAAGATGGAGAGCCACCTCGAGGCGCGGCTCTGGAACGACGTCTTCCTCTTCGCGCAGGACCGCCTCGGGATCCCGCGCGGGACGATCAAGGCGACCTGCCTCATCGAGACGCTGCCCGGCGCGTTCGAGATGGACGAGTTCCTCTACGAGCTCCGCGAGCACTCCGCGGGCCTCAACTGCGGGCGCTGGGACTACATCTTCAGCTTCATCAAGAAGCGCGCGAACGACAAGACCGCGCTCTTGCCCGATCGCGGCGAGGTCACGATGGACAAGGCGTTCCTCGACGCCTACGTGACCCTCCTCATCGAGACCTGCCACCGCCGTGGCGTCCACGCGATGGGCGGCATGGCCGCGCAGATCCCGATCAAGAACGACCCCGCCAAGAACGAGCAGGCGCTCGCGAAGGTGCGCGCGGACAAGCTCCGCGAGGTGACGAAGGGCCACGACGGCACCTGGGTCGCGCACCCGGGCCTCGTCCCGATCGCGAAGGCGATCTTCGACGAACACATGCCGCAGAAGAACCAGCTCGACAAGCGGCCCTCCGCGAAGATCACGCGTGAGGACCTCCTTCGCCCGCACGAGGGGAAGCGGAGCGACGCCGGCCTCCGCCACAACATTCGCGTCGGCATCCAGTACCTGGAGGCGTGGCTCCGTGGTCAGGGCTGCGTCCCAATCTACGACCTGATGGAAGACGCCGCGACCGCCGAAATCTCGCGCGCGCAGGTCTGGCAGTGGATCCATCACGCCGCGCCGCTCGACGACGGCTCGGTCGTCTCCCCCGAGCGCTTCGAGCGCACGGTCGCGGAGGAGATGAAGCGGATCGAAGACGAGGTCGGCAACGCCCCCTTCTCCGCCGGAAAGTTCGACGAGGCCTGCGAGCTCTTCGTGCGCCTCTCTCTGGCTCCTCGATTCGAGGAGTTCCTCACCCTCCCCGCCTACGAGCTCGTGACCCGCGACCCACTCGAGGCATGAAGTTCGCCCGCTGACCCAGGAGAGTCCCATGAGCGCCGCCCGCACCGACGTCCTCGATCAATCGCAGAGCGACCATCGCGAGCTCGTATCGCATGATTCACGCGATGCGCTCCACGCCAAGCGCTTCGACGGTATCGTCCGCGCCTACGCCAAGTCCGATGTCGAGCGACTTCGGGGCTCGTTCAAGATCGACTACACGATCGCGACACTCGGCGCGAAGCGCCTCTGGGAGCTTCTCCACACCGAGTCGTACGTCCACGCGCTCGGCGCGCTCACCGGCAACATGGCGGTGCAGCAGGTGCGCGCGGGTCTGAAGGCGATCTACCTCTCCGGCTGGCAGGTCGCGGCCGACGCGAACACCGCGGGCCAGATGTACCCCGACCAGAGCCTCTACCCGGTCGACAGCGTCCCGACGGTGGTGAAGAAGATCAACGCCGCCCTCCTCCGCGCGGACCAGATCGAGCATGCGGAGTCTTCAACCACGGGAGAGCGACGGCGCGAGCGTCACTGGCTGGCGCCGATCATGGCGGACGCCGAGGCTGGCTTCGGCGGCCCGCTCAATGCCTACGAGCTGATGAGGTCGATGATCGAAGCGGGCGCTGCCGGCGTCCACTTCGAAGACCAGCTCGCGAGCGAGAAGAAGTGCGGTCACATGGGCGGCAAGGTCCTCGTCCCGACCGCTGCGTTCATCCGCACCCTCACCGCCGCGCGCCTCGCCGCGGACGTCTGCGACGTGCCCACGCTCCTCGTCGCGCGCACCGACGCCGACAGCGCCAAGCTCCTCACGAGCGACATCGACGAGCGCGATCACCCGTTCATCATCAAGGGCGAGCGCACCGCCGAAGGCTTCTACCGGATCAAGAGCGGCGTCGAGACGGCGATCGCCCGCGGCCTCGCCTACGCGCCGTACGCGGACCTCGTGTGGTGCGAGACCTCGACGCCCGACCTCGCGCAGGCGAAGAGGTTCGCCGAGGGGATCAAGAAGGAGTTCCCGAACAAGCTCCTCGCCTACAACTGCTCGCCGTCGTTCAACTGGAAGAAGCACCTCGACGACGCGACGATCGCCAAGTTCCAGCGCGAGCTCGGCGCGATGGGCTACAAGTTCCAGTTCGTCACCCTCGCGGGCTTCCACGCGCTCAACTACGGGATGTACGAGCTCGCGCGGAAGTACAAGGACGGCGGGATGGCCGCATACTCGGAGCTCCAGCAGGCCGAGTTCGCTGCCGAGAAGGACGGCTATTCCGCGACGCGACACCAGCGCGAGGTCGGCACCGGCTACTTCGATCAGCTCGCCGAGGTGATCTCGGGCGGCAAGGCCTCCACGCTCGCGCTCGAGGAGTCGACCGAGGCGCACCAGTTCTGATCGACCGCACGGTTCGTCGCTCGCTCGAAGGCCGCGACCAGCACTGCTGGCGCGGCCTTCCGCGTTTCTAGGTACGGGCTCTCGAGCGAGGCACGCGCGCGCCTTCGTTACAGGAGGAGCTCTCGAATGAGCGCGTAGAACGACGTGGCCGCGTGGAACGACCACCCGAGATGCGTCGAGCAGCTCCGGCAGAGCTCGACCTGCCAGGCGTAGCCGGGAAACCACGTCCACACCGCCGAGCGCTCGCCTTCGGCGACGCACCCGGGCGCCGCCGCCCAGCAGCCGACGACGTACCGGATCCCCGAAGGGTTGAGGAAGCAGTGCTCATGGCTCCCGTTCACGACGAGCCGTGCGGCCTCGCGTACGACGCGCGCACCGCACGAAGCGCACCGTAGCCACCGCTCCTCTTCCTCCGTCGCCTCGGGCTCATCGCCGCCCTCCGGACGCGCCGCGGGCGTTCCAGGCCCCGGGCGCCCACCTCGACGGGCAGCACCACCTTCGCGGAGCCAGCTCCGACCGACGTGGACACCGTCCGCCGTGACTCGCCTCCGCCCGCTCGGGCTGATGCCGCACACCCTGGAGCACGGCTCGACGCGCTCACGTCCGGTCGCATCGGTAGCGACGGCCCGGAGAATGCTTACTTCGGGTGAGGTCGGAGAGAGAGAGCGTGTCGTCATGCTGTGCACCTTCTGCAGATCTCCAGCCGCGCACCCTGCGACCGGCTGCCAGTACGGGCCGAGCACGCTCGCGTGTCGTGCGTGCGTCGAGGCGTTCTGGGTATGGGTGCGATCGCACACGAACAAGCGCACGCGCAGCGGCCCGGAGACGGCGCTGACCTTCTACGAGGCGGCGACGCTGTACTCGAGGTCCTTTTCGAGCGCGAGCGGGACCGGCCCATCGCGCGTCCCCCGCCGATAGCCGCGCGCGCCGCGGCCACATGTGGGCCCGCCCCTCCGGCCACGACCGACGACGATCTCGCGACCCTCGAGGCGATCGCGGGGACGCCGTCGGCGCGGCCCTTGGTAGGATTGGCCCGATGGCCGACCCACGGAAGCCAAGAGACCGAGAGAAGACCCCGGCGCTCGCATCGCGAACATCCACGCTCGTGCCACCTGCGGGAGGGGCTGCGCGCGGGGAGAAGGCGGCCGACCTCGCTAGCACCGTCCGGATGAGCTCGGCGCCGCGCGAGGTTGCCGCGCCGCCGCCGCGCGCCGCGGGGAAGAGCGTCGAGCTCTTCGTCATCGACGAGACGCAACTCCCGGGCGCCGACCGGAAGCCATGGCGCGCGGCCGAGATCTGGACGAAGCGGCGCGTCTACGGGCTCGACTCGACGTTCAAATGCATCGAAGTCCTCGATCGAGAGACCGGACGCCCGGAGCTCGGGCATGAGCTCCTCGGCGCTCGCCTCGGCGGAGGCCGGCTGCGCGAGCAGGACACGGTGCGCTTCAGCTATCCGCTCCCGCTTCCGGGCATGGAGGCGATGTTCATGAAGGCGCGCAAGCACGGCTACACGTCCGTGGTGGAGCGAATGATCGTGCGCATCCGCGTGCTCCACACATCGGCCGACGAGGCCCTCCCGACCTGGAACGAGATCGCGAGCCGCTGGTCGGAGCCGCCGTCGGCGTGATCGGGAGGCGGAGGAAGATGACAACCACCCGCAGTGGTGCGCCTTCGGCGCGCGTCGATGCCCAGTGAGCTGTAGAATGCCGCCAGTGTCCTCTCTTCGCTCGCTCTCGCTTCTCGTCCTCGCAGGTCTCCTCGCGTCCGGCTGCAGTCGAACGGAAAGCAGCTCCTCGGCCGGCCCCGACCCCGCCGACCCGCCGGGGCACGCGAAGCCCGCCGCGAACGACACCAACACCGGCGCGCCGCTCGTCCTGGCGCGCGGCGTCCGCTTCGTGAAGCCCGGCGAGGGCGAGGTCGCCCAGCTCGTTCGCGCCGAGCGTGAGAAGGCCGCGGCCGACGGGCGGGAGATCATCGTCTACGTCGGCGCGAAGTGGTGCGAGCCGTGCCAGCGCTTCCACCAGGCAGCTCAGCGCGGCGAGCTCGACGCCGACTTCCCCGAGCTGTCGATCGTCGAGTTCGATCTCGACGAAGACCGCGACCGGATCAACGCCGCCGGTTACACGTCGAAGCTGATCCCGCTCTTCGTGAGGCCCGGCCCCGACGGCCGCGCGTCGGAGCGGCGCTTCGAAGGCGGCGTGAAGGGCGAGCGGGCCGTCGCGCACATCACCCCGCGCCTCCGCAAGCTGATCGAGAAGTAGCGCGGCCCTAATACCCGGACACCATGAGTTCGACCGGTTCGTTCCGCCCCCACGACATGCGAGGGGGCGGAACGAACCTCCCGTCATCGCACAGCCTTGTGTCCGGGAGTTTCGTTCTCATGGTCGTACCTCAACCCATCGAAATCGATGGGTCGAGGTACTAGGCGGCGAGCCCGAACGCCGCGACGCCGCGGCTCCGCAGCTCCTGACGAAGCGACGGCGCCTTCGCCGGCGCAGCGAGCAACCGCGCGAGCAGGTCCGCGGCCCATTCGTCGAGCATCGACGAGCCGCACGCGTCGAAGTCGTCGCTCGTCCCGCGCAGGATCGCGCACCACGCGGATGTCACCGCCACGAACGCGGGCGCGACCCGAGCTCCGTCCCAGAGACCGGACTCCCGGAGGGCCTCGGCCGCGTCCGCATCGAGGATCTCGGGAAGACGCCCATCGAAGAGCAGTCCGGGCAGGAGCGATGCCACGTGCGGCGACCCTGCACCGATGGCGACGTCGGCCAACATGCACACGAGCACGGTGAACGGATCGTCGGGAGCCGGCGGCAGCACGCTCGAGTCGTGGAGCGACACGTCGTTCGCGGCGACCTCTTCGAACACCGGCGTCGCGCCCCCGGCGGCACCGGCCTCCACCGCGTCGACCTCGACGTCATGGCGCCCAGCTGCGAGCACCACCTCGCTCACCGCAGGCGGAGGCGGCTCGCGCAACGGCTGATCGAGCACATCGGCCACGGCCTCGACCGCGACAGCCTCGATGCCCTCGACCACGTTGCTGGCGGCGACCACATCGAGCGAAGCTGCGTCCACGACGGCGGGAGTCGTCATCGTAGCCGCTTGTTCGACGACGACAGGCACGGCGACCGCGGCGTCCTCCGCGGTCATCCCCTCGACGCTCGCCTCGACCGGCTCGAGCTCTTCGACGACGATCGGCTGCGCCCCGGCGTCTTCCTCATCGTCTTCCGGCGGCGCGAGCGAGTCGTACTGGGAGACGATCGGCGCGACGGTCGACGCGATCACGTCGGCGGGAGCAGCGGCGAGCGCTGGCTCCTCGATCGCCTCCGGCGCAGACTCGTCGAGGAGAGCGGCGACGTCGATCGCCGACTCCTCCACCATCGAAGCGACGACGTCGATCGCCGACTCCTCCACCATCGAAGCGACGACGCACGGCGCCGCTTCGATCGCCTCCAGCGCATGCTCCTCGCGCGAAGCCAAGACGTCGGTCGCCGCCGGGTCGGTCGCCAGCACGCTCGGCCTGTGTGGAGGCTCGCTCGAACATGCGCGCTCCGGCTGCGGTCGTCCGGTCGGCTCGGCGCAGACCCAGATGACACCGCGATGAAGGGCGGGATTGTCGTTCGGGAACTCCGACGCGAGCTTAACCACATCCACCTCCACTACCCGACACTAACGGGCACCTGGAGGACGGCCAAAAAAGCAGGCCTTCGTGGTGAAGGCGCGCCTGGCCCGATTAGAAGCTTCCGCGCGGGCCGGCGCCCTCGATCCTCGCGGGTGCCCGCGTGATGGTCGGCGGGTCCGTCCGCAAGATCGTCTCCTCGCCGGTCGTGAACACGTTCTCGAAGGTGATCGGCCCGTGGTCGCCCTGCAGATCGAGCCACGCCGCGGTCCCGGCGAAGTTGGAGTCCTTGATGATGTGCGGGCCCTCGACGCTCGCCGCGTAGATGGTGATCCCGTAGATGTTGTCCTCGCTCGTGACGTGGTCGATCTCGAGCCTGCCCGGCGGGCGCTTCTCTTCGTCCTTCGACACACCGAGGTGCGGGCCGCAGTGCGCTCCCCGGAGCGTGGAGTAGCTCAATTTGAGCGATGTCCCGCCGTACATCGACACGAGGTCGAGACCGTTCTTCGCCTTGAGGACGGAGTCCTCGATCTCGGCCTCCCCGCCCTTCTGGACCATGATGCCTTCGTTCGTGTTGGCCTCGTAGTCCAGGAACTTCGCGATGAGCTTACCGAAGACCTCGGAGACGCTCACCTCGAACTCCCCGAGCTGCGTCGGCGTCGTCGCCTTCACGCGCGTGAGGTTCATGGTCGACCCGGCGCCGACGAGGAAGGGGCGAACCGTCGCAAGGATGCTCGCGTTGGTGATGTTCACCGTCCCGGCGCCCTTCGTCGTCTCGTAGCCGACCTCCGCGTTCTCGATGTCGAGACCGTCGATGTCGAGCCGGCCGTTCTGAGCGACCTGGATTCCACGCCAACGCGGACAGGCGATGCTCGCGTGCTCGTTGCTCGACTCGACGCGGATCGCACCGCCGACCTGGATGAGCACGGACTCGGAGCACGTAATCTTCGCGCCGGGCTCGATCTCCACGGTGGCGCCCTCGAAGATCCGGATCACCCCCGTCAGCTTCAGGCCGTCCTTCCAGACCTCGTTCGTCCGGATGTCGCCCACCTTCGTGTCCACCTTCACCTTGTCGTCTTCCGACGACGAGCACGAGCTGATGGCGAGGGCGACGAGCGGCAGCAGAGCGAGACGTCGAAGCATGTGCATCATACTAGCAAGAATCGATCGCGCGTTTCGTGCGGTTCGGTGCCCGGCTCGAGCACGCGCCTCGCGAGCGTCCGGCCTTGCAACGGAATCGTCCGTCTGGAATCGTGAATTACATCGTGCCCAACGCATTCATTTCTGGCACCGGCTTCTACGTACCGCCTCGTCGTGTGACCAACGAGGACCTGCGAACCCAGTACGGCGTCGACACCACCCACGAGTGGATCCACAAGCGGACCGGCATCGAAGAGCGGCGCTACTCGGAAGAAGGCGTCGCCACGAGCGACCTCGCCCTGCAGGCCGCAGAGGCGGCCATCAAGCGCGCCGGGATCGCGAAGACCGACCTCGACATGATCATCTTCGCGACGCTCTCACCGGATCATGCGTTCCCCGGCTCGGGCGTCTACCTCCAGCAAAAGCTCGGACTCTGCGAAGGCCCGAATGCGAAGTTCGTCCCCGCGCTCGACGTCCGGAATCAGTGCTCCGGCTTCCTCTATTCGCTCGGCACCGCCACCTCGATGGTGAAGTCGGGAGCCTGCAAGCACGTGCTCGTCGTCGGAGCCGAGACCCACTCGGCCGCGATGGACCTGACGACGCGCGGCCGCAACGTGGCCTCGCTCTTCGGCGATGGCGCCGGCGCCGTCATCGTGAGCGCCACCGAGGAGGACCGCGGCGTCCGCTCCTGGACGCTCGGCGCGGACGGGCGCTTCGCCGACGCGCTCTCCCAGAAGATCTGGGACATCCGCCGGCGCCCGTTCATCCCGCAAAACGCCGAGGGTTGGGGTCAGGTCTCGCCCGACGCCATGTGGGCGCAGATGGAAGGCAAGCTGGTCTTCAAGAACGCCGTCGAGCGCATGATGACGGTGCTGATGGAGGCCTGCATCGACGCCGGCTGCACGGGGCAGGACATCGACATGTTCTTCTTCCATCAGGCGAACATGCGCATCAACCAGTTCATCCAACAGCAGCTCGGGATCCCGGACGAGAAGATCGTCCACAACATCCAGCGCTACGGGAACACGACCGCCGCGACGATCCCGATCCTGCTCGCCGAAGCCGAGGAGAGCGGAAAGCTTCGTCGCGGGATGAAGGTCGCGATGGTCGCGTTCGGCTCTGGATTCACGTGGGGAGCGGCGATCGCCGACTGGTGACGCCGGGCGATCCCGCCCCCGCTCGCGAGCCCGAGCTCGGGCTCACTGCCCGCAGAAGATTCCCTCGACGCGAACGAAGTGCTCCTTCTGGTTCGCGTCGCCGTTCTTCCTGAAGCAGTCGAACGCGCCGCCATCGGGATCGTTGTAGGTCGTACCGCAGACCTGACCGATCTTCCCTTCGTAGCTGGCGCAGGCGGATTGCTTCGCGCTGCCCTGACACTTCTGGAAGTCGGAGAACGTGGCATTCCCCGCCTGGAAGCAACCATCGCACGAATCGCGCTGGCACTGGATCGACGCTGCGTACGTCGCCGGGCACTCGCCCTCGTTCGGCTCGTTCCGCTCCAGCGCGAGGCACCCCGCAACGTTGAGCGTGTAGTAGTAGCGATCGCGGTGCCACTGGATCGGCCCGGTGTTGTCGGCGGGCTCGATGCAGGCTGCACACGCTTTGTTCGCGGCGTCCTCCGTCCAGGTCTTGCACGGGTTGCCTGCGTCCGGGCCTTGGTTGGTCAGGCACGCATCGAAGTACTGCCCGAGCTGCGGCGTCGAGCAGGCAGCGGACTTCGTCGGAGCCTTCCACGCCGGCTTGAACGTAGCGGGCAGCGACGGGGTGCACTCCACCGGCCCCTCCGCGTCCTTCCCGGTCGCGGCGCCGTCGGTGTTGAAGCCAGGCCCCGTATCGGCGAAGCCCGCATCGTTCTCGTTCTCGTTGAAGCTGCTCTCAGACTCGCTCTCGCACGCGACGACCGCCAGAGCGAGCGAACCAACGGTCAACGTGACGGACAAGAACGCGCGACTCTTGTGCAGGTGCATGAACAAGCTCCCTCTCGTCTTCATCTTCCCATCGATCGTCACGGGTCGTCGGCTGATGCATGAGCACGCGCGGCGATGGGCCTTCGGAACGACTGCACGTTCGACGCCACCAACATCGCTGGAGTCCCCACGCCCTCTCCGGGGACGGCGAGCCGTGCGCAAGAGGCGCCGCTCCCGATTGTGAGCCCTGGGCTTCGCTCTGACCACACTTCTCCAAAAGAGCTGTAATCCAGCGTCGGTGGACGCTCCTCCCGCCTGGATCACCCGAGGGGGAAAGAATGATCCAGGCTGAGGACGCGAGAACGCAGCGCCTCCAGCGACCCACATTGCGAATCGCGCCCAATTTCCCGGGTATCACGAGCAGTCGTGGTTGGCAGGGCTCATGCACATGAAAACCACAGCCCGACGGGCAGATCAGCAACGGCGGATTGGGGCGCTGTAGCTGGAAAACCCTGTCGAAGCGGAGGTTCTGACCATGATTGGATCCAGGGTTCTCGGAGCAGCATGCGCCGCTATCCTCATCAGCTCCCTCGCCAGCCTCGCGGGCTGCGGGACCGCCGACGAGAAGCCGGAGGGCGCCACCGCTCAGACCATCCAGGCGGCCAGCGTGTCGCTCGTCCTTCATGACGCGAAGGGAACGCGCGTTGGAGATGGCTCGGGCATCCTGATCGCGCCGCGCGTCGTCCTGACGTCGGGTCACCTCATCGCCGGCAACGCGCGCTGGACGGTCACTTCGGCCGACGGCAAGACGAAGGTGAACGGCGTGCGTGGCATCACGTACGACTGGATGAAATACGAGAGCAACCTCTCGCACCCGCGCAAGCACGACATCGGCGTCATCTACCTCGATCGCCCGATTCAGCTCGCGGCCTACCCCACGCTCTCCGATCAGCGGGTCACGGCGAACAGCAAGGGCACGCGCGTTCGCGGCACCGGCGCAGGCTTCGACCTCCTGCCGTCGAAGTTCGACCGCTTCCAGACCTTCCCCCATGCCTTCATCACGGACATCCCCCTCTCCGAGACCCTCGACACCGGCGGCGCGGTCGTCAACGAGAAGAACGAGATCATCGGCGTCGTCACCGGGCGCGGTCTCGACACCGGCAAGCTCCACATCGCTCGCGTGAACGATCTGGTGGGCTGGCTCTCGCCGAAGGCCGCCTGCGGGCACAAGTCGTCCAAGGCGCTGACGACCCGCACGTACGGCACGCCTCCGCCGAAGCCGGGCTGCGAGGAAGACGGCACCGGCACGTCGTCGAGCGGTGGCTCCTCGAGCGGCTCGTCGGGCTCCTCCGGCAGCTCGGGCTCGTCCGGCAGCTCCGGTTCCTCCGGCAGCTCCGGTTCGTCGGGTGACGGCAGCTCTGGCAGCTCCGGCTCCTCCGGCGGCGACGACGGCGTCCCGGGCAACTGCGACGACGGCGGCGGCGGCTTCAACTCGGACGGCTCGCCGAACCCCGGCGGCGGCGCCGGTAGCGACGGCTCTTCGAGCGGCAGCTCCGGCTCCTCGGGCAGCTCGGGCTCCTCCGGTAGCTCCGGCTCCTCGGGTAGCTCCGGCTCCTCGGGTAGCTCCGGCTCGTCGGGTAGCTCCGGCTCGTCAGGCTCCTCCGGTTCGTCGGGCTCCTCCGGTTCGTCGGGCTCCTCCGGGGCGTCGAGCTCGGGCAGCTCGGGTTCGTCGGGCGCCTCGAGCTCCGGGTCCTCCGGTTCGTCCGGCGCCTCGTCCTCGGGCTCGTCGGGCAGCTCCGGTTCCTCGGGTAGCTCCGGCTCCTCGGGCGCGTCGAGCTCCGGCTCGTCGGGCTCCTCGGGTAGCTCGGGCTCCTCGGGTAGCTCGGGCGCCGGGTCCAACGGCGGCGACGGCGACGGTGAGGTGTGCACCGGTCCGTCCGACAACCCGGATCTCTGCCCGCCCGAGCCCGATGGCTGCACCGGCGCGAGCTGTGGCGGCGGCTCGCCCGACAACTCGATCGACTACGGCGGCTGCAGCAGCTGCGGCGGCAGCTCGAACGACGGAACGATCATCCTTCGCTGATCGTCACGAGCCTCACCGAGCGCTCATCCCCGGCGCCGCGTCCCTCCCCAAGGACGCGGCGTCGCCGTTTTGTCCGCTGCACGTCGATCGCCGGCCCCGGTGCCTCTCGCCAGCGACCTGCTTCCAATCCGCCTCGCTTCTGATGGACGGTCCCACCGAAACGAGGTCGCTCACCCTCGGGCAAGCACGTCGGGCCGATCGCCCGCGACACGCGCTAGGCGTTAATCGTGTCGTTGTCGACGATGAGGCTCTGCCACGCACCGACGACCGCCCGAAGAACGCCGAGGCCGTCCACGCCGTCGTCATCGTCATCGATCGCTTCGTCCGTGACGTCGGCGATCTCCTCGATGCCCGGCGTCGGAAGCAGCATGTTCTGCATGAGCGTCTCGTCCGCGAGCTGCGGAGCGAGCTCGCCTCGGCGGAGCCGCGCGAGCGGACCGCGACGCGGGAGCGGCGAGCGCCTGCCGTGGAGGAAGCCCGCGAGCGCGGCGCGGGCCGCCGGTGAGATCCGATCGAAGATGACGCCGGCGGCGAGCCCGTCGTCCCCCGGACGGCGGCCATGAATGATGCGCGCGACGGTGGCCTCGAGGTCGATCCACATCCCGGGAATCGCGAACGAGACGATCAGCGACTCCCCCGTCAGCACGCGGGTGCGCAGCGGGAGCAGGAGCCCGTCGATGGAGATGTCGAGCGTGCGGTCCGCGATCAGCTTGAAGTCGTGCTCGCGTACGGCCTGGCAAGGCAACATCACCTCGCGCCGCGACGATTGCCGCGACTCGCGGATCGACCGCGACGGAGATGACGACACGGACGAGAACGAGGCGAACGAAGGAATGGCGACGGCGGTCATGTCTCGATGCTCCGGATGGTGGCAGCCCAGTCGATCCGCTGCGTGCGACGTGGGACCGGCGGTGGAACCCTGCGCAGGTGGCCGCGAAGGATGAGGCGCTTCACGTGCGGCAACGTCGAGAAGCGGAGGCCAACGCCCCTGCCCTTGTCGCCGGGCCTCCGGCCACGGATCACGCGCGCGACCCGTGCCTCGGTGTCGAACCAGATCCCGAGCGTGGTGGCCCGGAACGAGACGAAGACGTTCTCTCCCGGCTCGAGCTCGACGTCCGTCGCGACGAGCATCCCGTCGGGAGACACGTCGAGCGCCTTCTCCGCGACGAGGCTGAAGTCGCGCTCGCGGACGATCTGACACGTCATCGAAATCGCGTGCCGCACTTCGCGGCGTTCGTTCTTGCGGACGAATAGCGGCATGTGGGTGATCGTAAGTATCAGCCCAGCCCGACGGCCAACTTCGGTGCAGCCCCGCCGGCGAAGCCCGCACCCCTCGAGCCCCAGGGCCTGGCTAACGAGGTATCCACCATGCGGTCCCGCGGGGCGGCTGCCGCGGTCGCCGATCGACAGGAAAACTCGGTAGATGCGGGGTGGTCGAGAGCGTGGTCCAGTGCAGAGCGCGGTGGCTCGTCGCTTGCTCCGTCGATCCCGCGCTGCCATGCGAGGCCCCTACGCGTACCGATCAGCCTCACGGGATGTCGTCGACGACGTCTCCGTGCAGGACTTCGCGTTCGCGGACACGGTCGTCGCCGGAGACCTCGACGAGGCCATTCCCCCGAGCGGGATCATGATCAGCAACCCCGCCGGTCACGCTCAGTGCCTGATGACGCCGCTCGCCTATGGCCCGCCCGCACCACCGCCCGGGATCGCGACGCGGGTGCAGCTTGCATGGGCCCGCCTACGCGATGGCCTGAAGACCTCGCGCGCCGAGATGAATGCTCTGTGGAGCGCGACCGCGTGTCTCGAGCACGTCCATGACGGTCAGGGTGCAATCGTCCACGAGGAAGACCCGCTCGCACGCGCTGCCACGGTGGGCCGTCGCGTCCGCACGTTCTTCTCCTTCTTCGAATGGGATCGCGCGGATCTCCTGCGCGCCGCGTGGATCGGGCTCGTCGTGTTCGTCATCGCCGCGACCGCAGGCGCGTTCGCGCTCGAGTCCAGCAGCACCGAAGCGATGCACCCGACGAATGGGACGACGAGCGGACCAATGAACGGCGTCACGGCACGTTGATGCTCGAATCAGCCTACATACCGCGAGCAAAGCTCGACTCGCACGACGAGGCCAGCCGCTCGGCGGACTTGCAACTGACGCCTCGGACGGGCACGATTCCATCATGATGGCTTCGCGAGGGCGAGCGATCGCCTCAGGCCTTGCCGCAGTGGTGATCGGGCTCGGGATCTTCGCGTGCGGTGACGACCCCGGCGACGAGGGCACCGGCCCGAACGGCACCCCGAACCCCGAGCCGCTCTTCCGCGCGCTCGAGGCCGATCTGGTCAAGACGTGCGGCGGTACCAACGGCACGTGTCATGTCAGCGGCAGCTTTCAGCAAGCGCCCACGTGGCTCGCAGGGCCCGATCGCTACGTGTCGGTGAAGAAGCACCGAGGCGTGCTGCCCGCCACGAAGGAGGTGGGTGACAGCATCCTCCTCACCCAAGTGAAACACGCCGGTCCCGCGCTGACGGACGCGCCGAACGATCTCTATCGCCGCGTCTCGGACTGGCTCACCGCGGAGGTGCCCGGCCCTCCGCTCCCGAACACCGGCGCGTTCAGCGTGCTGAGCGGCTTCAACAGCATCCCGCTCGACACCGTCGGCCCGGGCCTCGCGAACGCGCGACTCACGTTCCTCGCGACGGAGTCGAATGGCACGCTCACGCTCACGGCGCTCAAGCTCGTCGCGCCGACCAACGCGAACGTGAAGATCGATTCGCCGTTCTTCGTCATCCTCCCGCGAAACGGGAAGGTGAAGGCCGAGCCCGAGGTGAACGGCTTCAAGGGCGAGCTCACCGTCGCCGCGGGTCAGAGCGTCGATCTGTTCACCGGCAAGATGATCCTCCTGCGCTGGGATCCGACAGGCCGGCTGAAGATCGTCTTCAACAAGATCGAGTCGACGCCGGGACAAGGGACGACGGGCGCGTGCACCGCGCTCGAGCTGTTCAAGTCGAGCGCGCTCCCTGCGATGAGCAAGCTGGTCGATGTCCTGCCCGACGACGATGATCCGGACAACGGAGAGCCGCTCGGTCAAAGCTCCTGTCTCGGGTGCCACGCCAAAGAGCCGCCGTCCGACGAAGCCCCTGCCCCCTCGGTCCAGGCCATGGACCTCCGCGGCGCGGGCAGCGATCCGGCCGCCGCCTGCGCGCAGGCGAAGATCTGGATCAACATGCAGGACAAGGCGCAGAGCACCATCCTGCTGAACCCGATGGGCAAGGGAAACCCCCAGCACCCGATGAAGGCAGTCTCTGCGGACGATCCGATCATCCAGGGCATCAAGGCCTGGGTCGACGCCGAACAGTAGCGAGACGCCAGCGCGCCCAGACCGCGTGGCGGGGCATCACGCTGATGCTCCTCGCCCGCCGGCGGCTCGCTCCGCAGAACGAGCGCACCTCGAACCGCCGAAACGGCAGTCGCAAACGCGCGATCGTCGAGTCGCCTCGTTCCGGCCTTCCCGCACCTCCCGCTCCTCCCTCCTTTTGCCCTCCCGGCCTTCCGACCGACGCGTGTGGGAGGAGGAACCTGGAGGTGATCTGCAGCACATCGACGATCCGATGATCCACCTGCGCCCCGAGGACCTCGGCGACGCGGCTCGGAGAGCATCGAAATTGCGATGATTCTCGAGGATGTTGCTCGCGCCACAACGCGTCCCCGCGTGGCGTGGCACTTGCGAGGGAGACGGTCGTGGGACAGCGCCCGATCACCAATCCGTTCCTCGCTCCGACCGGCCCGGCGGCCAACCCGTTCCAGGTCGTGACGACGATCCCTCATCCCGCGCCGTTCGGGATGCCCGGCCCTGCCGTCGTCCGCGATGAGATGGCGTTGTCGCCCGACGATGCGACGTACGACGACGCGGCGCCATCGCGACAGGACCTCCTCCAGCGTGCCGCCGAGCTCGGCCCCGCCCGCATGACCTGGGAGAGCATCGTCCTCCATCCGAGCGATCCCATCCTCGGCGCGAAGATGCAGCCGCGCGTCGCCGAGCGCCGCGCCCGGTTCCGCAAGCTCGTGAAGGTCGCCGTCGGCGCGTGCGTCGCCTTCTGCATGGTCGCGACGGTCGCGAGCGCCGTCTCCGCGTCGACTACGAACAGCACGGAAAAGACGGCCGCGTCGGGCTCGGTCAAGACCGCGCCCGCGAGCGGCATCGTCACGCGCGAGACGCTCGACACCACTCCGCGCCCGAAGGCATCGAGCAAGGGCGCGCGATCGACGCCGGCGCCGAAGTTCGCGAAGCGCGTGAAACGTCACTGACGCCTGCTCCGCAACGGCCGGCGTCGCGCTGCGCACGCACGCGCGGCGAGCCGCGCGCCCAACGCTGGAGCGCGTGCGACGCCCGCTCCGCTGAGACCTGCGCTGCACGCGCACGCACTCGTCCGCAGCCCCGACGCCGAAGCGCGTGCAACGTCACCAACGCCGGCTCCGTTGAGACCGGCCCTGCACGCGCACGCACTCGTCCGCAGGCCGACGCCGACGCGCGTGCGACGTCACCAACGCCGGCTCCGCTGAGACCGGCCCTGCACGCGTACGCACTCGTCCGCAGGCCGACGCCGACGCTCGCGAAGCGCGAGCGCCGCCGCTGACGCCGGCTCCCTCCGGAGGCCGCGCCTGCAGCGACACCCACCGCGCTTCGCGCGCGGCGTGGCTGTTCAAACCATCTCGTAGAACCGCGAGTGGATCGCGACGGCCGAAAGCAACCCGACCTGATACGGCACGGCGTCGCTCGTCTTCACGGAGAAGGTGTCGCGAATGGACAGCTCCTTCGCGATCTCGAGCATCACCTCGCCGTCGCTCTTCTTGCACTGGAAGACGCCGCGGAAGACGCCGCCGTCCGCCTCGTAGACGTCTTCGCCTACGGTCAGCGTGAGCGTCTTCTTGAAGGCGACCGCCGGGAAGACGAGCGAGCCGACGACCTTCGACTCGTCGCTGATCTCGTACTTGGTCTTGATGAAGTTGCCGGTGAGGGCCCCGACTTCCTTGCCGTCGTCCCCCTCGACGAGCCGGAACTTCGGGGTCGGGCTCATGAGCACGCCACGCACCGTGTAGAGCACGTCCTCTTCGCGCGGCTTACGGACGTGGTAGACCGTGCCGACGCTGAGAAACGCCTGGGTGACCTCGTACGTGACCATGTCGCGATTCGAGACTACGGCAGCTTTCTCAGGCTACCAAGCCCACCGCGCCGACCTGCGTCGGTTCGCGTCACTTCGCGGGGGACTTCTCGCTCTTCATCTCGGCAATGACCTTCTTCTCGCGCCACTCGGCGAGCTGCTTGGTACGGCGGGCCTTCTGCTTCCTGCGCTTCGGAGCATCCTGGGGGGTAGACATGGGCGCGCACCCTAGCACGTTTGCTCGAGCCCGCGAGAGGGCCGCGATCGGGGAGAATGTCGGAAAATTGCGGGGGGGGCCCTTCCCCGGCCCCTAGGTAAGGGCGGAGCTTTTCGGCCTTGAGCCAATGCCGCGCGGCAAAACAGGGAACAGGGAACGGGCAAGTTGAACGGGGAACGGCGAGATCCGGCCCGTTCCGTTCAATTCCCTGTTCTGAATCCGTCTCTGCTCATCCGAACGGCATCCGGCTCGAGCACCGATCCGTTCACTCGTCGGGCGACGTGGACGTCGAGCGACGTCCCTACTTTTCGGCCTTCTCGAGCGGGCGACGCGCGCCCTTACAGCTCCGGCAGCCTCGGGGTGGTCGGCCAACGAGATGAGACCGACTCGTCCGGGTTGGCGTTGTCCACGAGATCGAGCCAATGGGCGATCTTCCCCGCGGACGCGCCCTGCCAATCCATCGTCACGAAACGCCGGAGCAGCTGCGGGGTGTGGTCGCCACATCGCGCCTTGTCGCCGAACGCTGCACGCGCGCGATCGATCTCGGTCGCGGCGTCCTGCCAGCGGTGCTCGATCTGCGCGAGCCACGCAAGCGTGAGGTGGCGGTGCTGGCGCGGCTCGGCCTCGTCGAGCACGATACGCTCGCAGTCTTGCACGAGGTCCTTGGCGTCGGCATCGCCCCGGGCGAGCGCGACCTGAGCCAGGAGGAGCCGCGCCTCGAGATCGCCCCACGGATCCTGGAGGCGCTCGAAGATCTTCGCTGCGACCGACGCGTGAGCCCCGCCGGCAGCGAAGTCATCGGTGTCGATCCCGATGAGCGCGAGGAGCCGCTCGCAGGCTGCCTCGCCACGCGGGTTCATCAGCTCGCGGAACGCAGCGCGGGCGGACAACGCGCGGGCACGGGCGGTGTCCATCTCTCCGGCACGGTGATCGGCGTGACCGAGGACCACGTCGCACTGCGCGATGCCGAGACGGTAGCCGATCGCGTCGAACGCCTGCCGCGCGTGGATGAGCAGATCGCGAGCGCGCCGGAAGCCGCCGACCGCGGTCTCGATCATCGCCAGGAGGATGAAACACTGCGCGCCGCCCAGCATGTCGCTGACGGCATCGCAACGCTGGCTCGCCTCGTTCAGCACCTCGCGTGCGCGGGAGTGCTCACCGAGGAGGTAGTCGATCTCGCCGAGGACGACGAGCGCCGCCGCGAGGCCGCGATCGTCCTTCAGCTCCTCGAAGCGCGAGAGCGCGAGCGCGACCTGGAGACGTCCTTGCGCCGGCGCGCCGGTATCGCTCGCGAGATGACCGAGCAAGCGAAGGGCATGCGCCTCACGCGTCTTGTCACCGGCCTGCTCGAACGCGCGACGGGCGGTCTCGCCTTGCTCGCGCGCCTCTTCGAGCTTGCCGATGTGACGGAGGGCTTCCGCGCGCCAGTACGCCCACTCGGCGGCGGCGATGCCGGTGACACGCCCGTCGAGGAGCGCGAGGTCCTTGAGCGTCGCCGCGGTGTCACGGCCGCGCGCCCACGCGCCCTCGATGAACGAGAACATGAGGCTCGCCGCGACGTCGTCGTCGCCCGCGCGGAGCAAGTTCCGCACGCGATGCTTCATGATGCGGCGCGAGCCGACCTCGGGGTGCTTCGCGAGCGCGTTCGCGGCGAGCCGGAAGATCGCCGGCGCGTCGTTGCGCTCGTGGAGACGACCGAGCAAGTGCTCCTGGAGGAGCGCGTGCGGCCAGCGGAACTGATCGTTGCCGGACGCGAGGAGGATCTGTGCGCGCGTGAGCGCGACGAGCGCGTCGCGCGGGTCCATTCCGAGCGCGGCCACGAGCGCCTTGAGAACGACACCGCGGACGTCGTCGCCGAGCGCCGCGGCCGCATATGCGGCGAGACGCAGATCGGTCGGCACGGCGCGGAGGCGCTCGTCCCAGAGGTCGGCCGTCGTGATCGCGCGCCCGTGCAGCGCCTCGTCGGGCACGCGGTACTTGCCGCCCTCGAGCGTGAGGTAGCCACCGCCGGCCCACGCATGGAGGAGTTGGAGGGCGAAGAGCGGATTGCCACGGCTCTGCGCGACGGCGGCGGTGATCGCGTTCGACGTGAGCGGGAGCGTCGCGCGGAGGAGCACCTCGGTCTCTTCGACCCCGAGCGCCGGGAGATCGAGGACGCGGCCACCCCACTCGGCGCGAAGCGCTTCCATGCGAACCGCGGCGTCGAGATCGGTCTCGAGCGACTCGCTGCGCGCGGTGGCGAGGATGAGGAGCCGGAGCTTCGTCGCGTCGCGCTTGAGGCGCGAGAGCGTCTCGAACGTGTTCGCGCTCGTCAGGTGCAGATCGTCGAACCAGATCATGACTGGCCGATCGCTGCCGATACGCTCGAGGATGCGCCGCGCGACCGCGAAGCGGAGCTCGGGCGTGTCGAGGACGAAGCGCTTGCCCGTGGGGCCGACGGGAGGCACCGTCCCCGGAGGCGTGGGGCGGAGCCATTCGGCGGCGGCGGCCACCCACGCGAGCTCCTCGCTGTCGGCCTTGTCGACCTCCCAGCGATCGAGCAGCGTCTGCTCCACCGTCTCGCGATCGGTGCCCTGGAGGCCGTAGAACGAGTTGACCGCGCCGGTGAGGCCGTCGAGCGGTGACGGCGTGCGCCCGTACCGCGCACGGAGCGGCCACATGAGACCGCGCTCGTGCACCTGCTCGCAGACCCACTCCGCGAGGCGGCTCTTGCCGACGCCCGCCTCGCCGATCAACGCGACCATCCGATGCTGCGGCGGCTGCCCCGCGCAGACGGAGAGCACGAGGTCCATCAGCTCCTGGCGCTCGGGCTCGCGCGCGACCATCGGCGACGGACGGAGCGAGAGAAGTCCCGGCGCCAGCGAGCGCGCGGCCGCGACCGCACGGCCCATGTCCGGCGAGCTCGACGGCTCGGGCGGCGGCGCCGGCGCGCTCGCGACGGTCTCCTCGAGCGTGGGCGCGTGGCGCGGGCGGTACTGCGCCCAGACGCGACGCGCGTCGGCGGCGAGCTCGAATCGATGCCACGGCTTCTTCGCGAGGAGCCGCTGGACGAAGAGGCCGACCTGATGCGGGACGCCTTCGGGCAGGACCGGCGCGGGCACCGGCGTTCGCTTGTGCGCGCGGAGGACCTCCTGGGCGGTGCCTTCGAAGACCTCCTTGCCAGTCAGCACGCGGTACATGATGCAGCCGAGCGCGTAGAGATCCGTTGCAGGACCGACGAGCGTCGCCTGCTTGCGGATCTGCTCGGGCGCGACCCAGCCGACCGTGCCTGCACCTGCGTGCACCGCGAGCTCGGGCTCCGGCGCGCCGTCGAGACGCGAGTCGTGACGCGACTCGCGCAGCCACGCGAGACCGAGGTCGAGGACGTACGCACGCGGACCGCGCCCCGCGCCCGCGAGATCGAGCATCACGTTCGAGGGCTTGAGATCGCCGTGGATGATGTGCCGCGCGTGCGCATGCGCCATCCCCGCGAGCACCTGATCGACGAGCGCCCAGATCACCGACCACGGCATCGTGGTCGTGTGCATCCACTCGTGGACGCTGCGCCCGGGCAACGCGTCCATCACGAGGTACGGCGAGCCGTCGTGCAGCGAGCCGAAGTCGCGCGCGCGCACGATCGCGGGATGCTCCAGCGACGCGACCGCGCGCGCCTCCTGCTGGAACCACCAGCTCTCCTCTGCGCGCGTCGCCTTCGCTTCCTCCGGCGGACGGAGTCGCTTCAGTGCGACACGCTCGTGCGAGACGATGTCCTTGCACAGGTAGACGACCCCCATGCCCCCTCGTCCGAGCTCCCGGAGGACCTCGTAACGGTTCGCGAGGATGGTCCCAATCTCGGACTTCTTCGCATCGTCGCCGCTCTTGGGCGTCTTGCCCTGCGTCATCGCGTGTTCCGAATGAGGAGACTAACAGGGTTCGTCGATCGGAAGCGATCAGACGAAATTACCGAGGGCGAAGCGAACCGAACCGCGCCCATCCTAGCATTACCGTTCGGTCGTGCACGACCTTGTGCGGCACTGTCGTAGACTTCCCGCAGGCGCCTCGACGCCCGCTCGTCATCGTGTCGGCGCCCCTCGACTTCACGAGGAACGACGGCGGTTTTGTTCTGGTAGGACAACCCGGATCCCTCGTTCGGTTCAGCCCGCGCCTCAACCGCCCGCAGGCCTGGAAACTTCCGCCGCACGCCGAAGATCGCCGTGCGGCAATTCTCCGATACCGCGGAGGTTCGAGAGGGGTAGACTGACTCCTGCGCCACGGTTCCGGTATGAGATACCCGGCCTCGCGCCCCCGCTTCGCTTCGGTCGCTTTTCCACGGAGGTCGAAATGCGAAGCCAAGTTGCAACCAAGTCCACCGTCGTCGCCCTCGCACTCGCGGGCACTGCTGTCGCGTTCATCGTCGGCGCGCAGGCCGGAGCTCTGCTGAACGGGCGGGTCATGGCCGTCTCTGTCGCGCGTGTTCCGATGCCCCTCGTCGCGCCCCCACAAGCCGCGCCGGTCAACGGGCAAGCCCGCTGACTCCGGGCTGGCGTCGCGCCGACGGCGGCCGTCCGAACCTGCGTCCGACCGCAAAGCGCTGGGGTCCCCGCACCTGCGGGGACGCTCAGCTGTTGTTGCTCGCCGCGGCGCGGGTCGCGCCGAGCTTCTTCACCTGCGGCATCGTTCCGAACACGTAGTCCCAGATCGGGGAGGACACGCCGAAGCCCCCGTCGTGGTCGGCGTGGTGATGCAGCATGTGATGCCTACGGATGAACTTGCCGAGCCGCGTCGTCTGCTTGAAGTGGTGCAGCGCGTAGTGCATGCCGTCATAGGCAAGGTAGCCGACCGCGAACCCCGCGAAGAACGGCTCCCCGTAGCGCGCCCCGCCGAACGCGAAGTAGAAGAGCGCGTAGAAGATGACCGCGAGCGGCGCGCTCATGAGGAGCGGCATCACGAGGCGGTCGCCATCGTTCGGGAAGTCGTGGTGCACGCCGTGGAAGAGGAAGTGCACCCGGCGTCCCCACGGCGAATCATGCTGCCAGTGAAAGATGTAGCGATGCAGGACGTACTCGGTGAGCGTCCACAAGACGAAGCCGCCAAAAACGAGCCCGATGCCGGACGGAATGGGCAGCTGCCGCCCCCACGTCCGGTAGAGCAACACGGCGATCATGGGCACGTACACGACGAACGGCGTGATCGGATGAATGCGAGAGAACTTCTCGAGCAGTTCGTTCTCGAACATCCGGCAGGTTTCCGGACGCTTCGCTCGGGGCGCTTGGACGATCTCGTTCACGGCTCTTCGCTTCCGGGTCGGGTGTTAGCACGCGCCAGGCCGACCGGCGAGGACTCAAGGTGCGACCCGCACACTAGAGACCAAAACGGCGTGGCGCAACTGCAGCAGCCAGCAGGTGTCAGATGGAATCGACACGGGTCGGCTTCCCGTTCGTCTTCGATGCAACGCTACGCGTGATGGTAGCGATCGGCCTCGGGATTTCGTGAAGGGCCCCGATCGGGTACGCGTTGCACGCGGTCGGGCGTTCCTGCGAACGCCGCTGCGCGGCGACACCTCCGCGCGGGCTCGCGGAGTGGCCTCGCGAGCGTTCCAGTTCATCGGAAGAATTGGCTTGTTGTCGATCGGGACAACTCGAGGCTTGACGCGAGAGCAAGACTTGTAGAGTACAGGGGCCTCCCATGGCCGACCAAGACAGGTTCGCGCGCGCCCTTCTTGCCGTTGCACGTGGTCTCGGCCGCATTGCTCGTGAGCGCGCGCGCGCCGGTGACGTCACTCCGCAGCAGGCAGAAACACTGCAGCTCATCGCCGAGCGCGGAGCCCTCTCGACCTCGACCCTCGCGACGCTCCTCGGCATCGATCCGTCCACCGCGAGCCGGAACCTCTCCGGCCTCGAGCGCGCCGGGCTCATCGCGCGCCAGAAGGGTTCCGACGACGGCCGCCAGACCGACGTGCGCCTCACGCCGCGCGGGCGCCGCGCGGCACAGAGCGTCGGGAACGGGGCGACGTCCGCCTTCGCGTCCCTCCTCGATCGAGTCCCGCGTGGTGAGCGCGCCCGCGTCATCGACGCGCTCGAGCTGCTGGTGAAGGTCCTCGATCAGACGGGCTAGTCCGCGCGCGCTCGCCTTCAGCGCGCAAGCGGCGTGCCGAGGGTGAAGCTCTTCCCTATCCGCACGGACGCCCCCGCGAACGGCGGCACGACAGCGTTGAAGAACGCCGTCTGGACGCAGCGTCCCGCCGGGGTCCCGCTGAAGTTCGCGTCGTCGACGACGACATCGGAGACGCGACCGGTCGGCGAGAACGTCACGATGACGTGGCCGGTCCCGACCTGGCCGCTCACGGTGCAGTGCTGGACGTTCACGCTGGCGAGCGCGCCCGCGGCGGCGCTGCGGTCGAAGGAGGCTGCGCTCACCGGAGGCGGCGTGACGATCGGCACGTCGTCGACCGGCACGAGCTCGGACTCCCACCGGACGTCGACCCGTCCCACCTGGGTGCGCGCGCCCGTGAGGGTGAACGGGATCGATCGTGTCTGACCGAACGCCTTCACGGTGACCGTGCCGGCGACGGGGATCGTCCCGGCGGACGGATCGGTGACGCTCGTACGGACCATCTCGACGAGGAAGGAGCCCGCCTCGCCGCTCGAGAGCGCGACCGTCTCACGGTCGCGCGAGGTGGCGCCGTCGACGCGCGCATTCTTCAGGCGGCTCACGGCGCCGGCGCGACGTCCGGAAGGATCGACGAGCACGACGTCGAGATCGACGCCGCCGCTCCAGGTCGCGGACACGACAACGTCACCGAAGGTGCCCTCGGAGCGCTGCGCCTCGAGCTTCGTGATCGCCGCGGAGACCGCGGTGCGCTGCGCGTCTTTCAGACCGGCGAGCCAGCGCTCGGCCGCGCCTGCCCTCCCCTGCGCGCGTTCGCACGTGATCGCACGGGCGAGCGCGTCGGGGTCGGAGCCGCGGAGCTCGGCGGCCGCGACGTGGAACGCGCAGCCCTCCGCCTTGCCGAGGCGATCGTAGGAGCGGCCCACCGCCTGCGCGACGGCAAAGGCGTCCGCGGGCGTGAGCGCGCTCGCGGCGAGCGTCCCGCCGAGGATCCGAAGCGCCGCGTCCCGATCGCCGCGCCGCGCCGCCACGTCCGCGCGCCCGACGATGACGTCGACGTCGAGCGGATCCCGCGAGGACCACTTCTCGAGCGTCTCCGAGAGCTCGTCGAGCTGCCCCGACAGAGCGAGCATGCGCGCGAGCTCCTTGTGCTTGGAGCGCTCGTCCGGTGCAGCCGCAACGGCGGCGCGGGCCTGCGTGACCTTGTCCGCAGCAACGGCGGGCGACGCGTCCGCCGTGACGGTCGCGCGGCGCACGAATATCTTCTTCATGAAGCGTCCGGGCCGGCGTCGAGCAAATCGGTCGCCGTCGAACGGGTCGGCGGGCGCAGCGTCGAAGCGGCCCTTGCCCGGGCTGGCAACCTTCGCCGCCGGTGGTGGCGGCGCCATCGTCGGGGCGGGCGGCGCCGCCGACGCCCCCGACGCTCGCGTGAGGGCGTCGCTCAAGCTCGCGGGGCCGCCACCACCGTGGTCGAAGCCGCTGGCGGCGCTGGCCTCCTTCTTCGCCTCCGCGAGCGCGCCGAGCCCGCTCGTCGCCTCGTCGTCCCCCACCAACGAGCCGGAGAGCTGACCCGACGACTCGTTCGGGACGGTGGCGGTCGCCACCGCGGAGCCCTGCGCCTGCGCCTCGCCGGTCCACTGCGGTCCGTGCGCGGCGCGCTCGATGCCGAACGCCTTGAACATCGCCTCACTCTCGAGGACCAGGAGCGACGTCGCTCGCGAAGGGACGGCGAACCGGCGCGACAGCGCCACGAGCTCGGGGCGGGCGAGATCGCCCGGCTCCCGCTCGCGATCGGCGATTCGGGCGGCAGCGAACAGGCGCGGGACGAACGCGTTACCCGCGTCCGTGGTCGCGCGGACGTCGATCGGATACTTCGCCTCGAAGGGATCGCCGCCGACCTTGCCGCGAAGGATGATGTCGCCCTTCACGGAGTCGCCGCTCATCCGCGCGGTCACGATCGTCTCACCTCCAGCGCGGAGCGGCGCGATCGTGGCGGGCGCCCGATCGCGGAGGCCCTCGGGCAGGACGACCTCGACGTCACGGAGCGTCGTGCCGTAGGTCGCATTCAAGACCTCGATGGCGGTCGCCTCGAGGCGCTGGCCCGGCTGGTACGGGACGACGACGCCGCCGCCTCCGCGCGCGACGTCCGAGAGGAGGTTCACGTCGGCGTCGGCGCCGATCGGAACGGTGACGACGAGCGCACGCGCGTCGGCGACCGCGTCGGCGATCTCCGACGAGACGCGCGCCGGCGACCGGTAACCGGCCGTGGCGACGCCGTCGGAAAGCACCGCGACTCTCAAGTCTCGGCTCGCGTCGTGCCCGACCAGCTTCGCCGCCGCCCGCACCGCGCCGACGAGATCGCTCGCGCCGTCCGGGCTCACTCCCTTCAGGAACGCGTCGACATCGTGCGCGCTCGGCGCGCCCGGAGCGACGAAGCCGCCGGGAAGCACCTTGCAGCTCACGTCACAGGCGATGACCGCGACGCGATCGCGCCGGTCCATCTCCTGGGTCATCTGGACCGCGAGGCGCCGGGCGCGGGCGAAGCGCTCGCCGTACATCGTGCGGCCGGCGTCGACGACGATGACCTGATCGCGCGGCTTGCTCTCGGACCACTTCGGGAGCTTCGGCCGGAGCGCGATCGCGACGAACGGGTCGCCCCCGACGAGACTCGTGTCGCGACCAGGCGCGGAACCGCCGACGGCAGGACGCGCCGCGAGGTCCGCCGCGGCGGACGGCGCGCTGCGCTCGTCGCGGTAGGCCCAGACCGTCACGTCGGTCGACTTGTCGTCGAGGCCGTATTCGATCGCGAGATCGCCCGAAGGCGCGAACGACGTCATCGTCGACGTGAGCTGCTCGGCTCCCGCTTCGGTCTTCTTCTCGAGCTCGTAGCCACGCACACGGACGGGCACCTTCGGATCGTGACCGAGCACTCGAGCATCGACCGAGAACCGATCGACCGTGATGGCGCTCGAGGAGCCCTGCGGAAGCGGATAGACGTAGCGCCGGAGGCCGGAGATGGGCGCGACGGTCTCCGTGTAGGCGATGACGACGCGACGTGACCCGCGCTTCGGGATCGGGAAGATGCGGAGCTCGAAGCGGCCTCCGCGCTGCCATTCGAGGAGCGCCGGGTCATGCCAGGGTCCAGGTACCCAGACGATCTCCTCGCGCGGCTTCGGTGCCTTGGGCGCAGCGTTCTGGATTGCCCCTCGCCAGATCGCCGAGGCCTTTGCCTTGTCGATGAACTCGCCGTCGAGGAGCTTGCCGTCGACCTCGAGCGCGAGGCGCTCGATCTGCGCCCCGGGCGGGAGCGGGAACCGATAGATGCCCTCGAGCTCGTCATCGGTGTCGTTGGCGAACGTCTCGTCGATCTCCGTACGCGCGACGTTGCCGGAGATCCGGATCTTCACCGCGTGCTGCTCGAGGCGCACCGCGCGGTCCTTCTCGTCGGTACGGCCTGGCCGCTTCGCGCGGAGCTCACCGAGCCCGCTCGCGGGCGCCTCGGCGTCCTCGTTGTGCGTGGAGAGGAGCTGCTCACCGAACGCCGCGCGTTGCGCGAGATCGTTCGCCGGTGCGACGTCGACCTTTCCGTCCTTGCCGACGACACCTTCCTGTCCGGCAGACACCTTGTGACTGCGGCTCCCCTCCCGAGTCGTGACTTCGACCTCGCCGCGGAGGACCTCGACGTTCGTGCGTTCGGCGGCGGTGGTGACGGCGAGCTTCGTGCCGAGGACCTTCACGTCACCGTGGGGGGTCTTCACCATCGCCGATGGCGCGCCCTCGACATGCGCGACGTCCGCAAGCACGGCGCCGTCGTCGACACGGATCGTCCGCGGTGCGCTCTCGAGGGTGATGTCGGTCGCGCGGTCGAGGACGACGATGCTCCCGTCGTCGAGCGAGAGGCGCGCACGGGTCCGGCCGTCCGTCGCAATGTGCATCCCGGCTTTGATCTCCGCGCCCTCCACGAGCGGCTCGCGGCCGCCCGACGCCGTCACCACCGAGAGACCGGGCTCGGACGCGGTGTCCGCGCCGCCACGTGCCACTTTCGCAACTTTCCCGTGCCAAGCGCGTGTCGCCACCACGCTAGGGGAGCGCTGGTGATCGGCGAGCACGACCCCGACGGCCGCGCTCGCGCCGACGCTCACGCACGCAGCGAGGAGCAACCAGAGTGACTTCTTGCTCCTCGGCGCTTTCGCCGGGAGGCTGGCCACCGGAACCTCCGTGCGAAGCCGCTCGCCGCTGATGCGGTCGCCGTCGCTCGACGAGCTCGCCTTCGAGCTCTCCTCCTCCGCGATCCGGGCGAGCCTCTCGGCGAGCGAGGGCGAGACCGTGAAGTCGTCGCCGGCCCTGGCGATCCGCGCGGCGAGGCGCTCGAGCGAATGCGCGCCGTCACGGCACGAATCGCAGCTCGCGACGTGGTCACGAAGCGCTTCGTCCGCGGTGCCTTCGAGCAGACCGACGACGTCGACGCTGAACCGGTTGCAGCGCGCAGTGCTCATGCCCCCCTCCCGTCTCGGCTCGAGGCCGACACCGCCGCGAGCCAGCCGCTCACGTAGATCGCTCGGTTCATCGCGCACCGCCCTCGTCGTCGCTCGGCGCGTCCTGACGGAGCAGCTCCTCGACACCGCGCGCGAAACGTGTCCTCGCCGTACCGACGTCGACGTTGCACGCAGCGGCGACGTCGGCTGCCTCGAGCCCTCCGACGAGGCTCAGGACGACGGCGTCGCGCTCGGTCGGCTTCAGCGTCGCGACCGCCGCCCGGACCGGGACGGCGTCGCTTGCCCCGATACGCGCGGTCGTGGGCGCTGTATCGGGGGCGCCGGTGCGCGTCCGGAGGGGAAGCTTCGAGAGCTGCGTGGCGCTCGCGGCGCGGACGAGCCCGAGTAGCCATGCGAGCGGCGCGACACCGTCTGGCGCCGCGGCGACACCCGCAGCTTCGCGGGCGACCTGCTCGAGCACGCGCTCCACGTGAGCGGCCTCGCCGAGGAGCGCCATCGCGACGCGCGCCATCACGGCGGCATGCGCGTTCAGCAACGACGCGACGTCGGCCGAGCCCGACAACGGCTCGCTCCCTCCCGCCGAAGGCTCTTTCCCCTCCCCTTCGCTCATCTCGCGCCCGACCGCTCTCATGATCGGTCATCGGACGCCCGGAGGAGCGAAAAGTTTTCTCCTTAACCCGGATTTCGGAGGCGCGAGCACGAACGCCGAACGCCACACGCCCACCGCTGCGGGTGGTGGGTGGCTGGGTCGCTGGGTCGCTGGGTGCTTGCGCAGCGCACGACTGCGGGTCGCCGGGACGCAAGCCCGACCTCGAGCTGGTCGAAGAGCTACCGTCCGCGGATGCGCGACTCGCCGACGCGAGCGCGAGACTCCACGCGCGACGAGGCCACCAGCTACAGCGGCTTCTTCGCGAACGGCAGGCTCGTTTGATCCATCCGTCCCGGAACGCGCTCCGGCTCCGCTTCGAGCAGCGCGCGCTCGCGGTCGAGATCGGCCTCGACGAGCTCTTCGTTGTCGTAGGCGAACGCCAGCCCGCCGAGCACCTTGGCCCACCCGAGTGTCGGGTACCGTTTCACCAAGGTCTCGACGGATACACCCTTCCGATGCCACGCCCAGAGGCGCCGCACAGGTACACGAGTCCCTCGCACGACGGGGCTACCGCCGAGGAGGTCATCGCGCACCTCGACATGCGGATGATGAACGAGCACGGGAGGGAGGCGTCCGCTCACTTCACCTCGTCTTTCGCTCCGATTTCGACGGCGGTCAACGTTCTGGTCGACCACCGCCGGTCACGAGGTGAGCTGGGGTAGTGAAGGCCGTAGGCGGCAACTACGCCGTCTTGGCCTCCTTCGAATCAGGGGTGACAGCCTCCGCGGTCGGCATTGTCGCCGACTGGCGCGGGCCACGTCCGCGGCGTACGTGCGGTGCAACACCGCCCTTCTTGCCGGCAGCACGTGCCTCTTCGCTCGTGAACTGATGAGCTGTTCCGGCGGCATGGGCAGCCTTGCCACCCTTGCTCGCGATCTCGCTCACCTTCGCACGATCCATGGCCGCGAAGCCGCGCGGCCGACGGGGCTTGGGGGGTTCCGCCGGCGTCTCGGCAGACGGCTTCGGCTCATCCGAAGGATCGCCGGACGTCGGGTTGTTGTTGGGATCGAGCACGGGGTTCATGACGACTACTTCTCCTCGATAGGGACGGACGGACGTCCCCCCCCGAAGAGCCGACGACAGCCAGGTCGTCCACTCTCCAATGACGAGACGCACGAGGCGTCCGAATTGTTCCGATGCGACCAGTCGGAATACGGTCGCGATCTAGAAACGGGCGGATGGGTTTTTAGTTCAGGTACTTCTTCGACAAATGACGCACTGCTTCCGCGGTGCCTTTTTCGATCTGAGCCTGGACCTGCGCTGCAGGCGCGGCGTCGTCTACGATGATGCCCAGCTGGTCGTCGTGGACGAAGAAGCCACCTGCCATTCGCTCCCCGTCGGAGTCGAACGAGACGGCTTGGACGGCCAGGTCACAGACGTGTCCGCCGACCACCACGCGAACGAAGCCGAGCAGACGGCCCGAAACCGGTGACATGTTCTGGGCGCCGTTTTGCATACGCCAGAAAGTAAGCACGGGCCTGAGTCGCGCAAGGGTTCGAAAACTCCTCGAAAATTAGTGCGCAGGAGGCCCGGCACCAGAGCAGACTGGCGTGTCGCAGTCAAAAGAAAGAACGCTTTACAAGCGCCAGCGTTGATGGGTTAAGACCGGCGGTTTTGGTGCCTCGTACGTCTTCCGATGCCGGAAGCTCTGCCCGCGCTTCTGCCGCGCTTCACATCCTCGAGCTCAGCTGAAATCGCGGCGGCGTCCGCTCAAACGCCCTATTCTCCGGCGCCCGTGTCGCCCTGAGTGCGCACCATCCCTCTTGGGGCCGTGACACCGGAGGAGCCGATGCAGATCGCGATCGTTGGACTCGGCAAGATGGGCGGCAACATGGTGAGGCGCCTCCTCCGAGGCGGAGGTCATCAGGTCGTCGGATGGGATCGCGCTGCGAGCCTCGTGGACGAGCTCGCAGCGCAAGGCGCAGTTGCTGCTGAGTCGCTCGCCGATCTCGTCTCGAAGCTCAGCGCGCCGCGCGTGGTCTGGGTCATGGTGCCCGCCGGCGATGCGACGGAGAGCACGATCGGACAGCTCGCGATGCTCCTCGAGCCCGACGACATCGTCATCGACGGCGGGAACTCGAACTTCAAGGACTCGGTCCGTCGTTCGAAGGAGCTCGCCGCGAAGAACATCCGGTTCCTCGACGTCGGGACCTCCGGCGGTGTGTGGGGTCTCGAGGTCGGCTATTGCCTGATGGTCGGGGGTGACAGGAGCGCCTACGACCACGTCCTTCCCGTGCTGAAGACGCTCTCGCTGAAGGAAGGGCTCGACTACTTCGGGCCAGCGGGCGCAGGCCACTACGTCAAGATGGTCCACAACGGCGTGGAGTACGCGATGATGCAGGCGTACGCCGAAGGCTTCGAGCTCCTCAAGGAGAGCGAGTACGGCTTCGACCTCCGCAAGGTCACGCACGTGTGGAACCACGGCAGCGTCGTCCGGTCGTGGCTCTGCGAGCTCGCGGAGCGCGCCTTCACGAGGGATCCCGACCTCGGCGACCTGAAGGCCTACGTCGCGGACTCGGGCGAAGGTCGCTGGACCGTGGACGAGGGCGTCCGCCTCGGCGTCTCGGTCCCGACGATCGCGCTCAGCCTCTTCGCGCGCTTCGCGTCTCGCAAGGAGAACGCGTTCGGGCTTCGCGTCCTCGCGGCACTTCGTAACGAGTTCGGCGGCCACGCAGTAGAGAAGACCTGAGGAGAAATGGTGACGACGCCCTGTGCCAACCCTCTTCGTCGTGGGCTCATCGAGGACCGCACCGGCGACCCGTGCGCGGTCGTCATCTTCGGCGCCTCGGGTGACCTCACCCGACGAAAGCTGCTCCCTGCAATCTACAACCTTGCGCTCAGTCGCTCCCTGCCGAGCGGCTTCGCGGTGGTCGGTGTGGCACGGCGCGCGAAGACGGCAGCGCAGTTCAGCGCGGAGATGAAGGAAGGCGTCGCGCAGTTTTCGCGCCGCAAGCCCATCGATCCCGCCCTCTGGACCGACTTCGAACGCGGGCTCGGCTACGTGCAGGGCTCCTTCGACGATCCGTCGACGTACAAGAAGCTGAGCGCGCATCTCGACGAGCTCGACAACGAGCGCGGGACCCGGAAGAACCGCCTTTACTACCTCGCCGTCCCGCCGTCGGAGTTCGCGACCATCGTCGCCAACCTGAAACAGGCCGAGCTCGTCGCCGATCCGATTGCGGAGCGCTCCGGCGGCCCGTGGACGCGCATCATCATCGAAAAGCCCTTCGGGCACGACCTCGAGAGCTCGCGCCAGCTGAACGATTGCATCGCGAGCGCGTTCGCGGAGACGCAGGTCTTCCGCATCGACCACTACCTCGGCAAGGAGACCGTCCAGAACCTCCTCGTCTTCCGCTTCGCCAACAGCTTGTTCGAGCCGATCTGGAGCCGCGAGCACGTCGACAACGTGCAAATCACCGTAGCCGAGGAGATCGGCGTCGAGGGGCGCGGCAAGTTCTTCGAGCAGACCGGCGTGACGAAGGACATCGTCGAGAACCACCTCCTCCAGCTCCTCTCCCTCACGGCGATGGAGCCGCCGATCTCGCTCTCGGCCGACGCGGTACGAGACGAGAAGGTCAAGGTCCTGCGTTCGCTCCGGCGGATGGAGCCGACGATGATTCGCGAGAACGTCGTCCGCGGACAGTACGGCCGGGGCTTCATCAAGGGCGAGGAGGTCCTTGCTTACCGCGAGGAGCCCGACATCGCGAAGGACTCGAAGGTCGAGACCTACGTCGCGATGAAGGTCCTCGTCGACAACTGGCGGTGGGGCGGAGTCCCCTTCTACATCCGCGCGGGTAAGCGGCTCCCTCGCAAGGTCACGGAGATCGCAATCCAGTTCAAGCAGGTGCCGCACAGCCTCTTCGCGGCGCCCGACGGCGGCATCTCGCCGAACGTGCTCACCGTGCGCGTGCAGCCCGACGAAGGCATCGCGCTCCGCTTCACGACGAAGGAGCCCGGCAACGCGACCATCCTGCGCGACGTCGCGATGGACTTCCGCTACGGGTCCGCCTTCGGCTCGAACACGCCCGAGGCCTATGAGCGCCTCCTCCTCGACGCGATCCGCGGGGATGCGACGCTGTTCACCCGTCGCGACGAGGTCGAGGAGCAGTGGGCGTTCATCGATCCCGTCATCGAGGCCTGGCGCGGGCAGGCCTCAGCGCCGCCGGGCTACCCCGCCGGGACGTGGGGCCCGGAGCAGGCGGACGATCTGCTGGCACGCGATGGCCGCCGCTGGAGGCGCCCATGAGCTCCGTGACCACGATGCCAGGCGCTCCCGAGAGCGGCGGCAAGGCGTCGAACCTGATCACGCGGATCGAAAACGAGCTGCGTGAGCTCTGGAAGCCGCCGGAGGACCCGACGGCGCCGCCGCTCTCGCGCGTGTGCACGATGAACATCGAGGTCGTGGCTCCGACGAAGGAGCTGCTCGAGCGCTACACGCCGGTCATCGACGAGGTCACTGCCAGCATCCCGGCGCGCGCGATCCTGGCGTCGATCGAGCCGGACAGCGCAGCCGAGGAGGTCACCGGAAGCGCCACGGTCGTGTGCTCGCTCGCCGGCGGGAAGAAGATCTGCTCGGAGCGCATCTCGCTTGGATTCCACGGGAACGCCTCTGCGCGGGCCGCCAGCGCGATCGAGGCCTTCCTCGTGCCGGAGATCCCGACCGCGCTCGTCTGGCTCGGCCGTGTCCACACCGACGATCCCGTGTTCGAGGACCTCGCGCGCAACACGAGCCGGATCATCCTCGACAGCGAATACACCTCGATCTCCAGCGTCATCCACGTCGCCGCCTGGGCGCGGAGCCAGCGCCATGCCCCCGAGATCAGCGACCTCGCCTGGACGCGGATCGCCGCGTGGCAGGAGCTGCTCGCGCGGTTCTTCGACGATGCCGAGACGCGCCCGCTTGCGTCCAAGATCACCCGCATCGTCCTGAAGCAGGCAGGCGAGACGGGCGCGCGCATCGGGCCCGAGAGCGCGCTCATGCTCGGGTGGATCGGGACGCGACTCGGCTGGAAGACGTCGCGGCTCGCCGGTGCGCTCCGCTTCAAGCGCGAGGACGGCGCGGCCGTGACGATCGAGCTCGACGCCGTGCCGAGGCCCAAGGGCGTGGCGCCGCACACGCTGGCGGCGCTCATGATCGAGGCGGGCGACGATCCCCACGCGCCCGCGCTCCGCGGATCGATCGAGCGCGAGCTCGCGAGCGGCCTGACCGATCAAGCGAACACCACGCCCGACGCCGACGTCATCGACTGGAAGTGCACGAGGGCCGGCGGCGCCGAGATCGAGCAGCGCATCCGCCTCGGCCCGAACAAGGCAGCAAAATGGCTCGAGCGGACGCTTCATCGCCCGCTGCGCGACGTCGCCTTCGCCGAGTCGGTTGCATTCGCCGAGCACATCGTGGAAGACGGCCTTACCGTCTCCTGACGCCATCGGAAGCGGATCAACGGAGGTCGAATGATCACCAAGGTCGTCCCCGGACTGCTCATCGCCACGCCCGACGCGGCGCAGGCTGGACGTGAAGCGTGCGCGCGAATGACCCGCGCGATCCGCGACGCGCTCAAGGAGCGAGGCGGCGCGACGATCGCACTGTCGGGCGGCTCGTCGCCGCTCGACGCGTACCGCGCCCTCGCAGCGCAGTCGCTCGACTGGAACCGGATCCACGTCTACTGGGTCGACGAGCGCGCCGTCCCGCCCGGTCACGATCGCAGCAACTACGCGGCGGCGAAGAAGGCGCTCCTCGACGCGATCGCGATCCCTCCGGGCAACGTGCACCGCATGCGCGGCGAGGATCCGGATCTGGAGAAGGCCGCGGCCGACTACGAGGCGGAGCTGCGCGATACGGTCAAGGCGAAGGTGGGCGGGCTCCCTGCCCTCGATCTCGTCGTCCTCGGCGTCGGAGACGACGGGCACACCGCGTCGCTCTTTCCGGGCGAGGACACCGTCAACGTCACCGACCGGCTCGTCGCGGCGGTCCCCGCGAAGGACGGGCGCGAGGCGCGGCTCACCCTCACCTCGCCGATGCTCGAGAACGCCAAGGCGTCGACGATCATCGTCCTCGGCAAGTCGAAGCACGAGCCCCTCGAGCGCATCTGGGCGACGAGCGGCGACGTGAAAGCGACCCCGGGCCGGATCATCCGTGGCTTCCGCGGCGCGATCACCTGGGTGATCGATCGCGCCGCCGGCGGCATGGGGTGAGCGTCCCCGTCAGCGCGGTCGGCGCGCGTCGAGAACGTTTGCGTTGAGGTACGCGACGACCGCGGCGCTCTCGTTCACCGTGCGCGGGTGGATCGACGCGACCTTGCCCTTGTAGCTGAACATGTGGACGTCGATGCCGCTCGTGTCGATGCTCGTCAGCTTCATGTCGGCCGCGGGGACGAACTCTGTGCTCGCGACGAACGCGGCGCGCCTGTCCTTCAGCGTGAGCCCGAGCTTCCCTTCACCGACGATACGGCGCGCCGGCTCGGCGGCGTGGCAGCTCGCGCAGTCGATCGTGTCGGGCGAGTGCAGGTTCGGGTTCTCGATGCGGAAGGTGGCGTCGAACGCAGCCTGACGCTTCTCGGCGGAGACCGAGCTGCGCGCAACCCAGGCGCCGTTGCCGAGCACCTGCATGTCGTCCTCGGGCTTCGCGCCGGTCGCCGCGGGGGTGAACGGGGGCTCTCCCGAGAGCTCGCCGGGGCGGAAGCCGGCAAAGAACGCGACCATCGGTGCCCCACCCGGCACGTTCGCGATCGGCGCCCGGACGACGTCGCCGCTCGGGCTGATGTCGAAGCCGGTGAAGTTCCACGCCGTGCCGAGCCCGCTCGTCGTGAAGACGGTGAAGCGGGAGAGGTTGGCGGCGCCGGCATGCTTGGTGATGACGGCGCTGATCGCCTTGGCGGTGGCGCCGCGGAGCCCCTCGCTCTCGATCAGGGGATGCGGAGCGAGCGCGCCGAGGCGCTCGTCGCTGCGGGCGCGGCGGACCGCGATGACCTCCTGGACGGCGTCCTTCAGCGCCTCGCGCGAGAGCGTATAGAAGGCGTGGATGGCGGTGTCGTCGGCGCCCGTGTCGACCTTGACCGTCTGGAAGATGAGCCGGATCTGGTTCACGCAGGTCGCGTCGTTCGTCGGTCCGATTGCGCCGAAGCACGGATCGAAGCGCGCCGCGACGACGCGCAGCCCGGCATGAGGCGGCGCCGCCGGCGTGCCGCCGGTCTGGAGCGTCCCGGGAGCTCCGAAGGCCTTCTCGTAGACGGCCTTCGGGAGAAGCGAGCCGCCGAGCGCCTCGGCGCTGGAGGAGAGGAGGCCCTCGAGCTCGTCCGTGTTCTTCGCGAGCGGATAGAGGACCGAGACGTCGTTGACCTGCGCGAGCTCGGGGCGCAGGTCCGGCGGACGCTGCTCGGACTGCGCGCCCTCGTCCGCGTCGACGTCCTCCGTCTCGCCTGCCGGCGCGCAAGCGGCCGCGAGCGCGACGAGCACCGATGCGAGGAGCGCGAGGTTCGAACGGAAGAGCGGGTTGGTTCGGATCACGACGGGCTCGATGGCTCGAATCAGGGGAAGACGACGTCGACCGGCGAAACGGCCACCGTGTACGGGCCGTCGGTCTGCTGACGCTGGTTGCCGACGAGGAGCGAGTTCTCCTGCGAGGTGACGATGACGTCGTAGCTCTTGCCCGCCTCGGCGTTGACGATGACGTCGCAGAGGTTCGTCTTCTTGTTCCCGACGCCCGCCCAGATCTGGCTGTTGTTCGCCTTGTCGACGATGCGGAGATAGGACCAGAGGTTCGGGTGCCCGGGCGGTGCCTGCATCTGGAAGGCGACGTAGCCGTCGGTCTTCGCGGTGAAGTGGTAGACGTGCCAGCCTTCGCCGGGGACGAGCTTGTTGTCGTGCCAGAGGCCCGGCTCGAGGTTGATCTTCGTGTCGGTCGGCCTGTCGAGGGAGTCCTGGTCGGTGCGGACCGCGTCCTCGGCGCTGTCGTTGTCGTCGTCCTCGGTGTCGACACCGCAGCCGAACGCGCATGCGGACACGACGAGCCCGAGCGTCGCGGTGCGGATGAGGGAGCGAAGCATCGAGCTCACTGGGCCACCTCGGTCACGATCAGCTTGTAGTTGGCGGTCGCGTCGGGCTTCTTCTTCACGAAGTTCTGCGCGAGCGACGCGATGACGGTGAACTTCTCGCCCGCCTTCACGCGGAAGACGAGGACGGCGCGGCCCGTCTTGGGATCGTTCTGCTGCCCGTTCGTCGACCAGGCCTCGCCGCGCCGCGCGTCGTTCGGGACGCTCACGACACGGAGATAGGGGCGCCAGGCCTTGCCGCCGTTGTCGCTCGCACGAACGTTCGTCGTCTCCATCTGGATCCGGACGAAGCCGTCTTTGCTCGCGGTGTACTCGTGGTACGGGAAGCCCACGCTCAGGCTCGTGGCGCCGGTCACCTGCCCGCTGCCGTTGATCGGCTTGTCTCCCACGCGGGTCGGGCGATCGATGTCGTCGGCGTGCGCCGGAGAGACCCAGCACGTCAGCGCGAGAAGGGCTGCGAAGGCAGCGGAGCGACCAAGCATGGCCGCCCGGGCTGCAACCGATGTGCCGTACGTGGGCGCGTGTCCGACACCCCGCTTTTCGCGATTTTCGCGGGGTCACGAGGCGCTGCGTGGATCGCTGACTCCCCAGTCTCCGTCGCATCGACGATCCTGTCTCGCCGATCTTTTCCGCCGACCACGGATGCTCGCGGCCCGGGGTCGAAGTGACGACGGCGGCGATCGCGGACTCCGATTCTTTGCGACCGCAGGCGCCGAGCCGGCTCGAAGGACCGGAGACCCTTCGATGCCCACGTCCACCATCCTGTCGCCTGCCTCGCGTGCCTCGCGAGCGTCGTTCGCTTCGCTTTCCCTTGCGCTCCTCGCGCTCGCCTCCGGCTGCGGGACCGAGCATCTTCCGCCGCCGACCGCGCCGGCGCGCGAAGTGCCGGCCGATGTCGACATGCCGGTGGAGCCACCGCCACAAGGCACCGGTCGCGTCGTCATCGACGCCAACGGCGAGCGCGCGAAGGTCGTCGAGATCACCGGCTCGGCGACCGCTGCCGCCGGCAACTACCGGGCGACACTCATCGGGCTCCGTCCGATCTGCACCACGCCGTGTGTCGTCGATCTGCCCTACGGCTCCCATCCGCTCGTCCTGCGCTCGACGACGGACCATACGCGCGTGAGCGAGCTCGAGCTCGACGTCGGTGCGAAGCCGAAGATCGTCCGCCACTCGCTCGGCGAGCGGAAGGACGGCGGGACGGCTCGCTCGATCGGCGCCACGCTGCTCACGCTCGGCCTCGTCACCGCACTCACCGGCGGCATCCTGTGGGGTGTGGGCGAGAGCGTGTCGAGCAGCGGCCAGCCGAGCTCGATCACCGGTCCCGGTCAGATCCTCACCGGGATCGGCGCGGCGGGGATCGGGATCGCGATCCCGCTCCTCGTGCTCGACCGCCCGAGCGAACGCCCGGGCGCGACCACGGAGTGGAGCATGCCGCTCGATACGAGGTCCCCGCCGACGACCGTGCCGAACGGCGCGGCGACGACACGTCTCTGAAAACACGTCGGCGCGATCGACAATCCGCGATCGCGCCGAACGGGGATGACGAGCACGCGCCTCCGAGCCGACGACTACCGCCGGCCGGAAGCGCGGGCGCGATCAGCCGAGCCAGCTCTGGATGCGCTCGGTCACCGAGTCGACGGTCATGCCGAACTTCTGCGCGAGCACCTTGTCCGGCGCGCTCGCGCCGAAGTGATCGATGCCGATCGCGAGGCCGTCGTCGCCGATCCAGCGGCGCCACGGCAGCGTGATGCCGGCCTCGATCGAGACGCGACGCGATCCCGGCGGGATGACGGCGTTGCGGTAGGCGACGTCCTGCTGCTCGAAGACCTCGAGGCAGGGCGCGCTGACGACGCGCACCTTCTTGCCCGCCTTCTCGAGGCGCTCGCGCGCGCCGATGGCGAGCTGGACCTCGCTGCCCGTCGCGATGATGACGACATCCGGCTTCCCACCGGTCGCCTCCTGAGCGACGTACGCGCCGCGCAGGACGGTCTTCGGATCCCAGCCCTCGTCACGCTTCACCGTCGGCACCTTCTGCCGCGTGAGCGCGAACGTCGTCGGCGCCTTCTTGCGAGAGAGCGCGATGCTCCATGCCGCCGCCGTCTCGAGCGCGTCGGCCGGGCGGACGACCGCGTGGTTCGGGATCTGGCGAAGCGTCCAGAGCTGCTCGATCGGCTGGTGCGTCGGGCCGTCCTCGCCGAGGAAGACCGAGTCGTGCGTGAAGATCCAGAGGCACTGGAGCTCGCCGAGCGCGGAGAGGCGGATCGACGGGCGCATGTAGTCGCTGAAGATGAGGAACGTCGCGCCGTACGGGATCACGCCTCCGGAGAGCGCGAGCCCGTTGCAGATCGCGCCCATGCCGTGCTCGCGGATGCCGAAGTGGAGGTTGCGTCCCTCGAAGCTCTTCGTTCCGACGCTGCCGCTCTTCTTGATGAGCGTCTTGGTGGACGGGGCGAGATCGGCCGAGCCGCCGATGAGCGACGGCACCTTCTCCGCGACCACCTGCTGGATGATGTTGGAGAGGCTGCGGGTCGCGTCCTCCTTCTCGGGGAGCACCTTCAGGAGCTGCTCGAAGAGGTCGTCGGGCACGTGACGCGCCTCGAAGGCGTCGAGGTGCGCCGCGAGGTCGGCGTGCGCCTTGCGCCAGGCCGTGAGCTCGCCCTCCCACGCCTGCCGGTCCTTCGCGTTGTCCGCCGCGCGATCGCGGAAGAGGGCGTAGACCTCCTCGGGCACGAAGAAGTGCTTGTCGGGGTCCCAGCCCATCCCCTTCTTGACGAGGGCGATCTCGTCCTTGCCGAGCGGCGATCCGTGCGACTCGGCGGTGTCGTGCGCGTTGGGCGCGCCGTTGGCGATGTGCGTGCGGGCGACGATGAAGGAGGGCTTCTCGGTCTGCGCGACCGCCTTGTCGATCGCGCTCCGGATCTGCGCGTGGTCGTGACCGTCGACGCGCTGGACGAACCAGCCGTAGGACTCGTAGCGCTTGCCCACGTCCTCGCCGAACGCCAGGTCCGTCTCGCCTTCGATCGTGATCTTGTTGTCGTCGTAGATCACGACGAGGTTGCCCAGACCGAGGTGGCCGGCGAGGCTCGACGCCTCGGCGCTCACGCCCTCCATCACGTCGCCGTCGGAGCAGATCGCGAACGTGCGGATGGCGTCGAAGGCCTTGCCGAAGCGGGCCGCCTTGAGCTTCGCCGCGAGCGCGAAGCCGATGGCGTTGCCGACGCCCTGGCCGAGGGGCCCGGTGGTCGTCTCGACGCCGGGCGTATGCATGTGCTCGGGGTGTCCCGGCGTCTTGCTGCCCCACTGGCGGAAGTCCTGGAGGTCGGACATCGAGAGGTCGTAGCCCGCGAGATGGAGCATCGAATAGATGAGCATCGACGCGTGGCCCGCGGAGAGCACGAAGCGATCGCGACCAATCCAGCTCGGATCCTTCGGGTCGTAGCGGAGGTAGCGCGTCATCAGCTCGAAGGCGATGTTCGCAAGCCCCATCGGCGCCCCCGGGTGACCACTGTTCGCCTTCTCGACCCCATCGATCGAGAGGGTCTTGATCGTGTTCACCGCGAGCTCGACCTGCTTCGGGGAATATTCGCGCGCCATCTCGTCGTCTCCTCCGTCCGGCTTGGGCCTTTCGGTCCTTCACTTCTCGTGACCGAGGCGAGCCGGGCGGCGCACCCATACCACGGCAGAAACGGACGTCTACAGCGCTGGCGCACAACGCGCAGTGCTGCGCGGCATCCAAGGCGACATGATCGACGTTCACTTCTGGCCCACGCCCAACGGCCAAAAGATCACCATTTTCCTCGAGGAAACGGGGCTGCCGTACCGCGTCGTCCCGGTGAACATCGGTCGCGGTGATCAGTTCAAGCCGGAGTTCCTCAAGCTCAGCCCGAACAACCGCATGCCCGCGATCGTCGACCACGCCCCGGTGGACGGCGGCGAGCCGATCGCCGTCTTCGAGTCGGCCGCCATCCTCCAGTACCTCGCCGAGAAGACCGGGCGCTTCATGCCGAGCGACGTCCGCGGCAAGAAGACCGTCCTCGAGTGGCTCGCGTGGCAGATCGCGAACCTCGGCCCCGCGTGTGGCCAGCTCGGGCACTTCAAGATCTACGCGAAGGATAAGATCCCCTACGCGATCGAGCGCTACTCGAACGAGGTTCACCGGCTCTTCGGCGTCCTCGACGGGCGGCTCGAGGGGCGTGACTACGTCGCGGATGAGTATTCGATCGCGGACATGGCGATTTATCCGTGGCTGCGGAATCACGAGCGCTTCGGGATCGACGTCGCGGAGTTCCCACGCGCGAGCGCCTGGCTCGCCCGGATGGCGGCGCGCCCTGCCGTCGCGCGCGGGATCGACGCGGGCAAAGATCTCCCGACGACGTCGCTGCAGGACGACGACGAGGCGCGGAAGCACCTCTTCGGCCAGCGCGCTCGCACACACTGAGCGCACGAGCGCGGGCTCGATCACGAGCTCGACCAAACCGATCGCTCCGCCTTCGGAACGTCACACGCCCGACGCCGAGCGGACCGAGCACGGACAGGACATGCCGCTTGATGCGTCGTGATGGCTCGTCGTGCTTGAAGGCTCGGGCGTGAATGACTATGAGACAGCCACCCGAGCTTCTCGGGGAAGAGGAACCTTTCGTGAGCGACGGCCCTAGTAGCAGTCCCCTTCTTTTGCCGTAGGCGTCCGAGTCGCATGCCGCGCCTCGTCTCGCCGAGGAGTGGCCATGCATCTTCTTCGTACCGCGCCCCGCTGCGCGCTTCAGCCCTTCGTCGGATCGCTTCTTCGCTCGACGGAGGTGCGCCGTGACTGAGGCCCCCCTCACCGTGGACGACGTCCGCGGGATCTGGCCGATCCTGTCGACCAACGAGCGCGTCGAGGCGTTCCAGCAAGTCGAGCGCGCGGAGTCCGGCACCTTCTTCCTCGGCCTCTCGGCGCACGAGCAGGTCGAGATCCTCCTCTCCTTGCCGCGGGGCGAGCGAAGGCTCTGGTTCCGGCTCCTGCCCCCCGACGATACCGCCGACGTCGTGCAGCACGCGCCCGACGACGAGCGCGAAGGTCTGCTCGAGCTGCTCGACCCGCCGACGCGGCGCGAGGTGACGGCGCTCCTCGCATACGCCGAGGACGCGGCCGGCGGCCTGATGAGCCCGCGCTTCGCACGCCTCCGGCCGGAGATGTCGGTCGGTGAGGCCATCCGCTACCTGCAGCGTCAGGCGCAGGAGAAGCTCGAGACGATCTACTACGCATACGTCCTCGACCGGGAGCAGCGGCTCTGCGGCGTCGTCTCCTTCCGCGATCTCTTCAGCGCGCAGCCGGGCAAGTCGATCGCCGAGGTCATGCGCACGGAGGTCGTCTCGGTCCCCGACACGATGGAGGACGAGGAGGTCGCCCGCGTCATCGCCCGCCACAACCTCGACGCCCTGCCCGTCGTCGACGAAGACGGGCGGATGAAGGGCATCGTCACGATCGACGACATCGTCCACGTCGTCCAGGAGGCGGCGACGGAGGACATTCAGAAGCTCGGCGGCATGGAGGCCCTCGAGACGCCGTACATGCAGACGCGCCTCGTGGACATGATCAAGAAGCGCGCTGGCTGGCTCTCGGCGCTCTTCCTCGGCGAGCTCCTCACGGCGAGCGCCATGGCGCACTACGAGGACCGGATCGCTCGCGCCGTCGTCCTCGCGCTCTTCTTGCCGCTCATCATGTCGAGCGGCGGCAACTCCGGCGGCCAGGCGACGACCCTCATCATCCGCGCGATGGCGCTCGGCGAGATCACGATGGGCGACTGGTGGCGCATCGTCCGCCGCGAGCTCACCGCAGGGCTCGCGCTCGGCATCATCCTCGCGACCATCGGCGCCGTGCGCGTCGTCGCGTGGCAAGGCCTCTTCCACAGCTACGGCGAGCACTACCTCCTCGTCGCGGCGACCGTCGCGACGAGCCTCGTCGGCGTCGTCACGTGGGGCACGCTCGCCGGGTCGATGCTCCCGTTCGTGATCCGACGCTTCGGCTTCGACCCAGCGAGCGCCTCGGCGCCGTTCGTGGCCACGCTCGTCGACGTCACGGGCCTCATCATCTACTTCAACGCCGCGGAGCTCGTGCTCGGAGGGAGCCTCCTCTGAGCCGCCGCGCGCCGCTGCTCGTCAGAGGCGCAACATCAACCCGCCGGCGGGAACGACGACGATCCCGCCGAGGTCCGTCTTCTGACCGAAGATCTCCGGCTCGGCGAGCATCTTCGCGATCGTCAGCTCGGTGAAGACGAACACCACCTTGTAGCCGACGCCGATTCCGCCGAACGCGCCGAGGTGGTGGATCGTCCCGCTCGATCGAGGGACGATGCCGATGTTCTGCAGCGACGCGTCGACCGAATACGTCGAGAAGACGTACTTCGGGCCGAACCAGACGTGGCCGAAGTCGGAGAGGCGCGAGCCGAAGATGACCGGCACCTCGACGTTCCAGCGCGAGTAGTCGCCGACCTCCAGGTAGTCGACCGCATCGAAGACGAAGCCGCTGTAAAGCGCCTTCGAGATGCCGATCGAGACGGCGCCCTGGAAGCCGCGATCGGGACCGTTGCCGAGCCCCCGGGCAGCCTCTTCTTCCTCCGCCGAGGGCTCTCTCGACGAGAGGAAGCGGTACTTGGCGTCCGCATGCGCGGCGAGGCCCGACCAGCGAAGGCCCACGTCGAGATCCTTCACCACCCCCATCCGGAGCATGAAGTCCGGGTTCACGCCGGGCGCGCTCAGGCCGAGGCCGACGCCCGCGGCGAGGGCCTGGCGCTGCTCCTCGGTGGTCGGCTTGTAGGACGGATCCGAAACGTAGCGATCGCCGAGCGTCGCGACGACGTCGACCGCGTCGACGATGCGCGAGGCCGGCACGTTGACGTTGAGCGCCGCCTGCGCCTGGACGTGACCGGGCCGCATCGGCTCGGCTGGCTGAAGTGTCGACAGGGTCGTCGAGCACCCTGCAGAGAAGAACGCGAAGAGGAGGACCAGCGCCGTAGCAACACGAAGAGGCATCGAGGAATCGTGCTCCGAGCAACGCGCGTGCCGTACGCCACCGAGCGCGCGCGGCGCGAGCGGGTGAAGCTCGACGGCACGCGTCCTCGCGAGGCGCGCATGACCGCCCGCGCATCGAGAGAGCACAATCGCCGGACGGCTCCGTGAAGCTTGCTTCACACCCGTCCGGACGACGGTGCCCGGTGACGTGGGGTCAGCGCGTCGCGCGCGCCTTCTTCGGCGCCCTCGCCGTGGCGACGGTCGCCGCGTGGGTGGCGGCGCCGAGGAGCCCGGCGCGCGGCTCGAGGCAGATGGCCACGGGGATCGCCTCGACCAGAGGACGCATGCGTCCCTTGTCGAGGAACGCCTCGACGAAGGGGCTCGGGCCCTTCTTCTTCCTGGCCGGGAGTCCCTTCGCCAGGATCGAGGCGAGGCGCGCCGAGACGCCCCCGCAGACGTAGACGCCGGCGGTCGAGAGGCACTTCAGCGCGAGGTTGCCGGCCTCGGAGCCGTAGACGCTCGACCAGAGCTCGATGGCGCGCATCGCAGCCTCGCTGCGTCCGCTCTCGGCGAGGTCGACGACGGCGGCGTTCGGATCCTCCGCCTGCTCGACGTAGGCGGCGCTCGCCTTCGTCTCCTTCACGCGCTGTTCGCGCACGAAGAACCGATAGACCATCGAGATCGTCGACGCCGACGCGATGCGCTCGTAGCTGACGCGCCCGTGCTCGGCGCGGAGCGACGCGAGGAGCTGGTCCTCGACCGCGTTCCTGGGAGCGAAGTCGACGTGCCCGCCCTCCGTCGCGCACGCGACGTGCTGCTCGCCGTCCCACACGAACGAGGCTTCACCGAGACCGGTCCCCGCCGCGATGATGGCGAGGGTGCCTCCCGTGTTCTTCGGCCGTCCCTTGTGGATGACGGCGAGCTTGCTCGGAGGCGAAGCGACCGCGCCGAGCCCCATCGCGACGAGGTCGTTGAAGAGCGTCACCGTCGGGATCGACACCGCACGTGCCACGGCTCGTGCATCGATGACCCACGGGAGGTTCGTCGTCTTCACCCGCTGGCCGACGACGGGCCCGGCGACCCCGAGCGTCGCCGCGGCGAGCCGGACCTTACCCGGCAGGGCCCCCTTCAACGAGACGTTCAGGAACTCCCCGAGCGCTCGTTCGAACGTCTTGAACGAACGGCTGTCGAGCACGTCGGAGTGGACGAGGCGCGGGCCATTCGAGACGTCGAACACCGCGAAGCGCGCGTGCGTACCTCCGATGTCGCCTGCAAGCACGTGGGGCATCGAGTCTCTGCTTTCTCCCTCAGGCCGGGTGAGGGCTTCCAGGGCAGAGTCTTATAGAGGACCAAGCGTGGACGCGTCACCAACGAGAAACGGCGCGCGGGAGCGGGAGCAAGCGCGGAGAGCCGTTCGGATGAGGCACGCTGTCTGTCTGTCTGTCTGTCTGTCGGTCTGTCGAGCGTGCGCGGGAGTCGTGTGCCTCAGAGCTTCGCGATCAGCTGATCGCCCATCGCGGGCTGATCGATTTTGCCGAACCAGATGCTCCAGACCGCCTTCATGAAGTCCTGCCCGGCGATCGTCACGCTGCCGCCGTTCTGCACCCAGATCGTCGTGGCCTTGGCGCCGGCGTTGTAGGTGATCACGACCGCCGACTTCTCCTTCACCTCCTCCTTGTTGAAGGCGCCGACGAACTGACCGATGCGCGCCTGGTCGCCGAAGCCGTTCTGCCCGAACGCGTCCCTGAGCGCCTTCTGGATCTTGGGGCTGTCGACGTCGCGGAGCATCGTCCACGTGAACTTCTTGTCGACGTCCGCGTCGATGACGGCCTGCTTCGACTTCTGCGCCGGCCGCTCCTTCATGTCGTGGCGGATCGCGTAGACCTTCGCCGTGAAGGGGCCGACCGACTTCACGCGAACGGAGTCGCCGGTGTGGATCATGCCCGCCTGGGCGAAGGCGCCCGTGGCGAACGTGACGAAGAGTCCGAGGACGATCGCGAACAGGAAGCGGAAGCGGTTCATGGTGAGCTCCTTCGTGAAACGGAGACGAAACGACTCTCGCGACGCGGCCTGATCGCCGCCGGAAAGGCATGCTGCGCGCTACACGGACCCAGCGGGTCCCATCGAGCGTATCGCTCGACCGGGGGCGGTTCAATGCGGTTTGGTCTTGCGCAGCCGGGCCTCCAACGACGCGTTGGACGGGCGCCGGAGCCTCTCGATGCAGCCGCCTGGACGCGCGTTCAACGCGTGTCCCTTTCCCTGGTAAGCTCGACTGGCGGGGGCACACGTGATTCGACAACGCTCCATCCTGGTCGTCCTGCTGCTCTCCGGCTGCTCGTCCCCGTACGGTGCGGACGACGGGCGGGCCGATGACGCCCCGCCGCGACGCGAAGTCGACGCAGGCTCCTCCGCGACCGACGCCGGGATCCCGGAGGCCACGCCGGACGCCGGGGCGGACGCTGCAACCGATCCGTGCGAACCCGCCTGCGAAGCCGGCTTCGTCTGCAAGGCAGGGGCGTGCGTGCGGCCGGCGTCATGCGCCGAGTGGCGAGCGGTCGATGCCTCGCCGAGCGGCCTGCGCACGATCGCCGACGCGACGACCGGCGAGCAACAGGTCTATTGCGACATGGAGACCGACGGCGGCGGCTTCACGCTGCTCATGCGCATCAGCGCCGGCGTCAGCGGCGATCCGTTCACGATCCTCACCGGTGCGCCACGGAACGACGGCGTCGCCGCCCAGATCACGCCGTTCGTCACGAGCGACCACTACGTCAGTCGGCTCGTCGCGCGCTGGGGCAACGGACTCGCGCCGGAGAAGGTCCGGGCGCACGTCTACGACGCCGGAAAGGTGCAGAAGGTCGCGCTCGAGTTCAGCGGGAGCGAGAGTACGCCCACGACCTTCTTCGCAGCGAGTCGTCTCATCTCGAGCCCGTGGACGGACGTGGGAACGCCGACGTTCTTCTCGGCGTCCGGCGACCCCGGCAACAAGCGACGCTTCTTCATCGGTCGCGGCTACCAGACGTGCGAGACCGACACGGGGTGGCTCTTGCTGCGTGGCTCGAGGGGCCTCCTCGATCCCCAGCCGGCGTGCGGTTACGAGCTCCCGGCCGACAGGGTGCGGATCTTCTATGCCGCCGGAGCGACCGCGACGACGTGGAGCGGCCCGCACGGCGAAGGATCATCCTTCGCCATCTTCGTTCGCTGAGCCTGGTCGCCACGACGCCGAAGGATCGAAGCGCCGCAGGCACGGTGTCCACGCCGCCCGCGCGACGCGCGCCCTCGGTCAGCGCTCGCGGGAGGTCCGCTCCCGGAAGTCCTTCACCGCGGTGTTGTGCTCCTCGAGCGTCTCGCTGAAGGCATGGCGACGATCTCCGCGAACGACGAAGTAGAGGTACTTCGTGCTCGCCGGCGCGAGGACGGCCTGGAGCGACTTCATCCCCGGGTTGCCGATCGGCCCGGGCGGCAGCCCTTCGTGTACGTACGTCGAATACGTGTTGAGCGGGTCGACGTTGGTCGCGTGGGTCGGCTTGCCCGTGAAGCCCGCGCAGCCCGGCGCACGATCCCGAAGCACGAGGCAGCCGTAGGCCGACGTCGGATCGCACTGGAGGACCTTCCGCTTGAAGCTGGGATCGCGGAGGCGGTTCAAGAAGACGCTCGCGATGATCGCGCGCTCCTCGTCGACGGCGGCCTCCTTCTCGACCAGCGACGCGAGGATGACGATCTCGCGGCGTCCCCAGCCGAGCGTGCCCTCGAGCTGCGCGCGTCCGAGGCGGTGGTTCTGCTCGAGCTGGATGAAGCGGCGGTCGAACTCGGAGACGAGCCGCCGGACGACGTCCTTCGGATCGCTGTCGAGCGGGAAGTCGTAGGTCGCGGGAAAGAGGAAGCCCTCCGCGCTGTCGCCGTCGATGCCAATCTCGCGGAGCAGGTCCGTGTTGGCGGTCGCGTCGAGGAAACCCTGGCTCCACGAGACATGCAGCGTCTGGAGGCGCTTGGCGATGTCGAAGCGGTTCCATCCTTCCGGGATCGTCACCTTGGCGCGCGTGGCATTCCCCTCGCGCTCGAGACGGCGGACGAGCTCGTTCGGGCTCGCGTCGTCGGTGAGCAGGTGGACGCCCGGGGACGCCGCCAGGCCGACGAAGCGCGTATAGAGCGAGAACACCCAGGGCGAGCGCACCAGGCCGGCGCGCTCGAGCTTGTCGACGACCGACGAGGTGCTCTCGTCACGGTCGATCACGACCTCGACGTCCTTACCCGAGCCCGGCCCGGCGCCGGACGGATAGATGACGAGCAGGTACGTCGTGAACGCGGCGATCGCTGCGCCGACCGCAAAGATGGCGAGCCAGAGAAGAGTGCTGCCCTTCCCTTCCGGGCTCGCCGGCCTTTGGACGCGCTTGCGGCGGACGCGCCGCTCGCCCTTGCCGCCGGAGCTCGAGTCGCGCGAGCTCGGCACGTCGCCGGCGTCGCTCGCGCGCGGCACGCGCTGAGACGGCGCCTTCCTCGCAGCCGTCTCGGAGCGCGGCGTGCGGCTCATCGGACCGAACCACCGCGCATCGCGCGCGCGTCGAGCCACGCCTGGAGGATCGCCACCGCTGCGGCCTCGTCGATGCGCGCCCGCGCCTTCTTGCCCTTGAGGCCGCTGTCGGTGAGCGCGCGCTGCGCCTGCACCGTGGTGAGTCGCTCGTCGAAGAGCTCGACCTCGCAGGACGTCGCGTCGGCGATCGCCTGCGCGGTGTCGCGCGCACGCCTCGCCGCCTCGCCCTCGGTCCCCCGCATGTCGAGCGGGAAGCCCACGATGATCCGGCCGATGTTCTCCTCGTCGACGAGCGCCTTCAAGGCGGCGAGGAGCGCCGGGCGCGGCTTGGCCGCGAGGGCGCCGCGAGGGTGGGCCATCATGCCGAGCTCGTCCGTGACGGCGACGCCGACGCGTACCGCGCCCAGATCGAGCGCGCAGACGGCCTTCCGCGCTCGTCGTTTGGGGTTGCCTGAGGAGTCCTGCCCCACGGGCGGAGCTTCTAGCTTTGCGGGCAGCGGCTGCCAACGAGAACCGGCGGGCGCGGCCTTCCGATCGCGGACCGAGGCGGTAAAAGGCCGGAACCGGCCCCGCGCGGCGGCCGAAGATCGGTGAAACGGAAGCAGTTCTTGACCCCTAGGAGCGCAGCGGCGATAAGCGGTCCCGCCGTGGGCTCGAGCACGCCTCTCGTAAAAGCCGTGAAGGGGATGAACGACATCCTCCCGGTCGATATCGGCCGTTGGCACGCTGTCGAGGGCGCTTTCGCGCGCTCGATGCAGCGCCTCGGCTACCGCGAGATCCGCACACCGTACGTCGAGCCGACGCCGCTCTTCGTCCGCGCGATCGGCGAGACCACCGACGTCGTGGAGAAGGAGATGTACTCCTTCAGACATCACGACGAGCCGCTCACGTTGCGCCCCGAGGGGACGGCCGGCGCGGTGCGCGCCTACGTCGAGCACGGTGTCCACAACACCGAGCCGGTCACGCGCTGGTACTACCACGGCCCGATGTTCCGGGCGGAGCGGCCGCAGCGCGGGCGCTACCGTCAGTTCTACCAGCTCGGGGCGGAGTGCATCGGCGACGCGGGCCCCGGCTGCGACGCCGAGATGATCGACGCGCTCGTCGGCTTCCTCCAGGACATCGGGATCGAGAAGCCCGATGTGTTCCTCAACTCGATCGGCAGCGGCGACACGCGCGCTCGCTACAAGGAGGCCCTCACCGCGGCGCTCTCGCCGATGAAGGACAAGCTCTCCGCCGACTCGCAGCGCCGCCTCACGACGAACCCGCTCCGCATCCTCGACTCGAAGCACCCCGCGGACGCCGAGGCGATCGCGACCGCGCCGACGATCCTCGACTTCCTGAGCGACGCCGATCGCGCCCACTGGGACGAGCTCCGCCGTCAGCTCGACGCGCTCGGCACGCCATATCAGGTCGATCCCAAGCTCGTCCGCGGCCTCGACTACTACACGCGGACGCTCTTCGAGATCAAAGGCGCTTACGACAAGCTCGGCGCCGGCAGCACGCTCCTCGGCGGAGGTCGTTACGACGGGATGGTCAAGGACCTCGGCGGTCCGGAGGTCCCGGCGATCGGCTTCGCCGCGGGCCTCGAGCGCCTCCTCATCGCGAGCACCCTCGAGGTCTCCGCCAGCGTCGTCGACGTCTTCGTGGCGCCGCTCGGCGAAGGCACCCAGGCGCCCGCGTTGGTCCTCGCCCGCGACATCCGTCGCGCGGGCCTCCGCTGCGAGGTCGACACCCGCAAGGCATCGATGAAAGCCCAGCTCCGGCGCGCGAACGCGCTCGGCGCCCGGGTTTGTTTGATCCTCGGCGACCGTGAGGTCAACGAAGGCGTGGTGGAGATGAAGGACCTCGCCGCCCACGTGCAGGAGAAGGTCGCGCGAGCCGACGTCGTCGCGCGCGCGGCGGCCGTCGTGGCCTCGCCGGTCCCGCCTGCTCGCGAGGGGGACGGCAAGTGAGGCGTTCGCGTGCGACGAGGCTCGCGCTCGCCTTCGCGCTCCTCGGATTCGGCCTCGCCCTGCCGACCACCGCGGCCGCGCAGTTCGGCGGCGGTGGCGGCGGGCGCGGAGGTGGTCCCGGTCAGGGTGGTCCGACGCAGTCGCGTCCCACGCGCAACAAGTCCGTCGGTCCGCAGCGTGGCGCCGGCGGCGAAGACGAGGAACCGCAGGGCCCCTCACCTTCCGCGCGTCCCGGCGGCGAGCCCACGGTGCATGCGCCGCAAGACCCGCTCGCGATCCCGGACGGGGTGAAGGAGAAGATCGGCACCGACTACGACGGTGATCCGCCGGGGGCCGAGGGCAAGCTCCATCGCAGCTTCTTCCCGTATTACGAGGAGCGCCGCGGCGACTACCGGATGCGCCTCGTCCCGCCGCTCTATCTCGAGCACACCCGCGGGCTCGATCCGGACACCGGGGCGAACACCGAGAAGACGGACAGGGAGTCGCTGACGGGGCTCCTCTTCTACCAGCGCCGCTCACCGAAGCTCGACGCCGACGTCCTCTTCCCGGCGCTCTGGCGGGTGCGCGATCGCGAGAACCACGTCTTCGTGCTCGGGCCGCTGGCGCATCGCGAGGCGCCGCACGAGCACGACAACTGGCTCGCTCCGCTCCTCTTCGAAGGCAGCCGCAAGGACGGCGGCTACTTCCACGCGCCTCTGCTCCTCACGACGTCGCGCTGGAACGAGAAGGGCGCGTTCACGCTCGTCGGGCCGTTCTTCCGCGACCGCACCCTCCGAGACGTCGATTGGGGCTTGGCCCCGATCGTCTTCGGCGGCGACAACGGCGACGTCGACGGCGCGCGGAAGAAGTATTGGCTGATCCCGCCGCTGCTCACGTTCCATCGCGAGCGTGAGATCGACGAGAGCTCGCTCACGGTCGTCGGCCCCGTCATCGCGGAGTCGAACCCGAAGCGATCGATCTTCGACGTCGCGCCGCTCTTCTTCTGGATCAAGGGCAAGCCGGAGTCGGGCGGCGTGCGCGAGTCGCACATGACGCTCTTCCCGTTCTTCCACTACGGAACGAGCCCGGAGAAGAACCTCCTCGTCCTCCCCGGCTACATTCGTCGCGTCACGCCCACGGCGGACACGATGATCACCCCGTTCTTCTCGCACGCGACGACGCGCAACAACGCGACGTCGCTCACGATGGCGGGGCCGCTCCTCCCGGTCTACTACCGGAACACCGACACCGACGTCGGCTACAGCGCGCTCGGCATCTTCCCCTTCTATTACGGCTCTTCGAGCCCGAAGGGACGCACGCTGCTCACGCCGCTCTTCGGCCGCTTCGAGAGCTACAACATCTCGCGAACGTATTGGGCGTTCCCCAACATCACGTACACGCGCGACATCGGCGGCTGGGAGACGAACATCCACCCGCTCGTCTACATCGGCCGCGACAAGGACTCGTCGCACACGGTGCTCGCGCCGGTGTTCTGGGATTTCGCGAACAAGAAGGGCCGCACGACGGTCGGCTTCCCGCTCTACTGGCGCTTCGCCGACACGACCGACGGCACCGTGACCCAGGTCGCCGCGAACACGCTCTACCGCGAGCGTCGCGTCCCGGGCGGCACCGACTGGCAGTTCCACCTCCTGCCGCTCTTCTCCTACGGACAGAACCCCACCGGCTACTGGTGGAACGTGCTCTTCGGCCTCGCCGGCTACGATCGCGACGGCGAGACGTCGAAGATCAAGGCGCTCTGGATGCCGATCACGGTCTCGAGCCCGCCGGCGGATCGCAACACCGCCACGCGCTGATCGTTCAGCCTCTCGGGATCAGCGCGTGAGGACGGCGCGGAAAGCCCGGACGGCGAGCGTCGCATCGTCTTCCGTCGTCGTGTCGCCGATCGAGATCCGGACGCCGCGCGTCGCGTCGCCTTCGCCGAACATCGCGAGGAGAACGGGTGACGGCTCGACCGTGCCGGCGCTGCAGGCCGCGCCGCTCGAGACGCTCACGCCCTCCAGATCGAGCGCCGCGACGAGCTCGGCGCCGATCCAGCCGGGCCAAATCAGATTCGAGACGTGAGGGGCGCGCCGTGTCGGATCACCGGCGACGCGCGCGCGTCCATGCGGCGCATCGATCGCACAGAGCTCGCGCTCGATCCGATCGCGCAGCGGGGCGAGCGCTGCCCATCGCGTCACGCCGTCCGACGCGATGCGCGCCGCGACGCCGAAGCCCGCCGCGAGCGATGCGTCGGCGGTCCCCGGCCGGATGCCCTTCTCCTGCGAGCCGCCGAGGAGCACCGGATCGATCCGCACGCCCTGGCGGGACGCGAGCGCGCCGATACCCTTCGGTCCACGCATCTTGTGAGGAGCGATCGAGGCGGTGTCCCAGCCGGACGGGACGTGGACCTTGCCCCATGCCTGCACGGCGTCGACGTGGACGCGAGCGCCGACCGCGTGCGCCCGCGCGATCACCTCGCTGACGGGCTGGATGATGCCGGTCTCGTGATTGACGGCCTGGATCGTCACGAGCCGAGGCGTGCCTTCTTCCTGCGTCGCGAGCGCCCGGTCGAGGTCCTCGAGATCGACCGTCCCCCCGCGCGTCACCTCGAGCCAGCGGACGCTAGCGCGCCCCTCTCGCTCGAGCGACTCGGCCACACGCGTGACGGAGGGATGCTCGAGGCGGCTCGTGACGAGGACCGCCGGCGGCGTCCCGATCGGGAACGCGCTCCGGAGCGCGAGGTTGTTCGCCTCCGTGCCTCCCGACGTGAAGACCACGTCACGAGGATCGACACCGACCAGCGCTCCGATCGAAGCACGCGCGTCCTCGATGACGGCACGAGCGGCGCGCCCGTCCCCGTGGATGCTCGACGGGTTCGCCCACGCGGTCCGAGAGGCCTCGCGCATCGCGTCGAGCACCTCCGGAAGCGGAGGCGTCGTCGCGTTCCAGTCGAGGTACGCGCGCATCATGATCGAAGCCTTCTCAACCTGCCGTGTCGACGACGACCGTCGGCGCGCGCTTCGCGACGGTGAGACTGAAGGCAGCGCCTCCGAGGAACATGCCTTCGACCGACGCCCCCTCGGTGAGGATGCGAACGTCGCCGCCGAGACCGCGCGCGACGCGCCGGGCGATCGCGAGGCCGACGCCGGTGCCGCCGAACGAGCGGGTGGCCGATCCGTCGACCTGATAGAACGGATCGAAGATCCGCTCGTGGCGCTCCTTCGGGATCCCCGACCCGGTGTCCGCGACGATGAGCTCGTACGCGGCCTCGCGCGGGCGAACCATCAATCCGACGATGCCGCCCTCCGGCGTGAACTTGGCGGCGTTGTCGAGCAGCTGGCTCATCGCCCGGCCGAGGCGATCGCTGTCGCCGTAGCCGGGGAGCGGGCCGCGCGGGAACTCCTCGAGCATCGTGAGCTTGCGCTCCGCGAACGCGTCCGCGTGCCAGGCGATCGCGCGGCGGACGGTGTCGAGGAAGTCGTAGTCCTTGTGGAAGAACCGCATCTTGCCGGTCTCGAGACCGGTGACGTCGATGAGGTTGTCCATCGTCGACCGCAGGCGACGAATGCAGTCGTCCATCGCGCGGAGCGCCTTGCGCTGCGCTTTGCTCGTCTCGCCGAGCTCCTCGTCCATCAGCATTCGGAGGTAGCCGACGATCGGCGTGAGCGGGGTCGCGAGCTCGTGCGAGATGTTGCGGTAGAACTCGGTGCGGAGCTTCTCCATCTCGCGGAGACGCTCGTTCGCGGAGGAGAGCTCGGCCACCTTCTCCTCGAGGTGCGCGACGATGCGGCCCGACTGGATGCGGAGCCGCTCGCCTTGCACGTCGGGCGTGGACATCATCCGCTCGCGCCGCCCGCCGATGTAGCTCGCGACCTGCTTCGCGAAGTTGCGTGCGTCGATGGGCTTCTGGAGAAAGCCGTCGCAGCCGACGGCGAAGCTCGTGTCGCGATCGCCTTCCGCCGTGATCGCGACGATCGGGACGCCATTGAGCGATGCCTCCGTCCGCAGGCGGAGCGTCACCTCGAAGCCGTCGAGGCCTGGGATGTTCAGGTCGACGAGGACGATGTCCGGGCGCTGGGCGATCGCGAGCCGTACCCCCTCGAGGCCATCGGCCGCATCGATGACGTCGTGACCGTCACCGGAGAGAAGCTTGCGGACGAGCAGGCGATTACGCGGGTCGTCCTCGATGTGCAGCACGCGCGCCAAGGCAGGAGCCCCAATGATACGTGAACGATTCGGGAACGATACGCGAAAGCACTTGAAAGGCAGGGGCTTTGTTTTTTGGGCGTGAAAAGCTAGGTTCCCACCTTCGAATGGCCCGCCAGAAGCTCATCGCGCTCCTCCTCTGCTCCACCTTCGTCTCGGGCTCGACGCTCGCGTGCTCGAAGCTCACCGAGCCCCCGAAGCCGGAGCCCATGCAAAGCGAGCCCACCACCCCGACCGCCGCGGAGGCCAAGCCCGCCGCACAGCCGGCCCCGACGCCCGCGCCGACCCCGGCTCAGCCGGCTCCGGATCCGAACGCGAAGCTCGAGATCAAGGACCTGGTCGTCGGAAAAGGCGCCGAAGCGAAGGCGGGCGACACGATCAAGGTCCACTACCTCGGCACCCTCGCCAACGGCGAGAAGTTCGACGCGTCGAAGGACCACGGCACCGAGCCGTTCACGTTCGACCTCGGCAAGGGGCGCGTCATCAAGGGCTGGGACGACGGCGTCGCCGGGATGAAGGTCGGCGGAAAGCGCAAGCTCACGATCCCGCCGCACCTCGGCTACGGCGCGCGCGGCGCCGGCCCCAAGATCCCGCCGAACTCGACGCTCGTCTTCGAGGTCGAGCTCGTCGAGGTCGTGAAGAAGTAGTGGGCCTCCGCTTGAGCTCACGCCCCTTCGCCGTTCGCGCACTCGTCGCCTCGCTCGCCGCGACGCTCGCGGCCTGCGGTGCCACGCCTCCTGGCTCGGGCACGCATCCGACTGCGAACACGCGCAGCGCCGATGCGGCGAACATCGCCCAGCAGGCAAACGACCCGCGCAGCAACGACGCGACCGCGGCAGGACCGCCGCCGATGAGCCCGACGGCGGGCAGGACCGCGCCGGTCGGCGCCTCCGGAGGCGGAGCGCCCGCAACGACGCCCGCGCTCGGCCCGAATGGCGCCCCGCTCACGTCTGCCGCGAAGAGCGAGGCACCGCCCGCGAGGATCGGCGCTCGCCACGTCCTCATCCAGTGGATGGGCTCCGACCGGGCCCCCTCCTCCGTGGTGCGGTCGCGCGAGCAGGCGCTCGCGGTCGCGAAGGAGGTCCTCCGGCGCGCGCAGAACAAGGAAGACTTCGCACGCCTCGCGATCGAGTTCTCCGACGAGCCGGGCGCCGGCGGGCGCGGCGGTTCGCTCGGCCGCTTCGGTCACGGGCAGATGGTCGCTGCGTTCGAGGCCGCGGCCTTCAAGCTCCAGGTCGGTGAGATCTCCGACATCGTCGAGACGCCGTTCGGCTTTCACATCATCCAGCGCACCGAGTAGGGCTCGGGTACGAGGGGACGACCATGACAGCCGAGGCCCAGAAGGACGCAGCGCCTCACGACGAGAGCGCTGACGCGGGCGCCGAGAAGAAGGCTTCGACGCGGGGGTCGGACGAGACGCCGCGCGCGGGTGGGCCCCTCGTTCGAGGTCGGCTCGCCGAGCTCGGCGCGATCGTCTCCGGCGTCCTCTACTTCGTCGCGTTCGCCGGCATCGACATCTGGCCGCTCACGTTCGTGTGCCTCGTGCCGCTCTATGTCTCGCTCGCGGGACAGACACCGAAGCGCGCCACGTGGCTCGGGTTCCTGACCGGGCTCGCGATGAATCTCGGCGGGTTCTACTGGCTCGTCGAGATGCTGAAGACGTTCAGCGGCTTCCCGACGGCGCTGTGTCTCTTGTTCACGCTGATCGTGAGCGCCTACCAGGGCGGACGCCTCGCGCTGATGGGCTGGCTCTACGGGCGGGCGACGGTGCGCGGCTGGCCGGCGCCGATCGTGTTCGGCGCGGCCTTCGTGGCGAGCGAGCTCGCCTTCCCCGTGCTCTTCCCCTGGTACTACGCGGCGACGGTCCACAAGGTGCCGGTCCTGATGCAGCTCGCGGAGATCGGCGGACCGATCCTCGTCGGGCTCGTCCTCGTCGCGGTGAACCTCGCGATCGCGGAGCCTCTCCGCGCCAAGCTCGCCGCCTCGCGCGAGCTCGGCGCCCGTACCGTGTCGGGAGCATCGAGCGAGGAGCGCCACTCGCTCGCCATCGACCGCCGCGTCGTCGGCGCCGGCGTGATCGCGCTCGTCTTCGCCGTGCTCTACGGCGCGGTCCGCATCTCGATGGTGAACGCACGCGTCGAGAAGGCCGAGCAGGTGCGCGTCGGCTACGTCCAGGGGAACATGGGGCTGATGGCGAAGCGCCAGGATCCCGGCGAGGGGCTCCGTCGCCATCGGAGGATGACCGCCGAGCTTCGCGACAAGGGCGTCGATCTCGTCGTCTGGAGCGAGACGAGCGCGACGGCCCCTGCACGCGAGGATCTCGCGATGAAGGGGAACTACTATCGCGATCGCTTCGCGGCGAGCCTCGGCGTGCCGACGATCTTCGGAGCGGTCCTCTACCGCGTCGACCCCGACCGCGAGCGCTGGTTCAACACGGCGATCTCGACCGACGTGAAGGGCGAGTTTCGAGGACGCTACGACAAGCAGTACCTCCTCGCGTTCGGCGAGTACCTCCCCTTCGGAGACACGTTCCCGATCCTCTACAAGTGGTCGCCGCACAGCGGACGCTTCTCGGCGGGCACGTCGCTCGAGCCCCTCATCGTCGACATCAAGGGCACCGAGCACAAGGTCAGCGCCCTCATCTGCTACGAGGACATCCTCCCCGGCTTCACGAACCGCGCGGTCGGGCACGCCGACCCGGAGCTCATCGTCAACATGACGAACGATGCGTGGTTCGGGGACACCACCGAGCCCTGGCAGCACCTCGCGCTCGCGAAGTTCCGCGCGATCGAGCACCGGCGCTTCCTCGTCCGCAGCACCAACAGCGGCGTGTCGGCGATCATCGATCCCAACGGCGCGATCGTCGAGGGGACGCTCTCGACGCCCTTCCAGGCCGAGGCCCGCGACGCCGTCATCCGCTGGATGAAGGGCGGCACCGTCTACGAGGTGCTCGGCGACATTCCCTGGTACGCGGTCACGCTCGGGATCGCCATCGCCGCGTTCCGCCGTCGCCGTCCGCAAGCCGCCTGACCGGGCGCTGCGCTCGCGCAGATCGCGAGACGCCGCGTGCTCGGCGTGAGCCGAGTGCTACTCGGCCTCGAGCGCCTCGCGCACCGCCGCGAACAGCTCGTCGAGCGCGAACGGCTTCATCACGATCGAGAACGCGCCGGCTTCCCTGAGCTCGGCCTCCATCGCGGCCGACGCAAAGCCGGTGACGATCATCACGCGGACGTTCGGCCTGAGCGCCTTGATCGCGAGCATCGTCTGGAGTCCGTTCATCTCCGCCATCCGGAGATCGGTGAGCACGAGGTCGACGTCGACCGTCCGCACGGCGGAGGCAGCGGCCTCGCCGCTCTCTGCCGTCACGACGTCGTAGCCCTTCCAGGTCAAGGCGAGCTCCAGCGTCTCGAGGACCGCAGGATCGTCGTCGACGATCATGAGCGTGGCGCGCTTCGCACGGGCCTCCCCCGTCGGGCCGTCCACGAGCGTCACTCCCCCTCCTTCGGCGGCAGCGGCAACCATACGGTCACGACGGTTCCGCGGCCGACTTTGCTCTCGATCCGGATGCTCCCGCCGTGCGCTTCAATCACCTTCCGCGCCAGCGGAAGACCGATGCCGGTGCCCTCGCCAGGGGCCTTCGTCGTGAAGAACGGATCGAACACGCGCGGCATCAGCTCTTCCGGAATCCCCTCCCCGGTGTCGGCGACGGAGATCACGATGCCGTCCCGCCCACCACGATCGTCGCCGGCTTTCGCCGCACGGATCGCGACCCTCCCGCCGGGCGAGGTCGCGCCGATCGCATTCGTCACCACGTTGAGGATCGCCGTCTCCATCTCCTGGCGACAGACGTAGACCCGAGCCCCCTCGTCGACGAACGCCAGCCCTTCGAGCTCCAGGTGAACGCGGTGCTGACGCGCCATCGGTGTCGCGAGCTCGCAGAGCTGTCCGAGGAAGCCCGAGAGCGCGAGCGGCTCGCGCACGAGCTCCTTCTTCCGCGAGAAGTCGAGCAGCGCCTTCACGAGGTGGGCGCAGCGGTTGGTCTGAGCGCGGATGTTCGGCAGCGCACGGCGCGCCATTGCCACGTTGCTCGGGTTCTTGATGAGCATCTCGGTGTTCATCGAGATCGCCGCGAGCGGGTTGTTCAGCTCGTGGGACAGGCCCGCGATCAGCGTGCCGACCGCCGCCATCTTCTCGGATTGGACGAGCTCCTCCTGCGTCTTGCGCAAGGCGTCGACGGTCGCCTCGAGCTCGCGGATCACCTTGCGCAGGCGAATCGCCGCCCCGACCCGTGCCTTGAGCTCCGCCGGGCCGAATGGCTTGCCGAGGTAGTCGTCTGCACCTCGCATCATTCCGCGGACCACCTCGTCACGGCTCGCCTTTGCGGTGAGCAGGATCACCGGCACGTTCCTGAGCTGGCTGTCGGCCTTGAGGAGCGACACGAGCTCGAGCCCGTCCATTCCCGGCATCATGATGTCCGACACGATCACGTCGACGGGAACGGCCTTCGCAGCGGCCAGGCCCGCACGACCGTCCTCGACGCCCTCGACCAGGTAGTCCTCCGCGAGGACCTCGGTCACGAACGCGCGCATGTCCGGATTGTCCTCGACGACCAGAACGCGCGGGCGTGATCGTTGCTCCGGCTCCGAGCTCCGATCGCGGACCGAGCCCGGAGCCGGCTCGCTGTTCGGCGCGAGATCGTGCGAGAGCGCCAGCCGCGCGCTGGCGTTTGGTCTTGCATGCCGCTCCGCGAAGACCTTCGCCGTCCGGTCCGCGGTCCTCGAGAGGAGCACGCTGAACCGCGAGCCCTCGCCTGCCTCGCTCTCCACGCTCACCGTCCCGCCCATGAGCTCGGCGAACTCCTTGACGAGGGCGAGCCCCAGTCCCGTCCCCTCGTACTTGCGGGTGGCCGAGGCGTCGAGCTGACGAAACCTCTCGAAGAGGAGCCCCTGTTGCTCCTTCGGAATGCCCACGCCGGAGTCGGTCACCGAGAGCACGAACCGATCGTCGAGGACGTCGATCGCCACGACGACGCGGCCCCCGCGCGGCGTGAACTTCAGCGCATTGCCGATCAAGTTGAGGACGATCTTCTCGAACTTGCCTCGGTCGATCGGGACCGCGCCCGCCGGGCCGTTCTCCTCGAAGGACAGATCGATCCCACGTACCCGCGCGGCCGCGGTCGCGTCATCGACGATCTCGGCGACGATCTCGCCCACGTCGGCCAGCTCCCAGCTCACCTGCGCTCGCCCCGCCTCGATCTTCGTGAAGTCGAGGATGTCGCTGACCAGCACGTGGAGCCGGTTCGCGTTCCTCCGGATCCGCTCCAGCTCGTGCCGTACGCCGTTCGGGAGGAGATGGCCATCGGAGAGGAGCCTCTCGAGCGGACCGAGGATCAGCGTGAGAGGCGTCCGTAGCTCGTGACTCACCACCGTCAAGAACTCGCCCTTCGCGCGAGCAGCGGCCTCCGCGGCGCTCGAGGCCTCTTCGAGCGCCTTCTCCATGCGCTTCTGCTCCGTGATGTCCGCGAAGATCCCGAGGACGCCGATGGTCTCCCCCGCCTCGTCGCGGAGCGGCACCTTGCTCGTCAAGAGGACGCGCACCTCGCCGTCGCGACGACGAATCCGCTCCTCGATGTCGAGCACCGGCTGGCCCGTGCTCAGCACGACGCGGTCGAGCTCGCCAAAGCGCTGCGCTTCCTCCTCGGTGAGGAAGTCGCGATCGGTCTTCCCGATGATGTCCTCGACGGAGGTGCCGCCTTGCGCGTACGAGATGAAGCTCGGGTTGCCCCCGAGGAAGTGACCGTCGCGATCCTTCCAGAAGATGCCGTGCGGGACGAACGTGATGATGTACTCGAGCAGGAGCGCCTGCCGCCGAAGCTCTTCCGCGCACTGAGCGGACGCCGACGTACGTGAGCTACGCGTCGATGGGAGGAGCGTCCGGCGCCCCTCCTCGGTCACGAGCGGGCGGATCAGGATCCGCTGGCGTTCGCCGCTCGCGTACGGCGGCAAGCGCTTGAAGATCGTGTCGAGCTCCGCACCGGCGCGGCTCTGAACCTTGAACTCCTCGAGGAGGCACGGCGGCGCGTGCCCCGAGCTGACGCCCTGCGCGTGCCACTGACGAAATCGCGTCCGATCCCCGACGGCGATGAGCACCTCGCTGAGCCGTCGCCCCTCGACCTCCGCCGCGCTCCACCCGACCAGCGACTCGAGCTTCTTCGACCATGCGGTGACGACGTCGGGCGGCACCGTCTCGACGACGGGACCGCTCTCGAGCTCGCCAGGTCCGCTGGCTGAGACGTCCGCGTGGCTCCGCATACCTGCCCTCCTGCATGACCGATGCGATCGGCGCGAGCTCGCATCCCGCGCACCACCGCCACGGAGCCCTCGTCGGAAATCGGCGGGTCTCGAGGCGAGCGCTCCGTCGAACGGTCGGGTGCTTCGGCACGGTCGAGGTCACCGAGGTGGGATCCGACGGCACAACGGGAGCCAATCTGCCCCGACGGTGTTCGGCGCGGGCCCCGCTGCCGCCTCGAGCAACCTCGAGCAGACGACTGTGAATGCGGGATACGGTCCTGACGAGCGTGTCATGGGCCCGCTCGGCGAGAACCAAGCGCGACCGGTCGGATCACGCGAGAGATCGGCCGAAATTCCCGCTAGAGAAGGGCTCTGCCGGGCGCGTTCCTTGCTCTGGTAGCTTGTCCCTGTTTTGCCTCAGGTCGTACCCTTGGCCGCACGTTGAACAGGGAGCGGCCTGGTCCCGTCCAACGCTTCGTCCTTCGGCTTCCTTTCGATGATGCTCTCGTCCCCGCACCACCTCGGCCTCCTCGCGCTCCCCGGCGCGTTCATGGTCTCGACGGGGGCCGCGCTCCTCGTCGGGTCCGGATGCACCGCGGACGCGAGCGACGCGCTGGCGGACGACGCGGGCGCCTTCGAAGGTTCGGATGCCAGCGTCGCGTCGTGCGCTCCCTGCGTGGTGAGCCAGTGCACGGCCGCCTGGGCGCTGTGCCTGACGGACGAGAGCTGCCTCGCGGTTCGCCGGTGCGGGGCATCGACGGGCTGCGACGGAGCCTGCGCGACCTCGTGTGTGTGCGCGGCCGAAACCGACGGCGGAAGCGGCGGCGCTCTGTATCGCGCCTTCACGGCCTGCACCGACGCACGCACGTGCGCCGAGGGATGCGCGACCGACTGCGCGTCGAGCTGCGCTGCGGGCCCTCCCACGACGACGCCCGCGGCGTGCCACGCGGCCGATGCGTCGACCACCGCCGATGCGGGCGACGACTCGGGCCTTGCCCTCGATGCCGGTGACTTCACCGCACCGCGGCCTGCGACGGCCGACTCCTGCGCGAGCTGCGCGGATGGCAAATGTGGTGACGCGAAGAAGGCATGCGCGATCGGAAGCGAATGCGCGTCGTTCCTCGCGTGCACCTTCGGATGCACCGACAGCGCGTGCACCGACTACTGTGGACGGCTTCATGCGACCGGCAAGGTCGCAGCCGTCGAGCTCGCCACCTGCACTCGAGCAGGCTGCGAGATCGACTGTGGACTTGGAACGTTGGAATGAATGACGGGCGGAAGCCCGATGGAGGACACGTGATGAACTCGAGCGCCAAGACGACCGCTATTTCCCTCCTCGCCGCTGCGGCGCTCGGAGCGGCTGTGTTCACGGGCTGTACCGTCACGAGCGGAACCGTCGACGACATCGACGGCGGCACGCAGCCGAACAAGGAGAAGGACGCCGGCGCGACCGACAACGACGCGGGCAACACGACGCCGGACGGGGGCGGCACCGCCACGTGCGAGACGAAGCGGACCAGCGAGTACATCGTCAGCGCGGCCTGCCAGGCCTGCCTCGATGCCAACTGCTGCGCCGAGCAGAAGACCTGCTTCGACATCGTGGCGCCGGACGAGAGCAAGGTCGACTGCAACGACTACGCGCAGTGCATCGATGATTGCGCCACGAAGTCGGAGACGCAGGAGCAGCTCGACGAATGCTACGCCGACTGCGACTTGATCGGCGCGGACGGCGTCCAGACGGCGTACGAGGCGATCGAGAGCTGCGCGGTGAAAGACTGCAAGGCCGAGTGCGTCGATTAGTGAGCCAGCTCGACGAGACAGTGGCTGATCCCACCGTCTCGTCGAAGTGATGCCGGCGGCGGTCCTGGGTTTCCAGGCCGCCGCTGTCGCTTTGTGGTGCGCGCGCTCGTGCCGCTGTCGCGCAGGACGAGGACTCCGGCCGACGCGAAGACGGCGCATCCTCCGCGCTCTCCACGCGCGAGCGCGGGGTTCGCGGCCCATCAACCCGCGAAGGCGACGCGCGTCGTTGGGAGTCGCCCCCGACCAGCCGCGGAGGGACGCCTTCGACCGCCGAAGATGGAGCGAACGCCGCGAAAGCTCACCCCTCAGGGGAGCTTCATCGCCTTCTTGAAGCGCTTGGCGTCGGCGAACATGTCCACGTTCGTGAACACGTACGTGGCGTCCTCGTGCTTGGCATCCTTCGCGATCGCGGCGAGCTTTTCGATCGCGGGGTCCTCGTAGCGGCTCTTGTGCCCTGCGGGTCCCGGGAGCCGGTAGTACGCGATCGGCGCGTCGAGCGCGCCGTGCGCGAGCGGATCGCGCGCCGGGATCACCTTCACGTCGATCGCGAGCGACGCGGCGTCGTCGGCGTCCCACGTGGTCGGCGCCTCCCAGACCACGCGATCGAACTTCGTCCGCACGCTCTGGAGGAACTCCTTCACCGCGGCCTTGTTCGCTCGGTTCTGGACGAGCTCCGGCGGCGAGACGAAGACGGCGATCCCCGCGTCGAGCTCTTTGCCGACCTCGAGCAGCGTCTTCAGCGCGGTCTCGACGACCTTGCCCTCGCGGAAGCCCTCCTGCCCGATCTCGCGCGGGGCGAGCATCGCGAAGTTGAACCCTGCCGGGGCTTCGCGCCGCCAACGCCGGATCGTGCCCATTCCAGGGAGCGCGTGATGCGTCTCCTGGACCTCCACGAACATGAACTCTTTGAAGTACCGCGTCGCGGGTACCGGGAACCCGGCACACCCCACCGTGATCGTGGCTTGGGAAGCGGCCATTGGGCGCGCACAATAGCACGCTCCCCGGGGCGCTTCACCACTTCACGCATACGTCTTCGCTCGGCCGCGTAGATGCGCCGCGGACGCCCGTCTTCAGCTCGTCCGCTCGGGACGGCGAAGCTGCTCCGCTTCAGCCTGGTCCTAACGCATCTCGAGCCGCATTCGGGCCGCGCTCCGTGCGTCCCCGGAAGCTCGACCGAGCAGTGCGCCCAAACGCTAGCGCTTCGAGCCAGCGGCGATCCACGCGGCGATGTCGTCGACGACCTGCGCGTCGACGTGCCCCGGCGTCTCGTACTCGGCCGGCCCCGGCGCACCGGACCCGCTCACGAACAGGTGGTTCAGCGACGCATACGTCTTCAGCGTCGCCAGCCGCCCCGCTCCGAGCGCCGCCCTCCACCCGTCGAAATCCTTCATCGTCACCTGATAGTCACGCTCGCCCTGGAGCACGAGGATGGGGCAGCCGAGCTTCTTCGCGACCGCCGGCGGATCGTAGCCGCGCACGTCGAGGAAGTAGGCGCCCTTCACGGAGCCGCCGATCGGGAACACGACGTCCTCGTCCGCGCGGAGGTCCGGCGCCTCGACCCGCTGCTTGAAGGCGCGAGCCGCGTCGAGCTTTGCGCGAAGCGCTTCGTCCTTCGGGCTCAGCGTCGTGAAGTATGTGAGCTGCTCGATCAACGAGTCGACGAGCGGGCGCGTCGATCCGGCGAGGATGACGACGCCCGCGAGCCTCGGGTTCGCCTCGGCGATACGCGGCGCGAGGTAGCCGCCCTGGCTGTGCCCGAGGAGGAAGACGCGCTTCGGATCGATGCCGGGCGTGCGCACGAGCAGCTCGATCGCGTCGTGCGCGGCGGACTCGACCTCGTCCCGCTGCGTGACGATCCCCGCGGGGGCGTGGCGGCTCCGCTTCTCGTAGCGAAGAACGGCGACCCCGCGGCTCGCAAGGCCCCATGCGAGGTCCTTGAACGGCTTCACGGCACCGACGCTCTCGTCGCGATCGCTCGGTCCCGAGCCATGAACGAGGACGACCGCGGGAAACGGCCCCGCTCCCTTCGGCAGCGTGAGCGTGCCGGGAAGCGCGGGTGCCGCGCCGACCGTGACCTCGCGCTCCTCGAAGGCGCCTGGCCGTGCGTGGGCAGGGGCGCTCGACGCCGCCGTCTCCGCTGGCCGCACGAACAGGCCCGCGAGCGAGTCCTCTCGATCGAAGACCAGGCGAAACGTCTTCTTCCCGCGGGCGAACGCGCAGACCAGCTCGACGACGCGGAAGCCGCCCTCCTCGTGCACCCGCGCGTCCTCGGCGGCCGCGAACGCGCCGTCGCTCGTCTCGAGCGCTTGCCATACCGCGCGCAGCCGGTCAGCCGGGACGGCGCTCGACAGCGCCGCATCGAAGGTCGTCGCTGGGTGTGTCCACTGCCCGCTCGCCAGCTCGGCGACGAAGGTCCTTGTCCGGGTCTCGAGCGACGGCGTTGCGTTCACGATGCCTCTCGGTGTGGAGGTTGAAGGCTCGGAGCCTCGGGTCAGGTGAGGAACATGAGGACGACCTTCGAGAGAGCCTCGACGCCGATGAGCAAACCGATGAACCCGCCGACGAGCTTCACGCCCGTGAGGCCCGACGCGTTCTTGAAGCCGAAGTAGAGAAGCGTGACGTTCGCGACGCCGAACACGACGGCAACGAGCGCGACGGCGAGCAACGCCGGCGTGACCTCCGGCGGCATGGGCAGTGGTGCGGGCATGAGCGGGACGAGGACGAGCGCACTGACAAGGGTCGGGAGTCGCGCGAGGCCGGTCATGCCGACGAAGTCGACGAGCCTCACGTGCCTCGTGAAGAGACGCGCGTAGGCCCAGAAGCAGACCGCCGGCAGGAGCCACGCGACGAGCTGATCGCACAGCGCGACGTGAAGGGACGGCACGGCGGAGCGATCGACGTGCAGATCGAGGAAGCCGTCGAAGCGAACGCCGAGACGCGACACGGCGAGACCGAGGACGCTGATGAGCGCGCCCGTGATCGCCGCTGTTCCCCCACCGAACCGCTCGAACGGATCGACGAGCAGCCAGAGCCGCGAACGAGCCGGCGCCTCGCTCATCGCGGCGAGGAGCCGCGCGCCTTCGTCGGGCGCCACACTCCCGGACTCGACCAGCCGACGAACACGCTCTGACGGAGTCATAGGCCCACCTTCCGAAGCTCTCGCTCCGCTTCCTTGGAAGAGAGCTTCCCTTTCTCGAGCGCATCGAGGATCTCGTGGCGGCGCTTCTGGACGCCGCGCTCGAGCTCTTCGACCCGATCGATGATCTGATCGAGCCGATTGCGAACGGTCGGGTAGCTCCGCCCCTCGAGCGTCGCCATCGCCTTGAGGCTCCCGGATGCGCGGACGAACTCGACGATGAACGCGAGATCCTCCGCGGGGAGCTGCAGCAGAACGGGGACCTCGAAGCTCCCGTCGAGGTTCGTTCCGCACGACTGACAGGCCAGCCGCGTCACGCGGAGGTCGCCTTCACAGCTGGGACAGGACACGACCAGCTTCGCCATCGGGACAGTCATTTAGTAAGGCCTCGACTCAATTTTATCAATGCCGACATGAACAAAATAAAACTTCACCTTCAGGATGGTCTTGGTGCGCTCGCGTCCCTGAAGCAGCGCTCGAGCGCGCGGAGAGCGCCGCCGCTGACGCGACCTCCGACGCGATGACGAGCGGCTCGTCGTCTGGACACGGGGGACGGCGACGTCCGGCGCACGCGGCTCGCGCATTCGTCTGATCACGTCACGGTGCGTAGACCGTTCGGCATGCGTGAGCCGATCGACTCGCGCCCGCGTGGTGCGCATGGCATGCTCGCGCCGTGGTCGATCCCGACGCTCCGAAGCCGATGGAGGCACCTCCGCCCGAGGTCGATCCCGGTCGATACGACGGGCCCTCGCGCGCCGCGCCCTACCCGCTCAGCCGGACGTCGCCGTCCTACGACCTCGTCGACGTGGCGGCGCAGATCCAGAAGGCGGATCAGACGCTGGCCACGATGACCGGCGGAAAGCTCGGCGTGATCGCAGAGCAGATCGCACGCTTGCAGGAACAGGCTCGCTTGCTCCTCGAGAAGGCGCGACGCGACGCCGAGCTTCACCGAGCGCAGTGCCGCTTCGAGAAGAAGCCCGGCGGCGAGTATCACCTCTATCGGAGGACCGACGGCGAGCTCTGGTTCTCGCGACTCGCGCCGGACGAGTGGGTGACCCCGCAAGCGCACTCGTTCGAGGGCACGTTCCGCCTCGAGCTCGATTTCTCGTTCACGCGCATCGACGTCCCCGAGGAGGCGCCGCCCGCCCTTCCGATCGCGACGCTCCTCGGCAAGCGCGATGGCGCCTAATACCCGGACACCATGAGCTCGACCGGTTCGTTCCGACCCCACGACAAGCGAGGGGTCGGAACGAACCTCCCGTCATCGCACAGCCTTGTGTCCGGGAGTTTCGTTCTCATGGTCGAACCACAACCCATCGAAATCGATGGGTCGAGGTTCTAGGCGGTCGCCGGCGCGCGCGGCCTCACGGCCACGCTGCAGTGACCGCGGGCGACGCGTCCGTCACGTCGCTCGCGACTACTTCACCGGCGGGATGGGCTTCGGACCGACGCACACGCCGACCTCGAGGAGGATGTGCATGAGCGCCTTCTCCTGGGCGAGGAAGTCGCCCTGCCCGCCCGCGGTGTCACTGCCCTCGGCGTGGTAGGTGCTGTAGAGCACGCGCCCGCAGCGATCCTGGAAGGACACCGTGGCCGGCTTCGTGCCCGCCGCGCCCAGCTTCACCGAAGCCCACACCTTCGGCGTCTGCGTGAAGGGGTTGCCGTTCTCGTCGATCGACTCGATCGGCGACACCTTGTCGATCGCGGTCCAGGCGGCCTTCAGCTGCGCGTTGCCTTCGCCGATCGCCGTCATCCACTCGCGGAGCGGGACGTCGTCGAACTCGGCCGGGTAGTCGCCTCCGCCCGAGCACGCAGAGCCGAGCTGGCTCGTCTCGCCGACCCACTTGATCGCGCCCGGCCACCCCTGGCGAACGTACTCGTAGCTCCAGTCGGAGACGTACAGCTTGCCGCCGAGCGCGACGAACTCCTTCGCCGCGGTCTTGAGCTTCGGGTCGACCGAGACCTCACACATCGGCCCGGAGCCCGGGTCGTTCACCCTCCCGGCGCACGGGAGGAAGATGATGTGATAGTTCGGAAACTCCTTCATCTTCTGGCTGTAGGCGCCGATGTTGAGCCCCGGCTGGAAGAGCTCGTAGTCCTGAAGCCCGATCTTCTTGAGCGACTTCTCGACGTGATCCCACTGCCCCGGCCAGATCAACATGCGGGGCGTCGTATCGCCGAGGGCAGCGTCGGTCTTGCCGGGAAGCCGGGTCAGGTCGCCGGGGACCGCCTGGGTGCCGGGGTTCACCGCGATCCTCCGGACGCGACGGAACTGCCCCTTCTGAACGACGATGTACTGCTCGCCGGCTTCGTACGCGGGGAGCTCGAACGTCCCATCCGGCTTCGAGTACGTGAACGCATACGAGTCGAGCGCGACGCACTTGTCGCAATAGGCGTTCGTCGGGATTGGAGCCGGCGGCGTCGAGGTCAGGTAGACGAGCGCGTCCGAGAGCGGGATCGTCCCCTCGGGCATCACCACCTTGCCGGTGAGCGTCCCGATCGACGGAGGAAGCGCGCCGTCGTCGCTCGCGTCGGTCGTCGCGAAGTCGTTGGGGCCGCCGCCTCCGTCAGCGGAGTTGCCGTTGCCGTCGGGACCGCCACCGAAGCCGTCACGACCGCTCGATCCACACGCGAGGATCCACGCCGCCAGGAGGAGACCGCAAGCTGCCGCTCTCTTCATCGGCATACCGATAGCCAAGGGCCGAACGGCTGGGCATCTCAATTGCGTCCAGACTGGAGTAATTACTCTAACCCGATGGCTCCAACATCCCACCCCGCCTTGCGCTGGGATCGTGCGCCTCGACGGGTCAGTCGGACGTGACCTCGGGGGGCGAGTCGTCGATGGCATCGGGCCGACCGCCCTCCAGTACCCGCTTTGCTCGCGCGACGTCGAGCTGCTTCTCCCACTTCGCGACGACGATCGTGGCAACGGCGTTGCCGACGATGTTGGTGAGCGCTCGAGCCTCGGACATGAACCGATCGACGCCGAGGAGGAGCGTGATCCCGACGACCGGGACGCTCCCCGTCGAGGCGAGCGTGGCCGCGAGCGTGACGAAGCCGCTCCCGGTGACCGCCGCGGCGCCCTTCGACGTGAGGAGGAGCACGAGGAGGAGACGGATCTCGTCGCCCGGGCTCAGTGGAACGTCGAGCGCCTGCGCGACGAAGAGCGCGGCCATCGTGAGGTAGATCGAGGTCCCGTCCAGGTTGAACGAGTATCCCGTCGGGACCACGAGACGGACCACGGGCGGCGCACATCCGAGCAGCTCGAGCTTCCCCATGAGCCGCGGCAACGCCGACTCCGACGACGACGTGCCGAGCACGATCACGAGCTCCTCACGGAGATACCGAAGGAGCTTGATGATCGACAGCCCCATCGCCCGCATCACGGCGCCGAGCACCACGAGCACGAAGAGGAGCGCGGTCGCATAGAAGGCCGCCATCAGCTTGGCGAGGCTCCCCAGCGTACCGATGCCGTACTTCCCGATCGTGAACGCCATCGCGCCGAAGGCCCCGATCGGCGCTGCACGCATCACGATGCCGACGATCGCGAAGACGGCCGTCGCGAACTGCTCGAGGAGCGTGCTGACGCCCGCCGCCCGCTCGCCGAGCCCTGCGAGCGCAACGCCGAGCAGCACCGCGAGCACGAGGATCTGGAGAACGTCGCCGTCGACGAACGCGCCGAGGAAGGTGTTCGGGATGAGCGCGAGGAGGTGCTCCGCGACGCCGTGCGGCCTCGGCCCCGACAGGGCCTTGTCGACGATGGATGGGTCCATGCCCTCCGCGGAGGCGTGGATCCCGGCACCGGGCTTCACGAGGTGCGCGATCGCGAGCCCGATGAGCAGCGCGAGCGTCGTCATCACTTCGAAGTAGAGGATCGCCTTGCCGCCGACGCGACCGACGCTCTTCAGATCCTTCATCCCGGCGATGCCGACGGCGACCGTCATGAAGACGATCGGACCGATGAGCATCTTGATCAGCTTCACGAAGCCGTCGCCGAGCGGCTTCATCGCGATCCCCCACTCGGGACGGAGCCAGCCGAGGAGCACGCTGAGCGCGAGCGCGATCAGGACCTGGACATAGAGGCTCGGACCACGCCGCTTCTTCGGGGGCTCCTCCCCCTCGGTGATGCGCTCGGCGCTCTCGGGCGTCAGCTCCATCGGCCGATACTACGCAATCGCCGAACCGCGGATCGGGCGACGATGGATCGCGCAGCGAAGCGCGCTAGCATCGCCGGCATGACGCGCTCCGCCATGCTCGCACTCGCCGCAGTCCTCTGTTTTTCGTGCAGCAAGAAGGACAAAGAGGAGGCTCCGGCCGGATCGTCGACGTCCGCTGGAGCGACCGGTGCGACGGCTCCGGCCGCGCCGGCTGGCTCGCCTCCCCCCGACGGGAAGTACGAGCGCGTGATCGTCGACGGAGTGACGGTGCCCATGATCAACGTGATGGACAACGGCGCGACCATTCTCGTCGACACCGACGGGGTGAAGCCGCGCACGTGGGAGGAGCAGTACAAGCGAAAGCGCAGCTCGCTCCTCGTCGGTCAGTACGATCTCCACAAGACCAACGCGAACAAGAACGACACCTTCGAGGACGACCCGATCGACAAGGAAGGCCTGTGGGTGATCGACTCCAAGGGCAACATCACCCGGCACTGACGCCAGACGCCGGAGGAGAGTCAGTACGCGAAGCGCTTGGCGAAGGCGACGGCGATCGCCACGTCCGCTCGCTCGGACTGACGGCCGGCGGCGAGCTGCGTCAGGATCGCGCTGACGGTGGCGACCACCTCCTGAGGTGTGCCGGGACAGCGAACGCACTCGAGCGCATCCGCCTCGACGTTGTGCATCACGCTGATGCCGGCGCGCACGAGCTCCGCTTCGATCTGCCGGAAGCGCGCGACGATCGGCGGGATCGCATCCTGGGTCTTCACCATCGACGCGAGCGCCACGGCAGCGCTACGAACGTCGCGAGCGTGGGCGCGCTCGCCGGCCGGCGACTGGTAGACGAGGCTCGACGCAGCAGTGACGACGCGACCGACGATGTCCGCCGGGGTCCCCGTCGCCGGCATCAGCCGCGACGTGAACTTGAAGAGGATCTCCTGACCGCGGCCGAACGCCTGCTCGAGCCGCCGATGGATCTCGACGAAGCGAAGCACGCCGGGCTCGAGCGCGAAGCCGAGAATCGACTTTGCCGCGCCCATCACGATGGGCGTCCGCGGATAGCCAACCCGAGCGAGGGCGGCCTGCGCCTGCTCGAGCCGCTTCTGGGCCTCTCGGATGCCCCCGGACATCGCCGCGTTGCGCACGCAGACCACGGCGAGGTCCGCCTCTTTCGTGGCTTGAAGCGCCGACTTGTACGCGTCGATCGTCTGCTCGCGCGGCCCGTCGACCTTCGCGAGGCCGATGACGATGTGCTCCCGGTTCTTCCGCACCCAGACGTTTGCGGACAGCGCCGCGATGTCCTTGCTGAAGGCGAGCATCTTCGCTTCCGCCTTGTCGAACGTGCGAAGGAACGATCGGAGCGGAACCTCGGCGAAGCGCTCGAGGCGCGCCTCGAGCTGGGCACGCACACGCCATCCCTTGTGCGTCAACGCGTAGCGCTCCGATCCGAGCCGCTCGCATGCGCAGTACCGTGCTCCCGGAGCAAGGCTCTGCGCCTCGCTCACGATCTTCGCGATCGGCACCATCGTGGTCGCGTCGTTGAGGAGCGCAATCGCCCGCCGCATCGCGACGCGATCCGCCTCCTTCTGGGCGATCTCCACCTTGCTCGACTTGATGCGGAACCAGTCGCTCTTCAGGCGCTCCTCCGTCTCGCGGAGCGTGCTCGCTAGCGCAGCCGTCGCGTTCGGATCGCCGATGCTCGTTTGCGCGTGGGCTTGCACGACACCCTGGAGCCAGGTCGCCATCGCGAGGTCGTCCGGATCCGCCTCGAGCGCGAGGCCGAGCGCGAGGAGCTCGTCGATCTCCTCCGACTCGACATCGAGCTCGTTTCTCGCGAGACCGCGAAGTACCAGGCCCGCACGCCTGCAGTTCATGACGCTTCCTCGTCGTTTGGCTCGTCGTTCGGGGTGATCGGTCGTGCTCGATGCGTCACGAGGGCACGAAGAGAGAACGCCGGCTCGCTATCCTTCGCGAGGACCACCGGCGGGCCGGCAGGCGTCGCGCGTGCGCGCTCGAGGACGGCGAAGACGTGCCGCTCGACGTCGTCTCGGGCCGGCGTCGTCCCGTCCCAGACGAGCTGGACGCCGCTCGCCCCCGCCCCGCGCACGGCCTCGACCAGCTCGAGGAGCCGCCGGGCATTCGACGCCGTCACGGCGACAACGACAATGGCGCCGGCGATCCGCTCGGCCCCGAGGCGCGCGAAGCGCTTTCGCGTCCGGAGGCGCACCACGCGGGGGGCGGGCGCCGAGCACGCCGCCGTCGCCTCGCGGAGCGCCCTCGCGATCGCCTCCGTCATCGCCGCGGACAGATCGCGATCGGCGACCGCGACCGTGATCTCGGCCTCCAGCGGCGTCGCGACAATGCGCGCGCTCACGAGACGGCCTCCTCGGCGCGGGCGCGCCGCTCGCGGAAGAAACAGTTGTTCAGGCAGGTGAGCGGGCACGCGTCGACCTGGGCGCGCGTGCGCGCATACGCCTTGCTGTTCCAGAGCGCTCGGACGTCGACGAGACGCGCGTCTCCGTGCGACCACGGCAAGCGGTAGCACGGCTTGATCTGTCCACGGTGATCCACGGCCAGGAACGCCTCGCCGACGCGGCACGCGACTCCGAGCGCTTCCCGCGACGAGTCGCGGAAGTAGCGCCGGACGAGCGCGAGACGCTCCAGCGACGCGTGCATCACCTTACCGAGCTCTCCCTTCAGCTTCGCGAGCTCGTCGAACGTCGCGTCGAGCGCCGCCTCCTGCTCGCGGGTAGGCCAGAGGCGCGACATCGCCACGAGATCGTCGCGCCGAACGATGCCGTCTCCGCGGAAGGAGCCGTGCTGGAGGTTCACCGGCTGGATGTTGATCCCCGAGACGCCCTCGTCGCGCGCGCGGCGGACGAGCGCGGGGATCTCGCCGACGTTCTTGCGCTGGATGACGGTGGAGACGTTGACGCTCAGCTTCGAGCCCGGGCGCGCATCGCGTGCGCGCACCATGCGACGGATCGCGCGCCATGCGTTCTCCCCGGCCTTCGGCACGCCGACGATGGCGTCGTGGGTTTCGTCGGCGGCGCCGTGGATCGACACGGAGACCGATGCGACGCGCTCCGCGAGCTCGGTCGCGATCTTGTCGGAGATCGGGAAGCCGTTGGTCGTGATCGTGACGAGGTGCTCGAGCTCGTTCGCATGGCGGATGTGATCGAGCATGTTCGGATCGCGGAACGGCTCGCCCGCGCCGGTGAGCGCGACGCGGCGGATGCCCCAGGCGGCCGCCTCGGCGATGAGCCGCTGGACGTCCGCGGACGAGATCGTGTGCGGATCGCGACGCGTCGCGCGGTTACCGCACATGTTGCACTCGAGCCCGCACAGATCGTTCGTCGAGATGTCGAGCGCAGGTGGCGGCAGGACGTACGGCCGGCCGTTGGTCATCACGAGCCGGACGTCCCGCCGCGGGATCGAGCTCGCCGGCGGCTGCTCGCGCAGGCGGCGGAGCGTGGGCACGAGCGCGGACTCGCTCGCGACCTCGGTGCGGTCCTCCGCGACGTCGTCGGCGCGGAGCACCACGTCGAGGCGTTGCGCGGCTAGCTCGCGCATCGCCCGTGACAGGAGACCGAGGTTGCCGGGGTCGACATGCCACGCGAGCGTCGTCCCCTCCCCGAGCGCGCTGGCCGCTCGGCGATACGCAGCGAGCGCCTCACCGGGCGCGTCGGGTGTCCCATCCTCGAAGAGCGCGACGCGCTCGTGACGGAGGGCGTCCTCGCCATGCGAGACGCTGCGGTTCACGGAGCCTCCACGGACGCGATGAGATCGTGGGTGCCGCCACGGCAGCGATCGCACACCGGCATCGACTCCCGTCCGGCGAGCATCGCCGCACGGAACGCGCGGTAGCGTTCGCCGCGCCAGATCTCGGGGAACGAGGCCTGGAAGACATTGCCCATCACGAACGCATCGCCCATGTCGGGACGGAGATAGCAGCACGGCGTGACCGAGCCGTCGACGTTCACGACCGTGTGGTCCCAGGCCATCGTGCAGAACGCATGACGGACGTTGGGCGTCTCGCCGTCCGCCTTGTATCGAGAGAGGAGCCGCTCGGCGGGGACGAGATCCTTCGTCGTGGCGTCGTCGGCGCCCACCGTCTTCACGCGCAGCCGATCGACCCCCCACTCGCGCGCGAGGCGACGCATCTCCGGCAGCTCGTGCTCGTTGTGACGCATCACGATGAACTGGAGCTCGATCCGCGGCTTGTCGAGACCGAGCCTCTTCTTCTCGGCGCAGAGCCAGGCGACCGACCCCGCGACGCGCTCGAAGTCGCCATCCTTGCGGAACGTCGCGTAGGTCTCCGCGCTCGCACCGTCGACGCTGAGGATGAGGACGTCGAGCCCGGAGCGCAGCAGGGCGAGGCCGCGCTCGCCGTCGAGGAAGTGGACGTTCGACGACACCTTCACCACGCGCACGCCCGCTTCCTTCGCGTGCGCGATCATCGCGGGGAGCTCCTTGTTGAGGAGCGGCTCGCCGTAGTTCCAGAGCGCGAGGTTCCGCATGCGCGGGGCGAGCTCGCCGAGGACGTGGTCGAAGCGGTCGAGCGTCATTTGCGGCAGCGGCTTGATCTTGCCCGTACCGGTGGGGCACGTCGGGCACGCGAGGTTACAGAGGTTCGTCGGCTCCACCATCGCCGTCTCGGGGCCGCCGGCAGGCAGCTCCGAGAGGTAGCGCATGAGCTCCGGAGGCGGCACCACGACGGCGCCGCGCTCGGCGAAGAAGCGGCGGAGCGCATGCGTCTCGGGGACCGCCTCGAGCGCGAGCGACGGCGCCTCACGCGCTTCCGGCGTGAGGAAGAGCCGCACGAGCCGGACGCGACGGAGCGCCTCCTCGGGCATCGCGCGCACGGCGTCGAGGAGTGCGCGGGCGCCGGGATGCGGGACGCCGTGGACGAGCTCGACGCCCTCGAGCAGCGGCAGCGCGTAGGCAGCGAAGTCAGCCTCCACGAAGCGGCGCAGCTTCACCTCGACACGCGGGGCGTGTCCTTCCGCTGCGCAGTCCTCGAGCGCGTCCGGCAGGAGCCTCGCGCCGGCGCCGGTGGCGCGCAGGCGTACGAGCTGACCGCGCTCGACGACCGCGTGGAGCGACTGCCTCCGCGCCGCTCGAGCCGCGCGTCGCGCTGCGCCGCGCTCCTGCGCGCGCCGCGTGAGCAGTACCCCGTTCTCCGCCGGTACGAACGCCGACGAGCCGGGCCATGCCGGCGAGCGATCGACCGGCGTCCGTGCTCCGCGCTCGAGGAGCGCGCTCCAGATCCCGAGGACGCGATCGGCAGCACGCTCGTGGGAGAGCTCGGTGAGGACACGCTCGCGGCCGCGAGCGCCGAGCGTGCGGGCGAGCGCGCGGTCCTCGAGCAGTCGCTCGATCGCACGAGCGGCCGAGACGGCATCGCCCGCCGTGACGAGGAGGCCGGTCTCGCCGTCGACGAGCGCCTCCGGTACGCCGCCCGTCCGCGAGGCGACGGCCGGCACCCCGCTCGCCGCTGCCTCGACGAGCGCGACGCCGAAGCCCTCGACGTCGTCGTCGGCTTCGCTCGCGAGGAGCGCGAACACGTTCGCCAGCCGATAGAGCGCGGGGAGCTCCGCGTCCGGAACGAACCCGGTCGCGACGATACGCGCTCCGATCCCGAGACCGTCGGCGATCTGCGCGAGCTCCGTGCGCATCGCGTCGCTTGCACCCGTGAAGACGAATTTGAGGCGAGGCCGCTTCTTCGCGAGAAGCGCGATCGCCTCGAGCGCCGTCCGGTGCCCCTTCCGCGGCGCCAGCCGGGAGACGGTCAGGACGACCTCGTCTTCGTCCTCGATGCCGAACCGGCGCGCGAGCGTCGCGTCGCGCGCGCCGGGGCAGAAGCGCGTAGGGTCGACGCCGTTCTCGATCGTGTGCAGCACGCCGGGCGCGACGCCCCTCCCACGCGCAAGGTCCTGCGAGAAGCGCGACACCGCCAGGACCGCGTCCGCCGACGACAGGCCCTCGATCTGCGCGGTCCGATACGCGTCGGGCGTCCCGTCGTGGAACACCCACGGGGCGAGCAGATCGTTGCCGTGGACGTTCACCGTCACGATGCACGGAAGCGCAGCGCGAAGCGCGGGGACCCACGGACCGAGCCCCGCGTGGCAGAGATGGATCACGTCGGCCGAGTCACGGAGCGCGGCGTCGATCGTCGCGAGGAGGTCGTCCTCCAGATCGATCCGCGCAGGGGGAGGCCGCGGCTGGTACAGCGGCACGACCACGTCCTCGCCGAGACCGCTCGCCGATCGCGCGCCGAGACGGTTCGTCGTGTAGACGCGGACGCCGACTCCGCGCGCGAGCAGGCATGCCGCAAGCGAGCGGGCAACGGTCTCCATTCCGCCGAGCTTCGGCGCAAAGTCGTGCGCGACGATCGCGACCTTCGCCATCGCATTCTTCATCGGCGGTCGCCACACCGGGCGGAGCACCGCCGCGGCGGCCTCCCGGTTCCTCGCGACGAGGGGGATCGTGCGATGAGCGCGCGTCATCGCCGCGAGCCTGTCGCCCGAGCCTAGGATCGCCTCGACGGCATCGGCGATCGAACGCGCTTCGGGCTTCGCGATGACCGCCGCCCCTGCGCGCGCGAGGCGGAGGGCGCGGGCGCGCTGGTCCTCCGCTTTGCGATGGCCGGGGACGAGCACGGCCGGCTTCTCGAGCGCGCGGATCTCGGCGATCGCGTTGTAACCGGCCTGCGATACGACGAGCGTGGCGCGCGCGAGGAGCGCGTCGAGATCCGCCGTCGATCGCACGACGGTCAGCCCGGGGTACCGCTCCAGGTTCGACGGCGGCTCTCCATACGGTCCGGTGACGAGAACCGTCTCGAGCTCGGGGACGCGCGCACGCGCGAGCAGATGCGCGTCCGCGACGGCGCGGAGGTAGCGGCGGGCGTCGACCGGCTGACCTCCCCCGCCCGCCGTCGCGACGACCCGCGGCGCCCCGCTGGACGGCGCCGGCGCGTCCCCACGGATCGGTCGCACGATCGGGCCCGCGAGCACGACCGGCAGACCGTCGAGCGGCGCGAGGTCCATGTCACCCGGCGCGTGCGGCACGACGATCCGATCGAACGCGAGCGGCGCCGCGCTGGCCACGAAGGACCGGAGCGCCTCGGGACGGAGCTCGCGAAGGACGAGCACGGCGCGTGCGCCGATCGCCGCGACCTGCCGCGCGACGCGCATCGGCGCATGCGTGTCGAACACGACGAGATCGGGCCGGAACGTCTCGAGAGCCGCCACCAGCGCAGCCTCCTCGAACGGCTCCGGCAACGCGGTCAGCGCGCGCCCGGGATCGGCGTGCGGCTCCGAGAGCCGAGGCGGGAGCTTGACGAAGTCGAGCCCGGCCTCCGCGATCCGCGAGGTGTCGCGCGCGTTCGTGAGCACGAGCAGCTTCACACCGGGGACGAGCGCGCGCATCTCGGTCGCGAGGCTCACCGCGCGGACGACATGCCCGAGGCCGACGCCGTTGATGGTGTGGAAGGCGACCTTCATCGAGCGCCGCCCTCCGCCTTGCGCATCACGAGATCGAGCAGCACGTCGGCGGCGCGATCGGCGCCCCCGGCCTCGAGCGAGGGCCGAGGAGCGGTCGCCATCCACTCGAGCGCGGCGGACAGCGCCGCGTCTTCGAAACGGTCGAGCGCGAACGCGAGCCCTCGCTCCGCGAAGCGCGAGGCGCGCGCGGCCTGATCGTCGAACGACCTCGGCTGCGCGAAGAGCGCCGCCGGCACGCCGGCCTTGGCGAGCTCGTGCGCGGTGTTGTAGCCCGCTGGCGAGAATGCGCCGTCGAATGCCGCGAGCAGCGGCTGGAGCGGCGCAACGCGTACGTGCAATGGCCGCTGTCCTGCGTCCACCTTCCCGGCGCGCTCGAGCGGGCCGACCGCGCGCACGACGACGAGATCGGGCGCGAGCCGAAGGGCGGCCTCCGCGAGCGCGGTCGCACGCGCCGCCGCCTCCGCGTCACCACCGCCGCCGGCCGCGACGAGCACGGCCCTGCCCTCCGCCGGCAGCCCGAGCGCGGTGCGAGCCTCGTCGCGGGAGAGCGCGTCCGCCGCCTCTCCGAGCGTGATCGGCGGCACGCGGACCGTCCGGATCGGGAGAGACACGTCGATCGGGCCTGGATCATCCGTCACGATCGCGACGTCGTGATCGCGGAGCCCTGCCGCGAGCACATCGTCCTCGGCGCGGGCTACCGGCACCGAGCGGCGTACGAGCGCTCGCTTCGCGTGGCCCAATCCGACACCGGCGAGCTCGCCATGTGGGCCCGACGGGAACGTGTCCGCCACGACGAGATCCGGACCAAACGCCTCGCAGGCGCCTGCGAGGGCTCCGCGCACGAGACGGCGACGCTCGGCGTCGGCGAAACCCGCTCGCCGCGCGGCGACGGGCGCCGGCAGGCGCACGACGGCGAAGCTCTCGTCGTCGAGGAGCGGATGAGCCTCCGACGTCGTCGCGAGGAGAAGCTGGACCGAGATCCCTCGCGCACGCGATCGCCGCGTGAGGGCTCGCGCCACCGCAACTGTCCGTGCGACGTGACCGGCAGAGAAGCCGTCGTTCGCGACGAGGAGCGCCCGCAGCGCACGCGACGCGGCCATCACGACACGTCGTAGTCGAACGTCCCCGGCGCGGTGTGCCCCGGATCGTTGGCCTCGCGGTCGAGATCGAGCAGGTGCGCGGCTCGACGTTGATCGTAGTCGTGGTCGTGGTGGTGGTGGTGATGCACCGGTCTCGCGCCTCCACCACCTCCGCGCTTCAGCTTCGTCGGCCGCACCCGCTTCGGCGGCTGCATGTCCTCCCAGACGTACGAGTGGTAGCGCGCGCCGACTTCGTGGAACGTGCTCCAGTGGGTCGAGGGATCGTGGAGCAGCGGCCAGAGCGCCGGGTTGAGGCCGTGCTGCTGGAGGAACATCCGTCGATCCTGCGGCGAGAGGTTCCGCCGGCGCAGGTCCTCGAAGAACGCCTCGGCCCCGGCGGGTCGGTAGACCGACTCGATCGCGGCGATCCCCCGCTCGGTGAGGCGATAGCGATCGTGGAGCGGCCACACGCGATCCCAGCGGGCGACGTAGCCTTGCGCCTCGAGCTGCGCGAAGATCTCGCGCTGCGGATGATCGTCGGGGATCGGCCACTCGATGATGTCGCCGTCGTAGAGATGACGCAGGATCAGGTAGGCCGTGGCCGTGGAGCGCGGGTCCGCGAACTGCATCGGTGGCGCGATGGTAGTCGGCGTTCACGATTCCGGGACGCCAATTTGGGGCTCGCCTCACCAGCGTGAGGCGCCGACCGAAATGCCGACCGCGCCCGGCGCGTCGAGCGGCGCCATGTAGAACGACGGCTTTGACGACGACTCCTTCGACTCGGGCTCCACACGCTCGTGACGGCCGAGGATGACGCCGGTGAGGATCGTCGCGACCCCGGCGATCTGGAGGCCGGCGCTCGCATAGAGAAGGCCCTTGGCGGTGCCCGAGAGCGGCGTTCCCGATGCGTGAATGACCGTGTCGCGCGGGTGATCGCTGGCGAACAGAAAGGGCCCAGCGAACGGGATGAGGAGCTGCACGGCGCCGTGCTGTCCCTTGCAGATGTAGCCGCTGCCGCCGAACCAGCACGGCAGGCCGAGCGTCACCAAGAGCAGCGCCACCCTCCCCACCAGGCCAACCGTGCTCGGCGCGGCGGCGACCACATTCGGCCCGTATCCCGCCGCGAACAGGATCGAGCCCGTGACGAGGAGCGGCCGGTTCGCGCGCCACTGCGTTCGCGGCGGCGCTTCTGCCGGGGAAGGCGGCGGCACGTCGAGGCCCGGTGGCGTCGCCGGGGCGACGGGGGCAACCGGTGGCACCGGCGAGCTCGGGCTCGGCGGGATGGACGCCGGCGCTTCCGTCGTCGCGACGATCCGATCCACGTCCGCCCAGGGCACCACCTTCGTCTCGCCGCCCGAGACGGCGAGCGTGACGTGATCGCCGGGAACGATCTCCGTCACGACCCCTCGATACATGCCGCCGTTGCGAAGGAAGACCGTGTCGAGCGGCGCGGAACCGGACGGAGGCGCCGGGCTCGCGACGGGCTCCTGCGCGCTCGCCGTACCAGGCGGCACCATCATGGCGATCGCGATCGCCGCCGCAACGCCGAGGACCGAGCTCCGCCGCACCATCACGATCGTTTCTAAACGACCCGCCCCATCTTGTCGCGCCGTCCGTCATCGCGTTGGCGCCGGCCTTCGCAGCGCCGGCCGGCCACGTTGGCAGCCCCCCGCGCGGGCCTTAACACCCGTCCATGGTCGTCCGCGAAGCGAGCTCGATGATGCCTCGCGCGTACGTGCAGCTCCTGCCCCTCCTCGTCGCGCTGGCCACCGTCCTCCTCGGCCTCGTCGCGTGTGGCGCACGGTCGAGCACGTCGCTCGACGAGGAGCTCACCGACGCGGGCTGCGCGGCCCAGGACCAGAAGCTCCACGAGCAGTGCAGCAGCACCTGCGGCGTCGCGCAGACATCGCCCACGCCCCAGGGCAGCCGCAGCCAGCCGCGGTCCGGCACCACGTCCGTCACGTCGGCGGACTCATCGCAGAGGTCGTGCGTCGACGCCTGCATCGAGGAGAAGCAGAAGCAGTGCGAATCCTCGGCGAGCTGCCCCTGCGCACACGCGCTGACGAAGCTCTCCGGCAGCTGAACGCCCGCTCGAAGCGCGCTCTACCCCGCTCGAAGCGCGCTCTACGAGGACGTCCGCCTCCCCCGCCGCGACCATCCGCTGGAGAGTTGGCCCCACCGGCGCGCCATGGATAGGGTGCCGAGAAGTGCTGAAGAAGCTCATCGTTGCCCTCCTCGCGTGCCTCACGCTCTTCCTCTCCCAGCGCGCCCTGACGGAGTCACGAGCGCGCTCGCTGCCCGAACGCCAGCTGACCGTCGTCGAGAGCGCGAGCGCGAGCGCGAGTGAGGCCGAGATGGACTCCACGCACGACACGGCACCGCCGGCCCCGGCGACCGTGGACCGGACCGCCGTCCTCTACTGACGGAGAGGGCCGGCCCCGGGACGAGCCCGGCGGCGTGACGCTCGAATCGAGCGCGTCATACGCGCGGACACACGAGCGACGACCGAGCGGTGTCCGGCAGACCGAATCGAGCGCGCCCGTCAGTCGCTCGACGACGGCAGGCCGAGGATCCTCGTCCCCATCTTCCGGCCGACGCGACGACTCGCGGCGCGGAGCGCATCGGCGTGCCGGAACGTCGCGGCCCGCGCGTCGGGCGCGACGCTCACGACCTCGATCACGCGGACGTCTCCCGTGTCCCGCTCGCGCGGACCGTCCTTCGAGCGAACGATCCACGCGCGCGCCACGACGCCGGCCCGCGTCGCGCGCGAATCCGGCAAGAGGACGCCGTCGGCATTCGACGTCACGGCGATCCCCTCGCTCGCCTCGTCGGCGCGGAGCACCTCGACCTCGCATCGCGGATACGCCCCCCCGCTCGCCAGCGCGCCGGCGCGGGCGAGCTCGTCGCGCACGCCCGCGACGACCTCGTCGGACGCCACCGCATCCGGGACGTTCGACGAGGCCAGGACGACGGAGAAGCGCTCGGCGCTCGCGCCTCCGTGGACGGCGCGGTAGCCGCAGCCCGAGAGCAGCGGCGTCACCGCGAGCACGAGCGCGAGCGCGCCTCTCATCCGACGATGAGGTTCAGGATCCGTCCCTTCACGAAGATGACCTTCTTGATCGTCTTCCCCGCGGTGAAGTCCTTGATCTTCGGGTCCTCGAGCGCGATCGCCTTCGCCGCCGCCTCATCGGCATCGGCAGGGATTTGGATCGACGCGCGCGCCTTGCCATTCACCTGGACGCCGATCTCGATGACGTCGTCCTTCACGAGCGCGGGATCGAACGCCGGCCACGGCTCGTAGGCCAGCGACGTCTTCCCTCCGAGCTGCTGCCACAGCTCCTCGCCGATATGGGGCGCGAAGGGCGAGACGAGCAGCGAGAGCGCGCGCGCGGCGCCCGCCGGCACCTTCGGCAGGCCACCGAGGTGCTTCACGAGGATCATCATCGCGCTGATCGCCGTGTTGAAGCGGAGCGCCTGGACGTCCTCGGTCACCTTCTTGATCGTCTTGTGGACGAGCTTCTGCGTCTCGACGTCGTAGTCCGCCGGATCGCCTGTGACGTTCGTCGTCGAGACGTTCCACACGCGCTCGAGGAAGCGACGCACTCCCTCGATGCCGCTCGTCTGCCAGGGCTTCACCGCCTCGAGCGGGCCCATGAACATCTCGTAGAGCCGGAGCGAGTCGGCGCCGTGACTCTTGATGAGCACGTCGGGGTTTACGACGTTGCCGCGGGACTTGCTCATCTTGAACGCCTGCGAGAGCACCTGGGTCTCCGGCGAGTCGTTCAGCGTGAAGTGGGCCCCGCGCTTCGTGATGTCCTGCTCGGTGACCTTGCGGATCACGAGCGTCTTCTTCGTCTTCGCGTCCTCGAACGAGCCGTCGTCGCGCTCCTTCGCGCGCTCCGCGCTCACGAGGGTCTCCGACGCGGCGTAGAACGCGAAGTGCTCGCCGTCGGGCGTGGTCAGGACAGGGACGTCCGCCTCGCGCAGATAGAAGGCGCCACCACGGTTGTCGAGGTCGGTCGATCGCATGCGACGATCGGTGAGGTCAGCGCCCGTCTCTGCGTCGACCCATCGATCGCCCTCGCGCTTCGCGCGCGAGCCGGGCACCGCGGTCGCCTCGTGGAAGACGATGTGCTCGACCTCTCCGAGGATGAGGCCCTGGTGGACGAGCTTCTGGAACGGCTCCTCGTGCTTCACGACGCCGAGGTCGAAGAGGACCTTGTGCCAGAAGCGCGCGTAGAGCAGGTGGAGCACGGCGTGCTCGCTGCCGCCGACGTAGAGGTCGACGGGCATCCAAGCGTCGTAGGCCTCCGGGCTCCAGCCGGCCTCGTCGTTCGTCGGATCGACGAAGCGCAGGTAGTACCAGCACGAGCCCGCCCACTGCGGCATCGTGTTGGTCTCGCGCGCGAACCACTTTCCCTCTCTCTCGAAGAAGCGCCAGTCGAGCGCGCGAGCGAGCGGGCCCGCGGGGTCGGTGCCGGGCTTGAAGTCCTCGAGGTCGGGGAGGAGCAGCGGTAGCTCGCTCTCCTCGAGCGGGATCGGCTGGTCGTAGTGGATCTCGTACTTCGTGCCGGGCTTCCGCGGGTCACCGTCGGTCGTCACCGGGAAGTAGATCGGGATCGGCTCGCCCCAGTAGCGCTGCCGGGAGAAGACCCAATCGCGCAGCTTGAACGTGATCTTCGAGCTCCCTCGGCCCTGCGACGCGAGCCAGTCGGTCACCGTACGGCGGACCTTCTCGCTCGGCATGCCCTGCTCGATCGGCGCCTTGCTCCGGCTGACCGCGTCCGCGTTGGCGACGCCGTCGTCGCAGTACGCTGCCTTCGCGACGTCGACCTCGGTGCCGTCGGCCTTGGCTACGACCCGGACGATCGGCAGCGCGTACTTCACCGCAAACGCGTGATCGCGCTCGTCGTGCGCCGGCACTGCCATGACGGCGCCGGTGCCGTAGCTGCCGATGACGTAGTCGGCGACCCAGACCGGGATCTTGTCGCCGTTGATCGGGTTCACCGCGAAGGCGCCGGTGGGGACGCCCGTCTTCGCACGCGTCGCGTCCGAGCGGACGACGTCGCTCTTGGCGTTCGCCTCGTCGGCGTAGCGCTTCACCTCGGCCTGGTGCTCGGGCGTCGCGATCTGGAGCGCGAGCGCATGCTCGGGCGCGAGCACGACGTATGTCGCGCCCGGGAGGGTGTCGACGCGCGTGGTGAAGACGGTGATCCTCGCCCCGGGATGGCCCTCGACCTCGAAGTCGACGTTCGCGCCCTCACTCCGGCCGATCCAGTGCGCCTGCTTCGCCTTCGTCTCCGGCCAGTCGAGGTTCTCGAGGCCCTCGAGGAGGCGATCGGCGTACGCGGTGATCTTGAGCGACCACTGCCGGATCTTGAGCTTCTCGACCGGGAAGCCTCCGACCTCGCTGCGGCCGTCGGCAGTGACCTCGTCGTTCGCGAGGACGGTGCCGAGCGCCGGGCACCAGTTGACCGGCATGTTCGACTGCTGGAACGCGAGGCCCTTCTTGAAGAGCTGGAGGAAGATCCACTGCGTCCAGCGCACGTAGCGCGGATCGGTCGTGTCGACCTCGCGCTCCCAGTCGTAGCTGAAGCCGAGCATCTTCAGCTGACGGCGGAAGTTGTCGATGTTCTTCAGCGTCGTCGAGCGCGGATGCGTGCCGGTCTTGATCGCATGCTGCTCCGCGGGGAGGCCGAACGCGTCCCAGCCCATCGGGTGGAGAACGTCGGTGCCACGCATGCGCTCGAAGCGGCAGACGATGTCCGTCGCCGTGTAGCCCTCGGGGTGGCCGACATGGAGCCCCGCGCCCGACGGGTACGGGAACATGTCGAGCACGTATTTCTTGGGACGCCCCGGGCGCCGTTCGGCACGGAAGGTCTTGTTCTCCTCCCAGTACGTTTGCCACTTCGGTTCGATGACGGACGGATCGTAGGCCTCGGCCATGGGCGAGCATTTATCACTTCAGCGCCCAAAGAGGCGACCGCGAAGCCGCTCGGCCGTACGCGCGGTCGGCGCGTTCGCGGACCGCACCGGCCGAGCCATCGGGTGAATTGTGCTCGTACGGTCGACCCAAACCAGGTAAACGGGGGACGCTCGGCAAACCGATGCGGGCCGAAGTCCCATGCCTCCGGGGCGGTGGAGCGCGAGCTCCAAGGTGCCGGTCGCCTTCAGGGGGGATTCACATCCCGGAGGCTCGACGTGCGCAAGAACTACCTCTCACTGGCCCTGCTCCTTGCAGCCATCGCCGTCAGCTGCGGCGATTCCCCGACCGGTGATGGGGCGTCCCCGGACCAAGATGCAGGCGATGCCGGGTCGAGCGACGACGCCGGGTCGAACGACAAGCCGCCTACGTGCGGCGTGTGCGATCCCGTCGCGACATGCAATGACAAGGTCGATCCAGCGACCTGCATCTGCCCTAACGGCTACACGGACACCAAGGGCGACGGCTCGGTCTGCTCCGATGTCGACGAGTGCGCGAACGGCGCTCACGACTGCGATGCGAACGTCGGCGTCTGCACCAACACGCCGGGCGGCTTCGCCTGCGCCTGCCCTGCCGGCTACACCGACACCAAGGGCGACGGCTCGGTCTGCTCCGACATCGACGAGTGCGCGACCGGCGCTCACGACTGCGATGCGAACGTCGGCGTCTGCACCAACACGCCAGGCGGCGTCGCCTGCGCCTGCCCTGCCGGCTACACGGACACCAAGGGCGACGGCTCGGTCTGCTCCGACGTCGACGAGTGCGCGACCGGCGCTCACGACTGCGATGCGAACGTCGGCGTCTGCACCAACACGCCGGGCAGCTTCGCCTGCGCCTGCCCTGCCGGCTACCACGACAAGAACGGCAACGGCACGCTCTGCGAGCCCCTCGCGCTCTACTCGGCGAGCCCCTTCCAGGGCTTCCTCTTTCAGAACGAGACGGTCGCGCTCACGACCGTAGGCTGCCTCCCGATCACCCTCCCCGGCTCCACCGTCTCCGGTACCAACGCGATGACGCGGCACCCGGTGACCGGGACCGTCTATGCGGTCCTCAAGGTTCAGCCCGATCGCATCCTCGCAACCCTCGATCTCGCGACCGGCGTGGCGACCTCCATCGGGACGCTGGGCGAGAGGTTCTCGGCGCTCGCGTTCACCCCCGACGGCGCAACGCTCTACGGCGTCACGGGCGACGGCTCTCCCACGCCCGAGACGCTCTTCACGATCGATCCGCAGACCGCCGCTCGCACGCAGATCCAGACCCTCGGGAACGGCGCCGACGGCGAGGTCATCGCCTTCGACGGGGCGGGAACGCTCTACCACTGGTCCGGCAACGGCACCGTAGTGACCGAGACGATTCAGATCGGTGCTGGCACGACCGCCGTGGACTTCCCGGTGATCGGCGAGACGTTCGGCGCCGTCTGGTGGAGCTGGCACAAGGACACCGAGGGCAACCCCGACCCGGTGTTCCTGCTCTCGACGATCAGCTCGAACTTCCGGACGCTGTCACCGGCGAAGGGGTACTCCGCTGCGTTCGGCTCGACGCCTGACGATGTCCGCGGGCTCGTGTTCGACCGCAACCACGGCTACGTGCGCGGCGCATCGGCCTGCCCGGTCGAGTAGGCCGGCAGGGCGCAGGCATCGGTCTCGTCCCGGAGCCCGGTCGAGGCAGGCGCGGCTCTGCCCGTACGTCAGTGCTCGGTCGACGAATTCGAGCTCCCTGCGTCCGCGCTGTGGTGGAGCGGTCCATCGGGCACGGAGCGCACGGAGCTCCCCGTCGCGAGATCGACGACGAGGATGCGCGAGCCGAGCTTCTTCGAGACGACGCCATGGCTCTCCGAGTCGGGACCGAAGACATGGAGGTAGGCGCGCGTCTTCGAGAGCGTGTAGCTCGAGAGCCGGTGGCCGTCCGGGAGCGGCAGCGACCACACCTTGTCGCCGTGCTCGGCGTCGACGAGCGCGAGCCCGTCGGCGCCCTCGAAGAAGAGGAGAGCACCTCTCTCGATCACCTCGACGTGATCGACGACCTGGGTGGCGAACCCGAGAGACGCGAGCGAACGCACGAACCTCGTCGTTCCTGCAGCGACGTCGAGACCGACCAGCTCGATCTTCGTGTTGTCGAGCTTCGGACGGAGCCCGCCGCCGGCGTCGACGGGGACGTTCGCTTCGACGGACGGCTGCTCCTCGGCTTTCTCGCCCGTGACGAGGAATCCCACGCCGGAGCGCGCGACGACGATCATGTTCCCGCCGTACGGGCCGGCGCCCTTCCGGAGCTCTATCTCCGGCGAGAAGCGCGGCTCCCATGCGGTCCGGTTTGTGATCGAGTCCGCGGGGACGTCGGCGACGTTCGGCGTCGTGTAGTCACCGCACGAGGACGAGGCCGCTTTCGCGGTCGCGCGCTCGAGATCGATCACGGTCCCGGACGTGCCATTCCCGGAACGCTCGAAGAGGAATCGGTTCGGGAAGCGCGCGGGGCCGGAGACGTACTCGCAGGCGCGACCGGACGACGGCTCGAACGAGAGGCTCGCGAGCTCCTTGCCGGTCGCGAGCTCGTGGATCGTGATGGAGGCGTTCCCTTCTTGCGGAACGCGCGCCACGCCGAGGCGGTCCTTGCCCGCGACGAGCACGATGCGCGGCGAGCTCTTTGCGTCGGCGCCCAGCGAGCTGTATGCGGGGCCCTGCGCGAGCGAGTAGAGGACCGTGCCGTTCTTTCCGTCGATCGCCTGAACGAGCGCGTCGAAGCGCCCAGACTGGTCGCTCGTCCTCCGTACCTCGTCGTCCTCCCTCGCCCCCGCGCCGTTCTCGATGGCGGTCACGACGATCATGTCCTCGACCCCGTCGCCGTCGACATCCGCCGCGATCGGACGCGCGTAGAGCTCCGGGATGCCAATCTCAGCCTGAACGGTCGTGGTCGCTCGCGGCGATGCGCGCCTCGCCAGCTTCAAGACGACGATACCGGACACGACGAGCAGCGCGCCGACCACGGCGGCCACCACGCGCCCGCTTCGCCGGTTGGACGGCGCCATCGGACTCGTCACAGTCCACCATCCGTCGGAGAGCGGCGGACGGGTGACTCACGACGCGTTGCCATCGACCAGCTCCGTGCACGAATCCTCACGGGCACGGCACCCTACAGCGCGTTGACAGATTCGCCAACACCGCCTTTCTCGGGCGACGGGCCGAAGGCCTTCCTGCTTCGTCGAGGGGCAGCTTCACGCTCGTCGCGGGGACTCGCGCCAGCGCTCCCCTCCCCACAAGCGTTTGCCGTCTCCGTTCGCACTGCGAATCCAGCAGGTTGCGCGCGGCGAGCTAGAACACTCTCTCGGGTTCGCATTGTTCGCGACGAATCAGGGGCCATTCATCGCGTGCCCATCGTCTTCGCTTCAAGAGCTGGTCTCCTCGGCGATGAACTCTCGCGCGAGCGCCTCCAGCGCCGCTGACGTTCGCGGATCGACCGCGAGAGGCTCCTGCTCGAGCCAGAGGCCACGGCTCGCAAGCTTGCGCACGAGCATAGGAGTCGCGCGGAGATCGAGGTCCTCTGGCCATGCGCCCGCTAGTCCCTTGGCGTCGACGAGCTCGCCCCAGAACTCGGGCACGAACCACCGCAGGTCGGGGCGTAGTCCGCGAAGGTGCTGAACGATGCGGACACCGTTGGGATCGAGATCGCCGAAGTGGACCACCGGGACGTGGCCCAACCGTTCGACAAGGCGCGCAACCGTCGCCGTGTCCCAGCCCGGCACGTGGACCAAGAGCCACCTCTCGAGCATTCGTAGGTCGCAGAACACGCCAAGGTTCTCGACGAGCAGCGCCGCGCGGATCGGCCCTTCTAGAACGAGGCCCGCATTGAGGGCGCGCTCCGGGATCGACACCTCGCCGAGGACGCTGGCGACGGCGGCGAGGTCGACCCTTCCCTGCGGCGTGATCGCGACGAGTCCCTGCGGTGGCCGGAGCCGCACCGAGCCGTCGTGCGTGGCTTCAGCGTCGCCAAGCGCCGCGAGTCGGCGATCGGTGAGGGTCGCCTTCGAGTGTGGCGCGACCAGGGCTGCCGCCGTTCGTCGGTTGAGCCGGTCTGGAAGCTGCGGCAGTCCCTCCGCGCGCTGCGCGTCATCGAGCTCGTTCCACCCGTCCGGTGTCGGCGCGAGACCTCGTGCCGTCAGCGCTGCAAGGACGTTGCCCCAATCGGGCCACACGCGGTTGAGGACCGCAACGAGCTCGTGTCGCCGGTCTTCGACGAGACCGAGCTCGTCACGTCGCCCCGTGCGTCGGGTCCAAGGGAGTTCATCGAGGGCATCCCAGGCGGATTCTTGCGCACGGCGTCGCTTCAGTACGCCGCGAACGAGTAGTTCCAAAAGCGCGAGACGGGCCGCCTGGGATCGCCAGTTCATGCCTCCGCCCTCGTTCGGCGGCCGCTGACGCGCACCTCTTCGCGTCCGTCTGCGGTGGTCTTGCGGACAAGTCTATAGGTCGTGTTTCCCTCGGCACGTGCGACCTCGGGCGCCGCGATGAGGAGCTGAAGATCGAGCGTCTGGCACAGGTCGAAGAGCACGCCGAGGTTGTCATGCGAGAGTCGGTTGGCCTCGTCGAGGAACAGGAAGCGTAGCGAACCGTGTGACTTCTTCCCTCGGAGTAGCGTCGCGTCGCGCTCCCATTCGGTGAGGACAACCATCATCAGGGCGGCGCCGATGCCGATCGCCTCGCCCGTGGAGAGGCGACCAGCGTTCGCGATCTCCCAGTCAGCCCCCGCCTTGCGTCGGATCTCGACCTGCAGGTGGACGTACTCGCGGTAGTCGAGCAGCTTCTGACCTCCAGTTCGCCCTCCACCGAAACGCTGGAAGATCTGGTCGAGGGCCTCCTCGATCGCCATGTCGGCCTGAAAGAGCAGCGTCTGAGCCGTGCCGTCGCGCAGCGCCCGGAGAACCTGCTCCATCCTCTCGACCGCGTTCTGCCGAACACGGATGCCCTGGATGCTGCCGAAGCTGACGCCATCGAGGTTCTTGTTGAGGCGCTTGACTTGGGTGCGAGCTTTCCGAACCTGCACGTCAATGCCGCGCGCTACGTCCTCGCTCGCTCCGCGCAGGACCGTCTCCTGGCTCGCGAGCCGCTCCTCCAGCGCCGAGAGTTGGTCGCGGAGGCGAAGGAGCGCCTCGCGCGGATCATCGACCTCGGCGACCTGCGCTGGAAGCCGACGACGGAGCCAGTCACGCACCGTGAGCCAAAGCGCGAGCACGGCCGCCGCGAATTCGCCTTCGGAGGGGGAGCGGAGCGTTTGCAATTCCGCGAGTAGCTGCGAGCCGCCTTGGGCACCGCCCAGTCGTTCGAACAGGATCTTGCGTCCCGTGTTGGCCTCTTGAACGAGGTTCACGTGGCCTCGCACGTCAGCCAGCTCCTTTGGTGCTTCCGTGAGAAGGCTGCCAACGAGCCCGTACCGAGCTGCACGTTCTCGAAGGTCGTCCCAACGCTTCACGGCCGGGTCGGCTTCGCTACGCTCCTTGGCAAGCTTGTCCTGAGCCTCGGTGAGCCTCTGGTCCGTCTCACTGACATGACCCTCCTGCCGCCCCTTCGCGGTCAGGAGCTCGCGGTACTTGCTGTCGTGCCCCCGGTGCTCCTCGTCGAGACGAGTTACCTCTGCCTCCGCGATGACGAGAGCCTCCTCGGTCGGGTCGGGGATCCCGAGCTTGTCGAACCCCTCCGCTGCCTGCGTGCGCCCATGCACAGCAGCGAGCCGCTTTCCGTCGGCGTCCTGAAACGCGGTCAACGCCGCGTCGAAGCGAGCCTCTGCCTCCTTCGCGGCCCGCTCGCTCGCTGCCTGGTGCTCCTTCGCTTCTTCGAGTTGCTGCTTCAGGTCAGGAACGAGAGACTGTTCCTGCTCGAGTCGGATGGGCGCGTCCTCCCACGACAGCGCTTCGACATTTGCGCTCACGTACTCGAGCGCCTCGATCCCCTCGGTCAGGCGACCGCGTTGGTTCGTCAGGAGCTGCACTCGTTCGTTCAGGCAAACCACGTCGTCTTCGCTAAGTGGAACTTGGCGCAGAATCGCTTGATGCCGGTCGACGACGTCGGCGCTGGTCTTGTGGCGCGTGGCGAGCTCGTTCGCTGTCCGAGCCGCGTCGCGTTCGTGTTCCAGCTCTTGAGCACGCTCCGCGTAGTTCGGTGGGTCGACGAATAGCGCTTCGCCCAGGAGTGCACGCAGCCCGCTCACCCGAGGACGCAGCGTGCGCGCAACCTCAGCGTGGCGCGCGATGGCGTCCCGTTCGATCCCAAGCTTCGCCTCACACTCGACGAACGAGCGATTCACCGCTGCCAGCTCGGGCGCGGGATCCCCAGCGAGCCAGGTGGCATGTCCAGCGAGAAGCGCCTCGCCATCCTCGACAAGGCGTTCGAGTTGGCGACGTCGCGCCCTCACGTCTTCGAGTTCGCCAGCCTTCTTGTCCGCTTCCCGATTCAACTCGGCCGCGCGAGCCTCACGAGCCCGACGACCGAGGCGGGGATGCGAGGGGACGCGAGAGACACGAAGAGCGAGCCCGTCTCGGACAGCCACATCGCGGTCGCTCACATCGACGAAGCTCGTCGCCGATGCGAGCTGATCGAGGTCGGCGTCGCGCGAGACGAGCAGTACATCCGCGAGCGTCTCGGGCCGCCCGTCGAGGGATCGTGCCATCGCCTCGGGATCGTCGACGACGAGCGCGTGGGCCAGAGGGCCGAGGCGTGCCTCCAGTCGTCCTGCTTCGCCCAACCCAACGTCCTCGAAGCTGCCGGCCACCAGGTCGGCGCCGAGGTGATCCTTCAGCTTGAGTAGGTCGGGAGAGAACGGACCTCCTTGTGCTAATAGGTCGCGTGCCTGCTGCAGCAGCGCCTCGCGCTCCTCGCGTACCGCATCCTCTGCAATTCGCGCTGCCGTGAGGTGGCCGCTGAGAGTGCCGCGAGCAGCGCCCAGCGTGGCCCGACTGTCCACGGGAGTGGAGAGGTGCTCGGCGAGCCGTTCTGCGCGGTCAGAAAGATCACGGAACGTGGGTCCCCGTTCAACAAGCGCGCGACGTCGCGACTCGAGCTCCTTCAGCTCCCGCTCGAATTGCTGGGTAGACGCCTTGGCTGCGCCCTCTTGGTCTTCGTGGCTCTTCAACGTGGCCTCGGCCTCACCGAGCAACCGCTCGACGACCTGGCTCGCGGGCTCGACGCCCGCAACGACTCCGAGCGTCAACGCACGCTCGCGCACGCTCGCTTGTCGCAAGGCCTGCTTTCGCGCGCCTTCGAGCTCTCTCTCCAGTGTCGGAAGTCGACCGGCGAGGTCGACACGCCGTCGGTGCTCTTGCAGAGCCGAAAGGGCCGATTCGTAGGCGATGTCCACGGCCACGTCGCCGTCGATGAGGACTCGCAGTGCGCTCATCACCTTGACGTGCTGGGCGCGGTGGTCCTCCGCGTCGGCGAGACGCCGCGATGCTTCGCGGCGCTCGTCATCGACCCCGGCCAGCTCGTTACTAGCCCTCGCGATGCATTCGACGAACGTCAGCACCGGGATGGGCTCGCCTCCGAGGCGTGCCTCCGCCTCACGCAGGCGACGGGTCGATTGGCGGTAGGCGCCCGCACGCCGGTGCAGCTCTTCGATTCCCTCCTGGATGTCTGCCAACCCTGCGGCCGCGCGTGCGTAGTCGGCCTCGGCGCGACGCAGGGTATCGCGCGCAGCAGTGCGCTCTGCCGCAGCAGCATCGCGTTGATACGCCGGCTCTTCCGCGAGCGCTTCGGCTTGGGCGAGCTTGGTGACGCAGTCGGCGAGATGCTTCCCCGCGTCGAGCGCGGCGCGCATCCTTCCGTTCCAGACGCGGGCGGATTCGAGGGCTTGCCCGATCTCGGCTTGCCGATGCTCGATCGTCTCGATAGCGGCGACGGTTTGGCCGAGAGCATCCTTCGCGGCGTCGCGCGCATCCTTGGCGGCTCTCCGGGCAGCTTCGGCCTCATAGACGCGGCGCGTGAGCTCCTCTGCGCGTTCGCGCGTGGCGAGCAGCGCGGCCGCGAACATCGTCTGGCCTGCCGCGAAGACGCCACCGATCTCCTGCTCGAGACGACGAGCGTCCTGCACCTCAGTCCGTGTGCGCCGGCAGGCATCCAGGTTGGCGCGCATGCGCTGGAGCGTGTCGGCGAGCCCACCTTCCTCTTTGAGCAGAAACGAGCGCAGCTCGGACGTGAGCGCACGGGAGATGCCTCCAGTCATGCTGGTACGGAGCATCTCGTTCAGCTTATTTCGCTCCTCGTCGGTGCCGAGCCTGAGCGGCGAGACTCCCTGATCGAAGAGCGCCGCGAAGTAGTCACGCGCGGAAGTGAACGACTGGAGGCGCCCACCGAGGCGCACCGCGTTCTCTCGCAGTTCCTGGAGCTCGGGCACGCCGTGCTTTTCGCCTTGCTTCACAAGCAGGAGGTCCTGCAGTCGGACGTCGGCCTCCAGTCCGGAGATGATGAAGGGCGTCGGCTCGACGGACGGCTCGCCCTTCCGCTCCAGATGGACGCCGGCAACGAGGCGACGCTTCCCCGGAAGCGCGAAGTCGACGACGGCGTACGACGGGCGTCCCTGCTCTCCGAGCCGCCCCCAGATGCCCTTGTCGCCGCCGGTCGCGCCGGTCTCGCCGAGGTTGGTGAATCGCAGCCGCGACATGTCGGGCAACAGCACCACGTAGGCCGCGATCATCACCGTCGTCTTGCCGGCACCGTTCGCGCCCTCGAGCGCTGTCACGTGGCGATCGAGCAGGTAGCGTTCGTAGAACACGCCCTTCCAGTTGACGAGCGCGAGCGCCTCGGCAGTCGTACGGCTCATGACGAGGGCTCCTCGTCAGCGCTCAGGTCCTCCTCGGAGTCTTGCTCGTCGTCGTCGAGAACGACTTCGCCGACTCGCACAAGCCGCTCGAGCGCAGCGCTCCTATCACCCAGACCGCGCACCGGCTCGGCGAAGCGCATCAGGGCAGGACGCAGACGCAGGCGAGTATCATCGAGTACGTCGACGAAGCCCAGTTCGCCGAGGCGGCGCACGGCCTCTCCGATCTTCGTACGTACCGACTCCGCCGCGATGCGCTCGTCGTACTTCTTGCCCCGGCCCGTCCTACGCGGATGGAGCGTGCGCACGAGAACGTCGGCCCCGACGAGGGCCGAGAGCCGCTGTAGCAACGCATCGCGTCCGACGACGCCTCCGTGCTGCAGGGTTGCCGGGTCCAAGTAGAGCAGCGCGAGCGTCTGGCCAACGAGCATCTCGCCCGGCGAGAGCTGGCGCCGGCCGAGCGCGTCGTTCGACGGACGAGGCAGAAGGTAGAAGTAGCCGTCGCTCTGTTGGATCAGTTCGCAACCGAAGCGCTGATAGAACGGCTCGAGGAGCGCTTGGGCATCGACGAGGTACTCGTACATCGGGCCGTCATCGCGACCGATGTGCCGCCCGCGCCGCAGTGCGAGATCTACCTTCGGGTACAGCTCGTCGGCGAGAGCCACCTCGAGGGTCTGGAAGGTCGAGGCGCTCACGACGTGTCCCTTCCATCGACCGACCAGTCCTCCACCTCGAGCCGCGAAAGCACGGGGGCCCACGGGCGCTCATGCTCGCTGTGAACACGGCCGAGCCGGAGAGCGGCATCCGCGATACGGCCGGTCGCCGCATAGTGCAGCGACTCGGGCAACTTCGCGAGCACGCGCTCGGACACCTCCGCAAGAGTTGCGGCGCCGTCATCGAGGGCCTGCACCACCAGGATTTCGATGTCGGCATGCACGTTCTCGGGCGGCGTCCACTCGGGCTCGGTCTCTCGCTCGGTGAGTGGCCTCTGCACGGGCGGGCGCTCGACGCGAACTTCGAGCGCCCGCAAGAGGCGCATCGCGGGTGCGGGCGCGACGACGAGGAAGAACGGAGACGCGGGCCACGTGGCGGTCTGATCGCGGAGCCGCTGGCTCAGCGCACGGTCGGGATCGAGCCGCACCACGTCACGCAGGTAGCGGTGGACGTACTGGTAGTACTCCGACCACGCTTGTTGCCGAACGCTGCCCCATGCCGCGATTCGATCCACGTGCTCGATAACCCTCTGAACCGTCTCGGCCGCCTCGTCGTTGTCGGCCGCTTCCGCGCGGGCCTGAATGTCCTGGAGCAGCGCCTGAAACTGGTTCGTGTCGCGGAGGAGGATCGCGTTCAGCTCGTTGAGCGTGCCCGTCGTGGTGTCGAGGAGGAGTTGGCAGCTCTCGAGGGCACTGAGCCAATCGGCCGAGAGGAGCGTGGCGATCTCTGCCTGTACTTCCTCTTGTTGTGCGTCGAGCCCGCGCTGTCTGCGTTCGATGCCGGAGACCAGCTCGGAGACCGTAACACGGAGGGGCCCCGACACCTTGCTGCGCCACGACTCGGCGTCCGTAGCCTTCTTTGCCGCCGCCAGCACCTCGGCGAGCTGCGCGCTCAGAGTCCCGGTCAGCAGCGTCAGGCTCTCACGGGTCAGCGCCTCGTCGGCCAGGAAGTATTGAACGAGGGCGGCCGCGAGCGTCGTGAGCGCGTAGTCGCCGGCGCGAACGAGGCCGGCAGCGTCGACGCGCGCGAGCATGCGCTGCTCGCGCAGGCGCTGGATTGCGTGCGTCGCGCGCTTGCGCGGGTTCTCGGCGCCGGGCTCGACCACATCGCAAACCTGCTCGAACATGTCGATGAGCACGTCTTCTTCGAACGACGTCAGCGCCGCCTTGTCGGCCTTCAAGTACAGGCCCGCGAGGAAACACAGGTCGACGGTCTTGAGCTCCAGATTCACCTGGTCGCGTGCGAGCGACGCGATCACGCGGCTCGGGTCCGTGGAAGTCGGCGATGTGGTCATGAATCCGGCTCCGCGACGACCGGCGCGAACTGGGCGTACAGCTCATGTAGCTTTGCGCGCAGAAGATCTTTCGACGGCAGGAAGGTCTGGTACTCCGCTACGAGCGTGGGGGACGTCGTCCGAGCGAGCGCGTACTCGACGACCTGGTCGTCCTTCGTCGCGCAGAGCAATACGCCGATGGACGGCCGCTCGTGCGGCTTCCTGACGTCTCGGTCGAGCGCCCCGACGTAGAACGAGAGCTGACCAACATCGGCGGGCTTGAACTTGTCGACCTTCAGCTCGAGGGCGACGAGGCACTGCAGTCCGCGGTGGAAGAAGACGAGGTCGATCGCGAAGTCCTGGTTTCCGACCTGCACCGGGTATTGCGAGCCAACGAAGCAGAAGTCGCGGCCCAGCTCGGTAAGGAAGCGGCCGAGGTGTCGGAGAAGGGCACCGTGGAGGTCGGCCTCGGAGTGTTCGGCTCTAAGGCCTAGGAACTCGACGTTGTAAGCGTTCTTGAACTCATCGATCGCTGCCGGGTGAGTTTGTCTCACCGCTGGTGAGACTATCTTCGTGGCGTGCATCTCGCGAAGGACGGCGCCCGATCGGATCTGCCGCTCGAGCTCGCGCTTGGACCAGCGCTCCTTGATGGCGGCGAGGATGTAGAACTCGCGCGTCTCGACGGGCTTCGCTTGGCTGAGGATGATGAGGTGCTGCGTCCATGGCAATTGTCTCACCAGCGGTGAGACTTTTCGGTTGGAGCGGTACGCCTCGTAGAACTGGCGCATCCGAAAGAGGTTCGGGCGCGTGTAGCCCCGGACGCCGGGGTAGCGCCTCGCGAGATCGGCGGCGAGCTCCTCGACGACGCCGTCTCCCCACTCGGAGTTCGCGATCTTCCGGCTGATGTACTCGCCGAGCTCCCAGTAGTGGGCGACGAGCTCCGTGTTCACGGCGTGGTACGCCCGTCTTCGGGCCGCCTCGATGATCGCGATGACCTCGGCGAACCGCGTGTCCCCGCCGTCGACGATCGCCCGCTTTGCGCGGCGAGTGGCGAGCACTGTCACCTTGGTGGCGACGCGCTTCTTCGGCGAGGTCTTGGTCGTCATGCCGGAGAGCACAGGTTCGGGCGCGCGTCGCGATTTCGCAAGCGAATCTGGCCGGTCGAATTCGTGTCCCGTTTCGGCGGGGAGGACGGCGTTTCTCCCCCAAACACCGAAAGGAACACGAACATGCCAAGATCCCACAGCAAGAAGCCCGTCCACCTCGAAGTCATCGGCCTCGCGCCGTTCCCGTCTACGCTCGACGAGTGGGAACGCGCGCTCATCGAGCCCGTGCTGGCCCGTCTCTTCGAGGAACCGAAGCAAGCCAACCATCGACACGAAAAAGGTGCGCGATGGCGAAGAGCGCCCTGAACGTACCCACTGGGTGAGCTACTTCCGCGAGAGCACCGTGGACCTCGAGCACTCGGCCGTCGCTCGTAAGGTGAGTCATCGGCCCCAGGCCGAGATCGCAGAAACGCGTCTTCACACTCCTCGACCTCCATCGTTCGTGCTCGAACGAGCCCGTTGGACCATCAACTCACTCGCGCTGCTTATCCTTCTCGGCTCCCGTACCAAGCGTCACGCAGCACGCCGACCTCGACGCGTTTCCGACGAGGGGACCGCCGCTGGCCCCCTGCCCCGTGCTACCGCTGCTACGTTCGGCGGGAGAACCAAGAGCCTCGCCACCAGATCGATGCTACTCGAGCCGGAGCTCGATGCCGTCTTCTGCTTCATCGCCCCCCGGGCCATGTGCGCGGACGATCTCGACGATGATGTCGAACAGGGTTGGCCCCTCGCCGTTGCGGGCCGCTGCGAGGTCAGCGTGAACAGCAGGCACGTTGTCCTGGTGGCATCGCGAGACCGTGCGTTCGAGCCAGTGCACGGTCTCGCCATAGCCCAAGACCTCCCGTGAACGATCGCTGTTCAGCCAACGCAGGACGAAGCCGCCTTCAGGAGTGCCGAATCCGCCTCGAAGGACGTCGTTGAACGCGTCGAGGTTGTGGCCCCAGTCGGCCCCAGGAATGAGCTGCCGAGAGACCTCGTACCAGAACCCTTCGAGGTCATCGAAGTGCTTCCCGTCGATGAGGAGGACCTGCGGTGATGCCGTGCCGAGCGTAGGTTGCCGGGCGTCGCGATTCCACTCGTCCCAGTACGCGCGAGAGCATTCGTCGAGCGCCGCGAGCGCCAGTGGCGTCCCGTCGTCGAAGCGAAGGGCGAGGGCTTGGTAGTGAACGCGGAGCGAACCGCTGCTTCCCCACACCACCACGACATCGTGCCCTTCGTTCTTCGCCTCGACGACGTCTGCGTACGCCTGCACGATCTCGCTTGGCGACGACAACGCGGCGCCCTCGTACGGAGTGAACTCGAGGTGCGAACAGTCGAGGACCTCGATGCGGAACGCGCAGCCGAGAATCGCGAAGCGTCTTCGCACGTAGGGGACCTCAACGACGAGCGTCACGCGATCACCGTTGTGCTCGATGTCGGTCAAGGCCGCCGTCGCGGAGGAGGTTCCAGGGGGAGACGTTCGATGATGGGATCCGCTCGACCGCCACGTCGTCAAGCAGGAACCACTGGCGGAGCCGAGGCTCATCCGGCGCGAGAGGATGAACGTGCCGCCTCGCAGCTTCCTCGCACGCCCCGAACTTCAGGAAGTTCGCGCGCGCCTGCCAGAGGGTGCCGCGATTTGGGCCACCGAGATCCATGTGGGCGTCGACGTCGTCCTGGCCGTCGTCCTCCCAGAAGCAGGCCGTGCAGATCTCGAAGCCCGAGCGCTCACGGAGTGTGAGATGCCCGCAACACGGGCCGGCGTGAGCGCGAGGGCGCATGCTGTCGCCTTCGCATGCCGAGCCAGCGAAGCCCAACGTCGTTGTGGGTGAGTCGCCGGGCGACGCCCGCCGTGCGCTACCAGGGGCGCTGCTGTCACGGCCCCGCCTGCTGGGACAGCGCCCCCTAGGCGCGCACCCGCGAGAGCGTGACCACGCGCGCGACGCGATCCGACCGACTCGACGCTCAGATCAGCCGCCGGGTCACCTGACGCTCGACCTTCCGCCGGAGGCGCGCCTCGCGACGCGACCGGGACACATCGGCTTCGCCGGTCCCGGCCTCGACGATCGCGAGCGCACGGGACGCGTCCTTCGCGTGGTGCTCGTAGAGCTTCGCGAGCTCGAGGCGCACGCTCGGATCGTCGACCGACTGCGCGAGCGACTCGAAGTCCGCGAGCGCGCGCGCCTTGTCGCCGCGGGCCTTCGCGATCTCCGCGCGCGCGCGTGTCGCGTCGTTCCCGGCTCCGCGCTCGACGGCGGTGTTCGCGACGTCGTAGGCGAGGTCGGTCGAGCCCGCGCGCTTGAGCGTACGCGCGACGCCGACGAGATCGCCCGCCTCGAGCTGCGTCCCCTCGAGCGGCTCGCCGTAGAGGCCGACGAGCGCCGCCATCGAGACGACGTCCCACGCGTTGTGATCGACGACGCCGATGAGCGCACGCGGATCGCCGGTGCGGAGGAAGTGGAAATAACAGGCGGAGACCTCACCGGAGGGAACGTCGTTCTCACGGACGAAGCCCAGCACCTCGCGCTCCACCGCGCCGAGCGAGGCGCCGACACCGCGCGCCTTGTGGAGGCGACGCGCGACGTGCACGAGATCGAAATGCGGAGGCTCGATCGGGATCTCCCGCCGCCCCATCACGAAGCGCGTGCGGAGCACCGGCATGTCGAAGCTCTTCCCGTTGAACGTCACGAGCATCGACGCGGCGGCGATCCGCTCGGCGATGCGCGCGAGCACCGGCCCCTCTTCGCCGAGACGCCGGACGAGCAGCTGCTCGACGACGAGCCCCGGCGGCGCGCCGTCGTGCCCGACGTCGAACCAGGCGAGGCCGACGAGGAACGCCACCGTGCCCGCGCCGGGTCCGAGTCCCGTCGTCTCGGTGTCGAGGTAGAGCGCACACGCGGGATCGCACGACGCGAGACGCGGATCGAGCGCGAGGAGCGCGAGCAGGTTCGCATCGGCGCGACGAGCTGGAGCGATGGGGATACGACCGATTCGATGCTCGCCGCCGTGGCGCACGGTGCGCGAGTGCAGCGGCCCGGCAGCGGTGTCCTCGACGCAGAACGGGAGCTCCGCGACGTCGACGCGCGGCGGCTCGCGCTTCGGCTCGGCCCGCGTTCGCTCGAGGACGGCGGCCATCCTTGCCCGAAGGTCTTCGAGGACCGAGCCCGGCGCGCTCACGTCATGCCTGTCGACCGACGCCGACGCCTGCTCCGGCTCCGCGCGCGAGACCACGCTCCGCGCCAGCGCCGGCGCCGGCGTGAAGAGCGGTGCGTCGAACATCGCCGGCTCCGGCAACGACGCCTTCGATTCACGCGGCGCCGGTGTGAAGAGCGGTGCATCGAACATCGCCGGCTCCGGCAACGACGCCTTCGATTCACGCGGCGCCGAACGCGGGGCCGGTGTGAAGAGCGGCGCATCGAACATCGCCGGCTCCGGCACCGGCGCCTTCGACGCAGGAGCATCCGCAGGCGTGAGCGGCTTCAGGCTCGGCGCGAGACGAGCGAGCCGCGACGTGAAGCGAGAGCCGGCGGACATCGCTTCTACGATACATCCGCTCAGCAGGACCTGAGAAGAGGTTCAGTATCCGTTCCGGTACTCTCGCGGGGCCGTGGGTCTCGCGAAGCTGAGCCTCACAGCAGACCTCGGTCCTCGATCCTGCGAGGACTCGTCTCCTCCCGCATGAGCGCCGACGCAGGCAACGTACTGAAAGCACGCGGCTTTCACTGCGTAGGCCCGGTGGCACCCATCGTGGAATAGGGGGCGCCCGATGACGACGAACCTCTCGAAGGTCCGGTGGATGGTCGCGGCGAGCCTGGTGGGCGCCCTCACGGTGATCAGCGCCGGCAGTGCCGCATCCCTCGCCTCCTCCGTGTCGAGGGCCCATCGCATCTCCGAGCCGGTGAGCATGCCCGAGATGATCGCGCGCATCACCGACCGCAGCCCCTGTCCGCCGAACATGGCGCTCGTCGGTACGATCGGGTCCCGTCAGACCTGCGTCGACAAGTACGAGGGCTCGCTCGTCGAGATCCACGAGGACGGCACCGAGACCGACTTCAGCCCCCACGAGGCGCCGAACGGTCATCGTGTCCGCGCGGTCTCGCGCCCGGGCGTCGTCCCGCAGGCGCACATCTCGATGATCGAGGCGAAGCGCGCGTGCGCGGCGTCGAACAAGCGCCTCTGCCGTGCGGACGAGTGGAAGGCCGCCTGCAAGGGCCCGTCGACCACGCGCTACCCGTACGGCGACACGCGCGTCGCGAACGCCTGCGTCGACACGAAGCGCACCTCGCCGATGAACATCCTCCACCACGGCGAGCGCACGGGGCGCACGATGAACGATCCGCGCGCCAACCAGATGGACAACACGGTCGAGAAGACGGGCGATACGTCGACCTGCACGAACGACTACGGCGTGCACGACATGGTCGGTAACGTCCACGAGTGGACCGACGACGGCAGCTTCCGCGGCGGCTACTACCTCGACACGAAACTGAACGGCGAGGGCTGCGACTACCGCACGACGGCGCACGCGCCGGCGTACTACGACTACTCGACCGGCTTCCGCTGCTGCGCCGACGCCGCCGAGTAACGACCCAACGACCAAGGCCGAGCGACTCGCGCCCTATTCCTCCGAGGCCCTGCGCTGCGACGCCGGCCCTCCGTCCGCCGAGGAGGCGAGCTGCTCGCGGCTGCCGTGCTTCTGCACGAGGCGATGGAGGTACATCCGGTCAATGCCCGCCATGCGAGCGGCCTTCGTCATGTTGCCGTTGCAGGCGGCGATGACCGCGCGGACGTAGGCACGCTCGAAGCCGTCGATGAGCGCCTCCTTCGCGACCTTGTACGGGATGTTCACATCGACGTTCGCAGCCCCCCCGGACGCGGCGTTCGGGATGCCCTGCGACGGCGCGAACGAGAGGCGCGCCGTCTGGAGGACGATGCTCCGCTCCACGTAGTTCCGGAGCTCGCGCACGTTGCCGGGCCACTCGTGCTTCGCGAGCTCGGCGAGCACCTCGGGGCCGAAAAGCGACTCGTGCCCGGAGGCGTCGAGCTGCGCGAGGAAGGCGCGGATGAGATGCGGCAGGTCCTCGGTGCGCTCGCGGAGCGGCGGAACGCGGACCGTGATCACCGCGATGCGGAAGTAGAGGTCGCCGCGGAAGCTCCCCTTGTTGACCTCACGCTCGAGGTCGCGGTTCGTCGCCGAGATGACGCGGACGTTGACCTTGCGCGTCTTCGTCTCTCCGACGCGCCGGATCTCTCGCTGCTCCAGCGCGCGGAGGAGCTTCGGCTGGACCTCGAGCGGAAGCTCGCCGATCTCGTCGAGGAAGACCGTGCCTCCGTCGGCAGCCTCGAAGGCGCCGATGCGATCGCGATCGGCGCCGGTGAACGCGCCGCGGACGTGACCGAAGAGCTCGCTCTCGACGAGCGTGGGCGAGATCGCACCGCAGTCGACCACGACGAACGGCTTGTCCGCCCGGACGCCGCGCTGGACGATCTCCGTCGCGACGAGCTCCTTGCCGGTGCCGCTCTCGCCGTGGATGAAGCAGTTGATCTCGCTCGCCGCGACCTTCTCGAGGAGCGCGAAGAGCTTGCGCATCGCCCGCCCCGTGCCCGTGAGCGCGCCGAAGCTCGGCATCATCGGAACGAGCGTCTTCTCGTTCACCTTCGGGGCACCGAGGATCGCGATCGTCGAGTTGCCGATCGACAGGCGCGCCTCCGGCGGCAACACCGCACTGTGGATCTGGAGCCCCTGCAGGCGCGTGCCGTTCAGCGAGCCGGAGTCCTCCACGCGCCAGCCGTCGCGATCGGGGACGAGACGGCAGTGGAAGCGCGAGACCGCAGGATCGTCGAGCGTGATGTCGTTCGAGGGATGGGTCCCGATCCGGCAGACGTCGCCCTCGTGGGTGATCGAGCGTCCGACCGCCTGGCCGTTCTCGCTCTCCACGACGAGCGAGAGCCGAGGCTGAGCGATGTCGATGAGCGGACGGAGCGGCGTCGTCCCGAAGGCGCGCGACGGCGTACCGTCCTCGAGCTCCGAGTCGGGCGTCGACGCGCGACCGAGCGGCAACGCCGAGGGGATCGAGGGACGACCGCTCGGCGGGGGTGACGACGGGTGCGCGCGGCTCTCCGGTGGCGGAGCCGAAGCGGGAGGTCCGGGACGTGGAGGCTGCGGGCGCGGACGGGGGGGTTCCGCCATGACGCTGATGATAGTCGACAGCCGGACGGAAGTGCGCGCCGTCGCCCCGCGAGCTTCAGACGCTTTCTCCCGAGAAGAAGCGAGGCTACGTTCGAGCTGTCGAGTTGTGCCGCTACGGTCGCGCTCGAGAGCGCACCTCGTCGGTCGATCGCGGTGGTCACCCGTGCTGCCACGGCGCTAGGGCCTCACGACTCCGCCCCCTGCCCACGGAGCTCCGCCTTGAAGAAGCCGCCTCGGATCCGCGTCAGCGCCCTCATGCTCGTGGTGTGGGGGTGCTCAGGGAAGACGCAATCGGATGCGTCCTCCGCATCCGCGCCGGACGCGTCCTCGGAGAGCGACGCATCCGCGAAGAAGGACGCGTCCGCAAAGCGCGACGTTCCCCCCGTCACGTGTGCGCTGGACGCGAATGGTGAGTGCGGTGAAGGCTGTTGCGAGGCGTTCAGCGGACGACGCGTCGACCTCGCGAAGAGGTGCGTGGAGCGCGTCTCGACCCCGCTCGGCTGCCCAGGGCCCGGCGACGCCTGCGACGGCGACGACATGCACGGGTGCTACGTCCGCCGCGAGTCTGACGGCGGCGCGCCCGAGGCGTACGTCACCTCACAACTCCAGAGCGTCGACGGTTGGGTGAGCTGCCCCGGCTCTCTCTCGGCCGCGACCGGCTTCCCGGACTGCGAGGAGTAAGCGCGGCCAGCCACGGCTGCAATGGGCTCGAGCGGGCCGTACAGAGCAACGCGTCGCGCGGTCAGCCGTCTGCTCGAGCTCACGGCGTACGCGCGACCGGATCGCGGCGCGGGCCTTCGATGATCGCGCGGCGGATCCACGCGAGCGGGCGTGAGTCGTCGGACTCGCGGCCGTCCGGCCCGACCCCGAGCGCGACCATCAAGCTGTCGAGGTCGATGCGCTCGCCCCGCGCCGCGTGGCGCTCGTACATCTGGGAGAGCACCTTCGTCCCCGTGACGGCATCACCGAGACTGACCACGTCGCGGACCGTCCAGACGTGGGTCGCGTCTCCGCCGCGCTCGAGCGCTGCACGGAGGACGTCGTCGAGCGATTTCGTCCCGCGCGTCTCCTCTCGGATCCGCACGTCGGCCGCGAGACAGAAGAGGGCGCCGCCCCAGTAGATCGTGTCGAGGTCGTCGCGCGCGGCCAGGCCGCCGGCGTTCGAGCCGCGCGGCCCCTGCCCTCGCGGCATGTTTCGAGCGAACTGACGAAACACGTCGGACTCGGTCGTCCAGCCCGCACGCGCACGGAGGAGCGGCTCGTAGTACGTCGCGAGCCCCTCGCCGAGCCAGCGCCCCTCCCCGCGAAACGTCGGGAAGCCGAGGTGGAACAGCTCGTGGACGAGCACCCAGTCCTTCTGCCGAGCCTCGGGCTGCATCTGGTCGCCGACTACGAGCACGACCGAAGCGCCGGCGAGGGAGAGGACCTTGCCGAAGATCACCTCCTCCTCGCCCTTCGCGGGCACGACGAAGAGCGTCGTTCGATCCACAGGGAAGCGACCGAAGAGCGGAACCGTGGCGTTCGCCGCGTCCTCGACCCACGACTGGATCGTCGCGTCGGGCATCGCGTATCGAGCGTCGCCGAGAACGGCGACGTCGATGCGCGCCGTCCTCGAGCCCTTGCCCGGCACGTCGACGCGGAACCGGCGCATCGGTCCGAACGCCGTGAAGCTGCCCTCGTCGAGATCGAACGAGCGGAACGTGAACGTCCTGCTCTCGGGGTCGGCGACGCTCATCCCCGTGGCGAACTGCGCGCTGTCCGTCGTGTGGACGCGCACCTTCACGGGCACATCGGTGCGCGGCACGGGATGCACGAGCCACGCGAGCGCGGGCGAGAGGGTCGCGGCGCCGACGCGACGTGCGCAGTCGACCTCGTCTCCGCACGCGTTGGCGAGCTCCCCGAGGTCGATCTGGTATCGGACGGTGCAGCGCCAATTGCACGAGCGGTCGAACCACTCGTTGCCGCGCCGCTCGACCGTCCGCCACGAGTCGCCAGAGCGGACCTTCATGTCCCTGACCCAAGGCACCGAGTCGCGCGGGATTCCGATGCGCTCGGTCCGCGCCCCTTCGAATGTCGCCTCGACGGTCACGAGCCGCGACCCGAACGCAGGCGCTTCGACCTCGTAGGTCCAGCTCCCATGCTGCCCCGCTTGCGTGGCGGGGCGGTAGCAAGTGGAGGTCGCCAGCGCGAGCAGGGGCATTGCCACGCGACGCGCGAGCACCGGCATGCGCATCCAGGCCCGCACGCGCAACCCGGACTGCACCGCGCTCATGCGCGTTCCGTGAAGCACTCGGGATGCCGGAAGCGGGTGCCCGCGCGGATCCGCGCGTGGGTCGCGGACCGCGGAAGAGCGCTGCCGCCAAGGGCGGACGGAGGGCGCGGATGAGCGCCAGACGGGCACGGCCCGCGTGTGGCGAAGCCGCGAGGCTGTGGCGCCCCCGGCGAGCACTCCGCCAAGGACACGCCGCCGCGCGTCCGAGCACGACGACATCCGATGAGCGCAGGCGATCACCGCTCGCCTTCGCGCAGCGCGACGTCACCGGCGCGTGCCGCGACGTGCCGCGGTGGCTTCCGATCTTCGCGCGTGAGGTCGACACGTCGAACCGACGCGCGGGTGCGCGACGCGCCGAAGCTCGACGCGTTCTCCGCTCTGCGCGCCCCCGGCGCATTCCTTCACCGGCGGGGTCCTGCCCGCTGGAAGCCGCTCAGAAGCCGAAGCTCGAAGCCTTCTCCTGGTTGGCGCGGACCTGCGCCTTGCCTTCGCGTGAGGTCTGCGCGGGCGGAGGCTGCGCGAACCCGCCGCCGCCGAGCGCGCCCGGGCTCGCAGGGCGCGCCGCCGCGACGGGCGCCGGCGCGAAGTGCTGCTCGGCCTCCTCGACGGCAGCGGCCTGGTCGGCGAAGTCGCGGTCGAGGGCGCGTGCGGGTCGGCGCGGAGCCGCGCTCGGCGCCGCGGCCGCGAGGGCGAGCGCGCTCGACTTGCTCTTGTCCAGGTCCGTCTTGCGAGCAGCGAGCTTCGCGCGTGCTTCTCCGATGCGGCCGGCCTCGAAGAGCTTGTTCGCCTCGGTGAGCGTCTGCGCCGTGCGGCTCCGCTCGAGGCGCGCCGCGACGAACGGATCGAGGTCCTTCTGCTCCGAACCGTCGCTCTTCACGGCGACGGCGAGCGAGCCGTTGCAGGCACCGTCGGTCTTCTTCACGAGGTCGCGAAACGCGAGCTTCAGATCGGCCACGGGCTGATCCCCGTCGCGGTCCGTCGGCACGCGGAGCCTCACGAGCACCGTCTTCTCCTGCTTCGAGCTGAATGTACCGAACGGGACGATCAGCTTGTTCCCCTCGCGGCGGAAGCTCCGATCGAAGACCTCGACGGCCTCGACGCCGGGGGCGAGCTCGATCGCGAGCTCCGTCTCCTTGGCGACCGACGCGAGGAGGTCGTCGAACTCCTGACCGAAGACCGCCGGCAGGCCCGACGCGTTCGCCACGAAGTAGTGACGACCGTTCGCCTCGCTCGCGATCGCGGCCATGATCTTCTCGTCGAAGTCCACGTCGACGCCGATGGTCGAGATCGTGACGCCGCGACCGAACATGCGCCCCGCCATCGAACGAAGCCCCCCGATGTCGCGCACGCCGGCGTTGGTGGCGCCGTCGGACAGGAGGATCATCCGATTGATCCGATCGCCGCCGAGGCTCGTGAGCGCGAGCTGCTGCATTCCCTCCTCGAGGCCGCACGAGATGCAGGTGTCGCCGCCGAGACGAATCGAGCGGATCGCCGATTCGATCGCGGAGCGGTTGCCGGCGCTCACCCGTGTCGGCGGGACGACGACCTGGGCCGCGGTGTCGAAGCTGACCACGGCGATGCTGTCGCCGTCGCGCATCCGCTCGAGCGCCGCCACGGCGGCGTTCATCGCGTTGGCGATGCGCTCGCCCTTCATCGACCCGGATCGATCGATGACGACCGCGAGGTTCATCGGCGCGATGGGCGAGGGCGAGGACGAGACCGTGGCGTCCGAGGCCGTGACCTGCGCGAAGAGATAGGTCTCTCCGCTGGAGGACTTCGATACCGACGCGTGCCCGAGCCGTGCATCGACGAGGAGCGTGTCTCCGGCCGTGATCCGCGCGCCGCTCTCCCAGCCCTCGCCCCCGGCGGCCTTGATCGCGTTCGTCGCCGAGGGGTCCGCCGTGACGGTGCCAGACGGGCCGACCGGGATCGCAAAGGCCCCGGCCGCGGAGAGAAAGACGCCGCAAGCAGCGAGGATGGCGGTGGTTTTCAGCTTCATGGCGAGGGCTCCGGCGTCCTTGTACGCGTCAACCCGAAAAAGGGTCTCCGACCACGCCTGCCTCCAACGATCCGAGTGCGAGCCTGCTTACGGCCGGCGCCGCTCGCCGCCGCGCCGGCCGATCGCTCCCCGACTCAGCGATAGACGCCGCGCGCGGCAGAGAGCCCGATCGCTTGCTCGAGCGCAAGCGCGCACACCCTCCGGTCGGGGACGAGGAACAGGAGCGGGGCACCGCCGCGGACGACGATCTCGATCGCGCTCGACGTGCCGACCCTCGAGCTCGGCAAGTCGAAGCGCTCGATCCGCTCGATTCCGACATCGAACGCTCGCGCCGAGTTCGGAACGACGGTCTGGAAGGCGAGCCCGTCGTTGCGGATCGTCAGGTAGCCGACCACCAGCGCGTCGGGAGCGAGCCAGTCCGCGGCTGTCGACACGAGGATCATTCGACCGCGCCTCCGTAGGGAGTGTGACACGGCAGACCACGAGCGGCTTGGGCCGACCCCAGCCGGATGCACGTCGACGCCTGCCCGCTCGTCGAGGTCGGCGTCGAACGTCATCCCTCGTCGGCCGTGAGATCGGGCGCGAAGGGCGACGGAGCACGCTCCACGCTCGGACGCCGGATGCCGGCGCGCGTCAGCAGGTCCCAGGCCGGTACCCCGCCGATGAGCACGAGCATCGCGTCGGCGCCGAGGCTGCGACGGCCTGCATGCGGCCCGGTACCGGCGAGGGTCACGCTGGACTTCGTCATCGCGACCGGAACCGTCTCGAAGAAGACCTTCAGCTTCTTCTGGGTGATGAGGCTCTCGAGCTCGGCGACGTTCTTCGCCTTCCCACGAGCGAAGCGCGTCCCTCGGTACGAGATCGTGACGGAGGTCCCCGGCTGCCGGGCGAGGGCGAGCGCCGCCTCCATCGCGCTGTCCCCGAGGCCGACGACGACGACGCGCTTTCCCGCGAAGCTGCGCGCATCGGCGAGCGCGTAGGCGAGTCGGTCCTCGGCCCCGCGCTCGATCTCGAGATCGAGTCGCCGCGGCGTACCGCGCCGACCGATCGCGAGCACCACGCGCGCCGCGCGAATCTCGCGATGGCTCGTCTCCGCGGAGGCCTCGTCCCCCCGCTCCGTCGTCACGACGAAGCCGTCCCCGGTCTTCGCGAGGTCGACCACGCGGTGTCCCTCGCGCACGTCGAGCCCGCGCGCGCGGACGATGCGCGTCCACTGCGCGAGGAGCTCCTCCTTCGTCGCCTGCTCGAGCCAGAGCTCCCCCTCCACCGGGAGATCGAGCGGAGGGTCGTGGACGATCTTGTCGCGAGGAAAGCTCTTGATGCTCGCGGCGACCGTGGCCTGCTCGACGACCACGCACGAGAGGCCCTTCTCCTTGGCACGGAGCGCCGCGCTCAGACCGGCCGGCCCGGCGCCGATGACGACGAGGTCGATCGGCTCGGTCCGGCGGCGCGGAAGCGTCGCCGCGATCCGATCGACCGCGCGCGCGCCCTGGTTGATCGCGTTCTTGATGAGCGGAAGGCCCGTGAGGTCACCCGCGAGGAAGAGGCCGGGCACATCGCGGCTCTCGAGGTGCTCGTCGGTCGCCGGGCGATCGACGATCGGCTCGCCGTCCTCGACACGGAGGCTACCGTTCGGACAAACTTGCTCGCAGAGGACGACGCCGCAACACTCCTCCGGCCGCGCCACGACGGCGACGTACTTGTCGATCGTGAGGACGTCGAAGGGACACGCATCGACGCACGCGTAGCAGCCGAGGCACGTCGTCGGATCGATCATCGGCAGCCGCTTCCGCGGAGCAGGCACGACGGGCGCCGGTGACCTCGGCTTCTCGGCGGAGCGCCTTCTCCGGCGATCGGCGGCCGCTGCGCCGGCGGCGAGCACCAGCGCGCCCGCGACCGCGCCCGCGGCGGGCGTCCAGGGAAGGGCGTCGGGTTTCTCGGACGCGACCCAAGCCGTGGTGGCGCCGATCTCGCGCGCCGCCTCCCACGCGACGAAGCGCGCACCGCCGTGTTGCGATGCGCACACCGGCGCGCTCGGCCCCGCGCGCCTCTCCCCACCGGCAGCCGGCCCGCGCAGGTCATCGAGGCGAGTGTGCTCGTCGAAGCACTGCGACGGCGTGTTCCGGAGCAGCGCGTCCGCGTCCGCTCGCGTCTTCGCCGGGACGCAGGCCGAGATCGGATCGGCCGCTCGTGACGGGTCGTGGCACTTCGCGCAGGCCGCGAGCGATACGAGCGGCACCGTCGTTCCGTTCGCAAGCGCGCCCGAGCCCGGCGCGCCCCCGCGTGGAGGGCCGACTGCCACCTCGCTCCCCGCCCCCCAGCGGACGACGCGATCCGATTCGAACGTCACGCCCTGCCCACCCGCATGTTGCGCGTGGCATGTCGCGCACGTGAGCTCGCCCTTCGCGGCGAGGCTCCGGTGAGCCGCACGTGTGGAGACATGCGAGCCGCCGTGGCAGCTCTTGCACGCGGCGGCGACATGATGCGGTGGCTCCGGCGCAAGCGAAGCCACCGACGTCGACGTCTCCGCATGACACGCCCCACACGCCACCTTCGCGTGCGGCCGCGCGATTGGCCGCTCGGTCCCGAGCGGTGTCCGGTCGACGGCGACGGCGATCGCGACCCCGGCCGCGGCGCCGGCCGCGGCGAGCGCCAGCGTGCGCACCCGAGCGACGTCGCTCGTGCGGACCGCCTTCGGAGCCTTCGCCCGCGCGCGATCGCTCATCGCCGTGCCTCGCTGGTCACCGCACGCGTCGGCTCCGGCGCGCGCTGCGCGAGCGCCGACCGGCTCACCCCGATGACGTGGAGCGCGAGGAGGACGACCACCGCCGCCGTCGCCGCGAGATGCGGCACGATCCATCCGCGCAGTGTCCACGTGAGCGCTCGCTGTGCGCGGACGGCGCGATGCTCGACCACGAGGCGCACGAGGTCGTCGATGCCCGCGAGCGCCTCGCCCTTCTTTCCACCGGTGAGCGCATCGATGCGCGCACGGACCGCCTTCTCCTCGTCACGAAGCGTGCGACGCGAGAGGACCAGCGCCGCGGGCCCGAGCGCCGAGCGCCGGTACGGGCGGAGCGCCTTCACGAAGAGCGTCTTCACGAGCTCGCTCTTGCCCGAGAGGGTCGCGAAGACCTTCTCGTCGATCTCCTTCGGCCGCGCCGCCAGCTCCTCGGGCAGCACGCTCTTCCGCTCCACCCGCGAAAGCGCACGCGGCACGATCGCCGAGATCGCCGCCCCGATCGCTCCGGTGATGACGGCGAGCCCCATCGCGATCGACAGCGCGCCGGCCGCGCTCGACGGCGCGCGCCCCGCCGCGTGCACCGCGACGATACCGCAGGCGAACGCTCCGACGGAGAGGTGGCCGATGTAGAGCCATCGCGCGACCGGCGCACGACCGCGGAGCCTCGCGATCGGCCCGCGCACGCGCTTGCCGAGCGAATAGGCCACGAGCACCGCGACCAGCAGACCCGAGAGGACGCCGCTCGTCCATCGCCCGAGCGGGACAGCCGCGAGACCGATCCCGGCGAGACCGCTGCCCAGCGCCCACGGCCATGCGGGCGCGCGCGGCGGGAAGATCGACTGTGTGGAGGCGCTCTTGCGAGGCTTGCCCGGGATCCTCAGCTCGACGAGCGCCACGTTCGGATCGATCCGGGCGATCGCCTGCGTCGGGCAGGACGCGACGCACGCCGGTCCGCCGTCGTTGCCCTTGCACAGGTCGCACTTCACCGCGACCGCCGGGTACGCGGCACGATCGCGGCGCGGCGCCATCTGGATGTTGTCCCACGGACAGGCCTTCGCGCAGCTCCCGCAGCCCGTGCACAGGTCCTCGCGAATGAAGACCTCGCCGCGAGCGTCGCGACCGATCGCGCCCGTCGGGCAGTCGATCATGCAGCTCGGGTTCTTGCAGTGCTGGCAGCTGTTCGGGACGAGGAGCGGCGCCGTGCTCGCGTTCGTCCCGTCGTCCGGAGCGCTGCCGTCACGGACGACGATCTTGTCTCCACGCCGGACGAGCCGGCTCACGCCGTCGTCGTGGACGTCGGCGCAGCTCCATGCGCAATGACCGCAGCGAATACACGCGTCTTGATCGATCACGAGGAGCGAGCGCGCGACCCGCATCCGGTAGAGATCGCGGAACACGTGCGCCGTCGTCTGCGCGTCCGGGCGAAGGCGCTGGTCCGCGACCGCGCTAGAACGAAGGAGGCGGCGCGCGGCGTCGATCCGACCAGCGTTTCGCCGCGCCACGACGACGAAGACGGCGCGCGGGATGGCGACGAGCCACGCGGGCCCGCCCGCCACGACCGCGACTCGCCGCGGCTCCAGCTCGACGAGCTCCTCGTCGCCGAACAGATCGCCGCGTCCGAGGTACGCCTCGACGCGCGGCTTCCCATCGTCGGTGGTCTGCGCCTGGAGGAGCCCGTCCGCGACGAGGAACGCCTCGGTGGCGACGTCGCCCTCGCGGTAGACGTGTTCTCCGCGCGCGACGTGGACGTGACGTGCGGCGTCGAGCAGCTCGTCGAGGTCGCTGTCGGGAAGGCCGCGCGTGAAGCTCGTCGTGCGGAGGAGATCGAGCGTGGCCGCACGACGGAGCGCGCGTTCGACCTTCGCCATCAGCTCCGCGCCTCCGGCCCGCGACGCCGCGCGCTTCAGGACGACGAGCGGGACCTCGGCGACGAGCGCGTCCTCCTCGCAGCGTGCCTCGAGCTGCCGGGTCGAGAACGCGGCGACGGTAGCCTCCTCGCCGAGGACGTCACCCCTTCGAGCGCGCCGGATCACGACCGGCTCTGCCTCTCCTCGACGGACGCCCGAGAGCGTGACGGCGCCGGAGGCGACGACGTGAAGGGCATCGGCGGGGTCTCCCCGCTCGAAGAGGACCTCTCCCGCACGGAGCACGCGAACGCTCCCCGCGGCCTCGATCTCTTGACGCGCACGCGTGTCGAGGCCGCGGAGCATGGGCGCGTCCCACACGACCTCGGGCCAGGGAGGCGATGACACGCCGACGCGATCGTGCATGCTCAGTCGATCTTCGCGCTCGCCTCGGCGAGGTCGATGGGGTGGTTACGCGCGAACATGGCCCCCGTGATCTGCGCCCCGCTCGGACGAAGCCCCTGCGCGGCCTTGCGTGCCTCGTAGTCGGCGAACGCGCGCAGCAAGAACGGCGGGAATGGCCGGAAGCGGAGACGCGCCTGGACGGTGAACGGCCCCGATCGACCGGGCACGTCGATCTCGTAGATGTAGCGGAGGACGACGCCGGGCGGCGCGGAGCGCTGATCGAGGATCGCGTCCGGCGCCTTCGCGATGCCGCGATCGGCGTCGAGCGCGCCGACGGGGAAGTACGTCTCGAAGAACGCGTTCGTCCCGGTGAGGTTCGAGCGGCACTCGCCCGTGTCGATGTCGTAGACGCCGTCGTCGAACCGATCGGCGCGCGTCCTTCCCTGCCCCGGTCCGGGCTGACAGCGGCCCTGCGCATCGATGACGCCGATGCACTTCACGCAGCGGAGGAAACCGTTCTGCATGTTGACGAGCCCCTTGCCGCGGAACGTGGTCCCGCCGAACGTCGGGTTCGGGCTCCACTGCGGGACGTCGGGCCCGTCGACGATGTCCGCGCCGAACACACCGAGGGGCCTGCCTTTGAAGTCCTTCACGTCGTCGCGCGTCGTCATCCGCACGAACGACTTGTCCCTGAGGTCCGACTCGTCGCTCGCGATCTTGCCGACCTCGTAGACGACGTCGCCGCGCCCGTCGCGTACCGTCATCTCGACCCAGGTCTCGCGCTCCTGGCTGAAGCCCGCGGGCACGCGATGCCCTGCGCCCACGTTCTGGATCTCGACGGGGATCTCGATCCGCGACCCCACCCGCGTGCCCTTCGCGATCGAGAACGCGAAAGTGTGCCGAAGGAGTTGCTCGCGTCGCGCCTCGAGCCCGAGGGGCACGCCGCTCGAATCGAGCGCCGTCTCGTTCGCCCAGGCGTCGGGGAACTCGAGCGCGAGCGGGAGATCGACGCTCGTGAACCAGTGCGAGCTGATCGGCCGCGGCTCCGAAGACGACGCCGCGATCATCCCGCGCGCCTTCTCCCCCGGCGCGCGAGCCTCGAAATGAAAGCCCGGAGGACACCCGTTCGTCCCCGAGCGCGAGCCGCTCTTGCCGCTCGTGCCGCTGCCCTCCCCGTCCTTCACGCACACGCCAGGGTACAGGCTCATGTGGCAGTCCTGACAACTCGCCACCCGACGCCCCGCCAAACGTTCGGCGTCGGCCCACGACTTCCACTCCGAATAGGCGTTGCGCAGTCGCTTGAAGTGCTCGCCACGCTCGCGCACACCGATCGAGTCGGTGCCGAAGAGCCGGACGTCGTGGCAGGCGCCGCAGAACTCGCTCGACCTGAGATAGCGCGCGGTGTCCTCGGGGGTGCGGCGGTGCACGATCGGATCGCCGGGTCCACCGGGGCCTAGCGATGACGACCGGAGGAGGAGGAGCGCGTTCGGATCGAGGAGATAGCCGCTGTTGCCGATCCCGCGTACGCCGATCCCGTCCTCTGGGCGCATCCGGAAGACCGCGCCCGTCACCGGCGACGTCCAGGTCGGGTTGCCCTGGTACGCACTTCCGCCGTGCACCGGTCCAATCGCCTGGTGGCACACGGCGCAGGAGATCCCTTCCATCGCCTGAGGCGTGAGCACGTCACGGAGCGGTCGGCGCGCCTGTGCGTTGGCGCCGGCGCTCCACGCCGGCACGGTCGAGCCGAGGTTGTCTCCGGCGGAGTGGCAGTTGACGCACCAGTGCTCGCCGCCGGTCCCGGTCAGCACGAGCCCGGTCTTCTCGTCACGGCAGACGTCACCAGAGGCCTTACGAAGGACGCCGGCTCCACTCGGACAGCGATCGTCGCGCCCGACCTGCTCCTGTACGACGCTCTCGAGCGCACCGAAGAGCGGGCTCTTCACCGAGTGCGCCATCACCGAGCGCGACCACTCCGCGACCTGCCGCGCGTGGCACGGGGCGCACGACTCCGCGGTCGTCTTCCGGAGGGGCGCCTGCGAGAGCGCTCGTGCCGGCGGCTGCGGAGGAGGCTCCGGTCGCCGCGACGCCGCGAGCCCCGCCCCCGCAATAGCGAGACCGACCGCGATCGGCCCGATGGCAAGCGCGATCCTTCCCCGCCGAGCAAGGGCGGCCGGCAGCGAGCCTCGGTCGTCCCGCGTGAGAGACTCGCGACCGTCGTTGCTTCGAGCGTCGTCCCGACGTGCCGACGGGCCGGGGGCGGCGCCGGGCGGGAGGAGATCGAAGCCCACGCCCGCTCCCGTCTTTCCCCCGCCCGCTTCTCGCTGCGTATCGGCGCGCGACTCGCTGCGTAGAGGAGCGTCGCGCATCAGCTCCTCGCATCGCCGCACGATCGCGATCGCGCTGGACGGACGCACCGCCCCTTCCGGGTCGAGCATCGCGAGGACGAAGCTCTGGATGCCCGGCTTGAGCGTGCGCGCGATCGTCTCGTCGAACGGCGGCGGCGGTGACGATGCGGCGGCCATCGCGTCACGAAGGCCGATCCCCGCAAACGGATGCGCGCCCGCGAGGAGGCGATACGCGACGAGCCCGAGGACGTAGCGGTTGGCCGCGTTGTCCCACGGCGCACCGCCGGCCTGCTCGGGCGGAGTCCAGCGCGGCGACGGCGCGGACGCGACGCTGCCGCCGTGGGCGCCGTGACCTGCGCCGAGCAGCACGCGGATCCATCCGTCCGCCAGCACGAACGCGTCCGCGCGCCCCGGGCTGCCGAGCGCGATCTCGGCCGGACGGAGCGGCCCAGGGAAGACGCCTTTCTTCTCGCAGGCGGCCAGCGCACGCGCGAGATCGCGCACCTTCGCGAGCGCGGTCAGGCCATCGAGCTGCTCTCCTCGTACGAGTGAGTCGACGGTCTTCGACGGGACGCGCCGCAGCGCGAAGACGCCTTCCTCGTCCTCGCCCCAGCCCGCTGCGAAGCCGCCGAGGCCCTCGTCTCCGAAGGACGCGAGCCGCTGCACGAGCGCGGCGTCGCTCCTCTCGAAGCACCACAGCTCCGCAGGTGATCCGGTCTCGAGCGCGCATGCGAAGCGCCTCGCGCGGCCGACCGCGTCGAGCTCCTCGCCTGCGCCCGGACGCTGCCGGCTCCCGCCCATCATCATGGCGACGCCGCCCGTCAGCGCTTCGTGCTCGAGGCTTCGTCGGCCCCGATGCTCCTGCCGGCGCGTCCCTCCGCGGTCGCCGTCGCGGCCGGCTGCGCATCGCTCGTCGTCTTCAATCGGACGAGGTACGTCGTCATGCCGGCGACGAGCGAGAGGGCGACGATGGCGATCACCGCAAGCCACGTCGGCACCTCGCGCGCCTTGCTCGCGTTCGCCTCGACGAGAGCGATCGTGTCGGTACGCGGGCGCTCCTTCTTCGGCTCGTCGCCCTCGCCGCGCTCATCGCGCGTCGTCCCGCCGTCACGGCTCGAGCCCGAGCTGGGCGCGCGCTCGCCCGTGGAACGCTCCGGCGCGCCCGCCATCCGGGGTGTCGGCGGCGCCGCGCTCACCCGCGCCCCCTCGCCCGACGGCGTCGAACGGGCACGCGACGATCGCCCCGCTGCCGACGAGGCCCCCGCAGCACGGAAGAGCGAGAGGCGCTCCGAGACCTCCCGGGCGGAGGCTGGACGCGACTCCGGCTTCTTCTCGAGCATCGCGAACAGCATCTCCTCCACGCCGCGCGGTAGACCGCTCCGCACCTCGTCATCGAGTGCCGGTGCGGGCGCGGTGCACTGGAGGTTCAAGAGCTCGCGCGGCGACGCCGAGGAGAACGGCGGCTCGCCGGCGATCATCTCGTAGAAGATCAGCCCGAGCGAGTAGAGGTCGCTCCGCGCATCGATCGTTCGCGCATCGATCTGCTCGGGGCTCATGTACTGGAGCGTCCCGATGCTCTGCGTGTTCGTGCCGTGCATCCCCTCGAGCACCTTGGCGATGCCGAAGTCCATGACCTTCAGCCCCGCGGGAGCAGCGTCCTCGGCCGCCCCTTCGGCGACCGTCAGCATGACGTTCTCCGGCTTCAGATCGCGATGCACGATCGGCGGCTCCTGCTCGTGCGCGACCGTGAGCGCCTCCGCGATCCGGACGACGTGCTCGAGCGCCTCTTGCCACGGAAGCGCGCCGCGCCGCGTGAGCTCCTGCCGCAGCGTCCGCCCGTGCAGATACTCGAGGACCATGACGAGCTGGCCGTCGGTTTCCATCGAGGCGAGGCTCCGGACGAGGTTCGGATGCTCGAGGTGGGCGAGGATCTGCATCTCGTTGAGGAAGAGTCGGCGCCCCTCCTCGTGACGCGTGAGCTCGGGGCGGAGGACCTTCAGCGCGACACGCCGCTTCGAGAGGCGCTCCTCCGCCTCGTAGACCTTGCCCATCCCGCCCTCGCCGATGAGGCGCCGCACGAGGTATTCGCCGATCCGATCCATCTTTCGCTCCGTGAGAGGCAGGCCCGAGTCCGAGGACTGAGACGAAGGGGCTTCCGAAACCCCGTCTACGCACGAGAGGTTGCGAGGATCTGACGAGCTCTGCCGTGGCTCCTCGAGGCTACCGCACGTGGGGCACGGGCTCCTCCGGGAAGGCCGCGGCAGACTGACGACCTCGTCCGCGTCGCCCCTCTCGATGCGCTCGACGACCGAGGCCGCCGATTCCGGCGAAAGCGCCTCGTGAACGCCGCTTCCGATGGAGGGACGTGTGGGCTCGCAGGCGAGTGGCCGGGGGACGCGCGTCATGGATGAAGCCGGACCGAAGCGGAGGGTGGAGGGATCGGACGTCGGAACAGTGGACGTACGACCAGGCCCGGAAGTTCCACCTCCCGCTCACAACGCCTGGTGGGCGAGGCTCCTTACGCCTGATCGGCTGAGCCCGGACGCCGCGCCTGACGAGCGACTCGAGCGCGCCGCTCGCCCGCGCGCCGTCGCCGTGCTGCCCGCGCCGTCGCCCCCGACGCGTACGCCGGCCGACGGCTCGAGGACGGACGCTGCTACTCGAGGACGCCGTTCGTCGAGCCGTTGCGCGCGGCCTTCACGATGTCCTCGGCACCGAACGCGAGGCGCGCGGGGACGTCCGCATCGTCGAAGAGCCTCGCCTCCAGGATCTCGAGGCGATTCTTCGGCGGCTTGACCGGAGGCGCGACCTTGCACTCCACCCCGATCGTCACGGCGTGGAAGCGCGGATCGCGCATCGGATCGGACCACGCGCCGAGCACGCGCACGACCTCGTGGTCGACGACGCCAGCCTCTTCCTCGAGCTCACGGCCGAGCCCGGTCACGAACGTCTCGCCCCACTCGAGCGTCCCGCCAGGCAACCCCCACATCCCGTTGTCGCCGCGGCGGACGAGGAGGAGTCGACCGTCGGGCGTCCGCGCGACCGCGACGATCCCGACCACCGGGCGCTTCAGGATGTGACGCGTCGCCTCGTGGACGATGCCGTAAGCGGCCTTGGGCAACCAGCGAAGGAACACGCGCGCAGAATAGGCCAATGTCCGGCGATCGGGTGACCTCGTCGCACGCCCGCGACGCCCGTTTCGAACGAGCTCGACCGATCAGGCCACCGATGCAGTGGGGCGTGACTCGGCGACGGGCACGGGGGCGTGCTCGGCGAAGAACGCGAGCGCCTCGCTCGTCGCCCAGCCCTTGATCCAGCTCGACTCGTCGAGCCCGGCGAGCCAGCCGATGTGTCCGCCGTGGCGGCTGAGCTGGACGCGCACTGCGCTCGACGCGCCGGCAAGCCACGGGCGCACGGTGTCGATCGGCACCATCGGATCGTCCTCGGCGTGGATCACGATGGTCGGGACGCGGACCTTCCCGAGATAGCGGCCGGAGCTCGCCTCCCGGTAATAGCTGTCGACGTCCGAGAAGCCATGCATCGGCACGATGATCGAGCCGTCGTAGTTGCGAAACCGCTTGATCCCGTCGAGGTCGGCGCTCCGATAGCGGGCGCGCTGCGGGTGATGCTGAACGAAGGCGCGCGCGCGATCGACGAGACCGCGAAGGACGTGGAAGCGGTACGGCAGGCACACGAGCGTGTCCATCCGCGCGGCCACGCGGGTGTAGTCGAGCGGTGCGGAGATGCTCGCCACGCCAAGGACGCCGGAGGGAGGAGCGTCGCCCCACTCTCCCGCGAGCTTGAGCGCCTGGCTGCCTCCACCCGAGAAGCCGAGGACGAAGACACCGGCGACGCGCGGATCGGCCGCGAGACGACGAACGACGAGGTCGAGGTCCGTCGTCAGCCCGGCGTGATAGAGCGACGGCGCGTCGGTCACGCTGTCGCCCGCACCGCGCATGTCGAGGCGAACCGCGTGATAGCCGGCGCGATGCAGGGCGACGGCCGCGCGGACGCAACAATGCGAGTCCTTCGAGCCGGCGATGCCGTGGAGGATGACGACCGCAGGCGCACGCGCGCCCGCCCACCACGCCCGCGCGTGGAGGTGCCCGTCCGTCCCGACCGGGATCCGCAGGCTCTCCTCCTCCGTGACCGAGTGCGAGCGCGGCGGCGCGAAGAGCGGAGCGGCGGCGCCGATGGTCTGGAGATGCGGGCTCTTGAGCCACCGCGGCGGCCGGAAGGGACTCGTCATCATCGCGGCCTCTCCGTAGCGGCCGATCGCAGCGAGCGCAACCCGATGTGCCTCCCGAATGTCCCGAGGAGCAGTCCATTCGGCTGCGGCGCGGTGAAGCCGAACGTCGGACGACCTGAGACCAAAGTCGAAGGCGGCAGCGCTTCGTCGTGGACAGCCCTATCGCTCTGCGTACTCTCGCTGCCCTATTTCGATCGTCGCTGGGCGGTCGAGGAACGCGCCGGTGCGCCGCGGTGCAAGAGGAGCGATCGATGGGTTTGTTCGATTCGATGAAGAAGAAGGCCGGTGAGCTTGCGAACCAGGCGCAGAACGCCGTGAATCAGCAATACAACCAGTTCCAACAGGGCTACCCCCAGCAGGGCCACCCGCAGCAGGGCTACCCCCAGCAGGGCCACCCGCAGCAGGGCTATCCCCAGCAGGGCTACCCCCAGCAGGGCCACCCGCAGCAGGGCTATCCCCAGCAGGGTCACCCGCAGCAGGCGTACCCCCAGCAGGGCTATGCCCAGCAGCAGCCTCAGGAGCAGTGGGAAGAGGCGGACGCGGACGACGACTCGGACGACGCCGGCTTCGTGCGCGACTACGCGCTCGAGGCGCAGGACGACACCGCGAGCTTCGACATCGGCAACGACATCGAGTCGTGGTGGGCCGCGCACCGTCAGATGGAAGAGGTCTGGGACGACCAGGCGAAGCGCTACGAGCTGTTCCGCAAGTTCGGGATCCGGAACGAGCAGCACTTCTACCAGGTGAACGAGACGGTCAACCGCTTCATCTGCGGCGTGCGCTTCGAGAATGCGATGGCCGCGGGCCGGCGCGACGTCTACCAGCAGCTCTGGCAGGAGATGTCGATCGACAACCAGCAGCAGGTCGAGCGCCTTCGCCAGACGGTCTACCGCTACGCGCCGCAGCCGCAGCAGCGTCAGCGGTTCGGCTGGGACATGGGCGACATCACCCAGATGCAGATGAACGTCTTCACGAAGCTCGCGATGCAGACGATGCAGAACCGGGCGCAGGGTGAGCTCGCCGGTGAGCTCGCGCCCTACGAGGGCGTGAGCCTCCAGGTCTGGGCGCAGGCGCAGGCCGCCCTCGCGAACGGGACGGACATCAACGTGATCCTCTCGAAGATCGGGATCGACCGCGCGAAGTGGGACGCCGTCTCGAACGAGTGGATGGCGCGCATGTCCCGCGACACGACGGTGACGATCGCGACCGAATACGGCAAGGCGTTCAGCAGCGCCGGTCAGGGCATGTTCGCGAGCGCCGCCGCCGCGGGCGTCGCCGGAATGAGCAACCCGGGCGCGACCGACTCGCAAGGCCCGCCGATCACGCTCGAGCAGTGGGTCGAGATCATGGAGGCGCAGAACGCAGCGGCGCAGCAGGGCCGCGACGCGAACCAGGTCCTCCAGAGCTACGGGATGAATGCGCTCGCCTGGAGCAACGTGAGCACCTGGTGGTCGACCCACTTCGCCCAGAACGCGATGAAGAACAATGGCGAGCTCCATCGCCGCTTCAGCGAGCTCCAGGCGCACTTCCAGCAGCGGTTCGCTGCGCCGTCCGCGGACGGCGACGTCAACTTCTGATCCCTCGGGACGCCGTCCGGTGAGCTCCGAGAAGAAGCCGAACACGGCGGCGAACATCTTCGCCAACGCTCTCGCGTCGACGCCGAAGTACGTCGACGCGGGGGTGTCCGCGGGGATGCACAACACGCTCACGTGCGCGAACTGCGGGGCCGCGCGCGAGAACAGCGCCGGCGCCTCGGACGTGCCCGTCTGCCGGTATTGCAACGCGCCACTCTCCGCGAAGCCGAAGTGACGATGACAACAGCCGTCGTGAATCGCTGGGACGGATTCCTCGCTCAGATGCGCGAGCGCTTCGTTCAGATCATGGGCGAGGCGCGGGAGGGGTGCCCGATGCTCCTCCAGCAGTCCAACTTCGATCCGCTCCCGATGGGCAACGCGTGGAGCGCGATCGAGCTTCGGGCGAAGCAACTCGAGAGCAAGCTCGACGACACGTGGAACGACCAGGTCGAGCCGACGTTCGAGCAAGCCGGCGCGCCGCCCGACGTGCTCGCTCGCGAGCGCGCCAAGGGCGAGACGCTCCGCGACTGGTTCGAGGTGGAGCGCGAGCGGACGCGGATCCAGATCTGGTCCAACGCCGGACGTGCGTTCTACCAGCGCGCACGAGCGGAGCTCGGACGTCCGTTCGCCTGCGTGCGTTGCGGCGCGCCGCTCGAGATCCCGTTCACCTACCGCGCGCTGAACGTCCCCTGCCCGCACTGCCGGACGATGAACGGCTTCGAGCCCGGCACGTACATGCGCATGGGCGAGACGTGCGTCCACCCGCTGTCCGAGGAGGCCGCGTGGCCGGCATGGCTCGCAATGCGCCAGGCAGAGAAGGCCTGGCGCGCCGCGCGTCCCGTCACGATCCATCACCTCAAAGCGTGGGAGCGCGCGCAGATCGACTACTGGCGCGCGTACCTCACCGCCCGCGTCCAGCTGTTGCCGGACACGGCGCACGCCTTCGAGGCCGACCTCCGCGGCAAGATGCGCGCGTTCTACGATCAGATGGATCGCGAGGGCCCGTGGGTCCAGGCCGGCCGCCCGCGCGATCTGGTGTGACCGACGCGGCGCGATGCGCCCGAGCCCGCTGAGGGTTCGCGGCAGCGTGACGGAGGCGGACGCCGGTATCGGCGCTGCATGAGAGCGACGATCTCGCTCTCGTGCTCTCGCTCGACGACGCGCCCATGGTCACGGAGTCCACCCCGAGCTCGCATGCGCCAACGCGCCCGGCCCCGGCCCGCGAGGGTGCGAGGTGAACATGCGCCGACGAGCCCGGCTCGCGTCGTGCTGCCTGGCGGCTGTCGCGTTCACGCTCGCTGTGGCGTGCGCGAAGCGCGGCCCTCGCGACGTGGGCAATCGCGCGCTGCCCTCCGAGCTCGGAGCGGCCGAGGGGGCCGCTGCAGCACGCGACGTCGACGGTGGTCCGCCGCGCGTCGTCACGACGCCGGCGGCAAAGGGACTGAAGCCGCGCCCTCTCGTCCACGTCCACGCACGCGCGCTCGCGACCGACGCGACGCACGTCTACTTCGGCGACTCCTCCGACGACACCCTCTGTGCACTCGAAAAGAACCCGCCCGAAGGAGCGCGAGTCGAGCCGACGCGCATCGCGCGACCGGCGCCGATCGCGGGCGCGCTTTCCGTCGACTCGCACGACGCCGCGCTCGTCTGGATCGCCACCCCCGGTGACCTCGTCCTCCGCGTTCCCGTCGGCGGCGGAGCCCCGACGACGGTCCGGGATCGCGCGATCTTCACCAGCGTCGCGGCAGCAGGCGGGGACGTCTTCTTCACCGAGGCTCGAGGGAGCGGCGGCGTCCTCACGCGCGTGACCGGGACGACGGCCGCGCAGCTCGCGACGTTCGAAGGGGCGCCACGCGGGCTCGCCGTCGACACCGACGACGTCTACATCGCGACGTCCTCAGGGCTCGAGGGAGCGCCGCGCGCGCGTGGAGCGGTCAGCGAGCTCGCGGGCGGCAGAGCGTTCGCGAGCCCGCAGGTCGACGGCGCATGGGTCTACGCGACCGCCATCGATCCGAAGAGCCGAGCCCGCACGCTCGTCCGCGTGAAGAAGACGGGCGGCCCGCTCGAGACCGTCGCGACCGGCGTGCGCGACGCCCCCATCGCGATCCATCGTGGCAGCGTCTACTGGTTCGACGCCACGCACCCCGCGCTCCTCGCGTCATCGCCGGTCGACGACCGTCCCGCCGCGCGAGCCGCGCGGCGCGTCGTGTCCGACGACCCGACGTTCGAGCGGGTGAACGCCCTCGCCGTCGACAACGACGGCGCATTCGTTGCGACGGGCTCGGGCGAGGACGCTCGAATCGTCGTCGTCTCGATCCGCTGATGCTCGAGCGAGGCGACGTGCGCTCAGGGCGCGCACGCCGGATCGAACACGTAGACCGTGGCCGAAGGTGTCTGCCCGCCCTGGTCGTTCGCCACGAGGTAGCCGACACCATTGCTCGCGGTGGCAGCTACGAACGAGCCGATCGGCGACGGCAAAAGCTGCCGTCGCGGCACGTCGCCGTCCTTCACGAGACCGAGCGGCTCACGCCGGACGAACTGCACCGCGGTCTGTTGATCGTTCTCGTGCGCCTGCGTCGCGATCATGACCGTCTTCGAGTCGAGCATCGCCGCGGTCGCCTGGTGGCCTCCGAAGATGGCCGCGTTCGCACCGACCGTATCGGCGTCGTACACCTCGATGTCGACGCCGGCGTTCCCCTCGATCGGGCCGTTCGCACCGGGGACGAGGAAGTAGCCGCGAGCGGCGCGGGTCGTCGTGACGGGCGCGCCTTGATGAACGCCCGTCGCCCAGAAGATCGCGCCGTCGGGGCTCTGCGCGAACGTCCGGTGAAAGCTGACAGCCCCTGCGTCGGCGATGTTGACCGCCGCGCCGGTCGTGGGATTTGCCGAGCCGGCGTCGTCGATGAACACGAACGACGCCGCCTGGTTCACCACCGCGCTGAGCAGCAATCGTGTGCCGCTGACGGCGCTCGGGCCGAAGTTCTGTGGCGGCAGAAGCGCGGTGGCAGTGAGCGATGCCGGCTCGTTCAAGGGTGCCTCGAGCTCGACGGACGGGAACTGCGCCGCCTGGCTCACGAGGAGCGCGGAGTCTCCGCCGCGCGGGAACAGCCAGGCCCCCTCGGCAGGACGGTTGTAGCTCGCGAGCACCGTGTGGGCGGCGATCTTGGTCGCGAAGGGATCGGCGGGAACGTCGACGTACGCGAGCTGGATCCGGCTCGGTCCGCCGCCGGTCGCGCCGCCGAGCATCCACACGCGGCTCCCGCTCTGCACGAGCGCGTTCGGGATGAAGCCGAGCCCGACCACCGGAGCTTGCGGCGGCGTCTGGTTCGCAGGGTTCGACACGTTGAACGCGACGACGCCCGTGGCCGTGACGACGAAGAGCCACGGGTGCACCGCAGCCGCGGACCTGGCGGCGATTTGCGCGCCGACGTTGAACTGCGATGCCTTGAGCTTGTACGGCGCGGAGGCCCCGCACGTACGCGCGTTCTGCTCGCACGCCGCCGCGTTGCACGCCGAAGGCCGGCACACGTCGTAGACGCAGCTCTTGCGAGTGAGATCGCACTTGCCCTTGAGGCAGCCGTGGTCGGTCTTGCAGGCGTCGTCGGTCGTGCAAGACGCCGGTTCGGGCCCGACCGGACCGCCGCTGTCGCCCCCTCCGTCCCCCGTGCCGTCCTGCGGCCCGACGTCGGGGAGCGTGTCCCCGCCGTCCGATCTGTCGATCAGCGACTCGTCGAGATCGAGCGAACAGCTCGCTCCTGCGACGAGGAGAGCGAGCGCCGAGGAGCACACCACCATGACGGTGCGCGGGCTGAGACGAGTCATCTAGAACGTTCCTCCGACGACGATGGAGCCGGGCGCCGCGCCGACCTTCACTTGGCCCTCGGACCGCTCGTTGCCGAGCGGCAGGACGACGAGGGCGACGCCACCGGCAACGAGCACCGCGCCGGTGATCAGCGTCACGTTGGTCCAGGTCTGAAGCGAGGACGCATGATCGAATGCTGCCCGGGTGGGGCCGGCGTCGTAGGCGTCCTTCGCGCCGTTCGCGCTCGTTCCGAGGATGACGCCTGCGCCGAGCGCGGCGACGCCGACGCCGGCCACGCCGACACCGACGACGCGCAGCGTGGTCCAGAAGGGCTCGCGCAGGCGCGCCGGGGGCGCGGGCGGCGGCTCGGGCGCGGTCGACGCCGGCTCCGGCTCGGCCACCGGTGCGGGCGGCGGCTCCTCCAGCTCGAGGGTCGTCACCTTCCCGGCGTCGAGCGTGACGTCACGACGCTCGATCGGCTTGCCCGGGATGCGCACCGTCAACGTGTGGACGCCCGGCGAACCGTGGAGGCGAGCCGGGGTCTGGACCTCGGTGAGCGTGTCGAGCTGGACCTTCCAGCCTTCCGGCGCCGTCACCGCGACCGTGCCGAGCGTCTTCTCGAGCGCACTGACACGGTCCTTCGCGATCGTGGTCTGCTTCGGGTCGAGACCGGGGACCTCGAGCGACCGCGCATATGCATCGGCGGCGCGCTCGGGTCGAGAGGCGAGATCCCATGCGAGGGCCGCGGTGTAGAGCGCGATCGCGCTCGCCTTGAACGAGGCCGCGGCCTCGAAGTGGAGCGCCGCCTCGGAGTAGCGCTTCTGCGCGAAGGCCTGCGTGCCCATCCCGTACTGCTGCCGCGCCTCGGCGGCAGCGGACTCGGCGACCGGCGGCGGATCATCGGCTCGCGCCGGAGCAGCTACGCTCGCGAGCGCGAGCCCGAGCCCAAACGCGAGGCCCAAACGAGTACCGCGCCCGCGCCACGAGGATGTGGGGCCTGCCTTGCCCCCTCCGCACGAGGACGCGACGACCGTCCCACTGCTGTTCATGTGTCCCAGTGTAGAGCGAAAACGCCCGCGCTGAGCAACGGGGTTGAAACGTTCAATACGGATTATCCGGGAGCGCGCTCGGCTCTCGCGGCCGTGGCTTCGACGGAGCCTTGGCAGAAGAGGCCGCGGCCGTCGAAATGTCCGGCACCGCAGATGCTGCAGGCGCGGTGTTCTCCGCGATCGGCCTCAGAGCGATCTCGATCGGCCCCTCCATCGAGGAGTCGATCTCGATGCTCGCGTCGTCGTGTCCCTTCGCACGGAGGAGGACGGTGACCGTCTGACCTTCGGCAGGGCGCGGAATCGATCGCGTCTCCGGCGGCAGCTCGTTGCCGTCGACGATCAGGATCGCGTCCGCGGGGGTGGCGTCGATCGCCACGGGAACTGCTGGCGCGGCGGCGGGGACGGTCGCGGAGGTCGGAGGCGAAGGCGCGGGCGCTGCGACCTCCGTCGGGGCCGGTGGCGGCGTCGGCGCCTGCTTCGCGCGTGCGTGCCAGATGAAGAAGCCGCCGCCACCGATCAGGAGGGCGAAGAGCAACCCCACGAACGCGGCGAGCGCGTATTGCCCCGCACCGGCCTGCGGCTGCTGCGGCTCGGCGACCCCTTCGGGCGGGAGCGCGTTTGCGCCGTCGTAGATCGCCGGGTTGCCGTACGGGTTGCTCGGCGAGAGCCCCGAGATCGGCGGGATCGTGTGCTGCGCTGGTCCCGGCCCGTAACCGGAGCTCGACCAGTCCGCGCGCTCACCGTGACGCCCGGGGCTCGACCCCGACGCCGGCGGAATCGTCTGCTGCGCTGGTCCGGGCCCATGACCGGAGCTCGACCAGTCCGCGCGCTCACCGTGACGCCCCGGCCTCGAGTAGTCCGCCGGAGGGCTCGGCACGCCTGGATGGCCGATCGGCGACATCATCCCGCCAGGTCCGATCGGATACGTCAGCGCGACGTTGCCAGGCGGCAGAACGGGGTCGTGGGGCCCATGCGGACCCGACATCGGCGGCATCGTCGCCACGCTCGGGAGCGGCGGGCGAATCGATGGAGAGCTGTTCGAGGGGGTGTGCGTATGACCGGCGGAGGGCGGCAGCGGCGGCGGCATCCGGGGCGTCGGCGGCATCGAGGTCGGCGGCGCGACCTCGAACACGGCGTCGTGGGCGACGCCCGTCGAGTTGAGAGGCCGAGACGGCTTCACACCGGAGCGGTGGTCCACTGCGTCTCGCGTCGTGCCGGCGCTCGCCGGATCCCACGCGCCCTGCTCCACTACGGACGAGGCCTGCTTGATCCGCTCCTTGCGTCGGTCGAGCTGCTCGCCGAGCCTCGCGCGCACGACCTGCGCCACGTTCGACTGCGTGACGAGCTGCCCCTTCGCGAGGAACTCCTCGAGCGCGAAGCGCATCCGCTCCGCGGTCGGGAAGCGGAGGATCGGCTGGTGAGCGAGAGCACGGAGGACGATGCGCTCGAGCTCGAGCGGATAGTTCCGGACGACACTCGTCGGCGGCTGGAGCTCGCCGCTGAGAATGGCGTGCATGACCATGTGATCCTGCTCGCCCTTGAACGGGCGCACGCCCGTCGTCGCTTCGTACAGGACGCAGCCGAGCGAGAAGACGTCGCTCCGGCGATCGATCGCCCCGCCGGTCACCTGCTCCGGTGACATGTAGCTGATCTTTCCCTTCAGCTGCCCCGCGCTGGTCTGCTCGTGCAGCTGGCCGAGCGCCTTCGCCACGCCGAAGTCGCACACCTTCGCGACGCCGTCGCCCGTGAGGAGCACGTTATGAGGAGAGAGATCGCGATGCACGACCTCGAGCGGGCGGCCGTCGTCGTCGGTCAGCTCGTGGGCGGCATGCACGCCGGCACACGCATCGGCGATGATGCGCGCGGCGACGCGAGGGTCGAGCGCCTCGGTCTTCCCGCTCGCGCGCAGCACGCGCGAGAGCGAGTCACCGCTCACCCACTCCATCGCAAGGTAGAGCGTTCGCTTGTCCTCGCCGAGCTCGTAGATCTCGCAGACGTTCGGGTGATGAACGCCCGAGGCGATCCGCGCCTCGTCGAGGAACATGCGCTCGAACTCGGCCTCCTCGGCGAGATGCGGGAGGATCGTCTTGATCGCGACGAGCTTCTGGAAGCCGCGCTGTCCGTGCTGACGCGCAGCCCAGACGCGCGCCATCCCTCCTCGCGCGATCGGAACCAGAAGCTCGTAGCGACCGAGCCGTGTGCTCGGACGCAGCGCGCCGAAGTCCGACGGCTCGTCGGTCAGCTCGCCCGAGGGAAGGACGTCCGCCACGCCATGAAGATTACAGCAGTTCGGCCCTCGAAGCCTTGTCTTACACCACCCCCGTGACGGAGTAGAGACGCGCGGCCCCCGGATCCCCGCTGCACCAGGGCGTTACGACACCGCCCCGTCGACGGCAGCCCACCGAAAAGGCACACAAGACCGGGCGAAATCGGGCCGGCAACATGGTCGGTGGCCGCCATCGCGACGCCCGGCAGACGGGCCAACGACGTCGATCGGCAGACGCTTGCTGCGATCGCGCCGTCGGTGCCCAGGCGCTTTCGGTGGATGCCCCCGCTTCGGCTGGCTGCTCTCGCCTCTCGATCGCGTGCTCGATCGGGATCGTCGTCGACCGCATCAACCCCTTCGTCGTCTCTCGTTCGGGCGCTCTTCGCGCTACGCGTCCTCCTCCGAATCGCCGATGCCGATCGCGTCGGCGGACGTCGAGGCTTCCCGACCACTTCATCGTCTCGCATTCGGGTCGGCCTTCGCGCTCCACGTCCTCCGCGGCGTCGCGCAGAGCACGCGGTCCAGTCGAGCCGACGCGCGCATCGCCTCGAGCGCGCCCTCCCCTCTCACCTTCCGTGGGCTGGACGATCGATCGCACGCGCGGGTCACGACGTCGCGCACGGCGCACCGTCGTCGTCGTGATCCCGACGACGCTCGCGTTCATCGCCTGGGCGGGCCTTCGACACGCGGGCAAAGCGGGCTAGGCTCGCGCGCATGCGAATGCTCCACACGATGATCCGCGTCGGCGATCTCGCCGCCTCGAAGAAGTTCTACACCGAGGCACTCGGGATGAAGGTGCTCCGCGAGAAGGAGTACCCCGACGGCAAGTTCACGCTGTGCTTCATCGGCTACGGCGACGAGAGCACGAACACCGTCATCGAGCTCACGTACAACTGGGACCGCACGCAGTACGACCACGGCGACGCGTTCGGTCACATCGCGCTCGGCACCGACGACATCAAGGCCGCTTGCGACAAGGTCCGGGCCCTCGGCTACAAGGTCGTGCGCGAGCCCGGACCGATGAAGCACGGAACGACCGTCATCGCCTTCGTCGAAGATCCGAGCGGCTACAAGATCGAGCTCATCCAGCGCGGCTGACTCGCGCACGGAAGCGACGACCCGAGCGGGTTCAGGAAGCCAGCGAGACGACCCCGCGGCTCGTCTCCTGGCTCGGCGCCGTCCTCTCTCCACGGAGAGAGGATCGGTGCGACGAGCGACGAGCGACGAGCGACGAGCGGTAGGCAAAGAGGAGAAGAAGGAGGCAAGAGAAGGAAGCAGGGGTCGCCGCGAACCAGCCCGCTCGCGGCGACAAAGAGGAGGGAGAGGAGCCGTCGCGGGGAAACGACCGCGACCGCTCGTGTCGCGGTCGCTCCCCCGCAAAGCTCGTGCCGCCTTCGCGCGAGACGAGCGCCTGTGATTCACGGGGGAATGCGCGGTCGCCGCGTCGGCTGTAAACCGCTGTTCGTGGCGCGCGTGGCCCGGCGTTTACGGCGCGCGGGCTCGTCGGCTACGGTGCCGCCATGGGCGCGCTTCACCCGATCGACACGAACGGCATCCATCAACATCGCACGCTCGAGAGCTGGGAGCCCGCGACGGGTGAGCTGCTCGGCGTGGTGCCCATCGCGTCGGCCGACGACGTGACGAAAGCGATCGCGCGCGCGAAGAAAGCCCAGGCGGCCTGGGGCGTCCTACCGGTGGAGGAGCGCTGCACCCGCCTCCTCCGGTTCCGCGATGCGCTGGTCGAACGGGCCGACGAGATCGTCGACGTCGTGAGCCGCGAGTGCGGAAAGCCGCGTGCCGATGCGCTCGGCCACGAGGTGATGATCGCGGTTGATCAGCTCACCTACTACTGCAAGAACGCGCCTCGGATCCTCGCGCCGCGCGAGCTGCCGCTCCACCTCCTCAAGCACAAGAAGAGCGTTCTCCACCATCACCCGCGCGGCGTCGTCGGCGTCATCTCGCCCTGGAACTTCCCGTTCGTGATCCCGATGGCCGACGTCTTCGCTGCGCTCGTCACCGGCAGCGCGGTCATCGTGAAGCCGAGTGAGGTCACCCCGCTCTCGGTCCAGAAGGCGAAGGAGATCTTCGACGCGACCGGTCTGCCGGAGGACCTCTTCGGCGTGGTGCACGGTCGTGGCGACGTCGGCCAGGCCCTCATCGAAGGCGGCATCCAGAAGCTGATCTTCACCGGCGGCGTCGAGACCGGAAAGCGCGTCGCCGCGGCCTGCGGAGCGAACCTCGTCCCGTGCGTGATCGAGCTCGGCGGCAAGGCCCCGCTGATCGCGTGCGCCGACTGCGACGTCGAACGGACCGCGAACGCCATCGTCTTCGGCGGCTTCGTCAACTCCGGTCAGGTCTGCATCTCCGTCGAGCGTGTCTATGCGCACGAGGCGATCCACGATCAGCTCGTCGACCGCGTCCGCGAGCTGACCGAGAAGCTCCGGCAGGGCGATCCGATGACGGACGCCGTCGAGGTCGGCGCGATCATCTTCCCGAAGCAGATCGAGATCGCCGAGAAGCACATCGACGACGCCGTGAAGAAGGGCGCGCGCATCATCACCGGCGGCAGGCGCCTCCCCGGCCCCGGCCAGTTCTTCGAGCCGACGGTGCTCGCGGCCTGCGATCACACGATGACGGTGATGAAGGAGGAGATCTTCGGACCGATCGTGCCGATCCAGAAGGTGACGTCCGAGGACGAGGCCGTGCGCCTCGCCAACGACTCCCACCTCGGGCTCAACGCCTACGTGTTCACGAAGGATCGCGAGAAGGGCAAGCGACTCGCGCAGCGGATCGAGGCGGGCAGCGTCGTCGTGAACGATGTCCTCATCAACTACGGCGCCGTCGAAGCGCCGTTCGGCGGGACGAAGCAGAGCGGCTTCGGCCGTGTCCACGGCGACGACGCGCTGCGTGACATGGCCGAGGTCCGCCATGTGTTCACGGGCCGACTCCCGGAGCCGGCGTCGGACCCGACCTGGTTCCCGTACTCGAGCAAGAAGTACCGCTGGCAGATGCGCCTCTTCCGCGCCGTCTTCGGACGCGGCGGCGTCGTTCGGCGCATCCGCGAGCTGCTCTAGATCCAGGACGCGGCGATCGATCGTTCGCACGTGCGCATCGATTCGAGCAAAAGCTCGAATCGAAGCAGCGCTTCGTCACGCGCGCGTCGTTGACACCCCTTCGTGTTGCAATAACGTGGGACGGCTTCGTGAAGTCAGTTGCATCGCACGGCTCGCTCCCCATGCTTGTGGCGGATCTGGCGGACGACGCGTCGAGGGCCTTCCTGGAAGGCATCGCGCTCGCCGGACAGGTCGCCTATGTGCCGTTGCTGACGGCACCCGTCGATCGGTCCACTCACACGCTCGAGGTCTACTCTCCCGGAGCGACCGAGCCGCTCAGGCTCCTCGCGGATCCCGTCGGACCGCCGACGCCCCAGGGCTTCCCGCTCCAGCTGCGCGTTCGCCAACCCGAGTCCGCACCGCTCCTCCGAGCTGCGACCGAACGACCGACCGCGCTCCGCGCCCGACACGCGACGAACCACGAGCTCTCGGACCGACACACCGCGGATCTCGAAGGAAGAGAGTGCACGGCCGCCAGCGCGTCCGACCTCGTCGGCCGGCGCCTCGCGAACGGCAAGCTCGAGATCGAGTCGCTCATCGGTGGCGGCGGCGTTGGCGCCGTCTATCGCGCGCGGCACCGCGAGCTGCAGATGCCTGTGGCGGTGAAGGTCCTCCACGACACCTTCCAGAGCGACGCCGACTTCGGGCGCCGCTTCCATGCCGAGGCGCTCGCGGCGAGCCGACTCGATCACCCGAACATCACCCGCGTGCTCGACTTCGGGCAGGAGCCGGACGGCCTCCTCTACCTCGTGATGGAGTACCTCGACGGCGTCGGCCTTCGCGGCATCCTCGAACGTGAGGGGCGCCTCGATGCGGACCGCGTGGTCCGTCTCGCCTCGCAGGTCTGCGCCGGGCTCGCGCACGCGCACGCGCGCAACATCGTCCACAAGGACGTGAAGCCGGAGAACCTCGTCATCCTCCAGGGCTCGGACGACGACGGCAACGCGATGGAGATCGTGAAGGTCTGCGACTTCGGGATTGCGCAGGGCGCGGTCGCCGAGGAGACGCGACGCTTCCAGGGCACGCCCGAATACATGTCCCCGGAGCAGACCACTGCCTCCGAGCTCGACGCACGAAGCGACGTCTACGCGCTGGGCATCGTCATGTACGAGCTCATCACAGGCGACGTCCCGTTCTCGAACAGCGACGTGCGGACGATCCTGCATATGCAGCGTGAAGCGCCGGTCCCGCCGCCGTCGCAACGCGCGAGGGACCTCGACCCTCGGCTCGATGCCATCATCCTCCGCGCCCTCGCGAAGGACCGGAACGCGCGCTTCGTGAGCATGCGCGACCTTCGCGCAGCGCTTCGCGACCTCCTCGACAAGCCGCCGGTCTCGCTGAGCGGGCGCTACCAGCGCTTCCAGCTGAGCTCGGCAGCACCACCGCCGCGCACGACCGGGGACGGCATGCCGGCGTCGTCCCCAGGGTGGCTCATCCACGGAGCGTCGATCGAGCTCGATAGCCCGGCGTCGCCCCGCTCCGAGCTCACGAACGATCCGAGCGCGTTCATGCGTCGGCTCGTCAACACCGCCGACCCCCGCGCGTTCGCCGAGCTCGTCGCGCCGCTCGAAGCGGCGATCCGCGAGCTCGCGCAAGCCCAAGCCGTCGAGACGCTCTGGCGCCTCGCGAGCACGCTCGATGTCCTCGCGACCGAGGGCCCCGAGATCCCGGGCTCACGCGCGGCGCTCTCGAAGGCGCTCCTCCGCGTCCTCCGCGACCCGAGCGTTCTTGCGCCGGTCGCTCAGCGCGTGCTCGCCGCGGGGGACGCGACCGGCGAGCGCCTCCTGCACACGGCGGGCACGTTCGGGGCGCATGCGCTCTACTCGGCACGCGTTCGACAAGGCGACGCCGAGGCGCGCGCACGCTTCACGAGAGCGCTTCGCGGAATCGGTCCGTCGGGGCTGCCGATCCTCCGCGGCGGGCTCGAGCGCCTCGCCGACCGCCTCGGGACGCCGGGCGCGATCGACATCGCGGAGGACCTCCTCGTCTCGTTACCGGCGAGCGCCGACGAGTCGCTCGGGGCGCTCGTCGCCTCTTACGCGTTGTCGAGCCACCCGACACTGGCGCGCGTGGCGGTCGCCGCGCTGCCAGCCCTCTGGCAGGAGCGGTCGCGGGCGATCATCCTCGGTCTTCTCGAGCATCCCGCCGAGGACGTGGCGCTCGCCGCGCTCGCCGCGCTCGCGGAGCTCGGCATCACCGACGAGCACACACCCCGTCTCATCGCGACCATCCTCGATCGCGCTCGGCGAAGAAACATGCGGCTCGGCGCGGTGCGGGCGATGATGCAGGCGCGAGGCGATGCCCGCCACGTCTCGGCCGGCCTGCTCGCAGAGCGCCTGCGCCGGTGCACGCACCTGGCGACGACCGACGACGTCGAGCTCGCCTTCGGCCTCGCGCGAGGACTGCTCGTGCTCGCCCCCGAACATGCGAGGCAGATCCTCGATCACGCGACGCAGGGCTGGCCGCCGGACCTCCGCGCCCGCGCGGCCAGGCTCGAAGCCTGACCACCCAGCCCTCGACGACGACGACGAGCGCGCACGCCGGAAGGAACGAGCCAAACGCGCTTTGGGGCTCGCGCCCCAACCACCTGCAGTGGATGCCCCCCCGCAGAGATGCGCCTTCGGCGCGGTCGAATGCGCGATCAGGTCCGGTCGTTCAACGGCGCAGTGCTTCGCGCGCGCGACGCGCCTCGATCGAGAACGTGAAGCACTCGTACGCGTCCTTCATCGTGACCGACTCGCGATGGCGCGCGGCGCGGACGACGGTGCGGAAGTGCAGGTACCGCCCGCCGTCGAGACCCAGCAGCAGCGACACGAGCGCGGGATCGCGCGGCGCATCGAGCGTCCCGACCAGGCCGGCCGCGGAAGCGAGGACGCGAGTGACGAGGACGTCGCAGGCGAGGATCGCGTTGACCGCGTCCCGCGCGGCGAGCATCGCTTCGGCCTGACGAACCCGGTCGCGCTCCGACTCGGGCCAGAGGTCCGCGAGCGAGAAGATCGGCGCGCCGTCCCCGCTCTGCACGGGGAGGACGACGGGCGGTGGCGCCTCGACGGAGGGACCGTGCGCGGCCTGCGCCGGCTCGACGGAGGGGCCGGGGGAGTCGCCGAGGGTGAAGCGCGTCCACGCGCCGGAGTCCTGAACGAGCTTCGCCTCGGAGGTCCGGACGGAGATCGGCTTGTCGCTCCGGATCGGCTTGTTCGGCGCCGGCTTGTCGCTCTTCGTGCCGCCGTCGTCGACGCGATCGCTCTTCGGTTTCTCGCTCGGCTGCGCGTCGGGCCGTGCTCCAGGGTGACCGGCCGCGATCACACTCGTCTCGGGAACCGTCTGCGAGATCTTCGTCGGCGGCTCGACGCCCGCGGTCTCCATCTGGCGGAGCGCCTGGGCGATTCCTTCCTCGGAGATGCGTGGCTCGCTGCCGTCCTTCGCCATCTCGCTCGTGGCCTCGATGCGAACCTTGGGGTCCTTCTCGTAGGCCTTGAGCACGAGTCGGGCGATGCGCTCGAGCCCCTCGAAGACGCCCTCGCCCTTGGTGGCGACCGTGCCGAGCGACGGCGCGCCATGGCGGTTGAAGCGCCGGTCGAGCTCTTCGATCGAGAGGAGCTCTCCGAGATCCCGCTTGTTCCAGTGGAACGTGTGCGGGACCTCCTCGAGCGAGCGATTGTGCTCGCCGAGGTTGGAGTGGAGATCGTCGAGCGACTCCTGATTGACCTCCGCGCGCCCGGCCTGCGAGTCCGCGACGAACACGATCCCGTCCGCGCCGGACAGAACGAGCTTCCGCGTCGCCGCGTAATAGACCTGCCCCGGGACGGTGAAGAGCTGGAGACGCACCGCCATCCCGCGCACCCGCGGAACGCGGATCGGCAGGAAGTCGAAGTAGAGCGTGCGGTCCGTCGGTGTCGCGAGGGACACCATCTTGCCGCGATGCTCGGGCTTCGTTGCTGCGTGGATGTACTGCAGCGTTGTGGTCTTGCCACCGAGGCCGGGGCCGTAGAACACGAGCTTGAAGACGAGCTCCCGCGTGTGCGGGTTCACCGACGCCATTGGTTGGCGAGCGTACCACGGTGTTGGCGCGGTAGTATCGACCAGACGTGAGAGGCTTCGTCGACCTGCACTGCCATTGGATCGCCGGCATCGACGACGGCGTGAAGACGCCGGAGGAAGGCATCGATCTCCTCCGGCGCCTCCGCGCGGCGGGATTCGACGTCGTCGTCGCCACGCCCCACATGCGCCCCGGCATGTTCGACAACGACCGGCCGGCCTTGGAGCACGCCTTCGCCTCGATGCGCCCGCACCTGGTCGAACGGCGCGAAGAGCTGCCGGACGTCCACCTATCGAGCGAACATTTCCTCGATGACGTCGTCTTCGGCCGGCTCGTGAAGGGACAGGGCCTCCCCTACCCCGATCTCGGGACCGAGGGCCGGCGCCACCGCGAGAGTGGATGTGAAGGCGGAGGCGGAGGCGGACCCGGAGGCGGTGCCCCCGCCCCGCCGGGCGCGCGCCGCTTGCGGGGCGTGCTCGTCGAGCTCAACCCAAGAGGATTCCCTCCGCAGCTCCAGCATCGGTTCTTCGACCTCGCGCGTGCGGGACTCCGGCCGGTCCTCGCTCATCCCGAGCGCTACGAGCCGGTGTGGAAGGACGACCGTTGTCTCGATCCGCTCCTCGACGCCGGGGCCTGCCTGCTGCTCGACGTCTGCGCGCTCGTCGGAAAATACGGACGAGCTTCGAGGAAGGCTGCGGAGAAGCTCCTCGACGAGGAAGCCTATGAGGCCGCGTGCTCGGACGCGCATCGGCCTTCGGATGCCGCCGTCGTCGTCGAGGCGATCGAAGCACTCGAGAAGCGCGTCGGCGCGACGGAGGCCGTGCGGCTCCTGAGAGATGGGCCGCAAGGCATCCTCGGACTCTGACCGCTTCGGTCACGGCCCGACGTCGCCGTTGCGCTCGCGCGACCGAATGCGCTCGCCACACCGATCGGTTTTCGGCGAACACGTGCTGCGTACGGTCCTACACGCGGTCTAGCTCCTCACCGGAGGGCCTGATAGAAACCACGCCCACATGGAGAAGATCGGGATCATCGGTCTCGGATACGTGGGGCTTCCCGTCGCGCTCGCCTTCGCGCGCAAGTTCCCAGGCGCGGTCGGCTTCGACATCCACGAGGAGAAAGTTGCGGAGCTCGCGCGCGGCTTCGACCGGAACCTGGAGGTCGCCGAAGCGGAGCTCAAGTCCTCGACGCTCCAGTTCACGAGCAACGTGGACGACCTCGCGAGCTGCACCTTCTTCGTCGTCGCGGTCCCCACTCCGGTGGACGAGAACCACCTCCCCGACCTCACGCCCGTCGTGATGGCGTCGCGGACCGTCGGCAAGGTCCTCAAGAAGGGCGACGTCGTCGTCTACGAGTCGACGGTCTATCCCGGCGTGACCGAGGACGTCTGCGGGCCGGAGCTCGTCAAGGTCTCGGGCCTCGAGCGGAAGGACTTCAAGCTCGGCTATTCGCCGGAGCGCATCAACCCCGGTGACAAGGAGCACACCCTCGAACGCATCACGAAGGTGGTCTCGGGCGAAGACGCCGATACGCTCGAGCGCGTCTCCGCAGCCTACGGCGCGATCATCGACGCAGGTGTCCACCGCGCCCCCTCGATCAAGGTCGCCGAGGCGGCGAAGGTGATCGAGAACACGCAGCGCGACCTCAACATCGCGCTCATGAACGAGCTCGCGATCGTGTTCGATCGCATGGGCATCCGCACGATGGACGTCCTGGCGGCGGCGGGGACGAAGTGGAACTTCCTCAAGTTCCGTCCCGGCCTCGTCGGCGGCCACTGCATCGGCGTCGATCCGTATTACCTCACGATGAAGGCCCAGCAGCTCGGCTACCAGCCGGAGGTCATCCTCGCGGGTCGCCGCATCAACGACGGCATGGGCAAGTTCGTCGCCCAGCGCCTCGTGAAGATGCTCGTGAACGCGGACATCCCCGTGAAGGGCGCGCGCATCGGTGTCCTCGGCCTCTCCTTCAAGGAGGACGTGAACGACATCCGGAACAGCAAGGTGCCGGACATCATCACGGAGCTGAGGGAGTACGGGATCAACGCGATGATCCACGACCCGCTCGCGAACTCCAAGGACGCCCACCACGAGTACGGCCTCGAGCTCTCCTCCCTCGACGAGCTCCGCGCCCTCGACGGCCTCGTGTTCGCCGTCTCGCACAAGCAGTACCTCGACATGGGCGTCGACAAGCTCGCCGCTTCGCTCCGGAACGGCGGCGTCTTCGTCGACGTGAAGAGCGCCTTCCATACCCAGGCTTCGAAGCTGGGCCGCTCAATCCACTACTGGAGCCTCTGAGGCGGCCGGCCGAGCGCCGGTCGACCGGGATCGCTGACGCGTCGACGGGCGGACGTTCGGATCGATCGAGCCGCCTCGCCTTCCCCCCTCCTCGCACTCTCCTCTCCCCCACCTCCGGAACTGAGCAGGAGGCGCCAAGCACCGCTCGAGCGCGCTGCCCACAGGCGCGCCCGCCCTGAGTACGAGACGTGCTATACGCAGCGGGCTCGGCCGGAGCCCGGCCCGCGCAGACGCCTCCTCGCCCCCTCCCGGAAACCGATGGCCACGGACAAGCCGCAAGAACAAAAAGGCTTTCTTCGGCGCAACGCCGCAAAGCTGCTCGCCTCGGTCATCATCACGGCGGGAATCGTTTTCACACTGCAGAAGGGGGGCCTGACACTGGTGCCAGAGGGCGGCAACTTCGCCCACGTCAACTGGCTGGTCATCCCCGCGTACCTCGCGACCCTCGGGGTCATGAGCTACTTCCGCGCCGTCCGGTGGCGGTACCTGCTCCGATCCTTCGCGGACGTCCCGCGGAAGCGAGTCCTCGCCGTCTCGTGGATCGGCTTCGCGGCCATCCTGCTCATGCCCTTCCGCATCGGCGAGATCGTCCGCCCGTACATGCTGCGGGAGAAGGGCAAGATCTCGATGTCGTCGGCGACCGGCACCGTCGTCGCCGAGCGCGTCGTCGACGGCCTCTACCTGTCGATCGTGCTCGCGATCGCGCTCGTCTTCGTGCCGACGATCGATCCGCTCCCGAGCCGCGTGGTCGGCTTGCCGATCAGCGTCGCGCAGGTGCGCACGAGCGGCTTCGTGATGCTCGGCGTCTTCACCACCGCGTTCGTCACGATCGCGGTGTTCTACTTCGCGCGCGGCTGGGCGCGGCGCATGACGCTCGCCGTCTTCGGCCTCGTGTCGAAGAAGCTTGGCGAGAAGCTCGCGGACACCGCGGAGAAGCTCGCCAACGGCCTCCACTTCCTCGGGCGCGGGCGCGACGCCGGCGGGTTCCTCGTCGAGACGACGCTCTATTGGGGCATCAACGCCTTCGGGATGTGGCTCCTCGCGTGGGGCTGCGGCGTCGTCCACGCCGATGGCACGCCCATCACGTTCGGAGAGGCCTGCGCCCTCATGGGCATGCTCGGCTGCACGATCCTGATCCCCGGTCCGCCCGGCCTGCTCGGCGTCTTCCAGGCGGGCATCTACGCCGGCATGACGATGTACTTCCCGACGGACGTGGTGACCGGGGCAGGCTCGGCGTACGTGTTCCTCCTCTACGCGATCCAGCTCGTCTGGACGATCGGCTCTGCCGCCTTCTTCCTGGTGATCGATCGCTCCGCGCTCAAGGCGCTCGCGGCGTCGCCCGTGCTGGCGAACGACGGCTCGGCAGAGGCTGCCGACGCGAACGAGCCACCGGCGTCGCTCCGCGTCGAGAGCCGCTGAGCGTCGGCCCCCCCGATCCGTCGAGCCAGAGCGGGAAGAGCGGGATCGAATCGCCGCTCCTTCCCACCTTCGCGTGGTCACGTGAGCGCTACGGCTGGACGACGTCCGCAAGCGCCATGTCGACATGGAAGCGACGTGCGCGAGCGATCGAGTACGTGCGAGCGAGACCACGGCGGGCGGCGACGTCGACCGCGCGATCGGCGCGAAGTCCGAGCACGCGGCGGTAGTCACGAAGCGCCTCGGAACGGCGCCCGAGGAGGTCGAACGCGCGGGCCCGCCAGAGATGGAACGCCGCGACGCGCGCTTCGTCCTCGTGCCCGAGCTGGATCGCTTGATCGAGCTTCACTGCCGCGGCGCTCGGATCGCCGTCGTTGAGCGCGAGCAGGCCCATCAGTGCATGATACACGGACTGCCGCGGCTCGAGCTCGCAGGCCTCCGCGACCTCCCGGCGCGCGCGGGGCACGTCCGAGTCGTCGACGTACGCGAGGTACGCGCGGCGGAAGTGGTCGAACGCGCGCCGCGCCGATGGGGTCAGCTCGCGCGCGACGAAGGCCCCTTCTTCCGGAGCGTGACGCTGCGTCCTCAGCGAGAACGGGACGAAGGTGTTGTGGCTCGTGGGCGCCTCGCCATTCGCGACCCAGACCACGCCGTCCTCGGGACGGAAGACGACCGAGCCGACGGTGAGGACCATCGCGATGCTCCCGCGGATGCGGCACGCGCCGTCGCCGACGTCGGCGAGGATCGCTCCCATCGCCTCGGGATCGAGTGATCCCGCGCGCTCGGCGAGCAACGCGTTCGTGCGCTCGAAGCGACTCCGGTTGTGCCTCCAGTACGAGCCGTAGAGATCGAGCTCGGTGTCGCCGAGATCGCCATCCAGGTAGATGTTGGCGTAGCCGAACGTCCCGCCCGATGCCCCGTCGCCGCCACCATGACGGATTGCGGCCTTCCGATACGGGTTCTCCTCGTGGCAGAGGACCTCGCGCCGCTTGCCGTCGGTGACGAGGTACGTCCAGCAGCCGATCGGCGTCTGCTCGTTCAGGATGCGCGCGGCGTCGTCGAGCGTCTCGGCCTTGCGCATGACGACGTCGCCGGTGACGCCGATCGGCGTCCCGCCGAGCTTCACCCGATCGGTGAACATGTGCTGGTGTACGGTGAGCGTGAGCCCCGCCTCGTTCATGGCGGTGATGCCGCCGAGCGCGACGCCGGCCGCGGCGACGGAGACGTACTTCATGCCGTCGTCGGGCTCGTGGAAGAGCACCGCCTGCGTCCGCGGCCACGCGTCGACGCCGTGGTAGTCGAAATTCCGCGCGTGGAGCAGGCGACCGTCACGCGTCGCGTCTCCCCAGGCGATCGCGCTCGTGCATCCAAGCCCGAGGCCGACGCGATGGTGCATCGCCGGCCCCGCGCCTCGGATCTGCATCAGCCTCGACGCCAGCCACAGCATCGAGTCGGGCATCGTTGCCCCCTCGAGCATCGCCTTCATCCCGATGCCCGATCCGTCCGCGAGCCCGCGAACGGTCTCGCGAGCGAACTCGGGGAGCGTCGCGCCGACACGCGAGCCGACGGTGCGCTGGAGGAGCTGGAACGAGGCCGCGCCGATACCGCCGAAGCGGGCTCCACCGAACAGCTTCTCGACGAAGCTGCGGTAGTACGCCAGCGGGCCGGTACGCATCTCTTCGCCGAGCAGACGACCGTGTTGCCTGCCCATCTCGTAGAAGCTCCCCTTCAGCGTGAGCACGTGCAGCCCCGCGACGCGCCTCCTCGTCGCGGGGCCGAAGGTAGTGACGGGCTCGTCCGACGACGGCTGAACGGCGGAGGCGAGGGTCGGATCGCTGGCTAGCGTCATGCGTGCTTCTCCTTGCTCTTCTTTGGCGAGGTGGGGCGCTTGGAACGGCTGGGCGAGGGAGCGTTTCGGCTCTCGGGCTCGACCTTCGAGTCGGCAGGTGCTTCCCCGTTCGCGAGGCGGGCCGCAGCGAGCAGCCGCGGAGTGGCCCACACGTGGAACGTGGTCACGAGCTCCTTGGTGGTCGCGGCGTCTCCGCGACGGATGCACTCGAGCATCATCTCCACACCCGCGACGTGCGGCACCGACGCGCTCCGCACGGTACGGAACACGTGATCGAGGTCGGCGACCACGCGCGCGTGCCAGCGCGCGAGCACGGTGAAGAGCGGGTTGTGCGAGGCTTGCGCGAGCGCGAACGCCAGCTGCTGGGTCGCCTCGTTGAATGCCTCGTGTCGCGCCGTGGACGCGCGCATCGCCTCGAGGGCGGCTTCGAGCGCCCGGAGGTCGGCCGGCGTTCGCCGCCTCGCCGCGAGCTCGCACATCTGAGCATCGATCGCTGCGCGGACCTCGAGCCAGCCGGTGAAGAAGTCGAGATCGATGTGCCCGTTGCGGACGAGCAGCGCGCGAACGACCTCCGGGCTCGTCGAGGCGAGCGGGTCGAGGACCACGGTGCCAAGACGCCGCGTCGGACGGACGAGACCGTGCACCTCGAGCAGCTTGATCGCCTCGCGGATCACACTGCGCCCAACGCCGTAGTGGTCGGCGAGCTCCGCTTCCTTCGGCAGGATCGACCCGACCGCGAGCTCGCGCCCCGCGATGCGCTCGAGGAGATCGTCCGCCACCGCATCTGCCTTCCGCTCGACCGTCATGTCTGGTGACAATGAATAGATCCGATTTATTTCGAGTCAACAGGTTTGTCTCCCACTGCGGGTGGTTGGGGGCATCACTGCGGGTGGTTGGGGCGCAACCCCAAATAGTTGGCCCGGCCCGCCCTTCTGCCCTTACTTCGGCGGAAGCATGCGTCTCGCTCGGCACGGTCTCAGGGCTGCTTCGATCTGCGTCGCGCTCGCGTTGGCCGCCCCGCTCGCCTTGCAGTCGGAAGAGGCGTCCGCCAAGAGCTCGTACGAGTCCTCGTACGGGTACGACCGCACCTGGAACGCCGGCACACGGCTCGTCCGCGTCGATCTCGGGCTGAAGATCACCGAGAAGGACGAGGGCGCCGGCTACTTGCTCTTCGACTACGTCTCCCCCGAGAGCGGAAAGAAGGCGGTGCCCGGATCGATGGAGTTCATCCGCACGAAGGAAACTGGCGCGGTGCGCGTCGTCGTGCAGATCCCGCAGATGCCGGGCTACCACGAGCAGGTGCTCGTCGACTCGCTCGCGCGCAAGCTGCGCAACGACTACGGCGATCCGCCGAAGCGGCCCTCCGGCGCGCCCGTGCAAAAAGACGCGGGCTCCGACGCCGAAGCGACGGAGCCCTGACGGCTCGGCTCACATCCTCACGACCGGTCGCGCTCAGCTACCGATGACGGCGCTCGGCGGCGGGTTCGTGCTCGGCAGGGCCGGGTTGTTGGTCGCGGGTCCGATCGGCGCCGGCTCCTTCGACGGAGCCGCGGTCGGGACGTCGGAGCAGCAGCGGAAGCCGATCTGGTAGAACGAGAAGCCCTCCGAGTGGATCGTCGTCATCGGACGGCAGCGATCGCGGACGGGCCCCCAGTAGCCACCCTTAAGGCCGCTCTTGTACGGCTGGCCGCTCTCGTTGACGACCCACTCGTCGACGTTGCCGGTCATGTCGAACACGCCGTAGGGGCTGACGCACGAGGACCGCGAGCCGCTCGGCTCACCCTGCCAGAGGCGCTTCGCCTCCGCATCGCGGACCTTCGGGTCAGCCGAGCCGAGCGCCTTCTCGTTCACGTCCGGGTGCGGCTTGTCGATGTTGCACGCCTCCGAGTTGCGGTCGTAGCCGTACGGGTACGGCAGCCGCTCCTGGCCCTCGCACGCCACGGTCCATTCGCTGTCGCCGCAGAGACGCTTGCCCGCGCCTGCACACGCGTCCCGCGCGTCGTACCAGGTCTTCATGACGACCGGGTTCTCACCGGCCTTGTTCGGCCACTCGTAGCGGTCGATGCAGAAATGCTTCTTGGTCGTCTTGCCGTTGCACTTGGACGTCGGCGCGAACTCGGCGCAGCGGCGGGGGAAGACGCCCTCCGGGTCGATGTAGCGCAGGCACTTCTGCTCGACGTCCGGGCACCAGTCGCCCTCGACCTCGAGCATTCCGTCGGGGCAGCTGCCGGTCGTGCCAATCTCGGGCGTCGCGACGGCCTTGAGGCCCGCGTTCGCAAGCACCGCCAGCGGCGCCGGCTCCACCTTCGCGTTCTCGATGACGCGAGGCAGGAGAGGATTGACGCCGCCGCGGTCCGCGAGCGCCTCGTTCTCCCGTGGAGCGACGAGCGACACGACCATGGCACTGATGAAGAGAACCGAGCCGAGCTTCGCGCGATTCATCGTTCTGTTCCGCCTTCCAACCTTCGGAGCGATCCGTTTCGAATCCGACCGAGGCTGCCTCCCTGCCCTTCGAGTGCTTCCGCGGGGTGCAGGTCCTACCCTGCTACCCCGTCACCCGGCTGACCCGTCGGGTGCGGTCTCTCTTGGAAGCAAGCGGCTCGCCACAGTCTAAAGTGTGTCTCGTTGCTCAATCTGGGAACTGGGTCGGGTTCGGAGGACGAGCGACTCCCTCGCTCCGGGCGCGCCGAAGCGCGCCGGAACGTCTCTCGTTCCCCATGAAAAATCGTACAAACCTCCGCGCGACGCCGTCATCTTTCTGATGTCGATCGCTCGAACCCCCGGGAAATTCGGGGCGCGCGCCCCCCGCAGCGCCGTGAACAAGAGGCAGCGACGACGAGTGACCGAGCGGGAACGCTCACCTGCGTGCCACGCCCGTGACGCGAGCGTCATAGGGCAGTCGAAGATCGACGCGACGGCTTCGCGCGTGGGCGTATTCGCTCGCGAAGCGCGTTGCGCGTTACCGGCGTTCAGCGTGATCGCGTCGACAGAGGATCGAAGCGACTCCATCGGGGTCCTTCAGCGCCCCAGGGTCCCCGCTGTCGTCTCCCCAGCCGTCCATGCCGACATGCGACTGGCAACCATTCAGACAGGTCGCGACGGCGCGGGTGGGAAGCCCGGGCGCCTCGCATGCGCGGATGATCCCATCCACACACGCCACGCCTTCGCTCGTGCAGATGTCGGTCGGGACCGGGTCACCGGGAAGGACGGGACGGGCCACCGGAGCCGACGGCCGGCAGAGCTGCACCGCGCCTGCGTCCGATAACACGCCGATCGCCTCGAGCCCCTCGCGCGCACAACCTGATGCGCACTGCATGACGAAATCCCACGGGCACTCGCATGCGGTCCGGCGCTCTGTTCCTCCGGCTCCGCCTCCACACCCATGCGGAAGGTGAGCCGCACGCGAGGCCTCTACCCTGCCCTCGACGCATCGCAGAAGGCCGTCGGAGCAGTCGGTGCCCTCCAGCCCCAGGGTGCGCGGTTTGCCAGCTGGGGCTTCGCCACCCGGCCCTTCGGGTGAAAGCCCCCCAGCGCCGCGGTCCTCGAGCCACCGCGCAAGGCAGCCTCGCTCGCATCCGCACACACCGACGACGAGCATGGCGAGGAGGACGAGGTTTGCCGACCTGCCGCGCCGCTCCATGGTCGTGAGCGTACGCGAGCCGGCGCCGCGACCGAGCGCGAGCTCGCTGAAAAAGACGCAGCGGCCCTGGAATCATCGCCCCTCGATGTAGCGATCCCAGCGGCATCACGTGTGCACGGGCAACCGTCGTGCTTCCTCCTCGTGCTCCGGAATCACTGCCGCCGGCGTCGGGCGCTCCGCTCGCGGAAGCGGCAGTGGACAACGTCACGTTCGCAGAGGAGCGCGGCGTGGTCCCGGCGAGGGCGCTGAGGCCGGCCCCCGCTCCTCCGGGCGGGCTCCCCGGACACGAGGCCATCGCCGCACGGACGAACGCGAGCCCCGTCCGCTCGGCCCCGGAGGTGAGGGTGTCGCGCTCGGCCGAGCTTTCGGAGAACGCGACCATCGGTCCTGCCGACGCCGACTGGAGCGAGCCGTCGACGCTCAGCCGCCGGCCCTCGCTCGCGCCGCCGGAAGGATCGAGCGACCGGACGGGCCTGGCGCATGCCCCGGCGACGCTTCCCCCGAACGATCCGGAGACGCTCACGCGCTCGCACGCGGTGCCGCTCGACGAGCCCGATCCGCCGACGCTGACGGCGTCGTTCCGCGTGCGCGAAGACGTGCCTCACGAGAGGACCTCGGACCAGGACGACGACGCTCGCCCCACCGCCACGACGCTCCGTCGCGACACCGCGCCACCACCGCGGTTCACCCTCCCGCCTCCGACGCTCCCACCGCTTCCGGCGCTCCCGCCGCAAACGCGGAGCGACGCGAGCGCGCCGGTCGCGCCGGAGAGCGAGAGCACGCAAGCGCCCGTGCCCGTGCCCACGCGAGGGATCCCCGTGGCGCACGCCGGCGGCGGGTCGCCGGTCGCCTCGTTACCGCCCACCCCGTTCGCGACGGCGCTCCCGACGCCGCTCGAGATGATCACGACGCCGGAGGACAACGTCACCCGCATCACCCGCGTCGCGCCGCTCGCGGCGCCAGCTTCCCCGCGACCATTCCCGAGCTCGGGCCTCGGCCCCCACCCTCCCGCCGAGCTGGGCCCGTTCCCCGCGTGGACGCCGGTCCCCTACCCGAGCCACCCGACGGCGGCGAAGGTCCCGGCGCAGCGCATCGCCGTGATCGTCACCGCCATCGCGCTCGTGGCGAGCATCCTCGTCCTCTTCGCGTTCCGGCCGCGTGCTCGAGCCGCTGCGGCAGCGAATGCGCCGGAGCCCACGCCGGTGCGCGTCGATCCGGTCGAGGCGCCGCCCATCGCCCCGTCGGCCGCGAACCTCCGCGAGCGTCCCGCGGCAGGAGCGCTCCTCGCCCCGGTCGAGAGGCTGCCGCCCCCCGTTGCCCCGCCCGCCGCCAGCCTCCACGAAGGTCCGGCCGGCGCGAAGGCGACGACGTCGACACCCGCCGGCTCGAAGGCGTCCGCGACCACGACTGCGCAGGCACGGGCAGCGACGACATCCCCCACGACACGCGCCCAGTCGCACCGCCCCGGCGGTCACCTTCCGGCCGCGCGCCCGTCGCGGCCCGCGCCGATCCCCGCAAGACGCGAGCAGTAGTCGGTCGCGAACGAGGCGCGCTAGCATCACGCCGCGATGACGACCAAGCAGGGAGGCGGAGGTTCGAACCGACCACCGCCGCCCGCTCGGCCGGCATCCCCTGCGCCGCCACAGCAACCGAAACGCCCGCAGCTTCGGCCGATCGGCGCGACGAAGGCGCCCGTCGTCCGCTCGCCGACCACGCAGGGCCCCGCGGCGGCAAAACCTCCGATTGCGAAGCCTGCCGCGCACGCGTCGAAGGCCGCTACGAGGGCGCCCACGCACCAATCGACGCCGCCCACGACCAAGCCGATCGCGCCGACGGCAAGAGCAGGAGCCGCGCGCGAGTCGATGCCGCCCACGAAGCCGATCCCGCCGCCGGCGCGAGCGCGCGCCGTGCGCGAGTCGATGCCGCCGACGACGAGACCGAGCCCGACCCCGTCGAGGGATCCCGCACGTGCACCCCCCGCGCTCGAGACGACGCTT
>MKVQ01000015.1:0-21205 GCA_001899635.1 Myxococcales bacterium 68-20 | reverse complement strand
CTCCTGCACGTGCACCCACCGCGCTCGAGACGACGCTTCCTTCGACCGAGCCGATCACGTTCCCGTCGAGACCTCCTGCACGTGCACCCGCCGCGCTCGAGACGACGCTTCCTCCGACCGAGCCGATCACGTACTCGTCGAGGCCGCCCCCAGGCGCAGCCGCTTCGCGCGAGTCGACACCGCCCGTGACCGAGCCGATCACCTATTCGTCGAGGCCACCCGCGCGTGCATCCGTTTCGCGCGAGTCGACACCTCCGTCGACCAAGCCGCTCGCTCGCGAGTCGAGTCCGGAGGACGACACGACGAGCGTGATGCCGCTCCCGGTAATCGACAGCGAGCGTGCGCTTTCCTCGGCCCGGACGGCGCCGCTCTTCGAGTCGAAGGCGCCACCGCCGGCGGCTGGACGGCCTGCGCGTCCCGACATCGACCTCGTCCCGAAGAGCGACCGCATGCCGTCGGAGCGCACCGTCGTGATGCCGAATGCGCCGGGGCGATCTCCGCAGGCGCCGCCGCATCCGACGCGGGCCGAGGGCTCACCGCTGCGCGAGGTCGGGGCGCGAGCTCCGACTCCGTCCGGTGCCGGTTCGGGCGCGCCACGTTTCCCTCCGCCTGCAGGCTCGGGCGCGCGAACGTTCCCCTCCGACAGCGGCTCGAGCCCGGCGACCTTCGGCGCCCCGCAGACAGCGCGCTCGTCCCCGCACCATGGCTCTCGGCCACCGCCCGCGCTCGACGCGCCCACTACCTCGAGAACGAAGAGCCGCCCACCGTACGACGACGCAAGGGCGCTCGAGGCGATCGTGCGCGCGCTCGAGAGCGTGGCTCCTTCGCCGGTCTCGCCATCGGCGAAAGCGCCACGGGCCGTGCCTGCTCCAGCTCAGGAGCACACCGTCGCGATGCCTCGGCCCCGCGGGACGCCGTCCGCGCCCCCGGTCGCCGTCGGTCCGACCGTCCCTCCGCAGGACGGCTCGCGACCTCCCCCGAACGTGCGCACGCGCCCGCTGTCGTTCGCCCCGCCCGCAAACGCGCACCTCCTTGTCCCGCAGGCTGCCCCGAGCATCGCGCCCGCGCCCGAGCAAGCGCCCGGCGTGCTCGGCCTCGTGCTCTTCGCCGCTCCGCTCGCCTTCGCGACGATGGCGGTCGCCGCCCTGGCGCTCCTCTGACCGGAGCCGCGCGTTCCGCGTTCGCGACGGACCGACGACGACTGCGAGCGTCACAAACGACATCGGCGGAGGTGAGATCTCACCTCCGCCGTCGTCGCTGTCAGCGAGCCGAGCTCGTCAGCTCTCGATGAAGCTCTTGAGCTGCTTCGAACGCGAGGGGTGGCGCAGCTTGCGGAGCGCCTTCGCCTCGATCTGGCGGATACGCTCGCGCGTGACCTCGAAGTCCTGACCGACCTCTTCGAGCGTGTGGTCCGACTTCTCGCCGATGCCGAAGCGCATACGGAGGACCTTCTCCTCGCGCGGCGTCAGCGTCTTGAGAACCTTACGGGTCTGCTCCGCGAGGTTCATGTTGATGACGGCTTCGGCCGGGGACACGACGCTCTTGTCCTCGATGAAGTCGCCCAAGTGGCTGTCCTCTTCCTCGCCGATCGGGGTCTCGAGCGAGATGGGCTCCTTCGCGATCTTGAGGACCTTGCGGACCTTGTCGAGCGGCAGCTCCATCTTCTCGGCGATCTCCTCGGGGGTCGGCTCGCGGCCGTACTCCTGAACGAGGTAACGCGAGGTGCGGATCAACTTGTTGATCGTCTCGATCATGTGGACCGGGATGCGGATCGTCCGCGCCTGGTCGGCGATCGCGCGGGTGATCGCCTGACGGATCCACCACGTCGCGTAGGTCGAGAACTTGTAGCCGCGCTTGTACTCGAACTTGTCGACGGCCTTCATGAGGCCGATGTTCCCCTCCTGGATGAGGTCGAGGAACTGCAGACCGCGGTTCGTGTACTTCTTCGCGATCGACACGACGAGGCGGAGGTTCGCCTCGACCAGCTCCGCCTTCGCGCGCTCGGCGAGGCGCTCGCCGTCGCGAATCGACTGGTAGGTCTCACGGAGCGCCTTGATGTCGAGCTGGAGCTCCTCCTCGACCTTGCGGAGGTTCTTGAGGCTCGCGGAGTGGTTCGCGATGACCTCTTCGGCGGTGACGCCGTACTTGCGCTTGAACTTCTTCTCGCCGGCCGCGTCACCCTTCGACGCGCGCGCTTCCTTGCGGAGCTGATCCCAGTCGACGCCGGTGCGCTTCTCGAGCTCCGTCGAGCCGCTCTCGGCGCGCTCGACCTTCTGGATGAGCGAGCGGAGCTTGAGGACGATCTTGTCGATCGTCTTCTTGTTGAGACGCATCTCCTCGAGCGTCTCGACCATCTTCGTGCGGTTCGCGTCGGCCTCGGACTCGATGCCCTTCTTCTTGGACGCGGCGCAGGACTCGAGCTGCGCCGCGAGGTCCTGCGCGACCTTGTCGAGGTGCTTCACCTTGTCGATGAGGCGAAGGATGCGGCGGTCAGCCTCCTCCTCGTCGAACTCGGCGTTTTCGTCGTCGGCGTCGCGGATGATGTCCTTGACGCGAATCTTGTGCTTCCGGAGCTTGTCGCCGAGGTCGATGATCTCGCGGACGGCAACCGGCGACGCCAGGATGGCGCCGAGGATCATGTGCTCGCCCTGCTCGATGCGCTTGGCGATCTCGACCTCGCCCTCACGCGTGAGAAGCGAGACGCTTCCCATCTTGCGGAGGTACATACGGACGGGGTCGTTGGACTTCGAGTAGTAGCTCGAGTCCTCGTCTTCCTTCTCCGGCTGGCGGGCGACCGTCTTGTGCTCGGCGGCCGTCTCCTCGACGATCCGCTTCGGCGCGATCTTTACCTGGGTGGCGGCATCGACGATCTCGATGTCCTCGTCCCCGAGGACGCCCATGACATCGTCCATCTGGTCGACGGACACATCGGCCGGAAGCGACTCGTTGACCTCGTCGTAGGTCATGAAGCCCTTGGCCTTGCCGTTCTCGACGATCTTGTCCGAGTCCTTGCCGTTGCCGTTCCGGTTCTTGTTCGCCATCGGAATTGGTTCTTTCCACTTCTACGCCCGCGCGTCGCTGAGATGATCACTCGCGTCTGCTGCGGGTTGCCAGTCCCCACTTGATCGACCCCGTGGAGCGCACCGCACGCGCTCTCCTCCGGGCCCCTCCACCCTTCACTGCCGAGGGCTCCACCGTGCCTTGCTGTGAAGGGCTGTACTTCGGCTCGCTCTGCTCCTCTTCACTTGAGACTCACGAGCCACCGCTCGCAGGCCTTGTTTCTACCTCTCGGGGCGCCGACGCCCAAATCCTCGCAGCTCGATTTCTCAGCTATCTCCGTCGGCACGATCGCCGATCCGCGTCTGCTCGCTTCTCGTCTCAGCTCTTGAGGCCGTGCTTCGCTCTCAGTCGATCCGACTGCTCCCTAGCGAGCTCGCGCTCGGCATCCCAGTCCCCCTGCGCCCGATACGTCTCGCGGTTGATCTGAGCAGCCTCCTGCGAAAGGAGCAGCCTCTTTAGCTTGTTTGCGTTGTCTAGCAAGTATCCTTTTGCATTCGCCTCGCTCTCCTGCTGGGGGTTTGCGAGGTGCCGGTTCGCCAGCATCCGCACCGCCGGTGGGATTTCCTCGAGGAACGCATCGACATCCAGCCTTTTCTCGTGTGGTTTCCAGGCTCTACGAAGGCTCGCGATCGCCATCACGACGGGGCCGTCGAGAAGGGAGAGCTCCTCGGCCACCTCGGGGTCCTCGAGGAGCGAGGGCCACTCGATGAGGCACCCGACGATCTCGCGTCGCTCGGCGGACCCGGGCGGTTTCGCGGCGATCCGCGCCTCTTTCGGCGTGACCGCCGTCCGAGGCACCTCGCCTCGCGCGCGGGCGGCCTCTTCATCCTTCCGCAGCGACTTCTGGAGGGCAGCAAACGGACCGCTCTGGTGCACGTCATCACGCCCGACCCGCATGCCGTGAAGGTCGAGCCGCGCGGAGACGGCCTGGTCCGCCCAGGCGAACAGCTCCATCCGCACGATCGGATCGTCCTCGTCACTGATGACCTTGCGAATGCGCTCGACCCGCTCGACGCGCTCGAAGACGTCGGCCTGCACGAAGGTACCGTCGAGCTCCATCTCGACCAGCGCTTCGGGCATCCCCCGCGCGCCGGCGACGAGGTCCGAGATCGCGGCCGGGCCCTTCGTCCGCGAGAGCTCATCCGGATCGACGCCGTCCGGGAGCGTCGCCACCCGCGCGTTCATTCCCGCCGCGCGGATCGCGTCGCGCGAGAGCCGCACCGCCTTCTTCCCCGCCGCGTCACCGTCGAAGAGGAAGACGACGGTCGGCGCGAAGCGCTTGAGGAGCTTCGCCTGCTCGCCGGTGAACGCCGTGCCGAGCGGCGCGACCACGTTGGCGACGCCGCGCGCGTGGAGCGACACGACGTCGAAGTTCCCTTCGACGAGGACCGCCACCTCCGCCTGGCGGATCTCGTGACGCGCCTGGTGGATGCCGAAGAGCATCTGCCCCTTGGTGTAGACCGGGCTCTCCGGCGAGTTGATGTACTTCGGCGGAGGACCGGACGCCGAGTCGTTCTTCGACACCGCCTGCCCCTCCGGAAGATCACGCAACGCGCGCCCGCTGAACGCAACGACGCGCCCTTGCGGATCCATCACGGCGAACATGAGCCGATGACGGAACCGATCGTAGAACCCCGAGCCGCTCGAGCGCGGGACGAGGAGGCCCACCGTCTCGGCCGCCGCGGGAGACACGCCCTGCTGGCGGAGGAAGCTCGCGAGGCCGTCCCATCCCGGCGGCGCGTAGCCGATCCGGAACGCCTGGAGCACCTCGTCGATCTTCGGATCGACGCCGACCTCGAGCCCGCGCTTCGCCAGCTCTTCGAGCGCGTATCCGCGGTGCTCGTGACGACGGAGCTGGTCCTCGAAGAACGTCGCCGCGAGCGCGTTCACTGCGTAGAGATCCTCGCGCGCCTTCTTCTGCCGATCGGACTCGGTGAACGCGGCGTCCTGACGAGTCTCGATGACCTCGATGCCCGCGCGCTCCGCGAGCGCGCGCACGGCCTCGCGGAACGTGTACCCCTCGTGCTTGATCAGGAAGTCGATCGCGCTCCCCGCTTCCTTGCACCCGAAGCAGTGGAAGAACCCCCGATCCGGGTTGACGTGGAAGCTCGGCGTCTTCTCCTTGTGGAACGGGCAGAGGCCGACGAAGGACCGCCCTCGACGTTTGAGCGACGGCACCGCCTCCTGAACGACCGCGAGGATGTCCGTCCGCTCGCGAACGAGCGCGATGGTCTCCGGCGCTATCACCGTGTCCTCTGGGCGCGCGTGCTCAACTTCGGCAGGTCCGACACACCGTCGCACGTCCGGGACGAGATGCCCCAGCGGCGACGAAACGAAACCGATAGGCGCACGCTCGCGGCCGGTCAAGCGGAGCGAACGGCCTCTTTTCCGCGGTCTCGACGCGTTCCGCCCGCCTCCCAGGCAGATGCCTCTCATGACGCGGGCACGTGATGCGAATTCCACGATTGGCACGTCGCTTGCGGTCATGGGCGATCTCGATCGATGACCGGGCGAGCGCTCCGGAGGACACGTGCGCCATCGCCCGCGATGCGCTCGCGCGACGGCGTCGCTCTGCGATGCGCGCGCCGACGCGGCCAGGACCGAAGCGTCCAGGAGGTCACGTCGACGACCGGGAACGGGAAGCCGGGCCCGTTCGCCGTTGGCTGCCGGAGCTCGGCGTGGCTCGTCGGTCGACGGTGGCGGCACCTCGGGCCTGGTCGAACGGAACGTGTCCAGCGACGCGTCGTTCCAGGCCACGCTCCGCATTCACCGAGCTGCGGAAGCCTCCACGCGACGGTGCTCACCGCCGCGGACAAGAGACCGTCGCTCGCCGAGAAGGCCTCCTCGACGACGCGACCCCTGCAATGCGCACGCGGATACCTCGCCGTGACCATGCCCACGCCCGAAGCGCAGCCCGGGACCGATCGTCGGCTGAGACCGAGCCCGTTCGCCCCCCCACCGGCTCCCGGACCAGAGGGCGCGACCGGGCCAGAGGGCGCGATCGGAGGATCACCGCATCCGTTCATACGCGGCTCCGCTCCCGTTTCCCTGCGATCGCACCCACCATGAAGCGACGGCGCGACGAAAGGCGTGATTGCGGTGATTGAAGAGACGAGGACCCCGTGTTACAGGCGGGCCCGCTTCCCAGGAATTCGCGACTTTTCTTGGCGTGGTCGCGTCCCTAGAGAAGATGCCAACGAAGGAGCTTCCTCGAAATGAATTCGCCCTCGGTTGCGTCAGGCCTCGCTGGTAAGGGCCGTGTCGTCCAGGTCATCGGTCCGGTCGTCGACGTCGAGTTTCCCGACGGCAAGCTCCCGAAGATCCTCAACGCGCTGAAGGTCACGAACCCCGGCATCTCGGGCGAGAAGGACAACCTCACGCTCGAGGTCGCCCAGCATCTCGGCGAGAACACGGTTCGCACCATCGCGATGGACACCTCCGACGGCCTCGTCCGCGGAATGGACGTCCGCGACACGGGCACCCCGATCGCGATGCCGGTCGGCCCCGAGTGCCTCGGCCGCATCCTCAACGTCGTCGGCGAGCCCGTCGACGAGGCCGGCCCGGTCAACGCGAAGCGTTCGTCCCCGATCCACAAGGCGCCGCCGAGCTTCCAGGACCAGTCGACGAAGATCGAGGTCTTCGAGACGGGCATCAAGGTCATCGACCTCCTCGCCCCGTACCGCAAGGGCGGCAAGATCGGCCTCTTCGGCGGCGCCGGCGTCGGCAAGACCGTCCTCATCCAGGAGCTCATCAACAACGTCGCGAAGGCGCACGGTGGTGTGTCGTGCTTCGCCGGCGTCGGCGAGCGTACCCGCGAGGGCAACGACCTCTTCCTCGAGATGCGCTCCTCGAAGCTCGAGACGGGCGAGCCCGTCATCTCGAAGACGTCGCTCGTCTTCGGTCAGATGAACGAGCCGCCGGGAGCCCGCGCCCGCGTCGCGCTCTCCGCGCTCACGGTCGCCGAGTACTTCCGTGACGAAGAGGGCCAGGACGTCCTCCTCTTCATCGACAACATCTTCCGTTTCACGCAGGCCGGCTCGGAAGTGTCCGCGCTCCTCGGTCGTATCCCGAGCGCCGTCGGCTACCAGCCGACGCTCTCGACGGAGATGGGCGCGCTCCAGGAGCGCATCACGTCGACGAACAAGGGCTCGATCACCTCGATCCAGGCCGTCTACGTCCCCGCCGACGACCTCACCGACCCGGCGCCCGCGACGACGTTCGCGCACCTCGACGGTACGACGGTTCTCAGCCGTGACCTCGCGGCGCTCGGCATCTACCCGGCCGTCGACCCGCTCGACTCCACGTCGACGCTCCTCGACCCGGGCGTCATCGGCGACGAGCACTACGACACCGCGCGCAAGGTCCAGTCGACGCTCCAGAAGTACAAGGACCTGCAGGACATCATCGCGATCCTCGGCATGGACGAGCTCTCCGAAGAGGACAAGCTCACCGTGTCGCGCGCTCGCAAGATCCAGCGCTTCCTCTCGCAGCCGTTCTTCGTCGCCGCGCAGTTCACCGGCTCGCCGGGCAAGTACGTCCCCCTCAAGGAGACGATCGCGGGATTCAAGGAGATCCTCGCCGGCAAGTTCGACAGCGACGCGGAATATCCGGAGCAGGCCTTCTACCTCGTCGGCAACATCGAGGAGATGAAGGCGAAGGCCGCCGACCTCACGAAGAAGTCGAAGTAAGCCATGGCCGAGAAGATCGAGCTCGAGATCGTTACCCCGAAGGGGCGTGCGCTCGCCGAGACCGTCGACGAGGTCACGGCGCCGAGCGTGCAGGGAGAGTTCGGCGTGCTGCCGGGCCACCTGCCGATCGTCGCCGCGATCCGCCCGGGCCTGGTGACCTTCAAGCAGGGCTCCGAGCTGAAGAAGGTCGCCGTCGGCTCGGGGTTCGCCGAGGCGGGGCAGAACAAGCTCCTCATCCTCGCGGAGGACTTCGCGGACCGCGCCGGCATCGACCCGGTCGTCCTTCGTAAGGAGCTCGCCGAGATCCAGCCGAAGCTCGAGAAGGTCCTCTCGGCGCCGGAGCTGACGGCCGAGGTCGAGAGCGAGAAGAAGTCGCTCATCGACCAGGAGAACTGGCTTGCCGTGCAGCTCGAGCTGTACGGCGATCCGCCTCCGCCGACGATGCGCCCGTTCGAAGAGTGGGGTCCGCCCGCGTCGCCTCTCCTGGAAGAGGAGACGGGCGCTCACTCGACCGAGCTCCCGACCGGCTCCCCTTGATCACGAACGGGCCTGAGGAGGCACGAGTTACGTGAGCTCGGATCTGCACGATCGCTCCCGGCGAGGAGATGGCGCGCGCCTCGCGTCGATCCTCGTCGGCGCAGCGGTGATCGCCGTCGTCGGCTGGATGACCTACGAAGCGGAGAGCACGCGCCCGCGCGTGAAGCCGATCGTCGAGGCAACGGACGCCGCGGCACCGCCCGCGACGGAGACGGCGTCCGCCTCGACGGACGCGGGCGCTCCTGCTCCCGCCGCCGAAGAGGACCTCGACGCGGGGCTCTTCCTCCCCTCGCTCTCCCTCGGCGACGCCTCGGTGATCATGCCGTCGGGCGCACCTCGCAGCGTGAAGATCGGCGTCGTGCTCGTCTCCTTCGCCGGCGCCGAGGGTGCGTCGCCGAGCGCGCGAAGCAAGAGTGACGCGCTCGCCATCGCCGAACGCCTCGGCGGTGAGGCTCGCTCCGACTTCCATCGCGCCGTGACCTCGGGCGATCCCGGCTCGGCCGACGACATCGGCCGACTGCCGCGCGGCGTCCTCGATCCCCGGACCGAGGTCACCGTCTTCGGGCTCGCGCCCGGCGAGATCTCCGAGGTGCTCGAGACGCCGCGCGGGTTCTGGATCGTCAAGCGGATCGACTAGCAGCGTCGGCGAACCTCGCGGCATGGCCGAGGTCCTGGTTGGGGATCACCGCAAATGGTGGTAAGACCCGCGCGATGGCCACGATTGACATCACGCGCAACCATTCGCTCAGTCTCGACGACGCAAAGAAGAAGGCCGAGGATCTCGCCAAAGGGATCGCCGACAAGTTCGGCATCCAGTGGAAGTGGGACGGCAACACGATCCGCTTCGACGCGACGAGCGGTGCGGCGAAGGGAACGAAGGGCGAGGTCTCGGTCAGCGACAAGAACGTCCGCGTCGCCATCGACCTCCCGTTCATGCTTCGCGTGATGAAGGGGACGATCGAAGACAAGGTCAACGAGAAGCTCACCGCGCTTCTCTAATCCACTGAGCCTCCTCCGACCGTCGAGGTGAGCGCACGGGCAACCGTGCGCCGCCGCACGGGTCGGTCGGGCATGGTCGGGCTCGGCGATGCGAGGACCGCATCAGCCGCCGGCCACGGCCCCAAAATGCCGAGCTTGGGCTCGAATGCCGCACACCCGGGGGCTGGGGTGGGGTATGCTCGGCGCCGGCGAAATGCCGGAAGACTCGAAGGAAGCCGAGCACCAGAGCGGGTCTCCGCGGCCCGACGAAGACGCGCCGGCCGAGGAGGACCTCCTCGAGGTGGAGGTTGAGCTCGACGACGACGATCTCACGTCGGTCGACGACGACGATCTCCCCTCGCCGCCTGGCGCGCCGCGCGGCGGCGCGGCCAATGTCCTCGTCTCCTCGACTCCCCCCGCGCTCCCCAACAGGGATCGAGCACCGGCTCTCGAAGCGCCGAGCGACAGCGCTGCTCTCGCGACGCCTCCGAGCGAGGGGGACGACGGCGCCGAGCTCGCTCCGCCCCCCGCGGATCCGGACGACAGCGCTCTCGCTTCGGCTGCGGACGCGCTCGTCGGCAGCACCGATTTCGCGGCCACTCCCGACGACGCACCGGGCGAGGTTGTGGTGGGCGCCTCGACGCTCGGCGAAGCAGACGACGGTGCCGCTCTCGCTGCGATGCTCGGCGAGGCAAACGAAGGCGGCGAGCTCGCTTCGTCTCCCGTCGCGAGCGATGACGGCGCCGAGCGCGCCTCCACTCCCGACGCGCTCGACAGCGCGGACCTCGGTGAGAGCGTCGACCTCGCTTCGGCCCCCGTTGCGCTCGATGACGGCGTCGACCTCGCTTCGTCCCCCGTTGCGGTCGGTGACGGCGTCGACCTCGCTTCGTCCCCCGTCGCGCTCGGTGACAGCGGCGACCTCGCTTCGTCCCCCGTTGCGCTCGATGACAGCGGCGAGCGCGCTTCGCCTCCCGTCGCGCTCGGTGACGACGCGGACCGCACCTCGACCGCCGAGGATCCGATCGCTCGACGTTCGAGCGAGCCGTCCATCTCCCGCGACGTCGAGGGGCCCGGAGAAGCGGGGCTGACTCACAGCGGAGCGTCGCAGCTCCCGCCCGCGCCGGTGGAGACGATCGAGGCCGTGGCAGCAGCCGTGGGCCGCCTCCGCGACGAGGTCGCCGCGACGACGGACAAGGCGCGCAAGGCGCGGCTGCTCAACGAGGCAGCGGAGATCCAAGAGCGCGGCGGAGACGAGGCCGGCGCGGCACGCGACTACCTCGCGGCGTACAACTCGGATACGAGCTTCCGCGAGCCACTCGAAGGGCTCGTTCGGCTCCTCGAGCGACGTCGCTCGCTCTCGAATCTCGGCAAGCTCACCGAGGCGCTCGTCGCCTCTGCGGCGACGGCCGAGGAACGCGCACGAGCCCTCACGCTGCGCGCCCTCTTCGTCGAGGACGTCCAGAAGGATCTCGAAGGCGCGCGTGGCTTGGCCCGCGAAGCGACCGAGACCGGCGCGATCGCCGCGGACCTCGGGCCCGCATGGCTCGCGCTCGAGATGGTCGCGGCGAAGCTCGGCGACGCTGCGCAACGCGAGGAGGCCCTCGCCGGACGCGCGGAGCTCGCCGACGATCCGACGTGGCGCGGCCTGTTGCTCGTCGACGTCGCTCGGCTCGCTGCCGCCAGCGGCGATGTCGATCGGGCGCTCGGGGTCCTGAAGCGCGCCCAGGACGAGGGCGGCAGCGCGGCGTTCCGCGCGGCGCTGACGGTCGAACGTGTCGTGCGTGCCGACCCCGGGCTCGCCGGCTCGGACGACGCGCGCCTGCGCAGTCGCGCGCTCGCCGAGGCGCTCGAGGCGCGTGCGGAGATGATCCGGGACGCGATGACCGACGCGCAGACGGGCGACGCTCGAGGCGTCCCGCGCTTCTGCCGCCGGCTCGAGGACGTCGTCGATCTGCTCCTTCGCGCCGCCGATGCGCGCCGCCTCGCGAGCGAGCTCGGCCGCGCATCGCAGCTGCTCGATCGCGCGCTCGAGGTGATCGCGACGACGGACGCAGAGGTGTCTCGTGACGAGGTCACCGCGAACGGTGAGGCCGCCCGCGACGCGACCTCTGCGCTCGAGCGCATCGTGCTCACGGCTCGTCTCCGCCTGGCCGAGTTTGCGGGAGACACCGCGCTCGCCGCCGAGCTCGCGGAGAAGCGCACCGTCGGCGAGACCGACGGCGGCGTCGCGGCGTCGCTGGCGATGCGCATCGCCGAGCACGCCGCGAGCGAAGGTGACATCGCCCGCGCGCTCGAAGCGCTGACCCGCGCGACGGAGCGCGACCCGGCGTCGGCCCCTGCCCGCGCGCTCAAGATCGACATCCTCGAGGGCAGCGGTGACGGGGCGCGCTTCGCGATGGAGCTCGAGGAGCTGTCGCGTCACTGCGTGACCGGCGAGGCTCAGGGACGCGCGCTCCTCCTCGCGGCCTATGTCTGGGCGACGCGTGCAGAGAGTGGGGCACGAGCGAGGGAGGCCCTCGGACAGGCCGCGGCCTGCGGTGTACCGAAGGAGACGATCGCGCGTTTCGGGCGCACCCTCGCGAGCCTGCGCTCCGATCACACGTGGTACGAGGACGCGACCCGCGCGCTCGTCGAGCACACGAGCGCGGAGCTCTCGGTCGCCGGTGATCCTTCGACGAGCGCGGGCGACGGGTCGAGCACGGCGAGCGAGTCCGCGTCCGCCGAGCTTCCCCTCCTGTGGATCGAGCTCGCGCGCATTCGCCTCGGCCAGGGCGACGAGACCGGCGCCGCCAAGGCGACGGCCGCGCTTCGCGCGCTTCCCGAAGGCGCCTGGCTCGGCCGTGTGCTCGACGGCCTCGCGTCGCCGGACATCGACCCGGCGCGCGCGCGCACGGCGCTCGAGGAGCTCGCCGCCGACGTCGAGGACGCTTCGCTCCGGCGAAGCCTCGGCATCGTTTGCGCGCTCCGCGCCCGCGCGGCCGGCGACGAGACCGCCGCGATCGGACACCTCGAAGCGCTCGCGAAAGACGACGCGACCGATCCGCTCGTCAACGCCTACCTCGGCGATCTCCTGCGCGTCGCGGGCGACCGCGCGGCGGCCGCACGCCTCGCGGGCGCTGCAGCCGAGGCCGTCGAGGCCTCCGGCGACGACCCCGAGCTCGCGGCGGCGCGCTACCTCGAGGCGGGCTTCGAGAAGTGGCGCTTCGGCGAACGCGGCGCAGCGCTCGCCCACTTCGAGTCGGCGGCGGCCGCCGCTCCCGATGCTGCACGCTCCACCGTCGCGTGGGCGACGCGCGGGCTCGACGTCGACGCGCTCGACGGTCGAAGGCGCGCGCTCGAGGTCGCCGGCGGCGATGCCGGGATCTCGCTGGAGCGCTTCGCGCTCGAGGCGGCGCTCGGTGATCCCGATGAAGCAGCATCTGCGCTCGCGGCAGTCGACATCGCATCGAACGAGAACCTGCGCCTCGCCGGCGCGCTGGCGAGGCTGGCGTGGCCGCGCGGAAGCGCCAGCGAGCCCGAGGCGATGCTCGCTGCGCTCGATACCCTCGCCACCGCGAGCGCCACCGCAAAGGCGGCCGCGGCCGCGGAGCGCCTGCGCCTCGCGCGCGAGAACGGCGACACCGACACCGAGGGGGCGGCCGCCGCCGCGAAGGCCTGGCTCGATGCGGGCGGTGGAACGGCCGCCGCTGTCGAATGGCTCGCGAGCGCGATGGCGAGCGGCGATCCACGGATCGAGATCCCGGCCCGACGCGCGCTCGCGGAGCTCGAATCCGACGAGTCGCGGGAGGCGCTCCACGCAAGCGCCACGCTCCTCGCGTGGGCACTCGCTCCCGACGAGTCGCATTCGCTCGTGCTCGGCTCGTCGCACGCGGCGCGCCTCGCGAACCTCGAGCTGTCACCGCCCGGCTGCGATCCCCGCCGCCGCGCCTCGACCCTCTCCGAGCTCGACGGCGCGCTGGGCGAGGACTCCGAGACCGACGCGATCGGCCTCGCAGGATGGTCGGCGCTGGCGGCAGGCGACGCCCCGGCCGCCCTCGACGTGTTCCGTGCCGTCACGGCGAGCCGACCCGACGATCTCCACGCATGGGAAGGCATGCGGACGTGCGCCGAGGAGCTCGGCGACACCGAGGCCTATGCGGTCGCATGCGAGCAGCTCGGCGCGCGCTGCGCCGACTCCGCCCGCGGCGCGGCATTCTGGGAACAGGCCGCGCTCTCGTGGCTGAAGCTCGGTACGGCGTTCGAGACGCGAGCCGAGAGCGCGCTCGACGCGAGCTTCGCCCGCGATGCCACACGCCCCGTCGCGTTCGATCGTCTGTTCCGCCGCGTGCGCGAGCGCAAGGCCCACGACAAGCTCCTCGCGTTGATCGAGCGCCGCCTCGAGGTCACCGACGACGCGCCGGAGATCGCGAAGCTCTACTGGGAGCAGGCCCGTGTGCTCCGCGAGAAGGGCGATCCCGAGGGCGCGCTCGAGGCGCTCGAGCATGTCACGACGTTCGACGAGAACCACGTCGGCGCGCTTGCGCTCACCGGCGAGATCTTCATCCGCCGTGGCATGTTCGAGGAGGCGGCCGAGAAGCTCGCGCGCCTCGCGCGGGTCGAGGCAGCGCCGCCGAAGAACCGTGTCACCGCAGGCGTCGCCGCCGTCGACCTCTACGAGAACAAGCTCGGACGTCACGACCTCGCTCTCGACGTCCTCCTCGCCCTCCACCAGGCGCGCCTCACCACCCTCCCCGTCCGCGAGCGCCTCGCTCGCGCCGCCGCGCGCACGGGAGCGTGGGCCGAAGCGACGTCCATCCTCGAGGAGCTGATGAACGAGCGGCCCGAGCGCGAGGGACGCATCGAGGCCGCCCGCCTCGCCATGGCGATCCACCGCGATCGGATGATGTCGCCGACGTCGGCGCTCGGCGCTGCGACGAAGTTGCTCGACGAGGCTCCCACGGACGGCGAGGCGATCGACCTCGTCGTCGGCCTGGATGCTTCCCTCCGCGAGCGCCGGCCGCTCCTCGAGCGCGCACGGGACGCGCTCCTCATGTCGCTCCACGAGGCACCGAGCAACCTCGACTCGCAGCGCCGCCTCGCCCGCGTCTCCCACTCGCTCGGCGACAACGCGCTCGAGCAGGCCACGCTCTCGTGCGCCGTCGCCCTCGGCGGCCCCGACGGATCGAGCGAGCAGATGATCGCGCTCTATTCGAGCAAGAAGCCGCGGACACCGCAGGTCACGCTGAGCGAGCCGATGCTCCGCCAGGTGCTCGCCTCGGGCGACGACGGCCCGCTCGCCGATCTGTTCATCGCGCTCGGACCGACGCTGGGCGAGGCGCTCGGACCGACACGCGAGAGCCTCGGCGTCACGAAGAAGGACCGCGTCGACCCCCGGGCAGGGCTCGCCCTCCGGGCCGAGATCGCCCAGTGGGCAGGCGCGTTCGGGATCACGAACTTCGACCTCTACGTCGGCGGCAAGGACCCCGGCGGTGTCCAGGGCATCGCGAGCGATCCCCCGGCAATCGTCGTCGGGTCCGGGGTGAACGCGCCGCTCTCCCCGACGACGCGCGCCCGTGTCGCTCGCGAGCTCGTCTCGATCGCGCGCGGAACCACGGTCACACGCTGGCGCGACGACACCACCATCGCGGCGATCGTCGTCGCCGCGTGCAACCTCGCGAAGGTCCGGGTCGACGCTCCGCCGTTCGCCGTCCTCGCCGAGGTCGAACGGCACATCGGCAAGGCGATCTCCCGCAAGACGAAGGCCGCCATCGAACCGATCTGCCGCGCCTACGTCGCCGCTTCTCCGGATGCCCGGCAATGGGCTGCGCGCGCGCGGATGTCCCAAGCGCGCTGCGCGGCGCTCGCGGCGGGCGACGTCTCGGTGGTCCTCGCGGACGTGTTCGGTGAGCCGGTGGAACGGCTCGGGGCCGTCGCCCGCGACGACCTCCGCGCTCACGAGCTCTTCCGCTTCGTCTTGTCGCGCCCGTATTTCGAGCTGCGACGATCACTCGGTCTCGAGGCGTGACGATGAGCGACAATCGCAACGATCCCCTCGCCGGCTTCGGCGACCTCGACTGGGACAACGCCCTCGACGAATGGGAGAAGCGCTCGTTCGCCCCGGAGGTCGCGCGCGACGCCGACACGAACCGGGTCGCGGGTCCTCTCGCCACCGACGCCGACGACCAAGAGGCGGCCGCTGCTGCGCCGCGTCCGGCGGCCGGCGAGCCCGCTCCGGGCTCCGTCGTTCCGCCCGTTCCGCCGGTTCCCATCGCGGTCGTGTCCGATCCGGTGATGAAGGGGGCGCCGGAAGGAACGCTCATCGCGCCGGTGCCGCGCGAGCTTCGCAATGATCCGCTGCCGTCGTTCACCGGCCGCGGGTCGGCGCCGCCACCGCGCGTGTCCGCCCCTCCGCCGCGCGCGTCCGCGCCGCCGCCGCGAGCGTCCGTACCACCGCCGCGCGCGTCCGTCCCCCCGTCGGTGCGCGGGGGGCTCGATCAGCTCTTCTCGCGCCCGCCCCCTCGCCCTCCGGGGACGGACGGCGCGCCCGCCCGGCCCAGGCTTCCGATCCCCAAGGCACCGTCCGAGAGGACGAACGTGGCGCCGCCGGCGGGATCGAGGTCGAGACGGTCCGCGTTCGAGGACCGTGAGAGCGAAGCTACGCTCGTCCGGGCAAGCCCGCTCGAGAACGCAGAGAACGCCGCGAAGGGCCTCTTGTCGTCCCTTCCGCCCCCGTTTCCGCTGCCGAGCGACGAGCCGCGCGATGCGGATGACTCCGCCTCGATCCCGCCCCATGGCTTCCGTGGTGACGAGACCGCCGAGCGTCCGGTAGCGCAGCTCGATCGGCGCAATCCCGATGCCGCGCCCACGGTCTCGACGCGCGACCTCGAAGCCAAGCTCCGCGAAGACGAGGACGACGACGACGACGCGACCGCCATGCGCGATCGCGACTCGCTCGCGGACGCCGACACCGCGACCCGGCTGCCCGCAGACGACGAGATGCCGACGATGGGGCGACCGTCGAGCGCGCCGATGGCGGCAGCGCTTCCGTCGAGCCCGCCGCAGGCCGCGCGCGGACACTCCGTGCTCCCGTCGAGCCCGCCGCAGGCCGCGCGCGGACACTCCGTGCTCCCGTCGAGCCCGCCGCAGGCCGAGTCGGCGCGCGTGTTCGAAGGAGACCGGCCGGTCTCGCGCTGGCTCGATGACGAGAAGGCACGCTCTTTCGCGGCACGCATCGCCTGGCTCGAGGACGAGGCGCGCGCAACGGTCGACCCGACCGCGCGGGCGCGCGCGTTCCTGGCGCTGAGCGAGCTCTGTGCTCTCGTAGGAGACAAGGAGCGCGCTTACGACTTCGCGATCGAGGCGCGCGACCTCGCCCCTCAGCTGCCGCTCACCTGGCGACAGGCTCGCCAGCTCATGCCGCGCGATCCGGATCTGCTCGCCGAGGCGCTCGACGCCGAAGCGGCGCGCTCGCCGACGCCCTCCGCGCGTGCACACGCCGTCCTGCTCGCGGCCGACCTGCTCCGCATCGGTGATCGCGGAGACGCAGCGGTCGAGCGGTGGGACAGCGCGTGCAAGCTCGATCCCGCCGACACGCGCGCCCCGATCGCGCGCGCTGCCCTCGCCTTGGCCCAGGACGATCATACGAGCGGTGCGCTCCACCTCGCCGACAACTCCGAGCTCATCGCGCTCGACAAGGCCGTGGCGACAGCGCTTCGGCTTCGTGGCATCGAACGTCCCGGAGCCGAAGTCGAGGACATGCCGATCAACGACGGCCTGCGCCACGCGCGCTTGGCCCTCGCCTCCGGCGACGTCGTCAGCGCGGCGCAGTCGGTCGGCGAGATCGCGACCCTCCATGAGCTCGCCAAGGGCGCGCTCTGGCTCTCGGCGGCGCTCGGCTCCCCGCACATCGCGTCCCGCCGCGGCGCAGCCCGTGCCCTGAAGACGCTCGCGAGCGAAGGCGACGCGCTGGCTCGCCGTCAACTCGCGGCGCGCGGCATCGAGCTCGGAGATCCCGAGCTCGTCTCCGCTGCGCTCTCGGACGAGGCGACGTTCGAGCCGGCGGAGCGCGCCGTCCTCGGTCTGCTCGCTGCATCGAAGGGCGGCGACCTCGCCCTTGACCCGAAGGCGATCGGGCGACTCGCCGACGACCGTGGGCTCGCGCCGCTCGTCGACGCACTCGCGGCGCTCTCGCCCGTCGGGTCCGGGGACGACGATGCCCCCGCCAACATCACGCGTGCGCGTCAGGTCGCCGGAACGGACGAGGCGCGCGCGCTCGCGACACTCGGACGCCTGCTCGCCGCGAATGCGAAGACCGAAGCCGTCGACGACGGGCTCGCGGCGATCGCCGCTCCGCGGCCGGCGTCGGCCGGCGGCGTGGCGATCGAGACCGCGGTGCGCGGAAGGCGCTGGGACGAGCTGAGCGAGGCGCTCTCGAGCCTCCCGTCGACCGACGACGAGGCGGGAGCTGCGCAGCGGCACGTCGCAGCGGCGATCGTCGCAGAGCGCGCCGGCAACAGGGAGCGCGCGAAAGAGGCCTGGGGCGAGGCCGCCAGGAACAAGGCCTTCGCGACGGACGGCATCCTCCGCATCGCAGCCGACCTCGACCGGGACATCGATCTCGGCGCCGAGCTGCTCCGCCTCGCGGACGAGATGCCCGACGGCGTCGCGGCAGCGATCCTGCGGCTCGAGGGGCTCGCGCGCAAGCTGCCCGGCGACGACGAACAAGCCGAATTGCTCGAGCGCGTGCACCGCGCTGCGCCGGAGCTCGGCATCGGCGGCTTCCTCGGCGAGCGCATCGGCCGCCGCAAGGGCGACCTCGACGAGGTGCTCCGCTGGATCCACGAGCGGCGCAGCTACGCCACCGATCCGCTCGAGACGGCACTCGATGCAGTGCGCGAGGCGCTCCTCGTCGCCGATCGCGATCCCGAGCTCGCGAGCACGCGCCTCGAGGAGGCCCATCGCGCACGTCCCGACGACGTCGCGCTCCGCGAGCTCCACGAGCGCCTCGCGCCGGAGCCACCGGCCGACCGCGGCGCATGGCGTGAGAAGCGCGCCGAGAGCGCCTCCGGCCCCTCCGCGGCGCTCCTGTGGATGGAGGCCGCGCTCGACCACGATCGGTCGGGCGACGCGTCGGCGACGCTTCGCGCCGCGCGGAAGGCGGCCGAAGCAGGCGATCGAGGACTCTCACGTGCGCTGATCGAGCGCGCCGAGCTCGCCGTGGGCGACGTCACGCGGCAGACCGACGAGCTCATCGAGGTCTCCAAGATCGCGGAGGACGAGACCGTCCGCCGCGAGACCTTCGAACGCCTCGCCGACCTCGATGCCTTCGTGAAGGAGGACGCCGCCGCGGCGATCCTCTGGCATCGATCGATCCTGGAAGAGACGCCGCGGCACAAGCCGAGCCTTCGCTGGCTCGAGCATGCGCTCGTCGGCGACGGCCGAGACGACGAGCTCGCCCCGATCTTCGAGCAGATCGCCCTCGCGCTCGACGGCAGCTCCGGCGGCGAGTCGACCGCCCATGCTCAGCACACGGCTCGCCTCCGCGCGCGCGACGCTCAGGCGGGCGTTCCCAACGGTCCGAGCGCGTGGGAGCGGACCCACGACATGGCGCGGCTCGCGGCGACGCAACCGGAGCCCGCCTTGTGGGCGCTCCGGGCCGTGAACGCGCACGCGCGCGCGCAGAAGGACGACACGACACTGCTCCAGACGACGCTCGCGTTGCTCGAGCGAACGCAGCGGCCGGCGGAGCGCGCCTCGCTCCTCCTCCGAGCGAGCGACGCCGCCGCGCGCATGGATCAGGTCGCGGACGCACGCACCTACCTCGAGCAGGCGGCAGGCGAGGATCCCGGCGACGTCGTCACCTGGGGCTTCCTCGCGGAGGTCCGCGAGCGCGTCGGCGAGACGCGGATGGCCGCCGAGGCCTGCGAGAGCCTCGCACGCACGAGCGTCGTCCGCGAGCACCAGCTCCTCGCTTGGCACGATGCCGCGAAGATCTGGCTCGACGAGGTGAACGACACCGAGCGTGGAATGAGCGCCCTCGAAGCGGCCGCCGAGATCGACGCGACCTACGCCGACGTCTTCCCTCGCCTCTCCGCGCTCTACGCCGACAAGAACCTCGATGCCGAGCTCGCCCGTCTCCTCGAGAGGCGCCTCGACGTCGTGGAGGACGAGGACGAGCGGGTGGCTCTCGAGGTCGAGCTCTCACGCGCGTTCGCCGAGATGGGCGAGCTCCCGAAGGCGAAGGTCTGCCTCGAGAGCGCGCTCGAGAAGCGCCCCGACCACACGACGGCGCTCGGCGCGATGGCCGACCTCTGCATCAAGGAGGGCGACTGGAGCGGCGCCGAGCAAGCGTACGTCCGGCTCGCGCGCCTCCTCTCCGATCCCGCCGAGCAGCGAGCAATCTACGAGCACCTCGGCGAGATCTATTCCGTTCACGCGCCGAACCTCTCACGCGCCGAGATCGCGCTCCGCGAGGTCCTGAAGCGCTCGCCGGGCGATCTCGCCGTCCTCACAAAGCTCGTCGACATCTACAAGCGTCAAGGCGACGTCCAGAAGGCGGTGGAGACGCAGCAGGAGATCGTCGCCGCCGAGACCGATCCGAACGCGCGCCTCGCGTGTCTCGTCGAGCTCGCGAAGATCCACGAGACCGTCGGCCGCGATCCCCGGAGGAGCGAGCAGGTGCTCGACTCCGCGCGCAAGGAGTTCCCCACGTCGGTCGTCGCCCTGCGCGCGATGGCGGAGTTCTACGCGCGGCAGCGTCAGATGCCGGCGATGCAGATCCTGCTCGATCGCGCCGCCGGCGACGCACGCCGTGCCTTCGCGCAGGGCCGCTTCGTCCCGTCGCTCTTCCAGGTGCTCCACGCGGCCTTCGAGCTCCGCGGCAAGCGCGACGCCGCGCGCGTCGTCGCCGCGACGCTGGCGGCAGTCGAAGGGCAGCCGTCAGACCTGATGGGCGCCGAGGCGCGTGCGGTCGACCCGCGTCTCGACGACGTGCTCGCGCCGGACGTGATGAGCCCGGCTCTGCGCGCGCTCCTCTTCCGGGCCGGCGACGCGCTCGACGCCGTCGCTCCGGTCGATCTCCGCATGCTGAAGGCAACGCCGCTCCAGCCCGGTACGCCGATTGGCGCAACGGTGGGATCGGTCGCGACCGTCATCGGCCTCGGCGCGCTGCAAATCCTCGTCTCTCCGGTGCTCGATCGGGTCGCGCTTCCGCTCGCCACCAACCCTCCTACCCTGCTCGTCGGCGAGGGCCTCGCAAAGGTGACGAACGAACGCGCACGAATGTTCGTCGTCGTGCGCGCGATGAAGATGATCCTCGCGCGCGCCTCCTTCATGCTCCGCGGACAGCCGCAGGAAGTCTCGGGCCTGGTCGCCGGGCTCTTCAGCGCCTTCAATCCGGGCCACATGCCTCAGGGCGTCGACGCCAAGCGCGTGACCGACCTCGCACGTCGAATCGGCCCGGCGCTGCCGCGGAACCTCGATCCGACCGTCGGCGTGATCGCCCTCGAAGCCGCCGGAATGCTCGGCGCCCAGTGGTCGAGCCTCGCGCCTGCCGCTCACGCCTGGGCGAATCGCGTCGCGCTCCTCGCCATCGGCGATCCGAACGCAGCCCTCGACGCGATCGCGTGGGGCCACAACGAAGACGCTGCACCGACGGGCTCGGAAGAACGCGCCGCCTGGATTGCCCGCCACGCCGACGCGCGCGAGCTGATGACATTCAGCGTGACCGACGCCTACGCCGAAGCACGAGTACGCCTCGAGCTCGATCGCTGACGCCCCCGCTCCCCAACCGCAAACAGCAACCGAGTCTCACTCCACGCACAGCGGCCGGCGGGCCGGCCCCTCCCGGCCCCCAACGACCGGATACAGCAAACGGGCCTCGCTCCACACGCGGCTGGCCCCGGGCCAAAGGATCACGCACATCTCTCGCACCCCCCTTGACCCGTTGGGGGATGACTGATCAA
>MKVQ01000014.1:340234-364814 GCA_001899635.1 Myxococcales bacterium 68-20 | reverse complement strand
GGTCGTCGCTGACATGATTGCTCGCGGTACCCACGACCGCGGGGCGATGGCCATCCTCTGTGAGCAACGGCGCAAGCGCCGCTCCGGCCCGGCGCCGCTGGTTCTTCAGCTCGGCGACCACGTGGTCGAGCGTGACGTCGTCCCCCACGATCTTGGAGGCTACGATGAGTGAGACCACCGACCTCGTCGAGCTTCTCCGCAAGATCGGCATCCGCGCATCGCGTGAGGCGATCGAAGCATTCCTCGTCCATGCGGCGAAAACGAAGGCGTCGCCCGCCCAGGTCACTGAGCAGCTCTGCACCCTCGAGCAGCGCGAGCGCGAGGCCCGGAATCTCGAGCGGCGCGCCAAGATGGCAACGCTCGGCACGCCGAAGTCGCTCGATCGATTCGATTGGAACCACCCCCGCTCGGTCGATCGCGACCTCTACGACCAGCTGCATTCGTCGCTCGACTTCATTCGTCGTGGCGAGAACGTTCTCCTTCGTGGGCAGGCCGGCGTCGGGAAGACGACGCTCGCACAGAATCTCGGCCTCCGCGCGCTCGAGCGCGGGCACACCGTCCGATTCTGCACGTTGCCGGCGGCGCTCGCCGATCTCCTTCGGCAGGAGTCGATCCCGGCCACCGAACGACGCCTCCGCCGCTACACCTCTCCGGACCTCCTCGTGCTCGACGAGCTGGGCTACGTGCCGTGCGACAGCCGCGCGGCCGACCTGCTCTTTCACATCATCAGCCGCAGGCACGAGACGAGAGCGATCGTGATCACGACCAATCTCGCCTTCAAGCAGTGGGGCTCCGTCTTTCACGACGCGTCGTGCCTCGGCGCTCTCGTCGACCGCTTCGCCCAGCACTGCCACGTCATCGACATCGACGCCGACTCCTGGCGTCACAAGGAGGCGCTCAAGCGCGGTAAGGGCCGCAAACCGAAGAACGACGACTGACCGCTCGCGACCTCGAGACGGCGCCGACGCGCCGCCCCGAGGTCGCGTCCGATTCTTCCGTTTCGGTGTGGCCGGCTACAAGCAGCACCAACTGCCATCACCTCGGCGATTCGGGCCGTGCATTCTTGTGATCGAAGCGTCGTCTCGCAGCGCTCTACCAAGGTGCAAGCTTTTGTCGATGCGCTGGGTTTCGTGACTGTGGAGGAAGCCCTCCGTCGTCACCACGCCTTTCGAACGGCGATCACAACCGCTTTCACCACCAAAGCCTACTGGCAGTCGCCGTCGTGGACATTACGCATGCACCGCCGATGCAGGCGGCCGGGGCACGGCAGGTCATGTGCGCGCCTTCGAGGCAGGCCTTGCCGTCTTCGGGGCACCGCGGTGTTCCCGTGCCCTGGCCGCAGACGCCTTCGCGGCAGACGCTGCCTCCCCGCAGCTATCACCCGGCTCGGCGAAGCCGAGACGTAGCGCCTGCGCATGCTCGCCATCGTCGCCGGCGCGATGCTGACCTTGCGGCAGCGCTCGATGCGGACACGGAACTCGTGTTCGCACGCGGCCTCCGCGGTGACCGGAACCCGGCGGCCCCCCGGTCGAGTCTTCGCTGCTGCAAGCGAGCAGCACGGCGGTCGCGAGGAGAGGTGCGAGGTACGTCCGATTCGTTCAGCGCATGGGGTCCTTCGGTCCGGGAGCACGCAGCTGCGTACCTCGGTGTCCTGGGGCTCCGTGCCGATCGATCGAAGGCTTCGCCCTGCGATGCGCTCGACCGCCATCACGCGATGGCGTCAGTTCGTCGACAGGAGCGGGCTGCGGGTGAGCACGAACGCCTGCCCCGGCGTGAGCTCGGTGCCGTGCGCCATCAGATTGGTCGCTTCGTCGACCGTGTCGGGTATCGGGTCGAGGTAAAGGCGCCCAGACGCTCCGCGATTCACGACGTGCTGCAGACCGAGAAAATGCGACGTCTCGTGCGCGATGACCCGCGCCACCGAACGTGCATCCGGGCCCGACTCGACGAGCACGCCGTAGTAGTAGCTCTCGGGCATCGGCGGTCCGGGCACGCCGAGGCTCAGCCCGCCGACCCCGGGCGGTAGGGCGTCGACGATCATCACGTCGAGCGCAGTCGTGCTCGTCGTCGCGCCGACCATGCGGGCGAGCGAGACCGAATCGCTCTCGGATGTCTCCTGTGGCTCGGTCATCGACGCGATCTTCTCGAGCCCCGTGTCGCGAAGGGTCAGCACCTCGTCCACGACCACCTCGATGTCAGCCTGACGGAAGATGCGCCTGAGCTCCCGGAGGAACGGCGGATCCGCTGGCAGGTCTTCGGTGGCCGTGACGCGGACGAGGTTCAGGTGCAGGACCCGCGCTCCATCGTCCGGCGCCATCAGCACCCGCACCGTCGCAGCGCCGAAGGGAGCGTCGCGGACGACGCGGAGCGTTGCCGTCCCCTCGATCACGGTCTGGTCCGGCGCATACGGGTAAACATGCGTGAACGTCCCGAGTCGTGGCGACTGGCGAAGTTCCCCGGGCATCGTCCCGCTCTGCTCGGTGAAGTAGTTGTGCTGCATCGCATCCGTGTGCGACCTCGCGATGTCGATGCCCACGAGCTCGACGCCGTCCGCCATCGTGAACGACGCCAGCGCGTGCAGATGCGCCGCCTCTCCTTCGACGACGACGGCGATCGAGCGCGTCGACGGCGGCACGACGAACGCGAGCGGCTCGGAGATGCCATTCTCGTCGAATGCCACCGATGCCGAGCGTTCTCTCGTCGGCTCGATCGGCGAGCCGCCGTCGTGAGCCGCGACGGGGGCGACGGTCGGCAACGTCTCGCTGCACGCGACGCCGCCGACCAAGGCGAGTGAGAGGACGAACGAAGCAATTCGCATTGGTCTCCAGCGGAGGCGGTCGATCCTCGAAGGCCAGCGCGCCGTCGCACGCAACGCCGCCTCCGTAGCCGCTCCAGAGCCGCCGATGAAAGGGCGTTCGGCGCGTGTCGGCCGATGCTCCCGTGCATCCCCGTCGGTCCTACGCGACTCAATCCGCATCGGCGCCGGCGTCGAGCTCGACCCCTGCGTCCTTCGCGGGAGCGACGCATAGGTGTTGGATCGTGGCCCCCATGGAGATGACGTACTTGGCCGCCTGGCATTCCCTGAAGAGCTCGTTCACTTTGCCGCTGCCGCCGCAGCTCGCGAGCATCGCCTGGGTCGGCTCCCGGCACGCGCTCGTCTGAACGTCACTCCTGCACGAGCTCCGCTCGTTGGCGTTGCCGCAGTCCTTGCAGGCAGTGTCGAGACAGCCGAAGAACTTCTGCGCGGCCTCGCCACACGACGAATCTCCGGTGAGGGCTTCGAAGCACCCGCCTCGGTTCTGGACGTAGCTGGTGTCGTTCACCGACACGACCGGCGCCCACGCGTCGCCGTCATCGCCGAACACGCACTCCGCGCATTCCGCCGACTCCGACTTGGCCAGCTCGTCCTTCAACACCAAATAGCTGACACTGCCATTGTTTGCCGTCAGTAGGTCTTTGATTACCTTGAAGACCTCTCCCGTGCACGAGCCAGGACGATGCCGCGCAGGCTTGTAGCCGATCGAACTGACGTCGATCGGGTCGGCCTTGTAGCAGAGCACCTCGTCGGGCTCGTCGGGCTCGTCGTCCGTCGCGGGCGGCTTCCTCGCGTCCCTCGTCGAGCTGTCGCTCGCTCCCCCGTCGCTCGACGTCGCGATCCCCGCGTCCGAGCAGCCCGTGACGGCAGTCGCAGAGGTCAATGCCGCGAAGGTCGCGATGGTCGTCAGTGCGAACAGCTGCTTCTGCATACTCGTCTTCTCCTCAGTCCAGGTAGTCATTCGAAATGCCTACACACGCCCTCGAGAACGAGGGCGGTCGACATATCTCGTCGGAAATAAACCTGTGTGGTCACCACCAGGCTTCGCGAGCAGATCGCGAGCCGGCCCCGCTAAAAGGCTCCGCGCGTCCCCACATGAACAGGGAACTGGGTGGTCATCCGCATGCTCGCCGACACGCTCAGTCCGGCGACGCTGTTTACGACGAGAGGGGCAGGTTCGCAGCACCCGCTGCGCTCAGCCCAAACGTCGGGCGACGGTCGAGTCGAGCGCTCGCCGCCAGGCACGTCACCGCGATTCGCTTCAGTGCACCCCCAAGGTCGTACTGTTCAGCTCACGGAGTCCCGCGCCGCCGGGATAACCGTAGCTCCCGAACCGGTCCGTTCCCCACACGGTGACCGCCACCGGACCGTCACTCGTGATCTCGCGCCGGCCACCATTGCAGGTGTTGGTCCCGAACGGTTGCGGGGTCCCCCTCTTCTTGAGCCAGGGGCGCGTAAACTCGTACTTGCCGGACGTACCGAGCGGCGTCCAGTCTTCGAGCGGGCCGGCGCAGTCGAGGACGACGGGCTTAAAGTCTTTACCTTCTTCGCGCACACGCACCACGACGAGGTGCGAATTCGCGTAGTTCGGCTCGACCCAGAAGACATACCTGCCCAGGTACTGCTCGGTCGGAATCACGGTCATGAACTCGGGATCGCCGTTGTCCCCGCTCGGCACCACGAACGTCGCGCCGGTCATGTACGCATGAATCATGAACGGGTGCGCCGTGTCCTGGCTCTTTACGACGAACGGCTCGTGGGTCATGAAGGTGATCGACTGTCCGGCGCCGATCGAGGGCGGAGCATCCTTCGGCTTGCTCGGCTCGTAGGTGAGCTCGGTGCCATCGACCGCGCCGGTGATGCGGTAGAGGTACTCCTCGGGGACCTCCTTCGCTCGGCGCGACCGATACGGGACGAGGACATACTCGTTCCCCCACGCCTTCAACGGGAAGAGCGCCGTCTGGGACGAGTCCGCAGCGGACACGTTGTCCGGGATGAACATCTGCTGGTGCCCAACCGACACGCCGATGGGCTTGTCGGCGCTGATGCGCGTACCGGTCAGCACGTCGTCCTGGGAGAACTGGATCTGTTCGCCACGGCTCAGGTGATACTTCGCCGGCTTGCCCTTCTCGGCACCGTCGACGTTCGGCCCCCCATAGAGGTGCGCGCTGGGGATGAGCGTGATCTCGGTGTTGTCCTGCGCGGCGAGGATCTGCGTCGTCGGGAAGAAGCTCGCGCTCGACGTGCGTCGCGTGCTCCACACGTTCGTGACGACGTAGTCGTTCTTCCACGAAGCGAGCGGGAGCAGGAGCGTGGCCGTCGAGCCGACGGACTTGCCGAACGGATAGAACGAATATGCGCTCACGGGCGCGGTCGTCTTGATCTGGAACGTCGGACTTCGGACCGTTCCTTGCGCAGCGGTATCCCTCTGGATGGCGGGAACCGCGCCTTCGGGACATCGGACGGACTGAGTGCCCGACGGCTTCTCGCTGAGGAAGATCGCCGCCATCTCGCCCGGCTTCAGCTCGCCGTCGAATGGCTCGAACGTCGTCGCGTCGCCGTCGGTGCGCACGATCCGCGCGTGGACCTTGACGTCGATCGGGTCGACCCCGTATGCGGCTTCGATCCGCGCAGGGATCCCCCAGGTGTTCGCCAGCACTGCGCCGAAGCACGAGCCGACCATCTGGGGCTCACGCGGCGGCGGAAGCGCGACGAACTCACAGCCCATCGTGGAGTCCGTCGCAGCTTCGCACGCCGTTACGCACTTTCCACTGCTGGCGCAGCCCAGCTCGGGTGCACACTCGGCGATGATCTTCGAGTCGTCGCACCCGTCCACGACGGACCGGAAGTCGCGCGAGCAGCGGACGGTATTCTCGCAGCTCGTCGATCCCGATGGGGCGACGCCCGCCCCCGCATCGGGATCGACGAAGGCCGGCACCTCCCTGTTCTCGAAGCCGGCACGCTCTCCGCACGCGTAGGTCGCGCCGAGCACGACGAGCATCCAAGCGATACGCCTCATCGAATCACCTCTGCTTCGGGATGGTGCTCGTAGTCCACCGTGCCCCGTCCGAGCTCACCGCGCTCGTTCGATCCCCAGCACTTGATCTTGCCGTCGACGAGCGACACGCACGTCGACGCGGTCGTCATGGCGAACGACACGACGCGGTTGCCCACGACCTGGGTCACGTCCATCGGCTCCTCGATCAGATCGAGCGCGTCCGGCGGGTATCCGAGCGCCGCCGCCGTGTTCCGCCCCCAGCGATAGAGGCGCCCGTCCGCGAGGAGCATGCCCGCCTGCTCTGCGTAGACGATGAGCTTGTTGGCGTCGGTCCCGGTTCCGCGCACGCGGCCTGCCGCGATCGCCACATCGACGACGGTTGCCGCATTCGCCACGTAGAGCGCTCGGCGGTTCGGTACCCAGCGGTTCACGATGCCGTCGGACCCGAGGTAACCATACGTGCCGATGCGTGCGACGTCCGCCACCTCGACCGGCACTGGCGAGTAGAGCTCCTGGTAGGACACCGCTCCCGCCGGGAGCTCGCCAACGCTCGCAAGCACGCCGCCGTCGAGCAGCGCCATGATTGTGTCCTGGTACTCGATCGGGCGGGGATCGACCGCGACCCGCGGGACCGCGCCGATCGCGATGTCCTGCACCGGCGCACGGAACGCTGGCATCACCTGAGGCCCGAACGTGACCGAAGGCCCCGGGCTCATGAGGTTGGGGCCGGTCCGTGTGTTCTGCGTGCCCCAGCAGTAGAGCGCGCCGCCGGCTTTCGCGATCGCACACCCGAGCGTGGAGCCGAGCGCGATCTTCGAGACAGGAGGCAGCCCTTCGACGCGCGTCGGGACCAGGATCCGTGGCTCCGCGAACGGCTTGCCGAGCTGGCCGTACTCGTTTCGCCCCCAGCAGTACACCGAACCGTCGGAACGGAGCGCGCAGGTACCCAGGTTGGACCCGACGCTGATCTGCGTGACGCTCGACAGACCGCCGGCGACAGGCGCAGGTGTCGCGCCCTCGAGCACCGTGACGATGCGACCGCGCCCGAGTGCTCCGTCCGCCACCGGCGCACCGCTGTCGGGATCCGTCTCGCCGCGGAGCCGTGAGTCACGCCCCCAGCAGCGGACAGTGCCGTCGTCGAGGAGGCCACAGTAGTGCTCGCTCCCGGTGCCGCTGACCGCGATGTAGCAAGGCGTCTCGGTGCACTCGACCTTGGGCCGCGAAGCGAGGACGAGCGGAGGCGGCGCGACGTCGGCTACGCCTGCATCCGGCGGTGGCTCGACCTGGGATGTCGAGGAAGGCAGGGCCGCCGCCGCGTCACGATCGTCGTCCGCTGACGGGATCGGATCATCCGCCGAGGAGCATGCGAGGGAGATCGACGAGACGCAAAGGAACAACGGCAGCAATCCGTGCACTAGTCTCATGGCTTCTCTCCTCGAGCCGTCTTCGCCGTCCGCCTCGCCGCGAATCCTGCCGCCGGGAGCCCCGGCCGCGAGACCGCGGTGCCGACGACCCACGCATCGTCCGTCCCGCTTGCCCAGATCCCTCTCACGTTGGAGACGATCACCCGGCCCTCGACCACGGTCCGCGCAGGCTCGAATGCCGTCCCCGTCCACCGGCAGAGCAAGAGCCCATCGGAGAACCATCCCGTCATCGGGCTCGTCGCCTGACCGATGGCGCTGCTGCACAGCGGGAGGTCGTCGTGCTTGTGCGAGTAGATCACCGCTTCCGGCACGCCATCCGCGGTGATCGGCACGAGATCCGTGCGCCACGAGGTCTGAACGGTAGGACCTGGAACCGCGGAGCGCGCGGTGTACCAGAGCTGACGAGTCGTTCCGGAAGGTGTACCGCGGAGCGAGCCCAGCTCGCGCGTCGCGTCGACGGTCATGATCGACCACGTCGTCCCATCGTAGTGCGCAATCGCACCTTCGCTCGTCGCTCCACACGGACTGGAAGGACAGAGTTTCCCCGCGACGTAGACGTCGTCGGGTCCGAAGCCCCAGATCCCGCTCCACGCGAAGCCGCGAGGATCCTCTGCGTCGGTGAGCGTGAGGTGCTCGACGACCGCGCCGCTCGCGCCCTCACGGACGCGAAGGACCTCATCGTCGTTCGCGATCCAGAGGGCGTCACCGGCCGGCGTGCCCCACACCGGGCGCGCCCCGGTCCACGGCACGTCCGTCGGCAGCTCGCGGAACGCCGCTGCGCCGCCGCCTGGCGGGCTCGCGTAGCGCACGAGGACGAGCCGATCGTCGCTGCCTCGCGCCGCGGCCCACACGTGATCTTTCGTCTGCGCCCAGAGGTTCGTGAACTTGATGCTCAGCGGGCTCGGCGCTTCGTACTCGTAGACCTGCCGGATCGAGGTGCCGTCCCACCGATAGAGCGCGCGGCTGCTGTCGGGCAGCATCCACGCCTCGTCGAGGCTCGATGCCGAGACCGCGATGAGCGGCGACGCGCGCGGGATCGGCTCGTAGCAGAAGCCGTCGTCGCTGCATCCGGCGATAGCGGCGACCGGAGCGTCATCCGTGGCGTCGAGCTCCGAAGGCGTCCCACCGTCGATCACCGCTGGCGGCGAGGCATCTGGAGCCTCCGCCTCGTTTACCTTCTCGTCACCGCCCGCGCATGCGACCGCGGGCACGACAGCGAGCCCGAGACCGAATGCGCGTCGAGCCGTCCTGAAGCGCAGGAGCCTCATGGCGTAGCCCCCTGGAAATGCAGCATGATCCCGTTTCCTCCGATCCAGACGTCCTTCGGACCGCTGCCCCAGACGGACGCGAGCATCGGCTTGTCCGCGGCCGCGTCGAGCGGCGTAGCGATCCTCGTCCAGGCTGCCCCGTCCCAGTGCACGACGGTGGCGTCATCGCCGACGGCCCAGACGTCGTCGGTGGCGATCCCGTAGATGCTTCGAAGCGTCGCTGTCACCGGGCTCGGAACGATCTCGAAGACGCGGCTCGCTACGTTTTCGCGCTTCATCCGGCGCAGCGTGCCGCCTTCGCCTACCAGCCAGGCGACCTCCTCGTTTCCCCAGACGCCGAAGAGATACTTCGAGCTGCGGCTGTCGTGCTCCTCGATCACCCAAGTAGCGCCGGCGTCGGGAACGCCTTCGTCGGGAGCCTGGAGGAAGATGCGTCCGACGCGCTTGGAGCCAAGCTTCGTTCCCCACGCCTCGTCCGGACGCGTGGTGACGATCGACCACACACCGTTCGGGGCGGAACCGCTGAACACGTTCGCCCCCAGGGTCTCGCGGTTGCTGGGGCCAGTGTCTCCCCAACCACTGGCAGTCACGATCGGGAGGGCGCCGGTCAAGGCGACCTGACGTCCGATGAACACCCGCCCGTCCACGCCGCTGATCGCGGTGGGGATGCCGTTCGAATCGCCGGCTGCACCCATCCACGCGGCCCACTCCGTGGTGTTCGATCCGTTCCATCCGGTGGAGTGACGGACGTAGATCCCGTCGGCGACCCAGACGTCGGACGCGCTGCCCGCCCAGACGGACCGCAACGTGTACGTGCGGCCCGCGTCCGGCTCGAGCTCCCCCGTCTCCCAAGCGTTGCCGTCGTAGTGGAGGAGCGTTCGATTCGATCCCACGGCCCACACGTCCGTAGGGCCAGAGCCCGAGATGGACATCACGGTCACGCGCGTGTCGAACGGCACCGGCACCCTGCAGAGCCCCGACGCCGCGCACGGCCCTGCATCGACGACCGCATCCGGTCCCGCATCGAGCGCGTCGCCGTCGGCTGGCGCGTCGCTGCCCGCTTCGGGCTCGGCAATCCGGACCTCACTATCGGGCTCCGGCAGCGCGACGTCATCATCGGCGGTGGCACACGCGGCGGCGACGCCGAGGAGCGTGAGGAAGCTCAGCGCGCCGAACTTGGTGGCCGCCCTCACTGGACACCTCCGCAGTCCTTCATGAGGCATTGCCCGTCGACGCAAGCCTGGCCTACGACGGTGTTGCAGCGGACCGCGCAGCCTCCGCAGTTGAGCGGATCGCGGAGCAGGTTCGCCTCGCATCCATTGTCGATGTCGCTGTCGCAGTCGCCCCAGTTCAGGGTGCACGTGTAGGCACACGCACCCTGTTCGCAGGTCGGCATGCCGTGCGCGGGATCGGCTCCGGTCTTCGAGTCCAGCGACCGCCGGTCGCCCGGACATTTGTGCGCGCACGCACCGCAGTTGTCCGGGTCAGTATTGATGGCCGTATGACAGATGGCCCCGCACCGGCAGAAGCACTGACCGCCGATGCAGTCTTCGCCCGGGTTGCAGACGTTCCCGCAACTGCCGCAGTTGTTGCGATCGTTGTTGGCGGTCTCGCAGCCGTCGCCGCCGGGATTGACGAAGTCGTGGTTGCAGTCCATGAACCGCGTCTGGCACTTCGGCATGTTGCATCGCCCCTGGATGCAGCTGAACTGGATGCGCCACGACGCGGGGTACGGCGAGGGCGACGGCGGGGCCGGACAGACGTTCCCGCAGGCGCCGCAGTTGCCGTCCTCCTGGTCGAGGTCGTGACACTTCCCGTCCGGACAGATCGTCTGTCCCGTCGGACAGCCACACTGTCCGTTCACGCAGATGTCGTCGCAGACGTTGCCGCACTCGCCGCAGTTGTTCTTGTCGTCCTCCGCGAGCGCCACCTCGCAGCCGTCTTCGGCGAGGCCGTTGCAGTCGGCTCGGCCGTTGTCGCAGACGAGCTTGCAGGCCCCCGCCACGCAGCGCATCACGCCTTTGAAGCGAGAGGAGAAGGTCTCGTCCGACGGACAGCGAACGCCACACGCCCCGCAGTTCTCGTCGTCGGACATCAGATCGGCGCCGCACGGGTACGGGGTATTCGGACACGTCACGAGGCCTGCCGGACACTCGTTCGACGGGCACATGCGAGCCGACGCCGCCGAGTCCGGCGACAAGCTCGCGTCGCCGCCATCGGGAGTGCCGAAGACCTCCTCCGGCAAGCGCTGACCGATGACGACGTCATGCGAGGAAGAGACGCAGGCGAGCACGAGCACGCTCGTCGCCGCCGAGAGGACCAGCCCAGCGATGCGCATCGTCTACTCCTTCTCCGACGCGGCGAGGAACGATCGGATGCGCGCCTCGTACGGGCTCCCCGGGTGCTTCGCGAGGAAGGCGCGAGCGTGCGTGCGCGCTCTAGCGCGATCGCCGCTCGCGCGCGTCGCGTCGATCCGCATCACCGCGGCTTCGGGCGTGAACTGACCGTCCGGGAACTCGGCGTCGTGTTGCCCGATTGCCGCGAGGCACGCGCGCGCATCACCCTTGGTCAGGGCCTCGCGCGCCCGCGTGATGAGCTCGAGCTCGCGTGCCGTCGACGGCTTCGCCGCCGGCGATGGCGAGGCGACGGACGACGAGGCTTGCGATGCTGCAGGGCGGGCTGCGACGGGACGGCCTCGCGGGGCCGCCTCCTTCGAGTCGGGGAGATCGGAGATGGCCATCGACGGAACGGCCTCCGGGGCGGGCTCGACGTTCCGCTTGCCGAGCGTCGCAGCCCCGCTCGACGGCGCGCTCGCGCCGACAGCCACCGTCTCCTGGCCCGGTCGCTCGAGCGTGCTGTACCCCAGCACCGCCAGCGCGCCTGCGCCGATGACGGCGAGGCAGATCCACGGCTCGGGCGCGCGCAGGCGCAGGCGCGAGCGCGAGGCCGGGCTCGGCGCGGCTGAAGGCGCGTCGAGGACCTCGAGCAGCTTCTGCAACGCCTCCTCGCTCGGCTCGCGCTTGTGCGCGTCGTCCACCAGGGACGCGAAGAGCTCGTTCTGCTCGATCAGAGGTCGGGGCCCTTTCACTTGTCGCCTCGCATTCTCAATTGGTGCCTTTGCAGCCGGGCTTCGAACTGCTCGCGGCCGCGGCGCAGCCGCGACGCCACGGTGCCCGTAGGGACGCCGAGGAGCTCGGCGATTGCAGTCATGGTCTGGCCCTCGATCTCGTAGAGGACGAACACGGCTCGAAGCTCGTCCGTGAGCCCCGCGAGGAGGCTCATCAGTAGGTCGCGCTCCTGCTTCCGGCCGAGGGAGTCCTCGGGCGTTGAGAGCTCCGCGGGCTCGAGCGACTCGTCGTCGGGATCGTCGGCCAGCGCCTCCCGCCCGTATTTCTTCCGTGTCTCACGCGCGACGTGCACCGCCACGCTGAAGAGGAACGACTTCTCCGAGCCCGGCTGGATGTCGGCGCGCCTGCGCGCGGCGACGACGAAGACGTCTTGCGCCGCATCGTCGATGGCGTGGGGAGAGACCCCGAGCGTACGGAGGAACCGCCAGACGTTCGCGAAGTACATCTTCGCCATGTCTCGCAACGACATCGCCTGCGTGCGTGTCCCCGGCATGTTGTCGAGCGCCTTGCTGGTACCAACCAGCTCGGACGTGGCCGCGGTCATGGACGTGGATGGGGCTCCGGCCCCGGACCGATCACAATTTCTCTCAGAATCGCCAGCCGCCACCGATACCTGCTGAAATGCCGGCGGCAGGAGCCCGGGTGACGAGCCCATCCGGCTCAATGCGCAGCCGGTCCCGAGTGATCGGCGCCCAGACTGCCGCCACCGCCTCGACGAAGAGATGGCGATCGGGCTGCCATCGCGCCCCGAGAAGTCCTCCGTAGTCGAGCCATGTGCGTCGCGTGATGCCTGCCCCGCGCAGGTCGAGCGGCTGCCCCGAGAGGAGCCCGAGGTGCCCGCCCACGCAGCCCTCGATCGCGACGTGGCTCGTGACCGCGAAGCGAGCCGGGCACGCTTCGAGGTAACCGGCAGCCCAGTCGATCTCGGCGCGGGTCGTCCCTACCTGCTGCGTGCGCGTCAGCGCGTTCCGCCATCCGCCGCGGATCGCGGGCCGGAGCGAAGGCACACGCGCCAGCGCGCCGATCCACTCGAGCTCGACGAAGACGTCGACCACCGCGAGCACTCCGGAGACAGCGCCGTTCGCCTCTGCACGCCCCCCCACGGACACGGCCGCGCGGGACGGTGACGACGGAGGCCGAACGATCGGCATGTCGGGAGGCGCCTTCGCGCGAGGAGCCGCGTTCGCGCCCTCGTCCGGCGGAGGAGGCGCTGGCGTCGACGGCTCGATCGATGTCGACTCGCTGGCCGGCGACGGCTCGGGAACGAGCGAGGCGTTCGGTTCGATCGCAAGCGCGACCGCAACGGCGAGGCCGAGCGCAGCCTCATCGCAGGTCGCACCTTCGATGTCACGGCTCGCCCTCGCGCCGCTCGCCGCCCGGACGTCGAAGTGTCCGACGTACACGCGCTCGCGCTGATCGATCCGGACGATGAAACGCCGTGCCTCCTCGCCTGGCCTGGCCAGCGTCCACCGTGTGGTGTACGCCGAGATCTGGCCGAGGAAGCGATCCGCTGGTGGGCACTCCGGCGGGGCGACGTACTCGAAGTGGAGTGCCTCGCTTCCCTTCGCGCGCGGCGCGCCCGCGCTCGCCTCGTCCGCAGCGCTCGCAAGCGACGGCCACACGAGGAGCACGAACGTCGCCGCCAGGCGATCGCGGTTGTACCGACGCGAGGCGCTCAAAGAGCGAACAGTATATCCCGCTCCGTCGTCCCTCCGTGCCTCGGACGAGTCAGCTCAGCCGCGAAGTCACGCATGAACCAGCCGGTCGGGTGTTCGAAGAGATCGCTCCGAGGTAGCGAGGTGCTCCGCGTATCCGCGACCTCCGCTTCAGAACGTACGCTGGTCACCATTCTTGGCCACCGGTCGGCAGCTGAACGTGGACAGTCGAAGTCCCGGAGGCGCGCGCGCGTCGCGACGCTCGAAGCGGGCGTCCACTCCGGCCCGTGGATCGTGTCCCTTCGCGGCGCCATCGGACTGCCGAGCCGGTCGCACGATCGCTACGTCTCGCTCGAGGTCTCCCGCCACTCGACGGGCGCATTCGTCGGCCGCACGGCGGCGCTCGGCGAGCTCTGGCAGCTCGACGTCGTCGCCCGCGCCGCGCTCCTGGTCATTCAACGCTCGGCGTTCCCGCGCGACGCGCGCTTCTCGGCGTCGCCACCGGCCACGCGCACCGCCATTGCGGGTTCCCTGGAGGCCCGCGCCCTCCGGTCTCCGGAGCGAACGTCTCCGGTTCCGCTCGGATTTGGTCTGGGCGCCGACGTGCTCGCGAGCGCGTCGTCCTTCTCGTCCCAGGTAACGCCCCGAAACGTCAGATAATTGAAAGCACTCGAGATCGTAACGACTGGAAACGGGCTCTCCCCCAGTCGGGACGTCTTGCCAAGGTGGACGTCGAGGGTTCAAATCCCTTCTCCCGCTCTACAAAACGCTAAGAAACGCGAGGCCGGAGTGACGACGAGTCACCCGGCCTTTTTCGATCCCGCACCACGCGCAGGGGTCGCCTCACCACTTCCCTCACGTCACAACGCTCACGCCACCAGTGGGCGCACTGCTTTGCAGAGGACGTTCAACGACCTCGCGAGGCCGGCGGAGGTAAACGACGACCCCGTGGTCACGGTGACACTGGTGGCCCTGCTGTCCACGCTGTCGGAGCTGCAATCGCGGTTCCTGCAGATCAGCGAGCTGCAGCCGCTGTATGCCACCGCCACCGGCGGGCTCATCATGGTCATGGGCTTCCTGGTGCTGTTTCGCCACGATGCAGGCTGGGGGGGAGTGGGCATCCTGGCCCTGTACCTGCAGGAGCGCTGCGGTTGGCGCGCGGGCAAGGTGCAGATGGCCGTGGACTGCTGCATCTTGCTCGCGGCCCTGGCCACCATGGAGCCCCTGCGTGTGCTGTCGTCTGTGGCGGGCGCGGTGACGCTGAACCTGGTGCTGGCCATGAACCACCGCCCCGGGCGCTACATGGTGGCCTGATTCATCCTGGACTATCGCTCTGACTGTTCTTCCAGCCGCGAGAGATTCGCGTCCGCTTTCTAGCAGGAGCAACCATGGGAACCTGGGGCCAAGGCCTCTATGACAACGATGGCGCACTCGACGAGCTCGGAGACCTGTTCGACACGCTCCCCCTTCACGCGGGGGCCGTGCCGATGGCGACGACAGTCGGGCTCGCGACATGGCTCAACGCCCCGACGTCGGACCGCTTCGTCGAGGCCGTGCGGGAGCACCAGGACTGGGTACAGGCGCTACCGAAGGCGGTACAGGAGCTACTTCACCGCTTCGTACGCGAACGCGAAGCGTTCACCGAGCCGCGGTCACGCTCTACCGAGCTGACCGAGATCCTGGGCGGGCACTGCGACGGGCCACGGTACGATGCGCTTCTTACCCTTCCGGGAAGCGAGAAGGTGATCGAAGAGCTCGGGAACGCCGCGGCCGAGCGGCTCGAGGACGGCCTTCGATCGGCTTCCGACCTCTACGATTCCTCGAGCGCCATCGGCTGCCTCGGCGTTCTTCTCGAGCTCGCGGTCCGAGGACACTGGTCTGCACGCCGAGAGGCTGTCGAGGAGTGGAGACTGAGCGTCGCTCGCCTCGACGAAGAGACCGGCGACGAGCGGGACTTCTGGGACGACTACCTCGCACGCGTCCGTCGCGGCCTACGGTTGCTGCAATCCCCGCGGTACCGGGGACCCCGGCCATCGCATTAGAGCGATGACGCATCCAAGGCCCGAATCTCGGGCTCTTCTCGCCGAGGTCCTCTCATGGCGGCGGTCTACGCTCGATCTCAGCCCTCGACACGCTCGACGTCGAAGCACGGCGGAGGTCTCGGCCCGATCAGCAGAGCCGTGACACGACCTGAAGCGGAGCGTGCGACCGCACGCTCACGCCAGGCTCGAGCAGCGCGCAGAGCGAGGAGGGAGCCTCCTCGCGGCGGTCGGTCGTCGTCGACGCAGCGACGCGTGACAGGCGCGGACGCGGCGCCCCGTCTCTGGCGGGCGTGGATCGGCCACCTAGATTTCTTCTCGCTATGTACCGAACACTCAACATCATCTTCGCTTTCTCCTTCGTCGGCGCGGCGGCTGTCGCGTGTGGCGGAACCTCGAACCCGGCGCCCACGGGCGGCGTCCATGCGAGCTCGTCGCCGGCGTCCGCCGACGAGGCGGCATCCTCTGCCAGCGACGCCGAGCAAGCGGCCGTCTCTGCCGGCGAGCCGCTCTCCGGTTCCACCTACGCCTCCGCGAGCACGTCCTCGACGGACGAGCCGAGGGACCCGAACGCCGATCCGTGCGACGGCACGCAATGCCCGGAGGACCAGTTCTGCGACCTCCAGTCGGTTCGTTGCGTGCGCGCGCCTTGTCCGGCCGTGCCGACGTGCATCTCGGGCATGAACCCGTGCGCCGCCACGAGCTGCATCTACGGATCGCGCTGCGAGTCGCACGACGGCCAGGCGGCATGCGTGCCGATGACGGCGGAGGGCGGCGGAACGCCGTGCGGACGCTCGAGCTGCGAGCCCGGAATGGTCTGCTGCAACGCGAGTTGCGGGATCTGCACGCCTCCGGACGGAGCGTGCACGCAGCAAGCCTGCGAGTGACTAAGGCGCAACGCCGTTGCGCCGATCCTGAAAGGTCGAAGCGGTCAGCTCACACGAGCAGGCTTTGACCGGAGATTCACGCCCGCTCGTCCAACGGGCGGGCGTGAATCGGAGGTCAATGCAAGTGAGCACCGCCATCGCCGGCGCGTTCTGCGAACGACGGGATTCGGAGTGGCCTCGATTGCTCGAGGTTCGATCGCGCACGCTCCTTCCGTGCTCCGCGGTAAGCGCTTCAGCGCGGCGGGACGGAGGGAGCGGTCGCGCTCGGCTCCCGAATGAAGCCTGCGCGCGACCGACGGCGGGCGACAGCGTCACGGCGGGCCAGCGGAGCTCGAGCCGTGTGGAGTGCCATCGCATACAAGGGCGTCGAACGACGACGACGACGCAGCCTCCTCGAAGTACGGCGGCGCGCGCTCGGTCGGGGCGCACGCCTCGCCATCGTCGAGGTCGATCGTGACGACGACCACGGCGGGGACCTTGCGGTGCGGATTCATTCCTCCTTCCTTCGACCGATCGCTCGGAATGTTGCGCCCGAAGTTGCGGAGTGCGTTCGATTCCCCGCGTTCGCGAGATCGGCGCCGAATCACGCCCTCCCAGCGTGACCGCCGCGCCCTCAGACGACGGTCTCGGCTTCCCAGCTGCCGAGCAGCGCTGCTCGCTGCACGGTCCAGAACTCCGCCGCGTCCGTACGACTCCACTTCCCCGCCGACACGCAGCGCTCGAGAGCCTGGCGGAGCTCGCGCGCCGACGCGAAGCGCTGCGCCGGGTCCTTCTCCAGACAGCGGAGGACGATGCTCTCGAGATCGATGGGGACAGGCTCGTCGAGCCGCTTCGAGGGCGGCAGCGGCGCGCGGTCGAGGTGGCTCGCGACGATCTCGACGTCGCTGCCGATGAATGGCGGAGCGCCAGTGAGCAGCTGGTAGAACGTCGCCCCGAGACTGTAGACGTCCGCGAGCGCAGTCGCCGTCTCGCCGCGACAGCACTCGGGCGCGATGTACGCGAGCGTCCCGCGGATGCTTCCCGTCTTCGTCAGTGCCGTCGAGGTCGCCTCGGCGTCGCTCTCCACCGACCTCGCGATGCCGAAGTCGAGGAGCTTCAGCTCGTCGTACGCGTCACCGCTACGCGTGACGAAGAGGTTGCTCGGCTTCACGTCGCGATGAACGAGGCCCTTCTCGTGCGCCTCCTCGAGGGACCGACACGCCTGGACGCCCAGATGGATGACGCGCGCCGGCGTCATCGGCCCGTGCGCCTTCGTGAGCGCGCCGAGGTCGGCGCCGTCGAGGTGCTCCATCGCGATGTAGTAGATGCCGTCGTCGCTCGCGCCGAAGTCGAAGATGCGCACCGTGTTCGGGCTCTTGAGCTGGCTCGCGAGGGCCGCCTCTCGCCGGAACAGCGCGAGCGCATCCGCCGACGCCGCCGCGGCGCGGAGGATCTTGAGCGCCACGTTCCGCTTCAGCGCGCCGTCACGAGCGAGCCAGACCTCGTGCTGTCCGCCCCGGCCGATCGGTGCCTCGAGTCGGTAGCGACCGAGCTTCCGCGCCTCGTAGAGCTGCATCTGCGCGGTCCACGAAGCATGCGCAGCGAGGCACCCGCACGCGATCGCCGCAACGACGAGTGCGTATTGGGCGATCGCGAGACCGAGCTCCTGTCGCGTCAGCCACGCGGCGTGACCGGCGGGATCCAGCGCGAAGAGGACGGTGAAGATCACGGGATAGACGAGCGCGATCGCGCCGCCGTGGAGGAGCGAATCCCTCGCGGGCGCAGGGACGGTGCCCGTCCGCACCATCGCGACGACCGCAAGGCCCTGGACGTAGAGGCTGCTCGGACCGCCCGTCTCCGCGGCCATCCCAGTCAACCCGACGGCGACGAGCATGAGACCGATCGGGTGCATGATCCTCGCGGTCCGGTCGCTCGTGCGTGAGCTCACCGCCGTCCACCAGGCAGCGGCGGCCGCGGCGACGGCGAAGGCGCGCCATGCGAAGAGCACGGAGAGGCGCGCGGAGGTATAGAGCGTGGAGCAGACGAGCACGTCGAAGCCGGCGAACAACGGCAGCAGCACCGTGCCGACGGCGACGCAGCGAGCGAGCGCGGCCCGGTGCTTCGTCGCGCTCTCGGTCGTTGCCGAGAAGCCCGACTTGCCGCCGGAAGCGCTGCTCCCGCTCTTCAATGCGGGCCGGCCTTCGCCGGCTCCTCTTGGACCTCCACGGACTCCGTCCAGCAGAGCTGGACTCCGTCCGTTCCGGTTCAATGCGGGCCGGCCTTCGCCGGCTCCTCTTGGACCTCCACGGACTCCGTCCAGCAGAGCTGGACTCCGTCCATTCCGGTTCATGACTGCGGCGGGCAGCGGAGCGCGCTCATCGCTCCTTCAACAGCGTGCTCGTCAGACGCGCGTAGGCGACGCGCCAGCTCTGCTCGACCTCGGCGGTGAAGCCGCTCCCGAGCGCCTCGCGCAGCGTATCGAGCAGAGCGTCGCCGACCCACGGGAACATCTCGGCGGTGACGCCGTACTCGTCGTGAGCGACGCGCATCCGCTCGAGCTCACGCGTCATCCACTCCGCGTCCTCGACGTGGTCGACGATCGCGCAGAGCTTCTGCGCGAACATCTTCTGCTGCGCGCCAGCGCTGGAGCGGACGAAGAGCGAGCTGACCTGTGGGTGACGCTCGAAGAGGATCTCGTAGAAGCGGCGCGGGAACTTGTCGTCCATCGCCAGCACGGTCTCGAGACTCTCGCGCAGGATCCGCGGGTCCATCACGACGCCTCTCCCTCTCCGTCCTCGGAGGCCGCCGAGAGCCCGTGCTTCTTCAGCAGCCGGAGGAGGACGTAACGATTCTTGAGCCCGAGCGCCTTCGCCGCCTTCGAAGGGCTGCGTCCGTTCTCGGCGAGCGCCTTCACGATCGCGTCGCGGTCGAGCTCCGTCGGCGCGACGACCGTGGCCGACTCCTCGGAGTCGTTGAGCTCGGCCTCGACCGCGGGCGTGAGCCCGATGTAGTCCGCGGGGGCGCTGCCGATCGCGAGCCAGAGGAGCCGATCGAGCTCACGGACGTGATGCGTGAACGTGTGGCGCAAGAGGCGCGCGACGAGATCGGGAGCGAGGCGCGGCTCCGCGATCTCTCCGCCGCGGCGCTCGAAGAACTTCGCTGCGATCGCCCCGTTTCGCGTTGCCGTCCGCTTCAGCAGGGTCGCGAGCAGCAGCGGGATGTCGTCGCGACGGTCGCCGAGACCGTGGATGTTGACGCGATGGGTGAAGCGCGCGAGAAAATCGTGCTTGAGCGCCTCGAGTGGCCGGTTCGTCGCCGCCACGAGGCGGAACGACGAGCGCCGGACCTTCGACTCACCGAGGCGCTGGTATTCGCCATCGGAGTCGAGGACGCGGAGGAGGTGCACCTGGTGCGCCTCCGGCAGATCGCCGATCTCGTCGAGGAAGAGCGTCGAGCCGTCGGCCTCGCCGATGAGCCCCAGACGCTCGGGCATGCCCGGGTTCGGGTAATTCTTCACGTTGCCGAAGAGCTCGGCATCGAGGAGCGACTCGGGCATCGTCGCCGCGTTGCGCGAGACGAGCGACTTGGCGTGTCGCGAGGAGAGCCCGTGGATCGTCCGCGCCGCGAGCTCCTTGCCGGCCCCGCTCTCTCCGAGGAGGAGCACATGGCGATCGGTCGACGCCGCGAACGCGAGCGCGGAGCGCATCTCCCACGCCGCCTCGCCCTCGCCGACGACGCCGAAGCGATCGGGAGCGCCGAACGCGAAGCGCGTCAGCTCCTCGTCGACGACCGGGAGCTGCAACGGGCGCTCGGTGACGAGGAAGACGGCGGCGTTGTGGATCTCGACGACGTCGCCGGCGCGCACCTCGGCGCTCGTGCACGCCCTCCCGTTGACCCGCATGACGGCGCGGCCGACGGAGCGAATCTCCGCCGTGCCGTTACCCGTCGGCGAGACGACGAGGTGGAGACGCGAGATCCGCGCGCTCGCGATCGGTGAACACGACCGCGTCGTGCCCGGACGCATCCGGAACGGCTGCCCCCGCGGGGCCGGATCGTCCGCAAGCGCTCCTCCGCGACCGACACACACGGCGTCGCGGATCGGAATCGCCTCCCCGAGCCGGTCGGGCTCGTCGAGCGACCAGGCGAGGACGAGGTGGAGGGCGCGCGCCTCGAAGACGTTCCGAGGGCGCTCCCAGGGCAGAGAGATCTCCGAGGCGGTCGACTCCGTCCGCATGGAACGCCTCAGCGTACTTTGCCGGGCATGCGCTCGTCCACGGCGTCCGCTTCCGAATGCGACCTTGCCGCGGCGCACCAATCGACGCTCGCTGGAGGCGGCGGCGCACGACCATCTCGATCGTCACGCCGCCCCGCCAGCGGAAGCGGGACCTCCCCGCCCGATCCGCGGGAGCACGACCAGCGTCCCGGCCCCGGAGATGGAGTATTGGCGGGCGCGTCATGCCGCCGCGGCCGCATTCGCAAGGGGAGTCATGCGGTCACGACGGTGCTAACCTCCAGTCGCGGCTCATGAAGCCAACGAGGTGAACCACGGTGAACGGGATCGATTCGACGGCGCATCGCCGGACGACAGCTCTGGGTGCAGCAACGGGATTCGGACTTGCCCTCGTGGTGAGCTGCGGGATCCTCCTCCAGCGAGTCCTCGGCTCCACCGCCGCGAACGCGATCGCAGCCAACACCGTGACGACGCTGGTCGCGGTGGCGGCTGTCCTGGCAACGGTCCGGACCTACCTCACGTCGTTCGATCCAGCGACCTTCGATCCATCGGTTCCTCCCCACGCAGCCGTGGGGCCATCGGTTCCTCCCCACGCAGCCGTGGGGCCATCGGTTCCTCCCCACGCAGCCGTGGGGCCATCGGTTCCTCCCCACGCAGCCGTGGGGCCCCAGGCCCACTCCCGCCGCGTCACGAGCCTCGTCACGAGCCAGGCGATTGGAGCGTTGGTCGGCGTGCTCGTGATCCACGCGCTCGTCTGGCGCGGCCTCGATGCCCATCCGTGGCTCCGCGAGCATCCGCGTCAGCTCGTGAACGACCTCGTCGCCGTGTTCGGCGTCCTCGCCTTCGTGTGGGGCTGCGCGCAGAAGCCGATCCGCCCGCAGCTGATGATCGCAGGGCTGGTGCTCGTGCTCGGCTACGAGCTCACCGCCGGGTATTGGCACATCGACGCGCCGGTGCCGGTGACGCAAGAGCTCGCGTGGTCGGTCCAGCGGTTCGTCGGGAGCGAGGTGACCGCCTCCGGCGTCGGCGTCCTCGCGTTCCGTCTCCTGCTCGCCTAGGACGCGCGCACGATGTTGGCCCACACGGAGCTGCTCGCCCGCATCGCCACCGGCGCCGCGCTCGGAGGAGCGATCGGCTACGAGCGCGGACTGCATCGCCGCCCGGTCGGTCTCCGCACGCACCTCATCGTGGCGCTCGCGTCCGCCACGTTCATGGTCGTGTCCTCCCAGTTCGCCTACTACCAGAACTTCGGACACGGCGAAGGGGTCGAGGTCGACGCGTCCCGAATCGCGGCGTCGGTCGTCTCCGCAGTCGGCTTCCTCGCCGGCGGCGCGATCCTGCGGAGCGGGCTCAGCGTCCAGGGAATCACCACCGCCGCCGGCCTCTGGCTCGTCACCGCGATTGGGCTCTGCGCCGGCGCGGGGATGTACATCGAGAGCGTAGCCGTCACGATGATCGGGATCCTCGCGCTGACGATCTTCCGGCGCTTCGAGGACAAGAACGACCTCATCACGAAGCGACGAATCTCGCTCGTCATCGCCGACGAAGCGGAGTCGTCGACGTCGCAGGTGATGAAGGCGATCACCGATCTCGGAGCCATCGTCGTCGACGTCGAGTACGAGCGGCGCCTCGACGACAAGCGCAGGACGGCCCTCACCATCGACGTCAGTCTCCCGGCCGAGATCACGGTCGCGACCTTGGTCGAGACGCTCGAGGCGGTGCCGAACATGAAGCGGATCCAGATCTCCCAGCCGTCGTAGCCTGCGGCTTCCGCGCGCGAGAGCGATCGCGATGTCGCTCGGCCATCTGTGGGGTCCCGATCGCGCTCGGCGGATGGTATCGTCACGCCCTTGTGATCGGCCTTCCTGACACGATCGACGGACGCTTCGAGATCGAGGGAGAGGTCACGCGCGGTGGCATGGCTCGCTTGCTCCGCGCGCGTGATCGCCATGCGGGCGGTCATGTCGCGATCAAGCTGAGCCTCTCGAGCGACGCCGAATCCGCCGAGCGCTTCGGTCGGGAGGCCGGCGTCCTCGCGGAGCTGCGGCATCCGGGGATCGTCCCCTACGTGGCGCACGGCACGCTCCCCGACGGCCAGCGCTGGCTCGCGATGCAGTGGCTCGACGGGATGGACCTCTCCGCGAAGCTCCGGACCGCGCGCGAGGCGTCACGCGACGCCCCCACGCGCGACAGCCGGAGCGGCCCGAGCACGATCGACGACGCGCACTGCCTTTCGATCCGCGAAGCGCTCAAGCTCGGGATGCGGATCGCGTCCGGCCTCGGCGAGATCCATCGGCGCGGGATCGTCCATCGCGACGTGAAACCGGGCAACATCTTCCTCCGGAACGGCTCGGTGGACGACGCCGTGCTCGTCGACTTCGGGACCGCCAGGTCCGTCGCGCCGTCTTCGGTCGTGACGATGGCAGGCACCCTCGTCGGGACCCCGAGCTACATGTCACCCGAGCAAGCGTCGGCGGCAGCCGACATCGGGGCGCCCACCGACGTGTGGTCGCTCGGGTGTGTCCTCTACTACGCGCTGACCGCCCACAACCCATTCGACGGCGGGCATCTCCTCGCGGTCCTCGCACGCATCGTCATCGACGAACCGCTGCCTCTCCGGACGCTCCGCGCGGACGTGCCGGAGCCGCTAGCTCGCCTCGTCACACGCATGCTGGCGAAAGACCCGCGCGCGCGCCTGCGCGACGGCGACGCCGTTCTGGCTGAGCTCCGCGCCATCGAGAGCGTCGGCGACGCGGAGTCGGGGGTGCATGTCGTCTCGCGCGCGCTCGCGGCGCGCGAGCAGCGCGTTCGCTCCATCGTGGTCGCGCGTGGGAGCTCGAACGTCGAGAGCCGGTTCGAGCCCTTCCGGGAAGCAGCGAGCCGAGCGGGAGCGACGCTTCATCGCGTCGCCGACGGCTCGCTCGTGCTCACGCTGCCGCCGGAGGCCTCCTCCACCGATCAGGCGCGCCGCGCGGCGGCGGCGGCGCTCGCCCTGCGTGCGCTCGATCCCAAGATGCGTCTCGCGCTCGCTTCGACGCAGATGGAGGCCGCCACCGAGCCGCCCGGCGAGGTCGTCGACCGGGCCGCGCGCACGCTCGACGAGGCCCTCCCCGGCGAGGCGCGCGTCGACACGTTGACCGCGGAGCTCGTCGACGTCCATTTCGTCGTCGCCGAAGGCGCGCGCGGAAAGACGCTCGAGCGAGCGCGCGAGAACGACGCCGGCCGCACGCTCCTCGGCCGACCGACGCCTCTCGTCGGCCGCCGCCGCGAGCTCACCACCGCACGCGCCCTCTGGGACGAGTGCGTCGACGAGCCGATCGCGCGCGCTCTACTCGTCCTCGGTGACGCTGGGATGGGAAAGAGCCGGCTGCGACGCGAGCTCACGCGCGCGATCGTCAGCCAGGAGTCCGGAAACGTCGAGGTGCTCTTCGGCCCAGCGGACTCCCTCGGCGCGGGCTCGCCCTTCGTGATGACGACGCCGCTCGTGCGCAGCGCCGCCGAGATCACCGACACCGACGGCCTCGATGCGCGACGCGCCAAGCTCCATGCGCGAGTCGCGCGCACCGTGACGGCGGGGCCGGAGGCCCTCCGCATCGCCGCGTTCCTCGGCGAGATGATCGGGACGAGCTTCGTCGAGACCGACGTCCCCGAGCTCGCGGCGGCGCGGCGCGATCCCCTCCTCATGAACGCGGCGATGACGTCCGCGTGGGTGGACTGGCTCCGCGCCGAGACCTCGCTGCACCCCGTCCTCCTCGTGCTCGAGGACCTGCACTGGGGCGATCTCGTCAGCGTGAAGCTCGTCGACGCGGCCCTCCAGCGACTCGCCGGGGCGCCGCTCTTCGTGCTCGCGCTCGCGCGGCCCGAGGTGAAGGCGTCGTTCCCGCAGCTGTTCGCATCGAGCGGCCTCGTCGAGCTCCGACTCGACGCGCTCTCGCGGAAGGCGAGCCGCGACCTCGTCCGCGAGGTGCTCGGGAGCGAGACCTCCGACGAGGACGTCGAGCGCATCGTCGAGCGCTCGGGCGGCAACGCGTTCTTCCTCGAGGAGCTGATCCGTACGGTCGCCGGAGGCCAGTCCGACACGTTGCCCGACACCGTCCTCGGGATCGTGCAGAGCCGCCTCGACGCGCTCGGCGACGACGTGAAGCGCGTGCTCCGC
>MKVQ01000014.1:190265-340192 GCA_001899635.1 Myxococcales bacterium 68-20 | reverse complement strand
CGGCGGCCGCACCGGCGAGCTCAAGTTCCGTCATGCACTCGTCCGCGACGCCGCCTATGCGATGCTGACGGAGCAGGACCGCGCCTGGGGTCACCGGCTCGCCGCCGAGTGGCTCGAGAGCAGCGGCAACGCCGAGCCGCTCCTCCTGGCCGAGCAGTTCATGCGCGGCGATCTCCCCGCGCGCGCGGTCCGCTGGTTCCGCCGCGCGGCCGAGCAGGCGCTCGACGGACGGGACCTCGACGCCGTTCGCCGCCATGCACAGCGCGCGATCGATGCCGGCGCGAGCAACGGCGATCTCGCCGCCGCGTATCACCTCCAGGCGGTCGCGAGCTACTGGCAGAGCGGCTACGCCGACGCGCAGAGGCAAGCGACGAGCGCGGCCCGCTTATTCCGAGAGGGCACGAGCGAGTGGTTCCGCGCCGTCGCCGAGGCGGTCGTCTCGAGCGCGCGGCTCGGCGACTACGCCACGCTCGATCGCTGGTTCGAGCGCGCCGCGAGTGCTGACGCCGGCCCTGGCGCGGAGGGAGCGCAGCTCGTCTGCCTGTGTCGCGGGACGTTCCAGATGATCTTCGCCGGCCGGTTCGCGGCGAGCGACAAGATGCTCGAGCGGATCGGATCGCTCTCATCGCCCTCGCGTGCCTCCGTGATGCTCGACGATCTCACGCGGGCGCAGGTCGCTCACGTCCAGGGGCTCCGCGCGGCACATGCCGGCGACGTGGCGACGTTCCTCGCCCGGCTAGAGACCGTGGTGGAGGCCTTCGAGCGGACCGGCGATCGCAACAACGTCCGCCTCGAGCGGACCACGATCGGCTGGTGCTGGGCCGAGATCGGCGACTTCGAACGCGCCGAGGCGATCGTTCGCGAGAACATGGCGGAGTGCATCCGCGCCGGGGCGCAGCAAGCGATCACCTACGCGAACGTCAACCTCGGCTACATCCTCACGCACCGGCCGGGCCGCCGCGACGAGGCGCGGTCGCTCCTCGGCTCCGCGATCGAGGAGTGCCGTGCGGTGCGGAACAGCCGGCTCGAAGGCTGGGCCCGCGCACACGCGTCCGCGCTCGAGCATGCGCATGGCGATCACGAGACGAGCCTCGAGCACGCGGTGCACGCGGTGCGGCTGCTCTCTGCCGCGCCGAGCCTCCATGGCTGGGCGCTCGCCACGCGGGCGCGCGCGCTCCTCGCCGTCGGGCGCGCGGCCGATGCGCTCGACGACGCGCTCGAGGCGAAAGCCAAGCTCGAGTCGCTCGGCGGCCTTCTCCAGGGCGAGTCGCTTCCGCCGCTCGTCCTCGCAGAGGTGCTCGCCGCGCTCGAGCGCGCCGACGAGGCGACGGCTGCAGCGAACGACGCACGGAGGCGCGTCGAGCGACGCGCGGAGCGCCTGGGTCGTCCGGAGTGGCGCGCCTTCTTCCTCGCCGTCCCGGACAACGCTCGAACGCTCGAGCTTGGGAGGGCGTAGAGTGGCCACCGTGTCGCGGATCTCATCCATTTACGACTCGTACCTCCGGAAGGCGCCTCGCCAGTCTCGCTCGCGCAGCGTCGTCGAGGCCATCCTCGGCGCTGCCACGGAGCGTCTCTCGCGGAGCGGAAACGAGGAGGAGCTCACGCTCCAGGAGGTCGCGAACCGCGCCGGCGTCGGCATCGGCTCGGTCTACGACTACTTCAGCGATCGACGCAGCATTCTCGCGGCCCTCGCGGTGAAGTCCACGCAGGACAACCTCCGCGCGTTCGAGGCGCTGCTCGAGTCGGCCCACGAGCTCCCGCTCGACGAGAGCGTCGGACAGGTCGTCGACTTCTGCTTCGAGACGTACACGAGCAACAAGCGGGTCCCTCGAGCGGTGCTGAAGGTCGCTCACACGATCGGGCTGATGCCGACGCTCGCGCAGAGCCAGACCGTCTTCGCCGAGTCGCTCGCCGCCTCGCTCCGCAAGCGCCAGGACATCGGCGTGCCGGACATCGACCTCGCCGCGTGGACGGTCACCCAGGCGATGATGGGCGTCATCCAGACACTGGTATGGCAGGACGAGCCGAAGCACTCGGAGACGGAGCTCCGCGCGGAGCTGATCGCGCTCTTCGGCGCGCACCTCCGCGGACGTGTGTGATCGGTCGGTCGGTCACCCCCCGACGACACGCCTCCACACCGCGAGCCTGAGCGCCTCGGCCGCGAGCGCAGGCGGCGACGGTGACGGCGCGCGACGCCACGCGGCGCTCTCGAGGGCGGAGGCGGCGGCCGCGCGGCCCATGCGCCCGATCTCGTAGTCGACCGCCTGCACCGCTTCCTCCATCCTCGAGAAGCGGTCCATCGTCTTTCCGTCGAGGACCACCTCCCAGGCCTTGCCCCGCGCGGCGCGCCTCAGGACGAGCACCTCGCTCGGACGCCCCGCGCGTCTGTGGAAGTGAAGCCCCACGCCGTGCCGGCCGAGCGAGAACCATGCGTTTCCCGAGATCGCGCGGACCTCGGTATCGACCGAGAGCGTGAGGGGATCGAAGCTCGCCGCGCGGTCCTGGATCTCGCGGAGCGTGAGCGCTCCGGCCTCGAGCTCGAAGCCCGGATGATCGAAGAGGATCTGCTGCCAGATGCGCCGTGCCTCGTTCGCGTCACCGCCGTCGAGGTCGAGGTCGCGGGGGGCTCCGAAGAGCGACGGGAGGGTGCAGAGGCTCAGGTTCGAGAGGTCGACGAAGTCGAGGATGAGGCAGTCCTTCTTGCCTGGATGGAGCCGCGTGCCCCGCCCGACGCACTGGGCGTAGAGCCCTTCCGACCGCGTGGGGCGCGCCATCGCCACGCACGAGACGCCAGGGTCGTCGAACCCCTCCGTCAGGACCGCCACGTTGCAGAGCACCTGGGTGCGCTCCTCCCGGAAGTCCAAGAGCGCCTTCGCGCGGACGTCCTTCGGCATCATCCCGTGGACGACCCCCGCGGGGACCCCGAGCATGTTCAGCGAGCGGGAGAGGTTCCGCGCGTGGCCCACCGTCACGCAGAACGCGATCGTGCGCCGATCGCGCGCGAGCTCCTGGATCGAACGCGCGACGAGAGCGTTGCGCTCCTCGATGTCGACGACCTCAGCGAGCTCCTCCTCTCGGAAGTCGAGACCGCCGGGCGAGAGCCGCGTGAGATCGGCCGAAGTCGAGATGCGATAGCCGCGCAGCGGAGAGAGGTAACCGTCCTCGATCATCTCCGGGAGATTGCGCGAGTAGACGATGCGCTCGAAGACGGTATCGAGGCCCTTGCCGTCGCCACGCGACGTGGTCGCCGTGAAGCCGAGCAACGTCCCCGTCCAGTCGTCGTCGAACGCGCCGAGCTGACGTAGCACGCGGAGGTTGTCGTCGGCCGCTGCGTGATGGCACTCGTCGTAGATCACGAGCCCCACGTCGCGACCGCGCATCAACCGTGCGAGCCGCTCCTCGTGGAGGGACCGGATCGAGCAGACGAGCACCCTCGCGTCCTCCGGCGCGCGTGCCGCGCCTTGCTCGATCGCGACGACGGCCGCGCCCTCCATCGCACGCTCGATCTTCTCGCGAGCCTGCGCGAGGAGCTCCTCCCGGTGCGCGAGCACGAGCACTTGCCGCCGCGCGAGCTGAGCAAGATGCGAGAAGATGACCGTCTTGCCCGCCCCCGTCGGGAGGCACACGAGCATCCGGCGGACGCCGCTCCGCCGAGCGCCGAGCACGGCATCGATGGCGTCGCGCTGGTAGGGACGAAGCGCGAGTTTCGTCGTCGTGGAGGCAGCGGGCATCGGATCCGGAGCTCCCGGCTCACGGCCGAGTCTTCCATGAGGACGGAGCGGACGCCATCCTCGCGCCCGACCAGCTCGGCCTTTGTCGACTCGAGCGTCCTCCCAGGAGTCAAGAGCCCGCGGAGCGATTCGTGCATCTCACGGTGAGTGATCACACGAGGGGAACCAGGGAATATGCTCGCCCAGGTGGAAGCCACCCACGAGCCAGACGACAAGACTGCGGACAACGGGACGACCGGGAAGACGAAGAAGAAGCCCTTCTCGTTGATCCGCACGTTCGTGCTCGCCGACGTGATCACGATCGGCAATGCCGTCTCGGGCGCGGGCGCGATCCTCGCGAGCATGAGCTACATGGCCACGGCTGAGCGGAACGCGATCTGGGCGGCCCTCGTGCTCCTGCCGATCGCGCTCGTGTGTGACGCCCTCGACGGCGCCGTCGCGCGCTGGCGCCGGAAGTCGTCGCCGCTCGGAGCCGACCTCGACTCGCTCGCCGACATCGTCTCGTTCGGCGTCGCCCCCGCCGCCCTCGGCTTCGCGCTCGGACTACGCGGAGGGTGGGACGCGGTCATCCTCTGCTACTTCGTCGCGTGCGGGATCGGCCGGCTCGCCCGGTACAACGTGACCGCGGCGTCGCTCTCCGACGAGCGCGGGAAGGTGAAGTACTACGAGGGCACCCCGATCCCCTCGAGCCTGATCCTGGTCCTCCTCCTCGGCATCGCGTTCGGGACGGACCGCGTCCACGAGGCTCTATGGCTCGGCTCCGTCGAGCTCGGCCCGTTCGTCCTGCACCCGTTCACGCTCGTGTATGCGGTGAGCGGCTCGATGATGATCAGCACGATCCGCGTCCCGAAGCCCTGAGCCGGCTGCCAGCCACGCGACCGACCGGGCCAGCAACCAAACGAACGCGGGCTCGCACGATCGGCTTCCCTGCCCCGACCTCGTCTCGTGGCAGAGTCGTGACGGAGGGCGCGCTTCGCCTCGAATATAAGTAGCGCGTGGCAAAGCACGCGCTCGCTGGCATTTTCACCTACGCCGAGTTCGCAGTGTGCGTGACGGCATTCCTGCCCATCATGGCCGTCTCGTCACTCCGCCATCGCGGCGATCCCACGCAGCGAGAGCCAGGGCGCTGGATGCGACGACTCGGCCGGACCACGAGCCGGCTCACGCCGCTGTGGACGTTCGAGATCGACGGCGAGCCGCCGCCCGACATCGCGCACTCGGGCTATGTCGTCGTCGCGAACCACGAGTCGGTCGCCGATCCCTTCGTCCTCTCCTGGCTCCCGTTCGACATGCGATGGGTCGCCAAAGAAGAGCTGTTCAAGCCGCCGGTCATCGGCTGGGCGATGCGCTGGGGCGGCGACATCCCGCTTCGCCGCGGCAAGGCCGAGAGCGTGCGCACGATGATGGACGAGTGCGAGCGCGCGCTCGGAGGCGGGATCTCGATCATGATGTTCCCCGAGGGGACGCGCTCGAAGGACGGCGACCTGCTCCCGTTCAAGGACGGCGCGTTCTCGCTCGCGCTCCGCGCCCAGGTCCCGGTGCTGCCCATCGCGCTCGCCGGCACGCGAGAGATGAGGCCGAAGCACTCGCGCTGGTTCGGGAAGGCCCACGCGCGCGCGAGGATCCTCCAGCCGATCCAGACGAAGGGCCTGGGGATGGACGACGTCGGGCTCGTTCGCGATCAGGCGCGCGACGCCATCCGCGCGGCGCTCCCCGACCTCCGTTCGACGACCGGCTTCTCTACGAGCTGAGAGCCGCCGAATCGAAGGAACGGATCGCGCGCCGATCAGGTACCGGCGTCGTGCCCGCCCTTGTGCGGTCCGGTCCCCGGCCCCTTGCCGTCGGCGTTGCCCGGACCGGCGCCCTTGCCGCCACCGAGCCCCGGGCCCGGGCCCTTGTGATCGGCATCGCCCGGCCCCTTGCCGTCCGCGTTGCCGGGACCGTCACCGTGGCCGGAGCCCGGGCCGGCCTCGGGGCGCTCGTGAGCCGGGGCCTCCGCGGGGGGAGCCTCACCAGCAGCGGGCGCGGCCGGCTGCGGCGCCGCGGGGGAGCAGGCGGTGGCGGCCCATGCCGCGACGACCAGGGATGCAGCGAACACGAAACGGATGGAACGCATGCCCCAACCTGTAAACGGAAGCCTCGATCCCGTCGACTGATCTGCGCTCGTCCGTGGGGTTCCTTGGCTGAGGTCCCGCGGCGAGCCGAGCCGCTCGCCGCCCCCCTCAGCTCATAGAATGCGCTTGTCGATGTAGCACCAGGCCCACCTCTCGCCCGGCTCGGCCGACGTGATGATCGGATGCCGTGTCGCGAGGAAATGCTGTGTGGCGTGCTTGTTGGGCGAGGAATCACAGCACCCGATGTGACCGCACGAGAGACACTCGCGGAGGTGAACCCAATGCGACCCCAGCTTGAGGCACTCCTCGCAAGCAGGCGCAGGGCGCGTCACCGTGCGGACCTTGATCTGAGCCGCATGGTTGCACGGGCTGGACAGGTTGACGGAGACGGTCATGCACCGGCGATAGCATGCATTGATCCACGACCACGGCACGCCGCGCACGCCCGGAGCCTGCGAGTGGTCGGGGCGCAGCCCCAAACAAGAACTAGAGCGGCGCCGTCTCGATCACCACGTCGGTCGCCGTCATGAGCTTGTGGACGGGACAGCGGGCGACGACATCGTAGAGGCGCGCCTTCTGCTCGTCCGTGAGCGCTGGACCGTGGAAGCCGAGGCGAACGCGCAGGACGTAGCGGCCCTTTCGCTCCTCGCTCGCGTCACGCTCGATGTGCGACTCCACGCGCTCGAGCGGGATGCCGTTCTTCTTCGCGTACCACGTCGCCGTCAGCGCCTTGCAAGCCGCGAGCGACGCATCGAAGTAGTCGTGCGGGTCGGGAGCCTCGTCGCGACCTCCGGTCGCCGCGTCCACGTCGGCGCGGAACGTGTGCGAGCGAACGCGCAGCTTCTGAGGGAACTCGTTCGGCGTCTCCGTCTCGCAATCGATCATCGTCATCGGATCCTCCGGTCGGCGTTCATCCAACACGAGGAAGTCGCCGCCGTCGATGCCTCCGATCCGGACGGCTCCGTGGCGTTTCGCAGCGATCTCGTGCCCTGGAAGAAGTGATGCGCGACGACGGTTCCCGGTTTCACTAGTCTGGCTCTCGGGGGCACTCACTACCTCATCCCAACCAGGTACCGAGCTCCGTCGGCGTGGTACTAGACTGCTCCGCGGCGCCCCACCTGCCAGGTATTCGCCACTGGGGAGGCTCTGTCGATGTTCGTCATCTCTCGAAGCCATGTGCTCACCGTGGCGCTCGCGACGGCGTCCGCCGCGTTCGGATGCTCCGGCGCCAAGACACCGGCGGGCCCGTCGAAGACCGCACCAGCGCAGACCACGACCGGAGGCGGGACTGCCGCCCCGCTCCCCGTGACGAAGGGCTCGCCGAAGGTCGACGCTTCGCCCGCAAAGCCGCCGGGCATGGTCGCGCTTCGCCAGGAGCTCGACCGCGCGATGCAGACGCTCGGCAACGCGCGGCTGCCCGTCCACCACCTCGCCTACACGGTGACGCATCACGAGGACGAGACCATCCTCGCCGAGTACGGCGTCATCGACGGCGCGACCCATCGCGAGGGCCGCACCATCGACGTCGACCTCCGCGTCGGAACGCCGGCGTTCGACTCGCACCACGCCTCGAGGCACGTCGCGCCGGTCGGCTCCTATGTCCAGGCGCTCCCGTTCGACGGAGAAGACGGCCTCGCCTCGCGGCAGGTCGCCTGGCTCGCCACCGAACGCGCCTACAAGGACGCGGTCGAGCGGTTCGTCTCGCTGAAGAACCAGCGTGACGTGAAGGTCGAGGACGAGGACAAGTCCCCCGACTTCTCGACGGAGAAGCCGACGCAGTACATCGGCGATCCGGCACCGTCGCTCGGCCTCGACGTCGCGGGATGGAAAAAACGACTCGCCGCCGTCTCGGCGAAGTTCAAGGGCAAGAAAGCGATCCAGGAGTCACACGTCTCGCTCCAGGCGCGGCGGCGCACGCGCTGGTACATCAGCTCGGAGGGCTCCGAGGTCCAGTTCTCCGATCGCTCGTACCGTCTCATGATCACCGCGAGCACGCAGGCCGACGACGGCATGCCCCTCTCGCGCTTCCGCTCCTTCGAGGCGTGGACACCGGAAGGCCTCCCCACCGACGCGCAGATCGGCGGCGCGATCACCGAGATCGTCGACGGGCTCGAGGCACTCCGCCGCGCGCCGCTCGCGGAGCCGTTCACCGGGCCGGCGATCCTCGAGGGACGCGCCGCAGGCGTCTTCTTCCACGAGGTCATCGGGCACCGGCTCGAAGCGCACCGCCTGCGGAGCGACTCGGACGGTCAGACCTTCGGCAAGAAGCTCGGGCAGCCCGTGATGCCGGCGTTCCTCTCGCTCTACGACGATCCGACGCTCCTCAAGATCGGCGACACGGAGCTCAACGGGCACTACTTCTTCGACGACGAGGGCGTCCCGGCGCGGCGCGCGTCGCTCGTCGATCAGGGCGTCCTCAAGGAGTTCCTCCTGAGCCGGACGCCCGCGCGCGGCATCGTCCAGTCCAACGGCCACGGCCGGCGACAGGAAGGCCGACCGCTCGTCGCTCGCCAGGGCAACCTCGTGCTCGAGGCGAGCGAGACCGTACCGGTCGCGTCGCTGCGCGCGCGCCTGATCGAAGAGGCGAAGAAGCAGGGCCGTCCCTACGGCCTACGCTTCGTCGACATCCAGGGAGGCTTCACGGACACCTCTCGCTACGGCACGCAGGGCTTCAAGGTGATGCCCACGGTCGTGTATCGCGTCTACGCCGACGGCCGACCGGACGAGCTCATTCGCGGAGTCGACATCGTCGGCACGCCGCTCGCGATGCTGATGCGCATCCAGGCGGCCGGCGACGACTACGACATCTTCAACGGCGTGTGCGGTGCAGAGTCGGGCTGGGTCCCGGTGAGCGCAACGAGCCCGTCGCTGCTCGTCGGTCAGATCGAGACCGCGTTGAAGGACAAGGGCAACGACAAGCCGCCGGTACTCGAGGCTCCGGCAATCTCGACGACGGTGCTCGAAGGAGGTGTGCGTTGAAGCTGCCGGCGCTCGTGCGGGTATTCGCTCTCCTCGCCGTCACGTGCTCTCTCGGCCTCGTGGAGGCGTCCGCACATGCGGCGGCGCCCGCTGGGCCGACGGACGACGCAGCGGTCCGGAAGGCGCTCGAAGACGAGATGGCGCGCTCGCTCACGCAGCTCAAGCTCGGATCCGAGGCGCCTCCCTACTTCCTCCGCTACGTGGTGGTGGACTCCGACCGCTCGTGGGTGTCCGCTCGTCTCGGCGCGCTCGTCGACGAGGACCTCCAGCCGAGCAGGACACTCCACATCGAGGTGCGCGTCGGCAGCCCCGACGAAGACAACACGAACTTCGCGGGCTCCTCTCCCGGTGGATCGGCGACGGTCACGCGCGAGGACGACTACGGCGTCCTCCGCCGCGACCTGTGGCAGCTGACCGATCGCGAATACAAGGACGCGCTCGCGACGCTCGCACGGAAGAAGGCCTCGCGCGCGGTGCAGGCTGCCGAGAAGGACAAGGTGCCCGACTTCTCGAAGGCACCGGTCGTGAGCACCGTCACGAACAAGGCCGTCCCGGTGGCCGACGCCGATCGCGCGAAGCTGAAGGAGCTCATGCTGAAGCTCTCCAGCATCTTCCGCGAGTTCCCGAAGGTCGACAGCGGCCGCGTCAGCTCCGTCACCGAGCTTTCGCGACGGCGCCTCCTCACGAGCGAGAAGACGTGGACCGACGAGCGACGGAGCCGAGTCCGCATCGACGTCCTCGCGGACACCATCGCCGACGACGGACAGCAGCTCAACGCGTCGCTCGCCTTCACCGCGAGCTTCACCGCGAGCGACACCGCGAGCCTCCCTCCGTTCGAGAAGATGGCCGCCGATGTCCGGGCGCTCGCGAAGAACCTCACTGACCAGCGGACCGCACCGCAAGCCGAGGCAGGCGTCGCGAGCGTCCTCTTCGAGGGCCAGGCTGCCGGCCAGCTCGCGCGCCTCCTCCTCGCCGCGCCCTTCTCCGGCCAGCCGCTCCCACGCTCGCCGGGTGAGCGGATGGCGACGGACGGCTCGAACTCGTTCGCGGAGAAGATCGGCCTCGTCGTCGCGCCGAAGTGGCTCAGCGTCGTCGACGATCCCACGGCGCTCGGGCCGAACAAGCGCCTCCTCGGCAGCGGCTACGACACCGACGACGAGGGCGTGCCCGCCGAGCGCGTCACGCTGATCGACAAGGGCATCGTGAAGACGCTCCTGATGTCGCGTGCCCCCCGAAAGGACCTTCCGAAGTCGAACGGGCACGGACGCGGCGGCGCCTCGATCCGGGCGGCGGCGACGAACCTCTTCGTCACGGCGTCCGGCGGTCTGGCACGGAAGGACCTGCTCGCCGCCGCCGTGCGCTCCGCCGGACCGAAAGGCGCGGTCTACATCGTCCGCCAACTCTCCGAAGCGAGCGGGATCGGACGCGGACAGACCATCCAGGCGCGGATCGCGGTCCGCTACAAGGACGGCAAGGAGGAGCCCGTACGCGGGCTCTCCCTCGAGGGGTTCGCGCCGAAGAAGCTGAAGAAGGACCTCGTGGCCGCAGGCAACGACCCCTTCGTCGTCGAGGATTACGCGCAGTCGATCGTCACCCCCGCCCTGCTGTTCGAGGACGTCGACGTCGGGCGCCCGAACGACAAGAACCGCACGCCGCCGCTTTATCCTTCGCCCCTGGCGACTTCACCCCTGGCCACCGGAGCGGCGCGCTGATCGGTCGAGACCGCATGGGGCCCTCGAGCGCGAGCGTTCGCGAAGGTCCACCGTCCTCGCGCTGAGGTGGAGGGCGTAGTAAGGTGCGCGGACCCTATGGCACGTCGCTCGCACACCAAGGCCTCGCGTCGCCCGGCGATCGTCGCCGCGCGTGTCGTGGCCTTGTGCGCTGCGGTCGTCGCGTTCCTCTTCGCGCCGCTCCGGACGATGTCCGGTGCCCCCATGAACGACGCGCCGCCCGCGATGAAGGCGGTGCCCGACGAGGACGCGCCGGTCCTCGTCGAGGAGCACGGCGCGGTCGTTCGTGTACCGGCGCTGCGGCCATCGGGGACCAAGTCGCGCGCGAGCGCTGCCGCCCCTGCCCTCGCGCCGTCGGCGATCGCCCTCCTGTCGACGGTGGCTGCGTCGTTCACACTCGAGCCCCCCCGCGGCGTCACCGCGCGGGTCGCTCGGGCACGAACGCACGCGGAGCTCATGGTCTTTCTGATTTGAGCATCACCTCTCTGCTTAGAGTCACGGGCGGACCCTCGCGCCGCCCTGTCAGTCCCCTCTCGCGGTGAGAGTCTCATGGTTCGTCGCTTCGTATCTTGGCTCGTCGATTTCGGCGGTCGCTTCCCTTATCTCGTCCTCGGTGTGGCGCTCGCTCTCTCGGCGGCGTCGTGGGCCTATGCATCCAAGCTCGAGCTCCGCTCGGACTTCCTCGAGCTCCTGCCGCGCGATAGCCCAGGCTTCCGCGCCTTCGAGCACCAGCTCGGCCGTGTCGGCGGCGGCGCGACCCTCGTCGTCATAGCCGAGTCGCCGGAGCGCGCCGCGAACGAGCGCTTCATCGACTCGCTCGCCGGCGTCCTCGAGAAGGAGCGTACCGACCATCTCGCATGCGTCGCGAAGTGCGGCGAGGACGCAGCGTGCAAGCACGCCTGCGGTCCCGAGCTCATCTCGTACATGGAGACCGGCACCAAGGAGGTCCGGAGCTTCTTCCAAGACAACAAGTGGCTCTACGCCGAGCTCGACGAGCTCGAGGACGCCGATCGCACGATCGATCGTCAGGTCGCGATCAAGAGCGGCATGGTCGAGGACCTCGAGGCGCCCGACACGCCCGCTCCCGCCGAGAAGCAGAACGGCGCCTCGCAAGCACCGAAGGAGCCGAAGGACGGCGCCGCGACGACGGAGAACACGACGACGGAGAAGAAGAGCGCCCTCGGCCTCGACGATTTCCGCACGAAGTGGGAAGCGAACGCGAACAAGCACGACGACTTCCCCACCGGCTACTTCGCCTCTCCGAACGGCGGGATGGTCGGTCTCCGGATCATCTCCACGTCGACCGGCACCGGCGACGCGGGCGGAGACAACCTGCTCGGCCGGCTGAAGAAGCACGTCGAGGAGCTGAAGCCCGCCAGCTTCCACCCGGCGATGAACATCGGCTACGCCGGCGACATCCCGAACGCCGTCGCCGAGAAGGAGTCGCTCATCAGCGAAGCCGCGATGGCGACCGGCCTCGCCCTCGTCCTCATCCTCGGCGGGATCGCATTCTTCTATCGGTCGATGTGGGCGGTACCGCTCGTCGGGTTCGCGCCGATCTTCGGCGTCGGCTGCGCCTACGCGTTCGCGACGTACACGTTCGGCTTCGTCAACTCGTCCGGCGCGTTCCTCGGGGCCATCATCCTCGGAAATGGCGTCAACTATCCGATCGTCCTCTACTCGCGCTATCGCGAGTTCCGCGCGCGACAGATGCCGCCGGACGTGGCCAGGCGCGAGGCGGTGTGGAACGCTTTCCGCGCCGAGCTCGTCGGCGCGAGCGTCGCCTCGATCGCGTACGGCTCGCTCACGATCACGAACTTCCGCGGGTTCAGCCAGTTCGGCTTCATCGGCTTCGTCGGCATGCTGCTCGTGTGGATCGCGATGATCCCGTGCGTGCCGGCGATGATCGTCCTGCTCGAGAAGCTCCAGGAGAAGCTCCCCCCGGGCCTCCGGCAAGCACCGCCGGTCCTGGAGGGCGATGGCAGCCGCGGCACGATCTCACGGATCATCGGCGACCTGACCGCCCGCCACCCGCGGTGGTTCATCGGCATCGCCGCCGTGCTCACCGTCGTGGCGGTGTGGAAGATCCCCGCCTTTCTCCACGATCCCTGGGAGTACAACTTCCACAAGCTCGGCTCGCGCGGCTCCCACCACGGCGGAGCCGGCGAGTGGTCGAACAAGGCCGACGAAGTCTTCGCCGGGAAGATGAACATCGCGGGCGCGATGATGCTCGCGGACACGCCCGAGCAGGTGCTGCCCCTGAAGGCGCAGATCCTCGCCAACGACGCGGCGGATCCGCAGGGCACCCTCATCGCGGACATCGCGACCGTCTACGACCTCCTCCCGGGCACGAAGGAGGAGCAAGAGAAGAAGCTCGCCGTCCTCGAACGGATCCGCGAGCGCCTCACGCCGCGCGTCCTCCATGACCTGCCCGACGACGAGCGGAAGCGCGTCGAGGAGTTCATCCCTCCCGAGACGCTCCGCGTGGTCGAGCCGAAGGACCTTCCGTCGCTCCTCCGCCGTCGCTTCGAGGAGTCCAACGGCGTCGTCGGCACCCTCATCTACGTCCGATACAAGAGCGGCGTCTCGCTCTCGAACGGTTACAACCTCCTCCGGATCGCCAAGACCACGGACAACATCGAGCTGCCCGACGGCACGCGCGTGATGACCGCGAGCCGCTCGACGGTGTTCGCCGAGATGATCCGCTCGATGGAGCGCGACGGACCGCTCGCCACGTTCGCGTCGTTCGCTGCAGTCGCGGTCGTCGTCGCGTTGTCGACGAGAAACCGACGCGGCACCGGCGTCGTCCTCGCGGCCCTCGTGCTCGGCGTCGTCTGGATGGTCGGCGTCGCCGCGTGGACCAATGAGAAGCTCAACTTCTTGAACTTCATCGCGCTGCCGATCACGTTCGGCATCGGCTCGGAGTACCCGTTCAACATCTACGATCGATCGCGCTTGCTGGGCGGCGACGTCACACAAGCGGTGAAGCTGCATCTCGGAGCGGTGACGCTATGCAGCTACACGACGATCATCGGATACGGCTCGCTCATGATCGCCGACAACCAGGCCCTCCAGTCGTTCGGCCGCCTCGCCGCCATCGGCGAGATCGCGTGCCTGTTCGCGGCGCTCTTCGTCCTCCCCTCGATCCTCCACGTCGTCCGCCGCCTGTTCGATCCGAACGAGGTCCACGGCTGAGGGCGGGCCACCCGCCCGACGTGACGCGCCCCTTCACCGCCCCTTGCGAAGCGACGACGTGCTCGTTCTTCGCTCGCTCGGGGCGGAACGAGAAGGCCATCCCCTCCCCCGCGTTTCGCCTGCCGACGGCCTCTAGCTCTAATGCCGTTGGGATGAGCAGAGACGGATTCAGAACGGGGAACAGGCAACAGGAAACGGGAATAGGGAACGGGAACAGGCCGGATCTCGCCGTTCCCCGTTCAACTTGCCTGTTCCCTGTTCCCTGTTCATTGCTCCGGCATGCGTTAGCGCCTCCCCCAACGCCATCGCTCCCCCCGCTCGCCCCCTCCTCCCTCCCTCCTAGGGAGGGACGCGCGCGCGCTCGAATGCCGTTCGCCCTGCCGCCGCAGCATTCGCGAAAAACGATCGTGCCCCGTATCCTGAGGGCACCTCCGATCGTTTCTCCGGCATGAGCACCCCGTCTCGCGAACAACTGGCCGCGCTCGGCGCGCTGTCCGACACGCTCAAGACGTCGTGGCATCGATTCCTCGACCTCTACGAGCCGCTTCGTCCGGAGCTCTTTCGCTACTGCCGGTACCTGACGCGGAGTCCATGGGACGCGGAGGACCTCGCGCAGGACGCCCTGGCACGCGCATTCGTCACGATGGGCTGCATGAACCAGGCGCCGCCCAATCCGCGGGCCTGGCTGTTCCGCGTCGCCTCGAACCTGTGGATCGATCGGACCCGACAGCAGCGCGAGGCCCCCGGCAGCGCACCCGAGATCGCGTCGACCGAAGCCGAGGTCGCGTCGCACGAGCCGCGTGTCACCCGCGAGGCGGCAGGGACGCTCATCGCCCGGCTCTCGCCGCAGGAGCGTGCCGCCGTCGTCCTGAAGGACGTCTTCGATCTCACGCTCGAAGAGACCGCCGAGGCGCTCTCGACGACCACGGGTGGAATCAAGGCCGCGTTGCACCGCGGACGCGGAAAGCTGATCGAGCCCGCCCCGCACGAGGAGCGCACGACGACGCCGGCGGTGCTCGACGCGTTCTGCGAGGCCTTCAACGCGCGCGACCTCGATCGTCTCACCGCACTGCTGCTCGACAACGTCACGGTCGAGGTCGTCGGCGTCACGACCGAATACGGCCCCGAAGCCGCGCGGCGCACGGTCCTGAACGGAATGCTCTACGGCAGCGAGCGGCTCGCGAACGCAGCCACGCGGGGAGGAATCGAGGAGCGCTTCATCCAGGGCGTCCTTCCCTCGTCACCACGCTGCGAGGTGCGCACCCACCGCGGCGAGTCGATCCTGCTGCTCTGGTACGCCCATCAGGACGGCGAGGCCGTGCGCGCGATCAACCGTGTCGCGGTCGCAGACGATCGCATCGCCCGCTTCCAGAACTACTTCTTCAACGCGGACTTCATCGCCGACGTCTGCCGCGAGCTCGACGTCCCGTTCCGCGTCAACGGCTACCGCTACTGGCTGACGGGCTGCTGAAGCGCCCCCTCGTCCGCCGCTGCCCTCCCGGTTTGCTCATGCCGGCCCCTACGGGTCCGCGCAGGGAGGACGGCGCGTCGCGGCCTGCGAACATCATCCCTGCATTCGAACCGACCACTCCGAAGGTGACTCCATGGCTCTCACGCTCCACTTCCATCCGCTCTCGTCGTACTGCCAGAAGGCCCTCATCGCGCTCTACGAGAACGACACGCCGTTCGAGCGCCACGTGCTCGATCTCCTCGATGAGAGCGTGCGCGCTCGATTCAAGGCGCTCTGGCCGCTCGGCAAGATGCCCGTGTTGCGAGACGAGGCGAAGGACCGAACGATCCCCGAAGCGACGATCATCATCGAGTACCTGGCAGCGCTCTACCCCGGCAAGACCGAGCTCGTGCCGCGCGATCCGGAGCTCGCGTGGCAGACGCGCCTGCGCGATCGCTTCTACGATCTGTACGTGAGCACGCCGATGCAGAAGATCGTGCTCGACAAGCTCCGCCCCGAAGAGAAGAGGGACCTCTACGGCGTCGAGGAAGCGAAGACGGCGCTCGCAACCGCCTACGGGATCATCGAGCAGGAGATGGCAACGAAGACCTGGGCGGTCGGCGAGAAGTTCGGCATGGCCGACTGCGCGGCGGCGCCAGCCCTGTACTTCGCGAACCTCGTGGTGCCGCTCGGCGACACGTACAAGAACGCCGCGGCGTACCTGGACCGCCTTATGAGGCGCCCGTCCTTCGCGCGCGCCTGCGAAGAGGCGGAGCCCTACCGCAAGATGTTCCCGGGTTAGGCTCGATACGAGCCGTGGTGCCCCGGCATGTCGAGTGCCTGGTGCCCGGCATGCTCTGCTTCGGCAAGGTGATCGCTGCGGTCCTCGTTCTCCTGGTGGCGATCGGCTGCTCGACGCGCACGGAGCCGAGCCGCCCGGTCGAGCGCCAGGCCACGGATGCTGGCATCGTCGACGCGCGCGCCGAAGCCGGAGCGGGCCCCACCGTCGAGAACAAGGCCGTCTGGAGGCCCACCAGCACCCGCATCGAGGTCTCCAGCTTCGGGTTCTGGGAGGGCTCCACCGGCTACGCCAAGGATCGCGCCGAGCTCACGCCGGAGCAGCTCGCCGCGCTTGAAAGGCTTCGGACGATGACGCCGCCCGAACAGATGGGGGCCGACTTCACGAGCTACGAGGTGCGCGTGACCGACGAGGACGGCAGCGTCGCGCGCTACCGCGCTGCAGAGGGGAACGTCCGCGACTCGGACGAGAGCGTGAACGCGGCGAGCCTGCCGACGATCGACATCGAGACGCTCCGCCCGTTCCTCGACACGATCAAGTGCCTGAGGGCGAAGGCGGTCGAGCCGATCCCGAGAACGACGACCACCCCGCTCGATCCGAAGACGGCCGACATGAGCAAGGCTGTGGCCGTCCCGGCGGACACCGCCTGCACCAACGGCGTCTTCGTCCCCTACGGCTGCAGCGACTCGCTCCTCACGTTCGACGTCGACGCGCCCGCGACGTACGAGATCGTGAGCGGCCGCTGCCTCGAGCAGCTCAGCCTCCGCGTCTACACGAGCGACCGCACCACGCTCCTGGCCGAGAGCACGCCCGGCACGGCCGAGAGCTGCTTCACGTTGCGGCACACGTTCGAGCCTGGGAGCTACGTGCTCGTCTTCAGCAAGACGAACGCCGCCGGTTGCAACCAGAACGGCAAGGCCGGCGACACGAGCTTGCGCGTGCGGAGGGTGAAGTAGCCGCCATCCGTCCCTCCGAGACTCGGAAGGACGGACTCGCTCCCTACTGGACCTGCAACCCGCCGAGGAGCACCTGGTAGCCCGCCGCCTTCGCGTAGTGGGTCGCCGCCATGAACGAGCCTCGTCGCGACGGATCGCTCGGCGGGCCGCCCACCGCATCGACCGGCGCACGGAGATCGGCGCTGATGAACCCGGACGCGTACACGGCCGCGAGCGACGGATCGGTGATCGCCACGCGCTGCGATACGAGCGGGAACGTGCCGAGGTTCGTCCCGAGCGCCGTCACCTGCTCTTGCTCGTCGAACTGCAGGATCTCTCGGAGCGGCAGCGGGAAGCCGGTCGGCACGGAGCCACACGTGAAGGCCGAGAGCACCGCAGGCGACTCGCGCCAGACGACGAAGTTCGTCTTCCCGTCGGCGAATGCGCCGAAGAGGCTGGTCGGCGCGACGTTGTTGATGAAGCGCGCCTGCCACGCGGTGCCGAGCGGCTCACGGTTGTCGCTCGCGTTCCACGAGACGAACTTTCCGTAGAACGTCGGACGGCCTGGAGTCGTCGTGGCCGAGTCGGTGGAGCTCGCCTGGACGTGCACCAACGTGTCGGCGACCGAGACCTTCTGGTTGCGGTCGATGATCGTGTACGTCCCGGAGAGGTTGTTCTGGTTGGTCGCGTCGCCGGAGCCGCCGTTGCCGAAGTAGCCGACGTCCCCGGGGACTCGCTGCGTGCAGTTGTTCACGGTGTCGAACGTGACGTAGCCGCGCGCGATCGCATCCCCGTGCGGGGCGCCGGCGCACTTGCCGCCGAAGCGCACGGGCGATGCTTTCCCCGTGTGCACGCTCACCAGATCCGCGATGGCGGCGGCTGAGAGACGCGCTGGGGGGAGCTGACCGGTGCAGCTCGCGAAGTTGATGTCCTGCGAATAGTCACCTCTTGGCGAGATCCCGCCGGTGGGGTCCTGGCCCGCGCTCGCCGTGAGGTCGACGAGCCCCTTCTGGAAGAGCCACCGCAGGTCGACGAGCGACGAGTCGAAGCCGGTCAGGTAGACGTTGAAGCGGTGCGTGGGGATGCCGTAGTCGGTCCACAAGGTCACGTGGACGAGCAGCGCCGACGCGAACAGGTTGACCAGGCGAATCTGCGTGTTGACTCCGCTCGGGTCGACGGTGTCGACCTCGAAGTGCGGGGCGAGCAACGTCGCCGCCGGAGCCACGTCGGAGACCCCGATGGCCAGCGCCTTGGTCGGCACATAGACATTGTTGGCCACGTCCCACACCCCTTCGTGGGGCGGCATCGAGTGATGCGCTCGTGTCGCGCTGTCGACGCCGACGGCCGCGAGGTTCGTGCCGAACTTGGAGAGCGTGCCGCTCTTCAAGCCGGGATAGTGAATGGCCATCGCGTACGACTGCGCCGCGGCCGGGTCGAACGCGGGTCCACCCGGCGACGGCGCCATGTTGCTCGAGAAGACGAGGGTGCCGTTCTTGGACGTGACGGGGAGCGCGCCACCGCCGACGCGCACGCGCGTCAGGTCGGTCTTGAAGGGCTGTGTCGCCGACAGCTCGGTCACGGCCTCCTGCATGTCGAACGCCAGGAGGCCTTCGCTGCCGAGGGGATAGCTGCTCGGCGGCGTGCCGCACGTGAACGCTTCCTGGCTGACGCGCGAGTCTCGCCAGACGACGACGTCGGTCTCCTGCGTGGTGAACGGGATCTCCCAGACCGTCGAGAGGGGCTCGCGGTTGTCGGCGGCGTTCCAGCCCACGTAGCGCCCGTAGAAGGTGTAGCGCCCGACCGTCGACGTGCGCGCGTCCGATGCGCTGGCCTCGATGTGAACGGCAGGCTGCGCCTGCACGTGAGAGGTGGCGGTGTCGATGAAGAAGAAGTCACCGAGCAGGTAGTTCTGGTTCGTCGCGTCCCCGGTTCCGCCCGCGCCGAAGTAGCCGGTCATCGAGGGAACGCGCGACGTGCAGTTGTTCACCGTGTCGACCGTGACGTAGCCGCGTGCGATCGTGTCGCCGTGGTCGGGGCCCGCGCATTTGTTCCCGAGCGTCGCCGAGGACTTCCCGGTCAGGGCCGCCTTCAGGTCCGCGATGGCGGCGGCAGCGAGGTTCGCCGTCGGCAACACGCCGGTGCACGACGCGAAGTTGATGTCTTGCGACGTTGGTCCCTGCGGGCTGATCGTGTTCGCCGGATCCTGACCGGCGGTCGCCGTCTGCGGGACCTTGCCGTTGACGAAGAGCTCACGCAGGCTGATCGACTGCACGTCGTACCCGGTGAGGTAGACGTGGAAGTGATGGACGGGCACGCCCATCTCGCTCCAGATCGTGACGTTGGTCAGCGCCGCCGACGCGCTCGAGTTCTGGACGGTGATGATCGTGTCGTTCTTGCCGGCGCCGGTATCCACCTCGAAGTAGGGATAGAGCAGCGTGGCGGCGGGCACGTTGTCGAGCGTCCCGATCGCCGCCTCGGCCGGACGTGCCGCGAAGAGAGCGCTTGCACCGAAGGGCAGCGCGAGAAGCTTGGTCCAGGAGCCTTTGGTCATCTTCTTCCCCGCACGGCGGCGTCGGAGGGTCAGGCCGACGAACGCGACCACGCCGAGGACGATCCCGAACACGCCGGCAGATTGACTCCCGCCGCGCACTTTGCATCCGCAGCCGCTGTCGGCGGGCGGCCCGCTGCTGCCGGCGGTGCCTCCGTCGCTCTCGTTCACGAGCGTGCAGTCCTTGGCGCACTTGCCGCCGGCCGAGCCGTTCTTGTCGCCCTCGTCGCATTGCTCCCCCGGATCGACCTTCCCGTCGCCACACGCGTTGGCGACGATGGTGACCGTTGCAGCGCTGGGCGAGCCCACCGCGTAGACGACGCCCGGCGCGACCGTCGCGATGACCGTAGTGTCGGGCGGCGCGTCCTTGGTCGGGATCACGTCGACGGTGGCGGAGGCCGCCCCGTCCGGAATCGTGATGATGCCGTCGAGCGGCGCATATGCGCTCGCTGGGGCAGTGCCGGAGACCGTGTATTTCACGGTCAACGCACCGGTAGTCTCGCCGGAGCGAGCGAAGGTGAACTGGCCGCGCTGACCTCCCACGACGGCGGTCGCCTGGCTCGCAGAGGCGGTGACGAGCGGCAAGGTGCAGGGCAAGTCGAGCGCCCAGCTGTCGATCGCCCCGCTGCCGTATCCGGCGCCGTCGGAGACGCGCAAGCTCCACGTTCCGTTGCGGCCCTTACCGTTCAAAGTGAAGAGCGGATTGAGCGGCAAGAGGGTACCGGAGATGGCCGGATACTTCTCGTTGCACTGGCTGGCGCTGGGCGTGGTGGCGCCATCGCTGAAGTGAACGTCGAGGTCCTCACTGGCACAGCCGTGGGGATGGCCGGCGTCGAGGCCGGGCCTCATCATCAGCAAGACTTCCGCTCCGTCGGGATGAACGAGGCTGACCTTCAGATCCCCGACCCATTGATGCGAGAGCTTCAGGTGCACTCCCGTCGCGACAACGGTCGCTTGCGGGTCGCACGCGCCAGGCGTGACGGTGAGCGACGACGTGACGGTCTGGTTGTCCGGCACGAGCGCGTCGCAATTGGTCGAGAGCGGCGACTCCCCGCAGCTGTAGGTCTGCGCGGACGCGCGCGCGGGCGCGAACGCGGCGACGGCAGCGACGGCGACCGCCAGGGCGCTTCGAGCAAACGTGAACCGCGACACCCCCACCGATTCGAAACGCGAGCGCATTGGATCGCCCACCGTACGGCTGAGCGCGGCCGCTCCACAATCGAAATGGCAGCGCGCGCTCGTATCGGTTCGAGGTCACGTCGTCGATTTCGCCTTCATGACGTTAGGCACGACGCACGACGCTGGCCGACGACGAATCGGCTCCGCCTGATCGGCCGGGCGAGGAGGCCGACGACTCAGAGCGACGCCCCGACCGTCCAGACCTTGAGCGCACCTTGTGAGACGCAGGCATCATCGGTCTCGCTGAGGCCGTCGCTCTCGCCGGCGAACGAGGCAACGAGCTCGTCCCTGCCGTCGTGATTCAGATCGACGCAGCGCACTCGGTAGCCTCGGCAACCTTCGTGGCCGGAGCTCGGCACGCGGAGGTCTTGCGTCACGAAGCCATGACCATCGGCGGCGAAGAGCGAGATGGTGCCGTCGTCGCGCGCGACCGCCAGGCTGCTGCGCGCGCGGGAGCCGTCGAAGTTGCACACGGCGAGGGCCGTGTAGTCGTTGCGCGATTCCTCGCGCGCGATCTCGCGGCGCTCGAAGGTCCCGTTGCGGTTGAAGAACACATCGACGCCGACGAACCAGCTTTCGCCTTCGCTGTTTGCGTACGCCACGACGAGGTCGTCGCGGGAATCGCCGTCGAGGTCCGCGAGCGCCACCGAGCGGACGAGGCCGCGCGCGCGCAGGCCGTCGAGAGGCACCGGGACGAAGGCGCCGGCGCCTCGTCGAAAGAGGACACGCGTTTCACCGAGGGTGTTCGATCCGACGGCCAGGTCCTTCTTTCCGTCGCCGTCGATGTCTCCGAGCGCGAGCGAGTCGCCGAACAGACGGTCGAGGGCGGTCGTCGCGAGCGCATCGAGCTTCCACTCGCGAGGCGCGTCTGCGGCCGCATCCCTGGTCGCATCTCTGGGCGCGTTCCGACCGGTCATCGTGAAGAGACGAACCCCGAGCGAAGCAGCGCCACCATTCGATTTGGACGGAGGCCTCGGGCCGTCGCTCAGGGCGAGAATCCCCTGACGGCCGTCGTCCCCCCAGTCGGTCGTGAGGAGCGTGCGCGAACCGAAGGGAGCTCCGACCTCGAGATCGAGCCCGCGCCCGAGCGACGAAAAGTTCCCACGGCCATCGTGACGAAACGCTGCGACGCCCTTCAAGTGCACCGCGAAGGCGAGGTCCAGCACCCCATCGCCGTCGAGATCCGCCGCGCGCACGTCACCGTAGTCGAAGCCGACGGGCGGAAAGGTCGTCTCGTTCCAAGCGCGCCAATTCCCATGACCGTCGCCGAGGTAGACGACCGGCCGCAGCGGGAACGTCTTGCGCGCGGGGCCATGTACGAGGTCGAGCTCGCCGTCGCCGTTCAGGTCGGCAACGTCGAAGCCGTTCCGCCACTGGCCGGCCGTGGGCAACCCTTGGTCGAACGGCGTGACCGTGAATCGCTTCGTCGAAGGAAGGTCGACGAGCGACCGGCTCGGTATCGAAGGACTGGGCGCCGACGCCGAGCCGTTCGCCGGCGCCATCCCGGACGCGCACGGGTGCGCCTCGTCGCAAGTGCCGGCGAGCGCCGGTGGCTGACGATCTCCGCGACGATGAGATACGACGATCGTCGCGACGGGACCGGTCACCGCGAGGGCTGCCACCAACGCGAGTCGAACGCGGGAGCTCAAAGCACGGCCACGCTACCACGAGCGGGCACAGCATCCCGCGCGGAGCTTCGTCTCGTCGTCTCGAGCCAACACAAAACGTTCCGGTCAGCAGCAGAAGCCACGCGGGCGGCCTCATGCATGGCTTGCTCCGTGGCGCATCTCGAGCCCGCCGAGACGCGAGGTCGAGGAGTCGCGGCGCGCTCTTGGCGAGCGTGCGAGCCACGCCTCGCACGCCCGCCGGACGGCTCGGGGCTAACCTCCACGCTTTGCGGTATCGAGCGCGTCCTTCGCGAGGACCGTCCAGTCGGACTTGCCGTGGCCTTGGGCGATGAGCTCGTCCATCCGCGCCGCGATGGCGGGAAGCACCGCGAGCGGGTGATCGCCTCGGCTTGCTTCCTCCACCATCAGGCGCGCGTCCTTTCGCGCCATCGCGAGCTCCCACGACGCCTTCGACCACTCCGCACCGATCATCCGATCGATCCGAGCCCCGAGCGTGAGGCCCGGGTTGAAGTGGTCGAACAGCGAGGCGGCGGTGCGTGGATCGACATCCATGGCGCGAGCGAGCGTGAAGACCTCTGCCAGGCCGGTCGTCACGAACATGAGAAAGAGGTTGCCGAGGAGCTTGAAGCCCGCGGCGGCGTCGGTCCGCTCTCCGAGGTCCACGACCTTCCCCGTCATCCGTTCCAGGTGTGGGCGCGCCGCTTCGACGCGCGTGCGCTCTCCGGACACGAGCATGAGGCCGGTGGACTCGAGCGCGTTCTGCGGTCCCATGAACACGGGCGCATGCACCAGCCGGTGGCCGCGCTCGTTCCAGCGCGCGACGCGAAGGGCCGTGCCCGATGCCGACGTCGTGGTGTGATCGACGATCAAGACGTCTTTCGTGAGCCCCGGCAGGGCTCGCTCGAGCACCTCGTCGACGGAGGCGTCGTCCGAGAGCACGACGTGAACGCGCTCGGCTCCCTTCACCGCCGCGGCAGGATCAACGAACGCGCGGGCGCCCTCGGACTCCAGGGCCTGGGCCTTCTCCGCCGTTCGATTCCAGACATGCACCGTCTCGCCGCGCCGGAGGAGCGCACGCACGAAGCCGCTGCCGAGCAAACCTGTCCCGAGGATGGTGACCATCGCCTCCCCTTACCCCCACGAGCGAGCCGCCGCGATCCAGAAGCGGATCAGCCTTCACGAGCCTTGTCCCGATCCCGCGCGCGGGATGGGGCCGGGCCGGGCCGCGCCGCGCCGCGCCGATCAACCCGAGCCGCTCCCGAAAGGACGCGTGACCTCCCGCCGTCTCGGTGCTCGCCGCGCAACGCCTCCGACGCCAGCAGGCTTCCCGAGCCCGCGTCATCATCCCACGCCCCTCGCGTTGGTCGCGTTGGTCGCGCTGGCGCGTCGGCCGCGTCGGCCCGCGACTTCCGACGTCATGTCCTTCGGGCGCGGCGCACGGCGGGGCGGGCGTCTGCGCACGCACCGTGGCGAGAGCGCGCGGCGCCCCCGGTTGCGCTGGGGAACGTGTGCACGGTTCGCTTCGAGCCCTGCCCTTGGGCTGCGGAAGATTTCACTGTCGAAGGTAGGTCTGCGCAAGGACACACGCGGGGCATGGACGTTGCGCCCGTACGACGGAGAACGACGGCCAGGAGGAGTTGGTATGGCGCAGCGAACTGACCGGACGGGGTGGAAGCACTCATCGGGCGTGTACCGACGCTTCACCCTCGTTCACTTCACATATGCGCTCGTGCTCACCATCCCCGCGGCGCTCATGCTGCTCGCCCTCGATCTCGAGGCCGCGATGGTGGGGCTCCTCGTCGCCGAGGTGCTCGCATTCCTCCTGATGCCGCATTTCGCGTGGGTGAGGCGCGCCATCGACGCACGCATCGATGCGCGCGCACACGCGGACGCAGCGTCGGCTCGTGCTGTCCTCTTGATGCGCATGAGCGAGGAGCACCGGCGAGAGCTCAACGCCCTCGAGAAGATCGCTGCCGCGCTGCGCGACCGAAGCGATGCTAGCGCGCACACGGATGACTTTCTCGGGATCGAACGGCTGATCGAGCTGTATGTCCGCCTCGCGATCGCGCACCGCGCGTCGCGAAGCTCGCTCGAGGTCGTCGGCCGAACGCGCCTCGACGAGGAGATCGCCGCCCTCGAGTCCTGCCTCGTGTCGGATCGGCCGAAGAACCCCGTCATCGAGAAGAGGCTCGGCATCCTTCACATGCGCCGAGAAGCGCGCCGCGCCGCTCTGGACGAGCAGGCCGCGATCGATCACGAGCTCGCGATGATCGGACACACCCTCCGCTGGATGGAGGAGCACTGCGCGGCCACCGGCACCGAGACCATCCGCGCCGAGCTCGACTTCGCCCTTGCGAGCCGCGAGCGCGACGCCGCGACCTTGCGCGAGCTCGCCGCCCTCCGCGACACGGAGTTCGACGCTACCGTCATTCGCCTCGGCCGCGAGCAGCCGACGCCGAGGCGTGATCAGCCGCTCGTTCGGATCGCGGTCGCCGGACAGACCGAGGAGGAGAGCATCGGCATGGTCTCGGCCGAGCCCGACGCGATCCTCGTCAGGATCTAGCCAGCTCGAAGAGTCGGTCACGAACGGATCAAGTCGACAGAACGGCCGGGTGAGCCATGAGGTTCGAGGGAGTCGCAAGCGTCGCGGACATCATCCTGGGCGGATGGCTGCTCTTCTCGATGATGTTCTGGAGCCACCATCCGGAGCACATGGCGAACGTCGGCGGGGTGGGCGTCTTCTCCGTCGCGCTCGGCGCCATGGCCTACTTCGGACACACGTGGGCCCGGTGGATCGTCGCCGCGCTCGGCGCCTGGCTCTTCACGTCCGCGTGGGTCCTGCCCGACGCCACCGTCGGTCTGATCGTGAACAACACTCTGGTCGGGACGCTCCTCTTCGGGTTCTCGGCGCTGCCGACCGGACGCGGGATGTTCCGGATCGGCTGGCCCGGCGGCGCGCCGTAGCTCTCGCCGTCACGCCATCGGCCTGGTCACTCGAGCGACCGCCTCGTCCCGTTCGAGACGGGCCTGCGATCTTCGCTCGCCGCGGCGATCGTCCGCGGCGAGCGACGGCCGTCATGGCTGTGCTCGCCTGCGCGACGTTGCACCCTATCAACACGGAGCCGCGACGCCCTCGCCGGGCCGCTCCTTGCACAAGGAGCATGTGGAGCGCGGCAGAATCACGCGATGATCGGGCGGCTTTGACGGTCCAGCTCGTAGCAGACCGCTCCTCTCCTGCCCGAACCGCCGGACGGTCCGTCGGATTTCTGCGCAACCAAAAGTTGCGAAGTGCATCAGTAACGAAAACATCCCCAGGAGGCGGGAGGAGCCCCACATGCAGAAACCAAACCAAATCCGTCCCGCGACCGGAAAGCTCGGAGTTCTCCTTCCAGGAATGGGCGCCGTTGCGACCACCGCGATCGCAGGGATCTTGCTCGCCCGACGAGGCTTGGCAGAGCCGGTCGGATCGCTGACACAGCTCGGGACGATTCGCCTCGGGAAGCGAACGGACAACCGCGCCCCGCGCATCCGTGATCTCGTCCCCCTCACCGATCTCGCAGACGTCGAGATCGCAGCCTGGGACATCTTCCCGGACGACGCCTACGAGGCCGCCAAGCGCGCCGACGTCCTCGAGGACCGACACCTCGAGCCGATCCGCGAAGAGCTCTCCGCCATCCGTCCGATGAAGGGCGCGTTCTATCCCGAGTACGTCAAGCGACTCACCGGGACGCACGTGAAGAGCGCCGCGTCGAAGGCGGAGATGGTCGAGCAGCTCCGCGCCGACATCGTTCGCTTCCGCGCCGAAAAGGGCCTCTCGCGCGTCGTCGCCGTGTGGTGCGGCTCGACCGAGACGTTCATCACGCCGGGCCCGGTCCATCAAACGATCGACGCCTTCGAAGAGGGCCTCCGCAAGAGCGATCCGAGCATCTCCAACGCTCAGCTCTACGCCTGGGCCTGCCTGCGAGAAGGCGTCCCCTTCGCGAACGGTGCGCCGAACCTCGCCGTCGACTTCCCCGCAGCCATCGAGCTCGCGAAGGAGACGCGCACGCCGATCGCCGGCAAGGATTTCAAGACCGGTCAGACGCTGATGAAGACCGTCATCGCGCCAGGCCTCAAGGCGCGCCTGCTCGGTCTGAACGGCTGGTACTCGACGAACATCCTCGGCAACCGCGATGGCGAGGTGCTGGACGACCCGAGCGCCTTCAAGACGAAGGAGACGTCGAAGCTCGGCGTCCTCGACGCCATCCTGGAGCCCGACGCCCATCCCGAGCTCTACGGCGACGTCGTCCACAAGGTCCGCATCGACTACTACCCGCCGCGCGGCGACGCGAAGGAGGGCTGGGACAACATCGATCTGTTCGGGTGGCTCGGCTATCCGATGCAGATCAAGGTCAACTTCCTCTGCCGCGACTCGATCCTCGCCGCTCCGATCGTCCTCGATCTGGCGCTGTTCATGGACCTCGCGCAGCGCGCGGGCTTCCGGGGCATCCAGGAATGGCTCGGCTTCTACTTCAAGTCCCCGCAGGCGGCCGCGGGCCTGACGCCGGACCACGACCTCTTCGTTCAGCTGATGAAGCTCAAGAACACGCTGCGCTGGATGGTGGGCGAAGACCTCATTACCCACCTCGGAAACGAATACTACGACTGACCGAGCGAAAGCGTCGTTCATCATGGACGTCAGCACGAACATCGACCTCGCGAGCGCGATCGCGCTCGTGGGGGTCCTCGTGACCGCGATCATGGCCTTCGCAATCGCGAAGGTCGCTTGGGGCCATCGAGGTCACGAGCGCCTCGCACGCGAGACCGGTCTGCCGCTGCTCGGGAAGGTCCCGATGGAGGCCGTCTACGCCGCGATCTTCCCGATCGGGCGGGTGCTCGCGCGCATCGGCTTCTCGGCGAACGCGGTGTCGGTCGCCTCGCTCGGCGTCGCCGCCGGCGCCGGCGTCCTCTTCGCGACCGGCCACTTCGGCGCGGGCGCGGCGGTCGCCGTCCTTGCGACGCTCGCCGACGCTCTCGACGGGATCGTCGCCCGCGAGAGCCGCACCCAGAGCCGCTTCGGTCAGGTCCTCGATACGACGATCGACCGGTACGTCGACGCGCTCCTCATCGGCGGCATCGCCGTCTTCGTCCGCATGGAGGTGTGGCTGCTCGCGCTGTGCATCGCCGCGCTCGTGGGCGGCTTCATGGTGAGCTACGCCTCGTCCGTCCTTCGCGAGCTGAAGGCCGACGACTCCGGCGCGCCGATGCGCCGGGCTCACCGCGTCGCCTACCTCCTCAGCGGCGCGACGCTCGTCCCGTTCGCGGAGGTCGCCCTTCCCCACGCGCCGCTCGCCCTGAGGCTCGCCCCCGTCGTGGTGGCGCTCGCGGCGATCGCCGTCGTCGGTAACGTCTCCGCGGTCACGCGCCTGCTCCGCACCGCGCGTGTGCCCGAGCCCAAGCCGGCTCCGCCCGTCTCCGCATCCACGCTCTCGTCGATCGCCATCACGACCGATCGCGCGAGCGGGCGCATCGACACCATCGTCACTCGCGAGCGCCTCCCGTGAACGACGTCGACGCGACGTCGAGAGGGGTGAGCCGCGTCCACGTCGAGCACGAAGTCGCGCCCGCCGGTCGCTCCTCCGCGCGGCTCCTCGACCTCCGGCTGCTCGGTCGTCACCAGATCGCCGCCGCGCTCGCGACGCTCGTGGACTTCGTCTCGATGATCGCGCTCGTGGAGCTGGCCAGCGCCGCGCCTCCGTACGCCACGCTGCTCTCGGCGACGGCGGGCGGGATCACGAACTTCACGCTCGGTCGGACGTGGGCCTTCCGCGACCGCCATCGCGGCTCGGTCGGCTCGCAAGCGGCCCGCTACGCGGTGGTTTGTGCCGGGGGCGCACTCCTCAACGCGAGCGTCCTCGGCGCGGTCCTCGCGGTCTCCGAGCCGCCGTACGTCATCGCTCGTGCCGTCGTCTCGATCCTCGTGAGCCTCGCCTACACGTATCCGCTGCATGCGCGGTTCGTCTATCGCGTGGTGGATGACGAAGGCGGCGAGCCGTGACCGAGAAGCTCCGGGCGTTCCGCGCGCACGTGAAGCGCCTCTGGCCGCGCTACGCGCTCGTCCCCCTGATCCCGTTCGTCGCCTACGCGCTCCTGTCCGCAGCGCGCTCCGATTTGCGCGTCGAGCACGTCGGCGCGGTCGTGCTGGTCGCGGGTCTCGCGTACACCGGCCCGCGCACCAAGTCGCTGCTCGCTGCGCTCTATCCGGTCGGGCTCGTCGGCCTCCTCTACGACGGGATGCGCCCGCTCAAGAACCTCGGCCTCTCGCCGGAGCGCGTGCTCCTTTGCGATCTCCGAGCGCTCGAGCTGCGGCTCTTCGGCTTCGAGGTCAACGGCTTCCAGATGACGCTGCACGACTGGTTCCTCGTGCATCACTGGCCCGCGATCGATCTGCTGGCCGCATTCCCGTACGCCACCTTCATCCTCGCCTCGCTCGCGTGCGCCGTCTTCCTCGCCGTCCGCGATCCCGCGGCGATGAAGCGCTTCACGTGGGCGTTCTTCGCGACGAATGTGGCCGGCTTCGTGACCTATCACCTCCTGCCGGCGGCGCCGCCCTGGTACTTCCACACGCACGGCTGCACCGTCGACCTCGCGACGCACGCGAGCGAGGGGCCTGCGCTCATGCGCGTGGATGCGATGCTCGGCGTCTCGTACTTCCACGGGATGTACTCGAAGGCGAGCAGCGTCTTCGGCGCCCTTCCCTCCCTCCACTGCGCGTATCCGTTCCTCGTCGTGCTGGAGGGGTGGCGCTCGTTCGGACCGCGCCTCCGCGTCCTCTCGGTCGCGTACTGGCTGCTCATGATCTTCGCGTCGATCTACCTCGACCACCACTGGTTGATCGACGGCATCCTCGGCTCGACGTACGCCCTCGTCGCCTCGCTCGTCCTCCGCCGGCTCATGCCGTCGAGGTCCGATGCTGCCACCCCGCTCGACCTCTCTCCCCAAAGCTCGGGCCACGTCTCAGCCGTGGAGGCCGAATGAGCAGCTCGCTCGAAGGGCGCGTCGCGCGCGCGCTCGCCACGTGGTTCGGCTGCGGCTTGTCACCGGTCGCGCCGGGCACCGTCGGGACGATCGGCGCACTGCCCCTCTGGTTCCTGGTACGCGGGGCAGGATCGCTCGGCGTCCTCGCGACCGCCGTCGTCGTCACGTTCGCCGGCATCTGGTCCGCGGGCGTCGTCGCGCGGAAGAGCGGCCTGAAGGATCCGCAGACGGTCGTGATCGACGAGGTCGCCGGCGTGCTCGTCGCCCTCACCGTAGCCCCGCAGACGACGCGCGGCGTCGCCTGTGCGGTGCTCCTCTTCCGCTTGTTCGACATCACGAAGCCGTTCCCCGCTCGCCGCGCCGAGAAGCTCCCCGACGGCTGGGGGATCGTCCTCGACGACGTCGTCGCCGGCATCCAAGCCGCAATCGTGGTGAGCGTGCTCGACACGCTCGGAGTGTTGTCATGAGTGTGCAGTCCCATTTCCGACGCGTCGTGGACGCGATGGTCGACCTCGGAGGTCGCCGGCCTCTGCTCGTGATCGCGTGGGCCACGGCCTTGATGATCGCGTGCTGGTCGTACGCACGTAAGCTCGAGGTCCGCTCCGACATCATGGAGCTGCTTCCGCGCGACAGCCCGGGGTTCCAGTCGTTCGAGCGACGCCTCGAGCGCGTCGGCGGACGGGCCACCCTCACTGTCGTGTGCGAGTCGCCGGACCGCTCCGCGAACGAGCGATTCATCGACGCCGTCGACGAGCGCCTCCGCAAGATCACCGGGGACCGCAGCGCCTGCGCCGCGCAGTGCGCGCCGGGCGCAGAGGGCGAGACCTGCAGGGAGGCCTGCGGGCCGGACCTCATCGGCTCGATCGAGAGCGGCACCAAGGACATTCACGCGTTCTTCGAGGCGAACAAGTGGCTCTACGCCAACATCGCCGACCTCGAAGAGGCCGACAGCACGCTCGACCGTCAGATCGCGATCAAGAGCGGCATGGTCGAGGACCTCCTCGACGAGAACGCGAACGCCGAGCACGCGCTCGGAATGGATCGCTTCAAGGAGCGCTGGAAGAAGCACGCCGAAGACAAGGACGACTTCCCGACCGGCTACTTCGCGTCGAAGGACGGAACGCAGATCGCGCTCCGCATCATGTCGACGACGTCCGGCCTCGGCGGAGGCAAGGACGAGGAGCTCCTCCAGCTCGTCGAGCGGGTCACCACCGAGCTCGAGCCGTCCAGCTTCCACCCGGAGATGAAGGTCGGCTTCGGTGGCGACATCCCGAACGCCGCTGCCGAGAAGGAGTCGCTCGTCCGCGAGGCGCTCCTGGCGACGGTGGTCGCGGCCGTGCTCATCCTCGGCGGCGTCATCTGGTTCTACGGCTCGCCCTGGTCGCTGCTGCTCATCGGCTTTCCCCCGCTCTTCGGCGTCGGCTGCGCCTACGCGTTCGCGACCTGGCACTACGGCTACGTGAACGCATCGGGGGTGTTCCTCGGCGCGATCATCCTCGGCAACGGCGTCAACTATCCGATCGTCCTCTACTCCCGTTACAAGGAGTTCCGCGCGCGCGGCATGGCCACGGACCTCGCGCGGCGTGAGGCCGTGTGGAACGCGTTCCGTGCCGAGCTCGTCGGCTCGGCCGTCGCGAGCATCGCATACGGCTCGCTCACGGTGACGCGCTTCCGCGGCTTCAACCAGTTCGGCGTCATCGGCTTCATCGGGATGCTGCTCGTGTGGATCTCGATGATCCCCTGCTTGCCGGCGCTGATCGTGCTCGTCGAGCGCTGGCAGAAGCACGTGCCGCGCTGGCTCCAGGAGCGCCCTGCCACGCTCGACAGCGAGGGCAGCCGAGGGCCCGTCGCACGCTGGGTAGGCAACGCGACCCAGCGCTGGCCGCACTACTTCGTCATCGGCGCGACCTTCGTCACGATCGTCCTCGCGCTCAAGCTCCCTTCCTTCTTGAAGGACCCGTGGGAGTACAACTTCGACAAGCTCGGCTCGAAGGGCGCGCGCACGAGCGGCGCGTTCCAGTGGTCGGCCAAGGCGGACCGCATCCTATCCGGGCGGATGAACCTCGCCGGCTCCCTCGTCCTCGCCGATCACCCCGATCAGGTCCCCGACGTGAAGGAGCGCATCCTCGCGAACGACGCGGCCGATCCGGAAGGCGCGATGATCGACTCGATCACGACGCTGGAGGACTTCCTGCCGGGCGGGCCCGAGCAGCAGAAGGCCAAGCTCGAGGTCCTCGAGCGACTGCGTGACCGACTGACGCCCAAGGTGCTGTCGAGCCTCTCCGAAGAGGAGGCGACGACGGTCCGCGAGATGATCCCACCCGAGACGCTGCGCGTCCTCGGCCTGACCGACCTTCCGGGGCTCCTCAAGACGCGCTTCTCCGAGCGCGACGGCACGCTCGGCACCGTCTTCTACATCCGGTACAAGGCGGAGATCGCACGGAACGACGGGCGCAACCTGCTCCGGATGGCGAATACGATCGACGGTGTCCGTCTGGCCGACGGAACGCGCGTCGATACTGCCAGCCGAGCGACCGTCTTCGCAGAGATGATCCGCTCTCTCGAGCGCGACGGACCGCTCGCCACCGGGGTCTCGTTCCTCGCCGTGGTCGTCGTCGTGATGCTCGCGACGTCGTCGAAGCGCGGCTCGTTCGCGGTGATCCTCTCGCTCGTCATGGGCGTCGCATGGATGATGGGCAGCGCCGCGCTCTTCGGCGGCCGGCTCAACTTCCTCAACTTCATCGCCTTGCCGATCACCTTCGGCATCGGATCGGAGTACCCGTTCAACATCTTCGACCGCTCACGCCTCCTCGGAGGCGACGTCACCGGAGCAGTGAAGCTGCACTTCGGGGCAGTCGCGCTCTGCAGCTTCACGACGACGGTCGGCTACGGCTCGCTCCTCTTCGCGGACAACCAGGCGATGCAGTCCTTCGGCCGGCTCGCCATCGTCGGCGAGATCGCCTGCTTCGCGGCGGCGATCCTGTTCCTCCCCGCGCTCCTCCACCTCATCGGCGCCCACACCGTCGGAGGAAAAGGCGGCCCGGCGCGAAAGAGCCTCTTCAAGCGCGCGCCCGACGAAGCCGTCCCCTCCGCACGCAGCTAGGAAGGCCGCCCTCGTCATCGCCGAATCACGTGGCCCCCTGTGGGGCGGGAGCCGCGTGACTCAGCGACGAGGTCGAACGAGACGCTGCTCCGGACCCGAGCGAGCGCGCCCGCGGCCCGCGCTCAGCTCAGGAGCGCGAAGGTCTGCTGGTTCATCGCAACGACGGTGTCCCCCGACCAGAGCTCGCGCATCTCGACGAAGAAGTTGTCGCTGCCCGCGACGGCACGTGCCCGGTGGAAGAGGGGCTCGGCCGGGTCGAGCGAGCGCGGGTCGACGAGGAGCTGCATCGTGTAGCCCACCGTCGCGACCGCACGGGGCGCCGACTCGATCGCGAGGATCGCGGGCCACCACGCATCGAGGAGCCCGGCGATCGCCGCCTCGTCGAGGACGGTCGGCGTCTCCTTCTCGCGGATCCATCCCTCCGCCGCCGGCTCGGGCCCACTCGCGAACGGCAGCGGGCCCGTCGAGCGGTACTCGTACTTCTTCGCGAACACCGGACCGAGCGGCGCCTCGACGGGGATGGTGGCGACGTCACGCCACGGAGGCCGGCGCGGCGGGACGGGTCGGATCGCCGCGGGCGCGATCGCTCGCGGCGCAGCGAGCGATGCGCTCGCGTGCGCGACCAAAGCGTCCCCCTGCGTGAGCCGGGCCTCGACGAACGACATGCTGCCGCCGCGGCGCATGCTCGTGACCGCGATCTCGACCGGACCGGGGAGCGCCGGCGCGCACAGCTCCGCGGAGAGAGAGCGGAGCGTCCGCCCGCGGTCGGCCTCGGCGAGCACGATCGCGCGCGTGAGGAGCCCGACGGTGACGCCTCCGAAGGCGCCTTTGCCTTGCTGCCATAGGTCGGGGATGTCCCCCGAATAGCGGCGCTCCTCGCCGTTGTGGACGATCGATTGGAGTGCGGTCGCTCGTTCGAACTCGGAGCTCATCGTTCACCTCTGCCGAAAGCACGGCATGCACGGAGGATCTCGTCGGAGAGCGCGGTGCCCTTCACCGCGCGCGCGAGGCTGATCCCCCCGTACATGAGCGCGATCATCCCGAGCGCGGTGTTGCGCCGGGATGCCGCGTCGTCTTTCGCGAGGTGCTTCGTCAGCTCCTCGGCGAGCTCGCTGATCTGCTCGGCCAGGACCTCGCGGTGCTCGGGCACGCTCGTCGTCACCTCGCCCACGATCGCCGGCATCGGACAGCCGTTCGCCGGATCGTCGCGGTGCGCGGCGGAGAGGTAGCGCTTCAAGACGACCTCGGCCCGAACCTCACGGGGCTTCTCCTCGAGCCGGTCGAAGAGCTTGCCGCGCATGAACGCCGCCGTTCGACGGATGGCGGCGTCGACGAGCGCCTCCTTCGACGGGAAGTGGGCGTAGAACCCGCCGACGGTGAGCCCCGCGCCGCTCATGACGTCGGCGACGCGCGCGCCGCCGACCCCCTTCTCGCGGAGCAGCTTGCAGGCCGACGCGATGATCGCCGCATGCGTCCGCTCCTTTTGCTCGACCTTCGCGCTCATCTTCCGCCCTCTCTCGGTCCGTACTGCGCCTCGACCCACGCCATGTGACGAGCGAGCTCTTCGTGAACCTTCGCGGCGTGCGTGAGCGGCGCCATGTGGCCGACTCCCGCGACCTCGACGAGCCTCGTATCCGGTCGTTCCTGCGCGAGCGCGCGCGACATCGCGCGCGACGCGAGCGTCGTTCGCTCGCCAACGACGATCGTGGTGGGGGCCGGGATGCGGAAGCTCGAGAACGGACGCGGGTCGAAGAAGATGGTCCGAACCTCCTGGAACATCTTCCACCCGAGCGCGAGCGACGCCTCTCGCATCTGCTCGGGCATCCGCGCCCACGATCCCGGCCTGTTCCAGTAGTCGATGAAGACCTCGAGCCATTCCGCGCGGCCGCCCTTCTCCAGGTCGTGGAGGAACCACGGGTGCTCCGCGAACGACCGTGCCTGCTGGATGGCTTCCGCGTCGATCGCCGGCACGTCCTCGGCGCTTGCGAGCGCGCCGAAGACGACAGGCTCGTAGAAGAACACCGACGCCAGGCGATCGGCGAGCGCCGGGATGACGTCGAGCGCGACGAGCGCCCCGTACGAATGGGCGACGACGTGAACGCGGGAGGCGCTGGCAGGGACAGCCTTCGACACCTCCGCCGCGTCGTCGGCCACCGTGATCGTCCGGCCGCGCTCGATGAGCTCGTTCGGCGGATACCCGAGGTTCGCGGGGAGGAGCCGCGTCCGCCCCCCGATCGCCGTGTCCGGCACGCCGGCCCACAAGAACGGGCCGGTGCCGGTCGAGTGGACGAAGAGAACGGCCTCATTGCTACCGGCTGCGCTCATATGATCAACATCATATGATTGCCATCATACGTCGTCAACGAGCGCGGCTCGTGTGAGCTCGGCGCACCGCGTCGATCCGGACGACGCCGCGCCAGCTCCGTGCCTCTCCGCGGCTCTCCGCGGGCGCATGACCGCCGACTCCATACCTGCGATCATTTGCAGCAGCTAATGACAAATCTCCCATATGTTGGCCTGTCATGACCCAGCTGACGAAGTACCAGTTGAGCGACATGCTCGCTCTCGGGACGGCCATGAGGGGGATGGCTACCGGCTGCACATCGATGGAAGAAGTCGCGACGCGCATCGTCGGATACCTGTACGAGGCGCTCCCCGACGAGTCTGGCAAGAGCGCGCTGGTCCTCGCGCGCCTGTACAAGACCCATCGCTCCGGTGACCTCGATCCGACGCTGCGAGCGTTCGCGTCGGACGTCATGGGCAGTAACGTCGATGCCGACACGCGCAGTCTCGTGCTCCTGGCGACGCGAGGAAGCGAGCCGGCGTGGAACGAGCGCTCCTCGTCCTCGGGGCACAAGGCGATCCCGCTTCCCGATCCCGAGTTCATCGCGCGGCTCCCGATGGTCTGCGAGGTCTTCCGGCAGTTCGGCGTCGAGCTCTCGGACGTCGTCGGGCGCGAGAAAGCAGCGCAGAAACCACCCGACAAGCGCTCGTATGGCGTCTTCCTCGTGGAATCTGCGCTGGGGAGCCCTCACATCCCCGCCCAAACCGACTTCGTCGTCCGCCACGGGGTTCGCTCCGTGATGGCCTTCGGCGGTGACCTCCCCAACGGCGACATGTTCGTGACGTTGCTCTTCTCCCGTGTGGAGATCGGCCGCCAGCTCGCCGACTTGTTCTCACCGCTCTCCCTCAGCGTGAAACTGGCGCTCCTTCCGTTTTCGCATGGGAGGACGTTCTCATGAGCATGCCGGCAGCAGAGCTCGAGCTCATCGAGCTTCAAGCCCGTGTCGCCACCCTCGAGCAGCTGCTCGAGGTCCACGAGCGTGTGGCGGTCGACCAGACGGAGCGGCTCGGGGCGACGAACTCCGCGCTCGTCGCGAGCCAGAAAACGCAGGAAGAGCTCATCGAGAAGCTCCGCCTCGCCCTCGACGAGCTCTCGACGCCGACGCTCGAGGTCTGGGAAGGCGTGCTCGTCCTGCCCGTGATCGGCATCGTCGATCACGCCCGCGCCGCGCGCATCATGGAGCGACTGCTGGACGAGACCCAGCGGAAGAAGGTCAGCCACGTGATCATCGACCTCACCGGCGTAGAGGTCATCGACACCCGAACGGCGGACCACTTCACACGCCTGGCGAAGGCAGTGAAGCTCATCGGCGCGCGCTGCGCGATGACCGGGATCGGCCCCTCGGTCAGCCAATCGATGATCGCCCTCGGCATCGATCTCGGCGAGTTCGTGACGCTCCGGAGCGTCAAGCACGCGCTGAGGCACATCCTTCAATCGGACTCCAGGGACTGAGCTCGCCGAGCAGCGTTCGCCCGCCCCGCAGACGCCCGGGCGGGCCGATGCCCGAGCTCAGAACGAAGCGCCGAGCGTCACGATACGGCCGCCGCGCACCTCCGTCGTCGCGAGGCGGGTGCGCTGGAGGATGCGGCCGAGCTCGGATGTCGCCGTCGTGCGCGGCTGATGAAAGAGCCACGGCACGCCGCCACCGACGACGAACCCGATCGTCGTCCCGGCGAGGACGTCCGTGAAGTAGTGGCGATCGGCGGCGATGCGCGCGTAGCCCGTCGCGATCCCGACCATCGACCCCGCGATCCAGACGAGCGGCGCGAGTCGATAGCCGCGCATGGATGCGATCGTCCCCATCGCCGACGTGACGGCGAACACCGCCATCGGATGCCCGGACGGAAACGACAGGAGTGGCTCGGCGGAGGGGTCGACGGCCTTCTTCGCCTCTGCGTCGAGCGCGTGGTAGTCGGGCCTCTCGCGAAGCACGATCGGCTTCAGCGCTTCGCTCACGGTCAGCGCGGCGAGCGCTCCTTCGGCGACGAGAAGGAGGTTGAGCGGTGTTTCGTCGAGCCGCCGATCGGCGCTTGCCGCGAGGACGCCGAGCCCGATGGTCAGCGCCGGCCCGACCCCGTAACTGAGCACGTTGCTGATCGCCTTCGCCGGCTCGATGTCCGGACGGCGGAGCGCGGTGCGGAAGAAGTCGTCGACCGCATTGACCTCGCCGGGCGCCGATCCGTCACACCAGCGACATTCCCGGGCGACCACGTCGTTCTTCACGAGCGTCCACGTCACGACGCCGGCCGCCAGTCCCACCGTGATCGGCACATCGAGCCGGAGGTCGTGACGCAGCTCGACCCTTGGGGTCAGAGTCACCGGTCCGGCCGAGGCGGGGGGATCCTGCGCTCGCGCGTTCGCCCCGCCGGCGACACAAGCGACGACGACGACGGCCAGGGCCGAGAGTCGTCGCGCGATCCGACGTGATTTCCAGCGGGCCACGAGCAAGGTCGCCAAGTAGGACGAGCCTACTACGCGGGGACGCTCGTGCGGTTCAATCCCCGCTCCTCGACCCCCGGCGAGAGTGGCGTCCGGGAAAGAGTCGCGCCCCCGTGCCTGCACGCCTCGGCGAGCGACGCAGCGGAAATCAGTCCGTCATCCACCGCGCATCCACCGCGGCGCCGAGCCCCGCAAATCGCTGCTCGTCGTCGACCAACCAGGCCACCTTCGGACCGAGCGCGCGGAAGACCGGTTCATCGAACCAGTGCCCTCGGTTGCCGACGTCGACGAGCCGAACGGGAAGGCGCCGTCGACTCGCAGCGCGTTCGAAGCTGTTGGCGAATGAACGGCACTTCGAGCTCGAGCAGGAGACGACAGCTCGGCGAACCCCCGAAGCCGCGAACGTCGCGACCACGGCGTTCGGATCGAGCGGTGTATGACCGACCTCGACCAGGACGACGCGATCGTAGACACCGGGGCGCGCAGCGACGACCTGGGCTGCGAGCGTGCCGCCCTGGGACCAGCCGCCGTAGACGAACGACCCGTCATCCATCCACGCGCCGTAACGCGCTCGGAGCGCGGCGACGGCACGTTCGGCCTGGGACGCGATCGCCTCCGCCGCCCCCCAGACGAAAGCGTTCTTGTCGGCCGGATGAGGACTGCGCGCCTGAGGACAGACGACGAAGGCCCAGTCGGCGGTGACCGCCTTCCACTCCGAACACGACCAGTCGGCGCGGTCGCCCGCACCGTGGACACCGACCAGGACCACGCGCTTCTCGCGCGCGCCCACGGGGAGGCCGACGTAGGCGATCTCGCCCTTACCGATGTCGAGCTTCTCGATCGGGGCGCCCTCGAGCGCGGCATGCTCGACGGTCTCCGAAGGCACCTCGATCACGGCACTGGCTGCAAGCATGGCGTGGGCCACCTCGCCGGGCACCGCACGCGGTACGTCCGGTCGTGTGCATGCGCCGGCGAAAGCCAGAGCCAGTGCGAGCGCGCAGATGCGTGGACGGGAGGCGGAGGGGGTGACCACGAGGTGTCATCGTTCGAGCCCCCAACTTCGTGACACGCCTGGACAACGCGCTCTACACCGAACGGTCTCCGCTGGCGCAGAGCTCTGCGCGCGTCGCTCGGTGCTCCGGGCGTATCCCGCTCGAAAGCGACGAACGACTCGTTTTCGAGAGAAGCCGAGCCGGCCGCGCACGCTGCATGCCGGATCGGCTCGTCGAAACCCCAGACCGCTTCATGAGCACCTCACGGTCGGTCTCGGCTTCATCTTCCCCAACGTCGCCGACTCGCCGAGCGTCGAGCCGCGGCGCTCCGCAGCGCGGCACTGACTTCACGGGACGGTCCAGGCTTGCGCCCGCCCGCTACCAGGCCACGATGAGTGAGGAGCGAGCCGAGAGCACCGATGAACGATCGTGATTGCGTCGAGCTCCTCCAGTGGGCCCTCCCGCGGCTCGGGCTTCGGTGGCGTGGGTTCAAGGGCCTCCGGCGCCAGGTCTGCCGCCGCATGAACGCGCGCGCGGACGAGCTCGGCCTTCACGATGCGGCCGCTTACCGGCAGCGCCTCGAGGACGATCCGGAAGAGCTACGCGTGCTCGACTCGCTCTGCTTCGTGACGATCTCGCGCTTCTACCGCGACCGCAACGTGTTCGAGGCGCTGCGGTCGACGCTGCTCCCCGAGATCGCCGAGGCGGCCATCGCGCGCGGCGAGCGCGTCCTCCGCGCCTGGAGCGCCGGCTGCGCGTCGGGCGAGGAGCCGTACACGCTCGCGATCGTGTGGCGCGTCGCGCTGGCGCCGCGGTTTCCTTCGCTCGCGCTCGAGATCCTCGCGACCGACTTCGACGAGACCGTGCTCGCGCGCGCGGCGCGCGGCTGTTACGAGCCGAGCAGCCTTCGCGAGCTGCCGGAGGACCTGAGGGCGGCCGCGTTCGAGCGCTCCGGCGACCTCGCGTGCATCCGCGCGACGTTCCGCGAGGGCATCGTCTTCGAGCACCGCGACGTACGCCGCTTCCTCCCCGCGGAGCCGCAGCACGTCGTGTTCTGTCGCAACGTCGCCTTCACGTACTTCGACGAGGCCACGCAGCGCGACTTTGCCGAACGCGTCGCCGCGCGCCTCGTCCCCGGCGGGCTCCTCGTCCTCGGCGGTCACGAGACCCTCCCCGAGGGTGTGATCGGGCTCGAGCCGTCCCGGGCATCACCACACGTCTACGTACGCGCGCGATGACGTCCGCGGATCGCTCGGAGGCGCCTGAGATCCGACGGCTGCGTTCGGCGACACGGACGGCGAAGACCGGTGCTAGAAGGACCGCCGATGGCGGACCGAGCCGAACGAAAAGGATCCCCCTCCCCTGCAACGCAAGAGGAGCCCGATCTCGCCCCGCGCATCGCGGAGGAGCTGCGCCTCGATCCAGCCGCCGTCCGCGCTACGGTCGCGCTCCTCGACGGTGGAGCCACGGTCCCGTTCATCGCGCGCTACCGGAAGGAGCAGACCAAGGGCCTCGACGAGGTCGCGATCCGCGCGATCGAAGAGAAGCGCGACCAGCTCCGCGCGCTCGAGGAGCGACGGTCGACGATCCTCACGACCATCGCGGAGCAAGGGAAGCTCACCCCCGAGCTCCGCGCTGCGATTCAGCGGTGCCGCACGCGCGCCGAGCTCGAAGACCTCTACCTCCCCTACCGCCCGAAGCGGAAGACCCGCGCGTCGATCGCGCGCGAGCGCGGGCTCGAGCCGCTCGCTCGTCGCATCCTCGAACAGCCGCCGTCGGGGAACGCGGCATCCGAGGCCGCTCGCTTCGTCGATCCGAAGAAGGAGGTCGGCGACGCCGACGCCGCGCTCGCGGGCGCGCGCGACATCGTGGCCGAGATCGTCGCCGAGCGAAGTGACGTACGCGCGCTCGTGCGCGCGCGCTTCGATCGCGAGGGTCTCGTCGAGTCGTCGGCGGTGAAGTCGAAGACCAAGGAGCCGACGAAGTTCGAGGCCTACTACGACTACTCCGAGCGCGCGAAGTCGATCCCGTCTCACCGCTGGCTCGCGATCGTCCGCGGCGAGACCGAGGGCGTCCTCCGGGTGAAGGTCCGCGTCGACGAGGAGCCCCTCGCCCGCGAGATCGCAGCCCGCGCCGGCGTACGCCGCGGCTCTCCGTTCGCCGCCCAGCTCGAGGAGGCGACCGCCGACTCGATGAAGCGGCTCCTCTTGCCGTCGATCGAGGGCGACGTGCGCGACGACCTGAAGGCGCGCTCCGACGTCGCGGCGGTGGGCATCTTCGCCGAGAACCTCGGCAAGCTCCTCCTCGCCGCGCCCCTCGGGCGCCGGATCGTCCTCGGGATCGATCCCGGCCAGCGCACCGGATGCAAGTGCGTGGTCGTCGACGACACCGGCAAGCTCCAGACTCACACGCTCGTGAATCTCGTGACGGGGGACGCCGCGCGCGAGCATGCCAAGCGCACCGTCCTCGATCTCGTGAAGCGGTTCTCGCCGTTCGCGATCGCGGTCGGCAACGGCACGCACGGTCGTGAGACCGCGGATTTCTGCCGGCAGGTCCTCCGTGATGCTTCGCTCGGCGACTCCGTCGTCGTCGTCCTCGTGAGCGAGTCGGGTGCGAGCGTCTACTCCGCCAGCGACGTCGCGCGCGAGGAGCTCCCCGATGTCGACCTCACCGTCCGAGGCGCCGTCTCGATCGCGCGCCGCCTGCAGGACCCGCTCGCCGAGCTGGTGAAGCTGGACCCGAAGGCGATCGGCGTCGGCCAATACCAGCACGACGTCGATCAGACGCTGCTAGTGAAGAAGCTCGACGAGGTCGTCGAGAGCTGCGTCAATGCCGTCGGCGTCGAGCTCAACACCGCGAGCGCGCCGCTCCTGGCCCACGTCGCCGGGATCGGACCGTCGCTCGCGAAGAAGATCGTCGCGCACCGGCAGAAGAAGGGCGCCTTCCGGGCGCGCAAGGAGCTGCTCGACGTCTCCGGCCTCGGGCCGAAGGCATTCGAGCAGGCCGCCGGGTTCGTGCGCGTGCGCGATGCTGCGAACCCGCTCGACGCGAGCGCGGTGCACCCGGAGCGCTACGGCCTCGTCGAGCGGATCGCCAAGGACGCCGGTGTCTCACCGAGCGCGCTCGTGGGCAACGACACGCTCGTCGCGAAGATCCCGTGGGCCTCGTACGCGAGCGCCGATGTCGGCCTCCCCACCCTCGAGGACATCCGCCGCGAGCTCTCGAAGCCGGGACGCGACCCCCGCGATGCCTTCGAGCCGCCGAAGTTCCGTGACGACGTCCGCACGATCGAGGACATCAAGCCCGGCATGGTGCTCGACGGCGTCGTGACGAACGTGACCGCGTTCGGCGCGTTCGTCGATCTCGGCGTGAAGCAGGACGGCCTCGTGCACGTCTCCGAGCTCGCCGATCGGTTCGTCAAGGACCCGCACGAGGTCGCGCGCGTCGGCGATCGAGTCAAGGTGCGGGTGCTCGGCGTGGACCTCGCGCGCAAGCGCGTCTCGCTCTCACGGCGCGCGATCCAGTGAAGACGACGGCCAGGACGAACATGGACGCCCCCACGCGACGGACCGACACGCGCCGCAAGCCCCCCGCCGTACCGGCGGACGGCGACCTCGTCTCCGTGATGGATCGGCTCAAGTCGCGGGTGAAGCGCCTCCGCTTCGGCGAGCCCGTGGCCTACGTCTACAACCCGCTCGACTACGCCTGGCCCGTCGCGCGCGCGTACTTCGAGCGCTACGGGTGCGGTCCGAAGGAGGTCCTGTTCATCGGGATGAACCCCGGTCCGTTCGGCATGGGTCAGACCGGGATACCGTTCGGCGAGGTCGCCTCGGTCCGCGACTACCTGAAGCTCAGCGGAGAGATCGCCTCTCCACGACGTGTCCACGCGAAACGTCCCGTGCTCGGCTTCGAGTGCACGCGCAGCGAGGTCTCCGGCCAGCGCCTCTGGGGCGCGTTCGCGAAGCGTCATCCCGCGGCCGACGACTTCTTCGCGCGCGCCTTCGTCCTCAACTACTGCCCCCTCCTCTTCCTCGGCGAGACCGGCGCCAACGTCACCCCCGACAAGGTGGCGAAGGAAGAACGGCAGAAGCTCGAGGCGATCTGCGACGAGGCGCTCCTCGAGGCGATCGCGGTCCTGCAACCGAAGCACATCGTCGGCGTCGGCAACTACGCCGCCAAGCGGGCTGCCCTCGTGACCGGACGCGACGACATCATCACGCTGCCGCACCCGAGCCCGGCGAGCCCGACCGCGAACAAGGGCTGGGAGAAGATCGCGCGGGCGGCGCTCGCGAAGGCCGGCCTCTCCGACTACCTCTGACTCCGAGCGGTGCGCCGCCGGCGGTCGTCACTCGGCGCGCTTCTTCTTCGCGGGTCGGCCGGCGCGTGGCCTACGGAGGCGGCGCTGCGCTTCGGCGTACGCGCGGACGACCCGGCGGAACGCCTCCTCGTTGCCGCCGTGATCGGGATGCGTCTCGAGCGCGCGACGTCGATAGGCGGCCTTGAGCTCCTGCTCGGTCACGTCGCGGCCGACGCCGAGCACGTCCCAGACCGAGAGGCTCGCCTCGGCCGGTCGTGCGGCCTCCTCCTCCGGAGAGCGCGCCGCGGTCGATGCGCGGCCTCGCGGCTCGCGGCTCACCTTCGACGGCCACGCCGGCTCGCCGCGCAAGATCCGGATCCACGCGCGCGCCCAGAGCGGATCGATCTCGACGAGCTTCATGCCGGCGCGCTTCTCCGCGGCGGCGAGAGCCTCTTCGCGGGTCGCCGCGGCGCCGCCCTCGGCATCGGGCTTCCTGAACGGGACGTGCGCGGGCGGACCGCTCCACCACGCCGCCCAGAAGAAACGGCGGCGCTTGGTGATCGTGATCGAGCAGACGGGCGCGAAGAGCTCGGACAAGCGCTTGCGGAGACTAGTGCCAATGCCGCTCGGGCACGCAACCGATCGCGATGACCGAGGGATCACCCTGCCCGGACGGTCGCGCGGCGGCCGGTCATTCGCTCTTCGTCGGGTCCTTCGGGGCAGGCAGCGCGCTCATCCGTTCCGTCGTGCCCTCGCCGAGGCGGCCGAGATAGTCGTGGTACGCGCGCGTGATGTGCCCTTCGTCGAGCACACCGACGATCGCATCGCCCTCGACCACGGGCAGCTCGCGGAGGCCGGACTCGAGGAAGCGCTCGAGGGCCGTATGGAGATCGTCGAGCGGTGTCACCTGGGCGGCGGGGAGCATCACGTCGGCCGCGATCACGAGCGCGAGCGGAGTCTCCTCCTTCATCGCCGAGCGAAGGACGTCGCCCGCGACGACGCCGCGGAGTACGCCGTCCGCGTCGACCACCGGAAACGAGTCCTGCCACTCGGGCGCCGCCAGGACGGCATCGACGACGCTGGCGAGCGCGGCATTCGCCGGGAGCGTGACGACCTTCGCGCGACGGAAGACGTGGTCGACTCGGAGACGTTTGAGGACGTCGAGCGACTCCTCGCCTGCATGGGCCGGCGACTCGAAGCGCGAGCGCGGCTGGCTCGAGTAGAGGCTCACGCGCCGGAGGAGCACGAACGCAAGACCGGAGGACAACATCAGCGACGGGAGAAGGTCGTACGTACCGGCCATCTCGCAGACCATGACGAGCGAGCTCACCGGCGTATGGGCGATCCCGCCGTAGAACGTGCCCATCCCGACGAGCGCGAACGCGCCGGGATCGATCTCCGGCGACACGACGAGCTGCGCAGCCCGGCCGAATGCCCCGCCCACGAGCCCTCCGATCGCGAGCGACGGACCGAAGTCGCCCGCGCTCCCGCCCGAGCCGAGAGTAAAAGACGTCGCGACGATCTTCATCGCCACGAGCAGCATGAGGAGCCCGACGCCGCTCCATCCGCCGGGGATCCAGGTGCCTCCGGTGATCGCGCCCTGCGCGGCTCCGTAGCCGCTGCCGAGGATCCCGATCCCTCGGCCCGCGAGCTCGAGGTGCGGGTTCACGAGCAGGATCCACCCGGTCGCGGTGATGCCGAGCATCGCACCGCCGATGCCCGGACGGACCCAGGCCGGAACCGCGAGACGATTGAACAGGCGCTTCGCGGTCTTCAGGCACCAGACGAAGACGCGCGCTACCGCGCTGACGACGACAGCGAGCGCGGCATACAGCGGGAGGTGGCTCGGCTGGAACGGATAGCCGGGCGCATGCGCGAAGAGCGTCGCCCCGGGAAAGACACCGACGAAGACGCTGTGCGCAGTGACGCTCGCGAGGATCGCCGGGATGAGCGCCTCCGACTCGAAGTCGTCCCGGTAGAGCACCTCGGTCGCGAAGAGCGCAGCGCCGAGCGGCGTCCCGAAGATCGCCGAGAGGCCCGCGGCCGTGCCCGACACCGCAAGGATGCGCCGCTCGCGCGCCGAGACGTCGATCACACGTCCGACGAGCGCGCCGATGGCGGCGCCGACCTGCATCGTCGGGCCCTCGCGGCCGCCGGAGCCGCCGGAGCCGAGGGTGAACGACGTCGCGATGATCTTCACCAACGCGACGCGCTTGCGCATGATCCCGCCACGGCGGTGGAACGCGTCGATGTACGCATCGCCACCTCCGCCGCTGGTCTCGTGCGCGAGCCGATGCGCGACGAGGCCCGCCGCCAGGCCTCCGAGCGCCGGCAGCACCGCGAGCACCCACGGGGAGAACGCGCGATGTGGCATCGGGAAGTCCATCGCGTGCTCGCCCGCGGAGCGCAGCGGCTGGTACCCCGCCAGGCCCTCGAGCAGCACGCGCTCGGCGACGGAGAGCAACAAGTAGAAGAGGCACGCGCCCGCGCCGACGGCCAGGCCGACGGCGAGCGCATGCATCACGACCCTTCCGATCGCACGCAGCTCCGCAGAGCGAAGCGCCTTCGTCAGTGACGTCAGTGGCGCCGGACGCACAGAGGCAACTTAGTACCGCGGAGGCGACGTCGGGGCGAGATGATGCGTTCGTATGGGCGAAAGCCTGAGCGCGAGCACACCGAAGAGGCCGATCCGCTCGCGAGCCCCGCCGCCTGCTACGATGAACCGCGAGCATGGTCGCCAAGCGCGCTTTCTCGATGGTCACGCTGGTCACGCTCGGCCTCCTCGCAGCCGCGTGCTCGATGAGCCGCAGCGACGACGACGAGCTCGGGCGCGTTCGGCAGGCGATCGTGGGCGGCACCGCCTCGGAAGAGGCACAGGACGCGACCGTGATGCTCTTCCACCTGGATCCTTCCGGACCACGGAGGCTCGGGATCTGCACCGCCGCGCTCGTCGCGCCTCGGCTCGTGCTCACCGCGCGTCATTGCGTCTCGACGACCGACGAGCAGGTCGCTTGCGACTCCGACGGGACCCCGCTCATTGGCGCCAAGATCCTCGAGAACCACGACCCTCGGAACCTCTACGTGTTCACCGGCAAGGATCGGCCCGAGCTCATCGGCGAGGCACCGCCGTCGCTCGATCCGACGAAGTGGAAGCCGGCCGGGCAGGGTCTCGAGATCATCGACGACAAGTCCGGCACCCTCTGCAACCACGACCTCGCGCTCGTCCTCCTGAAGGAGCCGATCCTGAACGTGCCCCTCGCGACGCTCCGCCTCGACGGTGATGCCCTCCCCGGCGAGAAGCTCCTCACGGTGGGCTGGGGTGTCTCGCTCGGAGAGGTCGAGCCCGCGAAGCGCCAGCAGCGCGCCGGCGTCACGGTGAAGCGCGTCGGCCCGAACGACGAGATCCCCGTGCTGACGAAGAGCGAGTTCCTCTTCGGCGAGTCGATCTGCCTCGGCGACAGCGGCGGCCCGGTGTTCGCAGAAGAAACGAATGCGATCGTGGGCGTCGTCTCTCGCGGCGGCAACGGCCTCGACCCGAACAAGGGCGGCCCGTCGTCGACATGCATCGACGCGGCCAACGTCGCGACGAAGCTCTCACCGTTCAAGGAGCTCGTGACGGAAGCCTTCGAGCGCGCCGGCGCGCAGCCGAAGCTGGAGCCGAAGCCGGAAGAGACATGTTCGGCCTCCGCGGTCGGTCCGAGCCGCGCTCCTCGCGGCGGTATGCTGGTACTCGGGCTCGGGCTCACGCTGCTCGCGAGTCTGCGGCGCCGTCGCGCCGACCGCTCGTAACGCCTCGCCTCGCGCGAATGCAGCGCCCGCGAACGCGATCGGCTACGCTCGACGAGTGAAGGTGGGTCCGCGCACGCTCTCACCGTTGGCCGTTCTTGCGCTCGCAATCGCGGGCTGCGTCGCGCTCGACGGGCTCGCGGGCGGGGACGACTCGACCCGAGCCTCTGGACGGAGCTCGAGCCGCGCCTGCAGCGCCGCCGGAGCACCGAAATGCGAGCACGGCTCGTGCGTCGACGAGGACGGCAGTGCGAGATGCGCATGCGATGCCGGCTGGACCGGCGCGACATGCAACGAGTGCTCGGTCGGGAGCGTGTGCAGCGCCCCGTCGTGCGCCGAGACGGAATGCGCGGCCCACTCGACCTGCAACGACTCCTCGGGGACGCCGACCTGCGCATGCGTCGTCGGCTACGAGCCGGCGGGCAGCGACTGCGTCTGGAAGGGCGTCGTGCGCGATCCGACGTTCGAGGACTCCCCCGCGGGAGCATGGACAGTCACGGGAGGCGTGACGATCGATGCGAGCGTGAAGGGCGCAAAAGATCCGGGCCTCGCCGAGCTGAAGACCGCAGCGTGCACCGAGGCAGGCGTGAAGCAGTCGTTCGCGATGCCCGCCCTCTCGACGGCCGAACCGCTGGCGATGGAGATCCACGCACGCGGCACCTGTCAGCTCCCTTTCATCGGCGGCGGGCTCAACATCCCGTGTGCCCGCCCCATCTCGGTGTCGATTGCCGGCCGCGGCGTCGAGCCCTTCTCGCTCCTGTACGGCGACGGCTCGAACCGGATGTGCCTCGGCGAGCGTGCCTTCGGCGGCCCGATCGAGCTCGAGCTCTTCCCCTCGCTCTGCGGCTCGTCCGTGAAGTCGCTCGCGCTCGACCATGTCGCCATCGTGACGGCGCCGGAATGCCCTGCCCCCGGCATCGTGACGAACGGCGACTTCGAAGGTGTGGGCGGTTGGACCGTCTCCGGCACCGGCGCGGAGGTCGCGGCGAGCGTCGGCAACCAGGGGTCCCGCGGCGGGCGCCTCCACAGCACGAAGCGCTGCGACAACCCGAGGCTCACCGGCGCGTTCTCCATTCCCCTCGCCACCCCGGCGAGGCCGGCGCTCACCTTCACGGCGAAGGGCACCGTCAACCGGCGAATGCGCGTCTACGGCAACAACGGCACCGTCCTCGGCACGATCGCCGGAACGGCGGTCTACGAGAAGGTGTCGCTCTGCATGCCGGAGTACCTCAACGGCATGGCGCCTCAGCTCGCCTTCGGGCTCGACGACGATCAGCCGGACGGCTCGTGCGGAGATCCCGACGACTACGAGTTCGTCTTCGATGACGTGAAGGTCGAGGACGATCCCGCGTGCACCGACGCGCACGTCATCGACGGCGGCTTCGAGCGGGCCGACGTGGCGCGCTACTGGCAAAAGACGGAGAGTGGCGGCAGTGTCACCTTCGTCCGGAGCTCGCCGAACGGAGCCAAGAGCGGGAGCGGCTTCGTCAGGCTGACGCAGAGCGGGTGCTCGAGGACGTCGAGCGTGAGCTCGGTGACTACGCTACCGGCGAAGGCCAGCGGCAAGGGCGGCCCCGCGATCGAGTTCTTCTACAAGGCCACCTCCGCCACCGGCATCACCTACCGCGCGAACGCCACGGACCTGCCGCCCGCGACCGACTGGACGAAGTCGCGTGTGTGCTTCTCGAGCCGCCGGAGCGGCTTTTCGGCGTCAATCACGCTCGCGGCGAGCGCGGGGGACACATGTGGAGCGGGCTCGCTCTCGATCGACGACGTCCGCACGGTCCATGATGCCGCCTGCCCCGAGTGACGCCTCCCGCGAAAAGCTCTAATCTCGAACCGTGCGGACAGTATTTGCGCTTGGCTTCCTCGTCCTCGCTGCCACGGCCTGCGACGACCAGACGGTGGCGACTCCGTCGGTCCCCAACACCCCGACCAAACGTGACGGCGGGACCACGGTCCAGGGCTGGGGCGACCCGACGACGACACGACGGCCCGGCGTGCTCCGCCTCGGCCATCTCAACGTGCGACGCTACTTCGACAGCACCTGCGACTCCGGCAAGTGCGATGCGGGCGGCTTCGAAGAGGTCGTGACCAAGGCCGCCTTCGAGGAGCGCACCTCCCAGATCGCGCAGGGCCTCGCTCGCCTCGAGGCCGACGTGATCACGCTGGCCGAGGTCGAGAACCAGGGCTGCCTCGACGCACTGCAGGCCAAGCTCAAAGACGCCGGCCTCGACTACCCCGTCGCGCACCTCGCCGACATCGGCGTCCCCGGTAGCGTCAACGTCGCCGTGCTCGCGCGCGGGAAGCTCGAGAAAGTGAAGACCTACCGGAAGGAGACGCCCCTCACGCGTGAGGACGGTACGAAGACGCAGTTCACCCGCGAGCTCCCGGAGGTCCACCTCGTGCTCGGCTCGAACAGCATCATCACCTACGCGGCGCACTTCCGTTCCAAGGCCGACGACGATCCGGGACGCCGCCTCGCCGAGGCGAAGGCCACCCGCGAGATCATGCAGACGGCTGCAACGGAGAACACCGGCGCGGTCGTCCTCCTCGGAGGCGATCTCAACGACACGCCGGGCTCCGACACCATCAACGCGCTCGAAGAGGGCGATGCGCTCGTGCGCGTCGCGAAGGACCTGCCCGAGGCGGCGCAGAGCACCTACACGTTCGGTGGCCAGAAGCACGCGATCGACCACATCTTCACGACGGCATCGCGTGCGAAGGCCTACGTCGCGAAGAGCGCGACGGTCGTCCGTGACGGCAGCGCGGGGCTCGCGGGCAGCGACCACGCAGCGATCTACGCGGACTTCAACCTTCCCTGAGCCCCGCGCGCGCGAGCGCGTGGCAGGACCGATCCGTCACGGCACCTCGACGAGGACGCGCGCCGCCCCGCCCGACAGAGACGCGTAGCGCAGGCACGACGGCATTCTTCGATGAGAGCCGACTTCGCATCTCACGGCAAAGGCCGGTCGGCGAAGGTACCAGCACCGGCCTTGCGCAGGTGTCGCGAGGCCGGCCTTCAAACCTCGGGCACGCGGATCCAGCAAGCGAGGTCGCGAACTTGCGAGTTCGGTACGAGCCCGCATCGCCCCTCGGCGGCCCAGTTCCCTCGTCTCATCGACCGGCAAACTAGACGTCAGAGAGACGGCGACAGGCCCGGGAGAGCGCTTGCGTTCATCGCCGATTCCGACCAAGGTGCCCCGCCTTTGGAGGATTGAGTCACATGAAATCTGCAAGCATCGCCGCCGCGTTCGCGTTCGCGCTCCTCGCCATCGCCTGCACGACGACCACGACGACCTCGGAGCCGACGACCACCGAGAAGGACGCCGGAACCACCAAGGATGCCGGCAAGGACGCCGCCAAGGAGACGACCGACGACGACGACGACGACAGCACGCCGCCGGCCTGCAGCGACGAGACGACGTTCCAGGCGTGCGGCAACTGCTGCGCCGAGGAGACGCCGGCCGGCGCCGAAGTGTACGACAACGCGATCCTCGACTGCGTGTGCAAGGCCGACGTCTGCGCGACGGAGTGCGAGGCCACGGTCTGCGCGGCGACTCCGAAGGCCGCCGACGCCGCCTGCAGCAAGTGCTTCGACGACAAGGCGCAGACCGCTTGCCAGAAGGATCTCCAGACCGCGTGCGAGGCGAGCACCGACTGCATGAAGTTCGCGACCTGCCTCAACACCTGCCCCGACAACTGATCAGAGGGTAGAGCGCGCCGCTCGCGGCGTTCGTTGCCCCGGGTCGGGCTCGCGCGGTCGACGAGCGAGCCTGGTCCGGCGAGCGCTTGCGCGCTCTCACCTTTGCACGACGCGAGCGCGGCCCATCGATGGGCTGCGCTCGTGTTACCCCGCGCTCCGGCAGCGCGGGTCGAAGAGCTCCGGCCGGTACTCGAAGTGCATCGTGTCGTGGTGGAACCAGCGTCCCCCCCACACGAAGCCTTCTGCCTCGAACGCGTCGACGATCACGGACGGGATCCGGTTGCGCCAGACGCGCTTCGGCCCGTTTCGCCAGTAGTCGGCCTGCGACGTGTCGATGTCGATCGCGATGCCCCACGCGTGGGCGCTCGTGCGATCGGTTCCGGCGATCGTGCGGGTCGCGAAGGTCCCCCCGAGATCGCGGAAGTAGCGGTCCAGCGTCGGATCCGCCTGGAGCAGCGCGTCGATCCGCGCGGCCACCCGCTCGAGCGCGGGCGCGGCACGTCGATGGAAGCGCACCGTCTTGCGGGCCAGCTTGACCGGGACGAGCGCCGCCGACACCTCATGCGCGTTCGCGCCGTAGGTCGCGCGGAAGAGCGGCTCGAGACGCACGCGACCGGGATCGTGCTCCGGATCCGTCACCGGCACGATGGGGCCGGTCGGATAGCCGAGCGCGAAGATGTCCTCGACGTCCGGTGACGCAATCCGATCCGCGGCCGTCTTCGTGCGGCCGTCGTCGTGCGGGACGCGCGTTCCGTCCGGCAACTCGAGTGACCAGCCAGCGCCTCCGATCTCGATCGCCCGTCCGGCATAATGCTCGGCGAGGCAAGCGAAGGCGGCTGGCGGAGCGGCTCCCGCGCCGGTCGATGACGACGCACTGGCATCGCTGCTCGTTCCCCCGCGAGCGTCTACGGACGCTGATCCGTCTGCGCGCTCTCCGGGTGCGCCGGAGTCGTCCGCGAGCATCGCATCATCGGAGCGCGATGAGCCCACGCGCGGCGTGTCCGATCCCCGGCATGCGAGGAGGAGCGACGAGAGCAGCGCCAGGACGGAAGCGCTGCGCTTCGCTCGCGAGCTCACGCGAAGGACGCCTCGTCCCGCAGCCACTCGCCCATCTTCTCGCCGATCATGAGCGTGGGGACGTTGGTGTTCGACGACGGGATCGTCGGCATGAGGCTGGCGTCGGCGACGTAGAGCCCTCGGACGCCGCGGACGCGACCGCGACCGTCGGTCACGGCCATCGGATCATCGTCCGGGCCCATCGGGGTCGTACCGCACGGGTGGTAGCCCGAGCCCGTGATCTGCTCGAGCGGGGTCCTCAGCTCGCCGTCCGGACCGAAGGGCTTGCGCGATGGGTACACGGGACGCGCGAGGGCCGAGAGCGCCTTCGTCTGCGAGAGCCGACCGATCCAGCGGAGCGCCTCGCGTGCGCGCCTGCGATCCTCCTCGTGGACGAGGAAGGCCGTCTCGATCGTCGGCCTCGCATCGGCGCGCGCGGAGTCGTAGCGGAGGCGCCCGTGCCCGAGCGGCTTGCCGAGGCAGGTCGCGAGCGTCACGCCGGCGACCGGGAGATGCGGAAGCGGGATGAACGACCCGGGCTGGAGCTGCATGTCGTCGGGGCACGCGCTCCCTTCGGACGTGTAGCGACACACGGTCTGCACGAGGGGGTCGTCGATCGAGGCGAGTCCCTTCTCGACGGGAAGGAAGAAGACGGCGAGGCCAGGATGATCGAGCAGCCGCGCGCCGACGCCGGGCACGTCACGGACGAGGCTCACTCCGAGCCGCAGGACGTCGCGCTCCGGACCGATGCCGCTCCGGAGGAGGATCCCCGGCGTCGCGATCGCTCCGCCCGCGAGCACGACGCGATCGCATGCGAGCTCGCTCACGGCACCGAAGCGCTCGACCTCCACTCCCTGGACGCGGCCGTAGGTGCATTTCACGCGCCGCACGAGCGTGTTGGGGACGATCGCGAGGTTCTTCCGCGCACGGACACGCGCGTCGAGATACGCGCGCGCGGCGCTGACGCGATGCCCGTCGGGCGTCTTGTTCATCGCGTGCGGTCCGGCACCGGTCTTCGTCGGATCGTTCGAATCGTCGCACGCCGGGAAGCCGAGCTCGGCGCACGCCTCGAGGAACGCCGCCTGCCAGCGCACCAGCTCCGAGGGCGGATGGCGGCGGATCGGGATCGGCCCGTCGTCCCCGTGCCACTCGCTGCCCGGAAAATCGCGATCGCTCTCCAGCCGCTTGAACGCGGGCAGACAGCTCTCCCACGACCACTCGGGGAGCCCGAGCCCCGCCCACTCGTCGTAGTCGAAGGGCTGTCCGCGGAGCGCGATGCAGGTGTTGACCGCCGACGAGCCGCCGACGACGCGCCCGCGCGGGAACGCCATGTCGAGGAAGCTGAAGAGACGATGCTCCGTCGCGCGATACGAGAGCCCCCAGTCGTGGCTCCGCATCGCGTTCTGCTTGCCGTTGGCGAGATCGCTCGGGAGCGTCTCGATCCGCTCGGCGGCATCGGGATAGTCGGGCCCCGCCTCGACGAGGACGACCTCATGCCTTCCGTCCTCGGACAGCCTCGCTGCGACGATCGCCCCCGCCGATCCCGCGCCGACGACGATCGTGCGCATCGTATTCTCCTCGCTCGAGCGTCCCGACTACTTCGTCTGGATCTTGAGCCCGCGCGCGCGGAGCGGCTCGAGCTGGTCGAGGTTGGTGAGCGCGGTGCCGGCGACGTTGAGCGTCTTCAGCTTCTTCAGATCCTTGAGCGGGCTCACGTCCTGGACGAGCGTGTTCTTGATCGAGAGCACCTCGAGCTTCGTGAGCTTCGCGAGCGGCGCGAGATCGGAGACCTGCGTGTCGTCGAGCGCCAGCTCGGTGAGGTTCACCAGGTTCGAGAGGGCGGAGATGTCACGCACGTGCGTGCGGCCGAGATCGAGCTGGTCGAGCATGACGAGCTTCTCGAGCGGCTTCAGATCCTCCACCTCGCTGATCGACGCGCGGAGCGCCTCGAGCTTGGTGAGGTTCGCGATCGGCGACAGATCCCGGTAGGAGCCCTTCGGCAGGTAGAGGAACTTGAGCCCGACGAACTTCGGGAAGAGGCAGGGATCGAGCTCGTCGAGCGACGCCTTCTTCGTGACGTTGAGCGAGGTGACGGCCGCGAGATCCTTCGCCGTGAGCGCCGCCGGGCTCGTCTCCTTCGGCTTCTTGAGCTTGAGCCGGATCTCGGCCTCGAGATCGGGGTCGTCGAGGGCAACGTCCGAGCCGGTCCCGCAGTCCTTCGGCGGCTTCGCGGCGACAGGGGCGGAAGACGCCGCTGGGGCGATCGTCGGCACCGCGCTCGCCGCTACGGCAGCCGACGCGCTCGCACCCGTCTTCGCGACGAGCTCCGCCTTCTTCTTGTCCTGGTCATCGCAGGCGAGAAGAAGCGGAAGTAGAAGGACCAGAGCTCCGGCGGCACGCTTCATGGGGCGAAGGATAATCGCCCTCGGGCGCCGATGCCTACCCCCTCGGCGGGCTGCGCGATCCCCCTGGAAAAACGAGCCGTCGTCGCTTCTTTTGCCTCTCCAGCGCCTGGCCAGCGCCTGGAGCGAGCGACGGTTACCACTCGTGCATCGTCATGAAAGCCATCGCTGCCATCATGAGCGCGAGGATGAGGAGGGCGAACAGCGCTCCGTACCGGGCGCCGGCCGGGACGACATAGCTCTGCGCTTCCCCTTCCCCGGGATATCCCTGCCAGTGCTCGTCGGCCGTGGTGACGGGGCCTTCCGGGCGAGGGGCTTCGCGGTCCTGCACGTGCTCGGTCATGGCTGCACTCTCGTCGATGCCGAGCTGCATCGTGCGTGCCCATCGCAAGCGGAGCCCTTCCCCTGCACGCCGTGTGCAACTATATGAGGGCGTCATGGCGCGACCGCAACGCACCTGCCGATGCGGCCATACGAAGAGCCACGAGCTCGTGGCCGAGGAGCCGGAGTACACCCTCTGGGGCTGGATCCTCCTCAGCATGTTCGGGATCACACCGAAGCCCGACCATGTCGTTTATCGTTGCCAGATGTGCCGCCAGTCGCTCGGGTCCACCCGTGACCCGAAGATCCTCGCTCGCAAGAGCGGTCAGAAGCGGGGCGCTCCAAAGGTGACGAAGACGCCTCGCGAGGAGAGCGAGAGCGGCGGCGGCACCGAGACTGCGCCCCAGTCCGAGGAGAGCTCGCACACGTGAGTCACGATCCGGCAACAGCTCGGCGCGTTCAGGAAGTGAACCGCCGCAAGACCTTTGCAATCATCGCCCATCCCGACGCGGGCAAGACCACGCTGACGGAGAAGCTCCTCCTCTACGGCGGAGTGATCCAGCTCGCCGGAGCGGTGAAGGCCAAGCGCGGCCGTGCGGCCGCGGTGAGCGACTGGATGGAGATGGAGCGCGAGCGCGGCATCTCCATCTCGACCAGCGTCATGCAGTTCCCCTACCGCGGGCTGCAGATGAACCTGCTCGATACGCCGGGCCACGCCGACTTCAGCGAGGACACCTACCGAACGCTCCACGCCGTCGATGGCGCCGTGATGCTCCTCGACTGCGCGAAGGGCGTCGAGGCTCAGACGAAGAAGCTGTTTCGCGTCTGCAAGCAGCGGAGCATCCCCATCTTCACGTTCGTGAACAAGATGGACCGTCCCGGCCGCGACGCGTTCGAGCTGATCGGCGAGGTCGAGAGCGTCCTCGGCATCGGCGTGTTCCCGATCACCTGGCCGATCTTCCGCGGCGGTACGTTCCGCGGCGTCTACCATCGCATCGAGCACCGCGTGTACCTGTTCGACGCGCACGACGCTTCGTCGAGCGCGACGTCCGGCGCGGAGAAGCCGCCGGTGAAGACGACCGGGCTCGACGACCCGATGCTCGAGGAGGAGCTCGGCGCCGAAGGCTACAAGCAACTCCGCGACGAGGCGGAGCTGCTCGAGGCCGCCGGCGACGCGTTCGACAAGGAGCGCTTCGAGCGCGGCGAAGTCTCGCCGATGTTCTTCGGCAGCGCGATCAACAACTTCGGTCTCGAGGCGTTCCTCGAGACGTTCTGCAACCTCATGCCCGCCCCGCCGCCGCGCGTGACGACGAACGGCGAGCTCGAGGCGACCGATCCGCATTTCTCCGGCTTCGTCTTCAAGATCCAGTCGAACATGGACCGCGCGCATCGCGATCGCGTCGCGTTCGTGCGCGTCTGCTCGGGGCGCTTCGAGCGCGGGATGAAGGTCCGGCACGTCCGCACGAAGCGCGAGATCCGGCTCGCCAACCCGACTCAGTTCGTCGCCCAGGACCGCAACGTCGTCGACGAGGCGTTCGCGGGGGACGTCCTCGGCGTCTACGACCCGGGCGTCTTCGAGATCGGCGACACGCTGACCGACGGGCCCGAGTTCACCTTCGAGGAGATCCCGAGCTTCGCGCCCGAGCACTTCTCCCGCATGGTGATGGCCGATCCGCTCCGGAGGAAGCAGCTCCAGAAGGGCATCGAGCAGCTCGCGCAGGAAGGCACCATCCAGCTCTATCGGCCGCCGGACGCGCGGACGGGCGACATCGTGCTCGGCGCGGTCGGCCAGCTCCAGCTCGAGGTCGTGAAACACCGCCTCAAGACGGAATACGAGGTCGACGTCCGCTACGAGGGCATCAACGTGATGCACGCGCGGTGGATCTCGCGGAAGGACGGCGGCGAGGTCGATCTCCAGGCGCTCACGCGTGCGCGCCCGGGACTGGTCGTCGTCGACGTGCGCGGACGCCCGGTCATTCTCTTCTCGGGCGACTGGCAGCTCAACGCGGCGATCCAGGACCTGCCCGACCTCGCCTTCGCCGAGACCGCGCGCGGCGTCGTGATGCGCAAGGATTGAGCTCGAGCCGAGGCGCGACTCGGCTCGACCGATCTCGAGAGGAAGAGGCCGTGATCGATCGCACTCCACTGCGAGCGATCACGGCCAGCGGCCTGTCGGAAACGACGCGCTGTTGATCGGAGTGCCGTCCGGCTCGAAGGTGCAGAGGAAGAACGTCTCCGAGCTCCACGTGTTGAGGGGGCCCTGTCCGCAGTCGACCGCACCGTCGGTCATGGCGACGAGCTTCACGCTGTCGTCGGAGAAGCTCACCCTCGGGTTGCTCTCGTCACCTTTGCTCCCGACGGCACGCGCCCACGCGACCGTGCCCTCGGGTCGGATGCGCGCGAGCAGGACATCGGCACCGCCCCGGCTCTGGAGCATGGTCGTGCCGATACGAAACCTGCCGGAGAAGATGCGGGCGACGTAGCGCGAGCCATCGGGGCCCGTCGCGCTCGAAGCGCCGTCCGAGCTCCACGACGCATCATCGAACGTCGCGCTCGCGAGGACGACATCATCGCGGTGTGGCTCGTAGCTCGACGGCTCGCCTTGCTCGCGCTCCACGGAGGCCGCGCGGTCGGTGCCCCTCGCATCGTCGGAGCCGCCATCGACGGTCTCGCCGAGCACGGCCTCGTCGAGCGCGAGCTCGTCGAGCCCGGCCGCCCCGCAGCCAACCATCGCCGTCACGGTGACGACGAGGACGAAGACGGTGAGCGCTCGCGCCATGATCGCCGGGGTGCCCTTCGCAGCGTGGAGCTGCAACGTGCGCGCCGTCGAGGAGCGAAGGTCCACCTCTGCGGGCTCCGCTCGGGCCCAGGACCTCGTCTCGCCGACGAGAGAGCCCGACCGCAGCGGCGCGCACTCGCGAACGGCGATCCGCGCGCGAAGGCCTGGTCAGCGGACGCTGCCGTTGGCTAACCTCACGCGAGGCTTCGAGCCATCAACCGATGCAGCATCCCAGCGTCAACGACCCTGCACGCCACGCCGAGATCGGGCTCTGCGTTCTGCTCGCCGTCGCCGACGGAGACATCTCGGAAGGCGAGATCGGAGCTCTGAGCTCGCGGCTCGGTTCGCTCGTGGGCGACGAGGTCCCGGCGATCGCCCTCGGAGCCATCGTCGAGTCCGAGATCTCCAAGATGAGCGCCCTCGGGCCCGACCGCTACGTCCGTACCCTCGTGGACCGCCTGCCTCGAGCTCGACGGCAGGCTGCGCTCCGAGGCGCCCTCGTCGTCGCGTTCGCCGATGGCCTCGCCCCCGAGGAAGAGCGCATGTTCCGCGACGTCGCGATCGAGCTCGGGATCGAAGGGCCGACGGCCGACACGATGCTCGACGAGGTGCGCGGCGGAGTCCCCGGTCCGCCGTCCGTGTAGAGCGCCGAGAAGGCCGCGCTGCCACGGCAGTGGCATCACGATCCCACGGTGCGTCGCGTCCTGCCGCGGCGAGGTCGTCGTCGCGCGCATCCTTCGGCGCGCGCTGCTCGACGCCCACGGGTGTCCGTGCTCCCATCGCGACGTATGGCTGAGCCCTCGTTCGCGGCCTCCTCGCTGGTCACCGTCGACGATTACGAGTCGGCGGCACGCGAGCGACTCACCCCCACGGCGTACGACTACTATCGGTCGGGCGCCGACGAGGAGCACACCCTCCGCCGCAACCGCGAGGCGTTCTCTCGGTACGAGATCTGGTACCGGACGCTCGTCGACGTGGCGACGCCGCGTCTGGCGACCACGGTCCTCGGCGACGACGTCGCGTTCCCCATCCTCGTCGCGCCGACCGCCTACCACCGGCTCGCCTGCGCCGAAGGCGAACGCGCGACCGCCCGTGGTGCCGCAGCGGTGGGCACGATCTACTGCGCCTCGACGCTCGCGACGACGACGCTCGAGGACGTGGCCGTGGCCGCGCCGAGCGCGCCTCGCTGGTTCCAGCTCTACGTCCACAAGGACCGCGCGTTCACTGCCCGGCTCGTTGCGCGAGCGAAGGCAGCGGGCTATCGCGCGATCGTCGTGACCGCCGACGCGCCCGTCCTCGGCCGGCGCTTGGCCGACGTGCGCAACGAGTTCTGCCTTCCCGACGGGATGCTCATGGCAAACCTCGTCGAGGCGCTGCCGCCCGACCTCCGAGACGGCGCAGGCTCGGAGCTCGCGCGCTTCTTCGCGGCGCGCCACGATCCGTCGTTCGTCTGGAGCGACCTCGAAGAGATCGTTCGGCAGGCGGCGCCGCTGCCCGTCGTCGTGAAGGGGATCGTGCGCCCCGACGACGCTCGCAAGGCGCTCGATCACGGCGCGCGCGCCGTCTGGGTCTCGAACCACGGCGGCCGGCAGCTCGACCTCGCTCCGGCGACGATCGACGTGCTCGGCGACGTCGCGCGCGCGGTCGGCGATCGATGCGAGGTCTACGTGGACGGCGGCATCCGGAGCGGCACTCACGCGCTCGTCGCGCTCGGCCTCGGCGCCCGAGCCGTCTTCGTCGGGCGCCCCGTCCTCTGGGGCCTCGCTGCGGCGGGCGCCGAGGGCGTCGCCGGCGTGCTCGAGCTGATGCGCGACGAGCTCATCCGCGCGATGCAGCTCGCGGGATGCCCCGATCCGGAGGCTACACGCGACGACCTCATTCGTAGGCGCTGAGACGGCCGCGATCGTTCCGTTGCGGGAACGATGCGTTGCGCACTCTCCACGAAACAGATGCACGCAATCGTGGCATCTCTAGTTCCGCAAAAGGAGAACGACAGGACATGGATACTGCCCAGACGACGGCTGCGCCGCAGCCCACAGCAACCGCCGCGACGAAGTGGTCGATCGATCCGGCCCACACGAGCGTGACGTTCGGTGTCCGGCACATGATGGTGTCGACCGTGCGTGGCGAGTTCCAGAAGGTCACCGGCACGGTGACGTGGGACCCCGCGCAGCCGGAGGCGACGACGATCGAGGCGTCCCTCGACGTGGCCTCGATCAACACGCGCGAAGCGCAGCGCGACGCGCACCTGAAGAGCGCCGACTTCCTCGACGTCGAGAAGTACCCGACGATCGAGTTCCGCTCGCGCGGCGTCGGACGCAGCATGGCCGGCGGAGTCGAGATCGTCGGTGAGCTCACGATCCACGGCACGACGCGCGTCATCACCCTCCAGGTCGAGGGGCCGACGGCGGAGTACAAGAACCCGTGGGGTCAGACCGTCATGGGAGCCTCCGCGAAGACCACCATCAAGCGCTCGGACTTCGGCATGACGTGGAACACCGTCCTCGAGGCGGGCGGGCTCCTCGTCGGCGACGACATCTCCATCCAGCTCGACGTCGAGCTCCGGAGGGAGCAATGAGCGCCCTCATGCGGCTCGGCCGCCTCTCCGTCGCCGGCCTCGCGCTCATCGCGCTCGCCGCGTGTGACGACCCCGCGAAGGGCAAGACCAAGGCCGTGACGACGGAGGCGACCGCCACTGCGACCGCCGAAGCGAAGCAGGCCGCGACCGCCGCTACGGTCGAGTACTCCTTCGATCAGTCGAACTCGAAGGTCGAGTGGGTCGGCTCGAAGGTCACCGCCAAGCACGAGGGCTCGTTCAAGACCTTCAGCGGCTCGGTCTCGCTGGTCGATCAGGCACCCGAGAAGAGCTCCGTCACCGTCGACATCGTGACCGACTCGATCGACTCCCCGGACGGCGAGAAGCTGGTCGGGCACCTCAAGTCGGCTGACTTCTTCGACGTGACGAAGTTCCCGAAGGCCACCTTCGCGTCGACCGAGGTGAAGAAGGGCGGCGAGAAGGGCGCATCGCACACCATCACCGGAAACCTGACGCTCCACGGCGTGACGAAGAGCATCTCGTTCCCGGCGACGGTCAAGACGAGCGGCACCGGAGTGGAGGTGGACGCCGAGTTCGCGATCAACCGCAAGGACTTCGGCATCGTCTACGCCGGGAAAGCGGATGACCTCATTCGCGACGACGTCGTGATCAAGCTCACGATCCGCTCGCAGAAGAAGGGCTGACACCGACCGCGCTTGCTGGTTGCGTGCGGCGCAGGCATCCTCCGCGGTCATGAACGATCCGCGGAGGTTTGCTCCCGCCACCGCACGCAACCGCGAGCCGATCCTCGAGGTGCTCCGACGCTTTGTCCCTGCCGAAGCGAGCGTCCTCGAAATCGCGAGCGGCACCGGCGAGCACGCCGTCTTCCTCGCGCCACGGCTCGAGGTCGCGAGCTGGCAGCCGAGCGATCCCGACTCCGACTCGCGACGGAGCATCGACGCCTGGCGCGCCGAGACGAAGGCCGAGCGCATCCTGCCGGCGATCGCGCTCGATGTCTCCGGACCGTGGCCTCCGCTCGCGATCGCGCCCGACGTCATCGTCTGCGCGAACATGATCCACATCTCGCCGTGGCGCGCCTGCCTCGGGCTCCTCGACGGAGCGGCCGCAGTCCTCGGGCCCGGAGCGCTCCTCTACCTCTACGGCCCCTACAAGCGTGACGGCCGCCACACCGCGCCGAGCAACGAGGCCTTCGATGCGAGCCTGCGATCGCGCGACCCAGAGTGGGGCGTCCGCGATCTCGAAGAGGTGACGCGCGCGGCCGAAGAGCGCGGGCTCGTGCTCGCAGAGGTCGTCGAGATGCCCGCGAACAACCTCTCGGTGATCCTGAGGCGAGCGCCGCTGCCGACCACCTGACCGACGGAGCGGGCCGGGCACACGGGTCGCTGTCCGAATCGTGTCGTGCTGCGACTCGCCACGCACGGTCCTCGCGCTTCCGGCTCGCGCGACGCAGCTTCGACTTGGGCGCGAGCCGAGCTGCCTGGTCGAGAGCACCTGCTATGCTGTCGCCATGCTACTCACCGTCGCCGCCGTCCTCGGTGCCGTGCTCGCCTTCTTCCTCTACAAGCGCTCACGGAAGGCGTCGCCCGAGGTCGCGCGAGACACCACGCCCGAGCTCGATCGGTTCGTGCACGAATCGCTCGAGCACGAGCTCGCCGAGAGCATCCTCGGCATCCGCGGCTCGACCCCGGAGGAGCGAAGGAAGCTGACGCGCACGCTCGGCGACGAGCCCGACGCCGACGTCGTCGGGAAGATCGAGGAGCTCGTACGCGCGGTGGAGCTCGAGTTCGTCCGCTACGCGCAGGACAACGACGTCGAGACGACCGTCCGTGTCCGCTACGAGGATGGGAAGACCGGTACGTCGACGAAGCGCCTCGCGCTCGCCGAAGTGCCCGAGGCAGTCCGCGAGGACTTCGAGAAGAAGGGCTCGACGCGGGTGTTCCGAACGTGGACGTTCCCCTGGCAGCGCGTTCACGCACTCTGAGCGGCTCCCGACTCTCGCTGGTCGTGCTCCTCCTCGCGACCCTGACGGCAGGTGCCTGCCGGCGGGGCAAGGCCCCCGTGCGCGTCCACACGCTCGAGGGCGAGAGCGAGGTGCTTCCGCGACTCTCACGGGATGATGCGAGCAGTGCCACGGCGACGAGGACGAGCGCGCGGACGATCGACGTCGGCGGCAAGAAGCGTCTCTACGAGCTCGTCGAGCCGATCGAGATCGATCCCGCGAGACGGTATCCGCTCGTCCTCGTGTTCCACGGTGACGGCGGCGGCGCGACGAGCTTCCACCGAGCCTGGCCCTTCGAGCATGCGACGGGCAAGGACGCGTTCCTCGCGTACCTCGACGGCATCGGCGCCACGTGGGACCTCGAGACGACGAAGAACAACCCCGAGGTCGCGTTCTCCGAAGCGGTAGTCGCCGAGATCGAGAAGAGCCATCCCATCGATCGATCCCGCCTCTTCGCGACCGGCTACTCGAGCGGAGGCTTCCTCGCGAACGTCCTCGCCTGCCATCGCCCGGGGATGCTCCGGGCGATCGCGTCGAACGCCGGCGGGGCACCGTACAACCAGCTCGAGAAGTGGGGGAACGGTTACCCGAAGTGCCCGGGCCAAGAGCCCGTCGCGATGCTCGCGCTCCACGGCGAGCGCGATTTCGGTGTGACGCTCGACAGCGGACGCTTCTCGGCCGAGTACTGGGCCTACGTCAACGGCTGCAAGACGGACGAGATGGAGACGACCGGATACGCCGAGTGCCGCACCTATCGCGGTTGCCCTGCGGGAAAGGCCGTCGGCTTTTGCTCCGTTCCTCCGCTCGGGCACTGGGTCTGGAGCGAAGCTGCCGAAGCCTCATGGACGTTCTTCGAGCGCCAGTGAGGCCACCTTGAGGCTCGCGCCTGGATCCCGTCGTCCGGGATGGATCCGGCCACGCTCAGCGCCGCGGTGGGCGCGGCTGGGACGACCGCGCCCGCACTCCTCGCGCTACCCGCGCCCTGCTTTGCTTCGGTCGCGAGTGAGGCTCGCCGCCTCGCAGCGGCTCGAGATCTTCGCAAGCTCCTGGATCAGGTAGTCGCGGAAGGCGACGACACGCTGCGGGACATAACGCGCCGACGGATAGACGACATGGAGCGCTGATCCCGCCAGGCGCCAATCCGGCAGCATCCTCACGAGCTTGCCCGCCTCCTCTTCGCGCGGCACGACGAACGTCGGCAACAGCGCGATGCCTCCTCCTGCCAGCACGGCCTTCTTGATGAACGAGATGTCGTCGGCGGAAATCGCGCCGCGGGGCTCGATGGTCCGCTCGACCCCCGACGTCGACGACAACGCCCACGCCATCGTCCCCGTGTCCGTGCGAAGCACGATGCAGTCGTGGTCCTGGAGCTCCTCGAGTGTCTTCGGTGCTCCGCGACGCGCCACGTAGCGGGACGACGCGTAGAGCCCGAGCTCGAGGGCGCCCGTGCGACGCGCGATGAGACTCTCGTCTCGCACCGGTCCTGCGCGGACGGCCAGATCGAAGCCCTCGGCGACGAGATCGACGATGCGGCTCGACAGCCGGACCTCCACGTTGACGGTCGGATGCCGTCGGACGAACCGCGCGACGATCGACGCGACGGCCCAGACGCCGAGGTCGAGCGGAGCCGTCAAGCGGATGGATCCACGGAGCTCGCGCTGGAGGTCGGAGGCGGCGCTCGTCGCTTCGTCGATGTCGGCGAGCGCACGCGACACGCGATCGTGGAACGTCGCTCCGGCGTCGGTGAGATGGAGCTTGCGCGTCGTCCGGTGAAGGAGGCGCACGCCGAGGTCCTGTTCGAGCTGCGCGATGCTCCGACTGACGGAGGACTTCGGAAGACCGAGCGTCCGCGCCGCGGCGGTGAAGCTACCGTCTTGGACGACACGAACGAAAGCCGAGACATGGTTCAGGTCCATGATTGTCGCCATCCTACGAACGATCCGTTGTCGGACGATGCGCTAATTCGATGGGAGGCCAAGGCTCACCTTGGCGGGTGGTCGGGATGCTCTCGAGATTCAACCTCGAGCGTGCCGAGTCCATCGTTCGCGGCAACGTCGTTCGCGGCAACGTCGGAGCGAGACGCAGCACGACCGCTTCCTCTTCGGTATTCGTTTCCGTTCGTTTCCGTTTTCGCCCCGGGCCCGCGATTCCTCGGGCTCGGGCACCAGGATCGACCTTCATGAGCACCGATACCATCCGCGTCCTCGGCATCTCGGGGAGCCTCCGCAAAGGTTCGTTCAACACCTCGCTCCTCCGCGAAGCCGTCGCCATCGCAGAAGCCGAGAAGCTGCCGATCCGATTCGACATCGCCGACATCCGCGAGATCCCGCCGTACGACGAGGACCTGCACGTCGCGGGTGTGCCCGAGCCCGTACGAAAGTTCCGGGAGGCGATCGCGGCGGCCAACGCCATCCTCTTCGTCACGCCCGAGTACAACTACTCCGTGCCGGGCGTCCTCAAGAACGCAATCGACTGGGCCTCCCGTCCCCCTTCGCAACCGTTCGCCGACAAGCCGTTCGCCGTCATGGGCGCGAGCGGCGGCATGAGCGGAACGATGCGCGCGCAGTACCACCTCCGGCAGATCGCCGTGTTCCTCGACATGCACGCGCTCAACAAGCCGGAGGTGTTCGTCCGCAACGCGAGGGAAGCCTTCGACCCGAACGGCATGCTGAAGGACGAGACCACGCGCCAGCTGATCGCCCAGCAGCTGACCGGGCTCGTCGCCTGGACCCGACGGCTTGCGAGGAAATGACGACGGCCTACCGGCGCGCAACGACGTCGCGCACCGGCGACGCGTGGCTGCGGTCGTGGCTCAGGTGTAGCTGAGGATCGTGGCCGCGATCGCGGCCACCACGCTTGCCAGGAGGATCGCGACGAGGACATTGCCCGCAGAACGACGGCCGCGACCGAAGTCGGGCATGTCGATCGGGCCCACGTTCTCGAGTGCAACCTCGATCGACGGACGACGCGGAGGAGCCTCCGACTCGATCACGAACCCGTAGCTCGTCGGGATGATCGATGCCTTCGGAGGCACCGAGCGCGGCCCGGCCGGCGTCGACTCCAGCGGAAGGACCTTCGTCGGCGCCTGCATTGGCGAAGGCGCAGCGGCGGTTGCGACGGCAGCCGCCGCAGCATGCGGCTCAACCTGCTTCAGGCGCTCGAGGCGAGCCTCGAGCTCACGCTGCTTCTCGAGCAGCGGGAGCAATGACGCGTCGAACGCTGCGCAGAGCACGCCGAAGAGCTGCTCCTGCATCTCCTTCGACATGCCCTCGATCCGAGCCGCGATCTCCGCGGGCGGAGGTGCGGCGGACTCCGTCGTCACCGGTACGTCGAGCTCGGGCTCCAGGTCGGGAGCCGAGCGAGCGCGACGAGGAGCGGAAGCAAGGTCCGCGGACGAGCCCGCACGCGGCGGCGCGGGGGCGGCCGGCGCCTTCGACGCAAGCGGCCCGGGCGCAGGTGAGGCAGCGGCCGCGGGCGCGGCCGCCGCCTTCGACGCAAGCGGCTCGGGCGCAGGCGGAGGTGAGGCAGCGGCCGCGGGGGCCGGCGCCTTCGACGCGAGCGGCTCGGGCGGAGAAACGGGTGCAGCCGCGGGCGCAGGCGGAGGTGAGGGCGGCGCTTTGGGTACGACGGGGGCCCCTGCCCGCGCCTCGTCGGCCGCAGGGATCACGGCGCTGCTCGGCAGCTGCGCTGCGTCGTCCCAGCCGCTGTCGGGCGGCTCCGAGGCCTTCGCGACGAGCGGGGGCGGCGGCGTCGATTTCGCGACCTGCGGAGCCGGGGCAGTCTGCGCGATCTGCGGTGCCGTCGGCTTCGCGACCCGCGGAGCCATCGGTACCTGCGCGACCTGCGGCGGCGTCGGTGCGCGGCTGTTCTGGACGAGCGGCGAACGCGGGGCCTGCGTGCCGGTACCGACGGCAGGACGATTCACCGGGACCGCAGGCGGCCGTGGTGCCGTTGCGGCGGGACGAGGGGCGGCGCCTGGTGCAGCAGGCCGCGCATCACGTGAGTCGCTCACGCCAACAGGGTCACCGATCCGAGCGCGAAGCGCCACCATCACGATCGAGGAGCGCGCAGGAACGGGTCGAGATCGCCAACCCTGCGATCGTGCGGCGCGGATCGCCTGCCCGCTGGCCGTGAGTTGGCCGTCAGCCGAGCGTCGGCCGTCGTCGGCGGCTCGCGCCGGGCGAGCGGTTGAAGCTCTTGCGCGATTTCCCTGCGGCAGAGCGAGACAAGGCCCGGTCCGTGCTTACTGTCAATAAGCCTCCTCGCGCCTCCTGCCCGCGCGAGCTCGAGGCGGATGGCACATGGAAGGCGTTTCTCAGTCCAAGACCCAGTCATCTCGTAGCACGCCGAGCCGAAACGCGCGTGGCGCGCGCGCTCGCGCTCGTGTCGCACGCGAAACGCCGAAACGCCCCGCCGCGAGAGCGGCACGGCGGGTGGGCACGGCGCGGGAGGGCGTCGGGATCGACGATCTCTATCTCGCAGAGATGGCCGAGAGCTCGGTGCTCACTGCGGCGCAAGAGCTCGAGATCGGCGAGCGCATCGCTTCCGCCGAGCGCACGATCCTCGATGCGCTGTTCACCTGTCCCGCCGGGACGGGAGCCCTCGGAAGGCTGGCGGATGACCTCGAGGCGGGTCGCGCCAGCGCACGGGACCTCATCCTCAACCCGGACCAGGCCGATCTCGACATCAAGGCGACGACCGAGCTCCTCCGTAGCGCGCTCGGCTCCGCCCGCTCGGACGACGACGCCGCGCGCAGGACGGGCGCGTCGGAGATCGCCAAGGTGCGCCTCGACGACGACGTGCTCGCCGCCCTGATCGCGAGCGTGCGGGAGGCGCCGTCTAACGGAGAGGGTGCGGAGATCGACTCTCACGACCTCGATGCACTCGCGACGATCGACCGAGCCGAGGTGGAGATCGAAAGAGCCAAGGGTAGGCTCGTGACGGGCAACCTTCGCCTCGTCGTGCTCTTCGCACGGAAGTACCTCGGGCGTGGGGTCGCGCTGCTGGACCTCGTGCAGGAAGGCAACCTCGGGCTCCTCCGCGCGGCCGACAAGTTCGATCACCGGCGCGGCTTCCGCTTCAGCACGTACGCGGCGTGGTGGATCAAGCAATCGCTCCAGCGCGCCTTGCTCGATCGGACGGTGCGCCTACCCGTGCACGTCGCCGACGACCGGCGGCGCATCGCCAAGCTGCGCGCTGCGTTCGTCGCGCAGCACGAGCGCGAGCCCACGGTCGAGGAGATCTCGGCGCTCGCGAGCCTTGCACCGGAACGTGTCGAGAACATCCTCACGCTTCCCCCGCAGCCGTCGAGCCTCGACATTCCCGTAGGCGAAGACGGTGACGCGCGCCTCGTGGATCTCGTCCCGTCGAACGCTCCACCTCCCGATCAGACCGCGGCGCTCCACGCGCTGGGCGACCACATGGGCGAGCTCCTCGCACGGCTCGACGACCGCGAGCGGCAGATCCTCCGCCTACGCTTCGGGCTCGATCACGCGCGTGAGCACACGCTCGAGGAGGTGGGGAAGCTGCTCCACCTCACGCGCGAGCGGATCCGACAGATCGAGCAGTCCGCCCTCGCAAAGCTCCGCACCATGGCGAGCGCGAAGGAGCTGGGCAGCTACCTCGAAGAGTAGAGGTCGCCCAGCGGACGAGGACCGCGAGCGGGAGGTCTCCACTCCGCGCCGGCTGGATCACGCGCGCGAGCTGTCAGCCGGCGTTCTCGTGAGCGTTGGCAGCGACATCGACGTGTCGAGCTCGAGGAGTGACGGTCCTCAGCAGCACGCGACGCTCGAAGCGTCGGCTGCGGCGGCGCCCGAGCCCCGCGTCTCGCGCGAACGCGGGGCCCGCGCGAGACGCCGATCAGGCAGCCGGCGAGCGCGTGAGCGATCTCACCACGTCAAACTCGAGCTCCAGGCGAGGCGGTCCGTCGGCGGGGCGACGCTCGAAGTCGACGCCTCGGCCCCGCGCGCAAGGCGGCGCCCCGCGGACCGCGCGAACGCGGCCGGGTGCGAGAGAAGCGCCAGCCTCACCCTTTGAACGTCGACGAGCCGAAGTCACCGAAGGGCTCGTCGCGTTCGCGCACCGCTTCCTTGAATCCCGCTTCCGCAGCACGACGCTGGAACGCGTAACCCTCCTTGGTGTGGCGCGCGATGCCGTCGAACACGGTGCCGAGGATCTGCGTGGAGTGGAGCCCCATCGTCGCGACCGTTTGATTGACGAGGAGCTTCATCATGACGAGCTGGTTGATCGGCATGCGCCCGATGCGCGCGAGAAGCGTCTCGAAGCGCCATCGAGCTCCGCGCGCGGGGCGTGCTCGGTCGCGAGGCCCCACTCCACGGCTTCCTTGCCGGAGAGGCAATCGCCCGTGAAGAGGAGGCGCTTCGCCTTCTCGATGCCGATGCGATAGGCCCAGACGGCCGTCGTGGGCACTCCCCACACGCGAGCGGGCGGATACCCGATCTTGGCATCGTCCTCGATGACGAGCAGGTCCGAGCAGAGCGCCATGTCCGTTCCGCCGGCAACACAGAACCCGTGCACCTTACACACGACAGGCTTGTCCCGAATGAAACAAGGACATGAACCCGCGGACGTTGCGGCTCATCATCTGCCAGTCGACCATCGGATCCCACGTCGAGCTCGGGTCGTGGTTCTCGAAGATGACCTTCGGGTCGGTTGGAGAGCCGCCCCCAGGTGCCGCACCCTGCGCCTGCGCCTGCGCCTGCGCCTGCGCCTGCTCCTGCGCCTGCGCGCTTCCGTGCGCGGCATCGGGCGCCATTCGCAGCTCCGCGGATGCGACGAGATCGTAGCCGCCGCAGAAGCCCTTCCCGTTTCCGGAAAGAGCAACGACGTGGACGTCGGGGTCGAGGTTCGCGCGCTCCACACACGCCGCGATCTCCCGCGGCATCTCGAGCGTGATTCCATTGCCGCGCTCGGGTCGGTTCAGGGTGATGCGTGCAATGCGTCCCGTGCGCTCGTACGTCATCGTCGACAGGCGATCCATGGGTACGCATGGTAGCCTCTTGATGCCGGTTGTTCGCTCGGAGCATTTCCGCGTCGAGCGCCGAGCTCTCCGCCTGCTGCTCTTCGTGTCGTCCGTACCGTCGTCGTCCGTACCGTCCGTGCCCGTCGTGTCCGTACCGTCCGTACCGTCCCGCGCCATAGTCTGGCGCGTGCCTTGCGACTTCCGACGCCATGCCGAACGAGGCCCTCTTGCCTGTCGCCGCACCGAGCGATGACCCGCCTCGGGCGAGGGCGCTCCGGGAGTACCTCGTCGACCGCATCGTCGCGCTCGGAGTGCGCGATGCACGGGTACTCCGCGTCATGCGAGAGATCCCGCGGCATCACTTTGCACCAGAGTACGATCTCGGGGAGGCGTATGGGGATTATCCGCTCTCGATTGGCTACGAGGCGACGATCTCGCAACCTTCGCTGGTGGGCATCATGAGCGAGGCGCTCGAGCTCTCGGGCCACGAGCGGGTGCTCGAGATCGGAACGGGCTCGGGCTATCAGACCGCACTGCTGTGTCACCTCGCCAGCCACGTGGACTCCGTCGAGCTCGTCCCCGAGCTCGCTCAGCGGGCGGCATCGACACTGAGCGCGCTCGGGTGCACGAACGTCGACATCCACACGAGCGACGGCTGGGCCGGCTGGCCGCAAGGGGCCCCCTACGATCGCGTCGTCGTCACGGCAGCGCCCGAGGTGCTCCCGCCAGCCCTCCTCGACCAGCTAGCCGATCGAGGCCGCCTCGTCGTCCCAGTCGGCTCCCAGGACAGAGACCAGCGACTCGAGCGCTGGAGAAAAGCCGGCGACGCACTCTACAAGCAAGACCTCGGCGCGGTCCGCTTCGTCCCAATGGTGCATCCCCCGCCAACCACCACGTCCTGACCCGCAACGTCGTCGTGCAGAGGCACCGACGCACCGTAGGCACCGACGCGACGTCGGACCGATTCGTTGCCGCGTCGTGCAGAGGCACCGACGCAACGTCACGGACGCAACGTCGGACCGATTCACGGACGCAACGGCGTCGTGCGGTCGACGCAACGGTCAGAGGCACCGACGCAACGTCACGGACGCAACGTCGGACCGATTCACGGACGCAACGGCGTCGTGCGGTCGACGCAACGGTCGACGCAACAACGGTCGACGCAACGTCGGACCGATTCGTTGCCGCATCGTGCAGAGGCACGGACGCAACGTCACGGACGCAACGGACCGATTCGTCGCCGCGGACGCCCCGGGACGCCCCGGGACGCCCCGGACGCAACGTCGGGCCGATTCGTGACCGACCGATTCGTTGCCGCAACGTCGGACCGATTCGTTGCCGCGGACGCAACGTCGGGCCGATTCGTGACCGACCGATTCGTTGCCGCAACGTCGGACCGATTCGTTGCCGCAACGTCGGACCGATTCGTTGCCGCAACGTCGGACCGATTCGTTGCGACCACAACGAACTCGTTTTCGACGCGTTCGTCGCCAAATGGACGCAACCACCGCCGCCGCGAGCCGATGACACCAGGGTGACTCAGCCACGTCGAATCGTGCCGGGCGATACGCACATGATCACGCGCCGGATCTCCCAGCGGCTCTACTTGCTGCGGCCCGACGAGAACCTCAACGAGATCTTCGACTACTGCCTTGCCGAAGCCGCCGAGCGCTACAACATCGGGCTCATCGCGTGGCTCGTGATGAGTAATCACTACCACGCCGTCGTGCACGACCCGGACGGCAACCTCCCGGCTTTCACCGAGCACCTCCACAAGCTGCTCGCGAAGAGCATCAACACGTATCGTGGGCGCTGGGAGAACCTGTGGTCCACCGAAGAGACCTGCGTCACACGTCTCGTGACTCCGAGTGATGTCTTCAACAAGGTCGTCTACATCCTCACGAACCCCGTTTCGGCTCATCTCGTGGATAGCGTGGTTCATTGGCCGGGCAGTTCGTCGTGGAAGCGCATGGGACGCGAAGCGACGATGGCAAAGCGGCCCCGCTTCTACTTCCGGAGGGAACGCAGCGTGATGCCCGAGGAAGCACAGCTCCGGGTCGTTGCACCGGCCGGGCTCGACGAACAGGCGTACGCCGTCTGGGTGGACGAAGTCCGAAAGGCGGTCGAAGCCAAGGAGAGCCAGGCTAAGAAATCGCGAAGTGAGGAGCGAATTGCACTCGTCGGTCGCAAGGTCGTTCTCGCAACCAACCCCTTCGACGGCCCACACACCGAGGCCCCTCGACGTAAGCTCCGCCCCGCTCTCGCCTGCAAGGATCGCGAGCGAATGAAGCAGGAGATCATCGCGCTCAAGACCTTCCGCGCGGACTACGCGGCCGCGCGCAGCAAGTACATCACGAGCAACAGCGATGTCGTCTTCCCCGCCGGGACATATCGTCTACGCGCGTGGGGCGCGCGCTGCGCCCCATACCCAGGCGCGGCATGAGCGAGCTCACCCTCGCCGACAGCTCGACGAGATCTGCCAACTGAGCTCATATGCGCGTCGTGCCTTCCGCGTGCGGAGAAGTCCGACGTGCGTCAACCGCCAGCCCTCCCATCCACGTGGCCCCCCTCGCGCGGCCAGGCGTTGGCTGCTCGAGCCGGAACACCGGGGGCTGGGCATCGACCGGCCGTTCGAAGACCTCGTCGGTCTTCCATCCCAAAGCCGGTCCGCAACCAGGGGCCGTTGTCGGGTCTTCTTCCCCTAACGTCGGTCCGCAATCGCAATCGTAACGTCGGTCCGCAAGAGGGAGGCGCACGGGCGGTAACGTCGGTCGGTTTTCAGGAAGCGGGAGCGCACAATCGCAACGTCGGTCCGTAATGAATGCGCGACGCACCGGGCGGTAACGTCGGTCGGTTTTCAGAAGCGGGAGCGGCGGAGGGCGACTAGCCACGCGTCGAGGGCGGGGATGCCGCGGGGGTCTTCGGGGAGGACACTGCGGTCGCGGGCGGCGTCCAGTCGGCTGAGCGCTTGATCGAGCCGCGGGCGCCATGACTCGAGGAGGGCGGGGTCGGCGGTCGTGTGTTCGCCAGCACGCTTTGCCTCGACGAGCGCGCGCGCTTCGCGGAGCTCGTAGGCGTCGGCCAGTCGGAGCAGATCGGTCTCGAGCTCACCCGTTCGCAAGAGATGGGTGCCCGTGAGCGCCGTCCGCAAGACATAGAGCAGCCGCTTGATCGTCGGCTCCTTCTCCAGGAGCCTCTGCTGATTCGCGGCGAAGCCTCGGTAGTGACGATGCACCCGCCGGCAGACCGAACCTCGGACGAGAGTCCGGAGCTCCTCGAGCTCGGCGATGGAAGCGAGCGCCGTGCGTCCGAGGATGCGCTCGAGGAAGTTCCCATTTCCGTTGAGGATGCCGCTGAGAACATGCGCGATCTCGTTCGACGTGTAGTCGATCTCGACGCCTTCGATGACCTCGGCCCGGTCGTACGTCGGCTGCGGAGGATCGAAGCCTACGAGCGCGCTCGTTCGCGCGATGTGAATCGTCTTCAGATCGAGATCGCTGTCGGGTGACGGGAAGCCGTATGCATGCGCTCCGCTCAGATAGACGACGAGATGCTCTCGCTTGCTGCTCTCCTCGGCGATCACACGATCGCCAATGGAACGCTGGTGAGAAGAGAGCCCAAAGCCATCAACGGCTGACATGTGAGGCTCAGAGTAGCCGAGTTGCGACGAACGGGCTCGCGACGTCGCCCGGAGTCGGTCCAACGGATGTTGTAGCCGGTGTCGGACCTACCTCCTCCCTGCCAATGGGGCGCAGCGAGACCTGACGAAACGGTCCACCACGCCCGAGCGCGCTTCCTCCTCGGTCGCCGTCGACGTCGCCCGCCCCGTCCTGACGAACGCCCCACCACGCCCGAGCGCGCTTCTTCCTCGGTCGCCGTCAACGTCGCCCGCCCCGTCCTGACGAACGCCGCACCACACCCGAGCGCGCTTCCTTCTCGGTCAACGTCGCCCGCCCCGTCCTGACGAACGCCGCACCACGCGTGAGTGCGCTACCTCCTCGGTCTCTGTCGACGTCGCCCGCCCGTCCTGACGAACGGCGCACCACGCATGAGCGCGCTTCTTTCTCGGTCGACGTCGCCCGCCCCGTCCTGACGAACGGCGCACCACGCATGAGCGCGCTTCTTTCTCGGTCGACGTCGCCCGCCCGTCCTGACGAACGGCGCACCACGCATGAGCGCGCTTCTTTCTCGGTCGACGTCGCCCGCCCACGTCCTAACGGAGCAGCGCACGACCAGTCCATCGGCATCGGCATCGGCATCGGCGCATTGCCTTCGTCCCCCCTAAACAACGAGCTCCAGACGCGAGCATGGCTCGAGGGAATGGCTGGCGAGCTCCGTCGCGGGGTGCGCGGCCTCGACCGAGACCGACGCAGACGTAAGCGCAAACGCATGCTCACTCGCTCCATGCGACCTCCGGTGGCGGCGGCGCGTCTGCACCGAACGGTCCCGCCGCCTTCGAGGTCCACCGCCGCGCGACCTCCTCGCCGATTCGTCGGAGGAGCGCGTCCGCACGCGCAACGTCGGGACGCGCAGGGAGGCGTGATGCATCACGCGCGGCCTCCAGCTCGGGCGTCATCGCCTCGGCCTCTGCGAGCACGTCCGAGATCGGCACCTCCCCACGCTTCACCGCAAGAAGCCGCCGGCGGAGATCGCCCTCGACCTCGAACGTCGGCGCTCCCTCACGAAGCCAACGCGACGCCGTCGCGATGAGACGGAGCAAGTTGTAGGCGTTCTTCGGTCGGAGCTCGCGTGGCAGATCGATGGTCACCGCCGCGTCGCGCGCGAAGGTCGCAAGCGCCCGAAGCTCCGCGGCCTCGATGAGCCCCTGGTCGAACATCGAACGATAGAGCTGCTTCACGTACTGCTTCGCTTGATGGACGGCGTCTCGCTCGCTCGAGGCAGCACGTGGCGAGAGCTGCGCGAGCTTGACGGCGACCGCATCGAGCGAAAGCTCCGGCTCCGCCCGAAGCCACTCGAGCAGCGTCGCGCGATGCTCTGCGAGGCGCAGCCCCTGCTCGAGCCGCCTGAGCTGCCCGAGAGCGTACCGTCCGAAGCTGCCGTAGATCTCCGTGGAGACGAACGCCTCACGCGCATCGAGTATCCACTCCCCGATCGGATCACACGCGGCGGCTGCGGGCACGAAGAGCGCCTCGAGCGTGTTCGGGTCGGCTCGCAGTGCCTGTCGAATCGCCTTGCCGTACGCCCAGTAGGTCGCGCTGCCGTCTTCTCGTACGAGATCCTCTGGCGGCGCCACGAGCCCCAGCGTCAATGGAAGAGGGTGCACGAAGACGCCGCGCCGATCGTCGTCGGAGCCCTCCTCTTCGAGCCCCCACGCCTTCGACCCGACGCCGGAGTCGAGCACGACACAAGGCAACAACGCCTCCCAGGCACGCTCGCGGCGCAGCGCATAGAGCACCTGCCCCGCCCGCCGCGGCGTCAGCTCACGCCGCATGAAGCGGAGCGTTCCGACGCCTACGATCTGGACGTCGAACGCATCACCGTCGATCTTCACCACCCGGCCGACCGTCCCCTGGGGCACACGACGCTCCCCGACCAGGCGTTCGACGCGCGTCACGACCTCGGTGCCGTGAGGGAGCGCCACCGCCTGCGGATCGAGGTTCGCGAGGTGCTTGAGCCGAAGGTCCGTCATCGTCCGCTCTCGACCCGACGAGAGCGGACAATAGCAGTCATCCGAGCGCATGCGGTAAGGGTCGTCCTGCGAGCAAAGAGCGATGCCCCGACTCTCCGCGCCTCCCTCGCCCCCGAGAGTCCGCGGTCGATGAGCAGCACCGAAGCGTCGCGCGCGGGTCGCTCAGGCTCGATTCGCCCCTCATCATGCTCGCGAGCGCGAGCATCGCTCGTCACCGCCGCACGCCGACCAGCGCCGCGACGTCACCCGCGCATCTCACACCTCCGCGCGCACGCGAGCTCCACGCGCTCCTCGTCGTGCTCGCGATCGCGAGTCGCCGCCGCACGCCGACCCGCGCCGCGACGTCACCCGCGCATGCCACACTTCGGCTCGCACGCGGGATCCACGCGCTCCTCGTCGTGCTCGCCGATCGCTCGTCACCGTCGGCTGGCGCTCGTCGTCCGGTACTACCATCTGGCTTTCGCCGCGCGGCGCGCCGGCATCCTGGACGCAACGGTCCATGCGTTCGCCGTCGCTCAGGCGCCCGGAGGGCTTTCCGGACAGGGACGCCGCCGGGTGGTTCACGGCGGGATCGTCGTGAACCAGGAGGACCTCGCGCTCCCGCGCACCGCTCGAGCTCATCGCCCACCGCTTCTCCGCTGCCGAGCTCACCGCGCGACGAGCCTTAGGTGCCGCTTGCAGCGCGCGCAGCGGCTTGCCATGCTCCGCGCCTCTTGAGGACGGTCATCCACGTCGGAGGACGCTTCGTCGCGCCGGGAGACGCCGTCGTCTCGCTGCTCGATCGCGGCTACCTCCTGGGCGACGGCGTCTTCGCGACGATGCGCGGATACGGCGGCGTGTGCTTCCGCTCGGAGAGGCACATCGCGGAGCTCGTGCGCGGCGCGGCGGTCTTCGGGATCGACGTGCCGTCGCCGCTCTCCGAGATCGGCGCACTCGCCGACGAGGCCGCTCGCCGGACGGCCGCGCGAGATGCGTACGTTCGCGTCACGCTCACGCGCGGCGCGCCGGGTGGCCCGCCCACGCTCTCGGTCCTCGCACGCGAGATGGACGTCCCGAACGACGAGGCGTACCTCCACGGCGTCGCCGCGGTCACCGTCACGCCTCGACGCATCCCGCCCGCGTGCCTCGACGGCACGATCAAGACCACGAGCTACGCGATCCCGGTCCTCGCGCGGCGCGAGGTCGAGTCGAAGGGCGCCGTCGAGGGGATCCAGCTCGCGATCGACGGCGCGCTCGCCTCCGGAACGATGGCCAACCTCTTCGTCGTCAAAGGCGACACGCTCCTGACGCCGTCCCTCGAGAGCGGATGCCGCGCCGGGGTCACGCGCGGCGCGATCCTCGAGGTCGCGCCGCGGCTGTTCCGTGAAGTACGCGAGCAGCGCCTCGAGCCGTCGGTCCTCGAGGAGGCCGACGAGGCATTCTTCACGAGCACGCGCGTGGAGTGCCTCCCGATCGCCGCCGTCGACGATCGGTCGATCGGCCGGGGCCGCTTCGATCGAACGCATGCGCTCCGCGACGCGCTCGGCTCGTTGATCCGCTCGGAGACGTCACGATGACGACGAGCCGCAAGGCGTTTCACCTGACGTGCGAGCTCGATGCCTCGATCAGCCCCGAGGCCTTCCGCGCCGCCTTCCCCGAGCGTGGCGCCTCGTCGTTCGTGCTGGAAGGCGGCGGCGCGCCCTCGACGAACCCGCAGCTCGACCGCGCCGCCTTCATGGGAGCGGCGCCGATCGCGACGTTCCGCGCGCGACGGACCGCGGCTCGCGACAGCCTCGGTCGCACGCTCGCGGACGTCGTCATCGAGCGCGCTAGCGACAGGCGCGACGCGTGGAGCGCCGTCGATCCTTTCACCGCGCTCCGCGACTTCGTCTCCGCAAACGCAGTACCCCGAGACGTCTTCGATGGGCGTCATCCCTTTCCGTTCCGCGGCGGCCTCGTCGGATACATCGGCTACGAGTGCGGACAGATGCTCGAGCGCCTCCCGTGCATCGCGCGGCCGTCGGTCGGAATGCCCGACATGGCCTTCGCCCTGCATCGCTGGGTGATCGCGACGAGCCGCACGACCGGCAAGAGCTGGCTCTCCGTCATCGGGCTCGGCCCCGACCGAGCGACCGCGCGGCAAGACGCCGAGGACACGAGAGACCACGTCCTCCGAACACTGGCCGAGCGAAGCAGCGCGCCACGCGAGCGCGCGAACGCGAAGACGCGGCGCCCCTTCCGCGTCGAGGCGGGCCTCTCCGCGAGCGAGTACATGGATCGCGTCGCGACCGCGAAGGACCACATCGCCGCCGGCGACGCGTTCGAGATCTGCATGACGAACGCGCTGCGTGCTCCGCTTGCGCGCGGCCGGGCATGGTCGCTCTTCGACGAGCTCCGTCGCTCGAACCCGGCACCGTTCGCAGCCTTCCTGGATCTGCCGGAGGGGACGATCGTCTCTTCTTCGCCGGAGCGCTTCCTCTCGCTCGACGCACACGGCATCGCGGAGAGCCGACCGATCAAGGGGACACGACCGCGAGGCGCGACGCCCGAAGACGATGCGCGGCTCGCGCGTGAGCTCGTCTCTTCCGAGAAGGACCGCGCCGAGAACGCGATGATCGTCGATCTCGTTCGCAACGATCTCGGCCGTGTCTGCCGCTATGGAACGGTCGAGGCACCCGACCTCTTCGCCGTCGAGCCCTACGCGACCGTCCATCAGCTCGTCTCCACCGTGCGCGGCGAGCTCGATGCCGACAAGGACGCGATCGATCTGCTTCGCGCGACCTTCCCGCCCGGCTCGATGACGGGCGCCCCGAAGATCGAAGCGATGAGCATCCTCGAGCGCCTCGAGCCCGCCGAGCGCGGCGTCTACTCCGGCGCCCTCGGCTGGATCGATCTCGGCGGCGCGATGGACCTCTCCGTCGTCATCCGCACCGTCGTCGTCAAGGACGACACCGCGACGTTCTCGGTCGGCGGCGCGATCGTCGCCGACTCCGATCCGCGAGACGAGCACGAGGAGACGGTTCACAAGGGCCGCGCCCTCGTCCGCGCCCTCGAGACGCTCTCCCGCCAAGACGAGCCACATCCGACGCTCGGAGAGCGCCCGTGACCACGCTCATCGTCGACAACTACGACTCGTTCACGTGGAACCTGGTCCAACTCTTCGGCGCGCTCGGCGGCGAGCCGCGCGTCGTCCGCAACGACGCGATCACCCTCGACGACGTCCGGCGGCTCGCCCCTGCGCGGATCGTGCTGTCACCTGGTCCGGGCCGGCCCGACGATCCTGCCCGTATCGGAGTCTGCCGCTCGATCCTGCTCGACGAGGAGCTCGACATCCCCGTGCTCGGCGTCTGCCTCGGACACCAGGCGATCGTCTGCGCCGCCGGCGGGCGCATCGTCTCCGCGTCGCGACTGATGCACGGCAAGACGAGCCTCGTCGAGCACGAGGGCGACGGGATCTTCCGGGAGCTCCCGCGTCCGTTCGAGGCCATGCGCTATCACTCGCTCACCGCCGATCCGGCCTCGTTCCCCGAGAGCCTCGCGGTCACTGCCTGGTGTAAGGACGGCACGATCATGGCCGTTCGTCATCGGCGGAGGCCGATCTTCGGCGTACAGTTCCACCCCGAATCGATCGGCACGGCATGGGGACCTGCAATCTGCCGTAGCTTTCTCCGCGGAGACTACGCATGACCCGAAGCTCGATGGCCGCTCGCTCCGTGAAGGGCCTTTTGCTCGTTCTCTCGACGCTGACCGCCGTGGCGTGTGGAGGCGCTCCCGAGCCCGCGGCGAAGTCTCCCGCCAGCGAGAGCACGATGGCCCCGAAGGGCGAGGAGCTGCCCGAGCCGCGCACGGTGGAAGAAGCTCAGGAGCAAATCGCGCGCGCGAAAGAGACGCTCGAAGGAGGGGGCCGCCCCCTCGGCGCCGCGAAGGCGACCAACGCGGACGCGACGCGCGCAGCGCCGGCTCCCCAGAGCGCCGCGACGGGACGCGAGGAGCGACCGGACGACACCTGCGGCAGCCCGTGTCGCGCCCTCGCCTCGATGAAACGGGCCGTCGAAGCTCTCTGTCGTATGACCGGCGACACCGATGACCGCTGTGTCGACGCCCGGCGAACGCTCGGCGAGAACACGACGCGCATCTCGTCATGCCGATGCGACGCACGCTGACGCGACGCTCCAAGATCCCCGCCGGAGCGTGAGGTCCAGCGGCCTCTAGGCCGGCCCACCTCTGTTCGTTCCTTGACGGTCCGGCGTTCGCTCGCGCACGGCTCGTTGATCCTCCAGGATCTCCAAGCCAAAACGGCGTCTGGCGAGACAGTCTCCGACAGGCATGTCCTTTGCTCGACGCGCGCCACATGAAACGGCTTGCGTGGGCCCCCGCCCTCTTCGTCGCGCTCGGCCTCCCGCTCACTGCGCACGCACGCGCAGACTTCGATCCTGCGTTGAACGGTCTCCGCATCGCGCCCGGTGCGCTCAAGGTGCTGGACTTCGAGAGCATCGAAGGCCTCGCCGGCGTGGAGCTGACGTCCTGGGCGGAGAGCCAGGGCTTCCCGAAGCTCGACCGGACGAAGATCACCGACGAAGCGCAGCTCGCGGATCGCTTCACGTCCGCCGCCGACGCGATCGAGGGCGGACGTGCGCTCCGCCTCGGCGACGGCAAGGGCCTCGCGATCACCGACGAAGCGCTCTTCGCCCAGGTCGAGGGCGGCCGCTTCGAGGTCTCGCTCTGGACGCGTGCCGATGGGGCCGCTCCGACCGTGCAGGTGCTCTACGACCGCGATCCCGAAAACGTCTACGGCGGCCTTCCACAGTACGCGCTCGTCCGCGCGATCCGCACCGAGCGCGAGACCACCGACGGCTGGGCGGAGTACGCCACCGGCCCGCTCGACGGCAACGTGTGGGGCGTCCCCGTGCGCGGGGTCGTGATCCTGCCGACCCTCTACAACAACGACGAGGAGGCCTCCTTCCTCATCGACGCGCTGGAGATCCGCGCGGTCGACGGCAAGCCCGTCTCTCCGGTCGCGTGCACGCAGGCGAACGTCGATGCCGTCTGTGGCGCCGAGGGAGACTGCATGTTCGGGCATTGCATCTCGTCGACGGTGACGTGGGGAGCCAACCCGCCGGCCGCGCATCGCGCCCAGATCGCCGAACGCTGGGTGCAGTTCTCCACGCGCTTCATGGGCGATCGCAACGCCGCCAAGAACGGCGCGACGATCCTCGCCCCGGAGGCGCGCGAGCTCGCGAAGACGGCGCCATCGTCGCGCCAGTTCTACGGCGGGCTCAATCGGCTCGTGAACCTCCTCCGCGACAACCACACCACGTTCGGCTCGCCGTCGAACTTCACGAGCTTCGCACCGCAAATCCAACAGGGCAGCTCGAGCGTGATGGGCGCCTGTTTCGGCATCGTCGAGAAGGACATCATGGGCGGCGGCCTCGGCTTCGCTGTCTTCCGAGCCGCCGAGGCGCCGACCTCGGGCACACCGCTGAGGACGGGCGACGTCCTCGTCCAGATCGACGGCAAGGAGCCCAAGGCGTGGGTCGACGAGGTGTGGCCACGCTACGCGACGACGCTCCCGAACGATCCGAGAGCCGACTGGGGCGGCGTCGCCGGCGACCTCTCGAGCCTGATCGCCGCGCGAGCGAGCACCGTCACGCTCGAGCGCTGCACGTCGGCCTCCTCTTGCGGGCCCGAGGCACGTCAACAGATCACGATCGACATCGGCCGCATCGTGTACGAGGTGCTCACGTCGCCGACGAGCGGATCGTCGGGCGAGCGCTTCGCATGCACGCAGCGCTTCAGCAACTCGGTCGACGCCGAGAGCCCTGGCGGCTTCGGCGAGGACCCGGTGCACACCGCGAAGGGCGCAGGCGGAGAGACCCGCGTGCAGTTCGACGGCTTCATCGGCCAGAACGCCTGGCAAGACTCGATGACGAGTGTCTTCTCGCGCGGGGCAGCGACCGTCCTCATGGACGCGCGCATGGGGCACGGCGGCCTCTACACCACCGTCGAGCACCTCTTCCACCTGCTCCGCGGCACGAACGAGCCGATGGGTGTCTTCTCCGTCGGCCGCGGCACGTACGACATGACCGACTCCCCCTCGCTCCTCGGGCGCCTCTCGAGCTGCGTCGGCGACCAGAGCTGGAGCTGCTACGCGGGCAACGCCAACGGCTTCTTCGCGCAGAAGGCTTCGCCCCCCGGCGCGGCGACGAAGATCGCGTGGCTCAACACGCGTGACGTCTCGGCGAACGACTTCATGCCGAGGCTCCTCAAGGGACGCTCCGGCTTCAAGATCTTCGCGCCCCATCCGACGAGCGGAGCGTTCGGTGCCGTCTTGCCGCTTCCCACGGTCGCGAGCGGCTGGTCGGGCGCGAGCATCCAGATCCAGGACGCACGCTTCGCCCCCTCGCTCGACGCGGTGGGCGAGGCGCGCTGGGAGAGCGGACACGGCGTCGAGCCCGACATCGTCGTCGTGCAGAAGCTCTCCGATGCGCTCTCCGGCATCGACACCATCGTGACCGTGGCCACGGACTGGCTCGCGAGCCCCTGACGAACGGCAGGAAGAAGGAACCAGCATGAAGCTCTCGCTCATCACCGCCGCCGCCGTCGCCGCCCTCACCTTCGCCGCCGGCTGCGGCGTATCCGAAGCGGACAAGAACCCCGAAGCGCCGCCGCCTGCCGAGCCCACGCCCCCGGAGCCTCCGCCGGGCCGCAAGCTCGTCGACGGCACCGTGATGTCGACGTCGCCCGTGAACCTGCTCGCCGATCCGGGCTTCTCGCTCGTCGGTCGTCAGCAGCCGGGCTACGGCTCGTTCATCGCCCTGTACGAGGGCAGCTCCCGGGAGTTCGAGCTCGCCGCGACGCTCGACAGCCGCTCCCCCGCGGGCTTCGGCGGCGCGGTCGCGCTCGTCCGCCCCGACAAGGCGACCGACAAGAAGTCCCAGGCCGTCGTGCTTCTCACGAGCTTCATCGGCGGCAAGGGCCCGTTCCACGCGAAGATCTGGGCGTCGAAGAGCGACGTCGCCGGAAACCCCGTCGACATCCCCACCGACGACAGCGCGGTGAAGGTGTCGGTCATGGACGGCTCTCCCGAATCGCCAGATGCATTCGATCTCGCCGTCGATCCGAGCGCGACGCGGACGGTCGACGGACGCACGTGGATCCTTCTTCGCGGCGACATCGCGAAGCCGCTGGCGAACGGCGGCTTCTTCCTCGTCCGCACCGGGACGAAGGGCGGCCACATCCACCTCGCCGCTCCCGAGGTCACCTCCGACGAGCTCGTGATCGGCCAGGCGGTGAAGTCGCGATCGAGCCTGAAGCTCGCGGAGGCGCGGACCAAGAGCGGTGCCGAGCGGCGCGTGATCGCCGCATACCGCTCGATGCCGCCGCGCCTCGTCCCAGCGGCGCCCAAGGCCCAACTGGCCGACTGACGCCGCACAAAAGCTCGAGCGCCCGACGCGAGCAGGGGGGTGCTCGCGCGGGCGCTCTCATCCGAGGCTGCACCGCTGTCGATGGAGGCTCGGGAAATCAGCGTTCGACGCCGCTCAGGAGGAGGAGGACGAGGACGTCGTCGAAGACGAGTTCGTCGTCGTCGGCGTGGTCTGGGGGCGCTGCTCCGCGCGGGCACGAGCCCAGCGCTGGATCGTGCGGCGATCGATGCCAAGTGCCGCCGCCGTGTGGACCTTGTTCCCGCCGAAGCGACGGAGAGCGTAGTCGACGTAGACGCGCTGGAACTTGTGCATCGGGACGAGTCCCTCGGCGGCCTCCACGAGCGCGTCGAGCGCGTCCGGAGTGGCCTCCTTCGGGAGCGGCGCAGAGCGACGCTGCACCACACCGCTCGTCGGGGACGAGAGCGAGGAGACCGGCATCGAGTGCCGCGCCACCTTGCGCTTCAGGTCCACGACCGAGAGGAGCTGCTTGATCTGAGCACTCGCGAGCTCGATCGCACCGCCCACGACGACGGCGGCGCCGAGCCGCGCGGCCTTGACGGCCAGATCATTGCTGCCTGCGACGACCAGCACCGAGGTGCCGTTCGCCTTGCCGACGATATCGAGGACGTCGTCATCCGAAAGGGACGGCGCCGCGATCACGATGATGTCCGTACCAGACAGCGCTTCGAGCGCTGCCGCCCGTGACGTTGCGCGACGAACAGAACACCCCTCTTCGCGGAGACTGCTTTCGAGACCGAGAGGCTTGTCGCCCTCCACGAGAAGTGCACTGAAACGTGCCGTAGGAATCGCGCTTGCGACGTTCACGATGAATCGCACCCTTTCCCCTTCGCAGCCGAGCAGTGTCTCGCCTGCGAGGTGTGCCGGGCGTCGAGCACCTCACGTGCCATCCATGCATGCAGCAGAACGTCGCGAGATCACGGATCGGGTCAGTCCACGCGCTGTGACCGAATTCACCGGCGCCGCACCCGATTGGGGCAAAAGTGCACATTTGCCGCATGCTAGAGCCTTGCGGTATGAGGCATGGGGTCCGCCTCTCCGCTAGGTTATCCACATGAAAGTCGCGACGAAATTTGCGCTCGCGTTCGTCGCGAGCGGGCTTCTCAGCGTCGTGGTCTATTCGTCGGTCGCCGCGAGCCGCGAGGTCGACCAGCTCGAGACGACGGTGGCGGAAGACCTCGCCAGCCTCGGGCGGACCCTGAGCACGTCCATCCTCGCCGTCTGGGAGCGCGATGGCGAAGCTCGAGCGCTCGAGCTCGTCGCCGTACACGACCGCGACGACGCCATCGACGTGCGCTGGACCTGGCTCGACGTCGACAACAACCACTCGTTCTCACCGCGCGGCGGTGTCTCGGTCATCCCCTCCCTCCTCCGAGGCGAGCAGCGGACGTGGGTCGGAGTGACATCCGACGGCAAGCGGCACGTCTACGCCTACGTCCCCCTCCTCCGGCCCGGGATGCGCCCTGCGGCGCTGGAGTTCTCGCGTCCGCTGATCAAGGAGTCGCAGGTCTTCTGGTCCGAAGTCCGCGAGCAGCTCCTCATGTCGACGATCGTCGCCGCGTTCGCAGCGACCGTCGCCCTCGTCCTGACGTCATGGATCGTCTCACGGCCGCTCGCGCGGGTCGCAGAGCAGGCGCGCCGCATCGGCAAGGGCGAGCTCGCCTACAAGCTGCCGGTGACGGGCTCCGACGAGGTTGCGGCGCTGATCGAAGAGCAGAACGCGATGTGCGACGCGCTGATGGCGGCACGGACGCGCGCCGAGGAGGAGGCGTCGAAGCGGCTGACCGCCCTCGAGCAGCTACGCCACGCCGACCGCCTTCGCACCGTCGGCACGCTGTCATCGGGCATCGCGCACGAGCTCGGTACGCCGCTCAACGTGATCGCGATGCGTGCGAAGATGATCGCGACGGGCGAGGTCGACGCGACAGAGGCCCCCGAGAACGCGAAGATCATCGTGTCCCAGACGGAGCGCGTGACGAAGATCGTCCGTCAGCTCCTCGACTTCGCTCGACGCCGTACGCCGAAGCGCGCGGAGGCGGACCTCGGCGAGCTCGCAGAGCGGACCTCGCAGCTGCTCTCCGCGCTCGCGAAGAAGTCACGCGTCGACGTGAAGGTCGCTCTCGAAGGACGGGTGAAGTTGAGGATCGACGTCACCCAGATCGAGCAGGCGATCACGAACCTCGTCATCAACGGGATCCACGCGATGCCGGACGGCGGCCAACTGCTGATCAAGGTGCGCGAGGACGACGCCGCTCCGGAGCGGGCTCCTGAGCTCATCCGACGCTGCGCCATCGTCGAGGTCGCGGACACCGGCACGGGCATCTCGCCGGAGAACCTCGAGCGGATCTTCGAGCCGTTCTTCACCACCAAGGGCGTCGGAATAGGCACCGGCCTCGGCCTGAGCGTCACCCATGGAATCGTCGAGGACCACGGCGGGTGGATGACGGCCGAGAGCACGGTCGGAGTGGGAACGCGCTTCCAGCTCTATCTGCCGGTGGAGGCCTGATCGTGGATGCAGGCATCTTGGAGAATGTCTAGTAAGCTGCGCCCCATGTCGTCGTCCGCTCCTGTCCCCGAAGCACGGCAACGCGTCCTGATCGTCGATGACGAGCCCGAGATGGCGTCGGTCGTCGAGCAAGCCCTGACTCGCCGTGGCTATCGAGCGGTGCAGCGGAACAGCGCGGACGCCGCGTGGGAGCTCCTCGAGCGGGAAGACTTCGACGTCGTGGTGACCGACCTGAACATGCGCGGGATGAGCGGCGTCGAGCTCACCGATCGCGTCGCGAAGAACCGCGCCGATCTCCCGGTCATCGTGATCACCGCGTTCGGCTCGCTCGAGACCGCGATCGCGACGCTCCGCGCCGGCGCCTACGACTTCATCACGAAGCCCTTCGACATCGACCAGCTCGTCGTCGCGGTCGAGCGTGCCACGCAGAACAAGCGCCTCCGCGACGAGGTGAAGCGGCTCCGCGCCGAGGTCGCGCGCTCGAAGCCGAGCGCGGACTTCGTCGGCGACGGCCCGGCGATCCGCAAGGTGCACGAGGTCATCGCGCGCGTCGCCGAGACCGACGCCACCGTCCTCGTCACGGGAGAGAGCGGCTCGGGCAAGGAGCTCGTCGCTCGCGACCTCCACAAGCGAAGCAAGCGCGCGAACGGCCCCTTCATCGCGATCAACTGCGCGGCGCTCCCGGAGGCGCTGCTCGAGAGCGAGCTCTTCGGGCACGTGAAGGGAGCGTTCACCGACGCGAAGGCGACCAAGCGCGGCCTCTTCGTCGAGGCCAGCGGCGGCACACTCTTCCTCGACGAGATCGGCGAGATGCCGCCGGGCATGCAAGCGAAGCTCCTTCGTGCGCTCGAGGAGCGGTCGGTGCGCCCTGTCGGCGGGACGACGGAGATGCCGTTCGATGCGCGTCTCGTGACCGCGACGAACCGTGATCTCGAGTCTCTCGTCGAGAGCGGGCGCTTCCGCGAAGATCTCTACTACCGGATCAACGTCGTCCACGTGGACCTGCCGCCCCTCCGCGCGCGTGGCAGCGACGTCCTCCTTCTCGCGCAGTACTTCATCACGAAGCTCGCCGAGCCGATGGGCAAGAAGGTCACCGGTCTGTCCTCCGCGGTCGCCGAGCGGCTGCTCTCGTATTCGTGGCCGGGCAACGTGCGCGAGCTCCAGAACTGCATCGAGCGCGCGATCGCGCTCGCGCGCTTCGAGGAGCTGACGGTCGAGGATCTCCCGCCGAAGGTGCGCGAGTACAAGCCGTCGTTCGTCGTCGTCGCAACGGAAGACCCGACCGACCTCGTCACCATGGAAGAGGTCGAGCGGCGCTACATCCAGCGCGTGATGGAAGCCGTCGGCCAGAACAAGACGCAGGCCGCCAAGGTCCTCGGCTTCGACCGCACGACGCTGTATCGGAAGCTCGAGCGGTACAAGCTCGGTGGACCGCCGGAGCGCGTGAGCAACGCGGGCCCGGCCCCGAAGGACTGAGCCGAGAGGCGTTTCCCGCGGACGACCGACGGCACCGGATCGGCCGGAGATGTCGCCGCGTACTCGACGCGGGGCAGCCCCGCGTGCGGGGTCGGGATACCTGGGGCACGCACGCCGACCTCAGCACACTTCAGGAGATCGCGCACAACGTAGGCACGCGCCCCGCGGTTGCTCGTCGGGACCGGAGCTCCGATTTCATCAATGAATCCGTGTCCGGCACCCAAACCATCGGGCATTGAGACGCGCTTGTGACTCACACCTGCACGCATGGTAGCGAGGCAGGGGCCGCCGTGGTGCTGGTGGAGGCTTCGCGTTACAGCCTCACACTCATTTTCGGCTCTGGGTGAGAAAACCGGAATGAGACAACGGCGCTGCCGTATCACAGCTATGTGGCGCGTGTTTGCAACCTCAGCTCGACTCGCAGCGGCGCAGTCGGGTCGATCGTTCGAGCCGCCCTCGCTGCTCTGACCGGCGCTGCGCTCTTCGTGAGCGCCACGGGGGATGCCGAGGCCTACGAAGTGAAGAAGACCTCCCGCGGTGAGCTGGTTCACTGGGAGGAGCGGTCGGTCAAGTACACCATCGACCCGTCCGTCGAGCGCGCGGTACCCCAGGCGGCCGAGGCGACGGCGCGGGCGATGGACTCGTGGAGCGGTACGGTCGGCGCGCCGGACCTCGAGGCGGTGCCGACCGACGAGAGCTCGCCAACCAAGCCCGGCTTCGATCAGAAGAACGGCATCTTCTACATGACGGGCGGCTACGCCCCCGCCGGTCGCGCGCTGGCGATCACCGTCCTCACTTACGACAACCTCTCCGGCGCGATCCTCGACGCCGACGTCGTCTTCAACGGCAACTACGCGTTCAAGGTGCTCGAGACCGCGAGCTCCGTCGACCTCGCTCGGGTGGAGAGCCCGACCGCGACGCACCCGTCGAACACCGACACCATCACGCACGACGGCGAGGTCGACGGCGATCGGTCGCGCGAGCACATCTACGACCTTCACCACGTCATCGCGCACGAGCTTGGTCATTCGCTCGGCATGAACGACGAGATGGGCCGCAAGGACGCGCTCATGTATCGCTTCTCGGCGCCGAACGACGCGTCGATCCGCACGCCGGGCTCGGACGACATCGCGGGGCTCGCGGAGCTCTACAGCGCCAAGCTGGAGGCTCGCGGCAACGGCTGCGGCAGCGCCACGGTCGCGCCGAAGAAGCCCTCGAGCACTGCCTCGCACGCGGCGATGGTCGCGACGTTCGGCCTCCTCCTCTTCCTCGTGCTCCGCGCACGGAGCGATCGCCGAGCCCGGCTCGGCTTCGTCCTCGCCGCGGCCGCCGCGACGATCGCATTCGTCCCGAACCTCTCGTCCGCTCGCGCCGCTCAGCCGACCACGACGAACGCGATGCGCGCGCTCGGCCACGCGCGCGCGAAGGTGCTCAGCACCTCGACGGCGGTCGAGAACGGCCTCTTCAAGACGACCTACAAGCTCGCGACCACGACCTGCCGCGCCGCGAGCTGCCCGAAGGCGAGCCACGGAACGACGTGGGGCGGTACCGTCGGGAACATCACCCAGGAAGTCGGCGGGTACTACGCCCCGGCCAGCGGCGACGAGGTCGACGTCTCCTTCGCGAACCTCCCGAACGCGCTCGGTCCGATGACGAAGCCGCTCGCGGGCCGCGTCACCGTGGACAACGCCGACGTCGGCATCCGCGTCCTCACGCGCGCCGCCGAGTGACCCGGCAGCATCGACGGGTCTTCACGACGCCGGTCGAGCCGAGAGCAGCTCGCGCACGAACATGACGCCTTGCGGCCCTCGGTCGAGCCGCCGACGTCACGCTTCGAATTGTTTCGCCCATTGAAGATGACAATCACCTTCATTACTGTCCGCCCGATGAAACACCTCCTCCTCGCTGCCTCTTCCCTCGCGTTCCTCGCCGCTGCGTGCGCGGGATCGCCGCCTCCGGCGTCGAACACGCCCGCGTCGACCGAGACCGTGACCGCTCAGGAGGGGCGCCCCTCGTGCGACGCGATCGACGAGGCCTGCGATCCGCACGAGGACGCGGGCGGGCTCGCGAAGGAGTGCCACGATCTCGCCGAGGCGAAGACCACGACCGAGGCGGCCTGCGCGGCGCGCAAGGCAGAGTGCCTCGCGGCGTGTCCGAAGAAGTGACGTACGACGGAGGCGCGCGGCGGGCTTGCGTCGATCGACGCGACAGCCTTTAGAACCCGCCGCGCGTCGACCGCGTCAGGCGCCACGAGCCGCGGCCGGGGGTGACGCGCTTGTAGATGAGAACGCTGTGGGCGAGGACGGGGACACGCGCAGCGGCGTCGACGGAGTCGCCGGAGCTCATCGCATCCTGAGCCGTGTCGATCCGTAGCGCCCAACGGCTCCCCCACTCCGAGCCCGGGAGCGTGAACGGGATGTCGTCGTGGGATCCGTTCAGGAGCACGAGGAACGTGTCGTCCACGAGCGCGTCTCCGGCCGAGTTGCGCCAGTCGAGCGCGTCACCTGCGAGGAAGAGCGCCAGCGCCGCGCGGTGCGGGTGCAGCCAGTCCGACGGCACCATCTCGCGGCCGTCCGGGCGGAACCAGGCGATGTCGGGTAGCTCGCTCCCAGCGACGCGCTCGCCGCGAAGGAACCGCGGTCGGCGAAAGACGGGGTGACGGCGGCGGAACGCGACGACCTCGCGGCTGAACGCGAGGAGCTTCTCGCGCTCGGGATCGAGCTCCCAGTCGAGCCACGAGATCCGGTTGTCTTGGACGAAGGCGTTGTTGTTGCCGCCCTGCGTCTTCCCCATCTCGTCGCCGGCGGTGATCATCGGCACGCCCTGCGACACCATCAGCGTGACGAGGAAGTTCCGCTGCTGCCGCGCGCGGAGCTTCGCGATCTTGGGATCGCTCGTCGGCCCTTCGACGCCGCAGTTCCACGAGAGATTGTCGTCCCAGCCGTCGCGGTTGTCCTCGCCGTTATCGAGGTTCCGCTTCTTCTGGTAGCTGACGAGATCGCGGAGCGTGAAGCCGTCGTGAGCGGTGACGAAGTTGATGCTCGCGTGCGGGCGACGGCCGCCGTCCTCGTAGAGATCGCTCGAGCCGGTGAGGCGATAGCCCATCTCCCCGACGGTGTGCTTCGCGCCGGTCCAGAACTGACGGACGGAATCACGGTACCGGCCGTTCCACTCCGTCCAGAGGACGGGGAAGTTGCCGACCTGATAGCCGCCTTGACCGAGATCCCACGGCTCGGCGATGAGCTTCACGTTCGAGAGGATCGGGTCCTGGTGGATGATGTCGAAGAACGCGCTCTGCTTGTCGACGCCGGTGCCGTGCTCGCGTGCGAGCGTCGACGCGAGATCGAAGCGGAAGCCGTCGACGTGCATCTCCGTCACCCAGTAGCGGAGGCTGTCCATGACGAGCTTCAGCGTCTGGGGGTGGAGCATGTTGAGGCTGTTGCCGCAGCCCGTGTAGTCCTCGTAGCGCGCCGGGTTCTCCGGCCGCAGACGGTAATAGGTGCGGTTGTCGAGCCCGCGGAGCGAGACCGAGGGGCCGACGTGATCGCCCTCGCCGGTGTGGTTGTAGACGACGTCGAGCACGACCTCGATGCCAGCGCGATGGAGCTTCTTCACCATCCGCTTGAACTCGTTCACCTGGTCGCCCCGCTCGGCCGCGAAGCGCTGATCCGGTGCAAAGAAGCCGAGCGTGGAGTAGCCCCAGTAGTTCTCCTTGCCGCGTGAAGCGACGGACCACTCGTTCATCGACTCGTGGATCGGCAAGAGCTCGAGGGTCGTCACACCAAGGCGCTGGAGGTGCTCGATGATCGGATCGCTCGCCAGGCCGAGATACGTCCCGCGGAGCGAGGCGGGCACGTCCGGATGGGTCGCGCTCATCCCCTTCACGTGCGCCTCGTAGAGGACCGTGTCCGCCCACGGCACGCGCGGAGCCTTGTCGTCTTCCCAGTCGAAGCGGCCGTCGACGACGACCCCCTTCGGCACGCCGCGCGCGCTGTCACGCTGGTCGGCGATGAGCTCGTTCGGCCTGTCCTTCGTTCCGGCGTAGCCGGGCACCGGCGATCCCGCGTACGCGAAGACGGGCTCGCGGTAGTCGATCTTGCCCTCGATGGCGCACGCGTACGGATCGACGAGCAGCTTGTGCGGATTGAAGACGAGGCCGCGCGACGGCTCGTAGGCGCCCCGCGCACGGAAGCCGTAGCGCTGTCCGGGACGGAGCCCGTCGACGTAGCAGTGCCAGACGTGCATCGTCTGCTCGCGCAGCGGGATCCGCGTCTCGCCATGCTCGTCGAAGAGGCAGAGATCCATGCCCGCGGCGTTCTCGGAGTAGACGGCGAAGTTCACGCCCTGTCCGTCGAAGGTCGCGCCGAGGGGCGTGTGGCGGCCGGGCCGCACGGTTCGTTCCATGGGAGCGAGCCACGTTAGCGCCATTCTTGTGCGGGTTGTACGGTAGCTGAAGCACGCCTCGTCGAGCGTCACGCGCGGAACGAACACCGAGACGTCGGGTCCCAGCGACAGCGACGACGCGCGCCGGCATCCGCGTTCCAGGCGCGAGCGCTCGCTCGCTCGGAATCGCGTGGCGCGTGGCGCCGTCAGCGCTCCGAGCCGCTCAGACGGCGGGCTCCTCGAAGCGGTTCGTCGCGACGGCGAGCCGCCGGATCGCGTCGAGGCGAGCGGTCATCGCGGGATCCTCGAGCAGGTCTTCGATCGGCCGATCGAGGCGCCAGGTCCAGTTCTGCGATGTGACGGTCCCGGGCAGGTTGATCCGCGTCTTGTCGCCGATGACCTCCTGCGCGAGGAGGAGCGTCAGATCGGAACGGGACGAGAAGAGAAGGCGCACGAGCGCGAGCTCACGCTCACCCTCCGGGAGGTCGAGCGGGATGCCGTCGAGCTTCGCAAGCCGCTCGCGCTCCCAGTCCGCGAGCTCGTACCACCACTGCGTGATCGGGAGCGTGTCGTGGGTGCTCCACGTCGCGACGGAGAGCTCGGGGAACGCGCGCGGATCACGCGGGATGAAATGCTCGTCCCGCTCCCAGGGCAGGACCTTGTAGCCGGGGAGCTCGAGGCGGGTCATCGTCTCGCGGACGAAGGGCGGGATCACCCCGAGATCCTCGGCGATGACCGATCCACGTCCCGCAGCTTCGATCATCGCGCGGAGGACCTTCTCGCCGCGAGCGCACTGGTCGCGCTCCGCCTGCGGATCGAAACAACCGCGCGCGTCCGGCGAGTGCCCCTTCACCCACTGGCGGAAGAAGCCGACGACGTGATCGATGCGGAAGCGATCGAACAGCTCCGCGGAGTGCGCCGCGCGCGCGCGAAGGAAGCCGAGGTCGTCCTGATCCATCGTCGACCAGCGGTACGCGGGGAGGCCCCAGCTCTGACCGTCGGCGGAGAAGTCGTCGGGCGGTGCGCCGAGCGAGACGTCGGTCTGGAACTGATCGCGGTGAGCCCATACGTCGGCGCTCTCGCCGCCGACGATGAACGGCATGTCGCCCATGAGCGAGACGCCCTCGCCCTTCAGAGCGGCGCGAGCGACGCGCCACTGCTCGTGAGCGAGCCACTGGAGGTACATCTCCTCGAGGACCTGGGTACCGAGCCCGCCGTCGTCACGCGGCGAGGTCGCGAACGCGAGGACCTCCGGAGCGCGGTCGCGCTCGTGCGCCGGCCAGGTCGACCAGCCGTACCCGGAGTGCGACGCACGGAGGGCGGCATAGAGCGCGTGGTCTCGGAGCCATGCGCCCTCGCGCTCGACGAACGCGAGGAGCTCTTTCGCCCGCGGCGTATCGTTCGCGAGCTCGCGCTCACGGAAACGCGCGAACGCCGCGCGGAGCACGCGCCGCTTCAGCCGGCGGACCGCGGAATAGTCGACGGCCGGCGAGCGACGCAGGCGCTCGAGCTCGGCGCGCCCTTCGTTCCCGAGCTCCCGCGCCACGAGATCGGCGTCCGCCTCGGACACCGCCTCGACCGTGATGTAGATCGGGTCGAGCGCGAAGGCCGAGAGCGCGCCGTACGGGCTGGTCTCCCCCTCCGCGAGCTCGTGCGCGGGAAGCACCTGGACGAGCCTCTGCCCTGCGCGGAGGAAGAGCCTCGCCGCCGCCGGAAGATCGGTGATCTGCCCAATGCCCCAATCTGCGCGCGTACGCACCGAGAAGAGCGGAATCGTCACTCCGGAGAGCCTGGCCATCGCCACGCTGGCTCTTCGCACACGCGGCCTCCCTGTGCAAGCACTCCGTCACTCAGGCCAGAGGCACGTTGGCGCGCTCCGCTGATCTTTCCATTTTGGCTCGGCCGATGGCAGGAGTCCGGGAACTTCGACCGAGCTGCTAGACACTATCTGGTCGTGCGTGGCGCGCTCGCTCTCAGCCTCGGGATCTCGCTCGGAGCCCATGTCTTGGTGGCGGCCGTGCTGTTTGCCCCCCGCGTTCCTGCGCCTGCATCGCCGCCGGACGAGCCAGCTCCTCAGCTCGCCGGTGAGACGTTCGAGCTCCCAGCGCCGGATACGACGGATCTGCCCCTCGCGAACGCTTCCCCGTCCCCCGAGAACGTAGGCACGCCGGCGCCCGACGATGGCGACGCACCCGCTCGCCCCCCGCCGCCGGTGCGCGGAAAGCCCGCACCACGCCCGTCGAACGCAGGCCGGCCGTCCGGTGGACGCGCGGAGCCCGGTCAAGCCGACGGTGCGCTCGGCTCGGCCGGACCGCCAGCGCTCTACGGCGCTGTCGGAGAGCGCTCCGCCGCCGACCTCGCAACAGCCTTCACGCGCGGCTTCCCCCAGGCAGCGAGCGCCGACCCGGTGTGGCGAACGGCGCCCCTCGGCTCCGCCGGGCAGGCCGACGTCGTGCTCACACTCGACGAGTCGGGACACATCACGGACACGCAGGTGCTCGGGTCACCGAGCCCGGCGCTCGTGAGCGCGGTCCGACGCACCCTCGCGCTGATCAAAGGCCGCGCGTTCGTCGCGAAGGGCAAGGTCACAAAGCTCCACCTCGTCGCGAGCGTGAGCGCGGATGCGGTCCAGGACGGTCTCCACGGCGATGTCTTCGCGATCGGCGGGAGCTTCGCCGGCGACGAGGGCAACGCGTTCTTCGCACTCGCGATCGGCCGGAGGATCGACGTCCGCGTCCGCGCGCGATAGTCAGCGCCGCTTCCAGATCCGGAAGCCGCGCTCCTCGACGACGAGGTCGTAGTGCTGCTCGAGCGCATGCTCGAGCTCGGGTGCGAGCCGTAGCTGGCCGGTGTGCTCGACGAAGGCGCGCGTCCGGGATGACGTGAGGTCGGCGATCCACACCGCCACCGGATGGGCGCCACGACGGACGAGATGGACCATCTGGTACGTGGGCGTCAGGATGCGCCCGTTCAGGGCGAGCTCGATCCCGGCCTCGTCCGCGGCGATGACATCATCGGGGCCGAGGCCGGCGCGATCGCGCACCGACGCGACGAAGGCAGCGTCGGCGCGCATCGTGGACACGTGCTCGATCGCTCCGCGCACGGAGGCGACGTCGGCCCACGCTACGCAGCCGAGCGCGGCGAGCGCATGGACCGTGTTCCCACCGAGGACGCGCACGGGTCCAGCCGGCGACCGCGCGAGAAGCGCGACGGCGGCGATCGACGGCTCCATCCAGTAGTTCGATGCGCTGCCCGTCTTCGCGAGCGCGAACAACGTCCACAGCACGGCCGACCCGAGCGCAAAGAGGCCGATCCGTGCGCCCGCGCTCGCGCGATCTCGCCATCCCGCCCAGGCCGCCCACGCGACGAGCGGCAAGAAGAACGGGAGCCGTGCGGGCACTTGCTCGAGCCACACCGCCAGCGTCATCGGCTGCGCGTTGGAGCGAACGACATGCGCGAACAGCGCGCCGCCCGACGCGACGTGCGCGACGAGAGCGCTCCCCGCGGCGAGCAGGACCGCCGCGCCGACCATCCGCGGCGCGTTCTTGCGATCGACGAGGCATGCGCCCGCGATCGCCCCCGCGGGCAAGCCGATGATCGTCGGCTTCACCCACGGCACGAGGACGAGGAGCGCTACGCACAGGAGGTCGAGCCTCCCCCGGCGCATCGCACGCGTGAGCCCGAGCGCAGCGATCGCGCAGGCGATCGCGTCGGGTCGTCCGATCGTCGCAAAGTTCGCGAGCACCCAGATGCCCGCGACGAATGCCGCAGCGAGGGCGGCCTCCCGGCGAGCCTCGCGACGCGCGGTCCATGCGAGCCACGCCAGCGTCCCGAACCAGGCGAGCGTGCTCGCGACGCGCGCAAACGACTTCGCGACCCCCGCGGGTACGAGCGACACCACCCAGGTCCAGAGCGGCGGATACGTGACGTAGAAGCGCGAGGGAGGCTCGCCGTAATCGTACGCGCCGACGAGCGGGTCGACCCAGAGCGGCAGGTGATGGCGGAGGCGCGATGCCTCGAAGAGAACCTCGACCTCGCCCCAGTACGGGACGCGGACGGGCAGCGTGGCGACGACGAACCAGAGCGTCGCCAGGAGCGCGGCGCCCACGCTGGCAAGGACGAGAATCCAGGCGACGCGCGCGAGCATGGCCTTCACACGCCGGACACGCGACGGCGATCAGTACGAGATCGCCTGCTTGGCGGCAGCCACATCGCGACGCGCGTAGATCATCAGGCGGCCGCCCGAGAAGGTCCGCTCATAGTCGTTCGGGATCATCGCCAACGCCTCGGGCGTGGGCTCCCACAACAGCAGGTGATCGTAGCGCGGCGTCGCCTCGACGAAGAACTTCTGCCACGTCGACTTGAAGAGCGCCTCGCAGTCATCGAGATGCGAGGACGCCTTGCACAACACCGCCGGCGTGCTCACCTCCGGCGCGAAGGACTCGAGGACGAGGTGGTTGAAGCGTACCGGCGGCGGCTCGCTGTACGTGACCGGGAAGGATCGCGAGTGAGCGAAGAGCAGCGGCGCCGACGTCTTGCGCTCGACGACGTAGTAGCCCCACATGTGGAGCAGGTTGCGCGTGTTGTCCGAAGCGCCCTTGTGTTTGAAGAGGAGCGGAAGAAGCCGCGCGCCTTCGGGCACCGCGTCCATGCCGGCCGAGAACTCGCGACGCTCCTCGTCGAGCCGCACGTGGTCGATCCCCATCCCGGCGGTGTAGAGCACGCCGGAGAGGCCGAGCGCAGCGATGAGCCCCTTCGGCAGCCGCTCCGGCACGAAGAGCAGGAGGCCGACCCAGAAATACGGGATGAGCCGCGAGTTGACGTGGAACCAGTTCGTCATCTTGTACGGGATGAAGCAGTACAGGAGGACGATCACGAGCAGCGCGTAGGGGGAGAAGAACACCGGCGCCGGCCCGGTCCGGCGGCGCAGGCCCCAGACGCCGACGATCGCCAGCGCGATGCACGGGACGAGGCTCGAGAGCGAGAGGTTCGAGTAGCCCCAGAACCACTCCGCCCAGAGGTTGTAGGCGAGCTCCCACGGCGCGAGGAGCTTCTTGAAGTCCATGAACCCCGTCATCGGGCCCACGGTGTCCTTCACGTGCTGGCCGACCGACGCGAGCGCGAGCAGCGTGACCGGCATCAGAGGGATCACCATCGCGCGTGCAGCGTCGAAGCGCTGGCGCCATGTCCGCTGGACGAGCGTCTCGACGAGCACCAGCAGGTGGACGACGAGGAGCGGGAAGACGTGCGCATACCAGGTCGCGACGCCCAGACCGACGATCGCGAGGCCATTGCCGATCGTCGGCGCCGTGCGCTGGCGATTGATGGCGAGGAGCAGCGCGAGCGACAGCGGCACCGCGATCGCGAAGTCGAGCATGCCCATCGAGACGAACCAGTTGTGGACCATCGGCCACGCGAACAGGCTCGCCATGAGCATCCGCCTGCGGCTGCCCGAGACGCGCAGCACGAAGCGGGGAAGGATGAAGCCGGTGAGCGCGAGGGTGAGCAGCGCGAACAGGCGCGCCGCGAGCATCACCCCACCGAGCTTTCCGACGAGATGGAGCCACGTGAAGAGCGCGGCGTTCGTCTTGAAGAAGCCGTTGAAGACGTACTCGGGGTACGCCGCACGGTTCTCGATGACCGTGAGCGTCGCGAGGTGGTTCGGCAGGTCCTGGTAGGGCGGAATCTCGGTGAGCGCGAGAGGCCATGCCCCGACGACGAAGAGGACGGCGCCGACGACGAGCGAGAGCTGGTTGTCGGTCAGCCTGATGCTGTTCAGCTTGTCGAGCCACGCCGGGAGGGCACGCGGCAGTCGGACGGACGACCGGACCCCCGACGACCCGGGTATTGGAGAGGAGTCCTCGAGGCTCACTCCATCGGGCGGGCTGCGAAGCAGCTCCCTGGTCACGGCGTCGGAGTTGAGCATGAGCGAAGTCGAGTTGGGCTACGCCGACTCCCTCAACGGGAGGGGCGAAGAATTGTCGGGATAAGCAAGACGCGAACCATCGTCAAAGCCCTGAAAAACCCGGGCGTCGGAGCCTAACCCGAGCCATGGGGGGTGTCCACCAGGCACAGTTGAGCCCCCGCTATGACAGCAGGATCATGTGTTGCCCCGCTCAGAACCGGCGCCCGCGTAAAGGTTGAGGTTTTCGCTACCGGTGCTGCGCGGCCATCTTCGAGGTGAGGCCTCACCCTCGTTTTCCGGACATGGTCACACAACGCGACGCGCCGGCCTCTCATGCGCCGCCTCTAGCTGCTCTCGTCCGCGTTGCAGCCGGCACGACCACACAGCCTCCCACCGGAGCGCACACTGCGCTGGGCCGTGGCCTGCCCTGGTGGATCCTCCGGTCACCGGCCCTTGGGCTGGCGCTGACCGGAAGGCGGGTGGCTCGGTCCTCGCGATGGGCAGCGGGGGCTCCGAGAGCAAGACCGGGCTCGGACCGCACGAGCTCGGCCGATCCATCCGCCAGGGCGATCCGGCGGCCCAGCGCTCAAGATCCTGCCCGGAATCCCGGCGAGCGGCAGTAGGCTGTTCGATTGAATGCGGCTCCTGCGCGTATCGCTCCACAACGTCGGCCCGTTCGATGACGTCGAGCTTCGACTCGACGCGTCCGAGCCCGCGAAGGACGTCGCCGCCTCCACGAAGGAGAGCGACGAGAAGGAACCGACGATCGATCCGCCGTCGGCCCCGCATCCGGTGACGGTGCTCTTCGGAGGCGACGGCACCGGAAAAACGTCGCTCCTCTCCGCTCTCTCGCTCACCCGACCGGGGCACGCGCTCCCTCCCCTGCCTCTGCCTCCCGGTGGCGCTCCAGCGCGCGGCCGCGACGGCAGCACGCCTCCATACGTCGCGACGGAATGGCTCCTCGGCGAGGACGATCCGGAACGGCCTCACCCACTCCTCGTCACGAGCCCGTCGGCCGTCCTCTCCGGAGAGAGCCCCGAGGGCGCGGCTGTCCGGCGACGCGAGCAAGCGCTCTTCGACCGCCGGGCGCAGCAGGAGGGAGGCTTCGTCTTCGTATCCTTCTCCGGCGCGCGCTGGTTCTCGCGTGTACCGAACATGCTGAGCGTCCCGGAGCGCTCGATCCTCCGCTACGACGTTCGCCAGCCGAACGGCTCGTTCGACGATCCCACGCGCGCCGACCTCACTCGCGAGACGAAGCAGATCATCTCGTACGCCGCCGTGGGCGCGGCGCTCGGCGCGGGCAGCGCGGAGCACGATCACCTCGGACGCTTCGAGGCCGCGCTCCGCGAGGTCATCGACGTGGTGCTCGAGCCGTTCGATCTGGTTCACGCCGGTGTCAGCCCGACCAGCCTCGAGCCTCAGGTCCGCACCCCGCGCGGCGGGGTCCTTCCCTTCGACGCGATGCCTCGCGCCGCGCGCCACCTCGTCTCGTTCGTGACGTTGCCGCTACGCGCGCTCTTCGCCTCGTACCCCGGCTCGGACACGCCACGCGAGCGCGAGGGAGTGGTCGCGATCGACGACGTCGAGGCGCAGCAAGACCCGGCGCTCCTGCGCGCGCTCGTCCCCCTCCTCCGGCGTGCGCTCCCGAACGTCCAGTGGTTGCTCACGACGGCCTCGACACAGCTCGCGCTCGCGTGCGACGCGACGTCGGTCGTCGCCCTCCGGCGCACCGAGGCGAGCCGCGTCGAGCTCGGCGAGGGCGTGCTTCACTGAGCGTTGCGGGGATCGATAGTTCGCCGATCGATCCCCGAACCGATCAGTGGGCTTCGCCCCAGTGCGCGCCGCTGCCGACGTCGACCTCGAGCGGGACGTCGAGCGCCATCGCGCTCTCCATCGCCTCCTTGATGCGCCCCTTGGCCTCCTCGACGTGCGCCTCGGGGACCTCGAACACGAGCTCGTCGTGGACGGTGAGGATCATGCGAGCGCCGGGGACGACGTCACCGATCCCGAGCTTGATCATGGCGAGCTTGAGGATGTCCGCCGCGGTGCCCTGGATCGGCGTGTTCTTCGCGACGCGCTCGGCCTCGAAGCGGAGACCGCGGTTGGACGAGTGGAGGTTCGGCAGGAAGCGTCGTCGCCCGAGGATCGTGCGCACCGCCTCGCCTTGGCGCGCGGCGTCGATCGACTGCTCCATGAAGCGGCGGACGCCGTCGAAGCGCTCGAAGTAGGTCGCGATGAAGCCGGCCGCCTCCTGGCGCGAGATCCCGAGGTCGCGCGCGAGGCGCGGCTCGCCCATGCCGTACATGAGGCCGAAGTTGACGGCCTTCGCGCGGCGGCGCATCTCCGGCGTCACCTCGGAGCGCGGCACGTTGAACACGAGCGACGCGGTGTGCGTGTGGACGTCGACGCGCTCGCGGAACGCCACGCCGAGCGCCTCGTCCTTCGCGAGGTGCGCGAGGACGCGAAGCTCGATCTGCGAGTAGTCCGCGCTCACGATGCGATACCCCTCGGGCGCGATGAACGCCGAGCGGACAAGCCGCCCGACCTCGCGGCGGATCGGGATGTTCTGGAGGTTCGGCTCGGTCGACGAGAGGCGTCCTGTCGCCGCGACCGCTTGCTCGAAGCGCGTGTGGATGCGGCCCGTCTCCGGGTTCACCGCGCGGGGCAGCCCCTCGAGGTAGGTGCCCTTCAGCTTGTCGAGCTCCCGGTACTCGAGGATGACGGACGGGAGCGGGTGTTTGTCCGTGAGCTCCTCGAGGACGGCCGCGTCGGTGGAGCGCCCGCCCTTCATCGTGCGCTTGACGACGGGGAGCTTCAGCTCGTCGAAGAGGATCGCCTCGAGCTGATCGCGCGATCGAATCGCGAAGCGGCGCCCGGCGACCTCGTGGGCCTTCGCCTCGAGGATCTGGCACTCGGCCTCGACCTTCGCCGCGATGCCGGCGAGACGTGACGTGTCGACGAGGACCCCCTTCTGCTCCATCGCAGCGAGCACGCGGGTGAGAGGCAGCTCCACGTTCTCGTAGAGCTCGCCGAGCCCGTCCTGGGCGACGCGCGGATCGAGCCGCTCGGCGAGCGCGAGCGCGAGCTCCGCCTGCGGCGCCGCGTAGGTCGTCGCGCGTTCGAGATCGAGCTGATCGAACATGACTCGGTCGGCGCGGCGGCCGGTCGACGCCTCTTCGAAGATTGGGAGCTCGGTGCCGAACTCGCGCCGCACGAGGTCCTTCAGCGCATGCGGAGCCTCGGGGTCGAGGAGGTACGCGGCGAGCATCGGATCGGAGATCGCGCCCTCGATGCGGACGCCGTGACGCGCCAAGACGTCCTCGAGCCGCTTGAGATCGTACGCGACCTTCCGGACCTTCGGGTCCTCGAGCAGGGGCGCGATCACCGCGCGGACCTCGTCGAAGGAGAGCTGCTTCGGGGCGCCGAGGTAGCGGTGCGCGATCGGGACGTAGATCCCTTCACCAGGCGCCGCGGCGAGCGCGACCCCGAGGATCTGCGCGCGCATCGGATCGGGCGTGGTCATCGCGACGCCGAGGCCGAGCACTCCCTTATCCTTCGCCTTCGCAGCGACGGCCTCGAGCTCTCGAGCGTCGACGACGTGGCGATACGTCCGCGTGATGACCGGCGGCGGCGCCGCCTCGCGCGACGCGGCCGAGACCATCGCGACCGCACGACCAGCGCCCTTGTCACCGACGGCGGTGTGCCGGCCGTCGCGCACGCGCTGCTCGGCGGCGTTGATCTGATCGAGCAGGCGCGTGAACTCGAGCTCGATGAACAGCTGGCGGAGCACCTCGAGGTCAGCGCCACCGTAGCGCATCCGGTCCTTGTCGAAGTCGACCGGGACGTCGGCCTTCAGCGTGACGAGCGTCTGCGAGATCCGCGCGTCAGCCTCGTGGTTCACGAGGTTCTCGCGGAGCTTCGGCCGCTTGATCTTGTCGATGTTGGCGTAGACGTTCTCGATCGTCCCGTACTCCTTGAGCAGGTCCGCGGCCGTCTTCGGTCCGACCGAGGGAACGCCGGGGATGTTGTCCGACGTGTCCCCCGTGAGAGCGAGCAGATCGCGGAGCTTGCTCGGAGGCACGCCGAACTTCGCCTCGACCTCCGCCGGCCCGTAGGTGCGCTCACGCATCGAGTCCCAGAGCATCACCCGGTTGTCGTCGTCGCGGACGAGCTGCATGAGGTCCTTGTCCGCGCTCACGATGACGACCCGGAGCCCGGCTGCGATCGCCTTCGCGACGACTGCCGCGATGAGGTCGTCGGCCTCGATCGACTCGGCCCGGAAGATCGGGATGTTGTAGGCGCGGACGATCGTCTCGCAGCGCGCCATCTGCGGCCCGAGGTCGGCGGGCATCGCCTGCCGGGTCGCCTTGTAGCGGGCGTCGAGCTCCTTCCGGAAGCTCGGACCCTTGCAGTCCATCGCAACGGCGAACATCGCAGGAAGCCGCTCGTTGACGATCTTCTGCAGCATGTTGACCGTGCCGAGCACGGCGTGGGTCGTCTCACCCTTCGACGACGAGAGGGGCGCGATTGCGTGGTACGCGCGATACACGTAGCCGGAGAGGTCGACGAGGTAGAGGACGTCGTCACTTCCGGGGGGCGGCAAGCTCGCAGGGGGCGGGGGCACGCGCACACCGTAGGAGGGGCGCCAGCCGGTCGCAACCCACGGTCGAGGCTCCCGTCCACACGGTCGAGTCACAACCTCGACGGCAGCCGCGACGAGGACACTCTCGCGCCGCGTCAGGGCGTTTCCCTCCGAAGTGCGGTCGCGCTATCTTTTTCGTGCTCGGAGCGTGAGGTTTGAACCCTTCTCTGCTCATCTGCGTCCAAAGCTCTCGCCGCGGTCGTGAGCCCTTGCCTTCCTCCTCCACCTTGAAGTCGAAGCGCCAATGATGAACTCCGAAGCTCCGCCATCGCAGGGTCTCGTCGCCGGTAAGTATCAGCTGGTGCGGATGATCGGCCGAGGCGGCATGGGCTCCGTCTGGGAGGCGCGCCACGCCTCTCTCGGTACGCCGAGCGCGATCAAGTTCATCGAGGCGGAGTACGCGGACAGCCAGGAGGCGCGGAGCCGCTTCGACAAGGAAGCGAAGGCGGCCGCGACCATCCAATCGAAGCACGCGATCCAGATCTACGACCACGGCGTGACCGACGACGGCAAGCCGTACATCGTGATGGAGCTCCTCCAAGGCGAGCCGCTCGACAAGCGCATCGAGCGCCTCGGTCGCTTGAGCCTCCAGGACACGGCGAGGATCCTCCAGCAGGTGTGCCGCGGCCTCGTGCGCGCCCACGAGCGCGGGATCATCCACCGCGACCTGAAGCCGGAGAACATCTTCATCGTCAGGAACCCCGACGACGACGACGAGGTCGCGAAGGTGCTCGACTTCGGGATCGCCAAGATGTCGAACGGCCCCGGAAGCTCCGGGCTGACGTCGAGCACGAAGACCGGCGCGGTCCTCGGCACGCCCTTCTACATGTCGCCGGAGCAGGCGCGCGGCCTCCGTAACGTCGATCACCGCACGGACGTGTGGTCGCTCGGCGTCATCGCGTTCAAGTGCCTCACGGGCAAGCTCCCGTTCGACGGCGAGTCCGTCGGCGACCTCCTCGTGAAGATCTGCACCTCGCCCGTCCCGGTGCCCTCCCATGTGATGCCCGGGATCCCGCCGAACTTCGACGCGTGGTTCATGCGCGCGCTCGAGCGCGAGCCGGAGCGACGATTTGCGAACGTGACCGAGCTCTCGGATGCGCTCTGCTTCGCCGCCGGCATCGCGACGCGCTCGCAGCAGGGCGCGCCGATCTCGCAGCTCGCCACGGTCGGCGCTGCGCAGAGCGGGAGCGCACCGCACGGCCATGGTCCCATGGCACCGCATGGCTACGGCGCTCCGACGCCGAGCGCATACGCAGGTCACACGCCGGCGCAGATGCAGTCGTCGGGGACACCTCCCCCGGGCGCGATGACCAACGCTCCCTTCACGTCGGAGTCGAGCGCGCACGCCTCGTCGGGCAGGGGCAAGCTGGTCATCGGCGGCCTCTTCGCCGGCGTCCTGGCGATCGCCGCGACGGTCGGTGCGGTCTTCTTCCTGAAGAGCTCCGCCGCGACGCAGCACGACGCAACGAACGGTGTCGTCGCGTCTCCGCCGGTGAGCGCCGTCGCCGTGCCGTCCGCGCCGGAGGCGAAGACGGACGACAAGGACGACGACAAGGACGACGACAAAGAGAAGGCTGCTCCGCCGTCGACGTCGACGTCGCCTGCGCCGCCTGCCACCGCGGAGACCAGCGCTGCGGGCACGAGCGCGACGCTCGCCGCAACGAAGCCGGCGAAGGCGCCCGCGACGACGAAGACGACGACCACGACCAAGCCCGCCATCCCGACGTTGCCGCCGCCGACGACGGCGACGGCGGCGACGACGACCGCGCCGCCGGTCCCGACGTCGACCGCGAAGAAGCCGCGCGACCGAACCGATCCCGGCTACTGACCCAGCGGGTGTGGTCCGTGAGCGCGAGATCGTCGTCCCCGCGGCCGGCGATCGTGCTCTGATAGGGCTTACACATGAAGCTTCGGGTGGGCCTCGCCCTCTTCGCTTTCGTCACGTTCACCACGCTCTCGGCCAGCGCGCAGATGAGCGAGGGCGAGAAGAAGGCCGCGGCACGCGCGGCATACATGGAAGGCATCGCCCTCCAGGACAAGGGCAGCCCGGCGGAGGCGCTCGGCCGGTTCGAGGCAGCCCAGAAGCTGTTCGACGCGCCGACGCACCTCCTCCACATCGCCGAGTGCCAGGCGCTCACCGGCAAGCTCGTCGAGGCGTCCGAGACCTACGAGACCTTGATCCGCAAGCCGCTCGGGAAGGACGCGCCCGACGCGTTCGTCCAGGCGCAGGAACAAGGGAAAGCCGAGCTCGCACAGCTCCGGCAGCGCATCCCGACGATGCGCGTCACGGTGAGGCCGGAGCCCGAGGCCCTCCAGAACCTTCAGATCACCGTCAACGACAAGCAGATGCCCGTCGAGCTCGTCGGGATCGCACGCCCGGTGAATCCGGGTGGCTACAAGATCACGGCCGCGGCGACGGGATGGGGGACCTCCGCCCCCGTCGACGTCGAGGTGAAGGAGAGGGAGCCGAAGAACGTCGAGCTCGTGCTCGAGCAGGGCGCGACCGGAGGCGTGGTCGTCGTCGGCCCGGCGACCGCGGGGAACGCGGGCAGCGCGGGGACGCCGCCGCCGTACGAGCAGCCGAAGCCGAAACCGGCTCCGGGAAGCCCGTCGCCGGCCGGTCTCCTGCTCGGTATCCGCCCGGGAGTCTTCATCCCCTTCGGAGAGGTGACGAAGAACAGGAGCTTCGACGAGTTCGGAACGGCGGGCCCCGGCGTCGGGCTGGACGTGGTCGGACGGCTCGCGCGTCTCTTCCTGCTCGGCGGCACCCTCGAGCTGACGACGCTCGGAGCCCCGAGCGCGTTCAAGCGCGATACGCTAGCCGAGGTCTCGACGCACACGATCTACGCGGGCGTCCTCGCCGGCATCATGCCGAACGTCGACCGGGTGACGTTCGTGGCCGACGCGGGCGTGGGCCTGCGCTACCTGTCCCGCACCCTCACGCTCAGCACGCCGGATGGTTCATCGACGAAGACGGACGAGAAGTACAACGGCCTCGAGCTCGCCATCAGCGCAGGCCTCTCGATCCCTGCCGGTCCGATCCGCATCGTCCCCAAGGCGGGCCTCGCGTTCGGTCAGTTCACGGATCGAGACTGCGTGCGAGACGCGACCTCCAGCACGACGCTCACCGGCTGCGCCGGCGACACCACCAAGATCGCCTCCGCCTCGCACACGATCGTGAACCTCGTCGTCGGCCTCTACTACCACGTCGACTTCTCGAAGAAGGCCGGGTCGGCGAGCGCATCGCGATTCTTCACGACCGCCTCGGCGCTCTGACGGACCGGACGCGCGGGGCGGTTGCGCCGTCTCGAACCTGCCTGGCGCCCGACTCGCCGCCGCTGCGGTCGTCGCGTGGCAACCAACTACAAGGATTTACAAGTTGATGACAATGCGCGCGCAGGTGGGTGTCAAGCTCGCCGCATGCACGTTGCCTTGTGTTTCGCGTACTTCGCGGTGCTCTCGCTCCTGGCGATGTATGGGCTTCACCGGTCGCATCTCGTCCTGACCCTCCTCCGCCATCGCAAGACGCTGGCGAAGATGAAGGAAGGGACGCGCGTGCTTGCGGAGGACGCGGATCCCGATTCGCTCCCGCACGTGACGATCCAGCTGCCGCTCTACAACGAGGCGACGGTGCTCGGGCGCCTCCTCGAGGAGACGGCGAAGATGGCGTACCCGCGCAACAAGCTCGAGATCCAGGTGCTCGACGACTCGACGGACGAGTCGCGACAGATGGCGCGGGTGAAGGTCGAGAGCCTCCGGAAGAATCCGCCGGCGCTCCCCGAAGGCACGCGCGCCGACTGGAACGGCCCGCTCGACATGGTCTACATCCATCGCGTCGACCGGACCGGCTACAAGGCAGGCGCCCTCGACGCCGGGCTCAAGGTCGCCAAGGGCGAGCTCATCGCGATCTTCGACGCGGACTTCGTCCCCGGCAGCCGCTTCCTCCGTGACCTCGTCCCGCACTTCATCGACGATCCGAAGACCGGCATGGTGCAGGCGCGCTGGGGTCACATGAACCGCGACCTCTCCATCCTCACGCGCGTGCAAGCGCTCATGCTCGACGGCCACCACCTCGTCGAGAACCGCGCGCGTGCGGCAGCCGGCTGGCTCTTCAACTTCTCCGGCACCGGCGGCATGTGGCGCAAGGAGGCGATCGACGGAAGCGGCGGCTGGCAGCACGACACGCTGACCGAGGACCTGGATCTCTCGTACCGCGCGCAGATGGCGGGCTGGAAGTTCGTCTATCGCGACGACGTCGTGACGCCCGCAGAGCTCCCGGAGGACGTCAGCGCCCTCCGCGCGCAGCAGTTCCGCTGGGCGAAGGGCACCGTCCAGACGGCGCGCAAGCTGATGGGCCGCGTGATGAGGTCCGATCTCACGCTCTCCCAGCGGCTCGAGGCGTTCTTCCACATGACGCCGCACTTCGCCTACCCGCTGATGGTCCTGCTGAGCGTGCTCCTCCTCCCGGCGCTCATCCTGATGCCCGCGACCGACCCGACGACGATGCTGCTCATCGACCTGCCGCTCTGCATCGGGACGACGGGCTCGCTCGCGGCCTTCTACTCGATGGCCGAGGCTGCGCAGGGACGTCGCCGCATCGACGCAATCAAGACGTTGCCGACCCTCCTCGCGCTCGGCGCCGGCCTCGCGCCCCACCTGACGAAGGCCGTCCTCGACGGGCTCCGGTCGATGTCAGGCGAGTTCGTTCGCACGCCGAAGCACGGCGCCAATCACAGCAACCGCTACCGTGCACGCGCCGACCTCCCCACGATCGAGATCGCGCTCTGCCTGATCTCCTTCGCCAGCGTCGTCGCCTCGATCGAGACCGGACACTGGTTCGCGACGCCCTTCGCGATGCTCTTCACGTTCGGCTACGGCTACGTGGCCTCCCTCGTCGCGAGCGAGCAGGTGGCCCGCCGCCGCGCCGCCCGCCTCGGCCTCGCGCCGGCGACCGAGAGCCTCGCCCCGCCGGTCCCGGCTGCCTCCGAGGAGCTGGCCGCCTGAGCACTCAAGTCATTGGTATCGTTCGGTTATTGAAGTGACCGCGACCACGGGCTGCATGGGCGGAAACGGTGCGCGAGACCCTTCGTTTTTCCACTGGCCGCCTCCCCATTAGCCGTTTACTATCCGGTACCTGCGAGGGGCACGGAGATTTTTCGGTGCTCCACCACGCCAACTCCCGAGGACGCAACGCAGCCAAGGGATGAGGCATTCACCGTCGGGGGTGGGAGACGATCATGACCAAGGCAGAGATCGTCCAGGCGCTGTACACGAGGGTCGGTGGTTTCTCGAAGAAGGAGTCGGCGGACATCGTCGACATGGTCTTCGAGATGATGAAAGAGACCCTCGGGCGCGGCGAAAAAATCAAGATCAGCGGCTTCGGGAACTTTGTGCTGCGCGACAAGCGCCAGCGTCCCGGCCGCAATCCGCAGACCGGTGATCCGATCAAGATCAGCGAGCGGCGCGTCCTCACGTTCAAGGCGAGCCAGATCCTGAAGCAGGCGCTCAATCCCCGAACCGGGAACGGAGCTGATGACCTGATCGAGGACGAGCCGGACGAGGACGACGACGACAACGATTCGTCGGACGCGGCGGCGGCCGCGACGACCGTCTCGGTTGCCTCGACGACGGGAAGCTCGCCGATGGCTGCACCGACTCCGGTGACAGCGGCGGCTGTTTCCAACGAAGCGCCGAAGGAGTAAGTCGGTCTAGCGAATGGGCGAGCTCCCGCCGAAGCTTTTCTTCCGCATCGGTGAGGTGGCGGGGCTCGTCGGTGTCGAGCCGCACGTGCTCCGCTACTGGGAGCGCGAGTTCCGCAGCATTCGCCCCACCAAGAGCGCGAAGGGCCAGCGCGTCTACTCGCGCAAGGACGTCGAGAACCTCCTCCGCGTCCGCGATCTGCTCTATCGCGACGGGTTCACCATCGCCGGGGCGAAGAAGAAGCTCCAGCGTGGTGACGCGCACGTGGCTGACCACGCGCCCGTCGACGCCGCGGATGCAAGCCTCGGCGCGGTCGAGGGGACGTCGGCGCAGAGGATCGCGGACGACGAGGGCGCGGAGACGGAGGCTGCGACCGAGCCCTCCCTCTCCCTCCTCTCCCCTCACCTCGCCACTGCGATCGAGGTCGCGAGCCCGCCAGCCGCGAGCTCCGCCCGGCTCACGCAGCCGCAGGTGCGCGAGAAGCTCATGGAGCTCCGGAACGAGGTCGAGGCCTTCCTCGCGGAGCTCTCCGCGAGCGGACCGGCGGTCCGAACGACGAGCCCATCGTCCAGCACGGTGCGAGCGGGCGGCGCCGCTCGAGCGACGAGCCCGGCGGCCCGTTCGCAGGGCGCCGCAGACCAAGCTCGGCTCGACCGAGGGCGCTGACCGCGTGTCCGGTCCGCGCGTCGCGGTCGATCCGCCGGCAGGCTGGGTCGCGACCGAGATCGAGAAGCCGACGATCGCGGGCAGCACCGGGGCTCTGCTCACGACGTGGGCCGCGCATCGCAGCGCGGCTGGAGACGCCGCCATCGTCAGCGGGTGCGTCGCGACACCGATCCCCGGGTGGGTCGAGGACATGCGCCCCGCCGTCGAGGGCCGCACGATCGCCCTCGCGGGCGCGTCGGCGTCGAAGATCACCGGCGCTCCGGTCGACGCGCGCTCCGGAGAGGCAGGCGTCTTCGCGCTCCGCGCGACGAGCGATCTCGTGGGGCCGGTGATCGGGCATGCACGGACCTTTGTAGGCTTCGACGAGGGGCGTGTGTTCACATGCTTCGCGACGTGTGCGTCGACGGCCGGGCCCGGGCCCCGCGAAGAGTGCGACCGGTCCGTCATCGAGGCACGGCTCGAAGGCTCACTTTCGCCGCCGGCGCCCGGGCTCGCGCTTCGCGGCGCCACCTGGGCGGTTCACCATCCTCGTCCGACGGCGCTCGGCGCGTTCGGGCTCGTGGTGCTCCTCGGTGTCATTGCCGTGACCGCGCGACGCCGGCCTCGCTCGCAGATCGGCGGGCGACCGAGCCCGCTGCGCCCGGGCACGTGACGATGACCTCGAAACGAAGGGCGATTCCGCGGCCCCACGGGCTCGGCGCCCATCGAGGCGCGCGGAATGAAGGCGGGATGAACGCGGGATGAACGCGGGATGAATGCGGAATGAATCCAGAATGAACCCGGAGCCGCTCTCGTTCACCGCAGTCCTTCGTGCTCGCCCCCACACGCCCGCGTCAGTGTGTTAGAAGGTCGCCCGGCATGGTCCCCCGGTCATCAGTGGGCCCGAGATCCTTCGGCTTTCGCTCCCTCCTTTCTCGTACCTCGGCGACGCTCGCGGCGTGTACCGCGATGCTCGTCACCGCTGGTGCACAGGCGCAGCAGCCCACCGAACCGGCGGCCGGCGGACAGCCACGACCGGCGACCGGAGCCACTTCGGCGGCGCCGGAGCCCGAATCGGGCGAAGCGGCGCACGACGATCTGATCCCTCAGGGAGCCGGACCGAACGACGGCACGCCCCACGTCGATCCGTCGACGGATCAGCAGAAGCTGGTTCAGCAGGGACGCGAGCGGCCGACGGCAGACGGTTCGGTCGGCGCGCGCCCCTCCGAGGTCTACAGCGAAGACTGGTGGGCGCACACGCGTCCGATCGTCGAGGTCCACGGCTACTTCCGCACGCGCGGCGAGCTCTTCCACAACTTCGCGCTCGGCCGCCACCCCGGCCTCGATGGGGACGGGCAGAACCTCTGGGCGCAGCCGCGGGACAACACCTTCACCAACCAACGGGGCAAGCGCGAGCAGGTCCTCCTCTGCCAGGAGCCGAACGCGGCGGGTCAGTTCAGCGAGTGCTACGACAAGTCGCAGGCGACCGCGAACCTCCGCCTGCGCCTCAATCCGGAGATCCACATCTCGGACAATCTCCGGATCATGACCCAGATCGATCTGCTCGATAACCTCGTGCTCGGATCGACCCCCGACGCCTACGCGCTCCGCCCGAGCGGCGTTGGGACAACGGGCTACAGCCCCGCGGTCAACGGCTACAACGGGTATGCGCCCCTCGGCGCGTTCACGACGACGCAGGGCCCGCCAACTGCCGGAGTCAACGGCTACAGGAACTCGATCGACGTGCAGCGCGCGTGGGCCGAGTACCTCACGCCGGTCGGCCAGCTCCGCTTCGGCCGCATGCCTACCCACTGGGGTCTCGGCATGGTCGCGAACGCGGGCGACTGCATCGACTGCGACTACCAGACGAACAATGACCGCATCATGTTCGTCACCGGGCTCAAGCCGCTCGATCTCTACTTCGGCGGCGCGTGGGACTTCGTCTCGACGGGCCCGACGAACTCGTCGCCCTACGACGTCTACGGCGGCCAGCCGTACAACACGGCGAACCTCACCAACGTCGGCCAGTGGGTGCTCTTCGCGGCGCGCCGTACGAACCCCGAGTTGCAGCGCCTCAAGCTCTCGCGCGGCGACGTCGTCATCAACGGCGGCCTCTACACCACGTACCGCAAGCAGCTCCTCGACGTCGCCGCCGGGCAGAACCCGATCACCTCCGATCGCCTGCTAGCGAACAACGGCCTCGAGCGCCGCGGCGCGGAGGCGTTCATCCCGGACGCGTGGGTGCAGCTCCTCTACAACAAGCTCCGGTTCGAGGCTGAGTTCGCCGCCATCTACGGCTCGCTCGAGAACTCGCCGGCGAGCGCGAAGGTCACCGATCCGATCAAGATCCGGATGTGGGGTCTCGCCACGCAGGCGGAGTTCCGTGCGGTCGAGGACAAGCTCCGGATCCAGTTCGGCCACGGCTGGGCGAGCGGTGACCCGAACGTCGAGGGCCTCAATCCCGGGAGCAACGGCCTTCAGGCGCGGAGGAGCGACGGCGCGATCTCGACCTTCCGCTTCCACCCCGCCTACTACGTCGACTACATCTTCTTCCGCCGGATCATGTCGCGCATCCAGGGCGCGTACTACTTCCGCCCGAGCGTCGAGTACGACTTCGTCCGGAACCCGAACGGTCAGAAGTTCGGCGGCGGTGCGGCGATCATCTGGAGCCGCGCGAGCGAGTTCATCCAGACGCCCGGCAACAAGCGCGACCTCGGCGTCGAGCTCGACCTCCAGCTCTACTACCAGTCGAAGGACGGGAGCCTGAACGACGACCCGAACAAGATGGGCGGCTTCTACACGGCCCTCCAGTACGGCGTCTTCTTCCCGCTCGGCGGCCTCGACTACCTCAAGGGCGAGCAGACCAACGCCGTCTCGGACTGGAGCCTCTCGACGGCGCAGACCGTGAGGCTCATCCTCGGCGTCCTCTTCTGAGCATCGAGACTCGCGGCTTCGCGCCCCGCCCCCCACGCCGGGATGACTTCGGCGCTCGTTTCGATGAGCTCGATGCACTAGCCTACGTCGCGTGAGGCCCCTACCGCCCGTCGCCGTCGCCGTCCTCGCCGTGCTCGCGGCGTGCGCCGAGGCGGGCGGCGAGCCCAAGGGCGGCGCGCTGACGGACGCCGGGCTCACCGCAACGAATCCCCCTCGCTACACGCCCGACACCGGCGCATCCCCCGCCGATGGGGCGTGCAGCGGCACGGGGACCAAGTGGAGCGACCTCTACAACGACATCTTCGGCCCCACCGACCGGCCGGGGAGCTGCGCTTTCGCCGCGAGCTGCCACGGGACGCCCGATGGCGCGGGCGCGAAGGTCGGCGGAGGCGTCCGGTGCTTCGACGAGAAGGGCTGCCGCCAGTCCTTCTTCGACAAGGGGCTCGTTGCCGCTTCCGACTCCGCCGCCCCGGAGAAGGCCGCGCTGTTCGGCGTCCTCCGCATCCGCACCCCGGAGGGGACCGTCGCCGGCACGATGCCGGAGATCCCGGCAGACTATGTCTTTTCGGATACTTGCGTCGAACGGATCAAGACGTGGATCCGCGACGGCGCCAAGGACGACTGAGCGTCGTCTCCCACGGCCGAGATCGCTCGACCCGCGCACGCGCATGCGATGCCGGAATCGATGCCCAGAATCGATGCCCAGAGTCGATGCCCAGAGTCGATGCCCAGAGTCGATGCGCAGATGAGAACGAGCGCTCGCTTCGTGATGGGCCGCCGCGTGGCCGGACAGCGAGGAAGCCCAGGCACGAAGCAGAGCTTTCGGAGCACGGAGTAGCGGGGTATAGGTAGCGTCCTCCATGGCGAAGCTCCTCATCGTCGATGACCAGCGCAACATGCGCACGACCTTGGCGATGATGCTCCGTGGAGCGGGCTTCGAAGTCGACGAAGCGCAGAGCGGTGAAGAGGGCTGCGAGCGCGGATCGTCCGGCGCCTACGACGTGCTCGTCACCGACCTCCGCATGGGATCGAAGGACGGCATCGACGTCCTCCGCGCCGTGAAGGGCGCGCAGCCGATGACCGAGATCATCGTGATGACGGCGTACGGCACGATCGAGAGCGCCGTCGAAGCGATGCGCTACGGCGCGTTCGACTACATCCAGAAGCCGTTCACCGAGCAGGAGCTGCTCGTGAAGGTCGGCAAGGCGCTCGACAACCGGCGCCTCGCCGGCGAGGTCGCGTTCCTCGCGAGCGAGTTCAAGGACCGCTACAAGTTCGAGAACATCGTCGGCCAGTCGCGGAGCGTGCGCGAGGTGCTCGGTCGGATCGTCCGCATCGCTCCAACGGACGCCATCGTCCTCATCACCGGTGACAGCGGGACGGGTAAGGAGCTGGTGGCGAAGGCCATCCACGCCAACAGCCGCCGCGCCGACCGCATGTTCGTGCCGATCAACTGCGCGGCGATCACGGACACCCTCCTCGAGAGCGAGCTCTTCGGGCACGCGAAGGGGTCCTTCACCGGCGCCGTGAACGCGCGCAAAGGCCTCTTCGAAGAGGCCGACGGCGGCACGTTCTTCTTCGACGAGATCGCCGAGACGTCCCTCGCCTTCCAGGCAAAGCTCCTCCGCGCCATCCAGGAGAACGAGGTCCGGCGCGTCGGCGAGAACAAGCCGATCCAGGTCAACGTCCGCATCATCGCCGCGACGAACCAGGACCTGCTCAGCGCGATCGCCGAGAAGCGTTTCCGCCAGGATCTCTACTACCGGCTCAACGTTGCGCGCTTCCAACTGCCCGCGCTGCGCGAGCGCCGCGAGGACCTGCCCGACCTCCTCGCGTTCTTCATGGACAAGTACAACAAGAAGATGGGGACGAAGGCGCGACTCGACGAGAACGTCCTCGAGGCCCTTCAGAACTACGACTTCCCGGGCAACATCCGCGAGCTCGAGCACATGATCGAGCAGGCCGTCGCGCTCGTTCAGAACGGCGTCATCACCAAGGACGACGTCCTTCCGGCGAGACGCCCCGACGATCCCTCGGCTCCGTACGCGGGCCGCACGCTCGCGAACGTCGTCGACGCGGCAGAGCGCCAGGCGATCGAGGGCGCCCTTCGAGACTCCGACGGCAGCCGCGAGAAGGCCGCCGAGGTGCTCGGGATCTCCGCGACGACGCTCTGGCGGAAGATGACCCGTCTCGGCATCACGTACGACAGCCGCAGCTGACGTCTGCGGACCAGCCGTCGTTATCCCAGTCCGAGCTGCCTCGGGGGCGCTACCGACCGTCGTCCGCGCGTCCTGTGGACGCTCGCACCGAGCGCACGAGATTCACTCTTGCACCATCCCGTTCAGAATCGAAACGCCGGCGTTTCGTAGGTCCTTGGTTTCATAGGGCGAGCGCACTGGCACTCGCCTTGCTGGTCGCGGGCCGGAGCTACCGCCATGATGACCATCTTGCTCGTCGATATGGTTGTTGCCGATGCAGCCATCCTTGCGAGTGCACTGCGCGTCGAAGGGTTCGACGTCGTCGTCACGAGGGACGCAAACGGCGCTCGGGAGGTGCTGGCCTCACGGCCGGTCGCGCTGACGATCATCGACCTGATGATCCGGTCCGAGGGAGGTGCGAACGGGCTCGAGCTCGCTCGAGAGCTCCGCGACGCGTACCCGGCGATGCGCGTGCTCCTCACGAGCTCGTACCACTTGAGCGAGCGCCAACTCGAGCGCGCCGATTGCGGCGTGAGCGGCTTCATCCCCAAGCCGTACGACCTGCGCGAGGTCGTCGACTTCGTCTCGGCGAAGGCCTCCTCCCCGCCGAGCAGCCGCCGACTCTGGTGCGTCGAGCGCCCGTCGGGCATTGCTCCTCGGCAGCCGGCGCTGCTCGAGGACGACTCACGGACGGTCGCCGAAAGCGCCGCCGTCGCCCAGCGCCGTTAGCGTCCCGAGTCGATGTCTCGCCGTTGAATCACGCGGCCCACCATGAGGGAGGGCCGCGTGATTCAATGGCGATGTCGAGCTCGGGCTCGCCGCGGCGCGCTTCTCGTGACCGAGCCCGAGATCCCTCCGGGCGTCACTCGCCGCGCGCCACGCGACACGCGGTTGCTCGCTCTCTGGCACACACCGCGAAGCGTCGTGGTATTGAGGCCCGATGCGCGTCGAGCGCTTCTCTTTTCACCTACCGCCCGAGCTGATTGCGCAGGAGCCCGCGACCGAGCGGGAGCTGGCACGCCTGATGGTCGTGCAGGACGGCGAGCTCGTCCACTCCCGGATCAAGGAGCTCGCCGACTACATCCCCGACGAGAGCCTCGTGGTCGTCAACGACACGAAGGTGATCCGTGCCCGCATCCTCGGAACGAAGGAGGGCAGCGGCGGTAAGGCGGAGGTCTTCCTCGTTCGCAAGGATCCCGACGGCGCGTCCGACGACGAAGCGAGGCCGCCTCGCGAGCGCTGGCGTGCGATGGCCCGTGCTTCGAAGGCGCTCCGCGCCGGCACCCGCATCGTGGCCGGCCCGCTGCTGGTCGAGGTCGACGGCAAGGCCCCCGATGGGCTCTTCCTCGTGCGGCTCTCGTCCCGGGACGACGCGCTCACGCTCGACGACGCCCTCCAAGCGGCAGCCCGGGTCCCGCTTCCGCCGTACATCAAGCGCGAGGTCTCGACCGACGACGAGGAGCGCTACCAGACCGTGTTCGCGCGCGCTCCCGGCGCTGTCGCCGCGCCCACGGCCGGCCTCCACCTCACGCAACCACTCCTTCACCGCCTGGAAGAACGCGGATGCGAGATCGCATCGTGTACGCTTCACGTCGGCCTCGGGACCTTCCAGCCCGTGACCGCAGAGGACCTCGACGATCACGTGATGCATGCCGAGTATTTCGAGGTACCCCGGACGCTCGCTGCCGCCATCGCGCGAGCGCGCGAGCGAGGCGCGCCCGTCGTAGCCGTGGGGACGACCGTCGTGCGGGCGCTCGAGTCGGCCGCCGATCCGTCCCGTGACGGCTACGTGCGGCCCTGTGCAGAGGAGACGCGCATCCTGATCCAGCCGGGACATCGCTTTCGCGTCGTCGATCGACTGCTCACGAACTTCCACCTCCCGAAGTCGACGCTCCTCGCGCTGGTGTCGGCATTCGCGGGGACCGAACGGGTCCTCGCTGCCTACCGGGCCGCGGTGAAGGATCGCTACCGCTTCTTCTCGTACGGCGACGCGATGCTGCTGGCGCGCACGGACGAGCACCACGTGGAGGCAATGGCATGACGGCCCCTCGCGCCAAGGGCTTCGCGTTTCGCGTCCTCGCATCGTCCGAGAGCGGGCACGCGCGCGCCGCGATCCTGACCACACCTCACGCCGAGGTCGAGACGCCGACCTTCATGCCCGTGGGCACGCAAGGAAGCGTGAAGGGCCTCACCGCCGAGGACGTCGCGTCGACGGGCGCCCAGATCATGCTCGGCAACACGTACCACCTGTGGCTGCGGCCCGGGCCCGACATCGTGTCGTCGCTCGGCGGGCTCCACGGCTTCACGCGGTGGCCGCGCGCGATGCTCACCGACTCGGGAGGGTTCCAGGCCTTCTCGCTCGGCGGCAATCTCCCCCGCCCTGCGCCCACCGGCGGCCTCGCCGTTCCGCAGTCTCGTTCCTCGGTCGCTGCGCTCCCTCGGAAATCGCTCGTCACGCTCGACGAGGAGGGCTTCACGTTCCGCTCCCACCTCGACGGCACCCGCCATCACCTCTCCCCCGAGGTCGCCGTGCGCGTGCAGGGCAAGATCGGAGCGGACATCCAGATGCAGCTCGACGTCTGCCCGCCCGGCGAATCGCCGCGAGCTGCGGTCGAGGCTGCCGTCTCGCGGACGACCCGCTGGGCCAGGCGCGCGCTCGCGACCGAACGTCCCGAAGGCCAGGCGCTCTTCGGGATCGTCCAGGGCGCCTGTTTCTCCGATCTCCGGCGCGCCCACGCGGAGGAGCTCGCCGGCCTCGATCCGAGCTTCGACGGGCTCGCGCTCGGAGGCTTCTCGGTCGGCGAGCCGATCCCCAAGATGTACGAGACGCTCCACGAGGTCGCCCACGCGCTCGACCCCGAACGGCCAAGGTACCTCATGGGCGTCGGCACGCCCCAGGACCTCCTCGAGGCGATCGACGCCGGGGTCGACATGTTCGACTGCGTGCTGCCGACGCGCAACGCGCGGAACGGACAGGCCCTGACGCGCTTCGGGCGCGTCATCATCAAGCAGGCTCGCTACAAGGACGACCGCCAGCCAATCGATCCGGAGTGCACCTGCCCCTGCTGCGCCGGCGGGTACGCGCGCGGCTACCTCCGGCACCTTTATCTTGCCGGCGAGATGACCGTTCTAAGGCTACTCAGCCTGCACAACCTGCACTGGTACGGGGAGCTGGTCCGAGGCGCGCGAGCGGCGATCCGGGCCGGAACCTGGCCCGCGTACAAGGCGCGCACGCTAGCCGACCTCAACAGAGAAAATAAGGTAGCCTCCTGAAGTAGGAACGATGTCGTCCGACGAGAAGAAACCGATCGGCCGCATCCTCCTGAAGCGCCGACTCATCTCGCAAGAGGAGCTCGACAAGCAGCTCGCCACGCAGAAGACGGCTCGCGACGGGGTCCCGCTCGCATCGCGCATCGCCTCCAGCGGCGTCGTGCCGGAGACCGAGGTGCTGCGAGCGCTGTCGGAGCAGTTCGGCGTTCCCGGCATCGACCTGAACCAACTCTCACTCGCGCTCGAGCACCTCGACATGGTGCCCCGCGAGGTCGCGGAGTCGAGCCGCGTGCTGCCCGTCCTGGTCCGCGACGATCGCTTGTTCCTCGCAATGGGCAACCCGCAGGACAAGCGGGTGATCGACGAGCTGGAGTTCGTCACCGGCCGGCGCATCTACCCCTACGTCGCGATCTCGACGACGCTCGAGAAGACGATCCGCGAGGCCTACGACGCGAAGGAGCAGGGCCTCAAGCACTACGCCGGGCCGACCGCGCCCCGCCCCTCGGCCAGCCGCGCACCCGCCGTGGGCTCGCCCGCACCCGAGCCCGAGCATCTGCAGGACCGTCGCGAACGCGAGAGCGTCCAGCCCGGTGGCGCGCCGTCGGTCGTCGTCGATCAGCAGATGCAGGAGTCGGCCGCGGAGGCCGCACTCTCGACGACCGAGTTCGGCGAGATGGGCGACGAGGTCTCGCGCGTCGAGATGCTCACCGACGAGCTCCGCAACGCCGCCGGGCTCGATCCGAACGCGTCGGTCAGACTCGGCAAGTCGGGCAAGCGCATCCTGGTGGTCGACGACGAGGATGACATCCGCAAGCTCGTGCGCCGTCTCCTCACCGACCGCGGGCACGCCGTCATGGAGGCCGACCGCGGTCTCATCGCGCTCCGGCTGGTGAAGGAAGAGACGCCCGACCTCATCCTGCTCGACGCGATGCTCCCGGAGGTCCACGGCTTCGACATCGCACGCCGCATCAAGGGGAGCGCGAAGTACGGCGCGATCCCCATCCTGATGATGAGCGCCGTGTACCGCGGCTGGCGCATCGCCGAGGACCTCAAGACGAACTACGGCATCGAGGACTACATCGAGAAGCCGTTCCGCATCGCGGACCTCATCTCTAGAGTCGACCGGCTCCTCGAGAACAAGCCGGGCACCGTACCGCCCCACGATCCGGAGCTGATCAACAAGACCGCGGCGCGCTACCTCGAAGAGGGGATCGCCGCGTACAAGAACGGCGAGGTCGACCTCGCGATCGGGCTGCTCAAGAAGGGCATCTCGATCGACCCGCTCGCCTACCGGCTGCGTTACCACCTCGCGCTGATCTACGGAAAACGCGGGCAGTTCTACGACGGGATCACCGAGCTCGAACGCGCGGTCGACCTGAATCCGCGCCATTTCCCCGCGCTGAAGAACCTCGCCGTCCTCTACGAAAAGGCCGGGTTCAAGAACAAGGCCGTCGAGATGTGGGAGCGGTGCGTTCACACCTCCCCGGACAACGAGACGCGTGAGTCGATCAAGGCTCACATGATGCGGCTCCTCTGACCCCCGCGAGCGCATAGCGCTTCTCTCTTTGTCGCGCGTATCCTCACAAAGCAGCTACGCTTCCGAGGAAGGTCAACCGTCCCGGTCACGAGCAGAAAACCCGTGAAGTTCCTCTGTGACAACTGCAAGGCGAAGTACCAGATCGCCGACGAGAAGGTGGCGGGCAAGACCGTCCGGATGAAGTGCCGCAAGTGCGGGCACCAGATCGAGGTGCGCGCCGCGGTCACCGAGACGAGCGTCTCGACCGCCCCTCCTCGCCCGCCGACGGCCAGCATGGCGCCGCGGCCTCCGCAGAAGAGCGGTCTGGCGACGAGCCTCTCCGCGGCCAAGCCGCGCGCTCCGGCCGCCTCGGTCGCGCCGGGCGGCGCGCTCGCGGGAGCATTCAAGAGCAACGTCGAGGACGCGACCTCGAGCGCGTCGGGCGATCGTCCGTCCCAGATCGAGCTGAGTGTCACCGACGAGTGGTACGTCGCGATCAACGGCGTCCCCGTCGGCCCCGTGCGCATCTCCGAGCTCCGTCGCAAGGCCGCCACCGGCGCCGTCACGGAAGAATCGCTGTGCTGGCAAGAAGGCCTCGAGGAGTGGCGCCCGATCCGGAGCATCCCGGACCTCGCGGCGCTCATCCAGGAGGCCGCGCAGGGCAACCGTCCTTCGCTCATCGGCGCGCCGCCCGAGCCTCCCGTCGCGCCGCGCTCGCCCTCCGTCCCCTCGGCGCCGCGCCAGCCCGCCGCCGCGCCGGCCGCTCCCGCCGCGCCACGAAACACGCCGCCGCCGGCGCCGACCCGACCGATGGCTCCGCCCGCGCCCTCGGTCTCGCGGAGCAACGTCGTCCCACTTCGTCCGGCCGCGAGCTCCTCGTCGATCGACGAGATCCCGCTCGCGCCGATCGCGCCCGTGGGCGGAGGAGCGGGCTCGGCCGCCGCGTTCGCGCCGTCGCTCTCGCCAGCACCCGCTCCGGTGCTCTCCTCGTCGCCGCTCGTGACACCGACGCCGGACCCGTTCGCGTCACCGGCGGTCGACCCGTTCGCGGTCCCGCCCGCCGCGCCCGCGCCGCCTGCTCCGATCGCCGCGCTCACCGACGGCTCCGCCGCCTCGTCGATGATCGCCGCACAGCCGCCCTACCAGAAGAAGGGCGTGCCGCTCTGGTTCTGGCCGATCCTCGTCCTCGCGCTCGGCTTCGGCGGAGGAATCGCATTCATCGCGTTCCGGCCCCAGGTCCCCCCCGCCCCCGTCGTCATCCAGATGCCGCCTCCACCGGCAGCAACGACGGCACCGGCGACGCCGGCCGCCACCAACGACGTCCCCTCGCCGACGCCCTCCGCCGAGCCCGCAGCAGCGACGAGCGCGGAGCCAAAGGGCAAGACCGGCGGCACCGGCGCCGTAGCGGCGAAGACGGTGGCCGCGAAGGCTCCCGAGACGCCGGAGAAGAAGGGCCTCGATCTCGGCAACCTCGTCACGGGAAGCGGCGGCCCCAACGTCGGACCGAACTCGTCGCCCGGCAGCAACTCGGGCGGCGGCCTCGATCAGGCCGGCGTCGAGCGCGTCGTCGCCGTGCACCGCACCGGCGTGAAGCGCACGTGCTGGGAGCGCGGCGGCGCCGACCAGAAGTCGAGCGTCAACGTCACCGTCACGGCGAACGTCGCCCCGAACGGCAGCGTCTCGAGCACGTCGTCCAGCGGCGACGACCCCGTGGTCGCGAAGTGCATCGAGAGCCAGGTGAGGACGTGGCAGTTCCCGGCCCCGGGCTCGAACACCACGATCAACATCCCCTTCAAGTTCGTCCGTCAGTAAGCCGCCCCCCCGCAAAAGCCCGCAACCGCGGAGCAGGGCGGCCGACGTGGTGCTACGTGAGAAACATGCGCGCGGCCCCAGCCCTCGTCGTTGCCCTGCTGATCGCACTCTGCGGGCTGGTGCGGACGCCCTCCGCACGCGCAGACGAGGTCGCCCCGGATCTCGAGGGCTCGGACCTTCGCGTGAAGGCGCAGGCCGAGCTGAAGCGTCTCCTGTCGGCGATGCCGTCGAACGATCAGCGACGGCTCGTCGGCGTCTACATGGCGTTCGACACGAGCACGAGCGATCCGCTCGCGCAGGTCGCATGCGACGACGATGGCGACTACGTCGTCCTCGTGTCCGACGCGATGCTTCGCCTCCTCGGTCACATCGCTCGCGCGGAGAGCTACGACGAGGCGAACGCCTCGTCCAAGGTCGAGGAGTACGCCGCCTTCCTCGTGCGGTCCCAGACGCCCGGCCGACGCCTCCTCCCGCCATCGCCCGGCTTCTACATCGCCACGAAGCCCGCTTCGACGTACGAAGATCGCCTCGCCGACGCGCTCTCGTTCGTCGTGGCGCACGAGCTCACGCGTCTCCGTGCGGGCGATCTCGTGTGTTCGAAGCCCACCGCCACGAAGGAGAGCGGCGACGACGTCTGGACGAGCGCCGAGCAGCGGAAGGCGGCCGAGAGCGCCGAGCACGTCTACCCTGCGCGCCAGATGGGGCGCGACGAGGAGGCGATCGATCGCGTGCTCGAGAGCGGGCGATCGGTGCGGGGCGCGCTCGCCGTCCTCCGCTTCTTCACGCAGTTCGAGATCGAGAGCCGGATCGCGCTCGGACGCTTCTCACCGCCGTACCTCGTGCATCATCCATCGGCGTCGCTCCGCCTTGCCAACCTGAAGCGCGCGATCGAGGCCCGGAGGAGCGAGAGCGACTGAGGCGGCCTCCCCCGGAGGGAGCGGGACGTGGACTGGGCCGGCGGCCGCAAAAGGCGTAACGTCGGTCACATGCACCACGGTCGATCCTTCGGCGTCGCTGCTCTGCTGGTGGTCTCGGTCGCGGTGCCGCTCGCGTGCGGCGGCAACAAACAAGACGCGAAGGCGAGCTTCGCCCTCGGCGACAACGACGCCGGCGGGGCGCCCGCGCCGATGCAGCAGCCTTGCCAGGCCGGTCAGCCCTGTCCCGCGCAGACCTGCCCGCCCGGGCAGATCTGTCCCGCGCCGCAAGGCGCGGCGGTGCCGACGAGCGATCCGAACGCGCTCGCGTCGCTCCTCGCCGCTGCCGCTGCTGCGGGCTCGGCCTGGCTCGGTCCGGCCGCCGCCATTGCGGATCCCGCCGAAGCCGGCCTCCGCGCGGCCGCGCTGAAGTACGCGCCGGGGATGAGCCCCGACGGCCAGGTCGCCAAGGGGAACCTCAGCGAGGGCGGCCACGTCGGCTTCATCGTCAACATGGATCCGAGCAAGTGCTACACGATCGTCGCGTACGGAGCCGGCGTCACCGACCTCGATGTGAACCTGCTCGCTCCACCGCTCTACAACTTCCTCGCGGGCCAGGACGGAATGACCGGGCCGACCGCGGTCATCGGAGCATCGCCGAAGCCGATGTGCCCGATCATCCCGATGACGGTGCCGTACAAGGTGGACCTCCACGCGAAGAAGGGCGGCGGCGCGGTCGCCGCCCAGCTCTACTCGAAGCCGAAGTGATCGCGTCGAGACGGCGAGCGAAGTGACGAGCCCGCCGTTCGACTCGAGACCGCTTCGCGTCGAAGACGCATCGCGTGGCCGAAAGCGCACAACCGCGCCGAGATCGCGGCCGACGTCGAAGCGTGAAGCTCGTTCCACTCGACGCCGACTACCCGCGCGCTCTCTGTCACCTCGATCAGCCGCCGGCGCTGACTCTCTCCGGTCCGCTCGAACCCGGGCGCCGCGCCGTCGCGATCGTCGGATCGCGATCCGCACCGAGGGAGGCGTGCGGGTTCACCCACGCGCTCGCGTACCACCTCGCGAAGGCGGGCGTGGTCGTCGTGTCGGGAGGAGCGGTCGGCATCGATTCTGCGGCCCATCATGGGGCGATCGCGGCCGGGGGAATGACGTGGTGCGTGGCCTGCACCGGTCGCGGCGAGCTCTTCCCGGAGGAAAACCACGCGCTCTTCGAGCACCTCGAACAGTCGAGCTCATCGCGGATGATCTGGCCGTTCCCCGACGGCACGCCGAAGGACAAGCTCACCCCGCGCCGCCGCAACGGTGTGCTCGTCGGGCTCGCCGAGTGCGTGATCGTCGTCCAGGCTGGGGTGAAGTCCGGCTCACGAAACGCCATCACGTGGGCGAGGCACCTCGGCCGGCGACTCTTCCTCGTCCCGAGCACGCCATGGGATCAGCTCTACGAAGGGACGTTGATCGAAGGCGCCCGCGGCGGCGCTGAAGCGGTGTGGTCGACGGAGCAGCTCTTTCGTGACCTCCGCCTCCCCCCACCCGACATGAGCGACCCGGCAGCGGCCTGGAGCGGCATCAAGCCGCTGAAGCGCCCCCTTCGGAAGCCTCCAACCCAACGGCAGACCTATTCGGACGGCCCCCTTTTCGCGGTCGATCCGAGCACCTGGTCGGAGGACGAAAAGTCAGTATTTTCATGCCTTTCGATGGCTCCCATCCAGCAGGACACCATCGTCGACCTGGCCGGCCTCCCCACGAGCTCGACCCTCACGGCACTCTTGACGCTATCTTTGAAGGACGTAGTAGTAGAGGGCCCTGACGGGTTCTTTCGCCGCAGAATTGCGATATAAGCCGTCAGGACTACTCAACTTCTTGGCTTGTCGGGGGCAGATAGGGGGTTTCCCTACAACCCTCGAGCATCCAAGAAGACGTGACCGACAGCAGCAGAGACTCGGGGTTCGTGCGCATGGGCAAGACACTCGTAGTCGTCGAGTCGCCGGCGAAGGCGAAGACGATCAAGAAGTACCTCGGCACGGGCTACGAAGTCCTCGCCTCGAAGGGTCACGTCAAAGATCTGCCCAAGAAGATGGGCATCGACGTGGAGAAGGGGTTCCAGGAGACGTACGAGATCGTCCCCGGGAAGGAGAAGGTCCTCCAGGAGCTCAAGGCCGCGGCGAAGCAGGCCGACGACATCCTCCTCGCGACCGACCCCGACCGTGAAGGCGAGGCCATCGCCTGGCACCTCGCCGAAGAGCTGACGGGCAAGCCCGACAAGGCGAAGCGCGTCGAGTTCCACGAGATCACGAAGGGCGGCGTTCAGAAGGGGGTCGCCTCCCCGCGCCAGCTCAACAAGCACCTCTACGACGCGCAGCGTGCACGCCGCGTCCTCGACCGCATCGTCGGCTACGACGTGTCGGCGCTCGTCTGGTCGAAGCTCGCGTTCGGCCTCTCGGCCGGCCGCGTCCAGAGCGTCGCCCTCCGCCTCATCGTCGACAAGGAGCTCGAGATCGAGGCGTTCGTTCCGGAAGAGTACTGGAACATCGGAACGACGCTCGCGAAGTCGGCCGCGAAGGGCGACAAGGCAAAGCGCCAGACGTTCGCCGCGCGCCTCGCGCAGGAGAACGGCAAGAAGCTCGAGGTCAAGGACGGCGAGACCGCCGCCCGCGTGAAGAAGGACCTCGAGAGCGCGAAGTACACGATCGCGAAGATCACGAAGGCGGAGCGCAAGCGGAAGACGTACGCGCCGTACACGACGAGCAAGCTCCAGCAGGACGCCGTCAACCGCCTCGGCTTCGGCGCCAAGCGCACGATGCAGATCGCGCAGGGGCTCTACGAGGGCGTCGAGCTCGGCAAGGACCTCGGCACCGTCGGTCTCATCACGTACATGCGTACCGACTCGACGCGCGTCTCGCCCGACGCGCTCAACGCGGTGCGCGAGTTCATCGAGACGAAGTACGGCAAGACGAACCTCCCGGCGGATCCGAACGTCTTCAAGTCGAAGAAGAACTCGCAGGACGCCCACGAGGCGATCCGCCCGACGTCGCTCGAGTACACGCCCGACAAGGTCAAAAAGCACCTCAAGGACGACCAGTTCAAGCTCTACAAGCTGATCTGGGATCGCTTCGTCGCGAGCCAGATGAAGGAAGCCGTCTACGACCAGACGTCGGTCGAGACCGAGGCGAAGGCCGCGGGAGCCTCCTCGACGTACATGCTCCGGTCGAGCGGGCGCGTCCTCAAGTTCGCCGGCTGGCTCGAGGTGTACGGCGCGGCTTCGGACGAGCAGCAGGCCGGCGCCGAAGACAGCAACGAAGAGGCCTCCGCGCGCGCGGAAGAGCCCGAAGGCGAGGCCTCCCTCCCCGAGCTCTCCGAAGGCGAAGTCCTCGAGCTCGTCGCGCCGCCCGGCGTGCTCGCCGAGCAGAAGTTCACGCAGCCGCCCGCGCGCTACAACGAAGGCTCGCTCGTGCGCGAGCTCGAGGAGCGCGGCATCGGCCGCCCGAGCACGTACGCCGAGATCATCAGCAAGGTGCAGGCGCGCGACTACGTCGAGAAGGTCGACGGCCGCAGCTTCCGCCCAACGCAGCTCGGACGGATGGTCGTGAACGGCCTCCTCGAGAGTCAGCTCGAGTTCATGGACCCGGCGTTCACGTCGGGCATGGAGGAGGAGCTCGACGAGGTCGAGGCCGGCAACGAGGAGCGCGTCACGCTGCTTTCGCGCTTCTATAAGAAGTTCAAGAACCAGCTCGACAAGAGCAAGAAGGGCAAGCGCTGGAACCCGGATCCGGTTCCGCTCGACGAGCTCTGTGACAGCTGCGGGCCGAACGCCGAGGACGAGAAGCTCCGCGCGCTGCCGCAGGGCTCACTCTCGAAGCGCTGGTCGAAGAACGGCTGGTTCGCCGGCTGCTCCAACTATCCGAAGTGCAAGGCCACCAAGGACATGGGGCCCGACGGCAACGGTGCGCCGCCTCCGAAGGAGACGGACATCGACTGCGAGAAGTGTGGAAAGAAGATGGCGATCCGCAGCGGTCGCTACGGCGAGTTCCTCTCGTGCACCGGCTACCCCGCGTGCAAGAACGCTCGCCCCGTGCCGCTCGGTGTCCCCTGCCCCAAGTGTGGCGGCGACATCATCGAGGTCCGGCCGAAGAAGAAGGGCGGCAAGACGTTCTACGGCTGCAGCCGCTACAACGACGAGACTGTGAAGTGCGACTTCAAGCTCTGGCAGAAGCCGCTTCCGGAGCCGTGCCCCGCCTGCGGTGCGAGCTACGTCGTCCTCGGCGGCACCAAGGCCAAGCCGATGATCGCGTGCGCCGACAAGGAGTGCGGTTACAAGCGGTCCGCGGACACTCCGGAGACGGAGCCTTCGGCCACGCACGCCGCCGGCGAAGCCGCAGTCGCCCCCGCCTGACGCTCAAGCCAGCGTCAGCTTCTCGAGCTCGGTGCGCACGATCACGACGAGGGCCGTGTACGCGAGCGCGTCCATGTACGGCTTGAACATGTGAAGGACGAGGAGCGCCCCGCGCTCGATCGCAGCGTGGGTGCGCTTGGCACGTGCCTTCGCGCTGGTCGCGGCGGGCGTCGGGTCGAGCGTCTCGGCGTAGGGGATGCAGAAGAGGCCGACCATCCACGCGCTCTCGACGAGAGTGCGAAGGTCCTCGTTGTCACCGACGCTGTGAATGAGGCCGGCAGAGACGAGCGGACGCATCACCGACTCGAGCTGGTCGACGCGCTTCGCGGAGACGGCGGCGTAACGCTGGTGAAGGACCGGATCGCTTCGCAGGAGTGACGGCAGCTCGCGCGCGAAGAAGAGGTAGCGCGCGTAGAGCTTCAGATTGCCGACGAGCATCCGCTGGAGCGCCATCGGGTCCACCGCGGGAGGCTTCGCCGTGTCGGCCGACGTTTCGGTCGACTCGAGCCTCCAGACCTCGTCGGCCTCGGCGTTCATCCGATCGAACGCCTCACGGACGATCTCTTCCTTGTTCCGGAAGTGATAGTAGAGGTTCCCGGGGCTGATCTTCAGATGCCCGGCGACGTGATTCGTCGTCACGGCAGCGACGCCACGCTCGTTGAAGAGCTGGATGGCCGCGTCGACGATCCGCCCGCGCGTGTCCTGACTCACAGGCCGACGGTAGCCGTCGCTCCCGGATTCTCGAAGCGGAAAGCTCGCGCGACGCGGGGGTTCGGGCGGCTCGCTCTCAGACCCGGGCGGCGTAGGCCACGCCGTCGCCGAGCGGGAGGACGACGCCGCGCAGACGCGAATCCGAGACGATCGCGTGGTTGAACGTGCGGAGCGCCTGCACGCGGCCAAGCTCGTGGGGCGGGACGTCCGCGGCGGCCACGAGGCCCTTCCAGAGGACGTTGTCCGCGATGATCACGCCGCGGGCGGAGAGCTTCGGGAGCACCAGGTCGAGGTACGCCGGGTAGTGCTCCTTCACACAGTCGATGTAGACGAGGTCGATCTCGTCGGTCAGCAGCGCGAGCGCTGCGAGCGCGTCGGCCTCGCGGACCTCGACCTGCGAGGACAGACCGGCGCGCTCGATGAAGCTGCGCGCCACGGCGGCCGTCGCGGCGTCATGCTCGATCGTGATGACGCGAGCGTCGGGGCCCGCGGCCCGGGCGAGGACGATCGCGCCGTAGCCGATGTTCGTCCCGACCTCGACGATCTTACGCGCCCCCGAGAGGCGCGCCGTCACCGCGAGGAACGACGCGACCTCGGGATCGCTGATCGGCTGGCGGTTGGCCTTCGCGTACGCCTCCATCTCGACAAGGAGCGGATCGCGCGTGGGCTCGATGCCGTCGAGGTACGCGGCCTGTTCGGGACGAAGGATGGCGTCGGCCGCGTCTTTCACGTTGTCCTCCCGGGGCTCTCCGCGCCCGAGCCCGAGACACCGCTCGGACTCGGGACACGAATGGCAGCTTACTGCTTCTTCGCCGCCACGGCGTCGTCGCGGAACTTACCGAGCGCCGACGCGAGGTCCTGCTGCTCGTTGTCGCCGATCTTGTGCTCCTCGAGCGCGGTGCGAAGGTCGAGCAGCATCGCCGTCCACTCCTCTTCCTTCAGCTTGTTCTTGGCGCCGAGCGCTTCCCTCATGAAGCGCCCCTCGTACTTGCACTCCGCGCCCTCCTCGGGGCCGCCGGACTCGACGCAGATCTGGTCGACGAGGTCCTTCTTGAGCTTCTCGAGCTTCGCGCCTTTGACGGTCGCGAGGCGCTTGTTGAACTTCGTGTCCGCCTGGAGGTTCTTCACGAACGTGTCGACGAACTGCGCAATGCCCTCCTGCTTGCCGAGGCGCTCGAACAGCGACTTGGGCGCCGGCGGCTCGGGCTCGGGCTCCTCCGCACCGGCGTCGGCGACGATCTCGGTGTGTTCCGGCTCCTTCGGCGGCGGCTTCTTGGCAGCACAAGCGGCAGAGACGATTCCAGCGGCGATGAGCAGAGCAGCGTAGGCAGTTCGGGCGTTCATGAGGGCTCCCACAGAAGGCCGCCAGATTAGAGCGGGCCGCTGCGGCTGAGCAAAGGAAAAAGACCGCTGGCAATAGTGGCAATTCGCGCGAAATCCGCTGTAAAACCTGGGGATGCGGGTAGTTTCGAACTACGTCGCGTCTGCCCCGCACGTCCTCGAAGTCCCTCCTTCGCACTCCCCGGAAACATGCGATCCTGCCGACGCGCAAGAGCCTCGATGCCGTTACGGCGAGAGCGTGAGGTCGAGGCGTTCGCGCGGACCATCGAGGCGAGGGGCTCGACGGAGTCGTTGGGCTCGATGAAAGGTGGGGGGTGAGAGCTTGAGCGACGGCGCATCCAGACCGTCCGGGGCAACGGCGACGTGCCTGCTCCTCGTCGGCGACCGCGTCGTCTTGCGCGGGACGGCTCCGCCCGAGGCGGAGTACGCGATGTTCGAGATCGGCGAGATCGAGCTTCGCGCGAGCGAACCTGGTCGAGTCCGCGAGCACGGCTACCAGACGACCGCGGGCCTCGCTCGAGCGCGGCTCGCCAACCTCGGGCTCACGCCAGCGGTCGCGCTCGAGCTGGCCGACGCGATGCAGCCCGTCCTGACGGACGCGTATGCGCGCGGCGTCGCCGTTCGCCGCGTTGCGCGCTACCTCGGCCCCGCCGAGATGTTCCAGTCGGACGGATACGACGGGAGCGCTCGTTGCTACCGCGGCGTCTTCCTCGATCTGGCCGCGCTCGCGCGCGACATCGACATGGATCACGCGAGCGCGACGCTCCACGCGCTCTACCTCGCGACGATCCTCGAGAACGAGCCGGACGATACGACGGTGCTCCTCTCGACCGACGCCTGCACGAAGGGCAGCATGCCGGGCGCGCGGACATACAAGCGGCCTTCGTTCACCGATCCGAAGCGCCTCTTCAACGCGCTCGGCGGGCTGGCACACAAGGCACCCACTCCCGACATCCAGGAGGCGCTCCCCCGCGCCGACGTGATCGCGTTCCTCCGGAGCCGCGCCGACGCCGCGCCCGACGAGGACGCGCGCGCGCTCTACAAGTCGCTCGAAGGAACCGTCTCGATCCGCGACATGCCCGAGAAGGGTCCCCTCGCGTCGCCCGACCTCTGGGCGATCGAGACGCGCATCGAGAGCGGCGATCTCGATGGGGTCGACGCCGCGATCGACGAGGCCGAGCGTCACCACGGCCGTACGCCGGGGACGACGTACCTCCGCGCACGGATCTCGCTCACGCTGCGCCAGGAGCCCCCGAAGCTGATCGCCGAGCGCATCTCGGCGCTCGCGCTCTCGATGACGTCGTTCCGTGAGCTCGCGCTGCTCGCAGCGGAGTCATGGCTCGACGCAGGCGATCCTCGTCGCGCGATGCCCTACGCGCGTGACCTCGTCGACTCGCCGGGAGTCGATGAAGGGCTGCTCCTGCGCGCGCAGCGCCTGCTCGCGCGCGCGGTCGGCGCCGCCCCTGCCAAGAAGCAGACGCTGGTCGACAGCCTCCAGGCGAGCCCCCAGCCGAGTCGACCGCCGGCAGCGCTCGCAGCGGACATCGCCGCCGTCATGCCGCCCGTCATCGACTCGTCCGAGCACACCGGCGCCACGCCGGCATCGCTGCGCGAGGCCCGTGAGCCCACTCCTGCGCCCGTGCCGGCGCTCGATCCGCTGCCTCGGAGCCTCGAGCCCGAGGACCTCGCACCGGTTCTCCCAAGCCCTCCTCCGCCTCCGCGCCAGAGTGCCTCGAGCCCGGTGCCGCCACCCCCTCCGTCGCGCCCCTCGCGCGGCGCACCTCCGCCGGTAGCCGCCCGCTCGTCACGCGCAGCGCCCCTGTCGGTCCCGCCGCTCGAGCCGCCGAGTAGGAAGCTCCCATCGCCGGCGCCGCTGCCGCCCGCGAACGAGCCGCTGCCCTTCGACCGAGCGCCGTCGGTCCCGCCGCTCGGTCGCTCGCAGCGGCCCGGCGCGGCCGAGGTGCTCCCACACGCGCCGCCCCCTCCCCTCGAGCTCGAGCTGCCTGCCGCCGATCCGGCCGCGTCGTTCACGCTCGATCTGCCTGGTCCGGACGTGCTCCCGAAGGCGCCGAGCTCGGCGCCCCCTGGAGAGGGAGCGCGTTCGTCGCGGCGTCCGCGCTTGAGCGGCGTGATGATGGAGACCCGGCCGCCGGCCTCGTTCGATCCGCGCGCCGAGCCCGACTCGCCGATCGTTCCGCGGACGAGCTCGGCGCCCGAGGGCCGGCGCGTGTCCATACCGATCCCGGAGCCTCGCTCCGGCCCTGCCCCCGCGCGGCGCGCGCCGATCGCGCCGGAGGCGTCGGTCGATCGATCGAAGCACGACCGCCCGACACCGCTGCGACCGCCCTCCGGGCGCATCCCTGCCGTGGAGGTCCCGCCGCTCGATGCGCCGCCGAAGCTGCCGAGCGAGGCGCCGCTCCCCGCGGATCTCGACTTCGGCGCAGCCACGCCGCGTGCACCGTCGACGACCGGGTCGACGCCCCCTGCGCGATCGTACATGCACGGCGCATCGCTCCCGCCCTACCGGCACGAGAGCCCGGCGCCGCTGCTCCCGAAGGCACCGCTCCTTCCACGGCTCGGAGGCGGCGTCGACGAGCTCGCCGAGCACCTCCCGCTGCCGCCGGGCCTCGGCGGCGAGCAGCGCTCGCTCGACGTGTTGCCCACGTCGGTGCTCGAGGCACGCGTGCAGTTCACCCTCCTCGCACGCGAGCTCGGGCTCGACTACCGGCTCAAGCGCGGGATCGAGCTCCGCGCAGACGTGAGCGGGATCGAGGCGATGCAGTCGGTGCTCCTCGAGTCGTTCCCCGATCACGTCGTCAGGACGAACGACGAGGCCTACGAGCTCCGGCGCCACGGCGCGCTCCTCAGCGAGATCCTCTCGCGCCGGCTCGACGCCGAGTGGCTCGACATCTCGCCGAACGAGCTCGGCTACTGGGTCATGATCGTCCCTCCCGACACGCGGGTCTGGCCGTTCGGGCGGATCGCGCGGCTCATCGCGATGGGCCACAAAGAGCGCGATCTCGTCAGCTATTTCCTCGAGCTCTCGGCCCGGGCCCGCGGTCGCTGATCGGCCCGTCGAGCAAGCGACGAGACGGTGCTAGAGTCGTCCGCCATGCCGCGCATCGAGATCGAGCGGATCGAGCAAGCGGAGGATCTGGCGGAGAGCTCGACCGAGAGCTTCGACCGGATCGCGTTCGCCGAGCGTGCGCTCGAGCTCGTGCGTCCTCCGCGCACGACAGTGGCGATCTGTGAGGGAGCCCGGCAGGTGAAGGTCGTCTCCGGCAGGCAGTGGGGCAAGGAGCCAGACGCGCGCTGGGCGGTCGTGAGCGTTCCGCTCGACGCCTCCCGGCGAGCGATCGCGGCCGCGGTGCTCGGCCTTCACAACGGCACCTCGCGAGCGTGGGCGCTCGATGTCCTCATGTCGTCCCTCGCTGGTGGGCTGCGCCCGTCGTCCCCCGCTCGCATGCCCGGGGCAGCGTGAACGGCGAGCCGAACTACATCACGAGGCAGGGTGCGCGCCGCCTCCAGGAAGAGCTCGTCGAGCTCCGGACGAAGCAGCGCCCGAAGGTCGTGCAGGACGTGGCCGACGCGGCCGCACAGGGCGATCGAAGCGAGAACGCCGAGTACATTTACGGCAAGAAGAAGCTCCGCGAGATCGATCGCCGGATCCACTTCCTCACGAAGCGCCTCGAGAGCGCGCGCGTCGTCGAGCCGACCGATCGCCCCGACATCGAGCGTGTCTTCTTCGGCGCCACCGTCGAGATCGAAGACGAGGACGGGAAGCTCTCGACCTACACGATCGTGGGTCAGGACGAGATCGACACCGTGCGCGGCCGCATCAGCTACAAGTCGCCGCTCGCGCGTACGCTGTTGAAGCGACGCGAGGGCGACTCGTTCACGTTCAGGAAGCCCGCGGGCGAGGTGGAGCTGACGATCCTGAGCATCCGCTACGAGACGGACTGAACGCCGTCCCTCGCAAGCGCTGCTCGATCATGACGCGTGGCCGTACTCGCGCGCTCTCGTGAGCCGCGACCGTTCGGACGAGGCGGTGGAGACGCCGATCAGGGCGCCGCTTCGACCTTGATCCGGAACGACGCGCCGACCCCCTGCGCGCCGTCGTGCGGATAACCGTTCGCGTTCGCGCCGACGTTCAGCGTGCGCGTGCGCACCTGGCCGTTGGTCATCTCGAACGAGTTCGGCTTGATCTCGGCGCCGGCGGTCGTGCTGCCGTGGGCGAAGCCCGACGCGCCGTGGATGATGTGCTGCTTCGAGTCGGCATTGAAGACGGTGACGACGATACCGTTGCCCTGCTGCGTGCGGAGCGCCTTCTGGTTCGCACCGAACGCCGTCCCCCACTCGTCGCGGTAGTTGACGGCCGCCGCGCGGAGCGCGTCGACGTTGACCGGGATGGTGAGCTTCAGCTTCGGCGCGACCTTGAAGTTCGCGTTCGCCGTCGCGCTGACGCTGCCCGAGCGGCCGGTGATGACGAGCGCCGAGCTGGTGTTCGGGGCGGTGGCGATCGCGTCTACGGCGGCGGTGAGCTTGATCTTGACCGTCGCCGGCGTGCTGGACGACGGCGGGATCGCCGCCTGGACGGTGCTGGCAGTGACGCCGTCCGGGAGACCGGTCACGCTGAGGTCGACCATGCCCGAGAAGCCGTTCGACGGCTGGACGGAGACGTCGAGATCGACCGACTCACCCAGGTCGACGGTCGGCGTGGTCTGCGCGAGCGTGAGCGCGAACTGGGGAGCGCTCGTCCCCGGCGTGGTCGGCTCATTCGGCTTCGTGTCCGCGTTCGGGTTGCCGACGTCGACGTCGTTCGCACCCTCCGTGTCGCTCTCGTCGTGATCGTCTGCGGTGCCGACCGCAGGCGGCGAGCTCCGGCGCGCCCGGCGCGACGAGAGGCCCGTCCCGTCGTTGACGTCAGCGCAACCAAACGTGGTCACGGTGATGATCGAAGCGAGCGCGACGAGCAGGGACTTTCGCATGGCGGTTGTGCCTGCAAACGCGAAGCCACCCGATCCTTCGGTTCGCTGTTCGGTAGCGGGCGATTTATGCGATGCGGGCCGAAGGTCCGCATCGCGCGAGGACGCGGTCTCGAACGCCATTCACCGCTGCCAAGCGCCGGATCCGCTCCCGGTGGCGGCGGTCGAGCCGCCGATTGCGCAAATCTGGTCCTCAACGCTCGCGACGTTGGGTGAGCCTGGATCCATGCAGGATGGAGGATCGAAACCGCAGGATGAGGGCGAGTCCCCCCGCGATGAGCCATCGAAGATCCGGGCCGGCGACGGGCTGACCGACGACCTCGCAGCCGCAGGTGGAGCGGCGTGCCGGCGACGGCTCGGCGCCTCCGGCCCCGCCATCGCCAGCGCCGCCGTCGCGGTGGCGCTGGCGATGGGAGCGCTGCGCTCCGTCATCGTCGCCCGCTCCGGCCAAGCCGGCGTCGAGCACCGGCGCGACTGGCGCGAGCAGCGACTTCATCTCGGGCCACGAGCCCGAGCAGAGGCTCGCGCGCGCGTCCGGCGTCGCGCATGCGACGGGGCCTTCGATGTCCGCGAATCGCGCGAGAGGAGTGATCGTCGCGCCTCGATCACGGGACACGGCGATCGCCGGAGCGCCGACGGAGAGCGCGTTCTCGCAGACGAAGAGCGCGTCGGGAGCGGCGGAGTGCAGACAGAGGACGCCGTTCTTCGACACGCTCTCGAAATGCTCGCCGCGGTCGGTGGATCGAAAGAGGCCGTGATCGGCGAGACCCGAGCCCGCCCAGTAGGTCGAGCCGTCTCTGCTCTTCGCGAAGCCGAACATCGCGCTCGTCATCGTGAGCACGTTCTTGAACGTCTTGCCGCCGTCGCGCGTGAGGAGGAGGTCGCTGCCCTTGCCGTGGAGGTGTCGGATCAGAAGGCGGTTGGGATCGCGAGGGTCGACCGCTCCGATGAAGAAGGGCCCCTCCGCCTCGAGGTCGTTCTTCTCGGTCGTGAATGTTGCCCCGCCGTCGTTCGAGCGGAAGGTCTGGCCGCGGATCGTCGAATAGGGCTGCCCGCTCAGGTAGACGCGCGAGGGGTTCGAGGGCGCGACCTCGATCGTCATGAGGTTCGTGTCGTCCATCCCGGCGAGCCGCTCGAACCGCTTGCCGGGAGATCGCCGCCACACGTAGCTCGTCTTTCCAGGCGCACCCGTGATCGCCCAGATCGTTTCGCCGCGCGGATCGGTCGTGAGATCCTTCACCGTCTGGCCGTCCAGCTCGGACGCGGGCTCGAGCTCACAGCCGTCGCGCGTCGACACGAGCCCATCCTCGAGGCCGACCCAGAGGCGGCCGTCGCGCGTCGCCGTGACGGGTGGATCCCACTGGCCGTCGTAGCCGAGCGCGCGCTCGCAGATCCAGCGCCAGGTCTTGCCGGCGTCACGGGACACGAGCACTCCGAAGGTCGCACGCAGGAAGACCGTGCTGGGATCGCCAGGCACGGACTCGATCAGCTGCGCTTCGGGGAAACGACCGTTCGCGCGCGCGGGCGCGATGGTACAGATCAAGGCCGAGGCGATGAGGAGCCCTACGCATCGACGGCGCCGCCGAACGGAGTGGAGCGACCGAGGCTTCACCCTTCGCTTGTACTGCGTTTTCGTCATGCTCGGTGTGCTGTCGGCGTTCGCTGGATGCTCGAGCTGCAAGAAGTCGCCGTCCGAGACCGTCCAGACCGGCCCGCTCACGCCCGGCGCGACGATCCCGACGCCGCCACAGCGTGCGGCCTACGTGACGAACAACGGCTCGGACTCGATCAGCGTGATCGATCGAGACGGCGACACCGTCATGACGGTCCCGATCGACCTCGATCCCGACGCGCGCGAGGCGCCTCATCACCTTGCCATCGACGTGGCGCAGAAGGCCGTCTTCGTCGCCCTCGCATTCCCGCCCGAGCCCGGGAAGAAGAAGGATCCGCACGCATCGCACGGCGGAGCGAGTGAGGTCGGGCGACTCGTGCGACTCGATCTCGACAGCCTGTCGGCGACGGCAGCCGTAGACGTGGACGAGAACCCGGGTGACGTCATCCTCACGCACGATCGGTCGCGCGTGCTCGTCACGCACTTCGACATGAAGCGCGCGATGGACGTCGCGGCACGAGGCGCGGCGAGCCCTGCGACGATGTTCGCGCACCTCGTCGTCATCGACGCGCGCACGATGAAGCGTGTGGCATCCCGCGCGGTGTGCACTGCTCCGCACGGCGTCGTGACGACGCGCGACGACCGGACGGCGTTCGTCGCCTGCTACGGCTCCGACGAGCTCGCGATCGTCGACCTCGCGACGGATGGCTTCCCCGTCTCGCGCATCCCGCTCGGCTCGGCGCCGGGCGTACCGGGTGTGCCCCGTTACGGACCGTATTCGGCGACGCTCTCGCCCGACGAGAAGCTCGTCGTCGTCGCCGACCTCGAGGGGCAGGACATTCGCATCTTCGATCGCGCGAGCAAGCGCTTCGTCGCGGACCGCACGGTGCCGCTCGCGGCGAAGGCCTTCATGCCGGCGTTCGTCGACGCCAGGACGCTCCTCGTCCCGACGCAGGCCCCCGACGGGCTCGCGCGGGTCGACATCGAGGGCGCACGCGTGACGGCGCGTCGCCCGCTGACGAAGACGGAATGCACCCTGCCGCACGTGGTCAAGGTCGCGAAGGACGGTCGCGCGTACCTCGTCTGTGAGGGCAGCCACACGCAGCCGGGGAGCGTCCTCGAGATCGACAAGGACTCGCTCGCGACGAAGAAGCGCTGGAATGTCGGGGTGTACCCGGACGGCATCGAGTTCGGCGAGTGACGGCGCGGTCTTTGTAACGTGCACGCGTGTTCCGGAGACTTGCCGGCAATCGCCGTGAGCACGCGGCGGCTGCACTGATCATCGGAACAGCAAACGCGCACACCAACGCTGCGACACGTCTGCGAATCGTTCGGCGCGAGGTCTATTTCGTTGCCCCCTCCCCGAGCTGGGTTTACGGCACGCGCTCCTCATGAAGTCTTCGCCTGCCTGTACGAGGGGCCCCACGTCTTCGTGGGGGGGGACCGATGCCCCCACGTGGAGTGGAAACGATGAACCCACGTCTTCGTGGGGAGGAACCGGAGAAGCCACTCGGCACGCGCGAGCCCTCGCGCTCGGGGTGGTCCTCGTCGCGACGCTCGCGCCCGCGTGTGCGCGTAGCCAGCAGGAAGCGGCGGAGCCCCCCGCACAGGTCGGCACGGCGACGATCGCGGTCGCGACGGTGACGCCTGCACCTCCGGAGGCGAAGAGCAGCGCACCGGCCGGGAAGAAGGCCGAGGCGAACGTGTGCCCCGAGGGCATGGTCCTCGTCGAGGGCGAGTACTGCCCGGACGTGGAGCAGAAGTGCCTCGAGTGGATGGATCCGCCGACGAGCCGCTATCACCAGTTCCGCTGCGCGCGTTATGCGAAGTCCGTCTGCAAGTCGAAGGAGCGTGTCCACATGCGCTATTGCATCGACGCGACCGAGCGCGCGGAGCCGGGCACGGACCTGCCCAGGCACTTCATGTCGTGGACGAGCTCGAAGAAGCTCTGCGAGGCCGAAGGCGGTCGCCTCTGCCGGGAGAGCGAGTGGCAGTTCGCCTGTGAGGGTGAAGAGATGCGTCCCTACCCGTACGGCTGGGAGCGCAACTCCGCCGCGTGCAACGTCGACCTGAGCGAGAACATCGGCAAGCCCGGACGCCTCGTCGATCATCGCTCCGTCGTCGGCTCGCACGAGAAGTGCGCGAGCCCGTTCGGCGTGCAAGACATGGCCGGCAACGTCGAGGAGTGGGTCCAAGCGGACGGCCGCGGCCTGGGCAGCAAGATGGGGTGGAAAGAGGTCCTCAAGGGCTCGTGGTGGATCCCGAGCCGCCACGCATGCCGCCAGTTCCAGGTCGGCCACAACGACGTCTACAGCGGCGCGGAGACCGGCACGCGCTGCTGCAAGGACGCGCCTCCTCGCGAAGTCGCCGCGCGCTGATCACTCGAGGAGAACGACGTCCGGCGACAGCCTGCGGTCGTTCGCAAAGAGCGACTGGCTCGTCAGAGCCAGCGCTTCTTCTTGAAGTAGAGGACGATCCCCGCGGCGATCGTGGCCATCAAGCCGAGGGCGTAGAAGTACCCGTACTCCCAGTCGAGCTCCGGGAAGACCTTCTTGAAGTTCATCCCGTAGATGCCGGCGACGAGCGACAACGGCAGCATGATCGTCGAGATCAGCGTGAGCCGCTTCATGATCTCGTTCATCTGATGCGACTGGATCGCGAAGTGAGCCTCGAGGATGCCCGTCGCGAGCTCCCGATAGCTGTCGACGAGCTCCGTGACCCGCGCAAAGTGATCGTAGACGTCGCGGTAGAACGGCATCGCCTCGCGTGGGATCTCGTCGAACTCGGCGCGGGCGAGGCGCGAGAGGATCTCGCGCTGGGAGATCGTCGTCCGCCGCAGCATCTGCAGGCTCCGCTTGATGCGGAGAATCCGGCGCATGATCGCGTGGTCCTCGTCCTTCGAACGCCCCTCGAGGATCTTCGTCTCGACCTCCTCGATCTCCTCTTCGAACCGGTTCACGACCGGAAGGTACTCGTCGACCATTCGATCGAGAACCGCGTGGGCGACCCAGGCCGGCCCCTTCTTCAGCAGCCTCGCGTTCCGCCCGATCTCCGCGAGCACCGGCGCGATCGCGCAGACCCGCTCGTCGTTCGCGTGGGTGACGAGGAAGTTCGGTCCGATGACGACGTCGAGCTCGGTCAGCGTGAGCGGGATGTCGTTTCCGTCGATGTCCTCCGCGCGCACGCCATGCATCACGAGCTGGACGTAGTCGCCGAAGTCCTCGATCTTCGGGATGCCGATGTCGTTCCAGATGTCCTCCACCGCCAGCGGATGGATGTGGAGCACCTCGAGCAGGAGCTTGTCGGCCTGCTCGACTCGTTCGTCGAGCTCCACCCAGAAGCGCTTGCCGTCCCGGTGCGCCGCCGCGATCGTCTCGTAGTCGGTCGTGCTCACGGCGCGGTCCCCTTCGAGGATCAGCGCCTTCAACCCTGACATCGAGGCGACGTCTTCGCCTCTCACACGCCGCTCGAGCGAGAGCCCCTCCGCCCGTCGCCCCTCGTCCAGATCCTTCGCGGCGTTGCTCACGGACGAAGGATACAGCTCGGAACGAGCGGGCCACGCCCGAACTTCTCCCCTGCCCGGGGGGCCGTGCGGGCCTCTGGAACCCGTCGCGCGGGCCGGCGGCGCGCCGTCAGCGCTTCTCGGCGAGAATGAGCGTGCGCGGAGACTCGCAGCCGAAGAAGACGCCCGGCGTTCCGGTGCGACCGCTCACTTCGGCGACGCGGAAGCCGTTGTCGTGCAGCATCTTGCCGAGCTCGTGGAGCGCGTAGATGCGGACCGAGTACTCGATCTCCTTCGTCCGCCCGTCGTCCATCATCAGCGTCCGCTTCACCTTCATGCGGCTCGTGATGAAGTCGATCGTCATCTCGTCCATGCAGATGCAGCCGTCGCCCTCGAACCATGCGAGGGACGGCGCCTGCCGGACGATGTAGTCGCGGTTCACGACGTCGAGGAGGAACTGGCCTCCCTTCTTGAGCGCCTTGTGCACACGAGCGATGACGGCGCCATTCTTCTCCTCGTCGAAGAAGCCGAAGCTGGTGTTCCACGAGTAGACGCCATCGAAGGTCTCTTCGAACGTCATCTCGCGCATGTCGCCCTGCACGAAATTGATCTTCTGCTTGCGGTCCTGCGCCTCGTCGGAGGCACGCGCGAGCATCGCGAGACTGAGATCGAAGCCGACGACCTGGTACCCGCGCGCGGCGAGCTCCACCGCATGGCGACCGGTCCCGCAGGCGAGGTCGAGGATCATCGCACCGGCCTCGCAGCCGAGGCTCTCCTCGATGAAGTTCACCTCCTTGCCGATCTGCGCGTCCGTCACCTTCGCCATGGTGCGGATGTAGTCGTCGTTGAAGAGCTCTTCCCACCACGGGCGCGTCTTCTTCCGCGTCGCTGCCGTGTCGGTCATCGGCGGCGGCGCGAGCGCCCCCACCGGCGGAACGACGGCGAGCGGGTTCGACGGACGGCGCGCCGCCGCGACGCCCGGCGTCGAGATGATCGGCGAGGGCTGCACCACCACGGGGGCGACCGGCGGCACGTGCGCGGCGGGCGCCATGGGAGGCATGGGAGCCGAGAGCGGCGGCGGAGGCTGCGAGGGCGTGTTCGCCATCGTCACCTGCGGGCGGCTCTGGGTCGCCACGGAAGGCGGCGGGGCGGGCTCGGACTTGAAGGCGGGGTACTTCCCCACGACCTTCACGGGCGGCGGCTGATGCGGATGCTGAGGCGGCGAAGGGAGCGATTCGACGCTGACGAGGTCCTCGGGCGCCACCTCGACCTCGCCGGTCTCGCTGATGCGCTCGGCGTCGTCGATCCGGATCTCCTCCGAGTCGAGGGAGATCGGGAGGCGCGGGTGCGTCGCGAGCTCGTCGCTCGAGGGGTCCGGGATGCTCACGATGCTCGAGAGGTCCATGTCGACCGGGATGTCCTCCGAGATCGGAGGGGTCGAGTTGTGGACCTCGTGCTCGTCGAGCAAGACCCCGCGCGGATCGGCCGCACGGTCTTCCACACGAACGTCTCCGACGGCCTTCGGCGGCTCGTCCCGGAGCTCGACGATCGGCGTCGGCTTGATCGGGATCATGACCTCGCGCGCGACCTCCGGCTGGAACGGTGTCCAACCCGGATCGTCGGTCGCGTCGATGCCGACCGCCGGCGCCAGGGCCGGATCTCCGGTCAGCGCCGCGAGCCGCGCGCGCAGCACATCGCTCGGGAGCTCGATCGTGTCGTCGGCTCCGAACGCCGGCGGCGGCGGTCCGGTCATCGGACGCACGCGCCCGACCGACGAGAAGCTGTCGGTCCCGAGCTCGGCCATCGCGGCCGGCTCCGGCGCCGACGGCGGCCGGCTCGGCGAGGTGATCGAAGCGACACCTCCGATGGGGGTGGTCGTCGGAAGGTTCGGACGCGAGATCTCGTCGTCGGGGATACGGAGCGTCAGCTTCGCGCGCTTCCGCGCGTCCCGCCCTGCGTCCGCGGCAGCCGCGAGACGACTCGAGCTCGGGTCTGCCGTCATCGGCGGGGGCGGTATCGACGCCGCCCCCGGCGGCGTCGACGGACGCGGTAAGGACGCGGCCCCCGGCGGCGTCGACGGACGCTCGGGGGCCTTCGCACGAAGTGGAGGCGGTGACGACGGCTTCAGCGCCATGGGCGGCGGTGCGTCGACGCCGTCGTCGTCGCCGAGGATGATGTCGTCGAGCGGCTCGGCGTGGGGCGCCGCGTCCGCGTGAGGGACGGACAGACCAGGCGCTGCCTTGGTGGGTCCGTCTCCGCTCATCCAGCCCCCCGCACCGTGCTGCCGTTCGTAGCTTCCTTCCCCGCTTCCTTCTCGCGCGCGTGGAGCGCGAACGGCTGACCGAACCGCACCGCCCCCTCCCCGGCAAGCCAGCGTGAGACCACCCCCGGCTCGAAGAACACGACCGCGGTCGAGCCCAGGCGGAAGATCCCGATCTCCTCACCGCGCTCGACCTTTCGGCGCGGCGAGAGCTCGTGCGTCCCGATCGGGACGTCGCGTTCGTCGATCCCGCTCACGGTGATTCGACCGACGACCATCGCCGCCACCATCACCACCGTGACGCGCCCGAGACCGGACTCGGGCGGCGTGTCGATCGCGATCGCGACCCGGCGGTTGCGCACGAAGAGGTTGTGCACGTGGCGAACGCCGATCGCGTTGACCGGGTAGTAGTCGCCGGGCATGGAGCGGACGACCGCGATCTCTCCCGCGACCGGCGCATGCACCCGGTGATAGTCGCGCGGAGAGAGATAGACGACGCAGCCCTGTCCTCCCTCGTAGCGCCGAGCCTCGGCCTCGTCGCCGAGGAGCTCGTCGACCTGATAGGGCCGACCCTTCACGCGGAAAGCACGGCCATCGACAGGACCGATCGAGTCGACGCGTCCGTCCGCCGGACTGATGACGACGCCAGGATCTTCCGGCAGCGGGCGCGCGCCGTCGCGGAGCTCACGCGTGAAGAACTCGTCGAACGATCGAAAGCCGCTCGCCTTCCGACATTCGTCGAGGTCGACGTCGTAAGCGCGGCAATAGAGATCGACGACGGCTCGACCGACGGGCTCGGGCCAAGCGTAATCGGCCAGGTGCCCCATCACGCGTGTGATCTGGGTCCTCGGCAACACTCGCAGAATCTGGGCGGTGGCGTACGTGATCGCGTTCATCGGACGTCTGTGTGAAGGAGCCGGCTCGACAGACGGGCCGCCCCCCGCACAACGTCATGCGTGGGGATCACCGACCTGTTTCTTTCGGCAGATTCTGCCGTTACGGATTATGCCGGCCCTCTGGAGCGGAGGTCTAGTCTTTACCCAGATCGGGCTCGCCTCGCATCCGCGCAGCGTCGCACAGAGGCCCACCCGAGTCCTGTTTCTGACCAGCGGGCGTGGCGCCAGGGTCGAGCGCCCCCACCGTTCCCTCGCAAGCTGCCTCGATCGTGAAGGGATCGTGCGCTCGAGCCTCGGCAGCCGCGCGCTCGGCCGCGGGGTGGTCGTCCCGACCCCGGGCGAGCCGGGCGCTCAAGGCCCAGCACGGTCCGTAGGCGGCGATCCAGGCCTTCGGGTCGTCGACCAGCTCTTCCGCCGCCCGGAGCTCCCCCTTCGCCTCGAGGACGCGGCCCCTCACGTAACGAAGGCTGGGGTCTCCGAGGAGCGTCTCCGAGATCTTGTCGAGCTGGATGAGCGCCTCGTCCGGATGTCCTCTCCCGAACAGGAGCTCGGCCAGGCGGGCTCGCTCGCGGGAGTCCGCCGCGTTCGGGAGCGTGCCGCCGAGGCCGTAGAGCGGCGAGAGCGGCTCCTTCGGCCTTCGCGCGAGGTGGGCCCGCCACTTCGTGTCCCACTGCGGGAGCGCCTCACCGCTCACCTGGACGAGCGCTTCATCGACGCTCTTCGCCGCCCGGAGCGCGACGAGGAGCTTCGCGAGCGCGCCTTCGGGCTGGGTCTCGACGAAGAAGCGGACGAAGCTCGTGACCTCGGCGAACGCGACCATCGCCGCGTCCGCGCTCGGGAGCATCGCGATCGACGGGCCGAGCTTGTCGAGCGGTAGATCGAGCTTCAGCTCCATGCCCCGCTGGACGACGCTCTCGACGCTCGGCCGATCGTCGAACGGCCCGGGCTCCCGCCAGCGCACCTCTTGCCGCCGGGCGACGCCCTCGTGAAGCCAGAGCGGCGCGCGCTCACGCGATTGCATCGAGATCGCGAGATGCGTGAGCTCGTGCGTGAGGGTGTCGCGCCACGGATAGCCATGCTTGCTCGCGCGAGGCGAGAGGATCGTGACGCGCCCCCATTTCGCGACCGCCACCGTGCCGGTCGTCTGCGCGGCCTTATACGGCAGCCCCGTCATCGCGGAGAGCGAGAGCAAATCGCGGACGACGGTGATGCGCGTCGGGGCCTTCCACTCGACGCCGAGGTCGCGGGTGAGCGCCACGCGCGCCTTGTTCACCGTGTCGACCATCATCGGCATGAGCGCGCGATCGGCCTCGTCGTGCCAGCGGACGATGACGCCCGCGGCCTCGTCCTTGTCGACGAGCGTCGCCGCCGTGACGCGCGCGCATCCGCGCGCCACGTCGGCGAGGACGCGGCCCTCTTCGCTCTGCGCGACGTCGTTCCGGCTCATCAGCGCAGCGGCGAGATCGCAGTCCTCCTCGTAGAGCGCGAGGCGCGCCTTCGCCATGACGACCGACGGGCTGTTCGGATCGGCCTTCGCGAGGTCGGCCCGCGCCTTGTCGTACTCCATCGCGATGACGAGCTCGTTGGCGCGCGCGGCGATGCCCTCCGCGAGATCGATCTGCGCGACGGCTCGGCCCGGACCGCAGACCGCGACGAGACCTGCGCCGAGCGCCAGAATGGCGATGCTCGTCCCTCGCTTTCCTCTCTTCCCGCTCTTTCCCAGATGCGCCGCGCGGATCATCGGAGGAGCCCCTCCGCATAGCGTTTCACGGCGTCCTTGTATTTCCCGCTCGAGGGCTGGCCGAGCCCTTTGATGACGCGCTTGCGGAACTCCTCCGGCCCCTTGTGCGCGTCGGCCTTCGGAATGTCGGCGTGATCGCGCGCGGCTCGATCGCCGTCGCCACTTTCGCCGTCGCGCTCGCCCTCGCCCTCGCCCAGCGCGTCGCGCGCCATCTCGAGCTTCTGCTGCGCCTCGCGCTGCTTGGCGAGCCCGCGATCCGCATCCCCTCCACGGAGCGCCTTCGCCGCTTCCTGCGCGGCCTCCTCGGCGTCACGGAGAGCATCGAGCGCTGGCGCCGGGAGCGCCTCCTGGTCGCGCCCCTTGTTCGCGAGCTCCCGTGCGCGCTCGCCGAGCTTGCCTTCGGTGTCAGCATGCTCGCGCAGCTCCGGAGCGGCGCGCTGCGCGGCGCGCCGGCGAAGCTCCTCGAGCTTGTCCTCGGCCCACTTCACCTCGGCCTCCATCTGCCGCCGCGCATCGTCGACCGTGCGCTCGGCGTTCGGGTCCCCGAACCGCCCGAAGCGCTCACGCGACGCCGCGCGCTTGGCCTCGTCGAGCGCGCCGAGCGCGTTGCGGCCGCTCTGCACCGCGTCGGCGGCGTTGCCCTGCTCCATCGACTTGGCCATCTGCTCGGCGTGCTCGCGCGCGGCGGCGCCCTTGCTGGTCCACGAGTCGCTTCCGCCGCCGACGTTCGGCAGCGGGCGGACCGCTTCGCGGATCTTCTGCGCGTGCTTCTTCGCCTCTTCGGAGAGCGCATCGACGTCTTCTTTCGTCGAGCCCGCGGCAAGCGCTTGCTCGACTCGACCGACGTGGCCGGCGTGCTCGGCTGCGAGCTTGTCGAGCTCCCTCGCCGCCTCGTTGAAGGCCTCCTCGACGTCGCTCGCCTCGCCGTCGTCCTCCGCACCGGGCGCGCCACGACCACCGCCCGACTCGCCGCCTGCCTGGGACGGCCGACCACCGCGCGCACCGAACGAAGGATCGGGCTGGCGAAGGCGCGCAGCGAGATCCTGCGCAGCGAGCACTGCATGCGTCAGATCGCTCGCGCCGCGCGCACGCGCGACCCGAAGCAGGTCCATCTCGACGATCTCGCCGATGTCACGACCGAGCGCGCCGAGGCGGCGCATCGCCTTGCCTCCGCCGTCGAGGACGATCACCGCTGCGTCCATTCGCTGCTCGCCGCGGACCTTCTCGGCAGGCTTGTGAGCGAGCGCCGCCGCCGCCGCGAGCTCCTCCGCGACCTCCGCGAGCTCGCGCGCGACCCCACGGGTGTCACGCAGGCCGAGGCCCTGGATGGCCGCGTCGATCACGAGCACCATTCGCTCGGTCGCCTTCACCACGTTCGCGCGCGCCGATGTGCTCGGAGAGCGGAGCTGGTTGTTCGCCGCGTCCTTCACCTTGCGCATGCGTCCGCGGAGCATCGCGCCGAGGCGGCTCGAAACGCGGACGCCCGCATACGACGTCGTGAGCGCCGTCTCGAGCGCCTCGCTCCCCTCGTCGGCGAGCTTCACGTCGCGCTCGAGCATCGCCCGTCGCTCCTTCGGCTCCGCGGGGAGCGGCGTCCGGAGCCGCCACGCAAGCGCATCGACGAGCTCGTCACGCACCCGCACGAGGCCAGCGAGGCGCCGCGACTGCGGCTCTCCCACGTCGGGCGGCACGATCGTGATCGCGTCGCTCGCGCCCCACTTCGGCCCGGTGATCGGATCGTTGTCCTTCGCCTCGACGCGGACCTCGATCGGCGCGTGGCTCTTCTTGATGAAGGCGTCGCTCGCGCGGAGGTTGTAGCCGCCCCGATCGGTCTTCGTCTCCCCGTCGAGACGAGCGAGGACGCGCCTCTCTTCTCTCGGACCGGCACGGAGGACGAGGTGCACCTCGCGGAGTCCGTGATCGTCCATCGCGTCGTAGTGGATCGGGATCTCCGAGGTGTCCTCTTCACTCGCGAGGCGGATCTGCTTCGGAGCGCCCTCGAGCCTGACGAGCGGCGGCAGGTCGGGGATCGACTCGACCGGCGTGGCCTCCGGCTCGGGGATGACGACGTTGCCGAAGCGCGCCACCACCCTCAGGTTGACCGAGTCCGCGAGCGGCCAGCGCGCGACGACGTGACCGGAGCCGTCGTCGACGAACGGCACCTCGGCGGAGCCGTCGGTCAGGAGGAGGCGCCGACCGGCATGGATCGGAGCTCCTCGAACGGTGAGGAGCGTGCCGCGCGGGAGCGCGACGTCGTCGTACGGCATCACGCGCCGCTCCTCCAGGTGGAGGTAGTCCGGCGGGCGCGCGCGGATCTGCGGCTCGCTCAACCACGTCATCCCGACAGGCGCGACGCCCCCGCGAGCGACGAGCACGTCGGCGCCCTCGGCAGCGGCCCACGGGTTCATCGCGCACGCAGCGACGTTGACCGCCGCGAGCCCGAGCGCGACGACGCCGAGCACGAACGCGACACGCTGCGCGCCTCGACGCACGCCGTCGAGTGGAAGCGCTGCGAGCGAGCGAGCGACGTGGAGCTCCGCGAGATCGCGCGAGGCACCGCGCGTCGCGACGGGCTCGAGGAGCGACAGCGCCCGGATCGCCCGCGCGGCCGCCTCCGGCTCCATGCGTCCAGCGACATGCTCGATCGTACGAGCCGGGCTCGCGAAGACGCGCCGCTCGAGGAGACGCACGACGACGACCCCGAGGACGGTCACTGCAAGGATGAGCGCACCGCTCAGCCTCGCCTGCGCGGTGCCGCCACGCGCGACGAGCATCGCGATCGTCGCGAGGAGCACGGCCGCTGCGGCGACGGCATGCCGGCGTGGACCCCGAACAGCGAAAAGCCACGCATCGGCGAGCGCGCGCAGCGCCTCGCCATGCAGCGGAGCGTCCGGTGTCTTCTTCCCGCGCGGCGGTCGATTGCGCCGCGACGTCCGGCGAGCGCGCTCCGTGAGGTCCACCTCACCTTCTTGCGCGCGCTCCGGCTGCTGGGTCGTCTTCGAGTCCGCCGTCGCCATCGCTGCGTTTCGTTTGCTGTGCCTCCGGCCGTGATCCACCACGACGTTTCGGCCGTTCGAGCCTAGCTCACGCTCACTACGGGGGCGATGGCAACGGGCCAATTCCGGGCGGCGGCCAGGGCTGATCCGGCGGGTAGAACGGCGGCCGCGGACCGGGGAACTGGAAAGTCCCGAACGGCGTCACGATCGTCGTCTGCCCCGACGACGCCCCGGCATCTGCGGCAGGCTGTGCGCCGCCGCCGCCCGCATCCTGCTGAGCTTGACCGCCGCCGCCTGCGTCCTTCTTCGTGACCGGGTTCGGATTCGGGTTCGGGTTCGGCGCGGGCGGAAGCACCGTCGAGGTCGTGAGCGGCGTGACCGGCGTGATCGTCGTCGTCGCCGGCGTCGTCACCGTCGAGGTCGCAGGCGGCGTCGCCGTGGCGAACGTCGGCGGCGGAAGCGGCACGGGCGCGGACTCCTGCATGCCGACGACGTACGCCACGACGGCTCCCGCACCGAGCAGGAGCGCGACGACCGCGAGCACGACGACGAGACCTCCTCCCGATCGCTTCTCCGGGGGGCGTGCGGACGCCTCGTAGTACGCCGGTGCGTGATGCGGAGGCGGGGGCGTCATCGCGAGCGGCGCCATCGCCGGCGGAGCCAAGGGCGGAGCGCCGATCGTCCCGCCGCTGGCGTGTGCCATCGGGGGCGCCGGCGCGGCTGCCGGGTTCGCCAACGCGGCATCGACCGGCGCGCCCATGACCGTCCCGGTTCCGATGTCCGCCCGAGCCTCGGCGGTGTCGGCGAGCGCCGCCGGCGCCGCGATAGGCGCCGCGATCGGAGCGGTGCCGCCGCCGCCCGCCACCGCGAGCTTCGCGGTCCCCGGACGCCTGCCGCGGAGGACGTCTTCGAGCGCGAGGCGCATCTCCGTCGCGTTCGCGAAGCGGAGCTCGGGCCGCGGCGCCATCGCGCGATGCACGAAGCCCGCGAGCTGCGGCTCGATCCCGGGAGCCGCCTGCACGAGCGGCGTCACCTCCCCGCGCTCCACCTTCAGGATGAGGACACGCGGATCGTCCGCCTCGGCCGGCGGCTGCCCGGAGAGCATCTCGTAGAGCATCACGCCGACCGCATAGAGGTCCGCGCGGACGTCGACCTTGTCGGCCGAGTAGGCCTGCTCCGGCGCCATGTACTCGGGCGTGCCCATGAGCATCCCGGCGACCGTCAGGTTCTTCGTCTGCCCCGCCTGTGCGGTCTTGAGCTTCGCGATCCCGAAGTCGATCAGCTTCAGGACCGGCTTCCCGCCCTGGAACGTGACGAAGACGTTGTCGGGCTTGAGATCGCGGTGGATCACGCCGAGCGCGTGAGCCGCCTCGAGCGCCTGGAGGATCTGCGTGACGTATTCGCACGCGGTCGGGACCGCCAGCTTGCGTTCCCGCTTCATCAAGCCGGCGAGCGGCTCGCCCTGGAGCAGCTCCATCACGAGGTACGCGACGCCGTCGGGCGTGCGATCGACGTCGGTCACCTGGACGACGTGCGGGCTCCGGATCTGCGCGGAGACGCGCGCCTCCTGCAGAAAACGCTCGGCGATGCCGGCACGACGCGCGAGATCGGTGTGAAGCACCTTGATCGCAACGTGCGTGCCGAGCCGGACGTGCTCGGCCTCGTAGACCGAACCCATCCCCCCATCTCCGAGCAACCGGAGAAGCTTGTACTTGTCGCTGACGACCTGGCCGATCTCCACCGCGCTCCGGCTTCTACCATATCCAGACGAAGACCCACGGACAGGACGTTCAGCAGAGTCCAGCGCGCCCATGGTCGATCCGACGCACGACGCCTCCGGATTGTTCTCGGCCGTTTCCGTAAAGAACTCTGATCCTCGCGTCTCCGCCTCCACGAGCCCACGTCCGTCGCGAAGCACAGCGGGGCCGCAGCGCCTGGTTCACGACTGGTTCACGACCGGACCTGATGCGTGGACGGCGGGTCGGTCGAGCTAAGCCGCCTCGCGCGCGTCCGTGAGCGAGATGCGACTCACGTGAAGGACCTCGGTCGCGGTGTCGGCGTCCTCGACGGCGGCGAACATCGGGACGAGGCGCTGCTCGTCGGCCCCACCGAACGCGCCGCTCGGCGAGAAGGCGCGTGCCTGCGGACCGTCGAGCACGAGGTACACGTCGCGCCACGCGCTTCCCTCACGCCACGGCGCGGTGATGACGTACGCGATGCGCTGGCGATCGAGATGGAGCTCCTCGGTACCGCGCCGGATGAGCACGCGGCGATCGGTGACGAAGTAGCGCGTGGCACGCGCGAGAAGCCACGGACGCAGGACCGCGGAATAGCCGACGAAGCCCGCGACCCCGGCGATGAGGAGGACGACGAGCGCCGCGCCGCCGATGAGCACGGCCTCGGTGGCCGGCGGCAGCGCGTGAGCGCGGAGGACGCGCGTGATCGGCGGAGTCATGCGCGCGAACACGTACACCGCGGCCAGCGCGAGAAGCGCCCCGCCGGCCGCGGTCGCGATCCGGCGAGGCGTCCAGCGTGAGGCCCACGGCCGTGCGGTCCAGAGCACACGCTCGCCGTCATCGAGCCGCTGTGCCAGCGGGCGATTCCCATCACCGAGGGGTGCGCTCGGCGTGAGCCCGCGCACGATCGCCCAGAGACGGTCCGGCGCCTCGACGTCCGGAAGGGTGAGGCTGAGCGTCCGCCTCAGCGCGCCGGTCGGCACCGCACGCTCGAGCACCAGATCGCCGACGCCGGGTGTGCTCGGGCTCCACCGGATGACCGCATAGCTGATCGCGCTGCGCTCGATGGATCGCCGGAGACGACCGCGCTCCCAGATCACCTGCTTCTCGGTGACGACGTACCGCGCCGAGGAGCGGAACCAGAGCGGCAAGCGCCACGCGGCGAGGGCGAGCGACGCCGACCACGCGGCGAAGAGCACGAGGTCGCCGACGTGCTGGCGGAGCCCCGTCGCGACCACGACGGCGAAGGCGACCGTGACCGCGGACATCGTGCCGGCGACGACGGCTGCGAGCTTGAACGCGATCGGCACCGAGGCGACCTTCGGGCCGCCGCTCCAGACGATCTCCTCTCCATAAAGCGAGTCGCGCCTCATCGCCTTCTACTCTCTGTAAGACGACCCACGAGCGCTCCTCTTTGCACCGAAAGCGCTCGTTTCTCACTTCCGAGACCGAGCAAGAACAACGCCATCGACCTGGTCCAGAGCGTCGAGATCCCTTCGTTTCGCTGGACTCGCTGCACACGTCAGCTTGGGCCCGAACCGCGGACCTGTCCATCCCTCCCTGCGGCGAGGCGGACGTAGGCCGAGGTAGGTCGTCAGGCTCGCGGAAGCGGGAGCGGGATGTTCCTGCGGCTCGAGCCGCGAAGGACGGCGGCATGGACGAACCCGCTACAGAGCTCGGGCATCGGGATCCCGGCGATCGCGGCGGCCTCGGGGTAGAGGCTCGTCTCGGTGAACCCGGGCATCGTGTTCACCTCGAGGAGCGTCGGCTCGCCTTCCGCGGGCACGACGAAGTCCACCCGCGAGAGGTCGCGGCACCCGAGCGCCCGATGGGCGGCAACGGCGATCTCCTGCACCCGCCGCGTCAGGGCGTCGCCGAGCGGGGCCGGGCAGAGATGCTCGCTTCGTCCGGGTGCGTAGCGCGCCTGATATGTGTAAAATGCATCCTTTGGTGCACGAATCTCGGTCGGCGGGAGCCAGGCCGGATCACGCATATCGATCACGCCGCACGTGACCTCTCTCCCCGGCGCGAAGACCTCGACGAGGGCGACCTCGTCGACCTCCCACGCTGCGGAGATCGCCTTCGCGACGTCGGCAGCCGATGCCCCGCCGGTGAGGCGGGCGACGCCGATGGCCGAGCCGTTCGAGCACGGCTTCACGACGAGCGCGTCGCCGAGCTCTCGCAGCGCGCGCTCCGCTTCGACCGCGGCGCTCCTCGTGCCGCGCCGCGCGTGGATCGACCGCGCGATGGGGAGCCCGGCGTCCGCGAAGAGGACCTTGGCGGTGCGCTTGTCCATCGCGAGCGCGCTCGCGAGCACGCCCGAGCCGACGTACGGCAGATCGAGGACCTCGAGCAGCCCCTGGAGCGAGCCGTCCTCCCCCACCGCGCCGTGCGCGACGGGAAACACGACATCGAAGCCGCCCGTGCGGAGCGAGTCGGCCAGGTGGGCGTCGAGCTCGAGGCGGACGACGCGATGCCCGGCCTCCTCGAGCCCACGCGCGACGCTCGCCGCCGACGCGCGGCTCACCTCGGCCTCGGAGGCAGGGCCCCCCTGCACCACCGCGACCGAATACCGGCGCTGCCCTCGCGATGGGGTGTCCGCGGAGGTCATGCGATCTCCGGGCTCGGCGTGGCGACGCTCTTGTTCGCGTGATGCGTGGAGAAGTCGACGAGCTCGATCCCGATCTTCTGCGAGACCTCGAAGATCTTCTTGTCGCGATAGAACTCACCGAAGACGATCCGGGCGATCCCGGCATTCGCGATCAGGCGGAAGCAGCCCCAGCAAGGCGAGGCAGTGACGTAGATCGACGCCCCCTCGATCCGGACGCCGTTGCGGGCGGCCTGGACGATCGCGTTCGCCTCCGCGTGCACCGTGCGCACGCAGTGGTTGTCCTCCATCAGATGGCCCTCTTCGTCGCAATGCGCGAGCCCCCGGATCGAGCCGTTGTATCCGGTCGCGAGGATCGAGCGATCGCGCACGACGACTGCACCGACGAATTTGCGGTCGCAGGTCGATCGGGTCGCGACCTCGCGAGCGATGTTCATGAAGTACTCGTCCCAGGAAGCGCGCTCTCTCGGCATGGGCCGGGATTGTGGTGGTTCGCCGGGCCGGAGCGCAACGCCCTGCTCGCACGAGGGAGCGTTTATCCTTTCCTCGCCGCTCGGCGCTCCGACGGGTATCCTCGAGCCATGCGCAAGCTGCGCCGTGTCGTCCTCTGCGTGCTGGTCGGTGTTTCCGCCGCCAGCGCGACAAGCGCGGCCTTCGCCGAGCCGAAGGGCAAGGACAAGGCGCGCGTCGAGGCGCCGGTCGACGTCGAGACCGCCGAGCAACTCTACGCGAAGCTCGACTACGACAAGGCGAACGAGACCGCCGAGCGCGTCATCAAGCAGAGGGGTCTCTCGCACGATCAGCTCGTGCGCGCCTACCGCATCCTCGCGGTGACCTACGCCATCCTCGACAAGGAAGAGCAAGCGCGCGACGCGTTCCTCCACCTCCTCGTGTCCGACCCCGAGTACACGATCGACACGAACCTCGGGCCGAAGGTCTCCACGCCGTTCGTCGAGGCGCGCGGCCAGTTCCGGTCCCTTCCGTCGAAGCCCGGCATGGAGGTCGTCGCGAACGTCCGCTCGGACGGCGGCCAGCTCCGCATCACGACGCGCGACCCGACCCGGATCGCGAAGAAGGTCACCGTCGGCTACCGCTGGACGTCGTCGGGCGAATACACCGTGTCGACCATCCCCGTCGGCGAGGCGACCGTCGAGGTCGCGCCGGCGACGCAAGGTCGGACGCGCCTCGACTTCTACGCGACGGCGCTCGACGAGCGCGACAACGCCGTGTTCGAGGCGGGCAGCCCGCAGGTGCCGAAGAGCGCATTCGCCGAGGCGAGCTCGCGGCCGATCAACGGCAACGGCTACGGCGGCGACGGCGACAAGCGCGGCGAGAAGGCGGGCGGCTCGATCCTGTCGAGCCCGGTCTTCTGGGTCATCGCGGGGGCCATCGTCGCAGGCGGCGGGACCGCGGCGTTCTTCGCGTTCCGGCCGGAGGAAGCTGCGACGAAGGCCTCGCTCGCACCGCAGATCCGTTGCGGCGCCGAGCTCTGCAAGTAGCGCGCACCGTTCGTCGCGTCTCTCGGCGTGGCGATGAGCTCCTGACGGACGTTCGCGCGGTCCTCGCGCGCGGTCACTTGAAGCCGACGTTCTTCGTCGATGTCTCGCCCGACTTCACCAGCACGGTCACCGTCTGCTTCTGGCCGGGCGCCTCGCCGTTCTCGAAGGTGAGCGTGTGCGAGCCGGGGCTCATCGAGACCTTGTTGCACGGCGTGACCGGGCAGACGACCTTCGCCCCCTCGGTGACCTTGGCCCAGGGATAGGCCGAGACGGTCACGAACCCGGGATCCTCGGGCGGAGGCGGCGGAGGCGGAGCCGACGTCTTGGGCGTCGCGCGCGGCGTCACCGCCGTGTGCGCCGTCTTCACGGGCGGCGTCACGGTGGGAGCTGCCGTCGCGCTCGTGAGCGCGCTGCCGCTCGCGGGTGTGGTCGGCGTCGGCGGCGGGAGGTCCTGCGAAGACGCCGCGATCTCCGTCGTCGACGGCACCGGAGGCGACACGCTCGCCGTGGGAGCCCCGCCTAGCGCGAGGATGTCCCCCCTCCGATCGCGGAGGCCGAGCACGACGATGAGTAGACCAGCGAGCAAGAAGCAGCCGATCGTGAC
>MKVQ01000014.1:45903-190249 GCA_001899635.1 Myxococcales bacterium 68-20 | reverse complement strand
GGATACCCCGACGGATGGCCGGTGTGCCCGCCGTAGGTCGCGATGACTCCGCTGCCGCTTCCGCTTCCGCTCGTCCCGAGGCGAAGGAGCTGCCCGCTCACGTTCGCGCCGGACTGCTCCATCCGCTTCAGCGACTCCGCCGTGAGCGCCTGGAGCTCCTGCGTGTTCGATGCCGCCGTGATGGCGGTCATGTGCTTCTGGATCTGGCGCTGGACTTCCTCGCGGACGTTGCCGAAGAGCGACGCCATCCGCCGCCCGACGTCCTCCTGCCGCGCCGTCCGCGGCTGCGCCGAGAGCCACTGCTCGAGCGCGCCGCGCATCTCGCTCGCCGACTGCCAGCGGTGCTGCGGATCCTTCTCGAGCGCCCGAGCGACGAGCATGTCGAGGTTCGCGTCGATGCCGGGGAGCACGTGCGAGAGCCGCGGGATCGGCTCGTTCATCAGCTTGTGGAGCGTGTTCGCGGCGCTCTCGCCGGTCATCAGCCGCTGCTGCGCGATCAGCTCCCACAGCACGATGCCCATCGCGAACAGGTCGGACCGCGCGTCGATGCGCTGCCCCATCGCCTGCTCCGGGGACATGTACGCGACCTTCCCCTTGAGGACGCCCACCTCGGTCTCGGTGGAGGAGAGCGCGGCCTTCGCGATCCCGAAGTCGACGAGCTTCGTGTGCCCGTCGTAGGTGACGAAGATGTTGTGAGGAGAGACGTCGCGATGGATGACGCAGAGCGGGCGCCCGTCGTAGTCGCGGAGCTCGTGCGCATAGCCGAGCCCCGCGAGCGCATCGGCGACGATGCGCACGGCGACCTCGGGCTCGATCACCTCTTTGCGCCGGAGCGCTTCCTTGAGCACCTTGTTGAGGGACTGGCCCTCCAGGTACTCCATCGCGATGAAGTAGACCCCGCCCTGCTCGCCGACCTCGTAGGTATGGACGATGTTGGGGTGGTTGAGGCGCGCCGCGAGCCGCGCCTCGTCGAGGAACATGTCGCGAAACGCGCGCTCCTCGGCAAGGGCCTGACGGAGCCGCTTGATGACAGCGAGCTTGTTGAAGCCCATCTGCCCGCGCGCGACCGAGAGGAAGACGTCGGCCATACCTCCGCGGCCCAGGCTCGCGAAGAGCTGGTACTTCCCGAAAGCGGTCGTTCCGTTACCGTCGATCTTCGCCTCGGATCTGGGGTCGCGCGCTGCCCCAATCATTCCATTCATGGAGTATCTGCCGGCGCTGAGCCGGTCAAGACACACACACGGTAGGATGACGCTCCCCGCCGGCGGATCTCCAGCGGTATTGTGCCCCTGCAGGCGCCGTCTCACGACCCTCTCAAGCATCGGCCGACCACGGAGGACGGGCTCGGACTCCAGAGACGTGCGAGCTCCTCAAACGCCGAGAGGCAGACACGCCGTGGGCGGTCTGCCTCTCGATTTTCGGGGCTGGGCTCCGGAGTCAGGCCGTCACTTGACCTCGGACGGCTTCGTCGCGGTATCGGCTCCGTCGACGGAGAACTTGAAGTCGTCGATGAGGACGGTCGAGTCGAGCCAGCCGTCCTGTGAGTCCCAGATGGCGAAGAGGAGCGTGATCTCCGAGCCCGGCGTCACAGGCGCGCTCGTCGTGAGCCAGCCGGTCGCCGCGGCTCCCTCGAAGCCGGTGCCCGAGAGCATGCCGACGCCGAGCGGGCAGTCGAACGTCTTCTCGGTTTGGGGCGTCGGCCCGTGGGTTCCCGGCTCGCAGACCTGGAGGAGGCTGTTGTTGACGCTGATCGGGTTCGTGTCCTGGTCGAACGCGATGTTGCCGTCCGCGAGGCCCGCGGGGACCGGATTCATCATCGTCACGAAGAAGTCGTTGAACTTGTTGCAGATGAAGTCCGGGTACTCCTGCGTGAAGAAGTTCTGCTGGTAGGAGAACGACTGCGCGTTGGTGGGGACGCGGATCGTGAGCTCGAGGGCGACACCGTCGCGCGCCTGGCCCGTCTTGACGCCGGGACACGCCGGCGACTCCTTCGGATACCCAGCGGGCGTCCCGTGCGAGTACCCCTTGTCCGTGGTCACCGGCGCACCTTCGGCGGCCTTGCCGGAGGAGAGGGCAAGCATCGATGCCCCCAGCTGCGGAGCGTTTACGCCGAACTTCTCGAGGATGCCGACGCCCACCTTGTTGCTGAGCGACGAGCCGTCGGGCCTGACCCACTTGGCCTCGACGACGCCCCAGCTAGTCCCGTTCGGATCGGCCTTCTTGCAGAGACCGATCGCCTTTGCCCCGTCGAACGGATCGGAGCCGCTCTTCGAGAGGCCGTCGTCACACTCGACCTCTTCGTCGTCGGGCGTGCCGCTGCAGTCCTCGTCGACCCCGTTGCCCGGGATGTCGTACGCGCCCTTGTTGATGGACGTGTTGCACTCGTTGCAGTCGTCCTTCAGCGGGAAGCCGTCGCCGTCGTAGTCCTTGTCGGGATCACCGTCGGTGTTGTTGATCCCGCACTCGCTGCCCTGCCCGGGCCCCTCGTTGGTGAAGCCCCCCTTCTCGTCCCCGGCCCCCACCGTCGGGTCGGTGTCCGTCCCGAAACCGCTTCGTCGACCGGAACCACCACAGGCGATCGCAAAGGCCGCGACGAGAAGGGAAGTGGCGATGCCGATCGAGCGTACGTTCATGAGGCCTCCTGTTTTCCGGCGGCCCATCGTTCGGATGGGCTCGAAGAAAAACGCAGGTGGCCGCTCTGCCACGGCAGGCCAGCCCGGGCCACGCGTGTCGCCAACGGAGACGCTCCTGTGATGCGCATTTGTGGTCAAATGTGGGCCACTGTAGACATCGAGACGCCCTGACTGGGCCTTCTCCGCAACGTTGCCGCGCACCGCTAGGGGCTGTAAGCGGACAAGATGATTCGTTCGTCGCGCTGGCTGGGACGGCTCGGCCGCGGCCGCATCGTCTTCGCGCTCGGGGTTGCAGCCTTCGTCGCCATGGGCGCCGTGGCAATGGCCGCAGGGGATGACCGCACGGCGACGGAGTCCCTGCTCCGGGAGATCGAGGCCTCGCCTCAAAAGGGCGCAGGCGGCGAGCTCGTCGCCCGCTCCCGTGCTGCCCTCGAGCGGGGAGCCAGCTTGCGATCGTCCGGCGACGAGGCGCACGCCAAGCTCGCCGACCGCCTCGCCCGCACGTGGGCGGAAGCCGCGCGGGACGTCGTTCGCGCCGCCGTCGTCGAGGAGAGCGCCGCGACCGCGCGCCGTTCCGCGACCGACGCGGGAGCCCTTGCGGATCGGGAGCGCGCGCTGCTCGAGGAGGCCATCGCGCAGAGCGGCCGACTCCGGGCGCAGCTCGCGTCGGCCTCGCGCGAGGCGAACGAGCAGCCCGCGCGCACGAGCGCCGCCGCAGCTAGCAGTGACGCCGGCACACGCGCGCCGGCAAAGGCAACGGCGCCTGCGAAGCCCAGCACGACGGGCGCGGACGGAGGTGCGCGATGAAGCAGCTCGGGATCTCGATGCTCCTCGCATCCACTCTCGTCGCGAGCGCAGGCGCGCTCACGGTCGGCTGCGGCGGCGCCGGTGCGTCGACCGTCGTGAAGGTGAACGAGGCCGAACGAACGCGCGCCGGCCTCCAGGGACGCGACGCGCAGACGCTCGCACCGCAAGCCTTCGCCGAGGCCGATCAAGCGCTGCGCGCGGCGAAGGAAGCCGAGCACGCAGGCGACCACGTCGCCGCGGAGCTTCACGCCGAGCGCGCCGTCGCGGCCTACCAGCACGCCGTCGCCGTCGCCCGGCTCGCCCGCGCCACGAACGAAGAGACGCAGGCGAAGGAAGCGCTCGCCCAGGCCGTCGAGCAATCGCAGCGCTACGCGACCGCGCGCAAGGCGGCGGAGCGCGAGGCCGACGATCTCGAGAAGCAGCTCAAGGTCGCCCGCGAAGCCGAGCGCCCGGCCCCGTCCGGCCCCGCCGATCCGGAGCGCGAGCGCGCCCGCCTCGTCGCCGCGCAGTCGCTCGCGATGCAGGCCCGCCTCCTCTGCAGCGCGGCGCGCCTGGTGTCGCCGCAGGCGCCGGGCCTCGCGGAGGCCGAGGCGGCGGCAGCGGAGCTCGAGAAGAAGCTGGAGTCGTCCCCGAAGCCCGCCCCCATCGACGCGGCCGGCCGTGCGCGGGCCGCGTGCCTCGCCGCCCTCACGAAGGCGCGACGCGCGGGCACGCCCGACGCCGATCCCACCGACGCGCTGCTCGGGGAGCTGTCGCGCTCGGTCGATCCGAAGGCGACCCGCACGACGGACCTCGCCCCCTCGCGCGACGAGCGCGGCGTGGTCGTCACGCTCCGCTCGCTCTTCGCCGGCGGCAAGGGAAGCGACAAGGCCGCCAAGCTCTCCGCCGAGGGCGAGAGCACGCTCCAGGACCTCGGCCGCATCGCCGCCGCTCACCCGGCCTTCGCGGTGCAGGTCGTGATCCACGACGCGGCGGCTCCGAGCTCCGCCGACGTCGCGCTCGACAAGAAGCGCGGCGAGGTCATCGCGAAGGCCCTGACCGACGCCGGCGCGAGCGCCGACAAGACGAAGGTCGAGCAGGCCGGCGCGCGAGCCCCGGTGTTCGATCCGGCGGACGCAAAGCGGAAAGAAAAGAACGCTCGGGTCGAGGTCGTCTTCGTCGGCGGCAGCTGACGCGCGCTCGCGACGACGCGGTCCCTGACTGCTCAGGCGTTCGTGACGAGCTTGTACCCGAAGCCGTACACCGTGAGGATGTGCGTCGGCTTGTCGGGCGATTTCTCGATCTTCTTGCGCAGCTTCACGATGAAGTTGTCGACGGTGCGGTTCGTCGGCGACGCGTCGAGGCCCCAGATCTTCTGGAGGATCTCGTCGCGACTCACCGGCTGACCGACGCGCTCCGAGAGGAGGCGCAGGAGCTCGACCTCGTAGAACGAGAGCGCGTGCTCGGTGCCGAGCGCCTTCAGCGAGTGCGTCGAGAAGTTCACGTGAGCGTCGCCGATCGTGAGGATCTCCGGAGCCGCGCTCGGGCGCGACGCCCGTCGCAGGATCGCCCGCATCCGCGCGATGAGCTCGTTCACACTGAACGGCTTCGTCACGTAGTCGTCGGCGCCCGCGTCGAGGCCGCGGATCTTGTCGGTCTCCTGCGAGCGCGCCGTCAGCATGATGATCGGGACGAACGGGCTGACCCGCCGGAGCTCCTCGCACACGGCGTAGCCGTTGATGTCGGGAAGCATGAGGTCGAGGATGACGGCGTCGGGGGCTTCCGTCCGCGCGAGCTGGACGCCGTCCTTCCCCTTCCCCGCCGAGATCGTCGCAAAACCCTCGAACTCGAGCGCATCGCGGAGCCCCATCACGATGTGGGGCTCGTCCTCGATGATGAGGATCGTCTTCTTCCCGTTCGCCATCGCGCTCGCCGACGACGATAACAAAAGCCCTCGGTCTCGGCGCAAGAGGTTCGACCGCGGCGCCGGCCAAAGAAAAAGGGGCGAACCCGGAATGGGTCCGCCCCTCTCTTCAGGGACGTGGTGCGGTCAGCCGACCGTCACTGCTGCTGCTGGTCCTTCGACGCCTCGCCGGCAGCGAACTGCTGGATGCACTGGAGGCTGAAGCGAGCGCCGGCGAGCGCGGCCGTGCCCGACGAGAAGATGAGCGCCTGCGGGCAGCGGCCCGCGGGGTTCTTCTTGTTCGCAGGATCGTTCTCGACGTAGCACCAGAGCATCTCCGCCTCGTCCTTGCAGCTGAGGCCGCGCTCGACGGTCTTCTGCGGGATCTCGCAGACCGGCAGGGCGGCGAGGTCGAGGCCACCCTCACCGACCTTGCCCGACTCCGCGCGCTGCTGCGCGAGGAAGACGTCGAGGATCTCCTTCTTCGGAGCCGAGAGGCCATGGGCCGCGCAGCTGTCCTCCTTCTCGCTCAGCTGAGCGAGGACGAGGCAGGGAACCTGATCGGCCTCGGCGCCAACCTCACGCAGTTTCTGCGGGAGGCACTGCGTCGTGAGCGCGTTCTTGAGGCGGTCGATGATCGACGCAACCGCGGGGCGGTAGCCGTAGGTCGCCGGAGGGTTCTTGGCGCTATCGCAGGAGGGGTCGCCTTCCTTGCACAGGTGGATCGGGCAGAGCGACGAGATGATGCCCTGGTCGCCGAGCGCGCGGACGACCTGGAACTCGCGGATCGTCGGGTACGCCTTCGCCTTGATCTGCTTGTTGCCGGCGCCACAAAGCGGCGGGTTCAAACCTTCGCTCTGGTTCGGCGAGCAGTCGCAGGACGTATCGCTCGCCCCGCACACGCGCTGCATGGTCTCCGGCAGGTCGAACGTGCAGGCGTACTGGAGGTCGCCCTTGTTCGTGTTCCACTCGCGACCGTGGATCTTGTCGTCACCGTTGTCGCCGAGCTGCTTGTCGGCGCCGCCGAGGCCGAGCGCGGTGCGCGGCGCGACCGACTGGACCATGTGCGGGTCGATGCCCGAGAAGTCGAAGTTCCCGGGATCGCGGCCGAGGATCTTCACCCAGTCCTCGTTCGTGATGCGGCTCTTCTCCATGTCGTTCGGGTCGAAGTGGAGGAGCTGGTGGGGAACACCACCGACGACCGCGAAGAAGATGAGGTCCGGGCTACGCGTGCTGCGCGGAAGGGCGCAGAGCTCGTCACCCGCCTGGCGCGGGAGCTTGGCGGCGAAGAGCGGGTTCGTGCACTTGGCCGTGCTCGTGTAGTTGGCGATGTCGCGGCGACCGTTCGCGGCGACCTTGGTCACGTGCTCGGCCTTGCGATCCGGCACCTTGAACTTGGTGAAGCCGTCGACGTAGCGCTTGATCGGGTACTGGGGATCGATGCCGTAGCGCTCCTTCATGCGGTGGAAGCGCACGTTGAGCTCATCTTCCCTCGGACCGTAGTAGCCGTTGAAGCCGTCGCCCTGCCCCTTGTCGCTTCCGGGGGTCGTGCAGTTCTTGTCCGCGATGATCTTCTGGCAGGAGGGCTGGGACTTGTCGCAGAGGCTCTGGAAGCCGCACGAGGTGCAGTCCTCGCTGCCCGGATCCTGCTCGCAGGTGGTGGTGCCGCGCGGGGCGGTCGTGCCCTCGCCGGTGCTGCCGCGGAAGACCTTCGAGCCCGGGAACGCCTTGTTCATGAAGGCCCAGCCCTGGCCACCGATCGCGAGCGGGTCGGCCGAGGAGTCGTCCTCGTCCGTCAGCATGATGATCGCGACGAGCGAGTCCGGACGCAGGAAGTCCGCGCGCTGCTGGAGCACCTCGATGTCGACGCCTTCGCCCAGGTCGGCCTGGTTCGCCCCGTCGAGCTTGACGCTCTCCCAGGGGTCGGGCTGGATGAGGAAGCGGTAGACGCTCTCGAGCTGAGCCTCGAGGCCGCAACCGTTCTGACCGACACCGACGACGAGGTCGCGGAAGTTCTTCGTGAGCCCGTCGTCGCCGTCAATCTGGCGGATCGGCTTCTCCGGCGGCGGATGCCGCTTCGCGTCCTCGTTCTCCTTCGCCTGGGGGAACCAGGCAAGGAAGTTGCCGGGCTTCGCGAGCTCGACCTGGCCGCCGTCCGGGCTGATGTTGAGGAGGCGACCGCGGTCGTTGGTGCGCGGCTCCGCCACCGCACAGACGTCGCCGCCGAAGTTGCCGAGCGACGACGACACGACGCCGATGTGCATGTCGGTGACCGGCTTGAACTCCGGCTCGAAGTTCACCGGGCAGCCGTAGCGCTCCTCCTTGGAGACCTCAGGCTTGGCTTTCTCGTTGCCCGGAGAGGGCTTGCCCTCGCTGTCGACGCAGCGGGGCCGGAGGAGGCCGTCGATGAGGTCGGGGACGGCTTCGGCGAGAATCGCCTGCTTGTCACCCATCGACGCCGAGTTGTCGATCGCGAACAGGAGGTCGACCTTGTCGACGGCCTGCTGCGAGACAGTCGACGTGAAATTGACCTTCGTCGTCGGCGGCTGCTGCCCCACGGGGCGGGAAAGGCAACCCGTGCCTGCCGCGCCCAGCATCAGAGCGGTGGTAGACCACGCACCTCCGACGAAGAGCCATTTGCCGAGCCGGTTCGTCCACTTCATCGTGAGCGCTCCTTCGCGATCTATCGTTGCCGCCGCGTCCAACGCGGTGGGGGCCAGAGGCCGTCCAATCTCGAACTCTACCTAACGAAAGGCGGGCGGCGGTGTCAACGAGGGTACACCCCGACCCGGGAGCAGTTATTCACATCGCGTGCCGGGAGGGAAGCGCGATTTCTTTCGAGAGAAGCGCGGTCGAGATCGTTCAGGTCCGCCAACTTCGTTGCCAAGCGGCAAGCCTGGTTGGCATCCCGCACGCCCGGAAAATGCGAACGGCCCTGCACGCTTCGTGGGCGGCAGGGCCGTTTCGGGGGCCGGTCGTCGCGGGCCGGGGGTACGAGGCCGGGTCAGTCTTGTGTGCTCTGCTGGATGCACTGCATGGTGAAGCGCGCGAAGGAGAGCTTCTGGCTGGCCTTCGTGAACGCGATCGCGTGGGGGCAGAGGGTCAGCTTGGGCGCCTCCGCGTAGCAGAAAGCGATATCGTCGCTCGCGTCCTTGCAGACCTCTCCCGGCGGGACGGCAACCTGGGGGATGGCGCAGATCGGGTGCCGGGTCGACTCCTCTCCTTCTTCGGCGCGGAGCTTGTCGCGCATCTGCTCGAGGAGCTGCGCGCTCGGCGGCTTCAAGCCGAAGCGCTCGCAGTCGGAGTCGGGCCCCGGATCGGGGAGCATCGCCAGGACCATGCAGGCGACGTTGCCCGCGTCGTCCTGCCGCTCGAGCGCGCGGGGCAGGCACGAGCCGACGAGCGACCGCTCGAGCCGCGACGTGATCGCGCGGACGGCAGGGCGGTAGCCGTAGTCGTCGGCGGTGGGCTCCGTGAGCTGCTTCGGGCAGAGCGAAGCGACGATGCCCTGCGCGTCGAGCTCCTTCGCCACCATCAGCTGTCGGCGCGTGGGGTACGCCTTGCCCCGCACCTGAACGTTTCGATTGTCCGCCGCGCAGAGCGGCAAGTCGCTCTCCCCGTCGCAGTCGCAGCGGCGGGCCCGGCGATCGGCCTCGCTGCATTCGCGCCGGATCGGAACGGCCGCGCCGTTCTCATCGCGCCCGTAGAGATCGAACGTGCAAGCGAACTGGAGGTCCGAGCCGCCGGTCGTCCACTCACGTCCGTGGACGGGGTCGGCGTCGTCGCTCGCCGTGGCCGGGGGAAGCCCCGGGCGCGGACCGCTCGACTGGATCATGTGAGGGTCGATGCCTGTCTCGTCCCAGCGCGCGGGATCGCGACCGAGCACCTTCGTCCAGTCGATGAGCTGCTTGCCGTCCGGCGAGGCGTCCGCGAAAGACGAGGGAGCGTCCGGGATGAGCGTGTTCGGTATTCCGCCGATCAAGGCGAAGTAGACGAGGCTCGACGAGCGCGGCCCGCGCGGAAGCTTGCACAGGTCATCGTTCGGATCGGTCGGCAGCCGTGCCGCAAAGAGCGGGTTGGTGCACCCCGCCCTCGGCGCATAGGAGCCGTTTTCGTCGTGCTCGTGGCCGCGGAGCGGGACGCGTGGCTTCGTCAGCGCATCGACGTAGCGCGAGATCGGGAACTGCGGGTCCACGCCGTAGCGCGGCTTCATGTGATGGAAGCGGACGTTGAGCGGATCTTCCTCGTCCGTGTAGAGCGGCGGCGAACAGCCGGGCGCGCCGCTCGCGAACGCACACGATGTGCAGTCCTCGCTCATCGGATCTGCCGCGCACGCCTGCGTCGCGCGGTGGCGGGCCTGCTGCTCCATGAAGCGCCAGCCGCTTCCCTGGAACGAGAGCGGGTCGGCTGACGAGTCGTCCTCGTCCGTGAGCACGATGACCGCCACGAGCGAGTCCGGACGGAGGAACGCTGCCCGCTGCCGGAGAAGCTCGACGTCGACCTGGTTCGCCGGGCCGTACGTCGCGCGACCGGTGCCATCCTTGTCGATCGCCGTCCACGGGTCCGGCTGCACGAGGAAGCGGTAGACGCTCTCCAGCTGCGCCTCGAGCCCACAGCCGCGTTGGCCCACGCCGACGATGAGATCGCGGAAGGCCTTGCCGAGCTCGCCGACGTCCTTCGTCTTCGGGACGGGCGGATCCGGATGCCGGACCTTGTCCTTGTTCTTCTCGACGTCGGGGTACCACGCGAGGAAGTGGAGATCGCCCGCTGCCGCGACGTCGCCATTCGGTCCGCGTGCGAGGAGACGACCGCCATCGTCGTTTTGAAAACCGTCCGCGGTCGGACACTGCGACGAGCCCATGCCGCCGAGCGATGACGAGATCACGCCGATGTGCATGTCGGTAATCGGCGGGAACGCCGGCTCCGATCCGACCGGGCACATCTCCTTGTCCGGCTTCGTCGGATCCGACGTGGCGCCGGTCGGCGCGCGCGTCGCCTTGTCCACGCACTTCGGCAGGAGGAGCCCCTCCACGAGGTCGGGCACGGCGTCAGCGAGGATCCGCTGCTTGTCGGCCATCGACCCCGAGTTGTCGACCATCACGAGGAGATCGATCTTGTCGATCGCCGGCTGAGGCACGACCGTCTCGAACGAGATCTTCGTCGTCGGCTGCTCGATCGAGACCGGCCGGCGGATACATGCGGGCATGACGATGCAAGCGCTCGCAGCGACGACCGTCGCGACGAGCGCCCGCGTCCATCCCGCTCCAAATGAGAAGCGAAAACGCGACGAGCGCAGTTGGCGGGGCATGAGACCTCCCGTGTCTGCCCTACCGATGGCCGTCGCCGATCGATTCCGTCGTTTTTGTCAGGCCGTCACATTCGGATCGGAGAAGCAGGAAGGCGGGACGGCCTTCAGGACGCGGGCGGCTTTGCCGGATACACGCGGCGTAGCGCCTTCAGGTGACGTGCGGTCACGCCCGGCACCGCGAGGATCGCTGCGTCGTCGGCGGCCTTGATCGCCTTGATGCTCCCGAGGTGCATGAGGAGCTGCTGCTTCGTCTTCGGCCCGATGCCCTGGATGTCGTCGAGCGCGGAGCGCATCCGCTTCTTCTTGCCGAGCCGCTCGCGGGCGCGGTTCGAGAAGCGGTGCGCCTCGTCGCGCGCGCGGGCGAGGAAGAACATCGACGCGGAATGGCTCTTCAGCGGGATCGGGTTCTTCTGTCCCGGGAGGTAGACGCGATCGACGAGCGTGTCGCCCATCACGTTCTCCTTCTCCTTCGCGAGCGCGACGATCGGGAGATCGTGGAGGCCGAGATCGCGGGCCGCTGCGAGCGCGACCGCGAGCTGACCGCGGCCGCCGTCGACGACGAAGAGATCGGGAAGCTCCCACTCGCTCTCCGCGATCTCCTCGCTGAGAGCCTCGGCGTCCGGGGTCGCCGAGTCGGGCGGCGAAGAATCGGAAGCCCCGTCGCCCGCCGCGCGGAGCTCGCGGGCTTCTTGCCGCTTGAGCCCTCGACGGAAGCGGCGCGCGAGCACCTCGTACATCGCACGGTAGTCGTCGCCGGCGAGCGAGACCGGCACGCCGTCGACGTCTTGCTCCAGCGTCCCTTCCCCTCCGCCGGGCGTGGGCGCGCCGTCGGTCGCCTTCGAGGCCGAGGCTTCGCCGCGAACATGGAACGTGCGGTAGCGCTTCTTGTCCGGCTCGCCGTCGGTCAACGCGACTACCGCGCCGACCGTGTCCTGTCCGCCGAGATGAGAGATGTCGCAGCACTCGATCCGGCGCGGGACCGCGGGAAGTCGGAGCCGCTCCTTGAGCTGGGTGAGGCGCTCCTGGACGTCGTCGGACGCGCGCCGCTTCTCCGTGAACGCATGGCTCGCGTTCTCGTTCGCGAGGCGGAGAAGGTCGACGCGCGGACCACGCTGCGGGCAGAGGAGCGCGACCTTGTGCGCGGCGCGCTCGCTGAGCCACTCGGCGGTACCGCTCGCGGCGTCGGGCAACACCGGGACGATGATCTCGTCCGGAATCGGAAGCGCCGCGCTGTTCGCGTCCGCAGCGTTCGACAGCGCGTAGTGCTGCCCGAGGAACGCGGCGACGACCTCCTCGTCGGGGACCTCGGCGTTCTTGATCGAGAAGGTCGCGACGTCGGCAAGCTTGCCCCTCCGCACGTGCAGGAGCGCGAGCTCGACGAGGTCGCCCTCGCGGTGGATGCCGAGCACGTCGCGATCGACGTCGTCGACGCTCACGACACGCTGCTCCTCGCGGACCTTCTCGATTGCGGCGAGCTGATCCCGGTACACGGCCGCGAGCTCGAAGCGCATCGCTCGCGCTGCCGCCTGCATCCGCGCCGCGAGCTCGTCCGAGAGCTCGTCGTGACGACCGTCGAGGAACATCGCGACCGCTCGGACCTGCTCGTCGTACCAGGTCCGATCCACCTCGAGCACGCACGGCGCGGGGCAGCGCTTGATCTGGTGCTGGAGGCACGGGCGCTTGCGGCTCCGCATCTCCGTATCGGTGCACGTCCGGAGCTGGAAGTGCTTGTTGACGAGGTGGAGCGTGCGGCGCGCGGCGGTCGCCGAGTGGTACGGGCCGAAGTAACGCGCCGTCTCTCCGGGCTGGTAGCTCGGGCGGCGAACGACCCAGAGGCGGGGCCATTCGTCCTTCGGATCCAGCTTGAGCGAGATGTAGTCCTTGTCGTCCCGAAGCTTGACGTTGTAGCGGGGCCGGTGCTCCTTGATGAGGTTGTTCTCGAGGATCGCCGCTTCCTTCTCGGTCCCCGTGACGATCGTCTCGAGATCGCCGATCGTCCGCTGGAGGATGGGGATGAAGTAGCGGTTGTCGGTCGAGCCTTCCTGGAAGTAGCTCCGGACACGGCTGCGAAGCGACTTCGCCTTACCGACGTAGACGACGGTCGCCTTCTTGTCCTTGAACAGGTAGACGCCCGGCGACGGCGGGAGCGCGTCGAGCTTCTCGGTGACGACTTCGGGGAGCACGGCAGGGGGGATCCTAGTACGAGCGCGCGGGCGCTGAGAACCTGCGCTATGAACGAGAGCGCGATGTCTTCGGCTCCGCCGATCACGAAGGCGCTGCTCGGGCCCACCAACACGGGCAAGACGCATCACGCCATCGAGCGGATGCTCGAGCACGCCTCGGGGATGATCGGCCTCCCGCTCCGCTTGCTCGCGCGGGAGGTCTACGACCGGATCACGGCGCGCGTCGGCGAGTCGAGGGTCGCGCTCGTCACGGGCGAAGAGCAGCGCATCCCGAGGCGGCCGTCGTACTGGGTCGCGACCGTCGAGGCGATGCCGATCGAACGCGAGGTCGACTTCCTCGCGGTGGACGAGATCCAGCTTGCGGCGCACGCGCAGCGCGGGCACGTGTTCACGTCGCGGCTGCTGTCGGCCCGGGGCCGGCTCGAGACCTGGTTCCTCGGCGCCGGCACGATGCAGGACGCGCTCCGCGAGCTCGTCCCCACGGCACGCCACGTCGAGCATCCCCGACTCTCGCGCCTGTCGTACGCCGGAGCCACGCCGCTCGCGCGCCTCCCGCCGCGGAGCGCGGTCGTCGCGTTCTCGATGCCTCACGTCTACGAGATCGCCGAGCGGCTCCGCAACCGGCGCGGCGGCGCCGCGGTCGTCCTCGGCGCGCTCTCTCCGCGAACGCGGAACGCGCAGGTCGCGATGTTCCAGGCCGGCGAGGTCGACTGCCTCGTTGCGACGGACGCGGTCGGCATGGGCCTCAACCTCGACGTCGAGCACGTCGCCTTCGCGGCGACCCGGAAGTTCGACGGACGCGACGTGCGTGATGTCGACGACGCCGAGCTCGGACAGATCGCCGGGCGCGCCGGGCGCTGGATCAACGACGGGACGTTCGGCACACTGACGCCGCTCGAGCTGCCTGCCGGAGCCGTGCATGCGATCGAGACCCACTCGTTTCCGCGCGTGCGCCGGGTCCAATGGAGGTCGGACGACCTCGACTTCTCCTCGATCGCGTCGCTTCGCGCGTCGCTCGCGGAGCCTCCGGTGCGGGCCATTCTCCGCCACGCTGCCGGGGCGGAGGACGCTGCCTGCCTCGCACATCTCGCGGGACGCGAGGTGGTCGCCGCTCGCGCGCAACGCCCGGACGGCGTGCGCCTCCTCTGGGACGTCTGCACCGTGCCCGACTTCCGGAAGCTCATGCTCGAGGTCCACGTCGACTTCCTCGAGCAGCTGTTCATCGAGCTCTCCGATCGCGGCCGCCTCCGCGACGAGTGGCTCGAGCGTCACGTCGGCGAGCTGGAGCGCGGCGCCGCGAGCGACGTCGAGGAGCTCGTCGCGCGAATCGCAGCGGTGCGGACGTGGACGTACGTCGCCAACCGCGCGGCGTGGCTCGAGGCACCCGAAGCCTGGCAAGAGCGCACGCGTGCGCTCGAGGACCGCCTCAGCGACGCGCTCCACGAGCGACTCGTCCTCCGGTTCGTCGATACCAAGAAGGCTGCGCGTCCACGCACGCGCCCGCAGACGAAGCGCGCCCGTGGAGAGAGCGAGCCGGATCTCGGGGTGCTCGCGCACGGCGCCCTCGATCCCGGACATCCCTTCGCGCAGCTCGCCGCCCTGCGCGCGAGCCTGGCGACGGGAGCGAGGCCCCCCTCCCCCGTCTCGCGCCCCGGCTCGCCGGCGTGGGTCGACGAGGTCGTCGAGGCGGAGCACGAGGACTTCGCGCTCGACGCGTCCGGTCGGATCGTCCACTCACCGACCGAGCGCGTCGTTGGACACGTCGTGCGCGGAGGGACCATCGCGCGGCCCGACGTCGGGCTCGCCGGGGGCGACGACCTCGGCGCCGGAGCGAAGAGCCGCATCCAGCGACGCCTCCTCGCGTTCGCGCGTGACGCCGTCGCCGATCTGCTCGGGGGCATCGGAGATCTCGCGGCACATGCCGGCGCCTCCGCACCTCTCCGCGCCTTCGTGCATCGACTCGAGCAGGGCCTCGGGACCACGCTCGAGACGGACCTCGAGGACGTGCTCGCCGTGATCCCCGAAGGCGACCGCGTCATGCTCGAGGACCACGGCGTCCGCTTCGGCGCGAGCGTCGTCTACCTCGCTCGCGGCGTGACCCCCGCATCGATCGCCGCCCGCGTCGCCTTGGCGTCGACATGGTTCCGCACGGGTCGCGCGTTCGGAGCTCCGGTCGGCGGCGCAGTCTCCTTCGCGCCGAGCCGAGGCGTCGACCGGCGAGCGTATGCGGCGATCGGCTTTCCCGTCATCGGCCCACGCGCGATCCGAGCCGACGTCCTCGACCGCGTCGTCGAGCACGTCACGAGAGCGACCGAAGATGAGCCGGCAGACGAGGCGCAGCTCGCGAGCTGGATCGGCGCCCCACGAAGCGAGCTCAAGCGAGTCCTCGCATCGACGAGCCGTAGAGAAGCGTCCCCCAGCATCGCGCCCGCGATCGCGGAAGACTGACACCAACGAAGCCGAGGCCGGGAAGAACCGTCCCCAATCCCCTTCCCGCCTCCCCGCCTTCCTGTTGTCTCGCTCTCTCGTTCTCCCCCTCTCGTTCTCGCCGCGATCAGTCCTCGATGTCGACGGTCGTCCCATCGCGGACGAGACGCGCGATCTCGACGATCTCCTCCTCGTTCACCGCGATGCAGCCCGCGGTCCAGTCGCTCTCCTTCAACGTCTTCTTCGCACGTTCGTCGAGCGAGACGGGAGGCCCGTGGATGCCGATGTTCCCGCCGATCGTCGCCGACTTCGGTAGCTCGCCCCGCTGCTTGAGGAGGTTGAAGCGCCGATGGTCGGCCGCGGTCGGGTAGTCGATCCCGAGGAAGATTTTGTACTGGGACGGCGCGTGTTTCGTCACGCGGTAGCGACCGACCGGCGTCGTGAGGTCGCCCTCCTGGCGTTTCGGGCCGGGACCACCAGGCCCGATCGCGACCTTGTAGGATCGAGCGACCTCCTCGTTTCCCCTCGCGTCGGAGACGAGCAGCTGCATCGTGTGCTCTTGCTTCTTGATGAGCACCCGCGTCACGCGTCGCGGTGGGGCGGCACGGGCGTCCGGAGCGGGAGAGACGAGCGCAGCGCCCAGCACGAGCGCGAGGAACGAGACGTACCGAGGTCGTCGCAGCATGGCTTCGACTCCCTCGTCGGGCGCGAGCTTGGATTCGTGACGCCCTTCCTGCGGGGGACGTCACCTTTCCGCTTCACGCCGATCAGGGCGTGGCGCTCTGGGTCCGGAACCGCAGGGTGCGGTCGGCATTCCCGATCTGGCGGACGAACAGGCCGACGAACGAGCCGAAGAGCGCGTCGCCCGGGCCGATGCCCGTCGAGCCCGCGGGCCTGGAGACCCACTGGCGCATCTGGGCGAGCATCTGCGGGCTGACGGGGTTCACCTCGACGATCACGCCGAGAAAATGAGGCTTGCCCGTGGAGAGGAGCGACTTGTCGGCGACGGGGAGATCGCGCGCCTCGGCGCACTGCCGGAGCACGCCCTCGAGGTTCAGCGCCGCCACGTCGCGCTCCCCGCCGGGGCCCGAGATCTTCAAGCGATAGACCTCGTCCCAGAGGTCGAAGACGATGCGGCAGGTCCTGACGGCGAGAGCCACCGGGTTCGCCTCGCCTTCGCGAAGGACGTAGGCACGCATCGCGATCACGTTGGGCAGACCGCTGGCGAGCTTGTCGGCCATCGCCTTGTCGATGACGTCCCGGTAGGAGAAGCTCGCGCGGAGGAGCGTCTGCTGGGTCTTCTCGTTCTTGTCCCAGGCGAAGTTCGCCTGGCGGCGCGGAAGCTCCTCCTGCTTCGGCTCGTCATCGGCGCGGGCGACTCGTGGCGGCGTGACCACGAGGATCGCGACGAGGGCGGCCAGCAAGAGACCGAAGAGACGCGGGAGCTTCACTCGGCCCCCGATCGGATCGGAATGAACCCGAGGAAGTTGGCGATGCCGAGCGCGATGCCTCCGGCCGCCGTGTCCATCCTGAGGCCGAGGTTGAAGGTCAGATCGACCGGGGCCTGCTGGAAACCGGCGTAGCCGCGCGCCGGCCTCACGATATCTCTGCCGTTCGCAACTGCGTAAAGGCCTACCGACCCGAAGAAGTCCACCCCGTAGATGCTCTGCCGGCCACGGTAGAGCGGGATCCGGTACTCGGCGTTGATGCGCGCTGCGTAGTCGCCGTAGCGGACCTCCGCGATCGCCGTGCTGAAGAAATTCGGCGCGGCACGGCGGTCGAACGCCAGATCGAGGGCGCGATGCGGCCGAAGGTCGGTGTAATCACCGACATAGAACTTGTCGAACAATGGCGCGTCGCCGAACACGCTTCCGAGGATCCCTTCGATCCGTAAGACGTGATCCCAGGCGAGCGGCATCCAACGGGATCCTCTAAAGACGAGCTTGGCATAGGGATAATCGCTCCCGAGCGGCGTGAGCGACGCTTCAGCCAAGCCAAGCACGTGCCAGCCGCGGGTGGGCAAGAACGGCTCGTCGCGGGTGTCGTGCACGAGCGTCGCGCTCACGGTCGAGAGGACGCTCGAGCCAGGCTGCAGGTCGAAGTCGATGGCTTCGATGTCGAGCCCGCGCTTGTGGCTCGCCGCGAGAGGGAGCGTCGCGTCGATCTTCTCGAGGCGGTAGTCGAAGAACACCCGCGTCGCGACGCTCCCGAGCTCGTGACCGGTGCTCACCTTCCCGCCGAAGCGCCGGTACGAGACGACGGCGAAGTCCTGCGCGACCTTCTGGGACGGATCGTCGACGAGGACGTCGCGGTTGCCGAAGAAGTCCTTCGCGTTGTTGTAGAGGAGCTGCGCCTCCGCGGTCCACGACGAGCGGAGGAAGCTGTGATCGCTGAAGCGCGTGCGGAGCGCGAGCTGCCGATCGGCGAGCGCAATCGCGCCCCCGAGCGCGATGCCGGTGCCGGCGAGGTTCTGCTCGGAGACGTCGAGACCGCCGAACGCCGTGAGAGGACGAGCGCGCCCGTTCGGCTCGGCATCGGCGGAGAGGCCGAGCCAGAGGTCGTTGACGATGACCGTGTTGCGCTCGACGACGTCGACGACGAGGACGACGTAGCCTCGCTGCGTACCGCGCCGGAGCGAGAGCTGCACGTCGCGGAAGAAGCCGGTGCCGAGCAGACGGAAGCGCGTGAGCTGCAGCTCCCTGTCGTCGACATCGAGGACGGCGCCGCGCTGGAACGGGACGAATCGAAGGATGACGCGGGCGAGCGTCGTCGTGTTTCCCCGGACCTCGATGCCTTCGAGGACGTAGCGGAGGCCGCCCTGCCCGACCGGCGGCCTCGTGGCGCTCGCCTCGGGAGGCGCGGGCGGCTCGCCGACCGGGGTTCCGATCGTCGACGGCGGCGGAGGAGGAGGCTCCGGCTCCGTCCCCGGCGGACGCTCGGGCTCGGCGGTCTGCTCGGGCGGCTCCGCCCCCCACGTCTTCAGCGGCCCGGCGTAGGCATTCCCGCACGCCCCGACGGCGGCGAGGCCGAGAGCGAACGCGGCGAGCCTACGCACGGATGCGAGCATACATCGGGCTTCGTACTTCGGAGCGGCGGGCTTCGCACGTCCGGCTCTTGGCTGGCGGACGTGCGAGCCATCCCTCAAGGCTTGGCGTCGGGCTGCGCGTCCGGGTAGGCCGCCTTCACGAAGGGCAGATCCTTCGTCGCCTCGTCCATACGCAGGATCGTCGGGTACGGCGAGAGGTCGATCCCGAAGCGACGTGCCGTATAGAGCTGCGGGATGAGGACCGCGTCTGCCGCGGTGAACGTCGCGCCGTAGGCGAACGGCCCCTTCTGACCGGTCTCCTCCGCGTAGCGCGAGGCGAGCGCCTCCCACGCCGTGAGGCCGCGCGTGATGAAGTGGCGAAGCCAGTCGAGCCGCTTCTCCTTGTCCTCACCGATCCGATCGAGAACGACGAGGTTCTGGAGCGGCTGGATCCCCGAGTTGACGATCTGGACGAGCGCGCGCACGCGGGCGCGGTCCTCCGGCTTCTTCGGGAGGAGCGCCGGCTCGGGATACAGCTCCTCAAGCAGCTCGATGATCGCGGTCGATTCGACGTATTTCACGCCGTCGATCACCAGGCACGGCAGGTGCCCCATCGGGTTCGTCTGCTTGTACTCGTCCTTGCGCTGCTCCCCCTCGAGCAGGTTCACGTAGACGGGGTCGTACGTGAGCCCCTTGTAGCCGAGCGCGATGCGGACGCGGTGCGAAGCGGACGAACGCCAGTACGTGTAGAGCGTGAGGTTCGGCATGGCGGCGGCAGCTTACTCGATGCGCCGGCCAGCGCGAGACCCGGCCGGCCAACTTCCCGTCCTTGCCGGCACGAACGGATGCCAGTAAAGGCGCCGCATGCCTGCGGGCGCAAGCACGAGCACGACCACGACCGAAGCCACGCCTGCGCGCATTCGGCTCGGGGACCGCCCCCTCGCGCTCATTATCGGCGTCGGGCTGTTCCTCGCCGTCGCCTGGCCGCTCTGCTTCTTGCGGATCCCGCCGTACCAGGATCTGCCTGGTCACCTCGCGGCGGTGACGATCCTCGCGAACCCCGACAAATATCCGGAGTTCGTCCCCACCGGGTTCCTCAAGCCGAACTCGTTCCTCTTCCTCTGGACGCTCGTCCTCGGTCGATCGTTCGGCTTCGTCGCCGCGGCGAAGGCCTTCGCGATCGGCGTGCTCGCCGCGAACGCGCTCGTCCTTCCGCGCTTCGTCCTCCACTTCACCGACCGCAAGCGGATGCTCCTCGCGACGCCGCTGCTCGTGCCGATGGTGCACAACTGGTTCGTGTCGATGGGGATGCTGAACTTCGCGGCGAGCGTACCGGTCGCGCTGCTCCTCTTGATGGCGCTCGACGAGCGCCTCGCCGCCCCGGCATCGCTACGGGCTCGGGTGACGGTCAAGGCTTCGCTCCTGGCGCTGCTGTGCTGGTACCTCCATCCCTTCCCCGTGATGGTCGTCGGCCTGATGGTGGCCGCGGCCGCGGGCGCCGAGCTCGTCGCATCGGCAGGCAAGCCGCTCCGCGAACGCTTCACGCTCGCGCGCGCGACGCTCCCTGCGCTCGCCCCTGCCGCCGCGATGGGCGCGTTCGTCTTCGCGCTGCACGTCGCGGCGGCGGCGCCGAGGATGGAGCCGCCGATTTTCTCTTCGCTCCAGTGGGCGCTCTACAACCTCTGGAGCCAGTGGATGTACGGCTTCACCGAGCTGACGGCGGTGAGCCTCCTGCCCGCGCTCGTGCTCGCAGTGGCCGCAGCGATGCGCTGGCGTGAAGGACGCGCGCTCCTCGGCCCGGCGCCGCTCGTCGTGCTGCTGCTCGCCTACCTGCTCGGCCCGTACGTCGCGTTCGACTCCAACTACATTGCGCCGCGCCTGATCCCTTTCCTCTGGGCGGCGGCGCTCGTCCGGCTGCCAGCTCGCCTACCTCGCCCCCTCGTCGGCGCGCTCGGAGCCGCGGCGGTCGTCTACCTCGCCGGCATGCCGATCGATCTCTTCCGGCTGTCGCGCGAGCTCGACGACTTCGCGGCGGGTACGCATGCAGTGCCGGACCGCGCCCGCCTCCTCACGCTCAACTTCAACGCGCGGGTGACGAGCAAGAACACGTTCAGTCTCGGAACCGCGTGGGGGCTCTACGTGCTCGAGCGGCACACGAGCGCGATCGACGCATGGGCGAACGTCCCGTCGATGCCGATCATGCTGCGTACGAAGCTCCCGCATCACCTCGAGCCGATGACGCGGCTCCGCTTCGTCGCCACCGCGCGCACGCGCGAGGTCTTCTGCGCCGACCGCCATTCGAAGCGCATCGTGACGAACAACTGCGAGGAGACGTGGCGCGACGAGTGGGACCTCTTCTGGAGAGAGGCGCTCCCGACCTTCGACTACCTCCTCCTCTGGGATCCTCCCGCCGAGGTCCTGGAGACCGTGCCCCCGACGTTCAAGGAGTCGTTCGTACAGGGCCGGCTCCGCATCCTCGCCCGCACGCCCAGCGATGACATGGGTGAGCCGAAGCCGTGATGGATCCACTTGCGGAGACGCGGCGGCCGGGGGAAGAAAGCGCCATGAACGGAGAACGCCGCTGCAACTCGTGTGGAGGCTCGCTGGTCCGCGGCCTCGAGGCGGTGCGGGATCCGCAGTCGCTCGAGACCTTCGAGATCCAGAGTTGCGCGTCGTGCGGTCTCGGCCATACCTCGCCGATCCCCGCGGACCTCGGCGCGTATTACGGCGAGGCGTACTACGGGAAACGACACAGCTTCACCGACCGCTACTGCCTCGCGCGTCGCCTCCGCATCCTAGCCGGTGCGACCCCGGGAAAGGGCGCCTTGCTCGACATCGGCTGCGGCGACGGCAATTTCCTCGGCGCCGCGATCACGGCGGGCTGGAAGGGCGTCGGCACCGACATCGGCGGGGCGGCGGAGAACGCACGCAAGGCGGGCCTCGACGTGTACGGCTCGCTCGACGAGGTGCGGAGCGAGGCGCTCCCCGCCGCGAAGGGCGCATTCGACGCCGTCACGATGTGGCACACGCTCGAGCACTTCACCGACCCGAAGGGCACGCTCGAAGGCGCGCGCTCGCTGCTCGCGAAGGACGGCACTCTCATCGTCGCCGTCCCCGACGCCGCCGGGCTCCAGGCCTCCCTCTTCAAGGGCAGCTGGTTCCACCTCGACGTGCCGCGCCACCTCTACCACTTCAGCCGGAGCGCCCTCGAGTCGCTCCTCGGCCGCGCCGGCTTCACGGTGACGCGCTGGCACCATCAGGAGCTCGAGCTCGACGTCTTCGGGTGGATGCAGAGCGCGCTCAACGCGGTCCTCCCGAAGCCGAACGTGCTCTTCCAGTCGTTGACGGGCAAGCCCTCCCACGGCGGCAAGGGCGAGCTCGCGCTGAGCTATGCGCTCGGCACCGCGCTCGCGCCCGCAGCGCTCGCCGCGACCGCGCTCGGGACCGCCACGCGCCGCGGTGGGACCCTGATCGCGATCGCCCGCCCGACCTGAACGAGAGCGACTGTCGACTCTCGTTCTTCCGAGCGGGCGCGAGGCGGGAGGGCGATCAGCCGCCGTTCGTCTTCTTGCCGTTTACGTGCGTCGAGGCCGCGAACGAGCCGCCCGTGCCGAACATCTTCTTCTTCCACGGCGGACGCTTGAGCGCTGCGTGGACCGTACGGCCGGCGTAGGCGAAGAGACCGGGGACGTTCACCGACGAGCTCTGCGACTCGTAGCGCACCGGCACCGGCACCTCGGCGATACGGAAGCCGTACATCACGCAGTCCATGAGGATGTCGCTCGCGAACGCGTGGGTGTCCGGATACGAGTCGAGCGGCAACGTCTCGATCACGCTCCGGTGGTACGCGCGCATGCCCGAGTGCCACTCACCGAAGGTGACGCCGAACCAGAGGTTCTCGAACAGGGTGAGCGCGCGGTTGCCGAAGTAGCGGTACGCGTGCATCCCGCCGGCGAGCGACTCCTGACGGCTGCGGATGCGGTTCGCCTGGATGACGTCGTAGAAGCCCCGCTTGATGTACTCGACGAGCATGTCGGCGAGCGACGGCTCGTACTGGAAGTCGGGGTGCACCTCGACGACCACGTCGGCGCCGCGGCGAAGCGCTTCCCGGTACAGGCGCTTCAAGTTGCCGCCGTAGCCGAGGTTCCGCTCGTGGGTGATGACGTCGATCCCGAGGCTCTTCGCGAGCTCGGCGGTGTTGTCCTCGCTGACGTTGTTGCCGAGGAGAATGTGCTCACGGAGACTGACCGGCAGCGCCTCGTAGGTCTGCACCAACGTCTTTTCGACGTTGTAGGCCGGCATCGTGACGATGACCTTCATTTGAGCCGCAGATACCATCGGCTCTCAGGCGCGAGAAGAGGAAAGCTCGACCGCCCGCTCCGGCTCCGGCCGGGCCGTCGTCTGGACGGCCGGCGCGACGTGGAGCGCGGCGCCTCCGCCGAGAGCGGCCAGGCCCGTCAGGAGGAAGTAGTAGTTCGCGAACGCCCAGCGGTTGAAGAAGAAGAAGACGAAGTAGGTGAGGACGAGGGCGCGCGAAAAATCCAGCGCGGGACGGTTCTCCTTCGTCAGCTTCGCCAGGATCGGGAAGCGCGGGGCGAGCGCGCGGAGACAGCTCAGCCCTACGACCCCCGCCGAGAGGAGGAACGCGCCCGAGGCTGGGAGCGTGACGCCCGTCATCTTCCACACGGCGTTCGTGAAGCAGAGGGCGTCCCTCCGGGGCGGAAGGCCCGACATGAAGTCGAAGTTCGCGGACTTCAGCGCCTTGAAGTCCCACAGCATGAACGGGACGACCGGCAGGAGCGCCGACACGCCGAGCACCACCCAGCGCTTGAGGTCGAAGCGAAGGACGACGGCGACCAGCGGGAACAGCCAGAACATCGACTGCTTCGACGACACGGCGACGCCGAGGAGGACCGCGGCGAGCGTCTGCCGGTCCGCGACGTACGCGGCGACACCGGCGCTGATGAGCATCACCTGGAGCGGGTCGAGCCACGAGAGCTCCACGACCAGGAGGAGCAGCGGCGTCTGCCAGAAGAAGAGCGCCGGGGCATCCTGGAGGAGCGCGGGGAGCGAACGGCCGGAGCGCGACGCGGCGCGACGGGTGAGGAAGCGGAGCGCGAGGCCCGCGACGAACATCGTGCCGAGGAGGACGTAGCGGACGTCACGGAAGAGCGCGACGCCGAGCGCCGAGACGTAGACCGCCGCCGGCGGATAGACGAACGGGACGGTGAAGTCGTTCTCCGGATCGGTGTCCGGCACGCTTGCCCAGACGTACGGGTTTTTCCCGTCGAGCATGACCTCGCCGCCCTTCATCTGGATCGTCCAGACGTCGATCCCGGGCGCCGGCGAGATTTGGATCACGGCGACGCCGGCGGCGAGGAACGCGATCGCGAACCCGACGAAGCGCGCGGTGCGCACGCCCTCCGGCTCCGGCCGGCGGCCGCTCAGGAACGGCAGATACGAGGCGATCAGCAGGATGCTCGCGACCTGGGCGACGCGGATCGCGGCGAGGGACCGAACCGGCTGCGCGAGGATGGCCGGATCGGCGAGGGCGGTGATCGGCATCGCGAGCAGCATCGCGAACACGGCCGCCAGGATCCGCGGCTGTCTCATCGTCGATCCGGCGCCCGCCGGCGTACGGCCAGCGATGACGAAGCGCCACCCGAGCACGCCGAGGGCGATGGCGAGGAGCGCGCAGGCGATCGGCTGCCAGCGACCGTGGCTGATCGCGTTCGCGATCCCGAACATGAACGACATGACGAGCATCCAGACGTAGTCGTCCGGAACGCTCGCCGAGTCCTCTCCTGCCGCTGGCGACGTCGCTCGGGTCAGACCCGCCACGGGGGCTTCCCGCTCTGCCACAGCGACTCGAGGACCTTCACGTCGCGCATCGTGTCCATGCACTGCCAGAACCCGTCGTGCCGATACGCAGCGAGCTGCCCCTTCTCGGCGAGCTTCTCGAGCACGTGGGCCTCGAGGACCGTGCTGTCGTCCTCGAGGTACTTGAAGACCTCGGGCTCGAACACCATGAAGCCACCGTTGATCCAGCCCTCGCCGATCTGCGGCTTCTCCGTGAACTCCTTCACCCCTCCGCGCTCGTCGAAGACGAGGCCGCCGAAGCGGGCCGGCGGCCGGACCGCCGTGAGGGTCGCGGTGCGCCCGTTCTTCTTGTGGGAGTCGTAGACCGCACGGAGATCGACGTTCGCGACGCCGTCACCGTAGGTGAGCAGGAACGTCTCGCCCTCGAGGAGCGGCTTCAGGCGCTTGATACGCCCGCCGGTCATCACGTCGAGGCCGGTGTCGATGAGGTGAATCGTCCAGTCCTCGGCGTCCCGATCGTGCGTGGACACGTGCCCGTCGCGCATCTTCACGGTCATGTTCCCGTGCAAGGCGCAGTAGTCGCGGAAGTACCGCTTGATGACGTCGCCCTTGTAGCCGAGCGCGACCACGAACTCGTTGAAGCCGTAGTGAGCGTAGCTCTGCATGATGTGCCAGAGGATCGGGCGGCCGCCGATCTCGACCATCGGCTTCGGACGGACCTCCGTCTCCTCGGCCAACCGCGTCCCCATCCCGCCCGCCAAAATGACGACCTTTGCCATCTTCACTCCTGCGTTGCCCGAAGAGCAGAGGCCCGCTGCGCCTTGCTCCATGCGATCGTGTCTCTGAGTCCGGATTCGAGATCGTGCTGCGCGCGGAAGCCGCTCGCCGCGAGCTTGCTGACGTCGGCGCAGACGAACCCAGGGTCGTTCGGCCGCGCCTGGACGGCTCCCCAAGCGACGCGGTCCTTCGCGTCGAGGATGCCGGCGATCGTCTCGACGACCTCCCGCACGCGAACAGGCCGGCCGGAGGCTATGTTCACGGGGCCGACGAGCTCATCGTGCTCGAGGACGTGCACGATCGCGGCGGCGGCGTCGGCGACGTGCATGAAGTCGCGGAACTGCTCGCCCGTCGTGACGCGCGCTTGCTCGCCGGCGAGGAGCGCATCGACGACCGCCGGGACCAGGCGGCCACGGCTCTCGTGCGGGCCGTAGAGGAAGAAGAGCCGCGTCCACGCGAAGCTCGTCGGCGTGGAGCTCACGAGGTGGCTCATGATCTCGAAGAGCGACCGCTTGCACGCCGAGTACAGGTGCCGGGGCCCGGCGGGAGTCGACTCCGAGAGGAACCCGAACGAGACGTCGTACTCGAAGCACGTCCCCGCCATCACGATGCGCCGGCAACCGGCATCGACGAGCCGCGCCCCGAGCGCCGCGCTCGCGTTCAGGAGATCGACGTTCACGCGCGCCGAGAGGTAGTCCTTGGGGTTCGCGTACCAGCCGAGGTGCACGCAAGCGTCGAAGCCCCCCGCGTCGATCGCGGCGGACCATGACGCGGGCTCGAGGAGGTCTCCGCGGATGCGGGCGACCTTCTCGCCCTCGACGCCGAGGCGCTCCTCGGCGAGCCGGTCCTCGGCTTCGCCCTCGCGGACGAGCGCGTGGACCTCGTGCCCGTGACGGACGAGCAGGCGCGCGACGTGCGAGCCGACGAATCCCGTCGCTCCCGTCACCAGGACCCGCATCGGCTTCGCCTCCCTTGGTCACGGGGGCGGCACGCGCCGCCCCCCACGCGGGCCCTCCGCTTCGCGTCGGGCGTGCTCCCGGCGCGTTCGGGCGACCCCACACGCATCAGTGATCCTTCCTCGCCCAATCGTAGGGGATCGTGGTCGAGTGCGGGTCCAGCCGCTCGCTACGCGACGGATCGTGCGCGTGGGTGCAGCAGTTCGCGACCATGGCGAACGGATCGGTCATCCCCTTGAAGCCGTTCCATACGTCGGGCGGGACGACCATCAGCGAGTAGTTGTCCGGTCCGAGGTAGACCTCCATCAGCGAGCCCTTCGTCGGCGAGCCCGGGCGATCGTCGAAGAGGACGCACTTCACGCGGCCGTGGAGGCACGCGTAGTTGAGCGTCATCTCGCGGTGCTTGTGCCAGCCCTTGATCACGTCCTTGTAGACGGTGGAGCAGTAGATCTCGCCGAAGCGCTCGAAGTGCGGATCCTTCGAGCTCATGATGTGGAAGATCGTCCCGCGCTCGTCGGGGATGCGCCGGAGCGGGATCACCTTCACGCCCTCGATCGGCGGTCCGACGAGGACGCGCACGCCGTCGGGGAACTTCGGCTTGTCGGGAGCGGCGCTCATGCGACCCTCACGTTCGGGATGGGGACGATGAACTTGCCGCCGGCGTCGCGGTACTCCTTCTGCTGGGCGAGGATCTCGTCCGCGAAGTTCCACGCGAGGAGGAGGCAGTAGTCCGGCTTCTTCTCGACGAGCGCCGAGGGCGGAAGGATCGGGATCCGCGCGCCCGGCATGTAGCGCCCCTGCTTGTACGTGCTGCGGTCGACGACGAAGTCGACGAGGTCGCTTCCGATGCCGAAGAAGTTCACGAGCGTCGCGCCCTTCGCCGCCGCGCCGTAGGCGCCGATGCTGGCGCCCTTGGACTTCAGGTCGCGAAGGACCGAGACGAGCTCCGCCTTCAGTCCGTTCACGCGGCTCGCGAAGCCGGCGTAGAACGAGAGCTTGTCGATGTCGCTCGCGCGCTCTTCCTCGAGGAGCGCCGTCACGCGGGCGCTGCGCTCGTAGGCGCCCGCCTTGGAGACGAAGACGCGGAGCGAGCCGCCGTGGATCGCGAGGCGCTCGACGTCGTGGACCGCGAGACCGTGACGCGCCATCAGGCGGTCGAGCGCGGTGAGCGAGAAGTAGCAGAGGTGCTCGTGATAGATCGTGTCGAACTCGCAGTGCTCGACGAGGTCCCGCACGTAGGGCGCCTCGATGACCGCAACGCCCTTGTCCTTCAGGAGGGTGCCGAAACCGCTCACGACGCCGTTGAGGTCGGGCACGTGGGCGAGGACGTTGTTCGCGTGGATGACGTCGGCGAGCTCGCCCTTCGCGCGAAGCTCCTGGGCGATCTCGCTGCCGAAGAAGCGGCAAAGCGTGCGGATGCCCTTCTCTTCGGCGACCTTCGCGATGTTGCGCGCCGGCTCGACGCCGAGCACGGGCACCCCGGCCTTCGCGTAGTACTGCAGGAGGTAGCCGTCGTTGCTCGCGACCTCGACGACGAGGCTCTTCTCCCCGAGCGCGTGGTCCTTGGTGAGCCGCGTCGCGATCGCCTCGGCGTGCTTCAGCATCGTGTCGGAGAACGACGAGAAGTAGAGGTACTCGCCGAACATCGTCTCCGGCGGGACCTCCTCGGTGATCTGCACCAGCGTGCACGACGAGCAGAACACGAGCTCGAGCGGGAACGCGGGCTCCGGCTTGTCGAGGTCTTCCTTGGTCAGGAGCGCATTCGCAAGCGGCGTCTTGCCGAGCGAGAGGACCGGCTCGAGGGTGGCGGCGCCGCACGCGCGGCACGTCGCGATGGTGGTGCTCACGTCGCAGCTCCTTCCTGCTTCAGGAAGTCGGTGTACCAGCGGATGGTGCGGGCGAGGCCCTCGTCGATGGTGAACGAGGGGCCCCACTGGAGCATCTTCCGCGCCTTCGTTGCGTCGAGGTACTGCTTCCGGATCTCGTTGTTCGCCTGGTTCTGGATCACGGGCTCGAGCTTGGAGCCCATGCCGCGGAGGATGCGCTCGACGAGCTCGACGACGGTGACGGGCTTCTCGTTCGAGAGGTTGAACGCGTGACCCTTGAGGTCGGGGTTCTCGCCGAGACGCTCGGCGACGAGCGTGTACGCGGCGGCGCCGTCCTCGACGTAGAAGTAGTCGCGGACGAACTGCCCGTCGGAGCGGATGATCGGCCGCTCGCCCCGGAGGATCGACCGGATGGTGCCGGGGACGATGCGGTTCCAGTTCAGGTCGCCGCCGCCGTAGAAGTTCCCGCAGCGAGTGATGACGGCGGGCACACCCCACGTCGACGCGTACGACTGCGTGACGAGGTCGGTGCACGACTTGCTCGCGTCGTACGGGTGCCGCCCCATGAGCGGCGTGTTCTCGTCGTACGGAAGCTTCTCGGCGTCGCCGTAGGCCTTGTCCGAGGAGGCGACGATGACCCCGCTCACCTTCGGGCTCCGGCGGCACGCCTCGAGGAGCGCCCAGGTCCCGCCGATGTTCGTCTGGAAGGTGGACACCGGGTTGCGGTTCGCGATCCCGACGATGGTCTGCGCCGCGAGGTGCATGACCGTCTGGATCTCGTATTCGCCGAGCGTGCGCTCGAGCAGCGCCTGATCGCAGATGTCGCCGCGGACGACGCGAACGCGGTCGATCGCCTTCGAGCGCACGAGCTCGCTCTGGGGGACCCAGTCGCGCACGAGGCAGACCACATCCGCTCCGAGATCGACGAGCCGCCGGACGAGCCAGCTGCCGACGAGCCCGGTTGCGCCGGTGACGAAGACGGGGCGATCTCTCCAGAATGCCGGATTCGAGCTGGGGGCCTGTTCCACCGGTCTTCCGTACACGACTCCCGAGCGGGGCGCAAAGGCGTGGACGGGCTCGAAAGCTGCCGAGACGACACGGCTTGCCTCGGAAGCCAGCCGTCGGTAAGGCGTCGCGGATGCTGGACACGCCGGAGGCGCCGGACGGAGCGACGCGCGGCCGGAGCCTCGGCCAGGACGCGGAGGTCGAGCGTACGGCCGGGCCTTCGCCCCTTCCCCGCTGGCGCCGGGCCCTCCTGGCCGTCGCGAGCCTGCCGCTCGAGCTGCGCCTCGTCCTCTTCCTGGCGACCGTCCTCCACGGGGTCGGGCTCTCCTGGGGGATGCCCTGGTCGGACGCCTGGGACAACGACGGGGTCGCGCCCCGAGACATCATCCCGGGCCTCGTCGCGACGTTCTCGCCCGGCGACTACTACACGTATCCGCCGCTCCAACTCGCGATCGTCGGCGTGCTCACGCTGCCGGTCACGATCCTCGCGGTCGTGAACGCCGGGACGACCTCGGTGCCGGCGGTCATCGAAGAGATCCTCCATCCGCCGTACATGACGGCGCTCACGATGACCGCGCGGATCGTGACGCTCCTCATGTCGATCGGGATCGTCGCGGTCCTCGCGCTCATCGCCGGCGACCTCGCGTCACGAGAGCGCCGCCGCCCGGTCATGACGTTCGCGGGCCTGTTCGCGACGCTGAACTGGGCGTTCTCGTATTACGCCCACACGTCGAACCTCGACGTGCCGTACCTCTTCTGGGCGTGCCTCGCCGTCCTCTGGCTCGAACGCGCGATCCTACGGCACGAGCCGCGGCGCCTCCGGACGTTCGCCGTCTTCGCCGCGATGGCGGTCGGGACGAAGGACCAGGCCTACGCGATGTTCTTGCTGGGCGCCCCGGCGGCGCTCGTGGCATGGACCGCGCTGGATCCGTGGCCACGCTCGAGCGCGAACCGCGGGCGCGTCCTCAAAGAGGTCGTGCTCGCCGTCGTGATCGGCGCCGTGCTCCTCGCGCTCATCGACGGTGCGATCTTCAACCCGTCGGGCTTCCGGGCCCGCGTCGCCTTCCTCACCGGACCGGCGAGCAAGGACTTCGAGATCCTCTCGCGGGACACGTACGGGCGTCTGCTCGCGTTCGCGGACAGCTTCCTCTACTTCCGGCGGCACTACCCGCCTCCGCTCGCCGTCTTCGTCGCGATCGGGCTCGCCTCCGGGATCGCCCAGGCACGGCGGCGCGGCCGGGCCGCCCTTGCGGCGGCGCTCGTCCCGATCGCGGTCGCGGTCTCGTTCTCGATCTGCTTCAACGTGGCGGCGCTCCGGGCCGAGGAGCGCTTCACGCTCCCGCAGATGCTGATGGCGGCGGTGTTCGCCGGGTTCGGCCTCGATGCCTTGTGGAGCCTCCCCGCCGCCGCGCGCTGGCCGGCCCGCGCCGGGTGCGCCGCCCTGCTTCTGCTCGCGCTCGTGGAGTGCATCCGCGTGGACGCGACGCTGCTCGCCGAGCCTCGCTACGAGACGGAGGCCTTCCTCGCGGCGAACGCCCGACCGGCCGACACGATCGAGACCCATGGGCTCAACGTGTATCTGCCCCGCTTCCCGGCCGGGCCGCGCGTGGTGCGCGTCGGAAAGACCGACCCGAAGCGCCGCGGGATCATCCCCGGCGTCGAGGAGGTGAAGGCGCCGCTCGTCGACATCGAGGAGCGACGCCCGCGGTACATCGTCGTCAGCGACTGCTACGTCTGGCGCTTCCTCGAGCGCAACGACATGGAGAGCCACACCGGCCGCGTCGTGCCCTCGACCCAGCGAGCGGACAACGCCGACGCCGACGCGACCACCTTCTTCCGCGGCCTCTTCCACGGCGAGCTCCCGTACCGGCTGGTGCACGAAGCCCGCATCCGTTCGTTCGAGCGCTCCTGGATGCACTCGAGCCTGGGCTGCCCGATGTTCACGTTCGAGCGGACGACCGCGCCCTGAAAGGGTCCCTGAGGTAGTTCGTCCGAGAACGCGATGGGTCGACGACGTGCCCGGAAGGCTCTTGCTCGCCGAAGCCGGCGAAGAGCGCGTTCCTCACCTCACCGCTGGACTAGAGCCGGTAGCCGCCGGTGACCTCGATACGTTGGCCCGTGAGCCAGCGGGTCTCGGGCGCGAGGAGGAGCGAAACGACGCCGGCGACGTCTTCGGGCTCACCGACGCGTCCGAGCGGTGTCTCGGCGGCGACGGCCTTCTGGAGCGTTGCATCGCGCATGGCACCGCCGCCGAAGTCCGTGACGATGCCGCCGGGCGCGACGGCATTCACCGAGATACGGCGCGGACCGAGCTCGACGGCGAGCGCTCGCGTGAGGACATCGACCGCACCCTTGACCGCGGCATAGACCGAGAATCCGGGGTAGACGTACCGAGAGAGCCCAGTCGACATGTTGACGATGCGCCCGCCGTCGACGAGCAGCGGAAGGAGCTTCTGGGTGAGGAAGAAGGGCCCTTTGAAGTGCACGTCGACGAGCTCGTCGAACGCCGCTTCGGAGGTCTCCGTGAACGGCGCGTAGCCGCCGATCCCGGCGTTGTTCACGAGGAAGTCGAGGGATGCGCGGGACCAACCCCGTTCGAGCTCTCGCCGAACATCGGCGACGAACGCGTCGAAGGTGGCCGCCTTGCCGAGGTCGAGGCGAAGGGCGACGGCCTTCCGCCCCTTGCCGTGGATGGCTCGGACGACGTCGTTCGCCTCTTTCTCCGCAGAGACGAACGTGAGGATGACGTCGACTCCGCGCTCGGCGAGGGCAAGCGCCGTGCTCCTGCCGAGGCCGCGGCTTCCACCGGTGATGAGGGCGATGGGCGAGGTCGGGCGATCAGTGGTCTCGGGCATCAGAGTTTCCTTTCTGGATCGTGCTGCTGTTCTCGACTCTGATGCCGTATGGATGAAGGCGGTACTAGAGACCAATTTGCGACCTACTTACCTATTCGTGATGTAGTAACCAGTTGGTAACCATGCGCATCCTCAAGGAGCTCCCGCTCGTGCCCGCGGAGCGAGCGCTGAAGGTGCTCGGCGGTCGTTGGAAGGTCTACGTCCTGTACTTCCTCTTCGACGGGCCGATGCGGCTCTCGGAGCTGCGTCGACAGATCCCCGACGTGAGCCAGAAGGTGCTGGTCCAGCAGCTACGCGAGATGGAGGAGCACGGCATCGTCCATCGCGAGGTGTTTGCCGAGGTGCCGCCGCGCGTCGTCTACACGGCGACGAAGCTCGGCCTCAGCCTTCGTCCGATCGTGAGCGCCCTCTGCGCATGGGGGCGCCGTCACGCCGCCGAGCTCGACGTCCTCGACGATGGGAGCCCCGCCGCCTCTCCTCGAGCGCGAAAGAGGGCGTGAAGCCCTCCGCGAGAAGACCGTCGCGCGCGACGACGTCTGCACACGGCTCAACGCGAATCGGTTCCGCGCCCTCACGCTCGACACGCGCGGCTGAGGCCCCGTCCTATCGCCGGGCACCGAACGACGTGGTTGGCTGAACGGATACAATAGACGACGAAACCGCCAGCGCTGAAGAAGAGGATCTTCACGCGGGCCATGCGGCGACCGAAGAAGACGAACAGCGTGCCGCTGTAGGGATCGGCCTTCCACAGCGACTGCACCGGCGAAACGAGTCCGTCGTGCCCGCGCCGGAGGTCGACCGGTGCGGTCGCGAGCACGATCTGGACGCCCGGACCGAGGCTCAGCACGCTGGTGCCGACTGCTCGGCCACGAGCGTCCGATCGGCCTCCGCGCGCGACGAGGGCGCGGGCAGCGACCACGCTGCCTTGCCGGCTGAACGGGATCGCTCAGCGGCAAGGCGAAGCGATGCTGCCGGCTACTGATCCGCGAGGCGCATGACGCCCTGGTTCGTCACGAAGTAGAACGCGTTCTCGCGGAAGATGCCGCTCCCGAGCCCCGAAAGGTCCGTCGCGAGCTCCTTCTGAGCGGCCGTCGCCGGGTCGACACGAATCACCCTCCCGTCGTTGCCCGTCTTCGCTACGGACAGAACATAGACGCCCTTCGGACCGATGCCGCCGATGACGTTGCTCGCGTCCGCCGGCAGAGAGGCGATGGTGGAAGGCGGGGTGGCCGCGGCGGCGTTCTTGGGAAGGCTCTTCAGGTCGGTGCCGTCAATCCAGTAGAGGTTCGTCCCGCTCACCACGAACCCGTTCTTCGGGCCCTGCTCCGCGAGCATCGTCGTCGCAAGCTCGATGTCATACTTGACGAGCATGCCATGGTCGCTTGCGGCATAGGCAACGCCCTGATCAACGACGAGATGGCGGAAGAAGTCGGGCCCCAACCGGATGGCCGGACCGTACGAAGACGTCGGCACCGGCGAGCTCGCAAACGCTTCGCGGCGCGCAACGCGGAAGTTGGTAGTGAGCTCACCGCGCTCGACCCAGTAGACGTACTGAGCATCGACAGCGACGGCGGTGGCGAAGGTCGGAACGATCGAAAGCCATCCGGGAGCCGCGCTGGTCTTTGGCATTCCGAGAATCGCCCTCTCGGAGGAGTCCGGCCTCACTCCGAAGTAGAAGACGCCGCTCAAATCCGAAGCGAAGGGCTCACCGGCCTGCTCGCCCCCGATGGCGGCGTTTGCCTTGCTTGCGATGTCGTAGCGAAAGAGAGAGACGCGGTCATTCTGCAGCGCGCTGTAGTAGAGCGTGCCCGCGGAAAGATCGAAGTCGCGGATCGCTGCCAGGCCACCAAGAGACGTGGCGTCGAGTACGAGCTCCGGCTCGCCGGACTGCGCAGGGGTTTCGGTGCTTGGCCCCTCGAGCGGGGTGTCGCCACCCTCGGCTCCGTTGCGGTCACCAACTGGCTGATCTCGCTCCTGCTGCTGCGGCGACCGGCTTCGTCCCGGATCACCGAGATCGACGGGCGCGGATGAACAGCCCACGAGCAAAGCGAATACGAAAGGCACCACTCGAATCGATTTCATTCTCATACTCCTCGGCGAGGCGTCTTCGTATCGATGTACGGACACCGCTCGAACCGATCGCTCAATCATGATTGCCGACGAGATTCGTCGCACGACGCGCAGCGGAGCTCGACGGATGCGCGCGGAGCAACGCATCGGCCGTCGCCTCGGCGAGCCCACGATTCCCCATTGCCAGATGGGCCTGCACACGCACGAGCATCGCCTCCGGAGCAAGGGAGGCCGCAGTTCCGTAGCGAAGCTCGAACGCTCGAACCTTCGCCAACGCGCCGCGTGCATCTCCCGAGCGCATATCGGCGCGCGCGGCGTCGATGAGCGCGATCTGCGCTCCAAGAGACGACGCAGTTGGAGGAGGCACTGCCTCGTCCGCGGACGCCGGTGCAGGTCGAAGGCTCGACGGAAGCTCATCTTCGGCCGTGACGCCCTTGGTCGCGAGAGCTCGGTCTTCGAGCGGGTCGCGCGCGTCTCGCCCAACGTCGTTCGGACCGGCGGGCACCGGCACGACGTAGGCTTTCACGGGAGCGGGAGGCGGAAGCGGAGCGGGAGCGAACGGCACGGGTTCGACCCGCGGTGGCAGCGCCTCTTCCGCGCTGGCACCCGACGAAGGCAACTCTTCCGGCGAAGGAGCCACGGTCTCGACGATCGCCGGTGCTCGCGAAGGTGCCTGCGGCAGCGTCCGGCTACTGGATGAAACCGTGGAGACGATCGCAGGCGGAGGTTCGTCGATCGTGCGCAACTCCTTCACCACCACCGCGGTGGTCGTCACGGCGAGCGCACTCGCGACGAGGAACTTCGCTCCGAAGAGCGTGGCCCCCTTCGTCGCGAGCCCAGTCCCCGCACTTGCATGTGCGGCGAGCCCGCCCTTCACGGCGGCCGAGACCGTCGCGGCGGTGACCGAGGTCGTCACCGCAGCCGAGCCGAGGACTGTAGCGAGGAGCGCGTCGCGCGCCTGCGGCGCCGGGCGGTCCTCGTCAGCGGCCTCGAAGAGGCCACGCCCAAAGTCGGAGAGGCCATCGCGAAAGTCGGTCATGACTGCTCTCCGCGGTCGCTTCGTGCGCGAGGCGGCGCGACGAGACGAGCCTGAACACGTCGAATCTGTTGTTCCACGAGCGTTCGTCCGCGGCGGAGCCGCGAGGCCACCGTCCCGATCGGCACGTCGACGAGTGCAGCCACCTCGGAGGCACTCATCTTCTCGAACTCCGTCAGGACGAAGACGGTGCGGATCTCGATCGGCAGCGCCGCGAGGACCTCTTCGAGGAGCGCGCGCTGGCGGGCGACAGACAGCGACTGTTCCGGATCGAGCTCGTCCGACGCGACTTCGGGCGGATCGTCCTGCCAGACCTCCTCCCGAACCCTCGCGCGAACTCGGCGCGCGTTCGCCGCGACGCGAACGGCCGTGGCGAAGAGGAACTTTTTCTCGCTCTCGGTCGGAACCTCGTGAAGACGCGTGGAGAGAACGAGAAACACCTGTTGCGCCGCGTCGTCCGCGCCCGCCTCCGGAACACCGAGCCGTCGAAGGCAGCGCCAAACGAAGGTGTGGTGGGCAAGCACGGACGCGCGCATCCGCGACTCCACCACGCTCCGGTCGGTCGGCGGTGGACAGGAATCAGCGTGCTCCCGCGTGAGCGGAGTAGCCGCAACGGTCGAGGCTAAGGCGGTGGCCATGACGAGGCGCCACTGACCGATGTACGGCGGCGTCCAAATTGATCACCTGAAATGCAGGCCGAGGCTCGCGGAGCTCGAAATGCCGAGCGAAGCAAGACGATGCGCTGTACCGGCCGTCCCGAAGATGAACGTCTCTCGGGTCAACGGCAGCGTGCCCCATGCCTCCATCCCCAAGAAGGCCGGTCCCAGCTCGACCGTCAGCCTTCCACCGATCTCGGCTCCGAAATAGAGGACCGCGCGTTCGCGCGCATTGGCGAACCCCGACGCGATCGCTGAGAGCCGCCCAACCGCGATTGCAGCACACGGCGAGAGCCGCAGGCCGTATGCACGAAACGCAACCGGGCATCCTTCGACTGCGCCAGCAACGAGGTCGAAGCGCGCCGTGCCGCCCTGGACCTCGGTGGTGCCGAGCCTGACATGCCTGGCTTCGAGCCGAGCCTCGGAGCCCCAGGCATGACGCGAGCGGAGCCCGACGCCACCTTCGAGCGCGGGACCGAAGCTCGGGCCAAGGCCTGCACCGACGCCTGCGCCAGCGTAAACGAGGAACGACAGGGGCGATGGCTTGCTCGACGCGGGGAGTGCTGCGCGAGGGGGCGCCTTCGGTTCGCTCGTCCCGCGCTCCGCCTCCATCGCGATCGCGACGAGGAGGGCACTCGCGTCGACGACCTCTTCGCATGTGGCCGCGTCGAAGGCGCGCTCGCTCGTATCGCCACGAGAGCTCACGATCGTGAGCTGAGCGCGGGCGCGCCCGTAGCGCTCCGCCGTCACGAGAACGCGAACGCGAAGCCTGCCTTGTGTGGCGTCCCCGTCTGCCGACTTGAGGAAGAGAGCACGCTCCGAGCCTCGCGCTTCGATCTGCTGGCGAAACGTCTCGACCGAAGGGCACGCGTCGGGGACGTCGTATTCGAGCGCGACAGCGATCGGTCGCTCGGTGTTTGCTTCGGCACGTGCGGAGGTGGGCACGATGAGCGAGCCCAGCACGGCGCACACGACTGCGTGACGGGTTCGAAGCAACATCACCGCCGCCAATGTCGCCACTGGCTACCACGAGGTCCAGCGCGGCGTGGGGCTTTCGACCCGTGTGCACCACCGGTTGCCGAACATGCGCAGCCCGCGCATCCACCTTGCGCAGCCTGCGCAGAAAGTCCCAACAAGACCACCAAGCGACGAGCCGCGTCTCCGCGCATCCGTCGAACCGAAGCCGCGCGACCCCGCGGCAGAGCGCGCCGAACAGCGATTTCTTTAGCTGCGCGTTCTCGTGCTCGAGCTTCGCGAGCCGGTCGGCCAGATCGTCGACGACCTTCTGCAGCGAGCAGTCATGGTCCACGGGCGGCACGACCATCGACCAGCTTTGATCACAGTCGGCGATCTGTGTCGATCCCCTCTTCCTGATCTGGAGTCCATCGAGCGAGGCGGCGGGCGTTGAGATCGATTCCGTCGAGGAGCATCGCGAGCTGGGCGGGCTCCATCTCGACATGCTTGCGGCGCTGGTCGACGACGGGCAGCTGGAAGCGGCCCTTCTCGAGACGCTTGAGGTACAGCACGAAGCCGGACCGGTCCCAGAAGAGGATCTTCACCTTGTCCTTCGCCTTGCCGACGAACACGAAGAGATGGCCCTCGTAGGGATCTCGCCGCAGCGTCGCTTCGAGGATCGCTCTCAGGCCGTCGATGCCCTTGCGCATGTCGGTGGGCTCCGCGGCGAAGTAGATGCGGACGCTCGGCGGCAGTCCGAGCATCAGGTCCCCTCGAGCAGAGCGACGACGCGTGCGAAGGCCTCTTCATCGAAGCCATGGGCGACCTTGAGCATGTGGCCCGTGCGAAGCAACACGGTCACCGGCTCGCCCCGGCGCGGCTCCGACGTAATGCGCACCGGCGAAAGCTCCGTCGCCGGGCTCAGTGCGTTGCTCATCTCGGCGGCTGCCAGCTTGCGCTTCCACCACTGAAGGCGCTGCGGGACGAACCCTCGCTGCCTCGCGAATCGTTCCAGCGGAAGCCCGCTCCTGCGCCAAGCCTCGAGTACACCGCGAGCTTCGACCTCCGACCACTTTCCGCGCGCCATCGGAATCGCCTGGCGCAGAACCATCCTGGAGGATCGCTACGACGTCACGACGGTGGTGGCCGTACGCTTACGAAAAAGGTGGCCGCCGTTTTTAGAATTTCGCGCTCCATCTGCAGGCGCTGAACACTCCTCGCGCATATTCGCGCTACGCGGAGTGTCCACGGAAGCGCGGGAGGCTCACCGCCATTATGGCCCCCAGAACTGTCACGGCGAACACTTGCCCAACCATCCCGACCGTGATAATACACTTTCCGTGAAGATTGTGACCTCAGCGGCCCGGTCTACAGGCGCGTGCCATCGGCCCGTCCGATCAACAAATCCACACCGTCGTCCTTCCGTCGGACACCACTCTCACCTCGCATGACACGGGCTACGAGGCAGAAGACGTGCCCGCACCAGGCGTGCAGACCACTACTGTTAACGAAAAAACTTAGAACTTATGCGACACAATCATTCAATCTTTCCTTACAGATGACATCGCAGATGTCTCTATCGGCTCGTGTTTTTCTAACCACCGTTTGGAGAGAACGTTGAAGCAAGCCGTACGTAGTCTGACCGCAGACTTTGCCGCCATGATGCGAGCCGTCCATACTCTTCAGGATGATGCTCCGAAACTTCTCCACGATGAATTTGCGCTTGGCTTTTGTGGCCTTGCGTCGAATGAGGCTCTTGATCAAGCGTTAGGAAATATTCGCAAGGGGTTGCTCTCACCGTATTCGGATTCCGCTGCCGCTGGCTTGCTGAGAGCAATCCGCTCGGGCATTGTCGTAAGAAGCAGAATTGCCGAAGATCGTTTGATGCAGGCGGTCGCTCGCGGGGTGACTCAGTATGTCGTCCTTGGCGCAGGCCTGGATTCATCGGCTTATCGCTTGGGGCTTCAAAAGCGGGGGGTTCACGTCTTCGAAGTCGACCTGCCCGCGATGCAGGAGTGGAAGCGTTCGCTTGTTCGGTCTCAGGCGCCCGAGCTGGAAAGCCAGGTCACGTTTGTACCGGTCAATTTCGAGCGCGAGGCACTCTTTGAAAAGTTGGCGTTGCACGGTTTTGATATCCGCAAGCCCACCTTCTTCACTTGGTTAGGCGTGGTCTGGTATCTGACCGATGACGCCGTCTTTTCGACGCTTCGCGCCATTGCGGCCTCGGTGTCCGATAGCGAGATAGTCTTTGAGTACCCCGTTGCCGCTCCATTCGTTTATGCAGAAGACCGCCCAATCCTGGATGTCGTACGACAAGCAGGAGCGCAGCGCGGCGAAACGCTGCGCCCGGGGTTTGATCCCACTCCGTTTGCAGATCAAATCAAGGACATGGGATTCGAAGTCATCGCCGATCTTTCTCCGGAAGAAATGCAGACTCGATATCTCCAGAGCCGGGACGATGGCCTGCGCATGCCGGGTATAGGACACCTCATGAACGTGAGGCGCACTGAGCGCTCTTGACGTCAGACGACAGCGTCGCTCTCGCAAGAACCCTGATTGATTCCGCCAACCTAAGCGAAGCACAAGGAGAACGCCGTGCCTATGGATGTTAATCTGAGCGGAGCAGTCACGCTGCCTTCGATCACTGTTCCCATGTCGGAAGCACTCTCGCCTTACGCACAACAGTTCTATGCCTCCTTTCTGCACATGGCCCCAGGCAATCTCGTGCGCAACGAAGACGAAACCTGGGATGACGCTCGTAATCGTTGGAAAGGCGTCTGGGATCTTCTGGTGGCTCAGGCAAGAGGGGTCTTTCCCGTGGCAATCCAACGGGATGTCATTGCGGGAGTCAACGTCGACGTGATTTCACCGTCGGGCGATGCGGCCGCAGCCGCTGGAACTTCCCGCATTGTCCTGTTTGCGCATGCGGGTGCCTTTTGCAACGGGCAGGGCGCCATATCCGAAGCCATCGGTCTGTCATCCGTGGCTAATATCAAGGTGATATCCATCGACTACTCGTTGGCACCGGAAAGCAAATTCCCCACACAGATCAATCAAATTCTGGCGGTGTATCAAGCGCTGCTCAAGCAACAGAAGCCAGAATCGATCGCCCTGGTGGGAACGTCAGCGGGTGGTCAACTCATGCAGATGGCGGTGACTCGCATGATCAGCGAGGATATTCCGCGGCCAGCTGCCTTGGCGCTCTTTAGCGCAGGCCTGTCGCAGGTTCTTTCCCCCTCAGGCTCGCGCGGCGATACGGGACATTACGCCGCGGCGTTGGAGGGCTATGTTTTCTATGGCGGCGCGACGCCCACGCCGCTTGCGACCGATCTGACGGTTTTTCTTGGGGATGTGGATCCATGCTCGCCCTCGGTCGCACCGCTGTTCTCGCCTGAGATACTTGCGCAGTTCCCGCCCACGGTATTCTTGGGCGGAGGGCGAGATGAAACGCTGAGTACAGTACTGTGTTCTCACAGAGCACTATTGGCGGCTGGCGTACCAGCAGAACTCCATGTCTGGGAAGGCCTGTGCCATGGATGGTGGCTTGCTGCTGCCTTGCCAGAGGCCGTCGATGCTTTTGGCACGGTACGGAAGTTCTTTGACCGTTACCAGAGATAAAAGATTGCGCGCCTCTTCGATAACCTCGTATGCCGCACATGCGGGAGCGATGCCGTGCCTTGTCCTGCTGAGAATCACCGCCAGGCTTCACTACTTTCTTTCAATGACAGCTGTGAATGGTCCAGTACGTTTCGACTCATATTGGATGCGCGCACCCTTTCGTCTCGACGATGGCTGTTTTACATAGAGCTGATTCGAAACCTCTCGGGCGAGCGAGGCTGCTATGTGCAGATTGTCGAGGCGATCGGCTCGGCCAGATACGAGCTGTTTTGTTTACCTGGCGTCCCGGGGGACAATCCATTCGGCGGACGAGTTCATTGGGGAGCCCAGGTCGCTATTGAAAGCGATCCTGACGAGCCCGATCTATTGATCTGCTCGATTGCCGCCGGAGCCGACGTGCAATTGGTGCTCCGATCAAATCCGTCAGGGTTGGCGATAGCGGGCCGGTTGGATACGCTCAAGTTCGATCTTCGTTCATCATCGGGCTTGTCAACGGGTGGCTACATCAGTACTGGCACGGCATCTGACACGCTATTGACTGTCAAGACGTGGACGTGCTCCGACGAATATCCGGGGCCACCCGTGATAGCAGCACAACACGGTGTGCTGATTCCTTCTTGTGGCCGTTGGCAAGATACGGATCAGCCGCTCAATGTGCAGGCTGTGGAGCACTGGACCAGTGGCCTTACCTTTGAAAGCTACCCGACAAAGCTCACCGTAGACGCGCCGTCGGCAAGTCTGACGATAAGCGCCATCGTGCCCATGTCCGAGTCCGTCGTCTTGTACGAAGGCTGTCCAAGGTGGCTAGGTCTATGCGAGATCCAGGGGGAGGTCGACAGCAAGTCTGTTGACGAAATTGGGCTCTTTATCTGTACCAGGAAAGCACTGGTACCCGTCGACGCTTTTCTTGAGCGGGTCAATGGCTATGCACATCGCGCGATCGAGCGAATTTTGCCCAATGGCACGGACTTGCCAGACGTTCAAGCACTTTTCGGATGTCGGGAGTACGACGACCTTTGCATTGATGCGTTTCCTGCCCAGTGCCTGCCACCGGTGCTGAGCCCGTTAAGAGACATCATCGAGCGTGGTGGTCAGCTCTGGAGGGGCGTGACTGTGGCGCTTTGCTCAGAGCTGGTTGGCACGCCATTCGACGCGTGCAGCGATTGGCTGGTCTTTGGGGAACTCCTTCACACCGGAGCCTTGATTATTGACGATGTGCAGGATGGCTCTCCTATACGGCGCGGGGGGGCTGCCTGTCATGAGATTCACGGTGTGGCCACCGCAATCAACTCCGGAAGCCTGGCCTATTTCATCGTGCAGCAGATTATCGAGCGATCGGGTTTGACGGTCGAGCAGAAGGCGGCTGTGTATGGGGAATATATAGACCTTATACGAGTCGCGCACATCGGCCAGGGAATCGATCATCAGCTCGACATCGATACGTTGACAGATGAGCCCACCGCCGACGAGCTACGCTCGATCAGCGCCAAGATTCATTATTGCGACCTTCTTAAGTCCGGAATGCCATTTCGGACGTATGCGAGGATTGGCGGTATCATCGGTCGAGGCACTGCACAACAGGTTGCGGCGCTGGGTAGCTTCTTCCAGTGCCTCGGGTCTGCGTTTCAGACGGTGGATGATGCTCTGGATCTGGTTGGGCTTCGAGACGACGATCCCAAACGAGGGGATGATCTGCGTAGGGGGAAGACGACGCTTCCTGTCATCTCGGCGCTGAACTCGGTATCTGGCGAACAACGAGCTCGCTTGATAAGAGACATCAGACGAGCAAAGAACAACGGGCCCGTGGCGCTTCAAGTGGCACAGGAGATTGTCGAAATGGGTGTGCCACAGCGTTGTCGCGATCAAGCGCATGACAGTCTGCAGGAGGCGTTCTCCCGATTGCAGCAGAACTTCCCAGACAGCATAGGCATGAACATCGTGCGCGAGCTGTCCGACATCATTCTAATGAGACATTACTGAATGCCTACTCATTGCGACAGTGCTCGTCGACAATATGACCTGATCGTCATAGGAGCAGGAATAAGCGGTCTTGCCGTTGCAAAGCATGCGCTTTCGGCCGGGCTTTCAGTGTTGGTGCTCGAGCAGACATTCCGAGTTGGGGGCATCTGGGCTTTCGATCCGGACAAGCCCGGCGGCGTCATGTATTCGACCCGGATCAACGTCAGCAAGCATAACTATGCTTTCGCGGGGTTCCCTTTTCCGGACGGAGCGCCGGACTTTCCCGATAACAGGGAAATGCACAAGTACATAAGTGACTATGTCCAGCACCATGGGATCCTCGAGCATATACGTTTTGGCACCCAAGTCATCGGGTTAGAGCAATCGGCGCAGGATCGGTGGGTCGTGTCGACGCGGACCACGGATGGCCATACGGCTGATTCCTGGTCTACCCGCTTCGTCTCAATTGCATCAGGACATCATTCTGTGCCACTTTACCCGGACATTCCCGGGCTGAATGATTTTAACGGGACAGTACTCCACAGCGCTCAGTACAAAGGCAATCGCTTCTGCGACGTCGACGATAAGGACGTCGTCGTCGTCGGTTTGGGAAATAGTGGAGTGGATGTCGCCTGCGATGTAGCTGAAAGAGCTCGGTCCGTCACGGTCAGTGCTCGCTCCGGAGCATGGGTACTCTCGAACCATGTGTTTGGTTATCCTGCCGATCTCTATGCGCCCAGGCTAATCAAATGGCTTCCGTGGCAGTGGGTTTCTGCTGCTTATGAAAAAGCAATCCTTCTCACTGTCGGGCATCCGGATAAATTTGGCTTGAAGCCAAAGCACAGAGCCCTTCGCTCTCATCCGACGCTGGGAACACGCTTCATTCATCTGCTTCAGAACAGGCAGATAGAGGCAAAGGGAGAAATTCAGCGGATTGTTGGCGACAGGGTGATATTCGGCGACGAATGTTCGCACAAAGCCGACACAATCATTCTCTGCACTGGATATCAAATCTCTTTCCCATTTCTTCCAGAGGAGATTCGCTCGGCAGTCTTTGGGGGCCATGTCAATGATGTGAATCTTTACATGAACATGTTCGTTCCGGAGATCGGTTCCAGCCTGTCGTTTATAGGGCTGGTGCAGCCAGAGTCCGGGGGCCTTCTTTCGATGTCCGAGATGCAGGCGCGCTGGCTCATCGAGCTCATCAAGAGCAAGGTAGCGCTGCCGCCAGTGCGTTCCATGAAAAGCAGGATTGAACAGGACAAGGAGCGCAATCTCAAGCAGTATGCCGAATCGCCGCGGCATACCATTCAGCGAAGTCCGATTGCCTATAACGATGAGATTGCAAGTTGGATAGGCCAGCCGGTCTTGCAGGGCAGAAGCCTTGGATTACGGTTCCGGATGATTTTTGGAACTGGAGGAGTGAATCAGTGGACTGCCCGCTCGGATGACCAGGACGATCAGCGGCTTTCCGCTGCAATCCGCTCGGTGCCGGTGCCTCCCGCCATGAAGATGCTGGGCTGCATTGCCGTGAGCGGCGCGGTGCTGCTCGCAGGTTTGGTCTGTATTTTCCTTGTCTGGGTGGGGCTGCTGTTGTTCGCCTAGGCGGAACTGGCTTCAAGCACTTGGCAGTTCGATAGGACCGTATCTGGAGAGTGGCGCATTAATGAAAGGCAAGTTCAGCGCGAGCCCCTTCTGGCGTTGGTGGACGAAGAGGATCGCATCCATGGACAGAAGGCAAACTTGCTGTTCATGTTGACGGCGATCTGCGCCGCGCCCTTTCCGTATTCGTTCTCAATTCCGCTGGCGAGATGTTGATACACAGGCGCAGCAAGGAGAAATATCATTCTGCTGGCCTGTGGGCGAATGCCTGCTGCGGCCATCCCGGGGCTCTGGAAGTGCCTGTTCGAGGCGGCGCAGGTGCGGCTCGAGCATGAGATGGTTATCACTGCTTCGCTTGATTTTCCACCCACTGTCGATATCGCTCCGTGACCAAGGAGGCTTTGGTCGAGAATGAATTCGTGCATGGGGTTACAGGTACTATTGATGGCGTTCCGGAACGTCAACTCCACCGAAGCAGATGAGTAGCAATGGATTGCGATCGACGATCCTTACCAATGGCGAATAGCGTCTGAAAGCGACTCTGCGCCACGGTTCTTGATATACATGGACAAGCTTCAACCCTTGTTTCGCCGTCGCTAGACGAGCCTACCGAACGAGTTGCGTCGTACTACACCATAGCGAGATCAGACAGTGGCCACATTCGTCATCGTTGGTGCCGGCTCGGCCGGATGCGTACTAGCCAATCGCCTTTCTGAAAATCCCGATGTCGAAGTCGTCGTGCTGGAGGCTGGTGGTTGGGACAAAAGCCCGCTCATCCATATGCCCGCAGGATACTTTCATCTGATGCAGTCGGGAAAGCTGGACTGGGGATATCACACCGAACCCCAGCAGCACGCAGATAACAGGAGAATGTTCCTCCCACGCGGCCGCAGCGTGGGAGGTTGCTCGGTGATAAACGCCATGATTCATATGAGAGGCCATCGGCAGGATTATGATCACTGGGCTCAGTTGGGTAACGCGGGCTGGGATTATGAAAGCGTGCTCCCCTATTTTGTCAAGGCGGAGTGCTGGCATGGGGGCGAAGCGTTTGGGCATGGTCGCGACGGGCCAATCAGAACGTCGCGCGCCGGTCTCGACAATCCCATTTCTCAGGCTTGGCTGCGAGCCAGCAGCGAAGCTGGCTATGCTTACAATGAAGACCTGAACTCGGGTAATCAAGAAGGGACTGGGCCTTGTGATGCGGCGATAGGTCATGGCATTAGGTCGAGTGTTTCACGAGGTTATGTCACGCCAGTCAAGCATCGAAAGAACCTGCGCATCATCGTGAAGGCGCGGGTCACCCGCATCATCATCGAGAGAAATCGTGCGGTCGGTGTGGAATACCTGAGGCGAGGGCGTCTGTGCCACGTGTATGCCGACCAAGAAGTGTTGCTTTGCGGCGGCGCATTCAATTCTCCGCATATTTTGCAGCTGTCGGGTATTGGGGATCAGCGGCATCTCAAGCAGAGCGGCATCAACGCGCGACTTGATTTGCCCGGGGTGGGACGCAATTTGCAGGATCATGTTGCGATACCGGTCCAGTTCCGTCTGAAGGAGGCTTGCTCCAAGCTGAAGTATTTGCGCCGTCACCGTCAGATGCTGTGCGCGTTGCAGTATTTTCTGACGGGCGATGGTGTAGCTGCCGCGCCGGGAGTCGAGGTGATGAGCTTTCTCCGAACACGTCCAGATATACCCTCGCCAGACGTGCAGTTCCACCTGCTCAACATCATGTACAACGATCACGGGCGCAAGATTGTGCCGGTCGAAGGCTTCATGGGACTGATCAACAAGTCTCGTCCAGAAAGCCGCGGGTCGGTGCTGGCAAAGTCCTCAGATCCAATCGATTTGCCGCGTGTTGACCCAAATTATCTGTCTGCTCCTGCAGACATGCGCACATTGCGGGATGCGCTACGCCTGTTCCGAGACATTGTCTCGCAGCGCGCGTTCGATGATATTCGAGGCGAGGAATATTCCCCAGGCAAGGACATGACTTCTGATTCGGATCTGGATGACTACATCAGAGCGAAGAGCGACAGCATCTACCATCCGGTGGGAACCTGCAAAATGGGAAGTGATGCATCGGCAGTCGTCGATGACCGCCTGCGCGTTCATGGTATGGATGGGTTGCGGGTGGTCGACGCGTCAATTATGCCGACCATTACGAGCTGCAATACGAACGTGCCCTGTATCATGATTGGTGAAAAGGCAAGCGAGATGATTTTGCAAGATACTGCATAGCGTTCCGTAGTGCCCCAATTGCCGACGCGAAGAGGATAGAACCAAGGTCAATCAACGCGACTCTAGCTTTCCGCAGAATCTCCTGCGTCCTGTTGACCGCGCCATTGGGCAGGCTGCAGCCGAACGAACTATGAAACCGACGGGGAGTAAATTCACGCTTTCAAAAGCCTGTTTGGTCTGAAATCCTGGCTAGCGAACTGGTGGTTTCTGCCAAGTCTCGAGACGCGATATCCGTTCGCACGCATTGGAGAATGCGCGAGAACGTGCCCCCCCTCATGCGACAGATGCCGGGTTCCGGACAGGCTGAAGGTGGACCACCGGCGCGTCGAGCACGCCGGTCACCTCTCGTTTCTGAGCACGCTCCCTCCGTCTGCCGGCTGGCACGATCCGCCGGACTTCGACCGTGCCGGCTTCCACGAGAGGCTCGGAACGGATGTTTGCGCCTTCCTCGATCGAACGCTTCGACGATGACGATGGAGGCCTACGCCCACCGCTTCCGCCGGGTCTTCGAGCACATCGACCAACATCTCGACGGCGGTCTTTCCCTCGAGCGCCTCGGCGCAATGGCCGGCGTCTCGAAGTATCACTTTCACCGGCAGTTCTCGGCGACCTTCGGCGTCAGCATGCACGAATACGTGCGACTGCTCCGGTTTCGGCGGGCATCGTTCCGCCTGGCGTTCTACCAGCACGACTCCGTTCTCGCGATCGCCCTCGCCAGCGGCTACGACAGTCACGAGGCCTTCAGTCGCGCATTCAAGCAGGTCTTCGGACAGACTCCGTCGGAGTTCCGCAGATCGCCCGCGTGGGAGGACTGGAGCACGACGTACGAGCGTCTTCGCGCATCGACGGCGAGTCGAGCTCGCTCGCCTGAGTCCCGCGACCTTCGAGTGGTCGACTTTAGCCAACCCCGGGTGGCCGCCCTCGAGCACCGAGGCGACCCGAAGCGCATCGGTGCTCGATTCGCAGGTTCAAGGAGTGGCGCATCCAGAACGGCCTCTCCCGAAGCACGAGCGCCACATTCAGTATCCCTTGCCCGCCGTGTCCTTCAGGGGTGGAGGAGCCTCGCTTCGACCTTTGCGCTTCGACGAAGCGCAAGGTTCCGCCGAACGACGCCGGCGTTGTCGAGAAGACGATCCCCGGCGGGCGTTGCGCCGTCGTACGCCATGTCGCCTCCGACGACCGAACGCCATCTACCTCGTCGAGCCCGCCGACCGATTCGCCAAGCTCGTCTACCTGCCGGCCAGTCCTTTCGCTGAGCATCTCGCGGAGCGCGTCGCGGATTGGCCGGGCGCATGCTCGCTCGGCCTCCATCTTTCCGGACGCTCGAAGACCGTGAAGCGTCCGCGCGGCTTCTTCCGGCCCGACGGTAAGATGCCCGATGAGGTCACGATTCGCCTCGAATGTCCCGACGGCTTCGAAGACCTCTCGGACGCGGAGTGGAGCGCCAAGGTCCAGGACGCTGTACTGCGCGAAGAGGCGCGGGCTCGCGAAGAGCGAGTAGCCGCTGGGCGTCGCGTGCTCGGGCGAAAGGCGATCCTCCGCGCGGAGCCGACGGATACTCCAAAGACCGTCGAACCTCGTCGCGGACTCCGGCCCCATCTCGCCTGCCTCGGCAAGGCGCGACGGCTTCGGGAGCTCGATGCACTCATCGCATTCCGTGCCGAACGCCGCGCCGCGGTTCTGCGCGCCATGCGTGGCGAGCGCGACGTCGTCTTTCCGTACGGCACGTATCGCGTACGCGCCTTCGTCTTCCTCTGCGCGCCACCACCAGTAGCTGCGGTCGCCTGATACGAGCCTCCGCAGTGTCCGCAACCGGCTTCGCACGCGGCTGCTGGCGCGGACTCACGCTCCCTCGGTCGAGCCACGCTTTTGGCGTCAAGTTGCGACCGCAGCGTGCCCGCGCGCACTTCCGAGTGCGCGCCTGACCCCGTCGCACCGACAGCTGCGTGACCTCATCGGTCCCTCCAAGACCGCATCGCCGAACGAACTCAGGATGGGTCTCGTCCGTCTCTGCCACGATGCTCGCCAGATGGGATGAAGGCTGCAATGACCGAAGGTCACGCTTGCGTCGTGGAGGCGGCAGCGAGAACCGGGGGGGGTTCAGGCCAGGTCCAAATAGCGCCGGTGCCATCGCATCTGCAGTTCCTCTCCGCTGTCCTCCGGTGTGCGATCGAAGTACACGCTGCGTGTTGGTATATGAAGAAGGTCCCCTTCCGCGAGTTGGACTGCCAGAGCTTCACGGTCCACCAGCGCTTCCTTTCGATTCTTGTCGCCGCGTTGAGGGCCAGAGTCTGCTAGCAGCATTAGCCTACCGCGAGGTAGCTCAGTCGCACGCCATGCGGCCTGTAGGCTGTCAGACGCCAGATAGCGTTCGCGAACCAACTTCGCCACGTTCGGGCCGTACACGTTGAGCCAGAACACCCCGGCGACCCTGTCCCCGAGGTCAATGGCTGTACTGGAAACGTCAGCGACATCGATACCCATGTAGCGGTTGACCAATTGCTGGGCACGCTCAGACTTGCCGACTATGGTTAAGTCAGCAGAGGCGAACGAGATCGGTAAATGCACAGCCAGCGCACTGACAGTGGAAATAACCAACTCCTGGCTCGAGCGCACCCAGGATGACGGGACCCAGAAGAACATGAAGCCCGCGCGATCACGGAAGAGCGGTCGATCGATCGCGAAGCCGTTGTATTCAAGGTAAAAGTCAGGTGCGCTTGAAGTGGGATCGCTCGTCAGACTGAGCGTGCCATTGATGGTTCCCGCAGCGCCCACAAGGCTTGCGCGCATCCTGCGCGTGATCTCCTCTCGCGGATACGCTCGCCAGTCACCTGAGGAGTCTGCCATGTATCGCAGCTGCGCACCGGCGGGAGACTGAAGCAAGTCCTCGATGGCTCCACTTATTGCCTCATTGCACAGAAGATGTGGAACGCGGACGTAGAGGACGACCCGCAAGACCTCGCGGACTTCGTACTCGCCATCGCCGCGTCGCTGGTCGATAGGGTTATCGGCTGAATTCAAGGCAGTCTCCAGAGCTCAAGGGAGATTGAAGAACCGCCAACAAGCGTCCCCCTTCTCGTGAACCATCTTCGGCTTTGGGCCCAGCTCGTCCCGGTAGATCTCGTCCTGCTTCATCCCATCGTAGTCGGGGGCGAGAAGGGAAGTGCAAAGCGCAGCCGGCGATCAAGACGAGCGGGCTCCGCAGACGACATAACGTCCGACGTACGAAGTTTCAGCCAGAACGGAAACGCCCCGTCGATCACGCCCAAACGGCGCACGGTCCCGCTCGAGCCAGCAGTTGGCACGGCTCGCTCACTACGCGGCGTCGGGCTCGTCGCCGTCGAGCGTAGTCGGATCGCGGGCGCGGACCAGCCGCGGAGCTTCGACCGGAAAGCCGAGGCGTTCCAGAATCTGGCGCGCGGCGCCCTTCTCGACGACGGTCTCGATGAGCCGAAGCCGGCCCTTGCACTTCGGGCAGTCGAGGATATCGACGTCGAACGTTCTCTGGAGGAGCTGCGGCCATCGCAGGCGAGGTGAGGTGGCGTACAGCAGCCCGCCGAGGAGGCGAGACCAGTGCCGGACGCTCAGGATGGTGGGAGAGAGCCTCGTCACGTCCACGGACGCGTCGCGTCGCGTCCATGACCGTCGCCCGTGAGGCGTGCTCGACCGCGCTCGGCGACTGCACCGAGCACAGCATCCGTCCTTCCCGCTACCGCAGGCCTTCGACTCGGTTCGCTGTCGCGGGCCACATCCCTAGCGGGTCGGCTCGATCCTCCGCCGCGCGTGGGTGCCGCATCCCCACGAATCACGGCCCGCACGGTCTCTTCTTGCCTCCGGCCCCAGCGGTGCGCCACCAGCCGAAGCCGGCCCGAGGAACGCGGGCTGACACAGAACGTCGACCGAGAACGTCCTCATCATCAACTCTGCCCACGGGCGGTACCGACAGCGGCGCGACCGTGGCTCCTCGGCATGGGGGACCACAACCGGACGCCCCCCGTCCGTAAGATCACGAGGGCACTCGACGCCGCGCTCCTGGTCGGCTAAGTCGAGATCTTGAGTCCTCGTAGCTCAGCTGGATAGAGCACCGCTTTCCTAAAGCGGCGGTCGTACGTTCGAATCGTACCGGGGACGCCAGGCCTCTCGAGGCCAGACACGAAGCCAACCGCTGCCGAAACGCTCCGAGCCGATGGCCGGGCGACGCGGCGGGGCCCGAGAACGGGTGGTCTCGAAGAGCGCCCGCTCGGGCAATCCTGCTGCGTCCTGCGGTGCTTGCGGGTGGCAGGGCTCGAGCGGGCCGTGTAAGAGCAGACCTCCATGTCTCGCGTCGTTTTCGAGAGCCCGAGCGCGCGAGCGCGTGTCGATCGCGCAGCAGAGTGGCTCGGCGGACGGCGCGAGCCACACGTCACCATCGTCGCGGCGTCGATCGACGCCGCGGCCGAGGTCGCGCGAACCGCGATCGCGCGCAGCAACGGGCTCCGCGCATCGCTCGGATGGCAGCGCACGACGCTCGGCGCTCTCGCCGCGTCACTCGCACGGACGGAGCTCGCCCGGCTTGGGCTCGTCCCCGCGAGCGCCCTCGCGCTCGAGGCGCTGTGCGCACGCGTCGTCCACAATCACGGCGATACGCTCGGCCGCCTCGCTCCGATTCGCGAGCGGCCCGGCCTCCCGCGAGCGCTCGCACGCACGCTCGGCGAGCTTCGCCTCGCGCGCGCCGAGAAGATCGCCGACCCCACGCTCGCTCGACTGCTCGCCGCCTACGAGGCGGAGCTGGAGGCCACGAAGCTCGCCGATCGCGCGCGGACGCTCGCGATCGCGACCGAAGTGGCGCGCGGCCGGACGGGTCTGGCCCCGGCGAGCGCCGCGCTCCTTCTCCTCGACGTCCCGCTGCGGAGCCGGGCGGAGCGCGAGCTCGTCGAGGCGCTCGTCGAGAAGGCCCCCGCCGCCCTCGCCGTGATCCCGACCGGCGACGAGCGCGCGCTCGAGCTTGCGTCCGCCGCCCTCGACGTGACGAAACGCGAGGAGCACGTCCCGGATGCGACGGAGGGACCGCTCGCGCAGCTTTGGTCAGGCCTCTTCGGTGCAACCGCCGCCGAGGGCACCAGGGTCCCCGACGAAGCCGTGACGGTGCTCTCGGCGCCCGGCGAGAGCCGTGAGTGCGTGGAGATCGCGCGGCTCGTCCTCGCCGAGGCCGCCGAGTCCCGAACGCCGCTCGACCGGATGGCCGTCCTCCTCCGCGCACCGCGCTACGGCGCGCACGTCGTCGAGGCGTTCCGACGAGCGAAGATCCCCGTCTACTTCGCGCGCGGGACGACGCGCCCCGATCCTTCCGGGCGCGCCTTCCTCGCGCTCCTCGCATGCGCCGCCGAGCAGCTCTCCGCGCGTCGCTTCTCCGAATACCTGTCGCTCGGCGAGGTCCCCGACGAGGGCAAGGACGGCGCGCCTCCGCCCGCACTGCCTCGCGCCGATCGCGTCGCTGCACCCGATGACGAGACGCTCCACGCGCTCGTCGGGGCGGGCGCCGCCGAGGAGCGCCCCGAACAGCCCGACGAGGCGCTCCTCTCCGAGCCGCAGGCACCGCCCGTCGCCGAGGAGGATCAGGGCGCCGCGTTCGGGACGCTCCGCACGCCACGTCACTGGGAGCGCCTCCTCGTCGAGGCCGCGGTCATCGGCGAGGCGGGGCGCTGGCGAAGCCGCCTCGCCGGGCTCGCCGCGAAGCTGGCAGACGACATCGAGGCGTACGACAAGAAGGACGAGACCGCGCTCGCCGACGGCCTGCGACGCGAGCTCGCCGCGCTCGAAGCGCTGCGACGCTTCGCGCTCCCGCTCGTCGACGACCTCGCCGCGCTCCCTCGGAGCGCCACCTGGGGCGAATGGATCGAGAAGCTCGGCGCGCTCGCGTCACGCGCCCTTCGCCGCCCGGATCGCGTCCTCGCCGTGCTCGGCGAGCTCGAGCCGATGTCGAAGGTGGCGAACATCGACATCAGCGAGGTTCGCCTCGTGCTCGAGCCGCGGCTCTCGCAGCTCCGCATCCCCGAGCTCGGACGTCGTTACGGCAAGGTGTTCGTCGCGACGACGGACGAGGCGCGCGGCCTCGCGTTCGACGTCGTCTTCGTGCCCGGCCTGGCGGAGAAGATCTTCCCGCAGAAGGTCGTCGAGGATCCGCTCCTCCTCGACGCTGCACGCGAGAAGCTCTCACCCGATCTGCCGACGAACAAAGACCGCACCGACGACGAGCGTCTCGCGCTCCGGCTCGCGGTCGGCGCCGCGAAGCGACGCGTCGTCCTCTCCTACCCTCGCCTCGACGTCGAGCAGGCCCGTCCGCGCACGCCGTCGTTCTACGGCCTCGAGGTGCTCCGCGTCGCCGAGGGTCAGCTCGGAGACTTCGAGCACCTCGCCGAGAAGGCGGCGAGCACGGCCGAGGCGCGCATCGGCTGGCCTGCACCGGCGAAGCGCGAAGACGCGATCGACGAGGCGGAGTACGATCTCGCGCTCCTCAAGAACGTCCTCGAGAAGCCGGAGAACGAGGTCAACGGCGAAGGCCGCTACCTCGTCGACGCCAACCCGCATCTCTCCCGCGCGCTCCGCTTCCGCTGGATGCGCTGGGACCCGAAGGCGCTCCGCCCCTCGGACGGCCTCGTCAATCCGCCGCCCGAGGCGCTCGCGGCGATCCACGAGCACGCGACCGACAAGCGGTCGTTCTCGCCGACGGCGCTCCAGAACTTCGCCGCGTGTCCTTACCGCTTCCTCCTCTCCGCGGTGCACAAGCTCGCGCCTCGCGAGGAGCCCGCCGCGATCGAGGACATGGATCCCCTCACCAAGGGCTCGCTCGTCCACGAGGTCCAGTACCGCCTCCTCACGCGCCTGCGCGACGACGGCTTGCTCCCCATGACAGCGGACACGCTCGAGGCCGCGCGGGAGCGGCTCGACGCCATCCTCCCCGAGGTCGCGGGCGAGTATCGCGAGCGCCTCCACCCGGCGATCGGACGCGTGTGGGACGACTCGATCACCGGCATCGGAGCGGACCTCCGCGAGTGGCTTCGCCGCATGCTCGAGGACTCCGACTGGACGCCGGTGCACTTCGAGCTCTCGTTCGGCCTCAAGGATCCGCGCGCGCAGGACGTGAAGAGCACCGACGAGCCGGTACGGCTCGACATCGGCCTGCGCCTCCGCGGCTCGATCGATCTCGTCGAGCGAAGGAAGGACGGCGCCCTCCGCGCCACCGACCACAAGACGGGCAAGATCAAGGCGAAGAAGGACGAGACCGTCATCGGCGGCGGCGAGATCCTCCAGCCCGTCCTCTACGCGCTCACGCTCGAGCGCATGTTCCCCGACTCGAAGGTCGTCGACGGTGTCCTCTACTACTGCACCTCGGCCGGCAACTTCGAAAAGGTCGAGGTGCCGCTCAACGACAACGCCCGCGCGAGCGCGCACATGGTCGCGAAGACGGTGAGCGACGCGCTGGTGAAGGGCTTCCTCCCAACCGCGCCGAACATCGAGAAGAAGGGCTACAGCGCCTGCACGTGGTGTGACTTCAAGGATGTGTGCGGACCGTACGAGGAGATCCGCACGAAGAAGAAGCCCCAGGCACCGCTCAAGGTCCTCGCGGAGCTGAGGAAGAAGAAATGAGCAAGAAGCTCGTCGACAGCGAGGCGCGCGAGCGCATCGCAAACGACCTCGGCTCGACGCTCGTCGTCGAGGCGGCCGCGGGCACCGGAAAGACGACGGCGCTCGTCGAGCGCATCCTCTCGCTCCTCCGGACCGGCACCGCGACGCTCGCGAGCGGCAAGGGCGATCTCGTCGCCGTGACCTTCACCGAGAAGGCCGCCGGCGAGATGAAGCTCCGTCTCCGCACCGAGATCGAGCGCGCCCGCACTGCCGCGGAGAGAGACAAGGACGATCCGAAGCGCCACCTCGAGAAGGAGCGCCTCGATCAGGCGCTCGAGCAGCTCGAGGCCGCGCGCATCGGCACGATCCACGCGTTCTGCGCCGACATCCTCCGCGAGCGTCCGGTCGAGGCGCAGATCGATCCTCTCTTCGAGATGGCCGCCGAGGACGAGCAGGATCGCCTCTACGAAGACGCGTTCACCGCCTGGTTCCAGACCACGCTCGCGCGCCCGTCGAGCGAGGTGCCCGGCGTCTCACGCGTCCTCCGCCGGGCGACCCGTGAGCGCGATCAGGACGGGCCGAAGTCCGCGCTCCGCAAGTCGGGGCGCACGCTCGTCGAGCAGCGCGACTTCCCGACCCCGTACGAGCGCCCGACGTTCGATCGCGCCCGCTCGATCGACGCCGTCGTCGATCGGCTGAAGCGCCTCGTCGTGGTCCGGCCGAAGGGCTTCCCCGACAGCTGGCTCACGAAGTCGTTCGTCGAGATCGAGCGCGTCATCTACGAGATCGAACGTCGAGAAGAGGACGAGCCGCGCGATCACGATGCCGTCGAGGCCCAGCTCCGCACGCTCCAGCGCTCGCGTCTCTGGGGTTGGAAGGGCTCGGGGCAATGGTTCAACCGCGCTGAGGGCATCACGCGGCAGGAGGTGCTCGACCAGCGCCAGGACGCGAAGGGCCACCTCGACGAGGTGCTCGGCGCCGCCGACGCCGATCTCGCCGCGCAGCTCCATGGCGAGCTCTGGGGCATCGTCGAGACCTACGAAGCGATGAAGGCCGCCACCGGCCGGCTCGACTTCCTCGATCTCCTCGTCCTCACGAAGAAGCTCCTCGAGACCGACGCGTCGGTTCGCGCCGAGCTCCAGGCACGCTTCAGCCATTTGCTCGTCGACGAATTCCAGGACACCGATCCGCTCCAGGCGGAGATCCTCTTCCTCCTCGCCGCCGACGATCCGAAGGAGCACGATCCCGACCGCGCGCGCGTCATCCCCGGCAAGCTGTTCCTCGTCGGCGATCCGAAGCAGTCGATCTATCGCTTCCGCCGCGCCGACGTCGCGCTCTACGAGAGCATCAAGCGACGCCTCGCGAAGGACGGCGCCCAGGTGCTCCAGCTCACGACGAGCTTCCGGAGCGCCCCGTCGATCCAGGAGCTCGTCAACGCGGCGTTCGCCCCGCTGATGCCGGCCGCGAAGGAAGGCGATCCGGAGGCCCGCTCACAGGCCGAATACGTCCCGCTCTCACCGCACCGGCCCGATCCGGAGGACCGCCCCACCGTCGTCGCGCTCCCGGTGCCCCGGCCGTACGGAGACTACAAGAAGATCGTCCAGTGGAAGGTCGAGGAGTCGCTGCCGGACGCGGTCGGCGCGTTCGTCGACTGGCTCGTCCGCTCGAGCGGGTGGAAGATCACCGAGCGCGGCTCGGACGTTCCGACCTCGATCAAGTCGCAGCACGTCTGCCTCCTCTTCAAGCGCCTCCAGAGCTTCGGGAGCGACGTCACGCGCCCGTACGTCCGCGCGCTCGAGGCGCGCCGCATCCCGCACGTCCTCGTCGGAGGCCGTAGCTTCCATGAGCGCGAGGAGGTCATCGCCCTGCGCAACGCGCTCGCGGCGATCGAATGGCCGGACGACGCGTTCTCGGTCTACGCGACGCTGCATGGTCCCTTCTTCGCGCTCGGCGACGACGCGCTCCTCGCGTTCAAGCACGGGCAGAGGCACCTCCATCCGCTCCGCAAGCGCGACGAGTCGAAGCTCACCGAACTCACGAAGCCGGTCGCCGACGCCCTCGACGTGCTCGCGAAGCTGCACGTGGGCCGCAACCGAAACTCGATCGCGAGCGTGATCGCGCGCCTGCTCGAGGAGACGCGGGCGCACGCAGGCGTCGCGATCTGGCCCGCTGGCGAGCAGGCGCTCGGCAACATCCTCCGCGTGCTCGACATGGCGCGCCGCTTCGAGCAGGGCTCGGTCACGTCGTTCCGCGCCTTCGTCTCGCGCCTCCAGGAGGACGCCGAGCGCGGTGGCGCGAACGAGGCGCCCGTCGTCGAAGAAGGCACCGACGGCGTCCGCATCATGACGGTGCACAAGGCGAAGGGCCTCGAGTTCCCCGTCGTCATCCTCGTCGACCCGACCGCCAACGCGACGTTCCGCGATCCCTCGCGTCACGTCGACCCGAAGCGAAAGCTCTGGGCGGTACCGCTCTGCGGCGCAGCCCCGAAGGAGCTACTCGAGCGACGCGAGGAGATCCTGCAGCAGGACCGCGAAGAGGCGCACCGGCTTCTCTACGTCGCGACCACGCGCGCGCGGGAGCTGCTCGTGTTGCCCGTCATCGGCGACGACCGCGACGAAGAGACCGACGGCTGGCTCGATCCGCTCGCGTCCGTCCTCTATCCGCGTCCGGAAGACCGCCGCGCCTCGCAGAAGGCGCCCGGCTGCCCGACGTTCGGCGAGGACTCGGTCTTCGAGCGCCCCGACAACGTCGAGCGCGACGCTGACTGGTCGGTGAGGCCGGGCCTTCATCGCCCCGCCAGCGGCAACCATCGCGTCGTCTTCTGGGACCCGCACGTCCTCCAGCTCGACAAGGAAGACGAGGCCGGCCTCCGTCACGAGCGGGTGCTCGCAAAGGGCCCCGCCGCGCAGGAGAGCGAGGAGCAGCACGCGAGTTGGAAGGCGGCGCGGAGCAACGCGATCGCCGCGGCGTCGACACCGACGTTGCGCGTGCGGACCGTCACCGAGATGAAGGACGAGCCCGCGGCGCCGAGCGCACCGGAACCGAAGGACGTCGTCATCGAGTCGACGGACGCAACGCGACGCGCGCGGCCGCACGGCAAGCGCTTCGGCATCCTCGTCCACGCCGTCCTCGCGACGGTGGCGCTCGACGCGACCGACGTCGCGATCTCCGATGCGGCGCGCATCCAGGGACGCGTCGCCGGCGCGTCCGAGGAAGAGATGACCGCCGCCCAGGACGTCGTCCGCGCGGCGCTCGCGCACCCGCTACTCGTGCGCGCGCGATCGGCGGAGCGACTCGAGCGCGAGGTCGCCGTGATGCTCCGCGAAGACGACGGCACGATCATCGAAGGCGTCGTCGACCTCGCGTTCTTCGAAGCGAGTGCCGGCTGGACCGTCGTCGACTTCAAGACCGACCTCGACATGGGCGCCCGTCGCGACGCCTACGCGCGACAGGTCGCCGTCTACGCGCGCGCCATCTCCGCGGCGACAGGCGCCCCGGCGCAAGGCGCGCTCCTCTCCGTCTGACCCCGCGTGCTCTCTCTGACCGCGCTTCATCGGCGTCACGCCTCGCCCGGTCGTTCTCCGAGAGAGCGCGCCCTGTAGAACGCCGAGCTCAGTACATCCGCGGGGGAGGCGCCGGCGGGAATCCGTCGTCCTCATCCATGTTCCGGGCGTCGAGGAAGACGCCGACGACCCCGCCGGCAAGGACGATCCCGAGCAGGATCGGCGGCGCGGTGACGACCTCGAGGAAGTAGAAGAGCATCGCGATCACGCTCGTGAGCGCGGCGCCTACGCCAGCCTTCGACGACTTGACGGTCGCGACCGCCACGGCCTTGTACCGTCGAGCGCGCCTCCGCGCCCTCCAGAGCTCGCGCTCCTGCTGCTCGAAGCGGTCTCGAAGCTCGCGCAGCTCCTGCTCGAGCTCCCTCGAGCGAAACTCCAGATCCCCGGCGATCCGGTAGCCGCCGAGACGCGGCGCCTCGATCGCGGGCAGCGCGTTCCGCGCGAATGTTTCGGGCTCGTCGACAGAGTCCGCGAAGCGCTCGCCCGAGCGCTCCGCATCCGCCGGCGTTACGGTCCCTCGTCGGCTCGCCTTCATTGGACCACCGCACGTCGCGCTGAGACGTTAGGCTGGATCGAGTCGAGCGCCTTCTGCTTGGCGACGTTGGGTTTCACGATGCCGGCGAGCCCCTCGGCAGCGTTGCCAGCTCGGCCTGCGCGGCGCATGTCCTCGATGTCTCCTCCCATGCTCGCAGAGATTCCGGCGCCGATGGTGCCGAGGAGCGAGCCGGGGTTCGCCGCGATGATGCCCTGTTCGATCTCGTAGTTGATGACCTGCTCGACCGTGCCGACGTGACCGTCGAGGCCGATCGTCGCCTGCCGGCGTGCGTCCTCGCGCTCCTTCACGAGGCCGGCATTCGCTCGCTGCCGCAGGATCTCGGCACGCCGAGCTGCGAGCGACTCGACGTTGTCCTTCGATGTGCACGGCCGATCGTCACCGAGTCGGCGGAGCTCCTTGTACAGGGCGCCGAGGAGCTCGGCGTCCGCCTTACCGCTGGCGACGGCTTCACGAAGCAGCGCGGGCGAGCGCACGACGAGCGCGAGATGGATCTCCCTCTGGAAGCGCGCGCCGCCGTCGGCTAGCGCGCTGACCGGATAGGCATTTCCGACCTCCGTCCAGAGTAGTGCCGATGCAAGCTCGGCGTCCGAGGCGCGGAAGGGATCGAACGACTCGCTCGGCGGTTTCATCCCGCGCGCCCGAGCCTCCTCGCACCACTGGCTCGAGAGGGCAGCGATCTTCTGGGTGAGCGCGCGGACCTCCCCTGGGTCCGTCGTCGTCGCCTTCTCGACGCGATGCCGCACGACCTCGGTGGCAAGCCTCTCGATGCTCGCCGACTTGCGCTCCGGAGGCGCGACGGCCCCGGCGCGAGCCGGGCCCGCGTTGGCACCCGCTCCATCCTTGCCTGCGCTCGGTGGCGTGCGGGCATCGCCGGTACGCGACCGAGGCCGCGAGCCATCGACGCCGCCGAAGTGAGCATTCCGGCGCTGCTCGGCGACCGCTTCGGCCGCTCGCCGCTCGGCCTCGGGGTCGACCGAGCGCGCGTCCTCGCGGACGGCTTCACTCGCGTTGCCCGCCGAGTTGCTTCGCCCCGCCCCTTCGATCCTCGACATGCCCGCCCCGTCGGCCACGCCCGATCGAAGTTGCGCGCATTCTTCGACTCGCGCTCGCGGCAGGCGCGTCTACCGCCGACGCCCGACGTCGCCTACGAGCACGACGTTGCTGAATCGGGACGAGGTCGTGCGCCTCGCTACGAGCGCAATCCTCGCGACCGCGCCGATGCCGCGGCGCTGCCGAGTCGAGCAACGCCGCGCATCACGTCATGTGCGCGGCGTTGCTCGGGCGCGCCGCGCACGTCACGCGCGCGGCGCCTCGATGATCCTCAGGTCTACGGCTTGCCCTTCTTGCCGCCCTTGCCCTTCGGCTTGCCGCCCTTGCCAGGCTTGCCGCCCTTGCCAGGCTTGCCGCCCTTGCCCGGCTTGCCGTCCTTGCCGCCCTTGCCCTTCGGCTTACCGCCCTTGCCCCCGGGCTTGCCGTCCTTGCCGTCCGGCTTGCCGTCCTTGCCCTTCGGCTTGCCCTTCTTGCCGCCCTTGCCCTTCGGCTTGCCGCCGTTCGAGTCGCCGTCGCCCTTCGGACCATCGCCCTTCGGACCGTCGCCCTTCGGACCGTCCCCCTTCGGACCATCGCCCTTCGGACCGTCGCCCTTCGGACCGTCGCCCTTCGGACGGTCCTTGTCTTTGCCCTTCCCCTTGCCTTTGCCTTTGCCTTTGCCTTTGCCCTTGCCTTTACCTTTGCCCTTCCCCTTGCATTTGCCCTTGTTCTTGTTCTTCCCCTTGCACTTGTCCTTCCCCTTGCCTTTGCCCTTGGGGCCGTGGCCGTGCGGACCGTGGCCGTGCGGGCCATGCGGGTCAGGGTTGTAGGGGTACGGCCAGAAGGGAATCTCCTCGTACGGCCCGCCGCCCCTTATCGGCTCATCGTCGCCGTCGTCGGATGAATCGTCCGTCTCCTCTTCGGAGTCGTCGGTCTCCGAAGTGCCGCCGTCGTCGCTCCCCGCGTCGCCCTCGTTCCCCGCGTCGCCCTCGTCCTGATCGTCGGCCGACTCGTCGTCGTCCTCTTCGGTGGCCGAGTCGGTCACATCCTCGTCCTCGTCCTCGTCGTCGACGAGGTCCTCGTCCTCGTCGTCCCCGGGCGTGGCCTCGGTATCGGGCGCAGGCGCTTCGGTGCCGTCATCGGAGGACGCCGCAGAGAACAGACGGTCGGTATCGCCGTCAACGCCCCCGCATGCGGCGACGGTGAAGAAGCAGAAGAGCGTTGGAATGACAAAGCGGCTCATTCGAGCGTGATTCATGATGCATCTCCGTGGAGCGCGAGCCGCGCGCGTCTCGCGCCTGGATGGGAGGCACGATCGCGCGATGCCCTTCGCAAAGGACGAAACATTTAAGCAACTCCAAATGCAAACTTAATATCCATTAGCTCGAGCACTTCTTTGCCAATCACGACTGCCGCGTTCACGAGTACTCGATCACCTCCGCCGCTCGCCCCCTGACGGCAGCGTTCCCGATCGCGCCCAAGACTGCGCCTCGCCCGGGCCGCAATCGCAGCCTTCTTCCTCTGGAGATTCGAACAACAGAGCTACACCGAAGGCCCGAGCCGTGACGCCGCACGAGCTACTTCGAAGACGAAGCACGAGCTTCCTCGGCATTGTTGCCATTGAGAGCTCGCGAACACGAGCTCGAATCAAAAACGCCAATCCGAATATCCACTCATCGATATCCCGCGCGCTTCACCTCGAGACGAGGTCAGCGCACGAACGGACGAGCGGGCGCAAGCCGGGCCACCGCTGCTCCGCGCCCTCTCCCCATCCCCAACGCGACCGAGCTCCACGCAGAACGGCAGGGCTGGCCAAGACCGGCGCTCTTCGGCATCCTTCGCGCCGATGAAGGTCCACCGCCCTCTCTCTCTCGTTGCGCTCGTGATCCTCGCCGCGTGTGGAGGCGAAGCCCCGCCGCCAAAGGCGCCGGAGCCCCCGGCATCACCGGCCGCGCCCGGCGCCGCAGCCGCGCCCGCTCAGCCCGCGCGCGCTCCGGTCGCGCTCGCCGCGCTCGACGTCGATCCCGTCGCCATCGGGCTCGGCCGTACGACGGCAGGCCCCGGCGGGCCGAACGACGCCGCGCTCGCCCGCGCGGGCATCGAGCGCCTGTGCGACGAGAGCATCGCTCGCGCAGAGGCGACGCTCGCCGAGATCCGCGCGCTCGATGGCGGACCGGACGACGCCCTCACCTGGGACTCCACCGCCGGCAAGCTCGATCGCGCCAGGCTCGCGCTTCGGAACGCCGGGGACTTCCCTGCCCTCATGGCGGTCTCACACCCCGACGACGGCGTCCGCGAGAGGGCCAAGCTCTGCGAGCCGAAGATCGACAAGCTCGACACCGCTCTCTGGCTCGATCCCAAGCTCGCGAGCGTGCTGAAGCGCTACGCCGCGAAGAAAGAGGCGCTCTCGCCGGCGCGCGCGCGCCTCGTCGAAAAGACGCTCCGAGACTTCCGTCGCAACGGCCTCGAGCTCGACGAGAAAGGACAGAAGCGCCTCCGTGAGATCAACGAAGAGCTCACGAAGCTCGGGCTCGACTTCGACTCGAACATCGCCGACTCGCACCTCACCGTCCTTGCGACGCCGGCGCAGCTCGAAGGCCTGCCGGATTCGTTCATCGCGTCTCACCCGCCGAACAAGGACGGCAAGATCGTCCTCACGACGGACTACCCGGACTACTTCCCGGTCCTCACGTACGCGAAGGACCGCAAGCTCGCGCTCGAGCTCTACAAGCAGTTCGAGAACCGCGCCGCCGACAAGAACATCCCGGTGCTCGACAAGGTCCTCGCGCTCCGCTCCGAGAAGGCGAAGCTCCTCGGGTACGCAACGTGGGCCGACTACGTGCTCGAGCCGCGGATGGCGAAGGACCCGAAGACCGTAGCGACGTTCCTCGAGGGGCTGCGCAAGCACCTCGCGAAGAAGGGCCAGGCGGAGCTCGCCGAGTTCAAGAAGGCCCACGTGAAGCTCGGCGGCAAAGCTACCGACGTCATTCCGCCCTCGGACCGGCTCTACCTCGAGGACCAGGTCCGGAAAGCGAAGTACGGGCTCGATTCGAAGGAGGTCAGCAAGTACTTCGAGGTGCGTCGGGTGAAGGACGGCCTGCTCGACATCACCTCGAAGCTCTTCGGCGTTCGCTATCGCCCGGCCGCCGGCGCGCCGACCTGGCACCCCGACGTCGAGGCGGTCGAGGTCACCGACACCTCGGGCAAGCTGATCGGGCGCTTCTACTTCGATCTCTACCCCCGCGAGGGCAAGTACAAGCACGCCGCCGTCTTCAGCATCCGCGACACCGTGAAGATGGCCGACGGCTCACGCCTGATGCCGATCGCGGCGATCGAGTGCAACTTCCCGAAGCCGGGCGGCGCTGCGCCGGCGCTCATGAGCCATCAGGACGCCGTCACGTTCTTCCACGAGTTCGGCCACGTCCTCCATCACCTCCTCAGCGAGTCGGAGCTCTCGTCCTTCTCCGGAACGAGCGTCGCGCGCGACTTCGTCGAGTCTCCCTCGCAGATGCTCGAGGAGTGGGCCTGGAACAAGGACACGCTGGCCCTCTTCGCCCGCCATCACGACACGAACGCACCCCTGCCCGCTCCGCTCCACGCCGCGATGCTCCGCTCACGCGGCTTCGGCCGTGCGATCTCGACGCAGCGTCAGCTCTACCTCGCTGCGCTCGATCAGGCCTATCACACGCGCCCCGTGCCGCTCGACACCACCAAGGTGCTCGCCGAGGTCCATGACGCGTACACGCCTTTCAAGTACGTGGAGGGCACGCACTTCCAGGCGAGCTTCGGACACCTCATCGGCTACGACGCCGGCTACTACGGCTATCAGTGGGCGCTCTCGATCGCGCAGGACCTCTTCACCCGCTTCAAGAAGGAGGGCCTGATGACCCCGAAGACCGCCGCCGACTACCGCGCGAACATCCTCGCGCCCGGCGACAGCGACGAAGCAGCGAAGCTCGTCGAGCGCTTCCTCGGCCGGCCCCCGAGCGAGGCGGCCTACAAGGCGTTCCTGCTGGAATAGGCGGGCCGGCGGACGATCGCGCGCCGCCGACGTTCGGTCGGCGCGCGATCGTTACGACTCGATTGCCCAAGAGAAGGAAGGCTGCGCCGCAGGGCTACTCCTTCGCGATGTCGACCTCGAGCACGGCGAGCTCGCTCTTGTAGTTCGTCTTCGAGATCGCCTTTTCCGCGGACTCTTCGAAGTCCGCCGGGGTGGAGAGGTCCGCCTCGACGATCACCGGCGGTGCCATCGTGGTGGTCTCGGTGATCGTCGTCGCGCCGGTCGTCGTCGGCTGCTTCGACTCCTCCGGCTTCGTCTCGGTGGGCTTCTGCTCGCAGGCCGCGATCGCGAGGACGCCGGCGGCGAGGATCATGAGAGCGCGCTTCACTTCACACCTTCCTTCTTCTCACCCGCAGGTGCGGGCGTGGTCCCGGGCTTCATGGGAGTCGCGTGCTTGCCGATCCACTTGTCGTGACGCTCCTTCTCCTTCGCGATGAGCTTGTCGGCCTTCTCCGCGCTGTCCTTGTCCTTCTCCGTCTCGGCGACGTCCTTGATCCGCTCGAGGCGCGCAAGACGCTCGGCGTGGCGGCGGAGCTCCTGACGGAGGCTTTCGTTGACCGGCCCCTTCCACGTCGCCGCCAGCTTCTCGCGCTGCGCCTCGTGCTCCTTCGCCTTGCGGGCGGCCCGCTCCTCCGCCGTCTTGGTCTTGGAGTGCTCGAGGGCCTCTTTCGAGTCCTTGGCGGCCTTCTCGGCCTTCTCTCCAGCCTTCTCCGCAGCCTTCTCGGCCTTCTCGCCGGCCTTCTGCGCGCCCTTCTCGGTCTTCTCGCCGGCCTTCTCGACCTTGTCGGTCGCCTTGCCCTGCGTGTGTTGCGCCCATGCTCCCGCCGAGAGCAGCGTGGCTGCAGCGACGAGGAGCGCCTTGAGAGCTGTGTGGTTGCGATGCATGCCCTGATGGTGGTCGCCACCACGTTGCTGATCAATGGCGCGAGCGGTTGTTCGACAACGAATTACAAGTCGATGACGAATCGCGACCTCCGCCGCCATTTCCGAACATTGGCGACACGGTCATTCTGCATCGGTGCGCTATGCACCAATCATGAAGCGGCATGAAATCGGCCGTGCCGCACGCGAAGCAGCGCTCGGTCGCGGCGATCGCGACGAAGGACCGCACCTGAAACGTCGAGCTTGCTTGCCCCCGGCAGCGTCTTGACGACAGGATTGGCGACCTTGTCCCGCCGCTCGCACATCCTCACGCTCACTGCCCTCAAGCTCGATGTCCCGATGAAGAAGCCCTTCGGCATCGCCGGCGGCGCCCAGGTCGAGGCGAAGAACGTCCTCGTCGAGCTCGTCGTCGACGGGGGCCTCCGGGGATGGGGCGAGGGAGCTCCGTTCCCTGCGTTCAACGGCGAGACGCAGGAGCAGGTCCTCGCCGCGTGCGCGCTCGCGGCGCCGCGCCTCGAAGGCATCGACCTCGACGACGACGACGCCATTCGCGAGCACGTGCGTGCGACGTGCAGCGTGTCCCCTTCGGCCGCCTGCGCGATCGAGACCGCCGTCTTCGACGCACGCGCGCGCCGTGCCGGAAGGCCGCTGCACGCGCTCCTCGGCGGCGCCGAGCGCGAGCTCGTGACCGACATCACGATCACGACGGGCAGCGTCGACGACGCGGAGCGCGAGGCGCGAGCGTTCGCGGCGTTCTGCACGCTCAAGATGAAGGTCGGCGGCGGCGACGTCGATCGTGATGTCGCCCGCGTCCTCGCGGTCCGCGCCGCGCGGCCGGACGCGCGCATCCTCGTCGACGCCAACGGCGGCTTCACCGTCGACGAGGCGGTGCGCTTCGCGGCAGAAGCCGCTCGGGCGCGGATCGCGCTATTCGAGCAGCCCGTCGCGCCCGGCGACTGGGACGCGCTGGCCGAAGTGCGCAGCCGAACCGGCCTCCTCGTCGCAATCGACGAGTCGGTCACCAGCGCGGACGACGTCGGCGAGGCGAAGCGACGACGCGCTGCGGACGCCGTGAACGTGAAGATCATGAAGTCGGGGATCTTCGAGGCGCTCGCGATCGTCAGGCGCACGAAAGCCGAAGGGCTGGTGCGCATGATCGGCGGAATGGTGGAGACGCGCCTGGCAATGGGCACGTCGGCGAGCATCGCCGCGGGCATCGGTGGCTTCGACTTCATCGACCTCGACACACCGCTCTTCCTCGCGAGCGACCCGTTCGAGGGCGGCTACGCGCAGGACGGTGAGCGCATCGACCTCCGTCCGATCGACGCCGGCCACGGCGCCAGGCCGCTCGCCGCACCGCGGGGGTGAGCGGCCACGGTCTCGCGCCTCGCGCCTCGCGAACGAACGACACTGCCGCGGGGATCCTGCGGTCGCCGCTCGGCCCTCGGGCTCGCGATCCCTACGAGCTACTTCTGCGCCACGAAGAAGCCCGCGAGCAGCCGCTTGCCGAACTGCTCGAACGCGTCCTGCCCCATCGTCTCGTAGACCTTCTCTTCGGCCTGCCCGGGGGCGAGGATCGGCTCGTCGGGGTTGTTGAGCACGTGGGTGGCGGCGTGCTTGAAGATGTCGGCCTTGAACTTGTAGGGCTTCGGCTCGCCGGGGATGACGAACGCGGCCTCGAAGCCGAAGTTCACCCCGATGTAGCTGCCTCGCGGACGGCTGGCCGTGTAGTTGTGGCCCGACCACTCGGCGACGTGCGTGACGAAGAGCGTCGGCACCTTCACCTCGGGCAGGTCGGCCTCCGTGACGACCGGTCCGAGGCCGACCTCGAACAGCTCGTCGGCGAGGCCACCGTCGAACTGGGTCACGAGCGTCTTTCCGAGCGCGGCCTCGCGCGGGCCAGCGTGCTTCTCGTCGAAGAAGCGCGAGGGGTACGAGACGACGCCCATGAACGTGGGCGTCTTGAGGATGAACTGGTCCGCCCGCTCCATCGTCGTCGGCGCCTTCCGCTTGAAGCGGACCTCGACCGCGGGACCGTGCTTCTCGGCGTAGGCGAACAGCCGCTCCACGAAGGCCGTCGCTCCGGCGTCCTTCTTGGGCGCCTTCTTCTTGTAGACCTCGAGCTCACGCGCGTAGACGGCGTGGATCGCGGCGTCGAGCTCCGGCTGGACGCCGTGCTCGGGGTAGCGCTTCGCGAAATCCTGGAGCGCTGCGAGCGTGCCCGGCTGCTTCGCCTTCTCGAGCTCCTCGAGCATCGCCTTCCGGATCGAGGCGGCAACCTCGTTCGCGATCTTCGAGCCGGGATGGTTCTTCTTGTAGAGGAGGAGCGCCTCGACGGTGCCGGTCTTCTCGGCGTCGCGCAGCTCCGAACGCGGAAGGAGGACGTCGCCGACCTCGCCCTTGAAGGCATCGCCGTGGTCGAGATAGAGGCGGTACGACGCCGAGTCGTTCGCCTTCGTCGCCAGCGCGTACATGTTCTTGTCGCTGCCGGAGTTGCGGAGCATCCACAGCGTCGGACCGAGGACGATCGCCACGCCGGCCGCGACCACGGGCCCGAGCTTGCCCCACGGCGCGCGACGGAGCTCATAGGCATCGCGCGGGCCGACCGGGCTCGAGAAGCGAGGGTTGTGGAGCGGGTCGACCGCGACGAGCTCCTTCGGATCCTCCGTCGCATGGGCGCGCATCGCGCGGTCGCGTGCCGCCTGGATCTGCTCGACGATCTCCCTCGCCGTCTCCGGCTTGCCCAGCGGGAAGAGGAACTGCACGCCCCCGGCGAAGACGACGCGGATCGCGTTGCCCTGGGGGTCGACTCCGGAGAGATCCCGCGTCTCGTAGATCCGGAACTGATCGTCGCGGGCGTCGATGAGGCACGACGGGAAGAGATAGACGCCTGCGGTGTACGGTAGCGCGCGCTCCCTCACGACGCGTGCAAACGCCTGCACCAATCCGAAGGCGACGCCGAAGACGAGAACGAGGTAGAGCGGGAGCACCTTCGCCGAGTGGAGGGAGAGCCCGCTCTCGAGCGCGCCGTATCCGAGGCGAGCGGCGACGATCAGGGCGATGAAGCTCGCGCCGCTGACGCCGAGCCACACGAGCTTCGTCGACGTTCCTCCCTTCACCGCCAAAATCGGCGCCGGCGGGAAGCCGCTCATCACCGAACCGACGAAGCGGTCCTGGATGGCTCTCGGGAGCTTGTAGAAGTCGACGGCCTTCATGGACGTTGGCGGGCGGGCCACGCCTGCTGCGAACCCACGCGCCAGCCATCCTATCAGGCGTTGTCGAGGTGGACGAGGTTCCGTGCAAGCTCGGCTAGCCCGGCCAGATCCTCGACCGCGCCGCCGAGGTGCGGGGTGGCGATCGCGGCCCCGCCCCCGTCCCCGCGCGCGGCTGCGCCGAGACTATGGCGCGCCGCGTCCATCCTCAGCCGTGCGAGCAGATCGCGGTCGCGCTGCGCGCGCCATCGCTCGCCGTCGGCGAGCTGGCCGAGCTTTCGCAGCGCGACGCGCTGGTGCTCTTCCGCCGCCGGAGGAAGCACGATTTCCTCGGGTCCGCCGAATCCGCGCGTGTAGGCCCAGCTGCGGTTGAGGACGTAGCCCTCGAAAGGAAGGCCGAGCTGCGTGATCTTCTCCTGGAAAAATCCGGCCTCGGCGAGCGCGGCGGGCTCCGGGCTCGTCACGAGGACGAACGCGGCCTCGTCGGAGGAGAGCAGCCGACGGACCGCCTCGGCGTGGGCCCGCATCCCGCCGAACATCCCCGAGAAGGCCCCGAGGAAGTCCTGCAGGTCCTTGTAGAAGCCCTCACCGAAGGCCTTCGTGAAGACACGCTCGGCCAGGTCCGAGGCTGCGCGAACGAAGGCGCCTTTCTTCTGGCCGCCGCCGGCCGGAAGGAAGACCCCGATGACGCGCTCGTCGAGGAACATGGAGAGCTTGCGGGGAGCCTCGAGGAACGCGAGCGCGTTGCGCGACGGCGGCGTGTCGAGCACCACGAGGTCGTACTTGCCCTCGGTCGAGAGCGAGTAGAGCGCCTCGGCCGCGGTGTACTCCTGCATGCCGGCGACGATCTTGGAGAGGTGCTGGTAGAGACGGTTCGCGAGGATCGCCTGGACGCGCGCCTCGTCGCCGGCGAGCCGGCGCACCATCGTCTCGAAGACGACCTCGGGGCTGAGCATCCACGCATCGAGCTCACCGTGGACCGGGACCCCCAGCATCGTGAGCTTCTCGCGGGGCACCGGCGCGGGTGCCCGTGATGCCTCGGGGATGCCCATCGCCTCGGCGAGCCGACGCGCGGGGTCGATCGTGAGGACGAGGGTCCTCCGCCCGGCCAAGGCGCTCGCAAGGCCGAGCGCGGCCGCCGTCGTCGTCTTTCCGACGCCACCGGCGCCGGCGCACACGATCACGCGCTTGCTGCGGACCAGCGGCTCGAGGAACGTCGGCTGAGCGTCGGCGAGGCTCGGCCGGACGTCCAGCGGTCGTGACGAGCTCACTGGTGTACCTCCTCGACGGCCATGAGCGAGGCCATCTCCTCGGCGAGGCGGGGGCCCTCGAGCCAGACGTCCTGGAGCACGCCGACCGGCACGGAGACCGCTTGCGAGAGGCGCTCGAGCGCGACGCGCGCCCGGTCGATCCGCTCGAGCGTCCGCGCGCCGAGCATCGGAGGCCTCTCACCGTCGAGGAGTGATCGGACGAACACTCGCTCCTCGTCGCTGAACGGATCGAACGGCACGCGGTTCAAGAAGACCTGCGCCAGCGGGATGCTGTGCTGTTCGATGCCCTGAACGAGCTCGAGCGCTTCGCTGACGGGCAACGTCTCCGGCAGCGTGACGACGACCGCGCCGGTGCGCACAGGGTCCTGCAAGAGCTCGAGCCCCTCCCTCACGGCTGCAGCGATCGGACCGCTCGGGATCACGCGCAGGAGCGATGCCGGGATCTGCGCGAGCGCAAGCGCATGCCCGGTCGCGGGCAGGTCGACGATGATCATCTCGTGCTCCACGGCCCCGTCCCTGCGCTTGGTGCGAACGAGATCGAGCAACCGGTAGAGCACGCCCATCTCGGGGAACGTCGGCGCAGCCGCGAGGAATCGGCGGATCGCTCCCGCACGCATCGCCGCGTCGGCGAGAACCTTCATCGGCAGGACGTCGCGAAGGAACCGCTGGTGGCCGAGCGCGGGGGCGAGCGCGACGACGCGCAGGTTCGGAGCGATCTCCCACGGCTCGTCCGTGATCTTCGCGACACCGAGGGCGTCGGCCAGCGCCGACGTCGTCGCGTCCTCGTCCGCGATCTCGGCGACGAGGACGCGCTTGCCGCACTGCGCCGCGAAGCGCGCAAGCGATGCTGCGACGGTCGTCTTGCCGACGCCACCCTTGCCGGTGACGAGGACGGCGCGGAGCGGGAGAAGGCTCTTCAACTCGATGATCCGTCTCGTATCACGAGCGGGCGAGCCAAACGACCCTTCATGGACGCAGGAGCCGCGGGCTTCGGCCTCCAGCCGAGCAGTGCTAGGCTTCGGGCATGCCGAAAGACGACGAGGACATCGTCGAGGTCAGCTGCCCCGAGTGCAGGGAAAAGGTCCGCGTCCCGCGCGAGAAGGCGGAGCGCGACTTCAAAGCGGAGTGCCCGAACGGGCACGAGATCCCGCTCGTGAAGGCGCTCTAGTCGCAAGGCGAGGCGGAGCATGGGCATGGGCATGCGAGTCGTCGAGTCGTCGAGTGGTCGAGTCGAGTAGGCGAGTGGCGAAGACGCGCTCGGGCCTCACCGTGCGTTCGATCGTCTGGGGCGGCGCTCTCGCGCTTGCCGGGGTCGCCGGCGCGTCCGCGGTCTCGGCCGGGTGCGGGAGCGACGGCAAGGACCTCTTCATCGTACCGTACGACGCCGGGAGCGACGTCGAGGACGGTGGCGGCGGCGCCGACGCCGGGCCCGATTTCGATCCCACCCTCGGCGGCCCGTGCACGGAGGACTCGCAGTGCGACGACCTCATCCCCTGCACCTTCGACCGTTGTGACACGACCCTCTCGCGGTGCCGCAACGTCCCCGACGACACGCAGTGCGCCGACTCCGAGTACTGCAACGGTCAGGAGAAGTGCGTCCTCCGCATGGGCTGCGTCCCCGGCCCCGTCGTGACCTGCCAGGACGGCAACTACTGCACGATCGATCGATGCGTCGAGGCGACCAAGGAGTGCGAGCATTCCGAGCGTGACTCCGACGGCGACGGCGACCCCGACGACCACTGCGCGCCGAGCCGCGACTGCGACGACACCGATCCGACCGTGAGCAGCCTCCGCACGGAGATCTGCGGCAACTTCAAGGACGACAACTGCAACGGCCTCATCGACGAGCAGCCGTGCTCCGTCCCCGCGAACGACGAATGTGGGACCGCCCTCGCCGTCACCGCGCCGGGCACGTTCCTCCTCGGCACGACCGCCACCAAGAAGGACTACGCCACCACGTGCACGGTGACGAGCCCGGCGGCTGCACGTGACATCGTGCTCGCGATCACGGTCCCGCCCGGCGCGGCGAAGGACGTGCTCGTCCGTGCGAGGACGAGCGCACCGACGAACGAGGTCGCCGTCGCGCTCCAGTCGACATGTGGACAGGCGGCGTCCGAGCTCCACTGCGGCCGCATCGGAGGCGCTTCGGAAGCACGCACGATCGCGAGGAGCGTCGCCGCCGGGACCACCGTCTACGCCGTCGTCACGACCCAGGCCGAGTCGCGGGTCGACGTGACGGTCGACATGCTCACCGCGTCGAGCAAACCGACGAACGAGTCGTGCGCCGCGCCGCAACCGGTCCCGCTCGACGCGCCGTTCACCGTCTCGCTCGTCGATCCGACGAAGGACCTCGAGTCGGCATGTCAGCGGGCAAGGACCGGCGAGCTCACCTACTCCTTCACGCTCGCCGAGCCGCGCGACGTCCGGATCTTCGCCTCGACGCTCTCGGGCATCGGCGAGCCTGTCGTGAGCATGCGAAGCTCGACGTGCACCGACGAGCTCCGCTGTCGAGCGGGGAGCTCACCGCCGGTCTTCGCGCGGAGCCTCCCCGCGGGGTCGCACGTCTTCAGCGTCGCGGGCACGACGCAGATCGACGCCAACGTCGTCGTGAAGACGTACCCGGCGACGCTGGCCCCCCCGAACCAATCGTGCGCGACCGCCCCGGACATCGCGCCGAACACCACCGTGTCCGTCGACCTCGCCGACCAGGAAGACGCGATCAGGAACGGCTGCTTCGCAGGCGGTCCCAACGCCGCTTACAAGCTCGATCTGACGCAGGCGAGCGATGTGCTGCTCATCGGGCGCTTCCCGCTGAACGAGATCGGCGCGGTCTCGCTGAGCCGGGCCGCGTGTGGGCTCAGCGATCTCCTCCAGTGCTCGCCGGGCATCACCCCGCAGCGCGTCTCGCGACGTAACCTCCCCGCCGGCAGCTACCGCGCGGTGATCGCGGACGAACAAGGGCTCTCGACGCAGCTCACGGCGCTCGTCCGCCCGACGGTGCCGCCGACCACGGTGACCTCCGACAGCTGCGTGAACCCGCAGACGATCCCGGAGACGGGCGGCTTCTTCACGGGCGACACCACCAACGCGACCGCCAACTTCAGCGCCGGCTGCGACGCGCCCGGGCAGCCGATCGGCGGTGCGAAGGATCAGCTCCTGCGACTCGTCCTCACCCAGCCGCGCCGCGTCGTCTTCGACATGAGCGGCTCGGTCAACACGACGCTGCTCAGCGTGCGCCGCGGCGGCCCGTGCCCGGGCGTCGAGATCACGAATGCGTGCAACCCCGGGACGAACCCGAACCGGAGCTTCCTCGACCTGCCGCTCGCCGCGGGTACGTACTGGGTGCAGATCGACGGTTACGCCGGGGCAGAGGGGCCGTGGAACCTCGACGTCCGCGTGCTGCCTCCGTGACCTCGAGAACGAGGCGCTGAGACGGCGAGGACGCGAGATCGCGGGCCGACGGCGTGCTACGCCGTTCAGACATGCGCGCTTCGAGCATCCTGGCCGCGGTGACATGCGCCGGCATCGCGTTCGCCGCTGCCGATGCTCGTGCGGCGGCTCCTCGGGCCATCCTCACCGGGACCGCCCAGGCCGCACCGTCGGTCTCCGACCAGATGCTCGCCCAGTCGCTCTTCGAGGAAGGGCGCCAGCTGATGGACCGTGGGCGATACGCCGAGGCTTGCCCGAAGCTCGCCGAGAGCCAGCGGCTCGACCCCGGCGGCGGCACGCTCCTGAACCTCGCCATCTGTCACGAGAAGGAGGGCCGCTTCGGCACCGCGTATCTCGAGATGAAGGCCGCCTCGAGCCAGGCGGTGAAGGACGGCCGCAAGGATCGCGAGAAGATCGCGAACGAGCACCTCGCGCTCCTCTCCGGGCGTGTGCCGCGGCTCGCCGTTCACGTCGTCCGCGAAGAGCCCGACCTCGAGGTGAAGGTCGATGGCACGGTGCTCCGCAAGCCGGCGTGGGATCTGCTCACCGTCGTCGACCCCGGCGCGCACGTCATCGACGCCTCGGCGCCGGGACGAGCGCCCTTCCGCCAGACGATCACGCTGGCCGAAGGCGAGCAGCGCACGGTGCAGATCCCCGCGCTCGCGGTCGGCGACGGCCGCGCGAGCACGCCCCCCGCGCCGGGCGAAGCATCCACCGTGGTCGCCGCGCCGGGAGCTCCCCCGCCCGAGACGAAGACGAACCCGCTCTTCGTCGCGTCGGCCGCGACAGGCGTCGTGGGCTTCGTCGTCGCCGCTCCGTCCGCCTACGTCTGGGGGATGATGGCGCTTCTCAGCCCGACGTGCCGGACGAGCACCAGCATCTTCTGCGCCTCCGACGACGTGCGGAACACCTGGTTCGCCGTCGCAGCGGTCGGCCTCTCGGTCGGCGTCCTCGGGACGATCGGCCTCGTGGCGTTCCCGAGCAAGATCCAGGTCGTGCCGACCGCGACCACGACCGGCGGCGGCGCGGCGCTCACCGGGCAGTTCTGACCTCGATGGCTCTGCCGCGTCTCGCCCGCGACCCGCTCGTTCACTTCGTTCTCCTCGGAGCGCTGCTGTTCGCCGCAGAACGTGTGGTGTCGAGCGGTGAGGCGTCCGCACCGACGTCGCCCGCGCACGCCGCGCCGAAGGACACGCGCATCGCGCTCGGCGCAGATGCGCGTCGACTCCTCGTCGAGGAGCAGACACGCGCGCACGGACGACCGCCGACCGACGCCGAGATGAAGGAGGTCATCGCGCACTGGGTCGACGAAGAAGTGCTCTACCGCGAAGGGCTCGCGCGCAAGCTCGACGAGGACGACCCACGCATCCGCCACCTCGTGGCGCAGAAGATGTCGTTCGTCCTCGAGCAGACGCTCGTCCTTCCGGCGCTCACCGAGAGCGACCTCCAGGCATGGTTCGACGCGCACGCCGACCGGTGGGCGAGGCCCGAGCTCGTCGACTTCACCCAGGTGTTCGTGCAGGGCGACGACACGAAAGCGGACGAGCGCGCCCGCGGCTTCCTCGCGCAGCTCGAGAAGGGCGCAGAGCCCGGCGGCATGGGCGACACGTTCTCCGGCGGGCGGCGCTACCGAAGGCGGAACATCGGCGACCTCGCGGAGAGCTTCGGCGGCGACTTCACCGGGGGCCTCGCCGACCAGAAAGAGGGCACGTGGGCGCTTCGTCGCTCACGCTTCGGGTTCCACGTCGTTCGCGTCGACAAGAAGAGCCCGGCGGAGAGACCGGCGCTCGCCGACGTACGCGCGGAGGTAGAAGAAGACTTGAAGCGAGCGAAGCGCGCCGAGAAACTGACCGAGGCGCTCGGCGAGCTCCGCAAGCGCTGGACGATCGAGATCGGGCCATGAAACGGCGCCGCCCGCGGGCTCTCGCGCTCCTCGCGTTCGTGCTCGTGCTCGGGCTCCTGCTCCTGCTCGGCGAGCGCGACGCGTTGGCCCATGACCTCCGCCCTGGAGTCCTCGCGCTCGTCGAAGCCGAGCCCGGACGGTTCGACGTCACCTGGGCGGAGCCGGTCGACACCGCGGGCATTCCCGGGAGCGTCCACGTCCTCTACCCGCCAGGCTGCGCGGAGCGCGACGCGGTGCTCTCGTGCAAGGGTCCGCTCGAAGGCGCGATCGGATTCGACGGCATCGAGTCCGCACGCACGAAGATCGTCGTCACCGTGCGCTGGAAGGACGGCCGCACGGTCGACGGACTCGCGACCGCCGCTTCGCCGAGCGTCGAGATCGGGCGCGGGGCGCCTGGATCGGCGCTGCAGTGGATTCGGCTCGGTACGGAGCACGTGTTCACCGGGCTCGATCACGTCGCGTTCGTTCTCGGGCTCTTCCTCCTCGTCGGAGCACGCCGGCGCACGCTCTTCACGACGATCACCGCGTTCACGATCGCGCATTCGCTCACCCTCGCCCTCGCGGCGCTTCGCCTCGTGGAGCTGCCGCCTGCTCCGGTGGAGGCGACGATCGCGGCGAGCGTCCTCCTCGTGGCGAAGGAGGCGAGCAGCACGGAGCCGACGCTCGCGCGGACGCGCCCCTGGCTCGTCGCGTTTCTCTTCGGCCTGGTGCACGGACTCGGCTTCGCCGGAGCGCTCGGCGAGCTGCCGCTCCCGAAGTCGTCGTTCGGCGTCGCGCTGGTCTCGTTCAACGTCGGCGTCGAGATCGCGCAGCTCGCGATCGTGGGCGCGCTCGTCCTCGCCTCGACGCTCGCGGCGCGAGCGAAGGTGTCCGAGCCGCGGCGCGCCCAGGCGACGCGCGCGACCTGCTACGCGATCGGCGCGCTCGGTGCGTGGTGGTTCTTCGACCGCGCCTATTTGGTCTTGAACCGGTAACGCGAGCTCGTGACCGTGTGCGCGCAGTCGCTGACCTCGACGTACCACTCGTACGTCTGACCGGGCGCGAGCCCGTCGAGCTTGGCCTTCACGCCGCTCGCGTCCACGGGATCGACCGTGACGAGAGGCTTGAACGGGCTCTTCCCTGCCCCCGAGAGGTCCACCCGGAGCGTGAACTCGCTGTCGGCGTCGGTCTCGAACTTCTTCTCCGTCGGCGAGTACGTGCGGACCGTGAGCTCGTCGCTCTTGGGTGAGAACTCCCAGACGCGGAGGTAGCCAGCCCCGCCGTTCGCGCGGAATTGGTAGTCCGCGAGCATCGAGTGGACGGGGTGCCCCTCGAAGGTGTCGGTACGCACTTTCTCGGCGCCGACGTGACCGCACGTCAGGAGCTGCACGTTCGGGACGTCCTTCACGGCCTCGTAGATCGATCTGCCGGCCGCACTGAAATTCCCTGCCCCGGTGAGGATGTAGTGAGAGTTGACGATGCCGAACGCGTCCGGGTGCTGCCGGAAGACGTTGCGCGTCCACGAGAGCACCGGAGCCTCGCGCGCGACCTCTCCGTACTGGAGGTTCACGACGACGAAGTCGAGGCCGCCCGCGTTGAAGGTGAACCAGTTCTCGTCGATCTTGCCGGAGGCGTAGGTCCCTCCGAACCACGACTTGTTCGCGAAGCGGCTCGTCCCGAAGTGGATGTTGTACTTCGTGGTGCCGTTCAGCGTGCCGTTCGGCGATTGATCGTGGTTACCGGCCGACGTTCCGTACGGCATGCCTTCGGGGAAGCGCGTGCTCGTCTTCTCGAGCGTCGCCATCGCCTTGGTCGCGATCGCCCACTGCGTGTCGTTGTTTCCGTTGTCGACGATGTCTCCGTTGTGGATGACGCCGACGATGTTGTACGCGTCGGCGTTGTCCATGATCCACTTCGTCTGGTCGTAGAAGTACTTCGGATCGTCGCCGGCCCGCGTGTAGTACTGCGTGTCGGGCATCACGACGACGGTGAAGTCGTCGGTATCGACGATCTGCCGGACGTGGAACGTCGCGGTGAAGTCCTTGCTGTCGGCATCGTCGACCTTCACGGCGAGCTCCGCGCTCCTGCCGGCGACCTCGGCACCGGTGCCTGGGAGCTCGGCGGACACCTTGGGAGGAAGGCCTGCTTCGAGGATCGCGCCGGTCGCCGCGAACGTCGCTCCGCCCACGACCGTTCCCGGGTTCGTGCCGACGCTGTCGGGCGCGCCGTTGTCCTTCTGGTCCAGCGCCCAGCGAGCAACGAGCCCGGGCGCGGTCGTGAGCCGCGCGTAGACGGCGCCGCTGATCTCCGCCTCGGTCCGCGCGCGATCCCAGACCCGCACCTCGTCGATCGCCCCCTTCAGGAAGCCGGCCGGCGCGCCCTTCGAGTTGAGCGCACTGCCGATCGCGAAGTGCTGGATGCTGTCTTTGCGCGGCGTCGCATTGGCGACCGCCTCGCCGTCGAGCCGTCCGTCGACGAAGAGCTGCCACTTCGTCCCGTCGTACGTCGCGGCGACGTGATGCCACTCGCCGATCGCGATCTTGGTCTTGCCGATGACGGGATGATTGGCGCCGGTGGCCGCGTCCTCGAAGTCGGCGCCGAGGACGTCGCCCGAGAAGCCGAGGGTGTAATTGCAATCGAGGTTGCTCCCGTCGCTCTCGCCTCGACCCTTGCCCGCAATCGGGACGAGGGAGAGCCCGCCAGCACCGGTCGAGAACGGAAGCCCCGCGCCGTCGCGGCGGACCCAAGCCTCGACCGTGAAGCGATCGAGACCGAGATCCGGGGCGGCGCCCATCGTCACGTGATCGTCGATGCCGTCGAGCACGAGCGAGCTCGCCTCCACCGAGGGCTTGCCGACACATGCCGCCGACGGCGTCGTGGGCAAGGTCGCCCCGCCCGCGTCGGGTTCGAGCTCGTCGCCTTCGTCGACGGCGTGGGGAGGAGGTGACGCGTCCTCGGCTGCCCCACACGCAGCGGCGAGCAACGAGAAAAGAACCGCGCCGACAGCCGAGAGGCGTCCGCTTCCGAGCATGCGCGGTTCATAGCAGGCGCCATTCATCGGCCCAGGTCTCGAACGCAGATCGTCGCGAAGGATTCCTCCTTCGACGCGGTCTTTTTCCAACCTCGATCGAACGATGAGAACGTTCGTGCGCGAGTTGCGCACGAACGCGCTACCTGATCGTCGTTGCCCCAGGAGAGAGCCGGGTCACCGGCGCATCACCGACCTCCGCGCCGCCCCGAGCGAACGCAGCGTCGCGGTCATGGCCCCCGTGTCGGAGGGATTCGCCATCCGACATCTCATCTCGACCTGACGAGGTAGTGCTCGGCGCGCGCCCGAAGGTCGGCCTGCTTCGGGCGTGCGCGCGAGGCTCGCGAGCGTGTCTCTTCCAACGGGCGCGTTCGACGTCAGAGGGTCTGGCAGGTGCGGCCGACGTCCTTGATCTTGACGCAGACGCGCACGGAGCCGTTGCTCTGCACGGTCACTTCGTCGACGCTCGCGCCCACGCAGCCGGCGCCGAACGTGCTGTCGCAATACTTGGCGCTCGCGCCGACGCTCACCTCGCCGGATCCGCGGGTGTCGAAGGTCGCGGAGATGGCGACCTTGATCTTGCCGGCCTGGAAGTTGAAGCTATCCGACATCGATCCGGTGAGCTTCACGTGGCTGGCGGTCACGTCGCCGCTGACGGACATCTTCTTGCCGCCGAAGGTGGCCTTGCCCGAGAAGCTGCCCTGGGTGCCGCCCAGCACGAGCGTGCCCTCGAGGTCGTGTTTGACGAACCCGGTGCCGGGTCTGAACTTGCCTTCCACCCGAATGAAGGAAGCACGCCCCGAGTCGTGGCCCGTGATGTACCCGGCAGCCTTCGCCTTGCCCTCCATCCGAAAGGGCATGCCCGGGAACTTCGGCAACCACGCCTCGCCCGAGAAGGCGAAGGAGGGCCTGCCACCCTCCCCCTGGGCGCGATAGAGCAAGCTCGCCTGGCCGACCGGAAGCGAGACGGCGAAGACCCCCACTGACGCCTCGATGCCAGTGTCGACGTTGCCGCCGATGGTTCTCGCCCAGTTGCCCGTCGGGAAGGCCGCGACGTTCGTGTCGGCGGTAAGAGCGCCATCGACGGTCACGAAGAGGCCCGGGATCGACGTGGGGATGCTGCCCGAGCCGCCGATGTAGAGGTCGCCGTCGAAGCTCGTCATGTAGCTCTCGACCCATCTCGTCACCGAAGGCGAGAAGGGGATCGTGTTCCGGCCCGATACGCCGAGGCGAACCGAGTCGAGCACCACGCTGCCACCGAGCTGATCGCTGTGGAAGAGCAAGGCCGGCGCGAGTGTGTCGAGTGCGATGAGCGTCTCGCCCGCGTCGGGGCTCGAGGCGGAGATGGGACCGAAGGTGACCGACGCCCCCGAACGCTCCCGGAAGTAGAAGTACTTGGTGGTAGGCGAGAGCGGCAGCTGTGCGGTTCCGTTGAACGCAGCCGCGTAGTCGTAGCCGATTTGAAGCGACGGACCGGTGCTCTCCCCGCTGCCGAGCCGCGACAGGAGCCCCTGATCGGGGAGCGTCGGAACCCCCACCGTGCCCGAGAGGGTGAGGAGGTCGCCGGCAGCATCGAACGTCATGGCCACGTCGGCGCCCGGCACCGTGACGGTCGCGCCGCTGGCGACCGGAATGCGCAGCTCGCCCCGGTAGGCGACCGTCTTGCCGCCGTTCGTGACGGTGGCGCCGCTCATGTCCGCGAGCTCGATGCCCCGCGACTTGGTCCACGTGAGGCGGGGAGCAGGGAGCGAGCCGTGCTCGCGGGAGGCAAACCCCACTCGTGAGCCGCCCTTGTCGGTAGCCGAGCGCACGAGAAGGAACGACACGATGCCGTTCGCGTCCTCCTGCAGAAAACGCAGGAGCGCGTGATTCGAGAACGACACGGTCTTACCGAGCTTGTCCTTGGTCACGGTCAGGGTGCCGAGAGGACGACGGTCGAAGACGCAGGGCGTATTGGCGACCACACCGCCGTCGGAGCCGTCGAGAAAGGAGAGATACTCGTGATTGTATTTGTAGTTCTCGGTGAAGTTGTTCTCGGCGAAGCAGAAGGCGGCGTCCCCCAACGCAGCCCACACGTCGCGGAGGCCGTAGACGACGAAGGTCGCGGAGGCATCCTTGCCGTCCCACTCGGAGACGGTGAGATCGAGCTTCGCGTCCACGGCGGAGTTGACGCTCCCCTTCGCCATCGAGAAGCCGATGAGCCCCTTGCGGACCTCGCTGTCGGCCTTGTTGGCCGTCACGCTGATGTGCGCCTCGGTGCCGTAGGGGCCCTTGTTGTTGGCGCGCACGTAGGTGTCGCGTTTTGCGGACACGGTGTCCGCGCGGGCGGTGCCCGCGGCGACGAGAACGGCCGCAACTCCGAGGGAAAGGACGGTCGACTTCAACATTGGAACCTCTTCGAAAAGGGTGACCTCTCCGGACCGCGGGTGGTGATCCGGCAAACCTCGCCCACGGTAGAGGAAAGAGTTGGAGCAACTGTGGAGGCGCGCGAGATTGCCGAACGCCGCGCGCGAGGCTCACACGCCTGCGGGCGCGCCTTGCTCGGGACCGCTCACGGTGACCTTCAGGCCCGTCGGGCGGTTCGACTCGAAGCGCAGGTCCCAGCCGCAGCGCCGGCAGATCTCGGAGACGATGGAGAGTCCGAGTCCGCTGCCTCGGGGCGCGCGCAGCTCGGCGCCCGTGCCCCGGAAGCGGCGCATACCGAGCGCGGCGAGCTCCACGGGCGAAACCCCTGGGCCGTCGTCGAGCACCGTGAGGCGAAAGCACTCGCCGTCGGCCTCCAGCACCACCGCCACGTGGCCGCCCGCGCCGGCGTGGCTGACGGCGTTGTAGACGAGGTTGTCGATGACCCGTTCGAGCGCGAGGGCGCGACAGGAGACTCGGACCGCCCGGTCGGGGCGCGCCATGTTCACCTCCACCTGCTTGAAGCGGCCGAGGAGGGCGAGGCGGCGAACGACGAGCGCCACCTGTTCGCCGGCGTCCGCCACGGCCCCGCCGCCCGGGTCGAGTCCGTCTCGCAGCGCCGTGCCGACGCGGAGGTTGTCCATCATCGCAGCGAGATAGACGCAATCGTCGAGGCTACGCGTCATCATCTCCCGAGTTGCGGCGTCGGTCTGCGCCCGGGCGACCTGCTCGAGAGTGAGCTGCACGGCGGTCAGCGGTGTCTTGAGATCATGGGCGATGTCGGCGAGGTGATCCTGGAGCTGATCGTTTTGTTCGACGAGGCGCCGGGTGGTTTCCCAGATGCGCCCGTTCGCGTCGTCGAGGACCCGGGAGATCGCCCCGAGCTCGTCTTCGCCCGGGTCCGCGGCCGAGGCGTACTCCGGTCCGCGGCCCAGGAGCCTCGCGGCGCCCTCGAGCCGCTGCATCCGCACGATGAGCGGCCGCACCACGATGAATGCGCACGAAAGTCCGGTGAGCAGGGCGCTCACGATCGCGAGCGCGCCGGCCCCAAGCAGCGCTCTCCGCCGCGGGGAGCCCGCCTCCACCTTCCAGCGTAGCTGCAGAAGACTGCACGGCCCCTCCGGCGCGAGCCGCAGGAGCATTGCCCCGCCGAAGTCCTGGAAGACCAGGATCCGGCTCGCCCGGCTCTCCCCCGCGAGGATCCTCGCCAGGAGCCGTGCGTCGGGCCCGTCAGGCGGCAGCCGGGCAATGTCGAACGTCGCCAGCTCGCTTCCGCTCGGCATCTGGACGCGCCAGCCCTCGGGCGACGCCTCGCAGCGCGCGACGAAGGGATCCTGACGCACGTGCGCCATCACCTCCTGCAAGTCCTCGGTGAAGCGGCCGAGCGCGTAGCGGCCGGTCAGGATGAACGTCGTCAGGGTGCCAACGAGCGCGCTCAGCAGACTGACTCGGACGATGGCCGGCGTGATGCGTCGCCACAGGGTCACGGGACATCCTCGGCATCGAAGCAGTAACCGATGCCCCAGACGGTGCGGATACGCGCGCCCGCGCTACCGAGCTTGCGACGGATGCGCGAGACGTGGCTGTCCACCGTGCGGTCCTGCCGGTCGCCGTCGAGAGGGAGCGTGGCCTGGGCGATCTGGTCGCGAGTGAGGGCGCTGCCGCGTCGCTCCAGCAGCAGGGCGAGGACGTTGAACTCGTGGGCGGTCAAGAGAAGGTCGCTACCGTCGGCGCGCCGCACGACGCGGCCGTCGAGGTCGGCGACGACGTCGTCCCAAGCAACACGCCGCCGCTGGCTCTCGTCGACGACGCGGAGCCTCAGGCGGATGCGGGCGATGAGCTCCTCCATCCAGAAGGGCTTCGGCAGAAAGTCGATGGCGCCGAGGTCGAACGCGCGCAGGCGGTCCTGGAGCTCCACGCGTGCGGTGAGCACGAGGACGGGACATGTCAGGCGCGAACGCCACGCGTCGAGCACATCGAAGCCGGTGAGGTCCGGAAGGTTCAAGTCGAGCACGACGAGATCGAAGCGCTCCCGCAGTGCGGCGTGCAGCGCGAGCTCACCGGTGGTCGCCAGCTCGATCTGGAATCCGGCCCGCCTCAGCCCGACCACGAGCGAGGAGCCAATCGACGGGTCGTCCTCCACCACCAGCAGCCGCAGCTCGGACGCGCCACGGCGCTCATTGCCACCTTGGATCGTCGCCTGCTCGCTCACGAACTGCTCCCCGAGCGAGCCGCGCGGCAAGCAACTTCGGCGTTCGTCTCCGAGCGGGGCATGGGTAAGGGGCGCGAGCATGGCGCGCCGAGCGCTCGGGCGTCAACCCGGTGATCACCCGCCCCTCGCACCGCTTCGGCGATCAGCGAGCTCGCGGCCCGCAGCGACGCTCGGCGCGGGCCGTCGAGCGAAACCGTCCAGCGCGGCGGATCGACCTGCACGCCCCCGACGCTCCAGCCTCGAGAGGGAGCGCATGGAGGCGCTCTTGACGAAACCGCTGACGCGATCCATAAGTGAATGCGTCATTCATTATTGAACCCGGAGCGAGAAAGCGCGTGGCGCAGGTTCTGAAGGAAGAGGTCCGCGAGCGGATCAGCGGCGCGGCGCTCGAGGTGTTCGCGCGCAAGGGCTATGCGCCCGCCACGATGGCGGAGATCGCGAAAGCGGCTCGCGTCGCGACGGGCAACGTGTACCTGTACTTCCCGAACAAGGAGGAGCTCTTCCACGCCGTCCTCCCGGACACGTTCGTCGATACGCTCTCGCGCCTCTTGCGGCGTCGCGTGGAGGCACTCTCCGGTATCGCGGACATCGGCACGCTCCCGGACGGCGCGCCCTACCACGCGGCCGCCGAGGAGCTGCTTCGCTTCTGCATCGATCATCGTCTGCGCGTCGTCGTGCTGCTCTCGAAAGCCGCGGGGACGAAGCATGCGTCGTTCGCGGAAGAGACCGTGGAGCGACTGGTAAAGCTCGCAGTCGCCCATGCGCGGTCCGTCGGCGCTGCTCCGGTCGTGACCGGCACGCTACGCTTCGCGCTCACGCGCATCTACGGGAGCTTCGTCGCCACGATGGCCGCGGCGCTTGCCGAGCTCGCGGACGAAGCGGACGTCCGCGCGGCGGTCGCGCACGTGACGGACTACCACCTCGCAGGACTGAAGGCGCTCTTCGAAGGCGCGCGTCCGTCGACACGCGGACGAAAGGAGACACGTTCATGACGTCGATGACTCGCTACTCGGCACCCGGGGCGGGACGCGTTCTCGCGCGTGTCCTCGATCGTCCCGACCTCGTTCGCGCCGTACGGGATCTTCCGCCGCGCGCGCTCGCGAAGCTGATCGACCACGTCGGCCTCGAGGACTCGGGCGAGATCGTGGCGCTCGCGACCACCGAGCAGCTCGCGCGGGTGTTCGACGAAGATCTCTGGCGCAGTGTGCGCCCGGGCGACGACGAGAAGTTCGACGACGAACGCTTCGCGCTCTGGCTCGAGATCCTCCTCGAAGCCGGCGACGAGTTCACGGCCGACAGGCTGGCGGAGCTTCCCGAAGACTTCGTGATCATGGCGGTGCACCGTCACGCCCTCGTCGTGGACCTCGACGAGCTCGCCGTCGAGATGGCGGATCGAGGGGAGTACGACGACGATCGCGACCTGACGGAGAAGGCGCTCGAGAGCTGCCTCTACCAGGAGATCGATCGCTACCGGATCATCGCCCGGCGCCATGAAGGGTGGGACGCGCTCGTGACGGTGCTGCTCGCCCTCGACAAGAGCCATCGCGCGCTGCTGGAGCGCATCCTCGAACGATGCGCTTCGATGGCGTCGCAGTACATCGAGGACAACGGTGGTCTCTACGACGTCCTCTCGTCGGAGGACATGCTCGAGGCCGACGTGGCCGGCGATCGGGAGGACCGCCGCGCGGCGGAAGGATTCATCGCCCCCGCTTCGGCGCGGAGCTTCCTCGCGCTCGCACGCACGGTCGACGTGCGAGAGAGCGCGCCGGGCGAGAGGGATCCGGTGACCCGCGCGTACTTCCGCGAGCTCGCGCGAACGGCGCCGAAGAGCGACGCGCGCAAGGCGAGCGAGGCGAAGGACAGCCTCGAGAGTCTCGTCCTTGCGCTCGAAGCCGCGAAGGCGTTCGAAGAAGCCAAGGAGGCAGAGGTGATTCGTCCGCGGCCCCAGCTCAGGAGCGGCGCGGGACGAGGAAGGAAGGCGCCTCCGCTCGCCGAGGCGCCGCTCTTCCGACGCGCGCTCGAGGACGTCGGCGCCGACGATCCGACGGCCTATGGCACGGTGCTCGAAGAGCTCGCGTACCTGGTCAACGTGCTGGTAGCGGGCGCGGCGTTCCGCGGTCGTGCGTTCCGTCCTTCGGAAGCCGCCGACGCTGTGGTCGCCGTGTGCAGCATCGGCCTCGCGCATCTCGTGACGGCGAAGACCGAGCGTGCGCGTACGAGGAGCGCCGCGGCTCTCCTCCGAAGCGAAGGCGCCGTGAAGGCCTTCCGCATGGGTTGGTTCGTGCTGACACGCGATCCGTCGCTCGCCGACGAATGGCCCGCGCTCGACGGACTCTCCATCCGCTGACCCGGGCCGCCCCGAGTACAATCATCGAGCGCCCCGTACCAGCGCCCAGAGCGCCGGCGGGGCGTCGTCAGTCTCGCCTCATGTCCTCCGGCGGGAGCGCCACCATCCGTCTCCGGAGCGATCGTGCGGCGCGCACGTTGAGCCATCCGACGAGGACGAGCACGCCGGCGGTCGCGCCGAAGAGCAGCCCGACGATGGCGAGGGAGCCGCCCTGCTCTGGACGCGAGAGAGCCACCTGGGCCGCGCCGGCATAGATCGCGACGATGCTCGGAACGAACGGCGCGAGGTACCAGAGGACGCGCATCGGTGCGTCGGTCGGGAGGCGCACAGTCGCGGACGGGCTCGTCGTCGCGAGGCGGTAAGGATAGGTCATCACTCCGTAGCCGAAGAGCCAGGCCGCCGGCCAGAGACCGACGAGACCGACGATGAGCGTGAGGCCGAGCCGAGGCACACCGCGTCGCGTCCAGATCGCGCGTGCGATCGTCGCGATCACGAGGAGGAGCGCGGCGAGCGGGACGAGCGTCTGGAGCGCCAGCCACGCGAAGATGCTGCGGATCCCGCCGCCAAGGTAGATCCCCCACGTAGCCGCAGCACCGCCGACGACTCCGACGAGAGGAAGCCAGCCGGCGAGCGGACGAAGCCGGGTGAATGTTCCCGTCATGCCCAGGTAGTCGAGCGAGGAACGCGGTCGTCACACGGTGCGCGAACTATTCTTCGAGCCCTTTCGTCCGACATCGAGAACGAGCGTTCAGCTCGCGTGCGCGGACGCGTGCGGTTTCGGCGGATTCGCACGCTTCGAGTGCCGCTCGAGCCAGGCGCGACGGCGACGGCGTCGCGTCTCGTCGAGGAGGTCATCGATCGCGGGAGACGTACGGCGCAGGCTCTCGAGCGCGAACACGAGCGGCATCTGCGCGAGCGGATGGAGCGCCCAGAGCCCGGCGCTCGGCAGCTCGTTCTTGCTGTAGATCCACGGCGGCAAGAAGAAGCGCGTGTAGCCGAGGTGGACTCCGTGGGAGAGCCGCGCGCGGAGGCTCTCGAGCACGCGCGACGCCTTCGGGTCGGGGGCGAACGCGTTCGCGTACGACTGGCAGAGCGTTCGCCCGTCTTCGCCGGAGAGGTTGGCGCCGCGCACGAAGCCGACGAACACGAGCTTGACCGCCTCCTCCGGGCTCTTCGGGTACCAGCGCGGCTTCACGCCGACGATGTGTCCGACCCAGCGCCAGAAGTGAAGGAGCGCCTCGATGTCATCGCGCGAGGTGCGGAATCCCATTGCTCGAAGCGCGAGCCCGGGGGCGATGCTGCCGCCCATCAGCGTGAAGAGCGAGTCCGCCTGGCTGATGGGCACGCCCCACGCCGCGCGATCCCACGACGGGTGCGCGAGCAGCCGGCGCCGTACGAGGGCATGACCGAGACGCACGTGCAGGGTCGTCACCCATCCGGGCGCGCCGCGGACGAGGCCCTTCGGCTCCGAGACCTCGATCCAGAACGCCACCGTCTCGAGGAAACGCCGCCGCGCGGTGCCGCCGACGTAGCCGCCCGTCATCGCGAGCGGCTTGGCGACCGAGCTCTCCGCATAGCCGGCGAGCGTGATCGCGCCGGCGAACCGGAACACGTGCGCACCATAACGACGGAAGACGCGCGCGCCGTGCTCGACGAGCTCGAGATCGAGCCAATCGGGTGGCGTCTCGACGTCCGCGAAGAGCGCGCGAAGCGAGGCAGGCGCGTCGGCGACGCTCGCGATCCCCTTCGCAGCCGCCGCGTGGAACATCGCGCGCGCCTCCTTCGGCGACGTGACCTCGTCGAGGAACGCATCCGCGAGCCGATCGCCGTCCTCGTACATCGCCCCAATCGCCTCGATGACGTCACGCGGCGGCGCGGGATCGAAGCCGACGAGCCGTCCCGCGGCACGCGCGAGCCGCACCCACGCGCGGCGCTCGTTCTCCCAGTACCGAAACTCGCTCGGCGGCATCGAAGACCCCGCGCCAGGATGCGCCCGAACGCGGACGCTCGCAAGCACGCCTGAGCTCTCTCGTCGGGTCGGGCGAGGGCTCCGCGCGGCGTAGCCTCGCTCGGGCGCGTCGTACTAGCCTTCCGGGCGAGATGACCGACGCCCCCCGAGCCGCTCGCCCCCAATCCGCCAGCATCACGCAGATGACCGAGTACGTCCTGCCGCAGCACACGAACGCGCTCGGCGGTGTGTTCGGCGGACAGATCATGGCGTGGATGGACCTCTGCGCCGCGATCTGCGCCCAGCGTCACTCCGGACGGATGGCCGTCACCGCGTACGTCGACGATCTGAAGTTCGAGCAGCCCGTGCGGGTCGGCGAGGTCGTCCGGCTCGAGGCGCGCGTCACCGCGACGTTCCGCACGTCGATGGAGATCGAGGTCATCGTCCAGGGCGAGGACGCGACGACCGGCCGGCGCTGGCCATGCGTCACTGCGCGGCTCACGTTCGTCGCGATCGACGATTCCCGCCACCCCACGCCGATCCCTCCCCTCCTCCTCGACACCGAGGAAGTGAAGGCCTCGCAGGCCGCGGGTGAAGCGCGGCGCCGCTCACGGCTGGCGCCGCACACCTGACGCCGGGAGCAGGCAAGCCTGGCCGAGCGGGACGGGCACTCGATGGCAGGAGCCGTCGAGCTCCCCCGAGTCCGCTCTGCGCCGTCTCGTTCGCCGATGTCCTCGTCATCGAACGAGAACGGCACAGGGCGAACGAGCCTTCACTCGAAGCGGAACAGCGGGCGCGCGTACGGGAAGAACGGCCACGGGATCGAGAAGAAGATGATGGCGAACGCGATGCCGACCACGATCGCCGTCCTCTTCTGACGCGCGGGAGCATCGCCCAGTCGGCGAGCACGCGCCGTTCCGACATGCAGGACGATGGCCGCCGTGACCATGCCGACGAGGTGCTCGACGGCGAAGAAGCGCAGGACTGAGCTCTTCATCGCGGCGGCACCGAGATTCGCGAGCATCCGCGCACCCAGCGCGCTCGTCCCGAAGTACATGAAGAGGCCGAGCAGCAGCTGCACGTCGAAGAGGCCGACGAACGCGCGCAGCATGCCCGTGTCGGTCGCGCTCCACGCACGCTTGCTGCGCGCACCGAGCACGGCGCGGATCAAGGCGACCAGGCCGGCGGCGAGCACGCCCCAGCGGAGCAGGCTGTGCATGACGAGGATGACTTCGTTGGGGCTCATCGCGCCGCAGCTGACTCCCGCAGCGCGCACGACGCAAGCGCCTCGTCTCGTCTCGTCATCGCATCGTGTCGCTCGGAGCTCCGCTTCGGCCTCGACGCTCACACGCTCGCGCAGCCGACGAGGCGACGCTCACGCGCTCGCGCGGGCGGCGGCGGCGGCGGCGGCCTCGTAGACGCGACGGTATTCGAGCGCCGAACGGGTCCAGCCGAACGTGGCCCCGCGGCGCATCGCACGCACGACGGCTCGGGTGAGTGCAGGGGCGTCGGCGTAGAGGCGCATCGCGGCGAGGCACGCGGCGTGGATCGCGTCGCTCGACACTTCCGCGGCGACGATGCCGTTCCCGCTCTCCGAGCCGCCCTGGTCGCGGATCGGCTCCACGGTGTCTTGGAGGCCGCCGACGTCCGTCACGACGGGGATCGCCCCGTAGCGCATCGCATACATCTGCGTGAGACCGCACGGCTCGAAGCGGGACGGAACCACGAAGAAGTCGGCACCGGCATAGACGCGATGCGAGAGCGGCGGATCGAAGGCGATGCGCACGGCGATGCGCCCCGAGTGGGTCCGGGCGAGGTAGACGAGCTCGTCTTCGAGGTTGCGCTCGCCCTCCCCTACGACGGCGAAGCGCGCCCCTCGATTCACGAGCTCGGGGAGGATCGGAAGGAGGAGATCGATCCCCTTCTGCCACGACAGGCGCGCGACGAGACCGAAGAGCGGGCCGTCGCTCGCGTCGAGCCCGAGCTCCTTCGCCAGCGCCGCCTTGTCGACGGCGCGCTGGCGCCTCGCTATGTGCTCGTCGTAGCGCGCGGGGATCATGGGATCCACACGCGGATCCCACAGGCGAAGGTCGATGCCGTTCAGGATCCCGACGAGCTTCACGGCGTGTGCCCGTAGATGGAGGTCGAGGCCGAAGCCCGCCGAGGGCCCGAGGATCTCGCGCCCGTAGGTCGGGCTCACGGTCGTGATCCGATCGGCATATGCCGTCGCGCCCTTCATCAGATTGACCCGCCCCTCGTGCTGGAGCGCTTCCGCGCGATACGCCTCACGCGGGAGGTGGAGTCGATCGAGCCAGCTCTCGTCGAGCACGCCCTGGAACTGGAGATTGTGGATGGTGAACACCGACGGGGTCCGCGCCCAGCGCTCGCCCATCACGAGCCGCGCGTAGATCACGGCGAACGCCGCGTGCCAGTCGTGCGCGTGGATCACGTCGGGCCCGCCGGACCACACACGGGCAGCGACCTCGAGCCCTCCTCGCGACATCACCGCAAAGCGGAGCGCATTGTCGTCGAACGCGCCGTGCTGATCGCCGTAGATGCCCGGACGCCCGAACAACGCCGGCTCGTCGAGCAAGCACACCCGGCGAACGCCGCCGGAGGGAAAGCGGATCGGATCGAGCTCGACGACACCGAGCAAGCTCACGTCGTTCGGCCCCCACCCCCACCGCGCCGGGACGCGCTGCGGCCAGCGCGTCGTCGTGCTCGGCATCCGGGTGATGCCGTAACGCGGCGTCACGACGAGAACGTCGAGGCCGCTCTCCGCGAGCGCGAGCGACAACGCCTCGACGACGTCACCGAGCCCGCCCGTGCGCGCGAGCGACTCGACCTCCGCGGAGATCATCAGGACGCGAGACGATGAACGGGAAGCCAACGCCTCGATTCTGACACTCCGGCACGGGGGGTCGACGCCTCCGGAGGATCGCGTGCGTGCGGCAGCGAGAAACGACGTCGGGATCGCATCGACGACGATGCGGTGAGCGCCGCAGCGTGAAAGCGCGGGAGCGAGACCAGCGCGCTCGCGCTCATGCCGAGCGCGGCGCGCGTGATCGCGAGATGCACTCCCTTGCTCGGCGACGCCCAACGGCTGCGATGCTCGCGCGATGCACGTTCGATATTCCCGGCGCGCCGATGCCGGCCTCCGACGCGCACGCGGCTCGGTTCGGAAGACGTGTCGGCCGGAGCTCGCGCCCGCTCATCCCTTCTCCGTTGGTCTCGTCCGTCCGGCGATCAGACTCGACCGCGAGCTCGGAACGAAGAGCCTCGCACGCGTAGCTTCACGACCGCGACCGTCGTAACGAGCAACGTGCTGCTTCCGCCACGCTGAGACCATCTTGTTCGAGATCCACGCGCGCGTTCCCCGGCAGTCGGTCCAGCTGGTGATCGAACCGAGCCGCAACGGTCGCCGTGATGCCGAGCTCGTTCTGCCGCTTCGTCGATCAGCGGGAAACGCTGAGAGCACCGACGCGATCGGAAGCGAGCCCCACGCGGCGGTGTCGATCGACGAGCACCATTCCACGCGCTCGCGATCCCGCACGCGTCTCGCGCCGCCGATGAAGCGACCGGGCGCGCTGCGTGTGCATCGTCGGCGCCTCGGTGCGCGCCCCCCGCGTGGGCCGGAGAATGCCCGCGCAGAGCGCGCCGCCTCCGGAGCGATCGCAAGGTGTAGGGCGCGCGCACGAGGCGTCATCGGCCGCGACGGAGTCGACGGCCGCGCGCGGACGGACATGGTCCTTCGGGCGCCCACGTGATGTCTGCGCTCCTCACCGATCGAGGACAGGACACGGATCGCGAAACCGATGTAGGTGAGTCAGCGCCGTCGCTGCTCGGAGCCGTTCCAGGGCTGCTCGCGCCCGCTATTTGTCAGGGGCTTACCTGGGTCCTACCTGGGGCGGGGCGGCCGTCTTGGTCGCGGCATGTCGCTTGCTGCCCATGCCGGCCGCGGGCGCCCATGCATCGGCGCTCGACCGGCCCACTCGATGAACGGTAGATTCCAAAGAAGCATGGGGCTGAAGCTGGCCGCAGCAGCGGTCGTCACGGTTGCCTCGACGACGATCGCGAGCGTCGCGCACGCGGACGAGCCCCGCGGTGTCGACTGGATTCAGGGCCTCGTCGACCTCGACCGTATCGCCCGCGGCGGCGTCGAGCGCCCCACCTCCCCGACGACCGCACCTCGGTATGCGGGCCGTCCTGCTCCGGTCGATGATCCGAGCCCGCAGAACATGGGCAATGCGTGGTTCGGCGTCGCTCCGCGCGTCACGCTCGTCGCGCGTGACTGGGCGAGCTCGACGCGGCTCGCCGGCGATCGACTGAGCCTCGTGGAGGAGATGCGTCTCTCGGCGTCGACGCGGATGGTCGTCGGCCGCGCCCGCCTCAGTGCGGCGCGCTTCACGCCCTTCCTCCAGGCAGGCATCGGTCAGTGGCGTGTCGACAGGAACTACCTGCCGCTCACGCCTCACCTCATCGAGGTGGCGAGCCAGGTCGGCACCGGCTTCGAGCTGCGCGTGTCGCGCCGCTGTCAGATCGCTGCAGAGGCCACGGTCACGTCTCTCATCCGGGACGGACAGCACGGCGAGTTCCCGCAGTCGATGCTGTGGGGCACCTTCATCGCCTCGCGCGTCGAGTTCTGATCCCCTCATCGCCGCCCGCTCGGTGAGATAGATGCCGGGACCGCGGGGCCGGTTTCGCGCTTTCGTCGGGGCCGAAGAAGGGGCGGAGGAGGTGGCATGGTCGACCGAACGCCTCGAGGTGCGTCCCGCGACGCCTCATCCCGAGCACCACCGGCGGCTCGAAACGCATCAATGCACGACGGGGGCTCATCCGGCCGGTGTGTGAGCTATCCTGGGCGTTCCGATGCACCCGCCCCCGCCCCGTTCCGGCCCTGGACTTGGAGAAACCGATCTCCTGTCTGGTCTCGGCGTGCGTGCGGAAGACCTTCAGCGCGTGTCGTGCGTGCATGCGGACCGCTGCGGCGGCTGCCCGGTGATCGCGCTGCCGTACGGAGAGCAGCTCGCCATGAAGCGCGGGCGCGTCGTGCAGTCCGTCTCGCGCTATCCGGCGCTCGAGCTCGTCTACACCGAGCCCGTCCATGCGGCCGACCCGATCACCGAGTACCGAACGCGCGCGAAGCTCATCGTCGCGCCGGGCGGCAAGCTCGGGCTCTATGCGAAGGGCGGCGGCCACCAGGTGGTCGACATCCCGAATTGCCAGGTGGTCTCGCCGGTCGTCGCCGCGGTCGCGGCTCGGCTCCGCGAGCACATCGTCCGCGACGAGGCCGCCGGCGGCCCGCTCGCACCGTTCGATCCGAGCGGAGGCGGGGCCTTGCGCGCCGTCGACCTCCGCGAGGTGCGCCCAGGCGACGGCGCCGAGGCACGCATCCTCGTGACCCTCGTCGTGCAGCGCGATCGCGTTCGAGACCGCGCGCCGATCGAGGCAGCGGCGCGCCTGCTCGCAGCCGAGGAGCCCCGCATCGCGGGCATCGCGCTCAACTTCCACGAGGGAGAGTCGCCCCAGATCCTCGGGACCGAGACCGCCGTCGTGCACGGCGTGGCGTCGGCCCCGGACCGCATCGGCCTCGCCACCCACGAAGCGACCTACGGCTCGTTCATCCAGGCGCATCGCGGACAAGCCGAGCGCGTGCATGCGACGGTGATCGACCTGCTCGGGCTCGGCCGCGCCAGGCCGGGCAAACCCGGCCCGCCGAAGGTGCTCGACCTGTACGGCGGCTCGGGCGCGATCGCCCTCGCCCTCGCCCACGCCGGGGCGGACGTCCACCTCGTCGAGTCGTTCGCGCCCGCGGTCGCTCACGTGGACGAGGCCGCGCGCAAGGCGAAGCTCCCCGTCCACACCGAGGCAGCCGACGTCGCATCGGCGCTCCGCCGCTTCGCCGAGCAGAAGACGGCGTTCGATGCGGCCGTCATCAATCCGCCGCGACGCGGGATGAGCCCACTGGCGCGCGAGCTCCTCGTGCGCATCGACCTCCCGATCGTCGTGTACGTCTCGTGCGATCCCGACACGCTCGCGCGCGACCTCGACCATTTCACGCGCCTCGGCTACGGCGTCACGACGCTCCGCCCGCTCGACATGATCCCGCTCACCGACGAGGTGGAGACGATCGCGGTCCTCCGGCGGAGCGGCCCGGCGACGCCGAAGGTCATGTGGGAGGACGAGGAGATCCTGATCGTCGACAAGGGCGCGCACGAGCCGACGACGCAGCAGGGCGAGTACGCCTCTTCTCTCATCGCACGAGCGCGCAAGCTACCGGGCGCGACCGAGGCCGTTCCGGTCCATCGCATCGACGTCGGGACGAGCGGCCTCGTCATGCTCGCGAAGCGCGCCGACGTCGCGACCAAATGGCAGTCCGTCCTCACTGCCGAGACGTCACGAAAGATCTACGTCGCCGGAGCGCGCGGCGTGACGCCGAGCAAGGGAGCGATCACGCGCGACCTCCGCGAGGAGGGCAGGATGTACCCCGCGCGCACCCGCTACCGCCGCCTCGCGGTGGCGAGCGGTCACTCGGTGCTCCGCGTGGTCCCGGAACAAGGCCGTACCCATCAAATCCGCCGCCACCTCGCCGCGATCGGCCATCCGGTGCTGGGCGACGACCGTTACGGCCACGCGCCCACGAACCGATTCTTCGAGGAGAAGAACGCGCTCGATCGCACGTTCCTCCACTGCGTACGCCTCGAGTTCCTCCATCCGCGCACGCAGCAACGACTGATCATCGAGGCGCCGATGCCGGGTGATCTGCGCGCAGTCCTCGAGCGCACGAGCGGGCCGGGCACGCTACGCTTCCTCGATCACAAGAACGCGCTCGGCCACAGCGGCGTCTCGAGCTTCCCGCCCCCGCCCGACTCTCATCACGACACGGGGAGCATCCTCGACATCGACTCGAGCTCTCCCACGATCCATCCCGAGATCGTGACCGACGACGAGGCGTAGAGCGCTGCGCGTTCGGGTCGACCGAAACGAAGCTCACGGCCGAGGTGCGTCGAACGTGATGAGCGGAGTGAATCGCATCGAGCAAGCTCCGCGGTAACGAGCCGTGTCGGGCCCCCGGCTCGGCATCGACGCGGTCATCCGATGCGGTTTAGGGTTGGCGTGCGATGGCCGAAGCGCTGAAGACGTTTTTCTCTCCCGACCTGGTGAAGCGGCTGGCGCGAACGCTGACCGCCGCAGCGCCGACGTTCCCGGAGCGTGCATTCGTACGCGATGCGACGCGTGGGCTCGACGACCTCGAGCTGCTCGATCGCGGCCGGCACATCATGAAGGCGATGCGCGCGCACCTGCCGGTCGCCTATCACGAGGCGATCGACGTCATCGTCCGCTCGCTCGGCGCCGAGCACGTGAGCGACGAGCTCGAAGGCGTGGGGATGGCGCCGTTCTTCTACCTGCCCCACACGATGTTCGTGGCCGAGCACGGCCTCGAACACTTCGACCTCTCGATGCGCGCTCAGCACGAGCTCACTCGCCGCTTCACCTGCGAGTTCAGCATCCGCCCGTTCCTCGAGCGCTATCCCGACGAGACCCTCGCGGTGATGAAGGAGTGGGTCGAGGACGAGAGCCCCCACGTCCGGCGCCTCGTGTCCGAGGGAACGCGACCGCGCCTGCCGTGGGCGCCGCGCGTTCGCTGGATCGAGGCTCGGCCCGAGCGGGTGCTTCCGCTGCTCGAGGCGCTCAAGGACGACCCGGCGTCCGTGGTCCGGCGCTCGGTGGCAAACCACCTGAACGACCTCTCGAAGAGCGATCCCGACCGCGTCGCGTCGATCGCGCGGCGCTGGCTCCGTGGCGCCTCACCCGAACGGCGCGCCCTCGTCGAGCACGCGCTTCGCTCTTCGGTGAAGCGAGGTCACCAGGGGTCGCTCGAGGTCCTCGGGTTCGGCGGCGCGCCGCGCGTGGTCGTGTCCAACGCGCGCTTCTCGCCCGCAAAGGTTGCCGTCGGCGGACGGGTCCGGGTGGACTTCGACGTCGCCGCTGCGCGCGGGGTGAACGAGACGCAGGCACTCGTCGTCGATCTCGTCGTTCACTTCGTGAAGGCACGCGGGACGTCGAGCCCGAAGGTCTTCAAGATCGCGCGGCTCGACCTCGCACCGAAGCAGCGCACCGAGGTCGGCAAGTACGTCTCGCTGGCGGTCCACACCACGCGCACGCCGAACCCGGGTCGTCACCGCGTCGAAGCGCTGGTCAACGGCGAGCGCTTCGAGCTCGGCGCCTTCGACGTCCACCCGTGACACGTCGCGCGTACGGCTCACCCATCGGCGCATACCGGCGAGGCCGACGCGCCACCGCAACCGACGCGTCGACCACGGCTCGTCGCGCTCACGCGAAGACGGATGCGGCGAGACCGAGGCCGAGACGAAGCTGGGTCGACATCGACAGGCTCTCTCCTCGATACCACCGGATCGCCGCTGCCCTCGCCCCGGCAGAGCGGAGGAGGAACCGCCGCGCCGGGTGGCCGATGCGGCCGTAGACACGCCGCGCCATCCAGGCGCTCTGGAGGAGGTGCCGGCCCGTCGTCGAAGTGCGCACCTCGCGCTCGTACGCGTCGAAGCGCGGGTTGTCCGTGCGGAAGGCGACGGCGAGATGGCTCGCGGCGAAGCGGCCCATCTCGATCGCCTGCGCGATCCCCTCGCCGGTCGTCTGGTCGATGCCATACGCCTCGCCCACGAGGAGGACGCCCTTGACCCAGCCGGTCGACCTCGGGACGAACGGACGCGTGCTGAACGGGCGGAGCTTCACCTTCGCGATGTCGATCCCGCGACGCGCGAGCGCGCGTCCGAGCACGTCCTTCACGCTGCCCTGAATCGTGGCCGCGTCCGGACGCGTCAGGTTGGCATGGTAGATCCCGCGGCTCACCTGAACGGCGCCGTCGAGCATCGTCGGGAAGTCCCAGTAGTAGCCCTCGACGCCGTCTTCGAGGACCGTCAGGTCGAAGTCGACGAGGCCCCGTCCGATCGCCGCGTCGAAGGCCACCCGCTCGGTGTCGAGCACGTAGAGATGCCCTTTGCGATCAGGCTCGCGGATGCCGAGGAGCTTTCGCGTCGTGCTCCCTGCGCCGTCGGCCGCCGCCACGAAGCGCGCGCGCACCTTCGCGCCGAGCGTCGTGGTGAGGACGAAGCCCTTGCGCCTGCCTTCACAGCGGTCGATGGCAGAGAGGCCCTCACCGTCCTTCACGTGGACGCCGTCGCAACGAGCCGTCTCGAGCAGGTGCGCGTCGAACTCGGTCCGCCGGATGACGATGCCCATGCGATCGACCGTCTCGCCGACGGTCTCGCCCTGGAGCACACGGACCCCCTCCATCGTCACGCACGGGACCGCGACGTCGACGCCGATCGCCGAGAGCACGTCGAGTCCGAGCTGGCTCACCGCCCCCGCGCACGGTTTGTCCCGGGGAAACTTCGCCTTGTCGAGGACGACGATGCGATGGGGCCGAACGCCCTCGTGGCGGACGAGGTGGAGGGCCGTACTCGATCCTGCCGGGCCTCCACCGACGATGGCGACGTCGTAGTCGAACGCTTCAGGCACCGCTCCCGCTCCCGTCCGGGCCGGCGATACCTCCAAGCTCTACCGCGAGGTCGTTCACGAGCCCGTCGAGCTCGGACTCGCGGCCTACTGCTGCGGCGATCGTGAGGTCGCCCCCGCTCTCGGCGAAGACGTGCGCGAGGCCGTCGTGCGCCTCGACGACGCCCTTCACGAAGACGACATCCCGGGCGCGGACGACCAGGCGCCGGGTGATCATTCCCTCGCCGATCCCCACGAGGGCGCGATCCGTCAGAGACATCCCGCCCTTCTTAGCGGACAAGCCGGTCATCGCACAGCTAGACTTGGCGCGTTGGACGCGACGCTCATCCGCCCACGACCGCTCTCGGCCCTGGTCATCGGCGCGACCGGAATCAACGTGCTCCGCGTCGTGACGGCGTTCGAACGCAGGCGGATCACGACCCTGCGTAGCGACGACATCGCGAGCGCCTGCGAGCGCATCGCCGAGGCGATGCCGCACGTCGTCCTCGTGCTCGTCCCGTTCGCAAGCGAGGTCGAGCACGATGCGCTCGCCGACCGTGCCCTTGCCGTCGGCGCCCTCCTCGTTCAGCTCGATCCGAACGCCGACGAGGGGACATTCCAGGAGGCCCTGGAGGAGACGGTCCAGAGCGCACTCCAGCACAAGCTGGTGCGTGAAGCGGCCGAGGTGCAGGCACGCACTGCCGGCGTCACCGACGTCCTCCCGGCGGAGGACCTCGACGACGGCTGGGACGAGTAAGGCGCCTCCAGCACCGCGCTCCGTGCGCCGCGCTCGAGAGCTGTCCAGAAACACTGGACAGCTCTTTCGCATCGTCCTCTTGTTCGAGGGGCTCCCCCCCTCGAGCTCCCGAATCGTCCAATCCTTGGACGGCTCTTCACACGAACGGGTCTTCGACCTCGACGGGCTCGCGATCGCGCTCGCGCTTCTCGCGAAGGCGATGCTGCACGTATTCGACGAGAGCGTCGACGTAGCTCTCGAACGGCGGGCACCGGATGTCGCCGTCGGCGAGGAGCTCCGTGGTGTTCGCGAAGCTGTACGAGACGGGCGTCGCGAGGGCATCGAGGAACGCGCGCGGGCTCTTCGCCAGGCGATCGAGGCCCGGAGTCCGGAGGAGCGCCTTCGTCAGGTTGGCGGGGATGAAGCCACGCGGGCTGCGCCGCCCGCCCGCGGTCGCGACGAGCTCGAACACCCGCCTCGCCGTGAGCGGCGCCGGATCTCCGATGTGGAACGTCCGCCCCGGCGCCCGAGGATCGCGGCCGATCGCGTTCGCCGCGCGGACGACGTAGTCGATCGGAACGACGTTGAGCAGCGTGTCACCTCGGCCCGGCAGCGGGAGCGGGAAGTCCGGCGGGCTCGTGACGATCAAGAGGATCAGGAAGTAGAGACCGTCGAAGCGATCGACCTCGCCCGACTGCGAGTCACCGACGACGAGCGTCGGCCTCACGATCGAGATCGGAAGCTTGTGCAACATCCTTGAACGGACGATGCGTTCGCCCCGCGCGATCGTCTCCTCGACCACGTTCCGGAAGCTCTGGCCCTTGTCGAGCTCGTCCTCGAGGACGAGCCCCGTCCGGTCTCCGGAGACCTGGGCCGTCGAGTGGTAGACGAGGTTCCGGAGCGACTTGCACTGCGACGCCACCTCGAGCGCCTCTCGCGCGCCGTTGACGTTGACCTGCTGCGCCAGCTTCCGGTCCGCGCCCAGGTACGAGACCTGGGCCATGTGGTGGATGATGTCGATCTCCGGCGTGAGCGCTCTGAGCTCCGCGCCCGAAAGACCGTAGTCCATCGCCGCCGCGTCACCCTCGACGAGGACCACACGCCGTCGCTGCTCGAGGGGCAACGCATCGAGCGCGCCCTCCGCTTCCTCCAGCGACTTCGATCGCACGACCGCATGGACGAGCGTGCGATCCGGCCCACGGACCAGCTCCTCGCACATCTTTCGAGCGGCGAAGGACGGAAACCCCGTGAGGAGGACGACGCTGTCGTAACCCGCTCGCGGCATACGCGCTCACCACCCCTTCGAGATCGGCATCGGTCGGTCAGGGACCGTTGCCGCAGAACTGATCGCCGACGCCGCGCAGCCAGGCGCCGAAGTTCGGGTACGCAAACTGGCTGCACAGACCGCTCGCGAGAGCGGGGTTCGCGCAGGTCGCCGCGGCAGTGAACCCGCTGCACTGGCCACCAATGCCGTTCACGAGCGTGTTGCACTGGTTCGCCGACGCCGACGAGCACTGCTCGCAGCTCGTCTCCGCGCAGTCGATCGCACAGCCCATCACGCGACGGCACTGGCTCGACACCGACGACGCCGCGCAAGCATAGAGCCCGGTCAACTGTGAGAACGGATGATTGAACGGCGCGAGGCACGTCTTGCAAGCCGCCGGAAGCGCAGCGACTGCCGTGACGCAAGCAGGCGCGTTGGGACCGTCGGCGCAAGCCGCCGTGAGCGTGTCGAGGTTCGCGTCCGAGCAGACGTTCTGGAGCTGCGTGATGATCGGCGTCGTGACACCCGCAGGGCACGAGCCATACGGCGCCGGACACGTCGTCTGCTTGTTGTTGCAGCGGCGCGGCGTGACGAGGCCGTTGCAGAACGAGCCCGACGCGTTGCAATCTGCGCAGGCCGCGCCGCCCTGACCGCACGCGCTGTTGCTGTTCCCGAGCGGATCACATGTGTTGTTCGCACGACAGCAGCCGGCGCAGTTGGACGGACCGCACTGCGTGATGCACTGGCGCCCCTGACAGACCTGGTTCGAGGCCGTGCAGTCGGTGCACGCGGCACCTCCGGTCGGTCCGCAGGCGTTGTCTTGCGTGCCGACGACACAGGTGTTGCCCGAACAGCAGCCGTTCGGACACGTCGCCGGTCCGCAAGCCGGGAGCTGACAGGTGCCCGACTGGCAGACGCGTTGCGGGTTCTGGCCCGCGCAGTTCTGGCACTGCCCACCGCCGGCGCCGCACGCGGTCTGCTGGGTTCCGACCGCGCAGATGTCACCGACGCAGCAGCCGCTGCACGTCGCCGGGTTGCAGTCGCTGCCGCTCACGCACTGGCCTTGCGCATCGCAGGTCTGGCTCGGACCACACGTCTTGCACGCCTGACCGTTTCTCCCGCACGCGAGCGGGGTCGTGGCGGTGACACACTGGTTGCCGACGCAGCAGCCGGCGCAGTTCGCCGGCCCGCATGCCTGCTGGGGCTGACAGGTGCGCGCGTTCGGCTGGCCGTCCGGCACGCAGACCTCGGACGCATCACACGCCTCGCACTGCTGGCCCTGCTTCCCGCAGGCCGTCGTGTCGTTGCCGGTCACGCACTGGCCGGCGGCGTTGCAGCACCCTCCGCAGTTCTGCGGACCGCACGTGCTCGTGCCTTCGCACCGGCCACCGCCACCGATGGACGAGCGACAGACCTGGCCGGCTGCGCACGAATCACACTGCGCGCCCTTCGCGCCGCACGCCGAAGCGATGGTTCCTGGGAGACACTTGTCGCCGACGCAACAGCCATCGCAGTTCGTCGAATCGCATCGGGTCGAGCCGCAGGCGCGGGTCGACGGATCGCAGGTGCGGCCTTCGTCTGCGCAGTCGGAGCACTCCGCCCCGGAGCGACCGCAGGCGGACGGCTCGGTCCCGCTCAGGCAGCGGAGGCGCCCGTCGTCGACCCCGCAGCAGCCGAGGCACGTCTGCGAGCTGCACGACGGATCGTCACGCCCGCACACGCGCGAGCTCGTACAGACGCTGAAGCCGTTCGCGACGCAGTCGGAGCACCGTCCTCCGATCGAGCCACATGCCCGGACGTCGCGTCCCGTGCGGCACACGCCCTTCGAATCGCAGCAGCCGTTCGGACACGTCGAGGGCCCGCACGCGGGGGCGCCTCCGAGGTCGAGTGTCTCCGGCTCGAGGCTCGAGCGACCGCACCCGGATGCGAGCAGGAGGAGCAGGACCACGCCCATGAATGCGAGCGCGAGAGCACGCGCCATCCGACGGGGATCGATCGGGGTCCGCACAGGCCCACCAAGCCAAGAAGCGCGCATCCGGTACCTCGGGCCCGAGCGTAGCGCGTCGGGGAAAGCACCGGTAGCCTCGTTCCAGTTTGGATCTCGGCTACCTGGCGATTCCCATCTTCCAGCGGGCGCTCGTCGCAGGGGCCGTCCTCTCCGCCTTGCTGGCGCTCCTCGGCGTCCTCGTGACGGCTCGGGGGCTCGCCTACCTGGGCGATGGCCTGTCCCACGCGGCCTTTGGAGGGATCGCCCTCGGCATGTTCCTCGGGGTCCATGCCCCGCTGTTGGTCGCGATCCCGTTCACCGCCCTGGCCGCGATGGCGATCGGCGCATTGCGGCGGAGAGGCGGCCTCCGCTCCGACGTGGCGATGGCGATCCTCTTCGCGGTCTGCTTCGCCGTCGGGGTGGTCCTCCTCAAGAAGGCGAGACGGACCGAGAACATGTTCGACCCCGAGCAGCTGCTCTTCGGAAACATCCTCCTCGTCGGCGCGAACGATCTCTGGATCGTGCTCGGCATCGCGGCGATCACCGTCGCCTTCGTGGCCTTCGCGTGGACCCGCCTCGCCTACGCGACGTTCGACGAGGAGCTCGCGCGTCTCGGCGGGATCGAGGTCGGCTGGCTCGAGAGCGCGCTCCTCGCCCTCCTCGCCGCGGTCGTCGTCGCCGCGATTCGCCTCGCAGGCGTCGTGCTCGTGAGCGCGTTCCTGGTGATCCCGGCAGCCGGCGGCCGCGTCCTCGGGCGCACGCTCGCCGGCGTCGCGGGCTGGGCGATGCTGAGCGGCGTCGTCGGCGTCGGTCTCGGCTTCGTCGTCGCTCACCGCTTCGAGTGGCCCGAGGGAGCCGCGATCGTACTGATGCTCGCGCTCCTCTTCGCAGGCGCGGTCGCCTTTCGCCGCCTCCGTCCCACCTAGCCCTGACCGGCGGGCCGTCGACATTGCGCCCGAACTGCAGCTTTCACCCACAGCCGAATAGTCGACTCGTTCATCGTGATAGGGTCCGCGACGTGAGCCTGCTGCGTACGCGTTCTTGGCAAAGCTATCGACGAGGAGCCGCCGCGGTCTTCTCGATGTTGGCGTGTGTGTCTCTCGCACCGCTCGGGTGCGGGAAGGTCGAAGGGTCCGGATCGTACGGGAGCCCGCGCGACGGGGGCGGGGATCCGGGGCCCGGCTCGGAGTCGCCGCCGTGCGGGCTTTCGTGTGCGCGTGATGGGAGGTCGGTCCTCGACGGATGTCATGACGACGCCGTCTGGGAGGTATGTCTTCCGGAGCAGGCGTGCGCCACTTTCAACGTTCGCGCTCGCTGCGTCGACGCATGTCAGGCCGCGGAGCTCGTGAACGGCTCTGCGGGATGCAGCTTTCACGCGATCCCTCCGGATGCCCACGAGGACGTCGCAGGATCCTGCTTCGTCATGGCTCTCACGAATACGTGGTCGCGTCCGGTTTCGATCTCTGCCGAGTGGGGCGGTGAGAAGCTCGACATTTCGAAGGCGGTCTACACCGTGAAGCACACGGACGGGACCGCCTACACGAGGCTGGATGGGCCAATTTGGCCCGGAGAAGTCGCGCTCGTCTTTCTCGCCGCCGCGAAGGACGGCTCTGGTTCTTCGTTCACGTCTTGCCCGCCTGACGTGACACCGGCTCTCGAGATCGATCCGCTGGTTCATGGAACCGGCTGGGAAAAGGCATTCCACGTCGAAACCGATTTTCCGGTCGCGGCCTACACCGTGTTCCCTTACGGCAAGGACCCGAGCTCGATCGTCGCAACGCTCCTATTCCCATCGACCGCGCCGACGAAGGATTACATCCTCTCGATGCCGACCGTGACGGGTCCGGCCGATCGACGCTCGAGGACGATGCAAATCGTCGCCTTCGAGGACGAGACGGAAATCCACATCAAGCCGTCCTTCGATTTCGCCGGCGGCGGCGGCCTTCCGTCGACACCGGCAGGAACGATCGTGCGCTCGATGATCGATCGCGGGCGCAGTCTTCAGATCACACAAGACGGTGCGATGGCGGGCAGTCTCGTCCTCGCGAACAAACCCATTGCGCTCTTCGCCGGTGCGCAATGCAGCACTTCGTCCGGATCGGCTACGTGCGACGCGGCCCACGTGCAGGTCGCTCCGTTCAGCCGTTGGGGCCACGAGTACGCCCTGGTCGCGCCCGAGGCTCGAGAGCGCGCGCGCTACACGCTCGTCGGCGCCCGGGATGGAACGATTCTCACGTGGTCACCCTCGAAGCCCGATGGTGCGCCCGACACGCTTTCGGCCAATCAGGTCGTGAGCCTCGTCGCGGGTGGCGCCCTCGCGGTGAAAAGCCAGGACGACGAGCATCCGTTTCATGCTGCCATCGACTCGAACGAGTCGGGTATCGGCGGAAATGGCAACACCGTGCTCGGTGTCCGCTACGTAGAGCTCGTGGCCACCGATCAGTACCTCGCTCGGTCCGACTTCTACGTTGACGACTCGCTTCCCGATACGTCGCTCACCATCGTGCGGAAGAGGACGGATTCGGGCTTCAAGTCCGTCTTCTTGGAGTGCGCGGGAGAGATCTCGGGATGGCGTCCCGTCGCCGACGAGGGCGAGCTCGAATATGCGCAGCTCGCTGTGACGAAGGCTTTCGTAGCGCAGTCGTCTCCCAATGGGTCGTGTGGCTACGGTCGACATGCTGCAGCGAGCGAGGGTCCTTTTGCCGTCACGGTATGGGGGCGGGGCGCTCACGCGAACTATGGTTACTCTGCCGGCGTCGGCGGCAAGCCGGCGAGGTCGGCCTACCCCGCGACGGGAGGCCCCTAGGGTCCACCGTGATTCGGCCGAGAAGTGAGCGCGACTCGAGCCGTCACCGGTCCAAAGGTACACGGCTGTCTTGGCGAGGCGGCGTTCGGGCGTCGCTCGCGACACGCGGCGTCGTGCTCGTCGCCGGCGAGCGTGGTCGGGTCGCGGGCGAGCCGGCTGAGTCTCAGAACCCCATCTGCCAGCGCGCTGCCTCGCGAAGCAGCGCGTCGGAGATGTCGACACGCACGAACGCGTCGCCTCCCTTCCGGCCGACGGCGATCCCGAGCGGCGCGGTCGGCAGGTTCGCGCGCTTCGGATCGAGTCGGAGCGGCTGCCCGACGATCACGGTGGTCGCGTCGTTGCCGATGGCGGCAGCGAATCGCTTCAGCGACGGCTCGTCGGCGAGCACGCGCTCGGACTTCGCGGCCATCTTGAGCGTCACGAGCGGCTCCGCTCCTGCGCCGAGCACGAGGGTGCCTCGATCGGTCGTCCACGCGACGCCGGCGCGGCTCGCGGCCGCCCGCGCCGTCGCTTCGGCGCGCGGCTGCGCGCGGCCGGGGCCCCGCTTCGCGTCCTTCGGCTCGCGGGCGACCATCGCGACGGCGATCTTGCCGAGCCCGGGGAGCTCCTCGCTCGAGGAGGTCACGTCGCGAACGCGAAGGAGCTCCTTGAACGGCTCGACCTTCGTCAGATCGAACGCGCCACGGATCGCCGTGTCCGCGGAAGCAGCGTCGCGAACGGGAGAATGGACGAGGAGCCCAGCGGGATCGTCGAGACCGACCGCGAATGCGACCGACTCGTCGCGCGCCTTCGTCATCGCCTCGATCACGTCGTGGAGCTTGGCCGGGTCCTTGAGGCGGGAACCGAGCGACGTCGTGAGCGTCTTCTCGAGCTCCTTCGCCTGCTCGTCACGGTCGGGCTCGCTGTCGCGCATCGACAGCGCCAGCGCAGAGACGGAGGGCAGCGCGAGGACCGGCGCCGCGTCGCCGACCTTCATCCCGTCGACCCAGCGCCGCGCCGGCCCTGCTTCTCCGGAAGCGAGAGGCGTGAGCATGGCGGTGAACACCGCGGCGTCCTCGGTGATCTCGAGCTCGACGCGCAGCTTCTCGAGGTCGCCGAGAATGGCGACCCGGCGTCCGAGCATCGAGTCGAGCGCCGCCACGATCGCCGCCGGATCGCCGAAGTCCGGCGCACGCCCGCGCTCCGCACGCATCCGCTCGTCCTGCGTGAGGAGGAACGACTTGCCGTCGCTCCAGAGCGACTCGAGCTTCGGCTTGACGACGGTCCGGAGCGCGGACTTTGGGATCTCGATCGCGACTGCGGCGTCCGTCGACGACGGCCGGGCCGGGAGGGTGCGCGTGACGTAGGGACCGAGGCGCGCGAGATCGGCCGCCTGGCGCGCGACGAGGAGGTAGCCGTTCTGCGTGATGGCCAGCTCGAACTTGGAGCTCGCGCCCCAGCTCCCCGCAGAGGCGCCGCCGTTCGGGACGAGCAGCGTCATCCCCGGCGCTTCCTTCGCGGTGAAGCGCGAGGTGTCGCCGTCGGCGAGCGCCACGCGCGCGCGACGCCCATCGACGAGCTTCATCGCGAGCGCGACGCCCGGATTCGCGGGATCGCCCGCAACGACGCCGTACATCGGCGCGGTCCCGTCGAGCTCGTCCACGAACCGGACGTCGAGATCCGTCAGCGCGACGAGCACCCCCGGGAGCGTCGACGGCAGGATCCCCATCGCGCCCCCCACTCCGCGTTGGAGGCGGGACCACGACGCGTTCGGCGACGACACGTAGATGTCGGCCAGGAGGTCGTCGGGCGCCCGTGCCGGTGGCTCCGCGACAGTGCTGCCCACGTCCGTCTGGGGCGAGGAGCCGCCGCACTTCGCGAACCCGACGAACCCGACCGCGACGAGCGCCGCAGCCGCGGCGACGGCGTGCCACCTCTCCCACTTCACGCTGGCTTTCTAGCATCATCCGCCGTCATCCGAGCCGCCTACTCGCCTTTGCCGGGATCCCTGCACCGCTGCGCCGTAGTCCGAGGCTCCGCTCCTGCGTTTCCCGGCTCGAAACGATCGGTCGGCGCGGCCGCCGCGCCCGCTCTCACGCTCGGAAAAAACGCGGTCGCCCGAGCGGGCGGCCGGGCCCGCCGTCCGTATTCGGCCAGGCGCCTCTTCCTGTCCGCCCGCTCCTCGGGCTAAGGTGCCAGCCGCTCCTGCTGGGGAGCGCCGCTCGACCCCAAGGAAGCCCGGCCGATGCTCGACGATATTCACAAAGAGTTGCTCACCTCGATCGCCAAGGCCCACGACGCGCTGAGGCGGGATCTCGCGAAGCTCCGCGCCGGCCGAGCGAACCCGAACCTGCTCGACAACATCAAGGTCGACTACTACGGGGCGATCACGCCGCTCGCGCAGATGGCGCACATCAACGTGCCCGAGCCGCGCCTCCTCACGGTGAAGCCCTGGGACAAGACCGTGGTGAAGGCCGTCGAGAAGGCCCTTCGCGAGAGCGACCTCGGCCTGAACCCGCAGACGGACGGCGATCTCATCCGCATCCCGCTCCCCCCGCTCACGGAAGAGCGGCGCAAGGAGTTCGTGAAGATCGCCCGTAAGTACGGCGAGGAGTGCAAGGTCACCATCCGCAAGGCACGCCACGAAGCCCTCGACATGCTCACCGAGCTGGACGAGGGCGGAGAGGCCAGCGCGGATGACGTTGACCGCGCGAAGAAGAAGACCGAAGAGACAGTGGCCGACTCGGTGAAGACCGTCGACCAGATCATCGGTCAAAAAGAAAAGGACATCATGGAGGTATGACCTCCTTGACACCCACGAGCTTACCGGCGAGCCTCAGTAGGGTGAGTCGACCGACAGGCACCATCCACCGGGAACTGCCTCGAGGGTTGGGGAACGCCCCAGGTTCACACGCGGAGTCGTCTGCTTGATGAGGGCTATCGCAGCGGGGGCAAGCGACGTAGGGCTCCAGCGTGAGCACAACGAGGACTCCTACGTCGTCCTCAAGGAATACGATCTGTTCGTCGTCGCCGACGGCATGGGTGGCCACCGCGCAGGTGACGTCGCCTCGAAGCTCGCGACCGAGACGATCAGTGAGTTCTTCAAGTCCACGGCCAACGACGACGTGACTTGGCCGTTCCACTTCGACACGAACCTGTCGGAGGAGGAGAACCGGCTGCTCACCGGTATCCGCGTCGCCAACCGGCAGATCTTCGAGCGAAGCACGCGCTCGCGCGAGTACCACGGGATGGGCACGACCGTCGTCGGCGCGATGTTCAGCCCCCGCAAGGGCCGAATGTACATCGGCCACGTCGGTGACTCGCGCTGCTACCGCGTCCGCGGCGGCCAGATCCAGCTGCTCACGCGCGATCACTCGCTCATCAACGATTACCTGCTCGCGATGCCCGACCTCACGGAAGAGCAGCGCAGCGAGCTCCCGAAGAACGTCATCACCCGCGCTCTCGGAATGCAGGATCAGGTCGTCGTCGACCTCCAGCACGACGAGCCGACGCCCGGCGACGTCTACGTCCTCTGCTCCGACGGCCTTTCGGGCATGGTGACGGACGACGAGATCCAGAAGATCGTCGTCCAGAACCCCGACATCCGCGACGCTTGCACGAAGCTCATCGCCCGCGCGAACGAGCACGGCGGCGAGGACAACGTCACGGCGGTGCTCATCAAGATCGAGGATCACCTCGACGCGCCGACGGAAGAGAGCCCGGCCGCACGCGCGAAGCGCGAAGCGACCACCGATCCGGCCGACGAGACCACGTCCCCCGGCCCCGGCGGCGTCCGCAGCAAGTAGCCCGCGAAGCGGGAGCGCGCCATCGCGCTCCCCTCCCGTCTTGGGTTCTTGGGTCCGCGATCCGCCTGTGCCCGGCGGAGGCGCTGACGCAGAACGACTTCGCGCGCCGCGCGAGCACGGGAACAGCACCGCCGTTTCTTCGGCAGCGTGACTCGAGCGCAAACCGCGCTGCCTCCGCCGAAACGGTGCCAGGCGTTGGATCTGCCCGTCGTTTTTTGCTGCGCCGTTCGGGCACGGGCACGCCTACGAGGGCAGACCGCGAGCGGTGCTGCGGAGCTCTACGCCCCCTCCGGACGGTCGGGCCGATCTTCCGCTCGACGGACGCGGTGAGGCGGTCTACACGTTTCGCCCGCGATGCACGAGCTTCTGGAGATCTTCCGCAGCCTCACGAAGAACCTCGATCAGTTCACGATCGATCACGGCAACACGACCTACGCGATCCTATTCGCGATCGTGTTCGTCGAGACCGGGCTCGTCATCATGCCCTTCTTGCCGGGCGACTCGCTCCTGTTCGCCGCCGGCGCCGTCGCATCGCGCGGCTACTTGGACCCGCTCCTTCTGGCAGTGGGCCTCATCGTGGCCGCCATCGTCGGCGACACGCTGAACTACCACATCGGCAAGGCGATCGGCCCGCGCGTGATGAAGGGCGAGAAGTCGCGCTTCTTCAACAAGAAGCACCTCGAGAAGACGCACAAGTTCTTCGAGAAGTACGGCGGCAAGACGATCATCCTCGCCCGCTTCGTCCCGATCGTCCGCACCTTCGCCCCGTTCGTCGCCGGCGCCGGCGCGATGAACTACAAGCGGTTCATCGTCTACAACGTCGTCGGCGCCGTCGCCTGGGTCATCCTCATGATGGGATCGGGATGGCTGCTCGGTCAGGTGCCCTTCGTGAAGGAGCGCTTCGAGCTCATCGTCATCGGCATCGTCATCCTCTCGGTGATGCCGATGGTCGTCGAGTGGTGGAGGGCGCGCGGCAACAAGGACGAGAAGGGCGACGAGAAGAAGGTCGAAGCCGCCTGACGGCGCGCTCGGCGCCAGCGTTCACGCCGACACACTCGCACGCGCGCCAGCCCCTCGGCGCGCGTGGTCGCGCGGTTCAGCGCTCCCAGTGCCACTTCTCGGAAGGTACGGTGCGACGGAAGCCGTATGCCTTGCCGTGCTTCGCGAGCCAGCTGTAGACGCCGCGAGCGCTCGTGTTCAGGTCGAGCGCCGAGCCGCTCTGGTGATTCGAGTATCCCGGCACCGCCGCGAGGCGTGAGCGACCGATGCTCCATCCGAGAACCAGGTCTTGCGCACGTCGTCGTTCGACACGCGCACGCCATGCTCGACGAGCGGCTCGATGCTCGTCGACGCGTGCGGCCCAGCGCGCGCCGTCGAGCGCGTCGAGCGATTGCTCGCGCGATGGCCGCGCGGCAGCGCGCGTTCGGCGTCTTCCTGGTCGAGCTCACCGGTCGTACCGAGATGCAGCGTCTCAAGGCTGGGATGCGACGCGGCGCGGCGCGCCGAAGATCGCCGCGCGACGTCAGCCACGCTGGCAGTGAAAACGTGTCGGGACTAGAGTTCGACCATGGCTCAGAAAGCGCTCACTCCTGCGGAAAACAACGGGTTCACGGCCGAGGGCGACGTCCCCGGCGACCTGGCTGCGCTGCGCGCGGCGACGCAGGCCTGGCGCGAAGGCGCCATGAAGAAGAGCGTCGCGAAGATGCCCGAGCGCAAGGCTCGCTTCTCGACCTGGGGCGACCTGGACGTTCCGGATGTGCTCACCCCGGTCGACGTGAAGCTCGACTACATGAAGGACCTCGGCCTCCCGGGCGAGTACCCCTTCACGCGCGGCGTGCAGCCGACGATGTACCGGAGCCGTCTCTGGACGATGCGCATGTTCGCGGGCTTCGGAACGCCGGAGCAGACGAACGAGCGCTTCAAGTACCTCCTCGCCCAGGGCCAGACCGGCCTCTCGACCGCCTTCGATTTCCCCACCCTCATGGGGTACGACTCCGACTCGCCGCGCTCACTCGGCGAGGTCGGCATGTGCGGCGTCGCCGTCGACACGCTCCGCGACATGGAGGTCCTCTTCCAGGACATCCCGCTCGACGAAGTGACGACGTCGATGACGATCAACGGTCCGGCGATCGTCCTCCTCGCCTTCTACATCGCGCTCGCCGACGTTCGCGGGATCCCGCGCACGAAGATCGGCGGCACGGTGCAGAACGACTGCCTGAAGGAGTTCATCGCACAGCACGCGTGGCTCGTTCCTCCCCGTCCGGCGATGCGCATCGTCACGGACATGATCGAGTTCTGCTCGAAGGAGGTGCCGCGCTGGAACACCGTCTCGATCAGCGGCTATCACATCCGCGAAGCCGGAGCGACGGCGGCCCAGGAGCTCGCCTTCACGATCGCGGACGGCATCGGCTACGTCGAGTCGTGCCTCGAGCGCGGCCTCGACGTCGACGACTTCGCCCCGCGCCTCTCCTTCTTCTGGGACGTCCACAACGACTTCTTCGAGGAGATCGCCAAGTTCCGCGCAGGCCGCCGGCTCTGGGCGCGCCTGATGAAGGAGCGCTTCGGCGCGAAGAAGGCCGAGAGCATGAAGCTCCGGACGCACGCGCAGACGGCGGGCGTCTCCCTCACCGCCCAGCAGCCGTATAACAACGTCGTCCGCGTCGCGCTGCAGGCGCTCGCGGGTGTGCTCGGCGGGACGCAGTCGCTCCACACGAACTCGCTCGACGAGACCTACGCGTTGCCGACCGAAGAGTCCGTCACGATCGCGCTCCGCACGCAGCAGATCATCGCGGAGGAGAGCGGTGTCGCGAACACGATCGACCCGCTCGCCGGCAGCTACTTCGTCGAGGAGCTGACGAACCGACTCGAGCAGGAGGCGGTCGCGTACATCAAGCGGATCGACGAGATGGGCGGCATCGTGGAGGCGATCGAGAAGGGCTACCCCCAGCGCGAGATCGCCGCGAGCGCGTACCGCTTCCAGCGCCAGCTCGAGGCCGGCGAGCGCATCATGGTCGGCGTCAACAAGTACGAGAACCCCGACGACGCCGCCGCCACGAACATCCCGCTCCTCAAGATCGATGAGGAGGTCCAGAAAAAGCAGGTCGCGAACCTCCACGCCGTGAAGGCGAAGCGCGACGGCGATCGCGTGAAGGCGTGCCTCGACAGCGTGCGCCAGGCGGCGAAGGACAAGTCGAACCTGATGCCGCCGATCATCGAGGCCGCGAAGGCGTACTGCACGCAGCAGGAAATCTGCGACGTGCTCCGCGAGGTCTTCGGGACGCACACCGACCCGGCCGAGTTCTGATCGATGCGGCGGCCCCCCTCCGGGGACCACGAAGCGCGCCCGTTCGGCTACGGCTATGAGCCTCCGATGGCCGAACGCGGGCGCCCCGCGATCATCACGTGGTTCCGCGTCTACGCAGGGGCGACGGTCGTCCTCTACGTCATCGCCTTCTTGGCGCTCTGTCAGTTCCTCACTCCGGCCGTGCCGGTCGAGGGGTATCCGACCGTCGCCGAGAGCACGACGGTCCTCGTCCTCGGGCTCCTCGTGGTCGCCTTCTCCGGCCTGTTCGCGGTCGCGGCGCTGGTCCCCTACAAGCCCTGGGGCTGGACGGTGGGTCTCATCGCGATCTGCCTCGGCCTCTCGAGCTGCACAGCGGTCGCGGCGATTCCTCTGCTCATCTATTGGATGAAGCCCGCGACGAAGGCCGCCTTCGGCCGGCTTTGACTCGAGCTTCGCCCTTCGAGGCGAGCCACTCGTAGCTACGGTCAGTCGCCCCGCGGCGAGATCCGCGCGGCGATCTCTTCGCCCTGGCGGATCGCGTCGGGGATGCCCGTACCGATGTAGCCGTTGCCGCCGATGTGGAGGCCGTGATGCGTAGCCACGCGTGCGAGGAGGCGGCGCATGCGCGCCAGGTGACCGACGTGCGGCTGCGGGCTCGAGCGCATGAAGCGGAACACCTTCGTGAACATGGGCGGACGATCGATGCCGAGGAGATCGAGCATCTGATCGCGCGCGATGCGCACGAGCTCCTTGTCGTCGCGGTGGACCATCTGCTCGTCGTTCGCGCCGCCGACGAAGACGCGGAGGAGGACCTGTCCCGCAGGCGCGCGGTGGTCCCATTTGCTCGAGACGAACGAGCACGCGAGGATCGGCCGATTCTCCGTCCGCGGAACGAGGAAGCCGACGGCGTCGAGCGGGTGGCGGACGTCGAACTTCCGGTACGCGAGGAAGACCGTCGCCGCAGAGGCGTAGTCCGTCGCTCCGCACATCAGGGAGAGCTCCGGATCGAGATCACGGACGAGCGGCGCCGCGACGTGGCTCGGCACCGCGAGGACGACCTCGTCGGCGTGAAGCGGGCCCGCGCTCGTCTCCACGACCCAGCGGCCACGGCGATCGCCCTCGGGGAGGCGGTCGATCTTCCGGGCGGCGCGCGACGTGAACACCTCGGCGTCGCGTAGCTTGTGGGCGACGTTGAGCACGAGATCCCCCACCCCGCGTTTGAGCGAGAGGAACGCCGAGGCCTCGCCCTCGCCGGAGGCGGCCTGAGAGCGTCGCTCGGCCCTGAGCGCGCGCATCGCGACGACGAGCGAGCCATGATCGCGCTCGGCCGCGACGAGCTGCGGGACACAGGCGCGCACGGAGAGCGAGGCCGGATCGCCCGCGAAGATCCCGCCGAGGAGCGGCCCCGCGATGCGAGCGGCGACATCGCTGCCGAGCCGGCGCGACACGAACGAGTCGATGCTCTCGTCCTCGTCGTCGTCGCTCCACCGACGCGGCGGGACCAGGAGGTCGAGACCGGCACGGACCTTCGCGTCCCAGCCGAGGAGCTCGCTGTCGACGAGCGAGCGGACCTCCGTCGGCACGCCGAGGATGAGCCCCTCCGGCATGGGATGGAGCCTCCGCTGCCACAAGATGTAGACGCGTCGCGTGTCCGGGCGGGTGCCGATCAGCTCGTCGCCGAGGCCGACTGCGCGCGCGAGGCGCGTGGCGTGAGGCTTCGCCGCCACCCAGGAGTCAGGGCCGGCGTCGATGATGAAGCCGTTGTGGCGGAGCGTCTGGACGTTGCCGCCGAGGTGTGGACCGGCCTCGACGAGCTGGACCTCGCAGCGCTCCCGCCCCTTCTCGAGCGCATGAGCGGCCGCGAGCCCCGTGATGCCTCCACCGACGATGACGACGCGCTTCATCCCCCTCTACTCGGTCGGCTTTCGCGAGAGGACACCGACGGCGCGGCGAAGTCGCCGGGGCGAGCGAGGACATCGCGCACCACCACGGAGAGCGCCTCGACGAGCCCGTCCCCGGCGTTCAACGAAGCGCTTCGATAAAGCACGATCCCGAGCTCCCCTTCGCACCAGCCCCTCGCCTCGATATCGAGGTCATAGAGGATCTCCACATGATCGGCCAGAAAGCCGATCGGCGCGACGACGACGTGCTTCTTGCCGCGCTTGGCGAGGTCTTCGAGCGTCGGGCGGAGGTCCGGGCCGAGCCATTCGACTCCGGTCCCGATTCCCTGGCTCTGGAACGCGACCATGTGCTCCGCGAAGCGGTCGCCCACGCGCGCGCGCACCTCGGCAGCGACGTCCTCGGCGCTCGCCCGGACCTCCTGCTCGTAAGGGTCGCCGGCCTGGACGACGGCGCGCGGGAGGCTGTGCGCCGTGAGGACGAGCGCGGTCTGCTCCGCTTCGCCCGCAGGGATGCGATCGAGCTCGGCGATGATCGTGTCGGCGAACGCACGCGTGAGCTCGGGCGTGCGCCCCCAGTTCCGGGCGCAGAAGACCTCGAGCGAAGGATCGACCTCCTTCGCCGCGGCCTGCATCGCGCTGCCGTACACGCCGGCCGAATGCTGCGCGAGCGGGACCGCCACGACGCGGCGGATCCCTTCCGACGCGAGCTTCGCGACGACCTCCTTCGGGTACGGCTCGAAGAGGCGCATCGCGACGCGCGCCTTCAGCTCGAGCGCCTTCTCGAGCTTCCGCGCGACCTCTCGCGTGATGTCGAGGAGCGGAGAACGTCCTCCGATGGCCTCGTACCGGCGGCGCACCTCGGCCACGAGCTCGGGCGGCGCCGCGTGTCCTCGCCGGATGTTGGCGAGGAACCGCGGCAGGTCGTCGAGCGACTCGACGGTGCCGTGCGCCACGAGCACGACCGCCGTGTCCGCAGCGCTTGTCGCCGGCGCCGTCATCACTTCTTCTTGGCCGAGGCCTCGTGCACGTAGTCGACGACGGCCTGCACCGTCTCGACGGGCGTCTCCGGCAAGATGCCGTGGCCGAGGTTGAAGATGTGCCCGGGCCGCCCGCCGGCGTCGTCGAGGACGCGCTGGGCGTGTTTCAAGGCGACTGCGCGCGGCGCGAAGAGGACCGTCGAATCCATGTTGCCCTGGACCCCGCGGTCGTAGCCGATCTTCGCCCACGTCTCGGCGATGGGCGTGCGCCAGTCGAGGCCGAGCACGGTCCCGCCGGCGTCGCGCATCGCAGGGAGGAGCGACTGCGTCCCGACGCCGAAGTGGATCACGGGGACGCCGCGCGTCTGCACGTCCTGGAGGATCTTGGCGACGTGCGGCTGCACGTACTCGACGTAGTCGGCCGGGCCGAGCTGACCGACCCACGAGTCGAAGAGCTGCACGGCGTCCACGCCGGCGTCGATCTGCTTGTGGAGGAACCTACGAACGACCTCGGAGAGCTTGCTCATGAGGAGGTTCCAGGTCTCGGGCTCCGTGTACATCAGCTTCTTCGTCTTGAGGAAGTCGCGGCTCTTGCCGCCCTCGACGAGGTAGCTGGCGAGCGTGAACGGAGCGCCGGCAAAGCCGATGAGCGGAACCGGGAGCTCCTTCTTCAGCAGCTTGATCGCCTCCATCACGTAGCCGAGGCCCTCCTCCGGCTCGATGACGCGGAGCTTGTCGACGTCCGCGTGCGACCGGATCGGCGAGTGAACGACGGGGCCTTCGCCCTTCGCGAACTCGAAGGGCGCCCCCATCGGCTCGAGCGGCAAGAGGATGTCCGCGAAGAGGATCGCGGCGTCGACGTTCAGCTTCATCGGCTGGAGCGTCACCTTGAGCGCAAGCTCGGGCGTCTTGCAGATCTCGAGAAGCGTGTGCTTCTCCCGAAGAGCCCGATACTCCGCCATGTAGCGCCCCGCCTGCCGCATCATCCACACGGGAGTGCAGTCGACGGGCTCGCGACGGCACGCGCGCAGGAACCGATCGTTCATGCGCGCGAGCCTATCATCACGCGTGTTCGAGCGGTCACGCCGGATCGGCCCTCGCCCCTCGGCCTCTCGGCCGCGCCGACCTTGCGGCACAGCTTGGTCACGAGTCCGCGGGCGGTCGCGGCTCGGGAGCCTCCGACTCCTCGTCGTCGTAGTAGAACTCCAGCTCCAGCTCTTCCTCGGCGCTCTCAGCGAGTCGAACGCGCTCGGCACCTGCGCTCGACTCGACGGGCGCCTGGAGCGTGCTCCCTTTCGTTCCAGGTCCAGCGTTGGTCATGGGTCACCTCACCGGGGAGGAGACGCACACCCCATGCCCGCCCCGGCCATGACGCCGCACCGACGGGATCAGCTACGCGGCGGCACGAGAGAGGAGCGGCCCCAGAAGCGATGCTCGCTGATCGCCTGGACGAACGCGGCCGGGAACGCCGCGATCAGACCGGCGCGTGCGAGGACGAGGCCCGGAATGCTCGCCCTCGGTGGAGCCGCACCGCCGAGGTCCTCGGCGATCGCTGCCTCGACGAGATCGGCTCCCTCCCCCGTGGCGCCGATCGGCTTGGCGTGGCGGAACGCCTCTTTGACGAACGGCACGGCCTCACCGCCGGCACGGAGCGTCTGGATGCTCTGGGCGCCGCCGGGGACGTAGACCGCGTCCCAGAGCACCGATGACGTATCGAGGAACGAACGGGTGGCCTCCGGACCTTGGGGCCCGAAGAGGCGCCCGAGGCCGATCGAAACGACCTCGCCGATCGCGCCGCCGTTCGTGAGCTCGGTGACGACAGCCGCGATCTGCCCGTCGTCGACTCCCGGGGCCGCGAGGATCGCTACCCGGCGGCCCCGGATCGACCTCGGCTTCGACGAATCCATGCTCAGCGCCGGCGACGTGAGCTTCGCCGCCGGCGTCTTCACGTTCGCGACGAGCGTGACGCCGACAGCCGCCGCGACCTGGGCGGCGAGGTCACCGTCGATGTTCGCGAGCACCTCGTTCACGTACCGCTCGCGAATCGCCTTGCGGAGGACCTTGGAGAGCTCGAACCGATACGCGTCGGTGATGTGCTGCTTCTCGGCCTCCGACATGCTGTTCCAGAACATCGCCGCCTGGGTGAAGTGATCGGCGAAGCTCGGCGAGCGCTCGCGCGTCTTCGTTCCCGAGACCACCTCCGGAAAGTGGACGTAGCCGCCGGCTTTCGCGGCGAACGGACAGCCGCCGCCGATCGAGTTCGGGACGTAGTTGGCGCGCGCCGTCGCGATCCGATGCTGGCCGAAGCCGTCCTGCTGCGTGTTGTGGACCGGCGCGAGCGGGCGGTTGATCGGGAGCTGCGCGTGGTTCGGCCCGCCGAGCCGCGTGATCTGCGTATCGAGGTACGAGAACAGGCGGGCGGTCATCATCGGATCGTCGGTGAACCCGATCCCCGGCACGACGTTGGCGACGCAGAATGCGACCTGCTCCGTCTCGGCGAAGAAATTGTCGGGGTTGCGGTTGAGCGTCATCTTGCCGATCCGGCGGACGGGGACGACCTCCTCGGGGATGATCTTCGTCACATCGAGGAGGTCGACGCCGATGCCCTCGGCCACCTTCTCGTCGATCACCTGGATGCCGAGCTCGTACTCGAAGAAGTGGCCCGCCGCGATCGACTCCCAGAGATCGCGCCGGTGGAAGTCTGAATCCTTGCCCGCGATCTTCTGAGCCTCGTCCCATGCCAGCGAGCAGACTCCTGCGAGCGGCTTCCAGTGGAACTTCACGAAGCGCGAGACGCCCTTGGAGTCGATGAGCCGGAACGTGTGGACGCCGAAGCCCTCCATGTTCGCGAAGCTGCGCGGGATGGCCCGGTCGGACATCGTCCACATGACCATGTGAGCCGACTCGGGGACGAGTCCGCAGAAGTCCCAGAAGCTGTCGTGGGCGGACGCGCCCTGAGGCATCTCGTGATGTGGCTCCGGCTTCACCGCGTGAACGAAGTCCGGGAACTTGATGCCGTCCTGGATGAAGAAGACGGGCATGTTGTTGCCGACGAGATCGAAGTTCCCCTGGCGCGTGTAGAACTTCGTCGCGAAGCCGCGAACGTCACGCACGGTGTCCGCCGACCCGCGCGAGCCCTGCACCGTGGAGAACCGCACGAACACGGGCGTCACGATCGACGGGTCACAGAGGAACTCGGCGGTCGTCAGATCGGCGAGCGACTCGTAGAGCTCGAAGACGCCGTGGGCGCCCGAGCCGCGCGCGTGCACGACACGCTCGGGGATGCGCTCATGGTCGAAGCGGGTCATCTTCTCGCGGAAGTGGAAGTCCTCGAGGAGCGTCGGGCCGCGGACGCCCGCCTTCAGGGAGTCGTCCGTGTGCGGGATCGCGATCCCTTGATCGGTGGTCAGCGTCGCGCCGTCACACCGCGTCCGGTCCCGCTCGAGATCATCGTTCTTGCCATGCGGGGACGCCGTCCTCGGCGCCGCATCCTTCGTGCTCATGGGCGTCTTGTTCTCCTCGCTGCTCGCGTGACGAGGACGGAGCAACAACAGCGCCACGGAAGAATGCCGCCACGAGCGGGCGAACCACCGCGCGCCGTGCGGGGCAGGACGACACCCTCGAGGCGACAGGTCACATGCGTGTGACGTTGGTTACATCTATCGACTGTCACGAAATGGTGATGGGCACCACAGGTCGCCCCGTGACAGCCTCGTCCGTCACTTCGATTCCCGGGAGGAACCATGCGAAGCGAGCTTTCACGGGCGCTCGGCTGTGCGCTCGCCGTCTCACTCGTCGTCGTCGCCGAGCGCGCCGAGGCAGCCAACGGCGACCCTTGCGCGGCCCTGACGGACGAGGACAACAATGTCCCCGCCATCTACATCGAGAACGGCGATACGCAGGAGCCCCTGGTCAAGAAGCTCGGGAAGCTCCTGATGCAGTCGTCGACGAAGCTGCGCATCTTTTACAGGAACCGCCCCACCTGCAACATCCGGAGCGATCTGTTCACCAACGCGCAGATGATCACGGTCGTGGACGGGACGACCGCGCGCCCGGTGCGGTACATCCCCGCGAGCCCGACGTTCGATCCCGCCGCCGCCGCGCCGACCTGCACCGTCCCCGACGCTCCGCCCGCCGAGCCGATCGCGCTCGGGATCGGCGCGACTTACCTCTCGAGCTGCGCACAGACGCCCGCGCAGCCCGCCGACATCGGCGTGTTCGACGGTCCGATCCAGGCGTACGGCTTCATCACGAACAAGAACAGCAGCCAGGTCGCGATCACCGCCGAGGAGGGGTACCTCGCCTACGGCTTCACGGAAGGCGGCGGTGAAGCCGCTCCCTGGGTGGTGCAGAACCTCCGCTTCAAGCGAGGCAACACCGCGAGCACGACACTCACGATGTCGTCGGCGATCCGACTCCTGCCGGGGCAGATGAAGGCCGCCGCCGATTCGGGCACGTCGGAGGCGCTCATCACGTCGGTCGTCAACAGCCCGACCCCGGAGGCGACGCTCGGAATCCTCGGCACGGAGCTCTACGATCAGCGGCGCGCCGACATCAAGCTGCTCGCGTTCAAGACGTTCGGGCAGAAGTTCGCTTACTTCCCCGACTCGACGAACGCCTCGTTCGACAAGCAGAACGTGCGCGACGGGCACTACCTCCCGTGGTCGCCGACGCCGTACATCGCGAAGCTCATGCCGGGGACGCAGACGATCGCGGACCCGAACGCGCGGCGAATCTACGAGCTCGTCATGGGCACGCGCGTGGGCGACGACGTCAACGGGCTGCTCCAGGTCGTCCAGAGCGGTCTCATCCCCGAATGCGCCATGAAGGTGACGCGATCGGGCGACGGCGCCGACCTCTCGCTCTACGACGAGCCGGCTCCCTGCAGCTGCTGGTTCGAGAAGAACGTCCCGCAAGGGACGACCTCGTGCACCGCGTGCACCGTCGGCAACGACGCTCCCTGCAACGGCGGCAAGTGCCGCCTCGGCTTCTGCGAGGCGAAGTAGCCATGAAGAAGAAGGTCCATTCAAGCATCCTCGGCTGCGCGCTCGTCATCCTCGCGGGCTTCACCCACGCGGCGTGCGACGACAGCTCGTCCGCCGTGAAGGAGCCGCCCCCGAACAGCGGCAACGACGCCGGCCCCGGCAGCACCGACAGCGGCAGCGGCGGCGGGTTCGACGCCGGCACGCTTCCGGACGGAGCGCCGAAGGACTGCTTCGACAACCCGAAGACCCACTTCGAGATCATCAACGCGTGCACGAACGCAACGAAGATCACGAAGAACCCCACGCTGCCCAAGCTCCTGGCCGACGGCGGCCTGCCGCCGCTCGAGTGAACACGTTTCCCCTTCGAGCCATGCAGTAGAGTGGGTCTCGTGCCCGCGATCGCGAGGAAGTCGAGCCACGCCGTCGTCGCCCTCTGCGGCTCGCTGTGGAGCAGCAGCGCGTTCGCCGAGCCTGCCGCGCCACCTGCCGCTACCGGCGCGAACGGTGATGCTCCGGGGATGCCCTCCCCGGAGACCTCACGCGAGGATCTCGAGGCCCGCGTCGCGCGCCTCGAGAGAGAGGCGGCCGCACGCCGCGACGCGCCGCTGCCGGTCGTCGTGTCCGGCTACGTCCACACGGACTGGGTCCTGTTCCGGCAGTCGTCGCAAGACGAGGTCACGCAGGACGGTCAGCCTCTGAACGAGAAGCGGTTCCTCCTGCGCCGCGCGCGACTACGGGCCGAGCGCGACTACGGTCACTTCCACGGCGCGTTCGAGATCGACGCGAACACGATCAACGAACTTCAGCTCCGGCCAATCAACGCCGAGGCCTCCTTCAAGTGGCCCGCCGAGCGCCCGTACCCGCGGGCGCCGTGGGCGGTCGATCCGTCGCGGCAGCCCGGGAGGAACGACGGCACGTCGAGCTCGGGTGCGACGAACGGAGCTCCGCAGACCGACACGCCGTGGTTCGTGGTGACGGCGGGCCTGTTCCGGACGCCGTTCGGCTTCGAGGTGCCCGAGTCCGAGCGCGAAAGGCCATGGCTCGAGCGTTCCACGATGTCGGCGGCGCTGTTCCCGCAGTCGTTCGATCTCGGGCTTCGCTTCCTCGGCGGCTATCGCTTCGTCCGCTACGCCTTCGCGATCATGAACGGCGCTCCGATCGGCGAACGGACGTTCCCCGGGCGCGATCCCAACGAGAGCAAGGACCTCATCTTCCGCATCGGCGGCGCGTCCGCGCTGACCGAAGGCATCCAGCTCGAGGGCGGTCTCTCGGGGCTCAGCGGCCGTGGCTTCCATCGCGGCCTGCCGGCGACGAAAGACGTCCTTCAGTGGCAGGACTCGAACGCGGACGGCGTCGTCGACAACACGACCGAGCTGCAGGTCATCCCCGGCTCGCCTGCAACGCCGTCCGCGAGCTTCAAGCGGTTCGCCGTGGGCGCGGATCTCCGCGCGACGATCGCCATCCCCACGCTCGGCGACCTCCACCTTCGCGCCGAGGTCGTGCGCGGGAGCAACCTCGATCGAGGGCTCTACGTCTCCGACCCCGTCGTCGCCTCGCGAGACCTCCGCCAGCTCGGGTACTACCTCGGCGCGTCCCAGGAGATCACGCGCTGGGCGCTCGTCGGAGTGCGGTACGACCGCTACGACCCGGACTCCGACGCGCGCGAGCAGGAGCCCTTCGCGCTCGTCCCGCGTGACGTGTCGATGTCGACCTGGTCGTTCAGCGCGGCCGGACGCATGCGCTACGGGAGGCTCGTCGCGCAGTACGATCATCGTCAGAACGCGCTCGGTCGCGACGCGTCCGGACGCCCGACCACGCTCGCCGACGACTCGTTCACCCTCCGCGCCGAGGTGCGCTTCTGATGCGACGCCTCGCTCTCGCCCTTGCGCTCTTCGTCCTCGTGCTCGCGGCGCTCTCCGCGTGCGCGGGGACGCGCGCCGACGAGGGGCGCGATGCGATGCTCCAGGTCCAGGGGGCGCAGTTCTTCCGCCAGCCGATGCCAGCAGCGGAGGACGGGCCCAAGATCGTATCGGCGACGGTGACCGCACGCGCGCGGGCCGGCGTCGCGCAGCAGGCGTGCGCGGGCGATCTCGAGCGAGCGGCGACGGCGATCGCGATCGGGCTGGCCTCGGACGTCGGCTACTGGGTCGTGCCCGCCGGCCCCCCGCTGACCGCCGCACCGACGTCGCCGACCTTCGACGCGGTGTTCTCGCTCGCTGCGAACGCGCCGCCAGGACGATACGACGTCGTCCTCCGCGCGGTCGACGCGGAAGGGCGGTTCGGCCCCGCGACGCTGCGTCCGCTCGAGATCGCGGTAGCAGTGCGGCCGGAGGGCCGTCTCGTGATCTCGCTCGCGTGGGACAGCGCTGCGGATCTCGATCTCCACGTCGTCCTCCCGACCGGGATCGAGATCTTCAAACGCAACCGCACCGAGTACCAGCGTCCGCCGCCGAGCGCCGGTCCGGTCGACCCGAACGCGCCCACCGACGGCGGCGTCCTCGATCGTGACTCGAACGCCATGTGCGTGCAGGACGGGCAGCGCTCCGAGAACGTGGTGTGGACCGAGACGCCCCCGAGCGGTCGCTACATCGTGCGGGTCGATACGTTCTCGCTGTGCGGCGCGCCGAGCGCGCCGTGGCGCGTCGAGGCGCTGCTCGACGGAAAGCGCATCGGAGCGGCGCAGGGAACGAGCACCGAGCTCGACACCCACTTCGATCACAACCGCGGCGCAGGCGTCCTCGCCCTCGAGCTCGACGTGCGCGAGCGGGAATAAGCTCCAGACGGATGCGCGGCTGCGGCCACATCGCGATCGTCTGCGCGGCGCTCCTCGCGAGCGCGCCGGCCCTCGCGCAGCAGCGCGGCTCCGACGTCGGCGGACAGCCCACGAAACGGCAGCTCACGAAGATGCCGCGCCTCGTGAAGTTCGTGGAGACGGAGTATCCGGCGGCAATGAAGGCGGCCGGGGTCTCGGCCTCGGTGGTCCTCACGATCGAGATCGGCGCGACCGGCAAGGTGACGAACGTCGCCGTCGCCGAGAGCGCCGGCGCCGACTTCGACGCGGCTGCGCTCGCCGCTGCGTCGGGGTTCGAGTTCGAGCCGGCGGAGGTGGACGACAAGCCTGCGCCGGCGAAGATCACCTATCGCTACGACTTCGTCATCGAAGCCGCCGAGCCGCCGCCTCCTCCACCCGAGCTCTCGTCGCTGGAAGGCGAGGTCCGGGCCGCCTCGAACGGCGCGCCGATCGCCGGCGCGAAGGTGAACGTGAGCGGCGGCCCGGGCGGCGTTGTCTCGATCGCAAGAAGCGCGACGACGGACGATGCCGGACGCTTCTCCCTCTCCAATCTGCCCGCGGGGAGCTACGAGGTCGTCGTCGAAGCTCCGGACGGGACGACGACGCGCTTCAGCGAGACCGTCACGCCCGGCAAGAAGACGCGCCTCCGTTACGACGTCGTGCCGAGGCCTCCGCCGCCACGGCAGCCCGCGCCGGACGACGTCGAGGAGGTCTCGGTCCGCGGCACCCCACGTGCGCGACGCGAGGTCGTCGACTACGCGGTCCGCGCAGAGCAAGCGAAGAAGGTCGCCGGCACGCAGGGCGACGTGCTCAAGGTCGTGCAGAACCTCCCCGGCATCTCGCGCCCACCCGTCGCCTCAGGGCAGATCGTGGTCTGGGGCTCGGCGCCGAAGGACACGCGCGTTTACGTCGACGGCGTCGATCTGCCGGCGCTCTATCACGGCAGCGGCCTCCGCGGGACCATCAACTCCGACCTCGTCGCGAGCATCGATCTCGTCCCCGGCGCGTTCGGCGCGGAGTACGGGCGCGGCCTCGGCGGTCTCGTCCGCGTCGAGACGCGAGCGCTCCCGCGCGGGACCCACGGATACGTCGGCGCGGACACGCTCGACGGATCGGCGTTCGCATCGACCGAGATCACCGACAAGATCCGGATCGGGAGCGCGTTCCGCTACAGCTGGCTCGACCGCGTCCTCGCCGCCACGAGCGCGCCCGACGTCGGCGACTTCTTTCCCATCCCGCGCTATCGCGACGCGCAGCTCAAGGCCACGTTCGATCTGCGCAAGCGCGAGAGCGTCGACACCGTCTTCCTCGTCTCCTCGGACCAGCTCGATCGCACCGTCCCCTCCCCCGACCCGGCGAAGCGTCGCGTCGAGGCGACACGCTCTGGCTTTTGGCGAGCCTATGCGCGCTACACGAGCGTTGCGGACAACGGCGACACGACCATCGTCACGCCGTTCGTCGGACACGACACGAGCTCGCTCGTCCAGCGCTTCGGCGCAACCCCGACGCGCCTCGACGTCGAATCGGAGCGCTACGGCATCCGGGCGTCGCTCCGCTCGAAGATCGGCTCGCATGTCTCGCTCGTCACCGGGATGGACGCGCTCGGGACGGCGTCGAGCGTGTCGCGCGAGGGCTCGCTCACGCTTCCACCGCGTGAGGGCGACATCGCCGTCTTCGGACAGCCCCCCGGCGACGAATACGCGGTCGATCGCTGGAAGACGCACATCCTCGACGTCGGCCCGCACGCATACGCCGACGTCCGCATCGGACCGGTGACGCTGACCCCTGGAGTCCGCTTCGACGCCTTCGTGATGGAGGGAAGCAAGAAGCTGCCGCCCGCGGGCAACGTCCCTCCGATCGGGTTCTCGAGGATGGAGACCGCGATCGCCCCGCGTGCTTCGGCGCGCTGGGACGTCACGGGCCGGTTCGCGCTCACGACCGCCTACGGCAACTACCACCAGCCCCCCGAGCCGGAGGATCTGTCGGCCGTGTTCGGCACGCCCGACCTCGGGCTCTCCCGATCGACGCACGTCACCGCCGGCGAGTCGCTGCGCATCACCGATTCGCTCACCTTCGACGTCGTCGCGTTCGACAAGCGCATGAAGGACCTCGTCGTCCGGAGCCGGCTCACCAATCCGCTGCGCGCGCGATCGCTCACGCAGAACGGCGAGGGCCGCAGCTACGGCGTCCAGTTCTTGCTCAGGCAGGAGATGTGGAAGGGCTTCTTCGGTTGGGCCTCGTACGCCATCAGCAAGAGCGAGCGCCGCTTCGAGGGCGACGAGAGCTGGCGTCCGTTCGACTTCGACCAGCCGCACGTCTTCTCACTCGTGCTGAGCCAGGAGATCGGCCGCTGGGGAGTCGGCGCGCGTTTCCGCTACGCGAGCGGCAACCCGCGGACACCCGTGGTCGGGAGCGCATACGACGCGCGCTCGGATCGGTTCGATCCCGTCTTCGGCGCGCACAACACGACCCGCATCCCGTCCTTCTGGCAGCTCGATCTCCGCGTCGATCGCACGTTCGAGCTCGGACGCGGCGTCCGCGCGCTCGTGTTCGCCGACCTCCAGAACGTGACGAACCGCGAGAACGCCGAGGAGATCGCCTACTCCCCCGACTTCCGCCGGCGCGGGATCATCACGGGTCTTCCTTTCATCGCCGTCATCGGCGGGAGGCTCGAGCTCTGATGCGCCCCGTGCTCGCTTCCGCCATCGCAGCGCTCGCGCTGCTCATCCTCGGGCCCGCGTTCTCCGCGTGTCGTCCCGAGCTCGGCGATCGCGAGTCGTCGATCACACGCACGAGGGTTCTCGCCGTGCGCGGCGAGCCGCCCGAGGCGAAGCCCGGCGAGGTCGTCTCGTGGACGCTCCTCGTCGCGAGCCCGAGCGGTCCGCTCGCGATGCCGGTGGCGAGCTGGGCGTTCTGCTCGACACCGAAGCTGCTGACCGAAAACGGCGCCGCCAGCGCGGCGTGCCTTCGTGACGCCGTCCGTCCGCTCGCCGAAGGTCCCCCGGCGATCGAGGCCGCGATCCCGGCGGACGCATGCGCGCTCTTCGGGCCTCAGGTCACGTCGGCCGACCTCCGCCCGCGCGATCCCGACGTCACGGGCGGCTTCTACCAGCCGGTGCGGGTGACCGTGTTCGATCATGAGGAGCCCGAGGTCGCCTTCGGACTCCAGCGGATCGGCTGCGCGCTCGCCAACGCCGCCGCCGACGTCACGACGGACTTCGCGGCGCGCTACGTGCCGAACGCGAACCCGGAGCTCGGCCCGCTCGAGGCCACGCTCGACGGCGCACCGCTCGCGCTCGACGCGATCCCGGCAGGAGCGACGATCCGACTCCGCACGAGCTGGCCCGCTGCTGCAGCAGAGCGTTACGTCGTCTACGACCTCGCGACCCGCACGCTCGCCGAGCACCGCGAGACGATGCGCGTCTCCTGGTTCGCGACGGCAGGCTCCTTCGAGAGCGATCGCACGGGCCGCTCGGAGGACGAGCTCGAGACATCGACCGACAACACCTGGACCGCACCGCCCGAGCCGCGAGCGGTCCACCTCTTCGTCGTCCTGCGCGATGCCCGCGGCGGCGTGGCCTTCGCGACGCACACGCTCACGACGAAGTGAGCCGGCACGCTCAGCGCGGAGGGCGCGCGGGGAGGACGCCCATCGCGACGAAGCGCTCGAGCAGCGCGAGGACCTGCTCCACCGGCGCGCCGGCCAAGGAGGCGACCTCTTCGATCGTCATCGCCCTGTCGAACATCCCCGTGTGAGACGGCATCGGGGGACGAAGCGCCGATCGCGATTCCAGTGCGGACAGTAGAGGACGAGGCCACGGCGCGCCGTCGTCGAGGGAAGAAGGCAGAGACGACAGCGCGGCGATGCTCGAGCGGCACTCGCGCACGATCGTCACAAGCATCGGATCGTCCTCTCCTTGCGCGATGAGATCGTTCGCGAGCTCGAGGGCCGGCGCGTACTCGCTGGCAAGGAAGCGGCGATAGACCTCACGCGCCGCATCGCTCCGATTCGCGAGCGACAGCGTCGGGCTCGTCGGCTCATCTGACGGCTCGTAATAATCGAGCTGGGTCTGGGTATCGTCGTCGAGGCCGTCGTCCTCGACGAGGTCGTCGTCGAGCGCGGACGTCGACCACGACGCGGTGGGGACCTCTTGAGTTGCATCGGCCGCGGGCGCGGGCATCGTGTCCGGTCGTGAGAGCACCGGCACCTCGTGCGTCCTCAGGGTATCGGCCTCCTTCGGGAACACGTGATCGTTCGCTCCGAGCGCATCGTGCTGCACGGAGTCGAGCCGCGAACGGCCTTCCAGACGACGTGGTATCGCCGGGGCGCCTCCCGGCGGCGTGGGCGCGGTAATTCCGCGCGCGTCGTCGGGCTCCCTCCTCATGCACGTTCATCGTGATCCAAACCGCAGCCATGTGGAAGCTCTATCGACCACGGGCATCGTCGAGATAGCGGCCGCGACAGCCGCCCGATCGGAGCAGCCGCGTCAGGTCCGGTACGCGCTCCAGTCGATCTTCAGGCGGCGCATCTTGCCCCGCAGCGTGTGCGGGTTGACGCCGAGCAGGTCGGCCGCGCCGCCGCGACCTTCGATCCGTCCGCGTGTCAGGCCGAGCGCGCGACCGATGTGCGTACGCATCGCCTCGTCGAGCGTCGGCAGCGGCTCACCGACGGACGCGACGACCGGGGCGGTCGATGCCGACGCAGAAGTGCCCGCCCGAGACGAGCTCGGGGACGAGCTCACGATCACGAGCGACGGCGAATCGACGGAGGCTCGAGGAGCATGGGGCGTAGGCGCGCTGACCGCGGACATGCGTTCACCATAGCGAACACCAGTCCACTAAACAAGACCACGCCTGGGCGCCGAGCTGGCCACCGTGGAGAGGTACCGGCGCGTCAGCGGAGCTCTTCGCCCGCCGCCGACCACCGGCCGCCTTCCAACGCGCGCCCCGTCCACGCGCGGTCGTCCACCGACGCCTCTCGCTCGGCTCGCGCGAGCGGCGGCGTCAGCTCTGGTTGTAGTTCGTGTTCTCGAGCAGGATCACGTTCGTCTTCGAGCGGCTCTCGCCGACGCTCGTGATGTAGACCGCGGGCTGATCCTGGACGGGACAGACCTTCTCGCAGGCGCCGCAGCCGATACACAGGCTCGGATCGACGTGCGGGCGCTGGAGCTTGACCGTCAGCATCGCGGGCTCCGTGCCGTCCGGCCCCGGCTTGCTGTCGCGCATCGGAGCCTCGACCTCTTCGACCCAGATCGCCTTCGGCGAGGTCGGGCAGAACTCCTCGCAGACGATGCATGGCGTGCCCATGCTCCACGGGAGGCAGCGGCCGAGGTCGTAGAACGCGGTGCCGATCTTCACCGGCGGCACGCCCTGACCGAGCTTCTCCTTCTCGGTGATCTTCTGGATCGCGCCCGTCGGACAGACCTGACCGCAGAGGACGCAGGAATGCTCGCAGTAGCCGATGCGGGCGATGAGGATCGGCGTCCACAGGCCTTCGACGCCCGCCTCGAACATCGCCGGATGGAGCGCGTTGTTCGGGCACACCTTCATGCACTCGGCGCAGCGGATACAGCGCTCGAGGAACGCGCGCTCTTCGACCGAGCCCGGCGGGCGGATCACCTTCGAGTGGTAGTTGACGTCGAGCGAGTCGGCGATGCGCGCGGCCGGGATGAACGCCGCGCCCGCGGCGGCGCTCGCGAGGAGCGTGCGGCGCTGGAGGTCGGGCACGCCGATGCGGCTCTTCCGGTTCGGGAGGAACCGGAACTTGATCACGTCCTCGGGGCAGGAGCTCTCGCAGTTGAGGCACATGTGGCACTCGTCCTGCCGCCACTTCACGCCGCCCTGCGGGCTGTCGGCGCCTTGGCAGTTCACGAGGCACAGGTTGCAGTCCGTGCACTTCGCGTGGTCCTTCTCCATTCCGAAGAGGGCGAAGCGCGCGAACACGCCGAGGAAGGCACCGAGCGGGCAGAGGACGCGGCACCAGAACCGCGGGATGAAGCGGTTCATGAAGAGAACCGCGACGAGCAACGCGACGATGAGCCAGGTCTGGTGGAAGTAGAACTGGTGCGACTGCCAGACGGTGGTGGAGAGCGCGTCCTGCGTCGAGTCGGCGAGGTGCTGCACCGGACGCACCGGCACGTCCTGCGCGGCGCCGAGCACGCGGCCGGCCATGTACTGCACACCGGGGATCACGCCGAGGCCGATCGCGCGGACCGCGACGCAGATCGGATCGAAGAGACCTCCGATGGCGCTCCCGGCGAGCGACGCCAGGAGGAACGCGTACATGAGGTAGTACTTCGCGCGCTGGTAGCCGTGCGTCTTGTTCGCCTCGACGCGCGCCGCGCCCCTGCCCTTTTTCGACGGGAGGATCCAGCCGAAGAAGTGATGGAGCGTCCCGAACGGGCAGATCCAGCCGCAGAAGACGCGACCGAAGACGAGCGTGACCGCGAGCAGGCCGACCGACCAGAGGAGACCGCGATAGACCTGATGGGTCGCGCCGAGCGTCATCGCCGTCACGAACGGATCGGCGAGGAGGAACGCCTCCACTGGGTACGGGAGGCGGACCGGGGTGTCTGCGTTGGCCGCGAAGTTCCCCCGGAAGCTCGTCTGGAAGAGGAAGAACATGAAGAGGGAGAAGAAGCCGGCCTGTGCGGCACGCCTCACCCACACGAGGATCCGGATGCTCTTGCGCGCCGGGATGCCGGAGCCGGGCAGCTTCGGATCGAGTTTCTTCTTCTTCGGCGGAGCGCCCTTCGGCGGAGCGCCGCCCTTCGACGGGGCATCGCCGTCGGCGGCCGCACGCGCCTCTTCGCGCGGGGTGCCGATCCCGAGGATGCTCGCGAGCTCCGCGATGCGGCTCGCGGCGGCGCGCTGCATGGCGCCGGCGTCCTTCGCCGGGGGAGCGCTCGCGCCGCCGTACGACGAGCCGCCCGCGCAGCCGCATGACGAGCCGCAGCCGCCTGCCTTCTTCGGCGCCGGCGAGGGGGCCGCGCTCGCGCAACCACACGACGAGCCGCAGCCACCTGCCTTCTTCGGCTCACGCTCGGTGGAGCTGCGGACCTTTGATCCGTTGGTCGCGGCAGGGGTCCAGCTCGTGTCGACGTCGAGCGGGGAGACGGCGCCGACCTCGCCCGTCTTCCACGGGATCGGCTCGACGAACGCGTGGTCGTGGTCGTGGTCGTGCGCATGCACATGCGCATGACCGCTCCGCTCGATCGTCGCGAGATCGAGCGCCACGCCGGCGTGCGCGGGCGCGCGGGTCGGCGAGGTGGACGGCGACGGCGAGGCGGCCACGTCAGACCTCCTTCACCCTGAGCTGCTCCCAGTACATCGTGCCGAGGCCGCGCTCGTGGCCCATCTTCACGAAGGAGAGGTTGTCGCGGTGCTGGCCGATGAGCGTCGCGCCGTACGCGTCCGCGGCAACCTGGTCGACGGTCGCGAACACCTGGTTCATGACCTTCGTGTCGTCGATGTTGCCGCCCTGGGGGCCGTTACGCATGAGCACGCGCATCGCGTCGACGACGACGAGGGTCGGACGCATGAACGTCGCGAGGTCGGCGATCGACACGTCGATGTTCTGGTGGAGCCGATTGCGACGACCGCCGAGGACGCCGTACCAGTTCTTCATCGCCGCCGTGAACTTGGCGAGGTTGTGGTGCTTCGCGACCGGGACGTTGATGACCTTGTCGGCGTCGACGAGCGTCGTGAAGATCGGCCACTCGTCGAGGATCTCGCCCTTCATCCGCGTCGTACGGAAGCGATGCGACGCCGGGAGCACGACCTCCGCCCCGAGCGCATAGGCCTTGCGCCAGATGCCCGAGCGCTGGAAGCAGCGTTGCGGATCGTTGCAGGAGCCGTCGGCGACGACGACACGCTTCGCGCCGGCTTCGAAGGCGAGCTGGACCACCGCGCCGACGACGTCGGGGTTCGTGTTCGCGGCGTGGATCGGCATGCGGTCCCAGCCGATGTTCGGCTTGACGACGACCACGTCACCGCGGCTGACGAAACGCTTGATGCCGCCCATCGCGTCGACGGCGCGCCGGACGAGCGCGTCGGCGGAGACGGCCTCGCCCTCCTTGCCCTTCGCGATCGCGAGCTCTGCGTGCTCGGGCGCACGGTCCCGGAGGCGGTAGTCGCGGACCTGCCGCGCGCCTTGCCCCGCCGCGACGCCGAACCCGCCCTTGTCCCAGACGGCGCGTCCGAGGACGGCCGATCCGGCGAGAACGCCGGTGGCAAGCCCGACCCGCTTCAGCACCTCACGGCGCGACGGCGGTTCGAACATGGGCGACACCGGAGCCGCAGCAGGCTCCGAGGGTAGACCCTCCCCCGGGCGGTCCTTGCCGTCCTTGTCACTCATGACCTTCTCTTAGCCCGTGCACCGGGGCCAAGGCAACTCCGCGGGCCGCCACGGAAATACTCGAGCCAGCGTCTGCGGGGGACGTCCCTCGGTTAAAACGGGCACTTGGGCCGACCGAGGGAGCGCGCCGGGGGCTCGGGGCCGCACTTCACTGCTTTGACCCGCGGGCCAAACCCTGGCAAAGACGGCGCCAATCGATGACCGAAGACAAAGGCGAGAGCCGCATTCTCAGGGGCCCGCTCGCATGGGAGGTCGCGCGGTTCGGGACGCCCCTCGCCGTCGGCATGGCGCTCCAGACGACCTTCAACCTCGTCGACGCCTACCTCATCGCCCAGCTCCCGGAGGACGAGGTCGGCGCTGCGGTCGGCGCGATCGGCATCTGCGACCAGGTTGCGGCGCTCGGCACGATCATCAGCTTCGGCGTCTCGACGGCGGCCGCGGCCCTGATCTCGAACCGTAAGGGCGGAGGCGATCAAGCCGGGGTCCAGCGAGCAGCGTGGCAGTCGATCCTCGTCATCGGCGCGCTGAGCGTGCTGCTCGGCGTCCTCGGTGGCCTCGGCGCGGGTGTCATCGTCCACGACCTCATCGGTGCGAAGGGCGACGTCGCCGACGTCGCGACCTCGTACCTGCGCGTCGCGATGCTGGGGAGCTTCTCGATCTTCTTCCTCCTCCAGCTCACGAACATCCAGCGCGCGCTCGGATCGGCGAAGACGCCCGTCGCGCTCCTCGTCGCCGGCAACGCGCTCAACCTCGTCCTCGCAGTCCTCTTCATCTTCGGGTCGGGGCCCGCGCCGAGCTGGCTCCACTGGTCGACGGACATCGCCGCTGCGCTCGGCATCCCACGCATGGGGATGATCGGCGCGGCGTGGGCATCGATCCTCGCGCGCTGCATCGTCCTCCTCCCGAACGTGATCATCCTCGCGCGCCGCTTCGACGTCTTCCCGCCGAAGGGACAGCGCGCACCGGACTGGCCGGAGATCCGGCAGCTCATGGGCATCGCGTGGCCCTCGAGCGCGCAGTTCGTGCTCCGCATCTCGGCCATGCTGCTCGTCAACTCGCTCGTGGCGCGCTTCTTCACGACGAAGGACGACCAGACCGCGACGACGGCGATGGGCCTCGTCTTCCGCCTCGACACGATGACGCTCTTCGTGGCCATGGGCTGGGGAAACGCGGCCCAGACGTTCGTCGGCCAGAACCTCGGCGCGAACGAGGAGCGTCGCGCGCGCCGATCGGGCTGGTTCGCCGGCATCTACGACGTCGTCACCAACGTCCTCCTCGTCGCGGCGATTTTCCACTGGGGCGAGGCGATCCTGCGCATCTTCGACAATCAGACGCCCCCCGTGATGATCGGGCTCGACTACCTCCACGTCGTCGCGCCTTCGTACTTTGCGCTCGGGCTCGGGATCGTCCTCGGCAATGCCATGGCGGGCGCCGGCGCGACGCGGACGACGTTCGCCATCGACGCCCTCGTCATCCTCGCGTTCGAGCTGCCGCTCTGCCTCATCATTGTCGGCATCTTCGGCGGCTCGCTCCACTCGCTCTTCCAGTGCGTCGCCGCCACCAACGTGGTGAGCGCGATCGCGTACGCAGTCGTCTACTCGCGAGGGGGCTGGCTCAAGTCGCGCGCGCTGTTCGACACGCGCCCGACCGAACACCCGGCTGAATGAGTAGTCGTAGTATGAAGAGACTGTGGCTCGCCCCTCGCCCGCCCCGAAACTGACGTCAGCCGAAGTCATCGCGCTCGCGCGGAAGACGCCCCTCAGCCGCTCGGCCGTCGCCGATCTCGCGAAGCGCGTCCCTGCGGAGCTCGCCCGCGACGCGGCCGTGGCAGCGCTCGACTCCGCCGGAGCGAACGCGGCGATGGTCCTCGCGTTCGCCGCGGCGAGCCGAGGCGCGCGACTCCCCGCCGAGCTCGTCCGGACGCTGCTCCCCGAGGTCTCGTCGCTCGATCACGTCGGCCCGCTCGCGTTCGCGGCGGAGGGCTCCCCGCTCGATCTCCTCGCCGCTTTCCTCGAGGACAAGCGCGGCGACCTCGAGCTCGAGTGCCTCGTCATGCTCCTCGCGGCCGAGCTCCTCGGCGACGCGCCGAAGATTCCGGTCGCCTTGCTCACGCGCGGCCGCTGGCTCGCGCGCCACCGACTCGAGCAAGAGGCGTCGATCTGCCTCGGCGGCGCGGCCCTCCGCATCAAGGATCCGGACCTGTCGGCGCTCGCAGCTCCACACGTCAACCGAGCGAAGCGCGCGCGGAAGACGATCGAGGAGATGCTCGAAGCCGCGCACCTTCCGCCGCTCGACGCGCTCTCGGATGCCGACGGTGCGCGGGTGTCCACCGGGTTCACCGTCCGCCACGAGACGCCGTCCGTCGGGCGCAACGATCCGTGCCCGTGCGGGAGCGGCAAGAAGTACAAGAAGTGCCACGCGCTCACGGAGGACGCCGCGCCCGCGTCCATCGAGGTGCCCCGGCTCGACGCCTCGATGCTCGGCCCCGACCAGGCCGCCCTCCTCCGACCTTCGGAGATCGCCGCGCTCGAGACGGCAAAGCTCTCCGCAAAGGCGTTCGTCGAAGCGTTCCGGCGCGTCGTCGACTTCCGGCACTGGGACCTCGCTCTTCGCATGATCGGCGAGGCGAGGACCCGCAAGGACCTCGCGAGCGGCACCGACACGTCGCTCGTGCTCGATGCGCTCCATGGCGCCTACGACGCGCCCGCGGGCGAAGCCGCGGAGAAGCTGCACGCGCTCTTGCCGAGCGATCTCGCCGATCGTGAAGCGTTCGCGCTCGAGTGCCTCCGCGCGCCGTCCGATCTCCTCCAGCGGATCGAACGCGAGGCGGAGGCCGCGCTCCGGTCGGACGCCGACGGCGCGCGCGGGATGTTGCTCGCGTCGGCGCTGCTCCGTTGGTACCCGGCGCTCGGCATCTACGTCGCCCGCGGTGCGCTCCACGAAGGACGCGCGCTCGACTCGCGCGCCCTGCTCGAGACGATCGAGGACGCGCGCGACCGCCTCCTCCTCTCGCCGTTCGAGGCGTGGTGGGACGTCTACGACGGCTTCGTCGACAACGGCGAGGATCGGCGCGGCCAGAAGAAGGACGACGCCAAGCGCGAGAAGCTGAAGGAGGACCTCCGCCGGGCGCGCGCGGCCTCACGCAAGACCGCCACCGAGATGGAGAAGCTCCAGCGTCGCGTCGCCGAGCTCGACGAGTCGCTCGCCAGCGCCGTCGCACCTCCGCACCGCGCGACGAAGTCCGAGGTGCAGGCCGCTGCGCCGTCTGCCGAGCTCGCCGAGGAGCGACGCCGCCTCAAGACGAAGATCGACGAGCTCCAGCGGATCATCGGTGAAGGACAGGAAGAGCGGCGTGAGCTCCGACGGCAGATCGCCGATCGAGAGGAGGACGAGGCCGCCGGGGCGACCGCGCCCGCGAAGCCTTCGAAGCAGGACGAGCCGGACACCGATCCCGAGGGCGTCCACGACGCGGCCTCCGTGGACCTTCCGCGCGCGATCCTCGTCCCGCGCTTCTCGGACCGCGCATCAAAGGCCGTCACCGAGCTCGCGGCCGACGCCGCCGACGGCGTCCTCGGCGTCGTCGCCGCGCTCGCCGCGGGGAAGCCGAACGCGTGGGGCGGCGTGAAGCAGCTCACGAAGGTGCGCGGCGTCCTTTCTGCCCGCGCCGGGATCCATCATCGCGTGCTCTTCACGATCGAAGACCGCGCGCTCGACGTCCTCGAGGTCCTGCACCGGCGCGATCTCGAGCAGGTCGTGGCCCGACTCGCCCGCGCCGTCTGACGCGCGAACGTCAGCCGAACAGGATCACGATCGCGAGCGCGCCGCCCAGCACGGCGAAGAGCACGACGACGAGCAACGAGCGCAGCAGGACGAAGCGCCGTTCGGGCTCGAAGAGGACGTCCTCCGACAGATCGTGCTCTTGCCATGGTCCCGGCGCTGGCAGCTCGAGCGGCACCGGAGGGTTCGACCAGAGCTCCGACAGCGCTTCGTCCGGTGGCGGCGGCGGCAACGTGAGCGGAGCGAACGGCCGGCTCGACGGCATCGCCCGCGGCGGAGTGGACGGACGCGGCAACGACGGACCCGCCGGCGTCGAGCCCGGCAGCGGCGGCGGCGCGGACACGCGCGCCGCTCGCTGCGTACCGCTCCGCGTGCGGGCCGCGAGCGTCTGGTCATCGTGCTGTCGCATCGCCGCGAGCACGTCCTCGGGCAACGTCCCGACGCGGGTCGGCGCGCTGTACGCGTCCTTCGCGCCGCTCGGCGGCGGCACCGTCGTCGGCTCCTCGCGTCGATCTCCGTCACTCATCCGCGACCTCGCGTTCAAAGCGGCCTCGGTGTGCTGGTGGGACCGGCGAGCGACGGCACCCCGTCGACGACCTCGATCGGGTCGATGCGCAGCGCGCGCGCGCCACCGTTGGCGTAGCCGACGATCGGGCTCGACCAGCCGTGGTAGGCCATCCAGGTCTTGCCGTTCGGATCGGTGAAGAACTCCTGACCGCCAGGCCCTAGCGTGTTGCCGAGCGACGCCACGAGCGGCCCGTCGAGCGTCTTCTTGGTGCATGGACCGAGCGGCCCGTCGCAGACCGCGTATCCGATCGCGTAGCTCGAGCTCTCCCACCAGCCCGCGGAGTAGAACAGGTAGTAGGCGCCCCCGAGTAGAAGCATGCTCGGGCCTTCGACGAGCGGCGTCTCCCAAGCGAGCTCGCGGCGCAGGAGCTCCGTCGGCTTACCCAGCAGCGAGAGCCCGTCCACGCCGAGGCGCTGGGCCCAGAGCCTCGCGTCGCCCTTGCACGCAGCAGCGTTCTCGTCGCTCTTCCAGAGCAGGTACGCATCGCCGTTGGCGTTCACGAACGGACTCGCATCGATCGATCCGCAGAACGCGTCATCGCCATCGACCTGACAGACGAAGGGGCCGCTCGAGTCATCGACGTACGGACCGGCGGGGCTCGTCGCGACCGCACGGCCGATGCACTGGAAGCCCGACGCGATGCTTCGAGCGGTGTAGTAGAGGACGAACGTGCTGCCGCGCTGGAGCACCGACGGCGCCCACGTGAGCGAGGCATTCGCCCTCGCCCAGTCGGGCAGGACCGGAAGCGCGTCGGGCAGCTCCGTCCACGTCGACAGGTCCGTCGACGTGAGGACGGGGACGTTCTTGCCGGGCACGTTGGTCCCGAACGCGTAGTAGCGAGTCCCGTCGCGGAGGACGAACGGATCCGGGAAGTCCCCTGGAGAGACCGGATTCGTGTACGTCAATTCCACGCTTCCATCGGGCGGCGGCGGCGACGACGAGTCGGGCGCCGGAGCGCCACCGGCGTCGCCGGGCTTCGTGACGATCGGGCCGCCGGCGTCGTCCGAGCGCGAGCCAGGCTGCCAGGACGGCGGCACGCAGCTGCCCATGCCGGCCGTGACGAAGAATGCGACGGTGAGACGATTGGCGTGACCAAGGCTCGCGCTCATGCGCTCCTTTGCTCGGATGCTCAACGGAGGCTCAACATGACGTCGTCGTAGCGAAGCGTCCATCCGGTGTGTGGGTTGCCCGCGAAGACCGCGCCGAGGATCAGCGTCGGTCGCGGGTCCATGCCCGAGGTGGGCGAGAGCGGCTCGCGCGTCCCCACGGCGACCCCGTCGAGCATCAGCTGCGCGCCCGGCGACTGACCGGAGGCGATGATGTCGAGCGTCACGCGCGACCACTTGCCTTCCGGGAGATTGAAGAACGGGTGGTAGGCGTCCTTGTTGTCCGGCGGCGGAACGAGGTTCGACTCCTCGAGGCGGACGCTCCCGTTCGAGTAGACGAGCCGGAGCGAGTATTTGTTGTCCCCCCGCGCCCACTCGAGGGCGGCGAGGATGAAGAACGAGGAGCCGAGATACACGCGCTCCGGCTTGATGTCGAAGCCGAGGACCACGCTCGTCGCGGACGTGTCGAACGAACGCGTGATCTTCGACACGAACGTCCCACCCGTCGTCGTGGGAGGGACGTCGACGAGGAACACGTTCGGAGCGGACTTCGGCGAGTAGCTCGTGAGCTTGCCGAACACGCCCTCCCGAAGCCAGCGAGCCGACAGGTCGGACGTGTCGAAGTCCTCGCAGAACGTGCTCGGACTGTCCGGCTTGGTACAGAACGTCCCCGCGTCGACGAAGACGGGCGGGACGTTCGGGTCCGCTCCGCCGTCGTTCGTCGCACCGTCACCTCCGGACGCGAGCTTCGCGTCGGAGCCACCTCCGTCGCCGGCTCCAGGCAGCGTCGAGATGTCGTCCCCACGATCGCTCCCGCCGTCGCCATCCGCGGGGCCGACGAAACCGTCGAACCCCATCGTCAACGAACAGGCAGCCGTCGCGGCGAGGATCACGCTCGCCACGACACGAAGCGCACTCTCCCGAATCTGGATCATTTCAGCTCGAGGACGTGGTTGTCCCAGTGGATCGCGAGGCCCGCGCTCCGCTCCTTGTTGAAGACGAGCGGCATGCCGGCGATGCGCGCGAACGCGATCTGATCGCGCGTCGCGCCCGGATACACCTTCTGGAACGTCGGCTCCGTGGCGCCGTCGACCCGGAGCGTGTACTCCGCCTTGTTCTGTGCGGGATCGGCGTTCTCGAACGTGAACTTCACCTTCTGCTGGAAGTGATGCCACTTGCCGAGCTCGATGGCCCCGGCAGGCAAGGCGGGCTCGATGATGTAGTCGCCACCGGTGACCTGCTGGTTGTGCTCGACCTTGAGCTCCTTGATCGCGGTCCCCTGGGCGAACATGACGAGACGGAATCCGAACGAGTCCGGACCGGCAGCGTCGGAGAACTGGAAGTCGTCGAGGAAGAACCCGTCCTCTGCACCGATCGCGTCGAAGTAGACGTCGTAGGACCACGTCACCTCGGTGAAGTTCGCCTTGGTGACCGTCTTCGCGAACTTCGCCCCCGGCGTGGTCCCGTCGATCACGCGCGAAAGGAGGGAGTGAGGCGCCGAGACGGCTCGAACGGTCGAGAGCGTGGCCACCGGCTGCTCCGTCGGTTCGATGAAGTCCCACTTCGTCTTCGTCGGCAAGAGCGCGTCGGCGCTGTCGAAGTCATCGCAGAACGCCGCCTCGGGGAACGCCTTGCACCCCGTCGGCGGAGCATTGCAGCTCTCGTCGGCGCAGGCGTCCTCCTCGGGGCGCGCATCGGCTCCTGCGTCGCTCGGCTCGACCGCACCACTGTCCTCGTCGACGGCGCCCGCGTCGGTCCTCGGCTTGTTCGGAACGCGCCCGTCGTCATTCTCCAACGACGATCCACCGCTGTCGTTCACGCAGCCGGCGGCGATGGCGAGAGCCCCAAGAGCGACCGAGGCAAGCATCAGGCGCGGCGCGACCGTACGAAGCAAATAGTTCATCGTCCTTGTCTCCTCCTTCGATATCGAACTTCGCAATTCAACGAGCTCGACTCCGACCGACCCCGCGCCTCTGCAAGTTTCGAGCGCCAGGCTCACGCCTGAGGTCAGCGCACCACACCGACGGCGGAAAACCGCGACGTCGACAGACGAGCGCGACCGTCTCGATACGGACTTCAGCTCGACCGTCACGGCTGTGTGGGTGCTCAATCGCCTGGAATCCCAGCACGAGAGCACGGCGCGCAGGTGGTCGACTGAGCGACGTCGACTTCATTCCGTCCGCCCGCTGTAGCTGAGCCGAGATCGTCACCGCTGCCCGCTGTCATCGATGGGACATCTCAGCACACCCGTCGCGGGGCGCGCCCAGCACCTGCGGGCACTACCCAGCAATTCACGATCCTCACCTAATTCTCAATTGCCCTATCTCGGTGCACGCATATCGTTTGAAGTTCACGAGGAGAAGCAATGAGCGTCGGTGAGACTCCACGGGAGCTGGGTCGCTACGTCCTCTACGACCAGATCGCCTCCGGCGGTATGGCCACGGTCCACTTCGGCCGCCTGCATGGCGCGGTAGGGTTCTCCCGACTCGTCGCCATCAAGCGGCTCCATCCGAGCTACGCGACCGACGCGCACTTCGTGCAGATGTTTCTCGACGAGGCCCGGCTGGCGGCGCGTCTCGATCATCCCAACGTAGTCTCGACGCTCGACGTCGTCGCGAACGAGACCGAGGTGTTCCTCGTCATGGAACACGTCCTCGGCGATGCGCTCGAGGCGCTGATGCCGCGCGAAGGCAGTCGGCCCATCCCCCTCGCGGTGATCTCGTCGATCGTCTGCGGCGTCCTCGAGGGTCTTCACGCCGCGCACGAGGCGTGCGCCGACACGGGCGAGCCGCTCGACATCGTCCATCGCGACGTGTCCCCACACAACATCCTCGTCGGCGTCGACGGGCTCGCGCGCGTGTTCGACTTCGGCGTCGCGAAGGCGGCGATCAACACCGAAGAGACACGCGAGGGTGTGGTCAAGGGGAAGGTCACGTACATGGCGCCGGAGCAGGTGCGGGGCCTGGCCGATCGACGCTCCGATCTCTACGCCGTCGGCGTCATCCTCTGGGAGCTCCTCGCCGGCCGGCGTCGTCATGCCGGCGAGCGGAACGACAGCCTGTTCTTGAAGCTCGCGCGAAACGAGCTCGCGCCGCCGCCGGCCCCGAGCACCATTCGTGACGACGTCCCCGTCACGCTCGATGCGATCGTCGCCACGGCGACGGACGGCGATCCCTCGCAGCGATTCGACACTGCGCGCGAGATGGCGGTCGCACTCGAGGCGGCAGTGCCGCCTGCGCCCGCGCGGGAGGTCTCCGCCTGGCTCCGCGGGGTCGCGGGCACTCGCATCGAGCGCGTCTCTGCCGTGATGCGCCGGATCGAGAACGACGTCCAGTCGGAGCTCGACGCGCGGCTCACCAGCGCGACGGCGCGCCCCGCGTCGTCGGGGAGCATGCCGGTCGTCACGGCGACGATCCGGCGAACGGGGAGCGTCTCGCTCACGCCACGCCCGGACGACGGCTCACGCGGGAGCGACCGGCCGATACCGCCGCCCGCACAGCGCGGCTGGACGATGCCCGCAGCGCTGCTCGCCTTCACGGCGGTGATGCTGCTGGTCGGGGTCCGGACGCTGACACGGCGGGATCCTCCGGGCCCGAGCGAGCGCTACGACGCGGCGGCACGACTGGTCGACGCTCCGGCGGCGACGCCGGTGGAGCAGCAGCCGCTCGTCCAACCGACGCCGGAGCCGTCCGTGAGCGCGACGGAGCCGCCGCGTGCGCCCGACGCCGGAGCCGGATCGCGAGCGGCCTCGGCCTCGTCGCCGTCACCGCCCCGCGTCGTGTACGTCCCGTCACCTCCGGTCGCGCGCGTGCCGGCACGGGAGACCGCGAACGCCGCACCGTCGCCGCGAGCAGAGACGACGAGCGCACCGACGGCGAACGTCGGACCGAAGCCGGGCTGCGAGAGCCCCTTTGCCATCGGCCCCGATGGCCTTCGCCAGATCAAGCCGGAATGCCTGTGAGGAGAACCTTGATGAAGCGTCACGAGCGCCGATCGCGTCTTCGCGCGTTTGCCACCATCTCCGCGGCCGCGAGCATCTTCGCCTTCGCCATGCCGACGACGGCCGCGGCGAGCGAGCCCGACAAGCCGATCGACAAGGCGTTCTGCGCCGACAACTACCGCAACGCCCAGATCCAGCGGAAGAACGGCGCGCTCAAGCGAGCACGCGAGTCGCTCCTCGTCTGCGTGAGCGACCGGTGCCCGGCGGTCCTGCAGCCGGATTGCACCCGCTGGCTCACCGAGGTGGAGGCCGCCCTCCCCTCGATCGCGTTCGCGGCGAAGGGCACGGACGGCAACGACGTGACCACCGTGCGCGTCACGATGGACGGCCAGCCCCTGACCGACACGATCGACGGGAAGTCGATCCCGGTCGACCCGGGCTCCCACACCCTTCGCTTCGAGCACGAGGGAGAGGAGCCGATCGAGCAGACGATCATCGTGCGTGAGGGCGAGAAGGCACGCGTCGTCACGGTAAGCTGGGCGAAGACGCCGGCCGCCGGACCGAGCGAGGCTCCGGACTCGCGCCCGCGGAGCGGCCCACCGACGGCGGCATGGGTCCTCGGCGGCGTCGGTGCGGGCGCGCTCGCGACCTTCGGCGTGCTGGCGCTGCACGGGATGAGCCGGCGGAGCGATCTCGAAAAGGAATGCTTCGGGAGCTGCCGCCAGGAGCAGGTCGACTCGATCAAGACCGAGCTGACGATCGCCGACGTCGCGCTGGGCGTCGGCGTCGTCTCGCTCGGGGTCTCGGCGGTCCTGTTCCTGACGAGCGGAGGCCGCTCCTCACCGACGGAAGCGTCACCCCAGCGCGAGGCTCAGCGTCCTGACTTCGTCTCGTTCGGGCTCGCTCCGCACCGGGACGGCGCGGCGGCGAGCTTCTCCGCCCGCTTCTGACGACGAGCGCCACGGGTCTGCACGCGGGTACCCGGGCGGTCCCCGACGGCTCCGCTCCTTTGGCCGTGAAGTTTGAGGCCGAAACGACTACCCTCGCCCTCTCAAGAGGATGGCGAAGGTCTCGCAAGCGGCCAAGATCGGCCTCTTCGTCGTCGTGACGGCGGGGGCCGGCTACCTGGTCTACCGCACCATCCACAAGGACACGGGCCGCGGTGGCGGCTACGTCGTCCACGCCTACCTGAAGGACGCGAGCGGGATCGCGAAGCACTCGCGCGTCACCATCGCCGGCATCCCGGTCGGCTCGGTCGAGAACATCCGGCTCGAGAACGGCATGGCGCGCGTCGACGTCCGCATGAATGGCGACGTCAGGCTCCACCAGACTGCACGCCTCGGCGTGAAGAGCGCGTCGCTGCTCGGCGAGAACATCGTCGTGCTCAGCGAGGGCGTCGGCGAGCCGGACAAGAGGGACGGCGACCAGGTCGAGACGATGCCCGAGGCCGCGTCGGTCGAGGATCTCAAGGCGCAGGTCTCACGCATTGCAGAGCTCGTCGAGAAGGTCGCCCAGCAACTGGCGAACACGGTCGGCAGCGAGCAGGGCGGGAGGAACATCGCCGCGATCCTGCAGAACCTCGCCGACGCCACCGAGGCGATCAACCTCACCGTCCGGGAGAACCGCGTCGTCATCAGGGACACGCTCGAGAACATCGACCGCATCACCGCGAAGGGCGGCCCCGAGCTCCAGCAGATCCTCCTCAACATCAAGGTCATCACCGAGGACGTGAAGCAGATGATGGCCGCGCAGGGCGGCAAGGAGGGTGAGTCGGGCGAGCTCCGGCAGACGATCGAGCGGGTCAACCGCGCATCGAAGAGCCTCGAGAGCGCGCTTGCTCACATCGACAACGTGGCTGGCCGCGTCGATCGCGGCGAGGGGACGATCGGCAAGCTCACGAAGGACGAGGCGCTCATCAACGAGGTCCAGGGCGTCGCCGAGGGCGTCAACGACTACGTCGACAGTCTGCGCCGGCTCCAGACGATCGTCGGCCTCCGCAGCGACTACAACTTCCTCGCGAACACGGTGAAGAGCTACGTCGAGCTTCGTCTCCAGCCGCGCGAGGACAAGTACTACGTCATCGAGCTCATCAACGATCCGCGCGGCAAGACGAGCTTCACGCAGACCGACGTCGACACGACCAACCCGAACGATCCGGCGCACTACCGCACCGTCACGACGACGACCACCGACGCGTTCCGGTTCAGCCTCCAGTTCGCCCGCCGCATCGGTCCGTTCACCGGACGCTTCGGCATCAAGGAGTCCACGGGCGGCATCGGCCTCGACACCCACCTCCTCTCGAACCGCTTCGAGATCGTCCAGGACCTCTTCGGCTTCGGCGAGGAGATCCGTCCGCGCTATCGACTCTGGATCGGCTACGAGTTCATTCGCCGCCTCTGGCTCATCGGCGGTGTCGATCACGTCTTCCTCGGCAACCGCCGCGACTACTTCCTCGGCCTGCAGCTCCGCTTCACGGACGAAGACCTGAAGTCCATCCTGCCGTTCGCCGGCAGCGCGACGACGGGGCGTTGACGAGCGCCGCGCGCGTCAGCCCCCGAGCGGAGCGGCGAGGATCTCGGCCAGCATCGTACGCCCCTCGGAGCCCACCTCCTGAACGGTGTCGAGGTCGGCGTCGGCGTCGAACAGGATCGCGAGCACGTGCGTCCCGTCGATATCGTAGATCGTGACGTTCACTAGCGACCCGGCGAGATCGACGTCCTCGAGGAGGACACGCACGCTGCCTGCTTCGGCGAGCTGCTTGCCGCCGAGGACGGCTCGAAGCGTGGGCGGCACGTCGTTCTCGTCGCCGGACACCGCGATGAGGACGCCGTTCTCGTCGACGAGCAGCACCGTGATGGCTCGAGTGAGATCGTGGATGTCCTCGACCGCACGAAACAGCGCGAGCTGCTTCTCATTCGGGACGAACTGCGCGGCCTGCGGATCTTCGCTCATCGCTCACGTCTACGTAGCACCATGCGGTAGGCCCCGCACAGGTCGACCTCTCGGCCGCGGGGCGCGTCAGCGCAGGTGAACGCTCGAGCCAAGCGACACGGCACGTGTCGTCCGTGCGCGCGCGCCTCACATGCGCGCGAGCAGCGCGATCACCGCGAGGACGAGCGCGAGCCCCATGATCGTGATCGCGAGGAGTACCCCGATGAACGGAGCGTTCTTGCGAGCATCGGCGACGAGTCCCATGACGTCCTCGGGAAGGCGGACGTTGCATCCGACATGCCGATGTCTCGTCGAGGGGGTTCTCCCCTCGAGCTCCCCCTCTGCAGGTGGCTCGCAAGCCCTAACTCGACGCGCGACGAAGGCGCACCTCTGTGGGACGGATCAGCCGTCGAAGCTGAGGAGCTCGAGCAGCTCGTCCGACGAGATCTGCTTGGGGTTCCCCTTCCCCTCGAGCACGCTCGACGCGAGCTCGCGCTTGTCAGCGTGCATCGCGAGCACGGCCTCCTCGATCGTCCCGCGCGCGACGAGACGGTAGACCGTCACCGGGTTCGTCTGCCCCATCCGGTGTGCGCGTGCGGTCGCCTGTTCCTCGGCCGCGGGGTTCCACCATGGATCGAGATGGATGACGTAGCTCGCCTTCGTGAGGTTCAGCCCCGTACCTCCGGCGAGAAGCGAGACGCAGAAGACGTCGTGGCCGCCCGCCTGGAACGCATCGATGATCGCCCGACGCTCCGTCGTCGGCGTCTCGCCCGTGAGCATCGCGACGGAGAGCCCCGCCTCCTTCAGCGCCAGGCGGACCTTGTCGAGGAACTGGGTGAACTGGCTGAAGACGAGCGCGCGGTTGCCCTCGGCCGCGAGCTCTCGCGCGAGCTCGACGACGCGCGCGATCTTCGTCGAGGGACCGTCGTACTCGGGGTCGACGAGCCGGACATCGCAGGCCATCTGGCGGAGGCGCATGAGCGCCGCGAGGAGCGCGATCCGGAACTGCGGGCGCGTCGTCCCTCGGTCCTTCTTCTCGAGCGCTTTCGCGCACTCGTTGCGGAGCGCGAGGTAGCGCTTCCGCTCCAGAAGGCTCAGCTCGAGCTTCTCGGTGATCTCCTCGCGCGCGGGCAGCTCCTCGAGCACGCTCGCACGCGTCCGCCGGAGGAGGAACGGGCCGAGGAGCGTCCCGAGCACCGCGAGCTGCTCGGTGTCGCGGTGCTGCTCGATCGGACGGCGGAAGTGCTCGCGGAACGAAGCCTCATCGCCGAGGAGCCCGGGGAACGCGATGTCGACGATGCTGAATAGCTCGCCGAGATGGTTCTCGAGCGGCGTGCCGGTGAGCGCGATCGTGAAGTCGCGCGGGAGGTTGCGCACGGCGTCGCTCCGCTGGGCATCGATGTTCTTCACATATTGCGCTTCGTCCACGACGACGGTCGCCCACCGTTGCGCGCGGAACGCCGCGCTCTCTCGCTGGAGCAGGCCGTAGGAGACGACGAGCACGTCACCGGCGCCGAGGTCCGCGAACGGCGTGGCTCGGTCCTCGTTGTACCAGCGCACCTTCAGGCTCGGCACGAAGCGCGCGAGCTCGGCGACCCAGTTCGACGAGACGCTCGCCGGTGCCACGATCAGCGCGGGTCCTCGCTTGGCTCGCGCCAGAAGCACGGCAGCCGTCTGCACCGTCTTGCCGAGGCCCATGTCGTCCGCGAGGACGCAGCCCGGCGCCCAGCTCGCGAGCTCGAGCATCCAGACGACGCCGTCGCGCTGGTAGTCGCGCAGCACGCCGTTCTCGAGCGCGGGGACACGCACCGCCCCGCGACGATCGCGCTTCTCGAAGCGACGCCGATACACGTCGAGGTCGATCCCCTCCACGCTCTCGAACAGCTCGCTCGCTCGAGCGAGGAGCGCCCCGAAGCCGTCGTGGATGTGCGTGGCATCTTCCGCTTCTTCGGTCGACTCGATGCTCCCAGCCAGCGCGCGCACTGGAGGAGCGAGACGAGCCGCCATCGCGAGCGGCCGGAGCTTCACGATGGCCTCCTTCGAGAGCTCCAGGAAGACGCCGTTTCCGGCGCGAACGTACCGCTGTGCGAGGCGCGCGGCCTCGAGCATCTCGCCGAGCGTGAGCTTGATGCCGGCGACGTCGAACGAGCCGTCGAGGCGAAGCCACGCCCCCGTCCGCTGGACGACGAGGTTCGCCATGGAGAACTTCGAGTGCACCGCGGGACGGCGCCCGACCTTGACCTCGATCCCGAGGCCGAGCGGGTTGTCGTCGAGCCACTCCGCGAGGGCGATCGCGCCCTCGATATTGTCGGTCGATCCGACGCCGCGCTCCCAGCTCAAGGCGAACGCGTCCACCGCGTCGATCGCATCGACCGTGTCGCCCGCGATGCGGAGCTCGCGGCCCAGGTCGCGCTCGACGAAGACGCGCCGGTCTCCGTCCTCGAACGTGAAGAGCTTCGAGCCGCTCCCAGCCGGAGCGAACGGCGCGCGAGGATGCACCTTGATCATCACCTCGACGACGGCCTGGAGGTCCGTGCCGTCCGTCTTCCATTCGACGCGCAGCACCGGCGCCGGCTCGTACGGCAGCTCGTCCCCGAGCGCTGCGCGCGGCAGCTCGACGATCCCCGCGCTCATGAGGGACTGCGTCGCGCTCGTGAGCTTCGGCACGGCCTCGGGCGGAAATGCGAGCGCGTCACCGAGCTTGATCGAGAGGTCGACCCACGGGCGGAGCTGCGCCGGGACCTCGACGGCGACGATCCTGCTCTCTCTCTCGTTCACGCTCCAGCGAAAGAGCGAGGCGCGATCGCCGCTCAGCGACTCGAGCGGCACGCGGAGCGGCTCGCCGTCCACCCGGTAGCGCGGCGTGAGCGCGCCTCCGCGCGCTCGGTCGAGCGTCATCGTCAGGAGGCCCGCGACGATCTCCGCAGGCGGATCGGCATCGGGGTTGCCCCGGAGCGGCTCGCTCATGAGCACACGCGGATGGCGGGCGAGGAGGCGGAGGAGATCGTACGCGAGCGGCGTCCCCAGAGTGACGTAGTGCGGCGCCGGGCGGCCGGACCGCGACGTGCCATTACCCTCATGGATCGCGAGGCGGCCGATCTCGCGTTCGATCGGCATGACGCCCTCGTCCTCGAGGAGAGCATCGAGGCGCTTTCGCTTCCACCTCCCCTTCGCCCCCGCCGCGACGCTGCGCGCGTATGCGACGATCTCGAGGAGACGCCCGGTGGACATCGGGACGAGCGTGAACCTCCACTCGTGCGGGCCCGCGTCGCCGCCCTGTCCCACGAGCAGGTGCTCGAGCACGTAGTCCCAGACGGGGCGATCGAGGTCGCGCTCGAGCGCCAGGACCGCCGGATCGGTCCGCGCATGGAGCCCCGTCAACATCTCGCGAAGCGCGAAGAGATCCCACGCATCGGCGGAGCCCACCGCCGCGAGCGCGCCGGTCTCGAAACGGATCGGCTGCCCGGGCTCGTCGAAGGGCAGCACGACGGACAATGCCCGCGGCTCGTCCTCCATGAGCGACGTCGGTCTCTCCCGGACCTCGAGCACACGCCGCCTCGCGACGTAGGTGAACGAGAAGCCGGGATGTCGATCGTCGAGCGGCCCCGGCGGCGCACCGCCGATCGTCACGACCTTCGCGCAGTCCTCGTAGACCTTCGCGAGCTTGTCGTAGACGTCGCTGAACGCGCTCGATCTCGCCGGCAGCAGCGGCAGCGGCCTCCACGCGCGGAGCGAGCCCAGCGTGGCCTCGATCTCCGGCGCGCTCTCGACGACCAGCTTCGCGAGCGCTCGCCGGCTCGGGCTCGCCCCGTGCATCGCGTCCCACCACCAGTCCGAGAGCGGCAGGTAGTGATCGTCCTTCTCGTGCCGGATCGAGCGCCCGGCGTAGAGCGAGAGGCGCGCGAGCAAGATCGACGTCGAGTAGACGGACTGGAAGACGCGCGGCACCGGCTCGGTCTTCGTCCCGCCGCGCTCGCCAGCGCGCGTGCGACTGGTGGAGAACGTCAACGCCACCGCAGCGATGTGCTTGCACTGCCCGACGTCCTGGTAGGCGGGGCAGCTGCACCGCGCCTGTGCCTTTCTGTTCCCCGCCCGGCGGAGATGGACTCGATAGCGCTGGGTGCCGGTGACGAACGCAGTGACGTTCGTGTCGTCGTGCTGGAGATCGGTGACGCGCCCCTCCGCCGCGTACTTCCTACCGCGCTCCAGGAGCCGCTCCTGATACGAGCGCAGGATCTGCTCGACGCCCTCGTTCACCACGGCCACCTCGGCTCATGGCTACGCGATGGGCCGCGCGACGACAACAGGTCGGGTCGACAGCTCATGCGTCGGAGCAGTCGGCCGCTTCACGCCACGGTTGCGTGTTTCTCGCACCGAGCCTGCGACCGGCTCAGTAGCAGTTCGGGTAGTCGTCGATGCACGCCTTCGCGAAGCGATCGAGATCGGCCCTCGACGGGATGAGGCAGCTTCCGTTGCCGTTCGTCTCGCTGATCCACTTGATGAGGGTCTTGTTGTAGAGCCACAGGCTGCGATGCGAGGCCATGCCGTCACGTCGCGCGCCCGTGTAGTCGTT
>MKVQ01000014.1:1880-45890 GCA_001899635.1 Myxococcales bacterium 68-20 | reverse complement strand
GGCCATGCAGAGGCGCGCCGGATCGCTCCCGGCCGAGAACCCCCACTGGATCTTCTCGGGGTAGAGCGGCTGCGCCTCCTTGTAAGGCCAGTACTCGTAGCCGCCGATGTAGAAGCCGTTGATGCTCGTCTGCGTGGGGAGCGTCTCGCCGCCGTTCTCTCCGTTCGGACGGAAGCGCCGGAGCTCGTCGTCCTCCGTCGCCGTGTCCTCGTCGACCGCCTCTGCCGAGCAGCCGGCCGCGAGCGCGGTGATGGTCCCGAGGGAGAAGAGCAGGGCGAAGATCTGGCGCTTCATGCAGAACCCACTTCTGCACACATCGCACCACTGAAATCGCTGGGAGTGACCTCAGCAATTCCGGCTAGTTCCAGGAGCGCCCCTCCGCGAGGCAGCACGCTCGTGAGGGAGCCGGGATCCACCAGCACGGTGCAGCGCGGCCACCGCTTCGTCGGATCGGTTACGGTGCCTCCCGATGGCAAGCGACGTCCTCACCTACACGCTCGAAGACAACATCGCGGTCGTTCGCATGGACGACGGCAAAGCGAACGCGCTCTCGGACACGATGATCGACAGTCTCGTCGACGCGCTCGCGCGCGCGGAGAAAGAGGCGAGCGCGATGGTCCTCACCGGCCGCCCCGATCGCTTCTGCGCCGGCTTCGATCTGCGCGTGATGATGCAGAGCCCCGAGGCTGCCATGGCGCTGCTCGAGCGCGGCGCCGACATGCTGATGAAGCTCTACGGCGCGAAGGTGCCCCTGGTGATCGCGTGCTCCGGTCACGCGCTGGCAGGCGGCGCGCTCGTCCTCCTCACGGGCGACATGCGCATCGGCGCGGAGGGCGCGTTCCGGATCGGCCTCAACGAGGTCGCGATCGGCATGCCGGTGCCCATCCTCGCGATGGAGATCGCGCGCGACCGCCTCACGCCGCAGGCGTTGACGCACGCGACGCTGCTCGCTCGGATTTACGATCCGGCGGAGGCTGTCAAGGTCGGCTACCTCGACGCGACCGCGGCGCCCGACGCGATCCTCGCGGTCGCCAAGGAAGAAGCGAAGCGCCTCGCCGGCCTCGCGCGTCCCGCCTTCGAGGCGACGAAGGCGCGCCTTCGCGGCAAGACGATCGCTCACATCCGCGCGACGCTCTCCGAGGACATGTCGCTCCTCCTCCCGAAGGGGTGACCTTCGGCCCGGAACGAGCTTGGGGCTCGCGCCCCAACCACCCGCAGAGGTGGGCCTCCAGCCCTCGTTGAATTTTCGGACGGAGTTGGAATGAGCGCCGGTTGCACGAGAAATCCGGCGCTCATCCTTGCGGAAGAGGCATTCACGGCTCATACCGACCTTGCGTGGATCTGTCCTACATCGTCCACTCCGAGCGCTGTGCCCTCCTGCTCGACGGCGACGGCGTCTGTCGCTGGGTCGTCCCGAAGGTCGACGCGACGGACGTCACGGTCGTCGCGGCGAAGCGCTGCGTCGGCGCGCGCTTCGTGGCCACGCTCGATCGCGAGACGCCTGGGTTCATGGGCCACGAGCCGCGCATCGGCACGAACCTCCTCTTCGCGCTCGTCACCGACGGACGTGTTGCCCTCGCGCGCTTCGGCCCGGTCACGTCGTTCGAGCGGCTCGATGCGCCGAGCGAAGCGGCGTTCGCCGCCAGGGAGTCCGCCGTCTGCACGCTCTCGTCGCCGGACCTCGACGGCGTGGGTGAAGACGCCGCCTCGGGCGCGGAGGTCGAGCCCGGGCAGTCATCGCCGGCATCGAACGAGGACGCCCCCGAGCTCGACGACGTCATCGCCGCGCTCGCCCGTGATGTCGTCGCGGACGCCGATGGCTCGGTCCAAGAGATCAGCGCCGCGGAGGAGCCGGCGGCTCCCGCACGGACCATTCGCGCTGACGAGGTCGCGCCACTCCCCCCGGAGGCGAGCGGCGAGATCGCCGTCGTCACCGACTCCACGCGATCGATCGACTCGGAAGCCGCCGAGGCCGAGTCGGAGCTCGACGCGCTCATGCGCAAGCCTCCGCCGCCTCAACCGAGCACCGACGCGGTCGACCAATCCCTCGACGGGATCGCCGCGCTCATGCTGGTGAAGGGCGACTCCGAGCCGGGCCCGGACGACTCCGAGCTTCACGTCATCACGACGGCGTTCACGCGATCCGAGCAGCTCGCTGTGCTGCTCAGCGCGCGAGACCTCGTCGAGATCGAGCTCGACACCGACTCGTCGACTGACGACTCGAGCCGCGACGTCGACGGCGCCCCGGTCCCGACGGAGCCGGAGCCCAAGGCGGAGAGCACACGGTTCCGTCCTTCGGGCATCGTGATGCGACGCGAGCTCGGTTTCGACGAGACGGCTCCCGCTACCGAAGCGAGCGTCCTGGTCGAGCCGTCCCTCGCGACCGACGACGAGACGCGTCGCTTCTCTCGCGCCGCGGGGGACGTGCCGTACGAGGAGCTGTTCCAATCGACCCGATTCGATACGCCGCGGCGCGGGATGCTCCCGCGTCGCTGATCGGTGACGAACGCAGCGGCATGACCGACCGGTTGTGCTAGCCCAACGTCGTGCACGCACGTTGCCTCCTCCCAGCGCTCGTCGTGGCGCTCGCCGCCGTCGCATGCTCGACGACGAATGACGCCGTCTCACCGGACGGCTCCAAGGGATCGAGCGGAAGCAACGGCGGGCCGAACAGCGCGCTCCCCGACGGCGGCGACGCAGAGGCGATCGACGCAGGAGATCCGGGAGCGGCATGCCCTGCCCCGTTCGAAGGCGCCGGCAACGGCCCGAAGGCCGGCGTCAACACGGGATTCTCCGCCGGCGGCCAGAGCCGAACGTTTCATCTCCTCCTCCCGCCCGACTCGTTCACCGGACCGCGGCCCCTGCTCTTCGCGTTCCACGGCACCACCGAGACCGGCCCGAAGTTCATCGCCCGGGCGAAGCTCGCCGACTTCGCGGCGAAGGGCTTCATCGTCGTCGCTCCCGATGCCGCCGGCAACGGCACCTTCTGGCCGGTCTGGGACGCGATGCGTGCGCCCGGAACCGAGTCGGCACCGAACGCAGACGTCGAGCTGTTCGATCGCCTCCTCAGCTGCACGGCGGCTCACTACGCGGTCGACAAAAACCGGGTCTTCGCGACGGGGCATTCCGCCGGCGGGATCTTCACCAACCGCCTCCTCAGGAGCCGCTCGAAGATCCTCGCAGGTGGCATCGTCGGATCGGGCGTCTTCGACTTCACCGCGTCCGACGCGAAGGGACCGCTCGACCCGATGCTCGTCGTCGTGACATGGGGCGGAGACAACGACACGTACAGGGGCACCACGCCGAACGGCGTGAGCGTGCCCGCGTTCAGCTTCGTCGAGCAGGCCTCTCTCGCATCGAAGTTCTACGCCGCCGAGGCGAACATCGCCCACGCGCGTTGCCGCGGCGACAACCTCGGCCACGCCTGGCTGCCGCTCAACGACTGGTTCATCGATCTCCTGCTCTCCCGGCCGAAGGGCACGCCCGTCTCATCGCTCTCGCTTCCCTCGCTCCCGGCTGGCTCGAAGGCGGCATGCTCCGCCGCCCCCTACGAGCTTGCGCCCTTGCCCGCCATGACGTGCGCGCCAACGACCCGTGCAGGATGCATGGAATCGTGTCAGCTCTTCGCCGACTGCGCCGTGGAGAACCGAACCGTGGGCCCATCGCTCCAGGCGGAGCTCTCGAAGGTCGGCTTCACCCAGACGAGCTGCGCAGGCTGCGTGCAGCGGTGCCAGGCCGGCGCGACGACGCAGGCCGACGCGGCGGCGCTCGCGTGCTTCGCGACGAAACAGAACGCGGCGACGTGCGGACCGGGGATCGAGGGCGCTACGCCGCTCTTCCAGGCGATCAACGAGTGCTGCAAGGGCAGGAGCGGGTCGAACCTCTGCGTCGATCTCTGCACGACACTGAACGGGAACTCCGTCGCGAAGGCGTTCTTCCCGACCTGCCAGCAGATCGTCCCGTGACGAGCTCCTTCAGGGACGCGGCGGCCGCGGAGAACCGCGCGGCCGCGTGACTCCGCCCGGCCTCCTGGTGCGCGAAGAGCTCGCCGAGGGGGCCGGAGCCGCAGCAGTGCCGGAGGCCGACGCCGCGTCACTCGCCGAGGGCGCGCCGCTCGCCGGGAACGCATGGCTCGCCGGAGGCGCTTGGCTCGCCGGAGGCGCTTGGCTCACTCGAGGCGCTCCGCTCTCCGTCGCGGGCGCCGCGGGCGTGGTCGCGGGGGCCCCGGACGCTCGGAACGAGAACCAGCCGAACCATCGCGCAGCGACCGCACCCCCGAACACGGCGGTCGTCACGAGGAACGCGATGAAGAACACTGCGACGGGAGACATGCTGCGCTTCGCCGTCGACGACGGCGTCGCTCTCATCCCGCTCCTGGAGCGCGAGCTCGTCGGCTCGACCGGCCGCACCGGGTCGCGCGACGGTGGCTCGAGCGGGTGCGAGGGAGTCTGCGTGACGGGGAACGCTCGCGGTGACGAGCGCGGCTCGGGCGCGAGGCTGGTCTCGGGTGCCTTGAGGAGGTTGAACGCTTGTTGAACCGTGCTCCGCGGAAGGACCTCCGTCCCGGAGCTGACCGGCGACACGATCCCGCTGAGAGCCGCGCGCGCCTCTTCGGGTTGCTCGTGCCAGGGAGCCCATTGCCCTGCCGCCTCCGAATCGAAGCGTGGCCGCATCGGAGGCAGCCCGCTCGCCACGGCCTCGTCGCGCGCGCTCACGCTCTCGCCATGCGGCCTCGCCGGCGACGCCGTCTGCGCGCTCGGCTCCTTCGCCGAGAGAGCTGCGCGGGGGTCGAGTGTCTTCTCGTCGTCGGCCGCCCTTCCGCCGGGCTCGCCACCTCGGAGGAGTGTCGTGTCGCCCTCGTCGTCGGCGGGGCTCCGCTGGCCGCCGAGCACACGCGTGTCCGGCTCTTCCAGCGCTGGGGAATGCTCGGTGCTGGCGTTGGAGATCGCGCGCTCGACGCTCGCCATTCGCTCCGAGTCGAAGAAAGGCGTGACGAGCGAGAGCGACCTGTCCTCGTCTTCGCCCTCACCCGAGCCCGCAGGCACGCGAGCAGGCGTCTGGACCATCGGAGTCGCCGGAGCACGCAGGTCGTGCGGGCTCGTCACCAGCCGAGCGTCGGGCGGCACCCCGCGCACCGCCGTCTCGACCGACGCCGTGATCACCGACGGCATGTCGACATGAACGTCGACCGCCGTCCCCTCCTCTTCCTCATCCGCGTCGTTCGGATGGGTCACCACCACAAAGTACACCGTACGGAACGCGGGCGCTCCTTATCGGACGAGCCAGCGCGAATGAGCCCCCGCGACGTTCGCTCCATCCGCGGAACGAAGGCCGGCACTACCTCCTCCAACCGCGCGCGTCATCGGCTAACGTACAGGACATGCGAGCGCTCCAGCGACTCATGCTGGCCGGATCGACGGCGCTCGTCGCATGCAATGCGATCGTAGGTTTCGGCGACTTCGAGAGAGTGACGGGAGCGACCGAGCGCGACGACGACGACGCCGGGAACCGCGACTCGAATCGAGACGCGACGGCGCGCGAGGACGGCATGACGCGCGAGGACGCGCCTTCGGCGGCGTGCGATCCGACGCGTCCGTTCGGGCCCCCGAAGGCGCTCGACGGACCGGTGAACAGCTCGGGGTTGGAGGACGCCCCGTCTCTCACCGCCGACGAGCTCACGATGGTGTTCGAGCGCACGGTGGACCTCACCAACCGGACCATCGTCGTCGCGACGCGCGCTTCGCGGACAGCTGCGTTCTCCGCCCCCACCCCGGTCACCGAGCTCCAGCAAGGCCTGAACGTCGCGGCGGTCGTCACTCCGACGATCACGGACGACGGCCTGGCGATCTTCTACGCCGGTGAGATCGGCGACGAGGCAGACATCTACACCGCGTCACGTGCGGTCATCACTGCTCCGTTCAGCAACGCCCGGAAGCTCGGACGAGTGAACACGAACCGGGTCGAGGTGTATCCATCGGTGATGCACGACGGCGCCGAGCTCTGGTTCACGTCGGAGCGGCTCGGAGGGATCACGCGGCACCTGTTCCGGAGCGTGCGCGACAACATCGGCGCATACCAGGACCCTACCCTCGTGACCGAGCTCCAATCGTCCAACAACGAAGCGGGCGTCGCCTTGTCGGCAGATGGACTGACGATCTACTTCGGGACCGATCGCCCCGGCGGCCTGGGTGGCAGCGACATCTGGATCGCGAAGCGACCGAGCCTCCAGGCTGCATTCGGAACGCCGACGCCGGTGACGGAGCTGAGCTCCACCGCCGAAGACCGCCCGGCATGGCTCTCCCGCGACGGCTGTCGCATGTACTTCACGAGCGACCGCGCGGGCACGATGGACATCTTCATGGCCGCCCGTCCTTAGCGCGCAGGGGGCCATCGATCGACACACCAGCGTCGGAGCGATCGGCGCTCGTCGAACGCTCAGAGCCGGTTGAGCGTCCGGCGCGGTCGAGCGCTCGCGGGGAGCGCGCGCCCCCGATGGCGTACGATCCCGAGCGCGCTCGGAAGATCGCGGACGTCATCGATGAGCGCCGTGTGCGGGTGGCGGGAGAGGGCCGCGCGCGCATGCGTCCCGTACGTGACGCCGATGTTCCATCTGCAGCCCGCGTTCGCGCCCTCACCGAGATCGGCGGGCGTGTCGCCGACCTTCGCAACCGCATGCACGTCGCCGACGCCGGCGCGGCGCATCGCCTCGAACACGAGATCGGGCGCAGGTCGGCCGCGACGGACCTCGTCACTCGCGACCCGCAGATCGACGAGCCCCTCTGCGATCCACCCGAGACGATCGAGGATCGCGTCCGCAATGACGGCGGAGAAGCCCGTGTCGATCGCGATCTTCGCGCCGCGCTCCCGCAACGAGTCGAGCGCCTCCTCCACTCCAGCAACGGGCACGACGGCCCCGGGCGAGCCGTAGTGCCTCAAGATGGCATGCTGGAAGACAGCCGTCGCGCGAACGATGCGCTCGGAGTCGACCGGAGGAACGGGCGTGCCCTCCTGCTTTGCGAGGATCTGCGCGATCGCCGCCGGCTTCGGCAACCCCATGACCGCGTTCGCGTCGCTCAGACCGATCGCGACGCCTGCGGACTTCACGGCCTCGACGAGACAACGGGCCACGACGTCGTGGTCTTCGATGGTGGTTCCTGCGAGGTCGAGCACGACGAGCGCGGGTGACTGCATGGCGACGCCTCCTCGGCATCGCCTCATGCATTTTCCGAACGCGCTCCGGCTCGTCGAAGGCGACATCGGACGAGGCCGCGCAGCGATCACGTGCAGCGAAGTGGAGGTCAGCCGTACTGCTCGCAGCTTCCGAAGCGCGACAGCAAGGTGCGGCCAACGGGTGACGAGGGGAATGAACGGCCCGATGCGGTGGTATCGTCCGCACGTGCTGTCCCGACGCTGCCTCTTCGCTGGTCTCTCTGCAGCCCTCCTCACGAGCGCGTGCTCGAAGCCCGAGCCGCCGACGCTGGTGCCCAAGGAGGCGCGCGTCACCGCCGTCGGCGTCACCGGCGTCGACATCCTCCTGCAGATCGAGGCGACCAACCCGAACCGGGTCACGCTCTCCGCTCAGTCCTTCACGGGCAAGGCACGGCTCGACGGGAAGTGGGATCTCGGCTCCGTCACCGTCTCGAAGCCCGTCGTGCTCCCGCCGAACGTGGCGACGACGATCGACGTACCGATGTCGCTGCCGTGGGCGGACGTGAAGACGCTCGCCACGCTCGCCACCGCGACGGGACCGGTCCCCTACACGATCGACGGCACCGTGACCGTCGGCGGCGAGCGTCTCGCGGTGAACCTGCCCTACAGCATCTCCGGGACGATCACCCGCGAGCAAATCGCTGGCGCGGCGCTCAAATCGCTGCCGGTGATCCCGGGGCTCAACGCTCCCCTGCAGCCGCGCTGAAGCGCCCTTCTACGTCGTCGTTTCCTTCGAGTGAACGTCGGCGCGCGAGGGACGACGCCTCCACCGGCGGCCGTCAGCGCTTCCGGATGAGGCCTTCCTGTGCCGTGGACGCGACGAGCCGGCCGTCCTTCGCGAACACGAGCCCACGCGCGAGGCCGCGCGCGCCATGCGCAGCGGGGCTGTCCATCACGTAGAGGAGCCAGTCGTCGATGCGGGCAGGCCGATGGAACCACATCACGTGGTCGATGCTCGCGATCTGCATCCCGGGCGTGAGCCACGTGACTCCGTGAGGCAGGAGCGCCGTGGTGACGAAGGAGAAGTCGGAGGCGTACGCGAGGAGATAGGCGTGGAGGGCGGGATCGTCGGACAGCGGCGCGATCGCTCGAAGCCACACCATGCGCCGTGGCGGATGTTTGGCCGGGTGAAAGAGATCCTCGTCCGCCTCCACCTCGCGTAGCTCGATGGGACGCTCGGCCGTCGCACGCTCGAGCGCGAACTTCGGGAGCCGCGCGGCGGCGGCGGCGAAGCGCTCTTGCTCGGTCTTGAGCCCCTCCGGCGGCGGCGCCTCCGGCATCGTCTCCTGGTGCTCGAACCCCGGCTCTTCCTTCTGGAACGAGGCAGCGAGGTTGAAGATCGCCTTCCCGTTCTGGATCGCGACGACGCGCCTGGTGGTGAACGAGGTGCCGTCGCGGATCCGATCGACGTCGTAGATGATCGGCTTGGTGACGTCGCCGGGGCGGAGGAAGTAGGCGTGGAGCGAGTGCACGTGACGCTCCGTCGGGACGGTCTGGGCGGCAGCGGAGAGCGCCTGCCCGAGCACCTGTCCGCCAAAGACGGTGCCCCACCCCAGATCCTGACTCTGACCGCGGAAGAGGTTCTCTTCGATGCGCTCCAACGCGAGCAGCTTCACCAGATCATCGAGTACGGCAGCCATGGCGGTCAGCGAGCCTAGCATCGGCTGCCCGCGATGCCCGTCGTCGACGCCGCGTGCGCGTCACTTCCAGGCGATGAGCCCAGCAGCGAAGAGGACCTCAGCCGCTCGGAGGACGTCGCCTGGCGAGAGCGTCCCGCCTCGCGCAGCCGTCTGGAGGACCTCCCGAAGCGTCACCGGTCTGCGAACGAGATCGAGGACAGCCGCGATCGCCGGCGGCCATGTCAGGCCTTCGAACGAAGAGAGGTCGTCGCGCGACGAAGGGCCGAGGATGCGATCGAGGTCGTCGCGATGCTCGGCGAGGATGGCATCACCCGGCTTCGCGGTCTCGAGCCCGGCGAGCATGAGCGCGGGCAGCTCGAGATCGAGCGGGAACTCGACGTGCGGCGCGGTGTGACCGCGATAGAAGGTCAGGGTGCCGCCGCGCCAGAGGAAGAGGTCCGCGACACGATCGCGGCCCTGCTCGCGGATCGCGCGGAAGATGTCGACCGGCCCGACGAGCCCCATCGAGATGAGCGTGTCGCCCATGCGACCGCTGTAGCGAGGGAGGACCGCCAGCGCGAGATCGAGCTCCTCGCGTTCGAGCTTCCCGCGGCGCACCAGATACTCGCCGAGGAGCTCGCTCGCGTTGCTCGACGCGACGTGATGGAGCTTGCCCTCGACGAAGTAGAGCTCTTTCCTCCCGCTGCGTGACGGAGGTGGTCCTCCGAGGCCATCGCCCTCGGACCGCTCGACGAAGAGGACCCCGGTCTCGTTCTGCGCGAGGACGAGCATGAGCGTCTCGAGCATCGTCTTCGGCCCGATTTGATCGCTCAGGTCCGGCGTGCCGGGCCCCTGGAGCTGGCTCGTCGTCGCGCCGGGCGCGGGGAAGAAGCGCGCGAACTCGTCGATCTCCTCTGCCGCCCGGAAGCCGCGCCCGACGAAGTCGACGCGGTCGCCGGGATCGATCTGCCCCGTCGCGAGCGCCTCCATCAGGCGCGCGAAGGTCCACGGCCCGAGCGTCGTGCCATCCATCTTCAGCACGTGCGAAGGCAAGAGCTCGTACTCGGACGTCTTCACCCCGTCGTCGTCGTCGTCCTCCTCCTCCTCGAGGTCGGTCTCCTCCAGCTGCTCGGGAGCCGCGACGGGGCGAGGCGGCAGGGGCGGCGGCACGGCCACCGCGACCGGCGGCACGGCGTCCTGAATCGCCGGCAGACGCTCCGGTCTTGCCGCCGTGGCGGCGCGCATTGCGGCGCTGTCACGCTGCGCGGTGAGCTTGTCGGAGGAGCTCGCGGCCTTCACCCAGCGCACGCGCGCCGAGATCTCGCGCGCCGCAAGCCGCTTGTCCGCCTCGAACGGGGCGAGCGCGGCCGCGAACGACCTCGCGTCCGGGTAGCGCTGCGCCGGGTTTCGCGAGAGGGCACGCTGCATGACCTCGAAGAGGCCGGGCGGGAGGCGCGACTTGATCTCGGTCAGCGCGTCGATTTTGCAGTCGCGGATCGCGAGGAGGATGGCGAGCTGCCCGCCGCCGGGGAACAGCGGTCGATTGAGGAGCATCTCCGCAAGCACCGTCGCGAGGCTGAAGAGATCGGCACGATGATCGCTCGTCTCCCCTGCCACCTGCTCCGGCGCGAGATAGGCGAACTTGCCCTTGAGGACGTGCCCGGCCTCGCTTCGGAGCGTCGCGCGCGTCGTCGAGCGAGCGATCCCGAAGTCACCGAGCTTCACCGTCCCGTCCTTCGACAGGTAGATGTTCGACGGGCTCACGTCGCGATGGACGATCCCGAGCGAGCCTCCCGACGTCGGATCGAGGGCCGCATGGACGCTCTCGAGGGCGCGCAGGACCTCGCGCGCGACGTACACGGCCACGCCGATCGGCAAGAGCTCGCCCTCCTGCCGGAGGCGGCGGAGGACGCGATAGCCGTCGGCGCCATCGATGTACTCCATCGCCAGGTACGGCTCGCCGCGCTCATCCTTGCCCGCGTGGAAGACGGTGACGACGTTCTCGTGCGTCACCGCCGCGTGGAGGCGGGCCTCTCGCTCGAACATCGTTCGGCCGTCCGCGTCGGACGCGAAGTGAGGGAGGAGGCGCTTCACCACCAGCCGATCGGGCAGGTTGGGCGCGGGGGTGGCCGGCCTCGCGAGATACACCTCGGCCGTTCCGCCGACCGCGATCCGTGCGTCGAGGAAGAAGGGGCCGAATCGATGCGAGGCGCTCACGCGACCCGAAATAGTAGCGATTCCGCCGTCGTATGTCATCACCCCATCCTCACTCCTCGCCGATCCGGGATCGCTCGGTGATAAGCTCCGCGCCGGTGAAAATGTTGAGTGATTCTTCGCGGTCGGGTCTCGGGCACCAGCGTCCCGGGAGAAACACGGATCCCCGCCGGCACGGCGCGCGGGCGCGGACGCTTCTCTGCTTCCTCTTTGCGCTCATCGGATGCTTCGTCACCCTCTCCGCGTGCGAGGGGTGCCGCCCCTCCACGACGCCTGCCGCCGGAGACGGCTCGGCTGGGACCTCAGCCGAAGCGCCTCGAGCGCGGCTCTACCTCGTGTCCGATCTCGCAGGCGCGCTCGAGCCGTGCGGGTGCGTGAAGGACCAGCTCGGCGGAATGGACCGCTTCGGTGCGCTCGTTGCCGCGGAGAAGAGCAAGGCTCCGGCGTTCGCGACGCTCGCCGCCGGGCCGCTCTTCTTCATGGACATGGACATCCCGGAAGAGAAGAAGGGTCAGGAGGTCGCCAAGGCCGAGACGATCGCGACGACGCTGAAGACTCTCAAGCTCGCCGCGTTCGCTCCGTCGCGCAACGGCTTCGCCGACGGGATCGCGACGCTCGCAAAGCTCCGCGACACGAGCGGCGCTGCGCTCGTCGCGGCCAACCTCGCGGCCGGCTCGCTCGCGCCCGCGAAGTCGAAGATCGTCGAGGTCGGCGGGCTCAAGATCGGCGTCATCGGCGTCGCCGCGCCGGACAAGGCGGAGGCCTCGCCCGGCAGCAAGGAGAACAAGCTCGCCGACGTCACGTCGTCCCCCGCGATCGCGGCGGTGAAGGAGAGCGTCGCGGCGCTGAAGAAGGATGGCGCGCAGGCGATCATCGTCCTCGCCGCCGTCGGCCGCGGCGAGGCGAAGCGCATCGCGGACGAGAACCCCGAGCTGCTCGCCATCCTCGTGGGCTCGACCGGCGCCAGCGGAGACTCGAACACGAAGGCGGCGCCGCCGGAGCAGATCGGTGACGTCCTCGTCGTCGAGACCGCCAACCACCTCCAGACCGTCGGCGTTCTCGATCTCCACGTCCGCGGCGACGCGCCCGCGGGGCTCCTCAAGCTCGCCGACGGAACCGGCCTCGAGCGCATGCGCAAGCGCGAGGAGCTCACCGGTCGGATCGACGAGCTCCGGAAGAAGATCGCGACCTGGGAGACGGACAAGAGCGTCGATCCGAAGGACGTCGCCGCCCGCAAGACCGACGTCGCGAAGCTCGAGGCCGAGCGCGACGCGCTCGACAAGGCGCCCGTCCCCGCCTCCGGCAACTTCTATCGCTACTCGATGCGCGAGATCCGCGAGAACCTCGGCGCCGACAACGACGTGAAGTCGCAGATGGATGTATTTTACAAGAAGGTGAACGACGCCAACAAGCTCGCCTTCAAGGACAAGAAGCCGGTGCCCGCCGCGAAGGGCGAGCCGAGCTACGCCGGTATCGAGGTCTGCTCGAACTGCCACGAGGACGCGAAGAAGGTCTGGGATGGAACCGGTCACGCCCACGCCTACGCCACGCTCTCGAAGCAGTTCAAGGAGGCGAACCTCGACTGCGTCGGCTGTCACGTCACCGGCTACGACAAGCCGGGAGGCTCGACGGTCACGCACGTCTCCGAGCTCGAGAACGTGCAGTGCGAGGTCTGCCACGGCCCCGGCTCCCTCCACGCGGCGAAGCCCGACAAGGTGAAGATCCCGATCGCGAAGCCCACGCCGGAGTCGTGCATCGCGTGCCATCACCCGCCGCACGTCCACACGTTCGACGCGCACACCAAGATGGCCGACATCCTCGGCCCCGGCCACGGCCGGCCGCTCCCGAAGTAGGCCGGAAGAACCGTCGCATCACGGTCCTCGCGGGGCCTCCGTGCACGGCGCGGAGGCTTCACTGACCTCAGTCGGCGTGGAGGATCTCGTCGTCGCTCACGCGTCGGACATCCGCGCGCGGCGCGGAGGCTTCGCCTGCCTCGTCGTCGCTCTCGTCCCGGGCCTCCGTGCACGGCGCGGAGGCTTCGCTGACCTCAGTCGGCGTGGAGGTCCTTGTCGTCGCTCTCGTCCGGGACGTCCGCCGCCGACGGCAGCGCGACGCCGTCGATGGCGACGTCGAGATCGCCACGCTTGCGGGCGAATGCTTCGCGATCCGCGGGCGGGAGGACGCGGACGCCGTCCATCTTGAGCCCGAGCGGGTCGATGAAAGCGCCGTTCTTCTTCACCACGAAGTGAAGGTGCGGCCCGGTCACGCGACCGGTCTGGCCGACGTAGCCTACGAGCTGCCGCTGCTCGACCTTCTGGCCACTGCGAAGCCCCGCGGCGAACCCCTTGAGGTGGCAGTAGGCCGTGTGGATGCCGCCGCCGTGGTCGATCTCGACCATGTTTCCGCACGGACCGCTGTTGTGTGCGGCGATCACCGTGCCGGCCGCCGATGCGTAGACCGGCGTCCCCGTCGACGCGCCGAAGTCGACGCCCTGATGCGGCATCACCGTCTTCAGCACCGGATGGAGACGCTTCGGATTGAAGCGTGACGTCACCCGCGCGAGGGCGAGCGGCGAGCGGAACTGACCGTGGAAGGGCTGCCTGCCCTTCGCGTCGTAGAAGCCCGCCGCCGGCGCGCGGCGCGCCGATCCCGGCGTCTCGCGCGGATCGCGCTCGTAGTAGTAGACGCGCAGGGGCGAGCCCGTCTTCGGGACGAACTCGATCGCCTCGACCTTCACCCGGACGAACGCACCCTCGACCCACTCCTCGCTCGCGGCGATGCGCATCCGCACACCGGAGCGGATCGATCCGGGCTCGATGTGTCCCTCCAGCGCGTCGTCGACGGCGAGGGCGATCTCGGGACGCAACCCCGCGCCCGTGATCGCCTTCGTGAGGTCGGCACTCACGACGAGCCCATGGGCGACACGCCGGCGCTCGACGAACAGGTCGAGCTTCTTGACGACGATGCGGCCTTCCGCGCCGGCCTCGTCGACCTTCGCCTGCCAGACGTCGAACGGCGACGTCGCGTACTCGAACGCGGCGACTGTGCCCTTGCTCTTGTCCTTGGCGAGGACGAACGTGTCGCTCTCGCGCGGGCGATCGATGCGGCGGATCCCTTCGAAGGCCTGCGCGAGGCGGCGAATCTCGGTACGAGGAAGCCCGGCCTGGGTGAGCGTGGCGACGAGGCCGCGCTTTCCGAACGAGCCCTCGGCGACCTCGACGTTCGCGTCGCTCGCGAGGCTCGACACGCGCCAGGCGGGCGGCGGCCGCACGACCGGCAAGCCTGCATCCGCGACGGCGGCGTTGGCCTCCTTGGCGGTGTCGCCGCCGGCGCTCGCGCTGCCGGCGGTCGTGAAGGCAAGCGCCGGCAACGGTTCGCTGGCGTCACGACGCGGGGACGCGATCATCAGACCGATCCCGAGCACCACGAGGCCGCCCATCGCGCCGAGCCCGATCATCTTCCCACGGTCGCGAACACGGCCCGCGGGAGCCGCTTCACGCGTGGACGACGGCGGACTGCCATGCTCTCGAGCCGGATCGTCCGTCGCAACGCGAGGATCTCCGATGAAGGCTTCCTCCTGGGGAGGATCGGAAGGGCGACTCTGCTGGAGCATCGATTCTCGGCCGGCTCGTCCGGATCCCGCGAGAATGCGCGCGACCTGGCTGGCGTTCCTCCTCCCCACGAAGTGTGGGGGTCGTGTTGAAGCGCGCGGTCCATAGCCTCTGAAAAGGGCTGATGCAACCTGACCGCGCTCGGCCCGATCGTTGCAGCCCCCACCTTTCGTGCACGAAGCAAAAGCGGTGCCCCCTTCCCCGCTCGCCAAAAAGACGAGTAATCTTCATCCTCGTGAAGAGGCACGCCTTGCTCCGCCGTCGGCAAGACGAGGCGATCACCAAAGGAGGGTTGCCTTGAACGAGCGTGTGAAGCAGCTCCTCGTCCTCGGCCGCGAGCACTACGCGAAGCGCGAGTTCGAGAAGGCCGAGCAGATGCTTCGCATGGTCCTCGAAGAAGAGGATCGCTATGCCGACGTGCACGACATGCTCGGCGTCATCGCGCATTCACGAGGCAACTTCCTCGTCGCCGAGCGGCACTTCGAACGCGCCCTCGAGATCAACCCCGGCTACACCGAGGCCGCCCTCAACCTCGCCGTCACCTACAACGATCGCGGCAAGTACGAGAAGGCCCGCGAGGTGTACAGCCGCATCAAGGTCGGTCCGTCCGGGACGACGCAGGGGCTCGATCCCTTCGCGCGCGGCAAGCTCGCCAACATGCACGCCGATCTCGCGCAGGCCTATCACGACGCCGGGCTCGTTCGCGAAGCGATCGGCGAGTACGAAAAGGCCGTCGGTCTCTGCCCACAGTTCGCCGACCTCCAGACCAAGCTCGGCGCGCTGCTCCGCGAGATCAACGACCTCGCGAGCGCGCGGTCACGCTACGAGGCCGCGCTCGAAGCGAAGCCGAACTACGTGCCGGCGCGCCTTCAGCTCGGCATCCTCCTCCTCGCGGTCGGCGACACGAGCGGTGCGCGCGACCACTGGGAGCACGTCATCTCACTCGAGCCCGACAACTCGCAGGCGAAGATGTACCTCCGCATGCTCGAGCGCCGGGCAACGCAGCCGCCGCCCGCCGACTGATCCGCTCGAGCGAGCGAGCGCGCGTCAGGCTGCCGGGAAGAGCGCCTCGAGATCGGCTGCGCGTCCCTCGACCACGTCGGCGTCGAGCACATCGCCGAAGTGGCGATGGGAAGCGCGCGCGACCTCCTCGATCGAAGGCGGGGTGATGCCGAGCCGCGCGAGCGACGTCACGTCGAGCTCGCGGATCCCGCATGGGACGATGAGACCGAAGCCGGATAGGTCGGTGCTGACGTTGAACGCGAAGCCGTGCATCGTCACCCAGCGCGAGAGCCGCACGCCGATCGCGCCGATCTTCCCGAGACGCGCGCCGTTGGGGACGCCGATCGCCGCATCGCGCGCGCGGTCCACGTCCCATTCGTTCGGAGCCTCCTCGTCGACCCAGACGCCGACGAGCTTCGAGTCGCCGGGGACGACTCCGGCCGCGATGCCGTGATCCTTCGCGAGCCGCACCATCACCTCGGCGAGGTCCCCGATGTAGCGACGGACATCGCAGCGATCCGGCTTGAGGTCGACGATGGGATAAGCGACGAGCTGCCCGGGGCCGTGGAAGGTGACGTCGCCGCCACGCCCGGTCTCGACGAGATCGACGCCCTTCGCGGCGCGCTCCTCGTCGGCGGCAAGCACGTTGTCCGCCTTCGCGCTCCGCCCCATGGTGATCACGGCGTCGTGCTCGAGGAGGAGGATCACGTCGCCGATCCTCCCCGCGATGCGCGCCTCGACGAGCTTCTGCTGGAGGCGATGAGCCGCGTCGTAGCCGACACGTCCGAGCCAATAAGCCGTGATCGTGCGCCTCATGACGCCTTTTTGGACTCGAACGCGCCGCGACACAAGTCTCGCGCGACGTCCGCCCGGATCACTTCGCGGAGATGCCGCGCTTGATCTCGCCGGTGCACACGTTCTGACGAGCCGAGGCCGTGAGCATCCGCCACTCGGACTTCGACACCGACTCGACCTCGACCGATCCGTCGGCCTCGAGCACGAGGCGGTGGCAGTTTCCGCCGGCGGGAGCGACCCACACGCGACGCTTCGCGTGCTCGGCCCCCTTCGGCGCCTCGGTCCAGCTGGGGTTGCCGAGACGCTGCGTCAGCTTCTTCGCTGCGCCGTCGGTCGTGCTCTCGGACTTCAGCACGCCGAGCGCTGCGTTCAGCTCGCCCGGGCTCTTCGCGCGAACCTGGCTCGCCGGCGTGATCTCGACCTTCGGGATCGACGACTCCTCGAGCTCGCTTCCCATCGCCAGCGGATCGCTCTCGTCGAGACGAGCGGCGGACGGCGCCTTCTTCGTCGTCTCCGACTCCGCCGCGATCTTCCGCTCCGCCCACGCCTCGGCGGCGGACTGGCCGCTCTCGTCCGCCTCCGCGGAGGACAGCGTCGCGGCCGATGTCGTCGTCGTCGTCGTCGTCGCCGTCGTCGGCTCGGGCTTCGGCGCGGAGGCGCAGGCTGCGAGGGCAACGCAGAAGAGACCGGCCAAAGGGATGAGCTTCATGGGCGCCTCGTACTCGCTCATCCGTTACGGGGCAAGCCGGCACGCGGTCTCCGGACCTGAAACTTGGAGCGCGCGACTGCTGCCTCCAGGCAGCAGCACGCCGCCGGCGTCACTCCGCCGCGTCGCGCTCTTCGGCGTCTCGCCGGCGCGGGCCGATGAACTGCAGCGGGGTGTCGTGGCGCTCGTCCCGCGCGCTGGTCCTCGTGCGATCGCCGGCCGGCAGCGTGGTCACGTTCGCAGCCGCGATCCGCTTGGCCGCCTTGTCGTCGCCCGCTTCGGCGGCTTCCTTGCTCGCATCAGCGCTCTCCGGAGCGCCCGTCAACCCGAGCGCCACGACGAGGATGCCGCCGGCGACGGCGAAGAGATCGTACTCGAGGCGCGACGCGAACCTGACTGCGAGCCCCGCGCCAACCGCGAAGGCGGCGAGTTTGACGGCGCGGAGCGTCGCCCAGCGGAGCTCTGCAGCGTGGCCCATGCCCGAGCCGAGCGCCGCGCGAATGATGTTGCCGGCGAGATCCGTCGCCGGCCCGGTGAGGTGAGTGACACGGACCTTGTTGCTCGTCGCCGTCGCGATGGCCGCGTTGACCATTCCCATCACCGCGCCGAGGAGACCGAGCATGACGAACGCGCGCTGATTGTTCCCATCGGCCACCCCGAACGATCCGAAGATGCCCGCCTTCCCCGCGATCGCGATCCCGACGAGCGTCGCGAACGATAGAACGAGCGGAATGCCGAAGCCGGCCTTCGGCTTCGACCTCGACATCTCGCCGATCAGGACCGCGACCATGGCGCCGCCGATGAACGACGCGCCGAGGAACACGTAGGCGCTCGCCCGCGGGGCATCGAGCGCGAGGTTCGTCACGTTGCCCGTGATGTGAGTGACGAAGCTCTTGCACGCCATCACGGCTCCGGCGTTGATGAAGCCGGACGTGAGCGTGAAGAGCGTCCAGCCGAGGACATGACGTGGCGCAAAGATCCGCTGCTCGCTCGCGAACACTCCCATCACGAGTTCGATACGGCGCGCTCCACGCCCTCGCCATTCGATAGTTTCTAAGCCGACCTTCGAGCTCGGCGGGCGTTCGACTCCGTCGAACGGACCGTTCGAGCACCGATCATCTCGTCTCGAACGATCGCACTTCGACGCGTCTGGAATCGACCACAACCGGTCCGAGCTGCCCGACACCGCCGGCGCGCCCCTCCCGCGTGCACCGTCCGGAGCGTCCCACTTTCGCCTGTAGCGAGATGCGACGGTCGCGCCCGCCCGGGAGGCAAGGATCTTGCGATGCGCCGCGACCGCGTGAATTACCAGCACCTGCTTTACTTCCGAACCGTCGCCGTGCTCGGCGGCATCACCGCCGCGGCGCAGCGACTCCGGCTCACGCCGCCGACGTTGAGCGCGCAGATCCGCACGCTCGAGGAAGCGATGGGCGTCCTGCTCTTCGATCGCTCCGCCCGAGGAATGAAGCTCACGGAGTCCGGCCTGTTCGCGCTCCGTTACGCGGAGCGGATCTTCGCGCTCGGCGCCGAGCTCGAGGAGGGCCTGAGAGGAGAGCGAAAAAAGCGAGTCGTTCGCGTCGGCGTCGAGTCATCGTTCGTCGCGGCGACCGTGCGACCGCTCCTCGCCCGCCTTGCCGGCGCGACGGACGGCGAGCGCGTGGTGTGCACGTTCGGCTCTCACGACGAGCTGCTCGCGTCGCTGCGAGGACATGACCTCGACGTCGTGCTCACGAGAACGCCGACATCGGAGTCGACGAACGCCGACATCGGCTCGCGCCTCGTCGTCGAGACCGAGGTCGCCTTCTTCGCGAACGTCGCCACCGCCGAGACCCTGCGCCCAGGGTTCCCGGAATCGCTTCAGGGCGCCTCGTTCATCGCGCCTCCGAGATCGTCGCTGCGCGAGTCGCTCGAGCGCTGCCTCGCTCGTGCGGGTGTGCAGCTGGCGACGAACATCGAGCTCGGCGACATGTCGCTCGCGGCCGCCCTCGCCGCGGACGGGATCGGGATCGTGGCCGCGCCGCTCTCGGCGGAGGTCGAGCTCCGCAAGCGCTACGACCTCGCGATGATCGGCATCGCCGACGGCGTACGCGCGCAGGTCTACGCGGTCGGAGCGGCGCAAACGCTCGAGGAGATCCTTCCCGCGTTACTCGCCGAGAACGAGGCGCCGCACGCTTCGACGACGGCGCCTTCGCCGGAAACGTGTGACCTCCCCGGCGGCTCGCCCTCGGAAGACGAAGACGAGCACGACCACCGAGCCCATCGTCGCGGCCGACCAAGAGCGACCGCGATGACGGCGACCGCTCCGGTATCCGGCCGCGCGACATGACCCGCGACGGTTCGTCCCGCGTTCCTTCGCCTCGGTCGTGACGCTCGTCCGTCACCCAGAAGATGCTCTCGATCGGGCCGGCGGCCCCGCCCATGGCTCGAGATGCAGCTGGCGGATCAGAACGTGATCTCGATCGCGTCGACGGATCGCTTCGCCGGGCCGTGGTAGACGACCTCGATGTTGTTGCCGTCGGGGTCGAGGACGAATGCCGCGTAATACCCCGGGTGGTACGGACGCTCGCCTGGCGTCCCGTGGCTCTTTCCGCCGGCGGCCACTGCCTTCACGTGGAAGGCGTCGACCATCGCCGTGTCCTTGGCCTGAAACGCCAGATGAACGCGTCCGGTCGGCTCTCCCGCGGCCGCCTTCGAGGTGATGCTCGAGACGAAGAGCTCGTCGCACCAGAAGAATTCCTCGGCCTCTCCGCCGATCTCGATGCCGAGGACATCGAAGACGGCACGGTAGAAACGTTTGCTTGCGTCGAGGTCGCGAACGACGAGCTGGACGTGGTCGATCAGGCGCCCGCGATAGATCTTTTCTGTCTCCATGCGGAGGTATCCTGCCAGCGCCACCCGCCCCGAATCGACCCCTCGTGCGACCACTCCACACGAAACCTGATCGGACGTTGTCATGGTTTGCGGTGAGCGGGGGCTGAACACGTCCTCGAGCGGTGGCGCGCTGCAGGGTGGAGCCGTGGTTCCACGAGTTGGCGCGGTTGGCGCCGACGACTCTGCGCCCTCAACCCGCGCCCAGGAAGCGCGCGATGCGCGCCAGCTCGTCGTCTAGCGCGGCGCGGAACGCGGCGTCGCGCGGCGACTTGCCGGTGACGTAGCCCAGGCTGGGCTCGAGGCGGCCGTCGGTCAGCGTGAGATTGGCCCAACCGATCACCGCGTCGCGCCACAGGAGCGGCAGCGCGTAGTAGCCCAACTTGCGCTTGGGCGCCGGCGTGTAGGCCTCGAAGCGGTAGGCCCAGCCCCAGAAGAGCTCGAAGCGCAGTCTGTCCCAGACCACGGGATCGAAGGGCGCGAGCAGGCGCACGCGGTCGTCGACGCGATGACGCTTCGAAGTCGGGTTCTCGCCCTCGGGCCAGTACCAGACGACGCCGTCGACCGTGGCTGTCGCCAGCCGCGCCTTCGCACGCATCAGCGCGTTGGCGCGCGCCGCCAGCCACTGCGGCGCCGCCAGCCTTGCCACGGCGCTGGCCAGCCAGCCGAGCGTGCGCGCCGGGAGCGGCGCGTACTTGGTGACGGCGGCGTCCAGCAGCGCGTCGAGCGCGGCGTCGGGGTCGTCCGGCCGCGAGCGCTCGTGCAGATCGACCGCCGCATAGCAGCGCGTCCCCCCTTCGCGCCGCCCGACGCGCAAGAGGCCGCGATAGTGCATGCCGTCCAGGAGCTGCGTGCTGGCGTTGCCCGAGCCCCCGAACCAGTTGGTCACCTTGCCGTACGCAAAGTGCGCGTCCACCTCCCGCGGGTGCACGACACCACGCTCCCGGACGAAGTCCTGGACCGCGCGCGCCTCGGCCCAACGCGCCTTCGTCCACACGCGGCGCGCCTGGCGCGGGTGCATCAGCGCCTGCAGCCCGCGCGTCACGAAGCCGTAGTTGACGAAGCTGTCCTCCTCGACCGCGAGCTTCGGGTAGCGCAGTTCCAGCTCGCCGGCCCGGTAGTCGGCGACGCGCTGGAACAGCGTCAAGTCCTGCGCTCGCGCCGGCGCGCGGATCGGATCGGCCTGCACGAAGCCCAGCCGGGCCATAGCCTTGGGCAGCGTGGTCGGAGCGAAAAGCGAGCGCGCGAGCGCGTGGCGGCGCAGGTCGGCAAGGGTCACGGGCCGCGTACGACGATACTTCAAGCCAGCACGCGGGCGCGATGGATGAAAGAGTCAGGGCGCGAGGCGCTACGCGTCAGCCGCCTCTCCGAGACTCTCTCCCAAACGGGGCTTCGGCGGGATGCACATCGCGCACGTGCTCGACGACGCGCCGTGCGAAAGCCGCTGCACGTGCCGAGCCGGTCGCGATCAGCGCGAGTCGGTGCGGTAGTTCGGAGCCTCCTCCGTGATGATCACGTCGTGGACGTGACTCTCGCGGAGCCCCTGCGTGGTCGAGCGAATGAACTTCGCGTGCGTGCGAAGGTCCTTGATCGTCTGCGAGCCGGTGTAGCCCATGCCCGAGCGGAGGCCGCCGATGAGCTGGTGGAGGATCGACGCGAGCGAGCCGCGATGCGGGACGCGTCCCTCGATGCCCTCGGGGACGAGCTTCTCGTCCGCGGTGCCGCCCTGCCCGTAGCGATCCTTGCTGCCCTTCTTCATCGCGCCGAGCGAGCCCATGCCGCGATAGACCTTGTAGCTCCGGCCCTGGAAGAGGACGAGGTCGCCGGGAGACTCGTCGGTGCCCGCGAAGAGCGAGCCGATCATGACCGCGGCAGCGCCCGCGGCGATCGCCTTGGTGACGTCGCCGGAGTACTTCACGCCGCCGTCGGCGATGATCGGGACGTCGTGCCGATCGGCGACGCGCGCGCAGTCGCTGATCGCGCTGATCTGCGGGACGCCAATCCCGGCGACGACGCGGGTGGTGCAGATGCTGCCCGGGCCGATGCCGACCTTCACTGCCGACGCGCCTGCGTCGATGAGAGCCTCGGTCGCCTCCGCCGTCGCGACGTTGCCCGCGATGACCGGGACGTTGTGGCGGCGCGAGATCTCACGGACGGCGTCGATGACGCCCTTCGAGTGACCGTGCGCGGTGTCGACGACGATGACGTCGACGCCTGCCGCCACGAGGGCAGCGGCGCGCTCGTCGCGGTCGGGGCCTGGTCCGATCGCAGCGCCGACGCGGAGGCGGCCCTGGGCGTCCTTCACGGCGAGCGGGTTGCGGTCGGCCTGGAGGATGTCCTTGATCGTGATGAGGCCGACGAGCTTGCCGCCGTCGACGACGAGCAGCTTCTCGATCCGGTTCTTGTGGAGCAGCTCCCTCGCCTCGGCGTTGCTTACGCCCGGCGAGACGGTGACGAGCTGCTTCGTCATCAGCGCGCTCACCGGCTGATCGAGGTTTCGCTCGAAGCGGATGTCACGCGCGGTGAGGATGCCGACCGGGCGATCTCCCTCGACGACCGGGAGACCCGACACGTCGTGCTCGTGCATCGTCGCGAGCGCCTCGCGAAGCGGCTGGGTCGGGCTCACCGTGACGGGCGCCAGCACCATGCCGCTCTCGGCGCGCTTCACTCGTTCCACCTCCCTCGCCTGGTCGGCGGGCGAGAGGTTCTTGTGGATGATGCCGATACCGCCCTCGCGCGCCATCGTGATTGCGGCACGCGCCTCGGTGACGGAGTCCATCGCCGCGCTGACGAGAGGGACGTTGAGGTCGACGCCTTTGCAAAGCCGCGTCCGGACGTCGACGTCCTTTGGAAGCACTTCGCTGTAGGCCGGAACAAGAAGGACGTCGTCGAACGTGAGGCACTCCCGGAGACGGTCTTCGAGCATGCGCGGCACTTAGCGCGCGGAACAGCCGAAGGGAAGCCATGGACGAGGCGGATCGCGACGCTTCTTGCCGCCGGCGAACGCGACAAGCGAACAAGCGCGAGCGCAGGCGCTCGCGTCGTCCAGGTCGAGCTCAATCGAAGCGCGCCGAACCTGCCCGCAGGCCGGCCATGGGCGCGACGCGCCGCTGCACGGTCGAGCTCTACGGCGCGCGTCGCTACGCGCGCGGTCCGCTACTCCGGGACCTTCTTCCCTTTGCCGATCTCGGCCTCGCGGTAATCGTCGAGGCCCTCGCAGAAGCTGTGAGAGACCTCGGGATCGAACTGCGTGCCGGAGCAGCGCTCGATCTCGGCGACCGCGACCTCGTGCGGAAGCGCGCGGCGATACGCACGGTCGCTCGTCATCGCGTCGTACGTGTCGGCGACGGCGATGATGCGCGCCATGAGCGGGACGTCCGGCCCCTTGAGGCCGAGCGGGTAGCCGCGTCCGTCCCAACGCTCGTGGTGGAGATGCACGCCGGGGATGAGCGGATGGAGGAAGCGGATCGGCTCGAGGATGTCGCGCCCGTAGCCGGGGTGGCGCTTGAACGTCTCGTACTCGTCCTGCGTCAGCTTGCCGGGCTTGTTCAGGTTGAGGACGCAGCCGATCTTGCCGATGTCGTGCATCAGCGCGCTCTGGCGGACGATCTCGATCTGCTCCTGCGACAGCCCAAGGCGCGTCGCGAGGTACATCGCGTAGGTGGCGACGCGCTCCGAGTGGCCCGCCGTGTAGCGGTCCATCTTGTCGATCGCCTTCGCAAGCCCCTCGATCGTCTGCTGGAACGTCGCGCGAAGGTCCTCGTAGAGACGCGCATTCTCGATCGCGGCGGCCGCGCGCGAGCCGACGATCGAGAGGAGCTTCCGCTGTCCCTCGTCGAAGCGCTTGCCCTTCGTGAAGCTCGCGACCGAGATCCATCCGAGCAGCCGCTGCTTCATCCGGAGCGGGACGGCGATGAGCGACTCGACCGGGAGCTCGGGCTCCTTGTCGAAGAACCGCATCACCTTGTCACGCCCGTGCTCGAGCAGCGTCGAGTCCTCGGTGAGGTGCGCGGCGATGACCCGCGGCGCGAACGTACCGAAGCTCGCGCCGTCCTTGACGTCCTTCAGCGTGACGCTGCGGAGATGCTTCGGCGGGAGCAGACGCTGACGCTCGAAGTAGCCACCTTCGCCGTCGTCGAGCCACGTCGACGCGAGGTCGGCGTGGATCTCGTGGATCGCCGTCTCGCCGACGGTGGCGAGAACCTCCTCGAGCGAGAGGCTCGCGGCGATCGCCTCGCTGACCTTGTAGAGAGACAGAGCCTCCTTGAGGCGGAGGTTCTCGGCGGCGAGGCGCTGCTTCTCGAGCCCGCGCTGCACGACGTGGATCACCTCTTCGACCTTGAAGGGCTTGAGGATGTAGTCGTACGCGCCGCGCTTCATCGCGTCGATCGCCGTCTCGACCGTACCGAAGCCCGTCATGATGACCGTGAGCGCGTTCGGGGCTGCGTTGCCGAGCTGCTCGAGGAGCTCGATGCCGCCCATGCGAGGCATCTTCAGGTCGCTGATGACGAGGTCGTAATGGGCGTGATTGAGCTCGGCGAGGGCGGCTTGCCCGTCCTCCGCGGTGCGGACGACGTACCCTTCCATGCCGAGGAAGTCCGCAAGGATGTCCCGGATGAACTTCTCGTCGTCGACGATCAAGACGCGAGGCCGCTCTTCGTTCGTCATCATCTGCGATGCTCGGGTTTATCCCGAGAAGTGCTCGACTTTACCAGACCCGATGAAGACCCCTTCAGACTTTCGTGCTGCTTGCCGCGGCCGGGGAGGAGCTCTGCCGCTCCCGGCGGTCGAGACGGGTCGAAGCCTCCCTCTCCGGGCCGGCACCCCGCGTGGGTGGGGCCGGCCACCTCTCCGTAAGGCTAGGTGCCCTCGAGTCGCGTTCGTGGGGTGGGGCGGGCCGGCCCGCCAGCCTCGCAGACCAACGCTGGGACACGGGCGGCCCCGCGTTGCCGTCCAGGCTCGGCCGTGCAACGTTTTGAAGTGTCCATGGCCGTGCGCGCTGCCCCATCCCGAGCCCGCGCTCTCGCCACTCCGCCTGGAACGAGCGTGCGGCGTGGCCCGGCTCCGCTCGCACTCGTGGTCTACGGCGCGCTGTCCGTCCTCACGCTCGGGGTCGCCTTCGTGCGGGATCAGAGCCCGGTCGAAACCGAGGCATGGATCGATCTCCCGGACTGGTCGCGGCACCTCGTCAGCCTCGCCGGCGGCGGCCTGCTCGCCGGACTGACCGTCCTGGCCACCCGCGCCTTCGTGAAGCGCTGGGGCTGGGCGAGGATGCTTCATGCCGACCTCCGCCCCGCGGTGCAGGGCGCCGGAGACGCGACGATCCTCGTGCTCGGCGTCGCGAGCGGCGTCGCGGAGGAGCTCTTCTTCCGCGGGCTGCTCGCCCCGGCGCTCGGCCTCGTCGTCTCCTCGCTCGCCTTCGGCGGGCTGCATCAGCTCCGCGGCCGCGCCGGCTGGATCTGGGCAGGCTGGGCAGCGGTGATGGGGCTCCTCTTCGGAGCGCTCTTCTTCGCCACCGGCAGCCTCCTCGGATCGATCGCCGCGCACGCCTCGATCAACGTGGTGAACCTCCGCTTCCTCCGCGATACCGAGGTCGAGCCGAGGAAACCGCGCCGGCTCGGCGGCCTGCTCGGCCATACCTGAGCGCCTCTTTTTTCGAGGGGGTTCACCCCTCGAGCTCCCCATTCATGTTCAGCGTCGTCCAATTCTTGGACGACTCTTCAACTCGCGCGCTGGAACATGTCGATGCCGTCGTCGATCGTGCGCGCGACCTCGTTCGTGAGGCGATGGAGGGCGGAGAGCGCGCCTTCGAGCGAGCCGGTCGCCTGGACGAGCGCACGCTCGTGCTCCTCGTTCTTGGCGTCGAGCTGCGTCTGGAGCGTCTCGATCTGGAACGCGAGGTCCGCGACCACGCCTTCGGCGCGCCGCTCCTCCGCGACGAGGGCCTCGATCTCCCACGGCGTCCGCTCCGATCCCACGGGCAGATCCGCGAGGATCGCGCCGAGCGGCGCCTCGGACGACGGGATCCCGATCTCGTTGACCGACGCCTCGAGCGCTTCGCGGCGCGCGCGGAGGGCGTCGAGATGCGCGCGCTCGCGAGAACGATCATGGACGAGCACGTCGATGGCATGACCGAGGTTCGCGCGAAACTCGCGACCGACCGCCTCGAGCCGATCGACCTTCGCTTGCAGCTCGGAGGCCATCTTCGTGGCGCGCTCGACACGCGGGACCATCTCGCCGGCGACCAGCGCGAGCTCCGCGGCGCGGGCCGCGATGACGGCCGACGCGCCTCCGGCGCGGCGCGCCCTCGCGATGTGCGCTTCCAGCTCGGCGAGCGCCGTCGACCAGCGCGCGCTCAGCTCCTTCGTCACGAGCTTGCCGACGCTGGTGGTGTCGAGCTGGACCTCGAGCCGCGGCGCGCTCGCTCGGTCGACGATCGTCTCGAGCGCCTCACGCGCGTTCTCCGCGATCGCCGGAGGAACCGCGGAGGCGCGGGCCCCCTCCGCTGCCGGCGCCAGCGAGCCCGAGCCGAGACGCCGGAGGATGTCGACGAGCGCATCGTGGAACGCGAACGCATCGTGGGGTCGCTCCGCCGGGTCACGCGCGAGGCAGCGCAGGAGGAGCGACTCGAGATCCGGCGGGAGCCCGCTGATGCGCTGGCTCGGCGGGATCGGCGCACTCGTGAGCGGCTTGAGCAGGAGATCGGACTGACCGCGTCCCTCGAACGGAAGCCGCCCCGTGACCATCTCGTAGAGGACCACCGCGAGCGAGTAGATGTCCGCCCGCCCGTCGATCGGGAGACCGCCCACGTACTCCGGCGCGATGTAGCCGGGCGTCCCGAACAGCTGCTCGTTCAGGGTGAGCGTGGGCTCGCCCATCATCTTCGCGATGCCGAAGTCGGTCAGCTTCACGAGCTCGGGCGGTGCCGTCGGATCGAGGGCCGGCCCCTTCCGCGGGAGCAGGAGGATGTTCTCCGGCTTGAGGTCGCGGTGGATGATCCCCGTCTGATGCGTGCGAGCGAGCGCGCTCGCGACCTGGATCGCGATCCGCACGGCGCGCTCCCAGCGCAGGGGCCCGTTCTGGATCTGCGCGAGGAGCGACTCGCCCTCCACGTACTCCATGACGAGGTACGCGACGCCGTCCGACTCGCCGACGTCGGTGATCTCGACGATGTTCTCGTGATTGATGCGGTTGACCGCACGCGCCTCGCGGAGGAACCGCTCGCGATGCTCGGGGATGCGCGAGAGCTCGGGCCGGAGGATCTTGATCGCGCTGAGGCGGCTGATCAGCTCGTGGCGGGCGAGGTAGACGATCGACATGCCGCCCGCGCCGAGCTTCTTGATGAGGCGATACCGTGCGGCGATCGTCTTTCCGAGGAAGCGGTCGCTGCTCTTCTGCAGCTCCGCGCCGTCGAAGGGGCAGAAGCCCGCGTCGTCGGGAAGGAGCTCCGAGCAACGGGGGCAGATCTTCGACACGTCGCAGAGCCTATCATCTCACGACGGGTAGAGGGCTCTGCTCGAGCTTCGAGGCTGCAGGCGGCCGCTCGGCCGTTTCGGTCAGACCGGGACGGGCCCGCCGAAGGCGCCGAGGAAGCGCGCGATCCACACCAGAACCTCGAGCACGACGACGGCGACGAGGCCGCGCTTCACGACGAGCCCGATCCGGCCTTCACCGACGGCGCGGAAGTCACCGCGGGCGAGCACCGAGGCAAACGCCTGCACCACGAGGACCCCGATCAGGACAGCCGCCGCCGGACCGATCGGATTGAACCGCACCATCGAGTCCACATCGCCGTGGAGCAGCGCCAGGACCGCGCGGGTGGAGCCGCATCCGGGGCATGGCAGGTGGAACATCTTCGCGAACGCACACGGGACGGCCTTCGCGGAGAGGAGGCCTCCGAGGACGGCGAAGAACGCGGCAGTCAGCGCGGCGCGACGGAGCCGAACCGACAGCGGCGGGGGCGGGGGCGTCACGGACGGCGGCGCGGGTGAAGAGACGTTCACGACAATCTGGGGGGCGATGAAGGCGTTTCGAATTGGCATCGCGAACGGTCGATGCGATCCTCCCCTTCCGAGGCCCGACGACGGACGCCGAAGAGCTACACGCGGCTCGGACTACGACGGAGAGACTTCAATGATGATTTCGGACCCGACGAGCGCAAACGGAAATCTGCAGGCGGCCGGCGGCTACGGTCCTCCCGGTGGCGGTTATCCGCCGGGCGGCGGCGGAGGTTACGGTGGGCCTCCGCCGGGCGGCGGCGGTTACGGCGGACCTCCGGGTGGCGCACCTCCGGGCGGCGGCGGCTACGGCGGACCTCCAGGCGGCGCGCCTCCGGGCGGCTACGGCGGACCTCCGGGCGGCGCGCCTCCGGGCGGCTTCGGTGGACCTCCGGGCGGCGGCTACGGCGGGCCTCCGGGCGGCGGGTTCGGCGGACCGCCGCCCCAGGGCTTCGGACCTCCCGGCGGCTTCCCTCCGCCCGGCGGCCCGATGATGCCCGGCGCGGGTGGCGACATCAACACGACGCTTCCGCTCATCCTCAGCATCGTCGAGATCGTTCTCTGCTGCAATCTGCTCTTCGGTGGCATCGGTCTCGTCTTCGCGATCCAGGCAGGCAACGCGAAGAAGACGGGGGACCTCGAGACCGCGCGCGCCAAGGCGAAGACCGCGATGATCGTGATCATCGTGGGTGCGGTGCTCGAGACCATCGGCATCACCATCAACGTCATCGCGGGCGCGCTCAGCTGAACGCCAACGCCTGACACGCGCGTGAGCTCGCGAGCTCGGCGACGATCGCCGAGCCGCAGACGACGAGAAGAGGGAGCAGCCGGCGATCGGCTCTCCCTCTTCGCATTCGTGCATCGCGCTTGCGTGTCCGCGTCAGGGACCGGTCGAGACGACGGTGCACTCGAGCGCCTGCCGCCACTCGATCCCCTCGGTGATGCCGACGCGCGCGAACCTCGCGCCGTTGCCCACCAGCCATGTCGCGAACGTCGCCTGCTCGTAGCCGCCGTCCTGGCCGACGCGCACGGTCGCGTTGGGCACCTTCACCTCGAAGCCCTCGAGGCACACGCGCTTCGGCGTCCAGCGCACGCGGGCGATCATCGGCGCGCCGGCAACGCGCAGCTCGGGCGTGGAGACGCGGATCCACGGCGCGGAGATCTGGAGCACCGCGCGATAGCCGCCCGGCTCCGTCTTGCAGGCAGGATCGTCCGCGAGGCGGAGCTCCGACCACGGAGCGAGCGGCGACGGCGGTCTTGCCGGAGCGATCACGAACGCAGGATCCAGCGTCGACGCAGGATCGCTTCCGCTCGGTGTGCGCAGGATCACGAGGTCGCCCGTCGGTCCGACGGCGAGCGCGTCGGGGTTGGCCGGGTAGGAGGTCTCGCTCGCGCTCGGCCCGACGTCGAAGAGGTCCGCCGCTCCGGCAGGCCCGACCTTGAACACACGCCCGACGCCGCTCGGGTCGACCTCGAGGAACGCCGATTCGTCCTTTGGCAACAGCACCCCCGAGATCACGCTCGCGCTGTTCTGCGAGCTGCGGATCTCGACGCGCACTCGCTCGCCGCGCACGATCGCGAGGAGCCCGTGATCGATGTTGTGGAGCGCGATGTCCGACGGCGCAGCGGGATCCGGCGACGTGAGCGGGACGACGGTGCCGGACTCGGTGAAGTCCTCGGCGAGGATCTCGTCCACCGTCATGCCCGCGCGACGCCCCGCGGCGACCACGTCGCTCATCGCGATTCCGGTGCGGACGATGCGTCCGAGCGGATCGAACGGAGCGACGTAGGCGACGGCACGGCGAAGCGCCATCGCATTCTTGTTCGGCCCCGTCACCGTGATGATGTCGCCGTCGCGCGTCGTCCCGAAGCCGGAGAAGAGCGCGCGCAGCGACGGGGTCGCTTCGGACTCGCCGTCGGAAGGCACGTGCACCGGGCTCGCGATCGTGCGCGGGATCGGCGTCCTCACGTACGTCCAGTCGTTTTGCGCGTTCGAGACCGGGAGGCGGATCGCTCCGAGGCCGAGGTCTTCGGGCGAATCCCCCGTGCGCTGGACGACCTTCGACGCGACGGCTGCCTGAGGGCGGCACGACAGCTCGAGCCCGCGTGTGGGCCGGACCTCCGGAGCGGCCGCCGCGGGCGGCGGCGGCGGCTCGACGCGCGGAGGCTGGGCTGCCCAGCCGACCCGGTAGAACGGGCCGAGATCGCATCCTGCCGACGTGCACGCCGCGAGCTCGAGCGCCTCAGCTCCCGACGGCGGGGTCGCGACCTCGACCCACGACGCGCCGTAGTCGGTCGACTGGTAGAGGCGGCCGTCCTTCGAGCGCCCGAGGGCCATCGCTCCGGCAAAGGCCACCTCGAACGCGTACGGCGAGCGCGTCAGCTTCCCCTCCTCGGTGATCTCGACGCTCCCGCCGCGGCCTTGCCATCCCCGGAGCGCGTTGCCGTTGCCGAACGACCAGGCCCGGTCGACGACGGCGCCCGGACCGCGCCTGTAGCGCACGAGGCGCCGAGGCTTGGTGAGGGCCGCCCTCGACGGGGCGCCGTCGGTGATGATCTCGCGCGCGTCGTCGCCGATTGGCAGGAACGCCGACGAGACCGGATCGTAGATGCCCGCCTGCGGAGCAGAGACGACCGCGACGACGCGACCGTCGGAGCGAGGGACCCATCGCGCGACGACGAAGTCCTGAGCGCCCGCATCCGAGGCGAGACCGGCGAGGTCGCGCTCCTCCCAGACGCCGCCCGGCGTACGAACGCAGACGACCGGAAGCCCAGCAGAGCTCGGAGCCACTCCCTGACACGAGCCGGCATACGCGAGCGCGCCGTCGCCTCCCGCGTAGAACAGCCCTGCCTCCGCGAACGTCTGCTCGACGGTGGGCGCCTCCGACGAGAGCGTGTGCGAGACGACGAAGGCGCTCCCGCCGGCGTCTCGCGAGATGCACGCGAAGAGCACGTCATCGGAAGTCGGAACGGCCTCGCATTGTGCGTCCGGAGGCAGGCGGCCGGGAATGACGGAGATCACCTCGCCGGTGTGCACGTCGACGCGAACGAGATCGCCCGAGTCGATCACGAGCGCGGATCCGTCGTCGAGCGCTGCGCCCGAACGAAAGGCCACGCGGAGCGGAGGCTCGCTGCCATGCCAGCGTGGGTCCGGCGGCCGGAGCTCCGTCGTCGCGTCGGACGGAACCTCGTCGAACCACGACAGGCGTCCGTCGAGATCGAGACGGGACGCGCCCGATCCCGACTCGATGAGCCAGACATCCCCGGCGATGATCGCGAGCTTCGCAGGCGAGCTCTTCACCTGCGCAGTGGCGTCGGTCCAGTGCGCGCCGTGATCGATGCTCGTGACGACGGCCCCCTGATCGTCGAAGCCGATCGCGCGACCGTCATCGAGCGCCTGCACGTCGACGATGCCGAGCGGAGCGATCGGCAGGCGTTCGCCACCGGGAAGGCCGATCGCCCATCGCTCGCCGTTCTGCGTGCGGACGAGGAGTGACTTCGGAGCGAACGAGATCGTGTCGATCGCGCTCGGCACGCGCGTGAGGGGGACGAGCTTCGCGTCGAACGCATCGGCGCGGTAGAGCGTGTTCGCCGTCCAGAAGAGGAAGCCGCGGCCGAAGCGGCCCGGAAGCTTCGCGGCGCCCACGATCGGCTCCGCCGTCGCGTCGGGAGCGACGCGCGGCTCACCGCGTCCGACGATCACGCGACGCTTGTCGACGACGAGACCGTGGAGCCCGTACGTGCCGAGCGGAAGCGCGACGGGCCCCACACGCGAGGGAGACGGATCGGCGACGAGGTATTGCTGGCGAGCGGACGGCGCCGAGCGCTCCGCCGGCTTCGCATCGTTCGGGCTCGGCGCCGCGACCGTCCCCCGGCGCTCCTCGTGCGCGCATGCCGCGACGGCCAGCGCCGTCGTGACCAGCATCGCCGCACGAACGCGCATTCGAGAGCGGGGACGCATCTCAGGACCGCAGGGACACTCGATCGGGCTCGCACGATCGGCGAGCGAGCCCGGTTCGGCTCGTTGCCGCGGGGTCTGCTCGATACATTCCATCCCTGTTCATCGTTCTAGCGGTCCGTGACCGCGGGTCATAGCGGTTCCCTCGCACGAGAGGAGTCGCTGACCCCCGAGGAGTCGCTGGCGAGCGACCAGGCGCTGACGCGGGAGGAGTCGCCGTCCCGCGGGATCTCCGTCCGCAGGCCGAGCGCCGCGAGGTAGGCCGCGCGCACGTCGCGTGTCACGGCCCGGTAACGCTCGAGGAGCGCCTCCGCTGCCGTGCCCGACGGGGTGTTCGCTCCGTCGCGGACCCCCATGCGGCGGGCGAGCGCCGCGAGGCCGGGGGCCCCCTCCTCGATGAAGCTCGCGCTCGTGCCGTGCACGACTCGGAGCGCCTGCTCGAGCCGCCTCAACATCGCGTACCCTTCGCGGAGGACGGCCGCGAGCGAGGCATCGAGGTACCCGCAGGCCTCGAGCGCGCCGATCCCGGTCACGGTATCGGTCGTCCGGACCCGCGGATCCGTGCCGTACTTCATCTGCAGCCACTGGACGGCGAACTCGACGTCGACGATGCCGCCGCGACCGAGCTTGACGTCGTAGCGCCGGGGGCCCTCTTTCCCGAGCTCCCGCTCCATCCGCATCCGGAGATGGTTCATGGCCGCGGCGTCGGGCGCGTCACGCTCGTACGCGACGTGCGCCGCAAGCGCGACGACCTTGCGACCAAGCTCCACGTCACCGGCACACGCGCGCGCCTTCACGAGCGCTTGCCGTTCCCAGTCCGCCGCTTGGGGACGCTCCTCCGAGGCCTCGTCGGGCGTCCCTTCGCGTGTGAGGCCGTGGTAACGCGCGAACGAGTCGAGGCTCACGACGAGGAGCCCGTGACTTCCCGACGGACGAAGGCGGGTATCGAGCTCGTAGCCCGGCCCCGCGCCGTGCGGCGTGCTCACGAGCGAGAGCACGCGCTGCGCCGCGCGCACGTATTTCTCCGCGAGCTCGTCTTCCCTCCCCGGAGCGTCGTAGACGAAGAAGATGTCGAGGTCGGAGCCGTACCCGATCTCGCGTCCTCCGAGCTTGCCCATCGCGAGCACCGCGAGGCCGCCTTCGAGTCCCCGCTCCGCGAGCGCCCGCCGGGTCGCGTGCTCCAGCGTCGCGTCGGCGAGCGCGCTGAGGACCAGCATCGCGTCGCGCGTCTTCAGCTCTCCGGCGAGCTCGGCGAGGCCGACCTCCATCGTCACGCGCGCCTTCGCATGACGGAGCGCGCCGACGAATGCCTCGGGATCGCCGAGCCCGTCGCGTTCCGAGTCGGCGGACGCCGCCTCGGCGATCTCGATCTCGACGTCACTCCGCGTGCTCTCCGCGGTCGGAGGGACCTTCATGAACAGGACGCTGTCGACGAGCTCGGGACGGAAGACGAGCGCCTCGCCGAGGAAGGCGCTCGCCCCGAACAAGCCGACGAGCCGGCGAAGAACGTGCGTGTCCTCGGCCATTGCGCGCGCATAGACGCTCGGCGTCGGGAGGCGCGAGAAGAAGGACGCGAGCAGCCGAGCGGCCTGCTCGGGATCGGCCGCATCCGAGAGCGCCTCGAGCAACGTCACCGCGAGGACGGGATGCTTGTCCCGCGTGCTCGCACCGAGCGGAAAATCGGGACGACGCGCGAGCGCGAGCAGGTGGCGCGCGAGATCGGCCGACGCGCCCGTCGCGAAGTCGAGGCCGCCCACGCCCTCCGTGATCGCGGTGAGGACGATGACCTCCTCGCCCGATTCGATCGCCGTCAGCAGCGGCTCGAGGCGCTCGCCGCCTCGATTCGATCCGCCGGCATCCTTCGTGAGCGACGCCATCCGCGCGGCGACGCGGCGACGCGTCCTCTCGACCTCGCGCTCGAGCTCGAGCCCCGACGAGTGACCGAGCGAGCGCGCGATCGTCTCGAGCATCTCGCCGCGCGGGAGCTGGTGGGTCTGGATCCCGGTCGCGAACTGCACGCGATGCTCGAGACGGCGGAGCATCAGGTACGCCGCCTCGACCTCGCGGCTCTCGCGATCGGTGACGAGCCCACGCGAGCGGAGCCGGCGGAGGGCCTCGAGCGTGTTCGTGTCGCGGAGGCTCGGCTCGCGACCACCCCAGACGAGCTGGAGCGATTGCACGAAGAACTCGGCCTCGCGAATGCCGCCGGGTCCGAGCTTCAGATCGCGCTCCGGCTCGTCCGACAGCTCCGAACGCGCGCGCTGGACGAGCTGCGCCATCTCGTGCGCGATCCGCGGATCGATCGCCTTGCGCCACACGAACGGGACGAGCGCCTCGATCACCCGTGCGCCGAAGCCGGGATGGCCGGCGACGGGGCGTGCGCGTACGAGCGCGGCGCGCTCCCACGTCCGTCCCCACGTCTCGTAGTAGCGCTCCGCGGCGGCGAGCGCGTTCACGAGCGGCCCGCGCGAGCCTTCGGGCCGGAGGCGGAGGTCCACGCGCCAGCACATGCCCTCGCTCGTCACGTCCTCGAGCGTGGCGGTGAAGCGCTGCGTGATGCGCGTGAAGTGCTCGTGCAGCGTCTGCTCGGTGACGACCCCGTCCTTGACGACCTCGCCTTCGTCCGTCTCGTAGAACGGCAAGAGGTCGACGTCGCTCCCGCAGTTGAGCTCGCGGCCGCCGAGCTTGCCCATCCCGAGGACGGTGAACGCGCACCTCTCGCCGGCCGACGTCATCGGAACGCCGAAGCGCGCCTCCGCCCAGCGCTGCGCCTCGGCCAGCGCGATCTCGATGCACACCTGCGCGAGGTCGGAGAGCTCACGCGCTGTGATGTCGACGTCGCCGGCCTCACGCGCGCGGAGCTCCCGGGCGGCGATGCGCAGCCGCTCGCGCTGGGCGAAGAGGCGGAGCCCGCGCCTCACCTCTTCGTCGTTCGTGAGGTCGTTGACGAAGCCCGCGGCGAGCCGGCGGTAGGCGCGGAGGTCCTTCGCGATGCGGATCCTCCCCTTTCCGATCACGAGCACGTCCTCGGGGCGATGGACGATCTGCGCGCGGAGCCCGGGGTAGGCCGTCATCAACGCGCTCGCGAGCTCGACCGTAGCGTCGTCGAACGTCAGCCCGCGCGCCTTCGCCGCCTCCACCCAGACATTCGCCGCTCCTCCATCACCTTGGCCAGCCGCAGGCGCACGTTTCATCGAGGCGCGGATGTTAGCTCAGGCCCCGCCGTCCGGGGCTGCCGCGAGCGGCACGCGAGCATCTTCGAGCACGTCGCCGGTGTCCGCGTCGACGACCCAGCGGAAGAAGTAGAACCGCGGCGCCGCGCCGGTCATGACGGACGAGCCGAGGTCGAGCTCCTCCTCGTCCCTGGTGCCGGCCGCGGGTTTCGCGACCTCGACGACGTACGCGAGGCGGTAGGTGAGCCACGCGAGCTGCGGCCCGGTAGCCACGTGGATGACGAGTTGCATCCGCGTCACATCCTCCGCGCGGACCTCGCCGAGCGGAATGCGGCGGAGCTCCTGGGCGGTGTTGAGGTGCGCGGCCTCCGCCGGATCGCGCGCCACGAGCGCGAAGACGCGCCGGCCGATCAGCTTCGCGACGATGCGCGGGTCCTCCTCCGCCAGGCCGGGCCGCGTGTCGATCAGGAGAGGCGGATGGATGCGGGAGAGGTTGACGAACGAGCTCACCTCGCCGTCGTCATCGACGAACACCTGGACGTCGGCGACGTTGCCGATCTCGTCGAAGCCTTCGTACCCCTTGCTCGCGAACGGCGCCTCGAAGCGGATCGCCCATCTTGCTCGCGGCAGGGCGTGATCGCCCGGCTCGACCTCGCGGACTTGTTCGGCGAGCCCGAGCACGACATGGCGGGGCACGCCGAGCAGGTCGGCGTTGTGCTTCACGAACGCGCGGGCGCGGTCCGCCGCCTGGCTCTGGTCGATCGGACCGCCCGCGCGCGGTGGACGCGGCGCCACCTGACGACGGGCTCGGCGGAGGAAGCGGGCGAAGGGATCGACGACGATGATGCTCGTGCCGAGCGCCTCTTCGTTTACCGTCCACCGCGACTCCGGCGGCGTCGGGTTGCGCTCGCGCAGGCGGTCGACGAGCGTACGCCGCTCGGGCGTGGTCATCGCGTGGACGATCTGGAGGTGCCGCGCCCCCGGCCCCCGCGCGACGGCCGGACGTGCCTTGTCCCCTGCCCCGCTGCACCCGACGACCAACGCCGCCAGAACCACCGCGACGAGAGCACGCGGGAGAAGGCTCAGACGCTCGGGCCCCACAGCCGGAACATCATGATGACCACCCAGTCGAAGAGGAAGTGCGAGAACACGCTGGGGAGCAGCCGCTCGAACTTACGGGCCATGCCACCCCAGACGAGCCCGCATCCGAGCGCCGCGATGACGATGACCGGGTTCAGACCGGCGACGGGATCGCGGAGCGCCCAGATCGTCGGCGCATGCGCGAGGGCATAGAGGACGGCGGCCCAGACCCACGCACGGCTGGAGCCGATCACCTCTTCGAGGAGCGAGATGACGAGGCCTCGCCAGAGGAGCTCCTCGGCGATCACCATGACGACCATCGCGGCGACCACGAACGGGACGCTCTTCCGGAGCATCGTCGGATCGCCGACCTGGAGGTAGAGCCGCGCCAGCCAGCTCGCTTGGTCTGACTCGGGCGGCGCCACCGTCTTCATGAACAGGAAGGCGGCGCCGAAGAGGACGGCGGCGGCGGCGAAGCCGCGGGTAAAGTCTCCGCTCCGGACGGAGATCCAGCTCTTCAGGACGCCGTCGTCCTTCGCCCGGAGCAGCCCCACTACCGCGAGGATGACCGTCGGCACGGCCATGAAGAGGTAGAAGCCGGGCGTACCGGCACGCGAGACTTCGAACGCGAAGTGCGAGGCCACGGCGATCGTAAGGACGATCCCTGCGAGGTAAGCGACGTTCCGCACGGCACGAGGCTTGTAACACGGCGCGCCCGCCCCGTCGCGACGGGCGACGTGACGAGCGCGCGGCCCGGCTCTCGCTCGCGCTCCCCCTCCCGCTTCCGCTCGGGAAGTGAAGCGCTCTCCCTCTTGCTCGCGCTCGAGGACAGGGAAGAGACTCAAGGAGAGAAGTGGTAGCCGGCGCTGAGGCCGAGCGCGAAGTGCATCGCCTGATGCTCGCTCACGACGTCGCCCTTCACCGAACCGATGACCGAGCCGTACTCGATCGACTTGAACTGGCCGAGGTCGAGCCCGAAGTGGAGGTCGAACGCCGTGGTGGCCGCCTTCTCGGCGGTGGCGTTCATCGGGATGCGGTATCCGGCGCCGAGCTTGAGGTCGATGGGGGCAGAGACCTTCAGCGTCTCGGGGCTGTCCCCGCTCGCGGTGTCGGTGCTCCCGCCGTACGTGGTGAAGAGCGCCAGGCCACCCTCGAGGTACGCGCCGCGGCTGCGGTCATTGAAGGCATACTGCGCGACGACGGGCAGCTGGTAGGCAAAGGCCTTCGTGCACGAGCCGGCGCATCCGTCGATGAGCGCGCCGTAGCCGCCGCGGACGCCGGCCATGATGCCGACGTGCTGCGAGACGTACGCGCCGAGCTGGAGGTCGAACGTCACGAGCCCGGCCGAGACGTCGATCCCTTCGACGGCCTTGCCGCCGAGGAAGCCGAGACCGCTCCCGAGGACCAGCACGAAGCCCGGCCCGGCCGACGGCGGGTCCCCCTTCTTGAGCGCCGTCGCGCTCTTGTCCGCGCTCGCCCGCGGAGCGTCGACGACGATCGAGGGGGCCGCCTCCGCCGCAGGCGCGGGCGCCTCGGCGGGCGGAAGCTGCGGCAAGGGGTCGGCCGCGGCGACGAGCACCGGCTCGGCCTTCTTTCCCTTCTTGGTCTTGGCCTTGGCCGGCCCCTCCGCGAGGGCGATCGAGGTGGTGAGGAGCGAGGCGAGGACGACGGCGACGGTGACGGTGCGCATGGTGCTCCCTCTGTCGGCCCGCCCCCGGCCCGGTTGCGCGAAAACGCACCGGCGCGGGATGGGGCCTGGACGCGGTCCCGGAGTCGCTTGCGGCGATTCCTACCCGAGGTAGGATAACGGGAATGTCGACTGCGAAGGTCTCCGTTGCCATCGGTCAGGAGGAGCTCGCGTGGGCGCGCTCGGTCGCGCGTCGCGAGGGCAAGAGCCTCTCCGCCGTCCTCACGGAGTCGCTCGCAGAGCGGAAGCGGCTCTCGGCTCTACGTGAGGTGGTCGCGTGGATGGGCGAAGGCTCCGCCCCCCTCTCCGATGAGGAGCTCTCGGCTGCAAACCGCGAGCTCGTAGCGTCCAGCCGGCCACGTGCAGCACGCGGTGCCCGGAGTCGGAGGTCGACGACCGGACGGAGACGATGATCACGTTCGACACGGGAGCCCTCGTCGCGATCGAGCGGCGTGATCGCACGATGCTCGCATTCATGACGGCAGCTCTGGCCGCCGGCTCGCGCATCACGGTCCCCTCTCCAGTTGTCTCGGAGTGGTGGCGAGGCCAAAGGGGGCCAGCCGCGCGGATTCTCGACGCCGTAGTCGTCGAGCCCTTGTCGGCGTCACTGGCGAAGGTTGTCGGTGAGACGCTGGGGGCGGTCCGTGGTGCCACGGTGGTCGATGCAGTCGTGGTTGCGTCGGCCGCGCGGCGAGGGGATCTCGTGCTGACGAGCGATCTGGATGACCTCACGCGGATCCGGGACGTCGCGTTCCCATCGGTGCGAATCCGCAGCGTCGGATGAGCGTGGCCAGCCCCGGCACCGACGACGGCGGGCTTGGCGAGCGCGCACTCGGATTGCCTGACTCCCCAGAGGGATCCTGATCCCTCTAACCTCCGGCGGGCTCAGATCCTCCCCACGGCCGATGGCGATCGCGGCGGTGCGACCGTCTCGTCCCTCGATGGCGCGGCTGCCACGACGCGAGGACCGGATGTGAAGGACCGGGCTCTCTGTTGACAGTTTGGACCGGCCCCGTGCGTCAGGGTAGTTGTCGCCTCTTTCGAACTGGATGAGTGGAGCATCGGAATCGGGCGCCCTTCTTTGCGAGCGGGTCGTACCCGCGATAGTCGTCGCAGAGCACCGCGCCCGATGAGTCGCCGAGGACGCTGACGGGAACGTCCCCGCCGCGCGAGAGCGCAAGCTTGTAGCCCGTCAGGCTTCGACCAACGAAGGCCCAGATGAACACCTTCGACTTCTGGCTTCGTCATCGTGAAGGATGTCTAGTCGACGTGGACGAGGAAGTCGTTCTTGATCGCGTCGAAGAGCGGAGCGCGGAGCGGCTCGAGCTTCTGTCCAGCACGCCGAAACAGATCGTTCATCGTGCCGCGCGCGACGGGCATGCCGAGTCGCGCGAACGACTGCTCGAGGCGATAGAGCGGCGTGACGATGAGGCACTTCGAGACGACGAGGTGCCCGACGAAGCTGGCGTCGTAGCGCGTCTTCTCCGCCCAGCGCTCCGGTGGAGGCGCTGTAATCACGCAGCCTCCGCAGCGGCACGCCACGACCTCGCGCGTGCGGATCACGCGCCGGAAGTAGCCGGGCACGTAGGAGTAGATCTCCGCAGGCCTTCCCGTGCCGACGGAGCGGAAGTTAGTGCCGCCGCACAGATGGCACTTCTTGAACGCGTCGGGAACGGGCTCGGTCTTCTCCTCGGTGACGACCTTCTCGGCGCGCAGAAGCGCTTGCTCCGTGCGCCGCTCCGCGATCTCCTCAGGCGTCCTCGGCGGGCGCGGGACCTTGGGCATCTTGCCCATCTTCTCGGTGCGCCGTGCGAAGGCGCGCTTGAGCACCTCGAGCTCGGCCTGCAAGGCATCGACCTTGGTGCCAAGGTGCTCCGCGTACTCGCGCCAGGCGCAGCCGTGGTCGTTGTCGTTGGGAGGCGGAACCAACAACCAGCTTTGATCATGCGCGGCGCCAACCTTCAGGATGTTCTTCGACAGACGACGAAGCCGCTTCGATCCCAAAAGCACGGCGTCGATCACCTCGTTGTCCGAGACGAGATCGGGAGGGAAGTCGTCGGCACGTTCGTGTCGGCTCACGTCGTCACCTCGGTGTTGACGGCAAGGAGACGGCGTTGCACCGTGGAGACTCCGATGCCGAGGGTCGTGGCGATCCTCTGCACCGAGAAGCCTTCGGCCCGAAGCTCCTGAAGTCGATCATGATCGAGACGAGCACGAGGACGACCGACATGCGTTCCCCGCCGTCGTGCCGCTGCCATTCCGGCCTTCGTCCTCTCGATGATGAGGTTCCTTTCGAACTCCGCGAACGCCGACGTGAGGTGCAACAAAAGCTTGCCCTGCGGCGTCGTCGAGTCGAAGACCTCCGTGGCCGAGACGAAGCCCACGCCGAGGGCCGCCCACTCATCGAGTGGTCGTCACCATCGCCTTCAACGAGCGGAAGAGGCGGTCCGCCTTCCAGACGACCACCACGTCAATCCGACGGCGGCGGACATCTCGGAGCAGCCGATCAAGCTCGGGGCGCCGCTCCCGCCTCCCGGAGATCCCGTGGTCGGTGTACGTGTCCATGAGCTTCCAGCCACGCTTGGCGATCAGCTCGGCGGTCTCATCGTCCTGAAGGGCAGGATCTTGGTCGGCCTTGCTGACACGGAGGTAGCGGGCGGCGCGGAGCGCGTCGGCCATCTCTTGTATGACGCTCGGCGATCCAGAATTGAAACTCGCCCTCGTTCAAAACCGAACGGTTTCGGATCGCCGATTTCGCCCTCCGCAGACCCTTGGAATCCAGGGGTCCGGCGGGCCGGCTGCAAGGACCCTTTTGGATCGCCGGCTCGATGGTCGAGTACACCTACTCAATTCGTGAACCGCATCCCGGACTCGTCGTCGTCGTCGATGCCAAAGGTGACGAACCGTACGATAGGTCTCGTCGCATCGTGGTCGGCCACGAACATCATGGCGTCGTGCTCGGCCTGCTCGGGCATGAGGTTCGAGATCCGGCCCTGCACGTTGGCCGACTCGAAGTTCAAGAGCACGGGCTCGTTGAATCGGCCTGTGAGACGGATGAGCCCATCGGAGTACAACTTGATCGGCTCCTTGAACAACGCAGTCGTTGCCTCCAGTTCCAGGAGGCTCTCGTGGCATCGCTCCATTGCGTCGTCGGGGGTCGCCGCCCCGACGACGATCTGGAAGCTCCCTCGCGGCTTCGTCCTCGGACGCTCGAGCGTGAACGGCACCAGCCAGAGCTGAATGTCCGCCGTCGAGGATCGTCGACGGCTCTTCTTCTTGGTGGGCTCGCTTCGGCATCAATCGACGCTTACGAAGAACGGCCGTTCAACGTCGTACGCACGGGTTCCGCCAAGAACGCACGGCGGCGCCTCACGAAGATCTGAAAGCCCTCCCAGGAGGGAACGACCTCTCGCCGTCAGCCTGTATCGTGACCATAGGAGTGGAGACGTCTCATCCCGATCAATCGAGAGAGCTGGGTCGCCAATCGGATACTCTGACCAATCAGCCAGTCGCCGCGCCAGGGTGAGATCCCCGGTACAGTGTGCCCACTGTCGAGCCCTTCGTGACGAGAGACTGGAGGCAGTAAGAATATCAACAACTCTCACTGACGCATTGGCGGTCGCCGAGAGCAACGAAACATCCAACTCGGATAGTTGAGAATTCCCAGGACTACCACGAGGAAAGTGCGCCCTGACAAACGAGACGAAGTTCTTGCGCTGCGGAAACAGCTTCCATGATGTTGAAGCACCGAGAATAGTCCTCGGATCTTCCGATACGTACATGCGCCAGAAGGCCGCCCCATCCTCGACCTCTTTCGAGGCCAACATGCGACTACTTCCCTCACTTGAGGCATTTATTGGCACGCTGCAACAAACGCCCCGAATCAGTCCCTGCGATGGAAGATCGACCACCTTGATATCCGACGCAAGCGAGTGCTTCCGTCGATGGGCACAAACGAACGCGAGTGCCAACCGTGAAGCCCAAGACTCAACCCCCCAGATGCAAACGGGCCTCGTGTCGCTTGCTGATCCAAGAACATCGTAGACATCACGCCAGGCACTCTGTTCACCGCCAAAGTACCCTGCGCGAACATCGACCTGCCGTTCCAAGTCATACCGGCTCGGTCCAACGAGCAGATTGTCAACGAATCGATAGACGGCATCCTTCCCAATTGATGCCGGCAACGCCTCTTTGGCTACAAGTGATACGTTTCGAAAGGACACGCTAGTACCCACAGGCGCTACAGCCTTCACCCGTCCATCCGCCTACGCAACTATCGCAGCACACCATGCACAAGGAACCGTTCACCTGGCCCGGCCTGTGGCACATGGGGTAGTCGGACATGCATCTACTCAGCTTCTTCTCGCATTCCTTCTTTCGCTTCTTATAGTCCTTCGGGGGGGGGGCGGCGGACAAACCTGGAGGCCATCGGGATCTACCTGGTTCACTGGATCGTTGTTGACGTAGCCGTAGAGATTTTCACCACCAAGGAGTCCGATCGGGTCGTTGCTGAGCCACCTCCCAAGATTGGGGTCGTAGGCACGCCACCACGTAAGACTCTCGCCTGTGGGCCTATCGAAGTAGTGCCCCGTGAACGAGAAGTCGGTCTTCGCACCTGAGCCGCTCTCCGTCGACTTGCCCCATGGGTCGTAGCTCACCCGCGAAGCAATCGTCGTCCCGTCACCGCCTACGACCTCCCTCACGCTTCCGAGGTGATCCTTGGTGTAGAAGTAGTCCGTGGTGCCCTCCTCGAACCCCTGCTCGAAGTAGTTTCGGAGGATAGTCGCCCCACTGCGCTTCTGGCAAATCCGGCCACCGCACCACACGAACGTCTCGTTCTTCGTCTCGACGCTGCTCTCCAGCTCTCTGATGCGCACCCGACGCGACTCGCCATCGTACTCGTAAACCGACTCGTGCGTCCCCGCGAGCATCCGGGCCAGCCGGTTCTGCTGGTCCCAGCGGTACTCGCGAATAACCGTGCCGTTCGGCTGCTTCTCGTACCGAAGGTTCCCGTTCGCGTCGTACTCGTACGTTTTTGACGTACCGGTCGTCGTCACCGAGTACGTCTTCGTCGCCAGATTGTTCCGACCGTCACGGGCCTCGACCACGACCGAGTTCGCGCCAGCATCTAGGTCAACCGGTGCCTCGAACCGGAACGGCGCGCCACCGTCCGTCGACATGACCTTCGCCGGCCTCCCGTTTACCTTGACCGTTGCGGGCTCATCCACATATCCCGCAAACGTCGTCCGGCCATGGTCGCGCTCGGAGAGGAGCTGGTTGAGGTTGTTCACCTCGTAGTTTCTCGGCGCCATCGTCCCGTTGCCGACTTGGATCCGGTTCCCCGCCTTGTCGTAGCCGTACGTGTGCGACTCGAGCAAGGTCTGACTCCCGTCCCGAAGCGACGCCGCTGTCAGCTCACGCGCACCGTCATAACCGAACGTCCACGTCCGTGCTCCGCTTCCTTGACTCACCGTCCACGTCGCGAGGCTGTGGTCCGGACGATACGTACAGTCGAACTGCGAGATCACGCTCGGGTTCGGTCCCGCCGACAAGTGCTTGATCTGCTTCAGCAGGCGGTCGCCCGTCGCGCCGAAGTAGTCGTACAGCGTCTGCATCCCGTTTGGATAGTCCACCGTCGACGGGCGATCCGATTGCCCCACGAACGCGTACGACGTGGCGCCGAGGTTGTTCTGCACCCCAGTCACGCGGCTTCGTGCGTCGAACGTGTACTCCTCTGCGTAGCTCGCCACGGACTGAGTGGCGTCGTCCACGATCTCCAGCTTCTTCAGACGTCCCACCTCATCATACGAATACTTCAGCGTGTCGTTCGAGAACGGACCGTCTACGAGTGCGAGATTGCCGGCGCCGTGACTGGCGCTACCGTACGGTTGGTACGTGAACGTCGTCGTCCCCGCGCCATCCTGCCTCGACGCAAGCCGCGGGAAATAGGGGTCGTACGTGTACATCACGTCTGGCGTCGCCGCGTGGCTGTAGTTCTTCTTCGTATCCGCTGCTTGAAGCGGCGTGATGGCGGAGGTCTGCGGCGCGGCGCAGACTGCCCGCGTGTGCGCCAGTTCAGTTCGACGACGGC
>MKVQ01000014.1:0-1769 GCA_001899635.1 Myxococcales bacterium 68-20 | reverse complement strand
GACGCGATCAGCGAGAAGAGGTTCGCCGCCCCCCTGTGTCACAGGAGTTGTCCGGTCCGCTGATCTCGCTCCGAGGTCGGCGGGCGTGAACGCGTAGGGGGCGCGAGTGACGACAACGTGAGCGAATACAGCGAGGCCTTCAAGGCCAACATGGTGAAGAAGATGATGCTGCCGGGTGGGCCGACGGCATCAGCGCTCTCGGCCAAGACCGGAGTCTCTCAACCTACCTTGTCTAAATGGCTGCGCGATGCGAGGGAGAAGGGCGTGTCCGAAACGAAGCCTCCCTCCCGATCCGCCCGTCGACCGAGTGACTGGACCGTCGCAGAGAAGCTACGAGTCCTTGCCGAGACCGAAGAACTCGACGGCGAAGAGCTCGGCGCAGTGCTCCGTCGCGAGGGGCTCCACGAGGCGGATCTCGCGGAGTGGCGCCGAGCAGCAGGCGCGGCGCTCGCAGGCGGCAGCAAGGCCACTGCGGGGTCGGTGGAGGCTCGTCGGGTGCGCGAGCTGGAGAAGCAGATCCGCCGCAAGGACAAGGCGCTCGCCGAGGCCGCCGCTCTTCTCGTACTCCAAAAAAAAATCCAGGCGCTCTGGGGGGACGAGGACGACGACACGAACAAGGAGACCGACAAGTGATCCTCGCGTTGCTCGCCGAGGCGGTTTCGGCAGGCTCACGCTTCGAGAAGGCATGCGAGGTCCTCGGTCTTTCCGCGCGCACCGTCACGCGCTGGCGAACAGAGGGCGGCGGCGTGGATCGTCGCGCGGAGTCCGGCACAGCGCCGGTCCACAAGCTCACGACCGAGGAGCGTGACACGATCGTGCGCTACGCCACGTCGACCGAATATCGGGACGTGTCGCCTCGGCAGATCGTTCCGCTGTTGGCCGACAAGGGCATCTACGTCGCCTCGGAATCGAGCTTCTATCGGGTGCTACACGAGCGTGACCTGATGGCCCACCGCGAGCCGTCGCGGCCCAGGACGCATCACCGCCCGAAGGAGCACATCGCGACGGCGCCGAACCAGGTCTGGTCGTGGGATATTACGTACCTTCGCAGCTCGGTGCGCGGCGTCTTCTACTACCTGTACCTGGTGCTCGATGTTTTCAGCCGCAAGATCGTCGCCGCCGAGGTGCACGCCGAGGAGTCGGCGACCATCGCCGCCGAGCTCGTCGAATGGGCCTGCGAGCGCGAAGGCGTGCAGCGCGATGCGCTCGTCCTGCACGCCGACAACGGCGGCCCGATGAGGGCTCCACGATGCTCGCAACGCTTCAACGTCTCGGCGTGATCGCATCCTTCAGCCGCCCTGCCGTCAGTGACGACAACCCCTTTGCTGAAGCGCTCTTCCGGACGATGAAGTACCGGCCGGGCTACCCGAAGAAGCCCTTCGCCTCGCGCGAGGACGCCTGCACGTGGGTCGACGGCTTCGTGGGCTGGTACAACGGCACGCACCTGCACTCTGGAATCCGCTTTGTGACGCCGAACGACCGCCACGAGGGGCGCGACGTGGGCATCCTCGCCGCTCGCCGGGATGTCTACGCCAAGGCACGCTCTCGCACGCCTCGGCGCTGGACGGGACCTATCCGCAACTGGTCACCAATCACCGCCGTGCGCTTGAACCCCGATCGTCGCGATGGGTGCATGCTGCACTGACCATGCCATCGGACAACTCCTTTGACACCCACCGCCGCGGCCTGAGCGTGATCGCCGGAGCCGAAGAAGAGCCACGCCTTGCGACCGATCGCGATCGAGGACCTCAAAGCCCGCTCGGCGGCGT
>MKVQ01000013.1:184027-194663 GCA_001899635.1 Myxococcales bacterium 68-20 | reverse complement strand
CCGGCGCAGGAACATCCTGTCGCTGACCGCCGAGGGGATTCGGCGCATCCGTCAGGCGTTCGGCGTCGCGTTCAGCGAGAGGATGCCGCTGCCGCGCGATGCGCCCGCCGCCGAGGATGTGCCGCGCTATTGGAGACGGCCCGAGCTCGCTGACGTTCGACGCGGGCGCGCCGGCGAGGTGATCCTGCCGGAGAAGGTCGGACGTGAGGTGGCGAAGATCTACACATCGTTCGCCTGGAATCGCGCTGGGAAGACGCGGCGTCAGAAGCGGCGTCGGTACCTCGATGACCTCGACCGGATGATGCGCTTCGCGAGAGACCTCGCAGACGCGCTCGGGGACAGTGCTGCGATGATCTATCCGATCTGGGAACGCGACCATTGAGGATCGCCACACCGGTTCGCCGAAGGGCCGGGATTCGACCAGGCCGAACGCGCTCTGGCTATGAACGCCGGACGGCGGAGCCAAGCGGTTCTTCGCCGGACCCGCCGCCGACGATCCTCGAGACGATCAGCGCCCGACGAGTCGAAGGGCGTTTGCGAGCCACGAGGCGCGGAGGCCGGCGCGCGCGAGGATGACGAGCTGATGGACGACGAAGAGGAGCCAGAGCGCGCCTCCGCCGCGGCCGCCGGCGATGTCGCCTGCGCGGGCTCCGATCCAGATCAGCGCGAGCGAGAGGACGGTCCGCCATCCCCACGCGAGCGTTGCGCGGCCGATGGCGCGCCGCGTGGTCGAAGCGGCGGCGACGAGCCCGTCGCGCATGCTGCGCAGCATCGGGGCCGGGCGATCGCCGGCGAGCGCGATGTCCCGCGCAACCGCGACGCGCGCTAGATCCGCGATGATGCCGACGATGAGCGCCACGCCGGCGAAGAGCGCGAGCACTGCGAGGCGTGCTGTGAATGCGCGGGCGTCGCCGAGGCTCGCTTGCAGCGCGTGGTCGGTGGAGGACGAGACGGCGAGCCCGATGCCGAGGATCGAGCCCTCGAGGGCGCCGGCGAGGACGCCGACGCTCAGGAGTGGGAAGAACGCGCGGATGCCCGCGCGGAGCGACAGCGTCATCGACGGGGGGCGCCCGCGCTTGCCAAGGCCCGTGGCGAGCGACGCGACGAGCGCGCCGGTGATGATCTGTCCGAGGACGCCGAAGACGGCGAGCGCGATGAGCGTTGTTCGGAAGACGATACCGAGCGCAGGACCATCGTCGCCGAGCCACGAGAGCAGCGCGTGGCCGCCGGGTCGGAAGAGGACGGCGTCTCCGTCGGGATGCGCGCCCCAGACGCTCTTCGCCCACGAGTGGATTGGCGTTGCGATCAAGAACGCACACGCGAGCTCCCATGCCCAGACGAAGAGGATCGCTCGGGGCCGACGTCGCGCGCGGATCTCGTCCGGCTCGAGGGCGCGAAGAGTGTCGTCGTCCGCGTGGTCGCGATCGTCGCGAGTCGAAGGCGCGCCCGTCTCGGGCTCCGTCGAACTCGCGGTCGCGGTCGCGGTCGCGGTCGCGGGCTGGGCTTCTTCGCCCGCTGCGGGGGTGTCGTCGCGCGGCTCGGTCATGGCGTGAGCCCTCCGAGCAGGGTCGCCGCCCAGAACATCCCGCGCTCGAGGACGCGCGGCGCCCCGGCCGTCGGGTGACCGGGCGCCGTGGCGAAGTCGTTCTCGGGGTGCTGGTCGAGGAGGATGCGTTCGTCGGGATCGACGACCGCCGCGCGCAGCGCCGACGAGCCCGAATACGGGATCCGGTACGACTCGGTCTGTCCGTCCCACTTCACGCGCGATCGCGAGCCGTCGGTCGAGACGAGCTCGATCTCGACGGGGAAGCGAAGCGTGCCGCGACGGACGACGAGGACGTATCCGTCGTAGCGGTTTGGGTTCAGCGTCTTGTCCGGCGAGATCGTCTCGCGCTTGCCGTCGCGATCGAACATGCCGGCTGCGCTGCGGGACGGATGCGAGCTCGTCTGGGTGATCGCGTAGTCGACCCACCCTTTCTCGAGGAGACCGGCGTGGAGGTTCTCGGCTGCCCCCGGGCCGATCTCGTCCCGGATGGTCGCGATGAGGTCCTTCGGCGTCGGGTGCTTGAAGCGGAACTTCCGCATGTAGACACCGAGCGCGCGGTCCATCTTCTCTTTGCCGTAGGCGCGCGCGATCGTCTCGAGGAGGGCGGCGGCTCGGCTGTACACGAGCGCCCCATAGGCGCTGCCGGTCGCGAACGTCCCCGCGCCCTGCGCGATCTTCTCGTCGTGGCCGAAGTGTCGCGCGCGCTCCGACTGCGCCTCGACGTCGCCGATCGCGAGGCCGGCGAAGTCGAGGCCCGAGCCTGGCCCCTTCCACGCGCGCATCGCCTCGTTCTCCGCGTACGAGTTGAGACCTTCGTCGAGGAAGGGCCAGGCGTCCTCGTTCGACGCGGCGAGGCCGTAGAAGTACTGGTGCCCGAACTCGTGGATCGTCACGGTCTCGACGAACCAGAGACCGCGCGGGAGCCACGAGGGCTGCCCCGTCGTGATCAGCGTCGGGTACTCCATCCCGCCTGCCTCGGAGGCGCTGGCCGGGGGATGCACGAGCGTGAGCACGGGGTAGGGGTATTTGCCGTAGCGCGCGCCGAAATGCGGGAGCGCGAAGCGCATCGTCTCGAGCTCGCGCTCGACGTGATCGTCGTAGCCGGGCGGCGCGAGGACGGTCACGTCGACGCCGAGGATCGTCTCCTTCCGGACCTGGAACTTGTCCCAGGCGGTCCACGCGAAGTCGTGGATGTCGCTCTGGACGTGCCGCTGGACGAGGCGGCCGCTTTCCCTCTTCGTCTCGACGACAGGCCCGGTCGCGCCGACGATGAAGCCGTCGGGCACGTCGATGGTGACGTCGTAGGTGCCGAAGTCCGAATAGAACTCGCCGAGGTGATGGAAGGGGAAGTGCGCGAAGGTGCCGTCGGCCTCGAGCTTGGCGATCTTCGGGAACCACTGCCCGACCATGTGGAACGAGCCGTCGTAGCCGGTGCGCTCGACGATGGTGGGCAGCTTGTCGACCCACTCGACCTCGAGCGTGATCTGTTCGCCGGGCTCCACCTCTCGCGGCAACGGGATGCGGGCGTCGGTCTCGTCCTCGTCGCCGGGGCGCTTCAACTCGACGCCCCCGAGGAGGTCGTCCCGCTTCTCGCCGTCGACCAGCACGAGCTTCTTCAGATCGATCGAGCCCCAGTCGGTCGGGATGCGGTTGCCGCGGAAGCCGCCGATCGGCGCGCGCATGAACACCGACGACTGGTTCTTGAACGCGTTCAGGTAGAGGTGCATCCAGAGCTCGGACACGGGCTTCGAGCTCGCGTTGCGCCACGTGATCGTGCCTCCGCCGTGGACCGTGTGCGCGACCGGGTCGAGCTTGGCACGGAGCGTGTAACTCGCGACGTTCTCGGCGTGCTCGGCCATCGGCACGTCCGGCGCGGCGTCCGTCACGACCGGGGGCCCGGCTAGCGCGCGCGGTCCATCCGAGGCGAGCGCCGTCGCCGCGAGCAGAACCGTCGAGACTGCAAGTGCCCACAATCGCATCGGGGCGCACGTTAGCAGACTGCAGCACGATCCCAGCGTCCACCCACGACGCCCGGCCCTCGCCGAAGCCCACTGCCAAGCCCGGAGAGCCGGAGGGCTCCGCGCGCCGCAGCTCGGGCTCTCTCCGTCGTCGTTGCTCCGCGTAGCGCGGCTCCTCGATCCGGTCGGAGGGCTTCGCGCGCTGCAGCTCGGGCTCGCTCCGTCGCGTAGCTCCGCATAGCGCGGCGCTCCTCGTTCCGGTCGGAGGGGCGGGCGGGGAGCGCGACGAGCCGTGGCGTCGTGACGAGTCCGCGGGGAGGCGTGTGTCGAAGCTCGTCAATATTGTGCCACCCTGGCGATGCTGTCATGTCAGCAAGAGTGCTCTGCGGCGTGTCCTCGCGGACTTAGCGCTGGCTCGAGCATTGCTCGGCGAACGACCCCATGCGCCAGGCACTTCTCCTCGGTCGTACGTCCGTCGTCCTCCTGATCTCGTTGGTCGCGGCCTGCACCGGCGGACCGGACTTGTCCTGGTCGACGACGACGTCGTCGCCGCCGCCGGGTAGGTCCGGCTCCGACCCTTCGCAGGGCCTTTGGCCGGAGGGCGAGCCCTCGCCGACCGAGCCGACGCCCAGGCCCATGTCGCCGTCGCTGCAGCCGGATTTCGGCGCGACGGTCACGCTCGCTCAGGCACCTCCGGCGCTCGGCGCGGCGAGCGTGTTGGTCTCCGAAGACGGGGCCCGGGCGGTCGCGACCGATCCCGATCGCGATCGCGTCGCGATCGTGGACCTCGCGACGCAAGCCGTGAGCATCGTCGCGCTCGACGCGGGTGACGAGCCTGGGCGTCTCGTGGCCGACAATGCCGGCCGGGTTCACGTCGTGCTCGAACGAGGAGGCTCCGTCGCCAGCATCGATCTCGCATCGGCCGCGATCGTCGCACGTCGGCCGGTCTGTGGCGCACCGCGAGGCATCGCTCGTCATGGCGCGGAGCTCTTCGTTGCTTGCACCGGGGGTGAGATCGTCGCGCTCCCCGCGGATCCCGCGGGAGCGCCACAGGTACGCGCCCGGATCGATCGCGACCTTCGTGATGTCGTCGCGCTCGAAACCGATCTCCTCGTGAGCCGTCTCCGGACCGCGGAAGTGCTTCGCGTTCGCCGCTCCGACGGCACCTTGCTGTCGCGTGCCGCTCCGCCGAAGGCGGCGGGCAGGGAGCCGTTCGTCGGATGGCGTCTCGCGAGCGCCGGGCAGAACAGAGCGGCGCTCGTGCATCAGATGGCGTCGACCGACACGATCGACGTCGAGGCGCCGCAGGCCTACGGTGCACCTCCGACGCAGCCGTGCGGGGGACCCGTCATGAGCACGGTGACCACGTTCACTCCGGACGCCGCATCGGATGGGCTCCTCGTCGAGCCGCACGACACCCTGGTGCAAGCCGTCGTCCCCGTCGACCTCGCGCGGTCACATGCGGGCAATCGATGGGCGGTCATCGCCGCCGGCAATGCGCACATCAAGGAGCTCATGCAGGTGCAAGCGTTCGCCTCGCTCGACACCTCCGGCTGCCAGGGAGCGCCCGGCGGGCAAGGCGTGGCGCGCGACCCGAGCGGACAGGCCGTCGCGGTCGCCTTCACCCGGGACGACAGGCTCGTCGTGTTCACGCGTGAGCCTGCAGCGATTCACGTTCGCGCGACGGACAGCGCGAGCTGGCAGTCGATCGCCCTCGGCGGCGCGAGCCGCGAGGACACGGGGCATGCGATCTTCCACAGCAACTCCAGCACCGGGATCGCCTGCGTATCGTGTCATCCCGGCGGCGGCGATGACGGTCGCGTCTGGAAGTTCTCGACCGGCGAGCGTCGGACTCAGTCCCTCGAAGGCACGCTCGACGGGACGGCGCCGTACCACTGGGGCGGGGACATGGAGGGGATCGAGAGCTTCGGCGGCCCGGTGTTCGGCAAGCGGATGGGAGGCCCGCAACTCGGCTACGGTCAGCTCGACGCGCTGCGCGCATATCTCACGCGCCTTCCTGCGCCGAGCACGTCCGCGCCGAGCGATCCTGCGGCAGCTGCGCGAGGGAAGAAGCTCTTCGAGAGCGCGGCCGTCGGGTGCAGCGGCTGCCACTCCGGCGCGAAGCTGACGAACAACGAGAGCGTCGACGTCGGCACCGGGGCGCCCGGCAAGAGCGAGCTCTTCCAGGTGCCCTCGCTCCTCGGCGTCGGCGTTCGCGCCCCATTCCTCCACGATGGTCGCGCGGCCACCCTCCTCGATCGGTTCGGACCGGCGGGAGGCGGCGACAACCACGGTCAGACCTCGGGCCTCACCAGCGTGCAGGTGAAAGACCTCGTCACCTACCTCGAGACGCTCTGACGAGCGAAGCGGAGCGGGGGGCGCCTCGACGGCGCTCCTCGCGGGCACTCGGAAGCCGAACGACGTCTCCCCGCGCTTCGAAGGGCGGCGGAAGGTCGATCTGACGAGCGAAGCGGAGCGGAGGGCGCCTCGACGGCGCTCCTCGCGGGCACTCAGAAGCCGAACGACGTCTGCCCGTGCTTCGAAGGGCGGCGGAAGGTCGACGGCGCGACATACTGGGTGAGCTCGTCTGCGCTCAGCCCGCAGCGCTTCGCCGTTCGCTCGAAGAGCATCCGGATCGTATCGGCGTAGACGCCGTGTCCGCGGCCGCGCGCACCGAACGACGCGTCGTAGAGCTTGCCGTCGTGCGCCTCGCGGAGGCGACGAAGCACCTTCTCCGCACGGAGCGGCAGCTTCTCGCGCAGTGCCTTCTCGAACACGTCCTTCACCGGACCCGGCAATCGGAGCAGCACGTAGAACGCATGGTGCGCGCCGGCATCGCGTGCGCGCTCGAGGACATCGCCGAGGTGATCGTCGTTGAGCCCCGGTACGATCGGCGACACGCTGACGCCGGTGGGGATGCCGGCCTTCGCGAGCGTCTCGATGATTTTCATGCGCCGCTCGGGCGTCGTCACCGTCGGCTCCATTGCCTTTGCCACGTCCGGATCCCAGAACGGAGCGCTCACGCTCACACGGACGCTGGCGACGCGTGCGAGCTCCTGGAGGACGTCGATGTCGCGCTCGATGACGGGCGACTTGGTGATGATCCCGACCGGGTTCCGGTATTCCGCGCAGACCTCGAGGCAGCCGCGAGTCAGCCGCAGCTTCGACTCGAGCGGCTGGTAGCAGTCGGTGATCCCGCTGAAGACGACGAGCTCGCCCTTCCACGACTTCTTCTCGAAGCTCTCGCGGAGGAGCTCGGGCGCCCGCGGCTTGACCACGATCTTCCGTTCGAAGTCGGTCCCCGCACCGAACGAGAGGTACTCGTGCGAGGGGCGCGCGTAGCAGTTGTGACTGACAACCCCGTTGGCGATGAAGTCCCCGGTGCCCGTCGTGATGTCGAACATGAGCAGGTCGAACCCGAGCCGCTCGATCGACGAGACCTGCAGGCGCTTCGGGTGCCTCAGCGCCGAGCCTTGCAGGTTCCACTTCCGACGGATCGCCGGGTTCGTCATGTGGACGAAGCGCAGCTGCTCCCGGAGGCCGCCACGCATGCGTACGTTGCTCGCTACGGCTCGTGGGCCGGGGGGCTCGAGGACTGCGTCGAACCCGAGCGCCCGAAGCGAGTCGAGTGTGGCGTTCACGATCGACGTGTCGGTGTTGGAGATGCGGAAGACACCGCGGCTTCGCGATCCTTCGGCGTCGAAGATTCCTGCGAGGAAGCCGCGGCGCCAGTCGCGTGTGGGCATTGCCGGCCACTCGATGATCGATCGGATGCGATCGACGTTTCCGAGCGCATGGGTGCGGATGCCCTCCATACGGGCATGGCTCCCGCAAGCCTCCTTGAATACGAACTCTCGTGTAGCGATCGACACGCGATCCAGGTACGCGCGGGTTCGTCGAAGGGCATCCAGATCGACGAGGGCCAGCCGAAACTGGTGTTGGTCGCCATTCGCACGCCCCGCGCGCTGATGGCGAAACGTCTTCAGCAGCGCATCGCCGCGGACCATCCCGCAGAGATACCCGCGCTCGTATTCGGCGGTCATCGCCTCGCATCTCGCAAACGCGCCCGTGCCGATGAGGCGGTTCGCCGTTGTAAGGAAGGGTCGCCGGTTTCGACCACACTCGCTTCCCGTGACGTGCTTCCAGCCGCGATCGGTGAGAAACCGGTGATCGGCGCTGGCCACGAGCTCGGTTCCATCGGCGAGCTTCACTCTGTAAGCAGGCTTCACGGTCTGCCAGTGAGCGAGGACCTGCGTGCGCCGGTATCGACGGTACGCGCCCTCGACGGCCGTTCCGTAGATCTCATCGCCGACGCGAATCGATGCCAGGTCGCGTGTGCTCCCATCGGCCATGAGGATCGGCGTCCCCCCGTCTAGGCAGTAGGCGCACGCGTGGCGGCAGCCCCTGTACGGGTTCACGCTCCAGCGGAAGCCGACGTCGGGAGAGTCGTTTGCCGAGAGGATGCTCTTCGACTGGTCCTCGTAGACGGTGACCTCCGCGTCCGGCGCCTCGCCGTCGTCGTACTCCAGCATCGTGGAGTCGAAGCGACTCGGCGGGTTCGAGACCGGGAGGAAGCGGGCCACCCGGCAACTATACGGAACCTATGTTCAGTGTCCAGCCTCGCCGTTCTTTTGCCCGTCGGCGGGTTCCCGAGAGGAATCGCCGAGCCCCGCGTTTCCGTCTGCCGATGAGCTCGAGCTCCCTCACGCCGCGCGCGGCAGCGTCGACGGCGTCGGCTTGCGCGGCGCCAGCGAGATTCGGATCGTGCGAACGGCGGAGAGCGCGAGCACGAGCGAGTTGGAGTCGCCCGCCCACGCGCCGGACAGACCCTGGAGGCAGGCGTCGTAGGCGTCAGCCATGGCGCTCTGAGCGCGTGCGGACATACGCCGGTCCGCGGCACCGAACAGGTGCGCAACGACCGCGACGGCCTGCGTGAGCGCGGTCTCTTCGACCAGCTCCGATCCTGTTCGGCACGCCGTGATCGACGTCTCCAGCGCTTGCTCGAGGCGCGCCAGGCGGGCGAGGGCGGCGGCCTCGGTGCCACGGGACTCGAGCGAAGGGGGCCGGGCCGTCGCGATGCTCCTCACGGTCATGGATGGCTGAACGGCCCGCGCGCGAAGCTCTTTAGGCCTCACGCAAGGAAATTTGGGGCTGCGCCGCATCGTGCTTCGACGCGAGCGCGGGCGTAGCGCGGTCAGCGTTCGGGTGGCTCGCGGCGTCGATCTCGCGCGCCGGCGGCGGCTCGGGTGCCGTCGTGGATGTGGTCAGCGTCCGGGGACGTGCTCGACGAGCGTGGTCGTGCGGAGGCGCTTGCCGTTGCGCTCGACGTAGAAGAACACCGGTGCGCCAGGGAGCTTCTTCGCGAAGTAGTAGGTCCACACCTCGCCCTCGTCGCCGTCGACCTCGTACACGACGCACTCGAACTTTCCGGCGGGCGTCTTCAGCTTGTCGTCGCGCGTGGTGACCTTGTCCTTCGGGAACTCGGACTGCTGCTGGAGCGTGAGCCACCCCATGCGCTTCGAGCTGTCGCTTCCGCTCCACACCTCTGCGCCGCCCTCGTCGACCTTGCGGAAGGTGATCGCGTACTCCTTCGTCGGCTTGTTCGGGACCTCGACCTTGTAGCGATACGTACGGCCGTTCTTCGTCGCCCCGCGGATCTGCTCCGCGGTGAACGGGGCGGGGTAGACCGGCCCCTTCGGCTTGTCGCTGCCAGCAGGCGAATCCGGCTGGCTCGGGGTGTCGTCGCGTCCGTTCTTCTCGAGCTCGGCGAAGGCCTTCGAGTTGTCGTCCTCGTCGTCGATGCTCCGTACCTTCTTCTTGGACGGGGCACACCCGACGAGCGTGAGCACGACGAGCATCGCGAGGGCCGACGTGCCCCACGATCTCCACCGCGCGTGACGACGTGGCGTCTCGCGCGGTCCCGTCGCGCTCGCGCCGAGGATCATGCAGCTCCGGCCGAGGCCTTCTTCGTCTTCTCCTCGCCGGCGGGAGGCGGTGCGGCTGCGGACTCGAAGCGGAACGCGAGCCGCTTGCCGGGCTTCTTCTCTCCGGTGGCCTCGTCCTCGATCTCCGCGGTCTCGGCGTCGATCGTGACCTTGCCGCCCTTCTCGAGCTTGCCGAACAGGAGCTCCTCGCCGAGCGGTTGCTTCACGTCCTCCTGGATCACGCGCGTGAGCGGACGTGCACCGAAGTCCGGATCGTAGCCCTTCTCCGAGAGGTGCGCGCGCGCCGCGGGCGTGAGGTCGAGGGCGACCTTGCGCTCGGCGAGCTGCGCCGACAGCTCCTTCATGAACTTGTCGACGATGCTGCCCATCGTCTCCTGCGAGAGGGGATCGAACTGGATGCGGGCGTCGAGGCGGTTTCGGAACTCGGGACTGAAGAGGTTCTTGTACTCGCGCTCCGCGTCGCCCGTCGCTCGGCGATCGCCGAAGCCGACCGCGCGGCGTCCAAGATCGCGTGCGCCGACGTTGCTCGTCATCAAGAGGATGACGTGGCGGAAGTCGGTCGACTTGCCGTTGTTGTCGGTCAGCTTGCCGTGGTCCATGATCTGGAGCAGCACGTTGAAGACGTCGGGGTGCGCCTTCTCGATCTCGTCGAGGAGGAGCACCACGTGCGGAGTCTTCGCGATCGCGTCCGTGAGGAGGCCGCCCTGGTCGAAGCCGACGTAGCCCGGCGGCGCGCCGATGAGGCGCGAGACGGTGTGGCGCTCCATGTACTCGCTCATGTCGAAGCGCACGAAGCTGATGCCCATGATCTTCGCGAGCTGCTTGGCGACCTCGGTCTTGCCGACGCCGGTGGGGCCGGTGAGGAGGAAGTTGCCGATCGGCTTCTCGGGAGAGCGAAGGCCGGCGCGCGCGAGCTTGATCGCCGCCGCGAGCTGTTTGATCGCGCGCTCCTGACCGAAGACGACGCCTCGGAGATCGGCGTCGAGGTTCTTGAGCTTCTCCTTGTCGTTCGAGCTGACCTCGCGTGGCGGGATTTGCGCCATACGTGCGAGCACCGTCTCGACCTCGACGACGCCGACGATGATCTTCGGCTTCTCGGCCTTGTCGGCGCCGTCACCCTTCGCCGCGGCCGCGCGGGTCGCGGCGGGTGCCTCCCCGGTGCGGGTCGTCTTCGGCGCGTTCTCGAG
>MKVQ01000013.1:22770-183973 GCA_001899635.1 Myxococcales bacterium 68-20 | reverse complement strand
AGCTTGAGCTTCGCCGCGGCGCCCGCCTCATCAAGGAGGTCGATCGCCTTGTCCGGCAGCCGTCGGTCGTGGAGGTAGCGGGCGGAGAGCGTCGCCGCGGCGTCCAGCGCGTCGTCGGTGTAGCGGACTCCGTGGAACTCCTCGTACTTGCCGCGGAGCCCCTCGAGGATCTTCTTCGTGTCCTCGATCGAGGGCTCGGCGACCTCGACTCGCTGGAAGCGACGCGAGAGCGCGCGGTCCTTCTCGAAGTGCTGGCGGAACTCCTCGAACGTGGTGGAGCCGATGCAGCGCATTCGTCCGGAGGCGAGCGCCGGCTTGAGCAGGTTCGACGCATCCATGCTGCCGCCGCTGGTCGCGCCGGCGCCGACGATGGTGTGGATCTCGTCGATGAAGAGGATCGCGCCGTCGACCTTCTGGAGCGCCTTCACGACGCCCTTGAGCCGCTCCTCGAACTCGCCGCGGTAGCGGGTGCCGGCGATGAGGGCGCCCATGTCGAGCGAGTACACCGTCGCCTTCTTGAGGGCGTCCGGGACGCTGCCTTGGACGATCTTGAGGGCGAGCCCTTCGACGATCGCCGTCTTGCCGACGCCGGAGTCTCCGACGAGCAGCGGGTTGTTCTTCTTCCGCCGCGCGAGGATCTGGATCATGCGGCTGATCTCGTTCGACCGGCCGACGAGCGGATCGATGCGCTTGTCGCGTGCCTCGTCGTTGAGATTGACCGTGTAGGCCTTCAGCGGGTCGCGGCGGGAGCGCGGACCCTCGGCCTCTCCGTCGAGCGAGGCGGCCTCCTTCTCGCGGCCCTCGTCCGGCTCCTCCGCCTTCGACACGCCATGAGAGATGTACGCGACCACGTCGAGGCGCGTGACCCCCGACTTCTCGAGGATGCTCACCGCGGGGGACTCGCGCTCGGCGAAGATCGCGACGAGCACGTTCGCACCCGTGATCTGCTCCTTGCCGCTCGACTGCACATGAGCCGCCGCCCGGCGGATCGCGCGCTGCACCGCAAGCGAGGCGGCGGGGACGTCGAAGTTCTCCTCCGGGACGCTCTCGAGCTGATCGGAGAGGAACTGCTCGAGCTCTTTCTTGATGGCGGCGGGATCTCCACCTGCGTGCCGGATGATCTGCGCGGTCGACTCGTCGAAGAGCAGCGCGTAGAGCAGGTGCTCGAGCGTGAAGTATTCATGACGACGCCTGGCCGCCTCGTTCTGAGCGAGCGTGAGCGCGATCTCGACTTCGGGGCTGATACGCATCGTTCGTCTACCTTACTTATTCCGGCTCGGTCGTGAGGAGCAGCGGCATACCGTTCTCGCGAGCGGCGTCCATTACCTGCTGAGCTTTCGTCTCGGCGACGTCCTTGGTGTAGACGCCGGCGACCGCGGCTCCCTTGTGATGCACCGTCAACATGATGTGTCGGGCTTCGGTCTCCGACTTGTGAAAGAACCGCTCGAGCACGTAAACCACGAACTCCTGCGTCGTGTAGTCGTCGTTGTGAAAAATCACCTTGTACCGGCGCGGAGTCGCGCTGACCGGTGAGTCCTCGAGCTCGACGTCCTCGCCTTCGCCCGGCGTCTGGATCGGTCTGGGCGGATCGGAGCCGCCCGCCGCCACGACCCGAAGAGAACCCGGGGTCGGGTCGACGGACGACGTCTCGGGCATACCCCGACCATCCCGGTCGAGAGGGGTCGGCAAACGCCGAATCGGGACCAAGAGCTCCACCGTGAAATCGGACAAGGCAGTGGGCCTAGTTTCGCGTTCCACACGACCTGGCGCAAGCGGGTGCAGAGGCTGTTCGAGCCGCAGCTCGCGTCGACCCTCGTTGGGATGCTCTTCAAGCGCCTCCCGTTGTGTCGTGTCGCGGAACCGCGCGCCGTGGACCGCGCGCCGTCTGCCTGCAGGCGCTTTCGCACGAGCCGCTCGCTTCCGCGTGGCGCGACGCGCTGTTAGCCTGGAATGGCTGTACCTGTCGGGGCCCCGGGCTCGGGCTCGGACTCGGGACCGGCACGCTCCTATGCGGGGCCTTTCACGATGATGCTCGAGAAGAACAGGGTCGTCGCAGGTCGATTCCGGCTCATCCGGACGATGGGCCGCGGCGGCACCGGCTCGGTCCGGCGCGCGCTCGACCCGCACCTCGACATCGCGTGCGCCCTCGAGTCGAGTGAACTAGGAGATGCCGGTGAGCTCGCGAGCGTCGCCGAGGCTGGTGCACGCTTCGAGCGCGAGGCGAAGAGGAAGTGGGAGGCTGGCTCCTGAGCGCCGGGCCTCCCGGCGAGCGCGCCGAGGCGATCATTCGCGCGACGCGGTCGATCCCGGAGGCCGAGCTCCGCGTCTCGTACGTGAGGTCGTTGCTCCGGAGGGGGGATGTCGTCGAGCTGGCGCGAGCGCTCGACGTCCTCTGCGCGCGTGCCGAGCAGGCCGAGCCCTCGGCGCGCGAGGCCCTCGTCGCGCTCGTCGATGCGCTCCAGGACCCGTTGCTCGGCCCCGTGGTGCAGCTCCTGCGCGAGGAGGCGGCCGGCGTTCCACACCTCGCACTCGAGCGGCTCGTGAGGCAGCCGCTCTCGGTCGCCCCCGCGCGCGACGTCCCCCATCCCGAGGAAGATCGCATCCCCGACTACGGACGGGGGAGGCCGCTGACGCTCGGCGAGCGCAAGTCACTTGCCCGCAAGCCCGATCGGGCGATGACCGAACGGCTCCTGCGCGATCCGCATCCCGACGTCATCCGGCAGCTCCTGTCGAACCCGAAGGTCATCGAGGACGACGTGCTGTCGCTCGCCTCGCGTCGGCCCTGCCGTCCCGACGTCCTCTCGCAGATCGCCCGGACGCCGCGATGGACTCATCGGCCGCGAATCCGGATCGCGCTCGTGCTGAACCCCGACACTCCGCTCGAGGTCAGCGCGCCGCTCGTCGGGCTGCTCGTTCGTCAGGAGCTTCGGCTCGTCGCGACGTCGACCACCGTCGCGCCCGCGCTTCGCGCGCTCTGCCTCGAGCACCTCGAGCGGCGCCCTCCGTCGCCTTTCGACGAGCCCGACGACGAAGTGCTCCAGTGAGCCGCGCCTGCATGGCCGGCGCCTGCGCGCTCGCATCGTGCGACGTCGCCCCCTCGACCGCTCGAGGGGGGCGGCGCGTCAGCCCTCGTCTTCCTCGATCTCCCAGCGCTGGAGGGCGCTGACACCGATCGCCGACGCGCAGCTCGGACAGAGGTGCGGCTCCTCGTAGCGACGCTCCTCGCCGCGAGCCCACACGAGCAGGCCACGACCACGGACCTCGGTTCCGTCGTCGCCTTCGGCCCCGAGCGGTTCGGTGCAGACGCTGCAGCGATCTTCGCCGTCTTCGAAGAGAACCGAGTGGGTCGCGCTGACGAATCCCTTGGGCACGCTCATGGACCTGGCTCATACATAGCGCACCCCGCGTGCCATCGCACGGCCTCCGAGCAGCTCCCGCGACGCAGTTCTCTCCGAGGAAATACGTCTACTTGGGCTTGGTCCTCCGCGCTCGCGTCGGCTGTGCTGGCGAGGTGGGGGCTGGGCCTTCGGTCGGCCTCGTCGAATGCACGCAACCAAGCAGAGCCTCCGGCCGACAGCGGCACCATGCGCCTCGTGATGCTCGCCCTCGTCGTGGCTCTGTCGTGCGCGCTCACGCTGGCTTGCTCGACGGTCCCTCCGCTGCCTCCGAAGGCGCTGGAGCTGAACCGAGATGGCGCGGCCGCGCTCGCCGCCGGGGATCTCTCGACCGCAGAGGCGCGGTTCTCCGTCGCGCTCGAGTACAGCCCGCGGTTCACGGAGGCCTGGGTGAACCTCGGGTACGTCGAGCTGCGACGCGGCAACCTCCAGCGCGCCCGGAAGCACTTCATCAAGGCGCGCGACCTCAACCCCGACCTGCCTGCGCCGCACCACGCGCTCGGCCTCTTGGCGGACAAGCGCGACATCGGGAAGGAAGCCGAGGGGCACTACCGTCAGGCCTTGAAGGTCGACCCCGGCTTCGTCCCGGCGCGCTCGAACCTCGCTCGCAGGCTCTTCCAGCGCGGTGCATTCGAAGAGTCGCGCGAGCAGTACCTCCGCCTCACGCAGGTCGAGCCCGACGCGCTCGCCGGTTACCTCGGCCTCGCCGAGTGTCTGCTCCGCCTCGATCGGGAAGGGGAGGCGGACGACGTCATCGGCCGCGCGCGTCTGCGGTTCGGAGATGCGCCGGAGCTCGTCATGCTCGTCGCGCGACAGCTCCTCCGGCGCGATGCGTTCGCGGAGGCCGAGGAGATCCTCGCTCCGTTGACCGACGATCCGGATCGGACGCGCGCCTCGGCCGCCTGGTCGTGGATCGGAGTGGCGCGTCTCGCGAGGATGGACCGCGACGGCGCGCGCGCGGCGGCGCGCGAGGCCCTCGCGATCGATGCGGAGAACCCGATCGCCGCGAAGCTGCTCTGAGCCGAGACCCTAGCCCGGGCTAGCGGAGGAGGAGGAACGCCGTACCAGCGAGGAGGATGACGACGCCGGCGACGATGCCGATCACCATCCAGACCGGCACGTGCGTACCGGGGATGTCGACGCGGTCGTAGTCGTGGTCACCGCCGTGGAGGCCTTGCTCCTGCCAGCTCGTCGGCGCGTTCGACGTCGTTCGCGGGGCGCTCTCCCCGACGCTCGAGTCGCTGGGAGTGATCGCGCCGACGTCGATCGCCGGCATCGGGCGGGTCTTCTCGTCGAGCGACTCGTCGGCGAGGACGTACTTGCGATACTTGAGCGGTTCGCCGCCTTCGGCGTCGCTCGGCTTGAGCGTCGGACCGTCGAACTGGACGATGATGACGGTGATGTTGTCGTGGCCACCGGCCTGGTTGGCGCGCTCGGTGAGGGCCTTGCAGATGTCGAGCGGCTCGGCGCCGGACCGGAGCGTCTCGCGGATGTCCTCGAAGCGGACCATGCCTGAGAGGCCGTCGGAGCAGAGGAGCAGGATGTCTCCGCGGCGGACCTCGGCGTACGTGAGGTCGACCTGCACCGTGTCCGACGTACCGAGCGCCTGGAGGATGATGTTGTTGTGCTCGAAGGTCTCGGCCTCTTCCTCGGTGAGCTGGCCGGCTTCGATGAGCTGGTTCACGAGCGACTGATCGCGCGTGAGCTGCACGAGCGTGTCGCCGCGGAGGATGTAGCCGCGCGAGTCGCCGACCTGCGCAAAGAACAGGACCTCGTCCACGAGGGCGGCCGCCGTGACGGTGGTGCCCATGCCGCGGCGCGAGCGGTCGGCTTTGGCCTCATGGAAGATGCGGAGCCCGGCCGACTCGACGGCTCGGACGAGGCGACGAGCGAGGTCGTCGCGCTTGATCGGCCGGTCGCCGAGCCCGTCGACGAGGCGCTCGTAGATGATGTCGACGGCGAGCTGGCTCGCGATCTCTCCCGCTGCGGCGCCGCCCATGCCGTCGCAGACGGCGAAGACGGCGCCTTGCTCGCCGATGACCGTTGCGCGGTTTGCCTCGAGCAGGCCGCGCGAGCGGCGCGTGAGATCCGCGACGAGGAAGTTGTCCTCGTTGTGCTCGCGGACCTGGCCGACGTCCGTACGAGCGAAGAGGTGGACCCGGACTTCCGTCGCGGGCGACTCCTCGCCGGTGTTCGAGTTCTCGCTCGTGCTCCCACCAGAGGTGGCGGGCGCCGGTGCGGGGGTCTCGGGCTGCGTCACGTGCGAACCCTCATGCGGCTACCCACGTGCCCCGTCGAAGTCCACGCGGAAGAGCTGCTGTCCGACGCGGAAGTGGTCGCCCGGCGCGAGCTCGACATCGCTCCGGATACGAAGGAAGGTTCCGTTTGACGAGCCGAGGTCGACGAGCGCAAAGCGAGCCTCGGTCGGCGGTAGAGGTCGTGAAGCCGCTGGCGGCGAGCCGTCCCGTGCGAGAAGGCGAATCGCGGCATGACGGCGCGACAGGAACGGGTCCTCTGTGAACACCACATCTCCCGACTCACGACCGAGCACGGTCTCCACTTTCCGGACGTAATAAACGTCTCGCGCGATTCCTTCGACGGTGCGCTGAGAGAGGCGAGCGTACCTTGGAGCGGCGGGAGAGCCAAACAAGAGCGTGCCGTGTTCCTGCGCCGGACCGAAGCCACCCTCGCCCTCCTTGAGGATATCGAAGCGCAGCACCTGCTGGCCCACCAGGATGAGGTCCTGGTCGGAGAGCGGAACCGCAATCTCGGGGCTGTCCCCGGCTCGCCGGGCGCCCATGTCCCTCCAGGCCGCGAGGCGGAGGTAAACACCGTTCGTGCTCCCGAGGTCGCGGAGGAGCAACTTGCCGTTGTTCCAGACGATGCGAACGTGACGCGGCGAGAGGTAGGGGTCCTCGCTCACGACGACGTTGCCGTCGGTGCGCCCGATGTCGAGGAGGTCGCCGAACGGGTAGCTCGGCCCGTCCGCGCCACTCTTCGCGATCACGACGAGGCGTCCACGCTGCGGGCTCGCTGCGGGACGGGCAGGCGCCGGAGCCGGAGCAGGAGTCGGCATCGGCGCCGGCTGGCTCGCGGCGAGCGCGGCGGCGCCGCTCGGCTGGGGAGGTGCGCCGTAGCTCGACGAGCGCTCTTCGGCCGTCGCGGCCGGAGCCGCCGACGCGCCCGGAGCGATCGGGCCGATGGGAGACGGAGAGGGCGCAGGCGCGGGCTGCGCCGGCATCGGCCGCATGGCCGCGAGCACCTGCGACGCGACCTGCGCGATCGGCGCGGTCGGCGGGCGCGCGAGCGCAGGCTGCGCGGCGTCCCCGGCGCCATTCGGGCGCGGGAGCTCGAGCCGCTCGTGCGCGGGGCCTGCGGCCGCTGGCTGAGGCGCCGGCTCGCGCGCCGGCTCGCTACCAAGCGGGTTCCCGCAGAACTTGCAGAACTGCGCGGATCCATCGGCGGTGCCCTTGCACCGGCTGCACGTGCGCGTCGTGTCCGCGGGAGCAGCGGCGCCGCTCGCGAGGTTCACCACGCCCGTCGGAACGATCGCGTTCGCGGGGGACACCGGGACTGCTCCAGCGGGCGGCGCGGCGACGACGGCAGCGGGCGCTGACGCCAGAGCGACAGGAGCGGGCTCGAGCGTGCTCCCGCACGATGTGCAGTAGCGGAGGTTCGGGCCGTTGGCCGTATCGCAGATCTTGCAGCGACGCTCGGCTCCGGTCGCAGGCGCAGCCGCAGCGACGGGAGGCGCGGCGGGCGTGTGATCAGGCGCGCTGTTCGCGATCCCGAGCGCCGTTGCGGCGCGCGGCGCGGGCTGCACGTTCGGTGGCGGGCCGTAGGCATCCTGCCCGCCGAGGCCGATGGGCGGCGTCGGAGGCGCAATGCGTGGCCCGAGGCGCTGTCCGCACTCCTGGCAGAACGTCAGGTGAGGCGGATTCTCTCGTCCGCACGTCGAGCAGGTCATGACGTGGTTCGTTCCACGCGTCGGGCTCCCGGCTTCCTCTTCCTCGGTCGCAAGCTCCCTCGGATCACGTTCCCCGTAGGGGACAACACCGCACCGCGACCGTCAAGCGGCCTTCAAGGGCAACGTCGTGTTCGATGCGTTCGGCCTGGCCTCCCTCCTCTCGGTTCGTCGAGGGTCTTGACGGCGCTCGCGCATTGGGCTCGGGCGGGAGATTGGCCCGTTCGCTGCAGCCGATGGGCCTCAGGGCGACCGTGTCGCGTCGGCTCCGGCGCGGACGATCGCGTCCCGCTGCTCCAGCACGAGATCGAGCCCGAGGAGCTGAGCGATCCCGGGGTTGCGCTCCGAGCCGGCCGTGTCCGTGAAGCGGCTGAAGTGGAGGAGGCGATAGGCGAACGCGAGCCCGACGACGGTGCGGCGCGTGATTTGGTACTCGATGCCGGCGCCGATCGAGCCGGCTGGGCCCCAGGTGTCGATCGCCCATTCGTTCCCGTAGCCAGCGACTCCGAGGCCGATCGCTGCGTACGGCTCGGTGACGCGCGCGGTCATGAAGTAGTAGCGGCCCTCCGCTCGCGCTTGCTGGAGGAGGGCGAACCGATAGAGCTTGTTCGGGTCCTGCTTCGTCATCTCGTAGGCGCCGCCGAGGTAGAGCGGGCCGGAGCTGCGCCAGCCGCCTCGGACGACGACCCCGCCGCCCGCGCCGAGGATGCATGGGACACCTGACGTGTCGTCACAGACTGGTCCGGGCGCGAGAACCTGTTCGGCCGCGAACGCGACGCCGTACTGGAAGTAGACGACGTGCGACGGCGGTGGTGGTGCCGTCTCGAGGTCACGCGCGAGCCGCCGTGCGTCGTGCGTTGGACCGAGCGGCTCGGCTGAGTCTGCAGGTGCGGAGGGTTGGGGCGCCGACGCGGTCACCGGCGCCGGCGACGGTGTCGGCGCGGGCTCCGGCTGCGCCGAGGCGACGCCGGCAGCGAGCGTCACCATCGTCGCGGTGAGCGTCGCGCCGCGAACGCATCCGCATCCGCGTCCAGTCATCGCCGGCGGAAGCCAGTGGCGCGGAGGAAGGCCGCCGCGGCTCGTACGAGCTCGCGAGGTCGAGGCCACAGGTTTCTCCGACACGCCGCGCACGTGCTCAGCATACACGCCGTACGCGGCTGGCTGCTCTGCTGGAGCCCGGTTGGACGGACGTGATGGAGAGGTCCTCACCCCTTCGAGCGCGAAACCATCGTTCGCACGTTGACACAGCACGATGGCTTTGCGTATTCGTGGGCGCTGCATCGTCGCAGCTGACAGCGACGCGCAAGTGTTCCGGTTTCTCGGAGTAAGGACAGATGGAGATCGTTCTCGACAAACGTGCGGTTCGGCAGATTCGTCTCTCGGCGCAGGACGCGATCGAGGAAGGGGACACCGAGACGCTGCGCGAGGACATTCTCGAAGCATTCACTGAGGAGCAGGTCGAGGAGATCGAGCGCCGCCTCGACAGCGGCGACTTCTACGAGTTCCTCACCGAGATGCTCGATGAGTGGTCGGGCGACGATGTGGATGAGCTCTTCGAGCTTCTCGATGCCCAGCTCGGCGACATCGGCGTCGACGTGAAGTTCGAGAAGAAGCCCGCCGCGGCCGAGGCCGACGAAGAGGAAGAAGAAGAGAGCGTCGACGACTTCGACGACGAGGACCTCGAGGACGAGGACGAAGACGACGACGAAGACGACGACGACGAGGAAGAAGAGGAAGAGGACGACGACGACTGACGACCGCTAGGGTCGGGTCGCGTCGCGTCGTCTCGGCGTTCGCCTCCAGCCCGCCGCGTGCGGGCTGGACCGAGCCGTTCTCCTTCTTCGAAACCTCCGGGCGCGCCGCATGGGCTGGCGTGCCGAGGTGTTCTGCTACTTCGAATCGTCCGGTCGAGTCGCGCCGGCAGTCGGAGGATCGTCGTCCGCCCTCTCGCCGGGCTCGCGGCTCAGGTAATCACGGCAGCTCTTCGGCGCCTTGCTCTTCGAGGGCCGCTTGATCGACGGACAGCGCTCGACCGCGCACGGCACGTAGCGCGAGTCCGGGAAATCGCTCGCAAGCGTCGAGAGGCGATTGCAGGCGGTCTCTTTGTCGCCGTCCTTCTGCCAGAGCTCCGCCTCGTGCCAGAGCGCGTCGTCGCGCAGCGTCGACGTCTTGAAGTCGGCGTAGAGCCGGTGGAGCGTCTCGCGCGCCTTTGCTCGGTCGCCGAGCCGCTCCTCGTAGAGCGTTGCGATGCGGAGGATGGCGGAGGAGTAACGGGGGCGCTCGTAGCTCCCCATCGTCGAGGAGCTCTCGCGGAACGAGAGCATGCGCTCGAGGTGGGCAATCGCCTCTCGTGGACGGCCGAGCTTCTCTTCCATTTCACTGGCGCGGTAGAGCGCGTCGTCGAAGTATGCGCCGCCGGGGTAAGGCCAACGGTCGGCGACCAAGACGAAGGCGTCGCGCGCTTCTTCGTAGCGGCCGAGCTCTGCGATGCGCTTCGCGCGCTCATAGAGAACGAGCTCCTCGAGTGAGGTCTTCGCGACCTTCGGGGCGAGCGCGTCGAGGTGAGCGAGCGTCTTGGCGGGGCCGCTCTCGTCGTCGTGGCGGATGACGCGGCCGAGCGCGACCTTCCCGACGCCGCTCTCGGGGAAGCGCAGCGCGATCGCTTCGAGCTCGGCATAGCCGGCGGAGGGATCGCTCTTCCACGCGAGATCGGCTGCCTTGAAGGCCGCCTGGGCGGAGTAGGCGTTCGGCGGATTCGCGTCCGCGATCGCGCGGAGCTCCCTCGACGCGCGAGCGACGTCGCCCGAGCGCGCGCGTGCGAGCGCGGCCTCGTATCGAGCGTAGACGCTGTCCCGAGGCACCTTCGCCGTCCGGGCGGCCTCGTCGAAGCGATCGGCTGCCGTGTCGAAGCGACCGGCGTGGTGCGCGCGGCGCGCCTCGGCGAGCGCCTTCTCGTAGGCCGCGCCGCGGTTCGGGGCGCAGCCGAGCCCGGTCGAGAAGAGGGCGAGCGCGACGAACGCGTGTGCGATGAGCGCGTGCGGGCGGCGCATCATGCCTTCCCGCGCGTGTCGGCGATGGCCGCGGCGAGGATCGCGACGGCGCGATCGACGTCATCGGGCAGGACGTCGAGGTGCATGACGGCGCGGAGGCGGCGCGGTCCGGACGGGTTGATCGCGAGGCCGCGGAGGCGAGCTGCGTCGGCGACGGCCTCGGCGGTCAGCGGCGCCTCGAGGTCGACGTTCACGATGTTCGTCTCGACCTTCGCGAGGTCGACGCTGGCGCCCGGCGCTTTCGCGATCCCTTCGGCGAAGCGGCGCGCCTTGTCGTGATCCTCGCCGAGGCGCTCGCGGTGGTGCTCGAGCGCGAAGAGCGCGCCGGCGGCGAGGATCCCCGCCTGGCGCATGCCTCCGCCCCAGCGCTTCCGGAGCGTCCGGGCGCGCTCGATCCAGTCGCGCGGTGCACAGAGCGCGCTTCCGACGGGGGCGCCGAGGCCCTTCGAGAAGCAGATGCTCACGGTATCGAAGGGCGCAGCAAGCTCGGCGACGGAGAGCCCGGTCTTCGCGCTCGCGTTCCAGATGCGCGCGCCGTCGAGGTGGACCCCGAGCCCGCGTGAGCGCGCCCGCTCGGCGATGGCGACGGCAGCGGCCTGTGGGAAGACCCGGCCGCCGGCGCGGTTGTGCGTGTTCTCCAGGCAGACGAGGCTCGAGCGCGGGCTCCAGTGCGCCTTCGGATGGATCCGCTCTTCCATCGCGTCGGCGTCGAAGAGCCCGCCGCTTCCGGCGATCGCGAACTGCACGCCGGAGAGCGCGGCGCCGGCGCCGCTCTCGTAGAAGACGACGTGGGCTCCATCGCCGACGATGACCTCGTCGCCGGGCCGCGTGTGGAGGGCGATCGCGAGCTGGTTGCCCATCGTCCCCGACGTGACGAACAGGGCGGCCTCTTTCCCGGTGATGCGGGCGGCCTCGGCCTCGAGCGCCCGTACCGTCGGATCTTCACCGAAGACGTCGTCTCCGAGCTCGGCGCGGGCGATCGCCTCGCGCATGGCGGCGGTAGGGCGGGTGACGGTGTCGCTACGAACGTCGATCAAGGTGGCACACGGTATCAGGTGGGGGGCTCCACGCTCCAGGCTCCGCGCTCGTGCGGAGACGGTGATCGACGCGGCGGTGATCGAGGCGGCGTTTTCTCTTCCCCCTCGGGCCGAGAGCCTCGACTGTGGAGCTCGCGCGACCCCCGCGCCCCAGTGCGAACGACCTTGCGCAGTGCCAGGTTCCGTGCTTGATTGGTTGAACCACCGGATGAGTCGATGAAAAAGCTACCTCCGCCGACACCCGAGCTCACCGACCCGACCGAGACCCTCGCGGCGATCGGCCCGGTCGCGCGCTCGAGCGTCGTCGATGCCGTATCCGACCGCCTGCGGAACGAGATCCTCGCTGGACGCATCGCCGCCGGCTCGCGACTCCCCTCGGAGCGCGAGCTCTCGCTGGCCCTCGGCGTCAATCGCCTCACCCTCCGTGCCGCGCTCGCGCGGCTCGAGGCGATGGGCCTCGTCATCACGCGTCACGGATCGGGCACCGAGGTCGTGTCGTGGCGGGAGCGTGCCGGCCTCGAGGCGCTCACGATGGTCATGAGCTCGCTCGAGCGTGAGGAGCCCGCGTGGCTGGAGCTCCTCACGTCGCTGCTCGAGGTCCGTCGGGTGCTCGTCTCGGAGGCGGTCGCGCTCGCAGCGGAGCGTCACACCGAGGAAGACCTCGCCGCGATCAAGCAGCTCGCTGCCGAGCAGGTGAACAACCTGCCCGATCCGTTCGCGTTCGCTCGCGGCGACCTCGCGATCCAGCGCGTCATCGTTCGCGCGGCGCGGAACGTCGGCTTCGAGCTCATCCTGAACACGTTCGCGCGGTTCCCGGAAGAGGAGCCCGAGTTGCTCGCGGAGCTCTACGACCGCCGCGATGAGTCGCTCCCGTTCTACGACGTGCTCGTCGAGCTCGTGCGTGCGGGCGACGCCGACGCCGCACGCCAGACCCTCCGCGCCGCCTTCGACGCGATGGACAAGGAGTGGCTGGCGCGCCACGGGCACAAGCCAGGCGGCAAGACGAACGGCGACGGCAAGGCGCGCACGAAGACGGCGAGCATGCTCGGCAAAGAGGCGGCGAAGGCGCCGTCGAAGAAGGGCAAGACACGCTGAGCGTGGGCAGGCCGACGGCTTGCAGTCCAGACGGGTGAGGGGGGCGTTCCTCCCAACGGGCACTGTTCGAGGTGGTTGATCGAGCAAACAGAGAGGCTTTGTCGTTCGAGGGAGGCTGGCAGCATGAAGCTCTTCGGGTTCGAGCTCGCGTGGGCGGCGGCGGCGTTCGACGCCGTCTTTCCGGAGCGCACGGCGCTCCCGCACGGCATCGCGCGGATGGGGCCCGCGCGCTTCTTCGCCGACACGATCGCAGTGTCGCCGCTCGAGCAGTCGATCGGGCTCCGCCTGACGCTCTGGATCGTGGCCCTCGCGCCGCTCTGGATCTTGCGCCGGCCGCGGACGATCAGCGACATCGGGCCCGAAGAGCGCCAGCGCGTACTGGAGCGACTGGTCGCGAGCCCCGTCTATGCGATCCGGCAGCTGGTCGTCGCGTTCAAGGCGATCGGCTCGCTGCTCTACGCACAATCCCCCGAGGCGCGTGCGGCGATGACGAACCCGCGCTCGGGGCTCGCGTCCGCCGGCCCCGAGGGCCTCGTCCAGATCGGACTTCCGGCAAACGCTCGAACCCGAGGAGGCGCCCATGCTCACGCCGCCGAGTGAGCCGATCGCGCGCCGCTTCCCGGATGACGACCTCCCCGAAGGTGCGGTCGTCGACGGAGAGACGCTCGCGTCGAGCCGTGGTGAGTCCTTCGACGTCGTGGTCGTCGGCTCGGGCGCTGCCGGCGCCGTTGCTGCGCACGTGCTCGCGTCGGCAGGGCTCCACGTCGGCATCGTCGAAGAAGGGCCGTGGATCAAGACGCGCAACGTAAAGAGCGACGTCTACTCCACGTTTGCACGCGCGATGCGCCAGGCCGGCATGCAGGTCCTGCAGGGGCGCGCATTCATGCCGATGCTCCAAGGGCGATGTGTCGGCGGCAGCACGCTCGTCAACTCGGCGATCGCCTGGCGCGCACCGGAGGACGTCATCGAGGACTGGGGCGGGCGCTTCGGTCTCGGTGACGCGATCTCCCCTCGCGCCCTCGATCCACACTACGCCGCGCTCGAGGCGGACCTTTCCGTCCGCGAGGTCGCTCCCGAGGTGATGGGCGAGAACAACCGCCTCTTCGTCGAGCAGGCGCAGAAGCTCGGCTTCGAGGCCGCGCCGATGCGTCGCTACGACCGGGGCTGCACGGGCTCGGGGATGTGCGTCACCGCGTGCCCCACCGCCGCGAAGCAGGGCATGAGCGTCACCTATGTCCCGTGGGCACTTCGCCTCGGACGCGCGCGCATCTTCACGTCGTGCCGTGTCGAGCACGTCGAGATCCGCGGGGCGCGTGCGGCTGCGGTCGTCGCGCGCTCGGCGACCGGCCATCGCGTGATGCTGCACGCACGCCATGCCGTCGTCATCGCCGCGAGCACCGTGCAGAGCCCGAACATCCTCCGGCGCAGTGGTGTCCGCTCGGCTGCGCTCGGGCAGCACTTCCAGGCGCATCCGGGGCTCGCGATGGGCGCCCTCTTCGAGCGGCCGATCAACATGGCCTTCGGCGCGACGCAGGGCGCGGAGAGCATCCACTTCCGCAAGACGGAGCGCTTCAAGCTCGAGACGATCTCGCTGCCGCCCGATCTCGCTGCCGCGCGCATCCCCGGTGTCGGTGCCGAGCTCGCCGAGCGCCTCTCGCAGCTCGGCCATGTCGCGGTATGGGCCGCGCAGGTCCGCGCCGAGGCCGAGGGGACGGTCCGCGAAGGGTGGGGCGGCGTCGACCGCGTCCGCTACACGATGACCGAGAACGACATGCGCGCTGCTCGAAAGGCGTGCGCGCTGATCGCGCGAATGATGTTCGAGGCGGGAGCGCGCGAGGTCTGGCCGGGCATCCTCGGCGTACCGAGCGTCCTCCGGTCGGTCGACGAGGTGAAGCTCGTCGCCGAAGCTCCGCTCGAGCCGCGCTCGTACAGCTTCATCGCGACCCATCTCTTCGGCGCTGCACGCATGGGGCGCGATCCGGGCGCCTCGGTCGTGGACCCCGATTTCCGCGTCCACGGCGTGGATGGGCTCTACGTCGTCGACTCGAGCGTCTTTCCGACGAACCTCGGGGTGAACCCCCAGCACACCATCATGGCCATGAGCCGCCTGGCCTCCAGCCGGCTCGCCGAACAAATCCGACGGCGTCATGCTGCGTAATCTCTTGACGTGTCGGGCGTCTCGGAATACATCCGCTTCCCTCGACACGCCGCGATAGCTCAGCGGTAGAGCAGCGCTTTCGTAAAGCGCAGGTCGTCGGTTCAAGCCCGACTCGCGGCTCCACCAACCCCCTCGACGCCCCCGATCTCGGTGCCCTCTTCGGCACCGAGACTGGCTCGAGAGCCTCTTCCCAGTTGTCAGCCTGCCTCGTTGCAGGCGGCTTTCCAGGGGAGAGGCCGCGCCGAAAGAGCGCTGCCGAACGCGCCAGCAAGTGGGCGCGCTACGAGAGCGTGCGGCGAGGGCGTGCGCGGCCGAGCTTCACTGGACGGCGCCCGCGATCGAACCGACACCGCGCGACCGAGCACGGTCGCTGGTCGAATGCCTCGAGCGCGAGTGGACGACCGCGACCGAGCACGGCCGCTCGTCGAATGTGTTGCGCCCTCGAGCGCGAGTGGACGACCGCGACCGAGCACGGCCGCTCGTCGAATGTGTTGCGCCCTCGAGCGCGAGCGGATGACGGCGACACACACATCCACGCCACGCGAGGTCACTTGCGACGGCGCGAAGGAGCCCTGACAATCGTCAACGATGCCCCGTCGTACGCGACCGCCTGTCGTCACGTCGCGTGCACGACAGGGACAGGCGAGCGAGCCGGGGAAGACGCAGCCGCCGCCCTCGGGCACGCGGAGGTCGCTCCCACCCCGAAGCTCCATTCCGCCATCGCTGAACGCCCGCGTGGTCGAGAACGGCATCCTCGTCGCCGCGATGAAGGTGTTCGCTCGCCGCGGCTTCACCGCGACGCGCGTGGAAGACGTCCTCGAAGAGGCGAGGATCGCTCGGCGTACGTTCTATCGCTATTTCACGAGCAAGGAAGACGTCCTCGCCGCCGTGTACGAGCTCGCGACGGGGGAGCTCCTCGGCGCGCTCGACGAGGCGTCCGTGGCGGAGGACGGTTCGATGTCCGGGGTCCGTGCGGGCGTCGATCTGTATCTCGATTTCCACGTCGAGAATGCGGCGCTCTTCCGGGTGCTCGTCGAGCAGTCGGTGCGCTCCGACTCCCCGCTCGCGGGGCATCGCCGTCAGTTTCGCGCGCGGATCTTGAGGGTTCTCGTCCAGGCGGCCGAGGCGCGAGGTGTCGCGCCGCTCGATGGCTTCACCTACGTGGCGCTCGTCTCCGCGCTCGAAGGCGTGGCGCTCGAGCTGCTCGAAGGGGCCGCGTCGACGAACGACATCGCGCGTGCGAAGAAGGCGATGCTCGCGCTGGTCGAGAGCGGCCTCGCTGGCCCGTAGACACCGACCCCGAAAGTCTGCAATTTCGTGCATGGGTCAGAGTGCGGCTTGCAGGCCGGCGAAGGCCGATACACGATGTATCGTTCCAGCCCCGCCTTGTCCTGCGCGGTGCTGGGGGCTCGTGGAATCCAGCGTGTGATGCGGGGAGTGACCGAAGAAGCCGGAGCGAGATGGTGAACGTCGTGTATCTTGGGTCGTTGCGGCGTCTCGGGGGTGGGTGGTGAGCAGCGAGTGGGCGTGCGTTCGGAAGGGAGTCGTTCTCGAATGACGGCGGCCAACAAATGATCGCGGTCAAGGAGGGAGCGTGCACGTCGTTCGAGCTGAGTCTCTCGCCCGACGCGCCTCTGGTCGTGACCGTGCGTCGCTTCGTCGGTGAGCTGTGCGGCCGGATCGTCGCCGACGGCGACGTCACCTCGCGCGTCATCGTCGCGACGCACGAGCTGCTCGACAATGCCGTTCGCTATGCGTCCGGGGACGTGACCAGGATCCGGGTGGAGCTGCATCGCCTGGCAGAGGAGATCGGCGTCGTCATCGTCACGAAGAACCGGCTCGACGAGGACCGCAGCCGCCAGCTCGACTCGATCCTGGGCGAGATGAACGCCAGCTCCGATCGCGCCGTCTACTATCGCGACCTCGTGCGCCGTGCCGCCGAGCAGGTCGAGCGCTCGGGCCTCGGCCTCGGTCGCGTACACGCCGAGGCGGGCCTCGACGTGAGCGGTCGCTTCGAGGAGGACTCCGTCCTCATCCGCGCAGAGGGCCGCTTTCGGTTGGCGAAGGGAGCGCCGCTCCGATGAGCGAAGAGATCAGCGAGATCGCGACGCCCGATCTGGTGACCGAGACCGACGTGACGGAGACCCGAATCGAGGTGCGGCTCGTCGGCAGCGCCGAGTCGGTCACGCGCGACGATCTCACCGCCTTTCTGCAGGCGATCCATCGTGTCGCGCTCGAGTCGAACGTTCAGGAGGTCGTCTTCGATCTCCGGGCGCTCGAGTTCATGAGCGCCGCGTGCCTCCGCTCGATGCTGGCATGGATGCGGGAGGTCGAGAGCGCTCCGCGCTACCTCGCCAGGTTCGTCTCGGATTCGAAGCGACACTGGCAGCGCCGGAGCCTGGAGGGCCTCGCGTCGATCGGCGGAGAGCGCGTCCACATCGACTAAAGCGCTCCCCCCGGAGGTCCTACCCGAGCTGTCGGCGCGTCGTACCAGGGCGCGGCTTCGGTCGTCCTCCGAGGGGCGCGGCGTCGTGGTCGACCCGGGCATCACCCGAACGGGCGACGCCGCCCGCAAGGCCGAGGAATGACGTGAAAACCCACCGTCGTGGGCCGGCGGTGACGCCGGAACACGCCGTCGGTCGCTTGTGGCCCGATTGACATCGCCGTACTCTGCAGCGGACATGAGCGGCTCTCCAGCTTCGGCGAACCTGCCCCGTTCCGGGGACATGATCGCGGGCAAATACGTCCTCGATCGGCTCCTCGGGCAGGGGGGCATGGGAGCGGTGTTCGCCGCAAAGCACATCAAGCTCTCGAAGCCCGTCGCGATCAAGATCATGCTCGCCGACGCGAGCAACCCCGAGGCGGCGCAGCGCTTCATCAACGAGGGGCGCGCGGCCGCGAACATCCAGAACGAGCACGTGGTCCGCGTCGACGACGTCGACGAGGAGCTGGGCTACGCGTACATGGTCCTCGAGCTGCTCGACGGCGAGGACCTCGCGCAGGTCCTCGAGCGTGAGCCGACGCATCGCCTCGCGCCCCATGTGGCCGTCGGATACGTGCTCCAAGCGCTCAAGGGCGTGACGCAGGCACACGCCATCGGGATCGTGCACCGCGATCTCAAGCCGTCGAACCTGTTCCTCGCGAAGCGCAAGGACGGCTCCGTCGTCGTCAAGGTCCTCGATTTCGGCATCTCGAAGGCGCAAGGCTCGTCGGCATTGGCCGCGAGCCCGAGCGCGCTCACGTCGACGAAGGCGATGCTCGGTTCGCCGCTGTACATGTCGCCCGAGCAGCTTCGCAGCTCGAAGAGCGTCGACCATCGCGCCGACATCTGGGCGATGGGGATCATCCTCTACGAGCTGATCACCGGCCATCTCCCGTTCATGGGGGACAGCCTCGGCGAGCTCTTCGCGGCCATCCTCGAGACCGATCCGGCGCCCCTTCGGACGCGTGTGCCCGAGGTCCCGCCGGGGCTCGACGACATCGTGCTCCGTTGCCTCCAGCGGCGTCCCGAGCATCGCATCCAGACCGTGACCGAGCTCGCGGAGGCGCTCGCGCCATACGCGTCGGCGTCGGCGTCGGCGTCGGCGCAGCCAATGCTCGCCGGAACCGCGATGCTTCCGTCCGGGGGCGTCATGCCGGCAGGCTTCTCGAGCGGATCGCTCCCGCAGCAGGGCGCGGTGACGCCGGGTGGTTCGGGCATGCCGCGACCGCCGCTGCCTTCGACCGGCGCGTCGACCGGGTCGGGGCCGCGCATCGTCGGCGGTACGGTCGCCCTCGGGACGGCGACTCCGCAGGGCATGCAGCAGACCGCCAGTGGCTGGCAGAGCACGGGCACCGGCGCCGGTGTTGCCGGCCTCCCGAAGTCGAAGACGCCGCTGGTCATCGGCCTCGTGGTGGCCGGTGCGCTGCTCCTGCTCGGCGTCGTCGGCGTGCTCCTGGTCGTGAAGTCGATGTCGAAGGAGCATCCGAGCGGCGACCCGACCGTGGCGGCGAGCTCGCTCCCTCCGCCGAGCGCGACTCCGTCGGAGACTATCACGCCGCCCCCGTCGGCGCCTCCGGAGGTCGCCGCGGAGCCGAGCGCGATTGCCAGTGCGAATGCGAGCGCGAGTGCGAGTGCGACCGCGGCACGCCCGAACGCGACGACGACGACGACAGCCAAGGGCGGCGTGAAGCAGTCGGGCAAGGCGTCTGATCCGGGGCCGTCAGTGCCGCCCCCGTCGCCCCCGTCGCCCGCGCCGAAACCGACATCGCCGAAGCCGCACGAAGGCAACCTTCAGAACACCCGCTGACGATCAGCGTTGGTGTATAACGCGGCCATGGGACGTCATCCCTTGTCGCGGCTCGCCGCCGGCGCTGGGCTTGTCTTTGCGTGTCTGACCGTCGCTCCCTCGACCTCGTGGGCGGATGAGTCCTCGGCCGAGACCCTCTTCGACGAGGGCCTCGCGGCAATGAAGCGGAACGACTTCGCCGTGGCCTGCGAGGCGTTCGCGGGGAGCAACAAGGCGGACCCGTCGCCGGGGACGCAGATCAACCTCGCCCTGTGCTTCGAGAAGCAGAAGAAGTGGGCGAGCGCGTGGACGTGGTACCGCTCCGCGATGGGCCTCGCGCAGCAGCGCGGCCAGGCCGAGCGCCAGAAGCTCGCCGAGGAGGCCGCGACGCGTCTCAAATCGCAGCTCCACTACATCATCGTGTCGGTGAAGGAGCCGCTCACGGATCTCGTGGTCAAGCGTGACGGGGTTGAGGTCACGATCGCGCTCGCAGGCAAGGAGGTGCCCTTGCCGATCGACCCGGGTGAGCACTCCATCGAGGTCTCGGCGCGCGGGAAGAAGCCGTGGTCGAAGATCATCCAGGTGCCGGACAACGCGATGACCGATCGCGTCGAGGTTCCGAAGCTCGAGGACGCGCCCGTCCAAACGACGCCCGGCACCGAGACGGGGCCCGGCAGCGCATATCAGCCGCCGGTGATCGTCACGAACGACGGAAGCGGCCAGCGTACCGTCGGCGTCGTCGTCGCCGGTGTGGGCGTTCTCGTAGGGCTCGCCGGCGCCGGAGTCTTCGTCCTCGCGAAGGGGGAGGAGAGTGAACGCGACAAGCAGCGCGAGGCTGCCAACGCGTTCCTCGATCCCAAAACGCAACAACCGACGAACGTCACGCAGTACGACGCGCTCAACAAGTCGGCCGACTCCCACGGCAAGGCGGCCGAGAACAACCAGCTCATCGCTCTCGTCCTCGGTGGCGGCGCGGTGGTCCTCGTCGGTGTCGGCGCCGCCCTCTACTTCACGGCGCCGAAGAGCGCGGAGAAGACCGCGCAGAAGACCGCGAGCAGGCCGTTGCTCCACCCCGTCATCGGTCCGAACTTCACGGGCCTCGGTCTGGGCGGCACCTTCTAGCTCACGCTGCCGGCGACTCGCCGCGCCGGGCGCGTCCGCGCGTGCTTCGCCGGTCGGCTCGTTCCCCTGACGATCGACCGCGCGGCGTCCCGGCGTTGAGCGCAAGGCCGGGGCGCTCGCCGAGCTCCAGCCCGCGCGTTCGGCTCGTTCCCTGGGCGATCGAGAGGTGGCGGCTCGCGGGATGAGCGCACGTTGGGCGCTCGCCGCGGGCGCTCGCGCGTACCCGGGGGCGCGGAGTCGAGCGGACGTCGGCGGCCTACGTCTCGAGCGCGGGCGCCCGCGGCGAGGCGCAATCTCCCGCATTTTCCGGTCTCGAGTATTTTGCCCGGGTGATATTGACAAGGGATATTGCCCGGGCAATATTGGCCCGACGCAACGAGACCCTTGGGCGACCGTGGCTCGATCGTTTGGGCCTCGCGGGGCGCCGATCCGCGCCGTTCGCGCGGAGGGCTCTGCTCGAGAAAGGATGATCCGTCATGGCCGCGTCGCGGCAGCCGCACGCGCTCCTCACCGAGGGCGCGATCGGGAAGACTTTGCTCGTCTTCTCACTCCCCATCCTCGCCACCAACGTCCTCCAGTCGCTCAACGGATCGGTGAACGCCGTCTGGGTCGGGCGCTACCTGGGCGCTGCTGCGCTCACCGCCACGTCGAACGCCAACACGATCGTGTTCCTTCTCATCGGGGCCATGTTCGGGCTCGGCATGGCGGCCGCGATCATGCTCGGGCAGAGCATCGGCGCGAAGGACGTCGAGGGCGCCAAGCGCGTCGTGGGAACGAGCGTGGCGTTCTTCTTCTATGCCTCGCTCGTCGTCGCCATCGCCGGCTTCGTCTTCTCACCGACCATCCTCGACTGGATGCGCACGCCGGATGATGCGCTTCCGTACGCGATCGCCTACCTGCGGGTCGTCTTCCTCGCGACGCCGTTCGCCTTCGTCAGCGCGATCATGACGATGCTGCTGCGAGGCGCCGGCGATGCGCGGACGCCGCTGGTCTACTCCGCGCTCGCGGTCGGCCTCGACGTCGCGCTCAATCCGCTCTTCATCTTCGGCGCTGGACCGATCCCAGCGCTTGGGATCGCGGGCTCGGCAGTGGCGGCGTTGATCGCGAATGCGCTCGCGTGCTTCGCGCTGCTCGGACACCTGTACGGGCGCAAGCACGACCTCCGCTTGCGGCGTGACGAGCTCCGCTATCTCCGGATCGACCGCGCGGTCCTCGGCGCCCTCGTGCGCAAGGGCACCCCGATGGGACTGCAGATGATCGTGATGACCGCGTCGGCGGTCGTCATGACCAGCCTCGTGAACCGCTTCGGGTCGGCCACTGCAGCGGCCTACGGCGCAGCGCTCCAGCTCTGGAACTACATCCAGATGCCGGCGATCGCGATCGGGATGGCGGCCTCGTCGATGGCGGCACAGAACGTCGGAGCGAGGCTGTGGGAGCGCGTCGGCCGCGTCGCGGTCGTCGGCGTGGCGATCAACTTCGGGATGACCGGTGCCCTCGCGATCATCATCCACACGTTCGATCGCAGCGCGCTCGGGCTCTTCCTGGCCGACTCGGAGGCGATCGCGATCGCGGTGCACCTGAACACGATCGTGGTGTGGTCATTCACGCTCTTCGGCGTCTCGATGGTCCTCTCGAGCGTCGTCCGATCGACAGGGGCCGTGGCCGTCCCGCTCGCGATCCTCGTCGTTGCGCTCTGGTGCGTGCGGATGCCCTTCGCCGTTGCGTTGCTCGACCGATGGCAAGCCGACGCCATCTGGTGGAGCTTTCCGCTCGGCTCGATCACGTCGATGGTGCTGTCGATCGCGTACTACCGCTACGGCGGCTGGCGCCAGGCGCGAATGACATGACGTGCTCTACGTCGGGCCACCGGCACGGACCATGTCGACCAATCGTGATGCGTGTCGGGGCACCTCGTCGAGCTCGAGGAAGCCGATCCGCCGGTAGAACGCCATCGCGTCGCGCGTCGTGAGCCTCACGTGCCGCGCGACGCGGACGGCGGGGTGATCGAGGAGGAGCTCCATCACCGCCGAGCCGGCCCCGGAGCCGCGAAGGTCCGCGCGCACCATCACGTCGTAGACCCACGCGACCTTGCCGTCGGACGTGGCGCGTGCAACCGCGACGAGCGCTCCAGTCCGCTCGTCGCGCGCGGTGACGACGGCCTGCGAAGCGAGGAATGCGCCGAAGACCATGGCGCGCGGCACGCCGACGAGCCAATACGCATCGTCGAGCAACGTCCCGATCTCGTCGAGCTCCGTCTCGTCGATCGCGCAGGCGAGGCGGATGCCATCTCGCAGTAGGAACGACGGCGTGAGCTCGGGAAAGCGGCGAACCAGCGTGTGGACTGCGCGGGCATCGCCGGGCGCGCCGCGCCGCCACAGCTGTTCGATCACACGCCGGCGCTCTTCGGGACGCCGGTTCTGTCCGAGCTTTGCTTTGCAGACGACGTTTTCGAGCCGGATGCCTGCGACGAGCAGTCCGTCGACCGCCTTCGCGTAGAGCGGATCATCGGCGCGGATCGGTGCATGGCGTCCCTCCGGCTGGAACTTCCTCATCATCGTCTGGAGGATGCGCGCCTTGGCGTCCGGATCGCGGACCTCCTCGATTACACCGTCGACCTGCGCGCTCACGTAGTACGTGGTCGCGGGGCACGCGCGTTCGGGATCGAGGAACCAGCTCGGGATCTCGGCGACGACCTCGTGAGCGGCGATCACCGCGCGCCGGCCGATCCCCGTCGTCTTCTCACCGACGGGCGCCCCGTGGAAGGCGAGGAGATCCCCGTCGACCACTCCGTGCACCGCGCGCAGGATCGGATGTCCATCCTCTCCGGTGGTCGCGAGGTGGACGACGGGCGCGCGCTCGAGCAGCGCACGCCCTTCCTCTGCGGAGCTCTGATGGATCGGCTTACGCATACGGATCATGGCTCGAGGATGGATCGCGACTGGTACCAGAAGAAGTACCAGATCGCGTAATACTGCTAGACCAGTGGAGGCGGAGCGCTGCCGCTTTCCGCTCCGGAGGCGGCTCGCAACTGGTACCGTGCCACGCAGCGGAGTCGGCATTTCTGGTAGACCAGTGGAGAGGGCACGATGGCGGGCTGGAGCGTGGCGATCGATCTGACGCGCGAGGACGAGGGGAGCCCGACGTTCGTTCGGATCGCGCGGGCGATCACGGACGACATCCGGCGCGGCCGGCTCCGCGCGGGCGACGCGCTCCCCGGCACCCGCACGCTCGCTTCTTCGCTCGGCGTCCATCGCAACACGGTCCTCGCGGCGTATCGCGAGCTCTTCGCGGAAGGCTGGATCGCGTCCGAGAAGGCGAGGGGGACCTTCGTCGCGGTCGAGATCCCCGACGCGCAGCCGAGGCGGTTCTCCGCGAAGGCGGCGCTTGCGCGCGAGATCGCGGCGCGTCCGGGGTACGACGTCGTCGGTCCTGTCGCTCGTGAGCGCGGCGCGGGCCCGTTGGCGCTCGCGGCGGAGGCGCGGATGCGCGTGCCGCTCCCGCCCCGCCGTGCGGCGTCGATCGCGAAGGACACCGTGATGACCCTCGGCGGAGGCGTCCCCGACGTGCGGCTCGTACCCACCAGTGAGCTCGCGCGCGCGCTACGCCGCGTCCTCCGCAGGAACGCGATCGAGGTGCTCTCGTACGGCGACGCCGAAGGACCGCTCGCGCTTCGTCGAGCGGTCGCCAAGATGGTCGCCGCCACGCGCGGAGTCGCGGCAAGCGAGGACCACGTGCTCGTTGCTCGCGGCAGCCAGATGGGGGTCGATCTCGTCGCGCGCACGCTCCTGTCGCCGGGAGACGTCGTCGCCGTCGAGGCGCTCGGTTACCGACCCGCATGGGAGGCGCTCCGCGCGAGCGGGGCGACCCTGGTGCCGGTGCCGGTGGACGGTCACGGCATGGACGTCGGCGCGCTCGAGCGGCTCGCGTCCGAGCAGCCGATCCGCGGCGTCTACGTCACGCCTCACCACCAGTTCCCCACCACGGTGACGCTCGCTCCGGCGCGCCGCCTGCGTCTCCTCGATCTCGCGCGCGAGAAGCGCTTCTGGGTGCTCGAGGACGACTACGATCACGAGTTCCACTACGAGGGCCGCCCGGTCCTCCCGCTCGCGAGCGCGGACGTTCACGGCGTCGTCGTCTACGTCGGGACGCTCTCGAAGGTGCTCGCTCCCGGGATGCGCATCGGCTTCGTCGTCGCGCCCGTCCCCGTCATCGAGCGCCTCGCCGCGACGCGCAGGCTCGTCGATCGGCAGGGCGATCACCTGCTCGCCACGGCGATCGCCGAGCTGGTCGAGGAGGGCGAGCTCCAGCGGCACATCCGGCGCGCGAAGCGCATCTACTCCGAGAGGCGCGCGCGCCTGGCCTCGCTCCTCGAGGCGCACCTCGGCGGCATCCTCTCGTTCGAGCTCCCGACCGGCGGCACCGCCATCTGGGCGCGCGTCGCGAGCGACGTCCCGGTCGACGCGTGGGCGACCCGCGCCCTCGACGAGGCTGCGCTCATCCTCCAGCCGGCGCGCCAGTTCGCGTTCGACGGCAAGAGCCGGTCGTTTCTCCGTGTCGGCTTCGCGCAACACGACGAGCGCGAGGCCAAAGAAGCGATTCGCCGGATGGTGAGCGTGCTGCCGAAGCGAGGCGCGAGCCGCTGACGCCGCGGGAGCTCGAGGCAAGAGCGGCGTGCCGATGCCGACGGCGCGAGAGCGCCCTTCGCGCGTTAGATGCGAGTTACGCTGAACATCGTAGCGTCGACCCGCTCGAGGATGTTCACCGCACCGGGAGCAGCGGCGTGGTGACCAGCTTCCGGGTCGCCATTCCACCCGGGTACGCGTAGCTGGCGGCGAAGGCCCAGCCCCAGAGCGTGGCCGTGAAGGGGCCCGTGCTCTTCATGCGCTGGAGGCCGGTCCGACAGGTCTTGTCGCCGAACGATTGCCCCGGCCCACCGTCACGCGAGAGATCTACGCGGACGTATTCGTACTCACCGCGCGTACCGATTGGCTGAAAGTCCGCAAGATTGCCGGCGCACTCCAGCCACACGTCCTCGAACTTGCCATAGTGCTTTCCGCGGATGACGACGAGCGACGTCTCCTTGTAGGTCGGATCGGCGTAGAAGCTATATGAGCTGAGCCACTGACCGGCGGGGACGACGTTGACGAACTCCGGATCCCCCTGACCCGCCATGTCGCCCGAGCCGTAGTAGTTGCCCTGGTATCCCGTCATGTAAGCTGCGAGATAGATCGGGTGCTCGACGTCCTGCGTTCGAACCACGAACGTGTCGTTGACGCCCACCGGGAACGTCACGACCTCGCCGGCGTTCAGCTGGGTCGGCGCCCCCGCGGGGATCTGAGGATCGTAGTCGAGACGCGTCCCGTCACGAGCGGCGACGATGCGATAGGGCATCGTCTCGCCCGGCGAAGCGGTGCGCTGGCGGTACGCGACGGCGACGTACTCCGAGCCCCATTGTTCGTACGACGGGATCTGCTGCCAGAGCACGTCGCAAGCGCCGGACTTCGACGGAACGTACGCACACGTGTGGCCGCCGAAGGTCGCCGTTGGCTTGTTTGACGTGAGGATGCTCCCGGAGAGCTCGTCTCCTTGCACGACCTGGAGGAACTGCCCCTTGTCGAGGCGGTAGGTCATGGGGACGTTCGCGGGCGTTCCCTTGACACCCTGTCCGTCCTGGAGCGCCAGCTTCGGAACGAGCGTGATCTCGGTGCCGTCCTCGGCCGCGACGATCTGCGTGCTCGGCCTCCCGATGCTGGCCTCCCACGGGTTGACGAGCACGTGTTCCTTGCCCCAGGTAACGACGGGCATGAGGAGCGTGGTCGTCGGGACATGACTGGCCGCGCCGCCGAACGGGTACATCGCGACGAGCGACACCGGCGCGTTCGTACCCAGGCGGAACGACTTGCCGAATCCGGTCCTGGTCAGGGCCGCTCCTTGGGCCGCGGGAACGACGCCCTCCGGGCAGGCGACGCTATTCCCGAATCCGGATTCGACGTCGGAGGGGGCGGGGCTCTCGACGAAGAGCACGACGCTGTCGCCAGGAGCGATGGGCCCCGTATGCGCGTGCAACGTGGCGTCGCCCGGGTTCGTCCGGAACACCGCCTTCGAGATGTCGAGCGCCTCTCCTTCGCGATCGAACGAGAGCTCCACAGGTTGCGTCGACGTGTTGACGACGAAGGTGGCAAAGCAAGAGCTCTCGGCGACCGCCGGGGCCTGGAAGTAAAACTCACAGCCGTTCGAGCTTTGGTCAGCAGCAGCAGCAGTACACGGGTCCTGACACCTCGCGCCACCGCACGCCCGCGTCTGCGAACAGGTTTCGACGACCTCTCCGCTGCAGGAACGGATGACCGAGCGGCCGTCGAGCGAGCATTGGAGCGCGCATTCTCCGGCGTCTTCGTTCGGCAGTTGCTCGAAGTCCCTCGGCCCCTCGTCGAAGCCATCGCGACCGTCGCTGCAGGCACCGGCCACGGCGAAGAGCGCGAGCCCGATGACCGAGAAGGTCGCTGGCGTGGCAAAAAGCTTGCTCATGGGAGCACCACCTCTGTCGGATCCGAGACCTTGCCCCGGTTCTGTCCGTTACCGAGCTGACCGTAGTAGTTGCCGCCCCAGCAGTAGACCTTGCCGGTCGTGAGGAGCGCACACGTCGTGCTCGTCGTCGTCTTCACCTGCGCAGCGGGCGCCGGTAGTCCCCCGACCTTCGCTGCGCGAAGAACGTAGTCTTCCGTGCCGTCGCCGGCCTGACCGCTCTCGTTCAATCCCCAGCAGTAGACATTGCCCGTGCTCGCCACCCCGCACCATCGATAAGGCTGGATCACTCCCGACGGCATCACGAACGTTTGCGTCGTGGCGATCTGGACGAGCGGCTCCGGCGCGATCACTGGCTCGGGGAGCGCACGGTCGAGGACGTTTCCCTTCTTCGCGTCCACGCGTGCACCCCAGCAGTAGCCGTTGCCGTTCGCCGTAACGCACGCGTTGTCGTACGCGAGATCCGCCGTCGTGACCCCTTCGAGCGCGACGAGCTGCGGGTACGGATCCGGGAAGCTCGGCGAGACGCGTCCGATTCCCGGGTTACCTCCCCACGTCACGAGCGAGCCGTCCTCGCGAAGGACGAAGGTCGTTTTACCGACGTCGATCGCTCGCACCGCCGCCCCGGACGGCAGGGACACGTGCTGCGGCCCTCTGAACGTTTCGGTGAGTGGTCCGATCTGCCCGTTCGTGTTGTTACCCCAGCACAAGACGCCGTCGCCGACGCCCGCGCACGCCGTGCGATAGCCGAGCCCGACCTGGGTGGCGGAAGGAAGATCGAGCTTCACCGGCGTCGTCTCGGTCGTCGTCGCCACGCCGGCGTCGGACCAACGGAACGGGCCCGTTCCCCAGCACCACGCGCCACCGCTGTTGTCGACCGCACACGTGTGGTCGAGCGAGACGATGTTCGAGAGCCCGACGACCTTCGCCGCGTTCGCGCTGTCGACCCGTCCTCCGTCTTCACCACGCCCGAGCTGGCCGGCACTGTTGGCGCCCCAGCACGCGACTGTGCCGTCGTCGAGCAGGACGCAGAAGCCTTCGCTACGATCGTCCTCGCTCTTGCCGAGAGTCGTCACGAGCGAGGTCGCGCACGGCTGCGACGTGCAGACGACATGGAGCGGCGCGGCGTCGACGAGCCCTGCGTCGCGCGGGCTACTCGCCTCGACGTCCGCCGCGTCCGTCGTGGTCGACGCGTCCACTCCGGCGTCGTCGACGCGGAGATCGTCCGGATCATCGCTGCTCGAGCAGCCGATGCCCAAGGCTCCCGCCGCGAGGAGCGAGAGCACGACGAGTCGCCGTGCATTTAGCACGTTGACATCGATGGTCTTCGACTCGAGCGACCCAGGGCGACGCGGATCAAGGAGTCTTCTTGTGAAGTGCATAGCCGGACCCGACTGCCCAGAGGTTGTCGTTGGAGGTGCCGCGCACCTGGTAGAGCGGTTTGTCGAGGGGCGCTCCGTCGAGCGCGGTACTGGAAATCGAAAACGTCGCGCCTCCGTCAGGCGCCGCCTTCGGGGGCTGGAGGCCGTAAGATTCGGCCCACGCATCGGGCTTGTTCTCGCCGTCGATGACGAGTCCCCAGCCGCTGAACCACGCCCGGTCACCGTTGATCCAGACCGACTGGAGGTTTGGCTTCGTCCTGCCCACGACCACCGGAGGATCCGCACCGTTGACGGGGTTGAAGCGAGCCTTGCCCGCGCCGGTCATGTCCACGTAGACGAACGCTCTGTTGTTCACGACGATGACCGCCGTACCCGGACGAGGCGAATCAACGCTCGTCGGCCAGCCCAATTCCGTCCAATAAGCTGTGCCCGACGATCCCTGGGTGACCCGGAGGCTCCCCTCCGCCCCGCAGCTGTCTACGACCCGTCGGTAGCCATCCGGCGTTCGACGGACCAGCGTGCTGCACCCATAAAACCCGCTCTGAGCGTTGTACAATCCGTGAGAGGAGACGAACCAGACCTCGTCACGGCTCGAGCCGGCGGCCCCGAAGATGTAAAAGGACTCATGCGGAGCAGAGGGGTTCTCCTCGACGTGCTCGGGTACCCACGCCGGCGAGCCACCGTCGACGCGCACCCGGCGGAAGATCCTGTTCGCGTACCACGCGTAAACGTCGTCTGCGGACGTTCCCCAGACGCCAACCGCGGCAACATGTTGCTTGATGTAGGGTAAACCGTTTTGGGCGGCGGACGTGTCCTTCAACTGCCAAGCATAGCCGGGGTCACGGTCGGGACCGTGGTCGGGCCCAACGTACTCGAGGCGGGTCGACTCCCATGAGAAGGGAGACGACGGGGTCGCGCGCGTGCCGTGATAGATGAGCGCGGGCGCCGTCGCGTAGTAGACCTCGTTCTCGTTCGGCGCCCAGACCTTGCCGGCGTAGTGACCAGCGCCGTACGCGTTTTGACTGTCGTCGTCGATGTACGCCCACGACTTCGTCGACTCCGTCCACTCGAGCACCTTCGTGCCGAGGCTTTCGCTCTCGGCGATCGCAAAGGCGCGCTCCTCGAATGGCCAGATGTCCCTCAACACCAGATCGGAGTCGGGAAGCGTCGTCGCACACCAGCCGACGGCATTGCATGACGACAGCGGCCGGACGCCTGCGTCCTTGACCGATGCGTCCGCTTCCGAGGGAGATTCGGCCTCCGGAACAGAAGTGGCTCCTCCGTCGATTGCCGGCTCGAAGGAGGTGCCTTCGTCCGACGTCGCGCAGGCAACGACCGCCGCGAGCGCAAGCGAGCCACATGCGAGCAAGAGTATGCGTCTCATCGTTCGTCTCCGAGGGCGAGCAGCACCCCTTGGCCTCCGATCCAGACTCGTCCGGGCCCGGGCGACCACACCGTGTAAAGGTCCGGTCGTCGCGAGCCGAGCCCCGCGATCTTCACGCGCGACCACGCCGTCCCGTCGTAGTGAAGGACGACGCCCGCGTTACCGACGACCCAGATGTCCGACGAGGACGTACCCGTAACGGCATTCAGGTGCTCGTCCGTCGGTACGTTCGAGACGGCCTCCCAGGAGAATCGTGCGCCGGTGTTGTGGGTGATCGTCCCGGCAGCGCCGACGGCCCATGCCTCGGTGTCCGAGACCGCCCAGACCCCGCTCAGCCTCTTCCACGTCAGCGGGTTCGTGACGTGAAGCTCCGGTGCCGCTCCGTCCGCACCGGTGATGCGGACGGCCGCGCCGTTGTCACCGACCGCCCAGATCGTTCCGGCAGAGGTGCCATGGAGGCTCCTCAGCCACTTGCACGGCGCGCTTCTGCAGACGGACGCGGGGATCCCCGGCCGAGAGGTGAACGTCGATCCGTCGCTCTCGAGGCGCCACAGATCGGCGTCCGTCGCGAGCCAGAGCACGTTTGCCCCCGGCATCGCCCACGCGGCCGTGACGATCGAGCTGTAGCCAGCAGGCGGAGAGATCGAACGGCGCTGCGCCCAGCCAGGCGGAGACACCCCCGCGTCTCCGGACCCGAGCCCACGCGAGTAGATCCGGTCGAGCGTGCCGAACGAGACCTCACCAGCGTCAGCGAGCCAGAAGAAGCGCTGGCTTTCGATGGTGCCGAGATCGAACGTCGTCCACGATGTACCGTCGAAGTGGGCGCCCATCCCCACCGTGCCGACGAGCCACGCGTCCGTCGCCGAGCGCCCGCGGATCGAGGTGATGCGCGTTCGCCAGTCGGGCCCCACGGTCGGGTCGACGGGATCGAACAAGCCGCTCAGACAGAGGACGTCGGGACCACACGTGTCCGGGAAGAATTCGCAGTCGGCGGTGGTGCACGAACCACCGCCGTCGACGACGTCCGAGGCCGCCGCGTCGGCCGTGGGGAGCACGATCTCCGTATCGTCGGGCTCGATGTCGGCGTTCTTCTCGTCCGACGCACAGGCCGTGAGCAGGAGGCTCGCCGTGACGAACGAGACACCCACGCCGGCGACGATGACCGTTCGACGCGCGTTCATCGTGTCAGCTCCCCCGCATCGATTTGGTCGCAAGGCGCGACCACGCACATCCCAGCGACGCACGCCTGCCCGGCGATGGCGTCGCAGACGATTCCGCACCCACCGCAGTTTCGCGGATCGCTCGTCGTATCGGTCTCGCACCCGTCGGCTTCGTTGCCGTTGCAGTCGGCGTAGCCGTCCATGCACCGGGTCACGCACGCGCCGAAATCACATCTGCGGCGAGCTCCAGGCGGGTGGCCGAGCGGCGCGCAGCTCACGCCGCAAGCACCGCAGTTGAAGTCGTCGCTCCTGAGGTCGGCGCAGTATCTTACGGTCTCGGACCCGGCGACATCACAGAGCGTCAAGTCGCCGTCGCACATGCATTCGGGCACTCGTTGCTTGTCGGCATTGAGATAGCAGTGCTGACCTGCGGGACACACGTTGCCGCAAGCACCGCAGTTGTCATCCGATACGAGCGACGTCTCGCAGCCGTTCTCGAGGATCGAATCGCAATTGCGAAAGTTGGGCTCGCACTTCAGGTTGCCGCAAGTGTTGTCGAGGCACCCGTAATACATGTTCGAATACTGCGGTGCTCCGGCACCCCCGGTCGGATCGCACCAGTTCCAGCAACCCCCGCAGTTGGAATCGTCGGCAGAGAGATCGCTGCATCCAAAGAAGCAGTCGATCTGGCCCGCCGGACAGCCACACGCAACCTGGCTGCCAAATACTGTCTGGTACGAGCAGGGCATGTCCGCTGGGCATCCGTTCCCACACGCGCCGCAATGCGCGTTGTTGGGCTGCATCGTCTCGCAGCCGTTCTCGAGCTGACCGTCACAGTCGAAGGCCCCCATGCCCTCGTTGCACTTCATGACGCAGGCCCCTTCGACGCACGAGAAGCTCTCGCGGTGGGTCGATTCCGAACACGCATTGCCACACGCCCCGCAGTTGCTCGGATCGGCAAGCAGGTTGACGTCGCAGGGGAAGCGCGAGGTCGGACACGTCGTCCACCCCGGGGGGCAATTGTTCGTCGGGCAATACTCCGTGAGTCCGGCCTCCGAAACGTCGCCGCCGTCAGCTGTCGGCGTGAACGAGGGCGATTCCGCTGCCTCGAGCTCACCGATGGGGCGGGAGGTCGTGGTGCATGCGACGACTGCGGTGACCGAGATCGACAGCGCTGTCGTGAGCGCGCCAAGAGAGACTCGTTTCACGGGGTACCTCGGCAAGAGGCTCGGACTCGTTCGAGGAGAGGGGATGACGTCCAACGAAGCTCGAAGTCGGCGATGTGTTTCTGCGCTTGTTCGCGACGGCCAAGCGCGCAAAGGGCGCTGATTCGTTCCGCGTCGCGTTCCGGAGCGAGCGCTCCGTTCGGGAAGCGCGTCGCGTGCTCGGTCACGAGCGAGAGGGATCGAGCGGCCTCCCCGGCAAGGCGAGCGGCGCGGGCCTCGCGCAGGATCCTCGCCTCGATCTCGAGCGATCCGTCGATGGCTTCGGCCCGCTTGAAGGTGGTGCCGGAGGTCGTCGCCCGCGGCGCGTTGGGGAGGTTGCGGACGTCGATCGGCCTTTCCGATTGCTCGATCTGCAGCTCGGGCTCTTGGATCGCCTGCGCCGCTCGCGCATTCGTGAGCGGTGCGGTCGGACCGGCCGCGATCGACGGGGACGCGTCACTGACGGCGGGAGCAGTCGGGGTGCTTCCGCGAAGCGCCACCACGACGAAGGCAACGCAGGCCAGGCCGACACCGGCCGCGACGCGAAGTCCGAAGGTCGACGCCGTGGCCGACTTCGCCGTGCTGGTCGAGGCGGCGGCGATTCGGCGGTCGACGAGCTCCCGAAGCTCCGACCCTCTCTCGTCCGGAGGTTCGTCCCACGTCCGTGCTTCCCGCAGGAATGCGTCAGTCTCTTTCGACGAGCTCACTTGAGTCTCCATTCGTCGCGTACGCGACTGCGTTCGAACGCCTTGTTGAACTCCGCGCGAGCAGCGTTGTGGCGCGAGTAGGCGGTGCGTTCGTTCAAGCCCAGTGCGGACGCCGCGTCTCGCACGGAGAGTCCCTCGAGCTCGACGAGAACGAAGAGCTCGCGCTTGCCGTCGTCGAGGGTCGCCAGTAGCTCATAGAGGAGCCGCACGCGCTCCGAACGCTCGGCGATGACGTGCGGAGTGTCGGTCGCGGCAGCTACCGATTCGAGATCGGTGGAATCGGATCGAAATACCGCTTCCTTGCGGAAGTGCTGCCGCCGATGGGAACGGAGGACGAAGCGTAGAATCTGGAACACCCAGACGCGCTCCGCCTGTTCCTCGTTTTCGAGCGGTGGTTGGTAGTCCGGCAAACGTCGATGGACGACGAGGAAGACTTCCTGAAAGACATCGTCGAGCGCCGATGGAGGCACGCCGAGACGACCGAGGCAGCGCAGGACGAAGCGCCAGGTCTTTCGATAGAATTCGTCGAAGGAAACGGTAGGCAACGCCGCTTCACTGGCAGAGGGACGTCGGTACGATGTGCCGTCCTCCACGAGGGTCGGAGGACCCGCGGGCGCCATCACGTGACCGAACAGCTTCTGCACGCACGACAATGACCAGCACGAGCGGGAACTACTGAAAAAAAGATAGCTCTACCGCAAACGAGATCCCGACGAGCGCGGCCGCGGACCGATGGACGGACGCGGCGCCGCCGGAGCGGTCGATGAGCACGAACTCTTGTCGCCGAAAGGGTAGCGCGACGTCCAGCGATGCACTCATCGCGAACCACCCTTCCGTCAATCTCAAGCGGGGGCCGAGAAAGACGCTCCCCGACCATCCTTCGGTCGTGGTGCCCGCTTCGGTGCTTGCCCGTCGTCCTCCTGCTTGGTCCGGGAGGGCCGGGTGGGCGGTCACGCGCGTTTGCAGTGCGCCGAACCCGGCGCATGCAAAGAGGCGGAGCCGCCGCCCCAGGAGCGACAAGCCTGGATCCGCGGGGCAGACCGCGGTCCTGACGAAGAAGGCCGAGTACTCCGCGTGCGAGATTGTGGCGCGCCGTCCGGGCGGAGGCCGAATCTCGCCGTCTTGCCCGACCAGCCATCCGAACGTCGCCTCGAGGAGGATCGGCCGTGCGTACCAGCCGACGAGCGCTCCTGGCCCCAGGGCAACGCTGGGAAGCGTTCCGACGTCGGCGCGCGCGAAGACACCAACGGTCGGCCCGCCCCGCGGCGATGGTGGAGAAGCCGTCTTCGGCGCGAGCGGTGGTTGTTCCTTCGGCTGCCGACGGGGCGTCGCTACAGGTGGCGGTGGTTCGACAGGGCCCACCCCATCGGCGTGCAGCTCGTCTACGTCGGCGGGAGGCTCGATACCGGGTCGCGGTTCGTGCTCCGTCATCGTGAAGGCGATCACGACGGCGGAAGCGCGTGCGAGGGCACGGCACGATGGTGCCGTCAGCGTGCGGGTCGAGCTCCCCGCGTCGGTCACCAGGATGAGCTCGACGGACCAGACGCCGGCGGTCCGTCTCACTTCGCCGTGCGCCCGCACGTTGCGCTGCACCTCTCCGCTCTTTCCGACGATGAGGTCGACGTCCCGTCGAAGGCTCTCTGCGTCCCCACACCCGCGGGGAGCTTCCCACGAGAGCTCGAGCCCGTGGTCTCCGGGGGTGGGAGCGCCAGGTGCAGCGAACGCGGGGCGACCGCGCGCGCCGAGCGCGAGCGCGAGCGCGAGTGCAGTCGAGCTCGCGGTCCATCGTGCTCGGCGTCTTCCGGGCTTTGCCGGCCCGTGCGGGATCATCGCTCGCCATTATCGAGGTGTGCTGTCCGCACTGCAACGTGACGGTCGCCAGCACGGCACGAGCGAGCGGTCAGACCGTGGACGACGCTCGGCTAGTACGCGGACACCTTGAACTCGACCGGTTGGTTCCCACCCCATGGCAAGCGAAGGGGCGGAACGAACCAACACACTCTAGCACTCACGAGGATGATGTTGGTCCCACGCCGAGGACCTCGTCGACGACGGTGAGCAACTCCTCGGCCTCGGCGTCGACATGCGGCTGGCCGTCGAGCCGAGCCCGAAGCCAAGCGATCGCGTCATCGTGCGTGCGTTGTCCGCGGCGACGAACGGCGTCGTACTTGTCGAGGAGGATCACGAGCTTCTCGGCGCGGTCGAACCTCTTGTTGTCGCCGAAGTCGCGGGAGAAGCGTCCATCCTCGCGCACGATGGACTCGGGGTTGACGCCGTCGAGCAGGTGGTGCGAGGCAGCGGCGGCGACGACCTCCGACGGCACGCCGGACGCGTTGGTGATCGAGAGCGTCCAGCCGCTGTGGAGGTTCCAGAATTCCCGGATCGACATCGCTGGATCCAGACCGAGTGAGCAGAAGCGGGTGATGCGAGCCTCGGCGTCGTCCGGAAAATAGGTGCGAATGAAGCGTCGGACCGGCATCGCGTTGTCGGGCACGTCCTCGACGGCGAACATCTCGACGATCAGCCGCTGATCCTCGGCGCTCGCGCCGGCGGGGCCGCTCTTGCCGACGTCGGAGAGCAGGCAGCCGAGCGAGACGATGCGTTGCTCGCTCTCGCTGAAAGCTTCGGCCGGCCGATGCTCCGAGTAGTACCGAAAGATCGCGCGAGCGTTGGTCACCATGCGCTCCGCGTCGTCGACCGTCGCGCTGTATTCGTCCAGGAGTCGCAATCGATCGATGAGCGACGGCCGCACGTCGTCGAGGTCGAAGCCAACCTCTGCACAAAGCGCACGGAGGCGCATGGTGAGATTGCACGGCTGCTGCACGGCTACGAGATGTTACGCGTCCTGCCCCTCGAACGCGATGCCGGGCTCCGCGCGGATCGCTCAGCCTCGAGCGCGGGCGGTGCGAGCCTTCAGAAGCCTTCCCCTGACTCAGCTCGTCCGTGATTCATGTCGACGCTCACGGCAGCCAGCCCAAGCGCGGGTATGCGCCGAACCCGGCCAGTCCTGGATGGACGGAGCTGGCGGCCGACGGCGCCGCGGCCTTCATGCTCCGAGTGCCGACCTGTGATTCCTGTGCTGTGACGCATCGACCACACCCGCGACGCCGTCACCATGCCTCCGCGCTCGTGCTCGCCTGATTCCACGCGATCTCCCGCTCGGCACCGACGTTGCGTCAGGCCCCCCGCTTTCTTGGGAGGTCCGAACATGATCGAAGGTTCTCGCATCGCGCGTGGCAATCCCTCGCTCGCCATCCTCGCCATCGTCCTTGCGGCGGCTGCATGCACCCTCGAGGACGGGTACGACGACGACCGATCCTCGTCGCAGTGTCCTGCAAGCTCGGCGCGCGGCGCGAGCGCCGTGGGCGGAGGCACGACGAGCGGTTCGTCGAGCGGCGCAGGCTCCTCGAGCTCCTCTAGCGGCACGAGCTCCTCGAGCGGCACGAGCTCTTCGTCCGGCACGACCGGATCGCCGACGCCCTCCTCCGGGGGCGGTGGTGATTCGCTCTGCGTCCCGAACGCCGTCTGCGCGGGAATCTCCACCTGCCACGACGACTGCTACGGCGAGCGCTGCTGTCAGATCTCGTGCAGCTGCGACTCGTCCGACACGAGCAGCACGAGCTCGCACCTGCGTTGCTCGATGTCCTGCACGGGCAAGTAGTTGCGAGATCGCCGGGAGAGCCTTCGCGCGAGTCGCTGACGGTTGCGCCCGCCTCAGCGGGAGCTCACCGGGAGGAGGTACTCGAGCGTCCCGCGCGCCCCGCAGTCACCGAAGACCGCATGCAGGCACTCGCTCTCTCGTTCGAGCTCCGGAGCGGCGGCACCGCGATCTGGACGCGCGTCGTGAGCGACGTGTCGGTCGACGCATGGGCCACCCGCGCACTCGACGAGGCCGCGTTCGTGCTCCCGCCGGCGCGCCAGTTCGCGCTCCACCGGCACGCGTTGACCGTTCCTCCGGCTCGTCAGGAGATGCGATGCTCGCGAAGCACACGCCCGCTCTTCAACGAGAAGACGAGGACCCGTCCGTGACGATCGAAGATCAAAGCACGGTCGCCCTGGAAGCGAACGAAGCGTTCCTCGTCTCGTCCGCGAGGTCCCTCCTGCGCGGGGCTCGGCGCGTCGAGTCGAACCGTCGCGCATTCCCGCAGAGGGGTTGCCTCGCACAGGTGCACCGTCAAGCCGTCCGGACTGGTTGTCGAGAACGCGATCCACTCGTCGGAGAGACTCGGCGTGTGGGGTGTCCCTTCGAACTTCCTGGAGAGCTCGTTCCAGGCAACGCGGTCGTACGTGCAGCCGACGAACGCGGGCCCGTCCAACTGCGTCAGCCACGCAGCGAGACGACCAGTCGCCGAGATCTGTGGAAGGTGGATGTTCGCACTACGAGCTGCGACCGTTCCGGCACGCCCGTCGAACGCCTCTCTACGCCTGAGCGTGTGACCGGGCAGCTCGAGTGACCAGATCTCGCTCGCGCCGCCCTGCTCGCCTTCATGCACGTGCAGTGCGTGGACGCTCAGGGCGCTTCGCTGGATGGATCTCACTTGCGCGTGCGATTGGCCATCGAGCGTTTCGAGCGCCCACGCTCGTTCCCAACGTTCGGATAGCGCGTCAATGGCGAAGACCGCCCCGCCGCGTCCCACGTACCATGTCGCTCCGTCGAAGTCGGGCGCGAAGACATCGAAGCGTGCGTCACACCACGAGCGTACGCGCCTCGTCAGCAGATCGAGCCGTGCGACGCGGTGCACGTCTCCGCGCGGCGCGACGAGGATGGCACGATCTCCGTGACCGGAAATGACGATGTGGTGGGTCGGCTCGGCGAAGCGAACGAGGACCTTCCCGTCTCGCGAGACGAGCCAGACCCCGATCTCGCCAAGCGCAACGAGGAGGCGTCCGTCGGGAAGCTCGGCTACATCGTGCACGTCGAGAGCTCCCGCATCGGCTTCCGTTCGATGAACGACGAGCGGCTCCGCACGCGTTCGCAGGGCTTGCCCCGCGGTCGCCTGTCGACCGTCGAGCCAGCGGGGATCCATCGTCTCGTACTGCACGGGGGCTCCATCGGCCGGTGGCAGCGCGTCCCCGAAGACCCGGGCAACGACGACGGCGATGTTGTCTCGAGCTTCTGTCTCGTCGAGCACCCGGGATATCAAGGCATCGCACGCGGCCTCGGGGGCCTTGCCGACGAGCGCGTCACGAATCTCCGTCTCGCTCAAGACCGACGAGAGTCCGTCGGAGCAGAGAAGGACGACGTCGTCACGATGCAGATCCACGCGCACGAGGTCGGGACGGACGTCTTCCTTCGTGCCCAGTGCGCGCGTGATGACATGCGGGAAGGACTCGATCTCCTTTGCCGGGACGAGGCCGTTGGCGAGCTGTTCCTCGAGAAGCGTGTGGACTTTCGTTACTTGCACGAGCTGCCCGGCACGAAGCACGTAGCCGCGCGTGTCGCCGACCTGCGCGAAGAGAAGTGTACGCCCGGAAACGGTTGCGAAGGTGGCGGTGCACCCCGCGCCCCGCCGCGCAGCCGTCGTCGTCGCTTCCCGATGGATCTCGCGGCCGGCATGTTCGACCGCCGAGGCGAGATGTCTTGCCCACGTGTCGACGCTGTTGCCGTGGACCGAGAAGCGCTTTTGCAGGAATGCGAGGGTGGCGCGCTTGGCGAGATCGGCGAGCAAGCCTCCTGCGGACCCGTCGATTGCGCCGAGGAGCACGCCGTGGCGGCTTGCATCGCCATCAAGCACGACCCCTTCGCGATCGTTGGCCCGCTCGTCGAGAAAGGTCGCGATGCAGGCGTCTTCGTTGCTGGTGCCCACGTTGCCGATGCGCGAGTAGGCTTGGAGCTGAACGACGGGCGGGGCTTTCGGTGTCGGCTTGACGGCGCATGCCGTGACGTCCGCGCGGAAGGTGGCGTCGCCCGAGGCCGAGAGGAGGCGCTCGAGCAAGCGGGCACCATCGTCGTCGCGGGTTTCGCCCGTACCGGCAACGAGCTCCCGCGCCACGATCTTTGCGAGGATCCGAGTGCCGTCGGTCGCACCGTCCGCGACGAGCTCGCGACCGATGGCTCGGATGAGGTGGTCGCGCTCCTCCTCGGGTCGCTCCTCATCCAGGAGCGCCACGATGCGGTCACGCACTTCGGTGAAGCTCTCCGGCTTCAATCGGGCCATCTTCACGAGCATGCGTGCGCCCGTAGGACCTCCCACGGCGATGGCCCGTTCGAGCCACATGGCCGCCAAGGACCGCAGCTCCGGGGCGCTCCAAGCCGCATCGACGGCAGCGACGAACGATCCCGCGCTCGCCAAGGAATCGGCCCACAAGGCTCGTAGTGCGCCCGCGGCTGGGTCGCGCGATTGCTCGAGGCGGGTCACCGCCGGTCCGAACGCGCCGGTCTTGCGAGCGAAGCGAACGGCCCGATCGATCTCTCCGGCGACGAACCATTGGCGGACGACGAGACCGGGCTGGAGATTTCTCGCTTCCGCGATCTCCGCGGCGAGCCTGCGCCTGCCGTGACGCTCCAAGAACGAGACCGCCTCCTCGCTCGCGTTGAGGAGCTCAGCGAGCACGAAGGCCGCCTTCTCGAGCTCCCCCAGAGCAACGAGACGATCGAAGGCTTGGCGGTACTTGTGCTTCAGAAGCGCGAAGAGATCCTGTTCGAGCCCGAACGACGTTGCTGAAGCTCCACGCGCAGGAACGATGGCGAGATCGGCACGCGGTGATGGTGTGCGCAGGGGCGGCGGCGCGAGCGCCTTGGCGACGTCGTCAGTCAGTGGAATGGCATGACGAAGCGCTTCATCGAGGTCGCGAGCATCGAACATCTCGAGCATTCGCGCGAAGTACTCGCGCTGCCGACGGCCGATGAGCGAAGCGAACCTCGACCACACGAGGAGGCGCACCGCAGCTCGGTGCAGGAGCGCCCGCACCTTCGAGAACCACGAAGGAGTGCCCGGGGATGCGTCGTAGGGCGCGAGCTCGCGACCTTGTGAGGTGCTGTCCGTGTTCGGCTTCGTCGCGCGAGTGAAGACGGCGGACGCGAGCCCCCGTAGAGCGTCGAGGAATCCTCGAACGACGGAGGTGCGTGTCGCGCCCCGCGCTCGATCCGATGGTGCCGTCGCGAGCTCGGCGAGCGAGGCCGCGACGGCGGCGCCTTCGGGCGCGAGCGCCGTCACACCGAGCGGTTTGCGCACGTCCTCCGGGACCGCCTGCCAGCGGCAGTCCGGCTCCGACGCAACGCCGCCCAGCGGCACGAGGTTGTGTTCGACCGAGAAGGACGACACATCGAGCCAAGACGAAAGGTCCTCGAGTGCCGCCCTCTCGAGCGGTGCCACCGTCGCCTCGCCTCGAGAGGTGAGGAGAGCGGATTCGACCGAGACTTCGAGTGTGCGTTGCTCGTCGTCTTCGAGCGGCGCCATCGAGAGCAAACGCCCGTAGCGAACGAGGGGGGCCCCAGGTGCTCGATCGGTTTGCATCCGAACCGGCTGACGGAACGTTGCGACGAGGAGACCTCCCGTTCGGAACACGTCCGGCGCGCGCTCCCCGAGCGTCAAGAGCCGCACGCGCGCCTCGTCCTCTCCGATGAGCTGCGTGTCGAGAACGAGCCCGGACGCGAGGACGGAGCCTCGATGGATTGGTCGCCTGAGACGCGGGCTCGCGGTCACGGGGTTCCCTGCGCGACGCGTAGAAGCATCGCGTCCATGGCGCATGAATAGATCCCGAGCTCTCCGTCGCGGGTGATGAAGGCGATCTCGTGCGAGGCGTCGCTGCCTGCGGCATACGCAATCGGAGTCGTCGTGGTCACGACGGTCTTCGATGAGTTGGGGTCGACCAGTGCGATCGCCGTCCGGGCCTCGTCGAGGACGACCAGGTAAGGCTTCGACGGGTTGTATCCGAGCTCGAGCGCGCCGATGACCGTGTGCCCCGGCGCAACGCTCACTTTTGCGTTTCCGGCCGGCCGCACGATCGTCCACGAGGTCGACGAGCGCCGATAGGCGACCACGTCGTTGCCGAAGGGGCCGAAGACGGCGTGGAAGGAGAGCGATGGTGAAGAGAGCTCGACGCCGGCGGAGGTGGTGAGCGTGTCGGCGCTCGGTCGTGCGACCACGACACGCCGGACCTCGTCTCGAAGCGAGACGTAGGCGAGCCCATCGCGCAATGCCTTCGAGGCAGCGGAAGACGCTTCGTCCTTTACCGAGAGCCTCCCACCTGCAAGCTCGACGAGCCTCTCGTTGCCGTCGATGAAGCATGCGTGTCCGGCGCCGAACACGCCGAGCGGCCTCAAGTGAGGTAGCTCGGGCGCATCGTAGCCTGGCGGCAACGCGTAGGGGACGACGTCGTGGGATGAAGCACCGCGCTTGGAGAGCGTGTGGAGGAACACGGCGCGATCTCCGCCACGCTCGCGATCTCCGATCGTCGCAACGATCGTTCGCTTCTTGGAGCGCAGCTGACCGACCGCGAGCACGCGCTGACCGGCGGGCGGTACGAACGCGACGGGCAAGGAGGGCGCTGCGCGCGGTGAGTTGGGGATGTGCACGGTCACGAGCGTGTCGCCTTCGCCACGAACGTGGAGCTTGCGACCATCGACGGCGAAGATGATGTTCGAGCTCGGATCGATTTGCAGGTGGCTGCCCCGGCGCGGAGCGACGGCCGTGCCGAAGGGGTCACGAAGCAGCTGCACCGCGATGCGCGGGGAGGGGAGCTCCAGGAGTGCCTCCCGAGCACGCACTGCATGTGGGGTGAACACCTTCGCAAGGATGTGGCCGCTCGCGCCGGGTTCGAGGACCTCGGAGACAGCGACGACGGAGGCGTTCAGCTCTCCGGCGATCCTCGTGAGCCGGTCGGGGCCGACCAGCCAGAGGTCGGCGAATTCGGCCGAGCTCGCGACGCGACCCCACCGCGAGACGTCGCCGGGTGAGGCACGGCGCCGGCCGCGCGCCTGGAGAAGGGCGGTGACGCTCGCCGTCGTGACCTCGTGGTGGAGCGTGCACGAGTCATCCTGCAGTGCCCCCCAAGCGAGCGTCGCGTTTCGTTGCGCCGCACGTTGCGCGAGCACGACCAGCGAAGCGAGGTGCACGACGCGCGGCGCCCCGAGCTGATCCGGTCCCGCATCGAAGAGGACCAGCGAACGCCGCGCGCCAGAGTCCCGGCGATACGCGCGCTCGAGGAAGGAGTGCTCACCGGAGACGACGCGTCGGACGAACTCCTCGGGGAGCTCGTCCTGGAGCAGCCACTCCGTCAGCAGGAGCCGCTCGTACGACCCGCGCGGCGCAAGGCCAGCGAAACCGTCCGGCGCTCCCTCGCTCGCTCGTTGCTCCCCCGACGCGCCAAGCACGTTCGTGAGCCGAGCGGCAACCGCACCGAGCGCCAGCGCGATCTCCGAGGGGAAGATCCCGAGCTGTTTCGCCCATGGCGCGAGTGGTCGCGGCAACTCCGTCATGACGACTCTCCGAGCCACGCGCGGAGCCGGGCGTGGTCGGTCGGGTGTGCGCCTGCGACGGAGGCGAGCAGCGGTGGCTCCGCGAGGACGGCAAGCGGGGGCTCCACGCCGGCTGCGCGACGAATCAGCGCCCGCTCGAACGACTCGACCGGGACGTTCGGACGAAGCTGGGTCGGAAGGAGCAGCAACGGCGCGTCTGGATCGCGCCCGAGATAGAGCGCGCCGTCGACCCAAGGCAGCGCCTCCGGCTCCCCCAGCAGGAAGAGAGCGGTCCTCGAGGCTACGCCTCTCAGTGCGGCGAGCTCACGCGCGTCGTTTCGAAGAGCGCGCTCCGCGAGCGCGCGCGCGATCGGTCCAACGCCGACGACACAGACGGGGTCGAGGGGAACGGCGCGAGGCTCGAATGCAACCACGAAGCCCGGCATCGATCAGGCGGGCCCCGGCGGATGCGGATCTTGGCCTGCTGCCTGGAGGACCGAGACCACCTCCGTTCGGAGAGACGCAATCCCTTCGGGCATGGTGGCAGGAGTGAACGTCGCGTCGATCTCACGAGCAAGCCCTTCGACCCGGAGGCGCCAGGCGTTCTGACCTTCAGCCGCGGTTGGACGCTCGGCGAGGGTGGCCAAGCCTTCTCTCAAGATCTTCGCTCCGCGAGCGAGCGGACCCGAGGATCCCTCCGCAGCTGCTTCGATGAGGCTTCCGTTCTCGGAGGCTGCGAGCAGGTCTCGAAGCACGTCCCGTCCCAGACGCTGCGCGTGGTCCGTCGTGAGAGCGAACACGATGGGCCACAGATCGGCCTCCGTCGGCTGCTCGCGGCCGGCGAGCGCGGCGGCCGCAGCGATGAGGCGCTGCACGCGAACGATACGTCGGTCCGACCACTGGATTCCGGCGCTGCGCAGAAGGCGAACAGCGTGCGCGAGGGACGGTCGGATGGGCGCGAGGTCCATCGCGTAAGCCGTCTTCATGAGAGCGTCGAGATCGGCCATCGATGCGAGAGGGCGATCCGCTCCCGCTTTCAGCGCCCAGCCGCCGGACAGGAGCTCTTCCAGCGCGGAGTCGCGAACCGGTTCGACGAAGACACGCACGAGGAAGCGATCGGCAAACGCCGCGAGTTGATCGTCGTCGGGGAGGCGATTCGCGGCGCCGACGCAGACGCGCATCGGGCAGGTGAGCACGGTGTGCCCGCGGCGGAACGTGCGCTCGTTCAGAATGCCCAGGAGCGTGTTGAGAATCGCGGTCGAGCCGAGGAACACCTCGTCGAGAAATGCGATCTCCGCTTCCGGGAGCATTCCCGTCGTCTCCGTTTCGACGATCCCCTCCTTCAGCTTTCGCAAGTTGACCGGACCGAAGATCTCCGTTGGTTCGGTGAACCGACCGATCAGGTACTCGAAATAGCGGCCCCCGAGGCGCCGCGCGATCCGACGTACCGCCTCACTCTTCGCGGTACCTGGCTCGCCGATGACGAGGAGGTGCTCGCCGGCGACCGCACACAGAACGACGAGCTCCACCAACGTTTGGCGGTCGACGAGCCCCACGCAGGCCTCGGCGATCGACGCCCGTACCTGATCGGCGGCAGATCTCGTGTTCGACATGATGCGATGCTCCATGAGAGGCGGTGTGTTCAGGCCGTCGGCCACGGCGTCCGCCGAGCGGCCCGGCGGTGGCGTAGGACGCTGGGTCGGATCCTCGAATGCGAAGTCCGCGAGCTCCTCTGCCCGACGCCCCTGCCACGGCGAATCATGCAATTCAGGCGGATCATGTAATCCAGCCGAATCATGCAAGCCAAGTTGGTCGGGGGCGTCCAGGGACAACTGAGCGGGGTGGCCATTTCGGGCCATCCACCGCTCGCGCCTCAGCGGGAGTTCACCGGGAGGAAGTGCTCGAGCGTCCCGCGCGCGCCGCAGCAGTCCTTGTACTTGTTCGCGCTCCCGCAGACGCACGGATCGTTGCGCTCGATCTTCCTCGGTGCGGTCTTCGCGACTGTCTCCGCGTCCGGGTACTTGCGCGGGCGCTTCTTGTTTCCGATCGCGGCCGCCGCGTCGATGCGCGCGATGACCGTCGCGAGGTTGTCGCCCTCCGCGAACCACCCGCGCGCGCGCTCCTCCAGCCTGCGGCCCTTCGCGTAGTAGCGCTCCGGATGATGCGTTCGATCGACGTGGGCGACGGCGCGATAGCCCGCCGGTACCGCGACCAGCGCGTTGCCGCCGACGAAGCAGTACGTGCCGATGTCGCGCGCGGTTCGCAGGCTCCAGTCGATGTCGAACATCTTCTTGCCGACCAGCCACACGCCCGCCCATGCCCGTGCCTCGCCGAAGTTGAACGGCTCGAGGAACGCCTCCTCCTCGGACGGCGGAACGTCGGCCGGCACGCCGTAGGGCAGCCCGAAGAGGATGCCGTAGTTCGCCTTCGTCACGTCGCCGAAGACCGCATGCAGGCACTCGTGTACGAGGCTCCCGAGCAGGCGGCGGTAGATGCACTCGCCGAAGCGCACCGCCACGCCGCGGTACGACGGGTCGCCCTTCTGCTGGGCTTGCCGGAAAAGGAGGTCGCCGTGGACGTCGTAGATCGGCGTGTAACCCCAGCCGCGGAGCGCGTCGTCGAGGTGATGGACGGCCCGCACCCCCGCAACGCGTTCGGCGAGCGTGAGGCTGCGGAAGCAGTCACACGGACAATCGCGGTGGGTCGTCACGGCGTCGAACACCGTCAACATGCGCGGTCATGGTAGCGTGCGTCCGCCAGAAAGCTGGCGTCTTCGATGGAGCACGGAGTCCCCGCCATTACATGGGCTGCGCTCGCGCTCATGATCGTCGCCGCCAAGCTGGGGGGTGAGGTCGCGAGTCGCCTCCGCCAGCCTCCCGTCCTCGGTGAGCTTCTCGCGGGCGTTCTTCTCGGAAACCTGCCTGCCGGTTGGCTGGGGGCGCTCGGGGGCACGAATGACGTCGTGATCGCGTTCGCCGCCGAGCTCGGTGTGATGCTCCTTTTGTTCCAGGTCGGTCTCGAGTCGAGCGTCGGGGAGATGGTGAAGGTCGCCCCGCGTGCGGGGCTCGTCGCCGTGCTCGGCGTGATCTTCCCGAGCGTCCTCGGGATTGGCGCGAGCCGGCTCGTGCTTCCCGATGCGAGCAGCTCCGCTCACCTGTTCATCGGCGCGACGCTGTGCGCGACGAGCGTCGGCATCACGGCGAGCGTGCTCAAGGACCTCGGCGCGCTCGGATCACCCGAGGCGCGTGTCGTGCTCGGAGCGGCGGTGATCGACGACGTGCTCGGCCTCGTGGTCCTGTCCATCGTGTCGGCGGTTGCGACCACGGGAGCCGTCGATCCAGCGGCGGTCGGACGGATCACGCTCGTCGCGGTCGCGTTCGTCGTCGGTGCGCTGGTGATCGGCCTCGGGGTGACGCGCGGGGTGTACCGCTTCGCGGCGGTGCTTCGCGCACCTCAGGTGCTCGGCGCGGTATCGATCGCGCTGTGCCTGATGCTTGGGAGCGCGAGCGCGCTCGCCGGGCTGGCGCCGATCGTGGGCGCGTATGCGGCCGGTCTCCTCCTCGACGACGTGAGCGTGCGTCCGTTCGGAGCGGGCGGCCTCAAGAAGATCGAGGACTTCGTCTCGCCGATCGTGGCCGTGTTCGCGCCGATCTTCTTCGTGCGGACCGGCATGAGCGTGGAGCTCGCTGGGCTCGGTGTCGAGTCGCTGCTCCTCACGGTCCTCCTCGTGGTCTCGGCGCTCGCCGGCAAGATCGTGTGCGGTCTCGGCGTTCGCGGCAAGGACATCGACCGGCTGACGGTGGGGATCGGCATGGTGCCGCGTGGCGAGGTCGGGCTCATCTTCGCGGGGGTGGCGGCCGAGCTCGTGCAGCCGGACGGAAAACCTCTGTTGTCACGTGGCGTTCACGCCGCGCTCGTCGCGACGGTCTTCATCACGACGCTCGCCGCGCCGCCCGCGCTCGCCTGGCGGATCCGGGCGCGGAACAAACACGAAACCGCGGGCGGGGGATACGCGTAGAGTAACTGCGCGAGGGCGACGTGAGCGCGCAGGTGTGGCGAGCGCCCGATCTCCGAGGAACCTTCAGCGATGGGAGCGGTCGGTCGGAGAGAGAAGCCAGCATGCAGGGAGAGAGACGCGTGACGAACAAGTCTTGGACCGCGATCGCGAGCGCGAGCGCGACGGCCGTTGGGATCGGCGCAGGGATGCTCCTCCTGCTCGGGGGATGCGAGGACAAGAAGCCGAACCTGGCTCCAGTCGCGAACGCGAGCGCGCTCGCGTCGACGACGCCTCCGCTCGGTGCTTCGGTGAAGCGGTTCGTCATCGACGGCGAGAGCAATACGTCGATCGAGATGGAAGCCCCGAAGGAGAAGATCAAGGCGGCGACCACCGGCGGCTCGGGCACCCTCGACATCGACCTCGCGAACCTCGCGAGCTCGCGTGGCGAGGTGAAGATCGACCTCTCGACGATCGCGACGACGACGTTCGCGGAGCAGGAGAAGAACGCGTCGCAGACGGTGCACGCACGCACCTGGCTCGAGGTCGGAGACGGTGAGTCGGGCAAGCTCGACGAGAAGACGAAAGAGACGCATCGCTATGCGGTCTACGCCATCCGCTCGATCGAGAACCCGAGCGCGACGGACGTGACCAAGGTCGCGCCGACGAAGGACGGCTCCGACGATGTCCGCACCGTGACGCTCACGACGAAGGGAGAGCTCCTCGTCCACGGTCACAAGGTGGAGCGCGAGGCGAACGTGGAGATTGCGTTCCGCTACGACGCCGGTGCCGCCGCCGACATGCCGAAGGCCGTTTGGATCAAGACGAAGGCGCCGCTCCGTGTCGTGCTCGCCGAGCACGACGTCAAGCCGCGCGATGGCTTCGGAAAGCTCGCCAAGGGCTCATTTCACCTCCTCGGAACGAAGGTGGCAGACAACGCGGACATCACGCTCGACGTCCGCGCGAAGCTGCGGCCGTGATAGCTTCTCCGCTCGCGGTGGGGGCTGACGATCCCCGAGGGGCGGAACGATTCGACCCGACCCTGATGACGGCACTGCGCTGAAGTCTCTCGGGACCAGGCGCAATGGATGAACAACAAGGAGTGACTGGATGCGACCGAACCTGTCCGTAGAGAACATTGCCGGAGCGCTCGCCGTTCTCGGCACGAGCGTCCTGATGGCGGCCTGCGGCGGCGGCGACAAGCCGGCGAGCTCACCGGTCAACGCGAGCGAGACCCCGGCGGCGACCGGCGGCGATGCGAAGCCGGGCGAGGCGGGCTGCAGCGCAGGCCACAAGGCGGGCGAGGCGGGCTGCAGTGCGGGCCACAAGGCGGGCGAGGCGGGCTGCAGCGCGGGCCACAAGGCGGGCGAGGCGGGGTGCGGAGCCAAGCCGGCGGAGAAGGCGGCCGGTGATGCGAAGCCGGCCGAGACGACGCCGGCGGCCGCGGCTCCGGCTGCGAAGCCCGAGGCGGCGCCTGCGGACGCGAAGCCGGCCGACGCGAAGAAGCCGGCCGACACGAAGAAGCCGGCTGCTCCGGCGGCGAAGAAGAGCGGCGCTGCGGCTTGCGGCGCTGGCACCTGCTCCGCGAAGAAGTGAGCACGGGCCGCGAGCTCGTCGAAGCGAGCTCGAGCATCGGCCGGACGTCGCGCGTGAGCGCTGCGTCCGGCCGAATGCTTTTGTGAGATCGACTGCAGGTGATACGGAGGTTCGAGGAACGACACATGGTGACGGCGAAGGGCCAGACGATCGACGGCGTTGGCCTCGGGCTCCGCTGGGACTTCATCGACGAGATCCTCGAGCTGAAGCCCGCGCTCCCGTTCATCGAGGTCTCGCCCGAGAACTACATGGGGCGCGGCGGCCACTACGACGAGGCGCTCGAACGCGCGAAGGACCTCTGGCCGATCGTCACCCACGGTCTGACGATGAGCCTCGGCGGCGTCGACCCGTTGCGTGAGGACTACCTCGCCGGGCTGCGCGACTTCATCGCTCGCACCGGCAGTCCGTGGCACTCGGATCATCTCTGCTTCAGCACGTTCGGCGGCGTCGTCCTCCACGACCTTTTGCCGCTCGCTTTCAAGCGTTCGGAGGTCGTCCGCGTCGCCGATCGGATCAAGCGCGCGCAGGACGCGATCGGGCGTCCGATGGCGGTCGAGAACGTCAGCTTCTACCTCCATCCCGGCAAGCGCGAGATGACGGAAGCGGAGTTCATCGCGAGCGTCTGCGAAGCGGCCGACTGCGGGCTGATGCTCGACGTGAACAACGCGTGGGTGAACGCGACGAACTTCGGTTACGACGTCGATGAGTGGATGCGCACGATCCCGCTCGATCGCGTCGTCCAGATGCACGTCGCCGGTCACGACTGGTTCTCGGAGCCGTCGACCGGCGGGGCGAACGACTTCGTCCTCGGCGAGCGCCCGGCGGATCTCTCGAAGCACGAAGGGATGCTCATCGTCGACACCCACGGGAGCGACGTCGCCGGCGAGGTGATGGCGCTCCTCGAACGCACGCTCGAGAAGACGGGACCGGTGCCGGTCCTCCTCGAGCGCGACCAGTCGATCCCGCCGCTCGACGAGCTCCTCGCCGAGGTCCGTCGCATCGACGAGGTCTGGCAACGCGCGACCGCGAAGCACGGCCGTCGTGCGAGTGCGCGCGCGGTCGGGGAGGGCGCGCGATGAAGCGCGCGAACGTGAACGCGACCGCGACCGCGACCGCGAGCGTGAACGCGACGGACCGGCTCCAGGCGATGATGGCGACGGCGTGCTTCGGAGCGGATGCCGACGTCGCGTTCGACGCCGACCTCGCGGGCTTCCTCGCCGCGCATGGGGTCGCGGGCGAGGACGCGGAAGCGCTCCTCGCGTCGCCGCGTCGCCTCGGGCTCTACCGGCGGCTCGTCCGCCACAACGTGACAAGTGTGATCGAAAGGATGCTCGAGCACACCCGGGCGCGGCTCGAGGCGCGCGTCCCCGGCGAGCTCGACCGAGCGATCTCGGCGTTCCTCGACGAGGTCGGTCCGCGCACGTCGCACCTGCGTGACGTGCCCTCGGAGTTCCTCGCCTGGGCCGCGCCGCGCTGGCGCGCCGATGCCCGACTTCCGCGCTGGATCGCCGACCATGCCGAGCTCGAGCTGCTCGACTTCACGATCAGCGTCGCCCCACGCCCGCTGCCGCCCCCGCCGCTCGCGGACGTCGCGGCCGATCGCCCGCTCGTCTTTGCCGAACCGAAGCAGCTCATCCACCTCGACTGGGCGGTGAACCTCGTTCCGCGCGGCGACCTCGACGCGGAGCCCGAGGAGCGGCCCGTGTCGATCCTCGTCTATCGCGACGCGGAGCATCGCTCTCGTTTCCTCGAGCTGACGCCGCTCGCGGCAGCGATCCTCGAGCGCCTGTTCGTCGGGGAGGCGCTCGGTTCGGCGATGGTCGCTGCGTGCGCGGCGAAGGCGCATCCGCTCGACGATGCCGTGCTCGGAGGAGCGGCTCGCCTCCTCGCCGACCTCGGCGAGCGCGGCGTCCTGCTCGGCGCGCGCGAAGCCTGACCGCGGCCATCGCGCGGCGGCGCGTCGGCGAGGGCATGTGCGTTGCACTCGATCGCGAACATGGAGTTCGAGAACGACGCCGAGCCCGGCCGCTGCTTCGACTGCGGTGGTCCCGCGCCGTGGATCATCCTGATCAGCGGTGAGGACGAGCAGCCACACGAGGAGTGGGCCTGCGAGGTCCACGCCCGCGGTCACTGGCGCTGGGCGCTCGTCACTCCGCCCTCGACCGAGGTGCTGGTGATCGACGACACCGACGCGCGCTACGCGTGGTGACTCGGAGCCCGGCCGCAGCGAGCTCGTGGCTGGAACGGGGGCGGGTCAGCGGAATTCGACGCGACCGACGATGAGCACCGCCGCGATGCACGGCACGCCCGGCAGTGCCATGAGCGCGTGGTCGCTCCCGTCGGCGCGGAGGAGCTCGTCGCCGCGCCAGGCCTCTTCGCCACCGTTCGCGTGCTCGCGGAAGCCGCCGTCGAGCACGTGCATCGTCTCGTCTCCACGATGCGTGTGCTCGGGGAACGTGACCCCGGGCTGCAGGCGGACGAGCGTGGCGATGGCGCCTTTGCACTTCGGGCCGACTGCGACCGGGATCATCTCGACGCCCTCGACGAGGAACGCGTTCCACTCGCTCGCGCTCTCGACCCGCTTCATCAGCGCCTCGGCGTCGGGGAGCGAGAGGTCGAAGAGCCGCGCGATGCGATCGGCGAAGATGCCGTAGCGTCCTCCTCGCTCGTGCGAGGCGAGGAGCCGCGCGCGGAGGTCCGCGGGAGGAGCCGCAGGAGCGGTCGTCAGGCCGAGCGCCGCGACGGCGTCCTTCGTTCCGGCGAGGTCCGTATCGGCGATGCCGGTGCTCGCGAGCGACCCATCGTCACGCGTGACCGCCGACGGCAAACGCCGCTGGAGGAGATCTTCGAGGCCGAGGTTCGAGTCGCTCACAATCCCATCCGAGCTTACACCATGCAGCGCACCCACGTGCGCGTCAGATGAGGCGCTCTCCGCTGCGGGTGGCCCCAATCTGAAGGTGGATTGAAGGCTGTCGTGGCGACGGCCCGCATGGGCTACGTGCGAGCGGCGCTGTCGGATCGGTTGGCCGGTCGAAGAGCGCGTTCCGGGCCGAATCGCGTCGCGCCATGCTCGGAGCTCGGCGGAAATACCCGGTCCGCGAACGGATCGGTGCTTTAGGATGCGCCCCGATGAAGGATTCTCTGGTTCGTTTCGGCGTCGCGATGGAGGGATCGCTGCTCGAGGAGTTCGACGCGCTCGTAGCGGAGCGTGGCGGCACGCGGTCGGAGCTGCTTCGTGATCTCGTCCGTGCGGAGGTCACGCGCGCGCGTGTCACCACCGGAGCGAACGCCGTCGCGTCGCTCACGCTCGTCTACGACCATCACGTCCGCGACCTCACCGAGCGGCTCACCGAGTTCCAGCACGCGCTCGGAGACAAGGTCAACTCGGCGCTCCATGTGCACCTCGATCACGATCACTGCCTCGAGGTCATCGTGATGAAGGGCCCGTCCGACGAGCTGAAGCGCGCGGGCGGGAAGCTGCTCGCCACGCGCGGGGTGAAGCACGGAGGCATGGAGGTGATCGCGATCGCGCCCCCGGCGAAGCCGGCGACCTCTCGGGGCGGCGGTGCGCGATCACGGGCGAAGAGCGCGGTGCACGACCACAGCCATGGCCATGACCACGAGCACGGCCATGACCACGACCACGAGCCGGTCGCGGCGGGGCGGAAGGTCTCCGCACGACGACGACGAGCCTGACGCGAGGCGAGCCAGGGCGAGGCCCGGTCCCGAGCGGCGAACCATCGTTCCGCCACGCTCCGTGACACGACTCGCCGGAATCATGCTACGAACCGTCTCGATGGGTCGTACCGCCTGCACGCGCTGGTCGCTCGCGCTCGCGATTGCAGGCGCGTCGATGCTCGGAGCCGGCCCCGCGCTCGCCCACGACGTCGTCCAGCCGCGACCGAAGACGCAGCCGGCGCCTGCGTGGCCGGGCGGCCACGCAGAGACGCACGACGTCGTCGTTCCGGTCGTCCTCCTCCTCGGAGAAGACGGGCGCGTGACGAGCGCCGAGGTCGAGGCGACGGTGAGCCCGGAGTTCGACCGCGCCGCGATCGCGGCCGCGCGGACATGGACGTTCGAGCCTGCCCTCCGTGACGGCAAGCCAGTAGCGGCGAAGATCCGGAGCGTCGTGCGCTTCGCGGGCGCGAGCGCTCCGGCGAAGGAGCTACAGATGGCTCCCGCGACGCCCCAGGCGACCGTCGCTGCCGAAGAGGCGGGAGGAGCGGCGGAGCCTACGCGGGATGTCCGGGTCTCCGGCACGCCTCCTCCGCGCAGCGCTTCCGAGGTGGTTCGAGGTCGCGACGTGATCATGGCCGCGCCGCATCGAACCGCAAGCGATGCGCTCGCGGTCGTCCCCGGCGTCTTCGTCACGCAGCACTCCGGTGACGGGAAGGCGCACCAGATCTTCCTGCGCGGTTTCGACGCGGTCCACGGACAGGACCTCGAGCTCTGGGTGGGCGGCGTCCCGGTCAACGAGGTCTCGAATATCCACGGACAGGGCTACGCCGATCTCCACTTCGTGATGCCTGAGGTCATTCGCGAGGTGCAGGCCACGCCCGGCACGTACGATCCGAAGCAAGGCGACTTCGCGGTGGCCGGCTCGATCCGGATGAAGCTCGGCTACTCGGAGCCCGGGGCGACGGTGAAGGGGACCGTCGGCTCGTTCGGGGCGAAGCGCCTCTTCCTCGCCTATCACCCGAAGGACTCGAGTGACGAGACGTTCGCGGCGGGCGAGGTCTACTCCAGCGACGGATTCGGACCGAACCGCGCGGCGCGCCGGGCGTCGATGATGGCGCAGGGGACGCACGACTTCGAGAACGGGCTCGTGCTTCGCGTCCTCGCGTCCACATTCTCCGGGCGCTACGACTCGGCGGGCGTCGTCCCCGCGTCCGACATCGAGTCGGGCCGACTCGATCGTTTCGCGACGCTCGATCCGAAACAGGGCGGGTACTCGAGCCGGAACCAGCTCCTCCTCGAGCTCCACAAGGACGACGACGGCGGGCGCTGGACGGTCGCACCGTTCGTCGTCTTCCGCACGCTCCAGCTCCGGCAGAACTTCACCGGCTACTTCCTCGACACGCAGCGCGGCGGCGCGGATCGATTCGAGAGCGACAACACCCAGCAGGTGAACGAGAGCATCACTGCCGGAGCCACGGCGTCGTATCGGAAGGGCGTCAAGCTGCTCTCGCCCCGCGACGCAGTCGAGATCGGCGTTTACGGACGACACGACATCATCGAGCAGTCGCAGCGCCGCCTCTCCGATCTCAACGACGTCCCCACGCAGACGCTCGTCGACGCGGCCGTGCGCGGCACGAACGTCGCCGGCTATGCCGATGCGGCGGTCCATCCGATCCAGCGGCTCGCGCTTCGAGGCGGCATCCGAGTCGACGGTCTCTCGTACGCCGCTACGGACCGGGTGAACGCGCAGGGGGTGCTCGGGCCGCAGCAGGCTCGCGCCGCGCAGGGCGCTCACTTCGGGAAGAAGCTGACGGTCGATTACAGCGTGCTGCCGCGGACGCACCTCGTGGCGAGCTACGGCGACGGATTCCGTTCGCCCCAGGCACGTGGTCTCTCGAACGGCGAGCGCACGTTTCTGACCGAGGTGGCGAGCTACGAGCTCGGGCTCCGCTACTCCGACGGCGCGCGCCTCGCGGGATCGCTCGCCGGCTTCTACACCGATCTGTCCGAGGACCTCGTGTTCGACCCGGCGACGGCGCGCAACGAGCGCGTCCCCGGCACCGCGCGCAAGGGAATCGCAGCGGAGATGACGGCGCGAGCCAACGATCTGCTCCTCCTGTCGAGCAGCGCGACGTACACGCATGCGGCGTTCACCGGAGCGAGCTCGAAGTACGGAAAGGGCGATCTCCTCCCTTACGTCCCGCAGCTGGTCCTCCGCACCGACGCCGCTCTGAAGCAGAAGCTCGGACGCGTGCTCGGCCGCGACGTCGAGGGGCGCGTCGGCGCCGGCCTCGAAGGCCTCGTCGGGCGTCCGCTCCCGTTCGGCGAGGTGGGACGGAACGTGTTTCTCGTCGATGCGTCCGCCGGCCTTCGCCTGAAGGAGGTCGAGCTCGGCGTCGACGTCTTCAATGTCCTCGACGCGAACTGGTACGACGGCCAGTTCGTCTACGCCTCGAACTTCACGCGCGCGGCAAACCCCGCGCGCGTGCCGTTCAGCCATGTCACCGTCGGTCCGCCCCGGACCTTTTTCTTCTCGCTCACGCTTCGCGTGTGAGGGGAGCCCACCATGAACAGATTCCTCCGCCTCGTCACCTCCTCGATGCTCGCCGCCGCCGTCCTCGTCATCGGGAGCGTCCCGATCGGCTGCAGCGATGAAGGCAGCAGCACGACCGGTCGGCGCATCGCGCTCGACGTCGAGATCAAGGCGAGCTCCGACTCGCCGCAGTTCACGAACGCGAAGGGCTGGAACGTGACGCTCACGAAGGCCGCCGTCGCGACCGGTGCGTTCTACTTCTACGATGGCGAGACGCTCTTCGCCGGCAATGGACCGCGTGGTGGCCGGGGCTTGTCGGGAGGCTTCGTGAAGAGCGCCTTTGCGCACCCCGGCCACTACGTCCCCGGCAACGCCAAAGGCGAGATGCTCGCGTCGTCGTCGGCAGACTTGCTTGCCGGCGGCAAGGTCGGAAGCGGCGAGGGCGTGACCGGGCTCGTGCGCTCCGCGACGTTCAGCTTCGCCGCGCCCGCCGCGGGCCCGCTGGCTGCGGAGCTGGGCGCGAACGTCATCGTCCTCGAAGGCACCGCGACCAAGGACGCCGAGACTCGGGCCTTCCGCGCGGAGATCGCGCCGAGCGAGGTCGCGAACACGAAGGGCCTGCCTCAAATCGAGGGCTGCCCCTTCGTGATCACGGACATGGAGCGCGACGGGACGGTGACGATCACGGTCAAGCTCCCCATGTGGTTCGAGCAGGTCGACTTCACGGACGTACCGAAGAGCGCCGACGCGGCGCCCGTCCTGCTCGGCGACGGCCTGGCGCGCAACCAGCTCGTACGCGGCACGAAGGCCGGGCTCGCCTACAGCTTCGCGTACGCGCCGCGCTGACGGGCGAGTGACACGTTTCGGAATGGTCGTGCTACATGGAGTGGCACGAGTAAGCCGCATCGTGTTACCAACGCGGTCATGAAGAAGATCGCTTCCGTCGCGCTCGCCACGCTTGCCACGCTCGCCACGTTTGCAGCCTGCTCCTCCGACGACGGTGGCGACGGGAAGGGGACCGTCACGTTCACCACGTGGGGCGAGGACTTCATCGAGCGGGAGATCCCGCCGAAGGACGAGAGCGGCGAGGTCATCGTCGAGGACGGCTGGACGATCAAGTACACGAAGTTCCTCCTCGTGATCTCCGACGTCTCGGTCGGCGAAGAAGGCAAGGAGCCGGCCGCGCGCCTTGCGACGCCGAAGCTCTTCGACATGCACGCGCCCGGACCGAAGCCGGTGACCGTGTTCTCCGACCTTCCCGGCAAGGCGTACACGCACGTGAGCTACGCGGTCTCTCCGGCGACGGCGACGCTCGAGCTCGGCGGCGGCGCGACCGACGCCGACAAGCAGCTCATGGTCCAGAACGGCTACAGCCTCTACGTCGAGGGGAGCGTGGTGAAGGAAGGGGCGACCAAGTCGTTCACGTGGGGCTTCAAGACGAGCACGCTCTACGATCGGTGCAAGGGCGAGGTCTCGGGCAAGGAGACCGAGGGCGTCGTCGTCACGAACGGCGGCAACGACGCCGTCGAGCTCACGATCCACGGCGACCACCTCTTCTACGACGACCTCCAGGCCCCCGAGGCGAAGGTCCGCGTGGACAACATCGCGAACGCCGACGCCGACGCTGACGGCAAGATCACGCTCGAGGAGCTCGCCGCGGTGGACCTCGCCGACAAGACGAAGATCACGGCCGGCACGTACGGCACCGGCAGCGCGTCGAACATCAACGACCTCCGCGCCTTCGTCGAGGCGCTCTCGCGCACCGTCGGCCACTTCCGCGGCGAAGGCGAGTGCCTCGCGCGCGCGAAGTGAGCGCGCCGCTCTCGCGGTAGACACACGCCGGACGCGGTCGCCTCCTCGAAGGAGAGGCCGCCGCGTCAGGCCCGCCGCCTCGGCGGAATGCGGTCCGCGCGTGGCGCGGAGCCGGTCACTCGCCGCCGGCGAGCGTGCGGGCGACCCAGAGGACGCCGACGATGATCGAGCCGGCGCCGGCGACCTGGGCGATGACGGTCGCGACCTTCGGCAAGCGGCCCACGCGAGCCAGAACGGGGCCTGCGGCGGCGGCGAGCGCGACCATTCCGACGACCGTACCGAGCGCGTAGAGCGTCAGGGCGGCCATGCCGCTCGCGATCGTCGGCGAACCGAGGGCGATGAGCGCGGCGAGCGCGCCGCTGCCTGCGAGGCCGTGCATCACGCCGATCACGAACGGCCGCCGGCCGCGGACATGCAGCGGCTGCGCCTTCGCATCCCGTACCGGCGGCGCTGCGGCCCGGTGCATACGCAGCGTGCGAACGCCGAGGTAGACGAGCATCGCGCCGACGCAAACCTCGAGGATCGTCGTCAGCGTGTCCGGCACCTCGACGCGGAGTACGACGAGGGGACCCGCCACGAAGAGGAGCATCGACGCATGGCCGAGGCCCCAGCAGGCGGCGTAGAAGATCCCGCGGCGAGGCGACGGGGCCTCCACCATCACGGTCGCCACAGCGGTGACGTGATCCGGCTCGAGCGCATGGCGAGCGCCCTGCACGACTCCGGTCAATCCAGCGAGGAGGGCGGGTCCCATCGAGGTCATCGGACCGTAGCACGATCCCTCGAATCGGTAACACGATTCAGCCCCGCGACACTTTGCCCGGGGGGCGTTGCACTGGCGCATGCTAGGTTGCGCTCGTGGCCGCAAGGCGAAAGTTCGAGCGATGGGGGCTTGGGATGCTCCGCGCGCTCATTTTCGCGGTGTCGCTCCCGCTCGCGAGCTCGGGCGCCCTCCCGGTCTGGGCGCGGCTCGTCGGGGTGGAGGGGCCGCACGTCTGCCACTGCTCGATCGACAAGCACGACTGCGTCTGCGCCAAGTGCAACCCGGAGCTCGAGGAGGAGCTGCTCCTCACGTCCGAATCGCTCTTGGGGCGGTGCGGTGACGACGAGCACGCGTTCGGAAGCAAGGCGATCTGTGCGGTGGTTCCGCCCTCGAGCGTGATCGCTCCGGTCGCCGAACGGGTCTCGCTCCCGCCGGCCACGATTCTTCTGGTCTCCGATCTCGCGCGGCCTCCACCGACGCCGCCTCCAAGACTCTCCTCGTCTGCCGTTTGACCGAAGTGGATCGAGTCCAGCTTTGCTGGACCGAGTCCGCGCATGTCCAAGAGGGTCGGCGAAGGCCGGGCCTCGTCGAGCTCGGGGCTCGCGCCCCAAGCGATCCGCAGCGGAAGGTGCGCCTCGCGCGCCGTGCCGCTCCACCGGCTCATTTCAGGGCCGAACGTGAATGTATTTCAACGGATGAGGATGAGATGAAGGTAGACGTGACCCGGGCGAAGGCCCTTGCGTTCACCATGGCGACGATCGCCGCCGCGACGTTCGCCTGGACCGGCTGCGACAGCCACGACGACGACGGCCACAGCCACGGTGGCGACGGCGGCGGCGGTGGGCACACGAGCCCCTATCCCGCGTGCAACGCGATCACCGCCGCCTGTCACGAGGTGGACGTGGGGGAGGGCGAGATCCACGACTGTCACGACACGGCTCACTCCGCCAAGAGCGACTCCGACTGCACCGGCATCAAGGAGCGCTGCCTCGACATCTGCGGGCAAGCGAAGGCCGACGCGGGCGCGAGCGACGACGGCGGCGAGGAACACGACGGCGGTCACTGACATGGCCGCCAAGAGGGCAGCGGGCGTCTTCGCGCTCGCTCTCCTGCTCGCCACCGCGTGCGGTGACGCCGCGAGTGACGAGGCCACGCTCGGCACGCTCCAGAACGACGGCCCGGTCCGGGTCTCGTCACAGGCGCGGGTCGACGTGGAGCTGAGGCCGACTGCGCCGATCAAGCTCGGGAAGAACACGGTCGTCGTGAGCTTCCCGGCCAACGCACACGTCGAGCTCGCCTCGGCGTCGGCGCTCATGCCCGCTCACGGGCATGGGAGCCCGGCGCCGAAGATCGAGCGTGGGGACGAAGGCGAATTCTTGATTCGCGATCTCGTCCTCTACATGTCCGGGCGCTGGGAGCTGCGCCTCGGGTTGCGCGTCGATGCGCGTGACGACGAGGTGATCGTGGCGGTCGACGTCCCATGACCCCACTCGAGTCGCGAGCACGACGGGCATCGTCCGTCGCGCTCGCGCTCGTGGTTGCGCTCGTCGCGTTTGCGGCGCCGCGCGTCGCCGAGGCCTGTGGCTCCTGCCGCGGCCCCGGCGGTGCGGGGTCGGCGCTCACGGCGCCGTGGCAGACGTACGGTTTCTCGATCGCGGAGACGATGCGCCTCGGTCAGGGCGTGTTCGATCAGCGATCGCGCTTCCGCCCGTTCAAGCAGGACTCGCACGATCGGGTTATCGAGCTCGCGTTCGCGGGCGCGGTGCGCCCGATCGACTCGGTCGAGCTCGGCGCCACCACCGCGTACGGCAACGTGCTCGTCAGTGGCCCTGGGTTCCGCTCCTCTCGCGGCGCGCTCGGCGACCTCTCGCTTCGCGCGCGCTGGGAGATTCTACAGGAGCCTCCGCTCGAGCTCACGGGGCAACACCGGCTGCCCGCGCTGGGCGTGACCGTCACCTCCCGGCTCCCGACCGGACCAGTCGACCGCACGACCAGTGCGGGCGCTGCCGGTCCGAGCCCGGGCACGGTGGGCTCCACCGCGACGAGCCAAGGGCTCGGCACGACGGAGCTCGCGCTCTCCGTCGACGTTCGCAAGTCGTTCGCGTCGCGCTTCCAGATCGGCGCTGTCGGCGAGGCCGCCTGGCGCGCGCCCGACGAGTCGATCGGGCTTCGTCGCGCGCTCGCACCGCGAGGACTCGTCCGCCTCATGGGGATCGTCTTCCAGGGCGACGCGACGCTCGGTCTCTTCGCCGACCTCGCGGCCGAAGGGGACGTCCAGTACGGCGGCCGCACGTCGCCGGACAGCGGGCAGCGAAGCGTCTCGCTCGGCGTGAGCGCGACCTACAAGACGAGCCTCGGCTTCCGCTCGGGGCTCGCGCTCTCGCACCAACCGCCCATCGACGGCCTCTCGAAGAACGCCGTCGCCGCTACGGGCCTCACCGCGTTCATCGCGTTCACGCGATGAGCCTCCCTTCCAGCGGGCTCGACCATCGATCCGTCACCGACTTGGTCGGCAGGCGGACCGGTGCTCTGGCCGTTGACCCCTCTAGTTCCAGGATTCTCCGATGAACCTCCACACGAGTTTTGCTGCCATCACTGCCACCGTCCTTCTTGCCGTCGCATGCTCCTCGTCTACGCCGTCGCGTGCGCCGGACTACACGGGCTCCTGCAGCGAGCTTGCATCCCAATGTCACGGCGTGAAGACGCCGCTCGGCGAGGAGTGCCACAACCTCGGCCATGACGGGGACGACTCGAAGTGCGGTCCGCGCAAGGCGGAGTGCCTCGCGGAGTGCCCCGAGGGCGCCAAGTCCGATGGCGGGCACGTGCCGAGCGACGTCGACGCGGGCGGTGATGCCGGCGCGACGGATGCATCGACCGACGCGCCCGCGGATCCATGCCCCGCGTACTGCGAGTGCATGAAGACCGCGTGCGCGAGCGAGTTCGCCGACGAAGCGGCATGCCTCTCGGCATGCGCCGCGTTCAGCGCGAACGACCTCACGTGCTTCGCGACGCACTGCGAGGACGCCAAGACGGCCGCGGATCCGGCGCACGACTGCGAACACGCGAGCGGCGCCGTCGCATGCCATTGATCGCCGATCGTTCATGACGGAAGAGCTGCGCCGCGACCTCCTGCGCGGCGCAGCCCAGCGCGCGATCGCGTGCTAGGGTTCCGGCCACGCCGCGAAACCGGCGTCCCGCCTCCGGCGACGTCTCCGGAGCTCTTGCACGAGGTACTGGCATGCGGAGTCTGAGCGTTGTTGCGACCGTCCTTCTGAGCGTGGCGCTGATGTCCACCGCGTGCTCCGGCGACGATGACGGCGGCGACAAGGGCAGCACCGGCGCGCCTCCGGCGACGGGGTGCGCGGCAGACGGCCGCAAGGACGTCTACGCCCCGGGGCTCTCGAAGTCGGCGGGGACCCTCTCGGTGAGGCTCCTCGAGTCCAATCCCGGCCCGCCGATCAAGGGCACGAACACGATGACGCTCGAGGTGGTCGACGCCGCGGGACAGCCAGTCGACGGCGCGACTATCACGGTGACCCCGTGGATGCCCGATCACGCGCATGGCAGCGCAGTGAAGCCGGTCGTGACGGCGACGGGCGGTGGCAAGTACACCGTCGACGAGATCTACCTCGCGATGGCGGGTCTCTGGCAGATCAAGATCGGCGTGCAGACCGCCGGCGGCGGCCCGCTCCAGGAAGCGACGTTCCAGTTCTGTCTCGACGGCTGAGCCGGTCGGCTCGAACGCCCCGCTACTGTCTCGACGGCTGAGCCGGTCGGCTCGAACGCGCTGCTACTCGATGCAGCGCGCGAAGCCGACCTCGGAGGTCCACTCCTTCGTGCCGCTCGCGAGATCGTAGGTCGGGATCTTGTCGAGCAGCGCCGGATCGAGATCGCCCGAGGCGACGAGGTCGTCGAGGAGATCGAAGTCGAGCGGGCGCATGCGGACGCGCATGTTCACGCGGTCCGGGATGGCGGGGAGGGGATAGGAGCGCGTGACGGAGTGGATGAACCTCGGATCGAGCGGATCCGCCGTCACGGCGGCCGGCAGCAGCTCCGACTCCACGCGCGCCGCTTCCCAGAAGAGATGGGTCTCGCGTCCGTCGACGGTGAAGATCTTGTCGCGGAGGAGCCAGAAGTTCGGATCCTCGAGCTTGGACGCAGCCTTTCGATCCTCGACCACACCGCTCGAGAAGATCAGCGCGTCGTTCTTGTACGCGAGGAGCTCGACCCACGCACGGCGGTCCTGTGCTGCTCCGCTCGGGAACTTGTGGCCTGCGAACGCGTTGTCGAGCGTGACGTCCGCGACGACGCCGAGCGGCGTCTGCTTCACGCAGAGCTTCGTGATCAGCGTCTGGTCGAGAAGGCGCTGCACCGCGGCGCGCTGGGACTCCACGCCGAAGAATGGCGTGAGCGCGATGTCGACCGCGGGCATCGAGTGATCGTGAACCTTGCGCTTCGGCGCGCCGTCCATCTGCGCGGCCTGTCCGTCGCTCCCGTCCATGTGGCACTTGCCGCACGAGAGCTGGCCGGGCTGCGAGTAGAGCGAGTTCTTCCACTCGTCGAACGTTCGCTCGATGTGTGCGCCGTGCGGCGTAACCACGTCGTGGCACGCGCCGCACAGCTTCGACGACTCGGGGTTCTCACGATCGTGGAGCGGCGAGTACGCGCCTCGATGGGGCATCGACTTCGCGGGATCGTGGATGGCGCCGCGCATGACACCGTCATCGGCCAGGCGCAGCGGGTTGTTGTGCGTGCCTTCGACGGCGTCGGCCGCGTGGCAGAAGTAGCAGGTGATGCCGCGCACGGAGGTGGGCAGATCGGCCAGGTTCGAGCCGTCCTTCGTGAGGCCGAGGCGCAGCGCCATCGGCGCATGGCAGCCGACGCAGAAGTCCGCCGACGCGCCGTTCGTCTCGCGGAGCATGCGCTTGTTCATCGCGAGGAAGACGGGATCTTCCGCTGCGTACGCGTGCATGCTGCTCGACCACTCACGGAACTGCTGGTCGTGACACGGCAAGCAGTTGTTCGGATCGTAGAGCGCCTCTCGCGTCAGCGAGATCTTCTGCTCCTCGGTGCCCGGGCCGCAGGAGGCGCCGGTCACCGCCGCGATCGCGATCGCCGAGGCGAAGATGAGAGCTCGTCGCTTCACCGGCGGGCTCCGTCGGCGACCCACTTGATGATCGCGCATTGTTCTCCCGCTGTGAGCGAGCGTCCCGGCGGCATGCGGACCTTGCCGTCCGTCGCGACGATGCGGTGGACGAGGATGCTGCACTCGGGCTCGCCCGCGCGCAGCTTGGTCCTCAGCCCTTCGTAGCCGGATTCGGGATCGCCGAAGTCGACGCCGCCTTGCTTGCCGGTCGAGGCATGGCAGCTCACGCCCGACGCGGCGCAGCTCCGCTGGAACGTGTTGGCGTAGAGCGCGTCGTAGGTCGGCTCGTAGGCGGGCGTGCACGACTCGTCGATACCTGTTTCGAGGCACACCGGAGCCGACTCGGTCGGGGTGCCCTTCGGGTCCGAGCAGCCGATCGCGGTCGAGACGAGCAAGCTCGACAGAATGAGCACAGCTGAGGTCACGTTGAAGTCGCGCGAGCGGCGCATCACCAGCTCCGATCTACCCCTTAACTTGCACGTCGTGGCGAGCCCGCCAAGCGCGATGACGCCGACGAACGTGTCGGACGTCGCCGACGTCTCGCGGCTTCGGCTCGCACGTCGCGACGACGCTGCGTGATTGTGCGGAGCGGGCGAGAGCGAGGCTCCACGCAGCGAACCGCCCCGCATTGCTGAGCGGGCCGATCGCGCGGGGCGGGTTCGGCTGGGACTTCCGAGTCGCTTAGAACCCGCGGTTCGTGCCGAAGAGCACGCGGAGCGAGTTGACCTCTGCGCCGTGCTCGAAGGTCTCGGTGCCGAATCCCGCGAGGAGCTCGAACGTGTGGTCCGGGCTGCCGATGCTCTCGATTCCGATCGCGCCGGAGAGGCGTAGCAGCTTCGACTTGAAGCCTTCGAGCTGCGGTCCGAAGACGTTCCCTGTCGCGAGCTGGATCGTGCCGTCGAGGAAGACCCAGATCGGCCACTTGTACTTCAGCGTCGCGACGGCGGCGCTCCGGTCGACGAGCCGGCCGTAGAGGTAGCCGCGCATCGGCCCCGAGCCCCCGAGGACGATCTGTTCGGTGAACGGAATCTCGGCGCCGCGCGAGATCGGATCGGCGAAGAGCGTCGTGACCGTGAGGCCGATGGTGCGGTTGTTCTTGATGTCGAGGATCGCGCTGGCGCTCCCGCCGTAACGGACCCAGTTGCTGCTGGCGCGGCGGACGTTCGACGCGTGCTCGACCTCGAGATCGAGGCGGACGCCGCTCTGGCTCTTCGGTCTCTCGTCGCGCGTGTCGATGGTGAGCTCGCCGCGCTGGTACACGCTCGAGTACCCGGTGCCGAACGCGGGGGGCGCGGTCTGCCAGCCATCGCGGATCGCGGTGACGAGGGAAGGGTCGTCGCAACAAGCATCGTCGCGGAACGCGACGTACTTGAAGCCGGCCTCCGTCGAGACGCGGCTGCCCTTCCACCACGTCATCTCGAAGACCGGGCGGGCGCGGACCTGATCGATCCCGAAGCGGGTGCGGTTCTCCTGGAGAGTGCGAGGGCCGAGCCCGTGGAAGATGTTGTCGGGCCGGTGGGTGCCCTCGAGCCGTAGGTCGACCGACGCATCCTTGCCGAGCGGGATCCGGTCGGCGATGGCGCCCTGGAGCCAATCGGCGCCGAGCGTCGACGCGTGGAGGCGGAGGTGATTGCCAGGAGCGAGAAGGTCGTCCCAGAACGCGTAGACACCGACGCTCGCGCGGATGCCGAAGTCGAGGAACGCCGTCGGGACGATCCCGGCCTTCTTCTCGGGGCCGAAGAGGAAGAAGTCGCGGATGGCCGAGGGCCACTGCTTCTGCTCGGCGGTCGTGATGAGCCAGCCGAGCGGACGGCGGACGACGTATTCGCTCACGAGGTAGAGCGGCGCGAGGATCACGCGCGGGATCCACAGCGCGACGTCGGCCGCGGTCGTGTCCGGGGCGCCGCGACCGCCGTAGTCGGGGAGGGGACGCTTCGGGCTCGTCGTTCCGGTCCCTGCCGCGGCGGGCGGGCGCCCGGTGGCCGCCGGCGCATCGGCGGTACCGATCTGGCCGGGGGCCTGCTCCGATCGCGCCCCGGAAGGCGGGTTCGTCTGCGTTCGGCGGCTCGTCTCCTCGTCTCTCGGTTGCGCCGGTGCAGACGTGGCGGGCGGGTCGTCCGCGCGAGCGAAGGCCGGCGTCGGGGCGAACGCGAGGATCGAGGCGAAGGCGCCGAAGAACGAGCGAACCAACGCCGAGCGAGCCAAGGCACTCGCACGATAGGCGGGAACGGCGCTAGCGGAAAGCTCGTTGGGGCTCAGAGCGAGGACGGCCGCACGAGGCCGCCTCGCGAGCGGAGGAGCTCGGCGGCGAGCTCGTTCGTTCCGCGTTCGCGACTTCGTGGCGGCGCCTTCACGTCGCCGAGGAGCGGAACGACCACCTCGCGCAGTCGAGGCGGAAGGACGACCTCGAGGTACTCGAAGGCCGTCCCGCGGAGGGCTGGGTCCTCCGCACCGAGCGCCCGGTACGCGATCGAGAGCGGCTCGCGATCGAGCACGAGACCGAGGAGCGCGAAGACGTGGCCGAGCCCACGCCGGAGATCGTCCCGCTCGATCCGTTCGTCCTTCGGTGACGGCGGGGCGGACTGCGGCATTCCTGACGCGGCGTCGCCGTCGCGCGATCGCTCGGGGGCGTCGCTCACCGGCTCGATGCTGACCCGGGAGCCGATGGACCACGTCGGCCGCCCGGTGGTGAGCTCGTGGAGGGCGAGCTCGAGGATCGTCTCGTGCTCGAGCGAGATCGCGCTGTCTTCGGCGAGCTGGCCGAGCGCGATGCCGACTTGCGCCCGCACCTCGAACGCAGGATCGCGGAGCGCAAAGACGAGGCCGCTCGCGACGCGCTGGGTGCGGCACACCTTGAGGATGCGCGGTATCCGGCGGCGCACGCGGAGGTCGACGTCGTGGTCGAGCAGGTGGTCGAGCAGCATCCCCGCGATCTTCGGCGCAGCTCGGCGGAGCGACCTCACGACATCGCGGACCACAGCATCGTTCGAGAGCAGCGGGATCACGAACGGAGCGAGCGTCGGGGACAGCGGTGAGGCGAGCGCTTGCTTGATCGCCGTCGGATCTCCCGAGCGGAGCGCCGCCCCGCGCGCCAGGACCTTGTCGGTCGGGTCGAAGAGCAGTGCGAGCTCACCGGTGGAGCCTTGCGGTGCACGTTCCGACAACGGCGCTCCGCTCGGGGCTCTCCCAGGGGCGATGGCGACGTTTCCCTCCGCAGCCTTCTGCCGCTGGAGCCGATCGATGTGCGAGATGAGCTTGTCGCGATCGAGCAGCGCCGTGGTCTCGGCGAGCGTCTTCCTCGTGATCAGATCCTCTGCGTCGTCGTCATCGAGGGCGACCGCGCCCGACTTGAGGCTCGACGCCAGTGCCGAGACGTATCCGTCCTGGAGCCGAGAGGCGATGAGCCATGCGGCTGCGGTCATCGCGAGGACGCCGAAGAGCGCGATGCGCGTCTGCAGGGAGAGCGGAGCGAGCCCGGCGACGACGAAGAGGAACGCGCTTCCGAGCGCAGTACCGATCCGGTCGACCCCCACATCGATGAGCGTCTTCGTGGCGCGCTTCTTCGCGGCGGGGACCGGCGTGTAGAAGAGCTCGTACGCGGATCGATAGAGCGAGCCCCGGGTCACGCCCTCGATCACGCGGAGGACGAGGACCGGCCAGAAGATCGGAAGCACGAGCGCGAGGACGACCCCCGCCGTGACGCTCATCGGATGGAGCTTGATCGTGCCGACGAGCCCGCGCTTCTCCAGGGCGACGCGCGTGAGCCCGATCTGCGCCGCGAACGAGAGCACGCCGACGATCATGTTGAAGAACGCGAAGAAGCCGAGGAGCTGCGGGCCCTGGCCGTACTCGTGCGTCGCGTGGGCGCTGAGGAGCCAGTCGAGGAGCGCCTGGACGACCGCGCCGGCACCTACGAGCAACGCCAGGAGGCGGAGGTACGGCTTCTCGCCGAGCACCATCACTCCCGCGCGGGTCACGATCGCGCGCGGCTTCGCCTTGCGTTGTTCCAAAGGCGCGGTGCGCAGCGAGCCCCAGAGTCCGGCGACGCTCATCGCCGCGAGGAGGGCGAGCATCATCGGAACGGAGATGTGCGACGACGCTCGCCACACGAGCAGACCGCCGATGACACCCCCGATCGTTCCGCCGCTCGTGATCCGGCTGACGAGACGCTTCGCCTCGTGCGGGTCGAAGCGCTCGTTGACGAGCGACCAGAATGCGCTCCCGATGGCCGTGCTGAAGACCGCCGTGTGGGCATAGACGGCGATCGCCGTCGCGCGCTCGCTCTCGAGGCTGATCGACCACTCGACGAGGAAGAGGATGGCCGAGACGGCAAAGGTCGCCGGGACGACGCGCGCGGGGCCAGCTCGCGTGAGCAGGCGCGACATGACGATGACCGACAGCGCGGAGAGAAGCGCCGCGCCGATCATCGCGGCGGGCAGGACCGTGAGCCCGAAGTGCGTGAGGAAGAGCGCGTCGCGCGTCGCCTTGCCCGCGACGAGCTGAGCCACGAGTGAAGCGGAAGCGATCATCGCAGGCCAGACGGCCGGTCGCGAATCGCTCGAGTTTTCGGTCTTGGATCCTCCCACGACGCGAGCGCGAGCTTATCAACAAAGTCCAAGCGATGTGATGCGGAGCCGGTATTCTCCAGCCCGACGATGACCGGGAGCTCGACGGAAGGATCGCGTTCGCCGCTCGAGCGCGCGCTCGGCATCGTGACGGAGGTGAAAGCGGGAGAGGGGGGCACGGCCCTGCTCCTGACGTTCAACGTCTTCTTGCTGCTCACGGCGTACTACGTCATCAAGCCCGTGCGCGAGGGGCTCGTCCTCGCGATGAAGTCGGGGGCCGAGTACAAGAGCTACCTCTCGGCCGCGATCGCCGTCGCGCTCCTCGTGGCCGTGCCGGCCTACGCACGCGTCGCGAGCCGGTTGCCGAAGAACAAGCTCGTCGCTGGGGTGACGCTCTTCTTCGCGTCGCATCTCGTCCTCTTCTGGGTGCTCTCGAAGATTCCGTCGGTGGAGCACAACCTCGGGCTCGTGTTCTACGTCTGGGTCGGCATCTTCAACATGATGGTCGTCGCCCAGTTCTGGGCGTTCGCGAACGACCTCTACACCCCGGAACAAGGCAAGCGCCTCTTCGCGCTCGTTGGCATCGGCGCATCGGTGGGGGCTGCGCTCGGGGCGTACGTCACGAGCTTCCTCAAGGACACGCTCGGCCTCGGCATCTACGAGCTGCTCCTCGTGAGCGGAGCGCTCCTCGTCGGGTGCGCCACGCTCACGCAGATGGCGCACGCGCGCGAGCATCGAGCGGCGCTGCGCGCGCCCCGGCATCCCTCCCGCGAGCCGGAGTCCGTCGCGGTCGGCGCGCGCGAGAACAGCGGAACGGACGGGGCCTTCGCGCTCGTCTTCCGGCACAAGTACCTCGTCGCGATTGCCGTCTTCTCGCTCGTCTTTTCGTTCGTGAACACCAACGGCGAGTACATCCTCAGCGTCCTCGTGAAGGCGAAGGCGATGGAGGCCGCGGCGGCAGCGGGGATCGTCGGCGACGACGCCGTGCGGAAGTTCACGAAGAGCTTCGGCACCAGCTTCTACGGCGACTTCTTCCTCTGGGTGAACGTGCTCGGCGTCGTCCTCCAGTCGTTCGCGGTCTCGCGGATCGTGAAGCTAGGTGGCCTCCGGATCGCGCTCTTCGTCCTGCCGGTGATCTCGCTCTTCGACTCCGTCGCGCTCCTCACGCTGCCGGCTCTCCTCGGCGTTGGCGAGCTCTCGGTGCTCCGGCCCGGGAAGATCGCGGAGAACGCGTCGGACTACTCGGTCAACAACACCGTCCGGAACATGCTCTGGCTGCCGACGTCGACGGAGATGAAGTACAAGGCGAAGCAGGCAGTCGACACGTTCTTCGTCCGCATGGGCGACGTCGCCTCTGCCGGTCTCGTGTACGTCGGGGGCGAGCTCCTGAGCTGGCCGGTACGGAGCTTCGCCATGGTCAACACGGGGCTCATCGCCGTGTGGCTCCTCCTCGCCCGCACCATCATCCGCGAGAACCAGGCGATGACGAACGCCGTCGTGCCCGTCGCGGTTCCCGACGGGTCGAAGAAGGCGGTCGACGCCGCGTAGGGCTCGCGGCTCGAATGTCGTCGCCGAAGGGCGAACGTCACGACCGAGCTGCCGCGCCTCCTCGACGCGAGTAGGCGGCTCGAAGGTGAGCGCGACGTAGGCGTCAGTCGTCGAGCGCGAAGCGGTACTTGGAGCTCGCGCCGTCCTGGACAATCACGCTTGCGGTGCGCGCCTTGCCCGTGGCCGGCTTGCAGACGATCTGATGCGGACCCGCGGCGAGATCGATGCTCGCGAGCGGGGTGGGGCCGTGCTCCTTGCCGTCGATCGTGATCGTGCACCAGCCCGGCGATGCCGCGACGTTGAGGCGGCCCGAGCCCTTCGCGACGGGCGCGGCGCTCTTCGCGCCCGGCAGCGAGTCGACGCTGACCGTGGGGGGCTCGTTCGAAGCCGGCGCGGTCTGCTCAGGAGCGGGCGTCGTGATCGGGGCGGCGCTCGCCGGATCGGACGCGGGCGACTGCGGGGCCGTCGTGTCGGGCGTGCGCGCCGCGACCGGAGACGCATCCGTCTGCGGGCGAGCTGCTACGACTGCGCCGATGCCGATCCCGCCGACGACGAGGGCCGCGCCCGCGGCCACGAGCCAGGCGGGGCTGCGCTTCTTCGGGACCGAGACGATCGACGCGTACGACGTGTTCGGCGTCTGCCACGACGAGCCGCTCGGGGCAGACGTGTTGGGCGCGGCCCACGTGTCCGACGGGACGTTCGGTGGAGGGGGGGGCACGCTGATGCTGCCCGAGCTCGTCATGCCCGGGACGGTGTCGCCCGTATACGGGACCGGGGCGATGGAGGGCGGACGATCGCTGGCGCGGAGCACCGGGAGCGCGTTGGTCGCGTCCGGATCGACGACGGCAGTGGCGATGAGCGGCGTCGGAAGGCGGATCGGCGAGGCCTCGAGCTCGGGCATCGCCTGGCGCATCATCTCGACGACCTCCTCGAAGGTCTGAGCGCGGCGTTTGAGATCCGTCTCCATGCACGCGCGCACGACGCGACGAAGCGAGTCGGGGACGTGCGGTGCACACGCGTCGATCGCCTTCGGCTTCGTCGTGGCGATCTTGACGATGAGCGCGTTGAAGTTCTTCGCCTCGTAGGGGCGGTAGCCGCAGAGCGCCTCGAAGAGGATCGCGCCGAACGCGAAGATGTCCGTCCGGCCGTCGAGATGCGACTCGCCGCGCGCCTGCTCCGGGCTCATGTAGAGCGGCGAGCCGAGGACGGTACCGGCGACCGTGAGCGCGTGGTTCGTGTCGTCCTCGAGGAACTTGCTGACGCCGAAGTCGAGCACCTTCGGGATCGCGACGCCGTCCTTCACCTTGTGGAGGTAGATGTTCGTCGGCTTGAGATCGCGATGGACGATGCCGGCCTTGTGCGCTGCCGCGAGCGCATCGCCGACCTCGATCATCACGATCGCGAACTCGTAGAGGGTCATCGGCGGCGTCTGCCGGCGGAGGGCGACCTCGAGCGGGAAGCCCGTGAGCAGCTCCATCACGAGGAAGAGCTGGCTCTGCTCCGTCTGACCGACGTCGTGGATGTCGATGATGTTCGGGTGGTTCACGCGCGCGGAGACCTTCGCCTCCTTCAGGAAGCGAGCCGCCGCCTCGGGCGTCTTCGCGACCTGCGCGTTCATGAACTTGATGGCGACCTGGCGCTCGGTGAACGTGTTCGTCGCCGACCAGACCTCGGCCATCCCCCCGCTTCCGAGGGGCTGGTTCAGCCGGTATTTGCCTGCGACGATGTCTCCCCGCTGCATCTCGATCCGTCCTCGAACGACCGCGCGATCACGCGATCGTCATACCTCCGTCGATCACAATGGCCTGTCCAGTCAAGTAACTGGCGGAATCCGACGCGAGGTAGAGGGCGCAGCCGGCGATCTCGTCGGGCTGTCCGTAGCGTTTCATCGGAGTCATTCTGAGCACTTCGTCGAGGAGGGCGTCGTTCTTCAGCACCGCGGCGGCGAACTTCGTGTCGACGAAGCCGGGCGCGATGGCGTTGACGCGGATCTTGTTCCCCGCGAGCTCGTACGCGAGCGTCTTGGTCATCGAGATGACCGCCGCCTTGGTCATCGCGTAGACGCCCTGGAGTGGCGACGCGACGATTCCCGCGACGCTCGCCATGTTGATGATCGAGCCGGCCGCGTCCCGCGCGCGTAGATGGCGCGCCACCTCGCGAGCCATCCAGAAGTAGCCCTTGGTGTTGACCTCGAAGGTCTTGTCCCAGGCGCCGACGTCGACGTCGAGCATCGACCCGAAGTACGGGTTCGTCGCTGCGTTGTTGACGAGGACGTCGACCTTGCCGAGCTTCTCGACCGCCGTCTGCACGAGCGCGACGCAGTCGTCCTCTCGGCCGGTGTGAGCCGCGACCGCGATCGCCGCCGGGCCGATCGACTCCGCGACTGCCGTCACGCCTTCGAGCTTTCGCGAGGCGCAGACGACCTTGGCGCCATTCGCTGCGAACATCCGCGCGATCGCCTCACCGATCCCGCGGCTCGCGCCAGTGACGATCGCGACCTTCCCCTCGAGAGTGATGGATGACGTCATCAGAGCGTACCGGGGCCCCTCGATAGCACGAACGCCGACAAGCGGCAGGCGGACGGGCCAACCTTTCGACAAAAGGCCCGTAATGCGACGCGTCAGCTGGTCAGTCGGCCGGCCGGGGCGGCCGAACGAGGGGACGACGGAGGCTCCGAGCCGATTGCGCCCGTAAACCGCGTCCCGGCCTGCGCGTCGACGATCCGGCCCGTCCGTCGCGTTTGGCCGCTACCCGACGAAGGCGCCGAGCTCGCGGAAGCGGTCGTAGCGATCGCGTACCAGCTCGTCGGGCGTGCGCTGGAGAAGCTCGGCGAGCGTCTCGCGGAGGGCCGCATCGACGCTGCGGGCGGCGCCGTGCGGGTCCTGGTGCGCACCGCCGGCGGGCTCTTCGACCACGCGATCGACGACCTTCAGCTTCAAGAGCTCGGGGGCCGTCATGCGCAGGCGCGCCGCGGCCTCGTCGGCCTTGCTGCCGTCCTTCCAGAGGATCGACGCGCAGCCCTCGGGCGAGATGACGCTGTACGTACCGTACTCGAGCACGTGGACGCGGTTAGCGACGCCGAGCGCGAGCGCGCCGCCGCTGCCACCCTCGCCGAGGATCGTGGCGATGATCGGGACGGGCGCGCGCGACATTGCGGCGAGGCATGCGCCGATCGCTTCGCTCTGGCCGCGCTCCTCCGCGCCGAGGCCCGGGTAGGCGCCCATCGTGTCGATGAACGTGAAGATCGGCATGCCGAAGCGCGACGCGAGCTCGAACATGCGGCGCGCCTTCCGGTAGCCCTCCGGATGGGGCATGCCGAAGTTGCGCTTCACGCTCTCCTTCGCGCCGCGGCCCTTCTGGTGGCCGACCACGACGACGCTGCGCCCGTGGTAGCGCGCGACGCCGGACACGATCGCCGCGTCGTCGGCGAAGGATCGATCGCCGTGGAGCTCGAGGAAGTCCTCGAACAGGTGCGTGACGTAGTCGAGCGTGTACGGGCGGTTCGGATGCCGCGAGAGCTGCACCTTCTGCCAGGGCGTCAGGTCGGCGAAGAGCTCGCGGGCGAGGCGACTGCACTTCTCTTCGAGGCGGCGGAGCTCGACCTCGAAGCGCTTGTCGTTCTCCGCGAGGGCACGCAGCTCCTTCACGCGGGTGACGAGCTCGACGATGGGCTTTTCGAAAGGGAGGACGTGGGAGGCCAAGGAGACGGCTCAATACACCGGTCACGAGGGAGGGCAAAACGAAGACGCGTGTGGCCTCGCACTGGACCGGCTCCGCGGCGTCCGGTCTCGGCCGGGATGCCTCGGCGGTGCGTCCTCGTCAGCTCATCCTGAGGACGGAGTACCGCAATCGAAGTGATTGATTTGACGGCATTTCGGGTACTTGGAGCCGGTGTGGGATGGACCTCGTCCTGCATGCGGCGGGAGGCTGCGGTGGGCAGAGGCGAGGGGCGGCTCCGGCGCGGCCTTCGCTCCGCCGAGCCGCTGCGGGCACGCCGCGCGCGAGGTGCACGCGAGCGGCCCGGTGCTAGAGCGCGACCAAGCGAGAGAGAGGTAGCCGTGGGTTCACGAGAGGGGGAGACGTCGAGCGCGAAGGTCGGGGGCGGCGCTGCGGGGGCGGACTTCGAGGCGTTCGGGAACGACACGCACGACGTCGCGACGCCGATGGCCGCTCCGACGCGTCGCACGCTCACGTTTCCCACGTCGGAGGTGTTTCGCCGGCCGTCGGCTCGCCCACGCAAAGACGACCCGCGGTCAGGCTCGTCGTTCACCACGGAGGCGCCGCCGACCGCGCTGCTTCGCGGTGATGACGATCGCTCGAGCTCGGGGAGCGACGTCGAGCGGCCCAGCGAGCGCTCCACCGTGCCGACGCTCGACTCGACGGGCGTCGCAGCGGCCGACTCGAGCGCGTCGATGATCGAGCTGTCGGCCTCCGAGCTCGAGAGCGTGCACGAGGTCTCGATGCTCACGGACGAGGCCCTCGCTGCGCCGCCGGTGCCGAGGCTCGAGGCCAGCGACGGCAAGATCGCCCGGGCGATCAGCGAATGGCCGCGGCCGCTGCCGAACGATGCGCCGGCGGTCGTTCCTCGCGCACGCACGGCGCGCCGAGCCGCGGTTGGCCTTCTCGTCTCGCACGGCCTCGTCGCCGTTGCCGTTGCGCTCGTCGCGGGCTCGGGCGGCGCGCCGTCGTCGATGACGACGATCGTGCGCGAGCCGAACGTCGCGCTCTCGGAACGGACGCCGCTCTCGCGCCCAGGCGGGCTCGCGGTGCCTCCTCCTCCCCCAGGCGGGTGTGTGGCGTCGGGTGATGCGCGCGTGCTCACGCCGCGCGCGCAGATCGGACCGGGCCTCGACGTCACGGTCCTCGAGACTGGGTTCGGGGTCGCGCTCGCGTCGGGGAGTAGGGAGGCCGTCGGCATCCGCGTCGAGGGATCGGGGCTGCGCATCGCCGAGACGGTCCGCGTGAAGTCGCCGACGCTCGTGAGCCATGCCGTCGTCGAGGCCGGGCTCGAGGAGGACTCCGACAGCCTCGACGTGCGCATCGATGCAGACGACGCCCGGACGATCACGAGCGCCGGCGAAGCACCAGCGTTTCGCATCGTCGCTCGCGGCGGGTCGATCATGGCGCTGGTAGTGGACGATCTTCGTGGCGTCCGCGCCCGCAGCATCTGGCCGTTGCCCGGCGGCGGGCCTGTCGCGCGGGCGACGGCGCCCGGCGTCGCCTCGCGCGCCTCCGCCGCCCCGAAGAGCAACCCGTATCGTCCGCCGGGGTTCTCGAAGCTGTCCGACGCTCCGCGCCCGTCGACCAGGAGCCCGCGCCCCGTCGCATTCGGACCCGAGCTCGTACGCGCCGCCGGTCGCGACGACGGCGGGGCGGTCGTCGCGCTCCGGCGGCCCTCGATGTTCTACGTCGGAGTCACCGACGCCTCGCTCGCGCCGGCGGGGCCGCTCGTGGCGCTCTCCCGCAAGGGCGCGACCGTCGGTACCCCTTCCGTCGCGCCATGGGGGGGCGGCGGTGTCATCGCGTGGGCCGAGCGCGAGGCGGGCGATCGAGAGTGGTCGATCGTCGTCGCCGGGTTCGCCCCGGACGGGGAGGGGGCGACGACACTCGGCCCCATTCGTGTAATCGGCAAGGGGATGTCACCGACGCTCGCCGCGCTGCCCGACGGTGATCTGCTCCTCGCCCACGCCGACGGTCTGCCGGGGGAGCATCGGGTGGTCGCGGTCCGCCTCGGGCGCGATCTCGACCCGCGTGGTGAGGCGCTCGTCGTCTCGCCGGAGTCGATCAACGCAGGGCAGCCGGCCCTCGCGGTGCGGCCCGACGGACGCGCGATCGTCGCCTTCTTCGCGGCGGATCGGGGACGGTCGGCGGCGGTGTTCGCCACGCCGCTCGCTTGCGATCCGGGCTTCTGAGCCTCCCGCAGCCGGACCCGGACCCGGGGTCGGATTCAGGCGCGGGGCCTCGCCGCGAGCTCGGGCGCTGCCCGCCGACCTCGAGCGCTCGCCCGCGGCATGCGAGCCCGCTCCCGGGGCGGGAGCCGATGTGCGCCGAGGGCTTCAGGCAGCAAAGCGCTCGCGAGCGCATCCTGATAGGATGTTCAACGTGATGGAGCGGACCGGCGATAGCCTGCCGACGACTTCGCTCGGACACTACAAGGTCCGAGCGAAGATCGGCTCTGGCGGCATGGGCGACGTCTTCGACGCCGTCCACACCGGGCTCGACAAGCGCGTCGCCATCAAGACCCTGCGCAAGCGCTTCCTCGACGACGAGATCGTGGTCGCGCGCTTCCTCCGCGAGGGGCAGCTCGCGTCTCGGATCCGGCACCCGAACATCGTCGACGTCACCGACGTCGGAATGATGGGCGGCCTGCCGTGCCTCGTGATGGAGCACCTCGAGGGTGAATCGCTCTCCGCGATGATCCGGCGCGAGGGGCGCCTGCCGATCGAGACGATCGTCGATCTGCTCCTCCCGATCATCGCCGCGGTGGACTTCGCCCACGAGCACGGGATCGTCCATCGCGACATCAAGCCGTCGAACATCTTCCTGTCTCGCTCGTGGAACGGCGAGATCGTGCCGAAGGTCCTCGATTTCGGCATCTCGAAGCTCGTTCACGACTCGCAGCAGGCCGCGCTCACGACGGACTCCGCGTTCGTCGGCACCCCGCATTACGCGTCCCCCGAGCTGATGCGAGCCGACAAGCAGGCCGACGGACGCTCCGATCAGTACTCGATGGGCGTCATCCTCTACGAGGCGGCCACGGCGGTCCGGCCGTTCGCGGATCTCGGGAACAACTTCGTCGCGCTGGCGATGGCGATCTGCAAAGGGGAGTTCGTCCCGGCGCGCGAACGCAACCCGGAGCTCCCCGCTCCGTTCGATCGCGTCATCCAGCGCGCGATGGCCCTCCAGGCGCAGGATCGCTTCCCTACGATGCGCGCGCTCGGCGAGGCGCTCCTCCCGTTCGCGAACGAGCGATCGCGGATGATCTGGGCACCGACGTTCAGAGGCAACAGCGGGAGCCATCAGTCGGCGACGGAGGTCCTCCACCACCACGCGCCGGGATCGACGGGCGGGTTCGCGACGGTGCAGAGCATGGCCGCCTTTCCCTCTGCGCCGGCTGGGGCGTCGCCTTCGGCACCGTACCCGGTGCGGGCGTCGAGCGCTCCGACGCCCGTTTCGCAGCATTCCCACCACTCCCACCGTCCGATGGCGAACCCGAGCGCATCGATCCCCCATGGCTCGATGCCGGGCGGCTTCGCAGCCGGGTACGGTTACGGCGAGCATCATCCTGGAAGGGGCGGAAGCGCGACTCCGCCAGGGGCGGCGGTCGACCGCCTCCCGAGCTATGGGGCGGGCTCGTCGGGGCCGCCGGGAACGGGGCCGCGCGGCTCGGCGGCGATCACGATCGTCATCGGCCTCGGCCTCGGGCTCGCGATCCTCGTCTCCGTCGTCCTCCTGCGCGGCGTGCACCGAGACGACGCAGCCCGGACGGTGGCCGCCGCGGCTTCCGCCGAGACATTCACGATCGACGTCAAGGTCACGCCGCCGACGGCATCGATCGAGATCGACGGCGTCGCGGTGGGAACGGGGGGCGTCTCGCGGCCGTTCGCTCGCGACGGGAAGACCCACACGCTTCGCGTATCGGCGCTCGGTCACGAGAGCATGCTCGTCGAGTTCACGGATGCTCCTCCGCCTGCGACGATCGGCTTGCGGCCGACCTCCTCCGCTTCCCCCGAGGGCTCGAGCGGAGCTCCGGCGAGCGCGTCGGCACCGACGGGGGCCGTTGCTCCGCGCGGCGCGGCGGCCCCCGGACCCCAGCCGGGACCGGCTCCGGTCGGGAAGGTGAAGGGAAACTCGGACGGACGCCCGAAGACGGATAACATCAACCCCTGGGAATGACCGGGCGACATCTCTTCGCGGCCATCGTCGTAGCCATCGGTGTTTCGGGCCAGCTCGTGCCTGCTCACCCACTCACGGGGGTCGCCGCGGCGGCGCCGGCGAAGGCGCCCGAAAAAGCCGCCGCCGACGTGCGCGCGCGAGAGCTCTTCGAGAAGGGCGACGCTGCCTATGCCGAGGGCCGTTACGAGGAGGCGCACGCATCCTTCGTCGAGGCGTACGAGCTCAGCGGGCGGCCGCAGCTGCTCTTCAACGTGTCGAACGCGCTCGAGCGGCTCGGTCGGTATGTGGAGGCGGTCGACGCGCTCGAGAAGTACCTCGCGAGCGGCAAGGCGAAAGATCGTGACATCGTCCAGAAGCGCCTCGTGAACCTGAGGAAGCGCGTCGAGGAGCAGAGGAAGGCCGACGAGCGCGCTCGGGAAGAAGAGGAGAAGCGACGCGCTGCCGAGAAGGAGCAGAACGGAGCCGAGCCCTCTGCGAAGACCGAGGAGCCCGCGCCGCCGAAGGCTCCCGAGCCGCCGCCCGAGAAGCCGACGCGTGTATTGCCGATCGTGCTCCTCGGCACGGGCGGCGCTGCGCTCGCGACCGCCGGCGTCTTCGGGGTGCTCACGCTCTCGGCGCGGAGCGACGCGGACGCGGGCTGCACGGCCGCTCCGGCAGGCCGGCTGTGCAACGCCGACGCGCGCGCGGCGATCGATCGAGACAAGACGTTCGGGCTCGTCACCGACATCGCCCTCGTCTCGGGCGTCGTGCTCGGCGGTGTGGGGCTATACTTCCTCCTCGCGGGGGACAGCGACGACAAGGCATCGGTGAAGGTCGGCAAGAACCAAGGGAACGCTACCGGTCATGGGCTTCGCGTGGAGGCACGGCCTGCGGGCGCGGGAGTCGAAGTCGTTGGCACTTTCTAGACTCGCTGCGCTCGGTGCCGTTGCCGCGATCGCGATGAGCTGCACGCTCACGCGCGAAGACGTCACCTCCTGCAACAAGAACGCGGACTGCCGGACCGCCTTCGGGGCGGGGCTCGTGTGCGGCGCCTCCGGGCTGTGCGAGCGTGCACCTCCGAGCCCGCGCTGCACCACGACCTTCCCGCCGGATCTCCTCACCCGCCCGAAGAACTACGAAGGCGTGATCACGATCGGCGCCTTGATGGACCGCAGCGTCGAGACCCAGCGCGGACGAGAGGACGCGATTCGGCTCGCGACGACTCAGGTGAACGAGGAGCGAGGGCTCGACGGTCGGCCCTTCGGCATCGTCTTCTGCGATGTCGCGGAGAACTCGCAATACGACTCGCTCAAGCGTGCCGACGCCGCCGTTGCCAGTGCGCGCTATCTCGCCGACGTGCTGGGGGTCCCCGCCATCGTCGGGCCGAGCGCGTCGGGCGACACCATCGCCGTCTTCGACGCGATCAAGGAGCAGGGCGTGCTCGTGATCTCACCGGCGGCGTCGAGCCCGGCGCTGACCGGTCATGACGTCGCCACCGCGACCGACCAGGATCCCGGTCTCCTCTGGCGGACCGCGACGCCGGATACGGTGCAGGGGGCGGCGATCGCGCGTCACCTGACGACGAGCTTCCCCACCGCGACGAACGTCGTCGTCGTGAACGAGAAGGGGGCATACGGTACGGCGCTCGCGGATGTCTTCACCGCCGCGTTCCAGAAGGATGGGCGAACCGTGCGGGCGATCCCGTACGAGACCGCGAGCCAGCGCGACGCCGCGATCGTCGACGCAGCCTCCACGAAGCCGCCGTTCGTCCTCTTCTTCTCCTCGCAGACGGCCGACGCGGTCGCGTTCCTCAACGCGGCGACATCGCTCGCCAGCTACGAGAACATCAGCTTCTTCCTCACCGACAGCGCCGCGAACCCCGACCTCTTGAGCGGTGCCGCCGGTGCCGCCTCGCTCTTTCCGCGCGTCGTCGGGAGCCGTCCTGCCGTCCCGGAGGGGCCGACGTTCGAGCTCTTCAAGACGAGCTACAACGCGGCCTTCAAGAAGGACCCGGGCGCGCTCGCATTCGTCCCGCACACGTACGACGCGACGTGGCTCGTGTTCTACGGCGCGGCCTGGTCGCTTCGCCAGGAGAAGGCCGTCACTGGGATCGGCATCGCTCGCGGGCTCCGGAAGCTCTCGGCGCCCGGCGCAGCGGAGATCCCGATCACGCCTGCGAACTGGACGAAGGTGGCCGACGCGCTCGGTGCCGGCACCCCGGTCAACGTCACTGGTGCATCGGGCAAGCTCGACTACGATCCGGTCACCGAGGAGACGACGGGGGCCATCGACATCTGGAAGATCTCCGCCGACGGCAAGGCGATCGAATCGAGCACCACGATCGACCCGCGCTGAGCGCGCGCGACGCGTTCAATCGACGCGGGCCAAACGCCTACCGCTGCGGTTGGTCAGGGCGCGAGGCCCGAGCTGGTCGGAGGTCGCCAGTCCATCTCCGGGATCTCCACGCCCGGCGAGCGTGAAGCGTCGCTCAGCGTGCCTGGCGAGAGGCGAGCGCCTCGGCCTCGATCCGCTTGATCCAGGCGTCCTTGCAGTCGCCATCGGCACGCCGGTCCGCGTCACCGAGGTCTCGGGCAACCTCGACTATGAGCCCGTGATCGAGGAGACGGCGGCGCTCATCGACATCCGGAAGATCTCCAGCGACGCCGGGCGATCGAATCGAGCGCGACGATCCGTCCGTGCTGAGCGGAGCGCTGCGTTCGCGATGCCAAGCGATGCCGTATGGGGATCGCTGGGGCAACGTGTGTCTCTGGCGCGCTCGATTCGCCGAGCTACGTTGATCGGCCATGGGGCTCGATACCGCTGCCAATCCGATGGCGTTGAGCAATGCGCGAGATCAGGTGCGAGCGGCGCTCGGCGCGGATGATCCGACCGCCGCGCTCCGAAGCGTGGCGATCGAGCTATCCGGTCGCGGTCTCGGCCGAGCAGGCGTCCAGGCGGCTTTCATCGCCGTCTGCGAAGAGCTCTCGGAGGCGGGGCGGGACGAAGAGTCCGCGCTCGTCGCCCGCGTGCTCGACATGATCGCAGAGTGGTGAGCGGCGGCCTCGCTCGCGCAATGCGAGCGGTCTCGGGCAGCGCAGCGAGCGGGACCCGCTGCATGAAGACCTGCCTCGGTCGGTTGCTCGCCGTCACGCCTCGGAGTCGACGCTCTTGACCGTCTCGTCGATCGGCACCTCCGGCTTGTACGCGAGCTCTGCGCGCGCGCGCCGGTCGTCGACCATGCATACGTAGCGGATGTGATCGAGCTCCGGGGCCGGGAAAGTCGTGAGACGGAATGACCAGAGGCGCTTGAGCACCGCCTTACCGAGCGTGTACGGCACCGGCACGCTCGGACGGCGAAGGATCCGGATGGCGTGGGAGAGCGGCAGCGGATCGGGGCCGGCAACGTTGTAGATGCCGCGCTTGCCGGGAGCGAGCGCACATCGCAGCGCCCGAACCACGTCGACCTCGTTGATCACCTGGATCATCGGATCGAAGCCGAGGAGCGTCGGGATCGTCGGCAGCCGGAGGAAGTTCGAGGCCGCGTTGTGGACGCTGCCGAGGATGTGCACCGGCCGGAGGATGACTGTCTCGGTGCCGGGGTGTTTCCAGAAGAAGCCCTGCGCGAGCATGTCGACCTCGATGAGGTCGCGGATCTCGCCGAAGCGCGCGCCACCGAGCAGCGGCGCGTCCTCGGTGAGGAACTGCGCATTGTCGGGCTGCGGTCCGTAGACGTTCGCGCTCGACAGGACGACGAGCTTCGGCACGTCGAACTGCGCGACGTACTCGAGGAGCTTCTGGAACCCGGCGACGTTCCAGGAGTGATGCTCGGCCTGCGAGGCGCGTGGGTCGTGCAGGACGCCGAGATGGACGACGGCCTCGATCGGCTCCGCGCGGAAGATGTCCTTCAGCTTCTTGCGCCGGATGTCGACCTGCTCGTGGCGTACGTCCTTCGGCTTGTCGGGGAACGGACGGCGATCGACGCCGACGACCGAGCGCTCGCGGTGGAGGACGCGGATGACGCGCTTGCCGAGTCGCCCGCAGGCGCCGGTGACGAGGACGGTGCCGTGGCCGCGCGGGAGCGGGGCAGGGCGCCGCGAGCCCGGCGGCGGCTCGGATCGGGGGCCGCTCGTGGGACCCATCATCGCGAGCAGCCCGCCCTTCGGAGCCCGCGGTCGAGGTGAGCGGCCGCCGCGCGGCGGCTCGGCGTCCGGATGCTCACGATGAGGCGGCGCGGTCGGTTCATCATGAGCATCAGAAGAAGACGCTCTTTCGCGTCTTGAGCCCGCGGTTGAGCATCGATTGGATCGTCGCCTTCACGACGAAGACCTTCTCCTCGATGACGGCGTCGTCGTCGTCGGGATCGCCGCCGAAGCGCATCGGTTCGCCGAAGTAGATGCGGTAGCGGGTGGGGAGGGGGAGCGCGCCGAACGGCAGGAGGAGCTGCGGGAGGATCGGGATGTTGGGCGCACGCAGCAGCTTCGCGAGCGCGTCGAAGTTGCCGAGCGAGATGTACTGCTCTTCGCCGCCGACCACCGCGACCGGCACGATGGGGGTCTGCGTCTCGATCGCGAGCCGCATGAAGCCGAGCCCGAAGTCGGCGAGCTGGTAGCGCTTCGAGAACGGCTTCGAGATCCCGCGGATGCCTTCGGGGAAGACGAGCAGGGCCTCCTCGTTCATGAGGAGGTGCTTCGCGTTCTCCGGAACACCGACGACCTGACCGACGCGCGAGAAGAGGAGGGAGACGAACGGCAGCGTCTGCGTCCACTTCTCGACCATCGCCCGCATGAACCGCGGCGGCTCCACGTCCATGAAGAGCGAGGCCCCGATCAGCGCGGCATCGAGCGGAATCTGGCCGGAGTGATTCGCGATGAGCAGGACGCGTGAGCTCGGGATGTTCTCCGCGCCCACGACCTCGGTGCGGAAGTAGTGACGATGGAGGAGCGCGACGGACGCCAGGGCGTACTTCGTCCACTGCGGATCCATCCCGAACGGGTCCACGCCGGTCGCGGTGAGGTTCAACGGCACGCGGCCGAGGCGAGCGTTGAACCCCTCCCCGAGCTTCGAGGTCATCCACTCGTCCACGCTCGACGTCGCCGAGTGGAAGAGTCGGCGGGCGAGCGGGGCCACCGACCGCAGTCGGCCGCCGACTCGAGCGAGCGAGCGCGAGGTCTCCGCCACGGGCTCAGCTATCGCCGGGCCCCGGTCTTTGGTCAAGAGAAGGCTTCAGGGCACGACGCGAGTGGCGCCGGCCGGGGCGCAAGTGGCGCCCGCGTGACGCAGCCGTGCCCGCTGGCCGCCTTCGAGCGTCGACCGACACGGATGCGACGCCGGCGAGGTGGTAGGCTCGCCGGCCTTGGCGTTCCGGTCTCCGCCACCGCTCAGGGCAGGCTCGCTCGTCGCCGTCGTCGCGCCGGCGAGCGGCTTCGATCGCGAGGAGCTCTTTTGTGGGCTCGCCTGGCTACAGGCGCGCTACCGCCTTCGCATCGATCAGCGGATCCTCGCGCGGGCGGGCTATCTCGCAGGAGCCGACGAGGCGCGTGCGGCCGTGCTCGCAGGAGCGATGTTGGACGACGAGGTCGAGGGCATCGTCTGCGCGCGCGGTGGCTACGGCGCGATGCGCATCCTCGAGGCCCTTCCGTGGGATCGGTTCGCCGAGCAACCGAAGGCGCTCGTCGGGTTCAGCGACGTGACGGCGCTCCATGCCGTCGCGAACGCGCGCGGGATCACGACGGTGCACGGGCCGAACGTCACCGGGCTCGGTCGCTCGATCACCGCCGCCGAGCGCGCTTCGCTCATCGCGACGCTCGAAGGTGGAGCGTTGTCGCCGTGGACGGACCTCGAGGTGCTCGTGCCGGGCGAGGCGAGTGGGCCGGTCATCGGCGGCAACCTCGCGCTCGTGGAGGCGATGGCGGCCGCTGGTAGGCTCGTCGTTCCGAGCGGCTCGATCGTCGTGCTCGAGGACGTGACCGAGCGGCCCTACCGCATCGATCGGATGTTGACCGCGCTGCTCGTCTCCGGGCATCTCGCGCGGGCGAGCGCGATCGTCTTCGGACAGTTCACGCAATGCGCCCCCGGACCGGACGGTGTGACCGTCGACGAGGTGCTGCTCGATCGGACGCGCTCGCTCGGGATCCCCGTCGTCGCGCGTGCTCCGTTCGGCCACGGCGCGCCGAACCACGCCTTTCCGCTCGGCAGGAACGCGACCCTTCGTGGCGGCACGCTCTCGTGGGCGTGACCCACCTGTGGGGATGACGCCGACGCCGTTGCCGTGGCCGGTCCTTCGCAGTCGGTGTGAAGCGTTCGCAACGGACCGCGCGGCCCGGCACGCGCGACCCGCGGCTTACGGGATTGCGCTCGAGGCATGAGGTCTGCACTATACCGATAGGGGTAGACTGGCGGGGTAGCGCTTCCGCCACGCATACGATGCGAGGGCCGTGGTCCTCGCGCTCAGGAGGTGCTCGTTCATGTTCGGTGCACGGTCGGTGTTCACGGTCCTCGCGCTGTTGGGCTGCTCCGCGCTCGCGTGCGGGCCGGAGGTCGTCGAGGGGACGGGAGACGGCGATCCGAGCTCGAACGGGACGAGCGGTGCGAACGGCACGAACGGGACGAACGGGACCAGCGGCGCGAGCGGGACCAGCGGCGGGACCAGCGGGAGCTACGAGGATCCCGGCAGCACCGGCACATCGCGTCCGCCGCCCGTGATCACGAGCGTCTCTCCTCTCGCGGGAGACTACGGGACGGAGGTCACGGTCACGGGCGACAACTTCGACGACGCCACGGCAACGCTCGTCTTGAGCGGGGGCGTCGAGCCTCTCAGCTTCGCGATGCCGGCGCAGGGAACGGAGAGCAAGCCCTCGAACGTGATCACCAAGTGGTCGAAGACGGAGATCAAGTTCCGCTACCCGTTCCCCGCAGAGGGCGTGGTGCGTGTGACGTCGACCGCGGGGCAGGCGGAAGGTGGCGCGTTCGTGCCGAGCTGGACGCCCGGCGTCCCGCTCTCCGGAGCATTCAACCGACAGCCGCTGCTCGCGGTGGTCTCGCCCGCAGCCGGAACGACGGTTGCCGCCTTCGACGGCATCACCGGGCCGCTCATCGTCATCGGCAAGCCGGATGGCTCGATCGAGACGAAGGCGTTCGATCGCGGCTCGACGTCGATCCTCACGATGAGCCTCTACGTCACGCCGTCCGGGACGGTCGACGGCTTCTTTTCGAGTGGCGGCGTGCTCTGGCGTCTGACCGACGCGACCGGATCGGCGACCACTGCATCGACGGGCGTGGCGGCGGCGTTCGCCGCGGGCGGTCATGACGCGACCGGGCCCTACGCGTGGATCAAGAACGGCACGACGGTGCAGCGCGTGCGGCCGCCCGGGTGGGCGGTCGATCAGACGCTGACCGATCCGACACCGGCGTCTGCGCCGGGGCAGTCCATCGCCGTCGGGCCGGACAACGCGCTCTTCGTCGGCTGGGGTGTGAACGAGACGGGCAGCTTTCCGTTCTACGATCACACGGCGTCCGCGGTCGGGCGGAGGCTCCGACCGGGACAGACGGCGTTCGACGCGGTCCGCAAGGTCGGCGGCGGTGCCGACGACAAGATGATCTGGACGCGCTTCCGCCCCGGTCCCGACGGCCGCGCTGCCGCGTACTTCTGCGCGAGCGACACGGGCTTTCTCGCGTCGGCGACGGTCGACTGTCAGGAGGGCTACGTCGGCAACGGCACCTCGGTGCCGAGCTCATCGCAAGCCTCGGAGTACGTCGTCGGGTACAACGCGACGACGGCCGTCGCCGCCTCGTGCGAGGTCGCGACCGCGAAGTTGAACCTCGGGCCGGAAGGGCAGACGGCGCAACAGGTGTCCACGATCTTCCCGTGTCCGTCGGCGATCGTGGCGGTGTCCGTCGATCCGACCAGCGCGGGACATGTCCTCGTCCGGTCCGGCAAATACCTGTACGCGCCGCGGAAGCGCTGAGGAGGCGCGCGCGAATGCGTGGCCGCCCGGCTGCGGTCACGCGTTCGACGCTCGAGCGGTCACGCGTCGGTGTTGTCGGTGAACGGCGGCGGGACGGGCGGGACGGTCGCGCCGGTCTCGGTGTGCTCTTCGACCTCTTCGATCGCGTCCTCGGCGAGATCGTCTGCGATCACGATCTCGTCGTCGTCAGCGCTCGCGTGCGTCATCTCGAGGTCGACCTGCATGCCGGCCCCCGTCGGGTCTTCGACGTCCATCACGTCGTCGTCGACGGTCTCGGGAGAGGCGCTCGAGCTTTCGTTGTCGGCGGTGCTCGGCTCGGTCGTCTGGGGCGGCTGCTCCGACGCCTCGGTCTTTGGCGTGTCGACGAGCATCTCTCTGAGCGTGTGCGGGACCATCTGCACGCTCTCCGTCACCTCGTCCGACTTCGCCGCGAAGGACAGATCCGGCCGCTGCGGCGCCGAGGTGTCGTTCGCGAAGCTTCGCGTCGCCGTCTCCTCCAGCGGGAGCGGGGGCATGCCCTCGGGCAGCGACGTTCCGGTCGGGCCTTCGAGCTCGAGTCGGTCGAGCGACGCGTCGATCTCGCTCTCGCTCTTGCTGAGACCACGGATAGCCGTGGCGGCGGTTTCGGCGCTCGCCGGCGGAGGAGGAGCCTCGCTGTTCCGCTTCGGAAGCGGGGGCGGGGTTGAGCGGGTCAGTACCGGTCGCGCCGTGGTCGCGGTCTCACCGGTGGCGGTGAGCTCGGCCAGCGAGGGTGCGGACGAGAGCGGCGCCGGCGGAGCCGGGGGAGGCATCGGCCCGCGAGCCGCGCTCGGCGCGGGCGGCGCCGAGGTGCGCAGCGGCGACGGGCGCTGCGGCGGTCCGGACGTCGACGCCGAGGGCGCCGGCGGCGGCATCGACGCGCCGGCCTTCGGGCTGGCGCTGCTGCGCGCGGGCGGCGGCACCGGCTGGTCGCTGACGAGCTTCGGCGGCGCGTAGACGAACTTCGGATCGCCTTCGGGCTTCTTCAGCTGGTTCGTCTTCGCGCGCTCGAGGCCTTGCGTGGCCTCGGTATCGCCCGCGCGCATGCGGAGGACGCGGCGCCAGGCATCGGCGGCCTCGCGGCCGTCGGCGAGCTGCTCCTCCCAGATCCGCGCGACCTTCCGCGCGAGCTCCGCGCGTGCGTTCATGTCCTTGCCGCGGAGGATCTGGTCCTCGTAGAGCTGGACGAGCGACTTGAAGTCGTTGAGCTCCATGAAGAGCCCAGCGAGCTCGTCCATCACCGCCTGATCGGTGGGGGAGAGGTCGTGCAGCTTCTTCAGGTCGGCGGCCGCGTTGACCGGCTCGACGAGCTGGTCGCGACGGATCTTCGCGCGGCGTGCGAGGAGCTGGCGGACGAGCGGTCCGTCGAAGACCTCGGAGAGCGCGTGGGTGAGCGCGGCCTCGGCGCGGCGAGGATCGCTCGTGTCGATCCCGAGCGCCTCGAGCATGTCGAGCGTGAGGCTGTCGACGTGCGCGACGAGCGCGTCGCCGAGCCAGGTGAACGCCTGCTCGGCGTCGTTCAGATCGCGATGCGCGAGCGTCGCCGCGCGGCGGAGGAGGTTCGCGCGGGTGCGGCCACCGTCGCGGGCGCCGTGGCCGCCCTGCGCGAGGGCGTGGCAGAGCGCACGGCGGAGGCGATCGCCGCCGCCGAACTTGTCGCCCTCACGTGCGGCGGTCTCGAGGATGGCGATCGTCTCGTCGCTCGGGGCTCCGGAGAGCGCGAGCTCGAAGAAGCCGCGCGCGCGCTCGGGCTGGCCGCGCGTCGACGCGATCTGCGCCGCGCGGGCGAGCGCGCGGACGCGATCCGCCGGCGCCTTGGAGCGCATGACCTGGCGCTCGTAGAGATCGGTGACGTCGACCGGCTTCGGCGCGAGCTGCGCGAGGCGCTCGAGCAGCGGCTCGGCCTCCGACGGCGGGATGAAGACGAGGCCCTGCTCGCCGTGCGCCACCGCGTCCTGACGGGCGAGGCCCGCGCGTGCACGGACCTCCGCTTGGCGGACGAGCTCGTGAGCGCGGTCGGGGCCCTGGACCTCACGGGTGAGCACGTCGTGGGCGACGGCGAGCGCGTCCTGGTCGCCCGTCTTCACGCTGAGCTCCTCGAGGTGCTCGGCGAGGCGCTTGTCGGCGCCCTTCGTGCGGACGAGCTCGATCGCGACGGTGACGGCGTCGGCGTCGCGGCCGACGTCGGCGAAGCGCTCGAAGGCGCCGCGGAGCGCGGCGGTGCGCTCGGCGCCGTGCCGTGCGTCGAACCACCACTCCTTCAGCTTGCTCGCGACGATGCCCTTCCACCCGAGGCGGTCGCCGAGCTCGATGTACGCGTGGCGCACCGACGTTTCGCCCTGATCGGCGAGATCGGTGAGGGCGCCGAGGGCCTCGTCGCCGCGATCGAGCTTGTCGGCGAGGATGGCGGCGAGCTTCGTCGTGAGCTCCACGACCTCCTGCTCGTCGGCCTCGATCTCGATCCGCTCGACGAGGAGCTCGGCGACGCGGCCCCACTGCTCGGTGATCTCACAGAGCTCGCAGAGGCGCGTGAGCGCGTCGAAGTCCTCGAGGTCCGCCTTGCGCACGAGATCGAGCGCGCGGATCGCGTTCCGCGGATCCTCGAGCTTCTCGTAGAGACGAGCGAGCCGGCCGGCGATCTGTCCGCGCTCCTGCACGTCGGCGACGAGCTTGAGCTCGCGCTCGAGTGCGTCGGCGGCCTCGCCGAGCGAGCCGCGGTTCTCCTGGAGGTCCGCGATCGCCTGGAGGGCAGGGCGGCAGGTCGGATCGAGGTCCGAGAGGATCAGCTCGTAGCGAGAGATCGCGGTGTCGATGTCGCCGACGCCGTCGGCGAGCAGCTCGGCCTCGCGGAGCGCGACGCGCGCCTTCTCCGCCTTGTCGACCGTGTTCTGACCGAGACGGCGAAGGAGTGTGGCGGCCTCGGTGTGGTCTTCACGCTCGACGGCGTCGTCGATGAGCCGCTCGAGCGCCTCGCGATCGTCGCCGTCCTCGAGGAGTTTGAGCCACATCTCGCGGGCGAGCTCCTTGTCCTGGAGCCGGTTTGCGCAGAGCGTCGCAGCCTCGCGTCGGATGATGATCCGCTTGCTGCGATCGGTGAGGCGATCACCGCGCTTCGTGAGGAACGCGACGAGCTTGTCCGTGGCGTCGGCCTGGTTGTACCGGGCGACGAGCAGGTTCGCGTAGTCGTCGTTCAGCGGATCGAACTCGGTCGCCTCCTCGAGGCGCGCGAGTGCTTCGTCCTCGCGGTTCGCCCGCGAGAGGTAGTCGGCGGCGCGCGCGTAGCAGGCCGCCTGCTGCTTGAGGTCGCCGGTGAGGAGCCCGCGCTGGTAGGCCGCGTTCGCCGCCTTCTCCCAGGACTCCGCCGCCGAGTAGAGGCGATCGGCCTCGTCCCAGAGCTTGCCGTTGCGGAGCGCGTCCGCGGCCTCGGCGTAGGAGTCGCCGGCGAGGATCGCTTCGCCGAGCTGCTCGCGGAGCTCGCCGAGGCGCTGCATCAGCTGCCCACGCGCGACCGGATCCTCGATCGCCGCTGCCCCCTCCGCGAGCACCTGCGCGGCGAGGTCGGCGCGCTCGCCCTTCTCGAACAGCTTCGAGGCGGTGAGGGCGGCCTGGTCGTCGTCGGTCGTGAGGCGCGCGATGCGGCCCCACGCGTCGCCGGCGGCGACGAGATCCTTCCGCTTGTCCTCCTGGAGCTTGGCGAGCTTCTTCTCGAGGAAGACCTTCGTCTCGATGTCGGACTCGATCGTCGCTTCCTGTTCGAGGACGTTGGCGAGCTCGTCCCAGCGCTGGGACCGCTCGAGGAGGCGCATCAGCGCGGTGCGCGCGCTCTCGTCCTTACGATCGAGCGACAGGAGCTGCCGCCACGCGGAGATCGCACCGTCGACGTCACGGAGGTTGCCCTCGCAGAGGCCGGCGACCTCGCGCAGGCGCTCTTTGCGCGTCTCGAGGAGCTCCGCGGTGTTGGCCGAGGCGCGGATGCTCGCGAGGAGCACGTCACGAAGCTGACCGTAGTCGCGCTTGCTGCGGAGGTAGTCCTCGGTCCAGGAGAGCGCCTCGGGGTGCGCCGGATCGCTCTCGAGGACTTCCTTGTACTTTGCGAATGCCTCGGGCTTCTTCCCCTTGCCCGCGAGCATCTGCGCGGCGTCGAGGATGCCCTGCATCTTGTCGGGGGAGAGGCCGCGGGACTCCCCCCGGTCCGAAGATCCGCTGGAGCGGACGCTTCGGAGGTTCGCGAAGTTCGCCTCGAGATCGCTCTCGACCGACTCCTCTTTCGGCGGCGCCTTGCTGGCGCGCTTCGCGGTCGCCGGTGCCGGCGCGCCGCCCTCGTCTTCGTTCACGGCGGCGCGCTCGGCGGTCTGCTTGATGTTCGGGTCGCTCGGCGGCGGTTCGGCGACGGAGCCGCCGGCGGCCGAGAGGGCGACGCGGACCTCGGCGACCAGGGCGCCGTTCGGGTTCGCTGCCAGGTACGCGTTGCACCGCTGCGGCATGTCCGGTGGGGTGCCGAGCGACTGCGCGTAGTGGATGAGGAGCTGGACCGCGCGATCGTGGCCCGGCTCGATGTCGAGCGCCGCGCCGGCGTACGCGAGCCCGTGCTCGCCTTCGTACGTCTCCGAGAGCGCGACGAGCAGCTCGGCCGCGTACGTGCGCTCGTCCGCGGGGACGGCCTCGCCGGCCTGGATGCGGTCGAGGACGCTCGACGCGTACTCCTGCTGGAGCGCCGGGTCGGAGCCGTCGACCTCGCGCGCCTGCGCGAGCGCGCGCGTCGCCCCCGGAAGATCGCCGGCGAGCTTGCGGGTCGCCGATTCGTCGCGGAGGAGCCCCACGCGCCGCTGCGGATCCTGCTCCAGCTCGAGCTCCGCGCCGTAGAGCGGGATCGCGTCCTGCCACTGCTGGAGCTGCTTGTAGAGCTCGCGCGCGTTGTAGATGGCGTAGGCGCTCGTCGGGTCGAGCTCGATAGCCTTCTTGTAGTTCTCGATCGCCTTCTTCGGCTGGGTGAGCGGCGGCTCCGCCCAGAGGCGTCCGAGCTCCTCGTGCAGCCCGGCGAGCTCGCCCCGGAGCTCCGGCTGGCCGGCCGCGAGCGGGGCGAGCGCCTTGGCCCGGCGGTCGAGGAGGGCGACGAGCGCTTTGCTGTCACCCTTGTCACGGTACAGTTGCGCGAGGCGATCGGCCGCGACCTGCGCGGTCGGGTCCTTCTCGAGCGCCATCATCAAGATCCGCGCGGCACGATGCGCATCACCGAGCGTCGTCGACCACACGTTGGCCGCCTCGGCGAGCCAGTGGGCCGCGTACGCACGGTCGCGCGTTTCGCTCCCGACGCGCTCGAGGAACATCGCATAGCTCTTGGGGTCTTCTTCACCCGCGGAATGGGCGTATGCGAGCGCTTCTTCGTCGTGCGGATTCTCGACGAGACGTTGCACCAGCCTATCGATCTCGGAGCGGTCCATGACCTGGCGGACGGTACCACTTCGCAAGCGTCGGAAGCAATTTGGGATTTTACCCCAACCACCAAAATCAGGCGGCTTTCGAGGTTTTTTCTGCGCCGGCCGGCGTCCGTGATTCGGCCGAGCGAGCAGCGTGAGGCGATCATCGAGCCGCCATGGTACATGCGGCCCGATGGGGCGATTTCACGTGCTCGCGGCACTGGGGCTGGTCCCGTCCGCCCTCGTGATGCTGTCTTGCGAGGGTAGGGGGGAGGCGCCGCCCGTGTCGACTGCGACCGCGGGCCTGGACGCAAGCGAGACGCACGACCGGCCCGCGCAGGGCGCGTCGCCGAGCGCAGATGATGCCCTCCCGACGACCGATCCCGCGCTTGCGTGTCTGGGCGCCGAAGCACTGATCACGCTCGCGAGCGGCCTTCCGTACGTGACCGTGACGGTCGGCGATGCGCCGACATACCCGGGGAGCTTCCTCCTCGACTACGGCACGAACTTCTCGACGCTCGACCTCTCGAAGCTCGCTCCGCCCGGGCCGCCGGCTGCCGGCTGCGATCCGACGCTGCTCGGGCAGCGCTGCTCGTTCGCCAACCTCGACTTCTTCGGATCATGGGGTCCGGTCTCGCTCCGGACGGCGGCGCACGGGGACGGCACCGGCGCCTCGCAGGCCGGGATCCTCGGGACGGACTTCACCAGCCATGTCGCGGTCTCGATCGACTACGCCCGCTCGAAGGTGCATCGCGCCTTCGACGAGGCGAGCTTCTGCACCGAGTCGGCGTTCGCCGCGGCGGGCTTCTCGGCGCTCTCGACCGCCGGCTTCTTCACGAACGACCCGTCGAAGCTGCGACCCCTCGCGGACGTCATCGCCGGCAGCTCGTCCAGCTTCAGCGTCGCCAACGTCCCGACGGTTCCGCTCCGGATCGCCGGCGTCATCGCGCACGCCCAGCTCGACACCGGGTTCGACGACGCGCTCGTTCCCTTCTCCGTCAACGTGAACGAGGCCTTCCTTGCCGCGGTGACCGCCCGCGATCCGAGCGCGGTCGTGCGCATGCCGGACAAGGACGTCAGCCTCACCACCTGCGCCGGCGTCGCCGAGGCTGTCGAGGCGTACGCGCTCGCTCCCGGAGCGGCGCTCGACTTCGTCGGCGAGGCCGGACAGAGCGTGAAGAGCTTCCCGACGGCCACGCTCTTCGTGAAGCGCACGCCGGAGGCCGCGAAGAAGTGCGGGGGGATCGGGACGTGGACCGTCCCCGCCGCGCAGGTCGCCGCGTCCTTCTACGTCTCCTTCGGGCTCGTCGCGTTCGATCCGTTCGGATCACGCGTCTGGGTGAAGTCGTGAGCCCGCGCTCGGCTCAGGGCAGCTTCACCACGAGGCTGTTCTTGATCTCGACGTCGTAGCTGCGCACGCCGGCCGGCGGCCGATTGTCGTACCAGACGCTCGCGCTGATCCGCGCGGACAGGATGCTCGTGATCTTGAACGAGACGTACGAGTCGGAGAGGACTCGGAAGTCGAGCGGGCGATCGAACCGCGGCTGCAGATACGTGACGGTACTCACGTCGACGAGCGGGGCGACGTGGAGGTTCGCGCCGGCGTAGTTGCTCGACCGATGCCAGATGTCGTTGGCGGTCGGCGACCCGGGGATCGACTCGAGGACCTCGTGCTCGAACAGGTAGGTGGTGCCGGCGAAGACCTCGAGGTCGTCCGCGCCCTCGAGCTCGAAGCGCAGCCCCGCGCCGTAGAGATCGCGCACGGCGAGGCGGCGGAAGCGGTCGTGCTGGACCTGGGCGAGCGCCTCGATCGCGATCGGGTTGCGGAGGCGATAGTTGTATCGCGCATGCGCCGTCCAGCGCGCGACGGTCGTCTCTCCGCGCGCGTGCCCATAGTCGGCGGAGACGCGGCTGAAGAAGAGGTGCGGGTCGGAGGTGAGCCCGCCGAACGCCGAACCCGCGAACGACATCGTCTCGGTGTTCCCGACGCGTCCGACGAGCGCACCTTCGAGCCAGAGGAACGTCGGGTTCTTCTTGAGCGTGCTGCGCAGCGCCTCGGCGTTCACCTGCGCGCTGGAGGTGGAGGAGAGGGTCGTGACGATGATGGCAAGCGAAGCAGCGAAGAGGCCCCGCGCAAGCGAGCGCGAGGTCAGGGAGAGACCTCTCATGCCGCGTATCTAGCGACTTCGATGCGGAGTCGAAACCACGCGAATGCTCGAGCTTCGTCGTGAGCGGGCGTTTCGGCCGCGTGTGCGGCTTCGCCCGAGCGCGCTACTCGAAGACGCCGTAGGTCGACGTCGGAGCCGCCGGCGCGCTGCTCGCGGGACGCGGCGCGGTCGTTCCCTTCGGCGTGCGGCCTCCCTTGCCGTGCGGGGGCGCGGCCTTCATGGCGGGCGCGGTGGTCGTCGGCTGGGCGATCGGGAGCGCATCGGGCGTGACGACGGGCGGACTGATCGTCTCGCTCGTCGCCGTGGCCGCCGTCATCGGGCTGGTCGGCGAAACGGTAGCCGTCACGGCTGGCCCGCGTGCCGGCGGTGCCGGTGGCTTGCCGCTGCGCAGGCCCAGGTAAACGCCGGCAGCGGCGACGAGGATGATCACCGGAAGCGCTGCCACGACGAACACGAGCGGGACGCCCGCGACCGACCTCTTTACTTTGCTCGAGGGCGGCGGCGGCAACGAGATCGCCGGCGGTCGCATCGAGTCGGGGACCCGAATCCCTGCGGCGTTCGTGATCGATGCCCGGACCCCGCTCGTCGTCGCGCCTTGCGCCTCGAGCGCGGCGAGGAGCTCACCGGCGAGGACGTCGGCACTGGCCTGCCGCTCGACCGGATCCTTCGACAGCGCCCGCATGACGACGTCCTCGAGCTCCTTCGGGACGTTGGCCTCGGGGGCGACCTCGTTCGGACGCTTCGGCACCGACTTGATGTGCCGTGCCATGACGACCACCGCGTCGTTGTCCGTGAAGGGCGGGCGGCCCGTGAGCATCTGGTAGACGATGACGCCGAGCGAATAGAGATCGGTCCGCGCGTCGAGCTGCTTGCCCTGCGCCTGCTCCGGCGACATGTATCGCGGCGTTCCGAACACGGTGCCGGCTTGCGTCTCGACGACGCCCATCGGGCCGTCGGAGTCGCCCATCATCTTCGCGATGCCGAAGTCGAGCACCTTGACGATCTCTTCGTGGCTGTCGCCCTGAGACGTGCCCGCCGTGACCACACGCGCGAAGAACAGGTTGTCGGGCTTGAGATCGCGGTGGATGATTCCCTTCGCGTGCGCCTCCGAGAGCGAGCGCAGCGCCTGGCGTGCGGCGTCGACTGCGACGGGGATCGGCAGACGACCGATGCGAGTGAGCCGCTGGCCGAGGCTCTCGCCCTCGAGCAGCTCCATCGCCAGGTAGAACTCGCCGCTCTCGCTCTGACCGAAGTCGAACACAGTGACCGTGTTCGGCGAGGCGAGGAGGCTGTTGGCGCGGGCCTCACGGAGGAAGCGTGCCTTGGCCGTGTCGTCGATCGCGCGATCGCCGCGGAGGATCTTGATCGCGACCTCGCGACCCATCGCGTGTTGCTTGGCGCGATAGACGGTGCCCATCGAGCCGGAGCCGAGGCGCGCGATGATCGTGTAACGCCCTTCGAGCGTGCGCCCCACCATCGGATCGTGCTCGACGGTCGCGAGCTCGTGCGCGCGCACCAGCGTCGAGCCGTCCGTCGGACACACCGAGGGCGCTGCGCTCTCGACCCATGACGCGCGGCAGCGTGGACACACGAGGGATCGCGGGTCGGTCGGGAGCGTGTCATCCAAACGCGCGGCGGAGGGGAGAGACACGTGTAGGACAATCGTCGCGCGGCCCTTGCCTGGGCGCAAGCTGGGTAAGCGATCCGCCTCTCTTTTCCCGCGGCCTTGGGGAAATCGACCGGGCTCGCGGGTCACATCCTCGGCAGCCGGCGCAACCGGCTCGAGCCCCTTCGAACGTTGCCTCCGAGGCAACAGCGGATCGTGGGGGATCGGGCACTTTGACGCGGTTGGACGCGATGCGTTACCGGAGCGGGAGCACGTTCCGCGGGTCGCAGACCACCGTGACCGCCTCGGCGATCATCGCGCTGCCCGCCGGGACCTTCGCGAGGTCGATCCCCTCGCGGACGCGGCGGACCTCGAGGTGAAGGTGGACGAGGCTCGGCGAGCCCGTGTCTCCGACCGCGCCGACGAGCTGGCCTTCTTTGATCATCGTGCCGGCGCTGATGCCCGGCGCGATCGAGTCGAGGTGGCCGAGCAAGAGGACGTAGTCGCGAGTCCGGCCGCCTTCGCGGAGCGTGTGGCGCGTGAGGAGCGTGGTGCCGAAGAGCGCGCCCGCGAAGAGCACCTCGGCGTCGCCTTCCTGATGATCGAGCGCGATCATGTGGACCGGCGTGCCCTTCTTCTGCGGCAGATCGACGGCGCCGTGGCCGACGTGCTTGAGCGTCGCCCCGCGTCGCTGCTTGGCGTCCGGGAGATCGAGGTCGTAGCCCGACACCACGTAGCGTCCGCCCGCGAGGCCGGGCGGGATCGGGTAGCGGTAGAGGTCGTAGTCCGCGGGGCGCTCGGGCAGGCGGGGGATCTGCTCGTACGTCGTCCACTGCCCCGACCGCGTGCGGTGCGAGTTCGACTGCGCCTCGGCCACCGGGCCGTCGTCCGATGCGGTGAGATGGATGCACGCGTCGCCGTCGGGCGCCGTGCCGCGCGGACAGACCCCCTCGTCGAGCGCACGGGGCGCCCCGCCCCCCTCGTCCGCGGCAGGCGCCGCGTGCGCCTTGGCCGGGACGAGCGCGGGCGACCCTGCGCCGAGGACGAGGAAAGCGAGCGCGGCGAGCCCGATCCAGAGCCAGCGATCGCCGAGCGCCGTCTTCACGGAAGGGGAGACTACCAGGACCGTAGGAGCATTCCTCGTTCCCTCCTCGCGGGAGCTCGTCGGCGCCTCGTTGCCTAAAGGGAAAAGACGGGCTCGATTCGTGGTAAAGAGCCCCCGCATGGCGACGATCGGCGAGACGCTCAACGCACTATTCGAGGCTGAACGCTCCGCGCGCGCACACCACGCGGCGCTGCGTAGCGAAGGGGACGCGAAGCTCATCCCCGAGCTCCGCGCCGCGACTGCGGCCGCGCTGAAGCTCGAGGACGAGGCCGAAGCCACCCTCCGGCTCGTGCGTCTCGCGCTCCTGCTCGGCGATCTCGAGGGCGACGCGGTCGTCGATCTCCTGATCGACATCCTCGGCGGCATGTCGCCCGAGGCCCGGATCGCCGCGGGCGAAGGGCTCGAGGGCCTCGCGTTCGATCGCTTCAAGGAAGTCGCGCTCGGGATCGAGCGTGCGCTCGTGCGCCTGCCGAAGGGCAATCCGGCGCTGACCGAGCTTCCGTTCCTCCTGGCCGAGGTCGGTGAGCCGGGGTGCGCGAAGCTCCTCGGGCGCTTCCTCCAGAACGAGGACGCCGAGGTCGTGGCCGGTGCGATCGAAGCGCTGGCGGAGCTCGGCGATCCGGTCGCCATTCCGATGCTCGCCAAGCTCGAGCGTGACGGCCGTCAGGTGCAGCTCGACGACGACGAGGGCGGGGAGCGGGTGTCGATCGCGGACCTCGCCCACGAGGCGCGCGAGATCCTCGAGGAAATGGAAGCCGAGGCGAGCCCGCCGCCGGCCGCGCGGCCTTCGAAGGGCAAGCGGTGACTCGATCGTCGTTGCCTCCGAAAGGCGAGATCGCGGCCTCTCCGGCGCGCCATCTAGGCCATGAGGAAGCAGCGATCTTCGAGACCTTCGTAGTCCCTCGTTACCTCTCGTTCTTCGGTGAGCGCCTCGTGGAGATGCTCGCCGCCGGGCGCGACGCTCGCGTCTGTCACGTCCAGTGCCGCACCGGCTATCCGGACCGCTTGCTCGTCGAGCGGCTCCCGAACGTCCACGTCCACGGCTGCGACGCGTCGCCTTGGGCGATCGAGCTCGCCCGGGCGAAGGCGGCCGCGCTCGTGAAGGGGGGCGCCAACTTCGCCTTCGACTACCGCGTCGCCGATGCGCGGCCGCTCGCGTTCCCCGCCGGGGCGTTCTCGCACGCCTTCACGATCCATCCGCTCGCCGCCCCCCAGGAGCGGCAGTTCCTTCTCGAGGAGCTCGCACGGATCGTCGCTCCACGAGGGCAGGCGTTGATCGCGATGCCCCTCCGCGGCTCGTTCGTCGAGCTCGCCGACCTCCTCCGCGAGTGCGCGTTGAAGTACGAGCTCGTCGATCTCACGAGCTCCGTCGAGGCCGCGATGCAGCTCCGACCGACGGACGAGCTGCTCTGCCAGGAGCTCGAGGCCGCGGGCTTCGAGTACGTCGACGTGGACGTCCGCACGCGCACGCTCAAGTTCGCCGGTGGCCGCGGCTTCTTCGAAGACCCGGTCACACGGCTGCTCCTCATGCCCGAGTTCCGGGTGAACCTGGAGCTCGACTCGACGCCGCGCCCGGCGAACGACCCCTTCGAGTACGTCCGCGACGCCATCGACAAGTACTGGAGCGACGGGACGTTCGAGATGACGGTCAACGTCGGCGTCGTGAGCGGCCGCCGCAGGGCGAGCTGACCACGCGCGCGTCGATCGTATTGGCTCGCGCCCCAACCGCCCGCAGCGGTACGTCGTCGTCGTCGACGCCAGGGTAGAAGACGCTCGAGGTCCGGGTGGCCTGGGCCATCGTCAGCGTAGAAGACGTCCAAGGTCCGGGTGGCCTGGGCTATTGTGGGACGGAGCGCCTTCGAGAGCAAGACGACCCAAGCTCTCGAAACGACTACACGGTTGGTTCGGTCGGCTCCGGCGTCGCGACGGACGGACCGGCCGGACGGGGATCGCGATCGGAGATGATCCGGGTGATCGATCGTTTCGTACCTCTAACCGCATGAAATGATTGGTTGCGATACCGCGCGCGGTCGGCTCGCGCGGCGGAACACCTTGTGCTCGAGGGCGTAGATGCGCTTCGCCGCCGTCCTCGCCTCGACGCTCCTCCTCACGACCGTCGGATGCGCGGTGAGCACCGATTTCGAGGAGGAGCAGGCCTCGGCGCGGTCGGACCTCGTCGGCGGTGGCGACTACTCGGCCTGTTCGCTGAGCCGGTCTTCGATCCTCGCGTCGACGTCTCCGGCGCGACAACGCGCGATCCGCCGCGGCTTCAGCTGGCTCGACACGAACGTGCAGTACAGCCAGTCGGCCTCCCACCAGGGATACCGCACCGATTGCTCCGGCTTCGTCTCGATGTGCTGGGAGCTCGGCTCGTCGCCGAACACGGCGGCGTTCATGGCGGGCAACGGCAAGGCGACGGCGCTCGCGTCGTACGACGAGCTGCTCCCGGGCGACGCCTTCATCCGCTCTGGCCACGCGGCGCTCTTCCTCGGGTGGGAAGACGAGGCGCACACGAGCGCCTGCATCATCGAGCTCGCGAGCACGGCGTCCGACATGAAGTTCCGCTCGCGGACCACCTCGGCGCTCCGGAGCGCCGGAACGAAGGCCTTCCGCGCCGACGATCTCACCGGCGATCTCGGAATGCCCGAGACCGCCGAGGAGGAGACCGCGCCGCCGCCGCCGCCGCCGCCGCCGCCGACGAACGACGATCCGCCCGAGGTCGATCCGGCTCCGGCCCCGCCGCCGCCGCCGGACGACGAGGCCGACGCGCCTCTGCCGAGCGAAGGTGACAATGAAGACGCGGAGCCCTACGAGGTGCCGCTCGAGCCCTCCGCGTCGGAGGAGGGGGATCCGGGGGACGAGTACGCGCCCGAGTCGACCAAGTCCCGCCGGCGCGGCGCGGCCAAGGCGATGGCCAACTCAGGCTGCAGCGCTGCCCCCGGTAGTGCGGCGACGGGCACAGGCCTCCCGCTCCTCGGCGCACTGTTCGCCGCGAACGTCATCGCCCGCCGTGTGCGCCGCCGGTCCGGCGCTTGAATCCACGCTCGAAGAGCCGCGCGCGCCGCGGTCCCTTGCCGGGCCGCGGCGCTCTCGCATCGATCGGCCGCGCTCGCGCCGGATGCCGGCATCGTCGAGGCGACCTCGTAGCCCTTCGATCCGATCAGTTCGGGAACGTCCCGATGTACGCCGCTCCTGGGAACGCAGGCTGTGTCGTCGTACATCCGTTCGCGAGCGGCGGATTGCACCCACCGAACGAGACCCGTCCTGCGGGGAACGTGGGAACGCAGGCTGTGTCGTCGTACATCCGTTCGCGAGCGGCGGATTGCGCCCACCGAACGAGACCCGTCCTGGGTTCGTGAGCGAGCCCGGTATGAGCGAGCGGCGGGGGACGGAGCGCGGGGGCCATCTTGCGTCGATGCAGCGGGCTGAAGAGGGCGATGGCTCACGAATGGTCGACGGGATGTACACTCGGTCGTCGGCCGCGGCACCAAGGGGTCGGGGGCGAATGGACGAGGCCGGCACGATCTGGCCGGGCCATCCGGCCACGACAGACAAGGTGTCGAGATCGTTGACGCGCGCTCGTGGCTTGGCACGTGCACTTCAACGCGGTCATGTACCGTTCGCCGGAGGTCCGATGACGCTCGCACGCCAGGTCGTGGCGGGCCGCACGTACTTGATCAGCCGGCGCTGCACGCAGCGCCAGTTCCTGCTCCGTCCAGACCCGATGACGGAGCAGATCTATCTCTATTGCCTCGGCGAGGCAGCGCAGCGCTACGAGATCACGCTCCACGGCTTCATCGCCATGAGCAATCATCAGCACCTGCTCGTCCGCGATAACCACGCAAACTTTCCAGCGTTCCTCGCTCATCTCCACAAGATGCTCTCCAAGGCGATGAATGCGCTCCGAAGGCGATGGGAGAACTTCTGGGCCACCGAGCAACCGAACGCGGTCTACTTGGTCGACCCTGCCGATCGCTTCGCCAAGCTCGTCTACCTGCTGGCTAATCCGATCGCCGACCACCTCGTCGACCGGATTAGCGATTGGCCGGGAGCGTGCTCTCTCGGGATGCACCTGTCGGGGACGACGAAATCAGTGAAGCGTCCGAGGGGGTTCTTTCGGTCCAACGGCAAGATGCCCAACGAAGTCACGCTCCGTATCGAACGGCCCGACGGCTTCGAGGAGCTGTCGGAGGAGGAGTGGGTGGCGAAGCTCCGAGAGGCCCTGCACCTCGAGGAAGAGCGCGCACGCGAAGAGCGAAAAGCAGGCGGTCGTGGTGTGCTCGGACGCAAGGCCGTCCTCCGCGCCGAGCCGACGGATTCGCCCAAGACGGTCGAACCGCGGCGTAAGCTTCGGCCCCACCTCGCATGCCTCGACAAGAGGCGACGACTCCGCGAGCTCGCCGCTCTCGCCCTGTTCCGTGCACGACGCTTGGCCGCGCTCGTCCGCTACCTCACAGGCGGTTGCGACGTTGTCTTTCCTCACGGCACCTATCGCATTCGCGGCCGTTTTCTCTCTCTGCCAGAGCCGCTCTCCACGTGCGCTTGATCCGGGCGAGGGTGCCACGCCCATACAAGCGATACGGCTGGCCAACCGGTTCCCATCAGAGTTCGTGGCGCTCGTCCGCGTACCCAGCGGTCCTGCTCAGGTTCATCGGCGCCCTGTCGGGCCGATGGGTAGCTGCGGCGCGCTCGCTTCCCGCCCACGACGCCTCGCGCGATAACGTTCGTCCAACATCAACTCAGGACGGGTCTCCTGGGCTCCACACCACCAAACATCAACTCAGGACGGGTCTCCTAGACGCCCGGTCCAGGACGGGTCTCCTAGACGCCCGGTCTCCTCGAGACGCCCGCAGGACGGGTCTCCTCGAGACGCCGACCGGCCCCATCCGTCTCTATTCGGACTTGCTGCTTCACGACATGGGAGAAGCGCTCCGAGATGGCTTCACGCAATTCGAGGCCACGGGGCAGGATTGGCGAACTGCACCGCTGGGACTCCGCTCGCGATCGCGCTATCTCCACGACGGCCGCGCGGCCACCCTCGACGAAGCAATCCGAGCCCACGACGGCGAGGCGCAAGGCTCCGTGACCCGTTACACGTCCCAGTCCGCCTTCGATCGCGAAGCGCTCTTCGCTTTCCTCGGCACGCTCTGACGGCTGGAGCGTCCGGAGCTAGAAATGCGAAATAAATACGGCCTCACCCTCCGTGAACGAGCCGCTGCTGCTGTCGTTGGGGTCCCCTTTGAAGGTCACGAGGGTGCGATAGCACGAGTTCGTGAGGCGGACCGAGATGTCCTTGTGAGGTATGCTGCCTAGGTAATACTCAGGATTGATATGGTCCCATGTGCCGAGCGAGAGCGGGTGGCTGTAGCTCGTCTCGAGTTGACAAGACAGCGAGCGGATATCGTCGCATTCAATGCGACGATAAATGTAGGCATCAAAATCGTTTTCCGAGATGGTGACGGCCTCGAGCGAGACAGAACTGCCGGTGGTCTTCAGCTTGACAGGCCCCGTTCGTTTATCCTTTCTCATGTCCACTTCCAGTCTATGGTTTTGAGGGTTTCGACATATCGGCCCCGCCCAGCTGCATACGCGACGGATTATCTTCGCGTAGGTGGCGAAGTTTGGCTCGCTGAGCCAAGGCCCGCAACCGGTATGCACGTTGCAGTCGCGCATGCGAATGTGGGTTTCGAAGGTTCCAAGCTCGGCCACGCTCGCGCCCGGCTGGAAGCGCTGAAGCGCTTCTTGCGTCGTCATCGTCGGGCCGTCACACGTGGCATCGTCGAATGGGTCGCCGTTTGCCGCGGGGGCTTTCGACTTGGCGTAGGCGATGAGTTTCTTGATGGAGGCCGCGCCGATTCCCGGGATGGCGTCGACGTCGGCGATGGTTTGGAAGACGAAGTCGTCGCTCGTGGCGTCGGTGGCGTCCGGGCCTGCACGGCGCGCGACGAGCGCGGTCGCTGCCGGGTTCGTCAAACCGGCTTTGACGAACTCGGGCTTGTCGTTGTTCGTGTCGTTGACGAAGGCGAGGAGCAGGGCGGTGTCGGCGCTGGTGACGGTGAGGTTGTCCTCGGTCGACGAGGTCTCGTCGTCGTCGTCGTCCGCGTCGGCCGTGCAAGCGGGGACGGCGAGCGCGAGCATCAGGCCGAGTCCGAGAGCGAGCCATCGTGATTGAACCATGAACGTCTCCATCATCTGAAGTATTGAACGACGGCGGCGACTCACGCCGGCATCGGAACTGGAGTCCTGTCGCAAGGTGCATGCCGCTCCGTGGAGAGGCTCCGGGGCCGCCAGCGCACCCCGAAATTCTCGGGAAATGCGCGGGTCGAGGCCGATTCAGGATCGAAACATGGTTCGAAACACGTTTCGATCGAGCGAGGACGGTTCAGCGAAAGTCGAGCGTCACGTTGTCCACGCGCTGCCGTTACTGTGAATAGCCAGCTCGCCCCAACTATTTTGGGGTCGTTCAATGGAGTCATCAACCTAGTTGATCAGTAGCTGATGTCTGGATATGGTTACGGCGGCGCGGGCGCATTCATGGCAAGTCTGAAGCCGTAGTAGTTTAATATTTGCACACAATGCGGAGTTTATTTGAAAATGAATTTGGGGCTACTCGAAAGTCACGCCCCCGATGATGCTTTGGTTCTCGGCCTCAACAACTGGTCAGTCCCATCGACAGCGGTGGCGTTCTACAGTGCGCCGCAGACGGAGGCCGAGTTCCTTGCGCAGATGAAAGAGCTACATGTCTTTCCGGAGGGTACGACCCTCGTGCCGATTCGAAGTGACGGAGGAGCGGTGCCTGAGCTCGGTCAGGCCTTTACCCTGATGCACAGCGAGGACCGCGAGGTCGAGGTGCTGGTCGCAGCCAGGGCCTTGCGTGAGGCTCGTCATATCGCGCTTCGCAGCTCACTCACCATGCCGGAGGCCGGGATGTTGGCGCTCATCGAGGCCACGCCGCTGCTCGAGGTGCTCGATGTTCGAGACAACAAGCTGGGCGACACTTTCTTCCGCCGGATGCTCGAGTCGCCTTCGTTGCTGGCCCACTTGCGCGGCTTCCGATGTCACCGCGCTCAAACGACCGAAGAGATAGTCGGGGCGATCATGAGCCAGCGCCGCAACACCTTTTGGCAGATCGCCATGGCCTGAGGTCAGCTCACTTCTGCTCCAACCGTCCACTTTCAAACTTCGCTCGCCGACGCCGTGGTTTCGCTCCCGACTGGAAAGGCCTTTGCCCGATGAGACTCTGGCCCCGATTCACCGCCGATCACGGCGACCTAGAGCTTTCTGTAGAGGAGAACGTGCTCGTGACTTCTTCGAGCTCTGGTGTGCAACGCGCCGAGCACGTCGACGCGCCCACTGCGTGGCGCGCGTTCGAAGCAGCGATCCGCACGCGTCGCGAGTGCGGTCAGGTGGAGCTCGGTGCGTTGCTCGAGCTCGTCCGCGGCGAGGAACGTGTTTGCCTCGAGCTTCCACTCGCGCCGCGCCTGCGTATCCGCTGCTTGAAGCGGCGTGATGGCGAAGGCTCGCAGCGAGGCGCAGACTGCCGAGCGTGCGCGCCAGCTCAGTCCGACGACAGCTGCTGTTCCGCGGGAGGCGGTACGGTAACGTGCCCGATCGGGAGATCGAGCTCGCGCGGGTCGAGGCGGGCGCGGGTGGCGGCCCAGTACTTAGGCGAGAGCTCGAGGTAGCGGTCCCGAGGAGCTCCATGAGCTCGAAATCGCCAAGGTGAGCAGGGAGGTCCACGGGCTCAGTGTACTCAGTAGCGACTTCCGAACGCTACTCGACAATCTCGCTCTCGTCGTTCGCAGCACCTGTCGAACGCGTGGCACGGTCGGCGACGACCCCACCTTCGAGGTCGTCACCTCCCTCACGCCCCTGCAACAACGCGCACTCGACCTCGTCTCGAAGATCGCGCCGTACCCAGTACGCTGACAGATACCCTTCAACGATCGCCCGAAATTTACGGCCGATCGCGTTTGATCAAGGAGCGAACTTCGGTTTAGAAGAATCAGTCAGGTGCGGCCCGACCGTTGCTACCGCGCAGTGTCCTCGCTCATTGCCATTGTACCTTTCCGCAGGAGGGCGAATCGTGACTCGTCTTTGGCCCCGCTTTGCTCGAGAAAACTACGACGAAGAGCTCTCCGTCGAAGGCAGTTCTTTCATCCTCGCATCGTCGATTTCAGGCGTCCACCGCACCGAGCTCGAGGATGCTCCCGCTGCGTGGCGCGCCCTCGAGCGCGCGGTCCGAGATCGACGCGAACGCGGCGTTACCGAGCTCGGCCCGTTGCTCGAGCTCGCACGGGGTGACGAGCGCTGTCACATCGAGCTGCCGCTGTCCGATCGTTGGCTCGAACCCGGCGGGAGTCGAACGACGTACTTCGACTTCCTCGACGCGCTTCGCGCCTTTCGAGCACGCTATGAAGAGCTGCGATCCGCGGGATTTTCTCGGGTGGGGCCAGCCCCCTTCGAAATGACGGATCCGCCCGCGGGCTTCGAGGTGGTCGAGGAGGGGGGCCATGTGCAATGGCGGACGCGCGAGGGCGGCTGGTACGGTTGCGAGCAGCGCGGCTCCGGCTACGGCTACCAGCTGAACGAACGCGCGGTTGGCACGTTCTTCGAGGTCAAACCCGACGCCGCGGTGATCCGTTGTCACCATCGGCATGGCGCGGTGCACTATCGATTCAAGGGCGACGAGCTCCGCGATCTCCTGGTGTGGGATGAAGCGCTGAACCACATCGCGTGGATCACCGATCGAGAACAGGACACGCGGGTGCGATTCGCGACGCTCGCAGGGGAAGTCTATGCACAATACCTGTTTCCGTTCGTTCCTCCGGGAACGGGGGATGTCGGCGTTGAGCTGATGTGCGAAACTCCAGAGAGCTTCACGCGGTTCAATCACTTTCGCGTACCGCGCCAGCGCGTCAAGGTGAATGCGGGCCAGTTCTTGGTGACCGTCGACGACCGAGATGGTCGTCGTCTAGGTGGACCGAGCGCGATCGAGCTGGTTCGTCCCACGCGAGCGCGCGCCGGTGTGAGGCTGGAGATGCCGCGAATCGACACTCTGGTGCTGACGCGCACCGCACGCGGTGCGGCGCCCTCCGTCGAGACGAGGACGGGCACCACCGCCGACCTCGCTGACTTCGCTCGCGCGTTGTGCACGACCGAGCTCGACGCTGGCGCCTCGTTGCGTACGCTGCCCTTCACCTACCGGTGGCCGGATGGTCGCACGGAAGTGGTGCACGTGCCGGTCGACGCGTGGTTCGAACACGGAGAAGAGCACGAGGACTGCGGGAGCATCGAGGAAGCGTTGCATCGCTTCGTTGCCCACGACGCGAAGTTGCGCATTCTCGGTGCCACCCGCGAGAGCGATCCGCCGCTCGCTGCCACGCTCACCGGCGAGCGCGCGAGCAGTCCGTTGGGCTTTTCACCCGCCATCGTCTCGTACCTCCGACGTCGCGAGGACGGCTCGGTCGACGAGTGTGTTGCGGTCGGCAATACCCTGTTCGGCGGATTACGCTCCTACGATCCCGAAGGCGGTCTGCTCCTAACCGTCACTTGCTGCGGCGGGCCTCCGCGTGGCCTGTCTTGTCTCCGCTTCGACGACGGCGGCGACATCTGGGAGCTCTGCACCTATGACGCGAACGGCGAAGCGCGGAGTGAGCCTTCACGCTATCGCTTCGACGAGGGAGGGCTCAGTGACGAGGACGGCGTGCTCGTGGCCGGCTATCACGTGGCCACCTCTTCGCTCCCGCCAGAAACCCGCAACCTTCTCCCGTATGCCCTAACGGTCTATGACAGTGGTCAGATGATGGTGATTGGAGTGCCCCTCGAAGAGGGCATCCATCGGGCCAGCGCGACCAAGGCGCTCGAGGAGGTTGCGTGGCTCGAACCTTGGCTCGCGAGCGCCGAGGGCTGGAACTCTCCCGCGCTGTGGGTCGTCTCGCGAGGGGCTCTGACCACGCTCGTCGTAGGCACGCCCACCCAAACCGAAAGTGGCGATGACGTATACTACCCCACGAAGTCGGACGATGGCATGCGCGGCAAGGTGTACGGCATGTGTAGCGGAAACGGGGCGGAGGGGCCCGTCCCCCTTGGTGCCTTGCCGGCGAACGCGCGGAGCAAAAAGGAGGCGCGCGTCATGACGTCGCTCCTCGACGAGTGGCGGCACGCCCCGAAGTGGAACACCTCGAGCGAGCCAGCCGAGCCCCCTGTTGCCGCGGTCGTGAGCGTCTCTTCGACCGCAGCGTCATTCGATCCAGACGAAGAACCCTCCGACCCTGGCACCGGAAGCTCCAGCTCTGGTGGCGACGTATCGAGTTCTTCGTCTTCGTCGAGCAGCTCTTCGTCGTCGGAGTTGCTGTCGGATGACGCTCGTCGTCTCGCTGCGCCGCTGCTGGACGATCCGGAGTTCGGGCCGTTGATTCGCCAAATTTTCTCGCCAGCTAGGACCCGCATCGATCCGGCGGCGCTGGTCGCCGCCGAGCTCACCGGTACGCGGGAGTATGCGCTCCGGTCGGGGGTCGTAGCTGTGGCAGGGAAAGGTTTCTTTTCTACGATCGTCTCCCTTTCCGAACCGTCGGAATACCTGGCCCTTCTTCCTGTCTTCCATCGCGCAAAAGAGCTCGGCCTGGATCTGAACGCGATGGATCCCGGAGCGGCGCTCAAGGGGTTCAAGAGCTCGGCGTCGCACGTGCTGGACAGGTTGATGCGCCGCGGATGGACCCCAAATCCGGACTTATGCACGCTGATTCGCGGGGTGCGCGCGCTCGGTGCCGATCTCAATCAACCGGAATGTTACCCAGCGGGTCTCTCGATGCTCATGGAATGCGCCACGCGTGAGGCTCCCCTCGAGTTGATGGAGGCCTTCATGGACGGAGAAGGCCCACGTCTGGATCTGAGCGTGCGTTGGGCGTCGCGGGCCATGGGTACGCACCCGTGGCCGCGCGTCGAGTGGGCGCTCGAGCGGGGTGCCCGGCTCCAGGACGTACTGATCGGGGCCGTTCAGTACAACAAAATCGACGTGATCGACCAGTGCGCCGCGCGTGGCGCCCGCTTCGACTGCCGCGACGAGTTCGGTCGCACGCTGGACGAGTTGAGCCCGATGTACGCGAGGGACGATCGCGAGCGCGACGCCACGTTGACCACGGTGCGAGCACATGCGGCGCAGCAGGGCACGCCGCTCACTCCGAGCGAAGACGCCGCGGCGCTCCTGCATCAGCTGGAGAGCCCCGTGCCCAAGTTCACCGCGCTCGGGGGTGGCAGCTACGAGCTGGGTGTGCACGCAGGTTTGGTCCTGCATCGGTTGCTGTTTCACTGGCGCAACGTAGACCGCAGACCACCGAGACTAGACAGAGGCTTCACCGTCGACGCGCCGTTCGTGCAAGCAGTACTCGACACAATCGACTGGAACGATACCCGTACGCGCACTGCCCTGATGGAGCTCCGCGGCGCCGCGCCGACCGAGGGCAAACGAATGATGCGCGAGCTTCTGCGGCGAGGCGCACCGCTAGACATTCCCGAAGTGTTTGTGCTCGCTTGCGAGTTCGGCTTCTTCAGAGAGGTGAGCAAGCAGGTCGCGCAGTGCGGTGGCCATGTGGTCGCCAAGCGGTTTTTTTACGAAACGACCGAGGCCATCCCAGCACTCTCGGCAGCAGTGCGCGGCGATCAATTGAAGATCGTGCAGCTGCTGCTCGCCCACGGCGCACGTCCGCAATCGAGTCCGTTTACCAACCCGAACTGGTACTCCCCCCTCCATCACGTTTGCAGCGCCGCGGTGACCCGCGCGTTGCTCGACGCCGGTGCAGATCTCAACGATCCCGCCAATACTTGCTTGCCCTTCGACGACTACCTGACCGATCACCGTCGCTTTCTGACGGTCAAGGCCAGCGAGGCGGCAGAAATTCTCGGCCTGCTGCACGTACCGCTCAGCAAGACCCACGTGCACTATTTGCAACGCCGTGAAAACATTAAGGATCTTGCGAGTCGGTTCAAGGATCCGACTCCGCTCCGTCCGCTGCTGGACGCGTACGAGCTGAAAATGCCGCGCAAAACGCAGAAGAAGAAGAAGAAGTAGCCTGGGCCCCCTGGTTTCCTCGTCGCTCAGCGGCGGCGGCGTAGCAGGAACAGCGCGCCGAGGCTGCGGATCTCGCGACCATTTGAACGCCGAGATCGCGACCATTTGAACGCCCGGAACGGCCCAACTGGTCGGCGATTCCGCTGCAGGTGGAATTCGTAGATTGGGCGTTGTGTGAACGCCTTCCGGGCCGAGGCTTTCTCCGGTCGCGCGCGCTCGGACTTCCTTCTCGCCGACGCGATCGGTCGAGCTGATGTTGCCGGTGACGGTGCCCGCGACGGCGACCGGTCCACCGGTGATGTCGGCCTCGACCGCGCCGCCGTGCTCGACGCTCACGGCGTCCTTCGCGACGAGCCTGCCGCGGACGGTGGCCCTGAACGACGACGTCCTCGTCGCTCGTGACCTCGCCTTCGATGGTGATACCTGCGCCGATGACCGTGCTCGCCATGGAATCCTCCGCTTGTCTCCGCGCTGCTTCAGCGGCGCCGTCCGCTGGTGCCGTCGAGCTCGGGCGGGAGCTCGAACTCGACGAGCAAGCGACCGTCGAGCTCGGCGCCATCGTCGATGGCCACCGACTCGCCCTGGATGTCTCCTCGAACGCGAGCGCCGGACTCGAGGTGAACGGCGCCCTGGGCCCTCACGTCCCCCTCGAGCTCGCCGCCCACGGTGACCGCTTGCGCCTCGACGTTCGAGGCCGCCTTCGCGCCGTCCGCGATCGTGAGGTCACCGCGGAGGGAGATGTCCCCCCTCGACCGTGCCTTCGAGGCGCAAGTCGCCGTCGCCGGAAACGCGACCGCGCACGCGCGTGGACCGGCCGATCTTCGACTGGGCGCGGCCCCGCGAGCCCGTTGCCCGGCGACGTCTCTACGGCCGTCGCCTCGCGGCTTTGCGGAGGCGCGCATGAACGCCGTCGCCACCTCTCCTCGTCCTTTTGCGGAGCATGCGCCAGACGACGTCGCGAGGGCGCTCCGCGACGCGTTCGGCGACGCCCGAGTCGAGGACATCGCCCCGTTGCGCGGGGGACGCTCGGGCGCGCTGCTGCTCACCTTCGTCGTCGCTGGCGACGCCTGGGTCCTCCGGCGTCCAGATCCCACGCGTCCGATGCATCGCGAGCGCGCCGACCGGCAGATCGCCTGCATGCGGATCGCTTCCGAGCGAGGTCTGTCGCCGCCGCTTCGTCACGTCGACGTCGCGAGCGGCATCACGATCGAGGCGAAGGTGGAGGGGACCCCGCTCCGCCGCTCCGCGCTCGAGTCCGGCCGCATCGATCAGCTCGCAGGAATGCTTCGCCGACTCCACTACGGCCCACCATTCCCGCCGGCGCTCGACGTGGCCGCGATCGCGCGGCACTTCGATCAGGAGATCCGGCGCCGCGGCGCGCCCGGCCTCCCGGAGTCGATCCTCCAGACGCTCAGCGACGTGTCTCTGGCGACGCGGCGCTTCGCCGAATCGGCGCCGTGCCACAACGATCTCAACCCGGGGAACTTCCTCGACACGGGCGAGCGCATCTACCTCGTCGACTGGGAGACCGCGTGCGCCGGGGATCCGTTCGTCGATCTCGGACAGCTCGGCGTCTTCACGTTCGTGACGCCCGAGTCACGGCTCGATCTCCTCGAACGCTACCTCGGGCGAACCCCGACGCCGCTCGATCGTGCACGGCACACGCTCGCGCACGCGTTGGCGCTCGCGTTCTACGCGGCGGGCTTCCACTTCGCGAGCATCGCCTCGGGCGCCACGCCGGGCATCGCCGCGCCGCTCCCGATCCCTGAGCTGCTCGCGAAGCTCGGGCGAGGGGCGGCGAGCTCCGACGTCGTCGCGTCATCGCTCCTTCACGAGATGCGAGCGACGATCGAGTCCGACGCGTACGCAGCCTCCCGCCGTCTCGTCGGCTGAGCAAGGTCGGCGCGATCGCGTCTGCAGCCCCCTCCGCTCTCGATCGGCTGCACGCGGCCTTCGTTGCGTTGGCACTGGTCACCATCGAGTCGCGCGACGGTCCTTCGTTGTGACGTGACACCCGCCCGCTTGCTACTTTCGGCGCATGTCGCTGAACATCGGTGGCCTCTACGTGGGCGTGAAGGAGGGAACGACACCCGAGACGGTCGCAGACTGCATCGAACGATATTGGCTCGCCATCGGCGCCAAACCGATCGCGCGTGCTCCTCTGGAGGTCGCCCCGCTATCTCTCGCGAAGACGGCGGAGCTTGCGTTTGCGGTTACGCCCGTCGGCGAGGACGAGCGGCGAAAGAAATGGATCGCCGTCTACGACAGCGAGCGATACCGCGCCGATCCGGCGCTCGCCCTTCATCTCTCGAAGAAGCTCGGCGTGCCGGTCGTCTTTTACGAAATTTCAGGGGCGAGCGGGGATTACGCCTTTACCAAGGTGTACGGAGACGGCGGACCGAAGCTGCCGAAACGAGCCGACACGCAGCGGTGGATCGAAGGCTTTCCTTACGCCCTCCTCTACTTCGATCAACTCGAAAAGACCCGCATCGCCGCGGCAGACTTCCGTGTCTTCGGCTTCGAGGCGGTTCCCTATCGCCCGAAAGCCAAGTACAGCGGGCCGAGCCCAGCCGAGACGAGAGAGCTCGCGGTCGAGGCCCAGATCGCAGAGCTGGCGGTGGCGCGCGACGCAGCCGGCGTTCGGCGGCTCGGCACGAAGTCCGGCCAAGCGCTGCTCAAGTCGGCGCTGCACGGCCTCGATCGGTGCGATCTTCGTCGGCCGCGTGATCTGAAATACGTCCTGGCGCTCGCCGACCTCGCGATCAAGGAGCGCGCCGACTTGGGCGTGATCGTCGAAGCCGCTGTGCGTGCCTCCGACGACACTCTCCTCGCAAGCGCTCTTCGCGCGATCGGGAAGACCAACTATCTCTGGGGCATCCTCGAGGCACGTGGCATCGAGTGCTCGGAGCGTGGCGAGCACGCCATCGCGCACCGCCTCCTGCGTGCGTGCGTCGAGGGACCTTCTCCTTCCCCCACGGCTTGGAACAATCATGCGCACACGCTTGCCAAGCTCGCACCGAAAGAGCGCCCGCGCGGCAAAGACCTCGAGGCTACGCGCAAGCTTCTCACGCGCGCGCTCGAGGTTGGGCCGGCGAACGTCTCCATCTTCCACAACGTCGCGCGTGCGGCGGCGGCGATCGGCGACGAAGATCTCGCGCTCGAAGCGATCGAAGGCGCCGCGCAGAGCGGCTACGAGCGGATGGATTCGATCCGAACCGACGACGACCTGCGGGGGCTCTTCAACCATTCTCGTTTTCGAGCGGTCTTCGAGACGAAAGCGCGTCGCCATCCGCCGAGCAGCGGCCCCGATCAGCTCGCCGCGCTCACAATTTCGCTCCGCATCCGGGGCAAGCCGCACGTCGTCTACCGCGCCGTCGTGGCGATGGTCTTCTACTTCGGCGGGCCTTTCGAGACGATTCTTCCGCGGATGGGCCGGCTGCTCGATGCGTATCGCGCCGACGTGCCCGCCGGCGTGCTTGCGTTCTACTACCACGGCGGGTTCAAGCCTCTCGGCAAGGCCAAGGCGACCAAAGATCGAAAGGACTTCGAGACGGCCCAGCGCGGCGCGCGCACTCTCCACTACCGATCCACCGAAGGTGACGCGACGGAGTACCAGTTCGAGGTCTTGACGAGTGAGAGCCACGGCGGCGGCTCGGTTCTCCTCACCTTTCCGCTCGACGCCGCACGCGACCCCGACTCGCTCTTCGAACGATTCGTCGGTTACGCGAGCCGGGCGGAGTGCGAGAGCGCGCACGCCGGCTATGCGTCCAATGATCGAAAGAGTGCCTCTTACGAAGGCGTGAGCTGGCACGGAGACGGGCAAGACCGCTTTCTCGCCATGCAGGGGCGAAACGCGTGGTGGGAAGCGGGCAACACACCCCCTGCACACTGGGCGGTGTGGCTCTCGTCGCCGCTCGAACAGCGCCTCGGTGGAGCGGCCGCTCTTCGGAAGAAGGTAGGCGCGGCGCAGATCACCGAAGCAAGCGGAGGTGTCGCTATCCGCACAGCGCGTCACGTGCCGCTCGCGCCCCGCGCAAACCCACAGGACTGCGGTGCGATCCCCGACGTCGCGCGCGCCCTCGCCCCGCTTCGAATCAAAGCCACCGGCGAGCGCAACATCGCCTACCTCGCGCGTTGGGACGATCTCGCCGGTGGGGCCTTCGACAACGGGTGAGTCGCCTCTCGACGCGCCTGCGATGGCGCACCCGGCACGCCGGGTGTGGGGCAGCGCGGATGGGGAGGCGGACGGCCCGGATGGGCTGATGACTCCAGGCTCCCACTGTGCAGGCTGGTCAGCCGAGAAGGAAATCCGAGCGCGCGCACCGGAGAAAGCCTCGGCCCGGAAGGCGTTCACATAACGCCAATCTACGAATTCCACCTGCAGCGGAATCGCCGACCAGTTGGCAGACCCGAAGCTGCAGTCGAGTCGAACGCTACCCTCAAGAGCGTCAACCCTTGCGAGGGGAGCGCAGTCACGGCGCGCTGGGCGCGGGAAGCTTCGAAAGCTGCTCGTCGAGTTGCGCGAGCATCTCGTTCGTTGCGGTCTGAAACATGTTGCTTGGGTCACTGTTGAGCGAGAACCCGAGGAGGTGCCGCCATTCGAAGCAACCCGATGCGCTGGCCTGCACGAATGACCCACGAGGGAGGCTCAAGCGGCCCGTCATTTGGATGCAGCCGTCACGCGAAAAACCCTCGGGCACCCGCTCCGTATGGGACACCGTCACAGTAAGGTCGTTGGTCGACTCCCCTAGAACCTCGATCCCCGCCTGCTTCAGCCTGGTGACGAGCGCGCTCTGAACCCGTGCCAGGGTTTCCTCGGACGCTTCGGGCGTCGCATCTCGATGGTCGACGACCGCGACCCTCACCGTGCGTGGCGTCACCCCCGGGAGCGCGGGGCGATGCAGGTCATCGGGACGGAGGTTCGGCACCGCGCTTCCTCCACAGCCGAGGGAGAGGAGGCACGAGAGCGCGAGCAGGGCGCATGACGATCGCATGAAATCCCTATAGGCGACGATCCCGCCGACGGCGATCGTTCGATTCCGCCTGAAGATGATCGCGGGGCGAATCCGTCGACGCCTCGAGGCGAGGTGAGCCCCACCCCACCTCGAAGAAGGATGCGGAACGCTAGACGAGGCCTGGCTTTCGAGCACGATTGGGCGCCAGAGCCCGTCCGCCTATGATCGTGACATGGTGCGCGGCTCAGCGCTCCGCAGAGCGCTTCGGTCGACCGAGCTTCGCCACTTGTGGCTGCCGAAAGCAGTCGACGAGATGGTCGTTGACCATCCCGACCGCCTGCATGTGCGCGTACATGATCGTCGACCCTACGAAGGAGAAGCCACGGCTCTTCAGATCTTTGCTCAAGGCATCCGACTCGGCGCTCCGAGCGGGGACCTCTCGGATGGCTCGCCAACGGTTTTGGATCGGGCGACCGTCGACGAAGCGCCACTGGTAGGCGTCGAAGCTCCCGAACTCCGCCTGCACTTCGAGGAACGCCTTGGCGTTCTTGATCGCCGACTCGATCTTCGCACGATTACGTACGATCCCCGCGTCGGTCAGCAGCGCCGAGACCTTGCGTTCGTCGTACCGAGCGACCTTCCGTGGATCGAATCGATCGAAGGCACGCCGGTAGGTGTCCCGCTTGCGGAGGATGGTGCTCCAGCTCAGCCCCGCCTGCGCTCCCTCGAGGATCAGGAACTCGAAGAGGATCCGATCATCGTGGACCGGAACGCCCCACTCTTCGTCGTGGTAGGCGACATAGCTCGGGTCGGTTCCCGACCACGCGCAGCGCTTCTTCTTGTCGGGGCGCGGCGTGCTCATCTCGCGCAAGATAGCGCCGTTCTCGGGACCCGGACCGATCAACGGCCCCCTCATCAGCTTGCCCTGGCAACCATACTCGTAAATTCGATCCTCCGCGATCCGCGCGCGGACTCCGAGCTGATTCGATCATCGGGGCAGATCACGGTCCCGTCTCTCGCTCGAGGCGAACGGGTGCGTCGCGTGTAGAGCGGTCCGTCGCGTCGACGACGCGGGTGATCACGCCTCGCCGAGCCCGACGAGGCCCTCGGCGCGGCGCTCGAGCACGAAGCGCGCGTAGCCGAGCTCGAAGCCGCGACGGATCGCGTTCCGCTCCGTGGGGCCGCCGGGCGCGGAGATGACGGCCGCGAGGGGGCCCCCGCGCGCGCGGCCTGCATGGATGCGCGCGTCGATGAGCGCCCGGTGGACGCCACGACGGCGGAACGGTGGACGCACCGACGTCCCGAAGAGGGTGACGAAGCCGCTCCGCGTCCTGCACGAGCCCGCTCCGACCGGCTCACCCGCGACCCGCGCGATGAACAGGTCCGTCCCGTCCAGCCGCGCTGCCGCGACGAGCGCCTCGAGCTCTTGCCGCGCGAGCGGCGCGCCGTCTGCGCGGAAGCCGCTGCTCGCCACCTCGCAGTGCTCGCGCAGCGCGACGTCGTCGGCGGCGTCGACGCGCGAGACCTCGATCTCGGCGGCGAGCGCCGGCGGGGCGGCGACGTTCATGACGTCGAGCGGCAGGACCAGGAGCTCCATCGTCGTCGCGAGCGTGTAGCCGCGCGAGGCGAGCGCCCGGAGGACCACGGGATCGACGAAGGCCGTCAGCTCGAGTCGCGGCACCACACCGCGCGAGGCGAAGAACGCGTCGATCGCGTCGATCTCACCCGGCGTCGGCGCGCGCGTGAGGCCGAGGCCGACCGCGCGGTTCGTCCAGGAGCCCTTTCCGCCGAACGAGACGCTCGTCTCGCCGATCTGCTCGCACACGGCTGCGATGCCGACCATCGCCGTCGCCTGCACGGGCTCGAAGCGGAGCGCGAGGTCCCGACGCGTGAGGCGAGGCATGCACGTCATCGTAAACGAACCGCGACGCGCGCGAACGAGCATTCGCGAACGCCCCGGCGCTCCGCGAGGGCAGGCAAACATGCCGCGTCGGCCGCGAAGCGAGACGAGCACGACGGCGGCTGACGCGGAGCAGCGACATCGCTCCGACGACCGGGTCGACGAGCGCCTCGACGAGGAGAGCGTTGCCGAGGATACCTCGGCCGACGACCTCGATGACTCCGTCGGCCCGTGAATGGTGTCGCCGTCGTCGAGATCGACGATCTTGGACACGCCGAAGTCGAGCACCTTCACGACCGGCTCACCACCGGAGCCACGCGTCCGGGAGAGGTCCGCGAGCTTCAGGTCCCGGTGGACGATCCCGTGACCGTGAGCCTCGACGATCGCCCGGCGTGCCAGGATGACGTAGTCACTCGCCTCGGCGACGGGAAAGCGGCCGCGCTTCTGGAGCAGCTCGGCGAAAGTCGAGGACCCTCCAGGTACTCCAGCACCATGTACGGCGACCTCCCTCGAGCCCGCCCACGTCGAGGCCCCGCGAGACGTGCTTACTCTTCAGGGGGACGGTGTTCCGCGCCTCGCAGAGGAAGGCGAAGAATGTCGCTCGTGACGCTTAAGACCCCGACGAGGCGGCCGTTCAATCGCCTTCATGAGAGGCTTGCGGTCGGCGTGTGTCGCTCTCCTTTGCCTCGGTGCGTCAGCGGCGTGTGTCGGGGGCCCTGCGGATCCCGAGCTCTCGGATCCGCCGGACTCCATCGACGCGGACGACGAGAGCACCCCGGGGCAGATCGATGGCTTGGGTGCCCTCGGCCCCCTGCGAGGCGGCAAGTCGATCACGGGGCTGGTTCCCCTCGACGTCGTGCTCGCGGGTCTGAACACCCCCCTCGGCCGCTTCGTCGGTAACCAAGCGGCCCGTCTGCTCGTCTCGCTCATTTTCAGCGGGCCCGACTACACGCCGCAGTTTCATGAGATCGCGGTCGAGCTCGAGAAGCTCGAGAACCTGTCGCTCGAGGCGAACACACGCCTGACGATGCTCGAGTCGCAGCTCCGCGTCACGAAGAGCGAGCTCGAGGAAGCTGGCTTCACGTCGCGGTTGAGCGCACCGGTCAACCACATCGAGACGCTCTACAGCGGCAACGCGAGCGGCGGCACGGACCCCTGCGACCCGAGCCGCGCCGTCAGCTCCTCGCTGTGCTGGTTCTTGGCGCCCAACCGCGACGCGGCGACGAAGCGCCGCGCGGCCCCCGACTTCGTGCGCGCCGTCGAGCCTGGACAGCTCCTGGCGGAGCTCGCGCAGATCCACGTCGCGATCTCCCCGACGCAAGGCAAGGGGCTGCTCGAGAACTACTCCGAGCTCGTCGGCCAGCGGGCGAGCTCCGCAGGCGGGGACATCGCGAAGCCGCTCGACGCGCTCGAGAACCGATTCATCACGCTCGTCCGTACCCAGATTCACGGGCTTCGCGTGCTCGCCGCCTACTACCGATTCAAGGCGGAGCTCGATCCGACGAACAAGGACATCCATCTCGCGAACCTCGACGCCGCGCTGTCGTCGTACAAGCGCAACTTCGCGCGCGAGGCCGACGCGTACGTCGCTGCCGCGGCTCGCTACGCTGCGGTCGTCGGGGGTGACCCCACCTTCCTCACGAAGGACCCGGTCACGGGCGCTCACCGCGTCGACGCGCAGATGCTCGACCGCTTGAGCCGGGTGCCCGCGGTGGCCAACGCCGTTCGCGCCATTGGCGCCGGGATCCGTTCCGAATCCGACGAGACGCCGTCTCAGGACGTCGTCCACGCTCTCTTCCTCGCTCGCCAGACGGACGACGCCTTCGCGAACCTGACCATCACGGCGAAGGCGATGGGCAGCCCGACGCGCCAGACGACGGCGACGCTCGACGGTCGCGAGCTGCACACCGGAAATGGGCGCTACGGCGCGTTCGTGACCGAGTCGAAGGGTGGACCGACGGTGCTCGCGCTGTCGGATGGATGGTTCGTCTACGACGTGAAGCTCGCGCTTCCGGGCGCGTCGACGGGAGGAAAGGTCGAGCTGGTCGCCGCGACGAGCGTCCCCGTCGGGAGGAGCACGTTCTCGAAGACGTGGGTGCTCCAACCCGCCTTCGCGCCCGCGGCGGGCGAGGGAGCGGTGTACGTCGCGGCGGATGACTTCCGAATGGACGGCCCGACAGCTCGCGTCGACCTCTTTCCCTGGTCCGGCTTCGAGAACAAGCACAATTGCCGCCAGCGAGACAATTATGGAAGTAATCAACCCATCTATCCGGAGTTCGCTGGAACGCTCAGCAACGTCGACGGTATGCTCGCCGACGTGAAGGTCGTGGTTCCCTATGGCGGCGCGGCCGACTGCAACGTCACGCAAGCGACCTCCGTTCGCGCGGTCCTCGGCGCCGACGCGACGAACGCCATCGTATTTTCGACTACGCGTCAGACGCGTACCGCCGACTTGATGTCCTTCGTGCGCACGGGCTTCATGGCGCTCACCCACACGATGGAGGCGAAATGCGCCGACAACCTGTTTTATTTCGGCACATGGAAAAATGCCTTTCAGGGAACCAACGCGATCGCGCTGGGTACGTATGGCATCGTCGATCGTTCGGCGACGAAGTTCTTCATGCCCGACATGACGACGACATGCGATCCCGACTTTTCGAGTGACGTGGGTTCCTACTACTTCACGAGCGACGAGACCGTCCGGATGGCGGGCCTCGTCGCGCTGGCCTCGCGCGAAGGCGCGAAGTGGGACAGCGGTCTCAGCTTCGTCGCGTCGCGTCCGCAGATCTTCACTCGCGGCGCCGACGCCACGCTGAACCTGACCGCAGGCCTGCAGGTGCCCACATGGAGCTCGAAGGTGCACGTGCAGACGCGCCTGATGGCGTTCGGCGTCTACGTCCCCTGACGAACGACCGCGTTCGTTCGGGCGAAACGATCACGCGAAGGACGCGCTCCGCGGATCGTGGGGCGCGCGGAGCCCCTCGGCGGCGGGATGCTCGTGCGCTTCCGCGCGGCTTCGCGTCCTTCTCGTCGTTCGCCGTCTTCGACAGAAGTATCAGGGTTCGCGTCGCGTCGCGTCGTACCATTGCCCGATGAGCAATTGCCTGCGCTCTCGGCGCTCGACAACGTCGCCTATGCGCTCCGCTTGAAGGGCCTCGACCGGGATGCCGCCCGGCAGGCAGCTCAGAACGCGCTCACGCTGGTCGGGCTCGGAGACCGCGCGCGCTTTCTCCCACGCGATCTCTCCGGCGGGCAGAAGCAGCGGGTGGCGATCGCACGCGCGCTCGTCGCCGAGCCGCCGGTGCTCCTGGCCGATGAGCCTACCGCCAACCTCGACGCGACCGTCGGCAAGGTCGTCCTCGAGCTCTTCGCCAAGCTGGCGCGCGAGCTCGGACGTGCGCTCCTGATCGTGACCCACGACCCCAAGGTGCGCACCATCTGCGACCGGGTGCTGACGATCGAGGGCGGGGTCGTCGTCGAGGCCTCCAGTGTTCCTCTCGACGCACGCCCGACCGGGCACTGGGACGGCTGACGGCCTTCTCGCCGGCGCGGCTACGCGCTCACGGCAGGCTGCCGGCTCGACGTCGCGGGAAGACGGGCCAGGATCTCGGCGGCGCTCGCTGGCCGATCCTTCGGAGCCTTGGCGAGGCACGACAGCACGAGGGCGTCGAGCTCCGCGGCGATGCCGGGGACGTGCTGCGACGGCGGCACCGGCGGCACGTGGAGGTGCTGGCTGCAGATCTCCACGATGTTCGAGCCCTCGAACGGTGGACGGCCGGTGAGGATGAAGTAGGCGACCGCACCGACCGCGTAGATGTCCGCCCGCGCATCGAGGGAGCTCGGCTCGAGCACCGCCTCTGGGGCCATGTAGAGCGGCGTGCCCTTGATCGAGCTCTCCCGGCTCATCTGCGGATCGTTCGGTACGCCCAGCGACTTCACGAGCCCGAAGTCGAGGACCTTCACGAAGTCGCGGAGCCCGCCGCGCTCGCAGAGCATGATGTTCGAGGGCTTGACGTCGCGATGGACGAGGCCGGCGGCATGCGCCTCCCCGAGGGCACCCACGACCTGCGCGAGGATCGGGATGGCGCGCGAAGGTGGTAGCGGGCCCTCCTTCCCCACGAGCTCCTGGAGCGTCATCCCGTCGAGGAGCTCCATGGCGTAATAGAAGAGGCCGCCGCGCGTACGCCCGAAGTCGTAGATCGCGATCGTATTCGGATGGGTGAGCTCGCTCGTGATCTGGACCTCGCGCTCGAAGCGCCAGACGCTCGACGGATCATTGCGGTCACGAGCGAGGATCTTCACCGCGGTCGGACGGCGGAGGAGCGCATGGCGGGCGCGATAGACGATCCCCATTCCGCCTTCGCCGATCTTCTCGTCCAGGGTGTAGGGCCCCAGCTTCATCACCTTTCGGATCTCGGTTCGCAGGCCATACATCACGCGGGCGATCGCGAAGGACGATACGACGCTTGCTACCGTCCAGGCACACGCGATGAATCCGAAGGGCGCCCGGGGGACCACCGTCGCATTCCAGGTCGAGTCGGCGAGGCTCGAGAGGATCGTCCCGATCGGGGCCGGTATGGCGCTCAGCGCAGCGACGAGGAGAGTCCACCTTGGGGGAGTGGGAACGAGCGCCGCGCGGAGGGGGAGCGTGAGGCCGATCGCGAGCACGCTCATGAGCTCGACCCGGAAGCCGGGGGCGAACGAGATGGCTGCGCCGGCGAGGAGGCCGATGAGCGCCATCCCGCCGAGATCGAGGACGGAGAGCATCGCGCGGGACCGGCGCCCACTGCGGCAGACGACGTAGCCCGCGAGGAGTGCAAGCGCCATCACGAGGTGACCGATCCGCCCGAAGGACGAGAGCCTGCGGAGACCGTGATCGGGCGTCGTGGCGACGGCGAGGGTTGCCGCGAGCGCCCAGAGCGCGAGGAGGATCGCTCCAAGCACGCCGTAGACGATCCCGAGGCGGTTCTGGATGAGCGCGAGCTCTTCGTCTTCGACCGCGCTCGAGACCGGATCGATCGACGTGTCCGGAACGGATGCAACCTTGCGCGACGGTCGCCTCGCACCAGTGAGGGACGTGGGCAGCGGCGAGCGCATGTCAGAACGATTCGCCGACATCGAGGTAGAACCGAGGCTCGTCGCCGTAGGCCACGTCGAGCCGGATGTTGACCGGAGCCTTCTTCGAGGGAGCGAAGCGGAGCCCACCGCCGCCGGAGGCGTAGACCTTCGCGCGGTCGAAGGCCGACACGGAGGGAGCAACGACGCCGGCACCGCCGAAGGCCACGGCGCCGATCCGCCAGAAGAGCGGGAGTCGGTACTCGACCTGCACGGCGGCGAGCTGCGCATCACGGTGCTTGCCTTCGAAGTGACCGCGCAGAAGGCGGCTGCCTCCCAGCTTTCCGAGATCGTAGAAAGGAGCATCTCCGGTGCGGAGCTCGACGACCTCCTGTAGGCCGAGGACGTGTCGCGGGAAGAATGCCGAGATGTATTGCTTCGCATCGAGCCTCGTTCGAGTGAAACTGAAGTCGGACGCGACCTTCGTGTCGGACGCGAGGAAGCCGATCTCGGTGAACGTTCCACGCGTCGGGTAGAGGGTGTTGTCCCGTGCGTCCCAGAAGGCGCGTGCGCCGAGCTGGAACGTCGAGCCGCCGTCGGCGCCGGTGACGGTGCGGCGCGCGAGGAGTCCTCCATCGGCGCGCTCGGTGATGTCGGCGTACTGGTAGCGAATGGACGGGCCGACGTAGACGTAGTGGTTGCGCAGGACGCGAATCTTCGGGCTCGCCTCGATCTCGACGTAGATGGGCGTGTAGCGCTCCTCCGCGGAGAGTCGTTCGCGACTCTCGACGCCGAAGAATCGATCCGGGAAGCGTGCCGCGCTGATCGTTCCACCGACGTGAAAGCGATCGTCGGCGAGGTAGAGGTCCGGGGAGAGAAGGCCGGTGAACTGCTTGCGCAAGCTCGCTGCGCCTGCGAGGAGGACCTGCGATTCGCGACGATGCGCGGCCTCCGGCTGCCGGTAGAATGCGACTGCCGCGGCACCGAGCAGAAAGCTGGTCTCGTCCTGGTAGGCCGGCACGACGAACGGAGCGACGCCGAAGCCGGTCTCTTCGGGGGGAGCCGGCGAGGACGCTGGCGCCGGCGGAGGCGGGGCCGGCGCTTGGACAGCCGGAGGAGCGGTCGTCGCTGGCGGAGCGATCGAGGGGGTGACTTCCACGGACGGTGCGGTCGTTTCGGCCGCGGCCCCCGCGTCCGGCTCCGGCTGAGCCAGCGCTCGCGGTGACACCATGAGCGCGACCGTGAAGGCGCAGAGCGCCAAGGCCCGCCTCGCAAACGTGAAGGGGAGCCGCGCGTCGCAGAAGGGAGTCGCGGCGCCCCTCCAGCGCGCGGTCGGCTTCGAAGTCAGGCGTGCCATCGGTCAGTGCGCGTCTGTGTCCGGACCCGCGCAGACCGTTCAACCTGGTTTGTTCGCACCCAGGTTGTTCGCTTCGCGCTGCGAGCCCCCAGGAGTGGGGCTCGCGGACGGCGAAGCTCAGGCAGGAGGGGGCCGGCTTGCGGTCTAGCGCCGGCGACGGCGGCTCATCACGACGAGGGCGGCGGTCAGGAGCGTGCCGAGGAGCGAGGCGCCGGAGATGTTCGTACGGCCACCGGTGCTGCATCCCCCGTCGTCCGTAGCCGCCACGCTCGGGGCCGTCTCCCCATGCTCGGTTGCGGTCGGCCCGTTCGCGGCGGGCGGTGCTTCATTGGAGCTTGCCGGCGGTGGCGTCGGAGCGGCGGCGACTTCGACCAGGATCGGTGCCGAGCTGCTGGGCGCGAACGCTCCGGTCCCAAGGTAGACCGCCGTGATCGAGCGGCTTCCGGCCGCAAGCGCGCTCGTGTTGAGCTGCGCCTTTCCGTCGAGCAACGCCCGCAACCAGGTGCTCTTCGCGCTCAAGATGAACCCGTCGCTCGTCGCTCAGTGGGGCTTTGGAGCGACGACCGGCGACGGCGCGCTCATCCAGGGTCAGGGCATCGGCGCTGCGCCCTCCGGCAAGATCGCATACGTCGGCATATTCGCGGGGACGGCAGACTTCGGTGACGGTTCGCCTCGTCAGAGCGCCAACGCTGGCGCAGGAGTGAACGCCGCCGTCGTGACGCGCTCGCCTTGAAGCGCTGCGCTCGCGGCCGCCGCCCTGCTCGGCGACCGCATGGCGGGCACCCATCCCGGCGCTGCGCTCGCCCGAGGACACGACGCGTCGGTCCATCGCATCGAGTCCGTCATCAGTGAAGATCGCGCTCCCGTAGCGCGCGGCGCTCCGTTCTCCAGTCCTCCGCGACGAGGACGGCCGTTCAACGCTCGTGGGGACGACCGGTGGCCAAGGTGATGGCCCCGTTGACGATCCCGACGTGAGCGAAAGCTCGAGGGAAGTTTCCGATGAGCCGGCGACGCTCGACGTCGAACTCCTCCGACAGGAGCCCGACGTCGTTCCGAACCGAGAGCACGCGCTCGAGCATCGTCCGGGTGTCGTCGGAGCGGCCGATCGCGGCGAGCGCCTCGACCATCCAGAAGGAGCACGCGAGGAACGCGCCCTCCACTCCCGGAAGTCCGTCGACGTTGCGCCGGTGGTGTATCGCGCGACGAAGCCGTCCTTCGTCAGACTCCGCTCGATCGCGGTGACGGTGCCGCGCACGCGCGGATCGTCGCCGGGTAGGAAGCCCAGCGCCGGGAGGAGGCGCAGGCTCGCGTCGAGGACCCCTCGTAGTGCATCGCGCGCCCCGCGCGACTCGGCGCCCCCGATCGCGTGCTGCACTCCTCCATCCACATCGTTGAGCTTTCGCAGATGGATCGGTCGGGTTCGGGCGCCGCAGCGTCGGCCACATGCTGGAGCCACGCCTGATCATCCCCGGCGAGCTGGTACACGCTCTCGACCACCTCGATCGCCGTTCGGCATCCGAGCGCTCGACTTGCGGAATGCGTCGCCGGCGAGGCATTCGCCCTTGCGGAGCCTCCGGGCAGCATGGCGCTCATGATCACCTCACGACGCTTCGCCGGCCATGGTCATTTCGCTCCACTCAGCCCGCGAATGACTACCAACAATGCGTATCTGTGATCGTCGTTCAGCGCGTCGGCAGACAGAACGCTCTCGAAGGCATCGCGAAAGTCCTCCGAACGAGCGGCCTTCGGCTCGAGCGCGAAAAACCGTCTCGCGCAATTTCAACGGGGTGATCACATCCCGTCGCGATCATGCCCGCGGGATCGGATCAAGCGGTCTCGGTGTTTGCGCGGGAGCGACAAAGCAAAAATCGACCGCGGTGGCAGTTGCAGACGGGCAGGTCGTCGTGTCTATTCTGCAGAACGATGACTGAACTTGCGATCGAGATCAGGGAGCCGCTGGACCTGCCGATGGTGCAGGGGTTCGTGGGCGAGGAAGCCGCCGACGGGCTCGACGACGCCTTGGAGAAGCTGCCGAACGGGGCGACGGTCTTCGCTTGGCTCGACGACCTTCGCATCGAAGGAGACATCTCGTCGAAGGAGCTCCTCGCGCGGTGTCCGGGATTCGTGGCGCCGACGGGCGAGCAGCCGTGGGACAACTACTTCACGATCTTCGTCCGCGGAAACGTCGAGATTACCGGCGTGCTGGAGGTGAATCAGTACTACGACGTCTACGTGCGCGGAAATGTGCGGGCGCGCAGCATCTTGAGTCACACGGGCAATCTCCTCGCCACCGGATCGGTCACGGCCGACGAGGTCATGGCGTTCGAATGCAACGAAGAAGGCGGCTTGCTCCATGGTGCCTCCTGCGACGTTCCCGTGCTCTGCCACTTCGGTGGCGGCGATTGGGTGGTCGACAACCAGAACGGGAAGACCATTCACGGAGAGGTCTGGGACGACCCCGACTTCGTGGCTCTGCTAGAAGTGCTGAAAGGTCTTGGCGTCGGGTCGACTCCTCGAGACGCCTTTCGAGGTGTGCGCGAGCTGGTCAGGTCTGGCCGCATCAACGAGCTCCTCCGCGCGCTTGGGGTTGCTTCGCGGCAGACGTAAAGCTCGCTCGACCGCTCTGGGACATCTGGCTCTCCGCCGTGGCGACCTGGGAGTTTGGTGGCTACGCGGGCGAGAAGGAAATCCGAGCGCGCGCGACCGGAGAAAGCCTCGGCCCGGAAGGCGTTCACCTAACGCCCAATCTACGAATTCCACCTGCAGCGGAATCGCCGACCAGTTGAGCACGTCCAAAGGCGCACGGCTGCCTTGGCGAGGCGGCGTTCGGGCGTCGCTCGCTATGCGGCGTCGGGCTCCTCGCCGTCGAGGGTGGTCGGATCGCGGGCGCGGACCAAGCGCGGGGACTCGGTTGGGAGACCCAGGTGTTCCAGGATGCGGGGCGCGGCGTCCGTCTCGACAACAGCCTCGACGATGCGGAGGCGGCCCTTGCACTTCGGGCACTCGAGGACGTCCACGTCGAACGTGCGCCGGAGGAGCTGTGACCATCGCAGCCTCGGTGACGTGGCGTAGAGGAGGCCGCCGAGGAGGCGAGACCAGTGCCGGACGCCGAGGACGTTGGGCGTGAGCTGCTCCATGTCGGCTGCGCCGTTGCGGTCAGCCGCAACGAGGGGAACCCGAACGTACTCGGCGGAGGCGCCGACCGCGGCGCCAGCCATCGCGGAGGGGGGCGGTCCGTGAGCTCGCTCCGGCAACGGGCCGACCATCCTCATCCGCTCGGAGGGCGCGAGCGCCTGATGCCCCCGCCGTGTCTGCTGCCGCCGGCTCTTCATGAGAGGAAGAGTTGCAAGAGCCCTTCTTCGCTGCCGCGCCCACGCTCCCGGTCGAGGCGTTCGAGTCGGTCGGGCGGCGGGGAACGATCTCGCGTCGCCACGAGGATCTCGGTGCGAGCACCCCGTGGTAGCGCACGAGCGGGTAGCGCGGCGGCGGCACGAGCGCGGAGAGCCGCGCGAGCAGCTCGAGGGGCGTCATCACGCGATGCTTTGCCCGACCGGCGCCGAGGTTCTTGATTCGATAGGCAACGAGGCCACCCCGAAGCACACGAAGTCGGGCGAGCGAAAACGGTGGACGTGCCCCGTACCTGCAGAGCCTCTCGCGACCGCGATCATCCTCGGCAGCGATGCGGACGCTGGCGTGGAGATTGAACCGTTGATACTCGACGGCATCTCCTTCGCGAACGGGCGCGTCGACGTCCTCGACGAGGATGTTCGTCGAGGGAGCGCTCGCCCCGATGAAGACGGCTGCCGTCTGGCTCCGCGCGTTCAGGATGGTGTTGTGGATGAGTTGGACGTTCTTGGCTCCCAGCTCGACCCCGTCGTTGTGCGACTCCGAACTGGTGCCGAGATCGTGGATGTACGAATCGGTCATCGTCGAGCTCGAGCCCAGCTTGACGCCGTCGCTGGCTCCGGAACAGTTCAGGCGGCGGATCGTCATGCCAGCGCCGCCAACGCACGCCTGCGAGCTCACCGTGCCGACGATCGGGTGGCGTCCTCGACGACGCCACCCGTGCCGTCGAACAGGATCGGCCAGTAGCTGCCGGTCGTGATCTTGGCGTTCCGAATCGTGACGTTGTTCGCGTAGACGCGAATCGCTCCTTTCAGGTCGATGTCCTCGAGGATCGTCCCGTCCACGTTGACGCTGAAGTCGCCCGAGCGTGGCGTGAGCATGCCCTTCGCTCCCGTACTCGTCTCGTTCGGGTAGTCGGCCGGCGTCGACGAGCCGCCACCGGGTGTCGGCGTCGACGAGCCAGCGTCGTGTGTCGGCGTCGACGGGCGGATCGTGGTGAGCGTGCAGGTAACGGTCGGACCTTTGCTCATTCAGCTGAACTTGCTCCAATGACGGGGCAGCCGAAGATCCAGAGTGAGCGACGTAGCTACCGTAACACCGAGACCGGTTGACTCGATCGCGGTGACGTGATCTCTGTGAGACGAGATGCCGATCCCGATGAAGCTACGTGAGGCAGTGCTGCAGGCTCGCGACCAAGGCTGCTCCTACAAGGAGACTGCGGAACTTCTCGGCATCGGATACGCGACCGTGAATCGGATCCTTCGGCTGCATCGAGAAACGAAGTCGCTCGAACCGCGCCCGCGCGGTGGTGGAAATCCTTCTCCGATCCACGGGGCAACGGCCGAGCTGCTCGCGAAGATCGTCGCCGAAATGCCGGACGCCACGGTCGCGGAGCTCGCGGCGGCGCTCATGAAGCGGTCGAACGTCGAGACGAGTCGCTCGGGCGTCCAACGCGCCCTTGGTCGGCTCGGCTTCTCTCGAAAAAAAAGTCCTTCATCGCCCTCGAACGCGACACGCCCGAGCACCGCGAGCGGCGCAAAGCGTTCTGCGAGCTCCTGAGGACGAAGGACGCTCGCAGCCTCGTCTTCATTGACGAATCGTTCGTAAAAACAGGGTTGCGACGCGAGCACGCGCGCGCGCCGCGCGGACAGCGGGTGACGGGCACTCGACCTTTCCGCTCGTGGAAGACGCTCTCTCTCGTCGGCGCCATCCGCCTCGGCGAGAAGCCGAAGCTGATGACGAGTCGTTCCACAATCAATGGGCCGGCGTTCCTCCGGTTCGTGAAGCGCCGCCTGGCACCGTGGCTCTCGCCCGGCGACGTCGTCATCATGGACAACCTCAACATCCACAAGATGCTGGTCGTGCGTGAGGCAATCCTCGATGCGGGCGGCATCCCCATCTATCTGCCGACCTACAGCCCCGAGCTCAACCCGATCGAGAGGCTCGGGGCGGATATGAAGAGGCAGCTTCGCACCCTCGCGATCAACGTCGAGTCAGAGTTGCTTCAGGCTGTCCGCCGACTCCGAGCTTCCACCCCGGTCGACAAGATCGCTGCCTGGTTCCGCCGTTCGCTTGCCGAGGGTCAGATCAAGTGATCTCGGTTATACGGTAGCTGCCTCAGGATCGGCCAAGGCCGTTCGGTCGTGACCGAGGACGGGCGCAACAGCCGCGTCGATTTCCTCACGGGCACCGTCATCCGTTCCGCTCCTTCAGAGCGGCGAAGCTCGGCGACGCCGGCTCACCGAGCTCTCCCGCTCGCCCATCACGAAGCCTCGGCGTCGTCCGCTGCCTCCGCGACCCCGCGCGCACGGTCGCGGAGGCGGCGCGCGGAGCGTGCGTTGAGACGGCCGACGACGACGAAGCAGAGTAAGGCCGCGATGAAGAGAGCGATGCTCGTCGCGATGGCTCCCGGCTCGCCGCGCTCGATCGCGCGCAGGAGCTCGTCGGTGTAGATCAGGGCGACGCCGGGAAGCAGCGGTGCGAGGTACCAGACCCAGACGCGCTCGAGGAGGCGGGCCTGGCGCTCGAGCTCGCTCCGCTCGTACGCGAGGACGTCGCGCGTGGGAGCGTCGAGCGGAGGCGGCGAGGCGTTCCTCGCGCGAAGCAAGATCACCGATGTCATGAGGAGGGCGCCGAGGGCCATCGCGACGCCGCCGGCGATCATGAGCGGGCGCGTCTCGGTCCACACGATCCGCACGCCGGCCGCGACGATGATCGCGCCCCCGAGCACCTCGAGGACGTTCCGGCGGCGGATCCTCCGCGCGAACTTGGCCGATCGCGCGCGGACCGCGCTGACGTCGACGGCCTGGAACGAGCCGGCGGCGCCTCGGTCCGAGCGCCATGCCGCGCCGAGCGACGTCCACCCCTCGGGTCGATTCGGATCACTCATGCCTCGGGCTCCTCCGCGAGCTGCTTGCGGATGCGCGACAGCCGCGTCGTTACGTTGGTGGGAGATAGCCCCGTCACCGCGGCGATCTCCGCGGTCGTGCAGCCCTCGAGCGCGAGCAACACGAGCTGGCGCGTCGGCAGATCGAAGGCTCGGATCCGTTCATCGAGGCGCCGTAGCTCGCCGCGCTCCTCCGCGATCGCGTCAGGCGAGCGCGGAGACGGGGGTGCCGGCGCTTCGGGCGCGCCGTCCGAGTCGCGGCGCATCCGGATCGCCTTGGCGATGTGAGATGCAGCGACGTTGTGCGCGATCCGATAGACCCACGTGCGCTCGGTGCTCTCGGCGCGAAAGCTCGATCGTGCGCGCCAGAGTGCGATCAGGATCTCTTGCTCGAGGTCGCGCTGCGCCTCCGGCTCCGCTTCATAGTGACGCACGAGGCGCCCCAGCGCGGGGGCGTTTCGGGCGATGAGTGCTCGGAAGTCGTCTTCCTCGGGATCTCGCCGGGCGCTCATGTTCGCGGCTCTAGCATGCTCTCTGCGCTCAACGCGCCGGGTGGCGGGCCTGTCCGCCGGGGCCGACGTGGCGGACGATGGCGCCGGTCGCGCTCCGTTTGCCGTCGACGATGGCGACTCCGCCGGTCGGCATCGCTGCACCGTCGTGGTGGTGGAAGAAGAGCGGCAGCCCTTCGGAGAAGTTCAGTGGGCGGCCGAGCGGGTCCTGCCGCTGCGCGTGGATGTGGACGTGCGGCTCGGAGGTGTTTCCGGAGTTGCCGCACGCGCCGATCGGCGTGCCCTCGGAGACGTGCTCGCCTTCCTGCACGACGACGCTGCCTTGCTTCAGGTGGGCGACCAACATGTAAGCGCCGCCGCCATCGAGCGCGATCGCCACGTGGTTGCCGAGCGGCGCGGTGTAGTTCGCTTCGTGGCGTCCCGGCGTGACGGCACGGTCCGGCTCCCCATCGTGGGCGATGCGGACGACGCCCGAGACAGGGGCAACGACCGGGACACCGAAGCAGCCGTAGTCCTCGAGACGCTCCGACCGAACGAGCGCCGGCTCGACGACGAGGTCGTAGGCCCAGCGTTGATCAGGCGTCGGAGCGTGGTGGTTCTGTGCGAGCTGGTCACCGCCCCAGATGACGCGCATAGTCGCGTTGGTTGGTAGACGCGCGGTCACGGTGGGGTGGGTGTCGTCGAGCGCGAAAGGGAAGCGGATCACCGCGAGGTTGACGTTCCACAGGGCCGGCCAGAGGCAGAAGGCGCCTGCCGCCACGGTGGCCGCGAGCCGAACGCGGCGCCCGAGCCTCTGGTCTGGTCCTCGCGCCTTCTTGCGCGTGACGATCCGCGCGATGATCGTCCCCGCGACGACCAAGAACGCGAGAAGAGGGATCGGAAACGCGAGCGAGCCCCACGCGTAGACGCTGGAGAGGCCGCGACCTCGGAGAAAGACGGTCCATGCGGCTACAGCAGTGGTAACGAGCACGGCGAGCGGCGCGTACGCGGCTACCGTCCGAAGGCTCCAGGTTCGCTGCCTCATGCCCTGGTAGTCGCGGGCCGGCGCGTTCTGTCACACGCGGGCGTACGATTCGTGTCGTCGGTCGCTGGAGCCGGTGGACGAGCGATCCCTTCGGATCGCAGTGTGGCCCTGAAGCGTGTGGGCGCTCGGAGAGCCGCGATGGCGACACGGCCGTCGGCAGCTCGGACGAGGTCCGAAACGCATGAGCGACGGGGTGCCCCCTCAGTCCGCGCCTCCTCCTGAGTGCGCCGGATCACCTTGGTCGTTAGAGTCACTTCCAGCATGAGCATGCATCCGGTGGATCCCGCTTCGGGCCACCTCCCCCACGACCTGATCGCTGCGATCCGGGACACCTACGCGCCAGCCGGGCTGACGGTCACGACCCCGGCGTTCCGCGAAGCGGAGAGTGCCGAATACGGGGCCTGCCGCCTCGCGCTCGACGGTCGCAACGTGGTCTTCCGCGTGGCCAAGACGACCCCGACCAAGGTCGGGCAGTTCGTGACGCTCTGGAAGCGACCAACACCAGACGCGGAGATCGCTCCGCTCGACAGCGGCGACGGCGTGGACCTCGTCATCGTGAGCGTGGGGGATGCGGACCATCGCGGACAGTTCGTGTTCCCCCAAAAGATCCTGGTGGACAAGGGAGTCATGTCTCGCGCCCACCAGGGCGGCAAGCGCGCCATCCGCGTCTATCCTCCCTGGTCCAAGCCGGTGGTGCAGGAGGCGGTCCGGACGCAGAAATGGCAGCTCCCGTATTTTCTCCCGCTTCCGCTAGAGGGCAGCACCGACCCGGCCCGGGTGCGTGAGCTCTTCGCACGCTAGAGCCCGTGCGACGCTGAGCGTGAGCGGGCGAGGCCGCGGGGATGTGCGGGCCCGACGCGTACATCGGTCGCGGCGCGTCGCTCGTCCCGGGGCGGGGATCTCGGTGGCGCCGGCGAGCACGGCCGAGAGCGCCTGCGCGAACGCCGCGGCGGAGGCGAAGCGGTCCTCGCTGGCGCCCGGAGAAGCACCCGGGTGAGGATTGGCGCAAACGGCAGCGCCCGGGTTCGGATGCCAACCTCAGGCAACCATCATGCGCGACCGTGACCAAGGACGGTCCGCGATCCGTTCGCCCCGCCAGTTCCAGGCACATTCACGCGGAGGGTCCCCCTCATCACGTCGCCGCCATTCGTCGCGCTGCCTTTCGTTGCGGCCGCGCCGACTCGTCATGGTTCCGTACGTACTGCGTCGGCGGCTGTCCGACGTAGCGCGTGAATGCGACGCTGAACGTGCTCGCGGAGCTATAGCCGACTCGTTCCGCGACTTCGCCCACGGTGACTTCTCTCCGCCGCAATAGGTCCTTCGCCAACGCCATACGCCAGCCGAGCAGGTACTCCATCGGGGCGACGCCCACCGCGCGGCTGAAGCGTTCGAAGAACGTGGAACGAGACAGCGCTGCTGCCTTCGCCAGCTGCGCGACCGTCCACGCCTTGGTCGGGCTTTCGTGCATCCGTCGTATCGCGGCGGCGAGGCGCTCGTCGGCGAGGCCGCGGAGGAGGCCAGCCGATGCAAGAGGCCCCTCCGTGGACCGAAGGGCTTCGATGAGAAGAACCGAAAGGAGGTGTGCCAGGATGACGTCACGTCCGGGCCGCCGCTCGCGGGTCTCCTCTCCCACGAGCTGCACGAGGGTGCGGAGCCTCTCTTGACCGTGAACGTGCACGAGCCGCGGGAGGAGCGAAACCAGGAGGGCCGCATCCGGAGAGCCGAAGACGCAGTGGCCCACCAACATGCGAACTTCAGGTTCCCCGCCTCGCATGCCGAGCCGGAACTCGCCGTCACGCATCGCGATGGCCGCGACCTCCGCCGCCGCGCCACGCTCCCAGCATCATGTTTGAATGCCCTACGCGCCTGACTCATGGCCCCAGGTCGATCGTAGGCAGCGCGCCCGGCAGGTAGCGAGATTGGTTGTCGCCCGTGCCCAGGCGCCCGCTGAAGTTCGCGCCCCAGCACTTGAGCGTGCCGTCGTCGTACCACGCGCAGCCGTAGCCGTTGTCGATGCTCACGCCCTCGAGCGACTTGCCGGGCACGAGATCGTAGACGGGCAACGCGGCCCCCATCTCGCCAGGTTCGTCGCCGACGTAGTCGTCCGAGTCGACAAGGGTCGACTTCCCCCAGCAGCCGAAGGTGCCGTCATCGAACACCGCACACGTGCTCGACAAGCCTGCGGCGATGTCCGTGGCCTTTCGCCCGCCTAGGTCGACGAACGGAAGCGTGGCCATCGACCCTGCCGTCCTCCCGTATGACGCCGGCGTCGTGCTGCCGGTGCCGAGGAGGCCGTTCGCGCCCCAGCACTTGACGGAGCCGTCGACGAACAGGGCGCACGCGTGTTGCTCTCCGACGGAGACCTTCTTCGCCTGCGGCGTGGCCGCGAGGAGCACCGGGCCAGGGTGCCCGTCCTGGGCCGTGCTCTCCCGGCCCAGCATCCCAACCCGGTTCTGCCCCCAGCACGAGACGGTCCCGTCCTCGAGCACGGCGCATGCGCTCCCGGCGCCGGCGCTGATCTGCTTGGCCCGCTTCCCTCCGAGATCGAGGGGACGGAGACGACCGTCGACATCGTCCCAGCGCAGAGACGCTACCGTGTTATTCCCCCAGCACTTCACCGAGCCGTCGTCGAGAATGGCGCATGCGTAGTCCTTGCCGACGGACAGCGCGGTCGCCGTGCGACCGGCACCGAAGTCGACGGGGACCAAGCTCGCTCCCATCTCGCCTGGTCCGTCACCGATCGTCGCGCTGGTGTGGTTCGGGTCGTCGACAGGAAGACCGAGAGGGTTGTAGGTCGCGTTGCCTCCCCAACACCGCACAGTGCCGTCGTCGAGCAACGCGCACGTCGTGAAGTCGCCGACTCCGACGTCGACGACCTTGCGGCCGGGCCCGACGTCGACGGCCGGCAGAGCTGCGCCCATCTGCCCTGGCGCGTTTCCGCGCATCATCGTGTCGCCGAGGCCGAGCTGTCCCCAGGCGTTGTGGCCCCAGCACTTCAGCGACCCGTCCGCGCGAACAGCGCAGGTCGTGTCGAAGCTCAGCGCCACCCTCCTCACGCCGTTGATGGAGGGCAAGCTCGCGGCGTCGGTGCCCGCGTCTGCGCCGGTGCCGCCCCCCTCGGACGGCTCTCCCGCGCCGGCTTCCTCGGAAGATGGTGGCGCCTCCCCCGAAGGAGCGCTCGGGGTCGTGTCCGTCGCCGCGGAGCAGGCCGCCGCGGCGGTCGCGAGGATTGCAAGCAAAGCGTACTTGTACGCGACGGGTGAAAGCACTCGAGGCAGCCGGGACGGGGTCATGTCGGATCGACGCGGCGGGGTAGCATCTGTCGCACAGATTTCTTGGCGGGGGCGCTCTACGGCGGGCGCAAGCCTGGACGTAGCTCCGAGACGGAAAGCGACGGTCGGCACCCGTGCCCGTCGAGCAGGTGAGCAGGACGGAAAGATGCGCCGGCCGGTTCAACTGCTGTTCTTGACTGCGTGACCGCGCACACGACGCCGCAACGTCAGGTTGTTCCGTAGGAGTCCGCCCGCCAGCAGCATGGCACAAGTGAACGCCACGACGTTGCCGGCTCTGGGCACGACCGCGATCACGACGAAGCCGGCGAAGCTCAGGACGCCGAGCGGGAGCGCTCGACGATCGCTCGTGAGCCCGACGAGGACGAGCGTGATCGCGAACACGAGCAGCATTCCGAGCGGCGCGGCTGTCACCGGAAGGTCGAGCGCGTCCGCACCAACGACCCACATGAGCGCGCCGAGCATGCCGATGGCCGTGGCGATGACGATCACCTTGGTTGCGTGGTTCTGGAGGATGGCGAGGCCGCGCGCGAACACCGAGGCGGTGCCGAGCGCGACGTAGCCGCCGAGCATCGCGGCGTAGGGCCGGACCGAGGTCGGGGGCCATAGGATGATCGCGAGCCATCCGAACACCCAGAACGGTGCGAGCACGGCGAGGAGGACCGTCCGTGTGTGTACCCCTCGCGCCGCGTCCTGGAACCAGCCGGCGCGGACTGCCCGTGCTCGACGCGCCTCGTCCTCCGCGCCGACGAGGCGTACGCGAGCGACGAGCGACGGGGGTGGCTCGTCGAGATCGGCGAGCAGGCGCAGTGCGCCGTCGAGATCGCCCGCGTCGAGCGCAACCTCGATTCGCTCCACGGCGACGGCGCGCAAGCCCTCGCGCGCCCGCGTGTTCTCGGCCCATCCCTCGAGGGCAGCGCGGAACCCGAACTCCGCCTCGCGCAGGTGCCGCTCGACGGCCGCGGCATCGCCCGCGGCGCGCGCCTCGCCAGCGGCCGAGAGCCTGCGGTCGGCGCGCGCCACGAGGTCGAGCGAGCCGCGGTGAATCCGGTACGCGACGATACGGGAGCGGAGCTCCTGGACGCTGACGAGCCGCTCCTCGGGATGCGCCGCCATCGCTTCGGCAACGATCGCCGCGAGCTCGCGAGGCACCTCCGGCCCGAGCGGCACGACGACACGTTCGCGTGGCCTCCGCCGGCTCTCGGCGGAGAGGGCGTTGGCGTGCGGCGGCCGACCGGCGAGCAGCTCGTAGAGCGCGCCACCGAGGAGGTAAACGTCGGTCCACGGACCGAGCGCCTCGGGGTCGCCCTCGATCTGCTCCGGTGCCATGTACGCGCGAGTACCGGCGGTCGGGATGTCCGAGACGTGCGCGAGATCTCGGCCTCCGAGGTCGCTCCACGTCGCGGCGATCCCCCAGTCGAGGAGGTACACCTCGCCGAAGGCCCCGACCATCACGTTGCTCGGCTTCACGTCGCGATGGATGATGCCGTGCTCGTGCGCGTACGCGAGCGCGTTGCAGACCGAGACCAGGACGCCGAGGTTCCAGTCGAGCGCGTCCTCGACGCCGAATCGAGCGCGGAGGACGTCGGGGTCGCGCATGACCGAGCTCCACAACAGACCGTCGACCTGCTTGAGCACCACCTGGAGCTCGCCCGCCCGTCCCTCGATGACCTCGTGAACCGGCACGACGTTCGGGTGTTGGAGGCGGGCGGTGAGGCGTGCCTCCTGGAGCAGGCGAATCGTCCCTGATGGGCTCTCTTTCCGGACCGTCTTCACCGCGACGGGCCGGCCGAGGTTCGTCTGGACCCCGTGACGCACCGTCGCCATTCCTCCTTCGCCGAGCGTCCGGCCGACCAGGAGCCGCTCGGGACCGTCCACGACCGCATCGCTGGTCGGCTCGCCGGGCGTCCGCGCGAGCTCCGCGAGCGCGAGGCGGAGCACGCTGCTACGTTCGAGATCGCTCTCTAGCTCGGCGATCTCGGCTTCCGAGAGCTCGCCCCGCACGAACCTGCCAAGCCGAGGATCATCCACGGTCGATACCCGCCGAGAATACACGGCGCAATCCGTTTCACCTATGCTGCCATCAGCATGGGTGACGAAGAGCGGCGCTCTGCTTCGAACAGCGACGATACCGAGATCGTGGCCGCCTTCGAACGCGGGCGCCGCGCATGGCCCGGCGCCGAGCTCTCGGTCGCGGACTACGCGGCCTTCGTCCAGGAGCGGCGCGCGTCCGTCGAGCTGCACGACGACATCTATCTCGCGTGCGCGTGCCTGCGGGGCGATACAGCGGCACGCATGGCGCTCGAGCGCTCCGTGCTCGCCGACGTGCCGCTCGCAATCCGCCGCGTGAGCGCCGAGGACGACTTCGTGGCCGAGGTAGCGGCGGACCTCCTGCTCGTGCTGCTCGACGGCGAGGGAGGCAAGCCCGCCCTCCTGACGCGCTACCAAGGCCGCGGCCCCCTGCGCTCGTTTGTGATGGTCCTTGCGATGCGTCGAGCCACCGATCGCAAGCGCCGGCAGAAGGAGATCGTGACCGAGCCCGGCCGTCTCCCCGAGATCGCCACCGACGACGACGCTGGCATTGCTCGGTCCGCCACGGTCGATCTGGAGAAGGCATTCCTCGCCGCGCTCAGGTCGAAGCTGTCGTCACTCTCCGCGCGCGACCGCACGATCCTCCGCCTGCACCTCGTCGACGACGTGCCCGCCGAAGCGATCGGCCGCATGTACGGAGTTCACCGAGCCACCGCGACGCGCTGGATCCTCCAAGCCAAGCAGGCCGTCTTCGACGAGACGCGCGCCGAGCTGGAGCGCCGCTACGCAATGTCGGCCGACACCTTCGAGAGCATCGCGCATGACGTCGTCCACGGCCTCGACGCGAGTCTGTCGACGTTCCTGCGTGCGCCCGATGACGAATGACGCACGCCCTCCAGGCGCAACGCGCTCTCAGAGCTCGTCGAGCGAGCGGACGAAGGTGCCGCGATATCCCGTCCAGTAGAGATTCGATCCGAACACGGCGACGTCGCTCGACGTGTTGCCCCGGACCACCGCCTCTGCTGCGCTCGATCCGTCGAGCGCACGGCGCGACACGCCCAGCCCGTTCGTCCAGTAGAGGTGCCCATCCTCACCGACGGAGAGGCGGCGGGGCCAGGCGTTCACAAAGCGCTCGCGCGCGCTGCCGTCCGTCGCGGGCGCCCGGTAGATCCAACCCATCTTGGAGTCCGACCAGTAGACCGTGCCCCCGCTCACGACGACGGCCGCGGGCTCAGGGGTGCCCTCTCCGTCGCCATGCGTGCTCGCGAACACCTCACTCTGGCCGCCTCCGCGCGCGACACGCATCACCTGCTCGTTGACCGTATAGTAGACGTGCGCGTCGTCGACCGCGATCGAGCGCGCGCAGGACACCCGCGTCGCGACCACGCTGGGCTCCGCACCGGGCGCGTCGAGCGCGTCGAGCGCGAGGCTCTTGATGCTTCCGAGCGCGCTTCGGGAGGCGCCGCCACCGCACTCCGACCAGAAGAGCGTCCCATCGGAGATGACCATGGGCCCGGGCTCCGCGACGTGGATCCATGCAGAGCCCTTCCGGGTCTGCGAGAGCGTCGTCGTCGCCTTGGTCTGCAGGTCGACCGCGACCAACTCGTAGTCATGGTCACGGCCGCCGTTCGACAGGACGTAGGCCCGGGACGCGTCGACGGCGAGTCCGATCGGGGAGACGAAGGTCGCGAGCCGCTCCGTCTGTCCGGGCGTGATGTGCACGAGGGTCGTCCCCTCGAACGCGTAGAGCCCGCCGGCCGCCGGCGTGAGCCTCTCGAAGTACGCGCGCGAGAGGAGCGCGCAGCTCTGGAGCGAGGGGCCGGAGACGCTCTGCTCGCCAGGCTCGGCGCAGGTATTGAGCTCCTCTTCTCCGGTGGTCGCGACTTCGGGCGCGAGATCGGGGGCACATCCGAGGAACGTCATCGAGAGGACAGTCGCGAGGAGGCACGGCCGAAGGTGGTTGCTCATGCCGATCGACGCGGCGGGTAGGCTGTTGTCGCACAGATTTCTCTAAAACTATGTAACATGCTGTATTTGCTGCACAATTAGTACCGTGTCCGAAGCGTAGGGAACGCCGGCGGGGTGCCCGATTTCGACCCGCTCGACACGTCAGCGCGAACGGCCGCCCCGTGACGAGCCGCGCGTAGGTGGCGATGGCGTTGAGCAGCTCGCGGAGCGGCTCGAGCAGCGAGGCCGGATCGGCCTCGGGCCGAGGTGCCTCCGTGATGTCGAGCGCGCGCCCGTACGCCTCGTGCGCGGCCTTGACCTGCGCGAGGAAGGCGGCGCCGCCGAGCTCGGCGCGCTTTGGCTCGAGCGCGTCCGCGTCGATGCGCGTGAGGATGGTCCGGCTCTCGACCCACTGGCGGCGGTACGGGGGTCGGAGGAACGCGAGCCCTTCACGGAAGAGCGCGGCGTGCACCGCGCGGGCGAGCGAAGCGTTGGGGGCGAAGCTGTCGTCCAGCTCTCCGTGCGCCCCCAAGAAGCGCGAGAGCGCGCCCCACGAGGCGTCGAGCTGCGTGTCGAGCAAGCGGAGGTCGATGCCCTTCTGCGGGGCGGGCCGGGCCTCGTAGAGCGCGCGGAGCGCCTCGCTCTTGGCGCGCGCCCGGTCGAGCGCCTTCTGGGCTGGGGCGCCGAGCGCATCGTGCGGGGCCACGTCGAGCGCCTGGATCAGCGCGAGGGCGTCCTGGACGTTCAGCTGCGGGAGCGAGTCATACGGTGAGGATCGAACGACGGCTGCATGTGCATCTCCGGTCGAGAGGAGACGCACGACGCTTCTTGCGTCGAGGCCCCCCTCATCTGACAAGGGAACGCATACGCTCGTGGCAGATCAAGCCCGAACGCGCTCGGGAGTGGGGGAACGCTCGACTCCTTGGTATCGTCGCGATACGCGCCCGCACCGTCTCCAGGATCTCGCGAACGACTTCGATCCGTCGGCAGACCCCGATGACTCGTCGCAGTTTAGGAATGAAGAGGTCGCTCCATCACTCTTCAGGTTTGAAGATGATCGGGTAGACGACGGTAAGGATTCCGCCTTGAGGCCGCGGGAACCTCAGCTCCTTGAAGATCGAGACTACACACTCCGTGACCGTCGGGTCGGGGAACCTCGGATCGTCGAGCTCCTCCTTCACCGATTCCGCCAAGCGGTTCGGTGCTACCGCGCCGGGGGGCGAGTCGTGAACCTCGGCGGCCGTCGACACGGTGCCATCGAGTGCGATGACGAACTTCGTGGCGATCTTCCCCTTCAACGTCGGATCGCGGCCAAGACCCTCTTCGTAGCATTTCCTCATGACGCCGAAGTTGGCACGAACGATGTTTTGGATGACCTCCGGAGGCAACCGCCCCCTCACTTTTGACGGGTCGTTCGCGTCTCCGACCCCGTCGCCTCGAAGGCCAAGGCCACTACCGCTAGACGCGAGAGCCGGTTGGGGTTCGACGGCTCCGGAGGCATGGGGCACCGTGTTGGCTGCTCCTCCGCACGACGTCACGGAGACGGCGGTAGCGCACGCGAAGGTCTTCACTCGGTTGGGGATCATGTGCAAGCGTGAGCTTGTTCACGATCGGTGATTTTTAGCCAGCGGCCTACTTGCAGTAGCCGTCGATGCAGATGAGCGGCGACGCGCAGTTCTTGTTCTGCGTCGGATCGCACTCGGTGCCGAGATTGTTCGTCGAGCCGCAGACGTGGTGCGTGCCGGAGCTCGTCGTGACCGGCTTGCACTGGTTGAACTCGTCTGCGTTCTTGCACGCCTCGGCGCCCGCGTCCGCGCTGCAGGCAATGTAGCAGCTGTGACGGAGGCAGATGCTCCCCGCCTGGCAGCTGTCCTGGACGCCGTCGTTCTTGCAGGTGAAGACCGGCTGCTGGTCCGGGGTGCAGCCGCCGTCGATGCACTTCAGGCCTGCGCCGCACGTCCCGCCCGGGCCGCACGGATCGACGCAGTGCTCCTGCACGCACGTCTTGCCGCCCGTGCACTGCGCAGAGCTCGTGCACGGCGTCGGGTTGTTCGTGCAGACACCTTTCGCGGTGTCGCACGCGTACCCGGTGGGGCAGGGCTTGTTCTCGCTGCACGACGGGGTGCACGCACCCTCGACGCACTGAGCCTCACCGGGGCACTGCGTGGCGTCGACGCACTGGTCCTGCGGAGCGACGCACGCGCCGCTGAGGCACTTCGAGCCCGCCGGCGACGGGCAGTCCTTGTCACTCTTGCACGACGAGGTGCCGCTGCCCCCGATGGGGACGCAGGCCGGGACGCCGTTCGCGCCGCTGCCGAGGCGGCAGACGAAGGTTGCCGGGCAGCCCGTCGTCGAGCAGTCACCGGCGTGGCACTTGTTGTCCGCTCCGCAGTTCCCGCTCGGGCAGTCGGAGGGCTTGGTGCAAGCCGTGCCGCTGGGCGGAGTCGGCTGGCCGTCGTTGAGACGGCAGCGATGGTCGCTCGTGCACGTGTACCCGCTCGGACAGTCGAGGCCGGTGTTGCACGTCCATGCGCTGCAGGACTCGGAGTAGTACGAGTCCGGGCAGTCGTAGCAATCGCCGCCGATGCAGACGCGGTGGTCGCGATCGGCTGGATAAATCGGGCAGCCGATGAGGACGGCAGTACCGAGCCCGAAGAGAACGAAGGAGACTGCGCGCTTCATCATCATGGTTTTGCGTCCTCGACCGCGGCTGTCGGCAACGAGCTGGAGGGCCGGGGTGTCCTTGCGCCTACGGAGGCGCTTACGAGCCCTGAAGCACGGGGAGCGCGAACGCCCGACGTGCCTTGCGTCGCCGAGAGGAGGGTAGCAACCGTCGTGCCCCAGACAAGGTACGCCAAAGAGGGCCAAAACACGCGGCGACAGCATCAGCCTCGGCCGGGCGTGCACGGCCGTTCACGTCGCCTGTGGACGGTGCGTCAGGGGAACGAGCCCAACCGTCTCATATGGGGAGGGCTGGTCCCGCTGGTCCCGCTCGTCCCGCTCGTGTCGGTCCCGCCGTCGCGATCGGCTCGGGTCAGGGTGCCGCGGTTCGATAAGCCCGATCCGCGGGGCGCGCCTGGCCGAAAGGATGCGCGTCCGCACTCACACTCCGCGTGATAGCGTGGGAACGCTCGATCTCACCCGTCGCGTGCGTCGCGACGTTCGCGTGGGCTTCGTGCGCACGAAAACCTGCACCGGTCCGTATCGACCTCCCCCGGCCCTTCCTGATTCGGCGAGTCCTCCGCGATGGACGTCAAATGCGAGCGCTGCAACACCGAGTACGAGTTCGACGACGCGCTCGTCAGCGGTCGCGGCACGACCGTCAAGTGCACCAACTGCGGGCACAAGTTCAAGATCCGCCGCAGCGACGGCGACTTCAGCGAGGACTTCTGGAACGTCACGACGGGTGACGGCCGGACGCTGGTCTTCACCTCGCTGCGTGAGCTTCAGCGCGCCATCCAGGGGTATCTCGTCGAGCGTAACGATCGGCTGTCGCGGGGCGGGTTGCCTCCGAAGGCGATCGGGCAGATCCCGGAGCTCGTCCCGTTCTTCGACCAGCGCGAGGCGGCGAAGAAGAGCCAGCAGTCTGGACGGACGGTGAAGACGCACGACGGGCTCGGGCCGCCCGGGATGCCGGTGGCAAGTGCACCGACCGCACCGCCTCTCCCGCCCGTTCGTGAACGGCAGGCGACGAAGCCCGAGTTCCCGGCGCCGCCGCCGGAAGGGACGCCGGGCAGCGGCGAGGCCGCCGGCAAGACCACGCTCATCGGCACCGGCCCGCTCACGAGCGCGCCTGCGATCCCCGTCGTGGTACCTCCTCCGGTGCCCGCGCGCGTGCCGTCCGCGCCGCCGCCGGCCACCGAGCGCCAGCCGGAGCCGACATTCGATTCGCCGGCTAGCCCGACGACCGCGACGACCCCGAAGCCGCCGCTGCCTCCTCCGGTGCCACCGCCGCGCCAGCGCGACAGCATGAATACCGTGCCGCTGAAGCGGCCCACACCGGTTCCGTCGCCGCCTGCCGTCCACGCGTCGAGCCCGCCGCCACTGCCCGACCGGGCGCGGCGCTCCTCCGAGCCGGTTCCGCCGCCCGCTCCTTCGGCGCCTCCGCGTTCGAGCGAGCCGGCTGTCGCGTCGGCGTCGCCACCGCCGTCGCCCGTGACCGACGTCTCGTCGCCGCTCCCTCCACGTGTTCATCGGTCGCTGGTCGCCGAGATCGAAGAGGAGCGCGATCACGTGCGCGGCTCGTCCGCGTCGCTTCCGGACGCGCCCCAGGCGAGGCGCAAGGGCGTCGGTGGTTTCATCGTCGCGGCCGTCGTCGTCGGCTGCGTGCTCTTGCTCGGGGCGGTCTGGGCGCAGAAGAACCTGGGCGTGACCCTCGGAGGCAAGCCTCCGGCGCCGGTGCCCACCGTCGATCCGCGCGTCGCGACGTTCCTCTCGAACGGCGAGAAGGCGCTCGCCGATGGCAACCTGGAGCTCGCGAAGGAGAGCTTCGACAAGGCGAGCGCGCTCTCGGAGAAGGACCCGCACGTCCTTCTCGGCGTCGCGCGCCTCGCTGCGGTCCGCGCGGACGTGCCCTGGCTCAAGTCACGGCTCTTGCCGGCCGATGCGGTGGACGAGCATCGCATCGCGCGCGACGGCTTGAACGACCTCGCGGCCGCGGCGCGGAAGGCCGCCGACGAAGCGCTGGTCGTCGCTCCTGACGATCCCGCGGCGCTTCGGGCAAAAATCGACGCGTCCCGGATCTCGGGCGATCGCGACGGCGCACGGGCGCTCGTCGCGAAGATCGTGTCGAGCTCGGCCCAGCGCGCGCTCGATCCGGAGACGGCGTACGTCCTGGCGGCGCTCGACCTTGCGGAGGCCGAGCCGCTCTGGTCGACGGTGCTCGAGCGCCTGAAGGTGGCGTCGAGCGCGGAGACCGGGCCTGGCCGTGCGCGTGCCGCCCTCGTGTACGCGCTCGCCCGCTCCGGTGACACGAACGGCGCGAAGGCGGAGGTCGAGCGCTTCGTCGGGATGACGAGGGCGCACCCGCTCCTGCCGCTCCTTCGCGGGTTCGCCGATCGGGCCGCGCCGGCGGCGAAGCTCGACGCCGGCGCTCCGACCGGCGAACGCGCGATCGCCGCCGCGGCGACGGACGCGCCCGATGCGGGCAAGGCCGCACCGGCACCCGCACCCGCGCGTGGGGCTGGCGGTGGCGGTGGCGGCATTCCGTCGGACGCGCGTGAGCTCGTCTCCCAGGGAGAGCGGGCACGCGCGAAGGGCGACTACGAGCGCGCGCGCACGCTCTTCTCCGCGGCCGTCGAGAAGAACCCCAGCGATTCGGAGGCGCTCGCCGGGCTCGCGGCGATCGCCTATGCGCAGCGCGATCTCCCCGGAGCGCGCGCGGCCTACAAGCGCGTGCTCGCCATCAACCCGAACTACATGCCCGCGGTGGTCGGGCTCGCGGACGTCGAGTGGGACTCGGGCGACAAGGCCACGGCGACGAAGATGTACAAGGACATCGTCGATCGCTACCCGGAAGGTGCCTACCCGGGGCGCGTGAAGGTGCGCGCCGAAGGAGGAGGCTGATGCGTCGCGCGTTGCTAGGCGTGTTCGTGCTCGCCGTCGCGTCCGCTGCCGCTGCGCTCGGCTGCGAAGGCCGCCCGCGTCCGGCCGACGCCACGAGCACCGAGCCGCCGCGGAAGAGCGGACCGGCGATCGCGGTGATGGATCTCTCGGGCGGGCTGCCGGAGCAGGAGAAGCCGGGCCTCTTCGGCGTCACCGGTGCGAAGAAGAGCTTCGACGAGGCGCTGCGGATCACGACCGACATCCGCGACGACAAGAAGTCCGTCGGCGTGATGGTGAAGCTGGGCGGCGCACAGATCGGCGCGGCGCGTGCGCAGGAGCTCGCCGAGATGCTGGCGGGCATCAAGGCGAAGAAGAGCGTGTTCTGCCACGCCGACGCGCTCTCCAACACGACGTTGATGGTCGCCGCCAAGGGGTGCTCCTCGATCTGGATCTCGCCGGCGGGAGAGGTGGAGGCGATCGGCCTCGCCGCGCAGGTCGTCTACATGCGGCGTCTGCTCGTCGACGAGCTGCACCTCAACGTCGACTTCCTCCAGGTCGGGAAGTTCAAGGGAGCGGAAGAGCCGCTCACGCGCGACGGCCCGTCTCCCGAGGCGCGCGCATCGCTCATGAGCGTGCTCGCCGACATGCGTGAGGCGTGGATCGAGACGCTCTCGACCTCGCGTCCGAAGGCGACTCCCGACATCGTCGAGGACGGCCCATGGTCGCCGCAGCGAGCGAAGGAGCTCGGGCTGGTCGACGAGGTCGGCTACTTCGACGAGGCACTCGCCGAGGTGAAGAAGCAGACGGGCGGTGTGCGCGAGCGCGTCGTCTTCGGCTCCGGCGCCGAAGAGAAGGAAGGCGACCTCGACGAGCTCGTGCGAGCGCTCGCCGGGGAGAGCAGCGCCACCGGACCGATCGCGCTCGTGCGCGCGACCGGCAGCATCTCGATGACCGCCGGGGGCAACGGGATCCTCGGTGGGCGCGGCGGCATCATCGAGAAGGACTTCAACCGCACGATCGCGAAGCTGGAGAAGGACGACGACGTGAAGGCCGTCGTCATCCGGATCGACTCGCCCGGAGGGAGCGCGCTCGCGAGCGACCTCATGTGGCATCAGCTGATGAAGCTGCGGCGGAAGAAGCCGCTCGTCTTCAGCGTCGGTGACATGGCCGCGAGCGGCGGCTACTACCTCGCCTGCACGGGCGACTACATCTTCGCGGAGCCGATGAGCATCGTCGGATCGATCGGCGTCGTCGGCGGGAAGATCGGCGTGGGGGACGCGCTCGAGCGTATCGGCGTGCACGCGGAGACGTTCCCCGCTCATCCGTCCAAACCCGGCGCCGCGGCGCGCGCCGCGTACGAGTCTCCGCTGGTGAAGTGGGACGAGCCCACGAAGGTGCGCGTGCTCGACAGCATGACGAGCGTCTACGAGCTGTTCCTCGCGCGCATCGTCGAGGGCAGGAGCACGCGCGGTCGCCAGATCTCTCGCGACAAAGTCGCCGAGAGCGCGGAGGGCCGGATCTTCGGTGGCAAGGAAGGTAAGGCGCGCGGGCTCGTCGACGAGATCGGCGGTCTCGGTGACGCGATCGCGAAGGCGCGGGAGCTCGCCAATCTCTCCGAGTCCGCGCGGGTCGCCGTGATCGCCGGCAAGAGCGGGCTCTTCGAGGCGCTCGATCCGGGAGCGTCCGGCGGCGCCGGGGAGAGCGTGGGCGCGAGCATGACGTCTCCGATCCGGCTGCTCGAACGAACGGTGCCCGACGTCGTCCCGTTCGTGACGAGCATGGCACCACTGGCGGAGGGGGAGCGAACGGCCGTCGCGGTGCCGTTCGCCGTGACGGTGAGGTGAGCGTGTCGACGACGAACGGTTCTTCCGGAAATCGAAAGGCGGAGGGGAACGGCGGCACTGACGCTCGTCCGGTCCGTCCGCGTGGCAGTCGACCCGCGAAGGAGCCGAAGCGGCGCAAGGGCATCGTCGCGGAGGAAGCGCAGCTGCGGGCTCGCGTCGAGCTCGCTCGAGCGCTCGGAGATCCCGCCGAGGAGCGAGCGGCGGCGCACAAGCTCGCCGACATCCTCGCGGCTCGCGATGTCGAGCTCGACTTCGCCGTCGAGCTCGCTTTCCGCACGCTCGGGGCACACGATGACCGTGACCTCGCGATCCGGCACTCGCTCGCCGGCTGGCTCGAAGGGCTCGGTGAGCCGGCGCTCGCTGCCTCCGAGCTTCGGAAGCTCGGCGCTGCCGCGACCGGCTCTGCAGCGGCGGTCATCCTCATGCGCATCGGCGTGCTCCACGCGCGGGCGGGCGATGCTGTCGGCGCGCAGGAGGCGCTCGCCGAGGCAGCGTCGGTCGACGAGGCCGACGCGCTCCCGCTCGAGCTGCTCGGCGCGGTCGCCGCTTGGGCGGCGGCGACGCATGGTGGCTCCGGCGCGGATCTCGACGTCGATGGCTTCCCCGGTCCTCGGGCTGGAGCCGAGGCCTACGTGCGGGCGGCGCGTCGGCGAGCTGCCGCGCGCGACTCCGACGGCGAGATCGAGAACCTGCTTCGCGCCTTCGAGCTCGATCCCTCGAGCCCGCTCGCCGTCGCGGCGTTGATGAACGCATACGTGGTTCGTGAGCGAGACGATGCAGCCGATCAGGTGCTGCGCGCTCATGCGGACGCGCTCGCGGTGCGGGCCTCCGGCGCGGCCAAGCGCGGGATCCCCGATGGAGGCTCGAACGAGCCGACGATCTCCGATGTCCACGCCCGTCGGAGGACGAGCGCGCTCGAGAGCGGTCACTTCGGCCGTGCGCTCGGCGCCGCGCTCGACGAGCGTCTCGACACCGCGTTCGACGGGCCGACGGCCGACCTCTTCGACGACATGCTCGCGCGTGCCAGCGCATACGAGCCGCTCGCGGTTCGCCTCGAGGTCCGCGCCGAGCGAGAGAAGGGACGCACAGCCGCGGTTCGCTGGGCCGAGCTCGGTCGTCTCCTCTCGGGCCCGGTCGCGGCGCCCGAGCGCGCGCTCGAGGCCTTCGCGCGAGCCGTCTCTGCGGACGCGTCGAACGCCGAGAACGTGCACGCCCTTCGCGCGCTGTGCCAGAAGACCGGGGACTCGACGTGGCTCATCGAGGCGCTCGTGAGGGCCGCGATGGGGGCTGCCGCTCACGGAGCGCTCGAGGACAACGGCTCGCGGCTGGCCGCGGCGCGCGAGCTCGCCTCGCTCGGCGAGGAGAAGAACGACGCACTGCTGTCGGCATGGGCCTACCGCGTCATGTCGGAGCTCGACTCGCGTGACGAGCGAGCGCGTGCTGCCGCCGGCCGCCTCGAAGGTGCCGTGAAGCGCCAGGAGGAGGAGCTCGCGCTGTCGCGGCAGGCGCTCGAGACGTCCGCCGCGGACGGTCGCGCCGTCGCGCTCCTCGAGATGGTACGGCTTGCCCGTAGCCTGCCGGATGCCTCGCGCGAGCTTGCTCGCGTGTTGCTCGAGCTCGCCGAGCTCCGCGCCGTCGTCGGACCGCGGTCGAGCGAGCCAGCGTTCCAGGACGAGGACCCGATCTTCACCGAAGCGCTCCGCGTGGCCGAGCGCGTGGGCGACTTCGACGGGATCGCTCGCCTGGCCATCGCGCGCCTCGACGCGCGCGGGCCGAACGTGCGCGTGCGCGGCGTGCTCGTGAAAGCGCTTCGTCAGGCTGGCGATCTGCCTGCCGCTTCGGCTGCCGCGCGAGCCTTCGCCGAGGAGTCCGCCACGCGATGGACGAGCTCCGTCGCGTGGATGACCGCGGCTGCTGCAGGTGACGAGCGGACGCGCGGGCGTGCACTGGCGGCCGTCGCGCCGGCATGTGGTAGCCAGGTGGTCGCCACGGTCTCCGCGGTTGCCGCCGAGGTGCTCGCAGAGGTCGGTGAGACCGACGCGGCGCGCCGAGCGGCCGAGCAGGCGTGTCGCGGCGGCGGGGCGAACGTGCGCGCGCTCCTCGTCCTCGCGAAGCTCGCGACCGCCGCCGACGGTCGTGTCGCGCAGGCTGCCGTCGAGCGTGCGATGGAGAGCGCCGGCCCGTCGGCTTACTGGTGCGCGAGGCTCTCGGACATCCTCGAGAAGGCGGGCGACATGCGTGGCTCGGTCGCCTGGGCCCGACGACGCGTAGCGCTGAGGCCCGGCGAGCCCGCTGCTGCACAGGCCCTCGTCGACAGTGCGGTCCGTGCCGGTGACGCCGAGGCGCTCGCCGAAGCGCTCGCGTGGCTCGCGCCGCAGCCGCAGCCCAGCAAGGAGATGGCGGAGCGGCTCGCGCCCGCGCTCGAGGCGCTCGGCGCGCTCGACCCCGCCCGCGCGGCCGCCCTCTGCCGGCGCGCGCTCGACGTGCTCGGACCGCGGCAGGCGCCGCTACGCCGTGTGATCGAGCAGGTGTCCGACGCCGCGAAGGACGCCCGGCTCCGAGCGACGCTCGGCGAGCGGTGGATCGCTGCCGGTGCGCCTGCCGCGGAGCGTGGGCCGCTGCTGCTCGAGCTCGCCAGCCATTACCAGGAGCTCGGTGACGTCGATGCCGAGCTCCACGCGTACGCGCGCGCGGCTCGTGAGGGCGTCGACCTCTCGCCGCGAGCGAAGCGGATCGACGAGCTCGCGTCGCGGCCGAAGACGCCAGACTCGGAGCTCGCCCTCCTCGAGGCGCGAGCGGAGCTGCGTCTCGATCAGGGCGACTCGAGCCGCGCCGCCGACGCGTTCCGGGACTTCGGCGCTGCGCTCTGGGACATGGCCGACGATCGTCCCCGCGCCGTGCAGGCATGGCTGCGGGGCGCGCATTGCGACTCGGTCCACGGCTACGACACGCTCCGGCGCGACCTGGCGTCGTTCGCCGACGCCCAATACGCCGTCGATTGCCTCTCGGAGCTCGTCGAGCGCGAGAGCGATCGCGTCCGGTCGGGAGTGATCGCGACACAGGCCGCTCGCGCCGCGCTCGATGTCGGCGCGCACAGCCGCGCGCTGGGGCTCGCGAAGATCGCGCTCGAACGCGATCCCGGACACGCCGACGCGCTCGAGACGGCGGAGACCGCGTGCGCCAAGCTCTCGCGCGTGCCCGAGATGTCGCCGATCTACGATCAGGTCGCCCGGCGCGCTCGGGGGCGCTTCGGTCGTCGCGCCGCCCATCATCGAGCGGCTCGGTTCTTCGAGGCCGGTGGCGTCGCGATGATGGCGCTGAAGCACGCGGCGCAGGCGTTCATCGCCGTCCCGTCCGAGGGCACGACGTTGAGCCTCCTCCAGCGAACGGCGGCGAAGGCGCAACGCCAGACCGTTGCGGTTCGCACGGTCGAGCACGTCGCCGAGCTCGCGCGTAGCCCGCATGCACGCGCCGTGTGGCTGCTGCGCGCAGCGAGCATGACGGCGCGTGATCTCGAGGGGACGCGCCAGAAGATGGACCTCCTCCTCAAGGCGACGGTGCTCGTGCCCTCGCCGGCGACGCTCGGCATGCTCGCCGCGGCCGCGCGGGAGGTCATCTCGCTCGCCTCCGAGGACGCCGAGGCGGTCGCGCTCCGGCTCGAGCGCGCGGGGGATCAGCTCGCCAAGGGCCTCGAAGGGCCTGACGGGGCGCGCATTGCGATCACGTTCGTCGAGATGGCGATGGAGCTGTTCTCCGACGGAGAGTGGGGGTGGCGTTCGCTCGAGCGCGCGATCGGCGCCGACGCCGACGTCGACGAGTATGCGGGCCTCGTGGCCCATGCGCCGGCGCTCGCAGGGACCGCCGGCGCGGCCGAGGCGCTCGTGCGCGTGATGGCCGAGGTCGAGAAGCCCTACTCGAACGTAGGGCATGCGCTCCTGCGGCTCGTCGGCGCGATCGCCGACCGGCTCGGCGACAAGGAGAAGCGCGCGAAGGTGCTGTTGCGCGCGGCCGAGAAGGAGTCGGACGACGATGGGCTCGTCGTCGAGGCCGACGAGGCCGTGAGCCAGCATGGGGATCCGCTCCTCATGGAGCGCCTCTCGAAGCGAGTGGGCGCGTTCCGGCGCACGGAGGCCCTCCGCGCCACGGCGAAGGGGGCGATCGAAGGTGGCGACACCTCCGAAGCCGTGAAGCTGCTCGAGCGCGCCTCCGAGATCGCTGCTCCCGAGCAGCGACCCGAGGTAGCGCGGGAGCTGAACGAGGCGCTGATCGCCGCGGGCCGTGGGGACGACGTCGTGCTGCGCGAGCTCGCGCGGACGGACATGCCGAAGCCCGAGCGCGCGCTGCGCTGGGCCGAGCTCGCGCGGCTCCGCGACGAGCGCGGCGACGCGTCCGGTGCCGCGGATGCGCTCTTGCAGGCGGCGTCCGAAGAGCCGACCGCCTCGCGCTGGGCCGCCGTCGAGCGTGCCGCCGAGGCGTCGGGACGCGAGCACATCCGCGTCGACGCCCTCCAGCACCTCGCCCGCCTCGCACGCGCGGGGCAGACCGACGAGGAGCTGCGCGTCATCCTCAAGCGGCTCGCGCGCGCGGAAGGTGCGCGTGGTGCGCTCTCCGCCGCCGAGACCGCGTGGCGCGAGGTCATGGAGGTCGACCCGGCGGACGCAGAGGCGGACGTCGCGATCGAGGCGCTGCTCGTCGCTCGCGGGAGCTTCGATGACCTCTCGGAGCATCTCGCCGAGCGCGCCTCGCGCCTCAAGAAGAGCGTCGCGCCGGAGGACAAGGACAAGCTCCGTGCGGTGCGTCTCCGTCGCGCCGCGATCCTCGAGCAGCGCCTCACGCGACTCGAAGATGCCTGCGCCGAGCTCGAGCAAGTCCTCGTCGATCATCCAGGGCACCCGAGCGCTTTGCGATGGCTCGCCGATCTCTACGAGCGCTCCGGGGAGCCGCAGAAGGCGCTGCCCGCGCTCGATCGGCTGTTCGACGTCGCCAGCGAGGAGCTCGAGTACCTCGCGCTCGGTACACGGCGCGTGCGCGCGCTCGTTGCCGCGAGCGAGCTGGTGAAGGCGCAGCGGGCCGTGGAGGACCTGCGCTTGCGGGCACCCAGCGTGATTGCCGTCGCGGAGGTGCGTGTCGAGGTCGCGCGGGCGCTTGCGGACCCGCGAGAGCTCGGCGATGCGCTCGCAGACCTCGCGCGCATCTCCGTCGACGAGCCGCGCTCGAGGAGCGAGATGCTCGTCGAAGCGGCTCAGGCTGCAGCAAGGGCAGGGGACAGTGAGAGCTCGCTCGCGCGGGCACGTGAGGCCGCGCGGCTCGCTCCGGATGTGGCGTCGACGCAGCTCTTCGCCCGTGGGCTGGAGTATCGCCTTCGCGGTCCGGGTACGAGGGACGATGCGCTCGCGACGATCGCGTCGCTCGAGCGGCTGCTCGGTGACGAGCCGAACGAGCAGGGCAAGGCCGGTCAGCTCGAGCCCGAGGACGTCGCACTTCGCGCCTTCCTCCTCGCGGAGGCCGAGGACGTCGCCCGCGGCGCCGGCGCAGGCGAGGCGACGCTGAAGCGTGTCCTTGCCCAGGTGGGAGCGCAGCCCCTCGTCGCGCTCGCTCTCGCCGAGCGCGCCGCGAAGGACGGGCGTCACGAAGAGGCCTACCGGTTCTACACCGAGGCCGTCTACGGCAACCTGCTCGGTCTCCGCCGGCCGGGCCGCGTCGCGATGGCGGCCGCGGATAGCGCGTCCCTCGCCGGGGACGTCGCGTCGACGCAGCGCTTCCTCAACGAGGCGGCGAAGGACCCGGAGACGCGGATGGATGCGCTCCGTCGCATCGCGCGGGTCGCGCTCTCGCGTGACGACACCGTCAAGGCGCGGAGCGTCCTTCGCGGTCTCGCGGAGGGCCTCGCCGGTCCGGAGCGCGCCGAGATCCTCGCGGAGCTCGCGCGGGCGCTGCTCGCGTCGAACAATCCCTCCGAGCGCCTCGAGGGCGATCGGACGATGCGCGAGGCGATCGACCACGCGCCGTCCGACGTCGCGTCTGTGCTGCGAGCCGAGCTCGAGAGCTTCCGCGGTCGTTCGCCGTCGCAGGCGAACCTGGCGCCGGTTCGCGAGCCCGCGGCGCGTCCGCGTGGCGCGACGCCTGCGCTCGGCACTGCTGCGTCGGTCGAGGCGGACGAGATCCCGACGCGCATCGTGACGAAGGAGAGCGCGGAGGAGCCTCGCCGGCTCTCCATCGAGATCCCGGGGATCCCGAAGGTCCCGCCCGCTCCGCCGCCGATGTTCGTGGACAAGGAGCCCGAGCAGCCGATCCACTCCGTGCGCCATCCGCCGCTCGGATCCGCGCCGCCGCCGCCCGCTGGCGTGACACCGGCGCCTCCGCCGGCCGAGGCTTCCTCCGCCCGCCCCACGCGAGTGAGCGAGCCGTCTCAGGCGTCCAAGCCGACGAGCGAGATCCCGACGACGACCGCGGGCAAGGTCGCGAAGGCGCGTGCTCGCCTCGTGCACGGCTCGAGGGAGGAGGCCGAGAAGCTGCTCTCCGAGGCGCTGCGCGAGGGATCGATCGAAGCGGCCGATCTGCTCGACCAGCTCCTCGCGGACGAGCCGGCTCGACGCGGCGCGCTCCTGAAGGTCCGCCGTCAGGCCGTCGAGCTCAACCCCGGCAGCATCGCGCGTCTCACGGCGCTGCGTGACGCGGCACGTGCGGATCAGAACACGAACTACGTGCGCGCGATCGACCACGTCCTCCGCGCGTTCGACTCCGTCGCTGGACCGCTCGTGCCTCCGCCCCTCACCGCGCAGAACGCGCAGCCGGGGATGCTCACGCTCCTCACTCGTCATTCGCACGAGCCCGCGGGAGAGGCGTTCGGCGTCGTCTGGGAAGGCGCGCCAGCGATCTTCGCGAAGTCACCGGCCGCGGCTGGCATGGCGGGGCTCGAACGTGTCGTGCCGGGCCCCACGTCGGCGCTGTCGCGTGTCTACGAAGCGGCGCTCCGATTGCTCGACACGCCGCGCTTCGCGCTCTTCCACAAGCGCACGTCGGGTCTCGGGAAGCCGCGCAAGGGCGAGCTTCCGTTCGAGGAGGAGGGCGCGCCGCTCTCCGTCTCCGTTGCGCTCCTTTCGCCTCCCGCGGCGGTCCTCTCCGGCGACGCGCGCGACGACAGCGCCGATCTGCGCTGGGTGCTCGGCGAGGCGCTCGCGTGCGTGCTTCCCGAAAGTGCGCTCGTGCTTGGTCTCGATCTCGCCGAAGCCCGTGCGCTCTGGAGCGTGCTGCTCGGAGCGTTCGGTCCGCCGGGGCTGGTGACGGTCGACCGCAAGGATGCGCAGCTCGCAGACATGCTCTGGCAGACGCTCGCGCCGCGGACACAGCGCAAGCTGAAGGAGCTGCTCGCCTCGTCCGATGCGACGGCGTTCGATCTCGTCCTCGAGCGCGCCAAGCAGAGCGGTCGTCGGTTGGGGATGTTCCTCACGGGCGACTTCGGGCATGCGGCGCGGAGAGTCCTCGCGGACTTCCCGCAGGCCGATCCTGCTGAGCTCGAGCGGCCCGGCGGGCTCGAGCGGCTCTGCGCCCAGTTCCCGTCTCTCGCCGATCTCCTCCGTCTTGCGGTGCGCCCCGAATACGCGGACGCGCGCTGGCACCTACCGACACCGGCGTCGCAACGCCTTGCTTCGGGCAAGCTGCCGCCTGTGTGAAGATGGTCCGGACGATGGGGTTGGTACGAGCACGCCGTATGCTTCGCGTGGTTGCGATGGTCGCCTCGCTCACGGTGAGCTCCGTCATGATCCACGGCTGCATCGTCGCCGACCCGCCGACCGATCTCCCGAAGCCGTCCGAGAGGCGCCCGACGATCGTGCGCGCATCGGTGGTGCCGTCGACCTCGTCCGTGCTCGGTCGCTGGCCGAGCAAGTTCATCGTCCCGGTGGAGCTCTCCGATCCGCTGGTGGAGATCTCGTGGGCGACATTCATCGACTACAACCCGGTGACCGGCGAGGGGTTTGATTTCAACGGGGTCAGCAAGTACGAGCCCGAGTCGACGGTAGGGAACATCCGCATCCTCGAGATCCCGATCACCGTCCCGTCGGATGATCGCTGTCACTTCGTCGAGGTGATCGTCGCTCTCCGGTTGAACACGAGCAGCGCGCGCAACGCGCATACCCCGGAGGAGCCGGGCGGCGACTCGGTGAGCTGGTTCTATAGCCCGTCGGGCGATCTGGCGGGATGCCCGGTGCTCGACGCCGGGCTCCACCCGCTCCAGCCGGACTCCGGTGCCGAGGGCGGCGTGGAGGCCGGAGGCGGAACGCAATGATGCGGGGAGGCGGTCCCCGCAGGATGAGCCTCCCGCGCATCGCGGGCGCGACGCTGCTCACGGCGCTCGTCGTCGGTGCATCGTCGTGCGAGCCGATCGAGCCGCGGCCGCTCCTCACCGCGCCCGTGAACCGGTGCCCGTGCGAGAAGTACGAGCCCGGAGCGAGCACGGCAGCGCGCTGCTCGAGCCGTGATCGATGCGAGATCCTGACCGCGGGCGGGCGGCCGGAGTTCCCGTTCTGGATCATGGTCCATGTCCCCGACTCGTCGATCTTCGCGCCGGGGAGCACCTACGTGCTCTACAGCGACGCGCAGGGAAACCCTGCCTTCACGGAGCCGCCCGTCAAGCCTGGCGTCGTCACGCGCTGCCGTCCTCCGTTCTGCCTCCCGCTCGCCCGGATCGTCGGCGCGACCGGCGGCTACCTCGTGAAGAGCGACGTCTCGAGCGTGGTCGGCTATCCGCTCGTCGATCTGGCGTCGATCCCGGTGCGGGTCGTCTACGAGCCGATCGGCAACGAACAGCAGAAGACGTTCCCAGCGCTACCGCTCGACCTCGCCTTTGCATCCTCGCGTATTGGGACGAATGGGGTGGTCGAGTTCTTGCGCGCGCTCCCCGCGGGTCGGTACCGGCGGGTCTTCTATCCACAGCCGCCGTTCGACGAGTTTTTCCCTCCGGCAATCGACGACGAGCGTGAGACCCAGGACGGGGACTTCTGGCCCGACGGATTCGTCCTCGCGCGCGACCAGCTCGACGACGTCGAGTCGCGCACGGCGAACATCAAGCGCGAAGACGGCCTCGACGGTTGGCGCGCGTGGCTCGTCGACCGACCATCGCAGCGGCGCATCTCCGTCCTCCGAACGCTCGCGGGAACGGAGAGCACGGTGGAGCTCTACACGACCGGCCAGCAGGAAGCGTATCGCCGCGACTTCCTCGACGCGGTCGTCGCACCGCCCCCCCGCTGGACGGCGGTGCCGCGTCTCGTCACCCGACTCTTCGGCGGCGCTGGTCTCAAGAACCTGGTCTACCCGTCGATTCCTCCGCCGGTCACCGTGGCAGGCGTCGTCGCCCAGCCCACCAAGAAGGCGGGCGATCCGCTCTTCGGCTACGCCGCCCGCGTCACCTTCGAGAGCCAGTCGATCGCGACGAACGCGGAGCCGTCGACGCTCCTCCAATACGAGACGACGGTGAACACCGACGACCGCGGGCGCTTCGCCACCGTCCTTCCTCCCGGGACGTACGCGGCGACGATCGAGCCCGCCGAGGGGACCGGGTACGCGAAGCGAAAGGACGTCGTCGTCGTCGATCGCGCGGTCACCGCGCTCACGTTCCAGCCTCCGCTGCGAACGCGCGTGAAGGGGCGGGCGGTCCTCACCGACGGGCGGGCGCTGAGCGATGCGGAGGTCGTTGCCATCCCCAACACGTCGCCCGAGGCGCGGCCGAGCCCGATGTTCGCCCAGCCGCGTCCGGGACGAACCCTGACGGACGACGACGGGCGCTTCGAGCTCGAGGTCGATCCCGGCCCCTACGTCCTCTCCGTCATCCCGAAGGCGGGCACCGGTTTTCCGCGCGTCGTCGTTCGTCCGGAGATTCCCGGCTCGCTCACGGCGCAGGAAGCGGAGCTCGCCGACATCCGTGTGCCTGCTCCCACTCGGCTCGCCTTCACCCTGCGCGACCCCAGCCCGACGGGCAACCCCATCGCGCGCGCGGTGGTGCGCGTCTTCGCTACCCCCGCGGTTCCTGGAGGAGGAGCCGGCGTCGTGCCGGATCCGGTCGAGATCGGAAGCGCGATGACCGACTCGGAGGGCTTCGTCGAGATCCTGCTCGCCCAGGAGCCCCGCTGAACGGTATGCTCGCCGAGCAGACCGGGCCTCACGAAATGCACACGGACGATCGAATCAACCTGCTCGCAAAGGTGGCGCGCACTCCCCACTCGCCGGACGTCGAGGGGCGAGGCACAAGCGATCGATCGATCCTCATGCTCGCTGCTGCCTCCTACGGCTCGCGGCCGACGGACGAGTCCACCGTCCCGACCGGCTTCGATCCGTTCGCCGCCGCGCTCTTCGAGAGCATCGTCGAAGGCGCCTATCTCGTGGCGACCTCGGACGGCATCTTCGACGACGAGGAGCGCCGGACGTTCGAGCGCATCGTCACCGCCGCGTGCGGCGGGAGCGTCCCGCAGAGCCACGTGGCGGATCTCGTCTCCGATCTCGCCGATCAGCTCGGTGAGGACGGGATCGATCGCCGGGTCGCTCGCCTCGCCGAGGGCGTGCAGCGTGAGGAGCAGGCGCTCGAGGTCCTCCGCATCGCGGCGCTCATCGCGCAGGTCAGCGACGACGTGAGCGAGGTCGAGCGGAGCGTGCTCGTGAAGATCGCGACGGCGTGTCAGCTCGGCGACGGCGCCGTGGAGAGGGCGCTCGAGGACGTGAAGGCTTCGCTCGCGAGCGATCCGTCCTGAGCGGTCCCACGCGCTCGCTTCTCCTGTGGAGAAACGCGCGCGCTCTCTTTCTGGTGTTCCGGGCGCGGAGTTGTTAGACGCGGCGATGTGCCGGCGCTCAAAGGCTCTCTCACCTATGCTCGCTTCTTCGTCGAGGGCGAGCTCCCCGATGACTTTCGCGAACGCTTCATGAAGTCGGTCCGGCTTCGAGCGATGAGACCGCTCGAACCGGACGGAGAAGAGCTCGAGCGCAGCGGATGGGCGAAGATCGGCGAGCCGTTCGTCGTCGATCTCTCGTACGACGACGTCTTCTTCAACGAGTACGTCGTCCTCGGCTTCCGCACCGATCGCTGGGCCATCCCCGGCCCGATGCTCCGCAAGCGCATGAAGGAAGCGGAGGCGGCGTATCTCGAGAAGAAGGGACGTGAGCGGCTCTCGAAGAAAGAGAAGGCCGAGCTCAAGGATCTCGTCTCGAAGAAGCTCCGCCGTCAGATCGACCCGTCGACGCGTGCGATGGACCTCTCGTGGTCGATCGGCGAGGGCGTGGTGCGTTTCTTCTCCCACGCCGAGAAGCCGGCCGCCGCGATGATGGAGCTCTTCAAGAAGACGTTCGGGCTGACCTTGATCCCCGAGTCGCCTTACACCGCTGCCGCGCGCCTCGGTCTCGACAAGGAGCAGGAGAAAGTCTGGAACGAGCTCGAGATGACGTATCTCGGGACCGAGTCGCGGCTCGTCATCGAGGACGCGGCGGAGGAGGAAGAATGAGCGCCGCGCCGATCAACCTGTCCGACCGGATCGAGCTTCGCCGCTTCGTGGGCCGCGAGCTCCTCCTCTGGCTCTGGCTCGAGACGGAGCTCTTCGAAGCGACGCTATCGACGAAGGAGCACGGGCAGTTCGGTCTCTGGCTCGAAGGTCGTCTCATCCTCAACGAGGGCAAGGAGTCGACGGTCATCAAGGGCAGCGCGCCGGGAATGCATCGCGAGGCGAAGGAAGCGCTCCTTCGCGGCAAGATGCCGGAGCGCGCCGGCATCCATCTGTCATTCGGCGATCACGAGTGCACGCTCACGCTCCGCGGCGAGACGCTCGCGCTCGCGGGCCTCGTTCCGCCGCGCAAAGAGCGCGAGGAGGAGCCCGCGCTCGCCCCGCCGCCGGTCCCGCGAAAGAAGAAGAAGAACGACGACGCGGAATCGAACTACCTCGAGCACGAGGCGTTCTACGACCGGATGCACTTCGCCCGAGACGTCGAGGCGCTCATCACGGCGCTGTATCGCGACTTCCTCGCGGTGCGTCTCTCGCCGATGTGGGGGACGCATGTGGTGCCGGCGCTCGAGGCGTGGGTCGCCGGCGAGGATGTCGACGTCGATCGCTATCGCGCCGCGCGCGACAAGGCCGTCGCGCGCAAGCCCCGTAACTGAGATCGTCATCGCGGCGCGCGTCCGGGAGAAGGACGCGCGCCTTCAGCTCATTTCCCGCGCCATCCGGAAGAGATCGGCCTCGCCGTCGCGCCCCGCGGCGCGCGCTTCCTCCTCGAGGCGCTCGAGCACGGCGCGATGGCGCGGGAGGAGCTCGTCGCGCCGTTCCGCCGGAGCGTCCTCGAGGCGGGCGGAGAGGAGAGCGAGCAGCTCCATGCTCCGGCCGAGCCGGGTGAGGCGCGTCGTCAGCTCGTCGACCACCGCGTCGTTCGTCGGATCGCCCTGGAGCGTCCGCGTGAGGGCCTCGATGCGTGCCTCGTCCTCCTCGGGGGAGGGCGTCTCTTCGGGGAGCGCGGTCTCCGGCGGCGGGAGGATGCCGCCCTCCGGCGGCGGGAGGATGCCCTCCGGCGACGCCATCTGCGTCAGGTGTTCCCGCACCTCCGCTCCCTCGGGCGGCGCCTGTACGGTCTCGCGTCCTCGCGTCTCGGCGCGCGTGGGCTCGTGGGGGGCGACGAGCGTGATGCGCTCGCGCATGTCGTCCGCCGGCGTGACGACGACCCGGATCTCGGGCGGCGTCACAACGGGGAACGGGCGCACCTGAGCCGCCTGGGCGAGCTGCTGCGCGAGCGCGCGATAGCGAGCCTCGACCGTCGGGTTCGCAGGCGCGATCGCGAGCGCCGCTGCGAGATGAGCTTGAGCGACGACGAGCTCGCCGCGCGCCTCCTCGAAGCGGGCCGCTTCGTCGAGCCAGGCGAGGGCGACCGCCTCGCGCCCAGCACGCTCGCGCAGCCGCGCGAAGGCGAGCGACGCGCCCGCCGTGTCACCGAGCGAGGCACGGTAGCGGCCTTCGAGGCCGCGCGCCTCGATCGCCTCCGGGAGGTCGTCGCGCACGGCGCGTAGCCGCGCGATCGCCGCTGGACGGTCACCGAGCAGATCGCCGAGCACGCGCGCGAGCTCGAGCTCCATCCATGCCGTCGGAAGGGGAGGCGTGCGCGCGCCGCCGAGCTCGATCGCGCGAGCCAGCAGCGTGGCGCCGCGCGCGGCTCGGCCCTCGCCGGCGAGCGCTGCGCCGAGCCCAGCCACCGCGTCGGGATCGTCCGGGCGATAGAGGAGGGCGCGCTCGTAGAGGAGCGCCGCGTCGCTGCCGAGGCCGCGCGCGCGATGGATGTCGGCTGCGCGCCGGAGCACCTCGTAACGCTCCCGTGCGCCGCTCGCGATCGCTTCGAGCTCCTGGAAATCGGCGCGAGCATCGGAGAGCCGTCCCTGCGCGAGGCGTCGGGCCGCGCGCTCCCAGCGCAGCTCCGAGAGGCTCGGTGCGCGGGCGATCGCCGCGTCGAGCCACGAGAGCGCGTCTACGGGATCGTTGGTGAGCGCCGCCGCGCGCGCATGGCAGAGCGCCGCGACTGCGCCCGACGGATCGCGCTCGCCTTCACGCAAGAGCGCAGCGATCGCGCCGGGGACATCGCCTGCCTCGAGGAGGAGATCGCCGAGGAGCTGCCCGAGATACGGCGGTCGATCCGACGAGCGAAGCGTTGCGACTGCGGCCTCGGCCCGGCCGCCCGCGTGCGCGTCGACCTCGGCGATGCGCCGGCCGATCTCGGCATGGCGAGGCGCCCGCTCGAGCGCGGCGAGGTCGTGACGGCGAGCGCGGTCGAGGTCGTTGCCGAAGCGTGCGTCGTCGGCGGCGCGTGACAGGAGCGCGGCTTCGTTGGCGAGCGTGGCCGCCTGCGGGATCGGTGGAGCTGCCGGTCCCTGGGTGAAGGCGATGAAGAGGACGCCGTCGCTCTCGCCGGAGCCGGCGAGGACGATGTCGTCGCCGTCCGGTGCGCGGACGCCGGCGTCCGGCAGGAGCGCGCGCGCCAGGCGGGACGCTGCTCGTGGCACCAGGAAGCGGGTGCCCTCACGCTTCGCGGTGTCGCCGAGGAGCGTGGCCACGGCGCGCATCGCAAGGAGGGTTGCGGGGGCGGGGAGGTTCGCGCCGCGCGCCGTGTGGATGACGAGCGCAAGCTCTGGCGTTCCGATGAGCGCCACCTCGAAGGCGAGCGCGGAGGCCCTGACCGGTCGCGGGGAGGTCGAAGGAGATCCGGCAGCTCCCGGCGAACGGCGCTCGTCGCTCGAGGCGCCCGGATCCGTCGCGAGCAGCGTGACCGTCGCGCCGAACGCGCGGGGCGCGATCGTGACGGAGCAGGGGCCAGCGCTGATGAGACCTCGGAGGAGAGGCTCGGCCCAGCGCGCCGCGCGGCGCGAATCGAGCTCGACCGCGACACGCTCGAGCTCGCCGCGGCGATGCCGGAACTTCGCCACGCCGCCGGTCACGTCGAACGGAAAGCGGACGTTGGGCAGGCGCACGACGAGCTCGACCACGTCGAGGCACGCGAGCGGCGTCGGGCGCGCCAGCTCGATCCCAAGGCCATCCTTGCCGATCGCGAGGCGCAGGCCGACCGCGCTCGCCGGATCCCGGTCGACCGTCGGGGGCGTCGCCGGCGCGTCGAGCGCCGACGCTTCGCCGGCGGGCGCGCGCGAGCGCGAGTGCGACTGGATGGGCCTGCTTCGAGTCACGGATCCGATCGTACGACGATCGCCCGAGCGGGAGAAAGTCCAAGGCTTCCGGCGGGCGATGCTCGACGCTCGCGGCCCGGTTCGCTAGAGCTGTCGCCGTGGGCCGTCCGCCGACCGATTCCGACGCGAGCGGCGTCGATTCCCACGATGCGCCGATGTCCGAGCGTCTCGTGATGGAGGAGGCGCCGGAATCGCGTCCGGGCCGCCTGTCGGTCGACGACGTCCTCGGCCCGGGCTCTCCACTGGCGCGGCGCCTTCCCGGTTACGAGCAGCGTGACGGCCAGCTCGCCATGGCCCGAGCGGTCCATCACGCGCTCGACCGTGACGGTCACCTCTTCGTCGAGGCGGGGACGGGGACGGGAAAGACCTTCGCGTACCTCGTCCCGGCGGTCCTCTCCGGTCGAAAGGTCGTCATCTCGACGGCCACCCATGCCCTCCAGGAGCAGATCTTCGAGAAAGACCTGCCGTTCGTGCGCGAGGTCCTGGCCGAGCACGGCGTCGAGCTTCGCGCGGCGCTCATGAAGGGGTTATCGAACTACCTCTGCAAGCGTCGCTTCTCGGAGCGGATGCGCAGTGGCGAGCCGGTGGGCCGCGAGCTCGCCATGATCGAACGCTGGGCGCTCGAGACGCAGACCGGCGATCGCGCGGAGCTCGCGACGCTCGGTGACGACGCGACCGCCTGGCGGGACGTCCAGTCGGGCACGGACACGCGAATCGGTGCGGGGTGCCAGTACTACGACGAGTGCTTCGTCACCCGGATGAGGCGCGAGGCGGAGAACGCGCAGATCATCGTCGTGAACCATCACCTCTTCTTCGCCGACCTCGCATTGAAGACGGGGAGGAGCGGCGGGTACGGGGGGGCCATCCCACCCTACGACGCGGTCGTCTTCGACGAGGCGCATCAGATCGAGAGCGTCGCGACCGACTTCTTCGGAGTCCAGGTCTCGACGAGCCGTCTCGATCGCCTGGTTCGCGACGCGCGTCGCGCGGTGCTCGGGGCGAGGATCTTGGACTCGTCGTCGATGCGGATTCTCGACGACGTCGAGGCGGCGGGGCACGCTTTCTTCAAGGCATGGCAGTCGGCCGGCGATACCGGCGATGGTCGCCGGATGCTCGCCCCCGACGAGTGGACGACCGCACGCCGCGACGCGACCGGTCGTCTCGACGTCGCGCTCCAGGCCCTCGTTGCGATGGCGCTCGCGTTCGACGAGAACGACGCGATGGCGATGATTGCGCGGAGGGCGGGGGAGCTCCGCACCGATCTCGCGCGCGTGCATGCGAGCTCGAAAGAAGAGAAGCAGGAGCGGCACTGGGAGCCGGAAGACGAGCACGTCGACGAGTGGACGGACGAGGACCTGCCGACCGCGTCGCGTTCCTCCGGTGCGCCGCCTCGCACCGGGCCGTCTTGGCAACATCCGCAACACGAGCTCTTGATGCGCAAGGCGGCCCGGGGATTCGAGGGCGGCATCACGTGGGTCGACGCGCGCGAGCGTGCGAGCGGTCGTGGAGGACGGGCCATCGTGTCCCTCGGCGCGAGCCCCGTCGATCTCGCGCCTCTCCTCCGCGAGCGTCTCTTCGATCGCGTCGCCAGCGTCGTCTGTACGAGCGCCACGCTCGCCACGTCGACCTATGCCGGCCCGAGCTTCCATTTCGCGAAGAGCCGGCTCGGCGCGCTTTCGGAAACGGACGAGCTCGTCGTGCCTTCGCCGTTCGACTTCCCGTCGCGCGCGGCGTTGTACATCGCCGAGGACCTACCCGAGCCGAACGCTCCCGGGTTCGAGGAGTCGTGTGCGACGCGCGCCCGCGAGCTCGCGGACATCACGGGCGGCGGCGCGTTCGTCCTCTGTACCTCGAACCGGGCGATGCGGGCGATCTACGCCGCGCTCGGCAAGATGGAGGCCGCGGCGCCGAGCCGGCGCGGTCCGCTCCTCGTCCAGGGCGAGGCACCGAAGCACGTGCTGCTCGAGCGATTCCGTGCTGCGGGTGACGCCGTGCTCGTCGCCACGATGAGCTTCTGGGAGGGCGTCGACGTGCCCGGTCGCGCGCTCAGGCTCGTCGTGATCGACAAGATCCCGTTCGCGGTGCCGACCGAGCCCGTCGTCGCAGCTCGCTCGGCGAAGATCGAGTCCGAGGGTGGCAATGCCTTCACGCAGTACTCCGTGCCCGCTGCGGCGATCACGCTCAAGCAGGGCTTCGGTCGCCTGATCCGTACGAAGAAAGACGCCGGGATCGTTGCTCTTCTGGATCGACGCGCTGCGAAACGCGGCTACGGTCGCGCGCTCCTCGAGAGCTTGCCCCCTGCGCGCCGCATCCGCACCGTCGACGCGGTCCGCGACTTCTGGCAATCGATCGACTAGAAGGCACGCCATCTCTTCCCCAAAGGAGTTGAGCCTGTCATGAGCGAGATCACCGCAGTCATCGCGCGCGAGATCCTGGACTCCCGTGGAAACCCGACCGTCGAGGTCGAGGTTCAGACGTCGAACGGTCATGGTCGAGCCGCCGTCCCAAGCGGTGCATCGACCGGCGAGCACGAGGCGATCGAGCTGCGTGACGGCGACAAGAAGCGCTTCGGCGGCAAGGGCGTCCTCAAGGCCGTCGAGAACGTCAACCAGACGCTCGGACCGTCGATCATCGGTATCGACGCGCTCGATCAGGCCGAGGTCGACAGCGTGCTCCGCGAGGCGGACGGCACCGAGAACAAGTCGAAGCTCGGCGCCAATGCCATCCTCGGTGTCTCGATGGCAGTCGCGCGTGCGGCGGCCGACACGGTCGGGCTCCCGCTCTGGCGCTACCTCGGCGGTGCCAACGCGCGCGTCCTGCCGACGCCGCTCATGAACGTCCTCAACGGCGGCACCCACGCCGACAACGGGCTCGAGATCCAGGAGTTCATGATCGTCCCGGACGGCTTCTCGGACTACCCGGACGCGCTTCGCGCCGGCGCCGAGGTCTTCGCGGCGCTGAAGAAGTACCTCAAGGATCAGGGCATGGTCACGGCCGTCGGTGACGAGGGCGGGTTCGCTCCGCGCCTCGCGTCGAACGAGGCCGCCATCCAGGCGCTCATCGCGGCGATCGAGAGCGCCGGCTACGCGCCCGGCAAGGACTTCCACGTCGCCCTCGACTGCGCCGCGAGCGAGTTCTTCGACAAGGGCACGAAGAAGTACACGTTCGACAAGAAGCCGGTGACGGGCGCCGAGCTCGTTGCCGTCTACGAGAAGCTCGCGTCGAGCTATCCGCTCATCTCGATCGAGGACGGCTGCTCCGAAGACGACTGGGACACGTGGAAGCTCCTCACCGACAAGCTCGGGAAGAAGGTCCAGCTCGTCGGTGACGACCTCTTCGTCACCAACGTCGAGCGCCTTCGTCGTGGCATCGAGGGTGGCTACGCCAACGCGATCCTCGTGAAGCTGAACCAGATCGGCAGCGTCACCGAGACGTTCGACACGATCCGCATGGCGCAGGAGGCGGGCTACCGCAGCGTCATCAGCCACCGCTCCGGCGAGACCGAGGACACGTTCATCGCCGACCTCGCGGTCGCGACGAACGCGGGGCAGATCAAGACCGGCAGCCTCTCCCGTTCGGATCGCGTTGCAAAGTACAACCAGCTCCTCCGCATCGGCTTCGAGCTGGGCGTTGGCGCGGTGTACGCGGGCTCGAGCCCGTTCCAGCGGCGCTGACCGTTCCCGGTCGATCACGACCCGGGGGCGCGATCGAGCGGCGCTGACCGCTGCCGCTCGATCGCGACGCCTCCGCGGCCTCCTGAAGTCGACGCGAGCCGAAGGGCCGTCGGCACCCGGTAGCTGGGAGGTGGGTGCGAGCCCTGAGGCTTCTCGGGGCAACGTTTTCACGGAAATCCTCGGCTCGCGCATTCGCGCGGCGGAGGCCGTCGCCTGTCAATGCACGAAATCGCCCCAAAGCGGCGCGGTCGTGTAGTCTGAACGCTGGCATTGCCAGGCTGATGAAAACGATCGAGGAGCTGCTCACTAACCTCGCTCGGCCCGAGGTGCTGGAGTTTGGTCTCGTCACCAATCGGCTGCCGAGCGTGAACATCGGCGGGAAGTTCGAGCCGGTCGACGACGAGGCGCCGAGCACCGAGCGCCTGATGGCGATGCTCGTGACGATGGGCGGTGGCCGCTACGTCGATTCGCTGAGCGACAAGCCGGTCCAGTGGACCACGCGCCTCGATGGCGTCGGCGTGATCGCCGTCGCGGCCATCCTGCGGAAGGACATCGTCCAGGCTCGCTTCACAGTCGCGAAGCGCGATGCCGGAGCCGCCTCCGCGCGCTCACCTGTTGCGGCGGCACCGCCGAGCGCTGGGAATCAGGCGGTCGGTCGTCCCGCGGAGAAGGCGGCGCCGGCGAACCAGCCGGCCTCGGCGACGGTCGCAGCCACGCGTTCGTCCGGGCAGCAAGGCGTCGTCCGTGCTCCGGAGAGCCGTCCGATCCCGGGCGCCGCGCCCTCGCCGCAGCCAACTTCCACGAAGTCTTCGAGCGGCGCGCATCCGCCGGCGTCGTCTCCGTCGACGCAGACGCGCGCGCAGCCCGCGCTGGGCGCGCCGCCGTCGTCGTCGATGAGCGCCGCGAAGGCGACGGCGCAGATCCAGCCGCAGGTCATCAGAAACGTCGTCGGAGGAGCGCCGGTGCAAGCGGGGCGGGTGCAGCCGTCACCCCAAGCGCCGCCCGTGCAGCCGGCTCAAGCCGTGCCGCCGCCGGAGGACGAGTGGGACGACGACGACGAGCCGACGCTCCAGACCTTGTCGCCGCCGGTGAGCCGGCCGCCTGGCACCGGTCCCGGCGGTCCGCGCCCGAAGCCGGCGCGCCGCCCCGAAGAGGTCTCGCGTCCCGACGTTGACGAAGCCCCGGGGCAGGACAAGGCCGCAGCGGAGAAGGCCGCAGCGGAGAAGGCCGCAGCGGAGAAGGCCGCAGCGGAGAAGGCCGCAGCGGAGAAGGCCGCAGCGGAGAAGGCCGCAGCGGAGAAGGCGGCTGCGGAGAAGGCGGCTGCCGAGAAGGCGGCTGCGGAGAAGGCCACTGCGGAGAAGGCGGCCGCGGAGAAGGCCGCCGCGGAGAAGGCGGCTGCGGAGAAGGCCGCGCAGGAGAGAGCCGTCGCGGAGAAGGCTGCGCAG
>MKVQ01000013.1:0-22733 GCA_001899635.1 Myxococcales bacterium 68-20 | reverse complement strand
GAGAAGGCTGCGCAGGAGAGAGCCGCTGCCGAGAAGGCTGCGCAGGAGAGAGCCGCTGCCGAGAAGGCTGCGCAGGAGAGAGCCGCCGCGGAGAAGGCTGCGCAGGAGAGAGCCGCCGCGGAGAAGGCCGCTGCCGAGAAGGCTGCGCAGGAGAGAGCTGCTGCCGAGAAGGCCGCCGCGGAGCGCGCGGCGCAGGAGAAGGCAGCGGCCGAGCGAGCGGCGCAGGAGCGGGCTGCTCGAGAGCGCGCCGCGCAGGAGCAGCGCGCGGCCCAGGCGGAGCGCGCGAAGTCGGTGCCAGCGCCCGCGATGGGCAGCCGGCGGATCAACACACCCACGTCGGTCGACGTCGTCGACGTCGAGATCACGACGAGCGACTCGGCGGCAGCGAAGCGCCCGGGGGTGAGGCTCGACATCGACCTCGACGCCGATGGCGCAGACAACACCGTCTCGCTGCCGGGGGCGGATGGAGCACCGGCGTATGCCGCCGAGAAGGATCGACCGCGCGTGGATGCTTCCGCGGCCGTCGATTCGTTCCTCGCGATGGCGGTGGCGGCCCGTGCGAGCGATCTCGTCATCGTCGCCGGACGACCGATCTTGCTTCGCGTCGCGACCGACCTGCTCCCACGCACGCAGTCGCTGACGGCCGAGCATGTCGAGCGGATCGCGAAGGAGATCGTCCCGGTGCGGCTCCGCGAGACTCTCGAGCGAGAGGGCTCGTGCGAGTTCGCCGTCGAGCATCCGTCGCACGGACGCTTCCGCGTGAACGTCTCGAAGCAGCGAACGGGCTTCAAACTGAACCTTCGGGTCATTCCGAGGGAGCTGCCGACGCTCGCGGCGCTGGGGCTGCCCGAGGCGCTTGCGAACGCGCTCCGTCATCAGCGCGGTCTCGTCCTCGTCACCGGTCCAGCGAGCCAGGGGAAGTCGACGACGCTTGCCGTGCTCGTCGAGCAGCTCAACCGCGAGACGGCGCGGCACATCATGACGATCGAGGACCCGATCGAGCATGTCCACCCGCGCAAGAAGAGCGTCGTCAGCCAGCGCGACGTCGGCCTTCATGGCCGGACTCGGGTACGCACGGTCCAGACGGCGCTCCGTGAAGACGTCGACACCCTCGTCATCGCGGACATGCGCGACGCCGACTCGGTCCGTGATGCGCTCGTCGCCTGCGAAGGCGGGCGGCTCGTGCTCGCCACGATGAACATGCCGAGCGCGGCGAAGACGGTCGATCGCATCCTCGATCTCTTCTCGCCCGCCGAGGAGCCGTGGGTGCGCCTGAGCCTCGCCTCGTCGCTCCGCCTCATCGTCGGCCAGCGCCTCGTGCCGAGCGCGGATCGCACGCGCCTTCACGCAGCCGTCGAGCTGCTCCCGTGGTCGGTGGCGCTCTACACGCTGATCCGCGACGGACGCACGCATCAGATCCCCGACCTCCAGAAGCGCGGCAAGGCCGTGGGCGTCGTCCGCCTCGACGAGTCGCTCGCCGATCTCGTCCGCGCGCAGAAGGTCACCGCGGAGGTGGCGAAGCAGTTCGCCGAGTCACCGGCCGACTTCGACGGCCACGTGGCGCGTCCTGGCGCTGGCCTCGTGGTGCAAACGAGGAAGGGATAGGCCGTGCCGGCGATCGACGGGATCTTCGAGGACCTGGTCAAGCGTGGCGGCAGCGACCTCCACCTCGCGGCCAATCAGCCCCCCCTCGCACGAGTTCGGGGCGAGATCGTCCCGCTCCGGGACGCTCCGATCAGCGCCAAGGAGCTCGAGGACCTGCTCCTCGAGCTCGTGACCCCCGCGCAGCGCGCGCGCCTCGCCGCCGACCTCGATCTCGATCTGTCGGTAGCGTACAGGGACGTCGCGCGCTTCCGCGCGAGCTACTACGTGAAGCACTCCGGCCTTGCAGCCGCCTTTCGCCTCGTCCCCGGGCGGGTGCCCTCGCTCGCCGAGCTCGGCTGCCCCGAGGTCCTTTGGAGGCTCGCGGATCGCAGGAGCGGGCTCGTCGTGGTCGCCGGTCCCTCGTCGAACGGCAAGACGACGACGATGGCCGCGATGGTCGACCACATCAACAAGACCCGCCCGTGCCACGTAGTGACGATCGAGAACCCGATCGAGTTCGTGCACGAGTCCCTTCGCGCGCAGATCACGCAGCGCGAGGTCGGGGTTCACGTTCCCTCGTCGGTCGCGGCACTGAAGGGCGCCTCGCGCGAGAACCCGGATGTCGTCGTCGTCTCGGAGCTCTCCTCCGCAGACGAGATCGAGCAGGCCCTCCGTCTCGCCTGCGACGGTCAGCTCGTTCTCGCGACGTTCCCGGCGAGCGGCGCAGCCGCCGCGCTCGAGCGGCTCGTCAACACGTTCGAGTCCGGGACGCAGCCGCGCATCCGCGGTCTCCTCGCCGAGTGTCTGGCAGGCGTGGTCGTCCAGCACCTCGTCCGCGCGACCGACGCGAAGAACCGCGTGGCCGTTCACGAGATCGCGGTCGCGACCCCGGCGATCGTCTCGCTCGTCCGCCAGGGAAAGACGGAAGCGCTCGTCGACGCGATGAAGGCGGGCGCCGGGCAGGGGATGCAGACGCTCGATGCAGCGCTCGAGCGCCTGCTCGGCGCGGGGAAGATCACCGCCGAGGCCGCGCTCGACCGCTCGATCGACAAGGAGGCCTTCGCGCGCGTCGTCGCTCGCGTCCGGCCTGATCTCGTCGACCTCTCCTCCTGACGCTCTTCAACCGGTGCGCTTCCGCGCGAGATCGAGCCGGAGGCGGGCACGGAGAGCCGCCGGATCGGGGATCGTGAGCCGATCGCCGTCGACGTCGAGTACGAGGCCATAACGTGCGATCGCGCCGAAGAGCGCCACGGGCGCGAGGCCGAGCTGCGCCTCGAGCTCGGGCGCGAGCTCGGTCCACTTCATCCAGCGTCCGCCGTGCTCGTCGACCTCGCCCCACGTCTCGAGGTTCATGAGGACCTGGTTCGCGATGCGCGCCGGCGAAGGCGTCGCCGCGTAGGTCGCGCGGTTCTGGGTGTCGATGTCCCGGAACCGTGACGCGAGCGACTTGAGGAGCGTCGCCATCCACGGCTTGAGCGCGGCCAGCTCCTGCTCGAGGACCTGCGAGGTGATCACCAGGACGGTGGTCGGCTCGGTAGCGACGACGGTCGCCGTGCGCGAGCCTTCGGTGAGGATCGCCATCTCGCCGAAGACGTCGCCGGCGCCGATCGTGTGGAGCGTCTGCGTTCCCTGGGGCGTCTCCTTCCGGATCTCGCACCGGCCCTCGACGATGATGTACGCAGCGTCGCCCGGCTCGCCCTCGCGCACGATCGCGTCACCGGCGCGGAAGGACCGGCGCGGAAACTCGGCGCCGCCGCGCATGAATCGAACGACGTCCTCCTTCAGGGCGGCCACGGACGGATAGCGATCGGCCGGCTCCTTCTCCATCGCGCGCAGGACGATGCGCTCGAGCTCGAGCGGGACCGCCGCCTCGCCGGCGATCTTGCGGGGGCTCGGGAAGACTCCGGCCGTGGCGAGGGCGAGCGTCTCGTTGCGATCGCCGCTCACGTACGGCGGTCGATGCGCGAGCAGATGGTAGAGCATCGCCCCGAGCAGGAAGACGTCGGAGCGGACGTCGAGGCTCTTGCGATCGCCGCGCGCCTGCTCGGGTGACATGTAAGAAGGCGTTCCGATGACTGCGTTGTCCGCCGGCGTGTGCGGTTGCGCCTTCTTCGCATCTCGCGGCGAGGTCGCGTTGCCATCGCCCGTGGCAGGGACCGGAGCGGGCGGCGCGGCCTCTTTCACCACGAGCCGCGCGATTCCCCAGTCCATCAGGAAGACCTGACCGAAGTCGCCGACCATGACGTTCGCCGGCTTCACGTCGCAATGGAGGACGCCGCGGCTGTGCGCGAATGCGAGGGCGTCGCAGACCTTCGTGAACACGTCGAGGAGCGTGTAGAGCGTCGTCGTGTCGAGCACCCCGCGCGGGAGCGTGCGAGCGAGCTCGGCGAGGGTCCGTCCCTCGACGTGCTTCATCGCGAAGAAGAGCTGACCCTCGCGCTCACCGAGGTCGTAGACCGGCACGATGTGCGGATGATCGAGGAGGCCCGTGAGCCGCGCCTCGCGGAGGAACATCCGCACGGTCTGGTCGTCGGAGCGGAGGTGCGGATGGAGTGTCTTGATCGCGATCCGCCGATCGAGCGCGCGGTCGACGGCGATGTCGATGGAGCCCATCCCGCCGGAGGCGACGTGTGCCTCCACCTCGAGGCGGTCGGCGGGAGGCTTGCGGACGTGGTCGAGGATCGACCTCACGGTCGCCGCCGACGGTACGATCTGTTCGCGCGGGGCGGGCGGCGAGGACAGGCTCGCGGGCGGCTGGTACGAGTCGAGCGGCAGGGGCACGATGCTGTCGAGCGTCGTCGCGCTGTTCGGGACGAGCGACGGCGGCGCCACGACGATGGTCGCGTCGCGAGGTGTCCTCGCGCGCTCCGGTACCGTCGCCTGGAGATCCTTGATGCGCTCGTGACTCATCGTCGGTCGTCGGCCAGGGTACGCTGCCTTCGAGCCCCTCGGAACCTCACTATGTCTTGCTGCGTGGTGCGAAGGGCGAGATCGGCGCGGGAGCGGAGGGCGGAGGCTGGTCGGGGCTGGATCGGGGCGTCGCGGCGCGGACGTGCTAGTGATGCCGTGAAGCCGTGGCGCGCTCCCGTCTGAAGCTCGAGGAATTCCTGCCGTACCGTCTCTCGCTGGCGTCGAACGTCGTCAGCCTGGCCATCGCGCAGTCCTACGAAAAGCTCTTCGCGCTGAAGATGCCGGAGTGGCGCGTCATCACCGTTCTGGCCGAAAGTAACGAGCTCACGCAGCAGGAGATCGTCGGCTTGACGCAGATGGACAAGGTGACCGTCAGCCGTGCCGCGCAGGTCCTCGAGCGGCGCGAGCTCTTGCGGCGGGTGCCGAACGCCGAGGATGCGCGCTCGCTCCGGCTCTCGCTCACGGCGACCGGGCGCGACCTCTATCGCCGGGTGGTCCCGGCAGCGCTCGAGCTCGAAGCCGAGGTCCGCGAGGGGATGAGCGACCGCGAGGTCGAGGCACTGAAGGGCCTGCTCCGTCGGCTCGAGGCCTCGGCGACGCGTCTTCTCGCACGTGGCTGACGTTCGACTTGCGTCGGATGGTTGCGGTTGTTACTACCGGAGTCGTAACAATTGTTACTACCCCGGCGGTAGACGGTAAGGAGAAGCACAGATGAGCAACGTGTCGGATAACCCCCTCGGTCTCGACGGGTTCGAGTTCGTCGAGTTCACGTCGCCCGAGCCGGGCAAGATGATCGATCTCATCGAGAAGCTCGGCTTCACCGCCACCGCGACGCACCCGACGCGCGACGTCGTCCGTTTCAAGCAGGGCCGTATCAACCTGCTCGTGAACCGCGACCCGGCCGGCCAGGGCGCCGAGTTCCGTGCGGCCCACGGCCCCTCCGCGAACGGCATGGCCTTCCGCGTCGCCGACGCGAAGCGCGCCTTCGAGATGGCGCTCGAGCGCGGCGCACGTGCGGCCGACGCGTCCAAGGGCGTGCTCGGCTCCGACAGCTTCGCGCTCGAAGGCATCGGCGGCAGCCTCCTCTATCTCGTCGATCGCCACGGCGCGAAGGGCTCGCTCTACGACGACTGGCGTCCGGTCCCCGGCGCCGAGGAAGCCGAGGCGAAGAACAGCGTCGGCCTCGATCTGCTCGATCACCTCACGCACAACGTCCGCCGCGGCGAGATGCGGACCTGGTCGGGCTTCTACGAGCGCATCTTCGGCTTCCAGGAGCAGAAGTTCTTCGACATCAAGGGCCAGGCGACGGGCCTCTTCTCCCAGGCGATGATCGCGCCCGACCGCGCGATCCGCATCCCGCTCAACGAGAGCCAGGACGAGAACTCGCAGATCGAGGAGTTCATCCGTCAGTACAACGGCGAGGGCATCCAGCACCTCGCGCTGACGACGGAGGACATCTACACGACGATCGACAAGCTCCGCGCCAACGGCGTCATCTTCCAGGACACGATCGAGACGTATTACGAGCTCGTCGACAAGCGCGTCGGTCCGCACAAGGAGGACCTCGCGGCGCTCCGGAAGAACCGGATCCTCATCGACGGCAACGAGAAGGAGGGCTTCCTCCTCCAGATCTTCACCGACAACCTGTTCGGCCCGATCTTCTTCGAGATCATCCAGCGCAAGGGCAACGAGGGCTTCGGCAACGGCAACTTCCAGGCGCTCTTCGAGTCGATCGAGCTCGACCAGATCCGCCGCGGCGTCATCAACGTTCCTGCCGCCGGCCCTGCAACGCCGGCCACGCCGTAGTAGAAAGGCCTCGTGAGCTACCTCTCCGGCTTCGGAAACGAGTTTGCGACGGAGGCGGTCTCGGGCGCGTTGCCGCGCGGCCAGAACTCGCCTCAGCGCGTGCCGTACGGGCTCTACGCCGAGCAGCTTTCGGGCTCGGCGTTCACTGCGCCGCGGAAGGAGAACAAGCGCTCGTGGCTGTACCGGCTGCGGCCGAGTGCGGAGCACGCGGCCTTCCAGCCTCACCCGCAGGGCCTCCTCCGGAGCGGGCCGTTCGACGAGGCGCCAGCCTCGCCGAACCGCCTCCGGTGGAGCCCGCCGGAGCTCCCTTCGGCGCCGACGGACTTCGTCGACGGTCTCGTGACCTTCGCGGGCAACGGTGACGCCGCGGTCGGCTCCGGCCTCGGCATCCACATGTACGTCGCGAATCGCTCGATGGTCGATCGCGTCTTCTACGACGCCGACGGCGAGCTCCTGATCGTGCCGCAGGCGGGCAAGCTCCGGCTCTTCACCGAGCTGGGCGTGCTCGAGATCGCGCCGGGTGAGATCGGCGTCGTGCCGCGCGGTGTGCGCTTCCGCGCGGAGCTGCCGGATGGGAAGGCGATCGGCTACGTCTGCGAGAACTACGGCGCGCTCTTCCGCCTGCCCGAGCTCGGACCGATCGGCTCGAACGGCCTCGCCAACGCGCGCGACTTCCTCACGCCGGTCGCTGCGTTCGAGGACGTCGATCGGCCCACCGAGGTCGTGCAGAAGTTCCTCGGCCGCCTCTGGTCGACGAAGCTCGATCACTCGCCGCTCGACGTGGTCGCGTGGCACGGCAATCTCGCGCCGTACAAATACGACCTCCGCCTCTTCAACACGATCGGCACGGTGAGCTTCGATCACCCCGATCCGTCGATCTTCACCGTCCTCACCTCGCCGAGCGAGGTGCCCGGGACGGCAAACTGCGATTTCGTGATCTTCCCGCCGCGCTGGATGGTCGCCGAGAACACGTTCCGGCCGCCGTGGTTCCACCGCAACGTGATGAGCGAGTTCATGGGCCTCGTGCACGGTATCTACGACGCGAAGGAAGGGGGCGGCTTCGCTCCCGGCGGCGCGTCGCTGCACAACTGCATGAGCGCGCACGGCCCCGACAAGACGAGCTACCAGCGCGCGGTCGAGGTCGAGCTCGGCCCGCACAAAATCGAGGACACGCTCGCATTCATGTTCGAGAGCCGTTGGGTCATCCGGCCCACCCGCTTCGCGATGGAGAGCCCGGCGCTGCAGGCCGACTACGACGCGTGCTGGTCGGCGTTCGAAAAGGCGAAGCTCCCCGGCACCACGGGCAAGTAGTAGGAGAACGCGTGATGAAGCTCGCATCGTTGAAGTCCGGGCGCGACGGGCGCCTCGTCGTTGTGTCGGACGACCTCGCCTGGTGCGTGGACGCCTCTTCTGTCGCGCCGTCGCTCCAGCGCGCGCTCGACACGTGGGCGGAGAGCGAAGGTCGCCTTCGCGAGCTCGCCGCGGCCCTCGGGCGAGGGGAGGGCGCGAAGGAGCCGTTCTCCGAGGAGGCGTGCTCTTCGCCGCTGCCGCGCGCTTACCAGTGGGCCGACGGCTCGGCGTACGTGAACCACGTCGCGCTCGTCCGCAAGGCGCGCAAGGCGGAGATGCCGGAGAGCTTCTGGACCGATCCGCTGATGTACCAGGGCGGCTCGGACATCTTCCTCGCGCCGCGCGATCCGATCCCGCTGGCCGACGAAGGATGGGGCTGCGATCTCGAGGGCGAGGTCGCGGTCATCGTCGGCGACGTGCGCCAGGGCGCGACGCGCGAGGAGGCCCTCGCCGCGATCCGCCTCGTGATGCTCGTCAACGACGTCTCGCTCCGGAACCTGATCCCGGCGGAGTTGGCGAAGGGCTTCGGCTTCTTCCAGTCGAAGCCGGCCTCGGCGTTCTCGCCCGTGGCGGTCACCCCCGACACACTCGGCGACGCGTGGAAGGACGGCAAGCTCCATCGCGTGCTCGACGTCTCGCTCAACGGCATGCCGTTCGGGAAGGCGAATGCGGGCGTCGACATGACGTTCGACTTCGGCACCCTCGTCGCACACGCGGCAAAGACGCGCGACCTCGCGGCCGGCTCGATCATCGGCTCGGGCACCGTCTCCAACCGCGACGAAGGCGGCGGCCCCGGCCGTCCGATCGCCGCCGGCGGTCACGGCTACTCGTGCATCGCCGAGGTCCGGACCGTCGAGACGATCCTCTCCGGCGCTCCGATCACGCCGTTCCTCCGCCGTGGCGATCGCGTGCGGATCGAGATGCGTGACGACGCCGGCCGGTCGATCTTCGGCGCGATCGACCAGACCGTCGCCGCCCCGACGCGCTGACGTTTCTTCGCGCGCAATCGGTCTCTCGGTCTCGGGTGAGCACCAGACCGAGCGGCACCGAGATCGAGCCCGATCGCGCGCTTCGGCGATTGACCCGACGCCCGGGCGCGGCGAATGCTCTTCGGAGCGCGCCGCGCGCGGACGTTGGCCTTCGGAAGCTCCCCTCCGCGGCACGTGCTCGGTCGAGGAGCCTGTCGGCGATCCGCATCGCCGCGGAGCAACCCGGGCGACTCGCCCGAGCTGGTAAGGTTCGAGCGATGCCGGAGGCCGACGACATCGTGTTCTTCCCGACCCCTGCTGCGTGGCGGCAGTGGCTCGCCCGGCACCACGATCGGAAGACGGAGCTGTGGGTCGGCTTCTACAAGACGAAGTCGGGCAAGCCGAGCATCACGTGGCCCGAGTCGGTCGACGAGGCGCTTTGCTTCGGGTGGATCGACGGTCTGCGAAAGAGCATCGACGAGACGGCGTACAGGATCCGCTTCACGCCGCGTAAGCCCACCAGCATCTGGAGCGCGGTGAACACGAAGCGCGTCGCCGAGCTGACGAAGGAAGGCCGGATGGAGCCGGCGGGGCTCGCGGCGTTCGGAAAGCGAACCGAAGCGAGGAGCGGCGTGTACTCGTTCGAGCGCGAAGTGCCCGCGGAGCTCACGTCCGAGCTGCAGCGCCGGTTCGAGAAGAACGTGCAGGCGTGGACGTGGTTTCAGACGCAGGCCCCGTGGTACCGGCGCACCGCGATTCACCTGGTGATGAGCGCGAAGAAGGAGGAGACGCGCCTCCGTCGCTTCGAGGAGCTCGTCCGCGTCTCGGCGAACGGCGAGCGTCTCGGTCAGCTCACGTCACCGAAGGGCAGGGCGACGAGCGGATCGTCGGAGCCGAAGGCCAAGAGCGGCAAGGCATCCATCACCCGCGACCGCTCCACGGCGCGGCAGACCTTGAAGCGTCTGGCTTCGCGTCCGTTCGCTTCGAGCGGAGCGAAGCGCTGACGCGGGGGCCTACTTCCAGCGCTCCCAGACCTCGGGCTGATACCCGAGCGTCGCATCCTGCCCGCGCCTCACGATCGGCGTCCTGAGGAGGAGCGGATCGTCGAGGAGGAGCGCTTCGATGCGCGGGCCCGTCGGCGCAGAGTACTTCAGCCCCTTGTCGACGTAGCGCTTGCCGTCGCGATCGATCAGCGCCTCGACGCCGCCCACGCGCGCGGCGACGCTCCGGAGCTCGCCGGGCGAGAGGCCCTTCTGGGAGAGATCGACGCTCTGCACCTTCATGCCGCGCTCCTTGAACCAGCGCTCTGCCTTGCGGGTGTCCTGGCACTTCTTGGTGCCGAAGATCTGGATGACGGCTGCCGACACGGCCAGCAGCCTAGCACCAGACGGGTGAGCGAAGCCCCCTTGGTTCAGTCGTAGCGACGAGCGGCGAGTCACTGCACGGCGACGTCGAAGTGGACCGCCCAGTTGAAGAGCTCGTAGCCGTAGTTCGAAGGGGTGGTGTCCGAGTCGCGGAGGTTGCCGCGGGCGACCGTCCCCGTGCCCCGACACTCCGTGAACGTGTACGCGTAGCGAAGGCGCTTGCTCGCGCCGGTCGGCGCCGATGCGAGCGTCACCGCGACGGTGTCCGGGCCCGCGAGCTCGACCTTCGTGATCGCCGGCGGCGCGCCGCTCGCGTCGTACCACTCGAAGCCGTAGCGTCCGGGGTCGCTCACGCGCGTCGTGTCGAAGACGAGGGGGGGCGAGGGGACGTGGAACTTCACGGTGACGACGTTGCCGGCGATGGTCACCTGCGTGGGACGGAGCGGCTCCCACGTCTTGCCCTCGAGGACGACGCGCGCATAGGCCTTGCCGAAGTACTCCCCGAGCTGGCGTTCGGCGTGATTGGTGAAGTGGAGACAGTCGCTCGAGTAGCCGAGCGCGTAGGTCGGCCCGACGACGATGACCTTGCCGGGCGCGCGGAGATGCGCGTCGAGCTGCATGTACGCGATCCTGGTGCTGGGCGTGTTGTTCCAGTGCGAGAACTGATTGATGAAGAGCGGTACGGCCGCGGTCTGCCCGGTGATCGCGTTCACGCCGGCCTCGTAGTCCTTCTGCCATTCGATGAGCCCAGCGGCGTAGTCGTTCACGACGCTCACGCCGTCCGTGCCGTTCATCGGGAAGGCGGACTCTCCGGTCTCGTAGGCGAAGTGATCGTGCTCGCCGTGGACCGCGGTGACCGCGCGCACCGCGTAGGACTTTCCGGCGGCGTCCGCGATCGCCTTTGCGTCGCTCACCTGCATCATCGCTTCGGCGAACGGTTCGACGTAGCGCCTGTCCGGCCACCAGCCGCAGCTGCCCTTGCGCAAGCAGCCGTAGGAGTTGCCGCTTCGGCCGTGCACGCTCACGAGGAGAGCGTGGTTCTTCGCGAGCCCGAGCCTCGCCGCCTCGTTGGCGAGTCCGGAGGACATCGTCTCGACCGGGTACCAGAAGGAATCTCCTTCCACGAGCGGAAGGAAGCTCGACGGCTTCTGGTAGGCGGTGCATCCGTCGCCGTCGCAGTCGGCGGCCGTCATGACGCCCACGTCGAACATCAGGTTCGAGTACGGCTGCGCGGTCGTGAGGACGGGGACTCCGTCATTGGCGACCGAGTTCGACTGACCCGTCGAGAGGACGTGATTCACGTCGTAGTGAACGTAGGGGCGGGCCTCCGGTTCCACCGAGCCGCTGTCGACGGTGCTGCCGCCGCCGTCGTCACTGGGCCCCGCGCCTGGCTGCGTCGGGTCGGCCTTTCGCGGCCGCGCCCCTGGGCCGCTGGTGTCGTCCTGACACGCCGAGGCAGTCGCGAGAGATGCAAGAGACGCAAGCAGCGCGAGGGCGCGTATGGCTCGCATGATGGTGCCCGAATGTGCAGCAGGCATGCCTGAGCGCCGGGGCTTGGATGCTCGCCTCGGTCGCGCTATCGAAGCGCAGGGCGTGGAACTGGGACGAGCGTCTTCGCCCCGGACGCCATCGCGGCTAGGCTCCCGCCTCGATGGCTCTTCGCTCTGCCGGTCTCCGACCCGTCGTCGCTCTCCTCTTCCTCCTCGGTTGTGCTGGCGGAGCACCCGCGCCCGCGCCCGCACCCGTCGTCTCCGCGGCGCCTGCGCCTGCACCTGTTGCCGCGCTCGCGGATGCATCGACCACGCCCAGCGATGCGGGCGCGACGGCGAATCCATGGCCCTACCAGACGCCGGTCGTCGTCCGCGGCGCGAACGGCATGGTCGTGACCGACAACGCGATCGCCACGAATGTGGGCCGCGACGTCCTCGCTTCGGGAGGCAACGCGGCCGACGCCGCGGTCGCGACGGCCTTCGCGCTCGCGGTCGCTTATCCGACTGCCGGCAACATCGGCGGCGGCGGCTTCGCGGTGACGCGCATGCGCGGCGAGGTCCGCGCGCTCGACTTCCGCGAGACCGCGCCCGCCGCGGCGACGCGCGACATGTTCCTCTCCGCCGACGGCAAGCCGAAGCCGGAGGCGCGCGACGGGATCAAGTCGGTCGGCGTCCCTGGGAGCGTCGCGGGGCTCTGGGAGCTCCATCGCACGCTCGGCTCGAAGAAGAAGACGTGGAAGGAGCTCCTCGCGCCTGCGATCAAGCTCGCGCGCGACGGCTTCGTCGTCGACGACGCGTTCCTCTCCACGCTCGAGTTCGGCGCGAAGCGCCTCGAGAAGCACGCCGTGAGCGCCGCGCTCTTCTTGCCCGGCGGCGCGCCGCCCGTGAAGGGAACGACGTTCAAGAACCCGGAGCTCGCGACGGTGCTCGAGCGGATCGAGAAGGGCCCGTCGGGCTTCTACGAGGGGCCGACCGCCGCCGCGCTCGTCAAGCAGATGAAGGACGAGGGCGGCCTCATCACGCTCGCCGACCTGAAGAAGTACCAGGCGAAGTGGCGAAAGCCGATCGAGTTCACGTACCGCGGCCACAAGATCACGTCGATGCCGCCGCCGTCGTCGGGCGGCGTGACCCTCGCGATGATCGCGCACATCCTCGAGGGCTACGAGCTCGGCAAGCTCGAGCACCAGTCGCCCGAGCAGCTCCACTACGTGTTCGAGGCGATGCGGCGGGCATACGCCGCGCGGAACGCGAAGCTCGGCGATCCGGACTTCGTGAAGATGCCGCTCGACGAGCTCCTCTCCGAGAAGTGGGCGAAGGAGCAGCGCGCGACGATCCTGCCGGATCGCGCCACGCCGTCGTCCGAGCTCGCGGCGGGCCCCGCGAGCGCGAGCGGCCCGCACACGACGCACTTCTCGGTCGTCGACGCCAACGGTGATACTGTCTCCCTGACGACGACGATCAACTGGTGGTACGGATCGGGCGTCACCGTGAAGGGCGGTGGCTTCGTCCTCAACAACGAGATGGACGACTTCGCCTCCGTGCCCGGCACCGCCAACGGCTTCGGGCTCGTGCAGGGCGAGGCGAACGCGATCGCGCCGGGCAAGCGGATGCTCTCCTCGATGGCGCCGACGATCGTGACCGGACCGGACGGCAAGGTCCTCGTCGTCGCCGGCGGCGCGGGTGGACCGACGATCATCACCGCCGTGTGGCAACAGCTCTCGAACGTGATCGACTTCGGGCTCGACATCGGCGCGGCCGTGAGCGCGCCGCGCTTCCACATGCAGCACCTCCCCGACGAGGTCATCTTCGAGAAGCACGGGCTCGCGCCGAGCACGGCGAAGCGCCTCGAGGCGATGGGCTACACGTTCAAGGAGCGCGGTCACCTCGCCGACGCGCCGGCGATCGGTCGTGCCGGAGCCGAGTGGATCGGCGCCGCCGAGCCGCGCCGCCTCGGCAGCCTCGCCGCTACGCCCTGATCACGCCAACGCCGTTCGGACGAGCCGAGCTCGCGCGTGACGGAGCGTGGAACAGGGGACGGGGAACAGGCAAGTTGAACGGGGAACGGGCGAGCTCCAGCCTGTTCCCGCTTCACTGCCCCGTTCTCCTTCGTTCCCTGTTCCCTGTTCTGAATCCGTCTCTGCCTCTCCGAACGGCATTGCCCTGATCACGCCGAACAGAGAGTCCACAGGAAGACGGGACGGATCATGATTTGATCCTCCCTCTTCCCGCCTTCGTGCCTTCCTGTTGAATCTCTCGCGGGTCAGGCCCGGCTGGCGTAGCGCTCGAAGTCGTCGGCGATGCCGCGCGCGAGCATCATCGTGACGCTCATGATCGGGAGCTGCGAGTTCACGCCGATGCTCGTCGGAAGGACGCTGCCGTCGCAGACGAAGAGGTTGTCGACCGCCCACGTCTCGCCGGTGGGCTTCACGACGCCGGCCTCCGGAGTCGTCGCCATCTTGGCCGAGCCGAGCGGGTGGAATGCCATGCACTCGACTTTGCTCGCGGGGAGCTTGTTCTCGAGGAGGAAGTCGAGGTCCTTCTCCTTCTTCACCGTCGGCAGCCCGAAGACAGGCGTGAGCACCTCGCGCGCGCCGGCGGCGAAGGCCATGCGGCCGAGGATGTGGATCGCCTTGAGGAGCCTCGCCTTGTCGCGCTTCACCATGTTGTAGGTGACGAGCGGCTCGCGCGAGAGCCAGCGACGGACCTGACCGCCGCCGTCGTCGTGGACCATCCCGCCGAAGAAGGCCAGGTTCGGCATCTGCTTCACGAGCCGACGATGCTCGCGACCGACGCCCGGGAACGCGGCCGCGAGGACGTTGACCGGGCTGTAGACGCCGTTCAGCCAGATGCCGTCGCCGAGGAAGTGATCGGTGTAGACGCTCTGGAGCGAGCCGTCCCAGCCGTCGACCTCCTCGTCGAAGAGCGCGCCGATGCGCACGGCGGGGTGGAGCGTGAGGTGCCGGCCGATGTGCACGGAGTCGAGGCCGCTCTTCCGGAGAAGGATCGGCGTGTGCATCGATCCGCACGCGACGACGACGAGCTTCGCGCGCACCTCGAAGCGCACGCGAGGCTCGCCGGTGATGCCGTCGAGGAAGCGTCCGCGGACGCCGCGCGCCGTCCCGCCCGTGATGTCGATGCGCTCGACGAGCGCGTCGGATACGATGGTGGCGCCGTGGGCGACGGCGTCCGGCAAGAACGAGACGTCGACGCTCATCTTGGCGCCGTGGGGGCAGCCGAAGTTGCAGCGAGCAGCGCCGCGGCACCCTTTCGTGTTGCGGCGCATCGTCTTCATCGTGATGCCGAGCTTGTCGGCGCCCTCGACGAAGAGCTCGGTCGCGCGCGAGCGCATGTGCAGCGGCACGTCCTCGACGTGGCAGATGTGCTCGACCTCGGAGAAGAACGGATCGAGCCCCTCGGGCGTCATGCGGTCGAGCCCGAGCTCGCCGCTCCACGTGTGGAGGACCTCCTCCGGGATCCGGAAGCAGACGCCGCCGGTGAGGACGCTCGATCCCCCGACGCACTTGCCCGCGAGCAGGCTGATGAGCGGAGTGTCGCCGACCCCGAGCGCGACCGACATCCCCGCTTCGCGCGATAGGCGGCGGAACGAGTTCGACGGTGTCATCGCACCGTACTCTTCGGGCGAATAGTGGCCGCCCTCCTCGAGCACGAGGACGCTCCGACCGTCCCTCGCGAGCTCGCGGGCGAGCACTGCGCCGCCGGCACCGGAGCCGACGATGACGACGTCGACCTTGGCCGAGAACGGAGCGGCCTGCTCTCGGCCGCGGATCACGGGTAGGCGCGCCGGCCTCGCATGATCGTGGTCGTGCGAACGAGCGTGGAGCGTCACTGCGCCACCTCCTCGTTCGGCTGGACCACCGGGAGCGAAGGTCCTTTCTTCCAGCGCTTTCGCTCCGGGCCGGGGTAGCCGATCGCGCGCTGCTCGCCTTCGTCCTCGTAGAAGATCATCGTGAGGACCGTCTTGTAGGCGACGACGAGCAGCGGGAGCTGCTTCACCTTCGACTTCTCGAGCGCCTCGAGGTGATGCACGCGGTCTTCGACCGTGAGCTCCTCGAACGTCTTGAAGCGAAAGAAGAGGAGAGGCGACCATCGGATCGCGAACAGCATCGCGATGAGGCCGAACCGCAGCGTCTTGCTTGCGGGGCTGATGAACCCGTCGACGTCCTCGACGAACGCGTCCAGCCGCCCGGGAGCGATCTCTCCGTCCTGAGAGAACATCGCCTCGGCGAGCGCTCGCAGGACGGGGCGGTGGTGAGCCTTCAGCGTCGTCCGCTGGAAGTCCTTCGTGACGAGCGGGACCGACGGCGTGCGCGCGAGCGCGAGCTCTCTGGAACGAGGAGCAGTGCGGGGAGTGGAGATGGAAGCGGGTCCAGCCAAGGAGCCGCCGAGTATATACCGCCTTGAACGCTGGACGCGGCGTATGGATGGGCTTCGTTCCTCGACGCGTGGGCGTGGTGACGCTCGCAACCTGCGGAGGCGCGCGATCGCGAGCGGGCTCACTCGTTCCGGCAGAGCCGGTCGCGGGCGAGCCGCAACATTCACGTCTCACTCTGCTAACGTCGCGCGATCGATGGTGGTCGCGGTCCGAGGTCGTCTTGCGCTCGCGTGCGTGGTGGGGGTCGTGGCAGGCGTGGGGATCGCGGGCTGCAACAAGGGACCGGGGGCTCGCGGGCCGCGAGCCGGCGCGGACTGCGCCGCGGTGAAGGCGCCGGCGGAACCGGATCTCATGGCGTGGGAAGCGTCCTCCCGTGCGCAGCTCGACAGGCTCCGGCGTCAGGGGGTGGTCGCCGTGCGGTACGAGATGCGCGACTGCGAGCTCTCGCTCGAGCTCTTGCCCCAGTGTGTCGGGCCGAAGAACCGATACGTCTATTCTCCGCTCAGCGAGACGGACACGAAGATCGCTCGCGACCAGGGCGAGCTCTTCGCGCAGCTCCCGCTCGGCGCGGAGAACGTCTCGGGCCTCATCTCTGGACGCCGCGCGTTCCGAGCGGACGCGAAGGTCGTCGGCAGGGTCGGCTTGCCCGCCGGCAGCACGATCACGGAGTACGACCTCGTCGGGCCGGAGTGCAAGCGAGCGACGCACGTCATCGGTGCGGTGTACGTCGGCGGCTTCGCGACCGCGGTGGCCGACGCCCGCGAGGTGGAGGCGAGGAACCTCTTCGCCTCCGGGACGCCGATCGAGGGAATGACCCGCGAGGGGCAGGCGCAGGTCTGCGAGCGCGCCGTGGCTGAGGGGATCGAGCTCGCGGGCTGCTCGGTGCCCCTGCGCGTCGCGCTGATCCCTCTCGACGGAAAGGCGCCGCCGCCGACGTGTCCGGCGGGCTTCGTGTTCGACGGCACGCGCTGCGCGCGCGAGGCCGCTACGACGTGCGGGGCCGAGTCGTCCTCCGGAGCCGACGCGGGCTGCACGCCCGCCGAGCCCGTGGCCGCAGAGCCGCGGGTGTTCGATCAGAATGCCGTCGAGCGACTCGTCCGAGAGAAACAGGGCGCCGTGAAGCGCAAGTGCTGGGAGACGGCCGCCGAGAGCGTGCGCCGCGTGAACATCGCCGTGACGACGACGATCGATCCGAGGGGGCGCGTCACCCGGGCGGACGCGCAGCTCGTGGACTCGGACGGCTCCGCGGACGTCGGGCTCGCGGTGGCGCGCTGCATCGCCGGCGAGATCCAGACCTGGCAGTTCCCGGAGCCGGAGCGGCAGCAGGTCCTGACGCTGCCGTTCCACCTCATCCGTCAATGAAACGGGAAGCGGACGGGGACGGTCCCGCTCCAGCCGTGCCGCTGGCTCGGGCGCGGGCGTGCACCAAATTCCCGCCAGCGGACTCGCGATGCCGATTCCATCGATCGTGGTCGTCGCTCCATCGGTATGCTGTGCACGTGAAGCTCGTCCGGTCCGCGATGGTCGTCGCTCTTCTCCTCTCGCTCGCCGCCGTCACGAACGGCTGCGCGAGCAAGCCGACGATGAAGGTGCGCCACGCCGAGATGCAGGGCGTGCAGTTCGGGTTCCCGCCCAGCCTTGCGGTGCAGATGACGGTCGTCATGGATGTGTTCAATCCGAACAGCTACGACGTCGCCGTCCGCGCGATGCGTGGGACCGTGACGTTCCAGGACCGCTACACGATGCCGATCGACTTCCGCCCGGGCGGCGAGGGGATCTGGCTCGGCTCCGACCGCACGACGCAGGTCCGCGTCCCCGCCACGGTTCCGGTCGACATCGCGCTGCGCATCCTGCGCGAGGCGATGACCGGGACCGTGCCGTACCGCGTCGTCGGCAAGGCCGACGTCACTGCGACGCGCAGCCTGAAGATCGAGAGCGACGACTATTCGGTCGACGAGCGCGGAGAGATCGCGCGCCAGCAGATCGAGGCGTCGATCGCTGCGCTCGGCATCCCGATCTTGCGGTGAGCCGGCGCTCCGAGCGTCATCGCGCAAGCTCCGTCGAGGCCGCTCCGCCGACGCCGCGCCGCCGACGCCGCGCGCGGGCTGGTTGGGTGGCCGGCGTCGGTGCGGACACACGGACGGCGACGAACCGCCTGCTCGGCGACCGTCGCCACGTGCGAGCTCATGCGGCGATTTTAGGCGGAGAAAGCCGCAAAACAGCTCCGATTCCGGGGGATCGGGCGCTGCGCGGCGCCAGCCTTCTGCAACGTCGCACGTTTTTCCACAGGCGGGATCCGTTGTCAAGTCGCGACTTTATCATTGATGCGGCGCCCATCCTCTGCCATCTGACGCGACGCTTCAGGCGGAACGAGAGGACCTTCATTCGTGGACGCATTGTCGTATCAGTCGATCGGTATGGGCGCCGTCGCGCTCGTCGTGGCTCGCGTGTTCTACGTGCGGGTGAAGAAGGCCCCCGAGGGCAATGAAGCGATGGCGCGCATCGCGCGCTACGTCCGCGAAGGCGCGATGGCGTTCCTCGCGCGCGAGTACAAGGTACTCGCCGTCTACGCGGCCGTCGTCTTCGCCCTGCTGTCGGCAACGCTCGGCTTGCTCGCCGGTGGCGCGTTCTTCGCGGGCGCGTTCCTGTCGCTCATCGCCGGCTTCTTCGGGATGAAGGCCGCGACGTACGCGAACGTCCGCACGGCCGAGGCCGCACGCGCGCACGGCAAGCCGACGGCGCTCGTCACGGCGCTCGACGGCGGGGCGGTGATGGGGCTCTGCGTGGCAGGGCTCGGGCTCATCGGGCTCGGCGGCATCTACGCGCTCTTCCGCAACCACGAGCACCTCGCGACGATCGTTCACTCGTTCGCGGTCGGTGCGAGCTCGATCGCGCTCTTCGCGCGCATCGGCGGCGGCATCTACACGAAGGCCGCCGACGTCGGCGCCGACATCGTCGGCAAGGTCGAGGCGAACATCCCCGAAGACGATCCGCGTAACCCGGGCGTCATCGCGGACAACGTCGGCGACAACGTCGGCGACATCGCCGGCATGGGCGCGGACATCTACGAGAGCTACGTCGCTGCGGTCGTCGCGGCGATCGCGCTCGGGCTCACGATGCCGATCGCGACGCTCCAGCAGCTCGCGCCGAGCGTCACCTCCGAGGTCGAGCTCCGCGCGATGGCGGTCTCGCTCCCGCTCCTGCTCGCGACGATCGGCCTCGCCGTCTCCGTCGTCGGCATCTTCATCACGCGCATGCTGAAGAACCTGCCGCCGGCTCGGGTCCTCCGCCTCGCGCTGATCCTCCCGCCGTTCCTCGTCGTCATCGCGGCGGCGGTCGTCCTCCCGATGCTCGGCTTCAGCACCGGCGCGGTGATCACCCTCGCTGCCGGCGCCGCTGGCGGCGCGATCGTCGGGCTCGTGACCGACTACTACACGTCGATGGGCCCGATTCACAAGGTCGCCGAGAGCTCGCTGACGGGCCCCGGCACCAACGTCATCCGCGGCCTCGCCGTCGGCCTCGAGAGCGTCGCCATCCCGCTCGTCACGCTCTGCGCGGTCGGCTGGATCTCCAACGACCAGCTCGGCCTCTACGGCATCGCGCTCGCCGCGGTCGGCATGCTCGCCGGCACCGCGATCGTCATGACCGTCGACGCCTACGGCCCGATCGCCGACAACGGCGGCGGCATCTCGGAGATGGCCGGCCTCGGCAAAGAGGTCCGCGAGATCACCGACGAGCTCGACGCGGTCGGCAACACGACGGCCGCCGTCGGCAAGGGCTTCGCGATCGGCTCGGCCGTTCTCACGGTCGTCGCGCTCTTCGCGGCCTTCAACATGGAGGTCAACGCGGTCCGTCGCGCGAAGGGCGGCGCCGAGCTCGTCCTCTACCTGACCGACGCCAAGGTCCTCATGGGCATCCTCTTCGGCGCGATGCTCCCGTGCATCGTCGGCGCGATGACGATGACCGCCGTTGGTCGCGCCGCCGGCGCGATCGTCGAGGAGATCCGTCGCCAGTTCCGCGAGATCCCGGGCCTGCTCGAGGGCAAGCCGGGCGTCGAGCCCCAGCCGAAGGTCATCGTCGACATCGCCACGTCGGCGGCCATCCGCGAGATGATCGCCCCGGGCGCCATCGCGGTGCTCGCTCCGGTCGTCGTCGGCTTCACCGCCGGTCCCGAGGTCCTCGCGGGCATGCTCGCGGGTGCGCTCGCGGTCGGCGCCGTCCTCTCGCTCGTCATGGCCAACGGCGGTGGCGCGTGGGACAACGCCAAGAAGCACATCGAGAAGGGCGGCCTCCCCGGCCACGCGAAGGGCTCGGACGCGCACAAGGCGGCCGTCGTCGGCGACACCGTCGGCGATCCCTTCAAGGACACCTCGGGCCCCGGCATCTCGATCCTCATCAAGGTGATGGGCGTCGTCTCGCTCCTCATTGCCCCGCTCATCGCCTGAGTCACCCGCTCGCTCGGAGCTCGCGTCCCGTTCGAGGACGCGAGCGCCCGGCGGGAAACGACATCGAGCACCGCGCGCCCGCGAAGCCATCCTCGGCTCCGCGGGCGCTGCGCATTTGGCCTATGCCGGCCCTGTCCTCGCGCTCCCCGAGGTCGCCTCGCTCGGAGCACGCGCCTCGAGCTCGGGGCTCGCGCTCCGCCCACCCGCAGCGGCGCGCCTTCGGCGCTCGTTGGGGGGCCGCGCGTAGGGGCGACGGCGGAAGGCTGCGAAGAGGTGCGACCGAGCCGGTCACGTCGAGGTGAAGCCGCGCCCGCGCCGAGCCGGCGACGCTATTCTCCGAGAATGTCGACCTCGAGGGTGTGGATGGTCGCGCTCGCCTTCGCGCTCGCGCTCGAAGGCTGCGGCGATTCGACTGCGAGTGACGCTGGCGCTTCGAGCGGTGGCGCGCCGGGCGGGACCAAGACCGGACAGTCGGGCGATGATGCAGGTTCGCCGACGCCTCCCGGCGACGGTCCGCCGGCGGGGCAACCGGAGGGCGCGTGCGCGGTACCCGTGGCCGCTCAGCCGGAGGACGTCTCGAACCCCCGCACGGTGGTCGGGACCGGGAGCGCGGAGTCGTGCACCGGCGATGCGTTCGTGACTGCCGTGGCGAAGGGGGGCGTCATCACCTTCGACTGCGGGCCGGCTCCCGTCACGATCACGCTCACCCAGACCGCGAAGGTCTTCAATGACAAGGGGCCGACGATCATCGACGGCGGCGGCAAGGTCACGCTGAGCGGGGGAGGGAAGGTCCGCATCCTCTACCAGAACACGTGCGACCAAGCGCAGGTCTGGACGACGCCCGACTGCAACAACCAGCCCGATCCGCTGCTCTCGGTGCAGAACCTCACGTTCATCGACGGCAACGCGAAGGGGCTCGAGACGGGCGGCAACGACGGCGGCGGCGGGGCCATCTACGCGCGCGGCGGTCGGGTCAAGATCATCAACTCGCGCTTCTTCAACAACGTCTGCGACGATCGCGGCTCGGACGTCGGGGGCGGCGCGATCCGCGTGATGCAGCACATCGAGGGCGGAAGCGTTTCGCGCCCGACGTACATCGTGAACAGCTCCTTCGGCGGCAAGCCCGGCTTCGGAAATACGTGCGCGAACGGTGGCGCGATCAGCAGCATCGGCACGTCGTACACGATCCTGAACAGCGTGCTCTCCGACAACAAGGCGACCGGCCAGGGCGCGAACGACGGCGAGGGCGGCAACGGCGGCGCGATCTACAACGACGGCAACACCTTCAACCTCGAGGTCTGCGGAACGCTGATCGAGGACAACAAGGCCAACGAGGGCGGCAGCGCGATCTTCTTCGTGAGCAACGACCGAAGCGGCATGCTCTTCATCAAGGACTCGACGCTGCGCCGCAACCCACGCGGCACGTTCGAGACGGAGAACTACCCCGGGCTGTTCGTCCTCGCGAAGGGCGAGCCTCAGGTAGAGAATTCGACGATCGAGCGCTGAAGCTCTTGCCCACGGCCTTCCGACCATCGGCCCCGGCGGACTCCTCGCCGTAGGGCACGATCCGGCCGCTCTCGCTAGCCTCCCCGAGATCTCCGCCCTACCCGAAGATCGAGAGCGTCATCGCTGCGACGGCCTCCGCGCGGTGCGGAACAGTGACGCCATGAGCGGTGGAACTCGCCCGAGACCGATCACCTCGGCTGCCGCGCTCTGCAGACCTCTTGCGTAGTAGTCGTGCCCAACACGACGGCGTCGACCAACGTAACTGCAGGGCCATCCGCAGGGCCCAGCGTCGTCATGGGATCGGGTGCTCGCGCGACACCGCGGACGACAAGAGTATCCCCGACGACACCGCATGGAGGCTTCGCGAATGTGACTAGAAGCTCCGTCCCGTACGGCCGGCACACGGCATCGAGTGACGCCACGTCGTCGTTGATTTCTCGCACACGGCCGACAGCCGTAGTCGGCGTGCCGTCCGCCACCGCTTTCCTCGACAAGGTGTACGCGTCTTCCCAGGACCGGGGCAGGCGGATCGACTTCCCTTTGCAGCCGGCTCGTACCGGTTGCTCACTGCCCGCATCGCTGTCGCGACCGACGTCTGACTCATGTTCAATAGACACCACCGTCCGACGTTCACCGGCATCAGGCTGCCCGGCGGCTGATGCGCATGCGGACGCGGCCGGTGCTGCTGAGCGTGGCTCGACGCGGTCAGCTCGTAGCGTGCTCGGCGTCGGTGATCGACACCCGGCGAGCACGAGCAGGATGAGCCAGAGCTCGGGCCAGTCACAAGTCATAGGCAGCGAACACGTCCGGGGTCGCGAGCTGCGCGCTGCGACGCGCTTAGGCCCAATGCCGCTCCATTAGCGGGCAAGTGATCGATACCGCTGTGGAAAGCTGGACGAGCTTTCCATGGCGACGGC
>MKVQ01000012.1:275994-336788 GCA_001899635.1 Myxococcales bacterium 68-20 | reverse complement strand
GGATTTTTCCCACGAAGCCCAGAAGACCGCGCTCAGCGCGACTTCTGGGCTTTCGCCATTTTGTTTCTCGCCTTCCGGCCTGCCGGCGACTTGCGGGTCTCCGCTTGGCTCGGGGGTCGGCGTTCCGAAGCGCTCGAGGGCCGATCGCCGCGTCTGCCTCGCCGTTTCCGCCGTCCGTCCTTCCCGCTGGGCGTGGCGGTGCCGATACGGGCTCGAGCGTGCGCGTGCCCTCCGCTCGTCGCCTCCACGCCGGCTTCTGGGCTCGGCGCCCTCGAAGCCTTTGGCTCGTCGCCTCCTCTCCCGGGGGCCGCGCGAGATGGATCGATCTCGTCTTCGTCGGAGGTCTAGCGGCTGAAGGGACACTAGCTCGGGAGCGTCGCCGATCAGAACGGCTCGCCCGGGTAGGGGTGCGGTGTGGTGCTCGGAGAGCCGTTCGCGATCGACGGCCAGCCGTTCTTCCACGTGATCTTGTCCGCGAGGACCATGCGGCCGCCCGGAGCGGCGGTGCCGTTCCCGGCGTTTTTCCACGCGTGGTACAGGAAGTAGTCGGAGTCGTTCACGCGGACGACCGACCCGTGGCCTGGCCCGACCCAGCTGCCGTTGTTCTCGAGGATCGGCGGCCCCTTCTTCTCCCACGGCCCCGTGATGCTCTTCGCGCGAGCGACGCCCGTCCGGTAGCGATGGTCATACACGTTGCCGCTGTAGAACATGTAGTAGCGACCGTCGCGCTTCACGACCCACGGCGCTTCGACGACGCCGCCTTCCCACGTGCCCGTGTCGTTCGTGAGCACCTGCGTTTGCGCGCTGCCCGCGCCGAACGAGAGGCCGTCGGCCGAGAGCTTCCGGACGAAGATCGGCGTCGGCTTTCCCTTCGCGTTGCCGTCGATCTTGTAGAAGAGCCAGCGTGAGCCGTCGTCGTCCTCGAAGAAGGTCGCGTCGATGACGCCGTCTGCGTTCTCGACGAGCGGCGAGCCTTTGTCGGTCCATGGCCCCGTCGGTGCCGGCGCGCTCGCGACGCCGATCGAGAGGACATTGGCTCTGTTGACGCTCGTGTAATAGGCGAGGAACCCATTGCCGACGCCATGGATCTCGGGCGCCCAGTTGCGGCCACCGTTGGCTGCCCACGCCGGCTTACCCGCAGGGAGGATCGCGGCGCCGGGGACGTTCTTCCATGTCACGAGGTCGCGCGACGATCGGATCGGAAAGGAGCCGCCCGTGCAGGCCGCGTAGAACTTCCCGCTGGCAGCGAGCACGCCCGGATCGGGACAGTCGAACGGAATGACGGGGTTCGTGAATGGAGGCTTCGGTCCGGGGAGGCCGCTCGGCTCGTTCGTCGTCGTGAAACGGTCGCCGGGGATGACCTGCTCCGGGAGCGCCGCGCCCGCGGACCACGAGAGGCGCAGCGACGCCTCGCGGTCGATCTCGAAGTAGTCGACGCGGATCGAGACAGGGACGTCCTTCGTGAGCTCGACCTCTGCAGAGTGGCGCTCGACGAAGTGCGCGCGCCAGTCGTCGATCACGAGCTTGCCGTCGATCCAGACGCGGGTTCCGTCGTCGCCGTCGATCGTGATCGTCGTCTTGCCGGTCACGGCGGGCGTCAATGTGCCGGTCCAGCGCGCAGAGAAGCGGTCCTTGCTGATGCCAGGCGCGGGCGCGTCGGCCTTCCAGTCATGATCGAGGTTCGGCTCGACGCGCTCGACGGTCTTGTCGTGGTAGTCGTCGAAGTACTCGGCGTGGAGGCCCGGCACCGGCTGCTTCGCGGGCGCGGGCGCGCTCGCCTCCTCGGCCAGCGGGCCGCCGTCGGTTGGTGTGCTCTCGGTGCTCGACGTCCCGCTGCCATGAAGCTCGGGCGAGATCGCTTCGCTGGAGCAGGCGCCGGTCGCGAACGTCGCGAGGAGCGAAGCGAGCGCGAACGAGGTCGCTGCTCCCGAGATGGCGGAAGCCCCGGAGTCGCGGAGTCGCATGGCGCAACTGATGGCACACGGAGGATGGTCGCGCTACGTCCGGAAATTTCGCCCCTCGGTGGAGCGAGCGCGCGTGACCGCTGGCACCCGAGCGTGTCGTGCCGGCGGGCGGCCGGCGCTCACTGGCTGAGCGCGGCGAGCGCACGATCGAGCGCCGCCGCCAGGTCCTTCTCCAGCTCTCGCTCGAACGCGTCCGCGGCGCTGATCTGGAACGTCTCGCGGTAGGCGGCGAGGTCGCCGGCGCTGCTGCGCTGACCGCAGGCCTCGAGCGCGTCGACGATCGCCACCTTCGCGGCGGTGCCATGCTCGGGGGCGACGAGCTCGCGCTCGAGCACGCGAGCGCCGCTGGGGATCTTCGTGTGTCCGAGCGCTTCGAAGATGAGGAGGATGTTGCCGGGGCTGTCCGAGCCCTGGCGAGCCTTCTCGGCTTCGAGCAGCTTGGAGAGGCGCGCGACCGCTGCCTCACCAGGACCTCCGCCGGCCTCGTGGGCGAGGCGACCGAGAGCGAGCAGCGCGGTGGGGCCGACGAACGGATCATCCGCCGGATCGACCTTCAACAGCGGTTGGATGGCGGCGACATGCCTACGTCGCGCAAGCTCGTCGATGGCTTCGAGCTTCGCCACCGAGTCGTCGGAGTCGAGCGCGCGCATGAGCGTCTGCGTCGTCGCATCCGTCTTTTCGGCGATCGCTCTGCGGACGGCGACGAGTGTGTCGCTGCTCGCTTCCTTCCCAGCGTTCACGACGGCTCGCGGCGACAGCGCTCCGTTGCTGCGCTCGCGCGGCGTGTGAGGCCTCGTCGTAGGCTGCGCGAGCGGGGCGTCCGGCGACGATCGCTCATGCTGTCCACCGGGATCGGCTTCGGCGCTCGATGCCGTCGGCGCATCGGCTCGCGGAGCAGGCTTGTCTGCCTGGTAGATCCGGACACCCAGGGCGATCGCGACGCCGGCGCCGACGAGGACGCCGACGGTTCGCCGCATGCCTAGCAGCCTCCGAGGTTCCTGCAGTAATCGGTTCGCATCTGCGCCTGCGTCTTGTTCGGTTGCCCGTAGCGCCCCGGAGGCAACGAGGCCCACTCGTACGAGAGCTTCGACATCGCGTTCGAGAACTCGGACGCGGTCATCGCGCGTCCCTCGGGGACGTTGACGCGTCGAACCGTCTTGATGAGGTAGTTCGCGCCCTTCTCCTGGTTCTCGGGCTCGAAGTTACGCGCGCCGATCCCTCGCGCGACGGAGTCCCACGTCCGCTTCAAGAACTGGTAGCGCCCGGCGGCGGTCGAACAGAGACCGCCGGAGCAGATGTTCATGTTCGGATGGCGCGAGCACGACGCGAAGGTTCGGTGGGTGAAGGCGATGTTGTAGCCGTCCTTGCCACGGTTCTCGGTGCCCTCCGCGAAGGCGATCGAATCGTGAAGCGCCTTCTTGTGGCGGGAGACGATGCCGGCGCCGCGCGAGGCCGCGCACGTCGCGCCGAGCGCGCTCTCGTTCTCCTCGGCCATCTCGTCCGAGCCGTCGTCCGCGGGATCGCTGGTGCTGCAGCCAGCAAGCGACGAGAGGGCGAGGAGGATCACGGCGAGGGGGCGAGTGATGTGCGCCATATGTAGGCCGTTGTGCACTGCCCATGCCGTCCGCGAGCGACGCGCGACCATCGGAAAACGAGGCAAATTGAACGGTTGCGCGGTGAGGTGGGCGAATCGGGATGGATGACAGCCTTCCCACTCCTGGATCGCGATCATCTCAATCGAGCATCGCCGTCGGCGAACCGCAGGAGGAAGGGAGCTCGTATGAAGGTAGAGCTTTGCCGGTCACCGCTCGCACGCGAGGACGTCTCCCGTCCGGCGTCGCAGGATGCGTTCTGCGTACGGACTCGCTTCAAAGATCCATCGTGAACGAATCGCGGCGGCGGCTCGGTGGCCAAACGACGGCGCGGACGTTGCGATCGATGCACGCGGCGATCTTCGCGAGGGCCTTCGCTTCGGCACGCGCGGCCGCCTTGCTACGACGGCGCGCCGACTTCGGCTTGATCAATCTCACGTCGACTGTGACGCCGATGGCGCGCCCGTATTGCACGGCGGTCTTGATCGTGACCTTCGCGTTCGACGGCAGCCGGCATCCTCTGGTGACGCCCCCCATGGGGCCGGTGAGCTGCCCATCAGACAGGTGCGCGTGGTCGTCGTGGACGTCCAGCGCCTCGGGCGTCGACATCGCCTCCGCGTAGCTCGCGGTCGAAGGCGGACGCGACCGCTCCGGTGCGTCGAGGATCGCGGTCTCGACGGGCGGAGGCGCCTCCTCGGAGACCGCAGCATCGGCCTCCTCCTCGTGTGCCACGGCTGGGGCTCGCGGCGCACTCGCGCACGCGAGGAGCCCCACGATCGAGCAGACCGCAAAGAGCCGAAGCAGCACGTGTCGAAGCCTATCGTTGGACGGCCCGCTGCGCAGCTGTGGGCCGAGCTTGATTCGATCGGCGGCGAGGGACGCAGCGCCTCCCGTCATCCGCGCGCAGCCCGCCTTGCCCGTGCTCGCGTCGGTATAGTCGTCGTACGCGTTCTCTTCGCTTCGCGCGCGATGAGCGAGCAAGGCCGCGGCTCTCGTCGTCCCACGGATGATCGTGTCAGGCCTATCGCGAAGCTCGTTCAACGTGAAAGTCCCTGCAGGGCGAGCTCGCCCACCCCGAGCGCGCGGCACCCACGTGCCGCTACGTCCGCATCTCGCTCGGCGGGCCAGCCGTTACCCGCGGAGCTCCGATTGGGGCGAGCGAGCGAATCGAGTCTTTCGTCCACCCCCAAACCCAGCTGTACTCCGGGCATGACGAAGGCCGATCTCGTGCTCACGGACGCTCATCGCGAACAAGCCAAGGAGCTCTACTTCGTCGGCCATGGGGACGGTGGCCCTTGCGTGATCGTGCCGCGCTCGGTGCTCACCCGATATTGGGGCGCCTTCGACGAGGACGGCGAGTCGTGCACCGACTCGCACTACCAGGAGGCCACCGACGCAAACGGGGCCCTCTTCCGCGTGGGCGACGAGGACGTGTTCGTGTTGCATGAAGTGGCGGGGACGTCGTTCGTTCCTTCGGACAGCGGCGGCTTCCTCGTTCGGTGGGTGGGCGCGAAGAGCGCGGCGGCGGTGCTCGGCGTTGCGCTCACCCAAGCGTACCGACCACTCGAGCTGCGGAAGTGGAGGGTCCCGGCGGGAGGCCTGGTCCTCCTCCACGGAACGGTGGATGGTCGGACGATCACCAAGGCATTGGACGCGGCCGCCGCGGAGGGCAGGTCGCGTCCGTCGAAGGGTGAGCCGTTTCTCATCATCGACCTGCCGGCGGGTGAGTACGCCGTCGACGAGCTCGAGGTGAGGGAGTTCGGCGGCGACGTGGAGCATCCCGATGGATCCGTCGAGAGGGTGATGGTTCAGGCGTTTCGCCTGCGGCGGGTGGGCGAGTACGAGAGCAAGCCGCGATCGGGACGGAGCTCGGTCGGGGTGAAGCGAGAGCAAGGGCCGGAAAAGCGAGCGAGCGCAAAGGCCCAGCCATCGACCGGTGGCAAACCGCCGAGTGTGGAGGAAGCCGCGAGCAAGCTCGAATACGTCGAGGTGCTCGGCGGCCTCGAGAAGTTCTGTTCTGCGGATCCCCCTCCGCCTCCAAAGTCGACGTGGAAGGAGGGCACTGCGGTTACCCTCGAGCACGTCTCGCTTCGAGCGTCCGGCGCGGTGCCTCCGGTGCTCAGCCTCGGAGCTGCCCTCGCCTACCTCGGGGGGACACCCAAGCAGCGACGCGCGAAAGAGTGGGACTACGAGACCCCCGAAGTCGTGCGCCCGCTCGTGATGTCCGTCGCCGAGCAGGTCGCGAGTCACTTCTTCGATCGCGAGAGGCAGGAGCGACTGCTGCCGCTCTTGCCGCGCATCTTGGCGTCCGGGTCAGAGGGCCCGAGCTACGAGGCCGCCGGTCAGCTCGGGATGGACTGGTACGTGACGGTGGGCACGCCGTACTGGCTCGAGCTCGCGGGGCTCCAGTCCGAGGCGAACGAATGGAGGAAGCGCAGCGCCCCGACGTCGTTCGCGGAGCTCGTGGCGCTGCGACCACTGCTCGATGAATGCCGCGCGAAGCTCGACGCACAGCGCCCGAAGCTCGGGGATCTCCCTGATGCGAGCGGCGGTCCGGCAGGCAGGTCGGCGGCGATCCTCTTCCAGCGCTCGGGGGCATGCACGGCGTGGATCCTGAGCAACGTTTGGCAGAACGCGATGCTCGGTGGGACGGAGGACGAGCGCGGCTCGACGGACGAGCTGCCCGATGACGCCTACCGCGCGCGTATCGACCTGGCGGCCCTTGGCAAGATCGCCGCGACGCGGGTGACGACGACGCGGGCTCTCGAGTACCGAGCTCCCAAGAAGGCCTCGGACCCTGCGAAGAGGCAATTCACCTCCGTCTTGCTCCACGATCTGGCGTCGCTCGCCCGCGGCACGTCGCTGGATGCCATCGGCCTCCTCGAGAAGCTACTGCCCTGACGGGGGGAGGCGGGGGCGTCGTCGCTGAGCTCCGTCCGACGGACCGAGCACCGCGCGTCCGGTGCTCCGCGCCGTCCGCGGCGGGCGGAGGCTGCTGCTAGCGTTCAAGCTCGAGTAGCCCTTCGAGCTCCCGCTTTCGCGCCGGCTTTGGCCTTCTCGAGCCTCTGCTCGAAGAAGGCCTCGGACCTTGACTATTCGTAGCGGAGGCCGTCGACCGGGCGGAGGCGGGACGCCGCGTAGGCCGGGTAGACCGTCGAGAGCGTGCAGATCGTGAGCGCGGCGGCGGCGACGGTGAGGAAGTCCCAGCCGTTCACGCTGATGGGCAGACGATCGATGTAATAGACATCGGGATCGAGCCGGAGCCCGAACCACTTGAGTCCGGTGCACATGGCGAGGCCGGTGACGACGCCGAACACGGTGCCGATCCCGCCGATGATCATGCCCTCGATCATGAACGTGCGCAGGATCGCGCCGTCGCTCGCGCCGATCGCCTTGAGGATGGCGATCTCCTTGCCCTTCTCCGTCACCATGAGGAGCAGCGTGCAGACGATGCAGAAGCTCGCGACCATGATCGCGATCGAGAGGATGATGAACGTGGCGAAACGTTCGAGCTTCAGCGCGCTGAAGAGGTTCTTGTTGATCTCGCGCCAGTCACGGATGCGAAGCTCGGTTCGATCCACCGCGGCGACGACGGCAGGCGCGATGCGATCGGCGCCCTCGGCGTCGTCCACCTTGATGTCGATCGCGCTGATGTTCCCGCCGGTGGCGAAGTAGTCCTGCGCCTGATCGAGCATCGTGTAGACGCTCATCGCGTCGTACTCGTACATGCCGCTGTAGAAGATCGCGGCGACGCGGAAGCGCTTGGTGCGGGGCATGATCCCCATCGGACCGAGATCGCCGAGCGGCGAGACGAGCGTCACCTCGTCCCCGACGTACACGTGGAGCGTCTTGGCGAGCTCGCGGCCGAGGATGATCCCGGGGCGATCGGGCTTGCTGATGAGCACCGCCCGGACCTCGGGATCGAGATCGTCGTCCTGGAGCGGCGGAAGCTCCGTGCCCTTGTAGTACTGCTCGCCGCCGGGGCCGATGCCGATGACCTCGTCCGCCGGGAGCTTGGTCAGGAGCTCCGGATGGACGAGGTAGTCCATCTTGCCGACCTCGATGTTGTGTCTGAGGTCGATGACCGCGTTGATGCTCGTCGGATCGATGCCGGTGACGACGACGCCCGCGAGGTTCGACGCGCTCGAGGCCATGACCTCGCCGTGCACGACGGGGGTGGCGCCGGTCACGCCGGGGACCTTCCGGACCGCCTCGAGCGTCTGCTCGTAGTCGCCCCAGGGCGTGGCCGCGGTCGTGTCGATCACGATGTGGGCGTTGTTGCCGAGGATCTTCCGCTTCAGGTCCTGGCTGAAGCCGCCCATCACGCTGACGACGCTGGAGAGCGCGCATGACGAGATCGCGACACCGCAGATCGAAAGCACGCTGATGACGGTGAGGAAGCCGCTCTTCTGCGAGCGCACGTGGCGCGCGGCGACGAACGAGGTGAACCGCCGACCCTCGAGCCGATCGAGCAGATACGGCAGGAGGAGCGCCAGCACGACGATGATGACGGCGACGGACGAGAGGATCGCGGCTGCGCGGATGGCCGTGTCCTGGATCGACCAGGCCGTGCCGCGCATGGTCGGGAGTCCCTTCACCCAGACCACGAGCGAGCCGGCGACGAGGCCGAGCGCGACCAGGGTGACCTTGAGGAAGGTGCGGATCGAGCGGCTGGCGAAGTCGGCCGCATACCAGGGGAGGTCGTTCCGACCCGTCGCGCGGACGTAGCCGTAAGCGAGGCCGAGCCACACGAACGCCTGAGCGACCAGGCCGACGAGCGGCGCGACGATGAGGAGCGCGATCGGCGCGAGCGCGATGAAGAAGAGGAGGATGTTGCCGATGTACTGCTTCGAGCTCCTCCAGCTCTTCCGCATCGACACGAGGAACGACGCCTTGTCGTCCACCATGAAGAAGGGCGCCCAGCCGAACGCGACGAGGTAGCCCGTCGCAATGAAGAGCGGCGGGACGATGCCGGCGAGGTCCCAGACCCCATGCGTCTCGGGCTCGCCCTGGAGCCTCGCGACGAGGGCGGGGATGCCGAGGACGAGCCCCGGGAAGAGCGCGACGGCGAGGAGGAAGACGATCTGCCAGAGGAGGATCTTCGGCGCCCGGCGGAGCGCTCGGCCGACGCGCCCGCTCGGGACGCGCTCGTCGCGAACCGCCGCGAGCGCCGCCTCGACGAGGAGCGACATGCCGATCGCCGACGTGACGAGCGCGAAGACGGCGGTGAGCCCGATGCCTCCCGCCGCGATCCCCGGTGGGATCGGCGGTGGAGGAGTGACGCCGAACGGGCTCGAGCTCGGCGGGCCGCCGAGGAGCGCCTTCACGCCGATCATGAGGACGGCGTAGGCGGCCGGAGCCGCCGTGAGGGCCCCGCCGACGACGTACACGACGAGGAGCGGCAGCGTCAGCGAGAAGAAGTGGCCGCGGACGGCCCGCATCGTGACGCCGATGGCCTCGCCGATGCTCCACGGCTGATCGATGTCCTCCGTGGTCCAGCGCCCTGCGGGCGTGGGTGCGCTCGCGATGACCTCGCGCGCGTCCTGAGCTTCCGCGGCCGCCTGCTCGGGCTCGTTCGTCGACATCAGGTGGTTTCTTTGCGGAGGAGCGGGAAGAGGACGACGTCGCGGATCGACGGCGAGTTCGTGAGCATCATCGTGAGCCGGTCCATGCCCATGCCGAAGCCGGCTGCGGGCGGCATGCCCTGCTCGAGCGCGCGGATGTAGTCCTCGTCGAAGTCCATCGTCTCTTCCGCCCCGGCAGCCTTCTTCCGCACCTGCTCGCGGAAGCGCTCCGCCTGATCGTCGGGGTCGTTGAGCTCGCTGAAGGCGTTGCAGAGCTCGCGGCCGTGGACGAACAGCTCGAACCGGTCAACCAGGTCGGGGCGGGCGTCATTCCTGCGCGCCAGCGGCGACGTCTCGAACGGGTAGTCCATGACGAAGACGGGGAGGCTGCGCTTGCCGTCGCTCGCCTTGTAGTCCTCCGTGAGGAAGGGCTCGGAGAGGTACTCGTAGAGGGCGAACAGGCGCTCGCCGTCGTTCTCGCACTTCATCCAGCCCTTGCGGAGGTTGCCCCAGTCGATCGCCTTCGCGCGCGGCGAGCTCTTCGACCACTCCTTCATGCTGCCGCCGAAGTCGCCCATGCCGTTGAGGAGCGCGACCAGGCCTCTTCCACCACTCTGGGCGCCGTCCTTCTCCACGGCGGCTTCCCACGCAGCGACCTTCGTCGCCTTCGCGGCGCTTCGGACGGCCTCGTTCATCGGCACGCGGGCGAACGGCTCCTCGAACGTGAACGGACGCTCGGCGCTCCAGCGCGCTTGCGCCTCGGGCATGGCGCGGGCGAGCTCGGCGTCGATCGCGCGGAGCATCTTCTCCGTGAAGTCCATGAGCTCCGCGTAGGTCGCGTAGGCCCAGTAGTACTCGAGCATCGTGAACTCCGGGTTGTGCCGGGTCGAGATGCCCTCGTTGCGGTAGCAGCGGCCGATCTCGTAGACGCGCTCGAGCCCGCCGACGAGGAGACGCTTCAGGTACAGCTCCGGCGCGATGCGCATGAAGAGCTGCATGTCGAGCGCGTTGTGGTGCGTGTTGAACGGCTTCGCGGCCGCGCCGCCGATGAGCGTGTGCATCGTCGGCGTCTCGACCTCGAGGAAGCCGGTCTCGTCGAACACCTTGCGGGTCGCGCGCACGATGTAGCTCCGCGCGCGGAACACCTCGGCGACGTGCGGGTTGGCGACGAGGTCGACGTAGCGCTGGCGGTAGCGCGTCTCGACGTCCTGGAGGCCGTGCCACTTCTCCGGCGGTGGCCGGAGCGCCTTCGTCAGGATCCGCACGCGGGACGGCTCGATCGAGAGCTCGCCGCGCTTGCTCGCCGTGAGCGTGCCTTCCGACTCGACGATGTCGCCGAGGTCGATCTCCTCGAGGCGCGCGTACGCCTCGCCCATGCTCGCCTCGCTGATGAGGAGCTGGACCTCGCCCGTGCGATCACGGAGGCGAAGGAAGGAGAGACCGCCGGTCGAGCGGAACGCGATCACGCGGCCGCGGATGTGGAACACCGCGTCCTTGGTCGCCGCCTTCACGGCGTCTTCGGTGTACTTGCCGTCGTCGCCGCGCGCGCTCTTCGCGCGCTCGCGGAGATCCGCGATGTCGACGGTCGTGCCGCCTGCTCGCGGTACGACGTCGTTGGCGAACGGGTTCTCTCCACGAGCCCGGAGCTTGTCTGCCTTGGCGCGGCGCGACGCGATGAGCGCGTCCTCCGCAGACGAGCTGGTCTCTCCCACTGGTGACTGTGGACGTGCGTCGGACATGGCCCGGCGGCGTTTAGCGCGGGCTCGTTGCGACGTAAAGCGTCGACAATTTGGGCGTTCTCTCGCTTCTGTCGAGCTCCCGTGCCGGCCCACGATACCCCGCGTCTCCCCCCGGATCCGTGGAGCCGGACGAGCGTGCATGGTGGGGGCGCGAACGGACGCGGTCGGGACCGGGCCGCGATCGCGTTCGAGCGGAGCTGCGGGCTCACGGCGTCCGCCCGGTAACGGCACTGACCGAGGTCGATGCGCAGCGTGCGCACGCTGCGCAGGCCGCGCAGGGGAAAGACGCGCTCGGCGCCGCGAGGACCGTGCCTGGCGCAGGCCGAGGACGAAACGCCGGAAGGCCCGACGAAGCGCACAAAAGTCGGCGCCTGACCATCTATGATGGGCTCGAGCCCGTGAAGCTGCCTCTCATCGGCCGTGACGAAGACGCTGCGGCGGTGCGCGCCCTCGTGGCGCAGAGCCCCGTCGTCTTCGTCTACGGTGCTGCCGGGGTCGGCAAGACCGCGCTCCTCCGCGCTGCGCTCGGCGCGGCATCCGAGATGCGCGAGGTTCCGACGACGTTCATCGTGTCGCTCGAAGGCGTGAGTGGAGCGCGCGAGGCGATCGATCGGACCGCTCGCACCATGGGCATCCCGAGGCCCGAGCGCCGCGCCTCCGATGACGATGAGCTCGCGCGGCTCCTCGTCGGCGCGCCCGCGACCCTGATCTGGGACGACCTCGAGCTCGAGTCTTCGCGCAAGCTCGCGCCGCTCGTCGCGCGCTTCGCGGCGCAGCGGACGCTCTCTCGTCTCGTGCTCGTGTCGCGCCGCTTCATGAGCTCGAAGGAGGTCGCGTTTCGGGCGCCCGTGTTCGAGGTGAAGCCGCTCTGCGAGGAGGCGTCGATCGAGCTCGTTCGCGCGGTCGAGGAGGCGCGCGGTCGTTCGCTCGCCGCTGACATCGCCGAGGCGACCGGTGGCAACCCGATGCTGATCCACCTCGCGCTCGCGGGTGATGTGCTCGGCGCGCGTGTCTCGCAAGATCCGACCGAGGCGCTTCGCCATGCGATCGAGGCGTGTCGGAGCGGCGCCGAGGGAAGCGTCCTTGCGCTCCTCTCGGCTGCCGACACGGCACTCGACGAAGCAGAAGTCGTACGCGCGGCGGGGAAGGGGGCGGAAGCGGCGATCGACGAGCTCCGCAAGCACCTGATCGTCGTGCGCGAACGCAAGCGCGTCTCGATCACGGCACCGGCAGCGGCGCTCGTGCGCGACGTGCTCGGGGAGCCCAAGCCGGTGACGTGGAAGGCGCTCGCCCGTCTCGGCGATCGTGTCCTCGCGGCGTCGCCCAACGACGACGCGGCGGTGCTGGTCGCTGCGCGCGCGCGGGTCGAGCTCGATGACGCGGAGGGGGCGCTCCTCGTCCTGAAAGAGCATCCGCTCGCGCGGGCGGCCGCGGCTCCTGCGCGGCTCGAGCGGATCCTGCGCGACGTCGCTGCTCGGAGCGCGGATCATCGGCTCGATGCGCTCCGTCTCCTCGCGCGCGAGCAACTCCGCGCTGCAGACTACGAGGCGGCGCGCCGTACGCTCGACGATCTGCCGCGCCCGCGAACACGCCAGGACGCCGAGCGCGCGGCGCTTCTTCGCGCGGAGTGTCACGTGCGAGCCGGCGAGCCGGAGGCCGCGCAGCGGGCGATCGACGAGCTGCTCTCGCGCAAGAACAGCGGACCTCCAGGGGCCGCGCTCGCGCTGACGCAAGCGCAGCTCGCGATCCTGCGCGGCGAGCTCACGGAGGCCCGCTCGCTGGCAGAGCGCCTCGCCCCGATGACGGCGCGCTCGGCGACGCTCGAGGCGCGGCGCGCCGTCGAGATCGCGGCGAGCTGGCTCTACGAGGAGCGCTACGAGCGCACGCACGAGTGGATTTCGCACGCACGCGCGGCGCAGCGCGCCGCCGGCATTCCGCTCGAGCCGGTGGTCACGATTCTCGATGTCCACGCACTGCTCGGGCTCGGGCTCGTCGAGCGCGCGGAGGAGGTGGTCAACCGAGAAGCGCGCGGCCGTCCGATCGGCCCGATGCTGGAGGTCGCGCTCCTCATGCGTCGCGGAGAGGCGCTCCAGGCGCTCGAGCTCGGCGACGTCGCCCTCTCCGCGCTGGGACGGCGCGCGGATCTCCTCCTTCGCTCCGTCGTGGCGCGGGACCTCACGCGCGCCGCGCTGGCGCTCGGCGACATGGCGCGCGCCACGCGGATGCTTCGCCTCACGGAGGCCGGTGCCGACGAGCCGGGGCTCGCGACGCTCCGCCCGATCTGCGATGCCGAGGACGCGCGGCTCGCGGTGGCAAAGGGGGACCATGCACGCGCCGTCGAGAAGATCGATCGCGCGCACAGGACGATCCCGGGCTCACCGTTCATCGCGACCGACCGCGCGGTGATCCACGGCCTCGTCCCGAGGTCCGACGATACCGATCCGCCGATCGCCCGCGCCTACGCTTCCCTGTGCGGCGCGGAGGGCGCGGTGGCGGCGGGCGCGCTCGACGATGCGGCTCGCATGGCCGAGGTCGCGGTCCAGTTCTACGCGGAGGCCGGGCTGCATCACGAGGCAGCGCGCGCCCATCTCGCCCTCGCGGAAGCGCTCGCGCGGCAGGGCATGGGCACGGGCGAACGCGATCCGAGCCGGAGCGCGACGACGAAGAAGCGTGCAGCGAAGAACGGCGGCGACCGCCCCGCTCCGCCGCAAGTCGACCTCCTCGTTCGCGCGGAGAGGACGCTCGACGCGTGCGTCGCCGTCGCCGCGCCGCGCGGGTATGCCCCGATCGTCGTCGGCGCGTGTCTCGTGCGTGCGGCGATCTGCGAGTCGCGCGGCGATCTCGACGCCGCGGCTTCGGCGCTCGGCGATGCGCTCGGTGTGGCTGGCGAGGGCGCCGACGCGACGCTCGTTCTGGCTGCGCGACGCGCGGGAGCGATCACGGCCTTCGAGGCGCGCCCGCGACCGATCGCGCGCGGTCCATGGGCAGCGATGGTCGACCGTCTCGGTCTCGCGAAACCGGCGGAGGTCCTGTGGCGCATCGGTGCGCGCTCGTGGCTCAGGGCTTCCGGCGACCCGCCGCCGGAGAAGGTCGCGTGTGCGGTCGAGGTCGATGCGCGCAAGGTCCGCGCGGACGACGGGCGCTCGCTCTCGCTGCCCGAGCAGCGTGTCGCCCTCCTGTGCGCGCTCGCGGAGGCCGGCGACGACGGCGTCACGCTCGAGGAGCTCTTCGCTCGGGTGTGGAAGGGCACGTTCCATCCGCTCCGCCACCGCAACGCGGTCTACGTCGCGCTCGCACGGCTGAAGGACAGCCTGCGGCCGTTCGCGGACGACGTCTCGATCGCGCACGACGGCGAGCGCTACCGGCTCGCAGGTGGCGCGCCGGTCGGCGTCCGGCGTCGCATCGACTTCGGCCGCGCGAGCTGATCGCCGTCGAGCTCCTCAGTCGACGCGCGCGACGTCGGCACTCGACGTGGCCGGTCCGGTCGTCGACGCGATCCCAATCGGGGCTCGGCATCGCGAGATGCTCGCGTCCGAATCGTTGCCGGGCCGTCGCTGCCGGCGTCCGGCATGCCGATTGACGCAATGGGAAGGAACCGTCGCACGGATCCTTTTTCCCAGGAGCCCGCGCCGGCTCTCCGCGGCCGGCTATTGCGCGGTCCAGCCGCCGTCGACGGTCCACGCTGCGCCGCGGATCTGGCTCGCGGCCTCGCTGCAGAGGAAGGTCGCCATCGCACCGATGTGCGCCGGGACAACGAAATCCCCGGAGGGCTGCTTCTCGTGGAGCAGCGCCGCTCGAGCCTCGCTGTCGGAGAGGCCGTCACGAGCGGCGCGGTCGTCGACCTGCTTCTGGACGAGCGGCGTCAGCACCCAGCCGGGGCACATCGCGTTGCAGGTGATCCCGGTGGACGCCGTCTCGAGCGCGGTGACCTTCGTGAGACCGACGAGGCCGTGTTTGGCCGCGACATAGGCGGACTTGTTGGCCGACGCCACGAGCCCGTGGACCGAGGCCACGTTGACGATCCGGCCCCAGTTCTTCGCGCGCATCGGGGGAAGCGCGAGACGGGTCGTGTGGAATGCGGCGGACAGGTTGAGGCAGAGGACGGCGTCCCAGCGCTCGACCGGAAAGGCCTCCACGGGAGCGACGTGCTGGATCCCGGCGTTGTTCACGAGGACGTCAACGCCGCCGAATTCGTCCGACGCGTAGCGCATCATCGCGTCGATCTCGTCGACGCGCCCGAGATCGGCGCCGTGGTAGCCGACGCGTCCGCCGGCGCGGGCGACGCGCTCGCGAGCCTCATCGACGTTGCCGAACCCGTTCAGGATCACCGATGCGCCGGCTTCGGCGAGGGCCTCGGCGATGGCGAGGCCGATGCCGCTCGTCGAGCCGGTCACGAGCGCAGTCTTGCCGTGGAGGCTCATCGCGCTGCCTCCGCCGCTCGGATGAACGCACGGACTTCGGGGTAGATCGCCTCCCGCCAGCGGCGCCCGGAGAAGATGCCGTAGTGGCCGCAGCCCTCCGCCACGAGGTGGCGTCGCCGCTCCTTCGGAATGGCCGTGCAGAGGTCGTGCGCGGCCTCGGTCTGGCCGAGTCCGGAGATGTCGTCGTTCGCCCCCTCGATCGTGAAGAGCGCCGTCGTCGAGATCGTCTCGGGTCTCACCCGCTCGTCGTTCACGACCCACGTGCCGCGCGCGAGCGCGAACTGCTGGAAGACCTTCTCCACCGTATCGAGGTAGTAGGCCGCGTCCATGTCGAGGACGGCGTTGTATTCGTCGTAGAAGGTCTCGTGCGTCTTCGCTCGTTCGGCCCCTGCGGCTCCGCGAAAGCGATCCAGCCAGTAGAGGCCGTACGACTCCGCGTGGCGCTCCGGGTTCATCATCGTGAAGGCGGTCAGCTGCAGGAACCCCGGGTAGACGGCGCGCCCGTGGCCGGCGTAGCCAGCCGGCACGCGGTGGATCATGTTCGTCTCGAACCACGCGAGCGTGTGCTCGGTGGCGAGTCGGTTCACCTCCGTCGGACTCCGGCGCGCGTCGACCGGGCCCCCCATCAGCGTCAGCGAGCGCGGCGTGGGCTCGCCGTCGCCGGCCATCAGAGCGACCGCTCCGAGCACCGGAACCGTCGGCTGACACACCGCGATGACGTGAAGGTTCGCCGCGCCGAGCTTGCGGATGAACCGCTGCACCGTGACGACGTAGTCGTCGAGGCTGAAAGCGCCCTCGGCTACCGGCACGTCGCGCGCGTCGACCCAGTCGGTGACGTAGACGTCGTGATCGCGAAGCAAGGTCGCGACCGTGTCGCGGAGCAACGTCGCGAAGTGGCCGGAGAGCGGTGCCACCACCAACACGCGCGGATCTGCGGCGAGGGCCGCTGCCGTCGTCGGTTCTTCGGAGCGCCGCGCAAAGCGCACCAGGCGGCAGAATGGGTGGCAGTCGATCTCTTCCTCGACCACGACCATCTCGGCCCCGTGAGCGTTCGCGTGGGTGATCCCGAACGCGGGCTTGTCGAATGCCTTCGTGATGCGGTGCAGCGAAGCGAGATTCGCGCGCAACATGCGCGCGGGGAGCCCGTCGTTTCCTTCCAGGAGATCGCTCGCCTTTTGGGAAAAGTTAGCGACAGGATTCAGGAAACTTCGCTGGATGGCGTGCAGCGCGTACAGCATGGAGTCTTGCCCCGAGGACATCGCCGAGAGCATGACTCCAAACCGGCGTTTGTGCAACGCAACATTCATTGTTGCGGCGCAGCGACGCTTTGGCCCGCTCGTCGAAAGCGCGAAGACCGGAAGCGCGTGGTGCGCGCTCCCGGTCCCGTGGTCGAGTCGCCGTCGCTGATGCGACGATGCTCTCTGCTTACTTCGTCAACGGCTGGAGGAAGTGGGCGAAGGGGGTACCGGACGTCCCGAGCTTGATGCCGCTGCCGCCGGCTCCGACGGCCGGGAGCGTGATGCGGTCCTCGAGCACGGGGGTATCGGGGAAGATCGGCGTCATCACCGGCGCGGTGCCCCCGTTCGGGAGGGGCAGGCTCGGGTGATCGAACGGCGCGCGATCGTACCGAACGCGCTCGTCGGTGAGCGTATGAAGGAAGGCGACGAGCGCGGCCCGCTCGTCGGCGGTCAGGCCGAGAGGCTGGATGTCCGGATCGAGGTTGTCGCGGTTGACGTTCGCGAAGTCACCGCCGCGGTTGTAGAACTCGACGACCTGGTCGAGCGTCGCCTGGCCACCGTTGTGGAAGTAGGGGGCGGTCTCCGAGACGTTCCGAAGCGAGGGCGTCTTGAAGGCGCCGTCGACGGCGACCCGCTCGTCGGGACGCAGCGGAGGACCGTTCGGGTGGAGCGGGTCGGGACCCGGATCGATCGGGTCCGGCAGGAGGCTCAAGCCCGGGGCGAGGAGGTCGCGTGCCTTGTTCGTCTGCGAGGCGACGCTCGTGCGGAGTGTGCGGGCGAGCTCGTCCAGCTTGTCGGCTGCTTCAGCGAGCTTCGGAGCTGCGTCGTTGACCGAGCCGCCGGCGAGCGATGCGCTGGCTGCAGCGAGGAGCGCGCTGACCTGATCGAGCTTTTTCTGCGCGTTCTTCCGCAACCCCAGAGGGAGCGTCGCGACCGCGGTTGCGAGCTTGGAGCGCGCCGCTTCGAGCTCCGCAGCAGCGTCGGGCGCCGTCTTCTTCAGGAGAGGCTCGGCCTCCTCCGGTCGCGCCTGGATGCGTGGGATCCCGAGGGTCTTGTTGGCGAGTCGGATCGCCTGGTCCCTCGGGACGCCGAATGCCTGGAGAAGCGACACGAGCTGCCCGAGCTCACGCTGGAACAGGCGTGAGTTCGACAGCGGCAGGTTGCGCGGGCCGATCCGTCCTCCGACGCCGATGTCCTCGTGCGTCGGGCGTACGCCGATGTTGTAGAAGCCGTTGTCGTAGACCGCGACGCGGTTGTCCCCCATCACCATGCGCTCGATGACCTCGTTTTTCCGCACGTTCTGGAGCGACGCATTCGTGAACTCGGGGCCGCCGTGGCAGTTGATGCACTTCCCCTTGTCGAGGAAGAGCCGAAGCCCCTTCTGCTCGGTGGCCGACAGTGCATTGTCGTCGCCTTCCATGAAGCGATCGAACGGGCTGTCGTCGCTCACGAGCGTCTTCTCGTACTCTTGGACCGCGAGCCCGAAGAAGAGCGCGAAGTTGTACTCCATCACGGTGAACTGGTTCGGACCCTTCGGTGCGTTCTGCTTCTTCAGCACTGGCTGCTTGCCCGAGATGTCCACGATGAAGCCGGGCGCGTTCCACCAGCGGTCGTGGAACGCGTCGCGGATCATTTGCGCGTAGTAGCCCTTGATGCCTGCCTGCGGCAACGCGAGGGCACCGAGGACGCTGTCGTCCGGTGAGACGAGCTGCTGTCCGAGCGGGACGACCGAGGGGGCGAGCAGCTTGCGGGCGACGTCCTGGAAGCGGCGGCCGATGAACGCGGCCGTCGGGGCGCCGAAGGCCACCTCCAGATCGCTCGTGACGGGGCCCACGGCCTGAGATGCGAGCGAGCTCCGCGGGACGCGAACGGTGACGAGCGCGGGGATGCCCCACCACAGTCGCTCGACGACGCGCGCGCCCGGATCGAGCTGCCCGATCGGATTCATCCCGTTGAACTCGAATCGAGCGCGCCCGTCCCAGAAGTTGCGATGGTTGAACGCAGCGTTGAACACCGTTGGCGTCTGCCGTGGCTCCACGTTCCGCACGAGGATGTCGTCGACATTGAAGACCGCTCCGTTGCCCTCGAGCGACGGAATGCCCACGTCGTTGGGGATGGCCGTCGCGACGAAGCCGGCGTTGAAAACGCCCTGCGACGACGCGACATCGTTGGTGTCGGAGATGACGGTCGAATTGCGATCGGTCGGGTCGGAGAGCTTGCGAAACGGGAAGTCCGCGGCCGTGAGCTGATAGTTCGGGCCGAACTTGTTCTTGTTGGGGCCGAAGCCCGTCAGGTCGTTGAAGGCATTGGGATTGATCCCGGGGATCTCGTTGCGGAAGCCCGGATTGAGCTGGCTCTTCGAACGGTTGTCGGCGCCAGCATGGAAGTGGCAGCTCGCGCAAGCCTGGCCGTCGCTGCCGACCTGCTGATCCCAGAAGAGCGCCTTTCCGAGCCGCAGGGCGGTCTTGCGATCCTTGATGAACCGTTCGAGGGTGCTCGGGTCCTCGAGGCTGACCATCTTGAGCGATCCCGTGCGTTCGCGTGCGAGCTGGCGAGTGTCGCTGGGAGAGGTGTCATCCGGAGGAGCGTCGAGGGCGAGCGGATCGCGCTGCACGGACGTATCGCCAGCGATGTCCTGTCCCTCTCCCGATGCGCATCCGATTGCCAGGAGCGTGAGCAGCGAGATGACGGGCGCGCTCGTCATGAGGACGTTGCGCATTCTCGTTGTCTTCGTCGAAAGGACCATCTGACCCTCATGCGGGTGACCGACACGACATCGGCCGTGGGCGCAGCTCAGCAAGGCGCGCACCGAAACGAGGGGGCGATGCACCCGAAGTTCGGTGCTCGGTCGGACGACGCGGGATTCAAACCCGTCTTGGCGGGAGGCGAGGTCGGCCCGAGGTCCGCGCGATCGTCTGGGCCAGGACGGGGCTGACATTCCGAGCCCCGTGCCTCAAGGACATCGTCGATCTACGCGACCGAACGATCGACGTCGCGAGCGAGCGAGATCGTGCGTTGCCGTCCGGGCCGACACAGCGTGGCTCGCGCGTATCGTCGCCTGCAGGCGTGAGACTGCCAGCCCTCGACATCGCCCGTCCGGCGCGAGACGCTCGGCGCCGCGCCACGTCCAGCTCCGCGACTGCACGCTTGGCGTGAGCCACGCTGCCCTCGGTATCCGCGGGACGTGATTCAGCGGAGAACGACGGAATCGGGAGACTGCCGCCACCTGGCCGGGAGCTGCAGCGTCAGTTCTTCCCGCCCTTGCTTCTTCGGCCGTGCGGTTTGCAGAACGCCGTCGTCAGGCCGTGCTCGAGCTCGAGCTCGCATTCGAGCCCCGGCGCGCAATCGGCGTCGGTGGTACACGCCGCACCGCTGGGGGCCGCGCCGGCCGCCGGTACCTCGCCGTCGTCCTTGCCACCATGCGGCTTGCAGAACGTACCCGCATGCTCGGTCTCTTGTTCGAAGCCGGCCGGACATCGCGAGGCTCCTGCGCCTGCATCGTCGCCGTTCGAGCCCGTGCTCCGATGCGACTTGCAGTAGCTCGTCGACGTTCCGTGCTCGTTCTCGCTCTCGCACTCGAAGCCGCTGGGGCAATCGCCGTCGGCGGAGCAGCGGACGTCGAGGACCACGCGGTCCGTGCCGCTCGCCTGCAGCAGGTCCTCGTTCCTGGAGCCGCTGCAAGCGATCACGACCGCGAGCGAGCAGAGCACGAGCAGCGTCGTTCGATCCTTCTTCATGGCCTGCTCTCGTCTCGTCGGCATACGACGACTCGCCTCCGCCCTTCGTCACCCAGCTTCGATCCTTCCGAGCCACTCACCAGATGAGGCGACTCCATCGATCTGTTGCCTGGGCTCGGCACATTCAATGGGGCACGAGTGCGCTCGCCCCGAGGCCGCACGGGCGCGTCCGGTGACCTGCTTGCGTCTGGCGCAGCATGGACGCGCGAGCGCGACGTCCCGGCGCGTGAGGCTCAGGGGCGGGAGGCGCGGGAGCGCGCGACGCGCTTCAGCCGACCGCTGGCGGGCCGGGTGGAGCGGCGAGACGCTCGGCGAGCTCGGTCAGGACGTCGAACGCGTTGGCCTGATCGAGGACCAGCGTCTGCGTGACCCCGTCGTTCCAGGAGAGTGTCGAAGCCGTGGCTTGCCACGTCCGTCCGACGTTGTCGGTCACGTCGATGGTCGCCCCTTGCAGGAGGCGTGTCGCGAGCTCGAAGACGATTTCCTCCGAGTGTGCTTCGCGGCCATTCGTCGTCGTCGACATTCGCGGGCCACTAGTTAGCGCGAGTGCCGTCCGTTTTCCACGTATTCCTCGCGGAACCAGGACTCGATCGCAACCTGAGCCGATTGCGCGCCGCAGCAACGAGCACCCGCCTCCTTGGCCGTCTTCGGGGCAGGCGAAGATCGCACGCGCCATCAAGCGATGGAGATGGCGGAGCCGTAGGTTCTCGGACCGACGCCGCTCGCGGCGCTCACCGAAAGGAGCTTCCATTGCGAATGACCCCCACCGAGCTTGCCGCCGACCTCGTCGTCATTGGTCTCCCGCTGCGAACGTCGCCCGAACGCGCGGTCACGGAGATCGGCCCCCACTGGCAGAGATTCATGCGTGAGGGGATCGCGAGCACGATCGCGGCGAAGGCCGGCGACGCTCATCTCTATGCCGTCTATTGCGACTACGAGTCGGATCATCGCGGGCCCTACACGATGGTGCTCGGCGTCGCGGTCGAGCCGGACACGGTCGTGCCCCCGGGGCTCAGGCGCGTGCGCGTTCCCGTCGGCAGGTACGCCTCGTTCGCGGCGAAGGGCGATCCGGCCCAGGTGATCTGGCAGACCTGGACGTACGTGAGCTCGGAGTGGAAGGAGCGCGAGCGCCGGCGCTTCATCGCCGACTTCGAGCGGTACGCGCCCGGCGCGATGTCGGCGAGCTCGGTCGAGGCTGACGTCATGGTCGGCCTCTCGTGAGGCGAGCGCCTGCGGCTACTCGGCGATCCTGACGCAGACCTCGGTGCGAAGCTTCCCCGGTGGAACGATCGAAGGATCGTCGAGGTAATGCTCGACGACGGCCTCCGGCGCGAGCTCGTACCCGCTCTTCGGAAACCATCTCCCGATGACGTCGAGATACGTCTCGGCGAGACGATCGAACGGTCCGACGTGGATCCCGACGGCGTACGTGCCGGCGGGGATCTCGGCGATGCTCACGGATTCGTCTGCTGTGAAGTCGTTGCCGACGACGACGCAGGCATCGAAGCGAAGGTGCTCCTCGGCGGTGACGTCGGGATCGTCGGGGCAGACCCCGTAGAACGGCGCGGGCTGCGCGGTGAGCCCGCGCTCCGCCGCCCACTGCATCATCGGCCGCCAGAGCGCGGGGACCTCGTGGTACCCGCCGCGGTGGCGCCGGAACGCCACGCGCAGTGCGGGGAGCGTCTTCACGCTCACCTCGGCCTTCACCGCGTCGTCGCGCTTCGTCTCCCACTCGAGGAGGCGAGCCGAGGGCTGGTCGCGAAACTCCGAGGGCGAGATCCCGAACCGATCGACGAAGGCGCGCGTGAAGGCCTCGTGGGATTCGTACCCTGCCTCGAGCGCGATCTCGAGGATGCGCTCCTCCGAAGCTCGCATCCGCCGTGCTGCACGCTCGAGGCGAAGACGGCGCACGTGCTGCATCACCGTCTCGCCGAGCTGTGCGCGAAAGACGCGGTGGAAATGATGCAGCGAGAAGTGAGCCGCCTCGGCGAGCTCGACGGGCGTGATCGCTTCGTCGAGCCGCTGTTCGAGGAGCCGCTGCGCGCGAAGAATGCGGCGTTCGTAGTCCTCGATCGTCGTGCGCCGCGGAGCGATGCCACGCATGGTGGCACGGCCCGCGACGAGTCGAGAAAGAGTTGTCCTCCGCCGCGCGCCTCAGCGACGGAAGCGATCGGTCGCGCTGACGAGCTCGTGCACGATCCCGGGCTCGCTGGCCGCGTGGCCTGCATCGGGCACGATGCGGAAGTCGGCTTCCGGCCAGGCGACGTGGAGGTCCCACGCGCTCTTCGCCGGGCACACCACGTCGTAGCGACCCTGGACGATCACGCCCGGGATCTTGCGCAGCTTGTCGACGTTCGCGGGCGCGAGCAGCTGGCGGCCGCTCGTCAGCCATCCGTCGTTGACGAAGTAGTGCGACTCGATCCGCGCGAACGCGAGCGAGAAGTCGTCGCCGGCGGTACGCGCGATGAGCTCTGGGTTCGGGATGAGGCAGCTCGTGCGGCCTTCCCACACGCTCCACACCTTCGCCGCTGCGCGCTGGACCTCCGGATCGGGGCAGGTGAGGCGCGCGTAGTACGCGCGGAGGAGATCGCCGCGCTCCGCTTCCGGGATGTGCGCGTTGTAGTCGTGCCACGCGTCCGGGAAGACCCAGCTGGCGCCTTCCTGGTAGAACCACCGGATCTCCTCGCGCCGGAGGAGGAAGATGCCGCGGAGCACGAGCTCGGTGACGCGCTCCGGGTGCGTCTCCGCGTAGGCGAGCGCGAGGGTGCTGCCCCACGAGCCGCCGAAGACCTGCCAGCGCTCGATCTCGAGATGCGTGCGCAGCTTCTCGATGTCGGCGACGAGGTCCCACGTCGTGTTGTCCTCGAGCGAGGCGAATGGCGTCGAGCGCCCGCAGCCGCGCTGATCGAAGAGGACGATGCGATAGGCCTTCGGGTCGAAGTAGCGACGGTGCTTCGGCTCCGTCCCGCCACCCGGTCCGCCGTGCAGGAACACGACGGGCTTGCCGTTCGGATTCCCGCTCTCCTCGAAGTAGATCTCGTGAGCGCCGCCGACCTGGAGCCGACCAGTCCGGTACGGTTCGATGTCGGGGTAGAGAACACGTTGCTCGGATGGCATGGCCCGCGATTTAGCACGTCACGGGCGAGCGGGGCTCTCCTTTACGGGTGGGCGGAGGTGCTCCCTTCGCTCTGCGTGTTCGATGCGCAGGCGCTGACGTTTCCGATCGCACGACGCGGTGCGCGCGGCTCCGCGCGCGAGCGCGGCTGGTTGCCCTCGTTCATCGGTGTCGCGCCGTCGTGTACCCTCCGCCCATGCCCGTCACCCGACGCCGGTTCATCGGCGGCTCCGCGATCGCGGCCGCGACGAGCGGAGCCGCGTGCCAGAAGCCTGCTCCGGCGCTGCCAGTTCCGAGGCGCACCGCGGCGACGGTCGAGGATGTCCTGGCGCAGGCGCTCGACTCGGCGAAGAAGGCTGGCGCGACCTACGCCGACGCGCGCATCGTTCGCCGACGAACGGAGCGAGTCGCGACGCGCGAGGATCATGTCGTCTCGGTCACCTCGGCCGAGACGTACGGCATCGGTGTGCGCGTCATCGCCGACGGCGCGTGGGGCTTCGCCTCGAGCCCGACCGTGACGGGCGGAGCGGCGGAGGAGGCCGCGAGGAAGGCCGTCGCGATTGCGCGCGCCGCACGTCCCGCGTTGAAGCATCCCGTGGAGCTCGCGCCCGCGCCAGTCGCCAAGGGCAAGTGGCAGACGAAGATGGACATCGATCCCTTCGAGGTGCCGCTCGCCGACAAGGCAGCGTACCTGCTCTCGCTCTGGCCTCTCGTGAGGGACGTCGCGCTCGTGAAGTTCGCGAGCGGCGCGATCGAGTCGCTCGGCGAGCACAAGATCTTCGCATCGAGCGAGGGCTCGCTGGTCGAGCAGACGCAGACGCGCATCTGGCCGTCGTTCTCGGTCACCGCCGTCGAGGGCGGACAGTTCGAGTCGCGCGCGTCCGAGGTCCCGCCGATGCAGGCCGGCTGGGAGTACGTGACGAGCTCGTCGATCGCGAAGGACGCGCGGCGCATCGCCGAAGACGCGGTGAAGAAGCTGAAGAGCCCGTCGGTGACTCCCGGCAAGCGGGATCTGATCCTCGCGCCGAGCAATCTCTGGCTGACGATTCACGAGTCGGTCGGTCACCCCACCGAGCTCGATCGCATCCTCGGCTTCGAGGCGAACTTCGCGGGGACGTCGTTCGTGAAGACCGATCAGCTCGCGAAGCTGAAGTACGCAGCGGACCTCGTCACGCTCTATGCCGACAAGACCGCTCCGGGGGGGCTCGCGAGCTGCGGCTGGGACGACGAGGGCGTCGCCACGCAGCGCTGGGACCTCGTGAAGGACGGCGTGCTCGTGGGCCTCCAGACGACGCGCGATCTGGCTCGGTGGATCGGCGAGACGTCGTCGCGCGGCACATCGTACGCGCAGGATCACGCGTCGGTCGCGTTCCAGCGCATGCCGAACGTGTCGCTCGCGTCTTCGACGAAGGATACCGCGCTCGCCGACATCATCGCCGCGACGGACAACGGTGTGCTCGTGACCGGCAACGGGTCCTGGTCGATCGATCAGCAGCGCTACAACTTCCAGTTCTCGGGGCAGATGTTCCACGAGGTGAAGAGCGGCAAGATCACGCGGGCGCTCCGCGACGTCGCGTACCAGTCGAGCACGCTCGAGTTCTGGAACGCGTGCGACATGATCGGTGGCGAGAAGTCGTGGGAGCTCCACGGCACGCTGTGGGACGGAAAGGGCGAGCCGGGCCAGTCGAACGCGGTCAGCCACGGCTGTCCGCCGGCGCGCTTTCGTCAGGTCGACATCCTCAACGTCAACACGAGAGGCAAGTCGACCTCCGGCGGCGTGAGGCCGGGAAAGGACGATTGCTGATGGGCACGGAAGACACCGCCGTCGTCGCCACGCGTGCGCTCGGGATCGCCCTCGAGGCGATGAAGCGGGACGGACATCCGGACGCCGAGGTGAAGATCGACGTCCGCCATCGTGCGGCCGCCAACGTGCGCTTCGCTCGCAACGAGGCGACGACCGCGGGCGAGTCGGACGAGATGACCGTGTCCGCTTGGGTGGCGGTCGGCCAGCGTCACGCCTCCACGTCGGTGAACCAGACCGACGACGAGAGCCTGGCGAAGCTGGCCACGCGAGCGCTCGCGATGGCGAAGCTCTCTCCCGAGGATCCGGAGAAGATGCCGTTGCTCGGCCCGCAGACGTACATGTCCGTGCCGAGCGCCTTCGACGACGGGCTTGCCGCGATGGGGCCGAAGGAGCGCGCCGCGGTCGCTGCCCGTGCCGTCGCGCGCGGCGATCAGGCGAAGGTTCAGATCGCCGGCTTCTTCGAGCGCGAGCTCGAGGAGACCGCGATGCAGAACAGCGCAGGCCTCGTCGCGCGACATCGCGAGACGTCCGCCCAGTACACCGTCACCGCGCGGACGCCGGACGGGACGGGCTCCGGCTGGGGCGGGCGCGAGCTCCACCGCGCCGCCCAGCTGGAGGACGAGGTCCTGGCGAGCACGGCGATCGACAAGGCGGCGCGGTCGGCGGGCGCCAAGCCGCTGCCTCCCGGCAAGTACACCGTCGTCCTCGAGCCGCAGGCCGTCTTCGAGATGCTGGCCTTCCTCGTCGGTCAGATGGATCAAAGACTCGCGGACGAGGGGCGCTCGTTCTTCGCCGGCAAGATCGGCCAGAAGCTCTTCGCCGACTTCGTCTCGCTCCGGAGCGATCCGGCCGCCCCGCTCACGCCGGGCGCCGCGTTCGACTCCGAGGGCCTCGCGTTCGCGAGGCAGCCCTGGATCGTCGACGGCCGCGTGAACAAGCTCGCGGTGTCACGTTGGTGGGCGAAGAAGAAGAAGCTCGAGCCGACCGGCCGCCACAGCGTCTTCCACCTGAGCGGCGGGACGGCTGCGAACATCGACGAGCTCGTGCGCGGGACCAAGCGCGGTCTGCTCGTCACGCGCTTCTGGTACAACCGCATGCTCGAGCCGCAGACGGTGACGATCACCGGTCTCACGCGCGACGGCGTCTTCCTGATCGAGGACGGCAAGGTCACTGGCCCGGTCGCGAACTTTCGCTACAACGAGTCGCCGGTCACGGTGCTGAAGAACGTCGATGCGATGACGCGGACGACGTGGCGGGCCGTAGCCTACGGCGGGGCGTGGCATGTCCCGGCGCTCCGGACGCACGAGTTCACGATGGCCTCGCCGTCTGCCGCGGTGTGAAGTCTTCGCATGGGCGCCATCATCTCGCCGCCGAGGCGGCGCGCGGAGCGGTGACGCGCTGGATCGCGACGGCGAGGCGATCGATCATGGTGGACTCAGGGGATGATCAGCGGAGGCGCTGCGTTGACGGGGCGAGAGCCCATGCCACCTGCGTAGCCGTAGCTCGCGAACGGCGCCGTGCCCCAGACGTAGACGCCGAACGCGCCGTCGCTCTTCGCTTCGTGGCGGCCGTAGCCGCAGGTCCCAGAGCCGATGGTCTGCGGGATGTAGCCGGTCGTGAGGCGCACCCAGGTGTATTCGTATTCGCCCGAGTTGCCCAGCGGGAGCCACCCGTCGAGCTCGCCGCCGCAGTCGAGCGTCACGGGCTTGAAGCCGGCTGACGTCTTGCGACGGACGAACGTGAGGGACGTCTCGGGGAACGTGTAATCGGTGAAGAAGACGTACCGATCGAGGAACTGCTCGGAGGGGACAAGGCTCACGAACTCAGGATCACCGAACGTCTGCCCGGCGGCGCCCGACCCGCCGTTGTAGTCCGCCCCCGTCATGTAGACCGAGGCGTGGAAGGGATGCGCTGCTCCCTGGCTCGTGACCGTGACGATCGCGTTGGTCTTGAAGGTCGCGACCTCTCCAGCCGCCAGCGTCTCGGGAGCGCCGGTCGGTCTCGCCGGATCATACGTGAGCACGGTGCCGTCGACGGCGCCGACGAAGCTCCAGTAGACCTGCTCGGCAGGTGTGCTTCCCCCCGTGCCCCTGAGGCGCGTCTGATACGGAACGAGCGCGTAGGACGTGCCCCACTGGGAAAATGGCGGGATCTGCTGCTGGGTCGTATCGCAATATTGGTATTCGGCCGGAATGAACGTGCACGGCGAGCCACCGAACATGCCAACCGGTTTGTTCGAGACGATGCGGCTGCCGGACGGCGAGGCGAGCTGCGTGATCTGTAGGACCTGCCCCTTCGAAAGGGTCCACTCGACGAGCTCACCCGTCAGGGCGGGCTCGACGCCGACGCCCTGCGCAATGTCGACCGTCGGGCGCATCGAGATCTTCGTCTCGTCGTCGTTCGCGACGAGCTGGATCGTCCGGCGGTGAAGCTCCGGACGCTGGCTCCGGCCGAAGTCCGCCGTTGCGACGGCGACGTAGCCGGTGTCCCACGACGTCACGGGCAAGAGGACCGTGGCGGACGGAATGAAGCTCTTTGCACCACCGTACGGGTAAACCGAATATGCAGAGACCGGTGCAGTCGTCGTGAGGTGGAATGCCTTCGTCTTCGTCGTGCCGTGCTTGATCGGGTCCTCCATGACCGCAGGCACGACCCCCGGCGGGCACTTGTATTCGCACTGGGGGCAGACGGGATCGTGATCTGCCGTGTTGGTCGACTGGGACAGGAAGATGACGGCCACCTCTCCTGGTGGAAGCGCTCCCGCCAGCGGCGCGTACACCGGGTCTTCGTTCGGGTTCGGTCGCGTCACCGTGTAGATCGATTTCGAGATGTCGAGCGAATCAATGCCCCATTCGGCGTTGATCTCGATCGGGATGTCCCACGTGTTCGTGACCATGGTCGCGTAGCAAGCACCGGCGCCGTTCTCGACCAAGGACTCGTCGGGCGGGAGCATCCAGAAGGAGCAGCCCATCGAGCCTTTCGAGAGCGCGGCGCTCGTGCAGGCATCGACACACTTGTCGATGCCGCAGCCCTGGCCGGCCGGACACTCCGCCACGACCTGCCCTTCGTCGTCACCGCAGCCTGTGAGGACCTTCTTCAGGTCGCGCGAGCAGCGGAAGCCACACTGAGCATCGTCGGAGGTAGCGGCATCGTTCCGATCGAACGGTAGCGGATCGTTGTCGACGAATTCGCCGCGATCGCTTCCGCACGCGCCGAGGGTCGACACTCCAACGGTGGCGGCTGCCACGAGAAAAGCAAATACGCGGGACATGAATCGACCTCTCTAGAAAGCGACCTTCACGGGCGTCGGGTGGTCTTCGTCATCCGGGCGCATGCCGAGCTCACCATTCTGGTTGCTCCCCCAGCACTCGACGGTGCCGTCCTCCACGAGGGCGCAGACGGCCTGATTGCTGGTCGCGACCTGTACGGCGCGCCCCGTGAATGCGGCGGCCTTCGTGAAGAACGGGCTCATGCTGATCATCGCGCCGGTGCCGAGCCTGCCGCGGACGTCGCTTCCGCAGCAGTAGACGCTCCCGTCCGTCATCCGCGCGCACGTGATCTCGTCGCCGGCCGCGAGCTGCTGCGGCCAGGTCGGGAGCGTGCTCGGGAACGGTGCATGGGCTGGCTCTCGTTCCTCGTCGGGAACACCCGTGCAGAGCGCGCCTGCATAGCTGCGTCCCCAGCAATAGACCTCGCCGTTCGCGTTCGCACACGCGTGTCCCCGCATGCGGATCGGGTACGTGTTGAGCAGCGGGCTCGCGGCGAGGCTCGTCACCTTCTCGAGTGACGCGAGCCGTTTCGGAGTCGTATCGGGCGTGATCGACCCGACTCGCCCGGCGATGGTCCCGTCGTCGCCGCCGACCGCTCCCCAGCTCCAGACCTCGCCTTGCTCGCTGATGCCGAAGAGCGTGTTGTTGCTCATCGCGAGATCGGTGAGGGCGAGCGGCTCGATCTGCGCCCTTCCGGGCAAGCGCGCCCGGATGGGATTGGCCTCGAACTCGGCGTCGTTGCGCAGGTGTTGGAGATAGGGATCCGCGCCCCAGCACCACAGCTCGCCTGACGAGAGGAATGCGCACGCGTGATACGGCCCGAGCTCGACGCGCGTCGCGGTCGACGGAAGGGGGACGGTATTCGGGACGGGGTGCGCCCCGTATCGATTCGTCGTGATGCCGAGCTGGTAGTAATCGTTGGCACCCCAGCACTTCACGCTGCCATCTTCGAGGAGCGCACAGTTGTTTCGCTCCGAGGCGCTGAGCTGCGTGATTCCGGAGAGACCTCCGACGTCGCGGGTCGTCGTGCCCGCGTCGCTGCCGGCGCCGGCGCTCGAGTTGCCCAGCACGCCCGATTGATTCTTGCCCCAGCAGCGCACGGTGCTGTCGCTCATTCGCGTGCAGAAGTGATCACTGCCCGCGACGATCTGCGTCGCGCACGGAGACGCGTCGCAGACGACCGGCACGTCGGCAGGATCGTACGGCCCGCGTGCGTCCGGATCGACCCCGGCGTCGGTTGGGGGCGGGGGCGGGGGCACCGACGTATCGGGCGTCTCGCGCGACACGTCCGTGCCGGCATCGAGCGTCGTGTCGGCTGTTGCGATCACGTCGTCCGAGCACGCCACCGAGAAGATGCTCGCAGTTCCGGCGAACACGCCCACGACGACGAGCGTCGAGGAGAATCCTCGCCGCCGGGCGAGCTTGGAGCTCCCGTGCCGAGTGCCCGCGGAGGTGAGCTGGTCCACGTCGAGGTTGCCTCGCCGGTCAGGTCGGCGTGCGGTCACTGTGCACCTCCATCCTTTGCGTGCGCCGGATCGAACCGCAGCGCCATTCCCTTGCCGCCAACCCAGATCTCGGAAGAGCCGCGCGTCCAGACCGCGAAGAACGGATCTGGCACGGGCTGACCGGTGATGCTGATCGCCGTCGGCGCCCAGCTCGTCCCGCTCCAGTGGAGAAGGCGACCGTATTCACCAACTGCCCAGACGTTGTTTGCCGCAACGCCGGCGACGGCGTGGATCCTCGGGATGTCTCTCCGCGGGTCGGCGGCCCAGGTGAACTGGAAGGTCTTGCCGCCGTCTGCGCTCGTTCCGCGCCAGACCGAAGGCTGCACGAACATCGACTCCGGTTGGCCATAGATCACGACCGACGTGCTCGTCGACACGATCGCGCCGGTCAAGAGGGCGTATTTCTCGTGGTCACGGAGCTTCGGATCCGGATTGACCGGCAGCGTCAGCTCGGTGAACTCGCCATTGCCCGACTTGTAGAGAACGATGGTCTCGTTCGCCCATGTCTCCGTCGACATGCGGCCGCCGCCGAGCCACACGGTACCGTGACCACCCCAGACACGGGTGAAGCCGACATCTGCCGTCGAGATCGGGTCGAGCTCCCATTCAGTGCCACCATCGCGCGGGCCGGAGAAGTGGAATGCGAATCCGGAGCCTGCGAAGCCCCAGCTCGCGACGGCCCAAACGTCGTTTGCGGACGCGCCCCAGATGGATTGAATCGGCGGCAGCCATTCTCCCGGAAGGGCGGACGACGCGAAGGTCAGCGAGGTCGAGCTCTCTCCCGTCCCATGCTGCAAGCCTTGGCTTCCGCCGACCCAGATGTCGGTCGGGCTGCTGCCCCAGATGGTCTTGAGCTCGCCGAGGCCGGACGTATGTACGGACCACGCACTTCCGTCCCATCGGAGCACGTCGCCTTCCTTGGTCACTGCCCACACGACGCCCGTCCCGTCGCCCCAGAGACCGTTCACCGTCTGGTCGCCCGGGAGCGTCGTTGGACAGAAGCCATGGTCGGAGCAGGTCTTCGGTCCGGCGTCGATCCCCGCGTCTTTGGCTGGCGCCGGAGCCTCCGCGTCGAGGTCTTCCTCCCCGCCCTCCGGCAGTATCGACGCGCCACCGTCGCCATCCGGCGGAAGAGCCGTGTCATCCGCCTCTGAGCTCGCACATGCCGCGCCGGCGCCGAGAGCGACGATGCCGACCAACAGCGCGACGCTGCGCGCACGACCGAGCGAGAGCATCACTTCGCACCTCCCGTCTGGCGAGGCCCGTGGTGAAGCGCGATGTCGTTGCCGACGATCCAGATGTCGTCGGGGCCGCTTCCCCAGATGCCGTAGAGATGGGGTTTCGCTTTGCGCGCCGGGAAAGCAGCGTCCGACTCGGTCCAGGTCTTTCCGTCCCAGTGCAAGATCGTTCCGTAGTCTCCGACCACCCAGATGTCGTTCGGACCCGAGCCCCATACCGCGTTGAGGTTCGCCCTCGTCGGAGCATCCACGATGGCCCACGCGCTCGCGTTCGGGCCGAAGTGGCGGATCGTCCCGTTGCCGCCAACGGTCCAGACGTCGCTTGCGGAGCTGCCCCAGATCCCTCGAAGGATGACGGTTGCCCGGCTGTCGACCTGCGTCCAGACGACGTCGCCGTCGTCCTTGCGCGTTCCGTGAAGGGTCATCGCGATCTGCGGGCCGTACGGTCGGTTGTCGCCGATCAGCCACAGCTCGTTTGCCGACGGACCCCAGAGCCCGTAGACCGTGGCGAGGCCTTTGGCGCGGGTCCACTCGATGCCTGCCGCGGACGGCTTTCGCACGACCTGATTGGTGTAGACGGCCTCCATGATCTCGCTATCGAAGTAGCTGCTGCTGCCACCACCGAAACGGACATCGTCGGGGCTGGTGCCCCAGGCAGTGAAGAGGGCCCTTCGGTCGAAATCGGAGTCCGTCGCGCTCGGAGTGAGCTCCCAGTTCGCGGTGCCGTTCTTGAAGCCATCGGAGTGGTAGATCATGTCGGTCGCGCTCGCGATCCAGACGTCGTTCGGGCCACTCCCCCAGAGTGCGCGGAAGGTGTCTCGGATTGGCAGTGTCGTCTCCGACGGTACGATCGTCGGCGTCCACTCGACTCCATCCCAGTGGATCACGGTGCCGCCCGAGCCCGTGGCCCAGACGTCATTCTTGCCCGAACCCCAGACGCTCGTGAGCGTGTAGAACTTGCTCACGTTCGTCGCGACCGGACACCAGTACGCGTCTTCGCAGGCGACGGGCGTCGTCACGCAGTTCTCGTCGGACGCATCGCAGTCGTCCGCGCCGTCATCGGCATCGCCCGCATCGGACGCTCCGCTGGCGTCGAGACGCGTCGATGAGTCGGGCGAGGAGGGCTCCGCGCCATCGGTCGTAGCGCAGCTCGCAAGCAGCCAGGGTATTGCCGAAACGAGCCCGAGCCCGGACGAGAGCGTCACCCCCATGATTCGTGAGCGCTTCATTTCGTCACTCCTGCATCACACTCCTGCATCAGGCACTTTCCTTCGATGCAAGGCTGACCGGCCGCGACGTCGCACGTCACGCCGCACGCACCGCAGTTCTTGGAGTGAACGCTCAAGTCCGTCTCGCAGCCATCGGACGGATCGTTGTTGCAGTCAGCGAAGCCCGGCTGACACTCGTAGACGCAGAGCCCCTCTTTGCAAGACGCCGTTTCCTTCAGCTTGCTCTCGTCGTCTCCACCGAAGCGGCAAGCGTTGCCGCACGTGCCGCAGTTCTGTACGTCGTTGAGGAGATCGACGCACGTGTTGCTGCATCGCACCTTGCCGGACCGCTCGCAGGGGACGGCGCACTCGTAACCGTTACCCTCGTTGACGCACTCTTCGTTGGCGGCGCACTTGTTTCCGCACGTGCCGCAATTTTCGGTCGTCTTGAGGCTGTCGACCTCGCATCCGTCACCGGTGCACGTGTTGGCGAATACGTCTTTGTTGCAGTCGTAGTACTGAGTGTTGTTCTCGACCGCGCACTTCTTCTGGCCGCACTGGCCGAGCACGCAGCCATACGCCACGTGCGGCTGCTCACAGGCGTCCGCCGGGACTTCGCAGGCGTTGCCGCACGCGCCGCAGTTGTAGTCGTCCCATTGCGGATCGACGCATTCCCCGTTGCAGAACAGCAAGCCGGTGGGACAGCCACATTTCCCGTCGATGCACGGGGTGCCTGCAGCGCATTGGTTCCCGCAGACTCCGCAGTTGTTGGCGTCGTTCGTGAGGTTGGCCTCGCAGCCATCCTCGATCAGGCCGTTGCAATCGGTCCAGTCCTCGAACCCGTTACTGACGAGCGAATAGTGTTTGTAACACTGGTACGCGCACGCGCCGTCGACACAGCGCGACGTCATGTTGAGCATCATCCAAAGATTGATGTCGTTGGGGCACTTGTTCCCGCACGCGCCGCAGTTGTTGTTGTCCTGCGCGAGGTTGGTGCCGCACTTGAACGTAGACCCGGTCTCTGAGGTGCATGTCGCGTATGAGTCAGGGCACTCGGTGGCGATGCATGCGAGGACGGGCCCGGCCGCGTCTTCGATCGATGCATCGGAGCGGGATGGATCGGTGAAGACGGGGCCGGTCGTCGGCGACGGCGGCGGCGATGCGAGGTCCACGCGCTCCGTCGCGGAGCAGCTCGCCGACCCGGCGACCGCGACGAAGAGCATCCCGGCGATCAACAGAAGACGCTTCATCGAGTCTGTTCCTTCTGATTCTGCGAGCGAACGACCGCTTCGACCCTCCGCGTGTACGGCGAGCCGGGATGAGCCTCGAGGAACCGCCTGCCGCGGACGGTCGCTTCTTCGACGCGACCGGTCCGGGCGAGCGCCTCGATCTCGACGACGCTCATCTCGACGGCGAAGCGGCCGCGCGGGAAGTCGCGACGATGACGTGTGACGAGCGAGAGAGCTTCTTCCGGACGGCCGCGCGAAGTCGCTGCTTGTGCAGCCTCGAGCAGGGCGAGCTCGTCGGATGTTTCGCGCGCGGTCGTCGTACGAGTCGAGCTCGGAGGTGTTGCTTCGCCAGGATCTCGGGAGGGGGCGCTGCGCGTCGTACGCACGGCGCTCGGCTCGACGCGGTCGGCGGGAGGGGCGGCGGCCAGGGCGTGGACGTCGACACTCTGGAGTGGGGCCGGGGGCACGTCGGCTCGAGGCCCGGGGGGCTCGGGATGCTCCGCGGGCGTGCGCGTCGGCGTCGCCTCGTGTTGCGCAGCCGGCACCTCCACCACGCTCGCCTCGCCGTCGCGCTGGGCAAGCTCGTACGCTGCTGCAGACACGACGAGCAATCCGCCGACGGATGCGAGAGCCAACCATTTGCGCATCGCGCCGCCATGCGGCTGCACGCGCAGCTCACCGGTGCTGTTCGGAGCGCCATCGAGCGCGCGGAGGAGTCGTGCCTGGGCCCCGACCGGATCCGGCGGGACGTCGTCGTCGAGGGACGCTAGGAGCGCCTTCGCCCGCGAGCTTCCGTTCTGGATGAGACGCTGCGGATCCTTCATCGCTTGCCTTGCCTCTCCACGGCACGCTCGAAGAAGCGGCGCGCGCGGAAGATTCGTGAGCTGACCGTGCCCGGGGGCAGGTCGAGAGTCGTTGCGATCTCGGCGGTCGAGAGCTGTTCCATTTCGAAGAGCACGAAGACGCTCCGGTACTCGTCCGGCATCGAGTCGAGGATTTGCTGGAGCGCTTCACGCGCCTCGCTCTGCACCGCGCGCTGCTCCGGGGTCGCGCGTGGATCGACCGAGCGGACGAGCTCGTCGTCGCCCACCTCGCGCCGTCGTGCGAACCGCCGCCGGAAGCGCAGCGCGACGAACTCGCAGGCCCGAAAGAGGAAGGCGCTCTCGGCGCCGGGGCGGATCTCGGGCAGACGCCGCCCCGTCGTGAGGAATACCTCCTGGACGGCATCGTCCACCTCGGCGTGCGAAACGCCGAGGCGACGCAAATTTCGCCAGACGAACGAGTACTTCTCCCGGACGAGCTCCGAGAGACGTTCACGGTGCTCGGTCTCACGCACCGACATGGCGAGTGTCGGAGCGACGTCGAGCTGCAGCGCCTGCGCAGGCATGCGATGAGTCGCCGCTCACGTCCGCTTTCTTCCCAATTTCGTAACTAAGGCGATTCTTTTTTACGGACCCACCGTGATACCGGCCGAAACGATACCGATCGCGAGTGGGATCTCGTGCACCGGCGTTTCGATTCCTTGAATGCCAAAAGATCGACGCTGAAGCGGAGCAACAAGCTCGACCATGAGCGAGAGCGCGACGTGCCGCGTGAGGCTGTGATCGACGCGCGCAAAGGCTCCGATGTCCCCCCAGAGCGAGCCGTAGCGAGCCGCCGAAGGGAGGTTCCGCGCACCGACCGAGAGCACGCCCGCGTGGACCACCGGCCCGGCGCTCAATCGAACGGGACCGAGGTCGAGAGCAGGGCCTCCGTCGAAGCGCGCGGTGTACCAGAGAAAGCTGAAGGCACCGCCGAACGCGGCGGCGGTCTCCGTGTACGCCAGCGCTCCGCCGGCGTGGATGAGCCAGCGAAACGAAGGGCGACTCTCGATCACGAGCTGTGCAGCTAGCGCCCCGCCCGGCGCGAGCTCCGGCGCGAGGCCAGCCGCCGCGAGAGCTCGAGCGTCCACCGCCATGCGTAGCCGCCTCGTCGTCGATGGCGATGGGGCGGCCTCGGCGGTGTTGGATGATGGTGGCCGCAGCGGCACTTGCGGGCCGGCGGCGACGTCGGAGGACAGAGGCGGGGAGGGCGAGACCCCGGTGGGCATTGGCGGTGGCTCGTCGCCGGGGCTCAGTGCCAGCGCGAGGAACACGATGAGGGCACGAGCGACCTCCTCGCATGTATCACCACCGACTTCGCGCGACGAAGGCGGCTCGAGCGTCTCGAGCGCGCCGCGAAAGGCCCCGCGCTCCTCGACGATCCGGATCCGGAAGAACCGCCTGTCTGCGCTCGAGGAGCCTCGATCGACGAGGCGCGCGCGAACGTCCGAGACGAAAGCCGCTTCGCTCGGGCACACGGCCGGTGCTCGATAGTCGAGGTCGAATTCCGCCTCGCTCGCTCGCGCATCGCGCATCAGCGTCGTCGCGACCGCAAACGCGACGCAGCCCGCCAGCGCATTGCGCATGGCTCGACTATCGCACGACGAAAGACGGCGTGACGAGGCGTTCGCGTGCGGGCGGACGGTACAGCTCGGCCGGCGTTGTTGAAGCGCGACCGTAGCGAGCGCCCCGTTCGCGCCAAGCCAAGCCGGTGCGAAGCGGAGCTCATGTTGGGGGAGTTCGAAGCCCGAGCGAAACGATCTCGGTCTCTGATTCGTCACCGCGCGCGGGGCTCGCGGGCGGCGGCTTCGAGGCTCTGCTCGATCGAGCTACAGCGCGGTGCGCTGGCAGACCTTGTCGATGCAGGCTTGCGCGCTACCGCAGCAGTCGCTGCTCTTCGAGCATCGATTGCTTTCGGCGACGCACGCGCCCGCCGGCTGCGCGCCGCAGGTTCCCGTCGAGCCCGGCGTGGTCACCACGCACGTGCCACCGCAGCAGTCAGTCCCGCTGCTGCACGTTGCTCCGTCGTCGACGCACACGTTCGCCGCGAAGTCCGTCTCGTACGCCATCGTGGAGGCGACCTGGCCTCGGAGGTAGAACGCGGGACGCGAAGGATCCGTCTCGTTCGGCGGGTCCTTGATCGCGGCGACCCAGATCTGGGGCTTGTCGATGGTCGTGTTGCCGTAGGAGCGCTTCGACGTGAACGCGAGCCAGTAGTACCCACCCGCGCGACGAGGCGCGAAGGACGGATAGTACTCGTGGTTTCCTCGAGAGATCGTGGTGAGCTGCTTGTTGAAGCTACCGTCGACCGCGACGAGCCAGAGTTGGCCGTTGCCGGTGGAGCGCGAGCCGGTGGTCGTGCGCGAATAGGCGATGAAGGCGGAGTCGGGAGAGAACTTCGGATAGCTCGGGCGGCCTTGGCCGGCGTTCGCAAGAACGAGATCCGTGCTGCTGTCGATCGTGACACCATCGGCATTGACGGTGCCGATGCGCAGGGACCCGCCCGTGTGATCGAACGCCCAGCCTCCGCCTTGCAGGCCGCAGATCGCCGCGATGCGTGAGCCGTCGGGAGACCAGGAGGGCTCGGCGCACTTGGAACCGAGCACGTCGCTCGCCACGGATTGCCCGTTGCTCAGGTTGACGATCGAGAGACTGAAGGTGCCGTTGGCCGCATCGAACGAGACGAGCGCCTTGTCGCCCGCCGGATTGAAGGCCGAAAACGTTCCCTTCACGTTTGCGCCGAGCCCTGCAGGCCCGGTCGTCGGAGGGGCTTGAGTGAGATCCGTGAGTCGCAAGTCGAACGGGGGCCCGCTGTCGAAGGAGGACAGCAAGTGTCGACCGTTCCGCGAGACGGAGTGGCACGAGTTGCACGCCCCACCACCAGTGACGGTGGTGGCGCTTCCGGTGTCCGGGCGTAGCACCGCGAGCCTTCCGTTTGGGGCTCCTCCGCCGAGGCCTGGCAGCTCGCGGTAGTAGACGCTGCCGCTCAAGCGCCCTTGAGCGACGTGCCAGGTTCGCGTCGCCGGAGCGTAGGTGACATTGGCGCTCGAACGGGTGAGTGTGACGGTGACCGGATCGCTCTCGGCGCCCTGACCAGAACGCCCGAGAGCCTGCCAAACGGCGTCCGAGATTTCGTAGCGGGAAGGTGGTGTCGCGCTGACGTAGTCGACCGCCTCGAAATATCGAGATTTGACCTGAATGCGGTAAAGGTCATTGGCCTGCCCGCCGTTCCATTGAACGAGCGGAGACAAGACGTCGAGAGGGAAGACGGTGTGGTCTTCGGGATATGTGACGTCGAGCGAAGGGTCCGGGGTCGCGGAAGGGGTGTCGAGCGCCGTCCGGTCACCGTCCGTGAGGTTGCCGGAGTTCGACTGGACGATCGCCGTTACCGTGATCGGCAGTGTGCTCGTCGTGGTGCCCAGCTTCGCGCTCAGCGTGGCCTTTCCGCCGAACGTGCCGTTGGGGGTGAAGACGGAGCCGTTCAAGGTCCCGATCGACGCGTCGTCGAGTGACCAGTCGACGCATTGGGTGACGTCGACTCCGCTTTGAAGCGCCTTGAACGGCTGGGGGGTGACCGCGCCATTCGTCGTGACGAAGTCGGCGACCGGCGGATCGAACGTCATCGAGCCGTTGCGGGCTTCGTGCGAGCACCCCTTGTTGGCATCACAGGTGTCGACGGTGCACGCGTTCCCGTCATCGCAGTCGAGGTTTGCGCAGTCGTATGTGGGCTCGGCGCCACCGTCCGTGCGCCCCGGCTCCTGCGCGTCCGTCCCTGCGTCGGCGGGACTGGTGACCGAGCCGTCGTCTCCGGAGCACGCGGCTACGACGGACGCGGCTCCCAAGACCGCCAGGAGGAGGGACGTTCGAGACGAGAAGCGACGGAGGGGCATGGTTACGCAACGTAGAGGGGACGTCGCCCCGTTCCAAGCTTGCGAAGCATGTCGCGATCACGAGATTAGACGCGCGTCGGCTAGGAAGCCGCCGGACTGGTGCGCCCAGAGCGCCGCGTAGATGCCGCCTTTCGCGAGCAGTTCCTCGTGCGTGCCTTGCTCCACGATGCGACCGGCCTCGAGGACGACGAGCCGGTCCATGCGGCGAACGGTCGAGAGGCGGTGCGCGATGACGATCGAGGTGCGGTCCTTCATCAGCGTCGAGAGGGCCTCTTGGATGTGCCCTTCGCTCTCGGAGTCGAGCGCGCTCGTGGCCTCGTCGAGGACGAGGATCCGCGCGTCCTTGAGGATGGCGCGCGCAATCGCGATGCGCTGGCGCTGCCCGCCGGAGAGCTTGATGCCGCGCTCGCCGACCAGTGTTTCGTAGCCGTTCGGGAGCGCCTCGATGAACTCCGATGCGTGCGCGAGCTCTGCGGCGCGGCGGACCTCTTCTTGGGAGGCCGAGGGCCGGCCGAAGCGAATGTTGTCCGCGATCGTGCGATGGAACATTGCCGGGTCCTGAGGGACGCTCGCGATGAAGCCGCGGAGCGAGGCTTGCGGGACGCGCGCGATGTCCTGGCTGCCGATCTCGATGGTGCCGGCGGAGATGTCCGCGAAGCGAAGGAGGAGTCGCGTGAGCGTCGTCTTGCCGCCGCCGGAGCGCCCGACGAGGCCGACCTTCTCGCCCGCGCGGATCCTCAGGTCGAAGCCGTCGAAGAGGGGACGGCGTCCGCCATGGGCGAAACGAACGGCGCGGAAGTGGACGCTCGCGTCGGCCGGCGCGAAGGGCTCCGTGGGGGCCGCGTCGACGATCGCGGGCGGCTCGAGGAGAAGCTCGGTGAACTGCGCCGCGTCCGTGAGGGCGGTCTCGAGGTTGCGGTAGATGCGATTGAACTCCCACACCACACGCGTTGCGGTCGCGAAATAGCTGAAGGTGAGGAAGACCTCCTTGATGCCGATACCGTGACTCCGACCGAGCGCGAGGGCCGTGACGAGACCGAGCGTGTTCGTCAGGACGTAGAGAGGGGAGGTGACGAAATCGACGCGGTTGTTCTGGTAGTCCCACGACCGGAGCATCTTCTTCGTGAAGTCACGGACGTTGCGCTCGTGGACGGCCGCTTCCTCCTTCTCCCGCGCGAAGGCGCGGACCGATTCGGCATTGCTGATCGTGTCGGCGACGTGTCCGGCGAGGACGTTGCTCGCCTCCTCCCGGATCTGGACGAGCGCGTGCCGGCGCGTGAGGAGGGGGCGCACGATCGCGAAGGTGATCGCCAGCATCGAGACGAGCACGACGACGAGCCATGGCGAGAAGCGCCCGAGCACCACCACCGCGAACGCGAGGGGCAGGAGGTTGCCGCAGATCGAGAAGGCGCACGCGTCGAAGACGTCTTCGAATCGCCGCGCATAACCGAGCGCCTTCTTCGTGAGGGACCCCGCGAAGTTCTCGTGGAAGAAGCCGACGTGCTTCGCCGAAAGCTCGTCCATCGCCTCGACGTAGAGCGCCGAGATGCCGTGGTACTCGAAGCGGCTCGTCATCCAGCTGCCGAGGCGCCAGAGACCTTCACCGCCGAGCCACGCGAGGAAGAGGAGGAGGACCGGCAGCGCGAGCTCCGTGACGGATAGCTGCCTGTTCTGGGAGAGCGCTTCGAGGAGGTGAGCGATCGCGAGCGGTGGGACGTAGAAGACGAAGACGTTGCCAACGCCTGGGAGGAGGAGCGCCGAGCCGGCGAGCCATGGCCGTGCGCGGACCTGCCGCCCATAGCGACGGAGGACGAGCGCCAGCGCCGCACGCAGTCGACCGGTGTCGGCCTCGTCATCGGCAGAGTTCGAGAGACGGGTCACGAGGGGACGGCTCCCTAGCCTGTCATCGCTCAGGCGGCGAACGGCCCGTCGAAGGCGGCCGCCTGCAAGCACGAGCGTTGCGGCGAGGGTGTGCCGGGAACGGCGGGCGCACGAGGCCCGAGGTGGGCGCATCGACGCTGACGGCGACTCGGACATCGACGCGCGGTCGCAGCTTGCTCGCGGACGAACGCATCCACGCGCCTGTACCGAAGCGTGCAAAACCGGAACGAGCTCGGTGGTCCCCGCTTCATGTAGACTGCCGGCCTCGATGCGATCCCTCCTCCTTCTCGGCTTCGGTTTCATGCTTGCCTGCAACAACAGCTCGTCGTCGAGCACTACGAGCACGAGCAGCTCGGCGACCGCCGCGGCATCCGCGTCGGGCCATGCGTCCACGCTGCCGGTGAGCCCATTCCCGAACGCGCCGCCTGCACCTGCCGACGTCGGCGCGGCGCCGGCGGACGCGACGAAGACGTCGTCCGGCGTCGCATCGAAGGTGCTCACCGCGGGCACCGGCAAAGATCATCCGGGACCGACGGACAAGGTGAAGGTGCACTACACGGGCTGGACGAAGGACGGGAAGGTCTTCGACAGCTCGATCGGCAAGGACCCGCTGGAGTTCGGCGTCGGCGACGTGATCACTGGATGGACCGAAGGGCTTCAGCTCATGGTCACCGGAGAGAAGCGCCGTTTGTGGATCCCCGCCGCGCTCGCGTACGGCGAGCGGCCTCGCGGTGGCGCACCTGCCGGCGATCTGGTGTTCGACGTCGAGCTCCTCGAGGTCAAGCAAGGTCCCAAGCCGCCCGAGGTTCCCGCCGACGTGAAGGCGGCGCCCGCGGACGCGAAGAAGACGGCGTCGGGGCTCGCGTACAAAGTCCTCACGAAGGGAAAGGGCACCAAGCATCCGGCCGCGACGGACCGCGTTTCGGTGCACTATTCGGGGTGGACGCCCGACGGAAAGATGTTCGACAGCTCCGTCGTGCGTGGCGAGCCCACGTCGTTCGGTCTGAACCAGGTCATTCCAGGCTGGACCGAAGGCGTTCAGCTCATGGTCGAGGGTGAGAAGACGCGCTTCTGGATCCCGAGCGCCCTCGCCTACGGCGACACGCCGAAGCGCCCGGGAGCGCCCGCGGGCCCGCTCGTCTTCGACATCGAGCTCATCTCGATCAAGTGAGCGGAGGGCGCCGGGCGACGAAGCCTCGGCGTGTGCTCACGGCTCGGTGACCCGTCCCATGAAGAGGACGAGACCGGTCGGCTTGTCGAGCACGAAGAAGAGGAAGGGCCGGTCGATCTTGAGCTCGATCGGCTTTGCGGGCATGCCTGCGCCCTCGGCCGTGACGACCGCGGTGGCCGCAGCAGCCTCGGTGCCTTTCTCGTCGACCTTCACGAACGCCTTGTGGAAGGCCTCAGCGATGTGAAGCTTCTCGCGCTCGTCTTTGGGATTGCCGATCCCCGTGAAGTCCGCCTTGTCGCGATCGAAGGCGATCGGCATCCCGAGCGCGGTGAGATGCTTCGACAGCGGAAGTGATTCCGCCGGATTCACCTCGAAGCGCGGGAGCCAGACGCTCACGTTCTGCGGCGTCGCCGCGCGCTTCCAGGTCTCGAGGGTCGACGACGAGAGCGTGGCTTCGACCGCGGCCAGACCGTCGACATTCTCCGGAACGACGAGGAGCAGCGACGCCGTGTTGCCCTTGTACGGAAGCTCGAGGACATTCACGCCGGCCGTGCGCCCGACGCCGAAGTAGTCCGTCTGCTTCATCGTCGGCACGCGCTTCGTCGCGCTCGCACTCGTGTGGAACGGCTCGTCGCTCGTGCGTGACGGCTCGAACGGCTTTGCCCAATCGCCGAGGAAGTAGATCGCGTTCACCAGCACCATCCGCGTGAGCGGCTCGAGCGACTGCGGCGGGAGCAGACCCTTGATCCGCTTCTCCGTCTGCTGTTCGACCCACGCGTTGATCGTCTGGCGTGCCGGCTCGGGCGCGGTCTTGAAGTCGACCAGCTCGAGCGGGGCTCCGAACGACGTCTTCGTCCGCTCGAGGAACTCCGGGACGAACGCGTACGTCTTCTCGCCGTAGAGACGATTGGCGATCCGCAGCTTGATCGGTCGCGACGGATCCGACAGCTCACGCCCGAGCGCGCCCCACGAGGCGCCGAGCGCCGCGGGCTCGCCTTCGAAGTGGAGCACCTTCTCGATCTGCTCCGCCGTCTCGCCCTTTGCTCCGCCGTACGTCATCGCAAACGCGATCGAGATGCTCGCCGGCGAGAACGCTGCGTTCGACCTTCCGCCCTTGGCCAGCTGCCCCCACAGGTCGAAGGCTAAGGCGTTCGAACCGACGGCCAGCGCTCGCGGAATGTCGGAAGGCATCGGTGTGGGCGTGGTGGTGGCGTTTCGTTCGATGCTCGGCCGCGCGTCGGTCGCAGACGTCGGCGCGTCGGTCACGGGCTTCGTCTTGTCGCAAGCGGTCAGGAGATTGGCGCCGGCAGTCAGGAGACCAAGAGCGGAGACCGCCATGACCGTGCGTCGAAGCATGGCCCCACTCTATCAATCGGCCTCGGCCCGCGGGCACCGAACCAGCGTGGTTCTTCGCTCGTCGGGGCGCAACGCCGGTGCAACGCGTTCAGCGCGAGCACACGAGGCCGAAGGCTCCCGGGCCGGACACGCGGCGAACCGACCATCCGGCGGCGGTGAAGGAGCGCTTGATCGGCTGCTCGATCTTCGCTTCTCGCGTGTCGTAGAGAATCCAGAGCTCACCACCAGGCCGGAGGCTCGCGGCAAGAGACGGGATCGCGATGCCGGGGCGCGTCCAGAAGGTGTTGACCCGGATCGCGAATCCGCGCCGGCGAGGTCGCTTCGTCGCCGGTCCGTGCTCGATGTCGCCGACGGCGATCGTGACGCGCCCGCGCGCGACCGCGTCACGGTTGACCTCGAGGGCACGGGCGACGGCTTTCTCCGAGCGATCGATCGCGTCGATCCGTGCGTCCGGCGCGCGCGTAAGGAGCGCCTCGATCGCCTGGCCGGTGCCGCAACCGATCTCGAACAGCTCTTCGCCCGGCTGCGGATCGAAGAGCGTGATGGCGTCGAGGATCCGTCGAGAGACGACCATGCGAGGCGACGATTATGGCATGGGCATTGGTGACGGGGAGAGCGAGCGCGAGGGGCGTCGCGCAGCCGTCTTCGTAGCTTTCGCGCTGCGCGGGAGCGGCGCTCTCACCGAAAGTTCGAGAGCTGCTCTTCTCGCCAGCCAGACTGCGAGCGCTTCAGAAGCGTCCGCTCGCCGAGATGCCCGCGCCGCCCGCGGCGAATGTCGGAGTCAGTGACATCTCGACTCCTCCGGCCGTCGCTCCGTCCGATCGAAGCGGCGGGAGGAGGAGCGATGTCGTCGTTCCGACGACGAGGCCGCTCCCGATCGCGACCCACTCCCCGACGCTCATCGAGACGTCCGAGCGGTCACTCATGTGCGCGCGCGGCACGAGGAGCCCGATGCTGGTTCCCACCGCCGCTCCGACGACGACGTCGGACGGGAAGTGCTTCCCCGCGCGTACGCGCTCGGTCGCGGTCGCGCTCGCGAGTGCCATCTCGACACCCCACAGGATGGCGCGAGAGGTCGTGTCGGTGTTGCCGTACGCGTAGAGGTAGCTCCCTGCGACTGCCGAGGTGAATGCGAGCGTCGCGTGTCCGGAGAAGAACGAAAGATAGGCGTCGGCTCCGCGGCTCTCGGTGTAGGCGGTCGCCTCGGGGGAGGTCCCGTAGGAATGAGGCCGGGGCCGCTGCACCACGTACTTCGCGAGCCCGTTCAGGAGGCCTGCGACCGCCAGTGATTCGGCATACACGACGAGCTTGGGAGCTCGCTCGTCGTCGTCGCGCGCCGCGCCGACGGCTACGGGCGCGACGATGCTCGAGAGCAAGAGAACGTCGGCGATCCTGGAGTGCGTGGTCGAGAGCACGCCGCGCGTTCCCTCGTCGAACGAGAACGGCTCGTCTTGCCACCTCGATGGCGTCACGGGCAAGCGCGAGAGAGCGAACGTCCCGGCCGCTGCAGTCGCGATCACCGCCGCATCGGCGATCGATACGTCGATCGTCGGTGCCTGCTGCGCGTGCGCGTGGATCGACCAGGCGCTCGTCGCGATGAACGCCGCACACGCCATCGAGATGCTCGCATGAGGACGGAGAGTGCGTGTGCGCGCGATCATGGTCAGCCCGTGGTGCCGGTAGACTATCCGCAGGCAACGCGATCTCGAGGATCAAGATTGGGTCGACGGTGCTCGATGCGCGGCGGGGGCGGGCCGCTGGTCCTTCAATCGGGACGGACGAGCGCGAGCTGCATCCACTCCACGCGGCGCCGGAGCTCGTCACGCTCCCGTGACGGGGCGACGAGGAAGCTCGATGCCTGCCGGTCTCCCTTCGCCGTCGGGGCGACATGGAACCCGCTCGCCGACTGTGCGTGGCAGCCCGCACACGTCCCGCGGACGATCGCATCACCTTGCGGCACCTCCGTGAGCCACGGGGGCGGCACGAGCGCAGGCGACGAATACGATGCCCACCAGGGTTCGGGAAGGACAGCGGTGCCTTCCTCGATCGCCTTCGCATTCCCGCTCGCGAAGGTGCGGAGAGAGTCGGCCGTGACCGCCGTCCAGTCGGGAGTATTACGTACGTTGACGGGGACGATGGCGCCGCTCTCGAGCTGGAACTGGTGAAATACCATCGGGCCCGTCCATGCGTCGGCGGTCCGGATCTGAGCGAGCGCGCCGCTCGCGACGAATGTCTCGGTCAGCGCCGTCAGCGCGGCCGGGAAGTCGAGCGCGCTCCCGAGCGCGTGCCAGCGCTCCGTCCACTCGCGTGCCGAGCCTGCCTGTGCGTATTCCAGGATTACCGCGAACGGCAGCGCGCTGGAGGCACCGTCGGTCAAGGCGAAGAGGAGACGCCCTTCGCCGCCCTCCGCTGCGCGGTCCGGCATCACGGAGAGGTCGGTTCGATTCACCACCGCAGTGAGGCGGAACGGCGCTGCATCCATCGCCAGATGTCGACTCTCGCACGAAGTGCAGCTCTCATCGCAGTGGTTCGTCGCGGTTGCGCGGAGCCAGCGGCACGTGAGCTTCTCGTCGAACACGCGTGCCCGCTCCGTGTTGCCTTCCTCCGCAAGTCGTCGGGACCAGGCGTCGAGCCACGCCAGCGTCGCGTCCTCTGCCAGCGGAAGCGCACCCACGGCGTGCCGGAACGAGAGCGGGCCGCTCTCGCGATTGGACGCGAGCGGGCCGGACACGATGTCCGGAGCCGTGATCAGGAGCTCGCGGTTCGGCTGGACGTGAATGGCCTTCGCGTCGCTTGGCAAGTCCGTCTCCCAACGGCACGCCACTGCAAGGAAGCCGAGCGCGAACGGAAGCACGCGTTTGAACATCGATGGATGCGCGTTCATCTCTGGGCTCGTGCTCAGAACGAATGCTGGATACCGAAGTTGACGACGAGGGGCGGACCGCCGACCTCTTTTGCCGGCACAATCCCCTCGAGGACGATCGTTCCTTCGGCGAAGAGGTGAGTGTCACGATCGAAGGCGTAGCTGCCGCGAGTCGCCACGGTGTTCCAGATCCCACCGGCGAAGCCACGACGCGGCTCGTTCGAGCCGTCGTAGGGCGGCATCCTGAAATCACGACCGGCGAAGAACTGGCCGAGCGCCTCGGTCGATCCCGCTGCGATGAAGCCCATTCCTCCGGCGAGGTGCCAGCGCTCGTTGAGAGCGCCGTCGAAGAAGAGCTCCGCACGCGTGAGCACCCACGAGCTCGTTCCGACGTTGCCCGGCCCGGGCGCGCTCGCCTTCGGGTAGAAGAGCATCGGCGCCACGAGCAAGAGCGCCGTGCGCTCGCTCGTCGGAAGACGAAGACGCGGACGGATGCCCGCAGTCCAGACGCTCGGCGTGACTCCCCCGACGACACCGATGGCGAAACCGTTCGTGACGCCGATGCCGGCCTCGGCGATCCCGAGGAACGGAAGCCCTGTTGCTGCGGCGACCGTAGGGCGTCCTGCTCCGGGAAAGAGGTCGCCACGATCGCGCGTGATTCCCGCGGAGGCTCTCTCGGTGGAAGCCGGGCGATCCGCGGCGCTTGCGGGGCGGGCCGCAACGAGGATGGAAATGCAGGGGAGGAGGAAGAGCGGAAGGCAGGTCAAGCGCGTTCGAGTACGGCTCATGCCAGCTCGTTTCAGCAACCCTCGTTCCAGCACGCGGCTGTCACGAGGCGACTGATTTCTACGCGGGATTCATGGGCAATCGAGCAAATCCGACGACGGTTCGTCGTCCGGGTGACGAACGTTCGTCGCCCCTCGAGGTCGACCCCGGCGAGCCGCCCGAAGGCCGCGTGACGGCGACGAGTGAAGAGCCGATCGAGCCGAGGCAGTCCGTAGACTCTCGCGGCGCCTCTTCGATATGGGTAGTTCGTGGAACCGGCTCTCTACGATCGTGCAATCGAGCTGCTTCGTGAAGGCTGTCCAGAGAGTCGAGACGTCGTTCGCCTCGGCGGCGCCTCGCGGGTCTACGAGCTCGACAAGCCGAGCTGCGTCTCCTTTCTGCTGCAGGCCGATCGCGATCTCGTGACGAAGGCGCAGGCAGAGGCTGCAGGCGTCGCGCTCGTTGGAGCCGTGACGAGGGCGGAGCCGGCGCTCGCTGACCGCTTGCGATGGAGCACGTGTCCCGACGCGAAGGATGCGGCCATCAACGCGCAGGGGCCCATCGACGCTGCGCACGAGCTGCTCGCGCGGCACCTCACCGAGCACGAGGCCGACTGTCCGGAGCATCGTGAGACTCCTGGGTACCTGTTTCTCGCCGAAGTCGAGGCGAACATCGGCTGGAGCCCGAGCGACGACCACCTGCTCGCCTGGTTCTGCGTGGACGGCTCGGGGCCGACGGCGCGTGACGAGGCTTGTTGCGCGAACGCCGTTGCTGCGCTGAAGGCGAAGATGCCCGAGCTGGCGGACGTTCTCCGCTGGCAGTGCACGCCCTACCGCTGATCCGCGCCACGCGCTGATCTTCCCCACCGGGGTGATGCCGGCCTCGTCGCGCGAGCAAGTCGCCCTGCATCCTTGTTGTCGCGGAGCTGACGGAGCAGCGCGTTTCGTTCCGGCGCGCGTGCGCCCACCGCTGCCCGGTCGGGCGGGCTACTTGGCGGAGCTCGGGGGCGCCATGCTCTCGGCGACCAGCCTCCTGCCACGCGACGGGCGCGCGTTGTCGATCCCGTGGCGCTTCAGCTTCGCGTAGAGCGTGCTCCGCGACATGCCGAGACGTTCGGCGGTCGCCTTCACCTGTCCGAGCTCCGCGGCGAGCGCCACGCGGATGTGCTCCTTCTCGATCTCGTGTCGGCTCGCGTTGCTGGCGCCGTTTGCGAGAAGCGGAGGCGGCAGCGCGCGACGCGACGGAGGCGGCGTCGACTCGAGCGAGCGTCGCGGCGGCGGGCGGCGCACCGGATCGAAGTTGAGATCTTCGGCGCGGATCTCGCGCCCGCGGCGGCGGAGGAACGCGCGCTCGAGCACGTTGCCGAGCTCGCGCAAGTTCCCCGGCCAAGCGTGAGCAAGGAGCTTGTCGACGGCGTCGCGCGAGAGCTCGACGGAACGTCCGCCCGACAGCCGCGCGTACATGTGGGAGGCGATGGTCAGGAGATCTTCCTCGCGCTCTCGCAGTGGCGGCAACGTGAGGGTGACCGTGCTGATGCGGTAGTAGAGGTCTTGCCGGAACGATTTGGTCGCGACTGCCTCGAGCAGGTCCGCGTGCGTTGCCGCCACGAGGCGCACGTCGACGGTCCGCTCCTGCACGCTGCCCATGCGACGAAAGCGCTTCTCCTCGAGGACCTTGAGCACCTTCGCCTGGACGCGCAGGTCCATGTCGCCGATCTCGTCGAGGAACAGCGTTCCGCCGTTCGCGGCGTCGAGGAGACCGTTCTTCGGCGCGTAGGCGCCGGTGAACGAGCCGCGCTCGTGTCCGAAGAGCTCGCTCTCGACGAAGTCGATCGCGAGTCCTGCGCAGTTCACGTCGACGAACGCGCCACGCGCCCGCGCGCCGAGGGCGTGGATGCGTCGTGCGAGCACGCTCTTGCCGGTTCCGGTCTCGCCGAGGATCAGAACCGTGCAGTCCGCATCGCGGAGGTTCGCGATGTCCTCTTCGAGCGCGCGCATCGCGCGGGAGCGGTAAGGCGCGAACGGTGTCGAGGTGGCGGTCGCGGGGAGCGACTCATTGGGCCGCGGGGCCCGGGGAAGCGTCATGGGGGGCGATCTCTCCCGAATGAAGCCGAGGCCACGCGTCCCGCTCCCCGAGTCGCTCCGCGCGTGCCTCGCGCGCGAAACGGCAATCCGATAAGGACTTCACATTAATCCATCGAGGCTGACCTCGGTACTGATTGGTCGACTCTTGGTGCACGATAATTCGTGAGATCCGTGATGCCGACGCGCGTGGTGCAGCGCCCGCGCAGCACTCGGACGTGCGCGCTTTCAGGCCGCCTCGGTGCGCCAGAGATTCGAGAGCTGCCGCCCGAGCGACGTGAGATAGCCCCAGCCAAGTCCCTTCGAGCAGGCGCGGTCGAGCGCGATCCAGACGAGGCGACCGCTCCCGTGGTGACCAAGCTCCGTGGCGAACAGCACGTAGTCCGCCTCCGCGCTCATCAACCGGCGCGGCGAGAGCTCTGCCGCGGATGCCTCGTGACCGGCGGACTCGATCGCGTTCGCGAGCGTGAGCGCGCTGCCTCGCACGCTGACGAGCGTATGAAAGGACTCGGCCGAGATCGACGAGCGCCCGATCCCGAGGACGGTCTTCGAGCCATCGAGCACGAGTACGCCGTGAATCTCGGGGCAACGCTCCAGGAACTCACGCGTCGTGGGGCCAAGTGAGGTGTCGGCGCAAGCCGACATCCAGAGCTCACCCGAGGGGGGCGGCGCGAAGGTCGTCGCCTCGGCCGGTGTCGGCAGGAGCGAGGCAAGCGACGTGACGATGGCCCCGACCGTCGTCTCGGCGGCCACCTGACACCACAGCGATTGTCCCGACGGGAGGTGGACGCCCGCGAGTGTCGCCCCGGCCAGGCGGAGGGCGACGAGCTGCGCGCCGTCGAGCAGCGTACGTGCCGCGACATCGGCCGGAACGCGCGGCGCCGTGACGGCGCCGGGGCTCGGTGGCGACGACTCGACGAGCGTTGTCCCGTCGAGCCGCTCCACCCACTCGAGACCGTCGAGCGACGCCCGGATCCGTTCGATGTCGGTACGGCGAGCCGTTTCGGCCACGATGAGGCGCACCTCGGTGATGCGCTCCGGGCGCGATGCGTCACCGTGGGCGACGCTCTCGTTGCCCTCGTTGCTCGCCGTCTTCTCCGTCACACCGGCCAGGATGTCGTCGAGCTCGAAGGTCAGCCGCGTGTCATAGCCCTCGAACTGCGAGGGGCGTCGGAGAAAGAGCGTCTGCGCCGGGCCGGCGCTCCGAATGCGCTCCACGGCCATGTCGATCTGCAGGCGGAGCGCGTCGCGGACTTCGTCCAGCGTGGCGACGCCCCACGAGACGAGCGTCTCGCCGAGCGGACGCTTCTCGCGGCGGCAGGTCTCGAGGAGCTCGCGATAAGTATCGGTGTCGATGCGCGTGTGCTCGAGCAAGTGGCGCGTGAAGGCGAGCGGGCGCGACGCATCGGTGGCCCAGGCTATGCGCCCGCGCTGAAAGTAAACGTGAACCTCGAGATCCTCGGACGCGCACACGAGCTCGCCACTCGCGTGGTCACGGACCAGAGCGATCATGGTCGAAAGCGGCTCGGGATCGAGGATCAAGGTGAGACTCTGATGGCGGGGGACCCGATGGCGAGATGACGAGGACGTTGGGCTGCACGCCTCGGACGCGCCCGAGGCGGACAAGCGAACGGCGAAGGTTTCAACCATCTCGGCCCGGCACGTCTTCCCGTACGATGACGTGCCCGGGCTCGAGGTGGCAGGCTTCGCTCAGAGCGAGAGCTCCTTCTCGACGTCCGCGACCATGAGGCGCGCCATCGCGAGGTTCGCGCGGGAACGATCGAGCGCCACGTAGAAGAAGACCGTGTTGCGGGCGCGAAGCGGGCGAATCAGGTGGTACTGCTTGCCCAGCGTGATGAGGATGTCCTCGATGCTGTCCTTGATGTTGAGGCTCGCCATCGCCTTCCGCTTCGCGCGAACGACCTCGGTGTTGCCCGCAGCCGCGACCTCGAGGTTGATGTTGCCGCCGCCTTCCTGACCGAGAAGCATTCCGCTCTCGGAGTCGACGAGGCCTGCGCCCACGAAGCCGTCGATCTGGTTCAACTTGGTCAGCGCGTCTTTGACGTTCATGTCAGTCCTTTTCGTGGAAGTGGAGGCGCGGCCTCTACGGCTCGCGCGCGCTTCGAACCATCACGGCCGTTCGCAGCAAGCGTTAACGATGCACCGCGCATGCCACGAGGAAGTCCTCGACGAAGAGTCTGAGATTCAGAGAGCGTGGACGCCCGCGTGGCCGAAATTCGGACACGACACGCATCGAAACGAGACGCGGCGCATTTCAGATCTGCACGGTGATTCACACGAGTGCAGCGATGAAGCGCTCGTTCGGCGATCGAGCGCTCGTGGTACGCGCGTTGCTGGTCGCTCGCGTCGGATATGGCGCACCTGAACGTCCGCGAGAGGACGATCGAGATTCGAATCGCGTACGTCGGTGGAGAGCGCGCAGGCAAGCAGAGCACGTTCTCTCGGCTCCGCGAGGCCGAGGGGGCGAGCGCCGAGAGCTTCGTCGACGACGGTGAGAAGCTCGCGCTGACCATGCGAGCCTCCACCAGCGTCGCGGCTCCCGACTGCGGAATGGTCGTCCGGCTCTTCGGCCATCGCGGTGAGGTGCGCGCGCAGACCGCCAGGCCGCTCCTACACGATGCCGACGGCGTGGTCGTGGTGGTCGATGCCGATCCGGCGGCGGCCGAGCGGAACCTCCGCTCCGTCCGCGCCGTGCGTGACCTGCTCGAAGCGCGAACCGTTCCGGTCGTGGTTCAGGTCAACAAGGTCGACATGGCCGCCGGTACGGCGTCGAACGACATCGTTCGCGAGCTCGGCGTCGACGCATGGCCGAACGTCCCCACCTCTGCGCGGAGCGGAGAGGGCGTCGAAGCAACCCTCAACCGAGTGGTGGATGACGTGATGCAAGCGATGACGCAGCCGAAGCTCGAGAGCGAAGAGCACGAGGCGACACGACCCAAGCAGGCCGACAGCAACCCGCTCCTCACGGCGCTCCGTCGGATCCTCGAGGCCACCGTCGAGGAGCATGTCGGCAAGATGGGCGAGCGTCTCGGCGTGCGCTTCGAACAGCGCTTCGAGGCCCTCGAAGGTCGGATCGACGAGACGACGCAGCAAGTGACCCGCTTCATCGAGAACCTCGACGCTCTGAACGCGGGGACCATCGCCTACCGCCGTCAGGCACTGTCGAACGACGCCGAGCTCCTGCGCGCGGCCCGTCATGCGCACACACGCGAGGACCTCGCCACGACGATGGGCGCGCTCCGCGGCGAGATCACGCGCGCGAGCGAAGCAACGCTTGCGGCCGTGAAGGAGTCCGGCCTCGTCGCGAAGGCGCATACCGAACGCGCAGCGAATGCCATCGCCAACGACACGCGTCAGGTGACGACCGAGGGGCTACTCACACCGCTCACCGCTCGACTCGGCGAGCTCGAACGACGCATCGACGCGGTCGCCGAGATCACGCGCTCGCTGCCGGCGACGACCGCACGGTCCGCGACGCTCGGTGAAGCGCTCGCCCGGGACCTGCAGGACGCCCTTGCCCGCTCCGAACGGGTCGAGGCGCTCCTCGTCGAGCTCACTGAGGAGCTCAAGAAGTCGAAGAAGAGCTGGTTCGGCTGAGGAACGCGCCATGGCGGTGTTCGACCCGCGCGAACAGCGGCTCTGCATCCGCATCGTCTACGACGGCGGTGCAGGGGCAGGGAAGACGACGAACCTCCACCAGCTTGCCCGCTCCTTCGCGGCGCAGAGGAAGGCGGACGTCTATTCTCCGGGAGAAGTCGAAGGACGAACGCTCTACTTCGACTGGCTTCAGATCCGTGGCGGGCTGATCGGCGGTTTTCCCGTCACGAGTCAGGTCGTCAGCGTTCCCGGGCAGGTCGTGCTGACGGAGCGACGGCGTCACCTGCTCGCGAGCGCCGACGCCGTCGTCTACGTGGCAGACAGCACGCGCTGGGGGGTCGCGCGCGCGATCGAGGGGCTCGCGCTCCTCGACGAGCTTGCACGGTCGCGCCCCGAACCGCCGCTGCTCGTGCTGCAAGCCAACAAGCAAGATCGCCCCGGCGCGCTTCGAGGCCCGGAGCTGCTCGAGGCCCTCGGCCGCAAGGGATCTCCGTGCTTCGAGGCGATCGCTTGTGATGACGTCGGCGTGGTCGACACGATGGTCGCCGCGGTGCGAGCCGTCGCCCAGAAGATGGGCGAACGACTCGAGCGCGAAGCGGTGCGCGTGCCGCTCGAGTCGATGGAGGGCGCTGGGACGGTGCTGCGTCGTCTCGAGCAAGTCGAAGTCGACCCTGAATGGGCGGCGGAGATGGCGCTCGAAGAGGTGGCGTACTCGCTCCTCCTCGACGAGAGCGCGTCTCGCGGGTGACCGCGCGCCGACAGTCGCGCCCGTCTCGTCCTGCCCCGACGTGACACGGTCGAGCTCCGCGCTATCGTATCGGTCATGCGCGTAATCGAGTCGATCGGCCCGGCCTGGGAGACGATGAAGCGGATCCTGTTCCGCCCTTTCAACATCGGGACGTGGTTCTCGTTCGGATTCGTCTTCGCGCTCCAGAGCTGCGCCGAGGGCGGCGGCGGTAATACCTTCCGCATCCCCAATCTCGGCGGAAGCGGGGGGAGCGGGCATGGCGGCTCGGGCGCGGGCAGCTCCACCGACAACGCGATCGCGAACCTCCTTCCGAGCGATCTCCTCTCGCGGGCCGACCTCGGCAAGATCGGAGGGGCCGAGATCGCGGCGGTCGCGGCCATCGTCTGCGTGATCGCGGTGCCGGTCGTGCTTCTCATGTTCTGGCTCGGCAGCCGCGGTCAGATGATGGCCATCCGCGCCGTCGCCACGGGCATGGCCGACGTCGGGGAGGCATGGCGCGCGACGCAGACCTCGGGCGGGCGCATGCTGAAGTTCCAGCTCGCGCTCACCGGAATCGCCCTCGTCGTGTTCCTCCCGCTCGTGGGCGCGGGGGTTGCGGCGGCGTTGCCGGTCATCCGCGAGGAGGAGCGCTTCGATGCCCTCCTTCCGCTCATCGGGGGGCTCGCGCTCGTCGCGCTCGTGGCGTTGATCCCGCTCGCGATCGTGAAGTCGCTCGGACGGAATTTCGTGGCGCCGATCATGCTGAAGCACGAGATCGGGGCGCGTGAGGCGTGGACGCGCTTCTGGTCGCTCGGCCGCGGGCACGTCGGATCGATCGTCGTCTTCTGGCTCATCGGCGCGGGCTTCACTCTCGTCGCCGGCCTTGCGGGGATCGTCGGCGCGCTGGTCACGTGTTGCCTTGGCTTCCTGCCGGTCATCCACCAGACGATGATGGCGCCGTATTACGTCTTCGAGCGCGCTTGGACGCTCGAGATCCTCGCCTCGATGAGCCCCGACCTCGATCTCCGCGCGCTGCCGCCGGATCCGTACGGTCCGGGAGGCGGCGTTCACAATGGAGGTGCGCCGTACGGCTATGGTTCGGGTGGTCCTCCGCCGAACGGATTCAGTGGTGGCTACGGCGGAGGCGGCTACGGCGGGCCTCCTGGCGGCGGCTACGGCGGTCCTCCTCCTCCCGCCGGTGGTTTCGGCGGACCTCCCGGCTACTGAGCCTCGATCGAGGTCGACCCGAGCGAGCGCCGCTCGACGTCGCCCGTCCAGCGGGCGGTTGGTGCTGCTCGCGCGCCGCGCTGCGCGTCACCGCGTGACGGCGGTTCCTTCCGCGAACCTTGCAGCCGGCACCTCGTCGGCGAGGGCGAATACGGAGCCCTTCAGCTCGCCGTCGAGGACACCTGACGCCGTGACACATCGTCCGGCGTCATCCTTCGTGAACGCGGCGGTCGCGGGGCGCACATCGTGAATCCGCACCACCGGCGCGCACGGGGAGCCTTCGACGACGTGCGCGAATCTTGCTTCGCGACCGCATTGGGTCCGAGCACCGAAAGGAAAGTAGTACTCGCCAGGATCGGTGGGAGGAAAGTAGAGGCGCTGCGTGCAGCCTTCATCCTCGTAGTAGAGCGGGGAGAGGCTGCGGTTGGGGTGGGGACGCTGCGCAAGGAGCCCGTTCACGGGGAGGCAGCGAGGCTTTCCGTCCGCCGCGGTCACGAAGGTGCACTCCTCATCATCTAGCGTCGGATCGACGATGCTCACGCGCTGCACCGACACGCCGCCGACGATCACGGTGCGCTCTTCGAGGCGCGCGTGTGTGGTCACCCCGTCCGTCGCTTTAGGCAGCGTCTTCGGATCGATCTCTTCTCCGATCGCGAACGAGGAGAAGCCCTGGTCCGAGTCCGACGAGGCGGGCTCGCACGGGGCCGAGCCGGCGCGGGTGTAGCGGACGATGGGGCGCTCCGGGCCTCTCTCGTGATACGCGACCTTCTCCGCGCACGGGTTGGCGGCGGAGGGCCATGCTCCGGTCGTGACAGCCCGGTCGTCGCAGGGCCCGAGAGTGCAAGCGGAGCCGTCATCCCGCGGTAGTTCGTTCAACGGTATGGCGGCGTGGCTCGTGCACGCTTCGTCGACAAACGCCTCTGAAGACCTGTAGGAGCCGGCGGAGGGGACGCAGCGCTTGACGTCGTCCGCCGCGAGCCCGAGATGACAGGGCTGTCCGCGAGCGACGTTGACGAAGTCGCCTTGGGGGTAGCGCGAGCCGTCCTCGCCGTCGAGCACGAGGGCGCGCAGGCCCGGCGCGACGTCGACCTCTCTTACCGTGAACGCGACGAGGTCCGTCGCCGCGATGGGAGCACCCGGCGCGAAGAACTCATACTCCGGGGGCGCGATCGTCTCGCTGCAACTCTTGCCGCTATAGATGGTGTTCAACTCGCTCGCCGGCGTCCGTGGCTCGCCGATTCGCTCGTAGTCGCTGGCGGAGCCGAACCCGACGGCGACGATGCGAGCCGGATCCGTGCATCGCCCCTCCCCCTTCCAGACCTCGATCAGGCGTCCGTCCTTGCAGTCGGGGGCCTCGAAGTACTGAGGTGGAGTAGAACCGATCTTTGGAAGCTTCCGATAGACGTTCCGCGGGAGACAGCGGCGGACGTTGTCGCTCGCGATCCCGGGGACGCATTCGATCCCGAGCTTCGTATCGAAGAAGGTGTCGAAGACGAAGAAGCCGTCGGCCTCCCAGCCCCGCGCCTCGAGGCGCGTTCCGCTCCGCTCGAAGCGCGGTGCCGCGACCGCCTCGGCCGTGGCCGTCTCCGCCGGCGAAACGTTGTCGCAATGCGGGAAGAGCCCGATGGAGAGTGTTACCGCGAGCGCTGTGCCGCCCCTTCGCCTCATGCGGCGCTGCGAGCAGTTTTCGTGCCTCGGACGAAAAGCTCGTTTTTGCTTGGACCGGGAGGTCCCATGCATGATCGCGCGATCATGCATGGTGAGCCAACCGTGCCGGCACCCTCAGTGCTCGTACCGGAGCACGCGCGGCGCGACGAAGCAGCGGTGCATGCCGCGGCTACGGCTACTTGCGCGTCGAGGCCGCATGCAAGCCCCTCGTCACGCAGCGTCTCGAGCAGCCCACGACGACGGCGGGGGCGATTCCGTTGCAGTCGGCGCTGACCTCGCCGCGCCGGATCAGGCCTGCTTGTCGACGCAGCAGCGCTTGAACTTCTTGCCCGAGCCGCACGGGCACGGATCGTTGCGTCCGACCTTGTCGCCGCGCACGACCGTGGGGGCCGGCGCGCGCCCGCGGCCCTCGACGAACGAGTCACGCGCGGCGAGGACGAACATCTCGATGCTGGACGCGAGTGCCGGCTCGGTGCCGGCGAGCTGCGCACGTACGTCTGCGGGGACGAGCTCGGGACGCCCCGCGAGGAGCGCGGCCCAGCTGACGAATCCCCACCGAGCCTCGTTCCCGTTCCATTCCGGATCGAGCTGTGCGCCGGCGATGTAACCGCGTGCAAACTGCACGCAGCGATCGTGCTCCTCCGAGTCCGGCTTCACGAGCGTGCCCGACTGGACACCGGCGACGACCGCGTCGTACTCACGCATCACGAGCCCGAGAAGCTCCGATCCGCCAGCGGCCCCGGGTTGCGGAGCGCCTCCCGGCAGGACGCGCGGGAGCCAGACGGACGGCGGCACGAGCCCGGGCGCGACGGCGACGGCGGTGAGCAGCCCGTCGATCGCGTCGGGATCGAACGGCGGATCGTCCCCGAGGAGTCCTGCGAGGATCGCCCGCTCCTCGTCGGTCAGCGGCTTCGTGTTCGGCATGCTCTCGTTGGCCACGGGCGCATCAAAGTCGCCTCGCCGAGCGAGAGCAAGCGCCGCGTCGTCCTCTGCTGGAGCCTGTCAGGGCCGGATCACCCCGCAGCCGATGCGCGCGCCCGAGTTGCCGCTGGGCTGCGAGCCGTCGTCCGGCTTCGCGTGGACGATGATCGAGCGATCGACGAAGGACCGGCGATCGCCCGGCTGCAGGTTCGCGTGTGGGGCCACCGCCTCGAAGTGCGCTCGTCCGTCCTCGCCGGCCTCGAGGTTGCCGAGGTCGCCCAGGTGTCGTGGCTGGGTAGGCGGGAGCCCGTGCGGATGGCCCTCGGGAGAGAAATGCGCGCCCGCACTCATCGCGTCGGGCGCGCTGCAGTCGCCTTTCTCGTGGACGTGCACCCCGTGCTTGCCGGGCGAGATCCCGGCGACGTCCATCACCATGCGCACGCCGTCGGGCGTCTCGGTGAAGGTTGCCTTCCCGCTGAGCTTGGCGTCGCTCCTCGCCTCGAGCGGTACTTCGATCGCGCCTCCGACCTGTGCGCTGGAGGTCGCCTCGGCCGGGACCGCGTGAGGCGTGCTCGCGCTCGAGCGTGGCGTGGGTGGGGCGGCCTCGGGGCCGCGGCACGCGATCAGCAGAGCGAACGAGGACGCGATCGACGTCGCGATCGACGGCATGGCGAGCATCCGTGTCATGGCTCCTCTCCGTGTTCGGCGAACCCTGTCGCTCGAGGCAATCGTCGGAGCATCTTCCACGCCTGTCGCTCCACACGAACTGACGGACGGCGTCGAGGAGGGACGGACGCCTGAGTCAGGATCAAGGTGAGCCGGGCGGAGCGTTCGGAGATCGTCTCATCGAGACGCGCTCGGCGTGAGGGGATGGATCTCACCCTCCCGCCAGCAGTCGCGTACCGGATACGTGCACACGTACGTTGCGGTGCGGCCGCACCCGGTCACCTGCCAGTGCCGCTCTCCGATTCGCACCACCGTGGTCTCTTCGGCCGTACAGCCGAGATCGCGCGCGACCCGGATGCGGGGCGTGGAGCTGGCTGCGCACGCGACGGCAGCGAGCGGGAATGCGAGCACGAGCACGCGGGAGAACCATGTCATGGCGAAGTCCTCGAGAAATCTGCGTGCGCGATGCACGCCGGAAGATCGGTGGTGTTGCAGGCAGCGCGTCGATCCGGAGCCAGGGGCACGCGAACGGAGTCGTGGCATCGCGATGCTCATTCGGCCTCCGGCTCGCGGCGCCGGCGGCGTAGCGGCAGGATCAGCGCCACCGCGAGGAGCGCGTAGCGCGAGACCGGGCTCGCCTTCTTCTTGGTCGCCTTGGCGTGTGGCTTCTTCGAAGCGGGCTCGAGCTTCTTGCGCTTCGGGCTCATGTCATCTTCGGTGTCCCAGCCATCGTCACTGTCTTCGGTGTCCCAGCCGTCGTCGCTTCCTCCGCTGCTGGAGGAGCTCGACGAGCTCGAAGAGCCGCCGGAGCAGGAGTCCGACGAAGAAGACGAGTCGTCGCTGGAGCACGAGTCTCCGGAGTCGCTGTCGTCCCAGCCGTCGCTTTCATCGCTGTCGTCCCAGCCGGAGGACGAGCCGCTGCCGCTGCAGCTCTCCGTCGAGGACGAGTCGTCTGCTGGAGCTGGCTCCGATTCTTCGTCGTACGTGGTGCCGGTGGCGACCGGGCCCCCACCACACCCGTCGCTCGTCGCGATGTAGACCTCTCGTTCGCCGGCGGTCGCACCGCCGCCGCTCGACCCGGGGCGGCGCGGGCTCGACGGCGCGGTGAGCGGGGAGTCGTTGGTCGGCGATGGCGCGCATGCCTCGTACGACCCCGCGCGGATCGCCGGCGAATGTCGACTTCCCGCGGGCTGGAAGCCGACATCGAGGTTCGTTCCGAGCGCGCCTGCCGGGACCCACCCGACGAGGCGCGTGACGACCGCGCTCGCGGGATTCAGGCCCGAGAACGCGAGCGCGAGGTCGATGTCCGCGACGCAGGAGAGCGCTGCTGGATCGAGTGAGCCGCTCGAGGGCACGCAGGCGGTACCGCCCGGGACACGAGTGGCGGCGCCCGGCGCGCACGCGATCCCGACGACGCCGTCGTTCGAGCCCACGCTCAGCGCCGGTGTGGGGGAGCAGGACGTGCCTCTGAAATAGCCCGTGACGACCGACGAGATCGGGCTTCCGCCGGCCACCGAGGTGCCGTCGAAGAGCGCGTCGTGCGAGGCCGACTCGCGGAGCCAGGTCGTGCCGTTGCCTGCCCTGATCAGGTCGCTGCGCCACGCGGCGAACGTGCTTCCCTCCGGGCCCCAGCGAAGCGCTTGCCGGTCGACGTCCTGCGTTCCGGGGACGGAAGCGACACCCGCTCCGATCGCGAAGACGGTCAGGCGTGTGCTGCTACCTCCCGAGAGCGTGAGCGGCAGGACGGCGCCGCCGTCGTCGCTCACGCGAAGGGTTCCCGACGACAGCTCCGTCGACGATGCCGACATCTCGAGCGCGACGAGGTTCCATCCACCCGCATAGAGCGACGTGAGCTTGCTGGAGAGCGCCGGGCTCAGACGATAGCCACGCTCGGCCACGTAGGCGCGCGCGTCGTCCGCCGTCGTCTGGACGGCGAGGGCGGGGGCAGGTTGCTTCGCCCGCGGCGTCGTCCACGATGCGGGCGTCTCCGGTGTGCTCCGCGCAGCGCACGCGGTCGCGTAGCTGGGCGGGAGGATCTGGGGGCCGGTCGCCTCGTCGAGCGCATCGAGCCATCGAGCCGCTGCCCAGTCGACCGCCGCGCCGGGGCGGACGGGAACGAGCCACATCGCCGTCGTGGCGGCGGGGACGGTGATCTCGGTCCAGCGGGTGCTGCCGGTGGGTGTGGCTGCCACTGCCATCCGCACGTCGACGAACGCGGGATCGGGCCGCCCGCCGAGAGGAAGCACCGCCCCTGCGGCACCGACCGTCGTCGGAACGCCGAGCGTGCAGGCGAGGATCGAAGCGACGAGGGCGACGCGTGACGGGCGGAAGGACAAGCCTTCCCCCAGCGCAAAGGCCGTACCCGAGAAACATGGCACATTTCCGAGAAACGCCGGGCGGGCCGTGAACCGGTTGGCGTTGCACCTGCGAACGCGCGGTCACACTCTGGCGTCGTTTCAGCGTGAGGGGCTCCACCCGAAGCGCGCGCGGACGGCGTGCATCGCCTCGGTGTGCGAGCCGTCGGCGCGGCGCACGACGACCGGCGCCTCTTCTCGCTCTTCGCCGCCTTCGAGGCGGCAGGCGAAGAGCGAGAAGAGCGGCGTCAGGCCTTCGCGCGGGATGACGTCGCGGTGGGTGACGATCGTGAATCCCTCGTCGTGGGCGGCGTCCACGGCCCGCTTCTTCTGAGGCCAGGGAAAGCAGAACACGAAGAGCCCGCCGGGCTCGAGGTGCTTCTTCGCGGCGCGCGCGTAGTCGCGGACGTCGCCGCGGAGCTCGAAGCGTGCGTGCGCCTTCTGTGAGTCCGCGGGGACGATCCCGGCGCTGACGTCGAAGTAGGGCGGGCTCCCCGTCACGAGCGGGAATCGCTCGGCGAGATCGAGATCGCGGAGGTCGCCGTGCAGCGCGGTGACGCGATCTTCGAGCCCGTTCGCCCGGAGGTTCTCGCGGAGGAAGCGGAAGCTGACGTCCTGCGCCTCGATGCAGGTGAGGTGCGTCTCGGGAGGCATCCCCGAGAGGACGAGCAGCCCGACGGTGCCGATGCCGGTCCCGAGGTCGAGGTGCTTCGCGATCGTCCTACCGACGAGCGGGCTCTTCTCGAGCGCGTACCAGCCCGTCAGCAGATCGTCGGTCGAGTGCCGGTGTCCCTTCTTGCGCTGGAAAATGCGGAGGGAGGCGGTGAGGCCGTCGACCGTGATCGGCTCGCCGAGCTCGTCTTCGAGCTCTCGGCGACGGGTCTCGAACGCGTCGGGTATTGAAGCGGTCATCGTGGAGGGGATCGGAAGCGTTCTGGGATGTGTATTGGCGGCGTCGTCGCCGGCGGGAGAGTCCTGCCGCCGGCGGCAACAGATAGCCCGCCTCGAGGCCTTTCGAGAAGGCCTGGGATGCATCGTCGCGGATGCGTGGCCGCCCGGCCGCCGCGTGCTCGGTTCGGGCGCCGGAGACCCTGCGCCCTCGTTTCGAGAGCGTCGAGCGGCC
>MKVQ01000012.1:251578-275972 GCA_001899635.1 Myxococcales bacterium 68-20 | reverse complement strand
CCTGCGAGCGGCGACGAGCCGCTGCCCCCGCTGCCGAGCTCGTCGGTCGCCCCGCCGCTGCAGGCGAGAGTCACGCCATCGTCGCGTCCGCCGCTCGCCGCGACCGCTGCTCCCGCGGCGCTCACGCTCACTCCACCGGCCCCGCGTGGTCGGGGCGCGTGGCGAGCGTTCCGCGCCGGCGCCGATCTCGCCCACAGCATCCCGACCGCTGCCATCATCGACGGGGCGTGGTCCATCTCGCTCCAGCTCAACACGACGCTGACGACCCGCACCTGGGACGCGCCATACCCGTACGGCACCATCGGCCAGTACTCGACGCGCATCCTCTACGGCATGTCGTGGACGGCGATGCTCGGCCTCGAGAGCCTCGTCGTCGTCCTCGCAATGGGAGGCACGCTCGACTGGATCGGCGAAGCCTCCTACCGGAGCGACTGGGTGCTGCCGGTCGACCTGCCCGCCTGTCCGAGCATCGGAGCGTGGGGAGGCTGTGGCCTCGGCGTCGGTAGCTTCTCCTTCATCCAGATCCGTCCGCGAGGCTCACGCTGGTGGTACGAGGCCGGCGGTGGATGGTTCCAGCAACGCGTCCTGAACGACGCGTTCCGTACCGTCGCCGAGTCGTCATGGGTACTGACGCCGCTCTCCGCCCTGCGCGAGGTCAGGACCAATCCCGACGCCGATGTCGCCTTCCGTCTCTTCGCCGGCCCGGGCCTCTACTTCGGAATGAATGCAGCACACATGCATCCGACGCGGCTGGGCACGGAGGTTCATCGCGACGTCCCGTGGACCGAGATGTACCCGCTCGGCGCCGGCATCGGCCCTGGTGCGCGCGTCGAAGGACGGATGATCATCGGACGGCATCTCTCGATCGAGGGGGAGGTCGTGGTGGCGCCCTTCCTTCTCGGAGGTCCCGCGAGCCACGTTCCGCGCGACGTCGCGCCTCTCGACTTCGATCGCGAGGGGATGACGGTCTGGCGCAAGGTCGGCCTCGGGATCGGATGGGAGGACCCGGCGAACATCCCCTTCAAGCCCACGCTCTCGTTCTTCGGCGCGGAGCTGTCGGAACGCTCGCTCGATCGCATCGGCTACCGCGGGGGCATGATTCGCTTCGACATCCCTCTCCGCGTGCCGAGAGACGATTGACGATCATGCCGTGCCGGCCGTCGTGATTCGACGCTATCGGACGAGGACGAACTTTCCGTAGTCCGCCGAGCTCGGTGTGCTCGTCTGGTCTCCGTCGCTCATGAGGCCGAGCCCGACGAAGCTCGGGACCTCGGCGTTCGGGTTGCCGCCCGCGAAATGGCGACGATACGCCGACGCGAGATCGATCTCCTCGGTCGTCCACGATCCGGTCGGACCCCCGGACTGGAGGATGACGGTGTCCTGCGCGACGAACGGATTGCGCTTCGAGTCACAGACTCGCCCGACCTGGCCCACCGCGCTCCAGACGTACTTGAGCGTGTAGTAGCGGAGCCCGCGCTTCCAGGTGAGGTACACCACCGCGGCCGAGTCGCCCTTGCCGGAGGCGCACTCGTCACCGCCGGTCGGGAGTGCCTGCGCTCGCCACGTCCACTTCACCTTCTTGATCCGCTGGCGATCGGCCTCGGCGACCTGATAGCCGAGGACCGCGGTCTTCATCGGCGGCGCGTACCGTGAGCGCACGAAGGAAAGGCCGTCTTCGGTGACGACGGAGTAGTAGTTCACCGGGCCCGACTTCTGCTTCACGATCTGCCAGGCGGTCGGCTCGATCGTGACGTCCGCGGCTCGGGCCGTGCGCGGCACGAGGCCGACGGCGAGGACGAGGACGAGGACGAGAGCAGACAGCGAGGACGGACGCACGGCTGCCGAATTGGATGCCCGGGCGGTGGTGCCGTTGCGAGCGCGAGCGCGCACGACGCTGCGTTTCTCGATCGATCCGGAGCGGGAGCGCGGCGGCCTTCAAGGCAGAGCTCTCGGGCCGCCTGCGCTACGGTGGCGGCATGACTCGCATCGCCGCTCCGCTTCGAGTACCGAGAGAGGATCGATGACCACGCTCGCCGTAGCTCCCGTCACCGCGACGGACGCCGTCCCCACTCGCTGGCTCGTCTTTCTCCACGGAATCCTCGGCTCGGGCGCGAACTGGAGGACGTTCGCACGTCAGATCGTCGCCGCCCGTCCCGACTGGGGCGCGCTGCTCGTCGATCTTCGTCTCCACGGTGACTCGCAGGGCTTCGCGCCGCCGCACACGGTCGAGGCCGCGGCGCGCGATATCGTCGAGGCGCTCCCGCGCTTCACCGATGGCGGTCGCGTCCCGGTCCGCGGCGTCCTCGGGCACAGCTTCGGCGGCAAGGTCGGGATCGAGCTCGCGCACCAGCTCGCGGCCTCGCCGAACGGCCCGAGCGACACGCTGGTCGTGGTCGACTCCACGCCTGGTCCGCGTCCGGACTTTCGAGGCTCGTCCGGAGTGCGTCACATCGTGGAGCTCCTGACGCAGCTTCCGGAGGCGTTTCCCGATCGCAATGCGTTCACCGCGTGGGCGGAGGAGCGCGGCGTGAACCGGCCCACCGCGATGTGGCTCGCGATGAACGTGCGCCCGGTGCCGAACACCACGCGGTTCGAGTTCCGCCTCGATATCCCGTCGATCCGCGCGATGATGGACGACTATTTCGTGCGGGACCTCTGGCCCGTGCTCGAGGCTCCCGCGGGCTCGATGAAGACGCACCTCGTCGCCGGCGGCGACTCCGAGGTCCTCGATGCGGCCGACCTCGCGCGGGGCCGCGCGCTCCCGCGGATGACGGTCGACGTCATCCCGAAGGCCGGACACTGGGTGCACGTCGACGCTCCCGACACGCTTCGCGAGCTCGTGCTCGGCTACCTCGACGGCTGATCGCGCCCTCAGCGGACATCAGCGGGCGGGCGCCGAGTAGTCCGTCGAAGCAACGGGGCCGGGGGCGGATGGGGCGACCGCCGGAGTCAGTACGCGCCGATGCGCTCGCTCGGCCCTTGCACCTTGCGCTCCGTCCAAGTGAGCCCGTCCCACGTCCACGTGTCGGTGAACCCTTTTCCGTCGGCGTCGTAACCGCCGTACACGACGACCTCGTCGCCGACCGTCGCGATGAACGCAGCGCCGCGCGGCGAGGGCCCGTCATCGGCGACCTTCGTCCAGGACGTGCCGTCCCACAGCCACGTGTCGCCGTAGAACTCGCGGGCGCGGTGGCCGCCGAAGAGAAGGACCTTGTTCTTCCAGGCCACCATGGCGTGGCCGAACCGCGGCGACGGCGCCACGACATCGCGCTTCGTCCACGACGTCCCGTCCCAGTCCCACGTGTCGCCGTAGGCCGTCGTTCCGGCGATACCTCCGAAAAGGATCACCTTCGACCCCAGCTCGGCGAGCCTCGTCTCGATGCGTGGCTCCGGTCCCGGGACGTCGTGCTTGGTCCACGTGGTCCCATTCCATGACCAGGTCTCGGCGTAGCGCGTGAGTCCGTACTCTCCACCGAACAGCAGGAGGTCGTTACCGAACGCGGTCACACCCGCGCTGTGACGTGGACCGGGCCCCGTCGAGCTCTTGTTCGCCCAAGCGGTCCCGTCCCACTCCCATGTGTCTCCGAGCGAGCCCTTGTCGCCGTTCCCTCCGAAGAGGAAGCGCTTCTTGCCGTAGCTCGCTGCGGCGTGGGTGAATCGCGGCGCCGGGCCCGATACCGGTAGCATCGTCCAGCCGCTGCCGTTCCATTGCCACGTCTCCTCGCGCTTGACCGTCGCTCCGTTCACGAGGCTCGATCCGCCGAAGAGAATGGCGGCGGGGATGCACTCCTTGGCCGAACACGTGCCGGCGCCACCGCACACGGAGCATGCCGCGCCGCCCGCTCCGCACGCAGCGTTCTCGTCTCCTGCCGCGCACGTCCCGTCCGGGCGGCAACATCCCGCGCACGTTCCCGGCGAGCAGGTCGCGATCGGCCCCGTATCGCCGTCGGTCGCGTCCTCGGTGCGGAGACCGGCATCCGTCGAAGCCGGGTCGTCCGGAAGTGAGCCGGCGTCCGTGAGATCCGCGCCGGGAGGCGCCGCGTTTTCCGAGCAAGAAGCAACGGTGAGCGCAAACCCGGCCGTGAAGATCGCGAACGTGGTGCGGGCGAGGTGTCTGGCCATGTCGAACGACGCGCCGCGCGAGCAACTGTCGCGCAGATTTTCGACGATCGTCGACATTGGGCGATCGCGCGCCGTCGAGACCGCTCTCCGGGCGCCCCGGTGAGCTAGCTCGAGCGAGTCGGACTCATGGCCCGCGGTCGATCGTGGGCAGCGTGCCCGGTTGGTCGCGATTCTGGGGGGCGCCCGTGCCCAGGCGCCCGTCGACGTTGGTCCCTCGGTACTCGAGCGCGCGCGCGATGTATGCCCGCCGATCTCGGCTGGACGGGTGCGCTCGCGGTCGTACCTTCGCGCCCCGGCCGGCGGACGGCGGCGTGGAGCAGGGCGACAAAGCGACTATAGTCGCGCCCCTGATGACCGCGTCGTTCCAGTACGAGGACCTTCTTCCCATCGGCCAAGACCAGACGCCCTACCGGCTCGTGACGAGCGACTTCGTGTCGACGTTCGAGGCCCAGGGAAAGACGTTCCTGAAGGTCGAGCCCGAAGCGCTCACCAAGCTGACCGAGGAAGCGATGCGCGACGTCGCCCACCTGCTCCGGCCGGGGCACCTCGCGCAGCTGCGCAAGATCCTCGACGACGCCGAGGCCTCTTCGAACGACAAGTTCGTCGCCCTCGATCTCCTTCGCAACGCGAACATCGCCGCCGGCGGCGTCCTGCCGATGTGCCAGGACACCGGCACCGCGATCGTGATGGGGAAGAAGGGCCAGTACGTCTTCACCGGCGGCGGCGACGAGGCGGCGATCGCGCGCGGCGTGTTCGATACGTACCGGACGGCGAACCTGCGTTACTCGCAGATGGCGCCGCTCGACATGTACAAGGAGAAGAACACGGGCAACAACCTGCCGGCGCAGATCGAGATCTTCGCGACCGACGGCGACGCCTACAAGTTCCTCTTCATGGCGAAGGGCGGCGGCTCGGCGAACAAGAGCTACCTCTTCCAGGAGACGAAGGCCCTCCTGAACCCCAAGAGCCTCCTCGAGTTCGTCGAGAGCAAGCTGAAGGGGCTCGGCACCGCCGCGTGTCCGCCTTACCACCTCGCGATCGTCGTCGGCGGCACGTCGGCGGAGCACACGCTCAAGACGGCGAAGCTCGCCTCGGCGCGTTACCTCGACACGCTCCCCACGACGGGCAGCGAGCTCGGCCGCGGCTTCCGCGACGTCGAGGTCGAGCAGAAGATCCTCGAGCTCGCGCAGAGGACCGGCATCGGCGCCCAGTTCGGCGGCAAGTACTTCTGCCACGACGTTCGCGTGATCCGCCTGCCGCGTCACGGTGCGTCGTGCCCCGTGGCGATCGCGGTCTCGTGCTCCGCGGATCGTCAGGCGCTCGGCAAGATCACGAAGGAGGGCGTCTTCCTCGAGCAGCTCGAGAAGGACCCGGCGAAGTACCTCCCGGACACGACGCACGAGGACCTCGGCGGCGAGGTCGTGAAGGTCGATCTGTCGAGGCCCATGTCCGAGGTGCGCGAGCTCCTCTCGAAGTACCCGATCAAGACGCGGCTCTCGCTGACGGGCCCGATGATCGTCGCGCGCGACATCGCGCACGCGAAGCTGAAGGAGCGCCTCGACGCCGGGCAGGGGATCCCGTCCTACCTGCGTGACTTCGCGGTGTACTACGCGGGTCCTGCCAAGACGCCCGAAGGCTACGCGTCGGGATCGTTCGGCCCGACGACGGCGGGACGCATGGATGCGTACGTTGATCAGTTCCAGGCCGCCGGCGGCAGTCTCGTCATGCTCGCGAAGGGCAACCGCTCTCCGCAGGTGACCGCGGCGTGCAAGAAGCACGGCGGCTTCTACCTCGGATCGATCGGCGGCCCCGCGGCGCGTCTCGCGCAGGACTGCATCAAGAAGGTCGAGGTGCTCGAGTATCCGGAGCTCGGCATGGAGGCGGTGTGGAAGATCGACGTCGTCGACTTCCCCGCCTTCATCGTCGTCGACGACAAGGGCAACGACTTCTTCGCGAGCCTCACCGGGACGGCGGAGGTCAAACGCGCCCTTCCCGTGAAGTGACGCTGCGAAATCGCGCTGACGATCGAATGCGCACGCGGCTGAGACACGATGTAACCGGCGTGTAACGGGCGCGATCAGGGGCCTCCCGTAGCTTCATGAGCCGGAGGCCCCGATGAGAAACTCTCAGAAGAGCTTGGTCGTCACGTTCGCCGCGATCCTTGGGGGAGCGGCGGTCGTCATGGCGTGCAGCGGCGACGATGATGCTCCGACCAGTGGAGGCTCCTCGTCGGGAACGAGCTCGAGCTCGTCGAGCAGCTCGAGCTCGTCCGGCAGCTCCGGCACGACGGACGATGACGACGCAGGGACCAAACCGCCCCCCGTCGACGCTGGCAGCGAAGGTGGTAGTGGGGACAAGCCCCTCGGCGCGAGCTGCACCGACGAGTCCGAATGCGCGAGCGGTGTCTGCTACGGAGGCGGCGGTGGCGGAGGTGGCGGCGCCGGCAACTTCTGCACCACGACGTGCACGATGAAGGGGCAAGAGAACGACCCCGCGTGCGCCGACCCGGCGCTGTCGGGCAAGTGCAACAACAATGGTTTCTGCCAGAAGGCGAAGAACTGATCGACCGGAGATTCACGTTCGCTCGGCCAACGCGTGGGCGTGAATCGGAGGTCAGTGCAAGTCAGCGCCACTATGGCTTCTTGGTCGTGCGGGCATGGCGCGACGTGCCGGCCGATGGGGGGCGAGCGCTCGGCGTGTGGCGATCGTGCTCGAGTGCGCGTGCCCGAGTGCGGCCGGGACGCGCGTTGGCGATGATGCGAGTCCACATCACCGGGGAGTTTCGGCGAGCCGATCACGCCGCACGCTGCAGGATCGGTCGGAACGCGCCTTGAATGAAGACCCGGCGTGGTCGCGCGCGCCGCCAAGAACCCGCCGTTTACGGAGAAGTACGACGTAGAGTGCGTGCTCGGTCGTGGCGGGATGGGTACCGTCTTCGAGGCGCGCCACCGGCGCCTCGGGCATCACGTCGCGATCAAGGTGCTTGGCGAGGACCTGCGGCTCCAGCCCGAGCTGGTGAAGCGGTTCGAGCGTGAGGCCCGCGCGGCCGGAGCGCTCTCGAGCCCCCACGCCGTGAAGGTCTACGACATCGATCAGACCGACGACGGGACGCCCTTCATGGTGATGGAGCTCCTTCACGGGCGCGATCTCGCGCACATCGTGGAGCACGATGGCGCTCAGGCGGTCGGAGACTCGGTCCGCTGGGTCATCGAGGCGTGCGACGCGATCGGTGAAGCGCATCGCCTCGGCATCGTCCACCGGGACATCAAGCCGTCGAACCTGTTTCTCTGCCGCGATACGGAAACGATCAAGGTGCTCGACTTCGGCATCGCGAAGCACGTTGCAGCCAAGGAGGCGGCGATCACGCTCGACGTCGCGCCGCTCGGCACGCCCCAGTACATGTCGCCCGAGCAGGTCCGCTGCGCGAGGAACGTCGATGCGCGGACCGACATCTGGTCGCTCGGCGTGACGCTCTACGAGCTCCTCTGCGGTCGACCGCCCTTCAACCACGACGTTTCGCAGGCGTGCATCGCCGCGATCGTCGCCGACCCGATCCCGGATCCGCGTGAGCACCGGCCCGATCTCCCGGAGTCGCTCGTCGCGGTCCTCATGCGAGCGCTCGCGAAGGACCCGGACGAGCGCCTCCAGAGCGTCGCCGAGCTCGTCCTTGCCCTCGCGCCGTTCGCCGAGGCGACGGCGTCCACCGACTCGTCGCGCATCATCTCCGTGGCGCGTCGAACGGCGGCACTGTCGCTCGATACGCTCGACGGCGACGACATCGCGCTCGACGCGGAGGTGCATCGGAAGGCGACGAAGCGCATCGACGGGCGTTCCTTGCCGCCATCGGTCGCGCGCATGAGCGCTCGTGCATCGCGTGGGCGGAGGCGCATCGACGAGCAGACGGTCCCGCCGGCAGTCTCACGCATGAGCGATCGCGCGTCGCGAGGGAAGCGCGTCCGATCGTCGATCGTGCTTGCGAGCGCGGTGGTGCTCGGCCTCGGGGCGATCGCGGCGACGCCACGCTGCGTGGGAGCGCGGCTCGATGCTGGGTCGACGTCCGTTGCGGTGCCGCCCTCCGTGGCGAGCGGCGCCCTCGCGAGGGCAGTCGCGTTGCCGGTGGCCGAGCCTCCGATCGCCGGAGAGGCCGAGCCGGGTCGTCCGAGCGCGCGGTTCGACGGCGCGGAGCCTGGCGCCGAACGTGGCGATACGGCGACCGTGAGGCCACCCGCTCCCCCGGCCACGATGAAGCGCTCGCCCAAAGGTGGCGGCGCCGCCCGGCCGCCGCGAGGTGGTCAAGCGCGCGCCATCGAAGGCGAGCGTCCCGTGCATGGTGGTCTCTCGACCCCCGGGTTCTGAGCGCACGGGCGTGTTCGCGTCAGAAGGAGAACGTCGCGGTCGCCATGCCGCCGCCCGGGAGCGGCGCCGCGCCAGCGCGTGCACGGGGATGCGGGCGCTGATGATCCTTCTCGACGGTCTTCTCACCGCGCAGAAGGAGGATGGCGCCGACGGTACCCGCGACCAGGCCGGCGCCGCCGAGCCCGAGACCGAACGCCTGCTTCGTGCTCGCCGTGTCGAGGGCATCCGTCGCTGCACGCCGGTACTCGGCTGCTTCGGCCGTCTCAGCGCGCGTCGCCGTCGTCCCCGTCCCCGTCCCCGTGCAGGCCGTCACGTTGCACCAGCGCGCCTGCATCTTCTCACGCGTGTTCGTGTCGGCATCGGCCGAGACGAGAAGCGCGGCGCCACCGGCGATGAACGCGAGCCCGCCCGACAGGAGCAACCATGGCAGCACGCTGTCGCCGTGCTCACCGGTCTGCGGAGGGGCAGACGAGGCACGCGATCGTGCGGGCGAGGGGCCGTGGCGCTCTCGCGTCCCGTTGCGCGTCGCCACGCCGTCCCCCTCGATCTCGAGGGTTCGTACGGAGCCTCGCCCGACGTACACCACCTGCTCGAACGTGGGCTTCGACTCGCGCTCGACGCGAACCACGTGGGAGCCGGGGTTCACAAGGGTCTTTGCGACGTCGTCCTCGCACTTCACCTCGCTCCCGTCGACCATCACGCGTGCCTTAGAGCTCGCGGCGCCGGTCACGTGCACCTTGAGGCTTGGCGTCTTCTTCTCGAGATCTGTGAGGCGTCCTGCAGCAAGACGTGCGGCCTCCTCGCCGCCCGGTCGTTCGCGCCCGAGGCGTGCTGCCGTCTCGTACGCGACCTTCGCTTCGAGGAGCTTGTCGTCGTTCTCGAGTGCCCAACCGAGCGCGTAGTAGAGATGCGGCGTCTCGCGCAGCCCGAGGGCCGCGCGCAGTCGCTCCTGGGCCGCGCCCCATCGGCCATGACGTTCGAGCTCGCCGGCCTCGTCGAAGAGCGCGCGTGCTCGCTCGGTGTCCGGATCGGCCGCGCGTGCGGGGGCCGTCGTTCCGAACAGAGCGAAGCCGACGAGGATGCCGGCTGCGATCGCCGATGACCGGGAGTGCCGCACGCGGATAGGCGAAGCACGAGGCGCGCCGTCTGCCTCGACGCGGGCGCTGTGCGAGACGAGCCGAGCGATCGTGATGCTGCGGCCCGCGCGCGCTATAGTGGGGAGCGATGCGACGCTTTCGCGCGGGCGCCTTTCTCGGGACCGGCATTGCCGGCGGCGTCATCGCGCTCGCGATGGCGAACTGCGCGTCGCCCACCCAGATCATCGTCGACGTTCGGGCCGACCGGTCCATCTGCCCCTCGCTCCAGACCGGCATCGCCGTCACGACGCTCGAGAACATCGACTCCGACACGCTCGAGATCTACGAGGGCGGTTGCGACGAGGGGAGCGACCGGGTCGGCACGCTGACGATCACCCCCAGCGGCTCGAACGACGACTGGGTCGGCATTCGCGTCGTCGGAGCGGTGAACGACCAGGACCCGGATCGGTGTGGGCTTCCCGGTGGTCCGAACAAGGAGCCCGTCTGGGCCGACTGCATCCTTGCGCGTCGTCGCGTGCAGTTCGTCGCAGGCAAGACGGTGAACATCACCGTGAGGCTCACCGCACAGTGCGTCGACCGCTACTGCGGTGGTGATCTCGAGTGCAACCTCGGTGTCTGCGTCCAGCCGGAGCAAGTCCAGGCCGACGGAGGCAACTCTCCCCCGAAGAAGGACGGAGATCTCCCGATCGACGATGTCTGGGTTCCGGATGCAGAGGTGTCCGATGCGCCGCTCGACGTCGTCGACACCGACGCATGCGCGCGCTGCAACGGCACGTCGTGCAACGCCGGCGAGTGCAAGGTCGACTGCAACGCCATCGACTGCCAGGACAAGGTCTTCTGCGCCGACGGGCTCAACTGCACGATCGAGTGTCTGGCCAAGGACAAGTGCAAGAACACCCGCTGCGCCACGAACGGCACCTGCACGTTCCACTGCACGGGAGGCGCCGGGGACGTCCCGCACTGCGAGGACATCGCGTGTGCGGCCGGCGTCTGTAACGTCGAGTGTCGGGACGGCGAGCTGACCTGCGACGGCGTCCGTGTCGATGGCGGGACCAACGTCGTGAAGTGCTCTCCGACCGCGGACTCGAAGCCGACGTGCGACAAGGTCGAGTGCCGCGGAGGAAGCTGCACGCGCATGTGCTCGGACGGAGGCTGCGGACCGGAGACGTTCTGCTCGGGCACGTGCACCGCCTGGGAAGACGGCGGAGCCCAGTGACGCGACGCTGACTCAGGGGCCGGTCACCAGCCCGTTGCCGAACGTCCCGCGATCGGGGGAGCGCTCGTGCGTGAGCGCGTATGCTCCAGCAGCGCCGCCAGCGAGGACGACGCCCACGCCCGCCCAGAACCACCAGCGCGAGAGCACGCCCGGCGACTCGCGCAGGTCGATGTCGAGCTCGCGTCGATCCCCGAGGGCGAGCGTCATTCGCACGCGCTCGGTGTCCCGGCCGGGCGCCTCGGCGATGAGCGTGTGCTGGCCGGCGGGCAGACGCAGCTCGAGGGGCGAGCGGCCGATCGGCTTGCCGTCGACGGTGATGTCCGCGCTCGGACGGCTTCGAACGATGATGAGCGCATCGCTCTTCTTGAGCGAGAGCTGGGCATCGACCTTCACCACGGTGCCGGGCGTGAGGTCGATGTCCTTCTTGAAGGGCGCGTAGCCCTCGGCGAGCACCTCGATCGTCGCCGAGCCCGCACGCGTGCGGAGGCGCAGGGCGTCCTGATTCGCGATCGTGCCCGCCGCCTTGTCGCGCACGAAGAGCCGCGCGCCGGGGGCATTCGTCGTCACGACGAGCGTCGCGATGCGCCCGCGAAGATCGACGAGGAGGTCACGGAGGCCCGGCACCTTGGAACGGAGCGCTGGTGACGCTTCGCGATCGAAGGCCTCGAGCTTGTCGAGGGCCTCCGCGTAGTCGCCCATCGACTCGAGCGCGCGCCCCTGGTTGTAGAGGAATACCGGATCGGAGGTCAGCTCGTAGGCGCGCGCGTAGAGCGCGATCGCATCGACGTAGCGATCCTGATCCATGAAGGCGTCGGCTTCCTTCTTGATCCGCGCGGCCTCGGCCTTGTTGCTCTTGCTGACCTTCGCGGGACCGTCGGCGTACGCAGGCCCGGCGAAAGACGAGAGGAGGAGGGCGGTGAGGACGAGGCCTCGTAGGAGGGTCAGGAAGAGCCGCACGCGGGTCGCTCGGTCTGGAGGGAGAGCGGAAGAGGATCAGAGGCGCTTCGGAAGCGCCGGTGTTGGAGTGGCGGAGGGGGTCGGCGCTGTCGTCGGCGTCGGAGCGGGCGACGAAGGCGGCGCGGCCGGACGCGCGGGCTTCGCCTTCGCGGCGCTCCGCACGGCGGGAGACGGCGCCGTGGCGACCGGCTCCGGCGGCGCCGAGACGCCGAGGACCGCTGGGAACGTCGTCGATGCGGGCGGCGCCGTCGGTACCGGTGCCACCGTCGCGATCGCGGTCGTCGTCGCGACCGGCGCCATCGTCGCGATCGCGGTCGTCGTCGCGACCGGCGCCGGCTCGTACACCGGGGAAGTCGCAGCCACCGACGCCTGCGCGCGCGGGAGCCGGAGGATCTCGTCGCGCTTCCACACTGCGAGCCCGGCCGCCGCGCCGAGAGCGGCGAACAGCGGGAGCGCGAAGGCCTGCTTCGCCCACGCCCTCTTCCGTGGCGAGCTCGACTCGAACGAGAGATTCGTGCGCGCCTCACGGAGGCCGTCCATCGAGGGCCGTGAGGCGCCGAGGTTTCTGCGTGGAACGCTGGCCGGCGGCAGTCGTGCGAGGACCTCCGTGATCGGCTCGATCGTCTCGGAGAACGGAGCGAGCGCGCGCCGTAGCTCCTCCGCCGACTGGAAACGCGCGGCCGGATCCTTCGCGAGTGACCTCATGACGACGGAGACGAGGCTGGCCGGGAGCGTCGGAACCCAGCGCGACGGTGGGACGACCGGATCGCTCACGATCTGCGCGATGATGGATCGAGCATCGCCCGAGAAGGGCGTTCGCCCGGTGAGCAGCTCGAAGAGGATCACGCCGAGCGCCCAGATGTCCGTTCGATGATCGACCGACGATGCCGAACGGATCTGCTCCGGGGACATGTAGTCGACGGTTCCGAACACCGCGTCCGGCGCGGTGAGCTTGCGTGCACCCTCCTGGATGTTCTTCGCGATGCCGAAGTCGAGGATCTTGACGAGCCTGCGCTCCGTCATCGCGCCGAGCTCGGTGAGGAACAGGTTCTCGGGCTTGAGATCTCGATGGACGATGCCGAGGGCGTGCGCCTCCGAGATCCCGCTCGCGGCCTGGCGCACGTAGTCGACCGCGAGGTCGACCGGGAGCGCGTAGCGCCGCTGGAGCTCGGTACCGAGATCGTGCCCGACGAGCAGCTCCATCGTGATGTACGGCTGTCCGTCCGGGAGCCGGTCGACGTCGTAGACGCGCGCGACGTTCGGGCTCCGGAGCTTCGCCGCGGCCTGCGCCTCCTGAGCGAAGCGAGCGACGGCGGTCGGGTCCCTCGCGAGCTCGGGCTTGAGGATCTTGAGCGCGACCGCTTGCCGGAGATGGACGTGCTCGGCCTCGTAGACGAGGCACATTCCGCCTGCACCGACGATGCGATCGATGCGGTACTTACCCGCGAGGGTCGTACCCTCGACGAGCCCCCCCGGCGGGATGGAAGGCGGTGCCACGTTCCGGAAGGGTAGCGCTCCGGATGAGGCACGAACAAGACCAGCGGCTCTGCTTGCCTCCCGCCGCGAGGACCATCGGCGGGGCACATCTGCGCACCTCGGCTTTTCGCGCGCTCCGGCAAGGTCGGGAGGGCAGTGCCGGAAGCGCGGCTCGTTCGGGACTCGCGCGGGCTCTCCGGTCGAGCTCAATCGGCGCGCAACGCGGGAAGCCCACCAGTGGCCCATGACGTGCAGCTGCGGAGGCGTGCTCCCAGCAGGCACTCCGCTCGACCTATCCCGTGCGTTCTTGCCGGAGGCGCTCGCCGGGCTCTCGACCGTCCGAGCACTCGACCATCACGATGATCGGCGACGGATGAATCAGATCCGCGCGGCGAGCTACCTCCACGTCTTCGATCTCTTCGAGACGTGCCTCGCCGACGCCGCGCGTGCGCATGCGGTGCGGGACGTCGATGCCCGCGATACCCTCGTCCCGCTGCTGCGGCTCGACTCCTTCGACCACACCGAGCTCTTCCGCACCTTCCAGAGCGCGTTCCAGCAGAGCTTCCCCGTCGTTCCGAAGCTCGCCGAGCGGCCGGCAGACCTCGATGAGATCCTTCGAGACGCCGTCCCGCTTTCGCTGCTGATCGTCGCGCTGCATCTCAAGCTCGTCACGCAGCAGCACTACCTCGCGTGCGTGCGTGGCGACGAGAGCCTGGAGCCGTCCTTCGTAAGGGTCCTCAAAGAGCACTGGGCGATGGAGTGCGGGCGCACGCGCAGTCCGAGCTCGGCGCTCGCGATCCAGCAGGCGCTCGGCGCAGCGCTTCCGGGGCGCGTGCCGGCGGCGCTCCGAGACTACCGGCGCATCATGTTCACGACCGACGACGTCCTTCGACGTCAGTCCGAGCTCGACGTGGAGACGCTCGAGGCGACCCGTGGCGCGCGGCTCTCGGCCGCCGACCGCAGCTCGGTGGTCGACGCGCAGTTCGCAGCGTTCCGGAAGACGTTCATCACTTACGGCATCGTCAATGCCGCGTTCGTCTACGCGATGCGATCGCTGGGGCCGACCGCACCGGCCATGCTTGCCGGCGTGGTCTCTGCGCTGTCGTCGCGTTGAGGTCGACGGCCGCGGCCTCCGAGCAGCCGGGCGCGGCCGAGCGCCCGCCTGTGCATCCCGACCGTGTGGTGCGGCGGGGCCGCGCATCGTGACAAACCGCATCACGCGTGCGCGAGCAAGCGATGCGGCGCGGCCCCCCGAACCGGTTCATTACGCGGGCTGACGAATCGTCCTCTCGCCCGAGCGGTGACGACGGCCGTGTACGCCCGTCCTCGTAACGGCGCGCAGCTGATGCGGCACGCAACCTGCAGCGGCATCGCGCAATGACCGAACGCAGAGTCCTCGCGGTCGATGACGAACAAGAGACGTGTGACCTGCTCAAGATGAGCCTCGAACGCGAAGGCTTCGCCGTGACGACGTGCACGTCGGCGGAAGCGGCGCTGGAGTTGGTCGGCGCGGTCGACTTCGATCTGGTGATCACCGACCTCAGCATGCCCGAGATGGGCGGCCTCGAGCTGTGCGAGCGCGTCCTCGGTACGCGCCCGAACGTACCCGTCGTCGTGATCACCGGGCAGGGGAGCCTCGAGACGGCGATCGGAGCGATGCGTGTCGGTGCCTACGACTTCATCACGAAGCCGGTCGATCCGAAGCTCCTCGCCGTCGCTGCGACACGTGCGATCCGGCACAAAGGCCTCTCCGACGAGGTGAAGCGCCTGCGCACCGAGGTCGCGATCGACGAGATCACCATCCCGAGCGTCGTCGGTTCGAGCGCGTCGATGCGCCGCGTCTTCACGCTCGTCCAGCGCGTGGCCGACAGCGAGGCGGGCGTGCTCATCCACGGCGAGACGGGCACCGGCAAGGAGCTCGTCGCGCGTGCGATTCACGATCGGGGCAAGCGCAAGGACGGCCCCTTCGTGGCGATCAACTGCGCGGCCGTCCCCGCGTCGCTCATCGAAAGCGAGCTGTTCGGGCACGAGCGCGGCGCGTTCACCGATGCCAAGGTGCAGCGAACCGGCCTCTTCGTGCAGGCCGACGGCGGCACCCTCTTCCTCGACGAGATCGGAGAGCTTCCGCTCGAGGTGCAGCCGAAGCTGCTCCGAGCACTCCAGGAGCGCAAGGTGCGCCCCGTCGGGTCGAACCGCGAGATCCCGTTCGACGCGCGCATCATCGCGGCGACGAACCGTGTGCTCGAAGACGAGGTCTACGAGCGCCGCTTCCGCGAGGACCTCTTCTATCGAATCAACGTCGTGAAGATCGACGTTCCCCCGCTTCGCGAGCGTGGTGGTGACGTGCTCCACCTGGCGCGTCACTTCCTGAAGATCTACGCCGAGCGGCACGGCAAACACGAGATCGAGCTCTCGCCGGCCGCGGCGGAGAAGCTGATCTCGTACTCGTGGCCGGGCAACGTCCGCGAGCTCGAGAACTGTATCGACGGCGCGGTGGCGCTCGCCCGCAGCTCCCGCATCGAGATCGACGACCTGCCGGAGAAGGTGAAGAGCTTCCGTCCGGAGCGCTTCGTGGTCTCCGCGAATCAGCCCGAGGAGATCGTCACGATCGACGAGCTCGAGAGGCGATACATCCTCCGCGTGCTCTCGCTCGTCGGTGGGAACAAGTCCCGCGCGGCGCAGGTGCTCGGCTTCGATCGACGAACGCTGTATCGGAAGCTCGAACGCTATCAGAACGGCGCCACCACCAGCACGAGCGGAGAGACCGCGCCCGCGCGTCTCTGACTCGGTTCTCGTCTCGCTTCTCGTTCTCGTTTGCGCGCCGATCAGTTGGCGGTCGAGCGAGCCGGCACGAACGAGTCCGCCATCGTGACGATCTCGTAGTCGTTGGCGCCGGTCGCATCGATGACCCGGGCGTGGCGATCACCGAGCTTCATGTGCATGAGGCCGGCGGTGCGTCCGGGGGTGCTGATCGCGAAGCCGAGACGGCCCCAGTGAGCCGCGCGCTCGGCGTCTCCGTAGGCGACGACTGCGAGCTGACAGCCGCTGCCCAGCGTATCGCAGAGGCGGCGCACCAGCGCGAGGTCGAGGTTCTTGCTCTGATGCTCCTCGTCGATCGTGATGTGCTCGATGTAGAGGAGGTCGATGCCCGCGCCGTCGGCGTAGTCATCCTTGTACCAACCCTGCGCGAAGTAGACGTCGTGGAGGGATTCGAGCCGCGTCCCATGGAGAGCCGGCCAGACCTCGCCTGCCGCGTCGGTGATCTCACCGACGTGGACGAGCGCGACACGCGCGGTGCCATAGGCCCGTGCGTCGTCGCTCACCTTGACATCGAGCCAGGTGACGTAGCCGCTCTTGTGGGGGCCCGCGAGATCGATGTCCGTCGTGACCGAGAGCTTCATGTCCTTCACGGTGTCAGACGGCTCGTCGACGCGTCAACGCGGTGGACCGGTTGGGCTTCATTTTCGCCACACACGCCGCAGCGGTGGGGCGAAATGATGCGAAAAATGCGACCGCCTGTCGCTACGTGCGGCGTCGTTGGTCGAGCGAAGCTTCGAGACTACGGAGCAATTTGTTTGCATGATGCAACTTTGGCTCGCGCCCCAACCTCCCGCAGTAGGGCGGGGCAGTTCGCCACGCGCTTCCGGAGCGAGGCGGATGTCCACAAGGAGCGTCCGTTCTCGTTCACGACGCGCCGCTCGGGCGGCTCCTTCGTACGCACCTCTCGTTCAGCCTGACCACGCCATGGCGATCACGACGTACGAGAGGACGATGCGGACGACGCGCATCACGGCGAGCACACCGTAAGCGCGGTACGGAAGGCGCATCGCTCCGCTCGCCATGCAGAGGATCGAGAACGAGATCGGGAGCAGGGTGGCTGCCGCGATGCCGAGATATCCGTGGCGATCGATCATGCGGGTGAGGAGGTCGCGCGCCGTCGCGAGCCTGCGCGCGATGACCGGCGCACGACCGGCGCCGCGCGCGAGCACGAACGCGGTGAAGCCGCCGAGCTCCGAGCCGACGAGCACCGCGAGGACGACGACGTCGACCCGATGCCCGCCGGCGACGCCGGTCAGGAGGTAGAACTGCGGAGGGATCGGGAAGTGGATGCAATCGGCGAGGAACGAGCCGCCGGCCATCCCGAGAAGGCCGAAGCGCGCGACGAACCAGCCGCCGAAGCGCGAGAGCTCTGCGCGGAAAGCCCAGCCGAGGAGGCTCACGATCGCCACGAGGAGCGCAAAGCTCGCCACGATGCGAAGCACGGCAAAGAGCGTCTCGTACTTCGTCTCGCGGTCCATGTGCGTGTACCGAGAACCGAGAGGCAAGCGGTCGTCCACTGCGCCATCCCCGCCCTGACCTGCCGCTCAGCCCCGCCGTCCGGCCCGTGGTCGTTCGGAGTCGGTGGCTCTTCCGCAGGTCGTCTTCTCGCTGAACGCTGCCGCGGCGGGGCCCACGGTCCGACCCGGCCGATCGCGCCCGGGGCCAGGCGCCCCTGCGTCCGGCGCGGGCGCTGGCCCCGAGTCGCAGGGCGCTCGTGCCGTCATCCCCACCCGACCGCTATCCGGAAGAGCTAAGTCGGTGAAAGCGCGCGAACAGGACGGACCTCTTCCGGCCAGCCGCAGGATGACCGCGAGAACGTTGCGACGCGCAGTCGCAGACCCTGATGCGGCTAGATTTTCTGTTCGAGTTGGTAAACGCTGGTCGGTCACTGGATGCGGCAGGACCTTCAATGGGGCGGACAGCGCTCGACCGGACTCGTCGATGTGCTCGATCGCGTGCTCGACAAGGGGCTCGTGATCGCTGGCGACATCAAGATCTCACTCGCCGAAGTCGAGCTGCTGACGATCAGGATCCGCCTCATCGTCTGCTCGATCGACAAGGCGGAGCAAGTGGGGCTCGACTGGTGGAAGTACGACCATCACCTCGCGCCCGGGAAGCAGCCCTTGATGGCGGAGAACGAGTCTCTCCGCAAGCAGATCCAGGTCCTCGAGCGGAAGGTCGCCCAGCTCGCCGAGGACAACGTTACCGCTCGACGCACGGTCCCGGCCGGACCCGCGAAGCGTCGGCGCTGAACCATCCGACACTCTAGAGGACAAGCGAAATGCCCGTAGAGCGTACATCAGGTGGAACGAGCCTCATCGACGTGCTCGATCGTGTCCTCGACAAGGGGATCGTCATCGACGCGTGGGTTCGGGTCTCCCTCGTCGGCATCGACCTCATCACCGTCGAGGCGCGTGTCGTCGTTGCGTCGATCGACACTTACCTGAAGTACTCGGAGGCCGTTGGCACGGTGGCGCCCGTCGCGAAGCCGGCGCTCGCGCTCGAGCCGACCTCGACAGAGGCCGTCATGGCGGAGAACGCAGCGCTCCGCGCTCGCCTGGCGGCAACCAGCGCCGCGCTCGGTCCGCAGCCCGCGGCCGCCTCTGCAGGAGCATCACCGCGCCGCTCCGGCCGTCGCCGATCGGCGCGCGCTTGATCGCGAGGTGGTGATTGCGGGCAGCCTCCCAGCGCGACATCGAGCAAGACGCTCCGAGCCCTTCGAGCAAGCTTTCGTTCCTCGAGGCGTTGTTCGCTTGCGATAGTCTCGTGGAGGCCTCGCAGCTGGGCGTGGAATGGCTCGCGCGCAGCGCCGGTGTCCGGCAGGTCGCGATCGCCCTCGTCGACCTGGAGCGCCCCGGTGGCGCGAGGCTCGCCTTCGCCGCGGCGCACGGCTTCGACGCCAACGACGTCTCGGCACTCTCGATCGATCTCGAGGAGCGTGAGCATCCGATCGTCCAGGCGCTCACCGCGCCGCGTCCTCTTCCCATCCCGCCGAGCGCCTTTCAAGGTACCCGGCTCGCGTTCGCGGGTGGACGGTGCACTGCCTATCCCCTGCCGTTCCCGGGGCGCCCGGAGCGCGACGCCATCGGCCTCGTGCTCCTCGGAGCGACCTCCCTCGACCCGCAGGTGCGCTGGGTCTTCGGCGTCCTCGGTCGCAAGCTCGTCGATCTCCGCACCCTCCGTGTCCTCGCCACGACCGAGAAGCGGCTCGATCGTGAACGGGCGCTCCTGCAGAGCATCCTCAAGTCGGTCCCGGATCCCGTGTTGCTCACGGATCCCGAGGGCCGGCTCGTCATCGCGAACCCGCGTGCAGAGCTCTACTTCGCGTCGGAGGAGGACGAGAGCGAAGGCCGCCGCCGCGCCGTTGCGTTGAACAACATGCTGTTCTCGGCCGCCCTGTCGCGCCACGCGATCGAAGGCAGTGAGCTCGCGCGTCGCGAGCTGCCCCTCGTCGACCCGAGCGACGGATCGGACCGCCTCTTCGAGCTGATGAGCGCGCCGATCTCGACGCCGGATGGCAAGGGGATCGTCTCGGTCTTACGCAACGTCACCGATCTCCAGCTCGCGGCGCAGGAGATCGAGGAGAACTACCGGCGGCTTCGCGTCGCCGAGGCCGAGGTCCGGGCCGAGCGCGACCGCCTCGATCTCATCATCGACTCCGTCGTCGATCCGATCATCGTCACCGATGCGAACGGCGGCATGATCATGACGAACGCTCCCGCCGAACGTCTCTTCACCGCGAGCGCGGATGCGCCGATCGAGGAGATCCTCCGCGTCCGCGCCAACGACGCCCATTTCTCCTCGCACGTCGCCAACCTCTTCTTCCTCGACCCGGGCAGTCGCTTCCGTGGAGAGCTCGGACTGCTCGATCCGAAGACGGCTGCACAGGTGCCGGTCGAGGCGATCAGCGGCAAGGTCCTCTCCGCGCACGGCGAGGTGACCGCGCTCGTCACGATCCTGCACGACCTCACCGAGCAGATGGAGAAGAACGCGCTCTACGAGGAGCTCAAGAAGGCCTCGAGCCTCCTCGAAGAGAAGGTCCGCGACGCGACCGCCGAGCTCGTCCGCCAGAACGAGCTCCTCCAGCGTCAGGCCCTCGAGCTCGAGGCGGCGTCGAGCGCGAAGTCGCAGTTCCTCGCGAACATGTCCCACGAGTTCCGGACGCCCCTCAACGCCATCCTCGGATACACGAGCATGATGCTGCAGGGCGTGTCCGGGCCGCTGCCGCCGGCCATCGTGCGCCAGCTCACGCGGATCGACTCGAACGGTCGTCACCTCCTGACCATCATCAACGACATCCTCGACATCGCCCGGATCGAAGCTGGAAGGATGCCGCTCAACCTCGTGCGGTTCGCAGCGGTCGATCTCGTGAAGGAGGTCCTCGCCGAGCTCGAGCCGCTGATCGCACGCGCCAAGCTCGATGTCCGCGCGGAGCTCGGTAAGAGCGTCCCGCCCCTCCGGACCGATCGCGCGAAGGTGAAGCAGATCATCATGAATCTGATCTCCAACGCGCTGAAGTTCACGCCGAAGGGAGAGGTCTTGGTCTCGGTGCGGCTCGAGAAGCGTCGAGGCTCCTCGAACGTCGTCATCGCCGTCACCGATACCGGTATCGGGATCGCGCCGAAGGATCAGGAGACGGTCTTCCAAGACTTCCGTCAGGTCGACAACTCACCGACCCGCCTGTATGGCGGTACGGGGCTCGGTCTCGCCATCTGTCGGCGGCTCGCCAACGTCCTCGGCGGAGACATCCGCCTCGTCAGCAAGGTCGATCATGGCTCCACGTTCACCCTGATCTTGCCGTCGAAGGGAGCACCCGCGCCCCCGAAGGGAGGCGCGCGGTGAAGAAGAGGGCCGCCGCTGATGCCGCGCGTCTTCGCCCCCTCGTCCTCGTCGTCGACGACTTCGAGGACAACCGGGCGATGTACGTGGAGTACCTTCAATTCCAGGGCTTCCGCGTCGTCGAGGCGGTGAACGGGCTCGACGCGGTCGAGCGCACGCAGGAGCTCCGGCCGGGCGTCGTCGTGATGGATCTCTCGCTCCCGGTGATGGACGGCTGGGAGGCGACGCGACGGATCAAGGCCGACGCACGCACGAAGCACATCCGCGTGATCGCGCTCTCCGGGCACGCGGAGCCCGCGCATGCCAAGAAGGCGCTCGATGCGGGATGCGACGACTTCGTCGCGAAGCCGTGTCTTCCGGAGAACCTCCTCGCGAAGGTCCGCGAGCATCTCGCTGCCGGTCGCCCGGCCGAGGCCGCTCCGCGCGATACGAAGAAGCAGAAAGGCAGGAAGTGATGGGTGCTTTCAAGCGAGCCGTACCGAAGGGGAAGCCGAAGGCCGGGAAGCGCTCGAAGGCCGATCCGCCGGTGTCACGGGTGAAGCCCGCCGCCGCGAAGCCGAAGGCGCGTCCCACGGTCGAGAAGCCCGGTCGCGCTTCGGCGAAGACGAAGTCGACCGCCAAGGCCGAGCGTCGTTCTCCGCCGGCGAAGGCGGCGAGCGCGTCCTCGCCGAAGACCTCGCCGAAGACGTCGACCACGCGGCGGGCCGCCTCTGCTTCGGCGCGTGCACCCGGCAAGCGAAGCGGGCCCGACGCGTCGCCGCCGCCCGTGCAGCGCCTGCCGCCGAGCGCGCCGGAGGCGCGTGACGCGATCTCTCCAGTCGCCGTTCGTGCGCTCGCCCCGGAGCCCGTCTCGCTCGAGGGTACGCGCGGCAAGTACGTCTATTGCGTCATCCACGCCGACAAGGCGCTCAACTTCGGCCCGCTCGGGATCGGCGTCGAGCCGGCCGAGGTCCACACCGTCAACTTCAAGGACATCGCCGCCGTCGTCTCCGACACCCCGATCGCCGTGCACGAGCCGACGCGCGCGAACGTGCTCGCCCACGAACGCGTCAACGAGACGGTCATGCGCGACCACACGGTCATCCCGATGTCGTTCGGTACCGTGTTCAAGACGCGCGACGACATCCACGAGCTGCTCCGCTCCGCCTACGACGCGTTCAAGGACGTCCTCGTGAAGATGGAGGACAAGCTCGAGTTCGGCCTCAAGGTGCTGTGGGACCGCGATCTCATCGTGAAGGAGCTCGAGACGGAGAACGAGGACATCCGCCGCCTCAAGAGCGAGATCACCTCGCAGAAGGGCTCGACCTACTTCGCCCGGATGCAATACGGACGTCTGGTCGACGGAGCGCTCCAGGCGCGCTCGGAGCTCTACGTGCAGGAGATCTTCGACGCGCTCCGTCCGGCGTCCGTCGCATCGCGCGCGAACCGGCCCATCGGCGATCGCATGATCATGAACGCCGCGTTCCTCGTGCTCCGCGACAAGGAGGGCGAGTTCGATCGCATCGTGAAGCAGATCGGCGCGAAGAACTCGCAGCTGACGTTCAAGTACACGGGGCCGTGGCCGCCCTACAACTTCGTCAACATCCGCCTCAAGCTCGAGCGGGCCTGAGCCCGGAAGGAGCGCGTACCGCGTGCTCATCGTCGACTCTCTCATCATCAGCGGCGTGAAGTTCGTCCTCACGAGGCTCGCCGAGGCAGCCGAGGCCGAGCTGTACGACGAGAGCACGCTTCGCGAAGAGCTCCTCGCCGCGCAGATGAAGCTCGAGCTCGGCGAGATCTCCGAAGAGGACTTCGTGCAGATTGAAGCGCAGATCCTCGCCGGGATGCGCGAGATCCGCGCGCGCCAGGAGGCGGCGAGCGGCCGCCCATCGAACACGCACGGCACCGCCGGAGAGGGCCAGCGGTTCTCGATCGAGAGCGTCGAGGCGAACCTCGATCGGAACGAAGCCGTCGAGGATTGAGCTGCGCGTGAGTTTTGTGTCCCCTTTCGCCATCAAGGTGCAGGGATCGTCTCGGCCCCGCACGTGCCGCCATCAACGCGCCGGCGTCCAGCAGCCGATATCGCCCCCATCCTTGCCTATCGGGTAGAACCCGTGACAGTAGTTCTCTGGCACCGCCTCGAAGATGTGCCCGAGGCAGCGCACCGTCGCTTTCGAGCCGGCCACGACGGACGAGGGACAGGTACCTGGCTCGGGGGTCGGAGCAGTCCCGCAATCGCCGGTCGCCTTCTTCGCGCACGTCGTCTCGGTCGTGTACTGCCCCTTTACGCAGATGCCGTCCTCGCCGCAGTCCGCGTCACTCCGGCACGGCGAACAGAGCGAGCCGTCGCCGACGCATACCGTCGATCGCGGATAGCAGACCTTGGTGCCCACGCTGACGTCGGCGCAGCGCGCGTCGGTCGGGCAGCTCTGATGGCCATCGCACTCGGGGCTGCAGATACGCGCCCCGCTCGCGTCCTCGATGCAGTGCTGCGGTCTGCCTCCAAGAGGTGGACAGTCGAGATCGACCGTGCAGGTCGAGCAGAACGTCCGCCGAAGGCACACGTTCTGGACGATTCCGAACGTCGTTCGCTTCCCTGTCTGCACGTTCGGTGTCTGATTGACCTGACCGCACCAGAAGCCCGGGCCGCAATCGCGATCCGTCTCACAGTCGTAACGAGTGCAGTACGCTTCGCCGTCTGCCGGCGAGCGCCCATAGCAGTAGAAGCCCTGCTCGGTGTCGCAGCCGGGGTTCTCGATGCCGAGATGCGCCTGACAGCTCGCCCCCCACTGGCCGCTCGCCTTCTTCTCGAGCGGCAGCCCGTCGGCTCGAAGGGCGGTGCTCTCGACGCAGAAAGGTTGCGGAGCGCTCTGGGTGTCCGTGCACGTGTAACCGAATGGGCAGCTCGTTGCGGGATCGCTGTTCGAGCTGCACGTCTTCCGGCACTTCATCTCGCCGTCGAGCGGAAGGCAGGTGTTGCCGGGGGCGCATCTCGCGCTGTCGCAGCTCCCCGCGGGTGCGGGGTCCGAGGCGCACGCGGCGAGAACGGGGATGCTGGCGAACATCACGCCAAAGAGGAGGGAGGGAAGGTGCAGGGTACGAGCTCTCGTGGGCCACGAGCTCGTGTTCGAGAGCCCGGAAGGCGTACCAAGGGACCGCGTTCCCGCCATGACACGGTGACTTCGGGTGTTCTGCATGTTCCATCGAGCGGGGGCACCCGGCATCGGGGCCATCCAGCCGCTTCGGGATCCTTGTCGTCGCGACCGGTTCATTCGGGTCATGAGTCTTCGCGCTCAAAGGCATCACTGGATGTTTGCGTTGGCGAGTGCGCACGTGACGAGCATGCGCACGAAGCCGTCACCGATCGTTCGATCGATTGCTCGCTCGTGCGAACGCTCTGCGCGTCATCGCGTGTCGTGCGTCGAGACTGTCGTCCACTGGCGCCTTCGCTCCGAAGCGAGGACGCTCTCCGGTCGTCAACCGAGTCGTCTTTCCGCCCGAAGTGGCGCTGCGTGGCCGCCATGCCGACACG
>MKVQ01000012.1:0-251571 GCA_001899635.1 Myxococcales bacterium 68-20 | reverse complement strand
GTTCTCGCGCGACGCACGAGCCGATGGCGCTGCCTCGCGCCTCCACCTCCGGTACGAGGCTCCGGCTGGCTGCCCGAGGCGCACAGAGGTCCTTGCGGCGCTCGACTCGCGCATCCAGACGAGTTGGGTCGACGGCTCGGATACTCGCTCGTTCGACGTTCGCGTCACGCGCGCAGCGGACGGGACCTTCACCGGAAGGCTCGAGATCCGGCAGCCGGACCGGGCGCCGCGCGGTCGAGAGATCCGCGGAGAGTCGTGCAAGGCAGTGGCGACGTCGCTCGCCGTCTTCATCGCGATCGCCGTGGACCCCGAGTCGGAGGCCGGCCGACCCGAAGGCGAGGGGCCGCGCGCGCACGAAGAGGGAGTGGATCGAGAAGAGCGGGAAGAGCGAGAAGAGGGGGAAGAACGAGAAGAGGAGGCACCTCCGCCAACGCAATACCCCGTCGCGCCCGCGCCGCGTGCTCCCCGGGCTCCAGCGCCGTCCGAGCCGCGTCGAGAGCAGGAGCCGCCGACCGTCTGGACGTGGAGGACGGGCTATGCCCTCGCCTATGGGCGGTCGCCGCGGCCTGGGTGGGGTCACCGCCTCGACGCGGAGCTCGCCTGGGGGGACGCGCGCGCGCGCCTCGTTCCAGCCCTCCGACTGTCCTGGGGCTGGGCCGACTTCTCGACCTACCCCCCGCTCGCCGGGGAGGCCCGCTTTCAGCGCAAGAGCGTCCGGCTCGAAGGTTGCGGTCGGCTCGGGCTCCGACCGTTTACCGCTGCGGCGTGCGCAGGGGCGGACGCGGGGGCGCTCATCGCGACAGCGCCTGAGCTTCCTCGCTTCTTCCAGGTGACGACGCGCTGGTTGGCGGCGACCGGGACGCTCCGGGTGGCCTGGTCGTTCGCGCCCTGGCTCGAGCTCGAGACCTCGGCCGTTGTCCTCGTCCCGCTCGAGCGATCCCGCTTCACGGTGCAGGAACCGCGCCGGCTCGTCTATCGTGCCCCGTTCGCCCTCTTCGAAGGGACGGTCGGCATCAGCGTCGTTGCCCGCTTTCGATGACGAATCGTATGTCGGCGTGAAAGTTTCAGCGAGCCGTGATCAGACCTGCGTCCACTGGGTTCCTCTCTAATGGATGTCGATTGAACGGTTCCTCGCCAGTCCTCCTGGGGTGGTCTTGGCGTTGAGCGAAGACCCCCGGGCGACCATCGCGGTTGGAAGCGAGCAGCAGCGCCGAGCGCAGCTCGAACGGCTCGTTCGCGAGCACCATACGTTCGTGTGGCGGAGCGTGCAGCGACTGGGCGTGCCCTCGGCCGATGTCGCGGACGCCGTGCAGGAGGTCTTTCTCCTCGCCGGGCGCAAGCTCGACGAGATGCGTGACGAGCGAGGCTTTCTCTTCCAGACCTGCATGTACGTCGCTGGACACGTCCGGCGTCGCGCGCAGCGGTGCCGCGAGGTCGTCGACGACGACCGCGTACATGCCGAGATCGACGAGCGAGCAACGCCCGAGCAGAGCGCGGAGGAGTCCGAGGCTCGCGCCACCCTGCAGACGATCCTCGACGCGATGGCCGACGAGCTCCGCGTCGTGTTCGTCCTCTTCGAGCTCGAACGGGTCACGATGATCGAGATTTCCCGGATGCTGGGGATTCCAGCAGGGACCGTCGCATCCCGTTTGCGACGAGCGAGAGAGTTCTTCCTCTCCTGCGTGGAGTGCGGCGGCCGAGGTGAACGATGAGCGAGATGAAACCACTGCTCGACGAGTCCGTCTCTCCGGACGCGGCGAAGCTGCTCCGCTCCGCGGCGAAGGACGGACCGGAGTCGCCCAAGTCGGCGGAGGCCCGCACGCTTGCTGCGATTGGGCTGCTGCCGGCGGCAGAGCTCGCAACATCCACGTTACCTACCGGCAGAGGCTTCGGCTCGTTCACCCGCCTCGGCATGCTCGGCTCGCTGGCCGTCGTTGCAGCCTTCGGCGTTGTGCTCGCGGTCCGTACCTCGTCGACTGCACCTGCACTGCCTCCGAGTGCGGGACCCGATGCACCGAAGATCGCGCCGGCGCAGCCGAGCGCCAGCCCGCCTGCGCCCTCGGTGGTCGAAACGGTTCGCGTCGAGCAACTGCCCTCGGCGGCCATCGACGATGGTACCGGGAAGGTGGCTGTACCTCGACCTTCGTCTGCGTCGAAGGCCCCCTCGCGCCCTGGGCTCGAGGACGAGCTCGCGGCGATCGACGGCGCCCGAAGCGAGCTCGCCTCCGGGCACCCCGACGCCGCGCTGGCCCGCGTGCAGAGCTACCAGCGGACCTTCCGCGCCGGCCGCTTTTCGGAAGAAGCCGATGCTCTGGAGATCCAGGCGCTCGCCGCGCTCGGACGGCTCAGCGAGGCACGCGCGAAGGGAGAGCGCTTCCTCGCCGCGCATCCCGGCTCGCCGTACGAGCGGCGCGTTCGTTCCTCCATCCCCTCGGATGAGGTGAAGCCATGAGCGATCGATCCACGACGCTCCACCGATTGGTGACGCGGACGGCGATATCCACGATCGCTACCGGCTTCTGTGTCGTCGTCTTCGCTTGCTCCGATCGCGACGTGAACCTGGGCTTCGGCGTCGCGGGTGACGCCGGCGGCGTCTTCGTCGCCCCGGTCGAGGACGCAGGCCCCGAGGCGGAGGCCGGGTTCACGTTGTACTGCCCGTCGAGCGAGTGCCCCGCGGGCCGGACGACCTGCCCGGATTCACGCTTCCGCTGCGACGTCGACCTGATGACGGACAGGGACAACTGCGGCGCCTGCGGGCTCGCTTGCCCCCGCGAGACCGGCTCCGAGATGTTCGAGTGCGTCGAGGGGCGCTGCATGATGGCATGCACAGGCGTTCCTACGGCGCTCGACTGCGATGGCGTCCCTGACAACGGCTGTGAGATCAAGGACCTGAACGACGACCATTGCGGCGCGTGCGGGAACAAATGCTCTCCCGACAAGCCGTGTGTCCAGCGCTCTCTCTTCGGCGACATCGGGTGCGGGTGCAAGCCGGGCCAGGCGCTCTGCAGGACGCCATGGACTCGCTGTGTCAACGCGACGGACGATGACGAGAACTGCGGTGCCTGCGGCAATGCGTGTGACCCGAACGGTGATGGCGACGCCGGCGTCCCGCACGAAACCTTCTATTTCGGGTGCTACTCCGGTCAGTGCGGCCACCTGAAGTGCTTGCCGACCCTGGCGAACTGCGACGGCGACAAGAGCAACGGCTGCGAGACCAGCATCCTCACGGCCGAGAACTGCGGTGGCTGCGGGGTCGCCTGCGCGGCGGGTCAGGAATGCCGGCTCGACGACTACGGAGCTCCTCAGTGCATGTGTCCGGCTGGCGAGACGTTCTGCCCGACCTGGTGCTTCGACGGCATCTGCACGGGCGCGTGCTTCAACCTCGCCTCGGATCGAAACAACTGCGGCGCCTGCGGATCGTCGTGCGCGCCGAACGGCAGCATCAACAGCATCGGTACGTGCACCTACGGCATGTGCAACCGCCAGTGCATGAAGGGCTGGGCCGACTGCAACGGTAACGAGACGGACCAGTGCGAGACCAACATCGACAGCGATCCGATGAACTGCGGGGGATGCGGCAAGGTCTGTGATGCCGTCGCGGGTCAAGCGTGCGTCGGCGGAAGCTGCGTCGTCGAGCCATGCGATTCGCCCGCACGGGACGCTGGACCAGTCGAGGTGCCGCAATGAGGACCGTCTGGATCTTCGTCATCGCGGGCGCTGCGGCGTGCACCGCAACCGCGGAGCACACCGAGTACACGGGACCTTCGACCGAGGTTCGTGTGCCTGATGCGGGGGCTCCATCGGACGCCGGCGCCGATGGCCCGACGGCGGACTTCGACGCGGGACCGTGCTCCGACTGCGAGTACTTCCCCGCCGAGTGCTCACTCGACGTGTTCTGCCCGAACGGCCCGTTCGATCCGAACAGCGAGAGCAGCCTCGACCTCCGGACCACGATCAACGCCATCCGCGGTCGTTCGGCGAACGACGTCTGGGCCGCCGGCGCGGTCGGAGGCCTCGCCCACTTCGACGGGACGTCGTGGACGCGCTCCGACCCGACGACGCAGCAAACGATGCGTGCGCTCTGGCTGCCTCCCGGCGCGGAGGTCGCCTTTGGAGGACTGGCCGAGTTCTTCGTGCGTGGTGTCGACCCGCCCGACGGAGGCGCGCCTCCGTCTCCCGGCGGGTGGACGGTTCACGCTGCGACCTATGCACCCGGTCAAGAGCCGCCTGACGGGGTCTTCGCCGGTGCATGGGCGGTCCCGGGCGCCGAGTGGCTCTGGTGCGCGTCGAAGGGGGCGAACGGCGGACTCTGGCGCCTGCGCCAGTCGCCGTCTGGCGCGTTCGAGGGCGCGACGGGCATCCCGGCTTCCGTGTGCCGGACGGTCGGATGCAACCACGTCGGGAGCATCCACGGCGCAACGGCGAGCGAGCTCTGGGCGGTCGGGGCGGGGGGCGCGACGGTCCGCATCAAGGGCGCCGAGGGCGCCACGCCGAAGGCCAGGGGGTTCAACAGCCAGACGATGAACGCGCTGAACGGCGTCTGGGAAGCGACTGCATCCGATGCCTGGTCCGTCGGAGCGCGCGGGACGATCCGGCACTACACGGGAGACCCGCTGCTCTGGGAGATCGTCTCGAACGTCCCGACGAGCGTCAATCTCAACGCCGTCTGGGGCTTTTCGTCGTCCGACATCTGGGCGGTCGGCGATTCGGGGGTCGTCCTTCACTACGACGGCGCGGGCTGGTCGCGTGTGAAGGTCGCCGGTCTCGGCTCCTATCGGCCGAACCTCACCACCGTCTGGGGGCCCGCCCCCGGTCACGTCTGGATCGGTGGGCAGGGCGTCGTTCTCTCTCTCGGAGGAACGCCATGAGGGCGTCGTTCTTCATCGGATCGATCGCGTTTGCCGCGGCCGCGGTCATGGCCTGTGCAGCGAAAGGGGACAATGACGGAACGTCATTGCCGGAGCACGACTCCGGGACGAGCGTGGCCCCGGTCACGGAGGGCGGAACGACCGAGGCCGACGCGGGCGGCGAGGCTTCCGTCGTAGAGCCGCCCAGGTGCAGCGGGGCCGGCTGGTGCATCACCGACTTGCCTGACTCGGACCTCATGATGAAGGACCTGTGGCCGCTCGCGGGGCGTGCTTTCGCCATCGCGGAGAGTCCCACGCTCGGCGTGAAGGTCCTCGAATGGGTCGATTCCGACGCCAAGTGGACGTACATCGACGACGGCTCGCAGAACGAGGACGGGCGAGGTCGATGGGCGGGGAGGATCTGGGCGCCGACCGAGAACGAGGTCTACTTCGGAGTCTCACCCAACTACGTGTTCCGCGGAACACGAACAGCGCCCGGGCTGCCCTGGTCATGGGCGCATGACTCGATAGGAACGAGTAGCGGCGTGGATCCCGACGACGGGAATCCCACGTATTGGAAGCGTCCGGGATCGGCGCGTACGCCCGCGCTCGGGATCTGGGGGACGAGCAGCACCGACGTCTACGCCTGGTTCAAGGGCACCATCTATCAAAGGTCGAGCGTCGACGGCGGGGCGCCCGAGTGGGTCCCCGTGTACGTCGCAGCCGATACCGATGTCCCCGCGGAGCAGATGTACTTCTTCGCTGCGGCTGGGAAGAGCGCGGACGATGTCTGGTTTGCCGGCGCGCGCACGCGACTCCTCTCGGGCTGCGCGCTCCTCGTGCGCAGAACGTCTACGGGCTGGGAGCGGATCGCCGACGGCATCGCCGGCAGTATCAACCAGGCATGCAAGCCGCGCGCGGATCACCTCCTGGTCGGCGGAGCGGAAGGCTGGCTGACGGACATCGAGGTCCTTTCGCCGGAAGCGATCGTCGCCCTCAAGGGCGCTCGCGACGTGGTGAAGATCTCGGTCGATTCCGACAGCTACTCCGTCGCGCCCGCTTCGATCCCGACGACGCTGTCCGCCAATGGACTCAACTCGCTGTCGAGCACTGAAGGAGATCTCTGGCTCGGCGGCACAGGTCTGATCGTTCGCGGCGCTGGAGTGTGGGACGGAGGGGCCTTCGAGATCTCCTCGAGCTCGTTGAACGGAGCGCCGTTGACCTGGCCGATCTACCGGGTTCGAGGCACGTCCAATTCCAACCTATGGGCAATTGGTGTCCGGTATGCGCTCCACAAGACGACTCCTTGATCGGTATTCTTCCGTGGTTCGACGTTCATCGATCGCCCTCACCATCCTCGTCGGCCTGACCGCCGGATCGACGATCGTGAGTTGCTCGAGCGACGAGACGGGAACATCGTTCGAGCAGGCCGACGCAGCGCCGGAGGCGTCGGTGCCGGCTGAAGCCGGACCGGTCGTCGACGCAGGGGATCCCGATGCCCCGACCACGCCGTCGCGCGACGCGGCGCCCTTCGACGGCGGCCCACTGCCGATCTCCTGCACCTCGAAGCCGTGCGTGAAGTCGCTCACGACGACGCGGCCGCCGGTCGATTACGAGTACTTCGAGGGCTACTGCGCACTGCTCGACGACGGCACGGTGGCGTGCTGGGGCTCGAACGCTTACGGACAGCTCGGCCGTGGTGACGATGCGGGAACGAAGGATAGCGCGACCGCGATGCGCGTCGAGGCGCTGTCGGACGTCGTCCAGCTCGATCATACGTGCGCGGTCGACAAGGACGGCGGCGTTTGGTGCTGGGGAACGGGAGCGTTCCTCCGCAACGACGCTGGCGCTTCTACGACCGAGCGCACGCCGGTGAAGCTTGCGCTGCCGCCCGCGAAGCGCGTGGCCACCGCCCTCGACGTCAGCTGCGCCGTCGTCGACGACGGGGTCCGCTGCTGGGGGAGGAACAGCAACGGCCTCATCGCACCGCCCGATGTCGCTCCTGCGAGCGCCACTCTCCCTCCCACGTCGATCGGCATTCCGACCGGGGCGCCGATCCGCGAGCTTACTCTCGGCAGAGCGGCGTTCGCCGTTCGCGAGGATGGCGTGACGCTCAGCTGGGGAACGAACCCGCCGCTCGGACGCATCTCGTCGATGTCGCCCGATCCGAATCCGATGGCGATCCCGCTTGCCGGGATCTCCTCGATCGATCTGACGTCCGACAGCGCGTGCGCGACGACTTCCGGCATCGGCTACTGCTGGGGACGCGCCGTTACGAACCCGCTGTTCGATCGCTTCGTTCCAGAGCCCGTCGCTACGCCGGAGCCCGTCGTGCAGATCGCGACGACGCGAGCTTTCCAGAGCGCTCAGGCCGGCGCGATCGTCAAGCAGCCGCAGCGCTGGTGCGCCGTGGGCGCGTCGGGCGCGGTGTACTGCTGGGGATACAACGCGGGCGGTCAGGCCGGCGATGGGACGAAGGAGCACGCGTACGAGCCGGTCAAGGTGAAGGGCCTACCGGGACCCGCTGTCGAGGTGAGGACCTTGCCCGACTCCACGTGCGCGCTCTTGACGACTGGCAAGGTCCATTGCTGGGGAACGAACTACTACGGACAGCTTGGGAACGGAAAAATGCGCGCACCGAGTCTCGTCCCGCAGGAAGTGGTGTTTCAATGAACCGTCAGCACTGGTTGACCGCCGCCGTCCTAGGCATCGCTCTCCCCGCTGCGTGCCTGAGCGCCTGCGGACAAGACAGGGGTGGCTTCAAGCAGATCGACCAGAGCTTCTCGCCCGATGCGTCGGTCGATGCGCCGGACTGCCGTCACCAGTGCTCGCTCGACGGACGCTCGATCGTCGAAGCCTGCACGGGCACCGTCGTCGAGACGTGCCCGGACCACCTCGCCTGCGGTGGCGCCAAGTGCATCGAGCCGTGCGCCGCCGCGGCGGAGGACCGAAGCTCGAACGGCTGCGACTTCTACTTCCAGTCTCCGCAGCTCATGAAGCGTCTGCCCCCGTCCTGCTACGCCGCGTTCGTCGTGAACACGTCGAACCAGCCCGTCGAGCTCTCGCTCGAGCTCGCGGGCGAGCCCGTCGACGTCTCGAAGACGATGTTCCTGACGAAGCCGGGCAGCGCGACGCTGCTGCAGCACACCGGGCCGATCCCTGTCGGTGAGAGCGTCATCGTCTTCCTCTCGGATGCCTCGCCGGAGATGCCGCGCAACATCGAGTGGGAGCTCAGCTACAAGGCCTGTCCAGCCGGGGTGACCCCGGCAACGTTCGCTCAGACGCTGACGGGCGGTACCGGTGTCGGATCGTCCTTCCGCCTGCAGACGAACGCGCCGGTGTCGTTGGCGGCGATGTATCCCTTCGGCGGAGCGACGAGCTACGTCCCGACGGCAGGTCTCATTCTCCCCGTCGCGTCGTGGGCGAAGGAGCACATCCTCGTCAACGGATGGGAGGCGTCGGAGAGCGGCAGTCCGGGGATCCAGATCGTTGCATCCGAGGACGAGACCGAGGTCACGATCCTCCCCAAGCGGGACATCCAAGACGGCGAGGGGGTCAAGGGCGGTCGCGCAGGCCGTCCGGCGAAGTACATGCTCGGCAAGGGCCAGTACTTGCGAATCGTCCAGGACGAGGAGCTTACCGGCAGCATCATCACCTCGACCAAACCGACCACGAGCTTCGGTGGACACAGCTGCGGCGACGTCCCGGCGACCGCGGCCACGTGCGATATCCTCGCGCAGCAGATCCCCGCTTTCGAGCACTGGGGATCCGAGTACGTGGGCGTCGCCTACCGCCCGCGCCTCGGTAACGAGCACGAGGCCGTGCCGTATCGGATCGTCGCGGCCCGCGACGGAACGATGCTCGAATACGATCCCGAGATCCCTCCGGGGGCTCCGACGATGATGAACGCCGGCGAGACGGTGACGTTCCGCCAGGGGACGGGGGACGCCTTCGTCGTTCGCACGCAGGACACCGAACATCCGATCTATGTCGCGGCGTACATGACGGGCAGCTCCGGCGACGGCAAGACGGCCAAGTCATACGGAGGGCGCGGCGATCCGGAGTTCGTCAATATCGTCCCGGCGGGCCAATACCTGAACGCGTACAGCTTCTACGCGGATCCGACGTTCGGCGAGACCTCGCTTGTCGTCGTGCGGGCGAAGCTCCGTGGTGAGTTCAGGGATGTGTGGCTCGAGTGCGCCGGCAACCTGACGGGATGGAAGCCCGTCGGAACTCGTGGCGAGTACGAGTACCTGCGCGTCGACCTTGCTCGGAACGGCCGTGCAGGCGAGAGCTTCGGAGAGAGCATCTGCCAGAACGGCCTCCAGCGCATGAAGAGCGAGGGCCCGTTCACCGCGACGCTATGGGGTTGGGATTACGCCGCCAGCTACGCCTATCCCGGCGGCATGGCTCAGCGGAAGCTCGTCGAAGCGCCGCTCGGTTCGGTTCACTGACGAAAGATCACTAGTCGGGCGCGCGAGGGGCGAGCTCTGGCATCGCCGGATGCCCGCGCTGATCACGACACACTTCGGAGGACCTCATGTTGGACAAGATGCACGCTCTCGCGAGCGTGACGGCAGTGGCTGGCTTTTGTTTCGCGTTCACGGTCGGTGGCTGTTCCTCGTCCGATCCTGTAGGCCCTTCGCCCGTTGCCGATGGTGGCGCGCCGGACGGAAAGGCGCCCACGCCTCCACCAGCAGACGACGACGACGATTCGCCCGAAGAGGCATGCGGTCCGAAGGGCGAAGCCGTAACGATGGCGGCCCTCGACGCCGAGCTCGGCTGGAAACCGCCCGTGGCTCGCCAGAACGCCTGCACCGCGGACGACCTTGCGGCGATCAAGGCCGTCAACCAGGCCAAGTCGTATCGTGACTTCGTCGCCGGGACGAGCGCCGCCTGTCAGGCGTGCGCACTGAGCACCACGGACTCTCCCACCTGGGCTCCAATCGTGATCGCGGATGAGGCAGGCACGAGCGGGCTCATAAACTTCGGCGCGTGCTTCGCGGCAGTGGACAAGCCGGCATGCGGCAAGGCCAGGCAGTATCTCGAGATCTGTCTCACGAAGGCATGCTCGGGCTGCGCTGCTCCCGCTGAGCGCCAGGCCTGCATCCAGGAGGCGGCGGGAAAGCAATGCGATGACGTGTATGCGGAGACGCGGATGCAGTGCACGAACCCGGAGGCCGACAGTCGGTGTCAGAGCCTGTTCGATGGCATCGAGTATCTCTGCCGCTACGAGGCACCGGACGGCGGCAACTGACACGCTGGCGACTCGGAAGTCCGAGCACTAGATCCGCAATCTCGCGAGCTCAGGAGCGCTCGCCGACGTCTTTCCACCTCCCTCAGCGGGAGCGGGAAGACGTGACCCGCGAGGACATGCACCGCAGGGCAGTGGCTACCGCGCATTCGAACCGCGACTGCGTCGATGGTGATAGTCTCGACTCATGCGCGTGGGAGAAGGGGGAAACTACTCGATCGATCTCGATGCGGGCGTTGCGACGCTCCGCGTCTGGAGGCGCCCCGATCTCACGTTCGACGAGGGAGCTCGGCTTGCGGTCATGATCCTCGACGACGTGCGTCGGATCTCGGCCCGCACCGATGCGAGGGGGTTCGTCATGGACCTGCGCGAGGCGCCGGCGCTCACAGGTAAGCGGACGAGGGCGACGCTCGCGGAGATCGTCGGCGTGTTCGAGGCGGCGAAGAAGCCCATCAGCGTCCTTCTCGCGCAGGGCGTCCAGCACGCGACGCTCACGACGCCGCTGTCGGCGAGCGGCCCGACCACAGCGCGCTTCTTCACGGAGCCCGATACCGCTCGCGCATGGGCAGCCGGCATCGACTGATGTGCAAGGCGCAAGGCGTTGCCGCCGATCTTGACGCATAGGAGGCGGTGATCGGACCACGGTGCTTCGACCGGAGGTCAAGGCAACCGATCACCGTCATCGCCCGCCGGACGCGAAGGCTCAGGAGCGGATGCCCAGCCCCTCGCGAAAGATCGAGATGAGCGCTTCCGGAGTCGGGCGCGCGACGTCGCGATAACTTTGGGCGGGGGCCCACGCGCGCGCCCCCCCTCCATAGGCAAGGTTCTTCACGGCGACGAAGACCTCGATGCGCTCGTCGGCGCTCAGCCGCGCGGCGGTCTGCACGATCTTCTCGCGCAATACGTCCGGGGTGCGAAGCTCTCCCGCAACGGAGAGGAACCGCGCGATCGCCTCGTCGGCGACCACGGCATCGCGTTTGGCGGCCGCGGCGACTGCCGTGCGCTCCGTGGCGGTGACCTCGCCATCCGCCAGGACCGCAAGCGCCAAGAGGTCCACCTTTGCGAGGACTCGCTCCAAGTGGAGCGCCGACTCGAGACCTCCACGTTTCGTCAGCTGCTCGACCGCAGCGCGCAGATCGCGAACGTACGCGATGCCGGCGGAGCCGATGAACAGCCCGAGAACGAGTAGGAGCTCCATCGCCATCCCGTTATCGCATCGAACCGTGCGTGAGCGCGAGAAGGACGCGCCACGAAACGCGCGCGACGTGTGGCCTACATGAACGCGAGCGGGCGAGCTATGCTGCCCGCCGCATGAATCGGAGCAAGCGGAGCGCGGCTTCGCTCGAAAAGGCCTCGGCGGGATCGCGAGCCCCTCGGGCGACGAAGAAGGCAACCGGTGAGCGCCGCCGGAGCGCGTCGAGCACCGGCACGAACGCCACGTACGTGTATTGCGTCGTGAAGAGCTCGCGTGTGCCGAAGCTCGGCCGCGTACCCGCAGGCCTCGACGGCGCGGAGAAGACGCGGTTGGTCGACGCCGGCGATGGCTACCACCTCGTCGTCACGAGCGCGCCGCTCGCTCGCTACGACGCGGCGGCGATCGACGCGAAGCTCCGCGACCTCGACTGGGTGGGCGGCAGGGCTGCGGAGCACCAGGCCATCGTCGAGCACGCGGCCGGCCTCGGCACCGTGATCCCGATGAAGCTCTTCACGCTCTTCTCGACGGACGAGCGCGCGATCGAGCACGTGCGGAAGATGAAGCGGTCGCTCGACCGCGTCGTCGAGCGGATCGCCGGCTGCGAGGAGTGGGGCCTCCGGATCTTCTTCGACGAGGTCCGCGCCGCGCGTGCGGCCGCCGTGGAGGCGCGCGCGAAGAAGGTCGTCACCGGCACGAGCTTCCTTCAGAGGAAGAAGGCCCTCGACGACGAGCGGCGGAGCCTCGGCGCGCGCGGCGCGGCGGAGGTCGACGAGCTCTACGAGCGCGTCGCGAAGATCGCCCGAAGCGCGCAACGCCGGGCGGCGCCGAACCGCGAGCTCGCCGGGCGCGTGCTCCTCGATGCCGTCTTCCTCGTTCCGCACGCGTCGGTGAAGAAGCTGAAGGTGACGGTCGGCGCAACGGCAGAGAAGCTCGCGGAGGAGGGGTTCGACGTGACGCTCAGCGGCCCCTGGCCCGCATACAGCTTCATCGGTGCGCGATGAGCGCGCGGAAGCGATCGACCACGAAGACGCCTCCGCCCGTGCTCGAGGGCGTCGACGCGTCGCTGCTCGACATCGTCGATCACGTCCTCACGAAGGGCATCGTCATCACCGGCGATCTCGTGCTCGGCGTCGCCGACGTCGATCTCGTCTACCTCCGTCTCTCCGCCGTCCTCTGCGCCGCAGACCGCATCTTCGCAGCGCCCGAGCGCTCGGCGAAGCGCCGTGCGGGCCGTCCCGCGCTCATGGCAGGCAAGGTCGGCCCGCCTCGTCTCGGCGGCCGAGCGACGTCGCCACCTCGTCGCCGCGCCCGCACCGCGTGAGGTCAGGGGGTAGTTTTCATCGTGACCGTAGCGTCGATCAACTTGGCATCGCGAGCGCGCGTCCCTAGTTCACGCCGCTGAGCGAGAACCCGACGAGCTTTCGGTTGGCAAGGCCGCCGGGGTAGCCGTAGCTCGCGTACGAGCCCCAACCCCAGAGCGTGGCGGCGAACGGGCCCTCGCTCTTCATGCGCTGAAGGCCGGTCGTGCACTGCTTGTCGCCGAACTTGTCTCCCGGACGAAATAGACGAGACAGGTCCACGCGGGTGTACTCGTACTGTCCGGCCGTGTCGATCGGGCGAAAGTCGGGCAGGTTGCCTGCGCACTCGAGCCAGACGTCCTTGAACTCACCGCGGGTCTTCTTGCGGACGATGACGAGTGAGTGCTCGGGATACGTCGAGTCGGCGTAGAAGCTGTACGAGCTCATGTACTGACCCGTCGGAACCACGTTCACGAAGTCCGGGTCGCCCATCCCGCCGAAGGTGGGGATGCCGAAATTGGGATCGCCGCCGCCGCCCGACATGTGCGCGCCGAGATAGAACGGATGCTCGGCATCGCGCGAGCGGATGATGAACGGCTCGCTCGCGCGGGCGCGGAAGAGGGCGAGCTCGCCGGCCGCCATGGTGAGCGGTGCGCCTGCAGGCTTCACGGGCTCGTAGTCGAGCTCGGTTCCGTCGCGCGCGGCCACGAGGCGATACCAGATGAGCTCGTCTTCGCCGGCGGTGCGCGGGCGGTAGCCGACACCTGCGTATTCGGTACCCCACTGCTCGAAGGGCGGAATCTGCTGCGCGAGCGTATCGCACGCGCCTGCCTGGTGCGGGAGGAACGCGCACGTGTTGCCGCCGAGCGTGATCGTGGGCTTGTTCGAGAAGACGAGGCTTCCTGTCAGCTCGGCCGTCTGGACGATCTGCGCGAACTGCCCCTTCTGCAGGCGAATCGTCATGGGGTCGCCGGCCGCTGCTCCCTTGAACCCAGAGCCGTTGCCGACGTTTACCTTACCGATGAGCGTGACCTCGGTGTCGTCTTCGGACGCGTAGATCTGGGTCATGGGATTGCCGTACGTCGCTTCCCAGCCGTTGACGACGACGTGCTCCTTGGCCCAAGCGCTCACCGGGAACACCAACGTGGCGGACGGGATGAAGCTCGCCGCGCCTCCGTACGGGTACATCGAGGTCAATCCGACAGGGACGTCGCTCGCGAGGCGAAATGCATCGCCGATGGCGGAATTGAACGTACCGAAGTCGGCCTCGATGGCAGGCTTGGTGCCGTACGGACACCCGATGTGATAGGCCTTTTCACCGACCGTACGCGCTTTACCTCGGTCCCAGTCGGAGAGGAAGAGGATGGCGCTCTCTCCGGGAGGAATCGCGCCCTCGAGGTGCTCGAGCTCGGTGCTGTTCGACACCGCGCGAAAGACCGCGTTCGAGATGTCGAGCTTCTCGCCTTTTCGCTCGAGGGTCAGCGTCGCGGGTTGGTTCGACGTATTGACGACGAATGCCGCGTAGCACGATTGCGGCCAAGTCTGCTCATATCGGTGCATCGCGAAGTAGAAGTTGCAACCGTTAGAGCTGCGGTCCGCTTCGGCCGCCGCACACGGCTCTTGGCACTTCGCTGCACCGCACGCTTGGTCGTCTGCGCATTGTTCCAGCGCTTCACCCGTGCACGAATCGATGACCGCACGCCCGTCGAGCGAGCATTGCTGGAAGCACTCCTCCGGAGCCGCCGCCTCGGACCCGGCGTCGGTGAGGAAGCCAGCGTTGGGGGGCGCAAAGCCGTCGCGCTCGTCGCTGCATCCGCCCGTCCCCGACGCAACGAAGCCCAGACCGAGCACGGCGCTCAAGACACCGATCGAGTAGCCCGCTTGCTTCATGGAAGAATCACCTCTGTCGGGGTGAGGATCGAGCCCTTTGGGCGTCCCGCACCGATCTGGCCATTTCGGTTGCTCCCCCAGCAGTAGACTTTGCCGGTCGTCAGAAGCGAGCACGACGAATACGGAAGCACCTTCACCTCGGCCGCGGGGGCCGGAAGTCCGCCAACGCGGACGGTGCGTGACGCGTACTCTTTCGTCCCATCGCCCACTTGACCGGCGTTGTTGAACCCCCAGCAGTAGACCTCTCCGGTCACCGACGTCGCACACCAGCGCCGCTTTTCGAGCGTGTAGATTCCGTGATCGTAGCGACTGACGGAGCCTGTCGTGGCGACGCGCGTGATCGGCTCCGGCGTGTCGAGTGCACTCGGCATGGCGCGGGAGAGTGGGTCCACGGTCTGGAAGGAGCTCTTCTGGTCCGCAGCGCCCCAGCACCAACCCATCCCGTTCGCGACCGCGCACGCTTCGCGCCCAGCCGTGTCGATCATGGTGACGTGGTCGAGTCGAACGGCGGTCGGCCAGCTGTCCCGTGACAGCGACGTCTGGCGACCGACGGTCGGGGACTCGCCCCAGCTGACCAGGCGCCCATCGTCGAAGATGGCGAAGGTAGCGCTCGAGACAGCGATCTCTTTGGCGCCAGCGGCCATCTCGATGACCGTCGTCGGTGGCAGGACGGCGCCAAAGCTGTCGGCGGCTCCGCTGATTTGAAGTGAGACGTTGTTCCCCCAGCAAACGAGCGACTCGTCGCGGAGGAGAGCGCACCCGACGTGGAAGCCGAAGTCGACCTTCTTGGCCGGCCCCGGAAGTGCGAGTTTGACGGGCGCGAGCTCCGTGGTGATCGCGCTCGTATCGCTTTGCGCGTACGGGCCCGAGCCCCAACACCAAACCTCTCCCGCGTCGTTGAGGGCGCAAGTGTGCGCGATCGACGTGATGCCGGTGAGCCCTGGTACACGTACGGGGACGGGGCTGTCGCCGTCGGCGTTGTCCGGATCTCCGAGTTGTCCGCTCTTGTTCGTTCCCCAGCACGCCACGGTGCCGTCCGTTAGCAGCGCGCAGTAGCCTTCGCTTTCACCGTCGTTCGCGTACACCGTCGTCAGCTGGGTCGCACACGGCGGCGCTTCGCACGTGATCGGGAGCGGGGCCGCATCGACGATGGACGCGTCCGGTCCGCCGGCGTCGGCGGCAGCTTCCGGCGCTGCGTCGGACGTCGTGTTCGGAGGAGTGGGCGTCTCCTCTCCACCTCCGGGCTCGTCGCCGTTGCTCGAACAGCTCGCGGTCGCCGCTGCCAGTGCTGCGAGGCTCGCCACGAGTGCGAGGCCAGTGACCGCCCGAGCCAAGAGCCGTCGACGTGGTGCGTGGTCTTTGTCGAAGCTCACTTCATCCGAGCCCAGCTCGGCCTCACGGAGTCGTCTTGTGATACGCATAGCGCGCTCCAATTGCCCACAAGTTCTGGTTCGACGTACCGCGAATCTTGAATAGCGGTGCATTGACGGGGGCTCCGTCGCGCGAAATGGACGACGGTGTATACTTCCCGTCATCGGTGCCACGGACCACGAGGCCCACGGTGGTAAACCAGGTCTCGCCGTCCATGCGCCACACCGACGTGCCGCGCGCGTCGCCCATCGCGTTCTTCAGCGGAACGGGGGACTGCTCGATTGACGGACCACTCTCCGTCAGGTTTATCTTTGTCAGGTTCGTACTTTTGAACGAGAACCAGTCGATCTCGTCATGAAGGAGGAGATACTCGTTCGTCGACGAGCGTTGGATGTCGGAGAACCAGCCGCCGAGCTCACCGCCGACGCGGAGCGTTCCCTCACGCTCTGTGCACGGCGAAGCGCCATCCTCTTGAACCACCCCGTCGATGATGCGCTCCCAACCGCTCTCCGACTTGTGGAGCAAGAGCGGGCAGCTATACCACTCGCGATCGCGTGCTCCGGCGAACCAGAGATCGTTCGGTCCGGTCCCGGCGGCGGCCATGAAGAAGATATGCTCGTTGGGGGCCTCGAGGTCGTCGGCGACGTACAGCTCCTCCCACGTTCCGTCGGAGGGGTTGCGACGAAAGATGGTGTTGCTGAAGAAGGCGTAGACGTTGTCGGCATCCGTGCCCCATACGCCGAACGCGGCGTGCCGCTCTCGCGTGGCGACGTAGAACGGGGTTCCGTGCGTGTGCGTGTTCGAGTGCCCGATGACGTTGTCGGGCAGCGCGTGCTTCGTCCAACGCCATTGGGTTTCGGGCGCGACGGGCCGCTCGCCGCGATAGATATGCGAGGAGCCTACCGTGAAGTAGACGACATTTTCGTTCGGCGCGTAGACGCTACCGATGAACTCGCCCATCCCGGCACCGTTCTGTGACTGATCGTCGATGTATCTCCACTCGTTGGTGGCCTTTGTCCACTCGAGGACTTTCACACCCTCGGTGCGACTCTCTCCAACCGCAAACGCGATGTCTTCGAACGGCCAGATGTCCTTGAAGACGAGGTCGGCATCCGGGAAGCGGGTCACGCACCATCCGGCGCTGCTGCAGTCGGGCAAGCGCGTGTCCGGAACGTCGACGTCCCAGATGTCCGCGTCGGGCAAGCCAGCGTCGGGGAGCGATGTCGTGGGCGGGGCCGTGGCGGGCGGAGCGTCGGCTTCCGAGCTCGCGCACGCCGCCATGATGGCGAGCGATGCGGAGCCTGCCGCGAGAACGATCCAGGTTCTCATGGTTTTCCTCCGAGCGACAGGAGCGCGCCCTGTCCTGCGATCCAAACTTGTCCGGTGCTCGACCTCCAGATGCGTTCGAGGTTCGGTCGCCGACGACCGAGGCCGGCCACCTTCAGGCGCTTCCACTCGGTTCCGTCGAAGTGAAAGACCGTTGCGTCGTCACCCGCGATCCAGATGTCGTTGGCCGATGATCCGACGATGGCATTGAGGTGCTGCGTGGTTCCGAGGTGGGAGTAGACCTCCCATAAACGCGCGTCGCCGCGGTAGCGCCTTATGGTGCCGGTCGAGCCGACGGCCCATACGTCGTCCGATGCACGAACCCAAACGTCGTTGAGGGCGTACGACGTCTGCGTGTTGTACCCAGTGATGGTCGGCGTCTCTTCTTCGGCATTCTGGATCCGGAGCGCCGCGCCTTGCGGACCGACGGCCCAAACCTCATTCGGACTGAGACCGTCGTACGTCGTGATGTAAAGGCACGGCAGGGCGTAACACTGGCCGCTCGCGACGGGATCGACCCTGAACGAGTCGTCCGCGTAGCGCATCCGCCAGAGTCCCGTTTCAGAGATGCCGCCCGTGGAGGCGCCGATCCATAGGCTCTGGCCGTCCGGATGGGCCCATGCGGAGACGAGGCGCATCCCGGCTGACCTCCAGCCAGGGTCCATCGTGGCCGTGCCGTAGAGCCACCATCCGCCGGTGGACGTCGAAGCGGGATTGCCGATGCCGCGCACGTAGAGCCGCGACGGATCGTCGAACGCGATCTCGGCGTCCGGGCGGAGCCAGAGCGCATAGAACGACTGCTGCGTCTCCGTCGCGGAGCGCCTCCACGCGGTACCGTCGAACTTGGCGACGGTGCCGACGGTTCCCGCGAGCCAGACGTCGTTCGCGGAACGTCCAGAGAGCGCGCGGATGTGCGTGCGTGGGTCGAGCGGTCCGCCTTCGAAGGTGGAGGCGAAGGGGCCAGAGTTGCAGAGCACGTCATCCGTGCAATCGTCGACGAAGTACTCGCAGTCCTTCGTGCAAAGACCGGCGTCCTCGTCTTCCGTCGGCGCGGCGCCGCCTTCGGGCGGTGCGGGCACCGGAAGTTGCGATTCCTCCTCAGGAGGCGTCGCGCTCGTGTCTCCGTCGTTGGCGCACGCCACGAGCAGTGCGGCCTCGAAAAAGACCGTCGCGGTGGCCATGGCCAAGAGCCACTTCTTTCTCATCGTGTGGGACCTCCGGCGTCCTGGATGACGTCACACGGCTCGACCATGCACTGACCGTCCACGCATGCTTGACCGGCGATTCCGTCGCAAACGATGCCGCAGCCGCCGCAGTTCTTGGGATCTGCGGAGATGTCCGTCTCGCAACCGTCGAACTCGTTGCCGTTGCAGTCCGCCCATCCGTTGAGGCACTTGGCGGCGCAATTGCCGTAGTCACACATGTTGTAGGCATTCGGAACGTTGTAATCGCACGAGGCGCCGCACGTTCCGCAGTTGTTTCGGTCCGACTCGAGATTGGCGCAGAAGCCGATGCACTTGTCCGGAGTGAGACAGAACGCCTGGCAGAAGGTCTGACCATCCGGGCACGCGCACTGCGGGTTCATGTAGTAGTCGAGGCGGCATTTCATGCCGTCGCTGCATTTGACGCCGCAACCCCCGCAGTTGTCGTCGTCGACGAGATCGGTCTCGCAACCGTTCACGCTGCTGTTGTCGCAGTCGCCCCAATTCTTCTCGCACTTGATCGCGCCGCAAGCGCTGTCCCAGCAACCCGCGTACGTGTTGTCCGGCAGCGTCTGCCCCTCGATGGTCGGCGGGCAGACGTTCCCGCAGCCATTGCAGTGGGAGTCATCGGCGGTTGGATCGACGCAGGGAAGAATGCCGCCCGGGCAGTAGATCTGGCCTGGTCTACAACCGCAGCCATAGTCGGTGAGCCCGCGATTGATGCATGGCTTGTCCGCAGGGCATTGCAGTCCACAGGTCCCGCAGTTCTCGTTCGTGTTGGGCTTGGCCTCGCATCCGTTGTCGGGGATGCCGTCGCAGTCGAGCCCTTCGCGGATGTCGCAAACGAGGACGCAGCGCCCGTCTTGGCAGGAGTACTCCTCTCCGTTCGAACCGCGTCGCGGGCAGGTGTTTCCGCACTCGCCGCAGTTGTCGATGTCGGTACGCAGGTCGACGTCGCAAAGGAACAAGGAGTCCGGACAGGTGGTATGTCCCGGCGGGCAGCGATCGGAGGGGCAGTACGAACGCACCTTGGCCGCTCCGTCGAAGGCGTCACCAGCGTCCGGATCGACGAAGGACGGCGGCGGGTCCGGTGGCTGGACGCCGAGGCGCACTTCGGTCGTGGAGCAGCCCCAGACGAGCACGAACGAGGACGCGACGACGGTCGCGACGACAGCCCTCCTCGTCATTGCTCTCGCCGTCCGTTCAGGAGAAACAGGCTCCCGTCAAGGAGGCGGCGGACCGTTCGCTCTACGCGCGATGGGTTCATGCTGTCGTGATGCAATGAGGCAATGTTGATTATGGGAGAATCGATCATTGGCCATGTCGTTCGACGACATTGCGAACTCGACGAAGGTGGGGCGACGACGGGAAGCGCTCTTCGAACGCACGCGCCCGCTCGCGCATGGCGTCGAGACGACCAAGCTTGGCGAGGGCTTCGATCGCGATGCGTTCGCGCTCCTGGATGAACGTTCCGGCCGGGCAGCGCTCCGCATGCTGGCGCGTGAGCGCATACGCGCGCTCGGCATTGCCGGCTCGGAGCGCGGCGTCCGCGTCGTCGATCAGGTCGACTTCGTCGGAGCAGGTCGCTTTCGCGGGCGCCGCCGGACGCGCCGGGGCGGGACGATGCTTCGCGCTTGGCAACGAGTCGACCGAGAAGACAGGCGCCGGCACCGGCGCCGCCTCTGCGGGCGCGTTCGGCGTCACGACCTCGCTCGGTGCCGTCGGCGCGGGAGTCGCTTCGCTCGAGCTCGCGCTTGCCGTCTCATGGCGTGGCGGGACAGGAGCGGCCGCATCGCGTTCGGGATTGCGCGGCCAGGCGAGCCACGCGGTCCCCAGCGTGAGCGCGACGGCGAGCGCGGAGAGGCCGGGCCAGAGCAGATGCGACGTGGCAGTCCATGAACGCCGACCGGTCCGAGCCGCGTGGAGAGCAGCCGGCATCGCCGACAGGGGAGGGAGCTCTTCGCGGTACCCGCGGATCGCGGCGCGAACGAGCTCCACTTCGGCCGGTTGGCCTCCTTCGAGGTCTGCGATGCGGGGCGGGTCGCTGCTCATTTGAAGTTCTCCCGGACCTGATGGCGACGAACGGCGGCGTAGACGAGCTCGCGTGCAGAGTGCAGACGGTAGAAGGCCGTCTGGAGCGGCGTATCCATTGCCTGGGCGACCTCCTGCATCGTCAGCCCTTCGAGCTCGTAGAGGACGAAGACGGTTCGCTTCTCGTCATCGAGACGGTCCAAAATCGTGGCGAGGACTCTGCGGGCGTCCTGGTCGCTGAGGTCCTCTGCGGGCGTCCTCGGATCGATCGCCTCGCGCTCATCGCCCGACGCGACCTCGCGCGAGGCGGTCCGACGCCGGCGATAGCGAGCCGCTACCCGGATCGCGATCCCGTGAACCCACGCGCGGACGGAGCCGCGCTGTTCGAAGTCGGCGGCCTTTCGATGGACGATGACGAAGACGTCCTGCAAGGCGTCGTCGACGTCCCCTGGGGCGACGCCCAGCTGCCGGATCACCCGGTGGACGTACGGGGCGTGCTCACGAAAGATCGCCTCGGGGTCGAGCGGAATGGTCGACGGATGCTGCTCCACTGCGTCTTCAACGGAAATGAAGGGCGCGAGCGGGGAGGACTGCACGGTCGGGTCATGCCCGCCGCTCGGGACGATTATGGAAGAATCGTCTGTAGCCCGCTGAAGCCGACGAAGCCAACGAGGCTACTGCTCGTATAGAAGAGCTTCGTTTCGCCAGTATTGCTGAGGTAGGAGAACTCGTAGCGTCCGAGCGGAACGTCGACGCCCGCCTCGAGCCGCGCCGCCTTGCCTGCCGCGCGAATCTCGAGCGCGAGCGCGGCGGTCGGACCGATGAGCTTTCTCCAGGCGCCGCTCGCTGCGAGGACGCCGGTCGTCTGAGGGATGATCGCTCCCCACATCGCTCCACCGCAGGCGTCGAGCCGCGTCGCCGAGCCATCGATCAACGCGAGGCAGGCGCGAGCACGTTGCTCGATGGCCGCGAACTCGCCGCGGATCGTGCCGTGAGCGATGGTCTGCGTCCACGAATAGGCGCCCGTCCAGTCGAAGCTCCACGGCGAGTGCCGTCGCTCGAGGCGCGCGGTCGCGAGCAGCGAGCCGTTCATCGACGGGAGCAGTCCGGTCCCGACGGAAGCGCCGAGCCCGAGCCTCAGATCGAACCCGGACGCTCCTTTCGATGGCGGTCGCTGTGCGTCCAGCGAGCGCGTGGGTGGAGGCGGAAGTCGAGGTGGCGGGGAAGGGGCTGAGGCTGAGGGGACTGCACTCGTCGGCTCGTCACGTACGGATGCCGGCGCCTCCTCGTCCGAGGTCTGCTCCTCTTCGCGATCCGGATCGATGAAGAGTGCAACGACGAACGTCGCCGCACGCAGCAAGCTCTCGCAGCTCTTTGCCGAGATCTCGCGCTCGCCGAGAAGGACACCGTCTCGATCACGCTCCGCGATGCGCGCGCGCCATCGTTCGCCGTCGAGGGCGCGCTCCTCTCCTTCGATCACGATGTCGGCGCGCTCCTGATCCGCGAAGGGCGCACGTCCGAGCTTTCGCGCGACGCCGGCGCGGAGCGCGGTCTCCGTCACGCATTGCGTCTTCGGCTCGGAGCGCCACGTCAGCGCGAACGTCGCGTCGGCGCACAGCGCAGGCCTGGTGAAGAACGACCACGCCGTCAGGACGAGGGCAGCATGAATGAGCGCCCTCCAGCGCGAGTCCGCCCAAGCCCAAGGCATTGCAACGAGCGACTCTAACGTAGGCGCGCTCGGAACGGTTGCTGGCCTTCGTCGACGGACGAGCCGGAGGACGACCACGTAGGCGGCGTGACGGCCGAGCACGGTCGCGCTCCTGCGCGCTGCCGGTTGCGATGCGGAGGCCGTGGTCCCGCAGTGTCGCGCTAGACGTACGACGGGCGCGAGCGAGCGAGCGCGACGGGATGTCTGTTCGCGGCGAAGAGGTCGAGGATGGCGTTCTCGCCGCGTGCCTTCTTCAGGGCGTATTCGGCGTCGGTGATGAGCGTGGTCCAGAGCAGCGAGACGGGATCGTCCCCCACGCGGAAGATGGTCCCCTTGTCCGGGCGCACGAGCGGATTGATCGTGAACACCGTCGTCAGGAGCGATTGGGCGAACTGCGGGCGACCGAGCGGGATCGTGTGGCCCCAGCCGAGGAACGTCGGCGGATTCGGCTCGAATGGGAGGCGGCCGACCCATCGCAGCAGCGCCGCCAGGTCCTCCGGCGGGCCTTCGGCATCGTCGACGTAGGCGACGAGCTCCGTGCGCGCGGTATCCGTGTCGGTCGCGCGCGCGTCCAGCACCATGCGCGCGCGGCTCATGCCGATCGTGGCGAGCGTCGCCCACGGGCGGCCCGTCTTCGCTGCAGAGAACCAGGCACACGAGACGCGATGGCCGGGCGCCTGGTCGACCCAGATCTTGTCGGGCTTCGCTTCGAAGTGTCGCGTGAGCTCTCTCTCGACGAAGGCGTCGTGCGCGTCGTTCATGACGCGCGAGTGTAGCCCGTGGCTTCATGGGGCGTTCAGGAAAGACGCGACGCGCAAGGGAGATCTCGCGCATGTCGCAGCCCATCTGCTCGAAGACGACGGGCAGGTGGATCGAGCACCGGCGTCGACCGTACGATCCGGCCATGGACCGCTTGTCTCCCGCGCTTGTTGCGATCGTCCTTCTTCCCTTGGCTGCATGCACGCGCTCCGACAACGGGCACGCGGCGAAGGAGCCCGAGACTTCGAGCGCCACGGCTTCGGCGTCGAGTGCAGGTAGCGCCCCGACGACCGCCGCGCCGGTGCCGGAGAAAGGTGAGATCGACGCACGCTTCGTAGCCGATCTGCAGAAGGCGTTCGCCGAGTACAAGGCGTGGGGGCGAGTCGACGACGAGCTCCGGTGGGCGCCCTTCCTCTGCCGGATGCCGATGCCCGGCACAGCGCGGATGAGCGCCGCCGACGAGGGCGAGCATGCGAGGAAGCTGTACTCGCTCTTCGCGCGCGATCGCGCCGCGTACGTCTCGATGAACGGAGAAGCGCCGACCATTGCGAGGGGCGGGCAAGTCGTCGTCAAGGAGAGCTACCTCCCCGAGCTCGTGCCCGACGCGGGGCCGGCGGAAGATCCGCGCGTGCCGGTCGGCGGGATCAGTGGCAACGCTGGCAACGTCGATGCCGACCACTTCAAGCCGTACGCGCGCGCGGACGACGGCAGGATCTACCGCGCGTCGAAGCTCGCTGGTCTCTACGTCGTCCTCGAAAAGCCGAAGGGCACGCCGGGGACGGACGAGGGCTTCGTCTACGGAACGCTCACGCCGGCGGGGGAGATCACGTCGGCAGGCAAGATCGCCTCATGCATGGGGTGCCACTTGCAGGCGAAGCACCGTCGCTTCTTCGGCACGTCGGGGCGGAACTGATCCACGTCTTGGCCCCCAATCGAGCGCGACGTCCGCCGCGGGTCGAGGTGTGCACGCGCGGGAAGGTGGCGTGCGCGCGCGCCGTGCGTTCACGGACACTCGGAGAGCGAGCCGATCCAGGACGAGACGACGTCGAGCGCGGCGAAGTCGACGCGGTTGCGCCCGATGGGCGGCATGCGGCCGCTATCCGTACGGCTCATCCGTTGGATGACCGCCGAGCCTGTCGGGTTGCCCGGCGCGATGATGTGGATCGGCTGCACCTCGTCATTGTCCTGACTTTCGAGCGCGATCCGCGCGGGGTGGCACAGCGTGAACATCGCGGACACATGGATTGAGGCGCGGAAATCGATGACGCCATGCGGGCTGCCGGCTCCGCCATGGCAGGACGAGCAGTTGGCGGCGAGGTAGCTGCGAGCGCGCGGCTCGTCGGGCAGCGAGGTGTCGTACGGATCGACGAGCGGCGTGATCGAGGCGTGATCGACGGGCCTGTCGAGCAGGCCGCTCTGCGCGAACCTGTCGAGCTGATCACCCCGTTCGAGTTGCTCCGGGACGAAGCCGAGCAGCGTCCCGGCCGCCCTCCGATGGCACGCGGAGCACTGCCCGCGGCTCGGCAGCGTCCATGGTGAGCCGTCGACATCGACCGTGACCGCGTCGTCGATGAGGACCGCGTCGGTCTGAGCGTCGTTCCACTGGAACGTGTAGCCGAGCCAGCCGTTTTCGGCGTCGCGCGTGAGCATGCGCGTCTCGATCCGGCGGCCGTGGGCGGCGAACTCCTTGAGCACGATCGAGCCGACGGGGAGATCGAGCTTCCCGTCGTCGGCGACGTGGATCTTCGCGCCTTGGGGGAGGGAGAACCAGCGTCGCTTGTCGAGCCCGTCGGACCAGAGCGGCGAATTGACGTCGTACGAGGTGAACGCCGGATGCACCTCGCCGTCGCGGTTCGGATCCAGGCAGTCGAGGGAGGCCAGGGATGCCGACGCCGATGTCTCCGCCTCGGAGGCCTCGAGCCGCACGATCTGGCCGCCGAAGTCGACGAGGAGGATCTCGCCGTTCTCGTCCTCTCCGAACGCGGAAATGTTGCGTGCGCTGTCGAGCAACATCCGAGCGTCTCTCGGCTGCTCAGCATCGAGCGCCCAGATCCTTCCCGTCATGAAGTCGGAGAAGACGTACGAGCCGGCGAGTGCGGGATGTTTGCCTCGATAGACGACGCCGCCGGTGACTGCGTACCCATCGACGTGGCCGTACTCGAACACCGGCTCGATCGCGCCGGGGACGTCGCACGGCGGCGACTGGAAGCAGTGTCTGCCTTCGCGGACCGGCCAGCCGTAGTTGCCGCCCTTCGTCACGAGGTTGACCTCCTCCCAGGCCTCGTGCCCGACGTCCCCGAGCCAGAGGCGACCGCTTGGGTCGAAGGAGAAGCTCCAGGGGTTTCGGAATCCGTACGCCCAGACCTCCGGCCGGCCGCCGCCTCCGAAGAAGGGGTTGTCCGGGGGCGAGGCGTACGGGCGCGCGCCGAGCACGTCGAGACGGAGGACCTTGCCGAAGAGCTCGTTCGGATCCTGCGAGCGATGGAGCGGGTCTCCCCACGACCCGTCGCCGATGCCGACGTAGAGATGGCGATCGGGCCCGAACACGAGCCTGCCGCCGTTGTGCCCCTTCACGTCCCGCTCGAGCGTCAAGACGGGCTCCTCCGTGCTCGGATCGATCGTTCGGCCTCCGTCGGTGCTCGACAGTCGGGCGAGGACGGTGCGGAACACCGAGCCCTCGACCGTCGATCGGCCCGTGTAGGCGATGAACACCTCGGGGCGTGTCTCGTAGTCGGGCGAGGGAACGAAGCCGATGAGACCGGACTCGCCTTCGGTCTCGGCGAGCTCGCTGCTGACGTCGAGGAACGGCTCGCGTATCCAAGCATCGCCGCTGCGCGTGACGCGCACGATCGTGCCGCCTTGTCCGGCGACCAGATAGTCCGACCCGACACGCGACACGCTCAGAGGCAGATCGAACCTGACGCCGGGGAACGCGTCGACGACGCGAAATGCCGGCGCGATGCTCGGCGGACGACAGAGGGCCTGCTTGGTCTCGGCGACCGCCGGGGCGTCCTGACAAGCCCAGCCGAGCACCGTCGCGGCGACGGCGCAGAGCCAGAGTCCCCCCTGGCGAATTTGTTGCGACTCCAAGTTTCAGGGGAACATGCACGGGCGCTTCGAGTCCCGCACTTGGATTCCGACGAGCCGTCTTCTTCGCGAAGGGGCCGGGCCACGCAGAAGAGCTCACTGCCTGACGCTGGTCACGCGCACGGGGCCCGCGGTACGCGTTCGACGGTCTCCCCGACGTCAAAACAGGCGCTTAGGCCCTTCAAAACGTGCTGCTGTCGGGCATCCCGCAGCGAGTCGTGCGACGGTCGCCGCTTGGCCCTGCTCGAGCATGGTCCATGCGGCCTTGGATTCCTTGTTCGGCCGAGCTCGCTCGAATTCCAACGAACGGGCATGAGCGCGGCCGTGATGAGGAAACGCGGCGCGGCAGTACGGGCAGTCCGTCCCGCGAAGATGGTCGAGCGACAGCTGCGCACCGCAACCGTGGCACGTGTAGACGGGCGGGCTCATGCGCGCTCCACCGCCCTTGCGGGGACCCACTGCTGCGCGCCGTTCGAGAACTGCACGAGCGTCTGCTCCGGAGCCGTCGAAAGGACGCGGGCCGGGTACTTCTGCCGGTTCGCCGGGTGGGTGACGAGGACCGAAGCGCCCGGCACGACGCCGCCCGCCTGCATGCGCGCGGTCCAGCCCTTCTTGGCGGCGTCCCAGTCGGAGGCGCCTACGCCTTCGGACGCCAGGACCTCGGCGAGTTTCGCCTGATCATCGAGGACATCGGCAGTGGCGGCGCCGAGGTCGGCGTAACGTTCGAGGGAGATTCCGTTGATGGCCTGAAAGCAGGGTTCCATGCCGAGGGACATGAGCAACCCTCACGCCAGACGCCGACCGGTGCGAACTGCATGAATCCGCGTGAGTCTCGTCGCTCGTGACGTCGTGCGCGCACTCCCCGTGGACGTGCGCGCACGGCCTGAGTGCGCACGTGAACGCGCTGCGCCGGCGGCCGAGGCTCTACGGGCTGCGGAACCTGAGACCGCAGAAGGGCCAGCGGACACGAGCTACATCATTCGAGGGCGACGGTATGCTCCGCGCGATGCACGTACCTTCCTTCTCCTTGACCCCTTCTTGTCCGCAAAGGTCCTCTCGCCGACGCGTATTCGCGCTGGGCGCGCTCTGGCTCGCAATCAGCAGCGTCGTGCTCCTCGCGCCCGGCTGTTACGGGCGCAACTGTGACGGCAACACCGAGACGTTTGGTGTCGAGGCCGGACAGGGCCGCATGCTCGACGAGCGCTCGTGGGAGTCGAGCGGGTTCGACGACATCTGGCTCTGGTATCCTCGCCAGCGGCTCTACAGCTTCGACATCACGGCGCTAGGAGGTCGAACACCGATGCTCATCGCCCCGTATCTGAGCGTGACCTCGGATCCGAACCTGAGCGACGCCACGCCGGGCTCGGGGGACGCGGTCAAGATCTCCAACGTTCGGCCGAACGGCTTCATCCTCAAGAACGACACGTGCTCCGACTTCTGGCTTCGGGTCCACGTGCAGGTGCCGTCGCTACCGCCGGAGAACCGACCCGCGCCATCGAACGCCGGCGATGGTGGCGGAGCAGCCGCTGCGGATGACTGACGGACCAGGATCTTCGGGCTCGCGAGGCTCGTCGTCCGAGCGCGCGGACGCGAAGGCGGCCGTCATCGTGCCGAGCTGCGCGAGCGGTGCGCCACTCAGCGTCTCCGCCTCTTCACATCGCTCGAGGTCGACGCTGGTGCGCGCGCGAACATCACGCTGACACGCCGAGCGGTGCGCCCGCAGGAGCTCCGTCAGGGCTTCTGCTGCGCGGCGTACGCCTTCACCAGGTCTTCGAACGCATCCATCGGTGGGAACTCTTCGAACGAGTGCACCGCGCCGGTCTGCGCCCACGGGAGCTTCGTCTTCGTGAAGGTCTCCGCGAACGGTGCGAACCAGGCGTGATCGTCGAACATCGTCGGCCGCACGTTCACGATGTGCGGGAGCGGAGCGGGACGCGTGAACATCCACGTCATGCAATGCCCGCAGAAGTAGTGCTGCACGTCCTCTCCGTGAAGTCCGCCGATGACCGGCTCTCCCTTCGTGACCGTGAATCCCGAAGCGAGGCAGAGCGCGGTGAGCGAGAAGGCGCTCGAAGACATGCGCTGACAACCGTTGCAATGACAGGCGAACGTGATGAGCGGCGCCTCGGTCACGCGAATGCGGACGGCATCACAACGACATCCCCCTTCGAGCGGCAGCTTCATGGCATGGACGCTAGCTCCAAAGGCGAAACGTTGTCGATGATTGGACATCTCGCGCCGTCACGACGGTCGCGATTGCTCGCGTGTCGGCGACGAACGCATCACGAAGGTTCGCTGACGGAGCGGCGACGATATGCGCGCATCAAAACGGTCGAGCTAGTATTTCGAGAACCGACAACGCTTCGTTTCGCATACAGTGCCGCTCGCTCATGGCGTGGGGCGCACGCGTCCGTACCTGTTTCGTCGTATCCATCTCCGTCGCCACCGCGGGCCTGCTCGCGTGCGAGGGCGGTCCAGTCGAGATGGGCGAGGTCGTGCCCGACGATCCGGATTGGCGAAGCGGAGCCAGCACCGATCCTCGCGCGCCATGCGTGACGGGCATGCCGTCGTCGACCGCGTATTGCGCGTCGCCCGCCGAAGAGCGCGAATACGAGCCGGTTCACCAGTGGACGACGACGAAGGACGGGTGCACGCAGCTCTACGTCGCTTCGCGCGATCCGAAGGAAAACGTCGCGCGCGTACGTCGCTACCGGATGACAGGCGTCGAACCGTGCGGCTTCGCGCGGGACGAAGGCTTCGGCGAGGTGCACGCGCATCTCTCGGCCATCAGCGCGACGGAGGACGGCGCCGTCTTCGCGCTCGGACCGCGCGTCGTCCGCAGGATTTCGCCGGGGCCGGCGGTCGACTGCACGCCGCGCGACGTGACGCTCGGCGATCACGCGCTCCTCGCGATGGCGCCGGGCGGGCGGACGGGCTACGTCGTCTGGGACAGGACCACGGAGCCGAAGCTCGCGAAGGTGCTCGTCTCCGGCCAGAGCTGCGAGGTCGTTGCGATGCCCGCCGAGCTTCCGGAGGGCCGGTGGATCGGAGGAATCGTCGCCGACCGCGCGGAGCAGCTCCATATCGTCGAGACCGGGACGAACCTGTCGCTCGACAAGCAGGGCTGGATCGTGAGCTCGGACGGCGAGGTCCTCGGTCGATACGGGCCGTCGCGAGCCGACCACTTCATGCAGGCGCCCTCCGGCATGACGCCGTGCGGTTCGGGGACCTGCGTTACCGACTATCCGGACATGCTGGCGGTCTTCGACGCCGAGGGACGGTCCCTGCAAGTCGACAACCTGCCCATGCGCGACAACCGGTTCTCGCCGGGTGAGATCGTCGGCTCGGCCGGAGGTCCGCTCCTTCGACTCGGCTGGCGGAACGGGCCCCGTGGGCGAGCGGGCCTCGGCATTCAGATCATCCCGACTCCCTGACGAGACGAGAGGAGCTGACGAACGTGTTTGCTGCAGTGCATCGAGATCGTCTCCTCGCCGCGGTCGCGTGCGTATTGCTGGCGTGTGGAGGTCCAGGTCCAGAGAGCAACAGCGCGCCGGACGAGGATTGTAATCTCGTCGGTTGCAGCGACGTGGTGACCGCAGAGATCGACGTTCCGGTGGTCTCCGCCCATCTCCTCACCGGTACCCGTCTCGAGGTGTGTCGGAACGGCAGCTGCGCTCATTCGACACTGAGGCTCGAGTCGAACGATCTCCTCTTGTGCCGTGGGGCCGGCGGTGGAGCGTACGCCGGCTGTGACCCTCGCGTGGAGATCAGCCCATCGAGCGTGCGGATTCAGGTCCAGTACAGGCCAGCATTCGACGAGCCTCTGCTGGATGGTGACGAGTTCACCGTGCGCATCCTGGATGCGAGCGCTTCCATCACGATCGCCGAACGCTCGGGAACGGTCGCGAGCTACGAGACGTCCTACCCGAACGGACCCACGTGCGGGCCCGAGTGCAAGCAGGGGACTTTCTGAGGCGCTCGGCGCCGATCGCCCGCTCCACACCGGATCTCGTTCGTCGGTTGATTGGAGGGATCGAGTCGGCGACTAGCTCATGCTCTCCGGAGCGCCAAGAGGATCTCCGCACGGAGCACCCCCATACTGCTATCCAATGATCGAGCTTGATCGCCGACCAGCACGCCAGCAAGACGGGAGGCAGGCGCCGCTCGAGCTCGCGCTCGCGGTTCGTCGCGGTTGTGATCGCCGTACTGCTCTCGCCGACCCCCACCTTCGCGGCAGGGAACGGACCTCGCGCGCGGCTCGTGTACTCGGCGCCAAACGCGTGTCCGAACGAGAACCAGTTCGCCATGCTGCTCGCGCCGCACTCGGACGTCGTCTTCGACCCCGCGGCGTCCCTCACCCTCTTCGTTCGGATCACGCGAGACCAGCGGGGGCATCGCGGGCGCGTTTCGCTCGTCGCCAGCAAAGAGGAGGGGGCGCGAGAGGTCATCGCCGATCGCTGTGAGGACGTCGTGCGCGGCCTCGCTCTCTTCTCCGCCATCGCGCTCGACGCCCATTTCGAGCACCGCCGAAAGGATGTGCAGAAGGACCTTGAAGAAGAACCGCTCGCGGCCGAAGGGCCGCCGCCGAGAGAAGAGCCTGGGCCGACGGGCGTGCCGATGCGGTCACCAGTGGCGAAGCCCGCAGTCATCGCACCCGCGGAGGCGGAGCATCACCGGCATCTGCTCGGGCTCGTTCTGGGGCAAGAGGACGCTGCCGGCACCCGCCTCGTCCGGTACCTAGGGGCGTTCGCCGAGCTCGAGATCCATCGAACATGGCGGACGTCGCTGCGGGCGAGCCTCAATGTCGGTGGCGTCATCCCGCAGAGTTTCGGAGGTGGAGCTCTCTGGCTCGGTATGGGATGGACGCGCCTCGACGTCTGCCCGATGTGGGCCGAGCTGGCGCCGACGCTGCTCGCGAGCCTCTGCCCTGCAGGCGAGCTTGGCTTGCAACGAGCCGCGCTCGACGGAGCGGCGGGGGGGGCCGCGAGGGTACGGCCGTGGATCTCCCTCGGTGGTGTTGGTCGACTGCGCACGCGTCTCGGGCACACGGTCGAGCTCGAGACATCCGGGGGAGTCTTCGCCCCCCTGCTGCCGTTCGACTTTCGCACCCTCAGCGGGCTCGCCTACACGACTCCGCGCGTTGGCGTTGCGGTAGAGCTTGGCCTCGTCGTGCCGCTCTTCTGAGACGAAGCTGGAAGGTTCCGCCCCCCCCCGGACGATTTCGAGATCGATTCGAGCATTCTCGGCAGTTCCGCCGGTGAATGCTCCTCGCTCGGATGGCGATGACCTTCGAAGATCCTCTTGAGCTCCGGCTGCAGGAACAGAGGCTTCGGAATGCCGTAGCGACCAACTACCGCTCGCTCCGTCGCGCGATCCGTCGCTTGGGCGTGCCGGAGTTCGAGGTCGACGACGTCGCTCAAGAGGCCTTCCTCGCATTCCACCGCAAGGCGTCGTCGATCCACACCAACGCTGAGCGGCAGTTCCTCCTTCAGTCGGCGTTCCGAGTCGTCCTCGCGCGCCAGCGCTCGTTTTCCCGCAGGCGAGAGAAGCTGGAGCCCGCATTCGAAGAGTTCGAGCGGGTGCATCCGAATCCCGAAGAAGAGATGAGCCACGAGCAAGACCTCGAGCTCCTCGATCGGCTCCTCGCGGCGATGCCTCTGGAGCTGCGAATGGTGTTCACCCTCTGCGAGATCGAGCAGCTTTCGATACCGCAAGCCGCGGAGATCCTCGAGGTCCCCGTCGGCACGGCGACCTCTCGGCTGCGCCGCGCGCGCGAGGTCTTCGAGAAACTCGCCTCGCGTGCCCGTGCGGCGGAAGAGAAAGGAGCGACGCGATGAGCGCCGACGATCGAGACTACGCGGCGCGACTACTCGCTGCCGCACGCCGCGACGTAGCGGCGGACGAAGCCGAGCGCGAGGGGCGGATTTGCGAGCGCGTCCTCGCCGCCGGATCTGGCGGCGGAGAGGCACCGAGCAGCCCACGCTCGCTTCGCCCGTGGGGTGGGCTCACCGCTGCCGGATTCGGGGCGCTCGTGATGGTCGGCGCAGGAGCGTTCGCGCTGGTGAGCCCGAAGTCCGGCACGGAGCCGACCCACGACTCGACGGACAGGCGCCCTGCGCCGGCGCAGGCAATCTCGGAGACGAACGTGATCTCCGAGCCCTCACCAGCCAAGCCCTCACCAGTCGAGCCCGCGGTCGGAACATCGGTGTGGGAGCTCCCGGCCGCTGACGCGCCGAAGGCGACGGCCCCGCTGCCGAGCGCAGCTCCTGACACGCTGGCCCTCGAGCTTGCGGCGCTCGAGAGGGCGCGAAAGACGCTTCGCGAGCACGACGCGGCGGGAGCGGCCGCGTTGCTCGACGAATTCGATCGTCGTTTCCCTCGTCCGCGGACCGGTGACGAAGCCGTCGTTCTGCGCGTCGAGGTGCTCATCGCCCTCGGGCGCTCGAAAGAGGCGCGCAGGCTCGGGACGGAGTTCCTCGCGCGTCATCCCGATTCGATCTACCGCGCGCGAATCGCGCAGCTACTCGGAGACGGCTCGCAATGAAGCTTCCCAGCGTTCCACCCGGCTCGGCTCTCGCCGAATCCTCTCGGCCCTCCATGCCTCAGCCCCGCCGGCGCAGCTACGCGCTCTCCGCCGGTTCTGCCCTTGTCCTGCTCGTCGTCGTTTCGTGCGCCGAGCGAGAGAACGTCTTCCTCGAGCAACCGGACGGTCCTCCGATCGGCTTCGTCGACCCTGATGCAGGCGGAGCGGACGTCCAGCAGGTCGATGCGAACGCCCCGAACCTCCTGCTCTGTCCCGGGACGGAGTGTCCCGCGCCGTACACGACCTGCCCGGAGACGCCTTCGCACGTATGCGGAACGAACCTGATGAACGACCCGCAGAACTGCGGCGGGTGCGGCGTCTCATGCAACAGCTTCGTCGATGGCCTCAAGATGGCCGGCAGTTGCGTCAACGGCGAATGCGCGTACGTGTGCGTCGTCGACGTCGGTTCGGGCGATGGTCCGCTCCTCTTCCGTGATTGCAACAATGTCCTCGACGACGGCTGCGAGGTGGACGTCTACCATGACGCGGAGAACTGCGGAACGTGCGGCCATCGGTGCGCACCGGGAGTGCGGTGCATCGGGGGGCAGTGTGGCTGCTCGATCGGCAAGATCGACTGCAATGGCAAGTGCGTCGATCCGCGCTTCGACGACAACAACTGCAAGACGTGCGGCAATGCCTGCGAAGTCCCTGCGGGCGCCTGCACGAACATGCCTCCGAACACGGTGTACGGCTGCGCGGACGCGGAGTGCGGGCGCCTCAAGTGTCAAGGTTCATATCAGGATTGCAACGGCGACCTGAGCAGCGGCTGCGCGTCCGACGGCTGCGAGACCGACACTACCGATCGGAACAACTGCGGCGGGTGTGGGATTCAGTGTCTTCCGGGACAGGAGTGCTCCTACGACGATTCGGGCCAACTGGGGTGCCGCGACGCCTGCGGGAAGGACGGGCGCGTCAAATGCGGAGGTTCCTGTCGCGACCTCCTCACGGACCGATTCAACTGTGGAATGTGCGGGCTCGGGTGCGAAGGACGCGCGAACGAAGTCTCTGCGTGCAAGAAGGGCTTGTGCGTGACCGAGTGCCGTCCAGGGTTTGCGGACTGCAACGGTGACCGGTCCGACGGTTGCGAGGTCGACGTGAACAGCGACCCGTCGAACTGCGGTGCCTGCGGTCACGAGTGCGATCTTGCGGCTGGTCAGCCGTGCATCGAGGGCAAATGCTTGATGGTGGAGTGTGAGCCCGGAGGCGAGACGAAATGAAGTTGCCCTGGAGGACCCGGATGATCGCATTGCGGTCGATGCTGCCACTCGCAGTACTCGTTGCGTCATTCGCGAGTTGCGCCACGAACGTTGATGGTGGTCCCATCGACGATGACCGAACGTCACCGGTCCCCGGGCCGGACGTCGAAGCCGGCGTCCTCGATGCGGGGTGTGATGGCGACGATTGCCGGGGAGTCGTCCCATCGTGCGCGAACGTCTCCTGGTGCATGGTAGAGACGCCAGTGACGCCGATCCATGCGCTCACGTCCGTGTGGGGAGCGAGCAAGGACGACGTCTGGGCAGTCGGCTCCGGTGGTTCGATCATCCACTTCGACGGCGCGGTCTGGACGGCGACGCCGTCGGGTCATCAGCAGACGCTCTACGGTGTCTGGGGTAGCGGTCCGAACGATATCTGGGTCGTGAGCTCGACCGACCTCATCCTCCATGGAACCGGCTTCAAGGATGGCGCCGCCGCTTGGGAGAAGGTGACCGCTTGGGGACCGACTTACGAGGTGCCATCGCGGCGAGGACGGACCCTCGCCGTGTGGGGAACGTCCGCGAGCGACGTGCGGATCGGGGGCAGCGCGTTCGACTTCTCGGCGACCGCCGTCCCATGGGAAGAGTGGGATGAGTCGACCGACTTCCTCTTCGTAGGACGCGGCAATCAACTCGTGAAGCGAGCGGCGAACGACGTCGCCGTCTGGCGTCCGCTTCCTGGCCGACACACGATCAAGAGCATCTGGGGAAGCTCGGCGACCGACGTGTGGATGACCGGCGAGATCACCGCGGGGGACGATCTCGGACGCGGGGTGACGCTTCATGGGAGGCCCTACGGTGGGGGCCGGCCCCATCCAAACGTGCCCGCCAACGCCGACCTCTGCCTCAACTGCGACCCTGGGTGCTCGGGCTGCGCGATCATGGATGATGCGCTCGAATGGACGGTAGTCGATAGTCAGACCAGCGCGCTGCTCGAGTCCGTCTGGGGGAGCTCCGCGAGCGACGTCTGGGCCGTCGGAGTGCACGGCACGATCCGTCGCATCCAAACTGGGGACGCTCGCTGGCAGAAGATCGAGTCACCGACCACCAAGACCCTCCACGGCGTGTGGGGCAGCGGTCCGAACGACATCTGGATGGTCGGCGATGACGCCACGATCCTTCATTTCGACGGCTCGAAGCTCGAACCGTCGAGCGTCCAGCTTCCGGTCGGTTTCAAGCCCCACCTCCGCGGTGTATGGGGAAGCGGTCCGAACGACGTGTGGATCGTCGGCGACGGCGTGGTCCTCCGCTACAGCGGTCCGAAGGCTGGAGGTGACGAATGAAGGCGCTCGAATTCGCCGCGGTCTCGGGCATTCTCGGAGCCGGAGCGCTCATCGGCCTCATGGCCTGCGCCGACTCGGGCTCATCCTCTCCTCTGGAAACGAGCGACGATGGGGGCGCGATCATCCCGGCGCTCGACGCGTCGTCTGACACGGATGTGGAGGACATCCTCGATGGTGCCGCCGACGCCGCCGCCGACGTCGATGCGGGCTCCCCCATTTGCTCCATCGACGGCTTTTGTCACAGCGTCGTCCCGAAGGGCCAGGACCTACGCGGGGTGTGGGGCGATGGGCAGGGCACCGTCTGGGCCGTGAGCGTGCAAGGTGCCATCCTCCGTTGGGACGGCGCCGCCTGGCAATTCCAGGAGCAGGGCGTTGGAGACTGCATCGGTATTTGGGGCAGTGGACCCCGAGACGTCTGGGTAGTCACTACGACAGCCGTACTTCGTGGACAGGGACCGAGCTCGGAGGAGCTCGTCTTCTCACCCGTAAGCGATTTGCCGGGCGATTCGTCCATTCCCATCATGTCGATTTGGGGGACCGGACCGAGCGACATCTGGGCAGTGGGCGGCCGGGAGATCTTCGACAGATTCCCTCCGACCCAAGCAGGCCGAGTGCTCCATTTCGGAGGTGATGCAGCGGCCGGAGGGACGGGCTGGGCCGTGGATGAGGAGCTCTCCTCGCAGGCAGTCTCCTATCGTGCAGTTTGGGGAAGCGCTGTGAGCGGCACCTGGGTCGATGGGCGGGAGACGAGGCGGCCCGGGGGCTACTTCGCTCGCGTGCTTCGACGTTCTCCGGGAGCGACCGGCTGGACATCGATCGCGCTGCCGGACGACCCGTCCGGTGGTTCTCTTCCCTTTGCGCGGCCGATGACGGCGGCCAACGTGAGCCCGGACCTGGGCGTCATGCTCCGTGCCTCGAACAGCGATGCCCAGCTGATCTGGCGCGGCAGGAGCAGCGATAGCGGAGCCTCGTTCAGCTGGACGGTCGACCGTCGACCTGGGCCGGGAGCCCACCTCCGCGCCACGCACGCGTTCTGGGGCAGCGCTGCGAACGATATGTGGGCCGTCGGTGCATGGGGCAACGTCAGCCACTGGGACGGGACGCAATGGCAGCAAGCCAACATCCGTGTGACGAGCGCTCCGGTTGGCAAGACGTTCTGGGCGATCTGGGGAAACAGCAGCGACGACTTCTGGATCGTCGGTGACGAGATTGCGCTCCACAAGACCACCGCCGGAAGACCGTGAGGCAGAGTCGATGAATTTCCTTCGAAGCGCACTCGTTACCAGCCGGAGTCGGCTCGTCTCCGTCGCCGCGTCCAACACGCTGGAGAAGAGCGAAGAGCATTCCGCCCATCCCGTTCGTTCGTCGAGAGGTCTGGTGGCCGATGAACAGTCCTGACCGCTCCGTTCGTCTCGTCTCTCGTCTTGCCTGCGGGATGGTGGTTGCCCTCGCCATCTTCGCGTGCTCGAGCCGTGAGGGCTTTCACCAGGACGACTCATCATTCCCGTTGCCGCCCGACGGAGGCACGTCCGAGCCCGTGCGGCCCGACTGTGGCCTCCGCTGCTCACGCGACCTGAAGCAGGTGCTCGAGGGTTGCGAGGGAGCCGAGACCGTGGTCGCAACCTGCAATGCAGATCAAGGATGTGGTGCAGGAAAGTGCGTCGACGCATGCACCGCCGCGGACCTGTCGCAGGGGTCGCTCGGCTGTGACTTCTGGACGGTGTATCCGGTCAACTCCGTTCCCCCTCGCGGACCCTGCTTTGCGGCAATGATCGCCAATACGTGGGACCGCGGCGTGAGCATAACGGCCGAATATGGGAGCAGCGCGCTCGACATCTCGAAATCGGTGTACGTCATCGATCGAAAGAATGAAAAGCCCACCTACGCGCTCCTCGAGGGACCGCTCGCTCCAGGACAGGTCGCCGTCCTGTTCTTCTCTCACGACGAGGAGGAGAGAGGGCAGAATATGGTCCGCTGCCCGGCAGACGTGACGCCAGCGCTCTTGGTTCATCCGACCCGAAGTGGCACGACCAGGACGAAGGCCTTCCGTATCAAGACGGATGCCCCTGTGGCGGCTTACTCGGTAGCGCCGTACGGCGGATTCGAGTCTTTCACACCAACCGCGACGCTCCTCTTGCCCGTCTCGTCTTGGACGAAGAGCTACATCGCAGTGAGCCCGTCCCACTTCGAGGAGGCGACCACGCGTCGAAGCCTACAGATCATCGCGAATGAAGACGATACGGAGGTCAGCATCCGGCCAACAGCCGATATCTCCGGCTCGGCAGGCGTCGACGGGGCGGCGGCCGGCGTGGCCCAGACGTGGACGCTGGCGAAGGGGGAGGTCCTTCAGTTCTCTCAGAGCTCGCTGACCGGGAGCCCAATCGAAGCCGACAAGCCCGTCGGCGTATTCGGTGGTTCCGAATGCACGTTTCTCCCGGGCCCGAAGGGATGGTGCGACATGCTCCAGCAGCAGATTCCCCCGCTGTCGCAATGGGGGATCGAATACGCCGCCGTCCCGTTCAAGCCGCGCCTCGCGAGCACCTCCCCCGACGCACGCGAGCTGGTCCCGTACACGATCGTCGGTGGTGCCGACGGCACGATCCTCACCTACGAGCCGTCGCGACCGCGAGGCGCTCCCGAGGCGCTCGACGCAGGGCAATCCGCAGACTTCCTCACAGACCAGCTGTTTGTCGTGAAGAGCCAGGACTCGAAGCACCCGTTCCACGTCAACGTCTACATGACCAGCTCGCAGTTCGGCGGCGGGATCCCGGACAACATTACTCTCGGCGATCCCGACTACGTCAATGTCCCGGCCACGGATCAGTACCTCGACCGGTATGTGTTCCTGACCGACTTCACGTTCCCTGACACGACGTTGACGTTCGTACGCAAGAAGACGCCCAATGGCTTCATGCCTGTCGAGCTCGAGTGTGCGGGTGAAGTCACGGACTTCAAGCCGCTCGGTTCGAGCGGCCAGTACGAGTATGCCTGGGTTCAGTTGACGAGCGGCTTCGTCGCGCAGAAATCTGCGAAGGGAGAGTGTGGCTACGGCCGCCAGGAGGCCCGCAGCAACGGTCCGTTCGCGGTGACCGTTTGGGGGGTCGGCCCAGATTCGAGTTACGGGTACGTTGGCGGGACTGGCCTGCGCCCGGTCAACGACGCTCCGCCACCGATCGTGAAGTAGCCCGAAAGGGCGCACTCGAGAGTGCGCGTAAAGCGTGCGCCCAATCGATCACAGTGTCCCGCCATCCGGCCAATTTTGACAGTGCGTGTTCGGGGCCATGCTCGGCTTGTATACGCTGACTTGCCCGAGTCGGGCTCGCGAAGGCCCAGCGACTGAAGACCTCGGGTGGCAGTCTCGAACGATGTCGACGTGGGGGTGGACACTTCCGATGTCGCAAGTCCATGCGGCTCGCGACGTGCGCGCGGCCGAAGACCTGCTCGGCGTACAGGTCGCCGTCGGCTTCGAGCTCGTATTCGAGCTTCGCGGCTACGCCTGGGAGGCGGCGCAAGGCTCGCCGAGCCGAAACGCGCCGCTCTGCACGGCTTCGATCACCGCGTCTAGCGTCTGCTCCGGCGTGTGCCCATCCGTTCGGAGAACATGCCGTTCGAGCGCTCCGAGCGAAGAGAGCTGTTGGTAGAGCGAAGTGATCGGTTCGGGATCCGTCAGCGTATCGCCGTCGCGTTCACGGCAACGATCGAGCGCGACGTCGAGCGGCGGGCGCAGGACGATGTAGTGGAGGGGTACAGCGCGTGCTTTGAACGGCTGCAGGAACCAAGGACCGATGATGCCGTCGAGAACTACGAAGTATCCGCCGCCGGCATAGCCCTCAGCCACCTTGGCCAGAACGTCGACCACCACGCTGTTCTGTTCATGGGCCTCCGGCAGGTACGGTGCGATCGCGCCGTTCTTGATGAAGTGCCAGAAGTCATCGGCATGGAGGTGCACCTTGCGGGACCCAGGCTCTCTGGCGAGAGTCTGGGCCGTCGTCGTCTTTCCGGAGCCCGGCGGGCCGGTCAGGATCAGGACTTCGCCTGCAAGGTCGACCATGCCCCTGTCTACTGCGACCCGCTCGGACGCGCTATCGAGCGCCGCTGGAGCGCGGTCAATGCTGCCGCGGAGCGCTCTTCGCTCTCGCCGCGAGCTTCTCGTGCGACTCGGCGACTGCTGCGTAGACCGGCGGCGGCACGTTCGGCTCCGGGACGCTGTTCTTGAGCGCCGGAACGGACTTCAGATACGCGAACATCGCCTTGAGGTCGTCGTCGCTCAGGTGCGCGCTGATGTTGCTCCACGGCATCGGCGGCAGGATCGGACGGCCGCTCTCGGCTCCGCGGTGCTTGCCCGTGCGCATCGCGCGCACGAAGTCTTCCTCCTTCCACAGCCCGAGCCCCGTCGCGTCGTCCGGCGTCAGGTTCGACGCGTAGACGACCCCGAACGGCAGCCGGAAAGCAGTGAACGTCGGTCCGATGACGGCCTGGTCGCCGTTGCCCGGCGTCGCACTCGGATCCGGGCCTCCCTCGGGATGCCCGGAGAGCCTCCGCTCCATCTGGGGCACGGGCATGCCGAGCGCGGGGTCGAACTTCATCGGCGTGTGGCAGTCGTTGCAGCCGCCGATGCCGACGAGAAACTCGCCGCGCTTCACGAGCGAGGCCTCGGAGGTCGGTTGGGCGGTCGGGGCGGGCGGCTGCTTCGGGTTCGGAAGCGGCTTGGAATCCTCCTTGCTGCACGCAGCAGCCAGGCAAGCAGTGAAAGCGAACAGGCAGAGCATCGAACGATGACGCATGAGGGTCCTCCTTGACGGAGGATGGATGCGCCCGCGGCCGCCGGTTGATTCGCAAAAGGTTATTTTTGGTTTCTTAAGACTCCTTCAAGGCTTCTTAAAGAGACCGCGTAGGGAGCCTCGATGCCGCGCTCGCTTCACGGCGCACGGCTCAGCTCGCCCTCGTCGTGCGCGCACGATCATCGTCCGTGCGCGCCCGCCGCTGATCGCGGTCTCTTTGGTCGCAACTGGTGGATTTTGTTGAAACAATGGGATGGCCCGTGCCGTGCGTAAGGGCGTGACCGAGGGAAGGGCAGGCTCGTCGAGGAGCCTGGGCCTGGGCCTGTACCAATGCCTGGATTGGGCCCTCTCTCTCTACCCACTCCCCGGCACCCGCCATCGAGGCCGTCATGCACACGCAGTCCGCTCTTCCGCCCGCACGTGTCTTCCGCCGAGCCCGCTTGCTCCTGGCTCCGCTTCTCGTAGGTCTCGCGGTCACGCAGTTCGCGACGAACGCCTCGGCGCGCCCGAAGAAGTTCGTGCTGGACGAGCCTCCGCCGTCGCCTCCCAAGCCGCCGAAGCCGGAGTACACGAAGGCATCGGAGGGCTTCATTTGGTCGGCGCAGTCGCGTGCCGGTGGATGGGTGAAGGCCTGGAGGCCTCAGACCTGGCCCCAGAAGAGCTTCCCCTCGGTGCAGTCGTACGACCCCGACTACGTGAACCCGAAGTCGTGGACGATCGACGTTCAGGGCTGCGTCGACCAGAACGACTGGGACCGGAACATGGCGGGCAAGAACACCGTCAACACGTACACGTGGACCGCCAACGGGCAGGTGCAGAAGGGCAAGCGCTGCATCGCCCAGCTCACGTTCCCCGCGCAGGGCGTCCATCCGGTGACCCTCGACGTCACTGACGCGAGCGGGAAGAAGATCTCGTCGAAGACGCGGGAGGTGCGCGTCCGCGACATCCTGATCGTGGCGCTCGGCGATTCGATGTCCTCCGGCGAAGGCTCGCCCGACTCCTGGATCTTCGAGGGGACGCCGTTCAAGCCTGCCGATTGGGTCGATCGTCAGTGCCATCGCTCCAAGTCGGCACCGGCAGCGCTGGCGGCGGAGGCGATCGAACGGATGGACCCGACGACATCGGTCACCTTCCTCTCCTTCGCCTGCTCCGGGGCGACGCTCGAGAAGGAGTGGGCGCTCGATAGCGCGATGTTCGACGGCTACGAGCAGAACGAGCAGCTCAACAACGCCGGCTCGGGGATCCTCGGGTCGTACATCGGGATCGAGTCGCCTGCCGGCGAGCACGTGATGAGCATCGAGGAGTTCGCGAAGGACAAGCGCGGGGTCATGATCCCGGGTCAAGTGGCCCAGCTCAAACACGCCGTCGCCAACAAGCGCAAGGTCGACGCGATCGTCATGAGCGCCGGCATCAACGACGCAGGCTTCAGCAAGATGCTGTTCACCTGCACCCTCTACTCCGATTGCCCGAACGAGAACGTCGGCTTCCAGCCGAACCAGATCCCCCTCAAGCAACGCTTCGCCCGGGACGTGAAGGGCATTCCCGCGGCCTACAAGCGGTTCAGCCACGAGATCGCCGGGCTCGCGAACCGTGTCCTCGTCTTCGAGTACCCGAACCCGTTCACCAACGACAACGGCCAGACCTGCGACGACCTCCTCGAGGACGTCATCAGCCCGCTGCCCGGTCAGCTCGCGCTCTCGATGACGAAGTACGAGTCGACCTGGGCCCAATCGTACGCGGAGCCGCTTCTCCACAACGCGATCCGCGCCGGGGTCAGGGACGCGGGATTCGAGTTCGTCGGGGGCGTCTGGAACGCGTTCCGCGGTCACGGCTACTGCGCTTCCGACGCGCAGCGCTGGGTTCGACGCGCGACCGAGTCATCCGCAATCCAGGGGCCGACCCTCCACAAGAACACGAAGGGGACGATCCACCCCAACTTCGCCGGCTACCACGCGCTCAGCACCTTCATCGTCCGCGCGCTCACTAGCCGCGAAGAGAGCCGGCGGCCTGTCGCCGTCCCCGATACGTACTCGACCCCGGGTAACCAGCTCCTGGTCGTCAAGACGGGCGGGGTGCTGGTGAACGACACCGATCCCGATCTCATCGCCCACCTGAGGGTCGTCAATCACACGCAGCCCAATGGCGGGAAGGGCAGCAAGGTCGAGGTGAAGCCCGACGGGAGCTTCACCTACAACCCGGCGACCAACTTCAAGGGCACCGAGTCGTTCTTCTACACGGTCTCCGACGGCTTCCTCGAAGCGGTCACCAAGGTCACCATCAAGGTGGGCGATCCCGTGAATTCCGGTCCCCAGACGCCTCCGACCATCAGCACGACGCGGCCCATCATCTTGAAGAAGCTGTGAGCCTCACCGGCGCAGGGGTGTCGTGAGCGAGCTCACGCCCGCGACACTCCTGACGGGCATCGAGCCACGTGTTGACGTTGCCGCAGGGCGTCACCGTTCGAGCGGTGCTAGGGTGTCGACCGGCGCGTCATCGCGCGCCGACGATGACCGACTCGCGCTGAACCTCCTCTCTCCGAGAGACCGCCGCTTCGTCCGCGCCCGCTGAGAAGCCGGGGCGCGACATGCGCGCACGCGCGAAGTCATCGATAACGACAACCTTTGAATCGACGCGGCACGAGCGCGTCGAGACCGGAGACCTCCATGCAACGCCTCACCTATTTCGTCGCGACCAGCATCGACGGAAACATCGCTCGCCCCGACGACTCGTTCGACTTCTTCGTCGGCGAGGGCGACCACGTCACCGACTACCTCGCTGCCCTGAAGACCTTCGACTCCGTCGTGATGGGGCGGCGGACCTACGACATCGCCGCGAAGGCCGGCGTGACGAACCCGTATCCATGGCTCACGACGTACGTCGTCTCGAAGACGATCGCGTCGAGCGCGGATCCGAACGTCACGATCGTCGGCGACGACGCCGTGAACGTGGTTCGCTCCCTCAAGGAACGACCCGGGCGCGGCATCTATCTGTGTGGCGGCGGGAAGCTCGCCGCGCTCCTTCTCGAGCACGATCTCGTCGACGAGATCACGATCAAGCTGAACCCGGTCATCGCAGGGGAGGGGATCCCCGTCTTCGCGAAGATGGATCGACCGACGGCCCTCGAGCTCGTCGACACCAAGGTGTACGAGAACGGAGTCGTCTTCCTCCAGTACCGCGTGAAGCGCTCGCCACGAGCCTGAAGCTCCTTTGCAGGTCGCACGGGCGCGCCGGCCTCCTTCGGTTCGCCCGTGCGCCAAGGCGCAACTCAGTTGCGCCGATCCTGAAAGCTCGAAGCGGTCGGCTCACACGAACTCGCTCAATCCAAGTGAGCACCGCTATGGCTCAATTCACGATCACCGGCGCTTCGACCTTCGTGAGCGGCCGGCTACCGGTCCCGCCCGCGTAGCCGTAGCTCGCGGCATAGCCCATGCCCCAGACGGTGACGGAGAAGGGACCGTCGCTCTTCGCCTCGCGGCGTCCCGCACCGCAGGTGCCGGTCGCCGACGCGAAGTTCTTCGTGAGATCCACCCATGCGTATTCGTACTCGCCGGCCACGCCGAGCGGCTGGAAGCCTTGCACCTCACCGACGCAATCGAGCTCGACGGGCTTGAACCCCGAAGCTGTCTTCCTGCGCACGAGCGTGAGCGTCGTCTCCGGGAACGTGTAGTCGGCGAAGAAGACGTAGCGGTCGAGGAACTGCTCCGTCGGCACGATGTTGACGAAGTCGGGATCGCCGTCGGTCTGCGCGGTGTAGCCGCCGTTGAAGACCGCGCCGGTCATCATGACTGCCGCGTAGAAGGGGTGATCGGCGTCCTGGCTCTTCACGACGACGAGATCGTCGGTCATGAAGGAGACGACCTCGCCGGCGCGAAGGACGGACGGAGCGTCGCGTGGCTTCTTCGGATCATACGTGAGCGCGGTGCCGTCGACGGCGCCGACCAGACGATACGGCACGACCTCGCGCCGCTCGGCCGCGCCTGCGAGTCGGCTGTGGAACGGAACCAGGGCGTATTCGTGGCCCCACTGCGCAAGCGGCGGGATCTGCTGCTGGAGGCTGTCACACGCCATCACGCTCTCGGGGACGAAGGTGCACTTCGCTCCACCGAAGAGGCCGACCGGCTTGTTCGACTGGATCGGGCTCCCGGTGAGCTCGTCGGGCTGGGTGATCTGTAGGACCTGCCCGCGTGCGAGCCTCCACGTCAGGGGCTGTCCGGCTCCGCCACCCGTGACTCCGGCGCCGTCGTAGACATCGATCTTGGGGCGCATGCGCACCTCCGTGTCGTCCGACATCGCGACGATCTGGAGTGATGGACCTCCGACCAGCTCGCCCGAGGTGATGTTGCGCGAGGGGGGCCATCCGTTGACCGCGATGTAGTTGTCGCTCCACGAGGAGGTCGGCAAGACGAGGGTCGCGGTCGGGATATAGGTCTTCGCGCCGCCGTACGGATAGATCGAGTACAGGCTCACGGGCGCGTCGGTCTTGATGGAGAACGCGCTCGTGATCGCGGTCCCATGGACCAGCGGGCTGCCGTTGAACGCTCCGACGGTTCCGAGCGGGCACGCAGAGAAGTTGGGCTTCTTGGGAGCGGGACGGACCTCGGAGAGGAAGACGAGCGCCACTTGGCCTGGCGGGAGTGGGCCTTCGAGCTTCGTGTACTTCGGCTCGGAGCCGATCATCTCGGCCGTGAAGAGGGACTCGCCGAGGTCGAGCGGGGTCGTGCCGTAGTCGGCCGTGATCGTGACCGGGCGATCCCACGTGTTCGCGATCATCGCCGCAAAGCAGGACCCCGACCCAAGCGGCTCATCGGGTGGCAGCGTCCAGAAGGAGCATCCGACCGAGCCCTTCGAGACTTCGGCGGCGGTGCAGGGATCGACGCACGATCCGTTCGCGCAGCCCTTGTCCGGTCCGCACTCCGTGACGACGTCACCGGTGCAGCCGTCGACGACGTTCTTCATGTCGCGCGAGCAGCGGAGGCCTTCGCACGACGGTGGCTCCTCCAGTGCACCTGCTTCCGGCGGCACGATTTCGACGGGCTGCTGCTCGGGGAAGCTACGCTCCGTCCCGGCACACGAGGCCGACGCGATGACGACGGCCGCGACGGACACGAATGTGATGGCGAGACCCATGCGAGTCATGGCGTTTCTCCTCGCTCGGCGCGTGTGAGCCACGCGGCGCGAGCTCTCGAAGGTGGGTCGGTCAGTCGAACGTGACCGTGACCGGGGTGGGGTGTCGTTCGCCGTCGGCCGTGCCCTGACCGAGCTCGCCGCGCTCGTTGCCGCCCCAGCACTGCACGGTTCCGCCCTGGACGAGCGCGCACACCGTGCTGATGCCGACGGCGATCTGGAGGGCGTGCCCGGTGAAGGCCTTGGCCTCGGTCAAGAGGCGCGCCGTCAATGCTCCCGCGTCCATCTCTCCCGTTCCGAGCTGCCCCTGATCGTCGCTCCCGCAGCACTCGATCGTGCCGTCGATCAGCCTCACGCAGGTGTTGCGAATGTAGAGGCTGACCTGCTGCACCCGTGCCCGTCCGCGTGTCTCGATCGCGACCGGGGTCACGGCCGCATGCGTAGAGCCCGTGCAGGCCAGGGCGCCATCGCGTCCCCAGCAGTAGAGGCGTCCATCCGCGACGGCGCAGACGTGGCCCGTCGTTGCAGCCACGCTCGTCACGTTCTCGAAGTCGGCGACCGGAACCGGAACGGGGCCCGGATAGGCGACCATCTGCCGCGAGCTTCCCCACGTGATGAGCTGCCCCTCGTCGGTGATCGCCAACCCGATGCCGCCGTAGCTCCGGAAGGTCGCGCCTCCGGCGCGGCTGACCTTCACGCCCGCGAGGTCGGTGGCGGGACCAGGGCCCAGGTACTTCGTGCCTTCGTTCACGCGGCCGAGGACGTAGTCGGCGTTGTCGCCCCACGACCAGAGCTCACCGGAGGTCTTCGTGGCAAATACCACCCCGCTTGCGCCGACATCGACGCGCGTGAAGCCGTCGACGACACCGCCGTCGACCGCGATGGGGGTAGGCCCATGAGGATTGAAGTCCTCGCGGGGGGGATCGAGGCCCAGCTCGTTCGCTTGACTCGCGCCCCAGCAGGTCACCGTGCCGTTCGTCAGCCGAGCGCAGGTCGTGAGGTTGGCTGCGCTGATCTGCTCGACGCCGGACAGGCCCATCGAGGTCGGACGCGGTTGATACGAGGCCGATTCGTTGCCGCCGTCGTAGATGCCGAGTGCTCGGTAGCCCGATCCCCAGCAGCGGACGGTCTTGTCGTCGAGGAGGGCACAGAAGTGATTGCGCCCCCCGACGATCTGCGTGACGCACGGCTTCGCGGTGCAGATTAGCGGCTGGTCCGCTGCGTCTTCCGGCGTGCGCGCGTCGACGACTCCTCCGTCCTCGTCCTCGAGCGGAGCGGCGGCTTCAGGCAAGCTCGCGACCGCGTCTGGTTTCTCTTCGAAGCGTTGCCTCGGATCGTCGTCGCTGCACGCGAAGAGCGCGACTGCGGCGGCGAGCGGTGCCGTGCCGATGAAAAGGAATCGCTGTCGGCGGTTCATGGAACTCTCGCGCTCGCTTCAGGGGTGGGTGGGATCGGTCTTGTGGAGAGCGATCTCGTCGCCGACGATCCAGAGATCGGTGCTCGATGTTCCCCACATGGCGTAGAAGGCCGCGGTCACGGGGACCTTCGTGATGGTGGTCCGCACGAGCGAGAACTGCGTCCCGTTCCAGTGACGGAGGTGCCCGAAGTCGCCGGCAAGGTAGACGTCGTTCGGCGTCTTTCCCCAGACCGCGCGACTGAACCAGAGTCCCCGGCAAGTGAGGTCGCTCGCCGAGCGACAGGTCCCGAACGTTTCCTCGGTCCAGGCGTAGTCGCCGGATCCATCGGTCTTCGGCGTGCCGATGAACACCACGTCGTAGGAGGGGCTCCACTGGGCCATCGAGAGGTTGCCCATCAGCCAGACGCTGTTCGGCGCGATCGAGCCGCCGCCCATGAAGTTGCTTCCACGACCGGCGCCGCCGAACTCCGGAAGCTCGTCCTGGCTCCACGTGAAGCCACCGTTGCCGTCGGGGCGGCGCCGCAGGGTGATCGCGTGCGCGCCCTCCCAGCAGTCACCGCAGTTGTTGTCCTCGAGTCCACCGATCCAAACGTCGGAGGCGCTCGTTCCCCACACCTTGCGGAACCCGATCTGGCGTGACGAGATCGGATCGATCTCCCATCCGTCACCACCGCCCGAGCCGGGCCCTGAATAGTGCAGGACCTTGCCGTCGAAGAAGTACCTCCAGGTCCTCGTCGCGCCGACGGCCCAGACGTCGTTCGGGCCCGAGCCCCAGATCGATGCGATCGGCTCGCTTCGTACCTTCGTCCAGGTGATCTCCGCGGAGGACGGGCCCGTTCCGTGGAAGAGCCCGCCGTCGCCTCCGACCCAGATGTCCGTCGGGCTGCTTCCCCAGATCGCGTTGAGCCTGCTCTCCGCCGTGAAGTGCGCAGCCCACTTCGTGCCGTCCCAGCGAAGGATGGTGCCGGTGGTCGCGGTGACGAAGCGGTCGTTCCAGCCGACGGCCCACACGACGCCGTCCCCGGCGCTCCACACGTCTCTCAGGAACGACTTCGGCGGCAGCGCCGTGTGGCAGACGTCGTCGAGGGAGCAGGTTCGCGGCGGCGTGTCGACGTCCGCCGCGCTCGCGTCGACGGCGTCGTCGGATACGTCATCGCTCGGAATCACCGGCGCATCGGATGCGCCGCCGTCCTCGGTGCCGGGGGCGATGGTGTTCGGCTCGTCGCTGCTCGTGCAGGCGAGCGCGGGTGACACGAGGCAGGACGCGAGCAGCGCCGTGAGCGCGAGGCGCCGGTGGATGACGAGGCTCATCATTTCTCTCCCTGCGGCGTCGGCTTCTTTCCCGTGAAATGGAGAGCGACCGCCTCGCCGACGACCCAGACGTCGTTCGGACCACTTCCCCAGATGCTGTAGAGACGCGGCCTCGGGCCGAGCGGGAGCGCCGTCGAGGCGACGCTCCATGTCGTGCCGTCCCAGTGGAGGATCGTTCCGGAGTCGCCGACCGCCCAGGCATCGTTCGGGCCGGTGCCCCAGACCGCGCGGAGGTTCTCCGTCGTCGGTGATGCGACGATCTTCCAGCGCTGCGTGCCGTCGTTGGACCAGTGGCGGATCGTCCCGCCGTTGCCGACGATCCACACGTCGGAGTCGCTGCTCCCCCAGATGCCATGAAGGTCGGCGATCGTCACCGTCGTCGTGATGGTGGTCCATTGCTCGGCCCCGCCGCCATCGCCCACGGCGCCCTTCGAGCGAAGGACCATGCCGGAGTTACTGGCGATCCAGAGGTCGCTCGCGCTCGTTCCCCAGATGGCGTTGACGTCGACGCACCTCGAGCCCTTGCAGAAGGTCGATGCGCCCTCCCAGGCGTGGGGGGCGGAGGCGGGGTCTCCGTCGGCCTCCGGAACATGGCGCCACATGCTGTTCCGCGGCCACGTGTTTGCGGCCGGACCGCCGACGAAGACGTCGTCCGGACCGGCTCCCCACACGCTCGTCAGGATCGCGCCGTTCAAGTTCGTAGGATCGTCGGGATCGATCGGTGGCCTCTCCACGAAGGTCGCCGTGCCGCTCACGAAGCCCGAGCCACGGAGGACCACGTTCAGCGACGAGACGACCCAGACGTCGCTCGCGGAGCTCGCCCAGACGCCGAGCAGCGTGTCCTTTCGATCGAGCGGCACCTTGGTCCAGGCAGTGCCGTCCCAGTGGATGATCGTGCCCGCGGAGCCGACGGCCCACACGTCCGTGGCCGAAGATCCTCGCACACCGAGGAGCGCGTAGCGGCTGTCGACTCCGGTTGGGACCGCGCAGAAGTCCGCCTCGTCACACGTGAGCTCGCGTGTCGCGCAGCCGCCGTCTTCCGTGGAGCAGGCTGCATCGGCCGGGCCGTCGGCGACCGCATCGAGAGAGCCCGCCTCCGGGACCGTGATCGTGTCTTCGGGGGGATTGCCGGCTGCGCTCGATTCGGCGCAGCTCGCGATCGCGACCGCGAGCAGCGGTAGCGCGAGGATCCCCGACGTCGCCACGAGTGCTCGCGTCCTCATTGCGGCCCCCTTCCTGCGTCGCACTCCGTCGTCATCACGCACTGTCCCTCGACGCAGGGCTGACCTGCTTGGGTATCGCAACGATTGCCGCATGCCCCGCAATTGACGTCGTTCGTCTTGAGATTGCTCTCACAGCCGTTGCTCGGATCGCCGTCGCAGTCGCCCCAACCGGGCGCGCAATCGCGCTCGCAGACGCCTTTACGGCACGCCGCGACCAGGTGGCGTTCCGTGTCGGCGCGACACTCCCGAAAGCAGGTCCCGCAGCTCTTGACGTCGTTCAGGAGGTCGTAGCAACCGAAGTCCCACGGCTCGCTTCCACACAGAGTCTCGTTCGGCTTCGTGCAGATGCACTCCGCGACGAAGTCCATGTCGATGTCAGCGCAGACTTGGTGGGGAGCACACTTGTTCCCGCACGCTCCGCAGTTGTTCGGGTCGGTCTCGGGGCTGATGCCGATGAAGGTCTCGCAACCGTTCGCCAGGTTGCCGTCGCAGTCGGCCCACGTCTCTCCCCACCCGTCGATGCACTTGGGCTTGCCGCACTGGTTGTCGACGCAGCCGTAGACCATGTTGGGCGGTGGTGCCCCGGCGTCCGCGGGCGTCTGGCAGACATTGCCGCAGGCTCCGCAGTTGAAGTCGTCGTGCCGGACGTCGATGCAACGGCCGCTGCAATCCACGGTTCCGGGCGGGCATCCGCACTTGCCGCCGATGCAGCGCACGCCGGGGTCGCATTTGGTCCCGCACGCTCCGCAGTTGTTCGGATCGGTAGAGAGCGATACCTCGCAGCCGTCTTCGAGGACCTTGTTGCAGTCGGCGTAGACGTCGAAGCCGCCGCCGGCGGGCTTCTTGAGGCAGAGCGGCTCGCACGCCCCGTTCACGCACGTGGACGTCATGTTCAGGTAGACGAAGTCCGCCAGGCACTCGCTCCCGCACGCGCCGCAGTTCTTCGGATCGTTCGAAAGGTTCGTGCTGCACCGCTCGCCCGCTCCACACGTGTCGTACGGGGCCGGGCACGCCGTGGCGATGCATAGAAGCGGATTCATCGGGACGCCGGGGCCGGCGTCGCCGGCGTCATCGGCAGGAGGCGTGAAGAAGGGCTCCGACGGAGTGCTGCCGTCGGGCAGCTCGAACGCGATGGGTTGGTGGCTGACCGCGCAGGCCGCGACGACCCCGGCGAAGGTGAGCCCGCCGAGAAGAATACCGATGGCTCGGTGCATGTCTCGTTTCCTTCTTCGAATCAGGGATGGGCAGGCAGCCCGTCGAGCAAGGTGTCGATGCGGCGCGCGGCGGAGGTGCCGGGAGCACGCTCGGAGAACGCCTTGCCTCGCGCGCGCGCTTCGCTCATCCGCCCGAGACGTTTCAGAGCGTCGACGGCGATGACCTCACGTTCGGCAACGAGCTGCCCATCGGAGAAGTCACGCGCGTGTCGATCGACGTCGCGTAGTGCCGCCTCCGGGGCGGTCCCCAGCACCGCGCGCGCGTGGTCGAGCAATGCGAGCTCGCGAGCGAGTCTGTCGGTCGGCGCGCGAGGCGTCGGCGTCGTGCGCGGCTCGGCGAGCTTCGGCGCGCTCTCCGCTGCGGTGGGGAGACTGTCGACGTCGATCGTCGGTAGGGCTTCCGTCGAGGGCAGCGTCGAAGTCGTGGCGGGGAGAGGGGCTTCGACCTGCACCGATCGGACGAGCGGTCGATCGACGTCTCGCAACTCGCTCAGACCGAAGAGGGTGAGGGGCACCACGACCAGCGCGACGGCCGCGATCTTCAGGGCGCCGGTCCCCGTGGCAGTGGGGGCGGGTGGCGCCTTCGCCAGCTCGACGACGCGTCGTTCGCATCGAGCGATTTGCTCGGCGCTCATCTCCGGCGTGCGCAAGAGGTCGAGGAGCCGTCCTTCGGAGGCGCCCAGATCTGCGTAGCGAGGAGGTGCTTCGGTCGGCTCTCTCATTTGGCCTTCTCTTTGACGAGATCGAGGAGCTGCAGCCGTCGAACGCCACGTTCGAACTCCCGACGTGCAGCGTGCAGGCGCGAGAACACCGTGCCCTTCTCGACTCCGAGGATCTCGGCGATGTCCTCCGTGGACATTCGGTCGACCTCGTACATCAGGAACGTGATCCGCTTCTCGAAGGACATCTCGGCGAGGATGGAGTCGAGGCGAGCCTTCGCTTGGGCGCGCGCGGCCGCTTCTTCGGGGCTCACGTCGTCGACGAGCCGGGGCTCCGCGGCGCTCTGGGCGACCGCTGCGTGGCGTGTTTGCAGGCTGCGCCGATGGTTGGAAGCGACGCCCCGGCAGATGACGAACAGCCAGGTCCGGAGGCTCGCTCGGGTGCCGTCGAACTCCGGCAACCGTCGATGCACGGTGATGAAGACGTCCTGGAGCACGTCTTCGAGGTCTTCGGACCGAACACCGAGCCGCGAGAGGGAACCCCACACGAAGGCGCGGTGTTGCCGATAAAGCTCGACAATATCGGGCACGGCTGGGACCTCGCCAGCATGGCTCACAGGTGGCCGTTCGGCGAGCGCCGTGTTCACGTTCTGTCTTAGTCGCCAGCCCCGGCTCCGCTTCGAAATTTCGATGCGGGCAGCAAAGTCACGCGGGCACGCTCAAAAGCCCGCGCCGATCGCCACATTCGCAAGCGCAGCCACAGTCGATGGGGCGAATGCCACTCGATTCGTGCCCAGCACGTCGAACTGGTAGCGCGGGAACGGCGCGAGAACGTTGCCGCCCACGGAGAGGACGAGAGGTCCGAACGACCGCGAGTACCGCAGGCCGAGCGCCGGCGCTGCGAAACGCCTCGGACCTGACGCGACCGGCTGGAGCTCTTCGACCACCGAATGTGTGCTCCCGACGACGGCGTGAGCGCACCCGTCGAGACGGTCCGGGCCGGACGAGAACAGATCGAGGCAGGCTCCTGCTCGGAGAAGCGTCGAGCCGAAGGAGAACCTCGGGTCGTCCGCGGAGACTTCGGGAAAGTGGGCCATGCCCACCGACAACGAGAGCGGCCCGTCGAAATGAACGATGCCCGCCACGTCGACACCGGCGGCCGCGCGCGGGAGCAGACCGAACGAGCCCGCCATGCCGACGGATGCCGAGGCGCCACGTCGAGAGGGGGCCGTCGGAGCCTTGATGCCCGCTTCGATGGAACCGGCGTCTCGCGGAGCGCCAGGAGTCGCGACGGCATTCGTGCGGAGCTCGCTTTTGGCCGAGGCGTCGAGCTCCACCTCGAGCGGCGGAGCGGAAGACTCGAGCACGGCGGCATCGGTGGATCGGGAGGGAGCGAGGCTGGTTGCCTCGATGTCGAGCGCGAGCGCGAGCGCCGCGGCCTGACCGACCGATGAACAGTCGTCGATGCTGCTCTCGAGTTGCCGGGTTGGACTCGAGGCGTCGCTGTCGTCGGCACGAAGCGTGATGACGTAGCGACCTCGCGTGTGGGTGACGCTGCCCACCACCAGGCGCGAGCCGTCCTCGGAGAAGGGGTCGTAGCCGAGGCGCGTGACGACGCTTCTCATCAGCTCCTCGCGCGTCGCGCACGAGTCGGTGTCGGTGCCGCGGACCCACACGAGGCGAACCTTCCCGTGCTCGGGCGGCATCCCGTGCTGCGCGAGCGACACGAGGGCGCTCGAGCCCGTGGCGAGGGCGCACGCGCACGCGATCGCACGACGGCGCCGGGCGCCGATGCCCGATGAGGGAGCTCGCGCCCGGTCGTCCCGCATCGCCTGAGCGTGAGCGAAAGGGCCGAGGCAGCGCAAGGCCAAACGAGTCTAGCGCGTCGTGCGCTCGAGCTCGATCTCCGAACGCTCGGGAGCTCGGCCGATCTCGGAGCCCGTTCTCAGCGCACGGGGGCTTCGACCTGCGTGAGCGGTCGGCTGCCTGCTCCACCCGCGTAGCCGTAGCTCGCGCAGTAGCCCATGCCCCAGACGGTGATCGAGAACGGTCCGTCGCTCTTGGCCTCGCGACGGCCCGCCCCGCACGTGCCGCTCGCCGAGGTGAAGCTCTTCGTCAGATCGACCCACGCGTATTCGTACTCGCCGGTGGCGCCGAGCGGGCGGAACGTCTTCACCTCACCCAGGCAATCGAGCTCGACGGGCATGAAGCCCTTGGCCGTCTTCCGGCGCACGAGCGTGAGCGTGGTCTCCGGGAATGTGTAATCTGCAAAGAAGACGTAGCGGTCGAGGAACTGATCGGTGGGAACGACGTTGACGAAGTCGGGATCGCCGTCGCTCGGAGCTCCGACACCGCTATTGAAGAGGGCTCCGGTCATCATCACGGCCGTGTAGAACGGGTGCTCGTTGTCCTGGCTCTTCACCACCACGAGCTCGTCGGTCGTGAACGAGACGACCTCGCCCGCGCGGAGTGTCGAAGGAGCCTCGCGGGGCTTCGCCGGATCGTATGTGAGGACGGTGCCGTCGACGGCGCCGACGAGGCGGTATGGAACGGTCTCGCGGCGCTCGGCCTTGCCTCCGAATCGGTCACGGTAGGGGACGAGCGCGTATTCGGAGCCCCACTGTCCGAGCGGTGGGATCTGCTGCTGGAGCGTGTCGCACGCCTGGACGGGCCCGGGGACGAGCGTGCAGCGGTTTCCACCGAAGACGGCGATGGGCTTCGTCGACTCGATCGGGCTTCCGGTGAGCTCCTCGGGCTGGGTGATCTGGATGACCTGTCCGCGCGAGAGCTTCCACACGGCCATCTGTCCGGCCGCGACCCCGGTGACTCCCGCGCCGTCGTGGACGTCGACCTTCGGCCGCATGCGCACCTCGGTATCGTCCGCGGTCGCGACGATCTGGAGCGTCGGGGCTCCGATCGGTTTGCCGAAGCGGTCGCGCGTCATCGGCCACCCGTTCACGGCGACGTAGTTCCCGCTCCACGACGATGTCGGCAAGAGGAGCGTCGCGGTGGGGAAGTGGGTCTTCGCTCCGCCGTATGGGAAGATCGAGTACGCGCTCACGGGCGCGTCCGTCTTGATCGTGAACGCCTTCGTCAGGGTCGTGCCGTGATCGATCGGATCGCCGTTGAACGCCCCGACGGTGCCGATCGGACAGGCGGAGAAGACATCATTGACCGAGGGATTCGGGGCGGGGCGGAGCTCGGAGAGAAAGACGAGCGCGACCTGTCCCGGCTGGAGCGGGCCTTCGAGCTTCGTGTACGTCACCTCCGTGCCGCTCGTCTCCGCCGTGAAGACCGATTGGCCGAGATCGAGCGGGGTCGTGCCGTGCTCGGCCGTGATGTTCACGGGAAGGTCCCACGTGTTCGCGATCATCGCCGCGAAGCAGGAGCCGGCGCCGTACTCGGCCTCGTCCGGCGGAAGCGTGACGAAGGAGCATCCCGTCGAGCCCTTCGCGAGCTCCGCGGCGGCACACGGGTCGACGCACGCGCCGTTCGCGCAGCCTTTTTCCGGCCCGCACTCCTGGACGCCCTCTTCGGTGCACCCGTCGACGACCCGTTTCAGATCGCGCGAGCAGCGGAGGCCTTGGCAATCGGGCGGGGGCGGCGCTTCTGCGTCCGTCTCGAGCACCCCCCTGGGCGGCTCTTCCGTGAAGGAACGGCCCTGCCCCGCGCACGCGGACGCGGCGACGATGGCTGCAAAAGAACCCAGCGCGATGGCGAAGGCCGAGCGAGTCATGACGTCTCTCCTCGCTCGGCGCGGTGTGAGCCACATGGCGCGAGCTTCCAATCGTTCAATCGAACTTGACGGTGACGGGGACGGGATGGCGTTCGGTATCGCGCGTGCCCTGACCGAGCTGACCGTCCGCGTTGCCGCCCCAGCACTGCACCGTTCCGCCCTGGACGAGCGCGCAGATCGTGGTGGCGCCGACGGCGATCTGAACCGCGTGCGCCGTGAAGGCCGTCGCCTTGGTCAACACGGGAGCGGAGACCGGCTCGCCCGCGTCGGTGATCCCCGTTCCGAGCTGCCCGAGGTTGTCGTTCCCGCAGCACTCGACCGTGCCGTCGGTCAGCCTCACGCAGGTATTGTCGTAGTTCAGGGCGACCTGCTGCGCGGGAGCCTTGCCTTGCGTGCGGATCTCGAGCGGGGTCGTGATGACGTCGTTGGTCCCCGAGCAGGCCTTGAGGCCGCTACGTCCCCAGCAATGGAGGCGTCCGTCGGCTACCGCGCAGAGCTGGTCCTGGACCGCGGACGCGCTGCTCACGTTCTCGAGACCGTCGACCGCGACGGGGACAGGGCCTGGGTACGCGACCGCTTGCTTCGACCTTCCCCACGTGAGGAGCCGTCGGTCTTCGGTGATCGCGAAGCCGATCCCGGTGAAGCCCCACCGGAAGCCTACGCCGCCGCCGCGCCAGATCTTCTCGCCGGCCAAATCCGTCGCCTTGCCGGCGCTCAGGTAGTCTGCGGGTTCGTTCATACGGCCGAGAATGCCGTCGCCGTTGTCGCCCCACGACCAGAGCTCGCCGGAGGCCTGCGTGGCAAAGACCATCCCGGGGCCGACGTCGACCCGCGTGATGCCATCGAGCACGCCGCCGTCGAACGCGACGAGCACGGGGTCGTGAGCTTGGAAGCTGGCTGCCGGCGGATCGAAGCCGAGCTCGTTCGAGCCGTTCGCGCCCCAGCACGTCACCGTGCCGTTCGCCAGGAGCGCGCACGTCGTCGCGTTCGCCGAGCTGATCTGCTCGACGCCTTCGATGCCCATCGACATCGGACTCGGCTGCGCCGCCCCGTACGCTGCGCCACCGTCGAAGGTGCCCAGCGCTTGAGCGGCGGAGCCCCAACAGTGGACCGTCTTGTCGTCGAGGAGCGCGCAGAAGTGATTTCCCGCTCCCACGAGCTGCGTGACGCACGGCTTCGCGGTGCAGACGACGGGTTCGTCGCTCGCATCGAACGGAACACGGGCGTCGATCACGCCGGCATCCTCGAGCGGAGCCGAGGCCTCGGGGAGGTTCGGCCGCGAGTCGGGCGCCGCGTCGGGCGCCTCCTCGAAGACTCTGCGATCGTCGTCGCTGCAGGCGAGGAGCACGCTCGCCGCCACCAGCGGCGCAGAGGCGATGAAGAAGAATCGTTCTCGGCGGTTCATGAAACCTGCGCCTCGCATCAGAGTTTGGTGGGAGAGACCTTGTGGAGCGCGATCTCGTCGCCGACGATCCAGAGATCGGTGCTCGACGATCCCCACATGGCATGGAAAGCTGCCGTCACCGGGATCGCGTCGATCGTGGTCTTGACCAGCGAGAAGTCCGTTCCGTTCCAGTGCCGGAGCTGGCCGAAGTCGCCGGCCAGATAAACGTCGTTCGGGGTCTTGCCCCAGACAGCGCGATTGAACCAGAGCCCGAAGTCGCCGCGACCCCCCTGGCTCGTCCCGAATGTTCCCTCGGACCAGGTGTAGTCGCCGGCTCCATCCTTCGAGCCGATGAAGAGCGCGTCGTAAGTCGGTATGGGCGTCTTTGGTGCTTTGCTCCCCATCAGCCAGACATTCGAACTCCCGATCGACCCGCCGCCGGAGAACTCGCTCCCGCGGTGAATGCCACTCCCGGGCTCGATCCCGACGAAGTCGGCTCCTGCCTCGCTCCACGTGAATCCGCCATCGCCGTCGGGGTCCCGGTGCAGGGCGAATGCACGCGAGCCGTTGCAGAAATCGTATCCGCACGTGGAGAACTCGGAGCCGCCGATCCACACGTCCTGGGCGCTCGTTCCCCAGACCTTGCGGTACGCGGCCGGGCGCGACGAGAGCGGATCGATCTCCCAACCGTCGCCGCCGTCCGCGCTCGGTCCTCGATAGTGAAGCACCTGCCCGTCGAAGAAGTCCTTCCAGGTCCTCGTGTGACCGACGGCCCAGACGTCGTTCGCGCTCGAGCCCCAGATCGAGACGATGGGCTCGCTCCGCACCTTGGTCCACGTGATCTGCGCCGAGGACGGGCCGGTCCCGTGGAAGAGCCCGCTGTCGCCTCCGACCCAGATGTCCGTCGGACTGCTTCCCCACACGGCATTGAGGCGCAGCGGGACCTTGTGCTGCGCGGTCCAGGAGGTGCCGTCCCAGCGAAGGATCACGCCGTCGGCAGCGAGGAGCTGCTTGTCCTTCCACCCAACGGCCCAGACCACGCCGTCGCCAGCGCTCCAGACGTCCCTCAGGAAGGACTTCGGCGGGAGCGCCGTATGGCAGATGTTGTCATCGGAGCACGTACGCGGCGGCTCGGCACTGGAGTCGGGCCTTGCGCTGCCGTCCGGAGCCGCGGCGTCCTCGTCTTCGTTCGGGCTCACGGCGTCGGGCGCGCTCGCGTCGGGCTGTCCGTCGTCGCTGACGCCCTTCGTGTCTTCGCCGCTCGAGCATGCGATCGCCGAGGTGGCGAAGAGCGATGCGAGGAGCGCGGGGAACAGGATGCGGCGACTCATGAGGAGGGTCATCGTCAATTGGCCTTGTCTGCTTCCCCACGAGTACGTGGGGCCCCGGAGGACTTCGGTCCCGTGAAGTGGAGCGCGATGGCTTCGCCGACGACCCAGACGTCGTTCGGGCCACTGCCCCAGATGCCGTAGAGGCGGGGCTTCGGACCGACCGGCAAGGTCGCGGTGGCGAAGCTCCAGGTCTTGCCGTCCCAGTGCAGGATCGTTCCTGCATCGCCGACGGCCCACGCGTCGGTCGGGCTCGTGCCCCAGACCGCTCGAAGGTTCTCCTTCGTCGGCGACGGCACGATCTCCCAGCGCTCCGTGCCGTCGTTCGACCAGTGGCGGATCGTCCCGCCGTCGCCGACGATCCAGACGTCCGATGCGCTGCTTCCCCAGATGCCGTTGAGATTGGCAGTGGTGACCGTCGTCTTCACGTTGGTCCATTGCTCGGGGCCGCCGCCGTTGCCGACGGGGCCCTTCGACCGGCGGAGACCGCCGCTCTGTCCGACGACCCAGATGTCGCTGGCGCTGGTCCCCCAGATGTCGTTGGCGCTGAGGCACGGATCTTCCGCGCAATACGTCGACGCTGCTTCCCAGGTGGAATACTCATCGGCGCCGGGATGGTGGCGCCAGAGACTGTTCGGCGGCGACCAGCCGGCCGTGGCCGGACCGCCGACGAAGAGCTCGCCCGTATTGGCGGCCCAGACCTTCGTCAGCGTCGCGCCCATGAAATTCGTGGGGTCGATGGGATCGAGAGTCGGCTCGGCCGTGAAGGTCGCGCTCCCGTTCTTGAAACCGTCGCTGTGAAGGACGACGTCCAGCGAGGACACGACGAAGACGTCGTTCGCCGAGCGGCCGCCCACGCCGCGCATCGTTTCCTTGCGACCGAGGGGGACGCCCGTCCACGCGGTCCCGTCCCAGTGAATGACCGTGCCGGCGGAGCCGACCGCCCACACGTCCTTGTCCGACGAGCCCCAGACGCCGAAGAGCGCATAGCGGAGATCGACCCCGGTCGGCACCGCGCAGAAGTCAGCCTCGGCGCACGTGAGCTCGTTCGTCGTGCAGCCTCCGTCGCCCGCGTCGAGGCAGTCGGCGTCCGCAGAAGCATCCGCGGCGGCGTCGGTCTGCGGGCTCCCCGCCTCGGGAACCGTCGTCGGGGGTTCTTGTGGAGCGACTGCGCTTTCGGACTCGGCGCAGCTCGCGACCGCGGTGGCGAACACGAGAAGGCCGAAGAGGCCCGAGGCCGCCACGATTCCTCGCATCGCCGTCACCGGCTTCTTCGAAGGGCAGTCGACCGCCGCGTGGATGCGCAGCTCGTTCTCGGAACGCGGGGCGCTCATTGCGTTACAACTCCTGCGTCGCACTCCGTCATCGCGCACTGGCCTTCGACGCACGGCTGGCCAGCTTGGGTGTCACAACGGTTCCCGCAGGCGCCGCAGTGGCCGCCGCTGCTCTTCAGGTTCGTCTCGCAACCGTTGCCCGGTTCGCCGTCGCAGTCGCCCCAGCCCGGCAAACATTCGAGCTCGCAGGCTCCCTTCCGACATACCGCCGCCGTGTTGTCCTGGTAGGCGGTGCACTTGTTGGAGCAGGTCCCGCAGTTGTCGGGATCGTTCAGGAGGTCGAAGCAGCCGAGGTTCCCCCAATCCTTGCTTCCACACCGTGTCTCGTGCGGCTTCTCGCAGAGACACTCCGCGACGTAGTCGTAGTTCGCGTCCGTGCAGACCTGATCCGCGCCGACGCACTTCTTCCCGCATTTTCCGCAGTTGTTCGGGTCAATCAGGCTGTCGTTGGTCCCGATATAGACCTCGCAGCCGTTCGCCAGGTTGTTGTCGCAGTTCGCCCACGTGTTGCCCCACATGTCTTCGCACTTGAGCTGGCCGCACTGGCTGTCGACGCAGCCGTAGACCATGTTGTCCGGCGGTGCGCCGGCGTCGGCGGGCGTGCCGCAACGATTACCGCATGCGCCACAGTTGGCGTCGTCGTGCCGGGCGTCGATGCATTTGCCTTTGGCCGCGTAGGGGTCTGGGCAGAGAATGTATCCGGGGTCGCATCCGCACTTGCCGTCGATGCACGAAACGCCGTCCGCGCACTTGTTCCCGCACGCGCCGCAGTTGTTATCGTCGGTCGAGATGTTGATCTCGCACCCGTCCTCGAGGACCTTGTTGCAGTCTGCAAAGTTCTCGAAGCCGCTGGGGTAGAGCAGCTTCTTGCGGCACGACGGTTCGCACTTCCCGTTCACGCACGCGGAGGTCAGGTTCATGTAGCCGAAGCTCTCGGGGCAGACCTTCCCGCACGCGCCGCAGTTGTTCGAATCGTTCGAGAGATTCGTCGAGCAGCGGTCGGCTGCTCCGCACGTGTCGTACGGTGCCGGGCACGTCGTCGCGATGCAGAGGTTCTGCGGTGCGCCGGGCAGCGCGCCGCCCTCACCACCGTCTTCAGGCGTAGGGGCGACGAGCACCGGTCCGCTCTCGGCGGCGCCGGCGTCGCGGAGCTCGGTCCCGATATCGATCGTGTCCGCGCAGCCGGCGCCGGCTCCACTCAGAACGAACAGCAGGGCGGCGCCCGGGATGACCATCCCGGCGCGCAGCCTCGAGGTGGCACGTGTCATCGTTCGATGCCTCGGAGGATGGTGAGAATGCGACTGTCGTGAGCGGAGTGCGGGTAGCGCGCGCGGAAGGCTTCGGCTCGGGCACGAGCCTCGTCGTTTCGACCGAGCCGCGCGAGCGCGTCGATCGTGATGACGTCGCGCTCCTGGAGGAGCACGCCGCGCGGGAAGAGTGTCGCGTGCTCGTTCGTCATCCGAAGAGCGCGCGCGGGGTCCGTCGCGAGCGTGGCTTGCGTCCGGCGGAGGAAGCTCGCCTCGGATTCGGCGGCTCCATCCACTGCGCTCGGAGCAGGTGTCGGCAGGGGCTGAGCCGGTTGCGAGCGCACCGCTGCGGACTTGCTCGCGCCTGCTGGCGCAGGCCGTCCCTTGTCACGCGCAGGCGTGGAAGGCTGCGGTGCGAAGTCGACCGAGGGCAGATCCGCGACCGAGACCGTCGACTCGGGCTCGGGGGCGGCCGGCGCCGGAGCGCCGGTGCTCGCGCTGGTGGGGGCGGCTACCGGTGCTGGAGCATCGACGGTGCGTGACTGCACATGAAAGAGCGAAAGCGCGAGCAGACCTGCACCGGCCGCGATCACCACGCCCTTCAGCGTCGCGCTCGACCTGCCTCGATCGGGCGGCACGGAGGTCGGCGCGCCGACTCCGGCTCCGAGCCAGGGCCCCAGACGCCGCTCGACGCGTGCGAGGTCTTCCTTTCGAGGCTCCTCGCGCGCGTCTCGCAAGAGCGCGTCGAGCGCACGTTCGTCTTCAGATGACGTTCCCACGTTACTTCTCCGAGCGGTTCGCCTTCGACAACATGGTCGTGAGGTGCTTCCTCGCGGCGGCGAGCCGCGAGTACGCCGTCTTCACCGGGCAATCGACGATGAGCGCGACCTCGTTCATCGGGATGTTCTCGATCTCGTGGAGGACGAGCACCGCGCGCTTGTCCTCGTCGAGGCGTTGGATCATTTCGGTGAGCTGCCGCTTCGCGGCGACTCGCTCGGCCTCCGACGAAGGTGTCGCCTCGGTGGTCGACTCCGGCGCGTCCGACACGAGGACCTCGTGACGGTGGCGTGCACGCTTGCGGTAGTCCGAAGCGACGCGCACGCAGATGCCGTAGATCCACGGGCGCATCGACGGGGGCGAGTCGAGCTCGTCGACCTTCCTGAAAATGATCAGGAAGACCTCCTGGGTGATGTCGTCGAGATCGCGCTCGGCGACGCCCTGGTACTTCAACGTTCGCCAAATGAAGGGGGCGTACCCGTCGAAGAGCTCACGCGGAGTCATTGCTTCCGCCTTGCCTCGCCGGCCGACGATACGACCGAGTCCGTCGGCTACCGACTCCGCAAGTGACGTCACGAAGAAGTAATGGAGGCGTCGTCAGGGCTTTCCCAAAATATCTTCGAAAGCGATCCCGATCGAGAGCGTGGCGCTCACGGTCGAGGTCTCGAACGCCGTTCGCTGCGTCCCCGCCCGGTCCGTGAAGGCGACCGTGATCTGCTGCGGCGTCCCCGCGAGAGCGAGCGTGGTGAATGCGTGGAGATTTCGCGTCAGGGCGTAGCTCGCGTAGCCTTGCACCACGCCGCCGAAGGTGGCCGACAAGCCCGAGCGATCGGCGCCGAATCCCGAGCCCCACGCCGCGTGGACGGTCATCTGAGGACCGAGGCAGCCCAAGACGGAGAACCGTTGGGCGTGCTGGCGCGGGAGACAGAGCGCGGCGTCGATGCGCGTGCTCGAGAGCCAGAACTGCTTGTCCTCGCGCGCCGAGTGCGGACGCAGCGAAGAGAGCGCGCCGAGCATCACCGGCCAGAACCTGGGTGGCTCGACGACAGCGAAGAGCTGCCCGCCGGGCGCAACGGTCGGGCTCGGCTCGACGACCACTGCAGGGCCGGCCGCCAACTGCAGCTTCCACGGAGTTCTGCGCGCAGGGACATGAGGCAGAGCTATCGGGCCGGGCGAAGGCGGTGTGTCCTTCGGCGGGGGCGGCGGAGGAGGCGAGGGCTCGTCCAAGGACCGAGCAAGGTCAGCCATGATCGAGAGCGCGAGCGTGAACGCCTCGGTCGCCTCCGCGCAGGTCTGCGCCTCGATCGCGATCTCGCGCGCGCCGAGAGGCTCGCCGCTCGCCGAGAAGAGCGCCATGTGCGCCGCGTATCGGCTCGGCTCGAACGTATGCTCGATGGCGACGCGGAGGACGCGGTCGGCTTCCTCCCGAGGCGCGAAGACGGGACGACCGAGCATGCGCTCGACCTCTACCGTCGCGTCTTCGCCGGAGATGCACGTCTCGGCGCCGGGCCCGCGCGACCACTCGAGGGAGAGGCGTCCCGCTCGAGCCTCTTCCGCCCACGCCGACGCCGGACCTAGCGTAGCAAGAGCGAACGCGAGAGCTCCGCATCGTCGGGGCCACATCCCGGCCCCACGGTAGCAAGCGCGGAGGCGCGTCACTACGGGTGTGCCGCGATCGCGCCCAACGGATCGGTCCGTACCAGCGCGATGCGGGGCGACGGCGCCTTCGGAAGGGGGCCGACGTCAGCGCACGGGCGCTTCCACCTGCGTGAGCGCGCGGCTGCCGGCGCCGCCCGCGTAGCCGTAGCTCGCGCAGTAGCCCATGCCCCAGACGGTGATCGCGAACGGTCCGTCGCTCTTCGCTTCGCGACGACCGGCCCCACACGTGCCACTCCCGGGGTTGAAGCCCTTCGTGAGATCGACCCACGCGTACTCGTACTCACCTGCCGAGCCGAGCGGGCGGAAACCCGTTACCTCGCCGAGGCAATCGAGCTCGACGGGCATGAAACCCTTGGCCGTCTTCCGGCGAACGAGCGTCAGCGTCGTTTCTGGATACGTGTAGTCCGCAAAGAATACGTAGCGGTCGAGGAACTGGTCGGTGGGAACGACATTGACGAAGTCGGGATCGCCGTCGTTCGGAGCGGACGCTCCGCTGTTGAAGAGCGCCCCGGTCATCATGACGGACGCGTAGAAGGGATGATCGGCGTCCTGGCTCTTCACCACGAGGAGCTGGTCGGTCGTGAACGATACGACCTCGCCCGCGCGAAGGGTCGAAGGTGCCTCGCGGGGCCTCTCCGGATCGTACGTGAGGACCGTACCGTCGACGGCTCCGACGAGGCGGTACGGAACGACCTCGCGGCGTTCGAGCTGGCCTCCGAACCGGTCACGGTACGGGACGAGCGTGTACTCGGAGCCCCACTGCGACAGTGGCGGAATCTGCTGCTGGAGGATATCGCACGCCTGAACGGGCCCCGGTACGAGCGTGCACCTGTTTCCACCGAAGACGCCGACCGGCTTGGTCGACTCGATCGGGCTTCCGGTGAGCTCCTCGGGCTGGGTGATCTGGAGGACCTCGCCGCGCGCGAGCTTCCAAACTGCGGTCTTCCCGGCGGCAGCGCCGACGACGCCCGCGCCGTCGTAGACGTCGACCTTCGGGCGCATGCGCACCTCCGTGTCGTCCGACGAGGCGACGATCTGGAGCGTCGGAGCTCCGATCGGGTTGCCGTAGCGGTCGCGGGTCATCGGCCACCCGTTCACGGCGACGTAGTTCGTGCTCCACGACGACGCCGGCAAGAGGAGCGTCGCCGTGGGGAAGTGCGTCTTCGCTCCGCCATACGGAAAGATCGAGTAGGCGCTCACCGGAGCGGTCGTCTTGATCGAAAACGCCTTCGTGACCGTGGTCCCATGGAGGATCGGATCGCCGTTGAGCGCTCCGACGACCCCGTCGGGACAGCTGCCGGTGCTGCCCTTGGGCGCGGGGCGGATCTCTGAAAGGAAGACGAGAGCGACCTGCCCCGGCGGGAGCGGACCTTCGAGCTTCGTGTACTTCACGTCCGTCCCGACCATGTCCGCCGTGAAGAGCGAAGCGCCGAGATCGAGCGGCGCAGCGCCGTACTCGGCCGTGATGGTCACGGGAAGGTCCCACGTGTTCGCGATCATCGCCGCGAAGCAGGATCCGACGCCATAGTTGGGCTCGTCCGGCGGGAGCGTGAAGAAGGAGCAGCCGGTCGATCCCTTCGCGACCTCGGCGGCGGTGCACGGGTCGACGCACGTCCCCTTCGCACACCCCTTCTCCTGCCCACACTCTTGGACGACGTCCTCCGTGCACCCGTCGACCACCCGCTTCAGGTCACGCGAGCAGCGGAGGCCTTCGCAAGACGGCGGTGGCTCGGCGCCGCCGCCGTCCGTGTCGAGCTGACCGCCCGGCGGCTCTTCGATGAAGGAACGGCTTTGACCAGCGCACGAGGCGGACGCAAAGGCGATGGCGCACACCGAGACGAACGCGACGGTGAAATCCAACCGCATGACGATTCTCCTCGATCCTCAGTCGAACGTGACGGTGACGGGTACGGGATGACGTTCGTTGTCTCGCGTGCCCTGGCCGAGCTCACCGTATTGATTGCTGCCCCAGCACTGCACGGCTCCGCCCTGGACGAGCGCACATGTCGTGCTGTTGCCGATGACGACCTGAACGGCGTGCCCGGTGAACGCTGTGGCCTTGGTCAAGAGCGGCGAGGCGGCCGAAGGTCCCGCGTCGGTGATGCCCGTTCCGAGCTGTCCGAAAGAGTCGCTCCCGCAGCACTCGATCGTGCCGTCGGTCAGCCGCACGCAGGTGTTGCTGCTATTGACGCTGACCTGCTGCGCGGGGGCGTCGCCTCGCGTCCGGATCTGGAGCGGGCTCATGATGGGGTCGGCGCTCCCGGAGCAGGCCTTGGTGCCGCTGAGCCCCCAGCAGTAGAGGCGTCCATCCGCAACCGCGCAGACGTTTTCCGTGATCCCCGCAGCGCTGCTCACGTTTTCGAAACCCGCGACGGCGATCGGGACCGGACCTGGATACGCGACCGTCGACTTCGAGGTTCCCCACGTGAGGAGCCGTCCATCGTAGGTGATGGCGAAGCCGGTCCCGTACTGGTCCCGAGCTACCACGCCTCCGGCGCGCCGGATCTTCTCGCCGGCGAAGTCCGTCGCCCGGCCGGGTCCCACGTAGTTTCTGGCCTCCTTCATTCGGCCGAGCACGTCCTCGGCGTTGTCGCCCCACGACCAGAGCTCTCCGGAGGCCTTCGTGGCGAACACCACCCCGGTCGTGCCGACGTCGACCCGCGTAACGCCGTCGAGCACGCCGCCGTCGAACGCGACGAGCGCGGGGTCGTGAGCCACGTAGTCGGACTTCGGCGGATCGAGGCCCAGCTCGTTCGCATAGTTCGCGCCCCAGCACGTCACCGTGCCGTCCGTCAGGCGTGCGCACGTCGTCTGGTTCCCCGCGCTGATCTGCTCCACCCCCGAAAGCCCCATCGACATCGGGGTCGGCTGCGCCGGGGAAGGATCGCCGCCCGCGTCGTAGATGCCGAGCGCGCGATACGCGTTTCCCCAGCAGCGGACGGTCTTGTCGTCGAGGAGAGCGCAGAAATGAAATCCGCCTCCGGTGAGCTGCGTGACGCACGGCTTTGCGGTGCACACCACGGGCTCGTCGCTCGCATCGACCGGAACGCGCACGTCGGGTACGCCGGCGTCATCGAGCGGCGTCGCGGCTTCGGGAAGGCTCGGCAGCGAGTCCGGGCCCGCGTCGGGCGCTTCCTCGAAGACTTGCCGCTCGTCGTCGCTGCAAGCGAGGAGCACGCTCGCCGCCACCAGCGGCGCTGCCACGATGAAATAGAATCGTTCTCGGCGGTTCATGAACCTGCGCCTTCGCTTCAGAGTTTGGAGCGCTCGCTCTTGTCGACTTTGTGGAGCGCGACCTCGTCGCCAACGATCCAGAGATCGGTGCTCGACGAGCCCCACATCGCGTAGAACGAGGTCATCAAGGGGATCTTCTCGAGCTTGGTCTTGACGTAGGAGAAGCTCGTCCCGTTCCAGTGTCGGAGCTGGCCCTGGTCACCGGCGAGGTACACGTCGTTCGGGGTCTTTCCCCAGACCGCGCGATTGAACCAGATGCCCTTGCAGTCGAACCCGATGCACGTCCCGAACGTCGTGTCGGACCAGGTGTAGCCGGAGCCGTCGGCCTTCCGCGTGCCGACGAAGAGCACGTCGGTGACGGGGCCCCACGTCGGGTACTCGTACGTCGTCGGCGCCCGGCTGCCCATCATCCAGACGCTGCCCTCCGTGATCGAACCGCCGCCGGAGAACTCGCTGCCGGGGTTGAGGCCGCCCCCCTGCCCGAGGCCGATGAAATCGGGCAGCCCATCCTCGCTCCACGTACCGTCAGGAGCTCTGTGCAGGGCGAACGCGCGCGTGCCGTTGCAGTGGTCGTATCCGCATGTGGAGAACTCGTTCGCGCCGAGCCACACGTCGGAGGCGCTCGTGCCCCACACTTTTCGATACGCGGCCGGGCGCGACGAGATCGGATCGATCTCCCAGCCGTCGCCACCGCCTCGGTAGTGAAGCACCTTCCCGTTGAAGGAGTATTGTGTGTGACCGACGGCCCAGACGTCGTTCGCGCTCGAGCCCCAGATCGAGAGGATGGGCTCGCTCCGCACCTTCGTCCACGTGATCGCGGCCGAGGACGGGCCCGTCCCGTGGAAGAGACCGCCGTCGCCTCCGACCCAGATGTCCGTCGGGCTGCTCCCCCACACGGCGTTGAGGCGCAACGGGATCGTGGAATGTTCTGTCCAGGCTGTGCCGTCCCAGCGAAGGATGACGCCGTCGGCGTTGGTGTGGAGGCGGTGCTTCCAGCCGATGGCCCAGACCACGCCGTCGCCGTCGCCCCATACGTCCCTCAGGAACGAGCTCGGAGGCAGCGGTGTATGGCAGACCGCGTCCTCGGAGCACGTGCGCGGAGCTGCATCCGTGGCGCCGGCCTCCGTGCTCGCGTCGCCGTCCGGGGCAGAAGCGTCCTCTGCGTCGTTCGGGATCGCGGGCGCGTCGGGAGCGCTCGCGTCGGGCTGTCCGTCGTCGCTGATGCCGTTCGTGTCGTCGCCGTTCGAGCAAGCGATCGCTGGCGCGGCGAGGGCAGAGGCGAGAAGCGTGGTGAAGAGGATCCGCCGGTTCGTGATGGGGGTCATCGTCAGTTGGCCTTCGTCGTCATCGGGGATTTTGCTCCCGTGAAGTGGAGAGCGATGGCTTCGCCCACGACCCACACGTCGTTCGGACCGCTCCCCCACACGCCGTAGAGGCGCGGCTTCGGTCCGACCGGCAAGGTCGCAGTCGCGAGGCTCCACGCCTTACCGTCCCAGTGCAGGATCGTCCCTTCATCGCCGACGGCCCACGCGTCTGTCGGGCTCGTCCCCCACACCGCACGCAGGTTCTTCTTCGTGGGAGACTCCACGATCTCCCAACGCTCCGTGCCGTCGTTCGCCCAGTGCCGGATCGTCCCTTCATCGCCGACGATCCACACGTCCGACGCGCTGCTCCCCCAGATCCCGTTGAGCTCGGCGGTCGTGAGCGTCGTCCTGATGTTGTCCCACTGCTCGGCGCCGCCGCCGCCGACGGGGCCCTTCGACCGGCGGAGGCCGCCATCTTTCCCGACGACCCAGATATCGTTCGCGCTCGTTCCCCAGATGGCGTTGACGCTGAAGCACGGCTGCACCGTGCAGAACGTCGACGCGGCCTCCCAGGGATAAGCCCCGCCTTCGTTCGGAACGACGCCGGGATGATGACGCCAGAGGCTGTTCTGAGGCGACGTGAACGTGGCCGGACCACCGACGAAGAGCTCGCCCGTCGGGGCCGCCCAGACCTTCGTCAGCGTGTATCCCTGGGAGTTGTTGGGGTTCTGGCGATCGACGGGCGCCTCGAGGGTGAAGGTGGCGCTGCCGTTCTGAACGCCCGTGGTGTGAAAGACGACGTTCATCGACGAGACGATGAACACGTCGTTCGCGGAGCGGCCGCCCACGCCGCGAAGCGTTTCTCTCCGCCCGAGGGGGATGCCCTTCCACGCGGAGCCGTCCCAGTGGATGACCGTGCCGCCCGAGCCTACCGCCCACACGTCCTTGTCCGACGTGCCCCATACGTCGAGGAGCGCGTAGCGGCTATCGACCCCGGTGGTGACCGCGCAGAAGTCGGCCTCGGCGCAGGTGAGCTCGTGGGTCGTGCAGCCGCCGTCGCCGTCGCCGAGGCAGTCGGCGTCCGCCGATGCATCCGCGCCCGCGTCGAGGTCCGCTTGCGCATCGGGGAGAGGATGCGTCGGCTCGGGCGCCTCCGTTCCTGCTTCAGACTCGGCGCAACTCGCGACCGCCGAGGCGAGCATGAGAAGGCCGACGAGGCCTGACGCCACCATGAGATTCTTCTTCGACGGGCAGTTCATTGCGGCACAACGCTCCCTGCATCGCACTCCGTCATCGCGCACTGGCCCTCGACGCACGGCTGACCAGCTTGCGTGTCACAACGGTTCCCGCACGCGCCGCAGTGACCGTCACTGACCATGAGGTTGGTCTCGCAGCCGTTCCTCGGGTCTCCGTCGCAGTCACCCCAGCCCGGCAAGCAGCCGGACTCGCAGACTCCCTTCCGACACGACGCGGCCGTATTGCGCGCGTAGGCGGTGCACTTGTTGAAGCAGGTCCCGCAGTTGTTCGGATCGTTCAGCAGGTCGAAGCAGCCGAGGTCGTAGGTATCGGTGCTTCCACACCGTGTCTCCTGCGGGTTCTCGCAGGTGCATGACGGACGGTCCGCAAGTTGGCGGACCGCGCAGATCTGATCTCCCGTGCACTTCTTCCCGCACGCGCCGCAGTTGTTCGGGTCGGCCAGCGACGAGTCCCACCCGACGTAGACCTCACAGCCGTTGTTCGGGTTTCCGTCGCAGTCCATCCAGGTATCGCCAAAGTCGTCCTTGCACTTCGGCTGACCGCACTCGCCGTTGGTGCAGCCGTAGACCATGTGGTCCGGCAGCTCGTCGGCGCCCGGGGGTGGTTCGCACCAGTTGTCGCACGCTCCGCAGTTGTAGTCGTCGTTCCGAACGTCGATGACCTCCCCCCAGCAGAGCGCGTGTCCGGGAGGGAGTCCGCACTTGCCCTCGATGCACTCCACGCCGTCCGCGCACTTGTTCCCGCACGCGCCGCAGTTGTTCGGATCGGTGGAGATATTGATCTCGCATCCGTCTTCGGCGACGCCGTTGCAGTCTGCATAGTTCCAGAACTTGCCGCCGGCCAGCTTCTTGCCGCACGTCGGCTCGCACGTCCCATCCACGCACGTGGACGTCATGTTCAGGTAGCCGAACGAGTCCGGACAGACCTTCCCGCACTCCCCGCAGTTGTTCGAATCGTTCGAGAGGTTGGTGCTGCAGCGGTAGCCGGTTCCGCACGTGTCGAACGGCGCCGGGCACGCGGTCGCGATGCAGAGCAGGACGGGCTCCTGCGCACGCGCATCGGCGTCACTTCCGGAGTCCGGATCCGTGAAGCTCGGTGGTTGCGGACCCGCATCCTGATCGACGAGCGTCCCGACCTCGATCGAGGTCTCGGCGCACCCGCTCGCGAGCGCCACGGCGGAGCCCGTGAGCATCGTCACGACAAAGATCGACCTGTATCTGCTGGGGAACATGTGCACCCTGACGTGAGGACGGAGATGAAGAGGCTCGGTCTGCTGTCGTCGCGAGAGGACGTCAGCGAGGCGCGGAGTTCGGCGCGCTGCTCGCGATGGCTCGCGCGACGGTCGGGAGTAGAAGGCCGCTCGGGAAGCGCGTGCGGAAGCGCTCTGCTCGCTCGCGCGCTTCCGGGATGCGCCCCGTTTCGACGAGCGCCTGGATGTAGAGGCTCTCGCGCTCTTGATTCAGCTGGCCGCTCGGGAAGCGCTTCTCATGCTCGCGGACCGACTGGAGCGCACCGGTGTAGTCCTTCGCTGCCAGCTTGGCGCGCGCCCCATCGACCAACCGATACTCCTCGGCGAGGTCGGTGCCCGAGGGCGCGGAGCCGCGCGACGAATCGATCCGACTCGACCGAGCAGGAGCAGGCGTCGGAGGCGACGGGAGCTCGTCGATGCGCATCAGCGGGACGGCATCGCCTTGCGGCTGGGCCGGCGCGGGAGCGGTCGGCGGTGCGCCGGGACGATCGATGGCGACCTGCGGAGCGATGGCGCTCGCGACGGGGGCGCGAGCATCCGACGAGTCGCCGGGGTCCCCGCCGAGGATCTTTCCTCCGGCCAGCGCTGCGATGAGAGCGACGGAGACGGCCATCACACCCGACCGGAGTCCGAAGCCGCCACGAGCAGCGCCCGGAGCTCGATCGAGCACCTGCTCGACTCGTCCGAGCACCCGCTCGCGCGCGGGCTCCTCGAACGCCGGATCCAGCGCATCGCGCGAGCGCGCGTCGTCGAGGAGCGAGCGGAGCTCCGCGTCGATCGGACCCGGATGATCGTTGTCGGTGTGATCGATCATCGTGAGCCTTGCGCCGCGCGAATGCGGAACACGGCCTTCCGGAACTCCTCGCGTGCGAGGCGGAGGCGCGAGTAGACGGTGTTGACGGGAAGGGCGAGCATCTCGGCGATCTGCGAAGCGGGGAACTCGTTCAGGTCGTGCATGACGAAGACGGCACGCCGGTCGTTGTCGATGGCGTCGAGCGCGGCGAGGACCATTCGGCGGTTCTGCTCCGCGGCGATCTGGTCGTCGGCCAAGGGCTCGGAGTGGGCGATCTCGACGTCGGTCTCCTCGTGCACGAGCCGGGTGTGACGCGCGAGGCGTCGATACGTGGAGGCCGTCCGAAGGCAGAAGCCGAAGAGCCAGAGCTCGAGCGGACGAGTGGCGTCGTAGCTGTCGAGCTTCCGGTGGACGGAGACAAAGACCTCCTGCGCGACGTCTTCGACGTCACTGTCCCGGACGCCGAGGCGTCTCAGGGTGACGCACACGAAGCGAAAGTGGGACCGGAAGAGAGCGCGAAAGTCCGCGCGCCTAACCTGCTCCTCGTTCACGCCGTCTGCGATTATGGCCATCTGCGCGGCCATCACCCAGGTATTGGGCGGGTCTTTGCGAGGTCGTCACAAAATCGACATCCGCAGGCCGATGCCCAATTCGCCCCCGGCGATCGGCGCTCGCCAGAGCAGAGCGTCACCGATGCGGAGCGTCGGTCGGAGGAGCGGAGTGAGCACGCTGCCATGAACTGCGAGAGAGAAGGGCCCCACGAGCGGGATCTCGGTGCCGAGGCGCACACCAAGCGCGACGTAGAGGGAACCGGACGAGCGACTGAGCAAGCGGCCGGTCCCCGACGCACGAAAGTCGCCGAGCGTGCCGACGCCACATACGAACAAGCGAGCGCGCTCCGCGCAAGCTGAGCCGGACATGAAGCTCAGCCATGCCTTCGCGCCGGCGCGACTCGCGGAAGACGAGACCGACGCGGGAAGCCACGCCCCGACCTCGAGCCCAGCCGACCAGCCGTCGATCCGCAGCGATGCACCGACGGACTCTCCGATCGATGGCCCCGGCAGGATGCCGTATTCGCCGGTGAGGCTGGCGTGTGTTCGAAGCTCGAACGGGGCGCGTTGCGGACGGAGTGGCTGCGGCGGTCGGCTTGGAGCGAGCGGCTGAGCTGCTCGTCGTGGCTCGCGCGTCGGTTCGTGCTCGGGTTCAGGCTCGGGAGGTGCTTCGGGTGGCGTCTCGGCTGGCGCTTCGGGCGGGGCCTCGGGCGGCGGGGGAGCCTCGCTGCGCGCGCGTTCGATCGCGAGGCTCACCGCGAGGGCTGCGGCCGCGCTCAAGGTCCTGCACTCGCTGGGCGCGGCGAAGGTCTCCTTCGTCACCTCGCCCTCGGAGCTGGCGTCGCCTTCCTCGCGGAGCGTCACGGTGGCGCGCAGCCGTGACCCTTCGCGCGTGATGCTCGTCGTGACGATGGTGGGTCTTCGCGAGGCGAACGAGTGGTCCGCGAGGCGCGCCCGAACGGCGTCGCGGAACTCGTCCTCCGAGAAGCAGCGAGCGATGCCTTTCGCGACGAAGTATCGGAGCTCGATCGTCGCGGGCGTCTCGTCGGGGGACGCTTCTGCCGGATGCGGCGCGACGACGAGCGCCGTGAGCGTCGCGAGCGCCGCCCCGAGCCTCCATCGCGACGCTCGAGCCCGTGGGCGACGCCCGAAGCCCTGCATGGTCGCGGCGAGCCCGCGCGCCACCTCGAAGCTGAGCTCGGTCATTCGCGCTTTTCTCACGCTGCCATGGACCGCGCCGATAGGAAATTCCGACGAGCGGTGACGGGACGATCCGAGGCGCGGGATCGGTCGCGATGCCGCCCTCGACGGCGCAGCTTCGCGCCCTTCGGCCCAAAGATGCAACGCTCGCGTCGACCTCACGCTCCTTCGAGCAGGCTCAGATCACGCAGCACCTCGCTTACGACGATCGCATCGACGTCGCCGATCGGGAGACCCGTCGACTCGCGATTCACCTGGCGCTCGAACGAGATGCTCGAGAGCGTGAGCGTCTCCTTCTCGTCGATGTAGCCCATCCCGACTGCGCCGTCGTATTCGACGTGGGCGATCAGGTCTGTGCCCACGAAGTCCTTCCAGTGGCCGGAGAAGGAGCCGCCATCGCTCGCTCCGCCGCGCTTCCATCCGAGCTTCTCGAGTCCGAACACGAGCTTCGGAGCAGGGAACGAGCGGTCGAGCCGGCTCTCGAGCAAGTTGGTCCGCGCCTCGTGCGCGAGCGAGGCGGACTTGCTCTCCTCGTCGTTCGCGCGGAACACCTCTCGTCCGATCTGCGGGAACGGTTGCACGATCTCGTAGTCGGCGAACAGCTGTCCCCAGCGCGTCAGCTCCTCCTTCGAGAGATCGAAAGGATGAACGACGCCCACCATTGCGTGCTCCGGAAGCGTGAACGCCTCGTCGCGTTCGTGCGAGAGCGCTCGATCGAGATCGACCCGGAACGTCGCGCTCCGCTTGCCCGCAGAGTCCCACGCACCCCAGACCAGACGGCGCGCGAGCTGGAGGACGAGCGGCTTGTCGACGAAGAGCATGCGGAACGTGCTCTCGTCCCAGCGGCGCCGGGAGATCATCGTCGCCTGCAGGCGCTCGATGCGCATGCGGGAAATCGCGGCGACGTCCTTCTTCAGCGCCTTGAAGCGATCGGTCGCTTCCTTCGCCTTCGATGCGTCGTCGTTCTTCCCCGGCTTCGGGAGCGCACCGAGCTTCTTCCCTTCAGGATCGACGACGAACGGCTGGAGGTGCTCGTCGAATCCGACGCGGAAGGAGCGCGGCCCGAAGTCGAGCGTGGTCTCGCCGCGCACGTCGAGCCCGAGATCGGGCACCAGCCGGTCGCCGAGCTCCTCCGCCGTTAGGCCGCGCCGTTTCGCGATCTCGGCGATGCGTGCCCGAGCGCCTTCCTGGATGCTCGCGAATCGGACCTTCTCCGCGATGCCGTTCAGCAGCATGAGCGCGAGGTCGGTCCCGATGTTGGCGAGGACGCCAAGGGCCTCGACGGCTCGTGCAGCGGCGCGCTCGCCCGGCCACGCGCGGATCATCGGCGTGAGGCGGCGTGCAGTCTCGTCGTCGCCGAGGAAACCGAGGGCATGCAGGATCCACATTTCCTTCGGAGGAGATCCGGTCGCCATCCAAGACTCGAACAGCGCCCACGTGAACTCACGGAGGCTGGCCTCGGTGCACGCCTCGCGCAGCAGGCGAAGTCCGGCGTAAGGAGCGTCGGAGCCCGAGATGGCGAGCATCGTCCCCACGTGCATGACCGCCTCCGGGGGGAGGACCTTCTGCTTCTTCGTCACGATCGGCGGAAGCGCCTTCGGGGTGAAGAGGTCCGGCAGCTTGGGAAGCTTCGCGGGAACGTAGGCGAGCGGATCGGTGCCTACGATCGCGTCGAGCAGCTGCGAGACGGGCTTCTTCGACGTGCCCTCGTACGCGCGCGCGACGGCGTCGACGACGCTCGCCCGGTCACGCGCGACGAGCGACTGGAGGAGCGCGATCGCGTTCGCTGCGCGCTTGCCGCCAGCGAGCGCGATCGGGATTGCCGTCTTCGCCATCGTCTCGGGATGACGTCGGCTCCAGGTTTCGGCGACCGCGCGGATCTTCTTCCCGGAGTCGAACGTGTCGATGAAGAGCTCGGCGACCTCGGTGCCCTCGTACCCGAGGAGGACGGGCTCGAGGACGTCGATCGGCATGCGGTCCGCACCGCTTGGTCGCAGACGGAGCAGCTTCAAGAGGCCCGGCGCGAACTTCACTCCGCGACGAGCGAGCGCCACCGCGAACGCGCCCCCGTAGTAGGCGTTCGGGTAGTAGAGGCGGCGCTCGTCCGAGGCGTCGTTCCACTCCGCGAGCGCGAGTTCCTCGGGGCCGACGAACATCAGCGCGAGGTCGATGACGCGGTCGTATTTGTGATCCTCGGCGATCTCCTGCTCCCACTGACCGCGTGTCCGCGATTTCGCGTTGGCCCCGACCTCCGCTCCCCAGTCGCTGTACGCCGCGAGCGCGTCGAGGTCGCCCTCCTCGAACGTGCACGACAGCGGGACGCGCTCGACTTCGAGCTCGATCTTCTCGGGCTTGTCCGCGCTCGCCTTCGCCTTCTTGGACCAGGGCGGCTCGACGAGAAAGGCCGGGAGATCGTGCTCCGTCGCCAGCGGCAGCGACGGGGCCGCCGAAGCTGCTGGGGCCGCCGCGAGCAGGTCGAGATCGGGACGGGCCTTCGCGAGCGCGGCAGCGAGGACCTTCGCGCTCGCATGGTCGGCATGTTTCGGCTGAGCGAGCACGGGCGCGAGCGCTGCGGCCGTGATCTTCGGATGCTCGAGGAGGAGGCGCTGGACGGACTTCGCAGTGCTCTTCTTGCCGAGGAACGAGAGGAGTGCGCGGAACGAGGCCGGAGCACGCACAGCCTCGAGGAACGTCAGGACGTCGTCCCTCTGGTCCTCGGAGACGGCCGCCAGAATCGATCCGGCACGGACGCCGAGCCGCGCGATCATCGTCCAGGCGGGGCTGTCTTCTTCGTCATCGTGGAGAACGACGAGCCCTCGGGTGAAGAGCTCTCGCCCGAGCTCGACGTTGCGAAGCGACGTGAGGACGAGCGCGGCGCCCGGACCCCTGACCGCCTCGGGCGGCGGTGCGAGGATCGCGCGAGCGGCAGCATCGACGAGCTCGGTCTCCTCCGACAGCACCACGGCGATGGCGAGCGCTCCCGCGTTCGTGGCGTCGCCGCTCAGCCGCCGCGCGGCGGTGACCACCGACGCATAGTTCGCATCGTCGGCGCCGGCGACGAGCCGCCGTAGCGCGTAGAGGCCGGGCGCTGCGTTCTCGAGCGCGCTGAAGGCCCGCTCGTCGGCTCTCGCGGGCTCGTGCTCGGCGAATGGAACGAGGCCTTCGATGAGCCGGTAAGGCCAGTCGTCGGTGTCGACGATCAGGCCACGCTCCGCTCCGCGTACGAGCGCTTCGAGCGCGAATGCGAGACCCTTCGCCGCGACGAACGTGCGCACCAGCGTCTCGAGACCGATCGCGGCGTTGCGGAAGAGCGCGAACGCATTCGCCGCGAGCTCGACATCGAGCTCGTCGATGCTCTTCCAGCCGTACACGCGCGCCATGCGCTCTGCGGAGGTGGATGACGGCGTGCCCTTCGCCGTCTCTGCCTCGGCCTTCACCTTCGGCAAGACCGCGCGCAGCTGGGCGAGCAACGTCCCCGCCGGGGAGAGCGGCTTTGGGGCAGGCGTGTACGGCGCGGGGGCGTTCCGCCACGAAACGACGACGATCTCGTCGTGCAGCTTCTTCGTGAAGTGTTGCCTGTCGAAGGAGATCGTTCCCTCGTCCTCGCCCTCGTCCGTCGCGGTCGTCGTGACGACCGTCGCAACCGGGGCCGCGCTCGGAGCCTCGATGACCTCCTCTTCCGGACGCGCAGGTCTCGGCGTCGTCGTGCTCGCCTCGGTCGCCGGATTCGCGCTCGCGATCTCGATGTAGCCCTTGCCGGTCTTCTCCGCGACGAGCTTGGCAGCTTCCGTCTCGGCCTTCGCCGCGCTCGCGAGCTCCTTCGACTTCGTTTGTCCCGCGCTCCCGATCCTGCCGAAGCGGATCGTCAGCCTCGCGCCCTCCGTGTCGATCTCCCAGAATTTCGACGACGTACCGTCCACCAGCTCGAAGCGCCGCATGTCGGGAAGGTAGCGCAAGATGTTCACCGGTGACGGAGGAGAACGAGCTGGATACGTTGGTCTGCCCATGACGGACGCCCTCCTCGACGCGCTCTTCTCTCTGGTCCACGACGCTGCCGCTTTGAGGAAGCGTTACTCCGCCGAGGCGAAGACGCGCGACGATGTGGGCCTCGCGCTAGCTCGCTTCGACGCCGCGCTGGAGGACCAGGACTCCGACGTCGATGCTGCGGTTCGCGCTGAAGGGGCGGGCGCGCTCCTCGCCCCGCTCGTCCTCGCGCACTGTCTCGTCGAGGACCACCCGTATTCCCTCGTGCAGACACTGCAACGCTTCGACGACACGTTTCCGAAGCAGGCATCCGCCGGCCTCTTTGCGCTCTTGAAGCGAACCGACGACAAGGCCCAGGCGCTACGCTCGAAGAAAAAGACGCAGGATGAGGGGGACTCGTGGGCGCGCGTATCGGTCCAGGTGGCGGGCTCGCTCGCCGAGATCGGCGAGACCAAGCCCGCCGAAGGCCTGCTGGCCGCCAACCCCGACCTCCAGGACCGGCTCCTCCCGCATGGAGTCGGCATCGATGAGGCGATCGCGCGGCTGGAGAAGGTCGATGACGAAGATGACTCGCTTCGCGAGGCCGAGCAGCTCATGACGACCCTCGCCGACGCAGACGTGAAGCGCGCGGCGCCGGCGATCCTCCGCTACGTGCACACCGGGATCTTCATCCATGCGTTCGCAGCGCTGGCGAAGCTGAAGGACGAGCGTGCAATCGAGCCCGCGCGGAGGCTCCTGCGCGAGACGCGCGGTGATGGGTGGAGCGTCGACATCGTTCGTCTGTCGGCCGAGCACCTGCTCCGTGCGTTCGGAGAGAAGCTCCCGCTCGATCTCCCGCGCTCGGCCATCCACTGGCCCATCATCGACTACCATACGAACGAACCCGAGGCGCTCGCGCTCCGTGCGATGGCCGTGTCCGCGCTTGCCGAGCACGGCGACGCGAAGGACAGGAAGCTCGCGCAGAAGGAGATCACGAGCCCGTATCGCGTCGTTCGCGAGGCGGCGAAGAAGGCGTTCGACGTGCCGCCGGTGCTCGTGGCTTGGGACCCCGGACGCGTGGCGTGGACGAAGAAGAACGGCGGGACGAAAGCGCTCCTCGATGCGCTCGCGGATGGTACCGCGCTCTTCCGCCACAACATCGTCAAGGTGCTCGCGGAGGACTCGAAGGCGAAGACGCAGGTCGCGACGTTCATCGTCGAGCGAATCGAAGAGCGGATGACGATGCCGTATGGGGACGACATCGAGCTCGACGTCGACATCGGCGTCTACCTCGAGGTCGGTGAGGAGCTCGCGGGTGGACCCGCGAAGAAGATCTTCGCTGCGAGCAAGAACCCTTGGGTGCAGGTGAAGATCCTCGGCGCCGACGAGCCCGAAAACGCGGACGGCACGAGCGCGAGGACGCGGCCGGAGGACGCTCCTCTCAGGAAGGCGCGCGTCGAGCGCTTCGACGCACCGGCGTACGTGTTCGCGCGCGGCGCCTCCCACGTGGTGCTAGCGGAGGACGCGGAACGCATCCTCGTCGTCGGGCCGGAGTCCTTCCTCTTCGACCCGCGAGCGAACGAGCGCCTGCTCTCGCTCGGTGACGGTGAGGACGTCACCGCGTGTGCGATCGCCGCCGACGGCTCACGCTTCGCGCTCGTTCGCGGCAACAAGATCGGCGTGTACGACGGCAAGAGCGGTGAGCTCGTCGGACGGCTCGAGGCGCCCGGCCAGGTGACCGCGATTGCGTTCTCACCCGACGCCGCGCAGATCGCCTGTGGCACGAGCGCGAACGTCCTCCGCGTCCTCGATGTGAAGGACGGAAAAGAGGTGTTCGACGCCAAGGCGCCCGGCACGGTGCGTGGTGCCGGCTGGCTCGGAGCGAAGCGCGCCGTCTTCCTCGCGGACAAGGCGAAGAAGAGCGTCCTCGTCGACGTCGACGTCCCGAAGAACAAGAGCGCTGTCGTCGCCGTCCCGCTCGCGACCAGGCTCGTGACGTGCGGCAAGTGGCTCGCCACCGCAGGCGAGAGGTCAGCGGCCATCCACGATTCCAAGCTGGCACCGAAGCTCGAGGTAGAGACCGACGAGCCCATCCTCGATCTCGCGATCGAGAACGACAAGTCGCTCGTTCTTCGATTCGCCGAGCGGCTCCAGCGCGTGAAGCTCGGCGGCAAGTCACCGCGCTTCGACGACATCCGGCGGGGTCCGGCCGGTGGCCTCGCGGCTTCCGGCAAGCGCATCTACGCGCTCTTCGCTGACACGCTCGTGAGGTTCCATACGGACGAAGCTGCTTCGGTCGTCACCAGCGTGCACCAGAACCATGTTTGCGGCATCCGGCGCCTGCCGGACGGGCGCCTCCTCACCAACGGTTGGGACGGGCGAGTCCTTCTCTGGAAGCCCGAAGGCGGGATCGCCGAGCCGCTCGTCGCTCGTGACGGCCGCATCGACCAGGTCGCCGTGCCGCCGGAGGCGGACTGCGTGTACTTCGGTGACGAGCACAACCTGCGCTGCCTCGACCTCGCGTCGCGTCAGGTGACCACCATCGTGGGCGGCGACGACATCGAGGAGGACATCGCCGAGCACATGCCCAAGGTCGAGCACGTCGCCGCCTCCAGCACCCACGTGGCGTGGGCCGGTAACGACGGCGTCCACGTCGTAGATCGCCAGCGGGGCGAGGAAGTCGCGATGGTCCCGTTCGAGGACGTCGAGTCGCTCGCCGTGGACGCGTCGGGTCGGTTCTACGCAGGGAGCGACGATGGCGAGATCGCATGCCTCGACCCCCAGGGGACCGTCCTCTGGAAGCGTGTCGAGCACGGCATCGACATGCTCAAGGGCCAACTCTACGGAGACCCGCACCGGACCGTGGGGTACCTCGCGACGCATGGGGAGCTCCTCGCGAGCGTCGGCTCGGACGACGCCGTCCGGGTCTTCGACGGTCCGAAGGGCGAGCGGATGCTCCGTTGTCTCCGCGGTAGCGGCATCTTCAACACCGCTGCGTTCTCACCGAGTGGCAAGCTCGTCGCGTTCACGTACGACAGTACCCTCGAGGTCCGCGACATCGCCTCCGGCACACTGATGACGCTGGTGAATGCCTGGGGCTCGTCGGGCGAGCACGAGACGATGGGCGTCACATTCACCGGCGAGGAGGAGCTCCTCGTCGGCATGGGCAGCGGTGCGATCTACCGGGTGACCATGACCGCGTAGATCGGCGAGCACGAAACCGCGCTGATCGGTCACCGACGACCGAAGAAGGACGCTTGCTGGAACCGCATGCCGTCCAGAATCTGCTGCACTCGCAGCTCGGAGAGCGCCCCGATGTACTCACCGAGCTTGGTCTTCTCCACGGAAGATACCTGCGACACGATCACGACGCTCTGCTTGGACAAGCTGCCTTCGCCCACGTCGAGGAGGACGTTCCCGGGTTCGGTTGCGCGCTTCAAGTTCGAGGTCAGTGCACACACGATCACGGTGTGAACCCGAGAGCGGTTGAAGACGTCGTCCTGGACGACGACGTGGGGGTGCGGGCTGCCCGGAATCGACCCTCGTGACTCATCGGGCTCGATCCAGAAGACGTCACCGCAATGGATGCCCCTATTCGTTGGCATCACTGTCGTATCCATGTGGGGGCTCACCGAACCGCGCTGACATCCATCGGCATCCTAATCGCATGCTCGGGGGGAGCCAACGCCCGCCCCGTCGGTGAGCTTCCTCGCCGCGAGGTGCCGGTTCACGCTGCGGCGTCGGGCGGGCACCGGGCCAAGCGGCCGGCAGGCCAACCGCGGGACGCGCGAAGAGCTGACCTTCCGCGCCGTCGAGTGACGAGCACGAGAAGAACATCTGCCGCGTCGCTATCCGAGCTGAGCGTGAGTTCGCGAAGCGGCGCTCGGCGGCCTAGACAATGTGGTGCCATGACGGCGACCCTGGCTGCAGAGCCCTACCGGGTCCTTCGGATCGTCCACGAGGATCGATGTGTCTCGATCCGCCGTGTCGTGAGCGCTCGGGACGGTCGCAGCCGTCTGCTCAAGGTCCAGCGCACGAACGACCCGCGCGCGGCCGATCCCTTGCGGCGTGAGCTCGAGGTCGCCGGCGCGCTCGACCCTTCAGTCGCGCTTCATCCGGTGGAGATGAGCACGTTCGAAGGTCGCCCGGCGCTCGTGCTCGAAGATTTCGGCGGCGTTCCGTTGCGGCAGGCGATGGGCGCTCCGATGGAGGTCGGGCTCGCGCTGCGGATCGCGGCGCGGCTGGCCTCGTGCCTCGAGAGCGTTCATCGCAAGGGCCTCGTCCATCGGAACCTCCAGCCCGAGAACGTGTACTTCGACGCTCGCACCGGTGAGGTCAAGCTCACGGGGTTCGGGATCGCGACGACGACTGCGGAGGGACGACACGACACCGCGAGCAACGCGATCGAGGGAACGCCGCCGTACATGGCGCCGGAGCAGGGCGGTCGGCTCGACAGGGCGCTCGACCGGCGCGCGGACCTCTACGCCGTCGGCGTGATCCTCGTCGAGATGCTCACGGGGCTGCGACCCGGTGAGAAGGACGACGTGCTCGGGTGGGCGCAGCGCCATCTCGCCGAGGCCGTGCGGCCGTCCGCCCTCCATCCGGCGTGCGCCGTCTCGGACATCGTGTCGAAGCTCCTCCAGGAGCTCCCGGAGGATCGTTACCAAACCGCGGCGGAGCTGCACGACGATCTCGCACGCTGCCTCGACGTGCCGTCGTCGCAGCAGCTCTTCGACGGAGCAGCCTCTGCGCCCAGCGGCGCCACCGCGGCCGCGATGCGGGGCACGTTGCTCGAGCTCGCGCAGGTGCTCTCGAACGAGACCGCGCGGTGGAGACTTCTTCGCGGATTGACGCGACTCCTCACGGAGCAGGCAGGCGCGCGGAGAGCGGTGTTCCTCTCGGTCTCGGGCGGTGGCTCGGCGATCGAGTGCTCGGCTGGTCCGGTCGGCGGTGTGCCGGCGTCCATCGTCGAGCAGGTGATCCGCACGCGCGAGCGGCTGCTCATCAGCGATGCGAGCATTCCCAACCCCCATTCGACTGATCCGTACATCGCGACGAAGCGGCCGAAGTCGATCGCCTGCCTTCCGATCGTCCGCCACACGACCTTGCTCGGGATCGTCTACCTCGAGAACGATCTCGTCGCGTCGGCATTCACCAAGGACAGGATGGCGGTGGCCGAGCTCCTCACCGACCAGGCCGGCATCTCGCTCGAGAATGCAAAGCTCCACGCCGCGCAGCTGCGGGAGATCGCGGAGCGGCAACAGGCCGAGGCAACGTTGCGCGCGATCCTCGACAACATGGTCGATGCCGTCCTCGTGTGTGATCGCGCCGGGCGGCTCACGTTCACCAACCCAGCGGCGCTGCGCCTGTTCGGGCTCGTGGACGTCTCCGGAGGGGGACCGTTGCCGGTGGAGATGTTCTGCCAGCGCCTTCGCCCGATGCGCCCCGACGGCGAGCCGTTCGAGGTCGACGAGCTCCCGCTGCTGCGCGCGCTCGCTGGTGAGGTCCTGAGCTCGGTCGACATGACCGTTCGTCATCCGGGCACCGGCCGCGCGATTCACCTGCGCGTGAGCGCGGCGCCGCTCCAGGACGAGCGCGGTGCCCTCGCCGGAGCCGTGTCGCTGGCGCTGAACGTGACCGAGGCGATCGAGCTCGATCGGCTCAAGGAGCAGTTCATCCGCGTCGTCGCCCACGAGCTGAAGACGCCGGTCGCGATCGTGAAGGGATACGCGGACCTCCTTCGCCGGATCGACAAGGCCTCCGGAAAGCAGCAGCGATTCCTCGATGCGCTGATCCGCGGGACCGACCGAATCGATCGGCTCGTCACCGATCTTTTGCTCTTGTGGCAGCTGCAGACGGGCCGGCTCGCCCTGGCGCCCGAGGCTGGGGTCGACCTCGTCGAGCTCGTGGATTTGGTCGTCGGGCGCTTCGAGCGGGAGACCTCCCGCCGCGTCGAGGTCGTGAGCTGCCGCCCCATGATCGTCACCGCGGACCGACTGCTGGTCGAGAGAGCGGTCGTCGGTCTCCTCGACAATGCGCTCCGCTATTCGCCCGGTGGCGGCGACGTGCAGATCCGGATGGGGCGGAAGGATGGTCGCGCGACGGTCGACATCGAGGACCACGGGATTGGCATCCCGAAGGACAAGCAGGCGGACCTGTTCGAGCCGTTCTATCGCGCCCATACGGACACTGCGTACGACTCCGGTGGCCTCGGGCTCGGGCTCTACGTGGCGAAGGCCGTCGCCGTGCTGCACGGAGGGAACGTCGAGGCGGAGAGCAGAGAAGGAGAGGGAAGCACCTTCCACCTCACACTCCCAGTGCAGGCCGACGTAGCGGAGCGTGTTTCCTGACCACGTCGAGCAGCTCGTCGGTGGAGAACGGCTTCGGAAGGAAGCCGCTCCCGCGGAGCTCCTGGCAGCGCCGAGATGCGTGCTCTCCGGCGGTCATCACGATGAAAGGTGCTCTCGGGCCGTTCCCATACCGAGCCTGATACTGCGAGACGAACTCGACGCCCGACATGACGGGCATCCTGAGGTCGAGCAGGATCAGATCGGGCATGTGCTCCTGGACGCGAGCGAGAGCCTCGCGCCCGTTCATCGCCGTGATCACGACATAGCCTTCCTCCTCCAGGACGACACTGATGAGGGTCCGGAGGTCGGCGTCGTCCTCCACCGTCAGGATCGTCGGCGTCATCCGCTCACCCGAAGGTCCGGCCTGAGGATCACCTTGGTGTAGCCGAAGGCGCGCTGCTCGAACTTCGCGTAGGCCTCGGGGGCCGCTTCCAACGGAAGGCGCTGGGTCACCAAGAAGCTCGGCTTGGCCTTGCCCTCGACGATCATGTTGCAGAGCGCGGGCGCGAATCGGGCGACGGGCGTCTGGCCGGTTCCGAGCGACAGGCCCTTCTCCCACAGCTTGCCGAACGAGAGGCGAAACTCGCCTCGCTTGGCGTGAGGATTGATCCCGCCCGGATCGTTGGGGACGTAGAGCCCGACGGAGCCGATCCGACCTGTCGGATTGACGAGGCCGATCAGATCCTCCAGCACGCGACTGGGGTTCTCCGCCATCGTCGGATCGTTCCAGTCGACGGCCTGGTAGCCGACCGCTTCGATCCCGCACATGACACCCAGCATCTTCTCCTCGCCGGGCTGGAGCTTGCCCGCGGTCCTTCGCCGGCGCTGCTCGACGATCTGCTCGACCGGATCGCCGCGGCGGAAGTCGATCGGGCACGCGCCGATCTCGGCGGCCATCGCCAGCCGATCATCGACGCCATCCACGACGTAGACCTCGCTCGCTCGTTTGAGCAAGGCGCTGTACGCGGAGAGGAGCCCGACCGGCCCTGCGCCGAACACGGCGACGGTGCTGCCTTCACCGACACCCGCGAGCTCGTTTGCGTACCAGCCGGTGGGAAAGACATCGGCGAGGAGGACGAAGTCGTCCTCCCATTCGTCTCCTGGCTCACCCGGAACCTTCAGGCAGTTCCGTTCGGCGAAAGGCACGCGGAGGTATTCGGCCTGCGCGCCGCGGTACGGGCCCATGTTGACGTAGCCATAGGCACCTCCCGCCGAGTCGGCGTTCACCGCGAGGCAGGCCGACGTGAAGCCGCGCGTGCAATTGAAGCAGACACCACAGGCGATGTTGAAAGGGATGACGACGCGGTCGCCCTTGCGGACGGTGGTCACCGCTGGGCCGACCTCCTCGACCACGCCGAGAGGTTCGTGCCCGAGGACGAGCCCTGGCGGGGCGACCGTCCGGCCTGCGAACATGTGGAGGTCGCTCCCGCAGATCGCGGCTGAGGTGACTCGGATGATCGCGTCCGTCGGGGCCTCGATCTCCGGATCGGGCACCTGCTCGACCGAGATCTCGCGTGTGCCTCCCAACACCACAGCTCTCACGGGCCGCTCCTTCGTGCGCCGTTGATTCAAGTTGCGTACCTGGAGAGCGCGGGGAGACGGAGCGGCCGAGCTCCGCGGCCAACGAAGAGCTCGTCGCTCGCGAGCCTGTGACGCGCCTGTGAACGATGGCGACACCCGACCTTCCGCCGGAGCGCTCCTGCTAAGGTGCGCCGACGCCGATCCGAAGAGCGAGCGAGCGCGGCCTGCGCATGCTCGATCGGCCCTGGCGCCTGCGCGCCGACCCAATCCATGACCGCGTCCTCTCGCCTTACCGCATTCACTGCCGTCGCGCTCGGGCTCGCCTCCGCGCTGTTCTTCACCGCGACCTACGTGCTGAACCGCGCGATCGCGAGCGCCGGCGGGCACTGGGCGTGGTCGGCCGCGCTGCGGTATCTGCTGACCTTGCCGATGCTCGCCGTCGTGATGCCATGGCAGGGAGGCTTCGCGGCGGTGTGGCGCGCGCTCCGCGCGCATCCGTGGACGTGGCTGGCCTGGAGCGGGATCGGTTTCACCCTGTTCTGCGTCTGTCTGACGTGGGCCGCTGCGTTCGCTCCGTCCTGGCTCGTCGCCGGTACGTTCCAGCTCACCGTGATCGCCGGCATGTTGCTCGCGCCGCTGCTCTATCGCGATGCGCGTGCGCGTGTGCCTCGGCGTTCGCTCGCGCTCGGCGGCGTGATCGTGCTCGGCGTCGCGATCATGCAGGCCGGCCACTTCCGCGGGCGGCTCGATGCCAATGCCTGGCTAGCGCTGGCCGCGGTGACCGTCGCTGCGTTCCTCTATCCGCTCGGCAACCGCGCGATCCTGCTTCACCTCGAACGAAGCGGCGAGGAGCTCAACGCCACCCAGCGCGTCTTCGGCATGACGCTGGCAAGCCAACCGTTCTGGTGGCTCATCGCAGCCTATGCAGGAAGCGTCGCCGGTGCGCCGGCGCCACGGCAGATCCTCCTCGCTGCCGGCGTCGCGCTGTTCGCCGGCACGATCGCGACGATCCTCTTCTTCCAGGCGACCGGCATGGTGCAGAGCGATCCTGGCGCGCTCGGCGCGGTCGAGGCGATGCAGGCCGCCGAGCTTCTGATCTCGACCGCGCTTGGCGTCGCCTTCCTCGGCGAGCACGCGCCACGCTCTCTCTCGGCCGCCGGCGCGGCGCTGGTCGTCGTCGGGATCGTCGGGATCGGTCTGCTTGCCGGTCGCGAGTCGGCCGGCGACGCGCGCGCGACGAAGACGCTCCGCACCGACCGCGGCGCGTGAACAGGTAGCGGCCTCGACGAGCCGGTAGACCACGAGCGCTCCGCGGAAACGAAAGCTCGTGCCGCAACGACGCGCGTGACACCAGTGGACAGCAAGGCTCACCGGTGATCATGCGTCGTTCCTGCGCACCGTGATGGCCCCGTGCATGCACGTCGTAGCTCGATGCAAGAGAGCACCGCCGTTCGAGACACGACCCTCGCAACGCTCGCGCGGGCGCAGGGGGCCTGGTACGTCCTCGCCGGCCTGTGGCCGATTCTCCACATGCCGTCCTTCGTGGCGGTGACGGGGCCGAAGCGTGAAGGCTGGCTCGTGAAGACGGTCGGTGTCCTGATCGTCGTGACAGGGACGGCGCTGCTCGTCGGAGCTCGGGCGAAGGAATGGAAAACGGTCTCGGTTCTCGGCGCTGGCGCGGCGGCGTCCCTTGGGGGCATCAGCTTCATCTACGCGTCGAAGCGTCGGATCTCACCCATCTACCTCCTCGACGCCCTCTCGGAGCTCGCCATCACGGCGGTATGGGCGACGATCGTTGGCCGGAGACTGCTGCGCGCGCGCGCATCGCGGAGGGCTTCCGCCAGATGAACAGGAACCCTCGCGAAGTGAGGCGGCGCTCGATCAGCCGGTCATGACGTCTGCGGTAGAGATCTTCGGTCAGCGGGCCGAGTGTTCGCATCATCGGCCGCGTGGAGATGAGCAAGCGCGCCGAGCGCCGCGTCGAAGGCTCGGGGCATGGCACGGGCGAGGCGCAACATCGGCGCGTGCAAGTTACGTCGGCGCGCGACGGCGAGGAGCCCGCGCGTCATCGCGAAGTAGCGGCGCGTGAGCCGCCGGTAGCGCGACTCGTACGCGTCCGGCATCCCCTCGAGGATGCTCGCGACGGCAGCCTCGGCGGTCGCCAGACCGAGCGCGACACCTTCTCCCGTGAGCGGATCCACGTAGCCCGCCGCGTCTCCGACGAGCAGCACGTTTCCCACGACGCGCCTGTCGACCCTCTGCTCGAACGGACCCGCGCCGCGCAGTCGCGAGCCGAACGGCTTGTCTGCGAGGTGCCTCGCGAGGATCGGAAAGCTCGCGAGGAGCTCGTCGAATCGCCTCGCTGCGGTCTCTCGCCCGGGTCGCTCCTCGAACAGGAACGCGACGCCGACGAGGTCCACGTCGACCGGCGTCACGTATGCCTCCACACCTTCGCCGAAGTACACCTCTACGCGATCGGTCCACGGGCGCATTGCATAGTGACGTCGGAGGCCGAGCCGCGGGCTTCCTCGCGCCGGACGTTCGACGCCGAGCGTGCGCCGGACATGCGAGCGAAGGCCGTCCGCTGCCACGAGCCAGCGCGCGCGCAGCTCGCCGTTCACGATGACGCCGTCGGAGCGTTGCACGTACGAGGCGAGACGCACCTCGTGGAACCGGACTCCGAGGCTTGCTGCTCGCTCTCGCATCGCGCCGTGCAAGACGGTGCGACGGACGGCGAGACCGAGCCCGACCGGGAACCGGCCCACGGCATCGAGGTCGGGATCGACCGCGTCGGCGAAGCGCACCCCGGGGAAGGGGAGGCCGAACGGGTGGATGTCGAGCGCTGTGAGGGCCTCGACACCACCGGGCATGATCCCTTCGCCGCACGCCTTGTCGATCACGCCTGGACGAGGATCGAGCACGGCAACCCGGAGTCCCGCGCGTGAGGCGTGGATCGCCGCTGCGAGCCCTGCTGGGCCGGCACCTGCGACGACGACGTCGGCCACGTGCTTCATGCCTATCTCATCGCGACGAGCGCCGCGTTCTCCGTGCGGACACGCACGAAGAGGAGACTCGCATTCAGTAACGTGAAGAGCAGCGCCGTCATCCAGGCCGTATGGACGAGCGGTAGCGCGACCCCTTCGACGACGACGGCCGCATAGTTCGGATGCGTGAGCCAGCGGTAGGGCCCACCGGTGATCCGCGGTGCACCGGAGAGGACGATCACACGGGTGTTCCAGTGCACGCCGAGCGTGGCAATGGCCCACCACCGCATCGTCTGCGCAGCGAGGGCGAGGGCGAGCATCGGTAGGCCCACCACCGCGATGAACGGACGGTGCTCGAGCCACGGCTCAAGCGCACACCCGACGAGGAAGGCGATGTGCAAGGCCACCATCGGCGGGTAGTGATCGGCGCCGTGCTCCACGGCACCTCGCTCGAAGAGGGCGCGTGCATGGCGCTTCGAGACGACGAGCTCCACCGCACGTTCGATGACGACGGCGCCGATCAGGACCTCGTACGCGATGAGTGAGGTGCCCATCACGTCACCATGAGAGAAGGACGAGCTCGGCGCAGAAACCCGGGCCCATGGCGATGAGGAGCCCGATGTCGTCCGGTAGCGCGTGCGGCTGCGTCCTGCCGAGCACATCGAGCACCGATGCGCTCGAGAGATTGCCGACGGAGGCCAGGGATTGGCGCGTGAGCGCGAGGGCAGAGTCGGGAAGGCCAAGCGACTCTTCGATCGCGAGGATCACCTTCGGCCCACCGGGGTGGCAGATCCAGTGGCGGACGTCGCCGCGCGAGAGTCCGTGATCGTGGAGGAACCCGTCGACTACTCCGGGCAGATGGAGCTTCACGATGTTGGGGACGTCGGCGCTGAGGACGACCTTGAAGCCGCTCGAGCCGATGTCCCACCCCATCACGCGTTCGGTCCCACGGAAGAAGGCGCTTCGCGTATCGACGACGCGTGCCCGCGGCTGCTCGTCGATGGCTGGCGAACCGTTCGATGGCGGCACCATCGCGCGGGCCCCGCTCGGAGGGCAAGCGCTGCCCGTGAGGACCACTGCGGCTGCTGCATCACCGAACAGACCCGAAGCGACCAGGTTCGCGACCGAGAAGTCGTCCTGTAGCGTGAGCGAGCACAGCTCGACCGCGAGGAGGACGGCGACGTGTGTCGGGTGACCCGCGAGGTAGTCACTCGTCCTCGCGAGGCCGGCGGCGCCCCCGAGACACCCCAGCCCGAACATCGGTGTTCGCCGGATGTCGGGTCGGAGGCCGAGCACGTTGACGAGCCGCGCATCGATCGTCGGAGCAGCCACGCCGGTCACGGTGGTGAAGAAGACGGCGTCCACGTCGTCCAGTGCGAGGCCGGCCCGAGCCACCGCACCGGTGAAGGCTCTCGCCGCGAGCTCGGTGCCCACGCGGATGAAGGCGTCGTTCGATGCGCCGAAGTCGTCGCCGAGTCGATCGTACTCGTCGAGGGGGAGAGCGAGGCAGCGCTCCTCTACTTGGACCGACGCGTGGAGGCGCTCGACGAGCGCCGTCACCTGCGGCCGAGCCCTCCATCGACGCTTGAGGCTCTCCACGAGCGCGCGCTGGTCGTAACGGTGCTCCGGGAATGCGACTTCGACCGGCGCGACATAGGGGGCTCGTGCTTCGACGAGAAGGCGGCGGTCGCGCGCGAAGGGAACCCGGGCGTGGCTCATCTTTTCTCCGCACCGGCTGCGCTTCACTCGGGAGAGGTGAGCCCTCGCGAGCCGGAGCGAGGTCCGTCGTGCAGGTGCTGTACCGTCGCGCGTGGCCGGTCCGGTCCGACGTTCAGCGCCGAGGTGAGCGCTTCGGCTTCTGCGCCAGCTGGAGCACGAAGCCGGGCATCTGCGGGAGCCGAATCGCCCGCCGTGGCTCGAGGAAGGCGGCCTCTTGCCACTCTCGCATCGTCGAGAGCTTCCATGTGCCGGATGTGCTCGTGAGCGCGAAGTAGAGGTCCATCGTCCCGCGGATGGCTCCCGCGCTGCGGGGATCGGCTCCCTTCTCGATGTCGCCGATGACGAACAGGCCCCCCGGACGAAGCGCCCGCGCAATGCGGAACGAGAGCTCCCGGTTCTGCTCCTCCGAGAAGTGGTGCACGAGGTTGATCACGAGCACGAGGTCGTACGCGTTCTCACCGAGCTCATCGCGGAGAGCATCTCCGGCGCGGTGGACCACGCGCTCGCCCAAACGCTCCTGTTCCAAGAGCAAGCGCGAGCGCTTCATCGCTGCCGGGAGCTCGAGGACCTCCGAGCGGAGCGTCGGATGCAGCCGGCAGAGCGCGGCCGAATGAAGGCCGTGTGAGCCGCCGATGTCGAGCATGCGCTGTGCGCGTGGCGGAAGCGGGATCCTTCGAGCGATCAGCGGTGCATTGTCGACCGCGAGAGCGCGCATGGCATCCTGGTAGAGCGTCCATCCCTCCTGACCGAGCGTGGCATGGAGATCGAGCCCTCTGCCGGTACGCACGAAGTCCTCGAGCTTCGCGAGGAGATCCCACTCGACCCGCTGGAACAGGAGCTTGTCGCGTAGGGACCGGGGCGATCGCGCGAGGAGCCACTTCTCGACCCGGCGTGTGTTCTCGTAGCGACCGTTCGTGAGCCGCAGGTAGCCGAGCGCGACGAGACAATCGACGAGCGCTCCTGTCGCGCGTGTGTCCGTTCCGCACGCGGCTGCGATCGATTCGGCCGAGCGCTCGCCGTTGGCGATCGCATCGAAGATCCCGAGCGACGTGCCTGCCATGATCGCACGCGCCGCGGTGAACGCGATGTGGGTGTCTGCGATGGGCACCGGCGCAAGGTCGAGCTGGAGTGTCAGCCATTCGAGCGCACTTTCGGGTCTGGCACCGACCTGCATGCGCGTCCGCTCGCAAGAGGGATGCCTTCCGCGTTGGGATTGTCGGCCGACGATTCGTTCCGGATTCGACGCGGGCCGACGGCCCACCTGCGGGTGGCTGGGGCGCGAGCCCCGAATTCGTCGTGGAGATGCGGATCGAGCTCCCCGGTTCGACCGAGCGGGGAGCTCGCGGTCACGGCGCCGGGCGGGGCGAGGTCCCGAACGTCGTGGGGCTGCCCTGGAAGGGGCGCGCCTGGACGATGAAGATCTCCTCCCCGCGCAGCACCCACTCGATGTCGAGCGGGCGATCCTTCGGGAAGACGCCGCGGATCTTCTGCGCCGCGTCTGCGAGGCGAGCCACGCGCGAGTTCGAGAGGATCGGGGCCCCCTTCCTCGGGTTGGGGACCTCTTGCACGCCGCCGTCCTGGTCGAAGACGAGCATCGTGTCCTCGTCGGAGCGAGAGACGATACGAAGGCCCTTGTTGAAGGTGTTGTAGAGGATGATCTCGGGCACCTTCTTGCCGTCGACGACGCGCATGCCGAGGCCGTTCTTCGCGTTGATCGTGAAGGTGCGCGTATCCGTCGGATCGGTGGGGTGGGCCGTGACGAGGACCCCGGCTGCGGTCGCGTCGATCCCGCTCTGCACGAGCACGCCGCCGTACGCGCGTCGATGATCGATGTGGAACATCTCGCGCTCCTCGTAGGCCGCGAGGTTCCATACACTCGCCCAGACCTTCTTCACCGCATTCGCGACCGCTTCTTCGCCGCGCACGTTCGGGACGGTGTCGTAGAGGCCCGCTCCGGAGAACCCGGGCAGGTCTTCGGCGGTGGTGGAGCTCCGGACGAACACGCTCGAGCCGCCCTCGGCGCCGCCGTCCGCGGCTTCGACCACGAGAGCGAGCTTCTGCAGCGCCTCGCCGAGCGTCGAGACGAAGGTGGGCGCGAGCGGCGCGTCCTGGATCTCCTGACGGAGCTTCGCGAGCTCCTTCTTGCGGACCTCGAGGCTCCCGAGGAACGTCGGATCCGAGAGCATCGCGTCGATGCGAGTGTCGATCCCCGCGGCGCGAAGGTGTGCTGTGTAGAACGAGATCGGCACACCGAAGCCGGGCGGGACCGTCACCCCCGGCAGCTTGGCCGACACGATCTCGCCGAGGTTCGCCGTCTTGGCTCCGTACGCGCTGGCGTCCGCCGCGCGCAGCGTGTCGAGCGGAGCGAGCTTCGTCGGCTCGAGGTTCGCCTTCCGCATCTTCACCGCCGTGCGATCGCGTATCTGCTTCTGCGCGGAGGCGATCTCCTCCGGCGTCGCCAAGCGCAGGGTGGCGTTGGTCGCCCCTGCCTCGAAGCGCACCATCTTGCCGTCGAGGGCGGCGTAGGTCTTCGCGGCATTGCGCAGGCCGGCATTCGGGATGTCCCAGGTGGCCGCGCGGAGGTTCACGTGCGAGAGCGGTGTGGAGAAGCTCTCCGAGACGATTCCGGCGACGGGCGTGATGTCCGTGAGCGGCTCCGGCAGGATCACGATCTCGTCGGGGGCGAACGTGAGCGTGGTCGGATCTTCGCCGGGGGCTGCGGCGCGCACGATCCGGAGCTTCCCGACCGCCGTGCCCTTGTGGAACGGTTGATAGCCGACCGCCTTGTAGAGGACGTCGTTCGTGACGATCGGGATCTCGTCGAGCTCGGCGGCGACCGCCTCCTGGTCGTTCGAGTTCGGTCGGAACTTCAGCTTCGACGCGAGGTAGAAGGTCTCCCGGACGCGCGCGAAGGCGAGCTTCACATGCGCGGCCGTGGCCTTGTCGCCGTCCCAGAATGCGAGCGTCCACACGTCCGGGCCGAGATGGTGGACCAGATACCCCATGAGGAAGCTCGGCTTGTCCTTGCCGTAGTTCCGATCGAAGCGTTGCTCGGCCTCCTTCGTCCGAGGCACCTTGAGGAGCTCGGCGAAGACGAAGTCCTTGTGCATCGGGTAGAGGTCGGCATCGGCGTAGTAGATGGCCGATGTCTTCAGATCGATGACGAACTTGGTGAACCGTTCGCCGGAGGCCTCCTTGGAGTAGTCGAGGAAGTCCTCCTCCGACGCGAGCTTCGAGGTCCACACGGGCCGCGTCTTCGGAGCGGCGCTCGCCGTCGAGGGCGCGGCAGGAGCGGCGGCATCGACGACCGCGACCCCGCCTTCGGGAGAGGCGGAGACGGCCGGGCTCGGGCTCTCCTTCCGACTACAGCCGCCGAGGAAGACGAGACCGGCGACGAGGAGCGCGCGCGCAACGGGGGCCATCGGTCGACGAGTTGACCTAGGCTGAGGGGCCCCGTCAATGACCGCGCGACCAGCGACGCGAGACCGTCGACGTGCCGCCGGGGGCTGGGCGCGAGCCGCGAGCCGCAAGCCCAAGCTCGAGAGCTGAACGCGGCGAAGAAGGCGACGAGGAAGCGACCACTTCGCTGTGCTCCTCGGAGATGCGAAGCTGCGGCCTCAGCTCGATGAGCCTCTACCTGTACGCGATCGTGGATCGGCCGCCGCGAAGCCCGGAGCTTCTCGGGAGAGGGATCGCGCGGAAGCCGCTGGCGCTCGTTCGAGCCGGGAAGGCGTACGTCGTCGTGGAGCCCGCCGAGGCTCGCGAGGCGACGCCCGCGGCGATCGTCGCGCACGACCGCGTCGTTCGTCGGATCGCGCGGCTCGCTCCGTCGGTACTGCCGCTCCGGTTCGGTGCGACGGCTGTCGACCGCGTCGCGGTGAAGGCGGCGATCGCGCCGCTCGGTGGCATGCTCGAGCGCGCCTTCGAGCGGGTGCGTGGTGCAGTGCAGTTCACGCTTCGAGTCGACGGCCTTCGAGCTCCCGCGAAGCGAGCGCCGGCGGGAACCGGTCCCGGAACGCGCTGGCTCGCAGAGCGCCGCGCAAGGCACGAGGTCCCGGAGCTCACCGCTGTGAGCGAGGCCACGCGCCCGTGGGTCCGCGAGGTCCGTGCAGAGCGTCACGACCACGGGCCCCGCATCGCGTCCGTCTACCACCTCGTCGCGCGAGAGGATGTTCGTGCCTGGAAGCGCGCTTTCGCGCGCTCGATCATGGATCTCCCACGCGGCGTGACGGTGACCGTGACAGGGCCGTGGCCGCCGTGGGCCTTCGCGGAGCTTGCATGACGAAGCCGAAGAAGAACGCCGTGAAGAAGGCGAGCGCGGTGAAGAAGCCGAGCGTCGTGAAGAAGACGCGCGCCGTGAAGAAGACGCGCGCGGTGAAGAAGCCGAGCGCGAGGCGGCCTTCGAGCCGCCGGCGCGCGCCGCTCGGGACGGCCGGCGTTGCCGAGCTCCGCGTGAACGAGATCGAGTCGCTGCGAGCGGAGGTCGAGCGGAAGAGCGCCGAGCTCCTTCCGCGCTGGAACGCCAACCCGGAGGACGTGCAGAAATCGGTCGCCCAGCTCGTGCTCGCGCTCGTGGAATTCCTTCGCAAGCTGCTCGAGCGTCAGGCGATCCGTCGCATGGAAGCCGAGACGCTCGAGCCGGACGAGGTCGAGCGGATCGGCCTCGCGCTCATGCGCCTCGAGGAGGCCGTGCACGATCTCGCGGCACGCTTCGGCCTGGCTCCCGAGGACCTCAACCTCGATCTCGGTCCGCTCGGTCGACTGACCTGAGGCGATTGACCTGAGCCAAGCGCCCGCCGACTAGTTCTCCACGAGCTCGACGCGCCACTTGATGTCGGAGCTGATGTCCGTGAGCGGCGTGACCTCGACGAAATAGTCCGCGTCCTTGATGAACGGGACGACGCCGGCGCTGTCGGGGGTCAGCTCGGCGGTGTCGCCGCCGTCGACGTCGACGCGAAGCCGAACTCTGCCGGTGAAGTTGAGCTCCATCGTCTTCGTCTGGGGCTTGAGCCGAAACGTGAGGTAGTCCCGCTTGTCCCTGCGCGAGAGTGTACCGCAACGCACGGGCGCCAGCTCGTTGGCGTCGTTCTCGCTGTCGTTGGGCTCCGACTCCGGCTCGCATTCGGTGCCTCCGCTCGAGCTCGTCGTGCCCGAGGCTCCGCTCGACGAACCGCCGTTGCCGCTGCTGTTCCCGCCAGACGACGACGAGGACGAGGACGACGACGAGGCCGCGCCCGGGCTGCCCGAGAGCACATCCTGGCTCTCGGCACCGGCACATGCGCTTACCAGGACTGCCGTGCAGGTGAGTGATACGGCGACGTAGAGAAGGGAAGAACGAGGCACGATGGGAGCTCCCTCACGCCGCCATGCGCCGGCGCGCGCGTCCATCTTAGCCTAGGTGTTAGCCTGAGGCCCATGCGTGGATCCAGGCCAGGGGCGCTGCCGGGTACCGTCGTCGAGCTGGGATCGGAGGATCTCGTCGAGGTCGACGAAAGTCGAGCTTCGCTCATCGCGGCTGCCGCGACTGCGCAGAACATCGCGATGCTGACCGGGACCCACGGTGTCATCTCGCCGCCGCTCCACCGGCCTCGCGTACGACTGCCGAGCCCGGAGGAGATCCACGAGGGCGCGTCGTCCGATCCCGAGGACGTGGAGCTCGGTCGCTTGCGGGCGCTCGTCGCCGCGCGGAGCGGGGATCCCGTCGGCGAGCTCCGCGCTCGTCTCGAGCTCGCGGTCGCGGTGCTCGCGCGCGGTCAGGTGAGCGCCGCGCTCGTCGAGGCGAAGGCGGCGGCGGAGGTCGGCGAACATGCGCCGGCGGCGCACGCGTTGCTGCGCGCGCTGCTCCTCGGCCGAGAGGAGATCGATGCGCAGCTCACGCACGTCGACGAGCTCGTGGCCCACGCGGCGAGCGAGAGCGCTCGCGCGGATTGGCTTTGCGAGCGGGCGCGCCTCATCGAGGCGCGTGACGGCGTGACCCGCGAGTCGGTGGCGGCGTGGAACGACGCACTCGCCCTCGTCCCCGATCACGCCGGTGCGCTCTACGGCGCGGAGGCGGCGCTCGACGGTACGGGACGCCATTCCGAGCTTGCCGAGCTGCTCGCGCGGCTGGCGGAGCTGTTGAAGAACGACGAGGCGGCGGCCTGGCTCCACGTCGAGCGTGCACTCCTCCTCGACCGCCGGCTCGGCGACGTGGCCGGTGCGCGCGCGGCGCTCACGCGTGCGCTCGACCTATCTCCTGGGATCGGCCCGGTGCGAGCGGCGTTCGTCGATCACGCGGTACGTCACCGTGACGACGCGCGACTCGCGGGCCTGCTCGAATCGGAGGCCAGCCTGGAGCCGGACAAGGCCCGTGCGGCCCGGCTCGAGCTCGATGCCGCGCTCGCGCATCGGCGTGCCGGGACCGATCGCGCCCGGATCGTGAAGGTCCTCGAGCGTGCGCACGGGCGGGCTCCGACGTCGGCGCTCGTCGATCTTCGCGTGAGCGAAGAGCTCGGGCGTCTCTACGACGCCGAGGGAAGACACGGGGATGCGCTGCGCGCGCGCAAGGCTGCGCTGAGGTCGCTCGACGATCCTCGCGAGGAGCTGGTGGCGCTCCGCGCGATCGTCACCTCGGCGGAGAGGGCAGGGGAGATCGACGATGCGGTCCTCGCGCTCGAACGCGCGCGAGTGCTCGAGCCGGACGATGCAACGCTGCTCGGCGATCTCGATCGCCTGCTCGAAGCGTCCAAGCGTCACGAGGCCCGCGCCGTGCTCTGGATGCGCGAGGCGGCGCGGATCGACGAGCCCGCGAAGAAGGCTCGTGCGCTCCTCGTCTCCGCTGCGGCCTCCCTTACCGGTGGTCGCGAAATGGACGCCACGCGGCAGCGCGAGTCCGCGTGGCTCACCGCTCCGACCGCGCCCGGCGTTTACGACGCTCTCGCGGAGCGGCTCGCTCCCGTGGCCCCGACCGAGGCCATCGACGAGCGCATCCGTCTCTACGAACAGGCGATCCGCGCGACGAAGGATCCGGACCGCAAGATCCATCTCCTCGAGAAGCTCGCCTGGCTCACGGACGACGTCGTGGGAGACTCTCCGAAGGCCGCGCGCATCTACGAGGAGATCCTCGCGATCGAGCCGGCACGCCTCAGCGCGATCGTCGGGCTCGCCTCCGTCGCGACGCGCGCCGGCGACGACAAGGCGCTCGCGCGGGCGCTCATCGCGCAGGCGGACGTAACGGGAGACTCCGCCGCGCGCGCGGAGCTTCGTCTGCGAGCGGCCGAGGCGATCGCGTCGATCGATCCGGAGCGCGCGCTGGCCCTCGCCGAGGAGCTCGAACGAGAGCCCGTCGTCGGCGCCCGCGCGGCGGAGGTCGTGACCCGCCTCCATGCCGCCGCCGCGCGCTGGGATCGCGCTGCGGAGTCGCTCGCGCGCCGTGCCTCTGCGAGCGAAGGGGCGCAGAAGGTCGCGCTCGTGCTCGCCGAGGCGAACATCCTCCTCGATCGACTCCGCGCTCCGGAACGCGCCCTCGCTGCGATCGACCGATTGCCACGCGAGCTCCAGGACGACGCCGCGGTGCGTGCGGCATCGCTCGAGGCCCTCGAGCTGCTCGGCGACGCGGAGCGGCTCCGCTCCGAGCTCGGGGGGCTCGCCGACCGCGCGAGCTCGCCGAACGCCCGCGCGCTTCTCCTCCTTCGGGCCGCCGAGCTCGACGAGCAGCACGGCCGCGATGCTGACGCGGTCGCGGCTTACGAGCGCGCTTGCGAGGGGACGCCGGACGAAGCGCTTCTTGCCGACCGTCTCGTGCGCATCGGCGCTCGTGTCCCGCTCGGCGAGGCTTCGCGCGCGCTCGTTGCTCCGCTGACGACGGCGGTGCGTGCGATCGACGCAGGCGATGCAGGGAGCGCCGAGCCGCTGCTCGCCACCGGAGCGCGCGACATCGCCACGCTCCGGATGGCGGAGCGGCTCGCGCGTCGTGCCGGATCGGCACCTCAGCTCGCGAACGCGCTCGCTCTCGCGGCCGAGGCCTATCCCTCGGGCGTCCTCGGCTGCCGCGCCCTCGAGGGCCTTGCGTCGCTCGTCGCCTGGACGTTGCCGAAGAGCGACGACTACGAGCCGTGGGAGCGGCTGCTCGCGCTCGGCGCGGCAGACCTGCCCGGCCTCGACACCCTGGTGCGCCGAGCGCACGAGCGTGCGCTCGCCGGCGATCGGGCGGCGATCCAGGCATCGACGCGCGCGCTGCTGCGCCGTGCGGAGAGCGCCGCTGACGATACCGAGCGGCTGGTGCTCCACCTCGACATCGCGCGGCTCCTTCGCCGCGCCGGGGCGACGCCGGAGGCCGGCGGTCACTGCAAGCGAGCGCTCTCGGCGGATCCGACGAGCCTCTCCGGAGCATGCCTCCTCGCGCAGATCGCCGTTGAGCTCGGCGATGACGACGCAGCGATCGTCGCCTCTCGCGCGCTTGCCGGCATCGTTACGGACAAGCGGGCGCGGGCCGATCTCCTCCGTGATGCCGCCGATCTGTGCGCCGCGCGCGGGGAGAAGGACGCCGCGGCCGAGCTCCTCGAGCAAGCGCTCCAGGCGAATCCCGAGGAGGTGCAGACGGCCGCGCGCCTCTCCGCGATCCAGCGTGCCCGTCGTTCCTTCACCGATCTCGCACGCGTCCTCGGTGACGTGCTCGCGCGAGCGAAGAACGAGGAGGCGATCATTCCGATCGCGTCGGAGCTCGCCGACGTCGCGAGGAAGGATCTCTCCCCGCCCGATCCGCTGCTCGCGATCTCGGCGCTCGAGCGTGTTCGCGAGGTCGCGCCGACGCACGTGCCGTCGCTGTTCCTCCTTGCGGAGCTCTTCATCGGCCAGCGTGCATGGGACAAGGCGCTCGTCGCCCTCGCCGAGACGGTGAACGCGACGAGCGAGAGCGCGGAGAAGCTCGTGGCTCTCGTGGGGCGCGCGAGCATCTATCGCCGGGTGATGAACCAGCCCGCGCTCGCGGAGGCGGAGCTGCGCGCTGCGCTCGAGATCGATCCCCATGACCCCCGCGCCGTTCGTGGCCTGCTCGATCTCGGCGACCTCGTGTCGAAGGACGAGCGCGCCACGCTCCTCGGCCGGCTCGTGATCGGGGAGACCGCTCCAGCGGAGCGCCTCCAGGCGCTGCTCGAGCTGGCCGACGCGCGACGGGTCGTCGGCGACACCGCGGGCGCCGAGGGGGCGCTCGTGGAGGCGGCGTCGCTTTCGCCCGATCCGGCGATGCTCGAGCGTGTTCGCGCCGCCGTCGGAAGGGACACGGACGCGCTCGCGCGCGTGCTCTCGCGCGCGGTCGCACGCGCGCACGAAGGCGGTCGTGCGATCGATCCGACCTGGCTTGTCGGGCTCGGGCGGATCGAGCTCGACCTCGGTCGCCACGAGGACGCGATCGAGCGCTTCGAGGAGGCGCTGCGTGCGGACGATACGCGCGACGACGCTCGTGTGGCGCTCGCTCGAGCGTTGGCGGCGCGGGGACGCCATGAGCCGGCCGTCGAGGCGCTCGCACCCGTCATCGTCGCGTCCTCGGGACGGCTGCCGATCGATGCGAGCGTCGTGCGTCTGTTCGAGAGCTCGCTCGCGGGCGCAGGTCGAACGACGGAGCAATGGGTCGCTCGCGAGCTTCGCGCGATGGCCGGCGATCTCGCGCCCGAAGAACACGCGGGGCTCGACGCCCGGATGCGGAGCGCCTCGCCGGTCGAAGGGCTGTCGGCTGCGTCGCTCCGCAGGTCCGTGATGCCGGGCGCCCTGGGGCGCCATCCGGTGTGGGACGTCGCCGTGATCGCGTCGTCGTTCGCCGGCAAGCTCGCGCGCGTCGGGCTCTCGGAGCAGGGCTCGTCGACGCGCGACCGGGTCAAGCCGCGCGCGTCGCACCCGATTCGGCCGCTCTTCGATCGCGTCACGCGGGTGTTCGAGCTCGGCGAGATCGAGCTCGCCGTCTCCGATCACGTCGCCGCCCCCGTGATCGCGTGCGAGGACGTGCCGTGGGTGATCGTGCCGTCCACGCTCGGCTCGTTCTCCGATGCGCACGCGCTTGCCGCCCTCGCGCGCCCGATGGTGCGCCTCGCGCTCGGCGTTCCGTGGCTCGGCGCCCTCGGCTCGCACGAGGTGCTCGCCCTCGTCGTCGCGTTTGCTCGCCAGGTCGCGCCGGGGTTCTCGGCGCGTCCGAGCGAGCGCGTCGAGCCGCTCGTCGCGGACTTCGAGCAGCGGGCGCGTCGCGCGACCGACCGGAGGCGGCGGCGGATGCTGGAGGAGCTCGAGCCGATGCTCGAGCGCGCGCCGGCGGTGGACGAGCTTGCGTTCGCCGAAGCCGTCCTCGCGACCGAGGCTCGCGCGGCGTTCCTCCTCTCGGGGAGCCTCCGCGCATCGCTCGACGCAGTGGCTCCGACGGACGCGGCGCTCGCAGAGGCGCTGCGCGTTCCGGGCCCGGCTTCGCTCACTGCAGTTTTCGGTCGCTCGTCGAGCCGGGACCTCGCGTCGTTTGCGCTCGCGAGCGAGACGGTGGCGCTTCGCCGGAGCCTCGCGGCCACGTGATGTGCTAATGGCCGAGCGCCGAAAGCGCACCTCAGCGGGTCGTTGGGGCGCGAGCCCCAAGAGCGAGCTTCCCACGATGCCTGATCACAAACCCCTCGTGCTCTCGTATGCAGGTTGCGGGACCTGCAAGAAGGCGTTGCGCTGGTTCGCGGACCAGGGCATCGCGGTCGACGTTCGTCCGATCGTGGACGCGCCGCCCAGCGCCGACGAGCTCGGTGAGTGGATCCCGAAGAGCAAGCGCCCCGTCCGCAAGTGGCTCAACACCAGCGGTCAGAGCTACCGCGCGATCGGCAAGCAGAAGGTCGACGCCGCGAAGGACGAGGAGATCGTCCGGTGGCTCACGCAGGACGGCAAGCTCGTGAAGCGCCCCGTGGTCGTCACGTCGAAGCACGTCCTCGTGGGCTTCGACGAGGACGCGTACCGCGAGACCTTCGGCTGAGGGCCGCGCGACGCGAGTGAGGGCGCCTCGCCGCGGAGGCCCACCGCCTCGTGCCCGCCCGCTTCACCGGCCGGTCGTCGCGCTCGTCTCGGGCCGCACGGGCGAAGGCCGCATCTGGCCACGTCGCTGCACCTCGATCGTCGGGCGACATCCCGCCGACATCCCGCCGACATCCCGCCGACTCGACCGAGACGGCGCGAGACAGGAGCCAGGCGGACACGGTCGAGCGGACGTGGAGGTGCGCCGGGGCGGGCAACGCGTGCTAGCCTCGAGAGATGCGTTTCTTGCTTGGGCCTCGCGGGATGCGCTTCATGCTCGCGGCCGTTGCCCTGTGCACTCTGTCCGTGCCCACGGCGGCCCATGCCTATTGCCGCACGACCACGCAGCCGCTGCCGGCCAACTACAGCCCGAACCGCGGCTGCTTCACGCAGGGGCTGTACCTCTTCTGGCGGAATGCGTGCGTCAGCTACAGCATCAATCACGGGGCGAGCAGGAACATCCCGTACGATGAGGCGAAGCGCATCATCGATGATTCGTTCGCCACGTGGATGAATGCGGCCTGTGCTGACGGGAACGCGCCCGGAATCTCGGTCTCGAACATCGGCCCGTCCAAGTGCGGTGAGGTCCGCTACAACGCCGACTCGACGAACCAGAACGTCATCGTGTTCCGCGACGACGTCTGGCCGTACGACGATCCCTACAGCACGCTCGGGCTCACGACGGTCACCTTCAACGCCGAGACGGGCGAGATCTACGACGCGGACATGGAGATCAATTCCTCCGCCCGCAATTTGTCGATCACGGATCAAGTGCCGGCGAAGGGGTTCGATCTCCAGAGCGTGATCACGCACGAGGTGGGGCACTTCCTGGGGCTCGCGCACGCGACCGACGTGCGGTCGACGATGTTCGCGAGCTACAAGCCGGGATCGGCTGCGCTCCGGACCCTCGCGCCCGACGATGTCGCCGGGCTGTGTGCCATCTATCCGAACGAGTCGACGCGCGTCGTGAGCGATCAGGTCAGCTCGACCGGGACGATCGTCGCGGCCCTGTGCGATCCAAGCCCGAGACATGGCTTCTCGGCCGAGTGCTCGACGCCGAAGTCCGAGAACAATTGCTGCGCCATGCCCATGCCGACGGCGTCGTGGGCAGCCTCAGGCACCGTCGCGCTCGGGCTCGCCGGCGTCCTGGTCGCGCGACGGCGTCGAGCGCGAACGCGGTGACGTCGCGCGGTCACGGATGAGCCGACAGTCACGCGGCTGGTGCGCCGCTGGGAAGAGCCGTCAGATGTCGCCCTGCTGGTAGCGCTCGTAGCAGCGCGCCGCGCACTCGCGCCACTCCGGGGCGTCGCCTGCATAACAGGCGTAGCCGTAGACGAGCGGCATCGCCGGCATTGGGATGTCCTCGAGCACGGAGAGGATGCCCTCGGGGCTCATCGGAATGCCGCCCTTCTCCATGAGGTCGCCGAGCGACGCGTGCTTGATCATGCGCGTGGCGTCCTTCAGCTTCGAGGGGTCGATGCGAAGTCCCGTCACCGTTCCAAGGACGCGCAAGCGCGCCTTCTCCTCCTCCGGAAGTCGTCCTGCGCGGTACGCGAGAACAGCGAGAGCGAGGACGACGATGCTCGCGATCACAGTCGCGAGGTGTAGCCCGCCGGAGACTGCCGCTTCCACGATCGGCAGCACGATCGCCGCCACCGGAAGCCAGACACGCGCGTAGCCGAGAGCAATGCTCCTCCATTCCGTCTGGATGAGCACGCCGTCGGTGGTCGCGCCGGCGACGCTCGTGCGCGGGCTTTTGGGTGCAACGTACAAGCATGCCGTCGGCACGGCGAACGCGACGAACTTGGTCGCGACGAAGTGCCCGTCGACCTCGTCGACGCGGCCGATGATCATCGGGGCGAGGGGGCCCGGGTCGCGGCCGCCTTCTTGCGCGCAGGTGCCTTCGCGGCTGAAGCCTTGCTCACGATACGCGCCTCGCGCGACATCCAGCGCGCCTTGGCCCGCTCGCGTTCACCTTCGCGCGTGCGGGCCGCGCCACGCGTGGGGAGGTTGTCGAGCAGCCGCGCCGTCGCGCGGGAGATGGCCTCGACCGCGCGTGCGATCTCGGCGACGTCGGCCTTCGCCGGCTTCGTCAGTCCGCTCACCTTGCGGACGTACTGTTCGGCCGCGGCGCGGATCTCCTCGGGCGACGTCGGCGGCTCGAAGTGATGAAGGACGCGAATGTTGCGACACATGGCCTCGACCAACGCGTACGGGCGACTCCTGCGTCTGTCAATCGGCTCGCTCCCGCCGCGCAGCGGGCTGGATGGCGAGCCCCGCCGTTCGGGGGCGGGCCCCCACCTGTTCGCGAGCTCCCGTCACGCTAGCGGCGGCCGTGCGTGCGCGGCTTCCGCCGGGGTGGGGCTGCCAGCGGACCTCGGGGGATGCCGCCCGGGGCGACGGCCGAGGTTCCGAGCGGAGAGCCTCGGGTCGAGGGGCTCGTCGCGGTGGGGGCCGCGGGAGGGGGGGACGACCGCTGCGCCGAGCCTTCGGCCGCGGCGATTCGTGGCGGTTCGTGAAGGGCGGCGCCGCTCGGCGCTGGCGTCTCCGGCTCGGCGTCTGCGGACGCGGGCCGGACGACGTCGATGGCCAGCCGGAACAGCACGGCGACGCCGAGGACGACCCCGACGAAGAGGATCGGCGCCTCGCCGAGAAATGCGGCGATGCGATGACGCATCCGGATGAAACTGCGGGGCAGACCCGCCGGAAGAAGCAGCCTGGAACCGCGCACCTCGAGCTTCGTACGCTCGCGTTCGATAAAGTTCCCGCCGGCCCACGATTCGCTCGCTTTCGGGCTGCGGCCGCCTTTCTTGTCGCCACGGGAGCGGCCGGTCCTGTAATTTGCCCTCGGAATGAAGCGACAGCCGAAGCTCACGAAGCGCGAACGCAAGGCACTTGCGCCTGCACGTCCTCAGCAGCAGCACCAGCACCAGCACCAGCACATCCACTGCATCGCTTGTGGCCGGCACCTGGACGAGGCCGAGTTCGAGGCCCCGGCGACGGCGACGATCATCACGTGCGACCACGGCTCGAACTTCCCCTCGTGCGTGAAGTGCATGCCGCAGGCGATGGCTGCGGTGAAGGAGCACGACCGCACGAATCAGCCCGTGAAGACGGCGGGCGCCTGGCACTGACGTCGAGCCGCCGATCGTGAAGTTCGTCTTCACGATCGAGTGAGAGCCCCGCCACGATGGGCAGGGCCCGGCCGTCCGATGGACGTGCCGGCAGTCACGCCGCGCCCCGAAGGCCGGCGCGGCGTGACGCGCGATCACCTCACCGAGCCCAGGTTCACCAGATCGTGATCGACCATGCGGTCACCGTCGAAGACGAACCGCCCGCGGAAGGTGTCGCCGGCGAGAAGCATCGGTAGCCAGAGGGCGTCGTCGGCCCACATGCGATGAAACGGGAGCGCGTCGAGCGGCGTCCAGAGCGGCACCGCTTCGTCGGTCTCCGTCGGCTCGCCCTCGCATGTGTCGGCACGGAAGACGTGGCAGTGGAGCTTGTAGCCGTCGACGAAGTCGAAGCTGAGCTCCCCGTGTTCGACGACGCCACGCGCTCCGACACAGAGCTCTTCGCGAAGCTCGCGGAGCGCGCAGTCGATCGCACGTTCGTTCGGCTCCATCCGACCGCCGGGCGCGTTCACCTTCCCGGCGCCGAGGCCACGCTTCTTCTCGATGAGGAGGACGCGCTCCCGCTCGACGACGAAGAGGAGCGTCGCGCGATCGGTCGGCGTCCACTTCGTCCAGTCGATCTCGCTCACAGAGGCCATGTGCGTGCCTCCTAGCGCTGCTCGCCGTCGGCGGAAAGTTCCAGCCATTCCGTGGCTAGTGCATGCGTCTGGTAGGCCTCTGTGTCAGGCGTCGTGATCCATGAACATGGCATCGATCCGCGCGCGCCCGAAGATGGCGGCGGCCAAATCACGACGGAATTTCGGACGGCGGGACACCTCCGCGCGCGGAACACGGCTTGCTCGTGCTCGAGGCATGAGCGAGAGCGTCCGCCCGTCGATTCCCCGCCCCCGCACCTCTGCTCCCGCTGCCCCTCGGCCGACCGCTCCTCTTGCGCCTGCGTCGGGGCCGGCGCTCATCAAGACGACGCCGGCGGCGGCGATGCGCGAACGCCTCGCGACACTCGACCTCGATGACGGTGACATCGTCGGCGTCGCGGTGAAGCCGATCAAGACGGCGCCGCCCGCCGTGCCGGTGGTCCGCGGGACGTCGGCGCCACCGCCGCCGCGCGCGAAGAGCGTTCCGCCTCCGCCCGCCAGCAGCATCGCGCTGATCGATCGGGCCCCGACGACGGCGAAGGTCGCGGCACCCGCGCTCTCGTTCGCGCCGCCGGCTGTCCCGACGTTCGCGCCCACGCCATCGGTGCGGCCGCGCATCGACACTGAGGTCGAGATCGAGCGCGGATGGGACGACGCAGCCGCCTCCTTCGCGCAGCCGTCGTGGGCAGAGGATACGGCACCGGCATTGCCACCGGTCGCAGCCGCTCCCGCGTCGATCGCGCCGCCGGCGCCCGTGTCGGTTGCGCTGCCGCCGGTGTCGACCACTCCGCCGGCGCCCGTTTCGGTCGCGCCGCCGGCACCCGTTTCGGTCGCGCCGCCGCCGGTGTCGACCACGCCGCCGGCACCCGTTTCGGTCGCGCCGCCGCTGGTGTCGGCGGCGGCGCCGCCCGTGTCGATGATGCGTCCGGTGACGCCGGCGCAGCCCGTTGCGCCGCAGTTGCTCCGCCTCTCGATCAACGATCCGACCGATCTCATCTTCGACGGGATGTATGGGCTGACGTTCGCGCGATCGACCGGCGAGGCCGCCGAGATGTGCGCCGAGACGCTGGCGAGGGCGCTCGGCGCGCGGGCGGTCGTCATCCATACGCACGACCTCGTGAGCCGCGAGCTCCGCGCGATCGGCGCACACGGGGACGGTGACTTCGACATCATCGGGTCGGCCGAGGCGAGCGACGACGATCTCGTCGCGGCTGCGGTCATCTGCAATCAGAGGTCGGTCACGATGAAGTTCGACGGCGAGCTACCGCGCCTCGCGCCGAAGCGCCTGCATGCGGTGGGCGCGCCGCGCACCGTCGTTGCGGCACCTGCGATGTCGTGGGGGCGCTGCCTCGCAATCATCGAGGTCATCGACGCGGACGAGCGTTACGCCGCTCGTGTCGCCGACTCGGCCGCGTACGTCGCGGATCACTTCGCGCAGTTCCTCTGCGCTCACGCCGCCTGAGCCTCAGGTCCGCCACGTCAGCCGGGTGACGCACTGGCGTCCACCCCGGGACACGCATTCGGTGCGCTCCCAGCGGATGTCGCGGCAGCCCATCAGCTCGAAGATGGCGGCCATCGTCGCGATCACGATCGTGCAGAGCACGGGGTGGTGCCCTGACCAGGCCGATACGATGCTCTTCGCCTCTCCAGGCCCCACGAGCTCCACGTGGCGCTTCCCGGTCGTGTGGAGCTGTCCCCAGAGACGTGGGACGCTCGCCGCGTAGAGCTCGGGTGAGACGACCTTCTCGAGGAGGAAGCGGTACACGCCGCTCGTCGATTGCCGCACGACGTGCCGCGACGCGTCCCTCGTCAGTCGCTCGAGGTCCACTTCGGAGTGCTGCTCGACGAGGGCATCGAGGATCGCGTGGACGAGACGCGCCGGGTACCACGACGATGCGAGCAAGGCCGGCATGTCGTGCGCATCCGGCTCGACCAGATGTCGGAGATCGGGCGGGCTCATTTCCGCCATGCGACGGAGGCGCTCCTTGCCGTAACGCTCGGTGTACCAGCGCACGAAGTCGCGGATCAGCGCGCCTTTGATCATCGGCTCGGTCATCGCCAACTCTTCATCGTAACCCACTTGCTCCACCGAGCGAGCAAGCCGCACGCGCACTCCATGGTCGAGCTACGACGCATGCGGCTGTGGCCTCGTCACCGACCTCGCTGTCGACGGTAGGAGCGTTGTCTCGGCCAATGATGATGGCGGCGTCTTCATCGCACGGCGCCGATCCGAGTGAGCGATGCGCGCGGAGGGCGCCTCGCTCGCCGGACGCGGCCCGGGCTCAACTCTTCGGCGCGGAGACGATGGGGCGCGTAAGATGCACTTCCCATGAGCACCAGCGGTTCGAGCACATCCGCCTACGAGTCACTCACCGTCGAGCGTAACGGCGCGATCGCGGAGGTCATCCTCACGGGGCCCGGCAAGGGCAACGCGATGGGCCTCGCGTTCTTCCGCGAGCTGCCCGAGGTGTTCTCCGAGCTCGATCTCGACGAGTCGGTGCGCGTGGTGATCCTCCGCGGCAAGGGCGGGATCTTCACCTACGGCCTCGACCTCAAGGCGGTCGCGCCGACGTTGATGCCGTTGATCGCTCCGGAGAACCTCGCGAAGGAGCGGACGCAGCTGCTTCGCCTCATCGGCCAGTGGCAGCGCGCGGCGGACTCCATCGAGCGGTGCACCAAGCCCGTCATCGCGGCGATCGCGGGGCCGTGCATCGGCGGTGGCATCGACGTCGCTGCCGCGTGCGATGTCCGGCTCTGCTCTCGCGACGCGCGCTTCAGCGTCCGCGAGGTGAAGGTCGCGATCGTCGCCGACCTCGGGAGCTTGCAGCGTCTGCCGCGCATCATCGGTCACGGTCACACGCGCGAGCTCGCCTTCACGGGCAAGGACATCGATGCCGATCGCGCGCTCCGGATCAACCTCGTGAACGACGTCTTCGACGACGAGGCCGCGCTCCTCGCCGGCGCACGCGCGATGGCGCGTGAGATCGCCGAGAACCCGCCGCTCGTCGTTCAGGGCATCAAGCAGGTGCTCTCGTACGGCGAAGAGCGCCGCATCCTCGACGGCGAGCGCTACGCAGCGGTGTGGAACTCCGCGTTCATCGCCTCGAAGGATCTGGTCGAGGCCATGACGGCGTTCATGGAGAGGCGGCCGCCGCGCTTCACCGGCGCGTGAAGCTGCGCTCTCGTGAGCGTCGTTCGGGCTACTTCTCTGCGGCCATGAACGAGACGTAGCGCGAGATCTGCTTCACGGACTCGGGGCCCGGCGAGGTGAGCTCGATGCCGACCGCGCGCGCGGCGCCGCCGCCGTCACCTGAGTGAGGCGCTCGGCTCCAACGTACGACGCCGCTCTCCGAGACGACTTTGCCGTCGATGGGGAGTGCGAAGCGCACGGTGACCTGCGCGCCGTCGGCGATCTTCCCGCGCGTGACGACGAAGAGGCCGCGCTCCGAGATGTCCTCGCTTCGCCCGTCCACGGCGCCGATCCCCGGCACCTCCACGCGAACGGGGGTGCGGTACGCGGCGCGTGGGTAGCGGCGCAGCTCGGTCGCATCCGAAGACGGTTGGGGCGCCGGCTTCTCTGTCGCCTCCTCCTCCTCCGCGGGAGGGGCGACCGACGCCGAGCGCGGGCCAGGCCGGACCGACGTCCCGCGGCGCTCGGGCTTCGCGTCGAGGAGGTGGAGGCGCGTCGGCTCGGGAGGCGCCGCCGCGTCGAGCGCCTCGACCAGCTCCTTCGTCGAGGTGAAGCGATCGGCGCCCGCTCCACCGAGCGTGCGCGCGATGACGCTCGCGAGCGCAGGGGGCAGCTCTTGCGGAGCCCCGCTCCCCGACCCGATGGAGCGGACCGCCTCGCCTTCGTTCCGAGTCCGCCCCGCGAGCGCGAGGAACGCGCACGCGCCGATGCCGGCGAGATCGATCGCGACGTCCGCCGCGCCGTCGGCGATGATGGCGGCCTCCCAGTTCACGAGCTTCACACGCTCGACGCCCCAGGCGTCACGCACGATGAGCACGTTCTCCGGACGGACCTCCCCGTGGCGAATGGATGCATCGTGTGCAGCAGCGAGCACGTCGGCGATCTGGCGAATGACGGAGCAGGCCTCGGCGGTCGGGAGCGCACCGCGAGCCGCAACGAGCCCCTCGAGGGTACGGCCCTCGAGCATCTCCACCACGATGTACGGATCGTTTCGCTCCGTCGTGCCGGCGTCGCGCAGGTCGACCGAGCCGGGGTGGATGAAGCTCGCCAGTGCGAGCTGCTCCCGACGAACCGACTCTGCGTCCGACTCGTCGCCGTCGATCCGAACGCCGACCTTGAGCAAGGAGCGGCGCGCGGTCCGGAGATGGCGGACCTCCCAGCGCGAGCCGGCGACACGGCCGCCGACGTCTCGCAACAGCTCGTAACGGCCTTCCAGGACGGCGCCCTTCTCGTACGACGAGCGCCGCCATCGCTTGATCGCGTCCTCGAGCAGGCCCTCGAGCTGCCTGCCCTCGAAGGCTTCGCTCGAGACGACGAGGAGGGCTCCCGTCTCGAGCGCGAGGAGATCGAGACCCGAGCGCTCGTTCGCGTAGACGTCCTCGGTGACGACGAGGGCGCAGGGCGAGTGCGCGGCCGCTGCGCTCGCGGCATCCGCCAGCGTGACGCCGATCGCATCACCGCCGAACCGGGCAGCAGCGGCGCGCACGCTGACGACGAGGCTCTCCTTCGCCTCGACGACGAGGACCTTCGGGCGCGGCGACGGCCGCGAGCTCGGGTCCTCTTCGATCACATCGACGACGTCGAGGATCGACGGCTCGTCGCGAGAGGGCAGGGGCGCGCTCGGCTTGGGCGGCGGTGGCTTCGGGGGACGCGAAGGCAAAGACTTGCCGCTGGCGTCGTCCTTCACCGCGATCGAGGGGACCGACGCGAACGACGGAGCCCGCTCCCTCACCGAGGGAGAAGGCTCCGGCGCCGGCGTGGGGGAGCCATAGAGCCGATCGAGGTGTGCCCGGATCTCGCTCGAGAGGGCGACCATCGCCTTCACCGGCATCGCCGCCGCGGCGGAAGCGGCCGCGAGCGCGATGTCGTCCGTCGGCTCGTCCATCGCGACATAGAGGGTGGTCGCTCCCTTGGTGACCCGAAGATGCACCGGCACCATGTGATGCTTCAGCGCGATCGCGGGAGGAAGCGCCTCCACGGCCTCACGCGCGATCTCGACTCGCTGGAGCGAGACCCACGGGCACGCGAGCTGATGCGACAGGAACTGGGCGAGCTGATGCGGTCGGACGAGCCCCTTCTCCGCCAGCAGCTCACCGAGCCGTCGCCCGTCGGTCTTCTGGAGAGCCAGCACCTCGTCGAGCGCTTGCTGCGTGAGTAGGCCCGACGTCACGAGGAGCCGCCCGAGCGGTTGCACGCTGTGCATGACTCGAAATCATCGCGCCACCTCGTCCGGGTTGCACCCGGAAAACGCCGCTACAGAGCCGCACACGAGTCACACGGGACCTTGTCGCGCTCGCCGCGCTCGCCGCTCCGTCTTCGGTTTTGGCCTCAGCTATTTCGAGAGCTTCAACTCGATCGCCTTCGACGAGCCTTCTCCGACGTCGACGGTCTCGACCGCTTCCTTGTAGCCGGCGGCCCACACCGTCACCTTGTACTTGCCGGGGTTGACAGGGCGCGCGATGCCGAGCACCGCGGTCGGGACGGCATTTCCGTTCAATTTGACGACGAGGCTCGAGAGCGAGCTCGGCGCCGGCGTGATCTGGACGCGAAGCGTCGGGATGCGCGGCTTGATCCGAGCGAGCTCCTTCCTGCCTTCGTCTTGCGATTGATGGAACACCTCGGGCGAGTCCTTCGTGAGGGGAACACGGACGAGCGTCTCGTACGTCTCCGCCGCTTCGACGAGCTTGCCGTTCGCGTTCTGGCATTGTCCGATATGGAGCAGGTGGGTCGGCGCGCTGAACAGCTTCTGCGCGGCCTCCAGGCGAGGGAGCGCCTCGGCGCAGTTGCCGGCCTCCTGGAGCTTGATGCCCTCGAGATACGCCGCGCGCGCGGCCGCCTTGCGCTCCGATTCGCTCATCTCCGGCGCAGACGTGGCCGGGGTCGTCGTTGCGGGGCCGATCGGGATCTCGCCGGTCGGTGTCGTGACGGCCGCGACCGTGCCGAGCGGCGTCCCGGGCTTCAACGCGGCGATGTACTTGTCGTCGACGTCGTACCAGGCGCCGGTGATTGCATCGACGATCACCGGAATGCAGGCGGCGACGGGGATGACACACGTCAGGATGTCGAGCGTGAGCCAGGCAGGGTTCATCCGCTTCTTGACGGTGCCGTGGTGGTCTTCGTACCCGCTCTTCGACAGCGTGACCTGCGTGATGCCGCTCCGTTCGACATCCACTCGCGTGGGCGTGACGCCGAGCTTGCGGGGGCCCTTCGTCGCCTCGGCTCCCGGAGGGTCCGACTCGATCGTGACGGTGCCTTTGGTGCCGCGAACGGCCGCCGCGCAGCCGAAAAGCGAGAGGGAGAGGAGGATGACCGCGCCGTGTCGCATCGGGGCGCGAGGCTACGCGTCTCGCGAGCCAGCGGCAATGTCACGACGGCGGCGGGCCGGCGATCCTCACCGCGGCAGCTCGTGGATCCGCCGCGCGTTCGTTGGCGCGCAGCCAGTCGAACGTCGCGTCGAAGATGCGCTCGCCTTCGGTGACGTTCCCGTGGGTGCAGCCGGGCATCTCGAAGTACGTCGCCGGGATGCCGGCCCGTGTTGCTGCCACGGCTCCTTGCTTCATCCGCGCCGGCACGTCGCGATCGCACGACATCGTCACGACCGCGCGTGCGCGAGCGAGGTTCTTCGGTGACGGATCGGTCGGCGCGCCGATGAGCACGATCCGCGCGTAGCGGCCGGGCCAGCGTTGCGCCATCCGCTCGGCGAGCAGGGCGCCCTGCGAATAGCCGACGAGCGTGATCCCCTCGCGCGGGATCTCCGCGAGGCCAGCCGCTGCGAGCGCAGCCTCGACGCGCGCGTGCTGGCGTTCGGCGTCCCAGGAGAAGGTCCGGAAGCCCTCGGAGCCGCACGGCTGATCGCCCTCGATCGCGACCACGCCGCCCTGCTTTCGAGCTGCCTCGGGGAACGTGTGGAGGTACGCGCTCCCGTTCGAGCACATTCCCGGCATGAAGACCGTCACCGGCGGTGTGCCGTCCGGCGATCGGACGACGGACGCGACGAGATCGCCCGGTACGAGGAGGCGCTCGACCTGTGCCGGCGGAGGAGGGGAGGGCAGTGCGGGCGTCTCGGGCTTCGCCGCGGGCATTGCCTCGGACGCCGGCGCGGCCGCGGTGCCCACGGCCGTCGTCGCGTCGGCCTTCGGCTCGGCGACCGCGCGCCGGCTCTCGCTCGGACGACACGCCGCTAGGCTTGCAAGAGCGAGCGCCGCGATCACGATTCGAGTTCGTCCCATCCGTCCGTCTCCCGTCCGCCGTGGCTGGCTGCTCCTTCATCGGGCGGCGCGCGTGGACTGTGACGTCGCCTCTACCGCGCGGGGTGGGGGCGGGGCAGGGCCTCGGAGACGCCGGGCGGGCTGGGAGAGACTCGAATGCCGGCTACTTGAACCAGTCTTTCGGTGGGGGAACGTAGATGCCGCCCGGGCCGGTCTTCCTCGGGGGCTGGGCTCGTTTGCGAGGCGTGGCCTTGGGTCGTGGCGCCGCGCGCGCTGACGTGGCGGAGGCCGCCGGTGCAGGTGCTTCACTGCTCCCGCTGGCGGCGGGCTCATCGAGCTCGATGCTCGTGCTCGCGCTCGTTGCTGGCTCGGCCGCGGCGGGAGGGGGCTCCGGCTCGGCGGCGGTCGGCGCGACCGTGCCTGCGTTCTTGGCCGTCGCGACCTCGACCTTCGGCCGGGTGATCGCGCTCACGAGGCCGAACATCCCGAGCGCGACCGCGAACAGCGCAAGGACCGCGGCCGGGATCACCCAGCGCGGCCTCGCGGAGGCGCCCACGAGGACCGAGCCGGTCATCGCGTTCGCGGCGCCGTTCGCGACGCCGTTCGCGACCGTAGCCGAGCCGGCAGTCGTCGGGATCGTGAGCGGAGGCGCCGAGGCGCGCTCCTTCTGCGCGAACGTTTCGTCGAGGAGGGCGTCGACCGAGGCGAGGAGCTCCGTCGACGTCTGCATGCGCTCATCGGGCTGGCGCGTGAGGAGGCGGGCGATGAGCGCGCGTGCGCCCGCATCGTCGACCGCGGACATGTCCGGTGGACCGACCGCCAGGATGCGCTCGCGCAGGATCGAGAGCGCGTTGCCGTTGAACGGACACTTCCCGGTGAGCATCTCGAGGAAGACGACCCCGATCGCGTAGAGGTCTGCGCGCGCGTCGACGGTGTCGCCGACGGCTTGCTCCGGCGCCATGTACTCGGGGGTACCGAAGACCGAACCGACGCGCGTGAGGACCTTGCTGCCTGCCTCCGGCGCCGCCGCGACGGAGTTGTCGACCTTCGCGATGCCGAAGTCGAGCACCTTCACGAAGTCGGGATCGCCGTCGCGATCGACGAGCATCACGTTCTCCGGCTTGAGATCGCGATGCACGATGCCCTTCGCGTGCGCGGCGGAGACGCCGGACGCGATCCCGCGCAGGATGCGAAGCGCTCGGCCGAGCGGAATCGGGCCCTTCGAGATCTCGTCGCGGAGGCTCGTGCCCCGGAGCAGCTCGAGGACGAGGTAGCAGGCGCCGTCGGGGAGCCGGCCGAAGTCGGTGGCGCCGGCGACGTTGGGATGATCGATGTGCGCCGCGGCGATCGCCTCGCGTTCGAAGCGCGCGACCACCTCCGGCATGGTGCACATCTCGGCGTGGAGGACCTTGAGGGCGACCTCCTTGCGCATGAGCACGTGCTCGGCGGCGTACACGACGCCCATCCCGCCCTCGCCGAGCACACGCGCGATGCGATAGCGGTCGGCCACCATCGTTCCGGCCGGGATGCGTACGTCCGCGGACTCGGTCGCAGGAGGCGGGACCGTCGCGGCGCGCGCGATGTCGTCGGTGCGCTCTCTGCCCGCGGCTGCATCCGCGACTGCCGCGGGAGTGGCAGGCTTGGTCGCGCCGATGGCCATCGTTCCTTCATTCTACCGGCCGCCGCTCCGTTCGCCTCGACTACCGCGTGTCGGCCCGTGTGTAGCGGTCAAGGGTTGAACATCATTGAATAAATTGTGTGACGGGAACGTGACAATCGGTCGTCCCGACACCCTAGGAGTTGCCTGGACGTCGAGTCTCTGCGACCCATGGTCCAAGCGATGAAGGAACCGGCGGCCGCAATCAATGGGCACACACGCGATCTCGTCACCCTGGTGCTGCTCGAGGCCGTGGGATCGAGCGTGACGTCGTTCGTGCCGGTGCCGTTCGTGGATGACTACCTGCTCGCGCAGCTGCTCCGGCGGATCACGCGCAAGGTGAGCGACCGGGCGGGGCAGCGGATCGAGGAGCCGTTCGCGAACGCGATCGTCGACGGCTATGTACGCGCGGCCGACCATGGGCTCGGAGAGAAGGCGTTCAATGCTGCAGCGCGGTTCCTCCTTCGGAAGGTCGCGCTCGTGCTCGACGTGAAGCGGAGCCACGATGTCTTCGGACAGTCGATCGCGTACGCGCTCGCGCTCGACATCGCCTTGAAGGCCGAGCCGTTCGACGCGTGGAGGGCGCCGCTGGTCGGCAGGGCAATCCACCGTGCGACGGAGAGCGTCGGCTCGGCCGCCATCGAGCTCATCTCACGCGCCGGACGTGACGCCTTGAACGCGAGCAGCCGCGCGCCCGAAGGCGCCCGGCTCGCGCGGGTCGCCGAGGCGATCGGCAAGGAGGTCGACTCGGCGCACGGCCGCCTCGAGCACCTGATGCGTTACGAGCTCGCACGCCGCGCGTCGGCCCGCTGACGCCGGGCGTCGGATGCGTCGCGCCGGCGCGGCGCCGTTCTGCTGGGCATCGAGATGCGCTAGAAAATTCGCCATGCAAGCCGCGTGGTGGATGCTGGGGGCGCTGGCGGTACTGGCAATCGCATATCGGTATTATTCGGCCTTCATCGCCGCGCGTGTGCTCTGTCTCGACGACGCTCGCGTCACGCCGGCGCATCGGCTCGAGGACGGACAGAACTTCCACCCCACGAATCGTGTCGTCCTCTTCGGGCATCACTTCGCCGCGATCGCCGGCGCCGGGCCGCTGATCGGCCCCGTCCTCGCGGCGCAGTTCGGCTTCTATCCCGGCTTCCTGTGGATCCTCTTCGGCGTCGTCCTCGGCGGCGCGGTCCACGACTTCGTGATCCTCGTCGCGAGCACGCGCCGCAACGGCCGCTCGCTCGCGGAGATCGCCCGTGAGGAGCTCGGGCCCACGCTCGGGCTGGTGACCGGAGTCGCGATCCTCTTCATCGTCGTCATCGCGCTCGCGGGGCTCGGGAACGTCGTGGTGATGGCACTCGCCGAGAGCGCGTGGGGCGTGTTCACGGTGGGCGCGTCGATCCCGATTGCGCTCGTGATGGGCCTCTACATCCACAACGTGCGCGGTGGCTCCGTGCGCGGGATCCGGGAGGCGACGATCGCGGGTGTCGTCCTCCTCTTCGTCGCGCTGCTCCTCGGCAAATACGTCGGCGACTCGACGTTCGCGACGCACCTCAAGCTCTCGAAGACCACGCTCACGCTCGCGATGGCGGCGTACGGCTTCATCGCGAGCATCCTCCCCGTGTGGATGCTGCTCTGCCCGCGTGACTACCTCTCGAGCTACATGAAGATCGGGACGATCGCGCTGCTCGTCGTCGGAGTCATCGTCGTGAACCCGCGCATCCAGATGCCGGGCGTCACCGAGTACATCCACGGCGGCGGCCCGATCGTGAAGGGGCCGCTCTTCCCGTTCGTCTTCATCACCATCGCGTGCGGCGCGATCAGCGGCTTCCACGCACTGGTCGCCAGCGGCACGACTCCGAAGATGATCGACAAGGAGCGCGACTGCCGGGCGATCGGCTACGGCGCGATGCTCATGGAGGGGCTCGTCGGGATCACGGCGCTCATCGCCGCCTGCGCGATGCCGCAAGAGGACTACGTCGCGATCAACACCAACCCACAGGTCGCCATCGTCGCCAGCACGGACGGCAGGGAGGAGGGGCTCGCGCGCAGCGCCGCCGATCTCGCGCTGCTCGACCCCGTGCTCACGCCGCACGATCGCGGGCTTCTCGGCCTCGCGGAGGGCGACCCTGCGTCGTCGCTCGCGGGCAAGAAGGTCTCGCTCTCGAACGCGCTCTCGCTCTCGAATCGCTCGCTCGCGGCGCTCGGCTACAACGTCGATGCCGAGGCCCCGCGGGCGACGATGCTGGAGGACGCCGACTTCGCCCGCCTCGGCGTGAAGGTGAAGGAGCTCCCGGCGCTCCAGCGTCAGGCGGACGAGGTCGTCGCTGCGCGCACGGGAGGCGGCGTCTCGCTTGCCGTCGGGATGGCGCGCGTCTTCAGCGGCCTGCCTGGGATGGGGACGCTGCTGGCGTACTGGTACCACTTCGCGATCATGTTCGAGGCGTTGTTCATCCTCACCACGATCGACACGGGCACGCGCATCGGGCGCTTCCTGATGCAGGAGCTCATGGGGCGCATCTCGCCCGAGCTCGGCAAGTCGACGAGCCGCACCGGCGCGTTCGTCGCGACGGCCCTCATCGTTGCTGGTTGGTCGTACTTCATCCTCACCGGGAACATCTCGACGATCTGGCCGATGTTCGGGATCGCGAATCAGCTCCTCGCCTGCACGGCGCTTTGCGTGGGCACGACGATCCTCCTCCGGGAAGCGAAGAAGAAGCGCTACGCGCTCATCACGGTCGCGCCGCTGCTCTTCGTCGGAACGACGACGATCGCGGCGGGCATCCAGAGCGTGCAGAAGATCTTCCTTCCGATGCTCGACAAGCCTGCGACGTACACGACGGGCATCGTGAACGTGATCGTGACCTCCCTCCTCCTCCTCTGCGTGACGCTCGTGATCGTCGGCAGCGCGATCCGCTGGTGGGCCCTCTACCGCGCGCCGCGTCCGGACGAGGAGGCCGCGGCCGCGTCGTGAGCCCGCGCGTGGAGTTGCTCCAAGCGGCGGCGAGAGGGCGCGCACCAGGCTCCGCCGCATGGAGGCTTGCACGGGGCACCTCCGCGTCAGCGCTCCTCGGCGAGAGGGCGCGCACCAGGCTCCGCCGCATGGAGGCTCGCACGGGGCACCTCCGCGTCAGCGCTCCTCGGCGAGAGGTGCTCGACCGCGTCGCGGTCGCGCGTGGAGGCGAGCGCTGCTCGACCTCGTCGCGAGGGACCAGTAAAGGGAAGGGACGGTGAACGTCGTCCTTCCGTGGCTCCTCCTCGCTGCACTCCTCGCGCACGTTGGCGCGCATCTCGCGATCGCCGTCGGCTTCGCGCGCACGCAGGAATGGCGTCGAGCTGCGCTCGCGCTTTTCATCCCTCCGCTCGCGCCAGTGTGGGGTTGGCGAGCGGGGATGCGCGCGCCCGTCTACGCATGGACGGGCGCGCTCGCGGTCTACGCCGTGGGCGTAGCCGCAGCCTGACGTTCGTCAGGTCTCAGACGAGCACGGACGCGCGGTGAGCGACGTCCGTGCGTCGCGGCCGTTCAGGCCTTCTTGGCCGCGGGCTTCGCGTCCGGCGCCGTCGCGCTGTAGCCCTCGGGGTGGACCGGGAACACGGGCGTGCCGAGACGGCGGCGCACACGCTTGTTGCGCTTGCCGGCGGTGGTCTGCTTGCGCTTGCGGATACGCTCGAACTGCTGGGTCGACGAAACCATCTCGAAAATCCTCGTGTAGGCCGGTCTCTCTCGTCCACACGGAACGGGCGAACCGGGCCGCGCACCATGGCGAAAGAAGCCGCGACTGTCAAGTCGGGTCGTCGCCGGGCGGCTCGACCTTCGGTCTCGCCCGGGCGGTACCGGGCTGGTCTTCGCCCAGCGTCGCGGCCCTCCGGGGGAGCCTGCGCTCGTGGTCGACCACAAACGAGAGAAGCGACGCTGCTCGCGCGGCGTCGCTTCTCGGTCGCGGTCGCGCCTTCGAGGCGCTGCTCGCTCAGTTGTGGCGGACGGTGATGTTCGCCGTGTAGGTCGGCTCGGCGAAGGGCTGGACCTTCGCCTTCATGAGCGCGCCCTTGATGCACGCCTCGGCGGGCTTGCCGGCGGCGCCGCCGGAGATGTTCACGCTCTGGACCGTGCCGGCCGAGGAGAACACGATCGCTGCACGCGAGACCGGGTCGTCGGGACCGAGGCACGCGCGCGCGCCCGGGAGGACCGCGCCGACCGCGCCGGTGACGGCGCCCTGGGAGGGCTTCTGCGGGACGTTGCCCATCGAAGTGTGGGCGGTCGTCGCCGCGGCCGGCGTCTTCGCACCGTCGTCGCCGACCTCCTTCTTCATCGCGGCGCCGAGATCGCCCGCCGGTCCGCTCGAGGCGGCGGCGAGATCCTTCTCCGTCATCTTCGCGGGGCCTTCGACCTTTGCCGCCGCGGTGTCGTGCTTCGCGGCTGCACCGCCCTTGGCGGTGGTGCGCGCCGCGACCTTCCCGCGCACTGCGGTCGTGGTGGCGGGCGTCGCCTCGGCCTCGGGCTCGGGCGTCGGCTCCGCGGCCGCCACGGGCGCGGGGTCGGCCGGCGTCGGCTCGGCCTCGGCGACCTGCGGCTGTGCTTGCGCGACAGCAGCGGGCTCCGTGGTGGCGACGGCGGCAGCCGTGGTGGCTTCGGTGTTCTGGGGCGACTTCATCACGAAGAGGCCACCCGCAGCGGCCGCGCCGAGCGCGACGACGCCGAAGACGACGGCGATGACGGCGCCGCCCTTCTTCTTTTTCTCCTCCGGGATCGCGTGCACCGCGGACGAGGTCGCGGCGTAGCCGGCCGGCGGAACGGACGGCGTGACCGCCGGCTGCGGAGCCAGGCTCGCGGGGGCCACCGACGCCAGGGCCGGAGGCGACACCGACGGTGCGGGCTGCGCGGGGACATGCGCATGGGCGCCGAGCGGCGCGGTCACGGGCATGTGACTGAGCGGCGCCGGACGCTGCGAGTGCGAGGGCTCGTCGTCGAAGAGGCCCTGGCTCGCGAGCGGCGTGCTCTGCGCGCGGATGGCGGCGCCCGGATCGGCGGTCGACGCGGCAGCGAGATCGACGATGCCGGAGTCATCCGCCTTGTCGTGCGTGGTCTCGACCGCGCGCTGGATCCCGCTCGGCACGGGAGCGACGGAGGACGGAGGCGGGGTCAGGCCGTGAGCCATCTTGGCCAGGTCCTGAAGACTTCGGCGATCGCGCTCTCGGTCGGAAGACATCGTCATCGGAGTTCCTTCGCGCTTCAGGGGGTGGGTCACAGGCGATCCCCCTGGGGTCGCGGTGTTATGACCGTCCGTAGAGGTTTGTCCAAGGGGGGCTTCCAATAAATTTTCGTCCGCGACGTATGCAGCGCTCGCGCCACGCTCTCCCCGCCGGACGCGATCCATCACGGACTGGGCGCGGTCATCCCAGTCTGCTTGGGGTTTTTCGGCATGGGGCCACTCGCGTAGCGCCGCGTCGAGGTCCATCGAACCCTTGTTGGTGCCTCGCGTCTCACTCACGTCCCATCTCCCTCGGGGTCGAAGCCCCGGGTCTGCATGAAGTCTTTCAACTTGCGCCGCGCCTCGTGGATGCGCCAGGCGATCGTTCCCTCCGGGGCTCCGAGGATCTGGGCGACATCCTCGTGCGATCGACCGTCGATGCAGACGAGGACGAGGGTGGTCCGCAGCGTGTCGCTGAGCTGGTCGATCCCCTTCGTGAGCGTCTCGTAGAGCTCTTGGCGCTGCGCGCTCAGCGCGGGGTCGGCGGTCCCGGGCCCCCGGTCGACGAGGATGCCGTCGAGACGGGGATCGTCGGTGTCGTGCGTCGTTCGCGACGCCTTCCTCGACCGGATCCGGTTGAGGGAGAGGTTGATCGCGATGCGATAGAACCAGGTGTACGGCTCGCTCCGGCCGTCGAAGCGCGCCAGCGCTTGGTAGGCTCGGATGAACGTTTCCTGCGCGACGTCCTCCGCCTCGGCCCGGTCGCGGAGCATGTGAACGGCGAGGCGGTGGATGCGTTGCTGATGGCGGCGGACGAGCTGACCGAAGGCCTCTACATCGCCCTGGTTCTTCGCGCGCTCGACGAGGTCGCGGTCCGTTGGTTTCATCGTTGCGGAGCGAGCTTTCGCGGTCGCTCTCGGCGAACCTGGGGGAGGGTCCCCCGCGGGCGACGAGCGCGAGCGCTTTGGCGGCGGCCCTGCCGGTCGGGTTTGCGAGACCGGCGAGACCTCTGGGCGGCTCGATTCGGAAGTGCTCGAGCCACCATCACCGCCGGCGAGGGAGAGCAGACCGAAGAACGACTCAGTCTCCTCTTCCGCCGTGGCGGTGCCGCCCAAAGCGAGAGCGGCAAGCGACGATACCGTGTCCACGAGGCTCTGACAAAAGGACCGCGGACTTCTTTGGGTAAGTGCGGACGTGGCCTCGTCGTATTTGGCCCCGAACCCGATGCGACCGAGCGGCATCGGATGAGATAGGGGTCCTGGGGAGCTGGACAGGGCGTGGGGAATATCTATGGTCCACGCGGCTTTATGGCGCTCGGCGAACGACTGAGCCTACCCTTTGTCGACGACGCCTGAGGGCACGCACGACCGATGAGCGAACAAGCTGCGATCACTCAGGATGTACGACGTGCCCTCGCAGCCGAAGAGGGGGGACGGCGATGGCTTCGCCGGGCGGCGGCGCTCGGTGTGGTGGCCGCGCTCGTCGGGGGCGGTCTCGTCTACCGGGCGAAGAACCAGCCCGCTCCGCCGGCGAAGTACGTGACGGCCCTCCCCTCGACCGGCGACGTGGCGGAGAAGGTCCAGGCGACCGGCGCGGTCCAGCCGCTGCTCCAGGTGAACGTCGGCTCGCAGGTGAACGGCCGCATCGCGAAGGTGCACGTCGACTTCAACTCCGTCGTGAAGAAGGGCGACGTCCTCGCGGAGATCGATCCGATCCAGTACGGCGCGCAGGTGAACCAGGTCTCGGCGCAGGTCCTCGCGCAGAAGGCTCAGGTCGAGAGCTCGAAGGCGAACCACGCGGCAGCAAAGGTCGCCTTCGAGCGTACGCAGCGCCTTTTCCAGCAAGGCCTCGCGAGCAAGGGCGAGCTCGACACCGCGCAAGGACAATACGAGGTCACGCGCGCGCAGGCGGCCGCGGCCGAGGCGCAGATCGGCGCGATCCAGGCGCAGCTCCAGCAATCGCAGACCAACGTGGGCTGGACGAAGATCTACTCGCCGGTCGACGGCGTCGTCGTCTCGCGAAGCATCGATCCCGGGGCCACCGTCGTCGCGAGCTTCCAGGCGCCGGTCCTCTTCGTGATCGCGCAGGACCTCCGGAAGATGCGCGTCATGGCCGACGTCGACGAGGCCGACGTCGGCAAGCTGAAGGAAGGCATGGAGGCCGAGGCCGTCGTCGACGCGTTCCCCGGCGAGTCGTTCAAGGGCTCGGTGCAGCAGGTCCGCTACAGCCCGAACAACGTCCAGGGCGTCGTCACGTACTCTGCCGTCGTCGAGGTCGAGAACGAGGACGAGAAGCTCCGCCCGGGCATGACCGCGACGGTCACGATCAAGACGAAGGAGGCGAAGGGGACGCTTCGCGTTCCGAACGCGGCCCTCCGTTACAAGCCGACGCCGCCGATGGGCCCGAACGGCAAACCGATCCCGCAGCCGCCCGAGCCGCCGCTCGCGAAGGGCACAGGCCGCCTCTACCTGCTCGTGAACGACAAGCCGGGCGAAGAGAAGACGGAGACGAGGATCGTCGACATCGGCGTCACCGACGGGATCAACACGGAGATCGTCAAAGGGCTCGCGTCCGACGTGAAGCTCGTGACCGACGAGATGGACGACCCGGCCAAGAAGAAGAAGGGGAAGGTCTTCTAGTGTCCCGAGGCCGAGGCTCCGCGGGCGGCGCATGCCGACGAGGAGCCATGGGCTCGGCAACCTAGTCTTCCGAAGGATCCTCGATGGACGTCCTCATCGCTTGCCGGCAGCTCTCGAAGGACTACGAGTCCGGCGCCGGCGTCGTCCGCGCGCTCCGCGAGATCGATCTCGAGATCCGGCAAGGCGAGTTCGTCGCGATCGTCGGGACGAGCGGATCCGGCAAGAGCACGCTGATGAACATCCTCGGCTGCCTCGATCGGCCGACGCGCGGCGCCTACGAGCTCGCGGGATTCGACATCGGTACCCGCTCGAGCGACGCGCGCGCGATCCTGCGGAACCGCCTCATCGGCTTCATCTTCCAGGGCTTCAACCTGCTGCCGCGCACGACAGCGCTCGAGAACGTCGAGCTGCCGCTCGTCTACCGCGGCGTGTCGGCCCGCGAGCGGCGCAATCAGGCGCTCGAGGCGCTGGCGGCGGTCGGTCTCGCCGGTCGTGTGCATCATACACCCAATCAGCTCTCCGGCGGCCAGCAGCAGCGCGTCGCGATCGCGCGCGCGCTCGTGACCGGGCCGCCGATGCTCCTCGCCGACGAGCCGACGGGCAATCTCGACACGCGGACGAGCCTCGAGGTGCTCGCGCTCCTCCAGCGGCTGAACCGCGAGCGCGGGATCACGATCGTCCTCGTCACCCACGAGCACGACATCGCGGCGTGCGCGTCGCGCGTCGTCACCTTCCGCGACGGGCGCATCGTGAGCGACGTCCGGGAGAAGAGCGTCGACGCGGCGGCCGAGCTCGAGAAGCTCCCACCGCCGGAGCCGAGCGTCGTGGCGGACGGCGCCTCGGGATCGGATCCGGCGGCCGAGCAGCGCCGCCGCCTCGGCGGCCCGATCCCGCGGGCCCTCTACGCGATGACGGCGCTCGGCGGTGTGCTCGGGCTCGGGCTCGGCGTTGCGTATTGCCGGGCGGTCCTGGAGGTCTCCTCGACGCCCATCCCGATCGCCTTCGCCTTCGTGCTCGAGGCCATCTTCGCGGTCCGTTACGCGCAGAAGTCGATGGGCCGGCCGCTCACGAGCGATCAGCGCGTTCGCGTGTCGCTCGGGTACACGCTCGGGGTCGGGCTCCTGCTCGCTCCCTTGACGGCGCTCGGATGGATGCCGTGGAGCAAGCCGGTCCTCGATCTGCTGGCAGGTCTGTCCGGCTCACGCCTCGCGCTCGCGCTCGGCGCGCTGGTCCTCGCCCTCGCAACGGTCACGCTCGCGCGCTACCTCGTGCTCGCGCTCGTCGCTCCGCTGGTCGCGCCTGCGGGGGGCGGCAAGAAGAGGCCGGCGTGACGCTGCTCCTCGGCGCGATCCGGCTCGCCCTGTCCGCGATCGTCCGCAACAAGCTCCGGGCGGCGCTCACCGTGCTCGGCATCCTGATCGGCGTCACCGCGGTGGTCATGGTGACGGCGCTCGCGGGTGGCGCATCGGCGAGCGTGGGGGACCAGATCGACAGCTTCGCGTCGAACGCGCTCTTCATCAATCCGGAGAACGTCCAGCAGTCGGGGGTGCGGGCGAAGACGCAGGGGCGGTTGACCGAGGGAGACGGGAGGGCGATCGCCCGCGAGGCCGTGAGCGTCACGAACGTCGCTCCGTGGCTGTCGACGATGGGGCAGGTCGTCGCCGCCGATCGCAACGTCGCTACGCTGCTCGTCGGCACCACGACGAGCTACTTCCCGGTGCGCCGCTACCGCATCGCGAAGGGCGAGCTCTGGACCGAGACCGACGAGAGCGTGAAGGCGAAGGTCTGCGTCGTCGGCCAGACCGTCGCCGAGAAGCTGTTCGGCAATCTCGATCCGGTCGGGCGCACGATCCGCATCGGTCGTTACCCGTTCCGCATCATCGGTACGCTCGAGGCGAAGGGGAACTCGCCGTTCGGTGAGGACCAAGACGATCGCATCCTGATGCCGATCGGCAGCTTCCGCGGCCGCGTGATGAGGACGTCCCCGGGGCGTGTGGACATGCTCCTCGCGAGCGCGAGCTCGGAGGAGACGACAACGCGCGCGCAGGCGCAGATCACGAGCATCCTTCGCCAGCGGCACCGCATCCCCGAGGGGCGCGATCCCGACTTCAGCGTCAACACGCAGTCGGAGATGCGGCAGACGCAAGAGGCGATCGCCGGCGTGCTCTCCGCGCTCCTGCTCTCCGTCGCGGGCGTCAGCCTCGTCGTCGGCGGCATCGGCGTGATGAACATCATGCTGGTGAGCGTCGCCGAGCGTACGCGCGAGATCGGGATCCGACTTTCAATCGGCGCGCGCGAGCGCGACATCCTCGTGCAGTTCCTGGTCGAAGCGATCGTGCTCTCGCTCACCGGCGGCGTTCTCGGGATCGTCGTCGGCTCGGCCGCGACGATCGGCCTCGGGCACGCGCTCGGCTGGAACGCGACACCGACGCTGGGCTCGATCGGCGTTGCGGCGGCGACGAGCGCGTTCATCGGCGTCGTCTTCGGATTCTTGCCTGCGCGGCGGGCGGCGTCGCTCGACCCGATCGAGGCGCTGAGGACGGAGTGACGATGCTCTCTTCGTTCTTCACCGGCGTCCGGCTCGCCGTCACCGCAATCTCCCGGAGCACGCTTCGCGCGTCGCTCACGATCCTCGGCATCCTCATCGGCGTCGCTGCCGTCGTCACGGTGACGGCGCTCGGCGCCGGCGCGCGCGATCAGGTCTCGACCCAGATCCAGAACATGGGCTCGAACGTGATCCTCGTCGCTCCGCAGAGCGCCGCGGCCTCGGGGGCCAAGGGGGCGCTCGGCGCGGGGGCTCGCCTCACGGAGGACGACGGACGCGCGATCGTCCGCGAAGCGGTGAGCGTCACCGCGGTCGCTCCGGCGCTCCGCTCGCGGGCGCAAATCGTGGCGGGCGAGAAGAACTGGTCTGCACAGGTCATCGGTTCGACGCGCTCGTTCTTCCCCGTGCGCAACTGGCACGTGGTGCGCGGTGCCGAGTGGGACGAGCACGACGAGGCCACGAAGGCGAAGGTCTGCATCCTCGGTACCACCGTCGCCGAAAGGCTCTTCGGCTCCGAGGACCCTGTCGGTCGCAACATCCGCATCGGTCGCCACGCGTTTCGCGTCGTCGGCGTGCTCGAGTCGAAGGGCGAAGCGCCGTTCGGTGGCGATCAGGACAACATGGTCCTGATGCCGATCGGGTCGATGCGCGGTCGCGTCATGCGCACGGCGCCCGGGTTCGCGGGCGTGCTCCTCGTCTCCGCCTCGAGCGCGGAGACCACGCAGCGGGCGGTGGCTCAGGTGGACTCCATCCTACGCCAGCGGCATCGCATCGAGGAGGGGCGCGAGCCCGACTTCTGGATCCGCACGCAGCAGGAGTTCCAGGAGATGCAGGCGGCGATCTACTCGCTCCTCACGGTGCTGCTCGTCATGATCGCGGGCGTGAGCCTCGTCGTCGGCGGCATCGGCGTGATGAACATCATGCTGGTCAGCGTGACCGAGCGGACACGCGAGATCGGTATCCGGATGGCGATCGGCGCGCGTGCGGCGGACATCATGACTCAGTTCCTCGTCGAGGCGGTCGTGCTCGCGCTCATCGGCGGCGTCTCGGGCGCGCTCGCGGGGGTCGGCATCATCCGCCTCCTCGGAGAGACGCTCGGCTGGCCGATGAAGCTCGATCCCGTCGCGCTGACCGTCGCGGTCATGACGAGCGCGCTCACGGGGATCGCCTTCGGTTTCCTCCCCGCGCGCCGCGCAGCGACGCTCGACCCGATCGTCGCGCTTCGCCACGAGTGATCCCGGCTTGCGATCGCGACGACGCTCCACTCCGGTGTCGCGGCGACGCCGCACTGCTGTAGCGCCTACGCTGCAAAGCGGCTCGTCTGTCCCATGCGCGCGGCGCGTTTCGCGAGCAGGATTTCCTGGGAAGTCGCCAAAATGAGCCATCGGGCCGCACGGCACGTGTGGTGCCTGGCGCGTGGCATGAGGCCATTCGCGTGCCCATGCGATGACGTCGAGGAGGCCTACCGGTCGGCAAGCGAGTGGCCGAAGCAGTGCTCGTCCTGCGGACGCGAAGTCGACGAGCGCGAATGGCGATCGCTCGACTTCGTCGGCCTTCAGGAGGATGGGGCGAGCGGCCATCTCGAGCTTCGCAACCACGACTGCGGCTCGACGCTGGCTGTCGTCGTGGCTCTGGAGGGGCTTCCCGATGCGCTTCGGGACGATCTCGCGAAGCTGTTTCAGTGCGAGGCCGACGAGCTGGAGCGACGAACGACCATCCTCGGATGGAGCACGCCTGACGACGCGAAGGAGATCGCGCGCCTTCGCGCAGTCGCCGACGCCGTGCGCCGAGCGAACGCGAGACCGCGGCGTGGCTGAGCTTCCCGAAGCGTCTGGCTCTGGATCCGACGACGGCGTGACGTCCGCGATCTCCGGCTCGCGCTGCGCGATCAGCTCGCGGCGTTCGAGAAGCGCTGAGCGTCGATCGCCGCGCCGCGCGTCGCCATCATTCGCGCGCGTCGACCTGGCGGCGCACCGCTACTTGCACCAGTAACCCTGGATCTTGAGCGAGGCGGCGGTGCCCGAGCGGCTGTTGCAGCGCCGGCCCCAGTTGCCCTCGTCGATGTAGACCGTGCTTCCGCTGACGCGGCGGACGTACGCGACGTGGCCGTAGGCGCTACCGGTCTTGATGACGGCGACGCAGCCCGCGCGAGGCGTCTGGGTGTTGATGATCCGGAGCTTGTCCCTCCAGTACGTCAGGCCGAACGGGAGAGCCGGCTGCTTGCACCGCGCGAACTTCACGCAGTTGGTGCATTGGTTGCAGCCGCTGAGCTCGCTCGACGTCGACGCGGTCGCCTCGTCCTCGTCATCGAGATCGTCGAGCGACACCTCCTCGCCGTCGTCCTCGCCATCGAGCGCATCGACCGCGCAGCCACCCACTCCGAGGGTGCAGCCGCCGACGACGCCGAGAGTCAGGACAATCTTGGTGAGGAGCGAGCAGCGCTTCATCAGGCCTCCAACGAGTGCGTGGACGTCCACCACCGAGCACACGGTGTGCCCGACCGCGACCAAGCGCTGACAGGCCTGGATTTACGAGGGATCGTCGTTCGACGGCCGACGAACGGGGCCCATGAGGTGGGTTACGGAGCGATCCGCCTCCGGAAAAGATTCCCCAGTTGGTCGGGCGAGGCTCGCGCATCGCGGACCGACGTTGCGCTAATGGCCGAGTTTCCCCATGGCGATGTGGCTACCCGGGGCCCGAGCGATCCAGCCGTCCTCCAGGTGGACCGAGCCGAGCGGAGCCGCCGTCAGTCGCTCCAGACCTGAGCGGCCCACGTGCCCTTGCCGCTGCCGACACCGACGAGGATCGAGATCTCGTCGGCAGCATTGAAGCAGACGGCGCCGTCTTCGGGGACCGCGGGGCCGGGGCTCTCGGCGACGATGTCGCCGGCCGAGTCGCGGAGCACGACGACCATGTCCTTAACCGAGTCGTCCGCGGCGACGTAGAGTCGGTAGCAGCGGTTCGCCTCCACGCGGAGCTTGTTCTCCTGGTGCGTGTCCTTGTCGGCCTGCTGTCCGCGGAGCATCGCCGAAGCCGGCTTCATCTTCGATGCCTGCATGCAGCCGTCGCCGAGACGCTTCACGAGGTCGGCGGGATCCTTCGCCGGCGTTCTCGTCGCGCCGCTGCAGGCGGCGAGGGCAGCGTCGGGACGGCGCTTGGCCTTCTTCGATCCGGCGACGCCGGGCGGCGGCATCGATGCCATCGGCGGGAGGCCGCTCGGCGGCGGGCTCGTGGTGAGCCCTGCTCCCGGGCCGCCCTCGGCGCCTGCATCGGCTCTGCCGGCGCCGGTCGCGGGAGTCTTCGCTCCGCCTCCACCGCAGGCGAGCACGACGGTGGCGGCCGCGATGCTCGCGAGCACCCCCGACCAGACGCGAGACGAAGGACTCGGGCTCGCGGCCCAACGACCCGCAGCGGTGTCCCGACGACCCGCAGAGGTGCCCGATCGGCCCGCATCGCGTTTGTTCGGCATGGACCTCGGCAACGTAGCTCGGATCGTGGCGTTGGGGATCCTCTCGTGCGAGGGCAGTCTTGGCCCCGAGCGCGTCCGCGCTATGGTCCCGGCGTCGTGCCGCGTATCCTCTCTCTCGATCCTGCTCAACCGGACCCCGTGGTCATCGCCGAGGCCGCCTCGATCCTGAAGCGGGGCGGGCTCGTCGCGTTCCCGACCGAGACGGTCTACGGACTCGGCGCGCGCGGCTTGCACGTGGACGAGGTCGCGAAGATCTTTGCCGCGAAGGGGCGCCCTGCAGGCCATCCCGTGATCCTCCACGTGGATGGCGAGGCGATGGCGCGGTCCTATGCTGCAACGTGGAGCCCGACCGCCTCGCGGCTCGCGAACGAGCTCTGGCCTGGTCCGCTCACGCTGGTCGTGCCTCGCGCGGCGAACGTCCCGCCGGAGGTGAGCGGCGGCCTCGATACGGTGGGGATCCGCGCGCCGAGGCATCCGGTCGCGCTCGCGCTCATCCGTGCCGTCGGCGAGCCGCTGGCCGCGCCGAGCGCCAACGCGCACACGCATGTCTCGCCCACGACGGCGGAGCACGTCGTGCGCTCGCTCGGCGACCGCGTCGACCTCGTGCTCGATGCAGGGCCCTGCGCGTTCGGGATCGAGTCGACGGTGGTCGCGCTCGCGCACGATCCGCCGCGCGTGCTCCGGCCGGGCGCGGTCTCGCTCGAGCAGCTCCGCGCGATCGATCCGCGCATCTCCTACGAGCTCGTGAGCATCGAGGGCGACGCCGCTCGTGCGGCTCCGGGGATGGCGGCGAAGCACTATGCCCCGCGCACGAACGTCGTGCTTGCGGAGCGGGGCGGGGAAGGCGTCGCCGCGGCGCTCGCCGCTGGAGGCCGAGCGTTCACGAGCGTCGCGGCGATCGTCGTGACAGAGGGCGCAGAGCGCGCCGCCGGGGGATGTGCGCCCCTCGTCGTCTTGCCGGATGCGCCGGACGGATATGCCCGCGGGCTCTTCGCAGCCCTCCACACCGTCGACGAAGCGGCGGTCGATCTCGTCGTGATCGAGAAGGTCCCGAACGAGCCCGCGTGGTGGGCCGTCGCCGATCGGCTCACTCGGGCCGCTCGCCGATGACCGCCGATCCTTTACATCCGAAGCAATCGCGCCTAAGGCTTTCCTCGCCGCTACTCCTTGGCTGATGGCTCGGCGGCAGGAGCGTCACATGGCATATCAGGTCGTCACGCCCGCGCATTTCCCCAAGCCTCGCGGCTATTCGAACGGCATCATCGCGCAGGGGCGCACGCTCTACATCTCGGGCCAGATCGCGTGGGACAAGGACGCGCGGATCGTCAGCCCCGACTTCGCCACGCAGTTCCTCCAGGCGCTCGACAACGTCATCGCGGTCGTGCGCGAGGCCGGCGGAGCGACCGAGCATCTCGTGAAGATCACGGTGTTCGTCACCGACCTCGACGCGTACCGCGCGGCCACGGCCGCGATCGGCGAGGGCTGGCGCGCACGTCTCGGCAAGTTCTATCCGGCCATGAGCCTCGTGAAGGTCGCCGGCCTGCTCGAGCCCGGCGCTCTCGTCGAGATCGAGGGCATGGCGGCGCTTCCGGGCTGAGAAGGCCGGTCGTGCCCGCCGCCGCTCCGAGCACACGGAAGAACGGCGCAGCCAGATCCAGCGCTGGCAGGAAGAAGGCCCGAACCGAGCCTGCCGGCGAGTCCGTCAGCATCTGGTTCCGCCTCTTGTCGTGCCACGCGATGATGCTCGCGGAGCTTCGGCGCAAGCTCGAGGACCGCATCACGCTCGCGCGCTTCGATCTCCTCGCGAGCCTCGCGCGCCAGGACGGTCAGACGCTGGCCGGGCTCAGCCGTGCGCTGCTCGTGTCTGCGGGGAACGTCACCGGGCTCGTCGATCGCGCCGAGCGGGACGGTGTGGTCGAGCGGCGACCCGAGCCGTCGGATCGCCGGGTCGCGCGCGTGTGGCTCACCCGTCAGGGCCGCGCGCTCATCCGTGAGCTGCTGCCCCTCCACGCGCGCCACGTGCACGAGCTCATCAGCGGCCTCCCGGCGCAGGATCGACGCGAGCTGCGACGCCTCCTCGGCGAGCTCCGCGATCATCTGCTACCGAACGAGAGCCGACAGGTTTCCAGCTCGAAGACGAGCTGAGCCGAGCTGGACGGAGTCCAGCGGACCAAGCCGATCCGGCGAACGATGCCGGACCTTCCGAACGGGACGACGCCCATGACCATCCAGCCGAAGACCTTCGAATACGAGCTCTCTCCGAGCGGCGTCGCGACGATCACGCTCAGTCGGCCCGATCGACTGAACTCGCTCACGTTCGAGGTCTACGAGGAGCTCCGCGATACGTTCGCGGCGCTCGAACACGAGGATCGCGTGCGTGCCGTCGTCATTACCGGCAAGGGCCGTGCGTTCTGCTCCGGCGGCGACGTGGAGAGCATCATCGGCGAGCTCTTCGCGCGCGACATGAAGGGACTCGTCGCGTTCACGCGCGTCACTGGCGTGCTGATCCGGAACATCCGCGCGCTCCGGCGGCCGGTCATCGCGGCGATCAACGGCACCGCCGTCGGGGCCGGCGCCGTCATCGCGCTCGCCTGCGACTTCCGGATCGCGAGCTCGACGGCCAAGATCGGCTTCATCTTCCCGAAGGTCGGGCTCTGCGGCGCGGACATGGGCGCGACCTACCTGCTCCCGCGCGTCGTCGGTCTCGGCCGTGCGACGGAGCTGCTCTTCCTCGGCGACATCATCGGCGCAGAAGAAGCGCAGCGCATCGGGCTCTTCGGCCGCGTCGTCACTCCGGAGGAGTGCGTGGCAACGGCGCGCGCGCTCGCCGAGCGCCTGGCGTCCGGCCCGGCGTTCGCGCACTCGATGACGAAGCAGATGCTCGAGAGCGAGCACGGCATGACCCTCGACCAGGCGATCGAGGCCGAGGCGCAGGTGCAGGCGATCTGCATGCACCATCCCGATTTCCGCGCCGCGTACGACGCGTGGGCCGAGAAGCGCCCGATCGTCTTCGCCGGCGCGAGCGGCCCGTTCGATGACGGTCGGGGATCCAAGGACGCCGGGAGGAAGTGAACGATGTCCGAGCCGAACCATCCGCCCCGCAAGCTCCGCCCGTCGTGGGCTGCGTTCCCGATGTTCTTCGACGCGCCGCATCGCGCGCTCGGCGAGGAATGCGAGAAGATCGGTGACGACGACGTCGCGCTCCACGATCCCCCGCGCGTGATCCCGCGGCTCGGAGAGCTCGGGCTCCTCCAGCTCCTCGTCCCCGCGAACCAAGGTGGCGGCGCGTGGAACGCGGAGGGGACCGCCGTGGACGTCCGCGCGCTGTGCGTCGCGCGCGAGGCGCTCGCCTATTCGTCGCCGCTCGCGGACTCGATCTTCGCAGTCCAGGGCCTCGGCTCCCATCCCATCCTCCTCGCCGGGGAGGGCGCGAGGCGCGCCTCGATCCTCGCCGAGGTGGTGCGCGGCGAGCGCGTCTGCGCCTTTGCCCTCACCGAGCCCGAGGCCGGCAGCGACGTCGCTTCGATGCGAACGACGGCGCGACGCGAGGGCGAGCACTGGATCCTCGACGGCGAGAAGGTCTTCATCTCGAACGTCGGGATCGCGGACCACTACGTCGTGTTCGCGAATGCCGACCCCACCGCCGGCAAGAAGGGCATCAGCGCTTTCCTCGTCGATGCGAAATCGGAGGGCCTCGTCACGGAGCCGATCGCGATGAGCGTCGATCATCCGCTCGGGCGCATCGGGATGAAGAGCTGCCGCGTCCCCGCATCCGCCCTCCTCGGAGAGGTCGGGATGGGCCTCCGCCTCGCGCTGGGCACGCTCGACGTCTTCCGCACGTCGGTCGGCGCCGCTGCAGCCGGCATGGCGCGACGTGCGATCGACGAGTCGATCTCGCGGGTGACCCGCCGGATCCAGTTCGGCAAGCCGCTCTCGGACTTCCAGCTCACGCAGGCCGCGATCGCCGAGATGGCGACCGAGCTCGACGCCGCACGACTCCTCGTGTGCCGGGCGGCGTGGGAGAAGGATCAGCCGAAGGGTGACGCTGCGCGAGGCAAGAGCGACGGCGTCTCGGTGGCGATGGCGAAGATGTTCGCGACCGAGGCCGCGCAGCGGATCATCGATCGTGGCGTCCAGCTCTTCGGCGGCCTCGGCGTGACCGAAGGCAACGTTCTCGATCGCCTCTACCGCGAGATCCGCCCGCTCCGCATCTACGAGGGCACGACCGAGATCCAGAAGCTCATCATCGGTGGTGCGCTCACGGCCCAGCCGAGGTGATGGCGATGAGCGTCCTCTTCCAGCCCTTCCCGCTACGCAACGTCGTCCTGCCGAACCGGCTCGTCCTGCCGGCGATGGTGACGCGTCTCTCCGGCGAGGACGGGCTCGTCAACGACGACATCCGCGCGCGGTACGTCCGCTTCGCGCGCGGCGGCGTCGGGCTCATCGTCATCGAGGCGATGGCCGTGCACGGCGCGAAGAGCGGCCCTCTCCTCCGGATCTCGTCGGACGAGTTCAAGCCGGGCCTCTCCGACCTCTGCGCGCGCGTCCACGACGCGGGCCCGAGCAAGGTCGTCCCGCAGATCATCCACTTCCTCAAGATCTCGCGCTCCGGCTGGCGCCAGACCGTCGACATGCTCTCGCTCGAGGAGATCGACGCGATCGTCGACGCCTACGGCGCCGCCGCCGTGCGCGCTCGTGAGTGCGGCTTCGACGGCGTCGAGCTCCACATGGCGCACGCGTACACGCTCTCGTCGTTCCTCTCGCGGCTCAACCCGCGCAAGGACGACTACGGCGGCACGCTCGCCAATCGCCTCCGCCTCCCGCTCCGTGTGGTCCGTCACGTTCGTGAGCGCGTCGGCGACGACTTCACCGTCGGCGTCCGCTTCGTCGGCGACGAGTGCGTCCGGAACGGGTACACGACCCTCGACGCGGGACCGATCGCGATCGAGCTCGCGCGCGCCGGCGTCGACTACGTCTCGCTCTCGGCCGGCGGAAAGTTCGAGGACGCGCGCGTCATCGAAGGCGAGCCGCTCTATCCGTACACCGGCTATTCGGGCGATCGCTGCATGCCGGGGAGCGCCTACCCCGACGGCGCCAACCTCTACATCCCCGAGGCCGTGCGCGCCTCGCTCCGCGCCGCCGGTCTCGACACGCCGGTCGTCGCCGCCGGCAAGCTCGGCTCCCTCGCGATCGCCGAGAAGGTGCTCGAGCGAGGTCAGGGCGATCTCGTCGGGATGGCGCGGGCGCTCCTCGCCGATCCCGATCTCCCCAACAAGTGGCGCACGGGCCGCGAGGACGCGGTCGTGCGCTGCCTCTACGGCAACGTCTGCAAGGCGCTCGACGAGAGCTTCCGTCGCGTCGACTGCACGCTCTGGCCGAAGAAGCTCGGACAGGCTCCCGAGAGCACGGACACCGAGCCCCCGGTCTGGCCGGCGGCGGGAGCCGGGCTGCGTGCAGAGTGCAAGGAAGGCAAGATCTTGCTCCGCTGGCAGTCCGCCTCCGACAACGAGGCGATGTACGGCTACCAGGTCTTTCGCGCCGAACGCGTCGCGACCGGTGGCGTCCTCGTCCATCACGCGAGCGTCCGTGCCGTGTCGACGCGCTACGAGGACAATCGGGTCGTCGCAGGCGGCGAGTACCGCTACGCGATCCGCCCGTACGACCTCGCCGGCAACCGCGGGCCGATGACGGAGACGATCGAGGTCCGCGTATCGGAGTGATCACCACGCGCCCTCGAACGGCGGCCCGCCGCCAGCGTGGGCGCGCAAGGCGTATCGCCCCGCGATTGAGCCGGGCCGAGCGGTCCTTTCCGTCCTGAGCTCGTCACCGCGCGCCGCGAGCGAAGCGTCGCTGAGGCTGCGGGCCTCGTCCGTCGAAGACCAACCCTACCGCCATCGACGAGCGCGCTCGCTGCGGCGGGTCGCGTGGGTAGCGATCGGGGGCGGGGTACGATCTGCTCCCCGCTAATTCGTCGGAGACCATTGTTGGGCTCGAGGGCCGCCTTAGGCTCCCTACCCGGGCGACGACCGAGCTCACTCGGTGTCGATCGCGGAGAGCTGTCATGCCTTCGATGCACATCACGTGGCGCTCCTTTGGAGTTGCCGTGTCCATATGCGCGGTCGTTTTCGCGTGTGGCACCTCCGGGGACGCGAATGTGTTCCCTGAAAGCTCCGGCCTTGCGGAGGAGGCGGGCACGAGCACGCCCGGAGTGTTCGTCACCGGCGAGGACGCGGCGGCGCCAGCCCGGGACTGCAAGAAGCTCACGTGCGGCGACGTGAAGGCCAACTGCGGCCTGATCGGTGATGGCTGCGGAGGCATCGTCGACTGCGGTGGTTGTCCCGCCGATCAGACGTGCGGTGGTGGCGGGACGCCGAGCCAGTGCGGAGCCCCCTCGTGCACGAAGCTCACGTGCGCGGATCTCGACCAGAACTGCGGTGCGGCCGGCGACGGTTGCGGCGGCACCATCGCGTCCTGCGGTGCGTGCCCGGCAGGCGAGTACTGCGGTGGCGGCGGACCGAGCAAGTGCGGATCGAAACTCGTCGGAGGCGCTGACGCAGGCGCCGACGGCGGTGCTGGCTGCACGCCGCTCACGTGCGCTGACGTCGGGGCGAACTGCGGTCCGATCTCGGATGGCTGCGGGAGCCTCATACAGTGCGGAACGTGCAACGCAGCGGCGGGCGAGAGCTGTGGCGGTGCGGGCGTGCCGAGTCAGTGCGGAAAGGCCTGCAAGCCGCTCGTCGCATGCCCCGCGGGGCTCAACTGCGGTCCGATCGCGGACGGCTGCGGCGGCATCGTGAGCTGCGGCGCGACCTGCCCCGCCGGTGAGCGCTGCGGTGGTGGCGGCGTCGCGAACGTCTGCGGGAACAACGGCGGCGCGCCGTGCACCGGCCTCTGCCTGCAGCAGACGACGTGCCCCGGCGGCGGCACGACCAGCATCAGCGGAACCGTCTTCGCGCCGAACGGCACGCTCCCGATCTACGGCGCGCTCGTCTACGTCCCGAACGGGGCGGTCAACGCGTTCATTCCGGGCGTCACGTGCGAGCAGTGCGGCGCGGCCTCCGGCAATCCGCTCGTCAGCACCACGACCGGAGCGGACGGGAAATTCTTCCTTTCGAACGTGCCGGTCAGCAGTACGGCCGCGGGCAAGGTGAACGACATCCCTGTCGTCATCCAGCTCGGTCGATGGCGAAAGGAGTTCACCATCCAGACGACGGCGTGCGGGAACACCCTCGTCGATTCGGGCAAGTCGAGCCTGCCGAAGAACCAGGCCGAGGGCGACATCCCGCTCACCGCGATCGTGACCGGCAACGTCGACGCGCTCGAGTGCGTCTTCCGCAAGATTGGCATTTCCGATAGCGAGTTCACCAATCCGTCCGGCACGGGGCGCATTCGCCTCTACCAGGACAACGGCGCCGTCATCTCGAGGGCGCAGGGCGTGTGCAGCTCGAACGGCGCGGCGTGCACGAACTTCGGCGGCAAGTGTCCGGGCAACAAGGGGACGTGCAACCAGACCAGCTTCGCCACGCCTTCCGCAACCGACCTCTACAATTCGCAGCCCGAGCTCGACAAATACGACATGACGATCTTCGCCTGCAGGGGCGGGGAGGTGAACAAACCCGTCTCGGCGCGAATGAACCTCCTCAACTACGCCAACAAGGGCGGGCGCGTGTACGCGACGCACTTCAGCTACGTGTGGCTCTACAACAAGTTCTCGACCGCGGTTCCGAGCCCGCCGCCGTGGGGTGCAGCGGGGACGCCGTTCCCGTGGGCCACCACCGCCGACTTCGGTCCGGCGAACGGTGCCCAGTGGAGCAGCGCGACCACGTCGCTCGACACCTCCTTCCCGAAGGGCGTCGCCTTCGCGCAGTGGCTGAATCAGCCGTCGGTCGGCGGGCTGCTCGCTCCGTTGCCGGCGACACCGCCGCCGTACGCGCCTGCTCCCCAGATCAACATCGACGAGGCGCGCCACGACGTCGACGAGCCGGTCTTCTCCGGCGGTCAGGCCTGGCTCCGTACGACGACGGGATTCACGCCGAGCGTCGCGAGCCTCCAGCACTACACGTTCAACACCGACATCACGAAGCCGCCGGCGCAGCAGTGCGGGCGCGTCCTCTACAGCGACTTCCACGTCACGGCGAACAGCGCGACGCAAGACGCGGTCTTCCCGGCGGAGTGCAACAACAACGCGATGACCGCGCAGGAGAAGGTCCTCGCCTTCATGCTCTTCGACCTCGCGTCGTGCATCAACACCGTCCCGCCGAAGCCCCCGACCTGCACGCCGAAGGACTGCGCGTCTCAGGGCATCGAGTGCGGCCAGGCCGGGGATGGTTGCGGGAACGTCATCACATGCCCGGACTGCAAGGGGGGCATGACCTGCGGTGGAGGCGGAGTGCCCAGCAAGTGCGGTAGCCCTCCGTGCACCCCGCAGGCGTGCACCCCGAACCAGTGTGGAAAGATCGCGGACGGTTGCGGAGGCTCGCTCGATTGTCCCCCATGCGCGCCCGGCCAGGTGTGCGGCGGCGGCGGGGCAAACGTCTGCGGTTCGGGCACGTGCAACCCGACGAGCTGTCCGGTCCCCGCCGCCGGCTCGGCGTGCGGCCCGGTCGCGAACGGTTGCGGCGGTCTGAACACGTGCGCGTGCCCACAGGGAATGCCGTGCGTGAACGGAAAGTGCGGGACGCCTCCGTGCACGCCACGCACCTGCGAGCAGGCCGGGGCGCAGTGCGGTGACGTGGCTGACGGCTGCGGTGGGATCGTCCATTGCCCGCCGTGCCTGGCGCCCCAGACCTGCGGCGGTGGCGGTACAGCGAACGTCTGCGGTGGTGGCAGCGATGTGAAGTAGCTGCTCGGGTACAGTCCTCTTCGTCGTATTCGTCCACCGCTCCGTCTACGGCATGCGCATCACGCGGGCGGCAGAGCGGTGGACGGTGGATGGCGAGCAGAAGACGGCGAAGGCCCGACCCCGACAATCGTCGATCGAAAGAAGGCCGGCGCGCCGCTCGACTCCACGAGCGGTCGTCGGCCTTCTTCTTTCCCCCTTCTTCCGTCAACGGGCTGATCGTGAAGTGAAGCAGCGAGATGTGAGGTTCTCGAGAACCTGCGACAACGGCCTGCCGCCGCGTCGATCGGCATGAGCAACCACCTTCGCCCGTGCCTCCAGCGTCTCTCCTCTCCATCACGTTTCTCGGATGTGCTGCCGAGCTCGCGCCCAATGGCGTGAGCTCGGGGGCGGAGTGGTCGCCGTCGACTTGCAGACCAAGGCGACGAAGGGCGAGGCAGCGCGGAGCCCATCGTCCGGATGGATGAAGTGCCTTGCCACCCGCGCCCAGGGGCGCAGCGCATTACGCGTGGCCGGCCATGACGAGCATCACGAGCAGTCGGATCAAGGACTGCTGGCCGCTCGTCTGCGTCTTTGCGTAGATCTGGCGTAGCTGCGCGCGGACGGTGTTCCACGACGTCCCGAGCGCGGCGGCGACCTCCTTCGGAGCCTTGCCGTTTCCGATCAGGAGCGCGACACGGGCTTCCGCTGCCGTGAGCCCGAACAGGCGCATGAGCACGGCCGCCGGTGCCTCGAAGCGCGCGAGAGGATCGGTGACGATCAAGAGGACGTCCGCCCGTCCGACGCCGCCGAGCGGTCGGTCCCGGCCCGCAGGCATGGCAAGCGCGCTGAGCGGAGGCGCGCTCGGCCTCGGCACGGCGACCGCGAGCGGCGGGGCCGTCGAGGTCGCGCAGGATCTCGCCGCCGCGATCAGAGCTCTGAGCGCCGACGTCGCGCTCGGTAGCGACGTACAAAGGGTGCCTGTCTCGAGCCGGAGCCCGTGGCCGAGTAGGCGCTCGCCTTCCTTGTTCATGTGCCGAACGCGTCCGTCGCCTCCGATCGCGAAGACCCCGACGGGCAGTCGGTCGATCAGGTCCCAACAGAGCGGCCGCTCGTCCTCTGCGCGGCCGAGCGCGCCGTTGATCCGTATTGCTCGGCGTAGGTGAGGGAGGATCCCATCGAGAAGCGCCGTATGGTTTGCACCGAAGGGACGGCGTCCGCGTCGCTTCATGATGCTGATCGTCACGACGCCCTCGGACGATGCGTCGATGTGGCCGCCCACGAGGTCGTCGAGCCCGAAGGGGACGCAGAGCTCGTGGAAGAATGCGCTCCGTCGTCGGAGCTGTGCCGGAGCGAGCACGTCGGCGGTGGCGGTGCGCGCCACCGGCCAGCTCGAGGAGCACACCTCCTCGCGCCAGTAGTGCTGCGCGTATGCCTCCAGGAATGCCGGCTCGAAGCCCACCCACGTCTGCTGGACGGAAGCGGGAGCAAACGACTGCACGCGCAGGGTCGCGGCGGCGGCAAAGAGCTCGGCACGGATGGCGTCGAGCGCCTCGGACCACCGCGCCGGCTCGAGCGCGGCGTCATAGATCCGCTCCGTCAGAGCGAGGACCCGAGCGTGGCGCGATCGACGCGGCATCGAGGGCGACGAGGGTATCCCAACGTCGTCAACGAGACAGCACCTACCCGCCACTCCGTGCGGAGGGGGAGGCGACGACCCTTGGGGGGCGTCATTCGTCGTCGGGCGCGCGAAGGAAGGTCGACAGACTCGCGTCGAGGCCGTGGACGACGTCATGCGCGATGCTCTCGAACGTGTCGGTCGACATTGCGTAGCGGCGCTCCAGCTCGCCGCGCGTCTCATCGAAGACGGCTTGCTTGGCCTGGAGGATCCAGCGCGTTGCGGTGGCTCGGTGAACTCCGTACATGCGGCCGATCGCTTCGGCGGGCACGTCGTCGACGAGCTGCAGCGGAGGATGGTGCGATCGCGCGCGGAGAGTGACGACTGCTTCGACCTGAGCGCGCGAGGAATGCCTTCTCCACGTCGCGTTGGCGCGGGCGCGCTCGACCTTCCGGTGACAGCCGCGCCGCTCGGAATGCTGCTCGTGTTTGCGGTCACGCTCGCCCTCGTCGGGCTCACGAGCGATCGTCTAGCGCTCCCGCTCGGCCTCCTGAACTTCGCCGGCTTCGTCGTGATCGCGGTCGTGCCCGACGCCGGCAACGTCGTGGCGTTCACTTGCGCGATGCTCCTGGCGGGCGGGCTCGTGCGGAACAACCTGACGTTGCGGCGTCGGGTGCGGAGTCACGCACGCAAGAACGGCAGCTGACCCGGCCCCGGCTGTTGCGCCGTCACGAGATCAATTCAATCTCACGAAACCCGGGAATTTGCGGGTGGGAATGCCGAGATCCACCGAGAAGCCATCACCGGGTGACAGTTCGGGTGACCGCCATCTCCGCTTCGCGCGACGGCATTCGTGAAACCGAGTGAGTCGTCCTCGATCCATGTGCGGGTGCGTTTCGTGCAGACACGAATGCGAGATGGCTCGCGTGAACCATGTCACCGCCCCGAGCTCGCGCGTCTCGCGCGTCCTGTTCAGCTTCACCTCGGTCGTGAGCGTCGTCCTCGCCGGCACCGCTGCCTGTTCGAGCGACGTCGAGAACGCGGGGGTGCCGAATCCCGACGGCAAGGATCAAGGCGCGGAATGCGTCGACGGGTCGGAGTGCAAGTCGCTCACGTGTACGGCGGGCAAATGCACGGCGGTCGTGGCCGGTGGCAATCCGACCGATGGGATCAAGAACGGCGACGAGACCGACGTCGACTGCGGTGGTCAGGCCGCACCGAAATGCGCCGACGGCAAGGCGTGCAACGTCGCCGGCGATTGCGAGAGTAGCTCGTGCATCGGCGGCACCTGCAAGGCGCCTTCACCGGACGACAAGATCAGGAACGGTGACGAGACCGACGTCGACTGCGGCGGTACGAAGGCGCCGAAGTGCGGAGTCGACAAGGGGTGCGCTGGCGACGACGATTGCGCGAGCGACGCGTGCTCGTACGCGAAGAAGTGCGTCGAGTTCAAGAGCTGCACCGGTCATTTCGGCGGCGACACCTGCGGCGCCGGCGAGACCGGTGAGGCCGGCGCGAAGCACGAGAGCTGCTGCGCCACCGCGCAGAGCAGCGGGGGCAAGCGCATCGGCAAGTACCACGTCACCGCGGGACGTATGCGCGCCTTCGTCGAGCGCTTCGGCGGCAACCTCAAACAATGGGCACAGGCGAGCCCTTCGGGCTGGAACGACGACTGGACCGACATCCTCCCGGGGTCGATGGACGAAGCGCTCTTCATGCTCGGCCCGAACGTGAAGCGCGGCTGCTCGATCAGCCAGCAGGGAAAGGGAGCACGGACGTACTGGCAGGACATCCCCGGCGAGACGAGCGACTTCTCGAAGGACGTGCTCGACGAGAAGGCGCTCAACTGCGTCCCGTGGCACCTCGCGCAGGCGCTCTGCGTCTACGACGGCGGTCGGCTCACGAGCCACGCCGAGAACGTCGCGATCATGACGAACGACGGCGACAACACGTGGCCCTGGCAGTTCCAGGACAACACGCCGTACAACGCATCGCAGCACCCGGCCGATGAGCGCCTCGTGCATCGCTACAGCTACGCCACGCCGAACCCGCCTGCGAACCTGCGGATGGATGGCAATAGCGGCCCGCTCGACCGGACCTTCTACGTTGCGCCGCCGGGGCGGCGTCCGAAGGGCGTGAACAAGATCGGCATCCAAGATGCGGTCGGCAACATGCTCACGTGGGCGAACGACGGTGTCCGCCGCTTCAGCTACACGATGTCGTGGGAGAACCACGAGAAGCTCACCGACATGAAGAGCTGGCCGCCGCAGGGCTCGAACGGCGAGGCCAACGGCTACTACGCCATCGGCGCTCGCTGCATCTTCGAATGACGAGGCGCGCAGCGAAGGCGGTCGCAGACCTCTCGGATCGCGTATCCGCCTTCGCTGCGAGAGAGCCGAACGGCTCGCTCTCGGACATCGTCAGTCGTTGCTGCTGATCTGCGGACTGACCTTCAGCCAGTCGATCGTGCAGAGCTTCTCCTTGAGCGCCTCTCGGAGCCCTCCGTAGGCATTGCAGATGTCCGCTGGGCAGGTGGCGTCGTTCACCTGATTCGCGGCGAACGCCATGTCGATGCCCGCGGGCAGCTTGCACTGGGAAGTAGTCGCGTTGTTCTCGTCGAGCTGCTTCTTGTACGCGACCAAATCGAACTCGCCGTCCGGTTTGGTCGGGACCACGTTGTGGTTGACTGTTGCGCCGGTGAAGCTCGTGATGGTGGAGTGCGTCCCGGCGAGCGCGCCTCTGTGCTCTCGGATCTGGTCCGGCGACGGATTCGTCGAACGCTCACGCCCGTAGAACGGTGTCGCTCCATCTCCGTTGACCCAGTACTTGGCCATGAACTCGAGGAGGATCGGCATCTCGGCTGCAAAGAGCCCGGGACCGCCGGAGTAGCCGTCGTCCCGGTCGCCGACGGCTACCTTCGTGTCGACGAAGCTCCAGTTGTAGCGGCTCTTTCCTGCAAGGAACTGCGAGGCGTCGCACTTCTTTTCATCCTCGCTCCAGATGCACCAAGGACGTTTCACGTCCCGGAAGCGACCGTTCAGCGACTGGCCATCCCAGGCTCGGTAGACGGGCTCCGACGAATCGCGAAGCGCGGGAATGGTCTGCGAAAGGTAAACACCGTACGCCGAGTCGGCGCCTTTCGTGATGCCAAGTCGCGTGGATAGGAACTGCGCCATCAGCGACTCGGGGTGTTTTTCCGGCAGTCCCAGCGGCGCGTGCAGAGTGCGCCCGCTCACGTGCTCCGCAATGGCCTGCAGGTAACCGTAGCCGATGTTGGAGTAGCCATTCGCTCCCGCGGGCCTCTTCCCCGGCTCGAACTCGAGGCATAGGTCGGCGTTGGCGAGCAGGTACTCCTCGAGGTTCTCCTGCCGAATGAAGTGCCCACCATCGTGCTTTTCGGCGAGCTCGACCTGCTTCTCGCTGGAGACGCCGAGAGTCCCAGCCTCCGCGTCGAGCTCCTGCACCGAGTCGATGCCTCGAATGGCGGCGAGCTTGTTGGTTACGGGGTTGCCTCCCTGAGGCAGACCGCTGATGTGCCCCAGCAGCTGACCCACCGTGATGTCTCGCAGGCGCGGGTCAGGGGTGCCTCTCATCGTCACCTTGGAACCTCCCACAGGTGGCTGAATGCAGTTCGGAGCGGCCGTCGTCGAGCCGACGAGCACGGCATTGCGCAGACGGGCCGGCACGAGATCGAGCGCCGGGTCGAACACCTTCAGACTCTCGACCTCTTGATCGGTCGTCGGTCGCCCGAGCGCCGCAAGCTTCTGCTTCAGCACGATGCGAACGATCGCGGCGGTGAACGCCTTGCTGTTCGAACCGATCCGAAACGCCGCATCGGGCTTCATCTTGTTCGCGCCGATGAACGGATCCGTGTCCGCCGCGCACTTCTTGTTCGGCGGCCCCTCCCTGTAGCCGTAGCCACGCGAGACGAGCGGCTTGCCACCGAAGCCGAGCGCGAAGACGACCGAGCCCGTGCACGTCGCGCGCATGAACTTCTTGATGACGTCGTCGAGCTCCTCGAGCCCCGCATGCATGGTGCCTTGCGCGGGGATCTGGTCGGGGGACGGGCCGCCCGAATATGGCGGCCCTGCATCGGGAGCGGGCGGGACGTCGTCGTCCGGGGCGCTTGCGCCTGGAGAGCTCTCCGGCTCAGTACACCCGGGACCGAACGTCGAAGCAGTGAGCGCGGTAAGGAGCACGAAGGCCGTGGTGAATGTCGTTCTCATGGCGAGCCCAAACAGCAGAGCTCGTGCCATCGCGATCCGTTCGAGAAGTCCCGGAGATTCGTCGCTTGCGCGTCGGCGTGCTCTCGAAAAGTTGGGCCCCGCTCCCCGCGTCACCAAAACTCGCGAGCGAATCTTCGCGAGCACGGCGGCTCGCGTGCGCAGCGCGAAGGCGGTGCGAACGCCTGCATCCTCGACGACGGGAGCTGCGGCTCGGGCCGACCCGGACTTGGAGCGGCGTGCGAGGCGCGGGAGGCTTCCGGGGCTCCCGGGGGCTCGCGCGGCCAGCTCCAGTCATCGAGGTGCCTTCGTGGTGGCGCTGTGATTACGGCGTATCGCCCGGGACGAGCGCGTCGAAGTAGGCGCGTGCGGCGACCTCGCACGGGATGCCTGCGGTGTCGTGATCGAGCTCCGCGCCGACGGCGACGAGCTCGACGTCGGCCCCGAGCGCCTTCATCCGATCGTGCGCGACGACCGAGTTCTGGAAGGTCACGTCGCGATCGGCTCCACCATGACAGAGGCGGACGGGAGCGCGCGGCTTCCAGTCGTAGACGTCGTTTGCGCGAAGCGCGGCCCTGAACGAGTGGTTCGGATCCGTCCGGAAAGCATTCAGGAACTCGGGGCGCAAGACGGCCTCCGGCGTCGTCGGCATCTCCTTGGCGATCTCGTCGAAGGTGCGCTTTCGGTCGAACAGCGAGCCCACCTTCGCGGGCTCCGCAAAGGCCACCTCCGGTGAAGGATAGACGTCGTAGACCATGTCGTAGGCGAGGAGCGCGTACGCGAGGTAGGTCGGCGTCGATGGCGCAGGGGTCGCGAACACGGCCTCGATCGTGGTCTGCGACATGTCGTAGGAGCCGGCCATCGGCATTGCGGCGGTCACGGGAAGCTCGGCGGCATGGCCGGCCTCGAGCGCTCGATGAAGCGCCATCGTGGCGTGCCCCCCTTGCGAATAGCCGGCGAGGAAGAGCTGCGATCCGAGCTCGACCCCCGAATCGCGAGCATGCTGGCGCGTGGCGCGGATCATGTCGATCGACGCGGTCGCCTCCGACGCGGCGTGGAGATAGGGGTGGAACCCCGGTGCCGCTCCGAGGCCGAGGTAGTCCGCCGCCGAGACCACGTAGCCCGAGGCCGCGTAGAGGAAGGCGAGGAAGATCCCTGCACCGGCCTCTCCGGACGGGACCTGGCTGTCGGCGGTCGTCGTGCCGTGCTGATACGACAACAAGGGGCGCGGACCGGCCACGCCGAGCGGTACGCATGCGAGGCCGGATGCTTCGACCGGCGCATCGTGGAGGTCGATCGTCTCGTAGCGGATCGTCGAGCATGCGACGTCGAACTTCGGCGCGGGAACGGTCGTCAGCCCCGACTTCTCGCGGAGCTCCTCGAGCTGTGCGCGGGTGATCGTCGACTGGAGCTGGGCGCTGACGAGGCGCCCGCGCCCTGCCGGCGGTGTCTCGGCGTCGATGCCGGCGTCACCATGGGGACCGGTACCTGTGGAAGCCTTCGTCTCGTCGGGAGAGCAGGCGGCAAGCGTGAGCGCGAGCGTGAAAGCCGTGATCGAAGTCGTCGATGAAAAGCGTGCGAGCGTTCGAAGCATGATCTCCTCTGTGGATGGCCATCCAGGCCGCCGACGCGAGCAAGATGGCGGCTCCGCTCGATCTGCGCATCCGCCGCCCGGCCGAGCTCGGCCTCGGTCTCCAGGCGGAGCTCGGTCTCGGTCTCCAGGCCGTGGCAACGCAACGGTGCCCATGCCAAGCTCCTACGCTCGAGAAGGAGCATGTCGGCTTTTCGGCGCCTGAGGCGCAGGCTCGCCATCGCATACGCGGTGTCGTCCGTCATCGCGATCGTCGCCCTCGAAGCGGTGCTCCTCGCTCTGCTCGGCTGGTACGTGCTTCGTTCGCAGGCGTTCGTCGACGACCTCGCCCGTGGGACCGAGGAGACCGCCGCGCGCGTCGCAATGCTCGCCGTACGTGAGCCGCTCGATCGGGAGGCGTTGTCGCGCGTGATCGCCGACGCCTTCACGAGCGCTGGCGAGGGGGTCGACGAGCCGATCCAGCTCTCCATCGAGGTCGGGCCCATGCGTGGCGGCATCGTCACGCTCGTCGACGGCAGCGGTGCGTCCCGGTACGCCTTCGCTTGCCGGCGAACGGGATGCGTCGATGCTCCTCCGCCCGTGCCGACGACGGAAGAGCGCGAGCGGATCGAGCGCGCGCTCGCGGGCGTGACGCCTCCATCGACGCGTGCCTTTCGTCGCGCAGACGGAGGCGTCTCGGTCGCGCACGCGCTTCGTGCGCCGGACGGATCCGGCGCCGGCGCGATCTGGGCGCGGCTCGAGCCGCCGTTCACGCCCGGCTCGTGGGTGCGTGCGAGCGCGAGGTTTCTCGCCACGAACGGCGCCGTCGTCGCGATCCTCGGCGGCCTCGTCGGTCTCGCGTTCGGTGCGATCGTCACGCGCGGCATCGCCCAGCGGCTCGACCGGATCGGTCGGGCAGCGAAGGCCTGGGCGGGTGGACGCTTCGACGTCGTCGCGAGCAACAGCAGCCACGACGACGAGCTCCAGGATCTCGCTGCGGGGCTCGATGCCATGGCGACGGAGCTCCGCGGAGCCGTGGCGCTTCGCGAAGCGCTCGCCGCCGCGGAGGAACGGAGTCGCCTCGCGCGGGAACTGCACGACGGGGTGAAGCAACAACTCTTCGCCACCGCGATGCTACTCGGTGCGGCCCGGGCCACCGCCGAGCGCGATCCGACACGAACGACGGCGCGGATCGACGAGGCGAGCGGTTTGCTCGAGAATGCGCAGCGCGAGCTGGTCGCCGTGCTCGCCCAGCTGCGGCCATCGTCGCTGGACGCACCATGGCCCGACGCGCTTCGTCGTGAAGTGCTGGCCTGGTCACGGCGCACCGGGATCGCCGCCCATCACGTCACAGTCGATGCGCAGCTTCAGCCCGCCATCGGTGATGCGCTCATGCGCATCGTCCAGGAAGCGCTCTCGAACGTCGCCCGTCACAGCGGCGCGGCGAACGTGGATGTCCGATTCCAGAGCGGCCCCGGTGGCGAGCTCAGTCTCCGCATCGACGACGACGGCCAGGGCATGCCCGACGGCACCCAGGACGGCTTCGGCATCACGTCGATGCGCGCGCGAGTTGCGGCGTTGCCTGGTGGGATGCTTCGATTGATGCCGTCCGTTCGCGGGGGTCTGTGCGTCGAGGTGACGTTTCGAGAGGCAGAGTGAACGAGCAGACGTCCGTGGTGAAAGTGCTCATCGTCGACGATCACACGATCGTCCGTCAGGGACTGCGCGCGCTCCTCGAGACGCAGCCCGATTTCACGATCGTCGCCGAGGCCGACACGGGCGAGGCCGCGGTCGAGCTCGCTCGCGACGAGCGCCCCGACGTGGTGTTGATGGACGTCTTGATGCCCGGCATCGGTGGGGTGGAAGCCACCCGGCGGATCAACGCCGTCCATCCACAGGCCCACGTCGTGATCCTCACCTCCTCGTCGGAGGAGGAGCACGTCGTCCCGGCCCTTCGTGCCGGTGCGCTCTCGTATCTGTCGAAGGCGACCAGCGCTACGGCGCTGATCGACGTCGTGCGACGGGCAGCGCGAGGCGAAGCCGTCCTCGGACCGCGCGTGAGCGCCCAGATCACGCGGGCGCTCCGGACCGAACGCGTCCGGCCCCTGCATGCCGAGCTCACCGCGCGCGAGCTCGACATCCTGCGGCTCATCGCCGAGGGGCTCACGAATGCGGAGATGGCGGCTCGGCTCTCGCTGAGCGAAAAGACGGTGAAGAGCCACGTGAGCAACGTGCTCGCCAAGCTCGACCTCGAGGATCGGACGCAGGCTGCCGTCTACGCGTGGCGTGAGGGGCTCGTTCGACGCTGACGAGAGGTCGCCAAGCGCGCTTCCGTGCGAGCTCGCGGATGACGCCGCGCGCAACGGTCGAGCCGCGCACGGCGTCATCCGCGCCGCGAGCTCCACGCGAATGACGCGGGGCGACAGGCGCTGCACCCTTGTCTCGGAGGGCGGCTCGGAGGTAAGCGACTACGGTCGTGATCGCGTTCCCCGAAGACCTGAGCCTCGCGCGCTACTTCCTCTTTGACCGTCTCGACGAGGGCCTCGGGAGCAAGGCCGCCGTTCGCTTCGGTGAACGGAGCTGGACGTACGACGTCGTGGCCGACAAGACCCGGCGGATGACGAGCCTGCTCCGGGCCGCGGGGGTGCGGCGAGGCGAGCGTGTCCTCATCATCCTTCCGGACGTGCCGCCCTTTGCCTGGACGCTCTTCGGCACGCTCGCGTGCGGAGCTGTCGTCGCGATGGGCAATCCGCTCGCGCCTCCGGAGACGCTCGAGTACCTCGTCGGCTACACGCGTGCGACTGCGATCGTCACCGTGCCTGCGGTCGCGGAGGTCCTTCGGCCCGTCGTCGACGCCGAGGAGAGCGAGGTCCAGGCGATGTTCGTCGTGCCCGACGCGGCGACGGGCAGCGATCCCGAGGCGCGCATCGCGGGCACGAGCTTCTCGGGGAAGGTGAGGGAGCTCTCCACCGCGCTCGAAGCAGCCGCGCCGATGGATCCGGTGAAGGTGCACCGCGACGAGCCGGCGATCTGGCTCTTCACGAGCGGCTCGACCGGTGAGCCGAAGGCGAACATCCACACGCACCGCGACTTCGCGTTCAACACCGAGGTCTACGCGAAGAAGACGGTGGGCTATCGCCGGGACGACGTCACCGTCAGCGTGCCGCGCCTGTTCTTCGGCTATGCGACGGGGACGAGCTTGCTGTTCCCGTTCGCCGTCGGCGCCACCACGGGGCTGTTCAGCGAGCGCCCCTCGCCCGAGAGCCTCGAGAACGCGATCGCGATGTACCGGCCCACGATCGTGACGAACGTACCGACGATGCTCGGCAAGCTCCTCGAGCACGACGACGCGCTCGCGAAGGAGGGCAAGCCCGGGCTCGATCTCTCGAGCATCCGCTTCTCGCTCTCCGCCGGCGAGGCGCTCCCCGAGCCGCTCTTGCGCCGCTGGCTCGAGCGCTTCGCGAGCGACGTCTACGACGGCATCGGCTCGGCGGAGATGTTCCACATCTACGCGTCGAACCGGCCCGGCGACATCAAGCCCGGATCGCTCGGCAAGGTGGTCGCCGGCTACGAGCTCCGCATCCTGCCCGAGGAGGCCGAGGGCGCCGGCGCGACGCCGTGTGCGCCCGGTGAGATCGGCGTGCTCTGGGTGAAGGGCGACAGCGTCAGCCAGGGCTACTGGCTCGATCGCGACAAGAGCTGGCGCACCTTCCACGGTCACTGGTGCCGGACGGGCGACCTCTTCCGCATCGACGAGGAGGGGTACCTCTACTTCGCCGGCCGCGCGGACGATCTCTTGAAGGTCGGCGGACAGTGGGTCGCGCCGCTCGAGGTGGAGGAGTGCCTCCTCGGGCATGCGGCGGTCGCTGCGGCGGCGGTCATCGGGATCGAGGACGAAGGGCTCGTGAAGACGAAGGCGTTCATCGTGGTGCGCGCCGGGCATGCCGGCACGCCCGAGCTCGTCAGCGCGCTCCAGGAGCACGTGAAGACCACGCTCGCGCGCTACAAGTACCCGCGCGTGATCGAGTTCGTCGACGACTTGCCGAAGAACGATCGCGGCAAGGTCGACAAGAAGGCGCTCCGCGCCCTCAGCGGTGGGAGCGGTCGGTCCTGATGGCTCGTCACCTCGCGGACCTCACCTACGAGGAGGTCGCCGAGATCGTCTCGGCTGGCCCGTCCGTCGCGATCGTCCCGGTCGGAAGCGTCGAGCCGCACGGCCCGCATCTGCCGCTCCACACCGACACCACGATCAGCGAGGCCTGCGCCGCGCGCGCCGCCGACGCGCTCGAGGGAGCCGGTGTCCGCGCGGTCGTTGCGCCGAGCGTGCCCTACGGCGTGACCGAGTACGCTCGCGGGTTCTCCGGCGCGATCGGCGTGCCCGCTGCCGCGCTCACGGCGATGCTGCGCGCCATCGCCGAGCGCCTCCTCGACTGCGGCTTCACGCATGTGTGTTTCGTGAACAACCACCTCGAGCCCGCCCACGACGTTGCGGTTCGCGCCGCCATCGACGGGCTTCCCGAGGGCGCCGCTTCGGTCGCGTGCCCGCTCACGCGTCGCTGGGGCCGTACGCTCTCCGACGAGTTCAAGCGCGGCGAGTGCCACGCGGGTCGCTACGAGACGTCGCTCGTCCTCGCCGCGGGCAAACGGGTGAAGGGCACGCTTGGCGATCTCCCGAAGATCGGCCTCAGCCTCAGCGAGGCGATCAAGGCAGGCAAGGCCACGTTCGCCGAGATCGGGATGGACCGCGCCTATACCGGAGCTCCCGCCGAGGCGACGAGCGAGGAGGGCGACGAGCTCTACGCGCGCCTCGTCACCATGGTCGTCACCGAGGTCACCGAGGGCCTCGCGAAGCGCCGCCCGGCCTGAGCGAGGCGCTCAGCGTTCCATCAGCACCGGGCTCACGCTTCCGCCGTTCGCCGGTCGCCAGCGCATGAGCGCGCGGTCGACGGAGACGCGCCCGCCGCCCTCGAGCAGGCAGACGATGCCGAGCGCGATCGCGAGCAGGTGATACTCGAAGCCTTCACCCGCCTGTAGCCCGGACCAGTTCATGAAGAAGCCGTTCGGCAGGTGGACGATGCCGATCGCTCCGAGCATCACGGCGATGACCGCGACCGCGGAAACTCGCGTGAGCACACCGAGGATGAGCCCGATCGAGCCGGCGAGCTCGGCGAAGATCGCCAGGAACGCGAGCGGCCCGGGGATGTGCATCGTCGTCCTGAACGCCTCGTAGGCGCCCGAGAAGCCCGGGCCTCCGAACCAGCCCAGCGTCTTCTGGAGCGCGTGGGGGAGGATCACGAGCCCGAGCGAGAGGCGCGCGATCGCCGGAGCGACCCGGCTGTCGGTCGCGACGAGACGTTGGAGGAGCGAGTGACCCGGCTCGAGCATGTCGGCTCTCGCGCGACCGATCACGTCGTCCGTGTCCGTGGGTTGTCTCAGGTCCGTATTCGTCGTGGTGCTCATCGTGAAGCCCTTCCGTCGCGTCCGCTTCGCCGGGCGCTCTTCGACTCGGAAAGGATGCAAATACAATGCGGGCCGAAGGCCCACCTCTGCGGGTGGCGCGAGCCCCAAGTTCACGTCGCGTGCCGCGCGCAGTGAGCCGAGCGCTTCTCTCGTGGGCGGGACGGAGCCGCATTTCCCAGGCATTTCCGAGCGTCGCGGAGCTCGCGCGGCTCGGCGTGCTTCGCGGCTTTACGAGACGCGAGGAGGCGGGTCTCATGGGGATCGTGACCGCTCCGATCTTCGGCTTCAACGCAGCCCGCTCCTCGATCGTGGAGGAGGTCGTTCATCGCGTCACGGCTCAGACGCGTGATCCGCTCCTCGCTCTCAACGAGGCCGCTTACCTCGAGACGAAGCGCCTCCAGAGCTCGGGGCATCCGGACCTCGCGGAGTGGCGTTCGCTCGCGGCGCAGCTCGGGCGGATGACCGACTCGGAGCTGCGCGAACGGCTGAAGCATTACGCCGAGCGCTACGCGTGGGACGTCGCGGGCAACTTCGATCGGCGCGTCTACAAGGTCGCGTCCCGCGTGACGGCGCCGCTCCTCGGCGCGCTCCTCTCTCCCCGCGCGACGCTTCGCAACCTTCCGGCGTCGTTCGATCTGACGGCGCTCGACAGCCGGATCCTCGTCCAGGGGCCGCGCGAGCACATCCGGCGCCTCTCCGAGATCGGTACGGTCGTCTACGTCCCGACGCACCTGTCGAACCTCGACTCCGTCGTATTCGGGTTCGCGATCGAGCGCGCAGGGCTTCCGCCCGCGGTCTACGGTGCCGGCAAGAACCTCTTCACCAATCCGGTCCTCAGCTACTTCATGCACAACCTCGGCGCCTATCGCGTCGACCGTCGGCTGAGGCACTCGCTGTACAAGGACGTGCTCAAGACGTACTCGTCGGTGCTGATCGAGCGCGGCTATCACTCGCTCTTCTTCCCGGGCGGCACGCGCTCCCGCTCCGGAGGAGTCGAGCGGAGGCTCAAGCTCGGCCTCGCCGGTACCGGTATCGAGGCCTTCGTGCGGAGCACGGTGCGCGGCAAAAAGCAGCCCGTCTTCTTCGTCCCGGCGACGATCAATTACCTCCTCACGCTCGAGGCAGAGACGCTGATCGACGACTTCCTCCAGGAGGAGGGCAAGCATCGCTACATCATCGAGGACGACGAATCGACGCGCTTCGCCCGCGTCGCCTCGTTCTCGAATAAGCTCCTCGGTCTCGATGGCGCGTGCGTCATCCGTTACTCGCGTCCTCTCGATTGCTTCGGAAACCAGGTCGACGACGAGGGCATCAGCCACGACGCGCGCGACCGGGCGGTGGCCGCCGAGCGCTACGTCATCGGGCGCGAGAACAAGCCCGTCCTCGATCCGGCGCGCGACGCGGAGTACACGCGCGAGCTCGGTGAGCGCATCGTCGAGGCCTTCAAGCGCGACACCGTCGTGCTGGCGACGCATGCCGTGGCGGCGTGCGCGTTCGAGCGGCTCCGTCGGGCGGTCGGCAAGGCGGACCTCTTCACCGTCCTCCGGCACCGGAACGACATCTCGATCCCCAAGGCCGAGCTTGCGGAGGACGTCGACGTCATCGTCGAACGCCTGACCGCGATGGAGGCGCGCGGAGAGATCGTCGTGTCCCCGACGATGAAGGGGAAGCGCGGCGACGCCATCGTCGAGGACGCCCTCCGAGCCTTCGCGGGCTACCACACGAACGAGGTGCTCGCGCCGCGCGGCAACGAGCTCGTGCTCCGCGACACGCGGCTCCTGTTCTATTATCAGAACCGTCTTGCGGCTCACGGCCTCGCTTTCGATGCGATCGCGCCGCCCGGCACGCGTCCCGCCCATCTCCGCGCTCGGGCGCCGCAGGTTCAGGTCGCAGCGGCGTCGACCTCCGGATCCGAACGAAATCCAGGCCCGGCGCAGGTTGGCGCGGTGGAAGCGAGTCGTTAGGTTCTCTGCCCCGGCCGGCCAGTTCCGGCGCTCTTCGCCCTCTTCAACACGGGTCTGGCGCCCCTACCGGCCCGTGCGCTAAGGTGCCCCCGTTTTTCCAGGGCCATTTTGCCCACGCCTTTCGTCATGACCGATCCCCAGACCCCCGATCCCAACACCCCTCCCGCCGCGGAGGCTCCGTCGCCGCAGGCACCGGCTCGAGCGCACGATGTTGCGCCGCCGGTCGAGGCGTCTTCACACACCGCTTCCATCGAACAGTCGAAGGAGGCTGGAGCAGAGGCGCACGTCGATGCGCCGGCGGGATCCGCTGGTGGCGACGATGAGGGCGGAGACGAAAGTGACGCCGACGCCGATGGCGCCGAGGCCGCCGAAGGCGGTGCGCCCGAGGCCACGGCCGATGGCGCTCCGAAGAAGCGTCGTCGCCGGCGGCGGAAGAAGAAGGGCCCGCAGGCCGAAGGTCAGACCGCCGAAGGTGCGCCCGCGACCGATGGCGCAGCTGCGCCCGAAGGTGGCGAACCGCGACCGCCCCGTGAGCCGCGTCAGCCGAAGCCGAAGCGCGAGCGTGTCGAGCGCGAGCGTCCGGCGTTCAACGTCGGCGACGTCGTCTTCGGAAAGGTGATCGAGTTCACCGAGGACGCGCTCTTCGTCGACCTCTCGGGCAAGGCGAAGGCGATCTTCGACCTCCGCGAGCTCCTCATCACCGAGGATGACGTCGAGGAGTACACGAAGGCCGACAAGAAGGAGGCCGACGAGCTCGCGGCCGCCCGCTCCAACGGTGCGTCCGCCGAGGGCGCATCCGAGGCATCCGAGGCATCCGAGGAGGCCGCGACGGCGGAAGAGGCTTCCGCCGAGGCCGACGCTGCCCCTGCCAATGCGGAGGAGACCCCGTCCGCTCCGCAGGAGCCCGTTACGGTAGCGGCCACGCCGGCCGAGACGAAGGGTGAGAGCGAAGCAGGTGCGCCCGCCGAAGCAGGCGCGCCCGTCGAAGGCACCGAGGCCGCGCCCGCCGACGACGCGAGCAAGGTCGAGGACAAGACCCCGCAGCTCCCGAACGTCATTCTGGAGCCGGGCGCTTCGTTCGTCGGCCTCGTCCACAACGACGGCGGCCGCGGCGGCCTCGTCGTCCTCACGCACCATCCGAAGCGCGTGCAGAAGGCGAAGCCCGTCGTCGCCGAGGCCTCGCGTTCGGGCGCCCTGATCTTCGGGCTCGTCACCGGCACCATCAAGGGCGGTGTCGAGGTCGACGTCGACGGCCTCCGCGCGTTCGCGCCGGCCTCGCACGTCGAGCTTCGTCCGGGCTCGGACCTCTCGCATCTCGTCGGCAAGCGATTGCCGTTCGCGGTCACCCAGTACGCGAAGCGCGGGCGCGACGTCGTCCTCTCGCGCCGCGCGATGCTCGAGACCGAGGCGAAGGAGAAGCGCGAGGAAGCGCTCAAGAACATCCCGATGGGCGGCGTCGTCGACGGCGTCGTTCGGACGGTGGTTCCCTTCGGAGCCTTCGTCGACGTCGGCGGTGTCGAGGGTCTCGTCCCGCTCAGCGAGATGAGCCACAACCGCGCCGATCAGCCGAAGGACGTCTTCAAGATCGGCGAGACGGTGAAGGTGAAGATCCTTCGCCTCGACGAGCGCGGGAAGCTCTGGCTCTCGCGCAAGGCGGCGATCGAAGATCCCTGGAGCCAGGTCGCGCAGAAGTACGCGCAGGGCACGCGGCACACCGGCAAGGTGGCGCGCCTCCAGCCGTTCGGCGCGTTCATCGAGCTCGAGTCCGGCATCGACGGCCTCATCCACAGCGCCGATCTCTCGGTGAAGCGGATCGAGCACCCCGAAGAGGTGGTGAAGGTCGGTGACGAGATCGAGGTCGTGGTCGCGAGCGTCGATTCGCGCCAGCACCGCATCGCGCTCCACCCCGCTCCGACGGGAGAGGCCGCGAACGAGGAGCCGCAGCGGATCCAGCTCCACAAGGTCGTGAAGGTCGTCGTCGTGGCCGTGGAGTCGGGCGGCCTCGCCGTCCGCGTCCTCGGCGCGACGGGCCGTCATGCCCGCGGCTTCATCAGCGCCGCCGCCACGGGCACGCCCCGCGGCACGGAGCTCAGGAAGCTCTTCCCGGTCGGCAAGCAGCTCGACGTCAAGATCACCGAGCACGATCCTCGCCGCGGCGAGCTGAAGCTCTCGATCAAGGCGCTCAACGAGGATAACGAGCGCAACGCCTACCAGCAGTACCGCGCGCAGGTGAAGCGCGAGGCGAAGTTCGGCACGTTCGCCGATCTCCTGGCGAAGCGGAACACGACCCCGAGCAAGTGACGCGCAGCGCGTGTCCTCCCGTTCGCCGGGAGGACGCGGCGCGGTGCGATTCACGAGCGAGATTGACCGGCGGCGACGCTCAGCGTTCGTTGCCGGTCGCGTTTTGTGGAGTCGTCAGCGCGTGCTCGGTTTGGCAGGGGCGGGCTCGTCTGAATCGAGTGAGCTCGAGCATTCGGCGGTACGAGCGCAAGAAATCCGCTGGATGGCCTTGGAGGGGGCGCGGTAAGTTCCGTGTCTCATGGCGGCGCGCGGGCTTTGGATGGCGCTCGCTGCGTGGCTACTCGTCCTCGTGACGACATCGATCGCACGAGCCGAGTCGATGGTCTGCGTCGTCCGAGTCGATCGCCCGGTCGCCGACGCGGTGCTCGAGCGGGTCCGCGGGCAAACGAGCGACCTGCCACTGACGATCGTACGCGTGCCCGAGCCGATCGAGCCGGACGCCGAGGCGGCGCAGGCCCGCGCAGACGTCGTCGCCCGTTCCTACGGCGCGCGCGCGGTCGTCTGGTTCGTGGTCGCCGCTCGCGGGGACATCACGATCTTCGTTACGGACCCGCGGGCACGCCGGTTGTTCGTTCACCGTGTCGATCAGGGGGCAGGGTCGCCGTCCGCGATGCTCGAGACGTCGAGCCTGCTCGTGAGGGACGTCTTGCAGTCGCTCCTCGCCGGCGAGCCCATCGGTCGCCCGATCGAGGGCCCGGCGGTCGATGAGCCCGAGGCATCCCCCGCTCGTGATGCGCCGGCGCCGCTCGATGCGCCCGTCGTGACGCGCACGCCGGCGGCGCCCAAGGCGCCCGTCGAGGCAGTCGCTCGCGAGCCGCACGCCGCGTGGACACCGTTCACCGCGGTCGGCGCCCGGGCCGTGGTCGCTCACGCGACGCCGTCCGCCGCCGTGAGCCATCGTCTTGGGCTCGCGCGCGGTACCTTCGAGGGCGGTGCTGCGCTGACGCTCGGAGTCACCGACGTGCGTCGCGATTCGGTCGGCTCGCTCCTCATCCGCCGCCATACCTTCGGCGTGTTTGCCGGGGGCCGCTGGCAGCTCGGGGAGCAGGTGACCGCGACGTTCGACGTTCATGCGGGCGTCGCGCTCTTCCTCCGCTCCACACGGCCGCGTGTCGCGCGCCTCGTGGCGAGCGCGTCGCAGGTCAACGTCCACGGTTACGTCGGTCCGGAGGCACGTATCGCGTGGGCGCCTCATCGCTCGTGGCCGCGCGTGGCCATCGGCGTCGGCGCGGACTTCGTCTTCTTCCCTCCGGCGTTCAGCTACGAGGGCCCGGGTGGGCGTGACGTCCGAGAGCTCGCGCTCTGGCCGCTTCAACCGTATCTCAGCGCTTCGCTGGACTTCGGCCCGGCCTGGTAGGCGCCGGCGTGCGCGGCTACGGCTGTGCTCGGCGTGAAATCGTACGGCGACGATGACCCGATTTGCGTCGCGCCGATCCTTGTATGAACGTGGGCAACGTTGCCTTGACGTCACCGACTCGGATCGAGCTCGCGTCCGCCGAGCGGCCGCAGGGGCGGATCGAAGCGGCGGCGCGCGGCGATCGTGCGGCGGCCCAGGAGCTCGCCCTGGAGCTGCTGCCCAGGGTTCGCAACCTCGTCCGTTACCTCACGCGAAGCAGCGACATCGACGACGTCACTCAAGAGGCGCTCGTCACCGTCCTCCACAGTCTTCCGAGCTATCGCCCGACGGGCTCGTTCCAGGCGTGGGTCGATCGCGTCGTCGTTCGCGCGACGTTCGCCCAGCTTCGCCGGCAGCGGCGCCGTGCCCGGCACGAGTCCCCTCAGGTCGAAGAAGACGTGGCGGCGCCCCACGACGTCGCCGGCGCCTACGCGACGCGCACACGCATCGCTGCTGCCCTCGACGCGCTGCCGGTCGAGCAGAGGTTCACCGTCGTTCTCCACCACGTGCTCGGCATGAGCGCCGCCGAGGTCGCCGAAGAGATGGACGTGCCGCTCGAGACGGCCCGAAGCCGCCTGCGTCTGGGAATGCAGCATCTGCGTCGCCAGATGGACGCGAAAGAGGGAGACTCGCGATGAAGCCGGAATGGCTCGACGCCTTCGAGCTGGACAGTGAAGCGGGGCCCGCGTCGCCTCTCGCCACCGACGAGGCCAAAGCGCTCGCGTCGAAGATCGTCGATCGGGCGCTCCCGACCGCCGGCACGGGGCTGGCGCTTCGGAGCTCGCGATCGCTCTTCGCGATCGCCGGCGTGGGCGGCGCGCTGGCCGTCCTCGGCCTGGCCTACAGCGTGCGATCGAGCGAGTGTGTGGACGGCACGTGTGCCGGTCCGACGATCGCCGCTGCACCTGCGAGCTCCATCATCGCCACGCCCGAGCAGCCGGCGATCGACTCGGCGCCGACCGCGCCGGCGACGATCGACTCCGTGTCGGTCGACGCCCTGCCGAACGCCGTGGCGCCGTCGCCGTCTACCGCACCCGCTCCGGCGAAGGTGAGCGATCCGAGCGCCCGCCCGCGAGAGACGGCCTCCGACCTCCTGGCGGAGGCCAATCGTGCCCGCGGGCAACGCGAATGGGCGCGTGCTGCGGCGCTCTACGAACGTGTCATGGGCTCGCAGGTCGACGAGTCGTATGCAGCGACCGTCGCCCTCGCATCGCTTCGCCTCGAGCACCTCGGGGATCCGCGAGGCGCGTTGGCACTCTACGAGCGCGCGCTGTCGAGCCGGCCCGGTGGTGCGCTGTCCGTCCAGGCGCAGGCCGGCGCCGCGCGATGCCGTCGGGTGCTCGGCGAGGAAAAGCATTCAGAGCCGTAAGGCGGCCGAGCGAGCCGCGCGGTCATCAGTGTTCTTCAGGAGACTGTTTCGATGAAAGCTCGAGCATTGGTGGCTTGCGCGCTCGCAGTGGCGTGGGCCGCGGCAGCGGGATGTACCAGCACGCGGGACGTCGTCGGGCGCGTGGACGTGAACGACCCTCCGCCGTCCTTCACGAACGAGGACGCCGCGGTAGTCGTTCCGGAAGAAGCGGGGCTCATCGAGTATTGCCCCTCGAACAAGTGCCCCAAGGGATTCACGACGTGCGAAAACTCGCGTTTCCCGTGCGACGTCGACCTGCTGCGGGACAGGAAAAACTGCGGCGAGTGCGGTCACGCGTGTCCGACCATTCGCGCAAGAACGTACGAATGCATCGAAGGGCGCTGCGTCCTGCAATGTAGCTCCAAGCCGCGACTGTTCGACTGTGACGGCTTCGACGAAAACGGCTGCGAAACCGCTCCCGGCAGCAACGACAATTGCAATGCGTGCGGAGACAAATGTCCGGATCCGGCCAAGCCTTGCGTCCCCCGCAACGTTCAGACGCAGGAATTCGGATGTGGATGCGTGGGCGACACGATCTACTGCAGCGGAGAGTGCGTCGACCCCAAGAAAAACGACCAGAACTGCGGAACATGCGGCAACGTCTGCAACAGCGATGACGCTGGCGATGGCGGTCCTCCGCCTGCGAACGGATATTTCGGCTGCGTCGACGCTCAGTGTGGGCGCGCCAAATGCAACCACGGATATGCTGATTGCGACGGCGATCCATCCAACGGATGTGAAGCTGCCCTCGATACGAAGGACAATTGCGCCGCCTGCGGCAACAAATGCGGCGCGGGACAAGAATGCAAGTTCGACATCGTCAAAGACCGCTACGCCTGCGCATGCCCCGAGGGCCAAACGTGGTGTGACACGTTGTGCTTCGGCGAGTCGTGCCAGGGCCAGTGCGTCGATCTGTCTTCGAACATGGGCTCCTGCGGGGTCTGCGGTGTCAGCTGTGCCATCGAGAGAGAATTCGCCAACTCGAAGAACATCGATGCCGTCTGTTCGTCTGGCGTATGCACGCACGCCTGCCGCCAGGGCGCGGCTGACTGCAACGGCAACCTCGCGGACGGTTGCGAAGTAAACACCGACAGTGATCCGCGAAACTGCGGCGCTTGCGGGAGGGCGTGCGATGCGGTCGCCGGCCAAGCGTGTGTCGGCGGTCGGTGCGTCGTCGAGCCTTGTGAGCAAACCGCGCCCGACGGAGGAGAGACGCGATGAACCGATGGCTGATATGCCTCGTCGGCGTTACGGCGTGCGCATCGACGGAGGTGCTGCCGAGCGAGGGCCCCTCGGACGAGCCGTCGTTCGTGCCGGACTCGCGCGATGACGGGGGCGCAGACGGCGCGCCGCGCGAAGCCGCGGGCCCATGTGCCGATTGCGAGTACTTTCCAGACGAGTGCACTCCCGATGCACTCTGTTCGAACGGTCCGTTCGACCCCGGCACGGCCGGCGGGAGCATCGATCCGGTGAGGCAGATCATGGTGATCCGAGGGCGCTCCGCCAGCGATGTCTGGGCTGCGGGCGCGCTCGGGGCGCTCGTGCACTTCGACGGCACGTCATGGAGACGCCTCGAGCCGGGAAGCGGAGAGACACTGCGGGCTCTGTGGCTGCGCGACTCCGAAGAGGTATCGCTTGCCTCTCTGACGCGCATCTATGCACGCGGTCTCCACGTCGACGGTGGCGCCCCGCCCTCCTCGGACGGCTGGACCTTCCACAAGGCAACGCCGCCACCCGAGTACGAGTTCTCGATTCAGTTTTACATTCACCTCAGATCGGGATGGGGAGCTCCCGGCGCAGCGTCGTTCTGGTTGGCGGCCTACGATGGACAACAGGATGCCGGCCTTTGGCGATTGCGCCTGTCGCCTTCGTCGACGTTCGAGCTCGGTCCCGGGATAGCGTCGGACGTCTGCGCCACCCTCCGGTGCGGTCAGATGGCGAGCATCCACGGAGCCTCGGCGAACGACCTGTGGGCGGTGGGGATGGCAGGCGAGGCGGTTCGCATCACGAACGCCGAGAGCGACACCCCGAGCACGAAAGCATTCGACACGCAGACGTGGAACGCGCTCACCGGCGTCTGGGCCGCCTCCGCGTCCGAAGCGTGGGCCGTCGGCGTCGCGGGGACCGTCCGGCACTACACCGGCGACCCGGACCTCTGGGACGTCGTTTCGGACGTCCCGACGAACGAAGCACTCAACGCAGTATGGGGATCGTCGGCCTCCGACGTCTGGGCAGTCGGGAACGCCGGCGTCGTCCTGCACTACGACGGCACGAGCTGGTCGCGCGTGAAGATCGCGGGGCTCCGAGGGAACCGCCCGAAACTCAATACCGTGTGGGTCGCTTCGCCAGGGCACGTCTGGGTCGGTGGGGAAGGAGTGCTTCTTTCCCTCGGAGGAAAGCCATGAGAAGCGCACATGTCCTCGCATGCACCTGGGTCTCCCTGGCCTGCGCGTCCGCGTTCTTGGCGTGTGCCGCGTCGGGAGACGAAACGAACCCGGTCCGCGAACCCGAGTCGGATGGCGGACAGACCGCGGTCCCGGACGGCGGAGCTCCCGAAAGGGACGCAGAGACCGAGGGCGCCGCCCCGGAATCGACGTGCAGCAACGCGGGCTGGTGCGTGACCGCACTGCCCGATCCGGACCTCGTCATGAGGGATATCTGGCCGGTCGGCGAGCGCGCCTTCGCTATCGCCGAGAGCTCGACGCTCGGCGTCAAGGTCCTCGAATGGAACGAGAGCGAGCAAACGTGGGCGTACATCGATGACGGCTCGCAACATGAATTCACGAGCGTCTCCTACGTCGGCAAGGTTTGGGCACCGAACGAGGATGAGGTTTATTACGGGGTAGCGCCTGGCTACATCTTCCACGGCTCGCGTCCGATCGCGCCCGCGACGACGTGGTCGTGGACGCGACATGAGCTCGAAGATCGTAGCCACCCCGACCGCGGTGTAAATCTCGAGGATGGATATCCATACGATCGATCTCCATATGATCGATCGCCATTTCGCGCACCGGCGCTCGGAGTGTGGGGGACGAGCGCGAACGACGTCTACGCCTGGTTCACCAACTCGATCTACCACTGGAAGAGCGTCGACGGCGGCGCGCCGGGGTGGGTCTTGGAGTACGTCGCAAACGATCCGGCAGCGCCGGACGGGAGGCACGACTTCGACGAGCACCTTTACTTCACGGGAGCGGCGGGAACGAACCCTGACGACGTCTGGTTCACCGGGGCGAGGGCCCGGAGCAGTTATGGGTGCGCACTCGTCGTCCGGAAAACCGGGGGAGAGTATCGACGCATCGCGGACGGCGTGCTGAGCAAGGATACCTTGTCCTGCACCGAGCGAGCCGGAGCCATCTTTCTGGGCGAGCGCGGATGGCTCGCCGACATCCAGGCAGTGGCGCCGGGGCAGTTCATCGGGCTCAAAGGAGGCATCGACGCCCTCAGGATATCGGTCGACGGTGATGGCTATTCGGTCGACATCTCGAACTTGGACTCTTCGCTGACGTTTCTGGGCCCCGTGACCTCGCTGTGGGCCACCGGGCGAGATGCGTGGCTCAGCGGACGGGGCGGCTTCGTCCTTCGCGGGAACGACGTCTGGGATGGCGGAAGCTACTCGCTTTCGCGAGTGTCGCAGCCTAGTGGGCCGCTCGATCGACGCCTTTACAAAATTCGTGGCACGTCCAACTCCAATATCTGGGCGATCGGTGAAGGTTATGCGCTTCATAAAACGACTCCTTGATGGGCATTCCTTCTTTGCGCTTGCTGTCGTCGGTTGTTTGGCGACAATCGGCGCGGGCGCGAGCTGTTCGAATGAGGACGGCACCGCACGAGGCGCGCCCTCCGATGGCGGCGCGGACACGTCTGTGACGACGGACGACGCTTCGCACCCCGAAGATGCAGGGCCGGCCGACGCGACGTCACGTCCGTGGTTCGACGGCGGACCTCTCCCGATCGACTGCGCGACTCCTCCGTGCGCCCGGTCGCTCGTGACGACCCTCGGGGCCGACGAGTCGCTCGTTAGCTCTGGCACGGTCGATCGTGGCGAGGGTTTCTGTGCGCTGCTCGACGACGGCACGGTCGCATGCTGGGGCGCGAACCAGGCCGGCCAGCTCGGGCGGGGGGAGGACGCGGGGAGCGCGGACGACGCGACTCCCGCACTCGTCCGCGGTCTTTCGGACGTCGTGCAGCTCGATCACACGTGCGCTCTCGACAAGAGCGGAGCCGTCTGGTGTTGGGGACCGAATCTTCCCGGCGACGCGGGCACCGCGAGTCACCAACGCGCGCCGGTGAAGATGTCGATCCCTCCCGCGAAACGCGTGGGCATGGGAACGGAGACCGGATGTGCCGTCGTCGAGGACGGCGTCTTCTGCTGGGGAAAGAACAAGGCCGCTCAGATTGCGCCGCTCGACGAGCTCTCTGCGGGGAAGATCGTGCCTCCTCGCTCGGTCCCGGTCCCTGCGGGCGCGCCGATCCGCGATATCCACGTGGGCGTGGCCTCGTTCGCCCTCCGCACGGACGGCACGACCTTGAGCTGGGGAGCGAATCCTCCGCTCGCGCGTGTGTCGTCGCGCTTCCCCGAGCCACGGCCGCGCCCGATCGTGTTGGAGCACGTCTCATCGCTGGATGTCGCCGGCGACAACGCATGTGCGACTGCCGGTGGGACGGGCTACTGCTGGGGCGCCGTCGCTTCATCGAATCCCAAGCATCCGAACCTCGACCGCGCGCTCCCCGAGCCGGTCGTCACCCCTGAGCCGCTCGTCCAGATCGCCACGACGCGCACCGTCGGCACCGGGGACACCATCGAGCGACACCAGCGATGGTGCGCGGTCGCGGCGTCGGGTGCCGTCTACTGCTGGGGGAACAACGCGAGTGGCCAGGCCGGCGACGGAACGACGGACTACGCGCCCGCGGCCGTGAAGGTCCGGGGGCTTCCCGCTCCCGCCGCCCAGGTGAGGACGACGCCGAACAGCACGTGTGCCCTTTTGACGAGCGGCAAAGTGTATTGCTGGGGAACGAACTTTTACGGACAGCTCGGCAACGGAAAGCTCCGGATACCGAGTTTCGTTCCGCAGGAAGTGGTGATGCCATGACGCGTGTGCGTCTCTCGCTCGGAGCGGTGGCGGCGATTCTCGGCCCGACCATCTCGGCGGCGTTTCTGGGCGCCTGCGGCAACGATCGAGGCGGGTTCGTCCGCCGCGAGCAAACCTTCGTGGTGGATGCCGGGGCGGACGCGCCGAGCTGCCTGTTCCAGTGCTCGCTCGACGGCCGCTCGGTCATCGACACCTGTACCGGCAGTGTGGTCGAGATGTGCCGACCCGAGCTCGCATGCGGCGCCGGACTGTGTCAGGAGCCCTGCGCCGCCGCCGCCGCCGACAAGAGCTCGAACGGCTGCGAATTCTATCTCCAGGCTCCGCCGGCGGCTGCAGCGCTCACCGCTCCGTCTTGCTACGCCGCGTACATCGTGAATCCGTCGACCCAGCCGATCGAGGTCTCGCTCGAGCTCGACGGGAAAGAGATCGACATCTCGAAGTCGATCTTCCGCTTGAATCCGGGCGACGCGTCGTTGACGCCGCACGTCGGGCCCATCCCCCCGAACGAGAGCGTGTCGCTGTTCCTGTCGGATGGCGATCCGACGGTTCCACTCCCATCGTGGGAGGCGACGTTCGTGCCCTGCCCCGAGGGCGCCGTCGCCACCACGATCGTCCGTGGCATCCTCAGCGGGACGGCGCGCGGCTCCGCGTTTCACCTGAAGACGACCGTGCCGGCGGCCGTCTCCACGATTTATCCGTTCGGCGGAGCCAAGAGCTTTCAGCCCACGGCCACGCTCGTCCTGCCCGTCGCGAGCTGGGCGAAGCAGCACATTCTCGTCAACGGCTGGGGGCTCGGCGTCGGTGGTCCATCGGCGCAAATCCTCGCATCCGAGGACGACACCGAAGTGACGATCCTTCCGACCCTCGCCATTGTGGGAGGCAAGGACGTCGCGAGTAGTCCGGCACGCGTGCCGGCAACGTACCGCCTCGGCAAGGGGCAATTCTTGCAACTGGTCCAAGGCCAAGAGCTGACCGGGAGCATCGTCACTTCGAACAAGCCGACGTCGACGATCGGCGGAAACGCCTGCGCGAACATTCCGGCGAACCACTACTACGGCGACATCGTCGCTCAACAAATCCCGGCGTTCGAGCAATGGGGATCCGAATACGTCGGCGTCGGCTATCGCCCACGGCTCGGCAACGAGCACGAGGCCGTGCCGTATCGTATCGTCGCGGCGCGGGACGGGACGCGCCTCGACTACGATCCCGCAGTGCCGCCCGGCGCCCCGACGACCATGTCCGCCGGCGAGCTCGCGACGTTCTATTCGGGGACGGGCGACGCATTTGTCGTTCGGACGCAGGACGTCGACCATCCAATCTATCTATCCGCCCACATGACCGGAGGCGCAGGCACGGGGGAGGTCGGAGCGGGCTATGCGGGCCGGGGCGATCCAGAGTTCGTCAACGTCGTTCCCGCGGGGCAATATCTGAACGCCTACAGCTTCTATGCGGACCCGACCTACTCCGAGACGTCGCTCGTCGTCGTGCGCGCGAAGACCCGGGGCGAGTTCAAGGACGTCTGGCTCGAGTGCGCCGGCAACTTGACGGGGTGGAAGCCCATCGGCACGCGGGGCGAGTACGAGTTCGTCCGGGTCGACCTCTCTCGGAACAAGGGCCCGGGCGATACGTTCGGCACGAGCGTCTGCCATTACGGCCTTCAGCGCATGCGGAGCGAGGGGCCGTTCACGGCAACGATCTGGGGTTGGGACAGCTACGCGAGCTACGCGTACCCCGGTGGCATGGCCCAGCGGAAGCTCGTCGAGACGCCGCTCGACCCCATCCGCTGAGCTACTGCTGCACCACGCGGATCGTCTGCATCGAGGGATCGGCAGGGTCGGGAAGCACCATGCCGGCCTCGACACCCGTGCGTAGGTACTCGATGACGTTGCGGTTGATTCGCTCGCCCGGCAGGATCACCGGAATGCCGGGCGGATAGGGCGTGACCTGCTCGGCGGCGATCCGTCCGTCTGCCTCCTCCGTGGGGATGACCTCCGCCGGACCGAAGAACGCGTCGCGCGGGAGAAGCACCGTCTCCAGCTCCAGATCCGAGCTCGTGGGGAGCTCGACCCGCGACGGCGACGGAATGCTCGGAGCCGCCGCGATGAGCGCCTTCAACGCTTCGAGCAGGCGATCGGTCGTCGTTTCGTCGTCCGAGAGGGACATCGTGGCTTCGATGCGTCGGGAATCGGAGATCCCCATGTCGATACCGCAGTTGTCCCGGAGCCAGTCCGCCGCTCGATAGCCGCTGATCCCGAGCCGCTCGACGTCGATCAGCACGTGTAGCGGGTCGTGGTCATGCGATGCCTCTACGCCTAGGAGCTCGTCGCGCAGCACGTGCAGTCCCGGCAGATCCTCGATTCTTCGACGCACGCGACCAGCGAGCTCGAGCGCGCGACCCAGTTGCGCCTCTCCCTTCTGGACCATCTGACGGCGCCACCCATCGATGGCTGCGTAGATGAGGACGTTGGGGCTCGTCGTCGAGAGGAGGTCGGCACATTGGCTGAGCCGGGTCGGGTCAACGAGCGATCCCTGGAGGTGGTAGACGGAGCCCTGCTCGAACCCGAGCCCCATCTTGTGCACGCTCACGACGCAGATGTCAGCGCCGGCATCCATGGCCCAAGTCGGGAGGTCGTCGTGGAACGGCAGGTGAGCACCCCACGCCTCGTCCACGATGAGCGGCTTGCCTCGGGCGTGACAGATCTCCGCCATCGCCTCGAGATCGGCGCAGGTGCCGTATGGCGTCGGGCTCACGATCAGCGCAGCAGCGGCGTCGGGATGCCGCTGCCACATCCGTTCGAGGCTCTCCGGCGACGGCGGGTGCGCGAGGTGCAGCTCGTCGTCCCACCGCGGCCGTACCCACCGCGGTTGGAGACCGGAGAGGATGAGCCCGGCGGTCACGGATTTGTGCGCGTCCCGGCCGATGAGGATGTCTCCGGTCCCGCCAGTGACGGCGAGAATGGCTGCCTTCACCGAGAGCGAGCTGCCGCAGGTCGAGAAGAAGGTCTTCTTCGCGCCGACCGCCTCCGCCATGAGTTGCTGCGCCTTCTCCAGGTAGCGGTTGCCCCGGGAGCGATCGTCCAGACCGGCGCTCGCGAGCACGTCGTTGCGGAACGTGTCGATGCCGAGCGTGCGCAGCGTGCGCTCGTCGACACCTCGGCCCTGCCGGTGTCCTGGAGGCGTGAACCCGTAGCGCTCGCGCCGGTGGTATTCGTCCAGTGCGTCGAGGACTGGAGCTTCGTTCTGGTCCACGACCCTTCTCCATCGCCGGGCGCTGCGAGGAGTGCACTCGCCGTGCCGCGCGCGAGCACTGCTGGATGGGGCAGCGCTGGCGAAGGCGCCTGAGGAGCAGCTCTGCCGCGAGCGAACGTCAGCGCGTTCCCGGCTTGGCGGGGGCTGGCTCCGTCATCACCGTGTCGACGCGGATCCGGTTTCGGTACGTGCCTTCGGCGTGACCGACCGACTGCCATCCGCGGCCGGGGCCGGTCTCGGCAAGGGTCAACACGATGAACGCCTCCTTCCCGCGCGATAGCAGTTGAATCGAGTTCTGAGGCAGGCCGAAGCCGGCCGAAGGGGAGGGCTCGGTGCTGACCTGAGAGGTCCAGTCCTTGAACGTGAGCTTGCACGTCCCGGGGCTTCCGTCCTTGTGACGGATCTCGATCGTCAGCGGCTCGTCGCGCCCGAGGCGTCCCTTCGCGAGCTCGGTGTACGGGCCCTTCTCGTCATCGGTCGCGCGGACGACGTGAAGCGCCATGTCGGCGCCGAGATAGGCGAATTGCATCGGGCCGCCGGCAGGGAAGTCGGCCGGCTCGATGACGAGCTTCTCCGGTCCGGTCGCGCTGAACGAGAGCGAGGTCTCGAACGGGACGTAGATCGTCGTGAACGTGTTCAGGTGCGAGTACACCGCGCGCGGCAGCTTCGAGACCGCCTCGATCTCGAGGCCTTTCGCGTCCTTCGTGGCGACGAGCGAGGTGACGCCGTCATCCGTGTATGACGCACGAAAGCCGTTCTTCTCCTTCGCGAACGCCTCGAACTTGCGGCGCGGACCGAACGAGTCCGGCGGCGCGAGCACGGTCCAGGTCGCATCGGGTGACCGGCTCTCGAACGTGAGGAGCGGCCGAACGCGCACGTGCTCCTTTCCGCAAGGGAAGGAGACCTGGCCCGTCGCCGCATCGTCTTTGGTCGGCTCCCCCTTCACCTCGGCGAGGGTGCCTCCCGCGGGACGAGTCGAAGGTGGCGGCGCCCTCAGAGCGAGCACCTCGACGAAGCCGAAGGCCGCGCCGACCAGGGCAGCGACGATGCTTGGAGCGGTCCTGAGCTTCGTCGCCCACGCGAGCGTCCCGAGCGCGAGCGCGATCGCGCCCGGACCGATCGCGCGTTCGACGTCGAACGAGATCGGAAAGAGGACGGCGCTCGTGCCGACGGCCGCGAGCCAGCCACCGGCGATCGCAGCGGAGACGAGCGAGACGAAGAGGCCGGAGGACTGGAAGAACACGAAGCGCAGGAGTGCGCCCACGATGACGATCACCGCGGCGGCCGGGAGCCACGTGTTGCTCCACGAGTGAATGTCGCTCGGCGCAAACCCGCGAGGCAGGTAGACGAGCGCGAGCGCACACGCGGCCGCGTGGACGGTGAGGACGATCACCGCGCTGCCGAAGACGATCGACCGTATCCACGGCCGCCGCCATCGGGACAGAACCCGACGGCGTCTCGTCTCCTTCCGGGGGCGCTCCATCGCGAGACCGCGATGATACGCGTCCGTCTTCCGTCTCCGGCATTTCTCGCATCGCCTGCGCGTGCGGATCCGGCGGGAGAGGTGCCGGCTCTACGGGCCGCCGCGCTGTCGATGCGATGATGCCGTTCAGTCTTCGCCGACCGACACGCTGTCGAGCCACACTGACGACGGCGCGCCGACACGGAGACGCGCACCGACGTAGATCGTCGGCGTGAGCGTGGTCTTCCCATCGCCGAAGGTGAGCGGCTCGCTCTGGAACACCACGCTATCGCCCGAGCGGAAGCGCATGTGACCGACGCCCGCGCCGTCGACGTAGACGTCGAAGCGCACGCTGGAGAACGTCGAGAGCTCGGGCTCGACCGTCGTAGCCAGCGTTCGCGTCGTCGGCGTGCCGCCATCGACCGGACCGGGACGCTCCTCCACGTACCAGCGGTTGTCCTCCCCTACGCCGATCTCGAGGTGATAGTCGCCATCGTCGAAGCCGGCGAGCTCGAGGCGCCCGTGCCCGGGCTCGAGCCTCACGAAGAAGAACAAGTTGTATTTTGCACCTCGCGCGCCTTGGAGCACGAGGCGCGCGTCGGTCGCCGACGGCGAGTGAGCGATCTGGACCGCGTTCGGGGCCGAAGGCGCGTCCGTGTTCGGCGCGAGGCTCACGATCTCGGGGTTCCCCTCGATCCGCACGAAGCGTCCCGGCAGTGGGCCCTCGTCGAAGTCTTCACAGAACGAGAGCCGCGGGCGCGTCCGGCAGAACGGATCGACGCCTCGAGCGTCACGCTCCGCCCCACCGTCCGCGCTTGTTGCGGGACCGGCGCCGTCCTCGCTGCAGCCGAGGAGACAGAGCCCGAACACAAATGAGACGGCCGCCTTCCATCGAGGATCGTTCATGTTCCGTGCTCCCTAGCTTTAGCTCGACCTATTAATATTGAAAGTCATTTTCATGAATGACATACGAGCCCGCATGGAAGCTCGCCACGTCGTCGTTCTGCTTTTCAGTGGGCTCTTCGCGTGCGGTACGGAGGTCCAGAAGGGACCGGCATCCGTCGGCGCCCCGGCCGGCGAGCCCGCCGCCACCGAGGAGACCGCGGAGGAGACGCCCGCCGTCGAGGAGCCCTTCGAGCTGTTCGGCGACGAGCTCGGTAACAGCAAGGTGGTTTCCTTCGAGGAGCTCCTCGCGAACCCGACGGCGTATCGCGGCAAGAAGGTCATCACCTCCGGCGTCGTCCGTCAGAACTGCCAGAAGAAGGGTTGCTGGATGGATGTCCGTCCCGCGGACGATCGCTCCGCGACCTCGCTCACCGTTCGCTTCAAGGATTACGGTTTCTTCGTTCCGCTCAACTCGCGCGGCGCCCGCGTCCGCATGGAAGGCGTCACGAAGGTCACGTCGATGACGGCCGAGGAAGTGCAGCACATGGAAGACGAGGGCGCCGAGGTCCCGGGCAAGAAGGCCGACGGATCCGCCGAGGTCATCGAGTTCACGGCGAGCGGCGTCGAGATGCGCGGTCGCAAGAAGTAGCTCGCCTCCCTCCCTTCGAAGAGCGTGCGTGCGCTCGACGGACCGGGCGCCCACGCGCCATGGAGGGCATGCAGGAGTGGACAACCTCGATCCGTCTCGTACTCGCGCGTGCCGATGAAGCCCCGTTCTCCTCGTAGTGCCCCGGTCGTCTGCGCGGCTCTCGCCAGCGCGGCTCTCGCTTCGTATCTCCTCGCCGCCAGTCCCGGCTGCGACAGCGAAGGCTCGTCACGGCAGCCGGCGAGTGATCCGACGACGCTCGTCTCGGACGCCGGCTCGTTCACGCGGAGCACGCTGCTCGGCGCGTTCGGCCAGTGTGCGCTCGACGGCTATCGAAAGACCGCGCAGAAGTCGGCGCTCCTCGCCGAGGCCGTTCGCCAGCACGAGTCGGAACAGAGCGCCGCCTCGCTGACCGCGGCGCGCACGGCGTTCGCCGACGCGATGGTCGACTACCAGCGCATCGAGGTCATGCAGTTCGGCCCCCTCGCGAAGAAGGTGGCTCCCGGCGGAGAGGGGATCCGCGATCTCGTCTATGCCTGGCCGAACGTGAACCGCTGCCTCGTCGACGAGACGCTCGTCGCGCGGGGCTACGAGGCCGCCGACTTTGCGGCGAAGGGAGCCGTCAACACCCGCGGGCTCGCCGCCGTCGAGTATCTGCTCTGGAACGAGGGCGCGACGAACGCCTGCGCCGACACGTCGGCGATCAACGCAGGAGGCACGTGGCAGGCGCTCGAGGCCGGCGAGCTCTCGCGCCGTCGCGCGGCGTACGCTCGGGTGGTCGTCGAGGACGTCGCGGCCCGGTTGGGCGCGCTCGTCCAGAAGTGGGAGCCCGGCGGCGGCAACTTCCTCGCCGAGCTCGAGAGCGCAGGCACCGGCAGCCGTCACTACGGCTCGCAGCAGCTCGCGCTCAACTCGGTGATGGACGCCCTCTTCTATGTCGACGTCGAGCTGAAGGACGAGAAGGTCGGACGGCCCCTCGCGCTCACCGGCTCGTGCACGATCGATTGTGGCGATCAGGTCGAGGCGCTCCACTCGAAGCTCGGTCGCGCCCACCTAGCCGCGAACCTCGCCGGCTTCCGCGCGATCTTCTTCGGCTGCGGTGAAGGCGGAGCGGGGCTCGGCTTCGACGATCTGCTCGAGGGTGTCGGTGCCGCGCGCGTGGCGACCTCCGTGCACGCCGCGCTCGCCGAGGTCGATGCGGCGCTGTCCGCGATCCCGGAGCAGAAGCTCGAAGACGAGCTCCGCGCGAAGAGCGCCGCGGCGAGGACGCTGCACGACGCTCTCCGCAAGCTCGGAGGCCTGCTGAAGACGGAGGTCGTGACCGTCCTGAACCTCGAGCTGCCGGGACGCGTCGAGGGCGACAACGACTAGGCCGCGTGCAGGTTCGCACCCGATGACCATGGCGCCCGACTTCCGTGAGGAGCTCCTCGAACCTCTGACGGAGCTCCTGGGGCCGAACCATCGCGTCTTCGCGCCGTTCATCCTGACGTCGCTGCTCCTCGCTGCCTACGCGTGGCGCAGGGCGAAGAAGGCACGCGTCGAGCGTCCGCGCGGGACCAGGCTGCTTCGCTACCTGTTCCCGCGCAAGCTGCTCCTCCATCGCTCGTCGCGCCTCGACGTCGTCTGGCTCTTCGTACGCGGCGCGACGCAGGCATTGTTGGCCTGGCCGTTCCGTGTCTCGGTGCTGGGCGTGGCGCTCGTCGTCTGCGGCAACGTGCGTGAAGTGCTCGGTCCGACGCCCGCTCAGCCGATCGCCCAGCGCGGAGCGCTCTTCGTCGCGTTCTCGCTCTGCCTGTTCCTCGCCGACGATCTCTCGCGCTACCTCGTGCATCGCCTGATGCATCGCGTCCCCGCGCTGTGGGAGCTCCACAAGGTGCACCACTCCGCCGAGGTGCTCACTCCGCTGACGCTCTATCGCGTGCATCCGCTCGAAAGCTGGATGAACCGTGTGCGCGGGGCCCTCGCGGCAGGGGGCGTGACGGGGCTCTTCATGTGGGCGTTCCCCGGGAAGCTCCGCGCGTTCGAGGTGCTCGGCGTCGACGCGCTCGGATTCATGTGGACTGCGCTTGGAGCGAACCTTCGCCACTCCCATGTGTGGCTCGGCTTTCCGGCATGGGCGGAGCGCTGGGTGATCAGTCCCGCGCAGCATCAGATGCATCATGCACGTGATGCTGGCGCGCCTCACGGCAACTACGGCTCGGCGCTCGCGCTCTGGGACCGCGTCTTCGGCACTCTGCTCCTCTCGGAGGGGCGCCGTCCGATGCGCGTCGGGCTGCCTCGCTCGGAGCGGAACCACGCTCCGACGCCGCTCTCGATGCTGATCTCGCCGGTTCGCTCGGCGCTGCGTGTCCTCGCCAGAGGAGGCCAGCGAAGGACCCCCGACGCAGGCCCCGCGTCGGGCGTCACGGGTTGGGGAGGCCCCAGGACGGAGCTCCGACCGCCCAGTCGTCCTTGCCGTTCGTGTCCGTCATGGAGACCCGGCGAATCGAGTTGCTCGTCTTCGACTGGTTGCTGGGCGGGATTCCGGTCCAGTCCGCCGAGACTTGCTGCGCCGTCGGTGTCGACGTGTACGTGCAGGGGACTCCGCTGCAGTCCGCCGGCAGCCAGTGCCCCTCTGCTTGCAGTCGCTGCAGGTCTCCGGGAAAGGCCGCCGGCGGCGCTCCCGAGATTCGAGTGAAGGCAACTCCGTCCTGGATGGCGCCGGTCGCGTCGCGGACCACGAGGACTCGATTGGTGCTCGTGATGCCGGTCGCTCCGCCCTGGATGTCCCACGCCGTGTCGTAGTTGTCGGCGTTGGTGAGGGCAGGAAACTCCGTCTTCGACGTGGTCTCGCTTGCGACGTCGGAGGCCAGGTGGATGACGATGATGTCGCCGGTGGCGACGGTCACGTCGGGAAGTGTCGCGAGCAGCGTCGGGCTGATGATGTCCTGGAAGAGCTCGAGGCCGTTCGTGCTTCCACCGCTGATGACCTGCAGCTCGACAAGGTCCTTGTTGTTTGCCGCACTCGGCTGGACCTCGGTGATTCGGACGATCGCCGTCGGGCGGAAGCCGCGGAACGTCTTCGTGTTGGCGAGCCCCGAGATCGGCTTTCCGGCCGTATCAGTGACGCTCGTGGCGACGCTGATGGTGTAGTTCGCGCCCGCGGTCTGGCTGCTCGTCGTCAATGTGACGGTCTTCCCGGTGACCTGCGCAGCGGTCGCGACGAGGCCTCCGGTGAAGGTGAACTGCGTCGTCACGTCGACGATGCTGGGCGCTGCGATGGTTCGATCGAACGTCAGCTCGAGTTGCGTGAGCGATTTCGGAGCGACGGCGACCAGCGTGGGGGCCGGGCAGTTGGCGATCGTGAGGTCCGACGCCGAGAACGCCGAGGGCAGCGCCGCGGTGCCGGAGCGCCAGATCGGGCCGACGTGCAGCGTGAAGTCACAACCGGGCGTGATGTCGAGCGCGCTGCTCAGCGCCGCCGGCACGCGTAGACGCAGGTCGTTGCTCGCGGTCCCGATCCCCGCGGTGGTGATCGCGTGGCTCGCGAAGCCGGTACTGTCGGTCGCGTCCGCGCCGATCTTGCCGCGCAGCGTGACGAGCGTGGAAGCCACGTTCGCGACGCCGGTCACGAGCGTCGCCGTGTCGTCGGCGGAGCGATCGCGTTTCAACCCCGCGGGCTGCACGGTCGCGAGATTCTGAACGGCGTGGCCGCGGCTCACGATCGTGAGGTTCGTCACCGTGGTCGCGATGGTGAGCCCTCCGGGGCTCGTCTTGACGGAGGCGTCGAAGCTGATGCGATCGCCGACGTGGACCTGGCCGAGCGCCGCGGCGTCCGACACGAACATCGCCGGACCTGTCGCCATGGCTTGGACGAAGAAGCCCACCGGCTCGGCGGCGGCCTGACCGACGACGGCCGGCTTGATGAACGTGACGAAGGCCCCGGCGATCGGCAAGGGCGGGGTGAGCGCGCCGGCGGGGGCGGCGACGAATGCCTGGATCTGAGCGCTCGTCGTCGCCGGTGTGACGGCGAGGGGAGCGGCCTCGCAAGCGCGCGAGCCGGCGGCGCAGACGCGATCGAGCGGGCAGTCGCTGTTGTCGTTGCAGACGCACGCAACCTTGGCATCGCAACGAGGACGGTTCGGATCGATGCAGTGCGTGTCGGTGCTGCACACGATGCACTGACCGCGTCCGTTGGCGGCGGTCGTATCGCAGACGTCGAGCGGGCTGTCCGGCACGGCCGCGCATTGGGCGTCCGTCGAGCAGCCGCAGAAGTCGTTCGCGCAGGCGGGCTTGGTCGCATCACACCGCCCTGAGCTCGCAGCGGTGCACTCGACGCAGGTCGATGGTGCGGTGTCCGTTCGGCACACCGGCGTCGCCGGAGCACACGAGGCATCGTTCGCGCAGCCTTCGCACGCCGAACCGTCGGCACTGCACGTCTGCGCGCCCTGGCAGCCCTCGTTGGTCGCGAGACAGACCTTGCACGCGCCCTTGCCGCCATTGACGGCCTCATCGCAATGGCTCGTCGGCGCCGTGCAGCCGTCGTGGGGCGTAGCTGCCGTGACGCGGCAGACCTTGCACGCGCCCTTCCCGCCGTTCGCGGCTGCATCGCAGAGCTCGGGGGCGGCGCATCCGCGGTCCGCATCGCAGACGCGACAGAGGCCGCTCGCATCGCAAAACTCGCCCGAGCCGCAAGCGGGCTCACACCTCGCACCGCCGTCCGTCTTGCCGGCATCGCCGCCAGCGTCGGTCGTCGTATTGGTGCCCGCGTCGCGGGGCGCGGTGCCCTCGCCGGCGTCAGCTTCTTCGCCGAAAGGTGCTCCCGAGTCGCCCTCGACAGTCTTCTCGCTGCTGCAGGCGAGCACGAACGTCACGAGGAGCGCGCTCACGAGAGCGACGGGCGAACCTTGCTTCAGACCACGTTCGTTCCGAGAGAGAGCGTATGTTCGCTGCGTGCGAGGGGCGGCCACGCTCCCGTCTATACACGAGCCGAACCAGCGAGCGCGGTGGCTTTCCTATCGCGCCGCCTCGCTGCGCACGGCGCGCGGGGTGGCAAGGTCACCACCCCGCGGCCGGGGCGCTCGCCACCGTTACCGGTGGCGTCGCGTGCGCGTCTTGGACTCAGAGGTCCTTGGCGTGGGTCGCGAGGTACTCGGCGACGCCGCTCGCGTCGGCCTTCATGCCCTTCTTCCCCTTGTTCCAGCCCGCGGGGCACACTTCGCCGTGCTCCTCGGTGAACTGCAGGGCGTCGACCATGCGCAGCATCTCGTCGATGTTGCGGCCGAGCGGCAGGTCGTTGACGACCTGGTGGCGGACGACGCCCGCCTTGTCGATCAGGAACGAGCCGCGGAACGCGACGCCGCCCTCGCTCTCGACGTCGTAGGCCTTGCAGATCTCGTGCTTCACGTCCGCCACGAGCGGGTAGCCGACGGGGCCGATGCCGCCCTTGTCGACGGGCGTGTTGCGCCAGGCGGCGTGGGTGAACTGGGAGTCGATTGAGACGCCGAGGACGGCGACGTTGCGCTTCGTGAACTCCTCGAGGCGATGATCGAACGCGATGAGCTCCGACGGGCAGACGAACGTGAAGTCGAGCGGGTAGAAGAACACGACGGCGTACTTGCCCTTCGCGTGCTCCGACAGCGTCAACGACGCGATCTTTCCGTCTCCGTGAACGGCCTCTGCGGTGAAGTCCGGCGCCTTCTTTCCAACGAGAACAGACATCTCTCGATACCTCCTGCCCCCTGTCTTCGCCCATTCGCGCGCCGGAGGGAAGCCTCGTCTTCTCGCGCCGTGTCCGCGGGCGCCTCGAGGGCGCGCTCGCGGCCCCACGCTCGCGCTCGGTACGGTTGCCAGCTGCCCCTCACTTCGAGCGTCGGCGCCGCCCGACGAGTGTAGCGAGTGCGAGGGCGAGCGCCGATGCACCCAGTCCGCTTCCGCTCGAGCCCGCTCCGCCCGCGCTCCGGCAGCCGCCCCCTTGCGTACCGGGCCCACCGCCGCTCGCCTCGGGCTCCCCGGAGCCGACGTCGACAGCTCCACCGCCCTCGCCGCCTGCACCGTCCGGCCCATTCGCCTTGGGCTCGACCACGACGTCGACCGTGTCCGTCGCCGAGGCCAGGCCGTCGCGCACCGACAGCTCGAAGGTGAGCTTCTCTTTCGCGGTCACCGGCGGCGCCGTGAACGTTGCTGTCACTGAAGTCCCCTCTGACAGCGTCACCGTCGGTCCTGCCGTCTGCTTCCACGCGAATGCGAGCGTCCCGGCATCACGCGTCGTGGCGCTGCGGCTGCCGTCGAGCTTCACCGTCGCGCCGCTGCTGACCGTCTGATCGGGGCCCGCGTTTGCCGTCGGGATGTTCGTGCAGACGCCGTCGTCGTCCACGATCGCCGCGAAGGGCGTGTTGAGCGCGCCCGTGACGTGAATGTCGTCGATCTCCCAGCCGGTCGCTCCGACCGCGTCGTCGGTCGCGACGCGGAAGCGAAGCTTCACGCGCTTTCCGGCGAGGGCGGAGCCGAAGTCGAGCGTCTCGGTCGTGCGCGCAGGCCAGCCGGCGCTCTCTGCGACGTAGCCTCGACGTCCCCTGAGGGTATTCGTGGCGGCGCCGGTCGGATCACCGATGTCGCCTCCGTAGCCCGGCGTTGCGAGCGTCGATGCATCCACCCATGTCACACCGTCGTCGGACGAGACCTCGATCACGGCACCGTCGTAGTGCACTCCATTGTCGCTCTCGAACCGGTACCGATGCGAGAAGGTCACGGTGAAGGAGCCCGCTGCGCCGACGTCGAACGCCGGAGACACGAGCGCCGTATCGGATGGTGCCGTGTAGTCGTCGGCGTGCCACGCGTGTGCGATGGGCGCCGTCTCCACGCGCTTCCAGATGGTCGACGCGAGCGAGCTGGCGTCGAGATCCGTCGCCGTCCACGTCGTCGTGGTCGCCTCGACATCGTCCGTGGCGGACGATGCGCTCTTCTCGTCGATGTTGGCGCGCACGCTCGCCGACGCGCTCACGGAGGCAGAGCACGCGCCCGGCGTCGTGAGCGCGAACGAGACGTCGAGCTGCTGCTGCCCCGTAATCGCGGCAGCCAGGGCAATCTCCACAGGCACATCGAGCGTGGTGAACGGCGCGATCGCCGGCACCGCGATCGTTGCTCCCTTCGGGAACGTCACCCCCGCGAGCGAGGTCGTCGCGGCGAGCTGCGCGCCGACGAGCGCTGCCCCTCCACGGTTCGTGATGCGAACGACCGCCCGCCCGGTCTCTCCGGCATCGATGATGCCGTCGGTGTCGCATGACAGGACCGCATCGTCGATGACGATCGACGCGATCGAGGCGTCGGCCTTCAGCTCGAAGCTCTCGACGACGCCGTCGAAGGTGCTCGAATCGCGTGCCGGAGAGACGGCGCAGCTGCCCGCTCCGCGACGCGCAAATCCCTCTGCGAGCGCGTTGCCATCCGCCGCGTCGCGTGCGAACGCCGCTGCGAGGAGCGCGTCGCGCTGCTCCGTGTAGGTCGGATTCGCGGGAGCGAGCTTCATGCCTCCCACGACGTACGACGCCATTCGCTTTCGCGCCTCGTCGAACGTGTAGGCCGGCGCCGGACCCGCCGCACGCCTCTGGAGCGCGACGTAGGCTTCCCACAACATCGAGGCCCACACCTCGCCGGCGTTGTGGACTTCGGCGTTCACGCCGCCCGCGCGGCTGTTCATCGGAGTGTCCGGAAGCGCGACGCCGTTCGTGATGTGCTTGAACGTGAGGGCGTTCTTCGTGAAATCGACCGAATACGGGAAGCGCCGCAATCCGAAGTAGGCGGTATCGCTCGAGAGGGCCGGTGTCGAATACTGCGCGACCGCGAACGTGCCGCCGAGCTGGTCGCCCGGGCGAAGCGACATGTGCAGCGCGATGAAGTCCGCCCAGCCTTCGCTCTCGGCACCGCACTGCTCGGTGGAGCAGCGCACGAGGCGGTGGTGGAGGTAGTGGCCCCACTCATGGGCGATGATCGACGCGTCGAGCGCGGAGTCGCGTGCGGGCGAGCTCGTCCGATGCATCCGCGCCGGCATGACCGCGTTCCCTTGGAGCTGGGCCTTGATCGTCGTGCCGGCGGCTTGCGTGATCGACAGAACCGGAATCGTCACCCCGGTCACGACCGGATCGTCGGTCATGGGCGCGATCTCGCCCGCCGTGTTGTTCGCGATGATCACACCGGTGGCGCCGGCGTTCTGCGCGTTCTTGGCCTTCGACTCGTACGTGCAGCCTCCCCGATCGATGAGGACGACCTTGTCCGTGACGTTGGAGAGCGTCCCGCACGCTGTCGAGCCTGCGGGGCCGCTCGCGAGGACGATGTTCTTCTCGAGCGTGAACGACTGCGGACCGAACGTTGCCGCGCCCGCTGCGAACGAGCCGCCGGGCGTCACCGTGAGGGAGCCCTCGATTGGTCCATCCCAGAGGTAGAACTGCAGGCGCGGCGACGAGCCGTCGGCAGGCGTCATCGCGTTCGCGTTGTTCCGCTTGCCGGCGGCGGCGCTGTCCTGGACCTGGACGAGGAGCGGATCGCCCTCGCTGCCTCCGCGCCCGTAGTTCGAGGCTTGCGCGTTGCCCGAGGCCTCGTCGAACCCGACGTCGTACCAGTCGTCGTGGAGCCAGTTCGTGACGAAGAACGCGTTCGTCACCGCTGCCATCCTCTGGTTGGTCGACGCTGTCGGCTCGAGCGAGACGTCGAAGAGCCGGTCGAACGTTCCAGGCGCGGTAACCGAAGCGCGCAGGTCCCCGGCCGAGAAGCCGTCCACGTCGTCGTCCGTGTACGCGTCGACGTTGTTGCCGCGCGTCTCCGTGGCGCCTGCCGGGAGCCAGGGGTCCCGGGTCGCGTTGAAGCCGTCGATGGTGATGAGGTTCGGCGGCACGAAGGACACGCTCGTCTTGTCGGCGAGTCCCGTCGGATGCGGGGTGAGGTTCGCGATGGGGCCGTCCATCGGCGTATGACGGCCCGACGCGTCGGCAAAGACGCGGTACGTGTACGCCGCGTGGTGAACGAGGCTTCTCCGCCGGAGGATCCGTCCGTCGTCCGCCGCCACGAGCAGCGCGTAGGCATCATCGTGTTGGCCGGCCGGGCCCGACACCTCAGCGATGATCTCGACGGCGTAAGCCGGCACGAGCCGCTCGCCGGCGGGGAAGTAGACCCGCTTCGCGCGCACCGGACGAAGAAGGCGAACGCCGTCTGCGGAGGTGCCACCGGCAAGGACGAACGCGTCGTCTCCGTCCGCGCGCGAATCGGCGGCCACGAAGCGCGTCGCGGTCGAGGAGCCGGACGGCGGGTACAGCGTGTCGAAGGCTCGCGCTGCAGCCTCCTCCGCGCCGAGCGCGAAACGACCGAGCTTCGAATGCGCGAACGCGGCAGGGTGCAGCGCACCGCCGATTGCGACGAGCGAGAGGTTCTCGTCCAACAGGACCTTCGCATCACGCTCGATGACGTCGACGCCACCGATTCTCTGCCGCAAGACGACGATCACGCCGTTTTTGCCTGAGTCGCTCACCTGCGTGACGACGGCCGAATCGAGTGCCCTGCGCGGAAGTCGGTAACGGGAAGCGAGTGCTTCGAGGTGCGCCCGTGCCGCTCGCTCGGGGCTCGTGTTTCGACGACGAACGACGTTCGAGCGAGCCGCTCGGAGAAACGTCGGCGTGCCGAGCGCGTCGTCGAACGAGGTGACGAAAGCCGATGCGGGATCGACGCTCGACGCGCTGTCCAGCGCCGGCCGTGCACTCGACACGCTGGGCTCGAGCCCGCTCGAGGAAGGGTCGCTGCTGCAGCCAACGGCAACGAGCAGACCGAGTGTGATGGGACCAAGGACACGATGGCGACGAAGCGCGTGGCGGAATGCGGGCACCGCGACGCACGATACTCTCGCGGCGCTCGCGCGCGCCGGACAATGCGTGAGGAAATGCCATGCGACGATGTCGTGATGCGTGCGCGCGAAGACTCTGGCTCTGCCGTTCGAGGGCGAATCACCCAAGGTCGCGCTTGTTCCGAACCAGGCGACGGGCTCCCGCTCTCCGCGGCAAGAGCAGCTCGCCTTGGCGGTCCGCGCCCGCAGCACCATGTTCGGGGCGTATGAAGGATCTCTTGGACGTGGCGCACGGGAACCGGCAGGTGTCGTGCGTGAAGGGGTAGGGCGATGCTCGTGATCGACGGCGGGGGCGGCGAGGGTGGCGGGCAGATCGTGCGAACGGCGCTGACTCTCTCGATGGTCACGGGGACGCCGGTGACCATCGAGAACGTGCGCGCCGGACGCGCCAAGCCCGGGCTCTTGCGGCAACACCTGACGGCGCTTCGAGCGGCACAAGAGGTCTCGAATGCGGAGGTGACCGGCGACGAGCTCGGATCGCGTACGGTCACGTTCTCGCCGCGCACGGTGCGAGGCGGGACGTATCGCTTCGATGTCGGCTCGGCGGGGAGCGCGATGCTCGTCGTGCAGACGCTCTTGCCGGCGTTGCTCTCGGCGCGTGACGCATCCGTTGTGGAGGTCTCCGGGGGCACGCACAACCCGATGTCGCCGCCCTATCCGTTCTTCGAGACGACGTACCTGCCGCTCCTGCGACGGATGGGCGCGAAGATCTCGTCGGAGCTCGTCGCGGCGGGCCTCTATCCGGCAGGAGGCGGTCTCGTCCGCGTCGAGATCCAGGCATGCCCGGCGCTCGGCGCGCTCGTGCTCGAGGAGCGGGGCGCGATCCGCGCGAAGCGTATTCGCGCGCTCTCGTCGCGCCTGCCAGCGCATGTCGCCCAACGCGAGATCGCCGCGCTCGTCGGGCTCCTCGGCTGGCACGATGCGGATGCGCGCCCGGAGGTGGTGACGAGCGCCGGACCGGGCAACGTGCTGCTCGCGCTCGTGGAGGCGGAGCATGTGACCGAGGTGTTCTCGGGCTTCGGCGAGCGCGGCGTGCGCGCCGAAGAGGTGGCCGCGCGCGTCGCCCGCGAGGTCCGAGCATGGCTCGAGGCCGACGTCCCCGTCGGCGAGCACCTGGCCGATCAGCTCGTTCTGCCGATGGCGCTCGGGGCGGGCGGCTCGTTCCGGACGGTCACGCCTACGACGCACCTGCGCACGCACGTCGAGCTCCTCCGTCGATTCCTCGGTCGGACCATCGACGTGCGCGAGGAGCAGCGCAGTGCCTACCGGGTCGACGTCGCGAATCGCTGACGTCTGGTCATCGGGCGCGTGGCCGGCGATGCCTGGGGGCGAGTCGGCGGTGAGCCTCGTCCCGTGCAGGTGTCGACCCGCTTGCGTCGTGCCGATTGGCACCTAAGATGATGCCAAATGGCACGGAGCGCAACGGCACGGAGCGACGTCCTCGGCGAGACGGCCTCGATGCTCGGCCTGAGGCAGCGCGTCCGCGATCCGCTCGAGCTCGCGCCGATCATTCGAAAGGGGCTGCCTGCGAACGCGTTCACCTCGGTTGCGGCGCGGCTCGACATGTCCGTCCAGGCGACGGCCGAGTCGCTGGGGCTCGCGAAGCGTACGATCGCGCGTCGTATCGAGCGGAACCAACCCCTCGATGCGGAGGAGTCGGAGCGCCTCGTGCGGCTCGCCCGCGTGCTCGCGCAGGCGACGGTCGTGCTCGGCTCCGTCGAGAAGGCGCGCCGCTGGGTCGTGAAGCCGAACCGTGCGCTGGGGGGCGAGGTCCCGCTCCAGCTGCTCGACACGGACGTCGGCGCAGGTGCCGTCCTCGAGGAGCTCGGTCGGATCGAGCACGGGGTCTTCGTCTGACGTGATCGCCTGGCGAATCTGCAAGGCCTCGCGCGCAAAGACCGCATTCGACGGGGAGGGGGCGCGCCTTTTTCCCGGTCGGTGGAACGACAAGGGCGTCGGCGTCGTGTACTGCGCGGGCTCGCTCGCCCTCGCCTGTCTCGAGGTCTTCGTACATCTCGATCCGGACGACCTCCCCGACGATCTCGTCTCGATCCGCGTGGAGATCCCAGGCTCGCTCGCCGTGGAGGACATCGATCCGACGAAGCTCCCGAAGAGCTGGCGGAAGGTCCCCGGGCCGCCCGCGCTACGCCGGCTCGGGAGCGAGTGGGTCGCGGAGGGGCGCTCTGTCGCCCTCCGGGTCCCGTCGGCCGTCATCCCGGACGAGCACAACGTCCTCTTGAACCCGCGCCACCCCGACATGGCGAAGGTCGTGTTCGGGCTGCCGCGCCGCTTCACGTTCGACCCGCGAATGCGAAGGTGACGCCCGCGCGCCGCGCGTGTCCGTGGCGATCCGATCAGAAGCGCCCGACGACGCCGACCGACGCGCGATCGCTGCGGAGGTCGAACGAGGGCGCCAGCGTGAAGGTGGGCTGGGGAGGGCGCGGCGCGAGCGAGACGTTGGCATCGTCGACGCGCTCCTTTGTGTACGCGAGCCCGGCCGCGTCGATGGCGATACAACCGACGACGCCGATCACGGTACCGATGACCGCGCCGTTGAGCGCTCCGTTGGCGCGGCTGCCGAAGTCTGCGACTGCGCCGCTCCCGCTCGTCCCGCCGACGATCAGGCCGGTGATCGCTCCGATGCCTGCGCCGATCCAGGGCACGAAGAGGCGGGTGCCGATGCTTCCGAAGCCCGGGCCGACGTTGCCGTGCGCCATGTGGACGATCGGCGAGGCGAGGACGAAGCCGACGTAGCCCGCGACGATCGGCTCCGAAGCTTTCGCCACGACGCCACCAGTGAGGAGTGCGAGCGACAGGCCGTCGGCGATGAGCGTCTGGTAGCCGTACCAGACCTTCTCGTAGCGTGGCCCTTCGGGCGCGCGTGCGGGGGCGGGGACAGGCGCAGGGGCAGGGGCAGGGGCAGGCTGCGGTGCTGGCGCCGGGGCCGTCGTCGGTGCAGGAGGCGCCACGACGATCGGCGCGGGCGCCGGTGCCGGCTTCGGCGGCGGCGGGCAGCCGAGCTCGCAGCGGATCGCCGTCTCGCGCGGGTTCTCGAGCATGGCGACCTTCGCATGCGCCTTCTGCACGCACGGGAGGCCTTCGTAGCCGGGGACGTCGATCCTCACGTCGACCGGCTTGCCCTCCGAGTCCCAGCGGATGACGAGAACGGACGCGACGTGCTTCGCGCCGATGCCGTCGAGGCACGCGCGCACGTCACGCAGGATCGGATCGGCGACGGCGGTGAGGCGTTCGAGGTCTTCGGACGGCGCGTAATATCCGGAGTGACCCGCGCACATCGTCTTCGGCGTGGTGCACGCAGGCTGCGCTGCGGCGTCGACCGCGAACGTCCCGATGACGGTGAGCGTCGCCGCCCCGACCAGTGGTGCACGAAGAGCGCGCCTCATGGTCCGATTCGTACCACAGCGCGCATCGGGCGGAGCGCGCGCAGCGCTCGGTGGACAGGGCTCCGCCTGCGCATGAGCTCGCACCGCGAGCGCGTGGCTCAGAGGAGGCGGCGCGCCTTCACCTCGAGGTAGCGTTTCACGAGGAGAGGCGTCACGTCCTCCGGACGTGCATCGAGGACGAGCGCGCCCGCGTTGCGGAGGCTCCGGACGATGCCGTCGCGCCACGAGATCGACTCCGCCGCCGCCGCGCGCACGAGCACGTCTCCCTCGTTCTCCGTCTTCGCCAGCGCGAGGGCTTCGACCTCGACGTCTCGCATGAGGACGCAGAGCGGGAGGTGCCTTGGCATCAGGCTCCGCACCGCCGTGGCGAGGTCCTTCGCGCCGCGTGGATCGAGCAGGTTGGTGAAGATGACGAAGAGCGAGCGCGCCTTCACCTGCGTCTTCAGGAACACCATCGCCGATCGGTAGTCGGTCGCCGCCAGGCCTGCGTCGAGCGCGTAGACTGCGCGCGTCAGCTTGCGGCCTCCCGAGCGGCCTCCGGTGGGGCGGAGGAAGCTCCGCGGGCGATCGTCGAACGTGAGCAGACCGGCGCGATCGCCGCCACGGAGCGCGACGTCGGCGGTGAGCAGCGCCGCGGCGAGCGCGTGATCGACGCTCGTGAGCCCGCCGCTTTCTCCGCGCATCCCTCGCCCGACGTCGAGCGCGAAGACGACGTTCTGGTTCGACTCCGCCTGGTACTGCCGCGCGACGAGATCGTCGCGTCGTGCGGAGGCGCGCCAGTCGACGTGCTTCATCTCGTCGCCGCGCTGGTACGGCCGGAGGCGCTCGAACTCGGTGTCGCCGCCGCGGACGCGAAGCGAGCCGAGCCGTGCATCCTCGCGTCCCTGGCGGCGGAGCATCTCGAGCGCACGCGCGGCATGGACGTCGGGATAGACGTCGACGTCCCGCGGGAGCTCGATCCGCTCCTGACGCGACAGGAGGCCGAGCGGCAGCGCGTAGCGGACGGTGATCCCGCCGAGGCTTCGCTTCCCGCGCCGCGTCGGGGTGATCTCGTAGCGGAGCTCGGCGGAGCTCCGTGGCGGGATCTCGAAGTGTCCCGGGAGCGCGGTCACGGTGGCGTCCTCGATCGGATCGTCCATCACCGTCCCCGTGATCGGACGGTCGCTGCGGTTCGAGAGGACGATCGTGACCGTGTTCGGTCGACCGACGGAGAAGATGTCGGCGACGCGCCGCTCGGCCTCCACGCGCCGCTGCCGGCCGGCGAGGGCATCCGCTCCGCACATGGCGACGAGGAGCGCGTCGATCCCGATCCACGCGGCATCCACGCCCGGCACGTAGCCGGCGACGAGCGCGACGGCAGCCGCGACGAAGGCGAGGCTCACCAGGCGCTTGGTGGGGACCACGTGCGCTGTCCCGCGCTCAGGCCGACGCGGCCGCGGCGTGGACCTCGGGGGCAGCGCGCGGCACCGGCGCCGATCGCAGGATGTCGTCGATGCGCTCGTCGGCGCTGATGCCTTGGAGCTCGGCGTCCGGATGCAGCATCACGCGATGACGAAGGACTGGCTTGGCGACGGACTTCACGTCGTCGGGGGTGACGAAGTCGCGCCCCTCGCTCGCGGCGACGACCTGCGCGGCCTTCATCATCGCGATCGAGGCTCGGGGTGATGCGCCGAGCTCGATCGCGCGATCCTCGCGGGTGCGCCGGGCGAGGTCGACGACGTAACCGACGACGGCATCGTCGACGCGCACCTTTCCCGCGAGCGCGCTCATCGCGACGAGCTCCTCCGGCGACGTCACGGGAACGAGCGCCGAGAGGTCGGTCGGATCGAAGCCGGTGGCGTGGTTCTTCACGATCTGCTGCTCGACCTCGCGCGGCGGATCCGCCACGGTGACCTTCATCAGGAAGCGATCGAGCTGGGCTTCGGGGAGGGGATAGGTGCCTTGCGATTCGACGGGGTTCTGCGTCGCGACGACGATGAACGGCGCCGGCAAGGGACGCGACGTGCCGTCGACCGTGACCTGATGATCCTGCATCGCCTCGAGGAGCGCCGACTGCGTCTTCGCCGGGGCACGGTTGATCTCGTCGGCGAGGAGGAGTTGGCAGAAGATCGGACCCGGGACGAAGGTGAAGGTCCCTCCGCCGTCGCCGCGCTGTCGCTCGAAGACGCTGGAGCCCGTGACGTCGCTCGGCATGAGGTCGGGCGTGAACTGGATCCGCTTGAAGCTCGCCCCCGAGACGCGTGCGAACGCTCGCGCCACGAGGGTCTTGCCGAGGCCGGGCGCGCCCTCGATGAGCACATGACCGCCGGCGATCGCCGTGACGAGGAGCCCGAAGACGAGCTCCTCCTGCCCGACGACGACGTGGGCCATCTGCGCGCGGATGCGGTCGAAGGTCTCTTGGAATGCCTCGGGCGTCATCGGAGTGCCCGAAACTAACATCAGCCAAGAGCTAAGGCGCAACTCAGTTGCGCCGATCCTGAAAGCTCGAAGCGGTCGGCTCACACGTACTCGCTTTGACCGGAGATTCACGCCCGCTCGCCCAACGGGCGGGCGTGAATCGGAGGTCACTCCAAGTGAGCACCGCTATAGCGCGACCGCTACGACGAGCGCGAGGCGTCGTCGCCGCGTGCGCCCACCGGGTCGCGTTCGTCAGCCGTGGATTGAAGATCTCGGCAGTTCTCGCGCCCGGAGCGAGGCGCCTCCAGCCTCCGTCTTTCACCCGCCGGCGAGGCTCGTGCTACCGTCCCGCGACTTGCCAGTGACGCCCGAGCGATCGATCGACCAGACCGCCGCCCCCTCTACCGCTCGATGACGGAAGCACGGAAACGCGTGTACACGACGCCCGCGGGCGTTCAGCTCTGCTCTCTCGATGCCATCGGCGTCGAGGGCGCGCGCAACTTCGTCCTGCAGATCGGCGACGCGTTCTTTCACGGGTTCGTGGTTCGACGCGGCGACGAAGTCTTCGGCTACGTGGACCAATGCCCGCATCAGGGCTTGCCGCTCGCGCGGAAGCTCGACGACTATCTGACGCCCGACAAGACGCTCGTCAATTGTGCGTGGCACGGCGCGCTCTTCCGCGTCGAAGACGGTATGTGCGTCGGTGGTCCTTGCGCGGGCGCACGGCTCTCACCATGGCCCGTGCGGGTCGCGAACGGCATCGTCGAGACCGCGTAGCGGCGGGCGCACGCGGCTCGGCGATGGGCGATGTGCCGGTGGCGTCCTCTAGCCGCCGACGGTGATCGTCGGTTCGTTGCGGACGGGGAAGTTGACCGAGTTGGCGATGAAGCACTCGTGGTGCGCGTTCTCGTGGAGCGCGCGTGCCTTGTCGACGTCCGCGCCGGCGGCGAGTCGGACTTTCGGACGAAGAACGACCTCGGTGAACCTCATCACCTTCGCCACGCGATCGAAGGCCATCGTGCCGGTGGCGTCGTCCTCGTACGCCTCGACCACGATCCGCGCGCGAGCGCAGAGCGCGAGGTACGAGAGGCAGTGGCAGGAGCTCAGCGCTGCTACGAGCAGATCTTCGGGGTTGTGGAGATGGGACAGACCGCGAAAGGGCGGAGCCGCCGAGCCCTTCAGCGCAGGCTTGCCGTCGATCTCGACCTCGAACTCCCGCGAGTAGCTCTCGTAGTCGCGGACGGGGCCATTCGACGCGCCGGTCCACACGAGGTGCGCTGCGAAGTGATGGGTGCTGCTCATGGCCCGACGCTACATCGCTCGCCCGCGGACGTCGATGCTCGCGCTGTCGCGGAGAAGGCGGGCGCGTCCGTGCCGCGCCGTTCGACCGACCCCGCGAGGGAAGGTCTCGCCGCGCCTGCCCGTAGGAAGGGGGATGGTCCTCCGTGTCGCGTTCGATGCGCAGCCACGGAGGGCGAGACGAGGTGAGCCAGACGGAGCGCCTCCGCCGCGGCGTGCGCGTCGCTGATTACGTGGGTTGTCGCTCTACCGAGGGCATCTCGATGTCGCGCGCAAATCCGGTTTGGACCCGACGACGATCGTACCAGGACTGGGCGACGCGTCCCGCGACGTCTCGAGCGCCGAGCCCGAATGCGAGTGCAGTTGCGACTGCCGCGGCCGCGAGGAGGAGAATGAATGCAGCGTTGACGATCTCGGGCGCAATCTGCAGCTCGCGAAGCGCCATGAACGAACCGAGCGCGATGATGCCGGCACGGACGGCGGACGGCAGCACACTGATGCGCACGCGGCGATCCTCACCTTCGACGGCGCCGCGCATGAGCCGATCGCGCACCCAATTGCCGAGGAACAGCGCGACCGCGAAGACGACGCAGGCGGCGAGGACGTGCGGGACGTACGCGAGGAACCGCGCGAGGCCAGCTGCAACGAACGTGAGATCCCAGACGCGGGCCGTCTGCATGATCGTTGCGACCATCACGAAGAAGAAGACCAGCTTACCGAGGACGTTGGACGCGGCGCTCTCCCCCTTCGGCTCCCCGAGTCCAAGGCGAACAATGAATCGGTCGAATCCGAGCCGATGTGCGAGCACTCGCGTCGCCTTGGCTAGCAGAACGCCGATGATGTAACCAACGAGCAGAACTACGAGTCCTGCTATCAAGCTCGGAAGGAACGCAACGAGCTTCCCGAACGCGAGAGTCAGCCAATCTACCGTGGTTTCCATGGTTCGCCTCCAGCGATACCCTCGACGTCGAGCAATCTGCGTGCCCTCCGCGTCGCCCTTCACGTGCGCTCGTCCGCGCCCTGGAAGGCCATACGTTCGGTAGCCCGTCCGGTCCTCCGTTCCGCGTTCACGCCGATGACGACCCGGCCGCGTGACGGAACGAGAAGCTGAACGCTTCGAGCTCTGGGGTCAGTGTCCAGAGGCGCGTGCCGTCGTCTCCTGCAGCGCCGGCGCCCGCTTCTGCGCGGCATCGCTCTCGGCCTCGGCGGCGCGTGGTTCGAAGCGCGTTTCGAATCGAAGCGCCAGGCGGATCTCCGCTTCGCCCACCGAGACGTCGCCCCCTACCGGAAAGATCTCGAACGTGTTCGATGGCGAGACGTTCGCGGGGAGGGGTAGGCGCTTCGAAAGTGTCCGCCCGAAGTCCCACGCGAGTCGGTCGCGATGATGCGAGATGGCATCTCGGATCGCATTGGCGATCTTCTCGTCGACGAATCCGGGGACCAACTTCACGTCGAGCTCTTCCAGGTCGGGGGCGAACGACAGGACGTGCGAACGACCACGTGACGAAACCCGAGGCACGAGCACGAGCTGCCATGTGTTGATCGTCACCGGTATCGGAACGTGCGCGAAGTCCCAATGAACGTGGGCGTCGCCACGCAGGCGCAGTCCGCGACCAGCGACGAGCTCGACCTTCGGTCGCCCCAGCGAGATGGTCCGGTTTCGTTCCTTGTCGATGGTCACGCAGAGCGGTGTGATCGACTCCACGAGACTGACGAGATCGGTCCTCGGAATCACGGCTGTCGTGAGAAGCATGATGTCACCTCTCCCGGTTCGATGAGTTGCACAGATGTACGACGAGCACCTGCGCGACGAACGAAAGGGCGAGAACGATGAGCGACGAACCGCGCAGTTCAGGCGGCGAAAGGAGGAGCGTGCATGGACCGAGCGCCGCGTGAACGGGAGTGATGGAAATGGACACGGCCGCCCGCCTCGCGAATGAAGCGGTTCCTAGTGGGCTCGAGCTCGAGCGCAGGAGCTCGACGACTCCTGCTGGCAGGAGCCCGACGACTCCTGCTGGCAGGAGCCCGACGACTCCTGCTGGACGAGGCGTGCCTACTGGTTTGCCTTGTGCCGAGCTTCGCCTGTCTCCTGCTTGGCCGCTCCTTCTGCCTGCATCTTCTCGCTGCCGACGATCGTTCCGACACCCTTCTCGATCGCACCGCCAGCTTCCTGTGCAGTGGCCTTCGTGCGCTCAGCGGCCTTCGCGGCCTCCTCCCTGGCTTCGCCCTTCAGCTCCGCCGTCTTGCCTTCAGCCTGCATCTTATCGCTGCCGACGACCTTGCCGACACCTTGCTCGATCTTGCCGCCAACTTGCTCGGCCATGCCCTTGCCACGCTCTGCTACCGTGCCCATCGCTCGGCTCCTGGTTCCATGCACCTCGATTGGCGCATACGGCCAAGCGTCGCAAGCGTCGTGCCGCATCCTGCGCAGTGGACCGCAGGCGAATGCCTGCAAGTCTCGAGGAGACGCGGAGGTGAAGCGGAGCGCTCTTGCCTCACATGCGTCATGCGTCTCGATCCCACGAAGAGGACAGCAAGGCGGGGCGACTCTTGGGTGCCTTCAACGCAGCCAATGGATTCGATCCATCGGCTTCGGTCGTTTGCGCGCGCATTCGCCCGGTTGCGAATACGACGCGAGTACGAACCGGAACGGCGTTCGATTCGCTCAGGCGTAGGCGCCCCGACGCCGACCGGCGTACGTGACGATCGCAAGAATGGCCAGCGCTCCGAGGATGCTCCCGACGAAGCCCGAGGAATGGGCCTCGAGGAGCGGGCGGTGATAGACGAGATTGCCGACGAACCCGCCGAAGAACGACCCGACAATGCCAAGCAGCGCAGTGGCGATCAAGCCCATCGATTGCTTCCCCGGCATGATGGCTCGTGCGAGAAAGCCGACGATAAGGCCGAACAGGATGAAGAATAGGATCGACATGACAGCCTCCTATTCCTGAACCCTGCAAGGGGTGCGCCCCGTCCGCGAGCCACGGCAGAATTCGGCGATCAGGCAGTCTTGGGGACCGAAGAGCTGCTTTGCAAAGGCGAGCCGAGGGGGCCCGCTGCTCGAAGGCAAGCATTGGCGTGGAGAGCAAAGCGAGCGTCGGCTCTGCAACGTTGGCGGTACGGGCGATGCACGCTCGATTCGCCATGAAGATCAACAAGCGGCAGATCGACCGAACCGTCAACCGCGTCCTCAAGAACCTGATCGCTGTGCTTCCGGCCGTTCCGTATCTGACGAGACGAAGGCGGACACCGGTCGCGGCGTACACGCTCGGCAGTATCGGCCTCGCACTGAGCGGAATTGCTGCGCTGATGTACTTGTCGCCCGGCACGCGATCGAGGGCTCTCGGCGCCGCGAAGGGCACCTACGGGAAGGTGAACGAGCGGATCATTCATCGTCGGGAGAAGCGCATCGAGGGCGCTCCGCCCTCGAATGGCGAGCGCGTCGAGCCTCCCATAACGGCCATGTGAGCCCGCAGTAGAGGTGGAAGCTGGGGCTCGCCGCGCGTGATCCTGGACCAGCAAATGCAAATCGAAGGGTCTGACGAGAACAGGAGAGCTATCGTCATGCAGAACATCGAATTGACCAAGAACGAGCACGAGGGCGTGGCGGCGGGTGGATCTGCCGTCGAGGCTTTGGCCGGGCTCGCCGCTGTAGTGCTTTCGATTCTCGGGCTTGCCGGCAACGCAATCCGTCCCTTTGCGGCGGTCGCTACGATCGCTGTTGGCGTAGCGCTGCTCTTCGAGGCGGCTACCGTCGCGTCGCGGGTTCACGGGCGCTATACCCGAGCCGAGCGCACCCTGGCCAAGAGCAGCATCGGCGCGGACTCGATCGCGGCGGTCGCGGCGATCGCGCTTGGCGTACTCAGTCTCCTCCGCATCGAGGCCCCGACGTTGCTACCCGTGGCAGCGATCGTCGTCGGAGTGGGCTTGCTCCTCTCGAGCCGAGCTCCAACGGTGGAGCCCGAGGCGGGTGGCGGAATGACGAGTCGAGGGCTCATGGCCGCGTCGGCCGTTCACTTCCTCGTCGGTCTCGGCGCGCTCGTCCTCGGTATCATCGGCGTCCTCGGAAACACGCCCATCTTCATGACTCTCATCGCGATGTTGAGCGTCGGCGGAGCGCTGCTCGTCAGCGGAGCCGCGATCGGTGCGCGGACGTTGTCAGCGATTCGTCACTGAGCTCGAAATCGCTGAGCCAGAGATGGGGCGTCGGGCTTGTTCGTGAGTCAGCGAGGGGCTTTGAAAGTCTCCGAGCTCGTCGCGCCGAGTCCGTCGCTCCATACGAAACAGGAGGAGTACGATCCCGACCCATGTGAGGCACGCGCGTTGGGCTGAGTGCAGCGCCTCACCGGTCGGTCGACCGGATGATTCGTCATCCCCCACGGGCGATGCGGCACGCGATTCGATGACCTAGGCAATGCCGACGGTCCTATTGAACCGATTCGTCCAGGACGCCCACGTGACCCTCTCGAGGGCGACGCGTTCCCTGAGCTCCTCGAGTGTACCCGGAGCGACGGGTCAATACTTCGCTCGCGCTCGATGGCGCCATGCCCGACGAAGCGTGTCCTTGCAGCGCGTCCACGCGTTGGGGCCGTGCTTCTTTCGCATGGTGCTGATCTCGGGCTCGAAGTGAGACCAATCCTCATCGGTGTCGAAGAGCTCGCGACCGAATCGCTGCATCGGGTCGTACAGGTCGAACTCGGTCAACGCATGCGTTCTGGCGTGCTCGTCGGTTTGCGTTCTAGCGAATTGGTAGTGCAGTGTCCTCATTGCCGAGCCCTCTCGTCCGCGTCGCGATTCCGCGTTCTTGCAGCGGTCATGCCCGACACGTGAGCCGGCCGACCGACGCCCGGCCGGGCTTCAGGCCGGAGCGCGGAACGTCCGCTCGATGATGATCGCGCGAGTGTCCTTCAGCTCCACCGCTGCCGCACGGCGGGTCGCGGTCGCGCCTGCGCCTGGCTTGAAAGATACCAACCAGATGGTATCTTTGGCTCATGGCAAGCGCGTACGAGCGAAAGAAGGAGCCTGCACTCGTCAGGCGCCGACTGCTCGAGCATGGGGCGCGTCTCTGCGTCGAGCACGGTGTCGCTGGGCTGTCGCTGCAGGCGGTGGCCGATACCGCCGGCGTCACGAAGGGAGGGCTTCTGCACCACTTCCCGACGAAACAGGCGCTTGTCGACGCGATCTTCGACGAGCTGCTGCAGTCGTTCGAAGGCCGCGTACGGCAATTGATGGACGCCGATCCGGAACGCTTCGGGCGCTTCACGCGCGCCTACATCAACGCAACGCTCGAGCTGCTCGGCGGTGAGGAAGTCGTCCAGTGGTCGGCGTTGATGATGTCCTCGGTCACCGAACCACGATTGAAGCAGCGGTGGGCGGACTGGCTCGACGGGCAGCTGAAGCAGAACAAGCAGACGGACTCCGCGCCAGCGTTGGAGCTCGCACGTCATGCCGCTGATGGAATCTGGCTGGCGGCGTTGCTCGGCCAAGGCGCGCCCCCCAGCAAGGCTCTCCGCCAGGCGCTCCTCGGTCTGACGAGGAAGTCATGAGTCCCGCAGTCACGACCTACGGCGCGCTCGGTCTCGCCATCGTGCTCGAAGTGACCGGCACGACCTATCTGCAGAAGTCGGAGCAGTTCACCAAGCTCGTTCCGACCATCGTCATGGCCGGTTGCTACTTGTGCTCGTTCTACTTGCTGTCGCAGGCGCTCAAGACCATCCCCGTCGGGATCGCCTACGCCATCTGGAGTGGACTCGGGATCGTGCTGATCTCGACGGTGGGCTACGTCGTTCTTCGGCAACCGCTCGACCGCGCCGCCGTGATTGGACTCGGATTCATCGTCGTCGGCGTCGTGATCGTGAACCTCTTCTCCAAGTCCGCGGCTCATTGAGCGACGGTCGGGAATCGCACTGCATCACGGCAACGTCGTGCGCGCGCTCGTGCAGCTCGCCGGGTCGCACTCGGGGCCGTTCGGACCTGGCGTCGTCTCGTACGCGGGGGAGAAGCTCTTCTCCGCGACCACCGTGCCGTCACGCTCGAGCCGGATCGAGACCTCCGTGGCCGTGGTGCTCGCGATCCTGAGCGGCCCGATCGTGTGCTCGCTCTCGGGGAGCGCCGAGCCCGATCTGGTCAGCACGACGGCGGACCCACCGCATCCAGAGTCGTCCGCGCGGAGTGGCAGGGTGGCGCGACAGGTCGTTCGCTCGCCGTCGACCACGACATCGATGACATAGGCGCCCCGCTCGCGGAGCGTGAACTCGACCGTGACTCCTTCCGCGCCGCACCCCATCAGTGTGCAGACTTTCTCCTCGCAAGCCGTGGTGGCGAGGGTACCGATGCCGACGAACGCGATCACGAGGAGGGAAGAAAGCAAACGCATGGACCGCGTCGCGAGCAATCCCCGTGCCTCCGGAGCGCTTCTCAGGGGAAGACGGTGAGTCGCGGACCGACGGTGAGCCAGTAGTGGAACGACCGGCCGGAGATGTCGGCGTCGATCCGGCCGCCGGCAGTCTCGATCTTGCGCGAGGCGTACTTGCCAACGGTGAAGTCGACGAACGGACCGAGGCCGAGCGTCTTCGACAGGCGAAGATCGATTCCGGCCATGAAGTGCCCGAAGTCGAAGCCGCGATAGGTGACGTCGGCGCCGTCGTCGCCGACGGTGACCGACGAGTACCCGAGGCCGTAGCCGAGCCACGGGTTCACGAGGTCGTCGGGCGCGATCGCATAGTGAATCTGCGCCCCGACGCGGAAGCTCAGCGAGCGGCAGTCGAGCCGTAGCGTGTCGCACGAGCGTGAGAGCTCTCCGGCGGCAAGGCCAGCCGCGAACGACACGTACCCGCCGACGAAGAACCACTTCGACGGCTTCACACCGAGATCGAGTGTGAGCGGGATCTGCGGCCCCACGAGGTCCCCCGGCTTCGGGGCACCGCCGGCGCCGGGATCGCCCCGATCCCGGAACGAGCCGAACGGGAACGAGAGGCCGCTCCGGATCGCCATCTGGAACCCGCGCCGGCCGAAGGGGGGCGGCTTGGGGAGCGGCTCGTAGACGTATGGCGGCGGCGCTCCCTTCGGGCCCTCGGGCTCCGAGCCGTATGCCGGAGGCGCGGCGCGGGGCGCAGACGTCGGGGGGGCGGACGGCTCCGCGTTCACGGCGAGCTCCTCGTCTGCGCGCGCCTCGGCGCTGATGCCGGCGACGCTGGCTCCGAGGAAGGAAGACGCGAGGAGAACACGCAAGCGAGGGCGCACGCCCGAAGTTTGGTCGGATGTGGCGGCGAGCGCAATGTCGCCGCTCTCGGCCACGCCGCTCGACGGCGTTGGGGCTCGCCGGCGCGCCGATGAAGGCCGCATCACGCGCGGCGCAGAGGCCTGAGAACTGGCCCTTGGCTGCGGTCGCGCAAAAGGAATACGACAAGCTCGTGGCCGAGAAGACGAAGAAGGGCTACGTCGAGAAGTAGCCGAGGCCGCGCAGGGAGACCGGGGCGGGGCGTCGAGCTCGTCTTCGTGCGCGCGTCGAGCGCGTCACCGGCGCGATCGCTAGCCAGACGAGCGTCGGAGAATGCCGACGATGCATCCGAGCCCGCCGGCGCAGCTCAGGTACTCGCCGATCCGGACGGTCTCGGGTGCCCATCCCGTGTGGCGGTAGAGCGCCTCGGCGCGGGGTGAGCCTTCGGGCATCAGAAGGCGGCCGTCCCCGAGGACGACGAAGTTCATGGCGCGGATGAGCGTGACCTCGTCGTCGTCGGGGAGGACGACGAGAGCGACGCCATGCGCACGCAGGACTGCCTCGATCTCCGTCTTCACGGCGCGCGGATGAAGGACTGCGCGACCAGGCTCGACGAAGATCATCGCGCCGAGCAGGTGTTGGATTCGAGGCGGCACCGGCAGACGGATCGTGCGTATTCCCATCGGAGCGAGGACGCGCGAGACCTGCTCTGCACCCTCCACGTTCGTGCGGCGGATGCCGATGAGGACCGTCTCCGGATCGAGCCATAGGGCGTCGGCCCCCTCGAAGCAGCCGCGGCCGTGCACGGTCGCGAGGATCGGCGCACCGAGGGCTGCGAGCCGCGCGGCGACGAGCCTGGGCTCGAGCGCGCGCTGCTCGGCGGCGGGGCGAGCGATGATCGCACCCTCCGGGGTCATGAAGAACAGGTCCCGCATGAAGACGACGTTCGGCGGCGCGTCGACGTCGCGGACCCAGTGCACACCGACGCCGCTCGACCGGAGGTGCTCTGCGAGCGCGACGGCCTCCTCCCGCATGCGCGCGAGATCGGGGCGCTCGAGGAGCAGGTCGTCATCCGCCGGACGGGAGGATGCGAGCGTGTCCGGTGGCCAGCCGAGCACGACCTCGAGCAGCGGTGCTGTCTCCGAGGACGAGCCGCAGGTGTGCCAGACGCGGCCCTCTTCGACGTCCTCCCGGTGCGACTGCGCGCGGACGCGAAATCCAGGACCGCCCAGCGTCGCCGGCAGGTGCTCCACACGAGGCTCAGCTCCAGTCGGCATGGTCGGCTCCGTATCCGAGCTCGCGCGCGATCGAACGCACGCGCTCCGTCTCGAAGAGCGGTGTCAGCTCGTCCGCGCGTGCGTGCCAGCGAAACGGTCGCGGAGGGCGCGTCGACATGACACGAGGGAGCTCACCATCGACGTGCTCGGCGGTCCCCAGCCAATCGCAGACCTGCTTCCGCGTTTGGCGTGCACGGTCGTCGGGCGCGATGAAGTCCTCGAAGCGAATCCGGAGCGACTCGAGGCGGAGCACGTCGATGGCGTTCAAGATCGCCCGATGGGCCGAGGCCCACTGGAACGCGCAGACCTCGCCGAGGCTCGCCCCCGCGTACGCTTCCCAGCCCGGTGGAAGGTCGAACTTCCACCAGGAGCGACCCCACGCAGGGAACACGTCGCTGTAGCCGCGGATCCGCAGCCGATCGGGGAGCTGGCGGGAGAAGAACCCATGGTGCATCCACCCGTCGAGCAGCCCGTTGATGCAGGCAGCCGGATTGCGCACGAGGTGGATGACGCGCACGCGCGCCGACGCAAAGAGCGCGCAATAGAAGCCGAGCTGGTAGCCGGCGCTCGGCGTCTTCAAGACGAGCGGATGCCGGCCGACTTCCTCCGGCCGGACCCGCGACCAAGGCACGACGAGGATGAACGGAGGTTCCTCGATCAGGCCTTCGCCCGGCGGGCCGTCGGGGACGAGCATTCCGGGATGGTGCTCTCGAACGAGTGAAGCCGGGAGATCGTAGCGGTAGGGCGATACCCGAGAGTGGACCTCGGCGACGCGGTCCAAGAACCGCAGCGCGAACGCATTTACGTCGAGCGCCTGGCCTGGACGATACCCGATGTCCCGGAGCGCCGCGGCCGTCCAGCCGAAGACGTCCTCCGGATGGAAGCGTGCGCCGGGCCACTCCATGCCGAGCCGCCAGTGCCAATCCGAGGCGAGCTGGGCCACGTCGACGGCGGCGGACTTCGGCGCCGGATGTCCCGCATCGCGTGCGAACAAGTCGTCGAGACGGCAATCGGGCGGAACGTCGTCGGGGGAGAGCACGTCGGAAGGACCGTCACGTCCCGACGCCCCCGTCATCAGCCCGACCGATCGGAGCAGCGGGTTCGGCTCGCCGCGGAGGTGGAGAAGGTCGCTGGATTGGCGCAGCCACTCGGCGAAGAGGCTCGAGCCGCTCCGGGATGACGACGCGATCACGACGACGTCGCGCACGCGGTCGCGGAAGCGCTCTGGACGGAGTGCGGTCGTCGTCATCGACGTCGCGCCTCGTCAGGGGAATCTCCGCGGCGCCTCGAAGGTTGAGCTCCGGCGTGCTCCACCATCGGAGCTCGTGCGCCTCTGCCGGCGCGCTCGCATGGTTCCGTCGTCTCTCCGTTCGGCTTCGCTCGGGGCATGCGAGCGAGCTTCCACGCATACGACGTGCCGCGCGGCGAGCCGTCGAGCTGGAAGCTCGCGGCGTGCGCGCGTGAGCGGCCACCCGGAAGGACGACCGCGGGCGTCATCCGGCCGGGCAGAAACCAACATCTGCTAGGGTGTCGCGCGATGGAAACGACGAGCGTGGGCACCCTCATCGTCGGGGCCGGCATCACCGGTCTCGCCACCGCGGCGGCGCTCGGGGAGCGCGGAGACACCGACTACCTCGTCCTCGAGGCCGACTCCGAGATCGGCGGCTACTGCAAGACGATCAAGAAGGAAGGGTTCGTCTGGGATTATTCCGGGCACTTCTTCCACTTCAAGCACCCGGAGATCGAGGCGTGGTTGCGCGAGCGCATGCCGCAGCAGCGCATCCTCGACGTCGTGAAGAAGTCGTTCATCGACTACAAGGGCACGCAGATCGACTTTCCGTTCCAGAAGAACATCCACCAGCTCCCGAAGGAGGAGCTGATCGAGTGCCTCTACGACCTCTACTTCGCGCGTGCGCCGCGAGAGCTCCTCGGCAAGCACGCGCCGCCCGCGCCGGACGACTCCGCGAGCACGGCCGAGAGCTTCGAGAGCATGCTCTACGCGCGCTTCGGCCGGTCGATCGCGGAGAAGTTCCTCATCCCGTACAACGAGAAGCTCTACGCCTGTGATCTCGGGTCCCTCGACAAGGACGCGATGGGCCGCTTCTTCCCGCACGCGGACCTGACCGACATCATCCGCAACATGAAGGTCGCCGACAACGCGAGCTACAACGCGAAGTTCACCTATCCGGAGGGTGGGGCGATCGAATACGTGAAGGCGATCGCGAGCGCGGTTCGTCCGGACGGCATCGCGCTCTCGGAGACTGTCCTCTCGATCGACCTCGACACGAAGGTGGCGACGACGAACAAGCGCGAGATCCGGTTCGAGCGCCTCGTATCGTCAGCACCGTTCAATCGCCTCCTGGCGGCGGCGCACGTGCCCCACGATCCGACGGCGTACTCGTGGAACAAGGTCCTCGTCTTCAATCTCGGCTTCGATCGCAAGGGGCAAAAGGACGTTCACTGGGTCTACTTCCCCGATCGCGAGGTCGTGTTCTATCGAGTCGGCTTCTACGACAACATCTTCGACACCGATCGCTTGAGCCTCTACGTCGAGATCGGCTTCGCCCGCGACGCCGTGGTCGACGTCGAACTGATGAAGAAGCGCGTCCTCGCCGATCTCGAGAGGACCGGCGTGACGAAGGGGCACCGCCTCGTTGCCGATCACCACGTCGTCATGGATCCGGCCTACGTCCACATCACCCAGCGCTCGATGTCCGAGCACGCGCGGCTCGCCGCGGATCTCCGCTCGCGCGGCGTCTACCCCGTCGGTCGCTACGGTGGATGGACCTACTGCAGCATCGAGGACAACATCGTCGAAGCCCGCGCCCTCGTCGCGAGCTTCGGCTGATCGGGCGCGAGGCGCGCGAGCTCCGTGCGGTTGACGGTGCTCGCGCGCCAAGGCTCGTTCTTACGCCCTCACCAGAAGCACTGCCCGCTGGCGCCCTTGCCGGATGTGCTGTTCATCCACCACTCGCCGAGCCCCGCCTCGTATCGAATGAAGGCGCCGCTCCCGTAGTCGTTGGTCCGGAAGCGCCCGCGGACGCCGGTGAGCGCGCACTGGACGCCGTTGGGGTTGTATCCGATCAACATCTGGCTGCCGTTGATGGTGCCCTCGTTGTACGAGCCGTTGACGTCGATGCACACCGCAGTGCCTTGCGCATTCCCGCTTCCTCCGATCCACCAGGTCCCCCCTTGCGGGTAGACGCTTACCTGGTCGTCGCTCGAGTCGAAGTCGTTGTTGTCGTAATGCCAATCGCTGTTTCCCACGCCCGTGAGGAAGCAGCGGCGTTTGTCGGTGACGGGCGCGATGGGCTTCCGATCTCCGCCTCCCCAGCCGACCTCGGCGAGCCGGCCCGCGACGGAGTTCACGCACATCGCTCTTCCGTGGAGCTTCTGGTAACCGCCGCTCATTCCCGGGACGACGCGCAGCCACCAGTGGCCGCTCGCGCGGTAGACGTCGACGTTCGATGTCGTGAGGAGCTGGCCGCTTCCCTGCTGTGCGCCGTACCTGGAGCTCAGGTTCCCGCCGACACCGGCGAGAAAGCAGGTGACGCCGGTGTCGGGGCCGAGGTCTTTGACGTTGTCGGACGTCGGGAGGTTGGTCGAGCGCTGGAAGTACGTCAGCGAACCCCAGCTGAAGGCCTGCTGCGTGGTCTCGATGTTCTCGTCGTCGGAGACCTCGGCTTGCGGATCCTCCGTGTTGGCCGCGCACCCGGTCGCGGTGAGGGCTCCGACGGAAAGAAGCGCGATGCAGCTCCGGCGGAGCGCGCGAGTGATCTCATGAGTCATGCTGTCGTTCCTTTCGACCCGCGCGGGCATGGCAGCGACGATCACGGTCCCTCCGTGCGTGGAGGGCCGCGTCGTCGAGACGATGAGCAACGTTCCGCGGAACCCGCGTCCGTGCCCGCCGGAGTGTCGAGCTCGCTTGATGACACGCGATGCTGGCGAGTGATGCACCGAAAGTCGCCGTACGCGTTCGATGGGGGGCCGAGCTCGTTTTCCTGCCGCGCGGTAGGCTGATGAACTACCGTGCAGCATTCGAATGAGGAGAGCGCTGGCATTGGCCGCCGCTCTGGCGGGGGCAATGGGCTGCGATGGCAACGAGCCCCTCGTGCGGGGCGAGACGATCGTGGTCATCGATACGGACCTACCGGTTCCCGACGTCGTGACGGGGGCCCGCGTCGACGTCTACGCCGAGGACGGGACCTGGCTCGCGACGCGCGACGTCGTCGCCGGCGACCCGTCGAACTGGCCGATCAGCTTCGGGATCGCTGCAGGGGAGCGCCCGGTGCGGAGACTCGTGCGCGTGCGCGTCTTTCCGTGGCACCGGATGCGCGACTACACGGGCGCTGCCAGGATCCCGGCGGTGGTTGCGCCCGATCCCCGCGAGCCGCCGAGCAATCTCGATGCCATGTGCGGCGATCTGCAGGAGCTCGTTCTGGGCCGCGAAGCGACGCTCCGCTACGGCCGAACCGTCTTCACCTCACCGCGAGACGGCAGCACGTGTCAGGCGAAGGGGACGACGTTGGCCGCGCTGTCCGGAGCCGGCGGCTTGCGCGTCACGATCGTCGAGAGCGGCAGCTACCGCTTCGAAGTGACGAGAACGGTCCCCGACCGCCATCCTGTCGCGCTCCTCCTCCGCCGCGACTGCGCGGATCCTGAAAGCGAGCTTGCGTGCGCGGTCGATACCGGCGCGACGCTCGACGCCGTCCAGCTCGAGCCGGGTACGTACACGCTCATCGCGACGAGCAACATTCCGCAGGAGGCCGAGGTCCGCGTCCTCGGCACGCGGGGCGGCAAATCGAGCCAGGTCGGAGAGCCGAGTGAGCCGGTTCCAGCCAGGGAACCGACGCTTCCCTGGCCGCGGCTCGTGTCGAGCACGCGCGACGAGACGCCGTCGTCCGAGCCGCGGGAGGAGCTCACCGCTGAAGTGCTCGGATGGGTCGACGTCGTCCCCGGTCGCGTGCAGAACGCTCTCGTCGTCGCGGGTGGAGCGTGCATCGAAAAGCCGGCGGCTCTCCGCGCGAAGGACGAGCGCCGGCTCGATCTCGAGACCGCTCTCGCATGCAACGGAGGGAACATCGCACCGCCGCCTGTCCTCGATTCGCGACCAGGAGGAGCGCCATCTCTCGCCGGCAGGTTCTCGACGCCGAGCCCGTGCGCACCGACGCGGCCCGATCGCGTCTGCGTCGGCGGCGGCATGTTCGTGATGGGCAGCGATCTCTTTCGCGGCACCGGATTCGCATCTTCTGCGCCCGAGCGCATCGTCCGGATCGAGACGTTCTACGTCGATCGCGACGAGGTCTCGGTGGCCGAGTACCGCGCGCAGCGTGCAGCCGGGTGGACCCCGAAGGGGTACCTGGGCGTCCACGACGGCGCGCTCGGTGAGGACCCGGCGGCGCCATCGACCTATTGCACGATCTCGAAGCTTCCCATGGGACGCGAGGACTACCCCCTGAACTGCGCGAGCTGGGAGCTGGCACGCGACTACTGCCAGTTCCGCGGAGGCGATCTCCCGACCGAAGCGATGTGGGAGTACATGGCGAAGAAGGCAGGCCGATCCCGCGCCACGCTCTATCCGTGGGGGGACGACGACCCGACGTGCGCACGTGCGGTTCACGACCGGGCCGTCAGTCAGCTGTCGAGTGGCTCGTGCGGCGCGCCAGGCAGCGACGCCCCCGTGCCGCGGAGCGCGAGCGAGCAAGACGTGACGCCGCTCGGCATTCGCGGTCTCGGCGGAAGTCTCGGCGAGTGGTGCCGCGATACCTTCGCCTCGTACGACGCTGCGTGCTGGCGTACTGCTCCGCTCGACGAGCCCGTGTGCGACCGCGCATTTTCACCGCTGCGCTCGGTCCGCGGAGGCGACTGGGTGAGCAGCTACTATCTCCTCGCGTCTGCGTTGCGTGACGCGGTTCCGCCCGTGCTTCGCGCGCCGACGGTGGGCTTCCGTTGCGTCTACCCGGGCCCATGATGCCTGGTTCGAGATCTTCGGACTGGCTGTCGCGAGGGATTGGCATCTCCTGCACCGTGCTGCTCACCCTGGGATGCGAGCCCGAGCCGGTACTGCGCGCGCAGTTGCTCCTCCACGTCGAGACCGACGCGCCGATCCCCGAACGAGGCCTCGCTCCGGAGGACCTCACGCTCTTCGACCGGCTGCGTGTCTCGGTCCATCGAGGTCGCGAGGTGCTTCCTTGTGCGGGCTGCACGCGGGACTTCGTGCTCGACGCGGACACGGAGCGCGGAGCCCTGTCGATCGGCGTCGCCGTCGCCTCCGAGAACGACGTCGCGCACGTCGAGCTCTATGCGGCGCGGAACCTCGATCGCCACGGCAATCCCGACGTCGGCAGCTCGCTCGCCGCGTGGGTGCGTTTGCCGAAGCCCGATGACGAAGTGCGTCCGCTCCACGTCACGCTGACGATGGCCGCGCTCGGACTTCCTCGAGGGGCGCTCGAGAGCCCGATCGAAGGTTCTCCAGCAGCACCTTCTCCAGCGCTCGTTCGCTGGCCCGAGGCGAAGAGGACGCCCTGCACCGCGACCCCGCCGCAAGGCGAGGCGTGCGTGCCTGGTGGCGTGGTGTGGATGGGCGATGCAGTTCGTAGACCGGGGCCGGCAGGTGGTCTTCGTCCGAGGCTCGTCAAGATGAGCCCCTTCTTCCTGGATGCGCGCGAGGTGACGGTGCGTGAGCTCCGCGAGAGCGGGCTCGCGACCGCCGAGATGCTCGCCCGACCGGATCGCGAAGAACGACAGCTCTGCACCTATTCTCCATCGCCGAGCGCCGCAGACGACCTCCCGGTCACCTGCGTCCCACGTGATGTAACTGCTGACTATTGCGCGGCTCGCGGCAAGGATCTCCCGACGGAGGCGCAGCACGAGTACGTCCACGGAGGGATGCGAGGCTCACTCTATCCCTGGGGCGACGACGACCCGTCGTGTGCGGATGCCGTCTTCGGTCGGGATCGGGCGCGGCAGCTGGACTGCAACGAATCCGGGGTCGGGCCACGCGTGGGCGGGTACGCAGCGCGTGATGCGGTCGAGATCGGCGGTGTGACCGTCGTCGACCTCGCGGGGAACGTGTCCGAGTGGGTCCGCGAGGACATCCTTTCGGAAGATGCAGAGTGCAATCGTCCAGGCTACCACGTCGACCCGATCTGCTCGGGCATCTCTGGAATCGCCCAGACGCGTGGCGGGAGCTTCGAAGAAGTCCCGCTCGGCTTGCGCTCCGAGATTCGCTATCCCGCGAGCGTGCCCATCGACGATCGCGTGGGCTTCCGTTGCGTGCGCCGCCTCCCGTGAGAGCGCTCAGCGCCCCGCGGGGACGGTCCAGCCGAGCGTGCCTCCGTCGAACGGGGCCTGCGCCGGCGTCTCCGTGCTTCGCACGACCGCGTAGGTGACGAACCCCGCACCGATCACCGCTGCGCTCAAGCCGGCCCAGAACCACCATCGTTTCGTGAGCGGGATCACCTCGGGGGAGAGCTTCCCCGTGATCCGCAACGCCTCGCCGGGGTGCGTCGATACCTGCACGTCGTAAGGCGTGAAGCCCGGGCGCAGGATGGCCACGCGATGCGTCCCCGCGGGACGGGTAACCGTGATCGGCGAGGTCCCCACGTCGAGGCCGTCGACACGCACCACGCTCTCCGTCGGCAGCGACGCGATGTGCAGGGTCGAGGGCAGCCGGTCGAGGTGCAGCGCGAGCTTCGAACGAGAGCCGGGGCCCGGTGAGATCGTCGACACCACGTCCGCATAGCCTTCGCGACGTACGGTGAAGGTGTGCACTCCCGGATCGAGCTCGACGGAGAAGTGCTCGACCGCGACGGGCTCCGCACCACCGGGGTTGCGGAGCCCCGCGACGGCCGAGTGCTCGCTCTCGAACAGGAGCGGGCGACCGTCGACGCTGAGGAGCGCGTGCGCCGGCGTCAGGGTGACATCGACGTGCGCCACGACGCCGTCGAGCTGGCCGAGGAGCCCTTCGATCTCCGACCGGACCGGCGCGGGGAGCGGAGCGCCGGCAGGCTCCGCGTCGCTCAGACGAAGCGCCTCGGCGTAGCGACGACGCGCCTGCGTGTAGGCCCCGAGCGCGCGATGGCACGCCGCGACGTTGTAGGACGTGACGGCGTGTGGCCGGAGCCGCGCCGACTCTTCGAAGCGGTCGAGCGCTTCGGCCCAGCGCGCTTCCTCCACGTGCCTGGCACCTTCCACGAAGGCGCGGCGCGCCTCCGCCGTGGTCACGTCGGCGTCTTCCGCCTGCGCAGGCGTCACCATCGAAGCCACTGCGATCACGCAGCCGGAGCAGCATCGGAGTGTGAGCTTGGTGACCATGCGTATCGTCTAGAACGGAGGCCGTACGAACACACCGCCGGGGCCTCTCGGCGCGGAGGCCTCCGGTGCCGGTGCCTCCGCCCGCGTCGTCGAGGACGTGGGACGAGGCTTCGCCGGCGCGGGCGCTGTGGGAGCGACTGCCGAACGCGGCGGAGGCGGAGGAGCCTCTACCGGAGCAGGGGGCGCGGTGCTCGTGAGTGAGGTGGCGCTCGGCTCGGAATGCGCCGGAGGCGCGGTGCTCGTGACCGCTGCCGATGGCGTCTCAGCGGTCGAGGAGGCGTCCGCGCGCGCAATCGCGAAGACCGCGACCGCGACGGCGATCGCGGCGGTGGCCGGGAGGACCACGCGCCCGCGTGATGCTTCCGACGTCGGCATCGCCGCCGAGAGGAAGCTCTCCATCGTGGGAGGCCGCTCCTCGGGTGAGTAGGCGAGCCCGGCGCGCAGCGCGGCGACGGTCGCGCGTGGAACGGCGTGCGCTCGTCGCGGCTCCGGGGGGCCCGCCTCGATCGCTGCGAGCAGCTCCGCGGGAGTTGCCCCTCGAAACGGCTTCTCGCCGAAGAGAGACTCCCAGAACGCGACGCAGTACCCGAAGAGATCGCTCCGCGCGTCGACGCTCTCGCCGCGCAGCTGCTCCGGTGCCATGTAGTGGAGGGTTCCGGCGACCGCCGAGCTGCGTGCGGACGAAGTCGTACGCTCGCGCGCGCCTGGCGTAGCCATCGCCTCGCTCCCAGCTGCCGCATCGGTCGTCAAGCGCGCGAGCCCGAAGTCGCTGACGAGCGCCGTACCCTCCCGGATCAGGACGTTTTCGGGCTTGAAGTCCCGGTGCACGACGCCTGCGCGATGCGCCGCCGCGAGCCCGCGCCCGGCGCCTTCGAAGAGCGATGCGATGTGCGCGAAGTTGTGTGCCTCGGACTCGAGATGCTCGCGGAGCGTGCCGCCGTCGACGAACTCCATCGTGACGAACACACGTCCCTCGTGCTCACCGACGTCGAAGACACGAACGACGTTCGGGTGTGCGAGCTTCGCCATCGCGCGTGCCTCTCGAAGCAGTGACCGACGGCGCGGACCATCCGATGCCGTCTCGCGCAACAGCTTGAGCGCCACACGTCGTTCGAGCTGCCGATCGTGCGCGGCGTAGACGACGCCCATGCCGCCCGCGCCGACCGGCTCGAGCAGGGCGTAGCGATCGAGCACCGTGCCCTCGAGCCGGCTGGGGGCATTGGGCTCGTCGACCTCGCGTGCCGTGCGGGGGGCCTGGACGAGCTCCGAGAGCAACACGCGGCAGCTCCCACAGTCGGCGGCGTGAGCGAGGATGGCAGTACGCCTCGCGGCGCCGAGCGTGCCATCGACGAGGTGCGCGACAGTCTCGTCGCCCGGACATGCCCCCCCGCTCGTCATGCGAACACGCGGCTCAATGTGAGGTCGATGCCGCTCTGGACGTCGCGGGCGAAGCTCTCGAACTCCTCCGTCGAAAGCCGCAGCTTCTGCATCATGACTGCGCGGGTGAGCTCGAAGAGCGTCTCACGGGCGTGGGCGAGCCTCCGCATGACGGTGGAGCGGTCGACCTCGAAGAGGCGCGCGATGTCCTCGCCACGCATTCGCTCGATCGAATGGAGTCGGAGAAGGAGGCGTTCGTCGGCGGAGAGCTCGCCAAGGGCGTGCTCGAAGGCCGCCTTGAACTCGGTCTTGTACCTAAACCGCGAGAAGTCGACCTCTGGGGCCGTTCCGAGCGGGATGAGGGCGACCTCTTCGGGGACCTCCTTCTTGCGGCGGAGGTTCAGAGCGATCCGCGTCGCGACGACACGAACCCATGCTCCGAGCGAGCCCTTGCCGCTGTACTCGGAGATCTGTGGTGGTCGATCGCCATCCGGAAGGAGGAGGCGCATGGCGACGAGCTGCTCGACGTCTTCGGCGGGCGCACGCGTCCCGACGTACGCCGGGACGTGGACGAGCACGTGCTTCCGAAACGCCGACGCCGCTCCCTTCACGCCCTCGACGCAGGCGACGGCGAGATAGAAGTCCGCCGCGTTCGCCGACTCGACCACGGGTTCCGTCGATGCCGCCTTCTCCGCATGCCGTTTCACTGCCGCGACGAAGGAGGCGCGAGGTACCAGGAGCGCGGGCCAGGCGCGCTTCCCAGCCTCGAAGATCACGTCGATCCGCCCCTCGTTCACGGCGGTCGAGCTTACCAAAACGGCAGACGATTTCGACGATTCCCCGCCGCCTGGTGCGTCGTTCCCGTGCCGCGTCGACGGCGACGCTCGACGTGATCGATCACCTCGACTCGCGGCGGCCGCTCGCCGGGCTCGCCAGCAGCCGCCGGAGCTCCTCGATCACCGCCAGCTCGTCGCCGCGCGGCGGGTCCCCAGCCTTCGCCTCGAGCGCCCTCCCGTAGATCTCCGCGACGCGGGTCGGGTCGGCGCCGGATCGGGACGCGAGGTAGGTGACTGGATCGGCGCCGCGCGGAAGGCTCTCGCGGAGGCGCATGTCCATGAAGCGACCGTAGGCGCCGAGCGCATGCGTGTGTGCGTGCGCCCGTCCGTAGAACGCTCCGGTGGCCTCGATGTGCTCGGCGAATGCTCGGCGGTCTCGCCGCTCCGCCGTCCGCGGACGCGCGTGCCGGATACCGTACGCGAGGAAGAGCAAGGCCGCGGCCGCAAGCGCGTGCCACGCTCCCTTGCCGAGCCCCGCCGCGACGAGCGCCGCGAACGGGTTGGCCGGCGGGGGAATGCCATCCTCCGCGCGCGCGACGCGCACCTCGGTGAGCGACCTCGCTTCGCCCGCAGAGGCAAAGGCCCAGCGCGACGGATCATGCGCCACCGATCGGATGAGCGTGACGAGCGCTGCCGCGTTGTGGGCGGGCATCACGCCCACGTTGGTGAACAGATCATCGTTGGCGACGCCGAGGACGATCCCCTTGCCGACCCGTCGCTTCGCGGCGTAGGTCGCCTCGCCGAGGAATGCGATCGGCTCGACCTCGATCGACCGAGCCTCCTTCCATGCGAAGGCGTCGGCCCGCGCGGCGCGAGCGCCTTTGATCTCGACCGGGACGCCGAGCTCCGCGGCCTCGTCCTCCTCGCCGGGGTCCTCGAGCTCCGCGTACGGATCGCGCGTCCGCACGATGATGTCGCGCGTGTCGGCCGAGAGGTCTCGCGGTCGGAGCTCGTCCGGCCAGCTCTGCACGTGACCGAAGAGCACGAGGGCGCCGCCGGACTCGACCCACCGCATCATGTGCGCCTGCGCCTCGTCCTCGAGCGGGACCTTCTCCACGTCGACGATGACGATGGGCATGGCGTCATCGCTCTCGTCACCTTCGCGGATCGGCATCGTCGCCAGCGACGCCCCGAGCGCGCTCACCTCGAAGCCGTTCCGTGCGAGCACGACGATCGGGAGCTCGTCGCCCGCCGGATCGGCGCCTCGACGTGGCGCGGAGCAGCCGGAGGCAAGGGCGGCGATCGCGAGCATGAGCAGCGTGCTCGTCGTCACACGCACGATCGCCTGTGCGCGGGAGGCGACGCGCGAGAGGCCCTCGTCGGTCGGAGGCGCTCCACCGAACTCCACCTTGTCGACCTCGCGGACGATCTCGCGGAGCGACGTTCGCGACGTCTCTTCCTCGCATCCCCGCACGTACTCGCCGTTCGTCCGGTGCCGAGCGATCCGGATGGCGCCGCGCCGATCGAGCGCGGCGAGCGATGCGGCGAGATAGAGGCCGAGCGCCTTCTTCAGCTCGCCGCGTGTTCGATGCTCCTCGGCGAACCGGAGAGCGGCCTCGGCGTCCGAGATCTCCTCCGCGAGGATCGGCGCTTCCGGGACGACGAGCGCGCGATTGGGCGCGTCCGGTGCCGGTGTCGCGAGCTTTCGATCGCGCCTCCATTTCAGGAGCGCGCGGACCACCGGGATCGCGACCACGACCACGATCCCGAAGACGAGCAGGTAGAGGAGCCCCTTCGCCACAGGACCGAGCCACTCGGCCATGCGCTCGAGCCAGCTCTGCTCCTTCGGTACGTCACCCACGTTGCACGCCTTGGCGAAGCCCTCACACCCTTCGATCTCGGATGCGAGCGAGCAGAGCTCTCGTTGGCGGATGCCGAGCGGGCGGGGTGGGTCCTTGCAGAAGGCGTAGCTCCCCTCGTCGTAGGCAGCCTTCTTCGCGCGATCGATTGCATCGATGCCGTTTGCGGCCGGGACCGGTCCGGGCTCGTTCGCGGCCCGTGCGGGGAGCGGCGACGACAGGCCGGCGATCGCGATCGCGATGGGCGCAAGCCGTGCCTTCATGCGGCCTCCGACGCCTTGGCTTCCTCGTCCGCTCGCGCCGCGATGGCGGCGAAGCGAGTCTGGATGTCCCAGCCTTCGGCCCGCGTCCGTATGTTGAGGTAGAGGAAGAAGCGCGCCGTCGCGAGGTACGGTACCGCTGCGAAGAGCCCGATCATCGCGAGGACGCTGCCGCCCTCCGTCCAAACGGGGCGAGGTGGACGGAACTGGAGCAGCTCGCCGAGGACCGCTCTCCCGGCGATGTCCGCGAGGAGGACGCTTCCGACGGAGACGAGGACGAGGACGAGGACGCCGACGATCACCTCGGACGCCGCGCTCGACGCCACGCGCAGCGCGCGGCCGAACGCCTGACCGATCGAGGCACGCTCCAGCAGCATCACCTCCGAGAGGAACAGGTAGATGCTTGCGAGCCAGACGCCTGGGACCACGAATAGCGACATCCCGATCGCGACGAGCGCGGCCGCGAGCAGCCGAGCGAGCACGACGCGCGGGCCGTCTCGTCGCGCCGAGGCGAGGACGTCGCGCGCGCTGACGCGATCCTGGAAGACGAGCCGTGATGCGAGGACCGTGAACGGGACCTCGGCGATCGCGGCGAGCGGAATTGCGACCGCCCACGCCGCTGCCCACCCGAGCTTCCACCCCGCGGCCAGCGAGATCGCCAAGAGGGGAGCGAGCGAGCCGAGCGCGACCGCTGCGTACGACCGTCCCTCCACGACCAGGAAGCGGAGCGCGAGATCGAGGACGTCGGACACCGAGCGATCGCGGAACGTGACTCGCGCGCGGAGGAGATCGAGCCCGCCGCCTCGCGGCTGTCCGCGAACGGGATGCGCGTTCACGACGGCTCCTCCGGGCTGTCGTCCCCTGATGCCTCGAGGTCGCCGTCCTGCGTTCGTCCGGCGAAGAGCACGTACGCGAGCACGAGGACGAAGAGCGTCCCGCCGACGGCGACCTTCACCTCGCGCGGTGCGCTCGATCCCGACCAGAACGCCTCGATCGCTGCTGCCATGAAGAGCATCACCGCGGCCCCGGCGACGACGACGAGGATCTCGCGCGCGCGTCTCTGGAGGGAGACCAGGCGCGGTAGCTCGCCCGGCGCGACGAGCGACCATCCGATCGAGAGACCGGAGCCCCCCGCGAGGACGATCGCGCCGAGCTCGAGCGAGCCGTGGCCGACGATGAACACGACGATGTTCTCGCCCGCGCCCTGCGAGGCGACGTAGCCGAGAATCGCGCCGATCGAGAGCCCGTTCTGCACGAGATAGAACGCCGAGCCGAGCCCACCGAAGATGCCGAGCGCGAAGCAGCGAAGCGCAATGCCGACGTTGTTGTAGACGTAGAAGCCCGCCATGAAGGCGCCGTCGCCGGCCTCGCGGCCAGCATCGAAGCCCTTCGCGTACGCCTCCGTCAGCGGCCTCAGCATCGCCTCGGGCACGACCCGGAAGGCGAACGACGGATCGCGGAGCGTGAGGACGCACCCGAGCGCGAACGGTACGAAGAAGAGCGCCGCCGCGAGCAGCATCTCCCGCTTGAAGCGGCGCACCGCGCGCGGGAACGCGACGAGCCATGCTTGCCGGATGCGGCCCTTGCGCCCGTCTTCCCGACCGCGCGCGTGCGGCCCGTACACCACCGTGTGAGCGGCGGCCGTCAGCCCGAGGAGATAGTCGACGAGAGGCGCGCTGTAGCGGGCGGCCTGCGCGGCGGCGAGGTCCGCGCAGACGCTCCGGTAGAGCGGCGACATCCGCAACACGGCATCGGGCTCGAGCTTCTTGATCCCGCGGCGCTGCGCTTCGTTGGTCAGCGCGTCGAGCGCCTCCCACTCCGGCTTCCGTCGCTCGGTGAACGCCTTCTCGGTGAGCGTGGAGGCGACGGTCATGAGCGCGCCTCTCCCGCGCGGCGCTTCTTCGAAGACGTGCGCTCCCGTGGATGCCACGACGACGGCGCCTCGAGCCGGCCCGCGTTCACTGCGCGGTCGTAGACGAGCGCGAGCAGCCGTGACGGATTGGGATGCGCGTACCCGAGGCGATCGCCGATCGGTCGTGCGAGCACGCTCGCGAGCTCGAGCTCGCGAGCGGTGCCGAGGCTGTGTCGCCGGCGGAGGAACAGCTCGATGGCGCCGCGCTCCTCCGCGTCGAGGACGACGTGCTCGGGGAGGTCTCGCAGCTCACGCGGCTCGGCCGGAGGCGAGAGCTCGAGCGCCCTGGCGGCGCGTGCGCTCTCGGGGACGATGACCATCGTGCCGGCGATGAGGTCGCCCAGCCGCTGGAAACGGGACGAGAGCGCCATCGACACCACGCCGGTGAGATAGGCGACCGGCAAGAGATCTGCGGCGCGGAGCAGGTTTCGGAGCGCTGCTGCCCTCCAGCCGATCGGGCGGCCCGACGTCGTGACGACGCGCAGACCGACGGCCATCTTTCCCGGCGAGCGTCCCCAGTATGCCTCGCACACGACGAAGTAGACCCACTGCGCTGCGAATAGCGCCAGGAGCACGAGACCGAAGCCGCCCTTGGCTGTCGCTTGGAGCTCTTCGGTCTCGAGCCCGCCGCCCGATGCGGCCAACCAGACGACGACCCCGAGCACGGCGACGCCGCCGTAGCAGAGGAGCAGGTCGAGGACGTGTCCGAGCGCACGCCGCGCCGGTCCTGCGACGCGATAGTGAAAGACGATGTGCTCGGGCGTCTCGATCGCCACGTCCGTATCGAGGGGACCGCGCGCGCCGCTCATCGCGACTCGATTCTAGAGCGCCGGTCGGCTCACGGACCGAGTATTTCCGCCGGGCTCGGAGCAGGCTGAACAAGCCACGCCGCCGGGCAGCGGCAGGAAGGACGACGGAGCAGACCGCTCTCTGCTCTCGCTTCAGCGGCGGATGTCCGGCTTGTCTCGCGGGACCACTGCGCCGTCGGTCGTGCGCGGCGGATCGATGGTGATCGCCTTGACGATGCGGGAGCTGCCGATTGCGAGGCGGGCGGCGAGGACCTCTTCGTCCCTCGAGGACGGAACGCTCGTCGTGAGGTGGACGAGCAGGCATCGTCGGAGGAACGCGCCGAAAAGGTATACGTGCCCCTCGACCCCGCCGCCCTCCTTGGTCGCGTCGAGCGCGACCCAGACACGCGAGTCGTAGGCATCCGGGCCGACGGTGACCTGATCGTCGACGGTGGTGAGCGTCGACTTCTTCACCCAGCCGCGGGCACGCGCGCGCTCCTCGCATCGCTGGCGATTCATCAGATCCTCTTCTTGGGTGGCGAGGATCGTCAGATGCGAGTCCGTCGGCGCGTGCGAGGCGACGAGCTCCGCGCTGCGGTGATCATCGATCTTCCACTCGCGCCCGTCGGGGAGCGGCACCGTGATCTGGAAACGCTTCGAGTGGAACTTGCCCCACGCGGCGTCGTCGGTCGCGTATTCGGGCGGATGGCCGGCGGCGGCCGCCGGCGCGTCGGGGCCCGGCGCGCGCGGCGCGGTCTTCGTCACCGGCGGATCTCCGCATCCGGCGAGAAGGCCGAGCGCCGCGAGCGCTGCGGGCAGGGCGCGTGGGATCAGAGCGCGGAGAGCCACTCGGCGTGACTGTTGTCGCTGCCGCGCACGATGTCGAAGAACTTCGCCTGGATCTTCTTCGTGACCGGGCCGACGGAGCCTTCACCGATCGGGCGGTTGTCGACCTCGCGCACGGGCGTGATCTCGGCTGCGGTCCCGGTGAGGAACACCTCGTCCGCGAGCCAGAGCTGGTCGCGGGTGATGCGGGACTCCTGGACCGTGAGGCCCAGCTCGCCCGCGAGCGTCATCACCGTGGCGCGCGTGATTCCCTCGAGGATCGACGACGAGAGATCCGGCGTGATGAGCTTGCCGTTCTTCACGATGAAGATGTTCTCGCCCGAGCCCTCCGAGACGTACCCGTGGGTGTCGAGGAGGATCGCCTCGTCGTAGCCGCCGAACTTCGCCTCGCGCTTGGCGAGGACGCTGTTCGTGTACTGGCCCATCATCTTCGCCTTCGCGAGGCTGACGTTGATGTGATGGCGGGCGAACGAGCTGATCTTGCAGCGGATGCCGTTCTTGAGCGCTTCTTCGCCGAGGTAGGCGCCCCACTTCCACGCGATGACGCTGGAGCGGACCGGGTTGTTCGGCGCGTAGATGCCCATCGCGCCTTCGCCGAGGAAGACGACGGGGCGGAGGTAACCCTCTTCGAGCCCGTTGGCCTTCAGCGTGTCCGCGCAGGCGCGCATGATCTGCTCGCGCGTGAACTTCGGCTGGAGCAGGACCATCTTGCACGTGTCGAACAAGCGATCGATGTGCTCGCGGAGACGGAAGATGTAGCTCTTCCCATCCGCGCGCTTGTAGCAACGGATCCCCTCGAACGCGCCGAGCCCGTAGTGCAGCGAGTGCGTGAGGACGTGAACCTGCGCGTCGTCCCAGGGAACGAGCTCTCCGTCGACCCAGATTTGTTGAAGCTTTTCGACCATCGGAGCTCCGTGAAGTTGGGGTTCACCCCTCAAGTTGGGACTCGCGCCCCAACAACCCGCAGAGGTAGGTGGGCCATCGGCCCATCGATTTGAGCTTGGGGCTCGCACCCGACTCGAACGTGCTGGGTGCTTGCAGTTCTTCGGCCGACAGTAGTCGCGACCCCGTCCCCGGGCTAGCCGAATGAGCCGAGCCGGGGTCATCGACGACACTCGATCGACGATGCTGCGAAGCGTCAGTGACGCCACGCGGTCCGCATGCGGCGAAAGTGATGCAGGATCCACCTCCGGGCCGCGCGTTGCGCTCGTCGTCTGCCGCCGACACTGGACGAGTCGTCAGTCCGCCCGACTCGAGCAGCGGGCGACGCCCCTCACGACGACGAGGTCGGCACACGGCTCGAGCGCGACCGCAAAGCGCGACGCTCAGCGGCGAAGGGCGACGTAGACCGCGCCCTCGCCCCCGTCCTCGTCGCGTGCGGTCGCGAAGGCAGCGACGTGCTCGCGCGCGCGGCCCTGCGAGAGCCACGCGGCGATCTCGCCACGGAGGACGCCGCCCGGGGAGACCGAGTGCTCGCCTTTGCCGTGGATGACGAGGATGCAGCGCTCCCCTCGCGCGCGCTGGGTGCGGAGGAACTCGAGGAGCCGCTCCCGGGCGCTCTCCGCGCCGAGACCATGGAGATCGAGGCGGCCGTCGATCGGGAGCACGCCGCGGCGAAGCTCGCGGACGAGGCTCGGCGGGACGTCGACGCGCCGTCCTTCGACGCGCTTGCCGTCGTCCGTCACCTCGAAGCGGACCGCGTCGTCGACGAGGTTGTGCAGGTGATCGAGCACCGCCTTCGCCTCCTCGCGTGCTTTCTCGCGAACGTCGATCACGGGCTTCACCTTGCCCGACTCGACCCGGGCGGAGCCGGCGACGGGGACGCGGCTGCCTCTTCCCTCGAGAGGGACGACGCCGCTCATCATCCGGTGGAACGCAAGCTCGTCCTCTCGGTCGCTCTCCGCGGTGCGCTTCTCCACCCGCGCGGGCGCGGCGCGCGTGGGCGGCGGAGGTGCGGGCTTCTTGCCCGCGGCCGCGCGCGCGCGGGCGGCCTCTGCCTTGGCCTTCTCCTCCGCGTCGATCCGCGCCTTGAGATCGCCGAGCCCGGCGGCGAGCGGCTTGAAGCCGCCGAACTTCGGGAGCTCGGGCTCGCGCTCGGTCTTGTGGCCCTTCGGCTTCTTCTTCGACATCAGTCTTCTTCGCTCCTGGGGCGCGAGCGCATCATGGCGGAGAGCGTACTCTTCACCGATTGGATGCCGGCGAGCACTCCGTCGGCGTAATGCCAGTCCGGATCGTCGAGCTCCGGGAAATCGTGCGGGTTCTGGACGTCCTCGAGGGTGAGGCCGGGCTTCAGGCGACGGGCGAGGTCGAGGACCTTCTTGCGCTGGAGCTCTTCGAGCGCGTCGAGCTCGCGCGCGAGATCGGCAGCGCTCGGCTCGGCCGGTGACGCCTCGTGGGCGTTGGGCGGCTCGCGCGTCTCGCTCGGCTCGGCGAGGAGCTGCGCGATGTCCGCAGGGACGACCTCGGTCACGATCGGGCTCGAAGGCGAGCCCGCGTTCACAGGCCAGCGCGCGACCGTCGCCCCGCGCTCCGGACAGATGCCGAGGCAGGAGGTCTTCGTGATCCACGTCGTCGCGATCCGGCCGCGCACGGCCACCTCGCGCTTGAGCGCGTCGTAGACCGCGCCACCGCGGTCGCCGCATCCTGGGCCGAGCGGTGATCCCTCACGACGGTTGGCACAGACGAGGAGGTGAAGTCGCGGCGCAGGGGCGTCCCTCATGGCGTTCGATGTCTAGCACCGTCTCGAGCTCGACATCACGTCACTTACACAGGCGCACATGACGATCTAACTGTCGGAGATCGAACATGGATCCGGCTCATGGATCCGTACGGATCCGAACGCGTGCCCGGGCTCTCGCGTTTCATCGTGTTCTCCCGCGCTTCTCCCGCGCGAGGGGCGCGGTTCGTTCGTTGCATCTGCGCCGTTCACCGGCAGTCTCATGAGCTCGAAGCTTCGGCACATCGGGGCCTTTGCCCCAGCCACCCGCAGCGGCGCGACGCGCGGTGGTGGGCTTTCGGCCCGCGCGGAGCTCGACGAGCGCTTGGACCTCGGCGGCGGCCGCCACGTGGAGCTGGCCGACGTCCTCGGAAGGGGAGCTTTTGCGACCGTCCACCGGGGCCTTCTCTGCTCGGCGTACGGCGTCCAGCGTCCCGTCGTGGTGAAGCTCTTCTCCGCCGTCTCGAGCGACGAAGCCGAGCAGGTCCTCGCATCCGTGGTGCAGACCGTTCGCCGGATGGCCTGCGTCGAGCATCCGAACGTCACCCGCGTCTACGAGTGCGGCGAGTGGAGAGGACGACCGTTCGTCGTCTCCGAGCTCGTCTCGGGGGTATCGCTGAGGAGGCTCCAAGAGGCCTTCGCGTCGAAGCAGCGCCGCCTTCCGCTCGACCTCGCGCTCTTCATCGCGGCGGAGGTCGCCGAGGGCCTGGCGGGCGCACGTGTCGCTCGCGATCACGAGGGCGTGCAGCTCGGCATCGTCCACCATGCGCTCTCGGCGCGGGAGGTCCTCCTCTCCTGGCGTGGCGAAGTGAAGGTGAGCGACTTCGAGACGAGCGTGGCGCGGGCGGCGACGTCGAGCATTCGAAGCCTTCGTGGTGTCGCGACCTGCGCGACGACGATGGCGCCCGAGGTCGCGAGCGGCGCCTACGCAGACGCGCGCTCCGACGTCTTCTCGTTCGGAGTCCTCCTCCGTGAGCTCTTCGTCGGTCCGCGGTTCCCCGCGTCGATCACCGGCTCCGAGGCCATCCGCCTCGCGCGCGAGGGCTACGTCCAGCCCATCACGTTCCAGCCGCACCTCCCGGCAAGCCTCGACAGGGTCATGTCCCGTGCGCTCGAGCTCGATCCCGAAGCCCGCTTTCCGAACGCCTGCGCCTTGGCCGTCGAGCTCAGGCGCATCGTCCTCGCCATGGGCGTCGGTGACGGACGCTTCTTCCTCCGCAGCGCCCTCGAGCACGAGTGGTCCCAGTACGCGGAGGAGATCACGGCTCCACGGGCGTAGCCGGCGGCGAACGACGACGCCGGCTACGAAACGCTACGACGGCGAGCTCGTCGCGATCGAGCCGCGGACGAAGCGCCGCAAGTAGGTCTCGAGCGCGCTGACGACGAGCGCGTGGGTGATCTGTCCGGAGTCGAGGACAGCGGCGATGGTGTTCTTCGGGACGAGCGCCACCTCGAGGTCTTCGAGGTCATCGAAGGCCGTGGGCCCGACGAGCCGCGCTCCGCGCGCGAGGTAGGTGAAGCACTTGTTCCCCTGGAGCGCAGGGTTCGGCTCGACCACGCTGAGGAGCTCGATCGACGACGCCTCGTATCCCGTCTCCTCGCGGAGCTCGCGGAGGGCAGCGACTTCGGGGGACTCGCCGTCGTCGATCACGCCGCCCGGGATCTCGAGCGAGAGCGCGTCGGTGCCGAAGCGGTATTGCCACACGAAGACGAGCTCTCCCGACTCGGTCTCGGCCACGACGTTGCACCAGTCGGGGCACGAGAACACGAAGACGTCCCGCGGCAGCTCGTCGTACTGGAGGCGGTCGACGCGGAAGACGCCATGGTCCGCGACGGGGTGGACCGCCCTGCGTTCGAGCTTGGTAACGCTCTTCGGGGGAGAGATGAGCCTCATCGTGCCGTTCTTTTACGCTAAGCTGCCGCGTCTCGCGAACCGGGTGATCAGGCAATGTCGTTGACTAAAGCGGCCCTGCGATGGCTCCGCGGCATCCCTGCCGCCGTCGCTCACGCTCGGGAGGATGTCGCGGCCGTTCGCGCGAACGACCCCGCCGCGCGCTCGCCGGTCGAGGTCGCGCTGTTCTATCCCGGCGTCCACGCGCTCTGGATGCATCGCATCGCGCACGACCTCTGGACGCACGACGCGCCGCTGTCGGCGCGGGCGGTCGCCCACCTGAGCCGCTTCATCACCGGCATCGAGATCCATCCGGGGGCCACCATCGGCCGCCGCGTGTTCATCGACCACGGGATGGGGATCGTCGTCGGCGAGACCGCGACGATCGGCGATGACTGCCTCCTCTACAAAGGGGTCGTGCTCGGCGGGGTGTCGCTCGCGCGGACGCTCCGCCATCCGCAGCTCAAGAATGGCGTCGTCGTCGGATCGAACGCGTGCATCCTCGGCGCGATCGACATCGGCGAGGGGGCGCGGATCGGCTCCGGAAGCGTCGTCGTCCGTCCGGTCCCTCCCGGCGCAACGGTCGTCGGCGTCCCGGCGCGGGTCATCGTCCCGGTGAAGCACCGCTTCGACGCCGCGCTCGACCACGCCAATCTCCCGGACCCCGTCCAGGACATGATCCGCGCGCTCGTCGCGCAGAACGAAAAGCTCCGGGCGCGCGTAGAGGCGCTCGAAACCAAGCTCGACATTGCCCACGTCGAGGAGCCCATCTTCCTGCCGTACGAAGGTGAAGAGCTCCCACCGGCGGACGGGGGCTGACCAGAGGCTTCGATGGGTGCACCCGCAAAGAAAGCGTCCTCCGACGACGCGATCGAGAAAATCATCGTCCAGAACCGCCGCGCGGCGTTCGACTACGCGATCGACGACCGCTTCGAGGGAGGCATCGTGCTCGTCGGGAGCGAGGTGAAGTCGATGCGCGCCGGTAAGGTCGAGCTCGTCGACGCCTACGCTGCGGTCGAGGGCGGCGAGCTCTGGCTGAAGCAGATGTACATCGCGCCGTTCGAGCAGGCGTCGGCGTTCCCACACGAGCCGAGGCGCGCCCGGAAGCTCCTCGTGAAGGCCTCCGAGATGGCGCGCATCGATCGCGCCGTCTCGCGCGAAGGGATGACGCTCGTCCCGCTCCGCCTCTACTTCCGGCGAGGCCGGGTGAAGGTGGAGCTCGGGCTGGCGAAGGGAAAGAAGACCCACGACAAGCGCGCGGACATCGCCGCGAAGACCGCCGATCGCGAGGCCCGCGCCGCGATGGGGCGCGCGCGCAAGGAGCGCGGATGAGCACGAGCAGCGCAGAAGCCACGGGCGGTCCCGTGGCTCACATCACATGGACGAAGGGCGGCCACGCGGAGGTCGTCAGCGTCGCGGGCGAGTCCATCGTGCTTCGCTCGACGACGTCGGCGCCGCCGGGGGCGCGCCTCGAGGCGAAGCTCGGCAGCGACCCGTCGATCCCCGTGAAGGTGAAGTCGTACGGCACCCACAAGGAAGCCGACGGCAGCTTCACACTGAAGGGGCGCCTCATCGACGCCACACGCGAGCTGCGCGACCGACTCGCGGCGCTCGCCGCCTGATCGACGCGCGCGCTCAACCGGCGGCGGTGTCGTCCGGAGCGGGCGCCTCGAGGAGAAGGACCCGGAACGTCGTTCCGCGCTCCGGGATCGAGGTGACCTCGATCTCTCCGCCGAGCTCGACGACGACCCGCTGCGTGATCGACAGGCCGAGGCCGGTGCCCTTTCCGGCCGGCTTCGTCGTGAAGAACGGCTCGAAGATGCGCGGGAGATCGTCGTCCGTGATCCCGACGCCGGTGTCCGAGATCTCGAGAGAAACGCGTTGCCGCTCGGATCGGGCGAGTCGCACCGTGAGAACGTTCGTCGCTCGCTTCGACGAGCGCATCGCTTCGATGGCGTTGAGAAGGAGATTGAGGACGACCTGGGCGAGGCGAGGCACGCTCGCAATCACGAGGGGCGCGTCTCCGAGCTCGAGCTCGAGCTTCGCAGTCCGCTCGATCTCCCCGGCTGCGAGCGAGAGCGTCGACTCGACCACCGCGCGGATGTCGGTCGGACCGAGGTCGCTGCCTTCGTCGCGCGACAGGAGCAGGAGCTCGCGAACGATGAAGCGGATGCGATCGACGCCCTCGAGCGCGATCGTCAACGCGGTCACCGACGACGCGGCGGACGGGCCGAGCACGCTCAGCTGCCTTCGCGCGAGCTCGATGTTGTTGAGGACGTACGCGAGGGGGTTGTTCACCTCGTGGGCGACGCCGGCGGCGAGCAAGCCGAGCGAGGCGAGGCGGTCGGCGGCGGCGAGCTGCTCCTGGAGTCGCACGCGCTCCTCGATGTCGCGTCCGACGACGAGCTGGGCCTCGTTGCCGTCGAAGACGACCGCCTGCGGCGCCCCGAGCTCGACGAGGAGCGGGCGACCGTCGCGCATGAGGAGCCTGACTCGGGTGAGGTCGCGCGAGCCGGGCGCATCCGGAGCCGGAGCGGCCTGAAGAGAAACGAGGGCGCGCGATCGCGGTTCGATCAGCTCGATTAGCGGCCTTCCCACGAGCTCCTCGAGGCTGCTCCACCGCAACGACTGAACGAACGCTTGATTCGCGTAGACGATCCTGCCGTTCACGTGGACGACGACCATGTCCGGGAGTCGCTCGAGGAGCGTGCGCTTCTCTCGGTGCATTCGCTGTAGCGACTCGAGCCCGTCGGCGAGCAGCCGTCGCTCTTCCTCCAGGACGTCGAGCTCGAGTCGCCGTCGCTTCATCTTTCCGAGGACAGCCTTGATTCCTGCGCGGACGCGCGCCCGGCGCGGCGGTAGCTCGAGGACGAGGTTCAGCGAGCGCGACGAGGTCTCGGCCTCGACGATCTTCGCGGCGGGGAGGCCGAGCATGATCGGCATCCCGGAGAGCGTTCCTGCGGCGATGTGGAAGAACGGTAGGCTCGGCTCGTAGGGCTCCGCGTAGCTCCCGTGGATCCGGAGCGGCCCGTTGGCTCGGGAGCTCGTGAAGATCCGGAGGTGCGGGAAGTTCGCCGGGGTGATCCACGTCAGTCCGATCTCGTAGACCCTCCTCAACGAGAGCGTTGCCTCCGCGAGGCGCCGGAAGCGCGGGTAGTCGTTCGAGAGCGTCATGCTCCTTCCGACGTCCCGGAGCCGCTCGACGTCGTGGAGCAAGACCATCGAGAGCTGGCCGAGGATCGACGTCAGCGTGGTCCACGCGACTCGTCCCCTGGGAGACAAGAGGGCGTTACGGTCGAGATCGAGCGGGTCGAGCACCTGCGCGGGATCCACGCCGACGCGCTGGAGCGCATCGATGAGCATCACCATGGCGCGGCGGCTCACCAGCATGTGTGGACGGTCCTCGTCGTCATTCCCCCGCGCCCTCCGGCTCCTCCCAGGCTCGAATATACGGCGACTCGGGCCCGTGCGCCTCGCGGACGAGCTCTCCCGGTCGAGTCAGACCCGTCGCCGCCGGCGAGCGGCGGGCGGCTTTACACGCAGCCGCATGCTCTGAGAGAGTGCGTCCGTCATGGCGAAGCGCGAAGCCCGCGAGAAGGCACCGCGGGAGATCATCGACCCCGGTGCGCAGAACGACGATGCGCCGTTCGAGCGCTCGCTGAGGCCCCGTACGCTCGACGACTACGTCGGGCAGACGAAGCACAAGGACAACCTCCGCGTCTTCGTCGAGGCATCGCGACGCCGCGGTGAGCCGCTCGATCACCTGCTCCTGTCCGGGCCTCCGGGGCTCGGCAAGACGACGCTCGCGCAGATCCTCGCCCACGAGATGGGCGTCGAGCTGCACATGACGAACGGCCCCGTCGTCGAGCACAAGGGGGCGCTCGCCGGGCTCCTCACGAAGCTCGGGAAGAACGACATCCTCTTCATCGACGAGATCCACCGGCTCAATCCCGTGGTCGAGGAGAGCCTCTATCCAGCGATGGAGGACTTCCGCATCGACGTCATGACCGGCGACGGCGCCTTCGCCTCGTCGATCCAGATCCCGGTGCAGCCGTTCACGCTCATCGGCGCGACGACGCGCACCGGCCTCCTCACGGCGCCGCTCTTCTCGCGCTTCGGTCACATCATCCGGCTCGACTTCTATCCGGAAGAGGACCTCGCGAAGATCATCGAGCGGAGCGCATCGCTCATCGGCGTCGCGATCAAGCCCGGCTGCGCGCTCGGCATCGCGCGCCGATCGCGCGGCACACCGCGCGTCGCGAATCGCCTCCTCCGCCGCGTCCGTGACTTCGCCGAGGTCCTCGGCTCGGGCACGATCGACGAGGCGATCGTCGCGCGGGCGTGCGAGCGTCTCGACATCGATCCGGCCGGCTTCGACGAGATGGATCGGCGCCTGCTCCGCATCATCATCGAGGACTACGACGGGGGGCCGGTCGGCGTGGAGACGCTTGCCGCTGCGCTCGGCGAGCCGCGCGACACGGTCGAGGACGTCTACGAGCCCTATCTGCTCCAGCAGGGCTATCTCGGCCGGACGCCGCGCGGCCGCATCGCGACGCGCCGCGCCTACGAGCACCTGAAGATCCCGTTCGTCACACCGCCGCCATCGGGCAAGCAGAAGCCGCTCTTCGACGAGTAGGGGCTGGCGCAGACCCAAGCGCGTCCGGACGGACCGGCATGTGGACTGACCAGCACAGCCGGAGGCTTCCTGACTACACCCTGCGCCATTCCATTGCGGAGGCCTCTTCCGGACCGATAGACTTCTCGCGTGCCCCAGGCGGCGGTGATCGGGCCGGTGTTGGTCGTCGACGACGACATGGTGAGCCGCCATGTCCTCGGGCAGGCGCTCGCCAAGGCTGATCTCGAGTTCATCGCCGTGAGCTCGGGCGCAGAGGCGCTCGCGCAGATCGACCGCGTGCATCCCGCGATCGTCCTGCTCGATCTCGTCATGCCTCAGCCGGACGGCTACCAGATCCTCCGGATCCTCCGCGCGCGGCCGGAGACCCGCGACCTCCCGATCGTCGTCCTCACCGCCCTCGACGCCGAGGACGAGATCGCGAAGGCCTTCGAGGCGGGGGCCGACGACTTCGTGAAGAAGCCGTTCAAGCCGGTTGAGCTCGTTGCGCGCGTGCGAGGCCAGCTCCGGCTCCGCGCGGCGATGGAGCAGCTCAACAAGAAGGAGAAGGACGCGCAGGTCGTCCTCGAGCTCACCCAGGCGCTCGCGTCGAATCTCGACTTCCGCGGCATCCTCTTCACCGTCGTCCAGCGCCTCGCCGAGGTCGCGAGGGTCGACCGCGTCTCGATCGTCCTCGTCCGCGAGCAGGAGAACGTCGGCTACGTCGTCGCCGCTTCGGACGACGAGCAGCTCCGCGACCTCCCGATCGACCTGACGAAGTACCCCGAGATCCAGCAGGTGCTCGCGAGCAACGCTCCGCTCGTCGTCGAGGACGCCGCGACGCATCCGCTCATGGAGATCGTCCGCACCTCGAAGCAGGGGGCGACCTTCTCCTCGCTCTGCATTTTGCCCATCCTCTACGAGTCGAGGCCGATGGGCGTCCTCTTCCTCCGCTCGAAGCGGCCGGGGGCGTTCGGCACGCGCGAGCTCGCGCTCTGCCAGACGATCGCGAGCGCGATGGCGATCGCGCTCCGCAATGCGCGCGTCCTCCAGTCGCTACGCGATCAGACGCAGCAGGTCACCGTCGCCCGCTTCGAGGCCGAGCGCCGGATGCGCTCGCTCCAGCGCTACGCCGACTTCTTCGAGAGCTCCGCCGACGGAATCGTCGTCCTCGACACCGAGGGGCGCCTTCTCTTCTCGAACCCGAAGGCGCGCGAGATCACCGGCTACGACGAGGGCGACCTTCGCAGGTTGCGCCTCGGTGACATCTTCGCGTCCGAGAACGAAAACCTCGCGTACGACCTCCGGGCGGGCTTCCTCAAGGGCACGTTCCCGAAGGACATCGACGTGCGGCTGAAGACGAAGAGCGGCCGCTACGTCATCATCAACGTCAACACGGCGAGCGTCCTCAGAGAAGAAGGCGCCGTCCTCGCCTCGTTCCGCGACGTCACCCAGCAACGCGCGGTCGAGGCCGAGCTCGTCAACACGAAGGACTTCCTCCAGCGCGTCATCGATTCTTCGTTCGACGCCATCATCAGCGCGGACATGAGGGGGCGCATCATCCTCTTCAACCGCGCGGCCGAGCGCATCTACGGGCGGAGCTCGGAGGAGGTCGTCGGCACCGATGTCCGGACGCTCTATCCGGAAGGGACGGCGACGAGGATCATGAAGCAGATCCGCGCCGGCGGCGGGCGGATCGAGGACCTCAAGATCGACATCATCGACGGCAGCGGCACCTCCGTCCCGGTCTCCTTCGCGGGGGCGCTCATCATGGAGGGCGACACGCCCGTCGGGAGCGTCGGCATCTTCACCGACCTCCGCGAGAAGATGCGGATGGAGCAGCGCCTGCAGCAGGCACAGGAGCAGCTGCTCGCCCAGGAGCGTCAGGCGATCGTCGCCGAGCTCGCCGGCGCAGCCGCGCACGAGCTCAATCAGCCACTCACCAGCGTTCGCAACTACGCGACCCTCCTTCGCCGGCTCCTCGAGGCCGGCACGTCGGCGTCTGCCGCTGCCGAGGTGATCGAGGGCGAGTCGGAGCGCATGGCGGAGATCGTTCGCAAGATCGGCAAGATCACGAAGTACGAGACGAAGAGCTACGTCGGGAAGCAGAAGATCCTCGATCTGGATCGAGCGAGTGAGGAGGGGATGCCGGCGGCTCTGCCGGCAGTCGCAGACGGACCGAGGTCCGAGCCTCGGCGAGCGTCGGGGGAGTGGAGCGAGGTCCTCCGTTCTGGACCGAGGTCCGACCGGGCCCAGCGCCCCAACCAGCCGGCGCAGCGGGCCGAGCTGACCAAGAAGGAGCGGGAGTAGGCCATGGCCCAGTCCACCAAAGACGAGCACGAGTATCAGGAACGGGTGACGGTCTCGTCCGTTCCGATCAGTCGCGAGTCGAGGGTGGCGGTCGCCTCGCTCGAGGTCGAGGCGGCCTGGCTCGACCGCCTCGTCGTCGCCGCCTGCCAGATGCCGGTCGCCTCCGGCGAGGCCGCCGTCGTCGAGTTCCTCGTCCGCGCGCTCAGCGAGATCTTCCCCGAGTGCGGGGTCGGCGCTTGCTTCGTCCCGGTGCCGCCCTCGGTGTCGACGCCTGCTTTCCATCCCACCGAGCAGCGCCTCTTCAAGTACGTGCCCGAGGGAGAGGAGGCGCGTGCCGTCGGGATGGATCCGACGCGCCTCTTCCCCGGCTACCAGTTCGAGCGCGTGCTCGACGTCGAGGGCTCCACGACGATCCATCTCGCGTCCGACGACCCGCAGCTCGAGGTCGACGGCTCGCCGATGATGCACGTCTTTCGCCGCGGCGCTCTGGCGATGAGCAGCGGGCTCGCGTTCGCGCGCGTGCACTCCCGAGCGACCGCAGACGCCCGCGAGCTCCGCGCGCTGAGCTCGCACATGATGCAGGCGGAGAAGCTGGCGAGCCTCGGTCAGCTCGCAGCCGGCGTCGTCCACGAGCTCAATAACCCGCTGACGTCGATCGTCGCGTATACCGACTGGCTGATTCGAAAGCAGGGACCGACCGGCGATCCCGACAGTCTCGAGAGGCTTCGCCGGATCGGCGAGTCCTCGACACGTATCCTCCGCTTCACCCGCGATCTCGTGGCGTACGCGCGCCCGTCGAGCGAGGTGCCCGTCCCGATCGCGATCCACAACGTGATCGAGCAGGCCCTGGCCTTCTGCGAGCACGTGATCGCGCAGCACGGTGCAAAGGTCGAGCGTGTCTTCGCCGACGAGCTTCCGCCGGTGCGCGGCATGCCGGAGCAGCTCGCGCAGGTGTTCGTCAATCTCTTCACCAATGCCTGTCACGCGATGCCCGAGCTCGGTGGACGTCTCGGCGTTTCGAGCAGGCTCGCGCCGGATGGCCGCATCGTCGTCACGGTGGAGGACAACGGACACGGCATCGCGTCCGAGCACCTCACCGCCATCTTCACGCCGTTCTTCACGACGAAGGGCGACGGGCGCGGAACGGGCCTCGGCCTCTCGATCGTGCGCAACATCATGGACAACCACAGCGCCGAGATCCGAGCGGAGCGCTCGCACGACGGCGGCGCCCGCTTCGTTCTGATGTTTCCTGCCGGCGTCTGACGCTCACGCCGGGCGGCTCGCGGGCGCCGCCCCATCGCTGCCCGTGCGAGGCCGCAGTCCCGCTCGCCCCGAACGCTCTTCGCACGTAGGAGGCACACCTCGGCCCTGCAGCGCGAGGTATCGCCGCTCGGGATGGCTCGTCTCACGGCGGTCAGGCCGCGTCGACCTCAGCGGTCGGGAGCGCAATGCTCGACGCTCACCGCGAGTGACGCCGTCTCCGGTGAGCGTCGACCATCACTCTCTACGCAACGCCACGTCGAACCGACCACGACGGCGCGCCGTGACGCAGGCGCGTGTCTATTCGATCAAGAACGATTTACCGACCTTCACCGAAGCGCCGTCGAAGGGTCGCACTCGGATCTCGCTCGCCCGCTTGCGGATGCACTCGCCCGTCGATGTCCCATCGAAGCCGCCGCCATCGATCATCACGTCGGAGACGCTGCCGTCGGGCTCGAAGACGACGGTAAAGTGCCCCGCTCCCGTTGGGCTGTCGGGCATGCGGCATCCTTTGATGTTCAAAGAGCCGAGCGCCGCTGCAGCCGACCCTCGATCGAAGGCGCCGTCTTCGAGTTTGTCCGACGGTGCGCTGTATCGCGTCGGCGGAGCCGACCGGCTGGCGGGCGGAGGATCCGCCGGACCGTTGCGCGGAACACGAACAGCGTCGAGCGCCCAGGTGCAGTCGCAGTCGTCGAGGACGACCAGGCCCGCGAGCAACGCAGCCGCCTGATCGACACATTTGTTGCAGATATAGATATACGTGCCGGATTGTCCGCACCCCCTCGCAACCTTCGTGCGCGCGTCGAGGGAGTTCGTCTTGATCTCCTCTGCCGGGCAGCCGAAGTCGGAGCTCGCTCGTGCCTTCAGCTGCGTGATCGGATACGCCACGCGATGCTCATCGCCTCCACAGCCAACCAAGACTGACGTCAAAAGCATCGAAAACGCGAGCAAGGGGCGAAGCATCTCCGATCGTCCTATCATATCGCCGATCGCCCAACCAGGTTGTGTGCGCGGCGCCGACGGCTACGTCGAGAGCCAACGAGTCGGCGGGGGCCGCCTGGCTGAAGCTCGTGGATTGGACGTCATGTTCACTCCCGCGCGGGTTGGTCTTGATCGCCGGGAGGGGGTTCCGTTTCCTGTTCGCTCGGGGCTTGCATGGAAATCGCGGAGTCGGCGTTGAGCACCACGTCGCATACTCGAATCGGGCGTGGAGCCGTTTGCGCACGCTACGCCGGTCCCCGCTGCGCCCTTCTATGCGGGGTCATGATCGGATAAATGCGTGGCATGCTGCCCCGATTTTCACGAAACAATCGAACGTCGCCATTCGCTGTCGCGGTCGCTATCGGCAGCTTGATGCTGCTTTCGGGTTGCTCGCCCTCTCGCGGCACAGTCACGCCCGCCGGCTACCATCAGACGCTCTACGGCTTCGAGGTGCGCTCGGAAGGAGGTTCTTTCCTCGGACCAGACTGGTTGCTCGACAGCCACGACAAACTCGGCGCGCCGAAGAGGGAAGGCATCTACAAGACCCAATTCAACATCGATGCGGACAACGATGGTTCGTACTCGCACCGTGAGGAGCAGCTCACGTATGATCTGCGCTTTCGCCATCGATACACGAACGCCATTCTTTGGCTGACGACCTTTCCGGTTTCAAGCAGGTTGGCCGAGACGAAGCTCAGCGTGGAAATGCGCGAGCTCGTCGACAACATGGCCGGCGGCCGTTTCGAGACGGCCAAGATCGGACAGACCACGACGGTCGAGGACACTCGCTTCGCGACCAGAATCATCTCCGAGGGCCCGGCGACCCTTGCGGGGCACGATGCCTACTGGGCGACGGTCGACGTCGCCAACGTCGATCAGCTGAAGCTCGATGCGAGCCACCGTCAGCAGCGGATGCGACTCGTGCTTGTTCGGACGCCTTTCAAGCACCGTGTTCGATTCATGGTCGATCTGCCTGTTTACATGGTGGTCGGCTACGCCAGCGCGCCTTCGGAGTTCGACGCGGAGGCGCCTGCCGTAAAGCATCTCCTCGACCTCCTCGTCATCCAGGGCAAGCAAGGGTTTGTGTCGGCTCCCGCACATGAGGTCAGGGCCGCCGCGCCGGTCCCGTCCGCGACGACATCAGCCGATCCATCAGCAACGGCCACACAGGTTCCATCCGCAACGACGACGCCGATACCATCCGCAGTGGGGGCACCGGTCCCGTTGGCAACGACGTCGCCGGTGCCATCCGCAACGGCGCGACCGGTCGTGCCCGCGCCGTCGGGGCTTTGAGGAGACTCATGGCGGGCTCAACGAGCTGAGGTCATGACTGACGCGCCGCTACCGCTCTCCCTGCGCGTTCCAAACCATCCACCGCAGTTCGTCGGTCGAGAGCACGAGCGCGAGAGCTGCGTGTGGCCATCGCGCGGTCCCCTCACCCTCGTGACCGGCGTCCTCGATGCTGCAATGGGGCCATCCGCCGTGGCGTCCCGCCGAGTAGACACAACCTCGGACCCGACGCGAGCGAGCGGGGCCATCAAGCTCGAGCGTGGCTCCCCGAGCAGTGGAGCTCGACGCGACGCGCCGGACGTCACGACGCTCGCGCCCACTGCCGACGGAGACTGTGTCTCCTCTCGCAGCAAGTTTAGTGATCGGATCCCGCGAGCAGCGGCGATTACCTCGGGTGAGGAGTTCTCCGATGCGCCGAAGCTTCCGTGTCATTTCCCTCTTGATCGTCCTGCCTGGTGTCGTGATGTGCGCGACGAGCCAGGACGACGGCGCCCCGGAGAAGCCCTACGTTCCGAGCGACCCGCCGCTGGTGGAGGCCTCCGACTCCGGCGGCGCGGAGACGTCCTCGTGCAAAGGCCTCCACTGTCAGGTGCCCACGTGCACTGCCGGTGAGACGACGACGATCTCCGGCACGGTCTACGCTCCGAACGGCACGCTCCCGCTCTACAATGCCGTCGTCTACATTCCCAACAGTCCCTTGCAGCCGATCCCGAGGGGGGTCACCTGCGATCGCTGTGGAACGCTCGTTCAGGGTGACCTCGTCGCCTCCGCCCTGACCGACACGAAGGGCCACTTCGTGTTGAAGAACGTGCCGGCCGGTGAAGACATCCCGCTCGTCATGCAGATCGGCAAATGGCGTCGCATGATCAAGCTCCCGAAGGTCGAGGCCTGCAAAGACAACCTCGCCGATCCCGCCGACACGGCGACCGACCCGACCTACAAGGGCAGCCGCCTTACACGGCTGCCGCGCAACCAGTCGGAGGGGGACCTGCCGAAGATTGCGGTCACGACGGGGAGCTGCGATCCGATCCCGTGCCTGATGCCGAAGCTCGGCATCGATCCCGTCGAGTACGGGGCCGGTTTCGGGCCGAAGGCGATCAACATGTACACGGGCTTCAACGGCAGCGGCCCGATGCATCCGCCGCCAGCAGCCGAGCTCTGGAACAACCTCGAGATGCTGAAGAAGTACGACGTCGTGCTCCACTCGTGCGAGTGCGAGGAGGCCAACACGAACAAGGGCCCGACGGCGTGGGCAAACATGAAGGCGTACGTCGATCTCGGCGGCCGTCTCTTCACGACCGACTACGGGTACACGTTCATCCAGAAGGCGCCGGCCCCGTGGTCCGACCTCGCGACGTGGTACACGCCCGACGGTTGGAAGCCCGAGCCGGATGGCGGTGCCCATCCGATCAACCAGGGATTCCCGAAGGGCAAGGCGCTCGCCGAGTGGCTCGACTACACGAACGGCTCGCCGAGCTTCGGCAACGTGCTCCTGCCCGTGATCTTCGACAACCTCACGACGATCGACCCGGCGCTCGGGACGACCTGGGTCAAAAACATCGACAACGACGGACCCAAGATCATCACGTTCAACGCCCCCCTCGGAGCGAAACCCGAAGACCAGTGCGGGCGCGTCTCCTTCGGCGACACGCACATCTTCGACATGAGCGAAAACTACGTCGGAACCACCTTCCCGGCGAACTGCAAGGAAGCCATCAACGATCGCGAGAAGGTGATCGCGTTCCTCTTCTACGATCTCACCGCGTGCGTGATCAGCGACGAGGTCGAGCAGGAGCCCCCGCCCGTCGTGAAGTAGGGATCGCCGTGTGAGCGAGGACGTCGTCGACCAGCGAGCCGGCCCTTGCCGAACGTTCCGATGCGTCGCTGCTCCGCGGTGCGCATCCAGCACCGCGTCGATGCGCGCACTTTCGCTGACCCGCTGGCGGGCTCAGCCCGCGCGATCGGCATTGGGCTCGCATGACGGCATGCAGGAGGTCTCCGTGAAGAAGGGCGCCGTCGAGCTCGATCACATCTCCGTGCCAGTACGCCGCTTCCGGGAGGCCCGGAGGTTCTACGAGGCCGCGCTCGGCGCGATTGGGATGACCGTCAACATGGAGTTCGACGACGCGTGCGGCCTTGGCGCGAACGGCGAGAAGATATTCTGGCTCGTGCGCGATCGAAAGGCATCAGGCGGTGGTCACTACGCGCTCCGGGTCGCACGGCGTGAGCAGGTCCAGGCGTTCTACGATGCCGCGATCGACGCGGGAGGGACGGACAACGGGCCGCCAGGGCTGCGTCCGAGCTACGGCCCGAGCTACTTCGCCGCCTTCGTGAAGGACGGCGAGCGCAACAACATCGAGATCGTCTGTTACACGAAGCCGCGCCGAGGCGCCCCGGTCAAGCGACCGGTCGTGACGCGCCCGCGTACTCGTCGTCGGCCATCGTGAGCTTCCGCGACACCAGCTCCCGATCGGCGCCTGCCGGAGAGTGATTCGTCGCAACTTGCGCGGCGGCAGGCCGAAGGAGGGGGCCATGACCGAACGCATCTCGAGTGATCCCTCGCGCAACGTCTGTCGCCGCCCGGAGGACGACGAGTCGGCGGAGATTCCGCGCGAAGCGCCTGCCCCGACGTGCCGGGATCGGCTCGTCTCGGCGCAGCCGATCGACTCGGACAGGATCCCGACGTCCTGTGACGCGAACGCGGCAGACGCCGCGCGCAACGCGAGCTCCGGTGGCGGCATGTGCGGGGGACGCTGGCCAGGCACGCCGGTGACGAGCCTCGGCTCGGCGCCCGAGCCGAGGTCCGACGCTCCGCCGGTGAAGCAGGACGCGCCTTCGGTCCCTGCGCGCACGGCTGGAGCGTCGGGAAACGCGGCGAGGACCGCGGAGCGCGACTTCTCGAAGGGGCCGTACGCTGCTGCAGGGCGCACCCACGATGGCGGCAGCGTCTTCGCCGGCGCCGCCGCCCTGAAGGGACGGACGGAGGAAGGGATCGAGGCCGAGGCGCTCAGCGTCTCCGTTCAGGTGGGCGCACAGAACGAGATCCAGGGCACGGTCGCGCGACTCGGATATTCGGGGGAGTACGGCTCGGGATCCATCGAGGTCCTGACTGCGAGCGTGCACCTTGGCATCGACAACTCGGACGGGAGCTACGGCGTGAACATCGGCGCGACGGCCTCCTTGATGAGCGGCGAGGTCACCACCAAGCACTCCGGCGACAGCATCACGGCGGGCCTTGCTGCCGGAAAGGGGGGCGAGGCTCACGTCGGTATCCGTGACGATGACAAGGACGGGAAGCCGGGGATCTGCCTTCGCGTCGCCTGGGGGGTCGAGATCGGCGGCGGATGCATCGAGTTGCCGATGGTCATCCGGCCCTGAGAGAACGATCATGCAGATCGCAATGACAGGGGGACAGTACAGGACCGTCGACGGCGCGATCCGCGAGCGGCTGGCCGAGCACCTCGCGGAGATCGACCGCCTGCGAGCGATCTCTCCGCTCCGGCGAGCGATCCTCCCGCCCGGGACCGTGCACGAGCTCGACGCGCTCGCCTCGCGCATCGACGCTGCCCTCGGACGCGGGCCTGGGCTCGACGTGCTCACGGAGCTCGACGAGGTCGTCCCGCGAATCGAAGCCGTCCTCTCTCGCGCCGACGAAGAGGCCGCGCGGATGCGTGCTCGCTCACGCGAGGTTCCGCTCCCGCCCGCGCCGAAGCCATTCCCGTTCGGACAGCTCTCGACCTTGTCGGTCGAGCGCCCCTTTCGGGACCAGCTCCGAGATGCGAAGGAGGTAACCAAGTACGGAGTGGGAATGCTCGCGCGGCTCGAGCATGCGGGGACCGAGCTCGTCTTGGTCGCGCGTGGGCGCGCGAGGAGCACCCTGATCCCCAGCGAGAGGAATATCTGCTGCCTGCTGCGGGCCTCCGGGCCGCGCGGCCCGGCGATCGACGTCGAGCACAGATCCTTGTTTCGCTGCATCGTGCCTTCGCGTGACGCCGTCGCGATCGAGCCCGGCTTCGATGGGAGGTTTCAGGTGAAGGGCAATGCCCCGGTCGCGAGGGCGCTCCTCGACGCGACGGCTCGAGAGTGCCTGCTCGCGATGCGATACGACTTCCGCATGCTCACCGTCGGCGATGGGCTCATCGACCTCGCGTGGTGGCGGCCCTTCCCGTACACGGGATTCCTCCCCGAAGCCGCGGTCTCCATCGTGACCTCGATCGCGAGCCGACTCTACGCGGCGTGAGCGTTCATGCTCCTCCCGCTCCGTTCGTCGGCGGCGGACGTTTCGCGGGTGCGGGCACGTTGGGGTCCCAGTCGAAGCGATCGATGAGCAAGGGATCGCCATCGGCGAGGACGTCGTCCTTTCCGATCGCCCACGCCTCGACCTTGCCGTCGGGATGAACGCAGAGGCGGACGAAGTGCTTGTAGCCGGGATGGCCGAGCACGGTGAACGCCTGCTGGTGCTCGAGCCCGAGCAAGGTGAGCACCGTGAGGTAGACGCCGAAGAGGAACGAGCCCGCGAACGCGCACGTGACGAGGACGGCGCCGTCGGCGGCGTGGAAGGGAAGGTGAGGGACCGCCAGCCGGAGCGCCATCGGGAGCATGCCCAGCGCGGCGCCGAACGGGATCGCGAGCGCGGCCCGCTTCGCTCGTGTGCCATGGCCTTGCATCGCGATGAAGTAGAGGACGAGCGAGAGGAGCGCCGACACGAAGACCGACGTGACGACGAGCGCGCTCGCGCTCCGGTGGGCCGCGCCGAGCTCGAGCGAGGCGAGCAGACCGAGCGCGAGGTGCACGAGCAGACCCGCGCGCCCGATCATGAGCTTCACCGGCACCTGGAGCGCGAGCTTCCGCGTGGCGGGGCCGTCCGGATACACGGCGTCCGGAGGTCCCGCGGGCTCGGGGTAGGGCGTGACGCGCGTGCCGTGGAGGAAGGCGCCGCCTCCACCCGCGATGACGTGGAGCGACTTGCCGACCGTGCGCCGCTCGTAGTGGTGGAAGTCGCCGGCGAGGAAGAGGACGCGATCGCGCTCGAGGCTCAGGCGACATGCCGCGAGCATCCGCGCGCCGGGATCGTTGCGGTGACCGTACGCCATCGCCGGATCGCCCGCGACGAAGAGGACGGCGCGATGAGGATCCTGCTTCCGGAGCTGCGTGAAGTAGGCCCGCTGTCGGAAGTCGACGCGTCCGAGCTGACGGTCCGCGCCCCATAGATCGAGCCCCGGCGCAAGCGGGAGCGCGAAGTAGCTCGCCTCCTGGATCGGCTCGTAGCCGCGGAGCACGAGGCGGCGCCGGCGCTTGATGGTGGTGCCGCGAAAGAACGCACGGACGGACTTGAAGAACCCGATGAGGAGGCCGTAGAGGCCGCCGACCTCGTCGAGGTGGATCGTCCGCGCGACGAGGCCGACCTTGCGACCGGCCCGCTTTCGCAGTCGCTTGCCGAGCCGCGGTGTCGTGTCGTGGTCGTCCGCGCGGAACGGCTCGTCGATGCGGCGGCGAAAGAGACGCCCGAACCCGTCGAGGCCGTCATACCAGTCGTGGTTGCCTGGCGCTCCGAGGAGCACGCGCTTCTTGGAGCTCGCGCCGACCCTGCGGAGCTCCTCGTTCCACGGGAGTACGAGGCGCTTGTAGATCTCGTCGGCGGTCGCAACGGGATAGGAGACGTCGCCGCCGAAGACGAGCATGTCGCCGCGCGGGAGGAGGCGTCGGCCGCCACCGTCCGCCTCGACGTCATAGGTCGACGCGAGCATCGCGCCGACGCGCGCGCTCACGTCCCGATCGTCGCCCGTGTCCGCGGCGAAGTCGATCCAGACCGGACGGCCGAGCACCTCCGCAAGTGTTTTTCGGGGGGGCGGGGGGTGGCCGATGCGCTCGGTGTGCGAGAGGAGCACCCGTCCGGCCGCGGCGAGCAGCTCCTCGGGCGGGTTCGGACGCATCCAGTCGCGTGAGTCGACCGACTCGGTGGCGATCGCGCGGGAGACGAAATTCCGGAGATGGCCGAAGAGTGAAGTGACGCCGTACCACCGGATCCCGAAGGGCGGATGTGCACCTTGCCGAAAAACGAGGGGGTCCGCCCGATCTCCGCGCGGTAGGAGGACGATGGGCGGGGTCGCCAACGTCGAGCTCGGCGGAGGTTCGATGTCGTCTACGGAGGGAGAGGGGGAGGCCTCGTGGGCGAGACGAGCGGTGCCGGGACCGGCGACGGGGGCGTCGCCAGTCCCAGGGGGGCTCCCCCCAGACGCGTCGTCATCGAGCAGCACGTGGAAGAGGATAGCGTTTTTGGGTTACCCTCGCTGGCGCCCATGCAAAGAAAGGTCGCTCTACTCACGATTGCAGCGCTAACCGCGGTTGCATCGCTCACGGTCGTCAGCCAGGCAGGCGCGCCGAACGTGAAGGGAAAAATCAGCGGCTACGAAAAGCTCATTCCCGAGGTCTACTCGGAGGCTGCCAAGCCCGAGGCTCGGCGATGGACGTGGCGAGAGCCGTCGCCGTCCGTTGCTTCGCAGTTCCGCGTCCTCTCGGCAAACCCCTCGCGCGACATCTGCATCGCGGCCACGAACTCGGCGAACCAGGAGAAGAAGGAGTTCCTGATGACGGTGACGGGAGGACGCGTCTTCCCGACCACGATCGTCGTCACGCCGAACACCGAGCTCTCGTTCAAGAACTTCGATCCGTTCAAGCATCGGATCTACGTGACGAGCGCGACGGGGCAGACGCTTCTCCAACCCGACGACCTCCAGCCGAACGCAGTCCGCAAGTGGGCCGCGCAAGGGCCGGGGCGTTACGAGGTCCGCGACGAGCTGTTCCCGAGCGTCCGGACCTTCGTCGTCGTCGATCCGCAGGTCGTCAGTGTCGCGTATCCCGGACGCGACGGGGCGTTCGGCTTCGCCCTCCCGGCCGGAGACTACGTGCTCAAGACCTTCTTCAACGGCCGTGAAATCGGCAAGCAGGTCAACTTCGCCGCGAAGGATCGCGGCGTCGTCGAGCTCAAAGAGCCGCTGAAGCTCGACGAAGGGACAGACTCGAAATGATGATCCTGTCGCGCATCTGGTACGTCATCCTGGCCATTCTTTTGGCCGCCGCGTACTACATCGTCGCGCTCGCCGTCGGTCAGTACAACCGCCGCAACCAGGCGGCGATGGAAGAGACCCTCAAGGCCGACAGTCAGGTCGTGAGCTGGGCGATGCAGGTCGACGCGCGTCGTCGCCTCGACGTCCTCCTGCTCGCCGCCGTCGATCCGAGCATCGCGAAGTCGATCCGCGGAGCGAACGGGAAGGACGCCGTCCCCGCCGCCTCGAAGGACGAGGGGGCCAAGGCGCTCCGCGCGTTCAACGAGAAGCTCCCCGCGGACTACAAGAACGACGTCCTGTTCATCGCCGATCGCGAAGGACGTCTCGTCGCGCAGGTTGGATACGACGCGGTGAACGGCTTCGGCGAGTTCGAGCTCGGCGGCTATCCCGCGGTCTTCGACGCGCTTCACGGCTTCCTCCGTGACGACACCTGGGTCTGGGGCGGGAGGATCGCTCGCGTCGTCACGCGTCCCGTCGAGGACGAGGTCGGACAGCCGCCGATCGGTGCCGTCGTCGCTCTCCGCTGGGTCGACAACTCCTTTGCAAAGGAGATCGGAAAGCGGACCCGCACGAACATCGCGTTCTTCGCGCTCGGGCAGCGCGTCGCCTCCGCGGCGAGCACCGACGGCTTCGACGAGAACTCGCTCGAAGCGCTCGGAAGCGATCTCAAGGCCGTGGGCGAGGACAAGGGCTTCAAGGAGAACGGTCGCACCGACGTCCGGCCGCTCGGTGACGACAAGGGCGGCGTCCTCTTCGTACGCCTGCCGGGCGACGCCTGGGAGCTCGGGGGCGGCTTCGCGGTCGCGCGTCCGAAGGTGGCGATCAGCTCGCCGACGGGCTTCCTCGTGGGCGCCGACGACACGGACAAGAAGAACGTGAAGCTGTGGCTCGCTGGCGTCATCGTCGGGGCTGCCGCGCTCTTCGGGTTCCTCTTCTCGTACCTCGAGCACTCGCGGCCGATGCGCGAGATGAAGAACCAGGCCGAGAAGCTGAAGAACGGCCAGATCGACACGCTGAACCTGCCCCGGTTCCGCGGCGGCTATCGGCCGATCGCGACCGACATCAACGCGGGCATCCAGCGCGTCGTCGAGAAGGGTGGCGGTACGGCGCGCAAGCCGGCCGATCTCGAGTCGATCCTCGGACCCGTGCCGGCGCAGCCGAGCATGAGCGCCTTCTCGTTCCCGCTGCCCGAGGGCTCCGCGCCTCCGCAGCCCGTGCCCTCGAACCCGGGGACCCACACCGGCGCGAACCCCGCCGGCCCGGGAGCGACGGGGAACAATGGGCGCTTCCCCGGCGCTCCGCCGCCGCCGAACACGCGCCCCGGTCTGCCGCCGCCCGTGAATGCCGCGCCGTCGACGCCGGGCTTCGGCCAGCCCGAACGCACGATGGCCATGTCGGGCGCAGCGCCCCAGGCTGGCGGGTTTGCGGGTGGTGGTCCGCCGCCCGTTCCTTCGCCGGCGGGCAAGCTGGGCGCTCCGCCGCCCACGCCGTTCCCGGCGGTCTCGAGTGCGAAGAAGCTCGGCAAGGACGAGGAGGAGCAGACGATGGTCGCTCAGCCCTCCGCCGATCTGATCAGCGCGGCGACCGGCGCAAACCCGGCCCTCGATCCGGCCGCCGAGTGGCAGCAGGTCTACGAGGACTTCATCCGGACCAAGCGCGAATGCGGAGAGCCCACCGACGGCCTCACGTTCGAGAAGTTCCAGCAAACGCTGAAGAAGAACCGCGACGCGCTCATCCAGCGTCACGGCTGCAAGCGCGTGAAGTTCTCGGTCTACGTGAAGGAAGGGCGCGCGTCGCTGAAGGCCACTCCCGTACGCGACTGACGCACACCAATCCTCTCTCTCTTGAGCGGGGCGGGGCCAGAGGCCGCCGCCCCGCGCGCTTTTTCTGGGCTGGATGAGTCGGCCACGCCCGCCCACGCGCTCGCTGCGTCGGTGACGAGAGTGTCGAACGGACGACAACAAGACGCAGGCGATCTCGCCGGCTTGCGGTGCGCCGAAGTAGAGCGTCGACCACGGGCACCATCGCCGTTCGCCTACGTCGTTTGCTCACCGCGGGCATCGAGGCTCCGCGCCACACGTATCCAAGGCACCACTGCGGGTGGTTGGGGCGCAGGCCCCAAGTTCGCCTCGGATTCCAGCGATCGTCGCCCGCTCTCCACTTCCGCCGCGCGGTATCCGGGTTGCATCACGGCAGGGGCATGGACGCGACCGCGCTTCATCTCGAGCTCCGCAATGCCATCACCCTCTCCGACGAGCTCGGTCGTCATGAGCACGCGCTCGGGGACGACGACCTGGCCGGGCATCTGGCCGCGGTGCGGACGACGCTCGGAGAGCTCGAACGTTTGGTCGGCCGCTCGCACGAGAGGCAGGTCTCCCCGAAGCCCACGCTGATCGACCGACTCGAGACGTCTCGGCGCATCCTTCGCGACCGCCTCGAGGAGATCCCGGTGAGCCTACGCTTGCGGGTCGGTGAGCTCATGGCCTCGCTCGAACGGATCATCTTCGCCGAGCTCCGTCCCTCGTCGCCGGTGCCGGCGAAGCCCGTCCTCGGGGGGCTGCCGCTCCGGCGCGTCGTTCCGCAGTCGGTGCACTCGCTCGCGGACTACGTCGCGGCAATCGCCTTGCTCGCGAGCGCCGAGCTCGCGAAGACGCGGCGCGGTCGCGTGGTCGGTCTCGTCCTCGCCGCGAAGCACGGCGGTGTCTCGCTCCTCACGGACGCGCGGTTCACCGCGGCCAGGGTGATCTCGATCGAGGTCCACGAGATGGTCGATTATGGCGCCGGCATCGGGGCGGTGATGGCGCCCTTCCTCCTCCGCTACCGGAAGCGGGATCGCCTCGCGTCCTCCATCCAGATCATGACGGGCCTGGGCATGCTCCTGGTGTCCCTCTTCACCGATTACCGCGCCGAGCACGGGGTCGGTCGCGCGGTCCGCTCGCGCGGCGGACCGCGCGCCCGCCGCCTGCTCAGGAAGCAACGCGCTGCCGCCAAGGCCGGCGAGAAGACCAAGGAAGGAGCCGCGCGTCCGCTCGAGGGGCTCGCCGGTCCGAGCGTGCTGCCCCGAATGCGTCTCTGAAGCCGATATCCAGGGCAAATGGTCGATAGCCGAATTGCGCCCAATATGAATTGTGTGGGGTCGGCGCTCGGTTTAGCGTGACGGCGTGCATCGCCGGACCCGCCACAGGCTGTGGGCCGCTGCGTTCGTCGTCCCGACGTTCGCGGCATTCGTTTGTTCACCCCGCGACGCGCGCGCGTCGAACGTCACGGAGGTCCCGGACAACGGCTCGGAGCAGATGGGGCGCGGCGGGGCCTGGATCGCGCGTGCGAGCGATCCCCTCGCGACGGTGTTCAACCCCGCCGGTCTCGCTGGCCAGCCGTCGCGGGTGACGCTCCAGAGCAGCATCATCTTCCATCACACGTGCTTCTCGCGCATCAAGGCTGCCAACGACACGAGCCTCGATCCCCTCGCCGACGGCGCCGGGCGTTTCCCTCGCGTGTGCAACGACATCGAGCCGGCGCTCAATCCGCAGATCGGCGGGACGTTGCGCATCAACGACCGGCTCGGCATCGGTGCGCTGATCATCGGGCCGTCGGCGTCCGGCGAGAAGAACTGGCCCGACTTTGTCGAGGACGGCAATGGCACCCGGCGCGCCTCTCCTCAGCGCTACCTCCTCACGCGGCAGTCGGGCCTCATCGTCTTCCCGACGATCGGCGTCGGCTACGAGGTCCTCTCGAACCTGCGCCTCGGCCTGAGCTTCGGCTGGGGCTTCGCGAAGATCAAGAACGCCGCGGCGACTGTCGCGCTGAACAGCAGCGGCCAGACGAGCGACAACGACGTGCGCGCGAACCTGCAGGTTCGTGACTACTTCATCCCGCGCGTCAGCGCCGGTGGTCTCTGGAGCATCACCCCCAACGTCGACGTCGCGGGTTGGTATCAGTGGACCGACGCGGTCAAGGCGCGCGGCGACGTCGGCACGGCGACGAGCTTCTACACGGCTGCCAATGCGCAGCGCGGTGACGACAGCCGTGTCGGCTACGGCGACACCATCTTCAGCGACTGTGGCACCGGTCGCCCGCAGGACGAGGGCAAGTGCGGGAGCGGTGACAACGCGAAGGTGAAGCTCGCCCTCCCGATGGAGGCGAAGATCGGCATTCGCTACCACCGACCGCGCGTCTCGCTCGAAGAGGCGCAGCGGCAGGCCGCGCCGGGCGGCAAGTCGTTCCGGCGTGATCCGCTCGCGAACGATCTCTTCGACATCGAGCTCGATCTCACGTGGGCGAACAACTCGGCGATCGACGCGCTCGAGATCCGCTTCCCCGGCACCTCGACCGGTGCGGGCCGCCTTCCCGTCTCCGGGATCAACTCCGAGATCCCGGCGCGCGCCGATCAGCCGCGCCACTACCGTGACGTCTTCGGCATCAGAGTGGGAGGAGACTACAACGTCCTTCCGGATCAGCTCGCACTCCGCGCCGGCGCCTACATCGAGACGGCCGCGGGGCGGGAGCAGTTCCAGCACATCGACTTCGCCGCGTCGCAGCGCATCGGGTTCGCTCTCGGTGGGACGTACCGCATCCGCCTCGGGAAAGATCCGGCGCGGACGGACGCGATCGAGATCATGGCGGGGTACGGCCACACGTTCTTCGCGGATCAGTCGCGTACGGACCGCAACGCGAGCGGCGTCCCCGCTCTCGCCGGAACCTCATGCTATGGAGACGCGACCGTCACGGGCCCGAACCGATGCAGCGACGGGCGTGAGCGCTACCGTACGGCCTGGCCGGTGAACCTCGGAACGATCACGAACGCGATGAACGTGATCAACGTCGGGCTCGCGTACAGGTTCTGAGCGGCGCGTCGCGTTGGGGCGCGCGAGAGGCTCGTCCCGTCGGCGAAGAAGAGCGTGTGCGAGAGGCGCGAGGGCATAGCGACCATATCTCTTGGTGTTATGCTTCGTCGCCATGAGCGAAGCGCCTCGTAAGGTCATCATCATCGGCTCCGGTCCTGCCGGCCACACGGCGGGCATCTACGCAGCCCGCGCGAATCTCAAGCCCCTCATGTTCGAAGGGCTCGTTCGCGGCGGCATCCCCGGCGGCCAGCTGATGATCACGAACGACGTCGAGAACTACCCCGGCTTCCCCGAGAAGATCGCCGGTCCGACGCTGATGAAGAATTTCCGCGATCAGGGCGTCCACCAGGGCGTCGAGATCCGCACCGAGGACGTGAACAAGGTCGACTTCTCGACGAAGGGCGCCTTCAAGGTCTGGGCAGGCGACGACAACAAGGAGTGGACCGCGGAGACCGTCATCATCGCGACGGGCGCGCAGGCCAAGTGGCTCGGTATCCCGAGCGAGACCGCGCTCCAGGGCAAGGGCGTCAGCGCTTGCGCCGTGTGTGACGGCGCGTTCTTCCGTAAGCAGCCGGTCATGGTCATCGGCGGCGGCGATACCGCGATGGAGGAGGCGATGTACCTGTCGGGCCTCTGCTCGAAGGTCACGCTCGTCCACCGCCGCGAGGAGTTCCGCGCGAGCAAGGCGATGCAGGATCGCGTCTTCAAGAACCCGAAGATCGAGATCCTCTACAACACCGAGGTCGACGAGATCCTCGATGTGTCGAAGGGCGAGGTCACGGGCGTCCGCGTCCGGAACAACAAGACGAACGAGCAGATGGTCGTCGACGTGACCGGCTTCTTCGTCGCGATCGGGCACACCCCGAACACCGACCTCTTCAAGGACTGGCTCGAGCTCCACGACAACGGCTACATCAAGACCAAGCCGGGCACGGCCCAGACCTCCGTGAGCGGCGTCTTCGCCGCCGGAGACGTCCAGGACTTCGTCTACCGCCAGGCCGTGACCGCTGCCGGAAGTGGCTGTATGGCCGCGCTCGAGGCAGAGCGCTGGCTCGCGGCGAACTCGTCGCACTGATCGCTTCTGGACGGCCGCATCCTCGGGGGGATACGCTCCGGCCGTGTCGAACGACTCGGCCGCTCCGGCCGTTCAGGAGCAGAGCACGCGCGGTAACGCGCCGAGCGCGGAGCGCGAAGCGCAGCTCGCGAAGGTGCCGTTCTTCGACGGCCTGACGCCCGAAGCGCTCGCGATGATCGCGAACGTCACGACGGAAGAGGCGCACGCCTATGGCACCCGCCTCTTCCAATACGGCGACCCGGGCGACAAGCTCTACATCATCCTCGAGGGCAAGGTCCGCATCTCGCGTGAGGTCGGGGGCATGGGTGAGGAAGCCCTCGCCGTGCTCGGACCGGGCGAAGTCTTCGGTGAGATGGCGCTCCTCGACGAGTCGCCGCGTTCGGCGGGTGCGCTCGCCCACGAGCGCTGTCGCTTGCTCGTCATCACGAAGGACGCGTTCGACGATCTCCTCTTTTTGCACAAGGACCTCGCGTACGAGGTCCTCTGGAGCTGCGTCCGCATGCTGGCGACGCGGCTCCGCGAGACGAACGACAAGCTGACCTTCCTCTCCACGAGCGGCCGTTTCTGATGGCTCCCCGCTTCGTGACGCGGCGGGGGCGCTCGTCGCTTCCGCTCTCGATGTCTTCTGCGACCGCGCTCGTCGCTGCGCTTGTGGTCGCGGCGACGATCGGCGCGTGTGGACCCGGCGAGGGCGCGCAGGCCACCGGTCCGGGACCCCGGACGCCGGCGACCGGCACCGCGCCGAGCGCGACAGCGCCGCTGCCGAGCACGAGCCCGACGTCCGCGCCGCCGGCCGGTCCCGGTACGACCGCGACCTCGCCGACACCTCCGTCGCCTCATCCTCCATTCGTCGGGCCGATGAAGCCGATCGCGCCGTCGGCGATGGAGGGGAAGCTCCGCGAGATCGGCCTCGACCCCGCCGCGCTCCCGCCCCTCGACAAGCTCGACGCCAAGACGCTCCGTGACGTGATGAACACGTTCACGAAGGCCCTCGGCGTCCAGTGCAGCCACTGTCACGAGAAGGATTTCCGGGCGCCGACCGCGAAGAAGAAGATCGCAACCCGTATGTGGAACGACTTCACCCGCGCGCTCGCGCTCGAGGGCTCACGAGGCGCAGGAGGCGAGAGCGGCGTGATCTACTGCGACAGCTGTCACGGCGGACGCGCGCAGCTTCTCGACCGGCACGACCCCGTGGCCCTCGGCGAGTGGATGCAGGAGAACTACGTCGACAAGCTGAAGCGAGCGGACCGCAAGGACCACGGGTGCGAGACCTGCCACGGGGATCCGTTCGAGGGGAAGATCCTGACCACCCGCTGGAAGTGATCCGAGGTCGATCCGCCGGCCGCTTCCACTCGAGTTGCGCTCGTCTCCGCGGCTCCCGATCGGCTGAGGGCTCGAGGGCTCAGCGGCGCGAGATCGACGCGTCCGAGGGCGATCGATTGCGCGTGCAGCTGGGGGACTCGCGCACCCGGAGAGGCGGGCTCTCGAGCACCCGAAAATGCGCCTCGACGGGTGTTGAAAACCTGCGGATGGGGCCGTGTTCAACACTGCGTAAGTACAACTGAAATAGGAATCGAGGCCGGTTCCTTGACGAGGGTACGCGTGTTCAGTACGCTGAACAACGTGCAAGGACTCACGCAACGTCAACAGATGGTGCTCGACTTCATCCGCCAGTCGATCGCCGATCGTGGCTACCCGCCGACGCTGCGCGAGATTGGCGCTCGGATGGGCATCCGTTCGACGAACGGCGTCAACGATCACCTGCGTGCACTCGAGCGCAAAGGCTACCTCACGCGCGAGGACATGAAGTCGCGCGCGCTCCGTCCCACCGCACACGCGAACAGTAACGCCGATCCCGCAGAAGCGACGAACGGCAGCGCGATCACCGGCCTCCCTCCGCTGAGCGACGACGAGGACGTGATCGATGTCCAGGTCCTCGGTCGGGTCGCCGCCGGGCTCCCGCTCTTTGCCGAGGAGCACGTCATCGACACCGTGCGTGTCGACCGCGGTCTGCTGAAGGGCGGCCGCGAGGTGTTCGGGCTGCGCGTCCACGGCGACTCGATGATCGAGGCCGGCATCCTCAACGGCGACTACATCTTCGTCCGCAAGCAGCTCACGGCGAACCGCGGAGACATCGTCGTCGCGCTCATCGGCGACGAGGCGACGGTCAAGTACTACTACCCCGAGAAGGACTACGTGCGCTTCCAGCCGGCCAACAAGGCCATGGCGCCGATCCTTGTTCGCGCGGTCGATTTCAAGCCGACGATGCTGCTCGGGGTCGTGGTCGGCGTCTTCCGCCGCCTCTGACCAACTCGGGCGTGCGGCCCAACCACCCGCAGTCGTTGCCCCAACCACCCGCAGAGGTGGGCCGTTCGGCCCGCATTGAAGTGACACAAGCACAAGGTTTGTCCTTGTGTCGGTGTGCACGGCGCTGGTACGTCTCGTAGCGTCGATGCGGGGCTATCTGCTGGCGGCGATGGTCTGCGTTGGGTTGATGCAGGCGGGGTGCGGAGGCGTGTATTACGCGGTCTCCGTGAACGCGGCTCAGGCTCGTCTCGAGCAGGCTCGCGCGATGGGGGCCGAGTCCGCCGCTCCGTACGAGTATTACTACGCGAGGGAGCACCTCCGCGAAGCGCAGCACCACGCGTCGGAGGCGAGCTACGGCGATGCCGCGACGTACGCGGAGACCGCCGAAACCTACGCGCAGAAGGCGATCGATCTGATCCAGGCCTCGAAGCGAGGCGAGGGCGCGAAGTGAGGCCCCGGGCGGACGGCCCAGCGCCTCGCGCAAACGCGACGATGCGAGGGGTGTCGCCCCGAGCGCGCGTGCTCGCCAGCGGTGTCGTTGCGCTGATCGTGGGCTCGGCGTGTGCTGCGGGGCCCGTCACGCGCGGTCGCATCGACGGCCTCGAGGCGATCGTGAAGAAGGCCGAGGCGAACGGCGCCATGCGTTGCGCGCCGCGCGAGCTCGCGCTCGCGAAGTCTCACATCCTCTTCGCCCAGGTCCGGCTCGATCAGGGAAACCTCTCGGGAGCGCAGAGCCACCTCGAGGTCGCCGAGCCCAATGCGCAGGCCGCGCTCGCTAACAGCCCCGCGGACAAGTGCGCCAGCGAGGCTCCCCTGCCGCCCCGTGAAGGCGATCGCGACGGCGACGGCATCCTCGACACGTTCGACTCGTGCCCCGATCAGCGCGAGACGTACAACGGCTACGAGGACCTCGACGGCTGCCCCGACGATCCCGACACCGACGGCGACGGGATCCCCGACTCGCGCGACGCGTGCCCGCTCGAGCCGGAGGACAAGGACGGCTACCTCGACGACGACGGCTGCCCCGATCCCGACAACGACGCGGACGGCATCCCCGACGACAAGGACAAGTGTCCGAACGACCCGGAAGATCCGGACGGCTTCCAGGACGACGACGGCTGTCCCGACGAGGACAACGACAACGACACGGTCAAGGACGTCGACGACCTGTGCCCCAACACGCCGGGGCAGCCGAGCGGAGAGCGGCCGGGGTGCCCGAGCCTCGTGGTCGTGACCGCGCGGGAGATCCGGATCACGCAGCAGATCCAGTTCGACACGAACAAGGCCACGATCAAGGCGGTGAGCTTTCCGATCCTGGACGCCGTCTACGACGTCCTCGCGGCGAACCCGAAGATCACGATCGAGGTCCAGGGCCACACCGACAACGTCGGCGCAGCCGCCCACAACCAGAAGCTCTCCCAGCAGCGCGCCGACTCGGTGAAGGCTTACCTGGTGAAGAAGGGCATTCCGGACGCGCGTCTCGTCTCGAAGGGCTACGGCATGACCCAGCCGCTCGTGCCGAACAACAGCGCCTCGAACAAGGCGTTGAACCGCCGCGTCCAGTTCATCCGGACCGAGGGCAACGGCCAGTAGCCGCGGGCGGGCGAGTGGCGAGGGCGCGTCGGGTCTCCGCACGTGCGAAGACCCGGACGCACGAACGCACGAGCTCGACCGGTGACGCGGCGCGACGGATATCGCTGTTCCTCGCGTGAAAGCCGAGTCGTCGAGGCGGGACGAGACGCGAGGAGAGGATCGAGACGTTACCGTGACGGGCAGCTCTTGATCCGGGACACGCTTTCTGAACCCCAAAAATCGGAAACCGGTGTAATGGACCGAACTGTGAGCTCCTTCAAAGCGTCGACGTTGCGCTCGTTCATCGCCATCGCCGTCTCGCTCGCTGCCGGTCTTGCGATCATCTCCACGGCGCCCGACGCCCGTGCGCAGGGCAAAGCTGAGGGTCCCGCCAAGGCACTTCAGAAGAAGGCCATGGAGGAGGACTACCTCATGACCGACTTCGCGAAGGCGGCGGAGAAGCTCGAAAAGGCGCTCGCCCAGTGCGGGACGGATAAGTGCTCCGCGCAGCTCCGCTCCCGCCTGAAGCGTGACCTCGGCGTCGTGCAGATCGGCGGCGCGATCGACAAGGACAAGGGCCTCGCCAACTTCGTCGAGGCGATCAAGCTCGATCCGACCGTCGCGCTCGATCCGGACATCAAGACCAAGGACCTCGAGCAGGCATTCGCCGAGGCGAAGAAGAAGGCCTCGGGCGGCGCCGCAGCCCCGAGCAACGGCGGTGGTGCGGGCCCGGCCCCGACCCCGGGTCCGGCTCCGGTCGCTGGTCAGCCTGAAGGCGACTTCGTGCACACGCCGGCTGCCGAGCAGCAGGTCCGGACGCCGATCCCCGTGTACCTCGAGTACACCGGCGAGGAGCAGCTCGTTCGCGTCATCGCCCGCTACAAGGGCTTCGGCATGGCGGAGTGGAAGCCCGTCGAGCTCAACAAGATGGGCGAGAACGGCTGGGGCGGGTTGCTCCCGTGCCGCGACGTCCAGCAGGGCACGACGCTGTACTACCTCCAGGGCTTCGACGCGAACAACGACCCCGTCGCGACCGGCGGCGATCGCAGCAAGCCGTACCGCGTTCCGGTCAAGACCGAGGCGGTGGCGGAGCCCCCGCACCTGCCGAACGCGTCGCCTCCCACGCAGTGCGCCGACACGGGCGACTGCCCGCCGGGCTTCCCCGGCTGCAAAGCAGCGACGGGCCCCGGCGGAGGGAAGAAGGTCGAGGAGCCGATCGGCAAAGACGGCGGCGAGTTCTGCGAAGAAGACAGCGAGTGCAAGAGCAACCGCTGCACGTCCGACAACAAGTGCGCCGAGTACGAGGGGCCGAAGAAGGGCCCCAAGCTCTGGATCGGTATCTCCGGCGCGCTCGACTACACGTTCGTTCCGAGCGCCGACGACGTCTGCAAGCTCACCGCGCAGGCGACGCCGATGAACGACTCGAACTACTACTGCACGCGCAGCGACGGTTCGGACTACCCGTCGCGCGATCCGTCCAAGGCGGTCGAGAACAATTCGATCGTCCTCTCGAAGGATCGCGGCTCCGACAAGGTCACCGGCGGCGGCGCGCTCGGCAACGTCCGCCTGATGCTCACGCTCGACTATGCCGTGCACCCGAACGTCATGGTCGGCGGGCGCCTCGGTCTCGTTCTCAACAGCTACTCGGGCGCGGAGGCAGAGGTCGACGGCAAGCGCTTTGCGGTGCCGGTGCACCTCGAGCTGCGCACGACGTACGTTCACGGTGAGAACGCGCTCTTCAAGACCGGGTTCGCGCCGTACGTCTTCGGCGGTTTCGGCATCGGTCAGTTCGAGACCGGCATCCCGGTGCAGGTCATCGAGACGCCCCCGGGCGAGGCGCCCACGAAGAGGGACGTGGACGCGTGGCACATTGCCGGTCCGGCGTTCATCTCCGTCGGTGGTGGCGGTCGCTACGCGGTGACCCAGCGCTTCGCGTTCATGTTCGGCCTCCGCGCCAACCTCGCCTTCCTCAACGCGTTCGCGCCCAGCGTCGGCCCCGAGATCGGCGGCCAGATCGGCTTCTGATCGCGCTCGCGCGATGACGACGCGCGCTCTCTCGGATGCCGCGAGGCGGATCCGGCCGGCCGTCTTCGCCGAGCTCCAGGCCCGGATCGATCGGCTCGCTGCGCGGGGTGAGGAGCTCATCCCGCTGCACATCGGCGACACGCACCTGCCGCCGCCCGAGGGCGCGCGGCGGGTGCTCGGAAGCCTCGATCCCGAGGACGTCGCCCTCTACCGCTACGGGCCGACGGCGGGCGTTGCACCGCTCCGCGAGGTGATGGCGCGTGCCGTCGGGCGCCGCGGGCTAGAGGTCGATCCCGGGTCCGAGGTCCTCGTCGGAAACGGCGGGACGCACGCCCTCTTCTGCGCGGCGCGTGTCGTGCTCGATCCGGGGGACGAGGTCATCGTCGCATCGCCGTATTGGCCGCTCGCGCCGGGGATCTTCACCGCGTGCGGCGCCGTCCCGGTCGAGGCGCCGTTCACGCAGCGCCTCTACGAGGACCCGACGCTCGATCCGGCGGCGCTCCTCGCCACGGCGCTCGGGCCGCGGACGAAGGCCGTGTACTTCATCTCGCCGAACAACCCGGACGGGAAGGTCCTCACGCCCGCGCAGATCGAGCGCGTCGCCGCGTTCGCGCGCGAGCACGACCTCTGGGTCTTCGCCGACGAGGTCTACGCCGACGTCGTCTTCGGTGGTGACGGTGCCGGTGCGCCGACGATCGCGGCGCTTCCAGGGATGCGTGAGCGCACGATCGCGCTCCACTCGCTCTCGAAGAGCCATGCCCTCGCCGGGCTTCGCATCGGGTTCGTCGCTGCGCCCGAGCCCGTGGTCACCGCCGCGCGTCGAGTCTCGACGCACACTGCGTTCAACGTGTCCGTCGCGATGCAGCGCGCCGCTGCCGCCGCGCTCGCCGACGAGGCGTTTCCGCCCGCGGCGCGTGACGTCTACCGCGCCGCTCGGGACGCGTCCGTCGCCGCGCTCGCCGGAGCGCCGATCCGCTTTCACGTCGCCGAGGGCGCGACCTACCTCTTCCTGGACTTCGCTCCCGCGATCGAGCAGCGCGGTCGCGTAGAGCGCGAGCGCGCGCTCTACGCGATCCTCGAGCGAGCGGTCGATCGCGGCGTGCTCCTCGCTCCGGGGGATGCCTTCGGCAGTGGCTACGCCCAGTCGTTCGCGCGGCTCTGCTACACGAGCGTGCCGCCCGCTCGGGTCGTCGCCGGGATCGAGCGTCTCTGCGATGCGGTCGACGCGTTCCTCGCCGACAAACCCTGAGCGTTCACCTCGCGATGCGGCCCGCGCCGGTGCCGCGCACGAGAGCCCGCGCCCGGCGCTTCAGCGAACGACGTAGTCGATGTTCGTCGGCTTGCCGTTGCGCACGACGTGAATCGTGAGGCGGTCGAGCGTTCCCGAGCGGAGCTTTGCGTACGCCTCGAGCATGCGCTCCGGGCTCGTCACCTCGATGCCGTTCAGCGATACGAGCCGGTCGCCAGTCTCCAGCCCCAGCGCAGCGAGGACGCTCCCGGGGCGGATCCGCACGAGGCGGAAGCCAACGACACGATCGCCTTCCTTCTCCGGGGCTAGGGGAGTCTTCATCAGCTCCGCCTGCGCTTCGAGGATGCGGTCGACGGCGCCGCGATCGATCTGGAACTCGTTCGGGCCCGTCTTCGCGATCTTGCCGGCAAGCTCTCGCTCGAGCGCGCTCGGCTGCGCGCCGCCGTTCATCGGGCTCGCGCTCGGCGCCGGAGGAGGAGTCGGGGAGGCGCCGCCGAAGACGCGCGCCTGGCAGAGCACGCCGCGCTGCTCGAGCCATACGCGGTCCGCGGCCACGTAGACGACGCGAGCATCGGCGGCCAACTCGCCGCCTCGCTTCTGGAGAAGGCGGCGCCCGCGAACGTCGAAGGCCGCGAACGATTCGTCGGCATCGTCGGCGCGCACCGAGGCGACCGCACGCACGGCATCGCAGGGCGGAGCGCTGGCCGGATCGTGAACGTCGAGCTCGCCAGTGGCGGCTTCGGCGTCGCTCTGTCGAAGCGGGCCGGTCAGGTGATCGAACGCGTTTCGATCGAGGATCGCGTCAGCCGATCGCGCGGACGTAGTGCCGCCCGCGGTGGACACCGCCGCCCGCGCTTCGGCGAAAGGAGCGATCGCCGAGGGCAGGGCGGCGGCGTCCACCAACGAGCCGATCGCATGCGCATGGAGGAACGCGATGACCGCGACCGACGTCGGGATGGCGAGCGAGACGATCGTTCGGAGGGACATGAGCGCGTCGTGACGTTGCGATGGCCGTGCCCGGATCGGTGGACACGGCTTTCCGCGGGGTTCGCGGCTGACTTCGAGCGCAGGCGGACAACTTGGCGAGCGGCGCGAAGCTCGCGAACACGGCCGCTGACAAGCTGACAACTTGGGCCTGCGGCCCAACCACCCGCAGTCGTTGGCCCAACCACCCGCAGTCGTTGGCCCAACCACCCGCAGTCGTTGGCCCAACCACCCGCAGTCGTTGGCCCAACCACCCGCAGTCGTTGGCCCAACCACCCGCAGTCGTTGGCCCAACCACCCGCAGTCGTTGGCCCAACCACCCGCAGAGGTGGGCCTTCGGCCCGCGTTGAATGGGCTCGCGCTCCACGACTCGCGCGACGTGCTTTCGCTCTTCGCTGAGCTCTGCATCGCTCGGGGCAGGTGATGATGCACCGCGGCGTGCTCCAGCGCGGCGCCGCCGAGTGTTGGTTTTGCCAGCCCATCGCGGTAGAAGCCCAGCCTTGATGCGCCGCCGGTTCTTCCTCTCGTTCGCGCCTGTCCTCACCGTTGCTCTCGCCGCTGCATGCGGAGGCGAGACCCCGCCGCCGGCTGCGCCGTGCCCGCGGTGTCCGGAGCCCGCGACGACGCTTCCGACGACGGCGCCGGCGATCGCCTCCGCCGCGACGCCCGAGGATGCGAAGAAGTTCATCGAGCAGGTCGACAAGGATCTTCGGCGCCTGTGGACCGCACGCGATCGCGCCGGCTGGGTGAACCAGAACTTCATCACGGACGACACCGAGGCGCTCGCCGCGGCGGGCGAAGAAGCGACGGCGGCGTACGTCACCGACGCGATCCAGAAGGCGCGTCGCTTCGATGGCGTGAAGGGGATCGAGCCCGCCGTTGCACGGCAGCTTCTCCTTCTCAAGCTCGCGCAGATCGTGCCCGCTCCGTCGAATGCCGATGAGCGTCGCGAGCTCGCGGAGCTCCAGAGCAGCATGACGGCGACGTACGGCAAGGGCGAGTATTGCCCGGCGCCGGGCTCGCCTCTCGCGAAGAACGCGAAGAAGGCGGCGGCCGGTACGAAGGAGGAGGCGGGCGCGAAGAAGTGCGCCGCGACCCCGCTCAAGCTCGATGACCTCTCGCGCGTGTTGAAGAAGAGCCGGAACTACGACGAGCTCCTCGAGGCGTGGAAGGGCTGGCACACGATCTCGCCGGCCATGAAGGACCGCTACACGCGCTACGCCGAGCTCGGAAACCGGGGCGCGAAGGAGATCGGCTTCGCGGACATGGGCGCGCTCTGGCGCTCCGGCTACGACATGAGCCCGCAGGAGTTCGAGGCGGACATCGAGCGACTCTGGCAGGACGTGAAGCCGCTCTACGACGACCTCCACTGCTACACGCGCAAGAAGCTTCGCACGAAGTACGGCAAGGACAAGGTCGGGGAGAAGGCGCCGATCCCGGCCCACCTCCTCGGCAACATGTGGGCGCAGCAGTGGGATGGGGTCTACGACCTCGTCGAGCCGTTCCCCGGGCAGGGCTCGCTCGACGTCGACAAGAAGCTGGTCCAGAAGAAGTACGACGCGAAGCAGATGGTGAAGCTCGGCGAGGCGTTCTTCACCTCGCTCGGGCTCGACTCACTCCCGCCGTCGTTCTGGGAGCGGTCGCTCTTCACGCGCCCGAAGGATCGCGAGGTCGTGTGCCACGCGAGCGCCTGGGATGTGTCGTGGAACGGCGACCTCCGCATCAAGATGTGCATCGAGCCGACCGAGGACGATCTCATCACGATCCACCACGAGCTCGGTCACGACTACTACTTCAACTACTACTACAAGCTCCCGATCCTCTTTCAGCAGGGCGCCAACGACGGCTTCCACGAGGGCATCGGCGACACGCTCGCTCTCTCCGTCACGCCCGACTACCTGAAGAACCTCGGTCTGCTCGACACCGTGCCGAAGGGCGACAAGGGCCGCATCAACTTCCAGATGAAGATGGCGCTCGACAAGGTCGCCTTCCTTCCCTTCGGCCTCATGATCGACAAGTGGCGCTGGGACGTCTTCTCCGGCAAGACGCCGAAGTCGAAGTACAACGAGGCGTGGTGGGCGCTCCGGACGAAGTACCAGGGCATCGCGTCCCCCGTGACGCGCACCGAGGCCGACTTCGATCCCGGCGCGAAGTACCACATCCCCGCGTCGACGCCGTACATCCGGTACTTCCTCGCGCGCATCTACCAGTTCCAGTTCCATCGCGCGCTGTGCAAGGCGGCCGGCCATACCGGCTCGCTCGACACCTGCAGCATCCACGGCAACAAGCAGGCGGGGGCGAAGCTCCGCGCGATGCTGGAGCTCGGACAGAGCAAGCCGTGGCCGGAGGCGCTCGCAGTCCTGTCGGGTGAGACGAAGGCGGACGCGTCTGCGCTCGTCGAGTACTTCGCGCCGCTCCGGGCGTGGCTCAAAGATCAGAACAAGGGCGAGCAGTGCGGGTGGTGATCGGCTCGCGCTCCGCCGCTCTCGCATAGCGCTCGACCGCACCGCGCGTGGGCGAACCGCGCGCGCTCCGCGCTCACGCACGGCGCTCGCCGCGAGCTCTGCAGATTGCCAAGAGCTCGAGCGCGCCGTGCTTGCGTTCGTGAAAGGAGCACGCGTCGGGTAGTCGACTGTCTCGCGCTGTGCGTCGTGAGCAAGGACAGCCGCTTCCGTCGATCCACCATCGGGAGCGATGGGGGCGATGGACCACGTCGGCGCTCACGAGCGTGGGGGATTGCCCACTGGAAACAAACGCGCTTTCAAAGGCGTCCTCGTGCGGTGCAGCTCGACGCGGCAAACGCGGCAAACGCGGCAAGACGAGAACGCTCATGATTTCAGCAGCTATCGAGCGGGCCCACCTTCCTTCCGAGGTTCGCTCCGCTATGCTTTTCGTTTCGTGGCGCTCGAGGTTCTGTCCCACCTGCCGTTGCCGGTGAACATCGGTGACGTCGTCGACAAGTACCGCGTCGAGCGCGTGGTCGGCGTCGGCGCGATGGGGCTCGTCGTGGCGGCGCGGCACACGACCCTCGACCAAGTCGTCGCGATCAAGTTCCTGGTCGAGCACCGCTTCGGCTCGCGGGACGAGTCGATCGCGCGCTTCCTCGGCGAGGCGCGTGCGGCGGCGCGCATCCAGTCCGATCACGTGTGCCGCGTGTCCGACGTCGGGATGCTGCCGGCCGGCGTGCCGTACATGATCATGGAGCACCTCGAGGGAACCGATCTCGAGGAGGAGATCGTCGCGCGCGGTCAGCTCGATCTCGTGGAGGCCGTGGACTACGTGCTCCAGGCGTGCGACGCGATCGCCGCCGCCCATCAGCTCGACATCGTTCATCGCGATCTGAAGCCGGCGAACCTGTTCCTCGCCCGGCGTCCCGACGGCTCGCGTCGGGTGAAGGTCCTCGACTTCGGGATCTCCAAGGCGGCGTCGCTGGGCAAGCAGCGCTTCACGCGCGAGACGAAGAGCCTCGGGACTCCGGCGTACATGCCTCCCGAGCAGATCAAGGATCCGATGAACGTGGATCACCGCGCCGACATCTGGGCGCTCGGCGCGATCCTCTACGAGCTCCTCACCGGGCAGATGGCGTTCGTCGGTGAGACCGTCAAGGAGGTCCTCGATCGCGTCCTCGGCGAGGATCCATGTCCGATCCCGGCGCTCCGCCGCGATGTCCCGCCCGATCTCATCGCCATCATCGGTCGTGCGCTCGCGCGCGATCGCGACGCGCGCTGGCCGACGGCGGCGACGTTCGCCCGGGCGCTGGCGCCGTTCGGATCGATCGGCGTGCTCAGCGGGCTCGCGAGCATCCAGCGCGAGGTCGGCTCACTGTCGTCGATCTCCTCGATCCGCGCGCTGCCTCCCCAGGTGGCTCCGATGATGGCGCCCGGGATGCCGGTGGCTCCGATGATGGCGCCCGGGATGCCGGTGGCTCCGATGATGGCGCCCGGGATGCCGGCGCCGCCGATGGCCGCCCCGATGGCGCCCGGGATGATGGCCGCCCCAATGCCGCCTGCGATGATGCCAGCCACGCTGCCCATGCCGATGAGGCCCGGGATGATGGCCGCCTCGATGCCCGCCCCGATGCCCGCGCCGATGGCGCCGGGGATGATGGCGCCGACGCTGCCCGCGCAGATGGGGCCGATGGCGTCGTACCCTCCGTATGGGCCCGGGTCGAGCGTGGATGCGATGGTGTCGAGCCTCCCGCACGAGAGGCAGACGCTGCCCGATCCGGGCGAGCTCAGTCGCCGCTACTCCGTGGTCCAGGACTGGGCGGCGCTCCAGACCCGCCGCCGGAGAGCGCGTACGGCGGTGCTCGCAATGGTCGCGACGCTCCTCTTCGCCTCGGCGGCCGTGGTGCTCGTCTACCGCGTCGCCCGACCGCGCTTCTCACGGGCGAACAGCGCCGCAACGTCGAGCCCGCTGGCGCCTCTACCCGGCACCGACGACGCACCGCCACCCGAGGCAGCGTCGCTCGCGCCTGCTGGGCTTCCAGCATCGTCCGTGCAACATGCACCTAAATCGGTGCAGTCTGCATCCGATGGCGTGCGTCCTGCACGCAATTCGGGCTCGACGCACTAGCCACGAACGGGGGCCTTTCGAGCCGGTGGAGCGCCCCGCACCGCCTTCACGACGTCACCGTCGGAGGTGCGCCGATGACCGAAAATTGCGCTGAATCCACGGGATTCGAGGGGATTTCCTAGTCTGGAGTCCGGCACGAACAAAACGTGATCGCGGAATGGAACCAAGCGTAAGATATCCGCCATGAACCAACCCCCCGGTGGCAACTATCCCCCCGGTTATCCGCCCGCCGGCGGCTATCCTGGCCAGCAGCCTCAGCAGGGTGGCTACGGCCAGCCCCAACAACCCGGCTACGCTCAACCCGGTGCGCAGCCCCAGCAGGGTGGCTACGGCCAGCCGCAGCAGGGTGGCTATGGCCAGCCGCAGCAGGGTGGCTACGGCCAGCCGCAGCAGGGCGGTTATGGCCAGCCGCAGCAGCCGCAGCAGGGTGGCTACGGCCAGCCGCAGCAGGGTGGCTACGGCCAGCCGCAGCAGCCGCAGCAGGGTGGCTACGGTCAGCCGCCTGCTGCTCAGCCCGGTGGCTACGGTCAGCCCCCCGGTCCTGGTGGTCAGCCTGGCGGCTACGGCCAGCCGGCCGGCGGACAGCCTGGTGGCTATGGTCAGCCCGGAGGTCAGCCTGGTTATGGCCAGCCGCAGGGCGGTCAGCCCGGCTACGGCCAGCAGCCCGGCGGCGGCTTCGGCGGCGCGATGCAGGGTGCGTTCGGTCAGATGCAGCAGGGCATGCCCGGCATGGGCTTCGGCGCTGCGCCGGGCGGCGCCAAGCCGACCGTCCGCAATGCCGTGATGACGTTGCTCCTGCCGGCCGTGGTCGCCATCGGCGGCAACATCCTCGCGACGATCCTCGTCGTCGCGACGGAGATCGGTGCGCTCAGCTTCATCGGCTCTCTCGCCTCCCTGGCCGGCGGCATCCTTGCGGTGTTGTCGATCATCAAGATGACGAACGAGCTGAAGACCGTCACGGGCAACGCGTCGTTCGCGTGGTGGCCGGCGATCATCCCGTTCTACCAGTACTACTGGATGTGGGTCATGGTCCCCGCCGAGATGGCGAAGGCGAAGCAGATGCGCGGCATCCAGAAGCCGGCGCGCGGGTTCGTCGTCTACTTCTTCCTCTTCCTCTACGCGTACGCGGCGGACCTGAACGACATCGCGAACGCCCCGTAACGATCGCCACCGATCGTCACGCCCACGCGGCGCGCCCCACCGTAGGAAGGTGTGGGCGCGCCGTCGTGTTTTGTCCCGTGTCCGATGGTGCTTTGTCCAGAGATGGACGGACCTGTTAGGCTTCGGGGGTCGTGACGGAAGCCGCCCTGGCTACGGCGGAGCGCGAGCCGCTCATCATCGGCCGCTACGCTCTGTTCGATGCGCTCGCATCGGGCGGCATGGCAACCGTCCATCTCGGGCGGCTGCTCGGTGCCGTCGGGTTCGGGCGAACGGTCGCCGTGAAGCGACTGCACTCCCACTTCACGACCGATCCGGACTTCGTGACGATGTTCATGGATGAAGCGCGGATCGTCGCGCGCATCCGCCATCCGAACGTCGTTCCGATGGTCGACGTCATCGAGTCGAGTAAGGGCCTCTTCCTCGTCATGGAGTACGTCCACGGCGAGTCGTTCTCGAAGCTGCTGCGCACGTGCCGTGCGGCGAAGGTCGACGTTCCGATCAAGGTCGTGAGCTCGATCATGCACGGCGTGCTGCTCGGCCTTCATGCGGCGCACGAGACGAAGGGCGTGAACGGCGAGCTGCTCGACGTCGTCCATCGCGACGTCTCGCCCCAGAACATCATCGTCGGCGCGGACGGCGTCGCGCGGGTGCTCGACTTCGGCGTCGCGAAGGCCGCAGGTCGCGCCCAGGTGACGCGCGAGGGCCAGATCAAGGGGAAGCTCACGTACATGGCGCCCGAGCAGATCCGAGGCAAGGTCGATCGCCGCGCCGATGTGTTCGCTGGGGCCGTCGTCCTCTGGGAGGCGCTCGCGGGCCGACGCTTCCACGACGGCGCGAAGGACGTCGAGATCGTCACCCGTGTCGTGAAGGGCGAGTTCCAGAAGCCGAGCGAGCTCCGTCCCGATATCTCGCCGGAGCTCGACGCCATCGTGATGCGCGGCCTCGAGGTCGTCGTCGAGCAGCGCTATCAGACGGCGCGAGAGCTCGCGATCGATCTCGAGCGCAAGGTCGGCCTCGCCAATCCGAGTGAGATCGGCGAGTGGGTCGAGAGCCTCGCGAGCGAAGCGCTCCGCGAGCGGGCCGACAAGATCGCCGCGATGGAGATGGCCTCGAGCACGCTTGCACCGTCGGACTCGATGTCCCCGCCTCGAGACGTCGTGGGCTCGCACTCGTCCGATCAGCGCATCTCGTCTCCGCGACTGGGCGAGGTCGTGTCGCTGCTCCATCCTTCGAGCGAGGGGAGCATCTCGTCGGCCAGCAGCGCGTCGAGCACCGAGACGGGCTTTTCGCACGGCGGTAGCCCGCCTGGCACCGAGATCCCAGCGCCGCCGCCGCAACGTCGCGATCTCGCACCTCTCATCGCGATCCTGAGCTTCCTCGGAGCGCTCGCGCTCGTCGGCTTCGCGCTCGGAGCCTTCTCCCTCTACGCGCGGAAGAACGGGACGACCGCGCCTTCCGCGACCGTCGCCCCGAGCGCGCTCCCGTCGAGCGCCCCTCCTGCGGCGCCGAGCTCGATGCCGGACACGAGGACCTCCGGAGCATCGGACCAACCGACACCGGACGCAGACGCTGCGACGTCGACGAGCGACTCGTCACCGGACGCGGCACCGTCGCGCGCGACAGCTGACGCTGGGGTCAAGCCGCCGTCATCCGCGACCCAACCATCGGCGCCGACCTGGGGGCCGACCCATCGGCCGCCACCGCCGCCGCCGCCCGCGCCGAAGAAGAGCTGCGACCCTCCCTACGTCGTCGACGAACAGGGGCATCGCAAGTACAAGCTGGAGTGTCTGGGCGCCGAGTGACGCGCGTGCGCGCGCTCTCGTCGCTCTGATATGAAGTGACCCGTCAAGTCGAGACTGCGTGCTCTTTCCTCTCGCTCTGGCGCATCCGATGAGGATGC
>MKVQ01000011.1 GCA_001899635.1 Myxococcales bacterium 68-20 | reverse complement strand
TTGCGGAAGAGCGCGCCGAGCACGGGGATGTCGCCGAGGACCGGGACCTTCTCCTCCGTCCGGCCGACGACGTTGCGGATGAGGCCGCCGATGACGATCGTCTGCTGATCGGCGACGACGAGCTTCGTCAGCGCCGAGCGCTTGCCGATCTGGAACGCGCCCGACGTACCGCCGACGTTCGCGCCGACCTCGCTGATCTCTTCGGCGATGTCGAGGCGGACCTGGTTCGAGTCGTTGATGTGCGGCCTGATCTTGATCCTCGTCCCGACGTCCTGACGCTGGACGCCGCCGAAGGCCCCGAGGCCCCCGAGCCCCCCGAGGCCCCCGAGCGCTCCGAGCCCCCCCGCCGCGCCCGCGAGGCCCCCGAGCGAGCCAAGGCCCTGGTTCGTCTGGAGCGGGACGTTGTCACCGACGTTGATCTCCGCGTCCTCGTTGTCGAGAGCGAGGATGTGCGGCGTCGAGAGGAGGTCGGTGTCGCCCGTGCGCGCGATCGCCTGGATGAACGTACCGAAGGCGGGGATCGAGATGCCGGTGCCGAGGAAGTTCTGCGAGCCCGCGATACCGGGTCCGCGGACGCCGAGCGCGAAGCCCTGGAGCGCCTCGGGATCCGTCGGGACCGGCGGGATCGTGTTCGTGATCTTGTTGCCGCCGAAGAGGACCGAGTCGTTGTCGCCCTGGATGCCCGAGGTGAACGGCGCGCCGCCATGGAAGCTGATGCCCAGCGTGTCCGAGCGTTTCAGCTGGAGGTCCATGATGACCGCCTCGATGAACACCTGCCGGCGCGGCTTGTCGAGGCGATCGATGACGGCGCGGATCGACGCGTAGTCGCGGGGCGAGGCGGTGACGACGAGCGCGTTCGTCGCCTTGTTGGCCGCTACCTTCACACCGCCCTCGAAGATCCCGAGCGTGGTGCCGGCCGGAGCGCCAGGCGCACCTGGGCGCGCGCCGCGTCCAGGTGCGCCTCCTCCAGGAGGCGTCGCCGCTCCGCCCGCGCCGCTGATGATGTCGTTCAGAGTCTTCGTCAGCTCGGTCGCATCGGCGTGCTGGAGCGGCAGGACGTGGAGCTCCCCTTCCGACGTCTGCGGGACATCGAGCCGCTCGATGAGCTCGAGCATCCGCTCGTACGAACGCTCCGTCGCGACGATGATGAGCGAGTTCGTGCGATCGTCCGCGAGGATCTTCGCCACGTGCAGATCCTTGCCCGCCGACGTGGCCGCGGGAGCCGCGCCACGAGGCGTCCGCGCCGTGACCGGCGGCGGGCCGCCTCCCCTCGTATCGAACAGCTCCTCGAGGCGCGCCTTGATCTCTTCAGCCGATGCGTAGTGGATGGGCTCGAAGTAAATCCGATCGCCGGTGGACGCCTCGTCGATCTCTTCGAGCACCTTCATCATCCGCCGGATGTTCGTCCCGGTGTCGGTGATGATGAGCAGGTTCGTCGGTCCGTAGACCGTGATGTCGGCGTCCTTCGACTTGAGCTTGGCGAGCACCGCCGCTGCATCGTCGGCGTTGATGTGGCCGAGCCGATGCATCCGGGTGATGTAGCGATCCTCGGCGGACGCGGGCTCGTGCGTCCCGTAGATCGGCGAGCCGTTCGTGGCGACCGCGCCCGACTCGACGATCTTGAGGAAACGGCCGTGGGGTACGACGGTGAGCCTGTTCGTCTCGAGGATCGAGAGGAAGGCCTGATACGCCTCGGCGACGGTGACCTTTTGCGGCGCGTACACGCTGGCCTTGATGTCCTTGACCTTGGCCGCGAAGAGGAAGCGCTTTCCCGTGAGCTGCGAGATGACGCGAACGACCTCCGCGAGGTCGGCTTCGTCGAGCGAGAAAGCCACCTTCTCGTTCGGGCTGCGAGGCGCGAATTCGGCCGCCTCCTCGAAGGGCGCGAGGTCGGGCGTCTTGCCGCCGCCCGGCGACGGGGCGGGGAGTGCACCGCCCGGGGGCCGCGTCGGCTGTGCGCGGGCGCGACCCGAGACGAGCGCCCCGGCTATCGAGACGAGGATCGCGAGCGCGATCTCATGCTTCTTCATCGCGCCTGGCCCCCTCCTCACTCCCCATCCGCGACGTGGAGCCCCATCAGGCCCAACGCGCGGCACGGGCAAACCTAGCACGCACCTCGACTCCAGGGAGGGATGCTCGATGCGTCGGACCGATTCATCATTCCGAGCCCAGCGTCGTTCAATTAGTTTGACCTCAAACAATTTTGATTGGGCATCCAACAAACTGGTCCAAGGCCGTGGTAGCGTGCCCGCGTGACAGGAGATCGCCCCAGCGTGACGGCCGCGGTCGTCGCCGCCACACTGCTGCTCTTGCGGGATGATCCGGACCTCGGGCACCTCGTCGATCGTAGAAGCCTCGATGCGATCGATCGCTCGATCCGCGAGCCCCTCCCGGGGGTGGGCTGGGCGCTCGATCACCTGCCGTGGTCGCTCCTCCGGCGCGCCGCCCTCGGCCTGGAGCGCATCGTCTCTCCGGGCTTCGTCGCGCACTACGCGCTGAGGAAGCATCTGATTCGAACGGCGCTACTTCGCGCGGTCGTCGATCACGGGCATCGCCAGGTCGTGCTCGTCGGAGCAGGCTTCGACATGCTGAGCGCCTCGATCCCCGACGTTGCGAGCGTGTTCGAGGTGGATCTTCCCGCGACGCAGGCAGCGAAGCAACGCGCTGGCAGATGCGGACGCGACGTGACGTTCGTGCCGGTCGATCTGACACGCGCGAGCCTGAAGGCGGCGCTCGCGGATGCCCCCGGCTTCGACCCGCGGCACGACACCGTCTTCGTCGCCGAGGGCTTGCTCATGTACCTCGATCGACCATGCGTGGAGAGTGTCTTCGCGGACATCACGGAGATGGAGGGTCGCGTCCGGCTGGTGGCGAGCATCGTGACCCCGGATCGCGGCGGGCGTGTGCGGCTCCACACCCAGCATCGCGTCGTCGACCTCTGCATGAAGCTCCTCGGCGAACGCTTCCAATGGGGCGAGAGCGTCGAGCGGCTCGAGGAGACTCTCGCCGCCTACGACCTCGATCTCGAGAGCGTGTCGTCGACGACGGAGCTCCAGCCCAGCGCCGGCGTCCGCGAGCGACGCTCGACGGGCGAGGTCATCGTCGTGGCATCGGGCAGGACGGGGCCGCGGACTCGACGCACGCGCGAGCGCAGCACCTCGACGGGCTCGTTCGCGCAGGCCCTCCCGAGTGTCGTCCCCGCTCGCTGAGCCACCACGTACGGCGGTGATCGGTTGCATCGACCTCCGATCGAGGCGCGATGGTCTACTCATCGCCGCTCGATTCGAGCTCGGCGCAACCGAGCTCGAATCCCGTGCGCGGCCGCGAAACGCGTCGCAAGCAGAGCCGTAACTCGTCTCGGAGCAGCAGCAATTTGGCGAGCGCTACGCGGTGCTCGTGCCATGCTGACGCCCCATGGATCTCGTCACGATCGCCCAGCGGTTGAGGCAGCCGTTCGTCTTCGAGGTGGGCGACGATCCCTCGCGGATTCCGCTCGCCGCGCGAGCGATGATCGGGAACGGGAACACGGCCGCGCTCGTCGCGGTGGACGGCGCCATCGACTGGCTCTGCATGCCACGCTTCGACAGTCCGAGCGTCTTCGCACGGATCCTCGACGGCCGGCGCGGCGGGGAGATGGCCGTGCGGCCAGCGCGGCGGCCGTTCGAGAGCCTCCAACGCTACGACCCGGATACGAACGTCCTCGAGACGCTCTTCTTCACGGCAAGCGGCGCGCTACGCGTCGTCGACCTCATGCCGTGGAGCGACGACCCACGCGCGTCGATCCACGAGGTCCATCGCCGCGTCGATTGCACGTCAGGCATCGTCGAGCTCGAGGTCGTCTTCGATCCACGCTTCGACTACGCGCGCGACATCCCGAAGATCCATGTCGCCGAGCACGGCCTCGTCGCCGAGGGCGCGAACGGCGAGCGGCTCGCGCTCTCGGTCTCGCGCCGTCTCGCCTTCGAGCCGCTGCCGGACGGAGGCATGCGCGGGACGCTGACGCTGAAGCCGGGCGAGCACCTGTGGGTCGTCCTCGAGTGGAACGCCCGAGGCGCCGAGCCGACCGCCAGCTACCGGCCTTACGAGCACCTCCGCACGACGCGCCGCATGTGGCGCGAATGGTCCGCGAAGCTCACGTACGACGGACCATGGCGCCATCACGTCCTGCGCTCCGCCCTCGCCCTCAAGCTCCTGATCTACCGCCCCACCGGCGCCGTCGTCGCTGCACCGACGACCTCACTCCCGGAATGGCCGGGCGGTCCGCGCAACTGGGACTATCGCTTCACCTGGGCTCGCGACGCGGCGATGACGATCCGCGCCACGAACCTGATCGGCTACGGCGCCGAGGCGCGCGACTTCTACCATTTCATCCGCGACACCGTGGACGACGACGTCGGCCTCGAGTTGATGTACACGGTCGACGGGAAGCGTGTCCCCGAGGAGGAGGAGCTCGCTCACCTCGCCGGAAGCTTCGATGCCAGACCGGTGCGGATCGGCAACGGCGCGCGCGACCAGATCCAGCTCGACACGACCGGCGCGATCGTCGACGCGGCGCACCTGTTCGAGCGATTCGGAGGGACGCTCACGCTCCGTGCATGGCACAAGCTCGCGAGCGTCATCACGCGAGCAGAGCGCCGGTGGCGGGACGCCGACCACGGCATATGGGAGCCGCGTCATGGCGTTCGTCACAACGTCCACTCGAAGCTGATGAACTGGCTGGCGCTCGATCGCGGCGGACATCTCGCCGCGTCGTTCGGGAGAAGTGACCTCGCCGAACGATGGGCGAAGAGCGCCGCAGAGGTCCACGCCGACATCTGCGCGCATGGGATGGACTCCCAGCAGCGCCACTTCGTCAGCATCTACGGCGAAGAGCGCCCCGATGCCTCCCTCCTGCTCCTTCCGACGGTCGGCTTCATCCCCGACGACGATCCCCGTCTCGCGGCGACCGTCGACTGGGTCCGGCGCGAGCTCGCGTCCGGTCCGTTCGTCTACCGGTACCACGATGCCGACGGCGTCGGCGGCCCCGAGGGCGCGTTCGTCCTCTGCGGCTTCTGGCTCGTCGAGGCGCTCGCGCTCCTCGGCCGGCTCGACGAAGCACGCGAGATCTTCGTTGCCCACGCCGACGCGACCAACCACGTCGGCCTGCTCGCGGAGGAGATCCTGCCCTCGGATCGCACGCTCCTCGGCAACTTCCCTCAGGCGTTCAGCCACCTCGGCCTGATCAACGCCGCGCTTCGCATCGACCTCGCCCTCCGCCTCCGCGACGAGGGCTCGTCGCGCGCCCCGCACCTCGTCGGCTCGATCACGCGGAGACCGTGAGGAGCGTCCGCCCGCGTCAGGCGGTCGAAGCACCTGGCAGCACCATCGCGCTTGCGACGCGGGGCGAAGGCCCCGCCTCTGCGCGTGGTCGCGCGCGAGCCCCGACTCGGCCATCCTGCACAGTTCGGCACAGCCGAACGTCAGCGATGTAACAGCGCTACCGGGTCGAGCTCATGATTCCGCGGCGATCGTGACGTGGCACGGCCGGTGCTCATGTCCAGCTCGAGCTCACCTACCCCGAGGTCACCGTGAAGATCCCGACTCGCATCCTTGGACTGCTCGTCGCCACCATCGCCGCTCCCGTCATCGCCGGCTGCGCCGGAGAGGTGGACGACGCCGACAGCAACAAGACGCAGAGCAACCTTCGGAGCAAGGAGCCGCCGCCCGCGGGCGAGCCGACGACGGAGCCGTCCTCGGCCGCCACCCCCGCGCCGAATGCGGAGTCCGCATCGGCGCCCGACCATCCCGAGGAGCCCGAGCAACCCGAGGAGCCCGAGGAGCCCTGCCCGTACTGCGGCATGGGATGACGCTCGCGCCCGAGCTCGTCTCGCGAGACCATCGCGGTCGCATGCATCCGTGGATCGGGCTCTCGCTGATGCTCGAAGACGACTTTCGTCTCGCCGCCGGCCCGCTCTTCGCCGAGGGGGTCGTGGACGTCCTCGAGTGGTCGTTCGACACGGGATGGGGGCGCGCGATCCCCGAGTGGGCCGACGCCCTCCTCGATCACTACGGAGAGGCCGGGCGCCTGCTCGGTCACGGCGTGCACTACTCCGCGTTCAGCGCGAGGTGGGAGGAGCGACAGGCGCGGTGGCTCGAGCGGCTCGCCGGCGAGGTCGCGCGCCGAACGTACGTCCACGTGTCCGAGCACTACGGCTTCATGACGGCCGCGCCGTTCATGCGCGGTGCGCCACTGCCAGTCCCACGCGGAGAGGCGTCTCGCTCGGTGGGACGAGACCGCCTCGAGCGCATGCGAGCGGTGCTCGCCGCGGGAAGGAACGATGCCTGCCCGATCGGGCTCGAGAACCTGGCGCTCGCGTGGAATCGCGACGAGGCACTGGCACACGGCGCCTTCCTGGGCGAGGTGCTCGACCACGCCGAGGACTTCATCGTTCTCGACGTGCACAACCTCCATTGCCAGATCGAGAACTTCGACATCGATCCGGACGAGCTCCTCGACAGCTTCCCAGCGGCGCGGATCCGGGAGCTCCACGTCTCCGGCGGCAGCTTCCTCCCCGCGTGGCCCCACCACCCGGAGGAGACGGTGCGGTGTGACACGCACGACGGCGACGTCCCCGCGCCCGTCTTCGACCTCCTCGAGCGAGCGCTCGACCGCTTCCCCGACGTTCGGGCCGTCATCCTCGAGCGACTCGGCGGCACCCTCCGAACGCAGGCCGACATCGATACCTTCAGGCGCGACTACCTCCGCGTGAAGCAGATCGTCGATCACTCACGCGATGGCGAGGGAGCACGTGATGGCGACGGATGACGAGACGCTGGCCCGGTTCCAGTCCGCGCTGCTCCTCCTGCTGAAGGAAGACCTCACGGAGGCCGAGGTGCGCGAGCGCCTCGAGCAGGACCCCGCATTCGAGCCTCTTCGCGCGGAGGTCCGTGCATTCGACGGGCGCGCGCTGGGCATCGCCGCGCGCGTCGTGAAGAAGTGGGCGCGGCGCGATCCGAAGCACTGATCGCGCCCTCTGCCTGCTCGTCAGGTTCTCCTCGCCGGCATTCCACGGGCGCGCTGCTCGAGCGCGAGGTCGGGGTCGCCCGTGGCGACGACGCGTTCGTCACGTCGCGAGGACGACGATGCGCGACGCGCACAAAAGGGAGACGGCTCCGCGATCCGTGAATCGGGGAGCCGTCTAGACGGAGCGCGCCGCTACGGTCGCGCTGTCGGCGAGGACTTACTTCTTCCCGCCGACCTTGGCCTTCTTGTCGCCCTGGTGGCCGTGGAACGTGCGCGTCGGGGCGAACTCGCCGAGCTTGTGCCCGACCATGTTCTCCGTGACGAACACCGGGATGAACTTGCGGCCGTTGTGAACGGCGAACGTGAGGCCGATCGCCTCCGGAGTGACCGTGCTGCGGCGCGACCAGGTCTTGATGACCTTCTTGGACTGCGTCGCCTGGGCAGCGGCGATCTTCTCCATGAGATGACCGTCGATGAAAGCGCCCTTCTTGATTGAACGCGGCATGACTTACTCCCTTAGCCCTTCTGGCCGCGACGCTTCACGATCATCGCGTCGGTACGCTTGTTGTTGCGGGTCTTGAGCCCCTTGGCGAGCTGGCCCCACGGCGAGCATGGATGCCGACCGCCGGACGTACGACCCTCGCCACCGCCCATCGGGTGGTCGACCGGGTTCATCGTGACACCGCGGTTGTGCGGGCGCTTGCCCATCCAGCGGACACGACCTGCCTTGCCGAGCGAGACGTTCGCGTGTTCGATGTTGGACACCTGGCCGATCGTGGCCTGGCAGTCCAAGTGGATCATGCGAACTTCGGTCGAGGGCATGCGGACCTGCGCGTAGTCGCCGTCCTTCGCCATGAGGACCGCGCCCGAACCGGCAGAGCGAACGAGCTGACCGCCCTTGCCCTTGCGCATCTCGAGGTTGTGGATCGTCGTGCCGAGCGGGATGTGGCGGAGCGGCATCGAGTTGCCGGGCTTGATGTCCGCGTGACGGCTCGCGACGATCGTGTCGCCGACCTTCATGCCGTCGGGGGCGAGGATGTAGCGCTTCTCGCCGTCGACGTAGTTGAGCAGCGCGATGCGCGCGGTGCGGTTCGGATCGTATTCGATCGAAGCGACCACGGCCGGAACGCCGATCTTGTTACGGCGCCAGTCGATGATGCGGTAGCGCTGCTTGTGACCGCCGCCACGGAAACGGCTCGTGATGCGGCCGTGCGTGTTGCGACCACCGGTGGCGGTCTGGTGCTCGAGGAGCTTGCGCTCCGGCTTCTTGCCGGGCGTGAGCTCCTTGAAGTCGTAGCCCGAGTAGAAGCGACGCGCGGGGGACGTCGGCTTGTAGTTCTTGATGCCCATCTCAGCTCTCGCTCGTCTCTGCGAAGAAGTCGATGTTCTCGCCCTCGGCGAGCGTCACGACCGCCTTCTTCCAGTTCTGCATCTTGGCGTAGCCACGGCCCATGCGGCGATCCTTGCCGCGATAGAGCATGGTGTTGACGCTCTCCACCTTGACGCTGAAGAGCTTCTGAACGGCTTCCTTGATCTGGACCTTGTTCGCGTTCCGAAGAACCTCGAACACGACCTGATTCTGGCCACGGAGCGTGTTGCTCTTCTCCGTGAGGAAGATCGGCTTACGGATGACGGACTCGGGGGTCATTTCGCACCAGCCTTCTCGCCACCGTTTGCCTTCGCGAGGCAGCGGGTCTCGAGCGCCTTCGCCGCGTCCTTCGAGAGGACGAGCGTGTCGTGACGGAGGAGATCGTAGACGTTCACGCCCTCGGGGGGCAGGAACTGGTGGTCCGCGCAGTTGCGGATCGAGAGGCGAAGGTTCTCGTTCGCGGCCACGTCGACGACGAGCGTGTGGCGCTCCGTCTTCAGCGCGCCGAGCGCCTGGAGGAGGCCCTTCGTCTTGATCTCGGCGAGCTCGAAGCGGTCGACCACGACGAGGCGGCCTTCCTTCTGGAACTTCGAGAGCGCCGAACGGAGCGCGCCGAGGCGCACCTGGCGCGGCGGGCGGTAGCTCCAGTCACGGTTGCGCGGCGGGTGGGCCTGACCGCCACCGACGTAGATCGGAGCGCGGATCGAGCCGTGACGGGCGTTGCCCGTGCCCTTCTGCTTGTAGAGCTTCTTCGTGCTGCCCGAGACGGCAGAACGGTTCTTCGCGGTCGCGGAGCCCTGACGCTTGCTCGCGAGCTGCGCCTTCACCACCTCGTAGAAGAGGTGTTCCTTCACCTCGGCGGCGAAGACCTCGTCCGCGAGATCGACGGTGCCGACCTTCTCGCGCTTCAGGTTGTAGACATCAACGGTTGCCATGTTGAACCTCTAAGGAGTTCTGGAGCCGGCTCAGCGCGGCGACTTGATCTCGACGTCGACACCCGCAGACAGGTCGAGCTTCATCAGCGCGTCCAGCGTCTGCTGCGTCGGCTCGAGGATGTCGAGCAGGCGCTTGTGCGTCCGGACCTCGAACTGCTCGCGCGACTTCTTGTCGACGTGCGGTCCGCGGAGGACGGTGTAGCGGGAGATGTGCGTCGGCAGCGGGATGGGTCCAGCCACGCGCGCGCCGGTACGCTTCGCGGTCTCGACGATGTCGTTCGCCGACTTGTCGAGGAGCTGGTGATCGAACGCCCGGAGGCGGATGCGGATCGTGGTGGCGGAAGCCATAGGGTGTTCGTTCCTTACTCGATGATCTTGGTGACGATGCCGGCGCCGACGGTGCGGCCGCCCTCGCGGATCGCGAAGCGCATCTGCTCCTCGAG
>MKVQ01000010.1:218597-220258 GCA_001899635.1 Myxococcales bacterium 68-20 | reverse complement strand
ATCCGGCCCAGCTTCCCGCTGGCGCCCGAAACGGCAATGGTCATGGTCTGCATGTTGGTTCTCTGCTTGAAGGAAGAAACGCAGCCGGCAACCACCCCGCCATACGCGAGGCCCGGACCTTGGTCCGCGAGTTACCGGTGTTCGATCAAGCAGATGCTCTTGTCACGCGCTGCTTATCGGCGGGCGGCGAGCCCCTCGTCAAGCGGTCCGACCATGCTAGGGGTGGTGCATGCGCAAATCAAAAACCACCGCTCTTCCCGCGCCCTATCTGAAGCGCCTCTGGGTCAGCCCGGATGCGCGCCTGCCCGACGCCTATCCCTTCGACCTGCCCTGGTTGAGTAGTGGCTTCGCTCTGGATTTCGTCACGCCGGTCACCATCGTCATCGGTGAAAACGGCACCGGCAAATCCACCCTCATCGAGGCCATTGCAGCGCTTTGCGGCTATGACGAAGCCGGCGGCGGCAAGGGCTATCGCCCGCTCGACCATTCCGCCGCCGTCGATCGCAGCGGCGCGCAACTGGCCGACGTGCTGCGCGCCGCCTGGCTGCCCAAGGTCACGACGGGCTGGTTCTTCCGGGCCGAGTCGTTCTTTTCGGTTGCCCGATACCTCGATCAGGCTGCCATCACGGCGGCAGCCCCGCCGCCCGACTTTCTGTCCTGGAGTCACGGCGAGGGCTTCGTCCGCTTCTTCGAGGAACGCATGTCCCGCCAAGGCATCTATTTCCTCGACGAGCCCGAAAGCGCGCTGTCGCCCAAGCGGCAACTCGAACTGCTGCGATTGCTCCATGCGATCCAGCAATCGGCCGGCGCCCAGATCATCATGGCGACCCACTCGCCCATCCTGATGGCGGTGCCCGGAGCGAGCCTGCTGGAGATCACGCGTGGCGGATTGGCAAAGACCGAGCTGACCCGAACGCGGCACTTCCGGCTCTATCAGGACTTCACCTCGGATCCGGAGGACTTCATCGCCCGCGCGCTCGAGGACGGTGAGGCCTGAGCCGCGCCCGGGGCGGGCAGCCGGTCCCCCGGTTTGACACCCTGCCCCGCTGCCCCTAAAAGCCCCGCATCATGAAGCTGGCAGACCGAACCACCTGCATCGCGTCGCACGCCTGATCGGCGTGACGATGCTGCTGCCCCCGGCGCGCTGCGCCGGGTGAGTGCGGCTGCTCATTCTCAGACATCATCAGGCTCGTAGCGTCCGCACTCCTGCGGCGCCGGGCCCTATCGAGACAGCATCATGACCAACTATTTCGAAAGCCCGTTCAAGGGCATCCGGCTCGACGAGCAGGTGACCAACCCCAACATCGTGGTCGGTCGCTTCAGCTACTATTCGGGCTACTACCACGGCCACAGCTTCGACGACTGCGCCCGCTTCCTGATGGCCGACCGCACCGATGTGGATCGGCTGCTGATCGGCAGCTTCTGCTCCATCGGTTCGGGCGCCGCCTTCATCATGGCGGGCAACCAGGGTCATCGGCACGACTGGATCAGCACCTTCCCGTTCCACTACATGCCCGAGGTGGCGGCCTTTGCCGGCGCCGCCGACGGCTTTGCGCCGGCCGGCGACACCGTCATTGGCAATGATGTGTGGATCGGCTCGGAGGCGATCATCATGCCTGGCGTCACCGTGGGACATGGCGCCCTCATCGGCACCCGGGCGC
>MKVQ01000010.1:0-218581 GCA_001899635.1 Myxococcales bacterium 68-20 | reverse complement strand
CGAGCCGTACGCCATCGTCGGCGGCAATCCCGCCAAGCTCATTCGGAAGCGGTTCGGCGACGACGACATCGCGAAGCTCCTCGAGATGGCGTGGTGGAGCTGGCCGACCGAGAAGCTCGAAGCCGCGATGCCGCTCCTGTGCTCCGGCGACATTGCCGCGCTCTACGCCTTCTGGAAATCGTTCCAGCTTTGACGAACGATTGCGCCCCGACGGGCCGCGAAGAACGCGACGCCATCGGATTGCATCCAAACGCCCTCGGACCTCCATGAACGAGACGTTCTCCCGCTACCAGCGCTTCGTCGTCGCGCTGCTCGCGTTCTTGCAGTTCACCGTCGTCCTCGACTTCATGATCCTGTCGCCTCTCGGGGCGCTCCTGATCGAGAAGTTGAACGTCACGCCAGCGCAGTTCGGCCGCGTGGTCTCGGCCTACGCGTTCAGCGCAGGCGTCTCCGGCCTCCTGGCGGCAGGGTTCGCTGATCGGTTCGACCGTCGCAAGCTCCTGCTCTTCTTCTATGTCGGCTTCGTGTTCGGGACGCTGCTCTGCGGGGTCGCGACGAGTTACGAGTTCTTGCTCGGCGCCCGGATCGTGACGGGGATCTTCGGAGGCGTCATCGGCTCGATCAGCTTCGCGATCGTAGCGGACCTCTTCCCGCTCTCGATGCGCGGGCGCGTGATGGGGCTCGTCCAGTCCTCGTTTGCTGCGAGCCAGATCCTCGGGATCCCGATCGGCCTCTTCCTCGCGACGCACCTCGGGTGGCACGCGCCGTTCCTCATGATCGTCGGCGTGAGCGTCCTCGCCGGGATCGCGATCGTGCTGTGGCTTCGGCCCATCACCGGACACCTCTCCACGGGCGCGGCGAAGCGGAACCCGATCGAGCACCTCGTGCGCACGGCCACGCGCCCGCGGTACTTCGCGGGCTTCTCCGCGACGGTTCTCCTCGCGACCGGCGGCTTCATGCTGATGCCCTTCGGGAGCACGTTCCTCGTGCAGAACCTCGGGATCGCCCTCGAGAAGCTCCCGATGGTCTACGTGATCACCGGCGCGGCCGCGATGGTCACGGGGCCGCTGATGGGACGCGTCAGCGACTCGTTCGGCAAGTACCGCACCTTCCTGCTCGGCACGATCCTCACCTCGATCATGGTGGTTTGGTACACGGGCCTCTCCAGCGCGTCGCTCGGGTTCATCATCGTGCTCAACGTGCTCCTCTTCGCGGGCATCTCTGCACGGATGGTGTCGTCGTTCGCGCTGACGTCCGCGCTGCCCGATCTCCCCGACCGTGGCGCGTACATGTCGATCAGCTCGTCGCTCCAGCAGCTCGCGGGTGGCCTCGCCTCCTTCAGTGCCGGGCTCATCGTCCACCAGGCAACGCCGGCATCTCCGCTCGAGGGCTATCCGACGCTCGGCTGGGTGGTCGTCCTCGCGATGCTCGTCACCCTCGGGCTGATGTTCAACGTGCATCGCCTGGTGAAGCGCACGGCGACGGCATAGGCGCCCACCGCGAGCCCATCGGCGAGCGCGAGGTCGCTCAGTTGAGGACCATCTTCGTGGACGTGATCGGAGGCGGCAGGTCACGCTCACCGAGCATCGCCCGCAGGTCGATCTCGATCGTCCGACAGAGGGCCGTCATGGGGACATCGGCCGGCTGGTTCTCGAACGGGTTCTCGGTGAGGCGTCCGATGCGATCCATCGTGTCGTAGAGCCAGCCGATCAGCGTGCCGACGGGAACCGCGGCCCAGATCGTCGTCTCTCCCTCGAGCACGTTCAAGAGGGAGAACGGAACGAGCACGATGTAGATCCAGACCAGCAGCGTCGCTGCAGCGGTGTAGTGCGGGACGAGCGGCGTGTTCTTGATCCGCTCGCACGTACCTTGGTGGTCGTACAGGAGGCGGATGCAGGCGCGGAGGTCGAGGTGACGCGCCGTGCCCCTGACGAGCCCGCGCTCGACGAGGTCCTCGATCTGCTGCGATTGAACGCGCAGGAGGTACGCCGGAACGTTCGGTTGTCGCTGGGCCTCTTCGAGCTCGCTGGCAGGGACGAGGCGGCCCAGGAGGTACCAGTCTACCTCTCGCCGGAGCGCACAGCGGAGCGCGTTCACCCATGCAAGGTGTCGCAGGATGAGCTCGCGGTGGACAGCGGCGACGACGTCGGCCGTCGCCTCCGAACCGGCGGGAGCGCGGACGTGGTCGAGCACGCCGACGGCGAACGTGCGGCTCGTGTTGACGATCGCCCCCCATGCCGTGCGGCCCTCCCAGAAGCGGTCGTACGCCTGGTTGTTCTTGAATCCGACATAGAACGCGACGGCGGTGCCGAGAATGCTGATCGGTAGCGTCGTCGCCGCGAGATGGAAATGGACGACGGTGTTCAGCAGGACGACGGCGGTGTTCAGCACGAGAATGGGGATCGCACGCAGGAGCGACCAGCGTGCGATCTGCCAGTATCGATGCGGGCTCGAAAGGAGCATGGAGAGCGAAGCCCGGCCCCGTCGGGCTCGGGCTGCCGCGTGAGGAGCAAGCGTCGCACCCGCGCGAGCACGCGTAGTCTTCAGCGCAGATGCGCCGATGAGACCGAGCCATCTCGCCTCTCGTCGAGAAACACGTCCGGTTCTGCCCCGCGTATCCGGCTCACCAGTTGCGGGTGTGATCCGAGGAAGGCGGCGTTCTCGGGCGGGAGGACACGCAATCACTTGCTCGAGGAGGGGCCGTTCGTCGACCGCACGACTGAACCGCCTCTACGACGGACGCCAGTCCCAGCGGCAAGAAGACAGAGCCGGCAGACGAGCGACTACGTCCTCGAAGGGGGCGCGGCTGCCGTCAGCGCCCGAGCCAGTGACGTCCCCAGAAGAGGGCGCCGCCGACGATCACGAGGAAGGCGACGAGGAAGAGCACCCACGTCCGGAGCTGGGCGCGGCCCGCTTCCGGGTCCAGCGATGGGGCGCTCGGATCCGGCAGGTCGGAGGGACGCCCCTTGGGCAGCTCACTGATGACCGTCGCTTCGAGGCCGAAGGCGCCGAAGATCGGAGCGGCCTTCGTGAGAAACGCTGCGTAGTCGATCTCGCCGAACGACGGCGGCTGCTTGAAGCGCTCCTCGTGGAGGCTCGCAACGAGCGCATACGAACGGAGCTCCGCCTTCTTCTCGCCTGCGTGGACGCTTCCGACGACGATCGCCATCCCGGACGGGTTGCGGAGCGTCAGATGCTGGAGACCGAAGAGCCCGCCGCGGGTGCTCTCCTCCGGCGCTGTCATCTCCACGGTGCAGTCGCCGAGCCGCGTCTTCACGAACGCCGCGCGGAACGTGTCCGCGATCGTATTCGCATGCGAAGAAAACTGGGTGAGGACCTTCGGCATTCGCCGAGCATCGTAGCGCCAGCCATCGGGTGAGCGAAGATCTCGATGCGCGCGGTCTCGCCGGGTGCAGCGAAACGCGCATGGATGGAAGCGCTCGAGCTAAGGCGCTACTCAGTTGCGCCGACCTGAAAGTTCGACGCGGTCGGCTCACACGAACTCGCTTTGACCGGAGATTCACGCCCGCTCGCCCAACGGGCGGGCGTGAATCGGAGGTCAATGCAAGTGGGTTCCGTCACTTCCCGCGGATGCCGGCCGACAACCACTGCTCGCCCTCCGCGAGCGTGACCGCCGCGCGGCCTGCCGAGGGAGCAAAGGTCGAAACGAGCCTCCGGAACTGGAGCAACTGCATGGCATCGCCGGAGAGGATCACCGCGATCCGTACCCCCGCCTTCTCGCATCCACGGAGCAGATCGCTCAACGTCTCGACGGTCCGCGGCCCGGCGATGGCAGGCGCATCGCGCAGATCGAGGAGGAGGCTCTTGCGCTTCTCCGTCGTCAGCGACCGCAGATGCGCCGCCATCTCGTCGGCGCTCCGTGCGCCCGAAGCCGAGTCGAGATCGGGGCGGCGCCACACACGCCCGACGACGTGCTCGCCATCGAGCTCGATCGCGTAGTTCTCCCCCGCAGCGAACGGAGTCGGCATAGCACCTCAGCTTAGCGAAGATCGCGCGACGAGGTCGACGCGGTCCGCCACCCCGCCCCCACGCGACCGGCCTGGCCGGCCGCCCAGACGCCCAGACGCCTCGTTAAGGTCGCGCCGCTGCGGGGCGCTCGGACGGAGGCGCGTGGCGATCGCCGCTCTCGGCGTTGCCGTCCTTGAAGCCGAAGACGAGCCCGTCGCCCCAGGCGACATGGGTCGCGCCGCGGAGCCCGAGATCCGCCACCGTCGCGCCCTTCTGCGCGAAGCTCACGATCGCCGCCGTACCGTCGGCGAAGACGCACGCGAGGCGACGCCCCGTGGGCTCGAACGCGAGCGAGGTCGGCGTCTCGCTCACCCGAATCTTCGCGAGCACGCGGCCCTTCTGCGGATCGAGGAGCGCGATGCTGCCCTCGTCGCTGCCGGACGCGACGATGCGCCCGCGCGCGTCCGAGGCGAGGCACGTGACGCCGAAGGCCTCCTCGTGAGGCGAGAGGCGATGCACGACCTTGGCGTCGACGACGTCGACGACGAGGACGCGGCCATCGAGCGCGCCGGTCCCGACGACGAGCATCGCGCCCGCGAGACGCACGAGCGCGGTGATGCGATCGTCCGAAGAGAGCGCGTACGTCGTCAGCGGACGGCCCGCCGCCAGCTCGTAGACGTCGACCGCGCCGGCCTGCGTGCCGGCGAAGGCGTAAGCGTCGTCGGCGACGAACGCGGTCGGCGCAGCGCGGAGCGCGATCGGACGCGGCGGCTCACGATACGGCGGCGACACGCGCATCATGACGCGCGAGCCGGCGACGGTCAGGGTCTCGTCCTTTGCAATGAAGACGCCGACAGGTCCCTCTCCGCACGCGACGGCGGCGACCTCGTGGAGATCGCTGCCGCTCGACTCGACCACGCGTACACGACCGGAGCGATCGCCGACGGCCGCGAGCTTACCCCGCGACGCGATCGCGCAGACGGGCGATGCTGCGCGGACGGTGACGTCGAGCGTCTGGCGCTCACACGCGCGGACTTCGCCGGCGTCTCCGCCGCTCATCGTGTAGAGCGCGTCCGGTCCGAGCGCGAGCCCGGCGACGCCATCGTCGTGGGCGGCGAACGAGGCGCGCGGCTCGCCGGTCGCGGCGCGGAACGCCTGCACGAAGCCGTCCTCGACGGCGACGGCGACGTGTTCGGCATCGGCGGAGATCTCGACGACCTTGGCGCGCGCGCGGACGCGGCGCACCGTCTTGCGTGTCGTCGCGTCGATCCAGACGAGCCACTCGCCGAGCGCGAGGATGACGATGCCGGCGTCGATGTGAGCGAGGCGGAACGAAGCGGCCGGATCGGGCGACGCGAGGCGGAGCGCGCCGAGCGCCTCGCCCTTCTCGCGCGAGAAGAAGTAGAGCGCGCCGTCCTCGCCGAGGGCGATGACGTGATCGCGCGCGAGGACGACGTCTTGAACGGGCGCGTGGACCGTCGACCAGCGCCGCTCACCGTCGCGCGACCAGAGCTCGACCGCATCACCGCGAGCGATCACGACGGTGTCGTCGCGCCCGACCCCGAACGCGCTGATCGCCTTCTTGCCGGCGGCAAAGGGCGCCGTGCTCGCATCGTCGATGTTCACCCGACCGAGGTGCTTCTGCTTCTCCGCGAGGACGAGCCACTCGTCACCGAAGCGCGCCACCGACGTGGCGAGCTTTTCGAGCTGCTGCTCGCCCACACGCGCGCCCTTTACATCGTACAAGACGAGAGCGCGATCGTGCAGGGCCGCGGCGCCGCCGCCCGAGGGTGCGAGACGGCTCAAAGGATCAGTTGCCTTCCCAGCGGAGGCTCTCGCCGGTCACGCTCGCGATCTTCTGCTGGTTCTGCCCCTGCGGGTTGGAGAGGAAGAGGCCGCCGCGCGTCGAGAAGAACGCCACCATGCGACCGTCGGGCGAGCACGCGGGGTACGTGTTCGAGCCCTGGTCCTGGGTGAGGCGCTTCATGTTCCCGCCGCCGAGATCGGCGCTGAAGATGTCCCACGTGCCGCCGTCGCGGCCCATGAACAGGATCTTCTGCCCCTCCGGATCGTTGCAGAATACAGGCGCCATGTTGTAGGTGCCGCGGAAGCTCACGCGCTTGCCGTCGACGAAGATCTGCGGGTTGCCGCCCTGGTTCGACACGTAGGCGAGCTGGCCGCCCGGGCCGAACGCCGGGTGCGTGTTGAGGCCGCCGTTCGTGACCTTGGAGAGGCCCGAGCCGTCCGCAGCGCCGGTCCAGATGTCGCTCTGGCCGTTCTGCGAGATGACGAGCGCCATCTTGCTCCCACCAAACGCGACGCCGAAGATGAGCCCGGCGTGCTTGAGGACCGCGGCGGGGTTGCCGACCTTGAAGAGCTGGTAGCTGCCGTCGGTGAGGCCGCCCGAGTAGTAGACGCCGCCCGGGCCCACCGCGGGCGCGAGGGCGACGTTCGACACCGCCTGGAGGCGGCCGAGCCCCTGCCCGTCGCTCTCGATGGAGAAGATGCCCTTCTGCCCGCGCCCGGTCGTGGCGCTGAAGACGAGACGGCCGCCGAAGCTCCCGGCGGTGCCGGTGAAGTACTTCACCACCTCGTTGTCGAACTGGTGGACCGCGCTGCGAACGGCGCTCGCGGCGACGTCGTACTCCTTCTTGAGGACCGGGTCGGAGCCGCGCGAGACCACGTAGAGCCGGAGCTCGACGTGCAGGTTGTTGCCGCGCGGCGTGACGATCCCCTTCACGACGCCCTCGGCGCCGACGTTGCGCCACGAGCTCGGCTCGATCGACGCCCCTTCCTGCGCGAGGTTCGCGGTGAAGCTCTTGGGATCGAGCACCTGGAACATGCTCGAGAGCGTGAAGTCGCGCGTCGCGGTCTCGACGACCTGATTGGCGACCGTGCTGTCGCCGACGGGCGGAGTGACGGCGATCTTGAAGAGCGAGCGGCTCCCGCCCTGGACGACGACGGTGGTGACCGCGCCGTTGTTGTTCGCGCTCGGCAGCGCGCTGGCGGCAGGCGCTGCAGTGCTCGCGCCGCTCGGCTGCGCGACGGCGGGCATCGTCAGCCCGAGGACGGCCAACGCGCCGAACGCGACGCCGAAGGGAACGGTGCGGAAAGCGAAGCTCACGAACCTTGCGCGGGGAGCGCGGGCCGAGCCCTTCGAGACAACGTCACTCACTTTGGCATGCATCGCGAAGCATCTCCGTTTCGGCCAGTGACGACGATCTGGATGCGGCGACCGCGATACAGCTCGTCGACTTCCTTGGGGGGCTGCGGGAGCGGGGTCTTGTCGTCGAGGAGCTTCAATAGCATCGTCCTCGCCGCATCGTCGAAGAGCTCGTTTCCGGAGCCCTTCACCGGTGCGTTCCGGACGTGCCAGATCACCATGTTCTTGCCGAGGTTGATCTCGTAGACGGCGCACATCCGGCGCTCCTCGCCGACGGAGATGACGCTCGGGACGTTGAGATGCTGCCCGAAGAACTGTCCGAGCTGCATCGCGTACATGTCACCGGCACGGACCTTGTTCGGGTCGGTCTCGGTGCCGCCGTCGACGCCGCTCTCGTGCCCTTCTTCGGGCAGCTTCTTGCCGCCTTTCTCGGCGAACGGATCGCTCTGGGTGACGAGGTTCGTGAGGTCGGAGTCGTCGGCGTTCGGCGGCGGCGCCCCGGCGTCGGGCTCGCGCTTCTTCACCGGCTCTTCCTGCGAGGCGTTGATCTGCTGCTTCGGCGCGGTGCGCTGCTGCGGCACGAAGCGATCGGGGAGCTTCTTCGGATCGAGCGGCTTGCCGAGCTTGAGGAGCGAGGCCTGCACGACGGGCCTCGAGACGAGCGGCCTGTCCTCTTCGACCTCGGCCGTGGACGGGAACGCCTTCTTGTAGAGCAGCATCCCCGCCGGCCCGATGTGCAGCGCCAGGGCGAGGATGAGCCCGAAGGCCATCTCGCCGGTGGTGTAGCGCGGTGTGTAGGGGACTCCGGGGAGCTTCATCGGCTGAGCTAGCTACGTGGAAACCTTAGCGGTTGGACGAGACGCGCGCCGCAACGGTCTAAACTTGGGGCTGCGCCCCACCCGCAGTGGAGCGCGGCGGGCCTCACTTGACCACCAGAGGGTCGGTGACCATTCCGAGCTTCTCGACGCCGGCGCTGCGGGCAGCAGCCATCACGCGGAGGACGACGCCGTATTTCACGTTCTCGTCCGCCTGGACGTAGAGCTCCTTCTCTTCCTGGAGGCGCGCGTTCGTCTTGAGGCGGTCCTCGACCGCGGCCGTGATCTCGTCCTTGCCGAGGTAGACGTGCTCGTCCGCCGTGACGATGACGAGCATCTTCGAGTCGTCGGTCTGCATCGGCGCGCTCTTCACCTTCGGCAGGTCGACCTGGACGCCGGTGGTGAGCAGCGGCGCGGTCACCATGAAGATGACGAGCAGAACGAGCATGACGTCGATGAGCGGCGTCACGTTGATCTCGTTCATCCCGCCCGTCCGGCGGCGACGCCCGCCGCCGCCCCCGCCTCCGCCCATGCCCATGGCTAGACGCCCCCGAGCTTCGCGCGGGACGCGACGTCGGCGGCGAAGGCGTCCATGATGTCGGCGAGCTCGCCGACGCGGCGCGAGAAGTAGTTGTACGCCATGACGCTCGGAATGGCGGCGACGAGGCCGATCGCCGTCGCGATGAGCGCTTCGGCGATCTTCGGGGCGACGACCGGAAGGTTCGCGCTCTGCTGGTTACCGATGCTGAGGAACGCGTCCATGATGCCGTAGACGGTGCCGAACAGCCCGATGAACGGGGCCGTCGAGCCGATCGTGCCGAGCAGGCTCATCCACGACTCGAGGTGCGTGACCTCGGATGCGGCGGCGCGGCGCGTGATGCTCTCGACGTGCGTCCCTTGCGCGTCGTCGAGGCGACGTCCCCGCTCTCCCTTCGTCAGGCGGACCATCTCGTCGTAGCCGGTCGCGAAGATTCGCGCGAAGGGCGAGCCCTTGAAGCCGGAGAGCCCCTGCTGGGCGAGCGCATCGAGCGAGCCGGCCGAGTCGAACGCCTTCATGAAGCGCTCGGAGTCACCGCGCGCGCGCATCAAGTGGAGCGCCTTGGCGAAGATCACGATCCAGCAGAGGACCGAGAAGGCGACGAGGACGACGAGGACGAGCTTGACGGGGATCGACGCGTGCAGGACGAGCTGCACGGGGTCGAGCCGGGTCTCCGCGCCCGCCGCGGCCCCGGACGCTGCGGCCCCCTCGGGCTGGAGCGCGACACCGAGCGACGCGGTTACGACGTTTGCGGCCTCTAGCGCTTCGTAAGACGTCATGGGCCACACTTATGGGCCTTACCCTTCCGCGGTGTCAAACCCCACCTGCCGACCGCCAGTTCGAGGGGCGCAACGAAGCATTTGTGCCGCGCCGGGACCGGGGTAAAAGGCTCGCGTGCTTGGCTTCCGAGACCGAGGGCTCCGGCGGACCCGTCTGTTCGCGATCGTCGTCGCGCTGGTGACCGTCCTCGTCGCCGGAGTGGCCTCCTGCAGCGGGTCGTCGTCGACGAGCCTTCCGCCGACGACCGGCATCCTGATTCGCGCCGAGACGCTGACCGCGGGACACGGCTGCGGGGAGGGCCCGACCCAGCTCTTCAAGTACGCCGTCGTCGTCTTCGCGTACGGCGGCGAGGCCGCCGGCCCCCCGACCGAGCGCACGAGCTACAACAAGTTCGTCACGAGCAACGTCTTCGATTGCTACACGGACGGCGCCTTCATCTCGCTCCCGACCGACGGCAACACGAGCTTCCGGCTCGAGGTCTTCGCGTACAACCGCACGCAATACGAAGAAGGCCACGAGCACATCAAGGCCGCCGCCGGCGTGCGTCCTTCGGACAGCGTGGCCGGCGCTCTCCGCGACCAGACCACCCCCACGTGGACGACGGAGTGCACGGCGACGCAGCAGCAGCAGGTGCAGGCGCTCGCCAGCTGCGAGCCGCTCGCGCCCGGACTCTCCGGCCTCCCCGATCACGGCGGTACGGCAGGTCCCACGACGATCACGCTCGCGACGACGCGGTTCGAGCTCCCCGACGGGCGCATCGCGACGTGCGTGCCCGAGGACGGCGACGCAGGGACGGATGCCGGCACGGATGCGGACGCCGACGCCGATGTCCCCGACGCGGCGGACGCCGGGTCCACCCCGGCCGACGATGCCGGGCTCCCCGTCTCGTTCGCCAAGGTCCGTGTCCGCACGCGCATCGGCGCGCAGATCATCGCCGACGCGGTCGTCCCCTGCCCCACGCTCTACTCGGCCGAGGTGGCGCCCGAGCCCGTGCGGTACGACCTCGACGTCGGCCTGCTCGACTCCGCCGGCGCGCACGTGGATCCCGGCGCGGTGACCGTCTGCACGGTGACGAGCACGACCGGAAAGACGAGCTCGGCCGTTTGCCCGGGCAGCGCCTCCCCGGCTCCCTGAGCCACCCCTTCCCAAACCGCCCGCGCCGCCTCCGCGCGGGCGAAGCGTCAGCTTTCCGGCCCTTTTGCGCGCCGGGCGACCTTGCCCATGTTTCGGTGCGAAACTAGAGTCTAAGGAGGATGAGAGAGCCCGGTGAGATCGTGGCGGCGTTCCCGCGTCCGGGACGCACCCTGAAAGCCCTGCTCGCGCTCATCGGCGTCTTCGCGCTCGTGGGCGCCGTGGTCGTGAACTGGGCGCCCGGCGGCACCAAGGGCATCGAGCTGTTCCGGTGGCTCGCCTTCGACCCGTCCGCCCCGCTCCAGCGCCCGTGGACGCTCCTGACGTCCGGCGTCCTCACCTCCCCCGACGGGATCAGCCACGCGCTCTGGTCGCTGCTCGGTCTCTACTTCCTCACGCCCGACCTCGAGCGGCGATGGGGCGGCCGAAGGCTCGTGCGATTTTTGGCGATCGCGGTCGTCCTCGGCAACCTCGCCGTCCTCGCGGGCTCGTTCGTCATGCCGGCCAAGGCCGTGTTCCACCCGCCGATCGCATTCGGGCCGATGGCCGCGATCACCGCGGCGGTGATCGCGTGGTCAAAGGAGAACGCCGAGCGCCAGATCCGCTTCATGTTCTTCCTGCCGATGAGCGGGAGGACGCTGTACTGGCTCACGATCGCCCTCGCCTTCCTATCCCTCATCTTCCTCCAGGGGACCGCCGAGGGTGCGCTCGCGCCGCTCGGAGGCATCCTCACGGGCGTCCTCCTCGCGGGGAGCCCGTCGCCGGTGCGCGCGCTCTGGCTACGTATCCGTCTCGGATCGCTTCGGCGGCGCGGCGGAGGGATCACGGTCGAGCAGCTGCTCGGCGACGAGCCGCGGGCGCGCCCGCGCCCCTCGAAGCGCAGCGGAAAGGCTCCGCCGCTCCGCATCGTCCAGGGCGGCCTCGAGGATGACCTCAAGAATCGGAAGCCGCCGAAGGACAAGCGCTACCTCAACTGATGCGGTGAAGGTGCCGCCTATGGAGGGCGGCCGAGCGTCGTGGTAAGCGTCGCGCCCGATGTGGACGCACCGCCACCTGCTCGGCATCGAAGATCTCTCGGCGGACGATGTCGACGCCGTCCTCGACCACGCGGACAAATGGTTCGCGCTCTCGCGCGGAGTCGAGCGCAAGGCGAGCCTGCTCAAGGGCCGCACCGTCATCAACCTCTTCTTCGAGTCGTCGACGCGCACGCGCACCTCGTTCGAGGCCGCGGGCAAGCGCCTCGGAGCCGACGTCGTCAACATCAGCTCGTCAGGCTCGAGCGTGAGCAAGGGCGAGACGCTCCTCGACACCGCGAAGAACCTCGAGGCCATGCGCGCCGACGCGCTCGTGGTCCGTCACTCGAGCTCGGGCGCGCCCGCGTTCCTCGCCGGCCGCGTCTCCTGCGCGATCGTCAACGCCGGCGACGGCGCCCACGAGCACCCGACCCAGGCGCTGCTCGACGCGTTCACGATCCGCCGGGCCAAGGGCCGCCTCGAGGGCCTCACCGTCGCGATCTGCGGGGACATCACCCACTCGCGCGTGGCGCGCTCGAACGCGCTCCTGCTCGGGAAGAAGGGCGCGACGGTCCGGCTCACCGGCCCGCGCACGATGATCCCGAAGGAGGCCGAGACGCTCGGGCCCTCCGTCACGGTCGTCCCCCGCCTCGAGGCAGCGATCGAGGGAGCCGACGTCGTGATGATGCTCCGCATCCAGAACGAGAGACTGGCCGGCGCGATGATGAGCACGACGCGCGAGTACGCGCGCACCTTCGGCCTCAACGCGACGAAGCTCGCGGGCGCAAAGGCCGACGCCATCGTCATGCACCCCGGCCCGATCAACCGTGGGGTGGAGCTCGATCCCTACGTCGCCGACGGCGAACGAAGCGTCATCCTCGATCAGGTCGAAGCCGGTGTCGCCGTGCGCATGGCGGTGCTCGAGCTGCTGCTCGCGCCGCGGGCCGCGTGAGCATCCAGCCCAAACCTGGCGCGCCTCGTCGCGACGCTCCGCTCGGCGTCTTCGACTCGGGGCTCGGCGGGCTCACCGTCGTCCGCGCGCTACGCGCGGCGCTGCCGAACGAGGACATCGTCTACCTCGGCGACACCGCGCGCGTTCCGTACGGGACGAAGGGCGCCGGCACGGTGACGCGCTACGCGCTCGCATGCGCGGGGCATCTCGTGGCGAAGGGCGTGAAGGCGATCGTCATCGCCTGCAACACGGTGAGCGCGGTCGCGCCGGAGCGGCTCCGCGTCGAGCTCGACCTGCCGGTGCTCGGCGTGATCGAGCCCGGCGCTCGAGCAGCCGCGGCGGCGACGAAGGTCTTCAAGGTCGGCGTCCTCGCGACTGCCGGGACGATCGCGTCCGGCGCATATCCGCGTGCGATCGCAGCCTGCTCGACACGGATCGAGACGTACGGTCAGGCCGCGCCGCTGCTCGTTCCCCTCGCCGAAGAAGGTTGGACCGAGGGTGAGGTCCCCGCGCTCGCGGCTCGTCGATACCTCGAGCCGCTCGCGAAGGCGGGCGTCGACGTCGTCATTCTCGGCTGCACCCACTACCCGCTCTTGTTCGACGTGATCGAGCGCGAGGCCAAGCAGATGCTCGGCCCGGAGGTGACGATCCTCGACAGCGCCACCGTCGTCGCGAGCGAGGTCGCCTCGTTCCTCGCCGAGCGCGATCTCCTTCGCGCTCCGAGCATCGAGCCAGGCTCGACACGCCTCTTCGTCACCGATGTGCCGAAGACGTTCGACGAGACCGCCGCGCGCTTCCTCGGAGCGCGCGCAGGCGCCGCCGAGCAAGTCGATCTCTGACTGGTCGTCGTTCGTGATGGCGACCTCGCGGTCGTGGCCTCACACGGACACGCGAGCGATGGTCGGCGAAGTGTCCATTCACATGCCATCCCGACCGACACACTCGAGCTTGCAGGTTCCTTCTCCGCGATGAATGCAGCAGAATGACGGCGTGGCTTTGCCCCGCCTCGTCCTTGCGACGCAGGACAGCCGTGAAATCGCACGAGTGATCCGCGGCGCCCTTCGTCTGCGCACCGAGATAGTCAGCCTCGTCGAGCCGCCGCTCGGCTCGGGTCAGCACCTGCTGCACATCGAGGTTCCCGGGATCGGGCACGTCTCTCTCCTCGCCGAGCCCGCCGGGAGCGCGCGGCCCGACGGCTACCCGCTCTCCGTGCGCCCGGTCACGCGCGTGCAAATGGCCGAGCTCTTCGCGCTCGTGGAGCGCCTCGACGAGCCGTGGCACACGGAGCCGCCGCCCCCCGAGGACGACGAGGACGACGAGGACTCGGATCCGCCCGATGGGCCACCCGACGACACGATGGTCGACGCCGTGCCCTCGCGGATCGTGCTTCCGCCGACCTCGTTCGGCACGCCGGACACCGCGGCTCCGGGCCCGGCGACGGCAAACACCGTCGCTCCGCCTGCTCCGCCTGCAACGGTGGGCGATCGATCCCCGTCGAGCCTTCGCGATCATGCGCCGTCGTCGGTGAGCAGTCGTACGCAGGCGCCGCCCTCGACGAGCCGAACCGCCGATCCGCGCGTCGGGCGGGTCCTCGCGGGCAAGTACCAGATCGACGCTCCCATCGGGCGTGGAGCAGCGGCGACGGTCTACCGGGCGACGCACAAGGACCTCCGGCGCTCGGTGGCGGTGAAGATCCTCCACGCCGAGAACCAGGCCGAGTCGCAGTTCATTCGCCGGTTCAAGTCCGAGGCGCTCACCGCGAGCAAGCTCGAGCACGTGAACGTCACGCGCATCATCGACTTCGGCGAGGAGAGCGGCGAGCTCTACCTCGTGATGGAGCTCGTCGCCGGACGCACGCTCGAGGCGATCCTCGCTGCCGACGGACCGCTGCCGCCGAGGCGCGTCGTCGACATCGGCATCCAGGTCTCTCGCGCGCTCGTCTTCGCCCATGCGCAGGGCGTCATCCATCGCGACATCAAGCCCGAGAACGTGATGGTCGTCCCGGACGCGGACGACGACGGCGAGCCGTGCGACCTCGTTAAGGTGTGCGACTTCGGCCTGGCAAAGCTGCGCGATCCCGGCGACGGCGACAGCGTCGAGATCACGGTGAGCGGCATGCTGTGCGGCTCGCCGGCGTACATGTCGCCGGAGCAGACGCGCGGAGACACCCTCGACGTGCGCACCGACGTCTACTCGCTCGGTGTGACGATGTTCGAGGCGCTGACGGGCGCGCTCCCCTACGAGGCGTACAGCATCGTCGAGCTGTTCCTCAAGAAGTGCACCGAGCCCCCTCGGCGCGCGTCGGAGCTCGTGGCGGGCCTCGATCCGCTGCTCGACGACATCATCACGCGCGCGATGTCGATCGACCCGAACGTCCGTCACGAGTCCGCCCGCGAGCTCCGCACCGAGCTCCGGGCAGCACGCGACGCTCTCATCGACGACGACGACGACCACGCCACCATCCACGGCGGCTGACGAGCTCGGAGCTCGCGCGCCGGCCGCTCGCGACCGTTCGGCGCTAGCGCCTACGCCGTTCGTTCAAGCGAACCGAGAGCGATTCAACGGGAAGGCGATTGATCAATGAATCCTTCCCGTCTTCCTGTTTCTGTCTCTGGCGGCCGCGGCCTGACCGAACTGCATTGGCGGTAGACCGCGTCGAGCTCAGTGCACGCGGATCATCCGCGGTGCGTGGGCGACGTAGTCGCTCTTGCCGATCACCTCGAGCGCGGCCTGGATCGCCGCCTCCTTCGCCTCGTGCGTCAACATGACGACGTCGACGGGGACGTCTTCCGTCCCCCTGCCCTGCTGCACGAGCTGCTCGATAGACACGCCGCGCTCGCCGAGCGCGCCAGTGATCTTCGCGAGGACACCGGGGCGATCGAAGACGGAGAAGCGGACGTAGTAGCGCGTCTCCACGTCGGCCATCGGCGCGAGCTTCCGCTCACCGAGCCGGATCGCGCGCGTCATGTTGCCCGATATGCCGCTCTTCTTCGCGCTCGCGACGTCGACGAGGTCGGCGACCACGCTCACCGCCGTCGGCATGTCGCCGGCCCCACGCCCGGAGAGCAGGCACGGCCCGAGCGCCCGTCCCTCGATCGCTACGGCGTTCAGGACGCCGCTGGTGTTCGCAAGCGCCGTGTCCTTGGCGACCAACGCCGGGTGCACGCGCAGCTCGAGCGCCGATCCATCTCTCGCGAGCTTCGCGATCGCGAGCTGCTTCACCACGAATCCGAAACGCTCCGCGAACGCATGATCGATCGGCTCGACGGCGTCGATGCCCTCGGTCGGGACGCGGGCGCCGTCGAGGCGCGCGCCGAAGGCGAGCATCGAGAGGACGACGAGCTTGTGCGCGGCGTCTCCACCACCGACATCGAGCGTCGGATCCGCCTCGGCGTACCCCTTGTCTTGCGCCTCCTTGACGGCATCCGCGAACGACAGCCCGTCCTGGCGCATGCGCGTGAGGACGTAGTTGGACGTCCCGTTGATGATCCCGCAGAGGCTCACGATCGTGTCGCTCGCGAGCGAGTCACGAAGAACGCGGATCACCGGGATCCCGCCGCCGACGGCGCCCTCGAAGGCGAGGTCGACCCCGTGCTTGCGCGCGCGCTCGAGGAGGTCGGCGCCGTGGAGCGCGAGGAGCATCTTGTTCGCGGTGACGATCTGCTTGCCTGCCGCGATCGCTGCACCGAGGTACTCGCGCGCGGGGTCGACACCGCCCATCACCTCGACGACGACGTCGATCGTGGGATCGTCGAGCACCGCCGAGGCGTCCGTCGTGATGCGTCCCCGATCGAGCTCGGGCACGCGGACCTTGCTCGGATCACGAACGAGGACACGGGCGATGTCGATGGGAGCGCCGACGCGCGCCGCGATGTACGACGCGTTCGCGCGCAGAAGCTGAACGACGCCGCCGCCGACGGTGCCGCACCCCAGCAGGCCGACCTTGATCATCCCGGCATGCTCGCCGGATCAGAAGCCCGGGTCACGCGCCTTGTGGGGCTCCTCTCCTGGCTTTCGCACAGGAGCGCTCTGGCGCCGCGGCGCGACCGCGGAGCGCGCGGCCCCTGCCGGCTGGACCGACGCCCGCCCTCTCGGCACCACGGGCGGCGCGACCGAACCGCTGGTCGCAGGCGTGACGGCAGGCGCGACGGGGCCGCTTGCCGCCACCGTGTCGGCGGGCGCGCTCTCGGCCACGGTGTCCACGCCTTGGGCGACCGTGACGGCGGAGGTGCTCGGTCCCGACTCCTGACGGGCGACGTCCGATGTACCGGACGCACGCGGACCCGAGAGCACCGTGACGAGCGCGGCCACGATCACCGCACCGCACGCGCCGACGATTCCCGCGACGATCGTGCGACGGCGGCGCGCTGCGCCGTCGCTCGCATCCGGACGCGAGAGGACGCTCGACGCCGGCATCTCGTTCGTCCCGGATCCGCTTCCGGGCTCGACGACGCTGTGCGACGCGACCGCGGGAAGCGGGATGTTCGGATCGGACTCGGTCGGCGAGCGCCGTCCCGAGGCCTTCCGGAGCGCGATGCTCATCTCGGTGGCATCGCCGAAGCGCGCCGCCGGATCCTTCCGGATCGCTCGCTCGATCACCGACCAGATCTCCGGCGCGAGCTCGGGGATCGGGGGCACCTCGCGGCGGAGGACGGCCTCGACAGTCGACGCGAACGTCGACCCGTCGTCGAAGGGGTTTCGGCCGCCGACCATCATGTAGAACAGGATGCCGGCGGAGAAGACGTCGCTGCGAGCGTCGATGCTTCGCGCGCCCTTCGCCTGCTCGGGTGACATGAAGCTCGGCGTTCCCACGACGACGCCGTCGATCGTGATCGTGGCGCCGCCTTCGAGCTTCGAGACGCCGAAGTCGAGCACCTTCGGGATCACGTGTCCGTCTGGCTCCGTCGCCAGGAAGATGTTGTCCGGCTTGAGGTCGCGATGGATGATCGCCGCGCGGTGCGCGTGTCCGAGCGCCGACAGGACCGGGAGAAAGAGGTCGAGCGCCTCCTCCGTCGGGATCTTGCCGCGCTTCGCGAGCACGTCGCCGAGGTTCTCACCGCGGAGAAGCTCCATCACGATCGCGTAGCCGTAGGGCTCGCGCGTCTTGTCCTTCATCGCGGCGCCCGTCTCGTCGATCTCGAGGAGATCGAACACGCGAACGATCGCGCGATGGCTCAAGCTCGCGACGGCGTGAGCCTCCCGGCGGAAGCGCGCGACGAGCTCCTCGTCGTGCCCCTTCTCGGGATCGGGGACCAACAGCTTCACGCAGACCTCTGCGCCCGTCGCCTGGTTCGTCGCGACCCACAGCTGCGCCATCCCGCCGAAGCCCGCCGGTCGGTCGAGGACGTACTTCTTCGCGATCGTCCGCCCCGGCTCGAGGACGAACCCGTCCGACTCGCGCGACGGGACGAGCGGGACGAGCGGGACGAGCCCTCCTTCCTCGCTCTTCGCGGGCGCGGCGCCGGCAGGGAGTGGGCGGGGCACGGAAGGGGAGGTCACCCGTTTGGTCTCCGCCGGCGATCGTACGGCATTCGATCGAGACATCCAATCGGGGCTGCGCCCCAAGAACGTCGCCCCGGAAATGCGAAAGAGCGCCGGCCGAAGCGAGCGCTCTTTCTCTCGAGACGTGACTGACGCGACGTGCGTCGCGATCCGTCAGTCCACTTCAGTTCGGGTTCGGCTGCGTCGCGGGCTCGGACCTCGGCTGGAGCTTCTCCTCGAGCGCCGCGTCGAGGAGCTGGTCCATCTTCGAGATGAGGATGAACTCGAGGTCGTTCTTGATCTCGGCCGGGATCTCGTCGAGGTCGGCCTTGTTGCGCTCGGGAACGAGGACGCGCTTGATGCCCGCGCGGTGCGCTGCGAGCACCTTCTCCTTCAGGCCGCCGATCGGGAGGACGCGGCCGCGGAGCGTGATCTCGCCGGTCATCGCGACGTCGTGGCGGACGCGCACGCCGGAGAGCATCGACACGAGCGCGGTGAACATCGTGACGCCCGCGGACGGGCCGTCCTTCGGCATCGCGCCCGCCGGGATGTGGATGTGGAGGTCCGACTTCTCGAGGAAGTCCTTCGCGAGACCGAGCTTCTCCGCGTTCGTGCGGACGTAGCTGAGCGCGGCCTGCGCCGACTCCTTCATGACGTCGCCGAGCTGCCCCGTGAGCTGGAGCTTGCCCGTGCCGAACATCTTCGTCGCCTCGATGAAGAGGATCTCGCCGCCGACGCTCGTCCAGGCGAGGCCGGTCGCGACGCCCGGCTCTTCGGTGCGCTCCGCGACTTCGCTCGTGTAGCGCGGGGCGCCGAGGAACTCGTGGATCGACGCAGGGCCGTCGATCTTGCGCGGGGACGTGTCGCCCTCGGCGATCTTCACCGCGACGCCGCGGATGACGCTCGCCACCTGACGCTCGAGGGTACGGACGCCGGCTTCGCGAGTGTAGTGGTCGATGATCTCGTCCACCGCGGTGTCGGCGATCTCGAGCTGCTCCTTCGTGATGCCGTGCTCCTCGATCTGCTTCGGGATGAGGTGCTGGCGCGCGATCGCGAGCTTCTCGTTCCGCGTGTAGCCGGGGATCTCGAGGATCTCCATGCGGTCACGGAGCGGAGGCGGGATCGGGTCGGCGACGTTGGCGGTCGCGACGAACATCACGTTCGAGAGGTCGAACGGGATCTCGAGGTAGTGGTCGGCGAACGTGTTGTTCTGCTCGGGGTCGAGGACCTCGAGCAGCGCCGCCGCGGGGTCGCCGCGGAAGTCGTGGCCGATCTTGTCGACCTCGTCGAGCATGAAGACCGGGTTGATCGTCCCGACCTTCTTCATGCCCTGGATGACCTGGCCGGGCAGCGCGCCGACGTACGTACGGCGGTGACCGCGGATGGCGGCCTCGTCGTGCACGCCGCCGAGCGAGATGCGGTGGAACTTGCGGCCGAGCGAGCGCGCGATCGAGCGGCCGAGCGAGGTCTTACCGACGCCGGGCGGTCCGATGAGGCACAGGATCGGTCCCTTCTTGTCCTTCTTGAGCTTCCGGACGGCGAGGTACTCGAGGATGCGCTTCTTGACCTTCTCGAGGCCGTAGTGATCCTCGTCGAGGACCTTGCGCACCGCGGCGATGTCGAGGTTGTCCGGCGTGGCGTTGTGCCAGGGCAGATCGAGGATCCAGTCGAGGTACGTACGGACGACGGTGTACTCGGCGGAGCCGACCTGCATGTTGCGCAGGCGCTTGAGCTGCTTCTTCGCGACCTGCTCGGCCTCGCTCGGGAGCTGCGCCTTCGCGATGCGCTCCTCGATACCGTCGAGATCGCCCTGATCGCCGTCGTCCTCGCCGAGCTCCTCCTTGATCGCCTTGAGCTGCTGGCGAAGGACGTACTCGCGCTGGTTCTTCCCCATCTCCTCCTTGATCTGGGAGTTGATGCGCTCGCGCATCTTGAGGATCTCGAGCTGGCGCGTGAGAAGGCGGAGCACCTTACGGATGCGCTCCTTCGCGTCGACGGTCTCGAGCAGCTGCGCCTTCTCTTCGACCGGAGCGTCGAGGTTCGCCGCCACGAGGTCGGCGAGCGCGCCCGGCGCCTGGATCGAGTCGATGAGCGAGCCGGCCTCGCGCGGGAGCTCCGGCATGAGCTGGATGACCTGCTTCGCGATGTCGCGAAGGCTCATGCTCAGCGCCTCGGCCTCGTCGTCGTCGACGCCGCTCTCCTCGAGACGCTTCACCTTCGCCTTGAGGTACGGCGCGTTCTGCGACACGTCCTCGAGCTTGATGCGGGTCAGGCCCTGGAGGATGAGCGAGTAGTTGCCCGAGCTGTGCTTCAGCGCCTTCAGGACGCGGGCGGCGCAACCGACGACATGGAGGTCATCCGCTCCCGGATCGTCCGTCGCCGGATCCTTCTGCGCGAAGATCGCGATGACGGGCGCGGGGAAGTTGTCGACGTCTTCCACCAGCGCGACCGACTTCTCGCGACCAACGTCGAACGGCGCGACCGCGCCGGGGAACAGCACCGCATTGCGGATCGGGAGGACGGGCAGCTCGTCGCCGAACTGGACCTGCTCCTCTTCCTTCTCGCGCGCGGGACCCTTCTTCTCGGACATGTGCTCGACCTCTCAATCGGGGCTGTTGGGGTGTCCGCCTGACGGACGTGAGGCCCGCCGAATCTACGTCTACCCTTTCGTGATTATCGCGAAGCTACCGGCAAAACTAGCCAAATAGGAGAGCTCGATGGGGTCCTCGAGCTCTCTCTCTCCACTTTCTATCGTCCGGTTCGTTCAGTTGCTTCATGGGGAGCCGCGCGCGGAGATCTTCCCGTCGACGGACGGGGTGCGAACGGGCCGCAGCTTCTTCTGCGGAACCTAGCCAGCGGAAACCAGCATGACTAGTGCCGGACTTCCGTCAGCGCGAGCTCGTCAGCGGTCGAGGCCGCGGGTCACGAGAGGTGGTCAGAACGACGCCACCAGTTCCGCCCGAGCACCCACGAGCGGCTTTTGGCCGCGCGCGGTCGCGAGCTCGGACGTCCCGCGTCCTGGCGACGCGCGCGGATGGAACGCGCGAGGCGCACCGCCTGCGCGGGGGCGCGCGGTGGACGGCCCCCTGCCCTGCTTTCCCCCTTTGGCACGTGCTCGAGGGCGGGAGATCGGCTCCCGCACCTCGAGACGCCAAGGCCGGGTCAGACGCTCGTGACGGAGCGGTCGCCCTCGAGCGTGTGGATGCAGAGGCCGGTCAGGACCTTCGGGAAGAAGAAGGTGCTCTTCTGCGGCATCACTTCGCCGGCCTCGGCCACGGCGCGGACCTGCGCGACGGGCGTCCCGTTCATCAAGAAGAGCGTCTGGCCCTTGTTGGCCCGGAGGTCGGCGAGCGCGGCGGCGGCATCCTGCACGTACCAGATGTTCGTCTTCGCGGCCTGCGCCTCGGGTGTGATGCCGAGGACCGGCTCGAAGATCCCCATGTGGAGGAGGGCGACGTCGGTGCTGCGGAGCTCGGCGACGCGCTTGCCGAGGATCGGGTGCGCTGCGAGATCGACGCCGTCCTTGAGCGCGAGGAGCGAGGCGCGCCCGTCACCGGCGCAGATGACGAGCGACGGACGTTCGGCGCCCGACTTCGCGAGCGCGTCCGTGTAGACGTCGGCGCTCGCCCCCGGCGGGAGCGGCGTCACGTCGAAGAGCTCGCTCGCGCCCTTCACCGCCTCGGCGAAGTCGAAGCTCGGCAGCGAGTGCACGTGGCGGTGCGTCGGGAAGACGACCAGATCGGGGTCGTCGCCGTTCGCGAAGAAGACCATGAAGTACGCGTGCTCGGGACGCTCCACGCTGGAGGAGCCGGCGGCGGCCGCTTCCTGCGAGTAGCGAAGCGCGGTCTCGTAGCGGTGGTGGCCATCCGCGATGAGGAGCGACGAGGTGGCGACACCGCTGACGATCGTGCGAATCGCGTCCTTGTCCGTGACCTTCGCGAGCGAGTGCACGATGCCGTCGGCGGTCTCGAAGCGCACGAGCTCCGTCCCGTTGGCGAGGGCCGCGTCGAGCTTCTTCTCCGGATCGCGATAGAGCATGAAGCCGGGCGAGAAGTTCGTGCGCGTCGCGCGGAAGAGCTTGAGGCGGTCTTCCTTCGGGCCCGAGAGCGTGCGCTCGTGCGGGAGCACGATGCCCTTGTCGAGCGGGACGACCTTCACGAGGCCGAGGAAGCCGCGCCGCGTGAGGGGCTTGCCACCGCCCGGCGGGGTGAACGTCTGCTCGTAGCGGTAGAACGCCGGCTCGTCGTCGCGGACGAGCGCGCCCTGTTCGCGCCACGCGGTGAAGAGCTCGCGCGCGTTCTCGTACTTCGCGTCGCCCTCGCCCTCCGGGAGGATGAGCTTGACGACGTTGTGCGGGTGCTGCGCCGCGAGCGCCGCGCGCTGCGCAGCGTCGATGACGTCGTAAGGCGGTGCGACGACCTTCGCGAAGTCGCCGGGCGCGGCGAGGCGGGAGAGGTCGTAACGGAGCGGCGTGAGCGGTGCGATCTCGGCCATGACCCGCGCACTCTGGCACCGTTCGGGCGCCCGCGTAAAGCGACGTCGCGCACGGCGCAGCCGTGTGCGTGGTTACGGATCACTGGAACCGGACGCAGCGCACGTAGCGGCCGTCCACGGTGGGAGTCGCCACCGTCTCACCGCTGCCGAAGTCCACCGTCCATGCCTTCGACGTTCCATCCATCGACGAGGTCCAGTACGCGCGATCGATGGGCGTCTCCGCCCCGAACGCCTCCCGGTCGATGTACTTGAGGACGTTGGCGTTCTTCTTGAGGTCGTAGGCGGGGTGCGGCTGCTCGTCGACGAGCGTGAGGAGCTCCTTCAACGTCGGCAGGCGAAGACCGCCGGTGCACATCGACTTCGCCGTCTCGAAGTCGACCGGCGACGCCGAGACGGAGCGCTCCCAGCGGAGCCCGGTCTTCTTGTCCCGGATGCGCCGATCGTCGCCTGTGAAGTTCTCGTACTGCCCGTTCGGCGCCCCCGGCTCTTGATCCGCCGAGACGGGCACCGCGACGAGGACGCCGAGCACGAGACCGCGCATCGCGAAGCGCACGCGTGACTGCATCAGGTGCCTCCCTTCACGCAGCGCACGGCTGCTGCATCGCCGAGCTCCGCTCTCTTCGCGAGGCCACCGCCGCCGAAATCCACGACCCAGTGCTCACGCTTCGCCGGGTCGAACGGGCGGACCTCGGAGAACGTCCAGTGCGCCCCTTGCTGCATGCCGGGGCTAGGCGACTTGAACACGGGGTTCACCCTCGCGCCGGATTGAGAGAGATCGAGCAAGGTCACGAGCTCGATGCGGCTCGGCAAACGCCAGGGAGCCGCGCAGATCTGGAGCGCCTGCTCGTACGTGGCGTTGTTCGCCTCGACCGGCATCGGGTGACGCCAGACGAGCTTCGTGACGTTGTCCTGCCACCCCTGATCGGTGACCGCGGTGTACCCCATCGGGTTGTCGGTCGTACCGCCGGCATCGTAGTTCGGCATCGGCCACGCTGCCCAGCTCACGGGCAACGTCCCGGACGCATCGACCATCGCGTCCGAAGCCCCTCCGTCGGACGCGTCGACGACGGAGACATCGAAACCGCCAGCGTCTTCGCACACGCCCCCGCCGCTGCACTCGCCGCGCGTGTAGTCGGAGAGGCCGATGATCCCGTTGCACGCGAGCACGAGCGAGGTCACGCACGCACCGGCGAGCACCGAGAAGAGGCGTCGCTTAGAAGGAGCCATTGAGCCCTGCCCCTCCCAGTCCGAAGACGGGCGTGACCTTGATCGTCGAGCTCGAGCTCGACTTCGAGCTCGAGCTCGAGCTCGAGACAGGAGCCTTCGCCGTCTGCGGCGGGAGGCTGCCTGACTTGCTCGAGCCGGACGCGATCGTCGAGACGAGGCCCGTGATGCCGGCGACCCCGGCGACGACGAAGAAGACGGTGCTGACGTTGCCCGCGGTCCTCGCAGAGTCGAGCGCGTCCCACTGATCGCGCCCGCAGATCTTGCTCCCGCACTCCTTGTCGAGATCGCCCTCGCCCGAGATCGCCGAGAGGCCTGCGATGGTCCCGATGACCGCGGAGACTCCCGCGACGGCGAAGCTCACCGTCGCGAACGTGTTGCTCTTCTTCTTCTCACGCGGCTGCGGCTGCGAACCGGCGCCCGTCACCGGCTCGGGCTTCTCGTTCTCGGGCGGCGGCTGGACGCCGAGCTCGAGGTCCTTCGTCTCCCCCACGTGGGTCTCGAGCGTCGCGCGTGTCTCGGGCCCGCTCCCGACCTTCGCCGTGATCGTGTGGACGCCCGGGTTGACCGAGCGCGGCTCGTTCAGCGCCGCGGCCGGCACCGTCGCCCCGTCGACCACGACGGTGGGCTGCCATCCCGCCGGCACGCCGGTGACCTTGATCCGGATCGATCCGATCTTCGTCTTCTCCGCTTCCGCCAGGCGAGCCGCGTCGTTCCGCGCGTCCTTCGAGCGCTGGCTCTCCTCGGGGAGCGGCGCGATGCGTCCGACCCCGAGGCAGACCTCACGCGCCTCGACGGGCTGCGAGAGCGCCGAGTGGGCGCGGCAGAGCTCGATCCCCGTCAGCGGCGTGTTGCCGAGCGCGTGGGCGGCCTTGAACTTCTCGAGCGCGCCCTTCATGTCGCCCTTGTCGCGAAGCTCGATGCCGTCGTTGTAGAGCTGACGCGCCGAGGCGATGTCCTGCGCCGTGCGCTGCGCGTGCGCGGCACCGGACAGGCCGAGGACGAAGAGGAGTGTTGGAAGAGCGACCGCGGAAGCCCGCGGGGCTCGTCTAGAAGATGTCATGGCCGGTGGGGGCGGGCGGCGCAGGTGCCGTCGTCGCCGAAGGTAAGGGAGGACGCGAAGAAGTAGAAGTCCCCACCGCCGACTTGCCGTGAGGACGAGAGCCGGCGGCCTTCGTCGTCGGCGGCGACGGCTGGGTGTTCGAGCTCGCAACAGCCGGCGTCCCATCCGTCGGCACAGGCTCGACGAGCTTCGTCGGCGCAGGCTCGACGACGTGGCTCGGCATCGGCGGCGGCGTCTCCGTCCCCGTATGCGCCGGAGCGGGATCGGCCGTGACCACGAAGCCGCTCGCCGGCTTGTCGCGCGTGTCGCTCTTGCGGAGCGCGCTCACCACGCCGAACGTCCCGAGGCAGAGCGCGAGGCCGAACGCGATGACGGCAAGAACGCGATTGCGCGTCGGATTGCCCGTGCGGACCAGGCCCGGCGTTCCAGCGACGATGCCGGCTTCGGTGGTTGCGCCCGCGACGAGCGTCGCTTCGTGCTCGCCGACGCGTTGCCCCGGGTTCGAGCCGGTGCTCGATCGCGGGAGGTCGACGGATCGGGGCATCTCGCCGCCCAGTGCAGCCGCGAGCGACTCGGCCATCTCCTTCGCGGCGCCGAAGCGATCGGTGACTGCGCGCGCGCAGGCGCGGTGGAACCACGCGTCGACCGCCGGCGAGAGACCGGGCAATTTGGTCGACGGAAGCGGCAGCGGCTCGGAGTGGATCTTGATCGCGAGCCCGCCCATCGTCTCGGCGTCGAAGGGCTTCAGCCCCGTCAGCGCCTCGTAGGCGACGACGCCCACGGACCACAGGTCGCTCCGGTGATCGAGCGACTTCGAGCCGAGGATCTGCTCCGGGCTCATGTAGAACGGCGAGCCGATCATCGCGCCCGTCTTCGTCCCGCTGTCGACGAGCGGAACGTCGACCCCCTTGGCGATGCCGAAGTCGAGGAGCTTCACGAAGACCTCGCCCCGACCGCCGTCGCAGAGGAAGAGGTTTCCCGGCTTGATGTCGCGATGGATGATCCCCCGCTCGTGCGCACGATCGAGCGCGCGGGCGAGCTGGGCGATGATCTCGACGACGAGCTGGGGCGAGCAACGCCCTTCCGTGTCGAGGAAGGCGCCGAGGTCGCGCCCCTCGAGCAGCTCCATCACGATGTACGGGATGCCGTCGGGCGTGAAGCCGTGGTCGAACGTCTGGACGACGTGCGGGCTCTTCACCTGCGCCGCGGCCGCCGCCTCGCGAGAGAAGCGCTCCGTCGCTTCCTTGCTGTCCTTGAGCCCCGACGCGATGAACTTGACGACGACCTGCGTGCGGAGCGCGAGGTGATCGGCGACCCACACGGCTCCCATCCCACCCTCGCCGAGTGGGCGGACCAGCCTGACGCTGGGCGTCACCATCATCCCCGCGTGTGCTTCGGGCACCCGGAAAGGATTCCCCAGCGCCCGATCTTCCGCAACATCTTTGGCGTGAGGGAGCGTGCGGCCCCGGCCTCCGGAGCCTGCCACGGCACGTGACCATGACAGCGTGGCCATGGGGGTGGCACTCCCGATACGGTCGCTCGCGCCCGATTTCCCGCTCATTCTGCCCTCGCCGGGCTTGGCCCGACCGATGCTATCGTCGCAGATGCATGACGCATGCGAAGCGCGCTCTCTGGACGATCTCGGCGGGATTCCTGATCGCGGCAGCAGCAGCGTGCTCGTCGCTCGACGCGACTGGACTCGACGACGGTACCGAGCGAACCCCCGGCGGTAGCAAGTCCGACGGGGGATTCGCGAACGAGCCCTCCGGGGAGGCGACCGGGGGCGCGCCGACGGCCACCGGCGTCATCGTCGTTCACTCCGCTACGTTCCCGTCGTTCCGCCTTTGCTTCGAGAACCACCCCAACCTTCTCCCACAGCCGGACTCGAAGGTGATGCCGGAGGCGAACGTCGTCGGCGTCGAGGTCGGGAGCCTCGTGCGGCTCGATCCGCTCGAAGCGCCTGGGAAGATCTACGTCGTCAACGAGCGCGCGGTACGCTCGGCCGCCGGAGACCCTACCGGCCTGACGTGTGGCGAGCTCCTCGGAGACGGCACCCAGGCACTCCTTCCAGACAACGACTACCACGTCGCCACCCTCGTCGGTCGGCCGCTCGGGCTCACCGAGCCGCTAGGGCGAGACCGCGTTCAGGTGCTCGCGATCACCGGATGCGGGAGCAAGGCCTTCATCAACCGCTTCAATGTCGACGAAGCGTCCTGCGGTCCGACCTGGAACACGACGAGCGGCAACCTGGTCGCGAACATCATCAACCTGCCGACATCCCCCGCAGGCGCAACGAAATCCTCGATCCCCGTCCAGCTGGTGCACCTCGCACCGATGCTCGAGGCCGAGGTGGGCACCGCCAACCTCGAGGTCACCTTCGGAGATCTCGCTGCGTCGGGCCCGCTGCCGACGGTCGTCGCCACGAACACCGCGCTGCTCGCGTCGAGCGAACAGGTCACGCTGAACGTGGACCAGAACGACGAATCGATCTACGGCACGCACGGCTTCCGGATCGAAGCGCGCGAGGGCAACGGCGCTCCGAAGTTCAGCTTCAGTCAGTCACTCGCCGCTGTGCAGAGTCGCTCGTCTCCGCGTGACGTCCCGACGACGTACTACACCACGGCATCGAACTACGCCCTCTTGCTCCTCGGTGATCCGTCTGTCCCGGCGACGGTCGACGGCGGCGCGCCCAACCCTGATCGCCGGCGCGTTCAGCTGCTCGCGGTCCCCGTCCTCGATCCCACGACCGTCGATGCGGGTGTCGACTCGGGCGCGGTGAACACGGAGGACGGAGGGTGAGACGGCTTTGGACGCCTGCGGCGATCGCGATCACCATTGCGACGGTCGCCGCAGGAACCGCCTGCGGTGCCGACGGCGAGTCGGCGTTCGGGGACGGGACCAACGTGGACGCGGGCGACTTCGATGGAGGCTTGGGCGCCCCCACCTCGGACGCCGGCTCGGTAGGGAGCGCGAGCGGGGTCGTCATCGTGCACGCGGCGAGCTTCCCCGCGTTCCGTCTCTGCTTCGAGAACTACCCCGACCTCCCCCCGCAGCCCGACCGCACGGTCATGCCGCAGGCGAACGTCGTCGGCGTCGAGATGGGCAGCGTGGTTCGCATCGGACCGCTCGATCGCCGACCGGGCAAGGTCTTCGTCGTCGCGCAGCGCAAGGTCGCCGCGACGCCCACCGAGAGCGCAGCGAAGAGCTGCGGTGAGCTCCTCGATCCGGTTCAGGGCGAGCTCACTCGGGATCTCGAGTACCACGAGGCCGGCGAGCTCACGAGTCCCCTCGGCGTGGACAGCGTGAGCATGCTCGCGATCGCGGGCTGCGGTGGTGGCGCGTACCTCCAAGCGCTCGGGGTACCCCAGGCCGAGTGCGGGGCCGGTTACGACGCCACGCACGGCTCGCTTCACGCGCGCACGCTGACGCTGCTTCCCTCGATTCCAGCGACCGAGCAGTCCCTCCCCGTCCAGATCATTCATCTCTCGACCATGCTCGAGGCGAACCGCGGCGACGGCGAGGACGTCGAGGTGACGTTCGGCCCGCTCGACGGTGGAGCGTACGCGCTCGAGCAACCGGTGGCCTCCAACCCGCCACTCTTCGACGCGAGCGCGCCGGTCACCCTGACGCTCGATCAGAGCATCGAGGCGACGTACGGAACCCACGGCTTCCGGATCGCGCTTCGTTCGTCGGGCGACGCGGGCGCGAGCTTCACCGTCGACCAGAGCCTCGCCGAGGTGCAGCAGCTCTCGGCGCCGCAGACGGTCCCGACGGACTACTATCTGGCGGCGTCGAACTACGCGCTCCTCTTGCTCGGCGATCCGCGGATCGCCCGTACCTACGCGGATGGCGGGGCGAATCCCGGCTACGACCGAAGGCGCGCGGTCCATCTGCTCGCCGTTCCGGTGAAGGACGACGTCGAGGACGCGGGCACGCCCTCCGTCGACGACGCCGGCCCGACCGGTCCTTAGGCCCGCGGGCTCGGCTCAGCCGAGCGCGCGGTGCCCGATGTCGGAGCGGTGATGTTCGCCGCGCCACGAGATGCGGCTCACCGCAGCGTAGGCGAGGTCACGTGCCTCCGCGAGCGAAGCCGCCTGGGCGCCCACCGTGAGCACGCGGCCGCCCGCGGTGACGACCGCGTCGCCGTCACGCTTGGTGCCTGCATGATACACGTATGCCCCCTCCGGCGACGTCGCCTCGAGCCCGTCGATTCGATCGCCCGTCGCCGGTGAAGCCGGATAGCGCTCCGACGCCATCACGACCGCGAGGGCGGCGCCGGGCTTCGTCTTCGCCGCGACGCCGGAGAGGTCTCCCCTCGCCGCTCCGTCGAGGACCGCAAACCAGTCACCGTCGAGCATCGGCACGAGTACCGTGGTCTCGGGATCACCGAAGCGGACGTTGAACTCGAGCACGCGCGGCTTGCCCTGATCGATCATCAGGCCGACGAAGAGGACGCCGCGGAAGGGCGCACCGGCCTCGGACATCGCGCGGAGCGTAGGCTCGACGATTGCCGTCATCACCTCGGCGGCGATCGCGGGCGTCACGACCGGCGCGGGCGCATAGGCTCCCATGCCGCCGGTGTTCGGGCCACGATCGCCGTCGAAGACGCGCTTGTGGTCCTGCGCGGCGACGAGGGGGATCGCACGCGTCCCGTCGCACACGACGTGGAAGCTCGCCTCCTCCCCGGGGAGCAGCTCCTCGAGGACGACGACACGCCCGGCGTCGCCGAGCTCGCCCTGCGAGATCATCCGATCGATGGCCTCACACGCCTCCTCCACGGTCGAAGCGACGACGACCCCCTTGCCGGCGCAGAGGCCGTCGGCCTTCACTACCAGCGGACGGCCAGCCTGACGGACATGCGCCTTCGCGGCCTCCGCGTCATCGAAAACCGCGTAGGATGCGGTGGGGACGCCGGCGCGCTTGCAGATGTCCTTCATGAAGGCCTTCGACCCCTCGAGACGCGCGGCGGCGCGCGAAGGGCCGAACGCGGCGATGCCCTTCTGCGCGAGGGCGTCGACGAGGCCGAGCGTGAGCGGAAGCTCGGGGCCGACGACCACGAGATCGACACGCTCCTTCTCGGCGAGCTCCACGAGCGCGGGCACGTCCGAGGCGGGCACAGCCACGTTCCGACCTAGCGCGAGCGTGCCGGCATTGCCCGGGGCAAAGAGGAGCTCGTGACCACTCCCTCCGCGCGCGAGCCCACTGCCGAGCGCATGCTCACGGGATCCAGAACCAACCACGAGGATCTTCGACATCGTGGCCGCCCGTCTACCACGCGTGCGTGTTAGCCTGAAGCCGTGGCCGAGAACGCTCGCCCTCCCGTCGCTGTCCGCATCGTGCGTCCGTACGACACGGAAGAGGCGTTCCTCGACAGCGAGCTCGAGACCGTCGGCAAGACCAGCGTCATCCTCATCGGCGCGCATTCGCGTCCGACCGGGGTCATCCTTCGCTTCGAAGTCACGCTCGCGTCGGGCGCCACCGTCCTCCGCGGCGAGGGCCGCGTCCTCGCACACAAGGAGAGCGCGTTCCGGGGCCAACCGGGGCTCGCACTCCGATTCACTCGGCTCGATCCGAAGTCGAAGGCCCTGGTCGATCGCGCGGCGGCGATCCGTGAGGCGCGCCTGGCAGGAGACATGGGGCTCCCGACGGCGCCTTCGCCTCCCCCGCCCGCACCGCCGTCGGCGCCGCCGGAGCCTCCCCCGCCCGCACCGCCGCAGCCTGCACCGCAGGTCGCCTCCTCGCGCCCGGCGCCGCCCAGGCGATCGGTGCCGCCCCGGCACCCCACGGCGCCGCCGGACTCGGTGCTCGCGGAGGCGCTCACCGCCCCCACGCCTCCGCCGCCGCCCGTCGACCACGCGCGAGCGACGAGGATCGACCGCCGTGGCTCGATGCCGCCGGCTCGCGGGACCGAGCGACCGAGCGCGCCGCCGCACGAGTCTCAATCGCAACCGGCGCACGCGCACGACACGGTCGCGCCGTCCGCAGAGGTCCTCGCCTCGGCCGCGAACGAAGCCCATGAGGCCTCGAGCGCGATGGCAACGATCGCGCCCGCCGCGGCGAGCAGCCTGCCACCGGCGGCGTCGGCCCCGGCCCCGGTGACCGCGACGCCGAGCGAGCGCCCGCAGCCGATCACCAGCCTGCCCGGCTCGCTGGAAGGGACCGCGCGCAGCGTGCCCGCTCCCAACGACCGTGAGGCGCTCCTCTCGCGACTGCGACAGCGCGCGGCAAGCCTCACCGATGAGCAGAAGGCTGCCGTCTGGGGCCACCGAGGCGAGCGCTCGTCGTAGGGGCCGAGGCGGTCCGAGCGCCCGGTGATCTTCACCGGGCTCCTCGCGTGTCTGCGATCTCTCCCTGTCGCCCGGCCGGCCCGCGAACGTCCATCGGAGCGGGATAGCGCCTGATCGCCCCGTCTTTCCCACCTCCACGTGTGCGCTCGAACTTCTCGCTTGCCCGCAGGAGACAGGCGATACTTGCCGGGGGAGATGGATCCCACGCAACTCCAGCCCGGCTACCGGCTCGACCGGTACGAGCTGCTGTGCCCGCTCGCATACGGCGGCATGGCCTCGGTGTGGCTCGCCCGGTTCGGCGGCCGCCTCGGCTTCGAGCGCATGGTGGTCATCAAGATGATCCTGCCCCAGTACTCGCAGGATCCGCGCTTCCAGGAGATGTTCCTCGACGAGGCGCGCATCGCATCCAAGATCGAGCACTCGAACGTCGCGCGCATCCTCGACGTCGGCGAGCATCAGGACAACTACTTCATCGTCATGGAGTGGGTCGACGGCGACTCGCTCTCGAAGGTCCTTCGCGCAGCGGAGCAGCGCAAGCAGCGCGTCCCTCCCGGCATCGCGATGCGCATCATCGCCGACGCCGCGGCCGGCCTTCACTCCGCGCACGAGCTCACGGACCGCGACGGCAAACACCTCGGAGTCGTCCATCGCGACGTCTCTCCCCAGAACATCCTCGTCGCCAACAGCGGCGCCACGATGATCATCGACTTCGGCGTGGCGAAGGCTCGCGATCGCGTCTCGCAGGAGACGAGCGCCGGGCAGCTCAAGGGCAAGATCCGCTACATGGCGCCGGAGCAGGCGCTCGGACGCGCCCTCGATCATCGCGCCGACGTCTGGGCGCTCGGCGCGATGCTGTACGAGATGTTCACCGGCAACCCGCCGTATGACGGGCCGAACGAGGTCGCGACCCTCCACAAGCTCACCAGCGGCCAGCGCCCGCCGGCGCTCCCGTACACGCTCCCGGAGGTGCTCCGTGCCGTCGTCGAGCGCGCTCTCGCGTACGAGCCGCACGCTCGCTTCGCGACCGCGCTCGAGCTGAACCTCGCGCTCGAAGGCGCGATGGTGGAGATCAACGAGCCCACGACCCCCGCGATCGTCGCCCAGTACACCGCGCAGCTCCTCGCGGACCGCAAGGCCGCGCGCAAGCGCGCCGTCGACGCTGCGCTGGAGAACGCTCGCAAGCGCGACAGCGGTCAGCCCGCCTCGTCGCTGACGCCCTACGTCCAGACGATGGCGGGGCAACACCCCGCGATGACGTCGAGCGCGCGCAACCTCGTGCCGATCGCCCAGGGCGAGACACCGTCCGCGCCGAGCAGAGTCAGCGGCTCGATGGGCACGGGCGAGGTCCCGAGCTCGGCGACACTCGGCTCGGCGAACATGGAGTACCTGTCCCAGGTGCCCGGCGCCGACGACGGCCCGCGCCGGCGCCGCTACCTCGCGGCAGCGGCCCTGGGTGTCTCGGTCGCCGCCGGCGTGATCGGCGCGATCCTCATCGTCACGGCGGTGACGAAGGAAGGCAAGTCGACGAGCGCGACGAACGCTCGCCGCGTCGAGGCGACCGCGACGGCAACGGCGACCGCGACGGCAACGGCGACCGCGACGAATGTGGAAGCGCCGGCGCCGGTCGAACCGACCGCGACGAACGAGCCCCCTGCGATCGACCTCCCGGGGTCGAGCGCTACGACGACACCTCCGCCGACCGCATCGACGTCGACCGCCCGTGCTGACGGGACGACGTCGCGACCGGTGACGAACACGGCGACCACTTCGCACAAGCCACCGCCGGCGCCCGCGCCGAAACTCAAACCCGTGGCGCCGACTGCGCCGACGAGCACGAAGGTCGATCGAGGCTTCTGACGATGCGCGTGACGAACGAGACCAAACAGCACATCGGCGCGGGTCGGAGCGTGGTGAAGCAGGCCTGCGCCGTCCTCGCTGCAGCGTTCTTCCTCACCGCTTCGGGCCACGCATTCGGGCAGAGCCTCGCGGATCGCGAGACAGCGCGCAGCCTGATGGATGAGGGCGACAAGAAGCGAGATGCGGGCGACGTGAAGGGCGCCCTCAAGAGCTACGAGGCCGCCGACGCGATCATGAAGGTCCCGACGACCGGCCTCGAGGTCGCCCGCACGCAGGTCGCCCTCGGGATGCTCCTCGAGGCTCGCGAGACCCTCGGACGCGTGATCCGAACCCCGGCGAAGCCGAACGAGCCGGCGCCGTTCTCGGCTGCCCGCAAGGCCGCCGACACGCTGAACAACGATCTGACGGCGCGCATCCCCTCGATCCAGGTCGCGCTCGCAAACGCGCCCCCGAACCAGACGCCGCAGATCACGATCGACGGCGAGCCGATCCCGCCCGCAGCGGCCAGCGCCCCGCGGAAGGTGAATCCCGGCGCGCATGTCGTCGTGGTGAAGACCAGCGCGGTCGAGAGGACGCAAGACGTCACCATCGCCGAGCACGAGACGAAGACGGTCACGATCGATCTCCACGTCGAGGAGGCTCCCTCCACGCCGCCGCCCATCACGGCTCCCGTGCCGAAGAGCGAGGGTAGCTCGACTCCGAAGGTCCTGATGTTCGGCGGCTTCGGGCTTGCCGTGGTGGGCGTGGGCATCGGCGCCGTCACCGGCCTGATGAGCTGGTCGAAGACGAGCGAGCTGAAGGACGCGTGCCCGAACAACCAGTGTCCCGCGAGCAAGCAGGACGAGCTCGACTCGACGAGGACCCTCGGCAACATCTCCAACGTCGCGTTCATCGCCGGCGGCGTCGGGGCGGCCGTCGGCGTCGTGGGCCTACTCATGTCCGGGAACGACAAGAAGGAGACCTCGGCAGCGCCCGCGAAGCATCCGATCTCCACCTTTGCACCGGAGCACGTCCGGGCGGTGCTCGGCCCCTCGTACGTCGGCGTCGCCGGCGCGTTCTGACCGCGCCAGCGCCCGACTCAGGCGCCGCTGCCGAACGCCGCGCGGAAGGCGTCCGCGAACGACCGCGCGAGCGTCGCGTCGATGGGCCCGCCCGGGATGCCGCCCACGCGGAGCGCGCTTCCTACGATGACGCCCGACGCGTGTCTCGCGAGCAAGGGCAGCGATTCGATCGTCGCGCCGCTCGCGACGAGCACGGGCGTCGTGCCCGCAGCACGTCGGACCGCCGCGAGCTTCTCGACGTCGACGCCTTTGCCCGTCCCCTCGCCCGTTACGAGCACCGCCGAGGCCATGGCGCGCTTCGTCGTGTCCTCGACCTCCTGCGCGATCGGACGCGGCGGACCGAGCGGCGCCGAGTGCTTCACGTCGACGTCCGCCCAGAGATCGATCGAGTCGGCACCGAGCGCACGGCGAAGGCGGAGCGCCTGTGCGGCGTCTCCCTGGATCACGCCCTGGTCCGTCACCCGCGCCCCGGTGAGCACGTTGACCCGCACGAAGCGCGCATCCGTGCACGCAGCGATCGAGAGCGCCGACTCGGCGTCGTTGCGGAGCACGTTGATCCCGAGCGCCGCGTCCGGGGCCGCCTCGCGCACGGCGAGCGCACACGCGGTCATCGCGGCGACCGTCACGGCGGGCACACGTCCGGCGAAGAAGGGCACGTCGCCGAAGTTCTCGACAATGATCGCGTCGTACCCCGCGCTCGCGAGCACGCGAGCGCAGGTCGCCGCCGAGCGTGCACACTCGCTCGCGGAGAGCGAAGACCGGGGGCTCCCGGGCAGCGCGGGTAGATGGATGACACCGACGAGCATGGCAGCAGGATCCTTCACTTGAAGTTGAAGCCGCCGGTCCCCGCGCCCGCGGCCCCGCCGCCGCTCCCCGGCTGGACGTCCGGCTTCCCGAGCGTGCCGCCGACCCGGAGCGCGTAGAAGCCGTCCGCCGTCTTCGCGCGGCTCATCTTGGGATCCATCTCGAGCATCGGCTTCTCCTTCGAGCCCGGCGCGCCGAAGAGCAGCTTCGTCTTGTCGTCCTTGTTGCGATAGCTGTCGTTGATCTTGAACTTGAGGTTCGCGTCGAGGTGCGCGTCGGTGGCGACCTCGCGCATCTGGATCCTGCCGTCGCCGTTCACGTCGACGTCACCGCCCGAGGCCATGACCTTCGACAGCTTGAGGACGCCGTCCTTCGCCTCGCCGTTGACGTTGAAGGTACCGACCTTGAGCCTCGGGAGCGTGAAGGGCCCCATCGGCGTCTTGATGGTGAGCTCTTTCCGATTGCCGGCGTTCATCTCGCGGATCTCGAGCGCGATGTTGCCGTTGCCCTTCGACGCCTTCCCTTCGGGGAGGTTCAGCGTGATCGTGCCGAAGAGCTTGCCTTCGAGCGGGAACCCGATGTTCGCCGCGATCATGTCGATGCGGCCGATGTCGACGCCGTCGAAGGTGATGTCGATGTCGCGCGCCTTGCCGCTGTCCTCGAAGGTCCCGTCGATGGTCCCGTCGAACGCATCGACACGGAAGCTCACCTCCTTGTTTCCGGCGAGCAGCCCGAGGACCGAGATCCGCGCGCGGGCCTCGTCGATCGAGAGCACGCTCGGCGGCTTGCCCGGCTCGGACGCCGGAGAGATCAGGCGGATGCCCTTCATCTTCACGCCGGTCAGGAACGACGAGTCGAGATCGTCGATCTGCAGCTCCTGCGGGTGAGCGCTGTTTCGCTGCTGGGCGTTGAACTGGGCGACGACGCGATCCTTCACCTTCTCGTACGGGAACGTCCACGCCAGGAAGATGACGAGGCAGAACAAGTAGAACGCCGGATAGCCGAGCTTCGGCCCGATCCGCTTCAGCAACGCCTTGAGCTTCTCCATCACTTCGTACCGTTCCCGGCGCTCGCAGCGCCCTCCGGCGACGGCGTCGAGGTCGACGGCACGTTCCGGTCGAACGCGGAGACGCCGATCTCGACCGGCCCGTACGAGTCGGCCTCGCCGGCGCGCTTGCGGATGTTGAGCCGCGTCACGGAGACCGGGTATTCGCTCTTCTCGATCGACTCGAGGAACCTCGCGATCGGACCCATGCCCCCATTCTTGAGGTGGATCACCGTGTGCCGCTCCACGTACTGCTTGCCGTGGTTCACGTCCGGGCGATCGACCGAGTCCGCGATCTGGACGCCCGCGGAGCTCGCGTGCTGCTCGAGGAAGCCGCCGAGCTGCGGCGTCTTCTTCTGGTAGCGAGTCGCGATCGAGTTCTTCCTGTCCTGACGGTCGTGGATCTTGGCGCGGGCGCCGTTGACCGCCGCGAGCGCCTCCTTGAGCTCCTCGTTCTCCGTCCCGCGGCTCGACACGAGTGACGAGAGGCCGACGGGGATGGCGAGGAAGACGATGAAGCCGAGCACGTACACGGCGATGGACGCCACGCGCTGCTCCCGCGGGTTGAGGCCCCAGCGTTCGAAGATCGGGATCACCATCTCACTTCCCTCCTGCCGACGGGGCGGCGCTGGCGGACGCCGTAGCGCCGGCGGACTTCTTCTCGCCGCCCTTCTGATCCTCGGGGCACTTCAGGTCGAACTCGAGCACGTACTTCTGCCGGTTCTCTCCGACCATCTGGCTCGTGCGAGTGATCTTCGGCTCCGAGAAGCAGCGCTCGTTCTTCAGGTTGTTGCGGATCGTCTCCGTGTCGGCGACGGTGGAGACGACGCCGTGGACCACCACGTGGTTCTTCTGGACGTCGAGCTCCTCGATGTCGTGGGTGATCGACTCCGGGATCTGCTCCGAGAGCTTCACCATCACGTCGAAGGCGTCGGCGTGCGGGAGCGGGTCCTCATCGTTGATGGCCGTCTGCTTGCCGAGGAGCTCACGCGCGCGCTCTGCGCTCGTCGTCTCCTCGCCGAGCACCTCCTGGGTGACCGCGCCAAGGGCGGCCTCGAGGACGGCCTTCTCCTTCGACTTCGCATAGAGCTGCGCCCAAGCGGAGAAGAAGAAGCTCACGAGGATGACGGCGGCGAGGCCGGCGAGGAGCGGCACTCGCTCCCTGATCCAGGCCATGCCGCGCTCGAACGCGAGCGGGCCGCGACGCAGGTTGAATCCGCCGGAACGCGGACCAAGACCGATGGCGAGGCCGATCGCCTTGGCGAAGCGCGCGAGGGTCGCCCCCTGCTCCGGCGCGATCGTGGGGGCATCGATGGTCGGCGGCGGGAGCTTCTCGACAGGGAGCTCGAGCGCACTCGAGAGGAACGCCTCCGCGCCGGACACGTAGGCACCGCCTCCGCAGAGGAGCACGCGGGTCGGTGCTTCGCCGCCCTGCGCCCGGTGCGCCGCGATCGTGGTGCGGAGCTCGCGCGCGAGCTTCGGGGCGGTGCCGGGAAGCCCCTTCGTCCCGAGGCCGATGGTGCGACCGAAGAGCGGCTCGCCGTTCGCGAGGATGACGACGTCGCTCGAGACGGTGCCGAGGTCCACGACCGCGACGACCCCTTCCGAGAGGGCGGGCACGAGACCGACGAGGTTGGCGATCGGGAAGGCCCCGAGCCCCACACGCTCCGGCTCCGCGCCGAGGGCGCCCTTTACGAGATCGATCCGATCCTTCACCTCGGCGGTCTTCGCGACGCCGACGAGGACGGCGAGCTCCTCGCCCTTCTTCTCGCGTGTCCCCGGGAGCAGGCGGTAGTCGAAGACGGCCTCATCGAGATCGAACGGGAGCGAAGCCTCGAGCTCGAACGGCAGCACCTCTCCGAGCTGTTTCGCCGCGCTCGCAGGCAGACCGACGACCTTGACCGTCGCGCGCGACCCCTCCATCGAGATGGCAATCGAATCTCCGAGCCCCTGCTTTTCGCCCATGACGGCGCGGGCGGCCATCGAGATCGCCTCGGCGACGCCGCCGGCCTGTACGACCTCGACGCTCGCGATCCCCATCAGCTGGGTCTTGCGGTACGCAGAGCGGACGGCGGCCACTTTCACCGCTGTCGTTCCGATGTCGATGCCCAACCACGTACTCATTCGGACCTCTGCATTCTCTGCTCGCTCTGACCGCTACGTTCGCTCTCGTGCCTCATCCGCCGGTCACTCGATCCTGAAGTAGAGCATCTGACCGCCCGTGCTCGGCATGTTCGCCGCGGCGATCGCCCCAGAAGCGGCGCCGGGCACCGTCGTGGCCCCCGTGGCCCCGCCGAGCGGGTTCATTGCGCCGGTCATACCCGCCCCCTGCATGCCTGGCATGCCCGCCATATTCATGGCCTGGCCGAGCTCCGGCGCGTTCCGGAAGTCGACGACGGCATGGAGCTTCACGCGAGTCTCGCGGCGGTACCCCTTCTTGATCCCGACAGCGTAGATCGAGAACACCTTGCTCTCGGTGGTGATCTGCTTCTGGAACTCCGCAGGCGACTGGAACTGGACCGGCTGCATCCCCATTCCCGCGAGGAGCGGACCGAGCTGCCCCTGACCCGAGAGCGCCGCGACGAAGTCCTTCGGCGAGCCGAACAGCGGAGCGCCCATCGTGATGCCGCGAGCCATCGTCACACCGGTGAGGAAGAGCGCGGCCTGATTGGGATCGATGCAGATCGGCGTCGTCGGGAGCGCGCCAGAGCAGACCACCGCATGGAGCGTCTGCGCGTTCGCCGTGTTCACGTTGATCGCGCCCTGGCCCCAGACCGTGACGACGCGCTTCTTCGGGTTCGTAGGTTCCGGGTCGACGAACGTGGCCCAGAAGTCCTCGTTCACGCCGCGCACCATGTGGAGCTCTTCGAGAGAGTCGTAGGGCGCGTTCTTCCGCCGGTAGGGCCGCGGCATCAACGAGTAGACGTTGTCCTCGATGCCCGCGCTCGAGGCCGCGGTGAGCTGACGGAGGTCGCAGTTGAACGCCTGCTCGTCGACGTCCGCCCAGTCGATGAGCGCCTGGCAGGTCTGGACACGGTCCGCGAACTGCCCGGTGCTGTCCGACTGCTGGAAGAGCGCGTCGTATTGCATCGGGGAGATCAGGCCCATGATCTCCTTGGCGAGGCGAATGTGGGCGATCTCGTTCGCCGCGCCGAGGTTCATGTTGATCTTCGAGTCCTCGTCGACGATCGAGAGCTCCCAGCGGCCGTTCGGCATCCCGAGGTTCTTGCCCTGGGAGATGTCGACGCCGGCGGTCCTCGAGAACTCGCCGCTCGACTCCTGGTCGTTGAACGCTCCGAGGAGCCGGTCGGAGAACTCCCAGAGCGGGAGCTGCGGCGGCGAGCGCTTCATCAGCATGAAGAGCGGCGAGATCGCCTTGCGCATCGTGGGCTCGCTCGCGATCAGCAACCTGGACAGGTTGAGCGCGCTGCGAGCCATGTATTCGGCCTGGATGCCGTCGCGCTGCGCGGTCGCGGAGGCGAGCTCGGCACTGGTCTCGTCCTGGAACTCCGCGAGCATGACGGTGAGGATCGCGACTGCGCCCATCACCATCACGAGCGCGATCCCGCGCTCGCGAGCGCGCCGCTTCGCGCGCTTGCGCCGCCCCGGCGCGGCGGGGGTCGCCGCGTCGACACCGGCAGCGTCGAGCCGCCTCCGGCGAGCCAGCAGCGAGCGAAGGGTCCGCGTCCTCATTGCGGGATCCCGAACTTCAAGGGCTGCTGAATCGGCAACATCACCTTCGTGACGTACCGAAACGGCGGCGTGTTCCTGACGGGCTTGAGCTCGAGCTCGATCCGAACCTGGAGCGGGAGGCGATTGAGCTGGCCCATCAGCTGGGTCGAGTCCCACGTGTCGACCCACTGCCCCGTCAGCGGATCGAGGTAGCGGAGATCGAAGCGCTCGACGTCCTCGGCGAGCACGTTCACCACGCCGCCGCGCTTGTAGTCGAAGTCGATCGGCGCCTGTTCGCGGCGCACGAGGTCCATCTTGCCGTCGACCTCGGGATCCTTCACGACGAAGTAGCCGATCTCCGCCTGGTCCGACTCACGCGCCTCCTTCACCACGCGCCGGTGCGCAAAAGAGCTGAAGTCGAGGCGATCGTACTGGGTGCTGTTCTGCCCGTAGAAGGCGGTGAGACGGGTGATGAGCGCCTGGTTCGTCGGCGTGTGGAGCGAGAGGTATGCGCTCTGGAGCTCGCGCGCGATGCGCTGGACGGCATCGCGCCCCTGGCGCGCGCGGTCGGCGCGCAGCGCCTCGCCCCGTCGGCCACGCGACATCGAGTCGAACGCGCCGTAGATGAGGAGCGAGATCATCGCCATGACACCGAGCGAGACGAGGATCTCGAGCAGCGTCATGCCGCGCGAGCGTGCGCGCCGTCGGGTGAGGCGAACGCGGGCGCCGATCATCGGAACCCTCCGCCGGCAGGCGCACCGGTGCCGGTGCCGGGCCCCATGCCCGTGCCGGGCCCCATGCCCGGCGTCCCCTGCATCCCCGGCACGCCCGTGCCGAAGTCCATCGCGCCGCCGTCGGGCAAGAGCGCGCTCCCGGCGAAGCCGCCTCGCTGCGGGTTCGTCACGAACTGCGTGAGCGGGAGCTCACGCTCGTTCGGTCCTTCCTTCCATCGCACCGTGACGGTGACGCGGCGAATGCTCGCCTCGTACATCGGCTTGATCGACGGGTAGAGGAAGCTCATGACCATGCCGAGGAGCCCCTCGGCCCCCGCACCGCCGGGACCGGCGCCCGGCATCTGCCCCATCAGCGTGGTGCCGAGGGACTGGAGGCCGCCGTCGAAATTGAGGTCGAGCCCCGGCCCGCCTGCCGCGTTCTGCTGGAGCATCGGGGCGGCCGCACCGAACGCCAGGCCGCCGTCGCCACCCGTGCTGCCCGGGCTCATGTTCGGCAGCTCGACCTTCTCGATCTTGTAGTCGCAGGTGAAAGCCTCGGGGGTCGCCTCGAGGCAGCACGGGACGCTGGTCTCGATCTGATCGATCTCCGGGTAGCCTAGCTTGAGGAGCTGCTCCTCGATCTCGGTCATCTTGCAGCGCCCGAGCTGCACCGCCTGCCCCATGTTCGCAGCACTGCGGTTCGACGCGGAGAGCCCGCCCTGCGCAGAGAGGATCACCGTGAGCGTGAGCCCGAGGATCGCGATCGCGACCATGACCTCGAGGAGGGAGAAGCCCCCGCGAGAGCGGCGCGCGCCATGCCCCCTGCAGCGAGCAACTTGGGACTTCGCGGTGCCGGTCCGCATCAGAACGCCCCCGGGTCTTCGCGGTCGGAAGCCTCGCTGTCATCCTGCGGCTGCGGCATCTCCACGGCGCCGTCCTTGATCGTCACCTTGCCGGTGAGCGGCGCCACGATCAGCGTGACGGTACGGTTCTCGTCGCCGCTGTCACCGATCTTGAGCTGGATCGCCGCGCGCTCCGTCTGCCCGCCAGGCCAGAAGTAGAGGTAGGCGCGCCCCTCCGTGCGCGGCTCGTAGTCGTGTGCAGTCTGCACCTGACGGAACTTGATCCCGCGCTCGAGCGGCTTGTGTCCCTTGCCGGGATCCGACGCGACGAGCCCCATCGCGTCGATCTCCCGGAAGCTCGTGCGCGGTGCCGTCGGGCCCTTCAGGATGCGGCCCGACTCCTCCAGCGACTCCTGCTCCATCACAGTGGCGGCGGCAGCGCCGCCGGTGCCGGACTTGTCCTTCGTCTGGACGAGGTGAGGCTGATCGCCTTCCTCGAGCCAGATGGCGTTGTCCTGGAAGTCCATCACGAGCCGCACCGTCTTCGACGATGCCGTCGCCCGCGAGAACCCGACGCGGATCGCCCCCGTGATCATCGTCGACGAGTGCCGGAGCCGCGACGAGGACATCTGCCCCGACCCGATCACGACCGCGCTCAGGATGAGCGCGATCAGGGCCATCACGATGAGCACCTCGATGAGCGTCATCGCGCGACTCGGCACACGACGGAAGCGTCCTCGCTTCGCAGCTCGAGAGAAGAGGCAAAGGCGGAGCCTCTCCTCTTCTCTTCGAACGCTGCTGATGGAGGACACGAGACTCATCACGACTGCCTCTTCTTCTGTTCGGGTTTCGCTCTGCGCTCGCCTCTCCTGCTGAGGATCGAGGACCTGGGATCAGGGATCGAGAACTACGACGCCGTCACTTCCCGAGGTGACCGTCGTCCGGGATCCTGATGTCGTCCGCGGTGCCTTCCTTCTTGTCGGGGCCGAAGGAGAGGACGTAGGTCTCGTCGTCCGCGCAGCGGATCGCGTACGGGGTGTCCCACGGATCGGTGAGCTTCGACGAGGCCGCGAGCTCTTTCTCCGCGCGGAGCTGCTCGACCGTGACGCACTGCTGACCGGGGTGGTCGACGCGCCACTTCTCCGCGACCGGGTGGATCGCGATGACGTCGTTCTTCGCCTGCTTCTTCTGTGCCTCGGCGTACTTCGGGATGGCGACGACCGCGACGCCGCCGGCGATGAGCCCGACGATCGCGAGCACGATGAGGATTTCGATGAGCGTGACGCCGCGGGAGGCCGCGCGACGCACACGGCACGCGCTCCCGAAGGTCGCGCAGGCAGCGCGCTTCACGCGGTTGAGGATGGTCGTCGTCTTCATCTCCATGTCTCCTTTTGTGCCACGCATCCTAGTCCGACCTTCGGGAAGATGTGCCCGCGGTGTGATACCCGATCACGGGACCTACTCGACTCGGTCGAGCCCTCCTGGGATCCCGTCCGGGCCGTCGCTGGAGATCTCGAACCCGAGCGGATCGCGCCGCCCCGGGCATGTGAGCCGCAGCGGGCGGCCCCAGGCGTCGAGCGGAACATCCCGCGAGTAGCCGCCCACGACGAGCTCGCTGAGCTCCTTCGGGCATGCCCCCGCATGATCGGCCCGGTAGCTCGCTACCGCCCTGTACATCGTGGTTATCGACGCGCGGGTCGCGCGGAGCGATGCCGAACGCTCTTCCCGTGAACGGATCCACAGGATGACGGCGACTGCGACGACGATGCCAAGCGCGATGTTGCCCCGAGCGCGGCCGATGACGCCAAAGACGCCACGCCGCCGCTCCCACGGGAAAAACACCTTCGAGGCACGTCGCCGCTTCACTGCCGATGTCTCCTGCCAAATCTCCTGAGAGCGTCACTGGACGAAGTCGTTCATCTGGATGAGGGGCATCAGGATGGAGAACGCGATGAACCCGACGCCTCCTCCCATGAAGACGATGATGAGCGGCTCGAGGAGGCTCGTCATCGCCTGCACGCGCGTCTCGACCTGGGCGTCGTAGGCACGCGAGACGTTCTCGAGCATCGTCTCGAGCTGCCCGGACCGTTCGCCGACGGCGATCATGTGGACCACGATCGGCGGGAACTGCTTGCTGCGCTTGAGCGGCACCGAGATCGACTCACCTTCACGGATCGAGCCGGTGGCGTCCTCGACGATCTTCGCCAGCATCGCGTTGTCGAGGACGTGACGCACGATATCCATCGCCTTGAGGAGCGGAACACCGCTCTTCAAGAGCGTCGCGAGCGTGCGTGAGAAGCGAGAGACGGCGAGCATCCGGAACACCGGACCGAACAGCGGGAGCCGGAGGAGGATTCCGTCCTTCCAGATCTGCCCAGCCGGTGTCCCTATGTAGAGGAGCAAGCGGGAGAGCGCGAGCCCGACCACGACGCCAAAGGCGATGCCGATGAGGTAAGCGGCCTTCGACGCGACGGCGAAGAAGAGCAGCACGAACGTCAAGCCCGCGATGATCGCCGCCGCCGTCCAGGCCGTCTTCTTCGCCCCGGGTGCGAGCGCCTTCCGAGTGAAGACGAGGCTCGCGAGCGAGGTGACGAACCCGAGCGCCTGGTTCGACGACAAGGCGCTCGACACGAAGATGAGGAGCGCGGTGTACCAGGGCAGCGCCCGGTCCAGCGTCGCGTAGATGTTGGTCACCTTCGGCACGACGACGATCATCATGACCGTCATGAGGCCGGTGCCGAGGAGGAGCATCAGGATCGGATAGGCCAGCGCGCCGCCGACCTTGCTCCGGAGGTGCGCCTGCTTCTCCATGAAGTCCGCGAGGCGCTCGAGCACGGTCTCCAGCGTTCCGGAGACCTCTCCGGCCGCCACCATGTTCGTGTAGATCGGCGGGAAGATGTGCGCGTGCGGCTCGAGCGCCTTTGCGAGGCTGGAACCCTCGTTGAGCCGATCGCGGATGAGCGCCAGCGTCTTCTGGAGCTCTTCTTTCTCCACCTGCTCGATGAGCGCGGAGACCGCCTCGACGAGCGGGATGCCCGCGCCGACGAGGGTGGCGAGCTGGCGCGTCAGCATCGCGACGTCGTCGACCGAGACGCGGCGGAAGAAGGCGCCGAAGTCGATCGACCGGCCCCGCTTCTTGCCGCGCTTCTCCTCCGAGGCCTCGGTGAGGAGGATGCCCTCGCGCTTGAGCGCGGCGCGCAGGGCCTTCTGGTTGTCGGCGTCGCGGACGCCGGTGACCTTCTTGCCGTTCGCGACCGTGAGGCCGCTGTAGACCCAGACGGCCATGGCTCAGACCCTCACATTCCGGACGCTCGCGGGAGCCTCCGCCTCCACGTCGTCCTGCGTGGCGACGAGGATCTCCTCCACGCTGGTGAGGCCGGCGAGGACCTTGCGCGCGCCGTCGTCGCGCAGGCTGTCCATGCCCTGCTCGATCGCGGCACGCTTGATCGTCTGAGCGTCGGCGCCCCTCAGCACGAGCGGGCCGACGACGTCGTCCATCATCAGGAGCTCGTAGATGCCGCGCCGACCGCTGAAGCCGGTCTGCGCGCAGCGGTCGCAGCCCTTCGGCTTGAAGAACGTGAAGTAGGGCGCCGGCTCGTCCTCGAGCGGATCGGCGGACTGAACGTTGCGCGGGTAGTAGCGCGACGTGGCGATCGTCTGGCGCTTCCTGCGCGCGGCGGCTCGCTCGCTCGTGATGCCGAGCTCTTCGAGATCGCTCCGCTTGGCCTCGTACGGCTCCTTGCAGTGCGGGCAGAGCACGCGGACGAGGCGCTGCGCGAGGATCCCGATGACGGAGGAGCGGAGCAAGAACGGCTCGACGCCCATGTCGACCATACGGGTGAACGCGCCGGCGGCGTCGTTCGTGTGGATCGTGGAGAGCACGAGGTGGCCGGTGAGCGACGCGTTGATCGCGATCTCGACCGTCTCCTTGTCGCGGATCTCGCCGACCATGACGACGTCGGGATCCTGACGGAGGAAGGCGCGCAGCGCGCTCGCGAACGTGAGCCCGATCTTCGCGTTGACGTGGACCTGGTGGATCTGCGGCAGCTCGTACTCGACCGGGTCCTCGGCGGTGAGGATGTTGATGTTCGGCTGGTTGATCCGGTTGAGGCACGCGTAGAGCGTCGTCGTCTTTCCGGAGCCGGTCGGACCGGTGACGAGGATGATCCCGTCGGGCCGGTGGATGAGGGTGTCCATCAGCGCGTAGTCGCGCGAGGAGAAGCCGAGGTCGGGCAAGTCGAGCATGACGCTCGACTTGTTGAGGAGACGCATGACGATCCGCTCGTAGCCGCGGCTCGTCGGGATGGTGCTGACGCGGATGTCGAAGCTCTTGCCGGCGATCTTCTTCGTGATGCGGCCGTCCTGCGGGAGGCGCTTCTCGGCGATGTTGAGCGAGCTCTCGATCTTGATGCGGCTCACGATGCTGCTCATGAACGCACGCGGAGCGCGGCGGGCGACGTAGAGCTCACCGTCGATGCGGTAGCGGACGATGACCTCTTTCTCCTCCGGCTCGATGTGGATATCGCTGGCGCGCTCCTTCATCGCCTGGAGGAAGAGCGAGTTGACCCACCGGATGACCGGCGCCTCGTCATCGGAGTCGAGGATGTCGCCAACCCCGCCCTCGTCGACCTGCTCCTCGTCACTCTCGAGCTCGCCGCCGCCGGCCTCGCGCTCGTAGACGCGGTTGATCGCGTCCTCGATCTTCTCGCTCGGAGCGACGCTCGCCTCGACGGCCTTGCCGAAGAGGACACGCAGCTCGTCGAGGGCGATCGTGTCGAACGGGTCACCGATGAGGCAGAAGACGGAGAAGTCGTCCTCGTTCGTGACGAGGATCTTGTGCGACTTCGCGAAGCTGATCGGGAGGCGCGTCGCCAGGGCGGTCGAGATGCGCTCCGGCTCGGGCCTGTCGACGTACGGCAGCTCGGACTCGTCCGCGAGCGCCTTGGCGATCGTCGCCTCGTCCATGATGTTGCCATTGACGAGCAGATCGACGAGGTCGATCCCCTTCTCACGCTGGACGGCGTACAGCGCCTCGAGGCGCTCGGCCGGAACGCCTGCGCGACGGTGCAAGATCTCGCCGAGGAACCGCTGCTCCATGGTTATCTCTCGATTCTCTCGATGTTCCTCACGGCGGGGTTCACGTTGACCGGCGGCGCGACGCCGGGGCCCTGGGCGCCGCCCGGCGGGGCCGTCGGGCTCGCGGAGGGCGGGCTGGCGCCACCCGTCGACGGCCGCATGTTCTGGGGCATCTCGAGCGGCGGCTGCGGCTCGTGGGTCTTCGGGGTCTTCGGCCGGGCGATCTCGTCGAGCCGCTTGCGCTCTTCGAGCTTGAGGTAGGACTGGCGGATGTCCTCGACGAGGCCGTTCGTACGCGACCAGTCCTTCGGCGGCTTGTACTCCGACGACTCGTTGAAGACGAAGTAGCGATCCAGATATTCCTGACGCTCCTGCATCTTGCGCTCGAACACCGTGCGGAGGTCATCCTGGCTCCGGATGATGTACGGCGTGAGGATGAGGATGAGGTTTCGCTTCTCGTTCTGGTTGGTGCGCTTGCGGAAGAGCGCGCCGAGCACGGGGATGTCGCCGAGGACCGGGACCTTCTCCTCCGTCCGGCCGACGACGTTGCGGATGAGACCGCCGATCACGACCGTCTGCTGATCCTGAACGACGAGCTTCGTGCTCGCGGTGCGCTTGCCGATCTGAAACGCGCCCGACGTACCGCCGACGTTCGCGCCGACCTCGCTGATCTCTTCGGCGATGTCGAGGCGGACCTCGTTCGAGTCGTTGAGGTGCGGCCTGACCTTGATCTTGGTGCCGACGTCCTGGCGCTGCACGCCGCCGAAGGCGCCGAGACCGCCGAGCGCGCCGAGGCCACCGAGACCGGCTGCACCGCCCGCGCCGGCCGCGCCCGCGAGACCCGCGAGAGAGCCGAGGCCCTGGTTCGTCTGGAGCGGGACGTTGTCACCGACGTTGATCTCCGCATCCTCGTTGTCGAGCGCGAGGATGTGCGGCGTCGAGAGCAGGTCGGTGTCGCCCGTGCGCGCGATCGCCTGGATGAACGTACCGAAGGCAGGGATCGAGATGCCCGTGCCGAGGAAGTTCTGCGAGCCCGCAATACCGGGTCCGCGGACGCCGAGGGCGAAGCCCTGGAGCGCCTCGGGGTCGGTCGGGACCGGCGGGATCGTGTTCGTGATCTTGTTGCCGCCGAAGAGGACCGAGTCGTTGTCGCCCTGGATGCCCGAGCTGAATGGCGCGCCGCCGTGGAAGCTGATGCCCATCGTATCGGACCGCTTCAGCTGGAGGTCCATGATGACCGCCTCGATGAACACCTGCCGGCGCGGCTGGTCGAGACGATCGATGACGGCGCGGAGCGAGACATAGTCGCGCAGCGACGAGGTGATCACGATCGAGTTGGTCGCCTTGTCGGCCGAGACCCTCACGCCGCCCTCGAAGATGCCCGCCTGCGCGCCCGGGGCGGCCTGCTGCTGCTGGGCGCCTCGACCGCCGGGCCCGCCGGGAGCGCCGGGAGCGCCGCCGCCGGCGCCCGTGATGATGTCGTTGAGCGTCTTCGTGAGCTCGGTGGCGTCGGCGTGCTGGAGCGGGAGGACGTGGATCTCTCCCTCGCCCGTCTGCGGAACGTCGATGCGCTTGATCAGCTCGAGCATCCGCAGGTACGCGCGCTCGGTCGCGACGATGATGAGCGAGTTCGAGCGGTCGTCCGCGACGACCTTCGCGACGTGGAGATCACCGACCGAAGGTGCGACGCTCGGCGCGCCTGCGCCGCCCGGCCTCCCCTGCGCGGCCGGCGCCGCGCCCGTGGCCTTCACGTCGAACAGCTCGTTGATCTTCTTCTCGACCTCTTGCGCCGATGAGTAGTGGATGGGCTCGATGAAGATCTGGTCGCCGGAGGAGCCGACGTCGATCTCCTCGAGGATGCTCATCATCCGCCGGATGTTCGTCCCGGTGTCGGTGATGATGATCATGTTCCCCGGTCCGTAGACCGTGATATCGGCTTCCTTCGACTTGAACTTGCCGAGCACGCCCGCCGCGTCGTCGGCACTGATGTGCCCGAGGCGGTGCATGCGCGTGACGTAGCGGTCCTCGTTCGGCGCGGCCTGGTGAGTTCCGTAGATCGGCGTGTCGGTCGTGGAGATCGCGTCCGTGTCGACGATCTTGAGGAAGCGGCCGTGCGGGACGACGGTGAGCTTGTTCGCCTCGAGGATCGAGAGGAAGGCCTGGTACGCCTCTGCGACGGTGACCTTCTGCGGCGAGTACACGCTCGCCTTGATGTTCTTGACCTTGCCTCCGAAGATGAAGCGCTTGCCCGTGAGCTGCGAGATGACGCGAACGAGCTCGCCGAGATCGGCGTCTTCGAGCGAGAAGGCGACCTTGTAGTTCGGGCTCCGGGGCTCGTACTCGATCGCGCTCTCGAACTGGGACAGGCCGCTCGTGTCCGCCTGCGACTTGCCGCTGGCGCCGGTCGGCGCGACGGGCGTGGTGGCGTCTCCGGAAGGCGTCGGCGCCAGAGCCGGCGTCTGCCCCGTCAGGCCCCCCGGCCCCGGTTGCACGGCGCGATCGCGAAGTCGTGGCTGGGCATGCAACGGCCCGACGACGAGAGGTACAGCGCATGCGACGAGCGCGAGGAGGGCGACGTTACGCTTCTTCATCGACGTGTTCGGATTTCAGCTCAGATCGATTGGGGACGATGAGACAAGGCGGGCTGGTTGGGTGCGACAGACTCGGTGTCGGAGACCCCGGCCGCCTTGCGCTCCCCCACCGCCTTGTTCGTGATCACCACCGCAGCCACGGAGAGCGTGCCGACGAACAATACGCACGCGCCGACGAGGATCGCGACGGTGCGGAGCGTTCGGCCGAACAGATCGCGCGGCCCGCTTTCGCCCACGCGGATCGCAGTGCTCTTCTCATTCATCGGCGCGCTCACTTGATGTTGTAGTCGATGTTCATGTTCTGGCCCTTGCGGTTCAGGCTGATCGTCAGCTTGTCCGCGGTGCGGAGCCGCGCGTAGGCCTCGAGCGCCTTCTCCGGGCTCGCCATGTCGAAGCCGTTGATCGTCTGGAGGCGGTCGCCGTTCTCCATGCCGAGCACGCCGAGCAGCGTGTCGTTGCGAACGCCGAACAGGCGGATGCCGACGACGCGTCCGTTCTCCTGCTCGGGGACGATCCGCGCCTGGCGCATCAGATCGGCCTGGTTCTCGAGGATCTTGTCCACGACGCCGCGGTCGACGTTGTACTCGTTCGCGCTCACCTTCTGGATGCCTTTGGCGATCGCGGGATCGAGGGTCTTGCTGCCAGCGGCGCTTGGTGTGGACGCCACCGGCGCCGGCGCGGCAGCGGGAGCCTTCACCTCGGCCTTGTCGAACAGCGTCGCCTGGCAGAGCGAGCCACCGTTGTCGAGCCACACTCGATCCCAGCCGACGTACTCGACCCGCTTGCCGCTCACGTCACCGCCGCGACGGCGCATGAGGCTCTTGCCGTCCGCGCCGCCGAAGGCCGCGAACGACCACTCCGGATCGCTCGATGCCGCGATGATGAGCACCTTCACGCCGTCGCACTTCGGTGCGCTCGCCGGATCGCTCGTGTCGAGCGGCCCAGACGGCGAGGAGGTGGTGCCGTCCTCGTCGGATACGGGCGGCGGCTTCAGCGATCCCGTGACGTGATCGAACGGGTTGCGATTGAGGATCGCCTCCGCGCTCGGATTGCGCGCCGACGTCCTGGATGCGGGCGCGACCTTGGCGACGGGCGGCGGCGCGGAGAGCGCCTTCTCGTCCGGACCGAGACCGATCCCGATCAGCTGCGTCACCGCCTGCGCGTTGAGCAGCGCAGCGATCGCGATCAGAGGAAGGATCACGATCCAGAAGTTCTTCTTCAGCAGCTGATCGACTTGGACCATCGGGGTGAGCTGAGCCGGTGAACGGAGCCGTCAGCGAAGGCATGGACCTTCGCGTCCGCCACCTCATTGCGAGCGGCATGCCACAGCTTTAGACCTCGAAGATCAAGGGGATTCTCGGCAAATCGGGGCGGCACACGATCCGTGGCTCGCCAGGTTGGCGCGACGCCGGGCACCGGGCCGCTGGGAATGACAAACTGACAATCGGACTTCGCGCCAGCCCCTCCGCCGCTCGGAGGATGCGAGCGGCGGCGCTCAACGCACCGTCGAGGCCCAGCGCGAACCGTCACTTCACGACGTCGGGCCTGAGCTCGATCGTCGTCTCGATCCGGAGGTTCGATTCCTCGACGTGACGCTCCGCCTGGAAGAAGTCGAGCGGGTACTCCTCCCCCACCACGAGGCCGAGCGCCGAAGCCAACGCCGGCAGGTTCACCTCGCGCGTGAGCGCGGAGTGGATGCCACCGATGTTGATCACCAGCTGCTTGTTGATGAAGACGAAGACGTCGTCGTCTCCGCTGAACTTGAACGTCTCGACGCCCCGGTAGCGGAACTTCGTGTGGAGCTCGACCGTGAAGTGATAGTTGTGCGCCTCGCCCTGGTTGCCGAAACCGTCGGCGGCCGTCGATGCCGGCGTTCCGTCGTCGATCGGGAAGAAGTTCTTCGACGGATTCGCGGCCGAGAGCGGGACGCCGGAGACGGCGCTGTCGTACGAGTAGACGCCGTTCGCGTCCTTCGTGAGCGTGATGAGCACCTTGCGGACGACGTTGACGCCCGGCGTATCGCGATACCACTGATCGAAGAACGTCCTGCCGTGCGTCGTCGCGGTCCTGCCGGGGATGCCGTTGAACGAAGCGGCCGTGTTGTACTGCGGCTTGCCGTCGGCACCGAGCGTGGGGAGGACGATGTCGATCGCGTAGTCCGCGCCCGGGTAGTAGGCCTCCGTCGCCTCGGTCCACGGCCCGTAGTACGGAAGCGCTCCGCCGTCCGGCCGCTCGGCGTCGCTCGGCACGTTCTCGAAGTCCGGGTTCGTCTTGGCGTCGTTGACGTCGTACCGCTTGAAGTCACGGATGATCGCCTCGAGCGTGCCGACCGGCGGACCGCCGCCGGTCTCGTCGCCGCCGCCGCCGTCGACGGAGTTGCCCGGTCCGAGATCGCCGCTCGAGCTGCCGCTTCTCCCCCCATCTGCGCTGCCGTCGTCGAACTTGGAGCCCTTCGCCGAATCGCCACACGCGTACGCGGCCACCATGGAGAGCACACCGGCGACGCCAGCCAGCAGGCTCGAGCGATTGAAACTCATGCCGCAGACTATACGCACGTCGGGCCGAGGCGGCAGCTCCGTCGGGTACCGACGGCGCACCGAGGTGCACTTTCGTCGCGAGCCTTCCTGGCGAATGGGACGACTGCTGAAGGGCGGGACGACGAGCGCGAGCCGCGTCGAGGGCGTCACGAAGCTGGCTTGGAGAGGCGGGACTGGGCCGAGCGCCTCTCCAAGCCGTAGGAGGAGGAGCAGCTCGCGCGGACTGCGCCAGTCTGCGCATTCCGTCAGGGCAAGCGCGGGTCGCCATCAACGACCCTCGCCCTCATCCACCAGCACGTGCGACCGAGCCGCGACCTCGCTCTTTGGGGGCCGGCTCGTCCGCGCGCTAGCGGAGCGGCACCAGCGGCTGCGTCACGAGCTTTCGCAGCGCCATACCACCGGGATACGCATAGCTTGCATAGGTATCCCAGCCCCAGATGGTCGCACCGAAGGGGCCCTCGCTGTGCATTCGCTGGACGCCGGGCCGACAGGTGCTCGCGCCGAACGTGTCGCCCGGGCGTCCGCGGACGGAGAGATCGACGCGGGCGTACTCGTAGTCGCCGCGCGTTCCGACAGGTTTGAACTCGGGCAGGCTACCGGCGCATTCGACCCAGACGTCCTTGAACTCACCCTGAATCTTGCCTCTCACGATCACGAGCGAGCTATCCCCGTAGCTCGGATCGGCGTAGAAGCTGTACGCGTTCAGATACTGGCCGGTCGGAACGACGTTCACGAACTCGGGGTCGCCGCGGCCGCCGAAGTCGATGTCGCCCAACATGTCGTCGCCAGACCTCGCGATCGAACCAGACATGTACGCGGCGAGGTAGACCGGATGCTCCACGTCCTGGGTGCGGACGACGAACGGATCCCGGGAGACGAACGTGACGACTTCACCAGCCGACATGATGGTCGGGGCGCCGGCGGGTATGGCAGGGTCGTAATCGAGCTGAGTGCCGTCCCGCGCAGCTACGATGCGGTAGGGCATCACCTCGTTCTCACCGCCCATGCGTGGACGGTAGCCAACCCCGACGTATTCGGATCCCCATTGCTCGAACGGCGGGATCTGTTGCGCCATGATGTCGCAGGGTCCGCGTCCCGTCGGCATCTGCGAACACGTGTGGCCACCGATCATGGCCGTCGGCTTGTTGGATGCGACCTGGCTTCCGGAGAGCTCGTCATACTGCACGAGCTGCAGGTGCTGGCCCTTGTTCAGGCGGTACGTAACGGGCACGCGCGCCGCCGTGCCCACCACACCGGGCCCGTTTTGAATGTCACGTGTCGGAAAGATCGTGATCTCGGTATCGTCCTCGGCCGCCATGATTTGCGAAGCGGGCCACGCTCGGTAGTAGGGATCGAAATAGCCTTCCCAAGCATTGATGACGACATGCTCCTTCGCCCACGTAGTGACAGGCAAGAGCAGCGTGGCAGTAGGAACGACGCTCGGCGCACCACCGAATGGGTACATCGTCGAGACCGCCACCGGCGTCTTCGCGGACAACCGGAACGAGGAGCCGACACCGGTGCCGTCGGGGACGACGTCGACGTACGATGCCGGGACGACGCCGAGCGGGCAGGGTGCGTACTGATTCGAGAACGGCCCGAACGACAACGGAACGCTCGGATCGCGATCGGAGACGAACAGGATCGCGTGCTCTCCGGGGAGAATCGGCCCGCTCAGCGGAACCAACTGGCCGCCATCCGACGAGGACTTGAACAGCGCCCGCGACAAGTCGAGCGAGCTTCCTTCGAGCTCGAGCGCGAGGTCGACCTCCTGACTCGACACGTTGACGATGTACGCCGCATAACAAGACTGGGTGAACGCCTTCGAGAAGCGCGGGGGTTGCAGATAGAATTCACAACCGCTCGACCGTCGATCCGCAGCGGCAGCCGCGCACGGCTCCTGGCAAGAAGCACCGCCGCAGGCGAGCTCCGGCGGACAGGTCTCCACCACGCTGCCGGTGCACGCCTCGATGACCGACCGGCCATCCAGCGAGCACCGCAATCCGCACTCGGGTTCGGCCGGCGCAGAGGAGTCGGGACTGAAGACGCCTCCCCTATTGGTAAAACCGTCTCGTTGTTCTCCGCACGCACCGGCGCAGAGGAAGGTAACCAGGAGAGCCACGACGCCCGCGCCATGACCACCCAACATCCGTCGAAGACTCATGGCAATAGCACCTTCTGTGGGGTACGACGTCCTTGCTTGAGCGTTCCGGCGCCGAGCTGGCCGTAAGTGTCTGCGCCCCAACAGTAGACATCACCGCTCGTCAGGAGAGCGCACGTCGTATCGACGGTCGTCTTCACCTGCGCGGCGGGCCCCGGCAATGGCACCTTCACGGCTTCGAACGCATAGTCCTTCGTTCCGTCACCGACCTGACCGTAGACGTTATTTCCCCAGCAATAGACCGCACCCGAGGCACCACATGCACACCACCGTGGTGCCGAGACGGTAACATGGTTCTCGACGGCCGCCGTCGTCGCGATCCGAAGGACAGGCTCCGGGACGACGACCGGTTCGGGCAAAGCACGATCGAGCGACTTATTGGCCGGCTGCGACATACCGGGACGCTTTCCGGTGACGACTCCCCAGCAGTAGGGAATGCCTCCGGCGACGGCGCACGCGTTGGCGCCAGCCACGTCGATATATGATATATTCGAGAGATCCATGGGCTCGGGAACATGGTCCGGGGTGACCGGCGAAACCCGCCCGAGCGGAGGGTTATCACCCCAGCTCACGGTCGTACCGTCCTCGCGCACCACGAACGACGCGTTGCCGATGAAGAGGTCCCGGATTGGGGCGCCGGGAGGTAGTGCGACTAGACTTGGCTCGAGCGGGGCCTCGGAATACACAGGGGCGGTAGCCGAGAGCTGCCCATAGTAATTCGCTCCCCAACACAGAACGCCCTCCGCGACCACCGCGCACGCAGCGAACGGCCCCAGCGCCATCTTCGTCGCTGGCGGGATCGGCAGCTTCAGCGGCGTGACCTCGGTCGAATTGGCGCGCCGCTCGTACCGCGGGGATTCTCTATTGAGGAACGGACCGTAGCCCCAGCACCACATCGCACCATCCTTGTCGAGAGCACATGTGTGGTCGATCGCGACGATATCGGTGAGACCAACGACCCGCTCGGGGGTGCCGCTCGGATCGACGCCAGCAGCCGCTCCCCGCCCGAGCTCACCAGAGCGGTTTCCACCCCAGCACGCTACGGTGCCGTCACGGAGGAGCGCGCAGAACCCGTCCTGCGTGCTTCCGTTGACCGAGGTCGTCGTCAACGACGTCGCGCACGCCGGCGACGCGCAGACGACTGGCAACGGCGCCGCATCGAACGGTTCCGCGTCACGTCGGGGCGGTCCTGCATCGTTCGCCGCCCCAGCGTCGTTCGATGAATCCGACTCCTGAGCAGCGTCCACATCCGCGTCGGGCGACACGAAGCTCGTGCGTTCGTCGTCTCCACTCGAGCAGCTGAAGACGAGCCCGAACGCAACGAAGGGCGCAGGCAGGAGTCCTCTACTTAGAAGACGACTTGTGAAGCGCATAGCCCTCTCCGACCGCCCAAAGGTTGGCACTGGATGTTCCTCGCACTTGATAGAACTGCCGACGGAGCGGCGCACCGTTCAACGCGATCGACGAGACCTCGTACGTGCCCCCGTCTACGCCAAAATTGCTCCCGCGAACGATAATGCCGTATCCGCTGAGCCACGTCTCGGTGGTCGACGGCGCCCAGACCGATAGCCAAGAGGCTGACGCGACTGCAACAGATGGGCTCGACCAATGAACCGAGTAATCACCATCCTTCCCCCGCGCGATCCGCGCGATGTCGGCTCCCTTGATGGAGAAGATCTCGCCTACCGATGGCGACTGGACGGACGACAAGTCGCCGTATCCGCCTATTTCGATTAGTCCCGATCCGACCTCACACGGGACGGTGTTGCCGTCTGGATCCGCGAGCGTGCCATCGGTGACGGTACGATATCCGGCAGCCGTCTTGTGAACGATGACGTCACATTGCTCCCAATCGCGCTTTCGCGCTCCCACCAACCAGAGATCGTCGCGACTCGTACCGTTCACACCGAAGAGGAACATCGTGTCCTCCCCCCCGTCGAGTGTGTACTCGGGCACCCACTCCGGCGCACCAGGACTTCCCCTCAGTCGGAAGACCGTATTTACGTACCATGCGTAAACATCACCCCCGACGCCCCAAACACCGAACACCGTGGCAGGGTTGTACCGGATGGCCGGACTTCCCACTGGAGGGGAGAACAGGGAGCGCGTCCACGTCCACGACGCAGGAGACTTCGAGCTCCGCGTTCCATGGTAGATGTACGATGCTCGCGGCGAGTTCCGAGACGAGCTTGGTGCGACGGCATAATAGACCTCGCTGTCGTTCGGCGCCCAGATCTTGGCTATGGAGTCGCCGACGCCCGCCTCATTCTGAGACCCATCATCGATATACACCCACTCCGCGACAGAGTCGTCCCATTCGAGAACCTTGATTCCATTGACGGCGCTCGCCGCGATCGCGAACGCGCGCCCTTTCAAGGGCCAGATGTCTTGTATCGAGAGATCGACATCCGGCAACGTGGTCTTGCACCAACCATCCTTGCTACACGTGTCGTCGCTCGTGAGCCCACCATCGTCGACCGTCGAGGCGTCGATGGTCGAGGCGTCGATGGTCGAGGCGTCGACGGTCGACGGCCCCGGATCCGGGGAGCTTCCCTCTTCACCGACCGCTGCACACGCGGCGGCGGCAAGCGTAGTGACCACAGATGCGATTCGAAGACTGCGCCTCATTGCCTTCCTCCGAGGGAGAGAACGACGCCCTGCCCGCCGATCCAGGGTTTCCCCGGGCCGGACATCCACACGGCCGTGAGGTCAGGGCGACGACCGCCGAGCCCGGCCACGCTCATGCGCGACCAGCTCTTGCCGTCGTAGTGCAAGACGACGCCAGCGTCGCCGACCGCCCATACATCGGAGCTCGACGTGCCCGCAACTGCATTGAGATTGATGGTCTCGGAGACGTCCGAGATGAAGTCTTCGGCGAGCGGATCGCCCGTATAGTGACGAATCACGCCGGCGTTGCCGACGGCCCACGCCTCGGTTTCGGAGGCCGCCCAGACGCCGTAGAACGATTGCCATGTTCGCGTGCTGATCCGCGTCACGTTCGGTGAGTCACTCTCCGCGTTCGTGAGATGAACCATCGATCCCGCAACGCCCACCGCCCAGATGTCGTTCGGCGAGGTCCCGTGGATGGCGGAGATCTGGCTGCACGGAACACGCTCGCACGTACCGGCAGGAACGCCATCGATGAGCTCGAATCGATCTCCGGACGCTGCGAGGCGAAGGCGCCACAAGCCACTCGCCACACCGGGAGTCCAGGCCATCGTAGCGCACCAGAGAGAGTCTCCGCCCGGCGCGGCCCAGCCGGACGTGAACTTCATCCCCTCCGGGTCATAGCCACGAGGCGGGTAGTCCGTATCGGCTTCGTAGCGCCTCCAGTCTTCGTGCCCGATGCCGCGGGCGTACGCTCTGACAGGAGTGGCCACGAGGACCTCCGATGAGTCGCGCAGCCAGAGCGCGCGCATCGTGTCGACCGAGCTCGTATCTACTCGCGACCACGAAGCCCCGTCGAAGTGCGCGACCGCTCCGAGCGCGCCGATGGCCCAGACATCGTTTGCCGAACGGCCGACGATCGCGTTGATGCGCGTCCGCAGGTCGAACGCGCCCCCCGCTGTGTTCGGTTCGAAGGGCCCATTCGGGCAAAGCGTGTCCGACGAGCATGTCGTGGGAAAGTACTCGCAGTCGACACACGGCCCTGCGTCCGCGGCATCGACATCGGCGCCTGCGTCCGGTGCAGGAGGCGCGACCGTCGTCGCGTCGGGGTCGTCCGTCAGGCTGGTGCTCGCGTCCGACGCGCATCCGCCGAGAGCTGCGCACACACACGCAACGGGTGCAAGGATGACGATGACCGATTCGAGTTTCATCGCGTGATGCCTCCGTCGGTCTCGCACGGTTCGACGACACATCGCCCGCCGACGCACGCTTGGCCGGCGACAGCGTTGCATTCGATTCGGCATCCTCCGCAATTTCGCGGATCGCTGTTCGTATCCACTTCACAGCCATCACTCTGATTGCCGTTGCAATCAGCGCGACCTTGGTCGCACGCAAAATCGCACGAACCAAACGAACAGACCGGTGATGCGTAATCCACAGGCCTCACTCCGTCAGGCTTGAGCCCGCACGAAAAGCCGCACGCGCCGCAGCTCTGAGGGTCGGTCGCCAGATTCCGACATTCCCCGGTACAGACGCTCCTCCCCGGCTTGACGACTATTCCGCACGACGTAGGGCAGTACGTTTCGCCTTCCGGACACATGACGCATCTAGGCTGATAGAACTCGTCGGCCTGACAACCTTCCGTCGAGTCGCAGACAGTGCCGCAGCCGGCACAGTTGTTGGGATCGAAGAGATCCGTCTCACATCCGTTGGACGGGTCACCATCACAGTCGGCCCACGTCGGGAAACACTTCAGACGTCCGCATTCGCCATTGATGCAGCCGTAGTATGCATTTGGAGGCGTGCTCTCGCCTCCGTTTCTCGGGTCACATTGATTGCCACAGGCTCCGCAGTTCTGATCGTTGTCCCTTAGATCCACACAGGCGCCGCTCAGGGGGCAATAGACGTCTGAACCACCGCAACCGCAGCCCGGCTTCCCATCTCGGCGCCGCGTGCAAGGCTTCTCCGGGTCCTCGCACTTCTCGCCGCAACCCGTACAGTTGTCGTTGGTTCCAAGCGTGACCTCGCAGCCGTTGTCGATGATGCCGTCGCAGTCCAGTTTCGGAATGCCATCCGTGGTGCACGTCATCACGCAGCTGCCTTCGACACAGGCGAAGTCGGCCCCCAGGTCGCGCGTCGGGCAAGCAGCACCACATGCACCACAATTGCTCAGGTCCGTCCTCAGATTGATGTCGCACGGGAACCGTGAGTTCGGGCAGGTCGTGAATCCGGGAGGACAGGTGCTCGATGGGCAGTACGACATGAGACCAGCCTCCGGCGAGAGCGTCGCGGCGTCGTCACCGGTGAACGACGGCGGATCGGCCGGTGGAGCCACGCCGAGGTAGACCTCCTCCTGCGCGGCGCAGCCGATGAAGAGCGCGAGCGTGGCAAGAGCGATGGTAATGGATGTTCTCATTCGGAGCGTCCTCTGCTCACTTCGAGTAATCGTCGACGATTCTTCGGATATGCCGGATATGCGGCGACGCCGGATAGCGATCTTCGAATCCGCGCGCACGACCTCGCATCTCCTCGAACCGACCGAGGGTGCCGAGCGCTTCAATCGCGATTCGTTCACGCTCTTGAACGAAGGCGCCCGTCGCGCAGCGCACGGCGTGCTCGTTCGTCAACGTCAGGGCGCCCGCACCGTCACCCGAACGGAGCGCGGCGTCGGCGCGCTCGAGCAACGTCACTTCGTCCGTGCAGGTCGGACGGACGGCACTGGCGACGGCACTGGGCCGCGGCGTTGCGCTCGCTGGCGGCAGTGACTCGACCGTACGCGTCGTCGTCACCGGCCGGCTCGGTTCGAAGGTCGGCTGCTCCAGTGGCTTCGTTGGCCGCGGGTCTTCCGCCGTGCCGTTCGAGGAGCCGACCGCAGAGACCTGCGATTGGGGACCGTGTTCCGGACGCGACCGAACCGCGAAGGTGCCGGCCGTGAGGGCCACCACGGCCGCCACCGCCACCAAGGGCGCCATCCGCAGCGGCATGCCGGACGAGGCGCGCCCGTTGGCTTGGCTGCGCGTGAGGATCGGCCCGAGTCGATCTTCGATCTTTGCCAATTGCTCCTCGGAGGGCAGAGCCGTCCGCTCGGTCCGGATGAGCGCATGCATGAAGGCCGCCTCCGGCGACGCGCCTTCCCCGGACTCGGTGTAGCGACGGGGCTCGCGACTCATTGGAATCTCCCCTTCTGCAGGTGGCGGCGAACGGCCGCTTCGACCAATTCACGAGCAGCACGCAGACGCGAGTACGCGGTCTGCAGTGGACAGTCGAGTGCCTGAGCGACCTCTTGAACGGTCAGCTCTTCGAGCTCGTAGAGCACGAACACGGCTCTCTTCTCGTCATCGAGAGTCGAGAGGATCGACTCGAGCATCTCGCACGCTTCCATGACGCTGAATTTCTCGGCCGGCGTCGTCGGATCGACGGGCTCGGGCGCGTCGTCAGAGACGATCTCGTGGGTGACATGACGACGCCGGCGCTGCCGCGCGGCGACGCGCACGCAGATTCCGTAGACCCAAGCGCGCAGCGATGAGCGGTGCTCGAACTGGTCGAGCTTCTGGTGGATGACGACGAACACCTCTTGGCACGCGTCGTCGACGTCCGGAGGACGCACGCCCAGCCGGCGCATGATCCGGTAGACGAAGGTCCTGTACTCTCGAAAGAGAGTCGCTAGGTCGAGCGTGTCATTCAACGGAAGAAGGGCGGCAGGCTCGTCTACCGCACCCACGGAAGATCCGGACCAGCGCAGCACGAAAGGGGCTGTGATCTACCGGCGCCGGAAATCTTACAAAATCGTACGGAGACCGGCGATTGATACGAAGAAGAGCACTTCCCCGGTCGAATAGAACGACTTCTTGACGCCGTACGGGTCCGTGTAGACAAATGTATACTGGCGATGTGGCAGCGCCACACCGAGCTCGAGCCTACCGACCAGGGGCCGCTGGCCTAGCTGAAGCGCAACACCGAGCATTGGACCAATGACGGCGCGCGCGCGCTCATTGCCTTGCGAAGTCCCCTTGGTCTGCGGAATCACCGCCGTCCACGTGAGGCCGCCGCAGAAATCGAGCTTCGCTATCGGGATGCTGAACGGCGACAGACATACACTGAGCCGTTGATCGACCGCGGAGACGACGCCGGCCACGGGGTGATCATCGATGCGTTGCGGCAGGTGGTACGTGCCGCGCCACTCGAAGCTCCAACGCGAACGCGACGGGTTCAGCCGAGCCGCAACGAAGAAGGCGCCGTCGAGGGAGGGGAGGACACCGATCGAAGTGCCGGCCCCCGCGCCGAGCCAGAGCTCAGGAGGATGGGCTTCACGGATCCTCGTCGACGTTCGAGGGGAGACGACGGCGGGTGGAGGCGGAATGACCGGCGCACGTGTTTCGGGCTCCGTGCGCGTCGCAGGCTCCATCGGCGATACCGGCTCGCTCTTCGCCGCCTCGTCGGGCTCGTGTTGCTCGGCGCGATCGATGAAGAGGGAGATGATGAGCACCGCGCCGCGCACGAGGCTGGCGCAAGGTTGAGGTTCGAGCTCGCGCGAGCCGCTGGCCACTCCGTCGCGGTCTCGCTGCGTGACGCGCGCACGAAACTGATCGCGCCCGACCGCGACCTCCTCGCCCGTGATCCAGATCTTGGCGTGATCCGGATCGGTGAAGGGTCGCCGGCCGAGCCTTCGCTCCACGGCTTCGCGGATCGCCGACTCGCTCCCGCAGGCCCGCGACGCCCCCTCGCTCCGCCAAGAGAGCGCGACGCCCGCCTCGGCGTGCGCGGGACTCGCGACGAACAACCACGCAATGCAGAGGAGAGCCGCCCAGACAGCTCCTTGCGTCCTCCACCTCACACAGGCAGCCCCAGCCAGCCACGGCGCATCGGCCGGCTCAATTTTATCAGATCGCCGCAGCAGCGAGATGGAAAAGCGAGAGCATGGTGGAAAGCCAAGCCCCCGGCGCCAACGTGTCATGGCGCTCGGAGTGCCAGCTCGTAGCTAGACCGGAGCTGTCAATCGCCGGGCACGTTCAAAGCGCGCGCGGCCTCCGGTCGAGAGCTTTCGGCGCCGCTCAGTCGGCTACGCGGCTTCGACACGCATCGCCACGCCGTCAGCCCCCGTCAGGCAGGCTCCGGCTTCAGGCCCCTCGCTTTGCCGCCCAGGCGTCCAGACCGATCGCGCCCTTCTTTCGAATGGCGTTCTGGACGAACGGCGCCCAGCCGAGAAGCTTGCCCTTCACTCCGAGCGCCATGCCGGACCAGCGCCACAGATCGAAGCTGTCGACGTGCCTCGTGATCTTCCCGTTCGAGAGCTCGAATCGCGCATCGATCACGTTGTGTACGCGCTGGCCCGTGAAGCTGAACGTGTACCGCGCCTCCCAGTGAGCCGACCCGATCGTCCCATCCGACTTCACGTCGCTGAACTCGATCTCGAGGTCTTCGCCTCGCTCGCAGAGCATCCGCCACATGTTCTTCGCTCGTTCGCCGCGGAGCTCGGGGAACACCGGATCCGAGAAGTGAACGTCGTCGGCGTAGCACGCGACCATCCCTTCGGCGTCGCGTCGCGAGAATGCCTCGTAGAACTTCGTCACGATCTCGATGCTCATCGATCACCTTCCTCCGTTGCGGATGGTCCGACTCCCAAACGTCGCGGGCTGCCTTGGCTGGTGAGCAGCGTACGCTCGAGACGGGGCTTCGGGTTCGTTCTCGACGTGGCGCCCCGCGAGGTGCGACCGCTCGCATCGACGCGCACGGGCGACGAGGTCCGCCTGACGCAACATCCGCTGGTCTGCTACGGCTCCTTCACCGTCGGCATCGAGGTCTTCCGAAGAGACGGCAGCTCGGTCCGTCTGGAGCTCGACCTCTCCGACACCATCGACGACGAAGCCGCCCCGGGGCTACGCGAGACGCTCATCGCCGACGGTCTGTGATGCGTATCGCGCGCTCGAGCTCGTGACGGCGGCGTTCGTCGATCACGCGCGGAGCGCATCTCCGCTCCCGTTGCCGACATCCACGCCGAGGCTCGAACGATCCATGATCGTTCCGCTCCGCTCGCGTGGAACGACGGTTGCTGCCCTCTCGAACGTGATTTCCTCCACGTTCCAGCAGGCGCGGATCGGTTCAAGGAAGGCGTTCGCGGCAACGCTTCTGGCCGGTCTCTCGACGGGGCTCATGGGCTGCTCGGATGGAACCGAGTCGGACAGGCCGCAAGAGGACCTGGGCCAGGCGATCCAGCCCATCATCCGTGGGATCAGCTCTGGTACGGAGCATGACTCGGTCGTGGTCCTGACGACCTTCCGCGACGGCGCCCGCCGTAACCTCTGCACGGGCACGCTCGTCGCGCCCAACCTGCTCATCACCGCGCGTCATTGCGTCTCGGATACCGACTCGTCGACCGCGTGCTCGAAGGAAGGCACGCCCATCACCGGCGGAACGGTGATGGCCGACCGCGACCCCAACGCCCTCGTCGTCTTCGTCGGCAAGGGCGGCATCGCCCCCGACACCGAGGTGGAGGACAACGGCAGCGCACGAGGCACGAAGATCATCGTCGATGCCACGACGAACGTCTGCAACCACGACGTGGCCTTCGTCGTGCTCGATAGGAAGCTCGCGGCGCCCGTCGCGCCGATCCGCCTCGGCCCGCCGACGATGAACGAAAAGGTCTCCGCGGTCGGCTGGGGGATCGACGAGACGGGCACGCTCCCGAAGTCGCGCGAGGTCCGCGCCGACATCTCGCTCATCGGCGTCGGCCCGGCGATGTACCCGGACCACGCGACATACGGCTACGGCGACCGCGAGTTCATGATCGGCGAGTCGGCCTGCGCCGGCGACAGCGGCAGCCCCGCGTTCGCGAAGAGCGGCGCGGTCGTCGGGGTCGCCGCGCGCGCGGGCAACGGCAAGCCACGCGACCCGAACAACTTCGCGAGCACGTGCATCGGCGAGACCGCTCATGCGGTCTACACACATCTCGCATCGCTGCAGGACCTCGTCACACGAGCCTTCGCTGAGTCCGGCGAGCCGATCTGGCTCGAGGGTCAACCGGATCCGCGCGCGCCGAAACCGCAGGCGGTGCCCGCGGACGAGCCCGAGCCGAGCGCGCCGCCGGCGACCGAAGCCGTGGTCTCGGGCCCCGAAGCGCACGGCGCCCCTGAGGCCGGCGCCGGTTGCAGCCTCTCGACCGAGCCCCGGAAGGGCTCCGTCGAACATGCGGCCGGGCTCGTCGCGCTCCTCGCTTCGCTCGTCGGCCTCCGCCGTCGCTTCGGCCCTCGGAGCGACGCGAAGCTCGATGGCGACGCCCATCGCGCACGCCTGCCATCGATGCCCTGATCGACGTGAGGGCAGCACCCGTCGGCCAATCTGTGAAGTTGCGCGGCGGCTTCACCCCGACCACGATGCGAGGGCGCATGGGTGTCCGATCAGCCCTTCTCGTCCTCTTTCGTCGCCTCGCGCGGATCTACTTCCGCGAGATCGAGGTCGCCGGCGAGGTGCCCCATCCGGGCACCGGCGGCCGACTCTTCGCAGCCAACCACGTCAACGGGCTCGTCGATCCCATCCTCGTCCTGACGCAGACGCCCTGCCGGATCTCGCCGGTGGCGAAGAGCACGCTCTGGAAGATCCCCGGCCTGCAGTGGCTCCTCGAGACTGCCGAGGCGGTCCCGATCGTTCGTCGACGTGACGTGCCCGGCAAGAGCGAGGGCGACAACGAAGCCGTGTTCGCTCGCGTCGCCAAACACCTCGTGACCGGCGGCAACATCCTCATCTTCCCCGAGGGGACGAGCCACAACGAGCCGCATCTCCTCGCCCTCCGCTCGGGCGCGGGACAGATGTTGAGCCGCTCGGTCGCGGAGGAGGCCGGCGCGGAGCTGACGTTCCAGGCGGTCGCGCTCGAGTTCGACGAGCGCGACGTCTTCCGCTCGCGCTCCCTCGTCCTGTTCGGCCCCGTTCGTCGCGTCGCCGACATGCACGGCGAGGACCTCGCGCAGGAGATCACCGACGCTATCCGCACAGATCTGTCCGAGCTGCTCGTCGAGGGCGCGTCATGGGAGGAGCGCATCCTCGTCGTTCGCGTGGCCGAGATGTTCGCGAAGGACGCCGGCGACACCTCGCTCGAGCACGTGAACCAGCTCGGACGGCGCATCACGCAAGCACGGCACGCGCTCGCCGGGTCGTCATCGGCGGAGGTCCACGCGATCGAGGCGCGCATCCGCGACTACCTCGCGCGCGTCGAGCGGGAGGAGACCTCCGACGATGTCGTCGCACGCGTAGCTCGAGGCACGCTCTCGCCGGCGCTCGAGCACGAGCGCATCGCCCGCGTGGCGACGGCGGTCATCACCCTCCCGCTCGCCCTGATCGCGACCGTCGTCTACTGGCTGCCCTATCAGCTCCCGCGCTTCGTCACCCGCAAGCTGAAGGGCGATCCGGACGTCGCGTCGACCTACAAGCTCGGCGTGGGCCTCGTCGTCTTCCCACTGTGGGCGGCGACGGCGATCGCGCTGGCGTTCCTCGTGCTTCCGTCGAATGAGCTCGCGCTGCTCGCGACTGCCGTCCTCCTCGCGTCCCCCTTCTCCGCGCTCGCGTGGCTCGATCGGTGGGACCGGCTCGCTGCGCGCTCGTCGAACCTCCTTGCCCCATCGGAGGAGCGTCGCGAGCGTCTCGTCGCTCTCGCCGCCGAGCGGACGACGCTCATGCGCGATCTGGACACGCTGCGCGAGCGCGCCGAGGCCGCGTAACCCAATTGCGGCGGGGGAGGCCGTGCTTGCCAGGGCCCGCGCAGCGTGCCGAGCGTGCTTCACAATCGACGGTCATCTAAATCAGCGGTCGCGCGCGACCCTCGAGGTCGCGAGCGAAGCGAGCCCGCGTGGGGAGGGGCCCCGAAAGACCGCGCTCTTTCGGGGCCGGGCGGCGCGTGCCGCCCCGTGATGAGAAGCGCCTAAATGGGCCGAGCGTGATTCCAAATCACGCTCGGTCATTTAGGATCGGGATGAAGCGATGCACGATCCGATCGCCCTGGCGGTGCCCGTATTCTTCGTCCTCATCGCGATCGAGCTCGCGTGGGCGAAGAAGCGCGGCGTGCGCGTTTACCGCTTCAACGACGCGCTCACGGATCTGAGCTGCGGGATCACCTCGCAGATCGTGCTCTTGCTCTGGGCAGCGACGCAGCTCGCCATCTACACGTGGGTCTACACGCACGCGCGCCTCGTGACGATCGGGCCGCCGTGGCTCGCGTGGGCCGTTGCCTTCGTGGGCGTCGACTTCCTCTACTACTGGTGGCATCGCCTCAGCCACGAGGTGAACGTCCTCTGGGCCGCGCACGTCGTCCATCATCAGAGCGAGGACTACAACCTGGCCGTCGCGCTGCGGCAGTCGGTGATCACGAGCTGGACGGCCCTTCCCTTCTATCTCCCGCTCGCGCTCCTCGGTGTGCCGACGCTCGTCTTCGCGGCCGTCCACGCGCTCTCGACGCTCTACCAGTTCTGGATCCACACCGAGCTCGTCGCCCGCATGCGCGGACCGATCGACCGGATCCTCAACCTGCCGAGCCACCATCGGGTCCACCACGCGATCAATCCGCGCTACCTCGACAAGAACTACGGAGCGACGCTGATCGTCTGGGATCGGCTCTTCGGAACGTACGCCGAGGAGATCGAGAAGCCCGTCTACGGCATCACCAACGCGCTCGGCAGCTTCAACCCGATGTGGGCGCAGATCCACTACTGGTTCGAGCTCGCCGCGATGGCGCGTGCCGCACGTCGTCCGCTCGACAAGCTGAAGGTCTGGATCGCGTCGCCCGCGTGGAAGCCCGATGGCCATGCGCTCCCCGCGCCGCCCCCGCCTCTCGCGCTCGCCCGACGCGTGAAGTACGATCCTCCCGCGTCACGCCGCGTCGTGGGCTACGTGGCGTTCCAGTACGTCATCGTCATCGCGGTCACGTTCTGCCTGATGATGTGGCACGGAGCGATCGCCACCGGGGCGCTCGTCCTCGGAGGAGCGGCCGTCCTCGGAGGGCTCCTCGCCTTCGGGGGCTTGCTCGAAGGGCGCCGATGGGCCGCCTACGTCGAAGGTGCGCGGCTCGCGCTCGGCGCCGCAGCTCTGTTCGTGTGGATGTGGCTCGACGGCTGAGCCGTCGCGTCACTCAGGACGCGTTGCGGACGCGCGCGATGACCTTGCCGCGCGTCGAGTCGAACGGGTTGCGAGAGAGGATCGGATCGGCGCTCTTCGCTCGGACCGGAGCGGTCTCCACCGATGGCGGATCCTCGATGCCCGGGCTCGGAGGCACGGACGCCGCCTGCGGGGGCTCGAGCAGGCTCTGGGCGATGAGCACGGCGGAGGCGCCGAGGCCCACCCAGAACGCTCGCCATGCTGTCCAGATCAAGCGGTCCATCGATCATCTCTAACGTCGAGAACGTTGAGGGCTGACAGTCGATCCGCCGCTTCCAAAGCTCGGTTCGCTGCCTTCCATCTCGTCTTGCGAGCTCCGTGCCAGATGCTCCGGTCGCTCGGACCTCCGACAAATCAGCGGGTTCGTTCATTCCGGCGGTGTCAGGGTGTCAACACCGTGGAACCCGGCCCACGGAGCACGCGTCAGGATGTCAACGTCACACACGCGGCGGGAGCAGCGCTCGAGCACCTTCGCCCCGGCATGTTCGATCTTCGGCGGGGTGTCACGATCCAGACACCTGATGCTGCCCGTCATTCTTCGACCGACGCGCGGCGGCGTGAATCTCCGGCCAAAGGGGCCCGATCCGATCACGGCCTCTTCGATCGAGATCGGCGCCGCGCCTCAGCGCATCACGGCATGGCGCATCCCGCCCGCGACCCACGTGCGGAGACGCGGAGGCGGGCCGAGCTCCGGCCCCGCTCCGATCGCCGACGCGGTCGCGGGGGTGGCGAGCATCCAGGCCTGCTGGAGACCGCGGTCCATCACGGGCGGAGCCGGTACGTCGTGCGGGGAGAATCCGAGACGCTCGGGGCTCGGAGCCCCTGTCGGACCGGTCGTGTACGCGACCGCGAGGGCCGCCTCCGCCGCGAGCAGCTTCGCGCCGAGATTGGGCGCGAACAGATCGCGCGCACGCGCGTAGGTGTACGGTGTGGCGAACGCCGCATACGGGACGGGGACGAGGCGCGCGTCTCGCGGATCGAGCGGCCCGTACGAGCGTGCTCGCGTGGGACGCGGTCCCGGCGAGATGCGCCAGACGTGCGCCGGTGGCGTGGGGCCCCATCCGATGACTCCGTCCTCCGAGGACTGGGGCGCCCGCCAGTCGACCCAAGAGCCCGCGTAGCGGCGCCCGGCGATCCAAGCCCAGCCACCACGATCGCCCGTGTAGGCCCACCGCCCGTAGTGGAACGTCACCCAGCCCCACGGCAGATCGCTCACCCAGATCCATTCGTCGATTTCATGGACCGGACCGTGCCCGGACTCGTTCACGGCAGTGAGCGCGCGATGCGTCCAGCGGCCATGCGTGCCGTAGGGGACGAACGACACACCGACGGCATCAGGCGACGGTATCCACACGAGGCCGAGACGAGCATCGTCGCGCCACGTGCCGTACGGAGCGAGCACGTCGTAGAAGAGCCGAACCGCATCGGAGTCCGCGTCGTCGAACTGCGGCGGAGCACGACGCACGGGCGGCCTCGTCGACACGCCAATGGATTCTTCCTCCAGCCCGCGTTCGATCGCCGCGACCGTTCGCGCAGGCGGCCCCGTCTCCACGTGCTCGGCACATCCGAGCGCGATCGGCGGCAGGGCGAACACGCAGTAACGAAGCGGCGCGAAACGGGTGAGGTGCTTCATCGGAGAAAAGTCGACGCCTCGGACGGAGGGGAGTCAATGCGGCCCGATCTCGATCTCGCGAGCGGTGACACGGACCACACGAGCCGTGTTCCCGGTATGCTGAGCCGCGAGGAGATCGGGGCCGGCGCCCCGACTCCCCGCAGTAGTGGCCCAACGACCAGAGGACGAGACCGGCCCGATGCAAGGAGCGCGCTTTGCCCTCGTGGCGATCACGATCTCGCTGATTGCCGTCGGTTGCCGGCCCGAGCCGCGGCCTCCGTCAACGCCCGGCTACGACCACGTTGCAGGACGCGACGACATCGACGACTCCGACGACGGGCCATCTCGGGAGCCCGGACCGCCGCACCAAGGTCCGAGCTCGATCGAGCCCGGCGGCAACCAACGCATCCGCTCCTTCAGCGAGGCCAAACGCGCGCTGCTCCAGATCTACGACGGGCATCGCGTCGATCTCTATTGCGGCTGCTCGTTCCTCTCCGAGGCCGGGCGCGGCCTCCGCGTCGATCTCGACGCGTGCGGCTACGTCGTCGCGCGCGACGCCACGCGCGCCGGCCGGATCGAGTGGGAGCACGCGGTCGCCGCCTCGACGTTCGGTCGAACCTTCAGCGAATGGACCTCGGGCGACGACCGCTGCGTCGACGGCAAGGGCAAGCGCTTCAAGGGGAGGAAGTGCGCCGCCAAGTCGCCCGAGTTCGCGCGGATGGAAGGTGACCTCCACAACCTCTTCCCCGTCGTCGGGGAGGTGAACGGTCTCCGCGGCGACCTGCCGATCGGGGTCCTCGATCCTCCCGAACGCACCCCTCCGCATCGCAAGGCGACGAGCGAGGTCTTCGCGTTCGGCGCGTGCAAGAGCACGATCGAGCGCGGAGTGTTCTTCCCTCGTCCCGAGGTGCGTGGCGACATCGCCCGCGCTTCGCTCTACATGGACCGCGCGTACCCGACGCGACACATCCTCGACGAGGCCCACCGCGCCCTCTTCGAGCGCTGGAGCGTCGACGACCCGCCCGACGCCTGGGAGCGCGAACGCAATCGCGCGATCGCCGAGCGTCAGGGCAATGCCAACCCCTTCATCGCACCCGAGGCCGTTCGCGGCGCTCCCTGAGCGTCAGCCGTTCACGACCCGAGCCACGAACCAGACGCCGCCCGCGACCGCCACTGCACCGCTGACGACACGGGCACCGCGCGGCTCGAACCAGGTCGTCCCGCGAAGGAAGAGGACGAGCGGCAAGAGCAGCGCGAGGACGGCGAGCTGTCCGCCTTCGACGCCGAGGTTGAACGAGACGAGCGCCGTCGGAACCGCGCTCCGCGGAAGGGCGACCTCCTGCAGCGCGCCGGCAAAGCCGAAGCCGTGGACGAGACCGAACGGGAACGTGATCCGCCACCGCTTGCTCGCATCTTTCACGAAGAAGTTCTCGATGCCGACGTAGGCGATCGACAGAGCGATGGCCGGCTCGATGATCTGCGGGCTCGGTGCCCACACGTCGAGAACGGCAAGCGCGAGCGTGATCGAGTGCGCGATGGTGAACGCGGTGACGATGACGAGGAGCGAGCGAAGGTGCGCCCGCACGAGGACGAGGCCGAGGATGAAGACGAGATGGTCGTAGCCCGTGAGGATGTGCTCGAGGCCCATCTTGAAGAACGCCCACGCCGAAGTCCCGCGCTCGCTCGCCTCGCGCTTCGCCTCGGGCGCTGCGCCGGGCGACCGGGCGTCTTCGTCGGGGGCGATCGTGAATCGTCGCTCCCCGCCGTGCAGGACCTCGTCGTGTGTCGCTCCGCGCGTGACGGCGCGCGCGATGTGGCGGTGCCCACGCGCGAGATCGTCGAGGACGCCGACCTCGACCTCGAACGGCTCACCGGTGCGAGCGCAGTCCCATCGCCCCGAAAGGAGGAGACCGTCCTCCTCCATGAGCCCGACGTCGGTGATGACGGGAGCACACCGCTCGCCTCCGGCGCTGACGGCGATGCGACCGAGCACCTTGTCCTTCAGCACCGAACGCGCGGAAGCGACTTCGGCAGGCGTCAGATGACCGTCGCGATTGGCGTCGATGCTGGGCACCAGCGAGCCGACCTCCGCACGCGCGAACGCGAGGGTCCCCACCACGCTCGCTCCCCTGGCGGTGTACTCGCCGGTCGAGAGCCCGATCGTGTGCGCCTCCGCGTGCGAGGCCCAGAGGAAGCCGACGACGAACATCGCCATGGCGACGATCGCCAGCCCCGCCGTCCGCTTCGCGGCGAGCACGCTACGCGCGACCGAGCTCGGCAGCTTTCCGACTTGGGCACTCACCGATCACCAGGGTCCAACAGATAGCGCAATCCGTCGAAGCGGCTGAACTGCTTGCGACGACCGCGCGAGTCGCGGGATTCGGCGGAGTCGACTAGGGTGCTCCATCCATGAGGCGTCGCCGGCGCGGCGATGTCGGACCGTGATTCGACACGCTCGCTCCTCACATCAACGTAGCCGGCCCCGAGCCACCTCGGGATCGGCACACTATGGCGGTGCTCGCTTGCATGGCCCCAGCTCGCCGCCCGCCCGAACGGGCGAGCGGGCGTCGAGCTCGGTCCAAAGCAACCGATCTGAGCACTCGCTTCTTACTTTTCACAATCAGCGCAACTGAGTTGCGCTGTAGGGCGGGACATCGCCGTGCTCGACGACGTGCTACTTCGTGCTCGACGGAAGAGGTGGACGCAGCTCGCGGTCACGAACCTGCGCATCTTCGTGGGCTTCGCGTTCGTCCCGGCGGGACTGAAGAAGGTGCTCGCCGAGCCGTTCACGGACCCGCACCTCCACGGCCCGTTTCACGACTTCCTCCATGCCTTCCACGCGACGGGCTGGTTCTACCAGTTCGTCGGCGTGATGCAGCTCCTGACGGCGACCCTGCTCATCACGCAGCGATTCGCGACCGTGGGGGCCCTCTTCGCGACGCCCATTCTCACCACGATCCTGTTCTTCTGCTGGAGCACCAAGGTCTATCCGACCGCGACGGTCGTGACCCTGATGTGGCTCGGCACGCTGGCGCTCGTGGCCTGGGACTGGCCGAAGTGGCGCGCCATCTTCGACCGTGAGGCGGCGCACGAGGCTCGCGCCGGCCTCCCCGAGGCGCCGATCGATCGCCGACTCTGGCAAGCGTGCGGATGGGCGGTCCTGTGCCTCTATCTCGCCGTCTGCGCAGCGACGGGAGGCGTCTACCGGCCGAGGGGCGCCGCGTGGGACACGCCGGCCTTCTACGTCTTCCCGGCGATGCTCCTTCTCGTGATCGCCACGTTCGTGCTCGACCGATCGCGCTCGCGCAAGAGGTCGTGATCCTCTCGGCTCGGTCGGGCTCTCGACACGGCCGAGGTCGCGCCGCTCCGCTCGCAGCTCAGCACGCGCGCTCGCGGCCCTCGCTGCGGCGGGTGAAGCTCCGGTGAGGGAGCCACGTGGAGCGCCCCGTCGACGATCCCTTCGACGACCGAGACGCAGAACCGCGCCGGGGCGATCGGCCACACGAAGCGCGCTCGACCGCCCCGCTCGACGCCCCTTTCGATGAGGCCAGAGGACGCCGAAGAGCCCGGATCTCCGCGGTAACACCAGGGCCGCGCGGCGGCCGGTACAGCGGTTGCTGAGACGCAGGCAGAAAGGAAACGATCATGACCGTGCTCGAGCTTCTGCTTCTCCTCATCATCGCCGGCGTCTGCGGCGCGTCCGGAAAAGCGATCGCGGGTTACTTCCCCGGCGGCTTCCTCGCCTCGATCGGCGTCGGATTCGTCGGGGCGTTGCTCGGAACTTGGATCGCGAGGGCCGTCGGCCTGCCGGAGCTCTTCTCGGTGAACGTCGGTGGAACGCCGTTCCCGATCATCTGGTCGATCCTCGGCTCGGCCCTGTTCGTCGCCCTGATCGGTCTCGTCACCGGGCGCCTCTTCCACCGTCGCTCGTACGTCTGACGCTCGCGTGGCGGCGACTCCGCGCTCAGGGCCGGCGCGCGTTTCAGCGCGCCGGCCCTGTCGGTGTGGGACGGGTATCGATCTCGATTCCTCCCCCGCGAGCCAGGCCTGCCGGCTTAGTCGGGGCGGATCACGGTGCGGACGGTGCGGACGGTGCCGTTCACCGGCAGCGGCGCGTCCGTCGACAGCAGCGAGAGGTTCGCGTTGGTCGGCATGGGGAGTGACTTGAAGCCCTTGTAGTCCGCAAGGAACGTCGCCTCGACGAACGCGAGGTCGTCGAGAGCAACGTCCGCCTCCGTCGACGGCGGGATCGAGAGGTCGCCGGGCAAGGCCGGCGCGGTGACCTCGGTCGTGCCCGGCGGAACGACGAAGCGCCACTGGAAGCCTGAGCTCCCGTACCAACGGAGGCTCACGATGCCACCATCGGTGCCGTTCAGCGATGCCGAAGGCGACCAGGTCACCTTCGGCCGCTTCAGGTCGTCTGCGACGATGTTCGTGTCGCCGAGCGTCGGGAGAAGCGTCGCGAAGTCGAGGGTGATATTCCCGACCGTCGCTGGCTCTCGCTTGATGATCGCGCGGCTCGAGTCGTTCGAGTACGTGCCTACGTCCACCTGATGAGCATCGGCGAAGCCGACGGGGACACGGAACGTCGCGGGCGACTCGGCGAGATCGTTGGCTCCGAAGCCGAGTTCGAAGGCACGCCCATCGACGATGGCAACGGTCGACGGCCACGCGTGCTCGCCCAGTGGCATGTTCGCCGCCGAGACCGTCAGGCTCCCGGCGGCGACGAAAGCGGGGAGTGCCGGGACGGTGATGGTCGCGCCGCCCATCGGCTTCGCGAGGTTCTTCGCGAAGCTGAACGCGAGCGGCATTTCATCTCTCCCGGAGGCACTCGCGAGCACGACGCCCTGCGCACCGACGCACTCGGGGTAGACCGTGACGACGAACGTGCCGTCGGCGGGACCGAAGGAGTTGCAATTGGGGCCTGCCTGGACCCGGTAGTCCTGCGCGGTGTCGAAGCCCTGGCCGAACGTCACCGAGTACTCGCCGATAGGCGGCGACTCGGTCCCGGCTGCACGACCGAGCTCGACCGTGAGCGTGTCGCCCTCGGCGACAGCGAGATAGGTCAGCGGCGAAAGCTCGTCGCCGAAGTACGGCGCGAGGACCGTCACCATGCTCGGCGCCACCGGCTGCGTGACCACGCCGGTCGCGTCGGTCTTGAAGTCGCCCGTGACCGCGCCGGTCGCGTCGTGGAAGATCACGCGCACGTCCGTCTGCGGGGCGCCCTGCCGTACCACCGTGACCGTCACGCCGCTCGGAGCCGGCGCGTCGGGCGTCGAGCTGTCCGGGGTCGGCGTGCTGCTGTCGGGGATCTCGAAGCCCGACCCGCCCTCCGGAAGCTGGAACCCGCCCGGAGACGACGAGGGATCTTCTTCGCACCCGAAAGCAAGGAGAGCAAACGGAGCGAGAAGTGCGATGAAGCCGAAGTGACGCATCGTGCCAGCATGGCGGTCGTGATCGCGTGCGTCAACGGCAAGGCTGTCACTCGAACGGCGACTCCAGCCGTCCTCTCGCTATATTTCTATCTCTATCGGCTAGCAGGCTCGACGAGTCAGCGCCTAGTGCGGGAGGACGCGGAGGACGCGCTGGGGGACGGCGACACGACGCCGGACTACGCCTGCGCGTGAGTGGTAGGCGTCGATCATCTCGCCGTTGCCGATGTAGAGGCCGACGTGGTTGCGCCACCAGAGGATGTCGCCGGGACGCATCTGCTCGAAGGGCACGTCGACGAGCGCACGGCCCTGTGCATCACTGGTGCGCGGGAGCTTCACGCCACCCGATCGCCATGCGGCCTGCACGAGGCCCGAACAGTCGAAGCAGTCCGGCCCCGTGCCACCCCAGCAGTAGCGCTTGCCGACCTGCGCTTGCGCGAAGCCGAGCACGGCCGAGGTCTGCGGCCACGAGGTCACCTCTGGGCGCATCATCGGGCTCATCTCTGGGCTCATCACTGGCCAGGCGGGAGCCCACGCGTTCGGCGCGCTCGGCGCGGTGCTGGTGGTCGAGGACGAACAGCCAAGCGCTGCGACCGCGAGGACCAGAAAGACAGTCACTCGACGAAGCATCCCGCGATCGTTCCAATCCACGCAGCGCAGGGCCAAGTCTCCGGCAATTCAATGAGGGCCGAAGGCCCACCTCTGCGGGTGGTTGGGGCGCAGCCCCAAGCTCACGCCGCGCCGCATGTGCTATCCGACAGGCGTGAAGGAGCTCGTCGTCCGTCCCGTCGCCTTCGTCCGGTCTCCGTTCCGGGAGAAGGTCGAGGCGCCGCGGCAAGGAACGGTCGCCGGTGGCGCTGCCGGTACGGTGGAGGTCCTCCCCGCCTACCACGACGCGCTCGCGGACCTCGACGGGTTCGATCGCATCTGGCTCATCTTCTGGTTCGATCGCGCCGAGGGCTGGCGTCCGAAGGTGCTTCCCCCGCGGAGCGACGAGAAGCGTGGCGTCTTCGCGACGCGCTCCCCTCACCGACCGAACCCGATCGGCATGACCGCCGTACGCCTCGAGCGTGTCGACGGCCTCGTCCTCCACGTCCGCGATCTCGATCTGGTCGACGGGACGCCCGTGTTCGACATCAAGCCATACATCCCCTACGCGGACGCGTTCCCCGACGCCGCCACCGGCTGGCTCGAGGCACGCGATCCACGCGCAGCGTGGTCGGTCACCTTCGAGCCGCTCGCCATCGAAGAGCTCGCGTGGATCGCGACGGAGACCGGGCTCGATCTCCGCGCCCGCGTCGAGGCGGCGCTTTCGCTCGGCCCGCAGCCACACGCCTACCGCCGCATCAAGGAGACGAGCGACGGCGGCCGTGTCCTCGCGGTGAAGGCGTGGCGCGCTCGGTTCCGTGTGGAGGAGGACGCGCGACGCCTCGTGGTCGAGCGCATCTCGTCCGGCTATCGCCCGCGCGAGATCGCCGAGGGCCGCGAGCCCGCCCACGCGGTCCATCGCGCCTTCGTCGAGCGCTTCGGCAGCAGCGCTGCGCCCTGACGCGCGCTCGACTCGCTTCGCGTCAGCAGCTCACTTCCAGCGCATGCAGCGGCCGCCGGAGTAGGCCGCCTTGTACTCGGGGAACGTGAACTTGGCCGGCGGCCCGTTGTTGCCGCCGGCACGCGCGCTGCTGTAGCCGATGCCGCGATACTTGAGGCCGAAGTTGCCGGTGAAATTGGCGCCGTTCATGTCGAGGACGATCTCGTGCACGTTGCCGTGGAGGTCCATCCACGGCTCGTCGCCAGCGTTGATCCGGACGACGTCCGTGTGGACGCGCCCCGGCGTCGCGATGCGGAAGGCGCCTTCGTGGGTCACCTCGTCGGGATAGAACGGGAAGCGGTACACGATGCCGGTGTCGGTGCCCGAGTCGCCCGACTGCTGGACGGCGTTCAGCGGAGCGCAACGCGAGCCACAGCCGGCCGCGTTCCCGAGATTGGCCGGGGCGTTCGTGATGAAGTCGAGCACCTCGTCGGTCGCGAGCTGCCCGCCGTCCCAGTGGCAGAAGGCGGCGAGGAGGGCGCTCGGGATGCAGGTCATCGACTTCACGTCGAGGAGGTCCTTCGCCGGGATCATCCCTCCATTGCCGTCGAAGCCGACGGCACGAGGGAGCTCGCCGCGCCCGGTGAGGACGGCGTCCGGATACCAGAATGTCGGGAAGCCGTAAGAGCGGTTCGGATAGTTCCCGCAGTTGTGACCGTGAACGTAGATGTAGAGCGGCCCGCCGAAGACCGAGTCCGTCCCGACGTTCCGATTCCACGGCTGCGCCTGCGCCGGATTGCTCGGCTGGCGCGGCACGGTGATGTCCGCCGCGTTGGTCCCGCTCGGGAGGAAGAGGCTCCACGCGTCGTCCCAGATCGGCGGCTTGTTCGCCGCGATCCACCCCTTGATGTCCGGCTGACCGTTGTTGGCGGCGGCGATCGCCTCGACGAACGCGCGCACGCGTCCGGCGGTGACCTCGTACTTGTCGACGTAGACCGTCTTGCCCGGGTGCTTCGGATCCGAATAACCGGAGACCGGAAGCGCCCGACAGCAGCTCTCGTGCTTCGCATTGGCGTCGGGATCGCCCTTCTCGCCCGGATGAAGCGGCTTGCCCCCGCAGGTGTCTCCGCCGAAGTGAGGCTTGCAGCTCTTCACGTCGACGCACTTGCTGTCGTAGTTGCACGCGCCGTTGCAGTCCGCGTCCACGACGCACGTGAGCCCCTCGGCGCACTTGTTCCCGCTCTGCCCCCCGCAGTCGACGTCGGTCTCGGTGCCGTTCTTCACGCCGTCGTCGCTCCGCGGAGCTACGCACGTCTTCGTCTCGGGCTTGCACCACTTGTCGACGCAGTCGGTGTCGGCCGCGCAGGCCTTGCCGTCCGCACACGGCGGCGCGTTCGGGCCACCGCAGTCGACATCGGTCTCGCCGTTGTTCTTCTTGCCGTCGGTCGGGCCCGGCGGCGTGGTGCCCGGCCCGGAAGGCGGCTCCTGGCAGACGCCGTTCTCGCAGGTGCCGCTCCCGCACTCGGAGCCCACGGTGCAGCCCTCACCCGCGCACTTCCCGCAGGTGCCGCCGCAGTCGACGCCGACCTCACCCTCGTCGCGGACGCCGTTCTTGCAGACGTCGCCGCCGGCTTCGGGATCGCTCCCGGAGCATGCCGCGTGGCCGGCAACCACGGTGACGAGCGCGAGGAAGAGGAGACCGCGAGCCTTCAGCAAAGCTACCTCCGCAGTGCGAGAACGAGCCCAGCCATACGGTGACACGGTGCTCGTGCCCCTGTCGACCCTCGAGCACGAACCGGGACGCAATCGAGCCGGGTGGATCATGCATTGCGCAGGCATGTGAGACAGCGGCAGTCTCGTCTCCCACGTCGACGTGATCCGGTTAGTCTCCCGACGATGTCCGACCCGATCGAGCAAGGCGCGGTCCTCGTCCTCGACGAGATCATCCGCCGCGCCGCACGTGCCAAGGCGAGCGACGTTCATCTCGAGCCGAAGCGCGATCGCCTGAACGTGCGCTTCCGCGTCGATGGCGAGATGGTCGAGGAGCAGAGCGTCCCCATCGACATCGCGCTCGAGGTCGTCTCCCGAGTGAAGGTCCTCGCCCGGATGGACATCGCCGAGCGCCGGCTACCCCAGGACGGACAGCTCACGCTGTCACCGAACGGCGAGCTCGTGCACCTCCGTGCGTCGACGTTTCCGAGCTCGCTCGGCGAGAAGTTGGTGCTCCGCATCCTGTCCGGCCAGACGCTCATCCCGTTCGACAAGCTCGGGCTCGAGCCGATCTCGCAGGCCGTCGTGCGCGAGCTCGTCGATCGCCCCCAGGGGTTCATCGTCGCCAGCGGTCCAACCGGCGCCGGCAAGACGTCGACGCTCTACTCGTTCCTTCGCCTCATCGACACGCGACGCACCAACGTGATGACGCTCGAGGACCCGATCGAGATCGAGCTCCCTCAGATCACGCAAGGCCAGACGAACATCAAGGCCGGCTTCACCTTTGCGACCGGCCTCCGTGCGATCCTGCGCCAGGACCCCGACGTCATCATGGTCGGCGAGATCCGCGACGCCGAAACCGCCGGCATCGCGCTTCAAGCGTCGCTCACGGGTCACCTCGTCCTCTCGACGCTCCACACCTCGGACGCCGTCGAGAGCGTCGTGCGCCTCGTCGACCTCGGCGTCGAGCCGTGGATCATCGCCAACGCGCTCACCGCGGTGCTCTCGCAGCGGCTCGTGCGCATCGTCTGCAAGAGCTGCCAGGAGGAGGTGACCGTCCAGGAGCCGATCGTCGACGGAGAGGAGACGATCATCCCCGCCGGCTCGAAGATCATGCGCGCGCGCGGCTGCGCCCAGTGCCTCCGGACCGGCTACAAGGGACGGACGGGGATCTTCGAGGTCGTGGTCGTCGACGACGACATGCGCGAGATGGTGAAGGCGAAGGCAAGCCCGCGCGAGTACCGGCAGCTCCTTCGCAAGCGCGGGATCGCGAGCCTCCGCCGCGTCGGCCTCCAGCACGTCAGGGACGGCATCACGACGATCGACGAGGTCGTACGCGTGACGACGTAGCCCGGCCTAGGTCCAATACTCGTTGGGTTGGGCCGTGGCCGCCAGAGACAGAAAGACGCGAAGGCGGGAAGGATTTCATGGATCGAATCCCTTCCCGTCTCCCCGCCTTCCTGTTGAATCTCGCTCGATTCGCCGAAACGAACGGCCTTGCGGCTAAAGCACCGTCAGGCCGGAGGCCAGAGCGACTTCGGCGGACCGGACGCGTCCGGATCGACGATCGGGAGCAGCTCCTCGATCCGCGCGCAGAGCTCCTCGCGGCTCTGAGCGCGGATGGTCACGTGCCCGAGCTTGCGGCCCGGCGACGCGTCCTTGCCGTAGGCATGGAGGTGCGCGCCTTCGACCGCGAGCACGCGCTCTTTCGGCGGGAGCTTGCCGATCACGTTGAGCATCGCCGACGGACCGACCATCCGCGTCGAGCCGAGCGGCAGGCCGAGGATGGCGCGCACGTGGTTCTCGAACTGGCTCGTCTCCGCGCCCTCGATCGTCCAGTGCCCCGAGTTGTGGACGCGCGGCGCCATCTCGTTCACGACGAGCTCGCCGTCCTTCAGGAACAGCTCGATCGCGAGGACACCCACGTAGCCGAGCGTGTCGAGCACCCGCGCGGCGTACGCCTCGGCGCGCGCTTGGAGCTCCGGCGTCCACGCGTCACTCTTCGGGACGGAGATGCGGAGGACTCCGTCGCGGTGCTCGTTCTCCACGAGCGGCCAGAAGCGCGTCTCGCCGTCCTTGCCCCGCACGGAGAGGATGGAGAGCTCGCGCTCGAACGGGACGAGCCCCTCCACGATGAGCAGCGCTGCGCCGAGCGCTTCCCACGCATGGTCCACGTCGGCCTCGGTGCGGAGCACCATCTGACCCTTGCCGTCGTAGCCGAAGCGCCGCGTCTTGATCACCAACGGCAGCCCGATGCGCTGGACGGCCTGGTCGAGCTCCTCGCGCGAGGAGACCGCCGCGAACGGCGGCGTCGGGATCCCGAGGCGCACGAAGAACTGCTTCTCGTCGAGCCGGTCCTGGCTGACCTCGAGCGCAGCCGGAGGCGGGTAGACCGGCACGAGCTCGTTCAGGAAGCGGGCGGAGCCGACCGGGACGTTCTCGAACTCGTACGTGACGACGTCGCTCTTGCGCGCGAGCTCGGAGAGACGCTCCTCGTCGTCGTACGTGCCGACGCGCAGATTGCCGACGTGCCCCGCTGAGGACTCGGCACCGGGATCGAGGAAGACAAAGCGCTGCCCGAGCGTGTAGCCCGCGAGCGCGATCATCCTTCCGAGCTGCCCACCCCCGAGGACACCAACCGTCACGTCTCAGCCTTTCTCGGAATCAGGGTCATCGAGCCGCACGGCGCTCCGGCGATCGGAGTCCGGCGTCGAGAGTGAGCCAGGCGCCGACTCCTGCGCCTCGGGCGGGACGCGCGGATCCGGCCGATCGAGGACGCTCTGCGTCTGCGCATCACGATGCCGAGCGAGCGCGGCGCGGGTGGCGCCGTCGCGACGCGCGAGGATCTGCGCCGCGAAGAGCGCGGCATTGATCGCTCCGGCCTTGCCGATCGCGAACGTCGCCACGGGCACGCCCGCGGGCATCTGGACGATCGAGAGGAGGGAGTCGACCCCGCGGAGGACCTTGGACTCGACCGGAACGCCGAGCACGGGGAGCAGCGTCTTCGCGGCGGCCATCCCCGGAAGGTGAGCCGCGCCGCCGGCGCCCGCGATGATCACCTCGAGGCCACGGCTCTCGGCCTTGGAGGCATAGTCGAAGAGGAGGTCCGGTGTCCGATGGGCCGAGACGACGCGCGTCTCGAACGAGACGCCGAGACTCTCCAGCGTCGCCGCTGCGTGGCTCATCGTCTCCCAGTCCGACACCGAACCCATGATGATGCCAACCTTGGGGCTCATGTGGCGCGCGAAGATACCACGCAGGAGCGCGTCGCGGCCGCAGGCTGTTCGGATATTCTTCGTCGATGCACTCGGGGAAGCAGCTGAGCTTTGGACGATCGGGCGCGGGACTCTGGCGGGCGATCCTCTTCGCCGTTCCGACGTGCGCGATGGCGTGGGGCGCGGGCTGCGCGGACGAGGCGAGCCCGGTGACGCAGGACGACGTCGATGGCGGTGACGCGGAGGCGGTCGACTCGAGCTCGCCTCCGAACGACGCGGGCTCGGACGCGTCGAAGCGCGACTGTACCGCCGACCTCGACGCGGACGGCATCCACAAGCACCTCGAGTGCACGGGCCTCTACTCGTCCTTCGCAGACAAGACGGTCGCGACGGACGTGAAGCCGTACAAGCCGGGCCTCGAGTTCTGGAGCGACGGAGCCGAGAAGCAGCGATGGGTGCATCTGCCCGCCGGCTCGAAGATCGACATCGCCGACTGGAACGAGTGGGTCTACCCGCCGGGGACCAAGCTCTGGAAGGAGTTCAAGATCGGGGGCAAGCGCATCGAGACGCGCTTCTTCACGAAGCTCCCCGACAACAGCTGGGCGCACACCGCGTATCGCTGGAACGCGGACGAGACCGACGCGGTACGCAAGGACGGCGGCGAGACCATCGACGGCATCGGGCTCGACGGCGGTCCGTACGAGATCCCGAGCACGGGTCAATGCGACCAGTGCCACATGGGTCGCAAGGATCAGGTGCTCGGGTTCGACGCAGTGAGCCTCGGGCTCGCGACGGCGACCGGACAGACGCTCGAGAAGCTCGCAGCCGAGGGCGCCCTCTCGAAGGCGCCTCCCGCGACGACGCTCGCGTTCCCCGGCTCCCCCGTCGCGAGCGCGGCCGTCGGCTGGGTCCACACGAACTGCGGCGCGTGCCACAACGCCAACACCAACGCGAGCGCCGGGTTCAAGAGCCACTTCCTCGTGCGCGCGACCGACCTCGCGCCGGCCGATGGCGGTGCCCCCGCAACGCTCGAGGAGCTCGACGTCTGGACGCAAAGCTATTGCGTCGACACCTTCCGCGCCGATCCGGACGGCGGAGCTTACAAGTACATCCGCGGAGGCTCCCCGGAGCGGAGCTTGATGTCGGTCCTCGCCGGCAGCCGCGTACCCGCCGGCGATCTGCCGACGGCCGGCGCCCAGATGCCGCCGATCGTGAGCCGTGCCGTCGACCAGGAGGGCGTGAAGCTCCTCGATGACTGGATCGCGACGCTCCTCCCGTGCCAGTGAGGATTCGGTCGAGGTCGCTCCTCGCGATCACGCGCTCGGGCGAAGGCCGCGCGGATCGACGCAAGCGTCTCCGCTCGGGAGCCTCCGCACGCCCTGCGGAGGATCGCCCGCGTGCCTCGGTCGAAGTGGTGGCTGAAGGAGCCCGGCGCGCACCGGTAGCCGGCCGACGCCAAAATCCACCATAAGAGACGTCACTTCATTTTAACGAAATCGGCATTGACTGCCCCGCCGCGAGCAGTACAGTCCGCGGCGTGCCTCGGGTGAACTCAACGCGGGCCGAAGGCCCAACTCTGCAGGCGGTCGGGGCGCCTCCGCGGATGGCTGGAGAGCGCGCCCCCATCTCTCATCGTCGATGCGCCCTGCGCAGGTGCGCGTGCGCCTGTCGGCGGCCGGCGTCGATGCGCTGAGGAAGAGTCTCCTCGCGCCATCCGCGCCGGCAGCCCACGCATCGAGACACTACGCGCGCGTGTCGCGGTGATCGGTGCGCGTCGGCATCGCCTCGGAACTGGAGGGCGAGTCGCGGCCGCACCTGTCGATGCCATCGTCAGTTGGGGGTCAGGAGACGGCTCCGTCGAGGAGCCGAACGGAAGATGTTCCGACTACGTCCAGGCTTGATCATGACCGTCGAGGTCGTCGCGATCTTCAGCGGCGCGCTCTCCGGTGCGCTCCTCGCACGGAGCCGGCGTGAGTATGACATCGTCGGGATGGCCGCGCTCGCGTTCGCGGCCGGCCTCGGCGGCAGCCTCACACGCGACGTCCTTCTCCAGCAAGGAACGCCGCTCGCGCTCACGCGCGGCTCGTATCTCGCCACCGTCGCGACGGCGCTCGTCGTGGCTTGGTTCTGGGGGCATCACCTCGGAGAGCACACTGCGCGGAGCATCGTGCTCCTCGACGCGCTCGGTCTCGGATGGTTCGCGGTCGCGGGGACGCTCCGCTGCACCAGTGCCGGCCTGAGCGCAGCGTCCTCCGTGCTGCTCGGCGTCGTGGGAGCGGTCGGCGGCGGCATCCTTCGCGACATCCTCTCGAACCAGGTGCCCGCCGCCTTTCGCCGGGGCGAGCTCTACGCGCTCGCCGCGCTCGCTGGCGCGCTGACGCTCGTGACCTGTCGCGCGGCGGCGCTCTCCGAGGTCGCCAGCGCAGGGATCGCGATCGTCGTCGGCTCCGGCATCCGCCTCGCGAGCCTGCGCTTCGGCTGGCGGAGCCCCGAGCCGAGGCGGCCCTCCGAAAGCCGGGAGGCGTCGTGAAGCACGCCTCGACGACGACGACGGCCACCGCGCCGACGGTCACTCCCGCGCTCGCGTTCGACGGAGTGAGCAAGCGCTACTCCGCCGCGGGCGCAGCGTCGACGACGGCGCTCGACGACGTGTCCTTCACGGTCCCGCGCGCGGCGATCGTCGGGGTGATCGGCGCGAGCGGCGCGGGGAAGAGCACCGTCTTCCGCTGCGCCGCGGCGCTCGAACGCCCCGACGCGGGCGCGATCCGGCTCGCGGGCTGCGACCTCGGCGCCGTGAGCGGCCCAGCGCTCCGCGAGCTGCGCAAGCGGGTCGGGCTCGTCTTCCAGCAGCTCCACCTCGCGCCGTCGCGGACCGCGCAGGAGAACATCGCGCTCCCGCTCGAGCTCGCAGGCGCATCGCGCGACTTCGTCGCGAGCCGCACGCGAGAGCTGCTCGGCTGGGTCGGGCTCCTCGATCGCGCGGGCAGCTACCCGAAGAACCTCTCCGGCGGCCAGCGCCAGCGCATCGCGATCGCCCGGGCGCTCGCCGCGTCGCCCGATCTGCTGCTCTGCGACGAGCCGAGCTCGGCCCTCGATCCGGCGACCACCCGCGCGGTCACCGACCTGCTCCTCCGCGTGCGCAACGAGCTCGGCGTCGCCGTGATGATCATCACCCACGAGATGACGGTCGCCCGCTCGATCTGCGACCGCGTCGTGGCGTTGGAAGCCGGCCGAGTCGTCGACGACGGTCCGGCGGACGAAGTGCTCGCGACGCGCTCCCGCGGCGGCGAGCCGAGCCGCGCGTCCGGAGACCTCCGGCCTCGTCGAGAGGACGTGCAGCCACACGGGCAAGACGACGCTCTGGAGGTTCCATCATGGATGGTCTCGCGACACTGATGCCCCTCGCCTCTCTGCTCCTCGAGGCGACCCTCGAGACGATCGTGATGGTCGTCGCATCCACGGCGATGGCAAGCGTCATCGGCGTCGCCCTCGGGATCGTGCTCGTCCTCACCCATCGTGATGGCGTCGTTCCGAGGCCGCTCGTACACCGCGTCGTCGGCGCCCTCGTCAACGTCGGACGCAGCGTGCCCTTCGTCATCTTGATGGTCGCGATCATCCCCTTCACTCGCTTCGTGACCGGCACGTCGATCGGCACCCGCGCAGCGATCGTTCCCCTCGTCGTCGCGGCGATCCCTTACGTCGCCCGCGTCGCGCATGCCGCGCTCGAGGAGGTGCCCCGCGGGCTCGTCGACGCGATCGTGGCGATGGGCGCGACGCCGCTCCAGGTGGTGCGCGAGGCGTACCTGCGCGAGGCGCGCCCCGCGCTCGCTCGCGGGCTCACGCTCACCGCGATCAGCCTCGTCGGCTACTCCGCGATGGCCGGTGCGATCGGCGGCGGTGGGCTCGGCGACCTCGCCGTCCGCTACGGCTACCAGCGCTTCCGCACCGACGTGATGGTCGCCACCGTCGTCGTGCTCGTCGTACTCGTCCAAGCTCTCCAGGCGACCGGAGAGCGCCTCGCGCGGAGGCTCGATCACCGATGAAGATGTTCGCTTCTCTCGTCCTTGTCCTCGTCTTCGGCGTGGTGCAGGCCGGCTGCCGCCGGACCGAGCGCCCACACGGCCGAGCGGATCCGTTGCGCATCGGGGCGAGCCCCGTCCCGCACGCCGCCATCCTCGAGCACATCAAGTCCGCCCTGGCGCGTGACGGGATCACGCTCGAGGTCGTCGAGATGACCGACTACGTGCAACCGAACCTCGCCCTGGTGGACCGGACGCTCGACGGAAACTTCTTCCAGCACCAGCCCTACCTCGAGGCGTTCAACCGCGACCGTGGCGCAGAGCTCGTCGCCGTCGCGCGGGTGCACGTCGAGCCGCTCGGGGTGTACTCGAAGAAGGTCCGTGCCCTCGGCGATCTCGGCCCCGACGCGATCGTGGCCATCCCGAACGATCCGACCAACACGGCGCGTGCGCTCGAGCTCCTGCAGGCCGCCGGCGTCCTCCGCCTCGGCCCCGCGAAGGAGCCCACCGTCCGAGACGTCATCGCCGGACCGAAGACGCCGAAGCTCCGCGAGCTCGAGGGCGCGCAGCTGCCGCGCGTGCTCGCCGACGTCGACGCGGCCGTGATCAACGGCAACTATGCCTTGGAGGCCGGGCTCGTCCCCTCGCGCGACGCCATCGTCCGCGAAGACGCGTCATCGCGCTACGCGAACGTCCTCGTCGCGCGCGCCGATCGAGCGAACGACGAGCGGATCGAAGCTCTCGTCAAGGAGCTGACCCGCGAGTCGACCCGTCGGTTCATCGAGGACCGCTTCCGCGGCTCCCTCGTCCCGGCGTTCTGAAGCGACAGAGCCGAGCAGCACCGCGTCGGCCCCACCAAAAGGCAACGGGCCCTCGCTTGTGGCGAGAGCCCGTTAGACGTTCCTTACCGTGGCTGAGTCGTGTGCGGATTGTCATGAACCCCTAGCCCGGAGGCTAGGTGGGCGGCTCAGACCGCGCTTCAGGCTTCCGAATTATCCAGAGCTCCGGAGAGATGGTCCGGCGTGCGCAACGAGCGGTCGCTTGCCTCCCTGGTTCACATACATAAGGGGATCATGAAAACCGCGAAGCACGAACCCGACAGAGGGAACGAGCCATAGCGTAGGAAGCTCCTTCGACTCGGTCAACGGGCACCGACGCTCGATCGCTTCTCTCGCTCTCTCCTCGCGCCGCGCATCCGCTCTGGCCTCGCCTCGCCTCGTCTCGTCTCGCCGCACGAAGCGTCGCAAGAAACTGGGCCAAACGGCCACGAATGGCGAGATCTCGGGCATGCAGCATGAGGAGCTCGAGTGGGGTGACGGTTCCGGACGCACGAACGTCCTTCACGGCCGAGCTCCCGCGGGCAGGGACGCGCTCCGCGGCGAGGTGGCGTTCGCGAGTGTGGAGGAACAGTCGCAGCGGTGCACGGAGCTGCTCGGCCACGGAGCGATTCTCATCAACGTCCCGCCTCCGACCAAGGACGTCCGGGGAAGGCTCGGGGAGATCCTCGAGGAGCTCGTCGAGCGGGAGCTTGCGCGGATGGGCGCCCCCTCCCCCTACCTGGCCGCGTGGTCGGCGATGCCGGAGGATGCCCAGGCTCGGCTCGCCGATCAGCTCTTCCGTGCGCGCACCGTCGGCGCGACCGGCCTCGCCATCGCCCTCGGATCGCTGAGCGCGATCGCCGCGCCTGTGCTCGCCCCCGACGACAGCGCGACGCTGCGGTGGCTCGCCGAGACGACCGAGGAGGCGCCGCTGGTCCTCCTGATCGACGACTCGGACCTGATGCTCCTCGGCTATGCCGCACCGCTCCCGCTCGGCTCGCTCCTCGCGACGCGAAAGCCGCTCTGGGAGATGACGCCTTCTCCGAGCATGCCGGTCGTCGCAACGCATGCGCCGATCTCCGAGCGCTCGAGCACGGAGGCCATCGCGGACCGTCTCGAAGACGACAGCGAGCCTGTCATTCTCACGGGAGACGACGCGACCACGAACGACACGCGCGTGGCTTCAATCGACGCCGGCGAGGCGATCGTCCAGGCAGCGGCGCCGCCGGAGAGCTCGCGTGCGGACGAGCTCGACGCCGAGGGCGCGGTCACGATTCGCGAGATCGACGTCGCGGCCGAGACCGTGAACGTCCGCCAGCCGCTGATCGTCCCCGAGATCGTGGCCGAGACGGTGCGGGCCACGCCGACGGAGAGCGCCCCCGAGCCGACCACGCCGGACGTCGCGGTGGCGGAGCCCGTCGATGCGGTCGCGTCCGAGCCGGAGCCGGAGCCGGAGCCGGTCATCAAGGCAGCTCCGCCGCCGGAGCCGGTCAAGCCGTCGCCCCGCGAGCGCCGAGCGTCGCGTCGGGTGAGCGCGGGCGTCCCTGTGAGCGGCCCGAACGACTACTGGAGGAGCTGGGCGATCGCCCTCTCCGCGGCACGCGGACCGCAACCGCTCGCGGCCTTCGAGCGCCTCTTCGCCGAGAGCTACGTCCCGCTCTCGAACGCGATCGCGAGCGGGCTCGACGATCCCCGCGCGCTGCGCGCTTACGACGAGTTCCGCCGCTCGTTCGAGCGCTCGTACACCGATGCGTTCGCGACGTTCGGAGCGACGAACCGCCGTCCGCGGCTCGTGATGGATGCGTACGACATCGCCGCGAAGCAGGCCCGCCTGTCGAACGCACGCTCGGCGCACGTCCTGCTCGTCAACTCGCTGCGCTTCGATCTCGGGTGCCTCGTCCGCGACGCGCTCGCTCGCGAGGCCACCGGCGCGGCGTCGCTGACCTCCGAGACGCTCCTCTGGAGCGCGCTCCCCACGACGACGATTCGCCAGATCGAGACGTTCGCACGCGGCCTCGACGCCCTTCGCGCCCCCATGCGCGAGGAGCCCTCCGAGTCGCTGCGCGGGCGTGCGGCCGAGGTCGTTCGCCGCGTGCGCGCCGGCTCGCGCGAGCTCTACAAGCTCGATCTCGTCCCCGCGTTGCTCGCAGGCACGCCGGACGTCGTCGGATCGCTCGACGCGATCGCCGCGGCGACCGCAGAGGCGATCGCGCGGCACGTCTCGACGCTACCGGCGAGGACGCTGCTCTTCGTGCTCGGCGACCACGGCTTTACCGTGGATCGCCGCGGCGAGAGCCACACCGGCGGCGCGTCACCGGAAGAAGTGCTGGTGCCCGCGTTCTCGTGGCTCGTCGGCGAGCTGCACTGATCGCGGCCGTGATCAGATCTGCTTGAAACACGCACGGCGAGCGCCGGGAAGACCGGCCGCCTTGCAGACGTAGTTGAGCGGACACGGGCACGCGTGCGTGCACACCTGCTTGCCCGAGTCGGTCCGCATGCACGACAGGCCTTCCTGGCACTGCCCCTGATCGCCGTCGCAGTCGGCTTGACCGGTGCTGCAGTGGCACTCGGCGCCGAGCGATCCAACAGGGCCTCGTGAAGCGGCGATGCCCTCGGTGGGATCGATCGCGCATCCGGAGACGAGCGCGACGGCGAAGACGAACAGAGAGGCGATCCTGCGTCGGACTGCGGTGTTCATGGGTTCTCGAATGGCTGGGGTCTGACGAGACGGTGCCCGCCGGAACGGAGGCCTCGTCATGAGTGCAGCAAGCCCTGATCCTAGCGTCGCCGCCCTGCATCCGGCAGGTGCGACCCTACCGGTATAGAGGAGGAGGCTCGGACCGGGCGAAGCCGATGCTCTCGTGCCGTGCAGAGACCATGCCGTCTCAGCGTGGCCAAAACCCGCGCAAAACGAGGTCCGCATCTACGGTCGCGAATCGTTCTTCACAGATCGGTCGTTCACGATCGGCACGACGACAGCGAGCTCGTGACGATGCGTCTGGCGCGGATCGATCGAGCGAGAGCGATCCGCGCGGCCGCGTTGGGCCTTCGGGGCGCGTCGTAGTAAGGAGCGCTCGATGAGCCAGCTTCTCGCACGCTTCGCCGCGCGGTCGAACGACCCGCGCACCGGCGTCCTCGACGACACCGGCACGCATTCGTACGCGAGCATCGTCCGCGGCGCGGTCGCGGTCGGTACGGCGCTGTCCGCCGGGGGACGCGTCGAGCCCGGCGACCGGATCGCGCTCCTCGTTCATCCCGGCGCCGATTTCATCTCGGCGTTCTTCGGTGTCCTGCTCGCCGGTGGATGTGTCGTCGTCCTGTCGCCGCTGCATCCCGCGCCCGAGACCCGCTACCTCTGCGAGGACGCGGGGGTACGTACGGTCCTCGTGTCGGCCCCGATGCGCGAGCACGGCGCTGCGCTCGAAGGCGTATGCGAGCTGAGAGACCTCGCCACGCTCCTCGAGACACCGGCCGGCAACGCCGACGCACGAGCGCTCGCGGATGCCGTCGCCGAGAGCGCCCCTGCCCTCCAGCTCTACACGAGCGGCACCACCGGAAAGCCGAAGGGCGCCGTCCTCACGCACGCGAACATCGGCGTGCAACAGGAGCTCGTCGGACAGGCGTGGGGCTTCACCGAACGCGACGTGCTCCTCCACACGCTCCCGCTCCATCACATGCACGGCCTCGCGATCGCGCTCCTGACCGCGCTCGGCGCCGGCGCTGCCGCGCGCACGCGTTCGTTCGATGCGGTCGCCGTCTGGGAGGAGATGGCGAACGCGACGGTCTTCATGGGCGTTCCGGCGATGTACCACCGCCTCTTCCTCGCCTTCGACGCCGCCACCGACGAAGAACGCGCACGCTGGTCGGCGAGCGCGAAGCAGCTCCGACTCGCGACGAGCGGAAGCGCGGCGCTCCCGGTGACCCTCGCCGAGCGTTGGCGCGCCATCACCGGGACGATCCCGCTCGAGCGTTTCGGCATGACCGAGATCGGCGTCGGGATCTCGAACGCTCTCCACGGCGCGCGCTTCGCCGGCTACGTCGGGCTCCCGCTTCCGACCGTCGAGACGCGCATCGCCGGTGAAGGCCCCGACCACGCCGAGGTCGAGATCGGCGAGCTGTGGATCCGCGGGCCGAGCGTGTTCGCGGGCTATCACGGAAAGACCGAGGAGACGAAGAAGGCGTTCGCGCCCGACCCGAACGGCGGCGCGCCCTGGTTCCGGACGGGCGACACCGTGACCCGCGACCCGTCGCTCGAAGGCTCGCCCTTCAAGATCCTCGGGCGCACGAGCGTCGATATCCTCAAGAGCGGCGGCTACAAGCTGAGCGCCCTGGAAATCGAGGAGGTGCTCCGCGAGCACGCCGCCGTCGCCGAGGTCGCGGTGGTCGGGGTCTCGGACGAGGCCTGGGGTGAACGCGTCGTCGCGTGCGTGGTGCTGAGGAGCGGCGCCGGGTGCGAAACAGCCGAGCTCCGCGCCTTCGCACGCGAGCGGCTCGCGCCGTACAAGGTCCCGAAGGACATCCTCTTTCTCGCCGAGCTGCCGAAGAACGCCCTGGGAAAGGTCGTCAAGCCCGAGCTCGTCCGGCAGCTTTCAGTCCTACCTTCACCCACATCCTGAAATCGGAGACGCGGTGATTGGTTGCGGGTCCGCCGGCTTGCGCTAGGTTCCGCGCGCTCATGCTCGCGCTCCGCACCCTGCTCGTCTTCGGCCTGGCGGTTTCTTTTGCTGGCTGCGCTGGAAGCGCGGATCGGCAAGGCTTCGAGGCGAATCCGGACGCCGGCGACGACACGCCGCCGCCGGCTTCGACCGGCGACTTCAGCACCGAGCCTCCTCCGCCGCCGCCCGAGGTGCCGGAGGTCCACGAGGTCTACGGCCACAGCGCGACGACCCTCTACAAGCTCGAGCCCGCGACGAAGGCGGTCACGGTCATCGGCGAGTTCAAGGGTTGCGAGCCGATCAACGACATCGCGCTCAACGAGGCGTCGACGCTCTACGCAGTTTCCAGGAAGACGCTCTACACGGTCGACAAGAACACGGCGACCTGTACCCAGATCCACACCATCGAGACCGGGGACTACCCCAACTCGCTCTCGTTCGTCCCGAAGGGCACCCTCGATGCGAACGAGGAGGCGCTCGTCGGCTACGACGACGGCAACTACGTCCGCATCGATCTCAAGACCGGCGCGCGCTCGGTCGTCGGCGCGCTCAAGGCCGGGAAGCTCATCTCGAGCGGGGACATCACCTCGGTGAAGGGGGGCAAGACGTACCTCACGGTGAAGGGCACCGGGAAGACCGATCCCTGCTATCAAAACGATTGCCTCGTCGAGGTCGATCCGAAGACCGGCCAGATGCTCAAGAACTGGGACTCGATCGAGCACAACGACGTGTTCGGGCTCTCGTTTTGGGGCGGCAACGTCTACGGCTTCGACAAGGAGGGCAACCTCTTCGAGGTCGTGTTCGGCTCGAACAAGATCGTCACGAAGACGATCCCGATCCCGCAGAAGCCCGCGGGTCTGAGCTTTTACGGCGCCGGCTCCTCGACCTCCGCACCGCTCGTCGCCGACCCGCAGTGACGACGCGCATGCGTCCGCGATGACGTCGGCGAACGCTACTTCGCCCGCGGAGGCGTGACCTTCCGCGCGGGTGGCCGCGATCCCGAAGGTGGACCGGGAGGCGGGAGCTTCTTCGGCGAACGCGGCTTCAGCGGAGCTGCGCGGGTCGCCTCGAAGCCGTCGACCTTCCAGCGCCCGTGCTCCCAGCGGAGCGCGACGTCGCGCATCTCGAAGTTGCCGAGGCGCACGTGGTACCTCATCACGTCCGGCCGCGCGCTCGCGGCATCGAGATCGTCGCACGTCTCGAGCACGCTCGGACCTCCACCCAGCATGAACGCCGAGCGCACCTGCACGAGCGTCGCGACGCGCATCGCGCGTACGGAGTCGCTGTTCCAGAGGTTCTCGAACGCCTCCTCGCCTCCGAGCGCCGAGGCGGCCTCGAGGCCGGAGGTGCCGACGAGGTGGTTCGAGATCATCTGCTCGAGCACTGGCATGCGCGGCTCCGCAACGCCGAGCTCGCCGATGAACGCGAGGCAAGCGAGGCGCGCCGACTTGTGGCGGTCCGGCGCCGAGGCGTGCCGCGACTCGATCGTCCCCGCGATGCGCAGCGTGTCGAGAACGAACCGGGAGGGCACCGCGAGCCCGACGGAGTCCCGCCCCGTCACCTTGAGCGTGTTGACGCCGAGCACCAGGCCGGCCTCGTCGGTGAGCGGGCCTCCGCTCGAGCCGGAGTCGATCGGCGCGGTGTGCTGGAGATACGTCAGCGGGCGGTCGCCGTCGTCGAGCTTGAAGCTCTCGTTCGACACGTAGCCTCTCGTCGTCTGGTACGAGGGCCGACCGACGAGACCAGGAAACCCCGTCGCGATCACGATCTGCTGATCCTTCGCCGGCGAACGCGCGAACGCGAAGCCCTCCGCCATGGGAAGCGTCTTCGTCGGCCTCAGGACGGCGAGGTCGTGGTTCGGGTTCGAGTACACGACATCGGCGACGCCGAGCGACGTCCCGTCCGCGAGCTCGAGCGCGGCGCGATCGCCGAGATCGATCACGTGCCGGTTGGTGACGACCAGCACCTCCGTGCCCCCCTTCTCCGCCTTCTTCACGAGGACGAAGCCGCTGCCGAAGGCTCCTTCGGCGCGGGCCTTGTAGAACGCCCGCTCGTCTTCGTCGGTCGACGCCGCGGCGAGTGAAAGGAGCGCTCGCTCGACACCGGCCGGCGGCTTCACGTGGACGAGCACGGTGAGCTTGCGCGGGTCGGGGCGCGACGCAGCGACGAGCTGCGCGGTGGCCGGGCTCTCGCCCTTGCACGCCTCGACGAGGCCATCCATCGCGCCGGACAGCTCCTTCTGAATCGAAGCCCATCGCGCAGGCATCGGGGCCGCCGCCTCCGAACGCGACGAGAGCGCTGCCTGCACCGCCTTGCTCGCGGCGACGGCGCGATCGCGCGCGCGCGCGACGCGTGGCGTGAGCAGCCTTCGCGACGCGAGGTCGGCCACTGCGCGATCGTGCTCGGCGGGCGTATCCGCGGCGTCGAACTTCCCGACGGCTTCACGCACGCCGGCGCAGTCGGCAGGCACGCGCTTGCCCTCACAAGCGTTCCGCAGCGCCGTCCACGCTTGCTGCGTCTCCTTCGCGAGCGGACCGAGGCCCTTCACGTGCTTCTCGATCGTGGCGCGCTCGTCGCGGGCGAAGGTCACGGACTTGTCGAGCGCGGCACGCGCAGCAGCGAGCTGCGGTTCGAGCTCCCGGTTCCCGCGGATGGCTTCGAGCTCGCCATCGAGCTCGACGAGCGCCGCTTCGAACGACAGCAAGAGCTCGAGCCGCCCGGCGTAGGTCACGCCACGCGTCTTGGCGTCGGCGGACGCCATCTCGAGGGCCTCACCGAAGCTCACGAGATGCCCGGTCACCGACGCGCAGGTCGTCGCCATCCGCGGCGTCTCTCCTCCTCGCGGGTCCTTGCTCGGTGGCACCTTGCAGCTCGAGAGCGCGATACACGCCGCAGCGAGGGTCGAGGTGCGAAGGCGCATCGCCGTCGGTCAGAGCCCGTGCATGTGGCCGCGAATCTCGTCGTTCTTGGCGAGGCCCGTGTGCTTCCACACGATCCGTCCCTCGTGATCGAGGATGACGATCGTGGGGACCGCCGGGATCTCCCCGAACGGTCCAGCCGCGTTCGTCGCCGAATGGTCGCCGAGCGCCACGGGGAACTCGACGCCGAGCGTCGCGCGATACGTGTCGACGAGGACGATCTCCTTGCGCGGATGCAGCGCGACGAGGGCGTAGTTGATGCGATCGCCGTCGTTCTTCGCCATGTGGACGAGGTAGCTGACCTGCGCTTGCCCGATGATGTCTCCAGTCGTGACGAACGCGATGATCGTCGGCTTGCCGCGATGGGCTTCGGAGGACACCGGGCGTTCGTCGAGCGGGTCGAAGGCGTAGTGGGTCGCCTTCTCGGTCGAAGGCAGCGGCACATCGCCCTTCGTCGACATGCCGACCGGCGGCCCGCCTTCCGCCTTCGGACCGCACCCGAGGAGCAAGGCGAGGCCGCAGGCGAGCGACGCGCTCCTCGCGATCGACGAACGCCGTGCTCGCGCCCCGGCTTGCCCGGCGCTCGCGACGGCCACGACGCCGAGGGAGCTCGAGGCGGGAGTCGCTGCCCTCGCCACGCTCAGTCGTCGCCTTTCTGGCCCACGAAGTGATCCCCCTTGTCGGCGAACAGGACGTTGAACGTCGTCAGCGATCCATAGCAGCCGGTCACGTACTGCTGCATCTGGACCTTCTCCTCGGCCGAGAGCTTCCCGTTGCCGTTGATCTTCTGCTCGAGCACGCGGAGCCGGTCGCGGATCATCACGATCTTGCCGAAGAGCGACTCGATCGGGATCCGCTTCTCCTGCGTGCCCTCCTTGCCGGGCTTGAGGACCACCTCGCCGCCTTGCCAGCGTCCGCCGAGCTCGACCTCGGCAACGCCGAGCTCGTCACGGATGACCTCACGAAGGACCTCGCGGAATTCGTCAGCGTTCATATCCAGAAGCTCCTCGGGCAGCTCGAACTCGAAGGGTACACGGGGCGCGCCGGGAGTCGCGGCTGCGCGCGAAGAGGTCCGGGGCCCACGCGGGGTCCGCGCCTTGGGCACGGGCTTGCCGGTGAACGTCCCTCGCTTCACGTACTGAGAGCACGTGTTGTGCTCGTAGAGGGGCGGCGGCCACACCATGAGGAGGCACTCCCCCTTGCGCTTGACCTCGCCGTTCTCGTCGATCGTCTCGATGATGCGGACGAAGCGCGCGCAGCTACCGCATCGCTTGTCGAGGTCGGGACGGTCCATGGCTTCGCCTACTCGTCAGGCTCGCCGTCTCTTGCGGGATGCGCAAGGTCCGGCGCAAACAAATCGATGTAACGCACGAGCGACGGCGGAGCTGTCCGCCCGCCCCGACGATCGGCCACGACCGCATGCGCAAGCTCTTCCACGACCTGCGGCAGGGGCCCTTCACGCATGACCACGCCGACCTCGGCCGCCCACGTCGCGACATCGCTCGTGTGGGCGAGCCACTTGTGGGAGGCCTCGCGGATGCCGACGTCCGGGTCGTACCGGCAGAAGAGGATCTCCACGAAGTCGAGGTAGAGCGGCGTGACGATGAGACAGACGCGGTCCTCACCGTGCGTCCCCACGAGCGCACGCGGGGGCGTGCTCTTGCGCGCAGCACCGACGACGTTGAGGACGATGCGCGCGCGGCGCTCGTCGTCTTCTTCCACACCGAGCAGCGGCGCGTAGAGCGCGATCTTGGGCACGCCCACGTCCGGAGCATCCTCGTCGAGCGCGTCGAGCCAGGCGTCGCGCCCCTCGGGGCCGAGGGACTCGTAGGCAAGCGCCGCGGCGGTCACCGCGTCGGGGTCCTTTGCCAGAGCCGCGAGCCACGTCCGCCACGCGGCATGCGCGCGGGGGTCGACGGACCCGACACGCTCGCTCGCGGCAAGGCGGACAGAGGAGACATCCTTGTCGCTCGGCTTCTGGCGATCGGTCATTGCGGAGGAGATCTGCAGCGCGGAGGAGCCTTCGGCCCGAGGCGCTTCGGCCTCGAGTGGAGGAACGGGTCGTCGAGCTCGGGATGTCCCGGAGGAACGCGCACCCTAGCATCAACGCAGCAGACCGGAAGAGACCACGAAACGAGCACGCCCCCTCTCCGCGCGCACCTCGTCACCCGCCTCTTTCCGCCGCCTCGGTCGCCGGAACGTCGAGGTGAGGTCTTGACTTGAGCGGGAGGGACAAGGATCGTGGGAAACGTCGTGGGGAACGAATCGAGGACGCACGATCCGCCCGAGGTGCTGGCGCGGGTCACCGAGGGGCTCGAGCTCGTCGACATCATCGCTCGGCAGATGCGCCGGCAGTTCGGCCCGCACGTGCACGTCGACGATCTCGCATCCCATGGACGCGAGGCGCTCCTCGCCGCGGCTCGCTCGTTCGATCCCGATCGGGGGATCCCCTTCCGCCGCTGGGCGAACCTCCGCATCCGCGGCTCGATGATCGACTCGGTCCGACAGAGCGGCAACCTCCCGAAGCGGGTCTATCGAAAGCTCCGCGCCGTCCAGGCAGCCGACCTCGTGCACGAGGCCGCGAACGAGAACCAGGCCGCGGCTCCTCCGCAGGGGTCCGCGGCCGCAGACGCACAGCTCGGCGATCAGCTCGCCTCCGCGGCGATGGCGATGGCCCTCGGCTTCCTCGCTCCGCGCCGCGGCGAGGCGGTCGAGACCGCGAAGGATCCCGACCACAGCCCGGAGTCGAACGTCGGTCACGCTCAGCTCGTCGTCCGGATCAAGACGGCGATCTCCGAGCTGCCGGACCAGGAGCGCACCCTGTTGACGCGGCATTACTTCGACGAGGTCAGCCTCGACGAGGCGGCGCGCGAGCTCGGGCTGTCGAAGTCGTGGGCGAGCCGCCTCCATGCACGCGGCATCGAGAGCATCGCCCGGTACTTCAAGCGCGCTCGAATCGACGGCTGAGCCGCTCGGGGCCACGACGTCGTTTCGACGCAACTCCCCGCCCGAGCGGCCGAAGCACCCTCCATGCGAGTCGGTGACGCGAGCACACGGGACGGGAAGATGACAACCGATCTGCCGGAGAGGTCGTCGAAGCTCGAGAAAGCAGCGGGAGGGCATCGGGCGCCGCCGGCTGCGGCAGCGCCCGCGAGCGACGGGCCGAGCCCGTTCGCGCGCATCCTGCGCGGCCTCGGACGCGAGGTCGACCGCGGAGAGGCGCTCGTGCATCGGGCCGTCAGCGGCGCCAGCGGGGGCAAGGAGCTCGGCAACATGGAGCTCATTGCCCTCCAAGCCGGCGTCTACCGTTACAGCGAGGCCGTCGACCTCTCGGCGAAGCTCGTCGATCGCGCAGCGAACGGGGTCAAGACCGTGCTCCAAGGCCAGTGATGCGCTAGAGAAGCGCGCGTCATGGGCAGCAGCGCGTCCGGCAAGTCGTCACGGGTCCTCATCGCGATGAGTGGCGGGGTGGACTCTGCCGTGGCGGCGGCCCGTCTCGTCGACGCGGGGCACGACGTCGTCGGTGTCACGCTCCATCTCTGGGACTACCCCGAGGCGGGCCCCGGCGCGCACGGGCGCTGCTGCGCTCCCGAAGATCAATACGACGCCCGGCGCACCGCCGACGCGCTCGGCATCCCCCACTTCACCTTCGACCGCCGCGAGCTCTTCGCGAAGACGGTCGTCGAGCCGTTCGTCGAGGCGTACCTCGCCGGCGAGACGCCGAGCCCGTGCGCCGCATGCAATCGGGGCGTGAAGATCAACGAGCTCGTCGCGCTCGCCGATCGGCTCGGCGCGGCCCGCGTCGCGACCGGGCACTACGCCCGCATCGGCCACACCCCGAGCGGCGCGCCCTTCATCCGTGAGGGCGTCGACGCATCGAAGGACCAGAGCTACTTCCTCTACGCGTCGAAGCGCGCCGAGCTCGAGCGCCTCATGTTTCCGCTCGGCGAGAGCACCAAGACCGAGGTTCGGGCCGAAGCCCTCGCGCGGAAGATCCCGGGCGCGAGCAAGGGCGAGAGCCAGGAGCTCTGCTTCGTCGGCGCGGGCGCCGGGGCCTATGCGGCATTTGTCGAGGAACGCGCGCGCGATCGTCTCCGTCCGGGTCCCATCGTCGACGGCGAGGGACGTGTCGTCGGCGCGCACGACGGCGTGCACCGCTTCACCGTCGGCCAGCGCAAGGGACTCGGGGTCGCGCTCGGCAAGCCCGCATTCGTCACGTCGATCGACCCCGCGACCGGCACGGTGCGCCTCGGAGACGAGAAGGACCTCGCATCGAGCGAGACGCGCATCGAGGACATCGTCGTCGCGCCCGAGGTCGAGCTCCCGCTCGACGCGCGCGTCCGCGTCCGCTACCGCCACGAGGGCGCGCTCGGACGCATCGAGCGCGCGAGCGACTCCGCCGAACGTTCCGGCACGATCCGCTTCGCGGGCCCCGTGCGCGCCGTCAGCCGCGGCCAGGTCGCAGTCTTCTACGACGGCGACCGCGTCCTCGGCGGCGCGCGCATCTGCTAGTGTCGAGTGTGGTGAGGAGCCCTCGTCCAGACGGGCGCGCGCGACCGCATCGGGTCGGCCGGCGCGTCGCGAGCCTCGCGAGCTTCGCGCTGTCGATCGCCATCCTCGCGCCCGCGTGCTCCCAGGGAGAGGGCGAAGGACGCATCGTCGGCACGCTCGACGCGCCGGACTGCTGGACCGGCGAGTTCGAGCTCAACCCCGACTTCCTCGCCGCGGTCCCCTACCGCGACGCCATCACGCTACGCATCCAGAGCGGCAGCGACTTCCAGAGCTTCTCCGACGGCCTCACGATCCTCATCAACGACCGCACGAAGATCCGTCCCGACCCGAGCCGCGGGTTCGCGGGCCGGTACCGCGAGCCGCTCCGCGTCGACCTCCCGCCGGAGGTGACGCCTCCCGGCACCCCCGTGAAGGCGGAGGCGGACCCCGCCCTCGTGAACATGGCGCTCTACCTCCAGAGGAGCTGCCGCACGCAGACGGTCACGCTCCAGGCCGTCGACGAGGTGACGATCCCGAGCGACGGGACGTGCACCGCGCCCGCGCTCCGCGGCGCTGACCCGACGCAGGGCTGCGCGGCGGACAAGGAGGCGCCTGGCGGGGTCGGGAGCGGCAAGAGCGTCATCGCCTTCACGAGCATCTCGAACGGGAAGCTCGATGAAGAGACCGCCGCCCAGCGCCTCAACGCGGGTTGCTTCGACGTCTACCTCGCCGATCCGCGCGAGGCCTCGCCGGGCGGGCCTCCGCCCCCTTGCCGTGGCCACATCCGCGGCTCCTTCTCCTTCTTCTTCGAGCGCGGGCGACCGAGCCAACCCTTCCCCTGACCGGTCGGGGCCCGATGCCGTGCCGATAAAGAGACGGAGGCAGAATAGGGAACAGGCAACAGGCAACGGGGAAGTGAGGCGGCTACAGGCTGGGTCTCGCCGTTCCCCATTCAACCTCCCTGTTTCCGCGGGCAGGCACGCGTGAGCGCCATCCGAACGGCATTGGGTCCGGGGCCGCTGTAGGTGGCCGGCACCTCCCGCCGAACGTGACGGCGAACGTGACGTGGGGAGGCAAGACGGTGAAAAGAGGGACGCCCCTTCGACGCCGACGAAGGGTGATGCTTGCGTGGCTCTCTTTGGGCCGATAGCGTTTTGGATAGTGGAAAGATCTGGCGCTCTCCGTGCGTTTGGATCGCGCGTGGTCGCTCTCGGCACGGTGGTCGTGCTGGGCGCGATGACGGGCGATGCGCGTGCAGCGGAAACCGCTGCGGGCGGACCTGCGCTCAGGCAGGCCCGCGCCGCGTGGGATCGCGGCTCGCTCGAGACGGCCGAGCCCCTCTATCGCGAGGCCCTCGAGAAAGGCGGGCTCGCGCCGAACGAGGTGCTCGAAGGCTACGTTCGCCTCGGGTCGATTCGCGCGGCGCTCGGGAAGAAGGATTCCGCCGTCGCTGCATTCCGCGCGGCCTCGATCCTGGATGCGAGCTTCACCGTGCCGAGCGAAGCGGGATCGAAGGGGGCGGGCCTCGCCGAGAAGGCCAAGCGCGACACGGCCAAGATCGGGAGCATCCAGCTCGCGGTCCAGGTGCCGAGAGAGGCGCAGCCCGGCAAGGCCATCGTGGTCACGACGACGCTCGACAAGGCCCACCTGCCGATCGTGAACCGGATCGGGCTCGTCGCCCGAGACGGGACGACCGGTAAGGAGGTCACCCTCGAGGCGAAGCCCGCGGAGGCCGTCGAGTTCGAGGTCGGCTCGGAGGTCACGCTTCCCGGCGCGAGCATCCTCATCCGCGTCGATGCGCTCGACGGTAAGCAGAACCGGCTCGCCTCCGCCGAGGAGCGGGTGCGGGTGCCGGACGACAGCGCCGACAAAGCCGCGGTCGCTGGGGGCGGAAAGGGCAAGGAAGCCGGAAGCGCGGGCTCCGCAAGTAAGCCGCCGGGAGATCCCGACGTCCGCAAGGGCGGCGCCTTCTGGTCTTCGCCTTGGCCTTACGTCATCGGCGGCATCGCCCTCGCCGGGGCGGGGACCGCGGTTTTCTTCGGGACTCGCCCTACGCCGAACGTTTCGGTCGGACAGGTCGGGGTCCGCGAGCAGTGATCGGCGCTAGAATCCAGATTCGAATCTGAAACAGGAGAACGACTTGCCGCAGGATCGTGCACACCGTCCGGACATGGGCTCGGGTCCCTCGAGCCACGACGGTGGTGCGCCTCCAATGGGACCTGCGAGCTCGATGCCCGACATCGGCGGCGGCGGGACCTACTTCCTCGGTCGCTACCGCGTCGTCGACGAGATCGGGATAGGCGGCATGGCCAGCGTGCACCTCGCACGCATGGATGGCCCCGGCGGCTTCCAGAAGTGGGTCGCGATCAAGAAGATCCACACGCATCTCGTCGAGGACGAGTCGTTCGTCCAGATGTTCCTCGACGAGGCGCGCGTCGCCGCGCGCATCTCGCATCCCAACGTCGCGACGGTGTTCGACCTCGGCAAGCACGAGGACACGTACTGGATCGCAATGGAGTACCTCCACGGCGAGCCGCTCCGCGAGGTGATGCGGCGGACCGAGGAGCTCGGCACGGCGATGCCGCCCGAGATCGCCTGCCGTGTCATCGCCGACGCCGCCGAAGGCCTGCACGCCGCGCACGAGCTGCTCGGCAAAAACGGCGAGAAGCTCAATCTCGTCCACCGCGACGTCACCCCCCACAACCTCTTCGTCACGTACGACGGCGTCACGAAGGTCGTCGACTTCGGGATCGCGAAGTTCAGCTCGCGCATGAGCCACACGCGCGCCGGCACCCTCAAGGGGAAGCTCGCGTACATGTCGCCGGAGCAAGTGCACGGCGAAGGCATCGACCGCCGCACCGACATCTTCGCGCTCGGCGTCGTGCTCTGGGAGCTCACCACCGGACAGCGGCTGTTCCGCATGGAGAGCGACCTCGACACGCTCGCCAAGGTGCAGGAGTGCAACGTCCCGCGCCCGTCCACCCTCATTCGCGGGTATCCGGTCGACCTCGAAAAGATCGTGATGAAGGCGCTCGCGAAGAACCGCGGCGAGCGCTTCCGCACTGCCCGCGAGCTCTCGCGCGCCCTCCAGTCGCTCCTCATGCGTCGCGGCCTCTTCATCGCCTCCGATGAGGTCGCCGCCTATACGCAGTCGATCTTCACCGATCGCATCCAGAAGCGCGAGGCTCACCTCCGCTGGGCGGCCGAGGTCACGCAGACGATCAACGTCGAGCAGATGCTCTCGAAGCCGAAGCTCGGCTCCGACTTCACCAACTCGGAGGTCCAGCCCTCCGCGCCGGGCGCTCCAGCAAAGCCGATCCCCGCCGCCGGGGCGCCGCCCAGGCCGCTGCCCGCAGCGGGGATGCCGCCGCCGCAGGGACAGATGCCTCCGGCCGGTCCGCAGATCCTTCCGGAGGACGCGAAGGAGACCGCCGTCTCGCTGACGACGCCGCGCGGCCCGGGAGCCGGCAACGCGCCTCCGCCGGGGCGCGCCCCCGCCCCGCCGCGGCCGGCCGCCGGCGCGCCCCCGACGTTTCCTCCGCCCGCGATGGACGAGCCGCACCCCTCCGACGGGGACGGCCCCACCATCCAGGCGGGACCGATGATGGAGGAGGCGTTCGCCGCTCGCGGAGGAATGGCCCTCAGCGAGCCCCCGACGCTCATGGAGATCGCGGCGAAGGACCGCCCGCGTCCGCACGGCAGCCCGCAGAGCGTCGAGCTGATCGAGCCGGAGGAGTTCGAGGAAGACGGCGATCAGACGATCGTCGCGAACACGCGCGAGCAAGGGCCGACGCACGAGAGCGGCCCCGGCTTCCCGCAGCCGGCTCCTTCGGGCAGGAGCCTGAACGCGCCGATGCCTCTTGGACCGGCGCCTGCCCCACCGCGGCCCCCCGGGCAGCGTTTCCCATCCACCGCGGCGCTCCCGCAGCAGGCGCCGCTCGGACCGCCTTCACCCTACGCGCCGTCGTTCACGGGCGAGGTGCCGTTCGCCGATCCGATGGGGATGTCGGGACAGAACCCGATGGCGATGCCGCAGCCCGGCTACGACTACGGGCAACAGCCGATGCATCTCGGCGACGGCTTCGCCCGGCAAGGGCCGCATCCGACCGGGCAGAGCGGCGAGTTCATCGCACGCGGCGGCCATCCGTCGAACCGGATGCACCCGCACATGAGCCTCGGGCGGGACAACCGCACGATGACGGCGCAGCGCTTCAAGCGCCGCCCGCCGATGTGGGTCGTTGCAGCTCTCTCGTGCTCGATCGCGCTCCTCATCGCCGGCGTCGTGATCGCGATCATCTCGACGACGAGCCCGGCCCCCCGCGCCCAGCAGAACAACGCCGCGACCACCGGGACGGCGGGCGCAGTCGCCGGTCCGTTCACGGCCGCGCGGACGGCGTTCAACGCAGCGGTGTCCGCGGCGCCTGCCAGCTCGACGCCGTCGAGTGCGGTCACCGCACCGCCGACGACGACGATCACGCCGCCGCCTCCCGCGCACACGGGCGAGCCGAGCGAGGCCGTGACGGCTCCAGCCGTCGCCGTCACCACCGCCCCCGCCCAACCGACGGCGCCACCGGTCCAGCCGACGGTGGCCCCGACACCGACGCCTGCACCGACGCCCGCGCCCGTGCCCGTACCGACCGCGGTGGCCACGGCGCGCGCCACGCCTGCGCCCGCACCGGCCCCCGCTCCGGCTCCGGTCCCGAAGAAGTCCTCGTCGGCGCTCGGTGCCCTCACCGTCGTGTGCATGCCGAAGTGCGACCAGATCATCGACAACGGCACGCCGCTCGGACCGGGCCACATCTTCAACCGCCCCGTCCCGTCGGGCCGTCACGCGCTCGTCCTCTCGGCTCCCAACGGCGTGAAGAAGACGCTCCAAGTCGAGGTCCTGCCGGAGCAGACGCGCGAAGTCCGGATCTCGCTGGACAAGCCCTGATCCGCGGCGGAGCTCGTTGCTTGCTCCCCGTCCGCCCGGGGCTCGGGCCTCCAGACGTGTTGCCCCGAGCCCGATCTCGGCACAGTATTGGCCATGCTCCGGCCGCTCGCCGGGCATGGCTTCGAAGCTTCCGATGAGGATCGTCCGCGCGCTCGCTGTCTGTCTCCTGTTCGGCGCGGCGTGCAACGGCAACCGCGAGATCGGCCTCGAGATCACGGTCCCGAGCGATCTGGTCGCGACCACCGCGTGGTTCGAGGTCGGTGCGTTCAAAGACGCGACCTGCGCGGCCGTCGCGCCGATGCTCACGAACGGCGTCCCCGAAGGCGCCACCGCACGGGTCGCGTTCCGGCGTGAGGAAGCGGCGGGGCCGAAGTTCGGCGACATCCCGAACGGCAAGTACGCCTTCGCGGCGGTCGCGCGCGACGCGGAGTGCGGCGTGCTCGCGCGCGGGTGCCGGGAGACGGACGTCGGAGCGGTCAGCAAGGTAGCGATCCGGATGGACGCCGCGGAGGACGACACCGGACGCTGCGCGGTCGGAGCTTCGTGCCAGGCGGCGAAGTGCGTCCCTGCCAACGACAACGCCGATCCGAGCGTCGGGGCCGGCTGCTCGCTCGAGCTCCTCGGCGCAGGGCCGCTCGTCAACTCGGCCGGCGGTCAGGGCACGCTGGTGAGCGCGCCGGCGATCGCGGCGACGACGACCGGGTTCATGATCGTCTACCGCGAGCTCGATCCGAACGGCGGCGGCGCGAGGTTGATCCTCTTGCCGATCGACTCGTCCGGTGGGGCTCTCCAAGCGGAGAAGCCCGGCCTCCCCGATCGCTGCGCGAACTCGGACGAGACCGACGGAGTCGGCCTCGTCGTGAAGGGCGAAGAAGGGATGATCGCGCTTGCCCGCGCCCCGTGCAGCGGCAAGCCGGCGCTCGAGCTGCTCAACTTCAAGACGACGAGCGAGGCGGACCCCGGCCTCGGCGTTCCGACGATCGGCAAGTTCTACGTCTCGAGCTCGCCGAACGACGTACGCGTCACGCTCGGCCCGGCGCGCGCTTCGGCGCTGCGGCCGGAAGGCGGCCTCGTGGTCTTCACCGAGGGAGGGGTCGGGCGCATCGCCAACATGGACCCCGCGAAGGGGATCGTCGGACCGAACGGCAGCTTCGGCGGCACCAAGGGCATCACCGACGCGTGGGTCACCGCCAACGACAAGGTCCTCGCGCTCCTTGCGGTGGGCGTCGGCGGCCTGCCCCCGAGCGTGGGCGATGCCGGAGTCGGCGACGACGAGCCGATCGATCCCAACGAGCCCCAGCTCCGGCTCCTCATGTTGCCGTCCAACACGCCGATCACGTCGATCAACGCAGCAGAGAACACGCCCCGCGCCCCGATCACCTTCCCGGGCGAATGGGGCTCGATCGCCACGCTCGGGGGGCGCGTCATCGTGCTCAGCGACGGGAGCGGTCCGGGGCGTTCGGTGACGTACCGCGCATTCGATCTCGGCAAGGGCAGCCCCGCCGACACGAGCGGCTTCTCCGTCGAGGGAGCAGGCAAGGTGACCGCCGGCGACGTCGCCATCCTCGGCAACCGCGCCTACTTCGCGGCTCTCAAACAAGGCGCGATCGCCCTTCACGTCTACGACAACGCGTCGACCACGCTCACGCCGCGGAGCAGCGTCTCGTTCGCACGCGAGTCGCGCATCTCGGCGATCAACACGGTCCGCGACGGACGGATCTCCGTAGCCGCCACCCCGTCGCGCGTGGCAGTCGCCTGGACGACGGCGAAGGTGCTCGGGGGCAACGATCCCGCGGGAGGCTACGCGGTGTTCGGCTGCACCAACTGAAGCAGACGCGTCCAGCCCTGGCTCATCCGGGCGCGGAGCGCGCCGGCCCGTGCTAAGGCGTCGGCATGAGATCGCTCACCCTGGAAGCGGAAGTCGCGGAGCTCTCGCCAGGCGGTGAGGGCGTCGCGATCTGCACGATCGAAGGGGAACGCCGTGCGGTCTTCGTCCCGGGCGTCCTGACGGGCGAGCGCGTGCGGACGCAGATCGACGATCCGACACGGCGACCGGCGCGCGGGCGCCTGCTCGCAGTGCTCGAGCCGAGCGCCTCGCGCGTGACGCCACCATGCGCGCACGTCGACCGATGCGGCGGCTGCGATTGGATGGCCGTCGCGCCGGAGGAGCAAGCTCGGGAGCACGCGCGGATCGTCGGGCGCCTTCTCGGCGGCGTCTCGCCGAAGAGCCATCCCGCAGCACATGCGCTCGGCTACCGGACGCGCGCTCGGGTTCACGCCGAGGCGAAGCGCGGGCGCGTCGTCATCGGGATGTTCGGCCGCCGTTCGCACGAGCCCGCGGCCGTCGACACGTGCGTCGTGCTCGACCCGATCCTCGATCGCGCGCGAGACGCGCTCGCCGGCTGGCTCGAGGGAGCGAGCGGACGCGGCGAGGCGCGACTCGGCCTCGGCCGTCCGGGCCAGGCGCGCAAGGCCGTGTTCGATCTGCGCTGGAGCGGCGAGCTGCCGGGCGCCGTGTTCGGTCGCCTCGAGCGCGCCGTCCGCGACGGAGAGCTCGCCGGCGCCCGGATCTTCACCGGCGACGGGCGCCCCGACGACCTCAAGGCGCGAGGACGCACGTCTCGCTTCTCCGGTGCGCCCGCGAAGATCGGCGATCCGACGCCGTTCATCCTGGGCGCCGACGGCGCGCCGCTCCGACTCGCGCCCGGTGGCTTCTCGCAGGCGACCGAGGCAGGCAACACGCTCCTCGCGCGTCGCGTCGGCGAGCTCGCGCGGGAGCTCGCGCCCGGTCCGTGCGTCGAGCTCTACGCCGGCGCGGGCAACCTCACGGTGTTGCTCGCGCGCGATCGCGAGGTCGTCGCGGTCGAGCAGGACCACGACGCCTGCGAGGCCGCTCGCGAGAACCTCGCGTCGCGCGGCCTCTCGGCACGCGTGGTCGAAGCCGACGCGAGCGCTCATCCGATCCCGCGCGGGACGAAGCTCGTCGTCCTCGATCCTCCTCGCGAAGGGGCGCGCGCGGTCGCCGAGGAGCTCGCAGCCCGTGCTGCGAAGGGCCCCGCGGGGCGCGCTCCGGCCGTCGTGTACGTGGCGTGCGATCCGCCCACGCTCGCGCGTGACGTGAAGACGCTCACCGCGGCCGGCTACGTCGTCCGCGCCGTCGAGACCTTCGAGATGTTCCCACAGACGAGCCACGTCGAGACCGTGGTGGCCCTCGAGCCTCCTGCGAGCCGAGCATGACGGCGGGCGAGACGACGGGCAAGAGAAGCCGGCCCGCATCGCTCGCCACGATCGTGCGCCGAGCGATGACGGGCGCGGGCGAGTGCGCGCTCCCACCGGGCACGCCGATCCTCGTCGCGGTGAGCGGAGGCCCCGACTCGATGGCGCTCCTCGACGTCCTCGCCCGGCTCGGTCCCGGTCTCGGGCTCGAGGTCCTCGCGCACGGCGTCGACCATGGACTGCGCCCCGAAGCCGCGCGCGAGCTCGACCTTGCGGAGAAGTTCGCGACATCCGTCGGCGTTCGGTTCGACCGCACTCGCGTCACGGTTCCGCGAGGGGGAAACCTGCAGGCACGCGCGCGCGAGCTCCGCTGGAGCGCGCTCGCCTCGGTGGCGCGCGGTCGCGGAGCGGCGATCGCGACGGCACACCACGCCGACGATCGCGCCGAGACGCTGCTCATGCGCCTCCTCCGGGGCGCGGGGACGCGCGGGCTCGGCGTCCTCCCGCCGCGGGCGGAGGCGCCCGTGACGACCGCGGCCCCTCCGTCGCCCGGTGTCACGGTCGTGCGACCGCTCCTCCGAGCACGGCGCGCCGACGTCCTCCTCCACGTCGAGCGCCACGCGGTGCCATTTGCGAGCGACCCGTCGAACGAGGACCCGCGTTACCTCCGCACCTCCGTGCGGCAGGCTGTCCTCCCGCTCCTCGAGAAGCTCGACCCACACATCGTGCGACATCTCGAGACGCTAGCGGACGAGCTCGTCAACGCCGAACTGCGTGGTAAGTCGCAGGCATGGGCGTCGTCCCTCCCGCGACCGACGCAGGAAGCCCTCACGCGGCTGATGGCCTCCGGATCGCACGACGCACGCGTCTGGCTCCCCGGCGGGCTCGTCGTGAGCGTGGATCCTCGCGCTCGCCGGCGCGGGACCGCGAACGCGCCCACCTCCATCGACGGATCGAACGCAGCCCGAGCGCACATTGCCCCCGAAAAACCGAGTGGTTAGCCTGCCCGAGCCGCGCTGCAGCGCCCAAGGGCGCTCGAGGTCTGCTTGCCTCGAGCGAGACCCAGCTCCAAAAGCATGCGGCGCCCGTTTTCCTGGGCCCGATCGGTCCGCACGCGCAAAACGCGCTCATTCGTGGGCGTGTCGCGCCGACGGGGCCGACGGAAGAAGACGGAAGAAATCACTAAACTCGTGCGAATCCGACCCTCGATGCAGTGCATCTGACGTAGTAGCCTAGGAGTCTGAGGTCCTCGTGAAGCAATCCCACAAAACGCTTCTTCTTTGGGTGGTCCTGATCGTGATGTTCCTCACGATCTGGCAGTTCCTGTCCCCCCCCGACAAGAAGGTGCCCGTCGCCTTCACAGACTTCGTGACCGAGGTCAAGCAGGGCAAGGTCGACGAGATCAAGATCAAGGACCGCGAGTACAGCTACCGCGTCCGCGGTGCGGACCAGGCCAAGGGTGGCGGCTGGAAAGAGGCCGTGGGCCCCGTCGCCGACGAGAAGCTGATCGAGACGCTGACGCCCGAGGACCCCAAGGCTCAGCCCCCGAAGATCTTCTTCGAGAAGGAAGACCAGTCGCCGTTCTGGTCGAGCACGATCATCACGCTCATCCCGATGGGCTTCTTGATCCTGATGTTCTTCCTGTTCATGCGGCAGCTCCAGGCCGGCGGCGGCAAGGCGATGAGCTTCGGCAAGTCGAAGGCCCGCATGCTGTCCGACTCGCAAAACAAGGTGACCTTCGCCGACGTTGCGGGCGTGGAAGAGGCCAAGGACGAGGTCGAAGAGATCATCGCCTTCCTCAAGGACCCGAAGAAGTTCCAGCGCCTCGGCGGTCGTATCCCGAAGGGCGTCCTCATGATCGGCCCGCCAGGCACGGGCAAGACGCTCCTCGCGCGCGCCATCGCAGGCGAGGCCGGCGTCCCGTTCTTCAGCATCTCGGGCTCGGACTTCGTCGAGATGTTCGTCGGCGTCGGCGCGAGCCGCGTCCGTGACCTGTTCGAGCAGGGTAAGAAGCACGCTCCCTGCATCATCTTCATCGACGAGATCGACGCCGTCGGTCGTCACCGCGGCGCAGGCCTCGGCGGCGGTCACGACGAGCGCGAGCAGACGCTGAACCAGCTCCTCGTCGAGATGGACGGCTTCGAGTCGAACGACGGCGTCATCATCATCGCGGCGACGAACCGCCCCGACGTCCTCGACCCCGCCATCCTCCGCCCGGGCCGCTTCGACCGTCGCATCACGGTCAACCGCCCCGACGTCCGCGGCCGCGAGGCGATCCTCCGCGTCCACACGAAGCGCGTCCCGCTCTCGCCGGACGTCGACATGGAAGTCATCGCGCGCGGCACCCCCGGCTTCGCCGGCGCCGACCTCGAGAACCTCGTCAACGAGGCCGCGCTCCTCGCGGCACGTCAGGACAAGGACGCCGTCAGCCAGGCGGACTTCGAGCTCGCGAAGGACAAGGTCCTCATGGGCTCCGAGCGCCGCTCGATGGTCATGACGGACGAGGAGAAGTGGAACACCGCCGTCCACGAGGCCGGCCACGCGGTCATGATGATCGCGAACAAGGACCACGACCCGATCCACAAGGTCACGATCATCCCGCGCGGTCGCGCCCTCGGCGTGACGATGCCCCTGCCCCGCGGCGACGTCCTCGGGCGCTCCAAGGAGCAGTTCGAAGCGCAGATCCAGTCGGCGCTCGGCGGCCGCATCGCCGAAGAGATCTTCTTCGGCAAGCTCACCACCGGTGCGTCGAACGACATCCGCCAGCTCACGGCCATCGCCCGCGCGATGGTGTGTGAGTACGGCATGTCGAAGCTCGGACCGCTGGCCTACGGCAGCGAGGAGGGCTCGATCTTCCTCGGCCGCGACTACAACCAGCGGAGCCAGGACTACTCGGAGCAGACGGCGCGCGAGATCGACCAGGAGGTCCGCCGCATCATCGACGAGCAGTACGCCATCGTGAAGGCCCTCCTCGAAGGCAAGCGCGATCGCGTCGAAGACATCGCGAAGGCCCTCCTCGAGCGCGAGACGCTCGACGCCGAGGAGCTCACTGCGCTGCTCGAGGGCCGTGAGCTGCCGCCCCGCCAGCGCGTGGTCATCCCGACCTACGCCGAGAAGGAGAAGGCGAAGGCCGACAAGCGCAAGGCTGCGAGCATCTTCGGCGGTCCGCCGAAGCCCGCGACCTCGGGCTGATCGAAGCTCGAACCGAGCCGAACGGGCTCGCTCCTTCGCGGAGCGGGCCCGTTTCGCTTTGTGCTGCGTCGACCACGCGGGTTGCTGCGAACGCCGCAGCGGCGACCTATCTTCGTTCCGTTGACCATGCACGGAGACTGGGACGAGTGAACGTGATCGGCTTCGACGACGGGCCATTTCCACGCGAGCATCGCGGTGACGTGCTTCTCGTCGGTGTGGTGTGCTCGGGCACACGGGTCGACGGGATCGTGAGCGGTCGCATCCGTCGCGACGGCGCCGACTCGACGAGACGCATCGTCGAGCTCGTGCGCGCGAGCCAGTTCGCGCACATCCAGGCGGTGATGCTCCAAGGGATCGCCGTCGGCGGCTTCAACGTCGTCGACATCCACGGGCTCTCGAAGGCGCTGCAGGTCCCGGTGCTGGTGGTGGTGCGCCGCCCGCCGGACATGGGCTCGGTGCATCGTGCACTGTTCAGCGCCGCGCCCTCGACGCCACGCCCGCGCGTGCCGGGCGCCGCGCGCAAATGGAAGCTGATCGAGCAGGCGGGGTCCCTCGAGGAGATCGGTCCCTCGCGGCGTTCCCTCGCTCGTGCGTCGGGGCTCCAAACGAGCGGGCCCAAGCTCTGGGTTCAGCGCGCCGGCCTCTCGATCGACGAGGCCCGCCGGATCATCAGGGCGACGACGCTCCACGGGAACATCCCGGAGCCGCTCCGGGTCGCGCATCTCATCGCAGGCGGGATCACGACGGGCAAGAGCCGCGGTCGCGCCTGAGCCGGGCGGAGCGCTCGCGCTTCGTTCGCCCGGCGACGCGGAGATGGCACGGGCCATCGCGGGGAGAGACGACCATGACAGCGCGCGAGCGAAGTGTGCCACTGGCACACCCGCTTCATCACGAGCCACGTGATTCTAGGCAATGAGACGCGGGCCGAAGGCCCACCTCTGCGGGTGGGTGGGGCGCGAGCCCAAGATCTACGCCGGCACACACATTGAAGAGCGCGGCGCATGCGGCCGCTGCTCCCATCGTCGCTCGTCGCGGTCGCGGTCGCGCTCCTCGCGACGCGCGACGCGAGCGCAGACGACACGCTTCGCCTGACGTGGAAGGCGCCCGCGGGGTGTCCTTCGATCGACGACGTCCGCGCGGCGACGCTGCGCGAGGTGGATGCTCGCGCTGCAAACAGCGGCGTCCTCGAGGCCGACGCGTACGTCGAGCAGCGGGAGGCTACGTCGTGGGCGGTCCGCCTCCGAACACGGCGCGGCATGGCGACCGGCGAGCGCGAGATCGAAGCGGAGACCTGCGACGGCGTCGCGCAGGCGACCGCCGTCGTGCTCGCACTCGCCCTGGTTCCCCCGTCCGAGCCCGAGCCCGAGCCCGAGCGCGTGCCGGGCGCCGCGGCTGCCCCGCCGACTCCCCCGCCCGCCGATCGAGACGCTGGTGCCTCGGCGTTCGCGCGTACGGATGAGGCTCACGCTCTCGCGCTCGGAGCTTCGCTCGCGGCCGTCTCGTCGACGCTGCCGGCGGCCGCGCTCGGCGGCTCGGTCACCCTCGCGTGGACGCCGGATCGCGCCCGGATCGAGCTCGATGTCCGGCGCTGGGCCTCGCAGTCGGAGACCGTCTCGACCTCGGCGGCCGGTGCGCGCTTCTCGATGACGTCGCTGGGAGGACGGGGTTGCTGGGCCGCGCTGAGGACGCACACCTTCGACCTCTCTCCATGTGCGGGCGCGGACGTGCACCTCGTCTCCGCCCCCGGTCATGGCGCAGACGCGAACTACGCGGCAAGCGGCGCGTGGACAGCCATCGGCGCGGGCGCGCTCGGCCGGCTGCACATCACGTCCTGGCTCGCGCTCCGGGCTCGCGCCGAGGTCGTCGTCCCGCTCTCGCGGCCCACGTTCGTCGTGGAGAACGAGGGCTTCGTCCACCGACCTTCGATCCTCGGGGCCGCGGCCTCGCTCGGGATCGAGGCGCTCTTTTTGTGACGGAATCCGATGGCTGCTTCCACTCACCTCCCGAGGCTGGTGCGACGCTGGGTGCGACCGGAACCGATCGACGTGTCATCTTCCTTGGGCGGCGCAGGCCCAAGAGCGCCGTCGCCGGCGGCAGGCCACCTCACGAGTCGCGAGGGCGCCGCGCCCGACACCGCGATCGGGCTCGACCTCGACGACGTCTATCGGGAGCACTTCGCGTTCGTCTGGCGCAGCGTGAAACGGCTCGGTGTGCGGGACGCGTCGCTCGACGATGTCGTTCAGGAGGTCTTCGTGATCGTGCACCGGCGGCTGGCAGAGTTCGAGGGTCGCTCCTCGATCCGCACCTGGCTCTTCGGGATCGCGCTCCGGGTCGCGCGCGATCACAAGCGCGGTGCCGCGCGAAAGGACACGGACGGCTCGGTCGACCCCGACACGCTCCAGGCGCCGGCGCCGAGCCCGTCGGATTCGATGGAGAAGGCTGAGGCCGTGCGCCTCCTCTACGCGATCCTCGACGAAATGGAGGACGAGCGCCGGGAGGTCTTCGTGATGGCGGAGCTCGAGCAGATGGCGATGCCCGACATCGCCGGGATGCTCGGCCTCAACGTCAACACCGCCTACGCCCGACTGCGCGCTGCGCGGCAGACGTTCGAGAGCGCGCTCGCGCGCCGGCGTGCGCAAGACGAATGGAGGTTGCGATGACGCCGCTCGGACCAGACGCGCGCTCGCTGCTCGACACCGCGAGCGACGGCGATGAGCCGTCCGCCGAGGACGCGGCCCGCGTGCGCGCGAAGCTCGCCGCACGCCTCGCGGTCGCGACGGCGGCAGGCGCCGGTGGCGCCCTCGCGACGAAGTCCGCGACGGCTGCGAGCACTGGCGCGACTGCGAGCGCGGGCGCGACTGCGAGCGCTGGCGCAACTGCAAGCGCGGGCGCGGCGGCGAGCGCAGGCGCAACTGCAAGCGCAGGCGCGACTGCGAGCGCGGGCGCGGGCGCGGCGACGCTCGTCGGGACGGGCGCGGGCGCGGCCGCTTCGGCGAGCGGGGTCGGCGTGGGGGCGAAGCTCCTACTCGCGGTGACGCTCGTGGGCGGCACGGCGGCGACGGGCACGAGCGCGCTTCTCGGTGGAGCGAAGCACAGCGCCGACGACCGGGCCGCAACCGTGAGCGCGAGTCGCCATCCGAACGCGATCACGGATCATGGCGGAAAAGGCGGCTCACACGACACCGAACCAGCGAGCGTGAACGCGGACGACGACACCACGAACGCGAGGCGAGGCTCGCCAACCGGCACGCCGTCGAACGTCGACACTGCGAACGCCAACGCGGAAGGCTCGCATGACGGAAGGCCGTCGAGCGTCGACACTGCGAACGCTCGAGCCGACGTGAGTGAAGCGCGCGCGCTCGACGTCGGCGCGCGCAGCGGAGCGACCGCTTCACGCGCACGTTCACTCGGAGCCGCGCCGTCGCCGGTGATCGATGCGGCCGGCACCGCTCCGTCACTACCGCACGGTGATCCTCCCGCGACGACGACGAGCACGTCCACCTCACCGTCGTTCGCCGCGCGAGGCGACTCGGTCGCCGAGGAAGCCGCGCTCCTTCGCGCCGCTCATGCAGCGTTGGCCCGCGGCGACGGCGACGGCGCGCTGGCGCGCCTCGACGAACATGCCGCTCGCTTCCCACGCGGAGCGCTCGGCGAGGAGGAGCGGGCCGCCCGCGTGTTCGCGCTCTGTGCGAGCGGGCGCAAGACGGAGGCGCGAGCGCTTGCCGCCTCGTTCGTCGCAGCGAGCCCGCGGTCGCCCCTCGCGGCGCAGGTGCGCCGTTCGTGCACCGAGAGCTCTGCAGTGGATCGCTGATCGACGCCGAGCTCACGATTTCGTCACGAGCGGCACCGGCGGCGACCACCCATGGACAACGAGCCCGCACCGCGGTGCACCCCGATCAAGGAGAGCTTCCCATGTCCCGTATTGCTTCATGCTTCATCCTCGCCGCCACCGCCGCCGCCGTGCTTGCCGTCACGGCATGCGACGATGGAGAGATCGCCGTCGGTCGAAGCGAGCAGCAGCTCCAAAAGCGGAAGGACGGAACGCCGACCGGCGACGGGCAGACGTGCTCGTGGGACGACACTGTCTCGTACGACGTCGCGACCGGAAAGGAGACGAGGACGCCCGCGCCGAACGGCCCCTACACCGTCGGCGACACCTTCAAGTCGCTCGACGGCTGCAACGACTGCTCGTGCACCGCCGACGGCATCACGTGCACGGAGCGCGCTTGCGGCGGTTCGAACCCGGTGGGCTGCTCGCTCGAAGCGAGGCAGTGCCCCGACGGAACCTACGTCGGCCGCACCGGACCGAACTGCGAGTTCGCGCCCTGCGAGCCGAAGGCGTGCACCGAGGAAGCCAAGGAGTGCCCGGACGGCAGCTATGTCGCTCGCACCGGCCCGAACTGCGAGTTCGCGCCCTGCCCCTGATCCGCGGCTGAGCGCGACACGCGAGAGCCCATTCGATCCCATCCTTCAGCGCGTCGCCTGCTCGAGCGGGCGGCGCGCTGTCGCGTCGTAGAGGTCGCGTCGCGGAAGTCGCGGCGACGCGACCTCGGCGATGAGCCGAACCGCAGAACGACGCCTGAAAGACGCCTGCTAAGCGGAGGAAACCAGAGCCCAAACGAAGGCGCGACGAGCCTTGCCCCCCAGGATGCTCGGGACTACGTTGCGCTCCTCTCAAAGGAGCAGGAGCTTCGCCATGGCCAGGAAGATTGCCATCAACGGGTTCGGTCGTATCGGGCGCTGCATCGTTCGCGCGCTCAACAAGCGCAAGGTGAGCGATCTGGAGGTTGTCGCCATCAACGACCTCACGGACGCGAAGACGCTTGCGCACCTCTACAACTACGACACCGTCCACGGCCGCGCGGAGACGCGTGCGACCGCCGGCGAAGGCACCATCGACATCGGCGGCAAGAAGATCAAGATCCTCGCCGAGAAGGACCCGGCCAAGCTCCCGTGGAAGGAGCTCGGCGTCGACATCGTCCTCGAGTGCACCGGCCTCTTCACCGACAAGGAGAAGAACAAGGCCCACCTCGAGGCGGGCGCGAAGAAGGTCATCATCTCCGCTCCGGCGAAGAACCACGACGCGACCATCGTCCTCGGCGTCAACACCGAGGTCTACGACAGCGCGAAGCACACGGTCATCTCGTGCGGCTCGTGCACGACGAACTGCCTCGCCCCGGTCGCCAAGGTCCTGCAGGACACGTTCGGCATCAAGCGCGGCCTCATGACGACGATCCACGCGTACACGAACGACCAGGCGGTCCTCGACATCCCGCACCGCAAGGGCGATCTCCGTCGCGCGCGCGCCGCGGCGCAGAACATGATCCCGTCGTCGACCGGCGCCGCGAAGGCCCTCTCCGAGGTCCTCCCGGCCCTCGCCGGCAAGTTCGACGGCCAGGCCGTCCGCGTCCCGACGATGGACGTCAGCCTCGTCGACCTCACCCTCGAGACCGAGAAGCCCCTCACGAAGGACGCGATCCACGCCGCGATGAAGGCCGCGAGCGAGGGCGCCCTCAAGGACATCCTCGGCTACACCGAGGAGCAGCTCGTCTCGAGCGACTACATCGGCGACCCGCGCTCGTCGATCTTCGACGCCACGATCACCCAGGTCATGGGCGACAACTTCGCGAAGGTGTTCAGCTGGTACGACAACGAGTGGGGCTTCTCGAATCGCATGATCGAGCTCGCCCAGCTCGTCTCGTCCAAGCTCTGATCTAGCGAGAGGAGCTCCTCTCGATCGCGATCCGGCCTCGAGGGCAGCGGCACCACCGCTGCCCTCCGGCACATTCACGCACCGTGAACCAGCGCCTCGCTCGCGAGTCGCGTGGGCCGCGTGAAGACGATCGCGCGGAGCTCCCCTCCCGGCGAGGAGCGCGCACTTCAGCGGCGGCTCCTCGTCACCATCGTGATCGAATACGCCACGTAGCTCGGAGAACCGCGTCATGACCACGCTCGATCGCATCTCGTCCATCCGCGACCTTCCCATCGAGAACAAGCGCGTCTTCATCCGCGTCGACTTCAACGTCCCGCTCGAAGACGACGGCGGGAGGATGAAGATCACGGATGACGCGCGCATCGCCGAGGCACTGCCGACGATCAAGCACGCGATGGAGCGCGGCGCGCGCGTCATTCTCGCGAGCCACCTCGGCCGCCCGAAGAAGGGTCCCGATCCGAAGCTGTCGCTCGAGCCGTGCGGTTCCCGCCTCGCGGAGCTCCTCGGCGTCGAGGTGCACATGCCGGAGGACTGCATCGGGGACGCCGCGAAGAAGGTCATCTACGATCTCCGCAACGGTCAGGTGTGCCTCCTCGAGAACCTCCGCTTCCACGCGGAGGAAGAGAAGGACGACGAGACGTTCGCCCAGAAGCTGGCCGAGCTCTGCGACGTCTACGTCGACGACGCGTTCGGCGCCGTCCATCGCGCGCACGCATCGGTGCATGCGCTGCCGAAGCTCATGCGCGAGCGGGGCTGCGGCTTCCTCCTCGAGAAGGAGATCAGCGCCCTCGGTAAGGTGATCACGACGCCGGACAAGCCGTTCGTCGCGATCCTCGGCGGCGCCAAGGTCTCCGACAAGATCAGCGTGATCGACTCCCTCTTCGAGAAGGTGAACGTCCTCCTGATCGGCGGCGCGATGGCGAACACGTTCCTCGCCGCGAAGGGCCTGAACATGAAGTCCTCGAAGATCGAGGACGACAAGCTCCCGCTCGCGCGCACGATCCTCGAGAAGGCGCGCGAGAAGAAGGTCGACCTCGTCCTGCCCGTCGACGTCGTCGTCGCGCAGAGCATCCAAGCCCCCGAGGGCCACATCGTCGATGCCTCCTCGGTCCCCGACGGCCACATGGCCCTCGACATCGGTCCGAAGAGCGTCGCGCAGTTCTCGAAGCACATCGCGAAGGCGAAGACGGTGTTCTGGAACGGACCGATGGGCCTCTTCGAGAAAGAGCCGTTCTCGAGCGGCACCTTCGCAGTCGCCCGCGCGATGGCGAGCTCGCCCGCGTTCACGGTCGTCGGCGGCGGCGACAGCGCGGCGGCCGTGAAAGAGGCGGGCCCCGAGATCGCCTCGAAGATGAAGCACATCTCGACCGGCGGCGGCGCATCCCTCGAGCTAATCGAAGGGAAGAAGCTGCCGGGCATCGAGGTTCTGCGTCGAGTCACCGCCGACTGAGCGAGCCAGCGGATCGAGGAGCGACGACGTCCGCACTGCTGGACGACGACACCCTCGATCCGCGAACATCGCTCCTGACAAAACCTGGCTGAACTGGAGGACGAATCCGTGAACCCCTCACGCACGCCGCTCATCGCGGGCAACTGGAAGATGTTCCATGGCGGCCAGTCGAGTGTCCCGCTCGCAGCCGGAGTCGTCGAGTTCGCGAAGGAGCTGACGAACGTCGAGGTCGTCGTCGCGCCGCCGTTCACGGCGCTCGCCGCGGTCGCGGCCGAGCTCCACGGCTCGCCGGTCGGACTCGCTGGTCAGAACCTCCACCCGAAGCCCGAAGGGGCCTACACGGGTGAGATCAGCGGACCGTTCCTGCGGGAGTGCGGGTGCGCGTGGGTCATCGTTGGTCACAGCGAGCGTCGCCAGTACTTCGGCGAGACCGATGCAGTCGTCGCCGACAAGGTCTCGGCAGCGCTCGCGAACGGGCTCATCCCGATCGCCTGCGTGGGCGAGACGCTCGCGCAGCGCGAAGCCGGCGAGACGCTGCGCGTCGTCAAGGCCCAAGTCGAAGCCTTCCTCGACGTCATCGCGCAGAGCTCCGAGGCAGTCGCGATCGCCTACGAGCCCGTCTGGGCGATCGGCACCGGGAAGACGGCCGGGCCGGCCGAGGCGGAAGAGGTCCACGCCGCCATCCGGACGTGGCTCGCAAACAAGGCCCAGAGCCTGGCCGACCGCACCCGCATCCTCTACGGCGGCTCCGTCAAAGCCGACAACGCGGCCGCGCTCCTGGCCTGCCCCAACGTCGACGGCGCTCTGGTCGGCGGAGCGAGCTTGGACCCTGGCTCGTTTGGTGCTATCGCCAGGGCCGCGCAGGCAAAGTAGCCGCCGGCTGCCTCGAGCTCACTCCGAAAGCCCATGCTTCAGACCTTCATCTACATCGTCCACGTCTTTGTCTGCATGGTGCTCATGGGCGTCGTGCTCCTCCAGCAGGGCAAGGGCGGCGGTATGGGCGCGGCCTTCGGTGGAGCGACCACGCAGGTCTTCGGCGGTCGCGGCGCCGGCAACATCCTCACGCGAGCCACGGCGATCTGTGCGGGCATCTTCATGCTCACGAGCGTCTCGCTCGCATACCTCTCGTCCTCCGGCGACCGCGCCCTGAAGGCGAAGGTCACGCAGGAGGCCGGCCGCAAGAAGGACAAGGGGCAGCTCAAGGAGCGCGCGAAGGACGCGGAACCGACTCCGGCCCCGACCGAGACGCCCGCTCCGACCGGTGACACGCCGGCCCCGACCGAGGCGCCGGCGCCCACGGCTCCCGCTCCCTGACGGACCGTCGCGCGCGCGTCCATACGCGAGCACGGAAGAGATCCGAGCATGTCCGCGGCGAAGACCTCAGCCGCGGACGACGAGGACGCGGCACCGGCAGGCGCTTCCGCTCTGCAGCGAACGCTCGTGCTCGACTGCGCGGCGGTCGCCGGTCTGTATGCGCTCGCGTGCGTGCTCGCGCGTGCAGCTGGCTTCGACCACGTCTCCGACGACGACTTTTCGCGCGTCACGATCGCGCAGACCTTCGCGCATGCCCCTCGGCTCGATCCGACCGGGACGAGCTGGCTCCCCTTCCCCTTCTGGGTGCTCGGCGGCGCGATGGCCGTGCTCGGCCGCTCGCTCGCGGTCGCCAATGCGGTGTCGATCGCGCTCGCGAGCATCACAGCCACGGCGCCGTACCTAGCGCTTCGCTTCGTCGGCCTCCCGCGGGGTCGAGCGCTGTTCGCCACCGCGTTCGCGCTCGCGACGCCCTGGTGCATCTGGCTCGGCGCGGCGCCGGTACCGGAGTCGTTCACGGCGAGCCTGACGGCGGCGGCCGCGATCGGCCTCGCCGCGCCGCGCTCGGACCTCGGCGCTTCCGGGACGAGGCCGTTCGCCCTTTTCGCGCTCGCGATCGGCGCGGCGTGCCTCTCGCGCTACGAGCCCTGGCCGGTAGCCGCCGTCCTCGCGCTGACGCTCGTCGTCCGCGGCGCGCGCTCCGCCGGCAGAGAGCGCGGCGTGCTGGTCGGCCTCGCTCTCGCCTGCGCCGTCGGCCCTCTCGCGTGGATGGCGTGGAACGCTCACGCCCATGACGGTCCGCTGCACTTCTTCCGCCGCGTATCGACGTTCAAGCGCGCGATCGGCGAGGGAGCGACGGACACGGTCGACGCCCTCCTCTCGTACCCGAAGCTGCTCTTCGTGACGCGTCCCGAGATCGCGATCCCGTTTGCGTTCCTCGTCGTCCCGGCGATGCGCGATCACGCTCTCCGGAGGCGATGGGCGCTCCCGCTCGCCTGCGCCGCCGCACAGATCGCGTTCCTCTCCTACGGCAACGCCCGCGACGGTGCTCCAGCGCACCATCCCGAACGCGCGCTGCTCGGCGCGATGGTGCTCCTGGCCGCCTTCGTCGCCGACGCCGGCCTCGTCAAGCTGCGCGAGCTCGTCTACGACGACCGTGCGCTCGCCGCGAAGACGGCCGCTGCGTGCGTCGCCGTCGCGTGGGTCATCTCGAGCGTCCGTGGCTACGACCCGCCGGGGCGCAGTCAGTGGGACGATCGCCGCGAGCAGATCGCACGCGGCGAGAAGCTCCGCGCCGACGGCGCGAGCTCGATCGTGGTGACGCCCTGCACCTTCGAGCACTTCGCGCTCCTCGCAGCGTACGGCGCGCCGGAGAACGCCGACGTGAAGCCGCGCACCGGAGCGCCGCCCAGCGCCGGATGCCCGGACGTCGAGGTGCGCTGACCTCGCCGAAGCGTGGTCGTGCCTTGGTCAGCCTTCTCAGCCGCTGCTCGCAGACCGGAGCGCAACGATCGAGCGCCGCCCCAGCTCGACGGGGGTTCTCGACAAGGCCGCAAGCTCCGGTGTGTGGGCTGCAATCGCGACCATTCTACCTTCCGCGCAGAGCTCTTTCACGATTGAGGCGACGAGCACCACGCCCTCCTGATCGAGGTTTGCGTCCGGTTCGTCGAGCAACATCAGCTTCGCTTCCTGCAGGAGCACGCGTGCCAACGCCACGCGCTGCCGCTGCCCCGTCGAGAGCTCGCCGACCGGAACGGCAAGCTCGTCGGCACCGTGCCTACAGAGAGCCTCGCGTAGACACACGCGCTCGAGCGCTTGGCGCATCGCTTCGTCGGATGCGTGCGGCACTGCAAGCTTGAGCGCGGCGCGCACGGTAACGTGCGCCTCGCCGAGGTACGGGCGCTGCGGAAGGTAGGCCACCTGACGGCGGAGGCTCTGGAGGTCGAGCGCGGCGAGCGCGTGTTCGCCGTACCAAAGCGTCCCCGATGTCGGCGAGCGAAGACCCAGTAGCAGCTTGAAAAGCGTGCTCTTTCCCGCACCGTTCGGGCCGACGAGCACGAGCGGGACGTTTGGGCTCCAGACGAAGCTGACATCGGCGAGCACCGGTGGAGCATCGTCCGAGTAGGCGAAACCAACGCCTACGCCTCGCACGGCAACCGGCAACTCGACGACTTGGGTCCCCGATGGCCGGTATTCGGTATGGCGCGCGCCGAGGAGGAGCTCGGCCAGCGGCCGAACGAAGACGAGCGACCTCACCATCCCGTATGCGCCGAGGAGCGCTCCGTGAATCGGCGGGATGCAGGCGGCCAGGACGAGCGCCTGCTGCAACACGGCCCCCTCTATGACACTACGCGAGGCGCCGTCGACACTGACTACCGCGAGGACCGCGAGAGCACCTGCGGCGATTGGTGCGCGACGCAACACCGAGCCTCCGAAGCCGAGCCGGCGCGCGAGCGACTCGTAGGCGGCGAGCTGACGCTCGAACGCAGCGGCGAACTCCGGCTCACCCGCGCGCGCCACGATCTCGACCCGGTTCTCGATCGACCCCAGCAGCGTGTCGAACACGCCGCCGTAGGCATCGGCGACCCGTTGCTCTAGGCGATACGCGACTGCACGGAGCGCCAGGGCAGCCAGCATGACGACGAGAACCGCCGCTGCCGCGAGCACGAGAAGACGCGCCGGAAACGTCACCGTGAGAAAGGGCAAGAGCGCGAGCGCCGTGACGATGTCCGCGATCAGCACGGGCGTCAGCTCCCCGACCAGGACGGCCGCGTGGTAGCTGCCATCGAGCGCGACACGCCGCACATCGGACGTCGGGACACCGACGACGTCGCCGGCGAGAACCGCTCGTACAGTCATCGAATAGACATCACGCTGCACGCCGACACGAGCAAACGACTGGACAGCTCGGAGCATCGCGAAGACGATCGCGCTGGCGCCCCCGAGCTCCACCGCCATCGTGGACACACCATCGGCAAGCCGGCTCGCCAAGACGACGAGGAGAAGACGTCCAACCACGCCGAGGACGACGGCAAGGCCGAGCCATGCGCGCGTACGACGGGACGTCCGCGCCATGAGGATGCGGACCAGAGAGGCGCTGCCCACGGATGAATTTCTAGCATCGCGCCTTGCACAGCCCCCCCGGAAATCGGATACGACCGACCCATGTACTCGGTGCTCAACTACGGTCACATGGCCGCGGATGGCGTACGGATGGATGCCTACGCTCGCGCCATCGAACGGGCCGTGAAGCCCGGCAGCGTCGTGCTCGACATCGGCGCCGGGACCGGGATCCTCACGCTACTCGCCGTTCGAGCAGGAGCGCGGCGAGTGCATGCGGTCGATCCCAACCCAGCCGTGTGGCTCATCCCAGAGCTCGCCCGAGAGAATGGCTTCGAGGGCCGGATCGAGATCCACCACACGACCTCGTACGAGCTGACGCTGCCCGAGAAGGCCGACGTCATCGTGTCCGACCTTCGCGGAAGCGTACCGACCCACGGCGATCACTTCGCGGTCCTCCGTGACGCGAAGGCGCGCTTGCTCGCCCCGAACGGAACCTTGATCCCCGAGCGTGACGAGCTCTTCGTCAGCGTGTTCGAGAACGAAGAGATGGCCGGCTGGCTCGCGCGCGGAAGCGCGGGCTTCGAACGACGCGGGTTAGCGTCCGAGAGCATCAGACGGTCAATCCTCAACACACCGCTCGCCGATGGTGGACGCCTCCGCGCAAGCGATCTCCTCACGACGTCCGCACCATGGGCGAAGATCGAGTACGGCGCGGAGCACGCACCGCTCGAAGGAGAGGTCGTCCTCGCGCCCCGCCGGCGAGGAACCGCTCATGGCCTGGCCATCTGGTTCGCGGCGACGATCCTCGGCGACCTCGGCTTCACCACGGAGCCAGGTACGTCGATGGTGTACTCGCGCTTCGTGCTACCGCTGGTCGAGCCAGTGGAGATCGACCACGGCGATCGTGTTCGTCTTCTCTTGCGCGTCGACGATCAAGGGCAGCGCTGGGCGTGGGAGACGACCATTACGACCGAAGGCGGTGACGTGAAGATGCGCGCGCGGCAGTCGAGCTTCTTCGGAATGCCCACGTCCCCCGAAGCACTGCTGCGCGGCTCGTCGAGCTTCACGCCGCTTCCGTCTCCTCTGGGTGAGCGTGCAAAGCGCGCTCTATCGATGATGAACGGCGAACGGAGCATCGCCGAGATCGCGACCGAGCTCGCCGCGTTGCCGGACACGCCGGACCTTCCGGCAGCGACGCTCCTCGAAGAGGTGCGCGACCTCGCGGCCCGCTACGGGCGCTGAGTCGCCGCGCCGGCGACGCGACACGGTCCATGGCGGGGCGTCAGGAGCATCCGCGCGCGCTCACGAGTGCTTCGCGCACGAGGCGTCGCTCGTGCTCGGTCGGCGGCCGGCCGCGACGGCGAACGAGGTGGTCAGCAACGCCGAGCCGGACAGCCGCGCGCATCACGATGCCCTTCGCCCATGCTGCAGCATACACCTGGGACGTACGCCTCCATCCAATCGTTCGAGGTCCGTAGCGAGCGAACAGGATGCGGTTCTGACGCTGCGACTCGATGTAGTCGGGCAAGAACGTCGGATGCGCGGAGAGCGTACGGACGACGTAGAGCGGCTCCGGGACGATCACGAATCGTGATGTCTCGACGGTTCGACACCAGAGGTCTCGGTCTTCGGCACGAGTGAGCGCTTCGTCGTATGGATGTGCAAGCAGCCATTCGCGACGAGCAACGAACGTGGCGTGCGGGAACAGCCCACGCTCGAGGGCGACGACGGAGGACGCCGGCACGCTCGCCTCGATGACCGCGAACACCTCGTCCCGCTCGTCGACGACGGCGGCCCAGGTGCCGGCCCCGGCGTAGTCCGGTCCGGCTGCCTCGAGTGCCTCCACTTCACGCCGAATTCGATCCGGATGCGCCACGTCGTCGCCATCCATGCGCGCGACCAGCTCTCCTCGGGCGCGTGCGACGATCTCATTGAGCCTGGCCGGCAGGAATCGACGTCGACCGTCACTCACTACCGTGACCCTCTCGTCGCGAAACGCCCGCGCGATCGCGAGAGATCCGTCCGTCGATCCGTCGTCAACGAGGAGGATCTCGAGATTCGTCCACGTCTGAGCGAGCAGCGACCGCACGGCGGCTTCGAGGTATCGCTCCTCGTTCCGGAACGGCACACCGATGGTGACGAGCGGCCGAGTAGAGCTCACCGCTCACTCGAGAGAATGCGTCGCGCGTGCGAGCCCGACGCGCGAAACGCGTACCGGGCTGCAGCGCGCGCATCATCGCAGAGCGTGACCGTGAACAGGAAACGTGTCGCAGAGCGGAGCACCGGATTGTGAGGCTCTCCGACGGTCCTTCGTGCGACCGCTCGTCGAACGGCGCCAGGCTCACCGAGCGGTGCGAGACGCTCGGACGGGGCGCCGAGGACGTCGACGAGCAAAGACGCAGCAAAGGAGAGGATACGATTGAAGCCCCACGCGCGGGCGCGCTCCGCGGCCTCACGCAGCTCCGTCTCGCTCATCGTGTGCGCGAGGAGCGCGAGATCGTAGAGCCAGCCGAGACGGAGGAAGCGATGCGCGCCTGCATGCACGGCGAGAAAGACGAGCTCGTCTTCCGGCGCCAGCACTCCTACCGTCGAGAGCCCTGCGAAATGCGCATCACGACGGCACGAGAGAAGCGGCTCGCTCGGCAGGATCCGCCCGAAGGCCGAGTAGCCGTGGAAGTGCAGCTCGAGCGGCAGCGCATCGGGGTGCGAGAAGTGAAGGTGATGGTGCTCGCGTCGCTGTCGCGATTCCTGCGCGCCATCCGTCCCGACAAAACCGAGAGAGGCGAGGACGGTCGCCGCCCGATCGAGATCGCCGGGCCGAACCAGGAGATCGATGTCGCTCGTCGCGCGCGTCGAGGGCCGTGGGTAGAAACGCTCGGCGAACAGCGGCCCCTTCAACGCCACAGCAGGGAGCGAGGCCGCCGCGAAGCGCACGTCGATCCGCTTCAGCAGAGCGACGTGCGCATCATGGTCGAGAGCACGCGCGACGGAGAGTGTGTCGAGGCTACGCGCAAGGTCCGGGGGAAGCGGCAGCCCCTGCGCGCGCCAAGCGTCCAGCACCACTCCGCTGAGACCGTGGCGCTCGGCGCTCGCGAAGAGCACGCGCGCATCCAGCCCCGCAGGTACGCGGGGAAGATGCCTCAGGACCGTGACCAGATCACGGTCCCCGCTCCATGAACGGCTCACACCGAGCGCTCGCGCGAGTGGGCGAGACCGGAGCAGCTGCGCCGGCCTCACACGACGGCTACGGATCGACGTGGGCGGAGCAGGCGAACTTGTTGAAGTACGTCAGCACCGGTTCGCACACGAACTTGTCGAAGTCGTCGCCAGGGTCGCAGATGCCGTCGGCGCACGACACGGTCGTGTTGCAGATCTCGCCGTTCGCGACGGTAGGCTCACACGTCCACGTCGAACGGTCGGCCTTGTAGGAGCCCGTCGTCGACTCGTAGGAAGCGCAGCGAAGACTGGTGTCTCCGCCGCCGCGCCACGAGCATGCGATCTCGGAGGCGGTCGAGTCGACCTCGTCGTTCCCGGTCTCCTGGAGGCTGCACGGCTGCCCCTTGGTCCGGAGGGGTGCGCATGTCCCGTTCGAGCCGCCATCGGCCACGACGACCCCGCCGTCGCCCGGGAGGCAGAAGAGCCCGGACGCACACTCGAGCGACGTCTTGCAGGCCTCTCCGCTCTTGAGCTGCCCCTCGAGCGCCTCGAAGCAAGCCGACCGGATCGCCTTGAGCGACGCTCCGTCGAGGTTGCACATCAGCGCGTTGATCTTCGCGATACAGTCCGCGCCCTTCGCCTGGTTGACGACGACGTTCTTCGTCGTCGTGGAGAGGCCCACGTTGGCGTTCTCGAATCCCAGACGCGAGTAGAGGCCGAGACACTCGGCGCGATCGAACACACCGGATCCAGATTCACCGCCGTCGACGGTGCCGCCGTCCGGAACGTTCGCATTCCCGAAGCAGCAACGCGTGAGCGCGTTGCACATCGTGTCCGCCACCTGTTCGGCGTACGTCTCTACCTTGAGGCCCGCGTCGGTGACATCCGGCCCGGCGTCGTCACTCGGCTCTGCGTCGGGGACACCCGCGTCCGCCGTGGGGTTGGGACCGCCATCGTTGTTCGTGATGATCGTGTCGTCGGACGAACACGCGACGAGCGCCCCAGTGAGACCCAGCGTCGCAAGCGAGACGTAGCAGAAAAGATGAAGTTTGCTCATGAGGACTCCCCAAGGTCAGTGGTAGCACGGAATCGATCCATCGTCGTCTCTCACTCACTACGGCGCGTGCCCTCGAACGTTAAGCCCGTGAGGTCGCCGAATGGCATGCACACTCGACAGAACGGGAATCGATCATCGTAGGCTCGCGGCGTCAATGCGTCGGGCCTTCGAGGAGGCCCTTGTCACGCATCTCGTCGACGAGAGCAACGATGTCTCCCAAGGCGACCTCTCTTGTGACCTCGTAGCGTTCGACGAGACTGTCGGCGATTCGAGCCAACGTTTCGCCGGCCTCGAGCCGGCGCCAGATCTCCGCGCCGATTGGATCGAGGCCGAAATACTCGCCGACACCGAAGTCGAGCAGCACGATCTCGTCGCCGAATGCGCGCGCATACACGCGAGGCGAAACTCGCACGCTCATGTCGGACGGTATCGGAGTGAGCTCGGACGGCATCCCGCAATCATACCCTCGTCGTCGGGCTCTTGGCCCCTACAACGTCGATGACGAGATCAACGGTTCGATCGAGGACGTCAAACGTGCGCGGGCGCTCGAGGCGGTACACGGGTGTGGTCTCCACGATCGAGTGGAGGAGGTCCAGCTCACGCCGTTGACGCTCGGGCTCGTCGAGAATGAAGCGGGCCACCTGCGGAACGAGACTTGCGGCGGCGTCGATCCCGTCACGACGGAAGACGCGGGGCGGCCCCTCCGCGAAGCCGAGCTCGACGAAGGCGACGAGGCGCGCCGCGTTCTCCGCCGGGCGAATGGTACGCATGGGCTCTTTGCCAACGCTCGAGCTCGACGCCCCCAGAGCCATCCGTGCGTCAGGGTCGAGCCAATGGTCGACCTCGTTCGGGACGATCCGCCACGCCCCCTCCCCCGCGTAGTCCAGCCCGACCGCGTCATCCGCGAGCAGCGCGGCCCCTCGGCGACACATCGCGGCCGCAAGCGTGGACTTGCCGTCGCCGCTCCGACCGAGAAGGACGACGCCGCGGCCATCGACCGCGACGGCTGCACCATGCAACGCGAACCGCTCCTGGAGATGACGGACGAGCAACCACGCGCTCCCACGCTGGATCTTCACGACATCGCGAGGATCGGCGCTCGGATCGAACTCCAGCCTCACGTCGGTTCCGTCACGGCGAGCCGTGAGCGTTGCGAGCCCGATCCACTCCGCAACGACATCGGGACCGCTTCTTCCGACGCGAAAGCAGACGCCTCCGTCCTCCAGGTGCTCCGCGAGCCAGCACACGTCGCGCTCGATCATCACGCAGCCTCGCTACGTGCGCGAAGAAAGCCCTCGACTGCAAGTACGGGCCAGACGTTGCCCCAGTGCTCGCCGTCGTCGGGAGCGCGCTCGAACGCATCGAACGCCTCGGCGAGGACTCGTGGATCGACGAGGCCGAGCGATGCGAGCTCAGTGACGGAGACGAGCGGGCGAAGGACATCGAAGCCGCCCGCCGCCATGAGGAAGCGGCGGAGCCCGTCCTCGAACCCTGCCTTGTCCTCGCGCTCCAGGAGCACGTTCGGCAACAGATCGCGGACCGCTTCGCGAAAGAGGCCACGGCGGATCCCGCCCTCGAGCAGCCACGACGGCTCGAACTCGGCGACGAGGGCGCGGACATGCGCTTCGAGAAAGGGCTGACGACATTCGATCCCCGCCGCCAGGTCTTCCTGATGGCGAATCCACGCGAGGTGCTCGTGGTGCGGGAGCGCCCACATGCTCGTCTCGAGCGTGCTCGATCGTCGCTCTTGGCTCCGATGGCCAGCGTCGAGGGATGCGCGAAGCGCAGGGCCCGCCCAGAGCGGGAGCGGTGTGCGCGCGCGCCGTGATCGCCAACGGTGCACCGCGGCAGGTGCAAGGGCCGACAAGAGTGGCCGTGCGACCCACGCCACCACGGGCGACGAAGGACGAGCGAAGCCACGCATCACCCGCGCGCTGCGGAGTGCAGCCCGCGGCGCCCGAAGCGCGAGGCGGCCGAGCGATCGAGGCTCTCCATCGACCAGCTCGTCTGCACCGACGCCGGTGAGTACGACCTCGGCGCCGTTGGCACGAGCTCGCGCGAGCGCCTCTACTTCCATCCCACCGCTCGGCCACGTGAAGGGTGCTGCATCGACCCCGCGAAGGAAGAGCTCGATTCGCCCAGACGCGTCCTCGGGACGTACGCGAAGCACCTCGCAACCGAGGTGACGCTCGAGCGCAGCAAGATAGGGGCGATCGTCTCCCTTCCCGCCGAAGTCGAGGGCGACGGCGAACACCGACACGCCGTTCTCGCGGCCCCAGCGGTGCGCGAGGGCCAGGAGCGCCGCCGAGTCGAGCCCACCACCCGCCAGCACGGCAGCACGCGCTGTCCCATCAAGCGCGTGCGCGACTGCCCTCTCCAGCATCTGACGGAGGCGCACCGCAGCGTCGGCCGGCGAGCGCGCACGTGCTCCACCGAGCTCGTCGAGCTCCATCGAGCGATCGTAGGATGCTCGCACGCCGACATACGGCGTTGCGCCCTCGACCGGCGGCGCGGCGAACAGCAGCCTCGACGCGAGCGTTACTACATCGAGAGGGAGCGCACGGCCGCCAACCGCCTCTTCGAGGCGCGATGTCGTGTGAGCGTCGGGCGCGTGAAAACGGAAGCCGTGACGTGGGACCACGAGACGGCGGGAGTCACATCTTGCCGGTGACTCTGAGCGTTCCCCCACCTTCCGTGATGCCCATCGTTCCGCCAAGGGTGAGCTCTCGAACCGAGCCGAGCTTTCGGAGCCGAGGCGCACGGTAAGGACGACGCTCCGCGGGGACGCCCGGGCCGGGCTCCACGGACTCGGATTCTTCCTTCGGCATCATCGGCTGGAATTCTCCTCGAGAAGGTCCGCGTGGAATGGATGCAGACGGTCGTGTCTACATTCACGCTAGACTGCTCAAGGTTCGTATCGTACTTCGCTGTCGAGTTCAACCTGAGCTATTTCCGCGATGTTCTCCGCCTCCCCGCTCCGTTTGGGAGCCCCTGACGCGTCTGAACGGCTCTTCGCGAAGGTCGGCGCCCTCGGAGAGGACCTCCAGCTCATGGGGTCGGTTCCCGCTCTCGGAACCGGGGCCATCGATCGGTCGGCGGCAGGTGGCGACGACGCACGACGAGACCTCCACGCAATCGGGTTCGTGCCGTTGCCGCGCCAGTGCAGCGCGTCCGTAAGCTCTTCACTCGTGACGATGATCGGCCGCCTCGTCGACGCCGGCCTCCCCGCAGCCTTCGTCCTCGCGACGGACGCTGCGCTCGCGCTCGGTGCCCGCCTCTGTCGAGCCGTGTCCACCTTCATGGACGAGCCCTATGTGCTCGTCGAGGACGCCTGGGCCTGGCAGATCCCACGAGGCAGCGCCGGTTGGCCACCACATCGCGGCATGAGCGCGCTTCTCGAGCGGCCACGACCAGAGCTGTTGAACACGTGGGTAGCGTTGAGCGATGCCTCGATCGATCGATCGTGCATGCATTTCGTTCGACTCGACGAGGATCCGAACTACCCAGACACGCTCGCCAGCATCGACCTCGGGTCGCCCCTCACGACGCGTCCCGCGCCGCTGACCGCCGGAGAGGCACTCGTCTGGAATGCCAACATCTTGCACTGGGGCGGCTCGTGCTCGCTCGAGGCCGCGGGCGCGCGCGTGAGCTGCTCGTTCTCCCTCGTCCGCGCCGACGCCCTTTCGGCGATGGGAGTGCGGCCACTCTCCACCGACCTCACTCCGCTCGAACGGATCGACTTCGTGGCTGGTCAGATCGCGACCTACGGAGACGGTCAGCGCGACGTGTCGAACGAGCTTCTCCAGTGGGCGAAGGCCACGGTGGCGCTCCGCGAGCACATCCTCTTCCCCCGTCCGTAAAGAACGGTAAACCGGGGCATCGCCGGCCGCCCTGCGACGTCTATCTCCACGAGTCCCGAGCAACACCGCGACGGACCAGGAAGAAAGACGAAGGAGCCCGGATCAAAATGCGTTCCACCATCATCGGTACCGTTCTCGCCCTCGCCACCGTCTTCGTCGCCGCGCCGGCGATGGCCGGGGAGAAGCATGAGAAGGCGAGCTTCCCGATGCCCGCCGCGGCCTTCAAGGAGCGGGTCGACGCCCGGCAGGCGAAGGCTCGCGAGCGGATGGAGAAGCGCGCATCGACGCTCAACGCCGAGCAGGCGAAGGAGCTCCGGGCGAAGTTCGACGCCGGCATCGCGAAGATCAACGCCGAGGTGAGCAAGGCCACCGCCGACGGCACCGTGACCAAGGAAGAGGCCCAGGCCGTGCGCCAGGTCTCGAAGGAGGTCCGCGGCCACCACGGCAAGCACGCCCGGCACGGCAAGCACGGTGGCAAGCGCGGGGGCGACGCGCCGAAGAAGTGACCGCCGCGCGCCCCTGACACCTTCGTAAACCTCACGGCCGCGTCGCTCGTCGCTCGAGCGCGCGGCCGCCGTCTGCGTGCGTGGTCGGGAGCGAGGTCGGGCTATTGCGTCGAGCCCTTCACGGTGAACGTGCTCGAGGCCGCGAAGCCGCGCACCATCACGTGGAGCTTGCCCGGAGCGTCGAGAGTGACCTCGCAGCTCTCGGCCGAGCCGCTCTTGTACGGGCGGCAGTCGTACGTTCGCAACGCCGCGGGCGCGTCCTTCTTCACGTAGAGGTCGGCGTCGCCGGTGCCGGAGAGCACGATCGTGTACTTGCCGGCAGGCGCGTCGTAGCTGAACGCCTTCTCCGCGTTCCGCGCGAGCGTCCCCGACTCCTCGAACGGAGTGAACGTCGCGTTGCCGCCACCGTTGTTGTTGCCGCCACCGTTGTTGCCGCCGCCCGAGCCGATCGGCATGCCGGGTTGGTAGACGTTGTCCTCCTCGCCGGTGACGAGGACGACCTCCGCACGATCGATGTTCTCGAAGATCTTGTCGTACGTCTTCGGCTGCGCGTACGAGAGGAGCCCGTTCACCATCGCCGCCGAGGCCGCCGGCATCGAGCTGAAGAACGACGGCATCGCGTTGGTGATGAACTCCATGTACTTCGTGCCCGACGGATCGTCGGGGTTGATGGCGGCGCGCGTCTGCGCGAGCGAGCCGTCGACGTACGCGAACGTGTCGCATCCGTTCATGAAGAACATCTGGTACTTGCCTGGAAGCCAACGGCCCTTCCGCGCGAGCGCGCGGACGTTCTGACCGAGGCCCGCGTGGCCATTGTACATGACGAGGTCGGCCGTGGGCGTGAGGCTCTCGTAGCGAGCGTCGAAGCCCTGCCAGACCGACGTGATCGCGTCGACGAGGAGCGCCGTCACCTTCACCTTCTTGCCGTCCGCGAGCGTTCCCTCGATGGTGACGTCCTTCACGTCCGGCCCCGGCGCGTCGGAGACGTTTGCCGGCAGCGTCGTGAGCTGCGCGTCGCGGAGCTGCGTCTTCATCGTTCGCACGAACGAGTTGAAGCCCCGGACCCCGACGTCGCTGGCGCCGCCCGTCTCCTCGTTCTTCCCGAAGATCGAGATGACCTCGAGGCGATCGTCCTCCCAGACCTTGTGAAGCTCGGGGTACTTCCCCGTCGTATTGGACGTCGACCGCGTCGCGGTGGCGGTCAGCTTCACGACCTCGGCGTCCGTGATGCGGCAGCCGCTGTTCGCGGGCCGGTAGTAGTACCACATGCTGCCGGTATCGACGTCGTGGGCGGCCCAGTCGACGCACGTCTGCTTGTGCGCCTCCGTGAACGCCTGCTGCCCGGCGAAGCTGATGTCCTTCGGGAGCTTGAACTCGTAGCGCGTCGGCAGGTTCGTCTTGCTGCCCCACGCGACCGGGAGCTTCGCGTGGTACTTGATCTCGATCTTGCCGCCGACGTTCGTCTTCGTGATGTTCGTCAGCTCCAGCGTGTCGAGCCGACCGACGCTCTTCTGCGCGTTGAGGTGGCCGATCGTATAGAGGAGCTGGTCCTGGATCGTCTGCTTGTCGTTCCACGACGAGTCGGTGACGAGCGAGCCGTCGAACTCGAAGTCGAGGAGCGTCGCCTGGTTCGAGCTGAACTCGCCCTCGTCGGTCGCCGCGTCATCGGGCTCGGCGTCGGCGGCACAGCCGGCGAACGCGAGAAGCGACACGAGGCTCGAGGCGATCAAGGCGAAACGACGCATGGGGAGGCTCCGATGAGTGACGGGGAAGCTGCCGTCGAGACCCCAGCAATACGTGTTCCGATGTGCGCGTGTTACCCACCAACTGGGCTTCGCCCGTAACTCCACACTTTTTCGGTGAGGCCCCTCGCAGGAGAGAGGGTGCGCTCCCAATCGCTGGATCGCCGCCGATCCAACAGGCGGACGTCAGCCCTTCTCGACTTCGACCGGCACCTTCGGCGCGTCGACATCCCCGATCAGAGGGAGGACGAGGCGGAGGGTGTACTTCCCGGCCCCGAGCGGCCCGGCGATCATCCGCGGGTATCCCCGCCCTTCCCAGCTCCGCGCGCGCTCCGGGGCCCACCGCGTCTTCACCGCATCCCAGGTCAGCTTGATGCGAGCGGTGCCGTTCTTGTCGAGCGTGACCTTCGCAGCCTTCGCCTCGCGCGCCTCGGGCTTGAACCCCTTCGGATAGCCAGGCCACTTGCCGGGCGGCAGGTCGGCGCGCCGGCCCTTGTTGTCGACCGTCTCGAGGTCGAAACGAGGCACGGGATCGCCCGTGAAATAGAGGGCGAGCGGCTCACTCGTCTTGTTCCGGAGCGTGATCTGTATGTCGATCCGCCCGCCCGGGGTCGTCACCGACGTGCTCGTCGTGACCTTCACATCGAGCTTGTCCTTGATCGACGGCACCTCGGACGCACGCGGCATCGCGACCTCGCACTGCTTGAGGGCCTCTTCGAGGTTGTCGAACTCGTTCGCGCTGCAGGCGCTGCTGCCCGGCGAGGGCGTGCCGCTGTTCGGCGTGGTGACGCCGCTCTTGTCGCCGTCGTCGTCGTCGTGCGTGGTCGCCGGCATGTGCTTGAGCGTGCCGATCGGCTCCATCTCCAGCTTCTTCGGCTCGCGCGGTCGCGCGCAGGATGCGAGCAACAGCATGCCCGGTACGATCATCAACAACGGGAACAGTACGCGCCGAGTCGCCCGTCGGCTCGGGTGAGGGTCCCTCGAGAACGGTACGGATCCCGCCCCTCGGCCGCTCTTCGACCGCAAAATGAACATCGTCTCCACGAGATCCTTCTGCAACCCGTCCTTTTTCGTCCAGGTTTTTGTTCACCGAGCGAAGCTTTCGCGAGCGCTCGACGGGCCTTCGGACGCCCCCCGAAAGAGGCCCCTGTCCAGTTCCGCTCAAGCGAAGTAGAAGCGGCCCGTGACGCTCACCCCCCGAGCGGCATCGAAGGTCGGCAAGAAAGGACTTCCTATGCGAAGCTTCGCATCGATTCACGCTGAGTCCGAAGCGGACGGCGTGATCGAGGCCGCGGGCGATAGCCCCGCGACCTCGACTCGGCACACGACCGCCGGCCGCGGCGCGCGCCCGTCTCGTCATCATCATCGTGCAGCTCTCGTCTTCGTCGCCGCCTCGGCCATTGCTTCCTCTGCCGGCGCCCAGGCCACGCCCGCGCCGCAACGGCCGCAGCCGGCCCCAGCTCCAGCAGCTCAGCCGCAGGCCCCCGCGGCCCAGACGCCCGGTGCTCCCGCGACGACGGGCGCGGGCGCGACGGCTCCCGCCACGCAGCTGCCGGACATGATGGCGGCGGTGCCCGGTGGCATCACGGCGGAACAGGTCGGTACCCGCGCTGCCGCGACGAGCTACCAGGCGAAGGCCGCCCAGGAGAGCGCGTCGGCGGCCGAGGCTCGAGCCGACGCGGCATGGGCGAACTACGTCCCGCGCGTCGACGTCAAGGGAAGCTACACGCGGCTCAGCGAGCTCACCCCGCCGAGCTTCGGGGGCGCCCGGTTCCCGATGTTCTTCAATCAGTGGGTCGCGCAGGCGACCATCGCAGTCCCGATCAGCGACTACTTCCTCAAGATCAACAAGGCGCACACCGCGGCGACCAAGCAGGAAGAGGCCGCGCGCTGGGATATCGCCACCGCGCGCGCGAAGTCCTTCTCCGACGGCAAGATCGCCTACTTCACGTGGCTCCGCGCCCGCGGAGCGGTGACCGTAGCCGAGCAGAACCTGTCGGTCGCGCAGGCACATCTCAAGGATGCGCAGAACCAGTTCTCCGTCGGCAACGCATCGAAGGCCGACGTGCTCCGAGCACAGACGCAGGTCGCGGCCGCCGAGCTCCTGCTCGAGCGAACCAAGAGCAGCGTCGTGGTCACCGAGCGCCAGGTGCGCGTCGCGACCCACGCCGGAGAAGACGAGAAGCTCGAGCCGGGCGAGTCGCTCGACTCCCCGCTCTCTGCGCCTCCGCAGAACCCGCGCGACCTCGTCAGCGAAGCCTTCGGCGCGCGGCCGGAGATCAAGAGCATCGACAAGAACGCCGAGGCGACGCGCAAGCTCGCGTCGGTGCAACGCGCCGCGAACTACCCGGCGCTCTCCGCCTTCGGTGATGTGACGTACGCAAATCCGAACCAGCGCAAGTTCCCGCAAACGAACGAGTTCTTCCCGACGTGGGCGGTGGGGGCGCAGATCACCTGGTCGCCGAACAACGTCATCGCGGCCGGGCCGAACGCCAATGACGCCGAAGCGCGCGCGGCGGCCCTCGATGCCCAGAAGCAGGCGACTCGCGACGGCATCGAGATCGAGGTGACCCAGGCCTACCAGTCCGTGCACGAGTCGGACACCGCGATCGAGACGACGACGCGTCAGCTCGAGAGCGCCGAAGAGGCCCACCGCGTCGCGCGGGAGCTCTTCAACGCCGGCCGAGGCACCGCGACGACGCTGATCGACGCCGAGACCGCGCTCGCGCAGGCTCGCTTCGATCACCTCCAGGCGAAGGTGGATGCCCGACTCGCGCGGATCCGCCTCGAGCACGCTCTCGGCCGCGACGTAAAGTAGGCCCAGGCTCCCCGTCCTCCATGCTGTTCGCATGGGGTCTCGCGCTCGCGTGGGAAGGACGGGGAGCGCACTACGTCGTGCTGACGCCGCTCGAGACCGTGCTCACGGACACCACGAGGCGCTGATGAGCGGCGACTCGAAGCGCGCGCGGCGCCTCAGCTGCGGCCCGGCGGATTGCGGAGCGCGGGCTGCCCGCAGTGCACGGGGTCGCAGGTCCGCGACTCGACCTTCGTGATGAGCGAAGAGACCGCTCGGACCTGCGTGACGCAGGTCGATCGCGAGGGCAGCGTGCAGCCGAGGAGCCCGACCACGCCCGTCTCGCCTCGAACGACGGCCCAGTTGATCGCCTCGTTCTTCGAGCTCTCGCTGACGATGACCCGCTCGCGGGAGAAGTCGATTGCGGGCTGGTCGGCGGGCGCCACACCGAGCCCCTCGTAGAAGGTCCGGAGCTCGGCCTCCGAGGCGATCAGGGCGACGCGAGCCTCCGCGCACGCGGAGCTCGACTCTCGCCCTGGGAGGACGCGCAGCGCGAGCCGGGTCGCTCCCTCGAGGTCGTGTTCCTCCGGCGTGCACGGGGACGTCCCGCTGCAGCCCGGTCCAAACGCGAGGGCAGAAGAGGCGACTGCCCCGACCGCAGCCGTGACGAGCAATTTCCAGTGCATCGGGCCGCGAGTCTAGCGTGCCGCGCTCACGTTGGAAGCGCTGCACTCGCGAGCTCGAGTGCACGGCGAAGCGACGGGATCGATCCGCGAGGACGGCGCAGCCGTCGAGCGGAAGGCACGGGCCGCAACCAGGCACGATCGCGACGCACCGCTGACACGAACGCGCCCACAAATCCCGTGTCGTGGCGCGCGTCGCAGGTTCGCGCGAACGCATGCGGGTCGACGGTGCTAGTCTGGAGGAGCGTGAGCAAGGATCGTCGCCTTCCGATCTTCTGGGCGGGAGCACTGCTCGCTCTCGTCGCGTGCGCCAGCATCGCGGGCATCGAGGACCCCGATCCCGCGAACGGCGGCGATGCGGGTAGTCCCGACGGCGGCGTGCAACCGGGGGACGGGATCAGCATCACCCCCGAGAGCGTCACGATCACGACCTCCTGCACCGGCAGCGGAGAGTCGCGCTACATCACGCTCACGAACCAGACGGACGCGGACACGACCTACGAGCTCCAGATCCCCGAGGGCTCCGCGTTTGCGCTCCGTGACGCGAGTGACGCCAGCACGCCGACGTTGAAGGGCACGCTCGCCGCGAAGCAGGTGCTGATCGTCTATCTGCGCGTGACGGCAACGACCGCAGGGACCTATAGCGGACAGATCATCGCGCGCGTCGGCGAGCGCGTCACGCAGCTGCCGGTGGTGGTGACCGTGAGCGGCGGCTCGCTCGCCCTCTCCCCCACCCTCATCGACTTCGGCGAGGTCCGGAAAGACACCAACTCGCCCACGCAGGTCGTGCAGCTCGAGAACACGGGGACCGAGAAGGTCAACGTGATCGGCTTCGAGGCTGTGGGGGGCAGCGGGACCGACTTCACGACGAGCCTCGCGAGCGGCTCCCTCGTCCTCGACCCGGGCGCGAAGACGGACGTGACTACGATGTTCGTCGCGGGTCCACCGGGGCCGCAGATCACCACCGCCTTCGAGCCCCGAACGGAGACGCCGACCTGCGGCGCGCTCCCGAAGCTCACCCTCAAGGGCACGCGGGTGAACCAGGACGTCACCGTGAACCCCGTGCTGCTGAACTTTGGCGAAGTCGACTGCTCGTCTGCAGGCGGGACAACGAGGACGATCTCGATCTCCAACTACTCCGGGGGCCTGGTGCCGTTCACGGTCTCGACGGCGAGCACGCGCTACAGCGTCGATCCGCCGAGCGGCACCGTGCCCGCCGCGAACGGGAACACGCCCGGCAAGGTGGACGTCGTCGTGACGCTCAAGGCGGTCGGCGCGGCGCTCGACACCTATAACGATACGATCGAGGTCTCGACCACCGGACCGCAGGCGAAGACGACGACGGTCGCCCTCTCCTTGAAGACGGTCGGTGCAACGATCAGCGTCCAACCCACGACCCTCACGGGCTTCGGCGGCGACGAGATCGAGTCGTTCACCGTGAAGAACACGGGGAACAAGTTCATCTACCTGCAGCACACGTCGTCGGACTCGAGCTCCTTCAGGCTGGTCAACAACAGCGATAGCAGCCCGCTCTACCCGGGCATCTCGCTGGGCGTGAGCGTGAAGTTCGTCGCGCAGGGGAACGGCCAGCGCAGCGCCACCATCACGACGACGCGCAGGGACACGCCCGTTCTGTCGCTCTTTCCCTCGAGCGCGGCGCTCTGCGAGCCTGCTGCCGTGGTGACGGCGACGGCGAAGAGGTAGCGCGGCGCTCGGGCGAACCGGGCGCGGCGCGCCGAGGTCGCGCAGCGAGGAGAGCTCGAACGGACCGAAGGCCAGCTCCGCGGCGGCTCGTCAGATCACGTCGAGTCGACGCTTCGCTCCACGGGCGAGCGGATCGCCGAGGCCCTTGCCGCTTCCCTCGACGTCGGGCGTCTTCATCCACCGCGGCGCCGCCTCGGAACGGAGAGGCGTGTCCTTCCACTCGGCGAAGTCTTCGGGGAGCGGACCGGGGAGCGTCGGCTGCGCCGTCCGCTCCAGGAGCTGGAAGTCGTGGCGCACCGTCAGCTCGAGCGGCAGACCGCGCCGCGGTCCCTCTTCCTTGAACCAGGCACGCGCGGCGTTCACGTTCTGGATGAGCACCCAGTGCTGCGGGTCCGTCTTCGCCGCAGTGGTGAAGAGGTCCATCATCGCGTCGAGGTCGCCGCGCGCCTTCGCGAAGCACGCGAGATGGTTGTACGCGAGCCCGGGGCAAGGATAGCCGAGCTCGAGCGCGCGCCGGACGTGGCGCTCCGCACCGTCGAGATCGCCCTCGTGATAGAGCGCTGCGCCGAGGTCCATGTGCGCGCCGTGGTAGTCGCCGAGGCGCTCGAGGATCCCGCGATACTCCTTCACCCCGTCCCGGTGACCGACCCGGAGACCGGTGTTCGCGTAGAACCACTCGTTCATGAGACGCATGTCCTCTTCCGAGGCGTCGAACGGCGTCTTCAGCTCCTGGAAGTCCCCGGTGAAGTAGGCCTCCCGATCGAGCCACCCGGCCTTCTCGGCGTCGTGGAAGTCGCGTGTCCCCGGGTAGACCGACAGGCACGAGAAGACGTACTCGTGAGGCGCGGCACGCTCGAGGAACGCCAGCGTCTCCTCGAAGGACTCCTTCGTCTCGCCGCGGTTGCCGAGCATCATGTAGTAGCGGACCTTGATGCCGTACTTCTTCGCGAGGTTCGTCGATTCGAGGATCTCGTCCGGGGTGATCTTCTTGTCGATGAGGTCGAGGATGCGCTGAGAGCCGCTCTCGACACCGAGCGAGAGGCGCTGGCACCCGGCGAGGCGCATCTCGCGGAGGAGCTCGTCCGAGAGCAGATCGACGCGGGTATCGCAGCTCCAGAAGAAGCCCAGCTTCTTCTCCTGCATCCGCTTGCAGAGCGCGAGAACGCGCTTCTTGTTCGTCGTGAAGGTGTCGTCCTTGATCTGGATCATCTTCACGGGGAGGCGCTTGCTCACGCTCTCCATCGCGTCGATGACGTAGTCGATCGAGTTCGAGCGGAAGCCGCGCCCCCACGACGTCTCGGCGCCGCAGAAGGTGCACGCCCACGGGCACCCGCGCGACGTCATGAGGATGTGGGTGTCGAACCAGTGGTGCGGCGAGGCCAGTACATCGAGGTCGGCAATGTTCTTCCGCTCGGGCGCGGTCACGATCCGCTCACCGTCGCGGTAGACCGTTCCATGGATCCCGTTGGTGCTCTCCTGCCTCGCGATCCGGTCGACGATCTCGAGGAACGTGTGGTCGCTCTCGCCGAGGCACACCGTGTCGACGCTCGTGTAGTGGCGCAGGATCTCGGGACCGAGCGGCGTCGCGTGGGGACCGCCGACGACGACATGCGAGCGCGGGTGCTTCTCTTTGATCAGGTCGGCGACGAGGCGCACCCCGCGGCGGTTCGCCGTCCAGCAGGACATGCCCCACACGTCGGCGTCGAGCGCGGCGACGATCTGTTCGACCTTCGCCCACGGATACGACGAGAGGTTCAGGATCTTGACGTGGTGCCCCGCACGAAGCGCCTCTGCGCCGATCGCGAAGAGGCCGTAGGGCGTCTGGTGGAAGTCCGCGTCGAGATCGCCCTCGCGGTAGCCGGCGGGCGGTCCGTGTTTCGTGAAGCGAGCCTCGCCGGGACCGGCGATCTTCCAGGGCGGCGGGTAGATCAGGGCAATCTTCATCGCGTCGAGGCGGTCACGGACCTCGATGATGATGACTCAACACCCGCCTGACCGCGAGCGCATGTGTGACGGTCGCGGGGCGGCGCCATCTCTCGTGCGCCCGCCCCGCTCCAGCCGCCGCCCGACCTGCTCGTGCTCGGGCCCTCGACGCTCGCGCTGGCGCGATCTTGGCAGAGCTGCCCGTCGCGCGGGTCGTCAGGCGCCGAGCGGCGCGAACAAGACGTCGAGCTCGGCCTCGGAGAACGAGCTCGCGGCCGCGCCCTGCCCGAGGATCGCGTCAGCCACGTGGCGCTTCGAGCGCTGGAGGCCGAGGATGCGCTCCTCGACGCTGCCGGCCGCGAAGAGCTGGTACGAGATGACCGGCTTCTTCTGGCCGATGCGGTAGGCCCGATCGGTCGCCTGCGCCTGGATGGCCGGGTTCCACCACGGGTCGTAGTGGATGACGACGTCGGCGCTCGTCAACGTGAGGCCCGTACCGCCGGCCTTGAGGCTGATGAGGAAGACCTTCGCGCCGCCCTTCTCGAACTGATCGACAGCCTCGGCGCGATCCTTCGTGTCGCCCGTGAGGATCGCGTACTTCACCTTGCGCTCGCGAAGGCCCTGCTCGAGCAAGCCGAGCATGCTGGTGAACTGCGAGAAGACGAGGATGCGATGACCGCCGGCGAGCTGCTTGTCGAGCAGCTCGAAGAACATGTTGTACTTCGCCGACTCGCGGATCTTGCCCGCGTTGGACATGCGGACGAGGCGAGGATCGCAGCACACCTGCCGGAGCTTCGTGAGCGCTCCGAGCACCGGGACGACCGACGCGGCGAGCCCCTTCTTGCGGATGATCTTCCGCACCTCGGCGTGCGCGGCGACGCGGATCGACTCGTAGAGCTCGCGCTGCCCTCCCTGGAGCTCGATCGGGCGCATCACCTCCGTCTTCGGCGGGAGCTCCTTCGCGACGTCGCGCTTGACGCGGCGAAGGATGAACGGCGCGACGAGCTCGCGGAGCGCTTCGAGGCGGTCCTCGTTCTTCATCCGCTCGATCGGGATCCGATAGAAGCGGTTGAAGTGCATCTCGTCGCCGAGGAGCCCCGGATTGACGAAGTCGAGCAGCGCCCAGAGCTCGCCGAGGTGGTTCTCGACCGGCGTGCCGGAGAGACACACCCTGTTCTCGGCGACGACGGCGCGCGCGGCGATGTGCGCGCGGCTCCTCAGGTTCTTGATCTGCTGCGCCTCGTCGAGGATGACGAGGTGGAACACCCACTCCGCGAACCGCTCCTCGTCGCGGCAGAGGATCGGGTAGCTCGTGATGACGACGTCGGCGTCGCGAATCCCGTCGTAGGCGTTGTGCCGATGCGCGCCGTGAATGGCGAGGACGCGGAGGTCGGGCGAGAACTTCTTGAACTCGCGCTCCCAGTTCATCACCAGGCTCGTCGGCGCGATGATCAGCGCAGGGCGATCCTTGAGGCGGCCGGCGTTCTTCTCGATCGTGACATGGGCGATCGTCTGGAGCGTCTTCCCGAGCCCCATGTCGTCCGCGAGGACGCCACCGACCTGACGCGCGCGGAGGTTCTGGAGCCAGCCGACGCCTTCCTGCTGGTACGAGCGGAGCTCGGCCTTGAGGCCCTCGACCGTCGTCACCACGATCTTCTCGGGCTCGGCGAGCGAACGCGCGAAGTCACGCGCGGTCGTGTCGCCGCTCATCTCGAGTGGGGCGTCGTCCTTCGCGAACGCCTCTTCGAGGCTGAGGAGCGCCGGCGCGCGGACCGGCGGGAAGCGCACCTCGCCCTTCGGGGCCGACGTGTCGTAGAGCTCGGCGAGCACGCGAAGGATCGACCGCGCACGCTCGGACGGAATCGGGACGAAGAGCCCTTCGCCGACGGGGAGCGCGAGGCACTTCTTCGACGTGACCTGGGCGAGCTCGCCCAGGCCCTTGCCGTTCGAGCGCTCCAAGAGCTCGAGCAGCGCGGGGAGCATGTTGACGCGCTTGCCCTCGAGATCGATCCCGAGCTGGAGCCCGAACCAGTCGGGCCGCGGGGCCTCGGGTTCATCGTCGTCTCGCCCGCGGCGACGCGAGCCCTCGCTCGGCGCGGCTGTGACGTTGGCGTACCAGGCGGGCTCGCGCTCGACGACGCGGAACGGATAGTCGGGCGCAATCTCGACCTTCCAGCCGAGCGAGCGGAGCTGGGGGACGACGTAGGCGCTGAAGCTCGCGTAGTCGTGGACGTTGCCCTCGCAACGCACGACGTAGTCCGCCTGCGCCGCGCACGCCCAGTCGTCGAGGCAGTCGAGCGGCACCGCGCCGAAGCTCTCGAGGAGGCGACGTGCCCTCCCCTCCGCTACGTCGTCGCGCGCGACGTAGCGATCGAGATCGATCATGATCTCGTTCTCTTCTTCAGCGGCGCTGACGCGCACGCCTTCGTACTCGAACGCGAGCTGGACGAGCGGCATGCGCTCGGTGGAGAACTTCGAGCCCAGACCCTCGGTCGTGTGAACCGTCACCTCGTCAGCGAAGAGGCGGATGCAGGGCACCGGGCCCGCCATGGCCGGAGTCGTCACCGGTCGCGACTCGCTGTACGGCGCGTCGGGGACGCACGAAGAGCTCGCCTTCCACTGCTGTGCGGAGACCGAGCCTGAATCATCCAATCGCACGGAACTTCTTACATCATGGTCGATCGAAGTTGTCGACAAGATGGAGGGCCCGCGACGCTTTGTTCGTTCGAGCGGTGAGCGGTCGCGAGTGGGAGCCGAACGGTCGCGGCGCGACGGCGGCGGACGCAAGAATTGAACGCCGTCGAGCGTCGAACATCCATGGAGAACGACTCCGCCGCTCCGCCGTCCGACCCCACTCCCTTCACGGTCACCCCGTTCGCGCCCGCGGGCGCGGTAGCACCGCACGCGCCGCCTCAACCAATTGGAGGGATGAAGCAGCCCGACCACTATCCGTTGTGGCCGGGTCAGCCGTATCGGGTCGCTCCACAGTGGGCGCCTCCTCACCGTCCGGTGGCGCCTCGACGGCGAGTCCGGCCGTTTCGGCCCGTCGAGATCGCAGCGGCGCTCGGCGTCGTGCTGCTCGCCGATGTGGCGATGTGGTCCGGTTCCGCTACTACTGTCGCGATCGGAGGGGCGGGCCTCGCGGTGCTCTTCGCCGGGCTCGCCACCGTCCTCTTCATGACGTTCGTCAGGGGCCGGTCCGGGTGGTGGAGGAGAGGGTCCGTCCGGCTCGGGCTCGTCGCCGGCCTGCTCGCGCTCGTGATCGTCCGCTGCGCGCTCGCTCCGACACTCGGCACGGCAGCCGCCGGCCTCGGGCTCGTCACCGCCTTCGGCATCGCGCTCCGAGTGCGGAGAGCCTTCGTCCCCGACGTCGTGCGCTCGGCGGTAGGGGGCGTCTTCTCGCTATGGCCTCGGATCCGCGCAGCGGCCGCAGGCGCACGAGCACTCGGCTCGCGGACGCGCATCGGCAGAGTCTCGGTTCTTCCGATCGTCGTGCCCGCCGGCCTGGTCGTGGTGTTCCTCGGCGTGTTCGCGCTCGCGAACCCGCTGGTCGCGCACGGTCTCGACGCAGCGTGGAGCGCTCTCGCGCGGTTCGTCGTCCTCCCGTCGGTCGGCCGGCTCTTCTTCTGGTCGTTCGCACTCGTGGCCGGGATCGCGCTCGTCCGTCCGGCGTGCCGGCTGGCGCGCGGCGGCGAGATCGCGCGGCCGTCCGGCGAGGCATCGCCGACGTCACTCTCCGTCGCTCGCAACGCGCTGGTCGGCCTCAACGTTCTCTTCCTCGCGTACAACGCGCTCGACGCGACCTATCTCTGGAGCGGGTCACCGCCGGCGGGGATGAACACGCAGGAGTACGCGCACCAGGGCGCGTTCTGGCTCACCCTCGCGCTCCTCATGCTCACCGCCGTCATCGGCGTGATGTTCCGCGGTCCGCTCGCGCATGATGCGCGCGCTCGAACCTCGAGGTGGCTCGCACACGCGTGGATGGGACAAGGCCTCGTCCTCGCCCTCGGCACCTATCGCCGGATCGCGATCCACATCGCGAAGAGCGGCCTCTCGGATCTCCGCATCGTCGGCATCCTCGGCACGAGCCTCGTCGTCTGCGGCATGGTCCTCGTCGCGCTCCAGCTCCGGCAGGGGAAGACCTTCACCTGGCTCCTTCGCCGTCAGCTCGACGCGCTTGCGCTGACCGCAGTGCTCTACGTCGTCGCTCCGACGCATCTCGTATCCGCGCAAGTGAACGTCGCCCGCGTCCTCGGCGGAGAGTATCGACCACTCCTCCATGCCTTCCGTCAGTCGCACGAGACCGAGAGCGCAGCATCGCTGCTCCCGTTGCTCGAGCACCCCGACGCGCGGGTCCGTCAGGGCGTCGCAGCGCTGCTGGAGGACGAGCGCCAGCGACTCCGCACGATGGCTTCGGACCGACGCGAATGGCGCCAGCGCGATCTCGCGACGGGCCGCTCCCTCGCAGCGCTCGACGGCGCGTCCGAACGCATCGAGCTTGCGCTCGCAGACGCGAACGCCGACGAGGCGCGACGTGTGCTGCTCGAGATCTCGCGCGCGGCGAACCAGGATCGCTCGCTCGAGGAGCTGCTCGCGATCCCCGCCGCGAGAGGACGCTCCGCCGTCACGTACTGAGGCGCGAGCCCCGAGCTGGGCGAGAGCGCGTCAGAACGACTTCATGAACTCCCACCCCTCCTTGGCCCCGTTCTCCCAGACGGCGTGGCCGAGGCCGGGGATGAGGCACCAGTGAACGGGCTTCCCGATCGGACAGCCTTCGTGCTTCTTGCACGGCGCCGGGGTGGTGTCGCTCCTGAGGTCCTGACAGCCGTTGATCGAAGCCCAGTACGCCGCGTCGAAGTCGCCACTCTCGGGCGGCACGACGTCGTCACTGGTGCCGTGGATGACGAGCGCTGCGATTCCGCCGGTCTGTCCGGCACACTTGGTGAGCCCGCTCGGCCAATGCGACGCCGCCGGATCGATGTCCTCGTAGGGCGCGCCGCCCGCATGCGAGACGATCGCGCGGAAGAAGCCCGTCTTCCGACACGCGATCTTGTTCACGAGGAAGGCGCCTGAGCTGAGCCCGGTCCCGAAGACGCGCGTGATGTCGATCTTGAATCGCGTCGAGACGACCGCCACGAGCTTGTCGACGAACTGGATGTCACGATTCGTCGCCGTGGGGCTCTGGATGTCCCAGCCCGCGTTGATGCCGGTGGGATACGCCACGATCGCCTCGTTGCCCGATATCGCCTCGAACATGTACGAGCTGTGCATCCCCGGGCCGCTGCTGCCGTCGGCGTGAAAGACCAGCACCAGCGGATACGTCTTCTGCGCGTCGCGGTCGCCGGGGACGACGAGGACGTACTCGCGCAACGTCCCCGCGACGTCGAGCGTCTCGTTCGTGACGACCGGCTTCTCGGGCTCCTCGTTCGTCCTGGGGATGCCGTTGGCTTCGGCGTCACGGTCGGCAACCACGTCGGCGAGCTCGCCCGTGTCGGCACCAGCGTCGGGCATCGCAGCGTTGATGGTCGATCCCCCTCCGTGCGCCGACGCCGGCCCTCCCGGGAATGCTCGCTCGCTGTTGCACGCGCTCACGACGACCACTCCGAGAGCGAATATGGCTGGACACGTACCTTTCTGCATGAGGTGAACATAGGGAGCGATGCAGAGCTCACAATCCACGTCGCTTGCGCCGCGCTCAGCGCGATCGCAAGAGGATGGCGTGGACGCTCCCTCGACTCCCCTCCTCTTCCATTTCGACTTCATCTCGCCGTACGCGTTCCTCGCATGGACGCAAATCCGTGGGATCGCACGTCGGAGTGGCCGCACCGTCGAGCCGGTTCCCGTGCTCTTCGCAGCGCTGCTCGACGCGCACGGCCAGAAGGGTCCGGCAGAGATCCCGGCAAAACGCCGGTACTTGTTCAAGGACGTCGCGCGTAAGGCGCACCGTCTCGGTGTCCCGTCGGTCGCGCCGCCGCCCGCGCATCCGTTCAACCCGCTCGTCGCGCTCCGCGTCGCCGCCCTCCCGAACGATCCGGACGTCCGCGATGGCATCATCGACGCGCTCTTCGCGGCCGTATGGACGAAGCGAACGGCGATCGACAGCGCCGAGGCGGTCGCGGCCGTCCTTTCGAGCGCGGGGTTCGACGGCCCGGGCCTCGTCGCCGCCGCAGGGACGCCGGAGGCGAAGGCCCGGCTCCGCGCCGCGACGGACGCGGCGATCCAGCGTGGCATCTTCGGCGTTCCGTCGGTCACCGACGGCGACGAGCTGTTCTGGGGCACCGACTCGCTCGAGGCTCTCGAGTCCCACCTGCGTGGCGAGCTGCCCGCGTTCTCGGACACAGAGTGGAGCGAGCTGCCGGCAGCGGCCATCCGTCCGGGGAGCCAGAGAGCCTGATGGCGGCCGCGCGGGCGCTCCGCTAAGGGGCAGTTGATGATGGCGAAGTGGTTCACGCGCGGGCGCGCCTTGTTCGTCGTGCTCGGTCTCGCAGCGGCCGCATGTGGCCCGAGGACGCGCGCGGCGGCGACGGCGAGCGACCCGCGCGAGGCCGCCGCCGTCGATACCGAGGCCGACGGCGAACGCGACGAGGACGAGGACGCCGAGGCGGACGTCGCGCTCGACGATGCGGACGGCGGGGCGGAGGCGCCGGGGCTCGCGGGCGGCGAGGATTCCCCCTCGCCGTGTCCGACGAACATGCTGCTCGTTGCAAGCGGCGAGCTCCGCTTCTGCATCGACAAGTACGAGGCCTCGCTCGTCGAGGTCGACAGCGAGGGCAACGAGAAGCCGTACCCGCATTGGCTCCCCGTCGACGGGCACGCCGTCCGAGCGGTGAGCCAGCCCGACGTCTTTCCTCAGGGATTCATCAGCGAGGTCCAAGCGGAGGACGCCTGCGCCGCTTCGGGCAAGCGTCTCTGTTCCCATAGCGAGTGGAAGACGGCTTGCATGGGCCCCTCGAAGACGACCTTCCCGTATGGCGACGCGCGCCGGCCCGGCGCCTGTCACGACACGGGAAGGAGCGCGGTCGCGGCCGTCTTCGGACTGCGGGCGATGACGGATCCGGTCGCGAGCGCGCCATCGAAAAAGCCGGGGACGACCAAGCCCGCCTCGAGCGCGAAGAAGCCGGCGGTCGCCGAAGCCTCGCGCGGCAAGGCGTCGAAGCCGACCGGTGCTCCTTCCACGACGAAGGGCAAGCCTGGCCGCCAGGCGCACGCGAGCACGAAGGGCCGTGCTGCCGAGACGTCGCGTCCACGCGCGACACGGCCCGGCGCGGCGAAGGCCACCGGGAAAGCCACGGCGAAAGCGGCAAAGCCCGCCCGGAAGAACGACGGCCAGAACAAGAAGAGCGCAGCTCGGTCGACCAAGCGTGTCCCCGCGAAGACCAGCACGCGCCCCGCATCGGTGGAGCCGAGCGTCTGGACGCAGCTCAACGATCCGCGGCTCGGCCAGGTGGAGGGCGCGCTCTCCAAGACGGGCTCGCACGACGCGTGCGTGAACGACTACGGCGTGTTCGACATGGTCGGAAACCTCCACGAATGGGTGAAGGGCACCCCGTCCGCGCCCAATGGCACGTTCGCCGGCGGCTACTACCTCGACACGGCTCTCAACGGTGACGGCTGCATGTACCGGACGACGGCGCACGCGCACGACTATCATGACTATTCCACGGGATTCCGCTGCTGCGCCGAGGCGGAGCCCGCCGCGACGACCCCGGACTGAGGGCAGCCCGCCGGACGTGACGGCGTCTGAAAGCGGCATGGGGGAGCGCTTTTTTTGCCCCGTCGCGCCTTGAATCCGAGGTTCTTTGCGCTACGAAGCGGCCGCTCATGAAGAACCTTGCAGCCCTTGGTCTCGTCGCGACCGTCGCCGCGACATCGTTCGCCACTCTGACGACCGGCTGCACGACGACGAAGGTCGTCGAGGTCGTCGATCCCGCACTGGCGGATGGCGGAACCGAGACAGGGACCGGCTCGGGTGAGGAAGAGACGACGATCGTGGAGGGCAAGAGCAAGGCTCTCTTCGACGGCACGGCCAAGAGCTTCGCGCGGGTAAATGCCGAGGGCACCGTCGTCGGCGTGGGCGTCGTCTTCTCGCTCACCGCGCTCACGTCGGGGCCGACGCCTCACCAGTTCCAGGACGACCTCGTCCTCGACATGCCGGCGATCGCGAGGGAACAGACCCTGCTCCATCACCTCCGCGCGAACTGGCTACCGAGCGGGCACGGCCCCACCCCGTACGGCGAGGCGCACTTCGACTTCCACTTCCTCCGCGGTACGCGCGCCGAGATCGACGCGATCGACTGCGCGGACGATCAGCGGGCGGGCAAGACGATGCCCACGGCCGACAAGATCCCCACCGGCTACGGCGAGCCGGAGCTCTGCGTGAGCGCGATGGGCTACCACTCGTGGCCGAAGGCGGACACGAAGGGCGGCAAGTTCATCGCCTCGCTGATCATGGGCTACTGGAAGGGCAACGTCGTCTTCCTCGAACCGATGATCCCGGTGTCGACGTTCGAGAAGAAACAGACGTTCGAGATCCCGATCGGCAAGCCCGAGTCGGCCGGCGGCGCGACCACGCTCTACCCGACCCGCATGGTCGCGACGTGGCTCGAGGAGACCGAGGAGTACTCCTTCGAGTTCAGCGCGTTCGAGACGATCGACTAGAGCACCAGCGGTTCGCAGACCGAGTACGTCCGCCACGCTCCGAGGAAGGAGAGCGGCGGAAAGACGACGAGAGCGTTTGGTGCACTGGAGCGTCCGCGCGACGACCGCGTCAGACGAGATTCGCGGCCTTCAGCCAGGTCGTGATCCCATCCATGATCATCTCCACGGAGAAGGTGCCGGTGAGGAGCGCCGAGATCCGCCCGACGACCTCGATGTAGCGATCGGTCAGGCGCGCGTTGCTCTCCTTGAACCGATCGTGCGCGACCTTGAGGACGAGCACGAGCACGACGGTCGTGACGAGCGCGGTCGCGATCACCGCGACGGCGCCGAGGAGCGGCAGGCGCGCGCCGGCGACGACACTCGCGCTGACCGTCCCGGGACCGATCATGAACGGCATCGCGATCGATCCCGCGAGGTGCTCGGGCGCGCCGCGTAGGCCGCGAATGGTCTCCACGCCCTGGAACACGAACCGGATCCCGATGATCAGGAAGACGACGCCGCCGAAGACCTGGAAGGACGCGAAGCGCACCTGGAGGTAGCGGGAGAAGATCGCGTCGCCGGTCCAGGCGAACAGCGCGAACACCGCCCCGGCGATCGCTGCGCCTCGAGCGAGCACACGCATGAACGTGGTGGCCTCGAGGTCCTTGATGAGATCCAGGAGGTAGATGCTCATCAAGAACGGATTGAGCAGCGTCACCAGCAGCAGAAACGACTTCGTGTAGGCGTCCATTCGTCCGCTCGTCGGATCGGATACCACGCAGGCTGACGGCGACACGAACGCCGCGCGGGACGAGCGCGACCGTTCCTGTCACGCGCCCTCACTGCGAGCTCATCATTCCGCTTCGACGCGCTCACGCGCCCACGCACGCCGCGGAGACGCTCTCGAGGGCGTTCACGATTGGGCTCGGGACGAGCTCGTGATATAGTTGATACTCCAACTAGTCGTGCGGACGGTTGTGTCCGTCGTTTCGGCGCTCGCGGCAACTGGAACGCGCGGGGTTGGTTGGAACCGAGGCGTCCTCGACGCGGCCCGCTCCCTGCAGGGTCGGGCGCTCTCATGGCTCGCGTCGATGCAGGAGGAGACTGTTCATGTGCGGGTTCACGGCATACATCGGCGCGGGTGGAGCGGATCACCTCGAGGAGGCTCGCCGGAGGGCCGAGCTCCTGCGCCACCGCGGCCCCGACGATGCTGCCTCGTATGCAGCAGAGAGGGCGGCGCTCGCGCACCGTCGCTTGTCCATCATCGACGTCGGAGGAGGCCGACAGCCTCTCTCGAACGAGGACGGGACCGCCTCGCTCGTCTGCAATGGTGAAATCTACAACTTCCGCGATCTTCGATCGCGGTTGGAGGGCGCCCACGACTTCGCGACGGGCAGCGACTCCGAGGTCGTGCTTCATCTCTACGAGGAGAAGGGCGCCGCGTGCGTGCGCGAGCTCGACGGAATGTTCGCGTTCGTCCTCGCCGACGGCCATCGCTTCCTCGCTGCGCGCGATGCGCTCGGGATCAAGCCGCTCTACATGGGGCGTGATCGCAATGGCGCCGGGCTTTGGTTCGCGTCCGAGCTCAAGGCGCTGCCGAGCGATTGCCAGGACGTCGCCGAGTTCCCGCCCGGGACCCTGATGACCGAAAACGGGATGGAGCGCTGGTTCGAGCCGCCGTGGCTCGAGCCGGCAAGCACGCCCGACTCGAACGACGCGCGCGCTCTCTGCGACGAGCTCGCGCGCGCCGTCGACAAGCGCCTCATGAGCGAGGTTCCGCTCGGAGTCTTCCTCTCCGGTGGCCTCGACTCGAGCGCGATCGCCGCGCTCGTCCGGCGTGCGATCCCGGACCTCCACAGCTTCGCCGTCGGTATCGAAGGTTCGCCGGACCTCCTCGCGGCAAGGCGCGCCGCCGAGCACATCGGCACGCGCCACCACGAGTACGTCTACACACGCGCGGAGGCGGAGGCCGCCGTCGAGGTCGTGATCGAGCACCTCGAGTCCTACGACGCAGACCTCATCGAGAGCTCCGTCCCCTGCTACTTCGTGTCGAAGCTCGCGGCCGATCACGTGAAGGTCGTCCTTAGCGGCGAGGGCGCCGATGAGGTCTTCGCCGGCTACCGCTACTTCGCGGACATCCAGGATCCGGCGGAGCTCCACCGGGAGTGCTCCCGGCTGCTCGTCGGTCTCCACAACATGAACCTCCAGCGCGTCGACCGGATGACGATGGCGCACGGCCTCGAGGGGCGGGTCCCCTTCCTCGACCTCGCCTTCGTCGCCCGTGCGATGCGCCAGGACCCCGCTCTCAAGACGACGACGGCCGAGCGCCCGGAGAAGTGGATGCTCCGGCGAGCGGTGAGCGACCTCCTGCCCGCGGAGATCGCCTGGCGCACGAAGCAGGAGTTCGCTCACGGAAGCGGCGGTGCGGCGGTGCTCCAGGAGCACGCCCGACGGACCGTGACCGACGCTGACTTCGCGCGCCGCCACGACCTCTTTCCGGAGGACACACCGACCACGAAGCAGGCGTTCGCCTACCGAAGGACCTTCGACGAGAGGTTCCCCGGGGAGGCGCGCCGCCGAACGGTGGGCCGCTGGCGTGGCCGCGCGCCCACCATCACCACGACCGACACGATCTGAGGAGGACGGATGCCCGACGACGGAGTGCACATGAACGTGAGCGCCAACATGGGAGAGCGGACCTACGCGGAGACGGTCGCGCGCGGGTTCTACGGCAAGAACATGGGCGGGCTGTTCGGCAAATACGACAACGTCCGCGCGCACTGGGAGGACGCGATGACGCGCGTGGCGCTGCGTCCGTTCGTCCGCGAACGCGTCGAGCGAAGCGTGAAGGCCGGCCGCGGCGTGCGCATCCTCGACCTCGGCTGCGGCGCCGGCCAGGGCTACGAGCAGCTCATCCGGATCGACAGCCGCGATCTCGATCTCGCCGACGAGCACCGTTACGTGCTGAGGCCGGAGCAGATCGAGCTCTACCTCGGGCTCGACCTCAGCGAGGCGATGATCGAGAAGGGGCGCGAGAACTACCACGACCTCCAGAGCGTGAAGTTCGACGTCGCCGACCTCCGCGAAGGCCTCGGGAAGGCACGCACGCAGGCGCCCTTCGACATCTACTTCTCCTCCTACGGCGCGCTCTCCCACCTCGAAGCCGCCGCCCTCCGCCGGTGCCTGCGGGACGTCGCCGCCCACGCGAACCCGGGAGCGATCGTCGTGCTCGATCTCCTCGGGCGCTTCTCCCCCGAGTGGCCAGGCTACTGGAGCGCGTCGACCGAGGAGGAGAAGGTCCGCCCCTACTCGATGAGCTACCTGTATCCCCCGAGCGAGCGTCAGAGCGGCGCCGTCGAGAAGTTCCCGATCCGCTTCTGGACCGGCGACGAGGTCCGCGAGCTCACGGCGCAGGTGAGCGAGGACTCGGGCGTGAACGTCCGCGTCTGCGAGCTGCTCGATCGGTCGATCTTCGTCGGACGCCACACCGACACCAACGAGTACGGCACCTCGCTGCCACCGCTCCGGAGCCGCGTGAACCAGCTCTACGAGCAGAACATCCGGACGAACCTCGAGCAGCTCCGCGTCTTCTATCGCGACGTGCCGGGCGCCGATGACCTGAACCGCTTCTTCCGCAGCGCGACCACGTGCTGGAACGTCCTCGTCGACTTCACGATCGAGCGGCTCCGTGGCACACGGCTCAACCTCGTCGACCTCGATGGCTGGCGCGACTTCCGTCCCGAGCTACAGATGGCGCTCATGACGATCGACCGCATCATCGACGGTGTCGCGTGGATCGACGTCGGCGACGTGCGCGCCAACGTCATCGAGCCGCAGCTCGCCTACTGCCTCCGCCGAATGCAGCACCGAATCCAGGAGGGACGCGGCTGCGGCCACGGCCTCGTTGCCGTACTCCAGATCGGCGAGCCCCTCGGCGATCGGGGTCCTAACGTGACGGTATGATCGAGCTGCGACGGCTGACCAAGCGCTACGGCGACGTCGAGGTCGTCCGCGCGCTCACGCTGTCCGTCGCAAAGGGAGACCTCCTCGTCTTGCTCGGAGGGTCGGGCTCCGGCAAGACGACGACGCTGAAGATGATCAACCGCCTGATCGAGCCCACCTCGGGCGAGGTCAGGATCGACGGCGCCCCGACCGACGGCCTCGAGGGGCACACCCTCCGTCGCAAGATCGGCTACGTCTTCCAGAAGGTCGGGCTCTTCCCTCACATGAGCGTCGCCGAGAACGTGGCGACGCCGCTCACGCTCGCGGGATGGGGCAAAGACCGCATCGACGCGCGCGTGGCCGAGATGCTCGCGCTGGTCGATCTCGAGCCGGAGCTCGCGGGGCGCTCGCCCCGTGAGCTCTCCGGCGGACAGGCGCAGCGCGTCGGCTTCGCGCGCGCCCTCGCCGCCGAGCCGAAGCTGATGCTGCTCGACGAGCCCTTCGGCGCGCTCGATCCGGTCACGCGCGACAAGCTCCAACAGTCCTTCCTCGCGATCCGGCGCCGCCTCGAGCTCACGGCCATCTTCGTCACCCACGACATGGTCGAAGCGCTTCTGATCGCCGACCGGATCGCCGTGATGAAGGACGGCGAGCTCGTCCAGATCGGCACTCCGCGGCAGCTGCTCGAGTCGCCTGCCGACGAATACGTCGAGCGGCTGTTCGAGATGCCACGCCGCCAGGCCCACGTCGTCGCCGACCTGATGGCTGGCTCTGCGAGTGCATCGACGAGGGCCTCGTCGGGCGGGGGACCGCCGTGAGAGAGCAGCTCGCCCTCCTCCCGGAATACCTCGGGGCGCACCTGCGGCTCACGCTCGCCGCGCTCCTCGTCGGGCTCGCGATCAGCCTCCCGCTCGGGATCCTCGTCACCCGGAAGCGCTGGCTCGAGCAGCCCGTCCTCGCCGTCGCGAGCGTCATCCAGACGATCCCGAGCCTCGCGCTCCTCGCGGTGATGGTCCCGCTCCTCTCCGCGCTCGAGCTCCGAAGCATCGGCTTCCTCCCCGCGTTCCTCGGCCTCGTCCTCTACAGCCTGCTTCCGATCCTCCGGAACACCGTCACCGGCATCGCCGGCGTCGATCCGGCGTACATCGAGGCCGCGCGCGGCGTCGGGATGACACCCCGGCAGCAGCTCCTCCGGGTCGAGCTTCCGCTGGCGATGCCCGTCATCATCGCCGGGGTCCGCACGGCGACGGTGTGGACCGTCGGCGTGGCGACGCTCTCGACCCCGGTCGGCGCGACGAGCCTCGGCAACTACATCTTCAGTGGGCTCCAGACGCGCAACTACGACGCCGTGTTCGTCGGCTGCATCGCCGCGGCGGCCCTCGCGCTCGCGCTCGATCGTCTCGTCCGCCTCCTCGCCAGCGGGGTCGCGGAGCGCCGCCAAGGGACGCGAGTGCTCGCCGTCGCGAGCGGCGTGCTCGCGCTCCTGTGCGCGTGGACGGTCGCACCGCTCGTCCGCGGAGCGGGACACACCGACCGCGTCGTCATCGGCTCGAAGACCTTCACCGAGCAGTACATCCTGAGCGAGATCCTCCGAGGGAAGCTCGAGCGAGGTACCGGCCTCCGCGTCGAGACGGCGCAATCGCTCGGCTCGAGCGTCGTCTTCGACGCCCTCCGATCCGGAGAGATCGACGCCTACGTCGACTACTCCGGGACGATCTGGGCGACCGTGATGCGCCGCGAGGCGTCCGACATCGATCGCGCAGAGGTCACGGGCGAAGTCGGGCGCTGGCTCCTCGAGAAGCATGGCATCGTGCTCGTCGGCACACTCGGCTTCGAGAACGCCTACGCACTGGCGATGCCGCGAGGTCGGGCGGAGCAGCACGCCACGAGGACGGTCTCCGATCTCGCGCGCATCGCTCCGCGCCTCTCGATGGGCGGCGACTACGAGTTCTTCGGACGTCCCGAGTGGACGTCGCTCCAGGCCACCTACGGCCTCGCGCCGGCCTCGCGGCGCAGCATGGACGCATCGCTGATGTACCAGGCGGTCGGGACCGGCGCCGTAGACGTCATCAGCGCGTTCTCGACCGACGGTCGCATCGCCGCGATGGACCTCGTCGTCCTCCATGACGACAAGGGAGCGATCCCGCCGTACGACGCGGTCGTGTTGGCGAGCAGCCGTCTTGCCGAGCGGCATCCCGAGGCGATCGAGGCCCTCCGCGAGCTCGTGGGGACGATCGACGGCGACGCGATGCGGGCGATGAACATGGCCGTCGATCGCGACCACGAGAGCGCGGAGGCGGTCGCACGCCGCTTCCTCGAAACGAAGCGCTGATCGCAGGGTCCGCCGGCCGGCGCACTGGCATTTTCTCGCGGGGCGCCTCGAGGGTATGTTTGCTCCGACTCCGCCATGCCCCTGAAGTCGCAGGTACTCGAGCTCGCCGGTCGTGAGGTCACGATCACGAACCCGACGAAGATCTTCTTCCCGAAGCTGGGCCTCACGAAGCTCGATCTCGTGAGCTACTACGTCGTAGTCGCCGAGGGCGCCATCCGCGGGATCCGCGGGCGACCGATGCTGCTCAAGCGCTTCCCGAACGGCGTCGAGCAGGAGGCCTTCTTCCAGAAGCGCGCGCCGGAGAAGCGCCCGGAGTGGATCGAGGTGGCGACGTTCAAGTTCCCTTCGGGGCGCGACGCGGACGAGATCGTCGTACGCGACGTCGCGCAGCTCGCCTGGGTGATCAACCTCGGCTGCGTCGACCTCAACGCCCACCCCGTTCGCGCGGAGGACATGGACCACCCCGACGAGCTCCGCGTCGATCTCGACCCCGTTCCCGGCGTGGAGTGGCGCCAGATCGTCGACGTTGCGAAGGTCGCGCGCGAGGTCCTGGCCGAAATGGGGCTCGTCGGGTGGCCGAAGACGAGCGGCTCGCGCGGCATCCACATCTGGGTCCGGATCGAGCCGCGCTGGCCGTTCGACGAGGTCCGCCGCGCCGCGCTCGCGCTCGCGCGCGAGGTCGAGCGACGCGCGCCGAAGATCGCGACGAGCAAGTGGTGGAAGGAGGAGCGCCACGGCGTGTTCCTCGACTACAACCAGAACGCGCGCGACCGCACGACCTCGAACGCCTACTCGGTCCGCCCGACGCCCGACGCACGCGTGTCGATGCCGCTCTCGTGGGAGGACCTCGACGTGAGCGACCCGGCGGCCTTCACGATGCTCACGGTGCCGAAGATCTTCGCCGAGCGCGGCGACGCGCACGCGCGCATCGACGACGAGCATGGATCGATCGAGCGCCTCCTCGAGCTCGCCGCTCGCCAGGAGCGAGAGGGCAGCAGCGACGCGCCCTGGCCTCCGCACTACGAGAAGAAGGACGGCGAGGCGGCGCGCGTCGCACCCTCACGCGCGAAGGGGGCGCCGAAGCCGAAGCTCCCCGTCCTCGTGATCGCGAAGGCCAAGGCGAAAGCCGACGCGCTCGCCGGGCTCGAGCGCTGGAAGGCACGACACCCTGGCGTCGTCCCCTACCTCGCGCCGGAGGACGTCCTCACCGACACGATGCGCGGCCGCTCGTCGGCCTGGACGCGCATCCGCGTGAACCTGAAGAACGTCCCCGCCGAGGAGCGCCCGGCCGAAGAGCCGCCGGACCCGGACTACGATCCGGCGAGCGAGTGGCATCAGTAGGCACCGACGCGCGGTAGCTGCTACGTTCGAAAATGTGACCATTGTGGCCCGTGCCCTCCTCCTGCTCGGTGCGGCGCCTTGTGCCGCTCTGGTCCTCCACTGCAGCTCCTTCTCGGAAGGGAGCAGCAGTGAGACGACGGTCGACGCCGCGCAAGAGGCGACCACGGAGGTCGAGGCCGCCGCCCCGCTACCGCCGGACGCGGCCGTCGAGCAGGACGGCGGCTGCCGGCCGCCCGCCGCGCCGACGAACCTATGCTTCGTCAAGGGAGGTCCCGGGTGCACGCTGGCCGCCGTCAACTTCGGCAACCTTCAGCCCTCGTCTCCGCTGTCGAACCCGCTCGCCTACCCGCATCACCCCGTTCGCTGGGGAAATCACATCTTCGTGGCCGTCCAGGACAATACGGTCGCGGGCCGCAACGCCGGGGGCCCCGGGTACATCGTCCGCGTCGACGTACCGTCGATGTCCAATCCGACGATCGTCACCGACCTGCTCCAGCAGCCCGCCGCCCTCGCGGTCAACGAGCGCTACCTCTACTGGCGCACGGTTACCGGCAGCGAGTCACGGATCGAACGGATCGATCTCACCGCGGCCACCGCACTCCCGTGCTCACCCAACACGTGCGGACGCGAGACCGTCGCCAGCGTCGCGGGCGCGAAGGTCGAGGAGATCTTCCCGCGCTCTCCGCACGAGGTGTACTTCCGCTTCGGCGCGAGCACCCTTTACCGTGTCACCCGTGCTGCTGGCGGCTGGGAGACGGCGGCGCCGATCCTCACCGGGACTGCTCCGAGCGCGATCGCCGGCAGCTTCTGGGCGACGCAGTCCGCCGAGACGAAGACGACCTACCTCTACGACCTGCTCCCCACCGAGCCCGCGGTGATCTCGAGCTGGGCGAACGCGGGCACGCGATGGCTCGCATCCGCGTGCGGCGAGGCCTACCTCTACGAGAGCGAGAGCGACAGGCCGTTCAGTCGGGTGGTCTTCGCGAAGGATGGCGTCGACGGTGGCCTCTCGTCCCTTCCGTGCAAGGGCTGCAACAAGGCCCTCGTCTTCGGCGCGAGCGTCGACACGCAGTTCGTGTATGTCGCTGCGCCGAACGCCGGCTACCTTCGCGCCATTCCTCGCTCCGGCGGTGACGCCGTCACGCTCACCACCGGCGACGTCTGGGACGTGATCAACGACGACGACGCCGTCTACTTCACCACCATGGGCACGCCCGCGTACCTGGGACGGATCTCCAAGAGGTAGCACGTAGGCCCGAGCCGAACCGCTCCGATCCCCTAGCGGGTTCGGGGCAGCGGAGCTTCGAGTTGCGCTCTACGCGGGGTGGAAGATGCGCTGGATCTCGATCGCCGGGGTGACGTCGAGCTGATCGTAGCGGCACTCCGCCGGAGGCTTGTCGAAACGCCAACGCTTGAAGTGCGTCGCATGACGGAAGCGAGTCCCCTGGAGGTGGTCGTAGCCGACCTCGGCGACTCGTTCGATTCGGAGCGGCTCCCACGAGAGGTCCTTGCCGCGGCTCCAACGGCTCGACGCTCCCGGCATGCGGCGATCGGCGCCATGTCGATCGTCCTGCCACTCGGCCCACTCCTTCCACGGGTGCCCCTCGCGCGCGCCCTCGCGGAGCGGCTCGAGCTCTTTCGCCAGCTCGGCGCGGCGCGCCTGGGTGAACGACGCGCAGATCCCGACGTGATGGAGCACGCCGGCAGCGTCGTGGATCCCGAGCAAGAGCGATCCGACGAGCTTCCCCTTCCCGCCCTTGTACCAGCGGAACCCCGCGACCACGCAGTCCGCCGTGCGCGCGTGCTTGATCTTGATCATCGCACGCTTGTTCGGCAGATAGCCCTGGTCGAGAGGCTTCGCCATCACGCCGTCGAGGCCGGCGCCTTCGAAGCGCGCGAACCAGTCGGCCGCAATCGCCTTGTCGCGCGTGGCCGGCGTCAGGTGTACCGGCGGCTTCGCATTCGCCAGCACCTCTTCGAGCCGCGCGCGCCGCTCGATCTGTGGCAGACCGCGGAGGTCATCGTCGCCGAGCGCGAGGAGGTCCCACGCGACGAAGGAGGCCGGCTTCTCCCTGGCGAGCATTTCGACCCGCGACGCCGCAGGGTGGATCCGGAGCAAGAGCGCGTCGAAGTCGAGGACGTCGTCGGTGGCGATCACGATCTCGCCGTCGAGCACGCAGCGCTCCGGGAGGTTCTCGCGGAACGGCGCGGCGAGCTCGGGGAAGTACCGGTCGAGCGGCTTGAGATCGCGACTCTGCGTGTAGACCTCGTCTCCGTCACGGAAGACGAGGGCGCGAAAGCCGTCCCACTTGGGCTCGTAGAGCCAGTTGTCTCCCTCGGGGATCTCGCTCGCGAGCTTGGCGAGCATCGGCGCAACGGGCGGTCGGAACGGGAGCTTCACGCGCAAGCTATAGCATTCATCCCGCTCGAGCGATCGATCGGGACGGAAGCCCTTCGCCCAGATCAGACGGCGAGGCGGGCCGGCCCGCGAAATCGCGCTGCAAGCGCGCGCGCCGCTGCACCGGCGAAGTATGGCAGATCGTCGACGACGTAGCGCCGGAAGAGGCGCTTCGGCTCCTGAGCGAAGCGAAAGAGCCACTCGAGCCCCGAGCTCCGGAGCCAGCGCGGCGCGCGACGCCGGATCCCCGACGCCAGCTCGAACGAACCTCCGACGCCGATCGCCACCGGCACTCCGAGCAGGTCCTTGTTCTCGGCCATCCACTTCTCTTGCTTCGGCGCGCCGAACCCGACGAGGAGGACGTCCGGCGCCGCCTGGCGGACGATGCGACGGATCCGTGCTTGCTCTTCTCCCGTGTCGAACGCCTCGAGCGGCGGACAATAGGTCCCCGCGATCCGCGCGCCCGGATGACGTTTCTCCACCACCGCTGCCGCTCTGGCGGCTGCGCCCGGCAGCCCGCCAAGGAAGAACAGGCGGAGGTTGGCTTCACCGGACAATCGAGCGAGCTCCCAGAAGAGATCGCTCCCAGCCACGCGCTCCGGCAGCGTCCCGCTCGCCCCGCGCGAAGCGAGCCGCGACAACCAGACGACCGGCGCGCCGTCGGCGACGACGAGGTCAGCCTTGCGATACGCGGCTCGGAAATCGGGATCGCGGTCGGCGATGACGAGATGGTCGAGGTTGCCGGTGCAGACGTAACGAGCTCGGTCCCTGCGTCGGGCCATCCGCACGATCCGACGGACGGCCTCTTTCATTGTGACCCTGTCGAAGCCGAGCTCATCGACGCTGACGCGCGACGTGAGCGGGAGCACCTGGGCGACCATGTTGGCAGGAGCCTTTGCGATCTCCGTGCCCCACGAGCGCTGCCAGTCGAGGGACCGATCCACCGAGAATCCCTGCTTCCGCTTCCTATGCACACGCACCTCGCTCCAGCCATTCGGCAGCAGGCGACAGCCGGGCTCGATCGCGGAAGCGCTGCTGGAACACGCGAGCTCTGCATCGTCGCCAGAAGGAATGGGCGAACGCACGAACCTCGTCGGGCAAACCTCCAGCGTGCTTGGACGTCGGCCATCGGAGCGCGAGCCGCGCCGTTGCGAGCGATTCGCCAAGACGCCCGTGCGCGACGGTCGGTCGCGCTTCGCGCTCGCGCTCCCGCCACAGCGTGACCGGCGGGCGCGCGTGCCGCATGCTCCAGACGCCATCTCGAGCTTGGGCTGCGCCCCAACCACCCGCCGAGCTGCGCCGGCGCGCGGCGCGTTCAGGGGAGCTCGACGATCCGGATCGGGAGCTCTCCGAGATGTCGGCGCAGCAGCGGGAGCGAGACGTTGTAGACGGGCGTACCGATACGCGTCTTGCCCTCCAGCGCTCCCCGGTGCGCATGGCCGTGGAAGGCCACGGTCACGGGGTAGCGCTCGAGCGGCTCCTCGAGGCGGCTGCAACCCAGGAACGGATAGATCTCCTCCGGCTCGCCCACGACGGTGTCGCGAACCGGTGCGTAGTGGAGCAACGCCACCCGTCGCGGAGTGCGGAGACGAGCAAGCGCCGACTCGAGCTTGAGCGCCTCGTCGAGCGCTTCCTTGACGAACGTCTTCACGGCCATCTCGCCCCACGGTCCAAGCGTGCCTCGCCCGAAGCCTCCGCAGAATCCTTTGACGCCGGCGAATCCGACGTCATCGATGGTGTGGCTGTCCCCGTCGAGAACGCGCACCCCGCTCTCGGAGAGCACCTGCGCGACCACGTCGGCATGGCCGGACTCGAAGTCGTGGTTCCCTAGCACCGCGATGATCGGATGCTTCACGACCGAGAGCTCGCGCGCGAGGACATGCGCCTCCTCCGCCGTGCCGTAGTCGGTGAGGTCGCCACAGAGGAGAAGCACGTCCGCGCGCGTCTCGACCTGAGCCAGCAGCGGACGGAGCATGCCCGCAGATTCCTTGGAGACATGGAGATCGCCTATCGCAGCGATGCGCATCCGACGCCTCTCGTCCGTGTGACCCTCGGCTTCGCTCATGAGCTTCCCTCCCCATCTGGGAGCAACTCGCGTACCCCGCTCGCTTCGGCTGCTTGGGGCTGCCCCCCGACCACCCGCAGTGCAAGGCCCGACCACCCGCGGTGGAGCCCCAACCAACCCAAAGGCGGGTGCTGCGCCGCGGCGTGGAACGGGGCTTGTAGGAACCGCATCTACCCATGGTCCAGCCCCAGAGAGCCCATGTGCCCCTGAGCACGCGCCGGATGGTTCGGCCCCTCGCTCGCCAGTTCTACGAGGACACGCTGCGGACGCTCACGGACGCTCGCGTTCCGTTTCTGGTGGGCGGGGCGATCGCGCTCAAGCACTTCGCCGGCATCGCGCGCGACACGAAGGACCTTGACATCTTCCTGCGGAAGCGCGACCTCGCTCGCGCGATCCTCGTACTCGAAGAGGTCGGGTACGAGACGGAGGTCCTGTTCCCGCACTGGCTCGCCAAGGCATGGTCAGGTCCACACTTCGTCGACTTCATCTTCGACTCCGCGAACGGACTCTGCCCCGTCGATGACGCATGGTTCGAGCACGCCGCCTCGTGCATGCTCTGGAACATCCCCATCCTCGTGTCTCCTGCCGAGGAGATGATCACGAGCAAGGCCTTCGTCATGGAGCGCGAGCGCTTCGACGGGGCCGACATCCACCATCTGATCGAGGCATGCGGGCCACGGCTCGATTGGGACCGGCTCCTCCGCCGCTTCGGCGACAACTGGCGCGTCCTGCTCGGACACCTCGTCTTCTACTCCTTCGTCTATCCGCGGAAGCGGCACTGCATCCCCGCGAAGGTCATGAACGAGCTACTCGAGCGCGCGAGGGACCAGCAGCGGTCCGAAGATCTCGAGGTCTGCCGGGGAACGCTCCTCTCGCGCGAGCAGTACCTCGTCGACCTTCGCGAGCGCGGCTACTCCGACGCGCGCACGGCGCCGTGGGGAGGCGTGTCCGCGGAGGACATCCAACGGTGGACCGAGGCGATCGGAACCGACAAATAGTGCGCGAGCGAGCTCAGGCGACCACGAACGGATCGGCGTCGCGCTCGCTCGAGAACACCTCGAGCGCTCCGAGCCTCTCCGCGACGCGCGACGCGAAAGACCTCACCGCGCTGCGCTCGCTGTTCGAGTGGAGCGTAGCGACGACGGCGACGCCGCGGCGGACGGCCGAGAGCGCATCGTGATGACGGACCTCGCCGGTGACGAACAGCTCGGCCCCTTCGCGCACGGCATCGCCGAGGAGCTCGCCCCCGGCGCCGGCGGCGACCGCGACGCGACTCACGACGGCGTCGAGCGAGCCCGCGACGAGCACGTACTCGAGGCCGAGCGCAGGCTTCAGCCTCGCGACGATCTTGGCAAGCGGCTCGGCCGCGACGTCACCGACACGCCCGAGGCCGATCCCTTCGGGCTCCGTGGTGCCGGGTCGCGCTGCGAACGCGCGGAGCGGCCTCCGACCGACCGTGGCGATGCCACACGCATCGGCGAGGAAATCGTTCGTGCCGGCGGGCGCAACGTCGAGCGCGGTATGCGGGCTGTACAGCGCGATCCCCCGGCGAATCGCGTCGGCCCACAGTGCATCGTGAGGGACACGCTTCACCGCGGCGAACATCGGCGGATGGTACGCGACGACGAGCTCGACGCCGCGCGCACGGGCCTCCTCCGCGACGAGGTCCGAATAGTCGACCGTGACGAGGACCTTCCGGATCTCCGCGTCCGGATCGCCGACGAGGAGCCCGACGTTGTCCCAGCTCTCCGCGTAGCGAAGCGGCGCGAGCTCGTCGAGGATCGGGAGTACGTCTCTCAGCTTCATTTCACGGCACCTCGTCGTAAGCGCATGGCGGAGCCGACCAACGGCCCGCTCCTTCCGCGCGCGGACGTTAGCACGGGCGGTCCTCGTCGCGCCGGACGAGCCCGTCAGCCGAGCGCCACGCCGAGGCGCCACCGCAGCCCGGCGCAGCGGTCTCCGAGGAACCACGCCACGAGCTCCCGCATCTTGTCGCGCGGGTTCAGATCGCCGGGCGCCTGCGGCTCGATCGCGATGGCGGCGCGCGCAGCCTCGAGGTCCCCGGCGAGCAGGAGGCCTCCGCAGGAGACGGAGACGTCCGCGAGCCGAGACCAGCGGAGGACGTCGAGCCTACCGCCCTGCCCCATCGACGCGTGCACCGCCGCGGTGATGCGAGCGACGTCGCCCCGCTCGAGACGCTGCCTCAGGGGCGGGTCCCCGGGCTCCGTCTGGTCCGTCGCGATGCGGGCCGCGGAGGACGCGAGCGCCTTCAGCTCCGAGACCGAAGGACACAGCGCGCGCGCCAGGAGCGGCGGCGTGAGCTCGAGCACACGCTTGCCGATCATGAACGACAGCACCTCGCGACTGACTCCGGCGAGCGCCTGCGGATACACGAGCAGGCCCGGCGGCTTCGTCGCCGCGGGCGCGATCGCGGGGCCCGGTGTTCGCCGGGCGAAGAGCCGCGGCGCCGGCGCCCCCAGGATGGTGGCCGCACGTGCCACGGCGCTCGAGAGCCAGTCCTGGCCCTCGAGCGACGGCCCCGGATGCCGAATCCGCTCGCGGAGCGAGAGCCGTGACAGCGCGATGTCGATCACCGCGGGCGCCACGGTCTGGAAGATCTCCGTCAGCGTAGGGTCGAGCTCGGGGTGCAGGACATCGCGATATCCCTCCGGGCCGAGGTCGAGAACGATGCCCTCGATGGGCGGCTGCGGGTAGCTCTGCCTCCATCCCGTCGCCGCGGGATGCGCGACGTCGAGGAAGCTCATCGCGCTCGCGACGCACAGAGCGCGATCGCGTGCATGCTGCGACACGAGTAGATCGAAGAGCGCGGGATAGGGCCGCGGATCCAGTGGCTCCTCGAGCACGCGTTCCAGCGTGATCGCGACGGCTCCGCTCGCCTGACCGGTGCTCGCGAGGAGCTCGCGAAGCATCGCCTGCGCCTCCTCGTCATTCGGCCTCGACCGAACGGCGGCTTGCACCGCATCGATCGCCGCGGGGAGGTCGCGGATGCGATCGCGGTAGACGACGCCGAGCTGCTTGCTCAGGAGCGCGGAGAGCTTCTGGTCGCTGCGAGCGTCGGCGCGGGCGACCATCTTCCGGTACATGTGCTCGAGGCCCGACCAGTCCTTCGCCTCGGTGAGGATGCGCACGATCCGCTCGAAGGCCTGGAGCTGCGAGGGATCGACGTCGAGCGTCCGATCGAAGAGCTCGAGCGCCGCGCCGCGATCGAGCAGCTCCGCGTTCGCGATCTGGCCCATCGTGAACAGCGTCTTCGCGCGCCGATGAGGGTCGGCATCGACCTCCGCGATCGAGCGGAGGACGTCGAAGAGCGACGCCCACTTCTTCGCCTTCTGGTAGAGCGCGAGGAGCTTGTGGAGGATCGGCAGGTGCGCCGGCGCGAGCTGCCGCGCCGACTCGTAGACCTCGGCCGCGAGCGCGTCTTCGTCGATCTTCGCAAAGGCCTCGGCGGTCTCGACGAGCGTCGCGAGACGCTCGCTCGGATCGGCGATCGCCATCGCCCGCTGGCGCTCGAGCGCGAGCGACGCCACCTTGTTGCCGGACGCCGCGTGATGCTGGGAGAGGCCCGCGAGCGCGCGCTCGTCGTCAGGCCTCTCGACGAGCGCGTCGTCGTAGAGCGTGGCGGCGCGGTTGTTCTCGCCGATGAGCGCGAGCACCTCCGCGAGAGCGACCCGCGTCTCGACGGTGAGCCCTCGAGCGCTGTCGGCGATGACGACGAGCGCGTCGCGCGCCTCGAGCACCTGCGGATCGGCGCGCATGTCGCTCGCCGCGCGCACGAGATCCGATCGGGCATCGATGTCTTCACCCCGGGCCTCGAACGCGGCGAGCGCACCGGCCAGCGCGAGGTCCGACTTGCCGAGCGCAAAGCCGATCCGAGCCTGCGCGCGCCTCGCCGTGAAGAGAAGGTAGCTGTCGTTGTCACGCTCGGCGGCGGCCGCGACGACGGCACAGAGCGGCTCCGCCTCGACATGGCGGCCTTCCTCGAGGAAAGGGTGAAGGAGAGCCCCGGCCGCACTCTCGTTCATCGGATCGGCGGCGAGCGCGTCGAGGTATGCGCGTCGCTCGGCCGCGACGTCCCCCATCTTCCCCCGGAGCTCCGCGAGCTCGACGAAACAGGTCGCGCGCACACGCGGCGTCTCGGTGGCCTTGGCGCGCTCCTCGAGATAGCGGGCCGCGCGTGTTTGATCGTTCTCCGCCCGGGCGTCCCAGAGGAGCGCGCTCCACGCCGAGGCGTTCGTCGGGTCGGCCACAGCCGCGCGCTCGAAGTAGCGCCGCGCGGCGGGCGCGTCGATCGGGGTCAAGAGCTGCCCCGCGATGAGGTTGTGCCGCGCCCGAACCGCAGGCTCCTTCGCGAGCTCGGCGAGGCGCTCGCGGCAGCTCACCGCGAGCGTCACGTCGGACACCTTCTCTGCGAGCCGCGCGAGCTCGCTCACGACGGTCTCGTCCTCCGGCAGGAGCCCGGCGAGCCGCTGATAGGTCTCGAGCGCCGCGCGCACGTCGCCGAGCTTCGACTCGAGCACGTCGCCGAGCCGTCTGAGGCGCTCGGCACGTGTCTCCGGATCCGCGTCGCTGATCGCGGCGCGCTCGAGCACGGCGACGAGCTCCGGCCACATCCGCGCCGCGCGGTAGCAACGCTCGAGGTCGTCGAGGACGGTGAAGTCGGGCGCGCCGGGCGAGATCACACGAGGCGCACGAGCGACGACGCGCTCGAGCGTGCGTGCGGCAAGCTCGGGCCTGCGGAACTCGTTCTCTTCGATCTTCGCGAGCCGGAGGAGGATCTGGATGCGCTCGCTCTCCTCGACGTCGGCGTCGGCCTGGCGCCGGAGGACGTCGGCGAGCGCGACACTGTCTCCGTCGCCGCTCGCGAGCTGCTCGAGGCCGCGGAGCGGCTCCATCATGTGCGGGAAGAGCCGGTGCGCCTGCTCGAAGTGTTTCTTCGCCTCGGCACGGTTCAACGTGCGCTCGTCGAGGTACCGCGATGCGAGCAGGAGGTGGATTCGAACGCGATCGTCCTTCCTGCGCGTGCTGAGGACCGCGAGATCGAGCTCGTCGATCTCGCGCTTGAAGTCGCCATGCTCTCGTGAGAGCGCCGCCTGGAGGAAGTGCACGAGGGCGTGCGTGGGGTCGAGCACGCGCACGCGCTCGACCCACTGCCGCGCGAGCTCCGCGTCCGGCGTGTCCCGTGTGAGCCACCGCACCATCGCCTCGTGATACGCGAGCGCACGTCTGGGGTCCCGCTCCGCCCCGGCGAGCGCGCGCGTCTGCTCGAGCGCCTCGGTCCAGCGGCCCTCGGTGCGGACGAGCGGCTCGAGGTGATCGAGGATGTCGTCGTTGGTGGGCTCGCTCCGCCACGCCTCGAGCAGCGCGTCGACCGCCTGCGCACGATCGGCGAGGCCGTCGCGCAGCGTGATGGCGATCTCGACGAGGATCCGAGCGCGCGCGCCGAGGTCGGTCGTCCGGTCGAGACGAACGAGCAGCGCCTCGGCTCGCGCTGCCGCGTCGCCGTAGCCAGCGATGTCCGCGAGCGAATCGGCCGGACGCCGCTTGTGGACCACGAGGCGGATCGAGCCGTCGGAGATCCTGTCCTCGTCCTCGCCCCCCACCGACTCCCGATCCTACGCCGGATCGGCGACCACAACGCCGATTTGCCGGGCGGAGGCCTCGATCGCTCGGTGCCGTGGGCCCGGCAGCCTCGCCACAGCGGGGCGCCGTCGCGCGATCCTCAGATGATCGCAGGTGAAAGACAGCGTGCCGATGCGCCGGCAGAGCCTTGGCGCGGTCGGTGCAGTGGTGAGGAGCGGAGGCAATCGAGACCATGCGACCCGGCAAAGCCATCCTCTTCGGTATCCTCGGCGCTGCGGCGATCAGCTTGCTGACGGCCGTGCTTCGAGCGGCCGGGCTCCCGCTCAGCATCGAGATCATCCTCGGCACGTTGACGGGTCTCGCGCCGAGCGGAGCAGCGTTCGGGCTCGGCCTCTTGATTCACCTCATGGTGGGCGGACTGTTCGGCTTGCTCTACGGCTACCTGTTCGAGAACGTCTGGGATCACGGCGGAGCAACGACCGGGATGCTCACCGCGGTGGTTCACGCCGCGCTGATCGGCATTCTGATCGGATTCACCCCGCAGTTTCATCCGCTCATTCCGCAGCGCATGCCCGACCCTGGTCCGTACTTCGCGAACCTCGGGACTGCCGGGGTGCTGACGTTCTTCGGAGCGCACATCGTGTACGGAGCGATCGTCGGCGCGGGCTACGGCCACGTCGCCGCCGAGCACCAGTGGGCATCGTCGGGCCGCCTCTGACACGCCACGCGCGCTCGTCGGCCTCTTGGGATGAATGACGCCGAGACGACGCCGGAGACACCGCGATGAACGGCGTCTCCGGCTCGTCGATCCGACGTCGGGCCGGGCTCGACTACGACGAGCGCGCAGCCCGGGCGGCCGTCCTCACTTCGCCGGCGTCCAGGTGCTGCTGCCGACCTTGGTCTCCTCACCGTCGATCTTCGCGTAGAGCTCGACTTCGAGCTCCTTGCCCGCGACGGAGGCGTCGAGCTGGTTCTCCGCGCTCTCGATGCACTCGAGCGACTCGTCCTTGTCGAGCACGCCGTTTCCGTTCGTGTCGGTGGCCTCGTACGAGACCGTGAGCGGCTCGCCTCCGTCGACGGTCACCTTCACGACGAGCCCCTCGAGCGGATAGCCGCCCTCGCGCGCGTCGACGATGCGGAGCGTGAACAGCTTGTCGTTGCCCTCCGACGTGAGGGGCGAGCTCGCCGCGTCGACGGCGATCTCGCCGTCGCTGCCGGAGCATCCAGCGAGCGTCGAGAGAGCGAGGGCAGCGGCGAAGAAGGCAGAGGAAAGCTTCATGAGGATCTCCATCGTGGGCAGTCGGGGTGCGCCCCCGACCGCGAAGTGGGCGGCATCCGTTGCCGCCCACCACCACGATGGCTCTCCTCCGCGCTCTCCGCGACGGAAGCGAAATGACATCACCTGACGCGCGGAGGTCCGCGCGGGCGCTCTACTCCTCGGCGGCCGCGTGTGCTTCCTCGGGGAAGGACGAGGACGGCGGCTCGCCCTCCTCTTCCTTCTTGCCGAGGATGCGGCGGACGAACCGGCCGATGTCGTCGAAGTACGAGTACGCCACGGGGGTGGCGAGGAGCGTGAGGAGCAACGAGAGCGTCTGCCCGCCGACGACGACGCCGGAGGTCGCGCGGTTGTACGCAGAACCAACGCCCTGGGAGAGGACGAGCGGCAGCATGCCCGCGACGAACGCGACCGTCGTCATGAGGATCGGACGGAGGCGGTCACGGTTGCCTTCGAGGATCGCCTGATCGCGCGGCATTCCCTTCGCGCGCAGCTGATTCGTGTGATCGATCTGGAGGATCGCGTTCTTCTTGATGACGCCGAAGAGCACGAGGATGCCGAGGATCGAATACAGGTCGATCGCCTGCTTGAAGATGATGATCGACAGGAACGCGAACGGCAGCGTCAGCGGCAGCGAGAGGAGGATCGTGATCGGGTGGAGCCACGACTCGAACTGCGCCGCGAGCACGAGGTACATGATGATGAACGAGAGGACGACGGCGATCGCGAAGCTCACGAACACGCGCTTCATCTCGCGGGTCTGACCCGTGGGCTCGGCCGTGTAGGAAGGCGGAAGCTTCTCCTCCTTCACGAGCCGATCGACCTCGTCTGCGATCTTTCCTTCGCTCACGCCCGGCGCGACGTTCGAGAGGATCGTCACGACGCGCTGGCGGTTCAGGTGGTTGATCTGCGCCGGGCCCGTCCCGCGCTCGAGGTCGATGACGCTCCGGAGCGGAACCTGACCGAGGCGCTGCGAGGGCACCGTCAGCATCTCGAGCCCGACGGCGTCGGCGCGATACTCACGCTCGGCGCGGACGCGCACGTCGTACTGCTCGCCCTTCTCCTCGTAGGCAGACACCTTGTCGCCGTCGACGAGCAGGCGGAGCGCAGCGGCCGTGTCGGCGACCGAGACCCCGAGGTCCGCGGCGCGCGGACGATCGATCCGGACGCCGATCTCCGGCTTCCCGGTGATGAGCGACGAGTCCACGTCGACCGCGCCCGGGACCTTGCGTAGCTTCGCGAGGACGTTCCCCGTCGCCTCCTCGAGCTTCTTCAGATCGGGGCCGCGAACCGTGTACTGGATCTTCGCGGTCGAGAAGCCACCGCCGAACGCCGCGACTTCCTGGACGTTGATGCGCAGGCTCTTGTCCTGCTTCGACGTGATCTCCCGGCGCGCCTTGTCCATCAGCTCGTTCTGCTTGAGGACGCGGTGCTCGGGATCGAGGAGGCGGACGTAGACGCGCCCGACGTTCTGCGTGCGCGCGTTGTCGTCGCCGATCGTGAGGAGCGTACGCGTGACCTCGGGCCACGTGCGGAGCTCGCGGGCGATGCGCTCGCTGATGAGGCGCGTCTGGGCGAGGCTCGTCCCCTCGGGGGCACGGACGACGATCTCGAAGTGCGCCTCGTCGTTGATGGGAAGGAAGCCCTTGTTCGCCTTGCCCGCCAGCGGGACACACGATCCGAGGGTGACCGCGCACGCGACGAGGACGATCCAGCGGCGCTTCATGACGACGCGAAGAACCGCCATGTAGACACGCTCGATCGGGCGATAGACGACGTCGGTGACGCGCTCGCCGAACGGCTTCTGGGCGCCGGGGATCCTCGGCTTGAGCCACTTCGACGTCATCATCGGCGTGAGCGAGAAGCTCACGAAGAGCGAGATGGCGATCGCCATCGCCATCGTGACGCCGAAGCTCTTGAGGAAGCGGCCGGGGATGCCGCCGAGGAACGCGACCGGCAAGAAGACCGCGATGAGCGAGAGCGTCGTCGCGAGGACGGCGAGGCCGATCTCCTTCGTCGCGATGATGGTCGCCTTCTTCGGCGGGGTGCCCTTCTCGACGTGATGGAAGACGTTCTCGAGGACGACGATGGCGTCGTCGATGACGATACCGACCGCGAGCGCCAGCGCGAGCAGCGTGATCGTGTTGAGCGTGAAGCCCACGCCCCACATCAGCGCGAACGTGCCGACGATGCTGACCGGGATCGCGACTGCCGCGATGATCGTGCTCCGGAAGTTGCCGAGGAAGAGGAACACGACGAGCGCGGCGAGGAAGGCGCCGCCGATGAGGTGCTCCTTCACGCCGTCGATGCTCGTGCGGATGACACCGGAGTCGTCGCGAACGACCTCGATCTGGGCCCCGGGCGGGAGCGAGCGCTTGAGGTCCTCGAGCCGCGCCCTCACCGTGTCGACGACCTCGACCGTGTTGGCGCCCGACTGCTTGCGGATCGCGAGGACGATCGCCGAATCTCCGTCGAGGATCGCGGCGCTCTGCGCCTCTTCCCCGCCGTCCTCGACGCGGCCGACGTCACGGACGCGGATCGAGTGGCCCGCCTCCTGGCGGATGACGAGATCGCCAATCTGGTCAGGCCGCTCGACGCGGCCGTGGATGCGGAGCGTGAGCTGCTCCGGGCCGGTGTCGACGCGCCCGCCCGGCATCGTGAGGTTCTGGGTCCCGATCGCGCGCTGGACGTCGAGCGCCGTCACGTTGACGGCGCGCATCTTGATCGGATCGAGCCAGACGTTCACCTGGCGCTTCTGACCGCCGACGATCGCGACCTGGCCGACGCCGTTGACCGACTCGAAGTGCCGGCGCACGCGCTTGTCGGCGAGCTCGGTGATCTCCTGGATCGGCTTCCCCGGCCACTTGAGCGCGAAGTAGATGATCGGCGACGCGTCGGGATCGAGCTTCTGCACGGTGGGCAGGTCGATGCCCTTGGGGAGATCCGGGATGATCAGCTGAAGGCGATCGCGGACCTCCTGCGAGGCGACGTCGGTGCTCTTCTCGAGGACGAAGCGGATGACGACCTGCGAAACGCCCTCGGACGTGATCGAGGTGATCTCCTCGATGCCGCTGATCGTGTTGCAGGCCTCCTCGACCTTCTCCGTGATCTCGGTCTCGACGTCTTCGGGAGCCGCGCCGGGCAGACGCGTGATCACGACGACGATCGGAAGATCGATGTTGGGGAAGCGATCGAGCCCGAGCTTCGAGTACCCCGCCAATCCGATGACGGAGATGAGAAGGACGAGGACCGTCGCGAAGATCGGCCGCTTGACGCAGATCTCGGCTAGCCACTGCATGGGCGACCCCTATTGGACCTGCGCGCCGTCGCGCACGTCGGTACCGGGCGAGACGACCACGTGCTCGCCGGCCTTGAGGCCCCCGAGCACGGCAACCTTTCCGTCACGCTCTGCGCCGGTCTGGATGATGCGCTCCTCGACCCGCTTCTCGACGACGGCGAACACGCGCGTCGCGTCGGCTTGCTTGACGAGCGCAGTCGCCGGGACGGCCATCTGCGGCTTCTCCGCGGTCTCGAGCCGCGCGACGGCGAACATGCCGGGCTTGAGCTTCAGATCGGCGTTCGGGCAGAACGCCTCGATGACGAGGTCACGCGTCGTGGGGCGGAGGTTCGGGCTGACGAACTTCACCGTCCCCGTGAACTTCTCGTCTCCGTAGGAGGAGACGGTGAAGACGACCGACTGCTCGGGCTTGATCCCGGCGACGTTCGCCTCCGGGACGGTGAGCTCGAGCCGCAGCGGGTCGGGCGCGTAGAGCGTCACGACACGCGTCGACGGCTGCACGTACTGGCCGACGTTGACGTACCGCTCTCCGATGACGCCGGCGAACGGCGCGCGGATGACGGAGTCACCGACGATCTTCTGCGCGTTCTGCTGCTGCGCCTGCGCGGCGGCCGCCGACCACTGCGTGGTCTGGCACTGCGAGGTCACGCGGTCGTACTCGGCCTGCGAGATCGCGCCGGTCTCCTTGAGCGACTTGACCCGCTCGCACTCGCGCTGCGCCTGCTCGAGCTGCGCCTTCGCGAGCTGCGACTGAGCGTTCGCGGCGGACGCGGAGATCGACGCGCCCCGCGCATCGAGGATCGCGAGGGTGTCGCCCTGCTTCACCCGCTGACCGCGCTCGACGAAGGTCGCGGTGACCTTGCCGGCGGCGTCCGCTGCGACCTCGGACTCCTGGCTCGCGCGCAGCGTACCGGTGAGCACCAGATGCTCCGGCATCGGCAGCTGCTCGACCGACGCGACCTGCACCTTGATCGGGGCCTCCGTCTTCGCGGAGGTCACCTCCGCTGCCGCAGGTTCGGGTTTCTTGCAGGCGAGGAATGCCTGGGTGGAGAGGATGGTTAGAAGACCGAGAGCCGCCGCGCGCATTTTTGGGTGCCGACGAATATTCGAGGGTTGGTACGGGAGCAACGCCCCAGTCGCGCATTGATGCCGACACCCCACCCGGCGTTTCGTTCTTTCGAGCGATTTCTGCACGAGCTCGCTCCAAGCTCGACCGTGCGCTGGGGCGACTCCGTGGCCGCCCCGCGCGATCCGTCAGGCGTCGCGTGTTTTTTCCGAGGAATCGACGGCTTCCTTGTGCCGATCGTCACCCTCGACCCCGCCCCGCGCCATCAGCAGCAGCGGAAGGTCGGAGATCTTCGCGGCTGCACGCATGCGTCCTCGGAGAAGCAGCCAGTCGCGCTGCGGGATGACCATGGCCTCGGCGCGAGCAAGCGCCGGGCCGCGCTCGGCCGCGGCCGCATCGCGCATCCTCCTGCGCGACCAGCGCGAGCGCGAGCCTCCCTCCTGCCCCGGCGCTCGCGACGATTCGCCTCGTAAACAGCCCGCTCGCCCGCGTCCCGCGACCCGAGAGTTGGGAGCGTGAAGGTTCCAGGACCCGCGGTGGGCCGGTCACTCCCCTGGTCAACCTCCCAACCAGTGGAAACCATTAGAGTCACCAACGTAGCTTCACGTAGGCCTACGTATGTAAGCACTCATTCAAACCGGAACCTCTCCTCATCTCCTCCTCGTTCCCCCGTCTGGGCAGTGGAGAAGCCGACGCGGTCGCCGTCTACCAGACCCGGCTTGGTGAGCCGGGCGATCCTCGATCGGGATGGTACACTCGACGGAGCGCGGTCGCAGCGGCGCGGCGCGGCGCGAGGAGGCACGGTGACCAAAGGCGTGTCGGAGAAGTTCGACGAGCACGAGCACGACACCGCTCGGCGCGACTACCCCAAGGAGGTCGTCGACGGCTCCAGACGCACGGTGAAGATGGCTGCGCTCGATCCGAGCAGCTTCCGCACGGAGAGCGGCACCCGTGCCGTGCTCACTCCGGACGCCATCGAGCGTCACCTCCAGCAGCGAATGGCCGACGCGCTCGCGGACGTCGATCGGACGAGCGGGATCGAGGATCCGCACTCCCGACCGACGATCGAGGCCGGCATCCTCGGCGCCATCCACGCGCAGCCCGACATCGACTTTCCGGCCCCCTCCGCCTCCCTACCGGCAGCCCCGCCCGTGGGAGCGGCACTGCCGAGCGATCTGCTCGCGACGGCATCCCGACCGACGCCGCTCTCGGCGGTCGCCGCCCCCGCGGTCCGCGCGCCCGAGCAGCAACGCTCGTCGTCGATCGCCGGCTGGCTCGTCGCGGTCATGATCTTCGGAGTCCTCTTCATGGTCTCCGCAGCAGGAGCGGTGGGCTTCGCCCTGGGCCGTCGCTCCGCAGGGCGCTGAACACGCGCATCGGCACCTCGCGCGCGGTATATCCGTCGCGTGCCCTCTCCTCCTCGTGATTGCCCCTGCGGATCGGGTCTCCGTTACCGCGCGTGCTGTGGCCGACTGCACGAAGGTGCCCTGGCCGAGACCCCGGAGGCGCTGATGCGGTCGCGCTGGTCGGCGTTCGCGGTCGGTCTCGGAGACTACCTCTTCGACACGCTCGCTTCGTCCCATCCCGATCGCGCCGCTCCACGCGACGCAGCCGTGCGAGAGCTCTCGCGCGCACGCGAAAAGCAACGCTTCATGCGCCTCTCGGTCCTCCATGCGAGCGCGTCGGGCGACGAGGGCGAGGTCCTCTTCGTGGCGCGGATCTTCGAGAAAGGCGCAGACCGCTCGTTCGCCGAGCTCTCGCGCTTCACGCGGGAGGACGGCGCCTGGCGTTACGAATCCGGCGTGCTCGTCCCCGGCGATCGGCTCCCCGACGACCCGTCCACGATGACCCGCGAAGACTTCCTCGCGCTCGCATCCGAGGCGTGAACGGCCGTCGCGAGCGGCGTGCTGCGCACGGGCTCCGATGGAACGCGGACTTCTCGGAGGTCAGCTTCGATCGACGAGCACGTCGAGGAAGCGATCGCCGTACTGCTCGACGCGGGCGGGGCCCATGCCGTGGACGCAGAGGAGCGCCTCGCGCGTGAGCGGATGTTTGTGGGCCATGTCGGCGAGCGTCCGATCGTGCGCCACGACGTAAGCCGGCACCGCCTTCTCCTTCGCGATCTCCGCGCGTCGCGCGCGGAGACGCTCGAACAACGCCTGACCGGCGGGGTCGAGCGCGGGGAGGTCGGTGCGCTCGGTGCGCTCGCCGCGCTGACGCCGCTTGCTCGCGGGCACACGTGGCTCGGCGGGAAGGACGATGCGCGCGGGCACCTCGCCCTTCATCACGCCGGCCCCGGCCTTCGTGAGGTACGGCACAGGATGCTCCGTCGGCGTGAGGTCGATCCACCCCGCCGTCAGGAGGGCGCGGAGGAGCGCGAGGATCCAGTCGTGTGAGCGATCGCGGAAGAGACCGAACGTCGAGAGCGTGGTGAAGCCGAAGCGATCGGTCTTGTCGTTCTCCACGCCGCGAAGCATCTCCGCGATCGCCTGAAGGCCACCGCGGCGCTGGGCGCGCGCAACGGCGGAGAGCGCCTTCTTCACGATGAGCGTCGTCTCCTCGGTGACCGCGTCGTCGACGGCGGCATCACCGTCGAGCTCGAGGCATACGTCGCAGTGGCCGCACCCGCCGAGCAGCTCGTGCTCGTCGCCGAAGTACCTGAGGACGAAGTCGTGCCGGCACGTGCGCGCATCGAGGTAGCGAAGGAGATCGCGGAAGAGCGCCCACGCCCGCGCCGCAAGCGCCGGATCGGCCTCGCTCCCGTCGGCGTTGTTCGTGACGAGACGGCGGCGGAGCCCGATGTCGGCGCCGGAACAGAGCAGGAGCCCGGCGGCCTCGGCACCGTCTCGCCCGGCGCGACCGACCTCCTGGTAGTAGGCCTCGATCGACGACGGCGGCTGCACGTGCACGACCGCGCGGATGTCCGACCGGTCGATGCCCATCCCGAAGGCGTTCGTCGCGACGACGACGTCGAGCGCGCGCGATGCGAAGCGATCGGCGACGCGCGATCGAGCCTCTCCGCTCATCCCCGCGTGATAGGCCGCCGCGCGCCAACCCAGGCGACCGAGGACGTCCGCGTATTGCTCCGTGCTCTTCCGCGTGGCGGCATAGACGATCGCGCCGCCGCTGGGTGATCGCGGATCACCCAACGCGCGACCAAGCGTCTTCTCGAGCGCCGCCTTCGCCTCTCGCGGTCCGTCGACGTGCTGCGCGGCGAGGTGCAGGTTCGGACGAGCGAACCCGCGCAGGACCTCGTGACAGCCGCTCGCATCGAGCCCGAGGCGCTCACGGATCTCGCGCCGGACCGCGGGCGTCGCGGTGGCGGTGCATGCGAGGACGCGCGGCGGCCGGAGCCGCTCGACCAGCGCGCCGATCTGGAGGTACTCCGGGCGGAAGTCGTGCCCCCACTGCGCGATGCAGTGCGCCTCGTCGACCGCCACGAGCGCGAGCTTGCACCGCGAGAGCCGATCGACGAACGCGTGCCCGACGAGACGCTCCGGCGCGACGTACACGATCTCGTATTCGCCGCGGATCATCGCCGCCTCGCGTGCCTGCCGCTCCGCGAGCTCGACCGTCGAGGCGAGGAACGTCGCCCGGATGCCGCGCGCCGAGAGCGAGCGGACCTGATCCTCCATCAACGCGACGAGCGGAGAGACGACGAGCGTGAGGCCGTCGAGCATCGCCGCCGGGAGCTGGTAGGTGAGCGACTTGCCGCCGCCTGTCGGCGCGACGACGAGCACGCGTCCCGGGTCCCCGAGGACCGCCTCGATCGCTTCGCGCTGCCACGGACGGAACGCATCGAGCCCGAAGCGCTCGCGCAACACCTCGTCGATCCGGGCACCGCGTTCGACGTCGCCCGCCCGGGCCTCGTCCTCCGCGCGCGCGTCGCACGACGGCTCCGCGTCTGAACTGCTCGCGCGCTCCGCCGTCATCGCCGCGGGCCTGGATAGCACGGAACGCGAGCGTCCGCGGTCCGCCTCGGTCCAGGCGTGTTCATCGTGTGCGGTCATCGACGTGCCTGTCGGCTACGGCTCGCGATCGGTTGCGCACGTTCTTGGCTCGCGGGCGCGCGCCGGAGTTCCGTGTGGTATGTCGAGAGCATGCGTGCCGTCCGGTGTCACGAGCTCACCGGCCCTTCGGGGCTTCGCGTGGATGAGGTCGCCGATCCGAAGCCCGGATCCGGCGAGGTCGCGATCGACGTCAAGGCCGCCGGGCTGAACTTTCCCGACGTCCTCCTCTCGTACGGCAAGTACCAGTTCAAGCCCGCGCCGCCGTTCATCCTCGGCGGTGAAGCCGCGGGCGTGGTGAGCGCCGTCGGCGACGGCGTCTCGTCGGTCCGCGTCGGCGATCGCGTCGCGACATGGCTGGTGCACGGCGCATTCGCGGAGAAGATCGTCGTGCCGGAGCTCGCGACGGTGAAGCTCCCCGACGGCGTCAGCTTCGAGACCGGCGCCGCGACGCTCCTCACCTACGCCACGACGTACCATGCGCTGGTCGATCGCGCCGCGCTGCAGAAGGGCGAGACGCTGCTCGTCCTCGGAGCCGCCGGCGGGGTCGGCACCGCTGCGGTGGAGCTCGGCAACCTCCTCGGCGCGCGCGTGATTGCCGCCGCGTCGACCGACGAGAAAGTCGCCTTCTGCAAGGAGCACGGCGCGGCCGAGGGCATCGTCTACGGCCGCGAGGATCTCAAAGAGCGCGCGAAGGCGCTCACGAACGGCGCGGGCGCGGACGTCGTCTACGATCCCGTCGGCGGCGCGCTCTCGGAGGCCGCGCTTCGCTCGATCGCGTGGGAAGGCCGCTTCCTCGTGGTCGGCTTCGCCGCGGGCGACATCCCGAAGATCCCGCTGAACCTGGTGCTGCTCAAAGGCTGCCAGATCGTCGGCGTGTTCTGGGGATCGTTCGCGATGCGCGATCCGGCCCGCAACCGCGCCAACGGCGTGAAGCTGTTCGACTGGGTCGCCGAGGGCAAGCTCCGACCGCACATCGACGCGGTCCTCCCGTTCGCCGAGGCGAGCGAGGCGCTCGTGCGGATGGAGAAGCGCCAGGTCAAAGGCAAGCTGGTCCTCGTTCCCTGATCGTTCGCTCGCGCCGGCAAGCTGCGGCCGGGAGCCCCGTAGAGTCGGCTCGGCGCCCGGAACCACGGGATCGTCGGGGCACCTCTGAAATGAGCTGAGCCGCGCGGAGCCCTGAGTCAGAATCCGCGACGTATGCGCCGTCGTGCAGGCTTCGTCGCCCGAGTGCTCGCGTGCGCGCTCGCATGCACGGTGCCGCGCGCGGCGAGCGCGCACGAGCAAGCGAAGCCGACCGCTCCGGCCGCCATGCCGGTGGAGCCGCCGACGCTCCTCTCCGATCCGGACGTGCCCTACCCCGAAGGCGCGAACGGCGACGCGACCACCCTCGTGGTCCTCGTCATCGACGAGGACGGCGCCGTCGTGTCGTCGACGCCGACCGGCGCCGACGAGCCGTTCCTCACCGCCGCCGCCGAGGCCGCGCGCACATGGCGCTTCACGCCGGCTACCCGCAACGGCAAGCCCGTCGCCGCGAAGATCAAGGTCGCGATCACGTTCCGCGCGCCGGTGGTGAAAGAGCGCGAGCCCGAGCCGGCTCCGAGCCCCGCCCCCGACAAGCCGGCGAGCATGCGCCCCGCTCCCGCGAAGACGCAGGAGCGACCGGACGAGGTGCGCGTCCGCGGCGCTCGCGAGCCCGGGCGCACCGTCACGCTCTCACGCACCGAGGTCCGCCAGATCCCGGGCACGTTCGGCGATCCGTTCCGCGCCGTCGAGATCATGCCCGGCGTCACGCCGATCGTGTCCGGCCTGCCCTTCTTCTTCGTCCGCGGCGCGCCTCCGGGCAACGTCGGCTACTACCTCGACGGCGTCCGCATCCCGCTTCTCTTCCACGTCGGCGCCGGTCCTTCGGTCGTCCATCCCGGTCTCATCCAGCGCGTCGATCTCTATCCCGGCGGCTACCCCGCGCGCTTCGGGCGCTTCAGCGGCGGCATCGTCTCCGGTGAGACAGCGCCGCCGCTCGATCGGCCGCACGGCGAGTACAACCTCCGCCTCTTCGACGCGGGCGCGATGATCGAGACGCCGTTCGGGCCGAAGAACCGCGGCTCGGTCTTGCTCGGCGGGCGCTATTCGTACACCGCGTTCCTCCTCACGCAGATCGCATCGGACACGCTGCTCGACTACTGGGACTACCAGGGCCGCGCCACGTACAACCTCACCCCGGACGATCAGGTGAGCGTCTTCGCCTTCGGCTCCTACGACTACCTCGGGCAGCGAACCGCCACACAGACGCTCACGCTGTTCGGTACCGAGTTCCACCGCGTCGATCTCCGATACGACAGGAAGCTCGGCGACAAGGGCACGATGCGCATCGCCGTCACCACCGGCTTCGATCGCTCGCGCGCGCAGGAGGATCGCTACGTGCGCGATCGCGTCCTCGGCGCGCGCTCCGAGGTGACCTATCACGCACACCCACGCGTCCTCGTCCGCGCCGGCACCGACCTGCAGATGGACTCCTACGACGTCCAGGTCGTCTCCGGCACGCTCGCGCCGTCGGTCGCGCGGGTCGCGAGCTACTTCCCTTCGCGGGCCGATCTCGCGTTCGGCGCGCGCGCCGACGCCGTCATCGCCGTCGCGCGCGGCTTCGAGGTCACGCCCGGCGCCCGCGTCGACCTCTTCGCCTCCGACGGAGCGACCGCGATGGGCGTCGACCCGCGCCTCGCGATGCGCACCGAGGTGACGCGGAACGTCCGCATCCTCTCGGCGATGGGGATCGCGCATCAGCCGCCTTCGTTCGTCGTGCCCGTCCCCGGCTTCCAGCCCGGCGGCCTCCGCGGCGGGCTCCAGAAGGCGGTGCAGGAGTCGATCGGGATCGAAGCCGACATCTTCGAGGCGACGACCGCGACCGCCACCGTGTTCCACAACGCCTTCTACGACATGAGCGATCCGCTCGGCACGAGCCCGCCCCAGCTCAGCGGCTGCGCGCCGGGGACCTTCCCCACCGACTCGATCGCCGGAGATCGCACGCGGACGAGCGGCGGCTTCGGCGGCGGCGGCAGCAGGACCTGCGGCGTCCCACGCTTCCCGCCGGGTACGATCGGACCTGATCGGAGCGGCGGTGGACAGCAGGCCGCCGACAGTCGCGGGACGCAGACCGCCGCGAGCGCCTTCGAGGTCCGCACGCGCGGCGAGGCGATCGGCCTCGAGCTCTTCCTCAAGAGGAAGCTCACGAGCAGGATCGGCGGCTTCCTCTCGTACACGCTCTCGCGCTCGACACGCACCTACGAGGGACGCAGCTACATCGCGACGTTCGATCGAACCCACGTGCTCAACACGGCGCTCGCGTTCGATCTCGGGAAGAACTGGCGCGCCGGCACGCGCTTCACGTTCTACACGGGCCTCCCCAAGGCGCCCGACCCCACCGACGACGCGACGCGCCTCCAGCCGTTCTACCGCGTCGATCTCAGGCTCGAGAAGCGATGGCAGCTCGGCAAGACGTGGTGGATGTCGGCCGTCGCCGAGTGGCTCAACGCGACGCTCTCCAAGGAAGCGATCGCGACGACCTGCACGCTCGCGGGCTGCCAGGCGCAGCTCATCGGACCGGTTACGATCCCCAGCCTCGGCGTCGAGGGAGGATTCTAGATGCGCGCTTCACTCGTTCTTTCCGTCGCTCTTTGCAGTTTCGCCTCGTCGTATCTCGGCGCCGGCTGCAGCAGCGCCGCGACGACGCCCCCTCCTCCGCCGCCGTGCGAAGAAGACTGCAAGGACGGTGTCGCGCTGAAGGCGCTCCGCGAGACGATGAAGCTCGCCTTCAACCTGACGCTCCAGGGGAAGCCCGTCGGCGAGCACGACCTGACCACCCCCTGCCCGCTCGGCGGCACCGCGCGTGTCTTCGGCACGGCGACGTCGAACGCCGTGCAGGGCGCCACCGACGTGCGGCTCACCTACGTGCTCGCCGACTGCGGCTACCTCTTCAAGGACGACGACGCCGAGGACAACTACTCGATGAGGCTCGACGGCACGATCACCCAGGAGGGCATCCTCGCCGTGCAGCCGTCGGCGACGTCAGCGCTCGTGATGAAGAGCGAGAAGATGAAGCTCTCGGGCACCGTCTACGATCCGCCGCTCGACTACGCCGCCGAGTGCCCGATCGAGCTCGGCCAGAACGGCAACAAGCTCACCGGCACGATCTGCGGGCGCGAGGCGAAGACCGACCTCTAGCGTGCATCTCCCCGCGCCGCGTGAACGCCTCACCCCACGAAGCGAGCACACGAAGCCGACTCCCCATGCGGGCCCGCGACCTACGCCGACGCGAAGCTCGGTGGGCACCGGCAAGATCGTCGGCCGCGCGAAGTAGCGCCGTCCTCGCTTCGCTGCTTGACGGCGGGCGCGCGTGATGGTGGTGAGTGCATCAGATGAATTTGCGTAACGTGTTGGTTCGATTGGACGAGGCGCTCGGTCACGAGGGCCGCTCGTCGCTCCGCCCCGCCGCGACGGCGAAGCAGATCGCGGCCACGGCAGCGGCACTCGAGATGCCGCTCCCGCCGACGCTGCGCGACCTCTACGAATGGCACGACGGCGAGACGCCGAGCTCCACGCTGTTCCACGACGCGCTCGAGGCCGAGGTCGCCGTGACGTGGGGCGCGTTCTCCGATGCCCCCTACACGATCTCGTTCATGAGCCTCGACGACGTCGCTCGAGCGGGCGTCACGAACCTCTACATGACCGATGACGGTGACGTCGTTCGCTCGGCCGTGGAGGCCGGCGACGCCGAGCAGGTCGGAGTCGTCCCGTTCGTCTGGATCCGGAGGCGGTCGAACGTCGGGGGTGAGCCGGGCGAGGATGACGACTGGTTCTACGCCGTCGACACGCGGAGAGGCGCGGTCTGGCTCTTCGAGGTCGGCAACGAGAACCTCGAAGGCGCCTTGGAAGAGGCGCCGAACCTCGGCAAGTTGCTCGAGAAGGTCGCGGCGCACGCGCGCCGGGTGGCTGCCGCCAAGCCGAAGGCGGCTCCCGTCGTCGAGGCCCCTTCGGTCCTCTGCTTCAAGTTCCTCCTCGATCGCAAGCTCGTCGAGCTCGCTGAAGGCATCTCCCCCGCGCAGGCAGCGGAGCGAATCGCCCCGCTCCTCGCCGCGAGGCCGCCAAAGCGCGCCGTGCGAGCGGTCCTCGAGCACCTCTCGGAGGACGACTCGATCGCAGAAGTGTTCGCCGACGACGACGTACTCGCGCGCGTCGTCTCCGAATTCCTCGAGTGAGTCGCGAGAGCGGACCGCGCCGCTGCCCCGCGGCGCATCCGCATCTCGGGCGTCACCGGAGCAGTTCGAGCGGCGTCTCGACGAGCTTCCGGTGGGCCATGCCGCCTGGATACGCGTAGCTGGCGGCGAAGTCCCAACCCCACAAGGTCGCCGTGAACGGTCCCTCGCTTCGCATGCGATGGAGACCGGTCTGGCAAACCTTGTCCCCGAAGCGATCGCCCGCCCGCCCGCCGCGCGAGAGATCGACGCGGAGGTACTCGTACTGACCGCGCGTCCCGATCGGCTTCCAGTCCGCGAGGTTCCCGGCGCATTCGAGCCAGACGTCCTTGAACGAGCCGTGGCTCTTCGCACGCACGATGACGAGGGAGGTCTCCGCGTACGTTGGGTCGGCGTAGAAGCTGTACGAGTTCAGCCACTGCTGCGCGGGAATGACGTTGACGAAGTCCGGATCTCCGGCCCCTCCGAAGTCGGGCGAACCGTAGTAGCCCCCTTGACGCCCGGTCATGTACGCCCCGAGATAGAAAGGGTGCTCGGCATCCTGGGAGCGCACGACGAAGGCGTCCCCCACGCCCGCGGGGAACGTCGCCGACTCGCCCGCGGAGAGCTCCGTCGGCGCACCGGCAGGGATCGCCGGATCGTAGTCGAAGCGCGTCCCGTCGCGCGCGGCGACGATTCGGTAGGGCATCGGCTCACGCTCGTTGCCGACGCGAGGACGATAGCCGACGGCCGCGTACTCCGATCCCCACTGCTCGAACGTGGGGATCTGTTGAAAGAGCATGTCGCATGCCCCCGATTCATTCGGAACGTTGGCGCAGGTATGCGACGAGAAGACCGTCGTTGGCTTGTTCGACAGGACCATGGTCCCCTTCAGTTCCTCGTGCTGCGTGAACTGAACGAACTCGCCTCGGCTCATACGATAGGTGAGCGGCACCTTCGCTGCACCGCCCATGAAACCCGGACCATTTTGAATCTCGACCGACGGAAGGAGCGTGACCTCCGTGTCGTCCGACGACGCAACGATGTGCGTTTGGGGCACGCCTGCGGACGCTCCCCACGACCCGACGACGATGTGCTGCGTTCCCCACGTCACGCTGGGCAAGAGAAGCGTGGTCGCTGGCCGAAAGCTGGCCGCGCCGCCGAACGGATACATGGCGACCGACGACACCGGATTCGATGCCTTCAAGCGATACGATCGCCCGACCCCCGACACGCGCATCGTGGGCTTGAGGAGGTACACGGGCTTGACGCCGGACGGACAGGCATTGTCGTGGGTGTCCAGCTTAGGCTCCTCCGGATCGCGATCGGAGACGAACAAGACCACGCTCTCTCCTGGCGGGATGGGCCCCGAGTGTTTGATCAACGTCGCCTCGCCCGAAGCCGTGCGATACATCGATTCCGACAGGTTCGCGGGAACCCCATCGAGGTCGAGCGTCAGCTCCGTCGGCTGGGCCGACGTATTGACGATGAACGTCGCGAAGCAGGCGTCGTCTTGGCCCGGGGGCCCGGGCGGCGGGAAGAGGTAGAACTCGCAGCCGTTCGAGCTCTTGTCCGCGGCCGCGGCCGCGCATGGCTCCTGACACAAGGCGGCGCCGCACGCCTGGTCAGCCGCGCACGCCTCGACCACCTCACCGCTGCACGACCGGATGACCGAGCGGCCGTCGAGCGAGCACTGCAGCGGGCACGTCCCCGCGTCCGCTTCCCCTTCGACTACGAAGGTTGCCGGTGGCGTTTCGAACCCGCTGCGGTCCTCGGTGCATGCCACGACGGCAGCGAGCGCCGTTCCGACGGCGGACACGATCGCTACGTTGAGAATGCGCACATTCATGGGAGCACCACCTCCACCGGAACCAAGCTTCTCCCCCGAATCTGACCGTTGCCGAGCTGGCCGTAATAGTTGCCTCCCCAGCAGTAGACCTTGCCGCTCGTGAGCAGCGCGCACGTCGTGTCCCGCGTGGTTCGGACCGCCGCCACCTCCGTCGGGAGCCCTTTCACCAACGACGGACGTATCGCGAACTCTTGTGTGCCGTCTCCGGCCTGTCCGTTCGTGTTCAGCCCCCAGCAGTAGAGAGCGCCCGACGCTGCGACGGCGCACCATCGTGTGCCTTGCACGTCATCCCAATCGAAGGTGTGCGTGCGCGTCGTGGAGATCTGAACGAACGGCTCCGAGCTCGCGAGGGCTTCGGGCAGCGCTCGTCCGATCGCGGACTTGTGCTTCCAGTGTGTCGGCGCGCCCCAGCAGAAGCCGTAGCCCCCTGCCGTCGCGCACGCATCGTCGTAGACGAGGTCGATCGAGGAGACGCCAGCAATCTCCACCGCCGCAGGGTACGGATCCGGAAAGATGGACGACATGCGTCCGATCGGAGGATTGGCTCCCCACGTCAGGAGCTCGCCATCTTCCCGAAGAACGAAGGTGGCTCGCCCAACTCCCAGCGAACGGACCGGCGCGCCGTCCGGAAGCTTCATGAGCTTCGACTGACCATCTTCCGCGGAGCCAAGCGGTCCGAGCTGACCGTCCGCGTTGCTGCCCCAGCAGCGAAGGCCTCCCTCGACGACGGCGCAGGCCACGTCGTACCCGAGCCCTACCTTGGTCGACGCGGGAAGATCGAGCTTCACGGGCGTGCGCTCGATCGTCCGCGCGCCCCCGTCCCCACGAAGGAACGGGCCTGTTCCCCAGCACCAGACGCCGCCGCTCTTGTCGACGGCGCACGTATGATCGAGCTCGACGACGTTCGACACGCCCACCACGCGTTCGGGCGTCGAGCTTCCCGCCCGCTCGGCTTCCTCTCCCCGGCCGAGCTGCCCGACTTGATTGGAGCCCCAGCAGGCGACCGTGCCGTCGTCGAGAAGCGCGCAGAAGCCCTCGTCCAGATCGTCCGGACGCGCGCCACGCGTGGTCACGAGCGCCGTCGCGCACGGCGGCGTCGCACACACGACTGGCGGCGGCGCTGCGTCGCTCCAGCCGGCGTCCCGCGGGGTCGCCGCGTCGATGCCAGCTTCTGCGTCCTGTGTGTCGGGGCCGCCGTCGATCGACCCTTCGCTGCGTTCGGCGTTGTCCTCGCTGCTGGCGCAGCTGGCCAAGCCACCGACCGCGGCAAGAAGCATCGCCGCCAGGACGATGTGCGCGCGGTCAAGGTGTCGTCTTGTGAAGAGCATAGCGCTGTCCGACTGCCCAGATGTTGGTGTTGGAGGTGCCGCGAACTTGATGGAACGGCACGTCGAGCGCCGCTCCGTTGAGTGCGATGGTCGAGACCTCGTAGAGCCCGCCGTCGACCTGGTTCGTTTTCATCTGGTAATCCGTCCCAATTGGATCACCATTTTTCCACCGTTCGTGATTCGTATCGGTCTTGAGCACGGCTCCCCAAGCACTGAGCCACGCATCCTCTCCGTTGATCCAGATGGAGCTCAAGTACGCTGGGACGTCATTAATCGAATGCACCGGTGTAAAACTGACTGGATTCGCCACGCCGGACCATTCGTCATCATCGCGCATGTAAATGAGATGCCCATCGTGCATACCGACAGCGGCGTTCGGCCCCGATGACTCGATGCGGGGGATGTAGCCACTGATGTTCACCGGACCAGTGAACGTCATGCCAGCAATGAAAACTTTATAAATCAAATGATTGTGGCCCGGCTTTATCGTGCACGTGCCCGCAGGCTGGGTCGCCGGTTTGACGACGTGATCCACCACGCGGGTGTAGCCGTCGGCGGTCTTGTGCAAGACGATCGGACACACGTACGCCCGCCCGTTGATGTAGCGGGCGCGCGCCCCCGAAAACCACATGTCACCGGGGCCGCTTCCGGACGCGCTGAGCACGTAGAGTGCTTCGCTCGGGGTCGTCGCGTCTTCCACGACATGCTCGACGACCCATGAGGCCTGACCGCCATCGTCCACCTGACGGCGGAAGATCGTGTTCGCGTACCACGCGTATACGTCGTCCTCCGAGCGCCCCCAGACGCCGACTGCTGCGGCCTTGGCGGAATTCGTGTTCGCCCACTTTTGGTGCTCGAAGTGGCCGTGATCGAGCTCGGGGCTGCCTTGGCCATGATCTTCGAGCCGGCTGCGCTCCCACGACCACGGAGACGAGGGATCCTTCCGTGTGCCGTGGTAGATGAAGCCCGGAGCGACACCGTAATAGATCTCGTTTTCGTTCGGCCCCCAGAGTGTCCCTGCGTAGGCACCGGAGCCGTAGGCGTTCTGCGTGTTGTCGTCGATGTAGCGCCACCCGTTCGACGGGTCCCACTCGAGCGTTTTCACGCCCAGAGTCTGGCTCTCGGCAATGGCGAAAGCGCGCCCCTCGAAAGGCAAAATATCCCGAACATCGAGGTCATCCTCGGGCAACTCGGTCGCGCACCACCCGGCGTCGCTGCACGAGGAGCGGACGGGGGGACTGCCCGCATCGCGCGGCGGATCCGCGGAGGCCTCTTCTTCGGTCGGAACGACGGATGGCGTCCCGCCTGCATCTGCGAACTGCCCCAGCGTCACGTCCGCGGGGGATGCGCAAGCGACGACGATCGAGAACGCGACGCACGGGCCAGCAATGAGCAAGGCTCGTCTCATGGTTTTCCTCCGAGAGCGACAAGGATGCCCTGACCGCCGATCCAGACGTGGCCTGGCTCGGGTGCCCAAACGGCGTAGAGGTCGGGCCGGCGATTGCCGAGTCCGGCGATCTTCATCCGGGACCACTTCTGTCCGTCGAAATGAAGAACGACACCCGCGTCTCCCACTGCCCACACGTCGTCGGGTGACGTGCCCCACACCGCGTTGAGGTCGACGTCCGTCGGAACGTCAGTCACGGCGTCCCAGTTGATCTCATCGCCCGTGTAGTGACGAATCGTTCCTGTTCCACCGACGGCCCATGCGTCCGTGTCCGAAGCCGCCCACACGCCGTTGAGCCCTACCCATGTCCGCGAGTTGAGCGGCAACGCGGACGGCGCGTCGGTGTCCGCGCCGGAGATCCGCACGATACGACCGACTTCGCCGACGCCAAACAGGGTGCTCGCGGACGCGCCATGGAGACGACGGAGACGACCGCATTGGATCTTGTTGCAGACCGCCGTACCGATTCCGGCGAGCCCCTCGAGCTCGGAGTCTTCGGTGAGCCGAAGCCTCCAAAGGTTGGCCGCCGCCCCGACCCATAGCGTGTCTGTGCCAGGCGGCGCCCACGCGGACCAGACCTCCCTGTCGGAGTAGCCCGCCGGGAGCTTGATCGCTCGCGCCGTCCAGCCCCCGGCCGACGCCGCTCCGGCGTCTCCCACGGGAAGGCTACGCGTGCGAACGGAGAGCGGATTGGCCATCGTGACCTCGCCCCTGCTGGGAAGCCACAAGACGCGCTGAGACTCCTTGACCGCGAGCTCGGAGACCGTCCACGCGGCGCCGTCGTAGTGGGCCACCGAACCGGCGGCTCCCGCCATCCAGACGTCCGAGCGCGAACGGCCGAGGATCGCGAACACGCGCGTCCGCCAGTCCATCGCGACCGTCGGATCCGTTGGATCGAAGGGGCCGTTCGGACAGAAGACGTCGGGGGCGCATTCGGCCGGGTAGAACTCGCAATCATCGGCCGTGCATTGCTCCGCGTCGGCGTCCGCGTCGGCGTCGGTGCTCGCCCCCGCGTCAGCCGGAGGCAGCATCGCGGAGGCGTCAGGCTCTCGGACCTCGACCAGCTCTTCGCTCGAGGCGCACGCGCCAAGGCACAAGCCCGCGCCCGCACACCCAAGCGCGGAAGCCGCAAGCCATCGCAGAACCGGATACGTCGTGTTCGCCGTCATCGGGCAATGTCTCCTGCATCGCGTTCGAGGTCACTGCACGGCTCGACGACGCACCGCCCCGCCACGCACGCCTGACCGAGAAGGAGATCGCATGTGATGCCGCATCCGCCGCAGTTGTTCGGATCGTTCTTGGTGTTGGTCTCGCATCCATCGCCGCCGCTGTCGTTGCAGTCCGCCCACCCCAGGTTGCATCCGTACGTGCACGCGCCGTAGTTGCACGAGCCGAACGCGTTTGGGATGTTGGCGTTGCAGGCGACGCCGCAGGCTCCGCAGTTGGCTCGATCCGAAGTCAGATCGGCGCACTGCGCGTCGCAGATGGAACCTTCCGGGCACGGCGGACCGCACTGGGTGAAGCCCGGCTCACACAAGCACGTAGGAACCCTGTTGGGGCCGAAAATTCGGCACTCTTTGTCGCCGGTGCACGCGCGCCCGCAAACGCCACAATTGTCCTTCGTCTTCGTCGATGTTTCGCAGCCGTTCTCGGGGTCGCCGTCGCAATTGGCAAAGCCCGGCTTGCACTTCATTCGGCCGCACTCTCCGTTAGTGCAGCCGTAGATGGCGTTCGGACGCTCCGGCAAGCCTGGCCCGGTGGGATCGCACGCGACGCCGCACGCCGAACAGTTCCGCTCGTCGCTCTGAACGTCGACGCACCTCCCTCCACACGCCGTCTTGCCCCACGGACACCCGCATTCGTACGGGCTAGAGTTCGTCTCCCGCACGCAGGGCTTGTCCGGATCCTCACACTTGATCCCGCATCCTCCGCACGATTCGCGCGACGATGCGCGCGCCTCGCATCCGTTGTCCGGCAATCCGTCGCAATCGAAGGCGTGGTCGGTGCACTTCATCGTGCACTCGCCCTCGACGCAAACGTACGATTCGCTCCCGCCGCCCTGAGGGCAGACGACGCCGCAAGCCCCACAGTTGGTCGAGTCCACGTTCACGTTCGTGTCGCACGGAAAGCGCGAGTTCGGGCAGGTCGTCCATCCCGGGGGACATGCGCTCGACGGACAGTACGTGATGAGGCCACCGTCTTCGGAGGCGTCGGCCTCTCCAGCGTCGCTCGAGGAGAAGCTCGGTACGTCGATATCCTCTCCAAAACCGAGCGACTTCGGAGCCGAACACGACGGCGCGACGAAGGCGATGAGGGAAAGGGCCAATAGCCCCCCGACAATGCGGAATCTCATGTATCTCCTTGGAAGACGGACCGACGGTGTCCGTCAGCGAATGGGAGCGGGCGCTGGTTCGGCCTCGGGTGCGCTGGGAACCCCGAGCGTTGCGGCGACGCGGCTCGCGGGCAGGCCGTGAGGATGTTCGTTGAGGAAGCGTTCGCCCACGCGGCGCGCTTCGTCCATTCGTCCACTTCGCGCGAGCGACTCGACGCGCAAGACCGAGACCTCCACCGAGAACGCGCCGTGGGGGAACTCGGACTCGTACGAATCGAGGAGCTCCAGGGTGCGTGCCGTGTCGCCCGCCGCGAGGGCCGACCGCGCGGCGGTCATGCGCGCGACCTCTCGACCGAGCGTCGACTCGGAGCGCGCCTTGGTGAGAGGAGCACTCCGCGCCGCGCGCACGTTCGAGCTCGGGACCGGCGCCGGCTCGGCGACCGGGAGATTCGCCGGCGAGGACGATGCGGCCTCCTTCTCCGGCGGAGCAACGAGGGCCGTGGGCGGACCAGGCTCGCCGAGCGGCGCGACGACCTGGGTCGCGGCCGCTTCCGACGTCGACGCTGCCGGCCCGACGTGGGGACCTTCCGCGGTGCTGGTCGAGAGGAAGGCGGCGCCGGCCCCGACGACGAGCGCGAGACCGACGATGTACGCGGCGCTTCCGCCGAACGGGCGCGAACGGGGCGCTTCTGCAGCCGTCTTTCCGTCGGAGGCGGCGAGGTTCAGCGCGGCGAGCAACTGCGCTTTGCCTCCCGGCGGAGGAACGTCGTCCAGCGACGAGTCGATGATGTCTCGCTTGGCTTGCTCGCGTTGAGCGCGCAAGGCAAGGTCGTGTTCGAGATCAGACACGATGGACTCCTTGCTCGCGCGCCTGGAGGCGCGTGACGGCGGCATCCAGTTCTTCGCGAGCTCGTCTCAGACGCGAGACGACTGTGGTGAGCGGCGCCTCGACCATGGCCGCGATCTCGGCGAGCGGGAGCTCCTCGAGGACGTGGAGGACGAAGACGACACGGAGCTCGTCCGCCATGTCGGCGAGGACTTTGTCGAGCACCGCTCGGGCTTGCGCGCGATCGAGGCGAGCCTCGACCGTCGGCAGGACGAAATGAACATCCAGCGCGTCCTCTTCGGGGACTTCGCGGAGCCTTGCCCGCGCGCGGCGCGTGTTGGCGGCGACGCGCATGACGACCCCGAAGAGGTACGTGCGCTCCTTGCCGGGTTCGATGCTCGCGAGCTTGCTGGCGACGACGAGGAAGACTTGCTGAGTCGCGTCGTCCGTATCCGGCGGACGGACCCCGAGTCTCCTGAGAGAACGCCACACGAAGTCGTAGTGCTCGTCGACGATGGCGCGCAGCACCTCGTTGGCGGAGGGGGCTTTCACACGGGCATCCACGTCACGTTCGGACGATGTACGCGCGATGTTGGAGGAGGTGGCAACCACGAGCGACGGCTCCACCGTGAGCAATGTCCGGGGCTCCGCCTCGAGTACGAAAATCGTCTCCGGCCCGGCAGATTTCTTCCGTCGCGGACATCCTCGAGAAAACCCTTAGGGCAGGTGCGCGACGAATCCGATCTCCGCGAACGGCGCGACCGACGGGGCTTGGTACGCGAGCGGTTGTCGGAACGGCTCGAAGAAGAGCTCTCTTCTCAGCAATGGCGCCCGAGCTCCCACCATCATCTCGATGGAGAGCGGCGGAAGGAGCCGCCAGCTCATCCTTGCGGAGCCGCCGACGCTGATCCAGTCGGAAGGGATGTCGCGGGCGGGGAGCGGGCGAACGACGCTCGCCTCCAAACGGCCGAGCTCGCCGTTCAGGCAAGGTCCCACGCGGAAGCGTTGGTCACGGTAGAGGTCTGCGCAGGTCGCCCACGTTAGCTCGACCCAGCGGATCGCGATGGCCCCACGCGGGATGGAGGCGACCTCCCTCGTGCTCCGCGCGAGCCCGAGGCGAACCGTAGGATCGAACGGCACCGGGAAGCGGACCTCGGCGAACCACGTCCCGAGGAGGACGGCGCCGCGATTGCCGTTGACCTCGACTCCGGAGCCGAACGAGACGGCCACGCGTTTGCTCGGACCGGCCCGGTCGGACGGCGTGCCCACGCTCGGCAGCGGCGATGGCGGCGGCGGCGGGGGTCGCGTGTCGGAGCGAGCAGCCGGGCTCGGCGGCTCGCCGCTCGGCCGCTCGCCGCTCGGCGGCGCGTTCACCTGCTCGGCTGGCTCGTGTGAGAGACGCTCGGCCTGCTCGCCGATCGAGATCGCCGCCATCACGGTCAGGGCTGCGATCACGTCCTCGCAGGAGGGCGAGGAGGCCTCTCGCTGAACGCTCACGCCGGCAGCGGAGAGCGTGAGCGTTCCTACGCTGAGCGACTCCTGGCGCTTGATCGAGATCGCGACGTCGATCGCGGCTTCGCCCTCCGCCGGCGCTCGGATGTGTCCCAAGTGGGCCTCCAACCGCTCGCGCAGCCCCGGTTTCTTCGGGCAGGCTGCGTGCGACGATTCGGAGATCCGGACCGCCACCGGCAAGGGCTCTGTCGCCGACGAAACGCCAGTCCCGAACGCCGACGCGCAGACGATCGACGCAGCCACCACGAAGCGCCGCCTCGCTGCTCTGTTTTGTCCAGTCCGACGCACGCCTTCGGCGGAAGAAGAGCACGCCACGCAGCCGAACGCAGCTGCGGACGGCACTTCCCCATGTTGGAAGGAAACGGCTCGCCGTCCGCACGCACGGCCCCCAGCGTCGACATCTCCGAGCGTAAGGAGCCGCAGGGAGGTACGTTGGCTCCTCATGCGCTCCCTGTTGCCTGCCGCCCTCACCTTCTCCCTCACCGTCATCGCTTGCTCCCCCTCGGGAAGCGAAGCGAGGACGCCGACCGTGACGGAATGCGGGGAGCAAGCGACGCCTGCGCGGGACAAGGTGAACGCCGCGATCGAGGCGAATCGGACCTGCAGCGTCGATGCGGACTGCATGACGATCGAGGTCCGGTCGACCTGCTTCGATGCCTGCACGACATCGATCGCGAAGAGCGGCCAAGCGGCCGTGGAGCAGGCGATGAGCTCGGCGAGTCAGGACGAGTGCCAGGCCTTCGCCGCCGCCGGATGCAAGTTGATCATTCCACCGTGCATGGGGCCAGTGCCTCCCGTTTGCCGCGAAGGCAAATGCAGCTGAAGCTGCGTCGCGCACCGGAGCTCGCGATCGCGTGCACTGAGCCCTGACCGCCGAGCACTGGAGTGGGCCCGCGTCAGCGGACCTGCTCGAGGCGCACCTGGCTTCGGAGAGCGTCGTTCCCAGGTCGTATGGACGGCGCCGCGCAGCGTGCGCGGGGTTCAGCGTGCCCGTCGACGGCGAGACGGGCCTGATCTTGCAGTCATCGGGAATCGCGTGTGCGCTGCCGGCAAGCTGGATCTCTCGACACCTCAGAGGCCATGATGGCCCCGTGCTCAGGAAGCTTGCGCTCGCTGTCGTCGTGGTCGCGCTTGCCGTCGTCGGCGCCGTCGTCGCACAGCGACGGCTTGGCGGAGGCGCGCCCAACGCGGGCTCCTCGCATCGGCTTGCGGAGATCGACGCCCGTGTCTGGCCGTTCCCCCAGGCGATCGACGAAGCGGCGGACTACCTCGTGCGGGTCACGGGCCCTGATGGCCGCTTCGAGTATCGACGGTTCGTCGACGGCCATCCCGACTCGACGGGGCAGTACAACGTGCTCCGTCACGCAGGCTCGATCTACGCGCTCGCGGACTATGCGCTCGCAGACCGCCGCGGGCGAACCGGCAACGTAGACGGGCCCGAGCAGGCGCACGCGGCGCTCGGGCGCGCATCAAGCTATCTCGTCTCGCGGTACGTTCGCCCGCTTCGCGAGCACCCCGAGATCCTCGCGGTATGGTCGGACCAACGCGAAGAACGAAGCCGAGGCGGGCGCCCGACCGCGAAGCTCGGCGGCGCGGGGCTCGCGATCGTCGCGCTCGCCGGCAACATGCGCGTGAACGCGGCGGTCGCGCCCTCGGCTTCGGCTTCGGCTTCGGCGGATGCAGGCGCAGGCGACCTCGCGACGATGCAAGGCCTCGGACGCTTCATCCTCTTCATGCAGCGTGAAAACGGCTCCTTTCACGCGAAGTACGAGGATCCGACGGGCTACGTCCGCGACGCCGAATCGCTCTTCTACCCGGGCGAGGCGATCCTCGCCCTGACGATGCTGTACGAGGTCGACCGCGACGCGCGCTGGCTCGAGGGCGCCGCGCGCGGCATTGCGCAGCTCATCGAGTCACGCCGCGGGTCGACCAACCTCCCCGCCGATCACTGGTTGATGATCGCGATCGATCGGTTCGTCCCGCATCACGCCGCTCTGGCGAAGGCGCCCGTGTCGAGTGAGGAGATGGTCGAGCATGCGATCGCGCTCGGCCGCCTGATGATGAACGACCAGGCGGACGTCCTCGCGACACTCGACGATCCGAAGATCGCCGGCGCGTTCGACGCGGACGGGCGAACCACACCCGCCGCAACGCGCCTCGAAGGGCTGCTCGCGCTCGAGCACGCCATCGCCTCCGATCCGGCACGCGCCGCGTTCCGCACGGAGCTCCGCGGAGTGATCGGACGCGGGATCGCCTTCCTCCGCCGAAGCCAGGTGCAGGATGGCGTCGCGCGCGGAGGCATCCCGTGGATGCAGCGCGGCGCATTCAGCAAGCAGACCGCCGTGGACGCGAGCGACGTCGCCGACGACGAGGGGAGCGCGGCTCGGACCGAGCAGGAGGTCCGCATCGACTACGTCCAGCACGCGCTCTCGGCCATGCTCCGATACGCCGTCATGTGCCGCGACCGCGGAGCAGGCTGCGCGCCGGGCGTCGCCTCGACCGACGCCGCCCCCTGAGCGGTCGCAGCGACGACGACCTCGAAGCTCAGTTGACCGAGGACGGGCCCCGAAGAGCCGTCAGCGCGGTGCCGGGAGCGTGCCGCCGAGGAGCGTCACCTTCAGGTTCGAGGGGCGGTCCTTCGTGCGGAAGACGCGGTGGGTGGCGGCGCGGAAGTCGCTCTCGGTCGCGCGGTGGATGTCGACGAAGGTCTGCGGGTTGCGATCGACGAGCGGGAACCACGAGCTCTGGACTTGCACCATGATGCGGTGGCCCTTCCGGAACGTGTGGCTCACGTCGGGCAGCGTCAGCTTCACGAGGGTGGGCTCGTTCGGCTTGAAGGGCTCCGGGCGCTCGAAGCTCGATCGGAACTTGCCGCGCATGATCTCGGCGCGCACGAGCTGCTGGTAGCCGCCCATGTGGATGCCCGTCGGGTTCGGATCCGGATCGGGCGCGTCGGCCGGCCACACGTCGATCACCTTCACCACGAAGTCCGCGTCGGTCCCCGTCGTCGAGACCCAGAGCGAGGCGTCGATCGGACCGGCAAGCGTGACGTCGCCGTCGAGGCCGGGCGTCGAATAGACCAGCACGTCGGGCCGGCGTGCGGCGAAGCGCTGGTCATCGCTCATGTAGTCTGCATCGATCGAGCCGCCCGGCTTGGCGCGGTACGGCACCGGCTTGTTCGGATCGCTCGGGTACGCGTCGTCGCCACCTTCGGCCGTCGGTGCGGACGCCGAGAGCTTGCCGTTCGCCTGGAAGAAGAGGGTCGCCGGCTTCGCCTCGGCGGGCGGCCATGACGCATGGGAGCGCCACACGTTCGTGCCGGACTCGAACACCCATGCCTCCGGCGCGGGCGCGGCCTCCTTCCCCTTGAGATGGCGCTGGAAGAACGGCAGCTCGATGTGCTCGCGGTAGAAGTGGGACGTCTTCTGGCCGAACGAGATGTCGCCGTGACGGTCGCCGTCGTTGCGCGCCCAGCCACCGTGCCGCCATGGCCCCATGACGAGGACGTTCTCGGAGCGCGCGCCCTGCTTCTCGAACGCACGGTAGGTCTCGAGAGCGCCCCACAGATCCTCGCTGTCGAGCCAGCCGCCCACGGTCATGATCGCGGGCTTCGCGTCGCGGTAGAACGGCCGCGGATCGCGCGCCTTCCAGAAATGGTCGCGCGTGGGGTGGGCCATGAGATCGTTCCAGAAGGCGATCTTGCCGTCGAGGAACTTCGCGTTCGCGTTCGCGAGCGGGCCCATCGCGAGGAAGAAGTCGTAGATGTCTTGTCCCTCGTGGAGGCTCTTCCACTCGGGGCTCTGCTTCGTCGGCGCCGGACGCGCCCTGCCGAAGTTGGAGTAGAAGTCGAAGGCGTCGGCGAGGAAGAGCGCGCCGTTGTGGTGGAAGTCGTCGCCGATGAACCACTCGGTCACGGGCGCCTGCGGCGACACCGCCTTCAGCGCCGGGTGTGCATCGACCGCGGACTGCGCAGCGTAGAAGCCGGGATACGAGATCCCCCAGGTACCGACCTTGCCGCTGTTGTTCGGCACGTTCTTCACGAGCCAGTCGATCGTGTCGTAGGCGTCGGAGCTCTCGTCGATCTCGCCCGGCTTCGAGGCGTGAGGACGCACGTCGACGAACGTTCCCTCCGACATCATCCGGCCGCGCACGTCCTGGTGGACGAAGATGTAGCCGTCCTTGATCAGCTGGCTCGAGGGCGCAAAGCGGCGGAGCGTGCGCGCGTTCTTCTCGCTCGGGTACGAGTCGATGCCGTAGGGCGCAACGCTGTACGGCGTCCGCGTCATCAAGATCGGATACGAGCGGCTCGTGTCCTTCGGGACGTACGCCACCGTGAAGAGACGCGCCCCGTCACGCACCGGGATCTCGTACTCGTACTTCGTGTAGTGTTCACGGATCGCGCGGGCGATCTCCGCATCCGTCTCGAGCGGCCCACGCACGAGCGGCTCGTCGGCGCTCGCGGGCGGAGGCAGGCTCGTCTTCGGCGCCGGCGCCCCGGAGCGAGGCGCGGCCGGGGCGCCACAGGCGAGCGTCGCGGCGATCGAGGCAAGGACGAGCGGCACGAGCGGATGAGGCCGAAGCATGGTGGCGCCGCCGGTCATACCGCAACGAGCGCTCCCGCGCCGACTCGTTCTCTCACGGCGGAGCCACGCGTGCTGAGCGTCAACTCACGTGCGGGCGCGATGACGCCATGGGACATGGCCACCGGCTGCCGTCCGCACCGGCTGGAGGGCGCGGAGGTCGACGCTCGCGCTCGTGAGTGCTACCGAAAGATCGATGAGGGCCCTTGCACGGATCTGCCTCGCCGTCGCGCCGCTCGCGGGCGCAGCGCTCGTGACCAGTCGCGCGCTCGCGCAGGATCCCGACGAGGCGCCCGCGCCGTGCCGCGCGCAACTGACGACCGCGCTCGCTCGGATCGCGCCTGCGTTCGCGAGCAAGGCGAGGAAGATCGCGGCGAAGTCGCCCGGATCGATCGAAGCGGCGATCTGGGGCTACGCGCCTCCGCGCTTCCACCCCGTCGACGAGGGCGCGCTGCCGGACGCGAGGCCCGGAGCGAAGTGCCCCGCCGAGATGGCGCTCGTCGCGGGTCGCTTCTGCGTCGATCGCTGGGAGGGCTCGATCGTCGTACGCGACGACGACGGGACCGAGACGCCCCACTCCCCTTACCTGCCGCCGCCCGCCGACAAGGTGACGCTCGCGAAGAGCATCGCCGGCGTCGTCCCTCAGGGATACATCAGCGCGAAGCAGGCCGAGAGCGCGTGCCGTGCCTCGGGCAAGCGGCTCTGTCAGCCGGTGGAATGGCGCACCGCGTGCGCCGGGAGCGAGGGCACTGCATACCCGTACGGGCCCAAGCGCGTAGCCGGCAAATGCCACGACACCGGCGCGAGCCCGATGCTCATGTTCCACATCGCGACGATGAAGCGAGGCTGGGGCCTCACGGAGCTCAACGACACGCGCAACAACCAGCTCGACGGCACGGTCGCGAAGACCGGCGCGTTCCCCGACTGCGTGACCGACCATGGCGTCTACGACATGGTCGGCAACCTCCACGAATGGACCGCCGATACGAACGGCACCTTCCAGGGCGGCTACTGGCTCGACACGTCACAGCACGGCGACGGCTGCGCCTACCGCACGATCGCCCACGGCTACACGTACCACGACTACTCGACCGGCTTTCGCTGCTGCGCCGATCCGGGCGTCACCGATCGCTGAAGCGCGCGGAAGCGCCGCGTGTCGACGAGCGCCTCCTTCTCCTGACGCGAGAGGCGCTTCACCGCGAGCTCGAGACGGAGGGCGTCGCCGTGCGACCTGCATTTGCGGACCGCCTCGACCTTCAAGGGACCGCGGCCCCGCGTGTAGCGCGCGCCCTTGCCGGCATCGTGCTTCGCGATGCGCTCGGCGACGTCACGCGCGACGCCGCAGTAGAGCGTGCCGTCGCTGCAGCGCGCGACGTAGACGAACCAGGCGTCGCTCGATCCGGCCATCGGTAGCGCCGAGCCTAATCCTGGCGCCCGCAAGAGGCCAAGGGCCGGCCTTCCCCGCCCCTCGGACGCCGTGCTACACGCTGCCTCGTCATGGCCCGCACCGTCGATCGATCCGTCGCCCGCATGATCGCGTACAAGCGCATCGTCACCGGAGCGACCTCGTTCGCCCTGGGTGTCGCGCTCATCATCCTCCTCGGGGTCCGCGGCTCGGCTCCGCCGATCGCCGGGCTCGCGCTGCTCATCTTCTTCGGCGGCGGTGCGTGGATGCTCCGCGACGGTCTCCGCCTTCGCCGCGAGCTCCTCCGGAGCTGACAGCCCGACATCCGGAGCGGACGCGAACCACGCTCGCCCGTGTGGCGGGGGCGGGTTAAGCTAAAGCATGCGCGTCGCGATCTTCGCCGTCCTCGCTTTCGCCGCTTCCGCTGCCGCCGTGCTTGCGTGTGGTGAGCAGACTCCCGCGACGCCCGGGTCGGACGGGGGCACCGGCAACGAGACGGGCGCCTCGCCCGACGCGACAGCCGAGGAAGACGCGGGAGGAAACCGCGCGCCCACGGGCTGCCTCCTCCGGACGACCGACTACACGATCGGCGCGAAGGCCGAGAACGTCCCGCGCGCCGACGCGCCGAACGCGGCCAACTGGACCAACGTCGAAGGCGCCCTCTCGGAGGACGGTCAGTTCGCGAGCGTGACCCTCGAGGAGGGGCAGGAGTCGGCCGAGCTGCGTGTCAGCGGGTTCGGCCTCCAGATCCCTGATACCGCCGAGACGTGGGGGATCGAGGTCGAGCTGAAGCGGCGCGCCCCCGACGGCGGCGTCGAGGACCATCAGATCAACGTCGAGATCGAAGGCAAGCCGACGCGCTTCAAGTTCGTGAAGGGCCCGTGGCCGAAGAGCATCGTCGGGACCCACGCGTACGGTCAGGCCGTCGACACCTGGGGCATCGACCTCTACCCCGCCGACGTGAACAAGCCGAGCTTCGCGGCGAAGGTCTCGGTGAAGCGCGCCGCGGACGCCGTCGGTCCGGTCACCGCGATCGTCGACTCACTCAAGGTCGCGGTGCACTTCTGCCCCGAGCCGATCAAGAAGTGACGCTGAGCACCAGCGCGACGTGCCCGAAGAGGCACACGCTCGCGGCGATCACGATCGCGTGGAAGACCTCGTGGTACCCGAAGATGCGCGGGAACGGGTCCGGCCGCTTCAGAGCGTAGACGAGCGCGCCGAGGCTATACGTGAGCCCGCTCGCCACGAGCAGGCCAATCGAGAGCGAGCCGGCAGCGGACGCGCGATCCATCACCTCGCCGACCACCGTCCATCCGAGACCCACGCAGAGGAGCGCCGTCATCCATTTCGGCGCGCCCGGCCAGGCGACCGACTTGAGCACGCCGACGAGCGCACCGACCCAGATCCCCGCCAGCGCACCGTGACCGCCTGAGCTCGACGGGACGAGAGCGAACAACGGCGTGTACCCGCCCGCGATGAGCAGGAAGATGGCTGCGTGATCCAACCGGCGCATGCGCTTGCGCGCGGTCGGCGACCAGTCGACGCGATGATAGAGGGCGCTCGTCCCGAAGAGGTTCACCAGGCTTGCGCTGAAGACGAAGGCCGCCGCCGTCGCCGTGCCCGGCGTCGCGCGCATCACGAGCGCGGCACACGCCGCGAGCGCGCAGAAAAACGAGATCTGATGGGATACGCCGCGGAGCAGCGGCTTCGCGGGCGAGGCGAGAATCGCAGTACGGGTTGCCATCGAGAGCCCCAAGGCAGGAGAGAGGCTCGGCGATGTACTCGGATCCGAGAGCGCCGTCGACTGGCAGTTTTGCCGCTGCTTACGACGCATCGAGTCGACGATTTCATTTCTCCGCAGATGAAAGCGCCCCCGCGCCCTCGTCTATCCTCGGTGACTCATGGATTGGCACTGTCTGGGCCACGCGATGTGGCTCGCCGAGGTCGACGAGCTCAGGCTCCTCTTCGATCCGCTCCTCGAGGACCACCACCACGGCGGAGTCTTCGAGGTCTACCCGCCGAGGACGATCGATTCGGCCGCCCTCCGAGCCGACTTCGTCTTCGTCTCGCACCGCCATCCGGATCACTTCGATCCGTCGAGCCTGCGCCGGCTCGCTGCCCTCGATCCGGAGACGGTCGTCGTCACACCGGACGAGCTCGTCGCCACATGCGCGCGCCGCGTCGGCTTCCGCACCGTCCGAGTCGTCCCACCGGAGACGACACTCGATCTCGACGGCCCGCGCGTCGTCACCTCACCTTCGGTCGGGACGACGGATCCGGAGTGGGGCGTCGTCGTCGCGAACGCCGACGGCGTCGTCTACGACCAGATCGACACCGCGATCGGCGAGCCCGCCGACGTCCGCGCGTTCTTCGCGCGCGTCGCCGCCGCGCTCGGACCCAGCTCGGAGGATCTCGTCACCCTCGCGCTCGCTCGATGGCAGCCGCTCCTCGAGGTCGAAGCGATGCTCGCCGGACCGATCGGCTTCCCGTTCCGCACGTACGCCGCCGAGATCGAGCGGTGCGCGGCGATCGGGGCGCGCGTGGTGTGCCCATCCTCCGCCGGAGCGCGCCACACCGGGCCCTACGCGTTCATGAACCGCCTCGTCTACCCGGTGACCGAGACGCGCTTCATCGAAGACGCGTCGGCGCGAATGCCATGGGCACGCGTCGTTCGTCATCGCACGGGCGCGACGTATCGCGTCGCCGGCGGAGACGTGTCGATCGATGGGAGCGGCGCGATCGACGCCGGGCTCGTCGCGACCGGAGACGCGCTCGTCGACCCGCGCTCCTTCCGCCCGCTCGAGATCCCGGCGATCGCGGATCCGAACCTCGACTCGCGCCCCGAGGCCGATCTGCGCGCGCGCATCGAGGCATGGGTCCGCGAGGCGCTCGTTCCGTCGCTCGAGCGCGCGGCTGCGCAGAGGCGCCTCCGGTACGTGCTCGAGGTGGTCCTGCCTTCCACCGTCGACGTCTACGCGATCGCCACCGGCGGGACCGCGACGCTGACCCGCGGCGACGACGGCGAGTGGGACGTCCGGTGCGCCGTCGCCGGCTCGCTCCTCGTCGACGTCATCGAGGCGCGCCGGCACTGGGGTGACCTCTTGCTCGGCGGGATGCTCCGCGCGTGCAGCCGCGCTCGCGAGGTCGACGAGCGCGGCCTCCGGCCCATCCCACTTCAGCCTCTGTTCGTCTACGAGGCCATCTCGTACGAGCAGAGCATCCTCCGCATGCTCGATCGCATGTGAGGGCGATTCCATGGAACAACCGACGGGGCTCGAGCGTCCCACGGGAGATGGCGGCAGCCGCGACGTCGGAGATCTCGCTTGGTCGCAAGCTCCTCGCCGGAGGAGCGATGCTCGGCACGGCAGGGGTCATCGTCCGTTCGGCCACGGGCCATTACGCGGTCGTGTGGCCCCTCATCGCGGTCGCCGCAGCCGTCGCCCTCGCGGGGGTCGGAATCACACGACGCTCCCTCGTCCCGCAGGTCCTCGCGCGCGGCGCGGCATGGCTCGTGCTGCTCCCTACGTCCCTCATCGTCGCCGCCGGCCTCTTGGGTGGTCGCGTTCCAGGCGCCGACGTCACCGCGCTCGCCGCCGCCACCGGGGCGGCGCTCTTGCTATCGCGCCCGATGCTTCACACGAAGGAGGCCAAGGCCGCGTTCGCCCCGAAGGTGTTCCGCCGCTGGCTCCTCGCCGGCTCGATCGCCACCGCAGCGAGCGGCCTCGTCGCCGGGGCCGTCGCGACCGCCACTGCCTTCGAGGAGCCCGCCCTGGCGCTCGGCTTCGGGGCGCTCGCCGCCTCGCTCCTCGCGTCGGCGATCGCCGTGGTGCGGATGCGGGCGTGGGGGATCTTCCTCGGAGCACTCTCGTCCGTCGTCCTCCTCGTCACCAGCCTCTTCCTCTCGCGAGTCGAGGCGACCGCGCTGGCGGTCCTTGCCGCCCCCACGCTCCTCATGCACCTGCTCCCGGTGCTGGTCGCACGCTGGACGAACAGCACGGCAGCGGAATCGAAGGTGCGTGTGAGCGACGAAGCCATGGTCGCCCCGGCCTACGTCCCCGCGCACCATCGCATCGCGCTGGACGACCTCGACGACGTCGCGATGGATCCGGCGCCCAAAGCGCGCGCCGCGATCCGGTCTTGAGGAGCGTACGGGTCTCGAGCGCAGAGCCCACCTTCCACACGGCGCGCGCTCCGCTACGATGGCGAGTGGATGCAACAGCCCGCGCCTCCGATGCCGACCGCCATGCCGGCGCCGCACGCGCAGCCGCACGTCGTCCTCCCACCGGCGCAGCGCGCGCGAACCATCGCCCTCGTCCTCTCCGTGGTGGCGGTGGCCTTTTCGGTCGGCTGCGGGTTCGCCGGACGGCAGGCATTCGCGCTTCGCGAGTCGGCGCCCGACGTCGTGATGCCGTGGGTCCTCGCGTTCCTCGTGCTGCTGCTCGTGGCACTGCTGCTTCGGATGGCGGCCGCGATCTGCGAGCTGCTCTGGCTCGAGCGCACGTGGTCGAACCTGCCGGAGCCGCTCCGCAAGGTCGGACCGATCAACGACGTGAGCTCGGGGATGGCGATCGCGGTGAGCTTCGTGCCCGGCGTCGCCTGGGTCTGGAAGCTCGGGCTCGTGGTCGGGATCGCGGACGGCTTCGACGCCGTCCGCAGCCGCGTGCCGTTCGCCGCCCCCGTGCCGAAGCGGCTCGGGATGGCGGCGGTCATCGTCGGGTGGATCCCGGGCCTCAACGTCTACGTCGCGCCCTTCCTCTGGGAGATGTTCGCGAGGCGGATCGACGCCTGCGTGAAGGAGATGCGCGCCCGATATGAGTCGGCGCAGGCCGCCTGACGGCTACTTCCGGCGCGCGGACTTGATCGTGACGTTCTCGACGGGAGCGTCCTTGGCGAACGGCCCCTTCGACCCGGTGTTGACGGAGACGATCTTGTCGACGACGTCCATCCCCGACGTCACCTTCCCGAACACGGCATAGCCCCAGCCGGACGCGTTCTTGCCGGTGTGATCGAGGAAGCCGTTGTCCTTCACGTTGACGAAGAACTGCGCCGTGGCCGAGTGCGGATCGCTCGTGCGCGCCATCGCGACGGTGCCGCGCGTGTTCTTGAGCCCGTTGTCGGCCTCGTTCTCCACCGCGTCGCGCACCGGCTTCTTCTCGTACGAGGCGTCGTAGCCGCCGCCCTGGGCCATGAAGCCCGGGATCACCCGGTGGAAGATGGTGCCGTCGTAATGCTTGGCATCGACGTACGCGAGGAAGTTCGCGACGCTCTTCGGTGCTTTCTCTTCATCGAGATCCATCTCGATGGTCCCAAGATCGGTCTCGACGACGACGGTGGTGGTCATGATGCGGCCGAGCATATCGCCGATCGGCGCTCTGCCAACTGCCTTCGTCGGGCTTGGTAACGTCCGGATTGGCCGCTGGGATCCCGCGCCGCTCGTGCGAACGCCCCGCTCAAGCGGCGGTCTTCATCTCGGCGGAGTCCTTCGTGTCCATGCCCGAGCGGAGCCACTTGCTGGCGGCGATGAGGGCGAGCGGGCTGCTCATCGCGATGACGCCGTAGATCAGCCACAGCGTCCCGGTGCTCTGCGGGCCGTCCTTCGGAACGAAGTGCTCGAGCATGACCCCGGAGTAGAACCCGGTCGTCATCTTCGCGACGAACCAGGGCAGGTTCGCCACGCCCATGTACTGCGCGACGCGCCCCTCGGGAGCGAGGTCGGCCGCGTACTCGAGGAACCGCGAGGACCAGAGCGCCTCACCGACGGAGAAGATGACGAAGTACGCGATCAGCATCCCCGTGTGCGGGCCGGGGACGAGGAGGAACGTCGCCGCCGCGCTCACGAGCGAGCCCACGATCATCATCGTGAGGACGTGGAAGCGCCTCGTCAGCGCCGTCAGAGTCGGCACGCCGAGGAAGATGATGAGCGGATTGATCGAACCGACGAGCCACTCCATGCGGTCGGCGATCTCGGGCGGGTACGAGCGGAGGACGTACTCCGGCATCGTGAGCCACTGGTGCGCGAACAGCGTGCGCACCGGGAGGAGCGCGAAGATGAAGAAAAGGAAGCGCGCGTCCGTGAACGGCGACTTGCCCGAGGCAGGCGCGTCCTTCTTCGCGTTCTCGCGGTCGCCGGCCTCCTTCTCCGGGGCGACGCCGCTCACGGTCTGCGCCTCGACCTTCTTCGTCATGAAGATCGCGAAGACGACGAGCGTGAGCGCGGTGATGCCGACGCAGACCCAGTTGACCGCGTTGAAGCCGGAGAGCGTGCTCTCGCCTGCCTTGTACGGCACGTCGAACGTGGTCCGCACGTGTGCGGAGATCGGACCGACGAGCATCGCGCCGAAGTTGAGACCCGCGTAGAGGAGCGCGAAGCCCATCGAGCTGGTCTTTTCGGTCGTGTACTTCTTCACGCCCGCGTAGGCGACCGGCTGGAGGATGCCTTCGCCGAGCGCCACGATGACGAGCGAGACGGCGAGCAGCGCGGCGCCCCCGGCCCACGGAGCCGATGAATAGAGGACGCGGCCGCCGAACGACAGGAACAGCGCGAGGATGAGGCTCTTTCGGATCCCGAGGTAGCCTTCAGTCGGCTTGCCGACGAAGAGCATCACGCCGGTGAGGGCGCAGGTGAAGATCGACACCCACACGCTCGCGATCGCGGGGCTGATGCCGATGTCCTGCCCGAGGAAGGCCTTCATCAACGGCAGCACGCCGAAGTAGGCCATCCCGTCGAACGCGAACGCGAAGATGATCAGCCACAGCGCCCGGGGCGCGTGGCGGAGCGCCTTGAAAGCCTCGATGAACTCCTTCACGGCTCGGGTCGTAGCCGGGCTCGTCGCCGCAGTCGAGCCCTTCGCGCCACGACTTCACGCTCGGCACGCTCCTCGTCCGCGGCTCTGCTCCGAGCAAAGCCACCATCCCGCCGAGCTCGCTACGAGCCCATGACGAGGTCGACCCCGCCCCAAACCGCGGTCTCGACCCCAGCCGGTAGCGTGCCGATCAGCCGCGGCGCTCGGTGCGCCAGGCCTGCAGCTGCTCGGCGGAGCGCGTGTTGAGCACGTGCTCGGGGCCGAGCCACGCGCGGCGGGCGATGCCGACGCCGTAGCGAAGGTAGGCGAGCTCACGGACGCTGTGGGCGTCGCTGCTCAGGACGACCGGGACGCCGGCCTCGCGCGCCATCTTCGCGAGGTGCTCGTTCACGTCGAGGCGAAGCGGCGAGCAATTCAGCTCGATCGCGACGCCCGCTTTCGCGAGCGCGGCCATCACGACCTCCATGTCCATCTCGCTCGGCTCGCGCTGCCCGAGCTGGCGACCGGTGGGGTGGCCGAGGCAGTCGATCTTGCCGGACTCGATCGCACGGACGACGCGCTTGGTCATCTCGTCTCTCGGCATCTGCAGCTTCTGATGGACGCTGCCGACGACCCACTCGAGCTCGCCCAGATGGTCGGCGAGGTCCATCGTGCCGTCGGCCAGGATGTCGGCCTCGATCCCCGCGAAGAGACGGATCCCCTGGCGCTGCTCGGTCTCGCGGATCTTCTTCTTCTGTTCGCGCAGTCGCTCACGCGTCATCCCCCGCACGAACGTGAGCGTCTCGGAGTGATCGGTGATGGCGATGTACGAGCGGCCGGCGGCCTTCGCCGCGGCGGCCATGTCGTCGAGCGTGCTCTTGCCGTCGGTCTCCGTCGTGTGCATGTGGAGATCGCCCTTCAGATCGGAGAGCTCGACGAGCACCGGCAGCGCTGCCTTCTGCGATGCCTCGATCTCGCCGCGGTTCTCGCGCAGCTCCGGTGGCATCCACGTCAGGCCGATCGCCTCGTAGACGGCGGCCTCGTCCTCGCCGGCGATCTTTGCGCCCTGGTCGTCGAAGACGCCGTACTCGCTCACCTTGAGCTTCTTCTTCACGGCGAGGGTCCGCATCGCGACGTTGTGATCCTTCGATCCCGTGAAGTACTGGAGCGCCGCTCCCCATGACTCGCGCGGGACGACGCGAAGGTCCGCCTGCATGCCGCCGTCGAGGACGACGCTCGTCTTCGTATCGCCCTTACCGAGCAGCTCGACGACGCCTGGCGCGGTGGCGAAGGCATCCATGATCCGAGGAGCGTCCTCGGAGGACGCCGCGACGAGGATGTCGAGATCGCCAACCGTCTCGGATCGACGGCGAAGGCTCCCCGCGTAATCGCACGCGAGGACCCCCGGAATGACCGAGAGCTTCGCGACGAGCGCCTCGGCGGCCACCATTGCCTCGGCGAGCGGCCTCCGCTTCGGCGCGGCCGCGCGCTTCCGCCATGCGGCGATCGCGGCGATGAGCTTCTCCTCGCGCTTCTCGCCGAACCGCGGCAGATCGCGAAGGCGCCCCTCGTGCGCGGCCTTCTCGAGCTCGTCGACGGTCGTGATGTTGCGCTCCTGCCAGACCTGCTGGGCGGTCTTGAGACCGATGCCCGGGAGGTTCATCAGGTCGAGCAGCCCCGGCGGCAGCTTCGCCCTCAGGGCTTCGGCTTCCGCGATCTTCCCGGTCTCGAGCAGCTCCTTGATGCGCCGCGCCACGCCATCGCCGACGCCGCGGACCTCGGCGAGCCGTTCGGTCCGGGCCAGCTCCGCCACGTTCCCACCGAAGCCCTCGATCGCCCGCGCGGCCGACCGGAAGGCCCGGACCTTGAACGGCAGCGTTCCTCCGAGCTCGTGAAGGTCGGCCAGATCCACGAGCGCTTGCGCGATGGCGAGATTTTCCACGCCGCGCATACTACCCCGTCCGGGCAAGCGCGGGCGGCCACCTCTGCCGGAAGCCGGGAGCAGACACCGCACGGAGGCCGTCGAATCTTTGTCGCGGCCGAAACGCGGTCGCGGCACAATGGGACCGCAATGGCGCCCCCTCCGTCACGGGCTTCCGGCCCGTACCGTCCGACGCGCCTCGGTCAATGGGAGGTGATCGCGAAGATCGCCGGCGGCGGAATGAGCGCCGTCTACCTCGGTCGTCGCTTCGATCCCGATCCCGACCTCCCCAGCGTGGTCGCGCTGAAGATCGTGCGCCACGACGTCGCCAAGGACGATCGGCTCGTGCAGATGTTCCTCGACGAAGGACGGCTGCTCGCGCGGCTGGTCCATCCGAACATCGTCCGCACGCTCGAGGTCGGCTGCGAAGCCGAGCAGGATTTCATCGCGATGGAGCTGATGCTCGGCAAGACGCTCGGCGCGATCCACGACGCGCTCGCCCAGCGCGGCGTGCGGCTCGCGCCCGAGATCGTCGCCTGGGTCACCGCGCGCATCGCCGACGCCCTCCACTACGCCCACGAGCTCACGGACGAGCACGGCCGTCCGCTCGCGCTCGTGCACCGCGACGTCAATCCGGCGAACGTGTTCGCCACCTTTGCCGGCGAGGTGAAGCTCTTCGACTTCGGCCTCGCCAAGGAGACCGCAGGAGAGGCTTCGGGCTCGCAGATGCTCGCAGGCAAGCTCTCCTATCTGTCCCCCGAGCAGATCATGCAGATGCCGCTCGATCGGCGCAGCGACATCTTCTCGCTCGGCACGACGCTCTGGGAGCTCCTCACCAGCAGGCGACTCTTCCGTCGCGACTCCGACATCGACACGGTTCGTGCGGTCCAGCTCGGGCCGATCCCCGATCCTCGTTCGGTCGCGCCGGAGGTCCCGGAGGAGCTCGCGCGCATCGCGAGGACCGCGCTCGAGCGTAACCGCGACCATCGGTATCCGTCGGCTGCGTATCTCGCACGCGAGCTCGACGCGTTCGTCTCGACGCGCTGCGCGCCGGGCGACATCACGGCACGCATCACCCAGCTCGTCGACACGCTGTTCCCGGGCGAGCACAAGCGGCAGTCCGGATGGCTGAAGCCGGCGATCACCTCCTCGATCTCGCGAGCGCCGGGCTCCGTCTCCACGACCCCGCGCCCCGGGACCGTCTCGCGCCCGATGCCACCGGAGGTGCGCCGCGACACACGCGAGACGACGATCGTGATGACGAACGCACCGGCGATCCCGTCCTCGTCACGCGAGCCTCTGTCGGCCACCACCGTCCCTGACGGCGTCCCCGCCATCTCCGCCCCGTCGAGCACGCCCCGCGAGGCGATGCCGTCCGCGTTCCCGTCCTCTGCCACTGCACGTGACGGCGTGCCCTCGGTGCCCCCATCGCTCGCACCGACCGCACGTTACGGCGCGCCCGCGGCGCCCCCCTCGCTCGCACCGACCGCACGTTACGGCGCGGCCTCGGTGGAACCTCCCTCGCTCGCAACCACTGCACGTGATGGCGTGCCCTCGGTGCGACCTCCCTCGCCTCCTGCCGCGCCCGCGATCACCGCGCGTGACGGCGTTCCGTCGGCGCCTCCGCCGCGTGCGTCCTGGCCGGCGCCATCGCAAGGGCCGTCGCACGCTGCTCCTGCACCGCCCCGGAGCCATCCGCCCCCGGCGCCGTTCTCGCGAACGGAGATCCAGGCGATCCCGCCCGCCCCCGATTCGCGGACGGAGATCCAGCGAATGGCGTCGACGATCGAGGCTCCAGCCGCGAAGCCCACGCCGGCAAAGAGCGCGAGCGCGCCGCCCAACCGCGAGAGCACCCCGAGCACGGCGCCCGGCGGTCCGGTCGGGGGACGACCTCTACCGAAGCGCCCGCCGATTCCCCTGCCCTCGCGCGCGCGGGCCGACTCGGGGCTCGCGTCCCAACCGCCTGCAGCGATGCCGCCCGCGCGGACCGAGGGCGCACGCAAGGCTGTGGTCGAGAAGGCTCCGGACAGCGACCGCACCCAGATCGACATGCCCATCCCGGCAGGACCAGGACCGGGAGCGAAGCGCCCCTGAGCTCGAGCTGAGCTACGCGACACGCGAAGCCCCGTACGCGTATGCGCGCTAGGATGTGCGCGGTTCGATCGGGGTGGGCTCGTGAAATCACCGCAGAAGCGGCGCTGCATGGGCCGCAACGAGCCGCGCACGGGACTTGAAGACAGCTCGCCTCGACTCAGGCGAGCTCGATGGACGCGCCGGGCGCGTGCCGAGCCCGCTCGAACCAGCTCCGAGGATCGACGAATGACGACACCTGCGCTCGCGTATTCCGTCCAGGATCGTTCGCTCCTCCTCCCCTACTACAAGCGCTTCCTCGTCGAGCCGCTCCTGCCGTTCATCCCGGCATCGGTGAACCCGAACGCGATCACGCACGGCGGACACATCCTGAACCTCGGCGCGCTCCTCCTCCTCGTGTTCACCGCGAGGCAAGGCAAGAGCTGGCCGTTCATCGCGGCGGCGGTCCTCGTGCACGTCTACCTTTGGTGTGACAACGCCGACGGCGGGCATGCGCGCAGGACCAACCAGTGCTCGGCGAAGGGAGAGTTCCTCGACCACGGCCTCGACCTCCTCAACGCGACGTACATCTCGTGCATGACGGTCGTGACGCTCGGGGCACCGCCGTTCTGGAGCGTCGTGGCCGCCGTCGTCGTCCCCGCCGCGGCTGCCGTCACGTATTGGGAGCAGGCCGAGACCGGCGTCTTCCAGCTCGGCCTCCTGAACCAGATCGAGTCGATCGTCTGCCTCACGGTTGCGCTCACCGCGCGCGCCGTGTTCGGCGCCGAGGCGATGGCCGCCGTGACGATCGCCGGGGTGTCCTTGCCGGTGCTCGTCCTCGGCTTCGTGACGACCGTGGCGATGTTCGGGATCATCCGCAGCACGATGCGCGTCGCGCAGAACCGCGGGCGCCTCGGCCCTGCGCTCGCGCCGTATGCGTTCGGCGCGGCGGTCACCGTCGCGGCCGCCACCGGCGCGCTCGGCACCCTCGCTGCGATCATCGCGGGTGCCGTCGTCTTCATCTTCATCGGCATCCGACAGCTCACGCTCCGCGTCCGCGGAGAGCGCCCGCTCCTCGAGCGCGGCGTCCTCTTCGCGGCCGCGGTCCTCGGAGCCCTCGCCGGGCACCGCATCCTCGGTGGCGCGCCGAACGCGGCGATGGCGCAGTCGATCGACTGGGCCGCCGCAGGCGTCGTCTCGGTCGCGTTCGGCGGACTCGCCCTCGCGCGCGCGCTGGAGGGCCACCGGGCGGTCGAGCGCCTCGACCGCGGCTGATCGCTCACGGTGGCACTGGTCGCCCGGACGCCGCCGGGATAGTGAGCGTCTCGTCACCCGCTCGAGCGGGTGATCTCCGCGGAGGATGACCTCGATGACGACGCTGCATCAGCTCACGGTCCCGTACTTCGACAAGACGCTCCAGAACCTCGAGCGCTGGATCGACAAGGCTCACGACTTCGCGACGGCGAAGAAGTTCGACGCGAACACGCTGCTCTCCGCTCGCCTCGCGCCGGATCAGATCCCGCTCGTCGGCCAGATCCAGATCGCGTGCGACAACGCCAAGTTCGTCTGCGCGCGCCTCGCCGGCAAGCAGGCTCCCTCGCATCCCGACACCGAGAAGACCTGGGACGAGCTTCGCGCGCGCATCCGCGCGGTCCGGGAGTACGTGAACGGCTTCAAGCCGGCCGACTTCGAGGGCGGAGAGACCCGCACGATCTCGCTCCCCTGGGTGCCCGGCAAGGTCCTCTCGGGCAGCGACTACGTGCTCGAGTTCGCCCTCCCGAACTACGGCTTCCACCTCGTCACCGCCTACTCGATCCTCCGCCACAACGGCGTCGACCTCGGCAAGATCGACTTCATCGGCGGACTGCCCTTCCGCGACGCCTGATGACCGACGCGGCGCGCTCATCGAATGCCCTCGCGGCGATCGAGCTCGTCCAGTTCTTCGATCGCCTCGCAGCGCTGCCCCGTACGGGGTGGCTGCTGCGGGGCGTCGTAGATCCGGAGAGCATCGCCGAGCACTCCTTCGGCGTCTGCCTCGTCGCGACGCTCCTCATCGACGACCTTCGCGCACGCGGAATGACGGTCGACGGCGAGCGCGTCCTCCGGATGGCGCTCGTGCACGACGCCGCCGAGGCCTTCACCGGCGACATCCCGATGCCGGCCAAGACGGAGAAGCTCGACGCGGCGCTGGAGGAGGCGGAGGGCACGCTCCTCGCGAACGTCCTCTCGCCGGAGCAGCTCGCGCTGTGGGCAGAAGCGGAGGCCGGCAAGACGCTGGAAGCGCGCATCGTCAAGGCAGCGGACAAGGTGCAGATGCTCGTCAAGGCGCTGATCTACGAGAAGCAGCGACGTGGTCGGCTCGACGAGTTCTGGACGAACACCAAGAACCGGCGCCACATGGACCTCGACTTCGCACGCGAGCTCTTCACCGAGCTCGAGCGCCTCGCCGCGATCGAGAGAGCACGTTGAGCCGCCATCCGCGCCCCCACGACGGACGACGCGGTCCCGCTCACGGGCCTTCGCGCGGAGGGCCGCCTCGCGAAAGCGGCGGCGTCCGGCGAGAGCCGCCGGCGCCGAGCAGAGCCGGCGGCGACGAGGCGGTGGAGCGAATCCACGGACACCGCGCGGGCATCGCAGTCCTCGCGAAACGCCCGGAGGACGTCGTGCGGATCGCCTGTATCCGCGAGCTCGCCGAGGAGGTCGAGCACACGCTCGGCGACTACGCAGAGCAGATCGGCATCGGCGTCCTCTCCGATCGCGAGATCGAGAAGCTCGCCCACTCGAACCAGCACGAAGGGCTCGTCCTCGAGGCGCGCGCTCGTCGCTGGGCGACGCCGCACGAGCTCGGCGATCTCCTCACGAAGACCAACGGCGTCGCCGTCGCGCTCGATCGCGTGCGCAACTCGTACAACATCGGCGCGGTCCTCCGGAGTGCGGCGTTCTTCGGTGTCGATGCCGTGCTCCTCGGAGCCCCCGCGCCTCATCCCGGGCTCGATCCGAACGCAGTCCGCGTGGCGGAAGGCGGCGTCGAGCACCTCATGATGGCGCGCACGACCGATCTCGCCGACACGCTCGTGCGCCTCCGCTCCCGCGGCGTGAAGGTCTTCGGCGCCGACGGGCATGCCGATAGCGACGCGCTTCGCTTCGACTACCCGAGGCCGGCGGTCCTCGTGATGGGCAACGAACGCGAGGGCCTCGGTCCGCGTGTGCGGGCCCAGTGCGACGCCATCCTCGCCATCCGCGGCTCGGGAGCGGTCGAATCCCTCAACGTCGGCGTGGCCGCCGGGGTGCTGATCGCGCAGCTCGCAGCTCGCCGCTGATCGGACCGTGGCCGCCGGAGCCACATGCTACCCTCGGGCCCATGGAACTCCGGGTCGCCAAGTGCCTCCTCGTCTCCAAGGTCCTCGTCGCCGATGGCATCATGACGGAGAACGAGCGCATCTTCCTCGACAGGATGATGTGCCGGCTCGAGCTCGATGAGGGCGAACGTCGGCGCGTCCTCGATCTCGAGGGCTGGGATCAGGCCGAGCCCGTCGTGGCGAAGCTCTCCCCGGAGGAGAAGCGCGAGTTCCTCGCGACGCTGGTCGACGCCTCGTCCGCCGACGGCCGTCTCTCTCCCCTCGAGATGGCTGCCGTGAAGCGAATCACCGAGGCGCTCGGGGTCGAGCAATAACGTCACCGCTCGGGCGGACGTCGACCTCCGTCCCCGACGGGAGCGTCACCCGCACACCCGGCCTCGTCAGACCGAGCTTCACTCGCTCGCCTGCAGAGGGCGGCTTCGGGAGCGGGCCGAGGTCCGCTGCTGCCTTCCAGATCGGAGCCCCCCGCGTGTCGTAGCGGAAGGCGAGCGCGTGGAACGGCGACCCCGGGGCCGCGCTCGGCTGCGCCATCTGGACGAGGACGAACGTCTCGTCCGTGTCCGCCGCGAGGCTCGGCGCGGCGATCGCGCCGGGACGCGAGCGGACGCCGAGATCGAGCCCGTCTCCCCACGCCGGCGTGCCCTTCTCCTCGAGCAGGCGCGCGCGTGTGGCGCCGACCCCCGCCGCGACGACGATCCAACCTTTCCCTGGCCAGTAGAGGAGCGAGAGCGCATCGCAAGATTCGACGCCGGAGATCGCCTCGAAGTCCGCGAACGGCGAGCCGTCGTCGTCCCAGAGCCGGAGGGCGACGAGCTTCGTGGGAGGATCGCATGCAGCGAGCGCGACGCGACCGCGAGGCCCCGGTGCGATCGCGATTGGTCCGACCGGCGCCACGATGCCGGCGATCGGATGCTCCTTCGACCAGACGAGACGGTCCGCATCGTCGAGGACGAACGCGATCGGCCGTGCGTCGCTGGTCGGCTTCCCCGCCTCCGCCACGAGGACGACCCGCCGGCCGGCCGCGGTCAGAGCGCCCGTCTGCACGTCGAAGGGCCCGGGCACGCCAGCGAAGTGCCCCTCGAGGATCGCCTTCGCGCCGCTCAGCGCGGGATCGCCATCGAGCTTCGCTACACGCACACGGCGCGCCTCCGTCGGCGTCACCTTCGCAAGCGCGAAGCCCGCATCCGGGAAGCTCGCGGCCTGCATCGCGGACGCCGAAGGAGCCGGCGCAGCATCCGCCGCCATCGAGACGAGCGCGGCGTCCGTGCCTGCGTCGGCGGCTCCCGAGGCTGCTTCCTTGCGCGAGCATGCCCCCGAGCCGAGCGCAGCGAGGATGACGGCGACGGTGAACGAGCGAGGCAGCACGCTCTTCATCACCGCATCGTATTCGACCGCACGCGCCCGAGCGAGAGCGACGCTCAGCTCTTCCGTGCGCTCACGATGATCACGCGCTCGTACGGCGCCGGACACAAGCCCTCGAGCGCCTCGACCTCGAAGCCATGACGCTCGAGGAGCGCCCGGACGTCGGGCCAGAGGAACGTGAGGTAGTACATGATGAACTGCGGACGAAGGAGCGCGTTGCGCACGCGCATCACGCCGTTGAACCCGTGTGCCATCCAGAACCACGGCTCGGTCGGACGCGGCGGCCGTCCGGTCGCAAAGACGAAGCGGCCGCCCGGGACGAGCGCACGCGCGATCCCGGCGACGAAGCGGTCCTCGTCACGGGCGAGCACGTGCCCGAAGGCGCCCACCGAAGTGACGAGATCCATCTCGCGCTCGAATGGCAGCTCCAGCGCATCGCCGCGGACCAGCTCGATGCGCGCATCGCCGGGCGCGTCCGCGAGACGCCGTCGCGCTTCGGCGAGCATCCCCTCGCTGAAGTCGATGCCCACGACACGCTCGGTGCAGAGCGGGCGCAGGTGGCGCATCGCAGCTCCGGTCCCGCAGCAGACGTCGAGCGCAGACCCGACCGTGCCTCCGGAAACAGACGCGATGTGCGTCGCCATCGCCGCGAGCACCTCGTCGGGCGTGCGGAAGGGCGTGCGGTCGAACTTTGGCGCGATGAGGTCGTAGCCGCGCTCGGTCGAGGCGAGCGCCTGCCGCATCAGCTCGGCGAAGGTCGGGCCCTCGGGGTGGAACACGGCTCGCTCCTCGGCGCGCTCTACGACTCTTCGCCTGCGTCGAGCGAGGCGAAGACCTCCGCGGTCAGCTCGTCGACGCGATCCTCGTCGAGGCCGAGCGCCTCGGCGAGCACGACCTGGAGATCGCTCTCCTCCTCGCTCGCATCGAGATCGGCCACCCCGAGCCCGACCGCGAGCTTGAACGCGAGCGGGCGGAGCCCCTCCGGGAGCGCAGGCGCGAGCTTCTGCACGCGCTCGGAGATCTCGGCGTGCTCGACGTTCCCCGCGAAGCGGTCGAGGAGCGCATCGACGGCAGAGTCGGACGGCGCCTTGCCGTGAAGACGCCCGACGAGCAGCTTGAACGCGGCGAGCTCCTCGTCGTCGAGTCGGCCGTCGACGGCGGTGGCGAGATAGGCGAGCTCGAGCAGAACGTCGGACTGCTCCGTGGAGGGCTTCACACCGGCGGGGACGAGGTTCGCGAGGGACATGGCGTCCCACGTTACGTGGCCTCCCGCGAGTCGAGCAAGGCCCGAACGGCACGAGCGTCAGCGACTGGCGACCTCGGGCTCGATCGCGGCACCGTGCCCGTCCCCACCCGCATGAACGGCGCCGAACTGCGCCTCGTGGAGGGCGCGGTAACGCCCCGAGCGCTGGAGGAGCTCATCGTGTGTCCCGCACTCGACGAGCTCGCCGCGATCGAGGACGAGGATCTGATCGGCACCGCGGATCGTCGAGAGCCGGTGAGCGATGACGAACACGGTGCGCGCGAGCGCGAGCCGCTTCATCGCGTCGTGCACTGCGGACTCGCTCTCGCTGTCGAGGCTGGACGTCGCCTCGTCGAAGAGGAGCACGGGCGCATCCGCGAGGATCGCGCGCGCGATCGCGACCCGCTGCCGTTGACCGCCGGAGAGCTTCAGCCCTCGCTCGCCGACGATCGTATCGAGGCCGTCCGGCAGCGCGCTCACGATCTCGTCGCAATGGGCGGCGCTCGCAGCGCGCTCGATCTCCTCGCGCGTCGCGTTCGGCCGGGGCAGCGCGATGTTCTCGGCCATCGTGCCGTCGAAGAGGAAGTCGTCCTGGAGGACCACCGCGAGGCGCTTCCGCCAGTCGCGGAGCTTCACGCTCGCCAGGTCGCGGCCGTCGATCGTCAGGCGCCCTCGGCTCGGCCGGTAGAACGCCATCAGGAGCGCGAACATCGTGCTCTTCCCTGCCCCGCTCGGTCCGACGATCGCGGTCGTCGTTCCCGCCTTCGCATGAAAGGAAACGCCGCGGAGCACGGGCGAGCCGGGCCGATACGCAAACGACACATCCTCGAAGGCGATCTCGCCGCGGATCGCACCGAGCGGCTCTCGGGCGTCATCGCCCTCGTCCTCGGGGATCACGGCCTCCACCGCGCGGACGCGATCGAGATCGGCGAGGGTCTCGGTGACACGGGTCGCGATCTCCGGCAGGTCGAGCAAGGGCGCTGCGAACATGAGCGCGAAGGCGACGTAGCTGCCGAAGTCACCGAGCGACATCGTCCCGGCGAGGATCGCGCGGCCACCCATCACGACCACGATCGCGATCACCCCCGCCGACACCACCGCGGCCACGGCGCCCATCGTCCCGCGCCGGTTCGTCGTCCGTGACATCACGCGAAAGAGACGGTGGAGCCCGCGCGTGAACACGAGCTGCTCACGCCGCTCGGCTCCGTACGCCTTCACGACACGGATGCCGGAGAGCGTCTGCGCGAGCCTCCCCGCCACCTCCGCCCGGAGCTCGCCGCGCTCGCGAAAGAGCGGCCGTAGCTTGCGATGCGCGAGATCGAGGCCGAGCCCCGGGAGCGCCGCGAACGCCAGCGCGAGGAGCGTCATCTTCCAGTCGATCCACAGGAGCGCGACGAACGCGCCGAGGGCGGTGAGGATGTTGCTCGTCCAGCGCGCCAGCTGCGCGCCGACGAGGTTCTGCATCGCCGCGGCGTCGTCCATGATCCGCGAGAGCAGCGCGCCGGACTGCGTCCCGTCGAGGTGCGCCGCCGGCATCCGCGTGATGCGCGCCATGATGCGCCGCCGCCATCCGAGCACGACGAGCTCGGCCGAGAGCCCGAGGATCCGCTGGAGGCCGAAGAGCGCCAGTGCCTGGACGAGCGACGCGACGACGACCGCCGCGGCGAGCCACGGCAGGAGGTCGGCCCGCTGTTTGCCGACCACCTCGTCGAGCAGCACCTTCGGCGCGATCGGAACGACGAATCCCGCGGCCCGATCGACGAAGAGGAGGGCCAGCCCCGCGGCGAGCTTGCTCCGCTGAGCCCAGACGATCGCCTTCGCCAGCTCCCAGGCCGTCGAGGGCGTCTCCTTCGCCATCATCGCAGATGTCTTTAGCAACGAGCCGGCTCTGCCGCGAGCGCCGCCTCCGGCCGCGCTGGCAGGTCCGGCCAGGACCGCCGGTGCCGGCGTGGCGGCCAGCTTTACGCGCCGCAGGCTTCGTGCGAGAGCCGTTCCCTCGCATGAACGATCCCCTGTCCCTCGATCCCGCGACGATCGCGGCTCTTCGTTCACGGCATGTCGCGTTCCTCGCCGAACGCCTGGTCGACGATCGCGCACGCGGCGACTTCATCCGGTCGTTCGCGGGCGGGTACGACCACGTGATGGCCCGCCCCATCCGCGAGCTGCTCCAGCCGCAGACGCTCGTCGCCGGCGGCGCGAAGCTCCTCACGAACGAGGTGGTACGCGGCCTCCTGGCGCCGATCGCGCAAGAGGTGAACCGCCGCGTCGTCACGTCGCTCCGCACCGACGAGGCGAAGCTCGGCGACTACGTTCCGCGAGAGGCGCGCGCGGCGATCGACGAGCTCATCGCCCGCCCCGACCTCCTGCCGGAGGAGCTCGTCCGCCGGGTCTTCGACGCCGAGGTCGTCGAGGAGATCATGCGCGACGTCCTCTACGACGCGCTCCTCGAGTTCAACGAGTCGGTCAATCCGTTCTTCGCCGACTGGGGGCTCCCCGCGCTGATCAAGCGCTTCATGCCGATCGGATCGGGCACCGTCCTCAAGTCGATGTCGGCCGTGCGCGCCGAGTTCGACAAGCGGCTCGAGCCCGAGATCCGGAAGTTCTTGCTCGGCTTCTCGCGCAAGGCGAAGAAGAAGATCGCCGACTTCGTCGTGTCGAGCGCAGGCGACCCGAAGCTCGTCGCGCTGCGAAAGAGCATCGTCGCCTTCTTCTACGAGGAGAGCCTCGCGCAGATCACGCAGAACGTGGACGACGACGCCCGCATGAACGCGGACGAGGCCGCCCTCGCGATCGTCCTCGAGCTCCTCCGCAAGGACCGCCCCCGAGAGCGGTTGATCGCCGAGCTCGAGAAGCTGGTCGCGGAGCACGGCGACGAGCCCCTCGGCGCATGGCTCGCGCGCATCGGCGTCACGGAGCGTCCCGACCTCGAAGGCCTCGCCGAGCTCCTCTGGCCCTTCGCGAAGCTCGCGCTCGAGAGCCCGCCCGCTCGGGCCTTCTGGGAGCGCGTCACGTGGGACTTCTACGCCACGCTCGCCTCGCCGACGGCGTCCTCGACGTCCGGGACTGTGCCATGATCGGCCCGATGCGCCGGACGGTCGGTCTTCCCCTTGCGCTCGCGCTCGCCGCCGCGGCGATCGGCTGCGAGTCGCCGAAGCGCTTCACCACCACGACGGAGGTCGTGCAGGTCGAGGAGTTCAAGGACGACAAGGGGCAGCTCGAGAAGCTCGGTCTCGAGCTCGTCTACGCCGACTGCCCGGACGCCCGCCGCATCCTCCGCGCCGACAAGTCGTTCGCCGCGTGCGCAGGACGCATCTCGCCAGGGGACAAGCTCGAGACCGAGCTCGTCTCCACGTGGCAATCCGAGAAGGGTTCCTACAAGACCGAGGTGGTCAAGCTCGGGAAGTGCGCCCTGAAGCAGGACCCCAAGGAAGAGGCGAACTACGAGATGGTGAGCTCGTGCAGCGACGTCGTCACGACCGGCGCGGTCGTCGGCGTGCGCTGCGATCGCACGCGGAACCAGGAGCTCGTCGCCAAGTGCCCCTGGCTCCGCCGCAAGTGACCGGCGCGTAACGAGGTGCGCCTGACGGGAAGCGGGAGAAGCGTCAGGTCAGGCAGGCGAGCGCCATCGTGAGCGCGCTCAGCACCGGAACGAGGATGCGGGCCAGCCGGAAGACCTTCGGGACGTTGTGTTCCTTCACGAGGAACATGAACCACGTCGAGACCATCCCGAGCGCGAGCGAGACATAGACGCCGAGCATGAGCTTGTCGGCGCGCGTGAGGTAGCTCGTCGCCGGCAGCTCCTGCATCAGCGCGAAGTGGAAGAGCACCGCGCCCGCGAGCATCGGCGCACCCGAGTTCGAACGCACCTCCATCTCCTCCGCCGGCACCCACATGCCGAGGAGCGAGATGATGACGATGACGAATGCCGGGACGAAGACCTTGAACGCAGCGCTCGTCGCGAACCGGTCGATGCCGAGCGTGAACGTATACCGACTGTAGAACAGGTCGTCGTTCTCGAACCGATCCGGATACGTCTGGCTCAACGTGCGCGCCTCGACGTAGCCCACCTGCCAGCCCACGGCGCGGAAGCCACGCGCGAGCTGCGTGTGATCGTGGTCGACGACGAAGTCGAGCTGGTCGATCCCGCGTGAGTCGTCCTCGACGATGATCTTGAGGTCCTGCGAGTCGAACGGGTACTTGCGGAGATCGGCGGCCGACTTGAACGAGCCGTTCAGGCGATAGAGCTTGAACGTGGGCTTGTCCGCGATCACCTCCTTCTTCTCCTTGTCGAGCGACCCGTTCGGGAACTGGAGGTTCAAGGGGGGCATCGGCAAGACGCTCGTCAGGCTGAGGAAGAAGTCGGCGGTGAAGGTGCCCGTCTTCACGTCGTAGTCGTCGACGCTGTTGAGGAGCATCCCGACCTTGACCTTCACGGGCGGTCCGTCGTCCGGCCGAGCGAAGGGCGACTTGAAGTGCGTCGCACCGGGGTGGAACGGGACTCCACCGTCGGGGGCGATCGCGAGGTCGATCGGAGCGGGTTGGTCGGAGTCACCCGCGGCGCGCTCGCCGTTCGCGTCGTCCTTCTCCTTGCCGCCGGTCGCGACCTTCGGTGCGCTCTCGGTATGCTCGGTCGTGATGATCGCGGAGCCGGCGTCCGGCACCGCGCCCGCGATCGTGATCCGGGAGCCGCCGTTCGCCGTCGCCGCCGCGGCGAACGCGACGGACGAGCCCTCGTCTCGACGACCGACCAGGATCCAGAGCGCCGCGAAGACGGCGACGGCGAGGCAGGCCGCGTTGACGAGGAGCTGAGCACGCGAACGGCGCGTCCTCCTCATCGCTTTGCTCGCGCGCAAACGTCAGCCAAGCTCGAGCGGAACGTGAAGGCGGCGCTTGTCTCGACCATTCGGCGAGCAGCCTACGCCTCTCGCCGCGAGGGATCACTCCCGGATCGACACGCGCCTCCCGACCGAGATCGCGCCGACGAGGAGCAACGCCGCGCCGACCGGCACGAGCAGCACCCCCAGCCCCGGATCGCCTCCGCGCGCCCAGAGCCCTCCGAGGAGAAAGCCGCCCGGAAGGAGGACGAGCGCTGCAAGGAGCGCGGCCGACGCGAGCGCCCCCGCCGTATGTGTCGGCCGCGCTCGGATCGTCAGCGCGTAGACCACGTTGAGCACGGCGAGCAGGGTGCCGTGCGCATGCGCGAGGCGAAGCATGAGGCGCGTCGTCTCCCGGCCCGCATCGACGTAGACCGGCGACTTGATCGCATGGAGGAGCTCGAGCACCGCGCCGAGGGCGACGAACACGGCGAGCCCCCACCAACCGGCGCGAAGGTGCCGGTTCACGACGGCGTCCGCCGGAGACTCAGGGGGTGAGGGCTCGAGGCTCACTCGGCGATCGTTATCGCGCGTTCGTCACGCGCTGCAAGCAGAGCGCGCAGGCGCTCCGGATCGAATCGGCCGTCGGCATCGAGCGCGAGCGTCGCGCGATCGATGCCGACGGTCCGCGGCCGCGAGCTCGCAGGGCTCGCCGCGATCGTGCGGAGCGAGCGCGCGGCGATGTACCGGACCGCAGCGTATGGATCGCGACTCATCTCCTCGAGGAGCGCCGTCTGGAAGCCGATGCCCGACGCAGCGAGCGACTCGGCCGAGCCGAGCGCATCGGCGACGAGCGCGCGCACGCCGGCGTCCCCGGCGATTCCGGCGTAGACGCCGAAGGCGGTGCGCGCTCGTTCGTCGTCGAGCTGCGGGATCGGCGCGCCGTACCACTCCGACAGCCATCGAGCGGTCCATCCGAGCGTCCGGTCGAGATGACACAGGTTGCACGCATTCGGCCGGCCCGTCGTCGCCGTGTTCGCTGCGCTCGGGCTGTCGATACGATGCGAGCGCACGGCTTGGAGCAGCGCGTAGCTCGTCTTCGGCATGTGGCAGGAGACGCAAGCGCTGCCCGGCGAGCCCGGCGCGTGCCGGGAGTGGCCCCGCGAGCGCGCATCGTCGTGACATGTCGTGCAGCCCTCATCGCCCGTGCGCTCCGGCGCGATCTGGCCGGCGGGATCGCCGCGATGCATCGCGTGGCACGAGAGGCAGGTCATCTTGCGATCGCCGCTCCCGCGCTCGTGACACGGTGAGGCGACGAGCCCGTTGTACTCGCGACCTCCGACGCGCACCGCGCCATCCGGCCAGAAGATCGCGGTCGCCGGCGCATCGATCACCGGCGCGCCGCGCTGTCCCGCCATCGTCTCCGGCGCGATGAGCGTGCGTGACGGGTCGAGCGGCTGACCGGCCCGGAACGTCCGGGAGTAGCCGTCGGTCCACCACCCCGCCTCGTCACGCGGAAACGAATACGCATGGCACTGCCCGCAGACCGCGGACGACAGCTCGGGCGACAGCCGCCCGGGATGGACGATCGTCGGATCGGCGCGCTTCGATCCGCGCTGGGCGTAACGAGCGACCGGATCGCGATGGCGCTCGACATGCGCGGCGCCGGGGCCGTGACACGCCTCACACGACACGCCGAGCTCCGCGGCGCGTGTGTCGAACGTGTCGGTCTCGAGATCGTGACGCGGCTCTCCGGCGACCGCATGACACGCAATGCAGCTCGACGCCCAACGCACCGGCGGCATCGGCTCGTCCGGCGGGATCAGGAACGCTTCGCGTCGAGGAACGAAGGCCTCGTCCTTCACCAGCCAGACGAACGGGACGAGACGGAGGTCGCCGCGCCGCTTGCCGGCCACCCAGAAGGCCTGCTCGCGATGAGATCCGGTCGTGAGCACCACGCGACGCGTGACGTCGTCCGCACGACCGCCCGCGATCACGGCATCGGGATCGGGCAACGTCGCCCACACCTCGGTCCCGCGACGCTCGAAGCGGACCGCTCGCCCGTCGAGGTCGAGCGCGCGTCCGTCGGTCGGCGCGAGCACGGTCGCCGTCGACGCGACCTGGGTCATGGTGCGGTGGTACGTCCGCCCGAAGCTCGCGTGCTCGCCCGGATGGCAGCCGAGACACGCGGCCGACGACACGTAGCCGAGCGCGGTGCCGGGCCCGGGCACCTCCGTCGGCGCGGAGGACGCCTTGCGGAGCTCGGGGCGAAGCAGCGCAGCGGACCCGCTCGTCCCGAGGACGAGGACGACGAAGACCGCGAGCCTCACGCCCCGGTTGCCACGCGTCGCCCGCACGACGAGAGCGACCGCCGCCGTCATGATGACGCCGAGCAACGCGAGCTCGCCGGGCGACGCCTGAACCACGGCCGGAGTCTACTTCAGATACCCCTCTTCGAAGACCTCCGCCGGCGCCGGCTCCGTGAACGGCGGCCCTTCGCTCGAGCTGCGCGGCCGAAGCGGTGCGCGCGCGGGACGTGGCGCCTTGCGTTTCCCGACCGAGCCCAGCGGCGCGAGCGCTCGTCGAAGCTCACGCGTGTAGGGCGGCGTCTGCACGAGCACTTCGTCGAGCCGCCTCGAGGCCTCCTCCGGGACGTCGCGTCGCGCGTTCCACAGATCCTCGAACAGCAGCTCCGTCGCGCCCACCGCGAGCGACGGGAACGCGCCATCCTCCACCTCGCCGGTCCCGACGACGAGGAGACGCGACCACAGCGCCTTCATCGCATGCGTGAAGACCGCCTCCTGCTGCTTGCCGCGGAGGTCGGCCATCGCGCGGATCTCCTTCGTCGAGAGCGGCGACCGCTCGCGGAGCAAGGCGAGGATGTCGAGCGCCTCGCGCGGGAGACCGGCGAACACGTCACCCGTACCGGCGAGGCGACCGAGCATCGCGTGGAAGACCGGCAGCGAGAAGAACGTCGCGCGCCCGCGGAACCACTTCGCATAGGCCACGTCGTGAGAGCGCGCGAGGCGCTCGCGCAGATGCCAGACTTCGGCGACTCGCGGATCGGCGCCCGCATCCCACGCCCACTCCATCTTCGCCTTCGGGTAGAGCTCGCTCCAGAGCGACCGAGGCTCGGCCTTGTTGTCGATGGGATAGACGAGGGAGATCCCGAGACGGTCGACGATGCGGATCGCGCGGTCGATCGCAGAGCGCTTCATCGCTGGGGAAGCTAGCCGGCCTCGCGGGCCGAGGCGACATCGGCTGTATCCCTGACGCGCGCGGATACGCTCGGGCTCCGGCGGATACACCCCTGATACACCTCGAGCGTCGCGAGGATCGTCCGTACCTGTGCTCGACGTCGGAGCCCACTGATTCCCGCGGGTTCCGCCGGACGCACGACACGGGCCGCCCACCGCTCCGCGCTGGCATCACGCGTGCTCTACCGATCGGCGAAGCGCATCGCTTCCTCTTCCCCCGCCGAGGTCGTCATGTCTCCCCTCTCGATCACCGCCACCGAGCAGCCCAAGGCCCTGAGCTTCCAGCCCGCAGAGGAGAAGTGGTTCGCGAGCCGTGGTCGCAAGCACGGACGTCCGCTCCGCGCGTCGCTGACGCCGCCGCCGGCGCCGATCGGCGATGCCCTCGCCGACGCCTGGTTCCGCTGATCGAGACGCGCTCGCCGGTGAGAGACTCCTCATTTCGAGCGCGTCTCGATCGCCGGATGCCTCCGAGAGCAGCGGTCGGTGCTTTGATATGAAGTGACCCGTCAAGTCGAGACTGCGTGCTCTTTCCTCTCGCTCTGGCGCATCCGATGAGGATGCGTGCCCCGAAGGGGCGCTCTTACCG
>MKVQ01000009.1 GCA_001899635.1 Myxococcales bacterium 68-20 | reverse complement strand
CCAGCCGGGTGCCCCAAAACCCACGAATCCAGGGAGTCAGTAAGCTGACATCCTGGATGCCCCCTTTTAGGGGCACCCGGGCGGGGGTGGCATGGGCCACTTGGGGCCTGGCCCGATGGCCGTCGACGGTGCGTGGGGGGGAACGGAACCAACCGAACAGTTGGAGGGAACGCGCTTGGGGGGCCGTGATCGAGCGCGGATCTGCTCAGGGGTATCCGGTCACGCTCACGGGGGAGCGCTCGCTGATCGTCGAGCCATTGCCGAGCTGACCTCGGTCGTTCGCGCCCCAGCACACGACCTCGTTCGCCTTCGTCGGCGCACACGAGTGACTGCCGCCGGCGCCGACGCCGATCGCGGTTTGGAGTCCGGTCACCGTGACGAACGACGCCTGCGCGCCGCCGCCGTCGGGGCGGGACTGGCCGTCGCCGAGCTGACCGCGCGAGCCGGCTCCCCAGCACACCACGGCGCCGCTCTTGCGTGCCGCGCAGGCGTGGTTCTTCCCGGTCCAGATCGACTTCGCGTCGGTGAGGTTCGACACCACGATCGGCGCGGGGTTCGGGTTCGCGTTCGGCGCGCCGGTGCCGAGCTGGCCGAGCTCGTTCGCGCCCCAGCACAGCACCGACCCCGTCTTCGTGAGCGCGCACGTCGATCGCTCGGCGGCGGCGACCATCACGGCGTCGGGGAGGTTGTCGACCGTGACCGGGCTCGAGCTGCTCTTGGCCTGTCCCGATCCGAGCTGGCCGTTCGCGCCGTCACCCCAGCACGAGACCGTGCCCGTGTTCTTCACCGCGCATGCGTGCGCCTGACCCGCGGCGATCGCGACGATGCCGGTGAGCTTCGGGACGGCGACCGGCGTCGTGCTCGGCGACTCGTCGCCTTTGCCGAGCTGTCCGCTCCCGTTCCCGCCCCAGCACGCTACCGACCCGCTGCCGCGGAGCGCGCACGAGAAATTGCCACCGGCGGCTACGGCGAAGGCGCTCGTCAACCCGGCGACTTCGACCGGTGTAGCCTTGCGGTTCGCCGCCTCGCCGTTGCCGAGCTGGCCGTCGAGGTTGTACCCCCAGCATGAGACCTTGCCGGTGCGGCGGGCGACGCAGGTGTGATTGCGTCCGGATGCGATGTCGACTGCATCGGTGATGCCTTCGACATCACGCGGCGTCGTCACGATGCCGCCGTCGGCTGGCCCGCCCGAGCCCGTCTGTCCTTGGAGGTCGTCGCCCCAGCAGCGCACCGTGCCGTTGGGCTCGCGCGCACAGGAGTGCTGCTCGCCGAGCGCGGTTTGGAAGACGTTGGGCCGGCTCGGCGTCTCACCGTCCGTCTCGGGGTCGGAGTCGATGGTCGGCTCTTCTTCTTCCTGGTTGCCGCTGTCGCGAACGCGCTTCAGCTGGACGTCTTCGACACCGAGGATCGCGTTGCACGCGGCGAGCGACGAGAAGGCGAGCGCGGTAGTGAGGCCGAACAGGACGAGCCGCCGGGCGCTCATCAGAACGTGCCCCGGACGATGATCGAGCCTGGGCCGACCCCGACCCGTGCCGTCCCACCGGATGCTCCGGTCTTGCTCTCGCTCCTCTCGCTTGGGGCGGTGAAGAAGAGGACCGCGCCTCCGACGAGGAGCGCGCCTCCCGCGATGACGCCGATGGTGGAGATGTTGCCGCTGCTCTTTGCCTGCGATGCGAGATCGACGCCTTCCTGCTCGCACACGAGGCCGTCGCAGTGGGTCTGAGCTTCCTTCCACGTGTTCGACGTCTTCAGTCCGAAATAGCCGCCGACGCCGAGACCGACGAGGCCGACTCCAGCCGCAACGACACCGATCGTCTTCTGTGCCGACCAGCCGCCGTGCTCGTCCGCGAGTGGCTCTCGTCTCGTGTTCTGGTTCTTCGGCTCCTCGAGCGCCTTCGGCTCGTCCTCGAGGGCGGGGATGTCGACCGACGGGTTCTTCGCCTTCTCGCTGACCTCGATCGTGGTGGAGAACGGCTTTTTGCCCTTCGCAGAGGCTTCGATCGTGTGCTTGCCCACGTCGACGGGAATCGGGGTGCCGAGCACCGCGGGATCGATCGGGTTGCCGTCGAGCGTCACTTCCGTCGCCGACGAGTGCGAGAGAATGGACAGCCGGATCAGCCGCGGCTCGAGCTTCTCGGCACGATCGCGTGCGGTCTGCTCGCGATTCGTGCGCCCCAGCCTCTGGGCGAGGGCGATCGCCTCGTGAAAACGCGCCCACGCGCTCGCGAGCTGGTTGTTCTTCTCGTAGCAGTCGGCGAGGTTGAGCAGCGTTCCGATCGCCGGCGCGAGCTTCTGGCTTGCGGCGAACTTCGGACACGCGTCGGCGTAGCGCTTCGCTTCGACGAGCTTGCGCCCTTCCTGGAAGAGCGACTCCGCCGCGGCAACGCCGCCTTCGCCGTCGCCTGCAGCGCGCGCTTGCGGCGCGACCATCAGCGCTGCGCACAGTGCCGTCGCGACGATAGTGCCCCTGAGCATCGCTCTCATTCCTCGTATCGGTGCTGCCGTTCCTCTGCTCATGAGGACACGAAAGGCGCTCCGGTTCAATCGCGCGTGTCCGGGATGCCGCTCTCGTTCTTCGGCGTCGCCGGGCTCGAGGTTCGTGAGGGCGTGATCGTCTTCGCCCGCGGCATCGTCGTGGGGGCCGTCCGGTGCGCCGTCGGCGTCGTCTCCACGATCGGCGTTCCCGTCGTGGGAGGTGGCGGCGTCAGCGGGGACGAGACGCCGATCACCGCCGAGACGTTCGTGGGCGCAGCAGGATCGAAGCTCGTCGTCGAGACGGGCATCGGCACGGGAGCCGCCATCGGTGGAGGCGTCGCCTCCGCGACCGGCCTCATCGCCGCGGCAGCGGCCGCCGCCTGTGCGCTCGCTGCCGCCTGCTGCTCGTCGTCGTAGCGCACCTTGGCGAAGATCCCGGACCCGACGAGGATCGCGGCGAGCGCAACGCCCAGCAGGATCGTCGTGGCGGAGCCCTTCGGTCGCGTCCCACCGTGCGTTCCCACCCACGGCGCTGCCGTCCCGGTGTCGCTCGCACCCGGCGGCGCGCTCAGGCGACCCGACGCATGCGAGAGCGGGAGCGGGCCCGACGTCTCGGCCGTGATCGGCGGAAGCATCGGGAGGCTCTGCACCGCCGCGATGCGGTCGGCGGCGGAGCGCGCTCGCGCCGGATCGACGGAGAACGGCACGAGCGCGTACGCGAGCTCTGCGACGTTCGCGAAGCGCATCGCGGGATCCTTCAGGAGGCATCGTGCGACGACCTGCTCGAAGCCGGGCGGGAAGTCTCTGCGCACCGACGAGAGCGGCGGCTCCTGCTCGTGCATCACCATCGTGAGCAGGCGGCCGAGCGTGTCCGCCTCGAACGGCGGGCGACCCGCGACGAGGCGGTAGAGCACGACGCCGAGAGACCAGATGTCGCTTCGACCGTCGACGGCCCGCGGATCACGCATCTGCTCCGGCGACATGAAGCGCGGGCTGCCGAGCATCGACGACGTGCGCGTCATGTCGTGCTCCGACTCGCCGAACGGGTTCGTCTTCGAGATGCCGAAGTCGAGCACCTTCACGAGCGGTCCGCCTGCGGGCCCTCGGGTGACGAAGAGGTTCGCGAGCTTGATGTCGCGGTGGACGATGCCGAGCGCGTGCGCTTCCGCGAGCGCCTCGCACGCCTGCATGACGTACTCGACCGCCTCGGTCACCGGGATGACGTGACGCTGCTTCGCCAGCGCGGCGAGGTCGCAACCGTCGAGATGCTCCATCACGATGTACGGCTCGCCGCCTTCGAGCGTGCCGACGTCGTAGACCTTCGCGATGTGCTCGTTGCGAAGCTTCACCACCGCCTTCGCTTCGCGAAGGAAGCGCGTGCCGGCCTCCGTGTTCTCGACCGCACCCTTGCGGAGGAACTTCATCGCGACCATCTGATCGAGCTGCAGATGGCGCGCGGCGACGACGTAGCCCATGCCTCCGGCGCCGAGCACACGCTCGACGCGATACTTTCCGGCGATCACGTCGCCAGGGTTGACGGAGGGACCGGAAGACATGCGTCTCGACCTTCGAAGAAGTGTACGCTCGGCCCTCGGGCACGAGCAACCGAATCGCCCAAGTTTTCAAATAGATGGACGCGCGATCCACCATGTCTTTCGTGTCACGCCTGGCCGCCTGAGCAGGCGAGTAGGATGATGCCCCCATGGAGACCCTGACTCTCGGTCCGCTCACGGTTCGTCGTGTGGTGAAGGCCGGCGCAATTAGTGAGAACCACGGGGACAATCGGGGAGGGGGCCAGCCGCGCCCGAGGACGAGGGAGAGCGGCAAGCCCCCGCTCGTTCTCGTCCTCGCCCACGGCTTCGGGGCTCCGGGCGACGACCTCGTCGGGCTCGCGGACGAGATCGACGTGCCTCCGGGGACGGTGATGATCTTCCCGGAGGCCCTCCTCGGCCTTCGCGAAGTCCTCGGGCAGCCGATGTTCGGCGATGCGCGAGCATGGTGGCTCATCGACTTCGCGCGCCTCGAGCTCTCCATTGCGCGAGGAGAAGCGCGCGATCTCTCAGGCGAGGTGCCGGACGGCCTCGCCGAAGCACGCGCGGCCTACAGTGAGATGCTCGACGCGCTCGCGAAGGAGGTCCCCACCGATCGCCTGGTCCTCGGTGGCTTCTCCCAGGGCTCGATGCTCTCCATCGACCTCGCTCTTCGCCAGCCCGAGCGGAAGATCAGCGGCCTCGTGATCCTCTCGGGGACGATGGTCGCCGAGCATGAATGGAAGCCGCTCATGAGCGAGCGCGCGCGCCGGCAGCCGCGCATGCCCGTCTTCCAGAGTCATGGTCGCAGCGATGCCATCTTGCCGTTCTCGATCGCCGAGCGCCTGCGCGACTCGCTCACGTCTGCCGGCTTCGACATGACGTTCGATCCGTTTGCGGGTCCGCACACGATCACTCCGACCACGTTGAAGTCTCTGAACACCTGGCTTCACAGGTTGCCTTGATCGTCGTCTGAAGGCCGTCTACGTTCGGACGTCATCCATGTGCGAGCTGCTCGGTATGGAGTGCAATGTCCCGACGGACATCGTCTTCTCCTTCTCGGGCCTCGCGCTCCGAGGCGGAATGCGAGGGCCGCACGCCGACGGCTGGGGGCTCGCCCTCTACGAGGGACGCTCCGTGCGGACGTTCCTCGAGCCGGCGCCTGCGGCGAACTCGGCCCTCGCGGCGTACATCCGAGGCAACCCGATCAAGACGCTGCTTGCCATCGCCCACGTGCGCAGGCGGACGCGCGGTCCGGTCAACCTCGCCAACACGCACCCGTTCGTGCGTGAGCTCTGGGGAAGGCACTTCACGTTCGCGCACAACGGGACGGTCCGCGGGATCAGAAAGCGGCTCGGGCCCGGGAGGTTCAGGCCGATCGGCACGACCGACAGCGAGTACGCCTTCTGCGCGCTGATGAACCGCCTCGAGCGGGCCTTCCCGAAGGGCTACCCCGAGCCGTCGGCGCTCGCGCGCGCCGTCGCTCGTGCGGGAGGCGAGATCGGCCAGTACGGCACGTTCAACTTCCTCCTCGCCGATGGCTCCCAGCTCTTCGCTCGCTGCGCGACCAGGCTTTGTTACATCATTCGCAAGGCGCCCTTCATGAAGGCGACGCTCGCCGACGACGACATCGAGGTCGATTTCGCGACGGTGACGACGCCTCGTGATCGCGTGGCCGTCATCGCGACGGCGCCGCTCACACGTGACGAAGAATGGACGATCGGCCGGCCAGGCGAGATGTGGGTCTTCCGCAAGGGCCGGCTCGCCGAGACGATCCCATCGTGAGCTTCGACGAGTCGAGCGTCAGCTGGGCTGACTGTGTGTGTCAGTAGAGGCCGACCTCCACTATGATGGTCGGAGCTTGAGTCGCGTAGCCGCTGCAGAGCCTCGAAGGACCACCGTCGCCATCCGCCGGCTGCTCGACACACGCGACCTCAAGGTCGTGTACCAGCCGCTCGTAGATCTCAAGACGAAGAAGGTGTTCGCGTACGAGGCGCTCGTGCGCTCGAGCTCACCCGACTTCGACAGCCCGATGAGCCTCTTCGCGGCCGCGGTCCAGCACACGTGCGCGGGCGAGCTCGGGCGCATCATCCGCGAGATGGCGATCGCAGGATGCCCGACGCATCCGCTGTTCCTGAACATCCATCCCGCTGAGCTCAACGACAAGTTCGTCGTCCAGCCCGACGATCCGATCTTCAAGCACTCGGAGGACGTCTACCTGGAGATCACCGAGGGCGTCCCGCTCTCCCATTTCCGACTCTGTCAGAGCATCCTCAACGAGGTCCGCGGTCGAGGCGTGTACCTCGTCGTCGATGATCTCGGCGCGGGCTATTCGAACCTGCGTTACATCGCCGACCTCCATCCGCGTGTCGTGAAGCTCGATCGCGATCTGGTCGCGGGTCTCCGCAAGGGCACGCGCATGTTCAAGCTCGTCTCGGCGATCGTGGTCCTCTGTCGCGAGCTCGACGCGATGGTCGTCGCCGAGGGCATCGAGACCGCCGAGGAGCTCGAGGCCGTGCAGGAGGCAGGCGCTCGCTTCGGGCAGGGCTATCTCCTCGCCCGCCCCGCGTTCCCTCCGCCGCCGATCTCGTGGCCGACCAGCACCGGCCGTCGCGCCGAGAAGGTGACGCTGCGAACGCCGAAGGAGCCGGCGCCGGTTCGCGGCCGCCGCTGACTCACTCCTCGTCGCTCGCTGCAAACGCGTCTAGCCGCGAGAGCCCGAAGGGCTCACCACGAATCAGAGGCCGTTGAGACACACGCGATTGCGGCCGGAGCGCTTCGCTTCGTAGAGCGCGCTGTCGGCGTCGCGAACGAGCTCCGACGGCGTGGCGACGTTCGCCTCCGGCAGCGCAGCTACGCCGACGCTGATCGTGACGGGCAGCCGCGTCCCCTGGTAGTCGAAGTTCTCCTGCTCGACCCGCGCGCGCAGGCGCTCACCGAGGACGCCCGCGTTGAGCAGCGCGATGCCCCGGCAGATGACGGCGAACTCCTCGCCGCCGTAGCGGGCGAGCACATCCTCGGTGCGGATCGTCGCCTGCGTGATGCGCGCCAGATGAACGAGCACGGCATCGCCCGCGAGGTGGCCGTACGTGTCGTTGACCCGCTTGAAAAAGTCGACGTCGAACATGACGAGCGAGAGCATCGACTTGTGACGCTTCGCGTACGCGAACTCGGTCTCCAGGCGGTCCTGGAAGAACTTCTTGTTGTACGTACGCGTGAGTCCGTCCCGGAGGGCGGCATCGATCATCTGCTGCTGGAAGCTCTCGTCCAGCTTGTCCTGGTAGGTGAACTTGAGCGTCGTGGTGGCGCCGAGGCGGATCTTGTCGCCCTCCTTCAGCGCGTGGTGCTGGACCATCTCGCCGTTGACGAGCGTACCGTTCGCGCTCCCGAGGTCCTCGATGATGACCTGCCCGCCGATCGAGAGGACGCGGCAGTGCCGGCGTGAGATGCCGTCGTCGTTCAGCCGGACGGTGGCGCTGACGGCCCGCCCGATGACGACCTCGGGGCCCTCGATCTTGTGCATTTCGCCGACGTTCGTGCCCTGGAGGACGACGAGGTAGGCCGCGACTTGCTGGCGCCGCGCGCGCAGCTCCGACTCGAGGCTCGACAGGCTCGTAATACGTGTGGCCTCCCCTTCGTCGGCCGGGACGCTCGGCCGCGCGCGGAAAGGGGGATCACTTGCCATGGCTTACTAGGGTGCCGAGGTTTCACGACACGGTCAAGAACGCCTGGAAACCCTTTTGTAACCCGGGCCTGTGGACAGGGCCAAGCTGGGCTCCAGGGGCGTCCCGGGGGCTCGGGCCCCTCGGATTCCAGGGGCAGGGACGCCGGGCGGGCGCTGCCGAGCCGCCTCGAGCCCGCCCCCGGCCTGCCCCACCCCGCCCCTCGGATTGATCCCGGCGTCAGCTCGTGATGGGAAACGACGGGCGACGTCGAAGGGAGCCCGGCCGCGGGGGCCCTGCGAGCTGCACGCCACCACCGTCGAGCGAGTCTACGAGCGACGACGAGCGCTGGCTCCTCGAGCTGGGCCTCGTCCGAAGACTATCCTGGTCGTAGTGCTCAGGGAGCCGTTGAAGTAGGGGGACACGTGACGCCGGAGAGGGCGATCATCGAGTCCCGCCGCGCTCCGTTCGCGATGAAGTCCTGAACGGTGCGTGCGAGGGTCGAGGCGACGAGCGCGATCAGCGGAAGGTGCTCTCCGCCTTCGCACGTTGCGGCGCCGGGGGACGGCTCGGCGTCGGCGACGAAGCGCTCGTTCCATCGGACGAGGCCGAACGTTCCGTCCGCGGAGACCGCGGCGTGGACGAGCGGCTTGCCTGCGCTCTTCGCCCAGGTCGAGAGCACGTCACGGCTCTTCGCGTTGTCGAACGCGTCGACGACGAGATCGGCCGAGCCGCAGAGCGTCGCGACGTTGTGAGCGTCGACGCGCACGCCGAACGACTCGGTCTTCACTCCCCAGAAGTTGGAGAGCTGGAGCTTGAGCGCGTCGGCCTTGTTCTTCCCGACCGACGCCTTCACGAAGGCCTGCGAGAGGCAGTTCTTCGACTCGACGCGATCGAAGTCGACGAGCACGAGCTGCGCCCCGAGGTTGCGGCATGCGACGACCGCGTTCGAGCCGAGCGCACCGACACCACAGAACACGACACGCTTCATCACGGCACCTGGGAAGAAAGAGCGAAAGGAACGCGAAAGGGGAGGGCGAGCGAGAGGGAGGGCGCAGATACGCCCTCCACGTCCTCCTCACGACCCCGTCAAAGACAGCCGAAGGGGACCTTCGGGCGCAGGTAGATCCGGCGGCCATTGCGGTCGCGGTCGCCGTTGGGCGCGTCGAAGCGATCGACGACGTAGTCATCGAACGCGTGCTCGCCGAGGTTCGCGACCTGGAGGCCGCGAATGCCGCCCGAGCGAACGACCTCGACTGCGATGCGGCGAACGTCGCGGTCGGTGAGCTGGTAGTCGACGTCCAGCGGGTAGTCCGCGGACAGACCGTTGTAGGTGATGTTGAGAACTGCCATGGGTTACTTCTCCGTTTCGGGGAAGACGAGGTCCTTCGCCCTCCCGCTCTTGTCTCGCGCCGCCTGCATTCCCGAAGCGAGCCGCAGCGCGTTTGTCCAATGGGGCTCGTCTTCGACCACACGCGCGGGCGGAGCCTCACCGCCATCGATCGACTCCACGCGACGGAGCATTCCGCCAGGCGCGACGATCGAGAACAGGAGAGGCCGCCCGAGCGCGCTGACCAAGGCACGCATCGTGGTCGCGTCTTCGCGAGAGAAGGCGAGGGGTCCGATCGGGTGGCTGTGAGCGATCTCGACGATCCGACCGCGAAGCGCCCAGATCGCCTCCCAGCGTGCCCGCGAGTCCGGCAGACGCACCGGGCTCTCCGACGCGTCCGACCACAAGATGCGTCCGTCCTCCCCGAGGAGGACGAAGACTTCACGCAGGAGACGATGCGACATGAACCAGCTCGCTTTCCGACCATTCGTGGGGTCGAGAGGCGTCGGTCAGGGCGCGTCGGTCATCGCTTCCGTGCGATGACCGTTCAACGCCGCGTGATGACGAGCAGGTCGTCGTCGATCGCCTCCCGGATCACGCCGGGGAGACTGTCGAGCGTGACGAGCTCGTCGGCGCCCGCGAGGCAGACGCCCGAGTCGTAGACCTGGAGCGTGATCGCATCGACCACGCTGATGAAGCGCTCGCCCATGAACTCGAACGCGACCTCCAGGTTCCCGTGCCCGAGGTGACGCGACGAGAGCATCCGGGCGCGCGCGCCGTCGAGCGCAATCTCGGCACGAACGTGCGCGTTGTCCAGGGTCGGATTGTCGCGAGGCCGAGCGGGGTACGCCGTGACCGGCTCACGCGGACGACGTCCCGCCACGATCGCCGCGATGCGTGCTCGGTCCACCTCTTCCGCGCGCCGCGCGGCGAGGGCGGTGACGAGCTCCCGCGCGATGGCCTCGCCGCCTTCCGCGACGCGAGGTCCGGCGGCGGCGGCCTCGCGTACGGAGAGCGGAATCGTCATCCGCTCCGCGACCGCAAGAGCGAGCGCGACGCCGTAGGCGAGCCGGAGGGATGCAGGAACGCCCTTCATGTCGCCGAGCGGCTCGAGCCTCTCGAGGCGGAGGCGCGCTGCCTCTTCGACTTCACCGTCGAAGTCGAGCGACTCGAAGACCTGATCGCCGGAGTACCAGCGGCGAGCACGCACGACGCTGAACGGCGCAGGCTCCTCGGCCGGAACGAGCTGGATGCGCTCGAGGCCAAGGACGCGCTCCTTCGGGTCGCGCAGCTCGGCTCTCGTCAACCATCCGCGCACGTGGTGACCACGAACGCGCGGTAGACCGGCGAGGTCGGGCGAGTCATCGGGGGCGAGCGCTCGTGCCGAGCGGCCCTTGATCTCGAAGCGATGGAAGCCGATCGAAGGCCGAGGCTCCTCGATACGGAGCCGGCGATCCTTCGCGTGAACGAACGGACCGCCGAGATACGCGAGGACGGCCTCCTCCTTCTTTCCGAGAAACTTGGTGTAGTCCATGGCATGCCGCCGTGTGATTGGCGAGGGGTGACCGTTGACGCGCGCGCGCCGACCGCACGGCGATTCGGGCCGCGTCGCAAACGTCGAAGGCTCTGCTCCTCGAGGTCGGCGCTATGCCGAGGCTCGAGGAGCAGAGCTTCGAGGGATCATGCAGTCGTCAGCGTCAGGATCGGCGTCGCGAGGACGCGCTCGAGCCAGCCGACCTGCGCTCCGACGCCCGGTCCGAGCGTGGGAGCTTCGAGCAGCGCGCGGAGCACGCGCGGGACCTGGTACGGGTCCTCGAACTGATCGATCTTCACCTCGCTGTACGGCACGCCCATCACGCGCGCGCACGACTGTACGGTCGTTCCGCGCGTGGTCGAGACGTTCACGATCATCGCGATCGCCGCGACGTCGTAGCCGTAGTCCTTGAACGCCCGCGCGAGCTGCGCGCCGTCCTCGCCGGCTTCGTCGCCGACGATGATGACGATCAGCTTGTGCGTCGCGGGGATGCGGACGCCCGCCTGGTGGAGGACGCGAACACCCGCAGCGTGCACGGTGCCTCCTCCCGCCTTGATGCTTCCGAGCATGTGCTGCACGGCCGCGCGGGTGGGGGCCTTGGGCTTGAGGACCGTTCCGGTGGTGTCGAAGCTCGCGATGTGCACGTGCTCCTCGGGGAAGCCCGCGAGGATGCGCGACAGCGCTTCCTTCGACTTGTCGATCGCGCCGTCCATGGAGCCGGACTTGTCGATGAGGAACATCACGTCGACGGGCTGCTCGGCTGCCGCTTCCGCGACCGCCTTCTTCGCAGCGTTGTCGCTTGCCTCTTCGAGCTTGTTCCGGAGGTCGTTGGAGCGGACGTTCTTCGCGATGTTGAGCGCGCGCTGGTCGGTCGCCTCCGCGATCGCCTTCTCCCAGCGCTGGCGGATCTCGGGCTCGGTCATGAGCCCCAGCTCCTCGAGCGTGGGGGTGAGCATGCGGAGGTCACGGTCCGAGAGCGAGGGCAGCAGCGCCACCATGATGGCGGGCGTGAGGCCCACGTCCTTGGGCAGTCGACCCACGACGTCCTTGTGCGAGAGCTTCTGCGTGACGATCGCCTCGCAGATCTCCGCTTCGGACAAACCGTCGAAGCGCTCGCGCTTCTGGAGCACGAGGTTCGAGAGGCCGATCTCGCGGTGTCCTCCCGCAGCCTGCTTCTGCTTCCAGCCGAGGATCTCGAAGAACGCTGCGCTCTCCGGCTTGTAACCGGCCTTGCGCGCGATGTTCTTGATCGTCTCCTTGTACCCCGCCTTCACGAGGCCCTGGAGCATGGGCAGGTTCTTCTCGCGCAGCGCGAGCCACCGCGTCGCGGCGCCCTTCCAGCGTCCGAGCTGCGGCTTCTTCGAGCCGGGCGCCGAGAAGCCCGCGATGCGGTTCAGCTCGGCGATCGCCGGCGCTTCGAGGAGCTCCGCGATGCGCAGTACGGCCTTGGGCGTGAGCATCTTGGTGCTCTTCTTCTCGTAGAAGAGCGCCATCGCCTCGCCCACCGTGCGGTAGTCGTCGTCGTGGAAGCCGACGGTGCCGTCGTCATCCTTGATCGGCTGACCCGCGTGGGGCTGCACGAGCATGAGCGCCGCGCACGCGACCTTGAGGTCACGCCACTCGGTCTGCGTGAGCGCGTAGCTCGCGAAGCGCGCCATGAGCTCCGCGTTCAGATCGTAGATGTCCAGGAGCCGCGCGTAGAGGCGCTCGGCAGCCGGGACGAAGAGTCCGGGCTTCACCGGCATGGCGCGAGACGCGAGGTCCTTCTTGGCTCCTCGCTTGGCGTGCCACGTTCCGCCGACGTCGAGGCCGGGACGGTTGTGCCAGAGGTGCGCGGACGAGCCGAGGACCAGGTCGAGCAGCTTCTCGGCCGGGCCCTTCTGCGCCTCGGCCAGGAGCGGAGACGTGGTCTGGGTCGTGATGTTGGTCATGGGAGTTCCCCATTGCGTTCCCGCGCCGTCACGCGGAGCACCATGGCCGCCCTGCCGTGAGCTCCGACGAGGGACGCCCTGAGGGAGCATCCGTCGCGCGGGTCAGGACCTGGCAACGGCTTCTTCGCCCACGGGCGACGCGAGCGAGCGACCAGAGCCAGAAAGCCACGATGGACGACCGAGCCGTGGCGAGCCACGACCCGATGCAGCGTGTGGGGCTTGTGCGGGTGGGTTGCTTGAGCGCGTCCGCCACCGAGGCTCCCGACTCGGCTCACGGACGCGAGATGGACGACAGCGTTGGCCCGGACCTTCATGTTGTCCAGGGGGCTCCGCGATCATTCGCCGGGAAGCTCCATCTTCGTCGCTCTCCCCATCCAGCATCGCATCGGGGCCGGCCTCGATTGGCCTGGGCCAGGAGGGTGCTCGGCGACCCACGCGAGATCTCTTGCGCGTGGCATGGGCATGCATCTCGCTCGGGGACCTCGAGGAGGTGACCGATGACGAAGCCCTGGATCGTGAGGAAGATCGCCGCCGACCCGCACGCGCGGAGGGAGCTGCTCTGGCTGCGTGCGCGGGAGAAGGACGACATCGCGCTCGCCTCCGATCTCGAGGAGATCGATCCCGGGCTGCTCGATCGTTTGCGAGCGGCGGGGGTCGATCTCACGGAGCGACCCGGCGAGCTCCCGCACGAGAGACGCGAGCGGTTCGGTCGTCTCTCGGACGAGTGTTATCGCCGGCACGAGCTCGCCGTCGAGTCCACGCGCAGAAGGCATGCGTGAGCTCGCTTCCCCAGCTCGGAGCTCCGACGCTATGCGGGCGATGTCACTGCGACGATCGGTCTGCGTTCGTCTTCACGGACGACGCGTCGCTCGGCGCGGCGGCGCTCTCGTTCGCGCGGACCTCGACGGCTGCGTGCGCCGTCGAGCGGCTGCATCCCGCCGCGGACACGAGCAGCGGAAGGAGGGGGAAGGCCGTCATCGCAAGCGTGAGCACGACGGCGGCGCGCGTCGGACGGTTGGCGGTCTGCATGGTGGAGGTGCCTTCGTTCGTGGCCATCGCTCCCGCGCACGACTGCACGGCTCGCGCCATTCGCGCTCGTCGCGTGCGACACGGGATTTTCCGCGCAAAGGGCTACCAGATGCGCGCAACCGGCGCGCTCGGTGCAGCTTTTGCGCGGCGACCGTTGCCACGGGACGCGGCGCAGCGGTGAGCCCACCGCAGACGAGCCGGCGCGTCTCCTCGTGACGGCTGATCGAGCTTCGCCGGCGACGTCGCGCCGCCGGCGAGAGCTCCTAGATGAATCAGGACTCGGAGATGGTGACCTTGTTCATCCGCACCGGCGTGACCGGGCGATCGTTCGGGTCGGTCCGCGTCTTCTCGATCTTGTGCACGACGTCCATGCCCTCGATCACCTTTCCGAAGACGGGGTGCTTCGAGGGGCCGGGCGAGAACCAGTCGAGGTAGGCGTTGTGAACGGTGTTGATGAAGAACTGGCACGAGCCGCTGTTCGGCTGGCCGGTGTTCGCCATCGACAGCGTGCCGGGCTCGTTCGAGAACTTCGCGTCCGCCGGGTGCTCATCCTTGAGCGGGCCATCGGGGCTGTCGCCGGTGCCGGCGCGACGGCTGCTCGGGTCCTTGCTGTGAGGGCAGCCGAACTGGAGCATGAAGTTGTTGATGACGCGGTGGAAGTGGAGGCCGTCGTAGAAGCCGCTCTTCGCGAGCTTCACGAAGTTGCCCGCGGTGATGGGCATCTTGTCGGCGAACAGCTCGACCTTGATGTTGCCAAGCGACGTCTCGAGGAGCGCAGTGGGGTTCGGCATGGGCGGGGAAGCTACCCAACGGCACGGACGATGGGAAGGCCCACGGCCGCCGCGCTCCACTCCCGAAGCGGAGCTGCGGCGACGGCGCTTCGCGGCCCGCTCCGAACGTGGCCGATAGAACGGGCGTCGTTGGGCTCCATCGTGAGGCTCGCCCTCCCCCTTCATGTGCGGACCGTGCATCGGCGTGCCCTCCGGTGGCTCGAGCGTCGTGGTCATCTCGAGCGCCCCCGCTCGAAGCGCGTTCGAATGAGACCGCCCTTCCACCCCCGATCGAAGCTTGCGCGGCGATCGCGACGCAGCGAGGACGATGCGCACGCTCTCACAGTGTGCCAAGATCGAACGGAGCCGGGACGCATCATGGCGCCGGGCCCCTGCTCGTGTGACCGGACGTCTGCCGTCGACCCTGCGCCGAGGTCAGAGCGCCGTGATGGCGAGGCAGCGAAACTGCAGCCGTCCGTCTCTCACGCGGCACTGGGAGCCTGCTTCCGGTCCGCAAACGTCGGACGGCAGCTGCGCGCGGAGGCAGGCGCAGGGATCGCCACCGTCGCAGGGCTCGAGCGGATGACATCCATTGCAGAGCTGCGGATCGAGCTCGAACGTCTGCGCGCTCACGTCGCCCGCATCGAAGTCCATCGGACTCATCGGGACGTCCGAGGTCTTGAAGCAAAACTGCCCGTCGCCGCACGTCGGGCTGCAGAAGTTCCAGTAGGATTCGTTCCTGTCGACGTCGCCGGTACCGGGCTCGGCGGCCTTGCAAGCCCGCGTCTCCCTCGTGCCTGCGTCGCGATCCGGAGCGTCGGTTGGCGCGAACGCCGCATCCGTGGTCGGCGCCCCGCCGTCGGGAGAGCTCGATGAGGCCGGGTCGTCGGAACCGCAAGCGATGATGCAGCAGGCGGCGATGAGCGAGGACACGAGGGACGCGGAGACGAGGAGGCGCACGCGGGCACCATAGCGGAGGTCGCTCGTACGGCAGCGAAAGACGTACTCGCAGCGGAGCACCGGCACCGGCACATCCTATCTCACTGGTTCGATACGTGGCCGGGGCCTAGCTTCCACTCACGAGCTGACACTCGCGCTCGTACTCGGCGAACAGCGCGTCGGCGGCGGCCTGCGTGGCGAAGTCGGGAGGTGCGGGGCGTCAGCGCCGGACTTCGAACGGGAGCGCCATCGCCTGCGCCTGCTGCTGCGGGAGGAACTGCCACGCCTTGACGTGGGTCTCGAGGCAGCTGCGCATCGCAGGTGTCTCGCCCGATGCTGCCGCGTAGCGGATCTTGCCGTCGATCCCGACCTCGAGGGCGACGGTCAGGCGTGCGGGGCCGGTCCTCTCGTAGCCTTGCCAGCACGACGAGCCGACCTCACGCGAGCCCAGGCGCACCACGTTGTCCCGTACCGCGTTCGGCGACGCGGCAGCTACGGCGTCACCATCGCGTCCGATGCCGAGCGCGAGGATGAGCAGGAGCCCGAGGAAGATCCCGGCGACGAGGTAGCCGCTCATCCCGACCCACGACTGCGGGATCCCGAGCTTCGCCGCGAGCCGCGCAACGCCCGTCGCGAGAGGCACGCTGACGCTGCCGGACAGGTCCATCGAGATCGGCGCGTCCGTCACGCGGTCGCGTCTGGGCTCGCCCATGAAACTCATTGCGGTTGGACGTCAGTGCAAAGCACGCGCCCGCGCGCGACTGGATCGTGACCGATCCCGCTCCTTGTCCGTACATCCTGAATTTTCAGCGAAATTGGCGCTCGCCGAACCCGCCGACCATGATCGCGAGTCGCCGGTTGGGCTTCGAGCGATCCGGTTGCTCGCAAGACAACCCCGGGGAGCGCGAGGGCCGGAGACAAACGGTCGAAGGGCCGCGACGAATCTTCGTCGCGGCCCCGAGCTCGGAGCGGAGTGGCCGGCGCGATGCGCACGAGCCCTCGAAAGACCATGACCGCGACGAACCATTCGTCGCGGTCCCTCGAGCGCGATCGGGCGCCTGCAAGAATCCGATCACGTCCAAGACGAAGAGCGCCGGCGCAACGCGACCGGGCGCTCGGAAGACCGTGACCGCGACGAACCATTCGTCGCGGTCTCTCGACGCGATCGGGCGCCTGCAAGAGACCGATCGCACCAAGCTCACGAAGCCGAATTGGCTTCGTGGACAGCCGGTATTGCAGCGCGCGGGCCAACCAACGCCCGTGCGAAAATCGCGGCACTTTCGGGCTGCGTACGTCCGGCGAGTGCAGGAGCTTGCACTTCGAGTGCACCCCGCCGATGCACTTCGAGCGCGTCGAAGTGAAGACCTCCGCACGCGCGATCGAGCCGCGCGTCGTGCGCGTGAGCGCTGGCTACGGATGCACGATGACGACGGTGCCCTTATTGGGCTCGATCTGGATCCCGTGCCATCCCTCGAGGACGGGCGGGGCGGTGAAGCGGAACACGCGCATCGCGTCGATGGGGGCGAGGTTGATGCAGCCGTGACTACGCGGGATCCCGAAGCGCGTGCCAGTAGGCGGCGTGGCCCTCGTGGAAGTACTGCACGTAGGGCACGTCACGGAGCTCGAACGACGAGTCGTGCTCCCCATTTCGTGGGCAGAACCTCGGGAGCCCGAGCATTTCTGCACCGCGGCGCATGTATTCGGGGGTGACGAGCGCTCGTCACCCGCCGGGGGCGATGCTAAACCGCGGGCCCTCATGGCCGCCGCTACCTCGGACTCCGAGTCGAAGAGCACCCCCGCTGCGCCTCCTCCCAACGACTCGGAGCCCAAGCTCGGCTTCTTCGAGACGTTGAGGACGTTCCCGCGCTCCTTCTGGATGGGATGCGGGATCGAGATGTGGGAGCGCCTCGCGTATTACGGCGTCCGTCAGGTCGTCGGCCTTTACATCGCGCAGGCGGACGATCCGAACGGGCTTCATTTCACCCAGGCGCAGAAGGGGACCATCTTCTTCTGGTGGGCGCTCGTGCAGTCGCTCGTCCCGATGGTGAGCGGCGGGATCACGGACCGCTACGGCTACAAGAAGACGATCATCGCGTCGGTCCTCTTCACGATGACCGGCTATTCGCTGATGGGGACGCAGCACAGCTTCGGCGGCTTCATGGCCGGCTGCCTCGTCCTCGCGTTCGGCACGGCGATCTTCAAGCCGGGTATCCAAGGCACCCTCGCGCAGTCGATGTCGAAGAAGAACTCCAGCGTCGGCTGGGGCTTCTTCTATTGGCTCGTCAACGTCGGAGCGATGATCGGTCCGTTCTACGCGGCGTTCATGCGCGGCAAGGGCTGGCCGTTCGTGTTCTTCGGCTCGGCGCTCGTCATCTCGTTCAACCTCCCGATGCTCCTCACCTACAAGGAGGTGGACTCGGGGGCGGACAAGGGCAAGCCGATCGGGCGCGTCGTCATCGACACGGTGAGGAACTTCTTCGGAAGCCCGAAGCTGATGCTGGTGGTCGTGCTCTTCAGCGGCTTCTGGATGATGCTCTACCAGCTCTGGGATCTGATGCCGAACTTCTACACGGACTGGGTCGACTCGCTCGCCTTCGTGAAGAACAACAGCTGGATCCCGAGCAACTGGGTCAACGCGACCGACATCCGCGGGCCATCGCTCAAGCAGGAGATCGCGCTCAACCTCAACTCGTTCCTCATCGTCGCGTTCGTCATCCCGATGTCGTTCCTCGTGGCGCGGATCCGCGTCATGACGTCGATCACGATCGGCGTGCTCATCGCGACGATCGGCACGGTCATCTACGGCACATCCCCGAGCCTCTACATCTGCGCGCTCGGCATCGTCTTCTTCTCCGTCGGCGAGATGCTCACGGGCCCGAAGAAGACGGAGTACTTCGCCCTCATCGCGCCGGCCGGGAAGAAGGCCCTCTATCTCGGCTACGTGAACATCCCGGTTGCGGTCGGTCAGAGCGTCGGCGCCAAGATCGCCGCCTGGCAGTACGGCACCTACGGTGAGAAGGCGACGCTCTCGCTCCGCTACCTCGTCGAGAAGACGGGCTTCGCAGCGGGCCGCGCGTGGGACGGTGACGTGAGCACGCTCGAGGCTGTGACCGGCGTGGAGCGGAAGGCTGCCTTTGCCACGCTGGTGAAGGAGCTCGGTCAGGATCCGAGCGCCGTGAACGAGCTTCTCTGGACGACCTACCGGCCGTACCAGGTCTGGTACCCGTTCGCGATCATCGGTCTCTGCTCGCTCGTCGGCATCATCGTCTTCTCCCAGGTGAGCAAGCGCTGGAAGGACATGGACGTGTGAGCCGTCGTGAGCGGCGACGCCGAAGGTCGCTGCTCATGGCGCGCCGAGCCGACTGGATCAGCTGCAGCCCAGTACCGGTGTCGGGCCTTTGCCTGCACCCGCCCAGTTGTTTCTGGTGAGACGCACTTTCTTTCGTCTCGGCGGTCGAGCTTTGGTCATCATGGAATGATGATCGCCGTACGCGCCCTGGCCTCGCTCTCCCTCGCTGCTTGCCTCGCGCTCGCCGCTTGCGGGAGCGACTCGTCCAACTTCAACGACGGCGCAAACGGCGGCGACAAAGGCGGCGACGGCAAGGGCTCGTCGAGCGGCTTCGGCGGTGACGGCACCGACAAGGGCGACGGCGACGGCAATGGGGACGGTAAGACGTGCGCGGCCACGGTCGCTCAGACGACGAAGGCGAAGGTCGATATCATCTTCGTCATCGACAACTCCGGCAGCATGGGCGAGGAGATGGCGCAGGTTCAGGCGAACATCAACAACTTCGCCAAGAAGATCGGGAGCAGCGGCCTCGACTACCAGGTCATCTTCATCGTCAGGAAGACGGGGGGCGACTTGAAGATCTGCGTGCCCGAGCCGCTCGCGAAGCCGGGCTGCGCAGACAACCCGCCGCTCTTCCGCCACATCGATCAGAGCGTCGGGAGCAGCAACTCCTTCCAGCTCATTCTCAGCACGTACGACAACTCCAACGCGAACCTCGCCTGGGGCCAGCACCTCCGCGCGGACGCGTTCAAAGTGTTCATCGGCGTCTCCGACGACGGTCGTTCGGACCTGGAAGCTGCGAAGTTCGACCAGGACCTCATCGCGAAGGGGGCCGGCCAGTTCGGCACCGCCGAGAATCGGAAGTACGCCTATCACGCGATCTGCGGGTGGACGGAGGGGACGACCCCGCCTTCGACCCAAAAGTGCAGTTCCGCCGATGGCAACGGCATCAAGTACCAAAACCTCGCGCTCCTCACTGGCGGCCTGATCGACTCGGTGTGCAAGACCGACTACTCGGGTGTGCTCGACAACATCGGCAAGGGGATCGTCGATCGTCTCGCGTGCGAGCTCGGCTACCCGACGGCGCAGGCGGCCGACCCGACGACCGTGGAGGTGCAGTTCACGCCGACGGGTAAGGCATCGCAGAAGCTCGTGCAGGTGACCGACGTGTCGAAGTGCGCCGCGAACCCGGACGGCTGGTACTACGACGACATGAACAAGCCGACGAAGATCATCCTCTGCAAGTCGATCTGCGATACGGCGAACACGACGCCGGGCTCGAAGATCGAGGCGCTCGTCGGCTGCAAGGGCGCCGGCCCGAAGTAGCCCGGGGCACTCACACAACGAGAGCGTTCACGGGCAGCAGTAGAACTTCTCGACGTCGCTTCCGCCGGAGCCCTTCTCCTCGCAACCCGAGGGCGGGGCGACGTGGCCGCCGTTGCCGTTGGGAGGGCACTGGAAGCGGTGCGGCTTGCCAGCGACGCCGCTGCACATGGTGTCCTGGTCGGGCTGGGCCACGCAGTCGTTCTTCGGACAGCAATAAGTCTGACCGAATGCGCTCTCGGTCACCTTGCGGCAGCCGGTGAAGCCTGGTGGCGCGCCGTCGAAGCAGACGTAGCCGTAGGGCTGCTCACACGCGGGATCGCAGGTCTCGGCCTTCGCGCCAAAGCCGACGCACGTTTCGCCCGGTGTGGTGACGATCGGGCCCGTGCACGTGCCGCTGTCGTTGCCCTTGCCGGAGTCGTCCTCGGTCGTCGAGGCGTCCGTCTCCGTCGGGTCGTCGTCGGTCGCGCCTCCGCTGCCGTCCTTCGATCGAGAGCCGTCGCTCGTGCCTGCGTCTGAGGAGGTCTCGTTCGCCGGCCCGTCCGCGCAGCCGTGGAGGGCAGAGGCGAAGAGAAGGGCGAGGATCGGTAGAGCAGCGAGTCGCAGCGAGGCCATCGGCCGGCGATCCTACCCCGAGGTCAGGCGCCTACGAAGCCCATGTGGCTCGGCGTGCGGCTGTCGTCGGGGCTTGGCCGCAGTTCGTCGTCGCGCAGCTGCACGTTGTCGAGGCGCGGCGGTCCGAAGAGCCGCCGGCCTCGTCAATCATGGAGCCTCTATCAGTGCGAGCGGTTCGGCGTCCGGGAGTCGAGCTTCGCGACCCACTCGTTGACCTGGCGCTCGGCCTCCTCCTTCATCACGCCGTAGCGCTCCTGGAGCTTGCCGATCAGCTGCTCCCTCTTGCCCCCCACGTGTTTGAGATCGTCGTCCGTGAGCTTCGCCCACTTCTGCTTGAGCTCGCCCTTCAGCTGATGCCACTGACCTTCGACGCGTTCCCAGTTCATCGTGTCCTCCGAGATTCCCCGCCACGTGAGCGGCAGGTTCGCGGGGCGCGCCATTGCAGCTCGCGCGCCGCGCTAAGTCGTCGTCCTCACGCTCGTCGAGAGGGCGATCTCGCCACGATCGAGGAAGCATCGAGGCGTTCCTGCACCGACTCCTCCGAGTTACGCGAATCACGATCACGCCGAGCGCGTCTTCGCTTCGCGCGACCATCCGATCGACGAGGCAGGAGCCCGCGCCTGATGGCGGTCGCAAACGCGCAGCTCGCGCGCGCGGTGGTGTCATCCGGTCGCTGCGGCCTTCGTCTTCGTGCGCGCAGACTTGGTCGCGCGAGCGGGCTTCGGGCGAGGAGACGACGGCGCGGTGGGCGGAGCGCTCTTCGGATCCGGGGAGCGCTTCGGCTCCAGCGCGCCGTCACGCTCGGCCCAGAATGCGCTCATCATCGGCCACAGCTTCTTCTGCGCGGCCCTCGAGACGACGGCACCGACGTGACCGCCGGGGAGCTTGTGCAGGGCCTTGTCCTTCGACGCGACGCGATCGACGAGCACCGCAGCGCTCTGCCAGGGCACGATGTTGTCGTGCTCGAAGACGACGCAGCTCACGGGACACGCGATGTTCTCGAGGCGCGCCGGGATGCCGGAGAGCGCAAAGGAGCCGTGCATCAGCGCGTCACCGCGATAGAGCTGCTCGATGTACTGCTTGTAACACTCGCCCGGGAACGAGACGTTGTCGTTGCCCCACGTCTCGATCGCGAGGAAACCGTCGAGGAACTCGTCGTTCGCGGCGCGATCGATCACGCCGACGGCCTTCGCCATCGTGAGCGTCGGCCGGAGCATGTGGAAAGCGCTCTGCATGAGCTGCCACGGGACGTTGCCGAAGCCCTGGACGATCGAGCCGACGTCGAACTGCGGGCTCCGCGTCCACGCGGCGAGCGGGCCGTCGTCGGCGAAGGAGACCGGTGCGGCGAGGAGCAGGAGGGAGGCGACGTGCTCCGGCCTCGCGGCGGCGTGGATCGTCGCGAGCGTCCCGCCGAGGCAGTAGCCGAGGACGTGCGTCTGGTTGCGCGGAGACGTGCGCGCAACGAAGCGGACCGCGCGCCCGAGGTACTTGTCACAGACGTCGTCGAACGTGACGAAGCGATCCTCGTCGCCGGGAGTACCCCAGTCGATGCAGTAGACGTCGTGGCCCGCCGCGACGAGGTCCTCCGCCATGCTCTTGCCGGGGAGCAAGTCCATCACGTAGTGGCGATTGATCAGCGACGGTACGAGCAGCACCGGCGTCTGGAACCTGCGCGTCTGGCCGGCGGCCGGGCGATACCTGAGGAGGCGCCACTTGTTCTCGCGATGCACGACGTCCGCCGGCGTGGTGCCGACGGGAGGCCGCGGCCGCGTGATGAGCGAGGCGAGGTTCTTGAGGCGCTTCATGGTCGACCGTCGTGGTGGAGGCAGCTCCTGCCCCGAGAGAGAATGGTATAGCGCAGCGAGGTCGCTCAGGCCCTGGCCGCCGGTGCCGGCGAGCCCGTGTCGTCGTAGAGACCCTCGAAGAGGTCGCGGAAGCGATCGTAGACCTTCTTGCGACGGAGCTTGAGCGACGGCGTGAGCAGCTCGGCTTCGACTGTCAGCGGCTCGTCGACGATCGCGAATTTCTTGATCGTCTCGTAGCTCGCGAGCTGGGTGTTCACCTGGTCGATGCGCTTCTGCACGAGCGCGCGCTTCGCGGCCTCGCGTCCGTCGGCGGTGACGTCGCGGAGCGATGCCTGCACGGCGTCCTCGTTCAGCCACACGCCGGCGACGAGGAACTTCTTCGATTCGCCGTAGACGACGACGTGCGCGATGAACGGATCGTCGCGGAAGCGGAGCTCGATGTTCGCCGGCGGGATGTTCTTGCCGCCAGCGGTGACGAGGATGTCCTTCTTGCGGTCGATGATCTGGAGGAACCCGTCCTCGGTGAAGCGCCCCACGTCGCCGGTCTTCAACCACCCGTCCTCCGTGAAGGCCTCTCGCGTCGCATCCGGATCCTTGTGGTAGCCGGCGAAGACGTTCGGGCCGCGGGCCAGGATCTCGCCGTCCGCCGCGAGGCGCAGCTCGACCGACGGGAATGCCTTGCCGACGGAGTCGAAGCGAAACGAGTCCGGGCGGTTCATCGTCAGCGTGGGCGAGCTCTCGGTCAGGCCGTAGCCCTCCACGAGGAGGAGGCCGCACGAGTAGAAGAAGTCCTTCACCTCGCGCTTCAGTCCCGCGCCGCCGGAGAGGCAGAAGCGGAGACGTCCGCCTGTCGTCGCCTTGTACTTCGCGAGCCGCGCCTCGGGAGTGGCCTCGTGCATCGCCTGCACGGCGAGCTTCTCCCAGTGGGAGGGGACGCTGAAGAAGACGGACGGCTTCACCTCGGGGAGGCGGTTCAAGCACGTCGCCGGATCGGAGAGGTACGACGTCCAGCCGAGGGCATTGCCGATGCACATCTCACCGAAGCCGAAGATGTGGCTCATCGGGAGCCACAGCAGGTCGATCGCGCCCTCGTCGAGCAGCGGCGCGAGGCATTTGAGCCAATCGCTGCCGTTGGAGGCGACGTTCTTGTGCGTGAGCGGGACGCCCTTCGGGTTGCCCGAGGTGCCGCTCGTGTAGAGCATCACGCCGTACTGGTCGAGCGACACGGCGTTCATCGTGCGCTCGAACGCCTTCGGATCCTCGCGGTCCTTCGCGGCGCCGATGTCGCGTGCGGCCGAGAGCGTGACGATCTTGCGAGCCACCTCTTCGAACAAGGGAACGACCACGCCCTTGCTGCGGAGCGACTCGTGGACGCGTGCGGCGTCGACCGTGTCGTCGAGGAGGACCACGCGCTCGACGGCGCCGAGCGCCGGCCACGCCTCGAAGATGCGCCCGAGGAGCGCCGGTGTGTCGACGAAGATCACCTTCGCGTCCGAGTGCGAGGCGACGTACCCGAGCTGATCGGCGGTGGAGGCAGGGTACACCGGCACCATCACGCCGCCGGTCGCCTGGATCGCGAGGGCTGCGCTCGCCCACTCCACGCGGTTCGGCGCATAGACCGCCGCACGGTCGCCGCTCTTCGTCACCGTCGTGAGGAACAGCGCGAGCTCGCGGATCTGATCCGCGAACGCGCCCCAAGTGACTGCCCGCCAGTCGTTCGTTCCCGGGATCGGCACCATGAAGCGGACGCGCGTCTTCCGCTCGGCGAGCGCGTCGAACACGGCGCGCGGTGCGATCTTCAGGTCGAGGTAAGGCGTGACGTCCATGAGCTGCTCCTGCTTCGATTCAACGCGGGCCGAAGGCCCACCTCTGCGGGTGGTTGGGGCGTGAGCCCCAAGTTCGCGTCGGCCTTCGCCGACTCGTCCTGGTCCTCCCGGAACCACGCCCAGCGTGCTGGACCTCGTCCCGTCCGACTCGTCCCCTCGCTCCGTCAGGGACGGTCGCTTTCCTTCCTCTTCAGCTCGGCGAGGCGCTCCTCGAGGTCGATCATGCGGCTCTCGAGCTGGTTCAAGACATGGAGCGCGCGCTCCTGATCGCGCTTCGTCGCGAGGCCGAGGCTCCCGACCCAGCTCGACGCGGTCTTGTCGTAGGCGGCCTTCGCCTTCATCGCGCCGCCGAGCATCATGCCGGCCGGTCCGATGAGCAGAGGGCTCTTCAGCCAGTGCTCGAGGTACTTCGCGGTCGCGTCTTCCCAGGCGTAAAAGCCCTTCTTCCACAGGTCCCAGATCATCGGGGTCTCCTCGTTGCACCGGCCGCATCGGCCGTTCGTCGTTTTCGCTCTTCCGTCGGCGGACGGCCGATCGTGTCAGGGGGCGAGCCCGAGCCTCCGGAGCTCGGTCGCCGTGCCGAAGTTCTCGTCGGGTTCCTCGAGCTTGCTCGTCGCGCGGACGACCTCACCGAGACACTCGAACAGGAAACTTGTCTGGCGCTGCGTCGTCACCTGGCCCGCGGCGGGCACGATCGTCACCTTCGTCTTCACGCGAAGCGCCTGCGTCACCGTGAAGTCGGGGAGCGCGACCTCACCCGCGGCGTCGACCTTGATCTCGTAGGTGTCGCGTCCCGCGTACGGCAGGCCACGGAACGTGCCGTTCTTGACCTCGCCGGTCGTGGACCAAGCCATGCCGGGGGCGAGCGGGAACCGGAAGAGCGCGATCGGCGGGTCGTACCTCAGGAGCGTCTTGTTCGGGCCGTCCGGCGACGCGGACGCGACGCCGTGGAGCGAGAATGCCTTCTCGTCGTGGGTGTAGATGCCCTCGGTGAGGCCGCCCGCGTCGATCGCCGTCACGATCGCGTTCGTGAGCCCGGCGAACTCGGATGCGTACCACTTGCCCTCGAGCGTCTGCGCCGAGAGCTGGGCGACCTGATCGTCCGCGAAGTCGACCCCGAGGTCCCATGTCCGCTTGCCGTCGCGCTCCGTGCCGACGAGGTCGACGGTGCGCTCCTTCCCGGCGGGCGAGACGAGGTACGTCGCCGGGATTCCCAGCTGCGGTGCGAGCTCGCGCGCTTCGATCTTTCCGTCGAGGTTCGGCACGCACGGCAGCGGCGCCGGCTCTGCGGACACGTATGCGCTCTTGGCGGGCGGCGGTGTCTCGTTCTCGCCGCAGGCAGCGACGACGAGGAGAGCCGAGCCGATCAGAGCGAAGAAGGAGAGGTGGCGCATCGGGACTTCGTGAGGTGCGGGCTGCGATCGATCAGAAGAGGTAGTTGAGGCGGAGGCGAACGAGCTGCGCGGGTTTGGCCGACAGGTTCGCGACGGTGTTGTCGAACCCCTCGAGCGGGAACAGAACGGCGTAATCGAGCGCGGCGAGGAACGCCTTGGTCTCGAACACGAGCGAGGGATCGATCTCGATGCCGAGTGGTGCCTTGCCGGACGGCGTCGAAGTCTTCTGGACGGCGGACGACGCGATCACCGCAGCGTGCGCGGAGACCTGAGCGCTCTTCGCCGACGCGATGGTCACACGCGCGTGTGGTCGGGCATAGACGGCGTCCGTCACCGCGCCGAGGACCTCGCGGAAGAGGATGCGGTCGACGCGGTAGTCGGAATGGAAGCGGAAGTTGTCGACGCGGTTGTCGCGGCGGGGATTCGCCTGTGGTCCGTCGAGATCGCCGGGCCGAGGCGCCGCCGCGCCGGGCCGCTGGACCACGCCGAAGCCGGGCGCGGGATCGCCGCTCGCGTAGCCGGCATCGAGACCGGCGGAGAACCGGCTCTCCGGTGCGCCGAAGTCGCTCTGGAGCACCGCGCCGAGCTGTCGGCTCTTGATCGGCTCGCGAAGGAGCACGCCGGGGACGAGCGACCCCTGATCGACGGTCGCGGTGAGGAGCGCGGCCTCGGCCTCGATCCGCGCCCACGGGAATGTGAGCTTGAACCAGCCGTCGATTGCGCTCGCGCGGTAGCCGCGGGCCATGATGCCGGCGCCGCCGTTCGCGAATGGATCGATCGGCTGCGCGGTCGGGAGGTACGTGCCCGGGATGTCGTTCGACTGCCAGCGGTGCGTGATGTAGCTGCCGTATTCGACCGTCGTCTTGTCGGCTTTGCGACGGCGCGCGCGCACTTCCTCGCTCTTCCAGTTGAGCCACGCGAACGTGACCGTGCGCACGTTGGTGGTGCGCTCGAGATCGATCATGCGGTTCTGAGCCGGGCGCTGGCCCAGCGGGCCGGTCGCGCTGAAGTCGTAGGCGAGTGCCCAGATGTGGCCGGCGAGTGGGGTGATGAACGCGAGTCGGTCGGAGGCGTCGGCGCTGTCGCAGTCGAGGCAGTCGCCGCCGTTTGCGACCATGCCTAGGCCCCAGTGCGTTCCCATTCGGCCGGCGGTGAGGAACCCGAACGGCAGGAGGAGCTCGCCCCACGCGCGACGGATGCGAATGACGTCTGCAGGCGAGCGCTGCGTCGTCACCGCCGACGGCACACCGTCGGGCAGGCTGCCGAGCGCGACGTTGTCGAGCACGTCGAGGCGCGCCTTCACGCCGACCATCGAGCCGGGCGCGTAGAGAGCGATGTCCGTGCGGAGGCGCATGTCCCAGTGGGTCAGCGTCTGCGCACGGGGATCGGCCTGGGAGACCGGGAAGAGCGGCTGACCCGAAGGGGTGAGCCCGCGATCGAGATCGAGGTTGTAGAGCGCCTCGCCGCGCGTCCGGAAGTAGCCGGACAGATCGACCTCGGTCTTGTCGCGTGGCCGGTAATCCTGGCCCATCTCGTGGAAGCCGGTCGCGCTTGCGTGCGGCGCAAGAAGCGTGGTTGCCGCGAATGTTGCGGCGCACATCAGGAGCCGCTTCACGGCGTACCGTCCTTGGCGGTGAGGAACGCGACGAGATCGCGGGTCGAGGCGTCCATCGCCTCGATCATCGGGAAGTGGCCGCAGCGCGGGTACACGACGAGCTTGGAGTTGGGCAGCTCGCGTGAGAGGCGCTCGCCGAACTTGAGCGGCGTGACGAGATCCTCTCGTCCCCACAGGAGGAGCGTCGGCTTGTCGATCGTGCGGTACTTCGCCTCGACCTCGGCGTAACGCTGTCCACGGACCGCGGCGAGGGCGGCCGCGACCGTGCCCGGACGCTCGAGCGCTGCGTCGACCTCTTCGACGAGACGCTCGGTGACGTAGCGCTTGTCGAAGAACGCGAGCGCCATGCGCTCGTCCGCTCGCTCCTTGTAGTAGAGCCCGAAGAGCGCCTCGCCGACGCCTTCGGCGCGTGCCCAGTGGAAGAACGTCGGGAGCTGATCCTCGTAGACCCACGCGTCGTAGAGAGCGAGCTTCGTGAAGCGCTCGGGCGCCGCGAGCACCGCGGCGAGCGCGACCGTGCTGCCCCACGAGTGCGCGACAAGGGCAGCCTTCCGTACGCCGCGGACCTCGAGGAGCTTGAGGACGATGCGCGCCTGGGCTTCGGGCGAGTAGTCCCCCTCGGGACGATCGGTCCAACCGAAGCCCTTGAGGTCGAGGGCGAGCACCCGGTGCGTCTTCGCGAGGGCCGGGATGACGGGGCTCCACGCCTCGATCGCGGAGGCAAAGCCGTGGACGAGGACGACCGTGGGCTTCTCCACGGCCGGGACGGGTTCGCCGTCTTCGCGCTCCGTCGCTCCGGCCGGCCTCGTCGTGGCATCGCCGCTCTCGGTGTCGAGGTAGCGAACGCGCGCGCCTTCCACCTCGGCGAAGCGGGCGTTCCGCGGCTCGCCCGGCATCGGGCCCCCATGGAACGAGAGGCAGCCGGCGAGCAGGGGAAGCAAAAGGAAAAGAAACCAGACGTCACGCAACATCGACGAAGCTCGCGTCGGCCTCGAGGTTCCAGGTCTGGAGGCCCGATAGAGGCGAGGGCGAGCCCAGCTCGTCCTGGTCGTCTCCGTGATGGAGTGAGCCCGCGGCCCGGTGTTCGCGACGAGAGCTCATGGCGCGATCCTCCGAACCTCGGCCGCGCGCGTGAACTCGACGTCCTTCTCGTTGTCCTTCGACGCGATGCTCGCGATGTTGCCGTAACACTCGGTGATGAAGGCGTACGTCCGCGAGGTCGTCACGAGGAGACCGATCGTCCTGGTGAGGTCGATGCGAACGCGCTGGACCTCGAAGGTGCCGAGCGGCGTGACGAGCTCGCCTGCGGCGTCGACTTGCGCGGCGTACTTCTCGGTGTACGTCGAGAGGATGCCCTGGGCGAAGCCGCTCACGGTGGTATCGCTGTTCCACGTCGCGCCGACGGTGAGCGGGAACTGGAGCATCGCCACCGGGGGATTGTTCGTCAGCTCCGTCTTGTAGAGGCCCTCGGCAGGAGAGACGACGCCGCGGAGTGTGAGCGATCCTGGCGTCGTCTCGAACACGCCGAGGAGGTCGGACGACTTGCGGAGCTGGGTGGCGTAGGTCGCGTTGCTGAATTTCGGCGCGTACCACTTGCCGGTGAGCGGCATCGTCTCGACGAGAATGCTGGCGTCGTTCGGGAGCGCGACGGAGAGGTCCCATTTGCGCCGGCCGTTCGCGAGCGGCGTCCCGGCGGTCGAGATGTCGACGTTCTCGGCGACCCGGTACGTCGCGCGCAGCCCGGCCTGGATCGGGACCTCCTCGCGCGTGATCGTCCCGTCCTTGTTCGGCGAGCAGCCCGGGACGGCGAGGTTGCCGCCGTCGTCGGCGTGCGGGCCGCCCTCGCCGTCGTCGGCGCCTCCGTCGTCGAGCCCGGTCCCGGTGCTCGAGTCCGGCGTCGCGTCCGTACCGTCGACGCATCGGCCGTCGGCACCGCACATCCCCGACGTGCAGTCCGCTCCGACCCGGCATGCCCTCGGCTCGCTGTCCGAGCATGCGATGGCCGCGATCGACACGATCGTGACGAGCCCGGGCACGAGGAGCGGAATGGTGGAAGTCGCTCGGAAGCCTGATGATGCTTTGCGCACGGTGTACCTCAGCGTTCAGCGAGTGCGGAGCCCGAAGGCGGGGACGCCCACGAGGAGATGCGCAACGGCTCGCACTGCGAGCGCCTCCCGGAAGATTGTGCCATGGCACCGGAAACGGTCGGGAGCAAGGAGCCCCCGATCCGTCCGAGGAGCATCGTACGACACCGCAATGGCCATGGGCTCCGCCTCCCTCCCTCCGGGGGACCATGGTGCATTGCACAATGGTCGGGGAGTTCCTACGCCCGAGAACGGCCTCGGTCAAGGAGGATTGTTGCGGCGCAACAGGGGGCGCCCTCGGCTAGACTCCGCGCCGAATGCTGCTCGTGAAGAAGTACCCGAATCGCCGCCTCTACGACACGAGGCACAGCCGCTACATCACCCTCGACGATCTCGAGAAGACGATCCGCGGCGGAGAGGACGTTTCCATCCGCGATGCGCAGGACGGTCGCGACCTCACCCAGGAGACGCTGACCCAGATCATCCTCGAGCGCAGCGGAGGACGCATCCTGCCCGCGTCGTTGCTCATGCGGCTCATCCGGCTCGACGACGCCGCGCTCGGCGAGTTTTTCACGCGCTACGTCAGCTGGGCGCTCGACATGTACCTCCAGGCGAAGGACCGCGCGCGCGCGCTCCTGCCGATCAACCCGCTCGCGACGGCGCCGTTTGCCGCGACGGACGCGCTCGCGAGGCTCGTCCTCGGCGCGACGCAGTGGGGCCGCGGCGGCTCGGAGCCCGCAGCGCAGCCGTCGTCGCCGCTTCAGGGGATGCCGCCGCTGCCGGTGGAGCCTGCGCCGCCGCCGGTCGACGTCGTCGACACGGTGCCGGGAGTCGGGGAGCCGATGTCTCCACCCGTGGCCGCGGCCGTGGCGCGGGGAGAATTCGTGAGCGACGTGGCGGACGAGATGCTGCGCCTGCGTCGGGAGATCGAGGCGCTCAAGGAGTCGATCGGGGCGGGCGCATCACGTTCGCGGCGGGAGCCGAACCCGGCCGCGCGCGCGAAGTCGAAGAAGAAGGCCAAGCGCACGACTCGTCGAAGCTGAGGCTCGCCTCGAGGACGCGCGGAGGTCGCGCGAGCATTCGCGTACAGCGTTCTCCAACGGGCGGCCGGTGAGCCTTGTTGCGTTGCAACAAAGCTCCTTGACGGCATGGGGGCCGGTACTTAAGGTCGCGGCTGGCGATGTTGCGGTGCAGCATGAGGCCGGCACCGGCGTTGCTCACAAGGAGGCTCTTTCGATGAAACTCGATCCGTTCGCGCAGTGGGGCAAGGTCTTCGAGATGTGGCAGAAGCTGACGGACGATTCGATCGCCCGCGCGACGGCGTTCTGTGCCGAGGTCGAGAAGGCCGAGGCGAAGCGCGTCGAGCGTGCAGCGACCGCGATCGAGGAGATCGCGAAGCTCCAGAAGGAGACCCTCGCCTACGGCGCCCAGCTCGGCGCCGAGCTCCGCAAGGTGTCGCTCGACGCTTTCCAGAAGGCCACGGCGCTCGCGTCGACCGCGGCCACCGCGGCCTGACCGACGACGTCGGGGCCCGCACGGACCGAAGGAGGCCGTCCAGCGCGACGGCAGGGAAGCTCGTATGGCTTCTCCGTGGCTCCGGTCGTGCGGGCTCACGCGTCCCTGATCCCGCCGTCGCGCGACCTCGCGGTCGACCCGGACGCAGGAGGGGCGGCGGACATCGCCGCGCGAGACGGCGCACGCGGGGCCGCACGGCGTGGAGAGCGACCGTGGTCACGATCCGTGATCGCGCCGGAGCTCGGCGCCGCGCTCGAACTGCCGAGAGCACGAGAGCTCGACGCGGTTCGGAGCGCGCCGGAGCGAGCGCCCGCTCTTGCTGGCGCTCGCTCGGCTCGACGTTCGATCAGAACGTGCAGCCGATGTCGACGCGCAGCTTTTCATCCGAGAGCGTGCACTTGATGCCTGAGGTGCACTCTTCCCCGTAGTCATACAGGCCATCGGCGCAGTCGACCTCGACGCTGTACTCGGCATAGTCGCCTGCGGCGGGGACGCCGGTCGTCGACGACTTCACGACGGCGACGCAGCCCTTGCCGCAGGCGCCGGCGCGAGCGGTGTAGGTGTCGTTCGGACCGGCCGCCGACCCCTTGCCCCGGAGGGTGAGACCGGTGTTGGCGGCCCCGATGTCCGCTTCGTCGACCAGCGTGTACGTGCCGGGGCCGGTGAACTTCCGGAGGCGCAGGTAGAGGTCGTCGTCGCGTTCACCGTCGGGCGAGTACGCGTGCACTTCGATGTCGGTCTCCGCGTCGCTCCGGCGGACGCGACAGAAGCCCTCCGTGTCCGCAGGGGTCAGCGTGACCGACGTGGTCCACGACTTCCCGTTCGGACGGTTGTCTTCACAGCGCAGCTCCGTCGACGCCTGCGGGCGCACGCAGCCCTGCGCAACGCCGAGGCAGCGAGGTAGAGGGGCTGCGTCGCCTTCAGCGTCGCTTCCGCTACCGGCATCGATTCCGGCGCTTCCGGCGTCGTTCTCGGATGTTTTGGTGCTGCTCGACTCCGCGGTGCAGGCGACTATGCCGAAAGACCCAAGCGCGAAGAGGGCGAGAATGAGGGAAGGACGAGTGCGGGGGATTCTGCTCATCGTCGGTCCATCTTTGCGACGAACCGGCTGTCGCGCCCATCCCACGTTCGTGTCAACTTGGGCCGTGCGCCCATCCCACGTTCCTATCAACTTGGGCACCCGCGAACGGAACCCGCCCTTCATTCGGTGAGCACGGATGCGCTCTCCGCGAACAGGCTCGCGGCGAGGGCCATGCGCTGTGGCCGCGAGCTTGTCGATCCGACGGAGATGCGAGCCGATCGTGTCTTCGGCGAGCTACAGGCGCGCAGCCACGTTCGCGTCCGAGAGCCCGCCGCGCAGGAAAGGCCCGTCTGGCGTCGAGTGACGACGAGGAAGCTCGTCGTCGTCGTCGTCGCCGCGCGGCGTGACCTCCGGGCTCGTCCGCCGCAGGAGCGCTCGGCGACTGGGGCTCGATCGGCGCGCCGGGAAGTGCCAAGATGATCGTTGCCCAGAAGGAGAGGGCGGTCATGCGGGCTGCGCTCGTCTTCGCGGTGGTGCTGAGCGGGGTGTATCTCGGGTGCTCGTTCCCCGACCCGAACGGCGAGCCGCTGGGGTGCGGGAGGTGCGATCTGCCGAAGCGCTCGATCGACGGTGATGCGGGGCAGGCAGACGTCGAGAGGACCGCCACCGATCCGTCGGCACCCGACGCGGGGAAGCCGCCGGTGAAGTGCTCGCCCGCGACGCCGTTCGGACCGGCGAAGCTCGTGCCGGGGATCGATCCGAACATCCATGCATCCTCTCCGCATCTCACGGCCGACGAGCTCGTCGTCTTCTTCACCGGCCAGGATCCGGCTGCGAGCTCGCAGATCATGCGCGCCTCGCGTGTCTCGCGTGACCAGCCGTTCGGGCCCGTCGAGCCGGTCTCCGGGGTGAACAGCACGTCGAACGACAACGATCCGACGGTCTCTTCGGACGGGCTCACGCTCGTCTTCCATTCCGGGAGGAGCGGCAACAACGACGTGTGGTGGGCAAAGCGCGCCGGCCTCGGCGCAGACTTCGGCGCGCCCACGCTCGCGCCGGGGATCGCCACGAGCGCATACGAGGGGCAGGGCTTCTTCCATGTCGCCTCCGACGAGCTCTGGTTCGTCTCCAATCGCGATGGCAACTACGACATCTTCCGCGCGAAGCTCGCGGGCGGGACGTTCGGAGCCGTGGAGAACGTCACGGAGTTGAACACCCCGAACGACGAGCTCCTCCCGTTCCTGTCGAAGGACGGGCTGACGATTTATTTCAGCTCGACGCGCGAGGGCGGAAGGGGAGGGCAGGATCTCTTTCTCGCGACGCGGGCGAATCCGAACGGCACCTTCGGAGCACCAACTCCGATCGACGAGCTCAACACGAGCGTGACCGAGCAGGCGGGATCGCTCTCCCCCGACGACTGCCGCATCTATTTCTCGCGGTTCGGCGGGCCCGGTGGCCAGCAGCTCTTCGTCGCCGAGCGTCCGCTTCCGCCGTAGAGCCGTCAGCCCACCAAGCCGAGCGCGATCAGCTCGGTGAGGCAGGCGAGCCGAGAGTCGTCACGTGCTCCTCCTGGAGACCAGAGCGTGGAGATGCTCCCGACACGCTCCGGAGCGAAGTCCTCGCTGCGAGGGTCGCGTGAGAGATCACAGACGACGATGTCGACCATGGCGGCCGAGCATGGGAGGGTCGCGACCTTGAGACGGACGGCGGACTCGCGTGGAGCTGGGATCGTCGGCCTCTCGTTCGGCTCGAGGCAGGTGTTCGGCAGGTCCCCCTCGACCTCGAGAGCGTGCATGGGGCGGCCGTGTGCAAGCGAGGTGCCGGTACCGCCGAGGCCGCGATCTCTCACGCGGATGCGTGGATGCGCCGTGTTTTCATCGCGATCGCCATGTCCGGCAGCTGTGCCGCTTGGCACGGCCGGGGCCCGGCGTTCGCGAACTGTCGCGTAACGCTCGTAACCCGGCGTTCTCGGCGACCGTAACATTGGCATGCGGTGTTACGCCGTCGAGCGGGCATCGGGAGGTCGGGCGCGGGGGGCGGTGGCGGTTCAGCCCGACGGCAAGATCCTGGTCGCCGGCTCGCAGCCGAGCAGCACGAGCCCGATCCAGCGCGTCTGGAGCTGACGTCGAGCAAGCGCGAGCCAGCAACGCATCGAGTCGAGGTGAGCTGCGGGCGCCGCGCTTCGGTCGTCCTTCGCGCACCGATGGGGCTCGAGCGTGGAGCGGCCGTCCTTGCATGTGCGCGCTCGCGAGGAATAGTCGTCGACTACGTTGGGTCGACGCCCCCGATCTCGTCTACGTTGGTCGAGGGTCGATCTCCGACCTCTGCGCCGGTGCGGCGCTCGATGAAAGCGTGAAGTCGTGAGTCAGGACGAAGACCTCGTCGCATTCTTCCTCTCGTTGCCGAAGGCGCGGCGTCGTGACTACGACGCGCTCGCCGAGCTCGATCGTCGCTTCGGAGAGGACGTCGAGGCCGAGCGTCGCGAACGGACGAGCGTGGCGCCGTCGGGCGATCGCTCGGAGGGCAAGTCATGACCTGGCTGGTCGAGCCCGAGGTGCTCGTGCGAGCCCATGCTCGGATCGCCCCTGAGCTCGGGCTGGATCCGAAGGCGAGCGAGACCGCGCTCCGGATCGCGCTCCGCGAAGCCGACCACCTCGCGGATGACGTCTACGACGTCCCAGGCGCGCTTCTCTTCGCGCTCGGCCGCACGTCGCGCTGCTTCACCGCCTTCCGCGCGATGAGCGTCCTCGTCGTCGACTGGCACACGAAGACGCTCGGCTTCAAGCTCGAGGCGACGCCGAGCGAGCTCGCCGCGATGCTCGGTCGCGTCGCCTCACGCGATGCGGACTACGAGCAGGTGAGGGCCTGGGTCGCCGATCGTCTCCTCCCGTTCGGAGGGTGAGCGTCGCCCACGCTTCGGGCTCGTGAGCTCGGGATCGGCGCCCAACCACCCGCGGAGGCGGTCGTCGCGTCGGAGCGAATGCGGCGCGTCATCGTGACGCGAGCTGGATCCCGAATGGTCCATAGTCCTCGTTGGTTGCGTCTTGCATCCATCAGCCGTTCGGTCAGCATGGGCACATGCGCTTCACTCTTGCTTCGCGCCGCTTCGTCACCGCCGCGGCCGTCGTCGGCGTCGTGCTCGTCGGCTGCGCGACGGACAACGGTGAAGCCGAGGATCCGCTCGAGACCCCGGCGGACGAGGTGACGCCGCCGAAGGAGAAGACGCCTCCCGACGCCGGCAAGCCCCCGTTCGATCCCGAGTTCGAGCCGGACGATCCGCCGAACGACGATCCGACGCCTCCCGACGGCGATCAGTGCATCGACAAAGACGACCCGGGCAGTGCCGAGAACGTGGCGAAGTCTCTTCCGGACACGGACGATTGCGACAACAGCTACAAGACCGTGAACGGTGTCGCGAAGGGCGCAGTCGACATCGACTTCTACAAGCTCTCGGCAACCGACAAGACCGGCTGCTTGCTCGACACGGACTTCGAGGCGCAGACCGCCGGCACCGAGCTCTGCGTCTTCGCCCGCTGCAAGAATTCGACTGCCAATGCGGTCAAGAAGTGCAAGCAGGGCGTCCTCCAGACGAGCGACATCGGCATGAAGGGCTGCTGCGCGGCCGCGCCGGGGAGGGCCGTTCCGGACTGGGACTGCTCCGGCTTCACCGACAACGACTCCGCCGACTTCTTCCTCCGCGTGAGGCAGATCAACGGCGATCAGTGCCTCCCGTACCAGTTCCGGTACCGGTACTGACGGACGAGGGCGCAGGAGGAAGAGGGAATCGCGGTGCATCGGCGCGTATCATGTGCTGGTCCTCGTCGAGGATCGGCGGAGCCCATGGCGCGTAACCTCTTCGTGTTCGTTCTCGTCCTGTCCCCGCTGGCGGCGCACGCGGCTTGTGCGGCGAGCAACGGCGAGGCGCTCCCCGCCGAGGTTCGCGAGGCCGGATCGCTCGAGGCGAGCAATGGCCGTCGCGGCAACGACGACGACGATGACGATTCGTCGACGGACGGTGGCGACGAGCGCGACGAAGGCGACGCGGGCAAGGACGCTCGCGTCGAGGACGACGGGGGCGCGAGTAGCCTCGTCGAGATCAACGAGATCTACGTCGACATCGACGGCCTGGGGGACGGCGCCGAGTTCGTGGAGCTCCGCGCCGAGCCGGGCACGCCGGTCGACGATCTGAAGCTCCGCATCCTCGATGCGACCGGGGCCGTGAAGTACCTGGTGAACGTCGGCGAGCCAGGCGCAAAGGTCAGTGGGAGCGGTCTCTGGGTCGTCGGCGGGAACCAGACCTTCAAGCTCGAAGTCCTCGATCGCGTCGACAAGACCGTCAGCCTGAGCGCCTGGGGGCTCGAGAATACCCACGGCGCGGTGCAGCTGGTCCGCGGGATGCAGCTCCTCGACGTCGTCGGATGGACGAAGGATGCCGACGCGGGCGCGGTTCCGCCGCCGGGATTGCCGCCCAAGGCCACGGCGGAGGGCACCCCGGCGATGCTCCCGACGATCCGCAAGACGTCGGGCAAGCCGGCGCACTCCTTCGGACGCCGATCCGGCGCTCCCGATACGAACGACAACCGTGCCGACTTCTGCTCGATGGCCGCGTCCCCCGGCTACGACCAGAAGCCGTGCGATTGATCTCGCTTCGGGACGTCAGCTCGCGGCGCGATCGTCCAGCGCGACCGTGATCGTCGCGCCGAGCATGTGCGCCGAGCTCCGGCGCCGCGGCTTGCGTTGCGGCTCCTGCTCGACCGGCGGCGTGTTCTTGGCGTTGTCCCACCAGGCGCGAGCATCCGCGCGCGACCACGGCGCGACCCCGCACGTGAGGAGCTGGTCGGCGAGCTCGCCGGCCGTCTTCGGGCGGTCCTCGCGCTTCTTCTCGAGGCACGCGAGCACGATGCGCTCCAGCTCCTTCGGGATCTCGGGCCGCTTCTCGGAAGGAGCGATCGGCGTCTGGTGGAGGTGCCCGCTGCAGATCTCGACCAGGTTCGAGCCGTCGAAGACGCGCTCGCCGGTGAGGAGGAAGTAGGCCGTCACCCCGAGCGCGTAGAGATCCGTGCGCCCGTCGACGCTCGGCGGATCGAGGATCGCCTCCGGAGCCATGAAGTGTGGCGTGCCCATGACGGCGTTGATGCTCGATGTCGAGAGCGAGCTCGAAGCCTCGGATTCTTTGACCAGCCCGAAGTCGAGGACCTTCACGACGTCCTTCTGTCCGCCGCGCTCGGTGAGCATCACGTTGGCGGGCTTGATGTCCCGGTGAACGAGACCGGCGTCGTGAGCCTCTTCGAGGGCCCCACAGATCTGAAGCATCAGGTGGACGACGCGGGAAGGTGGTTGCGGGCCGTGGTCGCGGACGAGATCGTCGAGCGTGATCCCCTCGAGGTACTCCATCGCGTAGTAGAAGACGCCGTCCGGTGTGCGCCCGTAGTCGAAGACCGCGATCGTGTTCGGGTGCGTGAGCCGCGCCGTCAGCTGCACCTCGCGCTCGAAGCGCTCCGCGGCGTGGCTCGCCGTTCCCGTGAGCAGCTTGATCGCGGTCGGGCGCCGGAGCATCGCGTGGCTTGCGCGATAGACGACGCCCATACCGCCTTCGCCGATCTTCGTCTCGAGGAGGTACTGGCCGAGGCGCATCGCCTTCCTCACCTCGAGGTGGAGTCCGTAGATGACGTACGAGATCGTGCTCGCGCATGTCACGCCGAGGATCGCCCAGATCCCGACGTACACGGCGGGGCCGAGCGGTCGCGTCTCCGGCTGGATGACGCTCGAGTACATCGCGTGCGTCGCGGGGACGAGCGGGAGGAAGCCGGCGGCGCCGATGACGGCGGTGCGGAGCGCCGTCGACGGCACGAACGCGGCGCGCATCACGAGCGTGTACGAGACCGCGAGCGCTCCCGTCAGCTCGGGACGCCACACCGGAGCATCGCATGTCGCCATGAAGTCCCAGCCCCAGCAGATCGCGAGCGTGGCGATGACGTCGGTGGCGTCGAGGAAATCGATGCCCCATTTGCGGGAGCGAACCACCGCCCAGCCGGTCAGCGCAGCGAACGTGGTCGCAAGCTGAGCGATGCTCATGAGCCTGGTGAAGTGAACGCGGATCGATCCGCTCCCGATGAACGGGTGGACGCCGACGGTCACAAGCCAGAAGCCGAACGCGAGGACGAAGACGAGGAGGAGCGTGAACGAGAGGCGCCGCTGGAAATGTGTACGCTCGGTCTCGTTCGCGATCGGAGCGCGGAGAAACGACTGCGTACGGGTAGTGGCGCCCGTCAGCATGGCTTCGCTTTCATAGGGCCGTTCGAGCGAGAAGTCGCGCGGTGCGTCCGATCGAGGTTCGAAATGAGGTCACGCTCGAGGTCGCAGTGCACGGCGGATGCCAGCACGTGCCACGGCCATGGGCTGAGCCTCTCTCAGGGGCGACGTGCGGGCGCCGGCAGCGCACCGCCGGTGCGGACGAAGTCGGCGACCGCGCTCGCGAACGCCTTGTCTGCTTTGTCACACGACTTCTTCTCGGCGGCCGAAGCGACGGAGCTGCATGCCTTGTCGAGCGAGTCGTGTGTCGCCTTCACCTTCGGCGAAGTGAGGAGCGCGCGTCGCGTCGTCTCTTCGAGGCGGTTCCACGGAACCGGAGCAGGCTTCGGTGCCGGCGGGCGTCGTGTCGTCAGCTCGCCCTCCATCACGGAGACGCACGTCCCGTCCCATCGAAGGACGTCGTAGCTCGCCATCGCGCCGGTCATGACGATGCCGCCGCTGCCGCCGGCAGAGTGGCGCGAGAGGACGATGACCTCCTCGTCGAATCCGAGCTTCGCCCGGTGCGTGAGCCCGCCGGATGCGTTCCAGGCTTCGACGTCACCCGCGAGCCAGATACGGGTCCACGGCGTGCCCTTCGCGAACATCGAGAGCGCGACCTCGGGGTAGACCCCGCCGCACAGCTTCTTCGCGAACGTCCCGGGAGGGAGGCACACCTTCGCGTCCTTCACCGGCTGCTCGCCGAAGCATGTCGTCGGCAGCGCCTCGGGCTCGGCCTTGGTCTCGCCCATGCGCGCGCCGGTCGTGGAGGAGCGTGAAGCGACGTCGGTCGCGACCCCGACGGGGGCGGAAATGGCAGCGGCGAGCAGCGTCGTCGAGCGCGCTTCCTTCGTCGGGGCCGCGCAGCCTGCTGCCGTGACCACGATCGCCGCGCCCGTGACAGCCAACACCCCCAGCTTCATCGCCTCCGCCCTCCGTCTTCCGCCCTGACCTGAGCCGTTCAGGCGGGGGAGCGGGTCTCCTACCTCCGATCACATTATCGTCAAGGCGGATTTTGATACCGAGGCCGCGTGTCGCTTCGTAACTCATTGGAATCACGTGTCGGCGGCGCCGGTAACGGAAGCGTTTTAGACACGCCGGAGGAGGATTCATTACGATCGAGATCCCATGGCAGCTCGCTCGATTGGCTCCGGCACCATTTCCTTCGGGCTCGTCTCGATCCCGATCAAGCTGTTCACGGCCACGTCGGCGAAGTCCGTGAGCTTCAACATGCTGCACAAGACGTGTGGTGGCCGGTTGAAGCAGCAGCTGCTCTGTCCCGTCGACAACGTCGTCGTCGAGCGATCGGACACGATCCGCGGCTTCGAGTACGCGCGGGATCAGTACGTGAAGTTCACCGACGAGGAGCTGAAGGCCATGGAGTCGGCGCGCACCGGCGTGCTCGAGCTCCAGGAGTTCGTCCCCGCCGACACGGTCGACTTCCTCTACATCGAGAAGACGTACTTCATCGGTCCGGACAAGGGCGGCGATCGCGCGTATTCGCTCCTTTCGCAATCGCTCGAGAGGAACAACAAGCTCGCGGTCGGCCGCTTCGCGCAGCGCGGGAAGGACAATCTCGTGATCATCCGCCCCTACAAGAAGGGGCTCATCTTGCACGAGTGCTTCTACGCCGACGAGGTTCGCTCGTTCGACGACGTCGAGACCGGCGGCTCGTTCGAGTTCAAGCCGATCGAGCTCGATCTCGCCGACAAGTTGATCCAGCAGCTCGAGAAGGACTCGTTCGAGCCTGCGCGCTTCCGTGACGAGTGGGCCGATCGCGTGAAGGAGGCCGTCGACAAGAAGGTCGCCGGCGAAGAGATCTCGACCGCGCCCGAGGCACCGAAGGCGCAGATCATCGATCTGCTCGAGGCGTTGAAGCGCTCGGTCGCGGCCGCCGAGGTGACACCGGCGAACGTCGTCGAGACGCCGCCGCCGGTGGTCGCGAAGGGCCCGAAGAAGGCGGAGCCGCGCGCAGTCGAAGAGGCGCCGGCGAAGGCGAAGCGGAAGAAGAGCGGCTGACGGCGGGGCGTCGCCGGCGCCCGTTCGGCGCGCCCCGGAGCCTCTCTCTTCAACGGCAGCTGATCGACGGGGAGGAGAAACAGGAAGGCGGGAAGGCGGGAAGGATCAGAAGGATCATTTGATTGGTCGGCCGGCTTGCTCATAGCCGGCTTGCTCATGGCCCGACCGACGACTGCATGCTTGCATCGTCCCCCTCGCGCACCCAAGCCGCCGAGGCGTTGGCGGATTGCCCACCAAGAAAACCTTCCCGCCTTCCCGCCTCCCTGTTGAATCGCTCTCTCTTCAACCGGCGGCCTGATCGACAGGGCGATCAGCCGGCGCGACGGCTCGCTTCGCGGGACGGCCCGGAGGTGCGAGCGAGGCCGGGACCGAGCTCTTCGATCCTCCGGCTCCGGAGGTCCTTCGCGGCCCGCCGCCAGACGAGCGCCTGGGCGACGCAGGCCGCCTCACGCGCGCCGCGTGGTCCTTCCTCGTTCCGGTAGCGGCGCGCGAGCGCGATGGCGCGGCGCGCAGCGACGCGGAGGCCGCGTGCCTGACGGCGAGCACGCGCGAGCCGCTCGATCTCGAGGTCCTCGGACGTCGTCTCGGGGCTCGGATCGGTCATGCGATCCGCATTATGGACTGGCGCCGCCGTTGGGCAAAATCGGCCGCCATGGTAGAGGCGAATTCGAGGTGAGGACGTGAAGTGTGGAGCTCTCGCAGTCTCGGCGGCCGTCCTCGTCCTCGGCGTCGCGTGCGCGACTTCGGCGCGTGACGGGTTCGAAGAGCCCGAGAAGAAGCCCGAGCCGGGGTTCGTCACGGACGGTGGTCGTGCGGACGAGCCGTCGGGCGAGGTCTATGGGCACAGCGACACCGTCCTCTACGTGGTCGACACGAAGACGCACGCGGTCCGCGAGATCGGCCCGTTCCAGGGCTGCACCCACGTCGCCGACATCGCGCTCGACGAGTCGTCCGCGATCTACGCATCCACGGGCGCCGAGCTGTTTCTCATCGAGAACGGCAGCGGGCGCTGCACGCGCATCGCCACCGGCACCTTCCCGAACTCGTTGTCGTTCGTCCCGGCGGGTACGCTCGAGCCGGGCAAGGAGACGCTCGTCGGCTACCAGGGCAGCGCATACGTGCGCATCGATCCTGCCACCGGCGAGACGACCAAGGTCGGCGAGCTCGGCGGTGGGTTCGAGTCGAGCGGCGATCTCGTGTCGGTCAGGGACGGCAAGTCCTTCCTCACGGTGAAGGGCCCCGACTGCGCCGACTGCCTCGTCGAGTTCGATCCGAAGACGGGCGCGCTCGTGAAGAACTGGGGGCCGCTCGGCTACGCCGACGCCTACGGGCTCGCGTTCTGGGGAGGGGAGCTCTACGCCTTCACGGAGGGCGGAGAAGTCGTCCTCGTGAAGCTCGACGGCGACAAGCTCGAGACCACGCTGCTCACGGTCCCGAACGCGCCTGCGGATCTCGCGTTTCGGGGTGCGGGCTCGACGACGATCGCGCCGACGGGCGACGTGAAGTGAACGCAGCGAGGCGACGGGAGTCCCTCGGAAGGGGGTGAACCAGCGCAGCTTCCCGTGAGGGAAGCCGAGTCAGCGGAGGACCTCGTCGAGCTTCTGCTGGAGCTCGATGAGATCGACGAGGTTCTCGACGTAATCGAGGTTCGTGGTGTCGATGCGGACGATCGGTCCGAGGTCGTAGCTCTCGAACCACGACTCGTAGAGGCGATGAAGCCGCCGGAGATAGGCGTCAGGGATCGCCTGCTCCATCTCGCGGCCGCGTCGTGCGATCCGCTTCTTCGTCGTCGCGAGGCTACACGTGACCGCCACGAGCACGTCGGGCGGCGGCAGCGTGCGCTTGATGCCCTCGTAGAGCCGCTCGTATACGGCCCAGTCGCGCGCCCCGATGAAGCGTTGGTTCTTCGCGTTGCGAGCGAAGATCTCGGCGTCCTCGTAGATCGTCCGGTCGATGACCGCCGGCTCCTTCGACGAGAGGAGCGACTGGTGAAGCTCGAGCTTGTGAGAGAGGAAGAAGAGCTGGGAGTGGAATGCCCAGCTCTGCATGTCCCGGTAGAAGTCCGCGAGGTACGGGTTCTCGTCGTTCGGCTCGTAATAGGGGACGAGCCCGTACCGCTTGACGAGCCACGTCACGAGGGACGTCTTGCCGGATCCGATGGTGCCTGCGACGGCGACGTAGCGCTTCACTCCTTTGCGACTCTACACTGCTCCGCCCGATGGCCTCCGCGAAGACTTCTCCCTCGAAAGGGTCCGGCCGCTGCTTCGTCGTGAAGAGCGAGCCATTCGTCTACTCGTTCGACCAGCTCCTCACCGACAAGAAGACGTCCTGGGACGGCGTCCGCAACTACGAGGCCCGCAATACGCTCCGGGCGATGAAGAAGGGCGATACGCTCCTCTACTACCACTCGAACGAGGGCAAGGAGATCGTCGGCATCGCCCGGGTCTCGAAGGAGGCGTACCAGGACCCGACGACCGACGGCGACTGGAGCTCGGTCGAGGTTGCGCCGGTGAAGCGCCTGAAGAAGCCCGTCACCCTCGCCGCGCTCAAAGTCCATCCCGTCCTCTCGAAGATGGCGCTCGTGAAGCGCAGCCGTATCTCGGTGACGCCGGTGACCGACGCGGAGCTCGCGGCGGTGCTGAAGCTCGCCGAGACGTCGCTCTGACGGCGGGCCACCCGCTTCAGGTGCCCCGCGTGCGTGACAACGCGCCGTCGAGGTGCCTCGCGACGCAGCCGACGAGGCTCGCGTGATCGCGATCGGACACTCGCATCCGCTCGGCGAGGCGGTTCTTCAGCAGGTACTCGAGCTTGTCGCGGGCGGCGGCGATCGCCTCGACGACCGCCTCACGTGACGTCGCGTACATGAGCGCGAGGGCGTCCTCGTCGTGTCGCTCGACGATCGCGTCGCGGAGCAGCGCGCGTTGGCGCGGGGCGAGCGACGACAGCGTGTAAGCGAGCGTCGCGCGGAGCCCGGGGAGGTACGTCTGCTTGACGCGCTGCTGATCCGGGGCGAGCGCGCTCGCGCCGGCCGAGCTGTGGAGGATGGCGTCCTCGAGCGAGGAGGCGCGCTTGTCGCCGCTGACACGCTCGAGGATGAGCCGGTTCGCGAGCGCACGGACGTGGGCCGCGAGCTCCCGCTCTCCCTTGTACAGCGCGATCCGCGCGGCGCCGCCCTCGGGGATGTCGAGCAGATGGCTCCAGACCATCTGCCGGGCCTGCGCCAGCGTGAGCGGCGGACGGATGCGCGCATGAGCGCGATCGATGTCCGGCTCGGACAACGCCTGCAGCGCATCGTGCGCGGCGCGGGTGCCCTTCGCACAGGCATGGGCGAGGAGGAGATCCTCGGCGCGCACGTCGTCGTCGAGGCGCTCGTCGGGCACCCGGGCGCGGATGAACGCCTCGAGCTCCGCATCGACGATGGCCCCGAGCTCGGGCCACGCCTTGCGTGCACGGGCGCAGAGCCGAGGGAGGACCTCTCGACCCATCGTAGCTCGACGCTAGCATCTGCCCGCGCATGGGAGGGAGCGCCGAGCGACAATCGTTGCAGGTGGGGCTCCCGGACCGGCCGACCGCTGGTTATGGTCTCGCGTCCCATGGCATCGCACGACGAGCTCGAGCTCACCGCCGCCCTCGAGGCGGACCTCGCCCCTCTCGGCGACGCGCTGGCTCACGCCTTCGGCTTCCCTCCCGAGGAAGCGAAGCTGTGGTTCGAGCGCTCCGGGATCGAGAACATCCGCACCCTGAAGCGCGGCGGCCGGCTCTGCGGAGGCCTCATCGAGATCCCGATGGCGCAGTGGTTCGGTGGCCGGTCGGTCTCGATGATGGGCGTGGCCGGGGTCGGCGTCTTCACGGAGGAGCGCGGTCGCGGCGTCGCAGCCCAGCTCATGCTGTCGATGCTCCGTGAGTCCCGTGCGCGCGGCTTCGCGCTCTCGACGCTCTACCCCGCGACGGTCTCCCTCTACCGGCGCGTGGGCTACGAGCGCGCCGGCGCACGCTTCTCCATCGCGTTCGACCCGCGCGCTTGCGAGGTCGCGCGTGTGCCCGAGATCACGATCGCCGAGGTGCGCGAGACCCCGGAGGACGTCGTCGCGCTCTACGCTGCCACCGCGCGGCGATGCCCCGGGTTCCTCGATCGTGGTCCATACGTCTGGACGCGGGTCTCGAAGCCGCGCGGTCACGTCACGAAGACGTTCACCGCCTCGCACGGTGGCGTGCTCGAGGGCTACGTCGTGCTCTCGCACACGTCGGCCGGAGACAGCACGAACGTGCTCGTGACCGATCTGGCGGCGACGACGTCGCGCGCCGCCCGCGCGATCCTTCGCCTGCTCGTCGAGTACCGTTCGCTGGCGACGGTCGTGAAGTGGCACGGCGGGCCGTCGGACCTCTTCACGAACCTCCTTCCGGAGCGTCACCACGAGATCTCGCTCACGGACTACTTCATGGTGCGCGTCGTCGACGTCGCCCGCGCCCTCTCCGCGCGTGGCTGGCCGCTCGGAGCGAGCGGCGCGCTCACGCTCGAGGTGAAGGACGCGTCGATGCCGGAGAACAGCGGGCTCTACACCCTGGAGCTCGAAGGCGGCGAGGGCAAGGTCGCGGCTGGAGAACGAGCCGGCGCGCCGCGCGTCACGATCACCGAGCGTGGCCTCGCTGCGCTCTACACGGGTCACGCTCCCGCGCACGTCCTCGCGGACGCCGGATGGCTCGAGGCCGACGACACCGCGCGAGCGCTTCTCGATGCGTGGTTCGGTGGCCCGTATCCGGTGATGCGCGACTTCTTCTAGTTCTGGCCGTGTCGAGCGCGGTCAGTCGACTGACCGCGAACGTGCGTTCAGCAGAGCTTCTTGGCGCGTCTTGGTAGCCTGCGAGGAGGAGACGCCCATGAAGCGAACGTTCGTTGTCTTGCTAGTTGCCTTCACCGGATTCGCAGTCGCGAGCGCGCAAGGCGGTTGCGGCTCCGAGACGTCGAACGATGCCGTCGCCGATGCCTCCGTGGAGGGCGGCAACGGCGGCTTCAACAACGGGACGACGGACGGTGGCCCCGGGAGCGAGGACGGGAGCTCGGGATACAACTCCGGCGACGGCGCTCCGGGGACCTGCGTTCCGCTCGTCCTCGCCGACGGGACGAGCCCGCAGTGCGCGAACTGCATCGACGACGACGGTGACGGCCTCATCGACGGTGCCGACTTCGAGTGCGCTGGTCCTCACGACAATGACGAGAAGACGTTCGGCACCGGCATTCCGGGCGACAACCAGGACGCCTGCAAGCAGGACTGCTTCTTCGACGGCAACAGCGGGGCGGGGGACGACCGCTGCGAGTGGAACCTGAAGTGCGACCCGAAGGCGACGACGGGCGCCTGCACGTACGATCCGAACTACAAGAACTGCCCGGCGACTCAGCAGGACCAGTGCGTGAAGTTCTGCGCGAAGCTCGCTCCGAATGGGTGCGACTGCTTCGGCTGCTGCAACGTGCAGCTCCCAGGCGGGGGATCGAAGGACGTTCGGCTCTCGTCGACCTGCTCGATCGCCGACATCGACGATCCGGTGAAGTGCCCGCCGTGTACGCCCGTGGCCGACTGCCAGAATCCCTGCGATCGATGTGAGCTCTGCGTCGGCAAGACGAGCATCCCGGCCGACTGCGCAGCGTCTTCGACCGACGGCGGCAGCGGACAGACCTGCTCCACCGGTCCGGTGTGCAACGCGAACACGCCGTGTCCTGCCGGCTCGTATTGCGTCACGGGCTGCTGCGTCCCGACGACCGTCGTGAAGTGATCGTCCCGTGGCGGCGCCGATGACGTGAAGCTCTCGTCTCGGCGCCGCGAAGGCGGCGGACGGCTCCCTCATTGCGAAGTTGTCCGAGCGATCCTTCGATCCTGCACTACCGTTGGCGTGCGACGTCGTGATCTCGCGTACTTCGCTCGTGGCACGATACGCGCATAATGCGTGGGCAGCGCTGCGGCGAGGCTTGTCCCCCCCCCGAGCCCGCCGCGGCGTTTTTTCTTTTTGTCCGCGAGCCGGCGCACCGATTGGTGCGCGGTCGTGAGCCCGGCGCGTCGGCTGCGCGCGAGATGCCGTCCTCTCCTCCACTCGTCACCCGCTCACACGAAGCGGCGGAGCGTGAGACCGAGCGTGGTGATGAGCTGTTGCCGGTTCACATGCCCATGGCGGGGGAACGAGTCGTCCGGCAAGTCCCGTTGGTCGGAAGTGCGGGGACGTTGAAGTCGTAGAAGCCCCGGGGCAGGCCGAGCAGCTCGTGGTGCCGGCTCCGGAACGAGGCGTAGCTCGGGAGGAAGTCGGCCTCCAGGAACAGCACCTCCGGAACGCGGAAGTACGACTCCATTCCGGAGTCGGGGGCGAACGGCAAGAAGCTGTCAGCCTCGGCCGGCATTTCGGGCGCCGTCACCGTGTTCGAGCCGGGCGGGACGATGAGGGTCCAGTAACGGAAGGTGTTTTGCGATCCGAGGAAGGAGAGCTGCACCAGTCCACCGTCGGTGCCGGCGCTCGAGCCCGCCGTCCAGCTGACGACGGGACGCCGCGGGTTCGACGTGTCGAGCGATGCGTCGTCGATCGACGGCAGTAGGCCGGCGTAGTCGAGCGCGACGCTCGCCGAGGGCGCAAACCGCTTGGCGATGGTGCGCAGGGAGTCGGTGGCGTCCGTGGCCGCGATGCTTGCTTGGTATGCGTCGGCGAAGCCCGTCGCGATCGAGAAGGTGAAGTGCGAGCCCTCTGCTGTGCGGAGCCTGCTCGCGAATCCAGCGCCGTCCGCGACCTCGAGCAGCCGCGCATCGAACGAGCCGTCGGCCGGGTCGTTCTCCACGTTCACCATGAGCGTCGAAGGTGCCTTCCAGTCTCCGAGCGTGATCGCTCCCGTGCCTCCGTCGCTCACGGTGGCGTTGCCCTTCTTGAAGGAGTGACCGGTGACGTTGCCCGAGAACCTCCGGCCCGTTGCGAGGACGGCGTTCTGGGAACCGGCGCAGCGGCGGTAGAGCGGAAGCTCCGTCGCCGTTCCGTAGGACATGTTGGTGCCGCATGGGCTCGCTACGAAGTATTGGTTCGCTCCCGAGTCCTCGAAGCTCGAGAACGTGACCTGGTAGATGCCGATCATCTCCTCCGTGTCCTCGTCGCGAACATGGAGCTCGTCACCGTCCTCGACGCCCGTCCACGTCACGATGTGGGGCTGTTGGCCGGCTGCCAAGAGCGCGCTTGCCATCGACGGTGTCGGCCCGGTGTGAGTGGCCTTGCCGTCGGCGCCGGTGAGCTTCGTCTCGATGACGGCGCCGTTCGCGTCGTGGAACACGATCCGCACTCCCGCCTTCGGTCCGCGCGAGTCGTCGACGGTGACGCTGACGGAAGGGCCGGCCGGAGCGTCGGGGGTCGTCGCATCGAAGGGCGACGTCGTCGCGTCAAAGGTGGCGACGCTTCCGTCCATGGAGAGGTTTGGTCCGGCACCACCGGGCGAATCGTTCTCGCATGCCGTCAGCGGAAGGAGGGCAAGAGCGGCGGGGCCAAGAAGGAGAAGGAGTGTGGGCTTGCGCATCAGGGGCCTCGATGACGGCTATGTCGTGACTCGGTGTAGTGGAGTGAGTCGAGCGTTGCATGGCGTCTGCCAAGCCGGTTCCCTCGTACTTTCGTGGCAGCGGCGTCGTCCCGGCGCGCTCACCTGCGCAACCTGCGTATGCGTCGTGCGCAGGCTGCGCACGACGAATGACGGTCCGGTCGCCTGACGCATCGGCGAGCGCGACGCCGGCGATGAGGTTCGGCCGCTCGCGCGAGCCGGCGCCCCGTCCTCGCCTCGGGCGGCAACGGGAACGAGTGCAGCTCGAAGGCGGGGGCGGCGCTCCGTCCCCGGGCCGGTTCATTTCGAAACTGTCGGCGTGTTCATTCGTTTTTGCACGACTGTGAGCTTTCGCGCACGTGATCTCGCGTAGTTCGCGCATGGCACGATACCCGCATAACGGGAGGCAGCGCTGCGGTGAGGCTTCCCCCCCCCGAGCCCGCCGCGGCGTTTTATTTTTGTCGGTCACGACCCGGACGCGCTGCCGGGCGTCGAACCGGCCCGCGGCTCGTGACCTGAGCGAGGCCTCGGTCGCTTCAGGTCCCGGGCGGAAACGGCCACCTGGGGCTCTCGCCCACCTGGCCGCGATGGCGCAAGAAGGCGTCCGCCAGGACGATCGCCATCATCGCTTCCCCCACGGGGACGGCGCGGATGCCGACGCAGGGATCGTGACGGCCCTTCGTGCGGAGATCGACCTCGGCGCCGAAGCGATCGACCGCGCGACGAGGCGTGAGGATCGACGAGGTCGGCTTCACCGCGAAGCGCGCGACGACCGGTTGGCCCGTCGAGATTCCACCGAGGATGCCGCCTGCATGGTTGGAGAGGAACGTCGGCATGCCATCCGTGCCGGTGCGCATCTCGTCGGCGTTCTCCTCGCCCGAGAGCGCCGCCACGGACATCCCGTCGCCGATCTCGACCGCCTTCACCGCGTTGATGCTCATGAGGGCGCTCGCGAGCTCGGCGTCGAGCTTGCCGTAGATCGGCGCGCCCCAGCCGGGCGGGACTCCCTCCGCGACCACCTCGATCACGGCTCCACACGACGAGCCGCGCTTGCGAACGCCGTCGAGGTACTCCGCCCAGAGCGTCGCGGCCTCGGCGACGGGACAGAAGAAGGGGTTCTTGTCGATCTCCGCGTCGTCCCAGCGCGATCGATCGATCTTGTGCGGCCCGAGCTGGACGAGCGCTCCCCGAATCCGGACGCCGCTCACGACCTTGCGCGCGACCGCACCGGCGGCGACGCGCATCGCGGTCTCGCGCGCGGACGAGCGGCCCCCGCCGCGGTGGTCGCGGATGCCGTACTTCGCGTCGTAGGTGAAGTCGGCGTGGCCGGGGCGGTATTGGGCCTTGATCTCGCCGTAGTCCTTCGACCGCTGATCGACGTTGTCGATCAAGAGCGCGATCGGCGCGCCCGTCGTGACCTGCACGCCGGCGGCGTCTGCCATGACGCCGGAGACGATCCGGACCGCGTCGGGCTCCTGACGTTGGGTCGTGAAGCGCGACTGTCCGGGACGGCGCTTGTCGAGAAAGCCCTGGATGTCGGTCTCGCCGAGCGGGATGCGCGGGGGACACCCATCCACGACACAGCCGATCGCCGGACCATGGCTCTCGCCGAACGTCGTGACTCGAAAGAGGTGGCCGAACGTGTTGTGGGACACGCGCCCAGGCTACCTCGGCCCTCGGTTCTTCGCCCGCCGAAGCCGCGAACGGCTCCGCGTCGGGGAGCGAAAGAAAGGATGGGTACGAGTGCCCCGGAGCCGCCCTCTTGCGATCGAGCGCCCGAACGGTCGAGGTTGATTCGCAGGCCGGTCATGCTCTCTCCCCGAGTTGCCTCCCTGAGGGGGACTTCCGGCCCGCGTTGAGAGCACTCGCAACGAGGCCGGCCCTGCGGCATCGTAGAATGGGGTCGCATGGCCGTGCGCTTCGTCTTGGTGTTCTTGATCGCCTCGCTCGTCATGGGAGCGCGCATCGCTACGTGTGGGCTCGCTTGATCCGCGACGCGGCGTTGCCGGCGCCCTGGGCTCGACTGGCGACCATCGTGCTCGTCGTGCTCTTCGTCCTCCTGATGGCGGGGTTCGTGGCGTTCCGCTTCGTCCCGCGGTCGGTGGCGTCGCCGGTCATGTGGGTCGTCTACAGCTGGCTCGGCGTCCTCTTCTTCCTGGTGATGGCGCTCGGGGTGAGCGACCTCGCGCGCGTCGTCACGTTGCGGGTGCAGGCGCACGGTGGAGTGGTCGACGATCCCGAGCGGCGCCAGGCGATCTCGCGTCTGTTCGCCGGCGGCGCCGCGCTGCTCGGTCTCGGCGCGAGCGGGGCCGGCGTCGTGAGCGCGCTCTCGCCGGTCGCCGTGAAGCGCGTGCGGGTGGCGATCGATCGGCTCACCAGGTCGGCATCGGGCACACGGATCGTCCAGCTCACGGACGTCCACATCGGTCCGACGATCGGCAAGGGGTTCATCGAAGACGTCGTCGCGCGGGTGAACGCGCTCGAGCCCGACGTGATCGCGATCACCGGCGACCTCGTCGACGGCTCGGTCGAGGAGCTGGCCGAGCACGCCGCGCCGCTCGCGAAGCTCCGGGCGAAGCACGGCGTGTACTTCGTGACCGGAAACCACGAGTACTACTCCGGCGCGGACGAGTGGATCGCGCACCTCCGCAAGCTCGGTATGACGGTGCTTCGCAACGAGCGCGTGCGCATCGGCGGCGAGGAGGGCTTCGACCTCGCCGGCATCGACGACCACTCGTCCGGTGGGTTCGGCAACGGTCACGGCTCGGATCTTCGCAAGGCGCTCGAGGGCCGCGACGCCGCGCGTGCATGCGTGCTCCTCGCGCATCAGCCGCGCGGGATCGAGCTCGCCGACGAGCTCGGCGTCGACCTTCAGCTCTCGGGACACACGCACGGCGGGCAGATGTTCCCCTGGAACCTCGCGGTGCGCCTCCAGCAGCCCTTCGTCGCCGGGCTCCACAAGCTCGCGCGGGCGCAGATCTACGTGAGCAAGGGCACGGGCTACTGGGGGCCGCCGATGCGCGTCGGCGCGCCGGCCGAGATCACGGAGATCGAGCTCGTCGCGTCCCCTTCCTGAGCGGGCGACGGGGGAGAGCGCCACGCGACGGTGACTCACGCGCTGCGTCCGTGGGCGGAGTCGCGCGTGTTGTCGACGATGTGTGACATGCACGCATCGATTTGAAGCGCGACCGGGAAGCGCGGCGCCGGAGAGCGGGTTTTCGCGTCGTAGCTTGATCCATCGCGCCGCTGCTTCTTCACGTCCGCCGTCACGTCCACCTTCACGTTCTGCTCGCGGAGCTCCGGCTCTGGCGGTGACGACGCGCCATGAGCACCTTTCTCGTCGTCCGATGTCGATGACGACCTCCGTTCCCCCGAACAGTGGACATCCCGAGAGCGACGCTGCGTGGCAGCTCATCCGGGACGACGTCTTCGACGTGATCTGCGACGACGCCGAGCTCGAGCGTTTCCTCGCCGAGCGGGGCGTCACGAGCGCCGAGCCGCATGCGGATCTCATGCGCCTGCTGCTGGGGATGAGTCTCCGCGAAGGCGAGGCGCGGTCGCTCTACATCCGCGTCGTCGATCATCGCCGGGAGATGGCGCGCATCCTCGGTCGGCCCGTCCACATCCGCGTCGCCGCGCTCGATCTCCTCACGAGTCGGCCGGCGAATCGCAGGAACCCTCGCGAGAGCCGGCCGATCATGGTCGCCCCGGCGCTGCTCGAGCGCGCGCTCGAAGAGGCCGGGTCCGACGCGGTCACCGGGCTTCCGCGCGGCGGTCACTTCATGAACCTGCTCCAGCACGAGTTGCGGCAGCGCCGGCGTCGGGTGACCGTCGTCTTCATCGATCTGGACGGCTTCAAGCTCGTCAATGACGCGCACGGGCACGCACGGGGCGACGAGGTGCTGCGCACCGTGGCCGTCGCTGCGCGGTCGGTCCTCCGGCGTGGTGACGTGCTCGCGCGGATCGGCGGCGACGAGTTCGGCCTCATGCTCGTCGATGCGTCGGTCGAGGAGTCGGAGGCGGCGGTCGTGCGTCTCCGATCGCGCTTCGAGGAGCTGACAGCGCCGCTCGCGACGTCGTTCTCTGCGGGGATCGCGATTGCGGACGACGAGTCGACCGCCGACGAGCTCATCGCCTGCGCCGACCGCGCGATGTACGAGGAGAAACGCCTCCGCGCCTCGAGGTAGGAGGCGGCTAAGATGGCGCCCGTGAAATCGCTGCGCCCGCTCGCCTGTACCCTCGTCGCAACCTCGCTGCTCGTCATCGCCCCTGCCGTCCATGCGCAGTCCGAGCCCGAGCCCAAGCCCGCGGACACCGAAGCGGTCCCGTCGCAGGCCGAGCCGACGCCGGCACCTCCGCACCTGCACCCCGTGCCACCGGAGCCGCCCGCTTCGTCATCGGAGGTCGTCGCTCCGACGACGTCCGTCACCGAGGAGCCACCTCCGGCCATGTCGGAGGGGCGGGCCCTCGTGTCGGCCTACAACTCCGGCTTCCAGTGGGGCATCGCGCCGGGCGTCGTCTTCTCGCGAGGGAAGGCGGGCTTCGCCGTCGGTCTCCGCTTCGGGTACGGCTTCGATACCGGGCCCGTGATCCTCGTGCCCGGCGTGCGTCTCGCCGGCTACTTCATCGACCCGAACGTCTACGTCGGCATGCCGACGTTCAAGCTCGTGCTCCCGATCGATCGTTTTGCGCCCTTCGTCGAGGGAGGTGCGGGCGCAGGGCACGTCGCCGCCGATGGGGCCACGGGGGCCAAGACCGGCCTCGCGTTGATGGGAGGCGGCGGCTTCATGATCCACTTCAGCCGCATCGCGTTCGGCGCCGAGGCGTCCTACCAGGTGATCACAGGGACGGGGTTCAAGGGCTTCGGCGTCGGACCGATCCTCGCGATCGGCTTCTGACGGGCTATTCTTCGAGGGTGATCGCCGTTTCGGATCCCGGGCCGTCCTTCCCGACGCGCTACGCCAATCTCGATGCCGCGCGAGCGCGCTTCGGCGACCGTGTCGATCGGCTCGGCCGCCATCTCTGGAAGAGCGACGTTCCCGCCGATCGAGTCATCTCCGCGATGGACGGGATGCGGAAGGGCGAAGGCTGGCGGACGTTCGAACGCTGCCTGCGCGGAGAGCGCATCCCGGAGGCGCCGCTCGCGATGCGCGAGCTCATCGAAGAGGCGGCGCACGTCCCAGCGTGGGTCGACTGGAGCACGTGCGACCGTGGCGGCGCTCTCCTCATGCGGGCCGGCGCGCTGGGCGGCGCGGTGCTCGGCGCACGTTCCCTCGTGCTCGGCTACGCCTCGCCCGGGGGAAACAAGCCGCTCGTCTTCTCCGGCCGTCTGAAGGCGCAGGCCTCGCGCCGGCTCAACGAGACCGCGCGCTTCGTCCAGGCGGTGTGCCGCCCGGCCGGCATGCGCCCGTTCGCGGACGGCTGGCAGATCACGCTCAAGGTCCGGATGATCCACGCGCAGGTCCGCAAGATGATCCTCGCGAGCGGACGCTGGAACGCCGATGCATGGGGGGCACCCATGAATCAGCACGACCTCGCGGGGACGACGCTCCTCTTCTCGGCGGCGATCATCGATGGCCTCCGCAAGCTCGGGATGCGCATCACCGCGGAGGAGGCCGACGGCTACATCCACCTGTGGCGCTGGGTCGGCCGGACGATCGGCGTTCATCCGGATGTCCTCCCCGCGTCCGAGCCGGAGGCGATGCGCCTCGCCGATCTGATCGAGATGACGATGGGCGAGCCCGATCAGGACTCGCGCGATCTGACCCGTGCGCTGTTCGAGGCGGCGTTCGACGGTTGTGACACCAAGCGGAAGATGCGCGAGGCGCAGCGGAACGTCATGTTCGGTCGTGTCGTGTGTCGCGAGCTCATTGGCGACGAGCTTGCAGACAAGCTCGAGGTGCCGCGGCAGCCGATCCGCTACGCGATGCCGATGATGAAGCGGTTCGTCACGGCAGTGGAGCGCTTCAGCCGCGTCGTTCCGTTCGGGGAGCGAAGTGCAGTGGCCATGGGCACGCACTACTGGGACCGCGTCGTCGAGATCGGGCTCCAGGGAGCGACCTACGAGTTTCCGCTTCCGAAGAGCCTGTCGAACCTCGCGGCGTGAGAGAAAACCCAAGGCTCGTGTCACGATCTCCGTCGGAGCAGAGACGTCCGGTCATGCGTCGTTTCCGTCTGCTCGCCGCCGTGCTCGTCGCTTCGCTCGTCGCGTGCACCGGTGACGGTCGACCGTCGGGCCCGCGTCTGGCGCCGCCCGCGACGGCACCAGCCACGGCGCCCGTCACCGCGGGATTGGCGTCGCCGCCTTCCAAGATGGTCGAGTCGGACGAGACACAGGTGCCGAGCGAACGAGCGAGCGATCCGCCTTACGATCTCGTCGCTGATCAGCAGCGGCGAGCGAAGGTCGCACGAGAGGAGCTCGGGTCGAAGACGGTGTCGACGGTGGTGTCGGACGTGTTCGTCGTGATCGGGCCACCGGGATGGCAAGGCGGCCCATATCGACAGAGCGTCGCGTTGATGAAGAACGCGATGGCCGGCTTCATGAACGGCCGCTTCGGGAAGAAGCCGAGCGAGGCGATCAGCGTCTACCTATTTCCGAACGGCGAGACCTACGAGGCGTTCTGCATGCAGAAGTACTCGGCGCCGTGCATCGCTCACTACGGCTTCTACCAGCCGGGCGATCGCTACATGGTGATGAACATCGGCCTGGGGCTCGGGACGCTCACGCACGAGATCGTCCATCCGCTCGTCGAAGCGGATTTCCCCCACGCACCGACCTGGATCAACGAGGGCATCGCGTCCGTCTTCGAGCAGCCGCAGATTCCGCGTTCCGGCGAGATCCACGGCGGCAAGAACTGGCGGCACCCGCGTCTCATGCGTGCGCTCACCTCCGGCGAGCGCGACAAGGCGCGCCTCGATCGCCTCTTCGGAATGCGCGACGAGACGTTCCGCGGGGACGACGAGGACCTCCACTACGCGATGGCTCGCTACGTCTGCCAGTGGCTCGATGCCAAAGGCAAGCTCTGGCCCTTCTACCAACGGTGGCGTGACGACTTCGCGGACGATCCGACGGGCGCGAAGTCGTTCGAGGCGGTCGTGGGCTCGACCCCAGCCGTGGCGCATGCCGCGTGGTCGAAGTGGACGCTGGCGCTCTAGCCAGCAGCGTGTAGGGCGCGTCGTGCTCGGCGCCGTCTCGCGGTATCCTTGCCGCAATGGCGTCAGGGTTCTCCTTCCACGTGGGGGCGCACGGAAAGACGAGCGGCGCGATCTACCGCGCTGCCGACCCGGTCGGGCAGGCGACGCTGGTCCTCGCACACGGAGCAGGCGCGCCGCGAACGCATCCGTTCATGACGTCGATGGCCGCGCGCATCGCGAAGAAGGGCGTCGACGTCGTCACCTTCAATTTCCTCTACGCCGAGGCCGGTCGGAAGGCTCCCGACCGCGTCGAGCTGCTCGAGGCGACGTGGCGCGCGGCGATCGCGGCGGTGCGTGCGCGCGGTGGGCTACCGACGGAGCGCCTCGTCATCGGTGGCAAGTCGATGGGCGGACGCATCGCGACGCACATCGCTGCGGCGAACGAGGGCCTCGTCCTCGCGGGCGTCGTCCTGCTCGGCTACCCGCTGCATCCGCTGGGGAAGCCCACGGTGGTGCGCGACGAGATCCTCCGCGTGAAGCTCCCGATGCTGGTGATCCAGGGAACGCGCGACGAGCTCGGCACCGCGTCCGAGATGAAGAAGCTCCTCGCGAGGATGCCACGGGCGCGACTCCACACGGTCGAGGGCGGCGATCACTCGCTCGCGCTCCTGAAGCGGGAAGGGCAAGAGCGGCAGGAGAGCGAGCTCGACGCGGCCGCTGCCGAGATCGCGGCGTTCGTCGCCGCGCCGAGCTCCAGGGTTAGGACGACGAAGACAAACGCGACCGAGCTGACCGCGTCGACCGCGAGGAAGCCCGTGAGCGAGAAGAAGCGATGACCGAACGAAGGGTGGGCCTCGATCATCGCGATCCGATGCTCAGGCCGTTCATCGAGGTCGAGGCGAAGATCGTCCGCGAGACCGTCGGCGAGATGAGGGCCGGAGGCGTGCCCGCACGCGAGGTCGTGAACGAGGTCGCCGAGCTCGTCCAGCAGGACGCCGAGCGCGCCGCGAACACGATGTCGGAACGGCTCTCGGGAGGTCGCCGCCTGCCGCTCGCGTGCGTCGAGGGGTGCTCGTATTGCTGCTGGACGTCCACGGTCCATGCGTCGGCGCCCGAGATCCTCCGGATCGGGTCCTGGCTGAAGGAGCATCGCTCGCCGGAGGAGCTCGAAGCCCTCACCGAGCGCGCGGGGACCGCTGCGAAGCAGATTGCCTCCCTCGACCTCACCGGTCGCGCCCGCGCGAAGATCCCATGTCCGCTCCTCGACATCGACACGGGCCGATGCACTGCCTACGAGGTCCGCCCGATCTCGTGCCGCGCGTATCACTCCGGCAGCGTCGAGGCGTGCAAGAAGGCGCATGACGACGGCGAAGCCAACCCGGTCCTGCCGATCGATCCACCGCTCTTCAAGGTCGCTCACGCTCACGGGTTCGGGATGATGACCGCGCTCGCGAGCGAGGGGCTCGATGTCGGGCCCTACGATCTCGCGGCCGCGCTTCCGGTCGTCCTCGCGAGCGATCTCGACGAGCGCTGGCTCGCGGGCGAAAAAGTCCTCCCCCATACGCGCCTCAGCGAGGACGCGGGCGTCGGGTACGAGGCGGTCCTCGGCGAGCTCGTGGCCGACCTGCGGGAAGGCCGTCTCGACGTCGCCGAGGGGATCGCGCGCCGGCTCGATCCCGAGGCACGGCGCAAGGACCGGAACCGAAGGAAGCGTGAGAAGCGGAGGCGGTAGCGCGACCGCTCTGGCGATTCATCCGCCGTAGCCGTCGGGCTCGTACGGATGCGCGACGATCTCAGCCGCGCCTCTTGCGTCGCGTCGTCGCGGCGTTGCTCGGTCGGATCGCGCGTCGAAACGAGCTCGGCGCGACCCGACGACGGCTTCGCACCGCCGATCGCATCCGGTCGAGCCGTTCCCTTCGCGGATGGCGGTGCTATAACCAGAGCAGTCGGGGGTCGCTGTCTGCGATTGCCGACGCCCGTCATGACCTTTCAACCCAAACGCCCCTCCCTCACGCCGAACCCGGGAAGCCTGCCCTCGACGCGTCCGGCGGTGACCACCGGCGTGACGCCGTCGGCGAGGCCGTCGACCATCCGTGACGCGGCCGCGGAGGCGCATGCGCTCGGGGGCGGTGCAGTGGCTCGGCCGTCTGCCGTGGCGGCGCGTGCGACGGGGCGGAAGACGATCATGATCGTCGATCCCGACGCTGCTCTTCGGGCGCGGCTCCGGGCGCTCCTCGAGCTCCACTACGACGTCATCGAGGCCAAGGACGGCATGGAGGCCGTCGAGCTGACGAGCAGCATCCAGGCTCCTGCGATGATCGTGAGCGATACGGCGATGCCGCGCGTGGACGGCTTTACGCTCGCGAAGATCCTCCGCAACAACCCCGTGATGAAGCGCGTGCCGATCATGTTCGTGTCGGCCCAGCACAGCCCGCAGCACGTCACCCAGGCGCTCGTCATCGGCGTCAGCCAGTTCCTTCCGAAAAGCACTCCGGTCGCGCAGATCGTCGAGAAAATTCGGAAGATCGTCCTGTAGATAGACGTTGGGCACCCGATGGAGCTGAGGCTTGGATCCATTCCCCTGCGCATTCAGGGGAGCTTCTTCCTCATGGCGCTCCTGCTCGGGCTCAACGAGCGCGAGCCGGTGAAGCTCGCGCTCTGGGTCGTGATCGTGCTCGTCTCCGTCATCATCCACGAGCTCGGCCATGCGCTCATGGGCAAGGCGTTCGGGCTCGAGCCGCGCATCGAGCTGCACGGGATGGGCGGCCTCACCTACTTCAACGAAGGGAGGGCGGAGGTCTCGACCGGCAAGAGCGTCGCGATCAGCCTGGCAGGGCCGTTCGCGGGCTTCCTCTTCGCGTTCGTCGTGATCGCCACGCAGCTCGCGGGCTTCCATCCGGCCCACCCGATCGCCCGCGATGCGGTGCGCCTTCTCCTCTGGGTGAACGTCGGCTGGGGCATCTTCAACTTGCTCCCGATGCTGCCGCTCGACGGCGGCAACGTCCTTCGCTCGCTCGTGAGAGCGATCACGAAGGATCACGGAGAGAAGATCGCGCGCGTGGTCTCCATCGCCGTGGCCGCGGGGATCGCGCTTCTCTCGATCCGTTACAGCCAGTGGTGGGTGCTCTACCTCGGCGTCCTCTACGCCTTCCAGAACGTCCAGGGGCTCCGGCAGGCAGGTCAGCTCCGCGTCGATCAAACGCTCGCTGAGGCGATCCAGCAGGGCTATGCCGCGCTCGATCGGCGGGAGCCGAAAGAAGCGGTCGCCGTCCTCAGGCCCGCTCTCGCGACGCCCGCCTCGGCAGACCTCCGGCAGGTGGGCCTCAAGATCTACGTCGCCGCGCTCCTCAGGGAGGGAGCCTGGTCGGATGTGATGGACGTCGTGGAGCGCGAGCACAAGGTCATCGGCGCCGAGGATCTGAGCCGGGTCTCCCAGACGATGCGCGAGCTCGGTCGCGAGCAGGACGCCGCGCGGATCGACGAGCTCGTGAAGGCGCCTGCGCCGCTCAGCGAGTTCCGCACCTAGAGCAGTCGTCGGCGATCACGGGGCGCTGCTCGACTCCGCCGCCGCGGGGGCGTCCTTGCAGCAGCGGAAGCCGACCTGCTTGCCGGAGTAGTCCTCGCCGTGCGCGACCGTCGCGGCGCGGCAGCGATTGCGGCCGGGGAGCCACCAGCCGCCGCGCAGCGCGGAGCGGTTCGGCGCGGAGCGGCCCTCGCGCTCGACCCACTCGTCGACGTTGCCGACCATGTTGTGAACGCCGAATGGGCTCACGCATTCGGGGTACGCGCTGAGCGGAGCGCGGAGGTCCTTCAGCTTTTCCATTGCGCCGCCCAGGCCGGTCTTGTCGAAGTTGCAGATCGTCGAGTCACGCTTCCAGCCATAGGGGTAGGGGCTCATCTCGGGCCCCTCGCAGGCGAACTCCCACTCGGCTTCCTTGCAGAGCCGCGCGCCGCGCGCCTCGCAGAGCGCCTTCGCCTCTCCCCAGTTCTTGTTCACGATGGGCAGCACCTCGGCGGTGTCGGGGGATGCCGGCTCGGCGAACTCGTGGCGGTCGATGCAGAAGCGACGCTGGACGCGCGGCACCTTGCACTTTGCAGGTTTCGCGTATTCGGCGCAGCGGAGGTTCTGGTACGGCGGTGGGTCGAGCCACTTCATGCAAACCTGCTCGGCGTCGGGGCAATGATCGCCCTCGATGAGCAGCAACCCTTCTCCGCACACGCTCGCGACAGGCGCGACAGAATAGGAAGATGCCGGCGTCGTGGACGCACGCACCGATGCTGCGTGGACGACGCTCGATGATGTCGAGAGCGGCGTCGACGACAGGCCTTCGGCGACGGCCCGAATGCCTCGAGCTCCATCCTGTGGAGCGAGCGTCAATCCAAAGAACGCTGTGACTGAAAACGCTTTCGTAATCGAATGGTGGAGGTCCAAGACTTCACCCTCCACCTCATATTGTGAAGCCATCCTTGGAATTAGCCACTTTTCCATATCGACATCGGCTCGGCCCGAGCCGCGCGCGGACCGCACTGCTCAACCGTTCGGCATGGCCTGCGGTCGCGTGCAGGTATGCCGCTCGCGCGCGCCCGTCGCGCGCTGCACGAGGTGCGTCTCATGTGCCGCAAGCTCAGCTTTTTCGGGGATCCGGCCTCGATCCCCGCGCCTATACTTTGCGGTCATGGCGACCATGGTTCACGAAGTCCTGGGGGAGACGGCGACGCGCTATGGCGACCGGCCTGCGCTCCGCGTGAAGCGCGACGGCGGCTGGCGCACGACGACGTGGAGCGCATATCTGCGTGACGCGCGGCGTGTCGGGCGCGCGCTCGTGGGCCTCGGCGTGCAGCCCGGCAAGGGGATCTCGATCATCGGCTACAACAGCCCCGAGTGGCTGATCTCGGACGTCGGCGCGATCCTCGCCGGAGCCGTCCCTGCAGGCATCTACACGACGAACACGCCTGAGCAGGTGCGGTACATCACGCACCACTGCGAGGCCAAGGTCGCGTTCGCCGACACGGCGCAGCAGGTCGAGAAGTTCGTCGCCGAGCAGGAGCGCATGCCGCACCTCGAGGTGGTCGTCCAGATGCTCGGACGTCCGGCGGAGAGCAGGCGAGGCGGTCTGCGTGTGCTCGGCTGGAACGAGCTCCTCGAGCTGGGCGACGAGACTCCCGAGAGCGAGCTCGATGCACGCATCGCGGTCCAGAAGCCGGACGACGTCTGCACGCTCATCTACACCTCGGGGACGACGGGCGAGCCGAAGGCCGTCATGATCTCGCACACGAACCTCGTGTGGACGGCGCAGGCGGTCATCAAGGCGCTCCGCTTCGGTCCGGACGAGGTCTCGATCAGCTATCTCCCGCTCAGCCACATCGCCGAGCAGCTCCTCACCGTCCACGGCCCCATGGCGATGGGGTCGGTCCTCTATTTCGCGGAGAGCCTCGAGAAGCTGGGTGAGTCGCTTCAGGAGGTGCGTCCGACCATCTTCCTCGGCGTGCCGCGCGTGTGGGAGAAGATCCAGGCGAAGATGGTCGCGGCGGGAGCGTCGTCGCCTCCGCTCCGGAAGAAGATCGCGGCCTGGGCCCGCAAGGTCGGCCTCGCGGCCGGCTACGCCGAGCAGCGCGGCGAGGCGCGCCCGCTCTTCCACCCCATCGCCAAGAAGGTCGTCTTCGACAAGGTCCGCGAGCGTCTCGGCCTCGACCGGGCGCGCATCTGCGTGACGAGTGCGGCGCCGATCTCGAAGGACACCCTCGAGTTCTTCCTCTCGCTCGGCATCCCGATCCTCGAGGTCTACGGGATGAGCGAGTGCACCGGTCCCGCGACGTACTCGCCGCCCGACAACTACCGAACCGCCAAGTGTGGCATCGTCGTGCCCGGTGCCGAGCTCAAGATCGCCGAGGACGGCGAAGTCTGCATGCGCGGTTCGCACGTCTTCAAGGGCTACCTGAAGGACCCCGAGGCGACGAAGAACGCACTCGACGACGACGGCTGGCTCCACTCGGGCGACATCGGCACCATCGACAAGGACGGCTTTCTCCAGATCACCGATCGCAAGAAGGACCTCCTCATCACAGCGGGCGGCGAGAACATCGCGCCGCAGGTGCTCGAGGGGCAGCTCAAGGCGATCCCCGTCGTCGGTCAGGCGGTGGTCGTCGGCGATCGGAAGAAGTACCTCGCCGCGCTGGTGACGCTCGACCCCGATCGTCTGAAGGTGGAGACGGAGGCATGCGGCAGCCCGGCGAAGACGATCGCCGAGGCCGCGACGTGCGATGCCTTCCGCAAGCATCTGCAGAGGCAGATCGACCAGGTGAACGAGAAGCTCGCGCGGGTGCAGACGATCAAGAAGTTCGTCGTCGTCCCGACCGAGTTCTCCATCGACGGCGGCGAGCTCACACCGACGATGAAGGTGAAGCGCAAGGCCGTGAACGAGAAGTACAGGATCGAGATCGAGTCGATGTACGTCGAGGCGACCGAGTCGGTGGCTACCGCCCCCTGACCGCGTCGGGCGGAAATCGGCGGCGCCATGCCTCGTCCTGACGTCGCCGAGTCCGGCGTGTCCCTCGATCTGTTCGGCCGGGGAGATCCTTCGACGACCTCGTCCGTCGGGAGGGGACCGTGACGTCGCCCTACAGGAACGAGATTGACGCGCTGCGCGAACGCAAGGACTCCCTCGAGCGCGAGATCGCGCGGCTGAAGGAGCAGACCTCCCACCTCGACGGACTTCGGGCCCGCGAGCAGGACCTCGAGCGCGAGCTTGCCGCCGTCGCACAGCGGCTCGGTGCGAGCACGGGGAAGCGCTCGCTGCCGATGCTCGACCAGGTGCGCATCGCGAGCCCGTGCAACGCGAGCTGGGACGAGATGCTCGGTGACGAGCGCGTGCGCTTCTGCGTGAGCTGCGAGAAGAACGTCTACAACCTCTCCGCGATGCCGCGCGAGGACGCGGAGCGGCTGCTCCAGGAGCGCGTCGGCAAGGAGCTGTGCGTCCGCTTCTACCAGCGCGCCGACGGAACGATCCTCACCGAGGATTGCCCGGTCGGTGTGAAGAAGAAGCGCCGCAAGAAGCTCGCCCTCGCGGTGGCAGGCGCCGGTGCAATGGCGTTCGCCGCGACGTCGATGCTCACGCGGGGGCTGTGCGCGACGCAGGGCTCTCCCGAGCCGTTCGTGATGGGCGAGATGGGGCTACCGCCGGAAATGGTGCAACAGGTCGACCCGGCGCCGCCCGTGCCTCCGGTCGGAGGCTGGCAGACCGGCGACCGCGCCGTCGAGCCGGTGCCGTCGTCGACGCCGCCGGTGCACGTGGAGCCCAGCGGTACGGCCCAACCCATGCGTCCCCTGATGGGGGCGCCGGTCGCGATCCCGCCGCCGCCCGTGAAGGGCAACGTCACGGGCAAGCGGATGCGGTGAGGCAGGCGCGACGCGGAGCGCGTCGACGCGAGCTCGTGTCCCGAGCCCGAGGTGCCTCGGGCCCGGCGCTCGTCAGGGCGTCTTGGTCGTCAGCTTGTCGACTGCGTGAACCGGCGCGCCGTCACCCTTCATCAGGTGGGCGATCGCACCGTACACGAGCCGCTGGCTCTCGACCATGTTCTTGCCGGCGAAGACGGGGGAGACCACCTGGATGGTGAAGTGGCCGCCGCTCCCGGCATCGACGACGACGTCAGCGCCGGGGATCTTGTCGAGGATCGCAGAGCGGATCGCTTCTTTGGTGTCGCTCATGTTCGTTCGCGCCGATCAGTAGCGGGGGACCGTGGAGTCGACCTTCTGGGACCAGGCGTCGATGCCGCCCTCGAGGTTGTACACCTGCGTGAAGCCCTCCCGGAGGATGCGCTCGGCCGCGTTCCGGCTCCGCATCCCGTGATGGCACATGAAGACGACGGGCGTGTCCTTGGCGAGAGCGAGCAGCGCCTTCTCGCCCTCGACGTCGAGAGCGCGTGCGCGGTCGACCTTCGCGATGTCGCGCTCCTCGTCCGTGCGGACATCGAAGAGCTCGAACTTCTTGCCCTCGTCGATCCACTTCTTCAGCTCGGTCGCCGAGAGGCTCTTCACGCGGACGGGCTCGTTCGGGTTGTCGATTCGGAAGGCGCCGCCGTCGGCGGTCTCGACCCACGACACCACGAGGCCGTCGGCCTTCGCCGCGCTCTGCTTGTCGAAGCAGATCGTCACGCCGTTCGCGACGACTTCGACATCGCCCGGCTTCTTCGGTCCGAAGTAGAGGTCGTACTGGAACTGCGGGCCGATCTCGAGGCGGAGTACGTCGCCGTTGCCTTCGTCGGCGCCCTTGATCGCTTTCACCGCACCGTCGTCGAGCTTGACCTTCGGCGGAGTGACCGGCTTCTCCTCGACCCCGAGCTTCTTCTGGAGGTCGCCCGCCGCGTACATCTCCTTGACGATGTCGCAGCCGCCGATGAACTCGCCATCGACGTAGAGCTGCGGGATCGTCGGCCAGCTCGAGTACTCCTTGATGCCGTCACGAATGGCCGGATCCTGGAGGACGTTCACCGTCTCGAACTTCGTGCCGGTCTCCTTGAGGATCTGGACGACCTGCGCCGAGAACCCGCACTGAGGGAAGTGCTTGTTGCCCTTCATGAAGAGAAGGACCTTGTTCTTCTTGATGAGGTCGTCGAGCTGCGCCTTGACGGTGTCGGGAAGCATGGCTTTGAAAGGCTTTTGCCGCTGCCCCATCGGGCCGTCAAGCCCCGCCGCTGCGGAGGGCCGGGGGGGGGCGTGGAGTCATGGCCGAGCGCGCACCGATGTAGGTGCGTCCGAACCCGTCCTCTGGCCTCTTGGCCTCCTGGCCTCCTGGCCTCCCTTCGTGTCTGTTGATGTACACGGGCGCGAAGCATCCTGCCGGTGGCCCGAACGCGGGCGGACGACTGTCGATGCCCATCACCTCCAAACCTTCCAAACCTGACGACGAGCTCGCATCGCGCCGGCCGAGGTGGCGCTCTCGTCGTTGGAGGTGAACTGCTCTCGCAAGCGCGCCGTTGCTCCTCGGTGCGCGCGAGACGACGAGCGATGGTGGTCGCGCTTCTCGCAACGACGACTTGTTGGTCGGCCGAGCATCATCCTCGGATCAGCAGCCGAGCACCTACGCCGGTCGCTTCGGTCGCACGCTCCGACGCACCGCTCGCGCCGATCGATTCGGCCTCACTCTGCGTGAGCAGCGGTCGTGTCGATTCTCCCGGCGCTCGCCGCTTCCACATCGATGCAGGCGGTGTCCGAGCCGTTGTTGCCGGCGATCACGGAGCCGCAGCGGAGATTGCGTTCATTTACCGTGGCCCGAGCTCCACCCCCGTGCCGCTGGCGAACGGCGAGCTCCGGCGGCAGATCGGCGTGAAGCTTCGTGCGCGAGACACCTGCAACGTCGTCTACGTGATGTGGCACATCGCTCCCTCCTCGGGGATCTTCGTCTCGGTGAAACACAACGCGGGCGCCTCGACTCATCGCGAATGCGGAGCAAGCGGCTACATCAACGTGAAGCCGGAGTCGTCGACCCCGCCGTCGCTCATCGAGCGAGACGACTTGCACCGTTTGCGCGCGGACCTCAGGGGCGGAGTCCTCGAGGTCATGGCGGACGACGTCTTGGTCTGGCGCGGTCGTCTGCCGTCCGAGGCGTTCGCGTTCGACGGCCCGGCAGGGCTTCGCACGGACAACGGCATCTTCGACCTCGAGCTCCGTGTGCCGGGAGGTGCCGCCTCGTCGTGCACCTCCCGGTGACCTCGGGCGGCTCCGACCTACGCGCTCAAGCAGCGTGCCTCGTCGTGACGATGTTCGGGCTCGGCTGGAGGCTCCGTCGTGCGGAGTCCTTCTGCGCAGCCACTCGGATGCTCGGCCGGAGGGACGCGCGCGCTACCGGAATCGGAGCGTCGCCCTCGCCGGCGCTCCTCGCCGGCCGGCGGAACCGGAGGCGCTCGAGGAGGCTCGGGTTCTTTCCGGATGTCCAACCCTCATAGCCGCTCGGCGTCCATTCGGTCTCGGACCAACCGAACCAGAAGAGCCCGAACGGGACATCGCCTCGGACGGTCGCTCGGACGGCGAGCAGGAGCGCTCGTCGAGCGCGGGCGAGGATTGCGATCCGGTGCGAGTCGCCTTTGATCAGCGTCGACTCCGGCGCGAACTTGGTGATGTTCCCGAAGAGGAATACGTCGTTGATGGTGCCGGTGAAGGTCGTCCAGAAGCTGTAGACGAGCGTGTAGAGCGGGGCGCAGGGCAGCGCGAGCAAGAGTCGCCAGTTCTTGTGGAAGGAGTCGTTCATCAGCAAGGCCATCGTCGTCCATAGGCCGTAGATGGCGAGCTGCAGAACGAACGCGGCGCCGACGCGATGGGCGAAGCTTCCCTGGAAGAGCGCGAACGGGACTGCGACATAGTAGAACGCGCCGAAGAAGACGTACTTCAGGATCAGCGCCACCACGCCGACGGCGCAGATGCCGAGGTCCCAGTGAAACCAGAAGGAGCGAGAGAACCGACCGGCGACCTCGATGCGCGCCGCGTTCCAGCGCACCCGTTGGCGCCACAACGTTCCGAGCGTCGACGGCGAAGACGTGTACACGCGCGCTTCGGGCTCGTACCGCAGCGCGCGGTCGAAGAAGAGCGATCGCAACATGTAGTAGAGTGCGTGAAGGGGCGTGCGCGGGGCGTCGAGCGTGAAGCGCCCGTCTTCCCAGCGCGCGATCACCGCCAAGAATGCGCTCACGGTGTCGTCCGTGTCGCCAGCAAGGAGCTCCGGGATCGGTGCGACGTTGCTCTCGGAGAACTTCGGTGGAGGCACTCCCAGCCACCATTTCACGTAGTCGGCGAACCGGAGCGACCGCATGAAGCCCATGAAGCGGGGGCCTTCGAGGAAGATCTCCGTCCACATGCAGTAGAGGACGCCGGTCGTGCCGCTGAGGGGGAATGGGCGCCGGTTGTAGCGCGCGATGTTCGTCACGAGGTACTCGCGCGCGACCTGGATCCCGAGCTGGCCTTCGACGCTGAAGAAATGGCGCCAGCCCTTCCAGTAGCTGTTGCCTCGCACGTGGAGGTTGCCGGCGACGGCTCGCCCCGGGCTCCCCGTGAACGGGTTCCTTCGACAGAGGCGGCGCGCGATGTGCTCGAACGCGTGCGGCCCCAGGTCCGCGTCGGCGTCGGTGCTGAAGTAGATCTTCGGAAACTCGGCGTGGACGTTCGCGCTCACCAGCGCCTTCACATGCTGCACACCATGGTCGATCGCGAGCGGCTTGCCCCGCCGCTTCGGCGTGCCGGTCACGTAGAGCCAGACGTCCCTCGGGAGCGCGGACTGCTGCGCCGCGATCCAGGCCTGAAGCTCGGCATAGACCGAGGGCGCTTCGTCGTAGCCGTCGATGCTGGCGACGACGATCATGTGACCCGGGTATCCGTTGACGAGGACGCTTGCCAGCGTCGCCTTGATCGCTTCGAGCTCGTCGGCTCCCCGGAGGAGAGAGGGGATGACCACGAGGCCGGAGGGCAGTCGAGCCCTGCTGGGGTGGGGCGGTCCGATGACGGCGCGTGAGAGGAAATGCGCGGGTAGGGAATAGAAGTAGTCGAAGAACATCAGGCAAAAGGCAAATGCGAGTGCTCCGATCGGTGTGGCGATGTAGAGATCGAGCAGGTTACGGATCAACCAACTCATGATTGCCTTATTCGATAAGTCGACTGGCGACTGGCGACGGCGCCGGAGGAGCAGGCGACAGCGGTCGGCTCGAGGGACGAACGCGCAGCGTTTTCGACTGCGCAGCCTCTGCATCGTCGAGCCTCATGATCGCGTATTGTCCGCGCGCGGGGCTCCCCCAGGGATCCTGGACGAGCGCCTCGCCCGGCAACAGCTCGGCGATGCGACCGACTGATTTGCAGGCGAATACGCCCCATACGCAGTCGTAGATCTCGGCGCCGGGACCTACCCCGGCGATTTGCGTGTACGGCACGAACGCTACGTTCGTGTCCGCTTCGATGGCACGGAAGATCGGGCGCGCCTTGAGCTGAGCGAGGAGCTCGTCGAGCTTCGTGAGCTCCTCGTCGAGCGTTCGTTGTTCCGCGGTCTTCGATCTCTGCTCGGCCTGGAGGCGAATCATCTCGCACTTCACACGGACCATCTGGTCTTGCTGCGCCAGCATCTCGGGGGTCGAGACTTGTGAGCGGTCACGGCTGCCGCGGAGCGCTTGCTGCGTGAGCCGCAGCTGGTTCATCTGCACGTTCCGGGTGATTCGAGCGCGCTCGTTCTCCAGTGACGCGACGCGCAGCTGGTCGAGCGCGTGGGCCTGTCTTGCGTATTCGACCTTCGAGATGAGCCCGGCGTCGAGATCCTTTTTCATGCGGTCGAGCAGGCTCTCCTCGTCTGCGATCATCCGAGCGAGGGCCGCCCGCTGCTGGACGAGGACACGTTGGTCTTCGGCCCCAGCCAGCGCCTCGTTGGTCGTGAGGGTCGAGGTCCACTCGAGCGCCTTGGCCGACGACGCGTGCAAGGCCTTCAGCTCCTCGAGCGCCTCGGAGGCGCCCTCGAGCTCGGCTGCGGTCGCCTCTCGCTTGGCGGTGATCCGCATCCTCTCGGCGAGGAGCTGGCTCATACTGAGCTTGCTCTGGATGACCAGGTCGCTATCCGGCGAGAGCGCGATCGGCGCCACGAAGCCGTCCGTCGCGACGTGATAGACCGTGCTCGCGACGTACCCGATCGCGCTCACCGCGCCGCAGAGCGCCGCGAACGAGATGAGCCGGGTTCGGAGCGATGACCTCCGCTCCGGCCGGTCGGACGGAGTCCAGTAGGTCACTTGTCGGCTCCGAAGGCCATCTGGGCGTCGGCCAGAGTCGTGAGGAAGACCTTCTCCGCCTCGAGCTCGATCGTCTGGAGCGTCATCGCGGCCACCACCGAGTGCTTGTTCGGCGCCTCGGTGCCCTCGAGCGACGCCAGATTGCTGGCAATGCGCGTGAGCTCGGCTTCGATCGCGCGAATCTGAAGGCGGTTCTGCGTGGCATTCGCGCGTAGCTCGCGCTTCATGGCCTCGACTTGCTGGCGCATCTCGTACCGCGCCGTCTTGAGCTCGTTCGCCCTCGCTTCGATCGCGCGCCGCTCGGCGCTGCCCTGGAAGAGGCCGCCGAGGTTGTACGAGAGCTCGGCGACACCGAAGGCGTCGGCGGCGGGGGTCGCAGCGACGCCGGCGGTCACGCTCATCCTCCACGGCTGCAGATTGCGGACGTGGGCGACCTTCTCTTCGTGCTTGACCGCGTTCTTCTCGTACGCGTCGAGCGCCTCCGAAATCGCCTCTCGAGGCATCGCGAGCCCACGCGACGCGATGACGGCGATCTCGCGCTCGGTGTCGACGATCCGGCGATCGAACGCCAGAGCGTGCAGGCGGATGTCCTGAACCTCGGGGAGCGTCGTGGTTTGAGCGGCGAAGCGCTCCTCGGAGACACGCACGAGCTCACGGACATCGGCAGCATGCTGTCGAAGGAAGGCGAGCTTCTGCTCGAGCGCCGCGGCTCGTCCGATCTCGGCGCGTTGGGCGACGACCTGCTCGAGCGTCCACGCGCTCTGCTGTCGGCGGCAATCCGCTCGCGCCACGTCGAGGACGCCGAAGCCGCGGTAGATGTCGATGACGCCGATGCTCATGGCGGCGCGGGGCTGAAACCCACGACCGACCTCGAGGCCCGACGCATCCGCGAAGCCCGCGCTGGGAAAGCGAATGAGCTGCGCATGCACCGTCGGAGCGAACATGAGTGCGGCGTCGCCCTCGGCGCGGGCCGTGACCCTCTGGCAGTAGTCGGTTGGGGGCTCGGCGTGAGCCGACCCGGCCGTTGCGAATGTCAACGCCGCAGCGAGGAAGCCGACCGTGCGGCGAACGTAAGCGTTGGAGCGGCGTGAAGCGAGCGCGGCGATCATCGTGACTTGTCTCCGAGGTGATTCGTTCGTTCCGGGGAGGGCGGCGGCGCGGAACCAGGTGACGTCCGACGAGAGCGCCTTTTCATCATTCGTGCCTGTCAACGCGGTGACGTCTTGGCGCGAGTTGCGGCGTATTCCTGGCGCTCGCCGTACGACGTCCCTTCGGCCAGACATCGTCTCCCACCCACGTCAGAGCGCTGACGAGGCGACATCGGCTTGGCGCCCAGGCGCGAGCGCGCGTCAGCAACCGCCCTTGGAGACTCCTACGGATGCGTCGGCCGTGCCCTCGTTGCGGATCCGGACGGTCGCGTTCGAGCCCTCGGCGCACACGGTCACGAGCCGCTCACCCGTGACCGGATCCAGCCTCTGTCGCACGCGCGCGGGTGTTCCAGAGCGCGCGCGCCGGCCCATGACGAAGGCCGTGGCGAAGCTGGCGTGCGTACCGTAGCGGCGGTATTCGACGGCGTGTGCGGGCTCCTTCTTGCTGTAGGCAAGGGACACCCAGCCCTGGATGGGATTCGTCTGACCGTAGGCATGTGCGACGGAGAGACCTTCCGGATCGGCCTGACGCAGGAGCAGGATCGGCACGGCCTTGATGTTGTCGACGTTGGTGTCGAGGCCGTCGACGGACAGGCCTGCTCCGGGAAAGAAGTGCCAGGTCTGCGCGTACTCGTGCGGCGTGTCGCTCGCCAGATCGTCCGTCACGAGCACGAGTCCCTGGTCGATGATCACGACGGTGCGGCGATGGGTGACGCCCTGGTAGAGCGTGCTCTCTCCAGTCGCCCACGAGGTGTTGCCCGTGACGCCATACGCTCCGGGCCTCGCGGCGCCCTCCGGCTGGTCCTTCCCGTCGACCACGACCGTGTTGTGAGCGCGCGTCCCGTGAAAGTAGTCGTAGTCGGCGCCGCGGTCGTACGTGTAGAGCCCGGAGTCGGGGACCAGCGCCGCGCCGTCGGAATAGATGGTCGTGCTGAGGGCGTCGAGGTGACTGTGGTCCGTCCGGTAGATGCCCGAGTCGAACGTCACGAAGGTCTGCTCGGGGGCTGCCTTCGGGGCGCGAAGGACGAAAAGGCCCGCGATGGGGAAGAGCTCCGCGCGCTTGGCAGGAGGGGTTCCGCCCTCTCCACGCGACCAGACCCACGCGAACTCGGGGTCGATCGCGGCGAGCGGTCCATAGATCAGCGGGTCCTGATTCGCCACGATGCTGGTTCCGGTGGCGCCGAGCATGGGGAGCCTGCCGTTCGGGTAAGTGACGTAGGCCAGATAGTGAATCATCGCCCGCTTCGTGGCTTCCCACCGAGGCGCGATGGACGGCTCGTGCTCCGCGGCCCATGCGCCGATCTGGGTCACGAGACCGAGCACGAACATGTGGTAAAAGGGGGAGTTCTCGATGTCGACGCCGTCGGCGTCGATGTTGGTGGTCCGCATCACCTCGAGCCTCTCGAGTCCCGTCGTGCGCCACGTGCTCGCCCCCTCGAGCTCGGGCAGGTTGTGCGCGAGCACGAGGAGCGCGGCGGCCTGCGTGAAGCCGTGGTTTGCCCATGACTCGAAACGGCGAGGATCCATGAGGTACTCCGCCATCCTCGCGAGCGACGAACGAAGGCCGTCTCCGACGTCGGGCGGAAGGCTCCCGCGTTTCTCGAGCTTCACGTAGAGGTACGTGAGGACCATCACGCGGTAGGCGGTGGCGTGTTCGTTGTCGATCGTGCGCCGATTGAACGGGCGGACCTTCTCGTTCGCGATGTACGAGCGAAGGATGGCGTGGAGCTTCTCGAGGTAGCGCTCCTCACCCGTGGCTCGGTAGGCGAACCAGAGGTGCTCGGTGTAGCGGAGCGAGTAGAACATGAACCGAAAGAACGCGTCGTTGTAGGGGTCCTCCGTCCAGGTCAACGGCCACGCGAGCTTCGCGGCGGGGAATCCGCGCGCCGGCCACGTGTCGTTCATGATCCCGTCGGCCGTTTCCAGGTCACCTTGCTCGAGCTCGAGGTACATCGCTTCGCGCGGAGGGGGAGGTGGCGCCTCCGGCGGGCTCCACGGCGGGGCGTCCGACGTTGCGGTGCACCCGATGGCGAGGATGCTGACGAGGAGCGCGAGTCGAATACGAGACATGGATACCTGTGCGAATGGGTCGATGAAGTGAGCGCGAGAGGCCAGGTCGAACGAGAGCGAGGTCAGTCGATCTGGACGTCGATCGTCGACGTCGTGCTCCGCACGCCGTCCGTCGCGACGAAGGTGAGGTGGTGCATGCCGGTGCCCAGCGTCGACAGCCGGAACTGGTACGGCCGCGTCGACGTGGTTCTCGTCGGCGTGTTCCCGTCGTACATCTCGACGTGGACGCACGCCTCGTCGAAGTTCGCGGCCGCGATCTGGATCGCGTCCGTCCGCTTGTACTTCGTACGCTGGTTGACGATCTTCAGCAGCGGATCGGCGATGACGCCGTCGATGCGGTAAACCCGGACGTAGTCGACTTCGAACGTGTTCGGAAAGGGCGTGGCGTCGGTCGGGTTGCCGACCCAGCTGCCCACCCAGCCGTTGATGATCCAGTACACGGGCAGGTTCGGAATGCCCTGCGGCTTCGCCTGCATCTTCGTGACGCCGTCGAACTGCCATTCGAGCAGGTCTGGCTTCCACAGCACCGTGTAGACGTGGAACTCACTGAGGTCCGGGAGATTGAGCATCGCAAACGATCGGCGATCGTTCGCGGGCAGTGGCTCGGACGCCCAATGGTTGACGAAGTAGAGCTCCGGGTTCGTCTTGGCCGGGCGGTTGATGATCTCGATGTCGATCTCGGGAAACGGCTGCGACCAAGGCCGTCCCCACAGCGCAAACCAGACGCCTGCAGCGAACGGGAAGCGCGCCCGGAACTCGATCTTCCCGTACGTGCGGGCGAACTTTCCGAGCGAGTCGATGTGGCCCGATTTGTACGGGTACTGCGTGTTCGCCGGATCCCGCTCGGTGGTGATCTGCAGCGTCCCGTCCTTGACGACCGCGTTCGCCGGAGAAGCGGTGTTGGCGATACCCCCGTGTCCTCTGTACCCCGACTGGACGTTCCAGTTGAGCGGGTCGACCGCCGTGCCGTCGAACTCCTCGCTGAAGACGAGCGTGTCGCCCGGCGTTGCTGCGGGGGGGCCGGTGAGCGTGCAAAGCGGTAGGGGCGGCTCGTCGACCGCCGCGTCATCGGCATCGCCATCGCCGACGCGTGCGGCATCTCCTGCGTCGCCTGGGCTCCGTGCGTCGGCGGCGTCGCCGGCATCTTGCGGCGCGAGCAAGTCGAGCGCGCCAGGCCTCGCGGTCCACTCTTCCGTTGCGGCAGGGGTCTCGCTGCACGCCACCGCGATGACCGTGATGACCGCGCCCGACGCGATCGACGCGAGCGCGCCATGTTTTCGACTCCCTCGCGTCAGCGGCTTGACGGCGGCGCGTTCAGGTCGAGGATTGCGCGCGAAATTGGCAGACATCCTCAGGATGACTGCAGCCCTCATGCCGTCACCTCACCCCCTCCGCGCAGGAGATTCCGCGAAGACGGTGAGTCTCGTGCGCCGCGCCCGTTGTCGGCATCGTCATCGTCATGGCGCTTCCTCAGGACGTCGCGTGGTCCCCTGCTTGCAGAGCACCCGGCCATGGGAAACGAAGAGAAGGGGCAGAGCTCAGGTCGGCGCGGGGTGGGTACGCGGCTATTCGCCTTCACGGCGCTGGGCGCGCTCGTCGCCTGCACCGGGTACGTGGGCCAGCAGGGCTACCTCGCGGCGACGGACTCGTTCATCGCGCCGATCATCCTCTCTCCCGACAATGATCAGGTGCTCGCGAGCAAGCTCCACGCAAGCCAGCTCGCTGTCGAGCGTGCGCGCACCGCGACGGAGATCGAAGCGGTCGAGGAGGCGCTGGCGGCGGGTCAGAAGGCGATCGAGCGGCTCAAAGGGCTCCAGCGTACGCCTGCGAGCTCGCTTGCGTGGACCAGCGCCGTCAGCACGCGCCAGTTCGCCGCGAGCGTCCGTGAGCGGAAGATGTTGCAGGACCAGCACGCGCTCCTTGCGGACATGGCCGAGAAGCAGTCTCGCCTGGTGGAGGATCGCCAGACGAACCTGGAGGCGGGGCTCATCTCGAAGACGGAGCTCACCAAGGAGTTGCAGACGCAGAATCAGCTCCACCTCGCGATGCTCGAGAACGAGCGGACACGTCTCCAGACCAACCTCCAGGTCGACCACGCCATGCTCACCCGCCAGTCGATCTCCGGCGAAGGTCCGATGATGCCGGAGGTGATGGTGCGCGAGGAACAGATGGTGCGCATCGAGCTCGAGATCATGAAGCTCGAGTCGGAGCAGCGCTCCAAAAGACACGAGAAGAAGCTCCTCTCGGAGAAGCTGGCGACGCTCGACGAGGTCGAGTCTCAGCTGAAGACGCGTCCGATCTTCCGCGCCGCGGAGAAAAGCATGGACGTCGCCTTCGTTCCCTATACGCAGAGCGCGGGAGTGACGCCCGGTGCGACCGTCTTCGAGTGCGTATGGGGCGCGTTCCACTGCAAGCCTGTCGGCGAGGTCAGCGAGCTCGTCCCTGGTGAGGTCATTCTCCCGGACCCGTGGGGCAATCAGGCACGCGGACAGTACGCCGTGCTCGACCTGACGAGGCGCGACGCAGCCAAGTCGAAGACGCTGCGCATCCGTGCCAACGATTCTCCCTCGGTCCCCTCGCGCTACGAGCCCGGCGAGCGAGTCTCCGCGAAGTAGCCATGGAGTCACTCTTCTGGGGCTTCCGGACTCTCGATTCGTTCCAGCTCACTGCGCCCATCCTCCTCAACCTCTTCGTCTGCTTCGCGTTCTTCCAGAGCGACCGCATTCTGCTTTTGATTCGGTACTTATCGAACATCGCGCTGGACCGCCGCGACTCGTTCCGGCCGCTCGAGCGCGGTGCTCGCCCGTCCGGGCTCGTGATCATTCCTTCGCTCCTTCGCGACAAGGACGATCTGAACGCCATCACGACGACCGTCCATAGCTGCGCGACCAACGAGTACCCGAGCGAGCTCGTGATCATCGCGAGCGTGGACGGCGTCACGGAGCACCCCAAGCTCCGCGCCGACCTCGATGCGTGGCTGAAACAGCAAGCGTTTCCCGAGAACGTCCACGTCTACGTGACCGGAACGCCCACGCGTCTGGGCAAGATGATGGCCGTCGAGGCCGGCGTCTCCTTCATGAAGGAGCTCGTCGCCTCCGGAGCGCATGTACGGATCCCGGAGATCTACTTCAGCATCGACGGAGACGGCACCCTCGGCCCACACGCGCTCGAGCTCCTCGCGGCGCGGCTCACCACGCCCCATCCGATCACCGGCAATCTGCGACGGGTGGTGTCGGGAAAGATCTGCATTCGTCCGGACCTCGTCTGGAGCGGCTGGCGAGCCTTCTTCACGGTCAAGGGCCAGATCTACATGCAGGTTGCCAGGGAGTTCATCGTCTCCAACGTGGCCCGCTACAACTGGAAGCCCTCGCCGAAGATCGGCATCCCCGGGGCGCTCTACTGCACGTGGACCGACCTGCTCGTGCAGGCACCCCATTTCATGGGCTTCATGCAGACGCTTCGTATCGGGGATTGGCTGAAATGGTGGATTGGTCACGCACCTCCGAAGTTCTCGGAGAGCAGCGCTCCTGCGCTCCCCGAGGCGCTCACGGGTGCGTCGGACGATACGTGCATCGCCTTCATCGCGAGCCTCGCGAGCTGGCGGGGTGGAAGGCTCAGCTTCGACGCGCCGCGGACTCCGCTTCATGCGCTGGGGCGCTTCTTCTTCCAGTACTTCATCGAGCGCTCCCACGACTACGAGCCCGAGGCGCGTGTCTTTACGTTCACGCCTTCGACGATCAAGGGCCTCTTCGTGCAGCGCGTGCGATGGAACTCCTCTCGTGTCGAGTGCGGCGGCCGGTTCTGGCGCGCCTTCTGGTACCACTGGGAGATCGGCCTGCCCGTGAGCGCGCACATTGGGCTCCTGCTCAATACGGTGTTCAACGTCGGCCTCTACTACGTCGTCCTTCCGTATTACGCGCTCGGAAGCTCACGCGCAGCGCTGGGCTTCTTGCTCGGCTATTCCGCCCAGACGATCGCGTACTCGCTCTACACGCTGATGGCGCTCGCGCTCGAGCGCGACCGCCGCCGTTACTGGCGGGTGCTCTTGTGCCTTCCTCTGGCATCGCTCCACTGCATCGTCATCAACTGTGCAGGGTGTGTCGTCGGAGTGACGAAGGACGTCTTCCTCTTCGGCAACACGACGAAGTTCGCGCCAGAGTGGACGTTGATGAAGGGGCGGTGCGAACGCATCGCTCTCATGTTCCGCGCTCGTCGCTTCCTGGCGCTGTCGCTGCGCTCGCTCCTGCGCGGAGACGTGCCGCTCGGAACGTTCTGGCTGGGATGGACCGAGACGCCCTGGACGCCCAGCGGTTTCGAAGGTTGGACCACCGGTAAGAAGGCCCGCTCGATCGTGTGGGGCTCCCCCTCGGGAGACGCGGCCTATCTCGTCTCACCAGCCGTGCCACGCGCCGCTCCGCAGTTCGTGAAGCCTCTCGTCGTCGCAACGGAGACCGAGATCACGAACAAGACCGGAGCTCGTGCGAGAGTCTCCAGCCTGCCCCCGAGGCGAAAGATGGTCGAAGCGGAGTCCCCGCCGAGCCACCGGGCTGCCTGAGCGCCCCGCGCGTCCTCCGGCACTCCAGCTTCCGCGCGCGTGCGCAACGGGGAGCAGGTCGGGCCACGCCGTTGTGGCCTCGTTCGCAGATGCTCCTCGAACACTTCAAGCCGTCAAGGAATCGTCATGAAGGAAAAGATCTCGGTCATCGGCCTCGGCTACGTCGGTCTGCCTGTTGCGCTCGCGTTCGCCCGGAAGTTCCCCGACACGGTGGGGTTCGACACCAACTGCGGACGCGTCGAGGAGCTGCGCAAAGGCCATGATCGCAACAACGAGACGACGAGCGGGGTCCTCCTCGAGAGCTCGCTTCGGTTCTCGTGCGAGCCGGAAGACCTCGCGAGCACCACGATGTTCGTCGTTGCCGTTCCGACGCCGGTCGACGAGAACAACGTCCCCGATCTGACTCCGCTCGTGAAGGCCTCCGAGTTCGTCGGTAAGCACATCAAGCCCGGGGCCATCGTCTGCTACGAGTCGACGGTCTATCCGGGGGCGACCGAAGAGGTCTGCGGTCCGATCCTCGAGAAGGTCTCCGGACTCCAGCGCGGTGTCGACTTCAAGCTGGCGTACTCGCCGGAGCGCATCAACCCGGGTGACACCGTTCACACGCTCGAGACCGTGGTGAAGGTCGTGGCGGGGGAAGACATGGAGACGCTCGAGCGCGTCGCTGGTGCGTACGGCGGCATCGTTCCCGCCGGCGTCCACAAGGCGACGTCGATCAAGGTCGCCGAAGCGGCGAAGGTGATCGAGAACACTCAGCGAGATCTCAACATCGCGCTCATGAACGAGCTCGCGGTGATCTTCGATCGCCTCGGCATCCGTACGCTCGACGTGCTCGAGGCGGCTGGGACGAAGTGGAACTTCCTCCCCTTCCGTCCAGGTCTCGTCGGCGGGCACTGCATCGGAGTCGACCCCTACTACCTCACCGCGAAGGCCCAGCAGGTCGGCTACCAGCCCGAGGTGATCCTCGCTGGGCGCCGCATCAACAACAACGTGGCGCCCTTCCTCGCCACCAAGATGACCAAGCTCCTCATCGAGAACGATATCCCCGTGAAGCGTGCTCGCGTCGGGATCCTCGGCCTTACCTTCAAGGAAGACGTGAACGACCTCCGCAACAGCAAGGTCCCGGAGATCATGAAGGAGCTTTGCTCCTTCGGGATCGATGCCGTCATTCACGACCCGCACGCCGACTCTCGAGAGGCGATGCACGAGTATGGCATCAAGCTGACGAAGTGGGAGGACATCCGCAACCTCGACGGCCTCATCATCGCGGTCGGACACAAGGCGTACAAGGACATGGGGCAGGAGAAGCTCCTGTCGCTGGTCCGCCATGGCGGTGTCGTCATCGATGCGAAGAGCATCCTGAAGCCGGCCACGATCGACCGCGCGATTCGCTATTGGTCTCTCTGAGCGTCGCCGTTTCACCGATGTCACCGCTGCATCGCTTCCGACGTCGTTCTCTCGCCCCGCGGTGAGCTCAGCCTTCACATTGGGCTCGAGCGCCGCGCGCAGGACACCTGCAACGTCGTCTTGGTCATACGGGGGGGGCGAGCTCCGCGTCGCCCGCATCGCCGGCGACGTCAGGTTCTTGGCGCTGCCTCCGGCGGCGCGCGGTGACTTCAGCGGCGCTGTTCAACCAATTGACGGCGTGCGTCCGTCCCGTGACGAAATAGCCACGACCATGACGATTCGGGCGCAAAGCGCCCTGCGGTTGGGATGGCAGGGTCCATGCAGTGTCCTCCTCGACCGCGTTGCGGTGAAGGAGATGCCCAATGGCTGCCCCGAACGTCTACCCCCTCTTTGCTCTTACGATCGAGACCAGCTCCGTACCGGTGAGTGCCGTGCAGGCGATCGCTCACGACAGTGAGGGCCCCGCGTCGGGCCCGACGATCCTCGTCGAGGTCGACGACGAGCCCATCGTCCCGACGGCGCTGCCCGCACCGCCGCCTGTCCCCGTGATCGCGCTCGAGGACTGGCGCCCGCCGCCGCCGTCGCGGCTGCCGACGATCCGACCCTCGCTCGTCCAGCAATCGGATCGAATCTCGCGCAGGCCGACCGTGCGCGTCGTCGCGATGCGCAGCCGGGAGCTCGCGCGTCCGAGCAGGTGCTCGGAGCCGCCGACGATGCCGCCGCCTTCGCCGGCCCTCCGTCGGGTCGCCTGACTCCGCGACTCCGAGAGCGCTCGTCGCATTCTACTGCGTTCGACCAAACGAGGCTGAAGTTCGAGGCCGCGCTGCCGTTCCGGCAAAGGGAAGACGGACAAGCGGGAACGACCAACGTGAATCGAAACGGATCGAAGCCACGGGGCGGAGTCCGGAGGTCCGAGGAGCCTGGCAAGCGTCGAACATGATCGAAGGGAAGAGACAATGAACAAGAAGATCAGCGTCACCGCGTGCGCCGCACGCACCGCACGCACGCGCCTCGAGACATTCAGCATCGCAGCGCTCGTCGTCATGGGCCTTCTCGGCTCGGCATGCACGGTGGATGATCTCACCAGCCGTGAGCCCTACACGCCGTCCTCGCACGAGCCGGCGCCGTCGGAGCTGCCGCCGAGCAACCCTGCAGGCACCGGTGAGAAGGTGTCGGTGAAGATCGACAACGAGAAGGGCGGGCAGGTCGAGCTGTCCGACGGGACGAAGATCGATGTCCCGCCCGGCGCCCTCCCGCCCGACGTCGACACGATCACGGTGACGTCGTCGCTGGAGCCGGCGCCGTCGGAGTACAAGACGGTCTCGCCCGTGTTCGTCTTCGAGCCGGCGGGGACCGTGTTCCTCAAGCCGCTCCAGGTCACGCTTCCGATCTCGATGTCTCAGGGCCTCGACAGCACGTCGAAGCTCACAATCCTGTGGTCGCGACACCGAGCCGACGGGTTCGACATGATCCCGACGACGTTCGCTCTTTCGAGCAGCGCCGTCACCGCCGTCGGTGAGGTGACCCACTTCAGCAAGGGAATGGTCGGCGAGAAGTACGTCGTCGATCCGCATCCCGCGCCGGATCCGTACGCCGACTGAGCGAGCGGAGGCTTCGCGGATGCAGTCGCGTACACGCAGCCTGATTGCTGGCTGTGCACTCCTGGCCGCGTGTGCGACCGACGAGGGCGTTCGCTCCTTCGACGACCCGCTGCCTCTGCGGGTCGACGAATCGGGCGAGGATTGGGTGCTCGTCCTCAGTGACGAGTTCGGGGGGGACGCCATCGATCCTTCGATCTGGAACGCGCTCGGGGGCGACCTCGTCCATCCGCGGACGCTCAATTCGGGATCACCGGAGATGGTCACCGTCGCGGACGGCTCTCTCGTCGTGAGCGCGATCCCGACGCCCGAGGACGAAGCCTTCCCGTTCACCGCTGGGTACGTCGAGACGCGCGGACGCTTCGCCCAGACCTACGGCAAGATCGAGGCGCGCATCCGCTGTCCGTTCGCGCCTGGCCTCTGGTACGCGTTCTGGGGGCGGCCATGGGAGAACGCCGTTCCCGAGATCGACATCGAGTTCCTGGCCGAGAACGTCAGCCAGGTCTGGTTCGTCAATCACTGGGCCCTGCCGCCGCTCCGGGCCGACGACCGACGCGACTTCGTGACGGTGAACGGAATGGATATCACCGAGTTTCACACGTATTCGGTGATCTGGAAGCCGGACCTCGTCGAGTGGCAGATCGACGGCAAGCCCTACAAGCGCACGACCGGACGAGGCGTACCGCACGAGCCGATGTTCTGGATTCTGAACGCATGGGTCGGCGGTTGGGGCGGGCTTCCGAGCCCATCGACGATCTTCCCAGCGAGCTTCGAGATCGACTGGTTTCGCGTGTACCGGATGAAGGAATGGCCGGTGGCGCCGACGATTCGCGTCGCGAAGGCGAAGCGGCGTTACGAGTCCGGCGATGCGATCGCCGTCGAGCTCGCCGACTTCGAACGCAACGCGCGTGTCGAGGTGTGGGAAGGCTCTTCGTTGATCGCGACGCTCACCCGCCCGCCGTTCATGCTCTCTGCGAGGAACATCGGGGTCGGCGAGCACACGCTCACGCTCGTCGGAACCGACGGCGCGCGCCGCGCGACGACGTCGATCGATCTGGTCGTCCGGTAAGGCCGCCTGCAGGTTCGCACGCGGCACATCCGCGCCACGCGCTCGTGAACGCACGCCGAGGGGGCGGGAACGATGCTCGTGGTGGATGGGTGGATCGCCCGCGCCTCTGCGCAGGCATGACGACGGGTCGCACCTCCGGACAGCGACGAAGAACGATTCCGGTCGCGCGCGATCCCTCGCTTGACCACTGTGGTGGAGAGCCTGGTCAGCGCGCCTCCCAGCCCAACGATATGCTTGGCATGTGCTCGAAGACCGAAGCAACATGGATTGATTCGCTCGCTCTGCCCCTGTCGGGTAGCGCACGATGCGAACCATGGAGTCGGCTTTGCGTCACCCCATCATCCTTCTGACGCTTCCCGTGTTCGCCGCGGCGATCGTCGCCGTCGCCTGCAGTGGCTCGTCGTCATCGGACAGCGAAGATGTGACCGGTGAAGAGGACGCCGGCTCGAGCGTCATTCCACCGGGGTCGGAGCCATCGTCATCGTCGCCGCCGCCGGGCCCCGCAGGGAGCGGGCTCGCGACCGGGCTTCCGTGCGACGTGCAAGGGATCCTGGAGAACCGCTGCATCGCCTGTCACAGCACGGACAACCCGCCGCCGCTCCTCGACTACGACGATCTGAAGGCGCCGTCGAAGAAGGATCCCAACAAGACGATGGCGCAGGCGGCGCTCGCGGAGATGATGGCGAAGACGATGCCTCCGACGCCTGCGGTCCCGCCGGAGGACGACGAGATCGCGACCTTCGCAGAATGGCTCGACGCCGGTGCGCCGAGGAATCCCTCGGCATGCACGGACCCGCCTCCCGACGGCGGAGCGCCGGGGGATGGTGGTGCGACCGACGGAGGCGCGCCCATCACGGTGAAGTGCACGAGCGGGAAGACCTGGGACCTGGGCAACGCCGGTTCTCCGCTGATGAACCCCGGTCAGGCCTGCAACGCTTGCCACCAGCAGCAGGGCGGTCCCAACCTCCGCATCGCGGGCACGGTCTACCCGAGCCTGCACGAGCCAAACAACTGCGTCGGATCCGCGCCGCCGCCTCAGCTCACCGTCGTGATCACCGACTCGCGGAATCGCACGTTCAACCTGCCCGTCAACGCGGCAGGCAACTTCTCCACCCGCAACGGGGAGCAGCCGCGCCCGCCGTTCAAGGCGGTCGTGCGAAATGGCCAGCAGACGCGCGCGATGGTCGGCTCCGTGACGTCGGGCGACTGCAACTCGTGCCACACGGTCAACGGAGCGAACGGAGCTCCGGGGCGCATCATGGCGCCGTGACGCTGGTCCTTCGCGCGGCGAGATGGCGCCTGCGTCCGCGAAGCCGGACACGGAGCAGTGGATGCGGCGCTGTTTTCGGACGTCGCGGTCGAGCTCGAGGGGGAGCACGAAGCGGAGAGACGATGCTCGAGTGAGTACGCCGGCGCTCCGTCTTCGGAGCGCGCGAAGGCCGCGTCGCGTGTGGTTAGAATGCGCGGATGCCCTCCGATTCGATCAAGCGTCGCGTGACCGTGAAGCCGTGCGAACACCCGTCGGAGCTCGCGCGCGCGGCGGCGATCCTCCACTATTTCGGCGGAGAAGCCGATCAGGCATGGCTCGATCGATGGCTACGTTTCTTCGAGCTCGAGCGCATGCACGCTGCCTACGACGGCTCTCCGCCCGACGCTGCGATCGTCGGAGGAGCGGGCGCGTTCTCGTTCGAGCTCACGATCCCCGGCGGAGCTGTACGCGCTGCCGGTGTCACCGTCGTGGGCGTGCTTCCGACGCATCGCCGGCGCGGCGTGCTCCACGCCCTCATGCGTGCGCAGCTCGACGACGTGCGGAGCCGCGGCGAGCCGGTCGCGTGCCTCTGGGCGTCGGAGGAGACGATCTACGTTAGGTACGGGTATGGGCTCGCGGTCTCGGGGCTCGAGATGTCGCTCGCGCGCGGGGATTCGGCGTTCCGAGGACGCTTCGAGCCCATCGGGCAGACGCGGCTCGTTGCGCGCGGCGAGGCGCTCGCTCTCCTGCCGGAGGTTTACGACCGCGCGCGACGCCAGACGCCGGGAATGCTCGCGCGCTCGCCGGCGTGGTGGGAACATCGACGGCTCGCGGACCTACCCGAGCGACGCGGCGGTGGTGGCCCGCTCCAGCACGTCGTCCTCGAGGTCGACGGCCAAATAGATGCCTACGCGCTCTATCGCATGCACTTCAAGATCGAACATGGTTCGCCCTGCGGGAAGGTCGAGGTGCTCGAAGCCGTGGGGGCGACGCCCGAGGCGACGCGCTCGATCTGGCGCTACCTGCTCGACATCGACTGGACCGCGCGCATCGAAGCGGCAGCGCTTCCGACGGATCACGTGCTTCGGACGCTGCTCGCGTCGCCCCGGCGCGCGGGATTTCGGCTCCACGACACGCTCTTCGTCCGGCTCGTCGATGTGGGAGCGGCGCTCTCCGCTCGATCGTATGGTGCCGCTGAGAGCGTGGTCCTCGACGTTCGTGATGACTTCTGCGAGCACAACCGCGGTCGCTGGCGGATCGGAACTGATGGCGTGAGGCGCGTGGACGGTGATGCCGACCTCGCCCTCGATGTCTCCACCCTCGCGTCGCTCTACCTCGGCGGGTTCGGTGCCTTCGAGCTCGCGCGCGCGGGCCAGATCGAGGAAAGGACGGAGGGCGCCATCGCACGCGCGGACGCCCTCTTCCGTACCGACCGCGCGCCGTGGTGCCCGGAGATCTTCTGACGTCACCAGCCCAGCGGGGCGCCCGCTCTCATGCGATAGGCGCGCCCTCCGTCCGGCGTACCTATCGCGTTTCCTCGCTAGGCGCTGGCGTTGCGCCGAAGCACCACGATCCGTCCGGTCGGAGTGGCGACCGTGCGTTCGTGCGCGGCGCGCTGCTTGCGGAGCACGGTGGAGGCCTCGGCGAGCTCCTCGTCGGCTCGCTGACCCTTGATGAGGAGCACCAGGCCTCCGGGCCGCGCGAACGGCAAGGTCAGCGGAGCCAACGTGATCAGGCGTGCCACGGCACGCGCCGTCACGACGTCGAAGGCGGAGTGGAGCTCACCGCGGACGAGTGACTCGGCGCGTTCGGCGCGAACCGAGACGTTGGAGAGGCCCATCGCCGCGCTCACGGCGGAGAGAAAGGAAGCCTTCTTCTGCGTCGCCTCGACCAGCGTGATGTGCAGGTCGGGCCGCGCGATCGCGAGCGGGATGCCGGGGATCCCTCCACCCGACCCGATGTCGAGGAGGCTGCCTCCCGCTGGAACATCGGGCAAGCGCGGCAAGAGCGGCAGGAGCGTGAGCGCGTCGAGGATGTGACGCTCCCAAGCGCTCTCCGGATCCGTGATCGCGGTGAGGTTCATCTGCTCGTTCATCGCGAACAGCCGACCGAGGTAGTCGCCGAGCTGCGCGAGGCACGCCTCGCTCACGGAGGCGCCGAGCGCGTCGAGACGAGCTCCGAAGCCATCGGGCACGGCCAGTGGAGCGGAGGGCGGAAGGGCGAGGGGCGCGCGTTGGTCTTTGGTCACGAGTAACCGGCACCCTAGCAAGCTTCTCGGCGCGGCGGGCCGCGCTCCTGCGAGCAGCGCCGACTGCTGGGTCGAGCCTCGGCATGAGCTTTCCAGGAGGAGGCGTTGAGAACAGGCCCTCGAGCAGCTTCACACGGCGCTCTCGATGAGCGGTTGTCGTTCCTCGGCGTCGGGCGTCGTCTTGGCATCAGGCCAACTGCGCGGTCTTGCCCTTCTCGCCGAAGGCAGCCGAGCTCGAGAGCGATGCGTGGGCCGTGAGCCAACAGCGTTCTTCGAAAGCGTTCTGACCGGCTTGACGGCTCGATGGGGCGAGCGGTAGGCGCGCGTTTCGCCCGAAGTCACCAGCTCCTCTCGCGGGCGAAGAGGCCCAGCCGTTGATGTCCCAGCTCGAGGCAAACGTCGTCTGCGACTCGACCGGTCGACCCGAGGGAGGTTGGGAAGGGGAGTCGCTCGGCTCCGAACGCATGCTTGCGACGGCAGACGCCGAAGCGAGGGCGCGCGCGCGCGAGGAGCACCTGCGCGCAGTGGTCGAGACGACGCCCGAGTGCGTGAAGCTCGTCGCCTGCGACGGGACCTTGCTGCAGATGAATCCGGCGGGGCTCTCCATGGTCGGCGCCAGTCGTGCCGAGGACGTCGTGGGAAGGAACATCTACGACTTGTTGATCGCCCCGGAGCATCGCGACGTCTATCGCGCGTTCAACGAAAGGGTCTGCGGCGGCACCAAGGAAACGCTCGAGTTCGACATGATCGGGCTCTCGGGTGAGCGAAGGCACATGGAGACCCACGCGGCCCCTCTCCGGACGCCGGACGGTACGACAGCGCAGCTCGCGCTCACGCGCGATGTCACGGAGCGTCGCAAGGCAGAGCAAGCGCTGCGCGAGTCCGATCGGCGGAAGGACGAGTTCATTGCGATGCTCGCGCACGAGCTACGTAACCCGCTCGCGCCACTGCGCAGCGCGCTCAGCCTGCTGGGGGTGAAGGCACGCGACGATGACACGACAGCCAATGAGCGGGAGGTGATGGAGCGCCAGGTCAACCATCTCGTGAGGCTGGTCGACGATCTTCTCGAGGTGTCCCGGATTGACCGCGGCATGCTCGAATTGCGACGCGAGCGCATCGAGCTGGGCAGCGTCGTGCACAACGCGATGGAGACGAGCATTCCGCTCATTCGCGAAGCTGGCCATCGGCTTGAGGTCGAGCTGCCGCAGCAGCCCCTCTGGCTCCATGGTGACCCGGTGCGGCTCGCGCAAATCTTCTCCAACCTGCTCAACAACGCGGCGCGCTTCACCGAACGTGGCGGGCGCATCACACTCGTCGCCAAGGAGCACGAGGGAGCGGCGTGGGTCTCGGTGCGCGATACCGGTGTGGGATTCGCACAGGAGTTCGCGAGCCGCCTCTTCGAGATGTTCTCCAAGAGCGAGCGCTCGAGCGGACTCGGCATCGGCCTCGCGCTTTCGCGCCGCCTCGCGGAGATGCACGGCGGCACCATCGAAGGGCGCAGTGAGGGCGAGGGCCGCGGCGCCGAGTTCATCGTCCGGTTGCCGCTCGCCGCGCCCGAGACGGCTGCTGCCGCCCCTGCTTCGCGCGCCCCCGAGGGCCAGGCGCCGATCCGCTGTCGTGTGCTCATCGCCGACGACAACCGGGATTCCGCCGACATGCTCGGTGAGTTGCTGCGCGCGCTGGGAGGCGACGTGGCCCTCGCCTACGACGGTGCTGAGGCCGTCGAGGTGGCGCGTGCCTTCCACCCCGACGTTGCGATCCTCGACATCGGCATGCCGAAGCTGGACGGCTATCAAGCCGCGAGGTGCATCCGGAGTGAGTCGGGCACGCGCAGACCCAAGCTCGTCGCCTTGACGGGCTGGGGGCAGCAGGAGGACCGCCGCCGCGCTCGTGAGGCCGGCTTCGACGAGCACCTCGTCAAGCCCCCGGACCTCGATGCACTGCGCGCGCTGCTCGTTCCGGCGACGCCGAGCGACGAGGTCGTCGAGTCAAGCGAGCCGACGCCGTGAGGATGGCGGAGAAGGGCGACCGCGATGGCGCTCGCTGCAGGGCTCGCTCATGCGTCGAGGAGCGCTTGCCGTCGGGAAGGAGGCGTGCGCCCATGAAGACTTCACGCTTTCACTTCGCGATGGATGCTCGCTTCGCGAGCGCGAACTTGGCCTCGAGGCCCCTTGCTACGCGGCGCTGCTCGGTGCGCGCGTCGTCGACTCCTGGCAGGTGAGGGCAGCGAGCTGCGGTCCGGGAATCGACCGACGGTCCTTGCCGTCAGGTTGAAAGGTCAAGCACGACCCAGATCCCATAGACGGTGAACGGAGCGTGCTCGCTTACGCGCGCATCCGTCAGCTTGCGGAAGCCGAATGCCTCATCGAGGTGTCTGAAGAGACCGTGCTCGTTCAGGCGTGACGCCCAGGCTGCACGGAGCTCATCGAGCTCCTCGCCGTACCCGCAGTTCGACAAGCCGCTGACGCCAATCACGTCGTCCGCCACGTCGAAGCCGACGAAAGTCCATGCCTGGTCGGCTGTAAGTGCAGTCTCCGCCCCGGTGCGCCTGCGGAGATCTTCTGCCTCCGCGTCATCCTCAGCTGCTGCTCCGAAGATCGCGACGCAGAGGCGATGCTTCGACGGCATCAAGGCGACGCGTCTCTCGACTTCCACGATGGGTATCCACGCTAGCGGGCCCGGAAGGTCGGTAGGAAACCGCTTCCAGACCTGCGGATCGACGCTCAGCGGAAACGTGACCTCCGGGCGCAGCAGGTAGTCCATCCGGCGCTCCGGCGTCCAGTCACTATCGCCGGACGGGTAAGCTCGCACGTCCGCGCCTGCGTAGAGAAACCGGCCCATGCGTCGAGTCTCCCACGCGCGGCGGCGGCGTGGGAAGGCGAGCAGTCCCCGAGCGCGTGCTGGGCAAGAACGAATCGGGGCCGCCGTACGTCGCCGAGGTCGCCGGGGGCCGCGACGAGCGCGAGCACTCGGAGCCCGGCGAAGAGTGCTCGCGGCCCCCCCTCGCAATGCGAGCGAGGAACCGCCGACCCAGTTGGTCTAGGCTCGTAGTTCGAGATGATCGAAACGAGCTTTCCGGTCTACCAGGCGACCAACGAAGTCGGCTCCGATGACAGCGCTGTCTTGCAGACCGCCAGCCTCGCTCCCGCGCTCGGCAAGGGCCAGGCCGACTGATGGCGCCGATCCCGGTCGATCCCACCAAGGTCCGTGAGTTCAAGGACGAGCAGCGTTTCTACGACTGGCTCGCCAAGCACTGGAGCAAGGAGAACGAGCTCTGGATCAAGATCCACAAGGTGGACTCCGGGCTCGCGTCGATCACGCCCAAGGAAGCCATCGACGTGGTGCTCTGCTGGGGCTGGATCGACGGCGTTCGCAAGGGCTTCGACGCCAAGAGCTTTCTGCAGCGCTACACGCCGCGCGGCAAGAAGAGCGTCTGGAGTCAGATCAACGTCGCCAATGTCGAGCGGCTGACCAAGGGCGGCAGGATGCAGCCTCCGGGCATCGCTCAGGTCGACGCCGCGAAAGCGGATGGCCGCTGGGAGAAGGCGTACGGCATGACCACGACCGAGGCGCCCGCGGATCTGCTCGCGGCGATCCGATCCGAGCCGAAGGCCCTGGCGATGTATCAGAAGCTCTCGTCGCAGAACCGCTTCGCGTTGACGTTCCGGACCCTCAGCATGAAGACCGCGGCCGGGCGGAAGCGAAAGATCGAGGGCTTCGTCGAGATGCTGAAGAAGGGCGAGACCATCTATCCCAACGGCAAGGCGAAGTGAGCTTGCGCGCGCTGGAGGCGGGACCGGCGCGCTCCGTGTGCGGGCGAGCGGGGCGGCGGTGCTCCGGCGGCGACGGCTAGGTGAGAACGAGAAGGGGGCCCGCGTGAGTATGACCGGCTACGTGTTTGTCGACGACCGAGACCTGGCGCGAGTCGCCGGGCGCCTCGGTGTTGTCGCTGGACCGTTGGCACGGCGATCCGATGACAGCTTCGAGAGCGCGAAACGAGAGCTCTTCGTTCGGCACGCCAAGGTCCGTGCGGAGGGGTTCGAGCGCTTTCCAACGGTGCTCATCGTTCGCGACTATTACGTCGCGAACGAGTCCGAGCTGCGTGAGCTGATCATGCGAGCGTTCTCCGCTCTGCGCGCCGCCGGCGACGTCGCGATCGTCGCCACGCTCGAGATGGGAGAGACACTCGCGACATTCGAGCCGAAGACAGCCGGGATGGTCTAGCCGGGAGCGGCTTCGATACGAGCGTCTCGCCTGCTCGACGCGCGTCGGTCTCGCGAAAGCCCATGGACAGGAGGCCTCGGGCGGCGGTCTCGAAGGAGGTCGGCGGCGGTGGTGACGGGCTACGTGAGAACGAGGAGCGCTCGCGGAGGATCGTCTCGACGGGAGCGGCTTCGATGTCGTGCTTCGTCGCGAGTGGCTCGAGCGCGCGCCGCGCTTCGGGCTCGCGAAGCCGAGGGACCGCAGACCTCCGGCGGCGTCTCGAAGGTGGTCGGTGTCGACGGCGACGGCTAGGTGAGAACGAGGAGCGCCTCGCGGAGGACCGTCTCGACGGGAGCGGCTTCGATGTCGTGCTTCGTCGCGAGTGTCTCGAGCGCGCGCCGCGCTTCGGTCTCGCGAAAGCCCATGGCCAGAAGGCCTCGGGCGGCGGTCTCGAAGGAGGTCGGCCTCGGAGCTGCGTACTTGCGGTGGCGCAAGTCCATGCGGCCTGCGACGTGCACGCGGCCGAAGACCTGCTCGGCGTAGAGCGCATTGTGTGCCCTGCACCTCACTCGCAGGTTGGCCGCCGTCTCAGTGCCTCCGAATGCCTTCGGGGGGATGTGATCCAGCTCGAGGTAGCCGCGCGCCGGGCAGCGATCGCCGTCAGGGCCAACGTAGGTGCAGCGTTCGCCGTCTCGCGCGAAGACCTCTCGCCGCAGCTCTGCCGGGACATATCGAGATCCCCGTCGCGACGCCTTCGCTGCAGGCGCGGGCGCAGCCGGCTCCGCCTTGCTCCGCTCGGCCTTCGCGGGACCGGACGCCGACACTCCCTGATTGCCGCTGGGCGCGTCCGCATGCATGTGCGCGTCTTGAGCCTGCGTCCCGGTCTCCGAGCTCACGTGTGCGGTCGGATAGCCCTCCGTCGCCTCCACACGGATGGGGGCGGTAGGTGCTCGAGTCGCGCTTTCAGCCTGCTCGAAGGCGGACGAGACGCACGCCTTTGTCGTCTCGGCAAGCTTGCGCCTCCTGGCACGACGCGTCTGCCGAGCCTTTCCTTCTCCAGCTGGACGAGCAGCAGCGCGAGCGACGCCTCGAGGATGATCTCCAGATCGCCGGTCGGGTTGCGATGGCGCATCAGGTCCTTGATCCGGTCGATCTTGTCCTTCGTCCCGGCGCTCACGGCGAGCTCGACGCGGTACCTCGTCGCCGAGAGCGGTTCGACCCTTGGCCGAGGTCCGGGCGCGGGCGAGGCCGCCAGCGACAGAGACCACGTGGGCGCTGCATCGGTGTGTGTCGCGACGATCGGCGATACCGGCGACAGCAGCGCTCGAGGCGCTACCGGCTCGACGCACGTAGGTACGTCCGGACGCGGAAAGCGCGCGGCGACCATCTTCTCGACCTCCCGCGTGCTCTTGCCGGACGCCTCGCGCAGCAGCTCGTCGACGTTGTCGTTCGTGAGGTGTTTCCGCAGCGCGTAGAGAGCGCACAGACGGATCTCGCCCCGTTCGATGAATCCCAGCACCTGGGGAAAGCGTCGGACGGCGCGAGCCGCCGCGATCCGACGATGCGCCTCGCCCTCACTCATCCCGAGCTTGCGCGTGCAGAAATCCCACATCGACGAGCACGCGTGAACGCGATCGAGCCGCCGCTCTTCGACCTCGACGAGGTACGCGATGAGCTCCGCGTGCCAGACGTTGCCCTTGCCGACATGCCCGCGCAGACGCGCGAGCAGCTCCTCGTCGGACATGTCCCCCAGCTTGGCCATGACCGCTTCTAACATGCACGTTCGCGGCTCACGGGAAGGCCCCGTCGGCGGGCGATCGACGCACCGATCACGTCGCGAGGCCTTTCGCGCGCGATCGCCACGGAGGGCGCGACTACTTGCCAATACGCCCCTGGTCGACGTGCCCATCTGCGCTTTCGCGCCGGCCATCGTCCGAGGGGCGTCAATGGCGAAATCCGAAATCGTATGCGGACATGGGACGAGCGGCTGGCGCACGGTGTTCGCGAGCTGCGCAGCGCGACGCTCTGGGAGGCGAACTTCTTGCGTCCAAGCGCCCCTGCGACGCCAACCGCATGGATGCCCGGATCCACGAACTCCCTCTCAGAGTAGCTGGCCGAACTGCACGCTGGCCGGACACCGAACTCTGGAGCGAAATAGTCCTTTAGTGGATTGCTATATGGTTTGGATCGCAGTGGGCGGTCGAGAAGAGGATCCGGACCTGGCGGTCTGACCTCGAACAGAGCGGCGGCAGCCCCCGCCGAAGGCGGCACCTGACTACGTGCGATGACGCCGCTGCTTCGGGCTTCCTGTCGTCGGGCGGGGAGCGAGCTTGTGCAGGCGCTCGCGGACGATTCCCCTGCCTACGGCGGCGGGCCCGAGGCAGACGGGGTCGAAGCGCTATCCGGAAACCCCGCTCGCGATGCGAGCTGATCCTCGAAGATCTCGTGCAGCGCGCCCTCGACCTCGCGGCGGAGGCGGCGGACGACGTTCGCTTCGTCGTCCTCGGTTGCGGCCGTCGCCGTCGGGATCGGCTCTCCGATCACGTAGCGCAGCGGCTCGACGTGTGGGATCGGCCATAGGTGGGCCGTCCGCGGAAGCGGGAACGGCAGATGGAATCGGCTCGAGCGCTCGAAGGCGTTCCCGACCAGATCGAAGAGGTCGTCGGCGCCGAGCGAGGCGATCGGGACGATGGGCGCGCGGTTGCGTCGGGCCGCGCGCACGAAGCCGTAGCGGCCGCCCCAGAGGAGCCGATAGCGCAGCTCGCGCGGCTTGAGCGCCTCGCGGAGGCCGCCCGGCAGGACGAGCACGAGCTCGTCGGCGGAGAGGAGGCGGTCGGCGTTCTCCTGCGTGCCGTCGACTGTGCCCGCGGCCGCCGCGAGCCTCCGGATCCCGGGAACGCGCCACCACGCATGTTCTCCGAGGACCCAGACGCGTCGTCCGGTGAGCGCCTCGATGCGGGCCATCAGGAATGCAGCGTCGAAGCCGAACGCGTGGTTCGTTACGAGGAGAGCTCGGCCCGTGGGGATGTGCTCGAGCCCGTCGACCTCGATGCGAAGGAGCTCACCCGTTCGGTCGAGCGCGCGGAAGAAGCGATGTGCGAACGGCGGTACGTACGCCTCGAACAGCTCGCGTTCGTCGACCTCGCTTCCGTGCATGGCTCAGCTCTCCACGGCTGGTTCTCCGTCGTTCGTCGCGACCTTCTTCATCGGGTTGACGTAGCCCATCTTCCCGGCGACCCACCGGAGCGCGTCGAGCGCGTGGTACATGCCGGCCACCGTGCCGTCGGCCGTCACGACGGGCACCTCGCTGACGTTCTCGAACGCCATCAGCGCGATCGCGTAGGCGACCGGCGCATCCTCGGGGAGCGCGTGCACCCGCGACGTCATCATGTTCTCGACGAGCCCGAAGTCGGCGGCGGTCGTGAGGTCGGTGCGCGAGACGAGGCCCTGCAGCTTCCCCTCGAGGTCGACGACGGGGACGGAGCGGAGTCCCTCGTTCGCCATCAGCCGCCTGAGCTGCTCGATCGAGACGTCGGGGGTGACGCACGTCGTGACTGGCGTCAAGACCTCGTGAAGAAGCACGCGCGCGGCCGCCTCCGCGAGGTCCGCGCGAGGATCCGTCGTCGGCTCCGGCTCCTCCACGGAGCAGATCACGACCCCGCCCTTGCGCGGCGCCCACTCCATCGAGCGCATCCGCGAGCAGCCGGTGCACGTCAGCGCGTTGATCGTCTCGTCCCGTCGAGGGCATCGCACGTAGGGCTTGAGCTCCTCGGTGTCGGGGCCGACGACGTTGCAGAGGCGGAGCGTGGAGGCTCGTTGGGGCATGATCGTGTGACGCTGCAACTCGTGAGCCGATCGCGAGCGCGTCCGAGCGAGAGGCCCGCAGCCGGTGCGCGTGCACGGGCTGCGCGGGCGCGCACCGCTTGCGCGGCGGCCATGGTGCACGACGGGCGGGTGGGCTCGATTCCGCGCTACACTTCGGGTCGGGCATGGCGACGCGATCGACTCCGAACGAGGCTCAGGCATGCGTGGTGCACGAGGAGGAAGGATGATCTCGCGCCGGACCACCCGTCGCACGCTGCTCGGAGGAGCAGCGGCCGTGCTCCTCTCACGCAGTGCCGTCGCGGCTCCGGTCTACCAGCCGCTCTTCCGCATCGAGCGCAACAAGAACGCGAACATCGTCCAGTACGATGCCATCCTCGAGAGCCGAGAGAAACTCATCCCGAAGCAGCCGGTGGCCAGCTACTGGGTCATGCTCGCGGAGGACGGGCGCCGCGAGGGCCTGACTTCACTCGACAAGCGGGCGTACGGCTTCAAGGTGTTGCCCGAGCCCAGCGGCTCGTGGCTCCTCTACCTCAACGCGACCAAGGATCGATCCATTCGCGTCGTACACTGGCAGGGACGCTGGGTCGCGCAGATCCTGATCAAGGGCCGAAGCGCTGTCCTTGGCCGCATCTACGTCTTCGCGGACGAGAGCGCGCTCATCCCGCGCGTGCGCTGGATCGATCTGTTCGGTGTCGACATGGTCACGGGCGCGGCAGTCTCCGAGCGCCTCGAACCTTAGAGCCGCTGCTCGGTGACTGGAGATCCGCCCCGCGCTCAGGGGTGGTGGCAGCACGCGTGCGCATGCGCGCCCGGCGCGAGCCCGACCTGCCCGGCGAGGCCCGCGGTGGACCACAGGCCGAAGGCGAGGATCAGCGCGCCGGCCGCCCGACGAACCCACACCCGAGCGAAGGCCTGGACGACCCGGTGAGCGAGCACGCCGACCGTGAGCATCACGGGGACGGTGCCGAGCGCGAACGCGCCCATCGTCGCCGCGCCCATCGCGGCCGACTCGGCGCTCGCAGCGAGCGCGAGCGCGCCGTAGAGAAGGCCGCACGGCATCAGTGCCCAGAGGCCTCCCGCCGCGAGCGCGTGCCAGGGCGAGCGCAGCGGTAGCAGCCGCCGCGCGAGGGGCGCCACGCGTCGCCAGAGCGGAGCGCCCACGGACTCGAGCGCCTTCACGAACGAAGGCAGCCCGATCAGATGAAGGCCGACGGTGAGCATGCACACGGCCGCCAGCGCACGGAGCCCGAAGCGAAGGACGTCCATCGGGAGCCCGAGGTCGAGCGTGCCGAGCGCTCCGACGACGAGCCCGAGCAGCGTGTAGCTCGCGACGCGGCCTGCGTTGTATGCGAGCGAGTAGCCGGACGAGCGGCCCTGCCTCTTGTCCTGTCCCCCAGAGCAGAGCATCGACGAGACCCCTCCGCACATCGCGACGCAGTGCGCGCCGCCGAAGACGCCCATGAGAAGTGCGGGGACGATGAGGCTCACTGGTGTACCTCCTTGGTCTTCGGAGCTCCGCTCGCAGCAGATGCTCCGAGGAAGCGGGTCGTGACGTCCTTCGAGGTCCCGCCGCTCTCGACGTGCACGACGATCGGTCGGTCGCCGGTGAAGCGCGCCTCCTCCATCGTGACGAAGAACGGGACGCGGCGGCTGCCGAGGGCATCGACCTCGAGCGTGGGCATGGGGATGATCACCTCGACGTCGGGCGATGCTGCGGGAGTGAGCGTGAACGTCGCCGGCGCCGAGCCCTTGTTCACGAGGTGGAGCTCGAACCCGTTGCGCAGCTTACCCTCCTCGCGCGTGTAGGGCGGTCCGGGGAGGCGAAGCACGTTCGCCTCGAACGGCTCGCGGCGATGCATCGCGACCGATGTCGCCACCATGCCGAGGGCGAGGAGGACGCCGTAGATCGCGAGCCGCGGGCGGCGGAACCACGGCCTGCGCTGCTCGCCGCGAAGACCGCGGAGCGAGTCGTAGCGGATGAGGCCGCGCTCCTGGCCGAGGCGATCCATCACGTCGTCGCACGCGTCGATGCAGGCAGTGCAGGCGATGCAGTCGAGCTGGAGCCCCTGCCGGATGTCGATGCCGGTCGGACAGACCACGACGCAGCGGTTGCAGTCGACGCAGGCGCCGCGTCCGGCGTCTTTCGCCTTGCCTCGCGGCTCGCCGCGTCGCTCGTCGTAACCGACGACGAGGGCGTCGTCGTCGATGAGCACCGACTGGAGGCGGCCGTAGGGGCACATCACGACGCAGAACTGCTCGCGGAAGACGCCGAACGAGACATAGAACAGCGCGGTCGAGCCGAGCATCCACGCGAACGCCTCCGGATGTGCACCCGGGCGCGTGCGGATCATCTCGTAGAGCTTCGGGAGCGAGACGAAGTACGCGAGGAAGACGTGGGCCGCGAAGGCCGCGGCCAGGACGTAGAGCGCATGGGTCAGGCCCGTGCGCCACACGGAGTCGAGGCTCGGCGGCTTCTTCGCGCGCTCGAGCGCCGTGTTTCGCGGGCCGTTCACGAGGCGCTCGATCGGACGGAAGATCGCCTCGATGAACACCGTCTGCGGGCATGCCCAGCCGCACCATGCGCGCCCGAGGAGCGCCGTCACGCAGGCGAGCCCGAAGCCGAACCCGGTGACGGCGAAGAACAGGAGCCAGATGTCCTGAGCGTTGAAGGTCGCCCCGAAGAGGAAGAAGCTACGGCGCTCGATGTCGAGGAAGACCGCGGGGTGCCCGCCGATCCGGATCCACGGGAGCGCCGCCCAGAGCGCGATGAGCGCGAAGTAGACGACGCGACGCGCGCGGACCCAGCGGCCGCTGACGTCGGCAGGGTAGGGTCGTCGTCGTCGTCCGTCGGTCCCGAGCGAGCCGCTCCCGGGCGTCTGGCTCGGGGGCGGCGGCGGCTGGTCGAGGATCGGGAGGTGGATGTTGCCCATGTGACGGCTTTGAGAAACAGAGGGTCGACCGGTCGACACGTCAATGTGCCGCCGCATCGACTCGTCAACGTGACGAGACGGACTCGCGCTCTCCTTGCGGGACCTTGCCGCCCGCGACGTTCGTGCCCTTGAGGCCGAGGACGTATGCGGTGACGGCTTGTGTCTTCAGCGCGCCGAGTTGCGGCTGCCAGGCGGGCATTCCCTTGTCGGGGACACCGGAGGCGATCGTGCGGAAGATCTTCTCCGGCGCTCCGCCGTGGAGCCAGAACTCGTCGGTGAGGTTCGGTCCGACGCTACCGCCGCCGTCGTTGCGATGGCACGCGGCGCACGTGGAGGTGAAGACCTGCTTGCCGAGCGCGACGGCGGACGGATCCTTCGCGAGCGCGGCGAGCGCCTCGGGGGTGGCCTCGCCCACCGTGATCTCCGAGGCCTGCGCAGCGGCGGCCTGGTCGAGCTCCGCCTGGTAGCTCTGGGCGGGGGACGCGCCGATCTGCGCGCTCTCGTACCAGTACCAGTAGCCCACCCCGAACGCGATCGCTCCGTAGAACGTGTAGAGCCACCAGTTCGGAAGCTTGTTGTCGTACTCCTGGATGCCGTCGACCTCGTGGATGACTTGGTCAGCGGCCTCTGAGGTCTCGGACGTCTTGTTCGCTTTCATCGTCGGTCTCCGCGGTCGAGGTGCTCGTCGTCGTCGATGGGCAGTCGCGCGATCGGGTCGTAGGCGGGCGCCTTACGTCTCATCGTGACGTAGAGCACCGTGGCGAAGACGACGAGGAAGAGGAACAGAGCGAAGAGCGGGAGCGCGAGCATCGGGCTGCGCGCGAGCATCTCGGACTTCATTTCGCGCCCTCCTGCATCGACACGCCCTCGCCCACGTCCTTCTTCTCCGCGGGCGGCTTCCCGAGGCGCTGGAGATAGGCGATCACCGCGACCATCTGCGTGTCGGGCTCGACGTGTGCGCCCTCCTTCGCGAGGTCCTCCGCGATCGCGCGGCCTTGCTCGCGTGCGTTGGTCTCCGCCGCCGCCATCTGCGCCTCGGTGTACGGGACACCGACCTTCGACAGCGCGCGCATCTTGTCACCCGTCCTCGCGAGGTCGAGGCGCTCGTTCTCGAGATGGGCGTAGGGAGGCATGTTCGAGCCCGGCGTGATCGCGCGCGGGTCGACCATGTGACGGTAGTGCCAGAGGTTGGGGTACTTGCCGCCCTCACGCGCGAGGTCCGGTCCCGTGCGCTTGCTTCCCCACTGGAACGGGTGGTCGAAGGCCGACTCTTCGAGGGTCGAGGGGTCGCCGTAGCGCACCGTCTCGAAGCGCATCGGCCGGATCATCTGCGAGTGGCAGGTGTAGCAACCCTCGGCGATGAAGACGTCGCGGCCCTCGACCTCGAGCGGGCTGTACGGCTTCGCGTTCGCGGCCTCGACGGGCTTCACCACCAGCGCGGGGACGATCTCCGCCACTCCGCCGGCGAGCACCGCGAGCGCGGAGAGCACGGTGAAGAGCAGCGCGCGGCCCTCGAGGATCCGGTGGAACGGCGGCCCGCCCGCCTTCCTCGCGTGCTGGAAGGCCACCATCCCGAAGAGCGCGACGAAGAACGCGATCGCGAAGAAGAGCGGACCGGCGAACATGTTCGCTGCCATGCCCGCGCCACCCAAGCCGAGCACGACGATCGTGAGGACGATCGGGCGGGAGAAGATGACGTCCTTCCAGGGCACCTCCGGCGCCGGGGCGAGCGGGACGACCTTCACCCGCGTCTCGACGACCTTCGACCAGAGCCCCGTGCGAGCGAGGTTGTAGGTCATCATCAACATGCCGACGAGGTACATCGAGCCGCCGATGAGGCGCATCCAGTACATCGGCTTGATCGCGATGAGCGTCTCGACGAACGTGGGGTACATGAGCGACCCGTCGGGGTTGGTCGCGCGCCACATCATGCCCTGGTTCACGCCGCTGACCCACATCGCGACGATGTAGAGGAGGATGCCGACCGTCCCGAGCCAGAAGTGGGCGTCGGCGAGGCGCTTCGAGTAGAGCGGCCGCCCGGACAGCGCCGGCACGAGCCAGTAGAACATGCCGGCTGCCATGAACCCGTTCCAGCCGAGTGCGCCGGCGTGGACGTGGCCGATGATCCAGTCGGTGTAGTGTGCAAGGCTCGACACGCTCTTGATCGAGAGGAGCGGCCCCTCGAACGTCGCCATGCCGTAGAAGGTCACGCCCGCGGCGAAGAACTTGAGGACCGGCTCTTCGCGGAGCTTCGACCAGCCGCCGCGGAGGGTGAGGAGGCCGTTGAGCATGCCGCCCCAGCTCGGCGCCCAGAGCATCAAGCTGAAGATCATGCCGAGCGTCTGCGCCCAGTCGGGCAGCGCCGTGTTGAGCAGGTGGTGCGGGCCCGCCCAGATGTAGATGAAGATCAGGGCCCAGAAGTGGATGATGCTGAGCCGGTAGCTGTAGACCGGACGGCCTGCCGCCTTCGGCAGGTAGTAGTACATGATGCCGAGCACCGGCGTCGTCAGGAAGAAGGCGACCGCGTTGTGCCCGTACCACCACTGCACGAGCGCATCCTGCGCGCCGCCGTAGACCGAGTAGCTCTTGAGCGTCCCGCCCAGGACCGGGATCGCGAGCGAGTTGACGACGTGGAGGATCGCGACCGTGACGATCGTGGCGATGTAGAACCAGATCGCGACGTAGAGGTGCTTCTCCGTGCGCCGCGCGAGCGTCCAGAAGAAGTTGATCGCGAAGACGACCCACACGGCCGTGATCGCGAGGTCGATCGGCCACTCGAGCTCCGCGTACTCCTTACCTTGGGTCATTCCCAAGGGGAGGGTCACCGCGGCGGCGACGATGATGAGCTGCCAGCCCCAGAAGTGGATCTTCGAGAGGAGGTCGCTCGCGGTCCGCGCCTTCACGAGGCGCTGGGTCGAGTGGTAGATGCCCGCGAAGATCATGTTGCCGACGAACGCGAAGATGACCGCGTTCGTGTGCAGCGGGCGGAGTCGGCCGAAGCCGAGTGTCGCGTGGATGTTCGCCGGTGCCCAGGCGAGCTGGAGCGCGACGATGACACCCACGAGCATTCCGACGATGCCCCACACGGCCGACGCCGCGACGAAGCGCATCGGCGTCTGGTCTTCGTAGGCGATCGTCGTCGGTTCGGAGGCCTGGCTGCGAGCGATTGGCTCGACCGGCGGATCGGAGGTCTTGGCTGCTGACGTCATTTGTCTTCGCTGCTTTCTTCTTCGGACTCGATCGGCAAGAGCGCGAGACGGTCGGCGTGATCGAAGTCACGCTGTCGCGCAGTGAACAGGAACAGGAGGACGGAGCCGACGACGAGCAGGAGGCTCACGAACACCTGCATGATCAGGATTTCCACGATGACCTCCCGGCTTCGCCTCTGAGCGCAAGACGCGCGCGACCTCGGCGCAGCGACAGGCGCGACGAGAGTTGCATGGTCGTGGCGAGCACCGTCGAGAGCGAGCTCAGCGGCATGAGGACGGCGCAGAGCAGCGGCGTCATGTAGCCGGCGAGCGCGAGCGCGACGGCGATCGCGTTGTAGACGAGCGCCACGATCAGGTTGCGGCGGACGACCCGCGCCAGTCGTCGCGCGGTCAGGAGCGCTTCGCGGATCGGGTGGAGGCCGGGCGTGACGAAGTAGAAGTCGCAACGCGACGCCATGAACGGCCGGTCGATCGCCGGGGTGCCGGCGCAGTAGGCCTCCTCCGCGACGAGGCTGTCGTTGATTCCGTCGCCGACGAAGAGGCTCTTCACGTCGCGATGGCCCCGGAGCCACGTCGCCTTGCCTTCGGGCGACTGGCCGCCACAAGCTTGATCTTCGGGGACGCCGCATGCGCGCGCCATCGCGGCGGTGGCGGTGGGCTCGTCGCCGGAGAGGATGTACGTCTCGTATCCGGCGCGCTGGAGCTCGCTGATCTCCTTTGCTGCGTCCGGCCTCAGCTGTTCACCGATCACGAACGATGCGAGCACCTCGCCGTCGCGCGTGAAGAGCACGTTCGGCGAGCGGAGGTGCTCGAGCGACGGGATCTTCGCCGGAGCGACCGCCCATGCGCTCGAGCCGAGCCGGAAGACGTGCTCGCCCTCGCGAAGCTCGAGGCCCTTGCCGGTGAGCTCACGGACGTCCGCCTCCGCGAAGATGGGCGCTCCGTTCTGCTCGAGCGCCGTCGCGATCGCGCGGCTCTTCGGATGCGAGCTCCGGACGGCGAGCGCGAGGAGCCGAGCGCGGTCGGCCGGCTCGAGCCGGTCGATGAGCTCCGGGTTCTCGACGACGAGCTTGCCCGTCGTCAGCGTGCCCGTCTTGTCGAAGACGACCCGCGTGACCTCGGAGGCGCGGTCGAGGAAGGCCGGCGTCCGTACGAACAGCCCGACGCGGCGAAGGCCGCCCTGGGCGAGCTCGTAGGCGAGCGGGGTGGCGATGCCGAACGCACACGGGCACGTCACGATGAGCACCGCGGCGACCACGTCGAGCGTGTGCGGGACGTCTCCCGTCGCGATTAGCCAGCCGCCGAACGCGAGCGCCGCGAGCGCGAGCACGCCGGCGACGTAGAAGGCCGTGAGACGCTTGTGCCACGACGTGGAGCGAGCGGTTTCGTCATCGCGTCGCGTCGACGTCCGGAGAAGGTTCACGAGGGTCGATGCGTCGAAGGCCGCGAGTGTGCGCAGGCGGACGGCGCGCGCGCCCTGCGAAAACGCGCCGGCAGGGACGGTCGCGCCGGGTTCGAACGCGCGCGGCGCGCTCTCGCCGGAGATCCAGTCGAGCGAGAAGAGCGCGGGCTCCGCTTCCAGGAGCGTCGACTCCACCGGGACGATGTCGCCGCGCCCGGCGAGCACGATGTCACCCTCTTCGAGCTCCGTGCAGCGGACCAGCGCGACGGTGCCGTCTTTGGCGACACGCCGGGTGTAGAGCCCCTCGGCGCCGTCTCCCGCGAGCAGCATCGCGCGGTTCTTCGCGACCACGCGCTCCTGGAGGAAGCGGCCGACGAGCATCAACGCGATGAAGATGTTGAGCGTGTCGAAGTACGAGGTCGCCCCGCCGCGGGTAGCGTAGGTCCACGTCGAGCTCGCGAAGACGAGGAGGATCCCGAGGGCGATCGGCAGATCGAGGTGGAGGATGCGCCGGCGCAGGGCCTGCCACGCGGAGCGGAAGAAGACCGTCCCTCCGACGAGGACGCTCACGAGGGAGAGCCCGAAGTCGAGCGCGTGGAAGAGGTGGTAGACCGGCCCGTCCGAGAGGCCGCAGTAGATCGCGAAGCCGAGGATCATCGTGTTCATCGCGATCGCGATGCACACGCCCATGCGCCAGACGAGGTCGCTCTGGCTCGCGCTCGCTCCCTTGAGCGGCGGGCCGAAGCGGTACCCGAAGGACTCGACGTCCTCGACGAAGCGCGCGAGGGGGAATCCGGCGCCGACCGTCAGCTCCACGGACCCCACCGCCGGATTGACGATCGCGCGGGTCGCTTCGGTTTGGCGCGCGAAGAGCTTCTCGATCAGCCAGACGCAGGCCGTGCAGTGAACGCCCTGCACGTCGAGCGTGATCGTCGAGAGACCTTCACTCGACTCGAGGCGCTGGGCGATGGGCTCGAGCCACTTATGGTCGGCCGACACCTTGACGACGGGGTGTCCTTCACCGCCGCCAAGCTCGTAGTAGCGGCCCAGGCCGGCGTCCTGGAGGAGCCGATGGACCTCCGCGCATCCTCGGCAGCAAAAGCCGTCGATGTCCGACGCGGCGAGCGCCGTCCCGCAATGCAGGCACGTCGAAGGGGACGCCGCGGCGACGCGTGAAGGAGAGGCCATTCCGCGGCCTCGTTTCGCAAGCTCCGTTCCACGCAGCCCGTGCAGCCACGAAACGCCGTCTATCTCGATGGATCGTGCTGTCCTGCGTGCGGGCGAGGGAGGCGCCCACGACCGTCAAGCGCAGCTCTTGCGTCGCGACGAAGGGTTTGCGAACGGTTTGCGAACGCGTAGCGAGCGATCCCGTCTCGGCATCTAGCCGGCGCGCGTGGCGTCGACGCTCGTACGTGCGAAGGCGATGATGCGCCTCGCGAGGACGTGGGGAGCGTCGAAGTGGGGACAATGCCCGAAGCCCTCCGGTCGCTCGATCACCGCGTGCTTCGGCAGGTGCCGCGTGAAGTACTGGAGGTGCGTCTCCGGCAGGAGTCGCTCGGACCTACCCCACACGAGCAGGATCGGCATCGCGAGCGCGGTCAGGGCCTCCGGGGGCGGAATGTCGTCGTTGCTCGCGCTCTCGAGGATCTCGCGCACGGCGCGGCGGCCGAGGGTATCGGGGAGCTCATGCGCCATGAGGGGCAGGAACCACGGCGTCCGGTGATAGAGGCGCTCGGCGAAGGCGCGCGCTTGAGCTCGCGACCGGACGTCGAACGCTGCCTTGAGCGCGGCCCACTCCTCGTCCGACGACCGCGCGCCTGCGGGCGACACGAGCACGAGCGCACGCACGTTCGTCGGTCGAGCTAGAGCGTAGCGAAGCGCCATCGCGCCCCCGAGCGAGTTGCCGATGACGATGGCCGGCTCCTGCAAGGTCGTGTCGAGGGCGGCCCCGACGGACTCGAAGAGGCGGTCCGGGGTGAGCCGCCCGGCGTCGTGGCGGCTGAACCCGTGACCCGGAAAGTCCGGCGCTACCACGCGCCTCACGTGACGCTGAAGGTACGCGAGGACCTGACCGAACGGCGTCGCCGCAGACCCGAGCCCATGGAGGAGGACCGCGGGCGGCAGGTTGCCTGCTCCTGGTGCGTCGTAGGTGTGGAGCGGGCCGTGCGGGGTCTCGACGACTCCGCTCGCGATGCCGCGTCGCTTGAGCACCACGCGGCCGAGCCGCTCCGCGAGGGGGAGGAGGACGGGTTTCACCGTATCGGAGTCTACGCAGTCGTCGACGAAGCGAAAGAGCTCACGAGCTCGAGCTGACGTTCGAGCTCCCGCACGATGCGCCGGGCGTCGCCGAGCGCGTGAGCGTCCGCGGCGACGCCGATGCGCGCCCGCCCGTCGTAGCTCATCAGCGTCACGCTGAGGGGGATGCTGCCCGAGGCCGGTGCCCACACCATGATGTCGCGAACGGCGGCGCCGCAGAGGTGAACCGACTGCGCCGGACCGCGAACGCTCGACACCGTGACGCTCGCTCTACGCGAGAAGAGCTCGACACCGATGCGCTCGATGAAGGGAGAGATCGCGCCGGCTGCTGCCGCGAGTCGAGCGGCCGCGACGCCGGCGCCGTGCGTACGGAGCGTACGAGCGGCGTCACGACCTCCGCGGATGCGCGACGCGAGGTCGACGGCTCCAACCGGCAGCGGTACGAGCACCGAGCCGTAGTGGTTCCCGAGCACGTCCGACGAACCTCTCTGGGAGACGATCACCGGCACGAGCGCGTGGAGGACGAGGTCTTCGGCCCGTTCGGACTCGTCGAGCTCCGCGCGGCAGGCGCCGGCGACGGCCGTGAGGAGTACACCCGTGAGCGTCGTGTCGAGCGCGTGCGCGGTCGTGCGCAGCTCGTCGAGCGAGAGTAAGTCGGAGAACGCGAGGCGCTTGTGGTCGCCGAGCTGTCGTCTTCGCAGCGGAGCCTCGGGATCGGGACGCTGGAGGGCCAGGCGGCTCGCGGCGAGGGCGCCTGCCGCGATCTGCCAGGCGCGCGAGCGTAGCGTCGCCGTCGCCGACGTCGTCTCGCCCGGCCTGCTGCGCTCGGCGGCTCCTTCGTCCACGAGCTCGGCGAGTAGCGCGAGCAGCGCAGCGCCGTCCGCGAGAGCATGGTGAACGATCATCACGAGCGCAGGCTCGGGCCCGTCGATGAGATGAGCGCGCCACAGCGGATGGTGGCCGGCGAGGGGGATGCTTGCGAGGTCGCCCGTGAGGTCTTCGAGAGAAGCAGAGCCGGGCACCAGCGACGCGTCGATGCGATGTACGTGGTGGCGGACGTCGAACGTGGGGTCTTCGACCCACCGAGGCATGCGGAGACGAGGCTCGACCACGCGCTGGCGGAAGCGCGGATGCCGCGCGAGCCTTGCCCCGAGCCTGGCCTCCAGCGCCTCGTGCCCGATCGAACGATCGAGCGCGAGGAGAGCCGTGATGAGCATCGGGTTGTCCGCCGTGCTCATGTGGAGGCGAGCCGCGTCCTCGAAGGCGAGGGGGCTTCCGGGCGCGGTGATCATCGTGACGCTCCGTTCGTTCGGCGCTCCTCGCTCGCCCTCGTTCGAGCGGTGCGATCGCCGGTCGAGCCAGCAGTGGCACCCGGAGTCGTGCCGAGGTCGACCGAAGGCGAACCCCAGAAGCCAAGTCGCAGGCCGTGGTGCTCGTCCTTTTCCACGAGCGGGGTCGGAGTCGAAGCGGGCTCGGGCGGCCCATGTGGTGGAACGGGCAGCTCGGCGCCCGGAGTGGGCCCGAGCGGAGGCCACTCCTCATGCGGGCGCGGAGGTCGGCGAGCGCGAGGCTCGCGGCGCGACCTCGAGCCTTCCGATGAAGCCGAGTAAGCGGAGTCCATCGAGTCGGAAGAGGGGCACGCAGCATGCCGGAACGATCGCACCGAGATGGCCTGGCCGACGATTTGCTGGGGCGAGAGTGGTGAGAGATCGATGACGCATCGACAGGCTCGCGTTCTGGTCGTTGGCGATGAGGCAAGCGCACGCCGCGACCTCGAGCTCGCGCTCTGCGATGAAGGCTTCATCGTCCAGTCTGCCGACGACGTGCGCGGAGCTCTCGAGACCCTGGCGCAGGACCGGGCCGAGGTCGTGATGGTCGACCTCGCGATGGGCGATCGGCACGAGCTCCTTCGAGCCCTGCGCCTTCGTGAGGTCGACGTGGCCACGATCGTCGTCGTGGCCGCGGTCGACGTCGCCTCGTCGTATGCCGCGGTGCGCGAGGGAGCGGCCGGCTACCTCACGAAGCCCGTCGATTCCGTCGCGCTCGTGCTCGGCGTCGAGCGTGCGCTGGAGACGCGGGCCTTGCGCCGCGAGATCAACGCCCTTCGAGCGAGACGCGAGCAGTTCGCAATGGAGGCGCGGCGAAGTCTTCGTGCTCGCGAGGCGCTCCTCGCCACGGTCGCGCACGACGTTCGCGCACAGCTCGCTGCCGTGACGATGGTGACATCGTCACTCACGAGAGGCGACCTTCCCGACGAGCATCGGAAGAGGCTCGCGCTCGTCCCCCGCGCCGTGAAGCGGATCGAGCGCATCGTGGGCGATCTCCTCGACATCGGCAGGCTCGAGGCAGGAAAGCTCCCGCTCGACCTCGAGCTGGCGCACGCATCGACCGTCGTCGAGGACGTGGCCGGCCTACTGCAGCCGATCGCAGCCGAGCGAAACGTGTCGGTCACCACCTCGGCGAGCGATTTCGAGGTCCGCTGCGCTCGACCGCGGATCGTTCAGGCGCTGGAGAGGCTGGGATCGAGCGCCGTGCGGGGGACTCCGCGGAACGGCTCGATCCGGCTCCGCGCCGAGCTGCGCGACGACCGAGGGTGGTTCGCCGTCGAAGGCGGAACGGACGGCGGTGCCCGTCGCGAGGACCGCGAGCCCATGCTCGAGCAGAGCGGGATGGGGGCTTCAGACGAGGCGGCGAGCATCGACCTCGTGATCGCGGAGCGGATCATCGAAGCGCATGGCGGCACTCTCGAGGTCGAGAGAGGCAGAACGATGCTCCGCTTCGACTTGCCGCTGTCGGGACCGAGCGCTGCAGCGGCGGCTTCCACAGTGGCGGGGAAAGACGCCTCTGCGGCGTCTTGGTGAACCCCGACGCGTCCGTTGCGAGGGATGGAATGGGTGGCGACGATGAGGCAAGTGGAGGACGAACGATACGAGGGCGTGGTCGACCGGCGACCGACCGTATTCCTCGCTGACGACGACGATCTCTTCAGGACGGTCCTGAAGGACGAGCTGATCGCGCATGGCTACGCCGTCGAGGACGTCAGCGACGGAGCGCAGGCTCTCGAGCTCCTCGCGATGGCGGCGGACGGCCTCGCGGCATCGCCCGATGTCGTGGTCCTCGACGTTCGCATGCCGGGCTATTCCGGCCTCGGCGTGCTGAACGTGATGCGTCGCTTCGCGAAGAGGCCGCCGACGTTGCTCCTCACGGCCGTTCCGGACACGTCGATCGACGTGCTCGCGAGGACGATGGGAGCGTTCGGGGTCCTTCACAAGCCTGTCGAGCTCGACGACATCCTCGACGCCATCCAGGACGCCGTGCTCTCGAAGGCGAGGCGCCCGACCCGCGCTTGATGCGCGAGTGAGCGCTGCCGGTACGAGGCCGGCTCCTCACGGCCACTTGTCGCGATTCGGGGAGACGACGAGCGGCGGGCGAGGGATGTCGGCGCCGCCTCGCGCCACGCTCGCCTGGGACCGGGTACGGCGGATGTCCGCGAGCGCTGCGAGCAGATCACTGCGTGTCACGATGCCGAGCAGACGCCCAGCGTCGACGATCGGCAGACAGCCGATGTGACGCTCGCGAACGAGCACGACGGCGTCCGTCACGCTCATCTCGGGCGCGCCCAGTGCTGGATCGGTCTTCATCAGATCGCGAACGGTCCGGTTCTTCCGCGCGAGGCCGCCGTGAGGGCCTCCGAGGTCGCGCTCCGAGACGATTCCCAGGATCAGGTTGCCCTCCACGACCGGGGCGTGCCGAACGCCTTCGTCACGCATCAGCGCGAGCGCATCGCTCGCGGGCTCGGTCGGAGCGAGCTTGAGCACCGGGGTCGTCATGATGTCCCCCAGCTTCAACGTCGTCTTCCCGCGCTCGGACCTTTTCATGCCGCGCCATCGCTGCAAGCCACAAGCCGAGCGCCGTGCGTGCGGAGCCGATGCATGACGGGGATGTCGGCGGCGCAATGCGCGATCGTGGGGAGGCGAGACGCGGTCGTCCGTCGCCGCAGGATCACCCAGCTCGAGCGCTGATCGGCTCGGCCGAGACGACGTGCGAGGGCGGCATCGGTCGGACGACGAAGACGGGCCGGTCCATCCGGTTGACGATCCGCGCCGCGGTCGTGCCGAGCGCGCGGGCGACGAGCCCGTACTCGTGTGCGCCGATGACGACGATGTCCGGATCGTACTTGCGAGCGGCCTCGCAGACGCGGTCGGGCGGGTGGCCGATCTCGACGGAGAACCCGTCTCGCAGCTCGTTGGGGACGAAGGTCGTGAGGCCACGCAAGGCCGTCTCGGCCGCGCTCACGAGGTCGTGGGCGTGAAGCGCGGGCGGAGCGATGAGCACGCCGGGCGGGGGCACCTGCGTCGGCAACGTGACCGCGTGGAAGAGACGAACCTTGGCGCCGATCGCGCGGGCAAGCTCGACGGCCTGGGCCACGACGATCGGCGCGCTGCTGGTCGTGTCGACGGCGACGAAGATCCGTTTCATGACCCGCGTCAGCCGACGCACGCTGCATGCCACGGCCCGGAAGACGTTGGAGCTGCGCCCCAACGACCGGCAGCGGGGGGCACGGAGCTCGCAGCGAGGTCGCGCGTGTTCCAGGTCGAAGTGTCGGCGCGCGCGCTCAGCCCCTTCGTCGAGCTCGTGGGTGCCGCTCGAGTCGAGGCGATCGCACGCGAGGCCGAGGCCACGCGCGCAATGCTCGGCTCGCACACGGTCTGGAACGTCAACTCGACGGCGGCGGGTGGCGGCGTCGCCGAGGTCCTGCGCTCGCTGCTGAGGTATGCGCGCGGCCTCGGGGCGGAGGTTCGCTGGCTCGTCATCGAAGGTCCCCCCGAGTTCTTCGCGATCACGAAGCGCCTTCACAATGCGCTTCACGACAACGCGGGGGACGGCTCGCCGCTCGGGCCGGAGCAGGCGGCGCTCTACGAACGGGTGCTCGCCGAGAACTGCGCGCAGATCGAGCGCCTCATTCGTCCGGGGGACGCGGTCATCTGCCACGATCCGCAGACCGCCGGGTTGATCCCGCATCTTCGGCAGCTCGGTGAGCGAGTCGTCTGGCGATGTCACATCGGGCACGAGGGGCCTGGGGTCGAGGCCGACGTCGGATGGCGGTTCCTTCGCAAGTATCTCGAGGGCGTGCCGGTCGCGGTCTTCTCGCGGCCGGCCTATGTTCCGAGCTGGTTCCCGCGCGCGCACGCCGTCACGCTTCCACCGAACATCGACCCGTTCTCGGTGAAGAACGAGTGGATGTCGGAGCTCTCGGTCCGAGCGGTCCTCACCACTGCCGGACTCGTCGAGAGCGCTCCCGGGGTCTGTTGCCCCGTCTACGTCGGCGAAGATGGGGCGCCCCATCAGGTGGTCAGCCGCGCGAATGTGATCCGTATGGGGGGGCCTCCGATTTGGAGCGTGCCTCTCGTCGTGCAGGTCTCGAGGTGGGATCGCATGAAGGATCACATCGGCCTGCTCGCAGGCTTCACCAAGCTGCTCGAGCAAGGCGACGACCTCGGCGCCGAGCTGATCCTCGCAGGGCCCGCGCAGGGAGGAGTCGCCGACGATCCCGAGGGACCGGAGGTGCTCCGCGAGGTCGAGCACGCGTGGCAGGCGCTCTCCGAACAGGTGCGCAGGCGCGTCCATCTCGCCGAGCTCCCGATGGTCGATCGTGACGAGAACGCCGCGATGGTGAACGCGCTCCAGCGGCATGCGACCGTGGTCGTGCAGAAGAGCCTCCGGGAAGGCTTCGGCCTCACGGTGACGGAGGCGATGTGGAAGAAGCGAGCGGTCGTCGCGAGCGCGGTCGGAGGGATCCAGGACCAGATCGACGACGGCATCGAGGGCTTGCTCGTGCGCGATCCGTCGGATGCGAGCGAGACGGCGCGTGCCTTGCGTCGCGTCCTCGAGTCGCCCGAGCTCCGCGTTCGAATGGGCGACGCCGCCTACAAGCGTGTCTGCTCGGAGTATCTCAGCGTCTCGTCGCTCGAGCGCTGGGGATGGCTCATCCAGCTCCTCTATTCTTGAACGACCGCTTGCGACGCGTCCTGAGGGGGAAGCGTCCTGGGGGAAGCGTCCTGGGGGAAGCGTCCTGGGGGAAGCGTCCTGGGGGAAGCGTCCTGGGGGAAGCGGGAGACGCACGCCCTGCACCCCTGCGCAAACCGTGCGCCTCACGCCCACCGGCGCGCACGAAATGGACGGCCCTAGACTGGGACCGGGCACGAACGCCAGGGATTTCGCCGTGGCACGGCCGCTGCACTCAGCCGTGTCCCCCAGCTGAGTGCGATGACGTTGGACTATGCTCGCAGAATGGAAACCCGCGTCGACGAGCTGAAGCGCTACGTCCGCTTCACCGACGACGACGCCAGGCTTCTCGGGGCATTCGCCTCGCACGCGGCGCCGCATTTCCGGCGGATCGCGCAGGAGTTCTACGAACGCATCCGCGAGCACGAAGAGGCGCACGCGGTCTTCACCGGCGAGGACCAGATCCGCCGGCTTCAGGACTCGCTCGTGCGGTGGCTCGAGGGCGTCTTCGGCGGCGTCTACGACGAGGACTACTTCCAGAAGACGGAGCAGATCGGCCGCGTTCACGTGAAGGTCGGGCTCCCGCAGCGGTACATGCTGACCGCGATGGCGGTGATCCGCTCGTCTCTCACGATCGTGATCGACGAGAAGGCCGGTGCCGATGCCTCCATCATCGGCGCTGCGCTCTCGCGCCTCCTCGACATCGAGCTCGCAGTGATGCTCGAGAGCTATCGCGACGATCTCATCACCCGCGTCGAACGGGCGGCGAAGCGGGAGACGGATGCACAGAGCCGGCGCGACGACAGGGCGCGACAGCGTTACGTCAAAGCGGTGGAGCTCGCGCCGCTGCTCGTCGTCGGTCTCGATCCGAGTGGACACGTCGTGCTCTTCAACCGCGAGGCCGAGCGCATGACCGGCTACGCGCGGGACGAGGTGATCGGTCAGGCGTTCGTCCCGCTGTTCGTGCCCGAGGAGCTCCGCGAGCACGACGGATCGAAGCTCGTCTCCGCGGTGACCGGGACGACCACGGAGCTCGCGCTCCTGATGCGATCGGGGAAGGTCCGCGACATGCGCTGGCAAGTGGCTGCCGCGGACGAAGGGCCCGGCGACGGTGACGTTGCCCGCTTCCTCATCGGAGCCGACGTGACGGAGGAGCGGATCGCGCGCGAGCGTCAGCAGCAGGAAAAGCGCCTCGCCGCTCTCGGCACGCTGGCGGCCGGACTCGCGCACGAGATCCGCAATCCCCTGAACGGCGCGCGCCTTCACGTATCGTTTCTCGAGCGCGCTCTCTCGAGGGAGAGCGGGTCGACGGAGGCGCTCGAGGCGGTGCACGTCGTCGGCTACGAGATCCAGCGGCTCGCGCGTCTCGTGACGGAGTTCCTCGACTTCGCGCGTCCGCAACCCCTCGTCTGGGTGCCCGTGAACGCGCGGGAGCTCTGCGAACGTGTCATCCACCTCGTGGAGGCCACGGCTCGGGCGGCGCAGGTGACGATCGCCACCGACTTGCCGACGCGCGAGCTCCAGTTCGACGGCGATGTTCAGCGGCTCGAGCAGGTGCTCCTCAACCTCTTGCAGAACGCGATCGAGGCGCTCGGGCCCAAAGGGGGAGGCTCGGTCGCCGTTCGTGCGCGCCGGGAGCCGAGGCATGTCTGGATGGAGATCGAGGATGACGGCCCGGGGATCCCGTCGGGCCAGCCTTCGATCTTCGACGCGTTCTATTCGACCAAACCCAACGGTACCGGGCTCGGCCTTGCAATCGTCCATCGAATCGTGACCGACCATGGCGGTAACATCGACGTGGACAGCCGTCCCGGTCGGACGCGTTTTCGGGTAACGCTGCCGCTGATGAGACAAGAGGCCGAGGTATGAGCAAGGCACGAATTCTGGTCGTCGACGACGAGGCATCCGCGCGGAGCGGGCTCGAGAAGCTCCTCAATCAGTCGGGGTACGACGTCTCCCTCGCGGCGGACGGCGTGGCCGCGCTCGAGGTCGCCGCGTCGACGGCGCCGGACGTCGTCGTCACCGACCTGAAGATGCCGAACATGGACGGCATGACGCTGCTCACGAAGCTGCGCGAGCAGGACTCCGAGCTGCCCGTGATCGTCACGACCGCGTTCGGGGACGTCAGCAATGCCGTCGACGCCATGCGCAAAGGCGCTTCGGACTTCATCACGAAGCCGATCGACTTCGACGTCCTGCTCCTCGCGATCGAGCGGGCGTTCGAGCAGCGGGTCATCCGCGTCGAGGCGGAGAACCTGAAGCGGCAGATCCGCGATCGCGACGGCGAGGGCCTCCAGGGGTTGCTCGGGACGAGCCCCGTGATGCAGAAGGTCTATCGCGTCGCGCGGCAGGTCGCGGGCTCGAAGGCGACGGTCCTGATCACCGGCGAGAGCGGTACCGGCAAGGGTGAGCTCGCGAAGGCGATCCACGCCCTCAGCCCGCGCACGAAGGCGCCGTTCGTGTCGCTCCACTGCGCGGCGATCCCGGAGACGCTCCTCGAGGCCGAGCTCTTCGGGCACGAGAAGGGCGCGTTCACCGGCGCGGACAAGCGGCGCGTCGGCCGCTTCGAGCAGGCCGCCGGCGGGACGCTCTTCCTCGACGAGGTCGGCGATATCCCGCCGCTGATGCAGGTGAAGCTCCTCCGGGTCCTCCAGGAGAGGACGATCGAGCGCATCGGCAGCGGCCAGTCGGTCCCCATCGACGTTCGCGTCCTCGCGGCGACGAACAAGGACCTCGCCGCCGAGGTGCGCGAGGGGCGTTTCCGCGAGGACCTCTACTATCGGCTCAACGTCGTCGCGGTGGAGATGCCGCCGCTCCGCCTCCGCAGCGGGGACGTGGTCGTCCTCGCGGAGCACTTCCTCCACCGCTTCGCGCGGGAGAACCACAAGAACATCGACGCCTTCAGCGATACGGCGCGCACGAAGATCCTGGGCCATCGCTGGCCGGGCAACGTCCGTGAGCTCGAGAACGCGATCGAGCGGGCCGTCGTCATGAGCGAAGGCCCCAAGCTCGACGCCGACGACCTACCGTTCGACGCCGCTCAGCCGATCCAGGGACCCGTCCGGATCCCGGGGTCGACGATGGCGGAGATCGAGCGCTACGCGATCCTCTCGACGCTCGAGGCCACGCAGGGCTCGACCGCGCGCGCCGCAGAGCTCCTCGACATCAGCGTCCGCACCATCCAGTACCGTCTCGCAGAGTACGGGCTGTCGTCGAAGGACCTCCGGAAGTAGCGGCGACGGCCGGCTCGCACGGTTTGCGCGGCGGCGCAGGGTTCGCTGTCGCGCCGTGAGCGCCCTCGTGCGGACGCCGTTCGTGCGAGGAGAAAGCGCGGATCAGGTGCTGGCACGCGCGATGCTCCCTCCGCCGCGATGGCTGCCGTATCGACGTACGAGGAAGTCTGGACGGTCCGCCGCCGCATGGTGGATGACCTGCTGACCGAGCTCCGCGAGCGCGCTGCGAGGGCTCACGACCCGCGCGAGGTCAAGCTGATCGAGACCCACATCTCCTGGGTCCTGCTCGGCCCCGAGGTCTACAAGATCAAGAAGCCGGTGACGCTCCCGTTCCTCGACTTCTCGTCGTTCGAGGCGCGCGAGCGTGCGTGTCGGAACGAGGTCCGGATCAACCGGCGCCTCGCACCCCGCACGTATCTGGGCGTCGTCCCGATCCGCCGTCGCTCGGATGGGCGCTACACCCTTCGCGCCGGCGGCGGCGCGATCGCGGAGTGGGCCGTCCAGATGACGCGCCTCGACGATGAGCGTCGTGCGGACGTGCTCCTCGAGAGGGGCGAGCTGCGCCGGGAGCACGTCGACGCGCTCGCGTTCGCGATCGCGGCGTTCCACGCCGACTCGGCGAGCGGGCCGCGGATCGTGAGCTGTGGTGCGCCCGACGCCGTCGAGCGGAACGTGCGCGACAACTTCGTCTCGCTCCGTGAGTCGGGTGGTGACTTCGTCGCGGCGGAGACGCTGGCAGGGCTCGCGCGGTGGCAGATCTCGTTCCTGACCGAGCACCGTGACGTGTTCGAGCAGCGCATGCTCGCTGGAGCCGTTCGCGACGGACACGGCGATCTCAGGCTCGAGCACGTGTTCTTCCACGCGAGCGACTTCGAGGTGATCGACGGGATCGAGTTCGACGATCGCTATCGCTTCGCCGACGTCTGCGCCGACGTTTCGTTCCTCGCGATGGACCTCGCACGGCTCGGGCGAGTCGACCTCGCCGAGCGCTTCGTCGCGATGTATGCACGCGCGGCGAACGACTTCGACCTCTATCGCGTGCTCGATTTCTACGAGAGCTACCGCGCCTGCGTACGCGCGAAGATCGCGGCGTCGACGGCGACGAGCCCTGGGGCCCCGGAGCACGTTGCCGAGGCCGCACGAGCGGAGGCGCGGCGGTATCTGCTCCTCGCAGAGGCTGCGCGTCGGCGGTCGGTGCTGGAGCCGGTGGTCGTCGCCGTGGCCGGAGGCATCGCGTCGGGAAAGAGCACCCTTGCCGAGCGTCTCGGCGAGGAGCTGAGCGCGCCGGTGGTCGACGCGGATCGAACGCGCAAGCACATGATCGGCGTCGCCCCGACCGCACCCGCGGCCGCCGGCGCGTGGCAGGGCGCGTACGACCAAGCGTTCAGCACGCGCGTCTACGCCGAGGTGCTGCGACGTGCGGGGCTCGTGCTCGCGTCCGGTCGGCCAGTGATCATCGACGCGTCCTTTCGCACGGCCGCGGCCCGCGCCGCGGCGCGGGAGATCGCGCAGGCGCACGGCGTTCCGTTCCGCTTGCTCGAGTGTACGGCTCCGATGGAGGTGTGCCGTGCGAGGCTCGAGGCACGTCAGGGCAGGGCCCACGTCTCGGACGCGACCCCCGAGATCCTCGACGCCTTCGCCGCCGGCTACGAGCCGATCGTCGAGCTCGCGCCGGCGGAGCACATCCGCGTCGACACGTCGGGCACGGCGGACGACGCGCTCGCGCAGGCGAAGCGCGAGATCGCCACCTGGCCGCGAGGTCTCGTCGGGTAGCGCGACCTCGGCTCAGCTGGGCAGCGTCGTGCACATGGACGAGTGACCGAGCCTCACGTCTCGGTCGAGCCTCGCGTTTCGCCGAAGGGTTCCTCTGCCCGGAGATCCGGGGACGCGCCGTGTGCGCAGGTACCGACGAGCTCGTCCTCGTGAACCGCGTTCTCCGTCTCTTCCGCGTGTTCGATCGAATGTTCCTCGCCCGACCCAAGGAACTTCGGCCTCGGCTTGCGTGGGCCAGTCATTGCTTCATCACCTCCTTCTCACTCGATGCGAAGAAGCAGCACGCGTGCCTGCTGCGGCGGCGGTGCAGCTCTTCCGAGCGCGGAACGTCGCGTGCAGCCGTCGGTCGTCATGAAGCGGATGATCCTCCGTGCACCGAGGCGCGCCGAGGAGGCGCCGCTGAGCCTCGAGGAGGTGCCCGATCCCGTACCGGGCGAGGACGAGATCGCGATCGCCGTCCGAGCTTGCGCCGTCTGCCGGACGGACCTCCAGCTCGCCGAGGGCGACCTGCCCGCGCGCCGCCTTCCCATCGTGCCCGGCCACCAGATCGTCGGAGAGGTGGTCGCGGTCGGGGCTCGCGTCTCGAGCTGGTCGGTGGGGGATCGCGCGGCGGCGGGCTGGCTCGGCTCTGCATGTGGGGTGTGCATCCAGTGCGTCGCGGGGAAGGAGAACCTCTGCGAGCAGGCCCGCTTCACCGGCTGGGACATCGACGGCGGCTACGCCACGCGGGCGATCGTGAACGCATCGTTCGCGTTCCCCGTGCCGGCGGGCTTCGATGATGCCGCGTCGGCAGCGCCGCTGCTCTGCGGTGGGGTCATCGGCTTTCGTTCGCTCGGTCGCGCCGGTGTGAGGCCGGGGATGCGCGTCGGGCTCTACGGCTTCGGAGCGTCGGCCCTGCTCGCGCTCCAGGTCGCGCGCTACTGGAACTGTCGCGTGTTCGTCGCGACGCGCTCGATCGAAGAGCAAGCTCGGGCGCGAGCGATGGGCGCCGTCTGGGCCGGTGGCTACGACGACCCTCCTCCCGAGCCGCTCGACGCGACGGTCACGTTCGCGCCTGCCGGTGACGTCGTGATCGCCGCGCTGCGCGCTGCGGCACGGGGCGGGACCGTCGCGATCAACGCGATCCACCTCGACCGTGTCCCGAGCTTTTCGTACGACCTCCTCTGGTGGGAGCGAAACCTCGTCAGCGTCTCCAACTACACGCGCAAGGACGCGACCGAGCTCTTGGGGTTGAGCGACCGGATCCCTCTGCGGACGCGCTTCGAGCAGCACCCACTCGAAGCTGCGAACGAAGCCCTCGTGCGCCTCCGCGAAGGGAAGGTCGAGGGCTCTGCCGTGCTCGTCATGTGAGCTGATCGCGAGTCACGCAGGGGGGGCTTGATATACATCTTGGCGGGGCCGAGATGATGGCCGCGGAGAGGTCGATCAGCTGTTCGACGGGTGATGCCCTCCCTCGGCGAAGTCGGCGCGCGTCGTCGCGCGAGTGGTCTGCGAGGGGACGTGCTCGCGGCCACGACGTGGTTCGACGTGGCAATGGGAGCCGGTGAGGACGCCCATCGTCTTTGTCCTCCGCGCGCCAGTGGAATCTCACGCCACCGCGTGGTACCTCGGCGATCGGACGCGTCGTGATGGCGCGGAGGCAGCAAGCCGATGAGCGTCGAGAGCAGCGCGGGAGATCTGGGCAAGGTGGTCGCGCTGCTCGGCGCGGCGGTAGTGGCCGTGCCGCTCTTCCGCCGGCTCGGGCTCGGTTCGGTGCTCGGTTATCTCACGGCGGGGGTCGTGATCGGACCGTTCGGTCTCGGCTTGATCGGCGATCCCGAGGGCATCCTCCACGTCGCCGAGCTCGGCGTCGTGATGTTCCTGTTCGTCATCGGGCTCGAGATGCGCCCTTCGCACCTCTGGAGCCTGCGGCGCGAGATCTTCGGCCTCGGCACGCTGCAGATCGTCGTCTGCGCGATCTTCCTCACCGGCGTGCTGCTCGCGTTCGGGATGCCGCCCGCCACGGCCTTCGTCGGCGCGATGGGCTTCGTGCTCACGTCGACGGCGGTGGTCATGCAGCTGCTCGGCGAACGTGGCGACGTCTCGCTCCCGCGCGGCCAGAAGATCGTCTCGATCCTATTGTTCGAGGATCTCCTGATCGTCCCGCTCCTCGCGCTCGTCGCGTTCCTGTCACCGGAGGTCCCCGCGCACGCGAGCGGGTCGCGCTTGCTCTCGATCGGCATGGCGCTCGGCGCCATCGTGCTCCTGGTCGCCGCCGGCCGCTTTCTGCTGAACCCGCTCTTCCGGCTCCTCGCCGCCGCGAAGGCGCGCGAGGTGATGACGGCAGCGGCCCTCCTCGTCGTCCTCGGTGCGGCGCTCCTGATGCAGGTCGGCGGCCTCTCGATGGCGATGGGCGCGTTCCTGGCCGGAGTCCTCCTCTCGGAGTCGACGTTCCGTCACCAGCTCGAAGCCGACATCGAGCCGTTTCGCGGCCTCCTGCTCGGCCTCTTCTTCCTCGGCGTCGGCATGGCGCTCGATCTGTCGGTCGTCGCCGGCAGCTGGAAGCTCGTCCTCGCGGCGGTCGTCGCGATGATGGTCGTGAAGGCGCTCTGCATCTTCGTCGTCGCGCGGCTCATGGGCGCGAGCCGCGAAGACGCGCTCGACCGCGCCGTTCTCATGGCGCAAGGGGGCGAGTTTGCCTTCGTGCTCTTCGCGGCGGCGGTCTCGAGCAAGGTCATCGACCCGACGGTGAACGCCAACATGAGCGCGGTCATCATCCTATCGATGGCACTGACGCCCCTCGTGACGCTGGTGGCACGCCGGCTCATCCCGAAGGCGCGCGCGTCGTTCGACGGCATCGAGGAGGCGAACGATCTCCACGGCCGCGCGCTGCTCATCGGCTTCGGCCGCTTCGGTCAGGTCGTCAGTCAGTCGCTCCTCGCGCGCGGTGTCGACGTCACGATCATCGACAATGACGTCGACATGATCCGCAGCGCGTCCGATTTCGGCTTCAAGGTCTACTACGGCGACGGCACGCGGCTCGACGTGCTCCGGGCGTCGGGCGCGCACGAGGCGCAGCTCGTCGCCGTCTGCGTCGACGACAAGTCGGCGACGAAACGCATCGTCGAGCTCGTCCACCACGAGTTCTCGCAGGCGCGCCTCCTCGCGCGCTCGTACGACCGACAGCACGCGCGGGACCTGGTGGACGCCGGCGTCGACGTGCAGGTCCGCGAGACGTTCGAGTCGGCGATGCTCTTCGGCGGCGCGGCCCTCGAGGCGCTGGGGCTCTCGCCGGAGGAGGCCGCGGAGGTCGTCGCCGAGGTCCGCCGCCGCGACGCCGAGCGCTTCCAGCTCGAGATGACGGGCGGCCTCGATGCCGGCAAGGTCCTCCTCCACGGCAACGTCCAGAAGCCCACGCCGCTCACGACACCGCGCCGCGAGGGAAGGGCGCTGAACGCCGACGCCGCCGCGGCCGTCGACGCGAGCTGACTCCGCGCACCGCGCACGCTCTGTCGGCGACAAGGCTTCTGTGAGCTCGGAGGTGGTGCCAGGTCGACGGGATCGCGCCGGCCGGGAGGCTGTTAGAGTCTCGTCTCCTTGCGGGTTCGGTCCTCTGCTTCGATCCGACGCATCATCGCGAGCGCCGGCCTTTGCGTGGTGATGCTCGCCGCCGGCGTCGCGTCGGCGGAGGAGCCTCTCCAACTCGAGCTCGACATCTCCGCCAGCATCTGCGCCTCGAGCGCGCCGGTGTCCGTGGAGACGCTCGGCTCGGAGCTCGCCCTGCGCGTGCGGAGACCGGTGGTCGTCCAGCGAGGCGCCCCGGCGGTGTTGCACGTGCGTATCGACGCCGCGCGAGACGGCTTCATCGGACACGCGACGTTCGAGGGTGCATCCGGCCGCGATGAACGTGACATCGAGGGGACGAGCTGCACGGAGATCGTGCAGGCGCTCGCATTCGTCGCGAGCTCGTGGCTCGAAGCGGAGCCCGAGGTCGTCCGGCTCTCGCCGGCGGCCGCGCCTCCGCCGGCGGTGGCGCCCCGACCTACTCGACCCGCCGACGTCCCGCCGACCACCAGGCCGCCGGCGGTCGCTCTCCCAGCGTCGAAGGCTTCACGCCTCCGGGCCGGCTGGCGCTCGGGCGTGGTGCTCGGCTTCGTGAGCCGACCCGCGCTCGACGTCACGGCGGCGGGCGGTGTCACGCTCGGCGCCGGCGGGACGGAGCTGCGCGGAGGCGTTCGCCTCACGTGGGCGCGGAATACGGTCGAGCTTGGCAGCGTGCAACATCGCTGGCTGACCATCCCGCTGGATGCGTGCCGGAACGTTCGACGGGAGCGCATCACGGCTGGGCTTTGCGGCCGGGTGGACCCCGGGCTCTTCCTCACGTCGATCACGGCTGCGCGGTCCTTCGAGGCGCATCACGCGCTCGCCTGGCTCGACGCCGGCGCAGGGCTGAGGCTCTCCGCATCGCTCGGCGGCGTCGACCTCGAGCTGGACGCCTTTGCTCTGGTCCCCGTCACCGGTTATCGAATCGAGCGGGATCTCGCTCGCCTCGAGGGCCTCCGCAGCGTGGCGGTCTCGATCGGTCTGGGAGCGATGTTGCCGATTCCGTGATCAATCGTCGCGAACCTGCCCCATGGAACGCGCAAGGCGAGGATGATCCGCGTCGAGTCATACCCCACAGCGCCTCCTTGCGTCGCCGACGCGAAAGAAGAGGCCGAAGCGTCCGCCGGTAGAGCTCGGCTCCGGCGCTTCATCGAGAGCCATCATGCGCTGCTCTGGCGAAGCGTCCGCCGCTTCGGTGTTCCCTCGAACCGGACGGACGAGGCCGTCTCACGCGTGATCGACGTGGTCATGCGCCGCCTCGGCGAGATCGCGCCCGAGAAGGAGCAGGCGTTCGCCATCCAGGTCTGCGTCCGCGTCGCGTCCGAATTTCGACGTGCAGAGCAAGCGCGCGTCCGTAACCAGGTGGCGACACCGATCGAGGAGCTCGCGTCGGCCGCGCCGTCGCCGGAGGAGCTTCTCGAGCAGAAGCAGTGTCGAGCGATGCTCGACAAAGTCCTCAACACGCTCGATCCCGATCTGCGCGTCGTGCTCGTCCTGCACGAGGTCGAGCAATGGACGACCGCGAAGATCGCCGAGTCGCTCCAGATCCCTCCGGGCACTGCGGCTTCCAGGCTCCGGCGCGCCCGAGAACAGTTCGCCGAGGCGGCGGCCAGAGCCCGTCTTCCGTCCACGGGAGAACGCCGATGAAGGAGCTGCCCTTTCTCGATCAAGACGCGCGCATGCTCCTCGAATCGGCACGCGAGGATCGGCCGGACCCAGGTGCGCTCGAGCGCGAGCTCGAACGCGTCGGTCTCGGGGCGTCGGCGGCGACGATCGCCGCTGGCGGCGACCCGCAGAGCGGACCTGGGCATGCCGCCGGCGGAGACATCGCCGAGGCGACTCGAGACATCGCCGCGAACGGATGGAGCTCCCTGGCCGGGTCGACCACCGCGAAGCTCGTGCTGTTCGCCGGAACGATCGCGCTCACCGGAGCGCTCTCCATCAGGCAGTTCTCCGGTTCAGGCGCGGGCCCGCGGATGTCCGAGGCGAGCGAGCCAGCCGTTTCGATCGCGGGTCCGGTCGCATCGATCGTTCGCTCGCCGGACGTCGCGGCTCCTCCTGCTCCCGTGCTCGCGGCGGCAGACCTGCCGGATGCTCCTCGATCTCCGCACCACGCGCTCACCTCGCGGCCGCCGGCTGCGCCCGCCACGCATCGAGCTCCGCCGGCGCCCGCCTCGACGGGGAGCGCGAGGACGCTCGCCGAGGAGCTCGCGATGCTCGATCGCGCGCGTGCCCTCGTCCGTAGCGCGCCGGACGCGGCGATGTCCGTGCTCGACGACCACGGGCGGAAGTACCCGGCGACGCCCTTCGCGGAGGAGTCCGCGCTGCTCCGCGTCGAGGCGCTCGTCGCCGCAGGCCGGAGGAGCGAGGCCGAGCGCGTGGCGGAGCCGTTCGTTCGCGATCGCGCGGGCGCGCCTGTCGCTCGTCGAATGAAGGACCTCCTCGAGGGGGCACGCCCTGGTTCGGCGCGCTGAAGATCCCAACGGAGAACCGAGATGTTCATACGACGAAGGCCCATCCTCGTACTCTCGATCGCGCTCGTCGCCTGCGCCGCCGAAGCGGTCACGGTCGGAGACATCAATCAACTCCCGCCTCCCTCGCAAGAGGCGGAGGCGGGCCTGCCTCTGACACCGCCGGACGGCACGTCACCGGACACCGGCGCGCCCCGACCGACGTGCGGCGAGCTCGTCTGCCCGGCATTTTCGTTCTGCTACGACGGCGGATGTCAGTGTCCGAAGGAGCGCTCGGCGCTCTGCGACGACGCCTGCGTTGATCTCCAGACCGACGTCCTTCACTGCGGCGCGTGTGGCAACGCATGCAGCATCGCCTCGAGCGCGTTCGACGCCGGCGGCGACGCCTCGAGCCCCGGCGCGACCGCCAGCTGCGCGATCGGGGCATGCCGCGTCATCGAGGACTTCCCGCTCCTCGACGGCACGCCGCTCATGAGCCGAGGTGAAGCGATCGCGTTCGACGACGACTTCGTCTACGTGCTCACGGAGCGTGCGATCCTCCGAGCTCCGCGCGCGACGCTCTGGCCATTCACTCGCATCGCGACGGTGAATAACGGCAAGCCCGGGATGGTCGTCACCGACACGCACATCTACTACGCGACGAGAGGCTCCGTCTTCGTCATGCCGAAGGGAGACCTCGACGGCGGCGTCGCAACGCTTCTTCCCGTCCCGGGGGGGCTCCAGACGGACTTCGCACGGTCGGCGACGCACCTCTACATCGGGAATCGGAGCGGCGTTCGTCGTCTGGCGTTCGCGGACGGCACGATCGAGGAGCTTCTCACCCAAGGCGTCAGCGCGATCGCCGTCGAGGGAGACTCGCTGTACTTCGCCGAGTACGGCTTCTGCGGGCAGGGCTCTCTACCGATCGCGCGCCTCGACCTGACGACCATGGAGCGCACCGACATCGCCTCGAGCGAGGATGTCCGTGCCATCGTGACGACTGGAGACGGGATCGCGTGGGCCGCCGGCGCTTGCTGGGACGGTCCCGACCAGTACGGCGACCGCGCCGTCTTCCGGTGGACTGGCGCGACGAACAAGATCGAGCAGCTGCACGGCGCGGGCGCGATGCCGACAGGAATCGCCTTCGACGGAGCTCGCCTCTTCTGGACGAACGGTCGAGGACCCGAGCTCGACGACGAGACGCACTCGCTCTTGACGATGATCCCCGGCGCGAACGGCCCCGTCACGCGCGTCGCCACCACAGGTCGCACGGACACACTCGGCGACGTCCCCGGCGCAGTGGTGATGCACGCGCCGGTCGTGGTCGACGGCAGCCTCCTCTGGCTCGACTACGTCGGTCATCTCGGGGCGACCAATCAACAGACACCCGTGCTCCGTCGGCTGACGCCACGTTGACCCCTTCGACGAGGTCCATGATGAAGCTCCGCAGGATCATCGAGGCGTGCTGCCTCCTCTCCGCCTCTGCGATCTCTTTCCATTGCAGCTCGCGAGCATCAGGCGGTTACGCCGATCCACCGGCCGAGCCGCCGGCGCCTCCGCCGCTCGCGCCGCCCGATGCAGAGCCGCCCGCAGCCGAGTGTCCGCTGCGATGCTCCGAAGATCTCCGCGACGTCGTCGACTGCAAAGGGGAGCTCCGTGAGCGATGCACCGGCGCGCTGGCGTGCGGGAGCGGCGCACGGTGCGTCCCTGCCTGCGAAGCGGCCGAGGCGAATCGGAGCAACATCGGCTGCTCGTACGTCGTCCCGCGCGTCATCAACAACGGGAGCTCCGGCTGTCACGCGCTGTTCATCACCAACGTCTGGAGCCAGCCGGCGAAGATCGACGTGCGCTACGACGGCGAGGCCCTCGACGTCACGGGCAAGATGCGCAGCGTGGAGGGGTTTGCGCCGATCGCCGGTGACGAGATCCCGCCCGGCACGACGGCTGTCCTCGCGCTTGTGGGCCTCGAGACCGAAGTCGTCGGACGAGGGCTCCAGTGCGAACGCGGCCTCGTACCGCTGAAGGGCGATCGGATCTGGGATTTCCGCGATGTCGGGATCGCGACGACGGGCCGGACGCCCGCGTTCGTGGTGACGGCGGGCGCGCCGGTACAGATCCACGCCATCGAGCCGTTCTCGAGCGACACGTTCGACACCGGAGGTGGCGGGCGGAGCGGCGCGCTGCTCGCGTCGACGAGCGCGTGGGGCACCGACTACGTCGTCAGCGTGCCCGCCGACACGGCGAACCTGTCGCCCGCGGCAGCGGGCTGGCTCCAGATCGCGGCGGCCGAAGACGGCACGGTCGTCGAGCTCCAGCCGAGCCAGCGGCTGCTCGGAGCTCCCACCGTGGCCGGCGGCCAGGCCGGCGAACGTCCCACCTATGCGCTTCGACGGGGCGAGACGATCCAGATTCGTCAGCTCGGCAACCTGAGCGGCAGCCTCGTCCATTCCAACAAGCCGGTCGGGGTCTTCTCCGGCGCACCGCTCCAGGTGCCGACCGGAGTCCCGAGCCGCGATCTCGCCCACACGCAGCTCTGGCCCGTCTCTTCGCTCGGTCACGTCTACCCGGCCGTGCGCCACCGCGATCGCTACGAGGGCACCCCCGAGTCGCCCGTGTGGCGCGTCGTCGGGGCGGTCGACGGCACGACGCTCCGGTACCAGCCGAGTGCGCCCGCGGGTGCGCCGGTGACGCTCGACCGCGGTCAATACGTCGAGTTCGCCGCGTCGGCGCCGTTCGTGGTCGCGAGCCAGGACGCCGAGCATCCCTTCGCGCTCTTCGCCTACATGACGGGCGCAGGGCCGTACCTCGATCCCGGCGTGGGCGCCGACGACATCCGCGGAGGGCCCGAGGTCGTGCCGGTGCTCGCCGATGTCCAGTTCCTCCGAAGCTACCGGTTCGCGTACGATCCGACGCTCCCCGAAGCTCACCTCGTCGTCGTCCGGAAGCGAGGAGCGAACGGGTTCGCCGATGTCACGCTCGAATGCGCAGGCGTCCTCGACGGCTGGTCACCGATCGCTCCGGACGGAGAGTACGAGTACACGCGCATCGATCTGATGCGAGGGAACTTCGCTCCGCAGCACGGCTGCAGCAGCGCGCGCCAGGCGATGCAGAGCGCCGAGCCGTTCGCCGCGACGATGTGGGGCTGGGGCTCGCGCGCGACGGGCGTTGGCCGACTGACGGACGGAGGAATGGACGGCGTCAACACCCGCCGCATCAGCTACGGATACCCTGCAGGCGCCGGGTTCCGTCCCGTGAACCAGGTGAGCTATGCCGATCTCGATTGAGCTCGCCTCGCGGCCGGGGCTCGTCCGGGCGACGGTGTTCGCGGCGGCCTTGGCCATGGTCCTCGGCGCGTGCAGCACGCTCGAACGACCGGCGTTCCAGGACCCGCGCGAGGTCGAGAACGAAGACGGAGGGACGGCGCCCCCGCCGCTGAGCGAGGTCAGCTGCGGCTGCAGCGCCGACGGCCGCAGCGTCGTTCGCTGCGACGGCAGCATCCTCACGGAGTGCGGAGTCGCCGGCTGCCACGACGGCAGCTGTGCGCCGGACCTGTGCGAGGCGGCGAAGGCGAAGCAATCATCCGAGGGATGCGCGTTCTACACGACCGTGCCCGATGCGTACCTCGGAGCGCAGGGCTGCTTCGCGGTATTCTTGAACAACACGACTCCCCATCCAGCCGAGGTGAGGCTCCGCTATGGCGCTCTCGAGCTCGACGGACGCAAGTTCGTGTACGTCCCCGAGGGATCGGGGAGCGCCGTCCGGTACACGGAGCTCCCGGACGGGCGCATTCCCCCGTCGACGCTCGCCATCGCGTTCCTCGCCGGCCCTCACGGCTTCGTTCCCGGCACGGGCCCGAGCGCACAGGAGTATCGTCCGTGCCCGGCCGAGCCGGCGGTGAAGGCGACGTCGAGCCAGCCGCGGGATACCGGGCCGGGTCTTGCGTTCGTGATCACCACCACGCAGCCCGTCGGCGCGTCCGACATCTATCCGTACGGCGGTGCCGATAGCTACGTGACGGGAGCATCGACGCTGCTTCCAATCAACGCGTGGGGAACGAAGTACCTCACGGCCGTCGCCGGCGGAGCCGCGCCGATCACTGAGCGCTCGTGGCTCGACCTCGTCGCCGAGGTCGACACAGCCGTCACGATGCGGCCGCTTGCGCGTCGCCTCCCCGGCGCCGGCACGGTACCTCCGCTCGCGATCGGCCAGGCTCACACGATCCAGCTGCGCGCAGGAGAGGTCCATCACCTCGTGCAGCCGGTCGACCTCTCGGCGGTCGCGCTCACGAGCGAACAGCCCTTCATGGCGATCGCCGGCACCCGCTGCTGGGGCGCACCCTGCGATGCTTCGCACCAGCAGCTCGTCCCCGTGCCCGCCCTCGGCTCCGAATACGTCGCCGTCGGGCATCGCGACCGCGTCCCGGCGGCAAACGAGACGCATGCGTTCCGCGTCATCGGCGCGGTCGACGGGACCACGCTGACCTATCTGCCCGCGCCCCCCGAAGGCGCGCCGGCGACGCTCGATCTCGGCTCCGACGTCATCATCGAATCGCGGACGCCGTTCGTCGTGCGCAGCCAGGACTCGGCGCACCCGTTCTACGTCGCGGAGTACATGACGGGCTGCCTCACCGTCGATCCGAGCGCCGAGCACGGCTGCCCCGGCGACCCGGAGTTCACGAGCCTCGTGCCCCCCGAGCAGCTCGCCCAGAGCTACGTGTTCTTCTCCGATCCGACCTATCCGACGACCCATCTCGTCGTCGTCCGCGTTCGCGCAGCGTCGGGTGCCTTCGAAGACGTCGAGCTCGACTGTGCCGGCGCGCTCGATGGGTGGTCGCCGCTCGGGGATCGCTACGAGTACACACGGCTCGATCTCGTCACCGGCGGCGTCGACCAGGGGGCATGCCGCAACGGCCGCCACGAGATCGCGAGCAAGGCGCCGTTCGGCGTGACGGTCTGGGGCTGGGGCAGCGGCGTAGGGAAGGGAGGCACGGGATGTACGAGCTATGCCCTGCCCGCAGCGGTCGGGCTTCGTCCGATCAATCAAGCCGACGTGCACTGAGGCGCAACTCAGTTGCGCCGATCCTGAAAGCTCGAAGCGGTCGGCTCACACGAACTCGCTTTGACCGGAGATTCCCGCCCGCTCGTTCAACGGGCGGGCGTGAATCGGAGGTCAATCCCAAGTGAGCACCGTTATAGCTCGAGCGCACCCTCTACGATCGAACGCGGGTCAATCCCAGCTACCCTCGACTGGGCTGACGGGGGCGTCGAGCCGGATGCCGAAGCGGCGCCCGGCTCCGTGTCGACGTCAGGATTGAATTGGGTGATGGTGTGGGGCGTGGCTCATTTCGAGCTCAATGCCATTCGGTACTCGACGGTGCCCGCCTCTTCCGCCAGCTTGTCGTACAGGCCTCGAGCGCGTTCATTGGTCTTGTGCGTGTGCCAATAGAGTCGAGAGCAGTTCAGCTCGAGAGCTCGGTCCCTGACCCACTCGATGAGGGAACGCCCCACGCCACGGGCTCGCTGATTGGGTTCAGTGTAGAGATCTTCGAGATAGGCAAAGTTCTTCGTGGTCCAGGTTGAGCGGTGGACGATCATCGTCACCATGCCAACGGCTGTCGTGCCGTCGAATGCCAGCGCGGCTCGCATGGGCTCACCAGGATCGAAGAAGCGGGCCCAGGTGATCTTGGTCTCCTCGAGAGGAATGCTGATTTTGTAGAACTCTTGATACCCCTTCCACAGGGGCAGCCAGGATTCGAAGTCTGAAAAGACTGCTTCTCGTACAGTTGTCACAGCTTCTCCTTTGCGCGGTTTGCGCCCAGCTCTCATTGGGTGGCGCTGACGGCGACGAGGTCGTGTCTCGCGGAAGCGAGTTCTAGTGCGCCGATGGGCCCGCGAAAGGTCCAGTCGTGACATGGTCGTGGGTCCAGTTCGTGGCGACCCGATGACGCCGGACGTGGACCGGACTGCCACGTAGCCGCGATGACCGGCGGGGACACGACGAAGCCCTCGTGCCTTCCGCGAAGGGAAGGTCGAGGGCTCCGCCGCGCTCGTGATGTGAACGACGTACGCGTCTCGGCGCGACGTCGTTCGACGCGCTCACTTCACCGGGGCAGCCGAGATGAGCTTCAGGTCCAGTCCAGCGGGGTACTGGAAGCTGGTGTTGTCGCCGAAGCCGATGACCTGAACGCCGACGGGCTTCTCCGCCGTCAACGTGTGGGCACCGTCGCCTCCGCTCTTCGTGAGATCGACTCGGTGAACGCCGTAGGGGCCCTCGCCGATCTGCGTCCACGGCGCCTCGATCGGCGCTCCGTCGATCTGGATCGCCGCGTCTACGGGCGCGGTGATGTCCGCGTAGAGAACCGGGTAGTCGTTCGGCGCGAGAAAGACGTACTTGGTGCGCCACTGCTCGATCGCTGCGTAGTGGCTCTGCGAGGGATCGCCCCGCTTGTCGACCATGGTCCAGTCGTAGGCCATGGCGCCGAGGAGGAACGTCGCGACGCCGAACTCGGCAGTGCCGGTTACCTCGAACGGCTCCTCCGCGCCGATGATCGCGCAGTCCGCGACCTGGCCGGCCTCGAGCGTGTCGGGGCAGTTCGGCGGCTTCGACGGGCTGTACGAGAGCGTGGTGCCGTCCTTGTTGCCGTAGAGGCGAACATGGTGGCTCACCGCGTTGCCCTTGGGGCCGGTCGGCGGGGTGACGACGTAGCGCTTCCCGAGCGTCTCGGCGGGCAGCACCGTCTCCTCGATGTGATCGCAGGCCATCTTGTCGGCCGGGATGTCGATGCAGGGCACGCTCGTGATCACCTGGACGGGCTTCGTCGCGTGGACGAGCGAGCCACTGAAGTCGAACTCCTGGCCCTTGTCGGTGACGAGCGCGGCGACGTCACCGGCGTTCGGCAGCTTCAGGGTGATCGTCCCGCCGCCGTCGGTCGCGGGGATCTCCTGGCCGTTCACCGAGGCGATGACCTTCGCCGTGGGGGCGAGAGACACCGTGACCGATGTATCGGGCTGGGTCGTCGTGATCGAGAGGACGGTTCCGGAGACGCCGGGCGCTCCGGGCCAGGGAGCCGCGGATGCGCCCTTGAACCCCATCACACGATACGTGTTCGTCATCGCCGTGCTCGGGAGCAGCAGTGATGCGTCGTTCGAGAACGAGAAACATCCGATCGTGCGCTTGCCGCACTTGATCGTCGAGCCTGGACAGGTCGACCAGTCCTTCGGGCCGTCGGGGCCCTCTCCGCCCTTCCCTTTGTATTGCAGCGCGTTGAACTGGTAGACGATGACCGGAGAGCTGCTCACGAGGTGATAGGCACCTCCGGAGACGACCACCGACTGATCCAGGCTCTTCGAAGCGCCGCACGCGTCGGAGTCGATTCCCTTCAGCTCCTTCACCCAGGGCAGGAAGATCTTCCGGAGCTCGCCCGCGGGGACGACCGTCTGCTTGTGCGTGTCGCTCGGTCCCGTCACCGTGATCGTCGCGTCCGCCGCGCCGGTGTTCGCGACGACGACCGTATAGTCGAAGATGGACCACACCGGGTTCGGCGTTACCGTCGGCCAGTAGTCACAGCCGACGTACGACTTCGACTCCGCCGCCGCGTCGCAATTCACCGGGTCACGTGTCTCGCCCGGGCCCGGCTCGCCGAGACTGCCGGTCGGACCGGCGTCGGAGCCGAAGGCGGGCGGAGTACCGTTCGTGCTGGTCGAGAAGCCTTCGCGATCCGAGCCGCACGAAGCGACCAGCGTGAATGCGAGGACTCCTACGCAACCAATGATGCCTGCACTGCGCATGCGGTTGCTCTTAGCATCGCGGCTCCGTACCTCCGCGCTCGGCGAATGGACGAGCCGTACGATCGAGACCGGACACATCCGTCACGCCGCCGTGGAGATTGCGTGGGCGGCGCCGATCGCGCGCGCTTCACGCGCAGCCGAGGCTGAGCGCGCGCGCGCGACGTTGTCGAGCTCGGTGAGGAGCGCGAAGCGCGAGCGCGACGAGCGCTCGACCATTGGCGACGAGGTGTCAGGTGTCGGAACGGAAGAACGTGCTGCCGAGGGCGAACGGCTGCGGCGTCTCGTAGTGCAATCGCGCCTTGGCATGACGGCCCGTGTGCTGCTCGCACCAGAGCGTTCGACCCTGGCTCTCCCGCTGGGTCTCGAGGCACTTCGGGCACGGCGGCTCGATCTCCGGCGACGCCTCGGTCTCCTTCGGACGAGCGACGAGCACCGCGCATGGCGCCTTCTTCACGACCGCCAGAGACACCGAGCCCATGAGGATCCGCTCGAGCGTCTTCTTCCCATGCGTCCCGACCACGATGAGGTCTGCCTCCACGTCGGCGGCCAGCTGGATGATCTCGCGTGCAGGGTCCCCCGCGGCGAGATGGGTGACGATCCCTCCGGGGAAGTGCGCGGCGATCCGCCCGGCGCTCTCGTCGAGAAACGCGTGCGCTTCACGGAACGTCTCGGTCAGGGCGATGGCCGTCGCGCCCGGCGGGTTCCCCGCGTCGACGGTGTGGACGAGATGGAGCTCGGCGCCGTCGATCCTGGACGCGAGGGAGGCCGCCGTTTGGATGACCTGATCCGTCGCCGGCGAGCGATCGAGGGCAGCGATGATGACTGTGCGGTTCGCGGTCTCGGGCTTCATGATTGTTTCTCCGCCCGGAAGCACTGCACTGCTCGTGCCGCGCACGAACATCGTCGATGTCGACGATCGGCGCGCGCGGCTTGCGCATCGGCTCGCAGGCGCGCGCGGCTTGCGGTCGAACGCGCGGCGCTAGGCGAGCGCGACCGATGCGAACGTCACGACTTGCGCGAGGGCGCAATGCCTGCGCGGCCGGACAGCGGTCCGTGCACGGGGAAGCAGAGCCGTATCGTGGTCCCTTGCTGGGGCGCGGTTTCGAGGGTCACGTTGCCTCCGTGCCGCTGCATGGTCGCGTAGACCATGGCGAGGCCGAGGCCCGTGCCGTCCTGGCCCTTTGTCGTGAAGAACGGGTCGAAGGCGCGCTCCGCCACCTCTGCCGACATGCCCGGGCCGTCGTCCGATACCTCGATCCACGAGGTGTTGGCGTCCTGGCCGCTTCGGACGACGATCGCGGTGCCCTTCTCCACCATCGCGTCGATGGCGTTCACGATGAGGTTCACGAGGGCGCTCACGATCTCGCTGCCGACCGCCATGACCTGCGGCGGTGCCGCGAGCTCCTCGCGGATCGTCGCCTCGCGGCCTCCCGAGGCGCCTCTTGCCTTGCCGATCGCGATCGCCTCCTGCGCGAGCTGGTCGAGCTCGACGAGCTCGCTCTTCGTCTCCTTCGACTGGCGGCTGAAGTCACGTAGTCGCTCGATCGTCTGGAGCCCGCGGTGGAGGACCGCTTTCATCTCGACGGCGCTCTCCTTCGCATCGGCGACGTTGCCGCGGTCGAGAGCGCGCGTGATCACCTGGAGGTGGAGCGAGAGCGGATTCAGGATGTTCCTGAGATCGTGCGAGACACCGGCGGCCATCTGCCCGAGGGCGCGCAGCTTCTCGGAGCGCGCCAGCATCTCCTGCTGTTCGCGTAGCTCGGCGAACTGCCGCTCGAGCAGCTCCACGTGGGCGGCGGTGCTGAGCGCGACCGCCGCCAGATCGATGAGCCCGTCGACCAGCGTGAGCCGAGGCTCCTCGTGGTCCTTACGGAGCATGACGACGTCGCCGTAGAGGCTCGCCCCGGCGACGAGCGGACGATTCAGGTGGGCGACATAAGACGGGCCGCACGCGGCGCGCACCCTCTCTGCGAGGGTGCCGACGTCGTCGAGATCCACCTCGAGGTTCGCGGCCGGTCCGACCCCGCGCTCGGCCGAGAGGCGCAGCTTGCCGTCCATCTCGAGGACGTAGACGGCGACGCCGTCCGGGCAGACGTGCTCGAAGAGCGCGTCTGCGAGCAAGGCCAGCACGTCATGGGCCGCGTCCGCATCGGACACGACACGCGCAAACCGGCCGAGTGCGTCGATGGCTCTATCGGGCACCGCGGCATGGTATGTGGAAGTATGTTGCAGGCGTCAAGCAACCCATGAGGGACATGACCGATCATCGCAAGTACATGACGATTCTCGCCCTTGACGAGGCCGAGATTCGGAGCCGCCGCGCGTTCTTCAAGCTCAGCGACGAGGACCTCGTTCGCCTCGCCGCGCTCCGGCCGTTCGCGGAGAAGGTCACCGACGGCATCGTCGAGGAGTTCTACGCGCTGCTCCTCGGTCACCCGGAGACGCTCAAGTTCTTCGGTGACGAGGCCACCATCCGGCGCGTGAAGAGCACCCAGCGCGACTACTTCCTCGGCCTCTTCAGCGGTCGCTGCGATGCCGCGTACGTCGAGGATCGCCTGCGCGTCGGCGCCGCTCACGAGCGGATCGGGCTCGCGCCCAAGTGGTACCTCGGGGCGTACCGTCAGTACCTGCAGCTCATCTTCGACCGGCTCTACGACGAGCTGAAGGACGAGGCCGCCGTTCGCGAGGCGTTCGGGAGCATCCAGCGGATCGTCTTCTTCGACGTCGCGCTGGCGATCGACACGTACATCGCCGCGAACCTCGATGCGCTCGGCCGTCATCAGGCAGCGATTCGGGAGCTCTCGACGCCGGTCATCCGCGTCTACGATCGCGTCCTGCTCTTGCCGCTCGTCGGAGCGCTCGACAGCCATCGCGCGCAGCAGGTGATGGAGAGCGTCCTGCTCCACGTCGTCGACACCCAGGCGAAGTGCATCATCATCGACATCGCCGGCGTACCCGTCGTCGACACGCGCGTCGCCGACCACCTCCTCAAGACGACCGCTGCCGTGCGTCTGCTCGGCGCGCAGACGATCCTCACCGGGATCACCGCGCAGGTCGCGCGTACGATGGTGCAGCTCGGCGTCGACGTCTCGACGATGCACACCGTGAGCCGGTTGAGCGACGGGATCGAGCTTGCGCTCGGTATCGTCGGCAAGGCGATCACGGCCATCACGCCGGGGGCATCGGCCGCGCCCCCCGCGTCGCCCGTCCCCGTCACGCCTGTGGGGACGCCTGTGTGATGCGGGGCCAGATCCCCATCCTCCGCATCGGTCCCACGCTCCTCACGACCGTCCACATCGACCTGCGCGATGCCGTCGCCGACGCATTCCAGGAAGACGTGCTCGAGGCGATCGAGAAGACCGGCTCCACGGGGCTGTTGATCGACATCAGCGGGCTCGACACGGTCGACAGCTACGTCGCCCGGATCGTCGCCGAGACCGGGCGGATGGCGAAGCTCATGGGCACCAGCACCGTCCTCGTCGGCATGCGCCCCGAGGTCTCGGCCACGCTCATCCGCATGGGGTATGCGATGGAGGGCGTGCGAACCGCGCTCAACGTGGACGACGGGCTCGAGCTGCTCGGCCATGTCGTGCCCAAACGCCGAGGGACCTGATGCTCGAGGTCCTCGCGGTTCACTCGATGAGGCTTGCGTCGGAGGACGACGTCCTCTCGGTCCGGCGTCGCGTGCGCGAGATCGCAGAGATGCGCAAGTTCGACACGTTCGCGATCGCGGCGATCACGACCGCGGCCAGCGAGCTCGGTCGCAACGTCCTCGTCCATGGGCACGGGGGGAGCGCCACGATCGAGGAGGTATCCGATGGGCTTCGCACGGGCATCCGGATTGCTTTCGTCGACTCGGGGCCCGGAATCCCGGACATCCAGCGCGTCCTCTCGGGCGGTTACAGCACCGCTCGGTCGATGGGGCTCGGGCTCTCGGGGAGCAAGCGGCTCGTGGACGTCTTCGTCATCGAGTCGGTCGTGGGCGAGGGGACGCGCGTCACGGTGACCAAGTGGAAGCGGTTCTGATCGAGGAGTGGATGCGTGATCTCGAGGCCGTCTTCGTGCTCGACGAGGCCTCCCTCACCGTCGTTCGCGATCGCGTCCGCGCGGTCGCGAGCGAGGTCTCCGTCCCGTCCGAGGTCACCGACCGCGCATTGCTCGTAGCGACGGAGATCGGCCGCAACCACCTCCGCCACGCGCGCGGCGGACGCATCGCGGCCCGCGCGGTCACGAGAGGCGAGCATCTTGGGCTCGAGCTCATCGCTGCGGATCGCGGCCCTGGCCTGGTCGACGTCGCGGCGGCCCTCGATGCGCTTCCGCGCGCCGAGGGGACGCTCGGCGTCGGGATCGGCAGCGTGCGCCGCCTGTCGTCCGAGGTCGACTTCGACGTCCGCCTCGGCGAAGGCACGCGGATCGTGGCCCGTCTCTTCGATCGAGCGGCTCCTCGCCGTCGCGAGGTAGGCGTCTACGGGCGACCGATCGCCGGCGAGAAGGTCAGCGGCGATCACGCCTCGTTCCGTCGGATCGACGGGGCCCTCGTCCTCGGCGTGTGTGACGGTCTCGGTCACGGCCCGCCGGCACACGAAGCTGCACACGCCGCGATGAAGGTGTTCTTCGAGCGCGCGAGCGAGACGCCCGTTGCCATCCTCGATGCCGCTCACGGCGAGCTGGGGCGCACTCGAGGCGTCGTGATGGCGATCGCTCGCGTAGCAGAAGACACATCGGCGCTCGAGACGGCTTCCGTCGGCAACATCGACGTGCAGGTCTGTTCGCCGCGAAGCGCACGCCGCTTCGGTGGCTCGTCTGCCGTCATCGGTGGAAGCGTGCGCCCGCCCGCAAAGCCGCGGAGCGAGACCGTCGCGCTCGGGGACGGCGATCTGGTCGTGCTCGCCACCGACGGCATCGGGTCGCGGCTGTCGATCGAGGGGGAGCTGGCGCTGCTACGCCAGCATCCGATCGTCATCGCCCAGCGCATCATCGAGCGCTTCGGGCGCGCGAACGACGACGCCCTCGTCCTCGTCGCGCGCTGAGCGAGACGACGGCGCCGGCGCAGGATCTGCGGCGGCGCGCAAGTGGTGCGTCGAGCGGCGGAGCTCGATCGCGGAGCTCCAACGAAGTCCGAGACCTGCGCGACGGGCTCGTGGCACGACGCTTGATGCGTGGCGGGCATGGTCACTCGCCCCAGCACGGCTGCACCATCGGTCGGACCCATCGAGACGATGATGACGGCGGACCACGTCGAGCTCGACCGCCTCCTCGGCGCTGCCGAGCGTGACGACGGGACGATCGACGAGGACGCGTACACGCGGTTTCGCGGCGGCCTGCTCCGACACATCGCGATGGAGGAGAAGGTCCTCCTCCCGTTCGCGCGAGCGAAGCGGGGCGAGCCGCTCCCGATGGCCGCGCAGCTTCGGGTGGACCACAGCGCGATCGCCAAGCTGCTCTGCCGCTCGCCGAGTCGCGCGATCATCGCCTCGCTGCGAGAGGTGCTCGGGAGTCACAACGATCTCGAGGAGGGGCCACATGGACTCTACGCCGAGTGTGACGCGCTCGCCGGCGAGGAGGCACCGGCCATCGTCGCGCGGATGCACGCGCAGCCCCCCGTTCCACTCGCGAAGTACTACGACGGACCGCTGCACCGCCTGGGGTGAGTCATGGCACACGCACTATCGATCAACGGGGCTCCTTCGCAGTCGTCGTCTTCGGGCGGGCGCTTTTCGCTCTTCGCCAAGGGCTTCCGTCCGTTCTTCCTCCTGGCCTCCGTCTTCGGCGCGCTGATGGTGCCGCTCTGGCTGCTGGCGCTCGAGGGAGTCATCCAGCCGGCGAGCCGCTTCTCGCCCATGTACTGGCACGCGCACGAGATGGTGTTCGGCTTCACGGTCGCTGTGATTGCCGGCTTCCTCCTGACCGCGGTCGGCAACTGGACCCAGCGCGAGACCGCCGTCGGAACGCCTCTCGCGTTGCTTGGCGTGCTCTGGATCGCGGGGCGCGTCGCGATGAGCATGGCCTCGCTCCTGCCGCCGCTCGTGCCCGTGATCGTGGACCTCGCGTTCCTTCCCGCGCTTGCGGTCGTGCTCGCTCGCCCGCTCGTGGCGACTCGGAATCGGCGCAACTTCGTGATGCTCGCCGTGCTGGCGGCGCTGTTCGCGGCCAACCTGATGACGCACCTCGATACGCTCGGCGTCGCGCCCGGGTGGCAGCGGCGAGGTGCTCTCGTCGCAGTCGACGTCGTCGTCCTGCTCATGCTCATCATCGCGGGACGCGTGGTGCCGATGTTCACCCGGAACGCCACGGGCCGTGACGGGATCCGATCGATCCCGGCGCTCGAGGCGCTCACGATCGGGCTCATGGCGTTGCTGACCGCAATGGATGCGTTCGGCGGCCTCGCGCTCGATCGGGCGATCTTCGCGGTGCTCGCGGGCCTCGCAGGCGTGGTCGCGGTAGCTCGTGCGTTCCGCTGGGGGACCCAGCACGTGCTCCGTCAGCCGCTGCTCTGGATCCTCCACGTCGGCTACGCCTGGATCCCGCTGGGGCTGCTCCTTCGTGCGGCGGGGGAGGCCACCGGCGGCGTCTATTCGTCGATGGCGACGCACGCGCTGACGGCGGGGGCCATCGGCGCGCTCACTCTGGGGATGATGGCGCGCGTTGCGCTCGGGCACACCGGACGACCGCTCGCGGTGGGGACACCGATGGTCGCGGCGTTCGCGGCGATGACGCTCGCGGCCGCCATCCGGGTCGCCGCGCCCCTCCTGCCGGAGCAGTACCTCGCGTCGCTCGTCTTTGCCGGTGTGCTCTGGAGCGCGTCTTTCGTGGTCTACGCGATCGTCTACGCGCCGATCCTCGTCACCCCACGCGCCGACGGGCGCGCGGGGTAGGGGTAGACGAGGCGCGCACCGTCATCGCACGACGAGGACGGAGCGGTCGGCGTGGTTGACGACCTTCGCCGCCGTCGTGCCGAGGATCCGGTCGATGCCGCCGTAGCCGTGCGAGCCGATGATGATGAGGTCGGCTTCGATCGCGGTGGCCTCGGCGCAGATTGCGTTCCACGGAACGCCGACACGGGCCTCGATTCCGTCGAGGAGCTCCGGCGGGACATCGGCGCGGTGGCGCGCGAGGCTCTCCTTGGCGGCGTCGAGGAGCTTGTCGACGAGCTTGTTCGGGCTGACACCGAAGACGTCGTCATGCGCAAGCTCGGGCGGGAGGCCGACGCTCCGGAAGAGCGTGAGCCGGGCGCCGGTGCGCCGTGCCAGATCGACTGCAGCAGCCAGTACGTGCGGTGCACGCGGTGAAGTATCGAGGCAGGTAAGGATCTTCTTCATCAGTTTCCTCTTCAGGCGTGGCGCTCGTGTGCCGGGTCCAGGGGTTCGCCGTCGCATCGCGCGGTCCCACGTGAGGGGTGAGGACCGCGTGATTCAGCGGCGATGTCGACCGGTGACGCAGCACGCACGAGTCGTTCCCGAGTCCGAGCCCACGTGGGTTCGGGGCGGGAGGCTAGACGAGAGCCTCGGCAAGATACCGGAGCGCGTCCGTGGCTGTGAAGATGCCGAGGAGCCGGCTATCCTCCATCACGACGGCGCAGCCGTACCTCCGAAGCGACATGACGCGCGCGACGTCGCGGACGTAGTCTTCCGGATGCGCCGTGTAGACGTCCGCGGTCATCGCCTCCGACACCGCGTCGATGTCGACGTCCACCCCGGCAACGGACTCGAGGAAGAAGAGGTCGCGCTCGGAGAGGACTCCGACGAGCTCGCCGGCTCGGAGCACGGGGAGGTGACGGAGGTGGTACTCGCGCATCATCTTGTGAGCGAGCGTCAGCTTTTGGTCGCTGCCAATGGTGTGCGGGGAGAGCGTCATCACCTGACGGATCTTCGTGGTCCGGGAGATGTAGCTCGGTTCGCTCGAGCTGTTCGGATCCGCGCTCGGTCTCATCATCGAAAGCAAGTGCAAAACGACTGCCACGGGGCGAACGCGTCGAAGCTCTGGTGCGCAGCTGGGCGGTGGGGAGCGCGCATTCTGCACGTGCGCGCAAAAGTTGCGTCTCCGGCTACGGCGCTGTGAGGAACTGCCGTGTTTTCAGCCGTGGCAAGGCCCTTGCTCGTGGCAGAGGCAATGATCCCTCCCAAGAACATCCTGGTTCCCACGGACTTCAGTGAAGCGGCCGGTGTCGCGCTCGACTACGCCGTGGAGCTCGCCGCGAAGCTCGGCGCGGCGGTGCACGTCGTTCACGCGTTCGAGCTTCCGCTCGTCGGCTTCCCCGACGGCACGATGACGATCTCGGCCGAGATGGCGTCGCGGATCATCGACGCCGCGCAGAAGGCGCTCGACGAGCTCGCCAAGAAACATGCGTCGCGGAACGTCGAGCTCCACACGTTCCTCGAGCAAGCGGATCCGCGCGATGCGGTGCTGTCGGCCGCGAAGAAGGTCGGGGCCGATCTCATCGTCATGGGAACGCACGGACGTCGAGGCATCGCTCGGGCGCTGATCGGCAGCGTCGCTGAGAGCGTCGTTCGCACATCTTCGATTCCCGTTCTTACATTGCGTGAAGCTAGGGGCACTTGATCGCGGCTCCTCACCACCACGGTCCTGGTCAGCGGAAGGAGGTACGCCTTGAGCTCGATGATCGCGAGGGTAGAAATTCGCAAGCGTATCTCCAGCGACCACGCGGTGCTGCGCAGCTTGTGTCGAGCGCTCATCGCCGTCGCGCGCGCAGCCGAGCGTGACGAGAAGCACCGGCCGGTGATCCGGGACGTCCTTGGTCAGCTCTGCACGGAGGTCGAGCGCCACTTCCAGTACGAGGAAGAGGTGATCGTCCCGCTCATGCGCGAGGTGGATGCGTGGGGTCCCGTACGCGTCGAGCGGCTCTTCCAGGAGCACGCCGAACAGCGTTCGGTGCTCGTCGCGCTCGTGGAGGACGCCGAGGACGGCGTCAGGAACGTCGAAGATCTCGCGGACGAGGTCGTCTGGTTCTTCCAGCGCTTCGAGCAGGACATGGCCGACGAAGAGGAGCGGCTGCTCAACGCCGAGGCGCTCGGCGCCGAGCCTCGCGTCGATCAAATCGACGGCTGAATCCGCATCCGGAAGGGGCGGGACTCGCCGACCCTTCTCGATCCGCCGATCGCTCGTTGCGGGAGACGATCGATCAGTGTCTTTCTTCGTGTCTCCTCGGTGACCGCAGGCGTCGCACGATGTCGAGGTCGCGCGCGATGGCGACGAGGTAGAGAACGAACGAGAGGGTACCGAGGGCCTGGCCGACCGAGAGGGCGACGAGCACCGGCCACACAGTCGGGACGAACACGGAGCCGACCATGAGCGGCAGCGCGACGAGGCCGAGGATGCAGGCCGCGCGCACGAGGCTCTCGCTCGGGATTGCTTTCACGCGCGCCAGCGCCGCGCCGAGCTTCATTGCAGCGCTCCCGCGTCGAGCTCCTTGCCGAGCTTCGTCATTGGATGCGCGTAGCCGTGGCAGCCCGCGCTCGCGCACGACACCGTCCCGTTGCGGACGGCCTCGAGCGAGGACGCGTGGTCGCCGATCGAGAGCCAGCGGGGCGCGGTCGTCGTGTGGCAGGCCATGCAGTTGGCGTTCGGAAGCGGGCGGAGGATACGGATGTCGTGCTTCGATTCCTCGAGCGGCATGTCGTGGTACTCGGTGAGGTAGAGGTAGACGTGACGCATGCCGCCCATCTTCGTCAGCACGTAGCCGTACATGCCGTAGTCCTTGTGGCACGCGTAGCAGTTGTCGTGCCCGAAGGTCTGGTTCCGTGCGTGCACCGCGGCGAGGGAGATGCTGTTCGGATCGTTGGAGTCCCCGGCGTGAGGTTCCATCACGTGACAGGACCCGCAGAACTCGCGTGACTGGGTCGCCTTGAAGCCGGCGATGTTCGCCGTCCCCGCCGACGTGATCGGGAAGACACCAAGGCCGAGAAGCAGCCAGAGTTTCGTGTTACGTCCCCGTTCGCCCGCCAGGCTCGGCCGGCGCACAAGATGCATGACGAGGATGCCCGCGGCGGCCACTGCGCTCGCCGCTGACGCCCAACCTATCCAGTCGATTCCGCTCTCCGCGACCATGTCCTTTCTTACCAGGAGCAAGATCGACGCCGCGCTCGTTCTCGCGGTCGCGCTCGCCTGGGCCAGGCCGGCCATCGCCGAGCCGCTTCGCCTGCGTGGCGATGCGCTGGTGCAGACTCGGTCGCCCGTCGGACTGGTGGTCCTCAGCGGTGAAGACCGTCTCCGTCCCTGGCTTTCCGCGGAGACGGTGACGTGGCTCGGTGCTACCGGTGGTTCGCAACCGGTCGGCGCGACCGGTGACGTGGTCACGCTGTCGGTGCGCGCGCGCGATGCGGCGACGGGCTCCGAGCTCCGGACGGGCAGGATGATCGTCACGATGGGGGCGGTGCGGCCGGTCCACTTGGACGGCGTCCGCGGGCTCATGCGCGCGTTCGGCGGGACGACGGTCGAGGCGTTCGGAGGTGTCCCCGTCGTTCGCGGCTTCGCCTACGACACCTTCGACTGGACGGCCGGCGGGCGTCTCGGTCAGTCGGTCGGCGATGTTGCGACCTTCGGAGGTTCCTACGCAGTCCGCCGGCGCGGCGGGCAGCGCGACGACGAGGAGGTCGGAGCCGATCTCGCCCTGACGCCCGCGCCGTGGCTCACCGCGGCGGCTCGTGCCGCATTCGACGTCATCGCGCGTGCACCGACCGATGCGCTCGCCTCCGTCAGCGTGCAAAAGGACGACGTTCGCGCGGAGGTCTTCACGACGCACCGGTCCCCCGGGCGGCTCTTGCCGAGGACGTCGCTCTTCTCCGTCCTCGGCGATTTCGCGGCGACGAGCACCGGCGCCACCGCGCGCTGGCGTGCCTTCCCGCGCCTCGAGCTCGTCGCGACGGGCAGCGTGCAGGTGCAAGGGGACGAGGTCGGTGGCCAGGGCCTCGGTCGAGCGACGCTCGCGCTCGACGACGAGTGGGCCGGCTCGATCGGGCTCGAGGCGCGCCGCGTGGACTTCGCCGGCGCGCGGTGGGTCGGCGCGCGAGCGATCGCCTCGTTGCCGCTCTCGAGCGCATTTCGCGTCGCCACGGAGATCGAGCTCGTACGCCCCGACGAGCCGCGTGGACGAGGTGCGCTCTGGCCCTGGGCGCTCGGAGCGATCGCATGGCGGTCGCCGAGCGGATGGGAAGTCGCCACCGCGCTCGAAGCGTCGGTGGGCCCGGAGTATCGCGAGTCGTTGCACGCGCTCGCGCGCGTCTCGTATGCGTTCGGAGAGCCGCCGGTGAGGGGGCGTACGTCACCATGAGCCCGCTCCTGCGTTTCGCGCTTCTCGTGTCCCTCCTGTCGCTCGCGGCCTGCGCGGGGCTGCTCGGGATCAAGCCGCGCGACACCCAACGTCCGTTCGAGCACCGAAGCCACTCTCTCGCCGGCATCGGCTGTACGACGTGTCACGAAGGGATCACGCACGCCGGCGACACCGGTCCCCTCCACATCCCCGAGCCGGCCAAGTGCGTCGGCTGCCACACGCGCCCGCACGACTCGCGGCCATGCGGGACATGCCATGGCCAGAGCCACACGCGCGAAGAGAACCGCCTCGCGCGCGAGCACCTTCGCTTCTCGCACGAGAGGCACGTGCCGAAGCTTGGCGGGCAATGCGTGCCTTGCCATGCCGCGGCCGGCAAGTCGGAGCAGACCACGCTGCGTCCGCCGATGGCGCAGTGCCTCTCGTGCCACAACCACAAGGATCAGTGGACGACGCGCGACTGCGAAGGTTGTCACGTCGACCTGCCCTCCGAGCTCGCGCGGCCGTCGAGCCATGTCTTCCACGAGGGCGACTTCGTCCGCGAGCACGGCGTCCGCGCCGCATCTGCGCGCGATCTGTGCGCGACGTGTCACGGAGAGGGTTTCTGCGCGAGCTGCCATGGCATCACCGTCGCCGCGCTTCCGTGGAAGCTCGGCTTCGATCGTCCGAGCCTGACCGGTCTCCATCGCGCTGGGTTCGCGTCGCGCCACTCGGACGAGGCGCGCTCGAACCCGGGGCTCTGCACGACGTGTCACGACAGCGAGCGCTTCTGTCTCGACTGCCACGCGAAGCGCGGGCGCTCTGCGTTCGGTGGCGGGATCTCGCGGAACCCGCATCCGCCCGACTGGGTTCGCGCGCGTGGCGGCGAGCACGGACGCGCCGCGCGCATGGATCCGATGTCGTGCGCGAGCTGTCACGGCGGCGCGGGCGAGGCGCTCTGCGTCGGCTGCCACCGCGTCGGTGGTCCCGGCGGTAACCCTCATGGTCGAGGCTTCGCGAGCGCGTTGGACATGACGCGCGACCAGCCTTGCCGGGCTTGCCACGCGCAATGAAGGGGCGTCGCGCGCTCGCGCTCCTGGTCCTCGCTCTCGTGGTCGCTGCGGTGCTCGCGGTCGTCGCGATCCGAGACTACACACCACCGCTCTCTCCGGTGGAGCAGGTGCCCACGACCTGGCAGACGGCGCGCGAAGCGCCGATGCACGTCCTCCATGTCGGCTCGAAGAAGATCGCGTGCACGGAGTGCCACACGAGCCTGGACGCGGCGCCCACGGAGGTCGCGTGCGCGAAGTGTCACGCGCGCGAGACCGACACCCACCATCGCGGCGGAGATCAATCCCCGACGACGTGCTTGTCGTGCCACGCATTCGGGGCGGGACGGCCGGCGGCGACCTGCAACGAGTGCCACTCCAACGTGACGCGCACGACGCGCGCGCCCGACGCTCCTGCGCTCGATCATCATGCGTCCACCGAGCTTCCCTGCGGCGCGTGCCACAGCGTGCACGGGAAAGATCGAGCCGTGCTCGCCGACTGCACGACCTGCCACCAGGGCATGAGCGCCGCGCACGGAGGTTTCGAGGCCCACGCGCCCGCTCCGAGCGTCGATGCCTCGATGGAGCTCTCGCTCGACGCGGCGGTCCTTGCCTTCGTCCGCGAAGCGGGGACGCCCGCGCTAACGGAAGTCGGCGCGCTCGAACTCGACCCACGTAAGGCCTCGCCGGGACAAGTCTGCACCATGTGCCACGCTCCGCATTCCGGCAAGGAGGCTGCTCGCGGCACGTGCGAGGGATGTCACGTCAGCGCCCACGGCGGCGTGGCGGGCTCGCCTCCCGGGCGCTCGCCGCACCGGGCCGCGTTCGGTGCTCTCGCGAAGACGGCCCCGCACGTCGCCCCTCGCGGCGCGCGGGTCGCCGGTCACGAGGCGTGCGTGACGTGTCACGAGCCGCATCGCGCGCGTCGCGCCGACGTTCGCGCCTGCGAAGGCTGCCATGCGGACCACCGCGCCGTGAGCACGGTGGCGGGACATGCTGCGTGCACGGGGTGTCACACGCCGCACGCGCCGGCGGAGGCGAAGTCGTCGTGCGCGACGAGCTGCCACTCGAACGTCACGGTCATCGGCACGCCGCGCGTTGCTGCGCACGCGGAGTGCTCGAGCTGCCACGATCCCCATCGTCCGAACGTGTCGGCCGGACAAGCATGCGTTCGCTGCCACGAGAGCACGAAGCCCTCACACCCGGCGATCGCTTCGGCGAAGGGAGAGCAGGCGTGTACCGGATGCCATGCGCCGCACGGCCGTGGTGGAGCCCCGGCGGCGACGCGGTCACAGGCGGCGCCGCATGCCGGTCATCCTGCCTCGCCGGCCAGCACGGCGGCGTGCACCTCGTGCCACACGAGCGCGAAGGACGATCATGGGCTCCACGCCAAGGGAACGGCGTGCACCTCGTGCCACGCGCCGCACGCGTTCCATCTCGCGGCCTCGGGCGCGCGCCTCTGCGCGGGATGCCATGTGGAGAAAGCGAAGGCGACGAGCGTGCGGCCCGGACACGCGAGCTGCAATGCGTGTCACGGTACTGCCCACGCTCCGGTGGCGAAGCCGTCGTGCGGCGGCTGTCATGCTGAGCAGGCGAAGACGGCGCATGCGGGTCATGCGACGTGCACGAGCTGTCACGATGCGCATTCGGGATCGCTCGGAAACCACGCTTCGTGCACGAGCTGCCACGACAACAAGGCGAATGCGCTTCACGCGAACGCCGCGCAGGGCTGCACCACGTGCCATCGTGCGCACGGGCCGAAGGGCGTCGAGCGGCCTCCGACCTGTGCCACCTGTCACTCGCGTCCTTCTCTGGAAGGGCTCCACTCCGTCAGCGCTCACGCGCAGTGCGAGACATGCCACAGCGCGCATGCGCCGCCGCGTTCGGATCGGGCGACGTGCACCGGCAGCTGCCACGCGGACAAGCGAAACCACCAGCCCGAGGCGCAGCTGTGCAAGGGCTGCCACCTCTTCCGCCACTGAATGACCGAGCATGATTCGAAATCATGCTCGGCCCGTTTAGCTGCATCCTGATCGAGCCTGACGCTCGTCCAGTCAGACGCGTGCGGTCAGAGGCTGCCGCGGTCGACGACCCCGTCGACGTGGACGAGCCGCCCGGCCGGCGTCATCTGGAGGCCGGTCGTACGGCCTTCGTGACAGGCCGCGCCACCACACGTCGTTGTCTGGACGTGAGGTGCAGGCGGAGGCGTCCCATGGCACGACGTGCAGGTCGTAGCGGTCGTGTCGGTCCATCGCGGTGACGGGCTGAGCGCTCCGGCGCCTTCGTGGCAGTAGGTGCCGGCGCAGGTCTTCGTCACCGGATCGAACGAGGCGCGCCGTCCGCCGCGCGTCGCGAGGCCAGCGAGGCGCACGGTGGCTGCGCCTTTGCCTTCGGGATGACGAGCGGCTCCGCTCGGGACGGCGTGGCAGGTCTCGCACGCGACCGCGCGTGCATCCTTCGGGCGGGCGTGCGCCTGGTGCGCGCCGGTCTTCGGCCAGGGATCGTCGCCCTGGCCATGGCACGAACCGCAGCGCCCGCTTCCGTCACCGAGGTCGACCTTGCCGTTCGCGTGGAGCACGGGCTTGGTGAGCGCGGTGCCGTCGGCGTTCGCTTCGTGGTGGCAGCTCGTGCACGCACCGCGATAGTGGTCGGGCGGCGGCGACGAATGGCAGTCGTTGCACGTCATCGGCGCATCGCTCCACGCCGGCGCCGGCCGGGCGCCTCCGCGTGCGTGGCAGGTGCCCGAGCAGCTCTTGCTGGCAGCGTCGAAGCGCGCCTCGCGTCCGGCGACCGCGTAGTCGAACCAGACGTCCACCCACCCGTTGGCGTGGACGCCGGCCGGCGCGCCCGTCTTCGGCTCCGGATGGCACGTCGAGCAAGGGAGCCCCGTGGCGCGCGACGCGCTCGTCCCGGCGTGCGCGGCGTGCGCGCGGTCTTTGGGATCGGCGGGAAAGAAGCAACGGTTCCGGGGCGGGTAGGCACGCGCGCCGTCTCCGTGACATGTGCCGCACGCGAGCGGGCCTTCCTGCTCGGAATGGCAGCTCGTGCAGGACGGCGCACCGGGGGCCGCGAGACGGACGTCGCCTCGGCGTGCCGCGACCCCCTCGTGGCAAGTGCCGCACGCGTCGGGATCGTTCGCATCGAGCATCGGGGCGTAGTGCTTCGCTCGGAGGAGCCTGCCGTGGCTCTCCGGAGAGCGCGGGTCGGCGAACGCCGCTCCGTGCACGCCGCCGCCGCTTCGTGGCGCTCCGGCGGAGACCCAGGAAGAGAGGACGGCGCGTTCGGCATGGCTCACGAGCCCCGCATGGTCGCTCCGATCAAGCACAGCCGTGATCGGCGCGGTCCCTGCTCCATCCCGCGCGATCGTGGCGGGGTCACCGGAGTCCGTGCACCCGATCGCTTCGAGGTAGGAGCCGGCCGACCATCCGCCCGCCGGCGCAAGACCTGCGTGGCAGCGCAGACATCGCGCCTCGAGCAGCGCTTGGACCTGGCCCGTATACGTAGTCGTCTCGCGTCGCGTTTCGCGGGGCGTCTCGCAAGCAGCGAACACACCGCCAAGCGCGAGCATGATAAGGAGCGGACGCACTGGCGCGGTCGATGCAAGGCCGAGCCCAATGCGCGACGCCGCTTCACGGAGGATCATGACTCTCACCCGCTTCATCGGACTCGCATTCATCGTCGGCGTCGTGGGCGCGGGAGCAGGCCTCGCCGCGTGCGGTAGTGGAGAGGACGGTGCGAAAGGCGAGCCGGGAGCCACCGGTCCGGCCGGGCCGCCGGGGCCTGCGGGGCCGCCGGGGGCTCAAGGCACCCCCGGCACGGTCGCCGACGGCGGCGGTGTCCTCAGCGGAGCGTGCACGACGCCGTGCCATACCTTCGGTGGCGTCGTCGATCAATGGCGCTTCAGCAACCACTCTCATCCGCAGAACAACGAGGTCGGCGGGGGCGCGTGCGGAAACTGCCACGCGATCGACGGTATCCAGCAGCGCGTCGCGAACAAGTACACCGTTGCTCCCGACGCGGGCGTTCCGGCGGACGTTGCCAAGGGCCACATCAACTTCAAGGCGGCGTCGGGCGCGATCACGGAGATCGGCTACGGCGGTGCGACGACGATCGGTCGGATCCACTGCTCGACCTGCCACGCCTTCGACTCGACCAACGACCCGCACGTCACCGGGAAGTACCTCGCCGGTCAGGCTCCGTTGCGCGTCCCGGGCGGCGTGAACGACACGGTCATCCTCGAGAAGACCGCTGACGCCTCGGCAGGCATCCCGACCGGGCAGGAGCTCGCCTACCGCGCGGGCAACGTCTGCGTGTTCTGTCACAAGTCGCGCAAGGACGTCTCGCTCTACATCACGGCGTCGAACTCGCTCTCGACGCGCTGGGGCCCGCATGACGGGCCGCAGGCGGACGTCTACTCCGGCAAGGGTGGCTACCACTTCGCAGGTCAGACATACGGCAGCTCGGCCCACGCCACGGTCGCGAACGCCTGCGTGTCGTGCCACATGCAGCCCGTCGCGACGAACGCGAACGCGCCCGACCACACGATGAAGCCGACGGTCGCGTTCTGCAAGACGTGCCACACGCAGTACACGGGCACGACGTTCGACATCCAGGGTGGTCAGTCGATCGTGCGCAGTGGCCTCCGCGAGCTCCGCACGCTGCTGAACGACGCTGGCAGGCTCACGCGCTCGGCCGCGGCGCCCTACGCGAACCTCTCGGACGAGGACCTCGCCGACAACCAGTTCCACCTCGACACGGTCCGCCCCGGAAGCCCTGCCGCCGCTCCCGAGGCAGGTGCGCTCTACAACTATCTCATCATCGCCCGGAGCAAGGACTTCGGCGTTCACAACCCGACCTACGCGAAGCAGCTCCTCTGGGACTCGATCAGGCAGCTGAAGGGCGCCAATCCGACGAGCCTGCCGAGCCGGCCTCAGTGAGTGTGTCGCCGGCGTCGGTGGCGTTTCTGCCGACGCTGGCGGGCTGAGCCGAAGGATCGCGCGGCGGCGCTCTCCTTCGGCTCGCGTGCGAGGGCACGACCCTCGCAGCGCCGGTGGGCATGGCTACACGGGCACTGAGCGGCTTCTTCAGTGACGAGCTTCGTCGTATGCGTCTCGTGCTCGAGGCGCCGGTGCATCCGGTCGTGCGACGTCGGAGGATGGTCGCGGCGGCGTTGACCCTTGTCCTCGTTGCGCTCGGCGTCGTCCTCGTCGTTGCGCTGGGGCCGGAGACGCTCGCGGTGTACCTCCCGCCAATGCCGCTCGCGCTCGTCCTCCTCTGGGTCAGCACCGGTGCGCTCCGTTTCGACGAGCGCGAGGAGAGCTCCCCCGACGTGGAGAAGCGGGCGGAAGCGGCGGGCTCATCGCAGCCTGTCGAGGTCGCCTAGCTCCGCTCCGAAACCGCGAGCACGAGCACCATGCGTCCGCGCCGCTGGTCCACGCGCTGCCTCGTCACTAGTGACGAAAATGCCGCGAGGCGCGATCCGTCGCGCGTCGTCCGGAGCCCGGACGAGACGCGTCGCCGCGCACTGCGCAAGGAAGTCGCGTCGCGTTCGCGTGTGCGCGCTCGCGACGCGCAGCGAAGCGCCGCATACGTCGTGATTCCTTGACCCTCGGCGGTCGCGTCGTACCAATTGAGGGCTCGACCAGGGAGGGGTGACGATGTTGTTGTTCAGGCGAACTCTCGAGAGGATTCAACGCACGCATGCCGGAAAGCCGTTCGAGATGCTCTTCTGGAACGGAGAGCGTTGGCGGTTCGGCGCTGCCGCGGGAACTCCCGAGTTCGTGCTCCACTTCAAGACGCGCACCGCCTTCGTGCGCACGGTCCTGCAAACGACGCTCGGGCTGGGCGAGTCATACGCTGCGGGGGACGTCGTCGTCGAAGGTGACCTCGAGGATGCGCTCACCACACTCTTCGAGATCGGCCTCCGCGAGCCGTTCCGCTCGTCGCTCATCAGGGACTGGGTCGGCACCGCGCTCACGCGGTCGCTGAAGCAGGAGAAGGCCGACGTCGAGCATCACTATGGCCGAGGCGACGCCTTCTACCGCCACTACCTCGACAAGAAGCTCCAGTACTCGTGCGGCTACTTCCGGACGCCCGAGGACACGCTCGACCAGGCCCAGGAGCAGAAGATCGCTCACACGGTGAAGAAGCTCGATCTGCGCAAGGGGCAGCGCCTCCTCGACATCGGATGCGGCTGGGGCCATCTGATGTTCCACGCGGCCGAGCGCTACGGCGTGGAATGCCTCGGCATCACGATTTGTGACAACCAGGCGAAGTACATTCGCGAGCAGGCGCGCGCACGCAAGCTTCGGGTCGACGTGCGCACGTCGAACTATCTGGAGCTCGACGACCGGTCCAAGTGGGAGCGGATCGTCTCGGTCGGTATGATGTGCCACGTCGGGGAGCGCCGCGCGGACGCCTTCTACGACAAGCTGAAGTCCCTGAGCGCTCCGGGGGGGATCGTGCTCACGCACTGCATCTCGAAGATGAAGGAGGCGAGCGGGAGCGACCCGTTCGTCGAGAAGCACGTATTCCCGGGCTACTGGTTCTTTTCGCTCGAGGGAGCGACGAAGCGGGCCGTCGATCGGGGATTCAACGTGCTCGACGTCGAGAACCTCCGCCGGCATTACGCCATGACGGCGCACCACTGGCGGAAGAACTTCCTCGCGAACTACGACACGATCAAACGGAAGATGAGCTACGGCGACCAGTTCATGCGCACGTGGGACTTCTATCTCGCGAGCGTCGTGGCCGGTTTCCGCTCGGGCCACCTCAACCTCGTCCAGATGACGATGTCCAACGGTCTCGTCGACGAGTATCCGCTCACGCGCGAGTTCCTCTACGAGCGCGACCGCCCGCGGCCGGTGATCGGGAGGATCCCGACGTTTCCGCTCCGCTCGCGTGTCGAGCCATCCTGACCGCCCGCATCGAATGTTCGCGCGCGACGACGGTGAATGGCCGTCGTCGTGAGGAGCAGCGCGGAGCAACGTCAGCGCGTCGGCCGGCCTCGCAACGGCCGTTGCGGTTGCGCTGCCATCGGCCGCGTTCGATGGCCTGTACGCGCGAACCTTCCCTCGAGCGCGTCCGCGAGGGCGCGCATCGCGTCTTCCGCCGCGAAGACGCCGAAGACCTGGCCGCCGTCGAGCACGACGGCGGCTTCGACGTGACGCGCGGCCATCACGCGGACGACCTCGTCGAGGGGCGTGTCCGGCGCGACCGTGTACGGATCGGGCGCCATCGCATCCTCGACCGTGAGCGACTGCGGGGGTGGATGCACGAGCGTCCACACGAGCCTCAGCTCCCGTGCGGAGAGGAGCCCGACGAGCTTGCCTCCCGCGCGAACAGGCAGATCCTGCAGCCCGTACTTCTCCATCAGGCGTCGCGCGTTGCCGAGCGGCTCCTTGGGGCCGACCGTATACGGTCCTCGAGCTGTGTACTCGGCCACCGAGACCGAGGGGGAGCTTGGATTCATGCCTGCTCGATCCTTCGTCTGCGGTTCCCTCCACGCCGTGCGCACCGACCGTGCATCGCTCGTACCGAGCCCCGAGTCGCCGGACGGCGAGCTCACTCCTCCGTCGAGGGCTCTCGAGTGACTCCCCACTGAAGAGGGGCCTCTTCCAGGATGAACGCGATGGTTGCGCTCGGCCTCGTCGGCACACTCGGAATCTTCGCCGGCACGCTGACTCTCGTGCTCGTGAAGCCGCGCGGGTGGAACGAGGCATGTTGGCCCGTGCTCGGGGCCACCGCGATGATCCTGCTCGACCTCGTCACGCCCGAGCAGGCGTTCGCGATGGTGTGGGCTTCACGGAGCGCGCTCCTTTTCCTCCTGGCGCTGCTCCTCCTCTCCGCGCTGCTCGAGGTCAGTGGCTTCTTCGAGTGGGCGGCGCTTCATGCCGGACATCGTGCGTGCGGTGACGGCAGGCGGCTCTTCCGGAACGTGTTCGGCCTCGGAGCGCTCGTCACCACCGTGCTCTCGCTCGACACGACCGCCGTGATGTTGACGCCGATCGTGCTCGCGTTCGTGAAGCGATTGCGACTTCCCGCTCGACCCTACGTCATCGCGTCCGCCTTCGTCGCCAACATTGCCTCGCTCGCGCTCCCGATGAGCAATCTCACCAATCTCCTCTTCGCGGACGCTTTCCGGATCCCGTTCGAGCGCTTCGCGGTGCGGATGATGGCGCCTCAGCTCGTAGCGGTTGGCGTCACCTACTTCCTGTTGAGGTGGCGATTCAGCGCCGAGCTGCATTGCTTCGAGTCGAAGGACCTCGCCGCCCCATCCTCGGCCATCCCCGACCGTCGCTACTTTCGCTTCGCCGTTGCGGTGCTGGCTCTCGTCGTCGTCGGCTACTTCGTGGCCTCCGCCGCACACGTGGAGCCGTACGTCGTCGCCTTTGGTGGCGTCGCCGCGCTTGCCGTAGTCGGCGTTCGTCGTCGGCGCGTCACTGCCCGCACGCTGCGCGAGATCTCTTGGGGGCTCTTTCCACTGGTGATCGGGCTGTTCGTCGTGGTCCGGGGAGTCGAGAACCTCGGCATCGTCACGACCGCGGCGTCGTGGGTCGCGAGAGCGCCGGATCACTCGGTCGTTCGCGCACTCCTCACGTCGGCGACGACGGGGGCGGCGTCGAACCTCATGAACAACCTTCCCGCGGCGCTCGTTGCTCGGAGCGTGCTCCAGGAGGCGGGCGCCGATCGGGCGAGCATGTTCGGTGCGCTGCTCGGCCTCGACATCGGAGCGACGATCCTGCCGACGGGGTCGCTCGCGACGCTGCTCGTGCTCGATGTCGCGCGGAAGAAGGGCGAACGCGTCGCGGCCGTCGAGATGACGAAGATCGCGCTCTGGCTGACGCCGATCGTCCTCTTCCTCGCCGTCGCCGCGTTCGCCGTCGTCGATTCCTGGGCCGATCCGTGAACGTGCACGACGACCAAGGTCGCTCGGCCAGCCAGCACGGGGTCGTCAGTGCAGCGGATGAGCCTGCTCAGCGCGTGAGCTGCTCAGGGTAGCCGTCGACGCGGAGCGACTTCCACTGGAGGCTCGTCTCCTGCGGTACGAACAGGAAGCCGCCCGGCAGGTGATCGAAGCGGTAGAAGCGCGCCGATCGCGTCGCCATCTCGGCTCCGCTCGCGGAGAGGAAGCGTGCAGAGACGACGGAGCCGCCCGTGATGTCGTCGTCGAGATCGATCTCGCTGGCGCCGTCCCACGTGAGCTCGCCCGCGGCTCCCACCGATGCGATTCGGTAGCGCGAGGCCCGCTCGAGGCTCGCGCTCGAGCCGGACTGCGCGCTGAGGACCTTCTTCTCCGTGCGGATGGCGGTGATGCGCTCGAACAGAGCGTTGTACGTGTAGTCGCTCACCCACTCGTTGGGGCAGTAGCCCATCATGTCGCGACCCTTCGTCGGCGAGATGAGCGTCTTCTCGAAGATGTCGTAGCCCCAAACGCCGAGCTGCGCCTGCGGATACGGGTAGCCGGGATCGACGCCCGACGCGCCGCCGCACGGCGCGTGCTCGCGACCGTGAGCGTGACCGATCTCGTGCGCCATCGTGTTCGCGGCGTCCTGGCCGACGAAGCCGATGCCGACGCTCGCCCGGAGCACGGGGGTGTTCTCGTCGGCGACGGTGCTGAGCCCGGCAACGCATCCGCCCTGACAGAAGGCGCTCATCGACGTCGTCGGAGCGAGGAGGCCATAGTAGTAGACGTCGTTGGCGACCTTGTCCTTCTGACGGAGCTGGTGCATCGCGCGGAGCACCGAGGAGAAGCCGGTGCCGTTGCCCGCGATCGTCGTCGTCCACGGATACGGTGCGTGCGTCGTGACCTCGACTTCGGACGTCGGGTAACGCTGCATGAGCGTCTTCTTGTAGCGTTCGAGCTGGGTCGGTCCGAGGTCGGGCGTGCGGCCCGACCCGTCGGCGTCGTACCGCACGGGGACGATGACGACCTTGAGCTTGCCGGAGAGCTCCGCGCCGAGGTCCTCGAACGATCCGTCGCGCGGGAAGCGCGCCTGGCTCTTCTCGCGATCCTTCACCTGCTCGCCGTCGGGCGCGGTGAGCACGACCTGGAAGGTGACGCCCGGCGGGAGGCTCTCGGCGGGGACCTCGAGGTTGAACGTCGACTTCGGGTCCTCGTCCTTCGACGCGCCCCTGATCTTCTTCGTCTCGCGGAGGATCGGGAACTTCTCGTCGTCCGTGACGAGACGCACTTCGGCGGTGACCTCGCGCGTCTCCCATCCGGCGCCCGGCTCGACGTAGACGCGGATCATCCCGGGCCGCCGCGCGACGACCGGCGCCTTGCGCTTCGTCGCAGAGACGTACGCGCCGCCCTTCACGACGTCGACCTGCACCCCCTGGAACACGGCGACACCCGTGACGGCGATGTTCGAGACGAGCGGTGACGGCGCCTTCTCGGGATCGGTCGGATCGGCGGAGCCTTCGGGCGTGGTCGGGTCCGTGCTCGATTCGGTCTCTCCCGCTGCGCCGCCAGGCGTGGTCGTCGTGGTCTCCGAGACGCCGCTCGTCGTGCATGCGAAGACACTGACGATCGCGATGAGCCCGAGTCCCGTCGATGCTCGCATTGGTCACTCCTCCCTGATCCCGTCCCAGGTCCCGCGCGCCGCGTTTGCGTGTGCCCCTCACGCCACGCGACGGCACCTTTTGCCCGCCGCCGCCAAGCTCGACAATGCCGTCGCCCGGAAACGGAGCCTTTCCAAATCGGAAAGCGAGCGTGTCGAAGGCCGCCTCGCGTGGCGGGCTAGCCCGCAAAGCTAAGTGAACGCGTGGCGTTGGAGCCTCGCGTCGTGCCGGCCTCCCGCGAAGCTCGACTCGATTCGACGTTCGGCCTGACTGAAGACGGGCAGTGAGCGTGGAATTCATTCGCGTCTCACGGCTGGGCTGAGCGCGTGCTGGTTCCATCTCGGAGTCGCCGTACCGGTGAGCGCGCGCGAGGTGTCACGCGCTCCGCGCCACGCCACGCGCGACGTGACTAGAATGGCCGGACGATGGAACGCGCGTGCGAGGTCTACTTCAATCCGAGCTGCAGCAAGTGTCAGAAGGTGCGGACGCTCCTCGAGGGCGAAGGCGTCACGCCTACGTACCGCGAGTACCTGACCGTCGCTCCCTCGCGTGCGGAGCTCGAACGATTGATGGTGCTGCTTCGGACCGACGATCCTCGCACGATGATGCGAACCGGTGAGCGCCTCTACGAAGAGCTCGGGCTTGCGTCCGCGAGTCGTGATGCGCTGCTCGACGCCCTGGTCCAGCACCCGAGCCTCCTCGAGCGCCCGATCGTCATCGTCGGCGATCGCGCGGTGATTGCGCGACCGCCCGAGAAGGTCGAAGAGCTGCTCCGACGATGACAGCGCGCGTGTCGCGCGCTGGCTCCCCTGCGGCTCAATCGAGGCGCGTGTACTCGAAGTTGTCGTAGTCGAACGAGACCGTGTCGTCTCCCTGGAGACCGATCAACCCGGCCTCGTCGATGCGTCGGTTCGACGTGTCGGTGAACGCGCCGCGCGCGATCTCGGTCCAGGTCGCGCCGTCGAGGCGCTCGACGACTCCGGTGAGCTGGGGCGGAGCTCCACGGATGCTCGCTTTGAGGCGATAGGTACTGTTCCTCGCGAGTGGCTCTGCAAACGGTTGCTTCGCGAGCGTCGCGAAAGTGTCGCCGTCCTGCCTCGAGATGGTGAGCGACTGTCCGTCGTCGACGAAGATGCCGTACGCCTTGAAGGCGCGCGGAGTCGAGAGCGTCTCGGCCTGGATGCGCAACGCCACCGCGGGATCATTGGTGGGAGCGCTGACGCGGTAGATGAACTCGACGCTGCTTTCGACGTCGCGTGCCGCTTCATCGACGGGCCGACGGAGGAAGCTGTCCCGGTAGTCGCAGTCCTTCACCACGAGTCGGCCGCCCACGAGGGTGAACACGTCGTTCGTCTTCTCGACCCATCCATTCCCGACGGGGCCGTCCGGGCGGGAGAAGTCGTCGAAGAACGTGGGGCCGAGGCCGACATCGGCGTCGCCCGGCGTCGCGTCAGGCGGACCGCCGCCCTCGTTCGTGGACGAGCCACCGCCGTCGGCGGCGTCTCCCGATGCGTCGAGCGTCGACGGCGGGGTCGAGAGCCCGCTGAGGTCGGCCGTGGCGAGACAGCCGCCGAGCGCAACACAGACGATGGCGAACGGAGCTCGCACCACCATGACTCTAGCATCGATGAAAGCACACGTCCGTCGTCTCTTGTCGAGCTCGACTCGAGCTCGAGGCTCGGCACCGAGGGCGCATCGGAGATTGCGACGTCCGCTGGCAACGTCGGCTCGCGCTCGACGACGCCCGGTTCCAGTGCTGGCGGCGCGTGATGCGGGGCGGTAAGCAGCGATGGATGAGCATGTGGACGGAGCTGCTCGTCATCGTGGCGCTCACCCTCGCCAACGGTCTGTTCGCTGCGACCGAGATCGCGATCCTCTCGGTTCGCAAGACACGCCTCCGGGAGCTCGCCGCCGAAGGCAACGGCGCGGCTCGAGCGCTCCTCGGGATGCGGGCGGAGCCGGAGCGTTTCCTCGCCACGGTGCAGGTCGGGATCACGGTCATCGGCGCGACGGCGGCAGCGTTCGGTGGAGCGACCGTCGCGCGCGCGTTCTCCCACGCGCTCGAACGCGTGGGGGTCAAGGCCGAGGCGGCGGACAAGCTCGGCCTCGCGTTGGTCATCTCGCTCATCTCGTATCTCACCCTCGTCCTGGGTGAGCTCGTGCCGAAGTCGCTCGCCCTTCGATCCTCGGAGCGGTACGCGCTCCTCGCGGCGCGACCGCTCGCGGCCCTCGCGTGGCTCGCCCAGCCGATCGTCTGGTTCCTGACTGCGAGCTCCAACGTGGTGCTCCGGCTCTTCCGCGATCGAACGACGTTCACGGAGGCGCGGCTGTCGAAGGAGGAGCTCCAGCAGCTCGTCGACGAGGCGGCGACCGTCGGCTCGCTCGACGCGCGAAGCGGCGAGATCGCCTCGCGCGCCCTGGAGTTCGGCGACGTGCGCGTCGGCGGCCTCATGGTCCCACGCGCGGACATGGTCACGCTCGCTCGAGACGCGTCCCTCGAGGACGTCCGCAACCTGCTCCTCAGCCGGCCCCACAGTCGCATCCCGGTCTACGGGCAAGTGCCCGACGACATCGTCGGCTACGTGACCGGACGCGACCTCATACGGCTCGCCGCCAGCGGTGAGGGGGCCGTGCGAGACATCGTGCGGTCTGGGCTCTTCGTGCCCGAGGGCGCGCTCGCCGCGAACGTGCTCGTCGAGATGCAACAGAGGCGCGACCATCTCGCGCTGGTCGTGAACGAGGACGGCACCGTGACGGGCCTCGTCACGATGGAGGACGTCCTCGAAGAGCTGGTCGGAGAGATCTTCGCCGAGCACGACACACCGGTGGAGCGCTTTCGCCGACTGTCGGATGGGAGCGTCGTGGTGCGCGGAGAAGTCCCGATCCACGAGGTCAATCGAGAGCTCGCCATCGAGCTGCCGGAGGGGCCCGGCTGGAAGACGATCGCGGGCTTTGCGGTGTCCCTGGCCGGTACGTTCCCTGCGGTCGGCGCACGCTTCCGGGTCACGCCGCATGTCACGATCGAGGTCGTCGAGGCGACGGAGCGACGTGTGCTCGCGGTCCGGATCGAGAGCGCGGCAGCGGCGGAATGACGGATCGAGGCGTTCTCACCGAGCGAGCTCGGCGTGCGCGTCGAAGTCGCACGAGCTGCCGGTGAGCGGCACTCTTTTCTTCGAGCGTGGGCCACGTACCCTGCAGTCGAACGAGGGGGGATCATGCCGAAGATCACGGTCGGGACGTTCAACACGGAGAACCTGTTCCTTCGCTACCGCCTGCTCGACAAGGAGCGTGGCTCGCGCTTCGGGAAGAAGGTCGACAAGAAGCAGTTCGAGGAAGGCGGGGGCAGCATCTTGATGCTCGGTGTTCGACTCGAAGAGTTCGGACCGATCTCGAAGGCTGCTCGAAAGCTCACCGCGAAGGTCATCGTGGAGAACGATCCGGACATCCTCGCGCTCCAGGAGGTCGAGAACCTGGAGGCGCTGAAGCTGTTCAACGGCTACTTCCTCAAGCGCCGCTACCCGTACAGCATCGCACGGGCGAGATGCGGTCAGCGTGGCGCGTCCGTCAGCGCGGGGGCGTCGACGACGTCCTACGCCTCCACGGGTTCGTGGCCGCAGCCGGCTCGGGCCAGAGCCGGGCCGTGGGGAGCGTGCATGCGTAGCACGAAATGAATAACTGGTGGCACCTGGAAGCAGGGTAATGCCCGGGCAAATGAACCTCGCGCCGCTCGGGCAGCAAGATTTGCGGCCGAGCGCCGGCATTCGTCGTGTGACGAGGCGTGACACGATTCTCTAGGTTAATGCTACGAGTGGCGCATGCGAACGTCCCACTGCATCGTCCTCCTCCTCGCCGCGACCGCCTCTTTCTCCCTCTTCGCGTGTGGCGACGACGACAGCGGGGCAAGTCGCGGGACTCCGGACGGTGGTGCGTTCGATGCGTCCGTCACGCCCGACGCGTCCGACACGGACGGGGGCGCGACGGTGGACTCGGGCGGAGCGGGGGAGACGACCATCCGCTTCAAGGCGAGCGACGGCGACGGCAAGGAATGGAAGTGCGGCTCGTCGAATCTCAGGGTCGGCAACCTCACCGACGTGAGGCCGGGGGACTTGCGCCTCTACGTGTACGACGTCGCGCTCCTCGCCGCGGACGGTTCCCCCGTCCCGTTCCAGCTCGCCGATGACGGGAAGTGGCAGCACCAAGGTGTTGCGCTCCTCGACTTCGAGGACGCGACGGCCGAGTGCGCGTTCGTGATCTTCGGCAAGGCGAAGTCGGCGGATACGAACACCGTGCTCCGAGGAACACCCGCCGCGGCGGGGCCGTTCCGCGGAGTGCGCTTCAAGATCGGTGTTCCGCCGAGCCTGAACCACACGGACACCGCGGTCGCGCCCTCGCCGCTGAGCTTGACGGGCATGGATCACGGAATCGCGGACGGTCGGCAGTTCCTACGTGCGAGCTTCTACTCGTCGACGACGGGAGCGACTGGCAACAGTGACCACAACCTCATCATGCTCCGCACCGTCTGCAACAACGCGACGGGCGACGGCGGAGCGCCGCCGGCCGACGAGGAAACATGCACGAAGCCGAACCGCCCGCTCATCACGGTCGAGCGCGAGGGAGGGTTCGATCCGGCGCAGCACGAGGTCGTCGTCGACGTGACGAACCTCTTCGCGGGCTACTCCGACCTTGGCACGGCGGGACCCGCCGACCTGAACGACAGCGGCCGGATCGACTGCTTCGGTCCGCTGCACGCCGGCAATCTCGGGCCCACGCTCGGCGCGGAGCGCTGCGGGAAGTTCTACCCGAACCTCGGGCTCGCCTACGACACCGGGCGTCCGTCGGGAACGCAGACGGTCTTCCGCGCTCCATGACGCACCGCCTGCTCTCTGCGGTCCTCGCCGTCGTATGCCTCGCGGCGGCGATGGTCGCAGGCTGCGCTCCAGGCGCTGACTCGACGAAGGGTAGTGGACGGGGGCACGCGTCGTCTCCGCCGCCAGGCGAAGGAGCTTACGACTGGGGCCTGCCCGCCGACATTCCTCGACCTGTCGTGCCTGCGGAGAACCCGATGACGCACGCGAAGGTCGCGCTCGGGCGACGGCTCTTCTACGACCGGCGTCTGTCGTCGAACGGGAAGGTCTCCTGCGCGACGTGTCACGTGCAGCGCTTCGCGTTCGCGAGCGGCGCGAAGAACCCCGTGGGGGTCGACGGACAGCCGCACCCTCGGAACGCTCCGAGCCTCGCGAACGCGGGCTATCACGCGCGCTACAACTGGGCGGCACCGTCGCTCGCGTCGCTCGAGGCGCAGATACGCGGCCCGCTCTTCGGGGAAGGCGCGCCGACGGTGGAGATGGGGCTCACGACGGACGCCGTGCGCGCCGCCGCACTCGCAGCGCTCCGCGCCGACGATCGATACCGCGCGCTCCTCGCCGAGGCGTTCCCGGAGTCGGACGAGCTCGGTTGGGACGAGATCATCCGCGCGATCGCCTCGTTCGAGCGAGCCCTCGTCTCGATGAACGCCCCGATCGATCGCTTCCGACGCGGCGACACGAGCGCAATGTCGTACGCGGCGATGCGTGGCGTGGAGATCTTCAACACCGATTACAAGGGCGCCGTCTGCCACCACTGCCACAACGGCATCACGTTCACGAACGACGTCACGCACGAGCGGGCGCCGTTCGACGAGGTGGTCTACACGAACGTGGGGCTCTACAACGTCGGCGGCACCGGCGCCTATCCTGCCGGCAACCAGGGGCTCTTCGAGGTGACCGACAACCCCGCCGATCGCGGGAAGTTCAGGACGCCGTCGCTCCGGAACGCCTCGGTGACCGGGCCGTACATGCACGACGGCAGCGTCGCCACGCTCGTGGAGGTCATCGACCATTACCAGCGCGGCGGGCGCCTGATCGACGAGGGACCACTCGCCGGTGACGGCCGCGAGAGCCCGAACAAGGAACGCGGCCTCGGTGGCATGACGCTCGACGACGATGACGTACGCGATCTCATCGCGTTCCTCGACGCGTTGACCGATCACGACTTCCTCACCGACCCGCGCTTCTCGAACCCGGAGCCCGAGAGCCCGTTCTTCGGAGAGTGAGGAGCAGTCGTGCGGTCGACGGCTACGCAGCAGGCGTGGGCACCGCCTTGATCACGCTGGCGTGCTTCTCGGCGAAGTCTGCGAAGAGCTCCGGATGGACGCACGCCGCCGTGATCTCGAGCGACTCGACGAGACGGGGGCCGGGGCGATTGAAGAACGCGTTCCCGTCGGACACGTAGACCCGCGCGCTGTGCCCGACGGCGGAGGCAATCGACTCGACGATGTCCCGCTCCTGCATCGTTCTCTCGACCGTGAAGCCGCACGGTTTGACGACCACGACGTCGGGCGCGAGCGCCGCGAGCTCGGCTCGTGAGACCGTCGGGGCGAGCTCTCCCGGTCGAGCGCCGACGGCGACCCCGCCGGCGAGCTCGATGAGCTCCGGCATCCAGGTCCCACCGAGCATGATCGGATCGAGCCATTCGATCGAGACGACGCGCGGGCGAGACGCCGCCTGTGCCGCCCGGGCGGCGATCGCCTGGGTGCGTGCTTCGAGCTCGCGGCGAACCTCCGAGCCTCGTTCCGCCCTCCCGAGGGCCTTCGCGACGGTCTCGATGTCGTTCCACACGTGCTCGAGCCGCGTCGGGCTGAGGCTCACGATTTCCACCGCATCGCGATGGGCGAGACGGGCCACCGCCCTGCGCACGTCGTCGAGGGAGACGGCGCATACCTCACAGAGGTCTTGTGTGACGATCACGTCCGGAGCGAGCGCGGCGAGCTTCTCTTCGTCGACCGCATAGATGCTCAGGGCGTCGCGGACGACCTCGCGCACCGCCGTGTCGATCGCCTTGCTCGAAGCATGCGAAGCGATGCGCGCGCTCGTGAGCACGGGACGATCGCGGATGATGTCCGGGAAATCGCATTCGTGCGAGATGCCGACGAGCTCGTCTTCGGCCCCGAGCGCGCAGATGATCTCGGTGGCGGAGGGCAACAGCGATACGACACGCATCATGACCCCGATCCTCACACGACCGCGAGGTCGTTGGTGACGACGCGACGAACCACGCACGGGGCGACGAGCAGCGTAGGCAGCATGGTGCCGCTCGTAGGCCAACTCAGGCGAGCCTGCAATCGGCGGCCGGGTTTGCGCCATCGCTTCTCGGCGGGGGCGAGCTTTCTGTCGCTGTGAGCTGGTGTCGCTTACGGCTTTCGCGACGAGCCGCAGGCGCGCGGCCCGTGGGCCATCTGCCAGCCGCCGCCGCGCTGACGTTCGCGGAACTCCTCACGTAGCTCGCTGCGCGCTTCGGGCACGAGAAGGGCGCAGGGATCGAACCAGTGGTGGGTGATCGCCCTCCCGAGGATCGGTGGCAGCTCGCCGGTGAAGTCGTCGACATGGGGGCACCGCCAGTGCCAGAGCGCCCAGCGATCGGGCACCTTGGCGAACGCGAGGACCTCCTTCACGCCGCCGTTGCAGTTGGTCGCCACGACGAGGACGACCTCGTCCGGTAGGCGAACGCCGACGTCGTGATGGAACTCGCCCTGCGTCCAGTGATCGACGAGCTCGTAGCGCCCGTAGCGTGCGCGAACCTCTTCGAGGAGCGCTCCGAGGACGAGGGTATCTGCCAGCGATTGGAGATGCGCTTGCATGCTCCTCGAAATGTAGCCTCTGTCCGGCTCGACGCCACCGCGTGGCAGGAAGCCGTGCGCACGATGTTCGAAGACCGCCGCTCCCTGGCCGCACCGAACGCTCGGGTCGGGTCGGGCGGGCCTAGTCGGAGCGCGGAGCGGGCCGTGGCGCCGGTACGATAGCGAGGAGGAGTACGGCCGCAACGAGCGCGCATGCTGCGCTGAAGGTGAATGCGAGCGTGACGTGGCGGAGATAGAGCGCGCCGAAGAGCAGGTTCGCAGGGAGGACAGCGAGACCCGTCACGGCATGGAGCGCGCCGAACGCGCGACCAATGGTCTCCGGCGGCGCAAGCTGCGCGAGGAGCGCGCGCTCGCTGCCCTCGGCGAGGCCATGGTAGATGCCGTAGATCACGATGACGGCTGCGAACGTCAGCGCCCCAGTGATGTGAGGGGCGACCAAGTAGATCGCCGCGTAGAACCCCCACGCGAAGGCGAGTGTGCGTCGTGCGTCAAGCCGATCGCCAAGCCATCCGCCCGGCATGTTGGAGAGCGATTTGACGCCCGACAACACAATCCAGACGAGGGGGGCATACGCGGCCTCGAGCCCGAGATCGATGACACGCAGCAACAGGAACGAGTCGGCCGACGCGCCCAACGTGAAGAGCGCGATGACGACGAGGTATCGGCGCACCGGCGTAGCGAGCGGGCTACCTGAACGCACAATCGGCTTCTCGACGCGCGGAGGCTCTGGTCCCTGCGGGTCTTCGTGAACTCCGAACACGAGCGTCGCGACCGCGGCGAGCCCCGGCACGAGTGCAAGCGCGATGACGGTGCGGAGGGAAAGCCCGAACCCCTGCATGAGCGCAAACGCAAGGATCGGCCCGAGGACGGAGCCCGCATTGTCCATCATCCGGTGAAATGCGTACGCGGTCGTGAGTGCCTCGTAGGCGGTGGACTCCGCGACGAGCGCGTCGCGAGGCACACCCCGGATGCCTTTGCCGACCCGATCGATCGATCGAAACACGACGACGTGCCAGCCGGCGGTCGCCAACGCGATGAGCGGTCGGACGAGCGTTGCGAGCCCGTAGCCAGCGACGATGAGCGGCTTCCTCCGCTGACCGCCGCGATCGACGACCGAGCCGATACGCCACTTCGCAAGCGCGCTGACCGCTTCGCCGATGCCCTCCATCGCGCCGAGCCATACGGCAGCCGCCCCGAAGGTGCTCAGTAGCGCGGGCAGGAGCGGGTAGATCATCTCGCTCGCTGCGTCGGTGAAGAACGACACCCAGCCGAGGCGCTTGACGACCGGCGGAACCTGGCGCGCCTTCATGGGCAAGTGCTCCCCTCTCCGCAAGAAGGCCGATGCTGAACACGACCGCGATCGTGATCGTCGGACCAGTCGAGCTCCTGCCCATCATCCAACCAACCGTTCCGCTACGCCAGCGTGGGGCCTTCGCTTCTGACGAACACGCCTGCGGTCGAGTCATGATGCCGCGGTGCCCTCGACGTTTCGTAGCCTGCCCGGCTAGGCTCCGCGCGGCAACATGACCATCAGCGCGAGGCTTCGATGACGATCGGCCCTGGCGGGGCCGTGCTCGTGGCTGGAATGAGCATCGTGGCCCTCGTGCTCCTCCCTCGGTTGTTCCGGGCCTGCGGGGCGTTGATTCGACGCCTGCGAGAACGGGTGCCGCGACGCCATCGGCCAGTGGTCCTGACCGTGCTCCTCCTCATCTCCGGCTGCCTCGCGCTCGGCGCGCTTCAGTGCATCGGCCTCGGAGCGTCGTTTGCCCGCTTCAACTCGCTCGACTTGCTGCCCAGGGTCTTGGAGCTTGCGGTCACGCGAGAGCTTGGTAGCCGGGCTGCCGGAGCATCCGGCACGCTCATCACGCTGGTCATGCTGGACGGATCGGCACGTGCTGCCGCTCCCGAACCTTCACCGGAATTTCTCCGGCAGGTGGTCTTCGCGGGTGTCGTGACGGTCCTCCTCTACGCACCCGCCTGCACCTTGATCCTCTTGGGTGCCCTCATCGCATGGCACTCGTGGTTCGGTCAGGCTCCCGGCGCGTTCTTCATCGTGCTCGAGGAAGCCTTCGCTTGGGACGACCTCATCACCGGGGTCATCCAGTCGGCTGTCCATGCGGTCATCCTCATCGCGGTCCTTCTCGGTGGCCGAAGACTCTGGACTTCGACGAATTGGTCGCTCGGTAGCAAGGTCGCCACGGTAGTGGCCGTTTCCGTCGCCGTTCGATTCTGTGAGTGGGCATCCTCATGGTGATGAGGTCCCCGACCCAATTCCGACTTCGATAGGTGCCAACTCCCGCGCCGAATATGGCATCAATCTCGATCCGGCGCTCCGAGGGGGAAGTTTGGTCGGAATGGCCGCGCCTCGTTCACCGCTCGGGCGAAGGACGGGCGGGCAAGCAACCGCGCGCGGTAGGCGCTCAGCGCTGGAAAGGCGTCCGAGATCCGGTGCGTCCAGTCCGCGTAGAACAGTGAAGGCGCGGACGCGCAGTCTGCCAGCGTGAATTCCGCACCCGCGGCCCAGGTCCGGCCCGAGAGCTGCCCTTCGAGCCAGGCGTAGGCGCGCTCCAGCTTCTCCTTGGAAAGCGCCAGGCCTTCCTGCCGCTTCACCTGGTCACCCGTCAGTGCACCGTCTACCGCGTGCTGTGCCGCGTTCATGACGTGCAGGTCGAAGAAGCGGTCGAGGAAGCGCACATCGAGCGCGTCCATCGGGGCCGCAGGCAGCAACTGCACCGGCCCGGGATGAGCGAGCTGCAGATACTCGATGATGATGCTGGTCTCGGTGATGTTGCGCTCGCCGTCCACCAGCAGTGGGAACTTGCGCAGTGGCCAGCGTCGCAGCCACTCGGCCGAGTGCTGCGGCGTATCCGGCCCGATGCAACGAAACTCGAAGGGCGTGCCGTTCTCGTAGAGCGCGATGAGCACCTTCTGCGTGTACGAGGAAAAGGGATGTCCGTAGAGCGCGAGTGCCATCGTGGAATCTCTCACCGAACCACTTGCGATATGCAAGTGTCAAAAATGTACTCTTGCCACACCTCAGGAACCTCCGAACGGCGCACGGGCTCATCGCCGAAGACCGAGGACGCGCAAGGCCTGACCTCTCGCCCCTTGCCGAGCGAGCTCGTCTGCCGATAGCGTCTCGACCCGGGCTGTCGTCGCGGTCGGTGAGGGGGCACGATGCAGGATGTCCTCGTTGCGATCAGCACCGATCCCGGCCCGCCCTTGTCGGAGTGGGCGGTCGCGGGCGCGGCGAGCTGAACAGCCCTGAGCTAGCCGAACGCTTTCGCCGCGCCGCTTGCGGGTGACGAGCTCGGCACCTCGATGGCAGAAGGGTATGGCATGACCAAAGACGAGCTATGATGCGCTATCCATCATGCATTCGCGATCGTCTGAGACGTCCTCTTCGCCGGGGCACGACATGTCGGATCCGCTGGCTGCCGTCATCTCGCTCCTGCATCCGAAGACCGTGCTCTCCAAGATCATAAGCGGCGCGGGTCGCTGGAGCGTGCGCTACGCCGCGCACGAAGATCCGGGATTCTGCCTCATGCTCGAGGGGTCGTGCTTCCTCGATGTCGACGGGGTCGGTCCAGTCAAGCTCGAAGAGGGCGACTTCGTCCTCCTGCCGGGCACCCCCGGCTTCACGATGGCGAGCGATCTCGCGATTAAGCCGACGTTCATCAAGCCGACGACACACGTTGCGGAGCTGCGACACGGCACGAAGGCAGGTCCACCAACGATGCGCCAGCTCGGCGGCTACTTTCGCTTCGATCGGACGAACGCGCAGCTTGTCGTCAGTTTCTTGCCGTCGATGATCCATATCCGGCGCGATGAGCCGGGAGCCACGCGCCTGCGTCGAATCGTCGAACAACTCGGCGACGAGGCCACCGCACGCCGTCCGGGGCGAGACTTGATCCTCGAGCGGCTAGTCGAAGTGCTCCTCATCGAGGCGCTGCGCTTTCGACCCTCCGAAGCAAAGAATCAACAGCGAGGGCTGCTTGCAGGCCTCGCTGACCCGGAGCTAGCTCGTGCGCTTCGACGCATGCACGACGACGTGGCGCACAGATGGACCGTTGCTGACCTCGCGCGCACGGCGGGCATGTCGCGAGCGGCCTTCGCCGAGCGGTTCACGCGAAAAGTCGGGATGCCACCGATGGAGTACCTTCTCGAGTGGCGCATCGCGATCGCAAAGGACGTGCTTCGTCGCGAGCGCACCCCGCTCGCGGAGGTCGCCGAGATGATCGGGTACCAGTCCGCGAGTGCGTTCAGCACCGCGTTTACGCGTCACTCCGGATGCTCGCCCAGCGGGTTCGCGCGCTCCGTGCGTACCTGAGTGGCTGTGTCCTTGGTTCAGCACGACGCGCGCGGTCGAGAGAGTTGGCGATAGGCCTCGTGCGTCAGGCCGCCCGTAAGACGATATCGGTGATCTCTGACGGAGCGGCGAGGCGCATCGGAGGTCCCGAGTAGCCGGTTCCTCGACTGACGTACACGAACGTCTCGCCAAACTTGGCAAGCCCCGCGACCACGGGTTGTCCCAGACGCAGGAGCCAATTCAACGGCCACAGCTGACCTCCATGCGTGTGCCCTGATAGCTGCAGATCGACCGCATGCCGTACCGCTTCGTGAATGGCTCTCGGCTGGTGCGCCAGGAGGATCAGTGGGCGACTCCGGTCTCTGCCCGCCACGGCCTTCGGCAGGTCAGCCCGGTGGCCAAGGTCGAAGTGGACCGACTCGTAGTCGTCGATGCCCGCTAGATGAAGAATGTGCCCGTCGCGTTCGAGCGCGACGCACTCGTTACGCAAGACGCGCACGCCGAGCTTGCCAAGGTGCTCACACCACTCGGGAGCGCCCGCGTGGTACTCGTGGTTGCCCGTCACGAAGAAGGTGCCGAACGTGGATGCGAGGTCGGCAAGGGGAGCGACGTGCTCCTCGAGATCATCGACGCTAGCGTCCACGAGGTCGCCTGTGATCGCGACGATATCCGGGGCAAGGTCGTTCACCGTCCTCACGATCTGCTCGATGAGCTTGCGACCAATGGTGGGGCCGACGTGAACGTCCGACAGTTGAACGATGCGTAGCCCGTCGAGTGCTTGGGGCAGCTTCCTCAACGGAATCTCCACGCGCTTGACGCGGAGTTTGCGACCCTCCCAGAGCGCCCAGCCGCTGATACCGAGGCCCAGAGCGATGGCGGCGAAGGCGCTGACGCTCGCAACGGCATTCTGACTGCCGAATGCGGGACGAGTGGTCGCAACGGAGTACGCGAGGCGCAGCGCATCCGTCGTCGCTACGGAGAGCAACAGGAGGAACGACACGCCGATCCAGAGGTAGACGGGGGCGACCCACCACACGGACCACCGGGTGGACACCAGGCGGCTCGTGACCACGCCCAGTGGAATGCTCGCCGCGAAGACGCGGACGAGCGCGGTCAGCGCGTGCTCCGTCGTGGGGGAGAAGCCGACGTCGCGGACGAGTCGCGCCCAGAGGTAGTAGTGACCGCCGATGACGAGCGTCAGACCGACGGGGAGGAACAAGACGAGCGGAGTCCAGCGGCCCATGGTCGTCCACGCTCCTCACGCTGTGCCGGCGAATGCGGCCTCGAGCTCGCGCGTCGTCGGCCGAGCGTTCGGGGTCTTTTCGAGGCAGCGGAGGATGAGTCCGTCCAGCTCCGGCGAAACTTCGGGCGCGTACGTCGACGGCGGCTCGGGGACGGTGTGCACGTGGGCGGCGCAGATCTCGACGAGGTTGTCCCCTTCGAATGGAGTGCGCCCGGTGAGGAGGAAGTAGGCGACGCAACCGACGGCGTAGATGTCTGCAGCCGGTCCGACGGTCTCCGGTGAGAGGATCGACTCCGGTGCCATGTATAGGGGCGTACCGGTGATCGCACGCTCGCTCGTGATCTTCAGGTCCGACGCTGCTCCTACGTCCTTTACGAGCCCGAAGTCGACGACCTTCACGAAGTCGCGCATGCCCCCGCGCGTGCACAGCATGACGTTCTGCGGTTTCACATCACGATGGACGAGGCCGGCGTCATGAGCCTCGGCGAGTGCCGCAGCGACCTGCCGGAGGATGTGACGCGTCCGCTCGACCGATTGCGGCCCTTCGCGCTCGATGAGCCGTGCAAGGTCTTCGCCGTCGAGGAGCTCCATGGCGTAGTAGAAGACGCCACCCTGCGTTCGACCGAAGTCGTAGATCGCGACGTTGTTGGGATGCGTGAGACGGCTCGTGGTCATGACCTCCCGCTCGAAGCGTGCGGTGGCGGTCTCTCCCGCCCGATCCGGTGGGATCACCTTGATCGCCGTCGGCCGCCTGAGCATCGCGTGACTCGCGCGATAGACCGCCCCCATACCTCCCTCGCCGATCTTCTCGTGGACGACGTACTGCCCGAGCTGCACGGCCTTCTCCACCGCGCTCCGAAGGCCATAGATCGTCTTCGCTACGAGATAGACGCCACCGACCCCGGCGACCATGCTTCGCAGCGAAGCGAGCGTTGCTGCGTCGGCGTCCGGGACGATCGCAACACCGGCACGGCGATACATGACTGCGAGGCCAAACGTGAACGGTATCGTCGAGAACCCGGCGACCGCGGTCGCGACCCACGGCTTGCTCGGGACGAGCGCGGCGCGCACCACGAAGAAGAGGACGAAGAATGCGACGGCCGTAACATCGACGGTCGCGACGTGCGACACGGCAGAGAGTGCGACGGCGGCGGTTCCCGCAGTGGCGATGGTCGCCAAGATGTCGAGCGCGTACATGAGGTGTACTTGTCCTTCGCGGATGCGGAACCGCAACGCCGCGAACACGACACAGAGGACGATCGCGTGAGCATTCTGGACGTTCAGGATGAATCCGACCGCGCGGTGGTCGACATTCATTCGGCCCGCAATGACGGCAAGCACGTCGAGCAGTGCGAAGTATCCGTAGAAGAGAGTGAGGCGGCGGTGGAGGAGTTGTTTGCCGGAGGCAGAATCCGAAAGTTGGAGACGGTCGGCGGCGACGATCGCGCGCAGCGTGCGGTCGAGCGTGGTGTTCTGGTATTCCGTGTTGCTCATCGGGGCGTGTCCTTCGCCGTCAGTGGACGACGGTCTTCCGCTCGTGCGTTGGCTCATGGTGCTCCCGCGAGGTCAGGGAAGTGGCGATCCATCCCGACGAGTCGGATCCCTCGCATCGGGCCGAGGTCGTATGCATGGACTACGAGCGGCCCGGAGCCCGTGCCGTTCGCGATCGAGATGACGACGTAGCGATCGGGCGCATCGTCGGGCAGGCTCCGCAGGTCCCGTGCGCCGAGGGCAACGCAGACGCGCCCGTTCCCTTCTACGTCGATGCGCGCGTCGGATCGAGACCCGCGGCCGCGCCGCACGCTCGCGGAGTAGCGGAAGGCGTTCGCCGAAAAGACTTCCGTCTGCCGTGCGAGATCGACCGCGCAGAGGCGCGTTCCGTCGGCGCTGAGGTCGGTGAGCGGAGACAGCTTCGAGAAATAGCGGAGGAGGAGGAGGCGCTGGCGCTCGAGGAGCACCCGCACGAGGAAGCGCTCGTGCTCGGGGTTGGTGAAGTCGCCGACGTGGACGGCCGCGGAGACGTGTTCGGGGGTGAAGCGGGCGATGATGCGCGCCGCCCAGGCGGCGTCGTGCTCGGTCATGCGCATGAACGCGGGGTTCGGGTACTCGCCGCGCCACCTGTCGGGATCGAAGTGCGCGGCCGTGAAGTAGCCGAAGATCTCCGCGCCCGGCGTGCGGGTCGCGCGGTCCCATGGACGCTCGACGAGGCCGAGCGTGGCGAAATCCTCGGCGATGGCGCCGAAGTCGAGAACGTAGGAGTAGCCGTGACGTCTGGAGAAACCATCGACGGTCCACTCGCTTCCGAAGCAATCCCCGAGATCGATGTACCAGTGTCGGACGTGGCCCGTGCTGCGAGGGTTCTTCGGATCGACCGGCATCCATGTCGACATCGTGTTCTGCTCGCGCGAGTCGAAGTGGTTGAGCCATGCCGCGATCACGCGTGCGCCACGGAGATCGCGGCGATCTTCGTGGTCGATGACGTCCGATGGATCATCGGCGCGCTTGCCTTCGTAGGTGAATGGACCGAGCGGGCGCCCGGGCAGCCAGCGCGAAGCCGTCGCGCGATCGAGGTCGCCGCGCCGCCCGGTCCTGGCCAGAACCCGCTCGAGCGCTGCCTCGTCGAACGGGCGAGCGGGCCCGACGTTGGCTTTGACCGTGAGTTGGGGCGTCAGACGAAGAGCCGATCGCTTGAAGTAGACGACGGCATCGCAGGGGGCCCACCAGCCGGCGGCGTAGTAGAGGCGCGAGGCGATCGCCGTCGCCGCGGTCGCGCGCTCGATCTGATCGTCGTCCGTCTTGAACATGAACTTCGTCCCTCCGACCGCGACGCGGAAGCCCGGGTTGGCGCCGTTGTCCTTGCCGCGGTCGATCAGCCAGCTTCCGTCGGAGGGGTTCGCCGCGAGCTCAGGGCCTTCGGGGCAATAGCCGCGTGCAGCCTCCTCCGGCGACATCGGATGCGCACCGATGCGGTTGACGAACCAGCTCGAGTCGGGGACCTCGTCGAAGGCGTTCACGTTCTTCGCCTCAGAGGCGGCGTCGGCCTGGAAGAACTTCGATAGAGGCCGGAAGATCGTGTTGTCGACGGCGTCCCACGAGAACGAGGACTCGTAGTCCTCGGGGGCGCACACCAGCTGACGGCCATCCTTGGCGTTCGCGTCGCGGCGGCATCCGGTGGCGACCGGATCGAGGTCTTGGTCGCGCATCACTGGCGGCGCGAGCGGGAAGCGGCGCGGATCGTCGTGGGCGCACGCGGCGACGCTCAGGATGAGAAGCAGGACAAAGCGACGCGAGCTAGAAGCCATGATGTGACCCCACGACGAAGCGGAGCGAGCTGACGTGAAGTCCCTGGTCGAGTGGATCGGTCGCGCCTCCGACGAGCAGCTCGAACCCGGAATCGCGGTTGCCGTTCGACCGCACACCGATCGACGAGCTCAGTCGGAACGGGCGCGCATCGAAGCCGTCGAGCCGCGCACCGAAGACGTTTCCGACATCCACCTGGATCACGCCGTCGAGGTAGACCCAGATCGGCCACGTGTAGTGGAGGTGCGCGACAAACGAGCTTCGATCGACGAGCCTGTTCGGGACGTATCCGCGCATCGGCCGAGCGCCTCCGAGCGTGGCCTGCTCCGGGAAGGGAATGGTGCCCGAGAGCGGGTCGGCGAGCTCGACTGCCGCGCCGACCGAGATCACGCGCTGCGTCCCCGTGAGGTCGACGAACGCGCCTACCTCCGCTCCGTACTTGACCCACGCGCGTCGCGTGGTCTCGCCGGGTGCCGCGACGCCCTCGCAATGGAACGTCAGGCGCACGCCGGTGCCTTCCTCGGGGCGCGGCTTCCGCGAGTCGAGCGTGATCGAGACGTGCTCGAAGCCGGCGACCCAGCTCTCGCCGAGGCCGGGCGGTCGTGGGTAGAGCCCGCGCGAGACGCTGTCGTACACGGACGGGGCATCGCAGCAGGTCTCGTCGCCGAGCGAGACCCTGCGGACGCCGCTCCGTGCTTGGAACGCGCTCGAGCGCCACATCCTTGCCTCGTACGCGAACGACGCCTCGTCGTGTTCCGAGCGGTAGCGTGAGCTCGCATCGGCGCTGCTCCGCGGCCCGAAGCCGAAGAAGTAGCTGTCCTGGCGTCGGACCAGGCGTCCGTCGAGCGCGATGCTCTCGTTCTTCGAGAGGGCATAGGAGTCGACGAAGCGGATCGCTACCCAGTCCGGACCCCAGGTGCCGAAGTGGAGACGGACCGTATTGGGATCCGTCACGAAGTACCGCCATTGCGCGTTGAAACCCACGCTCGGCAGGAGTCCGAAATCGAACAGCGCCGACGGGAAGATCGTGATCTGCCGCCGATCGCCAAAGGTGAACAAGTCGACGATCTCCTTCGGCCACTGCTCGCGCTCCGCGACCTGCACCACCGCGCCGAGTGGACGGCGAAGGCCGTATTCGGTCGTGAGCCACAGCGGGAAGAACACGACCCGTGGCCCCCAGAGCAGGGCCTTGTCGGCGGATCGCTCCTCCGGGCGCCCATAGTCCTGTGGCGCCCGTTTCGCTTCCGAGGCCGCCGACGGCGTCGTTGCGAGGAGGAGCGCGAAAAGCAGTCCCCAGTGCTGCCGGGCTGAGGTCGACGTGTGGAGGTGCGGAACCATCGGGAGGGACCTTCACGTGAGCGGCCACCGCGCCGACAAAGACCCGGGCTTCGGGCTTCGGGCTTCGTTCGTCGAGCGCTACCCTTTGCTCGCGACACCGTCCGTCTGCGCCGAGCTGCGCGACGATGCGTCTGATGTCGATGCGGATCCGATGCGCGAGCCACCCTTGGTCGACGTCGAGCGCGAATCGATGTGCAAGCTCGAACTGCACGTGGCGCAGGGTCGGGGCGATCAGACCGTAGAAGGGACCGGTCTGACGCCCCTCGCACGCCACGACGACGTCGACCGAGTCGGGGCAAGAGGTGACTGAGGCGACTTCGCGAGTGAGCTCCGGGAAAGCGGAGCGGAAGAGATGCCCTCCCGTGGCCAGGTCGTGTGCAAAGGCATCTGGAAGCTTGTCGTCGACGATGCTGACGAGTCCGGGGTGTACTCTCGCGGAAAGGATCGCCGCGACTCGTGCGCGTAGCCGGTGGTCGAGCCCCCGCCAGCGCTCCACGACGTTGCGTCGGATGACGACCCCTCGCTCGCTCGCATCGCGCTCGACATCGGGGGTGAGCGTCGCTCCGGGGGCCCCGACGGGGGCACCAGCGCTTCCAGCCATGGCGTGCACTCTGCCGGGGGCCGGACCGAATCGCTCGTTGAGTGCCGTGAAACGTCGTGAACGATCGAGTCAGGTGACGATGGCCCCTTGCGGGGAGCGCAAAAGCAGCGTCTTCCCGCGCGGCGTGAAGTCAGGTCGCGGTAACGGCTGTGTTAACGACTCTTCACGCCCGTTAACGCGCCGACTCGCCTCGCGAGATGCATGCTTGGGGCGTTCCCGAAACCTTCGACCCGGTCGCACCACTCAAAGGGGGCCTACGATGTCTCCCGCCTCTGCGGGCTTTCAGCTTGCAGCGCCCGTAGCTGCCGCGATCGACGCCATCAACGCAGGTGACGGACCGGCTTTGCTCTCCGTGTTCGCCGAAGGAGCGATGGTGAACGACCAGCTTCGAGAGTACTGGGGCAGCGCAGCAATCGCCGAATGGATTGCCCGCGACGTCGTTGGGCAGCGCCTCGCGATGCGGATCAGACGCGTCCGCAACAACCACAGCCACGCTGTCGTGGAGGCAACAGTCGACGGGGCCTTCGAGCGACGCGGTCTGCCGGACCCGCTCGTGGTGAGCTTCTACTTCTCGATCGACACGGGCAAGATCGATCAGCTCTTGATCCTGCGCAACGAGCCCTACGAGTGAGTAGTTAGGCCGTGTGCTCGAAGTAGCACCCCTCCTTCGAGGACCGCGAGGCGCGTCCGGCACATCCTTCCGAACCGAAGTTCGGACTAGGCGGTGTGCTCGAAGTAGCACACCGCACATCCTCCCGAAGGTCGGACTAGAGTGTGGACAGAAGGTCTTTGGCCGCGAGCACGTCCGCCGTTCCGAGCCCTTGAGCGTACCGGGTGTAGACCGGCTCGAGGATCGCTCGCGCCGCCGTCTTGTCGGCTCGCCGCGCGTAGAGATCGGCCAGCCCGGTGGCGGCGCGGAGCTCCCAGCCGAGCGCACTCTGCTCCCTCGCGTGGTCCAGCGCCTGCCGAAGGCAGCGTTCGCCGAGCGCCTGGTCGGGCGACGGCATCGTCAGGAGCACGCGTCCTTTGAGCCTGAGCATCTCCGGTAGATCGAAGGACGCCCCGTCGTTTCGCTTCGTCGATGCCAGTGCATCGTCGATCGTTCTGAGGGCGTCGTCGAACCGACCGGCTCTGGCGAGCCCCTCTGCAATGGCCGTCGCGAAGACGGTTTGGAGAAGGTCGTGATGGCCCGCGCGGAGCGTCTCACCGGCCTTCCGAAGGACTTCGACCCCCGCGAAGTTGCCCCGCTTCACCGATAGCTCGCCCCGAAGTCCGAGCGCGAGCGGGATGTACGGGCCGAGAGCGTGCTTCTCGGCGTGGACGATGAGACGCTCCACGACGTCATCCGCACGCTCGAAATCGCCGCACCAGACATAGACGGACGAGGTCCAGACAAGAGATATCGCGACGGTCGTCGGTTGGCCGATCTCTGCGGCATCTCGAATCGCTTGCTCCGCCACGCGGAGTGCGTCGTCCACCCGGCCGAGGAGCCAGTACGCTCGCGCCAACACGATGAGGGCTCGAACTCGGTGATCAAATCCGAAATGGAGCATCGCGGTACTTCGCGAGATCGGCGTGGGCTCGAGGGCAGAACGGCATCGCGCCTCTGCTCCTGCCTGATCCCCGAGAAGATGGCGGCACGTACCGATCATCCAGTCCGCGAGGCTGCGTGCCGCTGGGTCGTCGCCCAGCCGGGCAGCGACCGACTCGCTCCTCTGTCCGACGAGAAGTCCCTCTCGCCACTCCGCGGTTCGCGTCAGGAGAATGTTGAGCGCGCCGAGCAAGCGAAGCTGTTCGTGTGGTTCGTCGACCTCCTCGGCCACGGCGAGCGCGCTCGAGAGCGCCTCTCTCACCTCGGACCCATTCCCTCTAGTGAACATGGCCGCGACGCCGAGCGCAGCCCGAAGGTCCATTTCGCGCCGCGTCCCGCGGTCCGAAAGCTCGAGGAAGGCCATGGCCCCTTCCGCCCATCGCATACACTCACGCAGCAGCGACAGCTCCATGAAGAGCGGGACGGCTGCGGTGGCGAGGCGTACGGCTAGCCTGTGATCGCCGCCATTCGAGAGGCTCCACTCGAGCGCCGCTCGTGCATTGCCGAGATGACTCGCGAGCGAACGAGCTGGCACCTCTCGGTCGGGGTTGCGCTCGCGCTCGAGCATCGAGCAGACGTGCTGCGCGTGAAGCTTCGCGAGCTCCTGGACTTCGCCGGCGTCTGACAGCTTCGAGTGGGCGTAGGCGCGGGTCGTATCGAGCAGTCGATAGCGGGGGCCGTCGCTCCCTCTCGTGTCGACTGAGACCAGGGATTTTTCTACCAGGCTCCCCAATGTGCCGATCGCGTCCTCCTCGTCCAGGATGCCGACCGCGTCCTCGAGGGAGAAGAGGCCGACCAGGATGGAGAGCCGGCGTAGTGCGCGCCGCTCTCTCCCATCGAGCAGGTTGTAGCTCCAGTCGAGCAGAGCACTGAGCGTCTGATGCCGAGGAAGGGCTGTTCGGCGTCCGTGCCAGAGCAGCTTGAAACGGTTCTCGAGGAGGGACACTGTTCCGCGGAGCCCGTATGCCTCGACACGTCCGGCAGCGAACTCGATGGCCAACGCAATGCCGTCGAGCTTGCGACAAAGATCCGACACGACGGGCGCGTCTTCATCGCTCAGCACGAACCGCGTGCCGCTGGCGGTTGCACGCTCGACGAACAGCCCCACGGCAGGAAAGGCAAGCGCCTCCGTTGCCGCGATCGTGGACCCCTCGGGGGGGCTCGCGAGGGGAGCCAGTCGATGGACATGTTCCCCCTCGACGCGGAGGGCCTCACGACTCGTTGCAAGAACATGAACGCCTGCGGCGCCGACGAGTCTCTCCGCCAGCGGAGCCACCGTGTCGATCAGATGCTCACAGCTATCGAGCACCACGAGCGTTCGTCGATCTCGCAAGAAGGCGGGCAGGCTGGCCGCAAGATCCTCGGACGCCGGCACGAACCCCAACGCAGAGCAAAGCGCCGACGCTACCTGGAGAGGATCGCGTAGCGAGCCAAGGTCGACGAAACAGACGTCTCCCGCGAACTCTTCGAGCACCGCATGCGCCAACGCTACGGCGACCGTCGTCTTCCCCATTCCGCCCGGCCCGACGATGCTGACGAACCGACTCGTGCGAACCTGCTCGATGATCGCGCGAATCGTCGCGTCACGGCCGAGGAGCCGCTCGAGGCGCGCCGGCAGCTCGCTTCCAAGCGCGCGTGCGCTGCCCGCGCCCGGCCCGAGCGACGTGGACCGCTCGACACGCGCGACGAACGAGTACCCTCGACCGGGAACATTGGCGACGTAGCGCGCGCCGCCAGAGCCGTCTCCGAGGGCCTTTCGAAGCGCAGCTACATGAACCCGGATGCCGCTCTCCTCCACGGCGGTGTCGGGCCAGACTCGGGCAATGAGCTCCTCTTTCGTCACGAGCTCGCCCGCCCGCGCGGTCAGGATGACGAGAACGTCCAGCGCACGGCTCCCGATCCTCACCGGCTGCCCATCGCGCTCGAGCCGGCGCTCGCGAGGGTGCAGGGAGAACGGGCCGAAAAGGAGGACGTGAGCCGTTTCGCTGCCTGCTTCCACTGCTTCCGACGTGAATACCGGTCACGCGGCGGACAGATCTATCGTTTTCCGTCCGAATTTCATTCGTGAGCGTCCAAACCAGGCGGTGTCGACGGCGCTCCGAGATGGGGACGCGAGCCGATCGTGGCGTTGGTGGTCAGACGAGCGCGAATGAAACCTGGACGAGGCGTTATAGCCCGTCCTGGGGCGGCACCTTACGGTCCATTGCATGAAGAACGTGCTCATCACCGGTTCCTCCTCTGGCTACGGCCGCGCCACGGCCCTCCTCTTCCTCGAACGCGGCTGGAACGTCGTCGCCACGATGCGCTCACCCGAAAGGACGGACCTCCCTGCCTCCGAGCGGCTCCGCGCGCTCCGACTCGACGTGACCGACCGCGCTTCGATCGCCGCCGCGGTGCGCGATGCGATCGCCGCATTCGACGGGCTCGACGTCGTCGTCAACAACGCAGGCATCGGACTGCTTTCGGCCTTCGAGGCTACGCCGGAGCAGACGACCCGCGAGCTCTTCGAGACGAACACGTTCGGCGTCATGGCCGTCACGCAGGCCGTCGTTCCCCACTTCCGCGCGCGTCGCTCGGGGACGCTCATCAACGTCACGTCGAGCGTCACCATCGCGCCGATGCCGCTCGTCGCTCCCTACGCCGCGAGCAAGTGCGCGATCGAGGGCTTCACCGAGTCGCTGTCCTACGAGCTCTCGTTCTTCGGCATCCGCACGAAGATCGTCGAGCCCGGTTACGGTCCGTCGACGAGCTTCATCGCGAACGCCGTGGACCGCATGAAGGGCCTGGTGCCCGAGGCATATGCACCGTACGTGAATCAGATCATGCAGGGGCACGAAGGTGCGAAGAGCACGGCCGCCTCCGGCGTCGCGCAGGCGGTGTGGCTCGCCGCGACCGACGGGAGCAAGCGCCTTCGTTATCCGGCGGGACCCGACGCCGAGGAGCTGTTCGCGATGCGTCGCGTCTTTCCCGGCGACGATTACCTCGAGCAGATGCGAGCTGCCGTTGGTCCGAAAGCCGATGCGTGAGCATTCGAGAGCGCACCGCTCCGAGCAAGAGGGATCTCGGGGAAAGCTCGCGCTAAGGCCCGTGAAAAGTGGTGAACCGCACGTTCGCTGAGCGCTTCACGGCGCTTCACCACGCATAGCGTGCTCGTCGCGCGTCGGCTTCGCATACTCGCATCGGTCGCTGGCACGAAGACGTCAGCGACTTCGTCGAGCGCAACACGCACGCCGCTCTGACCGGCTTGCGCCGACGACACATCAACAACATCTGACCCGGAGTCTGATCATGAAAACGGTGCTCATCACCGGTTGTTCGTCTGGCTATGGCCTCGAAACCGCGCGGTACTTCCACGCGCAAGGCTGGAGCGTGATCGCCACGATGCGACATCCGCGCGAAGACGTTCTGCCCCGGTCCGAACGACTCCGGGTTCTGCCGCTCGACGTTACGAAGCCCGATAGCATCGCAGCCGCGCTCGAGGCGAGCGGGCCCATCGACGCGCTCGTCAACAACGCCGGCATCGGGGCCATCGGGGCCTTCGAGGCGACGCCGATGCGGATCGCGCGCGAGGTGTTCGAGACCAACACCCTCGGTGTGATGGCGATGACGCAAGCGGTGCTGCCTCAGCTTCGCAGGCGGAGGTCGGGCGTGGTGGTGAACGTGACGTCGAGCGTGACGCTGGCGCCGATGCCGCTCGTCGCCGTGTACACGGCAAGCAAGATGGCCGTCGAAGGTTTCACGGCATCGCTCGCGTTCGAGCTCGAAGACTTGAACGTGCGGGTCAAGCTGGTCGAGCCCGGATACTGCCCGACCACGGGCTTCGCACGAAACGCGGGACCGCGGATCCAAGAAGTGGCTCCGGAACCCTACGCGCCGTTCGCCAAGCGAGTGCTTGCTGCATTCACACAGCAGGAAGTGGTGACGAAGGAATCCGACGTAGCCGAGGCCGTGTACCGTGCCGCGAACGACACGTCGGGGCAGCTCCGATTCCCAGCGGGACCCGACGCGGTGGCGATGGCGCAGTCGAGATGAGCGGCGCCGCGACCGCTCTTCACGATCTTCGTCGTCATGACGACGTGGGATATGAACGCGTTTGGCGTCCGCATCGGCCGATTGGCGGGGCCTGATACGAGAAGCCGCCCCGCGTTTTGCTGAGGAGAGCGCCGGTCACACGCGGTCAGCGCGTCGGGCCGGCGCCGAGCTCGCGTGGTGTGTAAGCCGACGACGCTGCAGAATCTCGGTATATAGACCGCAGTCAAGGGCGTTGCTCGCTCGCTGCTCGGGCGCTGTCGGCATGAACGCTCGGCGAGCGCGCGTTCGACCGGTGGTGAACGGCCCGGGGACATCTTCGTGCAAGTCTCCCGGGGGCTGCGTCGACCACGAGGGCCCCCCCTGTGACTCTGAACCGGTGGCCGGCGCAAGGTCTCGGCATGCACCTTCTTCTTGGGACGGTGAGGCTCGGATTTCTCGTCGTGGGCGTTGGACATGGAGGTCTCCTGTACGGCCCGATGGCCGGTTGAACGGTGACGGGTGGCCACTCAGCACATGACGGCGAGCTACCTCTCGATTGACTCTTCGCGTTCGTCGGACGGCGATGGTCGCCAGCAATGTCCGAGACGCAGGATTGGGTTCGAGAAGCGGAGCGAGACGCAATTTTCAGAACGAAGTTCGGAGCCCCCCTTTCGCCGAAGCGGGGGTGGGTCGCTTCTACACAGGGGTCGCGTTCATCGCTTCCAGATGGGTGCTCATGTCAACGCGCTCGGGGCGCACATCCGAGATGAGAGGATTCGCCTTTGCTACACCAGACTCATCTCCGAAGAAGCTGCACGGCGCTTCACGCGTCGAGCAGGGCGTTGGGGGTCGGTGACGCCGGCCTTGCGCTGTAGCTTTTTTGCCGCGCGCTCGAGGACATCAGCTCGATGTTGTTGTTGGCGCGCTGAAAGTCTGACGCCTCCTGCCGTTTGCTCGGCCTGCATTGCGCGATCGTAGACGGTGCCGTCTCGCCACATTGCCCAGAGGACGCCCGCCAGCTTCCGCGCGAGAGCCACGACGGCAATTCGCTTGCCGCGCGTCTTGACCAACTGCTCGGCCCACCGCTTCAGCGGATCATCGCGGTCTCGCAGGCGCAGGATCGTCCACGCTGCCTGTACGAGCATGGCGCGGGCCATGCGGTTTCCGTGCTTCGTGATGGATCCGAGACGACGCTTGTCCGGGCCTCCCGTCGTCGCCTCGCTGGGGACGAGCCCGAGGTATGCGCCGACGGCATGTGCATTCTTGAAGCGCTTTGCGTCGTCGATGACGGACACGTAGGTCGCCGCGACGATCAGGCCCACACCCGGCACCGTCGCACACAGATTGAGAATAGGATCTCTTTCGGCGAAGCCCGACAGCGTCTGCTCGACGCGATCGAGTTCGGTCTCGAGCGTGCGCAGTATCGTCACCAGCGGAGCCACAAGAGTGCGCGTCGAGTCGTCCAGAGCGCTCTTTTCCAGCTTCGCGACGAAGTTCTCCGGATCGCAGCTTGGCAAGAGCACGCCGGCAGCGCGGGCCAGCCCTCGAATCGTCGTCACGTACTGAGAACGGGTCTCGACGAGCGCCCCGCGTACGCTCAGTTGCGCGCGTAGGGTACGACGGTCGGGAGACAGAACGTGGGCCTCGGGAATGCGTCGAGCGTCGACGGCCAGAGCAATGACCTCGGCATCGATGGCGTCGTTTTTCCGCTTGTGCTGCCCGACGCCGATCTGCCGAACGCGCGTCGTGTCCAGCATGCGCGGGTCGTGGCCCCACTCGACGAGCTTGTCGTGCACGTGCCAGCCTTCTCGGCAGGCTTCGAAGGCAACGCGAGCGGCCGGGCAGTCGGGGCCGATTCGGGAGACCAGCTGCGATAGAGATTTTACCGTGGTTCGATCGACGACCTTCCCATCGGCGACCTCGCAATACGCGATGTGGCGTACCCCCAAATCCAGTCCTACGCTGCGCATGACGAGCCTCCCTTGGGTCCCCTGCCTTCGGGCATCTTGTGCCACTGAGCACGCGGGGATGTTGGCAGTTTCGACTGCTGGCGGGAGGCTCGTCACTTTCGTCGTGCCTGACCGCCGAACGGCGCGCGGGCTGCTCTCGAGACGCCTGGCGATCGATCTCGAGGCTGCAGCACGCGTGACGGGCGGCGAGCGAGACGCCTCCGTTCCGTCCGTCACCGCCACCGGTTCATCTAATCTTCAGCGTAGTTGCCGGATGTCCTGAAGCATCGTGACGTGGGGCGAGTGATCGAGGACA
>MKVQ01000008.1:18427-196319 GCA_001899635.1 Myxococcales bacterium 68-20 | reverse complement strand
TCAACACTCCAAGTAGGCATGGCTGGCCGCCACCGGATCGGCATCGATCGCATGCGCGGAGAACACGCGGCGAAAGCGCTCCACCTTCAGCACATCCTTGCTTACCCGCCCCTGCTCGAAGTCCACCCACAGCTGGTGGTTGATCGCCTGGTAATCGGCAAACACCGCCTCCACCCGCGCTGCATCCACGCTGCCGGCCACGATGCGGGCGAACGACAGGCGCTCGGAGGCCCTGAAATCCAGCAGGGTGTCATCCAAGTCGAACAGGAACAGCGAGTACTTCATGCGGATTCAACCGGGGTGTTCAGGGGGAAACGAGCCGGGAGCCTAGCAGCGTGGGCAAACGTCCGTGCACCTCGATGAGCTCTCCCTCTTCCGCGACTGACGATCGGCACGCGGATCCCTCGCTCTTTGCGCCCCCCCCTGCCGTGTCTCGAACCCCCTGACGACGGTGCCGGCCGGGAGCGTGACGCGAGCATGCCGAGCTGTGGTGCCGTGATGTAGCGGGCGCGCATGTGCATGGCACGACGCGGCGGGTGCCGCGCGTCGCGTACGAGACGGAGGAGAAGCCCCACATGCTTCCGGCGCCCAGGTAGAGCTTCGATGTGCCGACGTGGTCCGCGGCGAAGGTGCATCCGGACCACCACGTGCAGGTCTCGGGCTGGGGCGCCTACGCGAGCTACCGGTATCCGGGCGGCATGGCCATCCGCAAGCTCGTCGGCGCACCACTTGCGGTGAAGTGATCTCCCTGGCCCGTCGTGATCGCCGCTTGTTGCGGAGCCCCCGTCCGCGACGGTCTCACTCCCGCGCCAAGCAGGCTACGTGCTGGCGCAGCAAGGTCGACGGCGCCGAACGATTGCGGCGATGAGGAGGCCAAGACCGAGCAGTGCCGTCCCAGGCCTGGAAGCAACGGTCCTTCCAGAGCTCGAGCAGCCGGAATCGTCGCCGGAAAGCGTCTCGGCGGCGTCTTCAGCGGTAGGAGATGCTCCCTTGCCGCTCGCATCGGGCAGGCTCGCGCCTCTTCGGGGACTCTCGGCACCACCGTCGGACGACGGGTCACCACCAGCCGCACCATCGGCCGGCGCATCATGACTGGCATCGGCAATGGAGCCATCGGGGGAGGCATCGCCCCCCGCATCCAGCGTTCCGCCCTCGGCACTCGCGTCGGAGGAAGCATCGCTCAGTCCGGCGTCCGTCGTGGCGCCGTCGATGCTGCCATCGCTTGCGTCGGACGGAGCATCTGCTCCAGCGTCGTTTAGGTCTTCATTGGGGCAAACGTTTGCCGAGCTCGCCGAGTTTCTCGGTACGGGAGAGGCAAGGGAGAAGTCTGCCGCGTTGTTATTGGTATCGGTGCAGCCGTCGCCCGCGCGGAGCAGTGCTTGAGGCCTTAGCGCGCCCTTGAATGGACTACCTTCGTAGTCGGAGGCACCCCAGCCGAGCATGTCGACGACCTTCTCCGCAGCACATCGGTTGTTGGCTGCGCCGCAGTCCAAAGCGTCCTGCGAACGAGCAATGGCGATTTTCCCCCAGGCGGGGACTCCGACCAGCGTGGTGGAGGCGTCCAGGTCCGCTGCTGGCAGGTCAATCCCTCTCGTACCTTCGACTCCGAAGGCGATGAGAAAATGCCCGCCCGGCACAATCGATACATTTGGAAGGGCGACACGGCCGCTTCCGAAGTTGGTGGCAACCCCTGCCGTCTGGACCGATAGGCCGTCGAGCGAGACCGGCACATGGGAGCGATTGAACAGCTCGACAAAATTTCGATTATATTTCGAGTCTTCGTTATTGAAATCACTGCTACCGAATACCGACAGCTGACTAATCACGAGCCCGTCGCCCGAGAGGGCATGAGAGGTCGACGCGAGGACTTCTTCGCGGTCATCCGAGCAAGCATTCATTGCCGGGACGGCGCACAAGGCAATGACTGCGGTCGCCAGGGCTCGACGTCGGCGTCGCGTAGCCTCCGTCCGAGGCAATATCGAGCGCGCGGTCATGGGCTCCATGGGAGCCACCTTTCGAGAATTCATTTTCCAATCTCCATTCGAGGCTCCACGTCGGAGCTCTGTCTCGAGCCTCGACGCGGAAGATGCGGTCGCGCACTCCCTCGTCGTGCTCGTCGATGCATCATCGCGAGCGAAGTCCTCGGTAGGTCGATGCCGCCCGCTGAATGAACCGAAGCTAGATCAGTTGACGGTTGCCCCGAGGCGGTTGAGCGTTCGGACCGCTGCGCCGCCAGGATAGGAATAGCTATTGTTCCGGTCCGTCCCCCAGACGGTCACGCCGAACGACCCGCGACTTTCCATTTTGTGTCGACCCGCGCCGCACGTTCCGCCTCTGACGGCCTGTGGGGTGGATCCTCGCGTCAGATAGAAGCGCGTGTACTCGTACTGACCGCCAGTGCCGATGGGCTTCCATCCTTCGAGCGGCCCTGCGCAGTCCAAGATGACCGGCTCGAAGTCGTTGACCTGAGGACGCGAACGCACGACGACGAGCTGCGAATTGGCATAGGTGGGGTCTACGTAAAAGATGTAGTTGCTCAGGTACTGGGCCGCCGGGACGACGGACGTAAATTCGGGATCCCCAACGGTATTGTCCGGACTTATGAACCTGGCTCCCGTCATGAACTCGTACAAGGCGATCGGGTGATCGCTGTCTTGACTCTTTACGATGAACGGTTTGAACGTCGTGAGCACCGCCGACTCACCCTTTGAGAGCACTGCAGGGGCATCAGAAGGCGGTGAGGGATCATAGCTCAAAACCGTGCCATCGGCCGCGGCCAGGATCTTGTAAAGGTAAGGCTCCGTCTCTCCATTTCGCAATCGAGAGAGGTATGGCGCCGCGACGTATTCGGTTCCCCAAGACTGCACGGGGAAGAGTTGTCGCGTGGACTGATCGGCGAACGCCGGCTTCGAAGGTATCGTGAGTGACTCGTGTCCGCCCCAGATGCCGATGCGCTTGTTTGCGGAGATCGAGCTACCGCTGAGGGCGTCGTGTTGCGCGAATTGGAGGAGCTCGCCGCGGTCCAAATGGTACGTATGAGGGACTCCAGCCTCCGCGCCCTCGACGCGTACGCCTGATCGAATCGGGACGCGTCCTACGACGGTCACGTCCGTGCCGTCCTCGGCGGCGACGATCTGCGTCGTCGGAAAGGCGCTCGTATAGGTGCTCACTTCCCACGCGCTCATGACGACGTAGTCTGTCTTCCATGCAGGAACGGGGAGTAGGAGCGTCGCCGACGCGGTTGCGCTAGTCGCACCGTTGAATGGATAGATGCTGTAAGCGCTGACCGGCTTCGATGCCTTGATCCGAAACGAACTTCCTCGAGCCGTCCTCCGAACACTGGTGTCGCGTGGCACCGCCGGCTCGGTTCCGGCCGGGCAAGCCACCCTCGGGTCGAGCCCTTGCGCCAAGTACAGTATGACGACATCGTCGGGCTGTAGCTCTCCGTCGAATGGTTCGAGCGTCGTCGTGCTCCCGGAGGTCCGAGCGACGCGTCCTGAACGAGTGACATCGATCGGCTCACCCGCGTACTCGGCTTCGATATGCGCCGGCGTATTCCAGGTGTTCGCGATGAAGGCTGCGAAGCACGAACCCGAAGATGCCTCGTGATAGGCGGGTACGAGCGCAGCAAATTCACAGCCCACCGACGATGCTTGACTTACCGCGGCGTCACACGCGGGGACGCACTTCGTATCCGCGCAGGCTTCGTCGAGCGCGCAGGTCGCTACGACTTGTGCCTCGTCGCAGGCTTGGACGATGGACCGGAAGTCGCTCGAACAACGTATCCCCGGATTGACACACTCGCTCGCCGCTGCTGCATCCGTATCGATGAGGGGAGTGCCCGCGTCGTTGGTGGCTACGAAGCCACTCCGCCCATCGCCGCAAGCGGCCAATGCGGTTACGAGGGCCGAGAGATAGGCCCCCAACCTTTTCGCGCGCACCTTCGTCATCGGATCTCCACGGCGTTCGGATGAGCGTTCCCGTCGACGGCTCCACGTCCGAGCTCCCCGTAGCGGTTCGAGCCCCAGCATTTGACCTTCCCACTGACCAGGGAGGCGCACGTCGACGAAACGGCAATGGCGAACGACACCACTTCGCCTTTGACCTGATCGATCTCCAACGGAGCGCGCAGACCGGCCAGCTCGTCCGGATGAACGCCGAGCGTGCCCGCCGTATTGAGGCCCCATCGGAAGAGGCGACCGGTGCTGAGAAGCACTCCTCCCTGATTGTCCGCCAACCGAAGGGCGTCCGTCGTCTTACGAGATTGATCGGTGATATTTGCTGCGGAGATTTTGGCCTCCACGACCGGATCCATCGTAGGCAAGAACACCGGACCTTTCAGGCCAGCTGCCTGCGCGAGGATGGCCGCATTGGTACTGCTCGGAGCCCAACGACGGAGCAGGGCATCGTTGCCGACGTACGTAAATGCACCAATGTGCTGGACCCCAGCGAGCTCGACCGGCGAGCTGAGCGACCAGGAAGGGATGGACGTTTCTCCGACGAGCACCTCGCCGATGTTCGCCAGAACGCCGCCGTCCAGCAGCGCGATGATCGTGTCGCGGTCCGTCCACGTACCGATCGCGAGCTCCTTCACCGGAGGGCGAAACGTCGGCACGAGTTGAGGGGCAAACGTCCACGTTCCTGTCTGCTCGATGCCAAGCCCGTTGATGGTGCGGCCCCAACAATAGAGCGCTCGATCGGCTGTGCCGATGGCACATCCTGTTTCGAAGCCGAGTTGCACTTCGTCGACAGGAGGAATGCCCTCGACGCGTCTCGGCGTAGAGAGCTGTGCTTCGCTCGGAGGACGTCCGAGCTGCCCGGAGTCGTTACGTCCCCAACAATAGACGGAGCCGTCGGACGTTCGGGCGCACGTACCGAGGTTGGGACCCACGCTGAGCTGAGTGACGTCGGAGAGTCCCACGACGGCTGACGGCGTAGCGCCTTCGGTCTCAGAAATGGCCTTCCCCCGACCAAGGGCGCCGTCGGCGGGAACGACAGTGCCGTCCGTCGCCGATGTCGCGGGCTCCATCGTGTCGCGCCCCCAGCATCGAACGGTGCCGTCGCGAAGCAAGCCGCATAGGTGTCGGCTTCGATTCCCGCTAACGGTGACATAACAGGGGTCCCCGTCGCAGACGACGTCGAGTGCCTTCGCCGGTCCAGCGTCCTTTGGAGCCGCATCCGGCGGCCCTGCAGTTTCGGGGGGACTGGTCTCTGGCGCTGATGGAGGTGCGCTTGGATTGGTGTTCTCCGGGGCGCGCGTATCGGGCGGAGCGCCGTCCCGCTCTGCCACGCATGCGATGACAGTGCAGCCGATCGACCACCAAACAACGAGTGTGAACGGTACCTTCACGGCTGCTCGCCCTTCTGTTGCGAGTCTTTCGTACGGTGAACGGCAAAGCCGCTGGCGGGAAGCCAATCCGAGTCTCCGGCGAAGGCGGTGCCGACGACCCAAACATCGTCGGCACTGCTGGCCCAGATTCCCATGATCGATCCGAGCGAGCCGCCGGTAGGCGACAACGGCCTTACGGCGAGCTCTCCCTCATGGAGTTGGTGGACGAGGCAGCCGAGCGAGAACCAAGCGTCGGTCGACGACGTGAAGATGGACGAATCGCCTCCCGGGATGCACCGGCCGGCGCCGGGGATGGGTACCTTCCGTGCTGGTTCGCCCAGGCTACCGTCCTCTCCCAGGGTGAACCGAAGAAGATGCGTGGTTACGTCTCCGGTCATGGGGGTGACCCAGAGCTCCTTGCTTCCATGGGCGTCTTTTACACCTTGAACGCCACGAAACCCGTTTCGGTAGTCCATGAACGGCGTAATCGTCCACGCGTTTCCGTCGTAGTGACCGATGGCGCCAAAATTGGTCAGGCCGCTTACTCCAACTCCGGTGACGTAGACGTCGTCGGATGAAAAACCCCAGATTCCTACCCAGGTAAACCTTGCATTGCTGTCGCTTGCGAGCGCCGGACTCCAACCTTCGGCCGTCATCCCACCGTCGGGATCTTCGGTGAATCGCTGAATCGGCGCCTGGCCGCGCACTGCCCACAAGGCATCTGCGTTCGGCGTCAACCAGTTCCCGCGATGCGTCGTGCTCCCCGAAAGAGAGGACGGAGCGAGCGCGAGCGGTAGCTCTTGGATGATGGGAGGCAAGCCGGCTTGGACACGGTAGTGGACCAGCAGCTGGTTGCCGAGCGCCCACACGTCGTTGGCTCGTGGAACCCAGATGCTCTCGAAGAATGTGCTCGTGGGCACCTTGTATTGATACGCGACGTTCCACTCGCTCCCGTCCCAATGGACGATCACGTCACCGCCGGCCGCCCAGACGTCGTCTGCACTCGAGCCGGCCACCGCCACCAGCGGTCTGCGAACGGGCAACTTCGTGGAGCAGAAGCCACCTTCGCTGCAGGGCGCTTGGGCATCTCCGTCTGCGACGGTGCCCGCGTCGACCGACTCGGGAGTTGCAGTCTCTGCTCTGCCGTCCATGCGTTCTTCGTTTGCGGCGCCGGGGGGCCCTGCACAACCGAAGGGAAGGATCGTCAGGAGCAGCAGTGGCAGGACGGTCTGCCGTCCCGAGGATAGGCACCGGAATGCTCGATACCTTGCCGTCTTCATTCGGGTCTCTCCTGGAGATGAAGCATCGTGCCGTTGTCGCCTGCGATCCACACATCGGTCGGTGCGCTTCCCCAGATGGCGCGCAGACTAGGTTTTTCGGTTGCGTCGTCGAAGGGAGTGGAAATCTTGGTCCAGCTCGTTCCATCCCAATGAATGACGGTGCTCGCCGCGCCGACGGCCCAGACATCGTCCTCCGCAAAGCCGTAGACCCCGTAAAGGTCCTCTCGCACCGGCCCGTCGATCCTTTCGAATTTCTTCGTCGCGATGGCGCTCGCAGCCATACGCCGAAGCGTCCCTCCCTCGCCGACGATCCACGCGGCGTGCTCGTCCGCCCATACACCGAAGAGCAGCCGGTTGGACCGGCTGTCGTGCTCCTCGATCGTCCAATTGGGGGAGGTCCCACCATCGGTCAGAGGGCGACTTGCGCGAAACGCGCAGTCTTGTGCGGGCTGCGGGGGCGCGCTGCAAAGGCCGATGAACCACACCTCCTTTGGGGAGGACGTCACGGCAGTAATGATCGATCGCCCGGGGCCGTATGTGACTCGTTTCGTGGGGCCGGCATCGCCCCATGCATCGAATTTGTCGAGCGCCATACCTCCGACGGCCATGGTATTACGGCCGACCCACACCGTGTTCTCGTCACCTCGGATGGCAGAGACGGTACCGTTGTCCGTATATCGATAATAGGTCCATTCTGTCTCCGTCGGACCTTTCCACCCCGTTCCGTGACGAATGCGGTTTCCATCACCAATCCAAACGTCGTCCGCACGCCGGAGCCAGACGCTTTGGGTCATGAAGGGTCCGTAGGTGTTGGGGCCGTTTTGGGCGAGCTCCCAGACCGCTCCGTCGTAGTGAAGGATGGATCCGTCACTCCCTACCGCATAAACGTCGTGTGTCCCCGATCCCCACACGGACGTGAGATGGAGCTTGTGATCCAAGGGAAGCGGCACGGTGCATAGGTTCGACGCGCTGCACGGATTGGTGGGCACGAACGCGTCGTTACCAGCGTCGAGATTCGAAAAGGCATCGGGTTGATCGGGGAGACGTGTCGAGATTTCGTCCGTCAGCGGGTCCGGCAACCCATCCTTCTCCGAGATGTGGGCGCAGGCGAGCGGCGATACCGCTCCGGTCAGCACGAAGCACCCGAGCCCAATGAGTCGGCCGGCGGATATCATTTGATCCCACAATCCTTTGTTGCGCAGTGGCCATCGATGCACGCTTGGCCTGCTGTTCCGTTGCAAACCACGCCGCAGCCTCCACAGTTGAGTGGATCGTGGAGTAGATCGACTTCGCAACCATTCTCGATGGAAGAGTCGCAGTCGGCCCAGCCGTCGTTGCAGTGGTAGGTGCACGTCCCCTCATTGCACCCGGCGATGCCATGAATCGCGGCCGCCGATGTGCCAGGACAAGCCTGGCCGCAGCCGCCGCAATTGTAGGGGTCGCTGCTCGTGTCGAAGCAGATTTCTCCGCAGAAGCATTGGCACGTCCCGACCCCGCTCCCGGCATTCGGAACGCAGGCTTCTCCGGGCCTACATTCGACCCCGCAGCCTCCACAGTTCTTCTCGTCCGTACCGATGTCTTGTTCGCAACCGTCCCCAGGCAGGTCGGGGGTTCCGAAGAAATCGTGATTGCAGTCCGCCCATGCTACAAAGTTAGCTTTGCCGCATCTTGGTGCAAAGCAATCGCCATTTGTTGAATCGCATCCGAAACCTATGTGCCAGGAGGTCGGAAAAACTGGAAGCGGAGTTGGTGACGTGACAGGACAGACATTTCCGCACCATCCACAGCTGTTGTCGTCCTTGCAGACGCAACCGGCACCCGTACATTTCTTGTCTTCGGGACAGACGACCCCGCAGCCCCCACAGTTGTTGGGGTCATTGCTGAAGCTTTCGCATCCGTCGTCCCAAATACCGTTACAGTTCTTTGCTGGGGTCCTACAGCTATACTGACATTGACCATCGACGCATGTAGTGAGAGCGCTGATGCGCAGAAGGTCGCTTTCGTTCGGGCAATAGCGCCCACACTCCCCACAGTTGTTGTTGTCCGTCAGCAGGTCCACCGCACAAGGGAATGGGTTGTTCGGACAGGTCGTTCGTCCTACGGGGCATTCGTTCGTAGCGCACTGGTTGAGCGTGTTGTCGTAGTCGGTTTCGGCTGCGTCGGCCGACGCGTCGCGGCGATCCTCAAATGTGCCGCCGGTGGAGTCCTCGGTTCGATCGATGTATCCAATTCGATCGACGGGGGACGAGCAACCTTGCTGTGCGAGCGTGAACACAGCGACACTGGCAAGCAAATAGTAGGCTGGTCGGCGCATTCTCGCCTTCTTTCCTCGAATGTTTGAAGTCGAAGCTCAATTGGCTTCGAGTTGCTTCAATCGTGCCGCGGCCGAACCTGCGAGCAGGCTCGAGGGATATTTCGTCATGAACGTGTGGAGTGCGTGCCTCTCGTCGTCGCGACGGTCGAGCGCTCGGAGCGCTCGCGCCCGCCCCCAGTAGGTCGCTTCGGCGAGACTTCCGTCGGGCGTCATCGCCATGGCCCGGTCGTAGAGCGAAAGCGCGCGAGCCGGGTCGCCCAGGTGGTCCAGCGCCAGTTTTGCGAGCGCGATCGTCGCCGGGTACGCTTCGGGCGAATTCCCCCGCTGCCGGAGCACTTGCTCGTATTTCTTTGCGGCGTCGGCCCAGCGCGACTGAGCTCGCAATTGGTTTGCTTCGCGTAGAAGGTCGGACGACTCTGCGGGCACGGTTCCTCGCCGCGAGGATGGCGGCGCAGGGGGCAAGCTTTCGGGAGACACTGCCGGACTAGGTTCGACGACGGGAGGCGATGCGGGGACATCGGCCGTTGCAACGCCTTCTGTGAGACGAGTGACTCGCTGCGTCACCACCTCGGACTGCGGGGGCGATGCGGGCGGATCCCACACGAAGTACAGCGCTAGGACGCCGATCCCGACCGCAACCCCAGCGGCCGTCCAGCCTGTGAGCCTACGGTCGAGCTTCCGAGCGCTGGTGGGATCCTTGCCGCTTCCGTCGCGCGAGAGTCGAGTGAGGAGCTCCCGCTCGAGGGCTACATGGTCCGCATCGAGATCGGCGCGTCCCGCCGAGAGGAGGCGTTTCGCGAAGCTACTGAGTTCGTCGCTCATCGAGACCTGGTGGTTTGAGCCGCACGAGCGCGGGTGGCGAGCTTGTCGAAGAGCTTGCGAGCTCGGAAAAGGCGCGATGCAACCGTGCCCACTTTCACGTCCAGAATCTGTGCAGCCTCCTCGAGCGTGGCTTCTTCCACTTCACAAAGTACGAGGACCGTCCGCAGCTCGGCCGGCATCGCACCCAACAGACGGTCGAGGAGCTCGATCTCCTCGCGTTGGCTCATGACGTCTTCGGGCGTCGATCCCACAGGCCCGACCGGTGTTGCTTCGTCGATGCTGTCGTCGAGGGTCTCTCGCCGCCGAACGTACGCTCGTTGTCGTGTGTGGACGACGCGAAGTCCGACTTGGAGAAGAAAGCTCCGTTCGGAGTCCGGTGAGACCTCGGCCATGCGTCGTGTGAAGACGAGGAAGATCTCTTGAAGGACGTCGTCGAGGTCGGCGTTGCTGACGCCAACCCGGCGCATCGCACGACGAAGAGCGCCGTAGTGCGTCGTCACGACGTGTTTGAGGCGTTCATTCGCCATCGGACGCTCGGTGGAGCAAAGAACGCCCAGCGGATCTGGCTGAGCGTGGGTGAGGGCGAGCGTCATCTCATCCGGCCAATCGCCGCTCGCCGGGAAAGTCATCGCAAAATCGAGCCGGTCACGGTACGATTTCTAATCGTCACATGCAGCGTCGCTCTCGCGCCGGGCCCATGGTTGCCGCGCTCTTGGCGACGCTCCTGGTGGCCCTTCTGCCGAGGCACGCTTGGGCTGAAGACATTCCGGTGGTGGTGCGGACCGTCACGGCCGATGACCGGCTGATTTTCGAACGCATTCTCGGACACGCAAGCGACCTTCCCGTGCGGCTGCGCGAGGTCCGCGCCCCCGCACTCGAAGGGGAGCTCCGGCATAGGCTGGAGAACGCAGATGCGCTTGCCGAGGCGGGCGCACGGGTCGTCGTCTGGTTCGAGCACCCGACGACCGGCGAGCTGCGCGTCGTCGTTGCCCTCCCCGGCGAGGACCGCGTGCTCGTTCGGCGCATCGGAGAACCGCGGGCGGGGCGAGCGACGTCGGCCGCGCTCGAGGAAGCCGCGCTCGTCGTCACAATGTCCCTCTACGCGATCGATGCCGATGGTCTCGTAGGTGTGAGTCGCGACGAGCTTCTCGGGCGCGACGGAGCTACGGCCGGGGGGACGGACCGTTCGCCACCGCCGCCGCCCCCGCAACCATCGGAAGCACGTGAGACGCGTGAACGAAGCTCGCCCGCCGTACCCGCGAAGCCGGAGCCACACCGCCCGACGAACGCTCCGTCGACCTGGCATGCCCATGTCGGTCTCGGCTGGCAGCTCAGCTTCGACGGTGTAAGTCCCGCCGGATCACGCTCTGGTGCCATTGCGGGACTTTTCGAGTGGCGGGACTATGTTCTTGGGCTCGGCCTGTCCGTAGGGCTGCCCAGTCGCGTCCATGACGCATTTTCCTCGCTCCTATTGTCGCGTCACGATGTCCGCGCCACGTTCGGCAAAGTCGTCGTTCACGCGCAGAGGTGGCGCGTTCACGGCGGGGTTGGAGCTGGAGGGGTCTCGTTCGTGCGCGCGATCACGGCACGTGATGCGCGCCTTGTCCCCTCGGCAAGTCGCGTGTTCGTGTCCCCATTCGCGACGTTCGATATCGCCGTACGTTACCTCGCGACGCAGAATCTAGGACTCACGGCGATGGCGGGGGTCGACTGGATCGCCAGCCCGCCGACGTTCGTCTACGAAGTGCGCGGTGCCCCTTTGCCCAGTCGGAGCCTTTGGTCGTTCGAGCCCCGCGCCAGTTTCTTCCTGTTCTACGCGCTTCCTTGAGGGCGAGGGCATTCAACAGCCCCGACGCGCTCGGCTTCTTCGGCGGACGCTCAGGCGATCTTGCAACGTACGGTCGACGTCGGGCTCGGTTAGCTACGGCTCGGCCAACCCCTCACGACGCTCTCGGGTGGCGAGCGGCAGCGGCTCAAGCTCGCGACGCAGATGGGTACGGACAGAGGTATCTACGTGCTCGACGAGCCGACCACACTTCGACGAGGAGCGTCTCGAAACGCTCATCACTCGGCGGAGAAGACGACGGGTGTAGCGATGACCAACGGAGAGCAAACGTGGTACCGCACGCGGGATAGTCACAAGGCGGAAGCAATCGCTGAAAGCGGTCGTCGCCTTGATGCGGAAACTGGCACGAGCGCCATGGCATGTCGGACGCGGAGCGGTGTTCGACCCGAGAAAGCTGTTCGATACGCGCCATCTCGGGCTGAGTGCTGACGCCATGGCGTTGGCAAGAGGGACCAACGCATCGCCGGTCGGCATCGTGTCAACGCCGGCGGCGACTTGCGAAGGAGGTGCAGCTCTCCTCTAACGAGAAGAGGTGGACACGAGATTCGTCCGGTGACGCTCATGCGGTTCCTCTGCCCTCGAGGCCCACGAGTAGTCCCAGCGCACCTGGCGGCGCGTGCCGCCCCGGGGCCCGGCGATCGGACGTTACTGCGTGCGCGGGGAGAACCGAGCGAGGCGCCTGCGCGAACGCCCGCCCGGGGTCCGCGTCCTGGCGAAACTCGCTCCAGGAGTGGTACGCGCTCGCCTGAGCGGCCTCTGCGCGTTGGCGTTGGTTCGAGCTGGCGCCCGCGCTCAGGACAGGACGTTGCGCGCGATCACGATCCGCTGCACCTCGCTGGTGCCTTCGTAGATCGTCGTGACGCGTGCGTCGCGGAGGTGGCGCTCGGCGGCGAACTCGCGCGTGTAGCCGTAGCCGCCGTGGATCTGGACGGCCTTGTTGCAGATGCGGTTCGCGGCTTCGGTCGCGAAGACCTTCGCCATCGAGGCCTCGCGCGAGAACACGCGGCGGTTCTCCTTGAGCCACGCCGCGCGCATCGCGAGGAGGTTGGCGGCGTCGAGCTCGACCTGCATGTCCGCGAGCTTCCACTGCGTCGCCTGGAACTCGCCGATCGGCTTGTCGAACTGCTTCCGGTCCTTCGCGTAGACAACGCTCTCCTCGAGCGCGGCGCGGGCGATTCCGATCGCCTGGCAGCTGATGCCGATGCGCCCGCCGTCGAGCGCCATCATCGCGATCTTGAAGCCGCCGTTGAGCTCACCGAGGAGCGCGGACTCCGGCACCCGGCACCCTTCGAAGGTGAGGCCGACGGTGTTGGAGCCGCGGATCCCCATCTTGTCCTCGGCCTTGCCGATCTTGAGGCCGGGCGTGCCGCCCTCGACGAGGAAGCACGAGATCCCACGCGTGCCGGGGAGCTTCTCGCGATCGCCGGTACGGGCCCAGACGACCATCACGCCGGCGTGCGCGCCGCTCGTGATCCACTGCTTCTGGCCGTCGAGGACCCAGTGATCGCCGTCCTTCGTGGCGGTCGTGCGCATCGACCCCGGGTCGCTTCCCGCCTCCGGCTCCGAGAGCGCGAACGCGCCGGCCGCGTATTCGCCGCTGGCGAGCTTCGGGTTGTACTTCTTCCGCTGCTCGTCGGTGCCGAACGTGGCGATGACCTCGCCGACCATGTTCGTCACCGCCATCGTCACGGCGGTCGACGCGCAGGCGCGGGCGACCTCCTGCATCGCGAGGGCGTACGCGACCGCGCCGGCGCCGGCGCCGCCGAGCTCCTCGGGGACGTTGACCGCCATGAGGCCGAGCTCTGCGAGGCCCTTCAGGATGTCACGCGGGAAGCGCTCCTCGCGATCGATTGCGGCCGCCGCCGGCATGATGACGCGCGTCGCGTAGTCGCGCGCCGTGGCCTGCACCAGCTTCTGTGTCTCGTTGGGAGAAAGGTCCATCGGTCGGGTCAGGCTCCGCCAGCGTACAGCCGGCTCGATACGAAAAGACGCCAGCAGCCGGAGGGCCGCTGGTAGCCCCGCTCTTCGAGAGCGGTGGCGTCCTACAGCGCGAACTTCACCTTCGCGGCGTAGCTGCCGGGGCTCGGCAGCGAGAGGTTCTTGAGCGCGTCGACGAGGCAGTCCACCTTCTCGGCGCCCTCTTTGTTGGGGGCAGCGACACCGAGCGACTTGAACTTGCCGCCGCTGCCCTTCTTCGCGTTCTTCTGTGCCAGCTTCTTGCTGGCGTGCGCGGCGCCCGCGCCGTCGTCGGTCTCCGCGGGCTCGACGTACGCGGTGACGATGAAGTCGCCCGAGATGCCGCTCTTGCACTTCTCGACGCCCTTCTTCGCCGCCTTGTCCTCGTCGAGGGCGCCAATCACCTTCTCCGGTCCCCAGGACGTGGGCGCGCGCTCGCTGCCCGCGGGCCAGCCGAAGCCGTTGCGAATCTCGGCCTCGCCGCCCTTCGGCTTCGGCCAGTCCGCCGCGGCGAAGACGCCGAGGATGCACTTCTCGGTCTCGAGGTCACCGAGGCTCGACTCCTCGAACCACGAGTACCGCACCTTCCCGTCCTTGCCGACGCGAAGGAAGACCTTCACGTCGCCGGAGAGGTACTCCACGCGGTCGCGGCCCTGCGTGTGGCATCCCTGGAGCTTCGACTGGAGATCGTCGAACTTCTTCTCGACGGCGCGCTGATCGATCGAGCCGAGCTCCTGCTCGATCGTCGGCCCGCCGCTCGACTCTTCCCGCTCCTTCGGCGCCTCTTTCACCGCTTCCTCGGTCTTCGGCGGCGGCGTGGTCCCACCGCACGCGAGGGCCGACACGGAGAGACAAGCGGCGAGCGAGAGAGCGCGACGCAGCGATGTATTGCTGAAGGAGAGGCTCATGGGATCTTCCTCGAAGGTCTTCGCAGAGACGTTGTTCGTTCGTGCGCGACGCGAGTTAGGCGCGGAGCACGCTCGCGGCGATGACGATGCGCTGGATCTCGCTCGTGCCCTCGTAGATCTCCGTGATGCGCGCGTCGCGGTAGTGACGCTCGACGGGGAACTCGGTCGAGTAGCCGTAGCCTCCGTGGATCTGGATCGCCTTGTGCGCCACGCGGGTCGCGAGCTCACTCGCGAAGAGCTTCGCTTCCGCGCTCTGCATCGAGTGACGGACGCCGGCGTCCTTCATCGACGCGGCACGCCAGGTGAGGAGGCGGGCGGCATCGAGCTCGGTCGCCATGTCGGCGAGCATGAACTGGATGGCCTGGTGGTTCGAGATCGTGACGCCGAAGCTCTTCCGCTCCTTCGCGTAGCGGACGCTCTCGTCGAGCGCGGCGCGAGCGATACCGAGCGCCTGCGAGGCGATGCCGATACGGCCGCCGTCGAGCGTGGCCATCGCGACCTTGAAGCCCTCGCCGACGTTGCCGACCACGGCGCTGTCCGGGACCTTGCAGTTCTCGAAGAAGATGGTGCACGAGTGCGCGCCGTGGATGCCGAGCTTGTGATCGGGGGGTGCCTGCGTGAAGCCGGGCGTCCCCTTCGGCACGACGAACGCGGTGTGGCGGACCTTTCCGCCGCTCCGGTCGGTGATCGCGAACACGATGACGTAGTCGGCGTGCGGACCGTTCGTGATCCAGTTCTTGGCGCCGTTGATGACCCAGCCGTCCGAGGTCTTCTCGGCCTGCGTCACCATCGTCTGCGCGTCGGAGCCGCTCATCGGCTCGGTCAGGCCGAAGCAGCCGAGCTTCTGGCCGGACGCGCACGCGGTGAGGATCTCCTTCTTCTGCTCGTCGGTGCCGAACTTGTAGATCGGGTCGCAGAAGAGCGAGTTGTTGACGCTCATGATGACGCCGCACGAGGCGCACGCCGCGCTGATCTCCTCCATCACGAGCGCGTAGGTCAGCGAGTCGAGACCCGCGCCGCCGTACTCCTGCGGGATCGCGACGCCGAGGAAGCCGAGCTCAGCCATCTTGGAGACGATCTCGGCGGGCCAGCGGCCGCTCTTGTCGATCTCGGCGGCCTTCGGGGCGATCTCGCGAGTCGCGAAATCACGCGCGGTGTCCAGGACCAGACGCTGCTCTTCGGTCAGATCGAAATCCATCGCCGAGCGTTCTAGTCGGCCCTCCGTGACGCCTCAAGAGCTACGGACGGAACGCTCGCGCTATCCGGATCCGAGCGCGACGAAGACACGCCAGACGACCACGGCCGCGAGGAGAAGCACGACCACCAGCGCAGCGAGCGCGCCCTTCGAGACGCGCTCCAAGCTGCGCCGCTGCTCGAGCAGCTCGCGCGGCGGCGGGGTGCGCATCGACTGGATGCCCGCACGGTTGAGGACAACCTCGGCCTTCCGGAGGAACTGCTCCCACTCCTGCAGGCTGATGTCGACCGTCGTGCGGAAGCGCACCTGGTTCATGATCATGATGTGGTCGTAGTCGCGCAGCTCCGCGCGGCGCTCGACCTGGTTGACGGTCCCGGCGACCAGGACAGGGTAGCCATCTCGACGCGGACGAAGACGGAGATGCTGCAGGGCCTGCATCCCGCCGCCCGTCGACATCCCCTGCGGCGCGGTCAGCTCGACCGCGTAGGCGCCCGCGCCGATCGCGAAGTCTCGGAAGTCCTCGGTCACGGAGTCGGCGAGCGAGACGAACTTCTGCGTGAGACGAGTCCGGAGCGCCTCGACGCCCGTCTTCGCGCCCACGTCGGAAGGCAGGGGCTGGGCCTCCTGCGGCGGAACCCATTCACCCGGCACCCACGCACCGGCAGCGGGCGCATCGGCCACGGGCGCGCTTGCGACGCCGTTCGTGCCCGAGCCCACGTGCCCTCGAGACTCGAAGGGAAGCGCGGGGAGATCGGCGTCGCTCGAGCCACCGCTCGTACGTCGCTCGAACGGCACGGCCGGGAGCGCGGCGCCTCGGTCCTCGAGGCTGTCGAGGAGCGCGCCCGGCTGGAGCTCGGCGATCGCCGCAGCCGCCTGCGTCTCGAGCCCCAACGGCTCGGCGCGATCGTCCGCACACGCCTTCGTGTACACGTCGATCTCGAACTTCTCCATCTTCCGGGTGCCGGACATGGGCGTGGAACTATCCTATCACGCCCAGTTCCGGCGGCGCATGAGCTTGCCGTGACGGCCGCGAGACCCTCGATTCGGGGCTGCGGCTCCTCCGCGCGCGCGCCCCCGTCCGGGCTCGGTCGGTCCGAGCTGGCTCCGTCCGGGCTCGTGCGCTCAGAGGCTCAGGGGGCGACGGCGCGCATCACGCGGAAGACGACGAGCGCGGCGAGCAAGATCACGAAGACGAACAGGACGACCGCGGGCATCGAGATCTTCCCGATCGCCTTCCGCTGCGCGAGCAGCTCCGGAGACGGTGGCACGCGCTTCGAGCGCACGCGGGCGAGATTCAGGACGACATCGAGCTTCGTGAGGAACGCGGCATACTCGTCGGCGGTGACCTCGAGCGGGCGGCGGAAGCGAAGCTCGTGGAGGACCGCGACGTGCTCGAACGTCCGCACCTCCGCGGTCGACGTCACCGGGTCGACCGTCCCGGCCACGACCACGGCGTACCCGGGGCGGCGAGGAACGAGGCGGATGCTCTGCCGGGCCTGCGCGCCGCCGCCGGTGGACGGTCCCTCGGGGCCCTTCAGGTCGACACGGTAGTCGGCCGCTCCCATGTGGAAGTCGTCGAAGCCGTCGGTCACCGTCTCCGAGAGCGACGCCGCTTGGTTCGCCACCTGCGTGCGAAGCGCCTCGAGCTCGCGTTCACGTTCGCTGTCCAAGCTCACCACCCCGAAGCATACCCGGGCCACGGGAGCCGGGAGGGGTCTTTCGCACCCGCCCTGGAAGCTCTTCGTCGTCCCGTTCTCTGGCCTGTTCTCTGGCCTGTTCTCTGGCCTGTTCTCTGGCCTGTTCTCTGGCCCGTGCTCTGGCCTGTTCTCTGGGCTGTTCTCTGGGCCACCCGCTGGCCGGATGCGCCGAGACGAGAGGTCACCGTCGTTCGAGCTCGACGAGCGCGGGGACCTCGGCGGCGCGATCGACGAGTCGCGCCTTCGGCCGAACGGCCACCGGATGTCGCGACTCGCGGAGCATCGGGACATCGAACGCGTTGTCGCCGAAGGCGGCGTAGAGGACCCGCGCCTCCCCGAGCCGCTCGCGGAGATGCGTCACCTTCCCCGGGCCGTACGGGATCGGTCGCTCGATCGCGGCCTCGACGATCCCCGCGGCGTTGCATGCCTCTCGCGCCGCCATCGCATTCGTGCGTTCGATCCCGACGAGCCTCGCGGCCTGCTCGACGATGGCGCGCGGAGAGGCACTCACGAGGTACACGTCGATGCCGACGCGCCGCGCGTGCTCGACGATCCGGATCGTCTCCGCGTGCAGGCGGTCGCCGAGACGGAGCGTCTCGACGAGCTCACCGCAGAAGCGATCGAGCTCCGTCCGCGACCACCCGGCGGCGACCCACGTCATGATCTCGCAGACGCGCTCCTCCGGGAACGTCCCGGCGACGTAAGCCGCGTGGATCCGCTGCGCGATCTCGCGCGGCGTACCCGAGATGTCGACATCCTCGGCGGCAGCCTCACGGACGAGGGCCTCGCGCGCCGCGTCGTGGACTCCGCGATCGAGGAAGGCCGCGAAGAAGTCCTCGCCGATGTCGCCCGACCAGAGCGTCCCGTCGCCATCGAAGGCAACCGCCCCGCCGGGCTCGCGCTCCCGAGCCTCGTCGATCGCGAGGATGACCTCGTTGACGGTGATGGTCCGCACGACGCATCAGGATACGCGGCTTCACGTGTCCTGCATCGAGGCAAAACGCTGCACCGAAAAGCCCACTCATCGGCTGACACCGAGGCTGTGATGCACGTGCCGCGGACGAGTCGCCGCGGTCGGCGTCACGCCGCGTCGAGCAGCTCGCGCAGGTCGGAAGGAGGACGATTTCTACAACCGTGCTTCGCCCGATCAGATCGGGAAGAGCAGGTGCACGAGCTCTCCGCGGCCGCTCACGCCGTGCTTCTCGTAGACGCGGGACAGGTGCTGGCGCACGGTCTTGTCGCTCATCGCGAGCACGTGGGCGATCTCGGGGCTGGAGAGGCCCTTCAAGGCGAGAAGCGCCACCTCGGACTCGCGGCGCGTCAGGCCCGCGCGCGCGAAGGCCTGCACGACGGCCTCCGACGGATCGGGGCGCGCCGCCCTCAGGCGATCGATCACGGTGAGGAGCTCCGCTGCGCGGAACGGCTTCTCTAGCAGATGCGACGCTCCGAGGTTGAGCGCGGCCTTCACCTTCGCGACATCGGCGAACGCCGTCACGATGACGACGGGGATACGAGCGGAGCGCGCGCGAATCGCCTCGAGCACGCGGAGCCCGCCGCGATCGTCGTCGCCGAGCACGACGTCGAGGACGGCGAGGTCGGGGAGGCGCGGGCGCCCATCCTCCAGGTGGGCGAGCGCGCTCGCGACGTCCAGTGCCGCCTGGACATCGTACCCGGCCCGCCCGAGCGCTCGCGCCAGCGCGCCCTGAGCCTCGGCCTCGTCCTCGACGAGCAGGAGCCGCGGCCTCACCGTCGTCGTCATCGGACCTCCGCGTGGACGGGGACGACGAGATCGAACGAGGTCGAGAAGCCCGGCACCTCGGCCGCGACGAGCTCACCACCGAGGGCGCGCGCGAGGGCACGCGCGATCGGGAGACCGAGACCGAGGCCGCTCGACTTGTCGGTACGGAGCGGCTGGAACACGGTCGAGCGCCGATCGGCGGGGAGCCCCGGCCCGTCATCGCTCACGCGAACGACGACGCGGGAGCTCAGTGGCTCGTCCCCGATGCGGACGACGACCGTGCGAGCTCTCTCTTCGGGCCCGCCCTCGAGCGCATTCCCGACGAGGTTGTCGAGGATGACGCGCAGGTATTCGGTATCGACCGTGGCCGTCGCGTGCCGGTCGCCCTCGAGGCGGAGCTCGACCCCCGCCTCCTCGGCGAGCGGGCGGAGCGCTGCGGTGACGTCCTCCACCGTCTCGCCGATCGGCCGAAACCTGCGGCTGCGCGGGCCCTGGCGCGTCAGCGACCGCAGCGCGTCGAGCGGGACGAGCGTGCGATCCATCTGGCGGCGCACACGATGAACCTGCTCCGTGACCGCAGCCACGTCGCCGCTCTTCATCACATCCTCGAGCTCGTCGACGAGGAGCCCCATCGCGTGAAGCGGGTTCTTCAGCTCGTGGAGGGTCGCCGCGGCCACCACCCAGACTGCCTGATCGCGCTCGACATGACGGAGCCGCGAGCGAAGCTCCTCGGCCCGAAGCGCCTCGGCCCGGGCGAGGCGGCCACGGAGATGAAGCCAATGAAACGCGAGGCCGAGCAACGCTCCCGCGAGGACCGGGATGCCTCGATCGACGAAGGAGTGGAAGGCGGAGAAGAATCGTCCGAGGCCGCCGTCACGCGCCCAGTCGTCGGTCTGCGTGTTCAGGAACGCGTACGCGAGCCCCGCGAGGAGCCCCGCAGCGACGTAGACGAACAGCCGCTGCGATTGCGCGCGGCCCGCTCCTCGCGCAGCGCCGCCCCGGGGCAAGGTGACCGAGCTCATGTTCGGGATCCAACGGTAGCTCGGTATGGGCCGCGGGCGACTCCGGCAGTTGTCGGATATGCAGCTGGGCTCCCTGGGAATAGACCGGGAGCATGCCTCGCCGCCGTCGCAAGGGGTCGTCCACACTGGGCCGCCTCATGGTCGCGCTCTCGACGAGCACGGCGCTGGCCTCCGCCTCCGCCGGCGTGCTCGCCGACGAGCCCGAACGAAGGCCGATGACCCTCGACCACGCGATCGCGGAGGGCGCGCGCCGCGGACCGGCCGTGATCGAGTCCAACGTCAACCGCGAGGCCGCAGTCGCCTTCGCGCAGAGCCCCGGGTCGTCACTCCCGTCGACTCCGCAGCTCACCGTCCTCGCCGGCGCGCGCCGGCCGTACAACCTCCCGACCGGGCCCGAGGTCGTCGTGACCGTCCAGCAAGAGCTCGCCTTCCGCGGGCTCGGCAGCGCGCGCGAACGTGCTGCGAGCTGGGCTCTCCATGCGGCATCGTCCGACGTCGATCGCGCGCGAATCGAGGGCGCCGCGACCGCCGCGCTCGCTTGGATCGATCTGCTCGAAGCCCAGGGCCTCGTGGACCTTCGCAAGGCGGCGGCCGAGGACGCCGCAAAACTCGAACGCATCGCCGAAGTCCGCGTGACGAGCGGCGCCGCGACGGCGCTCGAGCGCTCGCTCGCGCGGGCGGAGGTCGGCGGCGCCAGGGTCGCCGTCCTCGACGGCGAAGGCCGCGCGACGCACGCGCGTCTCACGCTCGCGCACGCCGTCGGGACGTCGATGGACGGCGCGATCGCAGCAGACGGCATGCTCGAGCGCTCGCGAGACGAGGCGGTGGACGCGCGCTCCGTCGTCGACGCGCTCGCGAGCCATCCGGCCGTCCGCGCCGCCGAGGCGCGCGCGGCGCAAGCCTCCGCAGAGGCCTCCGTGACCCGCGCGCTCCTCGGACCGACGATGTCGATCGGCGGATCCGCCTGGCGCGAGGGCTCGGGCGATCACGCCGCCGCCGCGATCGTCACCCTGCCGCTGCCGTTCTTCGATCCGTCGCGTCACGACGTCGGCCGGCAAGCGACGATCGCCGCGGCCGCGACGAGCCACGCCGCCCGCATGCGGACCGAGCTCGAGCGCGAAGCGCGGCTCGCCCTCCACGAACGCGAGCACACGCGCGAGGTGCGTGCCGAGCTGCGTGACGCCGTCGTCGCGCCCCTCCGCAGCGCCACCAACACCGCGATGACGGCCTACTCGGCTGGAACGAGCGAGCTCGGCGTCGTCCTGCTCGCGCGGCGGACGGCGCTCGCGGCCGAAGAGCGCCTCGTCACCGCGATGGCCGATGTATGGCGCTCCGACATACGACTGTCGGCGCTCCGAGGGACGCTCGTCGCAACGGGAGGCTCGCGATGACGACACGAACGAGCGCTGCCATCGCGCTGGGAGCCGCGCTCCTCGCGATCGGGTGCAAGGAACAGAGCGCGACCGGCGAGAGCCGCAAGGCGCCCGACGCGGCCGTTGCCTCCGCGCCCCACACCGCCGACGTGCGAACGGTCCGCGTTGCTCCGGGCCTACTCGACTCGGGCCGCATCCGCACCGCGCGCGTCGGCCGGCGCGACGCCGCCGGCGCCGTCAGGCTGAACGCCGACGTGATCGCGAGCCCGGAAGGCGCGGCCGAAGCGGGGACGTTGCTCGCCGGCAGGATCGCGCGGTTCGAGGCACGCGAGGGCGATCGCGTGAAGCGCGGTCAGGTCCTCGCCTGGCTCGACTCGCCCGAAGCAGCCCGGAGCGTCGCCGATCTAATCCGCGCGCGAACGAGGACCGAGACGCAGGCCCGCAAGGTCACGCGCCTCGAGGGGCTCGTCGCTTCGGAGGCCGCGACGCAGATCGCGCTCGACGAGGCCCGCCTCGACCTCGACCTCGCGCGCGCCGATCTCGCAGCCGCGCGTACGCTCGTCGGCAGCCTCGGCCTCGGTGAGCCTCCGCCAACGGGTACGGGCGCGACGATGCTGACCACGCAGCTCCCGATCCGTAGCCCCGTCGACGGCGTCGTCGTGGAGAGAACGGCGCCCCTCGGAGCCCACGTGAGCCCCGAGACGCATCTCTTCCGTCTCGTCAGCGAGGGCCGCGTGCTCGTCGAGGCGCGCATCCCCGACGGAGCGAACGTCGTGCTCGCGCCGGCGAGCACCGCGCGCGTGCAGCCGCGGAGCGGTGCTGCGTGCACGGCGCGGGTCCTCGGCGTGCTCCCGCAGGTCGATGCTCCGACCCGGAGCCGACGCGCGCGCCTGGCGCCCGAGCCCGGCTGCACGAGCCTGGTGCCCGGCGCCCAGGCCGAGGTCGAGGTCGAGGTGCCCGCGCCCTCGGTCGACGGCGGTGTCGACCAGCTCCTCACCGTGCCGACGGTCGCGATCGTCGAGCTGAAGACGGCGATGATCCTCTTCGTCCGCGGGAACGAGCCCGGGACGTTCGAGATGCGCCCGGTCGAGGCTGGGCTCCGCCTGGGCGATCAGATCGCCGTCCACGCAGGCGTGGCCGAGGGCGAGGAGGTCGTCGTCGAGGGCACGGTGCTCCTCAAGGGCGAGCTGATGCGAGCCGAGCTCGGAGGCGAGGATTGATCGGCGCAATCGTCGCGGCGTGTGTCCGCCATCGCTGGGCCGTGCTGCTCGGCACCGTCCTCCTCTCGCTGCTCGGAGTGCGCGCGTGGCGGGCGCTACCGGTCGATGCCGTCCCCGACGTCACGAACGTGCAGGTGCAGGTGTTGACGGCCGCCCCGGGCCTGTCGCCCCTCGAGGTCGAGGCGCTGGTGACGCGTCCGGTCGAGCTGTCGCTCGCGGGGCTCCCGCGGACGACGCTGATCCGGAGCGTCTCGCGCTCCGGCGTATCCGCGGTGACGGTCGTCTTCGACGACGATCTTCCCATCGCCGAGGCGCGATCGTTCGTGGCGCAGCGCCTCCCCGCTGCGCGCGAGGCCGTCCGCAGCGCCGGGTCGCCCGAGATGGGCCCGATGACGACCGGGCTCGGCGAGGTCCTTCATTTCACGATGCGCTGGCCCGGACACTCGGCCGCCGAGATCCGGACACTGCTCGACTGGGAGGTCGCGTACGCGCTCCGGACCGTTCCCGGCGTCGTCGAGGTGAACGGCTGGGGCGGTGATACGCGTCAGGTCGACGTGCTCCTCCGGCCTGCCGATTTGCTCGCTCGCGGGCTCACCCAGGAGGACGTCGAACGGGCGCTGCTCGCCGGCGGCACGTCCACGGGCGGCGGGGCGATCGTGCGTGGCAGCGAGCAGGCGATGATCCGGCTCGACGGCGCCTATCGCAGCGTCGATGCGATCGCGGCGCAGGTCGTGGCCACGCGCGATGGCATTCCCACGCTCGTCCGTGACGTCGCGACGGTGACCGACGGTCGAGCCTTCCGACTCGCGGCGGCGACGGCCGACGGCGAAGGCGAGACCGTCTACGGGATGGTCCAGATGATCGCGGGCGGCAACGCCCACGAGATCGTCGCGCGCGCACGGGAGCGCCTCACGGAGATCGGAGAACGCCTTCCGCCCGGCGTCGAGGTCCGCGTCTTCTACGACCGCGCGTCGCTCGTCGATCGCGTGCTCGGGACCGTCCGCTCCTCGCTGCTCGAGGGAGCGGTCGTGGTCATCGTCGTGCTCCTCCTGCTCCTCGGCGATCTCCGCGCCGGGCTCGCGGTCGCGACGACCATCCCCCTCGCGATGCTCGGGGCATTCGCGATGATGAGCGTCTCGGGCACGACGGGGAACCTGATGAGCCTCGGCGCGATCGACTTCGGCCTCGTCGTCGACGGCGCGGTCGTCGTCGTGGAAGGCGCCCTCGCCACTATGGCCTTGCAGAAGACCGACGCGTCGCGCGCCCTCGTCCACGAGGCACACGTCGTCGGCCGCCCGCTCGCGTACGGCGTCGTCATCATCGCGATCGTCTACGTCCCCGTCCTGCTCCTCGAGGGCGTCGAGGGAAAGCTCTTTCGCCCGATGGCGCTGACCGTGCTCTTCGCGCTCGCGACGGCGATCGTGCTCACGTTCACGTGGGTGCCGGCCCTCGCCTCCCTGGCGCTCCGGCGGGCGCACGCCGGCGATCCCTGGCTCGTCCGCTTGCTCCGGCGCCGTCTCTACGATCCGGCGCTCGACTTCCTCCTGCAGCGCCCCTGGGCCGCCCTCGGGATCGCCGGAGCGATGCTCGCGGCGGGCATCGCCGCCGGCGCGACGCGCGGCGTCGAGTTCGTGCCGCGCCTCGAGGAAGGCGACTTCGTCGTTCAGGTCACGCGCCCACCGAGCGTCTCGCTCGACGAGTCCATCGCGGGGACCACGGCGGTCGAGCAGGCACTCAAGCGCTTCCCGGAGGTCGCCACGGTCATCTCCCGCACGGGCAGCCCCGACGTGGCGACCGACGTGATGGGCATCGAGCAATCCGACGTGTTCGTCATGCTCCGCCCGCGCGCGACGTGGCGCCCGGGCGTGACGCGCGAGTCGCTCGCGGGAGACATGTCCGAGGCGCTCCATCGCGAGCTCCCCGGCACGGCGTTCGGCTTCACGCAGCCGATCGAGATGCGCACCCACGAGCTGCTCGGCGGCACCAAGAGCGACGTGGGGCTCAAGATCTTCGGCGACGACCTCCACCTCCTCGAGCAGCTCGCCGCCCGCGTCGCGCACGAGGTCTCGTCGATCCCCGGCGCGGCCGACGTGCGAACGGAGCCGCTCTCCGGCCTGCCGCTCCTCACCATCCGGCCCGATCCGGCGCGCGCAGGACGGCTCGGGCTGCCGCCGAGCGAGGTCGCGAAGGCGGTCGAAGGGATGAAGGCGGGCCGCCCCGTGGGCGTGCTCGTCGACGGAGAACGACGCTTCGACGTGCGCGTCCTCTTCCCTCCCCCGCCCTCTCCCGAGGCGATGACGACGACGCTGATCCCGCTCCCCGGCGGCATGAGCGCGCCGCTCGGCCAGCTCGCCGAGATCAAGACGGAGGAGGGACCGGCGATCGTCAGCCGTGAGGGCGCTCGCCGTCGCGTCCTCGTCGAGGCCAACGTCCGAGGTCGCGATCTCGGCTCGTTCGTCCACGAGGTGAAGGCGCGCCTCGCGGAGCAGAAGCTCCCGCCGGGCTATCACATCGAGGTCGCGGGACAGTACGAGCACCTCGTCCACGCGGCGACGCGCTTCGCCGTCCTCGTACCGGGGACGCTGCTCGCCGTCTTCGTGCTGCTCTACCTGTCGTTCGGAGAGGGTCGCTCCGCGCTCGTCGTGCTCACGACCGTTCCGCTCGCCACGAGCGGAGGGATCCTCGCCCTCGCCGCCCGTGACCTTCCGGTGTCCGTGAGCGCCGTCGTCGGTCTGCTCGCGCTCTTCGGCGTCGCGACCTTGAACAGCAGCGTGCTCGTGGCGGCCCTGCGCGAGCGCCTCGCCGCAGGCGAAGAAGCGATGCTCGCGGCGCGCAACGCGGCGCGTTCGCGGTTCCGTCCGGTCCTCACGACGGCGCTCGTCGCCGCCGTCGGATTCGTGCCGATGGCCGTGGCGTCGGGCGCCGGCGCCGAGGTGCAGCGCCCCCTCGCCACGGTCGTCATCGGTGGCCTCGTCACCTCGACGATCCTCACCCTCGGCGTCCTCCCGACCATCGGCGCCCGCATGCTCGGGCGCTCCATCCGTCGCGAGGAAGCGGCAGCGGACACGCCGCCTCTTCGGGCGTGAGCTCGTTCGTCAGCGCGGGCCGCGGCCGCCGCCGCGCGGGGGGCGTGGGCCGCCCGTGTCGCGCGAGCGCGGCGGGCCGCCGTTGCGCGGGCGCCCCTTCGCAGCGGCGTGGACGCGATCGGCCGAGCCCTCGAACGGGATCAGCGCGTTCGGGCCGTGACCGATGAGATCGCGGCGCCCCGCTTCGATCAGCGCCTGGCGCGCGAGCGGCCAGTGCTGCGGGTCCCAGTAGAAGACGAGCGCCTTCATCATCCGCTTCTCGCGGAGATCGCGCGCCGTGTACACGGGCTCGTTCGTGAGCGGATCGAGCCCCGTGTAGAACATCGTCGTGGCGACGGCCATCGGCGTCGGGATGAAGTCCTGCACCTGGCGCGGGCGCATGTTGTTCCGCTTCAAGTAGAGCGCGAGGTCGACGGTGTCCCTCAGCGTGGAGCCGGGGTGGCCCGTGATGAAGTACGGGACGAGGTATTGCTCCTTGCCCGCCTTCTCGCTCGCCTGGCAGAACGCCTGCGCGAAGCGCTCGTACGTCTCGATCCCCGGCTTCTTCATCTTCTCGAGCACGCGCGGGTTGTTGTGCTCCGGCGCGACCGAGAGCTGACCGCCGGTGTGATGGCGCGCGAGCTCGGCGACGAACTCGGGGCTGCGATCGGCGAGGTCGTAGCGCACGCCCGAGGCGATGAAGACGCGCTTGATCCCCTTCTCGTTCCGCACCGCGCGCATGAGCGAGAGGAGCGGACCGTGATCGGTCACGAGGTTCTCGCAGATGCCGGGATGGACGCACGAGAGGCGGCGGCACGCGGTCTCGGTGCGCTCGTCCTTGCACGTCATCTTGTACATGTTCGCGGTGGGCCCGCCGAGATCGGTGAGCACGCCGGAGAAGCCGGCGGAGCGAGAGAGCTCGCGCACCTCGCGAAGGACGCTCCCCTCGCTCCGGCTCTGGATGACACGTCCTTCGTGCTCGGTGATGCTGCAGAAGGTGCAGCCTCCGAAGCAGCCACGCATCGTCACGATCGAGTGCTTCACCGTCTCGAACGCCGGGATCCCTTCATTCGCATAGGACGGGTGCGGCGCACGCGCGAACGGCAGATCGTAGAGGCCGTCCATCTCCTCTTCCGAGAGCGGAAGCGCGGGAGAGTTGAAGTAGACCGCCTCGTCGCCGTGCGGCTGCAGGATCGGGCGGCCGTTGTGCGGGTTGGTCTCGTACTGGAACGCGCGGCTCATCCGCGCGAACGCCTCCTTGTCCTTCGAGACCTCCTCGTAGGACGGAAGCACGACCGCCTTCCGATCGGCCACGAAGCGGCTCGGGTCCGCCGCGATCGGCTCCCAGGCGCGGCGGTTCTTCTTCACGTGGGCGGTGCCGCGGACGTCGGTGAGGGCCTCGACCTTCTCACCGGCGTCGAGGCGGCGCGCGATCTCCCATGCGGGGCGCTCGCCCATGCCGAAGACGAGGAGGTCGGCCTTCGCGTCGAGCAGGATCGATCGGCGGACCTGATCGGACCAGTAGTCGTAGTGCGCGATCCGCCGGAGCGAGGCCTCGATGCCACCGAGCACGATCGGTACACCGGGGAAGGCCTGACGGCAGAGGTTCGAGTAGACGATGGTCGCGCGGTTCGGGCGGAGGTTCGCACGGCCGCCGGGCGAATATTGGTCCTCCGAGCGGACCTTCTTCTGCGCCGTCAGCTTGTTGAGCATCGAGTCGAGGTTGCCCGCGCTGACACCGACGAACAGGCGCGGCCGCCCCATCCGGGCGATGTCCGCGGGCGAGTCCCAGCGGGGCTGGGCGATGACGCCGACCCTGTAGCCGCGCCCCTCGAGGAAGCGGGCCACGAGGATCGGCCCGAACGCGGGGTGATCCACGTAGGCGTCACCCGACACGATCAGGATGTCGAGCTCGTCCCAGCCGCGCGCCTGCATCTCCTCCCGCGTGGTCGGGAGGAAACGAGGACGGCCCAGCTGGCCACCGGAGCGCTGATGACTACGAGGCTTCTTGCCGATCTGGACGAGGTTCGACATGCGATGAAGGGGGGGTGCTCCCGAGCCGCACACCATGCCGCGAAACGCGGGAGACGGCCACCCCTGCTGTTCGAGCCATGATACCTTGACTCAGCCATGGCGCGGGATCGACGGTCGAACGGGTCGAACGGGGGGAGGCACCGATCATGAGCCACCAGCACAAAGTCGCCGTCATCGGCGGCGGCGCCTGGGGGCTGGCGCTCGCCGCCGCCGCCGCGCGGGCGGAGAGCGACGTGGTCGTGCTCTCGCGACGCGACCTGAGCGGCTCGCTGCCGAAGGGCGTTCGCATCGTCCGCGAGATGAAGCAGGCCGCGGAGCACGGGCGCCTGATCGTCCTCGCGGTCCCTTCGGGAGCCGCGCGCTCGGTGACCCGCGAGCTCGGCGATCACGTCCAGGGCGACCACTACGTCGTTCACGGCGTCCGCGGGCTCGTCCACGACAGCGGCGGCGCAGACGAGCTCCGCACGATCTCCGAGGTCATCCGCGAGGAGACGTCGGTCCGCCGAATGGGCGCGCTCGGCGGCCCTGCCCTCGCGCAGGACATCCTCGCGGGGCGCCCGTCCGTCGTCGTCGTCGGCTCGCGTTACCCGGAGGTGAGCGAGATCACGGCGGCGGCGCTGAGCTCACCGACGCTTCGCGTGTATCCGACGAACGACCTCCGTGGCCTCGAGTGGGCGAGCGCGCTCGTCGGGTGTCTGACGATCGCGGTCGGCTACGCGCAGGCGATGCAGACGAGCCCCGGGCTCGTCGCTGCGCTGATCTCACGCGCGGTCGGCGAGGCATCGCGCATCGCCGCGGCCGCCGGTGGAGAAGAGAAGACGCTCCTCGGCCTCGCGGGCTACGGCGATCTGCTCGCGTCGATCGCTCAGACCGAGCGCCCCGAGGTCCTCGTCGGCCAAGCGCTCGCCAAGGGATTCTCGCCGGCGGAGGCCGCGAAGGCCGCCGAGCTCCGCGTCGAGGCGCTCGAGCTGATCCCGTACGTCACACGCTGGGCCGACGCCGCCGGCGTGCGCGCGCCCATCTTCCGCGCGCTCGCAGCGGGCGTCGTCGAGGGCAAGAAGGCGGACGCGATCCTTCACGAGCTGATGACGCTGCCGATCGAGCTCCGCGCCTGACGGGTACGCCAGGGATCAGGGCGCCCAGAACGTCGGGCGGTCGGGCGAACGCCTGAGCTCGAATCGCACGAGCTCGACCCAAGCCGTCCCCGCGATGCTCGGCTTCGTGTCGAAGACGAACGGGATGTCGACGGTGAAGGTCGGCAGCGATCCATCCGGCGATCGGAGCGGCTCGAGCTCGTCGAGGATGATGCGCGCGCGGTCGGCGCGCCCCACGCGCCACGCCGCGAGCGCGACGCCCGCGGATCCCTCGGGCCAGACCGCGTCGAGATCCGCCCAGTCGCGCGCCGGGAGCTTCGGACCGAGGACGCGTAGCAAGACCTCGCCCTCGACGAGCGGACCTCGTCGCTGGAAGCGGTGCCCACGGGCGGACGAACGCGGATCGCACGAGGCGAACGCAGCGTCGGCGATCGCGGCCGACGTCTCGGCGCGCTCGCGATCGCCCGAGGCGCCGAGGAAGACCGAGCCCCACGATGCGCAGTCGAGCGCGGAGACGTCGTCGGCGCCGGTCGTGTCGACCCCGCGCGCGAGCTGCCCGCGCGCCCCGCTCCATGTTCGAGCAAGGCCGGCGGCGATCCGCGCCGCCGCGGATGCGTAGCGCGCCTCACCGGTGACGCGTGCGAGCGCCCGCAGGAAGAAGAACGTGTCGACGTTGTGCTCGACCGACGTCCAGGCGATGTCTTCGGCCTCGAGCACCTCGCGCAATCGCCCTCGCGCGTCGACGTCGTAGCGATAGGTGCCTTCGCCCCCGCGAACGAGACCGTCACGAGGATCGCCCGGCTGCAGGACCTGACGCCCGATCAGGTAGTCGGCCGCGCCGCGCGCAAGAGCAAGGGCCCGATCGCGCGCGGGACCGCGGCGATCGGAGTCGAGGTACTCGGCCGCGGCATAGCCGACCCAGGCCACGGCTCCGGAGCGAACGTACGCGACCCGCTCGTCCGGTCGGGGTAGCTCGAACGAAAACGGCAGCGAGCCGTCCGGCCGCTGGAGACCGGCAAGCCCCTCGATCACGCTCGCCGCCTCCTCCCTGCTGCCGTTTCGGATCAGGACGAGCACCATCAGCGCGCTGTCGTAGGTGGCGACGCGACGCGACTCGGGATCCGTCAGCGCGAGCCGCGCGGATGAATCCGAAGACGGCCAGGGCACGAGCGCCCCCCGGAGGTAGGCCATCGCACTGGCCGTCGACGCGGAGGCCGAGCGCGCCGGCGGCGCCGACGCGGGGGCGGAGCACGCAAGCACGAGCGCGAGGCCAGCAAGGCCGCCAAGACTGCCGAGCCGACGCATCATCCGACCGTCCGCACGACCGAGCGTCGCGCCGCCTCGCGGACGGAGAGATCGGGGTCCGACGCCATCTGCGCGATCCGGGCTCGAGCCGACGGGAGCTCGAGCGCCGCAAGCGCCTGGATGGCCGCAACGCGTACGTCGGGCAACGGATCCTGGAGCGCGGGTGCGAGCCTCTCTTCGACGCCGGCCACGCCGAGCGCGCCCATCGCGGTGACGGCCGCACGCCTGAGCGCTCCCTCGGTGCTCGTGGTGAGCGACTCCGCGAGGGTCTCGGTGATCGAAGCGGCCCGCGGCTCGACGCGAAGCTCGAACCGCACGTCGAGCGCCGTCGACGGCCACACGCGCATGAACTCGTGCAGACCGGCAGAGTCGCTGCTCTCCATGAGGGTCGCGAGCGCCGCCGCACGGACGACCGGAGAGGCGTCGTCGAGGAGCGAGCCGACGACCTTGAGCGCCGTCTTCGTCGCCGCTCCTTCGAAGCGCGCGAGCGAGGTCGCGAGCGCCGCACGGACACGAACCGCCGGATCGTTCCGGAGCGGGTTCGCGCGGAGGAGCGACTCCCCCGTCCAGATCATCGTCTCGAGCATCGCGAGGCGCACCTCCTCGCTCGGGTCCTCGGCCATCGACGCGAGGACGGTGAGATCGGGCGACGGAAGCGCGCCGAGCGCACGGACCGCCGCGGCACGCAGCGCGGGCGAGCGCGATCGCACGAGCTCGCGAAGGAGCGGCGCGGTCACCGGATTCCCCATCTGCTGGAGGACGCGCACCGCCGGCACGAGCAGCTCGGGTACGTCGACGCCCATCATCCGATCGAGGAACGGCCACGGATCGTCACGATGGATGTCGGCCAGCGTCGATTCGGTCAGGCGCTGCACCTCCGGCGGCCCGGCGCCGAGCCGGAGCGCAAGCGCAGTAGCGACCTCCGCATCACGTCGGCGAGCGAGCGCTGCGAGCGCACGGAGAGCGACCTCGGGGCTCGGATCGCCGACGGCCCGCACGAGCGCCTTGCGTGCGATGGCGTCGTCGCTGCGGCGATGCAGCGCCTCGGCGGCCTCGCGGCGAACGACCTCGGCTGGGTCGGACGTGAGCGCATCAGCAAGGACATCCGCGCTGCGGCCGCCGGAGAGGTGGCCGAGCGCGCGAACGGCGAACCGACGTGAGGCGACGTCGAGGCTCGTCCGAAGGAGCGACTCGTATTGCGCGACGAGCCCGGGGACGTCGGCCGGTGCGGGCCCGATCGCGGCGGGATCCTCGAGGTGGACGGCCGCAAAGAACGCGGCGCGGACGGCCGGGTCCTCGTGCGCAAGGAACACGAGGACATCGTCGAGCACCCCGGGGGACGCGATCCCCTCGAGGACGAGAGAGAGCGCGCGCTCGGTTCCGACGACGGCGGCAGCGACGAGGCGGGCAGCGGGAGTGGCCTCGCGTCCGAGCTCCGCGAGGCGAGATTCGAGCGCGCCCTGCGCGACACAGGCGAGCGAGACGAGCGCGCGGTTGCGGACGAACGGGTCGGGATCGCGCGTGTTTCGCTCGAGCACCGCGACGACGCGGGCGTCTCCGGCAGGTGCACGCCCGAGCGCGTTCATGACGGCGGCGCGAACCCTCCCGTTGGGGTCCTCGGCGGCCGTCATGAGGGCGTCACGAGCGGCGCCGTCGGCGATCTTCGCGAGCGCGCCGGCGGCGCTCGCGCGGAGCTCTGCGCTCTGATCGCGCAGGAACCGAGCGAGGGCCGAGACGCCCGCAGGGTCACCACACTTGCCGAGCGTCCACGCCACGCCGAGACGCACGTCGAGCGACGAGTTCTTCTCGAGCTCGTCGAGGCGGAGGAAGAGCTGCTGCCGCGCGCCCCGCGAGAGCGACTCGGCGATGCGATCGCGAAGGGCCGGCGCGGCGCCGGCGAGCGCGCCGAGGAGCCCCTCGAAGGCCTCGGTGCTCGCGGCGCCTCCGAGCGCGGCGACGGCTGCCATCCGGACGTCGAGCGATGCGTCGGTCAGGCGAGCGACGAGCGCCTGGACGCGAGCCTCTCCGGTCCGATCACCGAGCGCGGTCACCGCGCGTAGGCGTACCGCGTCGCTCGCGTCGATGCTCGCGCGGACGAGGAGCGGATCGGCAGCGTTGCCCTCGAACCTCGAGACGAGGATCACCATCTGGGTGCGCACCACGACGCTCCCTGCGTCATAGGCGGTGGTGAGCTTTTCGATGTGCGCCATGAGCTCGCCGGGAGGAAAGTTCGTCAGGGCATCGGCGGCGGCCTCGCGGACCGGCTCCTCGGGATCGCGATGGAGCAGCTCGACGATCGCGTCCGAGGTCTCCGGCGCCCGGATCCGGCCGAGCGCCTCGACGAGCGCCGCGCGCACGGGCCACGACTCGTCGTTGAGCCGGCTCTTCAAGATCGGCGCGACGCGCACGACGCCGAGCTCGCCGCAAATGCGCGCGACGAGGGCGCGGACCTCGAACGACTCGTGATGGATGTAAGCGGCGACGGAGTCGAGGAGCCCCACGTTGCCGAGCTCGAGCAGCGCGGCGTAGGCTCGGTCGCGTTCGGAGCGAGCACCGCTCGTGAGCTGCGTCACTATACGATCGAGGTAGCCGACACGCTCGAGCGCGAGCGCGGCTCGACGGCGGACGTCGACGTTCGGATCACGCAGCGCCGACTCGAGATGCGATGTGTCGGGGGCGCGGATCGCCTCGAATGCTTCGAGCGCGCGGAGGCGGGTCGCGTAGTCGGGGTCCGCGAGGGCGGCGACCAGCACGTCCATCGCGCGCTCCCCCTCGATCCGAGCGACGGCCGCCGCTGCATGGGCACGCACTTGCGGAGCGGGGTCACGCAGCGTGGCCCGGATGAGCGGCTGGACCGCGCGCGCGTCGGCGATCGACCCGAGCGCCTCCGCCGCGGCCATCCGGAGAAGGTCGTCGCGATCGTGGAGACGTGTGATCAAGTCCTCGGTCGCGCGGGTGTCGGCGATGCGCCCGAGGACGCGCGCCGCCCAGACGCGCGCCGTGGCGCGGCTCGGATCGGCGAGGAGCTCGAGCAGCGGCGTCACCGCGAGCGCGCCGAACGCCACGAGCGCCTCGGCCACGCTGCGCGCCGATCCCTCGCCCCGCGCACCGAGCTCGCTGACGAGGAGCGGGATCGCGGTGGCGTCGCGGAGCTTCGCGAGCGCGGCTGTCGCCGCCGCCTTGACCGAGCTCTCGTCCTCGTAGCGGTCGTTCATCGCCGCGACGAGCGCGGGCACGGCGTCCGAGGCGCCCGCGAGGCCGAGGACCTCCGCCGCGTGCGCCCGCTCGCTCCACTTCCGGGCCTCGCGGAGGACCTTCGAATGGCGCGCCACGAGACCGAGCTCGGTGAAGAGCCTTGCCCCTCCCATCCGAGTCTTCTCGTCCTCGGAGCGGAGCAGCTGCTCGACCGCACGCTCCACCGTCGACGAGTCGAAGCGTTCGCGCAGCTGAGCAGCGACCGCGGCGACATCGCCCTCGCCCACGGTCGCCTTCATCGCCTCCGCGACGCGCGCGAGCGCCGCTCGGGTGAAGCGACGTCGCACGGCCTCGCGCGCGAGCACGAAGATGGTCGGGACGATGGCGCCCACCACCAGCGTCACGGCCATCCATGCGGCGAGCGAGGTGGCGCTCACGTCGTCACGAAGGGGTCAGGAGCGCTTCGATCCGCTGGACGAGCGCGGCGGGATCGATGGGCTTGTTGAGGAAATCGTCCGCGCCCGACTGCGACGCCCAGAATCGATCCGCGGCCTCGGTCTTTGCCGTGAGGATGATGACGCCGATCTTCGGATCGATGCGCTTGATCGCGCGGCAGGCCTGGTAGCCGTTCATCTCCGGCATCGTCACGTCGAGGACGACCAGATCGGGGCGATCGCGCTCGACGATCCCCATCGCGACCTCGCCGTTGTGAGCGGTCGTCGTCCGATGGCCGAGGGCCTTGAGTCGCATCTCGAACGGCTCGAGGGCCTTCGGGTGATCGTCGACGAGGAGGATATGTGCGCCGGTGCGGCTCATTCAGGGGTCTCTTCTCAAGTCGAACGCGCCGACGACGGCGGGACGGAGTAGGCGCGCGGCGGCGCGGAGGAAACGCTCACGGCGGCCTGCTCCCCGCTGCGCCCGCGCCGATCGGCAGGAACGACGAGCGCGATCGAAGCTCCGCCGCCGGGAGTCTCGTCGATGCGCACCAGACCGCCGTGCAGCTCGGCGACGTCCCGAACGATCGCCAGCCCGTGCCCCGTCCCCGGCATCGCGAGATCGCGCTCGAGCCGCACGCCGCGTTCGAGGACGCGCGAGCGCTCGTGCTCCGGAATGCCCGGCCCGGTGTCGCTGACGACGATCTCGACGTCGGGCCTCGCCATCGCCGCGGACCGAGCGGGATCGAGCGGGCCCGGACGGACGGAGACGTTCACGCGACCACCTGCAGGCGTGAACTTCAGCGCATTGCTGAGGAGGTTCACGAGCGCCTGCTTCACCTGCATCGGATCGCACCAGGCGAATAAGGCGCGGGACGCCTCGGCAGCAAGCCGAATCTGCTTCGCCGAGGCGATGCCGTGGAAGAGCGCGACGGTCGCCCGGACCAGCTCGCCGAGATCGTGATGCTGTCGCGTCGCCACGCGAGCTGCCGTAGCCTGTGCGGGCTCGCTCGACCTCGGTATCGCTCGGCGCAATGCGCTGGCGTAGCGCTCGAGGAGCGTCGCCGCGTCGTTGGAGGCGTCGAGGATGTTCTGGACGTGCTGGCGCTGCTCTTCCGTGATCGGTCCGGCGAAGCCGTCGCGCATGTTCGCCGCGAAGCCGAGGATGACCCCGAAGAGAACGCGCGCGTCGTGCGAGAGCGTCGCTCCGTCCTGCTGCACGGCCACGAGGGTCCGCTCGAGCGCGCGGAGATCATCGACGCTCGATCGCGCGAGCGCGTGGGCGTCGCGGCGCGCCTGCGCCTGCTCGAGCGCGCGCTCGATCGCGAGGCCGAACGTCTCGGGCGACGCGATCGCCGGCACGAGCGCGCCCGCGCCGAACGACGCGAGCCGGGACGCCGGCACGTCCTCGTCGACGACGAAGACCCGAGGCTTCCAACGGGTCCTCGGATCGCCGTCGAGCACCGCCGCCACCGGAAGCAGCCGCTCCAGGGACGACGCCGCGAGGTCGAAGACGACAGCCTCCGCCGCAGCGCCTCTCGCGATCGCCGTCGCCGGCGTCCACAGCTCGAACCTCGCGCCTGCGGCCTCGATCGCGGCGATGACGGCCGAGCGCGCAGGCGCCGTCTCGTCCACGACGATGCCAACGATCGGCGGCTCGTTCGGCGCGACGACGGCGACGCTCACGTCGGCCTCGGCGCGAAGCCCTTGCGGGCGAACTTGTCCCAACCCTGCTTGCCCTTGAGGAAGTCCCAGAGCCCCTTGAGCTGCCAGGCAACGAGGTACTGCCGATAGCCGAAGTTCGAGATGAAGCCGGCGAAGAGAAGGAGAAGGAGATCGCGGGTGCGCTCGTAGTTGAACAGGGCCAGGCCCGATCCGTGAGGACCGGCCTCCGTGCGGACGCAGAGGAGGACCGAGAGCGCGCTGAGGCAAAGGTTGATCGCGGCCGCCAGCGCCAGGAACGTGAGGAGCGACTTCACCGACAGCACCCCGAGCGCGAGGGTGACGAGAAGGACCACGTAGCCCACGCACTCGATGATCGGAGCGAGCGCCTCGAAGAGGAGCTGGTACGGGAGCGAGAAGAGCCCGATCTGGCGGAAGCGCGGGTTGCCGATCATCGCGCGGTGATAGTTGAGGACCTCGAGCAGGCCTCGATACCAGCGCGAACGCTGCTTGCCGATGTCCTTGTAGTTCTCGGGAGCCTCGGTCCAAGCCGTCGGGAACGGCAGGATCTCGATCTTGCCCGGGAGCTTCTTGTCGAGGAGGTAGCGATGGAGACGCACGACGATCTCCATGTCCTCGCAGACCGTGTGGACGCCGGCACCGCAGTACTCGATGCCGACCTTCGCCTGCATCGTCTTCGTCAAGAAGCCGCCGATCGCGACGACGAGGTCGCGGCGCATCAACGCGAAGACACCGGAGAGCACGAGCAGCGAGCGAAGCGCGGCGAAGGCGACGCGTCCCTGCGCGAACGAACGCATGTACTCGACGATCTGGAAGCGCGCGATCCACGCCTTCGGGAGCCGCATCTCGACGACGCGGCCGTTCTCGACGAGCGACCCGTTCGAGATCCCGACCTGCACGCCGACGGCGACGACACCTTCACGGTCGTCCACGATCGGGCGAGCAGCGAGGAGGAGCGCGTCCGGCGTGAGCAAGCTATCGGCATCCATGCTCGTGACGAACTCGCCCTGCGAGACGTTGATCGCCGCGTTCAAGGCGTCGGCCTTGCCGCCGTTCTCCTTGTCGATGAGGACGAGGCGCGTCAGCCCAGGCGGGAGCGGACCTCGCACCTCGTAGAAGCCACGGATCTTCGCGCTCGCGAGCTGCGGGTCGTAGTCGAGCTCGGTCCGGACGAAGTGGAACTTCCGGAGCAGGACGTCGACCGTCTTGTCCTTCGATCCGTCGTTGCAGATGACGATCTCGAAGCTCGGGTAGCGCAGCCGGAGGAGCGATTCGATGCTCTCGCAGATCGTGACCTCCTCGTTGTAGGCCGGGACGAGGAGCGTGACGGTCGGAAGGAAACGGTCGTGAGCTCGCCCGAGGGCCGGGCGGACGTCCTCCACGGCCAGGTCCCTCCGGATCGCCCTCGAGCTGAGCGCGACGAAGACCACGTTGATCAGGAAGAAGACCAACACGTAGCCGACGACGAGCGCATCGAGGACGGTCAGGAGGGGGGTGACGATGAACATGGTGACGATCGCACATTCCCCCAATCGTCCAGCTTATACGCCTCCGCCCGGGGCAACCAAGATCCAGACCGGATGCCCGCCTCGTCCCCATCTCGATCGAGATGACACTTGGCCCTTAAGGCCACCAGAGCCGCGCCGTTCCAATGAATGTGCGAGCCGCGAAGATCGCAAAAGTCGATGAAGCCGCGGAGAGCTCTGCCGCTGACCGTCTCGATTCGGATACACAACGCGTCCAGCGAACGCTCGAGCGTCTCGATCGGCTCATCGACGTGCTGGAGCGGGCGGAGCTCGCCTTCCGGTGCGGGGCGCCCAGGGCTCGTGAGGAGGCCCTCGCGCACGGGCTCTCCGTCATCGGCGCGCTCTACGGCGAGGTCGACATCGTCTCGGCGGAGACGACCGCGCGCCTCGTCGCAGCGTACGACTCGTGCCTCGACGCGCTCGGCGCGGCCTACGCCGGGGACTGCGATGCGCTGCTCCCGGCGATGACGATGGCCCACGCGATCCGCTCCGCGCTCTCGCACGGGTCGTGTCGGGCCGGCTGCTCCCCGTGCGCCCCCACACGGTGCCGCGCCGCCTGAGGCGTCAGAGGTCGAACCAGACGCCGAGGCCGGCCGAGATCCCGAAGTGGAAGATCGTGAGATCGTCCGAGCGCTCCTTGACCTCGGGGCCCTGTGCGAACGCCGTCTCGTGCGTGCCGGTGAGCGGAATGTTCGCGATCGGCCCCGCGTGCACGAGGACGTTCGGGAGCGGCGTCCACACGAGCTGCGGGTCGAGGTCGAGCGAGAAGACCGTGTCCCGCACCGTCGCGGTCGAGGTTACGCCGAGGTTGCTCGTCTCCTCGCGCTGCGACTCCATCGAGTAGAAGGCGATGCCGGCGCGCGGCCAGAACGCGAAGTTCTTCGGCAACGCGAGGACGTAGCCGAAGCGCGGGGCGAAGCCGAGGAGCGTCGCCCCGGGGATCGTGTTCTCGCGCACGGTCCGCGGGCCGACCTTCGGCGCGCGGTCCTCGGTGTGCGTACCGTCGATCCCGAACGCGAGGGCGAAGGAGGCTCCGACCGTCAGCCCCCGCAGGAAGGTGTAGTCGAGGGCCACGCGGGGGACCGTGTGCATCGTCCCGAGGCTGGGCTCGCGGCCGACCAGGAAGGCCATCGAGGCGCCGCTGTCGGTGGTCTTCGTCGTCGTGTCCCCGTCGCTCGCCGTGATCGACTGGGTCGTGTAGCCGGCCAACGGCATCAACCGGTCCGCCGTGACCACGAGCTGCCCGCGGTCGCCGAAGCGCCGGGGCGCTGCGTCATCTGCCCACGCGCGCCCGCCATTGGCGAGGCTCAGCATGGAGAGCGCCGCCGCGCAGTGAACCGTACGCCGACTCATCGGACCGGCGACGTTACGTCCGTTCGGGCACGGGGCTCAACTGCGATGCGCGCGGGCGCCGTCACCGCGCGAAGAGGAAGTCGTCGACGATCACCTCGCCGGGATCGACCTCCGCCTGATAGGTCCCGCCTTCGATCTCGGCGCGAAGGGCGGTGACGGGGAACGGGCGCGCGATGCGCCGGCGCTCGACCCAGGCCGCGCCGTCGGGGCTCGTCTCCCACACGATCTGGTCGGGCCCCGTGTCGTGGCGGAGGCGGAGATGCTTGTGAGCCACGGGGTCGTACGCGATCGACTCGCCCGACGTCACGGCAGCGAGCTCGGACTGGAAGAAGAGCTTCCCGGCGGAGACGGCGAAGCGCGCCCAGCCCGGAGCCTGCGAGACGATCGCAAACGAGACGCTCGCCTCGGTCGAGGGATGAGGCGCCTTCAGCACGACGATGCTGGCGACGCCGCCGGTCCAGTCGATCTCGCGCGTCGTCGCGAAGCCCATGTGGTGTCCGCCGGCGACGCCCGCGCGCGGGCGCAGGTGCAGGACTCCGCCCGCGGGGAAGACCTCCATCTCCGGATCGTAGCCACCCTCATGGAGGGTCTCGGGCGTGAACACCTCCGGATCGCGCTGCCTCGCGAAGGACTCGCGCACGCCGCGCACCTCGACACGGACATTGTCGAAGATCGCCTTGCCCGGCGCAGCCTCCGGCTGGAACGTCCCCGCCTCGACCTCGACGTACGCAGCGCTCAGGTCCACCGTCCGCGGGATCGTCCGTCGGGCCGTCCACGACGTGCCGTCCGCGCTCGTCTCGAAGACCACGTCGTCGAGAACGCAGTCGTGCCGAATGCGCAGGTGTCGATGCTGGACGGCGTCATAGGGGACGGTGGCCGACGTGACGGCGCCGTCGTTCGCTCCGAGCGCGAGCACGCCGTTCTCGACCGTCATCCGGTACCAGCGCCCCGGATCGACCGCGATCGCGAAGGTCGTGTCTGCGGTGGACGCCGCGTTCGTCGCCTCCACGAGCTCCACCCGCGCGCTCCCGCATGTCATCGCGAACGTGCGCGCGGTGGTGATGCCGCCATGCACGAGGCCGGTGACGCCGGCGCGGGGCGTGATCGTGAGGCGCCCGCCCGCGACCTCGACCGGGACGGTCGGGTCGAAGGCGTCGTAGCCCTCGGTAATCGTGCGCCGCGACCAGCGCTCGCCGTCGAGCGCACCGCTGAACGCCTCGTCGAGGTACAGCGGCGAGCGATTGCGCGCAGGGCGAGGCGCCGCGAGGCGGGTCAGCACGTTGCGGGTGACCTGCTCCGCCGCCGCGCTCCGCACGTTCGGCTGGGTCACGCCCTTGGGCCGATGGTCGTCGAGGCCCCAGGCCCACTGGATCGTGCCCGCGGCGAATGTCTCGGCGCCGCTCGGCAGCGCGCGCACGACGGCGTCCGAGATCCCGCTCGTCGAAAGCGGAGTCGTCCAGGGCGACCGGAGCACGCGACGCACGCCGGGGAGCGGCGGCTCCTGCGCGCCGTCGACCTCGTAGCCGAGGAGGCCGGGGATCGTGGCGCCGAGCGCGAGGCCCGTCCCGGCGAAGATCCAGCTCGACGGGTCGTGCACGACGAGGTCGCTGTTCATCCCGTAGTCCTGGAACGCGACGCCGCCGAGCCCTTCTTCGCCCCGCGTGACGAGAGCATCACGGAAGTGGACCGTCGCCCGATGCGCATCGACGCCGAGGCTCACGGGATCGGTCGATGCGTCCTTCGTGCAATACAGCGTCGTGTCCGGCGCGCCGGCCTTCGACGGCTGGAAACGCACCTGCCAGTAGGCCACGTTGCCCGAGAAGATCGCGACGCTGGTCGCCCCGTGATCGCGAGCGTACTCCACGTGATCACGCATCCGGTACGACCAGTACTCGTCATGGCCCATCGAGACGAAGACCCGATGCTTCGCGACGAGCTGGGCATCGCGATGGACGTCGACGTTGGTGACGTAGCTGACGTCGAAGCCCTCCCGCTCGAGGAAGCGGACCATCGGGTACTCCCAGCCCATCGGTCCGGTCTGGGCGGCGCCCTGGAGGTTCGTGATCAGCTCGCCGGCGCCGACACCGGCGGCGGCCTGCGGATTGAGGCCGAGCGCATACGGCCGGAGGAACGAGACGCGCGACGCACGCGCATCGCCGGTGCTGTTGAAGTCGTAGAGCGATTTGCCTCCCCAGTTGTTGTAAGCCTGGAAGGTCGTGACGCTCGATTGGACCAGATACGTGGCCGCGCGGACGTCGTCGCGGACGACGAAGGGGATGTAGCTCTGCTTTCCCGTGTCCTTCGTCGTGAGCTTGGCGACGTAGATGCCCGTGACCCAGTCAGCGGGGATCGCGAGCTCGTACGGATCGGTCCAGGCGCACTCGACGAGACCGTCGGCGTCCGGAGGTGGGACGACCTGGACGCGTCCATCCCGCTCGACGGTGCTCGTCACGAGGCGGCCTCCCTTGCCTCCGTACCAACCGAGCCGATAGACGTCGATCGCGTAGCGCGGCGATGCCGTGTTCACGAAGAGGCGGATCGTGCCTCCGGCAGCGACGCTCGTCGCGGATGCATAGCCCTCGATCTCTCGCTTGGTCGCCGGGCTCGCCAGCATCCACTCCTCGGTGCCGGGGCGCTGGTTCTCCTCCCCGACCGGGTTGGATGCGCGACCGGAGTCGACGCCGGAGTCGCCGTTCACGTTCGTCGGCGGAGGGGCGTCGGCAGCGTCGCCGCCGTCCAGCGCCAGCGGTGGGCTCGTCCCGTTGCCGTTCCCCTCGCTTCCGCATGACGCAAAGGACCACGTGACCGCGAGATATGCGAGGATCGCCGCCGGCCCGAGCCACGCAGCACCGAGTTTCATGAGCGCCACCGTAGCCGAGCGCGCAAAGAAGCGGAGGACCGCGTGCGCTCGGTTTCGCGTTTGGCTCGCAGCGTGTCTGACGCTGGCCGACATCTCGATCGAGCACGAGGCCTCCGCGCGTGACGCGATCTGCCGAGCCGCGCCTCCGATCGAGCCCACTTCGAGCGTCGACGCGATGCTGACGACCGCCGAGGCCGCGCAGGCGAGCCCGCTGGAGCGCCCGCGCGCCCGCGCGCTCTACCTCGCCGTCCTGGCGCGCGATCCGGCGGACGAGGAGGCCGCGGTCGGCCTCGCCCGGACCGATGCCGCAGACGAATGTTTCGCCCTAGCCGAGCGCGGCTATCGCGACGTCCTCGCGCGCTCGCCCGGCAACGTCGACGCGCGCGCGGGGCTCGCCGACGTGCTCGTCTGGACCGGGCGCTGGCGGGAGGCCGAGGATGTGCTCGACCTCGGCCTCTCCCACGCCCCATTCTCTCCCGATCTCCTCGCGCGCCGCGGGCGCGTCGCCTATCTTCGCGGCGATCCGGCGACGGCCCGCTTCTTCTTGTCCGAAGCCGAGCACGTGGCGCCGCTCGACCCCGAGATCCAGCAGGCCCGTGATGGGATCTTCGTCGGCCAGGCCCGGCTCGGTCAGCGCGTGCAGCTCTTTCCTTCCGGCTACGACGACCTCTACACGACCGACACGAGCGCGATGTTCCGCTGGCAGCGCCTCCGATTCGAGGCCGGCGCGCAGATCGTCGCCCGCCACGGCGCGTCGCGCTCGTCGCGAAGCGGCCCGATCCGAAGCACGGTCGTCGACGGCCGGCCGACGTTCGGCGTCTACCATCACTTCGGGAACGGCGCGTGGGCGGGTGGCGCCGTCGGGATCAGCGCCCCCGCGCTCGCGCTCCCCGTGCGCGCGCTATCGCTCTCCGGATTCACGCCGATCGATCGTCGCTTCTCGGCCCAGCTCCTGACGGCCTACTGGCAGTACCGCGACGATCGCGACGTCACGATCGTCTCTCCGGCGATCGGAATCGCGATCACCGACTCGATCGATGCGACCGCGCGCTATTGGCTCACGTCGGTCATCGCGCCGAGCCCGTCCGGCGAGACCGTGGTGGAGCACGTGCACTCCGCCGGCGCCCGCGTCGGGTGGAGGCCGAGCCCGCGGCTCTCTCTCGGGCTCGACTACACCTACGGCGTGCAGCTCGAGCGGAACCCGACGGCGACCGAGCTGCTCGATCTCCGGAGCCACGTCGTGAGCGTCCTCGGGTTCGTGCTCCTCGATCGTTCCTTCGGCCTCGACGGTGCGATCTCGTTCGAGCGGCGCCTCGGCCGCGGCCGCGCCCCCGACGTGTGGGGACCTGCGGTCGAGATCGGCGTCTTCACGCGCTGGTGACGCGCGCCGTCCGGCCCTACTCGACGATCTCGAGGTAGTGGCCGGTGAAGGTCTTGATGCGCTCGCCCGAGCTCCGGAACGCGGCGGTCGACACGAGCCACACGCCCTTGTCGACACCGCGCTCCCGCCGTGCGGCGGCGGCGACCACGGCGTCGAAGACGATCGGGCCCGGCCCCACCTCGCGCGCGAAGGTGAACTCGGTGCTCGTGGAATCGCCCGGCTTCGTGAACACGACCACCGCGGTGATCTTGTCCTTCGTGTCGCCCCGGTTCTCGAGCTTGAACTTCGCCACGAGCGGCGCGGAGGACGCCACGCGCACCGGCAGCTCCGGACGCGTCATCCGGACGTCGATGTTGCCGATCGTGAGCGGGAGCCCGGCAAAGGAGTTGAGACGTTCACCCGCGGCGTCGAACATCGTGACCGTGACGAGCCACGATCCGGTACCGATCCGCTCGGCCGCGCGTGCCCGTTGCGAAAGGCGAAGCGTGTACGTCGAGGCGCCGGGGACGACGAGCTGCGGTGGCTCGTAGTGCTCGATCCCGGCCGTCTCGCCCGGCCGCGTGAACACGATGAGCGGCGTGACGCGGTTCGCCGTATCGCCGAGGTTCTCGAGCGAGAGAGGAACCACGAGCTCATCGGCGACGCCGATCCGCGCGGGGATCGTGGGCGCCTTCGTGATCGAGACGTCGTCGCGACCGAGGCGGAAAGGATTGCCGGAGAGGGCACGACCGACCTCCTTCCCCTCCTCGTCGAGGACCGCGAACGTGATGGCGTACCGGCCGGGGGTCACGTCGGACTCCGTGAGCTCGCTCGGCGCGAGCGTCAGCTCGACGAACGCGCCGCGCGGCGGCACGTAGGCCGCGAAGTCGACGGTGCGCGTCCGCGTCGTCTTCGGTGGCGTGAAGCTGAGCGGGAGATCGACCTTGCGCGTACATGCCGCCGGGTTGCCGATGAAGAGGCGTGCCGAGAACGAGCCGTCGCGCTCGACTTGCTCGGTGTACGTCGGCGCATGCTCGAAGGTGAGCGCCTGCCGCTGCTCCTTCGTGCACGCCGGCGCGCCGGGCGGCACCGGCTGCCGAGCAAACTCGGCCGCGCGGGTACCGTGCGTGACCATCGACGCCGGTACCGGCCGCGGCGTCGTGTTGGCGGCCGAGGCCTCCTCGATCGGCTTCGTGCCGGCGGCCGCGCCGGAAGGGGTCGACGGAGCGCCGGCGCTCGGGTGCACACTGGGTGCTCGTGCTCCGCATCCTGTGAGCACGGCGAGGGCGAGGGCGGCGAGCGCGCGACGAGAGCGAACGGGTGCCATTTTCGCGACTCTCGCACGCCGCAATGTCTGGCAGCCAGCAGATTGAACGCCTCGAGCAGCTCAAGGCCGGACCGGTCGACGATGCACGAGCTCAGCCGCATTGTCGGCCACGCCGGAGACGATCGTCCAGCGTCGTGGAGCTCTCGGACCGAGGGCTGACCATTCGATCCGCCGAACGAAGAGCGGACACCTCGTCGTCGGAGACCGAAGGGCGCCCGCCGTTGCCTGCCTGCGAGCGGCTCCTCGGGAGTGTCTCCGATCGAGCGCGCCATCCCAGTCCCGGCCCGCAACGTGCGGCGATGCAGACGAAACTGATAGGCTCGTCAGCCTCCCCTACTCTCTCTTCGAGCCAAGCCCTCGTCGATGCGGTTCCTCCACCTCCTTGCGCCGGCCCTCACGCTCTCGGTCCTCGCCACGACAGCGGGCTGTGAGTCGAGCGACGCGCTCGAGGTCCCGCTCTATCCGGTGCCGTTCAAGGCGGCGGACGGGCGACTCCAGATCTTCGACGGGTCGAAGTTCGAGCCGCTCTTCATCAAGGGAATGAACATGGGCGTCGCCCTCCCCGGCACGCAGCCGGGCGAGCTCGCGCCGACGGAAGCGGACTACGACCGCTGGTTCTCGATGCTGGCGGAGATGGGGGTCAACTCGATCCGCCTCTACACGCTCCACTATCCCCGCTTCTACAAGCGCCTCCACTTCTACAACGTCACCCATCCGACGAAGCCGCTCTATGTCTTCCACGGCATCTGGCTCGACGAAGAGAACCCGACCCTGAACCTGCACGACATGCAGTCGGGCTACGACGACAACATCGTCGAGACGATCGAGTGCGTGCACGGGAACAACTTCGTCTTCGAGCGAAAGGGCCGCGCGCACGGCGAATACGACACGGACATCTCACCGTGGGTGATCGGGTGGATCATCGGCCGGGAGGTCTTCCCCGACGAGGTGCAGACGACGAACGCGCTCCCCGAGCGCCGCACGCGCTACGGCGGCGGATACGTCTCACTCCCGAGCGGCTCCGAGACCGCCGTGTGGTGGGCCGAGCGCATCGACAAGGTCATCGCCTATGAGGCTACCCGCTATCACGTGTATCGACCGATCAGCGTGTCGAGCTGGCCGACGCTCGATCCGCTCCACCATCCGACCGAGGGCTCCGGCGCGTCCGAGGACCTCGAGGAGCTCGATCTCGCGAATCTCGACACGACCGGATTCCCGGCCGGCTACTTCGCGAGCTACCACGCGTATCCCTATTACCCCGACTGGATGAGCGAGGACCCGGCGTACACCGGCGAGCGCGACGCGTGGGGACCGAACAGCTACCTCGGATACCTGAAGACGCTCCGTGCGCACTACCACCCGAAGCCGCTCGTCATCGGCGAGGTCGGCGTCCCATCGAGCTGGGGAAACGCTCACTTCGCGCACAGCGGAATGAGCCACGGGGGACAGGACGAGGTGCAGCAGGGCAAGGACGACGTGCGCCTCTTCCACAACGCGTACGACGCGGGCACCGGCGGCGCGATCCTCTTCGCCTGGATCGACGAGTGGTGGAAACGCACGTGGATCGTCGACGAGCTCGCCCTCCCGCGCGAGCGCTACAAGCTGTGGCACAACGTGACGAGCCCTGAGCAGAACTTCGGTCTCCTCGCCTTCGAGCTCGATCCGCCGGACTTCGCGATGTTCGAGCCGACCACGGGGTCGGGGCGCGTCACCGAGGTCCGCATGGCGGCCGACGCCGAGTTCTTCCACGTGAAGATCGCCCTCGGCTCGGCGCTCGGCGACGGAGAGGTCCTCACGATCGGCTACGACACCTACGCCGACGATCGCGGCGAGAGCATCCTCCCGAATGGCAAGAAGACGACGCAGCGCTCGGAGCTCGCGCTGACGATCACGCGTCAGGGTGCGGACCTCGTGGTGACGGAGGCGTACGATCAATTCGGTGTCTGGCACGACACGCAGGCGGCGTGGCACAACAAGACCGACAGCGAGCTGCCATCCGGAAGGCCGTATCGATCGATCCCGAGCGACGGCGGCAAGTGGAACCTCGTTCGCTGGCAGAACAACAGCGAGCACGGGAGCGACGACGGCGTCTACAGGTTCCCCGCCACGGTGCAGGACATCGGCAAGCTCCGCGTGCGCGACGCGGCGGAGCAGGAGACGGGACAATCGGCGGTCGTCTTCGACGGCGCGACGCTGACGGTGCGGGTGCCGTGGACGCTCCTCAACGTCACCGATCCGTCCGAGCTCCGCGTGCTCGACGACGACCCCAAGACGCGCGATCGCGAGACGGCGCTGACGGAGGGCTTCCGCATCGCGGTCTCGCTCGGAGACGAGCTCGTCGAGACGCCGCGCCGCAGGTGGGCGCGCTGGGACGCGGTCCCTCCGTACAAGGAGCGGCGGAAGGCGAGCTACGCGATCTTCGCCGAAGGTCTGCGCGGCATCCCCGACCGGTGAGCGTCGAGCACGCTCGGTCTCGGCGTCCAATCGACCGGCGCGCGCGCGCGCTCACGACACGGCCCTTCGCTCGCCCCGACACCTCGTCGAGAGCGCGATGGTCACTCGTTTCGTTCGCCGGGGAGGAGCGCCCTCGCCCCCGTAGGACGAAGCCGTGATAGCGTGAATCCATATGCGAGCCTCCGTCTTCGGCAGCGCCGTCATGGCAGTGGCATTCGGAGCGAGCTTCCACCTCGCCTGCGCGCTCATGACCGACCTCGACGAGCTCTCGGGGAAGCCGAACGCCGGTGCCGACGCCGGAGGCGCGCCCCCGAGCGAGGCAGGGGCAGGAGTCGACGCAGCACGCAGCCCCGACGCCGATGCCGCCCCGTCGAGTTCGTACGCCGCCGAGGTGCTCTCGGATGCGCCGGTCGCGTACTACCGCTTCGAAGACTCGCCGGATGCCGAGACTGCGAAGGACGAAGTCGGCGAGCACACCGCGTCGGTCGTGACGAAGTCGGCGAAGGGCGTGGTCTTCGGCGTGCCGGGAGCGCGCGGGACCGCAGTTTCGCTCGACGGGATGTCGTCGTTCGATGTCGGCGACGTCTTCGACTTCGCCGGCAAGGTGCCGTTCACCGTGGAGGTATGGGTCAAGCCGAAGGCGAAGGAGAGCTACGGCAACTTGATCCAGAAGCTCACCGAGACGAGCTTCGACGGCTACCGGTTGGGTCTCAGTGACGGCGAACCCTCGTTCACCGCCAATCGGTCCGGCGTGGCCGGCCCCGACCAACGAGTCTCCCTCGGAGCCGGGTCCGAGGCCCCGCTCCCGCTCGAGTTCACCCATCTGGTCGTGACGGTCGTCTACAAGTTCCAGCGAGGCAACGCCACGCTCTACGTGAACGGAGTAGCCTCGCCGATCGGTGGCTACGACAGCCCCGGCGACCTGCCCGACACCAGCGCGCACCTCCTCCTGGGCAACCTCTTCGAGGGAGCGCTCGACGAGGTCGCCATCTACGACAAGGCGCTGTCCCCCGAGCGCATCCGCGCTCACTACGAAGCAGGGAAGCCGTAAAGCGGACAGCGCGGCGTCGGCACGCGCGCGTTCCCCTCAGAACGTGATCTCGATCGCGTCGACCGAGCGCTTCGCCGGGCCGTGGTAGACGACCTCGATGTTGTTGCCGTCCGGGTCGAGCACGAACGCGGCGTAGTAGCCCGGGTGATAGGGACGGTATCCCGGCGGTCCGTGGTTGGTACCGCCTGCGGCGACCGCCCTCACATGGAACGCGTCGACCATCGCCTCGTCCTTCGCCTGGAAGGCAAGGTGCGTCCGTCCGGTGAGCTCGCCGGCCGACGCACGCGAAGCAGCGCTCGAGACGAAGAGCTCATCGCACCAGAAGTAGTCTTCCCCCTCGCCCCCGAGCGGGATGCCGAGCACCTCGAGCACGGCACGGTAGAAACGCTTGCTCACGGCGAGGTCGCGGACGACGAGCTGGATGTGATCGACCAGGCGGCCGCGATAGTGCCGTTGTGTCTCCATGCCGCCATGGTGACACGAGCCGCTCCGGTCCGCCGCATCCCCGTGAAGTGAAGCGCGTCCGCGACCGTGGCTCGGCTTGAACGCCTCGGACGCATCGATAGACCAGGAGTCATGATGATGCTCCGCCTGGTCGTCCCGTTCGGGATCATGCTCGCCGTGCTCTCGCTCGCGGCGGGTCGCTTCGACGTCTGGGGGTTCTGGGCGTGGACGTCGATCATGTGGCTCAGCTCAGTCGTCATGTGCGAGGTGCTCCGACGCGTCAGTCCCGAGCTGCTCGCCGAGCGCGCCAAGCCACCTAGCGATCGCGATCGCCCGACGCGATGGCTCATCGTGCTCCCTCTGCTCGCAAGTCTGATCGTCTCCGGCCTCGACGTGCGCTTCGGTTGGAGCAGCGTCCCGCTCGCTGCGCAGATCGCAGGCCTCGCCCTCGTCGCCTTGGGCTTCGCGCTCATGGGATGGGTGCTCCTCGCGAACCCGTTCGCTTCGAGCGCGGTGCGCATCCAGGACGATCGCGGACAGCGCGTCGTCTCCACCGGCCCGTATGCGTTCGTGCGACACCCGATGTACTTCGCCGCGCTCCTCGTCTGCCTCGGCAGCGGACCTGCCGTCGGCTCCTGGTGGGGCGGCCTCGTGTTCCTGTCGCTCATTCCGATCTTCGTCCGCCGCACGCTGCTCGAAGACCGCATGCTGACCGCCGAGCTCGAGGGCTACCGCGAGTACGCCACGCACGTGCGATGGCGCGTCGTCCCCCACGTGTTCTGAAGGCAGCCCAGGCCAGATTGGACCAGCGACCTCCCAAGCGGGACCAGGGGTCTCGCTCGGGATTGATCAAGCTCGCATCACGCGCGATTCGCGCCCTCGCGCACGCGGAAGTCCTCGAGCGCTGCTTGTCGTGCAGCCGACGCGACGTACGCAGTCAGCATCGGAGACGAGGTCGACGCACGACTCGGTGAAGCGCCTGTCACTCGGGACGTGGCTGCTTCCGAGCGGAACCACCAAGCACCGTGACCACCTTCCTCGCCCCCGCGACGCACTCGACGCTCATGGACTCGGTAGCGTCACCCAACGTTGCGCTGACACGGTGCACGCCAGCTCTCACCCAAATCGGCTGCTCATCGAGGTTCGCGACCAGATGTCCGTCGATCGACACCGTCGCTCCAGGTGGATGGTCGACCTCGAGCTGGCCCACCCGCTCGACCAGCCGCGCGAGGCTCAGATCCGCATGGATGCGCATGGCGTCGATCGCCTCGGGATCGTATGAGTCGTAGCTCGCGAGCGAGCGCACGTAGTCCGAGGCCGGATCCGTCAGCTCTTTCAGCTCGCCATAGCTCTTCAACGCATCGATGAATCGGCCACACCGCTCCTCGGCGACCGCGAGCCTGAGCAAGACGCTCGGCAAACGCCAAACCGTCCAGGCATCAGCGAACTTCAGACGAGCGCCTTCGTAGTCGCCGCTCGCGGCGAACCGCTCGCCCTCTTCGAGCGCTCGCGCCTGCTCGTCGACCCCCAACGTGCGAATGAACTCACCATCGTCATCCGCCGGCTTGGCGGCTGTCGGTGCTCCGGCGAGCATCGTCACCGGGCCGGCCTTCGCGGACATCCTTCGGCGCCGCGGGGAAGCCGAGTGTGAACGACGTGATGTGCTGCGGCGACTCGCCATATCCGTCCCCCCTTCGCCGTCGCGATCGTGAACGGAATGCGCGAAGCACGCAAGGAGATGTATCAACCGGCGCGCATTGCCGCTTCGAGAGCGAGATTGGCAGAAGATCGTACCTCGTCGACGGCAGACAACAGAAAAGTGCCGCCGGGCTGCCGTGTGCGCTAGCCTGCGCGACCGCGGACGGTCAAAAACCATGTTGCCGCGATCGGACTCGACGACGTCATACACGTCACATAGGAAGATGATGCGACGCTACCTACAGGCAGGTTGCTTCCTCTGCGCGCTGGCTTTCGCTCCGCAAGCGCACGCGGATGATCCCCGAAGCGCGGAGGCGCTGGCGCGGTTCAACGAAGGATTGGCACTTGCCGACAGCGGCAAGCTGGAAGAGGCGCGGCTCAAGTTCCTCCAGTCAATCAGCGTCTTCAAGGCTGCATCCACCCTCTACAATCTCGCCAGTGTCGAGGTGAAACTGGGCCACGATGTGGAGGCGATCGAGCATTATCGCGCGTTCCTTCAGGTGGCAGAGACCGACCCGCGAATCACCGATCAGCAACGCGAACGCACGAAGCGCGCCGTCGAAGATCTCCTTAGAAAGGTCGGCCAGATCGACATTCGGGCGCCGCAAGGCGCCACGCTTTCAATTGATGGCAAACCACTGCACGGCGCTCCCACCGAACCAGTGGTAGTACCGCCGGGAAGGCACACAGTCGTCGCGTCCTGGAATGGCACCGCTCGGAGCACCGTCGTCGAGCCCCACGCGGGCGAGGTCGCGAAGGCAAGCTTCGACAGCCCCGAAGCGACTCCCTTCACTGCGCCGCCGGTCGAGGGTGAACGCTCGTCATGGTCGACGACGCGCATCGTCACCGTCAGCGCACTGGCGGCGGTCGCGATCACGGGCGGAGTGCTCTCGCTCGTGTTTCGGGGCAACGCGGAAGACAACGTCGATGCCGCGAAAGCGAGGCTCCAAGGTCGAAGCTGTCTCGGGATCACGGGCCCGAACTGCACTGCTGCAAGAGAGCTCATGGACGAGCGCGATACCAACCTGACGTTGAGCACTGTCTCTCTCGTCGGCGGAGCCGCCGTTTTGGCTGGAGCGGTGGCCGCGAGCATCTATTGGCCGCGAAGCACCGAGCGCAGCACCGCCCAACTGGTACCGGTCGGCTCAGTGGGGTATGGAGGAATCAGCGTCGTTGGCCGCTTCTGAGAAGCGAGGGGAGGTCTTTGCGAGATGAGGCGTGTCGTGCTGGGGGTGGGAGCGATCGTTGCGCTGGCCGGGATCGGGGGCCTCAGCGCATGCGGCGTGGGCACGGACTGCGACTTCGGCCTTTGCGCGGGGCCGCCGGCCGATGGTGACGGTGATGGTGGTGCCGGCGGTGGTCGGGACGGAGACGTGCCGGATGTTGCGAAGCCGGCGGACTGCGATGAGAAGGCCGACCCGACGTCGGAGGCCGCGAAGGGGTGCGTCGTGGACTCCTTTGCGCTCTTCGTTGACGGCGATACCGGCAATGACACAAACGACGGCTCGAAGGCGAAGCCGTTCAAGCGGATCGCGACCGCCCTCGAGAAGGTCGGATCCACGGGCAAGCGACGGATCTACGTCTGCGGCTCGGCCACGTATCCAGAGCACTTGAAGCTGACCACCGCAGCAAACCTTCACGGTGGCTTCGCCTGCTCGACGTGGAACGTCGACAGCGCTGCGAAGCCGAAGGTGGCGCCCACCGATCCCGGCTACGCGCTCCACATCGACAACGTCAGCGCAGCCGTGACGTTCTCGGATCTCGAGCTGATGGCGGCCGATGCGGGCTCGTTGAAGGACGGCACCTCGAGCATCGCCGTGTTCGCGACCAAGGCGAACGTCACATTCCTCCGCGCGGCGCTCCGCGCGCAGAACGGCGCGGAGGGCGCGCCTGGCGCGCCGGGAGGTCCGGGCGTGGTGACGAGCGCCGGCGGGCTCGACGGGAATCCTGCAAACGGCGCGATGGGTGGCGCGGCGAAGACCTGCACGTGCTCGTCATCGACCGCGACCACGAAGGGTGGCGCGGGCGGGTCGGATTCGGGCGGCGGTAACGGCGAACCCAACTACGGTGGCGCCGCGCCGAAGAATGGCGCAGCGGGGCTTCCAGGCGGGGGCACATGCAGCGGCAATGGCCCTGGAAAGGACGGCGCCGACGCCACCGCGGTCGACGACGCCGCTCCTGCGATGACGGTCGGGGTGTTGGGCCCAGAGGGCTGGCTTCCCTCAAAGGGCGCCGACGCGACCGAGAACGGCAAGCCAGGACAAGGCGGGGGCGGCGGCGGCGCGCGTGACAGCACGATCGGCGGCAGCGGTGGAGGCTGTGGAGGCTGCGGAGGGTTCGCCGGAAAGGGCAGCGGCGGCGGTGGCGCGAGCATCGCCTTGCTCGCCAACGAGACTTCCGTGACGCTGGCCGCGTCGATTCTCGAAGCGAAGTCGGCCGGCGCGGGCGGAAAGGGGGGCGCGGGCGGAAAGGGGGCCGCGGGCGGGGGCGCCGGTATCACTGGTCTCTGCAGCGGCGGAAGTGGCGGGCGAGGCGCCGACGGCGGAGCCGGCGCCGGCGGAGCGGGAGGCGTCGCGGCCGGCATCCTCTACAAGGGCACCGAGCCGACCCTCGACACCAACACCACAATCGCTGGTGGCAAGGAAGGCGCCGCGGGCAAGGGCGGCAAGTCGCCCGACAACGACGGCCCGATCGGCGTCGCTGGAAAGACGCTCGACGCCACGAAGCTCTGACATCGAGCAGACGAGCTTGGACCGTTCGACCCGATCGCCGCCAATACGAAGCCGCGTACGTGTCATGAGCTCCGTCGCGGCGGCGGCCCCCCTTCAGCCACGGTCGATTTCTCTCGGCGACGACGGAGCTGCGCTCGGGACCGACGTCGGATGGATCGCGATGCCCATCCGCTCGCGGAGGAGGCCGTAGCGCTCGGACGCGCAGAACGAGAGGAGGTCTCCGCGCTTCGCCTCCAGCGAGAGCTCGCCGATCGCGCGCGCCTCTTCGTGCATCAGCCTCGACGCCGTCCGAAGGTCACCGGCGAGGAGTAGGCCGACGCGCGCGGCCGTGAGCTCGACACCGCGAATCCACGCGAACAGATCGAGACGCCCTCCACGCTCGTCGAGACGCGCGACGATCTCCTCGAGCTTCGTCTTCTGTTCGTCGGTGAGCTGTTTGCCGAGGCCCTCCGCGACGCGGCTCTCCCCGTCTCCCGATGGCGGGACGGAGATGCCGGGGATCACGAGACGCACGGCGGAGAGCACGAGCGTGGAGAGCTCCGCGAGTGTCGGGAAGAAGACGAGCGGATAGTGCGCCGGCCGGTAGTAGGTGAGATGCCGTCCGGCGAGGAACGCGAGCTGCTGGACCGTTCGTCCGGAGAGCGCGGTCGGACCGAGCGCGGTCGAAGGAGCCCGCGCCGGCACTGCCGCGATTCCGTTCGGCACGGCGTCGAGCGCGTAGATGTCGGGGAGCGGAACTCCGAGCGCGCGCGCCGCCCAGACGAACGTGCGCACCGCCGACGCCGTGCTCGTCTTGTCCTGCCTCTTCGCCGGATCGAGCGGCGGCAGCTTCTTCTTCGCTTCGAGCTCCTCGATCCGGAGAGCGATCGCCGCATCGCCGACGGTGTGGAGGATGTCGCTCACGACGGGATCGGCGCCGGCAGCGACCAAGAGCTCGTCCCACCAGGTGTCGACGACGGCCGTCGTCGGGCGGATCGCTCCTTCGGGACGGAACTGCTCGATCACGAGGTCCTGGGCGACGTCGCTCGCGCCGAGCTCCTCGAGACACGTCGCGACGAGCCACGCGCGATCGGGCCGCTGCGCGCGCTGATGGAGCTCGAAGAGGCGGCGGTACGTCTGCGCGCGGAGCGGCGCGTGCTCCGCGACGATCTCGAGCTCGCGGACCGCGGTCATGCGGTCGCCCTTCGCCGCGTAGAGCTCCGCCAGCGCGGCTCGTGTCTCGGAGTCCTCCGGGCGGAGCTCGATCGCTCCCCGGAGCGCCTCGAGCGCGCCCGGACCGTCGAGAAGGCGATCGCGACGGAGCGTCCCGAGCTTCCGGCAGACCTCCCATGCGCGATCGCCATCTCCGAGGCCGGCATACCGATCGACGAGCCTTTCGTAGACCGCTGCGAGCTCGGCCCACTCTTCACGGCGCGTGCGCACGGCGATCAACGCCGAGAGCGCGCGATCGCACTGCGGGTCTTCGTCGAGGGCCATCTCGAGGAACGCCAGGCCGCGCGGCTCTTCGCGGAGCCGCCCCAGGACGACGTCGGCCTGCGCGAACCGGAACGAGCCGCGATGCCGAGCGTCGGTCGAGATGCGCACGAGGTCATCGAGGACGGCGAGCAGCTTCGACCATGCGCGTGTCGCCGAGTAGAAGTCGCGCAGCTTGATTAAGATGCCGATGTCGTCGGGGCGGTGAGCGGCCGCGAGCTCGAGGGTCGCGAGCGCCTTCTCGACGTTCCCGAGCCGTGTCTCCTCGATGTCGGCGACGACGCAGAGCTCCGACGCCTTGTCGTCGGCGTCTTCGAGCGCGTCGGCTCGGCGCCGGCGGACGGTCACCACCCGCGCCCAGTCCTTCGCGTCGCCGGCGATCGTGACGAGCCCGTCGAGCGACCGCAGGTGCTTCGGATTGATGACGAGCGCCTTCTCGAAGTTCGTCTCCGCCTCGCGCGGCTTGCCCTGCGCGAGCTTCACCTCCCCGACCGACGCGTAGATCGACGCCTGCGTCTTCGGCTCGTCCTTCGGGATCACGAAGAGCGCCTTCTTGTACGCCTCGAGTGCCGCGTCCCAGTCCTTCTTCTCGCAGGCAGCCGCCGCCTGCTCGAGGATCGGCTCGACGTCCGGCATCGGCGGGAGCGAGCGTGTGACCGGCGCGGGCGGGATCCGCAGCGACGGTGGCGGCGGAGGATCGCCGCTCGGTTCTCCGCTGTCGCCCTCCGTCAGCGTGAGCGACGGCGGAGGAAGCTGCGGGATCGTCTGCTGCGGCGGCCGGATACTGTCGGCCGGCGGAATGAGCGAAGGCGGTGGCTCGGGGATCGATCGCTCTCGCAGAGACGGGACCGCGTCACTTGCTTCGATGCGGTCCTCGGATTCGGACGTCATGGGCGCCAAGGCTACTGGATCCTGCGACGTGGATCGGACGCTATCCATCAAGAAGCGAATGCCGCGCTGCGCCGAAGTCGTTTCATGGATTTCACGCTCAAGCCTTGAGTCATACTCGTCGAATGGGATGGTCCGGTCCGTGCCTACAGTCCCCCACTATGATGGGTCGGTGGCTCATTGCCAGCGCGAGCTTCGCGTTGCTCGTCGCATGTGGCTCGGACACCGGTGAAGCCCGGAAGCCGGACTCGGACGCGCCGCCGGTAGGGGCCACCGAACCGGGTGCGCCCGGAGAGGATCCCGCCGAGATCGCGCGGAAGCTCACGGAGAAGCCGTGGGAGGTCGTCTCGAACAAGGGCGAGACGTACCTGCCGAACGTCTTCTATGCCGACGCGTCCGAGAACGAGCAGATCATGCCGTACGCGATCGACGGGCACGTCATGATCGATCGTCTCGTCTACCCGACGCTCGGCAACCCGAACCTCTATACGAAGAGCGACGCGAAGGACGAGCTGGTCATCGTTCTTCGCATCGAGGACGCCGCCTTCGCGCATCTCGGCGCGAAGATCGAGCCCGTCGCCGGCTCGCACCTCTCGAAGCTCGTAGTCCCGAACGATCCGTCGACCGGCTTCGGCTTCTTCCTCATCCCGCGCAGCGCACGCCAGCCAAACACGGAGTCGAACAAGGCGATCTCGAGCGGCAAGGGCACCGACGTCGTTCGCATCTACCCCAACGAGGTCTTCGTCAACCCCGAGCCCGACGACATGCCCGCCGTCTTCAAGAAGCGACGGACGCTGCGCTTCGTCTTCCGGCAGGGCGCCATGGCGAAGGCTCCGGCGGGACTCTACGACCTCCGCTTCGAGGTGAAGAAGGAAGACGAGCTCTACCGGCCGTCCTCGGGCGCGCCGCCCGTCTACGAGTACCAGTACAACGCCGTCCGCGTCTTCGACCGCGAGCCGGACGAGCACGCGGTCGTCAACGTGACCGATACGCAGGTCTCCGTCGGCTCCACCTACGACGGGATGACGAAGGAGAAGCTCGACGAGCTGGTCCAGTACCTCAACACGACCACCGATCCGGCGATCCGGAGCGCCTCCTTCATCACGTTCAACGGCGACCTCCACAACGGCGGCTCACCGGGGAGCCTCCGCCAGCGCAAGGTTGCCTGGACGTACGAGGAGGAAGCGAAGTCGATCGTCTCCCTCCTCAAGTTCCTCCCGCTGCCGATCTTCCTGACGACCGGAAACCACGACGGCTACGTCGCCACGGGCCACGTCCCGAGCGCGGTGAAGGGCCTCGACACCGGCCTCGGCGAGAGCCTGAAGGAGGTCATCACCGAGGCGAGCCCGAAGGCGTGGCCTGACTTCAAGATGGCGGCCTACGAGAGCTACCTCCAGAAGACGGCGGCCACCGACCGCCTCGGCGGCATCCATCGCGACATCTTCACCGGCGGCTTCGCCCGTACGGTCGCCGGTAGCACTCCGGGCTTCGACAGCTGGAAAGAGATCCCGCGCGAAGACCGCAACTACGTCCTCTACGACGGCTTCTACCAGTGGCAGAAGACGTACGGGCCGCTCTACTACTCGCACAAGTTCGGCAAGAGCTTCTACGTCTCGCTCAACAGCTTCGAGCTCCGCCAGCACCGCCGCTCGGGCTGGGGCATGTACACCGTCAACTACGGCGGCGGCATGAGCGACGTCCAGATGGAGTGGCTCGATCGCGAGATTCTCCGTGCGAGGACGGACGGCAGCGACCTCATCGTCCTCGCTCATCACGACCCGCGCGGCGGGCACCAGGGCAAGGACCTCGGCTACTACTTCGAGCAGCTCGAGTACCGGAGCGTCTACCAGAGCGCGATCAACTACCTCGTCAGCGAGGTCTGGAACCCGGCGGTGTGCAAGCTCCCCACCTGGGCGCTCGGACGCGATCAGAACGAGAAGTGCGTCCACGACGGGCTGCAGGAGTGGATGCGGCCCGACCCCGAGTTCGACTGTGGATGGGGCGAGCGGAAGGCCGACTTCACCTGCGGCGCCGCCGAGCCCTTCGCGAGCGGGATCGAGCTGATGAAGCGCCTCGCTGCGAGCGAGCGAGCTCGCACGCTCCTCCTCGGCCACACTCACTACAACGCCCTCGAGGTCCTGCAGGACGGAGAGGAGCTGATCCCCGGGCACTTCCCGATCGGCGGCGATGCAGCGCAGAAGTTCGCCACCCTCGAGGTCCAGAACCCGCTGCGCGGCTTCTCGGTGCTCCAGGGCGAAAGCCCGCGGTTCACCGACTACGACCAGCAGGCGCTCCGGATCGACCCGATCGAGGAGAGCTTCGCGAGCTTCGTCCACCAGTACGAGAGGTCGGTCGCCGGCTGGCAGCGGACGCTCTCGGCGCCCACCGGCCCACGCGAGCTCGTCGTGCTCCGCCTCGTCTCGGCTGCCGATCTCTCGAGCCAGACCTACTCGAGCGGTAAGAACGCGTTCGGCTTCAGTGTCCTCTTCCTCGACAAGAAGACCGACGCGCGCGGCATCGACCACCCGCAGATCAATCGCGCGAAGTTCTTCGCCAACGTCGGAGCGTCGAAGTTCGACACCGTCGGATCGATCGACATCGATCGGACGGCGCGCCTTCGCCCGCACGATCCGCAGAACCCGGTCGAGAAGCTCTTCGACTGGTAACGCGCGGGGCGGCTCAGGTGTCGTCGAGCTCGACGACGCAGAGAGCGTGATCGCTGTCCTCCGTGAGCGGCGTGTCGTCCACGTGGGGGCCGTGGTAGCGGACGTTCTCGTTGTGGATCTCGAAGTGCCGTAGCGCGCGGTGCAGCCGCTCGCTGAGGAGGACGTGATCGATGAGGATGCGCTCGCCGCCGTGGAAGCACGAGTAGCGTCCCTCCTCCGGGAGCGACTCGGCCGCCGCGCGCAGGTAGTGCTTGCTCGTGGTGTCGATCCCGCGAACGAGGCGCACCGGCATCGACTCGAGCGTGTCGTTGAGGTCGCCGAGCACGCAGATGGCGTGGTCGGGCGAACGAGCGAAGAGGTCGTCGACGAGGCTCCGCACGTAGAGGGCCTCGGCGGCGCGCTGAACGAGGCTCCGCACCGCCGATTCGCCAATGGCGAGGGGCGTCTTGTCCGGGACCTCGACGCCGTCTTTCGTCTTCAGGCGCGCGGGGAGGTTCGACTTGAAGTGCGCCGTGAGCACGTCGACCTCGGCGAGGCCCTGCGCCTCGACGCGCACGTGGACGATGCCACGCCGGAGCGGGATGCGCCCCGGGAACGGCTCCGGGTCGCCCTCGACGAAGGGCGGGAACGGGAGCACCTTCGGCTGGTGCACCTGGGACCACTGGACCGGGAGGCGCGAGAGGATGGCGTTGCGGATCCCGCGACGGTCCTCGGACCCGACCACCGGGGCGCCATAGCCGAGCTCTGGGACCGCCTTCACGAGCCGATCGAGCAAGGGCAGCGAGCCGACCTCCTGGAGTGCGACGATGTCCGCACCGGCGCGGCGAAGGCTCTCCGCGACGTTCGAGAGCTTGGCTTCGATCACGCCGCGCTCCTCATCCCGCCGCGCAGCGAAGAAATCCTTGAGGTTGAAGGTCGCGATGCGGAGTGCCATACGCTCGCCATCCTAGCCTGGTCCGCCGCTTGCGCTATCCTGAGCCGATGGAGCTCTCGCTCACCGAAGACCAGATCCGGGGGATCGTCGCTCACCTCGCGCACCTGCGCGCCGCATATGGAGAGGCATTCGCCGAGCCCGATCTCGTCGAGCCGAACGGGGACTACTTCCCCGACGAGTTCACGCTCGATCCGGAGGGCATCGAGCGCCTCCTCCGACGCATGCTCGGCTATGCGCCGCTCTCGGAGGACCTCGATGTCGGCCTCGGCTTCATCCAGCCCGACGGTGAGGTGAGCGGAGGCGGCTGCGGCTCGGGAGCGTGCGGCACCGGCGGCCTGAAGGAGATCGCGCGCGGCGGCGCCGTGGAGACGGAGACGGGCTACGCCGCGCTCGTCCACGTGCAGGACGTCTCCGATCCGGCGATCCTGACCACGGCGCTCGCGCGCGCCGCGGGGCGTATCGTGATGTTCGAGGCGGACGAGGAGGTCGATCCTCGCGACGAGGGCGCGCTCAGCGAGCTCACCGCCGTCGCGTCGGGGATGGGGCTTCTGCTCCTCAACGGCGCCTGCGTCTACAAGAAGGGCTGCGGAGGAATGAAGCGCCACCAGGCGACCTTCCTCGGGCTCGAGGAGATCTCGCTCGCGCTCGCGCTCTTCGTTCGGGCGGCGAACAAGAAGCCCGGCGTGGTGCGCAAGCACCTCGAGGTCACGCAGAAGGAAGCCTTCGACGCTGCGCTCTCGTGGGTCGACGGGCAGCCCTCGTTGGTCGAAGCGCTCGCGGAGCGGCCGGAAACGCTCGAGGACGGCGTGTTCTCGTTCGAGGAGAAAAAGGGCCTCTTCTCCCGCTTCTTCGCGGGGAAGAAGAAGGATGAGATCGGCCCGATCAGCGTGCGCCCGCGCGAGCGCTCGGAGGAAGAGCGACGTCGCCTCGCGGAGGCGCGAGCGCTCGTCGACGAGGCGCTCTCGGAGTCCTGAGCCCGACCACGACTCGAGACTGCGGCAAAGAAGGGCGAGCCCGCGAAGGCGAGCGATCCTGTATGCTGCGCCGTCAGCAATGGATCGCCGCCCGCCCGAGCCCGAGTCCGAGGAAATCAGCCTCTACGTAACGACCTACTACTCGCTCCTGCGATCGACCGGCGAGGTCCGCGTCCGAGCGTTCGAGGAGGCGCACGCCTTCAGCGGTTCGAGCCTCCATCTCGGCGCCTTGTCGGACGTGCCGGATCTGTCGGCCTTCGCATACGCGGCCGCGCGCTTGCCGGACGAGATGCTCGACGTCGAGCACGTCATCCTCGGTCAGTCCCACGAGCTCTTCGAAGCGGCCGGCTACGACGTCCGCGAATGGAAGATCGTGAAGACGCGCGGCCGCCGCCGCCCGCTCCGCTACGACGGCGGGCGCCAGCTCGGCGTCTTCATCGCGAGCGCGAGCGACATCGACGACCTGGTGCCGATCCTCACCGCCTACCAGATCGAGTGGAACAAGATGCACGAGCGCCTCCGCCGTGCATGCGAGTCGGCAGAGGCACTCCACGAGACGGCGAAGGACGCGGTCGCGCTCGCGAGCGCGCTCGGCGTCAGCGTCGACGACGCGCAGAAGCTCATCGACGCGATCGGTCCGAAGCGCCTCGAGCGCGGCTCGAGGGCGCTCTTCGAGAAGCGCTCCGATCTGAAGATCCGGATGCTGGCGGCGTCGCACTCGCAGTACCAGCGCGCAGCGCAGCGCTGGTGGGGCGGCATCGAGCCGTCGTACATCCGCAAGACCGAGCCGCGAAGGCCGCCCGTCTACTTCATCTCGTCGAACACCCACGCGATCGCCAACCTGGTCGGCGGCTACGCGCAGAGTCACACCGACGAGATCGTGAGCTGGGCGCGACGCGAGGACCCCGAGGGCCTCGGGCCCGAAGTCGACCGCGCCGCGAGGACCGGCGACCCGACCGAGCTCGCTCCCCTCCTCTACTACCTCCTCCGCGGCTACATCCACGCCGCCAAGGACACGAAGAAGATGAACGAGGTGCGCGCGTTCGAGGCCGCGCAGGGCCTCGTGCACCTCTCGGAGCCGGGGCACATCGACGTCGACGCGCAGATCGCGAAGCTCGGCGAGATCGATCCGAAGCTCATCGATCCCCGGCTCCGGATCCCCGGCATCGAGCGCCTCGTGGAGAGCGACGCGGTCATCCTCAACATCGACTACCCGCTCGGGATGGCGGCCTACCACCTGCTCTCGCGCGTGGGGCAAGGCGTCGGCGATCTCCGCGGCATCTACGTCATGGGCAAAGCGGCGACGCTCAACGGGCGCGTCGGCGACGTGATGCTCAGCGGCGTCGTCTACGACGAGCACTCGCGCAACACCTTCCTCCTGCGGAACGCTTTCACCGCTCGAGACATCGCGCCCTGGCTCCGCCACGGCAGCGTCTTCGACAACCAGAAGGCCGTCACCGTGCGGAGCGCGTTCCTCCAGAGCAAGGAGTACATGGATGCGTTCTACTCGAGCGGCTACACCGTGCTCGAGATGGAGGCCGGCCCCTTCCTCGGCGGCGTCTACGAGCTCGTGAACCCGAAGCGCGTACCGACCGACGAGATCGTCCACCTCTCGGCGCACACGCCGTTCGACGTGGGCATCGTCCACTACGCCTCGGATACGCCCTACTCCCGCCGGCAGTCGCTCCTCTCGAAGAGCCTCAGCTTCTTCGGCGTCGACTCGACGTACGCGTGCGCGATCGCCATCGTGCGCCGCATCCTCGAGCTCGAAGTGAAGCGCCTCTCCGACGCGGGGTAGCCTCGGGGCCCGAGCTCAGCCGTCGTCGACGGCTGTTTCCGCCCCGCACGGCCCGGTCGCCATCTATCGTAGACGAGAGTCGACTCGTGCCTCGGCGTCTTCGATTGCTCGGCAGGCGAATCAGCTCACGCGCTCGAGCGTGTGCGCTCGCGACCGCGGCCGGGATAGCCGTCGTGACGTGGCCAACAGCGGCGAGCGGCGCGGCGTTCGAGCTCACGTGGTCCGCCCCGGAAGAGTGTCCGTCGCGTGAGGAGATCGTCGACGCGACCTACGCGCACCTCGGGGAGTCCCGCTCCGAAGGCCCGCCGGAGCTCCTCGTCCAAGGCACCGTGAGCGCCGCCGACGACGGGTTCGTCGTCACGCTCGTCCTCGAGGACACTGCCCGCCGCCGTTCCATGGGCGAACGCATCGTGCGCGTCGACCAGCACGAGTGCAGGGAGATCCTGACTCCTGCCTCAGTGGTGCTCGCGATGATGATCGCGGTTGCGCGCCCGCGCGTCGCGCAGCCCGACGAGCGAGGCGAGCCCGCAGAGGGACCGCCTCCGGGCCAGGCATCCCCGGCACGTGCCCCGCGCCCGCCCGCCGCCCGGCGTACGGAGGTCACGCCGCCGGAGCCGCCACCTCCGCATCGGCTGTCGGTCGGCGCCGCCGGGATGGCATCGACCGGCTTCCTGCCGCGGCTGGGCCTCGGCGCCGGGATCCATGCCTCGTACTGGCCGCGGTCGCCGCTCCTGTTCAGGCTCGACGCGAGCTTCGAAGACGGTGGCTCCACGCACGCGGCTGGTGGAAACGTGGGCTTTCAGCTCGTCAGCGCCGCTGTCCGAGCGGGCCTGTCGGCGGCGCGCACGAAGGACTTCGAGCTCATCCCGACGGTCGGAGGACGCGCGGGCGTCATCCATCACTCCGCCGTGGGGTTCGCCGCTGCCCAAGACGAGTCGCGCGTCGTGGGCTCGGTCGGTCCCGGCGTGCTCGCGCGCGCCAAGCTCGGCCCGTCGGTCGTTCTGGAGGGCCTTCTCGACGCCGAGCTCATCCTACGCCGAGACCGCTTCCACGTGCTCCAAGGTGACACGCGACACTTCATCCATGAGCCGAGCCCCGTCGCCGTGCGGTTCGCGCTGGGGCTCGCCTACGACTTTCGATAAACGACATGGAATGCTCGGCCTCCCAAGAAAAATGAAGGGGGCGAAGCATTACTCTTCTCCGTGCAAGCTTCGCTCGTCCACGGCGTCCCCCTGCAGGAAGCGACCTGCGACGCCGTGCACGCCCCGATGACGGTCGACGCGCTCTTCTCCACCTACGCCGGCTTCGTCTGGCGCACCCTCCGGCACTTCGGGGTGGCGCCGGTGGATCTCGAGGACCAGACGCAGGAGGTCTTCCTGGTAGCGCATCGCCGGCTGGCGCAGTGGGACGGACAGCAGCCCCGACCGTGGCTCTACGGAATCGCGCGCCGCTGCGCGGCTGCATACAGACGGCAGGCCCATCGCCGTCTCGAGCATCCGTTCGAGACGTTGCCTGAAGGTCAAGATCGACACGATTCCTCGGAGCGCGCCGAGCTCGGCTTTCTCAACCGAGTCCTCCAGTCGCTCGACGAGGACAAGAGAGCCGTTCTCCTTCTTTACGAAGTCGAAGAAATGTCGATGCGCGAAGTTGCCGAGTCCGTCCAGTGCCCGCTCCAGACCGCGTATACGCGCCTCTATGCAGCGCGCCGTGAGATCGCGCGAGCTCTCGAGGAGAAGAAATGAGCATCGACCCCCTCGAGCCTCCGCGCATGGGTGAGCACGGCTCCGACGAAGCGCGCGATTTGCTGCGCGCCATTCGAGAGGATGCGCCCGGTCCCGCGAGCATGGAACGGATGGCGAAGCGCCTCGCGGCGGCGGGAGCACTCTCGACGTTGCCTCCCGAGCCGCAGATTCAATCGCGAGTCGGACCTCGCTTCGCGACCTACACGCGAGGTCTCGTCGCGCTGGCCGTCGCGGGAGGGCTGGCGGTCTCGTGGCAAGTGACGCAGCGGCCGTACTCCAAGACCGCCACCGGTGGTCCCATCGCGGCGCTGTCTGGCGAAAACGGCGCGACGGACACGGCGGCGCCGCCGGTGGAACCGGCGGCCGCTCGTCCTCTGGACGATCCGGAGACGCCCACCCTCTCGGTCGATCAGCTTCCGTCCGCAGCAGCGCCCACCACGACCGTCGCGGCGCCGGCCGGAGGAAACGTCCGTGCGCCGAGAGCGCCGTCGTCGATCGAGCCCGCGGGACCGACGCCCGCATCCGAGCTCGAGCTCCTCCAGCGAGCGCGGGCTACCCTCGCCTTGGACCCAGCGCGAGCCCTCTCGATCACGAGCGAGCAGGCGAGCGCGTATCCATCCGGGGAGTTCATCCAGGAGCGTGAGGTGATCGCCGTCGAGGCGCTCTCACGGCTCGGCCGGAGGGACGAGGCACTGCGCCGTGCGCGCGCGCTCGTGAGCCAATTCCCGCGCACGCCCTACGGCGACCGACTCGAGATCGCCATCGGCCACGCGCTCTGACGACAGCGCATCGGCCCACCTTCGCCCCCCAAAAAGATCCTGGGAGCTCGTTCACAGTCCCTGCGAGCTCCTCGTTGGAGGCCATTCGAGATGCTTCGACGTATCGTGCGCGTCAGCGCACCACTCACTCTCATGTTGCCAGCCCTTGCAGCGCTCTTCGGAGGCTGTCGAGGACGCGACCTGACCGTCGCGATCGCCAACGAGTCCGAGGTGCCGTCGTTCACGGCGCCGGATGCCGACGTCGAGGCGGAGGCCGGCCCCATCGCGTACTGCCCCACGAACAAGTGCCCTTCCGGCAGGAGGACGTGCCCGAACTCGCGCTTTCCGTGCGATGTGAACCTGCTCTCGGACGTGAACAACTGCGGGGCCTGCGACTTTGCTTGCCCGACCTCGGGGTTCAACGCGACCTATTCGTGCGTCAACGGCCAGTGCGTCGGTCAATGTGCCCCCACGGCGCTCGACTGCGACGGCCTTCCCGACAACGGTTGCGAGGCATTCACTCTCCACAACGACCACTGCGGCGCGTGCAACAAGAAATGTTCCGATCCTGCAGCACCGTGCAGCTGGCAAGGCAGCCTCCGCCAAGACTTGGACTGTGGTTGCCCGGCAGGCATGATCTCCTGCAGCCGGCAATGTGTCGACGGCAGGAACGACGATGCGAACTGTGGACGGTGTGGCAATGTTTGCAGTCCGACCGGCGATGGCAAGCCCGAGCGAACGAATGCCTACTACGGATGCGTAAATGGCGAGTGCGGTACGCTGAAATGTGTAAATGGCTTCGGCGACTGCGACAGTGACCCGTTGAATGGGTGCGAGACGTCGACCTTGACCGCCGAGAACTGTGGCGGATGCGGGATTGCGTGCCCGAATGGTCAGCAGTGCCGGCTCGACGAGTATGGCACGCCGCAATGCATGTGCCCGCCGGGCCTCACGCTGTGCGAGAAGGTCTGCAGGAGCGGGTCCGGGTCCTGCGCCGCGTGTGTCGACCTCGCGTCGGACAAGCTCAATTGCGGCGGGTGCGACGTGGCATGTACCGCCAACGCTCCGTTCGCGAACAAGATGTGCAGCTACGGGACGTGCGTCGCGCAGTGCATGGACAACCATGCAGACTGCAACAACAGCGAAGTCGACGGCTGCGAGGTCGACATCGCCAGCGACCCACGAAACTGCGGCGGCTGCGGAATCGTCTGCGATGCCGTCGCCGGTCAGGCGTGTGTCGCCGGGCGGTGCCTGGTCGAGCCTTGCGATGAACAGCACTCCGGAGAAGGCGCGCGATGATGACGATGCGATGGCAGTTCCTCGCGGCGACCGCCGTCTCGTGCGCGGCCCTGAGCACGTTGCTCGCCGCCTGCGCCTCCGACGACGACGTGCGTATCGATGGTTCGGAGGACGCGGCGACACCAGTGCCCGCGAGCGACTCGGGGGTCGTCGACACGGGTGCGGATGTGGAAGCGGGCCCGTGCACCGACTGCGCGTATTTCCCGGCGACGTGTGGCAAGGACACGCTCTGCCCGACCGGTCCGTTCGATTCGACGAATCCTGCCGCCGGACTGGATTGGCGGACGAGGATCAATGTCGTTCGCGGGCGCTCGGCAAGCGATGTCTGGCTTGCCGGCGCACTCGGGGCGATGGCCCACTTCGATGGGACCTCGTGGAAGACGTCGGACCTCGGGACGCGGGAGTCACAACGCGTGCTCTGGCTCCTCCCCGCGGGTGAGGTCTCGTTCGGAATCCTCGAGCGAGTGTTCACGCGCGGCCTCGATGTCGGCGAAGGAGAAGCGGACGCGGGCGTCTCCGCCGGGGGCTGGTCATTTCGCGGCGCAGCGCCGACGCCGCCCGAGTCGAGCGGCGTCTTAACGGCCGCGTGGTCCATGCCGGCATCGGACGTGCTCTGGCTGGCGACGACGACCGATCTCTGGCGCCTCCGGCTCACGCCGGCATCGACGTTCGAGGCCCTGCCGGGCATTCCGCCGTCCGTATGTCGGGCCGCCCCATGCCGCGGGATGCGCAGCGTCCACGGGAGCTCCGCGGGCACGCTCTGGGCCGTCGGGGATCTCGGCACCTCGGTCCGGATCACCGGGGCTGACGGCGACGCGCCAGTGGCGACGTCATTCGACACGCTGACATGGACGGGGCTCGCCGGCGTCTGGGCCGCTGCCGACGACGACGTCTGGGCGGTCGGCGGGATGGGAACCATTCGTCACTACACCGGAGATCCGCACCGTTGGGATGTGGTCTCGGGCGTGCCGACGAACGAGAGTCTCAATGCAGTGTGGGGCGCGTCCGCTTCCGATGTCTGGGCGGTCGGAAACGCAGGCGTCGTCCTCCACTATGACGGGGCAGCCTGGACTCGAGTGTCGATCGCGGGGCTCGGCACTCGTCGCCCCGACCTTCACACGGTCTGGTCGGCAGGGGCGGGACACGTCTTCATCGGCGGAGACGGCGTCGTCCTCGCCCTCGGAGGGAAACCATGAGAAGCACATTTGCCCTCGCGTGCACCTCGATCGCGCTCGCGGCGGCGGCGGCCTGTGCGACCGCCGGGGACGAGGCGGACACGTCGCCGGCGAACGACGCGGGATCGAGTCCGCTGGCGGATACGGGGACGGACGGACGACCTTCTTCCGAGGCGGACGCTGGTGACGCTGCCGTTCCGGTCGACGCCAGGTGCAGCGCAGCAGGCTGGTGCACGACGCTACTGCCCGATCGCGACCTGACGCTGAAAGACATCTGGCCTTTCGAGCAGCGCGCCTTCGCGATCGCGGAGAGCCCGACTCTCGGCGTAAAGGTCCTCGAGTGGGAATCCGCGTCGGACGAGTGGCGCTACATCGACGACAACACCCAGAACGACTACGGGGCGGGCCAGTACGCAGGGAAGATCTGGGCCCCGAGCGAGAACGAAGTCTACTACGCCGTGGCGCGCGCGCGCATCTATCGGGGAACGCGGCCGACGCCGTCGTCGCCCTGGACGTGGCAGTACGACGTGCTCGAGAGCCACAGCCCCGACGAGGATCCTACACGCGACCCCGGCCTCGCTCGCTACGCGTACAAGAGAGATCTGCCGCCGGTCGACGCCGCTGCGCTCGGCGTCTGGGGGACCTCCGAAGGTGATGTCTACGCATGGTACGGGAACACGGTCTTTCGCCGAAGGAGCGAAGGCGGAGCGCCCGCATGGGTACCTGACTACGTCGCTGAAGACGGCGAGAACCCGACGGACGTCTTCTACATTCTAGGCGCAGCCGGATCGACGAGCGGCGATCTCTGGTTCGCCGGCAGTCGAGGGCAATTCGACACCGAAGGAGGCCTGTTCGCCTGTCCGCTCGTCGTTCACAGGACCGCCGAAGGGCATCGACACATCGTCGACAACGTCGTCAATCAAGCCGCGGACCCCAACAATCGATGGGCCGGTATCTGTAGCGCAAACCCCGGGTCCCTCGGATTCAGCGTCAGTATCCAGATTCCAGGCTATGGCACGTTCACCAGGCCATGGCCGAACGGCGGGATGCTCTCGAGCATCGCGTCCGTCGGGCCCAACCGCGCCGTTGGGCTGATGGGGAGGAACCAGGGGGATATCTTCACGTACGTGTCCACGGACGACGCCGGCATCGCGAGCGCGAATGTGGTCAATGTCTCCGTGCCTCGCGCCGACGTGCAGACGTATCTGAATTCGGTCTGGGTCCTCGGAACGACGGCGTGGTTCAGCGGTTGGGGGCTCGTGATCAAGAGCGAGGACGGTCCCGAGAAGTGGAGTCGTGGTTTCGGTCTCGCCAAGCCGGATGACAACACGCCCGCCGCGGGGAGCTACGAGATCTCCACGCTCGCCCTCAACGGCGCCGCCTTCGACAGACCGTTCTACCAGGTGCGGGGTATCTCGAACTCGAATCTCTGGGCAATCGGAGCCGGCTATGCGCTTCACAAGACGACGCCTTGAACCGAAGTGGACGGAGTCCAGCATCGCTGGACGGAGTCCAGTGAGGACCGAGGAGGCTCGGCGAAAGCCGAGCCGGATTGAATGGAATTCTTCACGCGTCTTCGCGTTCCTCGCTTTCGTGGCCGCGGGCAGCGCTGCAATAAGCTGCTCGAGCAGCGACGGAGATGGTGTCGGCGAGCCGCCGGCACCGATCGACGCATCGGTCGACGACGCAGGTGACGGTGCCCCCAGCGTCCGCGACGCCGGAGCAGTAGACCTGACGCCGCGGCCGATCGCGTGCGCGTCACCGCCGTGCGCGGCCGCTCTCGTGACGACCCTCGGCGCCACGCCCGACGATCGGAGTCAGGGGTTCTGCGCACTGCTCGAGGACGGCACCGTTGCGTGCTGGGGCGCGAACGGTGAAGGCCAGCTCGGTCGCGGCGCGGACGCGGAGAGGCTCGACAGCGCGCACCCGCAGCGCGTGGTCGGTCTTTCGGATGTCGTCAGGCTCGATCACACCTGCGCGATCGACAAGAGCGGCGCGGTCTGGTGCTGGGGCAGAGGCCCCTTCCTCCGCCCGGACGCAGGTGCAGCGGTGACGACGGAGCGCGCGCCGGTGAAGCTCGATCTCCCTCGCGCCACGAGAGTCGGGCTGGGCCACGCCACCGCGTGCGCAGCGGTCGAGGACGGGCTCCTTTGCTGGGGCAGCAACGCGGACGCTCAACTGAGTCCGCTCACGGCCCCGTCGGACGACGCGGGCGCGCCGACATCGATCCCCATGTCGAGTGGACCGCCCATCGTATCCATCGCCGTCGGCAGGGCGACGTTCGTGCTTCGCGAGGACGGCACGCTCGTGACGTGGGGGGCGAATCCGCCGCTCGGACGCGTCTCGTCGAGGTTGCCCGATCCGTACCCCCTTGCGATCGAGCTCGGTGGAGTCCGCTCGGCTGACCTGGCCCACGACGACGCGTGCGCGACGGCGGGCGGCATCGGCTACTGCTGGGGAGCCCGCGTATTGCCCCCCACCTGGAACAACGGGAGCCCGCTCGACCGCGCGCTTCCCGAGCCGGTCGTCGCTCCAGAGCCGCTCATCCAGATCGCGACGACCCGCACGTACGAGATCGAGAACATCGGCGTGCAGCGCCATCGATGGTGTGCCACCGCGGCGTCGGGGTCGGTCTACTGCTGGGGATCCAACGAGAGCGGTCAAGCCGGAGACGGCACGGACGACTTCGCGTTCGATGCCGTCAAGGTCGAGGGACTCCCGGAGCCCGCCGCGCAAGTGAAGACGACCGCCGATACGACGTGCGCGCTCCTGACCAACGGAAAGATCTACTGCTGGGGCGGCAACTACAACGGGCAGCTGGGCAACGGGCAGGTCAAGGGACGGAGCCTCGCGCCGGTCGAGGTGATGCTTCCATGAGCCCCAAGCTTCCGGGCCTCGCAACGCTCGTCATCGCCGCACTCTCGCTTCTCGCAGCGGCCGTCGCGTGCGGCGAAGCACGCGATGGCTTCGAGCCGCCGCCGGCCCCTTTCGATTTCCTCGACGCGGGTACCGGAGAATGTCCGTTTCAGTGCTCGCTCGACGGCCGCTCGGTCACTCGTTCGTGCACGGGCGAGGTCGTGGAGACATGCCGAGCGGATCTCGCCTGCGGCGCCGCGAAGTGCCAGGACCCGTGCGCGGCCGCGGCTGCTGACAAGAGCTCGAATGGCTGTGAGTTCCTGTTCACGTCGCCCGTGCCCTTCCGTGAAGCTGCCGACTCTTGTTATGCGGTGTTCGTCGTCAACGCGTCGACACACCCCGCCGAAATCTCGCTCGGTCGGCAGGGCGAGGCCCTCGACATCTCGAGGGCGATGTTCCAAACGGTCTCCGGCGACGCGACGCTCATCCCGCACACGGGCACCGTCGCGCCCGGCGAGAGTGTGATCCTGTTCGTCTCGGGTCCCGATCCGGAACGGCCCGTGTCCGGCGACTACCACATGCCTTGTCCGTCGGGCGTCGTCCCCGCGGTCCTCTCGGGGCTCGCCTCGGAGCGCAGCGAGATCGGGTCCGCCTTCCACCTGACGTCGAACCAACCGGTCACGCTCGTAGCGATGTATCCGTTCGGAGGCGCGAAGAGCTACATCCCGACGGCATCGCTGCTTCTCCCGGTCGTCACCTGGGCGAAGGAGCAGCTGCTCGTCTCCCCGTGGGAGGCGACGACCGTCGCTACCCCGAACACGCAGATCGTCGCATCCGAGGACGACACCGACGTCACCATCGTCCCGACTCGGGACCTTCAAGATGGTCCGGGCCTCGAGGGCGTGCCGGCGAACGTACCCGCGACGTATCGGCTCGCCAAAGGTCAATACCTTCAGCTCGTCCAGTTCGAAGAGCTCTCCGGGACCGTCGTGAGCTCGAACAAGCCGACGACCGTCTTCGCGGGGCACACGTGCGTGACCATCCCCACGTCCAGCTCTGCTTGCGACACCCTCTGGCAGCAGCTCCCCGCTTTCGAGCAATGGGGATCCGAATACGTCGGCATCGGCCCTCGCTCGCGGTACGGCGACGAGCATGAGCCGATGCCGTATCGAATTGCCGCTGCGAAGGACGGGACGCGGCTCGAATACGATCCGGCGATCCCGGCAGGCGCTCCGACCGAGCTGTCCGCGGGCGAGGTCGCGACGTTTCCTGCGGGCACCGGCGACGCGTTCGTGGTGCGGTCGCAGGACGCCGAACATCCCATCTACCTCGCGGCGTACATGACCAGCGCGAGAGGCGGGTATCACGCTCCGCCACGGGAGACACTGAACGACGTCTGGGGTGATCCGGAGTTCGTCAATGTCATCCCCACCGGGCAATATCTGAGCTCTTACAGCTTCTACGCGGATCCGACGTTCGCGGAGACGTCCCTCGTGGTCGTGCGCGCGAAGAGCCACGGCGTGTTCAAAGACGTCTGGCTCGAGTGTGCGGGCAACCTGACCGACTTTCGCCCCGTCGGAACGCGCGGTGACTACGAGTTCACTCGTGTCGACCTCACGAGAGGACGCGGTCCGGGACAGGCCTTCGGCGACAAGACTTGCCTGAGCGGCGTCCATCGCATGAGGAGCGAGGGCCCGTTCACGGCAACGGTGTGGGGTTGGGACAGGTGGGCCAGCTACGCCTACCCGGGGGGCATGGCGCATCGCACGCTCGTCACGTCACCTCTCGTAGTCGTCCAGTAGCTCACGAAGGGCGCGCATCGCTGCGGCCACAGCGATGTGATTTTGCTGTTTTTCTCACAAATTACGATTGTACGAATCGGCACACCTTGCCGCCCCCATCCGGGATCGTTAACGTTCCGGTTCGATGCCTCACGCTCCTGAGTACGTCGTTGGCATGGAGCGGCTCGTCGGGGCGGTCCAAGAGCTCTCCCTCGCACGCGATATCGAGTCCATCATGGCCATCGTCCGACGCGTCGCGCGCGAGCTGTGCGGCGCCGACGGCGCGACGTTCGTGCTGCGTGACGACGGCAAGTGCTTCTACGCGGACGAGGACGCGATCAGTCCGCTCTGGAAGGGAAGCCGATTCCCGATGGAAGCGTGTATCAGCGGGTGGGCGATGCTGCATCGCGAGTCCGTCGTCATCGAGGACATCTACGCCGACGCTCGCATCCCCGCCGATCTCTACCGGACGACGTTCGTGAAGAGCCTCGCGGTCGTGCCGATCCGCACCGCATCGCCGGTCGGCGCGATCGGCAACTACTGGGCATCGCATCGCCGTGTGACCCCGGACGAGCTCAAGCTGCTCCAAGCGCTGGCCGACAGTACGAGCATCGCGATCGAGAACGTGCAGCTCATTTCCGAGCTCGAGGCTCGCGTTCGGGCCCGCACCGCGCAGCTCGAGGCTGCCAATCGCGAGCTCGAAGCGTTCAGCTACTCCGTCTCGCACGACCTTCGAGCGCCGCTTCGGTCGATCAGCGGCTTCAGCCTCGCGCTGGAAGAAGACCTCGGCGATCGGCTCGACGACAACACCCGGAGCCACGTGGGATGGATCCGCTCCGCGACCGTCAGGATGGGCACCCTCGTCGACGACATGCTCTCGCTCGCGCGCGCGAACCGCGTCGAGCTCGACGCAGCTCCGATCGATCTGTCGGTGATCGCACGAGCCGTTGCCGATGATCTCGGTGCCCACACCCCCGAACGTCGTGCCTCGATCGCGATCGCGGATGGTCTCGTAGCGTCCGGAAGCGCGACCCTCATGCGAGCCGTCTTCGAGAACCTGCTCGGAAACGCGCTCAAGTTCACCGGCCGCACGGCCGATCCCCGGATCGAGGTCGGCTCCACGGAGGCGGCCGGCGAACGAGTCTTCTTCGTTCGCGACAACGGCGCAGGGTTCGACATGAGCCACGCATCCAGGCTGTTCACCCCTTTCCAGCGACTGCATTCCAGCCAGGACTTCCCGGGAAGCGGCGTGGGGCTCGCCACCGTGCAGCGCATCGTGCACCGTCACGGTGGCCGGATCTGGGCGGAGAGCGAGCCTGGACGCGGTGCGACGTTCTTCTTCACGCTCTCGCCGACGAGCTCGTGATCCGAGCCGTTCCTCAGGCCGTCCGCGACCGCTTTCGTCGTGTCCGCGGCATGCGCAGAGCCGCGGGGCTACGCACCTCGCGTCAGCGGGAGAGCAGCGCGTCGAGCACGAGCTCCAGCCGGTCCTGACCCCAGAACAGCTCGTCGCCCACGATGAAGGTCGGGACGCCGAAGACGCCGCGCGCCGCTGCGCTCTCGGTCGACGCGCGAAGAGCGGCCTTCACGTCGTCGCTCCCGGCGCGGGCCAGCGCCTCGCGCGCGATCGCTTCGTCGCCGACGCACTCGGCGAGCACCTGCTCGTCGGTGATGTCGCGATCGTCGGCCCAGCACGCGCGGAACGTGGCCTCGCGGAAGTGCGCGCGGCGGTCCTCCGGGAGCGCGAGATAGAGGCGGAGCGCCTTCAGCGAGTGCGTGGGGAAGCGGGACGGGAAACGGAACGGGAGACGGCACCACGCCGCCCAGCGATGGAGGTCCGCGAGGATGTACCGCTGCTTGGCCTCGGAGAAGGTCGCGAGCGGGACCTCCGGCGTGCCGATGGAGCGAAAGAGACCGCCGAGGAGGACCGGATGCCAGACGACCTTCGCGCCGGCGCGCTGCGCGATCGCGTCGACCTGCATCGCGGCGAGGTAGCCGAACGGCGAGGAAAAGTCCCAGAACACCTCGACGGTGCGTTGCTCCGCGGGAGCCGCACGAGCCGGCGTCTCGCTCGGCCGCACGCCCTCGACGAAGGCGATTCGATCCTGACCCCAGTAGAGGTGCATGCCGTCGACGATCCACGCGGGGACGCCGAAGATGCCGAGCGCGATTGCCTCGTCGGTGCGTCGCCGGAGATCGTCCTTGATCGCGTCGGTCTCGATCAGAGCGAGCACCTTCGCGGGATCGTGTCCTGCACCGGCGACCACGTCGGCAATGACCTCCGGCGAGGAGATCGGACGTCCCTCGCCCCAATACGCGCGGTAGAAGCCGGCGACGACGCGCGGATCGATGTCCGTCGCGAGCGTCGCGCGCAGCGCCTCCACCGAGCGCATCGGGTGAGCGGCGGGCATCGTGAGCTCGACGCCGAAGCGCTTCGCCCAGCGCGCCATGTCGTTCGCCTCGTGCGCGGAGCGCGCAGGGCCGCGCGACGCGAAGAGGTTTTGCGGTGTCCCGAGCGCCCTGAAGACGCCGCCGAGGAGCAACGGGCGATACGTGAGCGGCACGCCCATCCGCGCGGCGAGCGCGGGGGCCTGGGTCGATCCGAGGTACGCGAACGGGCACGTGTAGTCGAACCAGAAGTCGAGCGAGCGCGCGGGGAGCGTGCGCCCCGGCTCGATCGCCTCCGGCGCCGTCGCCCGTGCATCCCCCCCGAGCTCGCCCTTGCGACGCGCGTCCGCCATCACCGTCGGATCTACAGCGTGTTGACAGATTTCGCCAACACCGCCCTTCTCGGGCGACGGGCCAAAGCCCTTCCTGCTTCATCGAGGGTAGTTTCACGCTCCGTCGCGAGTGGCTTTGGACTGTTGATGCGACCGAGCTCACGACCGCGCTCGTCGGCAACGACGGCGAAGGTCGTCAGTCCCGCAGCCCTGGTCGACGGCGACGCGACCGTCGACCGGCTCGTTCCGTCGTTGACGACAGCATCCGTCGAATCGGTCGAGCACGGTATGCTCGTCGCCCCATGGTCGATGTCCTCGAGCAACAGTTCGAGTCGGACCGGAACGCCTGCTCGGCTCACCGTCGGCGCAGCTATAGCGGTGCGTCGCGAGCCCTCCGCAAGGCACCGTGCCTCACTTGCAGTCGGGATCGTTCTCGAGGGCTTGGAGCTGCGCCTTGCACGACTCGCTGACGGCCATCGGATTCGGGTTCTTCTCGAAGTTCTCCTTCGAGAGCGCCGCGGTCTTCCGCATGATGTCGCTCTTGGGCGACCCAGCCTTGGCCGCGCACGCCTCGTTCTTGGCGAAGTACTCGACGCACGCTTCGCTATTGATTCCGCTCTTGCACCCGAGCAGGCCGATCAGGAGCAACGCGGAGCCAAGGATCACTGTATTCTTCATGCGTCGTTTTTATCACGACCGTTCGCGTCCGACGACGTGTGTGCGCTACGCGACGCCGCGCGCCGGATCTGCGCCCCCGACGATCCCTCGTTTCGCTTCGAGGCACAGAGGTGTTTCAACCGTGATCTCCTTGCGAAACTTCAGCCCGAGCGGAGCGGTCGACTCGTTGGCCGGCTCGTCGTAGGGCACCCAATCGTCGCTCGTGCACGGGAGGACGGCTCGACCGTCCGCTTCGTCGACGAATGATGCGCTGAAGCGCGGAATCACGGCGCGAGCTCGAGCGTAAGATGGCGTGATGCAACGTCGCGCCATCTTCGCCGCTCTGCTCGCTTGCACCGCTTGCGGGCGTTCCTCTCCCGCCCCATCGGGCTCGGCCCAAGCGTCCGACGCCTCTGGAGAGGCCTCGCCGAAAAGCCCTCCTCCCGCCGAGAGCGTCGCAAGCGCGCGGCCGGCGGCGCACGACACTCCACCGAAGACGACCGAGACCGCGCCGAACCTGCTCGCGGTGGTGCCCTCGCGCGTCGCCGTCTCGTCGACCGTCGTGAATCCACGCGACTTCCCCGAGCACCTCATCGACGGCAAGGCCGACACGGCGTGGAACTCGAAGACCGGAGATCTGCGCGGCTGGATCGCCTTCCGCGTGCCGACGGATGCGAAGGTCGACGCGATTCAGCTCACGTCTGGCTTCGACAAGAAGAAGGGCGACGTCGATCTCTTCACGGCGAATCATCGCATCACGAAGATCGCCGTGTCGCGCGACGGTCAGAAGCTGAAGGAGGCTTCGCTCGATCCCACGAAACGCGGCCTCCAGAGCATCGCCATCGATGGCCCCGGTGGTGACTACCGCATCGACGTCCTCGAGACGTTGCCGGGCAGCCGCAAGGACTGGAAAGAGCTCACGGTCAGTGAGCTCAAGGTCGTCGGTCGTCCGGGCAAGGAGCGAAGGCGCGGCGGCGAAGCGCTACGCGTGGCGATGGGCAGCCTCGACGAACGACCTCTGCCGATGGAGTGGGAGGAACCGGAGCAAGCATCGAGCGTTCCGCAAGCGACGATCGCCGCGCTCTGCGCGAGCTTCGTGAAGACATGGGACGGCGCGCCCGTCTCGGAGATGTACGAAGGCTTGAAGCGCGACAAGCCGTCGTGCGTGGAAGAGGCGCCCGCCCCGTCGTTCACGCCCGCCCCTCCATACAAGAGCGTGCACGTCGTGCGCCTCGACAACGGCCTCGGGCACGGCAAAGGCCTCGTCGTCGAGACCGCGCGCGGCTTCTGGCTCACACCAATCCAGTGGGCCACGCGCGACGATCCGACGGATCCCGGGTGCCCGAGCGTCGTTCGACCGGAGACGATCGAGGAGATCCACGTCGAGAACGGCTACCTCGTCGTCATCTACGGTGGCACGACAACCACCTACGTCGAGACTCCGCTCGGACCGGAGGATCCCGGCAATCGCGAGCTCCTCGTACGCTCGGTCTACTGGGGAAAAGAAGACGCCAAGGGCGTCCTCTCCTTCCGCCACTGGAATGCGCAATACCAGGAGGCGTTCGGCACGAAGACACAACCGCACTGGTCCAAGAAGGTGGACTATCGGTCGCTGCCCTGGTCGGATCTGAGGAACTTCTACGTCGACCCGACCGGAGCGATCCGTCTTCAAAAGTAGACGTTCGACGTCGCAAACGAGGGAAGGTCTCAACTCCGCACGTCGAACGCGTATCCGCTCGGTCCCCGCGCGATATGCTCGTCACCCCATGGTCGATGTCCTCGAGCACCTCGTGAGAGCTCCGGCGACGCGCGCTGCCGTGAGCGATCTGAACGCATGGTTCGCGCGCCTCGGCGAGTGTCCCTTCACGCTACCGATCGATCGCGCGCTCTGGGCGGGGTTCGCCGCGGATCGCCTCGGCTACGCGTTCGTCGGCGGATACCGCGCCGCGCTCGCGCGCCTGTTCACGTGGGGAGCGGATGCGCTCGCGGGCTCGACCGGAGGCACGTATGTATGGCCTTCGATCGAGGCTCGACTCTCGCTGGCTGCGACGGAGGCACGAGGAGCGCATCCGCGCGCGATCGAGACCACGCTGAGCGACGAGAGCGGCGCCCTCGTCCTGCGGGGCGTGAAGACGTTCGCGACGCTCGCGTCCGCGGCCGACGAGCTCCTCGTCGTCGCGTCCCGTGGGATCGATCCCGACGGCAAGCCCCGCCTCGTGCTGGTTCGTGTTCGCTCGAACGCGTGCGGAGTGCGGATCGAAGACCGCGCGCCGACGCCGTTCGCGCCCGAGATCCCTCACGCCCGCGTCACGCTCGCGGACGTCATGGTCACGAGCGACGACGTCCTCCCTGGTGACGGCTACGCCGTGTACCTCAAGCCGTTCCGGACCATCGAAGACACGCTGGTACTCGCGGCTGCGCTCGGCCACGTCCTCGGCGCGGCTCGAGCGCACGGCTTCGCCCCGTCGATGGCCGAAGGCGCCCTCGCGCTCGCGATCGCGCTCCGCGAGGTCGCCGCGCGCTCTCCAGCGGATCCCGTCGCCCACCTCACGCTCGCTGGCCTCTTCACGGCAGCGAAGAGGCTCATCGCCGAGCACGATCCCGAGTGGGAGAAGGCCGATGCCACCACGCGCGATCGCTGGCGGCGCGACCTAGGGCTCCTCATGATCGCCGAGACGGCCCACCAACAGCGCACCAGCGCCGCGTGGACGCTGCTCGGCTCGCAGACCTGACGCGCGCGACCGCAGTCGATTCGCCACGAGTCGCGAGGACTCGTAACCAAGAGCGAGCGGCGCCACCTTCGTCCTCCGAGGGGGCGCCACGCTCGCGACGCGCCGGTCAGGACTGGTTGAGGAACTTCGCCGGGTTCTCTTCGAACTTCTTCTTACAGCCGCCGCAGCAGAGGTAATAGGTCTTGCCGCCGTGCTCGACCTTGGGGGAGGTCGCCTCGACGACGAACTCCTCGCCCGAGACCGGGCACTTCGTCGTGTCGCCGACGTTGGCCTCGCCCGGCGCCTTCACCGGCCCGCCGGAAGCCGGCTTGCCGTGATGGTGATCGTCGTGGTGCTCGGCCGCAGGCGTCGCCGGCGTCGCGGGAGGGGCGTTCTCGGCGGTGTTGCCGCCGCACGCGAATACGAATCCGAGCATTGCCAGACAGAGCAGTCGCTTCATCGTCGTTTCTCCAAGCACGGGGGAACGCGGGCCCTCAAATGGCACCGAGCGCGAAGAGACTATGCCCTTCGCGCTCGGTTCTCAACGCGGCATCGCGAGGGCCAAGGCCCAGCGCGAGCGACTTGCTCAGCTCTTCGGCGCCGCGCCCGGGGAGGCGGGAACCGAGAACTGGTAGACGTAGGTCGCCTGGCCCAGCCGCTTGTCCGGCGGGTTGATCGCGAGGCCTTCGATGTTCTTCTTCACGCACTCGCCGACCGCGTCGGGCGCCGTGCTGCTGGGCTTGTCGACGATGACGTTCTGGATCTTGCCGTTCTCGGTCTCGATCTCGAACTTCACCGTGACGGTGCCGCCCGCGCCGGGCGTTCCCTTGAGGACGTCGTCGTAGCAGGCGCGGATGTCGTTCTGCTTGGTCTCGAGGACCTTGGTGGTGTCATCGCGGTACATCTCGGGGCTGCGGTACGCGCAACCGACGAGCGACGCGAGGGCGAGAGAAGCGGTAAGGAGCGCGGTCTTCTTCATCACTTCTTCTCCGTGGGCTTGGGGGCTGCCGGCTTGGGAGCAGTCTTCTGCACGGCGGCTGCCGGCGTGGTCTTGACTGCGGGCACGGGCTTCTTGGCGTCACCCTCGGCGCCGCCCGGCGTGCCGGTGTCGACCGTCTGGGTGTCCTTCTTCTCCTCGAGAACCTTCTCTTTGCCCGTCTTCGGGTCGATCTCGACCTTCTTCTGGGTCACGTCCTGCTCGACGACGAGGAACTCGACGCGGCGGTTGGCCTCGCGGCCCTCAGGCGTCTTGTTGTCGCCGATCGGCTTCTCGACGCCCCAGCCCTTCGCGACGAGCGAAGTCGCGGGGATGGACTCCTTCTTGACGAGGTACTCCATGACCGCCTTCGCGCGGGCATCGGAGAGCTTCTTGTTCGCCGTCGCGTCACCCTCGGCGCTGGCGTGACCCTCGATCGAGATCTTCTTGATGTGCGGGTTCTTCTTGATGACCTCGCCGATGTCATGAAGGAGCGAGAAGCTCTCCTCCTTGATCGTCGCCTTGTTCACCTCGAACTGGATCTTCTCCTTGAAGTCGATCTTGTTGTCGCGCAGCTCGACGCGCGGCGGCGGCTTCACCTCGACCGGCGGGGGCGGGGGCGGCGGCGGCGGGGGCGGCGGCGGGGGCGTGCCCGCAACGGAGAACGCCTGAGCGCCCTGGAACTGCGTGACGCCGCCGCAGCCGGCCGAGGCGGCCAGGGCGAGCAGCATCGACGCACCAACGATGAAGCGTTGAGAAGGCATCGATCAAACCTCGTGTGCTTGTCTTTTGAAGGGCCGGCAGACCGCACTCCCGAGGGGCGCGGAGATGACCGGGGTGGTCAGTGAGAACGTGCCCTTCATGGACGAGACAAACTGTCCTCGCATCCACTTAGGTCTCACTAAGCGCGTGATTAGACGGATCTCTCCCCGAGGTCCATGCAGTTCTGTCGCTGATCGACCGCCGAAATGGTGACAAAATTGTCCCAGCCGACACATTCCGGCCATTTGACGACGGATCTCACTCAGTTGGGAAAGCCCCCCGGGGGATGTGGCGTCCGCCCGCTAGACCGGGCTTTTCCTACGACCCGGACCTGCGGTCCCGCCTCGGCCGCCATGCGTCGTGGGCGCCGGTACGCTCCGGGGAACCGACCGGGCGCCGGCGCCGGCGTTGCGGCACGAGACGACATCGAGACGGCCCCCGAGCCCGACGCGACGCTCACGCGATCGCCGCCGCGGAGGACGAGCGGCGGCGATGCGGAGCGCGCGGAGGTCACTCGACGATCATGCGATCGCCGCCACTCCGACCGAACGTCTCCGGGCTGTACATCTCCTCGGCCTTCGCCGGCGGGACGACGAACGTGCCCGGCGTCGTCGCGCGCGCGACGTAGGTGTAGTCCCAAACGCCGTCCCAGAGCAGCGAGGCGAACGCCTCGACGCGCTCGTCCCGCATGTTCTGGTGCTCGTACCAGGTCCGCGACCAGTACCAGTAGGGGCTCTTGTTCGCTCTCGCCTCGTTCGCCTTCGGGTCCTTCGGGATCTCCCCGGTGACCGCGAGCGCCGGGTTCATCGGCTCCAGACCTGCGGGGATCGGGTCCACCAGCGCGACGTGATAGCGGCGCGACTGCGCGACCATCGACACGCGAACGCGGACCTTCGCGCCCGCTTTCACGCGCCACGTGCCGTCGGGATCGCGCTTCACGTCGTCCGCGCTATCGGCCCCTTCGTAGAGACGGGAGACGACGAAGCCGTTGTCCGCCGGCGGGAGCTTCAGATCCGTCGGCGCGTACTGCATCCCGATCCGGTAGTAGAGCCGCCCGGGACCGTCCTTGCCGATGATGAGGTTCTGCTCCTTGCCCTTCGTCTCCGAGGCGAGGAACTGCATCGGAACGCCGATGTGGCTGTACTCGGTCGTACGTCCCTTGAAGGCGTGATCACCGGCGAACTTGTCGCCGAGCCACACGCGAGCGACGAAGTCGGGCGTCACCTTTTCGTACGTGGCGAAGTACCGATCGAGCGCGACGAGGACGAACGCGTTCTCCTGCGTGTTCTGCCAGCGGCCCGCCTTGCGGTGACCGAGGAGGCCCTTCACGAGCTTCGGGATGACGCTGGAGTCCTTCTGATCCCCGATCATCGACTCGAGGAGGACGCCATCGGCGCGGCGATCGGAGTGGAGGAGGACCCAGTCGGCGTCCTTGTAGCCGCTGACGAAGTGGGCCGCGCCCGCGGTCTCGGTCACGCGGTTCGCGACGTGCCGGCGAATCGCCTCGTTCTCCGCGGCGCTCGCCTTGTCTTCCGAGATCGTCGGCCAGATCCAGCCGACCGCCTCGATCCCGAGCTTGTCGATGCCGCCAGCCTCCGCGATCAGCCGCTTCGCCTTGGCGGCGTCGGGGTCCTTCATCCGGTGCCGGACGTAGAGCGAGTAGGCAATGATCGCGCGGCGCGCGTCTTGGTTGTACCAGCCCGGGATGTAGCGCTCGACCGAGCGCAGGTAGCTCTGCGCACGACGCATCATCTCCTCGTCCGGCTTGTAGCCCTTGTCCTTCGCGCGGACGAGCGCGTGCGCGACATGGATCGTGAGGTACGGCCAGGGCTCCTCCTGCCAGAAGCCCCACCCGCCGGAGTAGTGCTGCCGGCGCTTCAGCTTCTCGAAGTCGACCTTCATCGACGCCTCGAGGTCCGCCGGCGACGGGAGATCCTTCGACTTGAACGCGGAGAGCACGTCACGCAGCGCCGCGATCGAGAGCACGCGCGAAGCGAGCTGCTCGTTGCACTCGAACGGGTACTTCGCGAGGTAGACGACCGCGTCGGTGAGCGCCTGGAGCTGCGTCGACGACGTGGTGACCTCCAGGCCGCCGAACTGGGTGAACACGTTGGCCGGCATCTTCACCGGCTGCGCGGTAGCGCCGTTGTCGATCTCACCGTAGGTGGCGAACGCCTCGGTCGTCGCAGGCGTATAGACGGGCAGCTCGATCTGGCTCGCATCGGAGAAGTCCCCCGATGCGACGCCGATCTGGAAGCGCGCCGTCCCCGGCTTCACCGTCCCTGCCCCGAAGCGCACCTCGACGCGATCGTTCGCGGCGATGCGCACGCGCTTCGCGCTGGGCTCCTCGACGACGGCGTTCGTCGCTCGCACGACGACGCCGACGTCGATCGGCTCCTCCGTCTGATTCTGCACGAGCACGGGCAGCTCGAACTTGTCTCCGAAGTTGAGGAAGCGCGGCGCCGACGGACGCACCATCACGGGCAAGCGCGCCGTGATCGTCGACTCGTTTGCTCCGAACTGCCGCTCCTTCGTCGCCGCGACCGCCATGACGCGGTAGCGCGTGAGGTTGTCCGGGAGCTTCACCGGAACCGTCGCTCGTCCCTGCGCGTCGGTCTTCACCGCCGGCGAGAACAGCGCGAGGGCGGAAAAGTCCGCGCGCACCTTCATCGGCTGCTTGGAGTCGCCGACGACCGGCTTCGCGTCCGGGGCCTCGGCGAGGGCGTCGTGCGCGACCTCCCTCTCGGCCGACTTCTTCGCTTCGGCTCTGGGCCTGGCGGCGGCCGTCGTCGGCGCGGGCGCCATCGGAGGAGGAGGCGGCGCGCCGCCCGCGTGCCCGATCGCCTTCTGCGCGAGAACGCGGGGCATGCCGCCGCCGCCGAAGCCGGACTCGTCGCGCGCCTCGAGCGCGCGAAGCTTCTCGAGGTCCGCGCCGAGGATCACGCGGTCGCGCATCCCGAGATCGCGCACGTCGCTCGAACGCGACGAGTAGAACGCGCCGATCGGATCCGGCGTCTTGTAGCCGCTCAGCGCGAGCACCGCCTCGTCCGCGACCACGAGCGCGACCTCGACGTTCGCCACACCACGGCCGGTGTGGTCCTTCACGTCGACGTCGATCTGGGTGTTGCCGCCCGGCTCGAGCGTCGGCTTCCTCGCCGCCGCCTTCACGTCGAGCGTGCGCGTCGTCGGCAAGACCTTCGCCTCTGCGGAGCCCGCAGCGTACGCCGGTCTCTTCGGCAGCCGCTCGTCGGGGCTGCCGGCCTCATTCTCCCGGACGTCTTGGCCGACGAGATCGACCCGCACCTCCGCATTCGGGACGAGCGTCTCGTCGAGCTTGACCTTGATCGTCTGGCTCGCCGCCTTCATCGAGAAACGCTCGACATGGACGATGCCCTGGCGGCGGACGGTGAGGATGCCCTCCGCGGGCGCGAACGGCGCGACGACGAGGACCTCGGCGAGCTCGCCCGGCTGGTACTCCTTCTTGTCGAGGGCGACGTTCACCTTGGCGCGATCGAGGCCGCGGTCCTTCGGGCGATCGGCGCCGATGACCCACAGCGACGTCTGCGTCTGGTTCTTCCGCCCGTGCTCGTCGGTCACGATCGACACGACGCGCCAGGTGCCGCCCTGCTGCGTCTTGAACGAGCAGTGGAGCTTCTCGTTGGTGGTGCCCGCGGTCGCCGGCGAGTCGACCTCGCAGGTCTGCACCTCGAGCTCGCGCTCCTCCCACTCGGTCCCCTTCTGCTCCCAGTCGATGCGCGCCGCCCTCATCGTGACGTGCCGCCCCGGGAGTGCCTTGCCGTCGACATCGACGACGATCGCGTCGACCTCGATGTTCTCCCCCGCGCGGATGAAGTTCTTGGCGAGCTTGATCCCGGAGTAGGCGCTGGACGGGTGCACCAGCATCGTCGTGCGACCGGCCCACTGCTGGCGATTCACGTCCTCGACGTGACCGGTGAGATCGAGGCCCATCGGGTACGACGGCTCGACGGCGTCGAAGTCCAGACGGATGCGATGGATGCCCTGCGGGTTCGTCTTCGACGTCCAGGTCTCCGTCTTCGGCTCGTTCCTTCCGCCGTTCGCTCCGCTCGAGCGCCACGACCAGAAGAACTCGGGCTCGGGCCCGAAGTGGTAGTCGCCGCGGTTCGGCGGCGTGAAGCCGACGGTGCGCCGGGTGATGCTCCACTCGACCGGCGCGTCGGGCAAGCCGCCGCCGGAGTAGTACGCGGCGGAGAGCGTCGTGATCGCGTGCTTGCCGACGAAGTGCGGGCCCTCGCTCGAGCGCGCCGTCACCTCGAACTCGGGACGGCGGAACTCCTGCACCTCGAAGCGGTGATACGCGCTCGAGCCCGAGAGGCCGACGCCCGAGAGATCGAGCTCGATCTGCGCCGTGCCCAGGTTCGCGTTGCCGGGGAGCTTGTACGCGAAGTCGAATGCACCGAACTCGTCGAGCGTCGCGCTGCCGGTGCCGATCTCGGCCCAGCGCGGATCGCGGATGCGGTAACGCACGCTCTGTCCCGCGATGCCGGGGATCGCATCGAGATCGCCGCCGCGGCTCAGGCCTGCGCGGCGCACCCAGCCCTTCACCCGCATCTCCTCGCCGGGCTTGTACATGCCGCGATCGTCGTAGACGAGCCACCGCACCGCGTCGGTTCGGCTCACGAGCTGGTACGTCGCTTCGCCGAACCAGCGCTCGGGGACGATGACGACGTCCTTGCCCTTTTTGCCGACGACGAGCCGGCCAGGCGAAGACGAGAGCGGAACGCGGACGAGTCCCTGGCGATCGGTCTTCGCGGAAGCCGCGCCGAGGAGCTGCATCTCGACGCCCTCAATCGGCGCGCCGTCGGCGAGACGCGTCGCCCACCCGGTCACCTGATCGTTCTCGATCATCGCGTCGAGCCCGATCTCGGTCGACTGGACCCAGACGTGGAGCTCCGGACGGGTCACGCCCTTCGGCAAGGCGCGAGTCGGCTCGACGACGACGAGCGCCTGTCCGATGCCGTTGGCGAGCGCGGGCGCGAGATCGACCGACGTCGTCACGAGCTCGTCGGGGGCCTGCTTCGGCGTGAGGACCTTGTCGTAGACGAGGCGGCCCGGCGGGGCGATCTTGCGCGGCCGCTCCCATTCGTTGTTGAACGCGACGTACTTCTTCCAGTCCTCGGGGCCGACCGCGTAGACGCGCGCGCGGAGGCCGGGCTCGTTGATCGTGTAGACCTGGTAGTCCTTCTTCGGCTGGGCGGGATCGAGGACGATCATCTCCTGCTCGGCCCCGAACATCGTGGGCTCCGCCGAGCCGACGTCGAAGTTCACCGTCTGCGATCGCCCCATCGTCTGGCCATGGGTGTCACCGATCGCGCCGTCGATCGTGACCGCGTATTTCGTGCGCCCCTTCGTCCTGCCGCGGATGCTCATCCCCGAGCCGTGGACCTCGACCTTCATTCCAGGAAGCTCGGGCGAGACCTTGACCATCTTCTCCTTGTCGAAGGTCTTCAGGTCGACGGCGTTGGTGAAGCTGATGTTGAACGGCGTGAGCGGCGGACACCACGGCTTGCCGTCGCGCGACCATCGGTTGCACGAGTGATGGTTGAGCTGCATCGCCCCGTACGTGTTGAACGAGAACGACTGCTCCTTGTCCGTCGTCCGCGGCCCCTCCGCGCTCGGCGCACCGGACTTGACGCGGACGGTGAAGCTCGTCGCGACGGGGAGCTCGTTCACGGGGCGGAACGCGAGCCAGCGGCCCTTCTCCGCCTGCTGCGAGAGTCGTCGCACCTCGTCGTTCGTCTCGATCTCGTCCGCCTCGGCGAGCTTGATCGGCACAGCGCCCTTGTTGCTGGCCACCTCGACGAAACCGAGCATCGCCTTCGGATCGATCGCCTGATCGAACCCGACGAAGATCAGCGGCTCGAGCGGCTCCGAGCTCCCGCTCGGATGGCGCTCCTTCATCACGGGTGGCGGCGTGGTGAACGTCCAGCGCTCCGCCGCCGCGAGTGTCTGGCCGTTCTGCGCCCGCGTCCCCGCAGGCACCTCGACGGAGTACTCGGTCGCCATCGGGAAGCGCTTGTCGGGCTGGAACATCAACGTGCGCGTTCCGAGCCAGCGCCATCGTCCGGGAGGCTCGGGCACGAGGCGGACCGGAGGACGCTCCTTGTGGACCTCGTCGACCGCGGTCACCGCCACCATCGGCTGCGTGAACGTCATCGTCAGGTGGGGAGCGACGTCGACCTTGCCCTCGGGCGCATGGCGCTCGACCTTGAGCGGTCCGGGCGGCGGCGTGCTGACGGGGGGCGGGCCCGCGGGCGGGGGGAACTCCTCGTTGACCGTCTTGCCGGGGCGCGGCGCCGGGATCGACTTCGCGCGCATCGCGAACTCTTTCTCGTCGTCCGGCTCACGCTTGAGCTCCGGCAGGCGTGCGCCGATCTTGCGCGCGTCCTCGGCTCCGAGCGGGGTCGCGGCTGCGACTCTTCGCTCGCTCGGCTTGTCGGCATCGTCGTCCGCGTTGCTGATGCGGAAGCCGAGGCCCGACTTCGAGAGCTTCCAGACGACCGGCCCTTCCGGCGGCTGAGCCGTTTTGGCGTTGGCCGGCTGGGCGGGCGGCTTCTGGCCGGGACATCCGACCGCGAGCAGCGCGAGGAGCGAACCGAAGACGACGAGCGAAGTACGAGAAGCCATCAAACGAGACCTCGAGTGTGGCCGAGCGCGATGCCCGGACCTCGGTCGAACCAACGACCTTGGCGCGGCGGAGCCTACAGTCGAACGCCGCCTCGTGGCGCTACGTTCGATCTCGCGAAACGATCTGCCGATCTCCCGGTCCGGCGCCAGACGGCAAGACCTCCGACTCGAGGTGGGTCAGTCGGAGCCGAGGATCACGAGGAGGCCGGTCAGGATCACGATCACCATCGAGGCCCCAGCGACCAGGACGAGGGTGAGCATCTTCGAGCCGCCGCCGGCGCGCTGGATCGGCACTGGTTTGAACGCGGCTGGGCTCGTCGGCACGCGGGCCCACGGTGCGCTCTCGTCCGGCCCGGCCGGACCGAGCGCTCCAGCGGAGCTCGAAGACATCGGCGGACGGACCGGGGGAAAAGCGTCCGCATGCGACGGACGAGGAGTCGGCGCTGCGAAGGCCCCCGGCGGACGCGGCCGGGTATCCATGATCACGGTGCTGTCGCTCGGAGGGTCGAGCTCTCCCTCCAGATCCGCGTTCGCGTCCGCCACCGGCGACAGCGCCGCGTGGACCGGTCCGTCTCGGTCCACGGCTAGCGTGGGGGGCTCGGTGTCGGCCGGGTGCATGAACGACGCGTCGTCACCGGGGCTTTCGACGAGCGCGTCCTCCTCGAGCTCCTCGATCCGCTCCATCACGGTCGCGTCCTCGAACGCCGCGCCGGCCATCTGCTGATCGTCGATGTCCGGAAGGCTCCGGCCCCACTTCGAGCGAGCCGGCGTCGGCTCGGCCGCAGGGTGGCGCCCGGGCACGCTCCGTAGCGCGCCCTGCATCGCTCGAGCGTCGGGCCAGCGATCTTCCTTCCGAAGCGCGAGCGCGCGATCGACGGCGGTCTTGAGCTTCGTCGGAAGTCCGGGCTCCAACGTCGAGATCGAACGCGCGGGGAAGTTCGCGGCCGCGACGAGCATCTCCGCCGCGCTCTCGCCGGCATGGACGGGCTCGCCGGTGAGAAGGATGAAGAGCGTCGCGCCTACCGCCCAGATGTCGGTCTGCGCGTCGATGAGCGGGCGATTGCCGATCGCCTGCTCCGGCGCCATGAAGCCCGGCGTGCCGAGCAAGAAGCCGGTCGCGGTCTGCTCGGTGCGGAAGCCTCGCTTCATCTGCGCGAAGCCGAAGTCGAGGACCTTCAGGCGGCCCTGCTTCGTGAGGAAGATGTTGTCCGGCTTCACGTCGCGATGGACGATGCCCTTCGCGTGCGCGGCGGCGAGCACGTCGAGGAGCTGATCGGCGATCTCGTAGACCTCCGCGAGCGGGAGCTTCCCTCCCTTTCGGATCCGTCGCTGCTCGAGGAGCTCCCCCTCGAGCAGCTCCATGACGAGATACGCAAGGCCCTCTTCGGAGACGTCGTCGTCGAGGATCCGCACCACACCCGGGTGGTTCACCTGGTTGGCGGCGTAGCCCTCCTGGAGGAAGCGGCTCCGGGTGTCGTTGTCGCGCGAGAACTCCGGATGGAGGATCTTGATCGCGGCGGTGCTGCCGTTGTTCTTGTGCGTCGCCGCGAAGACGGTCCCCATGCCGCCGCGCGCGATGCGCGCGTCGATGCGCCACTTGTCACGAAGGACACGACCAACCCATCGTGACTCCCGGGTCGTCTGCGCTCTCGCCACGGGTCCTCGTGCCTCGAGCGTCAGACTACCAAAGTGCTCGGCAGCTCAGAACTTGGTTGTCGCGAAGAGGACGAGGCCCGTGATGAAAATCGCGAGGCAGACGACACCGACGATCGCGAGCAGGAGCACCTGTCCCGAGATCTTGCTCCCCTTCTTGACCGGGGCGGGCGAGGCCCAAGGCGCCCCGGCTTGCCCCTGCATCATCGGGTTCATCTGCCCCGAATAGGAGATCGGTCCCATCGGCTGCATGGGCATCTGCCCCTGCCCCTGCCCCATCTGCCCCATGTAGGGAGGCATCTGTCCGCCGTGCGGCATGGCCGTATGGGCGTGCGGGTTCGCCCCCGGCATGTGCGGGCCGGGCGCCGGCATCGGAGCGTTCCACGGCGGCGGCTGCGGCTCGTTCCATCCCGGACGTGGACCGCCCATTCCCCCGTGCATCGATTCCATCGGCGGCCGCATCCCGCCGGGCGGCCCCATGTTCGACATGGGTTGCAGCCCGAAGTCTGCGGGCGGCGGAGGCAAAGCGCCAAGCGGTTGAGGAGCCGGCTCCATGCCGAACGGATGCGGCGGCGACGGAAACATGCCCGGCGGCGGCGGGAAGGCGCCGTCGGGATCTTGCGCCATCGTCTGCGCGAGCGCAGCGAGGTGCTTGCTGTTCGCTTCGTTGTCGCCGGGCGCGACGGCCAGCGTGGCGTCATCGCCTCCGGCATCGTCACCGACCACGACGTGCGCGTCCTGTCCGCGAAGGAGCTCCTCGCGCGACACCGCACGCGTCGACTCCTCTTCCTCACGCTCGATCGCGTCCGGGAGGTCGAGGCGCGGGACGCCAGGCACCGAGCCATGGCTGAGCGACGGAGACGAGGGCAGCGGCGGCGGAAGAGACGGCGAACGCGCCGGCCCGGCGAGACCCGGGCCCGCAGCCGACGAGCGAGCCGACACGGGCGGAGGCCGCGGACCGGGCGATGCGACCGCCGCACGGGCCGCGTCAGCAGCGCCCGCATCGAGCCCGAACATCGCGAGCGACTGGTCGGTGGACCCCATCACGGTCGGTCCGTCGTCCTTCGCATTCGCCGCGTTCGCATTGGCGCTCGCAGACGGTGCACTCGGCGACGGCGCGAACGGAGCCGGCGGTGCGGCGGGCCCCGGTCGGGGCGCGGACACCGCGTTCGGACGCGGCGCGGCCGCCGCCGCCCCGGACGGAAGCGGGGGACGCGGCGCGGCGGCCGGAGGTCGCGGTGCGCCGGCAGGAGGAGGAGCGAGCCCGATGACGGTCTGGGGACGGCGCGTGCCGGACCGCGGGGGTGCACCCGGGACTCGCGCGCTCGCGGGCGGAGGCACCGTGGGCGAAGGCGCCGCGGCGGGCGCAGCAGCGGCGGACGCCGCGCCGGCGGGCCCGCTCGGCGTGATGCCCCCGATCGGAGTCGGGACCATCGGCGAGCTCGGGGCCTGCGGCCTGCCGAGCTGAGGCATCCCCGCCGGTCCGTGGCCGAGCGGCGCGAACGCAACGGGCGCCGTCGGAATCGGACCGAACGGCGAGGCCTGCACTCCCTCCGGCGGCGTGATCGGCAGCGGAGGAGGTGGTTCCGAGATCGGGAGCGGCATCCCCGACGAGGTGGGATCGAACGTCGGCGATACCATCGCCACCGTCGACTCTCCTCCCTCGTCGTCGTCGTCCACGAGCTCCGGCTCGTCGTCAGCGTTTGCTCGCTCTCCCACCATCACCTTCTCGTCGTCGTAGCCTACCGCAATCCAAGCCGTCTCCGTAGCTTTCGCGCACTCTGACGGGATACGTCGACGCGCTTGCCGGTCGAGAGGCATGCCACGTAACCGCCGGAATCCACCGATTCGAGGCGCTCGACATGGTCGAGGTTCAGGATCGCACGCCGGTGGACCCGCTCGAAAGACCCTGCAGGGCCGAGCTTGGTCTCGAGGTCCTGCAGGGTATCGTCGGTGAGAATGGTTCGGCTTGACGTGTGAACCGAGACGAGCGTCCCGTCGAACGTCGCGTGGGTCACCTCGGACGGGGCCACGAGCGCCGCTCCGTCGTGCGTCGCGATCGCCAGCTTCGTCAACCTGGGTGGATTGCCGCTCGGGTGCGCGCCCGCCCCGGCTTCGCCGCCGGCCGCCTCCCCGCGCCCGCTCGGCCCGTGATCGAGGAAAGCGCGCGCGCGATCGATCGCCTTCGAGAGGCGCGCGTCGTCGATCGGCTTGAGCACGTAGTCGACCGCACCGACATCGAATGCCTTCACTGCGTGCTCGGGGTGCGCGGTGACGAAGACGATGTACGGGCGCTCCTCCGGCATCGCGAGGACGGTCTCGATCCCGCTCATCCCGGGCATGTTCACGTCGAGGATCGCGATGTCGACGTCGTCCTCGCGCAGGCGAGCAAGCACCTGCTCACCGCTCTCGCACTCGATCGTCTCCTCGACGCCCCCGAGCTCGCCGAGGAGACGGAGGACACGCTTCCTGGCCATGAGCTCGTCGTCACAGACGAGGACGCGGAGCGGGATGGACGGCGCCATGAGAGCGCGAGGCTACCCCAGAGACGCGCCTGCGCGATAGGCATAGCCGGCAGCGCGAGGCAGGGTCATCGACGCCCGGGTGCGATCGCCATCGCGCTCGATCGAGAAGCGCGCCGACCGGCCGTAGGCGAGCGCGAGGCGCTTCTCCACGATCGGGAGACCACTCCCGCCCTCGCGCGGACCGGAATAGGCGCCGGGATTCGAGAGCTCGACGAAGACCGCGTCGTCGGACGTCGTGATCGCGAACACGACGACGCCTTTGTTCCGCGCGAGCGGACCGTGCTTCATCGCGTTCTCGACGAGCGGGAGGAGCACCATCGGCGGGACCTCGACGTCCGGGACCGGCTCCGGAACGCGACGATCGACCGTGAAGAGGGACGGATCACGGATGGCGTGGAGCGCGAACAGCGCATCGACGAGCTCGATCTCGCGTTCGAGCGGCCACGTCGTCGTGCTGATGCCGGTCATCATCGTGCGGAGCATCGACGAGAGCTGGAGAATTGCGCGCTCCGCGACGGCGCCGTCCGCGCGGCACCACTCCGCGATCGCGTTCAGCGTGTTGAAGAGGAAGTGCGGATCGAGGTGGCTCTTCAGGGCGAAGAGCTGCGCGTGATCGGCCTCGCGAGCGAGCGCCTCGGCCCGAGCGCGCGCGCGGCGCAGGTGGAGCTCGAGATCGATGTCGCGCGCGAGCCCCCAGCCACCGACCCAGAAGAGCGCCATGCAGACGACGAGGCTCGGCCCGGTCGTCATGAACGTGGGCCCCGCCCCGGCGAGCCCGGGGAGACCGCGCCCGACGCCGAAGACGACCGCCGCTCCGACGCCGGCATAGACGATGACGCGAGAGAGCGCGCCGGCGGCGATCGGGCGGTCGAGCGGAAAGAGCGCGCGCCAGAGCGAAGGCCCGACGAGGAGGAAGCTCCCGCACATGAGAAGCGCGATCGGCACCGCCAATGCCTCGCGACTGTACGCGTCCTGGATGATCGTGAGCGGGACGACGACCAGCGCGATCGGGATCGCGCGACGCGGCACCAGCAAGGCCCGGACGGTCGACCGGACGACACCTTCGCGCGTCGACGACGGAGCCTTCGGCCCCCAGCTGCTCCGGTTGTTCGCTGCTGCGCTCATGACACCGAGATCGCTCTCGCCCGAGACGGTAGCGGAAAGCGTATCGCCCATGCAGGTTGTTGAGGCGCCGCTGCGGGATCTTGGGCGCGAGCCCCAGCTCGACGCGGCCCGAAGGCCTCTCGCAACGCGGGATCCGCGATCTCGCCATGATCGGACCGTCATGCTCCTCGTCGCAAAGCCATCGCGAGAATCACGCAAAAAGCAGGGCTCTTCGCGCGCGAGCACCACGGCACGTGCGTTGCGTCAGGGCACGCCATGCGCTTCCTTCGCCCCTTGATTCCCACGCTGCTCCTTGCCACCTCCGTCGTTGCTTGCGGAGCGGACGGCGCGGGCTCGCTCGGCTTCGGCGAGCCGTCCAGCACCCGCGCGATCCCGCCGAACGGCGACGTCTCCGACGAGACGTACGGGAAGCTGGTCGAGAACGACTGGGTGGAGACGGCGACGGAGCCGGTCTCGACGTTCGGAGCCGATGTCGATACCGGTAGCTACTCGTTGATGCGCCGAGACGTGCGCGCGGGCCGCCTGCCGAACCCGGACAGCGTCCGCGTCGAGGAGTACATCAACTACTTCCGTTACGACTACGCGCCGCCGCAGGACGACAAGCCATTCTCCGTCCAGGTCGACGGCGCACCGTCGCCCTTCGGTCAGGGCTTCCACCTCCTTCGTGTGGGGCTCCAGGGCGAGGTGATCGACGTCGCGCAGCGGAAGCCGGCGAACCTCGTCTTTCTCGTCGACGTCTCAGGCTCGATGGAGGCGCCCGACAAGCTCCCGCTGGTACAGCGGCTGCTCAAGAGCCTCGTGTCGAAGCTCACGGACGCCGACACGCTCTCGATCGTGACCTACTCGGGCAACGAATCCGTGCTCCTCGCGCCGACGCGCGTGACCGACAAGGGAAGGATCAACAAAGCGATCGACCGACTCGCTGCAGGCGGCAGCACGAACGGCGAAGGCGGCATCCGGAAGGCCTACGAGCTCGCCGAACAGGTGAAGCTCCAGCAGCAGGTGGAGTCGGTGAACCGCGTCATCCTCTGCACCGACGGCGACTTCAACGTCGGCCTCACGGGTAGCGCCCTGATCTCGCTGATCGAGGAGAAGCGCGAGAAGAAGATCACGCTCTCCACCTTCGGCTTCGGCCACGGGAACTACAACGCGCGCGACATGGAGGGCCTCGCCGACAAGGGCAACGGCAACTACGCGTACATCGACGGGCCCGAGGAGATCGACCGCATCGTGCAGAAGCGGCTGGTGTCGACGCTCCAGGTGATCGCGAAGGACACGAAGATCCAGCTCGAGCTCGATCCCGCATTCGTGCAGCGGTACCGCCTCGTCGGCTACGAGAACCGGATCCTGAACAAGGAGGATTTCGAGGACGACACGAAGGACTCGGGGGAGCTCGGCGCCGGGCACTCGGTGACGGCCTTCTACGAGGTGGAGCTGACCCAGAGTGCCAAGGATGGTCAGCTCGCCGAATCGCCCCTCGCGAACGTGAAGCTTCGCTGGAAGCAGCCCGAGGGCGATGTCTCGACCGAGGCGTCGATCCCCTTCCCTGCGAAGAGCCTGGCTACGTCGTTCGAAGCCGCCTCCGACGACCTTCGGTTCGCCGCTGCCACGGTGGAGTTCGCCGAAATCCTCCGCCGGTCGAAGCACAGCGAAGGGGCTCGCTTCGACGACGTGCTCGCGATCCTGTCGGGCGCGTCGAAGCAGGACCCCGATCGAGTGCAACTCATCGAGCTCGTGAAAAGGGCGAAGTCGATCCGGCGGTGACCTGGATCGCCGAGAGCGCTGCTGAGATCGGAGCCCCTTTGGAGCGCCGACGCTACCGCCGTCGCTGCTGGCGTCTCGAACACTCCGCGAGTCCTTCTCGCAGAGTGCGGAGGGTCGTGAGCTCGGACATTTCCGCACCGACGGACACGAGCGCCTGCGCGACTGCCGGACGAATGCCGGTGAGGAGGCACGAAGCACCGAGCAGCTCCGTCGCCCTCACCATCCGCTGCAGGTAGCTCGCCGTACTCGTGTCCACCATGAGGACACCGGTGACGTCGATGATGACGAAGCTCGCTCGCCGCGCCGTCACTTCGGTCAGCAGCTTCTCCATGACGTCTTCGCTGCGATCGACGTCGACGTTGCCGATGAGCGGCAGCGCCAGAACGTCGTCCCCGACCTGGAGGATCGGCGTCGACAGCTCCCGGATCGCCGCCTTCTGCTGTTCGATGACCTCGAGCTTGCGATCGAGCTCGTCGAGGGCGCGCTGCTTCTCGGCGGACTCACGCTTCGCTTGCTCCACCTGCCGCTGAACGTCACCGGTCAACGCGGTCTGCGCCACGAGGAGGTCGGCGTTCGAAAGCGCCATGCCGCCAAGGCCGGCCGCAGCCGCAAGGAACTCGAGCTCCTCGTCCGCCACGCTCTCACCGGAGGACTTGTCGGAGACGAGGATGAGGCCGACCGCGGTGTCGTTGCTCTCGATCGTGCAGCACGCGAAGCCGCCGCGCATGGGCGCGGGGCGGTCAGGCCAGAGGCGCTCTGCACGCTCCGCATCCACGAGCTGGGCGGTCTTGTCGTCCATCAAGGCTTGCAGCGCAGAAACGGCCGCGGCGCCGGTGAGTGCCGCCGGGCTCGCGCCCTGACAGCCCGAGACGGTCAGATCCCCGCTCGCCGAGCGCAACACGACCGCGCCGAAGCGGGCCTCGAAGAAGGTGAGGACCAGTGAGCTGAGCGTGTCGCCGATCTCGCTCTTGTCCTTGAGCAGGAGCGAGGTGAAGCTCTTGGTCATGAGCTGGAGGAACTGAAGCGCTTCGCTTCGCCGACGCACCAGTCGGGAGAGAAGGGCTCGCTCCTCGCGCATACGCTCAATGGATTGAGGATCGATTGCGCGCGTGTCCATCGGCGGAGATCCCCTTCGCGCTCACGCGAGGCCGCTCTTCTCGCGGTACTCGCGAGCGAGTCGCTCGAAGTGTCGCGGGTGCGCCATGACGAAGACGCAGTTGGCGTCCCCGCGCGCCCGGCACGTGAGCTCCTCGGCCTTGAGCTCGACGCCGAAGCTCGCTTCGCACCAGCCGGCGCTGTAGCCCGCGTTCATGAAGCAAACGGGCTCTTTCGAAGTGATGCCGTTTTCGAGGAAGGATGCCGCCTCGAACGAGTACGGGTGGTCGTATGCCAGGAAGTAGTCCTCGTTGGGCTGCGGCGCGCTCTCCGGGTAGATGTTCACGTTTGCCCACCCGACGTGGGCGAAGTGAACGGGACCGAGGGCGAGCTTCATCGTCGGCTCGACGACGTTCAGGCGCTCATGGAACATCCGCGCGTCGCGCATGCCGCATGCGCGCGCGAGCTTGTAGCGAATCTGGCGTGCTCCGGCCTCGCCGAACGTCTTGCGCAGCTCCGCATGCAGCTCGATCGCAAGCGAATCCGTTCGCATCAACAGATAACGAACGCCGCTGATCTGGATGTCGCCCCGCTCCGGAGCCCGCTGTAGATCGCCGAAGAACGACCCCATGATCCGCTCGGCGTCGGCGAACAGCGGCGTCAACGGCTCCGGGCAGCGAACAGTTCGGAGCTTGTCATCGTCGCTCATTCGAGCAGGCAATCAAACTTCGAAAGAAGCCGCAACGCAATTCCTCGTTTAGAGCGATTGCGTACGCGATCGTTATCATATGATTATTACCGAGCTCGAGGTTCGCGCAGTCGATTTCACGGGGCGGCTATCGCCACCATCGTGGACTGGACGACGAGCCGACCACCCGCTCACCGCAGGCGCATGCAGCGCCACTGTCGACTGGACGGCGAGCCGACCACCCGCTCACCGCAGGCGCATGCAGCGCGCGCCGGTCTTACCGTACTTGTCGTAGGCGACGACGGCGCCGTTCATCGCCCGCCCGGACTCGTGGCCTTCCCACGAGCCGCCGGCGTAGCCCGAGAATGCGGTGCCGTTCTGGACGACTTCAATCATGTTGCCGCCAAAGTCCATCCACGAGTCGTTCGCCGGCCGCACCGGGCTGACGTCGAGTGGGAAGCGCCCCGGCGCGGCGATGACCGGCGTGAAGTCTTGCTCGAACGTCCCGTAGTTGACGATCGGATAGACGTAGCGCGGCGGGTTGGCCGGGCTGAAGGCGGTTACGCCGTTGTTGACGTTGGCGCGCTTCTGCGGGTCCGTCTTCGGCGCCTGTGAGCCCCACGGGTAGTTGTCGGGGCCATAGGCCGCCTGCGCGGCCGCTTGGGTCACGAGGTAGCCACCGTCCCACGCGCAGAACGCGGCGTACATTGCCGGCGTCAGGCAGTTCATCGACTTCTCGTCGAGCTGCTCTTTGGTCGTCACCGGACGGGGAATCTCGCCGAAGTAGGTGCGCTCGGCTGCGTCGAACCAGTACGTGCGGTGGCCAAATGCGCCGTCGTACATCCCGCAGCCGCTCGTGGCGGTGGGCGCGCCCAGGCCCGGCCCGCGATGGTACGAGGTCGGTCCGAGCTGGTTCATCATGCCGATGTCGACCGCGGTGGTGCCGCCGCCGGACTTGGGGAAGGCGTAGGATTCGCCGTCTTCGCGCGAGGGCAAGTACGCGGTGTGAGCCGAGAGCTGGGTCTGCACGAGCGAATCGGCCGCCATCTTGGCGGTGACCCACGCGCGAACGTTGCCCACGCCGCCGTACTGCGCACGGATCGCCCGGACCCACTCGCGGACGCGGCCGGCAGTGATCTCGTATTTGTCGACGTAGACCTGCTTGGTGACCCCCATGTGACTCATCGTCAGGCCGGAGACAGGGAGGGTCTTGCAGCAGCTCTCGTGGTTGGCGCCCGCCTGGCCGGTTTCGCCGGTGCCGCACGTGGCGCCGCCATGGCGCGGACGACAGCTCGGCGCCTCGACGCACACCTTCGTGTCGGAGCAGACGCCGCTCGCGCAGTCGCTGTCCGCAGCGCAGGTCTTCGTCAGAGCGCACCGCGAAGGCGTGACGTTCAGGGCGCCTTCGGTCAGCGTGGGGCCACCGCAGTCGACGTCGGTCTCGGCGCCGTTCTTGATGTTGTCGTCGGTGAGAGGCTGCGCGCAGGCGCCGGCCTTGCAGTATTGGAGGTTGCAGTCGTTGCTGACGCTGCACACCTTGCCCACGAAACAGCCCGGCGCGGTCGCGCCGCCACAGTCGACGTCGGTCTCGTCGAGGTTCTTCTTCCCGTCCTCATGGCTCGGAGCGGCGCAAGTGCCGCTGGTGCAGAGCCCCTCGCAGTCCTTGTCGATGAGACAGGTCTTGCCCGCTACGCACGTCGGCGCGGTCGCGCCGCCACAGTCGATGTCGGTCTCATCGAGGTTCTTCTTCCCGTCGCCGTGGGTGGCGGTCGCGCACTTGCCGTCGGTGCACAGTCCTGCGCAGTCCGTGTTGGCCGCGCAACGCTGGCCATCGGCGCAGATCGGCGCGGTCGCGCCACCGCAATCGATGTCGCTCTCGTCGAGGTTCCTCTTGCCGTCGTCATGGGTCGGCTCCGCGCACTTGGCATCGACGCAGCGGCCCGCGCAGTCGTCATCGCCCGTGCACTTTCCCCCCGGCTCGACGCACGGCGTGAAGCCGTCATCGCCACAGTCCGGGCCGCGCTCGCCCGGGGTGGGCTTCGTCGTCGGATCGGCGCTGGGATCGACGTCGCTCCCGCAGGCGACCGCGGCAGCACCGAGGGCGAACGTGCCGAGGAAGCGCCAAAGCGATTCAGACGCAGACCGGTGAGGCATCGTTCCAGAATCGCTCACTGTCCGCCGGCGCGCAATGTACCGGCGGTGAATGCGCTCGCCTCGCGCCGAAACGTTGCACATCGGTCACCGCGCCAGCCGACCGTCTGGGCGCCGGCGCCAGCGCGGCTTGGTCAGTCCGCAGCCTCGCCCGGACCGAGGCTCGAGAACGGGATCCTCGCCACCTGGTGCTCGTCACCGCGTCGGAGCCGGACGAGGACCTCGTCGCACGTCACCGCGAGCGGAGACGTGATCTGCCACGATGTCCCCGGCTCCGAGCTCGGGCTGAAGAGGAGCCACGACTGTCCGTCGGCCAGGCGCACGAGACGCACGCCGCTCGTCCCGACGGTATGGGCAGCGTGCTCGCACCCAACGATGAAAGGAGCGCCGCCGAACGACGTCTCCGAGCGGAGCCGCCGCTTCCGGATCGTGGGACCGATGAGCTCCGGCATCTTCGTGTAGGCCGCCGTGAAGATGTCGATGCTGGACCACGGCTCTCCCGCGCCCGTGCGTCCGGACGCCTCGGCCCAGACCATGTCGCGTCCGTCGGTCCCGAAGTCTGCAGCGCCGGAGGTCAAGTCATCTCCGAACGCGAGGAAGTCGCGCACCCCACCCGAAGAGAAGATCTCGATCTTCGCCCGCTCGGGATCCCGCCCGGCGAAGAAGACGACGTCACCGCGGAACACGACGTTCGAGAGCGCGCCTTGCACCGGGAGTGTCTGGCGGACAGGAACGCGCCCTCCATCGACGTGCTCGTGCGAGGTGATGACGTTGGTCGGCGTCGTGAAGAAGCCGTTGTTGCCAAGGTAGTGCACCGGCTCGACCCCGTCCGAGGTGTCCCCCGGGTACGGCATGTACTCGCGAGGAACCAGGAGGGCGCCCGTCTTCACGATCTTCTCGCCCTCCCGGCGTGTCACGGTGAACAGGGAGCTGTAGGCGCGCACATCTCCATGGCTCAGCGAGCAGCTCGGTCGCGTCTCGCGAAGCGCTGCCTCGACTTTGCCGTCGGCGACGCGCACGATCATCCGATAGACCGCCGGCCCCGTCACGCGGCTCACGACGAGGCGTGTCGTCCGCTGTTGCTTGTCGAACGAGGCGGCCTGGGCCTCGTCCATCGTCCGCCCCGCGTAGGGCCCTTCGCCCGGAGCCCAGTCCACCCGGATGAAGGAGCATTCCGGCCACCGAGCGCGGAGCTCGTCACTGCATGGCTCCCACTGGACCGGCGCTGGAAGCTGCGCACTGCCGTGAGCGAACGAAAGCCCGCATTCGGGATCGAACGAGAGCTTCATCCAGCCCACGTCGTCGAAGGCGGCCGGAACACAGCACCTCGGCCCGTCGTAGGGAAGCGCTGCGTTCCCGTCGCCGCACTCACGCGTGCGCGGCGTCGATTGGCACACAGTGACGGAGCCCTGACACGGCCCTTGGCGGTAGTCGCAGGCATCCTGCCGGCACACGCCGCCGAGCTCCTCGCAGTCCCGCGGAGGAGCGGCAGTCTGCGTGGGCGTGGGCGCCGGGATTGGATCTGGCTCCCATGAGCCGCCGCCGGTGCAGGCAGCAAACACCAGCGTCATGACCGAGACGGCGGCGAGCGCGATCGGCACTACGGGTCTCATCGTCCTCCGTCCAAGGCGCGTCCGAGGCCGAAGTCTTCGAGCTGGATGCGCACGACGCTGAAGTCGAATCCACCGATGCCGATCATCTCGGCGAAGACCTCGTCGCAGGTGATCGCGAGCGTCTTGGTGAACGCCATTCCCGCTCCGCCGTCGGCACCGCGCACGTCCTCGAAGAGCGTGAAGCGCCCGTCACCAAGGCGGGTGATCGTATGCCCAGAGCCGTACAGCGAGCTCGGCGCGGCGTGCCCGCAGCCGACGACGAACGGCGACAGACCGACCATCTCCATCGAACGCAGGCGGCGCTTGTCGATCTTGCCCGGATCCGTCGTGTACGGCGCGGTCACCAGGTCGATCGCCGACCACGAATCGCCCACGTGTGTGCGCCCGAACGCTTCGATCCAGACCATGTCCTTTCCGTCGGTGCCGAAGTTGGCCGCGGCCGACGCGATGTCATCGCCGTACCAGAGGAAGTCGCGCACGCCCGAGCCCGGCTGATGAATCCGTACGCGATGGGTATCGCTGCCCGTGTTCGGACCAAAGAAGAGCGCCTCCCCGACGAAGATGCCCGGATCGACGGAGTGCACGCGCTCGCCGAGCGACCCCAGGACGGGCGCGTTCGGAGCCCACGCGCGAAACGCGTTCCCGTCGAGGAACACGTCCGGCCCTGCTGAGTACCGGCGGTACTCGTCGACCAGACTCTCGAGCACGACTGCGGGCTCGTCGAGGGCTCCGCCGATCGCACCCCATCGGTATCCGCGCCATCTCCCGTCCTCGTCCTCGTCGTGCCGATAGAACTGGTAGAGCGCTCTCCCGCGAGCGAGCCGCGCCACCTCGAGACGGCATGGGGCTGCGCCGTCGTGGTGGACCGCGTGTCGGATCGAGCCGTCGGCTTCACCCACGAGATAGTGGATGACTTTCCCCGACGCGCGGACGAACGCCAGGAGCACCTTACCGTCCGGGTCGACGAGCCCTGTTCTTCCCGCGACGCGGAAGCCGTTCAAGCGTGCATTGAATGCCCCGTCCGTCTTCATCCTCCTGCAAGAGGGGTACACGGCGAGCACATGCTCCGGGCACGGTTCCCACTCGATGCCCGGCGGCATCTGGTCGGCTCGCGTCGGCGTGTAGTTCGGGCACTCGTAGTCCGGATCGACGTCGAGGCGCAGCCACCCGTCGTCGTCGTACTCCGGGTCTCGTGGCCCAGCGTCACCGGTGTTGCCGACGGGCCGGCGCCCCGCATCTGGAGCTGCGACGTCCGCTCCTGCGTCGGACCAATCCTCACCGTGGGAGCCACCCCCGCAGGAGAACGCAAGAACGGACGCGGCAGTCGCCGTCATCGTCGCCCCCAGCGCCAAGAGCCTCTTCGCGACTCCCAATCGAGCGCGCACGTTAGCAGATGGGAAACGTTGCGCGAGGGCTCGTGTCGCGCCATGCAGCGCGTCATCGTCCCTCGAAGCATTCGCTACCGGGTTGCGCGAGGGCCCGCGGTCCGGCGGCAGACGACGGAGGCGCTGAGACGGCCGCATGGAGCTTTGTCGCTCCCGGCGGCCGGATCAGGTCACGCATGGCCGAGTCGTTCGAGTCTCGGGGTGAGCCTCTCCCGCCACCTCCTCGCAACAGGTCAGCGCTGCATGTCGAGGACGACCCGGCCCTCGATCGTACCCTTGCGGAGGCCGTCGAAGACGTCGTTCACCTTGGTCAGCGGATGGGTCGTGATCGTCGCACGAACCTTCCCGCGTGCGGCGAAGGCGAGCGCTTCCTCGAGATCGAGACGAGTGCCCACGATCGAGCCGCGGATCGTGATGCCCTTGAGGACGACGTCGAAGATGGGCGTCGGGAAGTCGCCCGGGGGCAACCCGACGAGCACGCAGGTGCCGCCCGAGCGGAGGACGCCGATCCCCGCCGCGAAAGCCTTCGTCGACACCGCGGTGACGAGGGCCGCGTGAGCGCCGCCGATCTTGTTCCTCAACACACTCGTCGGGTCTTCCTTCGCTGCGTTGACCACGATCTCGGCGCCGAGACGCGCTGCGAGGGCAAGCTTGTCGTCCGCGACGTCGACGGCGGCGACCTGCAGGCCCATCGCGACTGCGTATTGGACGGCCATGTGGCCGAGGCCGCCGATTCCGCTGATGACCACCCACTCGCCGGGACGCGCCTTGGTCTCCTTCAGCCCCTTGTACGTCGTCACTCCCGCGCAGAGCACGGGGGCAGCGTCCGCGAAGGGTAGGTTGTCGGGAATCTTCGTGGCGAAGTCCGCGCGGGCGATCGCGTACTCCGCGAAGGAGCCGTTCACCGAGTAGCCACTGTTGTGTTGCTCCGGACAGAGCGCTTCGCGTCCCGATAGACAGAACGTGCAGTGTCCGCACGCATCGTGCAGCCAGGCGATGCCGACCCGATCGCCGACCGCGACGTTCGTGACGTCGGGGCCGACGGCTTCGATGACGCCCGCCCCCTCGTGGCCGGGGATGAACGGCAAGGAGGGCTTCACGGGCCAGTCGCCGTCCGCCGCGTGCAGATCGGTATGGCAGACACCGCTCGCGTGGATACGCACGAGAACCTCGCCGCGCTTCGGCTCGGGGACGGGTACTTCGGTCAGGGTCAACGGCGCGCCGAAGGCTCGCGCGACGGCGGCCTGCATGCTTCGACTCTTCACAAGATCACCTCCAGACGCATTGGGTGCACGGCGCGCGCCAGACGCGGGTGATCGACGTCGCGGCTCTCTCCCACCACGATTCGCGCTCGAATCGCCCTCGCCGCGCGCGTGCGCGACGCACGGATTGCGTCGGGGCGCAGAACCGACGTCGCCACGGCGAGTCGGATCGCGATCGGCATGGGCGACCGCTTCTGGCCTTTGGCAGCTTGGTGCGGGCCGGGCCGTTGCTCAGTGCTCGCTGTCGAGGTGCGCCATCTGCACTTCGTCGTAGCGAGTGCCAGCGACGGCGTCCCTGGGAACGATGCGTTCGAGCTCCGCCAGCTCGCTCGCCGAGAGCGGCTTGTCGAGCGCTCCGAGCGCGCCGTCGAGCTGTTGCCGGGTGCGCGCGCCGATCAGCGGGACGAGCCGCGGCTGCTTCGCCAAGGCCCACGCAATCGCGAGCTGCGCCGGCGTCTGCCCGCGCGCGGCTGCGAACGCGGCCACGGCGCCGACGACGGTGTCGTTCTGCGCGCGGTTGGCGGCCGAGAAGCGCGGCAGGCGGCTGCGAAAGTCGGACGGGCCGGACGGTTTGCTCCCGCTGAGGAGCCCGCGCGAGAGAACGCCGTAGAGCGTCGCGCTGATCCCGAGCTCGGCCAGGACGGGGAAGATCTTCTCCTCCGGTTTTCGGCTGATCAGCGAGTACTCGACCTGGAGATCGACGATCGGATGGACCGCGTGCGCCCGACGAATCGTATCCGCTCCGACCTCGGAGAGCCCGATGTGCCGCACGTAGCCCTTCTGCACCAGCTCTGCGATGGCGCCGATCGTGTCCTCGATCGGAACGTTCGGGTCGAGCCGCGCCGGCCGGTAGATGTCGATGAAGTCGACGCCGAGCCGCGTCAGGCTGTGAGCGACGAAGTTCTTCACCGCCACCGGTCGCGTGTCGATACCGATGAACGCGCCGTCCGGTCCACGTAGCGCGCCGAACTTCACCGAGACCTGGACCTTGTCGCGACGCCCTCCCTTGAGCGCCCGCCCGACGAGCATCTCATTGTGGCCCATGCCGTAGAAGTCACCGGTGTCGATCAACGTGACGCCGCGATCGATGGCAGCGTGGATCGTGGCGATGCCCTCGTCCTCCGAGCTCGCCCCGTACATCCCGCTCATGCCCATGCAGCCGAGCGCGATGGGGAACACCTCAGGTCCCGTCGCGCCGAGCTTCGTCTTCGTGGCTCTCGATCCGTCGCTCATCGTCATCACCTCGTGACGGGAAGCTACGGCGCGCTTTCGCATCGAACCAGTGAATAGGCTAGATACGACTCATGAACGGCCGTTATGGACGCGACCTCGACCTGAACCTGCTCCGCGTGTTCGTCGTCGTCGCCGACTCCGGAAGCGTCACGCAGGCGGCGGCCCATCTGTACCTGACACAGCCGGCGGTCAGCGCAGCCTTGCGCCGACTCACGAGCGCGATCGGTGCGCCGCTCTTCGCGCGTCGCGGACGCGGGCTCGTGCTCACGAGCCGAGGCGAGCGGTTGCTCTCGGATCTACGCCCCCATCTCCAGGCGCTCGTGGACGCCGCCCTCGCGCCGCCGCAGTTCGATCCGAAGACGAGCGAACGCACGCTCCGCCTCGGGCTGGCCGATAGCTCGGAGCAATGGCTCCTCCCGCTCCTGCTGCGCGAGCTCGAGAAGGAGGCTCCACGGATGCGCCTCGTCGTCGTGCCGGTGCAGTTCCGCACCGTGGGCGAGGCGCTGGCGACGCGGCGTGTCGACCTCGCGGTGACGGTCGCCGACGACCTACCCACCACGATCAAACGGCAGGCGCTGTTCACGGGAGGCTTCGTCTGCCTCTTCGATCCGCGCCACGCCAAGGTGAAGAAGACACTCACCGAGCGCGTGTACTTCGACCATGATCACGTCATCGTCTCGTACAACGGCGATCTCCGCGGCGTAGTGGAAGACCTCCTTCAGAAGAGCCGTCGCATTCGTTGCTCGGTCTCGAGCTTCGCCAACCTCGGCGCGATCGTCGACGGCTCAGCCCTCCTCGCGACCGTGCCGAAGCTCGTCGCCGACCACATCCGGCTCACCCGCCGGCATCTTCGAACGACGAAGCTGCCGTTTGCATTCAGCGGAAGCGCGATGGAACTGCTCTGGCCGTCCGCGCTCGACGAGGACGACGCCTGCCGCTTCATCCGCGAGAAGGTAGTGCGCTTCTCGAAACAGACCGGAGAAGCTGGCCGCTAACGGATTCGAAGGCAGCACGTCAGGACGCCACGGGCGACTTCCACACCTGCGCGCGGCTCGCTGATTACTGACGCCGTCGCGATACCGCGACGGCGTCAGCATGACGTTTCGCGCTGGTGGTCAGCTCACTTGGCGCCGCCCTTGTTGCCGGGATCGCCGGGCGAGGTGCCCGGTCCGTCGTTGATGGGCGGATTGCCCGGCGGCTGCGGATCGTATCCATTGCCGACGCCGTTGTTGCCCTTGCGAACGCAGGCGCCCTTGACCGTCTCGTAGCCCTCGTCGCACGTCGTACAGACGCACCTCGTCGAGTTGCCGCGCGGAGTGCACTTGTAGCCGCTCTCGCACGAGGGTTCGCCCTCACCCTCGCTGCCCGAGCCACCCGAGCTGCTGCCGACATTGCCGCTGGACGAGCCGCCCGAGCTGCTGGTGCCATTATCGCTGGACAATCCACCGCTGGACGAGCCGCCGCTGGAGGAACCACCCGAGCTGCTGCCGACATCGCCGCTGGACGATCCTCCACTCGAGGAACCACCGCTGGAGGAGCCACCCGAGCTGCTGGCTCCCGAAGCAACGCCCGAGGAACCAAGGAAGTCCGGTACCAGGCCGGTGCCGGTGGGGCAGAGGCCGCCGTTTCCGAGGGTCGTCGTGCCCGCCTGTATGTGGAGCGCCTTCGGAGAGCTATTGTCGAGCGGCCCACACCTGTAGGCCGAGCCTTCATCGAATTGCCCAGAAGAATCGCACTGGGTCGTCTGCCCATGCGCGATCGCTACGTCGCTGCACTTGAAACCGGCGCCTTGCTTGGCCTCACTTCCGCAGGCGACCCCGAGCCACCCCGCAACCCCAACTGCAACGAAAACGACCGAGAGAGAACGACGCATCGCGTACCTCCTCTCTGGGCTGTCGCAATCGGGATGCCGTTCTCACTTCGTTCGCTGAAACACACCACGCGGAACACGAGCACGAGCCAGCTCCCAGTGTATCGAGCTCCGCGCAGGGCTCCGATCGAGCTGCGTGCGATTCGCTCCGAATGGCTCGCTCGAACCGTGGTCGACACAGTGTCGACTTTTGGTCGTGGGAACCGTCCGTGGACCGCCAGCAACTGACAGATCGAATGGCCATCGAGTGATCAGGCGAATGACCACCACGCATCGTAGTCGGCAAAAACAATCCAGTGCTTCGACTGGTCAGCGCGACGACCGACGTTCCTGTGCGTGATGTGCTCCTCCAGTCGAGAGGACCGGACGTCGGTTGGAACCTGCTCGACTGACGCGAGAGCAACAGCCGTGGACGATCGTTGCGTCGGTCTCGTCCGCGAGGTCCATGACCTCGAGGAGATCGTCATTGCCGCACGCGGCGCGCTGGGCCGAGGGTGATCCGGACGCCTTCGCGCCGTCGCTGTACGCGAAGGCACGCAAGCAGAAGCCGGGCGCTCGTCCGATCGCCAACGAGGCTCATCGACGCGGCGGGGCTCACGCGAGGGGTCGCGTCTCGCCGATGTCCATCACCCAGAGCCGCTCTTGCGGATGACCGCGCTCGGCCCAGAACGCACGGATGCGCTCCGGCGGCTCGCCGAGAGGCTCGTCGGTGAGCTTGAACGTCCCCCAGTGCATCGCGACGAAGTGCTTCGCCCCGAGGAGCTCGAACGCGCGCCCTGCCTCCTCCGGTCCCATGTGCTGCGCCTGCATGAACCAGACGGGATCGTATGCGCCGATCGGCAACATCGCCCAATCGATCCGAGGAAAGCGCTCGGCGATGGCCGTGAACATCTGCTCGCTGAAGGCGGTGTCGCCTGCGTGGTAGCTCGTGCCCTCCGGCGACTCGTAGACGAAGCCTCCCCACAAGCGTTTGTTCCTGTCCCAGGGCGCGCGCATCGACCAGTGCTGCGCCGGCACGAGTGTGATTCGCAGGTCGCCGATCTCGTGCGACTCCCACCATCCGAGCTCGATCACGTTCGTCAGCCCCACGCCGCGCAGGATGTCGGCGTTGTCCTTGGGCACGACGTAGAGCGCGTCGTTGCCGATGCGCTTCAAGGTCGGAAGGTCGAGGTGATCGTAGTGAGCATGCGAGACCGTCACGACGTCGATGCGTGGGCATGCCTCGAGCTCCACGCCGGGAGCACAGAGCCGGGGGATCGTGTGGATGCGACGCGACCAGATCGGGTCGGTCGCGAGAATCCTCCCGCCGAGCCGCTGCACGAACGTCGCGTGGCCAATCCACGTGAGATGCGGAGATTCCGTCGACCCGAGCATCCGCCCGTCGTTGTCGCGACGAGGTGTGGTGAACGGCGACCGGTCGCGCTTGCGTGACAGCTGCCACTTCAGCAGGTCCCCGATTCCCTTGTCGGGCGTCGTCCCGTCGAGGTTGCGATAGATCGGCATCGGCCAGACTCGAACAGTGGGGCTCGGAGGTACTTCGCGACCGGCGCGGTTCAGCCTTTCTTGCCGACGAGCGCTTCGAGGACGGCGCGATCGCCCTGGAGGGCGGTGCGCTGCATGTAGAACGTCATGCCGCGACGCGCGCCGAGCTCTTCGCCGCCGCCCGCGCGGCCCGGGCCGCCATGAACGAGCTGCGGGAGCGCCATGCCCGGCGGGAACGCCTGGCCGGCGACCTTCGACGAGCCGAGGACGAGACGACCGTGGAACGGAGCGATCCCGAGGACCATCGTGCGCGTGAAGTCCTTGTCGTCCGAGTAGACGCTGGTGACGAGACCACCGCCGCCCGCCGCGACGAGCGCGATCGCCTCGGCCGGGCTCGAATACGGCATCACCGTCGCGACCGGACCGAAGACCTCGTGCTCGTGGACCGCATCGCCGGCCTTCGGACTGTCCCCCTGGAGGAGGACCGGCGTGACGAAGTAGCCCTTGCCCGCCGGAGCGCCGATGCCGTCGACGCCCGAGGTCGTGCCGAAGACGACCTTCGCGCACGACTCGAGCTTCTTCACGCCCTCGCGCACGTCACGGAGCTGCTGCGCCGTCGAGACGGGGCCCATCGTGACCTCTTCGGACGCCGGGTTGCCGACCTTGATCGCGGCGAGGCGCTCGCGGAGGAGCTCGACGACGTCGGCCACACGCTCCTTCGGCACGTAGATGCGACGGATCGCGGTGCACTTCTGGCCCGTCTTCTGGGTCATCTCGCGCACCACGTCGCCGACGAAGAGGTGCATCACGTCCGAGCCGACCTCGACGTCCGGACCGAGCACCGCCGCGTTGAGGCTGTCGGCCTCGACGTTGATCCGCGTGGCGCGGACGACGACGCTCTTCCCCTCGCGGAGCTTCGCGGCGGTGATGCTCGAGCCCGTGAACGCGAGCACGTCCTGACCGTCGAGGCGCTCGAGCAGATCGCCCGGCGCTCCGCAGACGAACGAGAGCGCGCCGTCGGGCAGGATCTTGTCGGCGACGAGGATCTCGACGATTCGATGCGCGACGAGCGCCGTGCTCGTCGCCGGCTTCGACACGACGGGCATGCCCGCGAGCAGCGCCGTCGCGGCCTTCTCGGCGAGACCCCAGGCGGGAAAGTTGAACGCGTTGACGTGGACGGCAACGCCGGTGCGCGGCAGGTACAGGTGCTGCCCGAAGAGCCGCGCACCACGCCCGAGCTGGACACCGTCGCCGTCGGCGAGCACGTGCGTGTCGCCGAGATCGGGAGCAAGATCGGCGTACGCGGCGAGCGTGCCGATCGCGCCGTCGATGTCGAACTTCGCGTCACCGCGCGTGTTGCCGCCGTTCGTGATCGCGAGCCCGATGAGCTCGTCGCGCTTGGCGTGGGTCGCGCGCGACATCGCCCGGAGCATCTCGCCGCGCTGGGTGAAGGTCATCGCGCGCAGGGCCGGCCCGCCGCGCTCTCGCGCGAACGCGAGCGCCGCGCCGAGGTCGATCCCCTCGGTCGACGTCGTCGCGACGACCTCCTCCGTGGACGGATTGACGAGCTCGGCTGCCTTGCCGCTCCCCTTCTCCCACCTGCCCGACACGAAGCTTGCTAGCTCGATCATCGCGTCGTCGACATAACACCGCGGGCCAGCGGTTTCCAAGCCGAGCCGTCCGCGCCGGCCATCGCCATCACGGAGCGGTGCGTTGACGCGCTCCCGGAGCGCAGCGTGGTTCGGAGCGCGAGCCCCGAGCTGCTCGCCTGAACGCGCCGGGAACGCGAGCTACGATCGATGTCGGCATGCGCGTCGACGCCGAAGTATCCGAAGGACGCAGCCTCGGCTGGCCGCTCGCGGCGGCAGGGCTCTCGGCGGCGCTCCTCGTGTTCATCGGACTGCAACCGGCAGTCACGACGGCGACGTACGTCGCCACCGCCGCGCTCCTCACCGCGCTCTCCTTCATCGCCCTCTCCCGCAGCGCGGCGAGCGCGAGACGTGGACGGGGCCGGCGTCGCGTGCGGGCCGACAGTCGCGGTCTCAGCGTCGACGGAGAGCTCGTCCTCCCGAGGCAGACGATCCTCCGAACACGCGTCCGGGACGAGCCCTTCGGCGGTCACTCCGTCATCGTCGAGGCGCGCGGGCTCGCGCCTTCACGGATCGTCCACGTCGACTCGCCACGAATCGCTCAGGCACTCGCCGACACCCTCGAGCGGTCACCCCACGAGGTCGAGGAGTTCGAGGCTCTGCCGCCGTGGGCGCACCGGATGCGCTGGCTCACGATCATCCTCACGACCTCGCCGTGGATCCTCTTCAACCTCCTGCGTCATATGCCGGGGTGGACGGTCCTCGTCGTCCTCGGGCTCTACGGGGTGATCGCGCTGCCGATGGTCCTCCCGCAGAAGATCGCGATCGGCGAGGACGGCATCCTCCTCCGTTGGGCGGGACGGCGGCGGTTCGTGCCGTTCGGCCTCCTCCGCGAGGCCCGCGCCACGCCGCTCGGGGTGGCGCTCGAGCTCGAGGACGAGCGCGAGATCGAGATCCGCCTCACCCACCGCGCCGATGCAGAGGCGGCACGGCGCATCGCGATCCTCGAGCGGATCGACCAAGGGCTCACCCACCACCGTGCGCTGGCCCCGGCCGAAGACGAAGCGCTCCTCACGCGCGGCGAACGCAATCTCGACGCCTGGATCGACGAGATGAACATCCTCGGCACGGCCGACGCCTACGGCTATCGCATGATCGCGATTCCACGCGAGCGGCTCTGGGCAGTGCTCGAGAACCCGGGCGCCGATCCATCCGCGCGCCAGGGCGCAGCCCTCGCGCTCCGCGCGCGCCTCGACGACGAAGAGCGCGAGCGCCTCGTCTCGATCGGGCAGAAGAGCGCCTCCCCTCGCCTCCGCGTGGCGATCGACGCCGTCGCGCGCGGGCCCAATTCCTCACACCTCCGTATCGCGTTCGACGAGTCGGACGACGAGGTGCCGTTCGAACCTCCGCGCGCGGCGCGACCGCGCTCGCAGGACTGACTCGCTCGCCCGTTGGTGCTCCGAGTTCGCCGTTGGCGCTCACCGAGCGCCCATTGGGCCTAAGGCGAGCAACAACGGAAGCCGACCGAGGCGCTGCGGAAGTCGACGGCCGCAGCGAGGAGACCTTGGCAGCTCGCCCTCGTCGGATCGTCGTAGCCGCCACCCATGATGATCGCCGAGGGCGCCTCCACCTCGTTCGGCTGATCGACCCACTCCCACACGTTGCCGATCATGTCGAACAGCCCCGGAACGCCTCCCTGACATCCGGCGCCGGCAGCGCGGGGTGCGCTCGCGTCGACCTGACACCCCCCGTCGGACAGCGGGTGGAAGTCGTCCGACACTCCACCCGTACAGGCGTTGAACCACGCCGACTTCTGCGTGCGCGATTCGGTCGGATCGAGCGGCCCTCCACCGACGCGCCCACACAGACGCTTTCCCGCCCAGAGGCAGAACGCTCGCGCCTCGCAGAAGGTCACCTTGGTCATCGGGAGCGCATCGTCGGGCAACGCCCCAAGCGGCTCGACGGAAACTGGATCACACGGCGCTCCGGGATCGACCGTGGTTCCCTGGGCGTTCTCGACGAACGCACGGTAGTCGGCGACGGTCACCTCCGTCGCGTCGATGCACGTTGCGCCTGCTCTGACCGCGCACGAGCCCGCGGTGCCAGGACAACCAGAGTCACATCGCGGCGCCGCGTGGACGCCAGCATCTGAGCTCCGCGCATCCTCCTCGCTGGCCGCATCGAACGACGCGTCGCCATCGCCGAGGACGTTCACCGACGACGTGCCATCGAACGAGGTGCAGCGAAAGAGGGCCATTGCCAGGGCGGCACCACCACCGAGCCTCAAGAGAGATGCGCGCACCACCACAGGTTACTCCGACGGGCGGTGCTGGCTCCACGAGATCGACTCCCCCGCCCTGTCGCTGGCGCTCGACGGGCGCGAGAGCGGCAGGGCGGCGCGCCCGTTCACCTCGGGCGTCGCTGGCGAGGCGTAGTCACGCCGGCATCATCGAGGCGAGCCTCTCGACGACGTCGGTCACCGTGCGGCCCGACGTGTCGACCGTGACGTCGGCCTGCTCGTAGAGCGGGGTCCGCGAGGTGAGCAGCTGACGAAGCTCATTCATCGCGCGCGGACGTCCGCGCATCGGTCGCACGTCGCCCTGGGCAACGACGCGGTCCCAGTGCTCGCGCGGGGTCGCCTTGAGCCAGACCGTGCGTGCGCGGCTCCGGAGGAGGCCCCACGTCTCGGCGTCGGTGACGATCGAGCCGCCGGTCGCGAGCACGGCCGGCTTGCTCGAGTCGAGGAGGCGCCGGAGCACGTCGCGCTCCATCTGGCGGTAGTAGGCCTCACCGTGAATCTCGAAGATCGACGGCAGCGTCATCTGTGCCTCGCGGACGATCGCCTCGTCGAGCTCGATGAACGGGAGCCCTAGCCGCCGCGCGACCGCAGCGCCGATCGAGCTCTTGCCGGCGCCGCGGAGACCGACGAGCGCCAGGACCGCGCGACTCGAGCTCGAGCTCTTCGTGTGCGGCCGGGACGCCTGAGCCAGCAGCTCGGCCCCGGTCGTCCCGAGCGCTTCGGCGACGTCCTCGAGCCGCGCGACGGAGATGTTCCCCTCACCGGCCTCGAGTTGGACCAGGAAGCGCTCGCTGACGCTGGCGACCTTTGCGAGCGCGCGCAGCGTCAATGCCCGCTCGGTCCGGAGGGCCCGCACCGCCGCGCCGAGGCCTTCGAGGAGCCGCGCGCGACGGTCGCCCGCGCTCTTCGAAGCGCTCGTCCGCGCTCCGGCCGTCTTCGATGCACTATACTGCGTTATGGCCACGACATGCGCACTATACTACTTGCCGAGGTCCGTGTCCCGGCGTAGACCATCGGGACGATGGCGGAGACGAACACCTCTCACGAGCCCGTGCGCTTCGAGACGCACCCGGATCGGTACGTCCATTGGAAGCTCGACTTCCCGGCCGAGCACGGCGGGAAGGTCGCGCGCCTGATGATGGACGTGAAGGAAGACCGCGGGATGCGTCCGGGCTACCCGCTCAAGCTGAACTCGTACGACCTCGGTGTCGACGTCGAGCTCGCCGATGCGTTGCAGCGCATTCGCTTCGAGCACCCCGAGGTGCGCGCGCTCGTCATCACCAGCGCGAAGGACCGCATCTTCTGCTCGGGCGCGAACATCTACATGCTCGGCAGCTCGACTCACGGCTTCAAGGTGAACTTCTGCAAGTTCACCAACGAGACCCGCCTCTACCTGGAAGAGATGAGCGCCGAGAGCGGCATCCCGAGCCTCGCGTCGCTGAACGGCACCGCATCGGGCGGCGGCTACGAGCTCGCGATCGCGTGCGACGACATCGTCCTGGCCGACGACGGATCGAGCGCGGTGAGCTTCCCCGAGGCGCCGCTCCTCGCCGTGCTCCCCGGCACCGGCGGCCTCACGCGCCTCGTCGACAAGCGCAAGATCCGCCGCGACCTCGCCGACGCGTTCTCGACGATCGCGGAGGGCGTTCGCGGCAAGCGCTCGGTCGAGTGGGGCCTCGTCGACGAGGCACCGCCGAAGGCGAAGCTCGAAGAGGTCACGAAGCGCCGCATCGGCGCGCTCGTCGATCGCTCGACGCGCAAGGCGTTCCCCGCCGTGAAGCTCCCTGCCCTGGAGGTGAAGCGGAGCGGTGAGGAGCCTTCAGCCGACAAGCAGGAGATCGAGTACCAGTACGTGACCCTGGAGCTCTCGCCGAAGCAGCGCACCGCGCGCCTCGTGGTGAGGGCGCCGTCGAGCAAGCAGCCGGAGACGCCGGAGGAGCTCGCGAAGGCGGGTGCGTCGGCGTGGGCGATCCAGGCGTTCCGCGAGCTCGACGACGCGCTCCTCGAGCTGCGCTTCAACCAGCCGCTCATCGGCGTCGTCTCGGTCGAGACCGCGGGCGACGCGGCGGCGGTCCTCGCCGTCGACGCGATGCTCGCGAAGCACGCGGATGACGGCCTCGTCCGCGAGGTCACGCTGCTCATGAAGCGCGTCCTCAAGCGCATGGACCTCACCGCGAAGAGCTTCTTCGCGCTCGTCACGCCCGGCTCCTGCTTCGCCGGGAGCCTCCTCGAGCTCGCCCTCGCGTCCGACCGCATCTACATGAAGGACACCGAGGACGAGCCGGTCACCGTCGCGGCGTCTCGGATGAACGCCGGCTCCTTCCCGATGGCGAACGGCCTCTCGCGCCTTCAGACGCGCTTCCTCAAGGAGCCCGAGCGCGTCTCACGCGTGCTCGAGCAGGGCGCGCTGACCACGCCCGAGGCCGTGAAGGCCGGCCTCGTGACGTTCGCCCCCGACGACATCGACTGGGACGACGAGATCCGGATCGCGTTCGAGGAGCGCGCCGCGATGTCGCCCGACGCGATGACCGGCATGGAGGCGTCCCTCCGCTTCGCCGGGCCCGAGACGATGGAGACGAAGATCTTCGGTCGCCTCTCGGCCTGGCAGAACTGGATCTTCCAGCGCCCGAACGCCGTCGGCGAGAGGGGCGCGCTCACGCTCTACGGCAAGCCGGAGCGTCCCGAGTTCAACTGGCAGCGTACCTGAGCGGAGCCCCAACCATGTCCACCGTCGTCAACGACACCAAGATCCCGAACAACGTCGATCTCTCGAGCGACAAGCGGCTCCAGCGTGCGCTCGAGGCGTGGCAGCCGAACTTCCTCTCGTGGTGGAACGAGATGGGCCCGTTCGGCTTCCAGAAGGACGACATTTTCCTCCGCACCGCGATCAGCGTCACGAGCGAGGGCTGGGCACACTTCGACTACGTGAAGATGCCCGACTATCGCTGGGGCATCTTCCTCGCCGACCCCGTCGCCGATCGGAAGATCGGCTTCGGCGACCACTACGGCGAGCCCGTCTGGAAGGAAGTCCCGGGCGAGCACCGCAACGCGCTCCGCCGCATCATCGTCACGCAGGGCGACACCGAGCCGGCGAGCGTCGAGCAGCAGCGCTTGCTCGGCCACTCGTGCCCGAGCGTCTACGACCTCCGGAACCTGTTCCAGGTGAACGTCGAGGAGGGGCGCCACCTCTGGGCGATGGTCTACCTCCTCCACACCTACTTCGGCCGCGACGGCCGCGAGGAGGCCGACGCGCTCCTCCAGCGCCGCTCGGGCGATCCGGACAAGCCGCGCATCCTCGGCGCGTTCAACGAGCCGTGCACCGACTGGCTCTCCTTCTTCATGTTCACGTTCTTCACCGACCGTGACGGCAAGTTCCAGCTCCTCGCCCTCGCCGAGAGCGCGTTCGATCCGCTCTCGCGCACGACCCGCTTCATGCTGACGGAAGAGGCGCATCACATGTTCGTCGGCGAGACGGGCGTGCTCCGCGTCGTCGATCGCACCGCGCAGCAGATGGCCGAGAAGAAGTGGGGCAGCGTCGAGCAGGTGCGCGCCGCCGGCCTCATCGATCTGCCGACGATGCAGAAGTACCTGAACCTCTGGTACACGCTCTCGCTCGACCTCTTCGGCGGCGAGATCAGCTCGAACGCCGCCACCTACTTCGCCACAGGCATGAAGGGCCGCGCGAAGGAGGACCAGTTCGAGGACCACAAGGCCCTCGAGGGCAGCTATGCGATGGAGGTCGTCAAAGACGGCAAGATCGTCCGCGAGGACATCGCGATGCGCAACGCGATGAACGAGGTCCTCCGCGACGCGTACGTCGAGGACTGCCAGCGCGGCGTCGACAAGTGGAACCGCACCATCGCCGCACACGGCATCCCCTTCGAGCTGAAGCTGCCGAGCCGCCGCTTCCACCGCCACATCGGCATCTATGCGGGCATCCACTTCGACCCGGCGGGCAACCCGCTCACCGCCGAACAGTGGGAGTCGAAGAAGAACGAGTGGCTCCCGTCGGACGCGGACAAGCAGTACGTCCAGAGCCTGATGCAGAAGCCCGTCTTCGATCCGAAGCAGATGGCCAACTGGATCGCCGCTCCCAAGCAGGGCATCAAGGGCCGCACCGTCGACTTCGAGTACGTCCGCCGCGAAGCCTGAGGCGCGAACGAGGCGCGAGCGGCACCGTCGCTCGCGCCCTCCCGCCGACACACCGCAGTGAAGCACGCTCCGCGCCGCCGGCACCTTCGACGAAGTGAAGGACGCTCGGCCGGCGCGGCTTCTCTTTGGCACGTTCAGCGCGCTTCGCGCTCGGCGCCGTCGTCGTCGTGTTGTTCGATCGGTGGTGGTGGCGGCGGTGGCGGGGGCGGCGTGCCTGGGCCGAGCGCCGCTGCGCCGACCACGAGCGCGCGCACGAGCCGCCACAGGAACCGCCGGAGCCACGACGTGGTCGCGGAACGCCCGCGCACACGTCGAATCGATCTCGACATGAACCTCTCCTCTGCAAAGGGAACGGGGACGGGCGGACCGTCCCGCGCTCAGCAGAGGAGCGAGCAGTTACGGAGATACTTCTCGGGAACGAGGACGAGCGGCGTGCCGGGCGCACGCTCGCGCGCTCTGGGCAACGCGAGCGGGGCGACACTTCGAGCGGAAGCGTTTCGGTGGAGAGCCTGGCGCGTCGTCTTCGTCGGCGCCGGCGCCTGGTCGACCGGTCGCTCCGGAGCGAGCTCGGCACCGGCGACGAGGATGACCGTATCGAATGCCGGTATGGCCGCCGCGGGTCGCGCGACGAAGAAGGCGACGCACGCGACGAGCAGGCGCGCAAATCGCATCCAGCCGCGCGTACGAGTGCTCACGGATTCAGCTTAGGCTTTGCATCACGCAGCGTCGAGACTTCATGCGGTCGCACCGCGGCGCGCACGGCTTCTAGATGGCAGCCGTCGCGCGACCGCGCTCGCGGCGCTGACCGGGGCCCATCCCGAGACGCTCCCGCACCAGGGGCTCCGCATCGACGTCCGCGCCGTGCTCACGGGACGCTTGAGCACGGCGATGATCGCGTCGCTCGAGCGGATGGTCGAGCCCGGTCCGTCGCGTCGCGCGACGAGCCTCGTCGGGGCCCTCGACGCGCTGCGGGGCCAGGAAGGACCAACGCTCGGGGCGCACCCGTCGTACCCGCCGCAGGCGATGCTCGCGTCGTACCCGCCGCCGCTCGCGCCTCCGCAGGGCGCCGACGCGCGTGAGGACGAGATCGTCAAGAGCGTGCGCCGCCTCCTCTGGGTGCTCTGGGGCCTCGGATGGATCCTCGTGCCCCTGCTGCTCGGCGCGCTCCACAAGCAGCGGGCCATTCCCATCGTCATGTTCGGCTCCCTCGCCGCGATCATCGTTGCGACCTGGCACAAGGGTGCCCTCCTTCGGATGGCGCTCCGCAGGATGACGGCCCGCCGTACCGACGTGGAGGCACGCGTGGCCGTGCCGGCAGAGGCGCCGCGTCGACGCATCGATGTCCGGCCTGCGCAGGTGCGCGTCCACACGTCCGATCTCCAGCCGGACGAGCTCGTCGGTCGGACCGAGCTGACGCCCCGCGCGGAAGACCGGCACGTGCGTCCGCCTCGAGCCTGACGCGCGCGAAGGCACGAGCACAGCTCGAACAGGCCGCGCTCGAGCCCGACCGCGGGCTCATCGGAGCTCCACGAGGTGGTCTTTCGCAACGGTGTGCTCCGGACGTGCGCGGGTCGACACGTCGATTCCGATCCGGAAGGGCTCCCTCCGACGGTCGAAGGAGCGATCGGCGAGCTCCGCCGGCAAGGCGAGCCGAAGGTCAGCGCAAGGTCCTCACGCGCGGCGTGCGCAGTCCACGGCTCCGTCATCGGCTCGAACGCGAGTCGCCGCCCTATCGTCGAGCCCAAGTCGAGCGCCCGAGGCCGATACCGGCATGTCGATGGAACGCGGCTCGCACGTCCGGGGGGCGGAGGAACGTCCCATGGCTGAAAAAACCACGCTCTCAGGCATCACCTGGGCCGCGATCGCGCTCGTCGTGATCGGCGCGCTCAACTGGGGCCTCATCGGCATCTTCAACTTCAACCTCGTAGCGGCAATATTCGGAGCCATGTCGCCGCTGAGCCGCCTCGTCTACATCGTGGTCGCGCTCGCGGGCATCTACCTCGCCGTCGACACGGTTCGTCTCCGCGAGGTGTCCCGGCACCGTCCCATCGCGACCGTTCCATGATCTGAAGTCGGCCGCGCTCGTCACCGCGCTCGTCACTGCACTCGCACGACGCCTCCACTGGGAAGGAGCTCGGTGGCTCACGCCACGACCACCCGCGAGGTGGACCTTCGGCCGCGTCGCACCTTTTTCTCCGAGCGCGTCACGTTCCGTCGTCCGCACACGACGACAGCCCTGCAGCGCGCCGAGGCCGGTCGCACCGTGTGCACGCGGTCGGCCTCGGCTGCGCTGCGTTTTCGTCCTCCGCAGCCGTGACCCCCTGCCCCTCCAGCAGTCACGAAGCCGAGCGCTGCCGGCCGTCGGAATCTCCCCGGAGGCGTGGTACCGAGAAGGCCATGGATCTCGGTCTCCAGGGCAAGCGCGCATTCGTCAGTGGGTCGACCGCCGGGATCGGTCTTGCCATCGCCTCGGCGCTCGCGGCCGAGGGCGCGAGCGTCACCGTCAACGGTCGCACGCAGAAGCGCATCGACGAGGCGATCGCGAAGATCCGGGCCACCCACCCATCGGCGAGCGTCGACGGCGTGGCTGCCGATCTCGCCTCCGAAGCCGGCGCGAAGACGCTCGCCGCCGCGCTCCCCGACGTCGACATCCTCGTGAACAACCTCGGCATCTTCGAGCCGAAACCGTTCCTCGAGATTTCCGACGAGGACTGGCGACGCTTCTTCGAGGTCAACGTGATCGGCGGAGTCCGGCTCGCACGCTTGTACCTGCCGAAGATGCTCGAGAGGAACTGGGGACGCATCGTCTTCATCTCGAGCGAGTCCGCGCTCCAGATCCCGGCCGAGATGATCCACTACGGCACGACGAAGACCGCTCAGCTCGCCGTCGCGCGCGGAATCGCGGAGTCGGTCGCCGGAAGCGGCGTCACCGTCAACTCGATCCTTCCGGGACCGACCGCGTCCGAAGGTGTCGGCGCCTTCGTCGAGGAGCTCGCGCGCACGCAGGACAAGGACGTGAAGGCGGTCGAGGCCGACTTCTTCCGCGACATGCGACCGAGCTCCTTGATCAAGCGCTTCGCGACCGCCGACGAGGTTGCATCGCTCGTCGTCTACGTATGCAGCGAGCGTGCTTCGGCCACGACGGGCTCGGCGCTCCGCGTCGACGGAGGTGTCGTCCGCGCGATCCCCTGACGGCGGCCTGCCTGCCGCCTGCCTTCGAGGTCAGGGCGCAGCGCGCGTGTGGGCGAGGAAGAACTCGAACATGGAGGAATGAAGGCCGGGCCATCGCCCGTGGCCGCCTTCGCCTTCGCAGTACCGGACGTCGCCACCGTCGGCGCAGTCGCGGTACGCGAGACAGCCGTCGGCCAAGGTCTCGGGATCGCCGCAGGCATTGCAGGAGACCCACCAGTCGCGCGCCGCCTGGCCGTACTTCGGGAACACGGCGTCGCCGCTGTTGTGCATGACCATGACCGGCATCGGCGGCGCGAGACAGGTCGCCTTGGCCAGCGTGTTCTTCGATGCTCCCGCAGCAAACGGAGCGACCGCGGCCGGCTCGGGAGTCATGTAGTGGTTGAGGACGATCGTGTAGATGAGCCCGCCGCCATCGGAGCTGCCGGTGAGGTAGACCCGCTCCCGATCGATGCACCATCGCTCCGCGATGCGGCTCGGAATGCCCGCGGCATCTTTCGCGCCGGCGATGTTCGTAGGGCTCACCGTGTCGACGTAGGCGACCACGAAGCCTGCACCGAGGGCGTCGGGGGTCAGCTTCGTCGACGCCTCGATGGATGCCGCCGTCCCTCCCGAGGGCGCGAACATCACGATGAGCGGTGAGCCGCGGAGCGGATCGTAGTCGCTCGGAGTCCGGACGCTGAAATGAAGCCCGGCGTCCGTCGTGAGGTCCTCGCTCGTGCCTGCTGCGCCCGTCCGGGTCCCGGCTTCGCAACGCACCACCGACGCGTCACTCTTCGGGGACGCGCCGGCATCGCTCGCTCCCGGGTCGACCGGAACGGAAGCCTCGATGCTCGCGCCGGCGTCATGCGCCGTCTCCGTTGGCGCAGTCTCGGTCGAGGAGCACGCCACGAGCGCGATCGAGAGGAGCGTCGAGCCCCGTCCGAGCAACCACGATTGCATCGCGGCGACCCTACATCCATCCGCGCCTCGCGCATGGCCCCCGGGCGCGATTTCAGGACGAGCCCGGAAGGCGAGCCGGCACCTCTGCGGGCGGGCGGGCCGCGATCCATACGGTCCAGCCTGCTCTCGCGTGGCGCGGTGGCGGCTCGCTTGCGGCCTCGTCATCGCACCCTATGATGGCCTCGTGAAGGCGCTCGATGAGCACACGCTCGCTGCGGCTCCGGCGAGGACGAGCCCGGAAGGCGAGCCTCCGCGCGGTGCGCGGTCGTCCGACGAGCGCGTTCGCGCCAGCGCGACGGCGGACGACGGGGCTCACGCGCCGGTCGTCCTGTTCGACGGAGTCTGCAACCTCTGCGACCGAACGATCCAGTTCATCGTCGATCATGAGCGCTCGGCGAGCCTACGCTTCGCCTCGCTGCAGTCCGACATCGCCCACGACCTCATCGAGAAGGCATTCGGCAGCGACGAAGCGAAGCGCCTCCTCGGCGGGATCCGCGAAGGAAGAGGTCCGGACTCGGTGGTGCTCGTCGACGGCGACCGGGGCTACACGCACTCGACTGCCGCCCTCCGGATCGCGCGCCATCTGCGAGCGCCCTACCGGTGGCTCGGCGCCTTCGCGATCGTTCCGCGTCCGATCCGAGACGTCGTCTACCGCTGGATCGCGCGGAACCGGTACCGCTGGTTCGGCAAGTCGGAGACGTGCCGGGTCCCGACCCCGGAGCTCCGAGCCAGATTCCTCGCCTGAGGATTCAACGCGGGCCGAAGGCCCACCTCTGCGGGTGGTTGGGACAACGACTGCGGGTGGTTCGGCCGCAGGGCCAAGTTCCATGGACCGCGCATTGCGGAGCCGCGAACGCCCGGGCTCGAAGTGTCCTTCGCCTTCAGCTAGAACTCTGGGATGACACACGCCGATGCTCACCTGAACGGCGCAGGCCCTGGGGCCGAGATCACGCGCACCGGCGACCCGGACTACGACTTCGGTGGCGCGTGCTTCGACCTCGACAAGCCGGAGGATCGCGAGATCGTCCGCTTCGTCCTCTCGCAGGCGCTCTTCGGTGAGGCGACCGGGGTCTATTGCGGCAAGTCGCTCTATGCGGCGGGCTCGCTCGAGGCGGCGCGTTTCTACGTGCGGCAGGCCAAGCAGGAGCTCGCGCATCTCCAGCTCTTCGCCGACATCTTCCGCGCGCTCGACATGAAGCCGGTCCCGGCCCACTGGGTCGTGAAGCTGCTCTCGTCGCACAACAACTACTACCCGCTGAAGGTGCTCATGGAGCACGCCATCGGCGAAGGCATGGTCCTCGACATCTTCAAGGACCTCCTGCTCCAGACGCTCCCCGACTCCGATCCGCGCGTGCCCCTCATCAAGAAGAAGCTCCGGCTCGTCTGTCGCGAGGAGGAAGAGCACATCGCGTGGGGCGAGAAGGAGACGCGACGGCTGCTCGCGGAGAAGCCGTGGCTCAAGACCCCCTACTTCGGCCTCCTCGAGCTGCAGATGAGCGTGCTCCCGCTGCTCGTCCGCGCGTTCGAGAAGCGCGCGGGCAACCATCCGGTGCTCGCCCACCTCCCCGGTTTCCTCGCCCACGTGCAGCGGCGCGTCTACCAGCAGGGCAAGGAGCTCGGCTTCGTCCCCGACACCCGGCCGGGCGCCGCCAAGCGCGCCGCGGCGATGGGCTTCGGCCTCGCGGTGTTCGCGCGAAGCCAGTTCGCGCGCAGCCAGTCGCGGCTCGAAAAGATCTACATCGCGGAGCTCGGTCTCAGCTGAGCTCGTGACGACGCGGCCCCGGCTCGTCGATGTCCGGGCTCGCTCGGGACGTGCAACAAGGCTGAGCTCGTGACGAGGCGCCGGGCTCGGCGACGTCCGGGCTCAGGCCGTCACTGCTTCGAGCCCATCACGAGGACGCAGCGGCCCTCCTGACAGGCGGCCGTCTTGTTCATGCAAGGGTCGGCGAAGCAGCTCACGTTGCCGGCGCCGCTGCACCGCAGGTCGGGATCGCTCTTCGCGAGCACGCGGCAGACGCAGGGCGCCTCGTGGCAGTAAGACGACCACGTGCGGCAGTCGCCGTCGGAGCTGCACGCCGACGGCCCGGGTGCCGGAGCGGCGTCGCCGGCAACCAGCAACGCACCGCTGTCGGCGGCCTTCTCGTATTGCGCGTCCTTCGCCGGGCTCCCACTCGTGTTGCAGGCAGTGCCGGCGACGAGAATGGCAGCGACAAAAACGAAGGAGCTACTTTGTGGAGCCGAGGGGGATCGAACCCCTGACCTCATCCATGCCATGGATGCGCTCTCCCAGCTGAGCTACGGCCCCGGAAGGTGATCGGGTGTTTACTTCGGCTCGGAGCAACTGTCCAGCGTCGCCATGCTCTAGACGTTCACTTTGATCCCGAGGCGCCGCATCATCTTCTGCAAGCCGAAGCGTGAGACGCCCAGAACCTCCGCGGCCCGGGTCTGATTGCCGCTCGTTTTCTGCAGCGCATCGCGGACGAGCTGGGCCTCCAGCGCGTCGACCCTGGCCTTGAGGCCGAGCCCGGCGTCCCGAGCAGCCGAGGGACCGCCGCGCGCGACCTCATCCGACAGCTCGGCCGCGTCGATACGGTCGTCGGCGAGGACGAGCGCGCGCCGCACCTCGTTTTCGAGCTGACGGACGTTGCCCGGCCACGGGAACGCAGCGAGCCGATCCATCGCGGCGCGGGTCACCTTCACCTTGCGATCAGCGGCGTGCTTGTCGACGAAGCGGCTCACGAGCAGCGGGATGTCCTCGCGGCGCTCGCGGAGCGGCGGGACGCGGATGCTGACGACGTTGAGGCGATAGAAGAGGTCCTCGCGGAACGTGCCCGCCGCGACCATCGCCTCGAGATCGCGATGGGTCGCGCCGATGATGCGGACGTCGACCTTGCGCGAGCGCTCCCCGCCCACCGGACGCACCTCGCCGTCCTGGAGGACGCGGAGGAGCTTCGTCTGCATCGAGAGCGGCATCTCGCCGATCTCGTCGAGGAAGAGCGTGCCGCCGTCGGCGATGTCGAAGAGGCCTGCGCGGGTGGCCATCGCGCCGGTGAACGCGCCGCGCACGTGACCGAACAGCGTCGATTCGAGGAGCGTCTCGGGGACGGAGCCGCAGTTCTCGCTCACGAATGCGCGCGCGCTCCGGCGCCCGTTGCCATGGATCGCCCGTGCGACGAGCTCTTTGCCGGTGCCGGACTCACCTTGGAGCAAGACCGGCACGTCGCTCGTGGTGACGCGATCGACGAGCCTGAGCATCACGCGCATCGGCTCGCTCCGCCCGGAGATCTCATCGTAGCGAAACCGCGTCTCGCTGCCTGCGCTCGCGAGCTCCGCGCGCACGTTCGCGAGCTCCGCCTCTCGCGCGCCGAGATCGGCCGCCAGGCGTGCATTGGCGCGCTCGGCCTTGCGCACGGCGCGACGGAGCAAGGCCTGATCGCGCGCGTCGGCGATCGCGAGCGCGGCCTGGCTCGCGACGAGGCGCACCCAGGCAAGCTCTCCCGGACCGAATGCGCCGCGCCGGACGCGATCGTCGAGGTAGACCACACCGAGGACGTCACCGCGCGCGACGAGCGGCACGGCGAGCACGCTTCGCAGGCCGAGGGCGTGGACCGACGCATGGAGATCGCCCACCTGCGCGAACGCGTCCGTCGCGCAGATCGCCTGGCGCTCCGCCATCGCGCGCCGCGCGAGGCCTGTCGACAGCTCGAGCTGTTCGCCCGCGAGGTCCTGCCGCGCGAGGTTTCTCGCCGCCCGCGGGACGAGCTTGCCGTCGGGAGCGCAGAGGAGCAGGAGGCCGCGCTCGACGCCGGTCCAGAGCACCATCGTGTCGACGACCTGCTCGAGCAGCGACCGGAGCCGATCGCGCGATGAGAGAGCGCGAACGATCGCCTCGAGCTCGCCGACCTGCGCCGCGCCGAGAGCGGAGCGCGTGTCGTCCTCCGAGATCCCGTCGAGCCACTCGATCGCTCCGAGCCCGGCGCGGTGCGCGGCCGGCGCGCCCTCCCGCAGGGTCACCGCGAGCACGCGCCGTGCGCCCTCGATCCGGCGCGCCGTTTCGCCGTCTCCGAGCGTGCGCGCGAGTCGGGCCGCCGCCGCCAGCGCCGGGCCGCGCGACCCGAGCGGCGCCGGCACGTCGAGGAGCGCGACGAGCTCCGCTAGGACGCGGGGAGACGGCGACGACGCGGCCGCCCGCGCGCCCCACCACTCCCACCGCGCGGTCGCGGAGAGGCCGGGAACGCGCTCGTCCGTGGCGGCGATCGAGACCGCGAGCGCATCCTCGCGCGGCGCCCACACGAGGACGCGCGCAGCGGCGCGAACACGGTCTTCGTCCGCGCCGGCGTCGAGCTCCGCGGCGGCGGCGAGCGCCTCCTCGCGAGCACGTCGGTCGCCCGGAGGACGGGTCTCGACGATCGCCCAGCGCGCGAAGGCCGCCGCCCGGGCGTCGTTCGAGGCGAGCGCATGCCGGCGGGTCTCCTCGGCCGCGAGCTCCGCCTCGTGAACCGCTCCGACCAGCGCGAACGCCGCGGCGCGGGAGAGGTGCGCGCGTGCTGCGAGCGAAGGTCGGCCCAGCCGCTCCCAGAGGAGAGCACCGCGCGTCGCCGCCGAGAGCGCCGACGCGATCGCGCCGGCGTCGACGCCCGCCGCGGCGAGGCCCGTGAGGTATGTGGCCTCCTCGATCACGGCTCCTGCGCGGGTCGCGAGATCGACCGCACGGCCGAACGCATCGAGGCTCTCTCGCGCGCGCCCGCGCGCGTGCTCGAGCATCCCGCGTGTGCCCTCGAGGCGTGCGAGCCCGAGCCCGCCGCCGGCCGTCCGCGCGACGACGTCGAGCGCGGCGAGCCCGCGATCGTTCTCGCCTCGCGCATAAGCGACGAGCGCGCGGACCTCCGCAGCGCCCGGACCGGACACCCCTTCGACCTCGCGCCCGGCACGCGGAAGGTCGCCGGCGTCCCACGCCAGACGGCCGAGCAGCGCGCGCGCGGCGTCATGCACGCGCGCGTCCTCCGACGACGCCGCGCGCCGCGCCGCCTCGTCCGCCGCGGAGACTTCACCACGGCGCCGGGCGATCTCGGCGCGCAGCAACGTCGCGTCGTCGTCACCGTCACGCGCGTGCGCGAGCGCCGCGAATGCACGGCCGACGTCGCCTCGGCGGAGGAGCGCCCCGGCGAGATCCACGGCAAGCTCCCGCGGCGCGCGCCCGCTCGCCATCGCTTCCTCGGCTCGCTCGAGCGCCTCGACGTCCGGACGTGGCGCTGCGAGCGCGCGCGTGAGCTCGATCCACTGCGCCGGGCCGTCGCTCGTTTCCCGTTGCGCTCGTCGCGCCGGTACGGAGGCTCGCGCCGAGGTGACGTCGTCGACGGTCCACGCCTCGGGCGGCGCGGCCTCGGCGAGCGCGAGGAGACGCGATGCGAGCGCGCCCTCGCCCTCCGCCGGCACCGGCCACGCCGCCGCCGCGGGACCGACGAGCGCCACGAGCCAGCGCGCGCTCCCGAGCGCGTCGAGCGGCGGGATCTCGCGCGCCACGCTCGCGATCCCGTCCGCCGGTGGGGGTACCAGGGCGAGCGCCTCGTCGAGCCACGACCGCGCCGGGCCGTCGATCGCCGCGGCCGCTCGCGCGCCGTGGACGATGCCCGGTGAGCGAACCGCGACGTACGCACGGCGCACGCGCGCGCGGCGATCTTCGATGGCCTCTTCGAGATCGACGGCAAGGCCGAGCACACGCGCCGCCCGATCGGCGATCCATGCCGCAGACGGCCTCGCTCCCGGCGCGCGCGCGATGAGCGCCGCGATCCAGGCGGCGATCTCGCCGCTCTCTCCCGCGACGCCGCGGAGCGCCTCCTCGACGCGCGCGGCGTCGAGATCCGGCGCGAGGGCGAGCCCAGGCACGAGGACCTCCGCGAGGACGAGCCCGAGCGCATGCAGGTCCGCAGCCGGCGCCGGCACCTCTCCCGCACGGAGCTCGGGCGCGAGGTAGCGCAGCGTCCCTCCCTCGAGCGAGCCATGCGCGATGTCGGTCGCGAGATCGAGGTCGACGAGCGAAGCTCCTCTGTCACGCGCGCGATCGACCGACGGACGTGAAGCGCCGAGCAGGACGTTCGCGGGCTTCACGTCTCCGTGGCGGACACCTCCACGATGGAGCTCGTCGAGCCCGCGTCCCACACCATGAGCGACGATCGCGGCGAGCGTCCGCCGCTCGTCGTCCGTGTTGCCTCGCTCGAGCCACACATCGAGCGCCTCGCCCTCGATCCACGTCGTAGCCATCCACGACGCGCCGGCAGCGAGCGCCTCGCCGCCCGGACCGACCGCGTCGTTCGCGAGCCGGCCGGCGCCGAGCAGCGCGGGGCCCCACCGCCGCTGGGCGCGCGCGAGGATGAGCGCCTCACGGCCGACCCAGTCCTCGGCCGTCCGCGCGACCTTCAGCGCGCACGTCGTCCCGTCGGCACGGGTTGCGCGGAACACGGTCCCGCTTGCCCCTTCCCCCTCCTTCGCCTGGAGCCTCCAGCCGCCGATCGCCGACGGCCGAGCTGTCAACTTGGGTGTCAGCGGAGGTTTCGCCGTCGGTCGAATGCCCACCCGTCAATCAAAGCGGTTCCGCGAGAGGCGTCAACTCTGGTTACGGCTGGCTCCCGCCCCCGTAGCCCCCGCCGCCGTAGCCGCCAGGGGCTCCCCAGTGGCCGTACGAGCCAGGCAACGGACCGGGCGCTCCGTAGGGCCCCGGCGGAGCGGCAGGCGGCGGAGCCGTGCCGGTCATCCTCATGTAGACGATCGCGCGCGCGAGCAGCATCACCGGGACCGCGGCGAAGACACCGATGCAGCAGGCCACGACCCCGAGAATCATCACGCCCACCTCCGCAAGCGCGAGCACGAGGAGGTGTCCCTTCTGTCCTTTCGTCGACTCCCAGCTCGCCTTCAGCGACGCCGTCGATCCGAGGTTCTGATCGATCACGAAGAAGGGCGCATTCGTGAGCCCGAGCCCGACGATCACCCCGGGCACGAGGAAGACGACAGCCGCCACCGCGACGATCGGATCGACGACGCGGAGCGCGGCCAGCGTCACGGCGACGACGAACGGGAACGAGGCCAGCGCCAGCGCGAGCGTCTTCAGGAGCGACATCCCGACGTAGTCGAAGAAGCGGCTGCCGGCGGCGAAGAAGTCCCCGAAGGACACGTCGTTCGCGCGCATCGTGCGCATCGCCGCACGCGTGAAGCCCGCCATGAAGAACTCGGACACGAGCCAGCCGACGATCGAGAGCGGAGCGTGGATCGCATAGTAGGCTGCCGTGTCCTCCTCGACCGAGCCCGCAAGCGAGAGCGTCGGGGCCACCTGCCCAGGCACGGCGCCGATGAGGGTGACGACGATGCAGCCGAAGGTCAGCGGCGCCCAATGGGTCTTGTACGCCTCCCAGCCTCCGCTGATGGCCGCGCCGATCGACCACGGCTGTGGTTCGCCCGAAATCGGTGGCCCACCTCCACCGTGGGTGGGCGCTGCTACGGGTGCTGCATATGGGTTGTAGTCGCCCACTGGAACGCTGGTCTTCGCCCCGAGCTCCTCAGAAGCGAATGCCGTTCTCGGCGCGGTGCTTCCACCACTTGTACGCGAAGTAGGCCGCCGGCACGGCCGCGACGGCCCCCACGAACGGCGTCACGAGCACCCCCGCAGCAACCGCGCCCGCAGTCGTTGCTCCCGCCACGACCCCCTTCTTTCGTGACTCTTCCATGACCTGCGAACGGGACTTGCTCATGGCGTTGAGGGTAGACACGGCACGCCCGCCCCGCAACACGAGCGAACGTCATCCTTGACGCGGTCGCGCGGATGGTCGCGCCGCGCTCGCGTGAGGTTCCCTCAGCGTCGTGCCCGTTCGAGGACCCACGTGGCCAGCAGATCGATCTCCGCCGGCGAGAGGTCGCCGTCGAAGCGCGGCATCTGCCTGCCGAGTCCCTCCCGCTCAGGCGCCGAGAATGCGCTCTCGCGGTAAGTCGCGTTCGAAGAGGGATTCGCGATCTGAGCTCGGACCCACGCGTGCGAGCCGTAGCCCGAGAGCTCGGGCGCGAGGCCCTGCCCACCATCGTCCCCCGCACCTTCGAAGAGGTGACAGGCCGTGCAGCGCGCCTTCACGATCTCCTTGCCGCGAGCAACGCGCTTCGGATCGGCGCGCAGGCTCTCGGCCGGAGGCGACTCGTTCGGAGCATCCCCTTCCCTCGCGAGGAACGCCGCGACCGCATCCATGTCGCTCGCGGTCATGGGCGACCACGATTCGTCCGCGTCGCTCGGCTTCACGTCCAGTGACGGCATCTCGCCCTTGTAGGACGTGCGCCCGAAGCGTTCGTCGCCGTCGGGGTCGTGCAGCATGTCGCGAATCCACTTCTCCGTGCCCCACCCGTCGAGCACCGGCGCGGAACGCTCCTTCTCGGAGCCGTGCTCGCCGAGCCGGTGACACGCGGCGCAGTGCTTCTCGAAGAGCTCGGGCCCGCGGATCTCCGGCGATCGGGCGAGCATGACGAGCGGCCCCTCGGGGGGCACACCGTCCATCGCGAGCCTCACCGACGCCTTCGCTCGGAGGTCGGCCTTCGCGCGCTCCGTCTGGAAGGTCGCGTCGTTCGCGTCGTCGACCCGAGCCTTCGCCGTGAGCCCGACCGCGCCGAGGCCGACGACGAGGAGCGGGATGAGCGGCTTCACTCGGCCGCGGAGCGCGGTCCCGTCCTTCCTGTCGAGGATCGGGAGGACGAAGAAGTAGATCCCGACGAGCGCCGGAAGGACGACCGTGCCGACGATCTCGAGCGGTCCGTGGAAGTACTTCAGGAGCTGGAACAGCGCGAGGAAGTACCACTCGGGCCTCGCCGGATAGTCGCTCGAAGGATCGGCCGGAGCATCGAGCGGCGCACCGTGCTCACGGACCGCCATCACGAGCACGATCGCGAAGACCACGAGCGCAGCGACGACATCCTTGAGGAGCTGCTTCGGGAAGAACGCATCGACGCGCGAAAGGTCCGCCTTCGCGGGAGGCGTCACGCCGTGGCGCCGGAAAAGCGCGACGTGCGCTGCGACGAGACCGATGAGCAGCGCTGGGAGCACGACGACGTGGAGCGTGTAGAAGCGCGTGAGGGTGAGGCTTCCGTACTCCGGTCCGCCCTGGAGAAGCCGCTGCGTCGCGTCGCCGACGACGGGGACCGTGCCCGCGATGTTGGTGGCGACGCGCGTCGCCCAGAAGCCCTTCTGATCCCACGGCAGCAAGTAGCCGGTGAGCGCGAAGCCGAGCGTGATCGCCATCAGCCCGAGGCCGAGCCACCAGGTCACCTCGCGTGGCTTCTTGTAGGCACCGAAGAGCGCGACCTGCGCGAGGTGGGCGCCGAGCAGGATCACCATCGCCTGCGCGCCGAAGTGATGGAGGCCGCGAACGAGCCAGCCTCCGGCCTGCTGGAACTGGATGAAGTGGACGCTCGCCCACGCGGTCTTGTCGCTCGGCGCGTAGCTCGTCATCAGAGCTACGCCGGTCACCGCCTGCACCATGAAGGAGCCGAGCAGCGCGCTGCCGAACACGTATGCCCAGCGAGCCCCTCCCTTGATCGGCTCGTCGAGCAGGTGCTGGGCGACCTTCTTGATCCCCGTACGCTCGTCGAGGAGCTCGAGCACGCGGCGGATCACGTCTCCACCTTCTCGTCGATCCCGATGCGAAAGCGTCGGAAGTCGACCACGACATGGCCGTCGTCGATCTTCGTCTCGAGCTCGTCGAGATCGCGCGGAGACGGGCCGCTCGTGCGCTTTCCTCCCGGATCGAACGCCGACGTGTGACACGGGCAGGCGAACCCTCCGCCGCCGCCCCTTCCCTCGGGGGTCACGACCGCGTTCACCGAGCACCCGAGATGCGGGCACACGGCGGAAAGCGCGAGGACCCGGTCGCCGCGGCGGACGAGCCACACGCTCCCGAGCTCCACGCCTCGCTCGACGGTCCACGCGTCCTTCCGGTCGTCGACGATGGCGACGCGACGAGGCACGCCTTCCTGGAGCTGATCCAGCTTCACCGTCTTCACCCATCGCCCGCTCGACTTCTGCGCCTGCAGCGGCGCGAGCGCGAAGACGAGCGATGGGCCGGCAGCGGCCGCTGCAAGAGCACACGCGCCGGCCGCCGTCGCCAGCGCGAGAGTGCGGCGCGACGTGGTTTGCGCCTGCTCGGGAGGGGGCGACTTCGATCGCGTGTCGGAGCTCATGGAGGATGCCTGCGCGTGTGCATCGTACACCGCTTCGCGGAGCCTCCTCGCGTTGTGTTGGGGCTTGCGTCGCCCCCCGCAAAGGTCACCCAACCCCGCAGACGCGGCTGCCCGCGCCGCGGTGTCTCACTCGCTGCTGAGCTCGGCCTCGACGCCCCGCCGGGCGCCGCACGAGTCGCTCATGGGGACGGCCCGCCCGGCTCGAGCATATTCCAGCGCTCACTTCGACCTGTCGTGCATCCAGAGCGACAAGGAACCGCCGGTCCGTCGCCCGGCGGCAACTGACGAGCATTGCGCTTCCTCCGAGGCGTGCAGCGCGCGCTTCAGCTCCGCGCGCGTCGCGGCGCGATGATCCCCTCGCGTTCGAGCAGCGCGGCGAGGGCCCGAAAGGCCTCCGCGCGTCCGATCTGGACGAGATGGCCGCCGGCGATGGTGAGCATCTCGCAGTCGAAGTGACGCGCGATGCGGGTCGCGTGCGCGACGGGCGTGATCCGATCGTACTCGGCAGCGACGACGAGCGCCCTCGACTTCGGCACCATCAGCGGCCGCGCCAGCGGGCTCACGATCCAGTTCGCTCGCTCGAGCGCCGTGTGTTGCTCTTCGGCCAGCGGCCCATCGCCGAGGCGGCCCTGCTCGCGCGCGAAGTCCGCGATCGACGCGAGCGGCACCAGCGGCATGACGAAGTCGATCTCGTCGGTCACCGTCGCCGTGAGCGCGGAGGTGTACCCGCCGAGGCTCATCCCGATCACGCCGACCTTCGGCGCGCCACGATCGCGAAGCCAGCGAACGAGCGTCCGGATGTCGGTCACGGCCTGGCGGAAGCCCTCGTTCGTGAGCCGCGGATCGGAGGAGGGAAACGCAGGCGCCCCTCGATGCGCGCCGCCGCGCCCTGCGTGGAGCGGGAGCACCGGGATGACGACATCGAGGCCGCGTCGGAGGAGCCACTCGATCGGCCACGCGTTCTCTTCGAGCAGCCACTGCCCGCCCATGTAGCCGTGGACCGCGAGGATCGCAGGCCGCGAGCAAGCGGCGCCTGCGGGGTTCTTCAGATAGAGGCGCGCGCGTGCGGTGCGGTTCTCGACCCGCGACAGGTAGCGCTCGGCGACCGAGGCGAGGAAGGGCTCGAACGTGCTCGGCCACGACGCCTCCCAGACCCCAGGCCGCACCTGCCGGAGCGCGAGCTCGACCGAGCCGTTTGGTGCCGGAAAGAAGCGCGCCGTATCGGTCACCAGCGCGTCCCCCTCGTACGCCTGGTGGACCTCGGCGAGCACGGCGATGCGGTCGCCGTGAGACATCGCGTTCGCTCGGGCCTGCTCGTGCCGGCCCCGCGCCTGCATCGCGGCGATGAGGGCTCGATCCACGAGGCTCGCCGTGGAGCCGACGACACGCATGGCGTTGAAGAAGCGCGTTGCCGCCACGCTCGAATCCTAGCGCCTCGTACTGCTTCCGTCAGGAGGTGTAACCTTCGAACGTGCAGAACGACACGCCGCGCCCGCGTGCCCCGGTCACCGCTCGCCTCACGCACGAGCTCCCGGAGCACGGAGGCCCCACCGGCAGGACGGAGCTCGTGCCGGAGGCCGCTTCCTCGTGACCGCATCGCGATCGAGCTCACGGGTCTGCCTGATCGGAGCGGGGTCCTCCGGCATCGCGGCCGCGAAGGCGCTCTTCGAGGCGAAGATCCCGTTCGACTGTTTCGAGACCAGCGACCGCGTCGGCGGCAACTGGGTCTTCGGCAACGCCAACGGGATGTCGTCCGCCTACGAGGGGCTCTACATCAACACGTCGCGCGAGCGGATGGCGTATTCGGACTTCCCGATGCCGCGGTCGTATCCCGACTTTCCGCATCACACGCAGATCGCGAGCTACTTCGAGGCCTACGTCGACCACTTCGGGTTCCGGAAGACGATCCAGCTCCAGACCTCCGTCACGCGGGTCACGAAGGAGCCGGATGGGCAGTGGCGTGTCCGGGTGCGCCGCGCGAGCGGTGGAGAGGAAGACGAGCGGAGCTACTCCGCCGTCCTCGTCGCGAACGGCCATCACTGGGATCCCCTCCTCCCCGACCCGCCGTTTCCGGGCAGCTTCGCGGGCCGCGAGCTCCACGCGCACCGCTACAAGTCGAAAGACGAGCTCCGCGGAAAGCGCGTCGTCGTCGTCGGAATGGGCAACAGCGCGATGGACATCGCGGTCGAGTCCTCCGAGGTCGCCGAGCGCACGTTCCTCTCGGGACGCCGGGGCGTGCACGTCATCCCGAAGTACGCGTTCGGGCGCCCCATCGATCAGTTCTTCACGTCGGCACGGCTACCGTGGGCCGTCCGACAGCGCATGGGCGAAGCGCTCCAGCGCCTCGCGGTCGGCGACATGGAGCGGTACGGGTTGCCGAGGCCCGATCACCGTCTGGGCGAGGCTCATCCCACGATCTCCGGACGGATCCTCGATCGCCTCACGCACGGCGCGATCACGCCGAAGCCGAACATCGCCGAGCTCGCAGGCGATCGCGTCCGGTTCACCGACGGGACCGTCGAGGTCGCCGACGTCGTCGTCTACTGCACCGGCTACAAGGTCACGTTCCCGTTCTTCGATCCGTCGTTCGTCTCCGCGAAGGACAACGACCTGCCGCTCTTCATGCGCGTGTTCCACCCCGAGCACGAAGGCCTCGTGTTCATCGGTCTCCTCCAGCCGCTCGGCGCGATCATGCCGCTCGCCGAGGCGCAGGGAAAATGGATCGCGCGATGGCTCCTCGGTGACTACGCGCTTCCGCCGGCGCGCGAGATGCGCGCGCACATGGAGGACGAGCGCCGCCACATGTTCGCTCGCTACGTGAAGTCGAAGCGCCACACGATGCAGGTCGACTTCGACGACTACCTGCTCGAGCTCGAGCGAGAGCTCCGTCGCGGCGCGAAGCGCGCCCGCACGCGCTGAGCGAACGCGACGGGTCCGCGCTCCTCGCGCCCGGCGCTCGAGATCGCGCTCGGACGGCATGGCGTGTGCCCTCCGTCCGGCGCGGAGCCGTGACGTGAGCACACCAACGATGAGAGCAGCCGTCGCCCGGACCTTCGGATCTCCCGTCGTGCTCACGGACGTCCCAATCCCCGAGCCCGAGCTCGGAGAGGTGCTCGTTCGAGTCCACGCCAGCGGCGTCTGCCACACCGATCTCCACGCCATCGACGGAGACTGGCCCGTGAAGCCGACGCTCCCCTTCATCCCGGGCCACGAGGGCGCCGGCGTCGTCGAGAAGGTCGGCGCGGACGTCTCGCAGGTGAAGGTCGGCGACCGCGTCGGCATCGCCTGGCTTCACGACGCCTGCGGGCGCTGCGTGTTCTGCTTGTCGGGTCGCGAGGCGCTCTGCCCCAAGCAACACAACAGCGGCTACTCCGTGAACGGCTCGTTCGCCGAGCTCGCGATTGCGCGCGCCGACTTCGCGACGAAGATCCCCGACGGACTCGGCTTCGTGGAGGCGGCTCCGATCCTTTGCGCCGGGGTGACCACGTACAAAGGGCTGAAGCAGACCGAAGCCCGAGCCGGTGACTGGGTCGTCATCAGCGGGATCGGCGGCCTCGGCCACCTCGCCGTCCAGTACGCGTGCGCGATGGGTCTACGCGTCGCCGCGGTCGACGTGGCCGACGACAAGCTCGCGCTCGCCTCGCGCCTCGGCGCCGAGCTCGTCGTCAACGTGAAGAAGGACGACCCCGTCTCGGTCGTCCAGACGAAGATCGGCGGCGCTCAGGCATCGCTCGTGACGGCGGTGTCGACGAAGGCGTTCGCCGCCGGCATCGGCGTCCTCCGCCCCGGAGGCACCTGCGTCCTCGTCGGCCTACCGCCGGGAGACTTCCCGACCCCGATCTTCGACGTCGTCCTCAAGGGCCTCACCATCCGCGGGTCGATCGTCGGCACGCGGCTCGATCTCGAAGAGGCGCTCGCGTTCGCAGCCGCCGGCAAGGTCCGAGCGACCTCGACCACCCAGCAGCTCGGGCAGGTGAACGAGGTCTTGGACGGGCTCCGCAGCGGACGCGTCGAAGGCCGCGTCGTGCTCACGTACGAAGGGTGATCGCGTCCGTCGCGCCGCGCGCGCGTGTGCACGTGGAGGCTGACAGCTCCCCTCTCAGAACACGTACGGATTCGCGCCGGGCGCGATGAGCTTCGCGGCGTGCCCCTGGAGACGGAACGAGCCGCCGCCGTGCTCGATGTGCACGCGCACCTCCTCCGTACGCGAGACCTTCTCGTGCGGGCCGAGCATGACGATGATGCGCTCGGGGGAGTCGGGCACGACATCGAGCCCGACGATGTGCTGCGCCGAGTCGAGCAAGAGCCTCGCAGGCAGATCGCCGTGGAGGTTCGGCCGGGTGGGCTCGGTCACGATCACCACGGTCGCGGTCGAGGGGTCGTTCGCATAGCTGGAGGCGGACTGCTCGGGGAGCATGTCCGAATCGTAGGCAGCCTGCGGCCTCTGCGCCATGGGCACGTCGGAGCTAACGAATATCGGGGATGCCGCGCTCAATCAGCCAAGATGTCCCTTGGCGGCGGCCAGGAAGCGCTGGCGCGCGAAGGCGTGATCGACGATCGGCCGCGGATAGGTCTCACCGAGGACGACGCCGACGCGCGACAGCTCGGCCTCGGGTGCCTCCCACGGTCGATGGATCCACCGAGCTCCGAGCGACGCGAGCTCTGGCAGCCACGTGCGGACGTAGTCACCGCGGGCGTCGAACTTCTCGCCCTGGAGCACCGGGTTGAAGACGCGAAACCACGGCTGAGCATCGACGCCGCAACCGGTGGACCACTGCCATCCGAGATCGTTCGCCGCCCAGTCGCCGTCGGTGAGGAAGCGCATGTAGTGCTCCTCGCCGAGGCGGAAATCGATCAGGAGATGCTTCGCGAGGAAGCTCGCGCTGATCATGCGCGCGCGGTTGTGGACGAAGCCCTCCGCGAGGAGCTGGCGCGCCGACGCATCGACGACGGGGTATCCGGTCGTGCCCGAGACCCATGCGTGCCATCCGGCCTCGTCCTCGAGCCAGGGGAATCCCTTCCACGCCGGTCTGAACGGCTCGATGAGGACGTTCGGCCTGTGCTCGAGGACGTCGTAGGCAAACTCCCGCCACACGAGCTCGTTGAGGTAAGCCCGGCGCGCCTTCGGGCTCTCCACGAGCGCCTCGCTCGCAGAGGTCCAGACGGTGCGCGCGCTCAGTGTGCCGAACTTGAGGTCCTGCGAGAGGCGGCTCGTGCCGGCCTCCCCCATGAGGTCGCGCCCGACGTCGTAGCGCGGTCCCGGCCCGCGCAGGAACGCGCGGAGCCGCGCCCGCGCTGCCGCCTCGCCGCCGCGGACGATCCGGTCGTTCCGGGTGATGCCGATGTCCTCCGGTCGCGGCACGGGGACCTCGCGCGAGGTGAGCCATCGCGGAAGCGCGGGGAGCGGAGGCAACGCGCGCGGCGCGCGGCGCGGCGGAGCGACCTCGACCGTCCTCGCGAACGCCCTTGCGTACGGCGTGAACACCGAGAACGGGGTCCCCGAGCCGGTCAGGATCGTGCCCGGCGTCGCGAGCGTCTCGCCTTCGTAGAGGTCGAACGGGATCGAAGCGAGCGCCTTCGAGATCCGTCGATCGCGCTCCTTGCCGATGGGCTCCGTCCAGCGATGACCGACGACGCGATCGACCTCGAGCTTACGCGCGAGCTCGGGCACCACCTCGGTGCTCTTGCCCTCGACGACGACGAGGCGTGAGCCGAGCTTCGCGATCGACTCGGCCAGCTCCGCCAGCGACTCGACGAGGTACTGCATCCGATGAGGGATCTGCTGCGCGCGCTCGGGGGCGAAGAAGTACGGATCGAGGACGAACAGCGGGATCGTCTCGCCGGCGACCGCCGCCTCCGCGAGCGGCACGTGGTCGGCGACGCGCAGGTCCTTTCCGCGAAACCAGACGAGGGTACGCATGGCGCCCGGTCGTACTACTCTCCTCGACCGTGCTCGTCACGATCCTCACCATCCTCGAGGTCGTCTACGTCGTATTGCTCGCCACGTGGATCCTCTTCGAGAAGCGACCGCCGGTCTCGACGATCGCCTGGATCCTCGCGCTCATCGCACTCCCATACGTCGGATTCATCGTCTTCTTCTTTTTCGGGCCCCGCCGCCTCGTGCGCAAGCGCCTGAAGCACCGTCGCGCGCGCGGCAAAGCGCACGCCTGCGACGAGCAGGGCGCCGGACCGCTCATGGCGGTGGCGCCGCACCTCGAAGACCCGCGCGTGCGTCAGCTCGAGCAGCTCGCGGTGAGCCTCGGCGAGCCGGCCGTCGACCTCTGCGACGACGTGACCCTCTTCCACGACGCCGCGTCGACGTACGACGCGATCGAGGAGGCGATCCGCGCCGCGAAGCACCACATCCACGTCGCGTACTACATCTTCGACTCCGGACGCGCCGGGACACGCTTCGCCGACCTGCTCATCGCACGCGCGAAGGAGGGGCTCATGGTGCGCGTCCTCGTGGACCACATCGGCTCGAGCGCGATGAAGCGCTCGATGATCGACGCGCTACGCGCGAGCGGCATCAAGTTCGCCTGGTACAACGCGGTCAGCATCTCGCGCATCCGCAGCCGCTTCGATTTCCGCAACCACCGCAAGATCGTCGTCTGCGACGGCGTCGTCGGGTTCACCGGCGGGATCAACGTCTGCGACGACTACGTGCCCGAGCCCGAGCGTGCCCCCTCGAGCCTCCGGAGCATCGCCGGCCCGCCCGAGGAGCGCGCGGGGCGACGGCGCGTACGGCAGGGACATCCGGCGCCCTGGCGCGACACGCACGTCCGGCTGCGCGGCGACGCCGTGCGCTGGCTCCAGCTCACGTTCTTCGACGACTGGCACTACGCGACGAACTACGTCACGCGAGAGCCCGCGTACTTCCCGCCGCCCTCGGGCACGGGCGGGCACCACGTCCAGATCGTCGCCTCGGGTCCGGACCGCGAGTCCGAGCCCATCCACCGGCTCTACTTCGCGGCGATCGCGCTCGCGCGGACGCGTGTGCTCGTGACGACGCCGTACTTCGTGCCGGATGGCGCGATCCTCGCGGCGCTGACGACCGCAGCGCTCCGCGGCGTCGACGTGCGCATCCTCGTCCCTCGCCGGGGCGACTCGCTCGTCGTCACCGCGGCCGCGCGCTCCTACTACGACGGAGTGATCGCCTCGGGCGCGCGCGTCTACGAATACGAGCCGACGATGGTGCACGCGAAGACGGTCGTCGTGGACGACTTCTTCGCGGCGGTCGGCACCGCCAACATCGACAACCGCAGCTTCCGCATCAACTTCGAGGTCGTCGCGGTCCTTTACGGCAGCGGCCACGCCGACGAGCTCGCCGAGCAGTTCCACCGCGACCTCACGAGCGCACAGGAGATCGACAAGCCGACCCGCGCTCGGATCCCGCTCGGCTGGCGCATCGCCGAGGCCGGCGCTCGCCTCCTCTCGCCGCTGCTCTGAAATTTCTGCGTTCGTGGAGGCATTTCCTCTCTCCACACACGAGCAGCATGAGCTGCCCTTGCGTGCGCCGCGCTTCTCCACAGGCGCTTCACACGGCCTTCGCGAAGATCTCCACAGGTTGTCCGACCGCGGTATCTTGCGCGCGCGGCGCCCGGGCTCTAGAGGCAGGGCACCATGCAGCAGACGAACGTCGATCGCGCCCTCGCGGCACTCGAAGAGCAGCACGCCGACGATCCGGAGCGGGCCAGCATGCTGAGGCTCACGCGACGCTTCAAATCGAGCTGGCTCGAGCTCGGCCAGGCGCTCGCCGAGTTGAAGCACCTGAAGACATGGGAGCGCTGGGGCTACGACTCCTTCGACACGTACGCGAAGACCGAGCTGAAGCTCCGCGCCGACACCGTCGAGAAGCTCACGGGCAGCTACATGTTCCTCCACAAGCGCGCCCCCGAGGTGCTCCAGCGCGACCCGCTCGAGGCCATCCCGAGCTACCAGGCCGTCGACTACCTGCGGCGCGTCGAGGAGAAGGCCGCGGAGGACTCCTCGATCCCGAAGGAGACGCTCGTCGACGTGCGCAAGCAGATCCTCGACGAGGGCGTCCCGGTCACGAAGGTCGCGCGCCTCTACAACGACACCCTGTTCCCGGTGAGCGAGAACGACAAGCGCGAGTCGAATCGCAAGGCGCTCAAGGCCACCGCGACGAAGCTCCGCGATCTCCTCGCGGACAGCTCCGCAATCCCCTCCGGCCTCGCCTCGACGGTCGGCGGGCTCCTCGACGAGCTCCTCGCGGAGCTGAGCGGAGACGCCAAGGCCGCCTGACCGACACCGCTGCCCGCCCGCGCGCTCGACACGAGCCCTGCGCTCGCGTCAGCGTGCGACGAGCAGCGTCACGGTGACGCTCAGGACGACGAGCAGCACGGCGCCGACGACGAGGAGCGCGATGCGCAGGCCACGCCTCGGCGGAGGCTCCGTCGCAAGCCCGTACGGCGGGGGCGGCGGCGACGTGCTCGGGCGCCAGGGCTCGGAGTACGCGTCGCGACCGCTAGGCGGGCTCGAGCGGAGGCGCCTGCCCGAGTCGTCGTCCAACCCGTGCTCCCGCAGCAACAGGTCGGCGGCGAGCGAGGACATCGACTCGACCTTGCGGGTCGGGTTGTCGTGAGGGTCGCCCGGGAGGCGCTTCTTCGCGGACATCGACGGGTGTCTGAATCTACACGACAACCGCGGCCGTACGGGCGGCGAATGTAGCGATGAGACGTCACCGTGCGGCCGTCACGGCCCTGTCACGGTTGGCGTCACGGTCGGCGGCGAACGGTCAGGGCGTCGTGACCTCGAAGACACTGATCGAGTACGGCGGGAGCTTCGCGTTCACGTTCGAGCCCTCGATCTTCGCGTTGCCGGACGTCAGCCCGGCCTCTGCCCCCGTGTAGACGAAGGACTTGATCGCCGTGGGTGTCGCACACCCGTCGAGCGCGATGCTCGCGTCGAACGGCCGGTCGGCGCTGAAGTTCAGTGCCACGAGCACCCACTTCTTGCCGCTCTCGTCCCGCGACGCGTAGAGCGAGGTCCCGCTCGGCGAGCTCGACGGGACGATCGTGTCGAGGAAGCGCCCGCCCGCGCCGTCGTAGTTGCGGTAGGCGCGGAAGGCCCAGTACGCCGGCTTCGGCTTCTTCGGGTACGTCCAGTAGAAGGCGTGGCTCACGCCGTGGAGCGCGAAGCGCCCGAGCGCCTCGGCGAGCGCGACACCGCCGGCGATGTGGTGCTCGGCTCCGAAGTTGTACTCGCCGATCTGGAAGCCGAGACCGGGGTAGTTCTTCGCGATCAGCTCCTTCATCCGCGGGATGAGGTAGACGCGACCGTTCTCGTTGTCGTCGACCTTCTGCTCGCCGATCCACGACTCGTCCACGTAGTCGCGATCCCAGAGCGAGCGCGTGGTGCGGAATCGAAGGTCGTTCGTCGCGCGATCGGTGTTGCCGCCGCCGTCACCGCCCTCGTCGTCGCCGTGCTGCACGCCGTCGGCCTGCGGATAGATGTGGACGTCGAGGACGTCGAGCACCTTCACGCCGGTCTTCTTCTCGTGCTCGTGGAGCTTCTTCAGGAACCACGCGAGCAGCGGCTCATCGCCATGCGCGCGCCGATCGGGCTTGAGACGGAACCCCGCCTTCGCGTCCTTGCCGCTGTAGAAGTAGCCCGGCCATCCCCACTCGGCCGGCCCGGCGATGATCGCGTCGGGGTCCGCCTTGCGGACGGCGGTGCCGAACGCGATCGTCTTCTCGAGGAGCTCGTCGTAGCTGAGGCCCTCCGGGTGCACGTCGCGGTGGGTCGAGTCCCAGAGCGCCGGCTCGTTGTCGAGGATGTACTGGTAGACGACGCGCCTTCCCCGCTTCTGGTCGGCGGCTTTGATCTTCGCGACCCATGCGCCGACGTCTTCGGGGGTGATCTTCGTCTGCCAGGCCGACGGATCCTTCGGCGGGTCGAGGAGCGTCTTGCCGTCCGGCTTCTTGCCGTTGCCGCAGTGCGAGCGATACGGATCGGTCTTGTCCTGGTTGGGGAACTGCTTCGTCGAGAACGCGCAGCTCTCGGTGTCCTTCGCGACCCATCCCATGATGGGGACGGTGATCGCGGCGCGACCGCCCTTCTCCGCCGCCTTCGCGACGAACTTCTCCCACGAGTCGATCTCGACGTTCTCCCAGAACCAGTCGTTCCCGGTACTCCATGCGTTGCCGAGCTTCGGGTTGTACCGGGTCGTCGTGTTGCCGCCCCAGCGGTGCGCGGTCGCACCGATGTCCTTCTCGGCGTCGGCCCAGGCGATCCCGAAGATCGTCGGGCTCACCGGCTGGCCACCGCTCTTGCACATCACCGCCATCGGCGTCGCGGCCTTGATCTTGCCGGTCTTGGTGACCGGACCAGCGATCTGACCGGCCATGTCCTCGGTGATGACGCCCGCCGCCTGGACCTTGGTCCCGTCGGCGGCGACGATGACCGGTCCAGCGACAGCGGCATCGCCGCCCGCGACCGGCGCCTTCGACTCCTGCTTCGTACAGCGATCGCAACCGGCGACCGCGAAGACCGCGAGAACAGCGACGATGGGTGCCGAACGACGGGCTCTCTTCAAGGCAGGTCTCCGGTGAAGATCACGAGATCGGCATAGGCGCGCCAGGAGGCCTCCAGCAGGTCCAACCTCCGGGCGCGGGCGATCGCGAGGTCACGACGAGCAAGCATCGCACGCTGCAGGTCGATCTTGCCTGCCCGAAACCCCTCGACCGAGGCCGCCACCGCACGCTCGAGGGCCGGGATCCCGTTCTTGTCGAGCTCCTCGAGTGCCTTGGAGACGGACTGGATGGCGTCGCGCGCGGCGCGGAGTCGCGCATTGACGACACCACGGTAGAGCTCGAGACGCCGCCCGGCATTCGTTCGACCGGCCTCGGCCCGAGCGATCTCGCCCTGGAACTTGCGGGTCACCGGAAGGGTGATGACCGCGCCTCCACCGAAGCGCGCTTCGCCCTGGCTGCCCCGACCGGCGAGGATCTCGAACGAGACCGGTGGGATCTTCTCGCGTTCGTGACGCTCGATCGACGCTTCCCAGTAGGACTTCTCCGCCGCAAGGCGCGACACGAGCGGCGCCTTGTCGACCACCCGAGCGACGTGCACGTCGTCCCACGAGGTTCGGAGCGACGGCGGGAGGATGTCGACGTTCGGCGGGGGCTTGTCGGTATCGGGGACGCCCGTGAGCTGACCGAACCGCGCCCGCGCGTTCGCGACGCGCAGCTCCGCTTCGGCTCTCGACTGCACCCAGCGCGCGACCTCCGCCTCGGCGATGCTCTTCTCGTAGAGCGTCGTGTCCTTCGCCTCGAAGCGGCCTTCGAAGTACTTCGCCTCGTCGCGCGCCGTCGTCTCGCCGGTGCTCGCCTCGGTCACGCGCGAGGAGCTGACCACGAGCTCACCGTACGCAGCGACGACCTCGCCGGTCGCGATCGCTCGCGCGTCGACGAGCCCGAGCTTCCTCCAGTCGATGAGCCGCTCCGCCTCTTCGACCCGCTTGCCGCGCTGCCCCGCGATGTCGATCGGGAAGTAGGTGAACGTCAACGCCTGGACCTGATACCCGGCGGTCCCGTGATTCGAGAACGGGCGATCGATCTGGATGTCGGTGTACGGATTGCCGAGCGCGCTGACACGTGCGCCAGCGAGCTGTCCGCGGGCCGCGCCGAGCTCTCCCTCTGCGTCCGCGACCACGACCGCGTGCGCGCGTGCGCGCTGGATGGCGACGTCGAGCGTCGGGAACTCTGCGCGCGCCGCGGGCGCGAGGAGCGTGAGTGCTCCGGCGACGAGACAGGAGGCGATGCGACGGGAGACACGAAGGTCTGGCTTCATGAGCGCCGGCCACTCTAGCCCAGGTGCAGCCCCCTTCCGTCGGCTACAACGCGGGACGTTGCAAGAAACCACGAGCTGTATCTGCGCGTTCGCAGTTTGTTTGAGCTCAAACTATCTTCCGACGGCCGGTCCCCGTACCGGCGGCGCCCGCCCGAGCACGACCGCCGGGGAGCGGCAACGACGCCTTGGCGCCATTTTTCCGTTGAGGCGACGCCCCGGAGGCGCCATGGTCCGCCCCATGTTGAACATCGACCTGTCGGGCAAGCGCGCATTCGTCGCCGGCGTCGCGGACGACGGCGGTTTTGGCTTCGCGATCGCGAAGGCGCTCGCCGAGGCCGGCGCGTCGGTCTGCGTGGGCACCTGGCCCCCCGCGCTGGGCATCTTCCAGACGTTGCTCCGCCGCGGCAAGCTCGACGAGTCGCTCGCGATGCCGGACGGCGGCAAGCTCGAGTTCGAGCGCATCTACCCGCTCGACGCCGAGTTCGACACCCTCGAGGACATGCCGGAGGAGATCCGGGAGAACAAGCGCTACAAGGAGCACGGCGACGTCAGCATCCAGGCCGCCGTCGATCGCCTTAAGGCCGACTTCGGCTCGGAGCCGAGCGCGCAGGACGGCGTCCTCGACATCGTCGTCCACTCGCTCGCGAACGGCCCCGAGGTGAAGAACGCGCTCCTCGAGACGAGCCGCAAGGGCTACCTCGGAGCGATCGGCGTCAGCGCGTACTCGATGATCTCGATGGTGCAGCGCTTCAGCCCGATCATGCGCAAGGGCGGCTCGTTCCTCTCGCTCTCGTACCTGGCGGCCGAGCGCGTCATCCCCGGCTACGGCGGCGGCATGAGCTCGGCGAAGGCCGCGCTCGAGAGCGACACGCGCGTGCTCGCATTCGAGGCCGGTCGCAAGTACGGCCACCGCGTGAACTGCATCAGCGCCGGCCCCCTCGCCTCGCGCGCGGCAAGCGCGATCGGCTTCATCGGCGACATGATCGAGTACACGAAGGCGAACGCTCCCCTGCCCGAGGCGCTCACCGCCCGCGAGGTCGGCGGGGCCGCCGCGTTCCTCTGCTCGCCGCTCGCAAGCGGAATCACCGCGACGACGGTCTACGTGGACAAGGGGTACGCGGCGATGGGCAAGTCTCTCTAATCGCTCGCAGCCTTCGTCGGGTCCGCGCAGCAGCGGAAGCCCTGCTGATAGAAGACGTGCGACTCGTCGTGCGCCTTCGTCGCGGGGCGGCAGCGCGTGCGGACCGGTCCCCAGTAGCCGCCCTTCAAGACGCTCGGCCTCTCGTTCGGGATCGACGAGCGTGTCCACTCGTCGACGTTGCCCGTCAGGTCGTAGACACCGAACGGGCTCCTGCAGAGAGGACGCGCACCGCTCGGGAGGCCCTGCCACAAGCGGTCGAGCTCCAGCTTCGCGTTCTCGCCGCTGCGCGGGATGAGCGCCGAATCGCGAAACTGCTTCCACGGCCGATCGTTGAGGCAGGCGTCGGGGTCGCGCGCGTAGCCGTTCGGGTACGGCTGCGCTTCCTCCCCTTCGCAAGCGAACGTCCACTCGTCTTCGGTGCAGAGCCGCTTGCCCTCGGCCTTGCAGGCATCGCGCGCCTCGTACCAGCTCACGAGGATGATCGGGTATTCGTCCTTGCGGTTCGGGTACTCGAACCGATCGATGCAGAAGTCGAGCGGCTGCGTGGGCAGGTCCTTCGAGAGCGCGAGCCACTTGTCGCGATCGTATTCGGCGCAGCGTTCGGGCCACTTCCGATCGATCCACTTCGTGCACGCCTGCATCTGGAGCTCGTCGAGGAGGAAGTGACGCTTCATCTTCCCGGCGACCTCGATCATCCCCGCAGCGCAGGCTCCGCGATTCTTCTCGCGAGCGTCGGTGATCGCCGGGAGCTCGCCGGCGGGCCCTCGGATCTGCCAGTGCCGTCCCTGTATGAGACGCCAATCGAATCGCGCGCCGCTCTCGACGCTCGTCGCGCGCGCCTCCGGCACCTCGAGGAGCCCCGGGCCGATCGCCGGAGCGAGGCCGGGCAGGTCGGTGGGCGGTGCGCGCCCTTCCGCTCCGACGCCGAGCGTCACCGGCGACTTCACGTCCGGGGCCGGCCGGTCGCCCCCCCAGGCGGACGGCGCGTCCGTCGACGCGATCCCGAGCAAGGCGGCCACTGCGAAGAGCCCGGCGCGCCGCTTGTCGCGGCCCGTGGGCAGGAGGGAACCAAACTGCATCCCCGTCTCCCTATGACGTGAAGTGTGAAGCCTATTTCTCCGGTGTCGAGGTCGAGTTCGACAAATATGTCGGGCACATCACCTTCCACCCTTGATGTAACTCGACGCGCGCCGAAGGCGCACCCCTGCGGGGCTTGGGGCGCGAGCCCCGCGCTCGACGAGAGCCGTGGCCCACGGCTGCGGGGTGGTTGGGGCACAACTGTGGGTTGGGGCGCGAGTCCCAACGTCGATCGGGACTCGATGCCCGTGACGCCGCGCTGACCCACGCGTGGACGTGGGGCGCTCGTTCCTCCCTCCCCTTCTCGTCATCTCATCGAACGCGAGCGTCGACGTTCGCGCATCGCGGCGCACTCGAGTGACGAGCGCCCCATCGCGTCGGCCGCTCGAAGCGATCGCGCGCTTCGCGACCCGCGGGCGATCCCGCTCCTCCGTCATCCGTGCACATCGACGCCGCCTTCCGCACGCACGACTGAGGACACAGCTCGATTATCCGCTCCCGCGCATGAGCTCGCTGCCAGGACGATCAAACGACCGGTGTGATGAGGCGGCACCCACACGCACTGACCACGGGAGTGACCATGCGAGGCACCTTGAGGTCGGCTGCCGGTGCGCGTTACCGTCGCGGGCATGAAGGCAAACCTCGGTGTCGCCGGTGTCCTTGCAACAGCCACGATTCTCTTCGCTTCCACGGACGCCAATGCGGCTGATCACGCCAATGGGTTCGGCGAGAAGGGACAACTGCTCCTCAGCGCCGACCGCTTCGTGCCGGTCTTCAACTACGCGTCCGCGTCGATCACGAGGACGGAGAACGGCATCGAGGCGACGGACTCGCGAAGCGGCTCCGGACTGTCGCTCCTCTTCGGCCGCAGCTTCGCGGACAACCAGGACTTCGGCGTTCCGATCAACGTCCACGCCCTTCCGCGGGTCGCCTTCGACGTCACGATCATCCCGCGCCTCACCCTCGGCGGTGCGATCGCGTTCGGCTTCGGGCTCGGAGGCACGAACGAGACCGAGACCGTCGCGGGCTCGACCAAGACCACCCGAAAGACGGACGCTCCGACAGGAACGGCGATCGGCTTCGCACCGCGTGTCGGGTACATCCTGCCGCTCAGCGACATGTTCGCGTTCTGGCCGCGCGCCGGGCTCGGCATCTACTCCGTCAGCGCTTCGACCGAGCGGGTGAACAACAACAACGTCATCACGACGACCCGCATGACCGACACCCTGTTCTCGCTCGACCTCGATCCCCAGTTCGCGATCGTACCGCTCGAGCACTTCTTCATCACCGTCGGACCGACCGTGAACATCCCGATCACGGGGAGCCGATCCGTCTCCACGACCACCGGCTCCAGCACCGTCGAGCGCACCGATGACGCATCGGTCTTCAACCTCGGCCTCAACGCCGGGCTCGGTGGCTGGTTCAACGTCTTCTGATCGCATCCTTCGAGCCCAGCGCGTGGCGTCAGGTCGCAACGCGCTCCGGTGAGGGGTGCCTCACGCGTGGCAGCCTTGCGCATCCAAGGAGGCCGGCGGGGGGGATGCACCCCTCTTTCTCGTCGCCGCGACACCGCTGAATGGCTGAACCTTGGCTTGGTACATGACGTGCTCCCGCGGAGGTCGCGCGCCGTCACCTGCGGCCGTGCGAAGGAGCTCTCATGAAGAAGGCCGGGCCGGAGGGGCGAGCGGTCTTTGCCGTGACGACGAGCGGATCGCAGCTGCTCGCCGAGACCGCGTCGTCGCGTCGTCCGCCTGTCGCACCTGAGGCGGATGACCGGATCGTGCCGCAGGCACCGCATCCGGCGGCGGTCATCCGTGCCCTCGCGCCGACCGTCGCCGAGTGGATGGCGACGGAGACGGCGCCCTCCACCCAGGAGCCCTCGCGTCCGATGAGGCCCGACCCGCCGGTGAGCGCCGTCGTCGAGCGCTCCGTGGACGAGTCGCTGGCGTCGGTTGGTCTCAAGCCCGGTGACGTCGTCGATCGCACCTACCGCATCGAGCGCACCCTCGGCATCGGCGGCATGGGCGTGGTTGCGCTCGCGCATGACGAGCGACTCGACCGGAGGGTCGCGATCAAGCTGATCAAGCCCGAGCTCTTCGCGTTCCCCGAGATGCGCACGTTCTTCGACAACGAGGCGCGGGCGATGGCGCGCGTCTCCCATCCCAACGTCGTTCACGTCTACGCGTTCGGCGAGCACGGCGCGGTGCCCTATTTCGTGATGGAGTACGTCGAAGGACGCTCCGTAGAGCACTGGCTCCGGTCGCGTCCCGCAGACACGGCGCCCGACCTCGACGAGGCGGTGCGCATCCTCGATCAGACATGCCTGGGCGTGGAGGCGATCCACGCATCGCAGACCGTGCATCGCGACATCAAGCCATCGAACCTGCTCCTCGAGGACAGCGGGCGCGTGCGCGTCGGCGATCTCGGCGTCGCGCGCATCCTCGAATCGGCCGAGAGCGCGAACGTCGTCGTGGGGAGCGCGCTCTACATGGCGCCGGAGGCGGCCCTCGCCGAGGAAGAGGCCCCGGACCTCGCCGACCGGCGGGACATCTACGCGCTCGGCTGCCTGGCCTACGAGCTCTTCACCGGCCGCCCGCCGTTCCTCGGCGCGACCGACATGAACGTCCTCTCGCAGCACGTCCTCCAGGACCCGACGCCCCCCAGCGTCCACCGCCCCGACCTGCCACCTGGCTACGACGAGATCATCCTTCGGGCGCTCGCGAAGAACGCGCATCGCCGGTACGCATCGGTAGGCGCATTCCGGCGAGCGATCCTCGCCGAGCACAGCGGCACCCGCGAGCCGGAGCGCATCCTCATCGCGGACGACGATCCGGACTGGTGCACGATCATCGCCGAGTCGCTCCGCACGCGCTTCCCGCATGCCCAGATCGATCTGGTCGGCAACGGCGTCGAGGCGCTCGCCGCCTTCGAGAGCCAGCCGTATTCGGTCGTCCTCGTCGATCTGGAGATGCCCGAGATCGACGGCGCGAAGCTCACGCTGCTGCTCCGATCGCTCGACGCGAGCCAGCGCACGCCGATCATCGTCCTCACCGCCGCCGGCGGCCCACGCGAGTGGCAACGCCTATCGTCGTTCGGCGCCGATGCGTTCCTCGTGAAGCCGGTGAACGCCGACGACGTCGAGCTGCTCATCCGGCGCACGCTCCGTTCGCGACACGGTGGTCCGCTCTCGCAGCGCGACGCCCCCGCCTCGATCCCGCCGTCCAAGAGGACGATCTGATCACCGAGCTCGCCGCTCGTTCGCGCCGAGAGCATCCTCGACGGCACGCCCACCAGGGCGACGTTCCCGCCTAGAACGTGCTGCGGAGCACGATCGAGCTCGGGCCAGCGCCGATCTTCACGCTCGACTCCTTGTCAGGTGAGCGCCAGTCGACGAACCAGATCGCCACGACTCCCGTGAGCGCCGCCGCCGCCCCGGTGACCGCGATGAGGACGTTCGTGCGAAGCTGCTTCGACCTGCCGGCATCGAGGTTCGCCTGCGACCGCTCGGCGTCGAACGACTCCTTCTGTCCGAGCACGTCGAGGCCCGAGGCGATCGTGAGGCCTCCGGCGAGGAGCGTCGCGCCCGCCCCGACCCAAACAGCGAGCGGCGGCAGCGGCTTCTTGCGCTCGGCTGTCGCCGGCGTGCCTTCGCTCGACGCAACGACGGCGGTCGCCTCGACGCGCGGCGGCTCGGGCGCCGGAGGCGCGAGGACGACCGTCACGATCTTGCCGATGCTTGCCGTCGCTGTCTCCTCCGCGCGCCCGGTCTCGAAGTCCCCCTCGACGACATGAGGGCCGGCGTCGACGTACACGGGACCGATCGTCGGCTCGACCTCCTCGCCATCGATCCGGACGAGCTTCGCGCCCTCGGCCTGGATCTCGAACCGACCAAGCTTCGCCGCGAGCGCCGCGAGCTCCTTCTTGGCCGCCGCGCGCTGCGCCGCGTTTTCGGGCGCCTCTTTTAGATAGCGCGCGTAGTGGTTGGCGGCGTGGACCGCCTCTCCGTTCGAGCGGCGCGCGTTCGCCGCGCTGAACAGCCACTTCGCGTTGGGCACTTGCCGATACGCGCGCTCGTAGGCATCGGCAGCGGCGCCGAAATCACGCCTGGCGAGCGCTCGGCTCGCCTTGGCAGCATCGGCCTCGGCGGCCTTCTTCTCCGCGGGCGCCGGCGGACCGGCAAAGACGGGGGAAGCGGCAAGGAGAAGCCCCGCGAAGAGCGCGGCCGCTATGGCGGACGAACGCATACCCGCCAAATCCTACCATCGCTCGGTCACGCGTTGCCGACGCGCCAACTCGACGTAGGATGACGGAACGGCCGCGTTCGGTCGTCCCATGAGACTCCCTGAGATCTCGCCTCTCCTCCTCGGGCTCCTCGGCTTCGTCACGCTCTCGGCGTGCACGACGTTCGACGGCCTCGTCGCCGACGCCACGCTCGGCGACGGCACAACGACCCCCGACTGCGCTCCGACGTGCCCGGCGGAGCACCAGCCCGGCGCCAAGTGCAAGGGGCCGACCGACTGCGAAAGCGCGATCTGCGGACCGGACGGCACCTGCGTCGCTCCGACGAGCACGGACGGCGTCAAGAACGGCTCCGAGACCGACATCGATTGCGGCGGCGGCCCGCCGACGAGCGCTCCGAAGTGCGCCGCGGGCAAGACTTGCCGTGAGGCGACCGACTGCGTGTGGGGCTACTGCACCGGTGGGATCTGCGAGGGGCACAAGCCTGGTCGTCAGGACGGCGATCAGACAGACGTCGACTGCGGCGGTACGATGTCTCCGCCGTGCGACTGGGAGAAGGGCTGCCTCGTCGACAGCGACTGCACGAGCAAGGCGTGCGGCGCAGACAAGAAGTGCCTCACCGGGCCGAGCTGCCGGCGGTCCACGGCGGGAGCACCTGCGGCACGGGCGAGTTCGGCGAGGCCGGCAAGGTCCACGAGTCGTGTTGCCGCTCGCTCCCGGTCCCGGGGTTCAGCGATCCGCGCCAGCCAGGGAAGGCGGTCTTCCTCGACAAGTACGAGATCACGGCGGGGCGCATGCGCGCGTTCATCGAGCTCGTGACCGCATCGAGCAACGGCGTCCCCGACATCAAGAGCTACACGGCCGCGCATCGACCGAGCCGCTGGAACAACGGCTGGGAGAACACGCTCCCGTCCGCGCTCTTCACCGGGACCGCGACCTACACGGTCTCGAACCCCACCGTCGATCTGCTTTACCCCGGGCAGGACAGGTACGACGCGAACGGGCGCGCGATCGACAACTGGGTCGTCAACTCGGGCACCTTCACGGTCGCGACCAGCGTCTTCGATTCGCTCAACGCCTCGCACTTCTTCCCCGAGTACTTCGCGCCGTCGCCGCCTTGGGAGAGCAACGACTACGCGGCGACGCACAACTTCAACTGCACCAACGAGGCCGGCTCGTACGGCTACGCGACGTACTGGTTCGACAAGGCGCAGATCGCGCAGTACGGCGGAGGCGTCGGCAAGCAGTTCTCCAAGGACGACATGGACGAAAAGGCGCTCAACTGCACGCCCTTCGCCCTCCTCGCTGCGTTCTGCGCGTGGGACGGCGGCCAGCTCATGACCGCCGAGGTCTTCGACCATGTCGCCGGCGGGCCGTGGCCTCCGAACGCCGGCGGGATCCCGGGACCGATGCCGCCCACGCCGCCGCGCCTCACGGGTGCGAACACGACCTGCGGAGCGCCGGCCAACACGCTCAACACGTTCCCCGATGGCACGCAGAGCTGCCCGAACGTCTACTTCTATCCCGACGATCAGGGGAACAACTACGATGGCTCGGCGCGCGTCGCACCGCCGGGTCGCGTGCCTGCGGACACGGTCGCGATCAACGAGGGCGACGAGCCGTGGATGGACCTGAAGGGCAATCTCCACGAGGCCGTCATCAAGCCGGACGGCCTGTTCGACTATCGCGGCTACGGCATCGCGTGGAGCAGCATCCAACCGCACCGGAATCAGATCACGACGCCGCGGATGAAGTCCGGTGCGTTCGGCGCGCGCTGCATGCGCTTCAAGTGAGCTCGTGCGCGCCCGTGACGCTCGACGGCGCCACGGGCACGACGGACCGAGACGCTCTCCTCAGAACGCGGCGTCGAACACGACCTCGCCGCTGACGCCGACCTGATAGGCCGACACGCGCCGCTCGAAGAAGTTGGTGACCTCCTGCACGTCCTGGAGGTCCATGAAGGAGAGCGGGTTCTTCGTGTGCCACCGGCGCGGCAGCCCGAGCGTCGAGAGCCGCTGGTCGGCGCAGAACCGCAGGTAGTCGCGGATGTCGTCGACCGAGAGACCGGCGACGCCGCCCCCGAGGAGATCGCGCGCGAACTCGGTCTCGCATTCGATCGCCTCGTCGAGCATCTCGCCGACCGATCGCCCGAGCTCGTCGTCGAAGAGCTCCGGCTCCTCGCGCCTGACGGTGCTCACCACCTCGAAGGCGAACGCCATGTGCGCGCTCTCGTCGCGGAACACCCAGTTCGTCCCCGCGGCGAGGCCGTGGAGGAGCCCGCGCGAGCGGAGGAACCACACGTACGCGAACGCGCCGAAGAAGAAGAGCCCCTCGATGCATGCCGCGAAGCAGATCAGGTTGAGGAGGAACTGCCGGCGATGCGCGCGCGTCTCGAGCCGGTCGAGGTCCTGGATCGAGTCGAGCCAGCGCATGCAGAAGTCGGCCTTCTTCTTGATCGAAGGGATGTTCTCGACCGCCGCGAACGCGCGATGACGCTCCTCCGGATCGGGCACGTACGTGTCGAGGAGCGTGAGGTAGAACTGCACGTGCTGCGCCTCCTCGTACAGCTGGCGCGAGAGGTACATCCGCGCCTCGGGGGCGTTGATGTGCCGGTACAGGTTCAAGACGAGGTTGTTCGCGACGATCGAGTCGCCGGTCGCGAAGAACGCGACGAGCCGCTGGACGAGGTGGCGCTCGGCGTCCGTCATCTTCTGCTGGAGGTCGAGGGTGTCGGTCGAGAAGTCGACCTCCTCCACCGACCACGTGTTCTTGATCGCGTCCTTGTACATCTCGAAGAACCGCGGGTACGCCATCGGCCGGAGCGTGAGGCAGAGACCGGGATCGAGCAGGCGCGTGGGGCGGCTGACGGCGCTCACTGGCAGGCCTCGCAGGTCTCGGGGTTCTCGAGCGAGCATGCAATGGCAGCCGCGTCCTTCGCGCTGCTCGACGTCGCCGGAGGTGGAGGCGTCCATCCCTCCGCCCGGCGCGGATCGCCCTCCGGCGAGGACGCGAGCGCCGGCGGCGTCTCGACGGTCGCCTTCGCGATGCGCGTCGCGGGACGCGAGCGCAGGTAGTAGGTCGTCTTCAGGCCCTTCTTCCAAGCGTAGAAGTACATGCTCGAGAGCTGCCCGATGTTCGGGTTCTCGATGAACAGGTTGAGCGACTGGCTCTGGTCGATGAACGCGCCGCGGTCGGCGGCCATGTCGATGAGCGAGCGCATCGGGATCTCCCACGCCGTCCGGTAGACAGCCCGGAGCGACTCGGGCAGCTCGCCCAAGCCCTGCACCGAGCCCTCGGCGAGCTTGAGGCGCGCGCGCGTCGCCTCGGTCCAGAGCCCGAGCGTCTTCAGCTCCGCGACGAGGTACCGATTCACCTGGAGGAAGTCGCCGGAGAGCGTCTCACGCTTGAACAGGTTCGACACCTGCGGCTCGATGCACTCGTAACACCCTGCGATCGAGGCGATCGTGGCGGTGGGCGCGATCGCGACGATCAGCGAGTTGCGGAGGCCCTGGGTGCGGACGCTCTCGCGCAGTGCATCCCAGCGCGCGCGGTCCTCGGGGACGATGCCCCACGCGTCGAACTGGAGCTCTCCTCGCGCCGCGCGCGTCTCGTCGAAGGACGGATGCCGCCCCTTCTCGACCGCGAGCTCGACCGATGCGGAGAGCGCGTGGAAGTAGATCTCCTCGGCGATCCGGCGCGCGAGCGCTCGGGCCTCGGGAGCGTCGAAGGCGATCCGCATCTGGAAGAAGACGTCCTGCAGCCCCATCACGCCGAGGCCCACGGGGCGCCAGCGGAGGTTCGACGTCTTCGTGGAGGCGATCGGGTAGAAGTTCAGGTCGATGACGCGATCGAGCTGACGCACAGCCGTCCGCACCGTCGCCGCGAGCTTGTCGAAGTCGAAGACCACGCGCGGCAGGTCGTGCGCGCCGACGTCCTCGTTCCGCCGCGTGTGGCGGGCGAGGTTGATCGAGCCGAGGTTGCAGACGGCGGACTCGCTGTTCGACGTCACCTCGAGGATCTCCGTGCACAGGTTCGACAGGTGCACGACGCGACCGGGCAGCGCCGTCTGATTGCAAGCCCGGTTCGCCTTGTCCTTGAACGTCATCCACCCGTTGCCGGTCTGGGCGAGCGTCCGCATCATCCGGGCATAGAGGTCGCGAGCCTTCACGGTGCGCGCCGCGAGCCCGGCTCGTTCAGCGGCCTCGTAGCGACGCTCGAAGTCTTCGCCGTAGAGGTCGGGCAGGTCGGGGACGTTCTTCGGATCGAACAGGCTCCAGTCGGCGTCGGCCTCGACGCGCTTCATGAAGAGATCGGGGATCCAGTTCGCGAGATTCAGGTTGTGCGTCCGCTTCGCCTCGTCGCCCGTGTTGTCGCGGAGCTCGAGGAACTCTTCGACGTCAGCATGCCAAGGCTCGAGATAGACGCAGCAGGCGCCCTTTCGCTTGCCGCCCTGGTTCACCGCGGACACCGAGGCGTCGAGCGTCTTCAGCCACGGGACGATCCCGTTCGAGTAGCCGTTCGTGCTCTCGATGAGCGAGCCGCGCGAGCGGACGCGGTGGTACGCGAGCCCGATGCCTCCCGAGAACTTCGAGAGCATCGCGACGTCGGTGTAGCGCTGGTAGATGTTCTCGAGGTGATCCTCCGGTGAGTCGAGGAGGAAGCAGCTCGAGAGCTGCTCGTGCCGCGTCCCCGCGTTGAAGAGCGTCGGCGAGCTCGGCAGGTACTCGAGCGACGAGAACAGCCGATGCAGCTCCAAGGCCTCGGGCACGCTCTCCGAGAGCGCGCAGGCGATCCGTAGGAAGAACTGCTGCGGCGTCTCGATCACGAGACGCGTCTTGGGGTGCTTGAGGAGATAGCGGTCGTAGACGGTACGGAGGCCGAAGTACTCGAACTCGCGGTCGCGCTCCGGGTCGATCGCGTCGTTCAGCTTCCGCGCGTTCTGGGTGACGAGCTCGAGGAGGCGGGCGTCGACGAGACCGAGCTCATGCGCCGCCGCGACCGACTGCGAGAACGCGTAGATGCCCTGGTTCTGGACCTCCTTGTCGATGAACGTCGCCAGCAGCCGTGCGGCGAGCTTCGCGTACTGCGGCTCGTCGACGATCAGGGCGGCCGCCGTCTGGATCGAGAGCTGGTCGAGCTCGCGGGTCGTCGCTCCGTCGTAGAGACCGCTGATCGTCTTCGTCGCGACGCGAAGCGCGTCGACGTCCGAGAGCCCGACACAACAGCGGCTGACCGCGCGAACGATCTTGTTCACGTCGACCGTCTCGCTCGATCCGTTGCGCTTGGTGACCCGCATCGTCGTGGGCGGAGCGCTCTCGCGGGCCTCCGCAGCCTTCGTGTTCCGCAACGGCGCCGCGCCGTTGTTCGTGCCATTGGTCTCGCCGAGCATGTCGTGTCTCCCGTGGTGTGAGCGGTGCCGGACCGCTCGCTGCAGTCACGCGCGCAGGGAGAGAGAGAGCGTCGAGCGCGCACGAATGCGCCGAGCGCTGGCCTCGTGAATCGCGAAGCAGGCGCCCTCGACCGACCTCTCGCCCCCGCGGGCAATAGGAAGAGAACGTGGTCGGCAGGACGGAGGAACGCGACGACGCGAGCAATCGCGCCGACTCGAGACCGCCCAGCCTCCCTCGAGGCTTCCAGGTCGAACCGGCCGCGGATGTCTCCCGTCGCCGGATGCTGGCAGGTCTTCGGGCTTACGAGCGCTCCGGCGTCGCCGGCTTCCTACACTCCACCGCTTCCCAGTCCTCGTGACCGAGGCCAGTGCGCTACGTGGAGGTCGTTCTCGATTACCGCTGCGGGGCAGCCCCGGATGTGCGCCGGGTTCCCTTTTCAGCCCGTGGATTCGAGCCCACGAGCACCAACACGGACCACAACATATAGGGGTCGTGTTCCAGTCGTCAACGACATATGGACCATGCGAGCAGTGTCCGACGTCCAGGCCTCCACGAACGGGACAACGACGTCCGCATCGACCGCGCAGGTTGTGTCGTCGCCGTCGGGGCGCTTCAGGCTCACGCCGCGACGGCGATGGTACGAGCGGTGCACGAGAGCCGTCACACGATGCATGGCGTCCGCGTGCCGCGCTCGCGACCTTGGACGAAGCGAGGTGGACGATGGCTCAGAGCCCGACCAAGCCCAATGCCGAAGGCGCGTGGGCACAACAGGCCGAGTCGAAGCTCGGCCGTAAGCGCGTCGACGAGGAGGTCCAGCGTGCCCTCGCCCACGGCTTACCCGGTGCGCCCACAATCATCGATCGCACGATTCCAACGTTCGCGCGAGGAGAGCTGCCCCACTTCGCCGGCGAACGCGGGACGTTCTTGAAGTGCCCCTACCTCGAGGACGTGCATCACGTTCGCGATGCCGAGGTCGCCGTCTTCGGCGTGCCACTCGATGCCGGCGCGACGTACCGTCCAGGCACGCGCTTCGGACCGCAAGGGATTCGCCGATCGACGAACCTGTTCGGAACGTACTGCTACGAGCTCGGCGTCGATCTACGTGAGCAGCTCAACATCGTCGACATCGGAGACGTCTTCACGATTCCGGGCAACCTCGAGAAGTCGTTCGACCAGATCAGCCAGGCGATGTCCCACGTCGTGAAGGAAGGCGCATTCCCGGTCGTGCTCGGAGGGGATCACTCCATCGGCTTCCCGACGATTCGCGGCTTGACGCCCCATATCGGCGGCAACGTCGGCATCATCCACTTCGATCGTCACGTCGACACGCAGGAGCGCGACCTCGACGAGCGCATGCACACCACTCCGTGGTTCCACGCGACAAACATCAAGAACGCCCCGGCGACCAACCTCGTCCAGATCGGGATCGGTGGTTGGCAGTCTCCGCGCGCCGGCGTGCAGGTCGGGCGCCAGCGCGGCACCACCATCATCACGGTCGGCGACGTCGAGCGGGTGGGTATCGACAAGATCGCCGAGATGGCGCTGGAGGTCGCGTGGAAGGGCGCCAGCGCCGTCTACCTGTCCTTCGACATCGACGTCGTCGATGCAGGCTTCGTCCCCGGTACGGGGTGGCCCGAGCCTGGCGGCCTCTTGCCACGCGAAGCGCTCAATCTCATTCGCAAGGTCTCGGCACCGGGCCTGGCCGGGATCGAGATCGTCGAGTGCTCGCCGCCCTACGACTGGGCCGAGCAGACCGCCCTCATGAGCAGCCGCATCATCCTGGACAGCCTCGCCGTTCTCGTGCGGGAAGGGAGGCTCGGACGCAAGGCAGCAGCGATGGACCGCGTTGCCTGGGGCCCGAGCACGTCGTGACGCGATCTACTTCGCGACGAGCGCGCTCGTCGCACCGAAGGAAGATCGTCGCGCGCATCGCGCTCATTGCGATTCCCGCCAGAGTCGGTCGCGTTCAGGCTGCGTTCCGCCCCGTTCGAGGGACACCCGTGCGTGTCGCGCTGCTGCTCGACGAGCGCGCGGCGTGGACACAGACATCGCCCAAACGTTCCCGCGGAGCGATCCGGGACGGAGGCTGGCGGCAACGAAGCTCGACGAGATGGGGCCTGCGTCACCCCGGGTAGACACACCCAGGGCCCGGTGCTAGCCCTTCGCGGATATTCGTGGAACGGCGCGATCGCCATCCACCTCAGCGGGACGACCCGCTGCGACAGGCCGCTCAGGGGACGACCCCTAGAAGAGCCCCGATGTCACCGTCGCAACCTGTTGCGCGTTCGTCTTCTCCCGCCACCCTTCGCGACCTCTTCCCCTCCGTTACACGTATCCGCCTGGCGCTCGCCTGGGCCATCGTCGTCGCGTTTCAGATCGGTGGCTCGACATGGCTTTCGGCACCGCTCGCTCCCGCCGTCGCCATCGTCAGCTTCATCGTCCTGTTCGCGACGATCTTGATGGCAGCGTTCGGCGTAGTGCGCGAAGCCGACCACCTGGCGGATCAGCTCGGGGAACCCTATGGGACGCTGATCCTGACGCTCTCGATCGTGTCGATCGAAGTCGTTCTCATCGCCGCGGTGATGCTGGGGCCGGGTGATTTCCCCACCATCGGACGAGATTCGATCTTCTCCGTGATGATGATCATCATGAATCTCGTGACCGGGCTGTGCCTACTGCTGGGCGGCCTGCGCTATGGCGAGCAGGAGTACAACGCCCAAGGCGCGATAGCCTATTTGTCGATGACGGTGCTTCTGACCGGCACCGCACTCGTGTTGCCCAATGCTCTGAGCACGGGAAACGGGACCTTCCGCCCCGGCCAGGCGATCGCGTTCTCCACGTTCACGATCCTGATTTACGGCGCGTTCCTCGCCATGCAGATGAGCGCGTACAAGCGCTTGTTCATCCAGCCGACATCGGGAGCCCTCTCGGTTCCGTTGCAGACTGCCGGAGACCTGGCGAAGGCGAAAACGTCGACGCCGACGGCAGGCCCTCGCGACCGCCGAGGCATCCTGGTGCGCTCGGTGATCCTGATCGCTTCGATCCTCCCGATCGTCCTCTTGGCGCACCATCTGGCCACCGTAATCGACTACGGCATCGAGAGGGCCGGCGCTCCTGTCGCCCTGAGCGGCGTGTTGATCGCCATCATCGTGTTCACGCCGGAATCGATCACCGCCATCAAGGCGGCCCGGCGCAACGAGATGCAGCGCGCCATCAACCTGTGTCTCGGCGCGTTCGTTTCGACGGTCGGACTGACCGTTCCGGCGGTTCTTCTCGTGGGCTTGGTGACCGGCAAGACGGTCATGATGGGGATCAGCGCCGTCGAGACGGTCCTGCTCCTTCTCACGATCGCGTTGAGCACGCTGACCTTCTTGGGTCACAGGACATCGCCGATCCAGGCGTTGATGCACCTGATGCTCTTCGGCGTGTTCGGCGTGCTCCTGTTCACGAACTGAAGCCGCAAGCTCCTCGGGTTGCAGGCCTCCCGCGTGCGCTGGGGCCCGTCCTCAGCCCGAGGCCACCGCGCGCGGCGGCTCCTCCTCCTGGGCGGGCGCTTGCTCGATGGACCGAGGCCGCCCTGTCTTTCGAGCGAACAGCCCCATGACCACGACGAAGAAGACCGGCACGAACACGACCGCCAAGACGGTGCCCGAGATCATGCCGCCGATGACGCCGATGCCGATCGCATTCTGACCGCCCGAACCCGCACCGCGCGAGGTGGCGAGCGGCAGCACGCCGAGGATGAAGGCCAGCGACGTCATCAAGATGGGACGGAGACGCATGCGCGACGCCTCCACGGTCGCCTCGATGAGCCCCTTCCCTTGCGCCTGTAGGTCGCGAGCAAACTCGACGATGAGGATCGCGTTCTTCGCAGCAAGGCCGATCGTCGTGAGCAGACCGACCTGAAAGAACGCGTCGTTTCGCAGGCCGAAGAGGAATGCCGCGCCGAGCGCGCCGATGACGCCGAGCGGCACCACCAACATGACCGAGAACGGGACCGACCAGCTCTCGTAGAGCGCTGCGAGACAGAGGAAGATGACGAGGAGCGAGATGCCGTAGAGCGCCGGCGCCTGCGAGCCGGAGAGGCGCTCCTCGTACGACAGCCCGGACCACTCGAGCGCAAAGCCCGGCGGTAGCCCGGCGGCGATCTCCGCCATCGCCGCCATCGCCTCGCCGGAGCTGCGCCCCGGTGCGGCCTCCCCCTGGATTTGCACGGAGGGCAGCCCATTGAATCGCTCGAGCCGCGGCGAGCCGTACGTCCAGTGCCCCGTCGCAAACGCGGAGTACGGCACCATCTCGCCGCGATTGTTGCGTACGCGCCAGCGGTCCAGGTCCTCCGGCTGCATCCGGTAGGGCGCATCGGCCTGCATGAAGACCTTCTTCACGCGCCCGCGGTCGATGAAGTCGTTCACGTAGGCGCCGCCCCATGCGGTGGCGAGCGTCTGATTGACATCGGCGAGCGAGACGCCGAGCGCCCTCGCCTTCTGCTGATCGATGTCGATCTTGTACTGGGTCATGTCCTCCTGCCCGGCCGGCCGGACGCGCGTCACGGCGGGATTGGTCGCCGCGGCGCCGAGGAGCTGATTGCGAGCCTGGATGAGCGCCTCGTGACCGTGGCCGGAGCGATCCTGGATCTGGAGGTCGAAGCCGGTCGCGGTCCCGAGCTCGCTCACGGCCGGCGGGGTGAAGGTGAAGACGAGCCCTTGTTTGATGTGGGAGAGCGCTCCCGAGACGCGCGCAGCGAGGGCCTGCGCGGTCTGCTCCTTCCCCTTGCGCACGGACCAGTCCTTCAGACGGATGAAGGCCATCCCGTTGTTCTGACCGCGGCCGCCGAAGTTGAAGCCGATGACGGACATGACGCTCTCGACCGACGCCGACTCCTCGGTGAGGAGGTGCGTGCTGACCTTGTCCATCACCTCCTTGGTCTGCTCGAGCGTGGAGCCTGGGGGCAGGGTGACCATCGTCATGATCTGGCCCTGATCCTCGTCGGGCAAGAAGGCCGTCGGCAGCCGCACGAAGAGGACGCCCATGAGCGCGACGATGGCGCAGTAGCCGAGCATCGCCCGGCCTCGCATGCCGAGGAGCCACTGGACCACGCCGCTATAACTGGACGCGCCGCGATCGTAGGTGCGGTTGAACCAGCCGAAGAAGCCCTTCCGCTCGCCGTGGTGGGCGGGCTTGAGCATCGTCGCGCACAGCGCGGGCGTGAGCGTCATGGCCACGAGCAGCGAGAGGACCATCGCCGAGGCGATGGTGATCGAGAACTGACGATAGATTGCGCCCACGGAGCCGCCGAAGAACGCCATCGGCACGAAGACGGCCGAGAGCACGGTCGTCACGCCGAAGAGGGCCGAGGTGATCTGCCCCATCGACTTCTTCGCGGCCTCCTTCGGTGGCAGCCCTTCCTCGACCATCACGCGCTCGACGTTCTCGACGACGACGATGGCGTCGTCGACGAGCAGTCCGATCGCGAGCACCATGCCGAACATGGTGAGGGTGTTGATGGTGAAGCCAAAGGCGGCGAGCACGCCGAACACGCCGAGCAAGACGACCGGCGCGGCGATCGTCGGGATCAACGTGGCGCGGAAGTTCTGCAGGAAGAGGAACATCACCACGAAGACGAGGACGACTGCCTCGAACAGCGTGTGGACGACGCTCTCGATCGAGAGCCGGACGAAGGGTGTGGTGTCGACCGACACGACGTAGGTCAAGCCGGGCGGAAAGAACTCCGACAGTTCGTCGAGCCGCTCACGCACGGCGTCGGCGGTATCGAGGGCATTGGCGCCGGTCGCGAGCTTCACACCGAGCGAGGCGGCGGGCTTGCCGTTGAGCATCGTGTCGACGTCGAAGCTCTCGCCGGTCAGCTCCACGCGGGCGACGTCGCCGAGGCGCACCTGCGACCCGTCTTGATTGACCCGCAGGAGGATGCCGCGAAACTCCTCGACGGTGGTGAGGCGGCTCTGGGCGGTGACGGTGGCGTTGAACGTCGTGCCCGGCACCGCCGGCGCTCCTCCGAGCTGCCCTGCCGAGATCTGCGTGTTCTGCTCGCGGACGGCGTTCGAGACGTCGCCGGGCGTCAGGCCGAAGGCGGTGAGCTTGTCCGGGTTCAGCCAGATGCGCATCGCGTACGGCGCGCCGAAGAGCTGCGTCTCGCCGACCCCCGGAATGCGTGCGACCTGGTCGACGACGTTCGAGGCGACATAGTCCGCGATGTCATTGCGGCCCATGCTCCCGTCTGCTGAGGTGAAGGCGAAGATCTGGAGGAAGTTGCGCGACGTCTTGAAGACGCGGAGGCCCTGACGCTTCACCTCTTCGGGAAGCAGCGGCTCGGCGGTGGCGACCTTGTTCTGGACCTGGACCTGCGCGATGTCCGGATTGACCCACGGCTCGAAGGTGATGTTGATGGTCACCGTGCCGGCGCTGGTGCTCTCGGCGGTGAAGTAGCGCAGGCCGTCGATGCCGTTGAGGCGCTGCTCGATCACTTGCGTGACCGTGTTCTCGAGGGTCTGCGCGTCGGCGCCGGGATAGATCGCGCTGACGGCGATCTGCGGAGGCGCGATCGCCGGATACTGCGCGACCGGCAGCCTGAGGATCGCGAGCCCGCCCCCGAGCATGATGAGGATCGCGATGACCCACGCGAAGATGGGACGATCGATGAAGAACTTAGCCAACTGCGCTCTTTCTTGCTGGGATCGAGAGTTTCGACCGGTATCCGAGAGGGGCTGAAGCTGCTCTCGGACTAGGGGGAGCCGTTCTCGGCTGCCTTGGGCGACCCTGCAGGCACCACCGTCACCGGGCTCCCGGGACGCGCCTTCTGGACGCCTTCTACGATGACGCGCTCACCGACTCGGAGCCCCTTCGTCACGCGCCATTTGTTGCCGACGATCTGCGGTGCCTCGACGGGTCGAGCCTCGACCTTGTCCTCTGCTCCGACGACGAGGACGCTCGCCTTGCCCTGCGCGTCGCGCCTCAGTGCGGCCTGAGGCACGAGGAGCGCGTCCGGCGTCGTGCCGACCTCGAGCCGAGCGCGCACGAACATCCCTGGCAGGAGCTGCTTGTTCGGATTGGGAAAGAGCGCGCGCAGCGTGATCGAGCCGGTGCTCGGTTCGACGGTGACGTCCGAGAATTGGAGCGTTCCCGCCTCGGAATAGACGGTGCCGTCCTCGAGCAGCAGGCTCACCTTCGCGCCCTCGCCCGAGCGGACGATCTCGCCGCTCTCGAGCTGGCGCCGCAGGTGGAGCAGCTCCGCGCTCGACTGCGTGAGATCGACGTAGATGGGATCGAGCTGCTGCACCGTGGCCATGAGCGTGGCCTGCCCCGCTTGCACGTACGCGCCTTCGGTGACCTCCGCGCGACCGATGCGACCGGAGATGGGCGACGTGACCTTCGTGTAGCCGAGGTTGATGCGCGCGGCCTGCACGGCGGCCTTCCCCGCCGCGACGTCCGCCGCGGCGACCTTCTGAGCGCCGAGCGCGTTGTCGTGTTCCTGCTTGCTGACGGCGCCGCGGCTGATCAACGCGGTGTAGCGCTCGGCCTGCTGGCCGGTGGTCTCCTGGTTCGCCTGCGCCCGCGCGAGCGTCGCCGCGGCGCTGTCGAGCGTCGCCTGGTAGGGCTGCGGATCGATCCGGAAGAGCGTCTGCCCTTGCGCCACGTCGGCGCCCTCCTTGAACGCGCGCTCGAGGACGATGCCGTTCACCCGCGCGCGGACCTCTGCGACGCGGAACGGCGTCGTGCGACCGGGCACCTCGCGGTGCTGAGCGACGGGCTCGGCCGCCACCTCGACGACGCCGACCTCGGCCCGCTCCGGAGCGCGCGCGATGCCAGGCGTGTCCTTGCCCTTGCAACCAGTGAGCAGGCCGAGGGCCATCACCGGGAGGACCCAGCGGAACGCGGAGCGGGGCGCGGCCCACTCGAACGCCGCGCTCCTGGTCGAGAGGCCTGTCTGGGGCGGCCCTCCCGCCAACCGCTCGGGCACATGATTCATGGCCGTTTACCTGGCGGAGGTGCGCTTGACTGTCAAGACTGTACCGTCTAGTTTAGTCAACCAGCCTCACGAGCGCCGAGTCGGGATGACGAAATCGAGCGCAAAAACAGCTCTCTCTCCTGCAAAGCGCGATCAGATCCTCCGGGGCGCTTGCACGCTCTTTCGGGAGCTCGGCTACGAACGCACGAGCGTCGACGCGATCGCTTCGACGACCGGCGTCTCCAAGGCGACCATCTACAACCACTTTCGCGACAAGAAAGCCCTCTTCCTCGCCATCGTCGAGACCGAGAACGAAGAGGCCCGCGGGCGGTTTCTTGCGCTGCTCGAGACACCGAGCGGCGATCTCGAGGCCGATCTGCGCCGCATCGGCGAGCAGCTCCTCCTCCTCATCGGCACCCCGGGCAGCGTGCACCGGTACCGGATCGTGACCGCCGAAGTCGACCGGTTCCCGGAGCTGAGTCGCTCACTCTACGAGTGCAACATTCTCGAGGGGCAGCGGAGGATGACGCTCTATTTCGAGCGGGCCGCAGCGATGGGCCTCTTGACTGCGGGCGATCCGGCCGAGGCCGCCCTCGACTTCGCGGCGCTCTGCGCCTATCAGGTCTCGCTCTTGCTCCACCTGGGCATCGCAGAGGCCTCGCCCGCGCTCATCGCGCCCCACGTCGATCGCGCCGTCCGCACGTTCCTGCGCGCGTACCGTCCTGCCTGAGCGTGTCGACTCCGCATCCGCCGTGCGGCCTTCACCGCGACGCTGGTCGCGTGCTCGGTCGAACCAAGCTCCGCTCACGGTGAGTGCTCACCTCTCCGCGCGAGCGCCGCGAGGGTTTCGTTCGCGACCTCCTCGCCTGCCGCGTGGAGCGCCTGCGCCATGGCCTCGACGAACCCCCGGTCGCCCCCCGATTCCGGCGGGATGGGACGATCGACGGTGATCGTCTTCTCGAGCAAGGCATCGCGCTCATCGTGGACGAGGATGCGAAGCTGGACCCGCGCAGCGGGTGACCTCCCGCGGAGCTCCTCGAACGAGAGCACCTCCACCTCGAGCACCGGCGCCTGGCCTCCAAGCGCTCGCCGTACCCCGCGCTCCTCGAACAGGGTGCGCGCGAGCTCGCGGCGCACGTAGACCTCCGGTCGCTCGGTCCACCGCTTGTCGTCGTAGTAGCCGACTTCGTAGGCGGCATCGCGATACGCGATCTTCTCGCGCAGGTTGGGACCGGAGGACACGCGGCCGAGCTCGAGCTCGGTGCCCGCGCGGACGGCCGCGCCTTCTGCCGCGCTGGTGACGCGCGGCTTCACGACCTCGGGGTTGAACCAACGGATCGCGAGCGCCTCCCCCTTCGACGTGAGGGAGCAGCCGGCCATCGCCAAGACGAGCAGAGCCTGGGGCATCATCCTGTTCATGTGTGTGCCGCCTCGTTTCGGCTCGTGTGCGCCTCGCGCACGCACCGAGGACTCGGCGCTTCCGAGCGGCTCGAGTCACACGGTCCAGGAGCAGAAGCACGGGTCGGACCGTGCCGAGAGCGCTCGCGCTGTCCGCGCTCGGAGTCGCCGCTCGGCGCGCCGCGGCCGCCAAAGCGCCGCATGCGTCAGGACGCACCGGATGCGCTCGGGGCCGAGACGGATGCCGCCTGCGCCTCGCACGCCGGCATCCTCGGAGCGTCGATCGGGCTGATCCCGGGCACCTCGCCGGCACACGCCTCGCGCTCGTACAGGTGAAAGGCCGCCAGGAACACGCTCATCATGATCGGCGCGATGATGAGGCCGGCGAGCCCGAAGACCTCGATGCCGCCAAGCAGAGCGATCAAGGTGATGAGCGGATGCCCATGAGCGCGACCTCCGACCATCCGCGGACGGATGACGTAGTCCGAGAGCGACGTCACGACGAGGACGCCCCAAGCGACCAGGACGATCGCGCGGACCGGGTGTCCTTCAATCAGCAGGTAACCCGAGATCGGGACCCAGATGAGCAGCGTACCGACGACGGGCACGAACGAGGCGAGCCCGGTCGCGACCGCCCAGAGGATCGGCTGCGGGACGCCGAGCACCGCGTAGCCGATCCCCCCGAACACGCCTTGCACGATCGCGGTCGCGATCGTGCCGATGAACGCGGTGCGCGCGACCTCGCGCGCCTCGGCGAGGAGAGCCCGCGTGTGGCGCGGCTCGAGCGGTGCGATGCGCTCGATCCGCCGCGCGATCCCGGTCCCTTCGATCAACATGTAATACATCGTCAGGAGCGCGATGATGAGGCCGAGGAGCGCTTCGCTGGTCGTGCGCAACACGACCGCGGCGGTGGACGCGGCGAAGCTGGCCGCGGCCTCGAGCTGTGACTGCGCCCACACATAGAGCTTCGACGTGTTGACGCCCATGTGCTCGAGCGCGTGGGTCGGGCGGTCGCCGATGATCCCCTGGAGCGACCCCGAGCTGCCGGGCTCGTTCAGATGCGCGACCAACTTCACGAGCTCGTTCGTGAGCGCGACGAGCACGGTCGACCCCGCGAAGGCCACGAGGAGGCCCGTCGCCAAGGTCACGAGCCCGGCTGCCCAGCTCGTATGCCCGCGGAGCATGCGGGCGAGGATCTGGTACGGCCGGTACGTCGAGATCGCCAGCACCACACCGAGCACGATGGCGATCCAGAGCGGAGCAGTGACCATCGCCGCGCCGATGAACGACACGACGACGACCGCGACCAGCGCCCACTTTCGCGTCTTCGGCGTGTAGGGCACGGCTTCCGGGAGCGTCGGGGACAGCGAGATGCCGGAGACCTCACGGCTCGTTCCCCCCGTCGAATGGCTCCCCGATTCCGGATGATGAGCTGCTCCCACGTGGAGAGGACAAGCAGCAGCCGTGCCTCCGCGGCGAAGACGACGTGGCAGCTCCGGGCAACAAGCGCGAGCATGAGCTTCTGCGGTCGCGCTCGTACGTGTCCAGATTTTGGACAGCACTGACCGAATGCGAGTCGTGGACGATGTAGCGAAACCGTGTACCGACTCACGGAGATTGACGACGCGCTCCAGCGAGGATCATGATCGAGCGCCTGGTCGCAGCATCGCGTGCCGCAGTCTGGATCGCGCGAAGGGACGACTCCTTGGATCGACGGAACCGCGCACCAATCACGATCGACGAGTCTCTCGAGAAGCAGAGTGGAACACTCCCACGCCGTAACGAGGCATCTGCTCCGAGCTGGGCCGATCCTGCGCCCGTCTCCGTGACGACCCGGCTTCCGAGTCGTCACGAGCGGGAGGCGTCGTCGCGAACAGTCGACTGGAGCGGGGTGCACACGCGCGAGCCCGGCTTCGTCGAGGACGAGCCCGAGGACGGCGTGCCCACGCCGAGACCGAAGCTGCCACTCAGCTGCGTTCCGCGACGCGTGGTCGACGAACGCACGCTCCTCACGCTGCCGCTCGATCACCGCGCGGGCTTCGTGCTCGCGCACATCGACGGTGCGACCGACATCCGGACGCTGATCGACGTGTGCGGACTGCCCCAGGACGAGCTCGTCGCGCTGATCGAGCAGCTCCGCGTTCTTCACGCGATCGAGCTGTAAAGAGCCGTCGAGCTCTGCGCCTCAGCCCTTGAATGAAAACGGCGGCGGCGGCAGCGGCCTCGCTTTGTCGTGCGGGGCCGTGTCCGTCTCCTTCTCGTGGAACGCGAGCGGCTCGTCGACGCTGAGCAACGTGGGAGGCGGCGCGGGAACGACCCGCGCATCGACGTCCGGCCAGCCCGAGGACGCACCGGTTTCGTCGTCGACCGCGGGCACCACCGTTGCGCGGGCCGCGGCGAGCGGGGAGCTGCCCAAGGGTCCGGACAGGTAACGGCCTCCGTCCCCGTCGATCCTCGGCGCCTGGAGCGCGGGGATGGCGGGGATGGCGACGTCTTCGCTCGCTCCCGTCGGCATCTCCGTCGCCGCGCCATGCGGCGTGACGAGCCCGACCTTCCTGGCGAGCGCATCGAGCGCGAACAGCAGCGCCTCCTGCGACGTCTTCGAGAGGATCGTCTCCCAACCGAGCGCAGAGACGAGCCCGGCCGGAGATCCGTCGCCGGACTCGTGCACCTTGCGGACCCACGCGATGATCTGATCCTTCGAGAGCGTGTCGCAGAGGGTGTCGGTCCCTTTGAGCCTGCCGCCTCGCCCCTCGACGTTGCCGAGGAACCAGCGATCGTCGAACAGCCCGAGCTCGCGCCCGACCGCCAGTGCCTTCTGGATCGCGATCCCGGTGAGCTTTCCCGTTCGCCAGAACGTCCACCAGTCCGTCAGCGGCACCCAGTCGATCAGGATCTGCGCGCCGATCCCCGCCTCGAAGCTCGTCTCGTCGACATCGCCGGCACCGAGGGCGTCCAGGACGACGTCACGGACCTTCTCGTCCGTGTCCCGAACCGCAGACTTCACGCCGCGTACGCCCCATCCCGAGATTACCGGCCCCCGGACCTCCGGAGGGATGTGGAGGAAGATGCGATCGGTCGCGCTGTCCTGCGTCCTCGGAAAGAAGAACTCGACCATCTCCCGCGCCGTCCGCACGCGTCCGGCTTCGGTCCGTCGATGCTCCTCCATCGCCAGACAGAACTTGCTGACCGCACTCTTGCGATCATTGCGGACGTCGCCGGGTGCTCGCGCCATCGTTGCCCTTTCCTCGAGCGAGGTGAGCCACGAGGATACGCGTCTGGACAAACGCGGTGCAACGACGCGTCTTCGATCGAGCGGCGCACGGCTCCGATGACCTCACACATCTCGTGATGCTTCGTGCGTTCGTCGAGCTCTCGTTGCCGTCGGAGCCGGCCGACACATCCAACGGCGTTGGCGCGATCAAACGCGACCATAACTCCTGCCACGACGCGCATCGCAAGCACGAAATGGCTCATTTCACGGCTGAAATGGCCACTTTGGCCAATCGTGCGATTGACCGCACGCGCTCTCGAGGAGATCCTGGGCTCGAGTCCATGCAGACGCTCCCCCCGGATGACCTGCTGCCGGTACTCGTCGCGGATCTCGCGGATGACGAGGCGCGCGAGGTGCTCGACGCGGCGGCGGTCAATGGCGGCTGCGTCTGGGTCCCGCTCGGGACGGCTCCCGTGAACGCGGCCGCTCATGTGCTCGAGGTTCACACGCCGGGCAGCGAGCCGTTCTTCTACATTGCACAGCCGCTCGGGCCACCGACTGCCGACGGATTTCCGCTCCAGCTCCAGCCGATGCCGAACGTCGAGCTGAGCCGTCCCCGCACCAACGCTGCCGTGCCGCGCACGGGCGGGGCGCGAGACGTGGTGAGGGGCCGGCACACGCGGTCGAACATGAGCCTCAGCGAGAGCCATACGAAGGACCTCTCGCATGTCGGGCCCCTCCCCACCGAGGACGGTCACGACTCGAAGATCGGACGCGCCCTCGCGGGTGGAAAGCTCTTGGTCGAGCAGCTCATCGGCCGCGGCGGAGTCGGCGCGGTCTACAAGGCTCGTCATCGAGAGCTAATGATGCCTGTCGCGGTGAAGGTCCTCCACGAGTCCTTCCAGAGCGACATCGATTTCTGCCGTCGCTTCTACGCCGAAGCGCTCGCGGCGAGCCGCCTCGATCACCCGAACATCACGCGCGTCATCGACTTCGGACAGGAGCCCGACGGTCAGCTCTACTTCGCGATGGAGTACCTCGACGGCCCCGAGCTCCGCAGCGTGCTCGACATGGAGCGCAAGCTGCCCGTGCCGCGCCTCGTCTCGATCATGATGCAGGTGTGCGCGGGCCTCTCGCACGCGCACGCGCGCGGGATCGTCCATCGCGACATCAAGCCGGAGAACCTCGTCCTCGTGCCGAGCCACGACGACGACGGACGCCCGACCGTGGTCGTGAAGGTCTGCGACTTCGGTATCGCGCTTCAGCGCGCCCTCCCCGCGGAGGAGGACGGCGTCATCGCCGGCACCCCCGAGTACATGTCCCCCGAGCAGTGCCGCTCGGACGAGCTCGACGCACGGAGCGACGTCTATGCCTGCGGCGTCGTCCTCTACGAGCTCGCGACCGGGCAGCTGCCGTTCATGGCGGAGCGTCCCGCCCAGCTCCTCAACAAGCACCAGTTCACGCCGCCGCTCCCAGCGTCGACGATCGATCCGACCGTCGACCCACGGCTCGAAGCGCTCATCATGAAGGCGCTCGCGAAGGATCCGAAGGATCGGCAGCAGTCGATGCGCGAGCTACGCGCCGAGCTCCGCCAGCTCCTCGATCCGGTCATGGTCGAAGCATCGCCGGCGCCCCCGCCGTCGATGCGCGAGGTTCCGACGAGCGAAGAGTTCAGGCCGGTCCAACGCGGAAAGCTGCCCACGCTTCCGGACGACCACAGCTCCGGCGAGATGCCCGCAGCGAAGAAGGTGGCCGACGCGCCCGACTGGCTGGAGCGGGGCCCCGTCTACGCGAACGCGCCAGCGCCCAACAGCGCGGCCGCGGCGCCGCCCGCGGTGCAGGCCGCGCCGGCATCGACCGACCCGGCAGCCGACGGGCTCGCGCAGAACACCATCGCGTGGACCACCCGCCTGGCGCAGACCGAAGATCCGGCGGCGTTCGCGCATGCTGCGCAGAAGCTCGAAGGCGCGCTCCGCGTGCTCGCACAGCGTGGCGAGGTCGACGCACTCTGGCGAGTGTCGAGTGTGATGGGCGGAGTCGCCTCGGAGGGCAGCGCCGCCGTCGGCTCGCGCGCATGGTCGGCGGCGAAGCTCCTACGCGTCTTCGACGATCCGGCGATCCTCGTCCAGATCGCCGAGCAGCTCCTGAACGGTCCCGCAGAGTCTCGCGACAAGGCGCGGCGGCTGCTCGTACATGCCGGAGTCGCCGGCGCGTATGGCCTCTACGGCGCGCGCGTGAAGCTGGCGCGCGTCCCTGCGGTACGACCGTCCTTCGTCACGGTGCTGAAGGACTTCGGCCCGAAGGCGTGGCCCGTCATGAGGGCCTCGCTCGAGAAGATCGCGGCGACGCCGAATCCGAATGCCGCCACGCTCGCGCTCGCGGAGGACCTCCTCCTCTGCATTCCTGTCGCCGGTGACGAGTCGGCCGGTCACGTCGTCCTCAAGTTCCTCCGCTGGCCGCACTCGGCGGTCTGCCGCGCCGCCGCCGCCGCGATCATCAAGCTCTGGGGCGAGCGCGCGAAGCCGGTGTTCGTCGCCATGGTGCAGAGCAAGGAGGACGTCATCCGCGTCGCCGGGATCGCGGGACTACGTCAGCTCGGCGCGATCGACGAGCACCTCGTTCCTCGCCTGCAGGCGATCCTCACGCGCCGCGTGCCTGCAGGCGAAGAGGTGCGCGCTGCGGCAGCACTCGCGCTCGCCCATGCGTCCGCGACCGCTCGACAGCCCGCCGTCTCGCTCCTCGCCCAGCTCCTCACTCCGCAGCGCGATCTCTCGGCGCCGGATCCGCGGCCCGCGGCGACGGGTACCCTCTCGAAGCAGGACGCCGTCGTGATCGCGATCGCCCGCTCGCTGCTGACGATCGGCGGCACGCCTTACCGCGGTCTCGTCGCCGAGCGCGCGGAGCGAAGCCCGGAGCCCCTCCGCGCCCAGCTGCGCGGGCTGCTCAGTCAATCCTCGTAGCGACGACCGGCGCCGCCGGAGTCACGCGCTCGTTCGCGAGGCAGCGCGGGCTGCTCGTCGGTCCTCATGATGACGAGCCGAGCCGCGCCGCGGGGTCACCCGCTCGTTCGCGCGGCGGCGCGGGCTGCTCATCGGACCTCGTAGCGGCGACCAACGTCGCTGGAGGCCCACACTCCTTCGCGAGAGCGCGGGCTCCCGTCGAATCAGGGCACGCAGACCTTACGGTTCTTGCTGCCTCCGCCGCTCGAGCGGCACTTGAAGGAGGAGGAAGCGTACGTCTGGCAGAAGATGGTGTCGTCGAGCTCGCCGCCGTCCGCGACGACGCCCGCGTCGGGCGCCTTCTCGACGTCCTCCCCCTCGCAGCTCAGAAAGCACATCATGAGGCCGGTCGACTCGAAGGGTGCGCACACCTGCCTCAAGTTGGTGTCGCATTCCCCCGGGACCGCGCAGCAGTCCGCATCGGTCTTGCACAGGTGGGTGCAGTAGCCGCCGGTCACGCGGTCGAGGCACTGGACCTCGCCCTGCAAGGCGCCGGCATCGATTCCCGGATAGCAGTCGACCGGCCCGGCGCAGCTCTTCCCCGTGTTCTCCGGGGTGCGCGCGCCGGCGTCGGACGGCGTCGACTCGACCTTCGCGTCGTCGCTTCCCCCGCAGGCGGCGGCGACACCGAGAGAGAAGAAGAAGGCAAGCGCGGTCGAACGCGGCGAACGAAACATGCTGCGAGGCTCCTCTCTCACTTCGGAAGCACGGGCGGTTTGTCGTCCTTCTGAATGCAGGACGAGAGATCGAAGAGCATGAACTCGAGGGCCTTCTGCTGGGGCGTCATGTCGGGAGTGACACATCCGTTGGGGAACGGAGCGCCCGTCGTGTCGCCGGCGCCGACGTGCAGATCGCTGTAGACGACGCGGCCGCAGACCTGGTCGTCCGGCGCGCCGACGGGGGTGTTGAAGCTCACGTACTCGTGCGCGACCTTGTTTCCCGCCGCCGGGTTCTGGATCGTCATCCACGAGAGCGCGTTCGCCGTGACGGCGTTGACGTTGTGACGAGCTTCCTGGATGGGCAGCGTCTCACCCGGTCCGGTGAGCGACTGCGTGTTCTTCAGCCACTTCTTCATCGCAGCGCCCTTCGCGAAGGAGGAGTTCACCGTCGCGTTGACCACGACGTCCTTCGCAGGCTCAGCCTCGAACGTGCAGCCCGCCCCCTGACAGGTGAAGTCGTTCGTCCACGAGGCGATCGCCTTCACCTCCGGCACCGGCGAGTTCGAGAACCAGTAGTGGTGGAAGTGCGACGTGAACACGCGACCGCCGGTCTTCGCATAGTCGTAGAGCGCCTGACGCGCGGCCTCGGGCTTGGCCGCTTGGTGCTCGCCGCCTTCGCAGGAGAGCATCACGATGTCGTACTTCTCGAGCTCGGCGCGACTGCCCCACAGCGACGACGCCTGCGCGAACGCGCCGCCTCCGTCGAACGAGGACGTCGCCGTCGACGGCGGGGTGCTTCCGCCGGTGAAGAGATGCACGCGCGCCTCCGAACCCGCGGTCCCGAACTCGGAGCCGTCGAGCCCGATCTTGCGAAGAAGGCACTCGAGCGGATCTGCCGAGCCCGTCGTGAGCGCGATCCGCGGGATGTCACCTTCGGTGCGGTTCCTCGGCAACCGCGTCAGGTCGGGGCTGGCCGCCACGCTCTGGCACGCGGCGACCTTCGGGATCGTCACCTTGCGACGCCACTTGCCGATCTGCATCACGAGCGGGAAGTCGGTGTCCGCGGGAACGTCCTCCAAGCGGAAGTCCCCGTTCGCGTCGGTCGATGTGAGCGCGATCGGCTTCCCGGACACGTTGCCATCGCACCGATCGCAGGTCGGTCCGGTCGCGATCGGCTCCAGCTCACGGTTCGCGACGTAGACGACGACGTTGTAGAGCGGGACCTTCCCCGCCGGGTCGAAGACCCTGCCGGTCAGCGTCGTCTTCGCCCCGCCGGAACACGTGACCTGCTGGCATTCGAGGCCCTCGCATCCCGGCCTGCCGCCTTCGTTGGACGGGTCGCAGCCGAAGCCGACACACCCGCCACCGTCACCTCCCCCGCTGCCCCCGCCCGGTCCGAACGTCGAGCCCTCATCGCCTCCACCACAGCCCGGCGCTGCGAGCGCCGCAAAGAGAACTGCACCGATCGAACCGACAGCGAAGGCGATACCTCTCATCCGGACTCCTCTCGTCGAGTGCATTCACATCAGGGGAAGCGGCAGCGGCCCTCGGTGCACGGCACCCCGTTGCAGCAGTCGCCGTTCGCGGCGCAGATCTGGCCGTACAGCGCGCAGTTACCGCCGTCAGGGAGGTTGCTTCCCGCGTCGTCGGTTCCAGCGTCCGAGACGCCACCGTCGGGGAGGACGGTGCCGCCGCAAACGCCCTTCGCCGAGCCGGGAGACTGGACGCACGGGATGCCCGCGCAGCAGTCAGCCGATGTGGTGCAGGCCGAGCCCTTCGGCACGCACGCGCCACCGCACTTGTTGTCGATGCAGGGATTCCCGCAGCAGTCGGCGCTCGTCGCGCAGACGGTGCCGGCCACCGGCGGCGTGCCGCCGTCGGTGCCCTTGCAGTCGACGGGGCGAATGAGGCAGCGCGGGATCCCGAGCGCGTCCTTGTTGCAGCAGTTCCCAGGGTTGCTGTTGCAGTAGTCGTTCGGGAGGCTCGAGTGCGAGCAGCAGTTGTTCTCTGCGCTGCACGAGTCACCGTCGCCCGGCTTGCAGATGCTGCCTGCCTCGCGGCACGCCCCACCGTTGTCGCAACGACCGAACTCGGACGTCGGGGTCGCCTTCGAGCAGTGCACCGGCCCCTTCACCGGATCCGGCGCTCCCGACCACCCGCAGCAGTCGCTATCGGCGCGGCAGACCTCGCCGGTCGGACGGCAGCCCGACGGTGGCTGACAGACGCGGAAGCCGGAGAGCGCGCCGTAGTACCCGCACGAACGCGAGCAGCACGACGAGTCGCACGGGAACGGTCCGGCGCCGGCGTCACCGCCGACCGCGCACACGGTCCCGCTCGGGGCGCAGCTGCTCGGGACGCCGCCGCCGCTCGTCGGCGCCCCGCACACGCCCATCACGTTGCCGGCCTGCTTCACGCAGTTTCCGCCGCAACACTCGGCGTTCGCCGCGCAGACTTCGCCCTGCTGCGTGCAGAACGAGACCGCGCCGGAGCAGATTCCGTTGTTACAGAGCTTCGAGCAGCACTCGTTGCCCGAAGCGCACGGGTTGCCGGCGGTCCGGCAGGTCTGCCCCGGGTTGACGCTGCCGCAGGTGCCGTTCGTGCAGATGCCGCTGCAGCAGTCTCCCGACTGCGCGCACGCTCCTGCCGTGGGCTTGTCGGGGACGCACTGCTTGTCGGAGCAAGCACCGTTCACGCACGAGCCGGTGCAGCACTCGTTCGGCGCGTTGCACTGCGCGTCCGGCGGCTTGCATTGGGTGAGCGCCGGCGCACACGTGCTCGAGGACGCATCGCAGTTGGCGGTGCAGCAGTCGCCGCTCTTGGCGCAGGTCTGGCCGACAGCCTTGCACTCGGCTGCATCGTTGAGCGAGGCGTCGGTGATCGCGCCGTCGGTCACGACAGCGCCGTCGTCCGTAGCTCCGCCGTCCGGCGTGTCCGAGCCGTCACCACCATCGTTCCCCACGGGGTCGCCGATCTCGGCGACCTCGCTTCCGCACCCGGCGAAGAGCGCGAGCGCCCCCAACGTCGCGGCAAGGACTGCGAATGCACCCAAGGGAAGCCTCTTCATTGCGTCCTCCTCGATCATCGATCTCCGCGAGCGCGTGCGCCGACGCGCGGACACGGCTCGTGTGATCACTGCTCGCTTCATTCCCGTTCAGTGCTCAGTGCCGGGAGGCCGCGAATTCTCGACTGCGACTGCGCCGTTTTGTGGGAGGTTCACACCGACAAGTCGAGCGACCGGCCTATCGGCGCGACAGGCGGCAACGACGGATACTGAAGTAGCCGGTAGAAGAGCGGCGAAGCGATACGCGGGACGTCGATCGGAGGCAGGACGATTGGCCTCCAGATCAGATGCACGTCCCCCCGCTGCACACGCTCGAGGCCGGACAACCGCGACCGCATACGCCACAGTTGTTGCCGTCCCTCGTCGTGTCGACGCAGCGCTTGCCACATAGGACCTGCCCTGTCGTGCAGACACACTCGCCTCGCGTGCACGCTCCGTTCGCACAGACGAGAGCGCAGACACCACAATGCTCGGGATTCGATCTCAGATCGACGCATGCGCCCGCGCAGGCGCTGAGACCGCCCGTGCAGGATGGCCTGCAGACGCCGGCGTTGCAGACCGGCGTCGTGCCATCACAGCGGACGCCGCAGGCGCCGCAATTCAGCGGATCGGACGCGAGGTGGACGCAGCTCGGCCCGCATCGTTCCTTACCCACCGGGCACGAGCACTTTCCTCCGATGCAGACGTCGGAGCCCGAACAGGTCGCGCCGCAGGCCGAGCAGTGCCGTCGGTCCGTCGCGGTGTCGACGCACGAGCCCGCGCAATCGACGAGGCCCGCGCTGCACGACGCCGCGCACGAGCCGCGGTCGCAGACCGGCGTCGCGTCCGAGCACGACGCACCGCATTGCCCACAGCTCTTTGGGTCGCTCTGGAGATCGGCACAGGACGCACCGCAGACCGTCTCGTGCGCTGCACATGATGCAGGCCCCGGCGTGCTCGTGCTCGCGGCGTCGAGCCCTCCGTCGGAGGGCCCGACCGCTTCGGGGAAGTCGAACGTGATCGTTCCGCACGCGGAGGCGAGGCTCGCGACTGCTACCATCAGGGCTGCCGGCAACGTCTGCATCCTCGTCATCGCGCGCCGCATCCGAGCCCCAAGCATGCCCCATTTGGGGCTGCGCCCCAACGACCCGCAGTCGAAGCCCCAACGACCCGCAGTCGAGCCCCCCGCAGCCGTGCTCCCCCTCTCTTACGCTCTCCCCCGCGACCGGGCCCCAACGACCCGCGGTCGGATGCCTCCGGCGCGTATCGAGATCGAACGATGAGCGAACCGCTCGTTCTCGTCATCCTCCTCGGCGCCAACGCCGACCCGACCACCGACGCGGTGATGGCCGCGGCGCGGCGCGCGCTCGGGCCCGAAGCCGTCGTCGTCGCCGACATGTCCAGCTCGCAATCGGACGCCGATGCCCTCGCCATCGGCGCACGCGTCCATGCACGTGCGGTCGCGCGCGTGAGCTGGGCGGACGGCGGGCGCCAGGTCGCCCGACTCCACGTCCACGTCATGCCCGCGAACGAATGGACCGACGACGAGGTCAGGTTTCTCCCGCAGGACGCCGCGAGCGAGAGGGGCCGCATGATCGGATACGCGCTCGCTTCGATGGTGCAGAGGCTCGAGCGCGAGCGCACCGAGGAGCCGCCCCGCGACGCCGCCGTCACCGTCAAAGCCTCGGGTGCCCCTCTGGTCGCGCCTCGCGACACGGCGCCCGCGGCTTCACCGGCAGCGAGGACGCTGGCCGAGGCGCCGGACACGGCGCGGATTGACCGCGAGGCGGCAGTTACGAATCGCGAGCCCGCGCCCGGCGTCGAGGTCTTCGCTCATTCGAGCGGCGTGCTCGGAGGAGGAGCGACATCCATCGGCGGCGCGGCGGGCGCGCGGTGGTGGGGCTCCACGCGGCTCGGCCTCCGCGGCGCCGCCGGCGCGAGAGCGGGAGCGATCAGCGCAGCGAACGTGACGACGACGACGCTGTTCGCGTCGGCGGGACCGAGCTACCGGATTCCAATCGGCTCAACGCTCGAGCTCGGTGCGCGCGTGGACTTCATCGTCCTCCACCACTCGGCGACGCGACGCGAGACTAGAGAGACGACGCACGCTCGGTGGCTCGGTGCAGTCGGCACGATGATCGAAGGGAGCTGGGCGCTCGGCTCCCACGCAGGCGTGATCGCCGCAGCCGGCGCGGAGCTCGCCTTCGGCACGACGATGGTGAGTGTGGGTGGCACACCGACGGCCGACATCCCCCGAGCCCGTGCTCTCGCCGAGCTCGGCGTTCGTTTTCGGTTCTGAGCGAGTCGAATCGTGACGGGCTGAAGGTACTGTGCCTCCGATGGCTCGCCCGCTGCTCCGTCTGGTCGCGACCGACGCACCTGCGGCGACGCTCGCGGCGACCGTCGGGCCGAGAGTCCCTGCGCTGGACGACGCCCAGCTCCTCGCGGCAGTGCACAGCGGCGACGAGGACGCGGCAGCCGAGCTGCACGATCGCTTGCGACCACGCGTCGACACCACGATCCGAGCCCTCGTCGGACCCGGCCATTCCGAGCACGACGACCTCGCGCAGCAGAGCTTCGTCGAGCTCGTGCTCTCGCTGCACCGTTACCGGGGAGAATGCTCCCTCGAGACCTGGGCGGCGACGATCGCCGCTCGCACGGTTTTCAAGTTCCTGAGACGGCGCACCACGGAGAGGAAGATCTTCGAGCGCGCGCAGGAAGACGGGCAAGTGGAGAGCTCGAGCCCGATGAGCCTCCAGCGGCAGTTGACGGCGCGGAACATCGCCGGCCGAATCCGCGAGCACCTCGGGCGCATCGACGCCGCCAAGGCGGAGGCATACCTCCTCCATGACGTCTGCGGCTTCGACGCGCGAGAGGTCGCCGGCATCGCCGGGATCAGCGAGGCCGCCGCTCACGCTCGGATCGCGCGCGGGCGTCGCGAGCTCCACGAGAAGCTCGCCGCCGATCCCGAGCTTCGAGACGCTCTCGTCGATCTGGAGGTGGAGCCTTGAAGTCGAACCGCTCGCTCTCCGACATCGCCGCGCGTGTGCTCACGAACGAAGCACGCGACGCAGGTGAGGCGAAGCCCCAGGCCCGGGCGCGGGCCATCGACGCGATCGCGGTGGCGATCCGCCAGCGAAAGCGCCGGCAGCGGCAACGGTGGGGCGTGTTCGGGGCGGTCGCGGTCGCGGCGTCGATCGCTCTGGCGATGGGCTTCGGGCACCTTCGAGGCGGCGAGCCGACGACCGGCGGAGCGCCTCCGATCGCGGCGGCGGCCTCGGCGTCGTTCGTCCGTGGCTCTCCATCGCTCGAGCGCGGGGGCGTCCGTGAGCCGCTCTCCCACGGGATGTCGCTCCAGGCTGGTGACCGCGTGCTCGTGGAGCCCGGCTCTCGCGCGACGGTCGCGCTGGCCGACGGCACGTTCCTCCTCGTCGAAGACCGCGCCGACCTCGTGCTCGTCTCTACCACCCCGACGACGACGTTCGAGCTCGGCGCGGGCTCCGTCCACGCCGACGTCGCGAAGCTGAAGCCGGATGCGCGGTTCCTGATTCGCACCTCCGATGCCGAGGTCGAGGTCCGCGGCACGTCCTTCGAGGTCTCGCGTGCCGCTCCGGACCCTGCGTGCGGACGCGGCACGACGACACGAGTCAAGGTACGTGAGGGCGTCGTTGCCGTGCGCGCAGCGGGCAACGAGGCTCTGGTCCGTGCGGGAGAGAGCTGGCCCCGGGGCTGCTCCGATTCCACGACGACGTTGGGGCTCGCGCCCCAGCCACCCGCAGTGGTGCTGCCGGCCGCGAACGAGGCGGTGCCGACTACGAACGAGGCGACGCCTTCGCCCGCTCCCACGGGCGCGGCTTCCGCGACGAAGCGGAGCGCCGAGCCACGGGCGTCGGACCTGGGCGCGCAGAACGATCTGTTCGAGAAGGCCGTCGCCCGGAAGCGCGCGGGAGACGTCGCCGGCGCGATCACGTCGTTCGAGGAGCTCCTCGCGCGTCATCCCTCGAGTCATCTCGCGCAGAGCGCACGCGTCGAACGCATGAAGCTCCTTCGCGGCGTCGACCGCGAGCGCGCTCGCGCAGCGGCGCGCGCGTACCTCGAGAGGTACCCGAACGGCTTTGGGCGGCGGGACGCCGAGCTGATCCTGTCGGGCGACTGAGCGAGCTCCACGAGCGCGCCCAGATCCGCCCGTACGGATCCGACGCCAGAGCAGGCCCAGACCAGACCCTCGCGTCTGCCGGAGAGCCTGGCGACCGGCCCCGAGGGACAAGGCCTGCGCTCGGGGCGATCTGCAAGGCGATTGCGAGGCGATTTCGGCGCGATGCCCGTTCCGCGTTCGCGGAGCCACGCGTCATGGGCTGCCGCGAGCCCTCGCCGTGAGGGGGTTCTTCCGCGCAAGGGTCTGTGCTCTCATGAGATCGTCGGGGATCGCAGCGTATGACCACCAAAATCCCGACGCGCGGGGTCGAGGCGAGCGAATGGAAGAAAAGAAGGCCAGCGGCGTCGAGACCATGGAAGCGGATGAGCGAGACGAGGCTTCGATGGTGAGACAGACATCGGCAGCCAGCAGGGCCTCGCGCCCGCCGGTGGTGCCGCGCCGCGATCCGCGAGCCGATCCCGACGACGAGCCGATCAGCGGTCGGATCGACGTCGTCACGGTCGACCGCGGCGAGCGCCAAGGCGCCTCGGTCGACGTCCTCACCAATGCGGCGCTCACCCTCCGCCGCGAGCTCGCGAAGCTCCATCAGCAAGCCGCCGCGGTCGAGCGCACGATCGAGGATCAGCGCCGCGAACGGAGCGAGACCTTCGAGCGAATCGAGCTCGCGAACTCGCGGGCGCAGGACCTCGAGCACAAGCTCACGCTCGCCGAAGCCGAGGTGGTGAACGTCCGCCGCTTGCACGACACGACGCTGGACGATCTCCAGCGAATCCGCTCCGAGCGCGACGATCTCTCGCGAGCAATCGAGAGCGCGAAGAGCGCCACCGACGAGCTCGCCCGCATGCGCGCCGAGGCCGAAGCGCTGCGCAAGGCACGCGACGAGGCGCTCGAGGCGACATCCACCCGCGAGGCGGAGCTCGCCGAAATCCGCAAGCGAGAGCAGACCGAGGCGCAGAAGGTCAGCGACAGCGAAACGGAGCTCGGATCGCTGCGCGAGCGGGTCGAACGTACGAGCGCCGAGCTGGCCCGGTCGCGCGAGGAAGCCGCGCAGAGCAAGGCCGAGGCCGTGCGGCTCCGCCAGGAAGCAGCCGACGCAGCCGATGCGGAGGCGAAGACGCTCGCCAAGGCCGAGCGCGAACGAAACACTGCGAGAGAAGACGTCGAGCGCCTGGAGAAGATGCTCGCCGAGGCGCGCGCCGAGACGGAGAAGCTCGTCGTCATCGAGGCCGCGCTCGCCATGGCGCAGACCGAGGCTGCGGACGCGCGCGCGGAGATCGGCCGGCTCGAGCGTGAGGTCGAGTCCGCGCGACACGCACGCGATGTGAGCGTCGAGCGCACGATGATGGTCGAGCGCGAGCTCGACGACGTTCGCCAGGAAGCCGAGCGGCTCCAGCGCGAGATCGAGGCTCAGACGATCGCGTCGGCGAACGCGAACACGCGAGCGATCGCCGCCGAGCGCGCGCGCTCGTTCGTCGAGGACAGCGTGAAGCAGCTGCGCGACGAGGTCACCGCCGCCTTCGCACGATGGCGCTCGGTGGCGCCCTCCACGCCGCCGTCGAGCGTGGGCTCGGTCGCTCCACCGACACGCTTCGTCCCGTCGTCGTCGCGCGAGCCCTCCGAAGCTCCGCCGATGACGAGGCGCGCACCGACGTCCTTTCCTCCGCTCATGGCGGAGGCACGACCGCTCAGCATGCCCGCGCCGCCACCGCTTCCGAACGCAACGGTCGACGAGGGCTGGACGACGGGCTCCGAGCCGCCACCGGCCCCCGAGCGTGCGAGCGCCGACGCGGACGCGCCATCGCGATCGGTTGCGCCGCCGCCCCCGCGCGCGGAGCACACGATGCAGTCGATCCCGCCGGCCGTCTATCCGTCGACGCCGCCGCCGGCCGGCTCCGCACCGACGATGCCGCCGCCGGCCGTGTCGGTGCGGTCTCCCGAAGCGCCGTCGAGCATCCACATCCTCTCCACCGAGCGCGACGACCTGCTCGAGCGTCTCGGCGACGACGAGAGCGTGCACGACGCCGCGACGAAGCTCCTCGAACGCCCGGACTGGCTGCGCGGTCGCCCCCCGCTCGAGCTCCTGTTGGCGCTCACGCATCTCGACTACGACGTCGAAGCGCCCGTCTTCGAGGTCGCACGCACGTGGGAGCGCGAGCCGCTCTGCCGGGCGCTGATCGCCGCTCTCCGTGATGAGCCGGACCCCAAGCTCCGCGAGCACGGAGCATGGCTCCTCAAATATCTCGGCGCTCCGAGCGCGTGGCCCGTGCTGGCAGAGCTGGTGACCAACGAGACCGAGCCGTCGATGGTGCGACGCTGGTTGCTCGAGGCGATCGAGCGATTGGTGGCGACCCGTGGCATCGGATGGCGCGAGGTCGGCGATCTGGTCGCCCAGCTCCTCCGCCATCCGGACGCCTCGCTCCGTGACGGGACGGTCAGCATCATCGCCGCGCTCGAGCGGTCCGACGAGAAGCGGCGTGCGCTTCTCGACATCCTCCGGACGGACGACGACGAGATCGTCCTCTCCAGCGCCGTTCACGCCCTCACGAGCGCGCTTCCGATCGAGCTCGATCCCGCGGTCGCCGAACGGCTGCTCGGACACCCGAGCGCGCGAGTACAGAGCAGCGTCGTCGACTTCATCGAGCGATCGAAGCGGACGGCCGCCAAGAGCTGACGCCCGGAAGCATCTAGCGAACGTGGTGCTGTGCGAGATTGACGCACATCGTCACAGGCCCCCTCGGGCAACGGATCGCAGCTCGTTCGGAGGGGCGCGCGACGCAATTAGAGTGGAAGATTCGATGCGTTCGCGCGGTAGACTGGGTTGTTCGGAGGGGCGGGGGGGAGTCGAGAACGAGCGGGATGAGCGGTTCAGGTCGGCGAAGTGCAATCCTCCGCGCGGAGATCCACCGCGGCGGATCGACCGAGGTCACGTGCGCGCTCGAGATGACGCACGAGTCCGTGTTCATCGTCACGGACGGCCTGCCGTCGATCGGCGACGTCGTGGAGCTCCGTCTCTCCTTCCCGAGGACGGTTCATCCTCTCCTCGTGCGCGCGCGCGTCCGGCAGGTTCGCATGTCGACGGGCCCGGGCAATCCATCCGGCTTCGTCGGCGACTTCGAGGTCGACGATGACGAGGTGAAGCAGGAGATCATCGAGCTCGCGCAGCGGCTTCGCCGGACGAGCGGAAGTGAAGCGCCGAGCCGGGAGCTCTCCGTTCTCCTCGTCGAGGACAACAAGCTGATTCGCGACATGTTCGCGTACGCCGTGGAGCGGTACTTCAGCCAGCGAGGCCATGTGCACCTCGCCCAGGCGGAGAGCGTGGCGTCGGCGTGGCAGCACCTCGAAGGCCCGCGGAGGTTCGACCTCGCCGTCGTCGATCACATCCTGCCGGACGAGACCGGCGCATCGTTCATCACCACGCTGCGACACCA
>MKVQ01000008.1:0-18411 GCA_001899635.1 Myxococcales bacterium 68-20 | reverse complement strand
GTCTTGAAGGACCTCTTCTGCACGCTCGAGTTTCTCATGGACGCCGGGAGCAAGCGCGGTGCAGCGTAAGATCCTCCTCATCGACGACAGTCCGCTCATCCTCGCGGTGACGCAGGCCGCGCTCCAGAAGGCCGGCTACGAGGTCGCGACCGCGATGACCCTCGATACCTTCGAGCAAGAGCGTCGCCGGATGTCGCCCGACCTCATCATCGTCGACGTCCAGATGCCGGAGATCTTCGGAGACGATCTCGCGAGCACGCTCCGCGGAGCGTACGCGGAGACGGCGCCGATCATGCTCCTCTCCAGCCTCGACGACGAGGAGCTCGCCGAACGAGCCCGCGAAGCCGAGGCACGGGCGTGGGTGACGAAGAGGGCGGGGATGCCGGCGCTGCTCGCGAAGGTCAGAGAGATCTTCGGAGAGACGGAAAGAACGCATCCGGCCTGATCAGGAGCATCTTCTCGTCGTCGACCGAGACGACCTCGAGGCCGTCATCGGGTGAGGTGGGGCAGATGCGAACGGCAGCGACGCGGGTGACCGAGCCGCCGATGACGATCGGATACTCCTCGCCGTCGCGCGCGAGGACGATGTGCGCGAGGGTCGCCGAGACCGAGGCTCCCGCACGCCGGAGCCCGAGGGCGATCGCCGGATCGATCGAGTCGTCGCCCCGCTCCGCGCGCACCATCCAGGTCGTCGGGACGGCGAACGTCACGCCCGGCTGAGTCGAGGGCAGGCGGTGGACGTCGATCACGCGCCGCGACTGCGGCAGCTGGAAGCTCACGTTGGCGCCGACGTTCCGCTTCGACTCGAGCGAGATCGTCCCGCCGAGCCTCTCGATCCCGGCGCGTACGGCGTCGAGCCCGATGCCGCGGCCGGAGATCGTGGTCGCCGCCTCGCGCACGGAGAACCCGGGCGCGAACGCCAGATCGATCAGCGTCGAGTCGGGCGCCGCGCTGGCGTCCTCCGGTGACAGGAGCCCGAGCGTCTCGGCGCGACGACGGAGCGCCTCAGTGTCGATGCCGCCACCGTCGTCCTCGATGGTGACCACGATCGCGTCGGCGTCGATCCGGATGTTGACCAGGATCTGTCCGCGGCGCGGCTTGCCATGGGCTGCGCGGACATGGGGCGCTTCGATCCCGTGATCGACGGCGTTCCGCAGCGTATGGAGGAGCGCCGCGTGGATCGTGTCGAGCACCTCGATCCCGACCTTCGCGTCCGGCCCCTCGATGACGACGTCGACCTCCTTGCCGAGCTCGGCGGCGACCTCCTTCGCGGACAGCGCATGCCGACGTACGAGCGGCATCAGCGGGACGGCGTCGAGCTGCGCGAGCTCGCCCACCAAGATCTCCCATGCGCGGCGGAGGCGGGGTCGCTCGTCGGACATGATCAGCTCGAGGAACATCTGCGTGGCCGCGCCGCCGAGGCGCTGCCGGACCGCGACCGAGACCTTGCCCCCCTCCCCTGCGCGCGCGCCTGTCGCGCCGCTCGCGTCGGGCGTCTCCGACTGCCGCGGCCACTCCGCGAGCACATCGTCGATCTGCTTCAAGAAGCCGTTGATGTCGATGCCGCCCTGCGATGCCCCCGCGCGCTTGCGCACGAGCATCCGGATGAACTGGATCGCCATCGTGACGAGGACGTCGACGTCCTCGGTGACGCGATAGCGGCGCCGTCGGGCGGCCACGAGCAGGTCTTCGAGACGCTGGGTGATGAGGACGACGTCGGCGAACCCGACGAGCCGCGCCTCGCCCTTCAAGGTGTGGACGTCGTGAAAGAGCTCCGACTCCCCTTCGGCGGTTCCGACGCGCTGCGTGAGCGCGCCCCACGCCGACTCGATCCGACCGAGCCGTTCGATTGTCGTCGCCCGGAACTGGGCGACGATACTCAGGGGAAGAGCTTCAGCTACCGCCACGACTCGGCTTCGACTCGATGTGAACGAGCTCGATCGCGAAGCACGAGAGCGCCTGGAGGCTCCTCCTCTGCCATGCCTTGGTGTCGTCGGAGAAGAACCGCAATCGGTACTGCTGCTCGCTGTCGAGCTCCTGGATCTGCTCCAGCCAGACGATGAACGCCTTGAAGCACGACGAGTTGACGAAGTCGCAGTCGCGGAAGTCGACGGCCACCTCGGGCACGCCGAGCCGCATCGCCTCGGTGTGCACGCGGCCCAGCATCGTCTCGATGGCTCCCTGCGAACGCGAGTCGGCACTGCCCGCGAACGACAGCGAGAGCTGTCCGTCCACGTAGTTAGGGGCCGCTCGGAGGTCGTTCGCGTCGATGTTGGGAATGTCGATCATGATCATGAGTCCATCGCGAGCATGCTCGCCAAGCGCTGTTGGAAACGGCCTTCTGCGGTGACGACGACGGTGTCGCCCTCGATCGCGTAAGAGAGCGCGAGATCGGCCTCGGCCCGGATGCGACCGAGACCGAGACCGGAGCCGCCGTCGCGCCGCTTCGCGGCCCGGCGCACGAGTTGGTTGTACAGGGCCTCCGGATCCTCCGCGCTCACGACCTCTTCCAGCGCGTGCCGGACCTTGTCGAGACGCTCCTCGGTAGCCCGATTCTTCGTCTGGATGGTGACGACGTACTGCCCGCTGACCCGATGGAGCGAGATCACGAGCTCGGATCTCCGGTCGATCGAATAGTGGACCGTGTTCTCGAGCATCTCGTGCGTCGCCATCGCGAGCTTGTGGCTCACGTCGGCGTCGTGGAACTGCTCGCGATAGAAGTCGGTCACGAACCGACGCACCGTCGACACCAGGGCGACGGTGGGCTGGAAGCGTAGCTCGAACAGAGCCTCGTCGCTGTCCACGTCCGGTACCCTCATCTGTTCGTCTGGATGTTACCCGGCGACCGCCGCGCTGCAAGCGCTCGCCGTCGTGCTCTGTCGATTCCCCCTTCTTCCACGTTTCTCGGAAGATAAGTCGTCATGGCGCCACGGTCGTCCTTGCTGCGTCGAGGTCGCCTGTCGTCCGCAGGCTCGGCTGGACGACGCCATACCGGACCCCGACGAAGGTCCCGTCGTCGTCGAGCGGAGCGCCGTCGAGGAATGCGGTGACCGCCGCGAGGACGCTCTCGCCGGCGAGCCTCTGCCCGCCTCGGTGCGCGTCGAGGATTGCCTCCCGGAAGCGATCGTCACCGAAGAGCTCGTTCTGCTTCCGGGCCTCGACGAAGCCATCCGTATATAGATACACGCCGTCGCCCGGCCGGATGAAGGCTTCCTGGGTCTGGAACCTCATCCCGCTCCGAAGCCCGAGGAACGCTCCCGCCCCCTCGATGTAGCGAGCCTCCCCCCCACTCACGACGCACACCGGCGGGTGGGCAGCCGAGGAGATGAGGAGACGACCGGTCGCGAGATCGATGTCGACACAGGCCGCGGAGAAGAGCATCTCCGAGCTCCGGTAGGTATGTGCGATCGCGTCGTTGAGCGCTGCGAGCAACGCCGCGGGATCGGGGGCGCCGAGCCGAACGGCCTCGTAGCCGCTCTTGATGAACATCGTCGTGAGCGAGGCCCGCACGCCGTGCCCGGTCGCGTCCGCGACGAAGAGCCGGAGGCGCTGGCCGTCGATGGCGGCCGCGTAGAGATCGCCGCCGACGAGGCCGAGCGGCTGGTAGATGACCTCGATCGAAGCCCCATCGACGCGCGGCGGCGCGCCGAGCATCTTCCGCTGGAACTGGCGTGCCTCTTCGAGATCGCGCTGGATGATCTCGTCGCGCGCCTCGACGTCGCGAAGCAGCCCCACGAGCTCGCGCTCCTGGATCTCGAGGACGGCAAGCTCTTCCGCGCGGAGGCGCGTGATCATCCTCGCCGCGAGCGCGCTCTCGACGTCGAAGACGAGCTCGTCGAGCAGCTCCGTGTCGAGCCAGTCGCCTTTGACCAAGGCGAACCCGATGAGCTGCGTGGGCGAGGCGCGGAGCGCGAGAGCCAGCGCCGGAGCCCCCGCGAAGTCGGCGCCGCCGACCATCGAGAGGAGCTCCGAGTCGCTGGTCGACGTCGCCTCCTCGAGCGCCTTGGCGATCGGGCTGTCGCGCTCGACCGAGCGCGGGAGGCCCAGCGACTCGGGGGCGAACGACAGCAGATCGAAGTCGGACTCCTCCTTCTCGGCGCAGTAGAGCGCGAAGTGCGTGACGTGGAGGACGTCGCGCGCGAACTCCTGCGCAGCAGCGGCGATCACCTCGACCTCCTCGGTCACCCGAAGCTGGCGGCGAAGGCTCCCGAACGCGCGCAGCCGCTCGAAACGCTGCTCCAGCGTGTCGAGGCGACGCGCGCGCTCTGAGTCTTCGGAGCGGCTCATGCTCAGCGGGCGTACTTCCGGAGGACGACGCGTGTGCCGCGGTCCGGACCGGTATCGACCTCGAAGAAGTCCACGAGACGGCGCGCGCCGAGCAATCCCTTGCCCATGCCCGTCTTCGATTTGTAGGCGCCACTGAGGACGAGCTTGAGATCCGGGATGCCGGGTCCCTTGTCGGTGGCGATGATCTCGATCCCAGCGCGCGGAGCGCCGAGACGTCTGAGCGCGATGTTGCCGGTCTTCGCGTAGTGGAAGATGTTGCGCGCGAGCTCCGAGATCGCGGTCGCCACCTTCACCTGGTTGATCTCGCTCAGCCCAAGGTCGCGACACATGTCACGGCCAGCTCCGCGAGCGCGAACGATGTCGCCCTCAATTTTGATCGCGATGTCGAGGGACTCGGGCCCCATGTTCATTCTCCGTCGCGGCGCGAAGGTGACAAGATCGCGGGCGATCCAGCAGCGCGTTCGATTGCGTGGTCAGCGCGGGCCGAAGGCCCACCTCTGCGGTAATTGGGGCGGGCGAGGACTGCGGGTGGTCGGAGCTGAGCCCGACCTTCGGGAAAGGTCACCGACATGAGGGCGGTTCGGCTATCTTCGCTCGAACAGTGAGCGTACGCCGCAAGATCCTGCTCGTCGACGATAGTGCTCTCGTACGCGCCGTGGTCGTTCATGCACTCTCCGCATCGGAGCTCGATGTGGTCGCGATCGACGATCCGCGCGGGATCGACGACGCCGTGGCGAAGGACCATCCTGACGTCCTCCTCGTCGACGCGACGTTCCCCGGCGTCACGGACGACGACCTCGTCGCGGTCCTCGCCCGGCACGTCGCGTCACTGCCGGTCGTCCTGTTCTCCGATCGCCCGGAGGCACAGATCCGTGAGCTCGTCGCCCGGAGCGAAGCCCGAGGCTTCGTCCCCAAGGACGGTGCGACCCTCGCCGAGCGCCTCACGCCGTTCCTCACTGAACCCTAGAGGCCTCCGCGCCCTCGCGGCGCGGCCATCGTGGGGATGGGGTCGATCACGCTCGCGATGGATGCGTCGTGGCTCGGCGGGGCGGTCGTCTTCGAGTTCATCGCCGCCATCGCGCTGACGAGGCAGTTGGCGATCATCTGCGCCGGGAGGGCGCGAGAAGCCGCTCCGCACTTCACCGCGGCCGCGGGGGCATCGCCGATCGCCGCCGAGCTCGGGCTCTCCGCGAGCGTCAGCGCTCCGGTGCTCCGCATCGCCGCGAGGCCCTCGATGCCGTCGTCGCCGGTGCCCGAGAGGAGGATACCGACGGAGTCCGCCCCGTAGGTCTCCGCGATCGACCGGAGGAGCACGGTCGAGGACGGCCGCTGGCCCGCATACGGGTCGCCGTGGATGCCGACGACCACACCTCGCCGCGGGAAGTAGACGTGCGCGTCCGAGCCCGGCAAGAGCACCTCTCCCGGGACACAGTCGTGCGGCATCGCATCGACGGTAGTGACCTTGAGCGGAGTCAGCGACTGGAGGTACTTCGCAAAGGCGTTGCTGAACCTGTCCGGCACCTGCTGCACGATGACGATGGGTGCGCCGAAGTTCGGGGGGAGCGACGACAGGATGGTCGCCACCGACTTCGGGCCGCCGGTCCCGGAAGCGATCGCGACGATCGAAAACGGCGGAGCGTCCGGCAGCGACGGCACCCGCTCGGCCTTGGACGGCGACTCGCGGTCCTCGGTGTGGAGGAACACCGGCGTGCCCGCCAGCGCCCGAACCTGGGCGCGCAGGCGGACCATGCTCCCCTCGTCGGCGATCGACGGCTTCGACATGAAGTCGAGCGCGCCGAGCTGGACCGCACGGAAGCCGAGATCCGTCTCCGGTCCGAGACGCTCGCCGGTCACGACGAGGATCGGGACCGGGCACGTGTGCATGATGCGCTCGATGGTCTCGAGGCCGTTCGGTCCCGGCATGTCGATGTCCATCGTGACGACGTCCGGCTTGTGCTCCTGGATGCGCGGGACGGCCTCGAAGCCGTTCGAGGCCGTTCCGACGATCTCGATGTCGCCATCGGCCTCGAGGACCTTCTTCAGGATCATCCGCGAGAGCGACGAGTCGTCGACTGTGACGACGCGGATCATCAGCCGCCCGTCTCCCCGGCCGTCGCTTGGCCGCCCGCTTGGACCGCCTCGATCGCCGTGTGCAGATCCGCAATGAGCTTCGACAGCCGCGGGCGGTCACCCTGACGGGCCGCCTCCTCTGCGTGACGAGCGAGGTCCGCCACTACTCCGAAGTCGAGCATGCTCGCCTCGCCGGAGAGGCAGTGCAGCTCGGAGGCCGCAGAGCGAAGCTCGGCTGCGTCGCCGCGCCCGACGAGGTCGGCGATTCGGCCGTGGCGCTGCCACGCCAGCTGCAGGAACGGCGCGCGAAAGCTCTCCTGCAATTCCATGAAACTCACCATAACACGAGATCACGTCGAAAACGGTGCACGCTCGAGGGGTGCCGGTGTGGGTTCCGTGGAGCCGGCCGCGCCTTGCTCTCGACGGGCGAGGGACTCTCGTGCGAACGTGGCGAGGACATGACGGACTTCGACCGCCTCCCGGTGATCAACGTCTGGAACCACGTGCTGGTCCCGCTCCAGGGCGAGATCAGCGACGCCATCGCAGAGCGTCTCGTGGACCAGGTGCTCGACACGATCCGCGACACAGGCGCGGAAGGCCTCATCATCGATCTCACGGGAATCTGGATGGTCGACAGCCATCTTTGCGCGGTGCTCTCCCGGCTCGCGGCGTCGGCCCGGCTCATGGGCGCCCACAGCATCATGTGCGGGATGAACGCTCAGGTCGCGATCACGCTCCAGACGATGGGGATCGACATGGCCGTGGTGCGTACGGCGCTCACCCTCGAGGAGGCGTTCAAGTCCCTCGGCATCGGGCGCCTCGACGATAAGAACGGCGGCTCCCGCGGGGTGGGCGGTACGCGCCAGCGCGGGCGCGACCGCAAGAGCGCGAGCGAGAAGGACGCGCGGGACTCGAAGAGCAGTCCGCGCCACTGAGTCGCCGAGGATTATTGGATTTGGTAAATCTGCGTGCAAAGGTGACTCTTCCGATGGAGCGCGCCGGATCGGCCGAGACGCTCGGCGCGATCTCTTGCAACGAGCACGCGGGCTTTGCCGGGCAACCGCTCGTCGTGGACACGACGAGGCGTGAGCACGAGCTGTTTTGGAGGACTTCGTAATGGCTGGAGCGGGTGATTCCCACAACGACCTTGCCGAGCTGATGCTCGAGCGCATCGCCGACATCCTGCTCGTCGTCGCCGACGTGGGAAACGGCGACTACTCGACCCGCCTCCGAAGTGACTTCCCCTCGGACCACCCGCTCTCGACCCTCTACGAGGGCATCAACCAGATGATCAGCTCGCTCGCCACCGAGCAGCAGCGGAGTGCGGCGTACCAGCAGGAGCTCGAAGAGAAGCTCGCCATGATCGAGGTCCAGCGCGCGGCCATCCGCGAGCTCTCGACGCCGATCATCGAGGTTTGGGAGGGCGTCCTGTGCCTCCCCGTCGTCGGCGTGCTCGACAGCACCCGCAGCGCGGAGATGACCGAAGCGCTACTCAGCGCGATCGTCGAGAAGAAGGCGGACTGCGCGATCATCGACATCACCGGCATCCAGGTGATGGACACCGGCACCGCCGACCACTTCCTCCGGATGGCGCGCGCGGTGCGCCTCCTCGGGGCCAACTGTCTCCTCACCGGCATCAACCCGGCGATCGCGCAGACGATCATCCACATGGGCGTGGACCTCAGCGGTGTCGTCACGCATCGAACGATGCGCAACGCGCTCCAGCGCTACGTCGAGCGCTTCCTGGACGACCGCGACGACGAGCTGAACTCTCGCTGAGCGAGGCGGAGACGGTGAAATAGATGAGAGGGCCGCTTCCCGCGCCCGTCCGATGCGCCGTGGCGCACGACTCGGCCATCTTCGCGGCCAGATCGATGATGCGCCCGTTCGCGAGCCAGCTCGGCTTCGAACGTGAGGTCGTGGAAGAGCTCGTCCTCGTCGTCTCCGAGCTCACGTCGAACATCCTGAAGTACGGGCGGCGCGGGTACATCGAGCTCTCCGGGATCGATCGCGAAGAGGGCCCCCGCGGCATTTCGATCGTCGCCGAGGACGAGACGCCGCCGTTCGATCTCGCCGGTAGCCTGCGCGACGGCTACGACGCGCACGGCAAGCTCGATCCGGCGCTCGTGTATGGGCGCGGCGGCATCGGCGCCGGGCTCGGAGCGGTCGCGCGCCTGAGCGATGCAGTGGAGCTCGTCCCTCACGGCGCGGGGAAACGCATCCTCGTGCGTCGCTTCCTGGGCCGCCCGCGTCGCGGGTCGAGCCCCGGCTTCTGAGCACCGGAGCCCGCGCCTCCTAGGAGCGCGTGTAGCGCGAAGCGGCCGCGCGCGAAGCTGCACGCGGCCTAGGAGCGTAGCGCGTAGCGCGAATGTGCCGCGTGCGAAACTGCACGCGGCCTAGGCCACGTCGACGACCACGACGGTCGCGTCGTCGTGCGCGTGCCGGTGCGAGCCGAAGATCTGAGTCGCGACCGCAGGCGGTGCGAGAGAGCGATGCGCCTTGAGGTCGAATCGCCCGGAGATTCCGTCCGAGTGCAGGACGAAGCGATCGGCGATCAGCGACGGAGACACGCAGATCTTCGGCTGCCGCAAGCGCACGCCGAGCACGCCAGGCGTGAGCACGAACGGGAGCTTTCCGGTGCCGGACCGGAGCTCCACGTTGCCGACGCTGCAGGCCTCGAGCCCGGTCGACGAGATCACCAAGAGGAGGGCGGCAGCGCCTCGTGTCCCCTGGAGGTGCTTGTGGAGCCCGGCAATGAGGGAGGGTGCCCCACCGACGTCATGCGCAGCAGCGAGCCACTCGGTCGAGGCCTCCGCCACCTCCGCGGCCTTCGGACCATGGCCGAGCGCATCGACGACCGCGACGAGCACCGCGTCTCCGTGGCGGCGCACGATCACCGCGTCGCCGTTCACGCTCTCGCCCTCGCGCGGACGCGAGAGCCAAGCGACGGACACACTCGGACCGGCGTCCTCGGGGGCGGACGACCACGACATGGGAAGCGCGACCACGGGCGGCCGGTTCGATCGACGAAGGCCGCCGCTCATGGGATGATGTTTCGCTCCAGAATACTCATCAGGCTAGCCGATCGCGACGACCCGCTGCATCACGTTCTTCCTCGGGCCCCGACAAACTTGCGTCGGGACGATCGGGACGATGCCCGCGGCCGCTGCGACGTCAGGCACGAGACGTGGATACACCTTTGCCATGAGACGCATCCTCGTTGGGCTCGACTCCTCACCTCGCGCAAAGGATGTGCTCGCCGCCGCGGTCGATCTCGCGCAGCGCACGCAGGCGAAGCTGCGGCTCCTCCGCTGCGTCGCCCTCCCGCCGGAGCTGCCAGCCAATCTCTGGACGCTACCCCCGGCTCAGGTGACCGAGACGTTCCTCGCGACAGCGAGGCGCGAGATCGAGGAGGCGGGCGCGAACGTGCCTCCGGAGCTCCTCGACGGCGCCTACGCACAGCTCGGCGTCGCCTGGGACGCGATTTGCTCGGCTGCACGCGAGCACGACGCCGATCTGATCGTGATCGGGTCCCATGGATACGGGCTCCTCGATCGACTGCTCGGCACGACCGCGGCGAAGGTCGTCAACCACGCGGACCGCTCCGTCCTCGTCGTACGCTCGCCCGACGCAACGAAGAGGGGCTGAGCGGCGTCACGCGTGGCGAACGCGCGGACGACGCGGCTCGCGAACGAGCTGACTGCGCAGCTGGAGCCAGCGGGCGACGTCTCGCTCGTAGAGCATGCCGACGAGCAAGCCGCCTTCGAGCGCTGGGAGCTGCCGCACGCCGGCACCGCCGATCTTGCGCAAGGCGATCGCCAGCGGCTCGGCGGGGCTCGTGACGACGAGCCGCTCTCGGGGCGTCATCACATCACGCACCGTCATCGCTCCCCAGTCGTCGGGCCGGAGCTTGCGGAGGTCGTCGACCGAGACGATCCCGAGGAAGGCGCCGCCCTCGGTCACCGGATACGCCAGCTCGTCGTGGCGGAGGAACCAGTCGTCGACGAGCTCGCGCACGGGGATGCTCGCCCCCACGAAGGCACCTTTGACCCGCATCAGGTCTTGCACGCGGACGTTCGCGAGCGCTTCGTCGATCGCGGCGCCGCGGACGTGGGCGACCGCGGCGTTGCGAAGGAACAGCCCGATCATCGCGAGCCAAATACCCGACATCATGCCGCGTCCGAAGACCGGCACCTCGAGGCCAAGCACCATCGCCAGTCCGAGCGCGACGAAGAGCCAGCCGACCGCCTGACCGGCCCCGCCGGCGATCCGCGTCGCCTTTTCGAGACTGCCCGTCACCTTCCACACGATCGCGCGGAGGATGCGACCGCCGTCGAGTGGGAAGCCGGGGATCAGGTTGAAGACGCCGACGATGACGTTCACCGGGCCAAGCCACACGAGGAGCGTCTCGAGCGGCCCGAGGTGCGCGAGCATGACCTCGGCCGAGCCGACGTCCGGCGCCCGCATGTCGATGAGGACCGCGCTCGCCATGATCATGGCCAGGCCGATGCCGATGCTGGCGATCGGACCGACGATCGCGATGAGGAGCTCGGCCTGGGGCGTCGGCGGCTCCTTCTCGATGTTCGAGACTCCGCCGAAGAGATGGAGCGTGATGTCCCGCACCGGGATCCCGTAGGCGAGCGCGATCACCGAGTGAGCGAGCTCGTGGAGGAGCACCGAGACGAAGAACACGAGCGACGCAGCGAGCGCGACGAGGAGGCTCGTGGCGAACGTCCAGTCGGGATGCCAGCTCGCGAACAGCGACGTGAGGCTCCACGAGATGAGCACGAAGATGAAGAGCCAGCTCGGATCGACGCGAAGGTCGATCCCGAACAGCCGCCCGATGCGAAAGTTGGGGCTCGTGCCCCAAGCATTCGCATCGGTGGGCCCTCGGCCCGCATTGGGTGCGTTGCCCATGACCGAGATCGCGCACGGCGTATGCCACAGCGATCGAGCTCGACCGACGCCGATGCGAGCGGCGCACACGGCCAGCGCCGGTGGCGTTGCATCGAACACGGGCACCTCGCTTCCCCGAGAGCGGCTTGGTCTCGGCGGTGTGAAGCTCCACACGCGTTCGTGTCACGACGAGGACTGTGGCTGACCTCATTTCGAAGCGTTGCGTCGTGCCCCTTCGTGGCATGCGTGCTGCAGTTGTCTCGTCCGTTGGTCGCGGGAATCAACGCAGGCCTCTCGTTGTCCAAACACGGAGAGAGCGATGACGACGACGAACCGCATCTTGCTGCTGGACCCGTGGGGAGACGATCTCCTCTCGGGCGACCGTCTGCTCTCGGAGCCGGTTCCCGCGTTTCCACCTCCGCTCGAGCGCGACGAGCAGAACGAGCCGGTGGAAGCGGCCCCCGTGGGGGAGACGACCTCGGTCGAGGAAGAAGAGCCGATCCCGGAGACGCTCCGGAGCAGCGTGCTCGTGCGCGCGCGCGAGCCGGTCAGCCGCCCGATCGTGGTCGAGGTCGACGAGTCGGACCATCACGCCGCGTGATGCGCCGACGCCGCGCCCCCACGAGCGCGAGCACGTGAAGCGCGGCGGCGCTGCAAGAGCGCGCGGCTCAGCAGGTCGTGTTCGGATTCGGGAATGCGTCGGCGTCGTCTTCGTGCGGGCGCGTCGTCAGGCAGGCGAAATCCTTCTCGACGAGGATGCGGAGGGTCCTCCCCTCCCCCGCGGGCTGAACGCCTTCGATGCCGACGGTGTCGCCCACTGCCCACGCGCGCCCGACATCGGCAGGCACGGAGACCTCGATCCGCGCTCCGGCGAGCTTCGCCGCGAGGCTCACGCCTCCGAACGTGATCGCATACGAGAAGCGCGCGTCACCGAACCCCGTCGACTCCTCGACGATGCCGCCTTCGGCAAGCGCCGCGACCTCGCCCTGGGTGAGGCGCAGCCTGATCGAGTCACCACGGATCCGGAGCTTCATGTCTCCTTGCTGTCACGGCTCCCGACAACTGGCAAGGTGTCCCAGTCGGCCAGCATCGCTTCTTCTTCCGGCGTGAGCGAGAGCGCTCGAGCTCCCGTCGCGTCGAGCAGGAGCTGGAGCTTTCGCTCCCCGCTCGACGCGAACGCGCGCGCGATCGAGAGCACGGACGGATCGCTCGAGTAGCGCGCGAAGAGGGGCTCCCAGACGTCACGCCCGCGCTCCGCCGCCCACCGGCGCGCGGCGACGATCGGCGCCGCCGGAGCATCGACGAGGCGTCGCACGACGTCGCGACCGATGAATGGCATGTCGCACGCGACGGCGATCGCCCCGCTGCGCCCGCTCGCGCGAGCAAGCAACGCCAAGAGGCCCGCGAGCGGTCCCTCGGCGGCGGGATCGTCACGGATGACCTCGAGCCCCAGGTCCGCATAGGCCGGATGAGCTCCGACGAGGACACATTCGGCCCCGACCTCCTCGAGGATCCGACGTGTGCGCAGCACGATCGGCTCGCCGTCCGGCGCGAGGAGCAACCCCTTCGCGACTCCGCCCATGCGGGAAGCGCGGCCCCCGACGAAGATGCCTGCAATGAGGTGCATGTTACAGCCGTCGCCGGCATTCTACGCTCGGCGCGCCGGGTCATCACGCTTCGCTTGCACCGGCGCAGGCGCTGCGAACGAGCTCACCGCGCCCCGCCGCCCCGCGCGGTCGCGACGGCCTTCCGGCAGGACGCCTTCGCTGACGCGCTCAGGCCGCGCGCTTGACCTGCTCGAGGCGCATGCCGAGCTTGACGCCGGGGCGGTGGCCCATGCGCTTCAGCCAGTGGTGAACGTTCTGCGTGCCTTCGAGCGCCTCGGGGAGCTCCTTCGCGAGGGCCTCGAACCATGGGTAGGCCGCAATGTCGGCGATCGAGTACTCGTCGCAGACGAACTCACGGTCCTCGAGGCGCGCGTCGAAGACGCCGACGAGCCGCTTCGCCTCCGCGACGAAGTGTCCGAACGCGGCATCGTCGCGCGGGGTCGCGCGGGCGAACCGCTTCACGAGCCCGAACACGGGGGCTGGGCCGGTGGCCTGCCAGTAGAGCCACGAGAGCACCGCGGCTCGCTTGGCGCCGAGCTCGTGAGGCAGGAAGCGGCCGAACTTCTCCGCGAGGTACTGGAGGATCGCGCCCGACTCGAACACGACCGCGCAGCCGACGTGCTCGTCACGATCGACGAGCACCGGGATCTTCCCGTTGGGGTTCAGCTCGAGGAAGTCGAGGCCCTTCTGCTCGCCGCGCGTGAGGTCGACGAGGTGGAGCTCGTACGGCACTTCGAGCTCCGCAAGGAGTATGGCGGGCTTCGTCCCGTTGGGCGTCTGCCACGTGTACAGATCGAGCATGCCCTTCGGGATGCACGATCCGGGCACGTCCGGTCCCGTAGCGCGCGCGAGCTCCGCCCGTTCGGCTCGATGGCTCGACGGCGAGTGCTGAGCGATACTCGCGCGATGACGAGCCTGCGCAGCATTCGTTCGGCGGACGTCGAGCGCCTCTCCCCCGGCGGGAGCGTCGAGACGCGCGCCGACGAGGTCGCCGTCGAAGAGCCGCTCGAGATCCGGATCTCCGGCGAGACGCTCGCGATCACGATGCGAACCCCGGGGAACGATCGCGAGCTCGTGCTCGGGTTCCTCATCGCCGAGGGCGTCATCTCGAGCGCGAGCGACGTCGCAAGCGTGGTCCACTGCGGGCGCACGACCGACGAGGGACGCGAGAACACGATCGACGTCACGCTCGCCCCCGGCGTGAAGCCTCCCGTCGATGCCGAGACCGGAATGCTCGCGCGACGGGGGACGCTCGTGACGAGCGCGTGCGGGGTGTGCGGCCGGCGCTCGATCGAGGATCTGCTCGCCCGCACGGCGCCGCTCGCGGACGGAGGCCGGGTCTCGCCCGAGGTCATCGCGGCGGCAGTGCGAAGCCTTCGAGAAAGGCAGCCGATCTTCGCGCGGACCGGCGGATGCCATGCGGCGTCGCTCGTGACGTTCGACGGTCGGCATGTGGCGACGTTCGAGGATGTCGGAAGGCACAACGCGGTCGACAAGGTCGTCGGGGCGCGCGTCCTCGCGGGCGCTTTGCCGCTCTCCGAGCACCTCCTCGTGGCGAGCGGTCGTTCGAGCTTCGAGATCGTCCAGAAGGCGCTCTCCGCCGGCATCCCGCTCGTCGCCTCGGTCTCCGCTCCGTCGTCGCTCGCCGTCGACCTCGCGCGCCGCGCGAACGTCACCCTCGCGGGCTTCGTCCGCGACGGGACGATGACGTTCTATTCGGGTCGCGATCGCCTCTCGTCCTGACGGCTCGGATCCTGACGGCCCGAATCAGGGCTGAGACTCGAACGCTCCGATGTCGCTCTTCGGCGCGGCGCCCACGGCGCCGGCGGGGCGCGGGCAGCCGAGGTAGTCCTCTGCGGGGACCATCGAGCCGTTCGGGATGGCATCGACGGCAGCGGAGCTCGCGCCGAGGCGGAGATCACCCGCGTCGGCGTCGACGAGCGCAGGGTCGCCGATCGCGAACGTCCCGCTCACCGGAGGGTTCGCCGCGGGCGTCGTCACCTGCCAGGCGAGCGAATACGCGACGTCGTAAGCGGAGCCCTCGATCCCCTTCGTGCCGCGGACGAAGAGGTTGCCGCTGGTCGTCGACTTCCGGTCGACCCCGACGAACGAAATCGCGGTGTCGAAATCGTAGAAGCTGTTGTGCTCGAGCTTCGCATTGATGACGCCGACGAGGCCCGACTCGCTCGCGACGAAGGGACGTGCCACGTGCGCGAAGGCGTTGTTGCGCACCGTGATGTCGACCGCGTGGGTCATCGTGTCGTAGTTCGTGCGGGCCTCGACGCCCGCCGGTCGACCCTCGAACGAGTTGGAGTCCACGACGAGCGTGACGGACGCGGACACGAGCGAGTCGATCGATCGGCCGCTCACGCCGGCCTCGTTCGGGGCCGTGCCGGCGATGAACCGGTTGTAGCGAACGACGTAGCTCCCGGACTTGTTCGCGATGATCGAGCCGCTCACGACGAAGCCTTCGATCGTGCCGCCGCTGCCGGCGAAGCCGATGTTCCCGCTGATCGCGGCCCCCTCGCAACCGCGCAAGGTGACGTAGGCAGGCACCTGCCACCCGGAGGCGAGCGTCTTGCCGCGCACCTGCACGGTGTCGCCGACCTTCGCGTTCGCGAATGCGTCCTGGAGGGTCGACTCCGTCGTGACCTCGATCACGTTGGCAGGTGCCGGATCGAGACAGTCGAGTGGGATCTTCCGGCAGGCCGCCGCGGGCCCGACGCCGGAGTCCCCCTTCGGTCCGGCCTCGAAGCCTCCACCGGGGCCGGACCCGTCGTCGGAGAGCGTCCCGCCGTCCTCGAGCTCCGACGGCGTCGAGCCGTCCTGAGCGTCGCCGCCTCCACCGGCGTCATCGGCGACGACCGCGCTCTTCAGCTCCGAGCACGCGATCGCCGCGGCCGCGCCGATGACGATCACGGCGATCGCCGGAGTTCCCCCCCGCGACCTCACGCGGCCACCGGGGTGCGGTAACGCTCGGGCTCGAAGTCGGCGAACGTGCCGAACGAGAAGCGGTCGGGGTGCGCCGCCACGAACTCGAGGAACGGGCGAAGGCTTCGCTCGTTGTGGCTCGTGAACGTCTTCGAGTGGCCGATGAGCACGAACGGCAGCGGAGCGTCGGGGTGCCCGTAGCGCGCCTCGACGCGCCGCAGCCCCTCGATGAGCTGCTTGCCCGTGCACTGGTTGAAGTCGACCTTCCACGGGTACTGCCGCGTGATCGCCTTCGCCTTTCCGAGCAGCTTGCCGGCGAGCGAGCGGCGCGGCCCGCCCTTGCTCCCCTCGCTCACCCCCGCCGAGCCGGACATCGGATCGGCCACGGCGTCGGGGTTCGGCAGCGGATTCAGCCGCTGCGCGAGCACGCGGTAGACGCGGTTCGCCGTGAGGAACACCCAGAGCGGCTGCTGCTCGGTGTAGATCGGGAACTCGAACAGGCGCCCCTCGGGATCGCGACGGCAGACGTCGTTCGGATCGATCGGCCAGGGGACGAGATCGCTGTGCGCGCCCGTGTAGTCGAACTTCACGAGGTCGTCGTAGACCCCGTACTTCCATACGGAAGTGTCGATCGTGAATCCTTCCTCGACCAGCGCGCGGACGATGTTCGGCGACGGCTGCATCGACCAGTTCGCCGCGCGGAAGGCGAAGCATCGATAGTCGGGCTTCGCGACGCGGCAGGTGTCCTCGAGGAGCTGCTTGCCCTGTCGGATCATCTCGCGGACGCGCTCGTAGGGGAGGCTCGCGAGATCGTACTCGGAGTAGTCCTGCTTCCAGTAGCTCTTCGCCTCGTCCCAGGTCGCATTGAAGTACGACGAGTGGATGTGGAGCTGGACGTCGTGGCCGGTCTTCACCGCGCGCCGCATCTGGCTCGCAATTCCGCCCCAGTGGAAGCGATCGTCTCCCGTCCGCTCGGCGTACTCCTTGAACTTCAGGATCTCGCCGATGTCCGCCATGATCGTGAGCTTGCCGCCGTAGCGGTCGAGCTGATCGAGCATGCGCGTCGTGGGGTCGACGACGAGGTCCTTGGGCGACCCCATTCCGCTGCCGTGGATCTCGTAGTCCGAGGTGAAGAGCACCTTGTACATGGATGGCTTCGCTGGAGCGTACGATAGAGCTGACCGATCGTCACCTGACCCCTTGCGGCAGGGGCGGCGATGCGTCAGCGTCTTCGTGACGTGGCCAGGCTTCTCCAACACATCACGGAGCCTCCCCACGAATGCATCTACTTGCCGGAGATGCAGGCGTCGCTCGAGATCCGCCTGCAGGTCGACGTGAGCCCGGCCGAGCTCGAGGCGATGCTCGAGCGCGGGTGGCGGCGATTCGGGCCGATGTACTTCCGCCCGGCCTGCGCCGAATGCCAGGAGTGCGTGACGTTGCGGATCCCTGCCGCGACGTTCCAGCCGAGCAAGAGCCAGCGGCGCGCGCGGAAGAACGCAGCCCATCTCACCCGGACCGTCGGGCGCCCGCTCATCGACGACGAGCGCCTCGCGCTCTACGCTCGCTGGCACGCGGCCCGCGAGAAGGCGCGCGGCTGGGAGGAGAGCCCGCTCGACGCCGAGCGCTACGCCTTCGACTTCGCGTTCCAGCACCCCTGCGTCCGCGAGGTGAGCTTCACCGATCCGAGCGCCGGCGATCGCCTGGTTGGGCTCGGCATCGTCGACGACACCGGGGTATCGCTCTCGGCGGTCTACTTCTTCTGGGATCCGGAGCACGCGCCGCCGTCGCTCGGCACCGCGCACATCGTCATGCTGTGCGACGAGGCTCGTGCCCGCGGCCACGAGCACGTGTACCTCGGCTATCGCGTCGAGGGCTGCACGTCGCTCCTGTACAAGGGCCGCTACGGGCCGCACGAGCTCCTCGAGGGTCGACCCGAGCCCCATGCGCTGCCGGTCTGGCGCCCCGGCCGAGCCCCGCGCGAAGGCTGAGGCTCGAGCAGGAGCTGCCGGCACGAACCGCACGCGCTCGGGTCCGGGCAGCATGGCGTGGCTCCAGAGGCTCGTTGTCGTGGATGCACGCGAGCGCGATCGGATTGATTGACCAATGTCGCGGAATCAAGTTTCGACGGGGCCATGACGACGGCAGGCCGTATCACGAGGGTGAAGCCTGAAGCGCAGGGCGACGCGTACCGCGACGAGTGGTGAAGCTTCGTCGGAAGCCCAAGACGCTGACGTCGCGCGCCCATCGAGCCAGCTCGGCCGGTGTCGATGAGGCTCCCCGACCAGAGCGACGGTCTCGAGTCGAAGGTCGCGGATGCGGATGTGACCTGCGATCCGATCGAGTGACCATTGTCGCGGAATCACGTTTCGAAGGAGCCATGACCGACGGCAGGCCGTATCACGAGGGTGAAGCCTGAAGCGCAGGGCGACGCGTACCGAGACGAGTGGTGAAGCTTCCTCGGAAGCCCAAGACGCTGACATCGCGCGCTCATCGCGCCCCTTCGGCGTCGGTCGGTTGTCGACGAGCGCGGCCCCGACCAGAGCGATGGCCTCGAGTCCAAGGTGATGGATGCGGATGCGACCTGCGATCCGGTCGAGTGACCATTGTCGCGGAATCAAGT
>MKVQ01000007.1 GCA_001899635.1 Myxococcales bacterium 68-20 | reverse complement strand
ACAGGGCGCCGGCGACCAGGGCCTGATGTTCGGCTACGCCACCAACGAAACCAAGGACGGCATGCCGGCGGCGATCTACTACTCGCATCGCCTCGTCGAACAGCAGGCCAAGGTGCGCAAGAAGGGCAAGCTCAAGTGGCTGCGCCCGGACGCCAAGAGCCAGGTCACCCTGCGCTACGACAACGGCACGGCGACCGCCATCGATGCCGTGGTGCTGTCGACCCAGCACGATCCGGACGTCAAGCAGAAGGACCTGATCGAGGCCGTGCGCGAGCACATCCTCAAGCCCGTGCTGCCGGCCAAGCTGCTGCACAAGGGCACCAAGTTCCACATCAACCCGACCGGCAAGTTCGTGATCGGCGGCCCGGTGGGCGACTGCGGCCTGACCGGCCGCAAGATCATCGTCGACACCTACGGCGGCTGGGCCCGCCACGGCGGCGGCGCGTTCTCCGGCAAGGATCCGTCCAAGGTGGACCGTTCGGCCGCCTACGCCGCGCGCTACGTGGCGAAGAACCTCGTGGCCGCCGGCATCGCCGACCGCTGCGAGGTGCAGGTGAGCTACGCGATCGGCGTGGCCGAGCCCACCTCGATCTCGGTGACCACCTTCGGCACCGGCAAGATCAGCGACGACAAGATCGAGAAGCTGGTGCGCAAGCACTTCGACCTGCGCCCGTACGGCATCCTCAAGATGCTGGACCTCATCCACCCGATGTACCAGCAGACCGCCAGCTACGGCCACTTCGGCCGCAGCCCGTACGAGGTCAAGGACAAGAACGGCAAGGTCTACACCGCGTTCTCGTGGGAGAAGACCGACAAGGCCGAGGCGCTGCGCGCCGACGCCAGGCTGAAGTAAGCCGCTTCATCATCCCCGGTGCGGCGCCGCTGGCGCCCATCCGGCGGGCAACATCGAAACGGGCCGCGCAAGCGGCCCGTATTCGTTTGCCCTTGCCGCCGCGGAATCGGTGGCGGCCCCAGAGGCTTGCCTAGCCGTCCCGGTCGCGGCGCGAGGCGACCACCACGGCTTTCTTGCCGCGCGGATGGTGGGCCGCCAAGCGGGTCGAGGCATGCCGCACGCGGTGCTTGGGCGTGGTGCGGCAGGCAGTGCTGCGGCTGGCGCCGCAACTGCGGCTGGCCACGGCCACGCGCTTGCCGTGGCGCGGCTGGCGCACATGCCCGCGACGCTGCGAAACCGGCGCGGTGTCGGCCTGCGCCGTCTGGATCGGCGAGATCGCTTCCAGGATGCGCGAAGCGCGGCTGCCGGCGGCCTGCGCCACCAGTACCGGCGGGGTCTGCTGGCCCTCGAAACCGTCGTCGAGCAGGCGCGCCATCAGGTTGTCGCGCACGGCCGCGGTGCGGCTGCCCAGCACCACGGCGAACAGGCGGTGGCCGTCGCGCACGGCGGTGGAGGCGAGGTTGAAGCCGGAGGCGTCGGTGAAGCCGGTCTTCAGCCCGTCCATACCGGGGTAGCGGTACATCAGGTGGTTGTGGCCGCGCACGATGTGCCCGCGGAACACGAACTCCTGGGTGGCGAAGAAGTGCGCGTACTGCGGGAAGTCGCGGTACAGCGCCATCGCCAGCTTCACCAGGTCGTGCGCGGTGGAGAGGTTGTTCGGATCGGGCAGGCCGGAGGCGTTCGCGAAATGCGTGTCGCTCATGCCCAGCAGGCCGGCCTGCGCGTTCATCATGTCGGCGAAATGGCTCTCGCTGCCGCCGATGCCTTCGGCCATCACGGTGGCGGCATCGTTCGCCGACTTGGTGATCATGCCGAGGATGCAGTCCTGCACGGAAACGGTCTGGCCGGCGCGCAGGCCCAGCTTGGTGGGCGACTTGCCGGCGGCCCAGGCGGACACCGGCATGGCCTGGTCGAGGCGCAGCCTGCCGGTCTTCAAGCCCTGGA
>MKVQ01000006.1:155834-342721 GCA_001899635.1 Myxococcales bacterium 68-20 | reverse complement strand
GATCCCATCCCGAACTCGGAAGTTAAGCTCTTCGGAGCCGATGGTACTGCACGGGTAGCCGTGTGGGAGAGTAGGACGCCGCCGGGATTTTTCCCAAGAAGCCCAGAAGACCGCGCTCAGCGCGACTTCTGGGCTTTCGCCATTTTGTTTCTCGCCTTCCGGGCTCGGCCAACGCCGCGCGGTCGCCCGGTGCTCTCGGCGGGCTCGTCGATCGGCCTTCCGAGGGCGCTCGAGCGCGTCGGGTCGTCGCCCGCGCCCTGCCGGGGGCGGCCCCTTTGGGCACGCTTTGTCTTTCCGCCCGCGCGCTCTGACGCGCTGACGCCACGACGGGGTCGGGGCTCGATCGCACGCAATCCTCTCTCGCTCGGCGGCTCGGCGTCGCGAAGCTGCTCGGGCGCTTCGGAGGCCGCGCCGCGTTCTGCGGGCGTGCGGCGGGTTGCGGCTCGGTTTCGTTTTCTCCGGTCGAGCCGCGATGTGCTCGGTGGGCTCGAGCGCGCATGGCCTCGAGCGCGTCGCCTCGTCTGACGTTTCCGGGCTCGATAGTGGGCCGCTCCACGGGGAGCGCCTTGCGAGCGCCACAGAGGCCGGCCGATGCCAGAGGTGCTTGCGGGGGCGCGCGGCAGCTGCTCAGCGTCGCTTGCCTTTGGGCGCGAGAGCGGTCGGGACAGGCTCAGCCATGAACTGGCTGACGAGCGAGTGCGACGAAGATCAGCGCTGCTTGCGCTTGCGCGTCACAGGAGTCGATCGCGGCTCAGCCATGAGCGGGCTGACGAGCGAGCGCGGCGAAGATCAGCGCTGCTTGCGCTTGCGCGTGCAGGAGTCGATACAGGCTCAGCCATGAGCTGAAGGTCAGCCCTGCTCGCGCTTGCGCGTGACGACGCGCTCGTAGATTTCGCGCTTCGGTCGGCCGCTCCAGGCCGCGACGCGCTCGGCGATCGTCTTCGAGTGTGTCCCGAGCGCGAGCTCGCGATCGATCCGTGCGTCGATCTCGGCATCCGCGATCGCCTCCTCGCGAGACTCGGGGGCCCAGGCGCCGAGGACGATTGCGACCTCGCCGCGCCACGAGTCACGGTCCTTTGCGAGCGTCGTGAGGGTGCCGCGAACGAGCTCCTCGTGGAGCTTGGTGAGCTCCCGCGCGACGCAGGCCGTCCGGTCGGGGGTCGCGTCGGCCAACTCCGCGAGGGTCGCCGCGGTGCGCTCCGGGGACTCGAACAGGATCACCGGTTCGGGGGTCGCGCAGACCTTCCCGATCGCCTCGTGTCGCGCGGCGCCTTCGCGCGGGAGGAACCCGACGAAACGGAAGCCCCCGCCGCCGGCGAGGCCGCTCGCGACGAGCGCCGCGAGCGCTGCGCTCGGTCCTGGGATCGGGACGACGCGGATCCCCGCGGCGATCGCGCCCTTCACCAACGCGTCGCCCGGATCGCTCACGCTCGGCGTCCCCGCATCCGTGACGAGCGCGACCGACTCACCTGTGGCGAGCGCGTCGACGACCTGCGCGACGTCGCGCTCGCTCGAGTGGGCGTGGAGGGCGGTCGTCGGCTTCCCAAGGATACCGAGATGGGAGAGCAGCTTCTTCGACTGCCGCGTGTCCTCTGCGGCGACGCGATCGCAGGCCTTGAGGACCTCGATCGCGCGCAGCGTCACATCGCCCAAGTTGCCGATCGGCGTGGCGACGACGTAGAGCGTTCCTGGCCGCGATTCCGAGCTCACGGCGTCAGGCTACCCGAAGCTCAGAGCGAATCGGTCGCGTCGCCCATCTCGCGCTTCAGATAATCGCGGAGGCGGGCGAGCAGGCGCTGCTCGAGTTGGCGGACACGCTCGCGCGAGATCCCGAACTTGTCGCCCAGGTCCTGGAGCGTGAGCGGATCGTCGGCGACGAGGCGCATGTCGAAGATGGCGACGTCCTTCTCCTTGCCCGCGAGGGTCTTGCGGAACTCGGCGAGCTTGTCCTTGAGGAGCGACTGGAGCTCCTCGTCGGCCATCTGCGTCTCGGGGCCCGCGCCGGCGGCGGGCATCATGTCGACCTTGGCGATCGCGCGGCCGTCCGCGTCCCCGACGGGAGCGTCGAGCGACTTTTCGCTCTGGGCGAGGCGCACGTCCATCTCGGCGACGTCGCTCTCGGGGACGTTGAGGTGCTTGGCGATCTCGGCGTTGGTCGGATCGACGCCCATCGCCTGGAGCTCGGCCCGCTTCTTCCGAAGGTTGAAGAACAGCTTTCGCTGCGCCTGGGTCGTCCCCAGCTTCACGAGGCGCCAGTTGTTGAGGATGAACCTCAGGATGTAGGCGCGGATCCACCAGGCCGCGTAGCTCGAGAGCTTCACGCCGCGGTACGGGTCGTACCGCTTGACCGCCTGCATGAGGCCGATGTTGCCCTCCTGCACGAGGTCCATGATGTTCTTGTAGGCGCGACGGTACTCGTAGGCGATCTTGACCACGAGGCGCAGGTTCGCCGTGACGAGCTGGGCCGCGATCGCGGGGTCCTGCGTCTGGACGAACTTCGCTGCCAGCTCGTGCGTCTGCTCCGGCGTGAGCAGCGGATGACGCTGGACCTCGCGGAGGTAAGCGGCCATCGGGTCGAGCCGCTCCATCGAGCCGCTCGACATCGGTTTCGACAGCGGTCCGGAGTGGGCGACCGATTCGCGCTCGCCTTCGTCCTCGCTCGGCTCGGCGAACGCGTCCGTGTCGTCGTCAGCCTCGGCCCCAGCGATCTCGTCGTCCACCCCAGCGGGCTCGGAGTCGCGCTCGGTGGCCTCCTCGTCGTCCTCTTCCCTGGGCTTGGTCTCCTCCGAATCGCTCGGCGACTCGGAGCCCTTGCCCCTTCCGGCACCGCGGGCCTTGCCCTGCGCGGTGGTCTTCCCCTGCTGGGGACGCTTCACAGTCGGCTCACGCGACACGTCGGCCGGTCTATCACGCTTTCTCTTCCGAGTCAGCGCGACGGACCCCGCGTCGGCGCTGGGGGTTGCCGAAGGCGAGAGCTGGGGGGAGAGCGGGTGGGTCATCAGTGGTGCGTTGCGTTCAGGACCAGTGTGGCGAAGAGCGCGAGGGCGATAGTCAAGGCGAGCAACACCTCATGCCCGAGGTGCATTCCGGGCGATCGCGACGACGGCGGCAGCGGGCCGCTTCGTCTCGACTCCCTTCCATCACGTCGGATGCCAGACGATGCGTTTGCGATGCGCGGCCCTCGTCGAATGACCCTTGCGAAAGTCCGGCCGACGAGTCCTCCGGAACGGATGGGCTCATGGACACGAATCCAGGGGCGCAACGCATCGCATCAACGTCCCCCGCGAACCTCCATGGTTCCAATGGCTTGGGGCCAAGGACCGACGCGAGAGCGCGTTGACAGGGGGGCTGGGGACCGTATGCTGCCCGGCTGTGCCAGTCCCGCCCTCCGGCGCGCTGCGACTGACCAGCGCCGACTTCGACGCCTTCCTCGAGCCGACGACGGCGGCTTCTCGTGCCGGCTCGACGTCGAGCAACTCGAGTCCACCTCGATCGTTCGGCGGGCTCGGGCCGAGCCATGGCGCCGCCGCACAGCGCCGCTCACTCCGCGAACGCATCGAGGTCTGGGCACGGACGCTGTCGCCGCGCCTTGCCGAGCTCGGTATCGCGGTCGAGGTCGTCGTTCCGGACGAGGTCGAGCAGCATCTGTCCTCCGGCGCCCCGCGCGCGATCGCGCAACGCGTGGTCTTCGTACGCGACGCCTACGCTCGCAGCTTCGTGCCTCGCACCGAGCCCGAGCTCGATCCGCTCCGCTCGCACACGTATCTGGCGCTCACGATCGACAGCGTCCACGTCGCGGTGAGCCTCGAGGTGTGTCCCGAGGCCGAGGCGGACGTGAAAAACGCGCGCGCGCGCATCGCCGATCCGACCTCGCTGCTCGAGCTGACCTCGCTGCTCGAGCTGATGCCGGATGAGTTCGCGATCGGCGTCATCGGAGTGCCGAGCTTCCCGCGCGCGCAGGCGGCCTCGGCGGACGACATCCGCGCGCTCCTCGACGACAGCCAGCGCAATCGCCGTCCGCTCTGGATGGGCTGGTCCGTCAAGCGCGAGATCGCGCTCGCGCACGCCGACGAGATCGACGAGCTGCTCGCAGACGCGCTCGTCGCGCTCGCGCACGTCTACAAGCTGATCGCCTGGGCACCCGACAACGACCTCATCGGCGCGACCCGCCGCCGAGCCTGGCGGGCACGTCACACCACGCGGCTGGAGGAGCGTCGCGAGCGAGGGCGCGAGGAGCGTCGCAAGCGCCGCAAGGGCGTCCGCAAGGGGCCCGTGCGAGCGGAGGGCTCTCGTCGCGAGCGCGAGGACGCGCGACGGATCCTCTCTGCGGCCGATCGCGAGGCGGTCCTGCCGCCGCGCACCTCCAAGGAAGAACCGCGTGACGTCGAGCCCGAAGGCCGCTTGAAGGCCGAACCCGGCGTCACGCGGATGGTCCCACCCCGTCGTCCGATCCTGCCAACGTCGCTTCGTGCACGCGGGGCACCGGCGGGCAGCGACATCGATCCGTCGCTTCCCGTCGACAAGGGCGCGAAGGTCCGCGTGCTCGCGGGGCCGTTCGCGAACCGGCTCGGGGTCGTGGAGGAGCTCGTCGTCAAGAACCGCGCGCGCGTGAGACTCGGCCTCCTCGTCGCGACGATCGACACGAAGGATCTCGCCGTGAGCTCCGACGGAGCGCGCCCGATGCTCGCTTCTTCCCATCGAAGGCCGCGCGGCGCGCGCGGTCGTTGAGCCGTCGTCATGATGAAGGAATCGGAAACGAGCCCGCCCGATCGCTCTGTCCGGTGGGAACGCCTGCGGCTCGTGAGGCACGAACGTTCTGCGTTCGATGGGCGCTTCTTCGAGCGTCACCCGGAGCACTGGCCGATCGCGCGTGCGGCGAGCACCTTCGGCGATCGCGAAGACTGGCCGGACCCGACCGAATATGGGGCCGCCTTCGCCGGTGACGGTCCCGTGCGGTTCGAGCTCGCTCCGGTTCGCCGCCGCCGCCCGCAGGGAGAGCCGATCGTCCGCGCGAACCTCTACGACGCGGTCATCGTCCGGCGCCGGGCCGTGCCGACGCGCCCGCGGATGTGGCACGACTACCTGAACGCGCTCGTGTGGGCGACGTTCCCCCGCTCGAAGCTCGCTCTCCACACCCGCCAGCACCACGCGATCGAGCGGTGGATCCCCGACGGCGCGACGCAGCTACCGAACGCGCGCACGCGTGAGCTCGACGCGCTCGCGCTCGTGGACGAGGGCGGCGTCCTCCTCCTCGACTTCGGCGTACGGGAGGTCCGGATCGTCTTCGGCCACGCCCTCTTCGAGGGGCTCGTCTTCGGTCAGCCGGCGATGGTCGCCCGAGCGGTCGTCCTCGACGCGCGCGGTCGCGAGGGCGAGGACAGGGCCGAGGAGGGGGTGCTGCGGCTCGCCGACGCCCTCCTGTCGGAGACGCTCGCCGACGAAGCACGCATCGTGTCCCCCGACGAGCTGCCGCGTCTCCCGCTCTGACCCGCGCCTCGCCAAACGCACGAGCTCCGCCGATGCATCACGCGACGAAGAGCCCCGATCCGGCATCCAACCCAGCCGCCGCTCTGCTATGACGCCGGCGGGTATTCGGATCCAATGTCACTCGATCCCGGCGCCCTGCCGACGACCCTCGGAGGCCAGTTCAAGAGGCACCTCGGCGCCTACGTCGCCGGCGGCGTCATGCTCGGCGTCTTCCAGCTCGCGCTCAACCGCATCGACTGGCTGTCGAAGGCGGCGATCGACGACGTCTTCGGCGGCGCGCCGGAGCAGGTGACCGGACCGGCCCTGTGGATGTTCGGTCTCGCTGTGCTCGCGTTTGCGAGCCGCGTCGGCAGCCGCTGGTACATCTTCAACGCGGGGCGCGACGCCGAGTACGAGCTCCGCGCGCTCTTGCTCCACCGCCTGCACCGCCTCGGCACGGCGTTCTACCGGACGATGTCCGCCGGCGAGATCATGAGCCGCTCGAGCGGCGACCTCCAGCAGGTGAGGCTCCTCCTCGGCTTCGGCGTCCTCAACATCGTCAACGTGGTGTTCGCCTTTGCGAGCGCGCTCCAGGTGATGGCGACCATCAGCGTCCGATTGACGCTCGTCTCCTTCGTCGTGCTCCCGGTGATGGTCATCACCACGCGCACGTTCTCGAAGCAGATGTTCACGCGGACTCGCCACAACCAGGAGACGCTCGGCAAGCTCACCGAGGTGCTCCAGACGAACCTCGCCGGCGTGCGCGTCGTCCGCAGCTTTGCGCTCGAGAATCGCGAGCACCGCCGCTTCGCGGCCGCGAACGCAGCCTACCTCGACGCCAGCCTCGCGCTGGCGCGCATCCGAGGGCTCATGTTCCCGATGGTCGGCGCGGCGAGCACCCTCGGCGTCCTCGCTTTCTTCTGGTACGGCGCGTCGCTGCTCCAGCGCGCTCCCGAAGCTGGTGGGATCACGCGCGGCGAATTCTTCGCCTTCTGGCTCGCCTACGGGCGCATGACGTGGCCGATGATCGGCCTCGGGTTCTCGATCTCGATGATCCAGCGCGGGCGCGCCGGCTACGTCCGGCTCGAGGAGATCTTCCGCGCCCTTCCCGAGGTCACCGACGGCAAGCTCCCTCATCCGAAGGAGGTCGCGGGTTCGATCTCGGTTCGGGGGCTGTCGTTCTCCTACGGCGATCGCAAGGTCGTCGACGACGTCTCGTTCGAGGTGCCCGCCGGGAAATCGATCGCGCTCGTCGGCCGTACCGGCTCGGGCAAGAGCACGATCGCGATGCTCCTCGCGCGCCTCCTGCCTACGCCGGCGAGGGCCGTCTTCGTCGACGGAAATGACGTGTGCGACCTTCCGCTCTCGGCGGTGCGCGCGAACGTCGGCTACGCGCAGCAGGATGCGTTCCTCTTCTCCACCACCGTGTCCCGCAACGTCGGGTTCTCGCTCGACGAGTGCGATTCGGAGGAGGCCACCCGGAAGATCCGTGAGGCCGCGCGGGAGGCTCAGGTCCTCGAGGAGGCGCTGGGCCTGCCGGAGCAGTTCGATACCGTCGTCGGCGAGCGCGGCGTCCAGCTCTCGGGTGGTCAGAAGCAGCGGATCGCGCTGGCACGGGCGCTCGTGCGTGAGCCGAAGGTGCTCGTGCTCGACGATCCGCTCTCCGCCGTCGACGCCAAGACGGAGGCCGCCATCCTCGACGCGATCGATCGCCAGGCAGCGCAGCGGACCGTCATCCTCGTCACCCATCGGGTCGCCGCCGCTGCTCGTTGTGACGCGATCGTCGTCCTCGACGAGGGACGCATCATCGAGCAGGGCACGCACGACGCGCTGGTGCAGAACGGCGGCCTCTACGCGGCCTTCGCCGAAGAGCAGTCGGCGAAGAGCGAGCTCGACGATCTCGAGGCCGACGCTGCCCAGCCGGGACCGGTGCCCGCATGAGCGCCCAGGCGAAGAAGACGAAGACCGCGAGCCCCGACAAGGGGAGCACGGCGCCCAGCAAGGGGAAGACGCTCCGCGACTTCCACGAGGAGGAGCGCCTCGGGCGTGCCTACGACTCGCACCTCCTGAAGCGGCTCTGGCCCTTCATGCGGCCGCACGCGCGTTTCCTCTACGCCTCGATGGTGATGATCCTCCTGGCGGCCGGGCTCAACCTGATCCGTCCGCTCGTCATGGGGCGTGTCGTCGAGGGCGCGCAGGCCGAAGAGCCCGGCGGGCTGATGAAGCACGGCATCACGCTCGCGCTCGTCGTCGTCGGGATGCAGGTGCTCACCTTCGTCCAGATGTACACGATGCAGATCGCCGGAGCGCGCTCGATGGCCGACCTCCGCGCGCACCTGTTCGAGTTCATGCAGCGCCTAGAGCTGCGCTACTACGACCGCACGCCGGTCGGCCGCCTCGTGACGCGCGCGACGAACGACGTCGACGCGGTCGGCGAGCTCTTCGCCTCGGGTGTGCTCAACGCGATCGGCGATCTCGTCGCGCTCGTGGGGATCATCGTCATGATGGTCGCTCTCGACCTCCGGATGTCGCTCATTTCGTTCGCGTCGCTCCCGCTGGTCGCGGTGATGGTGTGGTTCGTGCGCTCGCGTGCTCGCCAGGCGTTTCGCGACATCCGCGTGAAGACGGCGCGCCTGAACGCGTTCCTCAACGAGCAGGTCTCGGGGATGCCCGTCGTCCAGGCCTACGCTCGCGAGTCCGTGATGGCGGCGGAGTTCGACGAGATCAACGTCGAGTACCGCGACGCCAACAAGAGGAGCATCTTCTACGAGGCCATCCTCGACGCCGCGATCGAGATGGTCGGCACGTTGTGCATCGCGAGCGTGCTCTGGTGGGCGGGCTTCCGGCGCATCGCGGACGCGTCGATCACGTTCCCGCTCGTCGTCACCTTCACCCAGTACATCAAGCAATTCTTCGAGCCGGTGAGCTTGCTCGCGCAGCGCTACACGATCCTCCAGTCCGCGATGAGCGGCGCGGAGCGCATCTTCAAGCTGCTCGACGAGCCCGCGCTCGAGGCGCCCGCGGTCCCGACACTTCCGGCGGCCAACGTGCCGGCGGACGAGGCCATCGCGCTCGAGGACGTGACGTTCTCCTACAAGCCGGGCGTGCCGGTGCTCAAGGACGTCACCCTCCACGTCAAGCGTGGGGAGAAGGTCGCGCTCGTGGGCGCGACCGGCGCCGGCAAGACCACGGTCACGAGCCTCCTCCTTCGCCTCTACGATTTCGAGAAGGGGACCGTGCGCGTGCTCGGCAAGGACGTCTGCGCCTACGACCGGCGTGAGCTTCGCGAGCTCTTCTCCGTCGTGCCGCAGGACGTCTTCCTCTTCGCGGGGACGGTCGCCTCCAACATCGCGATGAGCGACGACGTGCCCGACCTCGGTCGCGTCGAGCGCGCGCTCCAGCGCATCGGTGCGCTCGACGTGTTCCTCAAGCGCCCCGGAGGGCTCGAGGCGCGCGTCGACGACCGCGGCGCGAACTTCAGCGCTGGCGAACGCCAGCTCCTCGCGTTCGCTCGGGCGCTCTACCGCGATGCGCCGCTCCTCGTCCTCGACGAGGCGACGGCGAGCATCGACTCCGACACGGAGACGCGCCTGCAGGGGGCTCTCGAGGCTGTCGTCGAGGGGCGGACATCGCTCGTCATTGCGCATCGGCTCTCGACGATCCGAGCGGTCGATCGCATCGTCGTGTTCTCCAAGGGGCGCATCGTCGAGACGGGCAGCCACGACGAGCTCCTCGCGAAGGACGGTGTCTACGCGCGCCTCTATCGCTTCCAGTTCGCGGTGGAGCAGATGGAGACGATCACGACCGCGCAGCCGCCGCGCGCATCGGCTCCGGCCGGCGCGGCCGAGTAGCCGCCCCGCACCGCGGCTCCGCTTGCGGCCCTGGTCAGCCCGGCGTCCACCCCGTTGGCCGCGCATCCAGATGCCGGATGCCAGCGACGTTCCGAAACGCGTTCGGAGGTGCCGAAATCTTTGTTCCTTGACGTCGGGCATGGCAAACGTGAATAAAACCGCCAGACGAGGGCGTTTGCCTTGCAAACCATGGACGCGAGCGCGCTAGACGACGACAAGGACGAGTCTTCTCCGGGGCTCCCGAGCCGCCGTCGGACGGATACGAGCGACAGCGTGCGCGTACTGAAGCCGCGGCGCGCGGCGCCCGCCGATGCCGTTCGGCCGACACGCGCCGAGGTGAACCTCGCAGCGCTCCGTCACAACCTCCGCGTCATCGCCCGTCACGCGGGCCGCGCGAAGGTTTGGCCTGTGCTCAAGGCCGATGGCTACGGCCACGGCGCCCCCGCGGTCGCGCGGACGCTGGAGCGCGCGGGCGCCGAAGGCTTCTGCGTGGCGCTCCTCGAAGAAGCGGTCGAGCTCCGCGATGCCGGCGTACGCGCCCCCATCCTCGTCATGGGCGGCTACTACGGCGGAGCCTACGAGGAGATCGTCGGACGCGGTGTGGTCCCCGTCATCTACGACGGCTCGCACCTCGAAGGTCTCGCGCGCGCCTCGCGGCAGGCCGGGCACCCGGTGGATGCCCACCTCAAGATCGACACCGGCATGGCGCGCCTCGGTGTTCGGATGCGCGACCTGGAGTCGTTCGCTGCCGAGCTCGCGCGTTTCCCCGAGGTCCGCATCTCGGGTCTGATGACCCACCTCGCGTGCGCGGAGGCCGCCGCCGGAAGCGAGGGGAGCGGCTTCACCGCTGAGCAGGTCGCGCTCTTCGAGGAGGCGACCACACGCCTGGCGCGCGCGGGCGTCTCCCCGCAGGTGCGCCATGTCGCGAACAGCGCTGCCGTCCTTCGCGGCGAGGCGCTCTTCGACGCGGTCCGTCCTGGCATTGCGATCTTCGGCGTGTCGCCGCTCGCGTCCGGGGGCGCTCTCGAGCTCCGTCCCGTGATGCGGGTCCGTTCCGAGATCGTCGACCTCCGCACGATCGAGGCCGGCGAGTCCGTCGGCTACGGCGCGCTCTTCCGCGCGACCCGCCCGACGCGCATCGCGACGCTCCCGATGGGCTACGCCGACGGTCTCTCGCGCCACCTGTCGAACTGCGGTCACGTGCTCGTCCGCGGCGTCCGCGCGCCGCTCGTCGGTGCCGTCTCGATGGACATGTCGATGATCGACGTCACCGACGTCCCCGGTGTCGGCCTTCACGACGAGGTGACGGTGCTCGGCTCGCAGGAGGGCCTCTCGTCCCGTGACGGGCGCGATGCGCTCTCGGCCGAGGAGATCGCCAGCCAGGCCGGCACGATCGCGTGGGAGGTCCTCACGTCGGTCTCGCGCCGCGTCCCGCGCTTCTACCGCGAACCCTGAGACTTCCTGAGACGCTCGCTGCGGCGTCGCGATTCCCCGCGGCTCGACTCGCCGTCGCGTCGCTGCGCGCCGCACGAGCCTGACGGGGGACCGGACCCGGGCTATAGTCCGACGGCCGTGGCACAGACCAAAGAGCTCGTCGATACGCCGAAGCCGAACGCGCTCGTCGGCTTCATCGACTCGCTCTTCGATCCGGTGCTGAACCTCCTCGACGATATCGGAGGCACCGCGCTCCTCCTGTTCCAGTCGGTGACCTGGCTCGTGCGGCCGCCGCTCCGGATCGGGCAGCTGATGATCGCGATCGAGTTCATCGGCGCGGGCTCGCTGTTCATCGCCGGCCTCGTCGGGATGTTCACGGGGATGGCGTTCACGCTGAGCTCGATCATCGGCTTCCGCCAATTCGGGGCGGAGGGCATGGTCGGCGGCGTGGTCGCCCTCGCGCTCGCGCGCGAGCTGGCGCCGGTGCTCGCTGCGGTCGTCGTGACCGCGCGCGCCGGTAGCACGATGGCGAGCGAGCTCGGCAACATGCGCGTCACCGAGCAGATCGACGCGATCACGACGATGGGCGTGAGCCCGATCCAGTACCTCGTCGTGCCGCGCATCCTCGCGACGCTGATCGTCCTGCCCCTCCTGTCGCTCGCGTTCGGGATCGCGGGCATGTTCGGCGCCTATGTCGTCGGCGTCGTATGGCAGGGGATCGATCCCGGCGTGTTCTTCGAGCGCATCGAGCAGTTCATCAAGTGGAACGACATCCGGATGCTGCTCGTGAAGAGCGCCATCTTCGGGCTGATCGTGAGCACGATCTGCTGCAAGAAGGGCTACTACGCCTCGGGTGGCGCGCGCGGTGTCGGTGAGGCCACCGCGAAGGCGGTCGTCGCCAGCATCGTCGCGATCTTCGGCGCGGACTACATCACGACGTCGCTCATGACCGAGCTCTGATCGTTCCGGCGCGGGCGCGTTGGCGAGCCGCGTCTCGCGCGCATCGCGCGTCTCTCCGCGCTTGCTTTGCACCGGTACGTGTGGCCCATTCGGCTGTAGGAGGACGACTCTCGTCCTCGTGGAGGGCAAGCGTGGCGAGTGCGCATGAGGGGTGTCGGGAGGATTGCGGCGTTCGCGCGCTCGGAATCGCGGGCAGCGTGGTTGCCATGTTGTTCGTCTCGCAGCCGACGTTGGCGGCGGACGAAGCGAGCGGCGGTGCTGGAGCGTCGCAGCTGGACGAACCGCCCGAGCCCGAGCCCGAGGCGCCGCCGACGAGCGACGTGAGCTCGTCATCGCCCTCGAGCGAGGAGCCGGAGAGTGCGAAGTCCGTGCCTCCTCCGAGCGAGGCGCGTCCAGCGGAGGTCTCTCCGCCTCCGAATGTCGCGCAGTCGAGGACAGCGCCTCCAGTCGTCCGGCCGCCGACCGAGGCGGTGGCGCCTTCGCGCGTGTTCGCTCGCAGCGGGGCCTGGCTCGCATCCGTGGACGATGCCCTCCCGCTCTTCGGGCTCGGCGCGGCGTCGTCGCTGTCCGCGTGGAGCACGCTTCGCATCGGCGATCCCGGCGGGATGAACCACCTGGTGCCGCCGCGCCCGGTCGCGATCGACGCGGCGATCGGCGATCGGCTCACCGCGGGGTTTTCGCCCGTACTCGAGCAAACTGTGTCGTCGGACGGGGGCATCCATATCGGCGGGCTTGCCGTCCGCGCCGGCTACGTCTTCTCACTCGGCGAGCGCGTCTTCCTCTGGCCACGCGCTGGCCTCTCGTACGTCGAAGGAGTGCCGGACGAGCGAACCTTCGAGCATCGCCTCGACCTCGTCGTCGATGGCCGCGTCGGGTGGACGCCGCGCGGCACGTGGGCGCTCACGGTGGGGCCGTCGCTGCTGCTGCCGCTCGCGGTCGGAAAGCGAAACTTGAACATGGGCTCTGCCGCGTGGGGGCCTCAGCCGCCCCACGTCGATCCTTTCCCGCGAATTGGCCTCTCCGCAGGTCTGACCGTGCGGCTCGACGACGAGCCTACGAGCCCTCGTGCGAGCGCGAGCGAAGGCCCTCCACGCTTCCTCCTCGGGATTGAGCGCGCCGTTCCTCTGCTTCGCGTTTGGAGTGGGGACGGTGCAGACGCGAGGATCGATGTCGGGACGACGGACTCGACGAACCGTTTCCCGGTGATGCCGCGAGCTGCATTCGACGTCGTCACTCAGAACAAAGTCACGATCGGCGCTGCTGCGAGCGCGGGTTACGTCCGTACCTCGTCCTACTCGTTCTTTCCCAGCAACGCGCCGGACGCGTTCGTGATGGGGGCCGCTCCACGCCTGGGCGGCTTCTTCCGGCAATCGGAGCATCTCGCGTTCTGGCCGCGAGTCGGCCTCACCTGCGTGTACGCCTCAGCGTCGCGGCCTGACGGAATCTCCTCCAAGACGTTTCACCTCGGCGCCGATTTGGATGCGTTCGTGGTCGCGATCGTCGCGCGCGACGTCGGGATCACGGTCGGCCCTTCGCTCGCACTACCGCTTGCGGGCAGCCGCCGAGGCTCTCCGCTCCCCGCCGAGTCACCCTATATCGGCACCGGCTTGGTAACGGCGGACTATTCGTTCCTCGCGTTCAGCATCAGCGCCGGCCTCGTGCTCCTGCTCTGAGCTCGTTGCGGGCGCTCGTCGCGACGAGAAGCCGCTACTTCGACATCTCGAGCATCCGATCGATCGGGATGCGTGCAGCACGGAGGAGCGCCTCGTCCATCTCGAGGCGAGGCGCGAGGTCGCGCAGCGAGAGGTAGACCTTCTCGAGCGTGTTCTTCTTCATGTGCGGGCACTCGTTGCACGCGCAGCTCGCCTCGGGCGGAGCCGGGATGAGCTCCTTGTCGGGCGCGGCCTTCTGCATCTGGTGGAGGATGCCGGGCTCGGTGGCGATGATGAAGCTCTTCGCGTCGCTCTTGGTCGCGAAGTTGAGGATGCCGGTCGTCGACCCGACGTAGTCGGCCATCCGGAGGATGACGTCGTCGCACTCGGGGTGCGCGAGGACGAGCGCGCCGGGGTGGCGCTCCTTGAGGCCGACGAGCTTTCGCTCGCTGAACGTGTCGTGGACGATGCAGGTGCCCGGCCACAGGACCATCTCCCGGCCGAGCTTCTTGACGAGGTATCCGCCGAGGTTCTTGTCGGGTGCGAAGAGCACCGTCTTGTCCGCGGGGATCTGGGAGACGATCTTCTCCGCGTTCGACGACGTGACGATGTAGTCGGAGAGTGCCTTCACCTCGGCCGAGCAGTTGATGTAGCTGGCGAGGACGGCGCCCGGGTAGCGGGCCTTCCAGGCGGCGATCTTGGCCGCGGGCGCACCCGATGCGAGCGAGCACCCGGCTTCCATGTCCGGGACGACGACGATCTTGTCGGGGTTGAGGATCTTCGCCGTCTCCGCCATGAAGTGGACGCCGCCGAAGCAGATGACGTCCGCCGTCGTCTTCGCGGCGGCCTGCGCGAGCTGGAGCGAATCGCCGATGAAGTCGGCGACGTCCTGGATGTCGCTGTCCTGGTAGTAGTGCGCGAGGATGACCGCGTTCTTCTCTTTCTTGAGGCGGGCGATCTCGTCTTCGAGGTCGAGTGACGGATCGATCGGCAGAGGAGCAGCCCGGCCGGCGATGGGGAGCGTACGCGTCATCATCGCGCACAACCTAGAGCCGAGGCGACCGGGGGTAAAGCCGTCGGTCGGGCTCCGCGCGCTCCGGCGTCGGGGGCGGGGGCTGAGCCCCGTCAGCGCGACATGAGCTTCGCGGCGAGGTGCTCGCCGAGCGAGGATCGCATCAGATCGGTGACGAACAGATGGACACGGTCGCGCTCGGTCGCGTCCTTGAAGAGAAACTGGATGCCCATCCCGGCCGGGTTCTCGGCCGTCGCGTCCGACTCGGGGACGACCCACTTCACCTCGCCGGTGAGCTCGAGGCGAACGGGGAGGTTGTCGTGCGTCGACTCGGGCACGGTGAAGACGAAGACGAACTCGGTCCCGATCTCGAGCGGCTTCGTCGTGCGGATGAAGGTGCCGCCCTTCGAGATGTTCTTCGTGTAGTCGGCGAAGAACGTATTGAGGCGCTTGTAGTCCACCTTCAGCGTGATCGCAGCGCGGCCCTCGTCGCGACGTTCGTCGCGGCCCTCCTCAAGCGCGGTGGTCCGCACGTCGTCGTCTTTCGCTTCCGCCATCGGGCAGGAGGATACCTGATAGATTCTTGCCATGTGGAATGTGCTTTCACGCGCTCGCGCCTTGCGCGAAGGGGCACGCGAGCTCCCCGATCGTGTCCGGGTTGCATCGCAGCTCTCGCGTGAGAGCGGGATGTTGTGGTCGCTCACGCCTCCGGGCGTCGTCGAGCTGCTCAAGGTGTTCACGAGCGGCACGCAGAACCCGGCCCGGATCTACCGCGTCCACGGCCGGAACTCGCCGAGCAAGCCTGCGCTGATCTGGCGCGGGCGGACGATGACCTGGGCCGAGCTCGACGAGCGGATCGACCGCTTCTCCGCCGGGCTCCAGCGTCGCGGGATCGGTCGCAAGGAGAGCATCGTGCTCATGCTCCACAACCGACCGGAGTGCGTGGAGCTCGGCGGCGCGGCGGCGCGGTGCGGCGCGGCCGCGGTGACCGTGTCGTGGCGCTCGACGGCCAAGGAGCTCACGTACCTCGTGAATCACTCCGGGGCGCGCGGGATCGTGATCGAGCCCGAGCTCCTTCCCGTGCTCGAAGAGGCGAGCCCGGAGCTGTCCGACGCGGTCCTCTCGAATGTCTTCGTCGTCGGATCGAGCTCCGTCCCGTCGTCGAAGCTGAAGATCACCCCGCTCGACGCGTTGCTCGAAGAGCGTCCCCGCGACCTCACGGCGGACGGCGGCGGAGACGATGACGCGGCGGTCGTCGTCTACACCTCCGGGACGACCGGCAAGCCGAAGGGCGCGGTCCGCAAGTTCCCGAAGGACACGATCCAGGCGGCGATGCGGTTCATCAACGAGACGCCGATGCGCGTCGACGACGTCCACCTCGTGGCCTGTCCGCTCTACCACTCGACCGCGTTCGGTTTCCTCTCGCTCTCCCACTTGCTCGGCGCCACGGCCGTCTTGATGGACGAGTTCAAGGCGGAGCCGTTCCTCGAGCTCGTTCAGCGCTACTCGGTGACCAGCACCGCCATGGTGCCGACGATGCTCCACCGGGTATTGGAGCTGCCGGAGGAGGTCCGGAACCGCTACGACACCCGCTCGCTCCGGATCGTGTTCGCGGGAGGCGCGCCGCTCCCGGCCCGGCTCGCCATCGACTTCATGGATGCGTTCGGTGACGTCATTTACGAGTTCTACGGTGCCACGGAGACCGGCCTCGTCACGCTCGCGAAGCCCGAAGACCTCCGCGCAGCACCGGGGACGATCGGCAAGGCGATCCCCGGTAACGACATCCGCTTGCTCGACGACCGCAAGCGCGATGTGCCGACGGGGGAGGTCGGTGAGCTCTACGTGAAGAACAAGCTGCTGGTCGCGGGGTACCACAAGGACGAAGCCGCGACGCTCTCGAGCATGGTCGACGGCTACTTCAGCGTCGGCGATCTCGCGCGGCGCGATCGCGACGGTCGCTACTTCATCGAGGGCCGCAAACGCGACATGGTCATCTCCGGCGGGGTGAACGTCTACCCGGCGGAGGTCGAAGGTGTCCTCGAGCAACACCCGGACATCGGCGAGGTCGCCGTCGTCGGCGTGCCCGACCGCGAATGGGGGGAGCGGGTCCGCGCGTTCGTGGTGCCGCGCGCCGGTGCGACGCTCGATGAAGGTGAGCTGAAGGCTTTTGCCCGCGAGCGTCTCGCCGGTCCGAAGGTGCCTCGCGACTTCGTCGTGATCGACGCGCTGCCCCGGAATCCGACCGGCAAGGTCCTCAAGCGAGAGCTGCGCGAGCGCGCCGTCTAGCCGCCCGCTCGAACGCCTGGCGCGCCTGGCGTTCGAGCGGCTCGCGAAAATCGGCGAGAAGGGCGAGCGCGGAGGGGTGACGGGCGAGGCGTGTTAGTCTCGAGGGAGTCATTTGGCGGTCAAGCCCGGCGACATCCTGCGTGACAGGCTCCGCATCGACGCGTTGATCGGTCGAGGCGGGATGGGGCACGTCTTTGCCGCGACGGACCTCGAGTCGCGCACGCAGGTCGCGGTCAAGGTCGTCAGCCGCCTGCTCGTCGACGACGTCCTCATGGTGCGGCTGCACCGCGAGGCGGAAGCGGCCCGGCGCATCTGCAGCGACTTCGTTCCTCGCGTGCTCGAAGTGAACGACACCGAGGGCGGCGAGACGTTCCTCGTGATGGAGCGTCTGGTCGGCGAGCCGCTCTCGCAGCGCATCCGGGCGAACGGAGCGCTTCCCTGGAGCGAGGTGCACCGGCTCGGCGATGACATCTTGTGCGGTCTCGTCGACGCGCACGCGGCCCGCATCGTCCATCGCGACCTCAAGCCGAGCAACGTGTTCCTCGCGCTGAAGGACTCCGGGGAGCGGGCGATGGTGCTCGATTTCGGCGTCTGCAAGATGGCCGGGGTGGACGCCGAGCGCCTCACCGGCACGGGCGAGTCGATCGGCACCGTCGCGTACATGGCGCCCGAGCAGATCCGCGGCTCGGCGCACGTCGACGAGCGCGCCGACTTGTTCGCGTTCGGTGTCCTCGTCTTCGAGATGCTGAGCGGGCGACTCCCGCACGATGGCCCGAGCCAGATGGCGATCCTCGCCAGCAAGCTCGAGAACCAGGCGCCCCCGCTACGCCACTGCTCGCTCGTCGCGATTCCGGAAGGGGTCGACGAGCTCGTCATGCGCGCCCTCGAGCGCGATCCTGCGAAGCGCTTTGCGAGCGCGAGGGAGCTGCTGACGGCGTGGCGAGCGCTCGCTCGGACGGACGCGATGATGACGGGCGGAGCCCACCCTCCGCGCCCCGCCGACGGCGTTCAGACCGGAGGAGCGGAGCCGCCGACCGAGGTCTCGCGGCCGCCGCCCGAGCTTCTTGCGCTCTCGTCGGAGTCGCTGGCGGACGAGATCGCGGGCGACTCAACGTACGTCCCACCGCGGTCGCGCTCGAGCCGGCATCCCTCGCTCCCACCGGAGGCGCATCCGACGCAGACCTCGCTCACGACGCATCACTCGTCGCTCCACAAGAAGAGCGGAAGCGGTCGCGTCGCGCTGCTCCTCGCGGCCTTCGCCCTCGTTGCCGGGATCGTCCTCGTCGGCGTCTCGTTCACCCGTGGATCGGACGCGCCGAGCGCGAAGGCCGCGAGCGCCTCCTCGGCGGGCGTCGCGGCCGCGGTCGCCCCACGGGAAGCGCCGCTCGAGCCGGCTCCGTCGGTCGGTGTCGGCACGGAGGGGACCGCACCGTCATCCGTAGCTTCCGACATCGAGTCCTTCGAGCTTCCGGACGACCCGACTCCCGCCGGGGCTCGGGAGCAAGCGAAGCCCAAGCCGCGTGTTCGCGTTCGTCACCCGGCGGCGCCGAAAGCGAGCGGACCGCGTATCACGTCGCAGCCTCGCTATTGAGGGCATCCCAGCGACCTCCGACTCGGGGGGGCTCGCGGCCGGAGCGAAGCACACGGCGGCCACGGATTGGCGCGGCGACCTGATAGACTGGCCCGGACCATCCGTGCGCGCCCGCTCCACATTGCTGGGACTGCTCCTCGGGTTCGCGGTGATCGGCTCCGTGCAGCCGGTGCATGCGCGACCGGACGAGGGCTCGGGCGACGACGTCGGGGCGACCGACTCCGCGGTCCGCGAGAAATCGCGCGCGGCCTTTCGACGAGGTGTCACGCAGCTCCGCGCGCAGGACTGGGCCGGCGCACGAGCGTCGTTCGAGGAGGCATGGTCGCTCGTCCAGCACCCGAGCATCCTGCTCAATCTCGGGATCGCGCGTCTCCGGACCGACGAGCCCGTGCTCGCCGAGCAGGACCTCGTGCGGTTCCTGAGCGAAGACCCCGGCGCGGCGCCCGAGGAGCTCGTGAGCGCGCGGGAGGCGCTCGCCGAGGCGCGCTCGAAGATCGGCACGCTCCGCGTGATCGCGACGCCCGCCTTCGCGCGGGTCACGGTCGACGGGACGCCGGCAAGCGTCCGCGCGCCATCGAGCGAAGGTCAGGGCGGCGTGGCCGAGGTGAGGCTCAAAGCGGGCAGCCACTCCGTCCTCGTGGCGGCGGAAGGCTTCGCGTCGGACGAGAGGTCGGTCGACGTCCGGCCGAAGAGCGATACCGAGGTCCACGTCGCGCTCGTCGGGAAGGACGCCGCGAGAGCGTCATCGGATGGGGCGCCGATCCGTACCATCGCCGGCTGGTCGCTGGTGGGCGTCTCCGGCGTGGCGGCCGTGGCAGGCGGTGTCATGGCGCTCCGCGCGCTCTCGCTCTCGAGCGACTACGGCGATCGAGGAAGCCCGTCGTTCCAGAACAAGGACGTGAAGGACGAGGGGATCGCGTTCCGCACGGGCGCCGACATCGCTCTCGTGACGGCGCTCGTCGCCGGCGCGGGCGCGGTGCTCCTCCTCCTCACGGACATCGGCGAGCCGAGCAGCGTCGGCGTCGCGCGCCCCGAGGCGAAGGGGCCGGTCGCGCGCGTGCAAGCGCTGCCGGCACTCTTTCGCTGGTGACGTTGCCGCGGGAGGCAGACCTGCGCTACTGACGGCGCGATGGAATCGAAGGACGCGATCGACGTGGCGCGGCGGTGTCTCTGTCTCGAGCTGCTCCTCCAGCGGCTGGGGCTCGAGACCGATACCGAGGATCCGGCGGCGGTCCGTGACGAGGTCCGCCGCAAGTGGCTCGCTCGCCTCGGCGACCTCGGGCTCGAGCCGGTGATCCTCGCGGACGAGCGTGCGTTGCTCGAGCGTCCGGTGGGAGAGCTCTCCGAGGACGACCTCGACGATCTCCACGGCCGCGCGTCGGGCGCGCTCGTGCTGCTCTGGGCGCTCGGCCGCCTCGAAGGACCGCGGCCCTCCTTCGCCGCAGTCGAAGAGATGGCGTCGATCGTCGGCGACCACGGGCTCCTCGGCACCGGCTCGATCGCGCGTGCGAACGAGACCGTCGCGAGCGCGAGCCTTCGTCCCGAAGCCGAGCTCCGTGAAGCGCTCTCCGCCTACGGACGCACCCGCGGTATGGCGCGCGAGCCGAGCGAACCCGAGAAGATCGTCGCCGGCGTCGGCGCCCACCACCTCGAGTGGATCCTCGATCGCGAGATGGCGTTCGACACGGCCGATTGAGGCCCCAGACGTTCGTTCGAGCGAACGTCTGACGCTCCAGACGTTCGCAGGAGCGAACATCGCGGCGGAAGTCCATCGAGCAGCCTTCGCTGGTAGCATGTGAAGCACGGTGGCCGATCCGACGATGATGTCGCTCCCCGCGGCGAAGGACCTGCGCGCGCGCGCGGACCGGGTCATCGCGGGCGCGGCTCTTCGGGGGACGCCGCGAAGCCGTTTCCTGCGTGAGCAACGCCGGCGCGTCGTCGCGCGACTCCTTCCAACGCTCGCGATGGTCGCCGTGGCGACGGGGACCGCCGCGGTCTTCGATCTGTTCCAGAGCCCCGCGGTGCCTCGCGCCGTCACGCTCGCGCAGGGCCTGACGGCGACTCTACTCGCAGGCCTTGCGCTCGGCTGCACGCTTGCGCGGAGGAGCTACGTCGCGCTGATGACGCTCGCCTTCAGCGGCATCTGCGTTCTTCTCGTGGGCTGGGCGGTCGTCACCGCCGAGACCGGCGGCCTGAGGAGCGCCTACGCCCTGTCGGTTCCGATGGCGCTCACCGCGGTCGTCATCGCCGTGCCGCTCTTGCCATGGCATGCGCCGGTGCTCGCTGCGATCGGCGCCGTCGCTGTCGGTCTCGCAACTGGTGGGGACGCGCCGCCGTCGGCCTTCGTCCTGTTCGCGCTCCTCGGCGGAGGGGGCTTCGCGATCGCGCGAGCTCGCCGTCGTCGTGCGCTTCGCGCATTTCGTCGTGTCGAGCGCCTCGCCGCCGCGGCCGTGCGGATCCGGCGGGTGCAGGATCAGCTGGTCGTCGTCGAGAAGCTCGAGGCCCTCCGCGTGCTCGTCGGCGGCATGGCGCACGAGCTGAACAACGCGCTCGCGGTCAGTCTAGCGTCGACCGAGCAGATCGTGCGTGTCGCGGAGAGCGATCCGGCCTCGGCTGCGAAAGCCGCCGAGCGCGCGCAGCGTGGGCTCGTGCGCATCCGCGGGACGATCGATCGCCTGAAGCGCTTCGCCCTGGCGGAGGAGGGCGTGCTCGAGCCGGCGGACCTGTGCGCGATGCTCGATTTCGCCCTCGAGAGCGCGATCGGCCGCGCCCGCTCGGGGGTGATGATCGACCGGAGCTACGAGGAGGACCTTTCGCAGATCGACACGCACGTCGCTGGCCTCGCGGAGGCGCTCTTCCAGGTCGCTCGCAACGCGGTGGAGTCGATGCCGAAGGGCGGCACCATCCACGCTTCGGTGCGTCGTGATGGCGAGCGCGTCGTACTCTCGGTCGCCGACGAAGGGCAGGGGATTCCCCCCGCGCGTCTCGCCAAGGTGTTCGACCCTTTCTATGCGCGAGAGAACGCGGACACGACGTTCGGCGGCGGTCGCATCCTCGCGCCGATGCCGGGCAGGAGCGGCCTTGGGTTGTCCGCGGTCTACGGGCTGGTCAGCGCGATCGGCGGCAAGGTGGAGATCCGAAGCGAGGTCGGGCGCGGGACCGAGGTGGCGATCAGCCTGCCAAGCAGGCAGCGCCGGCGCCCGTCGAGACCTGGCTCTTTCTGAAGGGGGCCCGTTGGTGACATCGCCCCCGGCAGTGAGACGGGGCCCTTCGTGTGTGTACAGTTTTGGGGGAAAGTTCCCCCATTTCGGGTCTCTCGAGGGCTGGTGGGGCGACACACCAGGTGACCGGTGCGGCAGGAGCCGCAAATTCCCCCGGAACTTCACACCCCGGACGTCAGTCGGCGCACGCTTCGGCGCTCGGGAGGGGTGTCGGATAGCTAACGGAGCGTGGGCAAGAAATACGTAAGTCGTTGTGGAATACGCCATTCTGTTGGGCTCGCTTTTTGCCTAAGCTGCGCGCCATGCGATCGAAGTGGCTGACTAGGGGGGCTTTTGGAGCCCTCATAATGGGCGTCCTGGGTAACTCCGTGGGCTGCGCTGAAGAGCGTGACCCCATCAACCGAGTGCAGTCGGGGGCGGTCCCGAAGGCATTCTTCCTCGGAGCGGATTTCGAGGACCACAAGGACGACCCCGAGTTCCGGACGAAGTCGTTCAACATCGACAGCGCCGCGAACACGGACAACTTCTCCGGCACCATCGGCGGAGCGTCGGCCGTCGAGCGTGTCCGCTGGGAGGTCACCGAGAGGTTCCTCTTCGCGCGCCGCTCGTACCAGGAGAGCCCGGGAGCGGACAACCGCGGTCTGCCGCGTGTCGAGGTCTCGCCCGGCAAGTGGGAGTTCCCGACCAAGCCGACCGGAACGATCATCGCGGCGTACCCGATCCTCAGCCACTTCGATATCCGCCGCGGCTACAACCCTGCGACCGGCGAAGAGCAGAACACGGTCGAAGAGAACCAGAGCGATCGCCCGTGGCAGCAGCGCGAGTACATGCGCGTCGACTGGTCGCAGAACCGGGCGCAGAGCACGAGCGGTGACACCAGCTGGGTGTTCGGCGCGGGCGCGACGGCGAACGCGATCGAGTACAACGCGAGCAACGAGTCCGACAGCGAGGACCGCCCGCACTTCGAGATCTCGAACGGCTACTTCGACATCACGAACAAGTACACGATCACGCCGGAGATCATTCCCAGCTTCGGGGTTCCGGAGTGCGTCATCGTCGGCTTCTTCAACGGCACCACCTCGTTCGACTGCACGCCGACCGAAGTGACGATGCGTCACTCGTTCGTGAAGCTCACGGGGGCCGAGGACTTCGAGCCGTTCGAGGAGTCGATGGCTCCGCGTGACGTCGTCGGCAACTGGGGCAACGCCGGTAACTCGTTCAACCGCGAGTACGGTGGCCCGCCGATCACCGCGTGGGATCCGCAGTACGGCTTCACCGACCAGAACACGAAGACGTTCTATTCGATCCACAACATCTGGGAGAAGAGCCACCAGGATGTGAAGTGTTCGAGCAACGTCGACGGCGACAAGGACGGCACGGCTGACGAGTGCTCGGCCGACATCACGAAGTACGGCGGGCACTCCGGCTCGCAGTGCGACGTTCACATCGGCAAGTGCACGATCCCGGTGCGCGACCGCACGGTGAAGCCGATCGGCTACTGGCTCAACGTCGACGCGCCCCAGGACCTCACCGACGAGGTGAGCGCCGACGGCAAGACCGTCATTCGGACGGGCGCCTACGAGGAGCTCACCGAGACCTGGAACCAGCTCTTCAAGGTCGCCGTTGCGACGCGTCGTGAGGTGGAGTGCCGCCGCACGCGCGACGGCAACCGCGACGAGTGCCACGCCGAGTACTTCGAGGGCACCGGTCCCGCGTCCAAGCAGATGGTGAAGTTCGGCGGCTGGGGCATCGACACGCCGATCGAGCTGGCGGTCGACAAGGGGCTTCCCCTCGTCACGACCTGCCACAATCCGGTCCGCGCGTACGACCAGCCGATGTGCGGCAAGCCGGGCGAGGTCATCCGCCTCGGCGACCTTCGTAAGAACTACGCGATCTACTGGGCGTACTCGTCGCGCGCTCCGTACGGCGGCGTCGCCAGCATCGGCGGCGATCCGCTCACGGGCGAGATGCTCGGCGTCACCGCCACCACGATGATGCGTTCGGCTTCGTACGCCGCCGCGCAGCAGCGCGACATCATCGCGCTCGCGCTGGGCGACCTCAAGATGGAGGAGCTCATCGACGGCGTGCAGGCCACGCGCTACGCCGACCGTGTCAAGAACGGCACCGTCATGGACGCGATGGCGAAGCCGGCGTCGAAGGCTGAGCTCGAGGCTGCGGTCAAGAACATCGATCTCGCCAGCATCCAGGCGGCCATCGGTGAGTCGCCCGCCGCGCTCGCCGCGATGTCGAGGCCGGAGCGCCAGCTCCGGGCTGCGCTCAAGGCTCACTGGAGCTCGCCCCAGGGCCCCCTCATGGGCGCGAGCAACGCGCGCTTCGCGGCGCTCCTCGGCAAGCTCGACGGCATGCCGGAGATGCGTGAGGTCTCGAACAAGAGCCTCAATCGCCTCGTCGCCGAGTCGCAGAACAAGAGCACGGCGGTCTACGAGGCCATCAGCACGATGGCAGCGAAGGACCCGAGCCGGATCCAGGAGATGTTCTCGCAGTACCAGGCGTACCTCGGCAGCAAGGGCGTCTGCTTCCACGACTCGATCAACACCTCGGCGGCGGGCTCGATCTACCTGCCCACCCTCGCGCCGTACTTCAAGAAGCTCTACGGGTCGCTCGATCCGAAGGAGCGCGGCGTGAAGATCTACAAGGACCTCCTCCGCGAGTCGACGAAGGGCATCGCGTTCCACGAGATCGGCCACTCGCTCGGTCTTCGCCACAACTTCGCGAGCTCCTGGGACTCGCTCAACTACCCGCCGCAGTACTGGCAGCTCCGCACGAACGAGGGGCAGTCGACCGCGACGTGCGATGGCTCGAACGAGGGCAACTGCATGGGCCCGCGCTACCTCGATCCGATGACGGACGACGAGGCTGGCCGCGATCCGAAGGAGCCGCGCCCCGGCATCGAGTACTTCGCGAACACGACGACGATGGAGTACCAGATCGAGCGCGGCGGTGAGACCGTCGGCGCCGGTACGTACGACCTCCACGCGATGAAGACCCTCTACGGTCGCTCGCTCGAGACGTTCGACTCGAGCCAGGTCAAGCCGGACGAGCAGCAGTTCTTCGCCGTGACGATGCTCTCGCAGGGCATCCCGAGCACGCTCGTGCTCGACCCGCAGAAGGGTTACGGCATGCACTACACGAAGGTCGCGGGCAAGGCGAAGGTCTTCGATCCGAAGCGCGACTGCCGCCCGGCGACGGAAGAGGAGAAGGAGACCGCGCAGTGGCGTATCGTCCACGGCAAGGTCTGCTCGCAGTCGCCGAAGAACCACCTCGCCTACGAGGACATGAAGTCCGACGAGATCTCGTTCAAGCTCGGCGGCCAGAACACGCCGATCGGCATCAACGGTGTTCGCTGGCGCGGCGTCGACGAGAACAACAAGCCGCTCGTCCGCTGGCAGTACCGCTACGGTGAGGACTACAGCGCGGGTGGCTACATCCACGCCAAGCCCTTCGACTCCGGCGCGGACATCTACGAGATCACGCAGAACGTGATCAATCGGTTCGAGAACCAGTACCCCTGGTCCTACTTCCGCCGCCAGAACAGGGAGTTCGCTTGGTGGTCGACCCCGTACGGCGTCGCCAACTCGACGTTCGCCCGCATCCGCGGCTACCACTGGACCACGACGACCGACATCGGGCGTTCGGATGAAGCTGGTCTCAGGGACGACGACGGCGAGCGCCCGGCGGTCTACGCCGCGAAGGCGATGTTCGACTTCCTCCACCGCGTCATCCTGACGCCTGAGCCGGGCGAGTACGCAAACTCGTCGCTCCGTACGCCGAGCCGCGCCGGGGCCCTGCCGGTCTTCGACCTGAGGACGCAGGACGACAAGCTCGCCGCCATCGGTACGCTCGGGATCGTGGACGGTCGCTTCGTCCAGGTCGACTTCGACAACGGACGCGGCGGTAGCTGGGACTACTTCCACTACCCGATCCACACCGGCTTCGACGAGGAGAAGGTCCTCGCTCTCCGCGAGCTCGTCGACTCCCGCCCGACGCTCTCGACGGTGTCGCGCGACAACGCGCTCGATGGACGTGACCCGTACATCAGCTTCCGCACCGACACCCCGCACGCGATCGACCGCCTCCTCGGTGGCCTCCTCTCGGAGGACTGGGAGACGATCGCTCCCTCGATGAACGCCGACGGCGTCTCGCACACCGTCTTCAGCCTCGTCGACAAGAATCCGTCCGACCTCAAGCGCCCGGCCGATCACAAGGGAATCCTCTTCCCGAACATCGGCTACGCGAACGAGCTCGGCGCCGGCATCTACGCGATGCTCTTCTCGCGCTTCAGCACCGACATGGTGCTCGCGCAGAAGATGCGTATCCGTTACGAAGGCGACAACTCGCCCGTCATCCCCGCGGATCGCATGGTCACGTTCCGCGATCCCATCACCGGCTACCGCTACCAGGCGGTTCGCTACGGCACCGAGACGATCGGCGGTCGGGCGGTCGAGAAGGGCATCGCTTCGCGCATGCTCCAGCGTGCGAACGACCTGCTCGTCGATGCGTACTCCGGCGTGTCGGCGCCGGACGCGGCCACGGGCGAGCGCACCGTCACCCTCGTCGACGGCGAGCCGGTGGTGAAGGTCGTCTTGGGCAAGCCGCAGGCGGAAGCGGTGCAGAAGCTCCGCCGCTACATCGGCCTCCTCGATGGGATGCGCCAGGTCGGCAATCTCCTCGGTGGCGGCCCGCTCGGCGGCGGCGCTGGCGACTGATCGCTGACTGACTAGCCCACGTCGATCCCCGGCGACCCGCGGTGTCCACGAGACCCGCGGGTCGTCGTGTTTCCAGCGCGGAGCACGTCGATCCCCGGCGACCCGCGGTGTCCACGAGACCCGCGGGTCGTCGTGTTAGCAGCGCGGAGCACGTCCATCCCGTGCACAGCTCGTGGGGCCCGCGTGGCGGCGGGCTTCGCCGATCGTGCGGCGACTCCAGGCCCCCATCCGCGCGTGAAGGCGCGCGTCAGGGGCCCGCAGATGTGGGCCTATGGCTCGCGTTGGACCTGTCGCCCACTCGATGACGAGGCGCACGTGTCCGACGAGGTCACGCCGCGTTTACGCGGTCACGAACGACGACGAGGCGCCGATCGCCCGGTCGCGAGAGGACCGTCGCGCAGGTCAGGCGATCGCGAGGGCGCGGCTCGAGCATGGAGCCGCGAGCGCGGCCGTGGTGCTCCCGCGCCTCTCGCGCCGATCAGCCGATGACGTGGACGCGGATCGAGTTCGTGCTGCCGCTCACGCCGAGCGGTGCGCCGAAGACGATGACGACGCGCTCGCCGGGAGAGGCGAGGCCGTTCGCCATGAGGTCGCCGGTCACCCAGTCGACGAGGGCGTCGGTGTCCGTGAGCTTCGGGAGCTCGCGCGGGATGACGCCCCAGAGGAGCGCCATCCGGCGCCGCGTCTGCGGGTTCGGGGAGAACGCGATGATCGGCACCGGAGGCCGCGCGAGGCTCACGTTCATCGCGCTCGAGCCGCTCTCGGTGAAGGCGACGAGGAACTTGGCGCCGATCTCGCGGGCGGTGTTCACCGCGCCGCGCGCGATCGCCTCCGCGACGCTGGTCGCGCGTGTCGCGTACGGCTGGGCCTCGAAGAAGGGGCTCGTCTCCGCCTCCTGCGCGATCGCGCTCATCATGCCTGCCGCGAGCATCGGGTGATCGCCGGTGGCGGTCTCGCCCGACAGCATCAGCGCATCGGCGCCGGAGAAGACGGCGTTGGCGACGTCGCTCGCCTCCGCGCGCGTGGGCCGCGTGCTCTTCGTCATCGACTGGAGCATCTCCGTCGCGACGATGACGGGGCGCCGGACGCGGCGGGCGACGAGCAGGATCTGGCGCTGGATGACCGGAACGCGCTCGGGCGGGAACTCGACGCCGAGGTCTCCGCGCGCCACCATCACGCCGTCGGAGGCGGCGATGACGCTCTCGAGGTTCTCGACGGCCTCCGGCGTCTCGATCTTCGCGACGATCGGCGTGGGCTTGCCCCACTCCTGGCAGATCTCGCGCACGAGCCGGAGGTCCTCGGCGCGGCGCACGAACGAGAGCGCGACGTAGTCGACGCCCTGCGAGAGGCCGAAGGAGAGGTCCGTCTTGTCCTTCTCCGTGAGCGGGCTGATGCGCATCGTGCGCGTCGGCAGGTGGACGCCGACCCTGTTGCGCATCCCGCCGCCCTGGGTGACCTTGACCTTGACCTTGGTCTTCTCGGTCGAGAGGACCTGGAGGACGATCCGCCCGTCGTCGAACATGACGCGGTCGCCGGTGTGGACGTCTTCGCCCAGTCCTTCGTACTGGATGTAGATCGTCTCCTCGTCGCCCACGCCGTCGCCTTCGACGAGCATGACCTCCGAGCCCGTCTTCAGGTCGAACGGGGCAGGGAACGTTCCGGTTCGGATCTTCGGACCGCAGAGGTCCTGGAGGGCGGCGATCGGCTTGTTCTTGGCCGTGCTCGCCTCGCGCAGGCGGGCGAGACGGGCGCCGTGTTCCTCGTGGGTCCCGTGTGAAAAGTTGAGTCGAGCGACGTCCATGCCGGCGTCGATCAGGGCCTTCAGCCCGTCGACGGAGTCACAGGCGGGGCCCAACGTGCAGACGAGCTTCGCGCGACGAATGGGCATGCGCCGGGAGCATCCAACGATGCGCCGGGCTTGGCAAGCCCTGTCGCCCGTGCGACAAGCTCGCTTCTCGAATGGGCGGCAATAACGTGACCTCTGGGACGTCGTCTGGCTCGTCGGTTGGGTCTGGGGCCTCGGGCCTGGGTGTCGCTCCGCCGGCGGGGCAGCCGCACGGTTCTGCCGTGACGCGCCTGCCGAGCGGCGAGCTTGTGCTCGGTGGCGTCGGCCTCGGCGAGCTGTCGCGGCAATCGGCCGAGGTCGGCGGTGACGCGAGCGCTCGCATCGGCACCCCAACCTACGTCTACGACGTCGATGGAATCGCGCGCGAGGCACGCGAGCTCGAGGACGCGTTCGAGGGCGCGCCTCACCTCGTTGCGTACGCCGTCAAGGCCAACAGCGCCGGGCCGATCGTGCGCGCGCTCGTCGACGAGGGCTGCGGTGCGGATGTCGTGAGCGGCGCGGAGCTGCTGCTCGCCATGCGGTGTGGCGTCACGCCGGACCGCCTCATCTATAACGGCGTCGCGAAGCGTGACGACGAGCTCGATCTCGCCATCGGTGTCGGGGACATCGGCATCCGCGCGATTAACGTCGAGAGCGTGGAAGAGATCCCGCGCATCGCCGCTCGCGCGGCCGCGCAGGGACGCGTCGCTCGCATCGCGATTCGCATCAACCCCGGTGTCGACGCGAAGGAGCTCGACACGCACAGCTACATCGCGACCGGTCACGACGAGGCGAAGTTCGGGGTGCCGCTGTCGAGCATCCCGGACGCCGTGGCTGCGCTCGACTCGGCCGGATCCGCCGTGCGCCTCGTAGGGGTGACGGCTCATGCGGGCTCGCAGCTCACGTCGATCGATGCGTACCTCGCGTCGGCCCGCGCGGTCTTCGACACGGCGAGAAGCCTGCGCTCGCGCTTCGCGCTCGAGCTCGTCGACACCGGCGGCGGCTTCGGCATCGACTACGGCGAGGGCTGCCCCGTTCGCCCGGCTGAATTCATCCGCGCGGCTCGCGTGGTGCAGCGCGAGTACGGTCTCGATGACCTCGCGCTCTTCTGCGAGCCCGGTCGCGCCATGGTCGGCGCGCATGGCGTCCTCCTTGCCAAGGTCATCCAGCGCAAGATCGCCGCCGGCGATCCTCCGCGTCGCTGGATGATGATCGACGCGGGGATGAACGATCTCTTGCGCCCGGCGCTCTACCAGGCACGCCATCGCGTCGTCCCCGTCACGATGGCGGACGGCGCGCGTCTGCTTCCATTCCGCGTCGTCGGGCCCGTCTGCGAGAGCTCGGATGACTTCGGCGTTCACGAGCTTCCCGAGGGGGATGTCGCCGAAGTGGCGCTCCTCGACGCCGGCGCGTACGGCTACTCGATGGCGAGCAGCTACAACGGGCGCCCGCTCCCCGCCGAGGTCTTCCTGCGGGGAGGAGCCGTGGCGACGATCCACGCCCGCAGGCCGATCACCGACTGGGTCGACGACCGGCGCTGAGCCCGAACGACGGGGGAGGCCCCTCCGGTCCTCGGTCCTCCGGTTCTGGTATCCTCCGGAGGTGCGCTCCCTGCTCCTCCTCGGTCTCGTCGTCGCCGGCGCCTCGAGCTCGATCGCGTGCTCGGACGCGCCAGAGCCGTCGAGCGCTTCGTCGTCGTCCTCGGGCAGCGCCAGCTCCGGCTCACCGGTGTCCTTCAAGGACGACGTCGCTCCGCTCCTCGCGACCAACTGTGCGCTCGCTGCATGCCACAGCTCGAAGGAGTCGAACCTCAACTTCTACATCACGTACGAGCCCGCCCAGATCTACGCGGAGCTGATGAAGGCGAGCCCGACGTGCTCGTCGTCGAAGTTCGTCGTCCCTGGCAAGCCGGACGAGAGCATGGTCATGCTCAAGATGGACAACGAGCAGGAGAAGCTCCCCGAGAGCTGCACGAGCGCGCGCCGGTCGGAGATGCCGCCCGGCGATCCACCCAAGAGCGGCAACGCGCTGATGGCGAAGAAGGATCGCGATCTCGTGCGCCGGTGGATTGCCCAGGGCGCCAAGGACAACTGAGCGCGCCTGCGAGTCGAGAGCGCGCCGCTTCAGTCGCCCATCTTGATCTTCGGCATCCGCGACGACGACGGGCGCCGTCGTTCACCGGAGCTATTCGGGGGCGGCATCGTCCGCGCGCGCACGACCTGTCCTTCGACCGTGACCTCGACGCCGACCGTCCGGCAACGACGCGCGAGGCGATCGAGATCCACCTGCGCCGACACGAGGAGGCCGCCCTGCGGCGAAGGCTCGACGAAGAGCTCCGAGGTCGAGCGACGCGTCCGCAAGAGCTCGCGCACGTTGGGATCGTCGACCCACAAGAAGCCGATGGACGGAACGAAGCTTCCACGTCCGACGACGACGCTCGCCTGCGCCAAGGTACGTGAGAGCGTCTCCGGGAGTGGAGCGATCGCCTCGATGCGCAGCCGGAGCGAGTCCGCCTCGTAGCCTGCCGAGAGAGCGCGTGCGAGCGTCTGCGGCGCGACGACGAGATCGAGAGCCTCCGCGACGCGTCCGACGTCGACGAAGCCGTAGATCGCGAGGATGGCGCTGACGCGCGCGCTCGGTCCGAGGCGAAGCACGTGCGTGTCGAGGAACTTCGAAGCCTCGCCGTCGTGCGGGGGAGTCTTGTCGGCGACGAGCGCGCGGCCGCGCGGCGTCAGCCGGAGCGCGATCCGTGGCTTGCCGTCGGCTCCGTCGCTGTCGTCCTCGCCGAGATCGAGGATGCCGAGGGCGGGGAGGCTCTCGAGGACGATCCGTCGAGCGACCTCCATCGGCTCCGGCACCTCGGTGGCAGCGCGCTCCGCCCAGCGACGCAGCAGACGATCGACGCCGGGGATGCGGTGATCGGTCGAGAGGTATCCTTCGAGGCTCGTCCACGGGATCCACCGGCTCTCGCCGAGATCGCGCAGCGCCTCGAGGACGAGCTCGCGGACGACGCCGCTCGCGCTGGAGTCGCGCTGCTCTGCCGGGAGCCGCAACGTCTCGGGCTCGCCCCGCGCCTCGTCCCACGCGCCGCCGCGGCGCCACGCGTTGAAGAGGAGCTTGGTGAGATCGTGGAGATGAAGCGCTCCGGGCGGGGCGCTCGCGCTGGTCGCCGATGCATCCCAGAGGCCGACCGCGCGCGAGAGCGCGACGAGGAGCGCGACGTGGTACGGCTCGCGACCGAACCGCGTGGCGAGCTTCGTGATGAGCGACTTCGGGGTGCCGATCCCGGCCCGAACCTCGCTTCCGGGCTCGCGCGCCGCGAGCGCGAGCGCCATCGCGAGCGGAGCGGGGTCATGGGAGAACCGTGCGCGTCGCGGAGCGTGATCGCCTTCGTTGACGAAGCTCTTCACCTGCTCGCGCCGCGCTTCGCGCTCGGCGTTGCGCGTCGCGCCGATGATGCGACCGACCTCGGTCGGCACGACATGGCGGTTCGGGTGGACCGGAATGAGAAGGCCCCGCCGCTCGAGGGAGAACCCGACGCCTCGACGCGACGGCGTCGCGCCGGAAGCCGTGCGGAGGCGCAGCGGTTCGCGCTCGAGCTCGAGCAGCTCTTCGGTGTCGACCTCGCCCCCGAGCTCTTCGACACCTTCGAGGACGCGACGCTCGGTGGCGGAGAGCTTTTCGATCTCCTCCGCGAGGCTCGAAGGATCGCCGAGGGTCTCCCAGCCGGTCTCGAGCGAAAGTGCAATCGGCGGGGTCGCCGGACGACCGAGGTAGTGGCCGGCGATCGCGCTCACGGTCTCGAACGGCGCCTGCGCCAGCAGCGCGCGGATGCCGCGTGGATCCTCGCCCTCCCACGAGCGGAGCTGGACGAGGTACGCGGCGGGCAGAACGAGCTCGACGCGGTTCTTTCCTTCGGAGCGCGCGAACAGGATGCCTCGCTCGGCGAGCGGCTGCATCCCCGGTGGCAAGGTCGGTACGACCAGCGTCCCGCGCGCCTCGGCGACTCGATGCAACAGCTCGACGCTCGGCGGAGGAAGCCTGCTCGGATCGCGGAGCTCAGGCAACGCCACGAGGGCGCGTGCGACCTGGGCCGGAGGGTCGAGACGCTTGGCAGGGTCGATCCGAACGCCGAGTCGAGAAACCAGCGACTCGAGCTCCGACTTGGGAAGCGCCTTCAGGATGTCGACCAGGCGGAGCGGCATTGTGCGATCTATTCCCCCCACACTACCCGATCATCATTATCCCAGATCAGCAGGCGATACTATGCGGGGATTCCGCTAGCAAGGTCGTTTGGCGCGCCTCTGCGTACGTGAAGCGCCGGAGGAGCAGCTTTGTTCCCGCTGTGTTCGAGCGTGGGAGGGCACGGCTGACGCTACTACTCCGGCACGACGGCTGGCTCTCGCCTCGCGGCTGTGGCTCGTGAGGGGTGAGCTCGGTCCTCGACCCTCGACGATCGCGTTCCGATCGGCTTCGTGTCGTTGCGTCGATGAGGACGACGGCGGGCCGTTTCGGGGTAGCTCGTCCTTGCACGTGGGGCTCTCCTCCGCTTCTGCATGATGCGTGGTATCAACGAAACCCGTGTCCCGCCGGGCTCCTCCGCACGTTCGCTCTCGTGAGTCGAAGAGCACTGATCCGAATGGGGTACGGCTGTCGTGGCCCGGCCGGCGGTGGCGCGAGCGCGACGACTCTTCCGTATCGGTCGAGGAACGCGGGTCCGCCAAGGAGATCCTCGCGGCGGAGATCGTAGGGGACGCGAGCGTCGCTCACCGGCTCGTCCATGGCGACGGGCTCGACGTTCTCGGGGCGCTCGAAGCGGAAGGTCTCAGCGGCGGCGTCGATCTCGTCTATGTCGACCCGCCGTACGCCTCCGATCGTGACTACGTGGCCGAGGCTCGGCTCGACGGGCCTGCCGACGGACGCGCTCTTCGAACGCTCGCGTACGAGGATCGCTGGTCTCAGGAGCGCGGCGGTGTCGGCGCATACCTCGACATGCTTGCGCCTCGCATCGAGGCGCTCACGCGGCTCCTCTCGCCGCGCGGGACGATCTGGGTCCACCTCGACTGGCGCGCGGCGTATCTGGTGCGGGCGATCCTCGACGAGATCCTCGGACGTGACGCGTTCAAGAACGAGATCGTCTGGCGTCGCGCGCCGAACCTCGGCCGGCAGGCCACGAGCGGGCAGTTCGGTCGCACGCTCGACACGATCGTCGTCTACGGACGCGAGAAGGCGACGCTTCGGCCCCCGACACGCCTCGAGCCCATCGAGCCCAACGCGATCCGGTGGGACGAGGAAGGGCGGCCCTTCACGAGCGCGCCGCGGGGCGACTACACCGACGCGTCGATCGCCAAGCTCGAGGCCGAGGGGCGCGTGCATCGCACTGCGAGCGGCCGTGTCTACATCAAGTACTTCCTCGTGAAGAACGACGAGGGTGTGCTCTGTCGCGAGCGTCGCGTCGATGCGCTCTGGACCGACGTGGCTCCGCTCCGGCACTCCGTCGCTTCGGAGCGGACGGGCTATCCGACGCAGAAGCCGCGGGCGCTGCTCGAGCGCATCATCGCTTGCGCCACGGAGCCGGGGAGTATCGTCGTCGACGCTTTTGCCGGCAGCGGCACCACTGGCGTCGCCGCCCACGCGCTCGGGCGCCGCGCCATCCTCGTCGATAGGAGTCCCGTCGCGATCGCGACCGCGCGCGCGCGTCTCCTTCGTGAGAAGGCGCCGCTCCGCGTGGAGCGAATCGCGGGCATGACCGCGCCCGAAGCCGAGGGCGTGAAGGTCGACGTGAAGAACGATCGCGTTCGTCTCGTCGAGCCCGCCGAGCCGCTCGCGTGGGCGATCGGTACCGAACAGCGCGGGGTCTTCCACTCCGCATGGCACGCCGAGCGCACGCCGGGGACGAAGCCTGTGCCGGCCGTCCTCGAGGCCCATGTGCCGCGCCGACCGAACCTGTGCGTTCGAGTCTTCTGCGACGACGGTAGCGTGGGCACGTGGGCAGCGTCGCGCGCTCGCAACGAAGAGATCGCTGAAGGAGCCTCGACATGATCCTGCGCGACGCAGTGCACGGCCTCATCTCGTTCGAAGCGGAGGAGGAGCGGGTCATCCCGCAGCTGATGGACACACCGGAGGTGCAGCGCCTCCGCAGGATCCGGCAGCTGGGCGTGGCCTCGTACGCATTTCCCGGGGCGGAGCACACTCGCTTCGCGCACGCGATCGGCGCCGCTCACGTGATGAAGCTGCTCCTGGCGCGCCTCCGGCAGATCCACGGAGAGCTCCCGTTCTGGCAGCAGGTCACGAGCGAGCGCGCGCAAGAGGCCCTCGCGGCCGCGTTTCTCCACGACGTCGGTCACGGGCCGTTGTCGCATCTCTTCGAGGACGCGATCGCCGGCTCCGCTCATCACGAGGAGTGGACGGAGCGCATCGTCCTCGATCCGTCGACCGGCGTGAACAAGGTGCTAGGCGCCGTCGACCCGAGCTTGCCGGAGCGCGTGGCGGCGCTCGTGCGGGGAGAGAACGCGTTGCCGTATCTGGCGCGCGCCGTGAGCGGAACGCTCGATGTCGATCGCTGCGACTACCTCCTCCGCGACGCCCACTCGACCGGCGTTCGCTACGGTGTCTTCGATCTCGACTGGCTGTTCCGCAGCCTCCGCTTCGCTCCCGCTGAGAAGGGCAAGGCTCCGGGGCTCGCGATCGACGGAGCGAAGGGGTTGCCCGCCATCGAGGCGTTCATCCTCGGCCGCCTCTTCATGTTCCAGCAGGTGTACCTCCACAAAGCGACGCGTGCTGCCGAGTGGATGATCCGGACCGTGCTCGGGCACGCAAGCGCGGTCGTCGCCGACGGCACGCGTCTCGCCGGGACGCCTCGCGCGATCGAGATGGCTGCGCACGGCCAGGCGCCCTCGCTGTCCGACTACCTCGAGCTCGACGATGGCGTCCTCTCGGTCGCGATGCGTGCGTGGGAGGACGCGAAGGACAAGTCCCTCGCCGACATCGCGCGGCGCGTGCGGATGCGGCAGCTGTTCAAGACGTACGAGCTCTTCGGTGAGCAAGCGCTGCCCGAAGGCCGGCAGCGCGCGTTCGAGATCGCCCAGGACATTGCTCGGTCGAGAGGGTTCGACCCGAAGCTCTACGTCGGTCTCGACGTCGCCGCCGACACGCCATTCGGTGCCGACTCCGAACCGCTGATGGTGGTCTTCGCGAAGGGCCCGGCGCGGCCGCTGAGCGACGTCTCGTTCCTTCTCGCGCGCCTCGCCGGCCAGGTGATGTCGCGGGTCCGCCTCATCGTGGCGCCCGAGCTGCGTGACGAGATTGCCGAGGTACTCTCTCAATCCGCGGACGGCGCTCCGGCGGCTTCAGGCTCCGGCGGTTGATGGTTCGCGTGCGATGACGAGGAGACGCAAGCTCGTAGCTGGAGCAGCGGTCGGAGCGGCACTCGCGCTCTCGGGCTCCGTGCGTGCTGCGGACCGCCCCGCTCGCGCCGCGGACGACTCGCATGGGCGTTTCGAGGGCGACCTCGGAATCGCGGGCTCGGCGGGGATGACGGTCGGACCGCGCGGGCCACGCGCGACCGCGGATCTGAGGCTTCGCTATCTCTCCACCGCCGGGCTCTTCGCGACCTACGAAGACGGCCCGCTCGTGGGGTCGCAGGCGGAGCCTCGACGGGTGTTCGCGTTCGGGCTCGAGCTGCGGCCGCTCTTCCTTGCGCGGTGGGCGACGGGGAGAGAGCTCGGGAGCCCGCGGCTCGATCTTTTCATCGACTCGCTCGCGCTCGAGCTCGGCGCCGTCTTCGCGCAGCCCGAGGGCGCGCGCTTCGGAGCTCGGCCGGGCCTGATGGCGGGGCTCGGCCTCGAGCTGCCGTTCTTCGCGACCGCGAGCGGACCGTTCCTCGGACTGCACGGAGGTGTTCGCTGGAGCGAAGCTGCGCTCTCCGGAGGCCCGCTCGACGGTCCGAGCGATCGCGCGCTCTACCTCACGCTCGCCGTCGGCTGGCAGCAGCTCTTCGGCGGTCACGTCGTGGACCTGGGAGATCGAAGGAAGACGGCGGGGCGATGACCCGCGGCGGCCTCGAGGGCGCTCTCCACCGCGCGCTCGCGCGGCTGGATCCGAGCGCGCGTGTGGCCGCGGCGTTGCCGGTGAGCTCGATGCGAGCCGGAGACTCGAGGCTGCCCGGCGCAGGGCAGCTCGTCTCCATCATCGCGATCGGCAAGGCCGCGCCCGCGATGGCGACGGGGGCGCTCGCTCGCTGGGGTGATGCGGTCGCCGATGTCCTCGTCGTCACGAGCGACGGCGTCGATGCGTCCTCGATCGCGCGGGACGCGCGGGCCCTCGTGCTACGTGCTGCGCATCCCGTCCCGGATCGCCGGAGCATCGAGGCCGCAGAGCGATGTCTCGATCGCGCGCGCGCGTGCGCCGACCGTGGTGGGCTGCTGCTCGTCCTCGTCTCCGGAGGCGCATCCGCGCTCGTGTGTGCGCCGGCCGAAGGTGTCTCGCTCCGGGACAAGCAGGCGGTCACGCGGGCGATGCTCGCGAGCGGCGCGTCGATCCAGGAGATCAACGTCGTCCGCAAACACCTCTCGCGGATCAAGGGCGGCGGTCTCGCGCGCGCTGCCCGTCCTGCGAGCGTGATGACGCTCGTCGTGAGCGACGTGATCGGAGGGACGATCGCCGACGTCGGCTCGGGGCCGAGCGTCGGCGATCGGAGCTCCGTCGAGCGGGCGCGCCGGCTCCTCTGCCGGTACGCGCCGCGCTGCGCGGATCTCCCGCTCGTCCGCACCGGCGCGGCGAGCAACGTGCGGCGCGCGTCGGTCGTCGCTTCTCCCGAGGAGCTCGCGCGGACGATGGCGCGCGAGCTCACGGCGCGCGGGCTGCGCGCGCGCGTCCTCGCGCCCTCGCAAGCTTCGGTAGAGGCGCTCGCGCATGAGTACATCGAGCTCGCGAGGCACCTTCGCCCCGGGCGTGCGCTCGTGCGCGCCGCCGAGCCGTCGCTCGAGTTGCCCGAGCGCGCAGGGAAGGGAGGGCGGTCGACCCACCTCGGCGCGCTCGTCGGTCTCGAGCTTCCACGGGGTGCGATGTTCCTCGCGGCAGCGACCGACGGTGTCGACGGTGCGAGCGGCACCGCGGGGGCCGTCGTGGGAGCCGCGTTTCTCCGCAAGGTCGGCGCCGCCGCTGTTCGTCGTGCGCTCGATCACTACGACACGGGAGCGCTTCACCTTGCCGCCGGCACCGCGCTGCCGAGCCGTCCGAGCGGGCACAACCTCGCCGACCTGCACGTCCTCGTGATGAGGTGAAGAGCCGGCGGAGGCGCAAGGATCGGCCGCGCCCTTCTCACATCGAGGCGCCTACTCGATCCAGTGCGACGGCGTCGACGCGAGCGAGCTTCGGCTCACTTTGCGGCGTCGGAAACGCCGGCGTCCGCGGCTTCCGCCGGGGACTTGATCGCCGTCCACACGTCGCGTGCGAGGGCGCAGTTGTTCACCTGACGCTTCATGGCCGCGAGGATGCTTGGATCGCGCAAGGTGCGCTCGCCCGCGAAGCGGAAGTCGGCCTCGGCCTCGCGGCGGAGACGGACCATCTCCTTGCCTCGTCTGAGGTCGATCACGTGGATGCGCGTAGGGTGGGGGAGCTGCTGGAGCTCCAGCCCCGTCACCTTGCCGGCATTCGGGCCTGCGTCCGGTGTGAGCGCCTGCGCCTCCGGCACATCCTCGTCGAGCACGAGGAGGAAGAACTGCGCCTTCTTCACGATGTCGATCGTGAGCGGGATCTCCTCCGACTTCGCCTTCTCGTATTGCTGGACGAAGACGCGGAGGTGGAGCTCGTCTTCGGCGTCCTTCACCCCGTTGACCCATTCGTCCGTCAGGATGCGGGTCGCGGCGTAACCGAGGCGGAGGTTCCACGGTTGATCCTGCCACTCGGCGCCGGCGTCCTCGCCGCGTGCGATGGCCGCCGCCGACGGATTGTTCGGCCTCAACAGGCAGCCGACGAACGAGTCGCGCGCCGACTCCTTCGCGCTCTTGCGAAGTGAGTCGAGATCCTTGGCATCCTCGACCCGCGTCCGGAGATAGACGCCGGGAAAGCCGCGGAAGTCCCAGCTCGAGGCCTCGGGATCGAGGTAGTCGCCCTTGTAGGGCCCCGCGGCGTCGAGGGTCGTCTTCTCCAGCGTGTCGCGAAGAGCAGACCACTCGGCGCCGACGGTCGTGACGACGGCACGCTGCTTCGACAGCAGCTCTTCTTTCTGATCGGCGAGGGAGTGCTCCCGGAAGAACCACGCCGCAAGGGCGACGGCGACCATCGAGCCGAGCGCCACGAGCATGGCCTTCGACGAGATCCGGCCGTGCTTCAAGCGCCCGCGCTCGACGCGAGCATCGCGGACCGCCTTCAGGCCGTACTCTCGCGGCTTTTCGCTGGAGCTCTCGTATTCGCTCAAGACCGATCTCCGCCGTGCCTTCTCGCTTCAGGTATCGAATAGGGTGGAACGCGATGCGGCGAGCTCCGAGGCCCGTTGGCCTCCGGCAGCTCGCCGCTCGGGATGCATCAGCTTTGGTGACGAAGGATCGCCTTCGCTCACTCGCCTGCGGACGCTGTCTTCGGGATCTCGCCGACCATGAAGCTGACGTTGGGGTAGCCAGCGAAGGCCGCGGTCTGGAACACGCTCTTCACGACGATCGCCTGCACGTCCTGGTCGATCTGGAGGACGACGACGCCCGGGAAGTCCTTCGCGGGGTGGAGCTGCTTCCAGAGCTCGCGCTTCTGCTTGAGCATGTTGAACAGCTCGTCGATGCGCTGGAGGCGCTTGCTGTCCTCGACGGCGCGGGTGTTTCCGGCCGCGTTGCCGTCGACGAGGATCAGGCTGCCGGTGATCGCCACCATCGGCGCGTCGATCATGTCGATCGTGTTCTCGGCGTCCGGAAGCCTCACACCCTTCGCCAGGGTCTTGTCGCCTGACGGGTCGAACGAGAGAATGAGGAAGACGACGGTGACGATGAGGAAGTCGATCATCGGCGTGAGCGTCAGCGACGCGTTCGTCGCGCGATGACCGCCACCCTTGACCTTCTTCTGAACGAACTTGAGGGGCACCTGGTGCATCAGGCGCCGGCCGGGCTTTGCAATCGTCATGGCGTCCTCAGTTGACCGCGAAGGTGACGTTGAAGGCGGGGACCTGCTCGGCCTTGCCCCCGACGTTGAAGGGACGGTGCGCCTTGTAGATCGCGTCGATGACGCCGATCAGATAGACGTAAGGCGTCTCGTTGTCCGTGTGCAGGATGGCCTGGTCGAACTTCTTGTCCGACGGGTCACGGTGCGAGCCGGCGGTCTTCCACTCCTGCTCGATCTTCGCTGCCAGCTCGGGGAAGCGAATCATCTTCTTCCCCTCCTTCTCGATCACGTTGTCCTTGCGGGGCACGTCGACGGTGCTGATGACCGTTCCGCCCTGCTTCCAGATGAGGACGAACTTGTCCGGCGAACGCATCTCCACGTGGAGCTGCTTCTCGACTTCGACCTTATCGGGCTCCACTTCACGCGGAGGACCGGGAACCTGGGCATCCGCGTTGAGACGGCCCATGTGCGTCCACACTGCCGTGATCAGCAGGAAGGAGATGAGCACCATCAACAGGTCGATCATCGGGATCATGTTGATCTCCGAGTTCATCTCCCGTTTTCCGCCGCCACCACCGCCAACGTCTACGCCACCCATTGGTCACTCCACGAATCGAGCAGGACGGGGCCGCGGAGCTGTCTCCGCGGACCCCGTAACATGGCTGTTCTCAGACGAGAGCCTGACGAATCAGGCCGCGACCGCAGAGAGGTTGACCTTCTGGCGGTTCGTGACGACGAGGTTGAGCACCTGGACGCTCGCCTCGTTGATGTCGTCCTCGAGAGACTGCGTCTTGCCGTTGAGGACGGCGAAGCCGACGAGGCCGATGATGGCGACGAAGAGACCGAACCAGGTGCAGTGCATCGCCTCCGAGATACCTTCGGCGAGGATGCGCGCCTTCTGGCCGGGGTCGACGCTCTCGCCCGAGACGGCGCCGAAGGAGGTGATGAGACCGGTAACCGTGCCGAGGAGGCCGGAGAGCATCGCGAGGTTCGCGAGGAGCGCGAGGAAGCCCGTGCGCTTGGCGATCTTCGGGATCTCGCGGAGCGCGGCTTCGTCCATCGCCGCCTGAACCTCCTCATCCGGGCGGTTCACCTTCACGAGACCAGCCTGGACGATGCGCGCGAGGGGCGCGTTCGCGGCCGAGCACATCTTCACAGCCTTGGCCACGTCACCCGCGAGGATGCACTTCTGCATCGTGGCGAGGAAGACCTGCTTGTTGATGGACGAACCGTACAGATAGAGAGCACGCTCGATGATGATGCCGATGATGAAGATCGACCACATCAGGATGATGCTCATCATGAGAACACCACCCTCTTTGTACGCCTTCCACAAACCAGCCATGTTGCTCCGTCCTTCCGGGGGGATCGTGCCCGCCGCATTTCCGTGCTTGCGAAGTCGCTCGCTCGGAAGTCTTCGTCAGTGTCTCGCCTCGCTCGAGGCGAGGTGAAGTTTCGAGGTCTTGTTACTTCTCGCGGCCACGCGAGGAAGTCTCTCTGTCGTCCCGAGTCGTCTCCGGCCTCCCGAACCGACGCGTCGGTCTGGAGGGGCCGTTGTCAATGGCGCGCGACGATATCGTCTCGCACGCGAATCACGCAAGCCTCCTTCGGTACTGCCTTGCTTGCTCCTCTGAGTGGGCCGACGAATCGGTTGCTGACGGGTATCTCCAGGCGTTCGGGCTCACTTGCTCCCACCAGCGCGAGCATCGTTCCGCCGTGAGCGGTTTCCACCCATCAACGGGCGCGAAGTCTGACGGTACAGACCACGCTCCGTCAATAGAGTTTGGGACCGTTCGTCATCTTTCTGAGGGAGCAAAGTCGCGCAGTGTCGCGTGTTTGCGCAATGTTGCAGCCTGACTGGAACGTCCACTTTACAGAATCGGTGAGAAATCTGGAGCGTTCCGCGCGGGCGCCGGCGCCCGCGGGCTCGGAGGGCGCGTAGGCACCGTCACTTCGCGGCCTCGCGAAGGCGAAGGGAAGGCGTCGATCGAGTCGATCGAGAAGAGGACGTACGCCCCCGTCATCGGTTTCGATGACCGTCCGGCGACATCGGCCGAGGGGCCCTCCTTATAGATGAGCGACATGGATGAGCGACCTCGCTCGCCGAGTGAACGCGACCGAGGCCATGGAGGCCATGGGAGGAGGCGCTCGCGCGTCGCTGGACAGTCGTCTTGCCGGTCCCGCTCGGGCGGGAAGCGAGGGCATTCGCGTCCGAATCCTGCCGACGAGGGCTCGTTGACTTCGCTCGAAGTCCCCAGGTATCGTGGCCCAACCCTTGTTGCTACGCGCGCGAAACGCGAGAAAAAATAGAAAAGTTCGTCGTTTCTACAAGGCGCGCGAAGCATGACGTCGCACACGTCGACTCAATCGGATCGAGCGCGACGCGGTAGTTTGCAGAGGATTTAGAAAGGAGCATCGGGGATGTTCGTGGCTCTTCTGAGCAGCCTGGGTGATGCAGCTCCCGCGGCGGCCGCTGGTGGCGGCTCCGGTGAAGTCGGGTTCATGGCGGCGTTCAAGGCGAACCCCACCTTCCTCTCGATCAACCTCGTCGTCAGCGCCATCGTCATCGCGCTCATCGCCGAGCGCACTGCGTTCCAGCTCACGAAGTACCGGGTGAACTCGAAGGAGTTCTTCGCCCAGATCAAGAAGCTCGTCACCGCGGGCAACATCGATCGCGCGATCAAGCTGTGTGACGCGGGCGACTACCCGACGCTGCAGCTCGTGAAGGCAGGCCTGACCCACGCGAACAAGGGGCCCGACGAGATCGACGCCGCGATGAGCGAGAAGATCGGCGAGCTGAAGCCCAGCGTCGAGAAGCGCATCGGGTCGCTCTGGTCGCTCGCGAACATCGCGACGCTCGTCGGCCTCCTCGGTACCGTTCTCGGTCTCATCGCGACCTTCGCCGCGATCTCGGCGCCGGGTCTCTCGGCCGCCGATCGCCAGAAGCTCCTCTCGCTCGGTATCGCCGAGGCGATGTACAACACGGCGCTCGGTCTCGGCATCGCCGTCGTGTGCATGATCGCGCACCTCCTCTTGCACCAGCGCTCGAAGACCATCCAGCACGACCTCGATGCGACGCAGGAGCGGGTCTTCAACCTCCTCACGATCCAGACGCGTCCTGGCGGTTACTGACCTCGGCTCAGGGAGCGCCCATCGAGATGGCGACCGAGAAACTCAGCGCTCAGCAACGGAGCAAGATCCGTAGGCTCTCGCAGCCGAAGGAGCATTCTCCGGACGAGGCGGGGGGCGAGCTGAATATCGTCCCGTTCCTCGACATCATCATGAACGTGCTGATCTTCGTGCTCGCCACGATCAGCGTCACGTTCACCGCCACCATCGACACGTACCCGCCGCGCGCGGGGAGCGGCGCGCGAGCGCCGACGACGCCGACGCTCGGTCTCACCGTGCTCGTCGTCCCTGACGGCTTCAGCCTGAAGGCGCGCGGAGGGAACGTCGCTCCCGGATGCAGCGACACCGGTCCGGGGATCGCCATCCCGAAGAAGGACGGCGAGTACGACTACGGCGCGCTCAAGGCGTGCGCCGCGAAGCTGAAGAGCGCCGCTCCCGAGTTCAAGGACGAGATGGGCGTGACGATCAGCGCCAACCCGCCGATCCCGTATCAGGTCGTCATCAGCGCGATGGATGCGGTTCGTAAGGACGAGAGCGGCGAGGAGATGTTTCCCGAGGTCACGTTCGGAGTCGCGAGGTAGCCGATGATGCCCCCGAACCGGCAGACGATGCAGCGGAGCGCCTCATGAACCAGCCGCCTCCGGGAGGATCTCCTCAGGGACAGCCGCCGGGCGGGATGCCTGGCGCCGCAGTGCCTGCCGCCGCGCCTCAGGGGGCGCCGGCGCGCCAGAAGCCGGCGAGCATGTCGCGCTTCAAGCGCGAGCTCCGGCGCGCGATCAACAAGAAGCACAAAGAGCCGGAGATCGACTTCCTCAACATCACGGCGATGCTCGACATGATGACGATCATCCTCGTCTTCTTGCTCAAGAGCATGAGCGCGTCGTCGGCTTCGCTTCCGCAGTCGGGTGATCTCTCGATGCCGAAGAGCGTCCTCTCGACGGAGGCGTCGCAGGAGGGCGTGGCGGTTCTGATCTCGCGGAGCTCGATCATCGTCGACGACAACATCGTCGCCCAGGTCCCCGCGGACGCCACCCACGGTGTCGAAGGGAAGTACAAGCGCACCGGGCCCACCGACCTCTACATCGTTCCGCTCGCGAACGCGCTTCAGAGCTGGCGTGAGCGCGATCGTCAGGTTCGTCTCGCGACCGGCAGGGATCCGAGCTCGAGCGAGGCGATCGTCATTGCGGACGCGAACACGCCATACCGTCTCCTCACCGAGGTGCTCTTCACGCTGGGACAGAGCGAGTTCGCGAAGTTCCACCTGATGGTCCTCCAGGGAAGCGGATCGGCGAAGTAGTGCGCGCCGTCGCCTTCACGGCAGCAGCGCTCGCGGCCGCCCTCGCGGCATGTGTCGGCGGGGGCGGACCGCTCCCCGACGAGACCGGTCATACCGGGTCGGGCGAGCGGCCGTCGTCGGTCGAGTCGAGCGGTGGACGTGACGAGGGGAGCCCCGTCGTTCGTGAGGGCGATCCAACGAGCGACGACCAAGAGCGCGACAACGGGCGCGACGCGGCCGCCGACGGCGTGTGACGTCGCGCGAACGAGCGACGACGGCCGCGAGCTCGCGACGACGCTATGGCGCGCGCCGTTCCCCGTGAGGACGAGCCGAGAGGCGACGCAGGCACGCCGACGTCGGCCGCGCTTGGCGTCGCGCGATGTCGTCCGTGAGGACCAGCCGAGACGCAACGGAGCCGCCGACGCTTGCGTGCCGTCCGCGTGCGCGGCCCCGAGCCCGCCGTAAGGCGGCTGCGCCTTGCGCCGACGCCGGACTTCATCGTAACGGCGGAGGGGACGCTCCTCCGACCGGGGTGAGGCTTCGAGCCTACTTCGGCAAGCAGACGGCGAGGTAGCAGCACTCCGTGGAGCTGCTACACGGACAAGGGGTCGGGTTCGAAGCGAACAGGAGCTTCAACGCGTAAGTCGGATCGTTCGCATCGCAAGCGTCGCTGGTCGGAGGGGGCCCGGAGTCGACCGGCGTCGTTCCGGCGTCCTTCGGCTGCGTCGTTCCGGAGTCCTTCGGCTGCGTCGTTCCGGCGTCCTTGGGCTCGTCCTTCGACGGGTTCGACGACGGCGGCAGCTTCGAGCTCGGGCTCGCCTCGTCCGTCGCGTCCGTCGGGTTCTGTTCCTGCGTGAGCCCGCTCAGATCGTCGTCGACCGGCGCCGTTGCACAAGCGCCGATGGCGACGCTGAGGGCGGTGAGCGACGTGAAGACGATGCTGCTGAGGACGGTGCGGCGCATGGCCAGCACACTAGCAATGGAAAACCTCAACCGCGGCTGACGGGCTGCCAGGAGACTCAGTCGTGACACATGGTCGAGCCCAGATTGGCGCCGCCGCAGTCCGGAGGCGAGGGGGGGCTCTGCGAGCGAGCGGCTCACGCGTTCCGATTCCCGATGGAAGTTCCACGCGTTGGTTGGGGGGGAGCCGGCGGCCGGCGCCGGCACCGAGGCGCGGACCGGCCGCCTAGGAAGTGCCACACGGCGGCCTTTCTCCGTCTTTCTCCCTTCACCCCGAGACGACCGAAGACCGCGATGCCGGCCTGATCCGCGCCTGACCGACGCAGCCCGCTCGCGTCATGCGAGGCCGCTCAGTCTCGAGAGAGGAGGCTCGTCGTCCGTGCGGGCGAGATCCAGTAGCGGCGCATCGAGACGTTCATCAGGAGGCCGATGCCGAGCATGATCGTGAGCACGCTCGATCCGCCGGCAGAGAAGAGCGGGAGCGTAACGCCGACGACGGGGAGGATGCCCGTGACCATGCCGAGGTTGAAGACCGCGTGCCAGAAGATGAGCGCCCCCACGCCGATCGCGAGCACGGCGCCGAAGCGATCCTTCGCCGTTGCCGCGATGCGGATCGCCCAGAGGACGAGGAAGCCGTAGAGCGACACGAGCACGAAGCAGCCGAGGAAGCCCCAGTCCTCCGCGAAGACCGCGAAGGGGAAATCGGAGTGCTGATCGGGCAAGAAGAGGAACTGGTTCTGCGTGCCCTGCATGAACCCCTGCCCAGTCCACCCACCGGCGCCGATCGCGACGCGTGCGTGGTGCGCGTGCCAGCCGGCGCCGAGGAGATTCGCCTCCGGGTTCAAGAACACCGTGACGCGCTGCTTCTGGTAGTCCTTCAGCACGTACGTCCACATCATCGGCAAGAGGATGCCGGTGGACACGACAATGCCGGTGATCGTCTGCCAGCGGATCCTCGTGAGCAGACACACCGTCGCGAAGATGAACAGGTGGATGAGCGCGGTGCCGAGGTCAGGCTGCTTCAGGACGAGCAGCGTCGGCACCGCGGTGAGGAGCGCCGGCGCGATCAGATCCTTGAGGCTGCGCGCTTCCGTCCGTGGATCGTCGTGCAGGTACTTGGCCAGCGCGATGATCAAGAACAGCTTCATGAACTCGCTTGGCTGAAAGCCGAAGCTGCCGATCGCGATCCATCGCGAGCTTCCGCGGATGTCCTTGCCGAGGATGAAGACAAGGACGAGGAAGATGATGCCGACCCCGTAGAGGAGGTAGCCGAGGCGTTCGTAGTGGCGATAGTCGATGACCGCGACGACGGCGCCGAGGATGCCGCCGAGCACGAGCCAGTAGACCTGCTGGATGTAGATGTCCGTGAGCGCCGCGCGAGCAACGCTCGTCGCGGAGTAGAGGTTGATGACGCCGATGACGGCGAGCGCCGACGCCGTCAAGAAGAGCGTCCAGTCGAAGCTGTCGCGCGGCATTCCGAAGAAGCGCGCCTGATCGCGTCGGCTCCTCACGGCTCGTCCCTCGGTTCGTCCACCGGCTCGCTCGCTGGCTCGTCGTTCGGATCGGACAGCCATGAAGGCAGTCCGTTGGGATCCGGCGGCGGCGGGTCGCGCGGGCTGGGATCGGAGTCTCCGGCCGGCTGAGGTGCCGGCGGCCTCTTCCCGGCGGAGTCCTTCGAGTCCTTGGCGTCCTTCGGATCGGGCTTCTTCGCGTTGCTGCCGGCGAGCTTGCTCGCGCGGGCAGCGGCGAGCCGGTGGTACTCCTTGATCACCTGCATCGCGATCGGCGCCGCGACGGTGGGGCCGGAGCCGCCGTGCTCGACGAGGACGACGACGGCGATCTCGGGGGCCTTCGCCGGCGAGTATGCGGCGAACCACGCGTGGTCGCGCGAGAGATACCAGGCCTTCTTCGGATCGTCGGTGCCGGGGTTCACGTAGCCGGTCTGTGCCGTCCCCGTCTTGCCTGCGACCTCGAGCGTGCGATCGCGGACCGGATACGCCGTGCCCTTGTCCTCGTTGACGACGGCATAGAGGGCGTCGCTGATGCGGGCGAGGTTCTCGGGAGCGATCTTCGCCTTCTGGCGCACGCGCGGAGGGAAGTCCTGGACGACCGAGCCGTCGCTCGTCTCGACCGCGCGAACGAGCTGCGGCGAGAAGACGGTGCCGCCATTGCCGAGCGCGGCGTATGCGAGCGCGAGCTGGAGTGGGGTGACGGTGGTGGCGCCCTGACCGATCGACGTGTTCAGCGTGAAGCCGATGCGGAACTGGCCCTTGTAACGGAGCGCGTACCAAGAGCGCGTGGGGATGCGCCCCGCCGCTTCGGGGTTCACGCCGATGCCGGTCTTCTGCCCGAGGCCGAACTCGGTCGCGATGCGCGCGATGCGGTCCATACCGACCGACTCGGCGAGCTTGTAGAAGTAGATGTTGCAGGACTCCGCGAGCGCCTCGCGCATGTCGACCCGCCCGTGCACGTGGGCGCAGCGGAAGATGCGTCGGCCGAACGAGAGATAGCCGTCGCAGCGCTCCTTGTCGAAGGGCGACAGGATCTTGTCCTCGAGCGCCGCGAGCGCGGAGAACGGCTTGAAGGTGGAGCCGGGGTGGAAGACGCCCGACATCGTCTTGTCGAGCATCGGGCGCAGCGGATCGGTGGCGAGCTTGCCGAACGCCTCGCGGATGCGGTCCTTGCCCGAGCCGCCGGCGAGGTCGTTCGGGTCGAAGTCGGGCTTCGAGTAGAGCGCGAGGAGGCGTCCGGTGCGGACGTCGACGACGACGATCGCCCCGGACACGTGCGCGCGCATCGCGCGCTGCACGGACTGCTCGAGCTCCATGTCGATCGTGAGGCGGAGGTCACGGCCCGGAAGCGGCTCCTGCCGGGACGGTGCGTCGAGGAGGCGATCGGCCTCGGGGCCGGTGCGATAGCGCCCGCGCGCGTCGACGACGCGCTTCTCCCAGCCACGCTGGCCGCGGAGGTAGCTCTCCCACGAGCGCTCCACGCCGGTCGCGCCGACGATGTCACCGGGCTCGTAGCCGAGCGGATTGAGCTTCTGACGCTCCTCGGAGGAGAGCTGATCGGAGCCGGGGGGGCGGTACTTCGCGAGCGTCTCCGCGTCGATCTCGCTCGTGTAGCCGAGGAGGTGCGCAGCCTGGTTCTTGTACGGGTAGTAGCGGACCGGCTGGCTCACGACCGAGGCCCCGGTCATCTCGGCCGCGTGCTGCTTGATCTCGGCGACGATGTCGCGCGAGAGGTCCTCGCGCACGAGGATCGGCCGCCAGCAAGGCGAGCGGTCCTCGTCGGTGATGCAGGCGTCGCGGATGCGGGTCGCGAGGCGCTGGCGCTCGTCGGGGTTGAGCCGAAGCGTGTCTGCGATGCGGGTGAAGCTGTCGTGCTCTTCGACGCCGGGGCGCGACCGGCGAGAGGGCCGTGCGCTCGGCATCACGCGTCCGGGGACGAGCAGCACGTTGAACGAGGAGCGGTTCGACGCGAGGACGCGCCCCTGCGAGTCACGCACGATGCCGCGGGTCGTCGGCAACGTGACGCGCCGGATCACGTTCTCGTGCGCGATCTGCGCGTAGTCCGCCCCGCGCAGGACCTGGAGCTGGAACAGGCGTCCCAGGACGATGGAGAACGCGATGAACGCGACGAGCGCCAGCCACCGATAGCGCTTTCGGAACTCGCTGACGTCGGTCCGCGGGACGAGGAGATTGCTCACGCGCCTCCCTCCACTCTCGCGAGGGCGTGTCGTGTGGCGGCCATCACACGAGCTCCTTCGTCGCCCCCGTCATCGTCGCCGCATGGATGCGCGCGGCCAGGCGGAACACGAGCGGCGCGAAGAGGCCGGTCACGAGGACGTGTGGCAGGGTCATCGGGTAGAGCGCGCGTGGAACGTAGGCGTCGCGTCCGAAGATGGCGAGTAGGACGAGGATCATCACGCTGTGCACGAGCGTGAACGCGAGGGCGAGGCCGACCTGCATCAGCATGGTCTGCGCCGCGAGCCGGACACCGGCCGCGCGCGAGAGCACGTAGATCGCGACGTAGGTCGACGTGTAGAGACCGATGGGGGCGATGCCGACGAGATCGGTCAGGTAGCCGAGCGCGAACGCGACGCCTGCGCCGCGGACGAGCGAGTACTCGTGCACGCCCATGAAGAGGATGAGCGGCAGGACGAGCGAGGGGACGAGGCCCGGGACGACGAGGTCCTGCTTCGCGCGAACGACCCAGCCGATGAGCCGGAGCAGACTGCCGAGCAGTCGGAAGAAGTTCGACTGTACGAGCAGGAGCACGACCCCGGCGACGAAGAAGGCGGTGTTCCTCATGCCGCCCTCGGCGCAGGCAGTTCGGCGGCGTCGTTCGAGGCGGGGAGCCGGGCGATGCGGGGCGCGCTCTCCGAGAACGAGAACGACGACGAGAAGAAGAGGGAGGGCGTCATCACTTGCCTCCCGCCTTTGCGGAGCCGGCCTTCTTGTCCTTCGGGTCCAGCTCGGCGTCCTCGGATCCGGGTGCGACGAGGATCAGGACGGAATCGAGGCGCGAGAAGTTCACCGTCGGGACGGCCTCGATCTCCTGATCGCGGCCGGGCTCGCGCTTGACCACCTTCGTGACGCGGGCGACCGGGAGGCCCTTCGGGAACCGCTTGCCCTTGCCGGTGGTGACGAGCAGATCGCCGATCTCGACCTCGTCTCGCGAGTCGACGTTCTCGACCTTGCACGCGTAGCGCGATGGATCGCCGGTGCCGCGGACGAAGCCACGGGCGCGGGTGCGCTGGTCCTCGACGTCGACGCTGAACGCCGCGTCGACGGCGAGCTGGACGTCGACCGCGTCGCCGTTGACGCGGAGCACGACGCCGACGACGCCGTCGGGCGCTACGACCGGCATGTACGGGCGGATGTTGCGCGACCCGCGGTCCAGCACGACGCGCGTGACGCGGAAGAACTCCGTGAAGTCCTTGCCGACGACCTGAGCGCTCACGAGATCCCCCGGGATCGACTCCCGGAGCTGCAGGAGCCTGCGAAGCTCGTGGTTCTCGACGTCCTTCTGCTCGAGGTGGTGGACCTGCTCGCGGAGGCGGGCGTTGTCGTACGCGAGCCGCTCGTTGTCGGCCTTCACGTCGACCAGATAGACGTAGCTCTCCCAGATGTTCGAGACGCCTCGCGCGAGGCTCGAGGCTGCGAACTCGATCGGCGCGCTGATGCGCAGGATGACGCGATCGAGCGCGTTCAAGTTCGTCGGCGCCTTCATGTTGGCGCGGAGGAAGAAGAACGGAACCGCGAGGAGGATGACGACGATTCCGACGTCGCGATACCGCTTGAACGCCGACACTGCTCAATCACTCCGACGAGGCGCGAAGGGCGGACGCTGCTTTCCCTCTCGAGAAGAGAGAGAACGCGATCAGCCGATCGTGACCTCCTTCAAGAGCTCCATGTGGTCGAGCGTCTTTCCGCTCCCGAGGACGACCGCGCTGATCGGGTCGTCGCTCACCATGACCGGGAGACCGGTCTCCTCGCGAAGGAGCACGTCGAGGTTCGCGAGGAGGGCGCCGCCGCCCGTGAGGACGATGCCCTTGTCGACGATGTCGGCGGCGAGCTCGGGCGGCGTCTTCTCGAGCGCGATGAGGACGGCCTCGACGATCGCGTTGATCGGCTCGCCGAGCGCCTCACGGATCTCGTCCGAGTTGACGATGACGGTTTTCGGGATGCCGGCGACGAGGTCGCGGCCCTTCACCTCGGTGGTCTTCTGGACCTCGAGGGGGTAGGCGTTGCCCACCTCCATCTTGATGCGCTCGGCCGTCTGCTCGCCGATGGCGAGGTTGTACTTGCGCTTGAGATAGGCCTGGATGGCGTCGTCCATGCGGTCGCCGCCGACGCGGACCGACTGCGAGTAGACGATGCCGGCGAGGGAGATGACGGCGACCTCCGTCGTGCCGCCGCCGATGTCGACGACCATGTTGCCGGAGGGCTCCGTGATCGGAAGGCCTGCGCCGATGGCGGCGGCCATGGGCTCTTCGATCAGGTACACCTCGCGGGCGCCGGCGCTCTCGGCGCTCTCCTTCACCGCGCGCTTCTCGACCTCGGTAATCCCGAAGGGCACGCAGATGATGATGCGCGGCTTCACGAGCGTGCGACGGTTGTGTGCACGCGAGATGAAGTACCGGAGCATCGCCTCGGTGATCTCGAAGTCGGCGATGACGCCGTCGCGGAGGGGACGGACCGCCTTGATGTTGCCCGGCGTACGACCGAGCATCTCCTTCGCCTCACGACCTACGGCCAGGACCTTGTTGCCGCCGCGCACGTCCCGCTGGACGGCGACGACGGAGGGCTCGCATGAAACGATGCCCTTGCCCTTCACGTAGATGAGGGTGTTCGCGGTCCCGAGGTCGATCGCGAGATCGTTCGAGAAGAGACCGTGAACCCAGTCGAAGATCATGCGTCAGAGTTCCATCGAGTGAGAGCCCACACGCTCCCGTGGCCAGAGGCCGCTCAGCCGCGGCCTGAATAGCACAGGCCAGCCCCCTGTCTACCCTCGACCAGCGTTCGAGCGGGTGCAGACGAGCATCTCGATGAAAGACCGAAGGCCCGCATCGCATGAAGCGATGCAGGCCCGAAGATGAAAGCGATCGATGAAGGCGAGCGGATGGGCAATCAGCCCAGCCGCATCAGCCCTTCGAGATCTTGCCTTCCTTGTGGGGGAAGTGCTTGCGGCAGGTCGAGCAGAACTTCTTAATCTCGAACTTCTCCGCCATCGTGCGCTTGTTCTTCGTCGTCACGTAGTTGGCGCGATTGCAGTTCGCACAGCTCATCTTGATGATGTCACGCATCTTAGCCTCGAAACCCCGCTGCTCTCCCCAGCGGGAGAGGGGGGCCTACTTATTACCCAGCCGCGCCATCGTCAAGCGCGGCATGAAAAAGCCTCACGAACGGTGGGACGACGCTCAGTCGTCGTCCTTGTCACCGGCGGTGCGCCAGTCGAAATCGTCGTTGCTCTCGTGGCCCGGGCGCGTGCGGCCACCGCCGCGCTTCTTGCCCTCGCCTTCGCCGCCACCGCCGCCCTTGCGACGTCGATCGCTGTCGAAGGTGCGCCGCGACGGCGGCGGTCCGCCGCCACCACCGAACGAGGGGGGGCCGCCGTAGCCACCACCGCCACCGCCACCGCCACCGAAGCCGCCGCCAGCGAAGCCGCCACCGCCACCGCCACCGAAGCCGCCGCCACCGCCAGCGAAGCCGCCACCGCCACCGAAGCCTTCGCTTCGCGGCGGACGGTCGCCCTTCGGGTGAGCGATGTTGACGATGAGCCGGCGACCGCGGAGGTCTGCGGACTTGAGCTGCTCGGCGGCGGTCTTCGCCGATTCCGAGCTCGCCATCGTGACGAATCCGAAGCCGCGCTTACGGCCGTCGGGGTCCATCGGAAGATGAACGCGGACGACCTGCCCTGCGCCGACGACGCCGTTGATCAGCTCCTCGACCTCGGGCTGCGAACAGTCGTAGGGCAGGTTGCCGACGTAGAGCGTGCGGTCGGGCGCCTGCTGCGCTCCACCGCCGCCCGGGCCGCCCGGTCCGCCCGAGCGCTGTCCGCTCGAGCGCGGTCCGCTCGAGAGCGGTCCACCTTCACCCTTGCGGGGCGGTTCTTGTTGGAAGGGCCGAACCGAGATCGAGCGCCCGCCCTGAAGCGAGCCGTCGAGCGCGTTGCGCGCGGCTTCTGCTTCCTGCGGTGTCGACAGCGTTACGAACCCGAACCCTCTCGGACGCCCAGTCATGCGGTCCTTCGGGAGGCTCACACTCACGACCTTGCCGCCGGTCGCTTCGAAGATTTGCTTGAGCACTTCTTCCGAAACGCTGTCTGGGAGTCCTGCGACGAATAGCTTTGCTTCCTCGTTCCCGATCGCCATGCCGATAACCCTTGAAAGACCTCCCAAACGAACGCTCTCGTTCGGAGAGCGCGGACACACGAATTCGCGCGGGCGCAACATAGAGCCTTCCCGCGCCGAGATCACGATATCTTGTGCAGGGCCTTCGTCAACTCAGCCGTGAGGCCTACTCGACCAATCTCGACTCGGGCCCCGATTCCGGCTGAGACTCCTTGACCTCGACCCGCTGGACCGAGCCGCGAGGCCCAGCCGCTGGAATCGAGAAGCTGAAGGTGGAGCCCGTCTTGCCGCTGTGATCCGGGGCGCTTCGGGAGGCCACCCAGGCCCGGCCACCGTGGCTTTCCGCAATGTGCTTGACCAAAGCAAGACCGATGCCACTGCCCCGAACCTGAGATTCGCTGCTCCGGGCGGTGAGGCGGACGAAACGCTCGAAGATTCGCTGGCGCTCGTCGGTCGGCACCCCGGGGCCGTGGTCGACGACATCGACCCGGACCGAGTCCCCCTCCGAGCTGGCGCGCACGATGATCTCCTCGCCGTCCGGCGCATACTTGAGCGCGTTGTCGACGAGGTTCACGACCGCGAGCTGGATGGCGCGCTCATCGATCCGCGCACGAGGGAGGTTCGGCTCGACGTCGACGGCGAGCCGCATGCCCTCGCGCTCGGCGCGGTAGCGGTAGACGTTCGCGGCTCGCGTCACCGCGTCGCCGACGTCGCCCTCGGCGAACTCGTAGCTCCCGCGTCCACGCTCGAGGCGCGCGAAGTCGAGCACGTTCTCGATGAGAGCCGACAGGCGCTCGCTCTCGCGGACGATGATGTCGAGGTACTCCTGCCGCTTCGCGTCCGTCGCCACGCGTCCGGACTGCAGCATCTCGGCGAACATCCGCACGAGGGCGAGGGGAGTCTTCAGCTCGTGGCTCACGTTGGCGACGAACTCGCTCTTCAGTGCAGAGACGCGGCGCTCCTTCTCCGAGACCAGGATGATCGCGATCGCCCCGATGACGATGACGATCGCGCTCAAGCTCACCATCGTGACCTCGAGCAAGCGACGGTTCTGGACGCGCTCCGCCATCTCCTCGCTCGCCTGCGGCGAGACCTGGATGCGCCAGTTGTAGAGCGTCGTCGGAAACCTGACTCCGACGGTGAACTCGCCGGTGCGGAGCGGCGGCCCGTAGATGATGCGCCCCTCTTCGTCGACGACGTTCACACGGCTCGCCGACGGGGGATGGGCGACCGGCGTGGGCTCGTGCGCGGCGCTCGGAGGATCGCTCGTGAGCGTCGGGAGCGTCTCGCGGACGAGGCGACCGATGTCGTGCCAGGCGACCACGAGGTAGCGGCGCCCGGCGTGCATGCGCTGCCAGTACGAGAGGAGGTAGCTCTGCGCGGCGTACTCCCGGTGGAGGTGGCGGAGCTGCTCGGGGGGCTTCCCGGCCAGATCCATGTCGAAGACGATTCGCTGGGTGAGGAGGCGACGGAAGCCTTCCTCGTCCGCGAATGCGCCACTGGCGCGTGATGCGAACGCGAGCACGGTGCGACTCTCGTCGAGGACGACGATCGCGCGGACCGTCGGCGTCTCGCGGCGTGCAGTGGGAAGCCAGCGGCCTTCGAGCTCGTCGAGGCGCGCAGGATCGGCGATCGCGACGATGACGTTGTCCTGGTCGATGATCTGCCGGTCGAGTCGGTTGGCCTTCTCCGTCGCGAGCGCGAGCGTCGCCTCGAGGATGGACTGCTGGCGGAGGGAGTCCGCCTGCAGGGTCGTCCGGAACATGAAGTACGCGAGCACGCCGACCGCGACCACGACCACGGGCAGCAGCACGAAGACCTTGAGGCGGTCACGCCAGCGCGACACGGGGTGAGCCTAGCGGATCGGGCTCGTGCGTGCTGGTCTGCCTCAGCGCGGCGTCGCTGCGTTCTGGATGCGCTCGCGGTCGAGGACGATGCCGCGCGAGCCGAGGTACTCGGCGTATTGCTCCGCGATGTACGTCATCGCGTTGCCTTCGTCCTCGGTGAACGGCATGCCGTCGAGCGGGTTGATGATCTCGATCGCTCCGAGGGCACGCCCGGCCTGCATGATCGGCGCGATGATCATGCTGCGGCTCCCGCCGAGGCTCTGGTAGCGCTGCGCGGATGCTTCGGTCGCGTTCGGCGTGACGATCGCGCGGCGCTTGCGGGCAGCGTCGCGGAGGAGCTCGTCCGACTCGGCCGTGCGCAGGGTGAGCAGGCGCGACGTGTCCTTGCCGCGGGTGCATGCGATCACCCACTCGCGCTTCTCGACGTCGAAGAAGTGGATGAGCGCTGCACGCGCCGGCAGCACCTCCGTCGCGAGCGCGAGGCAGAACTGTCCGCCGTCCAGCGCGTCGCGCAGGAAGTGGAGGTCGTGCATCGACTCGAACAGCGCGGTGATGAGCTCGTCACCCGTCGTGCGGCCTCGAACGAAGCGGCCCGACGGTGTTCGGACCATGCCGTCGGCGCGCGGCGCGAGACCTTCGGGCGACGACGGACGACGCGCCGGCTGCACGACCGCGGCGGCAGGCGGCGGCACCGAGCCGGCGTTCGCGGGAGGCGGTACCGAGCCGCCGGGAGGGGCGGGCTGGAAGGTCACGACCGGCGCGACGACCGGGACCGGGACACCGGCGGGAGGCGGTTGTGACGGCGCGACCATCGCGGGCGGCGCCCCCGATGCGTGAGCCGGCACGGGCGCGGCCATCGCGGGCGGCGCCACCGATGCGTGAGCCGGCACGGGCGCGGCCATGTCGGGCGGCGGCACCGACGCATGAGCCGGCGCGGGCGCGGCCATCGCGGGCGGCGGCACCGACGCGGGACGTGCTTGCGGTGCGGGCGGGATCGACGACGGCGAGACGGTCGCCGGTGCAGGGAACGCGACCGGCGCCGCGGAAGCGGGCGCCACGGACGGCTCTGCGTCAGGGCGCTGGAGCGCGGACGGCGGCATCGACGGGGGCGGGAAGAGGGAGCTCGCCGGCGGGGCCGTCGACTGCGGCCCATTCGAAGCGCCGCCGGCGGTCGGCGGCTTCACCTGCGTCTGAGCCGCGCCGCGGCGCGGATAGCCGATGACGGGCTCACCCTTCCAGTCCTTCCACGACAAGGTCGCGATGGGCGGGCTCGGAGGCTTGCCCGTGAACTCGACGTCGAACGCGGCGAGGTTGACGAGCTTTCCCATCTTCGCGTTCGTGAGCAGCGCGTCGACGAGCGCGAGCTGTCCACGCAGCACCGCGACGGCCGTGTCCTCGCTCGTCCCGGCCGGGACGGCGAACGAGTACTCGCGATAGGTGAGCGGCGAAGCGTCGGTGGGATCTTGCTCGCGGGACGAGAGCACCTTCACGGGAGGAAGTCCGGGGAGCGCCGAGCCGACGACGGTTGCCGGAGTCGCCGAGGCCGCCTTCGACGCCGGGCTCGTCTCCTTCGTCGACCCGTTCGTGCCCTTGTCGGCCTGGACGGGGCGCGGCGGCTTTGATGACGTCGTCGTCGTCGATGCCGGCGAGGAGGCTGGAGACGGAGGGACCTTCGGCTCGGCCGCGGCGGTCGACGGCGGGCTGGGCGCCACGCCCTTGCCGCCGTCCTTTGCGCTCACGAGCGGCGCGGTGACGGGCATGTCGTCAGGCGCGCGCTTCACGACGAAGCGAATGCGCGCGATTGGATCGACGGCGCGGTAGCCCTCCTCGAGGAGCTCGATCGAGAAGCCGCTCATCGGCCCCTCTTCTCCGCGCTGCGCCCGTGCTGCTTGGAGCGCGCGTTGCCACGACTCGGCTTCGACGCAGAACTTCTGCAGATCCGTCTTGCCGATCGACGAGACTTCCACGACCCATCGCATGCGCTCGCGAAGTTATCACCTCCCCAAGGAGGGAGGCGACCCGGATTTCGAGGCGGGTTCCTGGGCCGGGCGGACGGGACCGCCGAGCACGGCGGGTCGGGAGCTACTCTGCCCGGAGGCCGTCGGAGGGGCGGAGGCGGGCGGCGTAGAAGGCGGGGAAGATCGTCGCGACCAGACAGATGAGAATCGCGACAATTCCGGTGATGATGAACTCCGTCGGGCGGACGTTCACCGGGAGCTTCGAGATGAAGTAGACCTTGGGGTCGAGCGGGAAGCCGTATGCAAGGAGGAACTTGCACGCGATCCATCCGAGCACGAGGCCGAGGGCCGTCCCGACCAGCCCGATGATGCCGCCCTGGTAGACGAACACGCGGAGGATCGCGTCGTCGCTCGCGCCGATCGCCTTGAGGAGCGCGATCTCCTTCTTCTTGTCGAGCACGACCATGATGAGGGTCGCGATGACGGTGAAGGCCGCCACGACGATGATGAGCGTGAGCACGACGCTCATCGCGATCTGCTGGATGAGCAGCGCCGTGAAGAGCCCGTGGTTGAGCTCCCTCCAGTCCATCGTGTGATAGACGCCGTTCGCGAGGATCTTGTCGACCTGCTTCGCGATGTCGGCCGCCTTCTCGATGTCGTCGACCTTCGCTTCGACGCCGGTGACGCTGTCGCCCTGCTCGTAGAAGGCCTGGGCTTCGTAGAGGTCGGTGTAGACGAGCTTCGAGTCGTACTGGTCGAACCCAGCCTCGAAGAGCGCGATCACGCGGAACTGCTTCGCGATCGGCGGGCGCGCGCCGCTGGCACCGTACGACATGCCGATCTGCGGCGACGTGATCTGGAGGCAGTCACCGAGCCCGACAGCGAGCCGCTTCGAGAGCGACTTGCCGATGACGACGCCCGGGAGTGTCTTCACCTGCTCCGGGCTGCGGCAGGGATCGGGATCGATCGCCTCGGGAAGGAAGTCGTCCTCTGGCAGCGTGCTCGTGTAGCCGCCTGAGGGCGTGACGTCCCCGGCGGGATGAAGCGGAGGCGGGGGCTCGTCCTTCGCGGGCGCAGTCGTGTTCGTGTTTGCGGCCGGCGCGGCGAGGATCGCGTCGAGCGGATCGGCGGAGGGCGTCGCCTTCGGCTTCTCGTTCTCGCCGGTCGCGATCTCGCCGGCAGCGCCGGTTGCGATGAGGGTCGCGAGGTCGGAGGTCCCAGCGTCCGCGGCGGCGTCCTGCGCCTTGTCCTCCGCAATCTGTCGCTCGATCGCCTCGAGCACGCTCAGCTTCCCCGTGCCTGCGCCGGAGTCCGAGTCTGCACCGCTGCCCATGCCCGTCTTCCCGGGCTCCCAGCTTCCGCCGTTGCCCGGTGAGAACGAGTCGCGGGGCGCCTCGGGCGGCTTCGCGCCCGGCTTGCGCATCCCGTCGAGCGACCCCTCGACGATGTGCCGGGGCAGGTCGAGGACCTTCGGCATGAGCTCCGGATCGACGCCCTTCAAGAGGACGCCGGTGGCGGTGCGCTCGCCGTGGGTCACCATCATCGGGTTGATGACGAAGGGCGCGACCGCGACGACGCCGGGGACGCGCTCGACCTTCTTCATCACGTCGCGGTAGTCGCGGAAGTGCACCGCGTACTTCAGCACGATGACGTGAGCGTTGACCCCGAGCACCTTCTCCCGGAACTGCTCCTGGAAGCCGCCGGTGACGCTCATCACGATCGCGAGCGCTGCCACTCCGAGCGCGACACCGAGCATCGCGAACGCCGTGCCCACCGAGACGAAGGCACGCTTCTTCGAGCCGAGATAGCGGAGCGCGATCTGGACGGGGTAGCCCATGTTGACCAGGGTGCTGCGTGATCCCGCGCAGGCGGGATCGAAACGAGGGAATCGGGTCGCACCTCTAGCACGGTGTGCGCTTCCACCATTCCCTTTTCCCGCAGATCCCGCGCGGAAAAGGCCAAGCCCACCCGGTCTTACACTCGAGCCCGCTGTGGCGCGCCCACAGCTCGACCTGGAGCGAGTCGCGACCGGGCTCGACCGCTGAGTGGGGAGAAGGGGGAGGGAGGAGGGGTGGAGAGGGGAGGGGAAGGCGAGGCCGCCCGGGGTGAGCTTGTCACTTCCGGAATTCGGGCAGACCACGTAGATCTGAAATGCTAAGCGGAGCCGCCTCCCTATGTCCGAACCCCGGGACAGACCTGCCCCCAACCCGCTCGCGGTTCCGACACGTCAATCGGTACCGGACGGCTCGGGGACAGCGACGCAGATCACGATGGACGGTGTGACCGTCCACTCGGCCGCGCCTCTGCCTTCGCAGCAGAAGGTCGACGCCTACCTCGGCATGACGCTCGAAGGGCGGTACGTCGTCGAGTCGCTCTTGGGCGAAGGCGGGATGGGCTTCGTCTATCTCGGTCGCCACAAGGTGATCGACAAGCGGGTCGCCATCAAGATCCTGCGCGGCGACTTTGCGGCGGACCAGGAGATGACCGAGCGCTTCCTCAACGAAGCGAAGGCGGCCTCGTCGATCGAGAGCCCGCACATCGTCGACATCTCCGACTACGGCCGGCTGCCCGACGGCGCGGCGTTCTTCGTCATGGAGTTCCTCGACGGCACCAGCCTGTCGCAGCTCATGGACGGGCTCGGCGTGGTGCCCGTGCCGCGCCTGCTCCATATCGCCAAGCAGATCGCTCGCGGCCTGGCGGCGGCGCACGCACGGGGGATCGTCCACCGCGACCTGAAGCCCGACAACGTCATGCTCATCACGCGTGGCGACGACAAGGACTTCACCAAGATCCTCGACTTCGGTATCGCGAAGATCAGCGGAGAGAGCGCGCGTCTCACGCGTGCGGGCAGCGTCTTCGGAACGCCGCACTACATGTCCCCCGAGCAGGCCGCGGGTGTCCCCGTCGATCAGCGAACGGACGTCTATTCGCTCGGCGTCATCCTCTACGAGCTCGCGTCCGGCAAGGTGCCGTTCGACGCCGACAACTTCATGGGGATCCTGACGCAGCACATGTACAAGGCGCCCGCGCCGTTCCGGGCGCTGCTCCCGCAGCCGCAAGAGGTGCCGCCGGGGCTCGAGGCCGTCGTCCTCAAGGCGCTCTCGAAGAAGGTGGAGCTCCGCTACCAGACGATGGAGGAGCTCGTTCTCGACCTCGAGAAGGTCGAGCGTGGCCTCGTCCCCGATGCGGTCGCCGAGATGATGGGGCGCTCGGGCGGCTTCAACGTGCCGGCCGACTACTTCCGCAACCCGCGAGGTCAGGTCGGGCCGGGCGGCGCGGCGATGCTGCCGGCGAACCCGTTCGCGCCCCGGCGGAAGGGCATCCTCCTCGGGGCCGTCGTTGGAGCGCTCCTCCTCCTCGGCGTCGTGGGCGCGGTCCTCATCGCATCTGCAATGCGCGCGAATGCGAACGCCACCACCACGCCGGTCGCCTCCAGCGCGGACGTGGTGGACGAGCTCGATCCGCCGGCGATCGCGTCGCCGGAGCCCTCGCAGGTCGCGGTCGTCAAGGCGCAGGTCATGGTGACGACCGACCCCGTCGATGCGACGATCGCCCTCGACGACGAGAAGTCCGATGCGCCTCAGCAGCAGCCGCGCACGGTCGCGGTCGGCGCCGACGAGAAGGTCACGATCCGGATCGAGCGTGCCGGTTACAAGACGGCGAAGCACGTGCTCGACGGCACGAAGATCGACCCGCGCAACGCGAAGGACACGCGCGTCGTCATCCGGCTCGAGCGCGACGTGACCAAGCCCGCCGTGGCGCCGCTCACGAAGGCGGGGGCGACGCCGCCGAAGGCGACGGCGACGCCGACCGTCTCGGTTGCGCCCCCTCCCGCGCCGACGCTCACCGCTCGTCCCGCGTGGTGCGCAGTCGAGGACTGGGATCCGTTTCTCAAGAAGTGCTCGAAGAAGCAGTGAAGAGCCGCCTCGGCGCTCCGTGCGCGCGTCAGGGGGCCGCCGCGAACGTGGAGCCGTTCCACGAGTAGCGGACGTTCTTGAGGTCGCCCCACGGGAGGAGGAGCGGCTCGATCGGGCCTGCGCCGGGCTTGTCCTGAGGCCACGGGTACGAGTCCTTCGTCCATCCCTTGGCCGTGCCCGGACGCACGTCGATCTCGAAGCCCTTGCCGCCCTTTGCGGGGACGAACTGCACTAGCCCCTGCACGCGCTTGCCGCCCATCTCGCGGCCCGTCTCCACCGCGAAGACGCGCCCGATGTTCCCGCCCTTCACCTGGTAGACGAACAGCCCGTCGATATCGATCGTGTCGCCCGCGGGGCTCGTCGTGTGGCGGGCGCCGCGGACGATGAGCTCCGCGGCCCCGTCGCCGTCGAGATCGCGCGCGGTGAGCTCGCCGATGTCCTTGTCGTCCGTGAACTGCGAGAGCGACATGCGCGCGTAGCCCGTGCCTCCCTTGAAGGACGGTCCGAGGACGACGATGTCACGGCCGAAGAGGACGACGCGCTCGGGCTTCGCGTCCCCGTCGACGTTGACCTGGAGATCGAAGCGCGGCTTCGTGCCGGCGGCGATGCTCGCGTCCTTCAAGTACGCCTCGAGCACCTGCTTGCCGAGGTCCGAGCCCTTCTGCACCGCCGGTGTCGGGACGTCCTTCGGGAGAGCGTCGGTCCTGTCGGTGCCTCTCGTCGCGCTCGTGCTCCCGTTCGCGGTGCTCCCTGCCTGCGCGACCTCGCTTGCCTTGGTGAACTTGCCGCCTTCGAGCTTGAAGGTCTTCGACTTGATCGTTCCCCAGGGCAGGAGGAGGGGCTCGATGTCCCCTGCCATCGTCTCGTTGAAGTTGCCCGCGTCCCAGCCCACGGCGGGCTCGGTGCTGACCTCGATCTCCGAGGGAGAGAGGCGCGCGGCATTCGAGACGCGCTTCTTGCCGTCGCTGGACGCGACCGCGATCTGCTGCGCGAAGATCGTCGTCGGCTCTTCACCGGTCGGGATCGACCACACCTCGAGGATCTCGTGCGTGGACGCGGCCTGCGTCACTCGACGCCGGACGACGAGGTCTTCCTTGCCACGGCCGGTGACGGATGCCGGCTCGAGCGAGACGATGTCGCCTGCGACCTCGCGCCAGAAGAACTGCTCGCCCTTGCGATAGCCGGGGCCGCAGATCGTGAAGAAGCGCCCGAAGACGCTGATCCGCTCCTTGCGCTCATCCCCGGCGATGTTCGCGTAGACGTCGATCTTCGGCTTCGTCCCCGAGAGGCCCTTCTGCTCGAGGAGCCCTTCGAGCACCGCGTGCTCGGCGGCGATGGGGAGCGCGGGAAGATCGGCGGGCTTGTCGACGCTCCCAGGGCCGGTGGCGAGCACGCCCGTGACGTTCGAGCCGTCTCCGTTGTGGTAGCGGAACGCCGCGCGCATTCCGACGCGGACGGTCTGCGCTTCGGGGAACGAGCTCCACGGGATCGCTGCTTCGAACGTGACGCCGCCCTTCACGTCGTTCTCGACGAGCTTCGCGCCGGCGACCTTCTGACCGGCCTTCGGACCGGCGGTCCACTTCACCGCTCCGGAGGCGCTCCCGGGCGTTCCGGGCCAGAAGCCGATCTCGTACGCCTTCAGCTCGCCGCGAGCGGAAGGGAAGGCGATGGTGAGCGTGACGTGGTCCTCGCTCGTGCCGTGCTTCGCCGAGCGAGTGAGCTTCGCATCGGCGATCTCGGCGGCGATCCAGAGCGTGTCCTCTCCCGACTGCACGGCGACGTCGAGGCCGATGCCGGTCGTCGTCCCCGAGATCGTCTCCTTTGCGGGAGAGCGCGCATGCCATTCCTTCACCACGCCGTCGAGCTTCGGGACGGCCTTCTTCGAGACGCTCTCGGCGCGGAGCGGGCCCGCGAAGGAGACCTCGGTGCCGGTGCCCGGTTCGCGGTCGCCCGCGCCGCCGAGCGCGGCGAGCCCGCCTTGCGCGGCAGCGAGGTCGCCGATCGACTCGTGCTTCTCCGACGTCGCGCCCGAGTGTGCGGACTTCGCGTCGCCCTTGCCGGCGCCTCCGCCGCACCCTGCAGCGGTCGTGACGAGTGTGGTCGACGCGAGAATGCGGAGCAGGCGGGCGCGTGTCATCGAACCCCCAAAATACGCTCGTCCGCGCCGGCTCGGAAGAGCTTCGATGCTACTGATCCGAGGCGCGGCGCGACATCGGGCCGAGGTTCTTGCCGACGATGCCGACGCGTTGGAGCGCCTTGAGCAACTCGATGATCGGGATGATCGACGCCGAGAGCAACAGGAGGATCATCCACTCGTAGGAGCCGAGCGCGAACGTCTGGAAGACCTCGCGCAGTGAGGGCACCAGGATCGCGACGAGATGGATGAGCGCGCTGATGGCGATGGCGAGCACGAGCGGCAGCGGCAAGAACGGCCGCATCGTGAACATCGACGCCGTAGGCGAGCGGCAGTTGAGGGCGTGGAAGAGCGGCGAGAGCGCGAGGAGGGAGAACGCGACCGCGCGCGCATAGGAGGGCAGCTCCTCTGCGTCGACCTCCCACGGCCACCGGTAGCAGATGATCGCGAGCCCACCCATGAGGAGGCCGACGACGCCGATGCCGAGATACTCGCGGGCGCCGAGCAGACCGCTCGTCGCCTTGCGCGGCGGCTCCATCATCTGCGTCGGGTCGGGCGGATCAATGCCGAGCGCGAGGGCAGGGAGGCCATTCGTCACGAGGTTGATCCAGAGGATCATCAACGGACGGAGCTCCTTCATCCCCGGCAGCACGCTGGCGACGAAGACCGTGACGATGAGGCCCGCGTTCGAGGAGAGGAGGAAGAAGATGAACTTCTGGATGTTGCGCCAGATCGCGCGTCCTTCGCGGACGGCGTCGACGATGGTGGCGAAGTTGTCGTCAGCGAGGACCATGTCCGCCGCCTCTCGTGCGACGTCGGTCCCGTCCCTGCCCATCGCGATGCCGATGTGCGCTTCCTTCAGCGCAGGGGCGTCGTTGACGCCGTCGCCGGTCATCGCGACGACGTGACCGCGGGCCTTGAACGCCTTGACGATCCTGAGCTTCTGCTCTGCGGTCACACGCGCGAACACGCGCACGTGATCGACGCGCCGCTCGAGGTCGCCGTCGGAGAGCTTCTCGAGCTCGGAGCCGGTCAGCGCGAGTGCGCCCTCGTCCCAGAGGTCGAGCTCCTTTGCGATCGCGACGGCGGTCAGCTTGTGATCGCCCGTGATCATCACGGCGCGGACCTGCGCTTCGGTGCACGCGCGGACCGCCTCCTTCACGCCCTTGCGTGGAGGGTCGATCATCCCGACCAGGCCGAGGAACGTGAAACGCTGCTCGATGTGCTCGGCGCTCGGGCGCTGGTCGGCGTCCAAGGGCGGGTCGGACGACGGTGATTCGCCGTCGGTCGATACCGTGAGCTCGCGCCGCGCGACGGCGAGGACGCGAAGCGACAGCCGACTCATGCGCTCGGCCTCGGCGAGGATCTCCTCGCGCTTCGCGTCGTCGAGCGTCTCGAGGCCGTCCGGCGTCAGCTGGTGGACGCAGAGCGGGATGAGGACGTCGGCGCTGCCCTTGGTGTGCGCGATCTCCTTGCCCGTCTCGTCGAGCGTCACGACCGTCATGCGCTTGCGGTCGCTGTCGAACGGGATCTCCTTCAGGATCTGGTGCGACGGTGCGACGGACTCCTTCGGGAGCCCTCCCTTGGCCGATAGCGTGAGCAGTGCGCCCTCGGTCGGATCACCGACGACGCGCCACAACCCGTCTTTCAGCTCGAGCGAGGCGGTGTTCGCGAGCGAGATGGTCGCGAGCAGCTCCGTCAGCGCCGCACGCTCGCTGCACACGACGGCCTTTCCGTCGAGGTCGCAGATCTCGCCGACCGGATCGTAGCCGGTGCCGGTGACGCTGTACGAGCAGGCGCCCGCGTAGATCTCGCGGACCGTCATCTCGTTCTGCGTGAGCGTGCCGGTCTTGTCGGTGCAGATCACGGTGGCGGCGCCGAGCGTCTCGACGGCCGCGAGCTTGCGGACGATGGCGCCCTTCTTCGCCATGCGCTGCATGCCGAGTGCGAGCGTGATCGTCGTGATGGCCGGCAGGCCTTCGGGGATCGCGGCGACCGCGAGGCTGACGGCCGCGAGCAAGAGCTCCTGCCACGTGGTGTCGCCGCGGTACATGCCCCAGGCGAACATGACGCCGCTGATCGCGATGCACGCGATGAGGATGCGTTTGCCGAAGTGATCGAGGCGCTCCTCGAGCGGCGTCTTCTGCTCCTTCGACTCCGACAGCATCGTCGAGAGCTTGCCGAGCTCGGTGTCCTTGCCGGTGGCGACGACGAGCGCGCGTCCTTTTCCGCGCACGATCGACGTCCCGGTGAAGAGCATCGTGGTGCGGTCGCCGATCGGGGCGTCGTTCGGGAGCTCCGCGCGGGCGTCCTTTGCGATCGGCAGCGACTCGCCGGTGAGCGCGGCCTCCTGCGTCGCGAGGTTGATCGTCTGGAGGAGGCGCGCATCGGCCGGAACTGCGTCGCCGGCCTCGAGCTCCAGCACGTCGCCGGGGACGAGGGTGCGCGCGGGGACGATCTGCACGACATCGCCGCGACGCACGCGCGCGTTCGGCGTTTGCATCTTCTTGAGCGCATCGAGCGCCTGCTCGGCTCGCCGCTCCTGGTAGTAGCCGAGCACGGCGTTCAGGACGACGATCAGCCCGATCGCGATCGCGTCACCGAAGCGGGCCAGGAAGCTCTCTTCCGCCTTTGCGCTTGCGCCGTTGACGGTCGCGATGACGGCGGCGCCGACGAGCGTGAGCACGATCGGGTTGGCGAACTGCGCGATGACGCGCTTGAGCGCGCTCGGCGGCGGTGCCGACGGCAGCTCGTTCGGGCCGTGCTTGGCCAGCCGCGCCTCGGCGTCCTTCTCGCCGAGGCCGCGCACCGGATCGGCTTCGAGCCGCGCGTAGAGATCCTCGACCGCGCAGTTGTGATGAAGTGACGCGCGCGCGACGTCGGGTGCCGACGCGTCACTCTTCGGACGAGCTGAGAGGGGCGCCGCTTCGGTACTCAATGGCGGGGCAGCTTACTACGCCGCACGGAAAACGGGCGAGGATGCGCTTGGTCCGCCGCGCCCCCTGGCGGACGCGGCTCGGGGCGGTCGCTTTCAGGCTTCAGTTGCGCAGTCGGCTCGTGACTCACGCGCGGCACCCGGCGAAGGACGCCGGCCCCCGGCCGCTTGAAGCTCCATGAGCCCGTATCCGCACCGCGCGGACGACTGCACGCGCATGCCGGTGTCGACGCCCGCGCCGAGCGGCCTCGCCGGGCCGCTCGGCTTCGGGCCGTGCGAGCCCGTCAGCGGCCGGCCTTGCGCTGCTCCTGCTGCTGCTGCTCGGCTTCGAGCTCCTCCAGCGCTGCGGCGAGCTCGTCCTGCTCGGACGGTCCGGCCACCACCGGCGCTTCGACGACGCGTTTCGGCGTCTCCGCGCGCACCGCCGGCGCTTCCTCCGGAGGGAGCATGCCCATCTTGCGCTTCAGTGCTGCGAGATCGTCCTCGGCTCCTGCCGTACGCTCGAGCGAGGAGAACTTCGAGGCGAGGAGGTCGCCCGTGTACTCCTCCTGGATTTCGCTCGCGGCTTCGGCTTCGGCTTCGATCTGGTCGATCTTGCCGGCCATGCGTTCGAACGTCTCGAAGGCGCTCTGATCGCGGAGGCCATGCATGGTCTCCTGGATGGCCTTCTGCGCCTCGGCGCGCTTCTTCCGGGCGATGAGGACGTTCTTCTTCCGCTTGGCTTCCTCGATCTTGTCGTTGAGCAGCCGAAGCGCCTTCTTCAGCTGATCGACGGCGTTCTTCTGCTTGCTCCACTGATCCTTGAAGGTCTCGGCGAGCTGGTCGTGCTCCTTCTTGCGCGCCAGCGCCTCCTTCGCGAGCTCCTCGTTCCCCGCGCGGAGGGCCATCATCGCGCGGCGCTCCCACTCGGTCGCGTGTGCCGTCTCCTGCTCGAACTGCTTGGCCAGGCGCTTCTCGTCGGCGATCGAAGCAGCCACCTGCTTTTTCGCCTCGACGAGCTGGTTGTTCATGTCGAGGACGACCTGATTCAGCATCTTCTCCGGATCTTCGGACTTGCTGATGAGGTCGTTGAGGTTGGACTTGATGAGCTGAGCGAGCCTGCTGAAGATGCCCATGATCAGGCGTTCCCTTTCACGCCCGGCTGGACGGATGCGGCCTTGGAGAGCTCGGCGAGCGAAGCGACCTGCTGCGCGAGCGTCACGTCGATCTCGTCGAGCGTGGCCGCGAGCTCGTTGTAGTCGAGGTTCTCGAGCTCCAGCGCGCTCACGAGGACGATCCGGGAGTCCTCGAGGCCGAAGCTGGTGTGCACGAGGGACTTGGCGTTCAACGTGAGGAGCTTCTTGAAGAGCTCGCCGTTGGCGGCGTCGCCGCCTTCGACGTCGCCGACGTGGACCCGGAGGACCACCAGCGGGGGGTCGACGCGCAACGCGGTGGGCGGCATGTTTGTTCCGCCGCGCACGAGGAACGTTCCGGGTTGGTCTTCCACCGGGGAGTACTCGCGGTTCATCTTGCCGAGGTAGGCCTCGACGTCATTCACGCTTCGCATGGCTGTCGTCCGAATCTCCCGTCAAAAGAGGCGCCGAACCCCATGAACGGAGCTCCGCGCGTCCATCCTAACCACGCGATCGCGGCCGCCCATCGTCTCTCGTCATCGTCTGCCACGTCTCGCCCCCGGCGCGTGCCGCCAGGTGGCGCGTCGATGTGACGCCGAGCGAGGGTAGAGGGCCTTCTGGCCGCCTTCAATGCGGTTCGGCATGCGCCGTATCCGCGTGGACCTCGGTGGACTTCGTCGCGTTTCGTTGGGCGGTTTCCGGAAGCTGCTGTCCGACCGGGCCAGCTAGCCTGCGCGCTCGAAAGGGGCCTCGATTCAGGTGATCCAGGAGGCAGAGGTCCGTGCTACACTCTCGCGGGATGGCATCTGAGCCTGGCCTTGTGCCGGGATCGATAATCGGCGGAATTTACAAGATCCGCCGGCTGATCGGTCAGGGAGGCATGGGGGAGGTCTACGCCGCGGAAGCGCGTAGCGGAGAGAAGGTTGCGCTCAAAGTCCTGCACGAGCGCGCCGCTCAGGACCCCGACCTCGTCGCCCGGTTCAATCGGGAGGCGGACATCGCCAAGAAGATTGCCTCGCCCTACGTCGCCGCCATCCTCGGCTCCGGCAAGGAGAAGGACGGCCGACTCTGGATCGCGTTCGAGCGGCTCGTCGGTGAGGGGCTCGACGAGCGTCTCCGGCGCGAGCAGTACCTCTCGTTCGCCGAGGTCGCACCGATCATCGAGGACTCGCTCCAGGGGCTCAACGCCGCCCACAGCGCGCACGTCGTTCACCGCGACATCAAGCCGGCGAACCTCTTCATCGAGAAGCGAAAGCTCACGCCGGAAGAGATCCAGCACGGGGACGCCGAGGAGCGGACGCGCATCCTCGACTTCGGCGTTTCCAAGATGAAGTCGAGCGCTGCTCGGAGGAGCGAGCCGTCGCTCACGGCGTTCGACGCGACGCTCGGGAGCTTCGCGTACATGGCGCCGGAGCAGGTGCGCGGCTCCGCCCGCGTCGACGAGCGCGCCGATCTCTACGCGCTCGGGGCGGTTGCCTTCCGAGCCCTCACCGGACGTCTTCCGTTCGAGGGCTCGAACGCGCTCACGCTCATCGCGCTGAAGCTCGATCGGGATCCCCCGACCCTCGCCCAGACGACGGGCGACACCTGGCCGGCCGCGATCGAGCGGTACCTCGCCAAGATCATGGCGCGCGAGCGCGAGCGTCGCTTCGGCAGCGCGATGGAAGCGCTCGATGGCTGGCGAAAGGTCTGCCGCGTGATGGGCAACTCGCGACGCCGCGCGGCCGCTCCGGCGCCTGCGCCCGCGCTCTCGATGCGCGACGATCGTACCGAGGTGACGGCGGGATCGTTCAACGACCTCGGCTCGCTCGGGAGCCCTTCGACGCGTCGTCGCTGAAGGCGCTCACCGCCGAGCGGCGTGCGGCGTGAACGGCCTCGCTCAGTCCTTGCAGACGTCGCTCTGCGGATTGAGCGACGTGCACTTCTCCGCATCCTTCGTCGCTTCGCGCAGCCAATAGAGACGGCAGTTGAGCGAGTCGCCGTCGCTCGGGCCGTTCGGGCCTTCGCCGCCGCCGTCCGCGCCGCGGTCGCGGTAGGTGAAATCGGCGCAGGCCGTCGCGCACTCGGGCTGGCTCGCGTAGGCGGTCACGCCGCCATCGGGGGAGCAGGCCGAGAGGACGACGTTGCAGAACGCGGTGCAACGGTCGCCGCAGGTGTTGCCGCCGAACGGTCCTGCCGCGAGGCAGTAGGCCTTCGGGCTCGTGCGTGCGGGGCCGTCCGCCCAGTACTGGCGGCAGGCGACGGACGCGGCGGCTTTTTCCTCGGCTTCGCGCGTCGGCTGGGCGAGCGGGAGGTGGGCGCAGAAGGCGCGGCAGTCCTCGATCGAGTCGTACTGCGCGTCATCGCCGGTGCAGTTGTGCATGACGAGGTCGCAGTACTTCTCACAGCTCGGGACCGGGCCCGGGCTGGCGTCGAGCGCGGGGCCAGCTTCCCTCGGGTCCACGGGAGACGCGTCGCGGCGGAGCGTGCCTGCGTCGGCGGCGCTCGCCAGGCCTGCCTCTTCGTCCGAGCTGCAACCAGCCGTCGATGCGCCGAAGACCATGGACATCCCGAGGAAAGCCCCGAGGGAAGCGACTGCAAGAGGGGTAAAGCGGGACATCGGAAGCGGCACGCCCATCGAAGGGCGGAAAGATCTAAGGGCGGGACGAGAGCCGAGGAAGCTAATCGAACCGTAGCGGTTCTGGCCATTCGAGGCCACGGTCACCACCTTTGACGCTCCGCGCCGCATGCCCGTTGCTCGGGAAAATGCACGGGGAGACGCGCCGCGAGGGGGAGGCAAGGGATCGGGCGGAGCGACCGAAAAAAGCGGAGTGGCGGAGAGGATCGCCCTGCTCCGGGGGCCCTCGAACCGCTGCGGCTGAGTATTCCTCTTGCCGGATGCGGACCGAGGCGTGATACAACGCAAATCCGTGGATGCTACCGTCGTAGCCAAGGGTCGGCTCGAGGTCCGAGGCGGTTCGCTGAAGGTGAACCGCGGGCAGGCAAACAAGCCTTCCCTGGACATCGGACCTGAGACGCAGGTGGTCGGCCGCAACGAGGCCTGCGATCTCGTTCTCGACGACCGCAAGGTCAGCGCGGTTCACGCCGAGCTCGTAGCGACCGAGCGAGGGGTGCGCGTTCGCGACCTCGGGTCTCGTAACGGGACGTTCATCGGCGATACGCGTGTGGGCGAGGTCTACCTCACCAAGCACACGGTGCTGACGGTCGGTGATTCGACGTTGGAGTTCAATCCGACGCAGCCCGAGCAGGTCGACATCCCGGAGGTCGCGCAGTTCGGACCGCTCGTCGGAGTGAGCCAGAGCATGCGCGGTGTGTTCGAGCGTTGCCGCAAGGCCGCGCCGACCGACCTCACGGTGCTGATCCTCGGCGAGACCGGCTGCGGCAAGGAGCTCGTCGCTGCGGCCATCCACGGCGCCAGCTCGCGCGCGAACAAGCCGTTCGTCGTCGTCGACTGCGGAGCCATCCCGCCGAGCCTCGCGGAGTCGGCGCTCTTCGGTCACGAGCGTGGCTCGTTCACCGGCGCTGTCGACAAGCGCGTCTCCCCCTTCGTCGAAGCCGATGGCGGGACGATCTTCCTCGACGAGCTCGGTGAGCTTCCGATCGACGTCCAGCCGAAGCTCCTACGCGCGCTCGCCGAGCAGCGCATCAAGCCGGTCGGCTCGAACAACTACCGCCCCGTCAATGTCCGCGTCATCGCGGCGACCCGCCGTGATCTCGTCCGCGAGGTCAACGCGGGTACGTTCCGGAGCGACTTGTACTTCCGCGTCGCGCAGCTTCGCATCGAGCTGCCGTCGCTCCGCGATCGCCTCGAAGACATCCCCGCGCTCGTGCGCAAGATGATCAGCGACCTCGGCGATCCGACCGCGTACAACCGCATCACGAACGACTCGCTCGAGCGCCTGATGCGCCACGACTGGCCGGGCAACGTCCGCGAGCTTCGCAACGTCATCGCCGTCGCGCTCGCCTTCGGCAAGGACGGGCCGATTGATCTCGCGCAGCACCTCGCCCCGCTCGTTGCTGCGAGCGAGTCGACGCCGACGCGCGGCCGTACGTTCCAGGACGCGAAGCGCGAGGTCCTCGCTCGCTTCGAGCGTGAGTACTTCACCGCGCTCTACGCGGAGTGCTCGGGCAACGTCAGCGAGATCGGCCGCCGCGCCGCGATGGAGCGTGCGCACGTGCGCGGCTACCTCCGCCGCCACGGCATCGGCGATCCGAAGAAGTCGAGCGACTGAGTCACGCGAAAGGCCGTCGGCTCACACCGACGGTCTCTCGCTCGACGCGTCGAGCGACGCATCCCGCTCCACCGGAGCTCGGGGGGAAGTACCACCATTGCGTCACGGCGATCCGTGTCGCATGTTCTGGTTCACATCGTGAATCGCTTCCTCCCCCGCGCACTGTCCATCGCTTCACTCGCGCTGCTCGCCTTCGTGTCGGCGCGCTTGATCGCACGTGACGTGCGTTTCGTCGCCGTGGTGCTCGTCGTTGCGGTCGCGTTCGTGGTGCCCGCGTGGCTCGCTCGCCGGCGGATGCGGCAGCTTCTCCTCTCGGGGGACATCAGCCGCATCGTCGGCACGTGGCAGAGCTCGTTCCGGAAGGTCACCCATCCCGAGACGATGGCTCCGCTGGTCACCGCGACGGCGTACGCCGCCTACGGCTTCATCGATCGCGCTCACGACGCGCTCTCGCGTGCCGCGAAGGGGCCGGCGTGGGAGGCCGCGGTCGAGCAACGCCTCTTCATCGAGGCCCTCCTGGACGTCTACGTGGGTGAACGTTCGCGCGCGCTCTCGAAGGCCGAGGAGCTCGAGAACCTCCCGCTGCCGAACGTGGGGTTCTGGATGCGGAGGAAGATCAGCCTGCTCCGCCGTGGCGTCGGCGCGCTTGCGCGAGCTTTTGCGCATTCGAGTCGTTCCGAGGACGAGGCTGTCCTTCGCGAGGTGGCCCGCTCGTCTCCGCTCGTGCACTGGGCGATGCGGTATGCCCGCGCGGTTTTCCTCGTGGATGCGGGACGGCAAGGCGAAGCGCGGACGCTGCTCGCGGATGCGCCCGTCTGGCCGGAGGAGAGCGCGTTCCGCTCGTTCCACGACGAGCTCACCGCGCAGCTCGCGAGCTGAGCGTCCCCGCCTGCGTACCGCCCGAGTGCGTCGGGCGGTCGGGTGGGGCGGGCGGGTAGGGTGAGTAGGGCGGCGGGTAGGGTGCGATGGTTCCTGGGGACAGTGAGCCGCTTCCCTTGTGTATTCAGCCGCTTGACGAGTAAGGTCAGCATGTGGCGATGCCTCCGTACGCTGTGAGCGAGCGGCCGCCGGTACCCCCGGCAAAAAAGCCGCGCGTGCTCTACGCGGACGACGAAGAGGACGTGCGCGAGGTCTTCGCTGCGGTCTTCGCGGAGCACTTCGACGTGACGTGCGTCGGCACCGGACGCGAAGCGCTCGCAACTCTCGCATCGCGCGAGTTCGACGTGCTCGTCAGCGACATGCGAATGCGCCCCATGAAGGGCTCGGAGCTGCTCGCCCGCGCGTACGAGTCGTTCCCGGATACGCAGCGCATCCTCCTCACTGGCTTCAGCGATCACGACGACCTCGCGGATGCGGTCAACCACGGTCACGTCTTCGCGTACGTCCTCAAGCCGTGGGACAACGCGCAGCTCCGCCTCGTGATCCAGCGCGCGGCGAAGCTGCGTGCGCTCGAGCTGGAGAACCGCCGCCTGACGACCGAGCTCCGCGTGTCGAACGTGAAGCTTCGGGACGACGTCGAGGCGGTGTCGCGTACGGCGTCGGCCGCGCGTCCTCGCCTCCTCGCGATGTCGCCGGCGATGCAGAAGGTGATGGCGCAGGTCGTCGCCGTCGCGGGGACTGACGCGAGCGTCCTGCTCCACGGTGAGACGGGCACGGGCAAGGAGCTCATCGCCGCCGAGATCCACGAGCGAAGCGGTCGCCGTCGAGCGAGGTTCGTCGCGCAGAACCTCGCGGCGCTGCCGCCGGAGCTGATGACGAGCGAGCTGTTCGGGCACGTGAAGGGCGCGTTCACGGGGGCGCAGCAAGCACGTCGCGGCCTCTTCGAGCTCGCCGACGGTGGGACGCTCTTCCTCGACGAGATCGGCGAGGCGCCGATGTCGCTCCAGGCGCTGCTCCTGCGCGCGCTCGAGTCTCACGAGTTCTGGCCCGTCGGCGCGAGCGAGCCGCGGCAGGTCGACGTTCGCATCGTCGCGGCCACCAATCGCGATTTGCTTGCGGATGCGCACCAGCAGCTCTTCCGGCTCGATCTCTACTACCGCCTCGCCGTCTGCCCGATCGAGGTGCCGCCGCTTCGCGCGCGCCCAGAAGACGTGCGCGGCATCGGCGTTCCGCTGCTCGAGGCCGCGGCGCGGCGCATGAACCGCGAGCAGCCGCGCATCACGGAGCACGCGTGGCGTGCGCTCGAAGCGCATCCTTGGCCCGGCAACGTCCGCGAGCTCGGCAACGTGATGGAGCGCCTCGTCATCTATCACGCGGGTCGAGACGTCGATGCGCAGGACCTCGGGTTGCCGCAGTCGATCCGTACGAGCCTCTTTCCGTACGCGCCCGGCGGTCCTCCACCGTCTTCGCCGAACCCGGCGTCGGGCTATCCGATGGCGAACGAGCTGCCGCGTGCGCGCCTGAGCGCCCCGACCCCGGTCGAGCCCTGGGACCCGCGGTCCGGGCCGCCGTCTCCGTCGTGGGGGCGTGACCACGGGCGGCCTTCGAGCACGAGCATCGACGTCGCGCCGTCGAGCAGCGGCCACTACGACATCGAAGCGCCGCCGATGTCGCGTCCTCGGATGGACATCGATGCCATCGCCCCCGGGTCGCTGTCGCTCGATCTGCCGGAGGGGGGGACCACGTTCGACGAGCTCGAGCGTGAGATCCTCGTGCAGGTACTCGCCCGCGCGGACAACAACCAGTCCCGTGCGGCGCGGTCGCTCGGAATGAGCGAGAGCACCTTCCGGTCCCGCATGAAGCGCCTCGGTTTGAAGGGATAACTTGGGGCTGCGCCCCAACCACCCGCAGTGGTTGCCCCAACCACCCGCAGTGGTGGGCCTTCGGCCCGCCTTCAAATGCGCGTCTTTCTCGCCGAAGTGCTGCCAGGCTCGCCGGGGCGGGACCGACATGGCTATGCTTGGTCGCGATGGTGGCCAGCGCGGGCAGCAGGTCGGGCCGCGCGCCCGTCCTCGCCAAGTACGACATGCTCGACGAGCTCGGGCATGGCGGCATGGCGACGGTCTATCGCGCGCACGACAAGCGTCTGCTCCGCGATGTCGCGATCAAGGTGCTCCACCCGCACCTGCGCGAGAGTCGCGAGATCGCGCACCGCTTCTCCGTCGAGGCGAAGGCGGTGGCGAAGCTGCGGCACCCGAACATCGTGGAGGTGTTCGACGTCTCGTCTGAGGACGAGACGGAGCAGTACCTCGTCGTCGAGCTCGTTCGCGGGCCGACGCTGCGGAAGATCCTGCAGAACCATGGGGCGCTCCCGCCGGAGATCGGCGCAGCCTTCGTCATGGAGCTTCTCTCCGGGATCGCCCACGCTCATGCGTCCGGTGTCGTGCATCGGGACGTGAAGCCGGAGAACGTGCTCGTCGAGCACCGGCCGGCGGGTACCTCCTCGCTGCGGGACGGGCTGACACCGACGCCGGTTCCTTCCGTTTCCCCGCAGCCTCGTTCGCAGTCTTCGTCGAACGGGGAGCGGAAGACCCCCTCGCCGAAGAACGAAGGCGAGCGCGTCGCGGTGAAGCTCACCGACTTCGGCATTGCGAAGCTCCTCGATGCTCAAGGGGTGACGTCGACCGGGCAGGTGCTCGGGAGCCCCGCCCACATGGCGCCCGAGCAGATCGAGGGCGGGGACGTGGACGGCCGCGCGGACGTCTTCGGCATCGGCGTCCTCATGTACGAGTGCCTCGTCGGTCACCTGCCGTTCATCGGGAACAATCCCGCGCAGGTGCTGCGCCGCGTCCTCGATGGCGTGTATGCGTCGGCGGAGCGTGAGCGTCCGATCGTCGGGAAGGTGTGGAGCCAGATCCTCGACCGCGCGCTCGCGCGGAAGCCCGAGGCTCGCTTCCCTGACGCGCAGGCGATGCGCGACGCGATCGCCGCCGAGCTCGGGCGTCTCGGGATGGGCACGCCGAAGGTGGAGATCGAGGCCTGGCTCGACGACCCCGAAGGGTGGACCGCGGACCACGACAAGCAGCTGATCGATCGGCTCTGCCAGCTCGGTGCCGCGTCACGGAAGCGTGGTGAAGCCGTGGCAGCGGCGGCGGACTACAACCGCGCGCTCGCGTATGCCCCGAACGATCCCTCGTTGCTCAAGGTCGTCGCGAGCATGCAGCGCTCCGAGGCGCGCGCGCGTCTGGTTCGCCGCGTAGCTCCGCTCGTGCTCGGTGCCGTCGTGCTCGGCTCGGGCGCCTATTCCGTGGCGAAGGCGTTCAAGGGCCCGCCGCCCCTCGATCCGACGGCGCCCTCGACTCCGTCCGCGCAGCGGAGCGGAGTCGTCGCAGCCGGCTCGACGTCGGTGTCGAAACCCTCGGCGAGCGCGGCGAAGTCGAGCGAACGAGCGGGGACGACGCCGACCGGAGTGCCGAACGTCACGACGACGCGGACGATCGCGACGCCGGTCATCGCGCCCAGCCCGAAGGCGGGCACTCCGCGCATCGTCACCTTCACGAGGCTCAGCCCGGGCTTCGGCGTGCAGTTGACGATCGACGGGACGCCGGCCGCCGAGCCCGATCCGACGAAGTCCTTCACGCTCGACGACAAGGCTCACACGCTCGTCTTCACCTGCAAGGGGGACCTCTGCACACCGAAGACGGTCCAAGTGCCGGCCGGTGACAACAATGTCGAGCTCGACGTGGTGCTCGCGATCGCCAACGCGAAGCTCGTCGTCGAAGGGGACCCGTCCCACGCGTACGGGATCGTGGAGATCCCCACGCTGTACGTCGCCGGAGGAGGCGAGATCGAGATCCCGATGAGGGCGGGGTGGCGAGAGGTGCACGTCTTCGATCGGAACGAGCCCTCGAGCCAGCCGCAGGCGATCACCCTCACGGCCGGAAAGCGGGTCACGATCTCCTTCAAGCGCTGAGCTGGGCCGTCGAGGCCGCTCGCCCGTCCACGTGTCGAGACCTTGGGGTTTGCGCCCCAACGACCCACTGCAGTGGTTGCCCCGACGACCCGCAGAGGTTCGCCCAACCACCCGCAGTGGTGGCCTTCGGCCCGCGTTGAAATGGGCGGCCCCGAACGACCTCCGCCGAACTAGTATGGCCGCGTGGGTCTTCTTGGAGGCCGTTCCCCCGCGCGGCTCGTCGCGCTGGGGGTCGTCGCGATGGCGCTGCTGGTCGGGAGCCCCGCGCGCGCGGACGCTCGCGCCGAGCTCGAGAAGGCGCGTGCCTCCTTCCTCGCGCGCAACTGGGCCGATGCCGAGGAGCGGCTCCGGGTCATCCTCGATCCGAAGAGCGGCCTGAAAGAGCGATCGCTCATCTCCCAGGCGCGGATGTACCTGGGCGCGTCGCTCCTCCTCCAGGGCAAGAAGGACGACGCGACGGACGTCTTCGAGAAGCTCGTCCTCGACGACCCGACCTTCGAGCCCGATCCTCTCAGCTTCCCGAGCGAGGCGATCAACACGTTCATCGACGTGCGCTCGTCGCTCCTCGAGCAGATCCGCAATGCGCAGCAGACCGCGGCGCGGCTCGCTGCGGAGAAGAAGGCCCGCGAAGCCGCCGAGCGCGAGGCGCAGCGCGTGTGGCTCGAGAAGGTGAAGGCGCAAGCCTCGGAGGAGAAGATCACGGTCCGTCACAACCGTGTCGTGGCGAGCCTCCCGTTCGGCGCTGGGCAGTTCCAGAACGGTCAGCCGGCGCTCGGCTGGGTCTTCCTCGGCACCGAGGTCGCGGCGGTCGCCGGGACCGCCGTTACCTACGGCATGTACCTCTACGCGCGGAGCCGCGAGAACGAAGAGCTGCGACGCCCCGGGGGCGATGTGAACCGGCTCGTCTCGCAGTACCACCAGCGGGCGGAGGACCTACGGATCGTGAACCTCGGGTTCGCAGGCGCGTTCGTCGCGATCGCGGCGATCGGGGTCGTCCAGGCGCACCTCGCCTTCGTGCCCGAGACGGCCGAGAAGAAGAAGCGCGAGCTGCCGCCGCTCGGTCTACGGCCGAGCTCGAGCCGGGAGACGGCCAGAACTGCGCTGCCGCTGTCCGGGATCTCCCCGATCGTGTCTCCGCTGACCGGCACGGACGGCACACCGAACGGTGTGTTCCTCGGCGTCAGCGGCCTCGCGTTCTAGTTCCGCTCGAGCTCGCCCGGGCGCACAGCTCAACCGTGTGGCTCGAAGGTCGCCGCCCGGGCGCTCTAGCGACAGCCTCCGCGCGCGAGCGAGCTGGGCGCGTTCGAGCCGCGCGCGGATCGAGCGCATCTTCGCGCTCGGTCCACCTCCTGCTTCGTCGTGCACAGGGCTGATCGCTTCTTTGCGGCGGCCGTACTGCATGAGGCGAGGTACTTCACACGTGAACCTTCGAGGGGCGTTCAGCGCCATCGCGTCTGCGGCGATGGTCACCCTAGCGTCGTCCGGCGCTCACGCCGCCGAGCCGTCGTCGGCGCGGGGCGAGGAGGCGCGGCTGAAGAAGAGCGACCATCCCGCAGGAGCGCGGCCAGGCAGTGCGCGCACCGATCATTTTCGCATCGGCCCGCTCGTCGGTATCGGCTTTCCGAGGCCGTTTGCGGTCGAGGGCTTCGCGAAGATCGAACGGCTGGTCGGCGTCGGCGTCGAATACAGCTTCCTGCCTCGGATGAACGTGATGAACGTCGAGGCGAGCTTTGCTGCGCTGGCGGCGGACCTGCGCCTCTTTCCCTTCCGGGGTGCGTTCTTCATCGGCGTGCGCGGGGGCCGGCAGTGGCTCGACGCGAAGGCCACGCTCTCGGCCGGGCAGCTCGGCTCGTTCAGCGAGGCGATGTCGGCGTCGACGTGGTTCGTGAACCCGCGCCTGGGGTTCCTCTATACCTTCGAGAGCGGGATCACGGTCGGCATCGACGCCGGAGTGCAGGTCCCGATCCGCCCGACCCTGGATCGGAGCGGCGCTGCCACGCGAGCCGGGATTGCCTCGCAGCTCGACATCGACGGCGCGCTCCTGGCGGCAGCCAACGGGCTCGGGAACAGCACCACCGCCACGGTCGATCTGCTCCGGCTCGGCTTCCTCTTCTGATGAGCCCGCCCGCCTCGGCTCAACATTCGTTCACGATTCCGCTGCACGGGCGCAACGTGCGCGAGCCAGCCTGAGATCGAGAGGTGCCGGTCATCGGTCGAGGTCGCGCTCGCGTTCTCGTTCGCGTTCGCGCAGAGGGACGGTCCGGCACTCCCGCGGTAGGCTGGAGATGCTCGAAGTGACCCGCATGACGACGACGACCGAGCTACCCATCTCCGTTGTCCTGGTCGAGGACGACGAACGGCTCGCAAAGCTCACGGCGCGCTACCTCGAGTCTCACGGTGTGACGGTGACGATCGTGGGGGACGGTCGCGACGCCGTCGGGCACGTCGTCAAGGCGCGGCCCGATGTGGTGCTGCTCGACCTCATGCTCCCCGGAATGAGTGGTCTCGACGTCTGCCGGGAGCTCCGCTCGCGGACCGACGTCCCGATCCTGATGGTGACCGCGCGGGGTGAAGAGGCTGATCGTGTCGTCGGGCTCGAGGGCGGCGCCGACGACTACATCGCCAAGCCGTTCTCGTCGCGCGAGCTGCTCGCACGCGTTCGCGCCCACGCACGGCGTGCTCGCGGCAACGCCGGACCGGCGAAGAAGACGATCCGGATCGGGCGGATCGCGATCGACGTCGACGCGATGCAGGTGACGCTCGACGATGCGCCGCTTGCACTCACGACGTACGAGTTCATGCTGCTCCGCGCGCTCGCCGAGCGGGCGGGCCGCGTCCTGACGCGCGAGCAGCTCGTCGACATCGTGCGCGGCAGCGCGGAAGAAGCGTTCGATCGATCCGTCGATGTGCACGTCTCGCATCTCCGAGGAAAGCTCGGCGACGACCCGCGCAACCCTCGCATCATCAAAACCGTCCGAGGCGTCGGCTACATGCTGGCCCTCGAGCGTGGCTGACGTGAGCTGGCTCCGGCGCATCGTTCGGCGGCCGTCGCGGATGGCGCTCAGGATCTACGCGATTGGCCTCGTCCAGTTCGTGATCGTGGCCGTCGTGATGGAGGTCGACCACCAGGCGCGTGAGTCTGCGCGTCGCGCGGAGCAGCGCGCAGCGCTCGCCGAGCAGCGGCGCCCATCGCCGCCATGGGAAGGGCACGGGCGCTTCGTCGCCGAGGGCCTCGCGAGGGTGATCGACGATCCGCCCGAGCTCCAGAGAGAGGTCGACCGGATCGCGGAGGCCTTCCACTGGTCCGTCGAGGTCACGGACCCGAACGGGCGTGTCCTCGCCCGCGCCACCTCACCGGAGACCAGCGGACCGCACGGACCACCGAGAGCGAAGCCCTCGACCTTGCCGATCCGGATGCGCGACGGTCGCGAGGCGCGGCTCGAGTACACGCCGCGCGGGCGTGGACCCGAAGGACCGCCGCCGTTCGACGGGGCACCGAGGCCCAACGTGTCCTTCGGAGGTCCTCCGCCGATGAACGGCGACGGGCCTCCTGCTCCTGGTGCTCCTTCGTTCGCTCGCGGTCGTGGAGGCGCGCCAGGCCCGCCCCCAGCGCGTCCCGGCCCTCCGCCCAGTCCGCCCTTCGCGCTCGCGGTCGCGGTCATCCTGGTCGTCGTGGGCGTGAGCTCGTGGCTGACGGCCAGATCGTTCGCGCGTCCGCTCTCGTCGCTCGCCGCGGCGACGCGTGCGTTCGGCAAGGGCGAGCTCGACGCCCGCGCGAAGATGTCGCGTGTCGACGAGATCGGCGAGGTCGCGCAGGCGTTCGACGACATGGCCGATCGTATCGCGACGTTGCTCTTGGCCGAGCGTGAGCTCCTCGCGAACGTCTCGCACGAGCTCCGCACGCCGCTGGCGCGCATCCGCGTCGCGCTCGATCTCGCGAGCGAGGCCGATCCCCGCACGGCCGTCGAGTCCTTCGCCGAGATCGCGCAGGACCTCGCCGAGCTCGAGCGCATCGTCGACGATGTCCTCGCATCGGCTCGCCTGGCCCTCGACGCCGGGCCGCGCTCCGGAGGCGCGACCACGCTTCCGGTGCGAGCCGAGCGCGTCGACACGCGCGCGCTCCTCGATCGCTCCGTCGGTCGCTTCCACACGGCGCATCCCGAACGGATCCTCCGCGTCGAGCTATCGGACACGCTTCCGGCGATCGAGGCCGACCCGGTGCTCGTGCGTCGGGCCGTCGACAACCTCCTCGACAACGCTCACAAGTACACCGACCGGCAGGACGCGTCGATCGTGCTCCGAGCGCGCGGGGAGACGAAGGGTGGGGAAGACGCGCTCGTGGTCGAGGTGGAAGACGAAGGCATCGGCATCAGCGCCGAGGACCAGGCGCGCCTATTCGAGCCCTTCTTCCGCGTGGACCGGAGCCGGACGCGTGCGACCGGCGGGCTCGGGCTCGGGCTCGTGCTTGCGCGTCGCGTCGCCGAGGCACACGGCGGCACGCTCACCATCGAGAGCCAGCTCGGCAAGGGAACACGTGCTCGTGTTCGCTTGCCCGCCGTCGGCTGAGCCGCGTTACCGGCCTTCGCAACAAACCGACACAGTCACGCAAGCCTCGCTCAACAGGCTCGCACCATCCTCCTCGTCGGAGGTCATGAGATGAGGAACGCGATGAGGGGCTCGATCGGAGCGGTCGCCGCGATCGGCCTTGCAGCATGCACGGGCGCGACTGCGACGAGCGACCCGCAAACTCAGACGCAGGCACAGTCGGCGATGCCCGCGGAAGGCGAGGGCAAGCATCCTCCGCCGCGCCACCACCACGGCCCGCCGCCGGAGGCGCTCGAGGCATGTCGCTCGAAAGCGGTCGGGGACGCGTGCACGGTCACGCTCGGGAAGGAATCGCTGGCAGGAGAGTGCGTGACGCCGCCTGCTCCACCGTCCGGCGCGCCAGACGGTGCGAGCGCGCCCGTCGTGTGCCGTCCCGACAAGATGCCCGAGCACGGTCCTGGCGGTCGCCCGCATGGGCCGCCGCCCGAGGAGGTCTTCGCGGCGTGCGATGGCAAGGCCGCCGACGCGGCGTGTTCGGTCACGCTCGGCGACCACACGATCGAGGGGACCTGCCGGGCGGCGCCGCCGACGATGAACGAGACACGCCTCGGATGCGCGCCGTCTCGCCCGCTGCCGGGTGAACGTCCACCCCCGCAGAGGTGACGCGAGCTCTGGGCTCGCGGCCCGACCACCGCCGAGGCGGGCCTTTCGGTCCGCCTCGCGACCGTGCCTGTCGTTCAGGCGGCTGCAGCCGTCAGGCTACGGCCATCGAGGCGGCATCCGGTCGGGGCACGACCGCGTGAAGCCTGAGCCCTGAACCCACGAGCCCTTCGCTCCACCGGGGCGGATGACGAGTCAGAGTGCCTTGCGGACGAAGATGTCCTCGAGGGTCTCACGCTTCGGCGTGACGGCCTCGATGCGCACGCCTGCCGCGAGGGCGCGCTCGAGCACTCGTTTGATCACGTCGTCGCCTTGGACCTCGACCACGAGTGCCTTGCCGACGCGCTGGGTCCGCTCGGCGACCTTCTCGATCTCGGCGGCCAGATCCTCGGGCGGAGCGCTGAGGGTGATCTCGCTCCGCCGGACGCCCTTGTCGACGAGCTCGCTGATCGTCCCCGAGACGACGACCTCGCCCTTGCGGAGGATGCAGACGGCGTCGCAGAGCATCTCCACGTCGCTCAGGATGTGGCTCGAGAAGAAGACCGTCTTCTTCGCGTTGGCCTCCTCGACGATGAGGTCGCGGACCTCCTTGCGGCCAACGGGATCGAGGCCGCTCATCGGCTCGTCCAGGATGAGGAGCTCGGGATCGTGGACGAGCGCGGCCGCGAGGCCAGTGCGCTGGAGCATTCCCTTCGAGAGGTTCCGCACCGGGCGATCGATCGCGTAGGCGATCCCGACACGCTCGATCACCGCCTCGACGGCCTTCTTCAACCCCGACCCGCCCATCCCGTTCAGGCGGCCGCACAGGGAAACGAACTCGCGCGGCGTGAGGTAGGGATAGACGTAGGGGTTCTCGGGGAGGAAGCCCACGCTGCCCATCGCCTCGGGGGAGGGGACGTCCTTGCCGAGGATGGTCGCGCGACCCGACGTCGGCGCGATCAGCCCCGTGAGCATCTTGATCGTCGTCGTCTTGCCGGCGCCGTTCGGCCCGAGGAAGCCGAAGATCTGACCTCGCGTCACCTTCAGCGAGATCCCGCGGACGGCCTCGACTTTCTTTCCGGAGAAGGGCTTGCGGAAGGTCTTGGCGAGGCGGTCGACCTCGAGCACGACAGAAGACGTCATCCGTCAGTCATCCTCTTTCGACGAGATGTTCGAGCGGAAGTTGATGGGGCTGCTCGAATACTCGTGGAGCTTGTACTGGATCTTGCGCGGCGAGACGCCGAGGATGCTGGCCGCCTTCGATGTCGAGCCGCTGCACGCCTCGAGGGTGCGGAGGATCGCGTAGCGCTCGAGGTCCTGGATGGTGGAGCCGGGGATCGGCGGAGGGCCCTCGGCCTGCTTGGGAGCGAGCGCCGGCGGGAGGTGGCGGACGTCGATGCGAGGCGCGTCGCAGAGCACGACCGCGCGCTCGATCACGTTCTCGAGCTCGCGTACGTTCCCCGGCCAGTCGTAGCCGGAGAGCACCTTGAGCGCCTGCTCCGTGATGCCGTCGATGTTGCGGCCGTTCTCCTTCGCGTAGCGAGCCAGGAAGAAGGACGCGAGCGGGCCGACGTCCGCACGGCGATCGCGCAGCGGCGGCAGCTCGATCGCGATGACGTTGAGGCGGTAGTAGAGATCCTCGCGGAACGCGCCCTTCTTGATCTCGGCCTTCAGGTCACGGTTCGTCGCGGCGATGAGCCGGACGTCGACCTTCTGGGTCTCGTTCCCGCCCACGCGCTCGAACGTCTTCTCTTGGAGGAAGCGGAGGAGCTTCACCTGTGTCCCCTGAGGGATCTCGCCGATCTCGTCGAGGAAGAGCGTGCCGCCGTCGGCCTGCTTGAAGCGTCCTTCTCGTCGCGCCACGGCGCCGGTGAATGCGCCCTTTTCATGGCCGAAGAGCTCGCTCTCGAGGAGCGACTCCGCGAGCGCTGCGCAGTGGAGCCGTACGAACGGGCCGCCGGCGCGCGGGCTTGCGGCGGAGAGCGCCTCGGCAATGAGCTCCTTGCCGGTCCCGCTCTCACCGGTGATGAGGATGCTCGCCTTGCTCGGCCCGACCTGTGCGACGAGGTCGAGGACGGCGCGCATCTTCGGATCCTCGGTGACGATGTGACCGAACGCGTTGCGCTCGCGTAGGCGTTCGCGGAGCGCCTGCGCCTCCTGGAGGAGCTTGGCCTTTTCCATCGCCCGGTCGACGACCGCCGACAGGGCCTCGTAATCGAGGGGCTTCGTGAGGTAGTTGTCCGCGCCCTTCTTGATGGCCGAGACCGCGCTCGTGATCGTCCCGAACGCGGTCATGACGACGAACACGGTCTGGGGCGAGGCGCTCTTCGCCTTCTCCATGAACGCGATCCCGTCGAGCCCCGGCATCTTGAGATCGGTCAACACGACGTCGGGCGCGAATTCCTCGAGCTTTCCGAGGGCCTTGAAGCCGTCTGCCGCCGTTTCGGTCGCGTAGCCTTCGTCCCTGAGGATCTCGCTGAGCGCGGCGCGCGCGTTCGCCTCGTCGTCGACGACGAGGATGCGGCCGCGCGGACGTCCGGAGACACGTTCTCCGAGCCCCTCGGCTCTGTCGGACGACGCCGCTGCCATGGCGGGCCCCATCCTAGCCGTTGTCGGTGGGTTTTGGGGCACCGTTGGGAAGCGCTCGGGAGGGGGCGCGGCGGTCGGGGGCCCGGCACGCCCTCGAGATGACATCAACCTCAACCAGGTGTTACAACCGCAGCGGCGCCTATGAAGACCTCCGGCCTCTTCGTTTCTTTCCTCCTCCTGGCCGGCGCGGCGAAAACCGCCGCGGCGCAAGGGAACGGTACGGTCACCTTCGGCGGTGGAGCCTCCACCCAGAACGGCACTGCTGGCGCGAGCGCTACCGCTGCGACGGCTCCCTCGACCGAGCGCGAGCCCCGCGGCGAGAGCGCGCCTTCGGACCAGCACGACGCGGAGAAGGCGTGGGCCGAGCGCGAGGCGAAGCTGAACGAGGCGTCGACGCTCACCGGTGGCGTCGGCCTCATGCATACACAGCACGCCCAAGGCGGGGCGCCCGGCCAGTTCCGCGTCGACTTCACGACGGAGTTCTTCTCGGCGGGCTTCCTGTGCACCCGCGAGTTCCCGTGCGCCGATCCGCGCAACCCGAACAACCGCGTGCAGAGCGACAGCGCCGATCACATCGGCGGCCGCCTCCGGCTCTCGATGCAGGTCGCGAAGTGGCTCGACGCGTACCTCGGGACGAGCGCCCTCGCGAACTCGAACCCGGCGAACCGCCCCTCGCTCCTCCAGGTGCTCGGCGACAGCACCCTCGGCGCGAAGGCGCACGGCCAGCTCTCGAACATCTTCCACGTCGGCGGCGCGTTCGAGATGTGGCTCGTGAACGGCACCGGGGCGGTGGGCCTCGACGGCTCCGGCACCAGCGCGAAGTTCCGCGGGCTCGCGACCGCCGATCTCCGCGGCGCCGAGAAGCGCATCCCGCTCCGGTTCAGCACGAACCTCACCTACGTCCTCGACAATTCCGGCGAGGTCGTCGCTGCGACCGAGAGGGCGCGCGGCGCGCCGGTCACACGCATCGAGCGTTTCGGCCTCAACATCAACCGCGTCGATCACTTCGACATCCACCTCGGCGCGGAGCTCTTCGCAGCGCAGGAGAAGGTGCGCCCGTTCCTCGAGTATCACGTCCTCGTTCCGGTCAACCGGCAGGACTACCGCTGCCGGCCGAACAACTCGAGCGCCGACAAGTGTCTGGCGACGGATCCGTTCGCGCCGTCGACGCTCACGCTCGGGAGCCGGTTCTATCCGTGGAAGAAGGGCTTCAACCTCACGGCCGCCCTCGACATCGGCATCTCGGGCGTCGGCTTCTTCATCGAGGAGATGCGCCCGACACCGCCGTGGATGCTCTACCTCGGCGCCGGCTGGGCGTTCGATACGCAGGACAGGCCGCCCGTGATCCGCGAGCGCGTCGTCGTCGAGCACGCGAAGCCTGCCGGCCGCCGCATCCGCGGCTTCGTCCACGAGGAGGGGAAGGCCGAAGGGATCGGCGGTGCGATCGTCTCGTGGGAGAACCATCCCGAGCTCACCTCGCTCGCCACCGGGACGGACGGTCGCTTCACGACGCACGAGCTGCCCGCGGGCTCCTACGTCTTCACCGTCAACGCGGACGGCTACAAGCCGGGGCAGTGCAGCACGACGATCGCGGGCGTGGGCGCGAGCTCGCCGCCTGCCGGCACGGCACCGAACCAGCTCCCGGCGCAGGCCGGCGGAGACGTGCAGCTCGACTGCGTCCTCTCGGCGCTCCCCCGTGTCGGGAACGTCGTCGGTAAGGTGAAGGACCTCGACACGGGGCTCTTCGTCAGCGGGGCCGCGATCAACGTGGTCGACGTCGCGAAGAAAGAGCTGAGCGGCTCGACCGACGCGCAAGGTGGGTTCCGCTTCGAGCTCCTCACGCCGGGCGAAGCAACGATCACGGTCGACGCGGACGGCTACCTCGTCTCCTCCGAGAAGCTCGAGGTGAAGGTCCGTCAGGACAACCCGATCGAGCTCTCGGTGAAGAAGAAGCCGAAGAACCCGCTCGTCGCCATCCAGCAGAAGGAGATCATCATCAAGCAGCAGGTCCAGTTCGGGGTCGACTCCGCGGTGATCCTCCCTGCGTCGACGGGCCTGCTCACCGAGATCGCGGACGTCCTCCTCAAGAACCCGCGGATCCGTCGGGTCGAGGTGCAGGGCCACACCGACGCATCCGGCGCGCCGGCGCACAATCAGAGGTTGAGCGAGGATCGCGCGTCCGCGGTCGTCGCATGGCTGACCGCGCATGGCGTCGCATCGGAGCGGCTGTCGGCCAAGGGCTTCGGCGACTCGAAGCCCCTCGTTCCGAACGTCACCGAGCTGAACAAGCAGCGGAACCGACGCGTCCAGTTCATCATCACCGAGCAGGACTCGCCGCCCGCGGTGAACCCCGCTGCCGGCGCCGGTTCCGGCGCGAAGCCTGCAGCTCCGACGAATCCGATCATCCTGCCCTGAGGCTGCGGGGCCTCACGTGCTCGAAGGCGCGCCGGACGACGAGGCGCGCCTCGAGCAGCGCGACACGCGGGTCTGCCCGCTCGAGATCGCGCGGCACGTGTCGTCGCGGCGCGCGCCCACGCCCGAGCGCGCGCTCGATGAACCGAGAACCGCATTGAATCTGCGACGTGTCCCCGACGCATCGACCGTGACGATTCGCGACCGCTTGCGCCGGCCTCGGAACGTTCACACCTCGACGTAAGTCCGCCGCCACTACCCGCGCGTTTCGACCGCTTCTGCCGGCACGAGCGCTGCAGAGCGAATCGCGACCGCGCGACGCCGCTCCGTACGAGCGAATCGCGACCGCGCGGCTGCCTCGCGGCGGTCTTTCGCGCGTGTCTTCGCTCGCGAGGCAACTCCATCCATCGGGGGCGGTTCATGTCGACGAAGAGCATCCTCATCACGGGTGGCGCGGGCTTCGTCGGTTCGCATCTCGCCGACGCGCTCCTCGCGCGCGGCCACTCCGTTCGCGCGCTCGACAACCTGACGCCGCATGTCCACGGGAAGGACGCGAAGCGCCCGTCGCATCTCGACCCGAGGGTGGAGCTGATCGTGGGTGACGTTCGGGACGGTGCCGCCGTGGAGCATGCGCTCGACGGAATCGACGCGGTCTTTCACTTCGCCGCGGCCACCGGCACCGGCCAGAGCGTGTACGAGGTCGAGCGCTACACGTCGGTCAACGATCTGGGCACGGCCGTCCTCATGGACCGACTCGTTCGCAGGCCGATCGATCGGCTCGTCGTCGCCTCGAGCATGAGCGTGTACGGCGAGGGCCTCTATCGCGATGCGAGCGGGGCGAAGCGGGAGGTGTCGGCTCGATCCCTCGAGCAGCTCTGGCGCGCCGAGTGGGACCTCTGCGTGGGCGGTCAGCTGCTCGTGCCGGCGCCCACACCCGAGACGATGTGCGTGCGACTCGAGGCCCGCTACGCGCTCTCCAAGTTCGATCAGGAGCGGATGTGTCTCGTGCTCGGGCGCGCCCACGGGATACCGACCGTCGCGCTCCGCCTCTTCAACGTCTACGGCGCGCGCCAGTCGCCCTCGAATCAGTATACCGGTGACCTCTCGCGCTTCGTGACGCGGCTGCTCGCCGGAAAGCAGCCGCGCGTCCTGGAGGACGGCGAGCAGCGACGCGACTTCGTGAACGTGCACGACGTCGCGCGCGCGTGCTGTCTCGCGCTCGAGTCGCAAGCCGCGCCGGGCGCCGTGCTCAACATCGGGAGCGGCGAGTCGTGGACCTTCGCGCACGTCGCGCAGAAGATGGCGCGGCTCCTCGGACGGGCGCATCTCGTGCCCGAGATCACCAGCGAGTACCGAGTGGGCGACGTGAGGCACTGCTACGCCGACGTACGCCGGGCCGAGACCGTTCTGGGCTACCGCGCGGCGGTCGACCTCGACAGCGGGCTCGTGGAGCTTGCGCGATGGGTCGACGGTCGAGCGGCAACGACGAGCGAGCGCAACATCGACGCAGGAGCCTGGCTCGAAGACAGCACTCGCGAGCTCGAGCCCGACACCGGCGCCGTCGTCATCGCGAGCGGAGCCCACCCGTCACAGCCGCCACCGCACGAGGGACCCCATGTTCAATGACACCGCCGTTCTGCCCGTGCTCGCGAGGACCGTTATGATGACCGCCGACGCGGTCGGGGGCGTGCTGACCTACGCGCTCACGCTCGCCTCCGAGCTCGCGAAGACGGGATCGAAGACCCACCTCGCGCTGATGGGCCCGAAGTTGAGGCCCGAGCAGGAAGCCGTGGCGCGGGCGGTTCCTGGGCTCGTGCTTCACGAGAGCACCCACGCCCTCGAGTGGATGGACGATCCCTGGGCCGACATCGCGCGCGCGACCGACTGGCTGAAGGACCTCGAGAAGGGGATCCGGCCCGACATCATCCACCTCAACCACTACTGCCACGGCGCTGCGGGCTTCACCGCGCCGGTCCTCCTCGTCGCGCACTCCTGCGTCCTCTCCTGGTGGGAGGCCGTGGAGGGCACCAGCGTGCCGGAGCGCTACGCGACCTACAAGCAAGCGGTGAGGCGAGGGCTCCATGCGGCCGATGCGGTGATCGCAGCGTCGCAGTCGATGCGCGCGAGCCTCGAGCGCCACTACGGTCCGCTTCCGCGCACGGCCGTCATTCCCAACGGCCTCGCGGCGGAGCCGTCGCGCCAGAGCAAGGAGCATCTCATCCTCGCTGCGGGACGCGTCTGGGATCGCGCGAAGAACGTCGAGATGCTCGGACGTATCGCCGGGAAGCTGCCCTGGCCCGTGAAGATCGCAGGCGGAAGCGCGCCGCCTCGCGGGCATGCCGGTCACGTCAACGGACCGAGCCCGGACCCCGGCACCTACTCGAACGTCGAGTCGTTGGGCTGGCTTCCGCCCAGTGAGCTCGGCGCGCTGATGGACCGTGCGACGATCTTCGCGCTGCCGGCGAAGTACGAGCCCTTTGGCCTCTCGGCGCTCGAGGCGGCGCTTCGCGGCTGTGCGCTCGTGCTCGGAGACATCCCGAGCCTGCGCGAGGTCTGGGGCAACGCCGCCGTCTACGTCCGACCCGATGACGAGGCCGGCTTGATCTCCGCGATCAACGGGCTCGTGAACGATGACGTGCGTCGAGCCGAGCTCGCCGACGCCGCGCAGCTCCGTGCGCGTCTCTACACTCCGGCCCGCAATGGTCGCGCGATGCGCGATCTCTACGAGGCGATCCTCCATGCGCGACGGGTTCCTGCGCTGCGGATGGAAGGACGGGAGACGCGGAGTGTGTGATGCGCTTGGTGTTCTTCAGTCACTCGTTGCTGTCGGACTGGTGCCACCGCAGCGCGCACTTCCTCCGTGGTGTCGTCTCCGAGCTCGTCGAGCGAGGGCATCGCGTCTCGGTGTGCGAGCCCGCGGATGCGTGGAGCGTGCAGAACCTCGTCCATGAACACGGCGAGGAGGCGCTTGCCCTCACCACCGAGCACTTCCCAGCGCTCCAGTCGCGTCGCTACGACCGGGCGACGCTCGATCTCGACGAGGTGCTCGACGGCGCCGACGCCGTCATCGTCCACGAGTGGAGCTCCCACGATCTCGTGCGCCGGATCGGTGCCCATCGAAAGCGCTCTCGGTCGCGCTACGCGCTGCTCTTCCACGACACCCATCATCGCGCCGTCACGGCGCCCGCCGAGATGGAGGGCTACGACCTGTCGGGCTTCGACGGCGTTCTCGCATTCTGCGGCGCAGTGAAGGAAGCGCACGACCGCATGGGGTGGGGGCCTCGCGCCTGGGTGTGGCGCGAGGCGGCCGACGTCCGGATCTTCAAGCCGAGCCCGCTCGCCCTCACCGAGTTCGAGCCCGGGAGCGAGCCGGATTCGAAGCGTGTCGCTGCTCGTCGAGACGTGGTCTGGATCGGCAACTGGAGCGACGAATCGCGAGCGAACGACCTCCGCGAGTGCTTCCTCGATCCGGTGCGCGAGCTCCGGCTCTCGGCGAAGGTCTTCGGCGTTCGCTATCCCGACGCCGCGCGTGCCGATCTCGCGGCTCGCGGCGTGGCGTACGGCGGGTGGCTTCCGAACTTCCACGTGCCGCGAGCGTTCGCCGCCTTCAAGATGACGGTGCACGTACCGCGGCGGTCCGAGGCCAAGGCGCTGGCCGACCCCGCGATCCGCGTCTTCGAGGCGCTTGCGTGCGGCGTCCCGCTGGTGAGCTGTCACTGGCACGACTCCGAAGGACTCTTCCGCGCCGGCACCGACTACCTGATCGCGGACGACGGCGCCTCGATGCAACAGCACATGCGAACGTTGCTCTCCGATCCGGACGCCCGCCGCGAGCTGGCGGACCGCGGTCGCGAGTCGATCCTCGGCCGGCACACCTGCGCGCATCGCGTGGACGAGCTCCTCGCGATCCTCGAGTCGTTTGCCGGCGAACGGTCGCCTGGCTCGAGACCAAACGTCTCACTTGGAGTGTTCCTATGAAGCTCTCGCTCGAGATCGCGTTCTTCGGTTCGAGCCTCGTCTCTGCGTACTGGAACGGGACGGCGACGTACTATCGAGGGATCGTTCGAGCCCTTGCGGCGCGTGGTCATCGAATCACGTTCTTCGAGCCGGACATCCTCGATCGCCAGAAGCATCGCGACATGGCCGACCCACCCTGGGCCGAGGTCGTCGTCTATTCGGGGACGGACCGCGACGACGCCTATCGCATGCTCGAGCGAGCACGCCGCGCGGACGTCATCATCAAGGCGAGCGGGATCGGGGCCTTCGACGCCCTCCTCGAGGACGAGGTCCCGCGGGCGGTCAAACCGGGCGCACTCTCGATCTTCTGGGACGTCGACGCCGCTGCTACGCTCGAACGCCTCCGAGCGAACCCGGACGATCCTTTCCGGGCGACGATCCCTCGCTACGATCTCGTCTTCACCTACGGCGGCGGGCCGCCGGTGGTGCGCGGCTACGTGGAGGTCGGCGCGCGTCTGTGCGTCCCGGTCTACAACGGGCTCGACCCCACCACGCACTTCCCCGTGCCGGCGGATCCTCGATGGTTCGCGGACCTCTCGCTGCTCGCGAACCGGCTGCCGGACAACGAAGCGCGCGTGCGCGAGCTCTTGTTTCGTGCTGCGGGACTCCTCCCCCAGAAGACGTTCCTCCTCGGCGGTAGCGGGTGGGGACCCCAGGGCTTCGCGGGCGCGGAGCGCCCCGGCGGTGGGGCTCCTCCAAACGTCCGCGCGATCGGCCACGTCTACACCAGCGATCACAACGCGTTCAACGCGAGCTCTCGATGCGTCCTCAGCATCACGCGCGACAGCATGGCGGCGAACGGATGGTCGCCGCCGGCGCGCGTCTTCGAGGCCGCCGGGGCCGGTGCGTGTCTGATCACGGACGACTGGGAGGGCGTCGACGTCTTCCTCGAGCCCGGTCGCGAGATCCTCGTGGCAAAGGACGGCGAGGAGGTCGCGCGCCTCCTGCGCGATCTCGATCCCATCCATGCTCGCGAGATCGGCGCGGCTGCGCGGACGCGCGTTCTCACGCATCACACCTATGCCCAACGCGCGAAGCTCGTCGATTCGATCCTCGTGACGAACGCTCCCGCGATGGAGGTGGCGCCATGAGCTTTCGCTACGTGTTCCTCGGCCTCTCGCTGCGATCTTCGTGGGGCAACGGCCACGCGAGCACCTATCGGTCGCTCCTCCATTCGCTGGCGCAGCGTGGTCACGAGGTCACCTTTCTCGAGCGCGATCAGCCATCGTATGCGGAGAACCGGGACCTCGACGATGTGCCGTGGGCGCAGTCCCACGTGTACGAGTCGCTCGCAGAGCTGCACGATCGATTCTCCCCCATCGTCCACGATGCCGACCTCGTCGTCGTCGGATCGTGCATCCCCGACGGCATCGCCGTGGGGCGCTGGGCCTTGGATCTGGCGCCAGGACGAACCGCCTTCTATGACATCGACACGCCCATCACGCTCGGCGGCCTGGTCGACGGGACGTGCAGCTATCTCTCGCCGGAGCTCGTTGCTCGCTACGCGCTCCACCTCTCGTGCACGGGCGGTCCGACCCTCGACGTGGTCCGCCGCACGTACGGCGCGCAGTGGGTACGTCCGCTCTACTGCTCCGTGGACGTGGCTGCCCATTTCCCGGAGCCGGAGGAGGCTCGCTGGGACCTCGGCTATCTCGGCACCTACAGCGACGATCGCCGGCTCGGGCTCGAACGTCTCCTCCACGAGCCTGCTCGGCTCTGGCCCGAGGGGCGCTTCGTCGTCGCCAGTGCGGCGTATCCCACCGACCTCGACTGGCCGGCGAACGTCGAACGCAAGGACCATATCGGTCCTTCGGAGCATCGCCGCTTCTATGGCTCCCAGCGGTTCACGTTGAACGTCACGCGTAAGGCGATGGCGGTCGCAGGCTGGTCGCCTAGTGTCCGCCTCTTCGAAGCTGCCGCGTGCGCTACGCCGATCGTCACCGATCCGTGGCCGGGGCTCGACGAGCTCCTCGCGCCAGGCTCGGAGATCCTCGTCGTGCGCACCGCCGTCGAGGCGCTGCGGCTCCTCCGCGAGCTTCCGGAGGCGCACAGAATCAAGGTCGGCGAAGCTGCAAGGCGCCGCATCCTCGCGGAGCACACGTCGCAGCATCGTGCGGAGACCCTCGAGCGCTACACGCGCGAGCTCCTCGAGCGACGCGCACGCCGGACGCGCGTCGTCGTCTCGGGGACGGTCGACCCCGGAGGCGAGGCGTGAGTCGGGGAGGGGGGAGATGAGCCAAGAGCGCAGCCGCAAAGGAGAGGCTCGATGAACGTCGACGCTTGGAACGGACCGGAGGTTGCCATGACAAAGCGATTCGAGCTTCTGCGGCTACGCCTCGTGGGCGAAGACGACGTCGACACCACTCTCGTCCAGCGCGAGTTTCCGACCGTACGGGTCGAACGAGCGCTGACGTCCGGCGCGTCCGACATCGTCGTCGACGACTACGTGTGGCGGGGCGCGTTCGACCTCGGCAGCCTCGACGAGAAGATCGAGCATGCGGGGCCGACTGCCTCGATCGCGGTGCGTGGGCACGACGTCACAGGGCTCGCTTGCGAGGTCATGACTCGGTACCAACGACTTCTCGGCCGTCGGAATCGCGCGTCGGCGACGGCGCTCTTCGACGGCGTGCTTCGCGCGCATGCCGGGCTCTACGACGTCACGGTCCCACTCGCGAAGGCGGACCTCGAGCACGCCGTCGACACGTGGCAGTGGATCTTGCGGCTCGAACCGGAGGCCGGCCTTCCGGTGCAGATCGCCGCGCTCTTTCACGACATCGAACGGCTCGAGAGCGAGCCGCGCGAGCGCATCGAGCATCGGGCGCCCGAACATCAGTCCGCCAAGGACCTGCGCTCCCAGAAGACGCTGACGCGCGCCTTCGCGCTCCTCGACGGGCTCGGCTTGAGCGCCGAGGACTGCGCACGGGTACGCGACCTCGTCGTCTGCTCCGACCGCCGCGCCGGCGACCCCGACGTCGTGCTGCTCGACGACGCCGATGCGCTGTCGTTCCTCTCGCTCAACAGCTCCGGGTACATCGACTACTTCGGCGTCGCGCAGACGCGTCGCAAGGTCGCGTACACCCTCGCGCGCCTGGGGCCTCCGGCGCGGGAGAAGCTCGAGCACGTCCGTCTGCGACCTGACGTCGAGCGGCTGCTCCGCGAGGTAGCGGCGTGAGCCTCGTCGAGCTCGGCTCTCGGTGAGCGGCGTGAGCCTCCTCGAGCTCGGCTCTCGGTGACCGTGGCGCGCGAAGGCGCTGCGCCCTCCTCAGCCATCCGGCGTGGTGGATGCCCGCGGCTCGCTCGTCGGGAGGAAGGAGCCGACGACGGCGCGGTAACGTGCAACCTCGCGAACGAGTCGGTTGGCCTCGCCCGGGCTGCAGGTCTCGAGGGCGAAGAGATTGAACGCTCCGCGGATGGCGGCATAGGCGAGCAGCCACGCGTCGATTCGCTTCGACGCGTTGTCGCCCGAGGCGCGCCGGTATGCGGCGAGGAAGTGCTCGCGCGCGCCTCTGTCCATCTCCCATTCGATGATCGCCCCGGCGAGGTCCCATGCGATGTCGGTCGGCCCGGGGAAGAGGTGATCGTCGCCGTGCGCGATCGCATCGGTCTTGCGCACGCTCCCGTCCGGCATGCGGAGCCACTCGTGGGGGGCGAGGCGGCTGTCCGTCGTCGCGACGCGTACGAGCTCGAGCGAGCCGTCCGCCGTGAGTGCGGCCAGCGGGGTACCGGCGATCGAAGCACCGCCGAGGAGTACGGCGAGGTTCGTCGCGACCACGGGCTCGAGCTCGTTCTCCGCCGAGACGAGCGGGCACAGCGTGGGTCTGCGAGCACAGTACTTCGCGATGTGCTCGATCAGCGCTGCGTCGAGATCGCTCGGCTGCAGCGGGCGTCCACCCCATGGGTAGGACGTCCATCCGTCTCCTTCGTCGCATGGGTCGAGCGCGATCCCCTCGGCGGCGAGGGCGGAGGCCCGGTGGCGTGCCGCGAGCCCGCTCGAGCCGAGGCCCTCGAACTTGAAGAGCCGTCCTCCAGCGACGAGCTTGCGGCGCTCCATCGCCTCGACGACCGCCGGCCAGTGCTCGTCGCATGTATAGTGCAATGGGCGCCACGCGCCGCCCGAGATGTCGAGCGCGGCGCCCCATGTCCCGGACCGTGCGGGGCCGAACACGTCCGACGGGGCGAATGCCGTCCGGAACGCGCGCCATCGCTTCGCTGCGGCCGGCGCTCGGAGGCGATTGGGATCGACGGGCCGGCTTCCGAGGAACACGATGCGCTCGCGCGGTCCCCCCGCGGCGACGACCGCCTCGCCGGTCGCGAGGAAGCTCGAGCCGGTCGGCCCAGGCCCTTCGTCCACGATCACGATCGCCGCCTCGGCGGCGCGCGCGCGGGCGATCGCCTGAAGGGCGTCTGCGTTGAGCACGAGACGCCGGTCGGAGGCGGGGCCGTCGGGCCGCACCGTGATCCGCCTCGCCGTCACGCCACGCCCTCGCAGCGCCGCAGCGGTGATGGCGGAGAGCGTCGTTCCGATCGAGCGGACGCCGATGACGAGCGCCTCGGGGGCGTTCACGAGCTCGCTCGCGCAGGCATAGGCCTGTGGATGGAGCGCGTAATAGGCGAAGCCCTCGGGAGGCCGGATGGCGAGGCTCCGCGGCGCACGGATGTGGGCCAGCGCCTCGGCGCAGATCGCCAGATCCGGGGTCGACCCCAGAGTGGTGGCGGCCAGAGCATCGGTGGCCTGGGCGACGCGCGCCTCGAGCGGATCCGCGGCGTCTGCGAGCGCGGCCTCGAGCTCGCCCGCCATGACGAGGGTCTCGGTCGCGGCCCGCCGTCTCCCTTGGGACGCGCGTATTCGGCGGATCTCGTTGATGGATCGCTCGAGCGCACGGAGGAGCGACCCACCGTGCGCGAGCTGCTTGCTGTCGCGGTAAACCCAGGCATCGAGCGGCGACATGGCCCAAGCCGTCGTGCATGCGATGGTCCCGGGCTCGAAACCCGAGGTCTTGGCGCAAACACTGCACGTCGAAGAATCGTCGGCGCTCCGTTGACTCAGCGCGCCTCCCGCCACAGCGCACGATTTGCGAGCCTGTGGACAGGGGTGCGGCAGCGCAGTCGTACTGAGATTTGGGTGAACATCGAGTTCTCGCGGCCGATTTCACCGAGATTTCGGTCTGCGAGAACGCACCAGGCGTGTCGAAATAGGACAGCCTACGTCTCGGTACACACGTTCACACCGAGCTTCGACGCATGGCGAGCGTTCATGACACGCCGCGACGCTTAGCGGCATGCGTAGTGCACGATACTGAGCTGTTCCGCGGAGCTCCGTACGAGCGATGCGGGGGGGAATTGTCCACAAGTTGTTCGCAGCCGCCTCTCGGCGGCGCGAACAGGACGCAGTCGTCCATTCGAACGGAGAAGCTCACAATGAAGAAGGTCCTGATCACGGGAGGTGCCGGGTTCATCGGCTCGCACCTCGCCGACGAGCTGCTCGCCCATGGTCATACGGTTCGAGCGCTCGACAACCTCACGCCGCGCGTGCACCACGAGGGCGGGCGTCCCTCGTATCTCGATCCGCAGGTGGAGCTGATCGTTGGTGACGTGCGCGATGGCGCGCTGGTGGAGACCGCGCTCGAGGGAGTGGACGTCGTCTTTCATTTCGCTGCTGCCGTCGGCGCAGGGGAGAGTGTCTTCGAGGTCGATCGGTGCATGTCGGCCAACAACGTCGGCACCGCGGTGCTGATGGATCGTCTCGTGCGCTCTTCGGTCGAGCGCCTCATCCTCGGCTCGAGCATGTGTGTCTACGGCGAGGGCCTCTACCGTGACTCGTCCGGAACGCCGACCGAGATCCTGCGACGGCGCCCCGAGCAGCTTCGTCGTGGAGAGTGGGAGCCGACGAGCAACGGAGAGCCTCTCTCGCCGATCGCGACGCCGGAGTCGAAGACCCCGTCGCTCGAGGGTTCCGTATACGCAGCATCCAAGTACGACCAGGAGCGCATGTGCCTGCGGTTCGGTCGGGCCTTCGGCATTCCGACGACGGCGCTCCGCTTCTTCAACGTCTTCGGAACGAGGCAGTCCCTCTCGAACCCGTACACGGGTGACCTCGCGCGGTTCGCGTCGCGGTTGCTCGCCGGCCGCCGTCCGCTGCTCGCGGAGGATGGCGAGCAGCTCCGCGACTTCATCGACGTGCGTGAGGTCGCCACGGCTTGCCGTCTCGCGATGTCCGCCGACACGCGTCACGCGGTGATCAACGTCGGAAGCGGGCGCGCCACGTCGCTGTCCGAGGTCGCGCGCCGGATGGCCGGCGTCGCCGGGAGCTCGAACCTGGCGCCCGAGGTCACGGGCAAGTACCAGATCGGTGATGTCCGGCATTGCTTCGCCGACGTCGGTCGCGCAAAGCAGGCGCTCGGTCATCAGGCCCAGGGGCACCTCGATGCCGGGCTCCTCGAGCTCCTCGATTGGGTCGCGCAGCAGACGCACACGACGGTCAAGAAGACGTTCCCGATGCTCGTCCAGCTCGAGCTGGGGCTTGCATCATGAATGCGGTCGTCAGCAGTGACCGCGGGCAAGTCGGTGCTGGCTCGGCCGGCACGCTCTCGCACAAGGGCCGCCGCAAGGCGGCTTCGCAGAGACCCGAGATCGTTCGGCTCAGCCTCGTCGCCGATGAGGACGAGGAGCTCGATACGTCCACGCTCACGCGGGAGTTCCCGTCGCTCATCGTGGAACGAGCGGAGCGGTGCGCAGCGGACGACCTGATCATCGATGACTTCGCCTGGCGAGGCGCATTCGACTTCCGCCGCTTCGACGAGGCGGTGGAGAATGCGCGTCCGCTCTCGCTCGTCGTCGTTCGGGGAAGTGACGCGGTCGGCGTCGCGATCGAGGTGATGGCCCGCTATCAGCGGCTCGTCGTGCGTCGCAACGAGGCCTCGTCGACCCCGTTGTTCGACGCGATCCTCGAGGCGCACGCCGCGCTATTCGATCCGTCGTCGCCGCTCCTGCGCGCCGATCTCGAGCACGCGCTCGACACCTGGCAGTGGATGCTTCGTATCGCGCCGAACATCGGCCTCGCCCCGCAGATCGCCGCGCTGTTCCACGACATCGATCGCCTCGATGGCGAGCCGCAAGAGCGGATCGAGCACCGTGCGCATCGCGTGCTCGACGATCCGCAGGCCAAGCGCGGGGGCGAGCGTGCGCTCGCGATCCTCCGTGGCGTCGGCGTGGAGGAGGAGGACGCCGCTCGCGCCTCCGATCTCGTCGCGGGTCGCGTGTGCTCGGAGTCGGACGCGCTCGTCCTCGACGACGCGGACGCGCTCTCGTTCCTCTCGCTGATGAGCCCGCTGTACGCGGACTACTTCGGCCTCGCCCAGACGCGCCGCAAGGTGAGCTTCACGCTGGGCCGGCTCGCGCCGGTCGCGCGCGAGAAGGTCTCGCTCTTCCGGCTCAGGCCTGACGTCGATCGGTTGCTCCAGCAGGGGTGATCGGACCGGCACCCGGCCGAACGACGACGCTCTCGACCTCGTGGTGTTGCCTACGCCGCGCAGCCCCCGCGTGAACATCGCGCGGACGGCAGCGCCTCGAGGATCCGCGATCGATCGCCGTTCGTGCGTGGGCAGCCATCCGCCGAAGCCGGCCCATGACCTACGGACAGGAAAGCATCGACGAGCCCAGTACCCCCGCCGAGGGGAGGGACGACCACGAGCTGGACGCTCTGCTCGCCTTTCTCCATCGCGATCGGGGCTTCGACTTCTCCGGCCACAAGCGACCGGGCCTCACGCGACGCGTTCGTCGAAGGATGAGCGTGGTGGGGATCGACTCGCTCCCGGAGTACCTCGCCTACCTCCAGCAGAACCCTGACGAGCTGACGCAGCTCTTCGACCTGCTGCTCATCAACGTGACCGCCTTCTTCCGGGATCCGCCGGCATGGCATGCGCTCGCCGCCCGGCTTCCGTCGATCGTCGATCCGCGCGCGGACACCCCCATCCGGGTGTGGAGCGCAGGATGCTCGTCGGGCGAGGAGCCGTACACGCTCGCGATGGTGCTCTGCGAGACGCTCGGAGAGGAGGCCTTCGCGCGTCGCGTGAAGATCTACGCAACGGACATCGACGACGAAGCGCTCTCCGTCGCCCGGCTGGCGACGTACCCGCGCGCGGCGCTCGAGGCTGTCCCCGAGCTGCTGATCGAGAAGTACTTCACTCCGTCCGGCGACGAGCTCACCTTCAAGAAGGAGCTTCGTCGCGAGATCGTGTTCGGACGTCACGACCTCCTCCAGGACGCGCCGATCCCGCACATCGACGTGCTCTCTTGCAGGAACGCGCTGATGTACTTCAACGCGGAGACGCAGGAGCGGCTCCTTGGTCGTCTGCACTTCGCGCTCAACCCCAGCGGAGTGCTGTTCCTCGGGAAGGCGGAGATGCTGCTCTCGCACTCGAATCTATTCGCGCCCGTCGATCTGAAGCTCCGGCTGTTTGCCCGCGCGCCGAGGACGGCCACCCGCGCGCCGCGGCGTCCGCCCCCTGCTGCATCGACGACGGCGCCCGCGGACACGCCGAGCCAGCGTGATGCGAACGAGGCCGCGCACGCGAAGTTGCGCCTGACGTCGTCGGGGGCCGGCCCCATCGCGCAGATCGTCGTGGACGCGGCCGGCGACCTCGTGTCGGCGAACGAGAGGGCGGCGCGGCTCTTCTCCATTTCGCTGCGTGACGTCGGTCGGTCGGTCCAGGAGCTCGCGCTCGTTCCTCGTGAAGGCGAGCTCGCGGCGTGCATCGAGCGCGCGAGGGGCGAGCTCCGCGCCGTCCAGCGCAAGGAGCTGGAGCGCGTCCACGCAAACGGCGAGAAGTCGTTCCTCGACCTCGACGTCACGCCGCTGCTCTCGGAGGCCGGCGCCTTCGTCGGCGCGGTGATGACGTTCGTGGACGTGACGTACACGTGCCGGCTCCGCGTCGAGCTTCGCAGGGCGAACCTCGAGCTCGAGGCCACGCACGAGCAGCTGCGGGCGACGCGCCGCGAGGTGCAGAGCATGAACGAGGAGCTGCAGGCGACGAACGAGGAGCTCGAGACGACGAACGAGGAGCTGCGAGCGACAAACGAGGAGCTCGAGGCCATGAACGAGGAGCTCCAGTCCACGAACGAGGAGCTCCAGACGATCAACGCGGAGCTCCGGCAGCGCGGCACCGAGCTGAACGAGACGCATGCGCTCTTCGGCGCGGTGCTGGGGAGCCTTCCCGTCGGGATCGCCGTTCTCGACCGCGAGCTCCGTGTCTTCGCGTGGAGCGCGCGGATGGTCGAGATCTTCGGCGTTCGCCCTCGGGACGCAGAGGGGAAGCTCTTCGCGAGCCTCGACATCGGCCTGCCGGTTCGCGAGATCGCGGCATCGCTCCGCGCTGCGCTCGAAGAGAAGGATGTCATCGAGCGCACTATTGACGGCAAGAGCCCGCACGGCGACACCAAGAACTTCAGGGTCCGTGTGTCTCCGCTTCGTGGCGAGCGCATACGGGGGGTGGTCGTGCTCGTCGAGGAGGTGGGGTGATGTCTCTGCGAATCCGTCGTCGTGGAGCGGATGCCTTTGTCGATCGCGTCGAGTCGTTCGCGCTTTCGATGAGGACGGGTGAGGCTCGCGCGGCGAAGCTCCTCGGGCCCAAGTCCGGGCTCGAGCAGGACCCTGCCATCCTTCGCGAGGCGCTCGATACGCTGCGCCTCCAGCACGAAGAGCTGCTCGTCGCGGAGGAGGAGCTCCGCGCGCAGCTCGACGAGCTGGGGCGCATGGGGCTCCGCCTCGAGGCGGAGCGCGAACGGTACGCGGACCTCTTCGAGCGAGCGCCGGACGCCTACCTCGTCACCGATCGCTTCGGCGTCGTGCGGGACGCGAATGCGGCCGCGGTGCAGCTCTTCTGCCTGGAGATGCGCTTCCTTCGCGGGAAGCCGATCTCGGCGTTCATCGATCCGGAGGAGGTCCGCGTGATGAACGATGCGCTCGACGCTCTCGAGCGCGGGACGACGCGTCTCCTCGAGCTCGCGCTTCGTCCACGCGGCGGCGGAGAGATTCATGTCGTCGCGCACGTGTCGTTGACGTCGCGCGGGCAGCGCCTCCTCTGGACCTTGCGCCCCGCGATCAGGGCCGCGCCGTCCACGAATGGCGAGGGGACGCAGGACCTCGCGCGCGCGCTCCGCGACAAGGAGGAGCTACTCACCCGCGAGCGACGGACGCGCGAGGAGCTGGAGCGGGCGAACCGCGCCAAGGATCGCTTCATCGCCGTCCTCTCGCACGACCTCCGCGCGCCGCTGAACGCGATCCTCGGTTGGACGCAGCTCCTGCGCCGCGAGGTGCTCGATCAGGCGGCGCGCAACCGCGCGTTCGAGACGATCGAGCGCAACGCGAGGACGCAAGCGAACCTCATCGAGGAGCTCCTCGACATCTCGCGCATGGCCGCCGATCGAATCCAGCTCGCGCTCGCGCCGGTGGACATCGGCGCGCTCGCGCAGCGCGTGGTCGAAGGCGCGGTGCCGCGCGCGAGCGAGGGCGGTCTCGAGCTGTCGTTCTCCGTCGAGCCCGATCTGATCGTCATCGCCGATCGCCAGCGTCTCGAGCAGGTGCTCATGAACCTCCTGTCGAACGCGCTGAAGTACACGCCCACCGGCGGCAGCATCGTCGTCGAGGCGAAGCGGGACGCCGCTCACGTGCGGCTTCGCGTCCGCGACACCGGAAAGGGGATCGCGCCGGACCTCATCGGGCACGTGTTCGAGATGTACACGCAGGAGCGCAACTACGCCTCGGCGCGCAGCGGGCTCGGGCTCGGGCTCTACATCGTGAAGCAGCTCGTCGAGCTCCAGGACGGGAAGGTCACGGTGGACAGCGAGGGCGAGGGGCAGGGCGCGACATTCACCGTCCTCCTCCCGCTCCGCGATGAGCTCGTCGTGGCGCCGAGCGAGCACGTGGTAGAGCCCGGTCACAGCCTGCGCGACCTACGCGTCCTGGTCGTCGACGACGAGGAAGACTCACGCGAGCTCATGGCGACGATCCTCCGTCGCGCCGGGGCGGATGTGGCGTGCGCTTCCGGCAGTCGTGCCGCGCTCGAGCTGTTCGGTCGGTGGACGCCCGATGTCGTCGTGAGCGACCTGGCGATGCCGGGCGGCGACGGATGCGAGCTCGTCAGCGAGATCCGCGCACGGGATTCCTCGATCGCTGCGCTCGCCGTGAGCGGGTTCACCGCCGACCGCGACACGGACCGCGCGCTCGCGGCTGGGTTCGACGTGCACGTCGGCAAGCCGATCGACGCTGCCGAGCTCGTCGAGGCGGTGCACGAAGCAGCCCGTCTCCGCCACCACTGAGGTCGGGCCTCGCGCCCGCCTCGTATCCGCACATCCGCTGGCGCTCGCCGCGGCATCTCGGACGCCGGGCATCCGTCGTGCACCTCCGGAGGGGCATGAGCGGCGGAGCGTCCCTCGCGCGGGAGGGCGCAGGGAGCGCGACCGGCCGTGTGCAGGGCACCACACTCATCGACATCGCAACCGGAGCGACCCAGGAATGAAAGCCGCAGAGCGCGAGAAGGAAGCCCGCCGGCGCAGCGAGGACGCGAAGCGCACGCGGGAGAAGAACCACCTCCTCGGCCTGGAGGAGACCGTCGATACCGCTGGGCAAGACTCGTTTCCCGCGAGCGATCCGCCGTGCTGGTCCGCGACCCACGTCGGGACCCCCATTCCCGTTCGCCGGCAACCGGAGATGTTTCACGACGTCGTGCAGCGGATCCGCGACGACGTGCGGCTGCTCAGCGAGGTGATCGGTGAGCGCAACGATCGCTCGTCCCGCGGGGTCGAGAACCTTGCGCGGGCCGCGGACGCGATCACGGATCGACTCCGTGACGCTGGCGTCCCCGTGAGGCGCCGGCCGGTCGACGAAGGGGCCTGCAACGTCGAGGCCGTGCTACGTGGCGCACGCCTCGCGAGCGAGACCGTCGTCGTGGGAGCTCACTACGACACGCCTCGCGGGTCGCCCGGCGCCGACGACAACGCGAGCGGGGTTGCGATGCTGCTCGCCCTTGCGCACTCGCTCCAGGCGCTTCGTCTCGAGCGTACGGTGAGGCTCGTCGCATTCGCGGCCGAAGAGCCTCCACGCGGAGGGACCGAGCTGGCCGGGAGCAGGCGCTACCTCCGCGACCTCCGCCGCGAAGGCCCGCGGGTGGCGGCGATGATGAGCATCGAGGGCGTGGGCGTACACGTGAGAGAGCATCGATGGCCGTTCCGGCTCGTCCGCTTGCTGAAGTCGGACCTGGCGATCGTCGGTGACGGAAAGACGCGCTGGCTGCTCGAGCGAGCAAAGCGAGCGTTCGACTCGGCAGAGGGGGACCTCACGAGCGCGATCGTGACGCATCCGCTCCTCTTCACGACGCTCCGGGCGCAGTCGCACCTCGCGTTTGCCCGCGAGGGGATCCCGGCGTTCATGGTGACGGACACGGCACCGCTGCGGTCGATCGACTACCACCGCGCAACGGACACCGCCGACCGACTCGACTACGACCGCCTCGGCGAGACGAGCGTCGCCCTCGAGCGCATCGTGGCCGACCTCGCCAGGGTCGAGCGAGCGTCGCTGTAGTGCGCTGAGCCGATCGTTCGCTGCTGAATCACGCAGCGGCAATGTCGAACTGCGACTCGGCACGAGGTCTCCGTCGTAGAGCACGATCGACGGTCGCGCCTCGCCTAGCGAGCCTGAAGGGGGAGCATGGCTTGCAGGTCGGCCGGTGATGAATCTCACCCTTCCGAGGACACTCCTGCGGCTCACCGCGCCGGACGATCGAGGCCTCCGCCACACCGCGAAGGTCCAGCGAATCGCGCGCGCGCTCGCGCGGCACGACGGGGGAGGGGCGTTCGTGTCGCTGAAGAAGAGGGCCGTCTCGCATCAGGTCCCCAAGAAAGGGGACAAGCGGCGTCACGATGCGAAGGTCGACATCAGCGATCTCGACCAGATCCTCCGCATCGATCCGATCACGCGGACGTGCACGGCCGAGCCCGGCGTCACGTTCGTCGACCTCGTCGATGCCACGCTGGAGTACGGCCTGGTGCCCATCGTCGTCCCGGAGCTCAAGACGATCACGGTGGGAGGGGCCGTCTCCGGCTGCTCGATCGAGTCGATGTCCTTCCGCTACGGCGGCTTCCACGACACCTGTCTCGAATACGAGGTCATCACGACCGACGGCGAGGTGCTCCGCTGCACTCCGGACAACGAGCACAAGCTCGTGTTCCAGATGATGCACGGCTCCTTCGGGACGCTGGGCGTCCTGTCGAAGCTCAAGTTCCGCCTCGTCCCCGCCAAGCCCTACGTCAAGCTGACCTACGACACGTTCCCGACGCTCCAGGAGTACGAGGCAGCCATCCGGAAGCATGCGACGGCGGCCGACGTCGACTTCATGGACGGGATCATCCACGCTCCGAACAAGTACGTGCTCTGCCTGGGCAAGTTCGTCGACGAGGCGCCCTACACGCACCGCTACGACTGGGTCCGGGTCTACTGGCGGAGCACCGGGGCCCGCATCGAGGACTACCTCCGGACCCCCGACTACTTCTTTCGCTACGACCGCGGCGTCACCAACGTGCATCCGAGGTCCTTCGTCGGACGGCTCTTGTTCGGGAAGCTAGTGAGCTCGACGACGCTCCTTCGCCTCGCGGAGGTGCTCCACCGATTCCTCCCCGCCGAGCGTCCCAACGTCACGGTCGACTTGTTCCTGCCGATCGCGAAGCTGCAGGACTTCATGCAGTGGTACCGCGGCGCGATCGACTACTTTCCGCTCTGGTGCGTCCCGTACAGGCGCGTCCGCTACTACGAGTGGATCGCGCCCGGCTACTTCGATGGCGTAGACGACGAGCTCTTCGTGGACCTGGCGATCTACGGTCTCCGGCAGCCTCGAGGGCGGAACTACTACAAGGAGATCGAGGACGAGCTCCCGAAGGTGAAGGGGATCAAGACGCTCATCTCGCACAACTTCTACGACGAGGAGACGTTCTGGTCGATCTGGAACAAGTCGAGCTACGACGCCGTGAAGGCGATCACCGACCGGAAGAACATCCTCCGCGATCTCTATACGAAGACGTGCCGCGCGGCGCGCGGGCTCTGACGATCGCGTCGCCCTCTCCCGTTGGGGTGACGCGATCGTGGCTTCAGGCTTCCGGTGTCAGGGTGTGTCTCGAGCGATCGTGAGGTGTTCGTGCTCGCTCAGGACGACGATGCTCGCCAGTTCGGCGGCGCCGTGCGCTCGCGCGAGGACGACGTCTTGCCGTCCGTGCGCTTCGCGCGCGGAAGGAGCGCGTCGAGATCGACGCCGGCATCGGTGGCCGCGCGGAAGAGCGCGCTCCGGTCGCGTGAGGCGGGCTCCCAGCGCGCAGCCTCGTCGTCGGTTCCGGCGCTGCCGTTGGTCTGAGGGCCGTGAACCAGGCCGAGGCCGGCGAGGTGACGGAGCCTCGCCTTGAGCGTGGCGCAGTCGACGTCGAGGGCATCCGCGATGTCGGCGTCGGTGAATGCCATCGCGCCGGAGAGGATCTCGAGGACCCGCGCAAGCGTCCCTGCGGGCGCGCCGCTGAGCTCGAGACGAACGGTCTGCGGAGTCGGACCTCCGCGACGTCGCGCCGACAGACGCGTGCGCATCGGTCGCGGCCCCTCGACCGCATCGAGGGCAATCGCGGCCACGACGGTCCATGCGGCGGGGTCCGGAGCGCGCCGTTCCTCTTCCCAGGACGCGATCGTCTCGACCGGGACCCCGATGAGGTGTGCGAGATCCATCCGCTCGATCGATGCAGCCTTGCGGATCCAGCGGAACGTCTCGCCTGAGATCGGGCCGCGACGCGCGAGCTCCGCCGCGAGGGCGCGCTCGAACGCGATCACGAGCGCTGCCGGAACGTTTGGCTCCCCGCAGCGCGCGCACGCGTCGACGGTGACTTCCGCCGTGAACGCCGTGTTCGCGACGGTTCGACGAAACGCGTGGATCGCCTGTGCTCTCTGCGACTCACCGCACCTGCACGTCATCCTTCACCTCGCTCGCCTTGCTGCGGGGCGCACCGAACGTGCCGCGCCGTTAGGAACGCGATCTACGCCGAACGTGAACGAAGGTTGTCGGTCGGTGCTCGTGGCTCTCCGGCGAGCGCCGAGCTTCACGGTCTCGCTCTCGCGCGTCGCATGCTCGAGAGGAGCGCGTCACGCATGCTCACTCGAGCTCGACGCGGGAGACGAGACGAGCTCGACAGCGCGCGCGCCGCGCCACGGACAGCGGAGGTCAGCACGCTCATGGCGATCGCGTGGCTGCGTTCTCGTGGCCGACGTCCGACAATGGTCGCGATCTTGCGGTCTCCGGAAGGACCGGCGACCACGCTAGAGCTCGATCCGGGAGGGGGCGGATCGGCTTGGGGCTTGACTCCCGAGCTCGGCCGCGGCACTGCGGCGCTTGCATCCGCGGCCGCGGACTTCTAAGGCATCGCGACAACGCATTGATATTTCGCGACCTTCCGGGGACGCGGATGAGGTGCGCTCAACATCCGAGGAGGGTTGATCGCATTCGCGCTGCGCGCTATGGTCCGCGCCCCAGTTGGTGGCTGTCGCATTGCGGACCCCAATCTTGCGGTTCGCTATTTTTTTGTCTTTTTGCCGAGAACGAACTCCGGAAAAGCTCGATAGATCACGATGTACGAGGCCTCGAAGAGCACAACATTGGTCGACCGCGAGCGGCTCAACGCCGTGATCGAGCCCGTCGTGCATGTTCATGGGGCCGAGCTCGTCGACATCGAGCTGAAGAACGAGGCCGGGTGGATCCTCCGCGTGTTCGTCGAGAAGGCGGGCGCGAGCGCAGAGAAGCTCTCCACCAAGGACGCCGCCGTCAATCTCGAGCTCTGCTCCAACATCGCGCGCGACCTGTCGCCCGCGCTCGACGCCGCCGACCCGATTCCCCATCGCTACAACCTCGAGGTCAGCTCGCCTGGCGTCGAGCGGCCGCTCAAGAAGCCGGCCGACTTCGTCCGCTTCGCGGGCGAAAAGGCGAAGCTGAAGCTCAAGAACGCGATCGCGGGTCAGAAGGTCCTCGTCGGCGTGCTCGGTTCCGTCAATGACGGCGTCCTCGATGTCGTCGACGGCGGACGAACTTACAACGTCCCCCTCGAAGACGTGCTCTCAGCGCGGCTCGTCTTCGAGTTCGGTCCGCCGAGCAAGCCGCACTCTGCCGGCGGCAAGAAGAAGAGGAAGTCGTGACCCTCAGCGCAGAATCGTCGAAGCGCCCCGACAGTGGGCCGAGCTCGAAGAGGAACAACATGGCCGTTCAGCAGCAGTCAGCCCCCAGTGACGCGAATCTCCTCCAGGCGATCGACATGGTCGCAAAGGAGAAGGGGATCGATCGCGCTCGCCTGGTGAAGACCATCGAGGAGGCGATCCTCAAGGCTGCCCAGAGCGTGTTCGGACCGAACCGCGAGCTCCAGGCGACCTTCAACGAGGAGACCGGTCAGGTCGACCTCTTCCAGTTCATGACGGTCGTGGACGACGTGTCCGACGACGAGCGCGAGATTGCGCTCGAGGACGCGGAGGCCAAGGGCCTCGAGGCGGAGCTCGGCGAAGAGCTCGGCTTCCAGATCTTCTGGCACCCCACGGATTCGAAGAAGGCCGCCGAGCAGGACAAGGAGTTCGGCGATCTCCTCATGGTGAAGCAGGCGCGCTCGCAGTTCGGCCGCATCGCGGCGCAGACGGCGAAGCAGGTGCTCATCCAGCGCGTCCGCGACGAGGAGCGCGACCTCATCTTCCAGGAGTTCAAGGACAAGAAGGGCGAGCTCATCAAGGGCGTCGTTCGCCGCTTCGAGAAGGGCAACAACATCATCGTCGACCTCGGGCGCACGGAAGGCATCCTGCCGTTCCGCGAGCAGACCCCGCGCGAGACGTACCGCCCCGGCGACCGCATCGTCGCGCTCCTCAAGGACATCGATCGCGAGGCCCGCGGCCCGCAGATCATCCTCTCGCGCGGCGACGGCAAGCTCGTCGAGAAGCTGTTCGAGTCCGAGGTCCCCGAGATCTACGAGGGCATCGTCAAGATCGTCGCCTGCGCCCGTGAGCCGGGTGCGCGCTCCAAGATCGCCGTCATGAGCCGTGACGCCGACGTCGACCCGGTCGGCGCGTGCGTCGGCATGAAAGGCTCGCGCGTCCAGGCGGTCGTGCAGGAGCTCCGCGGCGAGAAGATCGACATCGTCCCGTGGGATCGCGATCCGGCGCGCTTCGTCTGCGCGGCGATCCAGCCCGCCGAGGTCAACAAGGTCATCGTCAACGAGGCGGACGGGCGCATGGAGCTCGTCGTTCCGGACGAGAAGCTGTCGCTCGCGATCGGTCGCAAGGGCCAGAACGTGCGCCTCGCCTGGCACCTCACCGGCTGGAAGCTCGACATCATCAGCGAGTCGAAGTTCAAGCAGATGGAAGAGGAGGCGATCACCCAGCTCGGCCGTATCGACGGCGTGAGCGAGGCGGTTGCTCGCAACATGTATCGCATGGGCTTCCGCGCTCTCGAGGAGGTCGCCGAGGCGACCGAGCAGGAGATCGGCGGCATCCAGGGCGTGGGCGCCGAGAACGCGGCGAAGATCCGCGAGGCCGCGGAGAAGACGATGGAGACCCTCCGTCAGGAGCGCATCTCCACCGCGTCGAGCAAGACCGAGGCGCTCACCGACAAGGAGAAGCTCCTCTTCGTGCGCGGCGTCGGCGAGCGCACCGTCCAGCTCCTCGAGGACGCGGGCTACCGCAGCGTCGAGGACATCATGCGCGAGGACGAGGACAAGCTCGCGATCAAGACCGGGCTTGGCATCAAGAAGGCTCGCGCGCTCAAGCAGGGCGCCGAGCAGTTCCTGAACAACGAGTGGAAGCAGATCGACGCGGCTCGCAAGGCCGCGGCCGTCCAGAAGACCGACGAGGCGAACGCCTGATCGGACGAACCAGAGCAGAGACGAGGGAAGAAGAAGGATGTTCGCGATGACGACCAGCGACGAGAGCGCCAAGACCGCGAGGAAGCGGTCCGAGCGCACGTGCGCCGGGTGCGGAAAGCACACCGCTGCGGACGAGCTCGTGCGCGTCGTTCACGACCCGAGCTCCGGCGACGTCGCGGTCGACCTCGCCGGGTCGGGGTTCGGGCGCGGCGCTCACTTCCACCCCACGCCGGACTGCGTGGCGAAGTCGCTGAAGGGCGGCCTCGCGCGTGTCTTCAAGTCGAAGGTCGTGGCCGACGCGAAAGCGATCGGCGACGAGATCGTGAAGGCGGCCGACCGCCGGATCGAGGGCCTGCTCACCGGCGCTCGTCGCGCAGGTCAGCTCGCCGTCGGCTCGGATGTCGTCGTCGAGGCTCTGAGAGAAGAACGAGCCGAGCTCGTCATGGTGGCAAGGGATGCCGCCGCGGCGGCGAAGCTCGCTGAAGTGGAGAAAGCGATCGCCTCGGGCAAGGCGCTCGCTTTTGCTGACAAGCAGCGTCTGGGCTCGCTGATGGCTCGGGACGAGGTGGCGGTAGTCGCCATCCTCCACCCGGGCGTGGCGGCCGCGATCGCCCAAACGTATCGGATGTCTGGACCGTTCCGGAGCGCGCTTGGCGGCGCTGCTCCGACCGTCGCCCGTGTGACAGGCGACGGAGGGTCACCTCTCGAGGTGGCCGGGACGCAAGACGTCAGGAGTGAGGAAGCATGGTCGTCGTCGGAGGTTCGATGAGCAAGGTTCGGGTCTATGAAGTCGCGAAACAGCTCAATCTCGACCCCAAGCAGGTCGTGACGCTCTTTCAGTCCATCGGCGTGACGGACGTGCGCAATCACATGAGCTCCGTCGAAGCCGAGGCGGTCGAGCGGCTGAAGCGAAACCTCGAGAAGCAGAAGACGCATGACGTCGTCGAGGAGCGCATTCGTCGTGGTGCCGGCACGGTGCTGAAGCGCCGCGCGGTCGCCAAGGCTCCTGCGGAGTCCACGCCGGCGTCCGTCCAACCGGTGAGCGCGGCGCAGCCGTCTTCGCCGGTGCTCGACGACGTCGCCTCGCGCCGCGACATCTCGCAGCTCGCGATCGAGGCGCCGCCTTCGCAGACCGCCGTGGCGAAGGCCGCTTCGGCGACGGACGTGCTCGCAAAGGACGAGAGCACGCGCATCCTCGCCTACCGCGAGGTGCCGGAGGATCGCCGCAGCGCGAGCGAGGTCGCCGTTCCCTCGGCGCCCCCCGCGCCGCCGTCCGCTCGTCCGAGCTCGCGCACCGACGTCGCCGCCGTTCCCCCTGCGCCCGAGTCGCGTACGTCGGAGCCGGCCATCGCGGCGCCCCCCTCGCAGACGAGCCTCACTCCTGTGACCCCCCAGGTCCCGACGCCGCCGCCCTCGGCGCACGCGGTTGCCCCTGCGGCGCAGCCCGAGGTGCCCCCGGCGCCGGCTTCCGTTCCGGTGCAGGAGGTCGTTCCGGTTGCGGCAGCGTCGGCTCCGGCTCCCGTCGCCGAGGCGCCCGCTTCGGTCGCTCCGGCCCCGCAAGCTCCGGTTCCGGTCTCCGAGGCGCCGCGCGCGCCCACGCCGGCACCGGAAGTGGCGGCCGCCGCTCCGCGCCCGCAGACCCAGGCTCCGCCGTCCCCGCCGCCGCGCGTGGCGTCGCCGCCGAAGACCGGCGTCGAATATTGGGCAGGTCGCCCGGGTGTCCCGATGCCCACGCCGATCGGCGCGCAGCGCACCGGCATCGGCGGTGGCGCCGCCGGTCTGAATGCACGTCGCGTCCAGTTCGACCCGCGCGCAGGCGCAGGTCAGCAGCGTGGCGGCATGCGCCCCGGGCAGCAGGGACGTCCCGGCATGATGGGACGCGGCGGCCCGGGCGGCCGGTTCGGTCGCCCCGGCATGATGAACGTCCGCAAGGGCCCGGTGAACGTCTCCACGAAGGAGATGTCGGCCCACAAGAAGGTCATCCGCATCGAGGAGAGCATCACGCTCTCGGCGATGGCCGCGCAGATGAGCCTCAAGGCGACGGAGCTCCTCATGAGGCTCCTCTCCATGGGCAAGACGGGCATCCACATCAACACGACCCTCGACGCGGACGACGCGGCGATCCTCGCCAGCGAGTTCGGCTGGGAGGTCGAAAACGTCGCGACGACCGAGGAAGAGGACATCGCCGAGGCGCGTGGCGAGGAGACGACGACCGGTGAGGTCGACCCGGATCTCCAGCCCCGTCCGCCGGTCGTCACCGTCATGGGTCACGTCGACCATGGCAAGACGAGCCTCCTCGACCGGATCCGCAAGGCCAATGTCGCGAGCGGCGAGGCCGGCGGCATCACGCAGCACATCGGCGCCTACAAGGTGCAGACCCAGTCCGGCACGATCGTGTTCCTCGACACGCCGGGCCACGAGGCCTTCACCGCCATGCGCGCACGCGGCGCGAGTGCGACGGACATCGTCGTCCTCGTCGTCGCTGCCGACGACGGCGTGATGCCCCAGACGAAGGAAGCGATCGCGCACGCGAAGGCGGCGAAGGTCCCGATCATCGTCGCGGTGAACAAGATCGACAAGCCCTCCGCCGATCCCGAGCGCGTCAAGCGCGAGCTCGTCGAGCAGGGGCTCCAGCCCGAGGAGTGGGGCGGCGACACGATCTTCACGAACGTCTCCGCGCTCACCGGCGACGGCATCCCGGGTCTCCTCGAGATGCTCGCCCTCCAGGCCGAGGTCCTCGACCTCAAGGCCAATCCGAAGAAGCCCGCCAGCGGCGTCGTGCTCGAGGCCCTCCTCGATCGCGGTCGTGGTCCGGTGGCGCGCATCCTCGTCCAGGAAGGCACGCTCAAGGTTGGTGACTTCGTCCTCGCGGGTCCGGGCTTCGGCAAGGTCCGCGCGATGACGAACGAGCACGGCAAGCAGGTCCACGAGGCCGGCCCGGCGACCCCGGTCGAGATCCTCGGCCTCTCCGACGTGCCCTCCGCGGGCGACCCGCTCCACGCGGTCAAGGACCCGAAGAAGGCCCTCGAGATCGCCGAGAGCCGCAAGGCCAAGCAGGACAAGAGCAAGCAGGGCACCGACAAGGGCATCTCGCTCCAGGGCCTCATGGAGCGGCTCCAGGCCGGCGATCAGCAGGAGCTGCGCGTCATCGTGAAGGCCGACGTTCACGGCTCGAGCGAGGCGCTCAACTCCGCGTTCAACAAGCTCTCGACCGAGAAGGTGAAGCTGAGCATCGTCCACTCCGGTGTCGGCGCCATCACCGAAGGCGACGTCAACCTCGCCATCGCGGCGAAGGCGATCCTCATCGGCTTCAACGTGCGCCCCGCCGGCAAGGCTGCAGCTCACGCTGAGGAGAACAAGATCGAGATCCGCACCTACTCGATCATCTACGACGCCGTCGACGACGTGAAGCGCGCCATGGAAGGCCTGCTCCCGACGACGAAGGTGGAGAAGCTCTCCGGCAAGGCGGAGGTCCGTGCGATCTTCAAGATCCGCGGCATCATCGTCGCCGGCTGCTACGTCATCCAGGGCAAGATCGGCCGCAACAACCACGCCCGCCTCATGCGCGACGGCGCGATGGTGTGGGAAGGCAAGCTCGACGCGCTCAAGCGTTTCAAGGACGACGTGAAGGACGTCGCCGAGGGCTTCGAGTGCGGTATCTCGCTCGACGGCTACAGCGACCTCAAGGACAAGGACATCATCGAGTCGTTCGAGATCGAGGAGATCAAGCAGAAGCTCTGATCTGCCCTCGCTTCGAGTGACGCCGGAAGCCGTCGAGCTCACGCTCGGCGGCTTTCGCGCGTCAGGGCGCGGCTCATCCTTCGTCGGGCCGCGCCCGGTGTCTGCAGGGTTCTTGCCTCTCCGCGAGGAGGCGCGTTACTCGGCGGGCATGGCCCTTCGCGTGCGCCAGAAGGCGATCGCCGCCGCCGCGGCGTCCCTCTTCGCAATCCTCTCGTTGGCCGCGCCTGTGGGCGCGCAGCAGCCCACGGAGGTGAGTCCTCCTCCGCTCGCACCGGCTGAGCCGGCCGCGTCTGGAGCAGCCGCCGAGGCTCCCCCGCCGCTCCCGCCACCGGCCGAGGCGCCGAGTGCTGCTGCTGCTACTGCTGGTCCTGGTGGGGCGGCGACCGCTCCGACCTCCCCCGCCGGCGCAGCCTCGGAGCCGCCGCCGGAGAAGCCGACGGACGAGCTCAAGCCGATGCAGCTCGACGTTCGCGCGACGCTCAACGCAGACGTCCTCCTCGCGTACATCGGCCTCGGCGCGAGCGCCGACCTCGGGCTCGTCCCTGTCGGCCCCGGTACGTTCGCCGTCGGCGCGGGCTTCGAATACGACTTCTGCGGGTCCGTCTGCTGGTTCTTCAGCGCGGCTACTCCGCTCGAGTTCTCCCATCGCCAGATCTGGCCGCAGGCGCGCGCCAGCTATCACATCAGCCTCCCCAGCTCGAAGCAGAAGCTCGACTTCTATCCCTTCGTCGGCGTCGGGCCGGTGTTCGCGCGTTCGCAGCTCTCGGTCGACAACGGCGCGGCGCGCTACGTGGGCACCGACACGTCGATCGGGGTCAACTTCGGCGGCGGCCTCAACCTGTTCGTCGCCGGGCCCGTTTTCATCGGCGGGGAGGCGCGCGTTCGCTGGGCCGCCGGTGAGTACGAGTACAAGCTCGAGTCGGGCGATCGAACCCGCACGTTCGATCGAGGCAGCGTCGATACGTGGAGCCTCGCCGGCATCGACGTCCTCTTCGCGGTCGGTGTTCGGCTACCCTGAGCGCCGGGTGCTCGTTTCCTCGAGCGCCCGGGGCGAACGGTCGCCATGGCCATGATCGTAGGAGTCCTCAAGCTCACATTTCACATCCCTCACGCTCGCTCGCTCAAGGAGAAGCGTGGCGTCGTGCGGAAGTTCCGTGACCGCATCCGGGCGCGCTTCGACGTGTCGATCGCCGAGGTCGCGGCCCAGGACCTCCACCAGAAGGCCGTGTTCGGCGTCGCGGTGGTGTCGAGCAAGGCGAGCGTTTGCGATTCGGTGCTCGAGCAGGTCGCCCGTGCGGCCGAGCTTCAGGAGGATGCCGTCCTGGCAGATCGATCGACGGAGCTCATTCCGATCGGAGACGAGCTATACGGAGATGACGATGAAGCGTGACCCCTCGAAGAACCTCGCTCGTAAGCCGCTCTCCGGCATGACCGAAGGCGCAAAGAACGGAGCGAGCCGGCCCGTCCGCGTGGCCGTGCAGCTCCGGCAGGAGGTCGCGCGCCTGATCGGTCGTGAGCTCGCCGATCCGCGCCTCGAAGGGCTCGTGGTCGCCAGCGCGTGGCTCAGCGCCGATCTTCGGCTCGCGAAGGTGTACTTCCGCATTGCGACGACGTCCGAAGGCGCGGAGCTGGATGCGCGACGCAAGGAAGCCGAGAAGGCCCTCGAGCGCGCGAGCGGCCGCCTCCGCAAGGCAGTCACCGCGCGCCTCGGGCTGCGCGTGGCCCCGGAGCTTCGCTTCGTCTACGACGAGGGGCAGGATGCGCGTGACCGCATCGACCAGCTCCTCGACGAAGTGAAGCGCGAGTCGAAGAGCGACGACACCGAGTGACGCTCGACGGGCGGTAGACCGCCGCTCGGTCGAACGATCGCGACGAGGCGACGCGTCGCGGGCTCGTCTCGAGTCTCGAACGTGCTTGGTGCTTCGTGGTGCCGGCGTGCGCCGTCGCGGATGTTGCATGGGCGGGCCTCGGCGCTGCGCTGCGGGAGCTCGCCGAAACACGCCCGAGCGAGACACGCCGGAACGCAGCGCCAACCCCGCGAAGGCGCGTCGAGAACACGGTCATGAACGTGCGGAGACACTGCGCATCGGATCACGGCTCGGCTTGCGCCGGGAGCGCACGTGGGTTACATCTCGGGCGCTCACGAACTTCTCTCGCGAATGAAACGCGTCCGGGAAAGGCGTGGCGAGGGCCGCGGAATTCCTCGGCGCCTCGCGGTGGCGCGGTCGATATCGCGACCGGCGCCGCGCTCTCCCTGTACGACGCGGCTCGAAGGGAAGAGCAGGCAGGACCCGCACTCTCGAGAACGAGTGCCGGCCGGGCCGCGGGAAAACTCAGAGACAACGTGACTCAGCTTCAACGCGGTTCGGCGTCCGCCGGACCCTCTCGAAACACGACGCGCGTCGAAGGCGCACCGCCGCGGGCGGTTGGGCCTCGACCCCAGAGGTCGGCGGACGGAGTCCAGCCGGGCCCGGGACCTGCGCCGTCTTCACCTCGAGCGCAGCAGGACGCCGGCAACGCGGTGTCGCACAACGCGTTCGCGGCGCTCGGGCTCACGCGCGAGCTCGTTCAGGCCGTCGCGCAGGAAGGCTACACGCGGCCCACGCCTATCCAGGAAGGCGCCATTGCGCCTGTCCTCGCTGGGCGCGATCTGCTCGGCTGTGCGCAGACGGGCACCGGCAAGACCGCCGCGTTCGTCCTCCCTCTCCTCCAGCGCCTCGCGCGTTCACCTCGCACGGGAAAGATCCGCGCGCTCGTCGTCGCTCCGACGCGCGAGCTCGCTGCGCAGATCGACGAGCGCATCACCGCATACGGTCGCCACATCGGTCTCCGACACTCCGTCATCTACGGCGGTGTTGGTCAGCGCGCGCAGGAAGAAGCGCTTCGCCGTCGGCCCGACATCGTCGTTGCGACTCCCGGCCGGCTCCTCGATCTGATGGAGCAAGGCTTCGCGAACCTCGACGGCATCGAGATCCTCGTCCTCGACGAGGCGGATCGCATGCTCGACATGGGCTTCATCCACGACGTGCGCCGCATCGTCGCCGCCGTCCCGAAGCAGCGTCAGACGCTCCTCTTCTCGGCGACCGTCCCGACGGAGATCGCGAAGCTCATCTCGAGCGTCCTCACCGATCCGGTGCGCGTCGACATCGCGCCCGAGGTCACGACGGCCGAGCGCGTCGCGCAGTGCGTCTACTTCGTGTCGAAGAACGAGAAGCGCCACCTCCTCGAGCGTCTCCTCCACGAAGAGAAGGCGGAGCGCTCGATCGTCTTCACTCGTACGAAGCACGGCGCCAATCGTCTTGCCGAGCAACTCTCTCGTGGCGGTCTTCGTTCGGAAGCGATCCACGGGAACAAGTCGCAGGGCGCACGCGAGCGCGCGCTCGAGGGCTTCCGCGTCGGCACCGTCGCCGTCCTCGTCGCCACCGATCTCGCGGCGCGAGGCATCGACGTCGACGGCGTCTCTCACGTCTTCAACTTCGACCTGCCGAACGTCCCCGAGAGCTACGTGCACCGCATCGGCCGAACGGGCCGCGCAGGCGCGAGCGGACGAGCGATTGCGTTCTGCGATGCGGAGGAGCGCCCGCTTCTCCGGGACATCGAGCGCTTCGTGAAGAAGCCGATCCCGGTCGCCGGTCACATCGCGGCGCAGGTCGCGGCGCCGACTGTCGATGGCGCCGCCGCGGCAACGGGCGGTGATAGGGCAGCAGCACGGCCCCAGGTGGCAGCACGGCCCCAGCCGGCAGCACGGCCCCAGGCGGCAGCACGGCCCCAGCCGGCAGCGCGGCCCCAGGCGGCGGCAGCGCGGCCCCAGGCGGCGGCAGCGCGGCCCCAGCCGGAGGCACCTGCAGGGCCCGCCGCACCGGCAGCGATGCCAGGTGAGTCGACGCGTCGCCGTCGGTCCCGGCGTTATCGAGGGGCCCGCCTTTACTGACCAACAGCGATTAGACTACCGCGCGGCGCGGCTTTCTACGCCGCGCCTTCTTCAGAGGAGAGAAGCGCATGGCAAACCCGAGCATGAACAAGCGTCTCAAGGAGCGACAGCGCCAAGAGAAGCAGCGAGAGAAGGCCGCGAAACGGCAGGAGCGCGCGAGGGAGAAGGCAGATCGCCCCGCAGCAGAGGGGGGGATCGATCCGGACATCGCTCACATCGTCCCGGGCCCGCAGCCGATCGTCGAGGACGACTTCTGAACGCGTCCTAGCGACGAGCGATCCGTCGGGGGAGAGAAGCGGCGACCTGGGCACCGAGGGGAGTGCCGGGCGCCGCGTCTTCATTTGGCGGGCTCGACGTTCGTCGCTTGGTGGCGACGGCGGTGCGAGCCCTTCGGCGACTGCTCGTTGCCGGTCGGTCAGCGCAGGCGCGTGACGTACCAGGCGCCGCGCCAGGCGGTCATCTCGGCGATGTCGAGGTGGCGCGTCTTGCCGTCGATCGTGAAGGTGAGCTTCGAGTGCTTCACGCGCCAGAGCGGCTTCTTGAAGTCCCGCTTCTTCGGCGTGATCTGCACGACCGAGTGGCCTAGCTCGAAGGACACGAACCGCGCACGCTCGGCGCCCTTGATCCGCTTGTGCATCCGCTCGACCGAGCGGCGGAAGCCGGCCGAGACCTTCTTGTCCCACGCCTTCTGCGGATCGGCGGAGTCGCGGACGGCAACGTATCCATCGCGCGGGAAGAGCGCGTCGCTGGCGAGGTCGGGGTTGTTCTGCGAGATCGCCTCGAGCAGGTGACGCATCCGGTTCTGGAGGTCCTCGCCGCTCGAGGCCGGCATCGCCGTGTCCTCGTAGGCGCTGCCGGCGTCGGCCTCTTCGGCCAGCGCATTGCCTCCGTCGCTCGCGTCGAGCGGGCTCTGGAGCACGGCAGCGGCGTCCGGTGTCATCGCGGTGCTCTTCTTCTCGGAGCACCCAGGGGCGAGCACCAGGAGGAGGACGGCGAACGCCGTCACCACGCGCTGGCCGACCGACATTTCAGGCCAGGTTCGGCAGCGGGACGATGTCGACGTGGAGGACCTCTTCGAAGGCCCGGATCTCGTGGAAGCACGCCTCGCTCGGACGCGAGACGACGCGGAGCTTGGCGCAGGAAGCGCCGCCGCCCTCGAACACGGTGTTCGTGACTTCCTCGACGTTGATGCCGTGACGCTTGATGACGGCGAGCACGTTCGCGAGGGTGCCGACCTTGTCGAGCATGCGGATGACCATCTGGAACCGCGCGTTCGAGAGGTTCATCACGTTCTGCACGTTCGGCACGGTCCCTTCGAGCAGGAACGAGCGGATGACGCGCACCGTCTCGGCGGCGATCGCGAGCTGGGCCTGATCGGTTGAGGCCGCGATGTGCGGCGTCGCGTAGAGGAAGCCGCCCGTCGCGCTCGGAGTCGTGAGCGTGAAGAGGTCGGAGGCGACCTCCTTCGTGCCGCGTGGCTCGTTCGGGATCACGTCGATTCCGACACGCAGACCACGGTTCTTGATCGCGTCCTGCATCGCCTCGTGGTCGACGAGATCAGGGCGTGCGCAGTTGATGAACATCGCGCGCTTCGGCATGAGCTCGAAGATCTTGCGGCTCACGCACTGGCGCGTGCGATCGTTCAGCGCGAGGTGGACCGTGAGGATGTCGGACTTCGCCGCGAGCTCCTCGAGCGAGCTGCAGAAGCCGACGCCCAGCTCCGCGGCGCGCGCCGGCGTGAGGTTCTTGCTCCACGCGATCGGCTGGAGACCGAACGCCTTCGCACGCGAGGCGACGTCACGGCCGATCGCGCCGAGGCCGGCGATGCCGATCGTCTTGCCGAGCAGGCCTTCGGCCTTGCCGTACTCGAGGCGCTCCCACTTCCCGCTGCGGAGCGAGGCGACGGCGTCCGGAATCCGGCGGTCGAGGGAGAGGATGAGGCCGAACACGAGCTCGGCCACGGCCGACGAGTTCTTGCCTGGGCAGTTCGCCACGTAGATGCCGCGCTCGCTGGCGGCCTTCACGTCGATGGTGCGCGTCTCGGCCCCCGCGCGGACGATGAGGTTGAGCTGGCGCGCGCTCTCGATGGCCTTGCGCGTCACCTCTTTGGAGCGGACGACGAGGATGCCGACTCCGGGGATCTTCGACTCGAGCGTCTCCTTCGTGACCTCCGGCTCGTAGAGCACGTCGACGGGAAGGGTCCGCAGCTCTTCGACTGCACGAGGGTGAAGCTTGTCAGCAACGAGGACACGCATCTCGGCGCGTATCCTAGCCGAAAACACGAATTTTAGTAGGTCAATCGCTTGATATGGCGCTCGATTCCAGGGGGCGCGCGGCCGCTGATTTTTGGCCGGTTCGGCACGCGGAGCCACGGCCGGCTCACGCCGGGAGGCGTACCCGACCCCGTCGCGTCGTGAGCACCGCGGCGCCCTCCTCTTCGGTGAGGAAGGGACCGAGCTGGGTCTGCGCGAAGCGGGTCATCTTCGCGTCGAAGGGGCCGTCCTTCGTCTCGTGCTTCACCTCGAGGTAGAGGTCGCCCAGGGGGCCGACCCGGACGGTGCTCGGCTCGAGCGGCTCTTCGGTGCCGTCGCTCAGGATCAGGATGGCATCGCAGGCCTCGGGCCCGCCTCCGCAGCCTTCGCGCTCGGTCTTGATGCTGCGGACGAAGAAGGGGACGTCGTCGACGGTGAAGTACGTCCAGTCGTAGCCGTTCGTGAGGATGTAGCGCCCGTCGTCGGGATGGCGCGAGATCCACGTGTGGAGCGCGGCGGCGAGCTTCGGATGCTCGACGGGCGAGTCGTGATCGAAGAAGCGGCCCTCGCTGTCGAGGCGGATCTTGCTCTCCCGCGAGCGTCCTTCGGGGGGAGGGAAGCGGAAGAACTCGGGATGGTCGCCGGGCTTCATGTCCGACCAACGTAAGGCGAGAGGTGCGGCGAGGACACGGGATCCACTGCGGAATCACGGACGCTTGACGCCTCGTCGATGCGGCCTATAAGAGCCTTCAAAAGATTTTGAAACTTCCGAGCCCCCAAGAACCGCAAGGAAAAGCGTCATGTACGACGGCCTGAGCGCCTTCGTGGCCACCCTCGAGCGCGAGGGTGAGCTCGTGCGGATCCAGAGAGAAGTCGATCCCCATCTGGAGATCGCCGAAATCGCAGACCGGACGATGAAGGCCGGTGGGCCCGCCCTTCTCTTCGAGCGGCCGAAGGGGTCGCGGTTTCCGCTCCTCATCAACGCCTACGGGTCGCGGAGGCGCATGTCCCTCGCGCTCGGCGTGAAGGACCTCGAGGAGCACGCGAGAGCGATCGCGGAGCTCGTCCACACGAAGGCGCCCGGCAGCGCCCGCGAGCTCGCGGAGATGGCGAAGAAGCTCCCCGCGTTGAGCCACGCCGTGCCGCGGAAGGCCTCGCGAGCGCCGTGTCAGGAGGTCGTGCTCGAGGGCGACGCCGTCGATCTCGATGCGCTTCCGGTGATGACGACGTGGCCGAAGGACGGCGGCCCCTTCTTCACGCTGCCGAACGTGATCACGCGCGATCCGGACACCGGCGCGCGCAACATCGGCATGTACCGCATGCAGCGCATCGACCGGCGCACGACGGCGATGCACTGGCAGATCCACAAGACCGGAGCGCGTCACTTCCGTCGCGCGAAGGAGCTCGGCAAGCGCCTCGAGGTCGCGGTCGCCTTCGGCGGCGATCCCGCGCTGACGTACGCCGCGACCGCGCCGCTCCCCGACGGGATCGACGAGTGGATGTTCGCCGGCTTCCTCCGCGGTCGATCGGTCGAGCACGTGCGCTGCAAGACGGTGGACCTCGAGGTGCCCGCCTGCGCGGACTTCGTGCTCGAGGGCTACGTCGATCCGAGCGAGCCCCTCTTCGACGAGGGACCGTTCGGCGATCACACCGGCTACTACACGCCGGTCGAGGGCTTCCCGCGCTTCCACGTCACGTGCGTCACGCATCGGAAGAACGCCGTCTACCCGTCTACCCTCGTCGGCCCGCCGCCGATGGAGGACGCGTGGCTCGGCAAGGCCACCGAGCGCCTCTTCCTTCCGCTCCTCCGGATGATGTTCCCGGAGGTCGTGGACATGAACCTCCCGATCGAAGGCGCGTTCCACAACCTCGCGATCATCTCGATCAAGAAGCAGTACCCGCACCACGCGACGCGCATCGCCCACGGCCTCTGGGGCGCGGGGCAGATGTCCTTCACGAAGGTCATCTGCGTCGTCGATGACGACGTCAACGTGCAGGACACGGGCGAGGTCGCCTGGCGCCTCCTCGCCAACCTCGATCCGAAGCGCGACATCTCGATGGTCGACGGCCCCGTCGATCAGCTCGACCACGGCGCGAGCCAGGCGCTCTGGGGCGGGAAGATGGCGATCGACGGCACGAAGAAGTGGCCCGAGGAGGGCTACAAGCGTGACTGGCCGGACGTCTGCGTCCAGAGCGAGGTCGTCAAGGCACGCGTCGACGCGATGTGGTCTGAGCTCGGGATCCCGCTCGGCAGGCAGGCGAGCGGCGCGCAGACGCCGCGAGTGGAGGCCGACCTCTCTCGTCGCGCAGCCGCGCCCGTCGAGCACGCCGACGGGAACCGGGAGATGTTCGACCGGATCGCGCCGAACTACGATCGCCTGAACCGAGTGATGTCGCTCGGGATCGATCGCCGCTGGCGCGCGCGTACGCTCGAGATGATCCGGCCCACGCTCGAGTCGCGCTCGCGCCCGCGTGTGCTCGATCTCTGCGCCGGCACCCTCGACTTCGCCGCTCTCATCGAAGAGGCGTTCCCCCAGGCGCACATCATTGCGTGCGATGCGTCCGAGAAGATGCTCGCGCTCGGCCGCCCGAAGGTGCGGAACGTCGAGTGCGTCGTCGGCGACGCGCTCGAGCTTCCGTTCGAGGACGGCTCCTTCGATGCGGTCGTCTGCGGGTTCGGCGTCCGCAACCTCGCCGATCTCCGGCGTGGCATGCGCGAGGTGCGGCGTGTGCTCGCTCCGGGCGGGGTGTTCGCGACCCTCGAGCTGTTCCGCCCGCGCGGCGCCGTCTCGCGCCTCGTTCACGGCGCAGGGCTTCGCTATGCGCTGCCGGTCCTCGGTGCGACGATCGCGAAGGATCGCGAGGCGTACGAGTACCTCGCCGAGAGCATGGAGGGCTTCGTCACGCGCGAGGCGTACGAACGCCTGCTCGAGGAGGAGGGCTTCGGCCCGGTCGACGCCGTCGACCTCACGCTCGGCATGTTGGCGATCGTGCGCGGGGGCGCGGGTGCACGGGAGGAGGCCGCGCAATGAGCCGGAAGAAGCGAAAGATCGTCGTCGGGATCACCGGCGCGAGCGGAGCTCCTTATGCGCGCCGGCTGCTCTCCTTCCTGTCGGACCGCGTCCGCTCGGTGGGGGACGTCGAGGTCGGCGTCTGTCTTTCGGCCACCGCACCGGAGGTCTGGGCGCTCGAGTGTGGCGGCGATCTCCGCGAGGCGATCGACTTCCCGATCTACGGGATGCGTGACTACAAGGCGCCGTTCGCCAGCGGCAGCGCCGGCTGGGATGCGATGGCGATCGTCCCGTGCTCGATGGGCACCTGCGCTCGCGTCGCTCACGGTATCTCGGACACCCTGCTCACGCGCGCGGCGGACGTCATGATCAAGGAGCGCCGTACGCTCGTCATCGTGCCGCGCGAGACGCCGCTGTCGGTGATCCACCTCGAGAACCTGACCGCGCTCGCGCGCGTCGGAGCGACGATCATGCCGGCGATGCCGTCCTTCTACGGGAAGCCGGAGGGCGTCGACGGGCTGCTCGACACGGTCGTCGGGCGCGTCCTCGATCATCTCGGGCTCGAGCACGATCTGATCTCGCGATGGGGAACGAAGAACGAGAAGGAAGGTCGATCATGACACGCTTCGTCGAGCAGGCGATCGCACGCGCCGGCCTCGCACCGATCCTACCTGCGCGAGAGCGCGGCGACCTCGACGCGGTTCGCTCGCTCATCGCGTCCCTCGGGGAGATCGACCTCCTCGCGCTCGGTGCGGTCGCCGACGCGGTCCGCACGCGCGAGGGCGGCGAGGTCGTGCGGGTGCACCCCACGGCATCGAGCGACGTCCTCTGGGTCCGCGATGCGGTGAACGAGCTCGAGCTCCTTCGCGCCGTCGCCATCGCACGCATCACCGGACCTACCGCTGCCCGGATCGGCGTCGACTGGGGCGAGAAGGGCTTCGAGCTCGCGCAGGTCGCGCTCGGCTTCGGAGCGACCGATCTGACCGGACCGATCACGCGCAAGAGCGGCCTCCTCATCTCCGAAGACGAGCTGAAGAAGGTGAAGGGGCAGGGGATGGTCGCCGCGAGCGCGCTCAGGCGCCGCGAGATCGCCGCCCTGATCCGCAACGCGGGGCGGTCGTGCGAGTTCGTCGACGAGGCTGGCGCCGGCACGTCGATCTCTTCCAGTGAAGCCGAGGCCGTTCATGCTTGATTCGATTCGCCAGAAGGTTCGCCAGGGCGAGCGCCTGTCGTTCGACGACGGCCTCGCGCTCTTCCACGAGCCCGACCTCCTCGCCGTCGGGCAGCTCGCGAACGAGGTCCGCGAGAAGCGCCATGGCGACCGCACGTACTTCAACCGCAACATGCGCGTCGAGGTCACGAACGTCTGCGTCGCGTCCTGCCTCTTCTGCTCCTTCGCGAAGCTCGAGGCGCACATGCCGGGCGCGCACACGATGTCGCTCGAGGAGGCGTGGAAGCACCTCGAGGATCGCAAGGACGACCCGCCCACCGAGGTGCACGTCGTCAACGGCCTGCATCCGGGGCTTCCGTTCTCGTACTACGAGGAGCTGCTGAAGGGCTTCAAGCGGATCGACTCGAACGTGCACCTCAAGTGCTTCACCGGGGTCGAGATCCACTTCTTCGCGCAGCACTACAAGATGACCGTCCGCGAGGTGCTCGAGCGCCTCCGAGCGGCGGGGCTCGACAGCCTGCCCGGCGGCGGCGCCGAGATCTTCGATGAGGACGTCCGCAAGCGCATCTCGCACGACAAGGCGAACGCCGACGAGTACCTCGAGGTCCACCGCGTCGCCCACTCGATGGGGATGCGCTCGAACGTGACGATGCTCTATGGGCACATCGAGACGTTCGCCCATCGCGTCGACCACATCCTTCGTGTCCGCGCGCTGCAGGACGAGACGAAGGGCTTCCAGGCCTTCATCCCGCTCGCGTTCCACCCGGACGGCAACGGGATGAAGAACCTCCCCGCGCCCACGGCGGTCGACGACCTCCGGACGCTCGCGGTGAGCCGCCTCTTGCTCGACAACGTCGAGCACATCAAGGCGTACTGGGTCAGTCTCACCCCCGACGTCGCGCAGATCGCGCTCCGCTTCGGAGCGGACGACATCGACGGAACGATCGTGCACGAGACGATCTACAAGGCAGCCGGCACTCGATCGCCCGGCGCGCTCGGGTACGACGAGCTCGTGCGCCTCATCCGCGAAGCCGGTCGGACGCCGATCGAGCGTGACACGCTCTACAACGTGGTGCGCGAGCACCCGAAGGCTGCCGCCCCGGAGGCGTCGATGAAGGTCCGCGATCGCAAGCGCGCGCTGCAGGTGGTGTCGTGAGCACGCTCCGTGTCATCGGGGTCGAGTACCTCAACGCGCGTCCGCTCTGGGAGGCCTTCCGCGGCGACGCGGCGGCCGAGCGCGGACTGGGCGCGGGGATCGTCGATCTGCGCCTCGCTCCTCCGAGCGAGCTCGCGCGAGCACTGGCGGAGGACGAGGCCGACGTCGGCCTGTTGCCCGTCGCTGCCGCCGCCGCGATGGGCGAGCTCCGCCTGCTTCGCAACATGGCGATCGGCGCGCGCGGCAAGGTGCGGAGTGTCGCGATCGTCGCCGAGCGTCCGATCCACGAGCTCGACTCGATCGCGCTCGACCTCTCGTCGCGTACGAGCGTCGTCCTCACGCGGCTGCTCCTCGCGCGGCGCAAGCTGGCGCCGAAGCTGTTCGGCGCGCTGCCTCCGCAGGCCATCGCATCGATCGGCGATCGGACGGGCGCGTTGATCATCGGCGACCCGGCGCTCGATCTCGAGGACCGCTATCCCTACCGCCTCGATCTCGCCGAGGACTGGTTCGACTGGACGGGGCTGCCGTTCGTCTTCGCGGCGTGGTTCGCCCGCCCCGGCGCGGTCTCGCGCGATCAGGAGGACCTCTTCCGCATCGCGAAGCAGAAAGGCCTCGCCCGCACCGACCAGATCGCGGCCGAGCACTCGGCGCGCTCCGGCCTCTCGGAGGAGTCGCTCCGCTCGTACCTCACCGAGTCGATTCGCTACGACCTCGGAGACGAGGAGCTCGCGGGGCTTCAGCGCTTCTGGTCGGAGGGCGCGAAGGCGGGGCTCCTCCCCGCGGCGACGCCGACCTTCGAGGAGCCGCGCACCTCGGTGTCGCGTCCGTCGCTCGACTCGATCCTCTTGCGCGCCGCCGACGGCGAGCGCCTCTCGGCCTCCGACGGAGTGCGTCTCCTCCGTGAGGGCAGCTTCTTCGAGCTCGGCCTCGCGGCGGACGCCGTGCGCCGGCGCAAGCATCCGAAGGGCGTCGTCACGTACATCGTCGATCGCAACGTCAACTACACCAACGTCTGCACGACGAGCTGCCGCTTCTGCGCGTTCTATCGCCCGGTGGGACACCCCGAGGGCTACGTCCTCTCGCGCGAGGTGCTCGGTCAGAAGCTCCAGGAGGTGAAGGACGCCGGCGGTGTCCAGATCCTGCTCCAGGGTGGGCTCAACCCCGATCTTCGCATCGAGTGGTACGAGGACCTCTTCCGCTGGGTGAAGAAGGCGTACGGCCTCGGTCTCCACGCGCTCTCGCCGGAGGAGATCATCCATCTCTCGCAGCTCGAGGAGATCAGCGTGCGTCGGGTGCTCGAGCGTCTCCACGCTGCGGGCCTCGACTCCGTCCCGGGCGGCGGCGCGGAGATCCTCGTCGATCGCGTCCGCCGGAAGATCGCGAAGGCGAAGTGCACGAGCGCGGAGTGGCTCGACGTGATGCGCGTCGCGCATCACATGGGCCTGCGCTCGAGCGCCACGATGATGTACGGGACCGTCGACACTCCGGAGGAGCGCATCCAGCATCTGATGAAGATCCGCGACCTCCAGGACGAGACCGGCGGCTTCACTGCCTTCTTCTGCTGGGACTTCCAGCACGAGAGCGGAACGCACATCGCGCCGGGGGACAACGGCACGCACCTCTACCTGCGCACGCAGGCGGTCGCGCGGCTCATGCTCGACAACGTCGACCACGTCGGTGCCTCGTGGGTCACGCAGGGCCCGGCGGTGGGCCAGGTCGCGCTTCGCTTCGGCGCGGACGACTTCGGCAGCGTGATGTTCGAGGAGAACGTCGTGTCGAGCGCAGGTACGACGTTCCGCATCGGTGCCGAGGCGATCGAGAAGCGGATCAACGACGCCGGCTTCAAGGCGACGCGTCGCAACGTGCGCTACGACTGGCTGACGGAGCCGTCGTGACCACGGCGGGCTCGGACGGCGTTCGCGTCTCCGGTGCGCACGACGGGCGCCTGGACGTCGGCGTGGCCGTCCGGGTCCTGCATGCCGATCACGTGCTCCCGGGCGACGTGCCGTCCATCGCGGACGGCGCGGTCGTCGTCGATGGGCGTGGCACCGTCGTCGAGATCGGCCCGGCCACGTCGGTGCTGCCGCAGCACGCCGGCCTGCCGGTCGAGCGCGTTCGCGGCGTCGTCTTCCCCGGGCTCGTCAATGCGCACACGCATGTCGAGCTCTCGTCGATGCGCGGGAAGGTCCCGGGCGGACACGGCTTCGTCCAGTGGGTGGATCGCCTCATCACGACGCGCAGCGAGACGCTCGCCGACGAGGACTCCGAGGCGATCGAGCTCGGCGTCGACGAGATTGCGCGCTCGGCGACCGTCGCCGTCGGTGACGTCACCAACTCGCTCGCCGCGGTGATGACCCTCGCGCGGCGCGGGATCGGCGGATGTGTCTTCCACGAGGTGCTCGGGATGGATCGCGCCGTCGTGCTCCGTCGGATCGACGGCCTCCGCGCCGAGCTCGAGGAACGCGTCCCGAGGTGGCCCGGCGCCGACCTCACGTACGCGCCGGCTCCGCACACGCTCTTCACGCTCCACCCCGACGCCGCCCGCGCCCTCCTCGAGTCGGCCGAGCGCCGTGGCCTCCGCACGAGCATTCACCTCGCCGAGCACGCGGCCGAGCGTCGCGCGGTCGAGCACGGCGACGGGCCGGTGCCGGAGTGGTACGAGCGCCGGCTCAAGCAGCGCCCCGAGTGGCCGAGGCGCCCGCTCTTCGATCTCGCCGCCGACGTCGGCGCGCTCCGGCCGAACGTCGTGCTCGTTCACCTGGCCGACGCCCGGCCCGACGAGCTCTCGAAGGTCGCAGCGAGCGGCGCGCCGGTGGTCCTCTGCCCGCGCTCGAACCTCTACATCGAGGGGCGCCTTCCGCCGCTTCTCGCCGTCCGCGATGCCGGTATCGAGGCCGCGCTCGGCACCGATTCGCTCGCGTCGAACACGTCGCTCGACGTGCTCGCCGAGGCGCGGGCGCTCGCCGATCGTTTCCCGAACGTGCCCAAGTGGGAGCTCGTGAAGATGGCCACGTGGAACGGCGCTCGCGCGTTGGGCAGGGACGATCTCGGTCGTCTCGCGCGAGGCGCGAGGCCCGGGATCTTCTGTGTCGAGGGCGCGGTCTCCGGCGACGCCGCGGCCTTCCTCCTCGCCAACCTTCGCACCCCGCGCCGCATGCTCGTCTCGCGCCTCGACCAACGCTCGTCGATGGCCGAATCATCCACTACCGCCGAGGGCTTTTGATGCTCGCGCGTCTCCGTCGCTGGGGTGAGCTCGTCACCTTCTCGCATACGATCTTCGCACTGCCGTTCGCTGCGAGCGCGGTCGTGCTCGCGCTGCAGGAGCCTCACATCCCGCTCTCGCCGCTGCGCCTCCTCGCGATGCTCGGCTGCATGGTGATGGCGCGCACGAGCGCGATGGCATTCAACCGCTGGGCCGATCGCGACGTCGACGCGAAGAACCCCCGCACGAAGGGGCGTCCTGTCCCGTCGGGGCGTACGTCCGCCGGTGAGGCGCTCGCGCTCGCGCTCGGATCGGGGCTCGCGTTCTGCGTCATCGCCGCGACGCTCGGCTTCTGGCCGGCCGTGCTCGCCCCGCCGGTGTTGCTCGTGCTCCTCGGCTACTCGCTGGCGAAGCGCTTCACGTGGGCGGCGCATGCGTGGCTCGGCCTCGCTCTCGCGCTCGCGCCGGGGGGCGCGTGGATCGCGATGGGCGCATCCCCGAACCTCGGGATCGTGCTCCTCATGGTCGCCGTCATCACCTGGCTCTTCGGGTTCGACGTCCTCTACGCGCTCCAGGACGAGGCGTTCGATCGGAACGAGGGGCTGCGATCCGTGCCGGCCCGCTTCGGGGCGCGCCGATCGATGCTCTTCGCAGCGATCGCGCACGTGGTCACGATCGCGTGCCTCGTGGGGACGGCGCTCACGCTCCATCGCGGTCCCGTGTTCCTCGGCGGCGTCGGCCTCGTCGCGGCGATCCTCGTCGTCGAGCATCGGCTCGTGCGCGGCAAGGGAGGCGAGGCGGATCTCGCGAAGATCCCGAAGGCGTTCTTCGACTGCAACGCCTACGTCAGCATGGGGTTCTTCGCCGCGACGTTGATCGACGCGCTCGTTCGCTGACCGACGCAGGAAGACTCGGCCGGGTCGACAGAGGACCGGACGCGCGAGCGGAGGACGCGGTCAGCGGCGACGCTTGCGGGGCCGGGGTGGCGGCGACGGCGGTCGCATGCTCGAGGCCTTCAGGGCCGGCGCCCACGCGACGAGGGCCTCGACGAACGCGCGAACGTGCGGGGGAAGCTGCTCGCGCTCGGGATAGACCACGGCGATGCGGTTTTCGCCCTGCACGATGCCGGGCAGCACGTGCACGAGCGCGCCGCTCTCGACGAGGTCTCCGAGCGCGATCTTCGGCAGTAGCGCGATGCCGAGACCGCGAAGGGCAGCCTCGCGCAGGAGTCGGAGGTCGTTCGAGGAGAACGCCGCGTCGATGTGGACGACACCGCGACCGACCGGCCAGGTCGACTGCGGGAGCTCTCCCCGAGCGAAGCTCGTCAGGCAGCGATGCTTGCGGAGCTCCTTCACCGTGCGGGGGGTGCCCATCTCCGCGAGGTACTCGGGCGAGGCGACCGCGATCAGTCGATCGCGCGCGAGGGTGCGGGCGAGGAGACCTGGCTGGACCTCCGCCGAGGCGCGTAGCGCGACGTCGTACCCGTCGCGCAGCAGGTCGACGAGCCGAGTCGAGAAGTCGACCTGCACACGGACGTCGGGATGTGCCTTCGCGAACGATGCGATCGTCGCCAGGAACGAGTCGTCGATGAGGGGAGGGACGGACACGCGGAGCTCGCCGCGCATCACGTTGTCCTTTCGGCGAACGCTTGCCTGCGCTTGTGCCACGGCATCGAGGACGATGCGCGACTGCCGGTAGAACACGTCGCCGCTCTCCGTCAGCGACAGGCTGCGCGTCGTACGGTGGAGGAGCCGCGTGCCGAGGCGCTCCTCGAGACGCGCCAGACGTCGGCCGAGCGTCGCGCGTGGGATACCGAGCTCGATGGCGGCTCGTGACAGGGACTTCGCCTCGACGGCCCGCGTGAACGCGAGAAGCTCGGCCGTTTCGACAGGCTCGTTCATTGGGATCATTTTCGGGCGAATGCTGGCACTTGTTCGAGCCTTGTTCCAGGCGGCCGTCATGGGCACACTCTGAGCCCACCCCGCCCTGCCCGGTGGAGGCCGTCACGGCCGCCGGGCTCTTTCCAGCATCGGGTGCAGTCGCCCCACGACTTGGGGCTCGCGCCCCAACCACCCGCAGAGGTGCGTCGCGCTCCACGTGGATCGCGACGCGAGGAGCGTTCCATGTCCTGGCTCATCGACGAGGTCCACACGCACGTCGGCTTCTCCGTGAAGCACATGATGGTCACGACCGTGCGCGGTCAGTTCAAGCAGTACCGCGGCGCGGTGCAGATCGACCCTGTCGATTTCACGCGCTCCACCTTCGAAGGAGAGATTGACGTCGCCAGCATCGAGACCGGCAACTCGCAGCGCGACGACCACCTGCGCAACAACGACTTCTTCGACGCCCCGAACCACCCGAAGATCACCTTCAAGAGCTCGCGCATCGAGCCGAAGGGCGACGGCGAGTTCACCGTGCACGGCGACATCACGATCCGCGGTGTGACCAAGCCCATCGCGCTCGAGGTGGAGTTCCACGGCACGTCGAAGAACCCGTGGGGCAAGACGGTCGCGGGGCTCAGCGCGCGTACCACGATCAACCGGAAGGACTTCGGCGTGAGCTACAACGCGCTGCTCGAGACGGGCGGCGTCGCGGTCGGCGAGAAGGTGAAGATCGAGGTCGACGTCGAGGCGATCGCCGCAGACGTCGCCGCGACGGCGTAAGCTCCTAGAGCGCGGCAGGAGCGCAGTCGGAGACCGCTGCGCTCCTGCCGTCTCGCACGGAGTGCCCGAGCGCAGCCGGTGCGCCTGCGCGGACCGATCGCAGCGACGGTTGCTGCGTTCGCCGTTCGGGGAGCCCCGACCCCGATTGCGGTACGCTTCCCGGCATGGCGCGGGCGGTCGTCATCGGGGCGGGGATCGGGGGAAGCGCGTCCGCGCTGTTGCTCGCGCATGCCGGGCTGAAGGTCACTCTGGTCGAAAAGAACCGGCGCCTCGGCGGCTCGTGCTCCGGCTACCAGAAGCAAGGCTTTCACGTCGACATCGGCACGCACATGTTCTGCCGCGGCAACCGCGGGCCGCTCGGTGACGTGCTGCGGCGCACGAACGACGACGGCGCGATCCGGTTCATTCGCACGCGTGACATCGCCGAGCTGCGCTTCTTCGAGCCCACCGACCGCCATCACGTGCAGCGCGTGGCCGTCCCCTCCGACCTCCGGCGGATGCCGCGCTTCGCCGTCGAGCTCGCGATGGCGCTCGACCTCTCGATCACCGAGGCGATCCGCGCGGCGAAGCTGTTCACGCACATCCTCTCGATGAGCGACGAGGACGTGGAGCGCTGGGACCACCGCACGATCGAGGAGTTCATCGAGCCGTTCACGGATCACGCACCCACGATCGGCGTCTTCGGCTTCCTGCTCGGGCTCTACTTCATCCTCCCGTACTGGGAGGTCTCCGCCGGCGAGGCGCTCTACTGCTTCCGTAAGATGGCGCGCGACAACGCGCTCAGCTATCCGCTCGGCGGGTCGATCGCGATCCCGGAGACGTACGTCCGACTCGCCAAGGAGCGCGGTGCCGAGGTCCGGGTCGGCACCGGCGTGAAGAAGATCCTCGTCGAGCGCGGTCGGACGACCGGTGTCGAGCTGAGCGACGGCACGGTCCTCCCGGCCGACGTCGTCGTCTCGACGTCGAGCATCCGCACGACGGTGGGCCGGCTCGTCGGGCCCGAGCACTTTCCGGCCGACTACGTCGACCGCGCGAAGAAGATCCGCGGCTCGTACATCGCGGTTCAGGCGAAGATCGGCCTCGACAAGAAGCTCGTCGATGCCGGCTGTATCGTCGGCGGGGTAGGCGAGGGGGTCGATCTCGCGAGCGTCGGCACGAACGACATGAAGGAGATGTTCCGCCACCTCACGCGCGGAGAGGTCCCGCCCATCGTCCCCTTCTACTGTCCGATCCCGACGAACTTCGACCCGTCGCTCGCTCCGCCGGGCCATCAGCTCCTCACGGTATGCGCCGTCGCGCCGACGACCGACGTCGCGCTGACCTCGCCCCCGAAGGTCTGGGAGGAGACGATGCTCCGGACGATCCGGCGCGTCGTGCCGGGGCTCGATGAGCACGCGCTCTTCATCGACACGTTCGATGTCGAGTTCATCGAGAGCTGGATCGGGAAGGAGTTCGGCCCGGCGGTATCGACCGGGCAGACGCCCGAGCAGGTCGGCCGCCGTCGTCCGCCGGTGCGTACGCCGATCTGCGGACTCTACCTTGCGGGGTGCAACGCCGGCGCTCGCGGCGTCGGCACCGAGCTTGCTGCGGCAAGCGCGATGGAATGCGCCGATCGGATCCTCGCCGATCTCGGCCGGCCTCCCCGCGCCGCTGCTCCGGTCGACGAGCGACGGGGCACGGCAGCGAAGCGCGCAATGGCGCTGCTCGCGCGTTCGGCGGCACGCCCGCTGGCATGGGCGACGCGCGCCTGAGGGCCGTTCACTCTCGTGTCGACCTCGTGTAGAACAACGCGGTGCGTCGTGTCCGTCCGCTCGCAGCGGCCGTGTTGATGCTTGTATCATGCAAGCGATGTGAGGATCTGCCGGAGGCCGGCCGAGACGCTTCCGAGGCGGCCACTTCCTCCGCCGCGCGTCCGATCGCGATCACGGACGCGGCCGTCGCCGCCGAGGTAGCTCCTGCAGACGCCGGCGCGGTTCCCGATGCCAGCGCGGCGGAGTTCGACCCGTATGGAGACGCAGGTCTCTCGTCGTCGTGCCGCGTCGTCTATGGTCCCGCCGAGCAGCCGTTTCGCGGTCCGGCCGCGCTCTCCGTCGTCGGGCACGAGCTCCGTCTGGTCGCGAACGATGCGGGCAGGCCGCGCGTCTACCCCGTCGCGATCGGGCCGGTCCCGCCGAAGAACGCGCGCCCGGTCGTTCCGCCGCGCCCCTCGTCGTTCATCGGGATGCGATGGCCTCCGTGCGAGCTCGCCGGCCGCTTCGCCTATTGCCAGGGGCCGGGAGGGCCGATCGTCCGGACCGTCCTCGCAGGCGACGAGCACGGCAGCAGGGCGGCCATCGGCAGCTCCAAGACGATCGCGAAGAGTCGCTCGGGCACGCGCATCGCCGCGGCCTCGCTCGGTCCGGACCACTCCGTGGTTGCCTTCCTCGACGTGCGCAGGACGACGGAGGGAGAGATGCTCCAGGCGTTCGTGGCCCTCGACGAGCGCGAGCCCGTGCGGCTCTCGGATGACGGGGCGGGAGCGACGACCCTCCGCTTCCTTCCGCGCGGCGAGACCCCGGTGGCCGTCTATCTCGACACGCGTACTGCGATGGTCCCGATCCACGCTCGCCCGCTCTCGCTCCGCGAGGACGACCTGGTGCTCGGGACGGACGCGGTCGTCTTCGTCGGCGGCGCGCCGGAGCGCGGGATCGATTTCGCGGTCGCCCCCGTCGGGGGTACGCGAGGCTTCGCCTTCGTGCCGATGCCACGCGAGACGATCGAATTCGGGATGGCCACGCTCCCCATCGAGGAGCCTCCGAAGGACGACGTCCCCGCCGTATGGTCGGACTATCCGAACGGGATCGACCCGGCGCCGATCGCGGCGACGCCCGCGCGCGACGGCAAGAGCGCGTGGATCGCGCGTGTCCGCCCGCGGGCGAGCGCCCCCGGAGTGCCGCGGATCCTGGAGCTCGGGCGCGTGGATGCTGCAGGCGTGTTCACGTCGTACGGCGAGATCGCCTCCGGCAACCGCGTCACCGACGTCGCGCTCGTCGAAGACGGGAGCGGTGCGCTGTGGGTGCTCTACGGCGACCCGACCGTCACCTGGCTCGAGCGTCGCGTCTGCCCATGATGCGCCAGCCCGTCCGTCCTCGAGCTCGCGCCGGAATCGTGAAAGCCGTCGCCGCCTCTACTTCGTGGGCCAGGCGTCTGCGGAGCGGCTAAGCTTCGGCTCAGGGAGAAGCTCGAGGACGCGTGACGGATCCTGAGAAGACCATCTTCCGAATCGGAGAGCTGCTCTCGGACACCTACGAGATCCGTGCGGTCCTCGGGTGTGGCGGGATGGGGCAGGTCTTCGATGCCCAGGACGTCGGCCTCGTCCGTCGCGTCGCGATCAAGGCCAACTTCGCCGACATCGAGCTTAGGTTCTCGATCCGGAACGAAGCGCGCGCGCTCGCAGCGCTCCGTCATCCCGGGGTCGTCAGCGTCTACGCGCTCGGCTGCCACCACGGTATCGACTACATGGTGATGGAGCACGTCTCCGGCGTGACCCTCGCCCATCACCTCGACCGGCTCGGCCAGGGAATGCCGCTGCCAGAGCGGCTCGACGTGCTCGTGGCGATCGCCGACGGCATGGCCGCCATCCACCGCGCCGGCATTTCTCATGGCGACATCAAGCCCGAGAACATCCTGCTCGCTGCGAGCGGGCGTGTCGTCTTGATGGACCTCGGGCTCGTGCGTGCGGCGTACGAGCCCGATCGCGGCATCGTCGCGGGCACGCCCGACTACATGGCACCGGAGATCGTCTCCGGCCATCAGCTCGGAAACGAGCGCCACCTCGCGGACGTCTATGCGTTCGGCGTGCTCGCCTATCGCATGCTGGCGGGGAAGCTCCCGTACCACGGTGAGGACCCGATCGACGTCCTCATCGCCCACGCCGACGCCGCGATTCCGAAGCTCTCCGACGCGGCGAAGGTCCCGCGCCGGCTGAGCGAGCTCGTGACTTCGCTGATGGCGAAGGACCCGAACGATCGTCCGGTGTCGATGGACGCGGTCGTGTGGCAGCTGCGGGCGGCGAAGGAGGAGATCTCGCGCGAGGTCGCTGAGCCGAGCCGCCTCTCCGTGCTCATCGTCGACGACGACACCGATATCGCCCGGCTCGTCGCGCTCTACGTGAAGCAGGCGGCGCCGGGCGCGGAGATCAACGTCGTGGCGGACGCGCAACAAGCGCTCGAGCAGTTCCGGCGGAAGCCACCGCGTCTCGTCTTCCTCGATCTGCACATGCCGAAGATGAGCGGCTTCGAGCTCTTCACGTACCTGCGCGGTGTTCACCTCGTCGATGCCTCGACCGTCGTCGCGATGAGCGCGGGCGGCTCTCCGACGGACGTCGGGTTGATGCTGGAGCTCGGCGCGCAGGACTTCATCCCGAAGGGGCCGGAGCTCCGGGGGCGCGTCACGCGCATCGTCTCGATGCTGGCCAATGCCAGAGAACGAGAGAGAGAACGAGAAAAGGACGCCGGCGCCGCGCGTTGAGCTCGTGCACGTCGAGTGCAGTCGCGCACGGTCCAGCGTAGTGCTAGATCGGGCGCCGCATGACACCGGACCGCGGCGGTCTCGACGAGACTCGCGCCTACTACGACGAGTTCAGCAAGAGCTACGAGCGGCATCGCCGTCCCAACAGCAAGGACGGCTATCACGCGCTGGTGGACGACCTCGAGGTCGAGCTGTGCGCCCGCTATGGGGCCGGAAAGGACGTGCTCGAGTGCGGTTGCGGCACGGGGCTCATCCTCGAGCGCATCCAGGAGCACGCTCGTCGCGCCGTCGGGATCGACCTGTCGCCCGGGATGCTGGAGCTCGCACGCTCCCGCGGCCTCGAGGTGCAGGAAGGGAGCGTGACCGCTCTGCCGTTCCCGGACGCGAGCTTCGACGTCACCTGCTCGTTCAAGGTGCTGGCGCACGTCCCGGACATCGGCCGAGCGCTCTCCGAGATGGCGCGGGTGACCCGGCCGGGCGGGGTGATCCTCGCCGAGTTCTACAATCCGTGGAGCTTTCGCGGCCTCGCCAAGCGGCTCGGGCCTGCCGGCAAGATCAGCGACACCACCCGTGAGAGCGCGGTCTACACGCGGTTCGACTCCCCGCGGGTCCTGCCGAAGATCCTGCCCCCCGGGACCCGCATCGAGACGGCGCGCGGCATCCGCATCGTCACCCCTGCGGCGCTCGCGATGACGGTTCCAGGCCTCGCGGGAATGCTCCGCGCTGCCGAGCGGTTTCTCTGCGACACGCCCGCCGCGAACCTCGGCGGGTTCTATGTCGCCGTCATCCGCAAGGGCTGACGCGGCCCCATCGAAAAAAGGCTGAGTCGGGCGCTCGGAGTCGCGGCCCGATCTCGCCGCCATTTTTCGTCATCATTTCGTCGTGTGCGGAGGCCCACGGGGCGTCTCGCGCGTCTATACTCGAACCAATGCGTCTCCTTCCGCGCGCGCTCAAGTTCCTCGCGCTCTTCGTCGCCTTCGGAATTGCCAGCTGGCTCGCGATGAACCTTCACGGCGGCGGCCTCTGGGAGGGGCTCGCTCCTGCGGTCGCGAGCACTGCGGATCCGAAGCACGGGCCGTCGAACTACGACCTCCGGCAGCTCAAGGTCGTGAATGAGGTTCTGAAGAACGTTCGCGACAAGTACGTCGACCCGAAGCGCGTGAAGCCGAAGGACATGCTGATGTCCTCGCTCAACTACGTGCAGCGCGACGTCGCGCAGATCATCGTCATCCACGAGGAGCCGTCGCCGACCGTCAAGGTCCGCGTCGATACGCAGGAGCGCGAGTTTCGCGTCGACAACGTCCTCGGCCTCTGGGACGTCTCCGCGCGCCTCCGCGAGATCTTCGACTTCGTGCAGGAGAACCTGAAGGGGACCGAGGTCGATCTCCGCGAGGTCGAATACGCCGCCTGCAACGGCATGCTCCACACGCTCGACCCGCACAGCGTGCTGCTCTCGCCCGAGGCCTACAAGGAGATGAACCTCTCCACGAGCGGCCAGTTCGGCGGTCTCGGGATCGTCATCTCGATCCGCGATCAGCAGCTCACCGTCATCAACCCGATGCCGGGTACGCCCGCCTTCCGCGCCGGCGTGAAGAAGTACGACCGCATCACCAAGATCGGCGGCGAGTCGACGCTCAACATGGGCCTCAACGAGGCCGTGCAGCACCTGCGCGGGGCGCCCGGCACGAAGGTCACCGTCTGGATCCGTCGCGACGGCCCCGACGGCTGGCAGCAGGCGAAGCCGTTCGAGCTCACGCGTGAGGTGATCAAGGTCCAGAGCGTCGAGTCGAAGTCGCTCGGCGACGGCATCGGCTACGTCCGCATCAAGCAGTTCCAGGCGAACACCTCGAAGGACCTCGACGAGGCGCTCCAGAAGCTGAAGGGCAACGGCGAGCTCAAGGGCCTCGTGCTCGACCTCCGCGGCAACCCCGGCGGTCTCCTCGAGCAGGCCGCGCGCGTCGCCGACAAGTTCCTCGTCGGCGGTCCGATCGTCGCGACCGTCGGCAATCCCGGCGCGGGCGAGGATCGCGAGGAGAAGGTCGCGCATCCGGAAGGCACCGAGCCGAACTACCCGATCGCGCTGCTCATCAACGGCTCCAGCGCCAGCGCGAGCGAGATCGTCGCCGGCGCGCTGAAGAACCACGACCGCGCGATCATCATCGGCGAGACGTCGTTCGGTAAGGGCTCCGTCCAGCTCGTCTTCACCGAGCTGCCCGACCGTGCCGCCCTCAAGCTCACGATCGCCCAGTACCTCACGATGCCGGGCGACATCTCGATCCAGGGCACCGGCGTCACGCCCGACATCGAGCTCGATCCGATGACGGCGGACAATCAGGAGATGGATCTCACGGTCGACACCGGGATGATCAAGGAGCGCGATCTGTCGCGCAGCCTCTCGAACTCGCGCATCCGCGAGGGGCAGAAGCCGCAGGAGATCGTCCGCTACAACCTCCCCGAGTCTCTCCGCCGCGAGCTTCGCGAGCGCGGCGGCGATCCCGACGAGGTGCTCGGCCCCGACTTCCCGAACAAGGACTTCCCGGTCAAGTTCGGCCGCGACATCGTCGCGAGGGTCCCGCACGGCAAGCGCCTCGAGCAGGTGCGCGCCGCCAAACAGATCATCGACGACGCGCGCCGCACCGAGCTCCAGAAGGTGTCGGCGGATCTCCAGCAGCTCGGCATCGACTGGAGCGACGCTCCGGCCGACGTCCAGCAGGCCGCCCCCGGCGCTCCGCCGCCGAACGTCGAGGTGAAGCTCGAGACGGACAAGCCCGGCAACGAGGTTACGGCCGGTGACTCGATGAACCTCAAGGTCAGCGTCACCAACAAGGGCACCGTCACGCTCCACCGCCTCGCCGCGGTGACGAAGAGCGATAACGGCCTCTACGACAACAAGGAGCTCGTCATCGGCAAGCTCGAGCCGGGCAAGACGAAGACGGCGTCGATCCCGCTCGGCTGGTGCGAGGTCGAGGGCCGCAAGCCCGGCTCTACCGCGCCGCTCCCGAAGGACGCGCCGCGTGTCTGCCGCCTCCCGAAGGACACGCTCTCACGTCAGGACGGCATCTCGGTGAAGTTCGACGAGTCCCGCGGGCGCGCGCCGGCGGAGCAGACGCTCCGCGTCGGTCTGAAGGCGCTCGAGCGCCCGATCTTCGCCTACAGCTACCAGATCGCCGATGCGCGAAAGGGCAACGGCGACGGCAAGGTGCAGAAGGGCGAGCACCTCACGATGTACGTGTCGGTGAAGAACGTCGGCAAGGGCAAGAGCTTCGAGACGCAGGCGAACCTGCGGAACCTCTCGGGCGACGGCCTCCTCCTCCACGAGGGCCGCTTCGACATCTCGAACATGCAGCCCGGCGAGGTGAAGAAGCTGACGTTCAGCTTCGACGTCGAGTCGGCGCTCGCCGATCCGGAGGCGAAGGTGGAGCTCTCGATCGCCGACCGCGACCTCCGCGAGAACGTCGTCGAGAAGGTCCGGATGCCGATCGCGGTTCCGACCACGCTCACGCCCGCCAGCGGCACGATGAAGGCCCGTGCAGGCGGCGCCACGCTTCTCGAGTCGCCGGAGCCCGGCGCCCGCACGTTCGGCCGCCTCGGCGCCGGGACCGCGGTCAACGTTCTCGCGACGACGGGAGACCTGACGAAGGTGGCGCTCGGCGACGCCCGCTTCGGCTTCGTGAAGACCGCCGAGCTCGAGGCGGGCGGCGCGCCGTCCGGGGCCGTTGCCTTCGAGGAGACGATGCGACGGTTCCCGCCGTCGATCGAGGTCCAGCCGGTCGCGCTCTCGGTGAGGGAGGACAAGATCCTCATCAAGGGCACGGCCACCGACCCGGACAAGATCCTCGACGGCTACGTCTTCGTGGGCAACCGCAAGGTCTTCTACCGCTCGAACCGCAACGGCGCGGATCCGAAGCGGATGACGATCGAAGCTCCCGTCCCGCTTCGGCCGGGCGTGAACGTCATCACGGTCGTGGCGCGTGAGAACGTCGACACGATCGGTCGCAAGACGCTCATCATCCGCCGTGACGGTCCGAACGGCGAGATCCTCGCGTCGCCGAAGGGCGAAGAGGATCTCGAGGGTGGCGGCGGCGCCGACGACTGACCGAACGCCTGCCGACGCGCCGAAGCCCGCCACCGTCCACCGGTCCGCGGGCTTCGCCGTTTTCCACGGCGGACGCGAAAACGTTGCGCCCGCGTACGGGCGAATCGGCCCTGTCGGCCTCCCTTGCAGCGCTGTGGTAGCGTGCGCCGCGAGATGCGCCTTCACATCAACATCGACCATGTGGCCACGCTCCGAAACGCGCGCGGAACGCCGTATCCGGATCCGATCGAGGCGGCCCGTGTCTGCCTCGATGCCGGTGCACACGGCATCACGGCGCACCTGCGCGAGGATCGCCGGCACATCCGCGATGAAGACGTCGAGCGCCTTCGAGCGACGCTTCGCGCCACGTTCAATCTCGAGTGTGCCGCGACCGACGAGATGATCGGGATCGCCGTCGCGACACGCCCCGACGTCGTGACGCTCGTGCCCGAGCGCCGCGAGGAGCGGACGACGGAGGGCGGGCTCGATGTCGTCGGTCAGCGCGAGTCGCTCGCCAAGCACATCGCCGCGCTCCAGGAGGCGGAGATCAAGGTCAGCCTCTTCATCGCGCCCGACCCCGCTCAGGTCGAGGCCTCCCGCGCGCTCGGCGTCGAGCAGATCGAGCTCCACACGGGCGAATACGCACACGCGTTCGGCTTCGGTCGTCCGTCGTCGCACGACCTCACCCGGCCCCTGCCCGACGTCGCCGAGGGCGAGTACGCCCGGCTTGCTGCCGCGGCGAAGCAGGCCCACGAGCTCGGGCTCGAGGTCGCAGCCGGTCACGGGTTGACGACGCGCAACGTCGGTGCGCTCGTACGGATCCCGGAGATCGTCGAGCTGAACATCGGACATGCGGTCATCGCCGACGCCGTCTTCATGTCGCTTGCTGGCGCCGTGAAGGCGATGCTGGCGGCGATCGAAAGGGGGAGACCAACACCATGATCGTCGGGCTCGGCATCGACGTTTGTTCCATCGACCGGATGCGCCGCGCGCTCGAGCGGCACGGTGATCGATTCTTCGCACGAATCTGTAGCCCAGCGGAGCGCGCCGACCTCACGGGCCGTGATCAGGCGACCGCCCTTGCAGGCCGCTTCGCGGTGAAGGAGGCCTTCGCGAAGGCGCTCGACGGCGCGCGTGGCGTCGGCTGGCACGAGGTGCAGGTGCGAAGGGCCGCGAGCGGGCGGCCCGTGCTGGAGCTCTCCGGGAATGCGATCACGACGGTCGAGCGCTTCGGCGCCGACACGTGGCACGTCAGCATCACGCACGACGCCGGCATTGCGGTGGCGGTCGTGGTCCTCGAGCGCGCCAAGTCGGTCGCGACCGGCGCACGGAGCGAAGGGGAGGGCTGACCCGATGATCCCGGTGCTCTCGCGCACGCAGATGCGCGCGTTCGACGCGCATGCGATCCAGACGAGCCGCGTCCCGAGCATCGTGCTCATGGAGAACGCGGGGCGTGGCGCTGCCGACGTCATCGAGCGCGAGCTGCTCGGCGGACGCGCGGCAGGTCGCCGGATCGTGGTCGTGTGCGGCGCCGGCAACAATGGCGGCGACGGCTTCGTCGTCGCCCGGCACCTGCTCGCGCGCGGCGCGCAGGTCGAGGCATGGCTGGCCGGCGATCTCTCGAAGGCAACCCCCGACTGCCGCGCCAATCACGACGCGTTCGCCGGCATCGGCGGCAAGATCGCCAGCGTTCCACTCGGCCAGTCGCTCCATGACCTCGGCGATGCCCTCGCTGGTGCGGACGTCGTCGTCGACGCGCTTTTCGGCACGGGGCTCGATCGCCCGATCGTCGAGCCGCTCGCGAGTGTCGTTCGGCAGATGAACGAGGCGCGCCTCGTCGGGCGACATGCAGGGCTAGCTGCGCTCGACGTCCCATCCGGGCTCCACGCCGACACCGGCGTATCGCTCGGCACGTGCATCGAGGCCGACCTCACGGTCTCGTTCGCTCATCTGAAGCTCGGTCACGTCACGGGGCACGGCGCAGCCATGTCGGGCCCGGTGCACGTCGTCGACATCGGCGTGCCGCCTGCGCTCGTCGCGGAGCGAAGCGCCGAGCTCGTCGAAGCGAGCGACGTCCGCGCGGTGATCCACGATCGGCCGATCGATACGCACAAGTACCGCGCCGGTCACGTTGCGATCGTCGCGGGCTCGGCGGGCAAGGTCGGCGCTGCGCTCCTCTCGGCGAGGGGCGCGCTCCGCGGAGGCGCAGGCGCCGCGACGATCGTCACGTGGCCCGACGCGGCGACCACGCTCGAGGCACGCATTCCCGAAGTGATGGTCGCGCGATTGACGACGGAGACCGATCGCGAGGCCCTCGAGTCCTCGATCGACGACCTCCTCGCTCACAAGCGCGCGGTCGTGATCGGGCCTGGCTTCGGCACGGGCGACGCGGCGCGTGCCGTCTCGCAGCGGATCCTCACGTCGTTCGGTGGAGCGATCGTCGCCGACGCCGACTCCTTCTCGATGCACGCGGGCTCACCGGAGGACTTCACCGTCGCTGGTGGGCGTGTAGTGCTCACGCCGCATTCCGGAGAGCTCGGTCGCCTCCTCGGTCGCACGGCCGCCGAGGTCGAGGCCGATCGCTTCGCCTCGGCGAGCGAGGCGGCGAAGCGTGCAGGCGCGGTCGTCCTGCTCAAGGGCGCGTATACGGTGGTGGCATCGCCCGATGGGCGCGTCGTCGTGACCGGCTCGGGCAGCCCCGCGCTCGCCACCGCCGGATCAGGCGACGTCCTCTCAGGTCTCGTCGGGGCGCTTGCGTGCTCGCTCCCTCCGTTCGAGGCGGCGTGGTGCGGCGCCTTCCTTCACGGCGTATCCGGGCGAGCCTGGCAGAAGGAGCACGGAGATCGAGGCCTCCTCGCAGGCGAGATCGCCGATGGTCTGCCGGCCGTGCTAGCGGCCCTCCTCGCTGACGCGTGAGTCTGTCGCCAACCAACGCGTGACACTGTCGCTGGCCGCGCTCGGCAGCGTGTTCGGTGCCACGCTCGGCTGCGTGTTCGCAGCCCTGCTCGTTGACGCGTGAGTCTGTCGCCGCCCGCGCTCGGCAGCGTGTTCGGTGCCGCGCACGGCTGCGTGCTCGCAGCCCTGCTCGCTGACGCGTGAGTCTGTCGCCGGCCGGGCCCGGGCCCGGGTGCGTGGTCGGTGCCACGCGCGAATGGCTCGTCGGACACACGTTTGTCCCGGGGTGGAGGAATTCGTGAGTGATTTCAGCGGATCCCGGTGTGGCACCACCGTTGCGATGGTCGTGCTCCAGAGGGACACCGATGCCGACCACCACCGCCGCTACCGCCCCCGCCCGCTCCCCCCGCACGCTCGTCGCCCACGACCAGAGGAGCCTCGAGCGCGGTCTCGTGGAGCTCGTCCCCGAGCTGCGCGGTCGTGCGTATCGTCTGTGCGGCGACCCCACGACGGCCGACGACGTCGTGCAGGACACGGTCGAGCGGGCGCTCAAGTTCGCGAAGCAGTACGAGCGCGGCACGAACCTCCGCGCGTGGGTCTACCAGATCCTCTTCAGCGTCTTCATCACGCGCTACCGCCGTTCCCGTCGTGACCGGAATGCCCTCCGCGCCCTCGCCGCCGATCCGTGCGCGTGGACGATGCCGGAGCGCTTCACGGCGCCCGACGCATCGGTGTCCCTCACGACGAGGACGCAGGTGACGCTCGACGCGCTCCCCGAGACGTTCCGCTCCGTCCTCAAGCTCGTCGACCTCGACGAGCTGACCTACCGCGAAGCCGCGACCGAGCTCGGCGTCCCCGTCGGCACGGTGATGAGCCGCCTCCACCGCGGCCGCAAGCTCCTCGCGTCGCAGCTCCACGAAGCCGCCTGACCAAACACTGCACGTCTCGCCACGCGTCTAGCCATACGACGACGAGGCGTCCCTCGCAGCCCGGCGCGTTTCGTCGCGCGCACCGCGTCTACTGCGCGCTCGGCGTTCGTCGCTCGCCATCGCCGGCGCCCAAGACGGGGCGCGCCACGTCGCCTCTCATCTCAACAGAAGCCCCGCCGTTCCTCGCCAGTTGCCCCTCATTGCTCCACACCGACAGAACGCTCACCCGGAGGGCGAACGTTCTGTCACCTATCGGGCAGCTTCTTCACCACCGCGCAACCCCATTGGCCCGGGGCCACGCGACACCTGGCCCGGGCCACCCCCAGCGCGGACACCCAAATTGGGGCAATCCAAGATGTCAGCAAGCTGACATCTTGGATCGGGCTGTTTTGGGGCATCTCCCGGCATCGGCGTGGATGCGGAGGGGGGCTTCACGGCGTGGCGGGAGGGAGGCACGCGGAGTGCTTGAGGGCTGGCGCATGCATCCGATGTCGTTTCTGCAGAAGCGGAGTCATCTCTGCGCGGTGGCGCGGGGGCGAGAGATGTTCGCGTGCGTCGCGGACATGACGCCAGCACGCTTCGACATCCTGTATCTGATTCACGAGCAGGTCATCGATGTCGTCAGTCGTGCGCCGTCGAACTGCATCGCGCAGGCGCAGGTCACGCGGATGCTTGGACTGAGCCGCCAGACGGTTTGGAAGATGGTCAAACGACTCGTCGAGCTCGGGCTCATCACGAAGTCGAAGGACTCTTTCGGTCCCGACCGTCGGAGGAACATCCTCTCGCTGACCGTCGAGGGGGCTCGCCGCATTCGTAAGGCCTTCGGCGTGGCGTTCACCGAGAGCTTGCCTCTGCCACGGGATGCGCCCGCGCAAGAGAATGTTCCGCGCTACTGGAGACGGCCAGAGCTCGCCGATGTTCGACGCGGACGATTCGGCGAGGTGCTCCCACCGCAGAAGGTCGGACGCGAGGTCGCGAAGATCTACACGTCATTCGCCTGGAGCCGCGCCGGCAAGAAGCGGCGCAACAAGAGGCACCGCTACCTCGCTCTCCTCGATCGGATGATCGTCTTCACGAGGGACCTCGCCGACGCGCTCGGGGACGGCGCCACGATGATCTACCCCGTCTGGGAGCCCGATCATTGAGGCGGAAAATGAAGCTCCACGGCGTCGCGCCGATACGTGATTCCGGGAAGCCCTGCGACGACGCGGGACTCGCCGAGCGTCGTCGATGACGAGCCTATCGAGAAGCTACGCTCGCGAGCGCGCTACGCGCCGCGCCCAGGGAACGTCATCGATGACGAGCTCATCAAGAAGCTACGCCCGCGACTGCGCTACGCGCCGCGCGGAGCCCAGGGCACGTCGTCGACGCCGAGCGTCGCGTTCGCCTTGCGCGCGAGGACGAAGAGCAGGTCGCTGAGACGGTTCAGGTAGATGACGAGCTCGTCGCGTGCGGGCGCGTCGTCGAGCGCGAGCACGATGCGCTCCGCGCGCCGCGCCACCGTTCGCGCGAGATGGAGCGCCGCGGCCTGCGCGCTGCCTCCGGGCAGGACGAAGCTCTTGAGCGGAGGCAGGCCTTCCTCGGCCGCGTCGATCGCCTTCTCGAGACGCTCCGCATCCACCGCGTCGAGGAGCTTCATCGACATCTTCGACTCCTTGCCGGGCACGCACGCGAGCTCCGCGCCGAGCGTGAAGAGGTCGACCTGAACCTGCGCGAGCACTTCGTCGGTGAACGGCTCGAGCCCCGTCGCGCGCGCCACGCCGATCGCGGCGTTCGTCTCGTCGACCGTCCCGTACGCCTCCACGCGCAGCGACGCCTTCTTCACCCGCGCGCCGCCGAAGAGCCCCGTCGTCCCGTCGTCACCTGTCTTCGTATAGAGCTTCACGCCGCGCAGCATACCCGGCTCCATCCGCGTCGCCTGGTCGTATTGCGGCCGCGTCGACCGCGGTCGAGCACGAGGAGGCGTGGGGTTGGCGCCCCGTCGCGATGAGCGCGGGCCGAGCGACGACGAGTGCCGTCGCTCGCGGCCAAACATGCGGATGAGATTCTTGCGAGCACCTCGGCTGCCCGGCTGACGTGAGCTAGCTCTCGGCCATCCGGCTAGCGTCTGGGCGAGGATCGTTTGTCAGTGCGTCGAAATGATTGGCGTTTTGTGGCGATGTCGGGCGGCTGGCCGCGATTCGACGGGCGCCAGCGCGATCGTGGTTGTTGGACGAGAAACTGCGCAACCGATCCGTCGTCGGTCCGAAAGGGCGGGAGAGGTGACGACGATGAACAGGTCGATCGAAGAACTCGAAGCTGAGCTGGCACGTCAGGACGAGGAGCTCGAGCGCGCCACAGCGGCATTCGCCGAGGCTGGTGCGAGCGAGGCGCGGGTCCAGGTGCCGGCGTCGTTCTTCGAGGAGCTCGAGGAAGCGTGCAGGCCGCGCGGTGTGCCTGCCGTGCAGTTCGTCTTCGGCATCCGCGCATAACAGGGAGGAAGAGAGTCATGTCGAACATCAGCGGTGTGAGTGGTGCGGTTGTGACGACGACCCCGAGCCTGGAGCCGGGGGCCGGGCTGGATGGCGAGACCATCCTTCTTTACTGCCAGAGTCAGCTCAACGATCTCAACTCGGAGATCAAGGCGAAGATGGCTTACCAGCGAGAGGTCCGAGCGCAGAAGGAGAAGCTCAACGAACTGCGGACCCTGCTCACCAACTGCTCGCAGAATGGACTCCCCTCGCACATGTCGAAGGAGAAGAAGGAGATCCTCGAGAAGTACGCGCAGTTGATCCAGATGCTTCCGCCTGGCTCGACGCGCGAAGCACTTCAAGCCTCCTTCGACAAGTTTCGAAGCACGAGTTGCTACAACAACGATCCGGCCCCGCGCGCGGATGTCGACCAGTACCTCAAAGGAGGAGCGGTCAACATCGCCACGGACGTCGACAACAAGGAGAAGACACCGGACGTGGACTCCGAGAAGCAGCACAACACCGTGTCTGCCGCTGAGGTGTCGGACTTCCTGAAGCAGATCGATGGCGCCGGCGAGGAGCTTGGCAAGAACGCCGAGCTCGAGATGATCGGGCTGCAGCAGCTCATCTCGCAGCGCCAGATGGCCGTTCAGATGGCGACGAACATGATGGCGAAGACGGCTCAATGCCTCGAGGCCGTTGTCGGCAACGTCGGGAAGTGAGCATCGGACCATGAGCTCGCAAGCAATCGAAGCCCTATACGCGACCGGCCACTGGCTGCTCTCGAACGCGCGTCACAAGGAGGCAGCCGAGGTCTTCCGGGTGATGGCGCTCTCCAAACCCGACGACGAGCGCGCGTGGTTGGCGCTCGGCGCATGCCACGAGGCCATCGGTCAGAAGCGGCTCGCGATCGAGCTCTACGCGATCGCGAGCGAGGCCGCCGCGCCGGCGGTCCGCTGCGCGATCGCGCGAGGCCGGGCGCTGCGCGCGCTCGACCGCACGAACGAGGCCGACGACGCGTTCGAGTCGGCGTACGAGCTCGCAACGACAGTGGGAGACCCGGAGCTCGCAGAGCTCGCGCTACAGGAGAGGAGGGCATCATGAGCATGTGCGTGCCGACGTCGGCGGTGTCGACGGTGCTCCCGGGTGACGTGCCATGTAACGTTGCGGGGAACGGTCTCGTGACCGGGAACGGGTCGCTCTTGCCCGCTCCGGTCGAGTGCAGCACTGATGGGCTCGAGGCGCTCTATCAGCTCTTCGCCGAGAGCAACCGAGAGGACTCGAAGGGTGCAAAAGCCAACGTCGAGGCGCGCAGCGCGGAGAAGCAAAACCGTATGCGCGAGCGAGAGGCGGCGCTTGAACGCGCCCGTAAGGCCCAGGAGGATCAGAAGGGCTTCTTCGACTCCATGGGCATCGGGAGCCTCGTCGGGATCGTGGCGGCCAACCCGGCGCTCGTATTGGCGGATGTCAGCATGCACATGGCTCGCCTCACGCCGGACTTCCTTCGCGACTTCGAGAACGAGAACAAGGACTCGATCGAGCTTGCGACGAAGCTCTACTGCGCGGCCAGCAACGCCTCGGTGCTCGCCGACGGCATCGTGAATCCAGAGTCCCTCCGCGCGGCGATCGCGCTCGGTGGCCTCCTGGTCCAGGAGAGTGAGGTGTTCGGCAAGGACGCATCGGACTGGGCCGGCGCCGGGATGGTCGTGGCGGGGAGCATCGACGGACGCTCGGCAGCGTCGGTGATCGTCGCCGACAAGGACAGTGCAGTCGCGGATCAGATCCGCGATGTGGAGGACAAGACGAGGGAGTGGAACAAGTGGATCGCCGTTGCGGGAATGGCGATCGCGGCCGCCGCGGCGATCGTCGGGTCGCTCGGGACCGCTACGCTGCCCGTCGTCGCCATCGGAGTCGCGCTGTCGGCGGGAGGTTTCGCGGTCACGGAGACTAAATGCCTCGATGCGCTCCTCGGCGAGGGCGCGTCGATGTGGATCGGTACCGGGATGATGATCTCGGGCGCGATCATCAGCGGGGCTGGCTCGGCGTCGGCTGCCGCGCAAGTGACGGACAAGGTCGCGCAAGGTACCCGTGAAGCAGCTCGCACCTTGCAGGTTGCTGGTGGCGTGGTCGACGGTCTCTCGAAGACGCGGCAAGGGCTGGATACGGTGGCGGACGCGGCGACCCGACACGAGGTCGATAACGCGCACGTGGAAGCAAAGAGTCTCCTCTTTCAGATGCAACGCCTTCAGCGAATGGTCGAAGAGATCATCGACACGGTTCGCGACCTGAAGGATGGCCATCGCCGCATGAGTCAGGCGGTCAACGACGCCGTGGAGATGCAGTGCCAGACGCAGCTCATGGCTGCAGGAATGAGAGCTTGAGATGAGCATCCACATCCAGTTTCCGTCATCGTTCCGCAGCATCGACACCAGCGCCGTCGACGCTGGCGGCGGCGCTCCTGCGACGAGCAGCCAGGCTCCGAGTGAGGGCACGCACCTGCTGCCCGATCCCATCCATGCGCTGCTCAACAGCGGAGACCCGGGCGCGGAGATGGCGGCTCTGGTGCTCCAGTCCGCGAAGGAGGACAAGAAGATCGGTCGTTCGATCCGCGACGCCGAGGAGCGCGCGCAACAGGCGGCGGAGGCGGCGCAGCTGGCGAAGATGCAGGAGAAGGCAGACAGCGCATACATGGCTGGGCTCGCGAGCGGTTTCGGTACCGTCGCGAGTGGGCTCGTGAGCGCCGTCGGCGCGAGCAAAGTCGGCGAGGCGTCCAAGCTCGATGCGGATCGTGCGAACGCATCACCGAACATCAAGACGCCCGCTTCCGCTACGAGCGTTGAGATGGTGTGGGGTGCTTATGGCAAGCTGACCGAGGGCACGGGCAAGCTCGTCGCGACGCACTTCCAGGGCGAGGCCGACGACGCGGACGTCGAGGCCACCCACCAGGAGCAGCTCGCTGGTCGGCACAAGCGCGCCGTCGACGATGCGCGCGATCAGGTGCGGGACGCCAAGGACCTCGTCGACCGCACGCTGAGCTTCTACAAGGAGTACACGACGGCGAAGGCCGACGCGCAGCGTGCTGCGTTCATCAAGGCCTAGCGCTGACGAGCTCGCGTCCTCCGAGTCAGCGATGCGACGCCAGGTCTGCGAAGACCGGCTCGAGGCCGGCGTAGGCTTGGCGGCGAAGGGGGAGGAGAGCGCGGTAGCGCTCGTGGGCCTTCGGGTCGGGAGCGTGCTTCACCGTCGAGCCGCGCCAGGTGCGGGCGTCGCTTGCCGAGCGGACGGCTCCGGTGCCGAGGCCGGCGAGGAACGCGGCTCCCGCGACGGTGCCGCCGGAGGCGGGGGTGTAGGTGAGCGGGACGCCCAGCGCGTCGCAGAGGATCTGGCGGAAGAGGGCGCTCTTGCCGCCGCCGTTCGCGGCGACGACGTCGCGGAGGAGCACGCCGTCGTGCTCGAGGACCTCCTGGCAGTCGACGAAGCCGAGCGCGATGCCCTCGAGGAGGGCGCGCCAGAGATGGCCGCGTCCGTGATGGAGGCCGAGTCCGACGTAGGCGCCGCGCGCTTCCGTGTTCCAGATCGGGGTGCGTTCGCCCTGGAGGTAGGGGAGGAAGAGGAGGCCTTCGCTGCCGCTCTTCACGGCGGCTGCCTCGGCGTCGAGGATGTCGAACGGAGGGAGCGCGCCGCGCACGGTAGAGTCCTCTCGGCCGCTCGCGCGGGCGAGCGCGTGACGGAGCCACTCCTGCGCGCCGCCCGAGAGCGTTCCGCCGAGCGAGAGCCACACGTCGGCGCCGACGTGATGCGCGTTGATGAGACGCGCGTCCTTGCCCGGCGTCTTGCGCGGGACGAGCAGATTGCCCGCCGTGCCGAGCATGAGGCACGCCTCGCCCTCGTCGACGACTCCTGCGCCGAGGGTGGCCGCGGCGAAGTCGCCGCCGCCGGAGACCACCGGAATGCCTGCGCGGAGGCCGTGTCCGATCGCTCTGGCGGCCTCCGCCGTCACCGAGCCGATCACTTCGTGCGCTGCGCGAATCGGCGGAAGCTGTTCCGGGCGGACGCCAACGGACGCGCACGCCGACGGTGTCCACCTTCGCGCCGCGAGATCGAACAGCGGAAGGCAGAGCGCGGCGGTCGATGGATCGATCGCGGCCTCGCCCGTGAGCCGATGCGCGACGAAGGCGTGTGATTGGAGGACCCACCGGGCGCGAGAGACGAGGTCACGCGCGGGGACAACAGCGGAAACTTCAGTGCTCCCTGGTGCTGCGCCGTGGCGCGAGAGCCAGAGCAGCTTCGGACCGAGGTAGTACGCGTGGACGCCGAGCTCTCGAGCCTCCTCCGACGCACGCGTATCGAGCCACAGGATCGCGGGCCCGCTCGCGTCGCCGGCGTCGTCGACGAGGACGAGCGTCGGCGCCTGTCCGACGACGCCGATCGCGGTGACGTCGGAAAGAGCGACGAGCGGCGACCGCGTCGCGAGATCGGCGAGGACGGCCTGCGTTGCTCGCCACCAGCGCTCCGGCCTCAGCTCCGCCCAGCCCGGCTCCGGCGAATCGTAGGCGCACGGCACGCTCGCGTCCGCGAGGACGACGCCGCCTTCATCGAAGATCGCCGCCCTGACCCCGGTCGTTCCGATGTCGATCCCGAGGAGGCGCGCGCCGGTCATGACTGCAGGCTAATGCCGCTCGCCCGAAGCTCGGTGAGATTCTTGCGTTGAGTAGGAGCTGCTTCGCGCTTGCGGATGCCTCACGGACGCCGAGCTCAGAGGACTTCGTCGGATCGGTGGTCGCCTCCGCCAGCTCGTGCCAGTCGAAGTGAGCGGCGCCGCGCTCGAACTCGGCGCGTCCCTCGTCGGGATGCGCGTCTTCCGTCCAGCCGTGAGCGCGATCGATCGACGCCCGACGCGAGATGTCAGTCGGCTGCGTTCGGGGGCGACTGCACCGCGCCGGGCTCCGAGGCCATCACCCACTTCTTGTCGGCCGTCTTCTCCAGTGTCGCCGAGCCTTCGGGTGCTGGTCGGGTGACGGCGCCGCAGGCGGCGTCGATCGCGGCGAGCTTCGGATCGAGCGTGATCGCGCGCGAGTAGCGGACGAGCGCCTGGTGATCGTCTTTCTTCGTCAGGCGCACGACCTTCTCGGCTCGTGCCTCGCCGCACCGGAACTGACCTTCGCGAAGGCCGGGGGCCATCTCCACGCAGCCCTTGAACATGATGTTCCGCGCGCGTCGCTCGTACGGCGAGACCGAGTCGAAGCTCGCGCCGCTCAGCTCGTCGGGCCAGTTCGCCATGTAGTCGTCGCCCATGCGCTTCGTCGCGCCCGCGGTGGCGAGCGCGTCGAGGCACGTCATGGCCGCGTCCATCGGGGGACCGCCCTCGCGCTCGACGCAGATCGCCTTGCTCGAGTGCTGCATCCTGAGGCGCGAGAGTAGCGAGATCGGCAGCGTGCAGGTCGCCTCCTCCTGGATCTCCTCCTTGACGATCGCGAGCGCAGCGTCCTTCGAGGGAAGATCGCTGCACCCGGCGAGGAGGAGCGCCGGCAGGGCGGTGAGCGGAAGAGTCAGCGGGAGCCGTCGAGCGTCAGAGCGTGCCACCGACGCGAGCATAGCGCTGCCGTTCCGCCGTCGCAGCAACTCCGCTCGCGCTTGATCGACCGCCGGTCTGCCCTCTCCGCCGGTACCGGGCGAGTGCCTTGCGCCATGGCCTTCATGGACACGATCCTCCATGCGCGCCTGCTGATTTGCGGTCGCCGCAAGTCCGCGCGCGGCCGATCGGCCGCTGTTGCGGTCGCTGCACGTCCGCGCACGCAATCGATCGATTGCGCGCCGCCGTCGGAGGAGTCTCGTGCGCAGCGGGGGCGCGACCGGCGAGAGCGCGCTCCCATGCGGAGCGCGCATTCGCGGTCAGGCGCGCTCAGGTGCGGAACATCTCGTCGACATGCTCCTGGAGAGCGGCTTCGGTCATCCCCTTGGCCGCAGCGAGCTCCTTCAGGAGGAGGCTCTTGGCCTGATCGAGGAGGCGCCGCTCGCCGAAGGAGAGCTCCTTGTCGAACTTGAGGCGGTACATGTCGCGGAGCACCTTCGCGACCTCGTTCGGCTGGCCGCTCTTGATCATCTCCGTGTACGCGCGGAAACGGCGGCTCCACGGCTGGAGATCGACCGCGACCTCGCGGGCCTTCATCGTCTCGAGGACCTTGTCGGCCTCCTTCGTGCTCATCACCGGGCGAAGACCCGCGGCCTGCGCCGACGTGCGCGGGACCATCACGCGCATCCCGTTGTCGAGGATGCGGATGATGAAGAACTCGCCCTTCGCGCCGCCGATCTCGCGATGCTCGATCGCGCTGATCTCGCCGAGGCCATGCGACGGGTGGACGACCTTGTCGCCAACCTCGAGCTTGAGGTTCTTCGGCGGCGGCGGGGCCGGCGGGATGTGGACGAGGGGAACGTAGCCCTTTGCGACGACCTGCGTCGGACGCTGCGGTGCGGGCGCGGGTGCGGGCGCGGGAGCTTTGGTCTCGCCTTTCGGCATCGCGGGCGGCGGCGCCGGAGCCGGGCGCGCGACGCGCGGCTCGCTCGCGGGCTTCACCGGGTTCTTCGTTACAGCCACGGACTCACGAACCGAGGGCTTTCCTTTCGTCGCAGGCTTGGCCTTGGCGACTGCTGTGGTTCGCGCTTTCGCGGGAGCACGAGAAGAGGAGCGGGTGGAGCGTGCGGTCTCGGCCATCTCCCGCGCGCGTAGCATTGCTAACGGTTCGGCGTCAATCGAGGCCGGCTCCTAGCGGCCAGCTCGCTCCGTTCGGACGCTCGTCGCGCCGCCGAAAACATGAGCTTTCCCGGGCCCTCAATCGTTGTCGTCGTTGCGGCTGCGGAGCGCTTCGGGACGGACCGCGACCATTCGGCGGACCGTGGGATGCGTGTGAACGCCGCTCTGATCCCTGAGCGGCGGCGGAGCGTCGGTCACCGGGGGAGCGTCCGTGGTCGGCGGCGGCGGCGCGGTCTTTCGTTCCTGCTCGTGAAGGCTGCGCTCGTCGATCGTGATCGATTCGCGCCCGCTCTTCGCGCCGGCCTCCTCCATCTCGGGCAATGAGAGGAGGAGCGCCTCACCACGCTGGGCAGACTGGAAGGGCGCGATGAGCTGGGGAGCGAGCCGCACCGCACGGGCGAACTCGTCGACCGGCACGTGGAATCGCGCGAGGGGCACGACGCGCTCGCGGATCCCCATCCCGTGATCGGAGAAGATCGAGAGAGTCGTCGCCGTCTCGTCGCCTCGGATCTCGACGTACGGTGTCCCCTCGAGCCAGTCCGCGTGTGCGAGCCGGGCCACGGCCATGAGGACCTTCGGCGCGCCTCCGCCGGGACGGGCGACGCTCGTTGCCCAGCCGAGCAGCGTGCGCAACGCAGATGCCGAGCGTGCTGCTTCCTCGGCGTGCTCGGTCGTCAGCTCGGCGCATGAGGCGAGTGCATCGAGGTACATCGCGTCCACCTAGTATGCACCAATGCTGAGCTCGTCGCGCGTTCGTCGTGCGCTCGGCCAGGGGGCCGCGCGCATTCATCGGCGCATGATGTCGGCAACCTCGGCGTCCACCGCGTCGTGGATCCCGCGGGCGAGGGCCGCGCCGTCGATGATCGCGTCGAGGACGAGCGCGTCGGGTTCGACATGGACGGACGGCGCCTGGACGGGGTGATGGAGCCCGAAGAGGTGGCCGACGGCGCTATCCGACAGCACGTGTGCAGCGGCCCCGAGCCTCTCTGCCGCCGCCGCCGCGTCGTCGCCCCACGCGCCCGTCAAGACGACGCGGACAGCGATGCCCGATCCCGAGCCGGACCATCGCGCGGAGGCGCCGACCGCCGTCGCGGCGCGCATCAGGCCTCCGAGGCCGCTGCCGGTCTCTCCTTCGAACGGCCCGGGCGCGAAGGCGCGAACGGGCGCGGCGTCGCCGAGGACCTCGGACGCGCGTTGGAGCGCGGCGCCCTCGAGCGCGGGGACCGCCTTCTTGAGCTTGCCGAACGCAAATGCTTCGGCCGCGCGCAGCGGTCCCGCCTTGCCCTGCTCGACGGCCACGCTCTCTCGGCCGAAGACGACGAGCTGCTGGGGCTCCGCACTCACCTCCGCGCTGAGTCGCACGACGCGTGGGTTCGAGGCGAGGAAGGTCCGGGTGACCGTCGACGTCGCGCGGCTCTCGAACGCCGCTGCGACCTTCTCCGGATCCAGCGGGACGCGAGCGACCGAGAGCAGCGCGCTCTTGTAACGCGCGACGCACAGGTCCTGGATCTGCCGCAGGTCGACGCCGCCGTGCGCCGCCGCGAACGTCTTCAGCCGCTCCTCCGGGAGCACGAGGGCGATTGCGGGGATGAGGTCGGGGATCTCGGCGATGGCGCGGGGCTTGAGCTCGACGAGCCACGACAGCCCGGCGGCAGGAGCAAGGCCGCATGCACGCTCGAGATGGAGCGGGACCGGCGGCGGTCCAGGCGGAGTCGGAGGCGGGCGCTTGCCACCACATCCGGTCGCGAGCGCGATCGCGATGATACCGACGACGCGGGCGCCAAGGCGTGAGGGAGCCGTCATCGACGGCAGCTCGCTCGAGCGCCGCGTGGCTTGCTCCCGTCGTCTTTCCGCCGATCTCCTTCGCATCGATTCGTTGCCCCTCCTCCCGACACTCCAGCATCCGGCGTCGTCGCGCTTCGCGGTGCTCGGAGCTCGGCGGAGAGAGTCGGTCTGCACCCGTTCGGTGCTCTAGCAGATGCCGCGCCGACACCCAGCACGCGACACCAACGAGACCGACGCGGAAGGAGCGGCGTCAGGCGACGACGACGTACTTGAACCGGCGGTTCTTCGATCCCACGCGCAGGAGGTATCGCTTTCCGCGCTCGAGCTGGAAGTTCGCGTCCGTCACGCGCGCGCGGTCGATCTCGACGCCGCCCTGCTCGACGAGGCGCTTGCCCTCGCCGGTCGACTTGACGAGCCCAGCTCCCGACAGGGCCTTGGCGATCCAGAGCGTCGGTCCGTCCGTCGTGAGCGTGATCTCCTCGACGTCGTCGGGGACTGCATCGGCGCCGTAGACCTGCTTGAACTCGGCCTCCGCGGAGGCCGCGGCCGCGGCGTCGTGGAAGCGCGTGATGAGCTCCCTCGCGAAGAGCGCCTTGATCTCGCGCGGGTCTCCGCCCTCCGCCTTCTGCTTCCTGAGCGCCGCGATCTCCTCGTTCGAGCGCGACGAGAGGAGCTCGAAGTAGCGGAAGATGACCTCGTCGTCGACCTGCATGACCTTGCGGAACATGACGACCGGCGGCTCGGTGAGGCCGATGTAGTTGTCGGCGCTCTTCGACATCTTCTTGCCGACGATGACGCCGTTCTCGAGCTTCGCGTCGGTGCCCTCGAGCAGCGGTGTCGTGAGCACCATCTGCGCAGTCTGTCCGTACCTCGGCATGAGGTCGCGGCCGACGAGGAGGTTGAAGAGCTGATCGGTGCCGCCGAGCTCGATGTCCGATTCGAGCGCGACCGAGTCGTAGCCCTGGAGCAGCGGGTAGAGGAACTCGTGCTGGTAGATCGGCCGGCCCTCCGCGTAGCGCTGCGCGAAGTCCTTGCGCTCGAGCATGCGGGAGACGGTCATCTTCGCCATGAGCTCGACGATGTCGCTCGGGCTCATCTTGTCGAGCCACTCCGAGTTCGAGCGGATCTCCGTCTTCGATCGGTCGAGGATCTTGAAGGCCTGATCGGTGTAGGTCTTCGCCGAGGCCCGGACCTCCTCGCGCGTGAGGCGGGGGCGGAGATCGCTCTTGCCCGTCGGGTCGCCGACCATCGCCGTGAACTCGCCGACGAGGAGGATGACGTGATGGCCGAAGTCCTGGAACTGGCGCATCTTCGCCATCAGGACCGCGTGACCGAAGTGGAGGTCGGGACGCGTCGGATCGAAGCCCGCCTTCACGCGGAGCGGCTTGCCGGTGGCCTGCGCCTTCTTCAGGCGCTCCTCGAGCTCCGCGCGCACGTGGACGTCGACGGCGCCGCGTGTGATGACGGCGATCTGCTCGTCAATGGGGACGTTCATGCGTCCTCTCTACAATGAAGCGAGGATCGAAGGAAACGCGTCCGTTGCCGGCTCGGCGAAACCGAGCCCCGGCACCGGCGCCACCACCACCACTCTTCTCAGTCGTCCTTGTCGTCGCCGCCGGTGATCTGCGACGTGAGGCGGCTGTTGTTGACGAGCTCCTTGAGCTCCTTGCCGACCTTGAAGAAGGGGAGACGCTTCGGCGGCACCGGGACCGGCGCGCCGGTGCGCGGGTTGCGACCCGAATAGGCCTTGTACGGACGAACGGTGAAGCTGCCGAAGCCGCGGATCTCGATGCCCTCGCCGCGCTGCAGGGCCTCGGTCATGGCTTCGAAGACGCAGTTGACCACGAGCTCTGCGCGAGCCTTCGTGAGCTGACTGCGCGCGGCCATCGCGTCGATGAGTTCACTCTTCGTCATGGGCTTGACTCCGGCCTACTCCCCCTTGGGAGCCGATTTCCCAATGGAAGCGCCCAACTGGCGACCCGTCAATGAGTTCTTGCCATCGGCGACGCCTGCCGATGGTAACGACGCAAGTCCCAGATTTCTCACTTCACCTTCCGCAGCGACAGGGAGTCGATGCCGATCGGGCCGTTCTGGGCCTCGATCGTGACGACGGCGTGGGGAGGGGAGAGCTCGAGCTCCTTGGCGGGCAGCACGGCGCAGGCGTCCTGTGCTCGCCACGTCCATCGCTCTTCGCCGATGGAGAGAGTGCCGTCGGGAGCGCCGGTGGCGCCGTCGTGCGAGCTTGCGAACGGCACGCTCGCGCCGTGTACGGTGTGAACCTCGACGGCCCAGCGTCCTGCGCTCGGCACGGGCACGGTGATGGTGGCCGTCGCGCGCCGGCCGGGCTCGGGCGTGAGCACGAGCGCACGATTCCCGGACGCGCATTCGCTCGCCCAGGCGGGAGCCGCGAACCCGTTGGACTGAGAGAGGGCCGGCCACTCGGCCTCGGCCTCGAACCGTAGCTCGGTGCCTGACTCGGGCGGGGCCCACGGGGTGAGCGTCGCCGTGCTTTCGGTCGCGGGTGCTACCGGAGGCTCGACCTTGTAGAGCCACGTGGGCGGGCGATCGAGCGCGTCGAAGAGCATGCGGTCGCGGTCGTCGTTCCGGAGGCGGGCGACAGTGACGCGCTTGTTGGGGCGCGCCGATGGATCGTGGCCGAGCGCGAAGCCGTGATCGGTGTCGACGAACACGAGGCCGCTCACCAGGCTCGCGCGCGCGAGGACGTCCGGCTCGAACATCGGTCGGCCACCGTCACGGTCGCGAAGCTTGCCGTGCTCGTACGATCCGTGGACCGCAAAGCCGGCCGCCGCGAGCGCGAGCACCGCGTACGCGCCGCGGAGAAAGCGACGTGGATGGAGCCCGGCATTGCCTGACGGCGCGCGGGTCACGAGCGCGGCGACGGCGATCATCACGAGCGCGTGCTCGACCGGGAGGACGTCCGCGAAGAAGCGCGCGCCGCCGCCCGGATAGTCGCCGTCGAAGTAGAACGGTGCGTAGGAGAGGATCTGGAGGCCCACGAGGGCCGTCGCGGGGAGGATCGCGCTCCGCGCTGCTCGTCCCGTTCGCCGGAGGAGCGCAGGCACGAGGACGAGGAGCGCGAGCGGCTCGAGGTTCGCGACGTCGAGCAGGTGCGCATGGAGCCGGCGAAGCGTGGTCCCCGCCGCCGCGACGATCCCGTAGCCGTCCTTCAGCCGTGCATCGACGAAGTCGCCGTGCTCGAACACGCAGCCGGTGCCTTTGCCGAAGCCCCAGCGGAAGCATCCGGGCGGCCCGTCACTGGATGCATAATACATCCGCTGCGTCGACTCGAGCCACGAGCCCGTGACGGCACGCTGCGAGAGGATGAGCAGGAAGAGCCCCGGAAGAGCGCCGGCGAGGACGAGCACGAGCAGCCTCGAGCGCCGCCCCGTGGGCAGGACGACGGGGGCGAGCAGCCACCCGACGACGAGCGCGATCGGGAGGGCCGATGCCGGACGCGTGGCGACGACGTAGCCGACGGCGAGGCCTGCGAGGAGCGCCTCGCCGCGCCCTTCGCTCTGCTCCGAGGCAGCGGCGCGTTCGAGCGAGCCGAGGCGCATCCGCGTTTGCTGCGCTCGTCGCGCTCGCACGGCGCACGTCAGCGCGAGCGTGATGCCGAGCGCCGCCGCGCCGTGGCTCATCGTGTCTGCGGTGTGGTAGCGGAGCGCCGCGCACAGCAGCGAGAGGAACGCGGCTGCGCGCCCGATCGGCTCGGCGAGCTCCGGCAGCGTGTCCTCGGCGAGCGTGCGTGCGAGGTGGTACGTCGCCACGACCAGGCCGAGCGCGAGGAGCGGGCCGACGATCATCGGCGCGCCGAGCATGAACCCGAACGCGAGGAGGAGCGGGTAGCCCGGCGGGAATATGCCGCCGAGCGACGCGCCGCCGAGGCCTCCGTCTCGATAGAAGAGGAAGCGACCGCGGAAGCTCGCGCTCGGATCGAGCGGCGTCCACGAGAGGTCCCCGTGCGAGAGCGCGCGGCCCTGGAGGAAGTACGTCGTCGCGTCGATGATGCGCGGTCCGCCGCGGAGGTAGATCGCGATGTAGGCGATCGAGACCAGGCCTGCGATGAGCCCGAGGACGGCGAGGAAGCGACGACGCTCCATCCGCTGCACCTCCGGATGGTCGCCCTCGAACAGACCGAACAAGAGCGATCGCCCGCGACCGAACATCGCGAGGACGACGAAGCAGCCCGCGAGCGCGAGCGCGACCTTCGCCGGGAGATCCGGGGGCGAAGACCATGTACCGAGGAGAGCGATCGCCTTTTCTCGCGATGTCACTGCGTGATCCAGACGTGGTAGTCGAGGAAATCCCCCGGCCCCTCATTCGTGAGCTCGATGCGAACGTTCGGCCGGTGGACGAGCTCGTCGGCGATGAGGTGCCCGACCTCCTCCCAGCCGTTCGTTCGCTCGAGCTCGAGCGTCCCGGCGTCGCGCCCGTCGACGCGCACGCGCACGGTGGTCCGTGCCTCTTGCGCCGTGCGGACGACGAGGTGGATGCGCTTGCCCATGATGAGCCCGCGCGCGTCGAACGATTCCCGCTTGCCGACGGCGATGCGGCGACCGGCGTCGAACATGTCGCGTCGTGGATCGGCAGGGTCGGGGAGGATGCGCATGTCCGTCCAGCCGTTCGACGGCTGATCGAAGCGGTAGCCGGCGGCCTTCTCGCTCACGAGATCGCCGACGTCGACCTCGACGCGGATGCGCTCGAGCGTGCGCCCCTCCCATCCCGTCGGCGGCTGCCAGCGCATCTGCGAGCCGGTGTCGAGGAGGCTCCAGTTCGCCTTGTAGACGACGTGCTCGTAGCCGCCGCAGATCACGTTCCCTTCGACGGGGAACCGGCGCAGCACCTCGTCGGCGAACCACACCGGGAGGATGCCCCACCACGTCGGGAAGATCGCCATGACGTCGGGGCGTTCGTCCTTCGGGATGCGCTCGATCAGCTCGAGCGTCGCCGGCAGCCCATGGATTCCGGCGCGGGCGAAGGGGAGCCCGCGGTAGCCGCCGAGCCCGATGATGTCGAGGCCGGGACGGTCCGACTCGTAGAGGATCGCGCCGGCGTCACCGACGAGGACGCGCTTCGGCTTCAGCTCTGCGAGGTACTTGCCGAGCGTGATGTGCTGATCGCGAATGTTGCGGGCCGCGCGGCCGAAGAACCACTTCTGGTCGCGCATCTTCGGCGTCTGGTGGTCCCAGGCGAAGAGGACGAGCGAGGTGATGACGATCGCCCGGCCGATCTGCCATCGGAGAAGGAGGAGGGCCGGCGCAGCGCATGCGATCGCGAGGAGCCACGAGAGGCGGAAGACGGGTGGCGTTCCCGCGGGCCTCGTGAGCACGCCGATCGTCTGGACGACGAGCGCGCCCAGGACGATCGTGGCGAGGACCGACGGGCGCAGCGGGCGGCTGCGCAGCGGGCCGATCGGCGCCGTGCGCTTTCGCAGCGCGACGCTGACGCCGAGCGCGGCGAGGACGAGCATCCACGCGACCGCGGGCATCACGTAGCGCTCGTTCTGCCAGCGCACCTGCCCGTTGAGCGCGACGATGAGGATCCAGCAGACGATCTGCGCCCAGAGCACGATCGCGATGCGCCGCGTTCGAGCGAAGCAGAGCGGCAGCACCGCGAGCACGAGCGGGATCACGCCGGCCCACCAGGCCGTCTTCGCGAGGTACACGAGCACGCCCGGCGCGCCCGGCCACCCATCGACGAGCTCGCTCATGCGATCGCCCTCGATGTGTGCGAAGTGGTAGTCGAGGTTGCGCAGCGCCGCGTACTTGAGGTTGAAGACCCAGTCGGCGAGCTTCTCGTCCGCCGTCATGAACGGGTTGTGGAGCGCGAGCTTCACGACCGCGCCGTTCGCGCTCGACTCTCCGGTGAGCGCGCGGTTCGCGACGGACTGGAGCGCGAGGACGGCCGCGGGCAGGACTCCGACGCGCAGCAGGAGCGAGAGCATGTGCTTCCAGCCGCGGCGCCGGTGGGCGTGCGCTGCGGCGAGCCCGAAGATCCCGATCGTCAGCGCAGCCTCCGGCCGCGTCGCGACGAGGAGCGCGCCCGCGAGGCCGAGCCACCAGGCGCGGCTGGCGTGGTTCGGGCCTGCATCGACCCGGGCGTCTTCTTCGAGCTTCGTCCAGGCGACGAGCGCGATCGCCCAGGTCGCGAGGAAGAAGGCCACCTCCATCCCGCTCCAGAGCGACCACGTGAGCGCGCCGACGCCGAGGAACATCGGCGGCAGGAGATAGGACGCGATGCGGCCCCAGTCGTCGCGCGGGCCCTCGATGAAGAGACGCCGGGTGCCGAGGAGGGTGCCGAAGACCGAGACCGCGGCGAGGATCGCCGCCCACTTCATCAGCTCGCGGCCGGTGAATCCGATGAGCCATCCGAACGCGAGCACGAACGGGTAGGTGAGGCTCGTGTTGCCCGACGAATAGCCATTGCCGACGGTCCACTCGAACGGGTGACCGAGCGCCGTCGCACGTGCGTAGTCGAAATGGATGAAGACGTCGTCGAGCGGAGCGCTCCACTCGCCGCCCGTCTGCTTCAGCATGTAGCCGTAGAACGCGCGTGCGGAGACGATGGTGCAGACGCCGGTCCACAACAAGAAGAGCGGGCGGTCTAGCCGGCGCAGGATCGGAGCGACGTTCGTGAGCACTTCGAGGCGATGGCGGGGCGGGACGGGCCCGTGGACTCGTGGCGTGAGGCCGGAGACGCAAAGAGAGGCGCGGTAGAAGGGCCGAGCCGGGGCGCTTCTTACCACGCCGCAACCGAGCCGACTGTGTTAGCGTGCCCGCCGCGGATGGGACCCGCATCGCGCCGCGTCAGGGTGGGGTTGACTACGCCGAAGAGCGGTCGTCGCACTCGTCTGCGCTGGGCCTCGGGAGCGTTGCTTCTTGCCACGCTGGTTGCGGTGGAGGAGAGCCACGCTCAGCCGGGCGGCGCCGTTCGCCAGCCGGAAGCACCGGCCGACGCCCCGCCCGCACCTCCGCCGCCCCCCGCGATCACGCCGCCCACGATCAAGTCGGATCAAGGCGCGAAGTACCCGGAGCAGGCGATCAAGGACAAGGTCAAGGCTCCGGTCGAGGTCATCCTCGTCCTCGAGCTCGACGCCACGGGCGCGGTGAAGAACGCGACCGTCGAGACGGCGGCCGGTCACGGCTTCGACGAGGCCGCGCTCGAGGCGGCCTCGAAGCTCGAGTTCGAGCCTGCGAAGCGCAACGGCCAGCCGATCGCCGCCAAGATCCGTCACCGGTATGCGTTCACGCCGCCGGACGCGCAGCTCGTCGGCAAGGTCACGACGCAGCTCCGCGACGCGCCGATCGAGGGCGCGACGGTCACGGTCGAAGGGCCGGAGGGCCAGAAGTGGACCGCGGTCGCGAAGGCCGACGGCTCGTGGCGCATCGACGGGATCCCTGCCGGCACCTACAAGATCACCGTCGTCTCGTCCGGGTACGCGTCGGAGTCGTACGAGGAGACGCTCGACCCCGGCACCGAAGCACAGGTCGACGTTCGCCTCGCGCGCGAGCAGAAGGTCGTCGAGCCGCCGCCTCCACCGCCAGGCGTCGCGCTCGAGGAGATCGAAGAGGTCACCGTCCGCGGGACGAAGCCTCCGCGCGAGGTCACGAAGCGCACGCTCGAGCAGCGCGAGCTCTCGCGCATCCCCGGCACGAACGGCGATGCGCTCCGCGCGATCCAGAACCTCCCCGGCATGGCGCGCGCGCCCGGTCTCGCGGGTCTGCTGATCGTCCGTGGCGCCGCTCCCCAGGAGACGGGCACGTACGTCGACGGCACCTACGTCCCGATCATCTATCACTTCGGCGGTCTCTCGAGCGTCATCCCGACGGAGATGCTCGACCGCATCGACTTCTATCCCGGCAACTTCAGCACGTACTTCGGCCGTCACACCGGCGGCGTCATCGACGTCGGCGTGAAGGATCCGACGGTCAAGAAGGAGCCGAAGGCGCACCTCCGCTCGGCGCGCGCGGGCATCCACGCTCTCGTCCAGGCGGATCTCATCGACGCGCGCACCGTCGTCCAGGGCCCGCTCGGCGACACGGGCTGGAACTTCGCCGTCGCGGGCCGTCGGTCGTACGTCGACGTCTGGCTCAAGCCGCTCCTCACCGAGCTCGGCTCCAGCGTCACGACCGCGCCCGTCTACTACGACTACCAGGCGATGCTCCAGCGCGACTGGGACAAGAAGAAGCACAGCGTCCGCTTCTTCTTCTTCGGGTCGGACGATCGCCTCCAGGTGCTCGTGCGTCAGGTCAGCGGGTCGAACCCCGGCCTCACCGGCAGCGTGGGTCTCGGGACGGCGTTCTACCGGATGCAGGCGCGCTACGTCGGCAAGCTCTCGGAGGACACCGAGCTTCGTCTCGTCGGCGCGGTCGGCAAGGACGCGCTCCAGTTCAACCTCGGCGACAACTACTTCCTCCTCTCGTCGTATCCGGTCTCCGGCCGGGCGGAGCTCTCACAGCGGGTCAGCGCCGGCGTTCGCAACAACCTCGGCCTCGACATCCTCCTCCAGCCGTATGACGTCGATCTCCGGCTCCCGCCGATCCCGCGTCCGGGCGAGCCGCCTGCGGGGCCGTTCGGGAGCCGCCCGCCGCTGACCTTCACCGGCGACGGGTCGCTCTATCGCCCTGCGATCTACGACGAGGTCGAGCTCACGCCGTTCAAGGGGACGCGCATCGTTCCCGGCGTGCGCCTCGACTACACGCGTGAGAACCGCGCCTGGGACGTGCAGCCTCGTGTGGTCGCGCGGCAAGAGCTCACGCATGAGTTCCCGCGTACGACGTTGAAGGGCGGCATCGGCCGCTTCGCCAATCCGCCGGGCCCCCAGGAGACGAACCCCGTTTTCGGCGTTCCGGGGACGCGCTCGATGATCGCGAACCACTACGGCTTCGGCGGCGAGCAGGAGATCACGCGGCAGATCGAGGTCTCGTCGGAGGCGTTCTATCGCCAGTACGACGGCGTCATCGTCCAGGGGCGGGGCAACGTGGGCGAGGGGCGCTCGTACGGCCTGGAGACGCTCCTTCGCTACAAGCCGGACGAGCGCTTCTTCGGCTTCATCGCCTACACGCTCTCGCGCAGCGTGCGGCGCGACTCTCCGGGCGAGCCCGAGCGTCTCTTCAACTTCGATCAGACGCACATCCTCACGGCGATCGGCAGCTACCGGCTCGGTCGTGGTTGGGAGATCGGTGCGCGCTTCCGACTGGTCTCGGGCAACCTCCGCACACCACAGACGTACGGCTTCTTCGACAACAACGTCGGCGCGTACATCCCGGGGGTCAGCTACCCGCCTTACAGCGCGCGCAACCCGATGTTCCACCAGCTCGACATCCGCATCGACAAGACCTGGTACTTCGAGGAAGGCGTGAAGATGAGCGCCTACCTCGACGTGTACAACTCGTACAACCAGGGCAACGTCGAGGGCGTGAGCTACAACTTCAACTCGACCCGGTCGACGTTCGCGACCGGCGTCCCCATCCTGCCGAGCCTCGGCATGCGCCTGGAAATGTAGGTCATGCGCGTGCGTTCCTTCGTCGTCCTGTGCGTCCTCGCCGCGTCGATCGCGGCGGTGTTCGGCCTCGCGTGTGGCGGGACGGCGTTCGACTCGCAGAGCAAGGTGAACGGCGTGCGCATGTTCGGGGTCCGCGCCGACAAGCCGTACGCGAAGCCCGGGGAGACGGTCACGCTCGAGGTGCTCTCGACCGATGCCCGCCGGGCCAAGCCGCGCCCGCTCGAGATCTTCTGGATCCCGATCGTCTGCATCAACCCGCGCGACGATCTCTACTACCTCTGCTTCGTTCCTTCGCAGACCGCCGACGGCGGGTCGATCGACGGTGGCACGCGGCTCGTCGCGCCGTTCCCGCCGGATGGCGGTGCGCCGCCGGGCGGTGGAGCCTCCGGCGGTGGGCTCTCGAGCATCCCCGTGGGGATCGATCTCGGCCCGTTCCTCCCGAAGGGACCGACGTTCAGCTTCCAAATGCCGGACGACGTCATCAAGGAGCGTCCCGGTACCCCGCCGTACGGCCTCGCGGTGGTCTTCAACATCGCCTGCGCCGGTCAGGTGCGTCTCGCCGAGCGCACCGGGAACAGACCGCAGCAGGTCCCGATCCAGTGCACCGACGAGAACGGCGTCCCGCTCTCGCCCGACGACTACGTGATCGGGATCAACCGCGTGTACTCGTATGCGGATCGGACGAACACGAACCCGGTCGTCGAGCGCATCACGCTCGATGGCGTCGACGTGGATCCGAAGCAGGGCATCACCGTCGACCGTTGCGTCGCGAAGCGCCGCTCGGACTGCAAGCCGGTGAAGATCGACGTGAAGGTCTCGGACGCGAGCTGGGAGCCGAACCCGGGCGCCGACGGCAAGGGGAACCAGCGCGAGCAGATCTGGGTCGCGTACTACTCCGACCTCGGCGATCTGCAGGACGAGGCGCGGCTGCTCTTCGACTCGACCGAGGGACGGATCAGCGAGAGCGACGTCGAGTTCCGCCCGCCGTACGAGCCGGGGGAGGGCACGCTCTGGGCTGTCGTCCACGACAACCGCGCCGGCGCGGCGTTCGTGGTGCTCCCGCTCCACGTGAAGTGAAGAGCCGTCCAAGTATTGGATGATTTGGGGAGCTCGAGGGGTGAAACCCCTCGACAAGAGGACGTCAGCTCGCCTTCCGTGCGGGAGGATCGGCTGCGCAAACGCAGGCTGGCGCGTCAGGCGGATCCAGCTGGATCGTGCTGTGGTGAATTGCGAACGACTCCTCGAGCTCGTGGCTCACGCGTCGGAGGAACGACGGGTCGCATCGCTTCACGTCGACGACGAGATGCCCGGTGAGCGCCGTCTCCGTGGTGCTGAGCGCCCAGATGTGGAGGTCGTGCACGCCGAGCACATGGGGGAGCTTCATCAGGTAGCTCCGGACGGCTTCCGGATCGATGCTCGAGGGAACGCCATCGAGTGCGAGGTTCAGCGCATCCCGTAGAAGTGACCAGGTCCCGACGAGGATCACGGCCGAGACGACGAGGCTCACGACGCCGTCCACCCAGGTCCATCCGGTCGCGAGGATGATCACGCCGGCAAGGACGACGCCGACGGACACCGCCGCATCGGCGACGAGATGGAGGAAGGCGCCTCGTACGTTCGCGTCCTCCTTCCGTGCGCGAAGGAACAACAGCGCCGAGCCGCCATTGATCGCGACACCGATGGCCGCGACCACGAGCATGATCCAGCCTTGGGGAGCCGCCGGTGAATGAAGCCGTTCGATCGCTTCCCAGCTCACGCCGCCGACGCCCACGAGCAAGAGGAGCGCGTTCGCCAGTGAGGCGAGGATCGTGGAGCGTCGCAAGCCGTAGGTCCGGCGGACGGAAGGCTTGCGCCGGGCGAGGTGCGCAGCCACCCATGCGAGCACGAGCCCGAGAACGTCGCTCAGGTTGTGCGCCGCGTCTGCGACGAGGGCAACGGAGTTCCCGACGATCCCGGCGACGACTTCGACGATCACGAACGTCGCGTTCAACCCCACGCCGATCGCGAACGCTCGGCCCGTTTCGTCGTGGGCATGGCCATGCCGCCCGGCGTGACCTCCCGAGCCGTGCCCCACATGGTCATGAGCCATGACTCACCTCTGGAGGACGGCTCGACGGGGGAGCGCGAAGTTCGCGCCGCCGCGCATGCCGCTTCGTTGCGTGGTTCGCGATGCGACCAAGCTCATACACTTCATCGTTTGATGAAGTGTATACGGCATCCTCTCTTCGAACGCAAACGCAGGGGCCAACGGCGTGTGCGCGATGCCCGCGCTCGAGGCCTCTGGGCTCGGAACTTGAGTAACTTCTTCGGGAAGACCTCGACGCTTGCCGACCGTCGGCGCCGCGCTGCGACCATCGTCATCGCCGAGTCCCGCTCGGTAGAGTAAATGCTCTACTGCTCGTCGGCGCTGTTATTCTCGCGAGTATGAGGATGGCGCGCGTCGCGACGTGGGCGGTTTGTGCGGGGTGGTTGCTCGGCATGACCGCGTGCGACGCATCGGACGGCGGCGGCCCGGCACCGTATTCAGCGGGCTCTCGGCAGCCGGGTGATGACGGTGGCTCGAGCCAGCAGCCGGACCCGTCGCAATCGAAGGGCGGAGACGAAGATGCACCTCCGGCGAAGTGCTCCCTCGACACGCCGTTCATCGAATCCGTGTTTCCGGAGACGCCGGAGTCGGGCATCAACACGGACGCGGACGAAGGCCTGCCGCGGCTGACGCCCGACGAGCTGGTCCTCTACTTCCATCGAGGAACGACGATCTATCGCGCGGCGCGAGCGAGCCGTGATGAGAGCTTCGGTGCAGCGACGGCCGTGACTCTCCCTAACGACACGCCGGATTCGCCGCAGCCGGCGCGAGATGCCTTCCCGACGAACGGCGACGCGCGCATCTACTTCGCGGCCCAGACTTCGTCGCTCGAGCTGCAGGTGGCGGAGCGATCGGGCGGCGGTCTCGAGAACCCGCGTCCAGTTTTCGGCCTCGAGCCTCCGATCAGCAACAGCGTCTCGGCACCGTTCCTCTGGAAGTCGACGCTCTTCTTCACGATGGCCGGCAATGACGGGCAGCATCTCTGGAGTGGTGAGGTCGGCGCGGACGGTGCGCTCCTCGCTCTTCCCACGTAGCTGCCGAACGTCGCGCGTGCAGGCAGCGCGGAAAAGGATCCAACGCTGTCGGAAGACGGGCTCGTGCTCCTCTACTTCGGAGACGCGGGCGGCGCCGCCGCCGGCGTCTGGCTCGCGACGAGGACGGACACCAGTCAGCCGTTCTCGAATCCACGCGCGTTGGACGTGGCCGGCAAGACCGGTCGATGGATCGCGCCGGGCTTCCTCTCCTCCGACTACTGCCGCCTCTACGTGTACCGCGAGTCCGAGCCTGGCTCGAACCGCAGCGACCTCGCGCTGCTGACGCGCACGCCGCCCCCTCCCTGAGTCGGTTCTTCGCGGTCTGAGATCGCGGCTCGGCCGCAGACGCAGGAGAGAGACGGACCTCGCAAAAACGGCGGGCGATTGCGCCCGCCGTCCTCTGGCCTTCCCTCGTCGGCTCGTTCGCTCTCTCTCGTCTGACGCGCGGGGCGTCGAGAGAGCCGTACGCTTTGCGTGGCGAGGGTATGCGAGAAAGGTCGGGTGTGACGGTTTTCGACGTCACACCCGAGCTTCCTACGAGCACCTCAGGGCTTCGCGGTCTTCGGCGCCTTCTCGGTGATGGCGAACTGCACGCGGCGGTTCTTCTGCCGGCCCTCTGCCGTCTCGTTGGGCGCGATGGGCTTCTCCTGCCCGAAGCCCTTGGCGGTGAGCCGGGTCTTGTCGATGCCGCGCTTCACGAGCGCCGTCACGACCGCCTCGGAGCGCGCCTGCGACAGCGTCTTGTTCGAGGCCGCCTTGCCCTGATTGTCGGTGTGGCCCTGCACCTCGATCTTCGTGATCTCCGGGTGCTGCTGGAGCACGGACGCGACCTCGTCGAGCAGCGGATCGCTCACCTTCTTGATGGTCGACTTGCCGGTGTCGAACTGCACCTGCTCGAGGATGAAGATCTCGCCCTCGCTCACGCGCACTGCCTTCGGGCAGCCGTTCTGCTTCGGGTCGGGATTGCGCTCGCCCTTCTCGTTCGGGCAGGCGTCCTCGTCGTCGAAGATCCCGTCGCCGTCGGTGTCGACCGGCGGCGGGCAGCCGTTCTTCTTCGGATCCGAGCTCGCCACGCCCTTGACGTCAGGGCAGGCATCGTCGGCGTCGAGGATGCCGTCGCCGTCGCGATCGGGCGGGCAGCCGTTCTTCTTCGGATCCGGATCCGAGACGCCCTTCACGTCCGGGCACGCGTCGAGCGCGTCGATGATGCCATCGCCGTCGCGATCGGGCGGGCAGCCGTTCTGCTGCGGATCGGAGCTGGCCACGCCCTTGACGTCGGGGCAGGCGTCGAGGGAGTCGATGATGCCGTCGCCGTCACGATCGGGCGGCGGCGGGCAGCCGTGCTTCTTCGGATCGGGATCGGAGACGCCCTTCACGTCCGGGCACGCGTCGTCGGCATCGAGGATGCCGTCGCCGTCGCTGTCGCGAGCCTGCTTCTGCTCGGGAGTGAACGCCACCATGAGCACGCCGCGGAAGTCGGGCGTACCGATGCCGCTCGTCAGGCCCGGACCGGCGCCGGCGCCGATCTCGAGATTGTCGATGACGCGGTAGCGGACGCTGCCGAGAATCTCGGCGTTCGTGTTGCGCTTCTGCACGTCGCGCAACGTCACGCCGCCGTTCGCTTCGACACCGAGCTGCAGGTGGCGATTGTCGAGCAGGAGGACGCCCGCACCGGCGCCCCAGGTCAACGTGGTGCCGGTGCTCACGCCGCCGAACGTGTCGCTCGACCGGAGCTCGGGGCCCGCGGCGGCGGTGTAGATGAAGCGATCCGCGACGCGGCCACCGACGATGAGCTGGGGCAGGCCGCGAACCTTGCCGTCGCCCACGAACGAACCCGCGCTGTCCGAGCCGGTGGGCACCCAGACGTAGCCACCGACCGCGACCTGGAAGGGATCGTGGTACTCGCCGAGGAGTCGGACACGCAACCCGAGACGGAGATCGCCGATCTCGGCCTTGCTCGGCGACATGAACGAGGTGCCGCCGGCGGTCGTGGGGCTGTTGCCGTCCTGGTACAGGGCGATCGGCAGGTTGACGTTGACGTTGATCCGATCGAACAGCGAGAAGCCGCCGTTCAGGTGCATGAAGAGCTGATTCGTCACGACCTCGCCCGCGCCATTGCCGGACCGATTCCAGCGCAGGACGAGCGGGTTGTGCGCGTAGTCGCCGAGAAGCATGAGGTGCGGCGTTGCCTTCCCCGCCGCGTAGGGGGACTGGACACCGAAGAAGCGGTCGCCCGCAGGCGCCGGCTCGAAGCGGTTAAGCGCGATCGGGGGCTGCTGCGCCGACGCTTCCTTCGTCGTTGCTGCGAGCGCGAGGGTGGTGGCGGCGCCGATGAGGCAGCGGGCCAGTAGATGGGTACGCAAGATGACAGGCTCCTGACCTTCGAGGTCGAATGAAAAGAAACGTTTCAGGGCGCGCGACGCGCGCCTTCTGGGGCGTAGAACGCGAGACTCCTCCGGCGCCGCTCTTCGAGATACCCATGCCCATGAGGACATGGGGCCCCTACGGCCGCCGGAGGAGATGTCGATGGCTCAGCGGAGAGCGTTCAGCTCCGCGCGCTGCGGCGTCGACGGAAGAGGCCGGCAGCCGCCAGCATCACACCGAACACGGCCGCGCCGGCGCCGCCGTTCGAGCCGTTGACCGCGCGCACCGAGCACGCGAGGCCGTTGCCGGAAGCGAGCACGGAGTCACAGACCTCGTTCTCGCATCCACCGCTCTGGCACTGGTTCGCGCCGGCGCACTTGTCACCGTCGGGGCGCTTGAGCGAGCAGGTCCCGTCGCTCTTGCAGTACTGGTTGGGAGCGCACTCGCCGTCCGCCTTGCAGCCGGAGCCGCACACCTTCTTGGTCTCGTCGCAGTCGTTGCTACGGCAGACACTGTCGTTCGAGCACGGGCCGCTCTCGTCCGCGAGCCCGCACTTGTTGTCCTTCGGATCGCAAGCGCCCGCACGGCAGACGGTGGCTGCGTTTGCGACGCTGCACGGTCCGACGCCGTTTCCGTACCCGCACTTGTCGTCGGTCGGATCACAGACGCCGCTCTCGCAGACGATCGCCGCCGCCTCCTTGGAGCACTTGCCGTCGAGGGCGGGCTTGTGATCCTTCACTGCCGGCATCGACGTACCGTTCTGCAGCTTGGCCGTGCACGCGCGCACGCCCGTATCGCAGTACTGGGTTGCCGTATCGCAATCGGAGTCGACGTTGCAGGCCTTCGCCGGCTTGCACACGCCGGTCGCGCTGCACGAGCCGGAACGGCAGACCACGCCGCCGTTGCCCGCTGTGCACGGGCCCTTTCCGTCGGCATAGCCGCACCGGTTGTCGGTCGAATCGCAGACGCCGCTCACGCAGGTCAGCGTCGCCGCTTCGGTCGTGCACTTGCCGTCGAGCGTCGGGGTCGTGTGCCCCGTGTCGGTCGGCACCGCGCTCCCATTGGCGACCTTCTCGGTGCACTTGTGCTCCGAGACGTTGCACCACTTGCCTCCGCTGCAGTCAGCGTCGGTGTTGCATCCACCGGCCGGCATGCACGTGCTGTTGCTGCTGCACGCGCCGGAACGGCAGACGGTGGCGGCGTTCGCGGCCGTGCAGAGGCCGGAGTCGTTCGCGTATCCGCAGCGGTCATCGCCCTCGTCGCACACGCCGCTCACGCAGGTCAGCGTCGCCGCTGCCGTCGTGCAGTTGCCGTCGAGCACCGGGGAGGTGTGGCCCGGATCGGTCGGCACCGCGGTGCCGTTCGGGACCTTCGCGGTGCACGCGTGACTCGACATGTTGCACCACTGGCCGGCGGTGCAGTCGGCGTCGACGTTGCAGCCCGCCGCCGGCATGCACGTGCCGTTGGCGCTGCACGCACCCGACCGGCAGATGGTGCCGGCGTTGACGCTCGTGCAGGGGCCGGAGCCCTCGCTGTAACCGCAGCGGTCGTCGCCGACGTCACACACGCCGCTGACGCAGGTCAGCGAGGCCGCTGCCGTCGTGCACGTTCCGTCGAGCAACGGGTCGGTGTGCGCCCCATCGGTCGGGACCGCGCTGTCGTTGGGGACCTTCGCGGTGCACTGGTGGGTCGTCATGTTGCACCAGTTGCCGCCGGCGCAATCGGCGTCGACGTTGCACTGGCCGACCGCCATGCACGTGCTGTTGGCGCTGCACGCGCCTTCGCGACAGACCGCCCCGCCGTTGGCAGCGGTGCAGGGGCCCGTGCCGTTCGGGTAGCCGCACTTCTGGTCGGCCGGGTTGCAGGCGCCGCTCGTGCAGTCGGTATTCGCAGCGCAGCCGGTGCCGTTCGCGGCCGTGATCTGCTTGTAGTTGCCGACCGAGTTGTTCGACGGATCGGGGTCGGTGGCGCCCGCCGGAACGGTCACGCTGGCGACGTTCGCGAGCTGGGCGGCCGCGGCAGCCGGTGAGACCGTGGCGGTGACGGTGTACGTGAGCTTGCCGCCGACGGGGATCGCCGTGGCCGAGTCGTTGATGCTGCCGTTCCCACCTGCCGTGCACGTGGCGCCGTCAACGCCGACGCACGTCCACGTGGCGTTCGTGAGCTGCGACGGAAGCGAGTCCGTGACCGTGGCGCCGTTCACTGCGCTCGGCCCGGCGTTCGTGACCTCGATCGTGTACGTGACCGTCCCGCCGGCGGCGACCGACGTTGCGGGGCTCGTCATCGTGATGCCGAGGTTCGCGTATGCGACGCCGTTCGTGACGTTCGTGTAGACCTTGGGGCCGAGGAGCGGCGAGATGCTGTCGCCCTTGACGCTGTAGTTACCGGCGGTGATCGTGCCAGGGGCGGTGCCGTTGTTGATGTGCACCGTCACCGGGAAGCTGCCGCCGGCGCCCGGCGCGAGGTTTCCGACGGTGCAGCTCACGAGCCCGGCGGTGCCTACGGCCGGCGGGGTACAGTTCAGGCCCGGCGCGTTCACTGATGTGAACGTCGTGCCCGGCGGCGTGTTGAACTCGACGATCACGTTGCCGGCGGGGTCCGTGCCCCCGTTCTTGTACGTCAGCACGTACGTGATGTCGGTGTTTTGGTTCGCAGCGGAAGGGCCGGTGGCGGAGACGAAGACGCCCGGGACCGTCGGGCCGAGCCCGTCGACGTAAACATGGCCGTAGTGAGCGTCGAATTTGCAGCCGGCGGCGATGATCTCGAGCTCGACCACATCGCCGGGAGCGAGCTTCGCGCTCCCGGGCGCGATGTCGACGAGCGCCCAGTCGGTGTACCTGATGGTGTTCTGCCCGGAGCCCACATGCTTCCAGGGGACCCCCGGCTGATTGGCGTAGTTGAAGTCCTGGTAGAGGATTTCGCCGCCCTTGGTCTCGTTCTTGAGCTGGATGAAGAAATAGGGCTGCTCCTCGGCGGGGTGGCCGTAGTCCTGGAGGACGGGGGCCGCGACGAAGCGCACGTGAGCGAGGCCGTCGGCGCTGTCGATGTCAGCAGCACCGACGGTCATCGTCTGCTTCATCGAGTTGGCGTTGTGCGTGTTCCCCTGCCTGTTCACGATCGCGACGGCGTTGCCGAACTTCGGCCAGCGGAAGGAAGCGTTCGTGCCGAGGTCGGGGTCGGCTTGCGACTCAGGGCCCGCGCCCGCGGGAGCGACGAGGGTGACCGTCCGCAGCGTAGGGTTGCCCGTCGTCCTGAGGTCCAGCCCGCTCCGCGTCTGCGGGGTCTGGATCGTGACGCCGTGATTCGTGAAGGCCGTCACCGTCCAGGATGGGGGCGACGCGTTGTTCGTGCCGTCCTCGAAGCCCCCGTTGGCGAAGAGCGCGCTGCTCACCTTCCCGGTAGGCTCCGCAGCCGGGGAGGGCGGCGCTGGAGGCGCAGTGCAAGCGGCGAGGGCGGGGCCTGCAACGAGCGAGAGCACTCCGAGGGCGGTGATTGGGTTCCTGTGTCTCAAGCCAAACTCCTTCGAAATCGCGATCCGTGGAAACTCACTTCATCGCTGTTATCGGGCGTGAATGTCAACGGCGATTGGCGCGCTCGCTTCGAGTGAGTCGGTGCTTCAGCCACACGTGTGCTGGTCTGCAGGTCGGGGTGAGAACGGAGGCGCGTGTGGACCGACGCTGCGTTCGATCGTCGACTGTCGCGTCGACGCTGCAGCCGATGACGTCGTTTCTGCGGCGAACTTCGACCGACGACGTGCCTGCCGCGTCGACGCTACAGGCTAGGAGAGCAGCCTGTAGCGTCGACGCTGCAAGCCGAAGGAAGTCGTCCCGTAGCGTCGACGCTACAGCTCGGCGGCGTGACCTGTAGCGTCGACGCTACAGCCGATGGCGCTGGGGCCTCGGGGCGGGCGGCTTGGTCGACGTCTCACTCCAGCGAGACGGCATCACTGCGCGTCGATACGGATGCAGGTGCGCTTTCGCATCGACCCACCGCACGAACTCCGCGCTTGGCTTCATCGCCTCGTCTTCCCGATCGAGGGTAGTCGCGCCGACTCGTCGCGAAGCAGAGAGCGAAGAGTCGCGAGAAGCGACTACGACCCATCGTCGGCGCGTTCGTCTCGATGAGCGTCGTCGAGCCCGAGTCGGGCTCGACGACATGCCGACGCGAGTAGCATCCGCGACGCGCGCGATCCGCGCGTGGACCTCTCCTCGAAGATGGGCGCGCGCTCATCCGACCAGGAGCTGGGCCTCGCGCTCGCCGTCGTCGCTTCGGGCCGCGGAGCGTGCGCGCGCACGGGGACGAACGTGCGGGCACGGGTGTGGTGGGCGCTTGCTCATTGCCAAGTGTCGATAGATACGCGTCTTGTCGACTGGCGTTTGCCTTGCAGTCGGGGGTCGTCATGAACCAAGAGACGTTCTCCGGAATCAAGGTGCTGGTGGCGGTCGCGCAAGCTGACGGATGCATCGACGGCCGCGAACGAGTCGCGATCGAGAACGCTCTCGACGGTACGGAGCTCCCCGGCGGAATCACGGTGGAGCGCCTCCTCTCCTCGAGCATCGATCTGAACATCGAGCTGTCGCGCATCACGACCGACGATGCGCGCAAGCGGACATACAGAGCCGCGTGCGCCCTCGCCTACGCCGATGGAGAGGTCTCGCGTGAGGAAGGCGTCATGTGCGCGCGCATTGCCGCCGAGCTCGGCCTCGAGCTCAACGAGAGCATCGGGGCGTTTCTCCGGAGCATCGACGGCTACGTTCCGCCGTCCGTCGTCACCAAGATCGACGACGCGGTGGAGCGAGCTTGCTCCGTCCAGGAAGAGCTGGCGAACGGAGCCGCGTTCAGCGCGGCGCTCGCGTCGACGCCGCTTCCCATCGCCGCCGAGCCCTGCCTCTTCGCGAACGACGTTCGAGTCGCGCGCAACATCGGCGCGCTCTATGGCTACGAGGCGACCGACGCGTTCTGGCGAACGTTCGTCGCCAACGTGCTGGCCGACTCGAGGTCGCGGTTCGCGATGTCGCTCCGCGTCCTGATCTCGGGCTCCGGCAACGCAGCCACGGCCGCGTTCGCCTCGACCTTCGCGCTCGGGAAGGTGACCGCTCTGTACTTCGACGAGGACGAAGCCATCGACCCGGACGCGCTCCGCTCGGCGTTCGCCGATGCAAAGGTGGAGGGGCGCTTGGGAGCACGCATGGCCGTCTCGGAGATCGAGGCCGCGCGAGCACGCTTCGAAGATGCCAAAGCGTCGCTCGACGCGAAGCTCGAGGCCGGCACGCTCACCGAGATCGCCTACGCCAACGAGATCGTCACCTCGGCGTGGGGAGCGCGGAGCGTGCACGAGGCATTCGTCGGTCGGTGGCGACCAGTCGGGCGCTGAATCGCGATGCGCCTCCCGGCGCGGCGAGAAGCCGGATCCGATCGGCACACCCGAGGTGGCACAATCAGGCACGCATGAGCTGGTTCGTAGCTCCTTGATCTCACATGGATCGTGAGCGGCACTGGTCCTGCACTACGCTTGGGCTGCCGGAGGTTGTGCCGATGCGTCTTCGTTCTTTGCTCTTGCTCACCGCTTCGATGTCCGGGTTGGCGCTCGCTGCTGGCTGCGGCGGCGGCGGCGGCGACGGTTCGATCGTCGAGATCGACAACGGCTTCGAGTCCGACGATCCGAGCGGTCGAAGCGCGAAGGAGCGGAACGCCAGCGGCTCGTCGTCGTCCGGCGGTTTCGAGTCCGCGGACGCGGCTGCTGCTCCGTCAGCGGGTGGTGACGGCGCCGAGAGTCCGAATCGCGTCGTCCAGGAGGCCGACATCATCAAGGTCGACGGCAACCGCCTCTACGCGCTGTCGAAGTTCGGCGGGCTCGCGATCGTCGACATCACGAATCCCGATCAGATGGTTCTCCTCGGGCGCAAGCGCATCGACGGCATGCCGTTCGAGATGTACGTGCAGAACGGGCGCGCGTTCGTGATGCTCAACGAGTTCGGCCGCTGGGTGCAGGACGCGAACACCGTCTACGGCCAGTGGGTGCAGACGAGCGAGATCCTCGCCTTCGACGTCTCGAACCCCGCCGCGATCACGGAGGTCTCGCACTTCGATGTGCCCGGTACGATCGCCGACTCGCGCATGGTCGGCGACGCCGCGTACGTCGTCACCTACGAGAACGGCTACTGCTGGGGCTGCCAGCAGAACCCGGCGACGATCGTCACCAGCTTCAAGGTCGGAGATGCGATCACGAAGAGCGATCAGCTCGTCTACGCGGCGTCGAACCGGAACTACGCCTCGTGGCAGCGGAGCGTCAGCGCGACGAACGAGCGCCTCTACATCGCAGGCCCGGAGTGGAGCTGGTCGCCCGGGGCCACGAATGGGAGCTCGGTCATCCAGGTCGTCGACATCACCGATCCGAGCGGGAAGCTGAAGAAGGGCGCCGACGTTGCGGTGGCCGGTCAGATCAAGAACCGCTGGCAGATGGACGAGCATGCAGGCGTCCTGCGCGTCGTCAGTCAGTTCGGGAACGGCTGGGGCTCGCCCAACCAGATCAACCCGAAGGTCCAGACCTTCACCGTGACGAGTGCGAGCCAGGTCACGCCGCTCGGCTCGACCGAGCTGATCCTGCCGAAGCCCGAGGAGCTCCGGAGCGTTCGCTTCGACGGCCTGCGCGGCTACGCGATCACGTCGGAGCGCACCGATCCGCTCTTCACGATCGACCTCTCGGACCCGGCGGCCCCGCGACAGGCGGGCGAGCTCCACATGCCGGGTTGGATCTTCCACATGGAGCCTCGTGGCGATCGCCTCATCGGCTTCGGCTATGACGACACCAACAACTGGAACGCGAGGCTCGCGGTCTCGCTCTTCGACGTGAGCGACCTGGCGAACCCGACGATGCTGAAACGCGTCTCGTTCGGCACGGGCTTCGGTCAGCTCTCCGAGGATCAGGACCGGGTCCACAAGGCGGTCCGCATCCTCGACGACCAAGGGATGATCCTCGTCCCGTTCGCGAGCTACGGCCGCTGGGGCAACGAGAAGTGCGAAGGGGCGCAGAGCGGCATCCAGCTCATCGACTACGGTCGTGACGACCTCGCGCTCCGCGGGATCGCCCCGCAGTGGGGCATGCCCCGCCGCGCGTTCGTCGCGAACGGCCGCCTCCTGGCGATGTCGGATCGCAACGTCTCGAGCTTCGACATCACGTCGCGGGACAAGCCGGTGAAGAAGGGGGAGCTCGACCTCTCGAACCCCGCCTACCGGCTCGCGGAGCTTCCGAGCCACGTCGCGAGCATCACGAGCGATTGGTGGAGCGGCGAGGTGATGCTCTCGCTCACGCCGAAGGCGAACGCGGACGACGCCCAGGTCACGGGCAAGCTCTCGCTCGCGTCGCTCGCGCCCGCGAACGACATCTACTGCTCGGGCAAGTCGGGATGGGCCTCTTGGTACGAGGCGCGCATCTTCGCCAACGGCAACACGGTCTACGTCACGGTCCCCGTCTACACCTACGGCTCGAACGTGCGCGGCGGGAAGCTGATCGCGGCGGCGCTCGACGTCTCGAACCCGCAGAAGCCCGTCATCCTGGGCAAGGCCGAGGCGCTCTTCACCGAGCGTGACTTCTCGAAGAGCGGCTACTGGGGCTGGTACGGTGGCGGGTTCTGGGACGGCTGGGCGTTCTGGTCCTACTACGGCGGGATGCAGGGCTCGCTCGTCGGCTCCGGTCAGGCCGTCGTGCAGCAGGGCGCGAAGCTCGCGTACATCGAGAACGACTACGAGCCGATCGAGATCAAGAAGGCCGACGGCTCGACGCGCTGGGAGAGCAAGATCCATCGCCGGATCCACGTCGTCGACTTCACGGCGCCGGCCCTGCCGAAGACCCACGCGATCGACCTCGCCGACAGCCTCGGGTCCTCGCCGCTGCACCTCTACAAGGGCACGGTCCTCACGTCGCGCTGGGTGCAGTCGACGAAGAACCCCGACAAGGTCCGCTTCTTCGTCGATCGCGTCGACCTGAGCGGCTCCGTTCCGGTCCAGCTCGCGTCGATCAACACGCCGGGCTCGCTGCTTCTCGCCGATGAAGCGTCGAGCCGCTTCGTGACCACCGACTACCACGCCTCGCGCGTGCCGGCGGCCGACTACAGCGATTGCTACCAGAAGCTCGGGTGGCGCAGCTGGTTCGACTACGAGTCGAAGCAGTGCATCAGCGTCTCGCGTGACTTCAAGCTCACCGACGTCGCGAACACGAAGGTGACGCTCCGTCAGACGATGACGCCGCCGTCGCAGAACATCGCCGGCGTCCAGATCGCCGACGATCGCATCTACGTCACCCGGTACAAGCACTACGACTACTCGCAGCCCTCCGCTGGCTCGGGTTCCCAGCCGTCGCTCCTCGAGGACGGTGGCCTCTGGGCGATTGGCGGCATCCGCGCGGGCCAGCTCTCGATCGTGAGCGAGATGATCGGCGACGCCGACTGGCCTCTCGCGGCGCACGGGACGAAGGTCGCTCTCTACACGCCCGGTGGGCTCGCGATCTACGACACGGCGACCCCGAAGCCGACCCTCGTGAGCGAGACCAAGCTCCGCGGCTGGGGCTACAGCTCGCACGTCCTCATGAGCGAGCACCGCGCGGTCGCGTCGCTCGGCGAGTGGGGCCTCCAGACGATCGGCTACTGAGCCGAGCGAAGGCCGATCCCCGGACGCGGGGCCGCGCGACCCTCTCGTGTCGAGGGTGGCCGGCCTCGCGTCGGCTTTTCGATGCGCCCACGGCGGCACGGAGCGCTCCCGGTGACGACGGCTGCGGCTCGCCTTGGGCGGCGGCCCGACGACCGGTCTTTCGGGCGCCCCGCTCGAGCTCGGCAGCAGCAGCTGGCATCCTCGCGGCTCCCGCGGCATGCTGCAGGTCAGTCGATGTCGAGCTCGCTTCGGAGCCTCCTCAGCCTGATCCTCGTCGCCTTCGCGATCGTCGCCTCGGCATGCGGGGAGGATCCGCCCCCGATGGTGCTCCAGTCGGTCGACTTCACGAAGCCGGAAGGCGAGGCGGGCGATTTCGATCGCAACTTCATCGTCGACCCGGCGGAGTTCACCGACAGCGAGACGCTCGACGTCGCGGCGGTGCAGCGCTTCCTCGCCAAGACGCCGTACCTGCGTCCGAGCTTCCTCTCGACGTACCAGTCGAACGGTGTACGCGCGGCCGATGCGATCATCAGCGCTGCCCGGCAGTACCGGATCAACCCGCTCGTCTTCCTGACCTATGCGCAGGTCACCCAGGGCCTCATCGGCGAGCGCAACTACCCGTTCCCGCCGGAGCGCGTCGAGTACGTCTTCCGCTGCGGCTGCCTCCAGGCGAAGAACTGCCTGCCGGCGCTCGCCGGGTTCGATCGTCAGGTCGACTGCCTCGGTCGCGCGCTCCGGACGGCGCTCGACGAGATCAAGGCGAACGAGACCACGACGAACGGCTGGGGGCCGGACGTGGTCAGCCTCACGCTCGACAGCCTCAAGGTCACACCGTCGAACGACGCGACGGCGGTCATCTACAGTCGTACTCCCCGCGTGGCGGAGGGGCTTCTCGGCGGCACGTGGATCTACTGGAACGTCTGGAATCACTACACGGTGGCCCTCGACTACTTCGGTCCCGTCGGGTTCAGCGATGGTCAGTGGATCGGCGAGGCGTGCCAGACGACCGCGATGTGCAGCGGTGTCGAAGGCGCCATCTGCGCGGACAACTACCCCGGCGGTCTGTGCACCGTGAGCTGCAACGGTCAGTGCCCGACGCAACCTGCAAAGCCCGACAGCTTCTGCGCGAAGTTCCCCGACGGCGGCTACTGCTTGCCGATCTGCAACCCCGCCGCTCCGACGTGCCGCGAGGGCTACAAGTGCACGCGCGTCGCGGGGGTGGGGTCCGGCGACACGCAGCATGTCTGCTCGCCGGAGGCCGGCGAGTGAACGAGCGGAGCGCGGCTCGTTCTCGCTCGCGCTTCAGCCGTCGAGGCTGACGGCGGGCGGCGGCTCGGTCCCTCGCCCGCCGCGCCTCTGGACGAACGGCGTGATCGTCGGGATCGCGTCGATGCTGATCTGTCCGCTCGTGAGGATGCCCTCGTCCGTGGGGCGCTTCGCGAGGTGCTCGCCGACGCGGATGAACGCTTCGAGGTAGATGCGCTCGCGGCCGAGGCCGGGCGTCGTGCCGTCGCCGCCGCGGTACGCCCGCTCGGCGACGAGGACGGCCTCGCGCACGCCCAGCCCGTGCTCCTTAACGAGCGCGTCGACGTTCTCGTGGAAGCGAGCGCCGCCATCCATCGCCTCGACGGCGAGATGGCGGGCGGCGAGCTCGCGCTTGCGCTTCGGGCCGAGGTAGTTGCCTCGCTCCTCGAGCACGAGCGCGAATCCCTCCTGATCGTCGATGCCGCGAGCGGTTCCGATCTGGAAGATCGCGAGCCGCGCCTGGGCTGCTCGGGTGCGCGGGATCGCGTGCGCCTCGATCTCGTGCATGACCGTGCGCTCGACGTCGTCACGTGTGCACGCACGCCCGGCGGCGACGAGGATGTGTCGCTCGCCGGTGGCCGCAAGGGCGGCGAGCGACGGCTGGACGACGACGGCAAAGGGCAGGGTGAGGCGGCCGACCTCTTCGCGCATCCGCGTGAGCAGCGAGCCCGGGACGGGCGCGTCGCTCATGATGACCTCTCCGCTGTTCGTCTCGGCCGCGCCCTCTCGACCCTCGTTGATCCACTTGCGCGCGAGGATGGTCGCTTCGCCGGCCTTCGCCGGATTGGCGGAGCGGAACCGCGCACGCGCGAGCGCGCCGAGGACGCCCGTGCCGGCCTCGCTCGCCAGCGCGGCTTCGATCTCGAGCTCACGAGCGCGCGCGGCGTAGAGCAACCCGACCGGATGAGCTTCGGCTTCGAGCCGCTGCGCTGCGCGAGCGAGCGCCTTGCGGAGCGCGTTGTGGTCGCTTCGAGCGTAGGACCATCGCGGCGTCGCGACCTGACCGGACTCGAACGCCTCGACGAGCCTCGCGCGCTCCTGGGCGGCGTTTCGCGGGACGACCGAGCCGAGCAGTCGAACCGAGCGGACTGCTTCGATCAGCAGGCGCTCGCCGCGGACGAGCCACGGGGGAAGACCCGCGATGTCCTGCGCGTCGTCGCGCTTTCGGATGGCCGGCCGCTGGCTCATTCGACTCGGAGCGTAGACCATCCTTGCGCTCGCGAAAACCGAAGGGACGCGGAAGGCTCTCGCCGCCTCCGAGCGTTCGTCGAGGGGACCGGGGACGGCGGGACGCGCGGTCGGGGCCCGAGCCCCAACGCCGGGCTCTCCGGCTTTTTCCCCACGCTTCCCGCTCCGTGCTTTCCTACCGACTGCGCTTGCAAGAGGGGGCAAGCTCGGGGTACGTGAAGACGCGCGGACGTCCATCGTCCCCGGAAGAGCGAAAAGGATGAAGAAGAACTACGTCCTCGACACGAACATCCTGCTTCACGACCCGTACGCGATCTTCCGGTTCGACGACAACAACGTCATCATCCCGATCTACGTCATCGAGGAGGTCGACCAGTTCAAGCGCGAGGGCTCGGAGCGGGGCCGCAACGCGCGTCACGTCGTTCGCCTCCTCGACGACCTTCGCGAGCAAGGCGGGTCGCTCTCCAAGGGGGTCGCCATCAAGTCGGGTGGCACGCTCACGGTCGCGGTGCCGAGCCAGCGCCCCGAGCTTCCGAGCGCGATCGACAAGGCCGCGATGGACAACGCGATCCTCCAGACCGCGTTCGACGTGCGCGAGGCGGACGGCGGCCGACCCACCGTGTTCGTGACGATGGACACGAACCTCCGCATTCGTGCGGACGCGCTCGGCATGGTCGCCGAGACCTACGAGAACCAGCGTGTCGAGCCGCAGCGTGTCGAGACCGGCGTCACCGACGTCGAGGTCTCCGCGGACGAGATCGATACCTTCTTCCAGGAGGGCAGGCTCCCTGCTCCGCCGCATCTCGTCCCGCCGGAGAAGGGTGAGCCGCGCGACCGCGAGCGCGAGCGGAACAAGGACGCGGCGCCCTACCTGAGCGCCAACCTCTGCGTGCTCCTCCGCGATCGCGCGAACGCTTCTCACACCGCGCTCGGTCGCTACGACGCGGCGAAGAAGGAGATCGTCGCCCTCCGCACGCCGCGCGAGGGCGTGATTGGCGTTCGCCCGCGCAACAAGGAGCAGAGCCACGCGCTCGATATCCTGCTCGACGAGAACATCCGCCTCGTCACGCTCGTCGGCAAGGCGGGCACCGGCAAGACGCTCCTCGCGCTCGCTGCCGGACTGAAGCGGACCGTCGAGGACGGCGTGTACACGCGCATGCTCGTCTCGCGTCCCGTGATGCCGCTCGGTCGCGACATCGGCTTCCTGCCGGGTGACGTCGACGAGAAGCTGAACCCCTGGATGCAGCCGATCTTCGACAACCTCGAGTTCCTCTTCTCGAGCGGTACGCGCAAGGGCCCGCGTGCCTACGCCGAGCTGCTCGACAGCGGGCAGCTCCAGGTCGAGCCGCTCACGTACATCCGTGGTCGTTCGCTCCCGCAGCAGTACATCATCGTCGACGAGGCGCAGAACCTCACGCCGCACGAGGTGAAGACGATCATCACGCGCTCGGGCGACGGCACGAAGATCGTCCTCACGGGCGACCCGGGCCAGATCGACAACCCGTACGTCGACAGCGCGTCGAACGGGCTCTCGGTCGCGGCCGATCGCTTCCGTGGCGAGAAGGTCGCGGCGCACATCGTCCTGACGCGCGGCGAGCGCAGCGAGCTCGCCGAGCTCGCCGCCAACCTGCTCTGACGACCGCGCCTTCGGGCGCGTCGCCATTCGGCGATGCGCATGAGGGCGCTTCCGCGCGTGTCGCTCTTTGGCGACGCGCATGACGGTGCCGGCGTCGACGCTCGAACGGCGGGCGACCATGCGCCGGACGGTACGCCGGCACCGTAGAGCTTGCAGGGGCCAACGGTGCCGTGGTACCGGCGTCCGTCCTTTTCTGGGGGAAACAATGCAAACACCGTCGTCGGCCAAGCCGCGTCGCCCGTCGTGGCTGGATCCGTGGCGCTGCACCGTGGAGCTGCTCGTCGTTTCGGGCTGCCCGGGCACCGAGCTGGCGGTCGCGCGCATCCGGGAGGCGACGGAGGCGCTCGGCATCGAGACGAACCTGCGCTTCATCATCGTGGAGGGAGAGCGGCACGCGCAGGAGCTCGGGTTCCCCGGGTCGCCGACGGTGCGGGTGGAGGGGCGCGACGTCGCGGATGACGCGGAGGAAAGCGCGGGCGTCGGTCCGAACGAACGAACGGTCGGGGTCTCGTGCCGCCTCTACTCGGACGGCGACAAGGTCGAGCAGGCGCCGCCGCTCGCGTGGATCCAGGCAGCGCTCGCGAAGGCGGCGCCGTTGCTGGGGCCGGGCCAGTAGGGCGGGGCTTCACGAGTTTCACGTTGCCGACCGCGCGGTGGGCCTCCATGATCCCGGGCATGAGACGAGCGTTCCTCACGACCGCGTTCGTTGCCGCGATCGTGGCGACGGGATGCTCGTCGGTCGGCGGCAGCGCGATCCGCACGGGGCCGGTCCAGCTCCCCGCCTATACGGGGCCGGTCGCGATCTACGCGATGGGCCAGCCGCCGCCGGGCGCGGTCGACCTCGGCGTGGTGGAGGTTCACGCCGCACAGCAAGAGGCGAGCATCGACAACCTCCTCCCTCAGTTCGTGCGAAAGGTGGCTCAGATCGGCGGCAACGTCGCGGTCATCGAGGGGACCCGCGCGCGTTTCGACCTCGCGGGGCGCAGCCACGTCGAGACGTTCTATTACACGTGCGGCATGGGCGCGACCTGCGCCGGCACACGCATGTATTCTACAAATGAAGAGATCATGACGGTGTCGATGTTCGGCCGCGCGATGACGACGCAGCTGCCCGGCACGTCGGGGCCGCCGCTCATCCCGCCGGGGCCGCCGCCGCCACCTGACGACGAGAACGAGAGCACACCGGAGCCTCGGGAGAAGGACAGCGCGCCGGAGTCGGAGCGCCCGGAGATCGAGACCGCGCCGCCTCCCCAGGGAGCGCCGAGCAGCGGCCGCGACCTCGGAGGCCAGCGATGAGCCGCTACGGACGGGTGGTGCTCGCGGTCGGTTCGCTGCTCGTGGCGGCGGGCTGCGGCCACACGGAGACCCACCAGGCGATGCTGCGCGCGCCCGAGCAACCCACGGGCAGGACCGTCGAGCTGTACATGGCCGAGCAGCCTCTGCCTGCGCGTCCGTTCTACGAGATCGCGTTGGTGCAAGCGGTCGGCTTCGGAAATGAGGCGCACCCCGAGGATGTCGCCAGGGCGCTCACGGAGAAGGCCGGGCGCCTCGGCTGCGACGCGGTGTTGCGGACGTTCATCGATCAGGGCTACTCGCGCGCGCACGCCACCGGCGTGTGCGTGAAATGGCTCGGGCCCGGGCCTGCCGCTCCGTCGCCCGTGCTCCCGCCCGATCGCGGTGCGAACCCTTCGCCCCCGAAGGTGCGGCCTGCGCCCGCCCCGAGGATCGAGCCGCTCCCGTCCGCCGGTCCGGGGCAGGGCGGCGGAAGGTAGCGCTGGTCGCGTAGGCCGCGTCGGTCGCGTTGGGTCGGGCCGCTCTTGCGCAGGGGAGGGCCATACCGCATCGTTCGCTCATGCACGATGAGCTCGAGCGCACCTCGGAGTCCCCGGCCGCATCGTCTGCACGTCCGGCGACGTTTGCGCGCCTCGAGATGCTCGACGTCGCGGGCGCGATCGCGGCTGCCGAGAAGGCCGCGGGGAGCCGCGTCTTCGGCGACACGCTGGAGAACGGCGCCCTCGCGCGCGCTCTCGTCGAGGCATGCGCGGTCTCTGAAAGGCACGAGCGGGCCGCCGTCGTCGCTCCCGTGGAGCGGCTCGCATCGCTGCGCGACTCGATGCGCCGCGCGGCGAACGCGCGTCTCGGGATCGTCGCCCATGCCGTTGCCGGTCACGGCGCGGAGGATCTCTCCGCGCTGATGGATCTCGGCTGGGGCGTGCTGTGCGCCTCGGGGCCGGAGGACTCCTTCGATCTCACGCTCGTCGCGCGCCGAGCGTCCGAGGATTCGGGCGTGCCCTTCATCGTCGTGCACGGGCTGGGGCGTGCACAGCATCCTGCGGGTCGTGCCGTCGCGATGGCCAGTCTCCCGCAAGACAAGGCGGTCCAGGCGTTCGTCGGAACCGCAGGACAGGGGCGTCCGAGGGCGGACGGCGCGCGCGTGTCCGCGGGCGATCGCGCGTTCGGCGAGCGCGTGCCGTTCGCGCTCGGCGCTGCGCTCCGCGAGTACGGCACGGTGTCCGGCCGTCGTCACGACATGTTCGACAAGGTCCCGCTCGGAGAGTCGCCCCTCGTCCTCGTGGGGATGGGCCCCGTCGGCGATGCGCTCTTCTGCGCGGTCAGTGAGCTTCGTGCGCGTGGCTACGACGTGGGAGCGGTCCAGATCACGTCGCTCCGTCCGTTTCCCGGACCGCGCCTCGTGAAGGCGCTCTCGCGCGCGCTCGCCGTCACCGTGCTCGAGCCCGTCGAGGAGCCGCTCTCCCACGGCGCGCTCCTCTCGCGCGAGGTGAAGGCGGCCTTCTCCGATGCCCTCACGTGGGTCCCGGGCTTCCCGGGCATCGGCCGGATCCCGAAGCTCTTCGTCGGCGCCACCGGCTCCGCATTCGACGTCGCCGATCTCGCGGCCGCGTGCGACAACATGCTCGCGGACGAGCGCGGTCGCCGCGTGTTCTCTTTCATGGACGTGGAGCACTCGCTCCCGCGATTTGCACGTGTGCCGGAGCCGCCGAAGGAAGAACGAAGCGAGCGCGAGGTCACGATTCGCTTCGTCCTCGACGACGTTGCATCGGCCGAGGCCGTCCTCGGAGCGGTCGGCGCATCTCTCGCGACCGGGGTTGGGCTTCGCGCGCAAGGGATCATCACCGCCACGACGCCGGGCGCGGGCGCTCTGCTCGATGTCATCGCCTCCCGCGATCACGTGCGAGGAGGGATGGCTCGCCGTGCGCCTCGCCTCGTGCTCGCGACCGAGCGCGGCGTGGCGAGCGCGGGCGCCGTCGTTCCGCTCGCCGATGGTGCCGTGCTCGGACTGCTCGGTGCCGAGCCGACCGGCGCGTTGCCCGAGGCCGCGCGCACCGTCGTTCGGGAGCGGCGCGCGCGGGTCCTGCCGCTCGCGGTCGGCGATGGCGGATCGAGCACGGCGTCGATCGCCGCGGTGGCTGCCGGAGCTGCGCTCGCCGTGGCCTCGCGAGCGCTCAAGACTCCGCTCGATGGAGGCGCCGCTGCCCGCGTGGTCAGCGAGACCATGCCGGGCTCGGACCCCGAGGTGAGCGGGCAGCGCGCGCGCCGCGCGTTCGAGGCGACGCGCGACGTTCTCTCGGCGGCTGCGCGATCCGAGTCCGACCCGGGCGCGCCGATTGGCGTCGCCTGACCCCCCGTCGTGCTGCGTGCTAGATTTGCCGCTGCGCATGCGCCCTTCGTGCTCGAAGCGACGCTTGATCTTCGCCGCGATCGCCTCCGCGATCCCGATCCCGATCGCGCTCGCGCAGGACACGGGGGGCCGCCAGGAGCCTGCGCCGGGCGGAGCAGCCGCGCGCGGGGCAGGGGCGGTCACTTCCGCGCAGCCGGTCGTCGAGGCGCGGCCGTCGAGCTCGGACATCGATGCGGACGGCGACGATCCCGAGCACGTGCCGCCGCCGTTACCGTCTCCGAAGCAGCCGGCCATGATCAGGCAACCCGCGGTCATGAAGGACGGGATGGTGCGGATCCCGGGGGGACGCTTCACGATGGGCTCGGACGACAAGAAGGCGCCACCGAACGAGCGGCCGTCCCGCCCCGTCGTGCTCGCTCCCTTCTGGATCGACAAGACGGAGGTGACGGTCGGTGCGTACCGCGCCTGCGTCGAGCGAGGCGCGTGTCCGCGTCCCGCGCGGTCGAGCGCTTCGTGCACGTACGACCTCGGTGACCCGATGCTGCCGATCTCGTGCGTCCCGTGGACGAGCGCCCAGGCCTACTGCATCGCCATGAACAAGCGTCTCCCGCGCGAGGTCGAGTGGGAGATGGCCGCGCGTGGGACGACGGCGGTCAAGTACCCGTGGGGTGGGAACGCGTCCGGATGCGGCGCTGCCGTGACGCTCGCGAGCGACAAGACGCAGCGGAGCTGTAGCGGCAAGAAGCCCGCGCGCGTGGGAAGCCGCCCGAACGGAGCGAGCCCGTACGGCCTGCAGGACATGAGCGGCAACGTCGAGGAGTGGACCGCGGACTGGTACGGGGAGGCCGTCTCGGACCTCTCGCCCCGCGCCGGCGCTAGCCATGTGCTTCGTGGCGGGGGGTGGCTGAGCCAGCCGTCCCAGGCGAAGACTACGAGCCGAAACTGGGGCTCGGCCCGCGAGATGGGCCCGAACGTGGGCTTCCGCTGCGCGCGGGACGACTGACGTCGGGGACCGAGAGCGCGGCCTACATTGGCATGGGGCATCGGCGGTCCGATTGACCCCATGGGACGAATCGACTAATCCCCCGCTCCTTCGCCCCAACTCCTTTTCTCTTCGGCAGTTTTCCAGGGCGGAGCCGGAGCGCGTCCGATGTCTCTCTACTTCTTCCAGAACGTCCAGCCCAAGCAAGGCACGCCTGGCGTCGCCCAAGAGTCCGCTCCTGCGGGCGCCCCTGCGCAGCAGAACCCGCCGGGCAGCATGCTCACGATGCTGCTCCCGTTCCTCATTCTCGTGCCGTTCCTCTTCATGAGCTTCCGGCGCCAGAAGAAGGAGGCGGAGGCGCGCAAGAGCCTGAAGAAGGGGGATCGGGTCGTGACCCAGGCCGGGCTCATCGGCGAGCTCGTCGACATGGACGCGCGCATTGCCAAGGTGAAGATCGCGCCGGGCACGACGGTCCAGGTCCTCGCGAACGCCGTTTCCTCGTTCGAGCCGCAGGCCGCGACGGCCAGCAAGACGGACAAGGAGCTCGCTGACCTCAAGGAAGCGAAAGCGACCGCCGACAAGAAATGAACCAAGCCGTCCCGCGGTTCGGCTATCTGTTCCCGCCAGCGTGAAATCCGGGCTCAATCGATGACCAGCTCCCTGCGAAACTCACTCATCGTCATCGCCGTGGCGGGCGCTGCCGGCTACGCCTTCTACAGCGCCGACAACTTCTGGGGCCTCGTCCTGATGGGCCTCACCGTCATCTGGGCCCTCGTCACGGCCCTTCCGGTGATGGACAGCGCCTGGCGCATCAAGACCGGCTTCGTCGTCGCGACCTTCTTCGGTTCGATCGTCGTGCTCCTGCCGACGTTCGAGGACCTGAGCCACGACGCGAACGGCAACCCGCGCTTCCACGCTCCGAAGTACGTCCGCGACAACATCGACTTCGGGATCGTGAAGGGCCTCGACCTCCAGGGCGGCCTCCGTCTCGTCTACACGGTCGAGGTCGAAGAGGCGCTGCGCGACAAGCGTGACAAGTTCGCCGACGAGATGCGCCAGGAGCTGGCGACCGGCTACCAGATCCACACGGGCGAAGGCCTGCTCAAGCAGCCCCAGCTGAAGCTGCTCGAGGAGAAGGTCCACATCTACACGCCGGAGAGCGCGGTCCTGCGCATCAAGTTCAAGGACCCGGCCGACGTGAAGATGATCGACGAGCGCTTCCACAAGAAGTTCGCCCAGGAGCTCGCCCAGATGAAGGGCGGCGAGGGCGAGGTCGTCTTCAAGCTGCGCGCCGAGGTCGAGACGCAGACGCGCGAGCGCGCGGTCACGCAGGCGAAGGACACGATCAACCGCCGCGTCGACGAGCTCGGCCTCCGCGAGGCGAGCATCACCACGCGCGACGAGGACATCATCGTCGAGGTGCCGGGCTCGAACCGCTCGCAGTTCGAGGAGATCAAGGAGATCATCCGCAAGACGGCCCGCCTCGAGTTCAAGATGGTGGACGACGAGGCGGACTTCTTCGCCAAGATCGACGAGAAGACGATCCCCGAAGGGATCGAGGTCCGCATCGAGAACGCGCCGCTCGGCGAGGAGAAGGGCCAGAAGCAGAACGCCCGCCGCCAGTTCCTCTCGACCAAGATCGCGAGCGAGTTCGAGGGCAAGCACGTCAAGGACGACGAGGTTGCGCGCACGAAGGCGATGCAGGTCGCCCTCGACAAGCTCAAGGCGTACGTTGCGACGCTGGACGTCCCGGACGACCACACCATCGGCTACGAGAAGACCGAGGACTACGATCCCGACACCGGGAGGGCCACCGAGGACGGCTGGCGCACGTTCTACCTTCGCGGCCGCGCCGACGTCACCGGCGAGTACATCACCGACGCGCAGCGCGCGATCGACCAGCGGAGCGGCGTCCCCGAGGTCTACGTCGCGATCACGTTCAGCCCCGCCGGCGCCGACCGCTTCGAGCAGATCACCGGCGACAACATCAACCGCCGCTTCGCGATCATCCTCGACGACGTGATCAACTCGGCCCCCGTCATCCGCTCCAAGATCGGCGGCGGGCGCGCGAGCATCACGATGGGCGCGGGCGATCCGGATCAGCAGCTCAAGTCGGCCGAGAAGCTCGAGATGGTTCTCCGGTCCGGCGCACTCCCGGCCCCGATCCAGCTCTCCAACGAGTCGGTCATCGGCCCCACGCTCGGTGAAGACGCGATCGCGAAGGGCGCAACCGGCGCAGTCGCGGGCATGGGCCTCGTCCTTCTCTTCATGCTGGTCTACTACCGCAAGGCCGGCTTCGTGGCGGACGCCGCGGTTATCTTCAACATGCTGCTCCAGCTCGCCATCCTCGCGTCGTTCAGCGGCACGCTGACGTTGCCGGGCATCGCGGGCCTCGCCCTCTCGGTCGGTATCGCCGTCGACGCGAACGTGCTCATCAACGAGCGCATTCGCGAGGAGTTGCGCGCAGGCCGGAGCCTGCGCGCTGCGGTCGAGGCGGGCTACGACAAGGCCTTTTCGGCCA
>MKVQ01000006.1:0-155808 GCA_001899635.1 Myxococcales bacterium 68-20 | reverse complement strand
GTTCACGGGCGTCTTCTGCACCCGCCTCGTCTTCGACTACTGGGTGCGCGGCGCGAAGGTCAAACGTCTCAGCGTCGGCGCGGAGTTCTGAGGAAAGACCATGGAGTTCTTCAAGTCTCGCAAGGTCTACGACTTCATGGGGATGAGGAAGTATTGGATCTTCCTCTCCATCGCGTTGACCATCGGCTCAATCGTCCTCCTCTACTTCCCGGGCCCGAACTACGGGACCGACTTCCGCGGCGGCACCGAGATCGAGGTCGCGTTCAAGAAGCAGGTCGACGGCGGTCAGATCCGGCGTGCCGTCACCGCGTCGGGGCAGTTCTCGGAGCCGGACGTCATTCACGTCCAGACGCCGACGAACGAGAGTCAGTTCCTCATCCGGGTGCAGGAGATCAGCACCGTCGACGAGACGACCAAGGAGGGCCTCCGGAAGGCGCTCTGTCTCGGCGTCGAGGGTGACGACGAGACGACGTGTCCGAAGGACGCGCGCGCGACCGAGGTCAAGTTCAGCGCCGGCGGCGACAAGATCGGCGTTCGCTACGACAGCGAGCCCGACCTCGACAAGATCAAGGCTCAGGTTCTCTCCGTCCCGAACGTGAAGCTTCGCGTCTCGGAGAAGAATCCGCAGATCGTCAACAAGCGCGACCACCGCGTCGAGATCCAGCTCCAGAGCAAGGGCGACCAGCTCATGGACGTCCTGGTCCACGAGCTCGGCGCCGACGTCGTGCCCGATCACGCTCTTCGCGTGGAGTGGGTCGGTCCGAAGGCCGGCAAGCAGCTCCGCGACAGCGCGCGCAACGCCGTCGCTCTCTCGATCGTGTTCATCATGATCTACCTCGCGTTCCGCTTCGACCTGCGGTTCGCGCCCGGCGTCGTCCTCTCCAGCGTCCACGACGCCCTCGTCGTGCTCGCCGCGTTCATCGTCACACACCGCGAGATCACGCTGTCGACGATCGCCGTCGTGCTCACCATCGTCGGCTACTCGATGAACGACACCGTCGTCGTCTACGATCGAATTCGCGAGAATCTCGGAAAGCACCGGGGCAAGTCCTTCGCCGAGGTCATCAACCTCAGCATCTCCGAGACGCTCTCCCGAACGATCCTCACGAGCGTCTCGACGATGCTCTCCGTCCTCGCGTTCTTCATCTGGGGAACGGGCGTCATCAAGGACTTTGCGTTCGGCATGATCGTCGGCATCGTCGCCGGCACGTACTCCAGCATCTACGTGGCCGCTCCTTTCACGGAGTGGATCGACAAGCGCCTCGGCCGGCCCGGCAGCGCGAAGAACGTGAAGAAGCGCCTCAGCGCCAAGCCGGCGTAGGCATCGGGCTGTCATCCGGCCTCGGACATAGCTCTGCCGTTGATGGGCGAGCGGTCTCGGGGCCGGGCGGGGACTGGAAAGATCGACCCGCCGCGGACGAAGGTGACGATCGCGAGCTCCGCCGACACGGCGTGCGGCTCGCGCTCGACGCGCACTGACGAGAGCCCAATCGTGCTCTAGATTGAGCGGCGCCAACAGTGGCGTCCTCGACGACGCGCGATGGCGTTGCTCACCGAGCCATGACGCAGCCGCTCATCCACTTCCAGAACATCAAGAAGGCCTTCGGACCGAAGGTCATCTATAGCGGCCTGGATTTCGCGATTGGGCGCGGTGAGACCGTGACGATCCTCGGGCCGTCGGGGAGCGGAAAGAGCGTCATGCTCAAGATGCTCATCGGCCTCCTCGAGCCTGACAGCGGCGCGATCATGTTCGACGGCCGCGACGTCACGAAGATGTCCGAGCGCGAGCTCTACGAAGTTCGCCGTCGCGTCGCTTACCTGTTCCAGGGCGCGGCCCTCTTCGACTCGCTCAACGTCGGTGAGAACGTCGCCTACGGGCTCCGGGAACAGAACTGGAATACGATGTCCGATGAGGAGATCAGACGGCGCGTTGCGCAGTCTCTCGAGAGCGTCGGGCTACCCGGCATCGAGGACATGCGGCCGAGCGATCTCTCAGGAGGCATGAGGAAGCGCGTGGGCCTCGCACGGACCCTCGCCCTCCAGCCCGAGGTCCTCCTCTACGACGAGCCCACGACCGGCCTCGATCCGATCAACACGGCGCGCATCAACAACCTCATCAGTAGCATCAAACGAGCGCTGGGACTGACGAGCGTGGTCGTCACACACGACATGGGCACGGCGTTCTCCGTCTCGGATCGCATCGTGATGATCGGAAAAGGCCGCCTCATCATGCAGGGGACGCCGGAAGATTTCCGTCGCACCCAAAACCCCTACATACGGGACTTCATCGACGGCAAGGCGCCGGAAGTCGAGGACGTCTCCGTGCTACTCTCGACATCGTGACTGCGAAGGGCCGTACGCTCAAGGTGGGGGTGTTCGTCTTGGTCGGGCTCGTCCTGTCGACGATCGCGGTCTTCACGATCGGCGATAGCCGTCGCGTCTGGGAGCGCAAGGTCGAGTACCGCGCCGCCTACGACGACGTCGCCGGCCTGCGCCCCGGATCGGTGGTGCGTTTGGGAGGTCTCGACGTCGGGGCCGTCGAGGCCGTCGAGCACGGCAAGGAAGCCGACGACAACAAGGTCTACGTCACGCTCTCGATCGTCCGTGAGGAGGCGGGGCGCATTCGCAATGCCACCGTCGCGACGATCGAGGGCAAGGGCCTTCTCGGCGACAAGATGGTGCAGCTCGCCTGGCACGACGGGACAGCAAAGGAGCTGCAGAAGGCGGGCAAGGATCCGAACGCGGTCGTGGCTCCGCAGGGCTGGCTCGTCACCATGCCGGCCCCCGACGTGATGGGCGACGCCCAGAAGGCCGCGCAGAGCGCGAAGATCGCGCTCGACAACATCCAGAAGGCGACCGAGACCATCGCGGACGATCGCTTCAAGGAGGATCTCCAGGGGACCGTCCGCGCGCTCCGCGAGATCCTCGAGGGCGTCTCGCAGAAGGATGGCGTCGCCCACCGGATGATCTTCGACCCGGAGGAGGCGAAGCGCGTCGACCGGATCCTCGGCAACCTCGAGGCAACGACCGCGAACCTCTCACGGGTGAGCGCGGACGCTCGCGACATGAGCGCCCGGGTCAAGAGCGGCCCCGGCCTTGCGCACACGATCATCTACGACGACCAGCTCGCGCAGGGCATGACCGGCACGATGGTGGAGCTCCACAAGAGCCTCCAGGCCGTTCGTACCGGGAACGGCCTCGCGCACGCGGTCGTCTACGGTGACGACCAGACGCAGCACCTGATGGGCAACGTCAACGCGATGAGCGACGACCTCCGCGAGATCATCGCCAACATGAAGGCGGGCCGCGGCACCGTCGGCGCACTGCTCGTCGACCCGACGGTCTACGAGGACATCAAGAGCCTCGTCGGCAACGTCGAGCGCAATCAGGTCTTGCGTGCGCTCGTCCGCTACTCGATCAAGCAGAACGAGGACAAGCCGCGCGTCGAGGTGAAGGCGGACACCCCGCAGCCCGCCGCCGCCACGTCCGAGCAAAAGAAGGCCGGCAACTAGCAAGGCGCCTCGCGGGGCGTTCGCGCGGTCGTGTACTGGAGCGCGCCGGCGTTCTTGGCCGCGGCGCGTGGCGTGAGCGAAAGTGGGAGCTGGGAGGGCCCCATGGACGTCCTGAGCGCGACCCGAATCGACTCCGTTCGCGAGCGACGCGCCTTCGTGGCCCGCGAGTGGCATGCGCGGACCGAGGGGCGGTTCTCTGCCGTCCCGCAGGCGCCCGAGCAGCGGCCGAACCAGATCGAGCTCCCTGGACTCCCAGCGAGGCAGTGGTGGGATCCGGCGAGCTTCCCGTTCGTCCGCGATCTCGAGGCGGCGTCGGCGGAGATCTCTCGAGAGGTCTCCCGTCTCCGCGATGCCGGGTATCTCCGTCCGCGGCCGATCGCGTCGATCCCCGCTGCCGAGCGCTTCGGCGATCAACTCCTCATCGACGGCGACGAGGGCGGCTGGGAAATCTTCCGCCTCTTCTACAACGGGCTCTGGTTCGAGCAGAGCTGCGCGCTCTGCCCGGTCACCGTCGCCGCCGTGCGCGCCGTCCCGAGACTGGCGGGGACGGTCGGCATCAGTGTCCTCCTCGGAGGCACCCGCGTCCGTCCTCACTGCGGGCTCAGCAACGCGAAGCTTCGCTGCCATCTCGGGCTCTCGGTCCCTTCGGGCTGCGGCCTTCGGGTCGGAGCGGAGACGCGGACCTGGGAGGAGGGCCGCTGCTTGATCTTCGACGACTCGTTCGAGCACTCGGTCTGGAACGACAGCGATCAGCCGCGATACGTGCTGATGCTCGATGTCTACCATCCCACGCTCGACGACGCCGATCTCGAATGGATCGCGAGCCGCTCGGAGGTCCCGGTCTGCAAGCGGCAGTCGGTCTGCGCGAAGGCGACGTGGACGCGGTGATGGCGTGAGCGTCGCGCCGTCGAGCAGGTTCAACGCTCGAACGCTGCGGCCGTCTTCTCCGCCAGCGCACGTACGGTGAGCGGTGCTGAGCCCTCGGCCTTGTTGTTGACGAGCACGAAGCCCTCGTCGCAGCCGGCCTCCGCCGCGGCGCGCAGGATATCGACGACGTCGTCCCGCATCTCGGGCTGCGGCTCGCTCAGCTTGTCGAACGGTGCGAAGTCGGCCTTTCGCGCCGCGTAGCGCGTGTAGGGAGGGAGCATGAGGCGCACGACGGTGAAGGGGGCGCCAATCGGGCGCGCGCGGAGCTGAACGCCGAGCGGAGGCATCGCCGTCCAGTAGGTGAAGACGTGCGCTGCGCCGTTCGCCTTCAGCATGTCGAGCCAGCGCGTGCCGAACAGCTCGGCGTTCCGCAGCTCGAAGGCGCAGCGCAGGCCCGCAGGGAGGTGCGCGACGAAGTCGTCGACGCGCGCGACGAGAGCGCGCTCGTCCATCGAGCCCTGAGGCATCGGGGTGAGCTCGAAGACGAACGGCCCGGACTCGGCGGACAGCGATCGACGGTAGGGCGCGAGCACCTCGGACTGGAACCGTTCGGCGTCGAGGAAGTGCGGGTTCTTCATCCCCGCGCGCGCGCCGTAGCGGGGATGCCGCGGGAACACGGCGGTGGTGATCTCGTCCCAGACCTTGGAGAGCACGCGGAAGCGCGGGAGCTCCGGCGCCTTCTCGCGGGCGACCCCGAGCTGCGCTTCGTACCCGGCGAGGTCCTCCTCGCGGACCGGACCGTAGTAGCTCCGATCGAGGCTCACGGCGCGGAGGAGCGGGTGCTGGGCGTAGGCCTCGAGCCCGCTCCGCGCGAGCTCGGCTTCACTGGGCGTGCCCTTCCACACGATGCCGGCCCATCCGGGGAACGACCAGCTGCTCGTCCCGAAGCGAACGAAGCGAGGGAGGCGCGCGGCCAGCTCGCGATCGTGTTCCGTCACGTGTGGCTGGACGAGGCCGCTCCGGTGCTTCGGCGGAGCGTGATCGTCGTCACCGCCACCGAAGAGAGAGAGCTGACCGCCCATGAGACCGCGGCGCCTCCAGCGCTATCCGACGCTACCAGAGGAGGCCGGCGAGCGGACGCGAGCTCGCGCTCGGGCTCCTTCCGCCGGCGGGCGAGGGGTTCTCCCAGTAACGGTCCGTCGCGCCCTGACGCATGACGGTCAGGCGCAGGAGATCGATCTCGAGGAGCGCGACGAGGCCGCGCGCGTGCGCGTCGTTGCCCGCGATCCGGAACACCTCGCCGCCGACCGCGAGCTGGACGCCCCAGGGCGCTCCGCCGATCAACATCGCCGAGATCGGCCAGCGGCCGTATTCGCCCTTGCCGAACGTGCGCCACATCGGCCCGGCGTCGAGCGCGAGCCCCCACTGTCCCCGCGCGAAACCTCCGGTCGCGAAGCGCGCCGAGAGGCCGAGATCGGTGCCGAGCGCGAAGTACGTCGTGCTGCGGAAGACGCCGCCGATGACCAGGCTCTTCGTCGGGTCGGAGCCAACGCCGAGCGCGAGGCTCATGCTGCCGGCGCTCTTGTCGGTGCCGGTGCTGTCGTTCCGTTTCAGGCCGTAGCCGCCGCCCGCGGAGAGCCACGACGAAACGTCCGCGGAGGCACTACTTGCGTGCATCATGCACGCAGCGCCGAGCACGAACGCGGCGCATGTTCGAACGCCGGCGCGGCGGTTTCGTGGGCTCACGCGGATGTGGGCAGGAAGAGACGCGGGCGCGAGCATGTCGGCTGCTGGAGGTACCGCGCTGGGCGTCTTTCCGCAAGGTGCTACGTTTGGGGGCGATGCGTTGCACACCGCAGCGCCCCCTCCGTTGGGGCGTGCACGTTCGAGACGCAGGGATCGCCCTGGCCGTCATGCTGGTGTCAGGTATTGGAGACGCCGCGTCAGCGACCTCGCCGGCTCGGCAAACGCGCGTCGTCGACCGCGCGCCGCCGCGGGAGCTCCACCATCCAGGAAAGACGCTCGCACCGCCGAAGGTCGCGTGGGCGGTCGCGCTTCCGCCGATCGAGGTCAAGAACCGCAACACGAACGCACGCGCGAGCATCCGTCTGTACGGCGACGACGGCGAGATCGACCGTGAGGCGCTGCGGGAGTTCATGCGCGTCGCCGCGAGCTCCGCCGATATGCCGGACGTCGCGAGCGGAGAGGTGGCGGAGCCGCTCGATCCTCGGCTCGTGCAGCTCGCGTTCCGCGCGGCGTACCACTTCAAAAACGCCGCGATGGTTCTCGTGAGCGCCACGCGCAAGGGGGCGCATGGCAAGCACGGCACCGGGGACGCGCTCGACTTCCAGCTCACGGGCGTGCGCGCGTCGAAGCTCGCGTCGTACGCGCGCCGCTATCCGCGTGCGGGCGTCGGCATCTACACGCATCCGAAGACCCAGTTCATTCACCTCGACGTGCGCGATCGGAGCTTCCACTGGCTCGATGGCTCGCCGCCCGGCGCGAGATGGCGCGAGCGCCGCCTCGCCGATCCCGCTCAGCCGAAGCGCGACGCGGCGTATGCGAGCGTCCTCGATCTGCCGGAGTCGGCGGCCGATTAGTACCCGGACACCATGAATGCGACCGGGTCGTTCCGAACCCACGACAAGCGAGGGGGCGGAACGAACCTCCCGTCATCGCAGAGGCTTGTGTCCGGGAGTTTCCTTCTCTTGGTCGTACCTCGAGCCATCGAAATCGATGCGTCGAGGCACTAGCCGAGGCGTTCGCGACGAGACTTCGATTGCACGTGGCGAACGCGCTCGACGACGCGCGCGATCGAATCGGCGTGGAAGAGGAGCGTGTTGTGACCGCAGCGCGGGAGCACGACGACTTCACCGCGCGGGAAGACGGCGCTCTCCGCCGGGATCACCACGAGGTCGCCCTCGCCGACGACGGACGTGTGAGGCACGTCGTGCTCGTGCGCGCGCGCTCGAAGGCGGGCGAGGATCGGGCTGCTGCGTCCGAGCTCGCGGCCGACGAGGAACGGGAACGGGTGCGCGCGGGCGGTGCCGCCGAACGGCGAGCCGAGCGAGATCGTCTGGGTGACGCGCGCATGACCGCCGAGCTCCTGCACGTACCACCGCACCACGAGGCCGCCGAGGCTGTGCCCGACGAGATGGACCCTGCAGCCGGATGGGATGCGCTCGACGATCTTGGCGAGGCTGCGCGCGATTCGATCGATGCCGACACCTGGAGCGTGCGTGAAGCTCGCGACCTTCGCGCCGGTCTTCTCGATCAAGGTCCGCTTCATCGGACGCCAGACGCCCGCGCTCGCGAAGAACCCGTGGACGAGCACAACCACGTCGTCCTCGTGCTCGAGCTCCCGAGGGACGACCGGGACGAGGTCGCGCGGCATGAGCACGACCTCACGAAGAGTGGAGAGCGTTTCCGTCACTTGGGCCCGGAGCGACGCGCGCAGGCTGCCGGCGTCTGTCGGTGAGGGGCCAAGGAAGGGCGGCATGTCGTCGAGCGGCGGCATGGATGCGTCCTCGTCCGCCAGGAAGCACGATCCGTGCGAGCGTGGCCAACATTCTGCTAAGGGTCGCTGGCCACGATGCCCGTGGAGCCCTCGTCGCGCTCATGACTCTAGAGAGCTCGTTCTCGACTCACGCGATCACCATCGTCGTCGCCGACGCCGACATCGATGAGCTCGGCCACGCCAGCAATATCGCGTACGTGCGCTGGATCCAGGACGTCGCCATCGCTCACTCGACCGCGGTTGGGCTCGACTTCGAGGCCTACCGGAGGCTCGGCGGCGTCTTCTTCGTCCGTCGTCACGAGGTCGACTACCTGCGTCCAGTCCTACGCGGTGACCGCCTCGAGGTGCGTACGTGGATCGACAGCGCGATGGCGGCGAAGTGCAAGCGCGCAACGGAAATCATCAATGAGGCTGGAACGGTCGTCGCGCGGGCGATGACGACGTGGGGCTATGTCGAGATCACGAGCGGTCGTCCCGTTCGTATCCCGGAGGCGGTCCGGAGCGCGTTCGGAATGCGGCCGCCCATCAGCGGCGGCGACGCGAGCTGACCGCGATCATCGCGCGACGGCGGCCGCTCGCTCGATCCACACGTGGTAGTTGCGGTACTCGCCGCCGCGCGCCTCGAGCGTGACGACCTCGCCAGCCTCGACTCCGTCGAGCGTGGCAACGGCGCTTCGCCAGACTCCGTCGCGCACCGGTTCGAGGAGCAGCTCCTTCGTCGCCGTCGCGCGTGAGGTGCGGAGCACGATGCCGCGAGCCCCCGCGTCGATCCGGACGCGCACCAGGACGGGGCCGCTGGTGCCGTTCTTCACGACAAACGTCTCGCCCTTTCCGTCGGGGATCGTGCGCCCACCGTCGAAGCGTCGCGCGCCGGACGCGTCGGTCAGGACATCGAGCGTCGTCCATCCGCCGTGCGGAAGGGGAGGGGCGTAGGCATGTGCTCCCTCGTCGATCACGTCGGCGACGTCGAGCTCGTCGATCACGGTGGGGGAGCGCGACACTCCGGGCCCGCTGCCGAGCGCGCTCCAGTCGGCGCGATAGATCGCCTTCGTCGCGCCTCCGCAGATGACGTTGCCCTCGATCGTGACGCGGTCGATCTCCTCCCCGAAGCGTGAGGTGAGCGTGTTGAACCAGTTCGGGTAGAGCGCGAAGTGCGTCGGCCGCTCCGTGGGCTCGAGCCGCTCGATGAGCTCGATCGTCGCGGCCTCGCCGTGCACGGCGGCGCGCGCGAACGGCACACGACGATAGCCGCCGAGCCCGAGCGCATCCACAGCCGTGCGTCCCGACACGTAGGGGATCGCGCCGGCATCGCCGAGGAGCACCTTTGCGTCCGCGGGGAGACGCGCGATCCGCTCACCGACCTCGATGTGCTGGTCGCGGATGTTCGCGCTCGCCGAGCGGAAGTGCTTCACCTGCCCGGGGATCTTCGGAGCGCCGATCGCGATCGCGCCCGCTCCGAGCAGCGCGGCGACCGGCGTCCCACGGCGGAGCCGCGCGATCGTCGCGATGCCGAGCGACGCGGACACGCAGACGAGGACGAGCGCGGGCGCGTAGTAGCGGAAGTTGTGATGCGGCGCGTTCCCGTTCCAGGACACGAGTAGGATCCATCCGAGCGCCGAGAGGATGCATGCACCCGCGACCGCGCGGTGCTCGCGGCGGACGAGCCCGATGAGCGCGAGGACGGGGACCACGACGATCAGCGCCGGAACCGCAGCGAGCTCGCCGCGGACGACCTTCACCCAGAACGTGACGAGGTTCTCGACGAACACGCGCGCGCGATCGACCTCGGAGAGATACGGGTTCGAAGAGAGCAGCTTGAGCTGCGCGCCGGCGGAGCGCGCGTCACCCGTCGCGAGGAGGTTCGACGTCAGCACGGCGAGCGTTGCGATGGCGCCCGCGATCGATGTGCGGGCGATCGCCGCGAGGCCCGAGCGCCGACCTGCGCCGCGCGCTGCGATCACCGCGAGCACGGCGACGATGACGACGGCTTCCGGTCGAAGCAGCACGAGCGCGCCTCCCCACGCGCCGAGCCGCCACTCGCGCGACGCGCGCGTCGGTCCCGCTCGGTCGTTCGCGCGCACACGATCGAGCGCTTCGAGGGCGCGTCCGATCGCCGCCGCGAACACGGCAACCTCCATCCCGCTGAACAGCGCCCAGTCGACGATGCCGATCGAGAGCGGCAGGAGGGCGAGCAGCCACGCGAGCCACGGCGGACAAGGGCGTACGAGGCCGCGCACCGTTCGGAGCAGCGAGGCGACGGAGAGGACGGCGACGATCGCGGCCCAGACGCCGAGCGCGCGGCCGCGGAAACCCAGCAGCCAGCCGGTCGCGAGGATCAGCGCGTAGAGCGGCGAGGTCTCGCCGGAGGAGTAGCCCTGACCCGGGATCCACTCGAAGGGGTGTCCCGATCCGAGCGAGCGGGCGAAGTCGAAGTGGATGTAGACGTCATCGAGCGGCGCAGGGAACCAGCCGCGACCGACCTCTGCAGCAGGGAGCCAGAAGATCGCGCCTGCAGCGCAGGCGAGCGCGACCGCGGCGACGGAGCCGCCGCGCGCGTGGCCGGTGATCGATGCGTGGAGCCGAGGCATTGGCGGTCAACCGGGCGGCATGCTAGCTCGCGGTGCCATGAATCGCGACGCCGCGCACTGGGCTGCCGTCGAAGAGGCGACCGAGCTCCTTCACGAGGAGCGTTTCCATGAGGCGCTCCAGGTGCTGCGCGACGTCATCCGCGCGGATCCGGGGAACCCGTACGCGTTCTTCTTTCTCGGCCAAGCGCTGTACGAGGTCGGGGAGCTCCAGCCCGCGCGGGACGCGTATCGCGCGGTGCTCCGACTCGCGCCCGAGCACCTCGGAGCGCGTGTCTCGCTGATCCATGTGCTCCGCAAGCTCGGCGAGACCCGCGACGCGGTCTCGGAGGGGCTTGCCGCGCTCGAGCAGGCGCCTACCGACGGCGACGTCCTCTATGCGCTCGGTCTCGCGTACCTCGCGCGCGGCGACAATGTTGCTGCACGCCGGCACCTCGAGGCGTTTCTCCGCGCGAATCCCGAGCTCGAGACGCGCATCGAGGTCGAGGGCCTGCTCGCCGCGATGGAAGGCCCGGGCCCCGCCAACGACGAGAACTAGTGAAGCGCGCCGGAGCTCCGGCGCGTCGTCCTAGAGCGGGCGCGGTTGGTTCCGAGGCACACGCGTGGGAGCGTGTGCCTCGCGTTGTTTACTGAACGCAGTTCTCGAAGCGGAACTGTGCGATCGCCTCGCACGACGTCTGCGCGTTCGTGTTCTCTGCCTTCGGGCAGGTGATCTCGCCCCAGACGCGGCCGGCGGCGACGCCCTGGTTCGACGTCGTGTAGCGCACGATGCAGGCACTGTCCTTCTGCTCGTACGAGTTGCCGCTCCTCCGGCTCGAGAAGATGGCGTGGATGCCGGTCTGCTCGCCGGTCGCCTTGAACTTCCCCTTGATGCTGAAGAAGCCGCCGGTCGCGCCGTCGAGGTTGACCGAGCCGGCGACGTCGAACTCGTCCGCGCCAGCCGAGGTGACCGAGCAGGCGACGCTCACCGTCCCCTGCTCGAAGCCCTCGCCGTCCTTGATCGGCTTCGATGCCTGCTCGAGGGCGGGCGTGCCGAACTCGCCGATCTGGAAGATGCGGCCGCTGTCCTTGCAGTCGTTCCCGCTGCCGCGCTGGAGCTCGCCGTCGAAGATGACCTGCGGAGTGCCCTTTTGCTCATCTTCGCAGCCTGCGCTGAGCAGGCCGATCACGGGGAGGCAGAGCGTGGCGACGATCGCGTGCTGGCGTCGGGACATCGGAGTTCTCCGGGGGGAAGAAAGGAGCCTACAGGAAGCAGCGTAACATTTCTGGCCGCTCCGAGCTCAAAGCGCCCCAAACCGCCCTACAGCGCTGCTTCGGCCGCCCGGAAGCCCCGGTCGAGGTCCTCCTCGAGGTCCTCGATGTCCTCCAGGCCGACGCTCAGCCGGATCAGGCCGTCGCCGATCCCCGCGGCCTGCCGGGCCTCGGGGGTGAGGCTGGCATGGGTCATGATCGCGGGGAGCTCGGCGAGCGACTCCACCCCGCCGAGGCTCTCGGCGCAGGTGAAGACGCGGAGGGCCTTCAGGAACGCCGCCGAAGGAGCCGTGCCCTTGTCGCCGACGCGGAGATCGAAGCTGATCATTCCGCCGAAGCCCTTCATCTGCCGCGCGGCGATGGCGTGGCCGGGGTGGCTCTCGAGGCCGGGATAGAAGACGCGCGCGACCTGCTTGTGGCGCGAGAGGAGGTCGACGAGGACCTTGGCGCTCTGGACGTGCTGGCGGATGCGTACGCCGAGCGTCTTGAGCCCGCGGAGGACCATGTAGCAGTCGAACGGGCTCGGCACGCCGCCGACGGCCTTCTGGAGGAAGTGGAGCTTCTCGGCGAGCTCCTTGTCGCTCGTGAGCGCTGCGCCGCCGACGACGTCGGAGTGGCCGTTGAGGTACTTGGTCGTCGAGTGGACGACGGCGGTCGCCCCGAGATCGAGCGGGCGCTGGAGCATCGGCGTCGCGAACGTGTTGTCGACGACGAGCGTGAGGCGCGCCTTCTTCGCGACCTCCGCGAGGGCGGCGATGTCGAAGACCTTGAGCATCGGGTTCGACGGCGTCTCGACCCAGATCATCCGCGTGTTCGGGCGGATCGCCTCACGGACCTTCGCCGGATCGCTCATGTCCATGAACGTCGCGTCGAGGCCGAACTGCTTCATCACCTTGTCGAAGATGCGGAACGTCCCGCCGTAGACGTCGTCGCCGACGAGCACGTGGTCGCCGCTCTTCAGCGTCATGAGGACCGCCGTCATCGCAGCGCAGCCGCTGCCGAACGCGATCCCGTGCGTCGCGCCTTCGAGCGCGGCGAGGCACTGCTCGAGGGCAGTGCGCGTCGGGTTGCCCGCGCGCGAGTAGTCGTACGGTCCCCTCATGACCGCGGGGCCGTCCTGCGCGAACGTGCTCGCGAGGACGATCGGCGTCATCACCGCGCCCGAGATCGGATCTGGCTCCTGACCGGCATGGATGGCGAGGGTATCGGCCCTGAAACCAAGCGAGTTTCCCGCACCGGACATGCGGGCCGATCTAGCACTCGTCGGTCCGTCCCGTCAGGTGTCAGGTTGGCGTTCGCGTCGAGGTTGCGAGGACCGCGCGCGCGGAGGCGGGCCGGTCGGCAGGGTCGTGTGCGAGGCACGCGATCAGAGCCGCGTGCCCGGGCCCGCGAATTGCGATGTGCTCGCGCTCGTGCTCGTGGCCCAGCAGTGGAGCTTCGGCGGCCATCGCGAGGAGCGCCGCGAACGTCGAGCCGACGCGTGGCGGAGCGCCCGTCACCGCATGCAGGAAGGTCGCCGCGAGCGCGAAGAGATCGCTCCGTGGGGTCGGACGCTCGCCACGCGCGACCTCTGGAGCGACGTATGCGACGGTCCCGCGGAAGGTGCCGTCGAGCCGAGCGGGGCCGTCCCGCCACCAGGCGAGGTCGAGATCGAGGAGGACCGCGCGCGTCCCCGTGTCGTCGATCGCGATGTTCGCCGGGCTGAGATCGGCGTGGACCACGAGCAGCGAGCCGCTCGCGTCGGCCGCCTCGTGGAGCGTCGCGAGCGCGCCGAATGCCGCGCGGATTGCGCGCTCGATCCACGACGGATCGAGCGGGCCGCCGGCGCGTGCAAGGCGCTCCGCGAGGGTGGGGAGCGGGACGCGCTCGATCCGATGCCACGGTCCCTGCGCATCCTCACCGCTCTCGAGCAGGCGCGGGGTGACTCCGAGGCCCGACAAGCGCGCGAGAAGCGCCGCCTCGGAGCGGAGGCGCGCGATCGCCTCGGGCACCCCTCTTTCGCGGGCGCTGAGGCGTTTCTCGACGTGGTCTTCGGTGTGCTGGACAGGCATGGTCGTCCAAGAGAGACGTGAAAAAGCTGACGAAACGGTGGCCTGATCGACCTCTCTGAGACATGGTAGCCGCCGTGTCGAGTCGCTGGTGGTTTGGTTCGCTGATTCGCGCCGTGGCCGTCGCTGGACGCCGTCCCCTTCGAGGGCTGCGCCCCGCCGTTGTCACATTCACGCTCGCCGCGGTCGCGGCGGCGTGCAACGGCGCTGACCTCACGCCCGCTTCGGTCGCGCCGACGACCTCGGGGGGGCCGGGCATCAGTGACGGCGACGACACGGGGACGCCCGCGCTCGACGGCGGTCGCGATCCCGCGCCCGACACCGTCCCGCTCGCCATGAGCAGCGGCGTGACCATCCAGGTGCAGCCGACCGACTCCGGTGCAGCGCTCCTCTCCGCGATCCGTGGCGCGAAGAAGAGCGTGCACATGACGATGTACTTGCTCACGAGCAACGAGGTCATCGGTGCGCTCGGCGACCTGAAGCAAGCCGGCAAGGATGTGAAGGTCATCCTCAACAGGAACTTCCCCACGTCGACCAACGAGAACCAGGGGGCGTTCACCACGCTGAAGAACCGCGGCGTGCAGGTGCAGTGGGCGCCGACCGGCTACACGTTCACGCATGCGAAGACGATCCTGATCGACTCCGAGAAGGCGCTCATCATGACGATGAACCTGACCTACTCGAGCGCGAAGACGAATCGCGAGTACCTCGCGACCGACACCGATCCGGACGACGTCGCCGACCTCGAGAAGATCTTCGACGCGGACTTCTCGAACAAGGCGATCCACGTCGCGAGCAAGCTCGTGATCTCGCCGGACGGAGCGAACACGCTCCACCCCACGCGCTCGCACCTCAAGCAGTTCATCGACTCGGCGAAGACCTCGCTCGACGTCGAGGCCCAGTCTCTGAGCGATACCACGATCGTCGACGCCATCATCCTCGCGCACCAGGCGAAGGTGGCCGTCCGCGTCGTCGTCGATGCGCAGACGATCACTACGGACGGACAGAAGGCGGCGATCGCGAAGCTGAAGGAGTACGGCGTCCCGATCCGCGGCCTGAAGAGCCCCGACATGCACGCGAAGGCGATCGTCGTCGACGAGTCGCGCACGTTCGTCGGCTCGCAGAACATGACGCCGACGGCGCTCACGCAGAACCGCGAGGTCGGTGTGCTCACGGACGCGGCGTCGGAGGCGGTGAAGGTGAGTCAGGTCATCCGCGGCGACTTCGACAAGGCCACGGACCTCTAGAGACGGAAATCGACGGCGAGACGACGGCCACACCGCACCGACTGATTGGTGCTCCACACTCGATCGAGCTCCGTTCGTCCCGACGAGGAGCGCGGTGGGGCGGCGCGCTCGCCTTCGACCTTGGCGCTGCGCCCGAACCACCCGTCGACGTGGCCCTTCGAATTTCCCTTGCAAGTCCAGGGGGCGGCGGTATGGTTCGGGCCCTCATCACGGTGGCCGTAGCTCAGCTGGTAGAGCGCTGGATTGTGGTTCCGGTTGTCGCGGGTTCGAACCCCGTCGGTCACCCCACCGAGATCGCTGAGAGTTTCTCCGAACGGTAGAAAGGCTCAGCCGCTCGCCGCAGCCACTCGACGTGGCTGCGGCGCTCGCCTCGACGGTCGCGGTCGAGCGACGTACCGCAGCCGCGTGCCTCGAGATCGAGCTTCGCGCTCTGGTCACTTCGAGGCGAGGCACCGGAGCTGAAGTGGGCCTGAAGACGATCTTGCGCCTCCGCAGAGATGTCGTCGGGAACGCCACGAAGCGCGAGTGACAGACACGACTCGAGCGACGCTGCAGCGTGTGGCGGTGATCTTGTCTCCCCCATGGCCGTCAGACTCGAGCGCAGGCGCAAGTCGACGTGTCGCGATCGTGAGGTCATCGTGGTACTCGGGATGAGTACTCGAGACCCGATGCAACTCTCCCCGGCGTGAAGGCGCACCCGCGCGCGACGCGGTCGCACGCTTGACCGTCGCGAGCCATGGGTGTTAGCGGATCCTGCGGGTGAAGTGCTCTGCTTCGGGGAGCCGTAGTCGGAGCAGGGGGCGGCGATCGCGGCTCGGGCAGATCGTCGGCGCGAGCGTCGTCATGTTTGCGAGCTCTGCGCGAGCGGACGAACCGGCGCTGCCGGTCGATCTCGTGTGGGATGCACCGGCGGAGTGCCCCGATCGCGAGGACGTGCTGCGTCGCGTGGCGAGCCTTCTCGGAGCCGACGCGGCCTCTCGCGCGCATGTCGCCGCGCACGGCACCATCGCTCGCACGGGCGAGGACTCCTTTCGCCTCGAGCTCGAGACGCGCACCGGCGATCTGCTCGGCGTTCGAACGATCGACGCGGTGACGTGCAGCTCGCTCGCGAAGGCAGCCGCTGTCGTCATCACGGTCGCTCTCTCTTCCTGGCAACCTTCGCCATCCGACGGTGTCCCGCTCGAATCGGAGCCGGCTCCGCGATCGAAATCTCCCGCGCCGCGGCCGCGGTCCGATGCTGCTCGGGCGCCGGTCGCGACGGCGTTGCCGATGGTCGCTTGGACGATGGGGGCGGCCGGAGTGCTCGAGGCCGGCGCTCTGCCCAAGCCGATGGCCGGCGTCGCGCTCACGACCGCGCTCGACATTCGGTGGCTGCGGCTCGGGGCGAGCGGCGCACTGTACGCTCCGCGCCACGTGACGTTCTCCACGCCGGTAGCGTCGACGGTCCGCTTCGACATGTGGACGCTCGGGGGCTCCGCATGTGGGCTCTTCGAGTGGCACCGCGCGCGGCTCGGACCCTGCGCAGAGATGGGAGCGATGTTCGTTCACGTGCTGGGCATCGGGCTCGCCAATGCGCGCGCTGCGGACGTCACGCAGCCGATCGCTGCGGCGGGAGCCATCCTGGACGTGGAGCTGAACGCCCGCGTCCGCGCCTTCGTCCATCCGAACGTCAAGATTCCGCTCGCTGCGAAGGCGATCGGTGTGCGCACGGACGAGGGCGCCGTCATGCTGAACGACCTCTCGATGCCGGCGTTGCGCGTGTCGTTCGGCCTCGACGTGCGCCTTTGGTGACGGTCGCACGGCAGAGCTCGATACCGGATGCACTTTTTCTCACAAAACCTGCCAGCTGGCGGAGCTAGTCCGTTGTGCATGCATCTTCCGCAATGCCTGCCGCTCTTGGAGAGGGGGCGGCTGGCGCACGCGCCATGACGCTGGAGAGGCTCGAGGCGCTCTACCGTGAGCACTTCGACTACGTCTTCAGCAGCGCGCGGCGCCTCGGCGTGAGGCGCGAAGAGGTCGACGACATCGTCCAGGAGACGTTCTTGCGCATCCATCGCCTCGCTGGCGGCGAGGAGCCGGAGAACATGCGCGCCTGGATCTTCGCGGTCCTGCTGCGGGTCGTTCAGCACTACCACCGCGCGCAGCGACGCCGGAGCAGTGAGGCTGGGGAGAGGCTGGAGGCGCTCGAGGCGCCGTCGAACGATCCCGAGAGCCGCGCTCAATCGAACGAGGACGTTCGTATGTTGGAAGCCATTCTCGACAAGCTCGATCCGAGCAAAAGGGCGGTCCTCGTCCTCGCGGACCTCGAAGAAAAGACCATCCTCGAGATCGCCCAGATCCTCGGCCTGAACGCCAATACGGCCGCGTCCCGGCTCCGCGCCGCTCGCGACGAGCTCGCCGAGGCCATTGCCCGGTATCAGGCGCGCGACCAGTGGAGGCTGCGGTGAAGCCCGACGACGACAAGCCGATGCTCGCCCTGCGGGACGCGTACGAAGCGACCCCGGAGGACCGGAGCCGCATCTGGGCGAAGATCCATGCGGCAGCCTCTTCTGGCTCCCCACCCGAGCCAACGCTGCAGGCGCCACGAGGGCTCTGGAGGGCGGTCGCCCCCGCCGCTGTCGTGGTCGCTCTGGCAGTCGCCGGTCTCGAGTACGGTCAACGCGCGGAGGCGCAAGGCGAAGGCGAGCCCGCTCGCGGCATGGCGAGCACCGCGGTCGCCAGCGCATCCGCGTCACCGCCGAGCACGCCGGCGGATGACGGCCTGTCCGCCAGGGACGAGGCGGACGAGCCTGCCGTGCAGGGGACGCCGGTGAGCGCGTTGCCGTCGGTCGCGATCGTCGACGATTCACCTGCGCGACCGTCCCGGCCGCCCGCGCCGATCCGCCCGGCAGCTTCGGAGCCGAGCCCTGCGCCGTCGAGCACCACATCTCCGTCGCCACACGTCGATGCGCTCGAAGAAGAGACGCGACTCCTGACGAGCGCCATGCGTGCCAGTGACGGGACTCGCGCGCTCGCGCTGCTCGAAGAGCACGAAGCGCGCTTTCCACGCGGAGTGCTCGCGAACGAGCGCGACGTCCAGCGCATCCTGACGCTCTGCTCGTTGGGCCGTATCGATGAAGCAAGGGGACGGGCGAAGCCCTTCCTGGCGGGACGCGCGCCCGACGCGCTCACTCGGCGTGTCGAAGAGTCCTGCGCCCGGCGCTGAAATCGCGTGCCCATCATCAATCGCTATTCGGCAATCGTTCCAGGAGCCCGTCTCCGATGACCTCGAAGAAGCCGTATCTCAGAGTCGCGGCAGCGCTCGTTCCCGTGCTCGTGCTGATCGGAGCATGCAGCGCGGACGGAAACACGATGGTGCTCGTGGGCGACGCCTGCGACGGATCGTGCACGCAGGCTCCGACTCCTGCCTTCGAGCCCGCTCGAGAGGCGGGCGTGGACGCGGGCGACGTCGTCGTCCCGACTCCTGCCAGGCTCTGCATCGCGACCGAGTGCCCTGCACCGTACGCGACCTGCGGGGCAGGCTATCGCTGCGTGACCAACCTCTCGAACGACGAGGACAACTGCGGGGAGTGTGGCAACGTTTGCCCGTCCTTCGCGCTCCTCTCCATGAGATCGCGGTGCGTCAACGGCGCGTGTGCCCTCGAGTGCTTCAACGCCGGCAGCAACCAAGACTTCCGTGACTGCAACGGCGCCGTCGACGACGGCTGCGAGGTGAACGTTCGCGTCGATGCGAAGCACTGTGGAGCGTGCGGCAACGCATGCGCTCCAGGTGAACGCTGCCGGGACGGCCAGTGTGGATGCCCGGCTCCACGCGTGGACTGCGGAGGACGCTGCATCGACATCACGAGCGACCTCTCGAATTGCGGAGCGTGCGGTAGCACCTGCCCACCGCCTCCGTGCGAGCCGCCGCCTCCGAACGTCCGCTTCGGCTGCTCCTCGAGCCAATGCGGAGTCCCCGTCTGCCTTCCGCAGACCGCCGACTGCAATCACGATCTCGGGACGGGGTGCGGCTCCGACGGCTGCGAGACGGACCTTACGGATCGATTGAATTGCGGCGCGTGCGGCAACGTTTGTCCGTCCGGCACCGAATGCCGGAGCGACGGCGTCAGCGCCAAGTGTCTGCCGATTTGCAATGACGCCGCGTGTCGCTGCAAGCCAGGCGAGACCCTCTGTCCGAACGGCAGCTGCGTGAACTTGCTCCACGACGCGCAGAACTGCGGTGCATGCGGTGCGGCGTGTCCGAGCCAGAGCTCGAGCCAGGTCGTCACGTGCGAGAAGGGCGTGTGCAACACCTCGTGCGTCGCCGGCCTCGCGGACTGCAACGGCGATCCCATCGACGGATGTGAGGTCGACCTGCGCCGGAGTCCGACGAATTGCGGCGCATGCGGCAACCGTTGCGATACGGCGGCCGGACAACCGTGTTTCGACGGCAAGTGCCTGATGAAGGAATGCGACGAGGGAGAGACGAAGTGATGGATCGCGTGCTCTCACTCTCATCGCTCCTCCGCATCGGCGTTCTTCTCGGGCTCGTCGCGATGATCCCGATCCACGCGAGCTGCGCAGCCGACGGCGCAGCAGCGGTGCCATCGGATCCGGATTCAGGGACGCCGCCTGAGGCGGGCTCCGGCGCCGACGCCGCCAGCGATGCGCCGAGCGATGACGATGGCGCGGTCGCACACCCCTGCGCCGAGGTCGACTGGTGTCCGGTCGCGACGGGCGTCGATCCGGTTTACACGCTCACCGCGGTCTGGGGCTCGGGCGCCCATGATGTCTGGGCGGTCGGCTCTGGCGGCACCGCCGTCCACTGGGCGGGGGACGCGTGGAGCCCGGTGACGACCGGTACGACCAGCACGCTTCTCGGCGTCTGGGGAAGCGGGCCGAACGACGTCTGGGCCGTGGCGACTGCCTGGGAGATCTTCCACAGCACCGGCGCGTCGTCAGGGGGCTTCTCCCTCGTTCCCGAGGTCGCTCCTTGGCCGACCGGAGCACGGCTCTACACCGTCTGGGGCACGTCGGCCTCCGACGTCCGCGTCGGGGGGGCACCGGCGAGGGTCTACACACCCGAGGACGGTGAATACGTCGGCACCTTCAATCACTGGCGAAAGGCGATCGCGGACGGTGGTGTCGGATGGCAGCCGATCTCGAGCGAGCTCTCGAACCTCACCATCCTCGGCATGTGGGGCTCGAGCAGTGATGACGTCTGGATCGTGGGAGACAACTCCCTCGCAGTACCCGCGGGCACGGCGGGCACGGTCGTCCACGTGCGGAGCATGGGTGAGGACGGCGGCGCACCTTCGTTCGACCTCGTCGACGGCCAGAGCGTCGCGCGGCTCGAGGCGATCTGGGGCAGCTCCGCTCGGGATGTGTGGGCCGTCGGCGTTGGCGGCAGGATCCGTCGCTACTCGGAAGGTGCGCGACGCTTCGCGATTGTCGACTCGCCGGTTACGGCCGACCTCCACGCGGTGTGGGGCACGGGACCGAACGACGTCTGGGCCGTCGGTGCCGAGGGCACGATCCTCCACTTCGACGGCGTTGCGTGGACCGTTTCGAGCACGGGACTCGGATCTGGACAGGAGGTGAACCTCACCGGGATCTGGGGAAGCGGTCCGAACGACGTCTGGGCCGTCGGCGGGAACGTCGCGCTCCATTTCACGGGAACGAAGTCGCGCGCGGGAGCCAGCAAGTGAAGACAGGAACACTTCGAGTGAGGAGCGTCGGGGTACTCGCCGCGTTCGGGTGCCTCGTCGCGCTCGGCGCGGGCGCGTGTGGGGACGATGACGTTCCGCTCGGCTCTCTGGAAGGCGATGCGTCGAGCGACGCCGACGCGGACTCGACCATGGGCGAGCCCGACGCGACGAGGACGGTCGGCCTCGACGCGAGCACGGACGCCGACGCCGACGTCGACGTCGACGCGGCCAGTCCGACATGTTCGATCGACGGGTACTGTCACACGACCCTCCCATCGCCGCAGACGTTGCGCGACGTCTGGAGCGACGGTCTCGGCGTCGCGTGGGCGGTGAGCGCGCAGGGCAACATCCTTCGGTGGGACGGCGCATCGTGGTCGATCGTGCACACCGTGCCAGGTCGCCTCCTCGCCATCTGGGGAAGTGGTCCGACCGATCTCTGGGCGGGCGGTGACGACGGCCTCTTCCATGGCACGGGCGCGACATCGAGCGCGATCATGTGGGCTGCGGTGGCGACGCCGGGAGACGCGACGATCCCGATCAACTCGATCTGGGGAACCGGCCCCACCGACGTCTGGGCGGTCGGTCGCCCGCAGCCGCCGTCCAGGCCGAGAGTCGGCCGCGTCCTGCACTTCGGCGGCGACGGCGGCGACGGTGCACCGACGTGGTCGGTCGACTCCCTCTCGCTCCAGCCGATCGGCTTCATCGAGGTGTGGGGCTCGAGCGGGAGCGATGTCTGGATTGGCGGCGACCGGGGCAGCTCCGGTCGAGAGCAGGGCGTCGTGTTCCGGCGCACGTCCAGCAGCGGCGGCACGTCTTGGAGCGAGGTCGCGCTGCCGCTCGACGCCAACGGCGGCCGGCTCAGGCTGTTCACCACCGGTGGCTCCGCCTCGCCGGACGACGTCTGGGTCTTCGGCACGAGCACGTCGTCGGCGACGACGATCTGGCGCGGCACACGCTCCGACGGTGGCGTCTTCGGCTGGACCGTCGAGGCCACGCTGGCGGTCGCGACGTGGGCGGTCCGGGGAACATCACGGAGCGACGCGTGGTCGGCCGGTGACTACGGCCGCATTCGCCACTGGGACGGCAGCGGATGGACGCAGGCTCGCATCACGGTGACGTCTTTCCCATTCACGCGCCCGTTCTACGCAACCTGGGGCGGCGCTGCAGGTGAGCTCTGGTTCGTCGGCGAAGACGTCGCTCTCCACAGGCCCGCCTCGTCGAATCCGTAGAGGACAAGGGAAGAAGAGGACAACGATACCATGGTGCCCTTTCGACTTCTTCTCCGGGCGGGGGCCGTCGCGGCGGCCGGCTCGATGCTGGTCGTCTCCGCCTGCGAGAGCGGTGAGCGTTCGACGTTCTTCGCCGCGCCGCCGGACGGCGACGCCGACGTGCCCGCGAATCTTCCGGAGAGCGGCCCCACTCCGGAGATCGATGCGAGCACCGACGGCCCTGCTCCGGACATCGATGCTTCCGATGAGCCAGTCGCGTGCGAGGTGTCCCCGTGCGCGGTCGAGCTCGCGGCCGGCGAAGCCCACTTCTGCGCGCGAATGAGCGACGGTACGGTGCGCTGCTGGGGCGACGACACCGCGGGGGCGCTTGGCCGGGGTGATCCGAGCGACGAGGCGGAGACGGGGGGCGACGCCGGCGCTCCCGCGGATCCGGGCTCGCCGCAGCCCGTGGCCGGTCTCACTGGGATCGTGCAGATCAGCGCTGCTCGACGGACCACGTGCGCGGTCGACGGCGCTGGTATCGTCCGATGCTGGGGAAGCAACGCGAACGGTCAGCTCGGTCTCGCCGGGGCTCCCCAGCTCGTCGACTCGGCGCGGCACGCAACCCCGACGCCCGTCACGACGACGGGCGTGTTCGCACGCGTCGACGTCGGAGCACGCACCGCATGCGCGATCTCCTCGGCCGGTGAAGCGATCTGCTGGGGTGCCAACGAGCAGCAGCAGCTCGCTCGGCCCGACGCCGGCGAGCTCCACGGGGGACCAGGTCCCGCCGATCTGCTCGGCGGAGCGATCGTCCGCGCGGGGGCGACGCCCTACACGAGCTTCGGTCTCACGGCTGACGGCGACCTCTTCTCGTGGGGCCTTGCGAAGGGAAATGCGTCGGTCTCCGGCCGCGAGTCTTCGCTCGCGAAGGATCCCACCCCTGCGCTCATCCCGAGCTTGCGCCACGTCACGAGCTTCGCCGCCGGCGAGAAGCATGCGTGTGCGATCGCGAACGGTGCGGTCTGGTGCTGGGGCGGATTCTGGACGCTCGGCGAGCCACCATTCACCGCGCTCTGCACGGGGCTCACGGATCGGGAGATTCGACCGGCACCGGCCGGCATGAGGAGCCCGCCGTACCCGCAGCAGATCGCTGTCGGAAGCATGACGACGTGTGCACGGCTCACCGACGGAACGATCCGCTGCTGCGGCGACGACCAGAAGGGGCAGCTCGGCACCGGCAAGATTGGGACGGTGAACGCGAGCTTCGCGCCGGCATCCGCGTTCGACGGATACGCCGTTCAGGTCGCCGTCAGCGCGTCCGCGACGTGCGCGCTGCTCCGGAGCGGCGCAGTTCAATGTTGGGGCGGCAACAACCAGGGTCAGCTCGGCCGAGGTGGCCACGATGCCGGCCCTCACCCCGTTCCTGCGCCCGTCACGTTCTAGAGGTCGACGCCGATGGATCTTCGAACCTTGTACGCCCCGGCGACCGTCGGACTCGTCCTCCTCGTCTGCTCCGTCGTCACGGTCGCCGCTTGTTCCACCTCGAGGGAGGAGTTTGCGAGGGAAGCGCCGCCGCCGCCCGCTTTCGAGGAACCGGACGCGGCCGCGCCCGAGGTTCCACCATGTCAGGGCCTCAGCTGTTCACGCGACTTGAAGAAGGTCCTCCGCGGCTGCGCCGGCAGCGAGACCGTCGTCGCCGAGTGCGGGCCCGACCAGGGGTGTGGTGAGGGGGCGTGCGTCGATGCCTGCCGGAGCGCCGAGCTGTCGAAAGGCTCCGTCGGCTGTACGTTCTGGACCCTTCCGCCCGACGATCCGGAGATCGGGCGAGGGGCATGTTTCGCCGCGATCGTGGCGAACACGTGGGACCGCCCGGTCACAATCACGGCCGGGCTCGGGGACGAGCCGCTCGACGTCTCGCGTTCGATCTACACGGCCGAGAGTCAGGGCGGAAAGTCCGTGTACACACCCGTCGTCGGTCCGCTTCCGTCGGGGATGGTCGGCATCGTCTTTCTCTCGCACGCCGTTCCTCGCATCGACAAAGACTCGATCGCGTGTCCCCCGGGCATCATGCCGGCGCTCCTCGAGGATCCCATTCGCCACGGAACGTCGATCACGCGCGCATTCCACCTGCAGACCGATGCACCCGTGAGCGCGTATTCGATCTTCCCGTACGGAGGCGCGTCGGGCCTCTATCCGACGGCCACGCTGCTCATGCCGACCTCGTCGTGGGACACGAGCTACATCGCCGTGAGTCCGGCGCATATCGGCAACGCCTCCGCACTGAAGCCGGCAGCTCGGACTCTGCAGATCGTCGCGAACGAGGACGGTACCGAAGTGGAGATGCGTCCGAGCGTCGACGTGATCGGAGCCGTCGACGTTGCCGGCGCAGCCAAAGGTCATCCGCAGCGCTGGAGCCTCGCTCGCGGTCAGGTGCTCCAGGTCAACCAGGTAGCCAATCTGTCGGGCAGTCCGATCTCGACCAACAAGCCCGTCGGCGTGTTCGGCGGATCGCGTGCCACCTTCATCCCGGCAAATACGCCGTACGCCGATCTGACCCAGCAGCAGATCACGCCGTTCTCCCAGTGGGGCCACGAGTATGCGCTGGTGCCGTATCGACCGAGGATGAACAGTACGTCGGCTGACGCACGTGAGCTCGTGCCTTGGACCCTCGTCGGGGCGGTCGACGGCACCGTGCTCGAGTACGAGCCCGCACGGCCCTTCGGAGCTCCCGAGATCCTCATGAGCGGGCAGGTCGTGACGTTCCAGACCGAGGACCTCCTGATCGTACGGAGCCAGGACGCCGCTCACCCGTTCCATGCTTCGGTCTACATGACCGGTAGCCTCGCCTTGAGCGGTGCCACGTTGATGGGCGATCCCGAGTTCGTCTCCGTTGCTCCGTCGGACCAGTTCCTCGATCGCTACGTCTTCTTCGCCGACCACTCGTTTCCGGAGACCAACCTGACTCTGGTGCGCCGGAAGACGAGTACGGGGTTTCGCCCCGTCGAGCTCGAGTGCGCCGGCGAAGTGACCGGCTTTCAGCCTCTCGGAACGGGCGGCGAATACGAATACACGTGGCTTCGGCTCACGACTGGAGCGAAGCCGCAGACCTTCGCGAAAGGCTCCTGCGGCTACGGCAGGCACGAGGCTCGCAGTGACGGCCCGTTCTCCGTCACCGTGTGGGGCATGGGCGACGCTGCGAGCTACGGGTACGTCGGCGGGATGGGAAGCCGACCGATCAACGCCGCAAAGCCGGGGCCGGTCAACTGACGCCACGCGCAACCCCGTCGGTCACCCCACCTGAAACTGCTCGGGTCTCGTCCGACCCGAGCAGGACTTCGCCTCACGAGTCCGAGGTCGTCACGAATCGCCGTCGTCGCAATCGGCGGGCAGCACGTTGACGACCTCGTCGCCGTTCATCGTGAACTCGTAGACCTCGCCGAGCGGCTCGGCGAAGCACGGCGCCAGGAGCAGCTGAAGGACGAGGCTCACGCGGAGCCGTAGGCGCTGATTCTCCGGAACGACGATGAGCGAGAGCTCGCCGTCCTTCACCGTCTCGAGAAGCGCAGAGAACTTTCGCACCGCGGAGCTTCTCTCGAGCCTGTTGGTCTTTTTTGTTCGCACGTTGGTCCCCTCCAACCTGGAGCGTAGCTTAGTCGCGCGCGAGTTCGAGCGGTTCAACGAACGATATTTGTAGATGCATGCGTACCGGAAAACCGAGGGGCCTCGGAAATGCGCATGGTCGTCGCATGTCGTCCGCCACCCACCTCGCGTGAACGCTCTACGCGTGGCGTGCCTCGTCGGTTCGCCGGGATCGACGCCGGAGCACATTTTCGAGCGGGCGCCTGTGAAGCGCTGCTTCCAGCGGAGAACGTCGGAGCCCGCGCGATCGTCCGCGGCCTCGGTCGCCTGAGCTAGTCGTGGCCTGGCCTGGTTGGTCGGCCGGAGCCTCGTGTGCGTCAGCCGCTGTCGACGCCGTGCCAGGTCTGCTTCGCGACCTTGCTCGCGCGGGCGATGTCCTCGTGATCGACGTCGCGCGCGATCTCGACGGCCGTCCCTTCGAGGATGCCTCGCGTCGCGGCCAGCAGACCGGCCTCCAGAGCGACCAGGTCGTACCCGCCTTCGAGCGCGAGGAGCATCCGGCCCTCCGCGGACGTGTCCGCGACCTTGCGGAGCATGCGCGCCATCCAGCCGAATGCATCGGCGGAGAGGGCCATCTCCGCGAGCGGATCGCGGGCGGACGCGTCGAAGCCGGCGCTGATGATGACGAGCTCCGGCCGGTACTCCTCGAGCGCCGGCAGGATGATCCGCTCGAACGTTCCGCGATACAGGCCGTCGCCGCCGCCGGCGGTGAGCGGCACGTTGATGGTGTATCCCTTGCCATCGCGCTCGCCGCTCTCCGGGGCGTCGCCGGTCCCCGGATAGAACGGGAACTGGTGGGTCGACACGTAGAGGACGTGGGGGTCGGCGTAGAACATCTCCTGGGTGCCGTTGCCGTGATGCACGTCCCAGTCGACGATCGCGACGCGGTCGAGTCCGCGCGCGCGCGCGTGCGCCGCCGCGATGGCCGCGTTGTTGAAGAGGCAGAAGCCCATCGCCTGGTTCGGGCGGGCGTGGTGTCCAGGCGGTCTCACGAGAGCGACGCCGCGCTTCACCGGCCCGTCGAGGATGGCGTCCGTGAGCGCGACGGTTCCGCCGGCGGCGAGCTCGGCGACGGCGACGCTCTCGGGGCCCACGTACGTGTCGGCATCGATGTACCCGTCCTTGCCGCGGAGCTCGAACATCGCCTCCAGGAAGCGCGGATCGTGCACGCGACAGAGCTCTTCTTCGGTTGCGGGGCGGGGTTCGACCGGAGCAAACCCGAGGCCAGCCACGCTTCGGGCCCGCTCGATCGCTGCATGCGCTGCGTCGAGGCGTTCGGGGCGTTCCGGGTGGTAGGCGGTCGAGCGATGCTGGAAAAACCGCGGGTCTGAAAGGAGAAGCGCGTCAGTCATGGGTTGCCGCAGTCGCAGGGCGGATGATAGCGTCTCGCGAAGGAACGAGCAGTCTTCAGCTGGGAGGGGGAGCCCTTCGGCTGGGGAAGGACGAGAGGGCAACGGGCCCCCTCGAAACAACACGCTCTGAGGCGGAATGCGAAACAAGATCATCGCAGTCAACGCCGTGATCGTCCTCATCGTGGGGCTTCTCGCCTTCGCGATCGTGAAGACGCAGCTGTCGCTCGCGACGAGCAGCACGGAGCAGCTGAAGCGGAGCGCGCAGCGCGATGCCGTCAGCATCGCCGCCAAGCTCCAGCTCGACGGGCTTCGGGCCGAGCGGTGGCTCTCCGCGAAGGCGGCCGAGCCAGCGACGCGCGCGGCCCTCACGAAGGCGACTCCAGACGCCCGCAGCGATGCTGCAAGGCAGCTCTCCGATCAGATCGCGAACGCGGCGCCCGGCGCCCTGGGCACGAAGCCGTCGATCGTCGCGGTCGTCGACGGGAACGGGAAGATCCTCGGACGGAACGGCTCCGACCTCGGGCGCGGCGACGACGTCTCGGCGACCTATCCCGCGTTCAAGGAGGCCCTCTCGAAGACGGCCCCGGGCTCGGACGTGTGGACCGACACGAAGCGCGCCGACCAGTACATCGCTTCGTACGTTCCCGTCCGCGACGAGAACAACCGCAACATGATGCTCGTCATCGGCGTTGCGCTGAACGACGCGCTCGCGCGGGTGACCGAGGCGTCCGGCGGACGTGGCGTCCTTCTCGTCAACGAGACGGGAGACATCCTCGCCAACACGCAGACGACCGACGATGTGAAGAAGGCCGTCAAGGACGGCGCGAACGACGTCAAGAGCGCCGTCACGACCGGCACCGTCATCGGCGGTGGCAAGGACGACGTCCTCTTCGCGGCGGCGCCGCTCGACGGCTTCGGCGAGAAGAAGACCGCGGTCGTCGCGGTCGCTCCGACGTCGCTCCTCGAAGGCGCGAACGGCGCCGCGCTCTCGATCCTCGGCGCGATGGCGCTTGGTCTGATCCTCGTCGTGGCTGGTGGGTGGTTCCTCGGCAGCTACATCTCGCGCCCGATCGCCGCGCTCGAGGAGGGCCTCCTCGCGATCCTCAATGGCCAGAACGACAAGCGCTTCGAGCTCGATCACGCCGAGCTCGGCGGCCTCGCGTTCCGTATCGATCAGCTCCTCAACCAGCTCATGGGGGTCGAGGAGGACAACACCGACGAGCAGGGCCGCATCTCGAAGGCGCCGACGGCTGCGAGCTTGGGAGATGCTTACTCCGTCGATCGCGGCGGTCAGGCTGCGGGTGCTGCGCCTGCGCTCGCGCTCGCGCACGAGCCGGCAGAGCAGTATTACGGGCGGCTCTATCAGGAGTACATTGCCGCCAAGCGCTCGCTCGGCGAGCAGGTCGACCACATCACCGATGCAGCTTTCCGGAGCCGCATCCAGGGGATGGAGCAGGAGGCGGCGAGCAAGCACGGCCGCCCTGTGCGCTATCAGGTACAGGTGAACGGTCGCGAGGTCGTGCTCCTCGCGGTGCCGCTCTGAGCACCTCTGCGAGTGGTGGTGGGGGCACCACTGCGGGTCGTTGGGGCGCAGCCCTAAAGTTCGTTTCGGTTGGTTGAAACACGCAGCATTAGCCTTAGGTTAGATTCCTCACGATGGGCCTATTCGACTTCTTCAAGAGCAACGGCAAGAGCAGCGGCGACGAGGGCAAGAAGAAGTCGGGCGCTGCAGGGAGATGGGCGGAAGTGGTCGGGAGCAAGCGCGCTCAGGCCTACGACCGCCAGGACGGCATTCACCAGCTGTCGAAGCTCGGGACCGCTGACGCGGCCGAGGCCCTCCTGAAGCGTTTCACCTTCGCGGCCGAGCCGTCGATCACGGATCAGGAAGAGAAGGAGCTCGCGTTCGAGGGCATCCTCAAGGCCGGCAAGGACGCGATCGAGCCCGTGCGGGCCTTCGCCGCCAAAGCCGAGAGCCTCCGATGGCCGATGCGCATCCTCAAGGAGGTCCTCGACGAGGAGGAGCTCGTGGATGAGCTCATCATCTGGCTCTCGCGCTGGGATACCGAGTACGCGAAGTTCACCGATCCGAAGCTTCAGATCCTGGAGGAGCTCGGCGACCACGTGAACCCGAAGATCCGTGAGGCGGTCGAGCCGTTCCTCGAGGACGTGAACGAGCCGGCGCGCTTCAACGCGGTGATCGCGACGCTCGCGCAGAAGGATCCCGAGTCGATCGACCCGCTCATCACGCTCATCCTCGACGAGGAGAGCGTCCGTGTCCGCGCGAAGGTCGCCGATGGCCTCGCCGCGCTGAGCTGGGCGGTCCCCGAGGACCAGCGCGATGCCGTGCGCAAGGTGCTGCCGCCGCAGTTCGGCGTCGACGGCTCCGGTCACGTCACGAAGCGCTGACGCACGGCCCCGCGAGATCCGTCCGCGGGGCGCCCACCGGTGCCGCGTCGGTGCCGGACAGTAGCGTCGCGTCGAGCCGTGCCTTGCGACGAAGGATCCGCTGGAGCTTGCGCAGCACCACCGGGCGTGCTCATCCATCTTGGATGCTTCGATCGAGGTTCGCCGCCGTCCTGCTCGCCGTTCCGGCGCTCGTCGTCGCGTGCACGAGCGGTCCCGCCGAGCGCGACGGTGAGGGCGGGGGAGCCCTCACCGAGCTCTGCCCTGCTTCCGCGTGTGCGGAGCAGGCACGGCCGTCTCACGAGTGCGTGGGGGGCGTGCCCTCGCTGCGCTGCAATCCACGCGAGAGCGGGGCCTGCCGCTGGCAGGTCGACTGCGTGCCTCCCGATCCGAATGCGCCGCCGGATCTTCGAGGCGTCTCTCAATGCGCGGAGGGCGCGTGCGGAGCGGAGCCGACGTGGGATCCGGACCAATGCGTCCATGGCTTCGTCGGCAAGCAGGGATCGTGTGAGTCGATCGATCGTGGGCCGTGCGAGTGGCGCCGGAGCTGCCTTCCGAAGCCCTGCTCGGTGGAGGACGGAACCTGCAACACGCTCGACCGGTCGCGCCTCGGCGCTCCATGCGGCGCGGAAGGGGCTTCCTGCCCCGACGGATCGACGTGCGGCTCGATCGCGGTCAACATCGGCGAGCGCATCGAGCCGGTCTGCATCTCGGGAGATCCCTGCAGCGCGCTCCAGTGTGCGGCCGGACGCTCGTGTTCCGTCCTCGAGAGCTACCCGGTGCAGGTCGTCTGCTCCTCCAACTGAGGGCGGCGAGCAAGCGATCAGCCGCGGAACGTCTCGGGATCGAGCCCGAACCGCTTCATCCAGCGGTGGATTTGCATCCGCGTCTTGCCCATCGTGCGCGCGATCTCGCTCACGTTGCCGCGCGTGCGTGTGAGGGCCTCGGTCAGCTCCTCTTTCAGCTTCAGCTCGTCATCTGTCAGCGGTCGCTGCGCCGAACGGGCAGGGGTGCTCGCGGGGAGCGGCTCGCGGCGTGAGTCGCGTTGCTCGGGCGCGTTCGACGTGCGCTCGCGGCGGAGCGCATCGCCGACGCTCTCGAGGCGGAGCAGATCTTCGGTCGACGTCACGAGCGCGACGGAGAGGATGTGCTCGAGCTCGCGAACGTTGAGCGGGAACGTGTGCGAGACGAGGGCGGTCGCGAGGTCCGGCGCGAAGCGGACGTTCTGCGCGCGCTCGGCGGATACGCGCGGGAGAAGGTCGGCGACCATCAGGCCGATGTCGCCCCGTCGCTCGCGGAGCGGCGTGAGCCGATGCACGAACGCCGAGATACGCGCGTAGAGGTCGGCGCGGAAGGTCGGGGTCTCGTCGATCGGCTTGAGCGTCGCCGCGACGACGCGGAGGTCGACCGGGATGGGCCTCGTGCCGCCGACCGGCAGGACCTCTTTCTCCTGGAGGACTCGGAGGAGCGTCGCTTGCGCGTTCGGAGGTAGCTCGCCGATCTCGTCGAGGAACAGCGTCCCACCCGAAGCAGTCCGGATGAGGCCGGGCTCGTCACGCGTCGCTCCCGAGAAGGCGCCCTTCAGGTGGCCGAAGAGCTGGCTCTCGACCAGCGTCGGCGCGAGCGCACCGCAGTTGATCGCGACGAATGGCCCCTGGCGTCCGGAGAGCTGGTGAACCGTCCGCGCGAGCACCTCCTTGCCGGCGCCGCTCTCGCCGAGCAGCAGCACCGACAGCTTCGACATCGCGACGCGAACCAGTCGCGGCATCGCGTGCTCGACGGTAGGGACGAGCGTAGCCGTGCCGCGCGGGCGTGCCTTCAGGGACGTCGCATCGACGACGTCCGCCTTGACCCCTCCAGGCACCGCCTCCTCGGGATCGAACAGGAGGCATGTCGCGCCCAGCGTGATGACGGTGGGCATGTCGAGGAGCGCCTGCGTGGTGCGCTTCCCGAACGCGAAAGAGCCGTTTGTCGAGCCGAGGTCCTCGAGGATCCATCCGCGGCCGCCGTCGTCCGTCGCCGAGCCCTCGCGCACGAGTCGAGCGTGCTTGCTCGACATGCGAGGGTCGGGGATCTCGAGCGTCGCCTTGCCGCCGCCCTCGATGCGGAACGATCGCGTGGAGCCGCGGCCGATCCGCACCTCGTCGATGCCATCGAGCGGCGCACGCAGTCCACCGGACAGCGCGCGCTCGCCTTCGAGCACCACGTAGACTGCCGGCTGAACGAGCGTCGCCTCTTCCTTGGAGGAGAGGTCTTCGCGCCGGGTCTGCGAGAGCGTCTGGGACATAGACGAAGGCGCCGCGAGCAAGCTCGCGACGCCCTACACGTTAGAGGCACACGACCGGTGCCTCAACAGCCCAATGTCCGTGGAGGCGCGCGCCTTACAACGCGCTGGTTCTACTCGCTGATCTTCGGCGATGTCGGCAGATGGAAGCCGACTCCCACGAACATCATCTGGTTGAACTTGAAGGTCCGGTCCTCGGAGTCGATCTTGTTGTCCGGGAACGACGCGTCGGGACCGCTGCCTCGCGAGTCGAAGCCACCGCGGTTGTACGAGAACGGGAACGCGCGGTACTCGAAGTTGATGCTCACGAAGTTCGACGGGTAGAGCGTGAGCCCGAGGCCGAACGACGGAGCAACCGCGACGCGATCGGCGGTCTTGAAGCCCGCCGCCGTGTTGCACGCCGGCTGACCCCCGGCCCCGCCGCAATCACCGCGCTCCTTGACGCCCACGAAGGCAACGCCGCCGTGAACGTAGAGGTCGGTGTCGACGAAGAGCTTCTGGAAGAGAGCGAGCTTGCCGCGGAAGGGGCTGAACGTGACCTGCGGGGTCGCCATCCATCCCATCTTTCCGGTCTGCTCCTCGAACTTCGGCCCGCCCGTGCCGGGGAGGTTGACGGCCGTGCGGCTGTTACGCGGCGCGGTCGAATCAATCTTCTCCGTGAGGTCGGTGGGGAGGCTTGCCGGAGAGAATCCACCGAACACGCCAACGCCGAGCCAGTCGAAGATGTTGTACTGGAGGCGGCCGGAAATGAAGGGCGTGCGCTGGTACTCGTCGAGGAGCGTGAAGCCACCACCAACGGCAAGCTCGGCGCGACCTTCGCGGTAGAGACGGAGCTTGCGCACCGCCGGTGCGCCGGCGAGCGGGCCCGTGATCTGGATCTCCTGCGCGTTCGCAGTCTGCGGAGCGGCGACGACGCCGGTCGCGAGTGCAGCTGCCGCCAGAGCGAGCTTGAAGCCTTGCTTCATGGTTCGTCCTTGGTGCCGGTTCGAGGAGATCACTTGGGCAACCTGTATTCCCAGCTGAACGGCAAGAACATGCTGATGCCGATCTGGGCCTGGACGTTGTTGGTGAGGGGCTTCTCGCCAAACCACGTGTTGCGGTCCTGCTGCCCGGCCTGCGTAGCAGCCACCTGCGTGTTCTCGAGCTGCTCGATGTAGATGTAGTCGCGGATCTCGCCGATGACCGAGAACCAGCGGTTCAGGAAGATGCGGAGACCGAAGCCGACGTTGAAGGCGATTCGGTGCTCGAAGTCGAACTTGCGGTTGTCGGGATCGATGACCGCAATCGGGCGGGTAAAGAGACCACCGACGCCGCCGACGAGGTACCCGTCGTAGTGGAAGATGAAGTTGCCGAAGCCGGAGAACTTGCCGTACATCGGGACGTACGTGAAGTTCACCGCGTAGCCGCCGAGGTACTCGTTGAGCGGCACCGCGAGGCGCGTCGCGCGACGGTTCTCGAAGTTGAAGTCTGCGTCAGAGTTGAACGGCTGGTAGTAGGTGCCGTTCACGCCGACCGCGAGGACGTTCGTCAGGTAGTAGTTGACCGCGAGGCCCGGGCCCGGGTGACCAACGAACTGATCGTTGAGGCTCTGGCTCCAGTACGGGTTGATCTCGAAGCGACCACGGCGCAGAGCGTAGATCTGCTGCACCGCGTAGACGTCCGCCGCGACTTGGCGATCCGCCAGCTTCTTGATGTCACCCTGCTTGGGGCAGGCAGACGGATCGATTTCGCAGATGCCACCACCGCCCGCGCCAGTCTCCTCGGTGGGAGTTGGCGCAGGCTCCGCCGGCTGCTCCTCGTGCGCGGGCGCGTTCGGATCGTCGATCTCGATATCGCCGCCAGCTGCGGGAGCAGTGGGAGGAGGTTTGTTGCCTCCAGCGGGCTTCTTCGGCTGCGCCAAGGCAGCCTGTGGCAGCAGCCACAGGGCTGCCACCAGGAGGAGCCAGCGTCGAGCGTGCTTCATCAAGAACCCCTTCCACATCCTGGCCGCTTGGACATTCGGGCCTGCAACACGTGAGAAAAATTGGGGAATCAGGGGTACTGCAGAGTTGCGCGGCACGATAACACGGATCTTTTTAGCCGAGCAATCCAAATTGGGGGGGACCCCAACAACAACCCTGATCGAGTTCAGGTGGCCGCCATCGGATGCCGATTGTCGGTCGACACCACTCAGACGGCGGTTTCGTAGGGAAGTCAAATAAGAACGCGAGGTGTCAGCTTCGCGGCGACGTTGTGCATTCTGCACGTTCCGCGATCAGGCCGCTGCGGCCTCGTCATCATCTTTGCCAAACAGTGCTTCCACGAAGTCGGCGGCGACGAACTCGCGGAGGTCCTCCGCGCGCTCCCCGAGGCCGATGTAGCGGACGGGCACCTTCAGCTCGTCGCAAACACCGAGGACTACGCCGCCCTTGGCGGTCCCGTCCAGCTTCGTCAAGATCAACCCGGTCAGCTCGAGGGCCTCTTTGAAGAGGGCCGCCTGCGTGAGCGCGTTCTGGCCGGTGGTGGCATCGAGCACGAGAAGCGTCTCGTGCGGCGCGCCGTCGAGCGCCTTGCCGATGGTGCGCTTCACCTTCTTGATTTCGTCCATCAGGTTCACCTTCGTGTGAAGGCGTCCTGCGGTGTCGACGAGCAGGATGTCGGCCTGGCCGTCAACGGAGGCCTTCGTCGCCTCGAAGGCAACGGCGCCCGGATCCGCGCCCTCCTTGCCCTTCACGACGTCGGCGCCTACGCGCTTGCCCCAGACCTCGAGCTGCTGGACCGCGGCTGCACGGAACGTGTCGCCGGCGCCGAGCATGACCTTCTTGCCCTCGGCGTTCCACTTGGTGGCGAGCTTGCCGATGGTCGTCGTCTTGCCCACGCCGTTCACGCCGACCATGAGGACGACGAGCGGCTTGGGGGACCCCTTTCCGCCGAGGGTCGGCGCGGGAAGCGAGAGGATGCGCGTGGCCTCGGCGCGGAGCGCGGCCCAGACGGCATCCGTGTCGGCGAGCTCGCTCCGGTTCATCTTCTCGCGCAGGCGCTCGAGGATCGCCTGCGTGGTCTTCACGCCGACGTCGCTCGTGAGCATGACCTCCTCCAGTTGCTCGAGGATGGCCGGATCGATCTCTTTCTTGCCCGTGATGAGGGCTTTGAGACGCGCCATGAAGCCGCCGCGGGTCGCCGCGAGGCCCTTGCGGAGCCCTGCGACGTCCTTCTTCGAAACGACCGGAGGCGGCTCGGCCGAGGGGGCGACTATCGGGGGAGCCAGCTCTTCGGCTTCGGCCGGAGCGACCTCGACGGCGGCCTTCGCCTCTGCCGGCGGTGCCGCGACCGCAGCCTCGGGGGCGCGGGCGGGGAGCTCTTCTTTCGGCGGGGCCTTGGCCTTCGGCGGAGGTGCCGGCGTCGGGGCCGCTACCGGCTCCTTTGCGGCGGGAGCGGGGGGAAGCTCCTTTTTCCTGAAAAACAGGAAATAGGCGATCACCGCCACCACGACGACGACGACGCCAATGAGGATAGGCAAGTTGTCCATCGGGGGTCGCTCCTTATAAGGAGCCGGAGCATGCGACGTCAACGCCGCCGGACGAGCCGACGTCCGACGTAGCACGACGCCGCGAGTCGTGTCGGTCTCGTCGGGCTCGGCTCCGACGGTCAGCTCGTCCTTGGTGACCGCTCGCTCGGGCGGCGCTCACCGGCCGTCGCGCTCGCGCCCGATGTCCCTCGGCGCCGCCTCTGGGGCCTTCTTGTCGTCGTCGGGGACGAGGCGCTCGACATCTTGTTCGGCGTGGGCGTCGACGTCACCTGGGCCGAAGACGGCGCGCTCGACCGCGTCCGCCCACCGCGCCGTTCCCAGCTCTTCACCCGCCGCCCGGCGTACGTGGCCGGGGGTCGGCTCGGGGCGCGCATCGAACGGAGGACCGCGCCGGCGGGCCCATTTCACGAGCCGGGCGAGCAAGGCGCGGCGGCGCTGGGCAATCGCGATCGCGATTTCGCCGGGCGCGGGGAGGTCCTGGGTGAGGCGGGCATGGAGGCGCGCCTCGGCGGCGATGGTCTCGTCGCCCGCGATCCCCCCGATGCCGGGGAGGGTGAAGCGCCCGTGGGCGTCGGTCTCGACGCTCGCGAGCACCGAGCGCCCGTCGAACGTGCCGCGCTCGACCCACACCCGCGCGCCCTGGACCGGCGTACCTTCATGGGCGTCGACCACACACCCGGTCCAGCCCTCCTGACCTCGCTCCGCCGGACGGACGACGTCGACGCGCGGCTTGGCCTCGCGTGTTTCGCCGTCTGCCTTCGCGGGCGCCGGCTCGGGCTTCTGCTTCTGCCCCGAGACGCGTCCGACGAGGAAGAAGGCGAGAACGGCGAGACCCGCGAGGAGGATCGGTGCCTTCGACCAGAGGCTCGGGCCGCGGATGGGGACGCGCACCGTCGGCTCACCGAGCGGCTCGTACCACGGCGAGACGGCCACGTACCGGAGGCGTACGAGCGCCTCGCTGCCCTGACCGGTGAACGTCAGCATCAGTCGCGCGATCCCGCGCTCGACTGGAGCCGCGCCCACGACCACGTCGCCGATGCGTGCCTCGATCGCTCCTTCGGAGAGCGGCGCGCCGATGCTCGTGCCGACCTCCGCGAGGAGCGCGATGCCGTCCTCCGGAATGCCCGCGGTGAGCTCGCCGCGATCGGCGGCCGGGACCTTCACCGCCACCTTCACGTGACGCTCGATCTCTTCGGTGTGCGTGGCGCCTGCGGTCTCGGAGTCACCGGCGAACGAGACCCGTAGCTCACCAGGCCCCGGCGCGCCGAGCTTCGCGCCAGGAACGACGAAGCGCGCCCGCCCGGTGGCGTCCGTCGCCCCGCGGGCGAGCTCCTCTTTCTCGTTGGAGAGCACGAGGCCGAGCATCGGCGCGACGCGCGGTGTCTCGTCGTCGTCGAGGATGGCGACGGCATCGACGGTGGTGTTCGGCGTGTCGAGCTGGACGACCCGCGGCGTCGGGTCGAAGCGAAGGGCGAGCCCGCGCCGCGACAGGTCGAAGGAGACCTCGCGCTCGACGCCGTCGACGAGCACGTTCGCCGCGGGCGGGGTGTAGACCAGCGTCGCCTTGTACCGATCGGGATCGAGGCGCGCTCGAAGACAGAAGCGGCCGTCCTCGTCGGTGATCGCGGTGACCTCGGGGGCGTCCCCTCCGCCGGAGACGGTGATCCCCCAGGCCATGGGGCCTCGTCGCGGGGCGGGTGCGGCGCCTGGACCGGGATCCGCTCCTCTCTCGCACCCCCGCGCGCCGGCCACGCCGGATGCGGTGCGGGCGTCGTGCGGGTCGATCTCCTTCGCGATCCGAATGATGACGGGCTGGAGGGCGAGTGGCTGTCCGGCATCGTCGGTGAGCGCGCCGTTGAGGAGCAGCTCGTTCACCCCCGGGGTGGGTTGATCGCGGGACGCCCGTGCGGTGAGCTTCGCCGTTCCGCGCACCCGCACCCTCAGCGGCGCAGCATCGGCGCTCGACGCGTGGCAGAGCGAGACGAGCGCGAACACCATCCCCACCAGCATCGCTGTCGCGAGGCGGAAGAGTGCTCGGTGGAGAAGACGGAGGGGAGAGTCGAAGATCACGTGTTGCAGACGCTGCCGGTTCAGTATGTTGGTTGCTCGCGAAATCGCGTCCTCTGATCGAGTGGAGCGCGGGAGGAACAGATGCGAGTGAGTCTGCAGTGACTAAATTCGCTTCAGGCGTCGTCGATCCATCTGGCCCTCTTCGCAGGTTCACCGAGTCTGGCGAGAGGGTAGCGAAAAGCTGTTCCGGAGGCGTGCTCTATGCGTGATAACCTTGGCGCAGTGTCGACGCGACGCCTGTCTCGATCAGACGCGGATGCGCTGAAGACTGGTCGCGTGATGCGCGCGAGGCGTGGAGGACTCGTCCTCGCAGCTTCGCTGCTTGCTGCCGCGTTGATCGCGCTCGCGCCTCGCGTGGCTCGTGCGGACGAAGCGCGCCTGAGGTTCCTCTCCGAGAAGATGAAGGACAGCGACCCGCGCGTTCGAACGAGCGCCGCGCTCGCGCTCGGCGCGTCGAACGCCGATGGCGCCGTCGATCCGCTCTGCGGCGGCCTCGGCGACAAGGAAGACGTCGTTCGTCAGGCGGCGGCCGTCGCGCTCAAGCGCCTCAACCGCACCCGCTCGCTCGAGTGCCTTCGGCCGCGCGAATCGAGCGAGTCGAACGAGGCGGTCAAGATCGCCATCACCCGCGCCATCGAGGCGATCGCCTCGGGCGGCGAGGGCGGTGGGGGCGGCGGCGCCGGGGAGACCATCAAGGAGAACCCGAACGCGAAGTACTACATCTCGCTGTCGACGGTCGCGAACCAGACTGGCCGCGCCCAGACGGAGGTCGAGAAGATCGTCCTCAACTCCGTCCGCCAGAAGCTCGAGGCCGCCGGGGTCGTCCAGCTCGCGCCTTCGTCGGAGGCGCCGGAGAAGGCGCGCGAGGTGATGAAGGCGCGCAAGATGAAGGGCTTCTACCTCGCGATCGCCGTCGACCGGTTCGACTACGCCGACGGCAACCTGCGCGTGAAGGTCAAGATCGGCGTCTTCAACTATCCCAACAAGTCGCTCCTCGGGAACGTCGACAAGACGCTCACCGCGCAGGGCGTGTCCAGCGGCGACCGGGCCTCGGAGGATCGGCTCCTCGAGCTCGCTGCTGGGCTCGCGAGCGAACAATTCGCCCAGAACGCGAGCGCATTCCTATGATTCGAGGCGTCGCGTCCCCGAGCACCTCCGTCGCGTCACCGATGAGGCTCCCATGACAACGTCCGCACAGCCCGCGTCCGCCGCAGCCCCGAAGTACAAGCGCAGCATCAAGAACTACCTGCTGGACGCCAAGTTCCAGCTCAAATGGACGGGGCGCATCATCCTCGTGGCGCTCGCGATCAGCGCGCTCATGGGCGTGTTCCTCTACCAGACGAGCCGCGAGGTCACGGAGCAGAGTCAGAAGGTCATCGCGCAGGGCACCGCGCTCATCAACGAGAGTCAGAAGAACTCTGACCTCGTGAAGATGCAGATCAAGGATCAGTACGCCGACTCCCCCGAGCTCGCTGCGACGTTCAACAAGAGCGCCGACGAGCTCGACAAGCAGCTCCAGCAGAAGCACACGGCGCTCGAGGCGCAGGCTGCGACGACGAAGAGCCAGCAGCAGACGATGATGCTCGCGCTCATCGCCGGCCTCACGCTCCTCGTCGTGCTCATCGGCCTGCTCGGCATCTACTTCACGCACAAGGTCGTGGGCCCGATCTACAAGATGAAGATGCTCCTTCGTCAGGTCGGCGACGGGAAGCTGAACTTCCAGGGCAAGCTGCGGAAGGGCGACGAGCTCCAGGACTTCTTCGAGGTCTTCGCGGGGATGGTCGAGAAGCTCAAGGCGCGCCAGGCCGCCGAGGTCGAAGAGCTCGCCGCCGCGATCACCGAAGCAAAGGAGAGCGGCGCGAGCGAGGCCGCGATCGCGAGGATCGCCAAGGTGCGCGACGAGATGCGAGCCGCGCTCGAGCGGTAGCCGCACCCCGACGGGCGTTTCGCAGCTCGAAGGCGACGGGATGGTGCGGGCGGCGCTCGCGAGGTGGTCGCCGCCGTGACGCGCGTTTCGCAGCTCGAAGACGAAGAGGGGATTTTACAGGGAGACAGGGAGCGAGAGGGGGCTCCTTCTCTCTCGACCTGGTGCCTCTTGGGCCTCAGGAAATGCTTCGCATTTCCTTCGGAAAGGGAGACCTCACTACCAGGCTCCATGGGCCTTCCCCAAACGGTGCGCCTTCCGGGCTTCGGTCCGAGACCTTCGGGGGATTGTTGTTGCACCGTGCACGTACTTGGTTCGTGTGCGTGCAGACTGCATGAATCGAGAGCTTCCTTCTCGAGCCGTTCTGCATGGTCGAAAGTGGGCGGCAAAAGGCGAGTTGGGCAGCCGGCAATGACGCCAGTGCCTGTGCTGAATCACCTCGCAGGTCGAAAGGGAGGCTCAATTCTGCGAGCAGAATCGCGAAGCGATTCTGGGAGCGCCCATGAGGGTCCAGGTTGCAAAAGAAGCAGGGCCATCTGTCTCCCTGTGAAATTCTCTCTCTCTGCGCGCGTCGGAGCGAGTCGAGCGTGTCGAGGATCTCGGAGTGCGTCGAGCGTGTCGTGCGCGTCGGAGCGCATCGAGGGCGTGCGAAGAAGGGCAGAAGCGCGGTGCCCTTGGCGTTCAGCGGGTGTCTTCAGTGATCGCGCCGCGGATCCACTCGATGCGTGGCGGCTCGGTCGGCGATGACGTGATCGCGATCACGTCGATCCGGACGCGCTGCACGTCCGGCATCTTCTTCAGGCGACCGCGCCAGAGACCTCGCGCGGCGCGCAGCAGCAGGCGGCGCTTCTTCCACGTGATGCTCGCGAGCGGGCCCTCGAGCGCGCCAGGGCCGCGCGATCTCACCTCGACGATGATCACGAGGTTGTCCTTCTTCGCGACGAGGTCGATCTCGAGAGGCCCGATCCGGACGTTCCGCCACAGGACCCGGAAGCCGTCCGCAGCGACGTGATCCGAGGCGAGCGCCTCGGCGCCACGACCGATCGCGGTGCGATGGATCTCCACCACGGGCGAGTCGTCGGCCGCGCACGCGGCGGGTTGCGCACAAAAGCGAAGAGCGCGGCGACCTGCTGGTCACCGCGCCCTCTTCAGACTCGAGCGCGAGCTTGCCGCTCGCGGCTCAGTTGCAGTTGCCGCGCGTCGGGTCGCAGTCGCCCTGGCTGCAGGCGGTGGCCGGATCGTACTTGGTGTTCTTCTTGATGCAGTACGAGCCGGTGAGGCCTTCGTCGCCCTGACCGACCGAGGTCACGAGGCGCTCGCAGCTGAAGCCCTCGGGGCAGTCGCAGAACGTCTGGTCGCTCGGGCGCTGGCCGTTGATGTCGGCGCAGCGGCAGGAGCAGTAGACTGCCGAGTCGGCCTTGCGGTCGACGCACTGAGCCGGGACCGACGACTTCTTACGCGTGTCGACGAAGTCGTTCGTCGCCGGATCCTTCGCGCCCTCGATCGGGGTCTCGGAGCCGGGGACCGTGCAGGCGCCCTTCGCGCCTGCAGGAGCCTCACCGCCCGGGCCCTGTCCGTACGGACACGAAACGCGGCCGCGGAAGTGGTTCACGAGGCAGAGGCGCGTGCGGCACTGAAAGCTCCTCGACTCGGTGTTGACTTCCTTCTCGTCGAAGCCGAGGAACTCCGGGTTGTACTCCTGCTCGGGGGTACACGGATCGCCGATGCCTTCGTCGGCGCAACCGGGACCCGCCACGAAGAGGAGCGTCCCACCCATGACGACCATGGTCGCCAGCGGGCGAAGGAAACGGCCGAACTGCCAGGTGCCGGACTTGACCAGAGCGTCGCTCGTCATCGGGCGCGACGGTACTGGTTTCGCGGCGAGAGCGTCAAGCATAGGTTTGTCCCTCTCTCATCATTCCGTGTCGGCTCGCGTCGGCAGCGGATTCGAGGAGCGCCGAGGGCGCGCCTCTTGGGTTTGGTCGGAACGACGGTGCGTGTCCTCGGGCGACTACCGCTGGGCGTCGGGACGCGAGCCCCAACGTCGTCCGTCGAAGGAAGTCGGCGCGGTGACACCGAACGCCGTCCTTCCGATGGCCGCGAACCGGAGACTCCGTCGTTCGACCATCGCGCTCCTCTTTATCGCGCGTGGCCCCGAACCGCTCAGCCAATTTGGGGCTCGCGCCCCAACTACCTGCAATGGTGCCCCAACCACCCGCAGTGGTGGCCCTTCGGCCCGCGTTTCATCGATCGTTGGACGATCGATGGGCGTCTCGGCTCTGCTGTCCCCAACTCCGGTCGTGGTCAGCGGGGAAGGCGCCGAAGCGTGGCGTCTCGATCGCGTCCCGTCCGAACACAGCTCCCGAGAGCGGCATTGGTCGGCTAGCGTGCGGCCATCGACGATCCAATGCGCACTGGGTCGAGAGGGTTCTCCTACCGGTTCCAGTCACCGCGGACGCCGTCGCGTCCTGCTGTCCCCGCTCACGCAGACTTTGATCCGGCTTGACAAATTCTCGGCGGCCTCCGTACCATCTCGCCGCCCGCGGGGAATATCTTTGCTAAAACGTTCGGGATTTTGACGAACTCTTCCGTGGATTCACGGTGCTTCATCGACTCTAATCGCGTCGCCTGCGGCGCGTCGTGATCGCGCCCCGTCGCAAGCAGTAGTAGCACCGCTTTCTCGCGCTCCTCGGTCGTCGCAGGAGCAAGCTCTTTCTCCCCACGAAGACGTGGGGCCCCTCATCACGAAGAAGAGGAAATCACAGGATGCGTCTCACTCTATTGCGCAAGGTCCTGATCGCATCGGCAACGTGCATGCTCTCGGTCTCGCTCGCGACCTCGCCTGCGATGGCGCAGAAGAAGCCGAAGACGCCCGCAGCGAAGCCCGCGAAGCCGGCTGGCGGATCGCAGGCGATCGAGCTCGACGAGCCCGAAGCGCACGGTGACGCGCAGGGCGCGCCGGCGGCGAAGGCCGCGGACATGGGGCCCGCCCCCGTTGCCGGTCAGATGACCGAGCAGGCCGCGCAGGCGAAGCGCCTCTTCGACGGTGAGAAGTGGGGCGACGCCGCCGCTGCTCTCTATCGCGTCTACAAGGGAGAGACCGGCGACGACGAGGGCAACAAGCAGCTCGCGCAGTACCACCTCGCGATCGCGCTGTACCGCCTCAAGTTCTACCAGGGTTCGTACGGCATCTTCTCCGAGATCGCCGACAAGCCGAACCACATGAAGTTCAACGAGACGCTGCTCTGGCTCGCGAAGCTCGCGACCGACCTCCCGGAGCCGGCGGACATCGTCGAGCGCGTTGGTAAGTACAACGACTCGCAGATCGACAAGTTCAACAACCCGAACCAGCGCGAGCTGTTCTGGCAGCTGAACTACCTGCTCGGCCGGTACAAGTACCGCAACCGTCAGTACGACGACGCGCTTCGCCTCTTCGGCAAGGTCGACCGCCAGTCGAAGTACTACGTCCGCGGTCAGTTCTTCTCCGGCATCTCGAACGTTCAGCTCCGCCGCTCGATTCCTGCGGTGCAGTCGTTCCAGCGCATCGTCGGTGCGATCGACAGCGGCGAGCTCGAGGGCCTCGAGGACGAGGACCGCATGAGGGACCTCGCGTTCCTCTCGATGGCGCGCACGTACTACTCGGCGTCGGTCCGCCTCGACGAGAACAACGCGCCGACGATCGACAGCGCCAAGCTGTCGGCCGCCGTGAAGTACTGGAACAAGGTCGACCAGGGCAGCGAGTACTGGCTCGACGCGCTCTTCGAGCAGTCGTGGGCGTACTTCATGGCCGGCGACTACGCGCACGCGCTCGGCAACGTCCACACGATCGAGTCGCCGTACTTCCCGAACTCGTACTACCCCGAGGCGGAGATCCTCAAGGCGGTCATCTACTTCGCGAACTGCCAGTACGACGATGCGGAGACGATCGTCGCCAAGTTCCAGACGAAGTACCAGCCGATGTACGACGACTTGAACAAGGTCCTGAAGCGCTTCCAGGGCGAGGACCAGGACGAGCCGTTCTACAAGTTCCTGAAGGAAGTTCGCGACGGCAAGGCGGATCTCCCGCCGCGCATCAAGATCGTCGTCGAGAACGCGCTCGGTGATCGTCAGCTGCTCCGCCACCTGCAGTACGTGCAGGTGCTCGACGACGAGAACAAGCGCTTCAACAAGGCGCCCGCGGCGTTCCGCGACTCGGCGCTCGGCAACGACGTCAAGGACGCGATGCAGCTCGCGCGTGACATCGCCGTCCGGAATGCCGGTCAGCTCGCTCGTGAGCGCTACCAGCGCAACCTCGACGAGCTCAACGAGCACCTCCGCGACAGCGCGAAGATCCTCATCGACATCACGTCCGCGAAGCGCAACCAGCTCGACGCGGCGATCGCGGGCTCTCAGGTCACGGCCCAGGAGTCCGAGCGCAACATCGTGAAGCCGGACGAAGAGCACGTGATCTGGCCGTTCGACGGCGAGTACTGGCGTGATGAGCTCGGGTTCTACCGGCAGACCATCACCTCGAAGTGTGGGAGGTAGGGTTTCAATGATCGCGAATAACGACGGGCGAAGCCCGACATCGAAGCGGGGGCGTCGGGGCAGCGCCTCGAGTCGTCTCCTTCAACTCTTGCTCGTCGGTACCGCCGTCACGGTCGGGACCGAGGCGCTCGCAGCCGACGTCTGCATCGACGAGAAGGCGAAGCAGTCGCTCAACGCCTGCGCCGGTGGCGTCGCTCCGAAGGAGTTCAAGGGCAGCAAGACGCCCGCGACGAACTTCCACTCCGCGCCCCAGGCCGCTGAGCTGAAGAAGAAGGATCAGCAGACGAAGCCCGGCAAGCCGAACATCGAGGAGGCTCCGCGCGACGAGCGCAAGAGCCGCCTCCAGGCTCGCCAGCGCGCCCTCCTCGTCACCGAGATCCAGGGCCTCGAGCGTCTCTTCGAGACGACCGCGAAGAACAAGCCCGATCGCCCGCAGCTCGCGCGCCGCCTCGCAGAGGCGTACGTCGAGCTCGAGTCCGCCGCGTTCCGCGACAAGACGCAGGCGGAGATGAAGCGCGACGAGCTGAAGAAGACGAACGCCAACGCGGCCGGCCAGCAGCAGACGCAGGCGAACCAGGCCGACGCGGTGATGAAGGCCGCGCGCAAGAAGGCGATCGCCAACTACACGCTCATCGTCAACGAGTACCCGAACTACGGGCAGATCGACGAGGTCCTCTACTACCTCGCGTACGAGTACGAGCAGGCGAACGACCTCAAAAACGCGCGTTCGGTCTACTACGACCTCATCAAGAAGGCGCCGCAGTCGAAGTACATCCCGAACGCGTACCTCGCGTTCGGTGAGCTGTTCTTCAACGAGGCGCAGGGCGATCCCAGCAAGTGGGACCTCGCCGCGCAGGCGTACACCGAGGTGACCAAGTACCCGGCGCCGAACAACAAGGTGTTCGGCTACGCCTGGTACAAGCTCGGCTACGTCTTCTGGAACAAGGGTGAGCTCGAGAAGGCGCTCAACGCGTTCAAGAAGACGATCGAGTTCGGCGTCGTCCACGCCCAGCTCCCGGGCGCGAGCAAGCTCGCCGACTCGGCGCGCCGCGACGTCATCCCGGTCTACGCGCTGAAGGGTGACCCCGCGCAGGCCTACAACTTCATGCACAACATCTCGGGCGACCAGAGCGGTGCGAACGAGAAGACGTTCAAGATGATGGACGATCTGGGTAACAACTACCTGGATACCGGCCACTACCCCGAGTCCATCATCCTCTACAAAGACCTGATGGTCCGCGACAAGAGCGGGCGGCACTGCGTCTATCAGGGCCACATCACCGAAGCGACCATGGCCATGAAGTCCGGCAACAAGGACCTCATCGTCAAGGAAATCGACAACCAGGTTAAGGTCTACAACGAGATCAAGAGCGGCGGATTCACCGCCGAGCAGAAGGCGGAGTGTGCGAACACCACCGCCGCGCTCGCGACCGAGACCGCGATGGCGTGGCACCTCGAGGCCGTCGGCTCGCAGGGCCAGCGCGGTACGGGCGACCAGAAGTCGATGGCGCTCGCGGCGCAGCTCTACAAGAAGGTCGTCGATAACTGGAACTCGGACGAGTACTCCAAGTTCGAGTTCAAGCGCATCGTCAAGGAAGACTGGCCGAGCATCTACAAGATCAAGTACGCGATGGCGGACTTGCTCTACTTCCAGAAGGACTGGGCGAAGTGCGGTCCCGCATTCGACTCCGTCGTTCAGGAGAACCCGCAGGCGCCCGAGGCCGCCGAGGCCGCGTACGCCGCGGTGCTCTGCTACCAGAACATCTACGACGAGACCCACAAGGGCGACGCCGGCAGGAAGGGCGCGGGCAACCTCCCCGGTCAGGACAAGAAGGGCGACAAGAAGGCCCAGGCCGCGGCGGAAGCCGAGAAGCTGAAGCCGAAGGACATGACCGAGACCCAGAAGGGCATGGTCTCGGCCTTCAATAAGTACATCTGCTACATCAAGCCGGCCGCGAACGATGCCGCCGGGCAGGAGCAGCTGGTCGAGGTGAAGTACGCGCGCTCGCGCACGTACTTCGAGGCGCAGCACTGGGAGGAGTCGGCGCTCGGGTTCCGCGACATCGCGATGAACCACGCGGATCGCGACGTCGGCATCTACGCCGCGCAGCTCTACCTCGAGAGCATCAACGTCCTCGGCTCGCACTTCTCGAAGACGAACTGCTTCGACGACATGGAGCAGGACGTTCCGAAGTTCATCGAGCTCTATTGCTCGGGCGAGAAGGCGGCGAAGAACGCCGACCAGTGCACGACGCTCAACAAGATCCAGGTCGACATCCTCCGCCTCAAGGCCCAAAAGCTGGTCGAGCGCGCGGACAAGGAAGGCGGCAAGGAGTCGATCGCCCTCTACGAGAAGGGCGGCACTTCGTACTTCGAGATGTTCCGTCGCTACTGCCAGGACCCGGTGAACGCCGGGCAGGCGCCGCAGGCGGAGAAGTGCGACGAGATCGCGTACAACGCGGCGCGCTCCTTCCAGGCGGCCCGCCTCGTCGCGAAGGCGATCACGGTTCGTCGCGCGCTCCTCGCCTTCGACGAGAAGACGAAGGGCAACTCGCCGCTCGCGAAGAAGGCGATCTACGAGATCGGCGGTAACTACCAGGCCATCGCGGTCTACGACCTCGCGGCCGAGTGGTACGAGAAGTACGCGAAGAACGATCCGAAGGCGCCCGACGCCGACAAGGCGCTCTCCGACGCCGTCATCCTCCGCCTCGGCCTCGGCCAGGAGGACCAGGCGATCGCGGACGCGCAGCTCTTCACCAGGAACTACGGCAGCAGCAAGCCGGCGCAGACGGCGCAGATCGCGTTCGCGGTCGGCTCGCACTACGCCGACAACGAGCAGTGGGACAAGGCCCAGAAGGCGCTCTCGGGCGCGATGGGAACCATCTCCCGCGCTGCTCCGGACATCCAGGTGCAGGCGCGTGCGATGCTCGCGCGCTCGCACACGAAGCTCCGCGGCCAGGACAACCAGGCCAAGGCCGAGTACGCCAAGGTCCGCGCGCTCTGGAGCAACCCGGCGGATGCCGAGGCGAAGATCAAGGCGGCGTACCCCGACGAGGACAACGCGCAGCACGATCGTCGTCTCGCCAAGGCGCTCAACTCGGTCGGCGAGGCCTACTTCTACGCCGCCGAGGAGCGTCGTAAGGCCGAAGTCGAGACGGTGAAGTTCCCGGCCTACAAGGGTGCGGGCGACAAGGACTCCGTCCTCAAGCACATCAACACGAAGGTCAAGGACTGGTACACGAAGAAGCGCGACGCGATCGGCAAGGTCGAGCCCGAGTACGTCAAGATCCTCGAGCTCAAGCCCGTTCCGCCGCCGAAGTGGGTCATCGCAGCAGGCTCGCGCGCGGGCCTCATGTGGGGTGACCTCGTCGACGACTTCCGCCGCGCTCCGATCCCGGAGGGGTGGAAGAAGGACGCCGACATCCGTGGCACCTACTACGACGCTCTCGACGCGGCGAGCGAGCCCTTCAAGGTCAATCACGCCAAGCCGGCGCTCAAGAAGTGCCTCGATCTGTCGGTGAAGTACCAGTACTTCGACGACTTCAGCCGCAGCTGCGAGGTGTGGCTCGCGAAGAACTACAAGGCCGAATACCACGTCGTCGACGAGCTGCGCGGAGCGCCCACGCTCTCGAACAGCGGTCTCGACGAGAAGGCGCCGCCGGTCCTTCCGGATGGATCCTTCTGGCATCCGCCGGCAGCCGCTCCCGAGAAGACCACGGTCAACTCGGAGGAGGGCGACAAGAAGGACGCGGCGAAGGCCGCGGCCGGTGGTGGTGGCGGCGCAGCCGCGAAGCCCAAGGGTCCTGTCAAGCCGCTCCCGGGCGGCAAGAAGAAGTGAGCTGAGGAGAAGGCACATGAAGCGCATCACCACTCTCATCAGCACGGGACTCCTCGTCCTCACGGCGGCGTGTGGCGGCGGCACCTCCGGGCCGTCGCCCAAGACGGGCGCGGGCGGCAAGTCAGCGGGCGGCGGCTCGGGGGCTCCCGAGCTGAGCAAGGACGATCAGGCGAAGTTCAACGCCGGGATCGACCTCTTCGTCGAGCACGACAAGAAGAACGACTGGAACAACGAGGCTTGCGCCGACGTCGCCAAGAAGTTCGAGGCAGTCGGAAAGAACGCGCAGGCGACGTTCAACGCGGGGCTCGCTTACCAGCGCTGCAACGACGACAAGAACGCCAGGGCGAAGTTCGAGTCGGCTCTCCAGATCGACCCGAAGTTCCACCACGCACGCGCGCAGATCGCGCTCTACCAGTACAAGGCTGACGGAAACGAGGACACCGCCATCGGCGCCCTCCAGCAGGCCGTCACCGACGCGCAGTTCCAGAACGTCCCCGCGCTCGTCAACCTCGCCATGGTGCAGATGGCGCGTGACAGCGCGCAGGGCGGGCAGGGCTGCAAGGACGACATGGACTGCGCGAAGCTGAACCTCCAGCGCGCGCTCGCCATCGACGACGCCTACATGCCGGCGTTCAACCAGCTCGCCCTCTACTACTTCCAGCTCGCGAAGAAGCGCGCTGGAGCGATGAAGGGAACGAGCAAGAGCAGCAAGGGCCGCCAGGTCATCACGCACGCTTCGGCGCAGAAGAAGGCCGACGTGCAGCAGCTCGAGCTCGCGGCGCTCGTGTGCTCGCAGGCGATTCGCAAGAACGCCAACTACGCGCCGATCCACAACACCGCGGGTCTGATCCAGAACGAGCTCGGTCAGGTCAACGGCGCGGTCGCCGCGTTCGCGACCGCGGCGAAGCTCGATCCGAAGTTCTTCGAGGCGCAGATGAACTACGCCGCGGTCAACCTCGGATTCCGCGGCTTCGACCAGGCTGCGACGGCGTACAAGAAGGCGCTCGAGATGCGCCCGAACGACTACGACGCGCACCTCGGTCTGGCGCTCGCCATCCGCGGCCCGATCACGGGCGCGGAGGCGAACTACGACCAGCTCGTCGCGGCGGCTCAGGCCGAGCTCGACGCGGCGAAGAAGATCGACCCGAACCGCCCGGACGCCTACTACAACGAGGGCATCCTCACGCAGGAGTTCAAGGCGAAGGCGGGCGGTCCGAAGGAGAAGACGATCGCTTCGCTCAAGGAGGCGAAGTCGATCTTCCAGACCTTCCTCGAGAAGGCCTCCGGCAAGCCCGAGTACGACGGCGTCGTGAAGCGCGTGAAGGGTGACGGGTCGAAGAAGGACCTCGGTCGTCTCGGCGATATCGACGACACGATCGCGTTCCTCGAGCTCGACGCCAACGCGCAGAAGGACGCCGTGAACCAGAGCTCGGCGGACGCTGCTTCCGAGGGCGAGAAGAAGGAGTAGTCGGTCTCGCGATCGACGAAGGCACGAAGGCCTCCCTGGTTCGCCAGGGGGGCCTTTCTGCAACGAGGGCGGGGAAGGGGAAGGATCGCACCCGGGGTGAAGCCGACCAAAGGTCGAGCCCGGTAGGCGTGTTGCGATTATCGGGAACCTTCCGGGTCGAGACGTTGTCAGGACGTCTTGAACCCGGTGCTTCCCGGCTAGAAAGGCGGCGAGACCAGTGGGATTGCTGCGTCCGCGTCACAACGAACGTCTTGCCGCAAGCGTCATCCGAAGGTACACTCTCACTGTAATAGCGGCGCAAAATTCCTGGGAAATTGGAAGATTTACACCTCTGGCCCGAATGCCGCTAACGTGCCCCCCGCAGGGGGCGCGAACCGTGATGTTCGACGTCGAAGAGGTCAGGAGCGGAAGATGAAGAAGCGGGTTCTTTTCGGTCTCATCGCAGCAACGTTCGTCCTCTCCGCCGCGCCGGCGTTTGCGCAGGGCGCTGGCGTCAAGGCGACGGGCGCTGCCGGCAAGGACGAGGGCTACGGCTACGAGTTCTCGGACGATCCGCTCGCGGCCGGAGGCTTCGGGCCGAACGACGCGACGATCCGCGTGCGTCCCGGTCCGGTGCGTACGACGCTGATCCGCCCCCGCACGTCGTTCGTGCCCGAGATGTTGAAGAGCGTCGAGAACCTCTGATCTCATCGAAACCAGCAGACGAAATCGTGTGCGGTAACCGCCGCACTCTCCGCGACGAGACGCGGCGGCAATAGAGGAAGGTCGATACGATGGAAGGCAAGGCGAAGGTTGCGCTGACGTTCGCGCTCTACCAGGGCGATCAGCTCGTGCGTAGGGAGGCGATCGCACAGGACATCGTCAAGGTGGGCAAGGACCCGCGCAGCCACCTGCGGGTGGACGATGACCTCGCGTCGCGCATGCACGCGGTCATCGAGGTCGCCGGCCCGAACGACATCACCTTGATCGACCTCGGCAACGAGCCGGGCACGATGGTGAACGGCCAGCGGGTGAACAAGTGCAAGGTCCGCCCTGGAGATCAGATCCAGATCGGGTCGACCATGATTCATCTCGAGAGCGCCGAGCTCGCGGGTAGCGCGGACGCTGCCGCGGCCGTGCCGCCGGCGCCCGTGACGCCGCAGGTGCCCCCGCATCAGATGCAGGTCAACACGCCGACCGAGGCGATCGCGCCGCAGTCGGCGCCGCCGGCAGCGAACCCCTTCCAGTCCCAGTCCGCATCGCAGCCGCCGCCGGCCCCCGCGGCGAATCCGTTCGCCCAGGCGAACCCGTTCGCGGCGGTCGCCAGCCCGTTCGCCGCGGTCGCCAACCCGTTCGTCGCCTCGGCGGCGGATCAGGGCGCTGGTGGCTACGCGATCAACGCGCCCGGCGGCAGCGACTTCGATCCGAGCCAGCCCTACACGTTCTCGCTCGTGAAGAGCGGCCCCGACGTCCACCCCGACGAGGTCGAGACGCACGCCGCGGCCATCGAGGTGATCGTCAAGTGGGACCAGAACACGCTCCACGTCGCGCACAACTCGCCGCCGAAGAGCTTCTTCGTTGGTGAGGAGCCGGGCGCCGACTACTTCGTTCCGAGCGAGGTCCTCGGCACCACGCGCGCGCCGGTCGTCGTCGCGCGCGGCGTCAGCGCCACCCTCGTGATGCTCCCGCGCTCGACCGGCACCGTCGAGATCCCGGGGCAGGGGACCTTCACGTTCCAGGACCTCATCTCCGGCGGCCGCGCCCGTTCCTCTTCGGAGCTGAGCGGCGCGCACGAGTTCGACCTTCCGAACAACGCGAAGGCGCGGATGGAGGTCGAGGGCACCGGTCTCGTGTTCGAGGTCAGCGCGGTCAACGCCGGCAAGGCGGTGGCGACCGGCGTGTTGGCGAGCTTCGAGCCGGCCGCGTACGCGTTCATCGGCCTCTCGTTCCTCCTCCACATCGGCATCATCGCCTCGATGGCGTTCTTCATGCCGTCGATGGGCAGCGACGACGCCGAGGCGATCGATCGCGACCAGCTCCTCCTCATGCAGAAGATGCTCAACGCGGCAGCCGAGCGTGAGCAGGAGGAGAAGGAGACCGAGCAGCAGCCGGATCAGAACGCCGACAACAAGGAAGGCGGCACCGGCACTCGTGCGAAGGGTGAAGAGGGTTCCATGGGAAACCCGAACACCAAGGACACGAACAAGCGCTACGGCGTCCAGGGCCCTGCGGACAACCCGGATCCGCACATCGCGCGTCAGGCCGCGATGAAGGAGGCGCAGGAGTTCGGCATGATCGGACTCATCAACGTCGGCGCGGGCGGCGATCCGAACGCCCCGACGGCTCCCTGGGGACGCGACGACTCGCTCGGCAACGACCCGCTCTCCGCCCGCGGCAACATGTGGGGTGACTCGATCGGCGACGCGTTCGGCGCCGGCGGTCTCGGCCTCTCCGGCGTCGGTGAAGGCGGCGGTGGTCGCGGCGAAGGCATCGGCCTCGGCAACATCGGAACGCTCGGCCACGGCGCCGGCACCGGTACCGGCCAGGGCTTCGGCAACGGCCACGGCCGTCTCGGTGGCGCTCACCAGACCAAGGCCCCGTCGCTCCGCCAGGGCCAGACCCAGGTCAACGGTCGCCTCCCGCCCGAGGTCATCCAGCGCATCGTTCGCCAGAACTTCGGTCGCTTCCGTCTCTGCTACGAGAACGGCCTCCGCAACAACCCGACGCTCTCGGGTCGTGTTTCGGTCAAGTTCGTCATCGACCGCTCCGGCGCCGTCTCGACGGCTCAGGACGGCGGCAGCGAGCTCCCGGACCAGGGCGTCATCTCGTGCGTCGTCCGCGGCTTCGGCAACCTCTCGTTCCCGCAGCCCGAAGGCGGCATCGTCACGGTCGTCTACCCGATCATCTTCAACCCCGGCGACTGACCTCTCCGGAGCGTTGTAGAGTGCACGTGTAACGGACGAGGGCTGCGCGCCGAAGAGGCTGCGCAGCCCTCGCGGCTTTTGGTGCGTCCCCGCGCGCTGATTTCCGGCCTGCGTGTGCGAGCGAGATCGCGGCGGAGCCGACGCCGCCGGCGTGAAGACCAAGAGCGGCCTCGGTTCGACTCGGAGCCTCGCTTCGACCGTCGCGCTCGGCTTCCCGTGGTTGCGCTCGACGACGTCGTTGCTCTCGAGGTGAAGGGAGCCGCCTTGCGCACCGGGGGCAGCTGCAGGGCGTCGATCTCGTCGTTGCGTCCGGCACGACGCTGGCATCACGCTCGGTCCATCACGAGCGCGGGCCATGAGCGATGCTCGGGGACTTCTACGAGGACCCGCTCGGGGCCTTGCAGAAGCTGACCTCCGAGGTGGTGCCGCGCGAGCTCGAGAGGAAGGCGCAATGGCGGATGGCGGTGGTGGGGCCGGCGACGTCCACCCTCTACGTGAGCCTCCTCTCCGCGCTGCGACGGAGCCAGTCGCGGTCGCTCATCCCGGCGGAGCTCGGAGTGGGCGGGCGACCGACCTCCGGCGGTGAGCGCATGCGCTTCTATTCGTACGGCGCGACGCTCCCGAGCGACGCCGCGGCGCGTGAGGCGTTCGGCACCGGAGTCGCGAGCGATGGAGGGCACGAGTCGGTCGTGCGCGTCATCGGCGCGGATGACGAACTGGTCGACGCTCTCTTCGAGGAGCTCGACGCGCGCATGTGAATGCGCGTCGATCCGAGCTCACGCGGAGGCTGCCGTGTCACGACCAGATCGTGCTGCTCGTCGAAGCGGACTATGCGTACGGACGCGCGCTCGGGAACGAGCTCGCGCAGTCGGTCCGCGAGAAGTGCGCCGACGCCGAGGAGAAGGACGATGCCGACGCGGCGCCGGTGCTCGTCTTCGACTACTTCCGCGGCGTCGATGGTCAGCTGCCGACCGTGCCCGGCCATGGCAGGACGAGCCACCGGCCGATTCACGTCGCGAGCAGGGGGAGCACGCCGAGGGCCACAGCCAGTACGACTATCTCCAGCGTGTCGTCGATCGCGTCGTCGAGAGCAACGCCAAGGGCGGGACGGATCGGCGAGTCCGAGCGATCGGCATCTTCGGATCCGACGTCTACGACAAGCTCCTCATCCTCCAGGCGATGCGGCCGCGGATCCGCGACGCCGTCTACTTCACCACCGACCTCGATGCGCGCTTTCTGCACCGTGATCAGCGTCGCTGGACGCACAACTTGCTCGTCGCATCGCACTTCGGCCTGGCGCTCCATCCCAAGATCCAGGACGCCGTTCCGGCGTTCCGGAGCGGCTACCAGACCGCCGCCTATCTCGCGACGCGGCTCGCCGTCGGGGGAAGCTCCATCGACACCTCGGAGAACGTGGGGTGGAGGCGTGGAAAGCCCCGCAGCTTCGAGATCGGACGCACGCGTGCGGTGGATCTGACGACGCGCGAGGACGAGGCCTGCAAGGCTTGGCCCTCCGATTGTGGTTCGTTCCATCCACCTCCGAGCGGCGAGGTCGGGCGTGTTCACTGGCCGCATGGCCTGGCGATCGCCGTTCTCGGCACGCTGGTGGTGCTGCTCACGATACGCGCGAATCGATCGTTCGCGACCGTCGAGCAAGGGCTCGAGCTCGCGTGGGCTCGCCGCAAGCGACTGCTCGTGTGGCTGGTCCTCGCCCTCGTCGTGGCGCTCGCGGCAGCATGGGTCGTCTGGCACGCCGGCAGGTGGATCGCCTCCCAGTACGAAGGTGAGCCCGTCGTCTGGCTGCAAGGCGTGAGCGCGCTGCCATCGCATGTGATCCGCTTCCTTGCGCTGTTGGTCGCGCTCGCGCTCGGCGCCGTCGGGCTCGTACGTCTTCGAAGGCGCGCTCACGCGATCGCTCTCGCGCTCGGGTTGCCGGAGCCGGGCGGGCATTCGCGGAACAGACGTTCGCGCCCGAGCCGGGCCTCCGACGACGGCCCGCGATGGTCGCCGGCCGACGTGTGGCGCCGGCGCATCGAGTGGCTTCGCGGGCCGTTCGTCGACTTCACGCGCACCGAACGGCTGGAGCCCGGCTCCGAAGGCGAGGAGCGTGTCTCGGTCGATCGGCTCTGGCAGCGTTACCTCGATCGCACGTCCGGGCTCGGCTTCTGGTCCTGGATCGCGTTGGCAACGGCGCTGTTCGGCGCCTTCGCGGGCGCGCTCTACCTCGTCGACCCGCCGTTCTTCCCCCATCGGGGCCAGCACGTCGTGGGCGTGAACGACCTGCTCTGGGCGGCGAACGTAGCCGTGCTCTGGGCGACGATCTTCTGGACGGTGTTCGAGGCGCGCGCGTGTGTGCACCTCGTGAACCGACTCTCCGCCGCGCGCAGCTCGTGGCCGGCGACCACGCTCGATCGACGGCGCGAGGAGAGCGGGGTGCCGGAGGTGCTGCTCGTCGAGTCACTCGACTTCGAGCTGATCGTGCGCGCCGCCGGGCGTATCAACCCGATCGTCTATGTCCCCTTCGTGCAGATCTTCCTGCTGGGATTCGCCCTCCACCCGATCTTCGACGACAGCGAGCTCCCGCTCCCGCTCGTCGTCGTAGCCGCGCTGTCGCTCCTCTACGTGCTCTACGCGATGCTGGTGCTGCGTCGCGCCGCCGAGCGCGCCAAGCGCACGGCCATCGCGCACTACCAGGCCGACCTCCTGCGGTTGGAGGACGGCGAGGGCGACGCGCGACCGAGCGGCTATGCGGAGACGCGCGGTCCGGACGGGTGTCCGGAGCATGCGCCGCTCACGCTCGATCAGCTCCGCGACGGCACCCGCAAAGCCGCGCCGGCGCAGATCCGGATGCTCGTCGAGCGCATCGATACGACGCGCGAAGGGCCCTTCCGGCCCTTGCTCCAGCAGCCGTTCCTGCGGGCGGTGCTGATCCCATTCAGTGGCTGGAGCGGCGTGTCGCTGATCGAGCCGCTGCTCAACTACTTCGGCGTGTAGCGGCGGAACGGGCCGAGCGCCGCGCGCCGGACTGCGGCGTCCGGGCAACGGGCCCGACGGTGCCGGTGGCTGTACGCCCCGGCACGGTCGGGAGCTCGTGACGAGGTGCGACCGGAGGCTTGGACGCGATCGCACAACGCTGCGTTCGGGCTTCGAGGTCGAGCAGGAGGTCGAAGAGGGCCCTGGCCTGCTCCTCGCGCGGAGCGACGGTCCGCCAGCGGTTCACCGTCTTTCGATAGGTCCAGAGCTCGGCTTCGAGCTTGCGTCGCTCGACCGAGGCGCCGAGGCGACGGAGCCGAACGCGGAGCATGCCGACGAGGTCCTCGGCCGTCTGCACGATGCCCATGTCCACGCTCATCGCTGTGCGCGACGGTCGTGCCGGTGATCTGCGGGACGGGCGGACGTGGGACATGCTCGCGTTCGCTGCGCTTACTTCGCGCTCTTCGCGTCCTTCTTGAGGAGATCGCGAATCTCCGCGAGGAGCTTCTCCTGCGCGGGCGTCTCGGGCGGGGGCGCTGCCGCCTTGAACCGGTTCATCGCGCGCACGATGAGGAACACGATGAACGCGATGATGACGAAGTCGAGCAGCGCCTGGAGGGCAGCGCCGTAGCCGAGCGCGACCTCCTTCGTCAGCTCCGCACCGTCCTCGGCGAAGGTCGCCTTCTGGAGCACGACCTTCAAGTCGGTGAAGTTGACCTTCCCGAGCAAGATGCCGAGCGGCGGCATGATCACCTTCTCGACGATGGCGGTGACCACTTTTCCGGACGCGCCGCCGAGCACGACGGCGATCGCGAGATCGATGAAGTTGCCCTTGAGCGCGAACTCTTTGAACTCTGTGAGGATCTTCACGTTGTTCTCGTCAGAATAGCGTGTACACGAGGTTCACCGAAGCGATCGAGTCGGCCTTCTCGACGTCCGGCAGCGGCTTGTTCTCGAACCGCATCGTGTAGGTCGTCGCGATCGCGAGATTCTCGGCGATGTTCGTCTTGAGACCGATGTCGAAGACGAAGCGGTAGGTCCCGAGGTCGGACACGTTCTGGAGGTATTCGAAGCTCGTGATGAACCCGACCTCCTTGTAGAGCTTGTTGTCGTAGCCGAGGAAGGCACGGACGTTGTGGAGCGTCTGCGTCTTGTCGACGATCGTCGGCGGCGATGCGACGCCGTTGGCCCCGGGCGGATTCGCCACCACGCGGGACGCGTCCCGGCGGACGTCGTGCTGGAGGTCGTAGCCGATTTCGCCGCGGAGCTGCTGCTGCTTGGTGTTGACGAAGTAGTAGGCGGCACCAGGGTCGAAGTTGAGTCGCATATCGAGGCCCTGGAACCGGTCGCGTCGCGCGCTCGACTGGAAGAAGGCGGCGATGTGGTCGGTGAAGAAGTGATCGTAACGGAGCACTCCCTGGTAGTTCTCGACCGTCGTATCGACGGGCTCGTCCTTCTTTCCGGCGCGCGCGAAGTTCGCGGCGGCCTGCACCGTGAGCTGGTGCGCTTCACGGCGGAGTCGGAATTTGCCGCTCGAGGTGAGCGCCACCGTGCGCGCGTTGCCGGACGAGAAGAGTCCGCCTGCCGCGATCGAGGCTTCGGTCGCTTCGCTCGGATCGTCCTCGGCCGGGAGGCCGCTCGTCGCGAACCCGCCCTTGGCGACCTCGGTCTTGCCGGTCGTCGCGGTCTGCGCCTTGACGGTCTCGGCTGGAATGGTCGGCCCCGCCGGAGGCGTGCTCTGCGCGAAGGCGGAGGTGGAGATGAGCGCCGTCGCCATCACGACGGGCAGCCCGAGAATCGAGATCGTCTTCATCGCGCGTTTCCTCCAGCCTGACCCTGCTCGACGTGGAACTCGACGCGGCGGTTGGCCGTGCGTCCTGCCTCCGTGGTGTTCGGTTCGATCGGCTTCTCTTCACCGAAGCCTTCCGCGCTGACGCGCGTCTTCTCGATGCCGTGAGCGGTCAGCCACTTCGCGACCGTCTCTGCGCGCGCCTTGCTCAGCGCCTTGTTCTTGGCGGGGGCTCCGCGATCGTCGGTGTGGCCTTCGACGCGGACATGCTTGACCTCCGGATGCGCCTTCAGCACCGAGAGGACGGCGTCGAGGATCTCCTGGCTGTCCTTGCCGGGGACGATCTCCGCGCTCGCGGTCTTGAAGCGGACCTGCTCGGTGATCTTGATGACGCCCTTGTCGAGGAACGCCTTCGGGCATCCGTTCTTCTTCGGATCGGGATCGGCCTTGCCCGGCTCGTCCGGACAGGCATCGACGTCGTTCGGCACGCCGTCCTTGTCACGGTCGAGATCGGGACAGCCGTTGGTCTTCGGATTGGTCGTCTTCACCCCGGCGACTCCTGGGCAGGCGTCGTCCGTGTCGAGGATTCCGTCACCGTCCTGGTCGTGCTCGGCGCAGCCGTTCAGCTTCGGATCGAGCGAGCGCTTGCCGCGCTCGCGCGGGCAGGCGTCCTCGCTGTCGGGGATTCCGTCGGCGTCCGCGTCGAGCGGGCAGCCGTTCGTCTTGGCATCCGCGGTCGCGGGCCCGACGGCGAGGGGACACGCGTCGACCTCGTCGGGGATGCCGTCGCCGTCCGCGTCTGCGGGCGGGCATCCATTCTTCGCGGGGTCGCTCGAGCGCGGTCCCTTCACCCAGCCACAGGCGTCCTCGCAGTCGGGCACGCCGTCACCGTCGCGATCTTCCACCGGGGCGGCGGCGACCTCGTGCTTCGGATTTCCGGGGACCCACTCGAGCGAGAGCAGGCCGCGAGCGACGGGGGCGCCGTAGCCGCGCACGAGGGCCGTGCCGACGCCTGCGCCGAGGCGGATGTTCTCGCCGACGTTATAGTGGACGCCGAGGAGGACCTCGAGCGGCGTGGTCCGCTTCTCGAAGGCTCGGCTGTCGGCGGTGACGGTGGAGCCGAAGATTTCGGGGCCGACGACGAGCTTCTTGTTGGCGAGCTGCGCACCGATGCTCGCGGCGTAGACGACGCTGTTGCCGATGTACCCGTTGCCCCAGGCCTCGTCGCGGGGACGGACCATGAAGCCGGCCTTCGCGGCATAGATGAACGAGCTCGCCTCGCCGGCGAAGAGGAGACGAGGCAGGACGCGCGGCTGCCCGTCGCCGGTGTACGCGGCGGTCGAGCCGGCAGGCAGCATGAGCTCTGCACCGAGGGCCATGGTCGCGGCGTCGCCCTTCTCGCCGAAGAGGCGCGCATCGGCGGAGACGCGAACGTCGCCGACGGCCACGTCGCTCGCCGGTCGGTGCACGACCCCGTTGATCGTCGCCGTGTTCCCGTCGCCGTAGACCTGGAGCGGCACGTTGAGCGCTAGGCGGAAGCGGTCGGCGAGGAGGACCGAGCCACCGAGGTGCGCGTAGTACTGGTTACGGACGACCGAGGTGACGTCACCATCGGCGTGGTAGCCGACGAGTGAGCGATACGAGTAGTCGTTGACGATGCCGATCGCGAGTCGGCCATGACCACGCATGTCGAGCGAGTCGAGGACGAACCACTGGCTGCCTCGCTCGGACGGATTGAAGTGATTGGATGCGTAGCCGGCCTGCTCCTGCGCGAGGGCAGGGGAGGCCGCGAAGACGCTGCTTGCCGCGAGCGTCAAGGCGAAGAAACGCCTGGTGACCATGGTCGTTACCTCTGTGGAAGTGGGAACAAGAAGCGGTGCCTTTTGGCGCGAGCGCGATGCCTCGGTCAACAAAAAGCGGGCCGGCGCGGCGCGCTGGAGCATTGGGCGTACCAGCTCCGCGGACCAATGATTTGCGCAGCTTCCGAGCGGCGCTGCTGCGTCGGCGCTACATCGAACCGTCGCGTCGTCGCGACGAATCTGCGCTCGTCACGCAGAACGCGCGCTCGAGGGCCGCGCATTTTCGTTCGCGCTCGCGCGCACGAGCGAGCGGCACGGTCGTCGCTTTCGCGGGCGCGTGGTTGAACAACGACGCTGCCCGATCGTCCATACGGCCGGGCGCTTCACCGTCGTGCGCTTCGAGCGAGCGGCCGTCGTCCTCGACGACGAGAGCCAATCGCTCTACGAGCTCTTCGACGAAGCCGCCCAGGCTTTCGACATCGTGAGCGATCTCTACCCGTTCCTGCCCCCATCGCATGTCAGCGCGCAGCGCATCCGCCGTCTGCTGCGTGGTCTGCGTCGCGAGATCCTCGGCGAGCGCATCCTCGGGCCGCACGAGTCCGTCGGCGTCGACGGTGAGAAGGGCGAGGTCCTCTTCCGCCGCTATCCGGCGCCGGTCCAGTGGCGTCGGTCGTCGCTCGAGGCGGGGGCCTCGGTCGACGTCGCTGGGGCGCTGGTTCGACTCCGAGGCGGGGCGCTCCTCGTCCAGGGGACGATGCGCGAAGCGGCTGCGTTTGCCCGAGCTTTCCGCGATGCCGGCGTCGACGCGATCGGATGGGATGCCATCGCGGTCGAGAGTGACGGCGCACCGACCCTGCGCTCCCGCGCATGGGGAGAGGTCCTTCCGGCGCTCGAGGTCTGGGCGGTGGGGACGACGGAGACCGACGGGCTCAGGCTCTCGCGGCTCTCGTCGGAACGCGCGTTGCTGACCCTGCTCTCGATGGCTCGCCTGCGCCCAAGCCCAGCCGCTCTCGAGGCGCTTGCTTCGTGCGCCGGAGCTGTCCCACACTTCAGCGTGCTCGGGCCGTCCGACACTAACCGTGTCGCCGCGGCCATCGCGGAGTATAACGGGCTCTCGTAGCTCTTGAGCTCTCAAACGATGATACAAACGCCGAAGAATCCCGACGCGACCGTTCCGAGCGGGCGCAAGCGTGTCCCCGCTCCTCGTCTCGAGGTCACGGTCACGAGGGAGGCGGGAGCCGAGACGTCGCGGGTCGTGACGCTCGACGGTGACCGTTTCCATATCGGCTCGCATCCGAAGAACAACCTTGTCCTGACCGATCCTCAGGTCTCGCGGTTCCATTGCGTGATCGAGCGCGGCGAGTCCGCCTGGCGCGTGATCGATTCGGGCTCGCTCAACGGCACCCTCATCGGGGGGTTCTCGATCCGTGACGCCGATCTCCCGGCGCTCGCCGAGATCGAGCTTGGGGGCTCGGCGATCCAGATCCGTGAGATCCAGGCGGCGACGGAGGTCGAGCTCCTCGATCAGGCCTCGTTCGGCGAGATGTTCGGTCAGTCTCGGGTCATGCAGCGGCTGTTCGCCGTCCTCGAGAAGGTGTCGGCCAGTGACGCCAACGTGCTCATCGAGGGAGAGAGCGGGACGGGCAAGGAGCTCGTCGCGAGCGAGATCGTTCGCCGAGGGCCGCGCGCGAAGAAGCCGTTCGTCATCTTCGACTGCAGCGCGATCGCGCCGAGCCTGATCGAGTCGGAGCTCTTCGGACACGTGAAGGGCGCGTTCACGGGGGCGGATCGCGATCGCGCCGGCGCGTTCGAGGCGGCGCACGGCGGGACGGTGTTCCTCGACGAGGTCGGCGAGCTGCCGCTCGAGATGCAGCCGAAGCTCCTCCGGGTGCTCGAGAGTCGCGAGGTCCGACGCGTGGGCGACAACACGCCCAGGAAGGTCGACGTACGTGTCGTCGCCGCGACGAACCGGCAGCTCCATCGCGAGGTGAACCAGGGGCGCTTCCGCGAGGACCTCTTCTACCGGCTCTCCGTCGTGACCGTTCTCGTGCCCTCGCTCCGCGAGCGTCGTGAGGACGTCCCTCTCCTCGTGCGCGCGTTCCTCCGCTCCCTTGGCGCGACGCGCGATACCGCGCTCTTCGACGCCGAAGTCCTGAGCCGACTCGAGCGCTACGACTGGCCCGGCAACGTGCGCGAGCTTCGGAACTACGTCGAGCGATGCGTCGTGCTCCGCTCGGTGGTGCCGACCGAGGCGCGCGAGACGTCGTCCGTGCCGCCGCCTGCCGTGAAGGCGGACGACGCCGTCGACCTCGACGTCTCGTTCCGCGAGGCGAAGGAACGCGCCATCGTCGCTTTCGAGCGCCGCTACGTCGAAGCGCTCATGGACTGGTCGTCCGGCAACGTTTCGAAGGCGGCGCGCCGCGCGAACATGGACCGAATGAACCTCTACCGCATCCTGCAGAGGAGCGGCCTCCGGACGCTCGATGACTGACGGTCGATCCGGAATCGCTCCGCGCCGTTCGGTATGACCGCCGAGCAGCAATCCGTCGCCAGCGCACGCGTAGGTGTGTCGCTTCGAGTCAAGTGGACCGCCGCGATGCTCGCCGTCGCGCTGGTCCCGCTGCTCGTGGCGGCGATCCTCGTCGTCCGCATCCAGCGCGCAGGGCTAACGGAGGTGGAGGGCGATCTCGAGCTCGCGATCGCCGATCAGACGAGCCGCGAGCTCGCCGCGGCGCTCGACGACGGTGAGCGGGCCGTGCATCGCGCCGCGAACGTGCTCGCGAGCGACCGCATCGAGGACGAGGAGCTGCGCCTGACGTTCGCGCGCGAGGCGATCGGCGCTTCGGACCTGATCGAGTGGGTCTCGGTGTTCGCGAAGGACGGAACCTTCATCGGCAGCGTCGAGAAGGGTACGGGGAAGGGCGTGACCGAGCTCGGCGCCGCGATCGTCGATCGGGAGCGTCCGCAGTGGATCCACGATCCGAAGGTGGGCTCTCGGTACTTCGAGCCGTTGATGGTCGATGGCGTCGTGACGGGCTTCCTCCTCGGTGGAGCGAAGGCCGCTCACCTCGACACCATCGTCGACGAGCTCGGGGTCGCTCGTTTCGGTCGCCAGGACCTCCTCGTGGTCGTCGATGACGAGCTTCGTGTGGTCGCGGGCGCCGGCTCGGCGTGGACGCACGGCCAGTCGCTGGCGGGCGACGGCGTCTTCAAGCGCGTCGGCCTCGTGAAAGAGACGTTCACGCGCACGCTCGTGATGCGCGGGAGCTGGAGCGCCGCGAACGGCGAGCCGATGATCGGCACGGTCCGGACGTTGCCCGCGCAGCGGTGGGCCGTCGTCGTCCAGCGCCCGGAGGCGGAGGCCTTCCGCGCGCTCGGAGAGGCGAGGCGCGCCTTCGTGATCACGGCGTTCGCGCTCGCGGCTCTGGCGATCGTCGTCGGCAGCGTCATTGCGCGCCGCACCACGCGACCGATCGGAGAGCTCGTCTCGCTCACGCGCGCCTACGCGCGGCGAGAGTTCGACGCGAAGAACGAGGTGCGCTCGAACGACGAGCTCGGTGTCCTCGGAGCGTCGCTCGGCCGGATGGCCGACGAGCTCGCGGCGAGCGAGAAAGAGATCGTCCGCCGGGCAGGGATCGAGGCCGGCCTCGCACGCTACCTCCCCGCCGAGGTCGCGGCGGCCGTTGCAAGCGGCGGCGGTCCGCTCGCGCTCGGAGGTCGTCGCGCCGACGTGACGGTCGTGTTCGCCGACGTGTCGGCGTTCACCCCCTTCGCGGAGCGATCGAGCCCCGAGGACGTCGTGGCGCTCCTCAACGAGCTCTTCACCGTACTCTCCGAGGTCGTCTTCCGTCACGGAGGGATGGTCGACAAGTTCATGGGCGACTCGATCATGGCGGTGTTCGGCGTGCGCAACGACGAGGACGGCGAGCACGTCGCTCGTGCGCTCGCCGCCGCAGAGGACATGCACCGCTTCGTGACCGCCAGCAGCCCGCGGTGGCGCGAGCGCTTCGCGGTCGACGTCAAGCTCGGTATCGGCGTCGGGACGGGGGAGGCCCTCGTCGGCAACCTGGGGAGCGACCTCCGGATGGAGTTCACCGCCGTCGGCGACTCCGTCAACGTGGCCGCGCGTCTCGAGACCCTCGCACGACCTGGTCAGACCCTCGTCACCGCGAAGGTCGCCGAGCGTGCCGGTTCGGAGTTCGAGCTCCGCTCGCTCGGCCTTCACCCGATCCGCGGCAAGACGGAGCCGATGGAGCTCTTCGAGCTCGTTTCATGAACCAGGAAAGAGACGAAGGTCCCGACCCGCGAATCGACGCGACGGTCGGCGGGAAATACCGGATCGCGGACCTCATCGGCCGCGGCGGCATGGGAGCGGTCTACCGCGCGACCCACATGGAGCTCGACGAGCCGGTCGCGATCAAGTTCCTCCATCCGGTCTTCGCATCGACCCCCGAGCTCCGCGCGCGCTTCCGAAGGGAGGCAGTCGCTCTGGCGCGCCTCCGTCATCGGTGCATCGTGTCGCTCCTCGACTTCGGTGAGCACGCGGGCGAGCCGTTCATGGTCATGGAGCTGATGAGCGGGAAGCCCCTCGCGGACATCATCGAGGGGAGACCGGTATCGATCCCGTTCATCGCCGCGGTCTTCGATCAGCTCCTCGAGGTGCTCGCGGTCGCTCACGACGCGGGAATCGTTCATCGCGACATCAAACCGAGCAACGTGATGATCGTCGGCTCGGACCACGTGAAGCTCCTCGACTTCGGTCTCGTTCACCTCCCCGGCATGTCGATCGAGAAGCTGACCGTGACCGGGATGGTGCACGGGACTCCCGAGTACATGGCTCCGGAGCAATGCGAGGGGAAGGAGACCAGCGGCGCGGCGGACATCTATTCCGTCGGAACGATGCTGTACGAATGCCTCACGGGGAACTCTCCGTTCGACGGCCCGGGTGCGGCGCAGTTCATGGTCCAGCACCTCTTCGTCGAGCCTCCGTCGCTGGCCTCGCGCGGGGGCTCGCCGGATTTGCCGCGAGCGCTCGAGGACCTCGTGCTGCGTTCGCTGTCCAAATTGCCCGAGTCTCGTCCCACCGCGGACGCGATGAGGCGCGAGCTGGCAGCGATCATTCGCGGGACCGATCCGCTCTCGGTCGCGGAAGGTGCGTCCCGCGAGCGTACGCGGGTCGCTGCGCTGAGTCGTGGCGAGCGCGCGGTCACCGGTCGAGTCGGAGTGCCCACCGAGATGCCGGCGCGGCCGGGCGCGCGGGTCGAACTCCGGGTCGGTGACGCGTCGCGCGCCTCGCTCCTCCGCAGCGCGCTGGCGGTTGCGGGGATCGGCTCCGTCATCGTGCCTCCGCGTGCAGGCGGCGCGCCCGCGGGCCCGGCCGGCGACTCGAGCGGAGCGGCGCCCGATGTCGTCGTCCTGTCGGCGAGGGAGGGGCTCGACGAGGTTCGCCGCGCGGTGCTCGAGGGCGCCGCGACGATCGTCGTCGACGTCCGCGACGTGGACCAGACTCGTGACTGCATTCGCGCGGGCGCGAGCGATTTCGTTGCGGCCGAGACGGCGGATGCCGAGCTCGCCACACGTGTCACGCGCCTGTTGAGGCGTCCGAGGAGAAAGGCATGAAGTCGCTGTTGCGCCTCGCTCTGGGAGCGTCGCTCGTTTCGTCCATCACGCTCGTGCACCGCGCGGCGTACGCCGATTCGGCCGAGGTGAAGTACACGGTGGTGCGCGGAGACACCTGCGCAGCCATCGCCGCGCGCTTCTACGGCGACTCACGCCTCGTCGACATCATCCACGACGCGAATCCGGGGATGGGACCGGCCCCGCACTCGCTCAAGGCCGGACGCGTGCTCATCCTCCCGCCAAAGCCGGCGGCCCCCTCGGCGGGGCCCGATGCCCGGCTCACGCGGACGAAGAACGTCGTCGAGGTGCGCGCGCCCGAGCCGAGGTCGGGCAAGCCGAACGATCCGCTCTTCCGGGGCAACCGCGTCGGGACGAAGGAGAGGTCGACGGCCGACGTCACCTTCCGCGACGAGACGCAGGTGAAGCTCGGAGAGAACACTCTCGTCGTCATCCTCGGTGATGCCCAGTCGCGCGCCGCGCATCTCGGTGCGAGACCCTCCGCGACGGAGACCACGCTCGTGACCGGCAGCCTTCGCGCTCGCCTCTCCGAGCTTGCCGGAGGGAGCGCCGACAAGCATCGCGTCGCGACCGACTCGGGGGCCGTCGAGATGAAGAACGGCGAGGCGCAGGTGAGCGTCGACGAGAAGAAGACGACGAGGCTCGCCGTCTACGACGGTGCTTCGAAGCTGACGGCCCAGCGAAAGTCGGTCGACGTGAAGAGCGGCTTCGGGTCGAAGGCGGAGACAGGCCGGCCCCCGACGCCGCCGAAGCCGCTTCCGGACGCGCCCGTATGGAGCACGCCGGTGCCCGGTCTCGCGCTCACGGAGGGCGAGGCGGATCTCGCGCTCGCATTCGCGCCGCCGGCGTCGCCGTCCGGGCCCGCCGCGGCGCAGTGGCATATCCAACTCTCGCGAGACGCGGACTTCGACGACCTTCTCGTCGACACACGCGTGCCGTTCGCGACGCGCGCGATCGAGGCAAAGGGCGCGAGCGTGGGGAAGTACTACGCGCGTGCGAGCGCGATCGACGACGACCAGTTCGAGGGCAAGTGGAGCTCGGTCGCGAGCGTCGTCGTCGCGTCGCTCGCGAGCACGCCGCTCCCCGGGCGGAAGACGCGGATCGAGGTCACGCCTTCGAGCGTCACGTGCGCGATCGACGGAGTCGTGCAGCAGAGCCCCTTCGAGATCGACCGTAACGCCGCGCAGACGATCGCTTGTTCGACGGAGGACGGCGGCCAGCGTGCGAGCCTCGAGATGCCGCGGCTGCCGTTCGGACGCGTGAACGCAGTCGCCGAGCTGGTGCCGGCGGCCGGGGCCGCGACGTCGGTGCGCGTGCGCCTCACCGATGACGCCGGGGCTCCGATCGAGAACGTGTCCGTGGCCGTCGAGACTGCTCCGTCGGGGATGCGCATCGGCCCGTTCGGCGCTGGTGGCGCGGGCGCGTTCGTCGCGCCGCTCGCGCTCGCTCCGGCGGCGACGGGCGGAGCGCTCCGCCTGCGGATCGCCGGGGAGACGTTGGTGGAGACGAACGCGCTCTCGCTCACCTCGGGTGAACAGGTGGACGGACCGATCGCCGACGCTACGACACACCTCGAGCTCACTCTGGCAGGACGGGTCACGACGGTGCTGAATCGACCGGGCTTCGGCGGCAGCCTCGGTATCCGGCTCGCGATGCCGCGCGGGCCCGGAGAGATGTTGCTCGGCGCGGAGGGCGTCTTCGAGGCGACCCCGCCGGGGACGAGCAACGTCGACGGCGTCGGTGAAACGCGCGTCCGCGCAAATGTCTTCGGAGGCCGGCTCCCGTTCGGCTACCGCTTCGGAGGGGCGAATGCGCGGCACGCCCCGTACATCACCTTGGCGCCCGAGCTGCTCGGGACGCGAGCGCATGTCGGTGCGGAGAGCGCGGGCGTTCGGAGCAGCTCGCTCGCGGCCGGGCTCGGGGCGAGCGCCGGTCTCGAAGTCCGGGTCGACGGGCGGAGCGCTGTCTTCGTGGAGCTCAGCGGCCGTTACATGCTCGAGATCGAAGGCGCGACGAGCGGCCCTGCGATCGACGCGTCGGCGGCGGCGCTCTCGATCGGATACCGCTTCAGTCCCTGAGCCCCGCGACGCCCGTCGAGGGGTGGGGCAACCCGGTCGACGAGTCGAGACGCAAAGAGGACCCGCGCGATGAGGGCAGGATCCATCGGACTGCCACGGTGGAGACGAAATTCGGTCGACGCTTGCGGTCATGCAAGCCGAAACCGTCCTTGTTTCCTCTTTGTATAGAGCACCCCGTCCCTTACACTCTCGCGGCCATGAAGAGGGTTTTGGGAACGGTTCTCGCGGTATCGGCGCTTGCGCTCTTCGGCTCCGCCTGCAGCCGAAACAACATCGAGGCCGTCAACCTCGCCAACGAAGGCGACAGGGACAAGGCGGCTAACATCGACGGCGCCATCTCGAAGTACGAGCAGGCGACGAATCTCGATCCGACGAATCACAAGATCCTCGGAAAGCTCGCGAACGCGTACCAGAAGAAAGAGCAGTGGGACAAGGTCGCGACCACGTGCGCGAAGGCCGAGAAGCTCGCGCCGAAGCACGCGAACTACTTCTTCCAGCATGGCCTCGCGCTCGCGCGCCAGGCGGTGAAGGGCCCGACGAGCTGGGCTGACGCGAAGGGCCCGCTCGAGGAAGCGATCAAGCTCGATCCCAACATCGCCGACGCGCACTTCGAGCTCGCGGAGGTGCACCTCCACCTCGACGACGAGGCGGCCGCGATCGAGTCCTACACGAAGGCGATCACGACCAAGCCGGACGTCCTCACGTTCTACGGTCCCCTCGCCGAGCTCTACGTCCGTCTGAACTACATCGACCAGGCGGAGCAGGTCCTCACGCAGAGCCTCCCCTTCGCAAAGGAAGGCGACAAGGCGCTCTTCGTCGTCCACAGCCTCCTCGGCGACATCGCCGATCGGAAGCGCGACACGTCGAAGGCCGTCACCGAGTACGAGGCAGCGAAGAAGGCGTGCGGCCAGTGCAACGAGGCCGGCCAGCAGATCGCGTTCTTCAACTTGGGCGCCGCGTACGCGAGCCTCAACCCGCCGAAGAAGAGCGAGGCGATGGCCCAGCTGCAGTCCTTCCAGAAGATGATCTGCAAGGGCGCGGCTGCCCAGCGCTACGCGGATCAGTGCACCCAGGCGCAGCAGATGGCAACGAAGCTTGGCGGTAACCTCCAGTAAGTGACCTACGACGATCGCCTCGGGCCCCACGCTCTCGTGGGGCCGGAAACAGTCGGGGCAGCGACTCGCGGGCTCGCAGGTAGCCCGAGCACGAGTCTGTCTTCCGCGGGAGAGTGTCCCCCGCGCGCGATTCCGATCGAAGCTCTTTGTGAAGCCCGCGTTCCGAACGGTGCGCGGGCTCTTTCAATCCGGTTCAGTGAGTGCCGGATCGTCTTGCACGATGGGCGTTTCGTGCCCACACGACGCCACACCGGTCACGGCGAAAGCGCCCCCGGTTCGTCGCCGAAGTACTCGTCCGCGATTCAACGAGGGCCGAAGGCCCACCTCTGCGGGTGGTTGGGGCGCGAGCCCCAAATTGTGATCAAGGAACCCCACACTGCTGTGGGCTTTGATAGCCTTTCACTCCCGCGTTGGCAGTCTCGTACCGAGCGTAGCGGTCACGAGACACACAAAGTGGTTTGGGGATAACCGAGGGAATCCATGGACCTGCAGGACCGCCTGAAGCAGCTCGAAAACGTTCGCGACTGGCAGGGGCTCGTCGAAGAGCTCGAGAAAGGAATCCAGTCTTCGGATGCGAACGAAGCCAAGGCGGGTTTTCACCTGCGCTTAGGACAGGTCCTCGAGTCGAAGTTCCTCTCCGGCGTGAAGGCGCTGAAGCACTTCCAGGACGCGTACAAGCTGAATCCTGCGCTCGGTGAGAGCCTCGAAGCAGCGCGCTCGGTCTACTGGAGCCTCGGCAAGTTGAACATGGTGCAGAAGCTCCTCGAGTTGGAGCTCCGCACGCAGAAGGAAGGCGATGTCGCGAGCGAGCTGCTCCTCGAGCTCGGTGACGTGCTCTGCGATCTCGGCGACTACGACAAGGCGACGAGCACGTACGCGCGGGCGCTCGCGACGAGCAACGGGCAGAACGCGGAGGCGCGTGCGTGTCTCGAGGACGTGCAGGCCGAGAGCGGCTCGTGGCAGTCGCACGTGAGCGCGCTCGCCAACGCGGCGACCGAAGGATCCCACGCGCAGCGCTGCCGCCAGTATCTCCGCGCCGCGCGTGTCACGCGCCGCTTCCAGCCCGACGCCGTCGTCGGCCTGCTCGAGCGCGCCTACGCCGCCGACCCCGCGAACAAGCAAGCCGCCGCGCTCTTCGAGGGTGCGCTCGGCGAGCTCGGAAGGCTCGAGGAGCTCGAGAGCTTCCAGTTCCGTCTTCTGGAGAACGAGAACCAGCGTGAGCGCCGCGCGAGCCTCGCGCTCACGTTTGGCACGCGCTGGGTCTCGCGTCATCAGAACGTCGACACCGGAGCGAAGTTCCTCGAGGAGGCGATCAAGCTCGATCCCGAGAACGAAGGCGCGTTCCACTTCCTCCGCGACGCGTACGGCCGGAAGGGGGGCGACTGGGACCGCGTGCTCACGCTCGCGGAGGAAGCCGTCACGACCTCGGGCGAGAACGGCAACGCGACGTTCCTCCTCGCGCAGGCGGGGACCATCGCGTGGCGTCAGCTCGGCAACTTGATCCGCGCTCGCACGGTGTTCGAGCGTCTCAGCCAGATCAGCCCCGAGCATCCGATCCTCCGCGCGTTCGAGGCGCAGATCGGCGAGTCGCTCACGAGCCCGCCGCCGGCGTCCGCGTCGCTGCCGCCGCTCGCTCATCTCAGCACGCCGCCCGCGCGGATGGAGACGAGCCCGCCGCCGCAGGGCTTCGATGCACGCCAGGCGAGCATCAGCGATGCGACGCCGCCGCCCCCGCCTGTGACGGTCGCCGAGCCTCCGCCGGCACTTCCGTCCGAACGGCCCGCGCCGCTTCCGTCCGCGCCGCCGCCCGCCGCCGCGCCGTCCGAGCGGCCCGCGCCGCCTCCCGCCGCGCCGCCCACCGCGGCTCCGGTCGTCGAGGGTGACCCGGGCAAGATCGCCGAGCTCCGCGCCCTCGCCGACAAGCAGGAGGCGAACAAGCGTTACAACGAGTACGTCAAGACGCTGCTCCAGCTCGCGGCGATCGTTCCCGACGCCGACGAGAAGGTGAGCCTCTACACGAAGGCCGCCGAGCTCTACACCGGCAAGTTCGCCAACCAGGCGGAGGCGGTGAAGGCGTACGAGGCGGTGATCGCGATCGACCCGGAGAACGGGAGCGCGATCGAGTACCTCCGGCAGATGTACGAGAAGCGTCGCGACTGGGAGAAGCTCCTCGGTCTCGAGCGTCGCGAAGCGGAGCGCCTGTATGGCGACGAGCGTGCGCGGAAGTTCCTCGACATCGCGAAGCTCGCCACCGAGCGCGTCAAGAAGCCCGAGGTCTGCATCGAGCTCTGGCAGCAGGTGCTCGACTCCGATCCGTCGAACGCCGAGGCGCTCGGAGCACTCGGCGGTCTCTACGAGCGTAGCAAGGACTTCGACAAGCTCGTCGACGTCCTCGAGAAGCAGGCCGAGGTCACGTACGACAACGGCCAGAAGGTCCAGATCCTCACGAAGCTCGGGACGATCTACGGCGATCGCCTGAACAACGACGAGGGCGCGGTCAACGCGTGGCGCGCGCTCCTCGCGATCGAGCCGAACGACCGCAAGGCGCAGGAGGCTCTGAAGAAGAAGTACCTCGCCCTCGGTCGTTGGGACGACCTCGAGGTCTTCTACGCCGAGAGCGGCAAGTGGGACGAGTTCATCCGCGTCCTCGAGCAGCAGGAGGCGAAGGAAGCCGGCTCCGAAGCCAAGATCGGCATGCTCTTCAAGATCGCCGAGCTCTGGGCGGACAAGAAGCAGAAGAACGATCGCGCGGCTCGCGCCTACGAGAAGGTCCTCGAGCTCGAGGCCTCGAACCTTCGCGCCGCCGAAGCGCTGATCCCGATCTACTCGCAGGCCGGCAACAGCAAGGCCCTCGCGAACGCGATCGAGGTGAAGCTCGGTCACGAAGAGGACGCGTACGCGAAGCTCTCGCTCCTCCGCGAGGTCGCCGCCCTCTACGAAGGCAAGGTCAAGGAGCCCCAGAAGGCGTACGCGCGCTACCTCGCCGCGTTCGTGCTCTTCCCGGCGGACGAGCAGACCACCGTCGACGTCGAGCGCGCCGCGAAGGCGACCGGCCAGTGGCAGGAGGTCGAAGCCGCCTACCGCACCGCGATCGAGCAGGCGGAGGGCAGCGGCGACGCGGGCCTCGCGATCACGCTTCGCTTGAAGCTCGGTCGCGTGCTCGTCGAGGAGATGCAGCAGGTCGACGAGGCGCTCGTCGTCTATCGCGCCGTCTACGACGCCGACAGCGAGAACGCCGAGGCGCTCGCCGCGCTCGAGCGTCTCTACCGCGCGACGTCGCGCTACGCGGACCTCCTCGGGATCTACGAGAAGCGCCGCGAGCTCTCGACCGACTTCGGCGAGAAGAAGCAGATCAGCTACGAGATCGCCAAGCTGTACGAGACCGAGGTGAAGGACCTCGATCGGGCGATCGACACCTACAACGGCGTGCTCGAGGACGAGCCGACCGACGCGCATGCGCTCAAGGCGCTCGACATCCTCTACGGACAGCTCGAGCGGTGGGAGCCGTACGTCGACACGCTCCGCCGTCGGATCGAGCTCGACGTGAACGAGGGCGAGATCATCGACCTCAAGTTCCGTCTCGGCCAGACGCTCGAGAAGCACACCGGCGACCCGGCCGGCGCGCTCGAGAACTACCGCGAGATCCTCTTCCTCGACGCGCAGCACGAAGGCGCGCGCGAGGCCCTCGAGGCGCTCCTGCAGCACGCGGAGCTCCGCGGCGAGGCCGCCGCCATCCTCGAGAACATCTACGAGGAGAGGGGAGACTGGCTGAAGCTGCTCGTCGCGCTCGACATCCTCGCGGAGTCGGAAGGCGACAGCGACAAGCGCGTGCAGCTCCTTCGCAAGGTCGCGCGCGTCTCGAGCGAGATGCTGAACGACCATCCGCGCGCCTTCAAGGCGCTCGCCTCGGCGCTGCGAGAGCAGTCGCACCACGGCGAGACGCGCGCGGAGATCGAGCGCATCGCCGACATGTCGAGCACGTGGAAGGACCTCACGGCCCTCTACGAGTCGATCGCGGAGAACCTGACGGACGCGCAGCTCGCGCGCTCGTACTGGATGCGCTCGGCGCAGATCCAGGATCAGCAGCTCGGCCTCGTCGACGACGCGGCGAAGGGCTACGCCCACGTCCTCTCGCTCGACCCCGCCGATCCGGAAGCCCTCGACGCGCTCGAGGCACTGTTCACGCGCACGCAGCGCTGGACGGACCTCATCGGCGTCATCGAGCGTCGCATCGAGCAGACCGCCGATCCGGACAGCCGCGAGCAGCTCTACGTGCGCATGGCGCGCATCTACGACGAGCAGCTCGGTCGGCCGGATGACGCGGTGTCGTCGTACAAGCGCGTCCTCGAGCTCGACCCGGCGAGCCAGACCGCGCTCTCCGCGCTCGATGCGCTCTTCACGCGCCAGCGCATGTGGAGCGACCTCGCCGAGAACCTCGAGGCGCAGCTCGCGCTCGCGGCCGACGACGAGCAGCAGATCGCGCTCATGCTCCGCCTCGCGGCCCTCCGCGAGACCGAGATGCAGCAGATCGAGCAGGCGATCGAGGGCTATCGCTCCGTCCTCGAGCGCGACATCGGCAGCCAGCAGGCGCTCGGGGCGCTCGAGCGGTTGGGGGCCGAGCCGGCGCACGAGCTCGTGATCGCCGACTTGCTCGAGCCGCTCTACCGCCAGATCGGCGACTACCAGAAGCTGATCGGCGCGCACGAGGTCCAGGTCCGCCGCTCGGAGGATCCGAGCCGGCGTGTGGAGCTCCTCCACCAGATCGCGCAGCTCCACGAAGACGCTGCCGCGGATCTGAACAACGCGTTCGCCACGCTCGCTCGCGCGCTCAAGGAAGACCCCGCGAACGATCAGACGCAGACGCAGATCGACCGCGTCGCCCGCGCGACCGGGCGGTTCGAGGATCTCGCGCAGGTGTATCGCCAGCTCGGCGCCGAGGTCGTCGGAAACGATCCCGCGCTCGGCGCCTCGCTCACGATGATGAGCGCGCGCGTCTACGAGTCGGACATCGGCAACCTCGACACCGCGATCGGTCTCTACACCAAGGTCCTCGACATCGACGCGACGCACCTCGCCGCCGCGGAGTCGCTCGAGCGCCTCTACCGCCAGACGGAGCGTTACAGCGACCTCTCGCTGATCCTCCAGCGCAAGGCGGAGATCCTTCAGGAGCCGCAGGACCAGAAGGACGCCCTCTTCCAGGCCGCGGCGATCGAGGAAGACGTCCTCGAGAAGCCGGAAGACGCGATCGCCGTCTACAAGAAGGTGCTCGCGATCGACGAGGACGACGTCCGCGCCCTCGACGCCCTCATCAAGCGTTACCTCGGTCTGTCGCGCTGGCAGGACCTCCTCGCGGTCTACGAGCGCAAGGCGGATCTCGTCGCCGATCCCGACGAGAAGAAGCGCATCTACTACCAGGTCGGCGCCGTCTACGAGCGTGAGCTCGGGAGCGTCGAGCAGGCGATCGAGACGTACTCGAAGATCCTCGAGCTCGATCCCGACGACCTCCAGGCGCTCTCGCGTCTCGACGTCCTCTACGAGCAGGCGCAGAACTGGCAGGAGCTCCTCGGCGTCCTCACTCGCGAGAGCGAGATGTGCGAGGACCCGAACGAGGCGATCAGCTTCCAGTACCGGATCGCCGAGCTCTACGAGAAGCGCCTCGACGACGTGACGCGCGCGATCGAGCTCTATCGCGAGATCCTCCAGCGTCAGGTCGATCACGAGCCGACGCTCGCAGCCCTCGAAGGGTTGAAGAGCGGGCAGAAGGATCCGCTCGGCGCCGCCGCCGTCCTCGAGCCGGTGTACGAGGCCGCGAGCGACTGGCCGCGCCTCATCTCCGTCCACGAGGTGCAGGTCGCGCACGCGGACGACGCGTTCCAGAAGGTGGATCTCCTCCACCGCATCGCGCGCCTCTACGAGGACGCGCTCGAGAACCACGGCGCCGCGTTCGACACGTACGCGCGCGCTCTCGGTCTCGACAACGGCAACGAGGCGACGCTCCAGAACCTCGAGCGCCTCGCGATGGTGGTCAACCGCTGGCCGCAGGTCGCGGCGCTCTACGACGCGGAGCTCGACAAGCTCACCGAGTCGCCCGAGCGCTTCGTGGAGCTCGGTCTCCGCCTCGCGCAGATCTACGAGGTCCAGCTCGAGGACGTCGACAACGCCATCGTGCGCTACCGCCGCGTGATGGAGGTCGAGGCCGAGAACCAGAACGCCGTCCGTTCGCTCGACCGTCTGTACCTGCAGACGGAGCGCTGGGCGGAGCTCGCGACGATCCTCGAGCGCGAGGCCGAGATCGGCCAGACGCCCGACGAGATCCTCGAGTTCAAGTACCGCCTCGGTCAGGTGCAGCAGGTCAGCCTGAACAACGTCGAGGCGGCGATCGCCGCCTACCGCGACGTGCTCAGCGCTGCTCCCGAGCACGAGAACGCAGCGCAGGCGCTCGAAGGCCTCTTCGCCGGTGGAATCAAGCAGCTCGAGATCGCCGAGACCCTCGAGCCGCTGTACCGCTCCGCAGGCGAATGGGAGAAGCTCGCCGGAGTCCACGAGGCGCAGCTCGCGCACACGCCGGCGAACCCGGAGAACGGCAACGAGGAGCGCCTCGCCGCGTACTACCGGATCGCGGAGCTCCTCGAAGACAAGTTGATGGATCCGGTGCGCACGCTCGACGTGTTCATCCGCTCCCTCAAGGAGTTCCCGCTCGACGAGAAGTCGGGTGAGGAGGCGCCGCGTCTCGCCGGCTCGATCGACAGCGGTTGGGAGACGCTCGCGAACGCCTACGCCGACATCCTCGGCCTGCACCAGGACAAGACGGTGCAGTGCACGATCGGCCGCCGCCTTGCGAAGACGTTCGAGGACGACCTCGGCGACATCGAGAAGGCGGTCGAGACCTACCGCTACGTCCTGTCGGTCGAGGAGCTCGATCAGGAGGCGCTCGCCAACCTCGATCGCATCTACCTCTCCACCGAGGCGTGGGCGGAGCTGGCGGGCATCCTCGAGATGCGCGTGCGCGCTCCGGCCGACGACCTCGAGCTGACCGAGCTCTACGCACGGCTCGGTGAGGTGTACGAGTCGCGCCTCGGCGACGTCGCGAACGCGACGCGCGCGTTCCGCAAGATCTTCGACGGCCTCGACAAGACGCACGACGGCGCCATCCAGGCGCTCGCCCGCATCTACGCAGGCCAGGAGAACTGGGTGGAGCTCAACGGCGTCTACGAGCGCGAGCTCGAGAACGCCTCGGGCGACGTGGCCGAGGCCGAGATCCGCGCGAAGCTCGCGCACCTCGCCGCCGACCGCCTGAACGACCCGACCCGCGCGATCGACACCTGGAAGCTGGTGCTCGATCTCCGCGGCGAGGACCCGGAGGCGCTCCAGGCGCTCTCGAACCTCTACGAGAACCAGCAGCAGTGGCGTGAGCTCGTCGACGTCCTCGAGCGCCAGTACGACATCGCTGCGAGCGACGACGACCGCGTGAACATCCTCACGCGGAAGGCGCGCACGTTCGAAGGCAAGCTCACGCGCGACGACCTCGCGCTCGACGACTGGAACCGCGTCCTCGACATCGACTACGCGAACCTTGCGGCGCTCCGCGCGCTCAGCGCCATCCGGCGTCGTCAGGGCGATGCGCAGGAGCTCGTCACGGCGCTCCACCAGCAGGTGGACCGCGCCGCGGCGATGTTCGACGAGAACGAGCTCAAGGAGATCTTCCGCGAGCTCGGCAAGGTCTACGGCGAGCAGCTCTCGCAGCCGTACGACGCCGCCGATGCCTGGCGGAAGCTCCTCGAGGTCGGCCCCGACTTCGAGGCGATGGACGCCCTCGAGGCGATCTACCGCGGCCAGGAGCAGTGGACCGACGTCATCGACGTGAAGATGCAGCGCGCCGCGGCCCTCGAGGACCCGGCTGCGAAGATCGAGGAGTACCGTCAGGTCGCCGAGCTCTGGCGCGAGACGGTCCAGGAGCCGGACAAGGCGACGCTCTCCTGGCAGAAGATCCTCGAGGTCGAGGCCGCGCACGACGAGGCGTTCGCCCAGCTCGAGAAGCTCCACACGGCGGGCAACCGCTGGGAGCCGCTGATCGAGCTCTATCTCGGCCGCCTCGACACGCGCGAGGAGACGAGCGACCGCACGGATCTGCTCCGTCGGATCGCGAAGGTCTTCGAGGAGAAGCTCGACGACAAGAACCAGGCGCTCGACGCCCTCATCAACGCGCTCGCGGAGGACTTCCACGATCGCGACACGGCCAAGTACCTCGAGCGCATGGCGCAGGGCACGGGCCGCTGGGGTGAGGTCATCCAGACGGCGAACAACTGGCTCCAGGCGCAGACCGAGGCACCCCAGAAGATCCGCCTCTGCCTGCACCTCGCCAAGTGGTACGGCGACGACCTCGGCCACCCCGAGTACGCGCAGCCCTACTACGCGCAGATCGTCGCGCTCGATCCGAACAACGTCGGTGCGCTGCGCCAGATGGGGCAGCTCTATCGCAAGAACGGCAATTGGCAGCAGCTCGGCGCCACGCTCACGCGTGCGCTCGACGTGGCCGTCGCCGACGTCGATCGCAAGGAGATCCTCACGGAGCTCGGCGAGCTGCTCGACAGCCAGATGAGCCAGACCGACCAGGCGGTGACGCACTTCAACCGTGCGCTCGAAGTCGACGGTCTGTTCATCCCGGCGATCGAGAACCTCGAGCGCATCTACGCTTCACGCGGCGAGAAGAGGCAGCTCGTCGACATCCTCACCCGCAAGGTGAAGGCGCTGCAGGAGCCGTCCGAGATCGCGACGACCAAGCTCCGGATCGGCTCGCTCCACGAGGAGATGAGCGATGCGAACCGCGCGGCGCAGACGTTCCGCGAGGTCATCGAGCTCGAGCCGCAGAACCTCCAGGGCCTCCGCGGCCTCGCGAGGGTCTACGAGGTCCTGAACCAGTGGGCCGACCTCGTCCGCGTGCTCGAAGCGCAGCTCGAGGTCGTCACGACCGAGCGTGAGCGCATCGACATCCTGATGCAGCTCGCGAGCATCCACGAGGAGCAGTTCCTCAAGGCCGACATCGCGGCGGCGCGTCTCGAGCAGGTCCTCGAGATCGATCCGAACCACGAGGACGCGTACTTCGCCCTCGAGCGCTGCTACCGCAAGCTGCGCCAGTGGACGGAGCTCATCAACGTCTACGAGCGTCACATCTCGGCGACGCTCGACCGCAAGACGAAGGTCGATCTCTACGGCGCGATCGCTCAGGTCTACGCCGACGAGGTCGAGGACACCGACCGCGCGATCGACGCGTATCGCAACATCGTCGACCTCGACGACACGAACCTCCCCGCGCTCGAGGCGCTCTCGAAGCTCTACGACAAGCAGGGAGATGCGTCGCAGTCGATCGACTACATGACGCGCGTCGCGGAGCTGACGCAGGACACCAAGCAGCGCGTCGAGAGCTTCTACCGAATCGGTAAGGCCCTCGACGAGAAGCTCGGCGACCGCGTCTCGGCGCAGGACCGCTACGAGATGGCGCTCGATCTCGATCCGTCGCACCTCCCGACCCTCGGGGCGCTGCGCCAGATCGCGACCGACAACGCCGACTACGACAAGGCCGCGCGCTACATCGACCAAGAGCAGAGCTACACGCCGGCCCCGCGCCAGCGTGCTCGCCTCCTCGTCGAGCTCGGTCGTCTCCGCGAGGAGATGCTCGGTGACCACGACAGCGCCGTGCTCGCTTGGGAGGCCGGCTACGAGGCCGATCCCGAGAACGAGGACGCCGCGCTGCCGCTCGTCGACGAGTACATCGCGAAGGAGAGCTGGGAGAAGGCGGAGCCGCTCCTCGACATGCTCACCCGTAAGGCGGGCAAGCGTGATCGCGGCGAGCAGCACACGCTCTTCAACAAGCTCGGTATGGTCTGCGCGGCGCTGAACCGCGATGACAAGGCCCTCAAGGCGTACAGCGCGGCGCACCAGCTCGATCTCACCGATCAGCTGACGATCCGCGGCCTCGCCGAGGTGTGCTTCCGCCTCAAGGACTGGGGCGCGGCGCTCACCAACTTCCAGAAGGTTCTCACCTCGCTCAGCGAGGACGAGAACGCGGAGCGCGCCGAGGTCTACTTCAAGCTTGGCTGCATCAAGCGTGAGCAGGGCCAGGCGAAGCAGGCGATCAACAACTTCGAGAAGGCGCTCGGCGTCGACAGCGCCCACCGCGCCACGCTCGAAGCCCTCGTCGGCATCTACACCGATCTCAAGGACTGGAAGCAGGTCGTCGCCTACAAGCGCTCGATCCTCGACTCCGTCGTCGACGGCGAAGAGCGCTTCAAGGTCCTCGTCGAGATCGCGGACATCTGGCAGGACCAGGACAAGAACTCGATCAAGGCGCTCGAGGCGCTCGAGGACGCGAAGGATCTCCAGCCGGAGAACCGTCCGCTCCTCAACAAGATGCTGCCTCTCTACGAGGCGACGCAGAACTGGACGCGGATGATCGAGACCATCCACGCCATCGCGGACATGGAGAAGGACGGCGGTCGCAAGGCCAAGTTCATCTTCACCGTCGCGCAGCTGTATCGCGACAAGATGGGCGACCAGGATCGCGCCGTCGAGATGTTCAACGAGGCGCTCGATCTCAACCCGAGCTACCTCGAGGCCTTCGAGCGCATCAACAAGATCCTCACCGCGCAGAAGGACTGGAAGCAGCTCGAGCGCGCGTTCCGCAAGATGCTCCGCCGACTCTCCACGGCGAACGCGGGCAACTCGGACCTCGAGTTCAACCTCTGGCACAACCTCGGCCTCATCTACCGAGACCGCTTGAACGACATCAACAGCGCCATCGAGGCGTTCAAGATGGCGACGCGGTACAAGGACGAGCCGGTCGAGCGCCAGATCCTCGCCGAGCTCTACGAGACCACCGATCAGCTCGAGGCTGCCGTCGGTGAGCACTCGCAGGTGCTCCAGAAGGACCCGCTCCGCGTCGACCCGTACCGTGCGCTCTACAAGCTCGCCTTGAAGATGCACGACTACGACCGCGCGTGGTGCATGTGCGCGGCGCTCGCGTTCCTGCACAAGGCCGACGAGGAGGAGCAGCGCTTCTTCGAGGATTACCGCCCGCGCGGCATGATCCAGGTGAAGAGCCGCCTCGACAACGAGCAGTGGGTGAAGAACCTCTTCCACAAGGACGAGAACATCTTCATCGGCAAGATCTTCGAGATGGTCACGCCCGCGGCGATCGTCGCGAAGACGCAGGCCCTCGCGAAGGCGAAGCAGCTGCCGGCGCTGGACCGCCGCTTCAAGCAGGACCCCGCGACCTCCACCGTCACGTTCGCGAAGACGTTCGGCTGGGCGGCGCAGGTCCTCGGCATCCAGCTGCCCGACCTCTACGTGCGCAACGACGTCCCCGGCGCTCTCGTCGCGGTGCCGTCGCGTCCGCCGGCGTCGGTGGCCGGTCAGTCCGTGCTCACCGGCTACACGCCGCAGGAGCTCACGTTCATCGTCGGCAAGCACCTCAGCTACTACCGCGGTGAGCACTACATCAAGAACCTCTTCCCGACTCTGGGTGAGCTGAAGGTCGTCTTCTACTCGGCGATCAAGATCATCCAGCCGGAGTTCAACGTCCCCGCCGAGATGGCGCAGGCGGTGAACATGACGGCGAGCGAGTTCGTGAAGTACATGCAGCCGGTCGAGCGCGACTCGCTCCGCCTCGTCGTCCAGAAGTTCATCGAGGACGGCGCCAAGGCGGACCTGAAGCGCTGGATGCAGTCGGTCGACGTCTCGGGTGCGCGCGCGGGTCTCCTCCTCTGCGCGGACCTCGAGATCGCGAAGAAGATCATCGCCGCGGAGCCGCAGCTCCCGGGTGATCTCGCCCCGCCGGACAAGCTGAAGGAGCTCATCGTCTTCAGCGTGAGCGAGCAGTACCTGGCGCTCCGCAAGGCGCTCGGCATCGCGATCGGCTAGTCGACCTCGACGTCACTGTTTGCGCCGCGATGCGGGCCGTCCTCGAACCTGAGGGCGGCCCGTTCGCTCATGGGAGCTCGTTCGCGCGAGAGCGCTCGAGGCGTCGCCGACGATCGTGACGGCGCGCCTCGGGCCCGCAAGATAGGTCGCGGCGACACGAGTGAGCTCGCCAACCGTCACGTTCGATACGTGCTGCTGGCGCGTGACGGAATCGGCGCGGCTCCCATACGTTGCCATGCCGAGGAGTGATGCGACCACCGAGGTGTGCCCTCCCGGGTCCGACGTCGCCTTCACCTTCGCGCGAAGGAACTCTCCGTCGTCGAGCGGGTCAGTCGCGGCGCGATCGAGCTCCGTCATGATCCCTCTCAATGCCTCGGCCGTCCTCGCAGTCTCGACGGAGGTCCTCACCTCGACGAGACCATGGGCCCGCCATTCTCGCGAGCGCATGCGAACGTTGTACGTGTAGCCATGCTCTTCGCGGATCTTCAGGCTGAGACGGCTGGAGAGCGAAACCCCGAGCGCAGCCGAGAGGACGTCGAGTGCGGGCCCATCGACGTGCCCGACCGGAACTCCCACCACGCCGACGTAAACGCGGGACTGCTCTGCGCCTCGATCGTCGACGACGAGAATCTCACCCGTGAGCGGCGCTGCCGGAAGGGCCGCGCATGCCGACACGCCGACGTCGGCGCGCGGTAGGCCTTCGGTGTATTGATTGAGCAACGTCACCACGTCGTTCGGAGTCGTGTCTCCGACAGCAACGACGGTCACGTGCGCCGGTGAGAGAGCCGCTGCTCGGAACTCGCGAACGTGGGCGTCCGACTCGCCATCGACCTCGCTGGCATCGACGATGACGGTGCCATAGCCGCCCCGCCCGAGGAGAGCCTCTCGAAGCGCTCGCTCCGCGACGCGATCTTGTCGCGACCCCTCGACGGAGAGCGTGCTCTTGAGGCTGCGTCGAGCCATTTCGAGATCCCGCGCGGCCAGCCCCGGCGCAAAGAACATGGGAGCGAGGCGAGAGATGGCGGATGCGAGAAGAGGAGGAAGAACGGTCGTCCTCAGAATGACCGAGTCGTCCGTCACGGTCTTGTAGACGTCTGCGGCGACAGCGTGGAGGTAGAGGAGGTTGTCGTTGCAATCTCGTCCCGGCGAGCTTCCAAGCGCGCGGCCATAGATCGCCGCCGCGGTACCACCATCGCAGATGCCGCGGTCCAGGACGAAGGCGAGGCTGACGCTCGGAAAGTCGTGCCGCTCGACGACGAGCACACGCGAGCCGTTCGCAAGGCGCCGCTCGGCGATGGTGGGATCGACGGCAGGGCGCATTGGCAGCGAAGGTGGTGCCGTACGGAGCCACGCCGGGTCGGTGGGCGCGGCACTCGGTCGAAACGTTCGCACGGCGCTTCCACGTCCGATCGCGACATCGGGCGACCGCCGTTCTCCATGCGGATGTCCACAGCTCGTCACGAGCATGGCGACGGCGGCGAGCGCGCTGGTGGTCGTGTTTCGACGCGCGCTCACGGACGACCTCCGATCGTTGGCCACGTGCCTGCCTTCGGAGCGCCGGGTCGAGGAACTGCATCGACACGCACGCGTCTCCCCGTCTGCAGAAAGCGCTCGACGTTGTCCGCGATATCGCGGCGACTGACGACCGAGAACTCGTGAAGCTCGGCCTGAATGCTGTCCGGGTTGCCGTAGCGAGCGACGTACGTTTGGAGAATGCCTGCGCGATGCTCGATGTCCTCGAGGGCCAACGTGCGTTGGGCGAGAAGTCGACTCTTCTCTCCACCGAGCCTCACGTCCTCCCCAGTGTCCGCGAACAGTTCGATCTCGCGATCGATGTTGGCGATGAGCTCGTCAGGACTCGCGCCCGCATTGAGCTCGGCGCGCACCATGAACACGCTGACCTGCTCCATCGAGCTCACCTCCGTCCAGATCCTTCGGACCTTGTCCCCCATTCGGTACTTGGTCCAGCCGCCGAACATCTCTGCGGTGAGCACCATCTCGTGCCAGCCGAGGGCACCCGCAGCCGGAACGACCCAGCCGAGCGCGACGGCGGGAGCGTCGGCTCCCGTGGCCATCGTGGCGTGGACCGGCTCCCGACCGAGCGACGCCCACTGCACGGCATTGGCTGCCGGGATCGGCGCGCCTGGAATCGCGTCGAAGAGCTCGTGAACGAGCTCGGTCGCACGACGCGGCTCGAAGCCGCCCGCGATGACGAGTGTTGCGTTGTTCGGCCGATAGTATTGCGCGACGAACTTCCGAGCATCCGCGAGCGTCAGGCGATCGAGATCCTCGGCGAATCCGACCGTGGGGCGACCGTAGGCATGCCCATCGAAGAGGAGGTAGGTCGCGAGGTCGTCGAGGTTGCCGTAGGGCACGTTGTCCACGCGCTCGCGACGTTCGTTGCGGACGACGTGGGTCTCGGCGGCGAACACCGGTTCGTCGACACCGTCGAGCGGCCTCGCCATGCGGAAGGCCTCGATGAAGAGCGCAAGCGGCAGCTCTTCGGAGGGCACCGTCTCGAAGTAGCAAGTGGCATCCGTCGACGTCGTCGCGTTGTGCTCCGTGCTCCCGCGTTCCTCGAGTAGGGAGAACGTGTCGAGCTTGCCGTCCGGCTTCCCTCGGAACGTGAGGTGCTCGACCAAATGCGCGAGTCCGGTCCTTCCCTCGGGATCATTCCGTGATCCGACGTCGTAGCGCATGTTCACCGCGACGCTCCGAAACGACGGGTCGGGATGGAGCACGACGTCGAGGCCGTTCGCCAGCGTGAACCGATGGGACGCCAGGCTCGCGCGCACGAAGACCGGCGCCCCCGATGACCCACCGCAACCGAGGAGCGCCGCGAGCACAACGAGGAAGCAGCGTCCGAACAGCCGCAACATCGCGGCTCCGGGGAGACACGGTCTACCCATCGGTGTCGCTATAGCCGAGCGATTGCGCCGAATGAACCCGATGGCGCCGAGATTCGTCGACTGGGGGGGCTACTACTGGAGCGCGCCGCGGACCATGTGCTGCAGGAGCTGGCGCGAGACGCGCAGGATCTTGGCCGCGCCGTTCTTGCTCCCGCGCGTTCGACCGAGCGCCTCCGAGACCATCGTTCGCCGGACGACGGCCTCCACCTCGCGCACCGGGGCACATCCGACTGCAGCGCGGAGATGCGGGACGAGATCCGGCGGTTCGGCGAGCACGCTCGAGAGCGCACGCTCGAGGGTCGCGAGGTCCAGAGGTTTCGGGATGAACGCTCGCACGCCACGCTGGGCGAGGCGAAAGGCCTGGTCGGCGCGCGCCTCGCCGCTGATGCCGATGACGATCGGCATGGCCGGCAGGGCATGGGCGGAGGCGAGCACGTCGAAGGCGTCGCCGTCGGGCAGCGAGACGTCGAGAACCATCAGCTCCGGTCGGAAGTCGGGGAGCGTCGCCCGGGCCTCCGCCACCGTGCTGCACGCCCTCACGACGGCGGCATGCGTCGAGAGGGCCGCGACGAGCGCGCGCCGCAGGGAGGGGTCGTCTTCGATGATGAGGAGTCGCTGCATGGATCGGGCAGGCACGACCCGTTCGACGGACCGCGTCGCGGATCATAGCTGCGGTTGGGGTCACCCGTCGGGACTACGAGCACCGGCTCCGGTCGATCGGTACAATCGACCGAGGGGTTGTCGTGGGACGGCTCGATCCAGTCGAGATGATCGTACGGGAGTCGGCCTTCCGCTGGGAGGTCGTGATCTCGTGCGTGCGTGCGATCTTTTGCGCCGTCGTCCTCGGGCGGCTGCTCACGACGGGACCGCTCTTGGTGGGGCGCGTGCTGCTCGAGGCACCGCTTCTCGTGGGGATCATCGTCTTCTCCGTCCTGGCCGCCCTCCGCGCGCGCTCGGGCCGAGCCACGGAGAAGCTGCTGCTCGCCTCCGTGACGATCGACGCGGTCGGCTGCTTTTTCGCGCTCCTCGCGAACGTCCTCGATCCATGGCCCGGCTACGACGGGATCCTCCGCATCCCCGACTCCGCGACGCTCCTCGTCGTCGTGATGGCCGCCGGCTTTCGGCTGTCGCCGAGCGCGGCTTGGCTCGGATGCGCGTTGCACGCAGTGAGTGCGAGCGTGCTGATCGCGATCGACGTGACGCGGAACGAGGAGCTCCTCGGCTACCGCCGGCCCAACGTCGTGTTCTTCGCGATCCTCGTCGGGAGCGCGATGCTGCTCGCGCTCGTCATCGCCACGCGAGTACGCCGGCTCGTGCGCGCCGGTGCCATGCAGCAGCTCGCAGCGGAGCGCGCGAAGATGAACCTCTGGCACGTCCTGGAGGGGAATCACGAGATGCGGAGCGCGCTCTCGGCCGTCGCGCTCGAGACGGAGCTCTTTCTTCGTGCCGTCCAGGGCAAGGGGGCGCGCGGCGAAGACCCGCGCGTCGATCAAGAGGAGGTGGTGCGCACCGCAGCCGATCTCCGCGCCGAGCTCACCCGGCTCAACGCGCTCGTCGCCGGGATCCGCGAGCACACGTACGCCGAGCTCGCCGCGATGCAAGGCGCCATGCGCGTGGATGTGGCGGAGATCGCCGAGATCGTCGTCGCCCGCGTCCGTGCGCGCTTCCCGGAGCTCGTGATCGAGCGGACCGGCGCGAGCGATGCGCGTGTCGTCATCGCCGGAGGGCGCACGAGCCTCGATCGCGTGCTCTCCAACCTGCTCGTGAACGCCTGCGAGGGAGATGGACGCGAGAAGCCGAGGCACGTCCACCTCGATGTCCAGCCTCGCGACGGGAGCCGCGTGGCCATTCGCGTCTGCGATGATGGGCCGGGGTTCTCTCCCGAGGTGCTCGCGGCGTCTCTCGATGCACGAGGCCCGACGACGAAGGCGGACGGCTCGGGGCTTGGCCTCTTCCTCGTCCACACCATCGTCTCCGCGACCGGAGGCTCGCTCGACCGCAAGACTCGCTCGACCGGAGGCGCGGAGGTGATCGTCGAGCTCCCCGGCGCATACGACTGAGAGCTCGTGCGCCCGCCGGGCTGCAAACGATTTTGCAATGAGCAGGCGCGGGCGCGGATGCTACCGAAATGTCTTCGGGGCCGGGGGGCCTTGGTCGATCGGAGGGTGCTTGCATGGGGATTTCGAGAATGAAGACGGCGGGTGTGACAGTGGCGGCAGCGGTCGCGACGTTCCTCGCGACGGACGGGACGTCGGCAGCGCCTCCGCAGATCACGAAGCCGCTACCCGTACCCACGGGCACCACACCGTTGGTGCCGATCAGGCCCCCCGTGCCGGCCGCGCCGCCTCGCCTGCGGGGCTGGGTGGACATGCACACCCATCCGATGGTGCATCTCGGTTTCGGTGGAAAGCTGATTCACGGCGCGCCCGACGTCGGCTCGCTCATCCCGGCCGACAGTCGGTGCCAGCATCGAGTGCGCGCGACGAGCATGGAGCACGCCCTCGGCAATGACAACTCCACGCATGGTGGTTGGGGAGCGTTCGACAACACCTGCGGTGACGACATCCGCAAGGCCGTGATCGACGAGCTGCAGAAGTCGAAGGAGGCGGTCGTCACGCCGGACAAGGCGCGCGGCGCTCCGGACTTCGTGCACTACCCGAAGTGGAACGACATCACGCACCAGAAGATGTGGATCGACTGGATCCGCCGCTCGTTCGACGGCGGCCTCCGCGTGATGGTGGCGCTCGCGACGCACAACCAGACGCTCGCCGCGGCGGTCTCGGGGCCCGGCGACGGACCGACGGACGACAAGTCCTCGGCCGATCTCCAGATTGACGAGATCAAGGCACTGGTCGGTCGTCATCGTGACTTCATGGAGGTCGCGGAGACCCCGGCAGAGCTGCGACGGATCGTGGCCGGGAACAAGCTCGCGATCGTGCTCGGCGTCGAGATCGACAACATCGGGAACTTCAATCGCGTGCCGTCGCTCACCGCGCCGATCATCAGCGCCGAGCTGAGGAGGCTTCACGCCAAGGGCGTGCGCTACATCTTCCCGATCCACGTCATCGACAACAAATTCGGCGGCACCGCGGTCTACGAGGATGCCTTCAACATGTCGAACTACCGCGAGTTCGGCAGCTTCTACAGCCTGAAGTGTGCCTCTGCGACGGACAAGATCACGTTCCGCTCGAAGAACGACGGGTTCGATTTCGCCGTCGCTGCGGTGAAGGCGACCAAGCTCGGGATCGACATCGCGCGTAACCCGCCCACGCCGCCGACGTGCGCCGGGAACATCGGTCACATGAACACGCGGACGCTCACGGCCGAAGGCGAGATCGCCGTGAAGGAGATGATGAAGCTCGGCATGCTGATCGACATCGATCACATGTCCCAGCTCTCCGCGAACAGGACGATCGAGCTCGCCGAGCGGGTCTCGGGCGGTGGATACCCAATCGCGTCGGGACACAACGGCCCCCGCGGCGAGGGCGGGAGCGAGAACTCGCGGACGGACGATCAGATCCGGAGGATCGCGGCGCTGAAGGGGATGCTCGGTGTCGGCTGCGAGGGGGCGGACGCGCACCAGTTCGCTCGCACGTACGACAAGGTCGCGCGCCTCAGCGGTGGACGAGCAGGGATCGGCACCGACTTGAACGGTCTCGTCAAGGGGCCGCCTCCGCGTCCGGGCTCTCGGGTCGTCTACGACGCCTCGTTCCCGAAGAGCAGGACGGGGAGCAAGGAGTGGGACTACAACGTCGAGGGGGTGGCTCACTACGGGCTGCTCTCGGACTACGTCCGTGACATCCGGAGCGCGCCGGGCGGCAACACCCTCGTTGACGGGACGTTCATGAACGCCGCCGAGGTCTTCGCGGACATGTGGGAGCGGGCCGAGGCTCAGAAGGGCGCCGTGCGCTGAGCAGGGACCGGGGCGACGAGAGCGGCTCGCTCGCGTCTCTTCCCGCGCTCCCGTCCGTGAAGGATCCCGTCGCGACCACCGAGTCGCCCGCGGGGGCGATCGATCCCGACGGCGACGCCGTCGGCGTCGGCATGGCCCTCGCGGTGGCGCTCGACGCGACGCTCGTGCGAGTGCTGCTCGTCCCTTCGACGATGCGGCTCCTCGGCGATCTCAACTGGTGGGCACCGAGCTTCCTGAAGCGGCGCCGTTCGCCTTCGGCGTGACCGGCTCGGTGCCGACGACGACGAGGACATCGCCAGCGCGCTCTCGGTGGCCGCGGGCAGTCGTGGTCAGGCGGCAGCGGCGGCGATCGACGCCCAGCGCAGTTGATCGAGAAGCGCACGCGCTGCAGCTGCGGTCGGCATCCCGGCTACGCTCACGACCTCGGGCGCGGGCTCGACCGCGCAGGCCACGGCGAGGTTCGCCCACGCGTTCGCCTTCGCGTGCGCGACGAGGCGTCGGTCGGAGTCCGAGAGGCGCGTCGAGAGCCACTCATCGAGCGCGAACGAGAGCTCGGCGTGGGCGGCCTCGTCGACGGCGATGCGCGCGAAGGCTTCGCGCACGCCGGCATCGGTCGCGTGTGACGCTTGATAGGCAGCGACGAGCGCGCCGTAGGCCTCACGCACGCAACCCTCGGCGGCGTTCTCGAGCGCGAGCTGCAGGAGCGCGTCCGGCGCGTTGGCGTCACGTGCGCCGCTGACGCGCGGCGCCGGTGGACGCCCGCCGAAGCGCTCCGCGAGCGCGGTCGTGACCCTCGCATGCGCGATCTCGTCCGCGCGTGCGCGACGGACGCGGACCAGGAGCGCCTCCGGCGCGCGGAGCGCACGCAGCTGCCGATCGAGCTCGTCGAAGGCGAGCACCGCGGCCTCCTCCATGTGCGCGATCTCGGAGAAGCATGCGCGGAGCGAAGAGAGCCATGGGACGTTCGTCGGCTCGAGGCCTGCGGGACGGCGCCCGTCGACGCAGCTGTCGTCGCCTTCGGTGACCACCTTTTGGCCACTCCATACGATCTCGCCCCCACGCGTTACCCGGTAGAAGCTCTCCGTGACCTCTCCGTCGCAAGCCCCGTACGTCGACTTGAACGTCCAGCCGTCAGGCTCGGTGCGTGCGTTGTTGCTCCCGCACTCGGGCCCTTTGTTGTCGAGGCGGAGGATGGCGGCGGCTTCATCGAGTGTCTCGATCGGCGCCGCGGCCGCGACGACGTCGTCGAACGTGGCGATCCGGATGTCGTCGCCCGCCGTGATCACCCCCACGTCCTGCGAGAGCGTCATCCAGGGGCCCTCCGAGATGTACCAGCCCTGGACCGCCGAATCGGCGAGGATCTCGGCGACGCGTCTCGTGCATGCGTCTCGGTCCTTCGCGCGCAGACAAGGAGCGCCGAGGTCCGGCAGACGTTCGGACGGCACGGGGGCGCCGACGCTCTCGACGATGTCCGCGAGGGACCGCGTCGCGAAGGCGATGCCGTCGACGTCCGGGCCAAGGGTGAGCGTTGCGTAACGAGAGGGCGATCTGAGGTCGATGCACTCGGCGCGCTCCGGCATCGGCGTCGGATCTTCGGATGAGCAGGCGAAGGCCGCGAACGGTCCGGTGGAGAGGAGAGCTGCGCGCATCAGCGCGCGGAATCGAGCGACGTTCATCGGCGGGCGATACCAACATCACGCGCGCCAGGACGCGAGCCCGTTGTTCCTCGCAGCTGTCCCTGACGTCGCGATCAGGCGTGCGATGCATCCGTGGCTCGTCGAATTGAAGGAAGCCGATCACCGCGCCGGTGGCGAGCGACAGCGGCCCGACGCGACCACCTTTTGCTGCCAGCTCCGCGAGGCGCTCGGGATAGGGATGGCTGGTCCCGGTCAGACCGTCATGACGCATGAAGGGCGGCCCTCTCCAATCGACGAGAGCTCGCTTTTCTTGTCGCCGCGCGTCTATGTCGTCGGATTCGCCGTCGTATCCCCTGTTGGGTCACGTGATCGCGGCATGCGGGGATCACGTAAAGACTCTCTTTGCGGCTGAGCTAGGATCCGGGCCATGAAGCGCGTTGTCGTTGCCGTGGTCGCGGGTGCCGCTCTCGTTCTTGGGCACGTCTCCGTGGGCTGCGTCGGAGAGGACAATCCGGGCGTGGTGACGCCGCCAGAGGGCGATGCGAGCAACCCGTCCGAAAATTCGCCGGGGGCCAAGGACAACGGAGCGGCGTGCACGGTCGCGACCGAGTGCGCATCGGGGAATTGCGCCGATGGCGTCTGCTGCGATTCGCCATGCGACGGCACCTGCGAAAAATGCAGTCTGCCCGGGTCGACGGGCCGTTGCGAGGCGATCGCCGATGGCGAGGATCCGGATGATGAGTGCCCGACCACGCCGCTCTCGCCAGACGCTGGCGGTGGTTCGGGAGGCGACGCGGGTGGTTCCTTCGTATTCCCGGACGGCGGCGTCGCGCCGGACGACAATCAGTGCGCCGGCAAGTGCAATGGCAAGCGCGCGTGCGCTTTCGCCGGGAGCGAGCGGACCTGCGGAACTGCCTTTTGCGGAAGCGCCACGCATCAGGGGCGAGCCTCGTGCGATGGCAAGGGGCACTGCCTTTACGGGATCGAGGAGTGCAGCGCGTATGCGTGTTCGGACGGTTCGCCTGGCTGCAAGACGATGTGCACCGGTGAAGCGGACTGCCTCCCGACGCATTTCTGCGACGCGGTCTCGAGCACGTGCAAGCCGAAGGTCGCGAACGGTTCGGCGTGCTCGTCGGTCGCACAGTGCAAGAGCGGCTTCTGCATCGACCAGGTCTGCTGCAACGATGCGTGCGAGATCGCGGGCGGGACCTGCAAGGCGCCCGGCAGCGTCGGTAGCTGCCGGTGCTCCGCATGCGCCACCGGACCGTGCGAGCTCTTCTACCGGGACGAAGACGGCGATGGGTACGGTGACTCGAAGGGCACGATCGATAACGGTCGTGCGGCGTTCGGATGCGTGGGGCAGCCGCCCGCCGGCTTCGTAGCGAACAAGGACGATTGCTATGACGGCAATCCGACTACGACGGTCGCGGCCTCCGTCCGTCCGAACCAGACGGGCTACTTTGCCAGTTCGTACACGCCGCCGGGTGGCGTACCGACGTTCGACTATGACTGCGACGGCAAGGTGGTCAAGGAGACGGAAGAGATCTTGGAGCATGCGGGCGCATGCGGCTACTGCTCCGGCCTTGCGCTCAACGGCTGCTCGTTCTCCACCAAGTGCTCCACCAAGGGGCAGCGCAGCAACCTCTCCTGCGGCCGGGGCGGACCTCCGTACTTCGTCTGCAACAGCGACGGCACCACCGTCGGCTTCACGTCGGTCGTCGCATGCGGAGTCGCCGGATTGAGGAAGATTTGCGGTACCTGTCCTGATGTCGGCCAATCGCCGAGTGTGACGACGTCCACGATAACCCAGCGCTGCCGCTGAGCCCGCTCGGCGACTCGAAGCCCGACCCGAGCGTTCGGGGCGCGTCGGTGGTGACCGCATCGTTGCGTCTGGCGCCTCGGCCGTGCGTCCGTGCGGCCCTCGCGGTAGCGCTCGTGCGGGGCGCTCGTCCCGTCGACGATGCGCCTCCTCGGCGGTCTCAACTACTGCGTGTCGAGCTTCCTGAAGCGGCGCCGTTCGTCTTCGGCGTGGCGGCCGGGTGGTTCGGGTTCTCCCACGAGAACCGATCGACGAGGATGACCTCGTCGTCGGCTGCGAGCGGGTCGACGCGGCCGAACACCCAGCCGTCGGCGCGGCTGCCGTCCTTTCGGAAGCGAAGTCGGACGAAGTGCTTGTAGCCCGGATGCGCGAGCGCGCTGAAGGCCTGATGCTGCTCGATCCCGAGGATCGTCAGGAGCATCAGGTACGTCCCGATCGCCAGCGTGCCGATGTAGACGGAGAGGCCGAACGCGATCGTGGCGAGCGAGAAGGCCTGCGGGAGATGGTCGAACCAGCCGGCCGCGAGCCGGACCGCCTCGAAGACGAGGAGCGGAAGGAAGCCGATCACCGCGCCGGTGACGACGGACAACGCCCCGACGCGACCGCGGTTGTGCCGCCAGCCGCCGAGGAACAGGCACACGACGGCGGCTGCCGCCGCGGTGATGAGGCTCGTCGCCGGCGCGGAAGTGCCGGTCGACCACTGGACGCCGAAGAGCGGGATGTACGTCAGCGCCACCGCGACGTGGACGAGGAAGCCCGAGCGGCCGTGCGCGATCTGCCACGGCACCTGGAGCGCGAGCACGAGTGAGGTCTTCGGGCCGGGGAACTCGGCGTCGGGCGTCGGGAGCCCGCCGCGCGCGATGCACTGCGGATGGAGGAACGCGCCGCCGCCGCCGGCGATGACCTGCATCCCCGCGCCGAAGGTCTGGCGGCAGTAGTGATGCGTGTCGCCCGTCAGCACGAGGAGGCTGTCTTCCGCGATGCCGAGATCGAGCGCCTGGAGCGCCTTCTGTCCGGCGGGGTTCGGCTCGAGCATTGCGAACGGCGGATCGGCCACGCAGAGGACGAGCCCGCGCGAGGGGTCGCGCTCCTCCGCGAAGAAGCCGCGCTGCGCGAAGTCGACGAGGCGGAGCTGGCGGTCGACACCCCAGAGGTCCATGTTCGGCGCGATGCGGAGGCTCCAGTAGCTCGCTGATTGCACCGGCGTGTAGCCCGTGAGCGCGAGCGCGGCCCGCTTGACGACGTGCTTGCCGACGCTGAAGGCCTCGACCCAGTCGATGAAGTGGCCGATCTGTCCGAGGCGGTCGACTGCGAGGTCGTCGGTCGAATTCGCGATGTCCTTGTGGCGCTCGGCGCGATCGAGCTTTGCGCGCCGTGCGCGGAACATGCGGCCGAATCCGTCGAGGCCGGCGTACCAGTCGTGGTTGCCGGGGATGCCGAGGAGAGCGCGCGGCTTGCCGTCGAACGCCGAGCGAAGCACCTGGTTGAAGGGGACGATGACGCGGTTGTGGATCTCGATGTCGGTCGCGACCGGGTAAGCGGTGTCGCCGCCGAAGAGGAGGACCTGCCCGCGCGGAAGGACGAGCTTCCGTCCGGCGGCATCGGGATCGTCGACCTCGTACTCCGAGGCGATCAGCTTCGCGACCGCCTGGCTCAGCGAGAAGTCGTCTCCCGTGTCGGCGACGAAGTCGATCCACAGGTCGTCGTCGAGCGCCTCGGTGAGCGTCTGCGCGTCGGGACGGCCGGCGCCGATGGTCTTGGCGAGCCGGCGCGTGAGCGCCCGCGCCGAGTCGGGCTGCATCCAGTTGCGCGAGTCGATGTCCTCGGTCGCGATGACGCTCGCCGCGAGGTGCCAGAGATGGCCCCAGAACGACTTGAAGCCGAGCCACGCGATCGCGCGCGGCCAGCGCTTGCCGCGTCGATAGAAGAGCTTTGGCGCGTCCTCGGGCGCTGCCTGCGGGATGACCACGTCGACCTGACCGAGGGGCGCGATCAGCGTCGTCCGCGCCGTCTCCCGTTCCGGCACATCGACGGCCTCGCGCGTGTCGTCGCTCACGCGGCGCATCCTAGTCGTGGCGATGCCGAGCTGCGCATCATCTTTCCACAGCCGGGCTTCAGCTGGGCTCGCGATTGGACCTATCGCACGTGGTGCGCAACTTCGGCGCGCGCTGGTCGATGGACGACGCATGACATTCGACAGCAGAGAGGGGGCCGCGGCCGAGACGGTTGAGATCGAGGTGGCGGCCAGGGCGACGAGCCTCTGGCTCGAGGTGCAGGACGACGAAGAGGTACGGCGCGTCCCGATCACGGACCGGCCGCTGGTCGTCGGGAGCTCGAGGGGGGCGGACCTCGTCATCCACGATCGGACGGTGAGCGCGCGCCACTGCGAGATCGTGAGCGCCGACGGAGGCGTCTGCGTGAAGGATCTGCGGTCGCGTAACGGGACGTTCATCGGAGGCGTGCGGCTCCACGACGGCTGGAGCTGGACCGGGGAGGGCGCGACGATCCTGATCGGGCAGACGACGATCGTGTGCATGAGCGTGGACGGCGAGGACGAGGAAGAGCTCGGTCCGCCGCTCCCGGGGATCGCGGGCTCGTCGGCCGCGATGTGCCGGCTCGCGACGCAGGTGCGGCGGCTCGCGAACCTGAACGCGTCGGTCCTCATTCGAGGCGAGAGCGGCGTCGGAAAGGAGCTGATCGCGCGTGCGCTCCACTTCGAGGGCCGTCGCGGAGCGGCTCCGTTCATCGCGCTGAACGCATCGACGATCCCTCGCGAGCTCGCCGAGACCGAGCTGTTCGGTCACGAGCGCGGTGCGTTCACCGGGGCGGTGAACAAGCGCCTCGGCGTCTTCGTCGAGGCCGAGGGCGGCACCCTCTTCCTCGACGAGATCGCGGATCTCGCGCTCGACGCGCAGCCGAAGCTCCTCCGCGCCCTCGACGGGTACGAGGTGCGCGGCGTCGGAGCCGCGGGCTCGGGCCGGCGCACGGACGTCCGCGTCATCACCGCGACGCACGTGCCGCTCTTCGAGCGCGTGCAGGCGGGGCTGTTCCGGAAGGACCTCTATCATCGCCTCGAGGTGTTCGTCCTCGAGGTGCCGCCGCTCCGCGAGCGACGCGGAGACGTGCTGCCGATCGCCCGGGCGCTGCTCGAGCACCTCGGGACGGAGTACGGCCCCCGCGATCTCACCCAGAGCGCGGTCGCGGAGCTTACCGGGCATTCGTGGCAGGGGAACGTACGCGAGCTCCACGCGACGCTGATGCGTGCGGCCGTGCACGCAAAGGCGAGGAATCTGCGGACGATCGACGCCGCGTGCGTGAGGCAGGCGCTCCGGCGATCGGCGCTCGGCTCGTCGCGAGCGCTCACCCCCGAGCGAGCACGCGATCTCCTCACGGAGCACGGCGGAAACGTCAGCGCGGCGGCGCGTGCGGTGAAGGTGCCGCGCACGACCTTCCGGAAGCTCCTCGCGAAGGCAGGCATCTCCGTCCCCGAAGAGTGAGCCGATCGGCGGCCGACCTTGCTTTCGCCCGTGGCCCTTGCGATAGCAGGGGCGATGGCGGACGCGGGGAGCTCGAAGCGGTTGGGGATCGCGCTGGCGGCAGGGGTCGTCGCACTCGCCGTCGGCTGGCGGGCATGCGAGGGGCAGCGCAGGGCCGAGACAGACCGGCAAGCACAGGGGCCGGCCACGCCGAGCACGGCCGACGCGGAATCGACGAGCCCATCCGCGTCGAGCGATGCTCCCGGCGCCCCCGGTGCTTCAGGGCTCAGCGCGCCGATCGCCGCCGCGCATCTCGCGAATGGCAACGTCATCGTCGCCGGCCTGGACGTGAGTGCGAAGGCGATCCGTGTACAGCGCATCGATGTGAAGGACGCGATCGTCGCCGAGCGCGTCGCGCTGGACGACGTCGCGTGGTCGCCGGACTCCGAACTCAAGGTGTCCGTGCACGCGACCCAAGGTGTAGCGGTCACGTGGCGAGGTCTCCGTGGCGGCAAGCTCGTGAGGGAGCTCGTGATCCTCGGCCCCGACCTCGCTCCGAAGGGCGAGCCGGAAGAGGTCGCCGCTGCGTCGTGCGTGACGCGCGACGCGCTCTGGTTCAGTGACGACGCTCAGGCGAGCTCACGGCCGTGGAGCGGCGCGTCGCTGAAGATCGATCTGCCGAAGGAGAAGGACGTGTCGCTCCTCTGCGGCGCGAGCCACGCGTTCGCCGTGCTCGGCGAGGAGGACCACACGTCGATCCTTCCGCTCGGTGCGCCCTTCCCGGGGCCGGCCGGTACCCGTCAGCCGCTCACGGTGGTCCGCGAGGGTGACTTCGGCGACGACGAGCAGCGCGAGCTTGCCCAATACACCGTCGGGGACGACGTCGGAGTGGTTCGCATCGGCGGCTCCGGCGCGGTTGCGGTCCGAGAGATCGTCGGCGGTGTGCTCGGACCACTCCGGAAGCTGAAGGCGACCATCCCGAAGGACGACGACGTCGTCGCGGTCGATGCATCGCCGAAGGTGCTCGCGATCGTCTACACCGAGGACGCATCGGCTTCGTGTCCTCCAGGCGCCGCGGGCCCGGGGGACGGCGTCGTTGCCACGAAGGTCATGTCGCTCCGCGTCGACCGCGAGACCTTGGAGGAGTCGACGACGGAGCTCGCTCCGGGAAGGTGCGGCCACGAGATCGGCCCCTTCTTCACTGATCTTCTCGGCGATGACGTCGCCATCGCCTGGACGGAACGGAGCGGCGGGGCCGGAAGCGCGCGCGCACCCATCACCGGCATCGCTCACGCGCTCGTCGCGCGTACCGGCCGCCCAGCAGTCGCGCGCACCGCACAGCCCGCCGACGCCCTCGTCGACGCCGGCTGCGACGGGACCCGCTGCTATGCCGCGGCGCTCGTCCGCCGCGACGCCGCCGATGCATCGGCGCCGGGCTTCGTGAAGGTGCTGCGCTACAAGTGAATCGGCTTCAGAACTGGCCAGCGTAGGCCGAGCGGTAGGCGAGCCAGGCGAAGATCCTGCGGGGCGATGAGCCGAGAGGCCGACGGTTTTGACGACGTAGGCGAATGGCGAGCTCCCGATGCGAGACCTCGTCGTCTAGCGCTCTCGAGCGAGGTCGACGTTGAACGGGACCCACCGCGTCTTGATCCTTGTTCGATGTTCCGGCACCGCGTCCGGCGTCGGCCTCGGCCTCGGTGCTCCCGCGGCCATGTTCGGGCTCGATGCTCGGTTCCAGGTCCGCCGTCGGCGTCGTGCGCGAAGCTCCGGCGTCGGTCACGGTGATCAGCACCGCGTGCGGTCTGGGCATCGACGTCAGGTCGGCGTGGGCCACGGTGGTCCGACACGTGGCCGGCCTCGGCGTCGGTGCGGCGGCTCTGGATCCATCGTCGCCCTTGGTGCTCTGGCCACTCGCCGCCGGTCTCGGAGGAGAGCCGCACCTTTGCGTGGTGCCACTCGCAGCGGCCAGCGACGGGCATTGTTGCCCAATCAAGTGGCGACGCGCCATTCGTCGTGGCCGTTGGTGCTCCGGGGACTCGCGTCGAGCCCTGGAGGGACAAGCAGCAGTGGGCTGGACGAGACTCGCGGCGATGAATGTTGTCGCCCCATCAAGTGCTGCCGCGTCGTTCGTCGTGGCCGTTGGTGCTCCGGCTACTCGCACGCAGCCCTGGAGCGACACGGTGTTCCGGCACCGCGTTCGGTCTGGGGGGCGGCGTCGGTGCGGCTCTGCAGCCATCGTCGCCCTTGGTGCTCCGGCTACACGCCTCCCGCCCTGAAGGGGCGAGCCGCACTGGGCCTGACGAAACTCGCGGCGATCGTCGTTGTCGCCCAATCAAGCGGCGGGGCGCCGTTCGTCGTGGCCGTTGGTCCTCTGGCTACTCGTCTTCTGGAAGGGACGAGCAGCGGTGGGCTGGCGACACGCGCGGTGATGAACGTCGTCGCCCCATCAAGTGGCCGCACGGTTCGTCGTGGCCGCACGGTTCGTCGTGGCCCTGGCTCCGGCTATCGCCTCCAGGCGTAGGGCCGAGCAGCAGTGGGCCTGACGCAGTCGGGGCGGTGGACGTTGTCGCCCCACCCAAGTAGGCCGCGCGGTTCGTCGTGGCCGTTGGTGCTCGGGCCTACTCGCCTCCAGACCTAGGGACGAGCAGGAGTGAGCCTGACGCACTCGCGGGGATCGACGTTGTCGCCCCACCCAAGTGGGCCGCGCGGTTCGTCGTGGCCGTTGGTGCTCGGGGCTACTCGCCTCCCGACCTAGGGACGAGCAGCCGTGGGCCTGACGAGACTTGCGGCGATGGACGTTGTTGCCCAATCGAGTGGTGCCGCGCGGTTCGTCGTGGCCGTTGGTGCTCGGGGCTACTCGCCTCCAGACCTAGGACGAGCAGCAGTGAGCTTGGCGACACTCGCGGCGATGGACGTTGTCGCCCAATCAAGTGGTGCCGCGTGGCTCGTCGTGCCCATTGGTGCTCGGGGTGACTTGTCTCCAGCCGTGGAGGAACGAGCAGCAGTGGGCTTGGCGACACTCGCGACGATGGACGTTCGCGGCGCCGGCGGCGAGCTGGGGCGTCTGCACGGCGGATCCCGGCTTTCTCTGGATGCTCATCGAGCAGACGGCGGCCCTCGCGATTGCGAGCTTGTTGCCCAATCGAGTGGCGCCGCGCCGTTCGTCGTGGCCGTTGGTGCTCGGGCTACTCGTCTCCAGCCGTGGAGGAACGAGCAGACGTGGGCTTGACGACATTCGCGGCGATGGACACTGTTGCCCAATCGAGTGGCGCCGCGCGGTTCGTCGTCGCCGGTCGCCGTGGATCGGAGCGGGGAGGGGAGTTGGCCCGTCGAGGTTCGGAGCAGCTGGAGCTGCCCATCGTCACCGAGGCGCCACGAACGTGGGGTGGCTCGAGGAAGGGGGCGGGGAGGAAGCGGGCGAGCTGCGTCGGGCGGCCCAACGTCCCGCACCGCACGCGGCCCGAGCACAAGGGGCGCTTTCCCGTTCACGTGACGATGCGGGCTTGTCGTGACGTCCCGCCGCTTCGCAGTCAGCTCGTGAGGAACCTCTTCCGAAAGGTGCTGAAGACGCAGGCGGAGCGCTCGTACGCCGCCCAGTTCCAGGTCGTTCATTTTTCGATCCAGCGCGACCACATTCACCTGATCGTCGAGGCGCGCCTGGCGAAGCGGGGGGACCATGGCGCTCGCACCGCCGGCGCTCGCACCGCCGGCGCTCTCACTGCCGGCGCTCTCACTGAGCGCGTGAAGCAGGAGCGCGCAACGCAGGAGCGGGAGGCTCTCCGGCGCGGCATCAGCGGGCTGGTGATCTCCTTCGCACGGCAGCTCAATCGACGACTCGGGCGCCGGGGCAAGGTCTGGGCCGATCGCCATCACCGGCGCGATCTCGAGAGTCCGACGGCGGTCCGGAACACCATCCTCTACGTCCTCCAGAACTGGCTCCGCCACGGGATGAAGACGTTCGGCCTCGGGATCGTCGATCCGTACTCCACGGCGCTTCGCTTCCTTGGTTGGGCCGATCCTCACGCGACGATCATCGAGACGGAGCCCTGGCCAGATCCGGCGCCAAGAACCTGGCTCCTACGAGACGGCTGGACCCGTGGCGGCGGTCCGCTGAGGACGACGGACGTGCCTCCCGCAGCGCGCGGCGTTCGCTACGCCTCGATCGTGGAGTCCTACGTTCCGAGCTCGATGAGCTCTCCCCTTTGAGCACCTCAAGCTTGCTTGTCGTCGAACGCCCGCCGGCTCGAGCCCCGCGGCGACGCCAACGTGACACTCTCGATCGACCTCGCTGCGTTGCTCGCGCGCAGCCCTCCCCGCAGCGGCGGTCCGCTGAGGACGACGGACGTGCCTCCCGCAGCGCGCGGCGTTCGCAATGCGTCGATCGTGGAGTCCTACGTTCCGAGCTCGACGAGCTCTCCCCGTTGAGCACTCCGATCTTGCTTGTCGTCGAACGCCGGCGGGCTCGAGCCCCGCGGCGACGCCAACGTGACACTCTCGATCGACCTCGCTGCGTTGCTCGCGCGCAGCCCTCGCAAGTACGTAGGCGGGGCGCGCCGCGCGAAGCGAGCTCGGATCGGACGCCACCTCTCGTCGCTGCCGAGTCGGGCTCGACTTCGACGGGGCCCGACGGCCAGCCGCCTCAAGGTTGGGGGAGCCCGCGCTTCGAGTGAGCGATGGCGGATACATCGCGCCCGCTTCGAATTCACGCTGGCCGCCTGCGACTCGGCGTCGGCGGCGCGGTCGGAGTGATCGTTCCTAGGCGCGGAGTTTCGGAGACGTCCGATCGACCGCTCGCGCCGGCGCCCGACCCCTTCGGCGTCGGTGGCGAGCGATCCGCCGTGCACGCGCGGCATGGTCTGGGCGAGTGTCGACCGCGCTCGGTCTCGACACCGTCGTGAACGTTTTCGAAAAGCGTCGCGGCGACGCCATCCCGCGCGTCGCTGCTGGCGCTGCCGTAGCATCACGTGGCCCGCGCTCGCCTTTGCACGTCGACGTTTCGGACGAGAGTGGCTGCCTCTCGCAGGCGATCGTACTGTCCGCGGTCGGAATCGCGATCGTCGTTGGGCTCGTCGTCGTCATCGACTTCGCGCGCAGAGCGAAGCGTCGCGACGCGACCCTAGAGAGCCGAACGGTTTCGATCGCTCGCCGGAGAGCCCGCACGCCGCGCCTCGGTGCAGCCGAGCAGTGCCGGCCAACGGCGTGCTCCGCTGTCCTCGCTCGGAGGGCGGCCGTCGTCGTCGCGCAGACCGTCGGTGCTTTAGAACTGGCCGGCGACCGAGACGCCGCCGGTGTTCCAGCCTGCCCACGGCGTGACGATCGGGGGCTGCGGAGCGCGCGCCGTTTGCGGTGCGGACGCACCGCGCTTGGGAGCCGTGAGGTACCAGGCGCCCGCGAAGACGAGGCCGGCGCCCATCACGGCGAGTGACACGTTCGCGATCGCCGCGTTCGTGTCGACCTTGTCGTTGTTGTCGACGAGCGTCTTGCACGCGGTCGCGAACTCGGCCGGCGCGCTCGCGCTGTTGCATACGCCCTGCGCGGGGATGTTCCGCTGGGCTGCGGCGGTGCGGATCTGGTTCGCGACCACGTCGGCCTTGTCCTGAGCGTCGGCCTTGAACAACCCGAAAACGATCGCGCTGACGGCGCCGAAGCCGGCAGCGCCGAGGCCGATGTAGACCGGCGTCATGTTCTTGGGCGGCACCAGCAGGTTCGTGCGCTTCGACGGGCCGTGGTCCGCCGGGGGCGTCGGGCCCAGGGCCGGCTCGGTGGCCTCGCCCGTGGGCTCGGTCGACGGAGGCGGCGCGGTGATGGGCGCGACGGCAGCGGGCGCGGCCGGCATGCCGAGCCTCGCTTCGACCTTCTGTCCGACGACCGCGATCACCGTCACGCTCTGCGTGGGCGACTTGACCGTGTGCGAGCCGGGCTCGACGTCGAGCGCTTCCATCGGCATCGTGCCGACCTTGCCCTGATCGTCGAGCGAGATCTCGGTTCCGGCGGGGGCGACGACCTCGATGCGACCGAGCTTCTGGCGGACCTCGGCGAGGCCTGTCTCGGCATCCTTGCGCTGCTGCGGGCTCGCCGAAGTGGCTTCCTTCAAGAACTGTTGGAAGTACTTCGCAGCGTCGAGCGGGTGGTTCGACTTCGCCGAGCTCTGCGCGAGGTTGAGGAGCACCGAGGGGTGCTTCTTCAGCGCGTATGCCTGGAGGAAGGCGAGACGAGCTTCTTCGTACTTCCCTTTGTCGAACGCCTCGACACCTTCCTTGAAGCGCGCGCGCGCCTGGACGGTGATGGCATCGTCCTGCTGCGACCACGCGGGAAGCGAGACCGTGGCAGGAAGGAGAGTGAAGAGGACGGCAGCGGCGATTCGGCGCGTCTTCATGGTCGGTCGAGTCCTCTGCCCCTCCGAGCGTCGGCTCAGAACGGGCTGTCGCGAACGATACCTCCACCCGTGGACTTCGGTGGAGTCTTCGGTGCAGCCGGCGTCGTCGCGGGCGTCGCGGCCTTCGGCTTCGGAGGCGCGGGCGTCGCGGCCACGGTCTTCGGCGGCTCGGGCGTCTTTGCGACGGGCGCGGGCGTCGCGGCCACGGTCTTCGGCGGCTCGGGCGTCTTTGCGGTCACCGCAGGGGGCGCCTGCGCCGGGGCTTCGGTCGCCTTGGCCGCCGGGGCTTCGGTCGCCTTGGCCGCCGCTTCGGTCGCCTTGGCTGCCGGGGCTTCGGTCGCTTTGGCTGCTGGGGCCGTCTCGGTCGGATCCTCGTCCTTCGGGGGCGGCGGGGGGATGTCGCTGGTCGGAGACTGCACGGCCGGTCCGACCGCGACGGGCGGCGTGGGCTTGGTGGTCGCCTCGTCGGAGGACGAGCCGAGCTTCACGAACAGCACGATCGCGAGGAGCGCTACGCCGCCGATGCCGGCGTAGAGGAGGTTCTTCGAGGGCTTCTTCGTTGCGAGCTCGAGATCGTCTTCGCTCGGCTCCGCGGCGGGGACGGCGTCCCGGAACGGGTCGGCGGACGTGAGCGGGATCGGCGCGTCCGGCGCCTTCGCCATCTTCTTGGTGGTCTTGGTCGGCGGCGGAGCCGCCTTCTTCGCGACCGAAGGCGCCGAGGAGGTGGGCGCATCCGGCATCCGCTCGGTCTTCGCGGCCGCGGGAACGGCCGGCGCGACCTCGATCATCGCGTCGGAGTCGAGCGCCTCCGCGCTCGGCATGGGCGCACGGGCCGGCGTCTTGGCAGCCGGGGCGCTGGCCTCCACCACGGCGTCGGCGGCTTCGGCGGACATCCCACCGAGCTTCATCGTCTCGTTGGCAGGCGGGCCCTTCTTTGCGTTCGCTGCATTGGCGGCCGCGACCACGGCGGCGGCCTCGGGCGAGATGATCCCGAGCTGGGTCGTCTTGTTGGCGTCGTCGTCGCTCTTCTTTGCGTTCGCCGCATTGGCGGCCGCGACCACGGCGGCGGCTTCAGGCGAGACGATCCCGAGCTGGGTCGTCGTGGCCGGCCTCGGCGGAGCCGGAGCCGGTTGCGCCTTGGGCGGCGCGCTCTCGCTGACGTCGGCCTTGCCGAGCGCGATCACCGGGCTCGCGACGATCGCCGGGGCATCGGCCGGCGCCGCATCGGGTCCGGTCGTGTCGGTCGGCGCTGCGGTTGCGGCGGGCGCCGGCGGAATCTCCCACGCGTCGTCGTCCCAGGCCGGACGGAACGCGTCGGCTGCCTGCTCGGCCTCGGCCACGTCGAGGGAAGGCGTGTCGCTCGAAGTGCTCTTCCCCTGCATCGCCATCACGCGAGATCGTAGCACTCTGCACGCGAACGACACAACGCGACGAGGGGGCACGAGCCGGTGGGGCCTGGGTGTCCCAGGCCTCCCGCCTCGGGTGGCGAGTTACGGCAACTGCCTGCGGATCAGGCGGGAAACTCGCGCTTGAGCACGTCGTCCCATTCGTCGGCGACGCGCCCGACGGTGTCGAGCAGGTCTTCGAACTCCTCGTAGTCGAGGCCCGAGAGGCGACGGAGCGTGCGGACGAAGACCTCGTCCTTCGCCGCGTCGATGGCGAACGACGCATCGGCGGTCGTGAGGAACGAGAGCTCGAGGAGCTTCCGGTAGAGCGCCTCGCGCCCGACCTTCGGGACCGGCATCACCGGGGCGATGAGGAGGAGGACGCCGTGATCGTCGAGGACGTTCACTCCGATGCTCGCGGAGCCCTTTTTTGTCTGGGTGTAGCCGTTCTCGTCGAGCGGGCGAAGCTCCGTGCCCGCGCGCTCCGCGAAGCGCTTCAGGTACGCGTTGACCATCGACGTTGCGTCCGGGAAGCGCTGTCCGGTCGTGCGATCGGAGTAGATGGGTACGTCCTCGCTTCGGCTTTCCACGAAGGCGATGATACCTTCGGTTTCGCTTGATGGGGATCCTTCCTCCGCGTCGGCTTCTGTGCGCTCTGCTCGTCGGGCTTTCGACCCTGCCGTCGTGCGGGGAGACCAAGACGGCCGCGCCGGATGCGGGCGGCGACGGCGACGTGGCTCGAGCGGAGGCCTTCATCGTGCCGGGCGCAGCGCTCCCGTCGCGACCCGAGGTCATCGCCGTGGCGCAGCAGGTCGAGGCGCTGGCGCTCAAGGAGGGGGCGGGAGCACGCGCCGTCGAGCTTCACGCGCTCGCGGCCGCGGTCCACGAGCGGATCTGGCGGATCGAGCATCGCGAGCAGGACGCGAAGGAGGCGGTCGACCTCTATCGCGCCGCCGGCAAAGACCTCGCGCTTCGCGGAGCGTGCGAGGCCGCCGTGCGAGGAGCGATGCTCGCCGGCGAGCTCGCGAAGAACGCCGAGACGTCCTATGCCGAGCTCTACCGCGTTCAGCGGCGCAGCATCGTCATCGATGCGGGCACGGGCGACGGCACCACGAGCCTCTGCGGCGAGACCGTCGAGTTGCCGCTCGCGGCGCTTGCCGCGTTCCGCCCGCCTGGGGCGGTGCTCGATGCGATCGACCGCGGGCTCGCAGGCGAGGGTGCGCTCGCGCTCGCGCTCCTCGATGCCGGGCCTTCACGGGTGCTCGTCGCACCGCGCATCACGAAGATCGAGCAGTGGGGCGGCGCCGAGGCGGCGCGCATCGTCGTGCACCTCGATCGAAGCTCGCGCTTTCGCGTGGGCGACGTCGCCGGCGGCGCAGGGCAGGGCGCGCGCACGTACGTCGAGCTCGACGGTGTGGAGCTCGGTGGCACCTCGCGGGATACGCCGCTCGGAGGCGTCGTCTCGCGGATCGTCGCCGAGCCGACCACGACGGGCTCGCGAGTCGCGCTCGATCTCAGCGGTCCGGCCTACCGGCGCGTGTTCCACCTGCTCGAGCCGTTCCGCGTCGTTATCGACATCGCGAAGAACCAGCCGGGCTCGGGTCCGAAGGGCGCTGGGCGCTCGGTCGAGCGCGTCGCCATCGACGCCGGGCACGGCGGAAACGACCCCGGTGCCCACGGTCCGTCGGGGCTGAAGGAGAAGGAAGTCACGCTCGCGGTCGCCCACAAGCTCGCGCCGATCCTCGCGCGACAGGGCATCCAGGTGACCCTCACACGCGACGACGACCGCTACGTGACACTCGAGGAGCGCACCGCGCGCGCGAACGCGTTCGGCGCTGACCTCTTCGTCTCGATCCATTGCAACGCTGCCGAGAACAAGACGAAGCGCGGTGTGGAGACCTACGTCCTCGACACCACGACGAGCGACATGGCCGGCCGAGTTGCGGCGCGCGAGAATGCGACCAGCCAGGCCGCAAGCAACGAGGTCGCGCAGCTCCTCGCGTCGATGCGCCTCGCCGATCAGGCGACGCGCTCGACGCGCTTCGCCGAGCTCCTTCAGCGCGCCGGAATGGCGTCGCTCGGTTCGCAGTATAAAGACGTCCAGGACGGTGGCGTCCATCGCGCGGCCTTCTACGTGCTCGTCGGAGCGCGGATGCCGGCGGTCCTTTTCGAGACCAGCTACATCTCGAACCCGATCGAGGAGCAGCGCCTCGGCTCGGCGGACTACCAGCAGCGTCTCGCCGACGGGATCGCGAACGCAGTGAAGGCGTACCGCGAAGGTCGCTGAGTGAGCGCGGGTGTGTCGCGCTGGTGCGCGTCGCGCGACGTCAGAGGCTCGTGTCTTCGGCGAAGATGCCGATCACGCCGCACGCCAGCCGCGCCCCCTCGGCGTTGGCCTTCGAGGGGTCGCTCGACTTCGCGTGCAAGACGACCGAGCGTCCGACGATCGAATATGGGCCCTGGATCGCGGGCAGCGCGAGCTTGCCTTCGCCCTTGGCTTCACCGCCGACGTCGGCCTGGACCTCGCCGAGGTCGCCCAGTCCCTGTTGTCCCTGTGGCGGGGTCAGCGAGCTGCCGTCGAAGTTGAAGCTCGGTCCGGCGCTCGAGCCGTCCTCGCTGCTGCAGTTGCCGAGCAGATGAACGCGGAGCGTGTACTTCTGCATGAACGAGAGGCCGGTGAACGCGACCTTGATCCTGAGACCGTCGTTCGTCGCGAGGAGCCGCATGGTCCCCGCGGCCTTGTTGCCCTTCGTCGGTGCGACGATGGCGATCGCCTGATTGACCATCACAGGCTCTGCTGCGCCCGGATCGACCACGAGCCAGCCGTCGGTCTTGGTGCTGCGCGGGGCGGGACTGCCGGCGTCGGGCATCGTCGGCGGCGTGAACGACGTGCTCGGGGGCGGCAGGTCATCGGATGGAGCTTCGTCGGAGCTCCGGTTGCAGGCCGCGGCGATCGCCATCGCCGACGTCAGGAGGATCGCCCTCGCTCGAGTCGTCGTTCCCATGGAGCCTCCGCCGGGCATGCGCCCGCGGTAGAGCCGGCCTGCATCGCGCGTACCGCGCGCGGCCGGGGGCGACGCGCCACGCGACGACGGTGTGCGGCGTCACGCGACGCCGAGCGCTCGCGCGAGCTCGACGCCGAGGCGGCCGAGGTCGGTGCTCGCGATCACGAGGTCCGCTCCTGCGTCTCGTGCCACGCTCGCGGCGCCCTCGTCGGCATCGTCGGTGACGACGACGAGCGTGGTCCACGAGGTGTCGGCGCCCGACTTCAAGGCTCGGATCGCGTGTGCCCCGCTCCACGTCGGATCGAGGAGCGAGACGACGAGGACGTCCGGCTCTCCGGAGACGAGATGAGCGATCGCTCCGAGCGCGCTCTCGAACCGGCGCACGAAGAAGCGCGTCGAGAGCTTCTTCGTGACCTCGTCCCGAGGTGCGTCGTAGGGCGCGCCCCCGGACGAGGTCCCGGTTGCGAGGGCAAAGAACACGGTCGGCCGCACGCTCGCGATCTCGGCGTGGAGCGGGTAGCCGTGGCGCCGGAGGAATGCGAGGACGTGGTTGCGCCGGAAGCGGAGGTGGCGACCCTCGGTTCGATGGTGCGGGATCTTCCCGCCATCGGCCCAGTGGTGGATCGTCTTGAGATCCACCTCGCAGAACCGCGCGACGTCCTGCGCCGTGTAGAGCAGCGGACGCGGAGGTGCCGGCAGCGGACGACGGCTTGCGCTCTCGACCGCGGAGCGTCCCGCCTTTCGGCTCGTCAGCGCGGTGCGTCCTCGGCCAGCCATCGATCACCGCGGAGCACGTAACGCGAGGGGCCGGGCACGCGGGCCTCGGGGACCTCGTGCTCGGGATCGCCGGGGAGCGTGAGCGCGAGCGTCTCCATCTGGCCATCGCCCGGAGATGCGACCCGCACGAGCCGCGGGCAGATCGGATCGAGGCAGCTCGCGGCGGCGAGCTCGAGCACGGCATCCGTCGTCGCGCACGAGGCAAGGAGCGCGATCGTGCAGTGGGTCGGCGGCGCGACCTGCACCTCGCCCGCCTCCCAGCGACGGAGGATCTCGGCAGGCGTTGCCCAGAAGCTCGCCATCGTCTCGTGCTCGTCGTGCGCGCCCGTCTGCCCGGGGGGAGCCACAGCGACGAAGAAGCGCGCGTCGTAGCGGCGTGCCTCAGCCTCGGGCGTGACCCAGCGCGCGAGCGGATGCAGCGCCTGCAGATCGAGGCGCACCCGACGCTCGGAGAGGAACGACCGGAGCGCGCCCGGCTCGGACCCGAGGCGCGCGCGAAGCGCGAACAGGTCGTCCTGGGTCACGTCCTTCGAGCCGCCGGCGACATGCAGCATCGCGGCTTCTTCGAGCGTCTCGCGACAGGCGGCGATCGCCAGCGCGCGCAGGTGTGCGCCGTCGCTCGTGAACGGCACCGTAGAGGACGCACGCGCGGGATCGCGTGCGTCCGTCGCGAGCGATGCCCACTCGGACGAAGCGTCGCTCGCGTCGAGCTTGCCGCCCGGAAAGACGATCGCGCCCCCGAGAAAGCGACTCTGCTTGCTCCGTTCGACGCAGAAGATCTCGATGCCGCCGGTCGCCACGGCGGCACTTCTCACGAGGACGATCGTCGCGGCATCCTTCGGTGGAGCGCCGGCGCGGTCGAGCTTCAGATCGAGCACGCGACTTCGTAGCATGACTGCGACGGAGCCGGGAGCCGCGCGAGCCGGGAGTCGCGCGGCGGCGCGAGCGCGTCAGCCGCCGTCGTACTGACGGCGGAGCGCCTTGCGGCGCCGTTCCTGGGTGAGCTTCTCGATCTGCTGCTGACCGCTCGGATCCTCGACGACGGTGAGCGTGTCGCGCTCGTCGTCGCCGATGAGCTCGACGAGGATCTCGGCGGCTCGCTCCGCGGTGATGGCCTCGTCGCCGCGGCCGGGCAGCTCGACGACCGCCTTCTTCACGTGCAGCCCGTCGAGCGCGCTCATCGTCCGCTCGAGCACCGTGCGGAAGGTGGCGTCGCTGAACGCGCCGCGCGGTCCGAGACCTGCGACGAGCAGCTTGTCGAAGGGAAGGCGAGGGCGCACGGGCATCGCGAGCACCTCGCCGACCTCGCCGAGGAGGAATCCCTGCTTGGCGAGGCGGCTCAAGCGACCGGAGAGACGCCAGTCGAGGAGCCCGGCGAGCCCGGAGAGCGGCCGCTCGTCACGATAGATGCAGCACGCGACGACCTCGGCGCTCGTCTCGTCGAGATGCCGGAGAGCGCGGGGGACGAAGCGGAGGTCGACCATCAGGCCGGACCTTTGCCGCCGCCTCCGCCGCTCTTCGGGCCGGCCTTGGTGGCCTTGTCGTCGTCCGTTCGACCGAGGTCGGAGGCGACACGATCGAGCACGCCGTTGACGAAGCCGCTCGAGTCCTCGGTCCCGTAGGACTTCGCGAGCTCGACGGCCTCGTCGATGACGACGGCGCGGGGGACGTCCTTCTGCGCGAGCAGCTCCCACGTGCCCATGCGGAGGAGATTGCGATCGACGCGTCCCATGCGCTCGAGGCGCCAGTTCTGCGAGGCGGCCGCGATTCGCTTGTCGACGTCGGCGAGCCTGTCGGCGACGCCGCGGACGATCGTGTCGGCGTAGAGGCGTCCTTCGGGATCAGGCTCGAAGTCGGCGTCGGCGGACGCGCGCCAGAAGAGCTCGATCACCTGGGGAGCCCTGGCTCCCGAGGCCTCGAGCTGGAAGAGCATCTGCAGCGCGGCCTCGCGGCCGGAACGGCGCGCACCCATGGTGTTCCTCAGAAGCCTGCGCCCGCGAGCGCGCGGTCCAGCGAGACCATTTCGATCGCGGAGACAGCCGCATCCCACCCCTTGTTGCCAGCCTTGGTGCCCGCGCGCTCGATCGCCTGCTCGATCGTGTCGGTCGTGAGGACGCCGAACGAGATCGGCAGTCCGCTCTCGAGCGAGATCGACGCGACGCCCTTGGAGACCTCTCCGGCGACGTAGTCGAAGTGGGGGGTCGAGCCGCGGATCACCGCCGCGAGCGTGATGATCGCGTCGAGCTTCCCGGACTTCTTCCCGCCGCCGGTCCCACGCGCGAGGCGCTGGACGGCGACCGGGATCTCCCAGGCGCCGGGGACGCGGACGATGGTGATGTTCGCCTCCTCTGCGCCGTGGCGGACGAGCGCGTCGACCGCGCCGCCGACGAGGTGGTCGACGATGAAGTGGTTGAAGCGGCTCGCGACGATGCCGAACCTCGCTCCCTTCGGAACGACGACATTGCCTTCGACGATACGCGGCGACACAGGCATCTCTTCTCCTTTGGTTCCGGTGCGGGCTCTGGTCGAGTCCCGCCCGGCTCTAGCTCTTGTCCGCCGCGCTCGTGGCGTGCGGATCGGACGTGCCGAGAGCGACGCTCTCGACGACCTCGAGCCCGAAGCCCGAGATGCCGGCAATCTTACGCGGATTGTTCGTGAGGAGGCGGATCTCGTGGAGCCCGAGGTCCGCGAGGATCTGCGCACCGAGGCCGAACTCGCGAAGCGGGCTGTCTCCCGACGCCGGCGGCGTGCGCGACTCGCGCGACTCGTGCGAGCCGTTCGTCACGGCACCCAGGATGGAGGTGAGCTCCTCGGACGGGCCCTGTCGCGGCGGGAGGTAGACGATGACGCCGCGCCGCTCGCTCTCGATCCGGCGGATCGCCTCGCGGAGGTTGCGGCCGCCGTCGCGCGGCGTCGATGCGAAGACGTCGCCGATGGTGGAGCCGGAGTGCATGCGGCACAGGACCGGGCTCGTGCCGGGGAGCTCGCCCTTGACGAGCGCGACGGACTGGCGCCCGTCGGTTGCCGACTCGTAGACGTTGGCGGTCCACTCGGTGCCGGTCTCGTCGAGGCGGACGGTGCCTCGAGCGACGCGGCGGACGAGGCGCTCGGTCTGGAGGCGGTACTGAATGAGATCGGCGATCGTGACGATCCGGAGGCCGTGCTTCTTCCCGAAGACCTCGAGATCGGGCATGCGCGCCATCGCGCCGTCCTCCCGCATGATCTCGCAGATGACGCCGGCGGGCGTGAGGCCGGCGAGGCGCGCGAGGTCGACGGAGCCCTCGGTCTGCCCGGTGCGGACGAGGACGCCGCCCTTGCGCGCGCGGAGCGGGAAGACGTGGCCGGGCGTGACGAGGTCGTCCGGCTTGCAGTCCGGGCTCGCCGCGATTCGCATCGTGTGCGCGCGGTCGGCGGCGCTGATGCCGGTGGTGACGCCGTGGCGCGCCTCGATGCTCATCGTGAACGCGGTGCCGAGGCTCGGCGTGGAGCGGCCCGGCGCGGCCATCATCGGCAGACCGAGCCGGCCGACCGCCTCCTCGGTCATGGTGAGGCAGATGAGGCCGCGCCCGTGCATCGCCATGAAGTTCACGGCTTCGGGGGTCACGAACTGAGCGGCCATCGTCAGGTCGCCTTCGTTCTCGCGATCCTCGTCGTCGACGAGGATGACCATCTTGCCGGCACGGATGTCGGAGATGGCGCCGTTCACGCGCTCGAGAAGCTTGGGCTCGATGTTCAGGACGGGGGACATAGCGGTCCGGGGGTGAGGAGGATCAGAGGTATCCAGCGGCATGGAGGCGTGAAAGGAGGCGGGTATCGGAGGACTCTTCAGTTTGCGAACCGGGCTCGGCAGAAGCGCCGGAGGCCGTGGCAGGGCCGACGTCGAGAAGGCGGGCGACGTATCGAGCGAGGATGTCGACCTCGAGGTTCACCGGCGCGCCGACGGCGAGCGCGTCGAGCGAGGTCTTGTCGCGGGTGTGCGGGATGAGCATCACGTCGAAGCTCGACCCGGAGACGCCGTTGACGGTGAGGCTGACGCCGCTCACGCAGATCGACCCCTTCGGGGCGATGAAGCGCGCGAGCTCAGCCGGAGCGTCGAAGACGACGCGGAGCGCGGCCCCGCTCGGGATCTTCTCCCGCACGCGCCCGACGCCGTCGACGTGGCCGCTCACGATGTGACCGCCGAGCCGGCCGCCGATCGGCAGCGCACGCTCGAGGTTGACCGATGCGCCGATGGCCAAGCTCCCGAGGGTGGTCTTCGCGAGGGTCTCGCTCGAGGCGTCGACCTCGAACGTCGAGGCTCCGGGACCACCTGGCTCGACGATGGTGTCGACGGTGAGGCAGACGCCGTCGATCGCGATGGATTCGCCGAGGACGATGGGATCCTTGCCCGGGGTTACGAGGTCGCCCCGGACGACGAGGCGCGCGTCGCGGCCATGCTGCGTCCGGCGAACGAGCGTGCCCTTCGATTCGACGAGTCCCGTGAACATTTGTCCGCCGCCTAGGTAGTGAAGGATCGTTCGAGCGTCAAAGGCTCGTCGCGTATCATGGTGGGGTGGCACGGCCCTCCTCCCCGCGGGTGATGCTCTGGGCTGCCGTCCTGCTGGCGACCGGCCTGGTCGCCTGTGGGCCGAGCTTCCAGGCGATCTACGAGGGGAATGCGCGCTTCGAGCACTGCTATGCGCTGGAGGAGAACCCCCAGGCGCCGATGCCGACGAAGGCCGCGTGCTGGCGGGATTGGTCGGAGCGCTACACCTACGGCCAGACCCGGGACCGGATCCACTACGCGACGGCGCGGTACGTGGCCCTCTCCCAGGCGCCGAGCCTCCCGACGGACGAAGCGCTGATGATGGCGGCTCCCGGGGAGGCGCCGCGGCTCTCGTCGATCACCGCACCGGCGCCGACGAACGCTTTTGCTCCTCCGCCGAAGGTTCTCGAGGCGGCGGCGGTCGAGGGACCGGCGGCGCCGGATCCGAGCGATGTCGCGAGCATCCCGGTCCTCGGAGTAGATGCCGGCACGCCCTCGGATGCCGCCCGGGCACCGACCCTCCCGGCGGCGAGCTGCATGGCGCGCTGCGCGAACGGCTTCCAGGAGTGCAGCGCCAAGGGCGAATGCAGCGGCATCGATGCGAACGCGCAGCGGACGAAGTCGTGCGAGGCCTGCCCGCGCACCTATCGCCTGTGCATGCGTAACTGCTTCAAGTAGCAGTGCCGCGGCGGGGGTTCTTCGCCATCAGGTCGTTGTAGCCCAGGACGCTGGCGCGGATCGCCTTGGCCGCCTCGTAGGGGCCTTGCAGCTCGTCGACCTCGACCTTCTTGTGCTCGAGCGTCTTGTAGTCCTCGAAGAAACGGCGGAGCTCGAGGACGGTGTGCTGCGGGATCTCCCGGATGTGCGAGTAGTCGCGGAACGCGGGGTCATCGAGGTGCACCGCGATGACCTTGTCGTCGAGGCCCTTCTCGTCGCGCATCTGCATGAGGCCGATCGCGCGCGCGCGCATCATGCTCATCGGGGCGACGGGCTCCTGACAGAGGACGAGGACGTCGAGCGGGTCGCCGTCGTCGCAGTACGTGCGCGGGATGAAGCCGTAGTTGGCGGGGTAGTGGACCGCGCTGAAGAGGACACGGTCGACCTTGAGAAGCCCCGTCTCCTTGTCGAGCTCGTACTTCACCTTCGACCCCTTCGGGATCTCGATGAACGCGGTGAAGCCCTCTTCGATCGGCTCATCGCACGGAATGTCGTGCCACGGATGACTCATGGTTCTGGTCTCCAGCGAATCAGATGCCGCCATCGCTGCCGGCGTCGTCGTCGGCTGCATCGGCGGTGCCGGCGTCAGCTCCGCCGTCGTCTGCGGCCGGGACCGCGGGGGGGAGCGGCGGAACGTGCAGGACGAGGCGGAGGTAGAAGTCCGAGCAGGAATCGTTGTGGATGTTGACCCGGTTCGGCCCGGCCCCGGACATCGTTGCGATGTTGCCTGAGCCGAGGATGAAATTGCCGTTCTTCATCGGCTCGGGCGACGCGCTGATGTACGGCTCGGGGCTGTACGGCTTCCGTCCGCCGAGCTCGGGGATCTCGAAAACGTAGAAGCGCTGCCGCGGGTACGGCAGCCAGGTGCCGTCGATCGGGCCCGACTCCCACGTGTTCTCGTCGATCATCCGGCCCTCGCTCGTGTCGACCCCGTAGACCTCGAGGCCGCCCTCGCAGTTGCGTCCGTAGCAGCCGGGCGCGGCGAGCGCGCCGGCGCTGATCGAGAGCCACAGCGCGCCGAGCGCGAGCACGCGGCGGAGCGAGGGACGGTTCGGTTTCCGAGCGTCCGTCTCGCAGGGAGGTGCGCTCATCCGAGGAGCTCCGCCGCGCGGAGCGCGTGGTAGGTGAGGATGAAGTCGGCGCCGGCGCGGCGGATCGAGGTGAGGACCTCGAGGATGGCGCGATCGCGATCGATCATCCCGCGATCGGCGGCGGCGTGGAGCATCGAGTACTCGCCGGACACGTTGTACGCGCCGAGCGGCAGGTTCGAGGCCTTCCGCACGTCGCGGATGACGTCGAGGTACGAGAGCGCCGGCTTCACCATCAGCATGTCCGCGCCCTCGGCCTCGTCGAGCGCGGCCTCGCGGATCGCCTCGCGGGCGTTCGCCGGGTCCATCTGGTAGCCGGCGCGATCGCCGAACTTGGGCGCGCAGTCGGCGGCCTCGCGGAACGGCCCGTAGAACGAGCTCGCGTATTTCACCGCGTAGGAGAGGAGGGTCGTCGACGTGAAGCCTTCGGCGTCGAGCGCGGCGCGCATGGCGGCGACGCGGCCGTCCATCATGTCGCTCGGGGCGACGACGTCGGCGCCGGCCTTGGCGAAGACGACGCCCATCTTCGCGAGGATCTCGACGGTCGCGTCGTTGTCGACCTCCATCGTGCCGTCGGCGCGCTTCCTGAGGACGCCGCAGTGGCCGTGCTCGGTGTACTCGTCGACGCAGACGTCGGCCATGACGACGAGCTCGGGCACGGCGCTCTTCATCTCGGCGATCGCGCGCGGGACGGGGCCGTCGGGATCGAGGCCGCTCGTGCCGCGGTCGTCCTTCGTCTTCGGAAGACCGAAGAGGATGACGGAGCCGACGCCGCGTTCCTTGATCGCCTTCGCCTGCGCTCGTGCGGCGCTCAGCGGGAGCTGATCGATGCCGGGCATGCTGCCGATCGGACGCGGGGCGTCGATCGCTGCGTTGAAGAACATCGGGTAGACGAAGTCGCGGGCGTCGAGGGTCGTTTCGCGAACGAGCGCTCGGAGCTCGGGGGTCGCGCGGAGACGTCGAGGTCGGATGGTCGGGAATCCCATGGTAAGCAGCGGGAGCATACTCCAACGCCGTCCCGAACGCGTAGGCGCCCGCGTGCGATCACTCGTCCGCGGGCCGAGAGGGCGTGTCGTCCCTCGAGCTCGACGGGATCGGGAGGAGCTCGAGAACGCGCGAGCGCCGCGACTTCGATGACTCGAGCTCCATCGAGGTCGGCACGTCGTAGACCGCGAGCTCGCGTGCGTTCGACGGTACGTAGTGACGGCCGGGATCGCCGGTCAGCACACGGATGCCGCGCTCCGAGATCGCGCGGAGCCACTTCGCGAAGCGCGCCGATGCGCCGAGCTCGTACCAGACGTCGCCGGCGAGGACGACGTCGGCTTCGGGATCGCCGTCGACGACGTCCTCGCAGAGCGCGTCGATGACGACCGCGTTGGCGGCGGCGTTCAGCGTGCAAGCCGCGATCGCGAGCGGGTCGACGTCGACGGCCCGGACGGAGGCGGCGCCTGCCTTCGCGGCGGCGATCGCGAGGAGGCCGCTGCCGGTGCCGAAGTCGAGCACGCGCTTGCCGCGTACGGTCTCCGGGTGCTCGAGGACGTAGCGCGCGAGCGCCTGGCCGCCCGCCCACGGGACGCACCAGAAGGGGACACCGAGCCCGCGCTCCACGAGCCAGTTCTCGGTCGCGCGCCAGATCGGGACGAGCTCGGTCGCGGTGTGGAGCCGGATCTCCGCCACCATCGGCACGGGCTCGAGGACCGTGTGGCTGCGGACGAACTCGGCGCGAGCTTCCGCAGACTCGAGAGGGGAGGGCGTACTGGGCATCGAGGTGACCCTAGCGGAGTTTGGGGCTCGCGCCTCGCGCGGCTCGGAGCTCGGCCATTGGGATGGACCGGGCAGCGCTCTCAGCCGGGGTGTACCGTGTCCTCGACATCGATGTAGAGCGGCTCGCGGCGAGCGCAGAATGCTTCGAGGCTCGAGAGGGCCTCCGCTCCGAGATCGTCGAATGCGATCCCCATCCCGGGAGCCGCTTCTTCGCAAAGCTCCCGCCTCCAGCGCACTCGTCCGCGGACCTCGATGCGGGCGTCCAAGAGAACGAGGTCGAGGACCACTGCCGTTCCGACCGGCAGCGGCTGGTACGTCGCGATGAAGACACCTCCCAGGGAGACGTCTCGGATCAGGCCGGTGAACAAGGTCGACTCGCTTTCGAGCGTCACCTCGGCCTCGATGCGATGTCGGATGGCGGACCGGCGCTCGTTCGGGACGTCTGCTTCGGCCATGGCTCTAACAAGTCAGTGCCGCGACGAGCGCCGCAGTCGACAGAGCACCCGAAATAGTCGTCACGGCAGACGGCTCGGGCGCGGCCGGTCACCGCTGGACGTGAGAGTGTCCGGCTGGCAGGGCGCTCGACCACCGCCCCGATTGCGAGCCCGCCCTGCCGACGGCCAAGACCTTTGCGCACACATCACTCGTGTCGCGCGAACATACGCTGCGACGCCGTCTCGAGCGTGCGCGTCGGCGATCTTCGCCAACGCGCACGGTCAGCGATCAATTCACCGGCGAGAGCGGGATCTCCACGAGCTTGCGGAACGCCGTGCCGCCCGGATACGCGTAGCTCGCGTACTTGCCCCAGCCCCAGAGGGTCGCGGAGAACGCACCCTCGCTCCGCATGCGCTGGAGCCCCGTCGTGCACCGCTTCTCACCGAACGAGTCGCCGGGACCGAAGTTGCGAGACAGATCGACACGCCTGTATTCGTACTGCCCCGCACTGTCGATCGGCTTCCAGTCAGGCAGGTTGCCGGCGCACTCGAGCCATACGTCCTTGAAGGCGCCGTGCGTCTTCTTCCGCACGATCACGAGCGAGTGCTCCGAGAACGACGAGTCCGCGTAGAAGCTGTAGGAGCTCATGTATTGGCCCGACGGGACGACGTTGACGAATTCCGGATCTCCCATGCCTCCGTGACTCGGGGAGTCGCTCTCCTCGCCGTCGGCTCCCGACATGTGCATGCCGAGGTAGAATGGATGTTCGGCGTCGCGTGCTCGGACGACGAACGCGTCGTTCGAGCGTGCGCGGAAGAGCACGAGCTCGCCCGCAGAGAGCGTGGTCGGAGCACCCGCCGGCTTGACGGGATCGTACTCGAGCTCCGTGCCGTCGCGACCACCGACCATGCGGTACCAGACGATCTCCTCGGTGTTCGCGGTGCGCGGCCGGTAGCCGATCCCGACGTATTCCGACCCCCACTGTTCGAAGGCCGGGATCTGCTGCGCGAGCGTATCGCAAGCCGCCGCCTTCGAAGGCAAGTTCGCGCACTCACTTCCGCCGACGGTCGCCGTCGGCTTGTTGGAGAAGACGAGGCTACCGGTGAGCTCCTGGCTCTGTGCGATTTGCACGAACTGGCCCTTCGACAGCATGATCTTCGCCGGCATCCCGGCGGTGGCGCCTGCGAAGCCGACTCCGTTCGTGACGTCCTTGGACCCGAAGATCGTGATCTCGGTATCGTCCTCGGCCGCGAAGATCTGCGTCACTGGCTCTCCAACGTTCGCCTCCCATCCGTTGACGACGACGTGCTCCTTCGCCCATGCGCTCACCGGCAAGACGAGCGTTGCCGTCGGGAAGTGCGTTCCGGCGCCACCGTACGGGTACATCCATGTGAGGCCGATCGGGACATTGCTCTTCAGGCGGAACGCGTCGCCGATGCCGGACCTGAAGTATCCGTCCGCCTGGATCGCGGGCTTGGCGGCCGTAGGACAGGACGTGTGGTAGAGCCGCTCCCCGAGCGAGCGCGGTATCGTGGGGTCCCAGTCGGCGACGAAGAGGATCGCGCTCTCTCCTGGCGGGATGGGGCCTTCGAGCAGCTCGAGATCGGTGCTGTTCGGCACGGCGCGGAAGAGCGCACCCGACACGTCGAGCTCTTCACCTCCCAGCTCGAGAGACACCGTTGCCGGCTTGTTCGACGCGTTGACGACGAACGTCGCGAAGCACGAGGCGAACGGGTAGGCGGACAGGGGCTGCGTGAAGTAGAAGTCGCAACCGTTCGAGCTTCGATCGGCCTCCGCTGCTGCGCACGGCTCCTGACACTTGGCCGCGCCGCAGGCGAGATCGTCGGCGCACGTCTCGACCACGCCGCCCGTGCACGAGTCGATGATCGACCGTCCGTCGAGCGAGCACTGGAGGAGACAGGTCTCTGCGTCCGGAGCCCCTCCCTCGGACTGCGTCTCGAACGCACGATCGTTCTTGATGAAGCCGCCGCGATCGTCGCCGCAGGCAGCGATCAGCGCGATGAGGACGCCGACCGAGGTCACGGCGCCGAGCGCGCCGAAGGAGGTCCGCGCGCGCCTCATGGGAGCTTCACCTCCACCGGCTGGAGCACGGTTCCTCTTGGAAGTCCGGCTCCGAGCTGACCGTACGAGTTGCTTCCCCAGCAGTAGACCTTCCCCGTCGTCAGGATTGCACACGTCGAATACGGCATGACCTTCACCTCGGCTGCGGGAGCCGGGAGATTGGCGACCTGGACGGGTTCGAGCGCGAACTGCTTCGTGCCGTCCCCCGCCTGACCGGCATTGTTGAGTCCCCAGCAGTACACCGCGCCGGTCACCGACGTTGCGCACCAGCGACGCTTGTGGACGTACGAAATGAGGTTCTCCGACACGACCAGCGATTGCGACGTCGCGATGCGCGTGAGCGGCTCGGGAGTGTCGACCGCGGCTGGCAGCGCGCGGATGTACTGGTCGAGTCTGACGTCCGCCAGGCCCTCCCTGGCGCCCCAGCACCAGCCGATGCCGTTCGCGACGGCGCACGCCTCTTGTCCGATGGTATCGATCATCGAGACGTGGTCGAGAGCCACCTTCGTGGGCCATCTGTCGAATTGGAGCGAGATCGGACGTCCAGCGCCGATGGCCGCGCCCCAGCTCTTCAGCGTACCGGTGTCATCGATCACGAACGCCGCGCTCCCGAGGGCGATGTCCTTGGCCCCGGAGGCGGCCTCGATCGTACGGGGTGGATGGTTGTATCCCCCCGAGGTCGGGACGCCGTCACCAAGCTGCTGCCCGAGGTTCGAGCCCCAGCAGACCACGCTGCGATCGCGGAGGAGGGCGCAGCCGACGTAGTTGTTGGCGGTCGTGAAGGCGACCTTCGTCGCGGGACCGGGCAGTGGCAGCCGAACGGGGGTGGTCTCCACCGTCGTCGCTGACGCCTCGCTCTGGAGGAAGGGGCCTCGTCCCCAGCAGAAGGCCGAGCCATCGCTGTCGACCGCGCACGAGTGGTCGAGCTGGGTGATCTTCGACAGCCCTGACACCCGAACGGGAACCGGACTGTTGCCGATCGTCTCGGGGCTCCCCAGCTGTCCCTCTGCGTTCGCGCCCCAGCACGCCACGGTGCCGTCGTCGAGCAGCGCGCAATAGCCCTCCTCGAGCGAGCCTGAGGTCGCCGAGGTCGTCGTGAGCGCGATCGCGCACGGTGGATCCTTGCATTCGATCGGCAGCGGCGCGCTGTCGACGACCAAGACATCCGCGATGCCCGCGTCGATGACGACGTCTTCGCGATCGGCCTCGGGAGCGGCATCCGCCCCGCCGTCCGCGTCGCTCGGGTGGGACTCTCGCGTGTCGTCGTCGCTGCTCGAGCAGCTCGTGCTCATGGCGACCACGGCCGAGAGGCTCGTGACGAGCGCGAGCAGCGCGGGCACGCGCGCGGCGATCGGGCGACGCGTTCGCCGAACGCCATCGGTGTCGCGTGGGCTCGGTTCAGCGATGCTGGACCGCGTCCACTCCGCTTCAAGGGGTCGTCTTGTGGTACGCATGGCGGGCTCCGATTGCCCAGAGGTTTTGGTTCGAGGTGCCGCGGATCCTGTAGAACGGCGCAATGACCGGCCCGCCGCTGCGGGAGAGCGTCGAGACCGAGAACGTGCCCTCATCGCCCCCGCGAAGGACGAGTCCCCACGAGGTGAACCAGGTCTCGCCGTCACCGCGCCAGAGCGCGGTCGCGGTCCTGGTGCCGGCGTTGGGCGCGACCGTCACCGGAACGAGCGACTGCTCGAACGAGTATCCATCGTCCGTGACACGAATCGTCGTGGCGGAGATGTCCTCCAGGGATCCTTGGTAGGTCTTGTTGTGGAGCGCGACGTACTCGGTCGTCGACACCGGGGCGATGTCGACGAGCCACCCGCCCCTGTCGCTGCCGCCGAGGAAGAGCGTCTCCGGACGTTCGGTACAGGCCGCCCACGCGTCGTCCGAGACGATGGCGTCTGCTACGCGCTCCCAGCCGGCGGCAGACTTCCGGACGACGAGGGGGCAGTTGGTCCACGTTCGATCGCGAGCGCCGACGAACCAGACGTCGTTCGGGCCGCTTCCGTGGACGGACGAGAAGAAGATGTGTTCGTGGGCCGCCTCGAGGTCATCGGCGACGTAGACCGCGGCGAAGCTTCCGTCGGCCGGGTCACGGTGGAAGATCGTGTTGCTGTAGTATGCATAGACGTCGCCCGCGCCGGTTCCCCAGACGCCGAGCGTCGCGATTGGCTGGTTGCTGGCGTTCTCGACCGGACTTCCGTGACTGTCCGTGTGGCCGGCGATGTTGTCCGGGAGGGCCTGGTTCGTCCACGTCCACGTGCCACCGGAGCGCTGGCCGTGAAAGATGTGCGACGGCCCGACGGTGAAATACATCTCGTCGACGTTCGGGGCATAGATGCGACCGGCGAACGTGCCGATGGGCGCCTGGTTCTGCGTGCCGTCGTCGATGTACTTCCAGGTGTTCGTCGACTTCGTCCACTCGAGGACCTTGACGCCCTCCGTCGCGCTCTCGGCGATCGCGAAGGCGACCTCCTCGAAGGGCGCGATGTCACGGAAGACGAGGTCTTCGTCCGGGAAGCCGGTGATGCACCAGCCGGCGGCGCTGCAGTCGGGCAGTCGAGTATCGGGGACGTCGACGTCGGCGACGGGGCCGCCGTCGTCATCGCCGCCGTCGGGGACCACCGCCGGCGGCGGCGGATCGCCGCCAACCGAAGCTACGTCTTCCGAGCTCGCGCAGGCAGAGGCGATCGCGACCGATGCGACGGCGGACGCGAAGACGATGAGCGTTCTCATGGTTTTCCTCCGAGCGACAAGAGCGTTCCTCGTCCGGCGATCCAGACCTTGCCGGGCGACGGGACCCAGATGTGCTCGAGCTGCGGTCGTCGTCCGTCGAGGCCGGCGACCTTCACGCGGCTCCAGGTGGTGCCGTCGTAGTGAAAGACGGTGCCCTCGTCTCCGGCGATCCAGATGTCGCTCGGCGACGACCCGCCGATCGCGCGAAGGTGTTGGTTCGTCGGCACTTCGTCGTAGGCCTCGAAGAAGCGTGGATCGCCGCGCCAACGACGCACCGTGCCGGTCGAGCCGACGGCCCAGACGTCGTTCGGCCCGGCGACCCACACGTCGTGAAGGGCGATGATCGTGCCCGTGCTGAAGCCGGTCAGCGTCGGCTCGTCGGCCTCGGCGTTCGTGACGCGGAACGCGGCACCTCGCGGACCGACGGCCCAGACCTCGTCGGCGGAGCGACCGTCGATTCCATAGACCTCCCGGCACGGGACTGTCGCGTTGGAGCCGCATTTGTCGAGCGTGGCCGCCGTGACGGCGAAGCTTCCGCCGGCGACCGGTCGCAGTCGCCACAGCCCGCCACGAGTGCCCTGCGTCGTCACGCCGACCCAGAGCGAGGTCGACTCCGCGTGAGCCCACGAGGTGTACACACGCCCATTGGACTCTCCCCAGTCTGGATGAAGTGTCGCGGAGCCGAAGAGCGACCACCCGCCGGCGGACGGAGCTCCCGCGTCCGTACCGAGCCCGCGCGTGTAGAGCCGCTTCGGATCATCGAAGGCGATCTCGGCGTCACCGCGGAGCCAGAGCGCGTAGAACGAATGCTGCGTTCCCGTCACGGACCGCTTCCACGACGTGCCGTCGAAGTGCGCGGCCGCACCGGCGGTGCCGACGAGCCATGCATCGGTCGGCGATCGGGCTGCGAGCGCTTGGACGTGAGAGCGCACATCCAGCTTCTCCGGCGTCGCGACTGCGCCGAAGAGGGGAGTCTGGCAGAGCGCGTCGTCGGTGCACTCGTCCGGGTAATACTCGCAATCGTCGACGCAGACGGACGCGTCTTCGCCGGTCTCTGCGTCGCCGCCTGCATCGGGCGCAGCCGACGGCAAGGGCGTGCTCGCGTCGTCGGCGAGAGTCGTGGGCGTCTCGCCGTCGGTCGCGCATGCTGCCAGGATGGCGAGCGCGCACGCGGTCCCTGTGACGGTGACGAGCCATGTCGTCTTCATCGCGGCGGTCCTCCGGCATCCTGAAGCTCGTCGCACGGCTCGACCATGCATCGACCGTCGACGCATGCCTGACCGGCGATGCCGTCGCAGACGATCCCGCACCCGCCGCAGTTCTTCGGGTCTGAAGAGATGTTGGTCTCGCAACCGTCATCGCGGTTGCCGTTGCAGTCGCCCCAGCCGGCCCTGCACGACCAATCGCATCTTCCGTAGACGCAAGCCTCGTCGGCGTTCGTCACGTCGACGGAGCAACGTGACCCGCACGCTCCGCAGTTCATCCTGTCCGAAGTGAGATCGTGGCAGCTGCCGAAGCAGAGGTCGCCGAAGCAGCCGCCCTCACAGAGCGTCTGCCCCTCGGGGCACATGCACTGCGGTTTCATGAACGAGTCCAGGCGGCATTTCATCCCGTCCGGGCATTTGTTTCCGCAGGCTCCGCAGTTGTCTTCGCTCGTGAGGGGGGTCTCGCAGCCGTTGCCGGTGAGGTCGGCGTCACAGTTGCCGAAGAGGCCGCCGCACTTCACCGTCCCGCACTCACCCTCGAAACAGCCGAAGTACGCGTTCGGTGGCACCTCGACGGTCCCGTCACCTTGGGGAGGACAGGCGTTGCCGCACGCTCCGCAGTTCGCATCATCGTAGGACGGATCGATGCAAGGCAGGAAGAAGCCCCCACAATTGAGCTCGCCTGGCTTGCAGCCGCACGCGTAGTCGTAGATTCCCCGGTCGATGCACGGCTTGTCTGTCGGACACTTGTTCCCGCAATATCCGCAGTTGTCATTGCTGAGAGGTTTCGTCTCACAGCCATTGTCTGGGAGGCCGTCGCAGTCGAGCTCTTGAGTCGCCATGCAGTTCAACACGCAGCGGCCCTCGACGCAGGCGTAGCTGCTGCTGCCGATGCCGGGGCGCGGACACATGTTCCCGCATTCTCCGCAGTTGTTCAGGTCAGTGCGGAGATCGACGTCGCAGAGGAAGTCCGACGAGGGGCACGTCGTGTGGCCCGGGGGACATTGGTTGGAGGCGCAATACGACCTGAGCTCGGATTCCGGCGCAGCGACTGCAGCGTCCTCGCTCACGAAGGACTCGCCAGGACGCTCCGGAGCGGCTTCACCGATTACGGCGTCTCCGGTCGAACATGCCACGAAGCCTCCGAAAAGGCCGCATGCGAGCACGATCGTACGAACCGTTCTCATCGAAGCTCCTCCGGCGACGAGCCGCTAGCCGCTCGTGCGAGCTGCCTGACCTCTTCGGCCAAAGGGCCGGTGGGATGCGCCGCGAGATACCGCGCGGCGCGCGCGTGGACCTCCTGCGTACGCCCGAGCTTCGCCAGTGCGCCGATCGCAATCGCTTCGCGCTCCTCGCCCAATACGCCTCGAGCGAAGAGGCGGTCGCCCTCTGCTGCCTCTCGGAGCGCAGCGCTCGGATCGACGGCCGCCAGCGCACGAAGTCGGGCGGCGTGTACGAGCTCCGCGTGCGCCAGATCCTCGGAGGGAGGCGCGGTCTCGCGCAGGTCCGGTCGCGCCGACCGCGCGGCGCCTACGTTGCGAGGGGATCTCGAGCCCGCCGTAGAAGCGGCAATGGGTGCGCTCGGCAGTGACTCGACGGTGACCGCGCTCGAAACGATGTCAGGGGCGGTGACGGCTGGCGAATCGGCCGTGCGCGGAGCCGGCGAGGCGACGGAGGGCGCCGGCCCAGTGCTTTCTACTCGTCCCTCGGAGGGAGCATTCGACACGGTTGCGTAGGCCACAATCCCAAGCAGCGCGCCGACGCCAATCATCCCAGCGGCTGTCCATCCGAATGGAGAGCGCGCAGACGATCGTGGAGCGCCCTGACCGCTCGCGCTCGTCCCGACGATCTTTTCGAGCGAGGCAAGCCCACGTTCGACGTCGTAGCCGCGCCCGCTTTCGCGCTCGAGCAAGGCGAGCGCATTCTGCATTTGCGCAGGGACCTCCTGGTCGTTTGACAGTTCGTCCCTCATGGGCTTCTCCTCGACCTCTTCTCGTACTCGGCAATGAGCATCTGTTTCGCGCGGTGAACACGTGAACGAACCGTGCCTTCGGGAACGCCGAATGCGGCCGCGATCGAGGAACACTCCTCGCCATGCACTTCGTGCAAAAGGAATGCGGTTCGTTGGTCCTCGTCGAGGACGTCCAAGATCGACTGCATGACGGACAGCGCCTCGATCGCCGCCGCGCGGCTGAACGGATCCGTCTCGTCGGCCAACGCCGACGCAAGCTTCTCCTCGTCGGCGACAGTGCGTCGGCGCGCATGTTTTCGGATCGTGCTGCGCACGACGTTCAAGGCGATCGAGGCGAGCCACGTGCGTGGCTTTGCCGGCCCTGGACGGTAGCCACCCAATCGGTGGGCGAGGAGGAACACCTCCTGGACGCAATCGTCGACTTCATGCTCGCAGAGCCCCGAACGCCGTACGAACGCCGCGACGAATCCCGCGTGCGCACGGAAGAGCTCTCGGAGAGGCCACTCGTCAGTTGAAGACACGTCCGCCCGAAGATTCTTCATGACAAGGGCATGCGCGCTCGGCTCGACCTGCATACGGTCGAGCTCGTCGATGGGGACGGAGACCATTCGGACGTTCCTTCTGGCCCTTTCTCGCTGCCAGCAGGACTTGTGTTGCAGGAATTCGAACGGCCCGGTCCTAGAACGACAACACAAGGCCGGCGGAGAGCGCAAACGCGGTCGCCTGCGTCGTGAGGCGATGGCGAGGACGGCCGGTACCGGTCTCCACGATGACGAGCGACGGACGCGCGACGACGACCTCCGGAGCGAGGCCGAAACGCAGCGAAAGGTGCGAGGTGATCGGCAACTCGGCCTCGCCGCGCAGGTAGAGCGCTCCCCAAAAGAGGCTCGCCGATCGGCCGCTCGGGCCGTAGCCACGCATCGAAAGGCTCCCCGCCCCGCCGCCCGCGCACAGCGCCAGGTGCAGCGTCCTCCATGGAGTTGGAAGCTCGCGGCAGGCGCGTGCCCACCCTGTGGTCAGCCAAGTCCTTGCGGTCTCGTCACCGAGGGTGAAGGTTGCCGATCCGGTCGTCTGCAGTGCGCCGGCTGCGAGCTCCCACCCGCTTTCGAAGCGTCGAGCGAACCCGAGCTCCGCGCCGAGCGATACCCCAGGCGGATTTCCGACGAGGACGACCTCCTCGAGCGACACGCGCAGGCTTCCCGTCTTCCTCGGCTTCGGCGCGTCGTTCGTGAGTGTCCGTGTGCCCGAGGGCTTTGGTGCGGCGATGCTTGGCGGGATCTCCGGCTCCATCTCGGCCGTGAGCTCCTTCGACTGCGCTTCGGCACGCGCCTCGCGAAGCGCAGATTCGATCGCGATGGCGATCGAGAATGTCACGACCCCGCGCAGCGCCTCGCAGGACATCGTGCGTGCATCGAATACGCGCGCGACCGTGCTTCCTTCGCGCACGATCTCGAAGCGCACCTCCGACTTCGAAGAGCCGTGCACGCGCACGCGGAGCATGCCGCCGACATCATCGCGCTCCAGCCAACGTGAGATCCCGCCGACGAGTGACGCGCGTGTCAGGCAGGGGTCGCTGTCGGGCGATTCGAGTGCCTCGTCGATCGACGGCGAGCCAGACGGGGCCGCACGAGCCGAGGAGCTTCCCGCGATGACGAACGCGCAAGACAGAGCTGCCCGAGCAAGACGTAGGCCCAGGCGCATGTCACTCGAACAGCGCGGCTTGAGCCGAACGGCGGGCTCTTCGAGCGTCGACCACGTCTTCCAGCGCCTCGAAGCCACTGTACCAGCGTGTCGGCGGCCCGTGGAGCGGCTGCCGAAGCGCAGACAGAGTGAGACACCATAGACGTCGCCCAGCGGCCGCGTCTAGCCGATGTCGAGCAGAGAACTGGCTCGCATGAGCGTAAGCGCGACCGACGGGCCTGGAGCGCCGTGGCCGCTCGGCCCAGCGTCGCCACCATCACTCACTCCGCCGCTCCGTCTCGACCACCAACGGCCCGACGCTCGCCCCGCGTCTTTTGCTGAGCTTGCCGCCGAGGTCCGCGCAGCCCTCAGAGCGCGCCACTACCCGTGGAGGGCCCGCCGCGAGCGGTGCTCTGCGCTGACGAAGCTCGGTGACGGCGCCGCTCGCGGTTGCGAGCGGCGCTCGACGCTCACTTGATCGGCAGCAGCGGCGTATCGACGAGCTTCCGGAGCGCCATGCCGCCGGGATAGGCGTAGCTTGCGGCGAACGCCCAGCCCCAGATCGTCGCGGTGAACGGCCCATCGCTCTTCATGCGGTGAAGCCCGGTCCGGCAAGCCTTGTCGCCGAACGACTGCCCAGGGCCGCCCTTCCGCTGCAGATCGACACGCACGAACTCGTAGTCGCCACGCGTTCCGATCGGCGTCCAGCCCTCGAGGATGCCGGCGCACTCGAGCCAAACGTCTTCGAACTTGTCGCGCTCTTTTGCGCGAACGACGACGAGCGAGGTCTCCTCGTACGACGGGTCCGCGTAGAACGAGTACGAGTTCAGCCATTGCCCCGCGGGGACGACGTTGACGAACTCCGGGTCTCCGCTGCCAGCCATGTCCGGAGTGCCGAAGTAGCCTCCGGTACGGCCGGTCATGTACGCGGCCACGTAGATGGGGTGCTCCGGATCCTGCGTTCGGACGACGAACGTTTCGTTCACGCGGACCGGGAACGTCACGTTGTCGCCCGCGTTCATCTCCGTCGGCGCGCCCGGCGGGATGTACGGATCGTAGTCGAGTCGCGTCCCGTCCTGCGCCGCCACGATGCGGTAGGGCATGAACTCATTGGGCGATTCCGTTCGCTGGCGGTAGCCAACGCCGACGTACTCCGACCCCCACTGGTCGAACGACGGAATCTGTTGCCAGAGCATGTCGCATGCGCCGTTGTTCGAGGGAATGAACGCGCAGGTGTGTCCCCCGAAGACGCTCGTCGGCTTGCTCGAAAGCACCAGGCTGCCGGCGAGCTGGTCGGGCTGACTGAGCTGAAGGTACTCCCCTTTGTCGAGCGAGTAGGTCAGCGGCACTTTCGGAGGCCCGCCCTTGATCTTGGCGCCGTCCTGAACCGACTTCGTCGGGATGAGGGTGATCTCCGTTCCGTCCTGCGCCGCGACGATCTGCGTGGCCGGCACTCCGACGTTGAACTCCCAGCCGTCGATGAGCACGTGCTCCTTGGCCCAGGTCACGACGGGCATGAGCAGGGTCGTCGCGGGCTTGTGGCTTGGAGCGCCCCCGAACGGGTACATGGCCACGGCCGAAACGGGAGCGGACGCCGTCAAATGAAGCGATGATGCGATGCCCGAACGATAGAGGGTCGAGCCTTTCGTTGCGGCAACGACCCCCTCGGGACACGCGACCGCGCCGTCGCCGTAGAGCGCCTTCGCTTCTGGATTGGGGCTGGCGATGAAAAGGACGACGCTCTCCCCGGGCGGGATTGGCCCAGAATGCTCAAAAAGTTTGGCGTCACCGGGATTCGTGCGCCAAACGGCTTTGGAGAGGTCCAGGGCCTCGCCGGACTTGTCGAGGCCGATCGTCACGGGCTGCGCCGACGTGTTGACGATGAACGCCGCGAGGCAACCATCTTCGTTGTAGGCGAAGTTCTGCACGTAGAACTCGCAGCCGTTCGAGCTCGAGTCGGCCGCCGCCGCTGCGCAGGGCTCCTGGCATTGGGCCGCGCCGCATGCGAGCGTGTCGGCACACTTCTCCACGACCGCTCCGGTGCAGGACTGAATGACGGAGCGCCCATCGAGGGAGCACTGGAGCCGACAATCGCCGGCATCGGCTTCCGGCGTCGACGGCGTCGGCGGGATGAGCTCAGGCTCCTTGACGAACGCATCACGATCGCTGGCGCATGCCCCAGCGACTGCGACGACCGCGAGGCAGGCCATCGAAAGGGCCACGGGGGTGGCGAAACGTCTCGTCATGGAAGCACCACCTCTGTCGGAACGAAGCTTCTGCCTCGATTCAGCCCGTTGCCGAGCTGCCCGTGATAGTTGCTGCCCCAGCAGTACACCTTGCCGGTCGTGAGCAGCGCGCATGTCGAGTTCATCGTCGTCCGCACGCGCGCCACCTTCGCTGGAAGGCCGTCGACCAACGTCGCGCGGGTGACGAACTCTTGGTCCCCTGTTCCCGCCTGTCCGCTGGTGTTGTAGCCCCAGCAGTAGAGGCTTCCCGAAGCGCCCACGCCGCACCAGCGGTAGGGTTTGAATCCGACGAACCTCTTGCTGAAAGAATAGTATTTCCCTTCCGAGTGGGTCGTCGCGATTCGAACGAGAGGCTCGGGTGCGACCACCGGCTCGGGGAGCGCTCGCTCAACGACCGTTCCCTTGGTGGGGACGAGGCGCGCGCCCCAGCAATACGCCTTACCATTCGCTATCGCGCACGTATTGTTGTGCGTGGCGTCGATTTGCGTGACGCCCGAGAGCGAGATGGGTTGCGGGCGCGGGTCCGGGAAGCTCGCCGATACACGTCCAATGCCCGGGTTGCCGCCCCACGTCACGAGTGAGCCATCCGCGCGAAGGACGAAGGTGGTGTTGCCCACTGCCAGCGACGATGCAGGTGATCCCGCAGGGAGCTCCGCCTGCTGCGGCTCGCCGTTGAAGTTCATCGTGGTCGGTCCGAGCTGACCGAGCCCGTTGTCGCCCCAACAACGAACATCGTCGTCGCCCACGATTGCGCATGCGGTCTTGAAGCTGCGTGCCACGCTCGTGGCGGGCGGTAGCGGGAGCTTCACCGGCGAGGTGGAGCGGGCGTTGACCACGCCGCTTTCTTCCCAGCGAAAGGGACCGCTTCCCCAGCACCAAACGCCGCCGCTCTTGTCCAGCGCACACGTGCGGTCGAGCGCCGCGACGTTCGAGAGGCCAACGACCTTGGCCGCCGTTGCACTGTCGAAGAGCTCTTCATCTTCGGCCTCACCGCGGCCGAGTTGCCCCGCGCCGTTCGCGCCCCAACACGCGACCGTGCCATCGTCGAGCAATACGCAGAACCCCTCGGCGCCATCGTTCTCGTCGGCACCGAGCGTCGTCACGAGCTCGGTCGCGCACGGCTTCGACTCGCACACGACGGGAAGCGGCTTCCCGTCGAAGATGGCTGCATCCGCATCGCTCGCATCGGCGCTCGCGTCGGCCTCGGAGGACGCGTCCGAGCTCTCCGAGCCCGCATCGGTATCGGCGGGCGTCTGAAGCTCCGGCTCATCCGTGCTCGAACAGCTCAGGGCCACCGCCGAAGCGGCGAGCACCGAGATCGCGACGAACAGCCCAGAACGTTGCCGGTCAAGGCGTCTTTTTGTGAAGTGCATAGTGCTTTCCGACTACCCAGAGGTTGTTCGTCGACGGTCCTCGGACTTGGTAGAGTGGCTCGTTCAGGTAGCGCCCGTTCATCGCCACGCTGGACATCTCGACCAGCGCACCAACTCCGGGCCCACCCTGGAAGTCCGCCGGCGAGCCGATGCCGAGCGACGCCTCCCACGCCTCCTTTTTGATCTCCGAGCTGAACGTGGTGCCCTCACCGGTCATCCACATCCGATCGCCTAAGCGGACGCCGGAGTGATGGATCGGGGGGCTCATGCTCGGCGGGACGACGGAATTGATCACGTTGACCCGAGCGATGTCCGCTGCGAGGTTGACGTAATAGAAGTAGTAGTAGTCGCTATCGAGCAGAAGGACGGCCTGTCCGGAGCCGACCGAGATCACCGCCGCTCCCCAGCCGAAAACCGAAGACGGAACGCCATGCGGTAGTTCCCAGCCGTCGTCGATCCACCAGGTTGGGTCGAGTGATCCCGGCAGCGCTGAGCACTCGGAGTTGGCAATCGAGCCGTTGATGACCGCCGAATAACCGGCGGCGGTGCGACGGTACAGCGTCGGACAGCCGTAGTAGCCAGAGCTCCTGTACGTGCCGCGTCCACCGACGAACCAGGTTTCGTCGCCTTCTCCCTTCGCGGCGTTGAAGATGTAGAAAGACTCGTCCGCGGACACGTCGGGATCTTCTGCGACGAACTCGGAGACCCAACTCGGAGACGCGCCGCCGACGCTAGTCCGACGGAAGATGCGATTGCCAAACCACGCGTAGACGTCGTCCTTCGACGTACCGAAGACGCCGAGCGCGTAGGCGAGATGCCGCGGTATCGCCGGGTTGTTTTCCGACCAGGCGACCCCCGGATCTCGATCGGGGTAGACAGGACCGTCGTAGGGAAGACGCGCCGACTCCCACGTGAACGCGGATTGTGGGTTGGCGCGTGTTCCGTGGAAGACGACGCCTGGTGCCGTGATGAAGTAGACCTCGTTCTCGCTCGGGGCGAACATCTTCCCCGTGTAGTGACCGCTCTTGTACGTGTTCTGCGAGTTGTCGTCGACGTAGGCCCACTTGTTCGTCGCCTCGGTCCACTCGAGGAGCTTCGTTCCCAGCGTCTCGCTCTGCGCAATGGCAAACGCGCTCTTCTCGAACGGCCAAACGTCGAACAGCGTCAGGTCCGGATCCGGCAGCTCCGTCTCGCACCACCCCTGGTCGTTGCACGTGAGCGAAACCGACGCGTCGCGCCTCGGCGCCTCCGCGTCGTCCGCCTCGATGGGAGGTGCCGCCTCCGGGATCACCGTTCCACCGTCCTCAGCGGGCACCGGCGACACTGCCTCTCCATCCGCCGCCGCGCAGGCGACGAGGGTAGCCAGCGTCGCTGCTGACGTTGCGACCAAGAATCGTCGTCTCATGGCTTGTCTCCGAGCGAGAGGAGAACCCCTTGGCCTCCAATCCACACTTTCCCGGGCTCCGGAACCCACACCGCGCGGAGGTCCGGCCTGCGCGGCCCCATTCCCGCGACCTTCACGCGCGACCACGTCGTTCCGTCGTAATGGAGCACCACGCCCTGGTCGCCGACCGCCCAGATGTCCGACGACGATGAGCCTGCCACGGCGTACAGATGCGCGCGCGTCGGCACTTGGGCCACCTCCCAGTCGAACGCTGCGCCGACGTTGTGGATGATCGTGCCCTGCGCTCCGACGGCCCACGCTTCGGTGTCGGATACGGCCCAGACGCCGTTGAGCGTGAGCCACGTCAGCGGGTTCGACACTTCGACCGTCGGCACCGCGGCCTCGGCGTTGACCACGCGTATCGCAGCTCCCGCCTCGCCGACGCCCCAGACGACGTTCGCGGATGCACCGTCGAGACCTCGGAGGTACTTGCACGGCAGGCTGTTGCACACCGCCCTGGTGAGCCCTGCCGAGGTCGTGAGCGTGGCATCGCCGACGCGGATGCGCCACACCTCGGCGTTCGTCGCAACCCACATCACGCGGGAACCGGGGAGTCCCCATGCGGTCGTCACAATGCGGCTCGCACCCGCGGGCTGCGCTACCCTCCCGCGGCTGACCCACCCATCCGGCGATGGGGGGCCGACACCAGCGCCGAATCCGCGCGTGAACAGTTCGTCGGGCGTGCCGAACGCGAGCTCACCGGATTCCGCGAGCAGGAGGAAGTGAAGCGACTTGGCGGTCCCGACGTCGGCGGTCTTCCACGTCGTACCATCGAAGTGGGCCGCCAGCCCGACGGTCCCGACGAGCCACGCATCCGTCGCCGAGCGTCCGCGAATCGCAGACACCCGCGTGCGCCAATCCACGCCGTTGGCGGCGGTCGTTCCGAACAGGCCGCTCGGGCAGAGCGCCCCCCGCTCACACTCGGCGGGAAAGAACGCGCAGTCGTCGTCGGTGCACGCCTCGCTCCCGTCGGAACCGTCCGCAGTGCCGGCGTCGCCTTCGGGGCCGGCGTCGCGCTCGGGAATGACCACTTCCGTCGACTCGGGATCGAGATTGAGGGGCGTCTCGTCCGATGCACACGCGCCGACGAACACGCCTGCCAGTACGAATGCGGAGCCCGCGCCGAAGCCCAATGTCGAGCGCCACACACTCATCGGGGCACCTCACCCGCGTCGACTTCGTCGCACGGAGCGACCACGCACTTGCCCGCTACGCACGCTTGCCCGATCGAGAGATCGCAGGTGATGCCGCAGCCTCCACAGTTGTGTGGATCGCTCCTCGTATCGACTTCACAGCCGTCGGACCGGGCGCCGTTGCAGTCGGCTTGACCATCCACGCAGACGACCGAGCATTGGCCGTAGTCGCACGTGGCGCGCTCGTTGCTCGACGTGGTCGCCGTGCACGCTACGAAGCATCCACCGCAATGGCGGACGTTCGATTTGACGTCGACACACTCGCCTTTGGGAACGCCGTTCTGTACGAGCTGCTGACAGAACGTGAGGCCATCGTCTTCGCAGGCGCAGAAGGGTCTACCGTCCATATCCAGCACGCACTGCTGTCCCGGCGCACAGGCTCGCCCGCACGCGCCGCAGCTGTCATTCGAGACCATCGACGTCTCGCAGCCGGTCTCCTCGTCTCCGTCACAGTCGGCCCAGTACGCTTCACATTTGAAGTGGCCGCACGCGCTGTCCTTGCACCCGTAGTACCCGTGAGGGCGCGGGGGCTTGCCAGGGCCCGACTTGTTGCACGCGTTGCGACAGGCGCCGCAGTTGCTATCGTTCGTCGTCGTGTCCACACACGAGCCGGAGCAATTCATCGTGCCGGGCGGGCATCCGCACCCCACCTCTCCCCCGATCTTGTCTTGCCAGGTGCACTCCACGTCGGCGTCGCACGCGACGCCGCACGCCCCGCAGTTGTTGGGGTCGAGCCGCCCGCTCTCGCAGCCGTTGTCGACGATGCCGTCGCAATCCTTGCCTCCGAACTGGCCGCCACTGCACTGAAGCTTGCATGCCCCCTCGACGCAGATGAAGCCGTCGGTCCCGTTCCCCTCCGGGCAGGCGATTCCGCATCCGCCGCAATTGCGTGAATCCGCGAGAATGTTCGTATCGCACGGAAAGCGCGAGTCCGGACACGTCATCCACCCCGCAGGGCACTCGGACGATGGGCAGTAGTTGGTCAAGGCCATATTGGCGTCCGGAGCGACGCCGGAGTCCTCCGGTGTGGGGACGAATGGGGCGGGCTCCGGGCTTCGCTCGACGCCCAGCCGGTGGTCGACCGACGAACAGCCCCATGGCAAGGCGAGGAGGCTGATGGCCAGTCCGGTGATGATCAATCGCGTCTTCATGATTCCACCTCGACCTCTCGCGTGCGCGAGAGGCAGAGAACAACGTTGGAGTCGTCCTATCGACGTTCGAAAAGCGATGGCTGCGCTTGGCGCTGGACGCCGCGATGCGCGTACGTCTATTCGGCGCCGAGGCCGACGAGCTGGCGGATTCTTCGGAGGTGCGGCGACGAGGGATAGCTTGCCGCGAACGCGCGGGCGCGAGTCGTCGCTTCTTGGTTTCGGCCGAGCAGCACGAGAGCTTCGATGGCGATGCGCTCCCGCTCTTGATCGAGGACCGTCTCCTCGCAAGCGGCGTGGAGACGGGTGGCCTCGAGGGCGCTTGCAGCCTGACCCGTGCGCAGGAGTGTCTCCGCGCGATCGATGAGCTCGGACTCGTCGCACGATCGCTTGATCCGCGTGATGCTCGCGCGTCGCGTGGACGATGCGGCCGCGGCCTTGGTCGGAGACTCCGGCGGTCGCCCCTCCGCGAGCACGGGCTCGCTCGGGAGCACGTCGACGGGGACGGCGTCGTGAGCCGACGCGGGCGCTTCGCTCGGCGCGGGCGTCGCGCTGACGGCTAACGACGCGCTCGGCTCCTCAGGCAACGCCGCGGCCGAGGGGGAGGTGACGCGCAGGCCGATGACGGAGATCGCCGCGCACGCCGCCGCAACCGCGCCGAAGAGAGTGAACCTGTGGAGGCGGCCGGCGACTCCGCCCGGAGGAGCGAGCGCCTCGGCGCGCTTGGCGATCCCTCGCAGCCCGGCCGCAGTCGGTCGGGCCTCACGGTGGTGCTCGATGAGGCTCGCGAGGAGCCGGTCTTCGGGGGTGGCGTTCGCGCCGAGGTCGGCGAGCCGCTGCGGGTCACGGCTCATCGGACGACCTTCTGGCGAGCGAAGCGAGCGATGGCCTGCTGAACTTCTACGCGCGCGGCCCGTAGCCTCGAGTACGCGGTGAAGAGATTGATATCGAGAGATCGAGCCACTTCGGACATCGTGAGCTCCTCGAGCTCGTAGAGGACGAAGACCGCGCGCTTGTCGGCGTCGAGCTGGTCCAGGATCGAGTAGAGAATCTGCCGCCCTTGCGAGGCGGTCAGCTGCTCGGCAGGTGTCGTGAGGTCGACGCCTTCCGGGAGCGTGTCGCTCCCGACGTCGGGGGTGCGGACGCGTCGCCGGCGGGTGTGGTTCGCGACCCGCACGCAGATGCCGTACAGCCATGCGTGGAGCGAGCCGCGATCTTCGTAAGTGGCGAGCTTGCGGTGCACCACGACGAAGACTTCCTGGCAGGCGTCCTCTAGATCGGCTGCAGGCACGCCCAGGCCCCGGAGCGCCGACTGAACGTACGGCCTCAGGTCGCGAAAGATCGCGGCAAACTCGGGGCGTGCCTCCGGCGTCGTCACTTCTCGCTCGAGGTGTTCCGCGCCTCCCGCGATCACGCCGGCGCTGCCGGAAAAGCTTCGCACGTATGGGTAATCCAGGGGCCGCTCCTGTTTTGTGATCGAGATCACGAATTCGACATCGGACCGAACGGATGAGGTTTCGAACCCCATGGAGTCCGAGGCCCGGAGGAAGGAGAGGGAGCGGGCTTCGCGCGAGCGGCAGAGCTCGTCGCTCACGTGTCGACTTGCGGGCGAGCTCAGAACACGCGGAACGTCGCCGACAGCGTGGCCAGCCCCATCAGGGCAGGCGTCGCGTAGAGCATTCGGTCCACGCCGCCGCGGTCGAGGTAGCTGAGCCTGCGGCGGAGCGACGGCGCGATCACGCCAAGCTCGACGTGAAACGTAGCGGGACCGTGGGCCCCGCGCAGCGCCAATGACGCCGTGGGGCCGAGCACGGAGAGCGCCGGGCTGTCTTCATTGTCGAGGTTCGTCGAGGTCGGGATCAGCGCGCCGTAGAACGCGCCGGCACAGGTATCGACCCGCGCGGCGCGATCGAGCCACGCCCAGCATCCGCGTAGCTGTTGATCGACGGCGGCCAAGCTCGCCCGGACCGCGCCCTCGGTCACGATCTGCGGAAGCGTCATCCCCGCCGACCAATCGGCGCTCAGACGACTGTCCGGCGCCGTGAGCCGCATCGTGACCCGCACCGACGCGCTCACGCTCGGCAGCATCCCCACAGCAGCTCCAGCCCCTGCGCCGGCGTGGAGCTCGACGCCCGCAGCGCGATGAGATGGCGCGCGTTGCGTGACGCCGGGGGGCGGGCTCGGAGCGCGCGAGGCATCGGCGGACGCGATCGCCGCGTCGTCCTTCGGCGCGATGGGAGGGGCGGCCTTCTCCTTCTCCGTGCGCTCGTTCTGCTCCGGGGCGCGTGCGTCCGGCATCGGCTCGCCATGCGTTCGATCGCGGGCGCCGCCCGGCTCGAGGACGAGGGCGATGAAGACCACGGTCATGCGCTCGAGCGCGGCGCAGGTCTCTGCCGTGAGCTCGCGCGATCCGTGCTCGCGTCCCGCCCGGTCGTGCTGGGTCACCCGCGCGCGGAAGCGATCGCGGTAGCGGAGCTCCTCGCCTTCGATCACGATCTCCGCCTCGTCGAGCGACGTGAAGACGGACCGTCCGAGCTTCTTCTCGACCGCCGCGCGGAGCTTCTCTTCCGTCAGGCACGTCGCGCCAGGCTCGGCCCGCCACGAGAAGGCGAACTTCGACTCCGCTCGCGCGGTCACGGCCGTCCCCAGCGTCCCGACCATGGCCGCCAGCGCGACGAGCCACCGAACGCTGCGCCGGCCTTCGGCCCCGCCGCGACGCGCCCAGCCAACGCGGGGACGGAAGCGGTACTGGGTGGAACGACGCATAGCGGCTCGGCGAGGCTAGCCCCCAAAGCCACAGCCGAGCATCCTATCGTAAAGGGGGCGTGCGTGCTCCGGATGCGCGGCTCGAGGACCGTGCTCAGCCAATCGCGGCTCTGTTTCGTCGAGCCGCGCGCGCTGAGCCGACCGCGAGAGGGCTGGAGGCATTCGTGCGCGGACTGGTTCCCGCGCACGCGATCGATCTCGCGCATGGTCGTGACCTCGATAGACTGCGTGCCGTGCACCGTACGGCCATGGGCTTGCTTCTCGGGACGGTTCTCGCTCTCGGTCTCTCTCCGGCGCTGGCTGGCTGCGGTGAGTCGCCGACTGCCGACACTGACGCATCCGCAGCGTCCGAGCTCACCGAACCCGTTGATCCGGATCCCTGCCCCGAGGTGGAGGCGTGCTCGAGGAACGATTGGGAGACGCCTTTTTCGCTCGTCCTCGAAGCGCCCGAGGACGTCGAGCTGCAGGCAGCGGAGGAGAGTCGACTGCTCGGATACGACGGCGCCGCAGAACAATGGGTCGTCTACTCGGCCGAGACGGAGTGGACGACCTCCTTTCACCCCCCCAACGTCGGCGAGCTCCGACGATTCGAGACGACGTACGATCGCGTTCAACTCAGCTCGACCGGCGTGGTGCTCGCGTGCGCGCGAGCGACGTGCGACCTCATCGACTCGTATCGGGTGAAGAAGATCGTCCGCGTCCCCGACGAAGTGGCCGCTCGAACGTCGAATCTCGGCTGCGTGGCCGGTCAGGGAATCACGTGCTTCGACGAGACGCAGCGACAGTGGTCGTGGATGGCGGCGCCAGCGAGTTTCGGTGCGCCGATTGCTTTCTTTCTTCGCCTCGGCGCAGTGGAGTTCCTGGCGGTCGATACGAACGGCGCGACCTGGCTCGTTCGAGGCAATGAGGTGCGACCCTTCGATACCGGAGCCGGCGAACCCCTCGTCGCCCTTGCCGCGCGCAGCGGCGTCGTCGGACAGCAGTGGCTCGGCCGAACGGCGAGCGGACGACTCGTCGTCGGCAGCTTGAAGGGCGGCCGTTCGTGCGCCGTTCAAGTCGACGCCATCGGCTCGGCCTTTTTCAGGCAGAAGGACACGCTCGTGCGGCTCGGGGCGGACAACTACTGCTGGCGGACGGAGCTACCTCCCAACATGAGCGGTGTCGCGTTTGCCCGTTGCGGAGCCACGCTCGCTTTCGACCGTCACCGCGTGTTCAGCACGTCGGTCATGTGCCCCATCGACTGACACGCCCGTCGCGGTCGACCGCCGGACCTCCGCACGGATGACACCTCGCTCCGCGCGATCGGCGGCGATGGTCTCGTTCCTGCGCGGTCACGGCGCCTCGCGTTCTACGCCGTGGTACCGTTCATGATCCGTGAAGCGGCAGACCTGCGACAGCATCGACTCTGCCAGCCAGCGTGACGCTGGCGACGCCGAGTTTTTCGAGATGTCGCTGGACCACCTCTGCGTGGCCGGCTTTGACGGCTACTGGAAGCGGCTCAACCCGTCGTGGACGAGGACCCTCGGCTGGACGGTCGAGGAGCTCATGTCGAGGCCGCTCATCGAGTTCTGCCATCCCGAGGATCGAGCGGCGGTCCTCGTCGCGAGGCAGCGCCTCTTCGCGGGCCAATCCATCCCGCCGCCGATCAACCGGTACCGGTGCAAGGACGGCAGCTATCGCTGGTTCGAGTGGCGTTCGGTGTCCAACGTCGAGCGGCAGCTCGTCTACGCGGTCGCGCGCGACATCACGGCAGAGAAGGAGGCCGAGCGTGTCCGCCAGGAGCTCACCGAAAGCCTGAAGGCGACGTTGAACAGCATCGCCGAGGGAGTCATCGCGACGCGCGCCGACGGCGCGATCGCCCGGATGAATCCCGTAGCCGAACGCCTCATCGGCTGGACCTCGGAGGAGGCAGTCGGCAGGCCGTTGGACGATGTCTTCCAGATCGTCGAGGCGGGCTCTCACCCGCACCTCGTCACGCGCGACGGGACGGAGCTGCCCATCGCATTCAGCCGCTCCCCGCTGAGAAACGAGGACGGAAGCCTGAGCGGCGCCGTGCTCGTCTTCCGCGACATGACCGCCGAGAAGCAGGCCCGGGAGGCCCAGGAGCGGATGCAGCGCCAGCTCATCTTTGCCGACCGCATGGCCTCGCTCGGTACGCTCGCCGCCGGCGTGGCGCACGAGATCAACAACCCACTCGCCTACGTCCTGGCAAACCTCGAGATGATCGCGACGGAGATCGACAGCGGCGCTCCCATGCGCTCCCCGGCACGTGCCGCCGATTGCGTCGAGATGGCGCGCGAGGCGCTCGAGGGCGCCGAGCGGATCCGCAAGATCGTGCGGGGCCTCAAGACGTTCTGCCGGGCGGAAGAGGAGCAGCGCGAGGTGATCGAGGTGCGGCCGGTCATCGAGCAGTCGATCGACATGGCGTTCAGCGAGATCCGCCACCGGGCGCGCCTCGTGAAGGACTACGGCGCCATCCCGCCCGTCGAAGTGGACGAGTCGCGTCTGGGGCAGGTCTTCATCAACCTCCTCGTCAACGCGGCACAAGCGATCGTGGAGGGGGACACCGAGGGCAACGAGATCCGCGTGGTGACCTCCACGGACACCGCCGGGCGGGCCGTCATCGAGTTCCGGGATACGGGCTCGGGCATACCGGAGAGCGACCTCCCGCGAATCTTCGACCCGTTCTTCACGACGAAGCCCGTCGGGGTCGGAACCGGCCTGGGCCTGTCCATCTGCCATGGCATCGTCAGCAACATGAACGGGCAGATCACTGCCGAGAACGGCGAGGCGCGCGGCGCCGTCTTCCGCGTGGTCTTGCCGGCGGCAGTCACTTCCGCCGAAGCCGAATCCGCCGAGCGTGCCGTCGGGATGAGCCTCGGCGAGTGGCACGCGAGTGGGACGTGACGTGGTGACCAGCGCGGGGGAGGCGCACGATCGACTCCGCGCGTAGGAAGTTCGAGCGCGGTCACGGACGACGCGGCACGGACATCCTTGTCGTGGTCTCGAAGCGCGACACCGGCGGCCGCCAGGGTGCGCAACGCGACAATCCCACGTCCACGATCAAGGCCTACCTCTGCGCGTCGTCGCGTCGGAGGCATCCCCCGGACCCGCGCTTGCATGCCCCGAGGCATGCCCCCTCATGCTGTAAGCCACATCCGCATTGCGGCGATCTGTGTGCTCGCGCTCGGCGTCTCGGCGTGCGCGAGCGGGCAGAAGACGGTGATGACGCCGACCTCTCAGAACCCCGCGGCGAAGGGCCTCGTCGAGACGCGACGCACGAGCAACGACAACACCGACCTAAATCTCGAGGTGAAGTTCATGGCTCCACCGCAGAACCTCGCGCACGACGCGACGGTCTACGTCGTCTGGGCGCGGCCGCTCGTGCCTGATTCCGAGCCGCAGAACGTCGGCTCGCTCGTAGTGGGAAAGAACCGGCGAGGTTCACTCAGCACGACGACGCCTCACGAGCGCTTCGAGCTCCTCGTCACGCCCGAGCCGAGCGGGAACGTGACCCAGCCGTCGAACGAGCCCGTGATGAAGGCGAAGGTCGAGCGCTGAGAGCGCCGCGGCTGAAGGCTCTCCGGCTGAGGGCTCCTCCCGAGCGCGGGCTCCTCTCGACCGCGAGCGACGTGCGGTCGGGCATGCGTGCTGCACGAGCCCGCGGGAACATACGGAGGCTCGCAGGTGATGACGCAGAGTCGCGGTTTGCGGAAGAAGGCGGGATGGTGGCTCGCAACTGCCGTGGTGCTCGCCGGGGTTGCGCTCTTTGTCGTGCTCATGAAGAGCCGCCGGCCCGAGTCGGCGAGTCGAGAGACCACGACGACCCGGGCCGAGCTCGCAGCTGACGCCGGCATCGTTCTGCCAGGCGCTGCGGGCCCCGCTTGCGAGAGCCACGCGACCTGCGCCAAGGGAGCGCTCTGCACGCGTGGACGCTGCGAGGTCATCACGAGCCGGACGACCGAGTGCAGGGACGTGATGGTCCGCTTCCCGCGCGGCGCCTCGGAGCTGTCATCGTCAGCCGGCGATGCAGTCGAGCGCGCGGCGCGCTGTCTCTCGGCCGACCGCCAGCCGACGATCGCGATCGAGCCGAGCAACGATCCTTCGCGCTCCCCGGGCGACAACGAGGCGCTCACGAAGGCGCGAGTCTCCGCCGTCAAGCGCGCGCTCGACCAGCGTGGCGTGGCACCAGAGCGGCTCGAGAAGACCGGCGTGCACGAGGCGCGCTGAGGGCGTCGCGCGCCCCGAGCCCGCTTCTCGACGCGAGCGCGTGCCCTCATCCCCCTGCGCTGCGCGAGCCGAGACTTGGCGCGGGACCTTCGGAGGTCATGGCGACGGCTGTTCATGTGTCGCGCTCGCTCGGCGCGCGGCATGAGCCCAGATGCCACTTGAAGGACCTACGCGCTTCGCTAGTATCCGGACGCTGGTGGCCTGCTTTTTGCGGACCAAAGTGTCCCTCGTCGCGGCCGTCGCACGCGGTCTATCGCGCCGTGCCGAGGAGCACCGAGCTCGAGCTTCTCCAAGGACCGATCGCCCCGGGCGAGAGCGCGATTGTCTTCCTCTCCGATCGTGATCCCACGAAACAACGCTCGCTCTGGGAGAAGCAGGACTACGCCGGCTGTCCACACGGCATCGCGCCTGCCCTTGCGGTCGACTTTGCCACGCTCGACTCTGCCATCGGCGACGCCTTCCACCTGAAGAGCAACGTCCCCGTCGGCGTCACGTCGATGTATCCCTACGGCGGAGCGACGAGCCACATCCCGTCTGCGACGCTGGTCTTCCCGGTGAGCGCCTGGGCGAAGGAGCACGTGATCGTCAACGGTTGGGAGAAGAGCCGCACCGGCGATCCAGCGACGCAGATCTACGCCTCGGAGGACGACACCGAGGTGACGATCATCGGCAAGAAGGACGTCTCGAACGGCATCGGGTTCAAGGGTGCCGCCGCCGGAACACCGGCGACGATCAAGCTGTCGAAGGGGCAGTTCGCGCAGATCGTCCAGACCGAAGAGCTCACCGGCAGCTTCGTGTTCTCGAACAAACCTACCGTGACCCTCGGCGGGAACAGCTGCGCACTCGTCCCGACGAACACCGGTCCGTGTGACACTCTCGCGCAACAGATCCCTCCTTACGAGCAGTGGGGCTCCGAGTACGTCGGCGTCGGGTACCGACCGCGCGCTGAAGGGACCGAAGAGCTCGTCTGGTACCGGATGGTCGCGGCGCGCGACGGGACCGAGCTCGACTACGATCCGGTCAAGCCGGCGGGAGCACCGCTGACGATGTCCGCCGGCGAGCTGGCGCTCTTCCGTGCGCGCGCGAACGAGCCGTTCGTCGTCCGCTCGCGTGACGCCGAGCATCCGTTCTATCTAGGGATTCACATGTCCGGCGCGGACGGCAACCAAACGGATACGGCTTCGAGCGCCGGACAGGGAGATCCCGACTTCGTCAACGTCGTCCCCGCAGGGCAATACTTGAACTCGTACAGCTTCTACGCCGACTCGACATACCCCGAGAACTCACTCGTCATCGTCCGGAAGAAGACGAACGGCGCGTTCAAGGACGTGTGGCTCGAGTGCGCCGGGAACCTGCCGACGTTTCTCCCGGTCGACTCGCGCGGCGATTACGAATACGCGCGGGTGGACCTCTCGCGTCGGTTTGGCCCAGGCGACAAGTTCGGCGATCAAGAGTGCATCAGCGGTCTTCAACGGATGCGGAGCGAAGGCGCCTTCTCCGCCACCCTGTGGGGGTGGGGCACGTGGGCGAGCTACGGCTATCCCGGCGGCGTGGCGATCCGAAAGCTCGTCGACACCCCGCTCGACCTCGTGAAATGACGCTTCGGCTGGCCAAGAGCTCGGTACCTGCGGGCAACTCGAGCGCGATCACGGACGACGCGATGCATCGAACGCACACGTCACGGTGCCGGGGCTTCCGAACCTACTGATTCAACGGCTTTATCGATTTTACTGAGTCGTCGTCTTGCCTATCGTGCGCGCATGCAGCCTGGGCTGAACATGTGGTCCTCGCGACTCTACTTCTGGGACGTTCCCGCGGCGCTTCTAGGCCTCGGCGCAACGCTCGTGCTCCAGAGTCTCGTCGTCCTCGACCACGGCGTCGTGTGGATGGGAGCGCCCGTTGCCGCCGTCCTCCTGAGACGCTGGCTTCTCCCGTCCTTGACGCCTCCGATCGACGAGACCGCTCCCCCGCCCAGCGTCGGGCGACGGCTCATGGCACTGGCGCTCATCATCCCCGGCGGTTTCGTCTTGTTTCTCTCCATGTTGTTCCTCGTGGTTGCGCTCGAATCGCCGGGCGAGCGTGAGAACATCCTGTCTGCCTGGCCGCTCCTCATCGTCATCGGCGTCGGAGGCAGCATCACGGCCATGGGCGTCCGCATCATGACCACCTACGCCTCGGTCCCGCGCTCCTCGAACGAGCGACCATGACCTTCACCCTTGCCGCGCCTGACGCGCCTCATTAAGCCATCGTCATGCTGTTCGGACTGTTCGGGACATTCGTTGCCGTCGAAGGACAACGCGAGGCGCTCACGTCGAAGCTGCTGAAGGTGGCGGAGCTGATGGAGGCGGTGCCGGCCTGCCTGCTCTACGTCGTGAGCACGTCAGCGTCGCAGCCCGACGTCGTGTCGGTGACGGAGGTCTGGAAGGACGAGACCGCGCATGGCGCATCGCTCTCGATGCCGGGCGTGCGTGATCTCATCCGGTCGACGATGCCGCTCGTGTCGTCGGTGCCCGAGAGCACGCGCTTCACGCCGGTCGGAGGCAAAGGTCTCGCAAGCCTCGCGGGAGCCTCGAACGACGCGAAGTAGCCCGCGATGCGCGCAGCGCCCTTCGACGCGCGCCCGCAAGGAGGCGGCGAGCCTCCACGTCCGCTATCAGCGCGAGATCGGTGAGGCACGGCGGCGCGGTCTCCTCCGCGTCGCGAGGGCTGTTCGAGCTCCGCATCGGCTGACGGAGAGTACGGGCGACGAGGCGACGGGTGTTATGGTCTAGCTCATGAGTATGCGGCTAGGATCCTTCATCCTCCTCTGCGTCGTGGCGGGCGTCGCGGCGGCGGTCTCGGCATGCGATCCCGCCCCCGAACCTCCGCCGCAGGTGCCGAAGAACGCTCCGCGCCCGCCGGACAAGACGGAGGTCACGATGGAGGTCAGCTCGGATCCACCGCCGGGTGAAGCCGCGCGTGCCGCGGCTGCCGCGAGCGAGGGCTCACTTGCACCGAGCGCGCCGGAGCCGTCGGAGGACGTGGTGTCCGGCGGCGTTCAGTCCGATCCCGTGGTGGAGAAGGCGATGGCGCCGGTGCGTTCGCGATTGAATGCATGTTACAAGAAGGCGCTCGCGGCCGAGGCGGGCATCGGAGGCAACGCGACCTTCGACGCGACGATCGGCAAGGACGGGCGCGTGGCTTCGGCGCGCTTCGTCAAGCGCGATGGGCTGAACGAGGACATGGTCGGCTGCCTCCTCGCGACGGTGAAGGCCATGACGTTCGACACGAGCAACACGAACAAGAAGAGCCAGATCGTCACGCTCGCATTCGGCAGCGCACCGGCCGCGGCCGATGGTGGCTTCGCGCCGCCGGCCGACGCCGGCGCGAAGCGTTGACCGTTGGCGACGAGGGAGGCCCGCGCCCGCGAGCCGTAAAGGGTAGGGCAGGCCCCTACACGTCCGGTGACCCTTGTACCGCGCAGCGAGCCGGGCGACGCTAGCGCGGGCTTACGGGAGCCTCGCCTCCCTCTCTTCGTTCCCGAACCGTCTTCGGCCTCCGAGAACACTCTTCAGGCACAACCATGCGAAGGTCATTTCCGGCGGTCCGCCGCATCGCGTTCCTTCTGCTCCTTGTCGCCTGTGGCTCGCGGACCGGGCTCTTCGTCGACGACGACGACTTCACGGACATCCCCGTGCAGGACGCCGGGCCCGACGCGCGACGCGACGGCGGCCGCGACGCGAGCCGCGACGCGAGCGATCTCGAGGACGCACCGCCTCTGCTCGACGTGAGGCCCCCGATCGACGTCGATCAGCGGGACTGTCCCGACGCCGAGGCGCAGCTCGTCTACACGATCACGGACTCGCACGAGCTCCAGAGCTTCAACCCGGACACCGGGCAGTTCCGCCGGATCGGCAAGATCGCGTGTCCGGCGCCGTCGAGCGCGACGCCGTTCTCGATGGCGGTCGATCGGAGAGGCATCGCGTACATCCTCTTCACCAACGAGCAGCTCTTCCGCGTCAGCACGGCGACGGCGGCGTGCATCGCGACGCCGTATACGCCGCGCCAGTCGAACTACGGGCTCTTCGGGATGGGCTTCGCGACGAACAGCGTCGGTCCGACGGAGACGCTCTACGTCGCGGGGGCCGAGCAGGCGTGGGATGGAAAGCCCCCTGGCGCTCGCGGCCTCGCGCGGATCACGCCGGGGACGTTCGAGCTCACCCCGGTCGGAGATTTCTTTCCCAGGATCGAGTCGGCCGAGCTGACGGGGACCGGCGAAGGACGCCTCTTCGCGTTCTACGGCAAGCAGGGAGCCAGCCTGCCTTCGTACATCGGCGAGATCGACCCGAACACCGGGCAGGTGATCGGCGAGCGGCGGTTCGCCAACGTGGATCGGGGGCGCGGCTGGGCGTTCGCCTACTGGGGCGGCGACTTCTACATGTTCCACGCGCCCGGGACGGGCAACAACGCATCCACGCGCGTCACGCGATGGCGCCCGTCGGACGATTCGGTCACGCAGGTCGCCACCACCCCGCTCAGGATCGTGGGCGCGGGAGTGTCGACGTGCGCGCCTCAACACTAGCGAGAGGGAGATGACGGGTAAGGTCACGTTCGTCGGTGCTGGCTCAGGAGATCCGAGGCTTCTCACTCTGCGCGCCGCCGACGTGCTCGAGGAAGCGGACTTCATCCTCTTCGATCCCACGGTGCATCCCGACATCCTTGGTCGGGTGCGCGAGGGCACGCCTCGTCATCCGGTCACCGCGCAGCTCACGCCCGAGCGCATCGGGCAGATCCTCGCCGCCGAGGCGAAGGAGGGCCGCCACGCCGTTCGCCTGACGTGGGGCGATCCGCTCCTCTTCGGAACGGCCGATGTCGAGGCCGCCGCCGTCGCGCGCCACAAGGTGCCGCTCGAGATCGTCCCGGGGGTCCATCCGCTGATCTCCGTCGGCGCGTTTGCGGGGGTCCCGCTCACGCGGACGACGGACGCGTCTCCGAGCGTCGCGGCGGTGAGCGTCACCCGCGGGCACGAGACGCTGCACGACTGGGAGAAGCTCGCCACTGCAACGGACACGCTCGCGATCGTCGCCGACGCGGAGAGCGTGGCGGAGACGGCGCGCTCGCTCGTGTTCCATGGCCGGAAGGCGAGCGAGCCCGCGACGCGGGTCGAGAACGTCTCCCTCCCGACGCAGCGGATCTACGAGACGACGCTCGGTGAGCTGCCGCTCCTTCCGCCGCCGAAGGCCGCGCGGGTGGTCCTCGTCGTCGGCGAGCGATCGACGCCGATGACCGAGCTCTCCTGGCTCGAGCGGCTGCCTCTCTTCGGCAAGCGTGTGCTCGTCACGCGCGCGAGAGAGCAGGCGAAGAGAACGGCGTCGCTCCTGCGTGAGCGAGGCGCCGATCCGGTCGTGGTGCCGACGATCGAGATCGAAGCGCCCGTCGATCCGGGACCGATGACCGAGGCCGTGAGCTCGCTTGGCCGCTACGGCTGGGTGGTGATCACGAGCGCGAACGGCGTCGAGCGCCTCTGGGCGGAGGTGCGCCGCCAAGGCAAGGACGCGCGCGCGTTCGCGTCGGCGAAGATCGCCGTGGTCGGGCCGGGCACTGCGGCCGCCCTCGAGTCCTGCGGGCTCGCGCCCGATCTGGTGGCGAAGGTCTACAAGGGAGAAGGGCTGGCGGAGGATCTCCTCGCGGCGATCGGGGAGGGCCGGCCCCGCGTCCTCATCGCGCGGGCGGAGGTCGCTCGTGACGTCGTTCCGGACGCGCTTCGTGCGGCCGGGTGCGAGGTCGACGTCGTCTCCGTCTACAAGACACACGCGCCGCCGAGGCCGCTCCTCGAGGCGCTCGCGGCGCTGCTCGAGGGTCAGGAGATCGACGTGGTCACGTTCACGTCGTCGAGCACGGTCGATCACTTCTGCGATGCGCTGGAAGGTCGAGCAGCGAAGCTCCTCGCCCAGACCTGCGTCGCGAGCATCGGTCCGGTGACGACGGAGACCGCGCGGAGGCGCGGGCTGCGGGTGGACGTGACGGCGAGCGAGCACACCATCCCCGGTCTCGTCGCGGCCGTGGAGGGATACTTCGAGTTAACCTCGACCGGAACGCGAACGATCGCCCGCATCTGAGCGTCTGAGCGCGCTTGCCCGTGTCAGCCGCCGAGTTGACATGCATGGGGTTGCAAGCGACCCTACCGGTCCACGGCGACCTGACCCTATGTCCCTGAGCTCCCTCATCGTTCAGCGCGCGATCGCCTCGATCCGCGAGATCGAAGAGGCGTTGGCACGGCAGGTCCTCTACGGGGGGGATCTCGTGACCAACCTCTTCGAGGTGAGCCGTATCGAGGAGTCGGCGCTCATGCCGGTCGTGGCCGAGTCGTACGGTCTGCCCGTCGTGCCCGCCGGCGAGCTCCCCAGGGTGCCGGAGGAGGCTGCGAGGCTCGTCGCCGCCGAGGTCGCGGCCGAGCGTGCCTTCGTGCCGCTCGAGGTCGGTGCGGCGCTCGTCGTCGCGGTGGCCGAGCCTTTCCCTCGCGACGTGGAGCAGGAGCTCGCGTTCGTCCTCGCGCTCCCGATCGAGCAGCGGATCGCTCCGCTCTTTCGCATTCGTCAGGCGCTCACGCGCGACTACGGCCTCCCGCTCGACAAGCGCACCGCGCGGCTGATCACGAAGATCGTCCACAACGGGCCGCGCATCGCGAGCACCTTCCCGCCGCCGCTCGAGTCGTCGCCGGTGCATCGCGCGCCGCCGCGCCCGCCGAGCGTCGCGCCGCCGCCGCCGCTCGCGCGTTCCGTGGAGCCCGCGCGCAAGCGGACCACGCCGCAAGGGACGTTCGTCCGCAAGATGGAGGCCCCACCGGCGCGACCGGTGCGTCGACGGCGCGGGCCGCTCGCCCTGGATCTCGCGAAGGCGGAGCTCGAGGAGGCGGCCGAGCGAGACGTCATCTTCGACGTGCTCTTCGAGTTCGCGCGCCAGTTCTTCGACTACACCGCGCTCTTCATCGTTCACGGCGATCTCGCCGAGGGTCGCGATGCCTTCGGCGACGGCGCATCGCGGGAGAAGGTCGCGCGGGTAGGGGTGCCCCTCGACCTCCGCAACATCCTCGCGACGGCGCGGGAGAAGAGGAAGGTCGTTCGCGCGATCCCGTCGCCGGAGGGGCTCGATCCGGTCCTCTTGGCCGATCTCGCGCGTGACGGCACCACCGAGTGTGTGGTCTTCCCGATCGTCGTCCGCAAGCGCGTCGTCGCGCTGCTCTTCGGTGACGGCGGTACGTCCGGCATCGATGACGCCGGCGTTCGTCAGGTCGGGACGCTCGTCGACATGGCCTCGGGCGCGTTCGAGCGCGTGATCATGCGCCGGAAGCTCAAGGGCGCTGCGGCCCCGGCGGAGGCCTCCGTTACGGTGCCCGTTGCGGCCCCCGTCGAGGGCGAACCCGCCGCGGCGAAGACGGTGGCGGAGAGCCTTGCTCCTCCGCCGACGCAGGTATCGGCCCCGCCTGCGCCCGAGCCGCCCGTTCCTGCGCCCGCTCCGGCTCCCTTCAGCGTGCGCAATCGGCCCACGAACGAGGAGCTCGCATCGCCGATCCGCGAGCTGATGACGGAGCCGGTATCGCGCGCGGTCGTGACGACGCGCGCGCCGACGGCGACGGCGGCGATGATGGGCGCCGATCCGATGTCGGTGCGCAGCGATCGTCCTCCGCCGCCGAACCTCCTCGCGGTGAGGCGTCCGAGCGGACGGCCGATCCCGCGAGAGGAGCCCGACCCGGCGGTCGCGTCGCTCGAGGTCACGAGCGCTCCGGCGACGACCGCTCCCTCGACGCCGCCGCGGATGCCGTCCGGTCCGCCGCGGACGCGATCGCAGGCGCTGAAGCGCGCGGAAGCGCCGGCGTTCGAGTTCGGGAGCCCGACGATGCCGAGCATCGTCACGGAGGGCACCAATTGGGGCTTCGGGGCGAGCACCACGCACGACTCCGTCGAGCGCCAGCTCATCGCGCAGATCCAGGGCCAGCCGGGGCACCCCACCGAGCCGCCGCGAACGACGCGCGATTCGGAGATCGGCGGCTGGTCCGGCGATCGTGATCCATCGAGCTCGTCGCGCGTTCGGGGGCGCAGTGGTGGAGCTGCTGCCGCGCTGGACGAGATCCAGCACTCGCCGCGTGCCGAGTCACCGCCGCCGATGCGAGCCGCCGCGGTCACCGACCTCTCGCCTCAGCCGATCGGGCCGATCGGATCGGGCGGATCGATCGAGCCGGGCGCCCTCGACGCGGCGTCTCCGCTGTCGCTCGAGATCCGGCCGCAGCCGTTCGAGCAGCGTGTCCTCGTCAGCGAGGACACGCCGTCGATCCCGCCGCCGGGCGGGCCGTCGAACTTGGCGACCACGCTCGTCGCAGGCTCTCCGCTCCTCCCGATGTTCGAGGCGAAGGAGCCGACGGTCGACGCGAACCCGAAGCCGGTCACTCCGCTCGTCGTCGTCACGCCCGAGCAGGAGATGAAGCCCGTCTCGCTGGCGGCCGTGGTGGACCTCGCCGAGACGCCGCTCGTTCCGCCGGTCTTCGATCCGGACTTCGAACTGACGCCTCTAGTGAGCGAAGTCGAGCCGTCGAGCCGCGGCGGCAGCGAGGTCGTGCTCGCGCTCGCGCAGCGCAAGGGCGCGCCGCCGGTTCTGCCGCGGACGGCGAAGCCGATGCCGATGCCGATGTCGGAGCAGCAGGTGAGCGTCCCGGCGCACAAGCCGCCGTCGTCGCGCAGCGATCACTCCCGCATCCTTCCGAGCGTCATCGTCGACGTCGCGAGCGAATACGTCAGCCTCGTCGAGCGCGTGCTCGCGGGGCCGGACGAGGAGGCCGAGACCGATCTCCTCCGTGCCGGCGGCTACGCGATGCCCGCGATCATGGCGAAGTTCCCGGGACCGATCGCGATCGAGCCCGAGCGCCTCGAGGGCGCCGTGCTCCCGCGCGTCGCCGAGTGCGGTCCGGTGATCCGGCTGATCGCGAGCCAGCGGCGTACGGCGCTGCCGTTCGTCCTCTCGCACGTCCAGGGCGCCGATGCGGAGTCTCGGTTCTGGGCGACGTATCTGCTCACCGAGCTCGTCTACCCGGACGCGATCGATGCCGCGATCTCGCGCACCTTCGACGAGGACACGCGCGTTCGACGTGTGGCGCGTGCGGCCGCGCGTGCGCTTGCCGAGGCGCATCCGCAGCCCGTCGTCGAGCGCCTCGGCGAGATCGCGAACACGCAGTCGGTGGTGCGGCGCGTCCAGGCGATCGAGGCACTCGGCGAGACGCGCGAGCCGCTTGCGGTCCCCGTGCTGATGCCGCTCCTCGAGGACGACGTGGTGGTCGTCGTGGTCGCCACGCGCGCGGCGCTCGTCGTCATCACGCAGCAGGACTTCGGTCGCGATACGGAGAAGTGGCTCGCCTGGTGGGACGAAAACCGGGGGCGTCATCGCCTCGAGTGGCTCATCGACTCGCTCATGCACGAGCAGCGCGCCCTTCGCGGCTCCGCGAGCGAGGAGCTCAGGACGATCACGAAGGAGTACTTCGCGTATTACGACGATCTCCCGAAGCGCGAGCGCGAACGCGCGCAGGCGCGTTACCGCGACTGGTGGGACAACATCGGGCGAGTGCGCTTCAGCCGTGCGTCGACGCGCGGCGCCTGACGAGCGCGCCTCGACCTAGAGCGACAAACGGTTTGCTCCCGTCGTCTTTCCGCCGATTTCCGTCGCATCGCTTCGTCGCTCCTCCTCCGGATACTCCAGTATCCGTCGTCGTCGCTCCTCGCGCTGCTCGGAACTCGGCGGAAATACTCGGTCCGCAAACCGCTTGTCGCTCTAGGCGGCTCCGCCGTCGCCCTTGCTGTTCTCTTCGAGCCACGCCGCGTACGGCGCGAACATCCGCTCGAGCGGCACCGAGTAGATCGCGGGCACCTCGTACGAATGTAGCGCCTTGATCGCGCTCTCGACCGCGTCGTACTGGTCGGCGGTGGTCTTGAAGATGATGCGGTGCTCCTTCTCGTTCTCGAGCGCCCCCTTCCAGACGTAGAAGCTCTCGATCTCCGAGACGTGCGCGCAGGCCGCGAGCTGTCGCTCGACGACGCTCTTGGCGATCCGGCGAGCCTCGTCCGCGTTGCCCGTGGTGGTGATGACGGCGATGTGTTTCATCGTTCGTGTCTCGTCGCCGATCCTCGCAGCGAGGCGACGGAAATCAAGCGCGATGCGGGCGGGCCCGCTGTGACGTTCGCGAGCGCGGCACGAGGACGAAAATCCGGCGGTTGGTCGGTTGACCGTGGGCGCTTCCCCGTACACTCCTGGTTCATGAAGTCGCGCGCGTCGCGGATGGACCGTCGGCAGGCTCTCCATGCGTTCGCAGCCGCCGCCGCCGCGATCGGGACCGGAGTCGGATGCACGCGCGCAAGGAACGGGGCGAGCCGCGCCGATCTCGATGCGTCGGCCGGGGGGAGCCCGAAGCACGCCTCTTCGGCCGCACGAGCGACGGGCCCGTCGAGCACGACGAGCGGTTCGAGCGCCCGCGCCGGCCCCGACGCGCCGGCGACGTCGAGCGCAGCGGCGACGGCGAGCGGGACGACACCGCAACCATCGTCGGCCCTGCCTGTCCTGCCGAAGCGCTCTCCGGCGAAGGCCCCCGCGTGGCTCGCACGCATCGGCGAAGCCGGCTCGCCCGCGCTCGAGCCCATCGCCGATCTCGTCCTCGTCTCGGGACAGCTCGTGGCGTGCGACCCGCTCGTGTTTCTCACGAACACCGAGCCGTTCATCGATGCCCTGCCGGGCGGGCGCTATCCCGTCCTGCTCGGGCGACTCGAGCCGCGGCTCAGTGCATTCGCGATGGTGAAGCTCGCCGAGAAGCGTGCGAGGAGCTGGGAGCTCGCGATCGGCCGCGGCGACGCCCCCGACAAGATCGCGCGCGGCGCTTCGATCGGCTACCCCGTGGATGCCGGGACCGGCGCCTTCGTCGATCGCGCCATGGCAACGAGGCTCGATGCCGAGGACGCGAAGCGGGGCGGCGATCTGCTCCCGCGCCTGCGGGCCGCCGGCTACGGGACGAAGGCGAAGGAGCGTGACTGGGCCTCGTTGATCGTCGATGCCGCGACCGGCGCGAACCTCGTCGTCTTCCGGTCGGGCGAGGGCGACGGCGTCTACTCATCGTATTGGGGACTCGACGAAGGCCGGCGGCCGGTGGCGCTCGTCACCGACTTCGGTCTCCTCACGCCCTGACGAGCGCAGCGCGGCGTTGCTACTCGCCGGCGGAGAGCCGCGCGCGCCAGTCGGACGGCAGGTCGAGGAAGCCGTCGTTGTAGAGCATGTCGTAGACCGCGTCGCAGACGACCTCGCAGAGCTCGCTGAAGATCGCCGGCGCGGCCACGAAGCGGAGCGTCTCCTCGCGGAACTGCCCCTCGGTGTTGCGGACGCGCTTCAGCATCTCGTCCTCGGTGAACGGGACGAGCCGCTGGAGGAACTTGCGTTCGAAGGCCTGCCGGAAGACGGGAAACGCGCTCGCGCTGATCTTGTAGCCGGCCCGCGACTTGGCCTCCGCGAGGCGCGCTTCTTTCACGACCTCCCACGCGAGCTCGCCGAGCATCGGCGGCAGCTCCTGGGTGAAGAACTGCGAGAGCACCTCGTTCAGGTACTTCACGAGCACGTTGAGCTCGGGCGTCGTCCGGGCGAGGAAGTCGTTTCGGAGGTTCTTCACGAGCGCGAAGTACGAGTCCTGCGCGCGCTGCTTCACGTTCGGCTGGACGTACTGGAGGCCGTCGAGCTGGGCGAGGATCGCATCTTGCGCGCGGGTGAGGGCGTGGAAGAGCGCCTGATCGGAGAAGCGCATCGCCTTCACTTCGTGGTTCGAGCCGCGGATCTTGTCGGCGAGCTCGCTCTCGAAGAAGAGGCGCGCGAAGCGCTTGGCGACCTCGCCGAGCTTCCGCTCGATGAGCGTCGCGAGCTTGCCCGGACGGAAGATGCGCCCGAGCATCTCCTTCAAGTTCTGGATCAGCTCGATCTCGATCTGCGCGCGATCGGCCATCGCGTCGGGGCGGCTCGACGGACCGACGCGCCGCGCCTCGGCCTGGAGGCTCTGGAGGTCGGCGATGACCTGCGCGGTCACCGCGTCGAGCTCGGCGTTGGTCTCGAGGTCGGCCTTGTAGTGCACGACCTTCGCCTGGAGCTGCTCATCACGGAGCTGGAGAGCGACGTCCGCGAGCGACATCTTCGCGGAGGTCGACATGAAGCCGTCCGGCGTCGGGATCGGAGCCGTCCCCGCCGCCTTGGGCGCTGCCGCCTTGGGCGCTGCCGCCTTGGGCGGAAGCGGGGGCGGAAGCTTCGGTGGAAGCTTGGGCGGAGGTGGAAGCTTGCCGCGCTTGTCCTGGGCGTCGGACATCCGGCGGATGATACACCGCCGCCCCGCGAGCGCGAGGGGGCGGAGCGGGGGCTCGCAAAGTGCGACGGCACGACCGAGGCCTCGCACCTCGCGACCGCGGTCACGATCGTGCAGAGTGCGAGGTTCGTGACCGACACTGGAGAGCTCGAGAAGGCTCACGATCCGCTTCTCCTCGACGAACCCAGCCGCGCTCGTCGCGAAGACGGTGACCATCGCCGGCATCGTCGACGCGCGTGGCTACAGCGGGCTCGTCGCCTGCGGTGACAACGCCACGCCGGGACCGGGCGGATTCGCGGGCGAAGCGCAAGGCGCCGCTGGGATGGGGCCTGGAGCAGGTCAAGGTCGGCGCGAACGGCGCAAGCGGTGGCGGTCACGCGGCCGTCGGCGGTATGGTCGGACCGGCGTTCAACACGACGCTCACGGGCGGTGACGGCGGAGCTTCCTACGGCGGCCCGACGCTGGTCCCGCTGGTCGGCGACTCCGGCGGCGCTGGCAGTCCGCAAGCGAAGGGCGGGGGAGGCGGCGGCGCGATTCAGATCGTCGCGGTTGAGTCCATCACGATCGGCGGCGGAGCCACGCTCGGCGGGATCAACGCAGGGGGAGTCCACGAACCCCTCCGCGATGATCGGCACGCTCGACGTTCGCTGATCGACGAGCTCAGCCCGCCCACGACGAGAATGAACGCTCGACCGAAAAATGCTGCGCGAAAGCCCGGCAAAACAAGGCCTCGGCGCCTCAGACGTTTCGATCGTCGTTTTGAGGTGTTGACCTTGGTCACGAAGCGTTCTACTTACGCGTTCGTTCCGCTTCGGCGGACGTGACGCGCGGTGGAGCAGCCTGGTAGCTCGTCGGGCTCATAACCCGAAGGTCGTAGGTTCAAATCCTACCCGCGCAACTGAAGAGGCCCCGGCAAGTCCGGGGCTTCGTCGTTTTGTGTCCACGCGTTGGCCGCACAGAGGGCGTCGGCGGGAGGCGAGGGAAGGGCTCGCTTAGCGCGCCGATGTCGAGCGCCTCGGCTGTCTTGATGTAGCGATCTGTCGTGCTGTTTGAGGCGTGACCGAGGCGGCGTTGGATGCGCTTGTCCGGGAGGCCGGCAAGGACAAGCCAAGTGGCGTAGGAGTCGCGGAGCGAAGCGGAGGTCGACCGGCTCCTCTGTCGCGCGCGTTTGTCGGCCGTGAGACGCGCGCGCGTGACGCCCGCGGCGGCGAGGTGGCCGCGGAAGATGCCGGCGTTGCGATCCTCGCCGCGAGAGAGGAGCAGCGCGACGATCTCGGTTCCCTGTCCACGAAGTACGTTCAGGAGCGGCAAGAGCGCGGGTTCGATTGGGACCGTTCGTTGCCCGCGCTCGTCTTCCACCCGCTGCGTTCGGGCTTGAGCTTACCTTCCCGCAGGTGCTCGGTTCGGGATAGCATCAAGGCTGGGGATGGTCCGTACTCCGCCACGTCGAACTCCGGATCCGTCACGCAACACGTCTGACGACGCTGAACTGCGCGTCACTGCGGGCTTCGACCCCGTGCGGACGATTCTGGAGGACTTCGACGACGTAGCCGGTCAGGTGCTCATTCCTCGCGCAGATAGCGAAGCGCTCGGCCGCCCGCTGATGGCCGTTCTGATCGCGCGGATGCTCCGACGGAAGAGCATCGACGAGGTTAGGAGAACGTACGTCGACGGGATTCCGGCTGAACGTCCTACGCGACCGCACGACCCCGCCGCGGTGGCTTACATCGCTGCCTATCGCGCAGCGAAGCACCACGTGTTTGCGGTTTTGACCAAGCTCGACACCGTTGGAAAGCGCCTGCCCACGATGGGTGAATTCGCCGCCTCGGTTGCATTGGAGAGGCTTCCTCACAGCTTCTTCAGCGCACACCTTCTGTACCGGCTCGGTCACCGCTACGAAGGACACGCCGTCAGCCGCCACATTCTGGAACAGATTGCTTGGGCTTCCGCCGCGGCGCCCCTGAATGATGTTGCTGCGATCAAGGCACTCCAGACCACCAGAACAGTCTCGACACTAACCAAATTCTACGCGGCAGCGGGGAGGCTGTATGGCTTTCTCAGCGACAAGACTCATGTCGACTACATGAATCACTTCGAGTTCATTCGCGTGGAAGGTGGCCGGAACGCGTTTCTCGCGACACAGGCACGGTTCCTCGAGTACGCCGAGGTGATCTTGACCCTCGCGGACGCTTTTTCGGCGGTCTGGGAGGCCTCACAGATGCACTACATCCGTACCCCGGACGCGACGGTCGTTAGGGCGGGCTTGCCAGTGTTGAGGGACGACCGTCCGTTCGCTACCGTGCTCCGCGAGCACCTCATTGCCGTTGAGAGAGCGACTTCCGCAGACACACCTTCCGGCCCGGGCGCTAACAAAAGGGCGCCGGGGCGCCGCAGGAAGGCGCGCACGTAGGGAAATGCCGCGCGTTCGATCGGTCGTGTCGACCGCCATGCCGGACGCGACACGGCGATTCTCGTGGATTGTCGAGCGGTCTACGACCGCGCTCGACGGCGTCATCCCGAGCGCTGGTCCGGCTCGACACGAGCCTGGAAGGCCCCACTTCTCGTGCGGCTGAATCCAGAGTCAGAATCGCAACGTCACGCGGCGGCCGCGTGACGAATTGTCCGGCATCTCCTTTGACACTCACCGTCGTTCGGAAGTGCCACCCATGAATGCGCTTGCTCACGATCGCGGTGTTCTCGTTGCGCCGATCTTGCCGTTCACTTCGAGCGATATCCGCAGCCGCCGTCTGGGCGTCACCGAGCGTGGCGGAGCGTCTGGCACCCGGCCCGTAGGTGACCATGAAGTCGAAGTGCTTGCCTCCAACGTCTTCCTTCTTGGAGAGAAGAGCGAGGAGCGGATTCTTGTCGAAGACGAAATTCTCTACTCGAAACTTGGAGCGACTCCCGTGGTTAGGTTAAGTGTCATTGTCAAAAGTCCGTTGTCTGCCTCTCGCGTTGATGAGTTGCGGTTCGCGAAGACTGTTGATTGGCTAGACGTCCGGTGTCGGCCGAAGGGGCGAATTCCTCTATACGGGCGGCGCCGGATGACCCCGCGTACTTGGCAACGATGCGGCGGACGGCGGACTCCCTGCTCTCGGCCTCGTCCGTGACGGGGAGTGCGTGGAGACGTGCGTCGTCCGACCGTTGGTCAGGACGATCCGGTTGCTGAACCCGGTGTCGTCGCTGCCGTCTTGGCTTCCGGCTGAAGCGAGCCGCGTTGTAGAGGACCCGCTGGCACGGTCCGAGCCGACTTGACCCTCGGCGGGGGGGCGTCCTGCTTGTTGAAGCGGGACGAAAGCTCCTTGAGCGAGGAGAGCCGCTCGAGGCGCTCCTCGTAGTCGAGCTGAAGACCGCGCTCATAGGCTGCGACGGCCTTCTCGAACGGAAGCAGCTCGCGGGTCTCGCCCAGGTGGGCGGCCACGGCGTCGATGCCGGCGTCTCCCTCAGAGAGAAGGAGCTCGTAGTCGTCGGGACGGGACCTGAGGTGGTCGACGAGCCCGGTCTGGTACTCGTCGCGGCGCGGGTGTAGCGGGCGCGCTCCTCGCGCTCTTTGGCCGCCTTCGCTTCTTCGTCGCGCTTGGCTTCGCGCTCCTTGAGGGCTTCCACCTCCAGACGGAGCTTCTCCTCAGGGGGGCTCGCTGTCCTGCCTGAGGACGTAGTCGGTGGTGAGGCGCTTGTAGTTGAGGCGCGTAGCGATCCATGAACCCGAGCGGGGCCTCCAGAAGGGCCTTCTCGGCGGTCTCGAGGGCCGCGAGGCGGGCCTCCTTCTCGGCAAGCGCACCCTCCCTCTCCGCGATCTCGTTCTTCCGTCGGGCAAGGGCGGCGAACTTGGACGCCGTCTTCGGGTCCTGCCGACGCTCGGCGACCCGACGTCACTCTCTATGGGCCTGGACTCGACCGAAGGGGTTTCCTTGGTCTCGGGTGTCCAGGCCTCTCCAGAGGGATTGGGGTGACTCTGGACCTGGCTGGCTGAGGATTCGGTCGTTGCGGAGGCGGCGTCTGTCGACCGCGCCGATTAACTATTGGTGTCGCGCAGTTGCCCGCCCGCGGCAGCTGTCCTTGACGAAGTGCGGTCCTTATGTCACTAACGTAATTGACCCATCAACCCTGGAAGTCGAAGTGCTCCCCAGGACCGATGGCGTCGCTGAAGTAGCCCCCGGAGTGAACTCGCCATGACGAAGGCAAGAAAGCCGGCCACCCTGGCCGAGCGGCTGGTACGTGCGCGCGACCTCAGCAACGAGATCAATGCGGCGACCGACGACCTGAACATCGAGCTGACGGAACTGCAGAAGAAGCTCTCCGCGCTGAGGCTCGGTGTGGAAGCGTGCGTCTCGCTCACGACCACCGATGAGGAGGACGCACATCACTTCTACCGCGTTCTGTGGTTCGAGAAGGTGAACGCCGACTGGATCTTCACCATCCGCACCGGGCAGGACTTCGACGAAGCGCCCGCGCACATGAATCCCCTGCTCAAGGCCTCGAAGGCGCTGCGCTTGGAGAGCGCGCACCGGATGCCCGACCTCCTGGAGGCGCTGATCCAGAAGGCCGAGAAGCAGGTCGAAGAGGTCGAGGAGGCGACCGAGGTCGTGAAGAACGTCGGCAAGATGGTCGACGAGGCGAACGGCATCCAGAAGGCAGCGGGACCGGGCAATCGCGCCGTTCAGGCTGTCGTTGGTTCGCTCAGCGTGCGTGATCGCGATGGCACCCTCTTGGAGCAGGTCAAGGATGGTGCATCGTCGAAGAACCTCCTCGACATGTCTCCGTCCGACGTGGCACTCGCGACGAAAGTGGCCAGGAAGTTCGTGCTGAAGTCCTCTGTGGCTGCCGCGCTCAACCTGCCGAAGCCCACGAAGGACGGTGGCAAGTGAGCGCCCTGGCGAAGGTTGGGGCGGGGCTCATGGCGTTCTTCAGGGGCACGCCGGACGCGCATCGCTGGAAGGTCGTCCTCGCCTACGTGGCGGGCTTCATCGTCATGGTCATCGTCGCCAAGATGGCCTTCGAGTCCTTCATGGACAAGCGCTACACGATGAAGGCGATGACCGAGAACGGTGGCGGCTTCGAGTTGAGCCCTCCGGCTCCTCCTCCGGCACCGCCGGCCTCGTTCATCCTGCCGGTATCGACCGCCGCGGGTCGCTGAGGGAACTGGGCATAGACTAAGAGGCTTCCGGGGGACTGGCGGGGTTTCCCCGGAGAGGCCATCTTTGCAGGATCCCCAGCACGCCCCGGAGCGATCTTCAAGTGACCATCCTCGACGTCTTCTCCAAGCGCAACCAGCCTGCCCACGACGTGTTCACCTACTACCTGCCCGACGGGCTGAGGAAGCAGGTGTACATGACGCTGGATGACGCCATGAACGTGGCGGGCTCGTTCTGGGTCACCCTTGCTCGCTCGATCGCCAAGGAGCATGAGATGCTGTCGCTCCCTGAAGCCCAGAAATTCAGGTCGCGCCACGAGCCGCGGAACTATCGTCTCGACTGCCTCCACTACATCCTGACGGCGTCGGAGACCGAGAAGGCGCTCGACATGATCGAGCAGTGTCTCCGCTTGCTATCCACCTCGCCCAGGCAGGACGCGAAGGACGCCATTGAGGAGATCAACCAACGCTTCCTCAGGGCCGGTGTCGGCTACCAGTTCGTCAGCGGGCAGATCGTCCGCGTTGATTCCCAGCTCCTTCACGCGGAGGCGGTGGTCCCGGCCCTGGGATTCCTGTCGAGTCCGGGCTTCGAGGGGCCGAACAAGGAGTTCCTCGAGGCACACGAGCACCTTCGCCACGGTCGTTTCGAGGAGGCGATCATGAATGCCGGCAAGGCGTTCGAGAGCACGATGAGGGTGATCTGCGACGCGAAGGGATGGACGTACGACAAGAACAAGGCGACGGCGAGCACGCTGATCGGGATCGTCCTCCAGAAGCAGCTCATCCCCACGTGGGACGAGGAGCAGCTGCGCAACCTGGAAAAGTGCCTCACCGGACTGGCGACCGTCCGCAACAAGAATGCCGGGCACGGCGCGGGAGCCGCACCGCGCGAGGTCTCCAAGCATCTTGCGGGCTACGCGCTCCACCTCGCGGCGACCAACATCGTCTTCCTGGTCGAGAGCTATCGTGCAATGGTGTGACCGTGCCGGTGCCGCTCAATCGTTAGCCATGGCGCAAGAAGAGCAAACGATCCACCACCTGACTCCTGCCGGTTGGGTGGTGGCTGACGAGGACGCCCCGAGGCCGGTCGATGCGGTCATCACGATGTCTGTAGCCGGCCACACCGAAACGGAAGAATCGGACGCGACCTCGGGGCGGCGCGTCAGCGCCGACTCGAGGTCGCGATCGGTCAGTCGTCGCTCTTCGGTTTGCGGCCCCTCCCGCGCTTGAGCGCTTCCTTGTGACGCCAGGAGTCGGCGTCGATGTCGATGACGTGGCA
>MKVQ01000005.1:621113-755370 GCA_001899635.1 Myxococcales bacterium 68-20 | reverse complement strand
AGCGCCGACCGTCGACACTCGCTAAGTGAGCGGCATTGCGCTTAGGCCACATTGTCTGGACGGCCTCATCAAGAACTCATTGAAACAAAGGGCACCGGCGTTCACCTGTTGAGAGTCCTTCGGGCGGCGTCCCGCTGATGCTGAAATTCGATGAGGGGAACGGTTCCACCCGACTCCGAGAGAATCGCGGGGGGACATTGATCCGAAAGGAGCCCGGCACGGGGGCCTTCCAAGGGGCCGGCTCGGAACCGAGCATCATCGCAGGCGAAGTGTCGATGCCGCTCGCCGCGCTCGTCCGGGGCGACCTGCTCGCCTGGGACACCAGGTCGGGCTGCAGGCCGGTCGCTGCGATGGCTCGAGGCCGAGCGCACGCGGTTCTGTGGCGAACGCTACAAGCATGGTAGCGTCGCGACGAGCCCGCGGGCCGGACCGATACGCCTCGAAACGCGGTGAGCTTTCGCTCGGCAGTCGCCGGGGCGCGCTCCATCGCCCGCGCCGGCGAAGTGGCTGCTCGACGACCTCTCCCACGCGCTCCAGAAGGAGCCCAAGCGCGGTCCATGCCTGCGCGAAGGTCTCGACGACGCCAACCTGATTCGTGTGAGGTCGAATCGCGAAATTCTGGTCCACCATCTGCGCGACCAAGGCAGCGTCCTCCGCGGCCACGGTGAGCGTCATGCGGATCGGTCGAGCGGGGCGGGGTTGCTCTGCGGCGACGGGCTACGTGAGAACGAGCAGCGCCTCACGGAGGATCGTCTCGACGGTAGCGGCTTTCATGTCGCCCTTCGTCGCGAGCGTCTCGAGGGCTCGACGGGCTTCAGGCTCGCGAAAGCCCATGGACCGCAGACCTCGAGCGGCGGTCTCGAAGGAGGCCGATGATGGCGGTGCGTACTTGCGCTGTGGCAAGTCCATGCGGCCTGCGACGTGCGCGCGGCCGAAGATTTGCTCGGCGTAGAGCGCGTTGTGCGCTCTGCACCTCACTCGCAGGTTGGCTGCCGTCTCCGTTCCTCCGCGCGCCTTCGGGCGGATGTGGTCCAGCTCGAGATACCCGCGCGCGGGGCAGCGATCGCCGTCAGGGCCGACGTAGCTGCACTGCTCGCCGTCGCGTGCGAAGACCTCCCGCCGCACCCCGGTCGGGACATAACGAGAGCCCCGCTGCGACGCCTTCGTTGCAGGCGCGGACGCATCCGGATCGGCCGTGCTCGGCTCGCCGTCCGCAAGGCCGGGCGCCGACACGCCCTGATTGCCGCTTGGCGCGTCCGTATGCACGTGCGCGCCTGGGGCCTCCGTCTTGGTTTCCGAGCTCACGTGCGTGGCCGGATCGCCGGCCGTCGCCTCCACACGTGCGAGCCCATGCGGGGCGTGCGTCCTCGCCTCCGACGGCACGTGCGCGGTCGGGGCGCCCGCTGTCGCCTCCGCAGGTATCGGGGCGGTCAAGATTTCCGCACGCGTCGAGCCGGACGAGGCGCATGCGTTCGTCGCCTCGGCGGGCTTGCGCTTCCGGCTACCTGTACGAAAGGTCTTGCCGAGCCGCTCCTTCTCCAGTCGGGCGAGCAGCAGTGCGAGCGCGGTGTCGAAGATCGTCTCCAGATCGCCGGTCGGGTTGCGATGACGCATCAGGTCCTTGATGCGGTCGATCGTTTCTTTCGTCATGGCGGTCACTGTGAGCTCGATCCGGTACCTCGTCGCCGAGAGCGGCTCGACCCTCGGCCGACGTCCGGACACGGGCGACAGTGACAATGTCCACGCCGGCGCTGCATCGGAGGGCATCGCGATGGGCACCGGCGATGCTGGCACTAGCGGCGACAAGAGCGCTTGCGAAGCGACGGGCTCGACGCTCGCCGGTACGTCCGGTCGCGGAAAGCGCGCGGCCACCAAGTTATCGACCTCTCGCGTGCTCTTACCGGACGCTTCGCGGAGCAGCTCGTCGACGTTCGCGCTAGTGAGGTGTTTCCGCAGTGCGTAGAGAGCACAGAGGTGGACCTCGCCCCGCTCGATGTACCCGAGCACCTGAGGGAAGCTCCGGACGGTGCGAGCCGCCGCGATCCGACGGTGCGCCTCGCCCTCGCTCATCCCGAGCTTGCGCGTGCAGAAGTCCCACAACGACGAGCACGCGTGAACGCGATCGAGCCGCCGCTCGTCGACCTCGACGAGATAGGCGATGAGCTCCGCGCACCAGACATTCCCCTTGCCGACGTGCCCACGCAGCCGCGCGAGCAGCGCCTCGTCGGACAGATCCCCCAGCTTGTCCATGACCGCTTCTAACATGCACTTTCGCGGCTCACGGGAAGGCCCCGTCCCTGGGCGATCGATGCTCCGCTCACGTCGCGAGGTATTCCGCGAGCGATCGCCACGGAGGACGCGAATGGTTGCCAGCACGGCTCGGTCGACGCTCGCACCTGCAGTTTCGCGTCGGCGTCGTCCCGAGAGGCGTCAATACCCAACTACGAAATCGTCATCGGATGCTCGCGAGAAACGGGCGCCTTTCGTCGCCCCTTGGTTGGAGCGGGGATGTCGAAGTTGTGCTCGTACAGCTCGAACGAGCGCATGGATGAAGCGCATGGATGATCGGATAGCCGGTGTCGTCCGCGCCGGCGAGCCGGCGCGCTTGCGCCGCCTCCCTCCGTCCTTGAATGCGATCCAGTCGGTCGTCGGCGCCAGCCGGGAGCAGAGCCAAGGTGGCCTCGGTCCTCGCAACATGCGTCTGCGGGCTTCCGACGGTTCGGACGCGTCGCGGTGCAACGTCGGTCGCTCGTGTCGCGAGTCCGACGCGAGAGCGAGTAGGAAGGGCCGGATGCCGCCGCGCCGCCGTCCAGCCGGGCACCGGCACCGGCAAGACTCGCGCGTTCGTCGTCGCTCCGACGCGAGCGCGACAGACCGGCATCGGCACCAACGGAGCGCAGCTCTTCATCACCGACGCGGCCGCGCCGCACCTGGGATGCTCGGCGCGGTGACACGCCGACTGCCGCGTTCGTCGCTCCGCCCCTCCTGCGCCTCGCGCGTCAGCCTCGCACGGGAAAGAGCCGCGCCGTCGTCATCGCTCCAATGCGAGTTCCCCGCGGAGATCGACGAGAGCATCACCGCCTGCGGTTGCCACGTCGGTCGTGCGCGTCGCTGCCGAGAGGATCAGCCCCCGCGCTCGGTCTCGTTCGAGCGGGTCGGTGGGAAGAAGCGCCCGACCTCGATCGCGATCGCGTCGAAGGGATCGATCCGCGCGATGGAGGCATCGTCGTACGACCCGACCTCGATCCAAGCGCGTGATGCGTGGTCGAGGCGCAGGGCCTCGAGCGTGCGCTCCGAGGGGTCGAGCAGCCAGTAGAACGCGAGGCCGTGCTCGGCGTAGAGCCTCCGCTTGCGCACCCGATCGTCTGCGACGTTCGAGGGCGATAGGACCTCGCAGATCCAGTCGGGGATGACGTCGATCCGGCTGGATGTCCCAGGGATCCGGGAGGCGCTCGCGGCGCCAGCCTGCGATGTCCGGCTTGACGATGTCGTGTGGGCTCAAGCGAGCATCGAACTCGGGGAGGATCCACCATCCTCCCGGGCCGCCGAGCCCGTCGTCATCGTCGAACGCGCCGCCGATGATCCGGCCGACGACGCGCTGAGCGCGGCCGTGCCGTGGCAGCGGCGACGTGGGCGTGATCATCGCGCCACCGATGACCTCGGCGCGCTGGCCTTCCGGCAGCGCGAGGAGGTCGTCGTAGGTCGCGAGCTTCCCCGCCTGCATGGGCGAAGCCTAGCACTCTTCCGTGCGCCTCTCAGACCGCGGCCGCGCTTGGGACGCCGCTCGACGGGGCGTCGAGCGGCGTCGAGGTCCAGCGGGCTACCGCCGGGTGAAGTCCCGGCCTTCGCGCTCGAGGAATTCGTCGTAGGTGCCGCCGAAGTCGACGAGCTCGGCGCCCTTGCCTGGTGCTCCTCCCTCGCTTCGCTCGCTCGTCGAGTTCGGGCCCTTCGGGCGAAGCTCGACGATGCGGTTGGCGAGCTCGGAGACGACGTGGCGGTCGTGGCTGACGAAGACGATCGTGCCCTTGAAGCTCTTGAGGCCGTCGAGCAGGCCCTCGATCGACTCGATGTCGAGGTGGTTCGTCGGCTCGTCGAGGATCAGCACGTTGTGCTTGAGCACGAGGAGCTTCGCGAGGAGGAGGCGGGCGCACTCGCCGCCGGACATCGTCGCCGCCTGCTTCAGGCCGGCCTCGCCGGAGAAGAGGAGGCGGCCGAGGATGCTCCGGATGTGCTCCTGCGGGGCCATCTTGTCCCACTGGTAGAGCCACTGGAACGCGTTCATGCCGGAGGCGGTCCGGTTGAGCGCTTCGTGCGTGTCCTGCGCGAAGTAGCCGACCGACGCGTCGTGGCCCCAGCGGACCTCGCCCCCGTCCGGCTTCACGATGTCGTGCTTCGTGTCGTCGTCGATGCCCGCGAAGCCGCTGATCATCAGCTTGAGCAGCGTCGACTTGCCGATGCCGTTCGGGCCGGTGATCGCGATCTTGTCGCCGCGGTTCACGTGGAACGAGACCTTGTCGTAGACGACGATCTCCTTGCCCTTGTCGTCGACGAACGTCTTGCTGAAGTCATCCATGCGGACGACGTCGCGGCCCGACGGCTTCTCGAACTCGAAGCGGATGAAGGGGCGGACGAGGCTCGAGCGCTTCGGGCCCTTCGCTTCGATCTCTTCCTTCAGCTTGTCGATCTGCTTCACGCGCGACTGCGCCTGCTTGCTCTTGCTGGCGTGCGAGCCGAAGCGCTGCACGAACTCCTGGAGCTCGGCGACCTTCTTCTTCGCCGTGGCGGCCTGGGCCGAGGCGCGCTGGTTGTTCTCGTACTTCGCGTCGACGAAGTCGGCGTAGTTGCCGGCGTAGACGGTGATCGTCTGGTAGTCGACGTCGGCGATGTGCGTCGCGACGGAGTTGAGGAAGTGGCGGTCGTGGCTGACCACCACGAGCGTTCCCTTGAAGTCGTTGATGAGGAACGACTCGAGCCAGCGGATCGACTCGAGGTCGAGGTGGTTCGTCGGCTCGTCGAGGAGGAGCACGTCCGGCTTGCCGTAGAGCACCTGCGCGATGAGGACGCGGAGCTTGTAGCCGCCTGCGAGGGCGTTCATCCTCGACTCGTGCTTGTCGGCCGGGATACCGAGACCGACAAGGAGCTCAGCCGCTTCGCTCTCGGCCATGTAGCCGTTCTCTTCGGCGATCGTCCCCTCGAGCTCGCCGAGGCGGATACCAACCTCGTCCGTCACCTCGCCGGCGAGGAGGCGCTCCTTCTCCTGCATCGCCTCCCACAGGGCTTTGTTCCCCATGATGACGGTGTCGAGGATGCGCTCCTGCTCGTACTCGAAGTGGTTCTGACGGAGGACGCCAAGGCGGAGGTTGCCCGGGATCGTGATCGACCCGGTGTCCGTGTCCTCGTTGAACTCGAGCATCTTGAGGAGCGTCGACTTCCCGGCGCCGTTCGCGCCGGTGAGGCCGTAGCGCTTCCCAGGATCGAACTGCATCGAGACGTTCTCGAAGAGGATCTTGGGGCCGAAACGCTTGGTAACTTTGTCGAGGACAATCACAGCGCGCCTCTCCTAGCACGTTCTCGTGGGCGCGCGGAGCCCAGCCGTCTGCGTTCACACGCTCGTCGCCGGTTGCTCCCAGGTGACCACGCGTCGTGGGATCCGCGGCTCTCGTCGAGCGGAGAGAAGCACCACTGCGGGTGGTTGGGGCACCACTGCGGGTGGTTGGGGCGCTAGCCCCAAATTCGTCGCTTTTGCCGCGGGCCTGAACCGCGTACGATCGGCTCCGAGTCGCGTTGAGAGACAACTCCTTCTACGTCTCGAGTCTCCTCGAGCTGGGTGACGCCAGCGCTGCGGATCGACGGGTGCTCTGGCGTCAGGCCATCGCCGCCCTGTCGCGCGTGAACCTCGACGAAGGGCCTGGACCGCTCGAGGGCCTCCATCCCGACGTCCTCTTGAAAGGCGTCAGCGCGGCGCTCCATGCGGGCCTCGCGGACGATCTCGATTGGCTCTCGCCGCAGGCCGCAGGCGTGGCCCTCTACATGCTCGCAGCGGCGCTCCCGGTCGGCTTCGAGCAACGTGAGCTCGGCCGTCGCGTGCTCGCGCGGATGCTCGCGGGCAACGCCGAGACGTTCACGGCGATCGCGACGAGCATGGCGCAGTCGGCCGGCAAGGGGCTCGGCAGCGCGAACGTGCGCTCGCGCATCGCTCTCGTCACGGAGCTGCCGCTCGCGCACGCGATCGCGGACGGTCCGCTCGCGCTTGCGCTGGTGAGCCGGCGCGAGTTCCAGCGCGAGTGGGTCTCGATCCCTTCGACGCGCTCGCTGCCGGCGCGACGGCTCGTCGCGAAGATCCTCGAGCGCGCGGCGCGCGAGGCGGCGCGGCGGGCGCAGATGGGAGACACCCACGCCCTGCGCGTGTTCGTCGGTGAAAACGTCCGCGCGGCGTACAACCGGCTGCTCGCCGACCGCGAGTCGCTCGTCTGGCGCTACGTCGCCGTTGCGCGCGGTCTCTGCGCCGGGTGGATCCCGGAGCTCAAGCAACAGATCCAGGAGAGCCTGAAGGAGGGCCTGAGCCCTACGGAGTGGCGGCGCGCGGCGGCGTCCCTGTCGGCGTTCGGGGCCGTACGCCCGGACGATGCGCTCAAGATCACGGCCGCGGTCGTGAAGCGTGGTCTCTTCACGCGGGAGGACCCGCCGAGCGCGGCGGCGTTCATCTGGGGGATCCCGCGCACGATCGAGGCGGAGCCCGAGATCGCGACGAAGATGCTCGATCTCGTGCTCCCCGGAGCGTCGCCGGAGGTGGCCGAGGCGGTCTGCGATCTCCGTTACGAGTACGGGCCCTCCAAGGTCGTCGATCGCGCGCTCTGGCAGGGGGCCGAGCTCCTCAAGACGATGCGCGATCGGCCGAAGGGCGAGGATGACGGCGCCGATGCGCTCTATCACGAGATCGCGCGCGACCTCGCGCCCGGGCCGCGCGACGACCAGCCGGTGCGCGGCCAGGTCGCCGAGGCGCTCGATGCGTTCGTCGTCGAAGGCGCCGCCTCCGCCTACCAGCGCGCTCGCGAGGTGCTCGTCGCGGCGAGGGGAGGGATGGATGCGCTCGAGGCGGTCGCGAAGGACGAAGACACCGAGGGCCGCACAGGCTCACTCGCGCGGCGCACGTCGATGGCGGTCATGCGCGATCTCGATACGAGCCTCCTCGAGCGGCCGGTCGTCGCCGACCTGCTGAAGCTCGGCGGCTCGGCCGAGGCCCGAGCGAGCGAGGAAGGGCTCGACGCCATTCGTGAGCGCTTCGCCGGGTGGATCGTCACGTGCGAGAGCCCGGAGGAGCTTGCGGCGGACGGAGACGCCGCTGCGCGGACCCACGCCACGCTGCGCCTTCGTCGCCTTCGGACGCTCCTCCATCTGGTCGACGGCGATCTCGGTGAAGCGCTCGAGGCGACCTCAGGTGGTGGACGATCCGCTCAGGAGGGCGTCGATGCGGACCGCGCGAAGCGCCTGCGCGCGCTCTGGCTCCGCACGGTGAAGGCGCTCCTCAGCCATTTCGAGCGCGATCCGGCGCCGGTGTTCAAGCGCACGCTCCTCGCCGCGCTCGCCCGCGCGCTCGACGCGCTCGTTCGTCTCGACGTGTGCGACGTCGCCGATGCGCTCCTCGTCCTCGCGATGCGCATCCGGGCGCGTCGCGATTTCGAGACGCTCGCCGAGGCGTCGATGGACCCGGACCTCCGCCACGTCCTCGCTCGCTACGCGCGCTTCCTCCGCGAGTCGGAGCCGACGCTCGAGGTCTCGGCGCACGGATCCGAGTCGGCGCGCCCGCCGCAGAAGAAGGCGGCCGAGGATCGGCTGAAGGCGCTGGAGGCGCTCGCCGACGAGCTCGCGCCGGAGGGATCGGCGCGGAGCGAGGCGCTCCGTACCGTGCTCATCCGCATTCACAGCGCGCTCGCCTCCACGGCGAAGGTGACCGCGCTGTGCGCGCTCTCGACGTCGAACACCTCCGACGCCGATGTCATCGCCGCGGTCGAGACGTGGGTCCACGCGCTCGCGCAGATGTGCACCGGCGCGAGCGGGCGTCTCGATCCCGACGTCCCCGCGACACCGGCGGCGCCGCCGCCGAAGCTCAGCGTCCTGATCTCTCGCGTCCTCGCCGAGGCCGAGCCGACGCTCGACGAGCAGGAGCTCGGCAGCGCGGTGAACGACCTCATCGCCGGTATCCCTCACGGCATCGGTCGCCTCGTGGGTGGCTTCCTCTGGGGGCTCGCGGACCTTCCCGTCGAGCGTCCCTCTGCCGAGGCGGGCACCCTGAGCGTCGCCGACCAGCTCCCGCCCTGGCTCCCGGCCCGCCGTACGATCGGCGGCTTCTTCGTACAGCGCGCTCTCGGCGTCGGCGGCACCGCGTCGGTCTTCATCGTGACGAGGGCAGAGGACAAGCACGAGCCCAACGCAGACCGCTTCGCCCTCAAGGTGCCCGACTACAACGCGACCGCGGCGCGCAGCCTCTCGCAGGACGAGTTCCTCAAGATGTTTCGCGACGAGGCATCGGCGCTCATCATGCTGCCGAACCACACGAACCTCGCGCGCTTCGTGACGTTCGACATGGGCACGAAGCCGCTTCCCATCCTCGTGATGGAGCTCGTCGAGGGCGTCACGCTGGAGCGCGTGATCCAATCGCGCACGTTTGACATGAAGCGGTGCCTCCGAGCGCTCGACGACGTCCTCGCCGGCCTCGAGGCGATGCACTCCGTCGGCATCGGCCATCTCGATCTCAAGCCGTCGAACGTGCTGCTCCGGCGCGGCGAACAAGGCGTCCTCGTGGACTTCGGGCTCGCGGGCCGAAAGCTCCGTCAGGGGTGCGGGACCGGACCATACGGCGCGCCCGAGGTCTGGGGTGTCCTCCCCGAGGGGTTCGTCCCGGCGCCGTCCGCAGCCGACATCTACTCGTTCGGATGTCTCGCGTTCGAGATGCTCACGGGCAAGGTCCTCTTCGATGCACCGAACGAGGTCGCGCAGATCACGATGCACGTCTCCCATGACGGCTTCCCCGAGCCGATGAAGGCGCTCATCGGAAACCCCGAGGTCGGCCCGCTGGCTGAGGTGCTCGTGCCCACGCTCCGGCGCGACCCGCGGCATCGTCCGACGGCGGAGGAGATCCGAAGCGACCTCCGCGCGGTGTGGTCGATGGTCGAAGAGGCCGAGTGGCCCGCCACGTTCGGCCGTAGCGCTCTCGAGTGAAGAACCGTCCAAGAACTTGGGGTTGCGCCCCAACCACCCGCAGAGGAGCGCCTGCTGCGCGCGTCGAGTTGGACGATTCGGGGAGCTCGAGGGGGAGGCTCCCGAAACAGGGGTGATGCTCGCTCGGCCGCCTAAGCTAAGCGCTTGACGAGATCGAGGCGGCCGATGACGGCCGCGAGCATGTGCACGTTGACCGGCTTCGGGACGAGGTGCCGGACCCGCACGTCGCCGAGCGCGAGCGTCGTCGCGGGGAGGTCGCGGCTCAAGATGAGGACCTCGGCGTTCGTATGGCGAGCGCGGGCGAGCTGCACGAGCTCGGCGAGGCGGCCGTCGGCCGACTCCTCGTCCACGACGAGGAGGTCGTAGCCTCCGCTCTCGACGAGGGCGGTCGCTTCGGCGGCGGACTCGGCCGTGTCGCAGCTGACCTGGTGGCCGTGTCCGCGGAGCGCGCTCGTCGTGTTCCGGACGAGCGAGCGGCGGAGACCGCCGTCCGCAGCGAGGACCGCCACGCGAGGACCGCTCTGCGTTCGAGCGTCGACGCGACCGAGCGCGGTCTCCAGTGCGGCGACGAGCTCGCCGGCGGAGGCGGGGCGGTCCTGCGGCACCTTCGAGAGCGCGCGGAAGAGGACATCGTCGATGGGTGTGAGCTCCGGACGGAGGCTCGAGATGCGACGCGGCTGATCCCTCAGATGTGCCGCCAGCACCGTGAAGACGTCGTTGCCCTCGAACACTGCGCGCCCGGTGAAGAGCTCGAAGGCCGTGCACGCGAGCGCGTAGATGTCCGCGCGAGGGGTGACACGCGTGCCGTCCGGATCCTGCGCCTGCTCCGGCGCCATGTACGAAGGTGTGCCGCCGGTGATCGAGATCCGCGGATCCGACTTCGAGCGTCGGCGCGCGAGACCGAAGTCGATGAGGACGGGGCGGTCCGTCCCTTTCTCGACGATGATGTTCGCGGGCTTCACGTCTCGATGAACGAGCTGTCGCGCATGCACGGCGTCGAGGCCGTGAGCGACCGCGCGGAGCAGCGCGACCGCGCGGGGCAGGGCGACTGTCGTGCCCTGTCGTGTGTGCGCGTCGATGATGCTCTCGAGCGACTCGCCCATCACGAGCTCCATCGCGAGGTACGCAGAGTGCTGGAACGGTCCGAACGCGTAGACCTGGACCACGTTCTCGTGGCGGACCTGTGCGAGCGCCTGCGCCTCCTTCACGAAGCGCTGGCCCACCGCGGGGTCCTTGGACGGCGCCACGATCTTGATCGCGACCGGCCGCTCGAGGAACACGTCTTCGGCGCGCAGGACCACGCCCATCGCGCCGGCACCGAGGCGTCCGAGCACGCGATAGCGTCCGTCGATGACGTCGGGCGGGGCGAGCGGACGGATCGCGGACGACGTCTCCGTCGTCTGGAAGTCAGCCCCCCCCTCAGGCGACTTGGGCTCGCTCATCAGCGTTCCTGGTAAAACTCGCGTTCCCCCCTCGGTAGGATGCGTGCCGGTTCAGCCTACCACCGACCGACGGGTCGCCGCAGTCCCTCGTTTGGAGGATGCGTGCACATGAGCGCACGGGAGCGGAGCATGCTCGTCGAGATAGCGGGTGCTCCGTTCGATGCGGGTCGAAGACGCTCCGCTGCGGAGGCTCCGGGCGCGACCGCTCGGCGCACGACGGCGAGGGCGTCTCGCTTCGAACTTCCTGGCGGAGCTTGCTCGCTCGAATCCGGCGGGATAACGGGAGGCACCGTGCCTCTCACTCCAGTTCATGGCGAGCCTGATCCCGACGGTGCCGACTGCGTGGCATGTGGGCGTTGCTGCCATCACGGGCCACAGACGGTGCACCTGCTCGAGGCCGACGAAGCGCGGATGGGCGAGCGGCTCCTGCCGATCTACACCGAGCTCCAGGACCGGCCTCCGCACTTCCGCTTCATCAAGAACGCCGGTGAGCGCTGCGGTGGGCTCGACGTCTCCACCCCCGAGCAGTACCCCTGCGCCATCTACGAGGTTCGCCCCGAGGACTGCCGCATCGTCGAGCCGGGATCGCCGGCGTGCCTGGAGGCGCGGCGGCTCGGGCATCTCGGCAAGAGCCTCGGGTTCAAGCGCGAGCGCTGAGCGTTCGTCCTTCACGCGATCGAGAACGGCCGCGAGCGACGAATCTCTAGTGGGGCGTCACGTCGTCCGCTCGCTTCGCCAGGATCCGGACGCACGCTTCGCCGATCACGCGCTCCGCCTCGAGCCCCGCGTCGCGGAGCTCGTTCGCATAGGGCGGATCGAACCTCATCGCGCGTGGGCGCGGATCCGCCCCGGCGGGGGCGAGGGAGATGAGGACGCGCGGGCCGCTTGTGCGTACGGAGATCGAGCGCACCTGGACGCCCGGCTCGCGTGCGTCGAGCCATTCGATCAGCGGACGGACCGCCTCGATCGCCGCCTTCGCGTCGGCGCCTCGCAGATCGACGCCCGGGCCTTCGAAGGCCGTGCCGTCGGCCGTGCGCGCAGGGACCGCGCGCACGTGCGTGTCGTGGAGGCGGATCTTGTAGGAGGCGAGGGGAAGGGCGACGGTCACTTTCCCGCGAGCGCGTTCGCGAGCCGGCCCGACACGTCCCAGTCGACGAGCTCGTTGTAGCCGCCGACCGGTGTGCCCGCGATGAAGACGACGGGGAGGTCGTCGTCCTTGCACTTCGCCTCGCGGAGGACGAAGTGCTTCGTGGTCGCGTCGTCGGCGACGTCGAGCAGCGTGTACGTGATCTGCTTCGCGTCGAGCATCTCCTTGATGCGACCGAGCATCCGCGCGTTGCGATCCTTCTCGAGGTAGACCATCACCGGCGCCTGCACGGCCGGCGCGGCGCTCGGGGTCGTCTCGAGCGGCTTGCCGCCGTTCTTCTTCAGCTCCTCGAGCTTCGCGAGGCCGGCGCGACGGCGCTCGAGCTCCTCTTGCGAGCAGATCGGATCGCCGATGAGCGCGTTGAAGCGACGCGCGAGGTCCTTCGGGACGCGGACGGGGAAGAACCGATCGCCGGCGGGAGTGGTGATCGCGCGGTGGAGCGAGGTGCGAACGAGGTCGAGCATGACGGCGTCGACATCATCGTCCCGTTGTCGGCGCGGTCAAGTGGCGTGTGCGCCCTCATAGGCTCGGCAGGCTCGCAGCCGGCGCCCGCGTCAGGGGAGCGTGACGGTGAAGGTGTCGCGGACCGCGCCCCGATCGTCGATCGCCTTGCCCGTGAGCTGATTCCCCTCGACGACGAAATCGACTGCATGGAAGAAGGCTCCGGCGGCCTTCCGCATCGCGCATTCGGCGCGCGAGGCGTTGGCGTCGATCTCGGACAGCAGGCCGCCGCCGCCGCCGCTCGTCACGTACGTGATCCCGTCGGCTTCGAAGCGCTCGTAGCCGTGGATGTGCGCCTGGATGACGAGCGCGACCTTGCTCTGGGCGAAGATCGACGCGTACGCGATTCGGTCGTCGGTGAGGCCGTCGCCGTCGCTGCACGTCATGAAGGCGCGGTGCATCACGACGATCGACGCGCGATGACCCGGGGCGCGCGCGGCATCCGCGAGCGCTGCGGTGAGCCAGGCGCCTTGCGTCGTCGACGGGGCGAGCGGCTGATCGGAGTCGATGACGAAGAAGTGAACGCCGCCGCTCTCGAAGCGGTACCACATGTCCCGTCCGCCGAACGCTTCGTCGCCGAAGAAGCGAAGGCTGTAGTCCTCCAGCTCGTCGGGGGTCTCGCGCTCGTGGTTGCCGAGCGCCGGCTGGAACGCTCCGAGGGAGAGGAGCGGGCGCATCACCGGGAACCAGCCCGCCCACGTCTCGAGGACGGACTTGTAGTACTGGATGTCGCCGCCGTGCAGGATGAAGTCCGCGCCGAGCGGCACGTTGTGCTCGAGCACGTTTCGCGTGGAGGTCCCGAGCAGCGCGTTCGTGTCGCCGATCGTGAGCCAGTGCACGCGGCCGCCGTCCGGCTGCGAGGTGCAGAACCGTCCGCCGAGCGACCGATCGGCTCCGAGCTCGTAGCGGTAACACGTGCCCGGGGTGAGGTCGGTGAGCGCGGCGTCGTGCATGTAGAACGTGCCGGGCTCGTCGGGAGGCGAGTCGACGTTGAGGGAGGTGTGTCGCTCGACGAGGATGCGCTCCGACTCGACGCTCGGTGCCTCGCGCTCGGGCCCGCCCGCCTCCGGGCGCACGAAGAGGGCGCCGTTGGTGCCTGGCCGACAGGCCTCCCAGCGCACCTTCATCGACGTGCGCGTCATCGCGAGTGACCATGGGCCTTTGCTCACACCCGACGGCGGACACGCGATGCCAGGCGTTTCCTCCGACGAGCCCGCGTCGGTGTCGGTCGATGGGGTGGCGGGCGCGTCCGTCCCGCACGCCGAGACGACGAGGCTCGAGAGCGCGAGGAGCCCGATGGCGAGGAGCGTCGTGGTCTTCATCTCGTGCCTCGCTGATCAGGACGCTTCGGCGAGGGCGAGCTTGTTCTTCGCCATCTTCGCCATCTTGGTGCGGCCGCCCTTCTTCACGACCTCTTCGAGGAGCTCCTCTCCGAGCGGGTGGCCTTCCTCCGTGAAGTGGAAGCCCACGTAGTAGAGATGATCGAGCTCGAGGGCGCGGTCCTTCTTCAGCGCACGCGCGACGTCGAAGCCGTGGCGGAGGAGGTTTCCGAGGATGCGGAGCGACTCGTCGCCCGCGCGCGATGCCGGTCGGGTGTCGCGGTTCGAGCGCGTGAGCTCGAGGGAGGCGAGCGTGTAGCGGTCGTCGTCGGTTGCGCGGTCGGACTTGCAGAGGATCGAGAGGACGACGCGCGCCTTGTTCTCGTCCTTCTTGCGGAGGCGAGCGGCGAGCGCGCGGAGGGCTTCGGCGACGCCGCCGGGATCGGCGTCGCGGGCGACGTCGAGGTGCGCCTCGTAGTTGCGTTCACCCTTGCCGAGTCGATCGATCGCCTCTTCGAGGATCTGCTTCCGGAGCGCAGGCGAGATCTTCTTCGCCGTCGGTCGGAGCACGTTGCGGAGGACCCACGCGCGGTCGGGGTTCGTGGTCTCGAGCAGCGCCTTCGCGAGGGCGGGGACGGCGTCCTCCTTGCCGGAGAGGCCGCTCGCCGCCGCTTCGGCATAACGCCGATCGGTGGTCGACGTGAGCGTCTTCGTGAGGACGCGCGCGGCCTCGTTGCCGCCCGTGCGGCCGAGCAGATCGAGGACGAATCGCGCGCGATCGAAGTCGGGGTGCAACGCGAGCTTCTCGAGGCGCTTGGCGGAGTCCTCGCCGACCTGGAGGCTGCCGAGCGTGTGGAGCGCCGTCTGCGCGAGCGTGCGGTCCGCGGCTTCGGCGGCCTTCACGAGGGTGTCGACGACCTTCGCGTTCGGCTTGGTCTTCTGCAGCGCGAAGCGGAACGCGATGATCGCCTCCTGGCGGACGCTCGCGTGCTGCTGCTCGTCGCCGCTGTACTGGAGCAGCATCGGGACCGTCTTCTCGTCCTCGAGGTAGCCGAGGATCTTCACCGCGGCCGCGGTCGCGCCAGGCGCTCCGCCCTTCTTCTTCTGCGCCTCGAGGAAGCGCTCGATCTCCGCGAGGTAGCTCCGGCGCTTGTTGCCGTCGGCGCCCTTGATCTGCTGGCGCACGGCGAGGGCCGCCGCCTTCGCCGCCTCGGCGTCGCTCGATGCGAGGCCCTTCACGAGCGCGGAGAACGCGTCCTTGCCGCCGAGCTCGGCGAGCGCGGCGTCGAGCGCGCGCCGCTCCTCCGGACCGGCCGTCGCCATCTTCTCCTTGATGAGCGGCACGACCTCTTCGCCCACGCTCGCGACGGCGCGGGTTGCTGCCCGCCGGACGTCGTCGTTGCTCGTCGAGAGCAGCGGGAAGATCTGCGGGAGGGCCTTCTTGCATCCCACGCGCGCGAGAGCGTCGAGGGCGTGCATCTGCAGGAGCGATACCCCGCTCTCCAGCACCGCCCCCAGTCCTTCGACGACCCCCGGCCCCTTCGCCTTCAGCTCACCCAGCACGATCGCGGCCGCGATCTGCTTCTCGATCGCCTCCGACTTGAGCAACCCGACGATCTTCCCCACTTCGCTCATGACCATTCGTATTCCAGCGCGAAAGCCGTAGATCAAGCTCTAAGAGTGGCCGATCGTCGAACCCGGACCTTGGACCGAGCGCGACCGGCGCCGTCGCGCTGGCTGGGCGCTGCCAGCGACGATCGACCGGGAAGGACAGGAGGCGAGAGGCCGGCAGAATAGGCTTCGTTCGACGCTTCGCCTCGTGCAGGCGCCGGGCCAGTGCGGGGGCATCGCGCGCGCAGCGTTGGCCGGATGTCCGGGAGACACCGCGCGGCCGGAAATGGCGCTACGATGGAGAGGCGGATGAGGACATGCGGCCTCTTCTCCATCTTCCTTCTCGGGGCGGCCGGCATCGTGACCGGGCTGCACGGCTGCAACACGTACGACACGTCGCTCCTCGTCGACGACGCGACCGATAGGCCGCCCGCGAAGAACGGCATCGGCTGGTGGTCGAAGCCGGACTCGCGCGGCTGCTTCAGCGCCGGAGCGCCCCGCCCGGAGGACCGTCCCGCCCCAGGGAGCGACAAGGACGTCGGGGCGATCGTCCTCGCGATCTCCTCGATGCGCCTCGGCTCCCTGAACGAGCAGGGGGGCGTCGATCCGAACGCGTGGCAGGACATCGGTCTCGATCTCGATGGCGTGTGCACGGCGTCCGAGACGTGCACCTCCGAGGATCCTCCGCCGAGCTGCAAGGCCGGGGCATCGCAGCTCCCGCGTGACGGCAAGTACTGCCGCGACAACACCTTCGGCAAGCTGGAGTACTCCGCGGCGCTCGTCCCGCAGCTCGCGAAGCAGTACGGCCTCTCGGACGACGCGTTCAACTGCGCGCTGTGCGTCGGCCACTACACTTTCATCATCCGAGTCACCGGCTACAACGGGGAGCCCAACGACGATCGCGTCCGCATCGATCTCTATCCTTCGCCCGGTCTCGAGAAGCCGCTTCCCTGGGATTGTTCGCAGCCCTCCTGGGTGACGCAGCCGTGTTTCACGCCGGACATGCCGTGGACGCTGCAGGAAGACACGCTCCTCGAGAAGCGCGGAGGGCCGGACCTGCCCGACTCCAAGATCTTCAGCGCCGACGCCTACGTCCGGGAAAACTACCTCGTGACGCAGCTCCCGGAGGACACGCTCTTCTGGTTCCCGGGCTACAAGGGGCTCGTCGTCGCGTACCCGATCCGTCTCCAGAAGGGCATCGTCGTCGGCAAGTTGCTCAAGGGGCAGGACAACGTCTGGCGGATCGAGGACGGCGTGATCGCCGGTCGCGCGCGCCAGCAAGACGTCATCAAGGGCTTCCGCCTCATCGGTTTCTGCGAGACGAACGACAAGGACAACTACGAGCTGACGTCGACGTTCGTGAACGACAACCTCGACGTCCTCGCCGATGGCCGGAACGATCCCAACGTGCCGTGCGATGCGATGAGCATGGGCGTCACGTTCAACGCGCGGCAGGCGAAAGCGGGCCGGACCGAGGCGGTCGCGCCGCTCGTCGAGTGCGTGGTCCCCAGGACTGGCCCCGACACCGATGCCGGCACCACCGATGCCGGTGTTTCCGACGGAGGTTGACGATGAGGACGTGGGGCATCGTGCTGGCGGCACTGGTCGCCGTTTGCGCCGTTGCGTGCGGCGACGACGGCGCGCCGGGAGGGGAAGCGGCGACGCCGGCGCCGCCGCTGGTCTGCGAGGCAGGCTTCGCGGTCTCCGGGGATCGCTGCGCGCCCGCTGGCTTCGAGGGCTGCCTCGACGGCACCGGTGAGGGCGGAGCGGCATGTGGGGAGCTCGCGACGTCGTGCGCCCCCGGCGCGGTCGCGTTCTTCGGACAGACCGAGTGCACGCCCGTCGGTCCCGAGGAGTGTCCTTCCGGGTTCACCCGCGATGCCTCCGGCTTCGGGTGCACGCCGGTGATCGCCGACGCGGCTTGCACCGGGGCGACGCGTCCGCGGCTCGGCGCGACGACGTGCGTACCCGTGGGCGACTGCTCCGCGCCGTTCCCGCCGCCGAGCGCGACGTACTTCGTCGACGACTCGTATTCGGGAGGGCAGATCGACGCGACGCACTTCGCGACCATCCAGGCGGCGATCGCGGCCGCGCCGTCCGGAGCGACGATCGCGATCGAAGAGGGCACGTACACGGGCACGGTCACGCTCGCGAAGAACGTCACGCTGGTCGGCCGATGCGCAGCGAAGGTCACGCTGAGCGGCGCCGCCGCGACGACGCCGGGGATCGAGGTGCTGAGGAAGCTCGAGGCATCGATCCGTGGCCTCACGATCACGGACTTCGAGGTCGGCGTCACGGCCAGCGCGGGCTCGGTGATCGCGCTCGATGGTCTCGTGCTGGAGGCGAACCGCCGTCTCGGGATCCTCGGCGCCGACGTAGGCACGCGGGTCACGGCGAAGGGCGTCGTCGTCCGGGGCACGCTCCCCGACGGCTCGGGGCGCTTCGGTCAGGGCGTTGCGTCGGGCTTCGAGAGCGAGATGACGATCGAGGATTCGGCGATCACGAGCTCTTCGGAGATGGGCGCGAGCGCGCAGAAGAGCGGGCGCCTGACGATCGCGCGCACCGTGATCGCGGGCGTGACCCAGCGCGCGAGCAACCGCGCCTACGGGTGGGGCGTTGGTGCGCAAACGGGCGGCGAGATCACGGTGAGGGAGAGCGCCATCCTCGACACGTTCACCGGCGGAGTCGTGGTGGCGAGGCAGGCCGCGGACCCCGAGACCTCGGCGCGCCTCGAGCGCTCGTTCGTGGCCGTGGTCCGCCCCGGGCCGACCACGGGGACCGACACCGTGGCCGCGTGTATCCTCGTCGAGGGCAAGGGCTCCGTCGACATGACGGGGACGACGTGCGCGCGTTCGGAGAAGAGCGGCGTACAGGTGAAGTCCGGAGGGACGGCGACGATCGCGTCGAGCGTCGTTCGCGACCTCAGGGGCGCCGCGCTCGCGGGCTCGGCGGGGGTCGTGGTCGACGAGAAGAGCTCGGCGACCATCGCTCGGACTGCGATCGTCGAGTCCCGAAGCGCCGGCGTCGCGGTCACCGGGAAGCTCGAGGCGACGGATCTCTACGTCGCCGACGTCACCTCCGTAGGGCTGGCGATCGCCGGTACCGCGACCGCCGCGCGGTTCGTCGTGGCGAGCACGAAGCGGGATGTCGACGACGAGCGCGATCAGTTCGGCGCCGGCGTCTTCGTCTCCAGGGGTGGCTCGCTCGACGCGACCGACGTGCTCATGAGGAAGAACGACGGCATCGGCCTTTTCGCGGCGGGGGCCGGTACCAAGCTCTCGCTCCGACGCGCGTCGATCCGAGACGTGAACGCGGTCGAGGACGGCACCGGCTTCGCGCTCGTCGCCGGAAGCGGCGCGGAGCTCTCCGTCGAGGACGCTGCGATCGTGCGCGCCGCGAACGCCGCGGTCTACGCCGCGGATCCTGGCACCGTCGCGAAGCTGCGTGGGGTCTCGATCATCGATACCCTGCCGAACGGCCCGTCCGAGCAGGGGCGCGCGCTGAACGTCCAGCTCGGCGCAGCGCTCGATCTATCGCGCGTGCGCGTGCGCGGCGGAACGGAGGTCGGGCTCGTGGTCCTCGGTGACGACACGCTCGCCACCGTCGACGCTTGTCACCTGGAGGGCATCCAGAAGACGAGCATTGGCTTCGGTCACGGCGTCGCGATCACGCAGGGGGGAGCGCTCGTCATGTCCAACTCCGTCGTCCAGGGCCACGCGGGCGTCGGCCTCGTCTTCTCGAACGCCAAGGGCTCCGTCGCGTCGTCGATCGTGCGCGCGAATCCGATCGGGGTCCACACGCAGCAGGGCGTCGAGCTCGTCGAGGTCACAGCGGTTCCGGCTGAGCTCACGCCCCTCTCGGTCGCCTTCACCTCGGACACCCGCTTCATCGAGAACGGCTCGAAGGTCGGCGCCGGCGAGGTGCCGCTCCCGGCGCCGATCACGCTCGACGGCGCCCCGTGATCGACCGCCGGAGCCGTGCTACGGAGTGGCCGTGAGACCGAGTAGCGCCGTGACGATGAATGTAAAGCGCACGGGTGGTGACTTCGCTGGACGCCGGTGCGTGGCGTGCGCCTGGCTCGGCCTCTTCGCGATCGCGGTCGTCGGATGTGAGCCGTACCCGGGAACGGAGACGAGCACGTCGTCGTCGTCGTCGTCGTCCTCCAGCAGCTCGAGCTCCGGTGCCACGTCGTCGTCGGGGGGCGGGACGAGCAGCCGGCGACCGATCAATGCGGAGAAGCTCTGCAGCCGCCTCATCACCGAGTGTGGGCAGGCCGTCACGATGGAAGATTGCAGGAGCCAGTTCACGGCGATCCTCGTGACGGGCACCTGCGCCGACGCGCTCTCGAGCGCGAGCTGCGCCGAGCTGCTATCCTCGACGTCGCGGGTGCTGGATACGTGTTTTCCTCCGTGTTCGGGGACGCTCGCGACCTGCAATGGCGACGGCTCGCTCACGGTCTGCACGACCGCCGGCACGACGAACGTCCTCGACTGCGAGCAGGCGTGCAAGGCCGATCGCGGGCGCGCGTACAGCGGCACGTGCGGCCTTTCGTACGGAGTCCAGGTCTCCGATCGGCCGCAGTGCTGGTGCATGTGACCGCCGGCGGAGCGCGCGCGAGCTCGGGGTAGCGGCGCCCGCCTTGGTCCCCGCATGGGACGCGCTACATTCATGTCTACGATGGTGCGGGCCTCGAAGACGTGCGTCCTCGCGCTGGTCGGAGTCTCCGTCCTCGGCATCGCGCCGGCGTGTGACGACGACACCGAGGTGCCGCCGCCCGTCGAGCTGCGAAGCGCCGGCGCGGGCGTGAGCGTCGCCCTCGCGCCGTTCGAGATCCGCATCCTCGATCCGAGCGGCAAGGTGGTCCTCCGCACGCTGACGGGAGGTGGCGCCGACGCCTACGGCGCCCCGGCTGCGACGCACGACCAGGGGCCCGACGGCATCAAGGTGATCCCGGGCTGGGATGGTTATTACCCCGAGGAGCGACCGTGGGCGCACGGCGCGCGAGGGCGCGTGCTCGGGCGGACGGACGCGAGCGCGTCGTTCGAGCTCGATGCGGGGGCAGGGAAGATCCGGATCGACGTCGCCCTCGACGGTGCGAAGGTGAGCCTGAAGACGACGGCGTCGTCCCCCGACGGCACGGCTGCGCCGGGCGCGTGGAACAAGACCTCGCTCTCGTTCGCGCTCGGCGCCGACGATCACTTCTTCGGTCTCGGCGAGCGCTTCGCGAGCGTCGATCACCGCGGCCTCTCGATGTACGCGTGGGCGGAAGAGGGCGGCGCGGGGAAGGGGGAGCGGGTCCCCGCGGACGAGCAGAACCCGTTCCCGAACGGTCCGTCGATGACGTACTTCCCGGTCCCGTTCGTCCTCTCGAGCGCGGGCTACGCGGTGCATCTCGCGACGACGTTCCGCACGGAGACCCACTTCGGCAGCGAGCGCAAGGACGCCTGGCGGGTCGCGGCGAGCACGAGCTCCTTCGAGACCGTGGTCTACGTCCACGATGATCCGCTCGCCTCGCTCGACGACTTCACCCGCGACACGGGCCGCCCGATGGTCCCTGCATCGTGGGTGTTCGGTCCGCGGCGCCGAGTGAGCAACGGCGACCGCGTCGGTGATGTCCTCGAGTGGAAGAAGCTCCGGGAGGCGCGCGTGCCGACGACGGGCCTCGACGACGCGGTCCACCTCCTTCCGGCTCGCTCCGAGCTCGGACGCGAAGCGGAGCTCCTCGCCTGGACCCGCGACGCACACGCCTGGGGCTTCAAGGTGATGGCGTACAACAACCCGTACATCTCGACGTCGAAGCCTCAGGCCGAGGCCGATCTCGCGTACGGGAAGGAGCGCCGTCTCTTCGCGATGACCGCCGAGGGAACGATCGGCGAGACGTTCTTCATCTCGGGGGATGCTCAGACGCTCGCGACGATCGACCTCACCAATCCGGAGGCGGTCACGTGGTTCCAGGATCTCCTCCGGCGCACGCTGGTGCTCGGCTACGACGGCTGGATGCACGACTTCGGCGAGTACGTCCGGCGCTCGTGGATCTTCGCCGACGGCCGCAAGGGCGACGAGATGCACAACGCCTTCCCCGTGCTGAGCGCGAAGGCGGCTCACGAGCTCCTCGAAGCGGAGCGCCAGGGTGACTTCCTCTTCTTCGTCCGCTCGGGGTACACCGGCACGCAGCAGTGGGTGCCTGCGGTGTGGAGCGGCGATCCGGAGGCGACCTTCGACGAGACCCAGGGGCTCCCAGCGATGCTCCGCGGCGGCCTGAACCTCGGCATGAGCGGCGTGCCCTTGTGGGGGAGCGACGTCACCGGCTTCAAGTGCATCACGGACTTTCCGTACGACAAGGAGATGTATCTCCGCTGGGCCGCGGTCGGTGCCGTCTCGCCGATCATGATGGAGCAGAACGCCTGCGCGAATCCGCTCGGCCGCCGCAAGAAGTGGAAGCTCTGGGACGACGAGGAGACCGTTCGCGTCTACGGCGACATGGCGCGTCTCCACACGCGTCTGATGCCGTACTTCGAGGTGCTGATCCGCGAGTCCAACCGCACCGGCGTCCCGATCATGCGCCACCCGTTCCTGCATCATCCGCGCGAGCCCGAAGCGTGGAAGGCGGAGAGCTCGTTCTACCTCGGCGCGTCCCTCTGGGCCGCGCCGGTCGTCGAGCGCGGAGCTGTGACGAAAGGCACCTGGCTCCCGCCGGGGAAGTGGGTCGATCTCACGGACCGCGCCGTGCACGACGGCGGCCGTCGCGTCACGCTGCCTGCGCCGTTGGCGCGCCTCCCGCTGCTCCTGAAGGACGGCGGGATCGTCCCGCTGCTCGACCCATCGATCGAGACGCTCGCGCCAGCGACCGTTCCGGGGATCGTCACGCTCGAGCATGTGAAGGACCGCCTCGACGTCCTCGTCGCGCTCTCGGCAGGACGCGATGCCACGATCACGCTCGCCGACGGCACCGAGCTCGTCGCGCGGCGCGCGGCGGCGAGTGCCCCGCCGAGCGGCTTGCCCGAGGTTGGCGAGGACGTCCTCGCCGCGTGCGAGGGCGGTTGCGTGAGCACGAGCGACGAGGGAGCGTTCGAGCGCCTCCGTGTGACGACGCCGCTCGCGCCCGCGTTCTCCGTCACGCATGGCGACGTGACCGTCGAGGCTCGAGGCCCGTCGGCGCGTCGCGTGCGCTGGGACGTGATGCGCCTCCGTTGACGACGCGCTTCGAGGTCGAGCGCGACCGTGCGCGTTGGCTGCGCGCCGGACTTGCCCGCGTGGCGCAGCGTCGAGAGATCGCGGCGGCGGCGCCTCATCTGAGGCGAAGTCGCCGCCGATGCGTGAGGCTCTCGGCCCGAGCGAGGCTGCATTGGCGTCACGCTCGCGGCGCGTGTCTCCGGCGATGCGGTGACCGTCGTCACGAACTCGCGGCGTCGTTCGCGCGCGGTGCGCTGTTCGTGCCGCTGCGCGAGGGTGGGCATCCGGGTTGCTATCCCCCTCGTTGCCGCCCCGACGACAGCCCGCGTGAACGACTCCAGGAAGGAAACGCTCATGAGCACACTCCATATTCCCGTCGCCGTGGCGACCGCAGGCGTAGCGCTCCTCTGTGCGAGCACGAGCTTCGGGCAGGCGACCACGCCGACGCAGCCCGGCCAGAGGCAGCCGGTCCAGACGCAGCCGGGGCAGCCGCAAGCGGGGCAGCCGACGCAGCAGCCGGCACAGCAGGTCCCGGCGGAGCAGCAAGCCGGGCAGCCGTTCCAGCCCTCTCAACAGCCGCAGCAGGTCCAGCCGGCGCAACCGCACCAGACCGTGCCGCAGCAGCAGGTGCAGCAGCAGCCGGTCGGAACGGCGCAGACGACCGCAGCACCGTACTCTCCGCCCGGCGGGGAACGTGTGGAGACACACCTGCCGAACGGCCCGCTCCTTCGCACCGGCGCCGGCGTATTCCTCCTGAGCTACGCCCCCTCGGTCGTCGTTGGCGCGATGAGCGATCGCGAGGCCGACAAGAAGCTCTTCATCCCCGTCGCCGGTCCGTGGATGGACCTTGCCCACCGCGGCTGCAGCGCCGAGCATCCCTGCGGTGCGGGTGAGGACGTCGCGACGGCCATGCTCATCACGAGCGGCGTCGTGCAGGGCGCCGGCATCCTGATGGGCCTCGGGTCGCTCGTCATCCCGGAGTCGACCACGATCAAGCAGAAGAGCGCCGAGGCGACGAAGCCCGAGGTGCGGGTCGCGCCGATCTCGTTCCGGGCTGGCGCAGGGATCGGTGTGTTCGGCCGCTTTTGATTCGAGTTTGGTCTCGCTCGTCCTCGCGTCGGGCGGTGCGGGCGGGAGCAAATAGAGAGGCGTCCGGCGGAGTGATCCGCCGGGCGCCTTTCGCTATCGACCGCAGAGAGAGTGGCGAACCGCCATCGTGAGCGTGCCGCGCCGGCATCCGTCCGGCCGGACCTCAGCGCTGCGCGACGAACGCGACGGCCTCGCCCATCGTACGAGCGCCGTCGCTGCCGTACGTTCCGTGGGTCGCGCCGGCCAGCTCCCAGAAGCGCGCGTCCACGCCGGCGCTCTCGAGGCGGGCAGTCCCCTGCCTCATCTTCGCCTGGGATTCGTGCTCCCCGGCGAGGAGCGCGGCGGCCTTCACGCCGCGCAGGTCCTTGGCAGAAGGCGTCTCGGGCCCGCCAACGAGCACGAGGCGCGTGTACTTTGCCGGGAAGCGGCTCGCGAGGCCGAGCGCGCGAGAGGCTCCCATCGACTCGCCGATCACGATCACCTCGCGAGGGTCGAGCTCGATCGCGCGTGCGGAGGAGACGGCTTCGATCGCCGAGTCGATGCGCGTGTCGAGCGCGTCGGGGCTCACCGACCACGATCGGCCGCTGCCGCGCGGACAGGCCGCGTCGCCCTCGAGCGCGATGACGGTCCCGTGCTCGCGCACGCTCGCGGACCACGCCTCGAGATCGGAGCGGGCCTCGCCGCACATCCCGTGGAGGTAGACGATGGGGCGTCTCGTCTCGCCGGTGACGACGAGCACGTCGCGGTCGTCCGGCACCGCGACCGTCCCGATCGGGCTCGAGCGCGGGGGCGCCGGCGGAGCCACCACCTCGGCCGCTCGCGTCGTCGCGCTCGCGCCGGGCTCCGCGTCGGCTCTCGGCTGAGGCTTCGTGCAGGCTTCACCCGCCAGCGTGACGAGCGCGACAGCCTCGAGAAACCCCGTCCAGAGCGGGCTCCAGCGCTCCATACCCGCGATCAAGCAACGCGCCTGCCACGGTCGTGGCGGAAATCGGTGGACGACGCGCGCCCTCCGCCGTAATCGATGGGGCGTACGATTGGGCCGATAGCTCAGTTGGTAGAGCTGCGGACTTTTAATCCGTAGGTCCCGGGATCGTGCCCCGGTCGGCCCACCAACAACGCCGGAAATAGGGGGTAGGGGGCCCCCCGGCGTCCAATCGGTCCACTGGACCCGCCAGCGGCCATCACTCATTCATCACAGCCCTGGCGCCGCTGAGCTTGGCTGGCTGCGCCGCCTCTGACCCGCCCGGAGACCTCTACGTCCAGGTCTCGGCCGACGACGAGGTCATCGTGGATGCGACCCAGGAGGCTGCCGCCGAGTGGCGGGCGTGCGGCTCCCGTCAGGTCTACGTGACGACGCTCCCCGGCCAGGGTCTCCCGCTCAGGGATCGTCCCGCCGGACGATCCTGACCTCCCGCCGGGACGGCAGGCGGGCGAGTTGCAGGAGTTCTGAGGCCGACGTTCCGCGTACGCCCTCGCCCGAGGCAAGCGACGGGGCACGTGACTCCGCGATGTCTTCCTCCTTCGAGCAGTCATGGCCGTAGAATGGTCGCGTGCCAGGCTCTGACCGATCCGCACTTCAGGAGGCGGTGGACGCCATCTTCGACGACTTCCTGCGCGAGGTGGCGTCGACCGAAGATCTACGTCGCGAGCGACGCAAGCCCAAGGTCTGCGCTGTCCTCGATGGGTTCAGTGACGAGCATGTTCTCAGTGAGATCCGACGACGACAGGACATTGAGACGGGACCGCTCTCCGAGGCCGTTGACGCAATCTTTGACGACTTTCTTGCCGGGGTGGTCACGCTCGAAGACCTCCGCTACGAGCGAAGGAAGGCGAAGGTGGCGGCGGTTCTGGAGGCCTTCTCCGATGAGGAGGTCTTCAACGAGGTGCGTCGGCGAACTGGATGTGACGCGCCCGAATCCGAGGCGGGCGTCACGGACACCTCGTCCTCTACGGTCGCCGGCTCAGCCCCTTCGGCAGTAGGTTCGGTCGTTGTCGAGCGCGTGATCGAGCGTCAGATACTCGTCACACGGTGCCAGTTCTGCGGAGAGCTCACGCCTGTTGATCTCAAGACGTGTGCGGGCTGCGGTGCGCCGTACCGCTGAGACGTACTGGCGCCCAAGCACTGACACCGGCCCGCACAGAGCGCGGCCCGTTCCACCCGATTTCGTCAGGAGCGTCTGAGTCCCGAGCGTCCGCGGACGACGCGACGCGACGCGACGCGATCATCTGTCGTGAAGGGCCTCGACCGTTACGAGCGCCGCTCAGTAGGTCCCGGAATCGTGCCCCGCTCGGCCCACCAACATTTGGCGACTCCCGCGGCTCTCTCGAGAGAAGCGGGAGCGTTCGTGCGCTCGCGACGAGCGAGAGCTCGCGCGGTGCGAGCCGTCACTTGAAGCCGGTCAGGTGGACGACGTACCACTCGCCGCGCCACGAGATGAGCGAGGTGACGTCCAGCGCGCGCTCCTTACCGTCGACCTCGTAGACGATGCGGGTGCCGTACACGCGCCAGTATCCGAGCTTGTTCGACTCCTCGTTCGGCTCGACCCAGCGCGCACGCTCGTTCGGGACGTCGAGGCGCACGAGCTTCGCCGACTCCGCCTTGCTGCCGAGGCGCTCGTGGAGCGCGTGGATGTCTCGCTTGTAAGCGGCGACGAGCCGGCGGCGCCAGTCGGACGCGGGATAGGCGATCGCCTTGACCTGCTCGTATGCGGTGACCGGGAAGAAGAACGCCATCCCGCGATCGGCATCGTCGTGGACGATGGCGTCCCAGAGCGCTGCTGCGCGTTCGTCGAGCGCAGGGCTCGACGCTTCCGGACGGTCGCGTGTCTGCGGCAGGCTCCCCGGATCGCCCGCGTCGACGGCCGATGCCGCGGCTGCAGGCGGAGCGGAGCCCGCGTCGAGCGAGGTCTCGGGCTTGGCGGCCGGACCGGCGTCGGTCGTTCCGGACAGCGTCGTGACCGGGCCCGGGAGCGGAGCCACGGTCGCGTCGACGCCTTCGGGGGCGGGGGGAGCACCGCGCGTGCAGCCCAGAGCACCAAGCCCAAGCACGATACCGATGACGAAGATGCCCGTGAGGTCCGTCCAACCACGCATGCGGAGCGGACGATACCATTTGGCCGCGCTCACCCGTCCGGGGTGTAAGGCGCGCGCGTGTCGCGCGTTGAGACGAGCGGTGCCTCGGATGACGCCGACGGATCGAGCGGACCGCGAAAAGAAGGCCGGTTGACGGTCCTACGCGCGGCCGATAAGTGATAGTCGCCTCTCTGGTAGAGGTCGTGTGTCCGTAGCTTGGAGGAATCATGGCAAGGATCTCGTTCGCGGTGGTCGGTGTCGTTTCGATGGTCGGGTTGGTCGTCGCGTGCAGCAAGGACGAGCCGCCGCCCGCCACGCCCGCGCAGCCGCCGCCTGGCTACCAGCAGCCTCAGCCTCAGCCGCAGCCCCAGCCGAGCGCCACCGTCGCGCCGGGCCAGATGGCGACGCCCGGGCCGACGGCGCTCGCCTGCCAGAACGACTCGCAGTGCATGACGCACCGGTGCAACCTGCAGTACCAGAAGTGCGCGTTCCCCTGCCTGTCGGATGCAGACTGCATCCAGGGCACGACGTGCTTCGTCGCCGGTGGTCCCGCCGCGGCCTGCCTCCCGAAGCCGCCGGGCGCGCAGTAGTCCTTCTCCGCGACCTGCGTTCGCGCGAGCTACTCGGCGATGGCGTCGAGCAGCTCGCGCGGCAAGGTCTGCTTGCTCGACAGGAGGTCCGCCCATGGATCGGTCCTCCGGCGTGCGAGCATCCGGGGGACGGTCGCGATGGTGAGCTCCTCGGGAACGACGCTGCGAAGGTCCTTCCACGCGATCGGAACGGCGACGGGTAGACCCGGTCGCGCACGCGCGGAGTAGGGGAGGACCGCGGTCGCGCCTTCGGCATTGCGCATCCAGTCGATGAAGATCTTCCCGGCGCGCGCGCGCTTCGACACGGTCGCGACGTAGCGGTCTGGCGCCGCCCGCGCCATCAGGCGCGCGATCTCCCGTGACGCGCTCCGGACCGTGGCCCAGTCGTAGCGGCGGGCGATCGGCACGACCACGTGGAGGCCCTTGCCGCCGGTGGTCTTCACCCAGCTCTCGAGGTGGAGCGTGCGGAGCGCCTCGCGCATCTCGAATGCGCTCTCGATGACGCGCTCGAACGAGAGGGCCTCGTCGGGGTCGAGGTCGAACACGATCCAATCCGGGCGATCCCATCGCGGCAGGGTCGAGCCCCAGCCGTGCAGCTCGAAGGCGTTGTTCTGGGCGAGCAGGACGAGCTGGCGCGTGCTCGTCACGTAGATCGCCGGCTCGTCGCCGAGGATGGTCGTGCCGAGCCCGACCTCCTCGAGGCCCTTTCCCTCGTGCTTCTGCACGAAGCAGCGCGGACTCTTCCCCGCGCGCCGATCGGACTGGCGGAACACGGTCGCCTGCGTGCCGGCCGGACAGCGGACGAGCATCAGCGGCCGCTTCGCGGCGAAGGGGAGCATCGCGCCTGCCACCGCCTCCATGAAGCGAACGAGGTCGAGCTTCGTGAGGCCGCTCGTGCTGTCGATGATGCGGTCGGCATGGCTGACGACGATGCCGCCCACTCGTGGCCTCGCGTCTCGTCTCACTAGTGGAGCGCGTGCGCGCACAGCGGGTTCAGCTGGGGATGGCGCGATCGATCTCGGGGGCGGCTGCGGGGTCTCGCGGCGGACTTCGCGCGGGCTCTTGTCGAGGCGAAGCCCCTCGAACGACGACTGGCGGAGTACCCCGTCCGCCGTCCATTCCGAGAAGCGAACCTCGCAGACGAGCTTCGGCTCCACCCATTGAACGTCGCGCATGCGTGGAGGGTTCGTCAGGCGAGGCGCGGCGATCTCGAGCGCGCCGAGGCGCGCTGCGAGGTCCTTCAGCGTGGCATACGAGAAGCCCGTTCCGACCTTGCCCGCGTAGCGCAGGTCGTCTCCGTCGTAGACACCGAGGAGCAGCGCACCGATGCCGCTCCGGCTGCCCTTCAGCGGCGTGTAGCCGACGATGACGAGCTCCTGGCGCTGCTCGCACTTGACCTTGATCCAGTCCCGGGTGCGCCCGGACGTGTACGGGCGGTCGGTGCGCTTGCCGATGACGCCCTCGAGCCCGATCTTGCATGCCTCGTGGAAGAACGCCGCCCCGTCTTCCACGTGATTGCTCATCACGAGGGGCGGCGCCTCTCCGGCGAGGATGGTGCGCAGCGTGTCCTTGCGTAGCTCGAGCGGCTCTCCGCGGAGATCGGCGCCGTCGTAGAAGAGGAGATCGAAGACGAAGTAGACGAGCCGCGCCCGCTCCTTCGGTGCGCCGCTACCGAGGGCGTTCTGCAGCTTCTGGAAGTCGGTGCGGCCGTCCGGGCGCACGTAGGCGACCTCTCCGTCGAAGATCGCCGTCCGCGCGCGCACACGTGAAAGCGCGCGCGCGATGTCGGGGTACTGGGCGGTCCAGTCGAGGCCGCGCCGAGACGCGATGCGGACCGCGCCGTCATCGAGCCAGGCGAGCGCGCGGTAGCCGTCGTACTTGATCTCGTAGATCCACGGTCCGGATCTCGGCACGTCCTTCACGAACGTCGCGAGCTGCGGCGCGACGGATCCGAACGGAGGCAGCGCGGCCGGCCGGTCCTCGATGGGCGTCGTCGTGCGCTCGTGCGGTGACGCTCGCGAGCGCGCCTTCCGCTCCCGCGCGGTCGCCGGGACACCGGCGCGGACGTCATCGAGCGTGCGGCCGGTGAGGACGCTCCCGGGCTGCGCGTCGACGATGTCGGCCGCAGACCCGGTCCTTGCGTGCTCGTCGCTCCGCTTCATCAAGAGCCATGTCGGCTTCTTCGAGCCTTTGCCCATCGTCGTCCGGACGAGGATGAAGCGGCCCTGAAGCTTTTCGCCGTCGAGCTCGAAGTCGAGACGTCCCTTCGCGAGCCCCTCGTCGGGGTCGCCGATCGGCTCCCACGTGCCTCGATCCCAGACGATCACCGGCCCGCCGCCGTATTGCCCTTCGGGGATGGTGCCCTCGAAGTCGCGGTAGTCGATCGGATGGTCCTCCGTCTGGACGGCGAGGCGCTTGTCGCCCGGTGCGAGGCTGGGGCCCTTCGGCACCGCCCAGCTCAGGAGGACACCCTCGTGCTCGAGGCGAAAGTCGTAGTGCAGCCGCCGGGCATCGTGCTTCTGGACGACGAACGAGCGCCCCGTCGCCGAGCGAGCGCTGCGTCCGCTCGGCTCCGTCGTGTGGGCGAAGTCGCGCATTGCCTCGTAGCGCTCGAGAGAGCGCCCTGCGTCCCCGGTCGCGCCTCGCTTCACGCGCTCCTCCTGCGGCGCTGGCCGTAGCGAAAGCGATCGTCGCGGCCGACCGCGTCCACGACGCTTCGCTCCTCCTTCCGAGGAAAAGCCACCCGCTGGCCATGACCAAAGCGCGCCGCGAGGTTCATCGCGTCGAACGGGGCATGCACCTTCACGTCGTTGTCGAAGTAGACGTAGACGTCCCGTCCGGCGGCCGATGACGGCGGCCTCGTCTCCGGTGCCGCGAGCGAGGTGCTGGTGGGCGTCTCACCGTGCTGCCAGGCGGCGATGCGCGTCGCCCAGCGATCGAGGTCGCTCTTCGAGTAGCCGCTCGCGTAGAGGCGCTTCGCGCCATGGAGGCGCACGTAGACGAAGTCGGCCGTGACGTCCTCGAGGTAGGGCCACGTCCCCGCGGTGTCCGCCACGCAGAGGGCGACGTTCGCCCTCCGGAGCAGCCGGATGAACGCAGGGTCGACGAACGAATCGTGCCGCACCTCCAGTGCGTGGAGCACCGGTCGATCGACGCGCACGTCGAGCCAAGATCCATGCGTGAGCCGCCCATCGTGACGGCGGGCGAGCTCTGCTGCCTCGCGTGTCGTTCGCGGCAGCGACGCCAGGAAGGCCTCGATGCGCTCGGACTGGAACGAGAGCTGCGGAGGGAGCTGCCACAGGATTGGCCCGAGCTTGTCGTCCAGCGCGAGCACCCCGGAGGCGAAGAAGTTCGACAGCGCACCGGCGCAGTCCTTCAGCTTCTTGTTGTGGGTGATGAACCGCCCGCCCTTCACGGCGAACACGAAGTCGTCCGGTGTCGCCCGGTGCCACTCGACGTAGCTCGACGGTCGCTGGAGCGAGTAGAAGGACCCGTTGATCTCCACGGTCCGGAGCTGGCGGCTCGCGTATTCGAGCTCACGGCGCTGAGCGAGGCCTTTCGGATAGAAGACGCCGCGCCACGACGGGTAGCGCCAGCCCGAGATGCCGACCCGCACCACGTGCTCGCGACCGGCGCCGCGCTCCGTGTCTCGGGGCGGAGAGGCCATCAAGCCGCGCGCCTCTTCTTCGCAGCCTTGCGCGCGCCGCCGGCCCTGGTGGCCCGCGCCTTCTTCGGGCCTGGTCGCGTTTCGTTGGCTGCGCGGCCCGTCTTCGCAACGCTCTTCTCGAGCAGGGCGAGGAGGTCGACCACGTCGTCACGCGCAACGGTGCCGGCCGTCCGCGCGTGGTGCTCCGTGGTCGCGCCGGTGCTTGCCTTCTCCTCGATGACCTTCATCACGTCGCGGTAGTACCGGTCCTTGTACTTGCGCGGCTCCCAGTCGCTCATCATCCCTCCGATGAGCTGGTCCGCCATCGCGAGCTCGCGCTCGCTCGGCGCGGCCGTGCTCGAGGGGGCGGGGAGGGGAACGTCCTCGACGTCCTTCAGCTGGTGACCGAAGCGGAGCACCTCGAGCATGAGCGCTCCGTTGTTCCCCGGCATGACCGCGACGAGGTGCTCGCGGGTGCGTAGGACGAACGTCGCGACCGCCACCGCGTCCCGCTTCTTCAGCGCATCGCGAAGAAGGACGTACGCCTTCATCGATCGGGGCTGCGGCACGACGAAGTAGGGCGTCTCGAAGAACGCCGGATCGATCTGGTCGCGCGGGACGAAGTCCTGGATGTCGATCGTCTGCGTCGCCTTCACGTTCGCCTTCGCGAAGTCCTCCGGCTCGACGACGACGTAGCTGTCTTTCTCGATCTCGTATCCCTTGACGATGTCCTTCCACTCGACGGGCTTGCCGGTCGCGGTGCTCACCCGTTCGTAGCGGACGGGCGCGAGGTCGCGTCGGTCGAGCAGTCGGAAGTGCAGCTCGTCCGAGCGGCTCTCCGCCGGGATGAGGCTGACGGGGATCTGGAGCAAGCCGAAGCTGATCGACCCGCTCCAGATGCCACGCGCTGCGCCACGTGGGGCGTGGCTGCGCACTTCGCTGTCGTCACGAGAAGCTCGATCGTTGCTTGTTTTTGCGGGCGCGTGGCGGGCCATGCACGCGAGCGCTGCAGCCCGCGTTCCATCCCATCCAGGTCCCTCCGCTTCGACCGGAGCTCGGCTGGCCTCGAGCAGAGCCTCGAGACTCGAGCCTCGTCAGTACGTCGTCGTGAAGAAGTCCATCTTCGAGTTCGGATGCCAACCGAGGCCGCGAACGTGGCGATCGACGCAGGCCGCGACGCCCTGGTTCGACGGGTTCGTGTAGACGCTCACGCCGACTGCGCGCCCGTTCTTCACGGCGACCTTCACCGTGACCTTCATGCTATCGGGCGCGCCGCAACTGCTGATGAACGCCGCGTTCCTCATCGGCGCGGAGAGCTGGGCGTCGGTGAGATCGGGGGCGCCCTTGCCGCCGCCCATGCTGATCTCCTGGTTGTTCGAGTTGAGCGCCGCCTCGTAGCTCATCCCGCCGACGAATCCGCCGCCGCCCTTGCCGCCGCCGCCGCCGCCAGTGGCGGCCTTCTTTCCGCCCTTGAGCGAGCCGCCGCCCGAGAGGTCGACCGCGGAAGGATCGTCGCTCAGATCGCCGCCATCCTTGCGCGAGCCGACCTGCTGGATGACGAAGAAGATGCCCACGCCGAGGAGCGCGACGGCCATGACTCCGCCGATGATGAACTTCGCGGCGCCCGCCTTCTTCTCGGCCTTCTCGACCTTCGCGACTTCCTTCTTCTCATGCGCGATGTCGCGATGCATGCGCGCGTGCTGAGCGAAGGGCGCGAACTCCTCCCACTCGTCGATCTCCTTCGAACCGCCGGTGAGCTCGTCGCGGAGGATGTCCTTGCCGACGAACTTGTGCGACGCGATCTGCTGGAGGAGCTCGACGGCGCTGAAGGGGCCGTGGTCCATGCGCTCCTTGTTCACGACGTAGCGCGGGCGCGGATCGGACTCGAGGCGCGCCTTGAGCACGGCGAGCTGACGCGTCGGGTCCCGCGCGAGCTGCGCCTGCGCCTGCGCCTGCGCTTGCGCCTGCACGGACATGGCCGACGACATCGGGGCGATCGGCTGCGGGATCGACGGGGGAGGCGGCTCCACGCCCGGGCCGCGCTCGGGTGGCATGATCGAGAGACGGATGTCGACCTCGAAGTTCTCCGAGCGATCGAGCTTCGAGACATCCGCGTCCGGCGGCGGGATGCTCTTCATCGGCGCGAGGTGATGCATCGCGCTCGCGAGCGCGCCGAGGTCGTCCGGACGATGGGACGGGTCGGCGACGAGCGCCTTCGCGAGCAGGTGCTCGAGGGCTTCCGGGAGGTCCGGATTGACGTCGCGTGGCCGGCGCATTCCAGGCCCGACGGGCGTCCCGCACACGGCCTCGTAGAGCATCGCGCCGACGGCGAACACGCTCGCGCGCGCGTCGCCCGGGCTGTTCGTGCGAAGCACCTCGGGCGCGAGGGCAGCACGATCGCGCGGGTCCTTCGGGTTGACCGCGAGCTGCGGCTCGACGCGCATCAGGCCGTCCGGGCCCGAGGCGATCGCGGACGGGTGGACGTAGTGCGCCTCGCCTCGCGCATGGCGCTCTTTCAGGTCGGTGCACACCGGGACGATGACCGCGATGGCGTCATCGAGCGTGAGGCGGCGGCCTTCGGCGCGTCGCGAGTCCATGACGGCGCGAAACGTTGTTGGCGCCGAGGGTTGCACGCCCGCGGTCGCGGGCGAAGCGAGTGCCGACATGGAGTCAACGTTACCTGAGGTCGCTAACTCCACTCAATAGAACACGCGGGAATGCTCGCGGATGTTCGGGCCCGGACGACGGAAAAATGCAGCGCCGGTACTTCTCGTTGGACGTGGGCATCGAATTTGGAGCTCGCGCCCCAACGACCCGCAGTGGCGCCGTTCGGCGCGCGTCGAATTGCGCTTTCGAGGCGCGCCGTCCAATCGCAGTTGCGATTCGCGTTCTATTCGTGTTTGGCGAGCGTGGCTCGTCGGTGCACGTGAGCAACCCACACGCGCGTCGCGACTCGCCGATACTGGGCTCGTCGCGGCGCGCGGGGGGCACGCGAGCAGCCCACACGCGCGTCGCGACCCGCCGATACTGGGCTCGTCGCGGCGCGCAGGGTGCACGCGGCGCGACGAGCCTCGCCGAAACTTGGCCCGGCGCAAGTCGCCCGCCGGGACTCGAGCGATCAGCGCTCGCGCGCGGGCTCGGCGTTCACGGTCCGCTCGCCGACGACGACGCCGACGAGCGCCTGGATCGCGCGCTCGGAGTGCTCCTTGCGGATGCCCACGAACGTGATGCGATCGCGGAGTCGGATGTGCCCGACGTCCGACTCCGTGAGGCCGGCTTTCTCGACGAGGAGCTGCTGGACGTCCTCGGCGCGAAGGCCGTCGCGGCGGCCCACGTTGAGGAAGACGTTCGTGAAGCTGGGGTCGTCTGCGTCCGTGCGCTTGTCGTCGCGCTCGCGCGGGGCGGACTCCGGCGCATGCTCGCGCGGGGCGGACTCCGGCGCATGCTCGCGCGAGACCTGCGCGGCGTGCGGCTTGGGCAAGCGCCCCCCGAAGACGACCGTGGGCTCGTCTTCGATGTGGTACGAGGGCAGCGGCGGCCGGCCGATGTCGACCGTGTCCGCGTCCGCGTCGACGGGACCGCGTCGTCCGAAGCCGCCGCGCGCCTCTCCGTCTCCGAAGCGCGAGCGACCGCGCCGTCCGCCGCGATCGCGGTCGCGATCACGCGACTGCTGCGCTTGCGGTGCCTGCTCCGGCGTCGTCTTCGGGCCGAGGCCCGGCTTCGTGCCGTCGTCGCGGAAGAGGGGCGCGTCGTCGTCCTTCTCCGAGGGCGGCTCCCAGTTGGAGAGCGCCGACTGCGGGCGCCGCTCACGACGCTCGCCGCCACGGTGATCGCGATCGCGATCGCGACCCCGATCACGTCGCTCGCCACGCTCGCTTGCAGGCTTCTCGCCGTCACGGAGCGTACGCGGCTCGCGGTCGGCCGGACGCGCCTCGCGACGCTCCTCGATGCGGACCGGCGGCGGGTTCTTCGCTCGGCGCGCGTCGGCCGCTTCCTGCGTGGTGTCCTGCGCAGAGGCGCCGAGGTGATCGGCGAGCAGTCCGGCGATCACGACCTCGGCGCTGTCGTGCGTGAGCAGGCGCCGGGCGATCGCGAGGTGCTGCGGATCCTGCGTCTTGCCGGCGTACGCGTCCGCGAGGAAGGCGATCATGTCGGCCTCGGCGCGGGTGCGGAGCTCGCCCTGCGTCGGCAACATCCGCTCGATCGGGCGGATCTTGTACGTCAGGCGGAGCATGTACAGGTGCCCGACGTCCTTCGGGCCGACCATCGAGATGGCCGTGCCGGTGCGCCCCGCGCGGCCGGTGCGGCCCGTGCGGTGGACGTACTGCTCCGCGGACTCCGGGAAGTCGGCGTTGATGACGTGGGTGAGGTGCGAGATGTCGATGCCTCGCGCGGCGACGTCGGTCGCGACGAGGAAGCGGAGCTTGCCCTCGCGGGTGGCCTGCATCACGCGCTCGCGCTCGCGCTGCTCGAGGTCGCCGTTGAGCCAGTCAGCCTCGTAGCCGCGGGCCTTGAGAGCCTCGGCCACGCGCTCGGTCTCGTCCTTCGTGTTGCAGAAGACGACGGCGCTCTCGGGGTCTTCGACCTCGATGATGCGGGCGAGGGCTGCGCGCTTGTCCCCCTCGCGGACGAGGTAGACGAAATGGCTGATCGAGAGCGCGCCGATCTGGTCGCTCGAGAGCGTGACCCACTCGGGATCGCGAAGGTGGCTGTTCGCGAGGCGCTCGACGTCCGGCGGGATGGTGGCGCTAAAGTAGAGGCCCTGCCGGTCCGTCGGCAGCGTCTCGATGATGGCGTTGAGCTCCTTCTGGAAGCCCATGCTCAGCATCTCGTCCGCCTCGTCGAGGACGAAGATACGGATGGCGGACGGGTCGAGCGTGCCGCGGCGGAGGTGGTCGAGGACACGGCCGGGGGTGCCGACCACGACCTGCGCGCCTTCCTCGAGCGCCGTGACCTGTCGGCCCATCGGAGCGCCGCCGTAGATCGGGACGATCTTGGTGCCGCGGAACTGAGCGAGCTGCTCGAGCTCGCGCGCGACCTGGAGCGCGAGCTCGCGGGTCGGGGTCAGGATCAGCGCCTGGACGCCCGCCTGCGAGCGCTTCACCAGCGAATCGATGATGGGGAGGCCGAACGCGGCCGTCTTCCCGGTCCCGGTGCGCGCCTGGACGACCAGGCTCTTGCCGCGTGACGCGGGATCGAAGACGGCGAGCTGGACCGGCGTCGGGTGGACGTAGCCGAGCGCGTCGACGGCCTTCCGGACCTCGCCTCCCAGCGGGATGGCATCGAAGGTCGGGGTGGGCGCGGCCTCTTTATCGGCTGCGATGGTGGCGGACGCCTGGTTCATTTTGGGTGACCACTTATAAACGACTGAGCGGCGAGGCGCACGGACCTAAGCTCGGTGGCGCTCCGAACGGACTCGGACTCGGCCTGACGGTCCAACCGAGCCAGGCTGGCGAGCGCGTCGGTACCGGACGGCTCGGCCGAACATGTCCGCTCCAGATCCGGGGAGCGCGCGGCGCTTCGCTCGCTTTCATAGCGCGCCTTGGCCGCTTCGGCGCTCGCCTCGCTGCTCGCGGCCTGACGTGCCTTTTCGATCGCCTGGACCTGCTCCTCGAAGAGCTTGGCGCAGGCCGGGCCCACCTTGGGGAAGCGCGGATCGGCAGCTGCAGCCTCGCTCCCGCCCTCGCGGCCGCTGAAGACCGTGCTCGCGACCTGCGCGATGTTCGAAACGACGAACGCGGCCACGACGACCACGTAGGCGCCGTACACCACGCGCGTCACGCGCTGTTTACGAGTCACGGCATGGGGTGTACCGCCCTCGCCTCCGATGCGTCAACCGCGGAAGCAGCCGAACGGCCGAGGTCTGGAGCGCTCGGAGGCCAGTCCGATGAGGACGGTGCGCCGGCGACGCACACGAATGCGATAACATCCGCGCCTCATGAAGGGATTGAAGGGACTCGACGGCAAGGTCGCGCTGGTCACCGGCGGAGGCAAGGGCATCGGTCGGAGTATCGCGCTCGCACTCGCCGCGCGCGGGGTGCGGATCGTCGTCACGGGTCGCGACGAGAGGGCGCTCGGTGAAACCGTGGGCGAGATCGTCTACGGCGGAGGCAAGGCGCGTCACGTGCCGGGCGACGTCCGAGACGCGGCGCACCTTTCGGCCGCGGTCGATCGCGCCGTCGAGGTCTTCGACGGCCTCGACATCGTCATCGCCAACGCAGGCCAGTCCGGTCGCGTCGACCTGGGCGACGACCTGGCGCGTGCCGAGGCCATCCTCTCGACCAACCTGATGGGGGCTTATTACACCTTCGACGCCGCCGCGAAGCGGATGAAGGGACCGGGCCGCCTCATCGCCATGAGCAGCGTCCTCGCGAAGCTCGGCGTCGCCGGCCACGCGGCCTACTGCGCGAGCAAGGCCGGCATCCTCGGCCTCGTCAGAGCGACCGCGCACGAGCTCGCCCCGAGGAAGATCACTTGCAACGCCGTCCTTCCCGGATGGGTCGACACGGCGATGGGCGAGAACGGCATCCGCGAGATCGCGACCCGAGACGGCAAGACACCGGAGGAGGCGAAGGCCGCGGAGTGCGCGGCGGTCCCGCTCGGCCGCTTCCTCGAGCCGGAAGAGGTCGCCGATCTCGTCCTTTTCCTCTGCTCGTCGTCGGGGGATGCAATCACGGGCCAGGCGCTCTCGATCTGCGGCGGAGCGACGGCGATCGGCGGCTGAGGCCTCGACGTTCCCGGCCCTCGAGAGGCGCCGTTCGGCCGGCAGGCGCGGACGATGCTTTCTCGTTCGACTGGCCGCCGCTCGCCTCGCTCGGTTTGCGCGGCCGGTCGAAGGCCAGTCCGAGCAACGAGGAGGGTCACGTGAACAAGAGGACCATCGGTGTTGCGGCGCTTGCGATCGGGATGGGACGGCTCGCCTGGGAGCTCACGAAGCGCCGGCGCGCCGTCGAGCTCCGCGGGGCAACGGCGGTCGTTTGCGGGGCCTCGCGTGGGCTCGGGAGGGCGATCGCGCTCGAGCTCGGCCGTCGCGGCGTCGGGACGATCGGCATCTGCGCACGGCACGAGCATGAGCTCGACAAGGTCGCATCCGAGCTCCGGGGGATGGGGGTTCAGGTCTGCGCGGAAGCGTGCGACCTCTCGAACGCGAACGAGGTCGAGCGCTTCCTGGGCAGCACGTGCGCGCCCCTCGGCCCGATCGACATCCTCGTCACGAATGCAGCGACCATCGCCGTGGGGCCGGTGGAGTCGTGGACGAAGGACGACTTCGATCGGGCGCTCGCGTCGATCTTCTACACCACGCTGAATCCCGTCCTCGCGGTCGTGCCCAAGATGCGCCAGCGCAAGCGCGGGACGATCGCGGTGGTCACCTCCATCGGAGCGCGCGTCGGAGTTCCTCACCTGGCGCCGTACTGTGCGGCGAAGTTCGGCGTGATGGGCCTCACCGAGTCGCTCCGCGCAGAGCTCGCGGCGGACGGCGTCAACGTCGTGACCGTGGTTCCCGGTCTGATGCGGACGGGCTCGCACGTGCATGCCGAGTTCAAGGGCAATCACGATCTCGAGTACGCCTGGTTCGGCACCGGGGCGACGGCACCGATCGTCTCGATCGATGCCGATCGCGCGGCGCGCCGGATCGTCTCTGCCATTGCTCGCGGCGAGCTCGAGGTCGCGTTCACCCCCGAGGCACGCATCGCGCCCGTGCTCCGCGCCGTCACGCCGGGGCTGTGGGCCGAGACGATGGCGCTCGCGGCCCGCTTCCTCCCGCGCTGGCCGGGCTTCGACGCGAACGCCGAGCCGAGGGAGGGGGCCGATATCGAGCGGACGTCCGACTCGCGCCTGGTGAGGGCCATTCGCGAGCGCGGGCGCAAGGCTGCCGAGAGGCATGCCCAGATCCTCCACTGACGTGACGTGCGTGACGTGACGACCGACCGCGCGTCTCGGACGCTGCCGGTCGCGGACGGATCGCACGGAGCGTCCTCTGGGCCACCCCCGGTCGGCCGGGCTTGACCCCGCCGCGAGTTGCTCGCATAGTCCGTTCAAATACTTTTGAAAGTTCCGTGACGACTGAGCAGGTGCTCGATTGTCGTGGAGTTTCGAGCACTCCGACATTTGCATGACGTTGGCGACCGCCCTCCCTGTCCTTCACGAGACCGCGGCCCCCGAGCGTGTCGGCGAGCTGCCGGCCGCGCGCGTTGCCGAGGTTCGGTCGCTCGTCGCACGGGAGATGGCCGAAATCGAGGAGCTCATCGCGACGCGCGTCGCGGCGGGCGTGTCACCGGGGACCGAGTCGGCCCGCCATCTCTTCGACGCCGGCGGCAAGCGCGTTCGGCCGCTCGGGCTCCTGCTCGCGACTGCGTGCTTCGGCGCGATCGACGCGCGCGCGCGTGACCTCGGTGCTGCCGCCGAGCTCGTGCACATGGCGACGCTCCTCCACGACGACGTCATCGACGACGCCGATCAGCGCCGGGGTCGGCCGACGTCGCGTCGGGTCTGGGGCAACGCCGTGAGTGTCCTCGCGGGCGACATGCTCCTCGTCGAGGCGCTCCGCCTCGCGAGCATGGGGGCCGGCGTGAGCGACACGGCCACGTGGACGGAGCTCGTCGCGACGCTCGGCCAGCTCGTCGACGGCGAGATCATCCAGCTTCGTGGTCGCGTCGCCGTCTCCCTCGACGAAGCGACCTACTTCGCGATCGTCCGCGGCAAGACGGCGTCGCTCTTCGAGTGGGCGCTCCGCGCCGGCGCTCGCACGGGCGGCGCGCCCCAAGCTGCCGTCGACGCCCTCGGGCGCTTCGGCGCGAGCCTCGGTGTCGCCTTCCAGCTCGTCGACGATCTGCTCGACTACGACGGCGACGCCGCGCGCACCGGCAAGACGCTCTTCGCCGACCTCGCCGAGGGCAAGGTCACGCTGCCGTTGATCCGAGCCGCGTCCGCCGGCACCGACGGCGGCGCGCGGGTGGGCTCCCTGGTCGCACGCGTGCGTGAGGGGGACGAGGCTGCGGCGCGCGAGCTCGGTTCCTTTGTGCGCGAGTCGGGGGCCTGCGAGCGGGTCCGCCAGCTCGCGCGTGGGGAGACGGATCGCGCCCTCGCCGAGCTCGCGATCGTCCCGCGCTGTCCTGCGAGCGAGGCGCTCGCCGATGTCGCCCGCGGGCTCGCCGCTCGGGTCTCGTGAGCGGCGGCGCGGACGGCTCACCGACGCGGTCGCGAGACGGCGACGGCGCGCCTCGCGCCTTGCGTGAGCGGTCCGATCCGGCCTACACCGAAAGCGAGACCGAAGTCGTGGGCAAGGAGAAGCACACGCTATGGCCGAGCGAAGCCGCGGTGAGCGACGTGGTCGGTCGACTCATCGAGTTTTGGGGCTTCAAGCGGAACATGGGCCGCATCTGGGCCGTGCTGTACCTGTCGCCCGAGCCGCTCAGCGCCGAGGATCTGCGGCAGGCGCTGAAGCTGTCCAGCGGCGCCGTCAGCATGACGCTGAACGAGCTCGCTCGCTGGGGAGTCGTGCGCAAGGTCTGGGTGCAGGGTGAGCGCAAGGACTTCTACGCGGCCGAGGTGCAGCTTTGGCGGATGATCTCCCGCGTCTTCAGCGAACGCGAGAAGACGGAGATCGTCATGGCCATCGAGTCGTTCGAGGAGGCGCTCTCGGACGTCGCGAAGCTGCGGAGCTCGTCGGATCCGAAGACGCGCGCTCGCGCCGAGCTCCAGTACGAGCGCATCAAGCAGCTCCTCGAGCTCGCGCGCCTCGGCAAGCGGCTGATCGAGACGCTGCTTGCGACCGCGAAGCTCGACGCGGAGCCGCTCGTGCGCTTTCTCCTGCGTCAGGCGCCCCCGACGAGCGACTGACGCTGCTCCGGCGTACGAGGCTCGCCCTCGCCCTCGCCGCCGCCGCTCTCTCGTTCGTGCTTACCGTCCCGCGCACGGCGTCGGCACAGGAGCCGCCACCGATCGAGCGGAACGACTACGCGCTCGAGCTGTTCCAGGGGCCGCTTCTCGCACCCGGACGAATCACCGGCCTCGCCGGCGCGACGACCGCGACGGCGCAGTCGCTCGAGGGCGTCTACAACAACGCAGCGGCGCCCGCCGTGCGCGAGGCGCACAGCATCGATCGCTTCGAGTGGGAGCCCACCGCCGGGATCGCGTTCCCCGGCGCGTATGGCGGGACCGACTTCAACAATCGCGGTGAGAAGGGGATCGAACGGCAGATCGAGCGCAACAGGCGCCTCGGCTTGCCCCATCGCTCCACCGTCGAGACGACGGATCGGTTCCTCTATCTCAACGCCGGTCTCTGGGGGCAGATCGGCAACTTCGGCATGACCGTGACGGCGGACATGCTCCGCTACGACGTCGCCGCGCAAGCCAGCGCCCAGCCGTCACTCACCGTCGGCCTCACGAGGGTCCACGCCGTAGGCGCGTACGGTTTCTTGAAGAACCAGCTCTGCGTCGGCGCGGGCCTGCGCTTGGCGTACGTCGACATCAACGAGGTCGGCAACAGCGACGCCGGCGTCATCTCCATGCTGGGGGCCGGACCGCAGGCGGGGCTCATCGTGAAGCCCGAGGGGAGGTCGTGGCGCGTCGGTCTCACTGCGCGGGCGCCCGTCTCGGCGAGCTCGTTCAGTCTCGAGAACCTGATCCGGGAGCAGCAGGCGAGCGGAGCGGTGATCCGGCGCGCGGGCCCCGCGTTCATCGTTCCCGATCGGATCGTCCAACCGTGGGAGCTCGAGGCGGGGGTGGCCTACCAGCTCGGTCCGCGGCCGCTCAACCCATCGTGGATCGACCCGCTCGAGCAGAAGCGCGAGCGCGAGCGCATCATCCTGGACCGGCGCGCCAAGCGCCTTGCCGCTCGCCGGGCCGAGACCGCGTCGATGATGTTGGCGAGGTCACGGATTGATCGAGGCAAACGCGCCCGGCGTCTCGCGCAGATGGCGCGCGAGGAAGCGGCCGTGCAGGCTCTCGAAGACGCAGAGCTCGCGGAGATCGAGAAGCGCCTGCACGACGAGCGGAAGGCGCGGTACCTGAATTGGCCGCGCGAGCACGTGCTGCTGCTCGCGAGCGTGCTCGTGACCGGGGCGAGCGCGGAGGCGGTCGCGCTCGAGGGGTTCATCGATCAACGGCGTGAGCTCGTCGGCTCGCGTGTCACGGTCGCGCCGCGCCTTGCCGTGGAGAGCGAGCCGGTGCCGAACCTCCTCAAGACGCGCGCCGGCGTGTACCTCGAGCCGTCACGCTTCCGCGACGGGACCGCGCGGCAGCACTTCACGGTCGGCTTCGACGTGCGGGTCTTGAAGTGGAGCATCTTCGACCTCTTTCCCGAGCATCAGTGGCGTGTGAGCGCGTTCCTCGACATCGCGCAGCGCTATCAGAACTTCGGCATCGGCGTCGGCACGTGGCACTGACGCTGATTCGCGTTTCGCCCTCGAACGAGGCTCGGCGGAAGCCGGCGCGTGGTCGTGGACGTCACCGACGAGTGTTAACCGCGCTCTTTGCTTCGAGCGTCGCGGCTGTCTGGATCAACCGATTGGCTGTCTGGCGCGTTCTCCGTGCGGGACTCGGCGGCGGAGCGCGCACGAAACCACTCGGCGATCCCCTCCATGTTCGGCTCGAAGTCGCCGGGTACGGAGAGGTTGAGCGCGCCCGCCCGCTCGGCGGTGCGGTTCTCGAAGTCGTGTGCCGTGCCTCCGGGCGCGATCACCAGCGAGCCCTTCGGCGCGTCGATCCACGCGCCGCCCACGAAGAAGCTCATCGTCCCCTCGAGCACGAAGAAGACGTCGTCTTCCTCGTGCGTGTGCGCGCCCGGGCCGCGCGTGTAGGGCTCGAGCCACCACTCCGAGATCGAGTACCGCCCGCGCGTCTCGTCGCCGTCCGCCTTGAAGACCGCATGTAGCGGGCCCATCGCGTACGCGCGGCCTGCGCCCGGAGGCAGATGGATCGGAGTACGCTTCTTCTCGCTCGGCACGGGCGGCAATGTTGACCGCTCGGTGAGTTGACCGCAAGAGCCTGCGAGCGCCGTCGCGGCTACGCGATCGTCGCGAGGGCTGGTGGTGCGTCACGAGGCTCCGTCGATGCGATCGAGCTGAGCGAGTTTTGCATTGCCCGGAACTAGGGAAGCAAAGCTCCTTCGACTCGGCTTCAGGGCGCTGTTCGAGCATCTCGCGAGCGATGCGCTTCAGCGCCCAGACGTCCGCCGCGGCAGCCAAAGCTCCTCCGCAGCTCGCGGGAGGAGGCGCACGGGCTCATGGATCGTGCCGAGACACGCCGAGGCCCTGAAGAGCCGCCCCGTCTCGGACCACGCTCCGGGAGGAGCGCGCTACAGGTTCTCGGCGAAAAACTCGGCGATGCGCTTCGGGACGTACGCTCGGGCAGCAGGGGCTCGAAGTCCGTGGCGCTCGCCTGGGAGGACGAGGAGCTCGAAGCGCTTGTCGGCGGCGATCAGCGCGTCCACGAGACGGGCGGTGTGTGCGTAGTGCACGTTTTCGTCCATCAGCGCGTGCGTGAGCATCAGCTTGCCAGTGAGTCCGGCGACCTTCTTCGCGAGGTCGGAGGCCTCGTATCCGGCGGCGTTGGTCTCCGGCGTCTCCATGTAGCGTTCGGTGTAGCCCGTGTCGTAGAGCCGCCAGTCGGTGACCGGCGCTCCGGCCACGCCCGCGCGGAAGACGCCCTTTCCCTCGAACATTGCGAGGGCCGCCATGAAACCGCCGTAGCTGTGCCCGTAGATGCCGATGCGTGAGGCATCGACGAAGGGCAGGGAGGCGAGGTACTCCGCGCCCGTGATCTGATCTTCGAGCTCGAGCTGGCCGAGCTGCTTGTGGACCTTCTGCGCGAAGGCGCGCCCGCGCCCGCCGGAGCCGCGGTTGTCGAGCTGGAAGACGACGAAGCCGCGATCGGCGAGGTGCTGCCAGAGGAGGCGTGGAGCCCACGAGTCGTAGACGAGCTGCGCCTCGGGCCCGCCGTAGACCACGACGATCGCCGGATGGCGGCCGGTGAGCACGCGCGGGCGGAGGAGCGCGCCGTGGAGCGTCTCGCCGTCCTTGGCCTTCACCGTCACGTGCTCGACGGGGCGGAGACCGAGGGCCGTGATGTCGGGATCGGACGGGACGGGGAGCTGGCCGGCGACCTTTCCGTCGCGCACGACGACCGCCGCCGGGGGCCGGTCGGTCGCGGAGTGGACGTCGACCCAGGTCGCCCCTGTCTCGTCGACCTTCACCGAGTGTACCCCGCGCTCGGTCGTGAGGCGCGTGACGGTGGCCTTGGCGGCGTCCGCCGCGTTCGGGTTCGCGACCAGCGGGACCGAATAGAGATGGCGCTCGAGCGGGCCGTCCTTGGTGCCGCTGAAGAGCACGCGGCCTCCGGCCTCGTCGATGCCCGCGATCGACTCGACGTCCCAGTCGCCGCTCGTGAGGGCGCGGACGAGCGCGCCGTCCTTCTGGCTGCGGACCTCGAGATGGCGGTGGCCCGACTTCGTCGACGTGACGACGAGGTCGTTCGACCCCGACAGTACGCGGATCGGTGAGAACGAGACCCACGCGGGGCTCGTCTCGACGGCGAGCTCGGTCGTGGCTCCGCTCGACGGATCGACACGCACGAGGGCGACGCGCTTCTGATCGCGCGTCATCGACTGGACGAAGAGCGACTTGCCGTCGGCGCTCCACGTGAAGCGGCCGAGGTAACGCTCGGAGGGAGCGTCACCCTTCTTCGCCGGCGGGTCGCGCCAGTCGAGCCACGTCGTCTTCCGCGTCGCGACGTCGACGATGCCCGCGCGCACGGACGGGTTCTTCTTCCCGGCGCGCGGGTAGCGCTGCATCATCAGATCGGGCTCGCCTCGGTAGCCGAGCACGGGGAGCTGCTCGACCGGCCGCTCGTCGACCTCGAGGTACACGAGGCGATCGCACTTCGGCGACCAGAAGAAGCCGCTCGGTTCGCCGAGCTCCTCCTGCGCGACGAAGTCGGAGAGCCCGCGCGTGATGCCGGTGATGCCCTCGGGCACGTTCCGCACGGGGGTCGTGAGCGCGGTCTCCTTGCCGGTCGCGACGTCGATGGAGAAGAGCTCACCCTTGCGGACGAACGCGATGCGCTCTCCCGTGTCGCACGGTCGAGCGTCGAGCTCCGGCTCGGGCGTCTTCGTCAGGCGTCGGACGGTGCCCGCGGGCTCACGCGCGAAGTCGCGGACGAAGATGTCGCCTGCGTGCGGGATGACGAGCAGCTTCGTCTTCTTCGCCCACAGGTGCTGGGTGATGCCTTCGTTGCGATCCCGCTGGCGCTCGCGGCGGAGCTCCTCTTCGCGCGAGCGCGTGGCCGTCCCCGTGTCGCCGAGGTCCTTGGCCCGGAGAAGCACCTCGCTCTTGCCCGTCGTGGCGTCGAACGCGAAGAGCGACATCGTCTCGTCGCCCTGCTCGCTCGCGAGGAACGTCACCGTCTTGCCGTCGGGCGCATGCTGCGTCTGGCGCGGCACGTTCCAGCCGGGCTCGGGATGCCGGGCCATGCGCGCGAAGCCCACGCGGCTCGCGCTCGCCGGCGCGATCTCCACCCGCTCGATCTTCAGCGGGACGGAGGGCTGATCGTGGAGGACGCGGAGGAGGGATCGCGATCCCGAGTGGGGGCTCGTGTGGCCGCCGCAGGCGACGAGAGCGGCCGCGCCGATCGTGATCGTGAGGATGCTTCGCCGGCTCATGGAATGTCCTGTTCTCCGCCGCGCCCGGCCGGCGGTCGTCGCTCCGGCGGCTGGAGCCGAAGCCTGCGAGCTCAGTTCAGCTGATGCTTCTCGGGGGGAGTCGGACTGTCGCGATCGAGGAACACCGCGGTGATCTCGCGCTCGAGCCCCGCCGTCAGCTCGCTCTCGAGCGCCGCGACCGAGCCGGCGCCACGCTCGACGTTGCGCTGGTAGATGAAGAGCCGCGCCTGCAATCCGCCGGTGTCGCCGAGGCCTGCCGCAGCGGCCTCCTCCGGCGTGCGCGCGTCGAGGATCACCATCGCGCGCGGATCGACGCCGTCGACCACGAGCTCGGCGCCCGGCACGTCGACGATGTAGATGTCGGCGTCGCGGACCCAGCGCGCGAGAAGCGCGTCGAGGCTCTGGATGACGCGGCGGACGAGCTGCGCGAACGCGTCCGGCGAGGGCGCCCAGGCAGGGGGCGGCTTCGTCATGTCGAGCGCGCGCGAGCGGAGGAACGCCTCGACGGCGCCGCGCGTGTCGCCCGCGTCGTCGCGCAGGAGCCCGAGGTAATAGTAGGCGTCCGCGTGGGTCGGATCGGTGCGCACGGCCTCCTCGATGAACGGAGCGGCCTTCTCGGTCTCACCGAGCTCGTAGTACGCGCGCCCGATCAGGAAGACGTAGCTCCCGTTCTCGAAGGGCGGATCGGGCAAACGTGCCATGCACTTCTTCGCTTCCTCGACGTCGCCCTTGCCGAGCAGCGCGTCGACGCGGAGGAGCAGGCAGTCGGCCATCTCCTCTTTCGTCTCCGCGTACTCGAGCGCGTCGTCACAAAGGTCCACGGCTTCATCCCACTCGCCGAGCGGGTGCATGAGCACCTCGGCGGCGTTGAGCATCGCTTCGAGGTACGTCTCGTCGAGCGCGATCGCCTGCCGATAGTGCTCGAGCGCCTCGTCCGACTCGCCCGACAACGCGGACGTGTAGCCGAGGAGGTTGTGCACCTCGGGCGACTGCGGATCGATTTCCAGCGCGCGTTTGGCGCATGCGCTTGCGCCGGCGGCGTCGCCCTTCTGCGCGAGGTCCCAGCCTCGATCGAGATGCGCGGAGAGTTGATCCATCGCTCGAAGGACTCGTTTTGCTGAAAGGAGAGGCGGGCGTCAAGCACGCTCGTCCTTCCCGTGCTTCTTGACCGAGACACGGAGGAGCTCGGATCGTCCCGTGCTGGCGGCGAGCGCGCGGTTGATCGAGCTGGGCCTCGAAATCCTGTGGGGTTCTGGATGCCCGCCGGGCGGGCTCGCCGAGCGAGGCCTCGAAGGCCTTGCGGCTGACCCTGACGGCTAGCGCGAGGGGGGCGCGAGGGCGCGAGCACGGCGCTGGGACAAAATGGCCGCGCGGCGCGGCGCGCTCGGCCGGAGAGACGTGGTGGATGTGATCGTTCGGGGAGGAGGTCATCCGTCGACCGGCGGGCCGGCCGGTCTCGCTCGCCGGATCGGTGGCGCGCACTCCTGAGCGATGCGAGCATGGTCCGCCGCCATGCGCGCCATGCGCCCTCTGCACGTCGTCGCTCTAGCCCTCTTCGTCCTCCTCACGGCGGGCTGCTTGCCGGTGCGCTACATCACCCAGGCTGCGGCCGGGCAGGAGGACCTGAACCGGCGCGGCATCGCGATCGACGAGGTGGTCAAGGGCGGCCATCTCGACAAGCGCACCCGCGACCTCCTCGCGCATGTCGCTCCGATCAAGGCGTTCGGCGAACGCTACGGCCTTGCCCGGACGGACAACTACGAGCGCTACGTGTGGATCAGTCGCCCTGCCGTCGTCTGGGTGGTGAGCGCGTGTCATCCGCTCGCGTTCCGGCCGCGCGCGTGGAAGTTCCCGATCGTCGGGAGCATCACGTATACCGGTTGGTTCGATCGCAAGGAGGCGAAGGCGTATGCCGACGAGCTCGCCGCCGAGGGCTGGGACGTCGACCTCCGGCCGTCGCAGGCGTATTCGACTCTCGGCTGGTTCGACGACCCGATCCTCTCGACGATGATCTCGGACGGCGACGACGCGCTCGGCGATCTCGCCGACGTGGTGCTCCACGAGACGCTCCACGCGACGTTCTACGTCCCGAACCAGAGCACCCTCAACGAGAGCGTGGCGTCATTCTTCGGCGACGAGCTCGCCGCGAAGTACCTCGACGAGGCGCGGGGGCCGGACTCGCCGGAGAAGGCCAGCTTCCTCGAGGCGCGCGCGAGAGGCACGCGACGGGGGCAGGTCATGAAGGCTGCCTACGCGGAGCTCGCGAAGCTCTACGCGTCGAAGCTCTCGCGCGAGGAGAAGCTCGCCGAGAAGAAGCGCATCACCGACGCCCTCCGCGCCGAGCTCAAGATCAAGCGCCCGGTCACGAACGCGACGCTCATCCAATACAAGACCTACGGCTCGGGCAAGCCGGAGCTCGCCGAGCTCCTCGCGACGTGCGGCGGCAGCTTTCCCCGCATGCTGAAGACGCTCGATCGAGTGCGCCCGATCGCGGCGGCGTCGCCTCCTCACACCGACCCCGCGATCCTGCTCCGCCCGCTCATCGCCGGCGGCTGTCCCTGAGCGCTCCGACCTCGCGGGGCGGCGCTCTTCAGGGCGGGCAGTCGTCGCCGAGCGGGATCGCCGGAGCCTGGCAGCGCACGCCGCCGTCGTTCGGCATCGCGAACGTCCCGAGCTCGTTGACCCGGTACGTCTCGATGCGCGCTCCCGCCGAGATCGCATCGCAGGGCAGGCCCTTGCCGTCTTCGCTGTCGGAGCGGATGTCGCGGCCGTCGCAGATCGTGTCCTTCACGCTGCCGTAGATCAGCTTGGCGCCGGGGACGTCGTCGCAGAGCGTCGTGTTCACGAGACCGTTCGAGTTCGCGAGGAAGATCGTCCGCACCTGCGCGAGGAAGTCCGACGTCTTCCAGCGACCGCCGATGACGCCGTCACGAAGCTCTCGCTTGCCCGACGGGGCCGTTCCGATCGTCACCGCGACCACTGCGTCGGTCATGTGGACGTCGAACGGCTTCGGATCGTCGGCGAGGAGCAGCGGGAGCGTGACGTGCTTGAAGCGCGCCACCGCCCGGCCGCCCGCGACCCACGCGCGATCCGATTTGATCGTCGAAGCCTCCAGGACCCCGCCGACCTTGAAGCGGCCGTCGAGCAGCCAGAGGTCGTCCTCATCGAGCTCCGGCGTCGCGCCACCGTTGCCGTTCTCGTCGAAGCCGATGGCGGGGAAGATCTCGACGCGGATGTCGTCGTCGTCGGGGAGGCCGTTCCACCCCTCGACGCGGATCACGGCGCCGTATTTGCCGGCCTTGATGCCGTCGTTGATGCCCTTCGGGCTGAGCACGTCGCTGAAGCGCGAGATGTACTCGATCAAGCTGAAGCCCGCGTTGTCGAGCCCGCTGGCGTTCTTGTCCTTGGCGTGCGTCTCGAACGTCGTCGGCAGGAGCTTCGTCGTGCAGCTGCTCGAGGCGATGTCGGTCGAGCAGGTGAGATCGAGGTTGAAGCCGGGGATCTGCGGTCCGGCGCCGTCGACCTCGAGCCCGAAATCCAGCACGCGGAGCGCGCCGAGGATCGTGGGGGTGGTCCCGACGGCGGCGTCGGCGGGCGGGGCAGGGACGCCGAGCTCCGTGCACGCCGCGTTCGTCGGAGCATCGGGGCCGCCGTCGAGCGTGGGGGCGTCGCTCCCGCCGCCGTCCGGGATGCCGCCCTCGGCCAGCTCCTCGGAGAGGCGCTCGAACCCGAGGATGGCCGCGCACGACGCGCTCCCGCACGCGAGCGCAAACGCGACAAGCGAGGCGAGGCGGCGCGACGACATCGGCGGCAGTCTACATCGTCTGCTCGTCGTTCTGTCACGTGGCCACTTGCGCCGATCGCGCAGCGTGGATCGCGTGTGAACCGGGATCACTCGGAAAAGCAAGCGCGTTCGCGAATGCCCGCTATCCTGACCGACGAGGAGCGTTGCATGGAGATGTCGCGTGCGTGTGTCGTGTTCGTTGGCCTCGTCGCGTCGTTTGCCGTGACGACGCTCGCGTGCAGCGCGCCGGAGCCGACACACACGACGCGTCGCGCGGGCTCGAGCTCGAAGTCGCCGTCGAAGGGGACGAACGGGACGAGCAGCGGTGAGGCGACTCCATCGACCGACGACGACACCGACGATCCGGCGTCGACGACGGATCCCGATCCCACGCCCACGCCGCCGACCGACACCGACGGCGACGGCATCCCCGACGCCGACGACTGTGATCCCACCTCGGCGGCGATCGCCGGCACGAAGCTGCTCGATGACGACCTCACCACCGACAAGGGCTTCTTCGCGGCGGCCGATGGTTTCTCGCAAGGGAGCTGGATGCACGATGGCACCGCCTACCGGCAGACCCGCCTGGCCGACGCGGCCGACGTCGCCGTCTTCGTCAAGACTCCGTCGGTCGGGGACGTGATCGTCGAGATCCGCTCGGCTTCGACCGAGGTGTCCGGCGCGATCACTCCGCGGCTCCGCCAGGACTTCGTCGTCCTCGGCGCCAGCGTGACGGGCGGGCAGCTCTCGGCCGTCGGCTGCGGTGTCGAGGTCGTGCAGGGCGAAGCGACCGAGCAGAAGACGAGCGTCGTCCGGTTCACGGGCACGCCGAGCGCCGTGACGACGACCCCGCTCCAGCGCGTGAACCGCGCCGCGCTCCAGGCGAACGAGGAGTTCTCGATCAAGGCGCGCCTCGCGCAGGGCACGCTCACCTGCGCGGTCACGAATGGCGGCGTGACGACGACTGCGACGGCGAGCGGCCTCGGCAACCTGAAGGGGGCCGTCGGCTTCTTCACGCGTCAGACCAAGGCGTTCTTCAAGCAAGCGCGCATCTGCCAGCTGAAGTAGTTGCTCGCGAGGACGTCGCGTGCGCCCGTGCGCGTGGGGTGCTCCTCGCCTGTCCCATGATCCGCGCGATCGTCGGGGGGTGGGCAATTCCCGATCGCGATGCCTACATCCAGCGCATCGCCCGGATCACCCCGCGGATCACCCCGAAAACGCGGAGAGCTGCGCTGGCGCACACGCTGCAATGGCGCGAGGACGATGTCCAAGCGCGTCTCGCCCTGGCTCACGGCATCTCTCCTCGCCGTCTCCGTCACCGCCTGCGCTGCTCCCGCCGACGAGACGACCGAGACCTCCGGGCAGGCGATGGTCGGCGGCACGGTCTCGACGACCGCTCAGGACGCGACGGTGATGCTCGCTCAGAACGGGCAGCAGGCGTGTACGGGCACGCTCATCGCGCCGAACCTGGTGCTCACGGCGCGGCACTGCGTTGCCCAGCCGACCGGTGAAGCCGAGTGCGCGAGCTACGGGACGCAGGCGCAACCGAGCTCGATCGCGATCATGCTCGGGGTGAATGCGCGTCCGAACGGAGCTCCGGCGGCGCGAGGCGCAAAGATCTTCGTCCCCGCGACCTCGAACATGTGCAGCTTCGACGTCGCGCTCATCCAGCTCGATCGCGACGTCGTCGGCGGGAAGATCGCGCCGGTTCGCTTCTCGGCCCTCGCGGCGAACGAGGCGACGACCGCGGTGGGCTACGGGGTCGACGGGCAGGACCGCAGCCTCGCGCAGCGCATGCAGCGGACGACGACGGTGCTCGGCGTGGGGCCGAAGACGCTCCAGTACAAGACGAAGCAAAACGCGAGCATCAGCTACGCGCTCCCGCAGGGCGACGTCGCGACCGGCGAGTCCACCTGCTACGGCGACAGCGGCGGCCCGCTCTTCGATGCCGCCGGAGCCGTCGTCGCCGTGACGTCGCGCGGGATCCCGGATTTTCCCCAGACCGGCGCTCACGGCAACGGCTGCGTCGACCTCCCGTCGATCTATGCAGGCGTCCGCTTCAACGAGCAGTTGATCCGTCAAGCGGCGCAGGCGGCGGGGCATCCGCTCCCCGCCACCACCGACGCGCCCGAGACGGACGACGAGCCGCCCGTGGACGTCGACACCTCGACCACCGACGACGAGGCGACCGATGTTGACGAGGACGGCGACGAAGCGATTGAGGACGACGACGAGGACGTGACGCCGAAGAAGAAAAAGAAGGCGCGACGGAGGATCGTGCAGAACGGCGGAGCCTGCTCGTCGGCTCCCCGCGCGCTCGGCGGCGCATCGTGGCTTCCTGTCGTCGGGATCGCGCTCGCGCTTGCCGCCGCTCGGCGCCGCCTTCGGCGTTAGTGCGAGCTACTTCTTCGCGTCGGCGCCGACGATCTCGAGGAGCTCGACGTCGAAGTTGAGCGCGGCCTTCGGCGGGATCGAGCCGCTGCCCACCTCGCCGTACGCCATCTGCCACGGGATCGTGAGCTTGCGCTTTCCGCCGACCTTCATGCCGGGCACGCCCTCGTCCCAGCCCTTGATGACGCTCCCCTTGCCGAGCTCGAACTCGAACGGCGACTTGCCCACCGAGCTGTCGAACTGCTTCCCGTTCATCAGCGTGCCGGTGTAGTGCACCTTCACCTTGTCGCCGGTCTTTGCCTCCGGGCCGGTGCCGACCACCTCGTCGACCTTCTGCAGCGTGTCGGGGCCGGGCGGGAGCGGTGTGGCCGACGCCGGCGTGTATTCGCTCGGCGGGAGCTCTTCGACCTTCTTCGAGCAGGCGACGGCGCCGAGCAGGAGAGAGACGGTGGCGAGGATCGCGACGCCGCAGATCGGCGAACGGAGGTGAGCACGCATGTTTCCTCGATTACCACGACGAGGCGGCCCTGATCATCAGGACCGAGCCGGAGCCGAGTCACTCGCGCGGTGACGGTGCTTGCGGAGCGGGGCCGCCACCGCCTCCGCTTGCAGGCGCCAACTGCGCGTTGACGGCGGCGGCGGTGAGCTGAAGCACGGCCTCGAGCTGTTCCGCGGTCGCGACGATGTGGAGCTTGATGCGGCTCCCCTCGGCGATCACGGCTGCATTGTTGAGGAGGCCGCGCGTCGCGAAGCGGACGCCGAGGCTGTTCTGCCGCTTGAGCAGCTCGGTGAGGCGATCGGCGGAGTCGATCGCAGAGGCCTCGTCGGTGCAGTCGCCTTCGGCGTAGACGTCTGCGCCGCCGTCGGCGCGCGGGACGATCCAGAGTCGGATCTGCTTCAGCGACTGGGAGAACTTGAGTCCCGGGATCGAGATCTGGTTCGACGGGTTGTTGACGATGAGGCGCATCGCTTCGGACGGCGACGGTCCGCGCGGCACCTGCTTCCTGAACGTCAGCGCTGCTTCGTGTGCATGCGACGGCGGGACGATCACGAGGAGCTTCGACTGTGGGCGGAGGAACACGCGCTGGGCGTTGTCGGCGAAGCCGAGCGAGCCTCTCACGCCAGGCACGCCTGCGTCGAACGGGCCGCCCTTGTCGTAGCTCTGGGCGATCGACGCGAGCGTCGCGTCGACCGTGTCGTCGTTCGCGTTGTAGCGGACGAGCACGGCATCCTTCTCGGTGTGGATCAGCGACGGGCCGTAGATGAGGATCCAGTCCGTGTCACGGATGGGATCGACCGGCGACGGCGCTCCCCGCAGGAAGTCCCTCCACTGCGGGATCGCCTGGAGCACCGGCCCCATTCGCGCGCCGACGGGGTGCTTGCGGATTAGCGCGACGTTCACGCCGAGCACGACGTTCTGGACGCCTGCGTTCACGACCTTCGAGAGGCCGAACATGCTCTCCGGATCGCGCGGTCCTCCTCCGGAGCCAGGCCCGCCGCCCGCATCGGCGGTTGCGACGAGACCACCGTCGTCGCTCGCGCTGCCGTCTGCTTCGCCCGCGTCGGTCGGTGCGCCGCCGTCGGCGTCGTCGACCTCGCCGGCGCCGGCATCGTGGATCTCCGCGAGCTTCACGGCCGCGTCTACGCCGGCATCGACGATCTTCGCGCCGGCGTCCGGCTTGCGCGGTGCGGTCGGGTCCTTCGTCGCCTCCGGCGTCGGCGGTTCGGGCACCGGTTCGGGCGGTGCGGGCGCGGGCGCGGGCGGAGCCTCTTCTCCGAGGAGGTCGACCGGGATCGAGAGGTCGCCTTCCGGATCCTTGAACTCGACGCCCGAGCTGTCGGGCAGGAGGTTCCACGGCGCGATGAACCAGTGCATCGCCAGCGAGAAGGCGAACGTGAGGGCGAGGACGGTGCGCATCCGCCCGCCGCTCCAGAACCGTGCCGGCCCGGTGAGCTTCGACGGCCGTTCGACCGGGCTCGTCGCGTGGGGAGCGGTCGGCGCATCGAGCGCCGCGCCCCGGGTCGGGTCGCCGTGGAGCGGGTAGCCACGGCCCTTTCCGAGCCCGGGGAGCCCGAACGGACTGGGGGCCGAGGACGGAGGGGGATGCGTCTCCCTAGCCACGCGATCGACCCTTCACGCCCACACCCTAAGACGAAGCATAGCCCAAGACCATGGAATTCCCGGTGAATGAGTGGTGGCCGGCGCCGGCACGACCTTGGCTAAGGCGTGTCCGTACGCCCGTGCTCCCTCGTCCTGCAAGACCCCACCCAGAGCCTCGAGTCGATTGCAAAAAACTCGCTGTATTTCCCGCGTTCTGGCATTTCACGACCAAACCCGAGCCCACGGCTCGACGCCCGCGCAGTCCCATGCGAGCTAGCACCCGAATTCCCGGTCCCATGTCCCGTCCGATCGTTGCCCTCGTCCTCGCGACCTCCGGCCTTGCCGGCGGCATCGCGGCGTGCAGCGAGTCGAAGTCGGAGCCAGTCCCCTCCCATCCGACGAAGACGACGGCCGCTCCCCCGACCAGCGCGGTCAGCTCTGCCGCGCCTGCGGCTGCCCATGCGAATGCGAATGCGGCCATCGACGGCAAGTCCGACGCTGGGGACGGTGCGCAGCCCACCGCGGCCGACGAGCCGGTGACGTACGACGGCCCCCTCATCGGGGCGCTCTTCGGCCAGACGCCGATCATGAGCGACATGGCGTGGCCGAAGAAGGACGAGGATCGCAACAAGGACAAGGGGGACAAGGGAGCTGTCCGCATCGGATACATCCGGCAGGGACAAAAGGTTCCCGTTCTTCCGCAGCCGCACGCCAAGTCGAACTGCAAGGACGGCTGGTACGAGCTCGTCCAGGGCGGCTTCGTGTGCGGGCGGTACGCTTCGCTCGACCTCAACCATCCGAAGATCAAATTCGCCCCCCATCCGCCGGACCTCGAGTCTTCGCTTCCCTACCAGTACGGCTACAACGTCTCCAACGGCACGCCGCTCTACCGCACGATTCCGTCGCGGGAGGAGCGCCTCAAGCTCGAGCCGTGGCTCGCTCCGAAGCCGAAGAAGGCGAAGCCGGTCGAGCCGTCGGAGGAGAGCGTCGCGTCCTACGGCGACGACCTCGACGCTGGCGTTCCGCTCACGCTCGCAAAGACGACGACCACGATCACCGCGACCACGACCGATCCGTTCGGGCTCGGGGCCGAGGAGGTCGAGAACTCGACCCCGTGGTACCTCCGCCAGTACGACGGCGGAAAGCCTACCGTCACGCTCGACGAGCTCAGGGGCGAAGGCCCGATGGCCCGCCGGATGGTGAAGGGCTTCTTCGTCGGGCTCGACAAGGAGATGAGCGAGAAGGGCTCGAAGTGGTGGCGTACCACGAACACCCTCATCGCTCCGTTCGAGCGCATCTACGTCCACAAGGCCGCGAGCAAGTTCCAGGGGATCTGGCTCGACGCTGCCGACGATGCTGCGGGCGCCGCCACGAGGAAGCCGACGCCCGACCTCTGCAAGCCCGGGAGCAAATCGCAGGTCGGCATCGTCACGTTCCACAAGGCGACGAAGTACAACGTCAGCGCCAGCCGGAAGGCTGTCACCGCGGCCGACTCGCTCGCGCGTCACACGGTGCTCAAGCTCACGGGCGACACTGTGTCGATCGACGGCTCGAGGTACGACGAGACCGACGAGGGGTGGTGGGTCAAGGCCTCCCACGTCGTGAAGACGAACCCGGGAAATCCCCCGAAGGAGCTGGCTCCCGGCGAGAAGTGGATCGACGTCAACCTCTCGACGCAGACCCTCGTTGCGTTCGAGGGAGACAAGCCCGTCTTCGCGACCGCCGTGTCGACCGGCCGGGAAGACAAGACGAACAAGGAAAAGAACCACAAGACGCCGACCGGCACGTGGCGCGTCCGCGAGAAGCACATCGCGGCGACGATGGACGGCGATGTCGCGAGCGACGGTCCGTACTCGATCGAGGACGTCCCCTGGATCATGTACTACAGCGGCAGCTACGCGATTCACGGCGCGTTCTGGCACAACAACTTCGGCCGAACCCGCAGCCACGGCTGCACGAACATGGCGCCGGCGGACGCCCGGGCGCTCTTCAACTGGTCGGAGCCGCGGATGCCAGACAACTGGCACGGCGTCTGGTCGACGGCCGAGAAGCCGGGCACGCTCATCGTCGTTCACGAGTGACGTGACGGCGGGCGCCGTCAGCCCACCGCGTCGACCCTCGCGTCCTGGCTGCTCTCGAGCGTGAGCAGGCGATCGCTGCCGCCGGAGCCGAGACGCTTCGCGAGCTCGGCGGCGATCGCCTCGATCGCGGGAGGTGGCGCGGGGCCGAGGACGATGGGGCCACCCTCGCAGTCGAGCTCCACGCGATCGACCCGGACCGAGAAGCCTCGGATCCTTCGCCACGGGCGTGCTGCTCCGGCGAAGGTCACGCCGTAATCGTCGATCGCGACGTCGAGCGGGACCGTCTGCGTGACGCCGAGCGCGGCGACCGCGAGGAGGGCGAGCATCGCGCTCGAGCCGGCCACGAACGTCATCGACGGTCGATGTCGCGAGAGCTGCCAGTATGCGCCGAGGACGAAGATCCCGACCGCGAGGACGTGGAGCAGCACGGCCGAGACCCAGAAGAGCGCAGGACGTCCGACGCGGATCAGGGCGCGATCTTCCGCACGGATCGCGAGCATCTCCTTCGTGACCACGCCGTGGCGAAGCGCGCGGCGCACGAGGACGACGAAAGCCGATGCGAGCCCGACGTTGAGCATCACCGCGAGCATCCCGGCTCCCTCGGTCGAGAGCAGCGCGTCGAAGAGGCCGTGGCACGCCGCGGCGAGGAGCAGCCACGCCCACGTTCGCGTCTTTCCGTCGACGAGCTTCGCGCCGAGCGCGTATCCCCACAGCGCGCCGAAGAACATGTGCGCCGGCACGCTCATGAAGCAGCGGGCGATTACGAGAGGCGCCGTGAGGCGACCGATGGCGAAGTAGCGGATGTTCTCCGCGGCGGCGAAGCCGAGAGACGCGACGATGCCGTAGACGATGCCGTCGACGGGCTCGTCGAACTCGCGCCGCCGTACGGCGAGCTGCGCGGCGAGGCGCTTCGAGCCCTCCTCGGAGAGACCGACCACGACCGTGAAGACGACGAATGCGAGCGGGAAGGCGAATGTCCTTCCGCCAAAGGTGACGAGGTTCGGATCGAGCCACGGCGACGCGCGAGCGAAGCCTGCCTCGGCGAGGCCCGCGGGCACCACCGCGGCCGCCCCGAAGAGGAACGTCACGCCGACGAGCCACATCGGCTCCGGGTGAGCGCGATCGAAGCGGCGCACGAACACGAGCCATCCGAGCGAGAGCAGCACCGGCACGACGAGGCACGCGAGCGCCAGGCCGCGGTTCGGCGGAAGCCCGACCGCGCCGACGCGCCGGAGGGGAGGGAGACGCGGTGTCGTCAGGAGCTGCCGCTCTTGCTGCGCGCGCGCGTAGGCCTCGGCGCCGGTGCCGAACGAGAGGTGGAGCGCGCCGGCCTCGCCGAAGGTCGGGGCCCCGAGCGAGATGCGTCCGCGCGCGACGACGTGCTTTGCAGCGCGGTCCTTCGCGTTCTGGACGGCGGACTCGGAAGGCGAGCCGCTCGTTCCGCGGATACGAAGCGACGGACCGTCGCCCCAGCCGACGAGCGCGCCGTCACCGAGCTCTCCCGTGGGCTCGGCCTTGACGACGCGCGTACGCCAGCGCTGGGCCCCTCGGTCGTCGGTCGAGCCCCACATCGGCTCGGCGAGGAGCCGATGATCGCGGTCCACGGGCCAGTTCTCGATCGCGTGAAGGACGTCCGCGCGCGAGCCCTCGTACCAGTGGTCCGCGCCGTCTCGTCGTAGGACGAGCGGGCCCGAGGAGTCGCCGGGTGTGAGGAGGACATCGGGATCCGGCTCCAGCAGCAGGAGCGTTCCGGTCCACGTGACGAGCTCGTCGACGCGCGGGGCGTAGGCCTCGTCGACGACGATGCGCACGCGCCGTTCGTCCTGCGTGACGTCGGCGCTGATCCGTCCTGCGCTGAGCCGCCGGAGGGCGAGGGCGCGGAGGTCCTCGCCGAAGCCGGCGGAGCCCAGGGGCATGCCATCGAGCTCGTAGGTGAGCTCGACGTCGTCCGACCCGGCGAGCGCCGACGCGAAGATGCCGGGGACGTACTCGCTCCCTGGCGGCGACGCGCAGCCCGCGAGCGCGAGCGCGAGGGTGCCGACGAAGAAGAGGAGACGGAGGATCGCCGTCATCGTCTCCGGCGGCGCGGCGTCTTCTCGGAGGGAGATGGAGTGCGTCGCATCTCTTCGGCAGCAGGCTCGGCGCGTGGATAGCTGCCGATGACCTTCACGAAGTCGGCGCTCTTCGCGACCGCGGCGAGCGCGCGTGCGACCGGCTCGTCCTTGCGATGTCCCTCGAGGTCGACGAGGAACAGGTAGTGCCACGCGCGGTTCTTGTTCGGTCGAGACTCGATGCGCGTCAGGTTCACATCGCAGTCTTCGAGCACGGAGAGAACGCGGCGGAGCGCGCCCTTCTCGTCGGCGACGCCGAAGGCGATCGTCGTGCGATCGCGTCCGGTCGGAGGAGCGTCTTCGCGTGCGACCACGACGAAGCGCGTCGCGTTCTCGGCGCGATCCTGGATGTTCGACCGTACGACCGGAAGCGCGTGGATCTCGGCGGCGATCTCGGCCGCGATCGCCGCCGCGTGATCGTCGGCCTTGGCCTCGCGGGCGGCCGCGGCCGTCGACGTCGTCTGGACGACCTGAGCGCGCGGCAGGTGCTTCGCGAGCCAGGAGCGACATTGCGCGAGGGCTTGCGGGTGCGAATAGACCGTCGTGATCGCCGACAGTGACGGCGCGCGGGAGAGGAGCGCGTGCGCGATCGGGAGCACGCACTCCTGCCGGATCACGAGGTCGTCGTCGAGGAGTGCGTCCGAGGTCATGCTCACGGCGCCTTCGGTCGAGTTCTCGAACGGCACGACGCCATACGCCGCGTCCTTGCTCGACACAGCCTCGAACACGGCGTCGATCGTGGCGCACTCGCGGTAGCGCGCCTGAAGCCCGAACAGACGCCGCGCTGCCAGCTGCGTGAACGTCCCCTCCGGGCCGAGGTAGGCCACGCGGAGTGGCTGCTCGACGGAGAGGCAGGCGCTCATCACTTCACGGAAGACCGCGCGGATGGCGTCGGGCGGGAAGCGTTCGCCTCCCTTACCGATGAGCCGTTCGAGGACGCGACGCTCGCGCTCGGGGTCATGGAAGACCGGCATCGCCGCGGCGCGCTTCTTCTCGGCGATGTCGCGTGCCACGTTTGCCCGCCGGCCCAGGAGATCGAGGATCTGATCGTCGAGCGCGTCGATGCGTTTGCGGGCATCGGCGAGTCCGGGGATCACGATGTCGGTCTGCAGGGCGCCGCTCGTTGCCGGACGCGCACGCGCCGGCTGCTTCTTTCCCACTTTGGGCTTCACGCACGCATCCTCGCACGACTACGATGCGCGGAGCGATGCCCGAAGCCAACGTGCTCTACTCCGTGACGGCCGTGGTCGTCGCGGGACTCATCGTCTGGGTCGCAGCGGTCCTCAAGACGGCCAAAGAGCCGTGGAATCGCGCTGTCCCGTCGAGTTCGGGTGCGCTCGCTTCTGCCTCGACGGTCGACGCGGACTCGACCGCGAGGGCGACGTCGGTCGCGCTCGCGAACGAAGCGAAGACGAAGTCCGCGGACGACGCCGACGCCTGAGCTCCGCTGTTCGCGCCTCGGCGCAGGGGCGCGAGCGCTTCGCGCGGCGTGCACCGGCTCGAGCGCGCGAAAGCCTCAGCCGTTAGTCGTCGACGGTGATCTTGGAGGCCCGGAGCACGCCGCGGAGGACGTAGTCGAGGTACGTCTCGTGGCCCTGCTGCCAGAGCACGAACGGTGCGCGCGACTGGCCGGTCTCGTCGATCGCCCCGAGCAGCTCGAGGCCACCGAGGATCGGCAGCTCGTGCAGCGTCACGAGCGGAGGGATCGCGCTCTCCTCCTCGAAGCGCGCGACCTCGAAATCGTCGAAGGACTGGATCGCGCCCTTGTGCCTCTCGAAGTCGAGGTGTGCGAGCGAGAGCAGCTCCCAGCCAGCATCGACGAGCACGGGGAAGACGTCTTCCTCCCGCGACTCGTCGAACGGCAGGAGGGCCTCGTCCGGGAGAGCGTCCACCGACGCGAGGCGCTCGCGGAGGCGCGCCTTCGCCGCGTCCGCCGCGTCACCCGACGTCCAGAAGGTCTCGAGCACGGCACAGACCTCGGCATCGCTCGCGCGTCGGAACAGACGCTCGTCCTTGGAGGCGAGGTCGAGCGCGCCTGCCGAGCCGATCGCGCGCCGCGCCCATGCGGCGCCGTCGGCGAGGGCAGGGTGCTCGCCGGCGGCCTCGATCGCGAACGCGTGGACGAGGTGAAGACGGCTCGCGACGTAGCGATGCTGTCCGAGCGTGCGGATGAAGCGAACGAGCTCCTCTCCGCTGCGGGTACCAATCTCGAAGCCAATCACGACGAAGGTCTCCTCAGAGGCTGAAGAAGGAACGGATCGCGCCGAGGATCTGGTCGCGCTCCATCGACTGGCGTGCGAGCAGGGCCTTCTCGTCGAGACCGTCGCGCACGGCGATGAGCTCGACGCGACGCTTGGCGAGGCGGTCGGAGAGCTCCGTCGCGATCTCCGGTCGTGCGAGCAGGATCTTCTCGAACGTCTCTCGGTCGAGGCGGTAGCAATCGACGTCGGTGGTCGCGACGACGTCGGCGGTGCGAGACTGGCCGGTGATCAAGCCCATCTCGCCGAAGACCTCCGGGGCGGTCAGTCGGTTCACCACCTTCGACGTCGGCAGCGCAGGGCCGTCCGCGCCGTCGGGATCGATCGATGTCCGGATCTCCACCGTGCCCGAGGTGAGGATGTAGAGCCAGTGGGCGACGGCGCCCTGGCGCGTGCAGACCTCGCCGGCAGTGTAGATCACGTGGCTCAGACCTGCGGCGAGGGTCCTGACCTCCTCGTCGGTGAGCGAGCGGAACAGGGGCAGGTTGCGGAGCACGTCGAAGCGCTCGGACACCTGGCGCTCCTTCTTGCGCTGCTGCCGCTCGTCGTTGTCGACCTGGATCCAGGTCGTGGCCGCGGGGAGCGCGAGGGGGATGCCTGCACGCCGGAGTGACGTGAAGACGCGCGCGCGGACGCGCGAGGCCGTCGAGTCGGTCTGGTTCATGTCGGGGAGCCAGTAACGAACGGCATAGCTGGCGAAGCTATCGCCGTTGGCCTTGGCGAAGTCCATGCAGACGACGTCCGGCGCCGGGTCGGTGGCGACGCCGGCGATGGGCGCGGAGCAGAGCGCATCGGTGACGGTCTTGACCACCTTCGTCGGCGGAAAGCGGAAGTCGACGTTGAACCAGATCCACTGCCGCTGCGGGACGCCGCGTCCGCCCCGCTTGCCGAGGATCATGATGTTGTTCGCGAGCAGCTGCGCGTTCGGCACGATGATGGTCGACCAGTCGCGCGTCTCGAGGACGGTGTGGCGCCAGCGGATCGCGTGGACGCGTCCCTGCCTGCCGTTGTCGAGCTGGATCCAGTCGCCTTCGTGGATCGATCCGTCGAGCTGGAGGGCGACGCCGCCGAGGATGTTCCCGAGCGTGCTCTGGAGCGAGATCGCGAGCACGGCGCTGACGACTGCCGCCGAGGCGAGCGCTCCGGTCGGGTTGAGGCCGTGGGTGGAGAGGACACCGAGGGTCGCGGCGATGTAGCCGACGCCGACGAGCAGATCGCTCGCGATCATCGGCAACGCCACGCTGGTGAGCGGGAGGAGCACCGAGAACGTCGCGGTCGCCCCGAGATTCACCATCGTGAACGCCTTGAGGAGCTCCGCGCCGACGAGGACCCGAGACGACCAGACCTTCGCTCCGGCGGCGTCGAGCGCCAAGTGCAGGGCGAAGGCCGCAACGTAGAGGACGAAGAGGATGACGACGCGTCGAACGCGGAGGCGGTGGGCGGCGTTGAAGCGGTTCACGAGCGCGGCGACCACGACGATCGCCAAGAACAGGCCAAGTGCCCAGAACACTTCGTGTTGCATCCGGCGCGCATCAGGCACCAGCTGGAGCGGGCGCGTCAAGGGCTCGAACGAGCGCGACAGTGTGAAGCCCGATACGCGCGTAGCTGTGCGTATGGGGATACGCGAATGCGTCCTCGGCCACGGGAAAAGCCGAAGGACTGGGCGGCTATCCCTATCGATCTGGTGGGGTGCGAGGCTTGCAGCCGCCCGTCGCGCTCGCCGGTCGAGGTCGTGTCGCGGCCGGCATCGCCGACGGACGCAAAGAAGCAGGACGACGGAGCCTCGCGTGTGGCGACCATTCGCGTCGCCCTCGCTTCGTCACTCACGCTCGCACGTCCCGATGTGGCGAGCGGATGGGCCGGCGAGGTCGACGGGCTCTATCGGCTGCGGATCGGGCGGAGGTCACGACTCGATCTCGGGATCGAAGGTCGCCGGTACGAGAACGTCGATGCGATTCACGTCTCGTTCGGGGTCGTCGTCGAGCTCGCGCTCGAAGCCGGCCGCCACTTCGAGGTGCTCTTCACGTTCGTTCCTCACCACACGTGGTTCGACTTCAAGAGTGACTTCTTCAGTGACACGAACGCGTACGGCCTTCGCTACGGGATGGGCGCGCAGTTCCCGCTCGGCCCCATGGTGATCGGCGTCACGCCTCTCGCGTTCACGACGACGAGCTCGACGACCGTGGGTGTGATCTCGCAGTGGGAGCCGCGCCTCTGGGCCGGCGTTTCGTTCTGACGCTGACGCGACAACGGTCGATACGCGATGGATGGCGATCCATCACGTTCGACCGTTCATCGTGAGCCTCTCTCCCGCTGGAGCTCAAGCGTGGCACGCACGATCGGCGTGCCACGCTTCTCCGCTCATAGTGCGAGGGCCTCGTCGAGGAGGCGCTTCTGCTCGAGATCGTGGCTCGCCTTGCTGCCCGTCGCGGGGCTCGCCGCCGCCGGACGCGAGACGACGGAGAGCGGGAGACGCTCGCCGATGATCTTCGTGAGGTTGGAGTTCATGAAGTACCAGGCGCCCATGTTGCGGGGCTCCTCCTGGACCCACACGAGGCGCGTACCGTCCTTGTAGGCGGAGAGCACTCGCGAGAGCTCGTCGTTGATCGGATAGAGCTGCTCGAGGCGGATGATCGCGACGTCGTCGCGACCGAGCTTCCGGCGGGTGTCGAGGAGGTCGTAGTAGACCTTGCCCGAGCAGAGGAGCACGCGCTTCACCTTCGCCGGATCGGTCTCCGTGTCGGCGATGACGCGCTGGAACGTGCCTTCGGCGAGGTCCGCTGCCGTGGAGACCGCCTCCTTGTGGCGGAGGAGGCTCTTCGGAGTGAAGATGACGAGCGGCTTGCGCCACGGACGGTGCACCTGTCGCCGGAGCGCGTGGAAGAGCTGCGCGGGCGTCGTCAGGTTGCAGACCTGGATGTTGTCCGAGGCCGCGAGCTGGAGGAAGCGCTCGATGCGTGCGCTCGAGTGCTCCGGTCCCTGGCCCTCGTAGCCGTGAGGCAAGAGGAGCACGAGCCCGGAGAGGCGGAGCCACTTGTCCTCCGCCGAGACGATGAACTGGTCGATGATGACCTGCGCACCGTTGGCGAAGTCGCCGAACTGCGCCTCCCAGATGACGAGCGCATCGGGGCTGTCGAGGCTGTAGCCGTACTCGAAGCCGAGGACGCCTGCCTCCGAGAGCGGGCTGTCGTGGACCTCGAACTTACCCGTGCCCAGGTTCGACAGCGGCGTGTAACGCGCGCCCGTCTTCGCGTCGAAGAGGGTGGCGTGACGATGGGTGAACGTCCCGCGCCGCGCGTCCTGTCCGGTGATGCGGATCGTCCGGCCTTCGGACACGAGCGAGGCGAACGCGAGGTGCTCGCCGGTGCCCCAGTCGAACGGCTGGCCGCCGAGGACGCGCTCGCGGCGCGTGTCGAGGACGGCCTTCACCTTCGGGTTCGCGTTGAAGTCCGCGGGGAGCTCGGCGAGGCGCGTCGAGAGGTCGCCGAGCACCTCGAGCGGCACCGCCGTGGGGACCTCCTCGACGTTCTTGTCAGGACCGCCGATGTACGAAGCCCAGACGCCGCCCATCGCCTTCGGCGGGACGAGGAAGTCGCCCTTCCGCTCCTCCTCCAGGGCCTGCGCGAGCGCGGCCTGGCGGTTCGCCTTGAGCTGGTCGCCTTGCTCCTGCGTGATCTGTCCGCTCTCGACGAGCTTCTTGACGTAGACCTCGCGGACCGTCGGCTTGTGGTCGATGAGCTTGTACATGAGCGGCTGCGTGAAGCGCGGCTCATCGCCCTCGTTGTGGCCGTAGCGGCGGTAGCAAAGCATGTCGATGACGACGTCCTTGCCGAACTTCTGGCGGAACTCCGTCGCGAGACGCGCCGTCTGGATCACGGCCTCCGGATCCTCGCCGTTCACGTGGAAGACGGGGACCTTCATCATCCGCGTGATGTCGGTGCAGTAACGCGTCGAGCGCGAGTCCTGCGGCAGCGTCGTGAAGCCGATCTGGTTGTTCACGACGAGGTGGACGGTGCCGCCCGTGGCGTACCCCTCGAGCCCGGCGAGGTTCAACGTCTCCGGGATGACGCCCTGGCCCATGAACGCGGCGTCGCCGTGGATGAGGAGGGGCATGACGCCGAGGCGCTTGCGCCGATCCTGCTTGGCGCGGACGCGGCCCTCGACGACCGGGTTCACGAACTCGAGGTGGCTCGGGTTGAAGGCGAGCGAGAGGTGGACGGTGCCGCCGCTCGTCGTCGGGCGGTCCATCGACTCGCCCAGGTGGTACTTCACGTCGCCGCGCCCGAGGTTGCGCTCGGGGTTCGAGTCGCGGAACGCCGCGAAGATCTCGCGGACGTTCTTGTTCATGATGTTCGCGAGGACGTTCAGGCGGCCGCGGTGGGCCATGCCGATGACGATCTCCTCGACACCGTGACCGGCGGCGTAGTCGATCAGCAGATCGAGCATCGAGATCATGCTCTCGGCGCCTTCGCACGAGAAGCGCTTCGCGCCGACGAAGTTCTTGTGCACGAACTGCTCGAAGATCTCGGCGTCCGTGAGGTGCTTGAGGATGCGAACGAGCTCCGCGTTGTCGAGTTGCGCGCGGTTGCGCGTCGACTCCATCGCGTTCTGGAGCCACTCGCGTGCGTCGGGCTCTTCGATGTGCGTGTACTCGACGCCGATCGACCCACAGTACGTCGCGGAGAGGTGCGCGATGATCTGGCGGAGGGTGGCGCGGCCGGGGAGGCCGCCGATGCCGACCGTCGGGAACTCGACGTCGTAGTCGGCCTCGGTCAGCCCGAAGTTCGCCAGCTCGAGCTCGGGGGCAGCCTCGGGCGGCGTGCCGAGCGGATCGATCTTCGCGAACAGGTGACCGCGTACGCGGTACGCGTTCACGAGCTGGGTGACGCGACCGGAGAGCGCGGCCGTCGCCAGGCGCTCGTCGCGCGGACCGGGGACGGCGGCGATGGGCGCCACGCCGTTGACGTGGAGCGCGGCGGCGGGTGCCTTGAACGCGTGCGCGAGCGCACCGTTGCCGTTCGTGCCTCCGTTGGGATGCGCGTGACCGTTTCCGGTGGGGGGCGGAGGCGACTCTCCGCGCTCGAGCGAAGCGAAGTAGCTCCGCCAGTGTTCTTCCACCAGTTGAGGGCTCTGCCGATATTGCGCGTGCAGATCCTCGACGAACCCTGCGTTGATGCCGAAATCGTCGAACATACGATCGCCTCTTCTAGCACGGGCCGGACCCCGAGCGTATCTATGCGGGGACGTTCCTCCGGGCGGACGGGGGAGGGATCTCGTCGTGTGCCCCGCGGGGATTCGCCGGGGATTTCCGCGGGCTCCGACCGTCGAGGAGTCGTTTTTGTTCCGGCTCTGCTTGCCCGCCGACGAGCGAAACTTTTTCGCGGAGGGACTTCTGCCGTTCGCGTCGCGGGTCGCGCGTCGCGAGCAGAAGAGAGCCGTTGACGGCTCAGCGTCCCTTCTGCGTGAGCCAAGCCGTCAAGTCGGCGTTGGGCTCGAGGGCGACGAGCATCGCGTCCACCGTGATCGCGGACACGACCGTGCCCGCGGGCGCGACATGAACGCCGTTCGCGTCGCGCCAGACCACGACGCGCACCGCCTGCGACGTCGCGATGCCTGGGTCGTGCTGCTCGTTCGTGATGCTCGTTCGGCGCGGGACTGGCGCGGCCGGCGGAGCGCTGCCGTCGTGCGCGAGCATCGACCCGGCGACCGTCACGGGAGCATTCGACGCGGGCCGAACGCCGTCCGCCTTGTTCGGGCCGCCCTTGTTCGGGGACCCCTTGTTCGGGACCGCCGCCGCCACAGCCTTTCCGCCGGGGCGCGGGAAGCTTTGCATCGTCGACTTGAAGTCGGTCGGCGGTGCGCCGACCACGGTCTTGCGATCGCCGTCGGCGAACGCAAGCTCGTCACCCGTCAGGTTCTCGGTCGGCGACGCGTCCCACTCGTCGGTCGAGCGGCCCGTCGGCTTCGTGAGGTCGCTCATGCGTCCGACGAACGTGGGCTCGTTGTTCCCGATCTCCGGACGGGGGCGCAGCATCGGGATGTCGATCGCCGCGGTCTCGGCGGTGTCGGCGGAGAGCAGGTTGCCGGCAGCGCCGTCGTCGGCCGCGACCTGTTGCGAGGCGTCGGCGACCTGTTGCGCCTCGCGTGCCTCCGCGTCGAGGTGCTCGCGGGACTTCCGCGAGCTCTTCTTCGTCGACGCGCCGGGGCGGACGCTCGCGGGCTTGCTCGGCGTGTTCGTGCCGAGCGGCTTGCCCTTCGGCGGCTGCGAGGCTCGCGGCGCCGGTGGCTGGGACGTTCGCGAGGGCAGGGGAGCCGGCGGCCGGCTCGGCGTCGCGACCAGCTTCGTGACCGACGTCGGCAGCGGCCTCGGCGCAGCGACGCCGCTCGGCTTCGGCGGCGGCTTCGGGGGCGTGGCATGCCGTGCCGGCGGGACGGGAGGAGGTGCGGGCTCGGACATCGGGTCGACCTCTTCGAGGTCAATCGACGCGCGGCTCGTCTGCCGTGTGACGAGCCCGGTGAGATCCGCCGCGGCCTTCGCGAGCTCGAGCGCGCGAGCGTCCTTCTCCGCTTCGGAGGCTGCCTCGGCAGCACGACGCACCCACTTGATGCCTTCGGAGTGATCGCCGCGGGCCCACATCGCTTCCGCCGTCGACAGCGCCCACGAGACGTCCTCCGGATCTTCCGGCTTCGCCTCGGGCACCTGCGGCAGCATGAGATCTTCGCTCATAGCGCTCGACCTCGATCGTATCGGTTTTGGGCGATCGCGGGGGAATTTTGGGGCGACCCGGAGGGCGGCCGCCACCTGCGGAAATCTCCCGTAAACGTGGCCGTGCCGGCGGCCACTCAGTCGAGGACCACGTTGTCGACGTTGATCGCGTAGGTCCCCCGGGAGTTCGCGGCCCAGGCAGCGCCGACGACGAGCGTGCCGCTCATGCTGGACGCCGTCGTGACGGGCCTCGCCTGTTGCACTGGGCCGGCGGCGCCGACGATCGTCCCCGCTGCGAGGTCGAGGTCGATCGAGATGCGGGTGAAGTCTGCGGGGATCGGGGCCAGCTCGACGGACATATCGACCGGCTGGACCGGGGCCTCGATCTTGACCTCGAGGTGGAAGTTGCCGTCCGACCTGGCGATGATCGCGACGTAGTAGCGGCGGATCTCGGTGGGGATCCCGGTGGGGGGAGCGAGCTCGAGGCCGAGGAGGTCGACCTCGCTGTCCGGCGCACCCGTGAGCTCGGCGCGGACGTCGGCGGAGAGGCTGAAGCGCTGCGCGGCGGGGAAAGGCCGCGAGAGGAACGACGGATGGTTCTCGTTCACCTTCGCGTTCACCTCGACCGAGAGGGATCTCGGTGGAGAGACGAATCGCGTGGTGTCCGCGTTCAGCGGCGAGCTCGAGTGAGTGACCGTCTGCCAGCCTGACCACTCCCCGTCGAAGTCCTCGCAGACGACGTGCTTGCCTGCGCACGGCGACCCGGCACCCGTGCCTCCGTCGCCGGCGTCGCGCGATTCGCCCGCGTCGCGCGGGCTCGGCAACGAAGACGCATCGGCGCCGGCGTCAGCGCTGCCTCCGTCTTCGCCGGTGCTCGTGGTCGGCGATTCGTCGAACGGTGTGCATGCCCCTGCGGCCAGGACGACGCCGAGGAGACGACGACGGATCATGCCCGTCACGATAGCTGGTTCCTGCGGCTGAGGTCAGCCGTTGCGTCATCGTCCGACGCGCACGTTTCGCGGCGCACGACGCGCGTCGGCGAGGCCCGTCGAGGCCTCGCCGTGCGCGTCCGAGTCGTACGCCGCACCGCGGCAGTCTCCGGCGTGGCATTTCCGGGCGCTCTCGGGGTAAAACGCGTGCCTGATGTCCACGACGGCTCAATCGGCCTCCTCCTCGCTCGCGAGCGGGAGCGCCACCTCGCACGGTTCCGAGAACCACCTCGCTCCCGAGCTCCAGCTCCGCATCCACGAGCTGATGCTCAAGGCGCGCGTCCTCGAGGAGCGCCTCATCACGATGTACCGTCAGGGCGACGGCTACTTCTGGATCGGCGGTCCCGGTGAGGAGGCCTTCAACGTTCCGCTCGGCCTCCTCGCCGACAAGGGGACGGGCCTCCAGCACGACTACCTGCATCTGCACTACCGCTCGAGCGCCACGCTCCTCGCGCTGGGAGCCGATCCGGTGGACGCGCTCCGGCAGATGAAGAACACCGCGACCGATCCCTACTCGCGGGGCCGCAACTTCGCCGGTCACTACTCGGCGAGGAAGTGGAACGTCGCGCCGGTGTCGTCGCCAATCGAGGTCCAGTACTCGATCGCGCCCGGCACGGCGATGGCGCAGCGCGCGGTCGGCTCGAAGGGCATCACCATCGTCACCGGCGGTGACGCGGGGTCGGCGGAGGGCGACTTCGCGACCTGCCTCGTGTGGAGCTCCCGCAAGGGGCATGAGCTGCCGATCCTCATCCTGGTGACGAACAACCAGTACGGTATCTCGACCCCCTGGGACGGGCAGCACGGCGAGGCGCGTGTCTCCGATCGCGGCAAGGCGTTCGGCATGCCGACCGCGACGGTCGACGGCAACGACGTCGAGACGAGCTGGGCCGCGCTCAAGAAGGCGATGGACTACGTGCGCACCGAGCGCAAGCCCTACCTCCTCGAGGCGATGGTCTCGCGCCTGAACGGCCACTCGAGCGCTTCGGGAGCGAACTTCGTGACCACCGAGGTCGACTGCCTCGCACGCTTCGAGAAGAAGCTCGAGGAGAGGAAGCTGCGAACTCGCAGCGAGATGGATGATATGCGCGCGCGGTTCACCGAGGAACTGCTCGAGGCATCGAAGCGTGTTCGTGAGGAGCCGCAGCCGAAGCCCGAGTCGATCTGGGACTACGTCTTTGCCGACAAGAACTACGTCGCAGGAGAGAGCTGAGACATGGCGACGATGATTCAAGCGATCCGGATGGCGCTCCACGTCGGAGAGGAGCGCCTCGGCGTCACCGACATCTTCGGCGAGGACGTCGGGCCGCCGCTCGGCGGAGTCTTCACCGGAACGCAGAGCCTGAAGACCGCGTGGAACACCCCGCTCGACGAGCGCGGGGTCATCGGCATGGCGATCGGCCTGGCGCTCGCCGGCCGTCGTCCGGTCGCGGAGATCCAGTTCTGCGACTACGCCTTCAACACCATCGACCTCCTCAAGATCGCCGGCAACACCTACTGGGCGAGCGCGGGTGACTGGAACGTGCCGATGGTGATGATGACGCCCGTGGGCGCCGGCATCCGCGGCAGCATCTACCACTCCCACTCGTTCGACGCTCAGGCGACGCGGACGCCGGGGTGGAAGATCGTGATGCCGTCGAACCCGCGCGATGCCTACGGCCTGATGCTGAGCGCGATCGTCGACCCGAACCCCGTCATGTTCCTCAAGCCGAAGGCGCTCCTCCGCGTGAAGGCGCTCCCCGGCGAGGAGATCCCCGGCGAGCCGGGCGACCTCAAGACGCTCTCGAAGATGATCGACGCTCCGATCGGCGAGGCGCGGAACAAGTGGAAGCCGGAATGGCCGAAGCTCGAGGAGCTCTACATCCCGATCGGAAAGGCGCGCACCGCTCGTGAGGGGCGCGACGTCACCGTGCTCACGTACGGGCGCAACGTCCCGATGGCCGTCGCCGCCGCCGACGAGCTGGCGAGCAGCGAGAAGATCGAGGTCGAGGTCATCGACCTGCGCTCGCTTCACCCGTACGACTGGGACGCGATCAAGGCGAGCGTGAAGAAGACGCATCGCGTGCTCTGCGTGAACGAGGACACCGAGGTGACGAACTTCGGCGAGCATCTCATCCGTCGCGTCGTGGAGGAGCTGTTCTACGAGCTCTACGCGCCGCCGAAGCTCCTCGCAGGCGCGCACATTCCGGGGATCGGCCTCTCCGACAACCTCGAGCAGGCGAGCGTTCCCCAGAAGGAGGGCATCAAGAATGCGCTCCGAGAGCTCGCGCGCCACGAGCCCTGAGGCGACGGGCCTCCTCCTCGAGGGAGGCTGCCATTGCGGTCGAGTGCGCTTTCGCGTGCGCACGAGCGAGCGTCGCGCGCTCGACTGCAACTGCTCCATGTGCGGGATGAAGGGCTTCCTTCATCTCATCGTCACGAAGGACGCATTCGAGCTCTTGTCGGGCTCGGAGGCGATCACCACGTATACTTGGGGCACGCACGTCGCGAAGCACACGTTCTGCCGCTTCTGCGGCGTGCACCCGTTCTACACGCCGCGATCGCACCCGGACGGCGTCGACGTGAACGTCCGCTGCCTCGATGGTGACGCTGCGTCGCGCTTCGTGGTCGAGCCGTTCGACGGCAAGGAGTGGGAGGCGAACGTCGACCGGATCAGGTGAGCTCGGCCATGCGGGCCAGGTGAGGTTTCATGCGTGCGCTTCGCGTGTGGTCTCGAGCGGAGGCCGCTCCATGACGGCGAGCGCAGCCGCTCGCTTCTGCCTGCGTCCGGTTCCGAGCGTGGAGCCGATCAGCGACGCGCCGAGCCCGAGGGTCATGCCGAAGAAGACCCACCAGAGCGCCTTGCCGGTGGTGCTTGCGGCCGACAGCACGGCGCCGCGGACGTCCTGCGCGACGGCGGCGCGCTCGTCGAACCACGCCACGACGCTGTCTGCGAGGTCGTCCGCGTCGCCCGGCGAGAGCGACGTCTTCTCGGTGAGGGTGCGGACGATAGCGCTCTTGTCGAGCCGCCCTGCCTGAAGGCCGCTGACCGTCACGTCCTGGAGCGCAGCCTGGACCTCTGCCGGCGAGATCGGGCTCCTGCCCTCGCTGAGGAGCCGGTTGTTGATCGGCCGGAGCACCGCGCCGACGTCGAGCTCCAGGACCTGGCCGGCCTCCGCGCCGACCGCGCCCGCGGCCGCCACCGCCGACTCCGCCGTTGCCAGTGCGCCTCGAACGACGGTGCGCAAGAGTCCCGCGACGAGGAAGATGCTGAGCACGGTCGCGAGTGACCACAGCACGAAGCCGTGGATGGCTCCGCGCGGACGCTCGAGGATGCCCGCGGCGTGGCCCGCGACCGCGCCTCCGGCGAAGAGAGCGCCGATCCATGCGACGACGGACCAGATGCCGGCCGCGGTCCCGACCCCTCGGAGCGACGCGGCGGGATTGCTGGGCTCGATCGCGGCCAGGCTCACCGCGAGACCGAGGACGGTGAGGAGGACCCATACGGCGAGGGCGACGAAGAGGCCGCCGATGAGACCTCCCCAGCTCAGTCTTCCCGCTCGCTCGGGCGGCGCGGCCGCCATCACCGGCGAGAGCACAGCAGCGTTTTCGGTCGTCATGAGGACGCTCCTTTCGCGTTTCCGGTTTCGCGTTTTCGCCGTGCAACGTGCGCGCCCCCGAGCGCTCGCGTGGAGGCGCACGCAGCTGCACGCGTTCGGTCGTGCTCGCCGGTGCGACGGTCGATCGGTGTCGCCGCGCCCATCCGACTCGAGCTCGGGAGGACGTCGCGGATGATCGCGAGCGGTCGTCACGCGAGCACCCGAGCAGCGAGCGCGGCCCTCGCGCTCGCGTTCAGGCTTCTTCGTCGGGAACGCCGCCGCCCATGCGGGTGAGGTCCTCTTGCTTGACCTTCTCGGCGTTGAACTTGGCGGCACGGTCGCGCATCGTGGTGAGGACCTTCTCGGCGGGCGGGACGTCGCCCTGGATCCAGCGAAGCGGGTTGATCCGAGCGACGACGAACGAGCGGAGGTACGGGCTGACGAGCCCTCTTTCGCGGAGCTTCGCGACCGCGGCGGCGACCTTCTCCTCGACCTCGAGAGTCAGCGTTGCGAGCCTCTCGTGCTCGTGGATCGCCTTTGCGATCGGGGCCTCCGAGAACACCTCCAGGCGCCGGAGCACGGGGTGATACGCGCCGCCGGCGAAGCGGGCGTTCTTCTCGTAGCAGACGCCCAGCGTCACGAGCGCCGGATCCTCGAGGTAGAAGGCGAAGCCGTTCTCGGCGAGCGAGTCGTCCTCCTCGAGCAGGCTGCGGTAGATGCGAATGACCTCGAGCGAGCGCTCCTTCAGGTTGTGAGCCTTCTCCGTGTTGAGCGCGAGGATCTGCCACGCGACCTCGCGGGTGGGCACGACGAGCGCGGTGATCGCCTTCGCGCCGAGACGGCGCATCGCCTCGAGGCGGTGGCGCCCGTTCGGCGTCCAGAACGCGGGCTCGCCATCACCGTCGCCCTTCTTCGCCTTCGAGGGGGCGTGCTTCGGCGCGGTGATCGCGATGACCGGGTCGAGGAAGCGCCCCGTCTTCTGGATCACGTCGGCGAGGCGCTTGTGGTGGGTGTCGCTGAGGTCACGCTGGAAGGGCGTCGGCTCGATCTTCGCGATGGGCAGGATCGCGGTGACGAGCGGGTGGCCGCCGAGCGGCTCCTTGTATCGACCGACGACGATGCCGCCCTCGTGCTCGATGATCTTCTCGAGCGGCGCGATCGTCGCGTCGTTCGCGTCGAGCTGGCACGACACCGGATCGAGCCCGGCCGATCCGGCCTTCTGCTTGCGAGGGGTACGGCGCTTCGGGGTCTTCGACGGTGCGCGCTTCTTCGCGGCCATGGCCCGTCGTTCTATCACTCTCGCGCCGGCGCTGGCTCCCCTCGGCCAGCGGACGCTCCGCCCTGGGCTGCCGTGCCGCAGCAGCCCCGACCTTCGATGAACGGGGCTCGCCGCGCTCACGGCTCGCGGCGTTCACGCGCGTGTCACTCGGCGTACATCTTGATGCCCGTCGCCGCGGCGAAGGACATCCGGTGCGCCTCCTCCCACTCGGGGTGGCGTACGAGGACGTGGCCGTCGGACAGCAGCGTGTGCTTCCAGTTGCGGCGGGGCGTGCCCGGGCGGAGGAGCTTCTCCTCGACGACCCATTCGCCGCATGCGCGTATCCAGTCACCGAGGCCCTCGATGCGCGTGATCTTGCCCTCGCCCCGGGCCCGCTTGAACACGATGCCGACGTTGTACTTCCGCGGCGAGCTCGCCTCGAACTTCCCGAAGCACGACACGCGCGCCCATTCGCGGAAGAGATCGATGTCGTTCGTGTAGTTCATCTGGTCGACGATGTGCGCGCCGCCCGGGCGGCAGCCGATCTCGCCGAACACGGCCTCGCCCTTCGGGGTGAGGTACCACTCCATGTGCGTGAAGCCGTCGCCCATGCCGAGCGCGTCGAGCACCTTGCGTCCGAGCGTGATCCCGCCCTGGAGCTTCGCCTGCTGCATGTCCCGCACGGTGATGATGACGGGGCTGATCCACTCGAGCGTCCGCATCTCGAGCGGCTTCGGGAGGTACGCGGCGACGTTCTCGTAAGCGGGCTTGCCACCGATGCAGACGGTGTCGAACGTGAACTCTTCGCCCTCGATGTACTCCTCGCAGCTGGCCTCGGGCACGCCGCGCATCGCCTTGAGGACGGGCTCGAGCTCGGCGGCGCTCGTCACCTTGTGCGTGTCGGCGCTGCCGGCGCCGGCGATGGGCTTCAGGATGAGCGGATAGCCGATCTCCTCGACCGCGGCGCGTGTCTCGGACTCGGTCTTCACGCGACGCGACTTCGGGACGCGGAGCCCAGCCGCCTTGACCCGCTCCTTCATGAGCTGCTTGTCACGGAAACCGCGGACGGCGTCGACCGACATCCCCGGGACGCCCCAGCGTTCGCGGAGACGCGCCGCGAGGATCACGAGCGGCTCCCAGTTCGCGAGCACGCGATCGATTTCGGTACCGCGCAGCCAGGTGGAGACGCGCTCGATCACGTCGTCCTCTGCCATGATCTTGGGAACGCGGAGGTAATCGTGGAGATACGGACGCACGCGCGCGGGCAGGGCCTCGAACGGCGTGTCACCGACCCCGTAGACCGTGGCGCCGACCTCGGCGAGGCCACGGGTGTATTCGATCATCTCCGGCGGATAGGCGGGGGAAAGGAAGACGACTCGCATCGGTGGGCTCGACGTGGTCCTGACGTGACTCGACGTGACGTGAGGAGACGACGTCGGTGTGTACCATACGGCACTCGATCCCAAGGGCCCAGTGCACCATTGCGTCTCGTCTCGACTGTCTCGCACGCATGCGTTGACGGGCCGTGTTGCCTGAGGGCACGCTGGACCTTCCCCCATGCCCCGCAACGTCATCTTCGTAGCCCCGTTCCCCATCGAGACCACCATGCGCTTCGTCCGGGCAACGGCGAAGCTCGACGACGTGCGCCTCCTCGGTGTCTGCCATACCCCGCCGGAAGGGGACGACGCGCGCCTCTTCCACGACGTCGTACGGGTCACGAGGCCCCTCGACCTCGGGGACGTGCTCGAAGGTGTGGAGGTGCTCCGCCGGCGTCACGGGCAGCCTCATCGGCTCATCGGCATTCTCGAGCCGATGATGGTCCAGCTCGCGGAGGCGCGCGCACGGTTCGGCATCGAGGGCACGCGGCCCGAGGTCGCCGATCTCTTCCGCGACAAGGCGCGGATGAAGGACGCGCTTCGCGCCGCCGGCCTGCCGGTCGCCAAGCACTGCCTCGTCACGTCGGAGGCCGACGCGCGAGGGTTCGCGGAGCAGGTCGGCTTCCCGATGGTCCTCAAGCCGCCCGCAGGCATGGGCGCGAAGGCGACGTTCCGGGTCAGCTCGCTCGATGCGCTCCTCCGTGCCGTGGTGGGGATGCGCGTATCACCGAGCTCGCCCGTCCTTGCAGAGGAGATGCTTCGCGGGCGCGAGCACAGCTTCGAGACGATCACGATCTCGGGCAAGCCGCAGGCGTGGTCGATTTCCGACTACCACCCGAGCTGCCTCGACGTCGTCGAGAACGCGTGGATCCAGTGGGCCACCATCCTGCCTCGAGAGATCGGCGGTCCCCTTCACGAGAAGGCTCGCGCGATGGGCTTCGCCGCGATCGAGGCGCTCGGTCTCGACAGCGGGATGACGCACATGGAGTGGTTCGAGAAGGAGGACGGCTCTCTTGCGATTGGCGAGATCGCGCAGCGTCCGCCCGGAGCCAACCTCACCCGCATGACCGGCCTCGCGCACGACATCGACGCCTACCGGGCCTGGGCGCGCGCGGTCGTCGACAACGAGCTCGATGCGCCGTGGCCGCGGAAATACGCGGTCGGCTGCGCCTACCTCCGCGGGATGGGGCAGGGCCGCATCGTCAACGTCACCGGCGTCCACGAGGTGCACGAAGCCGTCGGCAAGTGGGTCATGGAGGCGAAGCTCCCGACCCTCGGCGCGACGAAGGCCGACAGCTACGAGGGCGACGGGTACGTCGTCGTCCGCCACGAGAGCACCGACACCGTCCGAGCCATGGTCAAGAAGATCATCGAGACGGTGAAGGTCCACTACGCCGAGTAGGGGCGTCTCCTCCTCGACGGGCAGGGAACGGGCGCCGCGTCGCCGGCACGGCCGACCGCTGCTAGCCTTGATCTGCCGTGCTCGCTCGCCTGCGCCAGACGCTCGTCGTTCTCGCCAGCACCGGCGCCCTCCTGGCGTGCGCCACTCTCGCCGGGATCGAGGCTCCTTCCGATGGCGACGGGGCGACGGGCGCCGAGCCCGAAGACGCGTCGCTCGTCGTGGACGGAGCGATTCAGACGGCGGACGGCATCACGATCGCTCCGAGCGCGCTCACGCTTCCCGGCATTCGTTGTGAGGAAAAGCAGAGCAGCGCGATCACGATCACGAACAATGGCGATGCTGCGGCTCCGTACGAGGTGATCCTCTCGCAGAACCAGACGTTCTCGCTGCGCGGCGCGACGGACGGCATCATGAAAGGAACGATCGATCGCGGAGGCTTCGTGCTCGTGTACGTGGACGCGATCGGTTCGGCGCCGGGCCCGCAGTCGATCGACGTCGTCGTGAAGGTGGGGAGCAGCGTCCAGCAGATCAACGCGAAGGTCGATGTCCTCGGCGGCCTCCTCGCGGTGAATCCGACGCTGGTGGACTTCGGCGAAGTCCAGCAGAACCGCGAGAGCGCGGTGGTCCCCATCGAGCTGAAGAACGAGGGCAACGAGCAGATCAGCGTCACCGGGGTCGCCGGGCTCACGAGCGACTTCGCCCTGTCGCAGGCGACGGTGATCATCCCGCCGAACGGGACCGCGACGGTCGGCGCGACGATGACCGTGGGGCAGGCCTCGGACGTGGTTCGCGAGATCCAGGTGACGCCGCAGGTGGGCGGCGCGCTGTGCGCCCCGGCGCCGGCACTGACGTTGAAGGGGAAGCGCGTGAGCCAGGACGTCACGGTGGGGCCGCTCACCGCCGACCTCGGCGACTTCGACTGCGGGGTGACGCCGACGGCTCAGGCGGCCATCGGGGTCACCAACTACTCGACCTCGAACACGGCGACCTACGAAGCGAAGCTCCTCTCTCCGGCCTCCCGCTTCAAGATCGTGAGTGGAGGGGGCGGCACCGTCCCAAGAGCGGCGAACACCCCGACGCCGTCGAAGGTCGACATCGTCGTCGGCGCGAACACGATCGGCTTGCCGCTCGGCGAGCTCGACGAGGATCTCGAGGTGAAGATCACCGCCCCGTCGGAGGCGGTTGCCACCCGGATCGTGAAACTCCACGTCGGTGCCTACGGCGCCATCATCGAGGTGACCCCGGCCTCCCTCGGCGGCTTCCGGGTCAACGAGACGAAGGCGTTCGCGATCAAGAACGTCGGCAACGCTCGCACGTGCGTCTCCTACTCGGACGTCATCAACAACGGCTTCTTCATCGAGCCGGACGACGTCCTTCTCCCGAACGTGAACAACGACCTCTGGGTGCAGTTCGCCGCTCAGTCGAGGGGCACGTACAGATACGACATCACGATCGCGCGTATGGCCTGTCCGGGCGGAAGCGCGCCGATCTGCATCCCGCCGCCGAAGGCCTCCGTCTCGGCGACGCGCTCGCGCTGATCGCGAAGCCCGACGTGCCGGAGCCTCAGCGGCCGGGCGCGATCATCCGGTAGACCATCTCGTAGGCGGTGACGCGTTCGTCCCAGCCGAGGCGCGCGCGCATGCCGTTCTTCTGGAGCGTGCGCCAGCGCTCGCGGTCTTCGCCCTCGCCGGAGCCCCACGTGGCGAGCGCCTGCGAGATGCCGAAGCCGAGCCCGCCCTCGTCGAAGTGATCGAAGAGGAAGCCGTTGCCGGTCTTCCGTGCGGCGTCGAACGGCGTGACCGTGTCGGCGAGGCCGCCGGTGCGATGAACGATCGGCGGCGTGCCGTAGCGGAGGCTGTACATCTGGTTCAGGCCGCACGGCTCGTAGCGGGACGGCATGAGGAACATGTCCGCGCCCGCCTCGATGAGGTGCGCGAGCGGCTCGCTGAAGCCGCGCTTGTAGGCGACCTGCTTCGGGAACTGGAACGCGAGCGATGCGAAGAAGCGCTCGTATTGCGGCTCGCCGGTTCCGAGCACCACGAGCTGCACCTGTCGCTTCGCGAGCACGCGTGGGAGGACGCTCATGCAGAGGTCGAAGCCCTTCTGCCAGGCGAGGCGCGAGACGATGCCGATGATCGGGACGCGCGGGATGTAGCGGAGGCCCGCTCCCTCGAGCAGCTCCTGCTTGTTCTTCTCCTTGCCTTCGAGCTCCTCGGCCGAATAGCGGTGCGGGATGTGCGCGTCCGTGTCGGGGCTCCACTCGCCCTCGTCGATCCCGTTGAGGATGCCGAAGAGGATCTCGCTCCGCTGGCGGAGGAACGCATCGAGCCCGACGCCGTGCTCGGGGGTCTGGATCTCGCGCGCGTAGGTCGGGCTGACCGTCGTGATCGCGTTCGCGTAGAGGATTCCGGTGAGGAGATAGTTGATCCGCCCCTCGCGGAGCTGGTCCTGATGGAAGTGATGCGCGGCATCGGAGAGCCCGGTGTCGGCGATGGCGCTGCCGCCGAACGTGCCCTGGTGTCCGATGTTGTGGATCGTGAGCACCGTGCGGGTCGCCGCAAAGATGCGGTCCCACGCGAACATCGTCTTCAGGAGGAGCGGGATGAGGCTCGTCTGCCAGTCGTTCGCGTGGACGATGTCCGGGCGGAACCCGAGCCGCTGGCAGATGACGAGAGAGGCCCACGAGAGGACCGCGAAGCGGAGGTGCTCGTCGTGGTCGGAGGTGTAGATGCCCTCCCGGTCGTAGAGGCCGGAGCAGCGGACGAAGTACACCGGGACCTTGGAGTCCGGGAGCGTCGCCTCGTGGACCGAGAAGACGATCCGCGTACCGCCGAGGACGAGCACTGCCTCGCGGATGACCGTCTCGAACTTGCGGTCGGGCGTCTGCACCCGCGCGTACATCGGCATGACGATCCGCACGTCATGACCACGCCCGCCGAGCGCACGAGGAAGGGCCGCCGCAACGTCGCCGAGGCCCCCCGTCTTGGCGAACGGCGCCACTTCGGATGAGACGAATAGGACGTTCAAGGGGGGCGCAGCGTAGCACCGGTCGCGCCCATCGGTGAGGGCGAACTCGGTCCGACCATCCCGACGGCTCTCGCGTAGAGGCTGACGAGGGTAGTGGCCGACGCGTCAGCGCTCGTCGGGATCGTTCGGCATCGATATCGGTCGAGAGCCGTCCGCGTCCGCGGCGATTGGAATTGCTCTCGCACCAAAGTCGACCGCGATGGCCTCATCGAAGAGAAAAGGGAGGCAGGGGCAGCTCACGGTTCCGCATACGAACGCGCTGCACCACGGAACGGGCTGTGGCCCCTGCAACTCTTCAGCCGGTCGGACCATCCGAACGGGGGCGACCGTCTCCACCATCCTCGCGCTCGCGGCCGTGCTCGCGCTCGTGTTCGAGGATGCGGGCGCGACTTCGCGCTCGGTTTCGGGAGACGGAGCGTTCGAAGGCGCAGCAGGTGTCTCCGTCTCTTCGATCGTCGTCACGATGCTCGTTGCGTCCGCTGCACAGCCATACCCAGCGAATACGAGCGCACAGCCGACGAGCCACGCAGGGTAGGAGCGATTCATGATTCTTCCTCCTGATGCACCGACATTCTGTACTTCTTGGCGAGCTGGGATAGCCGCGGTCGCTTCATTCCGAGGAGCTCCGCTGCTCGTGAAATGTTCCCCTTCGTTTCATCGAGCGCACGGACGATGCAATCGTGCTCGAGCTGGCGCTTCAGATCGTAGAGCGTCATCCCTCCGCGCCGAATCAGCGCGTATCCGTCGCTGTCGAGCCGGGACTCACCGTCACGAGAAGCGCGTGCGCTCTCGGTGGAGTCCGAAGCCGTGAACGTTCGCACGGAGATGGCCGACTGAGACGAGAACGCGAGCTGGGCGACTGCCCGGAGCTCGTCGACATGCGCGATGAGATCGGCAGCGTCGATGACCTTGCCCTCCGTGAACAGCGACACCGCGCGAAGCACGTTGTCGAGCTCGCGAATGTTCCCCGGCCACTTGTGCCGCTGGAGAAGGCCGATCGCGTCCGTCGTCAACGCCTTGACCGGCTCGTTGCGCTCCGAGGCGACTCGCGCGAGCAGGTGGGCACCGAGTCGTCCTATGTCGCTGGTCCGAACGCGCAGCGGCGGTACTTCGAGGGTGATCCCTCGGAGTCGATAGTAGAGGTCTTCGCGGAACTCGCCGCTTTCGACCATGGCCTTCAGGTTGCGGTGCGTCGCGCAGACGACGCGCACGTCCGCGCAAATCGGGGCGATGCCACCGACACGCTCGAAGGTCTTCTCCTGGAGCACGCGGAGAAGAGCGACCTGGGTCCTCGGCGAGATGTCGCCGATCTCGTCGAGGAAGAGCGTCCCTCCCTCGGCGAGCTCGAACCGACCACGACGGCGATTCGAGGCGCCGGTAAACGCTCCCTTCTCGTGCCCGAAGAGCTCAGAGAGGAGAAGGGACTCGACCAGCGCCGCGCAGTTGACGCTCACGAGGGGCCCGTCTCGGCGATCGCTCGCGCGATGGAGCGCCTCGGCAACGAGCTCCTTGCCCGTCCCGCTCTCGCCCCGGATGAGTACGGTCGCATTCGAACGGGCGACCTTCTGGACGGCGAGCAGCAGAGACCGAATCTGCGGGTGATCGCCTACCATCTCGCGATCGGGCGTCGCCCTCGCGGGGATGCAGACTTTCTTCCCGGAATCGACGTTGCTTGCTTCACCATCGACTCCGAGAGATGCGCGGAACTTCAGCAGGGCAACGCCTTCGGGTTTTGCCAGATATGCCGCGCGGATGTCGGACGGCAACGTGGCCGCCAGTTGCTCTCGCGTCGCCATAGCCTTTTCGCAGTGCGACCGTGCGCTCTCGATGTCACCGTCATCTCTGCAGACGAGCGCTAGAAGGATCTGCGCTTCCACGAGGAGGTCTTCGTCGCCCGCAGTTCGCGCGAGAGCCGCAGCTTCCGTCGCCGCGCCGAGGGCACTTCTCGCGCCTGTCGAGCGCAAATGACTCGCCCGCAGGAGCGTCGCCTCGGCGCGGATCTGAACGTTGGCGGTCGCCGCTTCCGCCTCCGCGAGGCTCATCGCGGCGATCGTGAGATTCCCTTCCTCGAGCGCAATGCGTGCCATGAGGAGCTCGACCCATGCGAGCGTCTCGACGTCTCCGGACGTCCGCGCGTCCTTGAGTGCGGCCTCGGTCTCTCGGCGTGCGACCTCCATATGGCCTCGTGCGAGCGCAATCTTCGCTCCGACCCGACGGTAGTGTGCGAAGGCCGCCGGTGCCTCCGTCGCAACGAGGGTGCGTCCGAACGTCAAGGTCTGCTCCGCGTGAGCAAGGAGCCCGAGGCGCAACCGAAGCTCGGCCAGGTTCGCGAGCGCGTGGGTTGCGCTCGCACGGCTCGGGAGGACGCGCTGCAGGCGGAGGGCGCGGTCCCAGCTCACGAGCGCAGCGACGTAGTCACGCTGGCGGTGGGCAACGACGCCCAGATTGATGCACGCAAAGGCCTCCGCGCGCTCCTCCCGGAGTCGGACTGCCTCATTTCGCACGCGCTCGAGTATCGAGCGAGCCCTGTCGGGAGAGTCGTTCGACATCAGTGCAATCGCACGATTGAGTCCCGCACGGAGCTCCGCTGCGCTCTCGCCGGCGGAGGATGCGAAGAGGGCGTCCTCCGCGAAGTGCCGATCTGCCTCTTCCCAGCGCCCGCAAAGGAGGTGCATCTTGCCGAGCGTGTTGCGCGCCGCGAGCTGCGTCGCCGCCGACGACGCGAGGACGCTGGCCTGTTTCGCGTACTCCGATGCCGAGTCGAGATCGCCCGACAAGACGGCGACCTCGGCAAGCTCGGCAAGAGCCCGCGCGCGCTGCTCGTCGTCGAGCGCCCAGGTGTGCGCCTTCTCGAGCGACACGCGCGCGGCCACTGGATCGCCGAGCTGAACGAGGATCTGCCCCATCAGCAACGCCGTCGATGCTTCCCGGGGCTTCAGGGCCTGCGCGCTCTCACACCAACGGAGGGCGCTCTTCGAGTCTCCGGAGGCGAGCGCGCGCTCAGCCGCGCGCCTCCGCAGCAGCAGGCCGTCCTGACCACGGACGGGCAGCGTGGCCTCGAACCAGCGCTCCGCCAGGTCGGTCGCCACGCTCGTACCGGCCGAGTCTTCGAGGGCACGCGCGATCGCGGCGTCGGCGTCCCCGGGCCTTCCCGCTGCCAGGAAGAGGTGTGCCGCGCGGGCGTACGCCCACGCGTCCGGCGGAGGCTCCGGGGCAACGAGCATCTGCGCCGCGAGGAGGCGCTCGCAGTTCGTTGCGCTGGCTTCGAGCTTGCGCGCGTCATCGTCCCAGTGGAGACCGACGAGCGGACCGCTCGTCGCCAGGCTACCGGCCGCGAGGAGGTCGTTCAGCTGCCGGGTAACGTCCGTTCGGAACGCGCTCCTGTCGAGCATTCGCCCTACCAGCGCCAGTTGCGTCGCGAGCGCTCGGGTTTGTTCGTCCAACTCGCCGAGCGGGTCGGTGGCTTCGGGCTTCGTACGGCGTGCCGTCCTCCACCACTCCTCGAGGCGGGCGAGATCGCTCGTAGCAATGTCGGCATGAGCGGCCTCGGCCATCGCCGCCAGCCATCGCGACTTTTCCTCGGAGCCGAGCTCGGCGTCGACCTCGAAGACGTGGACATCCCACGAGGGCACTCTTTGCCCGGTGACGAAGACGAGGAGCGGGCCACCCGTTCTGACGATGTTCTCGGCGACCTCGAAGTCCCATGTATTCTCTTTGGGCAGCGCCCCGACGACCGCGACCATCCGTTTCGTCGAGGCCTCGGCGATCGCCTCGGCCCACGCCAGCGGATCGACCGTCGACGCCTTCACGCCGAGCTGGGCCGCCGCGTCGCAAAAGCGTGGGGCCCCGGGCCTCGCGGCTACCGTCATCGGATGGACGCCGCTCGCACGGAGCCGTCGGTTGACGTGAGCGACGACCGCCCCGTGGATCTCGCGCGAGCCCTTGATGAGGATGACGCCCGACGTGGCGCACATCAAACGATCGTCGAGCGCGATGAAACCGCTCGCATTCAACGTCGCAACCTGAGGAGATGCTGCACACGCCAAGGCGGGTGCAGGCGGATGCAAGACACGCACCAAAGTCGAGCTCCCTTCAACACCTCCCAGTTGCCGTTGCCGCGATGCGCAGGTCATCGAATGCACGGTCGGCACCGTTACTTTGAGTACGGACCCCGCCCACGGTCAGAAGCGCAGTGTGAGCTCGATGCGCGCCCCTTCGAAGGCGGGGAAGATCCGACAAACGCCGTTGACGCACTTGAGTCCGCCGCGTTGCTGTCCGACGAGGACCTTCACGTTCGATTCGCTGCTCATTCGGAACAAGAGCCCGCCGTTCAGGTAGTAGGTCGGGTTGCCCGGGCGCGTCGTGTACTCGAACCCCTGGCTAAAGACCCACTTCGGCGCGATCTTCAGGGCGGTGTAGTGTTCGCCTTCGCGCCAGCCCTCGGCGCCCCCGCCTGGCTCACGAAGGCGGTGGCGTCCCATGAGCTCGATCGACGTGGCGCGCCCGACGTACTGCGAGAGCGTGTAGGTGACGCTCTTCTCCTGATAGAAGCTCGATCCCTCGCCGGTGACGTCGCTTCGGAATCCGACCGTCGAGAAGAGGTAGGACCGGGATTCATCCCAGTAGAGCTGGAGGCCGGTCGTGCCGTCCCAGACGTCGTTCTGGGCGGCTGCGGGCTTCTTCGTGCGGTCACCGACGAAGTTGCCGGCCCGATCGCACGCCCCTGCGCTGTTTTCGGTCTGTGTACGAGCATGGATGGCCTGCACATAAGGAACGAGGTTCTTCGACAGGCGGACGTCGACGCGGGCGCGCCCGCCGTTGACGCAGGCATTGAAAGCACCTGCCATGTTGTCCTGGGTGATGGCTTCCGCGGTGGGCGCCTGGGAATAGGCGAGATTGGCAAAGGCGTCTGCCGTGCGCGTGTTGACGGCCGCGGCGACCGGATGGAAGTTGCGATAGCTCTTGAGCTCGAGGGTGGTGACGATGGGGCCGAACGTTCCGGAGTGCGTCGCGTACAGGGCATTGCCCTGAGACATGGCCCCGTTCCGTGCGGGGTCATCGAAAGCGCGGCGCTGCGTGACCCCCACGACGTAGAGGCTTCCGAGAGGACCAAGGCGCGGCACCTCCACCGACTGCGCGGCCATGTCGACCTCGGTGGCCCGGCGCGTCGGATCGGTCGTATCCAGGACGTCGATCCAGGTTTGGGTGTCGGCGGGGTCGCACGAGCCGAGCTCCGAGAGAAGCCCGCGATCCGCGATTCGTCCTCGATCGAATGCGTACGGAGCGCACCGCGTATAGCGGGCGGCGGACGTCGCGAGCACGATCGGCAGCCCTCTCCCCGCCTGGATCTCCGCAGCCACGACACGGTCCGAACCGAATACCGGATGCGGAGACCGATTGTCCGTGGAGACTCGTTGAAGGAAGAGAGCCCCACCCGACGCTTCGTCGACGCGCGAAGGATTTGCAAGTCCGGCGACCCCCGTGAACGAGAAGAGGCCCTTGGTGATGGCCACCTTTCCTCCGCGAACGGTCGTGTCGATGCCGAGATCGTCGACCTTCCGCATCGACATCACGAAGCCACGCGCCATCTGCGCGTAGGCGTCGCCGACCGTGACTTCGATTCCCGGAGCCGAATACGTCAGCCAGAGCTTTGCCGGGTAGATGGTCGTCGGAAAGCGATAGGAGTCGAACGCGAGAAGATCGCGCTTGTCCGCGGGATTGTTCGCAAGATCTTCGGGGCGGCGCCAGTAGATGGAGGAGTCGAGCCGCGTACCCAGCGTGAAATGCCCGAGTGAGAGCTGCGCATTGAGCCGATTGATCCAGAAGCCGAATCCTGCGCTCGCAGCTCTCTGTCCTTCGGTGGTTCGCGGATCGAAGCGCTGGGTGAAGATCGAGACGTTCGTGACGTCGAGCTTCACAGGCTCGTCGCGGACTGGCGGGAGGTCCACAGCGCTCGCTCGTTCGGATGCCGTGACGATCGCGAACGCGACGGCAACCCCAAGCGCGCTATTCGACTGCGTCGAGGACACGTCGAACGTCCGCGGCGATGAGCTCGTCGTCTCCTGGGTTGTACCCTTCGCGGACGACGACGATGTGCCCCGCGCGGTCGATCAATACGGAGAGCGGTGCGCTCTTGCGCGGATTGTAGATACTCGCGATGCGTGAGTCCTCGTCCAGGACGACGGGGAAGGTGAGTCCGTTGCGCTTCACGAACGCGGGAACCATCGCGATCGAATCGGGACCGTCCATCGAGACGGCGACGACGATGAATCCCTTGCTCTTGTTCTGATCGTAGAGCGTCTGGAGATGCGGAAACTCCGCAAGACAGGGCTCGCACCACGTCGCCCAGAAGTCGATCAGGATCACGCTCTTTCCAACATGATCGCTCAGGCGGAATGTCTGACCGTCGACGTCCTTCGTGGTGAAGTCCTTGGCCGTCGTTCCCTTGCCGAGGGGACTCTTTGCGCCTTCGCTCGGGTCGCTCTTCACGCCGCATGCAGAGAGGAAGATCGTCGCGACGACGAAGCATCGCAGTCCGTTGGAGGTCATTCTGGCTCCTGGCTCTATTCGTTCGTGCCCTTGGCGGGATGGCTTGCCGTCCAATCCAGCCACTTCTCGACGTCCGCCACGATGTCCGGCGGCGCGCCTTGGCGCGATGTCAGGATCTCCATCGATCGGGCGTCGATGTTCAGGTTGAAGGGAACTGAGTTGGCCTGAAAGAACGGGCCGAGCGCGTTCTGGTCAGGATCGAGCATGACTGTGAAGTTGAGCGGAGTGGTGAAGACCTGGCCGCTGTCGTCTCGACGCGGCCCCGTAATCCACTTCTTCAAGACCTCCGTGGTCGCGCCGACGCCACCAGTAGGGCCGTCGATGAGAGCCTCGAGGAAGACGACGCCTCGCGGAGCCAGCTTTGCGGCAGCACTCGAGGCAATGACCTCGGTTTCGTGGTTGCAAGGCGGGCACCAGTTGGAGGCTCCGATGAGGTGAATGACTTTGAACTGGGTCCCGGTCGGGTCGTAGAACTCCGAGAGCGAGACACGCTGAGGGGCACCGCTGGGGTCGGTCTTGGTTGACGGGTCGATGTTCTTGAAGCCGAAGAACTTGAGGTTTCTAATGCGCTGTCCAGCCGTCTTTCCTTGTCGGGGATTCGTTCCGAGATCGTCGATTGGATAGCAATCGCCGTTCGGATTCTGGTCGCACGAACCGGGCGGCGGCGCTGCGGGATCGACCCCGCCAAAGTCTTCGTGCGGCTGACCGCAGGCAAGGACTACACACATCAGGGCGCACGACGCGGTCGCGATGAATGGGTTCTTCATGGGCTCCTCGGTGAACGGAGTCGGCTCTGGTGCAGGCCGCGTGCCGCTGGCGGCGCGCGGGATTCTCCGCCGGAATGCAGACCGTGGGGTAGGCGAGGGAGGCGAGGTGTAATGGTCGCGACGTAATGGTTGGAACGGTGCGCGTAGGGTCACGGGGCTGCCTTCGCATTTCGTCGATGGCACACGGCTCGCTTGGCGCGCGCGCATGAATGACACTCGAAGAACGCTGAAATTCGCAATCGTGAGCGCAATGCTCGCCGTCGGCTTCGGCCTGTGGGCATGTTCGAGCCCGGAGGCGACGTGCGAGTCCTCCTCCTGCCCCGAGGCAAACTCATGCGTGGTCGGCTTCGATACCCAGGCAGATGAGGCTGCTGGAGATCTCTCCAAGCAGACCACGAAGTGTCGCCTCCTCTGCTCTATCGGCCCGGACGATCGGAGCATCGCCTCCCAAGACAAGTGTCCGCCGAACTTCCATTGCTCTGCGGGAGGCGCGAGCGGAGGCGGCGCAGTCGCCTACTGCGTGCCCGACAAACACTCGTATCCGCTCTCGGTGACGGCGGGCCGGTGGGGAGCTCCCTGCAATCCAGCGGAGGGCATCGATGGGAATCCATCGTGCGATCTCGAGAATGGTTTCTGGTGCTACGGGATCAGTCCGACGGATGCCAGGGCGTTCTGTACGCAATACGGTTGCGCGGAAGACGCTGACTGCAGAGGCGGCTACTGGTGCGCCACGGTGAACAAGAAGCCAAACGTCACCACGCTCAAGCGCAGCTACGGAGCGGACGCGACCACGACGGTGTGTCTGCCTCGCGCGTGGAGCCCGTGGCAAGGGTCGTATTGTTCGCCATGCAGCTCGGATGTCGACTGTCCGATGAACGAGGGCCTCCGCCAACACTGCGTCAGCGCGGACGGCGCTGAAGGAGGCGAGAGGATCTGCGCGGCCGAGTGCACGACGGATCGCAATTGCAACCTCGACGGGCATTGTGGGACGGCGGCTGGCACCGAGGTCCGAGTGTGCTTGCCGCGCGCAGGCTCATGCCGCGGAGACGGCGGACTTTGCTCCCCGTGCCGGAGCGACGCGGACTGTCCGGACGGATATTGCCTCGAGGCGGGGATCTCGAGCGAGCGCTTCTGCACGGTGAAGTCGAAGAAGCCTTGCTCCGCGGGCGTCTCCGATTGTCCGGCGGGACTACCAGATACCATGGGAGGTGGGTGCTACACGGCGCGCGGAGAGCTGAAGGATCAGTGCGTGAACCTCGTGCAGGCGGGCACGAATGGGAACACGAACGAGCCTCTGCCCTCGCTCGGATGTTGGACGATCGCGCGCTCGGGTAGGTGAAGCGCTCTCCCGGCGGAGCGTTCGAGCGAAGAAGCTCCCGCAGCCGCAGCACGTCCGGGGAAGTCGCGGCCGCGCTTGCCGTGTTCACGCCTCTCCTGCGCTCCGAGCTCTTGGGGGGCGCTGATTTAGCGACGCTTCCGGACCGCGCGGGCGGGTCGCGTTCCGCCTCGAAGCGCCGCCGGTCGCTGCCTGCACGGTGGTCGACTTCGCAGCCCGTCGCGTCCACTGCGAGGTGCCACGATGGCACGGGTACGCGTCGCAGGGCAACGAGCAGCGTCGCCCGACGTGTTGGCGACTCCGGACTGACCACGACGATCGCCTCCACTCAGCCCGCGGGCTCCAACGTGCAGGCCGCGGAGGCGTGGATCCGTCGTCACGCGTCATTCCTGCCGTGGCGCGGCGGCGTCCTTCGGCCAGTCTGGAGTCCCCTCGAAGACGACCGCGCACTGCCCGCGGGCGCAACAGGTACTGGTGCGCCAGGCACGCGCCAGCCTGCGGGCAGTCCTCCTTCTTCTGAGCTTTGTAGTCCTCCTCGAGGATTGGCGCATCGACCGTCTGACGTGCCAGGAGGGGCATGACCGGGAGCCTCGCGCTTCGGCCGCCCGGCTGCGGTTCGAACCGTGACGAGGACGGCGAACGGGAAGAGCGTGCATCAGGCCACCGTTGCACGAGAACTTGAGCTCGCGGCTACGGCTGAGATGGAATGTAGCGGACCGGGCTGCTAGCTTGCCCGCCTATTTCCACAAAGGCCGAGCGACCGTGGACGTCATCTTCATCGAGCCGTCATTCCCTGCGAACCAGCGCGAGTTCGCGCGTGCTCTTCATTCCGTCGGTGCTCGCGTCATCGGCATCGGCGAGCGGCCGAAATCGTCGCTCGACGACGGGTTGCGTCAGTGGCTGACGCACTACGAGGAGATCGGCAACGTCACCGACGAGGGCCAGCTCGAGAAGGCGGTGCGCTGGCTCCAGGCGCGCCCCGGCGTGAAGATCGAGCGGCTCGAGGCCGTGGTCGAGGCGCACGTCATGGCGGCAGCTCGCGTCCGTGAGAGGTGCGGGATCCCGGGCACGAGCGTCCAGACGGCGTTCCTCTGCCGTGACAAGCCGGCGATGAAGGAAGCGCTGCGCAAGGCGGGCGTTCCCTGCGCGCAGTCGATCGGCAGCTCCGATCCGGCCGAGATCAAGGAGTTCGCCGAGAAGGTCGGCTTCCCGCTCATCGTGAAGCCGCGCGACGCCGCCGGAGCTTCGGGGACCTACCGCGCGAACGACGCGGGCGAGCTCCACGATGCGCTCGTCGCGTGTCACGTCGACAAGGGACGCAGCGTCGCCGTCGAGGAGTTCATCGAGGGACACGAGGGCTTCTACGACACGATCACCGCGAACGGGAAGGTCATCCACGACTTCGTCTCGCACTACTACCCGAACGTGCTCGAGGCGATGCGGACACGCTGGATCTCGCCCCAGTTCATCGCCACGAACCGCGTCGATCAGCCGAGCTACGAAGAGCTGAAGGAGATGGGCCAGAAGGTCATCACTGCGCTCGGCATCGGGACCTCCGCCACGCACATGGAGTGGTTCTACGGTCCGAAGGGGCTCAAGTTCAGCGAGATCGGCTGCCGGCCGCCGGGCGTGCGCGCGTGGGACCTCTACGCCGCGGCCAACGAGTTCGACATCTACCGCGAGTGGGCGATGGCGATCGTGCACGGCAAGCCGAGCCAGACGCTCTCGCGTCGCTTCGCCGCCGGCATCATCGCGCTCCGGCCCGACCGCGACGGGCACATCACGCACTACGATGGCAAGGACGAGATCTTCCGCCGCTTCGACGGCATGATCATCGACAGCCACTTCCCGCCGCCGGGTACGCCCACGCAGGGCGTCGAGGCGGGGTACATGGCGAACGCGTGGCTCCGGATGAAGCACTACGACTACGACACGCTGCGCTCGATGCTCGACGTCGTCGGGCAGACGTTGAAGGTGCGCGCATCATGAGCGGACGGATGGAACGGCGGCTTCCGATGGGGTGGTCGGAGGCTCGCCGAGCAGTCGGAGGGCACCCCCGTTGATTTCCGGCAACACGCGCGCCGTCGTCCTCCTCGGCGCGCAACGATTCGATCCCACGCTCGCGGACGCGGTGGCGGAGCTCGGCGTCGAGGGCTCCATCGCGGCGATCACCGCGGGCTGGCAGGAGCGCGAAGAGGAAGACGACGAGCTCCACGATCACCTCGGCGGGCGCACGGTGAACCTGCGTCTCCACGCGCGGGCAGAGGAGGTCTTCAAGAACGATCCCGACCTGCACGCCGCGCATCGTGAGCGTCAGGCGATCCTCCGTCATCGCCAGGACTTCTACCGGATCCGCCTCGAGCACGCGCTCGAGGCGCAGCACGTCATCGCGAGCCGCGCCGCGCCGAAGGACATCCTCCGGGACGAGGCGCGTGCCTCGATCCAGGCGATCCGCGACATCGATCGGATGCACCTCGAGCGCTGCGTGCGCGATCACAAGGCGTTCGAGGAGCGCTGGCGCCCGACCGAGCGCCCCGCGGTCGCCGACCAGATCGCCGAGATCGCCGAGATCGTGAAGGGCTGCGACGCGATCGCGATCGCGGGCGGTCACGTGGCCTCGCTCCTCAACCGCCTGCGCATGTTCGACATCGCGAAGCTCGCTGCCGGCAAGGTCGTGTTCGCGTGGTGCGGTGGCGCGATGGCGGTGAGCGAGCGCGTCGTCCTGTTCCATCATTCGCCGCCGCAGGGCCCAGGCGCAGCGGAGGTGCTCGACGAAGGGCTCGCGCTGGTCGGCGACGTGGTGTGCCTCCCACAGCCGGAGTTCCGCCTCCGCCTCGACGATCGCGAGCGCATCAGCGTCTTGGCTCGCCGTTTCGCACCGGCGACCTGCCTCGCGCTGCCGGCGCGCTCGCGCGTGACGTGGCTGAAGCGCGGCCCGAAGAACCCGTCCGGCATCCTCGCGCTGCGCGACGACGGGACCCATACCAAGTTCGAGGTCTCGGGGGCTGGAGGGATCGGCTCATGAAGCGATCGATGAAGCCCGCCTCGGCGTCGATGCGGGCGGCGCCGAAGTCGGCGATCCAGGCGCTCATCGACTCGAAGCCGGACGGCGCGAAGGTCGATCGCTTCCTCGAGGGGCGCGCGATCCCGATCGTCGAAGGACCCGCGGTCACGTTCGTCTGGAGGGGCGAAGCGAACGGCGTGAGCCTCCGCCACTGGATCTTCGGCCTCGAGTCGGGCAGCTCCCTCACGCGCATCCCGAACACGGACCTCTGGCATCTGACGCTCGACATCCCTCACGGCTCGCGCGTCGAGTACAAGTTCGAGATCCATCGGGCGGACCGGAGCGAGTGGATCGAGGACCCGCGCAATCCGAACCGTGCGCGCGACCCGTTCGGCGCGAACTCCGTCCTCCAGGGTGAAGGCTACGCGGTCCCCGACTGGGTGCGCCCGGACCCGACCGCGCGCCCGGGGCTCCTCGAGCCGTTCGGGTTCCACAGCAAGGCGTTCGGCGGGATGCGCAGCGGGCACATCTACCTGCCGGCGCGCTTCCGCAAGTCGCGCCTCTATCCGCTCCTCGTCGTGCACGACGGCAAGGACTACTTGAACTTTGCGGCGATGAAGACGGTGCTCGACAACCTGATCGAGCGTCTCGAGATCCCCGACATGATCGTCGCGTTCACGGACTCGCCCGATCGCATCCGCGAGTACCCGAACACGGAGCAGCACGCGCGCTTCCTCACCGAGGAGCTCCTGCCTGACCTGACGCAGCGGTTGCCGATCATCGATCGCCCGCAGTCGCGTTGCCTCATGGGAGCGAGCTTCGGCGCGGTCGCGGCCTTCTCGACGGCGTACCGCTACCCGGGCGTGTGGGGGCGCTTGCTCCTCCAGTCGGGCTCGTTCGCCTTCACCGACATCGGGAAGACGAACCGGCGCGGCCCGCTCTTCGACAAGGTCGTCGAGTTCGTGAACCAGGTGCGCGCGAACCCGATGGCGGTGAGCGAGCGCGTCTTCATGAGCTGCGGTGTCTACGAGTCGCTGATCTACGAGAACCGCTCGCTCGTTCCGCTGCTCGACTCCACCGGCATGCAGGTGAAGTTCGTCGAGGCGCGCGACGGTCACAACTGGGAAAACTGGCGGGACCGCCTGCGCGAAGGGCTCTCGTGGCTCTTCCCGGGCCCGCTGATGTTCATCTACGAATAACGACAGAGAGTCGCTACTGGGGAGTAGGGGAGAGCAGGATCATGGGAGAAGTAACTAGGCACATCGGGCTCTCGCTCGGCGCGGACATCTGCTGGCCGCTTTGCTTCGAAGCGATCATGAAGGAGCTCGACCTCCGCATCCCGCACGACGGCGACACGGTGCGCTTCGCGGTCGAGCGGGTCACGATCGAGCCGTTCGATCTCCGCCAGGACTGCAAGTACGACCTCGTCGTCGACCGGCTGACGCACTGGTATCACACGAGTCGTGAGTGGATAAAGAAGGCCATCCTGATGGATGACCTCTACGTGTTCAACAACCCGTGGAGCGTCCAGGCCAACGAGAAACACACCACGTACTGCGCAATGATGCGCCTCGGGATGCGGATCCCCGAGACGTGGATGATCCCGCCGAAGACGTACGAGCCGAATCCCGATCTCAAGCTCACGCTCTCGCGGCACGCGAAGCTCTTCGACGTGAGCCTCCTCGGACAGAAGCTCGGCTGGCCGATGTTCATGAAGCCGTACGACGGCGGCGGCTGGCGCGGCGTCACGAAGGTCGACGACGCCGAGGCTCTCTGGAAGGCCTACGACGATAGCGGCAAGTCGGTCATGCACGTGCAGCAGGCGGTGCACGGCTTCGACCGCTTCGTCCGCTGCATCGGCTTCGGTCCGCAGACGCACTGCGTCCTCTACGACCCGGCAGCGCCGCTCCACGAGCGCTACACGACGGAGACGAACTTCATCAGCAAGGAGGAAGAGGCGCACCTCCGCAAGATCACCCTGACGATCAACGCGTTCTTCGATTGGGAGTTCAACTCCTGCGAGGCGCTCCGCAAGGACGAGCTCTGGTATCCGATCGACTACGCGAACCCGTGCCCCGACTCGCAGGTGACGTCCCTGCACTGGCACTTCCCGTGGATGGTGAAGGCCTATCTTCGCTGGTCGATCTTCTGCGCCGCGACGAAGCGCAAGATGCGGAAGAACCAGGACTGGGCGCCGTTCATCGCGATCGCGGACACGGACCTCTCGTTCGAGGAGAAGCTCGATCGCTACGCCAAGATCGCCGACGAGCGCTTCGACACCGAACGTTTCGACGAGTTCTGCACCAAGCACCTCTCGCACCTCGACGAGGTCGCCTGGAGCTTCTTCGGCAGCACGCCCGCGAAGGAGGCCGTCCGGCAGAAGGTCGCCGCGCTCTTCCCGGCGCACGAGCACGAGAAGTTCACCGAGCACTTCTGGGACCGCATCCAGCAGTGGCGCAAGTCGGAGGAGCCCGGCGCCAAGCGCGCCTAGCTCGAGAGCCGGTCGCGCTTCGCGATCTAGCTCGCGAAGCGAGCCCGCGTGGGGTGGGGACCCCGAAAGACCGCGCTCTTTCGGGGCGGGGCGGCGCGTGCCGCCCCGTGATGAGAAGGGCCTGAATGGGCCGAGCGTGATTTCGAATCACGCTCGGTCATTCAGAGCGGGCGCGCGCAGCGGGCGCCGACGGCGTAGTGGCTGATGTAGTGGCCCCACGTCTTCGGCGAGCCGTACTTCTCGACTCCGTAGTACGCCTCCTGGAAGGCGTATTGGCGGACGCCGCCTCGCTCGAGGTTGGCGCCCGACGCATTGCCGGCGACGAACGTCTCGACGAGCCCGAGGAGATCGGCGTGGCCGAACGGTCCGTTGCCCGTCGGGAACCGCCCGGGAGCGGCGACCTGGTAGGCGCGATCGATCGGCATGCCGTCGTTCGCGAGCGGCACGCCGGCGCGCGGCGGAGGCCACGCGTAGTTGAAGTTGTACGACGCTCGCGCGGAGATGTTCGTGTCGGTGCCCCACGGGAACGGGCGCGCGGCTTCGGTCTCCTCGCCGCGGATCGCGTAGAGCCACTCCTGGTACGTCGGCAGGCGCCCGCCGTCCCACGCGCAGAACGCGACGAAGAGCGCCCGCGGCGCGCAGTTGAGCGTCTTGGTGTCGAGCTCGTCCTTCGTCCAGCCGCGGACGTCGTCCGAGTAGGCGAGGAGCTTGTCGGCCGGATGCCAGTACGTCGGGCCGCCCATTCCCTTGGCGTAGCAGCCGTTCGCGCGCCCCTGCGTGTTCCAGTAGGCGTTCGCGCCCTGACCGGTCCCGATGAGCTGGACGACGTCGACCTCGTTCGCGGGGAGGGAGTTGTCCCAGGTGTCGGACCACTCCGCCGGCAAGAGCGCGCGATTCGCCTGGGCCCAGCTGCGAGCGTTGCCGCCGACGGCTTCGATGAACGCGCGCATGCGCCCGGCGGTGATGAGGTACTTGTCGAGGCGGTACGGCTTGTTGCCCGGCTGGATCGAGACGCAACAGTCCTCGTGGGCCCGCGCCGGATCGTCGACCTCGCGCACGCCGCAGGTGTCACCGCCGAAGTGCTGGCGGCAGCTTCGCGAGGCGGCGCAGATCCCCGAAGGGCACGCGTCGGTCTCGCAGTCCCCATGTGCCTTGCACGTCTTGCCAGTGGCGCACTTCGGCGCGGCGGTCCCTCCGCAGTCGACGTCCGTCTCATCGCCGTTCTTCACGCCGTCGGTGGGGGAAGGGGCAACGCAAGCGGAGTCCTTGCACACTCCTGATTCACATTCGGCCGCCGAGCGACAAGAGCCGTCGGGCTTCGGCGGTGTCGTCGGATCGGTCGGCGCGCCGACGTCCGTCGCCTCGGGAGGCGTGGTGCTCGAGTCATCGAGAGGCGCGCTGTCGTTGCTCGTTGCGCTCGAGCAGCCGACCGCCCATGCGAGCGCGACGACCGTCGCGATGGCCCGCAGGTGCCCGCGGGATCCACGTCGGCGATCCAGGCGATCCCGCGACCCGACGAGCGATCCACCGTGATTCCTGCGCGCTTCGGCCATTGGCTCCCGACTCCGAGCGCTCCTCGTGCAGCCGTCATGCCGTGACACGGGAATCGTGCACCCACCCGGCGTTCTCCACGAGGCCTTCGTGATAGACCACCGTCCATGATCGACGCCGGCCAGAAGCTCCCCGAGTTCAGTCTCGAGAACCAGGACGCACAGACGAAGACCAACGCGAGCTACGCCGGGAAGTGGCTCGTGCTCTACGTCTACCCGAAGGACGACACCCCGGGCTGCACGATCCAGGGCAAGTCCTTCACTGCGACCAAGGCGGACTACGATGCTGCGGGGGTGGTCGTCGTCGGTCTCAGCGCGGACGACGTGTCGTCGCACAAGGACTTCTGCAACAAGTTCTCGTTCTCGATCGAGCTCCTCGCCGATCCGGAGACGAAGCTCCTCGGTGCGCTCGGCGTCGGCCAGTCCGAATGGAAGGGGACGATGTACTGGGACCGCACCACGTTCCTCGTCGATCCGAGCGGCGTCGTTCGCAAGGTCTACACGAAGGTCGATCCGAACGGGCACGAGAAGGCCGTGCTCGACGACATCGCGAAGCTGAAGGGCTGAGGCCACACGATCGGCGAGCGCTTCCTGTTCCGCGTCGCGCGTCAGCGATGCCGGAGCAGGATGCAGCCGCCGATCGAGAGCGTGATCACCACGAGCGCGGCGAGGGCGAGCTCCGCGAGCCGTATGGCCTGCGGCTTCGTTGCCTCCGGCGGGGGCAGCCGCGGCGACACCTGATGCGGGAGCCAGCCAGCCTGTCCCCTCGCCATCGGCCCCGCCGCCTCGCGCATGTGCGCGTCGACGGACGACAGGACCGGCGCGGTGCGCGAAATGGCATCGCGCTCGGCTCGTCGTGGTGGCGGCGGAAGGATTGAGCCGCCACCTTCTCGCTCGAAATGGAACGGCGCGAACGGCGTGAGCTGCCTCGGGTCGACTGCGCCGTCGGTTCCCGGTCGATCGAGGCGCACCGTGCGCCTGGTGTCTTCGGCGACGAACGCCGGGCCGGGAGTGGCGGCGATGCTGCTCGCCGCGCGGGCGATCGGGGGAGCGGGAAGAGCGTGTGTCGCTTCCGCCGACTGCGCGACGGATCGAGGGAGGGGAGGGAGGGAGCGCAGCGCCGGCGACTCCGTCGTCGAGACGGTCGGGCCTTCCATGTCGCCGTCGGTGAACTCGGCGGTCCACGGATCGTTCGCGTCGTACGGCGTGGGGAGCGAGGCGGACTCGAGGCTCCCGTCGATCGGCGCGCGGAAGTCGGCCGCCGGAGCGGCGCGCGGCGGGCGCACGACGGTGCGCTCGGAATGCGACGGCGAAGGCGCACCGACGACGGAGGTCCGTCCTGACGACGGCGGAGGGGGATCGCTCTTCGGCTCCGACGAAGGAGCGAGCGACGCCGGAGGCTTGTTCGCGACCGGCCGCGCCGCCAGCGGAGCTGGAGGTGGCCGCGACGCACGCGGTGGCGGCGACGTGGGGACCTTCACGCCCGAGCCCGGCGTGATCGCGGGCGGCGCGTGCATCTTCACGCCTGCGCCCGGCGGGATCGCGGGAACACCGGGCGCGGGGACCTTTACACCCGCGCGCGACGTGGCGCCGGGCACGGCCGAGGGCGCCGGGATCTTCACCAGTGCTCTCGGTGCCGTCGTTCCCGGTCCCGGCGGCGGCGCCGACGGCAGCGGGATGCGCTGCAGCTTCTGCATCGGCGGGGGCTTCAGCGAGATCGCCTTCTGCGGAGGCGCGGCGTCGGCGGGGGGCGGTGCCGTCTCCGCCTTCGCGCCGCTCTGCGGCGTCGTCGCGGGCGGCGCGAGCGACGGCCTGGACGGAACCTCCTGCGGCACGGCCTTCCGGAGCGCGTCCCGCATCTCGCTCGCGCTCCGCCAGCGTCGATGCTTCTCGAGGGCGAGCGCCTTGTCGACGATCGCGATCACCTCGCGCGGGATCGTCTTCCCGACGCGCGTCGACGCAAGCGTCCGCGCCTGCCGGGTCGATGTGGCCATCAGCAAGGCGCTCAGCGTGTCCTGTACGTGGACGGCCTCGCCCGAGAGGAGCGTGAACATCGTCGCGCCGACGGCATAGACGTCGGTGTGCGCGTCGATCTGTCCGCGCTTCCCGAGCGCTTGCTCCGGCGCCATGTACTCCGGCGTGCCGAGCAGGAGCCCCGTGGCCGTCCGCTCTCCGGAAGCGGCGGCCGCCTCCTTGATGTGCGCGATCCCGAAGTCGAGCACCTTCACCGAGCCGCCTTCGAGGACGAAGATGTTCTCCGGCTTGATGTCGCGATGGATGATGCCCTGCTCGTGCGCGGCCGCGAGGACCTCGAGGACCTGGTCGCAGATGCGGGCCACGTCCTGGACGGGGAGGAACCCGCCGCTCCGTTCGCGCATGTCCTCAAGCTCCTCGCCGTGCTCGAGCAGCTCCATCACGATGTACGCCGTGCCGTCGGAGGTCACGTCGTCGTCGAGGACGCGCACGACGCCGGGATGCCCGACCTTGTTTGCGGCATAGCCCTCACGGAGGAAGCGGCTCCGCACGTCGGCGTTCTGCGCGAGCTCGGGGTGCATGATCTTGATCGCGGCGACCTGACCTCGCCGGTGCGTCGCGCGGAAGACGGTCGCGACGCCGCCACGGGCGATCTTCGCCTCGATCCGCCACTTGCCTTGCAGGACCGCGCCGATCCAGCCCGACGGCCGATGCTCCACCATGCCCGCGACAAGATTTATCACGAGCGTCGAGGGCCCCGCACCGACTCGACTTCCTCGGGTCTGGTGACGGTCGACCGACGAGCATGGCGTGCCCCGGCGAGGGAGGGGCCGCGGGGGCCCGGCGACCGACGCGAAGCCCATGTGTCCCGTGAGGATAGCTAGCTCGGCCGGAGCCGATTTGGCCACGCGCCGAGGCCTCCAGCTCGGCTCCGGGATGTCTCAAATGCGCGGGGTTTCAGGGTTTACTTGCGACGGGGCCCGCGCGCCGCTACGACGGATCACAAGCTCTTCGGTTGGGGTTGGTGAGGGCCCGTCCTCTCCGGGGCAGGGCAGGGATGCATGTTCGAGAAGTCTCATTGGTACTCGTCACGCTTGCAGTGCGACACGACGCTCGCGCGCTGGGGGTTCTCCGGTCAGCCGATCCTCCTCTTCCCCACGGCCGGCGGGGATGCCGAGGAGGTCGAGCGCTTCAAGATGATCCAGGTGCTCGAGCCGCTGCTCGCTGCCGGACGCATCAAGGTCTACTCGTGTGACAGCATCGCGGGCCGCGTGTTCTTCGACAAGCAGCAGCATGTCGAGCACCGCATGTACGTGATGAACCAGTTTCATCAGTACGTGAAGCACGAGGTCGTCCCCGCGATCCGCACGGACTGCAAGACGCCGGACATTCCGATCTGGACGACGGGGGCATCGATCGGTGCGTTTCACGCCGTGGCGGTGACCTGCCGCTTCCCCGATCTGTTCCACCGCGCGCTCGGGATGAGCGGGAGCTACGAGCTCCTGCGCTTCATCGATCATCCGCAGCCGACGGACTACTACCGTGTCTCGTCACCGCTGCACTTCGTGCCCACGCTCGCGGGCCCTCACCTCGACCTCCTCCGCACGCGCTACATCCATCTCGCGTCGGGCGAGGGCAAGTGGGAGAACATCGGCGAGAGCTTCCGGATGGGGAGCGTTCTCGGCGACAAGGGGATCCCGAACTGGGTCGAGTCGTGGGGCAACGTCGATCACGATTGGGTGACGTGGCGCGCGAAGCTACCGAAGTATCTCGACGACTGGACCGCGCCGAAGAAGGTCGAAAGAGCGGTGCAGGTCTAAGATGGAAATCGGCCCCCTCAACGACAAGACCACCGCCGGCGAGCTCCAGGGCGCGGAACGCGCGCGCTACGTGCGGGCCCTGCTCACCGACCTCCGCGCGCTCGAGCGGATGCTTGCCGAGGGCCGGTTCGAGACCGGCATCTCCACGATCGGCGCCGAGCAGGAGATGTTCCTCGTCGACCGCGCCTACAACGCGTCGCCGACGGCGCTCGAGCTGATCGACCGGGTCGCCGATCCGCACTTCACCACCGAGCTCGGGCTCTTCAACCTCGAGATGAACGCCGACCCGCAGGCGCTCGAGGGCGCCGGGCTCGCAAGGATGGAGGCGCAGCTCGTCCAGCTCTACGCGCGCGTCCAGGCCGTCGCCTCCGAGCTCGACGTCCAGCCGGTGCTCGCCGGGATCCTCCCCACGCTCGCGCGCACGGACCTGTCACTCGAGAACATGGTGCCGAACCCGCGCTACCTCACGCTCAACCGCGTGATGCGCGCGGCGAAGGGCGACGGCTACGACATCGCGATCAAGGGCCTCGACGAGCTCGTCGCGAAGCACGACTCGCTGATGTTCGAGGCGTGCAACGCGAGCTTCCAGGTCCATCTCCAGTCGATCGATCCGAGCCGCTTCGGTCACGACTACGACGTCGCGCAGCTCGTGCTCGCACCGACGCTCGCGATCGGGACCAACTCCCCCACGTTGTTCGGCAAGCGTCTCTGGGCAGAGACGCGCATCGCGCTCTTCGAGCAGTCCTGCGACATCCGCACGCGCACGCTCCACGCACGTCAGGACGCGCCGCGCGTGTCGTTCGGGAAGGGCTGGGCGACGCACGGCGGCGCGGTCGGCATCTTCAAGGAGAACGTGACCCGCTTCCGCCCGCTCGTCGGGATGAGCGTCGACGAGGACTCGATGATGGTCCTCGACGGCGGCGGCGTCCCCGAGCTGCGCGCCCTCCGCCTCCACAGCGGAACGATCTACCGCTGGAACCGCGCCTGCTACGGCATCTCTGCGAGCGGCAAGCCGCATCTGCGCATCGAGCTCCGCGCGCTCCCTTCGGGCCCGTCGATCGTCGACGAGGTCGCGAACGCCGCGTTCTGGATCGGCCTCATGCGCGAGCTCTGCGCGACGATCGAGGATCTGCCGTCGCGCATGGACTTCGACCAGGCGCAGGCGAACTTCTACAACGCCGCGCGCGACGGGCTCGCGGCTCGGTTCTCCTGGCTCGACGGTGAGGAGGTGATCGCGCAGCCGTTCGTGCTCGAGCGCCTGCTCCCCATCGCCGAGGCCGGCCTCGCACGCGCGGGGGTCGACGACGCGGACGGGAAGAAGTACCTCGGCATCATCGAGAAGCGCGTGCGCTCGCTCCACACCGGCAGTCGCTGGGCGCTCCGCTCGCTCGCGGACATGAAGGCAAAGGGCTCGCACGGCGAGCACCTCACCGCGCTCGTCGCGGCGACGATCGCGCGCCAGGATGCGGGGCGTCCGGTGGCCGAGTGGGAGCGCGCTCGGCTCGACGAGATGTCGGCCCGGCGTACGGGCTGGGCGAAGGTCTCGCAGTACATGCAGACCGATCTCGTGATCGTCCATCCGAACGATCCGGTCGAGCTTGCCGCCGACATCATGAGCTGGGAGCGCATTCGCCACCTGCCGGTCGAGGACGAGAACGGCAAGCTCGTCGGTTTGGTGACCTCGCGCGCCGTGCTCCGTCACTTCGCGAACCTCCCAGGCGCGCGTACGGACAGCACCGCGATGCTGCCGCGAAGCGAGAGCTCAGCCATGCTTCCGCGCTCCGACAGCTCCGCGTCCCTCATCGCGGACCTCGAGAAGCTCGGGAGCGCACCTTCTCCGCCAGCCCCTGTGCCAGCGAACGTGCCGGCGAACGTGCCCGCGAACGTGACGGTGAGCGAGGTGATGAAGCGAGATTTGGTCACCGTCTCCCCCGAGACCTCCACGCTCGATGCGATCGCGCTGATGCGACGGCACCGCATTGGGTGCTTGCCTGTGGTGAAGGATGGACGCATCGTTGCGATGGTCATGGAGGAAGACTTCATGGGCATCGCCGCCGATCTCCTCGAGCAGAAGATCGGTGCTCTCGAACCGCTCGAAGAGCCTTCCGTGAAGAGCTCCACGCGGGAGAAGGCGATCGATCACACGGCAGGACCACAGGGGGTCAGGAGACCGTCTCGATGAGCGCCGCGTACGATTTGCCGGAGGGGCGAGAGATTGGGCGCGTCGTCGGAGACGCGCCCGGTCCAACACTCATCGTCGTCGCCGGCATCCACGGCAACGAGCACGCCGGGCTCAGCGCCGTCCGCCGCGCCCTCGCCACGCTCACGCGCCGTCAGGGCCGCGTGATGGGCGAGCTCGTCGCCTTCGCCGGCAATCTCGGCGCGATGCGACTCGGCATTCGCTACCGCGAGCGCGACATGAACCGCGTCTGGACGAACGAGCGCATCGCCGACCTCGAGGCGCGTGCCCGCAGCGGCGAGGCGCTCGACGCGGAGGACCACGAGCAGCTCGAGCTACTCGCCGCGATCCGCGCAGCGATCGCACGCGCGCGCGGCCCGGTCTACCTGATCGACCTCCACACGACGAGCGCGCACGGCCTCCCGTTCATCCTCTTCGGCGACACGCTGAAGCAGCGCAAGTTCGCGAGCGTGATCCCGCTGCCGCTGCTCATGGGCCTGGAGGAGGCGCTCGACGGCGTCCTCACCGCCTACTTCACACAACAGGGCTGCGCGACCTTCGCGGTCGAGGGCGGTCAGCACGACGATCCGGGGTCCGTCGACAACCTCGAGGCGGTCGTCCTCCTCGGCGCCGAGTCCGCCGGCCTCTTCGGCTCGGGCCTCCTCACCGAGACGGGCGCTGCCCACGCACTGCTCGACCGCCGCCGCGGCGATCTCCCGCGCGTGATGGAGGTCGTCTCGCGCCACGCGATTACCGCGGACGACGCGTTCGTGATGGAGCCCGGCTTCCTCAACCTCGCGCGCGCGCGTGCCGGGCAGCTCCTTGCGCGGACCCGCCACGGCGAGGTGCGCGCGCCGAAGGACGGCATGGTGATCCTGCCGCTCTATCAAGGGCAGGGCGCGGACGGCTTCTTCTGGGGACGCGAGATGAGCTCCACACGCATGCGCGTGTCGGAGGTCCTCCGTCACATGAAGCTCGATCGCTTCCTCCACCTGCTCCCGGGCATCGCCCGCGATCCCGAGCAGCCTTCGCGACTCGTCGTCGAGGAGCGCGTGACGCAGGTCTACCGTCACGACATGTTCCACATCCTCGGCTACCGGCGCGTCCGCAAGCAGTCCACGCGCATCACGTTCGAACGCCCGGCCACGATCGATCACACAGCCGAGTAGGCGCGCCGATCCTGATGGCTGACCCACGTCGGTCCGACCTGGCGCGACGTCGGGGACATCCATCCGCCGAGCCCGTTCGAGCGCCTGCCCCTCCGGGGGGCGGGCGTGGAGGGGCCAACGCACTGCGAGGGGAGCACCGGCGTGCTCATGTGGCGCGGTCGAGCTTCAGCTGTGCTCGCATCCAAGCTGCCCAGCATGAGGCCAGCGCGCCGCGAGGCGAGACCGACGAGCTCACGTGAAGCGGTCTTCAGCGTCGGTCGTGCACGGACGACGACCGAGGCGGGGCCAACGCGGCGCGAGGGGATGCCAGCGGGCAGCGTGACTGCTGATGGCGCGGCTCGCGGCTCTTTACGTTCCTTGTGTTCCTTTCTTCCCGCACGCCGAGCTCATCGGGACTTCTGATTCGAGTCCCAATAGGAGCGCGTCTGACTGACCACGTCGGTGAACACGTCCAGAAACGTCCCGAGGTGCGCCGGACCGCGCAGCGCGGACAGCGGGATCGTCGGCCGGCCGCCGAGTCGTTCGGACGGAATTGCAACGCCGGGGATCGTGTTGAGTCGGCTCCGGAGAGCGTCCTTCGCCGTGCTGTCCGCGAATGGCGCACGCATGTGCTGGAATTGGATGACGAGGTCACCTCCCGTCCGCATGGAGAAGGTCCACTGTAGCTCGTTCGGTCCGTCGAGCTGTGCCCACCATTGCCCTTCGATGGCGTCCTCGAACGCGATTCGGAGTTGATGCTTCTCGGCCCAATCGAGCGCGTTCCTGGCGACCCACCCCGCTTCGGCTCCGTGGGTCCGTTCGACTTGCTCGACGAAAGAGCGCTCGTCCCAGCGGCGCACCGGATCGGGCCGTTCGGAAAGATCGAACTCGGCAAGGACGGCGCGATGATCGCTCATCTCCCAGTTCGGATCGCCGTCGTCGAGCCACAAGCGGGTGCAATCGGCAGCGAGCTCCGGGGACGCGAAGAGGTAATCGAGGTGTGCAGGGAACTGCTCGCGTTCGGTGCCGATGAAGCTCGTGTGTCGATGCGTCTGCACGTGGAAGCAGCTCGTGCCAGTCTCGCAGGGGCAGCTCGGTGACACGGGTGGCCTCTCCTTGGCGACCTTGAACAGGTTCTCGAGGCCAAGGCTCTCGATGCTTCCAAGGATCGCGAGGAGCCGCGGGCGCTCCGGACTCTGAGACGCCGTCTCGAGGTTCAGGTCCCCACCCAGGATCACGCGTCGTCCGTCGACCGAGTCGAAGAGCGGTATCAAGTCGGCGACCATCCGAAACAGCGTCGTTTGAACGTACGGATCCATCACGCCGTACATGCTGATGACGGTCACAGGGAGTCCGCTCGGTGGATGCACGCGGCCGATCGCGACTGCCCCCGGATACGTTTGCTGCAGCGCATACGCATGGCGGGCGTACTTCGTGCGAGCGTGCGTGATCTCCTCGAGGCGCATGCCGAACGAGAGCACCGCGGAGCCCCAACGACGCGTGCCGCCGATCTCACGCCAGAGAACGCGCTCTCGCCCGACGCTGTTCGGCGGAACGCACTCCTGCAGCAGCGCGACGTCGGCGCCCATCGCTTCGAGGCGAGTCCACGCTGCCTCACGTTGGGCGGGATTCCGTTTCCAGTGATCCTGATTCCAGGTCGCGATCCGAAGTGTCGTCATAGCAATGCACTCGAGCGTAAAGGACTCCGGGCGCAACGCGCGGGGCTTCCGCGAGCTGGGGTGCTCGCGCGCGACACCGGGCGTCGCAGGACACCTCCGAGCTCCAAGCTCCGAGGCGGCTGCTCCCGTCGTCTTTCCGCCTAGCCCCATCGCATTGCATCGCCTTGTAGCTCCTCCTCCGGACACGTCTTTTGTTCCCGTCGTCGTTACGTCTCGCGCTGACCGGAGCTTGCAGCTATTGGGCGACTCGCAGTCGTGTGGACCTGCTCGGCTCAGGAGGCCGCGGTCGCTATTGTTCCGGCGTGTGCCAGCCCCCGTGCAGCTCGAGCTCGTATGGGAGGCTAGCAATCCCATGGGGCCCGTCGCCATTGGATGGTCGTCGTATGCTGTTGGCCCAAGCACGCCGTGCGGTGGCTGGGCGATGAGCGCGGCAGCCGAGCGTATCGCGCATGACGGTGCAACCGACTTGCGTGGAGCCGCGTGCGGACGTCGATGCGCATGGCGGTCCGTGCATCGACGGCGACCGAGGATATGGCGAGCGTGCTGCGCGAGGATCACCGGCGCGCTCGTGTGATGCCGTCGAGCTGCTCGGCGGTGCGCTGGCGACGGCTATCCGAGAACGAGCAGCGCCTCGCGGAGGATGATCTCGACAGCAGCCGCTTGCATGTCCGGCTTCGTTGCGAGCGTCGCGAACTCTCGACGCGCTTCGGGCGCGCAAGAGCTCAGGGCGCGGAGTCCGAGGCAAGCTCGAAGGAGGCCGGTGTCGGCGGCGCGGACTTGCGATGCCGCAAGTCCATGCGGCTCGCGACGTGCGTGCGGCAGAAGGCCTGCTCCGTATGCCGCGCGTTGTGCGCTCGGTACCTCACTCGAATGTTGGATGATGTCGGAGCCCTTGGGGCAGATGTGATCGAGCCCGACGTGCCGCGGCGGGGCAGCGATCGCCGGCAGGGCCGACGCAGGTGTACCCCTTGCCGTCACGCGCGAAGACACTCCGCGGCTGCAGCTACGTGAGAACCAGCAGCGCCTCGCGGAGGACCATCTCGACGGTAGCGGCTTGCATTTCCGGCTTCGTTGCGAGCGTCTCGAGGACTCGCCGCGCTTCGGGCTCGCGAAAGCCCAGGGAGCGCAGTCCACGGGTGGCAATTTCGAAGGAGGCCGGTGTCGGCGGCGCGGACTTGCGACGCCGCAAGTCCATGCGGCTCGCGACGTGCGTGCGGCCGAAGACCTGCTCGGCGTACAGCGCGTTGTGTGCTCTGCACCTCACTCGCAGGTTGGCTGCCGTCTCCGTCCCTCCGCGTGCCTTCGGGTGGACGTGGTCCAGCTCGAGGTAGCCACGTGCGGGGCAGCGATCGCCGTCAGGTCCGACGTAGGTGCACTGTGTGCCGTCTCGGGCGAAGACCTCCCGCCTCAGATCCATCGGGACGTATCGAAGTCGCACGCGCGATGCCTTCGCTGCAGGGGGGGACGCTGCGGGCCACGTCCTTCGCGCCGCGACCGATACTTCGGCGCCCGGAACGGCTTCGACATCATCCGGCTCCACGGTGCTCGGCTCGGCGTTCGCGGGGCCGCGCGACGACACGCGACGATTGGCGGCGAGCGCATCCGCGTGCAGGTGCGCGCCTGGATCCTGTGTCCTTGCCTCCGAGCGCGCGGGCGCGGCTGGATGGCCCGTCGGCTCCACCCGTATGGGCGCGCTCGGAGCTCGAGTCGTGGCCTCCGCATACGTCGCGGCGGACGAGGCGCATGCGTTCGTCGCCTCGGCAGGCTTGCGCCTCCTAGGACGCGGTGTCTTGCCGAGCCGCTCCTTCTCCAGGTGGGCGAGCAGGAGCGCGAGTGACGCGTCGAGGATGGTCTCGAGATCGCCGCTCGGGTTGCGATGGAGCATCAGGTCCTTGATGCGATCGATCGCTTCCTTCGTCCCGGTGCTCACGGTGAGCTCGATGCGATACCTCGTCGCCGAGAGCGGCTCGACCCTCGGCCGAGGTCCAGTCGTGGGCGCCGCCGCCAGCGCCAGAGACCACGTGGACGCTGCATCGGAGGGGATCGCGACGGATACCGGCGATGGCGGCGACAGCAGCGCTTGCGGCGTGACGGGCTCCACGCACGTCGGTACGTCCGGTCGCGGAAAGCACGCGGCCACCATCTTCTCGACCTCCCGCGTGCTCTTGCCGGACGCTTCGCGGAGCAGCTCGTCGACATTGTCGATCGTCAGATGTTTCCGCAGCGCGTAGAGAGCACAGAGGTGGACGTCGCCCCGCGCGATGGCGCCGAGCACCTGGGGGAAGCGCCGGACGGTGCGGGCCGCCGCGATTCGACGGTGAGCTTCGCCCTCGCTCATCCCGAGCTTGCGCGTGCAGAAGTCCCACATCGATGAGCACGCGTGAACGCGATCGAGGCGTCGCTCCTCGACCTCGACGAGATAGGCGATCAGCTCCGCGCACCAGACGTTCCCATTGCCGACATGCCCGCGCAGGTGCGCCAGCAGCTCCTCGTCGGACAGATCCCCGAGCGTGTCCATGACCGCTCCTAACACGCACTTTCGTGGGGCACGGGAAGGCCCCGTCCGCAGGCGATCGAAGCTCGGACCTCGTCGCGCGGTCTTCGGAGCGCGATAGCGACGGAGGATGCCAATCGCCGCCGGCACGCCCCGGTTCCCGCGACCTCCCGCGCTAGAGAGCCGGTGTCGTCTCGAGGGACGTCAAGCGAGAAGTCCGAAATCGTCATCGGACACCGCGACGCGCGGCTGGTGACAATCCCGCTCGAAGGGATCAAGCCGCGCGGCGCTCAGGCGGGCCTGCGCCCGATGTCGCCATCTCGCGTCGCGCGTCACGCGAGGGCAAGTCGAGGAGGATGGAAGGCATACGGCGTGACGGCACCGCGACGTGCACATCGCGGCGATGCACCATCGACGCCGACCCAACGTGCTCAGCCACTGCACGAACGCCGCGAGTGAAGCGCTCTCTCCGTTGGGGATGCTCTGTCGCTGTGGTGCTCGAGCTATCGGGCCGCGAGCAGCGCGTCGAGGCCGAGTCGCTGGGCCGCCGCGGCGTCGAGGGCAGTGACGCGGCGGGTGAGCTCCTCGATCTTCGCGCGAAGGACCGCGTTCGACGTCATCCGCGCGCGTACGAGCGGTGCGCGCGTCAGGGCGAACGCGAAGGTGTCGGCCTTGTCCTCCTCGACGCCGCTCGTCGCGTAGACCGAGACGAAGCCGGGGAGGTCGTCGCTGGGGTGCGCCGCCCATGTGCCGCGGAGCGTTCGGCCGCCCGAGCCGTAGACGAAGCCCGGCGGGTTCAGTGCCTCCCACGCCGCGTCGGGGGAGACGCGTCCGTCATCGGCAAGATCGAAGAAGTGGAAGATCTCGTGATGGAGGCTCCGCACGAGATCGCTCTCCACGCTCGACACGTCGAGGAGCAGCAGCCCGCCGACGTTGGGTAGTGACGGGATCGGCATCTCGTTCTCGGCGAGATCCTCCGTGAGCACGATCCCCGCGAGCCGCACGCCGCGGAGGAACGCCACGGGGTACCGCGCCAGCTCGCGGGACACGATCGCGGAGGCCGTTGCCAGTCGCGCGCTCGTCGGCGGAACGCCGTGCACCGGCCCGTTGGCGAGCGCGAGTGAGAAGGGCTTCGTGGACTCGAGGAGCGCGACGCCGCTCGCATGGCCCCGGACCACGAAGCCGAAGGTCGCAGCGTCGCTCGGCAGGGCCGGACCGTCATCCGACGCGCCCTCGGCGTGGCGCGTGGCGACGACGCCGATGCCGCCCGCGAGCGCGAGCGCGGCCATGACGAAGAGGGCTGGGGGTGACGGCCGCAACCACTGGAGCGTAGCAAATCGGGGCGCTCGATCGAGGACGCGCTGCGCGGACGGCAGGCGTGCCCGATCGACCGACAGCGCGGGAGGCCGTCGCGCGCGAGCGATGACGCGTCGTGACCCATTCTCCGCCTCGCGTCGCGCACGAGCGGCGGAGCCGACGAACGCCTGAGCTGACGGCTCGCCGTTGCAGCGTCGTCGTCGCCGATCGGGTAGATCGAGGCTCCCGATGGCAACCTCTCCTCGCGATCCTGCCTGGCTGCGTTCCGGCGCTCCCCATGTGTGGCGGCCGTACTGCCAGCACCAGACCGCTCCGACACCGCTCGCCGTGGTCGGCGCGCATGGCTCGCGGCTCGTGCTCGCGGACGGGCGCGAGCTGGTGGACGGCGTCGCTTCGTGGTGGACGGCGGCCCACGGCTACAACCATCCCCACATCGCAGCGCGCGTCGAGGAGCAGCTCCGTCGGCTACCGCACGTGGCGTTCGGCGGTCTCGCGAACGAGCCGGCGTATGCGCTCGCAGAGCGTCTCGCCGCGCTTCTCGCGCCGCTGTCGCGGGTCTTCTTCGTCGAGAGCGGCTCGGTCTCGGTCGAGGTGGCGCTCAAGATGGCGGTGCAGTCGTTCCACAACCGCGGCGAGCCGCGACGACGACGCATCGTCTGCTTCGAGAACGCGTATCACGGCGACACGCTCGCCACGATGGCGCTCTCCGATCCCGTGAGCGGCATGCATCACGCGTTCGCCGGCATGGGCATCGACGCGATTCATCTGCCTGTGCCTCGCGCGGACGATGGTGGCGCGTTCGAAGAGGCCTTCCGCAGCGTCGCGGGCGAGGTGGCGGGGGTCGTCATCGAGCCGCTCGTGCAGTGCGCCGGCGGGATGCGCTTCCACGAGCCAGAGACGCTGCAGAGGCTGAGGCACGCGTGCGACGAGCACGGCGTGTGGCTGATCTTCGACGAGATCGCGACGGGGTTCTTCCGCACCGGCGCCCGCTTCGCGCTCGATGCGGCCGGTGTCGTGCCGGACATCGTCACGATCGGCAAAGCGCTGACGGGCGGAACGCTGCCGCTCGCCGCGGTGGTGGCGAGCGAGGCGGTGTTCGCGTGCTTCCTCTCGGAGCAGGCCGATCGCGCGCTCCAGCACGGACCGACGTACATGGGCAACGCGCTCGCCTGCGCCGCCGCTCATGGCAGCCTCGACCTGTTCGAGCGCGGCGACTTCGCGGCTCGCGTTGCGCGGCTCGAGGCCCTCCTTCGAGGCCGGCTCGGCGCGCTGCGAACGCGCGCGGACGTCGTCGACGTGCGCGTGCTCGGCGCGATCGGCGTCGTCGAGATGAAGCCCGGCACGGCGCCCGCCTCCGCCGATTTTGCCGAGCGCGGGGTCTTCCTCCGGCCGCTGCGGCTCCCCCATGCGGACGTCGTCTACGTCATGCCGCCGCTCACGATCGAAGAGCCCGACACGAATCGACTGCTCGACGCCATCGACGACGCTCTCGCGGCGTGAGGCACGAGCTCGGCGGTCGTTTGGACTGGGCCGCAGGGGATTCCGTGCGCCTGCGCCGGCGGCGCGAGGGCTACGCGAGCCGACCAAGCTTCGCTCGGCTCCACCAACGCGTGAACCACCGTTCGTCGCCACGTCGCGGGCGGGAGCCAGCTCCGTGCGCGGGACGTCAGCCGGTGCGCTTCATCACGGCGGGCGGCGGCGCGGTGGTGGCGCCGTCACGCTCGAGGCCCATGCGCTCGGCGACGCCGTCGCGATAGCGGTGCCAGCGAACGAGCGCGTCCATGCACGTGCTCACGATGGTGTTCTCGAGCTCGGGGTCGGTGGTGTTGTCGAGGAGGATCTTCCACGCGTCACCTCGATGCCCGCCTTCGACGTCGCCGTGCGCTCGTACGAGCTGCATCGCTTCGGGCGGGCAGCCGTAGTGGACGACGAGCGCGTGGCGAGCAACGGCGGCGTCGCCCCGCGGACGCTGATAGGTGCCGGCGAGCTCGGCGCGCTCGTTGACGCTGCCTTCGACGAAGATCGTGAGGAGGGCAGCGGCCGCCTGCCATGGCCCCTTGGCTGCCGTGTCGAAGAGCCACTCCTTGTACGAGCGCGCGGCGGGATGGAGATCGGCATCGTCGAACTGCGAGCGCGCGTAGCCGAGGCCCTCCATCATGCGGAGGAAGAGCTCCGGATGCGGTGCGCTCTTCGAGAGCCCGCCTGTCTGCTCCTCGTAGAGGTTCTCGGCGAGCGCACGGCGCACGTCGATGAGGTCCGGCACTTGCCCGAGGCAGCGTGCGAGGAGCACGGGGAAGTCACGCACGTAGACCGCGTACTCGTGACGGAAGTGCACGAGGAGCTGCGCCCGGGAGAGACCCGGTCGCGTGAGCGACGGGTATGCCCAGTGGTGCTTCTGGTCCATGATCGCGAGCAAGCGTTCGACCGTGGGGTGCGTGAGCGTCATCACCCCTCGATCGTTGCACCCGGATCCGCGTCCGTCACGTTTTCGGAGCGGGTCGCTACTGGCTCAGCGCGACGGCGGCGCGAACGCCCAGAAGATGTAGAGCCCGACCACGCTCGCAAGCACGACAGGGACCGTCGTCGAAGGCGCGGACGAGCGCCGCACGCGCTGCGGCTCGGGCGTGACGCGCGAGGAGCGCACGGACGAGGGTGTCGTCGTCGGTCTTCGCTCGGCGTTCGTCGGGCCGTTTCATCCTCGTGACCGGCCTCGTCGGCCTCTTGCGGCCTTCTACTTCGCGCCCCGGGCGAAGAAGCAGAGCCTCGGCTTCATCCGGGGGATGGCGGCGGCCATCCTGCTCGGAACGGTCGCGCCGGTGCGCCGATGCCGGCGCCGTGCGCTACGCAGTCGAGAAGTCCTTCGATAAGCACGAGGCCGGCGCGCGGTGGTGAGGGGCTGGCTCGGAGCGGCTCCAAACTCGCCCGCCTTGCGTACGTCGGGGTAGAAGCGAGACGTGCGGGTCGTCATCGCTCTCTCTCTCCTCGCGTTCATCGGCGGTTGCAGCCGAAGCTCGAGTGACGACGCCAAGGCGGGGGCGGTCGCCCTCCAGACGAGCGCGGCCAGCATCGAGGTCGATGCCGGGTTCGTCAGCGCGGCGTCCGAGCTGGCGGTGTCCGTCGCGGATGCCGGAAGCGCGCGAGCCCTCGCGGTGCCCGCGGCAGCGGGTCAACGCCTCGACGTCGCCGCGGGCACGTTCGTGAGCGGAAGCACGCCCGGTGACGACGGACGGGAGGCTTCGTTCGAGCCGCTGCTCGTGGACGTGAAGATGGGCGCGTTCGCGATCGACGCGCTCCCGTATCCGAACGACCCGACGGCCGCGCCCGAGCTCGTGAGCTCGGCGAGCGAAGCGGCGCGGCTGTGCAACGAGCGTGGCGCGCGCCTTTGTACCGAGCTCGAGTGGGAGCGCGCGTGCAAGGGGCCCGACGACGATCGCTTCGCCACGGGCCCGGTCTGGAACGAAGCGTGCGACCGCTCACCTTCGCTCTGCGCCTCTGGGTTCGGGGCCCGCGCGATGGGCTTCATGCGCGAATGGACCGACAGCACGGTGGCGCCCTCGAAGGACAACGAGACCCATGTCGTTCGCGGAGGTCCCGACAGCGCACGGCGATGCGCGGCGCGCGCGCGCGCGACGGCGAAGGGAATGCCCGCGCGGATGGCGTTCCGCTGCTGCCACGGCGATCGCAACGACGTCGCCGTCGCGCCGATCGAGGCCCGGCCGGCCTTTCGCAAGACGGATCTCGACGCTGCTGCTCTCGAGAAGATCTTCGCCGGGGTGCCGGAGCTCGCGCGCATCGGCGCGGGCGTCCGGCTCTACGACAATGCCGACGTGAAGACGATCCTTGCGCGCAGCTCTCCGCGCGCTCGTGCGGACGGGACGACCGCCTCCGTCGCCGAGGGCATCAGCTTCGCGACCTCGCCGATCCTGTGGAGCCCCGAGCCCGGCGTCGAGCTGCTCGTCGCGACGGGGCGCGCGAAGAAGACGGGCTTCGTAGTCGCGCTCTGGGCGTTGCCGGGGGGCAAATATCGCTTCGCATCGTCGTTCCTCCTCCTCGACTACATGGCGCCCGTGGCGCTCGCCTACGAGCCGTCGCGGCGCAAGGAGCTCCGGTGGACGACGTGCTGGAGCTGCGCCGGCGAGCACGGCGCCGTGAGCCTGCGCGACGACGGCCGCGCCGTGATCGTCCAGTACTGACGGTCGCGCGAGCGTGCGTGCCGCGGGCATCCTCACGCGATGGCGTCGTGATCACGCCGGCTTCCTCGCTCTGCGAGAGCCTGGGGCCGGAAACGCATCGGCGCTCGGGGCGATGAGGATAGACTCTCGTCTCCACAATGACGGGCATCTCGAAGGGAATAGGGGCTACCGTCGTCGTCGCGGCGTGTGTGTCATTCGCCGCCGCCGCCGGCTGCAGCGATGACGAGAACGTGGCGCCGAGCTCGGGGGCATCGAGCTCGGGGGCATCGAGCTCGGGGGCATCGAGCTCGGGGGCATCGAGCTCGGGGGCATCGAGCTCGGGTGGGGCGAGCTCGGGCGGATCGAGCTCCGGTGGCGCAGACGCGTCGAGCGGCGGCGTCTCGGGTCCGGGGACGACCCATGCGGGCTGCAGGATCTTCCCGAACGACAACGCGTGGAACCTCGACATCGCCGGTGCTGCCGTCGCATCCGACCTGATGACGACGGTGATGCCGAAGATGAGCCCTACGCGGGGGTTGCACCCGGACTGGGGCTCGTCCGCAGAGGACTACGGGATCCCCATCACGGTCGGGAAGGCCAGCGCACCGGTGCCGATCTCGTTCGATACGAACTGGGGCCCGAGGGAGAGCGACAAGCTCCCGTGCGCGGGCGGCGGCGGGGACTTCTGCTATCCGATCCCGCTCGACGCGAAGATCGAGGGGGGCGGCGATCGTCACATCCTGTTCCTCGCGACCGACGGCGCTCCGGACAAGTGCATTCTGTACGAGCTCTTCGCGGCGAGGAGGAGCGGGTCCGGCTTCACCGCGTCGAGCGCTGCCATCTTCGCGCTCGATTCGAACGCGCGCCGCCCCGAAGGCTGGACGAGTGCGGACGCGGCGGGGCTGCCGATCATGCCGGGTCTCGTGCGCAAGGAAGAGATCGATCGCGGTGAGATCACGCACGCGCTGCGCTTCACGATGAGCCGCACGCGCCACGCGTACATCCATCCGGCCACGCACGCGGCCGGATCCGACGACGCCACCCTGCCGTCGATGGGGCTCCGTGTCCGCTTGAAGGCGGCGATCGACGAGAGTCAGTTCAGCGGACCGTCTCTCGTCATCGTCAAGGCGATGAAGAAGTACGGCCTCATCCTCGCCGACAACGGTTCGGACTGGTACATCAGCGGCGAGCAGAACGACACCTGGGACATGGGCGCGCTGAACACGCAGCTCGGCAAGATCCGGGGCGCGGACTTCGAGATCGTCGACACCGGCCCGATCATCCCGCAGCCCGATTGACGGGCGCCGTCACCGGCACCGTCAGGGAATCAGCGGAAGTAGAGCGTCTCGGCCTCGCCGCGGGCGGCGATCTTCGCGTCGACGATCGCGACGAGCTCCTTGATTCGTCGAGCGACGTTCTCCGTCACCGCGGAAGACAGCAGCGGACGTCCCGGCGCCTCGTCTCCGAACACCGCAGCGAGGCGCTCGGCGTCGAGCTTGCGCGCGCCGGCGACGAACGCTCGCGAGAAGCGGTCGGTGCCGTCGAGCAGCGCCTTGTTCCGCTCGAGCTGAGCCTTCGGCGGACCCTCCATGAACGCGGCGTCGTTGTCGATGAAGAGGACGTGCGTGCCGGTCGGGTCGAGCCCGACGTTCTCGCCGCTGTAGCGATCCCAGTTGCCGGTGATGAAGTCGAAGGCGACGAGCATGCTCGCCTGACGTGCAAGATCGCTCTTGCCCGCGGGGATCGGCTTGCCCGCGCCGAGCCAGGCGCGCGCTTCGGTCCTCAGCGGCTCCTTCTCGATTGGCCAGAACGAGAGCCCGTCGATCCACGGGATCAGGGCGCCGTAGACCTTGCCTTGCTCGACGATCACTTCGTCGGCGAAGAGCGTCGATGCCTCGTCACTCTGCGCGAGCACCGCGGCGGCGGCTCGTGCGTCGAACACCCGGATGCATGCGGGCGGCACGTTCGCGATGCCGAGCGCCTCGGCCAGGCGGAAGGCGGCGACCTCGCCCTTGTACCGGCCCTTCACCTTCTTCGCGTTCGGCTTCCACGCGGCCTTCTTCCCGCTCGAGAGCAGGAGCTTGAAGACGACGGAGGTGTGGCCGATGCTCTTTCCGCCCTTCGGCGTGCTCGTGTCCGTGCAGTCGAATGCCCACGTGGGCTTCGCGTCGGTCACGGCCACAGCGGCGTCGCCGTCGACCGTGGTCGCGACGGGAGGGGAGGGGGGCGCGCTCGGAGACGCGAGGCTCGGCGTCGCGCTGGCCGTAGCCGGGACGGTCGTCTCCGGCGTCGCCTTCTTGCCGTCACACGCGGCGACGAACGCCAGCGCGAGGACGAGCGCGGAGTTACGTCGTCGAAGCGACACGTTCGACGAAGGCTCGGATGCGCGCGCCCACGAGCTCGGGCTGCTCGATCGGGGCAACATGGCTCCCGCCGCTCACCATCAGGAGCTCGGCGTTCGGGATGCGCTCTGCCATCGCCTCCGAGAGGGATGCAGGGGTGAAGGTGTCCTTCTCGCCCGCGATGACGAGGACCGGAACGTCGACCTCGCCGAGCCACTCTTCCGCGCTGTGATCTCCTGCGGCGCGAAGCATGCGCAGGAACATCGGGAAGTCGACGTGGGTCATGTGCTTGAGGTACGGCAGCATGTCCTCGCGGCGCACGTTGCTCGGGTCGACGTCGCGCGCGAGCAGCGCAGCCTTCAGCGCCACCTCGGGCGGGATGCGCGACCAGATCGCGCGGACGATGTCTGGCTGCTTGTCGACGATGTCCATCAGCTTCGGAAGGATCATGTCGAGGATGGGCACGCCGCGGAACGAGTGCGTGACCTTGCCGTAGCTCCCGCAGATGAGGACGATGCCCTTGACGTTCTTCGGGTAGCGACGCCACTCCTCGAGCGCGACCTGGGTTCCCATCGAGTGCCCGATGAGCACGCACGGCTTGTCGCCGAGGTCGTCGCGAACGGTCTTCAGGTCCGTTGCGTGGGCACCGATGTCGATCCGCGCCTTGTCGACCGGTGCGCCGCTGCGTCCGTGGCCGCGGTAGTGCCAGTGGGCGACATCACAGACCTCGGCGATCCCCTTCCACAAGTACTTCCAGATGAAGCCGTCGCAGAGGATGCCGTCGCAGAAGACGGTCGAAATGCCGAGCTTGTGCTCCGGATGGCGCGCAGGCATCGTCCGGACGTAGAGGCGCGTGCCGTCCTCCGCCGCTACGGTGTGCTGGCGCTCGGCCGGATCGGGCGGAGGTGGACGGCCCGACGGTGGCGGCGGCAAAGAAGGAGGACGTACGCTTTCGCTCACGAGAGCTGCTCGCTCAGCGCGGAGGCTGCTGCGTTGAATGTAACCCGATCGAGGATGTTTGAAGCACGTACGCGGCCAGCGAGCGTCCCCACCTAGGCGGTGGGGCGCCCGATCGTCATCCGTGTACGTTCGAGCTCAACCGTCGTCGTCTTCTTCGCCGTCGCCGACCTCGTTGACGCTCGGCAGCTTCTTGATCTCGAGGCGCGAGATCTTCCAGGCGCGCTGGACGACCCACGAGAGGGAGCGGTCGAGGCGAGCTGCCTCTTCCTTGATCTCCTGAAGCATCGACTCGGGGAAGTAGAGGCTCTGCTTCCTCTTATCGGTCTTGGAGCTCTCACTGCGGAGATTGCTGATCGAGTCCTTGTCGTTCGCCAAGGCGAGCCTCCTGTGGTGGACGTTCAGGGGCTCTTTGGGGCACGTCGGTGACGCTATGAGCCCCTTTGCCCCGTTCACCGACAATGATCCACTTCTGCGGCGGATCCGTCCACTGGTTTCGATCGGCTTCGGTATCGTGGAGCGTTAAGCTTCGCGCGCCTCGGCCGGAGGCAGGGACGGCGCTCGGCTGAAAGAAGCGGTAGGCTGGCGGCCGTGAAGCTGCTCCGCATTCTTCTTCCCACGCTGGGTGCGTTCGCCGGCGGGCTCGTGCTCGGGACCTACCGCGCGGAGGCGACGCCCGAGAACCAGAATCCGTATCAGTCGGTGAACCAGCTCGGGCGTGTCCTCGTGCAGGTCGAGAACCACTACGTCGACCCCGTCGAGCGCAACAAGCTCGTCGAGGGCGCGATCAAGGGGATGGTCGAGAATCTCGATCCGCACTCGGCGTACATGCCGCCCGAGGAGTGGCGCCAGTTCCAGAGCGACACCGAAGGAAAGTTCGGCGGCGTGGGCCTCGAGGTCGACGGACGTGGCGACAAGCTGATCATCATCGCGCCGATCGAGGGCTCACCGGCGCAGCGTGCCGGCATCAAGAGCGGCGATCAGATCGTCGGTGTCGACGGCGAGGATGTGCTCGGCCAGCCGCTCGACAAGGTCGTGAAGCGAATGCGCGGCGCGGCGGGCACGAAGGTGAAGATCACGGTGCTTCGCGAGGTGAAGGGCGCGAAGACGAAGGAGAGGGCATCGCGCGAGGCGAAGGAGCCGAAGGAAGAGGCCGCCGACGCCGGTGCAGCGGCCCCTGCTCCGCCGCCCGAGCGCACGGGGCAGACGCTCACCTTCGAGCTGACGCGTGAGGTGATCCACGTGTCGGCCGTGCTCCACAAGCTCCTCGACGGCAACGTCGGCTACCTCCGCATCAAGCAGTTCCAGGAGCGGACCCACGCGGAGCTCATGGCGGCGGCCGCGAAGATGCGCGCCGAGTCGAAGAGCGGCGGCCTGGCGGGCATCCTGCTCGATGTCCGGAGCAACCCAGGCGGCCTCGTCGACGAGGCGACCGAGATCGCGGACGAGTTCCTCGCGTCGGGCGGCATCTACTCGATGCGCCATCGCGGGGAAGTGATCGAGGACCTGAAGGCTCGGCCCGGCGGCGCGTTCGCCGATCTGCCCGTCGTCGCGCTCGTGAACGAGTGGAGCGCGAGCGCGAGCGAGCTCCTGATCGGCGCGCTCCAGGACAACAAGCGCGCGACCGTCGTCGGGGCAAACACCTTCGGCAAGGGCAGCGTTCAGTCGATCCTGCCGCTGCCGAACCACGCGGGCCTCAAGCTGACGACGGCGCGCTACTACACGCCGAGCGGGCACGCGATCCAGGCGGACGGCATCCACCCGGACGTCCTGCTCGAGCCGGGCACGCGGGCTCCCGCCGAGACGCCGAAGGTCGTGCGCGAGCGCGACCTGCCGGGCCATCTCCCCGCGGAGGGGCCGCAGGGCGGCAGTGCCCCGCGCGACGGCGGCGCGGCCGTGCGGGTCGAGGCGGGCGCGGACGACGTCGCGGGGACGATCGCTCGGGACGTCCCGCTGGACCCGTCGAGCTCGAACGACGTCGTCCTCCGGGTCGGCTACCAGATGCTCAAGGCCCAGATGTCCGCGAAGGCGCCGCTCTCGAAGTAGCCCGGGGAGGGGGGCGCTCGGCCGACGCGCAGCGGTCGGCCTCGGCCCGCATTCCGATGCGGGCTCGGTCCGTATCCGCTCTGGGCAGCGCTTCAGTGCTGGTCGTCCCGGAGGACGATCGCCGCATGGACCAGCGGCATCAGCAGGACGAACGTCACCGCGACGAGGGCGAAGCTCACCCATGTCCATTCGCCCGGCGGTCCGATCCGGAGGAGCGAGAAGAGCATCACGCCGATGCCCATGATCGCGTGCATCCGCGTGGGCGCGCGCCAGACGAGCGCGCTCGTCGTCACCGCGAGGACGGCGCAGCCGATCGCGAGCACGCTCTTCCAGTTCCACAGGACCTCGCTCCGGTGAAACCACCCGACCAGGGCAAGCCCTGTCAGCGCGCTGAACGAGAGCAGCGCCATGGACGCGAGAAACGCTGCTCGCCTGGAGACGTGATCTTCCACTTCGAGCCGGCGCCCAGGATACATCAACCCGGCGGCCCCTTCACCCGCTGCAGCGGCCCCATGAACGGCCGGGCTCCTCGCTACCCGCGCACGCGGATCGCGTAGGTGAGCTTGAGGACGCTCTTCATCACGTTCGGGACACGCTTGAAGAGGTTGATCGACGGCGGACGCTTCTCGATCACACGCACCGGGATCTCCTTCGTGCGCACCCCGCCGCGATCGGCACGAATGACGAGCTCGCTCGCGAACACGTCCTTGTCGACGAGGCAGGACCGCACGATGTCGAGGAGCGCGAGGCGGCGGAAGGCCTTCAGGCCATGCGTGTCGGTGCCGCGGAAGCCGAGCAGGATCTTGAGCATCGACGAGTAGGCGATGCTCGCGACGTGGCGGATGGCCGGGCGGTCGTCCTCCGCACCGTGCGCGAGCTTCGACCCGATGACGAGGTCGGCCTCTCCGCTCTCGAGGATGTCGACGGCTCGACGGTGAAAGTCGACATCGCAGAGGTCGATCTCGTCGCAGATGACGAGGTCGCCGCGCGACAGCAAGATCCCCTGCTTGAGCGCCTTGCCGTAGTTCGGCTCGCCCATGCTGATGATCTTCACCTGACCGTCCTCGGCGTCGCCGTACTTCTCGGCGAGCGCCTGACCGATCTCGATGGTGCGGTCCTTCGAGCCGTTCTCCGCGAGGATGATCTCGTACTTCCACCCGAGCGGCTTCAGACGTTCACGGACGTCCACGATCGCCGCATGGAGGATCGCCTCTTCGTTGTAGATGGGGATGACGATCGAAATGCGCGGTGCGTCGGACGTGGCCATGGGGCGATCGGTCCCTCCCCCACGAGGAGCGGGGAATGCAAGGAGAAGGGGAGAAGGTCGGGAGACCTTTTAGTACGGGCGAGGTGGCGCCGCCAAGTCGCGTCTAGTAGGGTCCGCCCGATGGCCCGTCTTCGCTCATCCTCGCTGCTCGGAGCAATCGTCGTCCTCGCGCTGGCTGCCTCGGGTTGTAGCAAGGACAAGCCCAAGTCCGAGGCGTCCACGAAGGCGGAGCCGACTCCGGTCCCGTCGGACATGGTCTTCAACGATTTCCTTCCGTCCACCGGGAGCGCGGCTGGGCTCGGCGTTCGCGACTCCGGGCTCGAGGGCGGCCTCGGGGAGGTCGGCGGCGGCGAGCCGGGCGACGCGCATGGCGGGCACGAGGGCGACAAGCTCGCCGTCAAGGTCATCGAGGCCGGTGCCGAGCCCCGCGCGGTCCGGAAATACACCTTCGTCGCGAACAAGGTCGACAAGCGCATCCTCACGATCACGCAGGCGGTCTCGCAGAGCGCCGGCGGGCAGAACGCGCCTGCGCAAGAGATCACGCTGAAGATCCACCTCGACGTCACACCGAAGCAGGTGAAACCGGCTGGCGCGATGATGGAGGCCAAGGTCACGAAGGTAGAGCTTCCGGGCGCGCCGCCTCAGGCCGCGCAGATGCTCGCAGCCGTGAACGGGCTTGCCGGGACGTTCGAGATCTCGTCGAGCGGCGAGGCGGGAGAGGTCTCGTTCGTCGGCTCCCCGCAGATGAGGAACCAGCTCGCAGAGAGCATCCTCCAGGGCGTGAGCCAGGCCGCGCAGCTCTTCGTCTCTCCGCTCCCGACGGAGCCGATCGGCCTCGGCGCGAAGTGGGAGCTCGGCAGCAAGTCGGATGCGGAGCAGGGGACGAAGCGCTTCACGCTGAAGGAAGTCTCGAACGAGGGCGCCACCGTCGAGTCCGAGATCGAGATCAAGATTCCGCGCCGTGCGACGCAGAGCCCGCGCGGCGGGACGATGTTCATCGAGGTGGACGGCAAGGGCCACAACAGCCAGCACGTTCGCTGGAACCAGCTCGCGTCGAAGGCTGATGGCGAGCTCTCGATCAACGAGACGATCGAGGTGCCCGACCCGTCCGGCGGCGGCAAGCAGACGATCCGTCAGACGCAGAAGTCCAAGCAGGTGATCGAGACGGCGAAGTAAGGGGCGCGTCGCGAGGCGGCGCTGCACCTTTCGCTCGGGTCACGGTCGCGGTCATGCTCGACCGCGGCGGCTCCCGTTCCCACGCTTCGCGCACGGGTTGTCCGCGCGTTGTGCACGGGCTTTCCCCGGTCGTGGCTGAGATCCCGGACAATCTCAGGCAAGCCCGCGCGCACCGTTGACATGCGGGACGCACCGTACGATTGATGCGCGGTCCTCAGCGGGACTCCAAGAGCCCTCGGCGGAGTCGAGAGCCCGCGGCGGGAGTCGAGGGCTCTCAGCGGGAGTCCAAACAAGGAGCGTGTGATGGCGGAAGGTCTGAACAAGGTCATGTTGCTCGGGAACCTCGGCGCGGATCCGGAGCTGCGCGTGACGCAGGGCGGCCAGGCCATCCTGAAGCTCCGTCTGGCGACGACCGAGACCTACCTCGATCGGAACAACACCCGTCAGGAGCGGACCGAGTGGCATGCCGTCACGCTCTGGGGGAAGCGCGGCGAGGCCCTCGCGAAGTTCCTCTCGAAGGGCGAGCGCATCTTCGTCGAGGGCTCGCTCCGCACGTCGAGCTACGAAAAGGACGGCGATAAGCGCTACCGTACGGAGGTCGTCGCGACGAACATCATCCTCGCCGGCCGCGGCAAGGGCGGCGAGGCGGGTGAAGGCGGCGGTTACGAGCGCCGCGCTCCGCAGCGCGACAGCGGCGGTTACGGCGGTGGCGGCGGCGGCGGCGGCGGCGGTTATGGTGGCGGCGGCGGCGGCGGCGGCCGCGCACCGGCGCGCGAGCAGGCGGCGCCGCCTCCGGCCGACGACTTCGGCGACTACCCGGGCGGCGGCGACGACGACATCCCGTTCTGATTCGCCATCCGCCCGTTTGGGCCCGTTTGGGCGAACGGCTCGTGGCTTCAGGACCAGCGAGGCAGCGTCTGCGCGGCCTCGGGTGCTTCGCCCGAACGAGAGGGTGAAGCGCGAGCGCGACGACGGCAAGGCCGGCGGAGCGACCCAAAACCCGAGCGATTGTCGGTCGGGTTGTTCTTGCCCTAGGTAGGCTCGTTCGCTAAGAAGGCCGGCCTTCCTCCTATATGCCCGCGCAGCTTCGTCGCGGCCGCCAACGGAGGACCCGAGGAACCCCATGCGAGAAGGCATTCATCCCGAGTACCCGCCGGCGGCCGTCAGCTGCGCGTGCGGCAACAGCTTCGTGACGCGCTCGACGCGCGGCGACTTCCAGGTCGACGTCTGCGCCGCGTGCCACCCGTTCTACACGGGTACGCAGAAGCTCATCGACGCCGCAGGTCGCGTCGATCGCTTCCGTAAGCGCTACGGTGCCGACAAGAAGGCGGCCGCGCCCGCGCCCGCTCCCAAGGCCGAGAAGAAGGCCGAGACCCCCGCCGCCTCCGAGTAGCCGCTCACGCCTCTCGTGCGTAGAGTTGTCGATCCATGCCCGAGTCGACCGATCCCTCACGCACCGCCGGCCCGTCCCCTGCCGAGGTAGTGGCCACCAGGCCCTACATCGGCGGGCAGGCCGTCCTCGAAGGCGTCATGATGAGGGCGCCAAAGTCGCTTGCGATCGTGGTGCGCCGTCGAGACGGCTCGCTCCACGTTCGCGAGCGCGCGATGGCCGATGGCCGCACGGGCTTCGCGAAGCTCCCGTTCATCCGCGGAATGGCGTCCCTTGGTGAGAGCCTCCGCCTCGGAAGCGAGGCGCTGCGGTTCTCCGCCGAGCAGATGGAGCGCGATTTCGAGGCCGAGGAAGCGGAGGCGAAGGCCAAGGCTGCGAAGACCGGAATAGGGACGAGCATGCTCGCCGTGCTCCGTACGATCGGCTACACGCTCTTTCTCCTGACGACGGCCGACGGCGACACCGCGAGTCCCGCTTCGTCGAAGGAGCCGAGCGATCCAGCGAGTCGCGACGAGGGCCTCGCGGTCCCGAAGGAAGAGAAGAAGGGCTCCCGCGCCCCGATGACCTTCATGGTCGTCTTGATGGTCGGCTTCATGATCGCGCTGCCTCAGGCCGCGGCCGCCGGCATCAACCGATTGCTGCACCTCGATCTCGACGTGCAGTCGCCCGGGTTCCAGGCGCTCACCGGCGCCTTCAAGCTCACGATCGTGATCGGCTACCTGCTGCTCGTCCGCAACGTCTTCGCGGACATCCGGCGCGTCTTCCAGTACCACGGCGCCGAGCACAAGACGATCACCACCTACGAGGACAACCAGCCGCTGACGGTCGAGAACGCGCGCACGAAGACGACGCTTCACCCGCGCTGCGGCACGACCTTCCTCGTGATGGTGGCGATGGTCTCGATCCTCGTCTTCACGGGGGTCGGTGGCTTCCTCCCCAAGATCCAGACGGGCAACGCTGCGCTCGACAACGTGGTCTTCTTCTTCGAGAAGCTCCCGTTCCTCCCGCTCATCGCGGCGGTGACGTTCGAGATCCAGCGTGTGTTCGCGCGGTGGTGCACCACGGGACCGCTCCGCGTCCTCCTCTGGCCCGGCTTCCTCTGCCAGAAGATCACGACGATCGAGCCCGATGACGAGCAGCTCGAGGTCGCGCTCGCGTCGCTCCGCGTCACGCTCTTCCGCGAGAAGGGCGAGGACACGAAGAACGGCGGTGACGTTCGCTACGCGACGTTCGACGCGCTCATGAAGTCGCCGCACCTCCGGCGCGCGGCCTGAGCTCGCCGCAGGAGCGAGGGACAGAAGAGGCGTTCGGGCTCGCGCGTCGACGAGGCGCGGCGGCGCCCTCCGGTCCACGCGGCGCGGTGCCCTTCGGCCCGCGCCGCGTTTCGTTTCCGAGCCGGTCATCGTCGGCCGCGCTGGTCCAGCGGCATCGCGTCGTTTCGCCCATCTGCGCGCCGCGGATCGCGCGCGGATCGTGCGCGGCGCGTGGTAGCCTCTCGTGCCAATGCTTCCTCTCGAGAAGCTCGAACAGTTGACCCGACGCTACACGGAGCTCGACGAGCTCATGTGTCGCCCCGACGTGCTCACGGACCGCAATCAGCTGAGCAAGCTGACGAAGGAGCGAAGTGACCTCGAGTCGCTCGTCGCGGCGTATGGGCGCTACCGCGACGTCCAGAAGAAGCTCAAGGAAGACGAGGAGGCCTTGGCCGACCCCGAGCTTCGCGAGCTCGTCGAGCTGGAGATCCCGGAGCTCCAAGCGTCGCTCACGGGGCTCGAGAAGGAGATCCAGATCCTCCTCCTCCCCGCCGACCCGAACGACAAGAAGAACGTCATCCTCGAGATTCGCGGTGGCGAGGGCGGGGAAGAGGCTGCCCTCTTCGCGGCGGATCTCTTCCGCATGTACGGGCGCTATGCCGAGGTGAAGGGCTGGACGCTCGAGGTCATGTCCCTCAGCGAGAGCACGACCGGCGGCTACAAGGAGTGCATCGCGCTCGTCGCCGGGAAAGACGTGTACTCGAGCCTCCGCTTCGAGGGCGGCGTCCACCGCGTGCAGCGCGTTCCAGCCACCGAGACGCAGGGGCGCATCCACACGTCGACCGCGACGGTCGCCGTGCTCCCCGAGGCCGACGACGTCGACGTGCAGATCGACGACAAGGACCTCGAGATCTCGATTGCCGCGAGCGGCGGTCCCGGTGGTCAGGGCGTCAACACGACGAACAGCGCCGTGCAGATCCAGCACAAGCCGACCGGCATCATCGTGAAATGCCAGGACGAACGCTCGCAGCTGAAGAACAAGGCGAAGGCGCTCAAGGTCCTGAAGAGCCGCCTCCTCGACATCGAGCGCGAGAAGCAGGAAGCCGCGCTGTCGGCCGAGCGTCGCGGGATGGTGGGGACCGGCGAGCGGAGCCAGAAGATCCGCACCTACAACTATCCGCAGAACCGCGTCAGCGATCACCGCATCAAGCTCACGCTGAACAAGCTCGAGCGCATCGTCGAGGGCGACCTCGAAGAGCTCGTGACTGCACTGCGCACGCATCGTCAGGCCGCGCTCCTCAACCAGGTCAACGGCGGCGGCGCCATGACCAACATGTTCGGCACCGGGGACGACGAGGACCAGTGAGGCGCTCGTCCTTCCCCCCGCCGCGCGCGCGTGTCTCGCCGGCGGCCGCGTCCGCACGGCCGCTGCGCGAGCTCGGGGAGAAGCAGATCGAGGCGCTTACCGTCGCGATGATCGTGGCGCCCGGCGTCTACGTGCGGAACCGCATGTTCGACCTCTTCACGTCGTCGGGCGCGCGGCGCGCGCGCCAGCGAGCGGGGATCGTGCGAGGTATCGTCCCGCAGCTCGCACGCGCGACGGCGATCACTCTGTCGGGTGAGGCGCGGGGCGGCGAGACGGCGTTCGTGCTTCGTTACATCATTCCAGCCGTGCACCTCACGCGCGTCGTCGAGCTTTCGGCGACGGAGCTCGCGGCGCTGCGTCTCGTCGCCGAGCGGGGCAACATCCGCGCTCTGCCGCCGTGCGCGTCCGACCGGGACCTCGTCGCGAGATCCCTGGCCAGGCTCATGGACGGCGAGGCGTCGCTCGACGTCGCGCGCCTCGCGCGCGAGCTCGCCGCTCCTTCCGGGGAGTGACGCGGAGGATCAGCCCGGCGGCCACGTCATCTCGTCGCGCGCGAGCTCGCGGCTTTTTTCGGGGACTGACGTCCGGCCGGGAGGATCAGCCCGGCGGCCACGTCATCTGGCGCCCGCCGAGGACGTGCACGTGGATGTGGTGCACGGTCTGGCCGGCGGCATCGCCGTCGTTGATGACGAGGCGATAGCCGTCCTTCGTGAGTCCCTCCTGATCGGCCACACGACGGGCGGCGATGAGGAGGTTGCCCATCGTCTCCGCATGCGCAGGCTCGAGGTCGTGGATCGCCGCGACGTGCTTCTTCGGGATGACGAGCACGTGCGTCGGCGCGACCGGCCGGATGTCGCGGAAGGCGAGGGCGTGGTCGTCCTCGTACACGACGGTGGCAGGGACCTTCCTCTCGAGGATGTTGCAGAACAGGCAGCCCATGGCCCGAGCTTACGCCATGTCGGCCGTCGCGCGGCGAACGATGGCGCGCGTGAGGCGAGCAAGCGCGGGCGGGCACTGCACGAGGTAGAGCGAGGGCTCGATGAGCTCGAGCTCCATGAGGCGGAGGACCCCGTTTTCGTCCCGGACGACGTCGACCCGGGCATAGAGCAGATCCGTGGCGATCGGCTCGAGGACCTTCTCGGCGAAGGCGCGCTCTTCCGGAGCGATCGGCATCGCCGCGGAGACCGCCTCGGTGCTGCCGCTGAACCGCGGCGACTTTCGGATCGCGTGCGTGAGCTCGCCGTCGATCCACACGAGGGAGCGCTCTCCGTACGTGTCGACCGATGGCATCCACGGCTGGATCATCGCGTCGCGCTCGCGCGTGAGCTCGTCGAGGAAGCGCTGGGCGGCGGCCGCCTCGGTTGCGGCAAAGCGCTGCGTCGAAAAGGAGCCCGCAGAGACGACGGGCTTGATCACGATCGCGTCCCATCCGCGTTCACGCGTGACGTCCGGGATCGACCGTGCGTCGCCCTTCATCGCGTATTCGGTCGGCACCACGTCGATACCGCGGCGCGAGAGATCGCGGAGGTACGTCTTGCGCGCGTTTTGCCGGACGATGGAGGCGGGGTTGAAGAGGTGCGTCGTCTTCGCCGTGCGCTCCACCCACGCGAGGAAGCCGTCGACGTCCTCGAAGTAGTTCCATGTCGAGCGAATGACGACGAGCTCGCCGGCGTCCGGCGCGTTCATCGGATCGTCCCAGGCGAGGAGCCGGACGCTCGCTCCCGCATCTTCGAGCGCGCCGACGAGCAGCGCCTGGTCGGCGTCGGGCGCGGGCAGCGTCGTGCACGTGGCGAGGGCGACCTTCATCGACCCGGAACACTAGGCCATCGAGACAAAATGAGAAAAGCCCGCCTGAAACAAGCGGGCCTCTCTCTCTCGACGCGCGGCTAGCCGCGCAGCGAGCTCACTTCTTCGGCGGGGTGGCCGCGGGGGCCGCGTCCGTCGACGCCGGAGCAGCGGCCGAGTCGGTCGACGCCGGGGCCGGGGTCTCCGTGCTGGCCGGAGCCGTCGTGCTGGTGTTGTTGGTGGTCGACGGATCGGCCGGCTTGGGGTCGCTGCCGCCGCACGCCGCGAGAACCGCGATAGCGGAAAGAACGAAGAGCTTCTTCATTGTTATAGCCTCCAGGGCGGGTGTTTTCCGCCGTTTGGAGGGCATTCGTCAAGGAAAAGTGGCACTCTGGCATGGCGTCTCGTGTTTCGAGACGATCTTTGCGAGGTGACGCCTGGTGGGCTCGCTGTGAAAAAACAGAAGGATTTCAGAGCGGAGGTCGCGTTAGTGAGGACTGTGGTCCTCTGTGCCGCCCCCGGCGCTCGCCCGACGCGATGCGATGAATGGATGATGCGGTCGAGCGTCCATCGCTCTCCAACCGAGGCTTTGTCGACGTGAGCACCAGCCATTCGCCGCCCCCGCAGGTTTCACTCGTCCCGCGTCGTCGGAGGTCGCGGACCGCTTTCGTCATGAAGGCGCTGGCCGGCCTCGGGCTCACCGGCGTGCTCGGCGCGGGCTACTGGGTGCAAACCCATGAGCTCTCTGCAGGCGAGCTCATGAGCGAGCTCCGTCGAGGCGACGATCCGCGCTTCGAGTGGCAGTCGGTCGACAAGAAGCACTGGCAGGCCGTCGCGGACACTCCTGGTGAGAGCCCCGAGGTCACCGACGCGCGCGAAGGGAACAGTGCCGGGTGTCAGGCAGGGATGGTGCGCATCAAGGGCGCCTTCCGCCGCGAGCTCAACGGGACGGCGACCGGGGAGGTCGAGCGCCTCCAGGACGCTGCCTGCACCGACTGGATCAGCCGCGAGTTCCCCGCGCGCTGCCGGACGTTCGATCGCGAGAAGATCGCGTCCGAGGTGGCGAAGCTGCCGACGCAGCAGATGGACTACTGCATCGATCGCTTCGAGTACCCGAACGTGCTCGGTCAGAACCCGATGATCGTGGCGACGTTCCGCGAGGCCGAGGCGATCTGCAAGAAGAGCTCGAAGCGCCTCTGCACCGAGAACGAGTGGACGTTCGCGTGTGAAGGCGAAGAGGTCCGTCCGTACCCGTACGGTTGGACGCGCGACACGACGGCGTGCGTGATCGATCGATCGTGGCGGGCGTTCACCGACGGCGCGCTCCAGCCGCGCGACGGGCAAAAGGCGCGCGAGGAGCTCGATCGGCTCTGGCAGGGCGAGCCTTCGGGATCGCGCGGTGGATGCCGGAGCCCGTTCGGCGTCTACGACCTGACGGGCAACGTCGACGAGTGGACTCGGAGCGTGAACCCCACGGGGTACCGATCGATCCTCAAGGGAGGTTACTGGGGGCCCGTCCGAGCGCGCTGCCGTCCGGCGACGCGCGCGCACAACGAGGACTTCATCGCCTACCAGCAGAGCTTCCGCTGCTGCGGAGAATCGAACGACAGCGTCCCCGCGCCGGCGCCGGCGCCTCCGGTGGCGTCGCTCGTCGATGCGGGGCCGATGACGCCGAGCGCGCTGGCTCCGGTTCACGGCGCCGATGCCGGATCGCCTCGTCCCACCGCCGATCTCGTGGCCGAATGGTCGTCCTCGAGCGATGACGAGCTCGAAGCGCTCACGAAGGCGCGCGCGGCGCGCTGCACGGCGTCTACGGCGCTCGGCTCGCACGCCGGGACGATCTCGGCGTCCACGGCGCTCGCGACGGTCGCGCTCGTCGTGCTCCGGCGTCGCCGTCGCTGCTGAGCCGAGGTGGCTCAGCAGGCGTCGTCGTGAGCCTTCTCCGGGTCGAGCACGCTCAACGGGCAGTCGTCGTCGTCATCGAGGATGTCCTCGTCGTCGATGGTGACCACCTCGTCATCGGGACCGAAGGCGATAGCGGGAGAGGGGAGCATGTCGTTCGGCCAGCACACGACGTGCCCGCGAAAGCCGCGCGTTTGTCCTGAGCATTGGGCAATGCTCGTGTGGCGGAAGGCGACGGCGGTCCATGGCTGGCGCGCCCTCGTCGCAGACGGGCTCGTGGAGGTCGATCCGACGTCGCGCGTGCAGGTGCCGCAGGCGCGGTCTGATCGCCGTCGCGCGCGACGCACGCGCGACGCGCTCGCCGTGTTCTTCCCTCACGCACACGGCGGATCGGCGCTCGCTCGAATCGTGATCGCCGAGCCGGTCAGGACGTGGCGCGAGCTCAGCGCGGGCATCGTGGTGCCGGGGCGTAGTGACCGCGCGCATTCGTCCACGCCTTGCAGGCGACGTCCTCGCGATGACTCGAGCAGGTTCGCGCTCAGCCGTGCCCCCGACCTCTTCCGACGTGCCGTCGGTGGAGCGTTCGCGGAGAGCGGTGCTCGCGGAGGCTCCTCTCTTCGAGGGGGTCTTCCTCGGAGGGTTCGAGTGCGCGTGTCACCGGCTCGCTGACGGCCGCCGGCTCGACGTGCTCGCGGCCACGCGCCACGACGAGCTCGTCGCCGAGGACTACGGGCGCCTGCGCAAGATCGGAATGACGGCGTGCCGGGACGGGTTGCCGTGGCCGCTCGTCGAGCGCGCGGGGCGCTTCGACTTCACGCGGTTCGCACCGATGGTCCGCGCCGCGCGCCGTCATGGCATCGACGTCATCTGGGACCTGATGCGCTTCGGATGGCCGGACGACGTCGATCCGTTCAGCGCTGCGTTCCCGGCGCGCTTCGGGCGCTACGCGTCCACCTTCGCGCGCTGGTTGTCGATGGAGACGGATCGACCCGTGATCGTCGCCCCGGTGAGCGAGATGTCGTCGCTCGCTCGGGCGGGCGGTGACGTTCGCCGCCTGAATCCCTTCGCGGCCGCGCGCGGTGTCGAGCTCAAGGCGCAGCTCGTACGAGCGACGATCGAGGCGATCGAGGGGGTCCGTCTCGTGATCCCAGGAGCGCGCTTCGTGCAGCCCGAGCCGGTGATCCACATCGTCGATTCGAAGGCGCACGGGCGGACGTCGGAGCACGTCGAGTCGGAGAACCTCCTGCAGTACCAGGCGTGGGAGATGCTGGTCGGGCGCGTCTGGCCGTCGCTCGGCGGCCATCCGCGCTATCTCGACATCGTCGGCGTCGACTTCGACGCCGGCAGCCAGCTCACCGACGGCGGCGCGACGATCGAGCGGGATGACGTCCGCTATCGCCCCTTCGCGAAGATGCTCCTCGACGTGTGGAGGCGCTACGACCGTCCGATGATCGTGTCGAAGACGGGGAGCGCAGGTGCCGAGCGTGGACCCTGGCTTCGCTACGTCAGCGGGCAGTGCATCGCTGCGCTCCGCCGTGGCTGCGAGCTCCACGGCGTCACGCTCTACCCGATCGTGGATCACGGGGAGGCGAGTGGCGGCGAGGCGCGAGCGAGCGTTGTTGGTCGCTCCGACGAGGGGCTCTGGGGCCACGCCGACGAAGCGGGGCACCGCGAGCCCGACGGCGATCTCCTGAGCGTGCTCATCCGCGAGACGCCGAGGCTCGAGGCATCGAGGGCGACGATGCTCCGCGGGCGCATCGAGTCTTCCGACGCCGAGACGACAGGCGAGGGCTGACGTCTCCCGCACGCGCGTCTTGCATCGATGGATCGGCGGCGGCGGGCTCGCCGGTCCTCGCCGTCATTGGTCGTGGTCTCATCGCTCGTCGCGCATCACGGCTGGGATGCGCGATGCGCGTCGAGCGACGATGGCCCGGGCCCGTGGCGTGTTCTTCGTCCACGCTCGGGCGTAGGCTCGGGGATCAGGACGCGGCGCGGTCGGCTTCCTGCGGATCGCTCGACGTACGCGCGAGCGAGGGCAGCGCGGACTCGCGCCCCGCGCGCGACAGGACGCGGACGTGTGCCCCTCGCGCCGCGAGCTTTTTGGCGGCAGCGAGCGCATCGTCGAGCGTCGGGAAGGCCTCGGCCGACGATCCAATGGCTCGAAGGAGCCAGATCTCACCCATGGGCATCACGTAATAGACCGCATCGCGCTTCATTCAGGACCTCCCGAGCTTCGCGCGCCTTCGAGCAACCAACGCGCCAGTCGATCCTGCGGCCGCTCACAGCACGGAAGCTCGTCGTGTGAGCGCAGGTTCACTCGTCCGAGCGTGGCACAACGCGACCTCGCCGCCGTCGGTTGGCAGAACGTCTCGCCTCACGTCTCGCAACCCCGCGGAGCCTGTGGAAAACCTGCGGTGACGTGCTCCGATCACGTGTTGGGCCGCCGCGCGCCGGAGCCGCCGGAACCGAGCGCGATCCCGTGCGCGACGGGACCGAGCGCCGCGCCCTCCTCGACTCGTATCGCCCTCGTCGCGAGCGGGGCAGGGGGCGGGAGACGCACCGCCCGGCCCCGGGGCGCGCGAGAGCTCCGGGGCCTGCTGCCTCCAGCGCCGCAGGAGGAAGCACGAGGTACCAGTCGAGCTCGACCAGGGACGATCCATGCCGATGCCTTATTGAAATGGCACGGTTCCTCCGACATCCCGTTGACGGCGCGAGCTGCGCCCGGTATGCGTCTCCTTGCAACGGCGCGGTAGCCAAGTGGTTAGGCAACGGTTTGCAAAACCGTCATACGTCGGTTCGAATCCGATCCGCGCCTCTAGAAGTCCCTCGATGTTGTCCGGAGTTACAGCGCTGCTGACCGGATGAGGTGACCCGAGGTCACCATGGAGGTCACCGGACCTTCGGCAGCATCCGTCCGAGGGATGTTGTCCGGGGCGCTCTCGGAGTGGGCCGCGGCAAGGTGCGACCGAGCGGGCCACGGGATGGGCGACCGCTCGGGCCGTTCACCATCTCTGTCGTGGCCCTCCGAGAGTAGCAGCTCTACCGATGGGCCTGATGACGAGGGGCTCGTGATGACGACGCGATGGAGCGGCGCCGCGAAGAAGGCCCGCGCGCGCGGGATGGGAGCGGCGATCCCGGGCCCGCGCTGTCGCGAGACGTCCTCCACGAGGCCGCCCTCGCCCGAGGCTCCGCCACCGCCGCGACGCTCACGCGCGTGCCCGACCGGAAGGTGTCGACCTGGGCGCGCAAGGCGGCACGGGCCCGCGCGCGTCCCGAGCCCGTCGCCGCCGACGTGAGCGGGTGCGAGGCGGCGCTCGAAGGATCGTCGTGCGCTTCCGCGAGGTCGGCCTCGTCAACGACGCCGCCTATGCCGAGTCACGCGCGCGAAGCCTCTCGCGCGTTGGGCGCTCGCGGCGCGCGATCTCGGCTCACCTCGCCGCGAAGGGCGTCGACGCGGAGACCGTGCGCCAAGCGCTTCCGCACGACGCCGGTGTCGAGCTCGCGTTCGCGCGGAAGCGTCGCATCGGTCCCTATGCGCGCGAGGGCACGACCGACCGCGAGGCGAAGCAGAAGGCATCGCCGCGATGGCGCGGGCGGGCGTCGACCTCCGCACGTGCGAGCGCGCGCGCGGGACGGACCGCGAGGAGGCCGACGAGCGGCTGCAGGAGCACCTCCGCTACCGACCTCCGCGGTCAGCGGACGACCAGCGAGCGCTGGACCAGCGTGCGCTGCGCGAGGCCGCCGACGAGCGCGTAGCTCGCGGCGTAGGCGGTACCCCAGAGCGTCGCCGTGAATGGGCTCCGACTCCACATGTGGTGGAGGCCATAGCCGCACGTGCCGGCGCCGACCGTCTGTAGCTTCCCGTCCTTCGTGAGCGAGAGGCGCGCGTACTCGAAGCGGCCCTCGGTGCCGAGCGGAATGAACCCCGAGAGCGCGCCACCAGCGCATTCGAGGTTCACGTCCTCGAAGCCTCTCGGTCCGCGCTCTCGAATGACCACCAGCGAAGTGTTCGGATAGGTCGGATCGGCGAAGAACCTATAGTCGTTGAGATACTGGGCCGAGGCGACGACGTTGACGAACTCGGGATCGCCGGTCGTAAAAGCTGGCGAGACGTAATTGCATCCGGTCATGTAGCTGGCGACGTAGATCGGATGCTCTGCGTCCTGCGTCCGAACGACGAACGGGTCGCGCGTCCAGAACGTCGCGACCTCGCCGCCTGCGAGCTTCGTCGGCGCGCCCGGCGGAGGCGCCGGATCGTAGGTGAGCTCCGTACCGTCGACGGCGGCAACGATCCGGTACGGCGAATCCTCCGAATCCCCAAGCCGGGGCAGGTGCCCCACTACAGCGTATTCCGATCCCCATTGCGCGAAGGACGGGATCTGCTGCTGCGCGGTATCACATGCCAGCGTGTCCTCCGGCAGCCACATGCAGGAGTGCGCGCCGAACACCGTCGTCGGCTTCGACGAGGTGACGATGCTCCCGGTGAGCTCCTCCGGCTGGGCGATCTGGAGATATTGACCGCGGTTGAGCCGATACGTTGCTGGTCCTCCCTTCGGAGCGCCCACGAAATCGCGATCGTCTTGAATCTGCGCTGTTGGGCGGATCTCGATTTCGGTGTCATCCTCCTTCGCGACGATTTGTACTGCCGGGAATAGCCCGAACCGGCCGTGAGTCGTGAGGCCGAGCCCCCATGGCTCGATGACGACGTGCTCCGTCCCCCACGTCGAGGTAGGGAGGAGCAACGTGGCGGTCGGCAAGGCGCTGGCGGCGCCGCCGAACGGAAAAATCGTCGACGCGCTCACCGGCACGGACGTGACGAGGTGGAACGACGTGCTCGTTCCACGGATGATCCTATCCGGATTCTCCGTCGTCGCCGCCCGGACCCCGTCCGGGCATTTGATGTGATCGGACCCAGGAGGATCGGCCAGGAAGACGACGACCGCTTCGCCCGGCCCGATCGGCCCCTCGTGAGGAGCAAGCGTCGTGTCCCCTTGTTTCAGGGTGTAGATGGAGCCGGTGAGATCGAGGTCCTGATTGCCATACTCCAGACGGACGGTGCTCGGCGTCGCTGAGACGTTCACGAGATACGCTGCGTAGCAGCCCGTCTTGCCCGGGGGATCGATATTGATCGCGCTGTAGAGGGGCGGCGGCTGAAAATAGAACTCACAGCCGCGCGAGCCTTTCTCGCGCTCTGCCGCGGTACACGGGTCCAAGCATTCGGCGTCCCCGCACGCGAGCTCGGGGGGACACGTCGCGACGACTTCTTCGGTGCAGTTCTTGACGATGGATCGCGAGTCGTAAGAACAGCGAACGCGATCACACGACTCGTCGCCCGCCTCGCTGCCGGCATCGGGAAATGTCTCGACCGAAGGCGGAGCGAAGCCTCCGTCCCTTCCACTGCACGCGCCCACCGCGCCCACCGCGATGAAGCCGAGCACGAGGAAACGAGGGCGCAACAACGAAACGATCATGGTAGCTCCACCGGCAGCGGCGACGGGTTCTTCGTAAAGGGCTTCTTCTGTCCGCGCTGACCAAATGCGTCGTCTCCCCAGCAATAGATGCGGCCGCTCACGGCGAGCGCGCAGCTCGTCCGGGCCGTGGCTTGCACGCGAACGATCGGCTCGGGAAGGTCTTTCACCTCCACAGCCAGATCACGGAACACCTGCGTTCCGTCACCCGCCTGTCCGTAGTCGTTTTCGCCCCAGCAATAGACCTTCCCCCCGGGCGTGACCGCGCAGCCACGGCCGAAGTGACCGTCCCCATAGTCGCCGAGCGCGACGTCGACTGCGCGCGGAACGCCCGTAATCGGAAGCGGTAGAATGGCGCCGTCGGCGGGGTCCCGGCCGTAGCCCCAGCACCCGAGTTCAGTCCCAGCGAGGACGCAGCCTCCATGACCGCCAGAGACGTGCGTGGCATGATCGACCGCGATGCGGCCGGGAATGGGATCGGGCTTCAGCTCCGTCGCTCGACCGATCAGCGGGGTGCGCCCCCAGCTCAGCACCTCACCATTCGCTCGGCGAGCGATGACGGCGTGGACGGTGACGGGCGCCGGCGGCAACCACGGAAAGGGTGGTGGTCCGAGGGCCGTCCCACGCGCAATCGCGATCTCGTCGACCGGACCATCGATCGGGACGATCGTCGGCGGCACGTCCGCTCCGATGCCAGCGCCGGCGTATGCGAGGACGCCGTCCTCGCCATTTTTTCCCCAGCAAGCGACCTGCCCGTCGGTCAAGACGGCACAGCCGAAGCTATTGCCGCTACGCACCGAACGCACGGCCGGACGAGAGGCCTCGTCCCATACCGGTGCTTGTGTGGGGCCCCAGCAAACGACCTTTCCGTCGGCGTCGACGGCGCAGGTACGATCCAGCGCGACGGCCTTCGTCACGCCCTCCACGGGCGCGGCCGTCGCGCTCCACGAGCCGGCATCTCGGCCGAGCTCTCCGTTTGCGTTGCGTCCCCAGCACGCGACACGACCGTCGTCGAGGAGCGCGCAGAAGCTCTCTGACCAAGACGCGGAGAGAGCGCGCGCGCACGGCGTCACGGCGCAGGTGACCTCGGGGCGAGCGACGTCGTCTGGAGCGTCGGTCCGAGCGTCGACCGAGGCGTCGTAGCCCGGGGGCCCGGCGTCCGGCTCTGGCGGCCCTGCATCGGGGAGGTTTGGCCCAGCGTCCGCTCGATCTTCGCTGCAGCTCGCTGCGACACCGAGCAAGAGGAGGGCTACCGCCGCACGTGGAAGCACCCGGCGGAACGCGATGTGCTCAGTCGATCGTCTTGTGGAAAACATACGACTCTCCCGCTAGCCAGACGTCGTCGCTCCGCGTTCCGCGGACGACATGAAACTGTGTCGACAGCGGAAGGCCCTCGAACGCAACCGTCGAGATTTCCCAGCCGCCGCCGTCCGCCCAGAGGTTGCGACCTCGGCGCACTTTGCTGAAGCCCGCCAGGTAGAGATCGTCGGCGGACGCGCCCCAGATCGATCGCCGATCCCTGATGGGGATCTGAGGGTCGAAGGGCATGTCGTGCTGAGCGATATCCAGGCCTCCGTCCGGGAGGTGCCGCATCCGCGCGACGATGTAACCGTCGATGCCCTCGGCGAACGTGACGAGCTCGTTCGGAGCCGTCGCCGTTGCGATGTTCGGATACGCGACCAGCGAAACGGCCCCTTCGGGGGGTTCACAGACTGGAGGCCACGGGCCCCACGGATCAGCCGTGCCGTCGATGACCGTCACCCAGGCGCCGCCCGTCTTGTGCGCGACGACGGCGCAGGGAGGGAAAATCCCGCGATGGCCGGTCAGCCAAAGGTCGTCTTTGCTCGTTCCCGACAGCGAGGAGAACGTCATATCGGGGGCTGGAGCGTCACCTCCGTAGTCGACCGCCCAGCCGCCACCATCTTCCGCCAAACGCCACACCCGCGTGTCGGCGAGCGCGTAGACTTCGTGCTCTCCGGTCCCGCGGACGACGGCGACCGGCGTCTGGACCGGGAGAGGGTGTGCGGTCCAGTTCCATTCCGGGTCGATCCCGTTGTTGCCCTGGCGGCGGCCGTGAGCGACGTAGCCTGGGTCGGCGCCCGCGATCCAGATGTCCGCGGTATCGGCCCAGACGGACGTGAGCACGAACGGAACTTCGTGGATCACGTGCCACGAGGAACGTTCGTACAAGAGGACCGCGGATCGGCCGTCACGCGACGCGACCGCGACCGCCGCTCCACCCGGGAGCGGCCAGAGGTCGTCGAACGAGAGTTTCGGGTCAACGTCGGTCGCGCACCA
>MKVQ01000005.1:0-621079 GCA_001899635.1 Myxococcales bacterium 68-20 | reverse complement strand
AATGGTGCCCAGCGTCTCGTCCGAGCCAGCACACGCCGCCACGACCGCCGACGCAGCCAAGAGGCCAAGGGCGATCAAGCCGGCGCGATGAACCCTAGTGGGGGGAGTCCAGCGGCGCGGCACGGAGGGAAGCGAGGAACCTCCCTGCTTCCCCCGACCGGAAGGTTCGAAAGCCGAACCGGATTCGAGTGAGCTCATGGCCTGCTCCCGTCTTCCCTCGCCAGTCCGAGGAGAACGTTGTCACCCGCCACCCAAACGCGGTCGGGTGCGATTGCGGCGATGGCGCGGAGCGTGGGTCGTCGGTCTCCGAGACCGGCGATCGGCACGCGCGTCCAGCGCTGGCCGTCGTAGTGCATCACCGTGGCGTCCTCGCCCGCGATCCACACGTCCGAGGCAGACGTCCCGCGGACCGCGTGATACGCGACCGGAGGCACGCCTTCGCCGAGCGGCGCGAACACTCCACCCGGAGGGCGATGTTGGACCGTACCGTCCTTGCCGACGACGAAGACATGTCCGGTCGGCTCGGCCCAGACGCCAAGAAGAGAGCGCGACGTTTCGCTGCGCTCGAGCGTGACGACCGGCGGCGACGCCTCGGGATCAGTCACCTTGTAGAGTACACCTTTATCACCAGCGACCCAGAGCGTGCCGCCCGCACCATCGAGAGCGTTCATCGTGAGGCAGGTCGACATGGGCGGTCGGTTCTGGATGATCGTCTCGAGCTCGAGCCAGTCGGGCTGCCTGCGCAGTCGTACGAGCCCAACACCTTCGCTCGAGTAAAGCGGCGCGCACGACGTCGCGGTCGTCGCCCAGACCCACGTGCCCGCGGGCTCGCTGAACAGGGCGGTCACGGGCAAGTTGTTCCAGAAGAAGTAGGTCGGGCCGCCCGCCTGATGCTCGGTCCACCCCGTCGCGCCTCCGCTCGCCTCGCGGATGAACACACCCTCCACGGAACTTGCCGCCCACACGTCGCCGCCGAGCCTCGCGATGCCACGAAGCGTGTCCGGGGACCCGACGCCGCTTCGACGCCATGAGCCGGAGGTGTAGTCGACGACGGATCCGTAGCTCCCGACCGCAGTGACTTCATCGCCGTGCACATCGAACGCAAAGAGGACGGTCCGCGGATCGAGCGCGTCGACGCTGACGGTGCAGAGCGCCCCTTTGGAGCAGCTGCCCGGGAACCACGCGCAATCGGAACAGCCGCCGTCGGTCTCCGTGGGGTCTGCGTCGCCGCCGTCGCCGCCGTCAGTGCCCTCGAGAGCATCGACTCCGGCATCGTCGGTGGCTCGCGAAGGATCCGCTCCTTCGGTCTCGGCGCAGGCCAGCGGCAGAACGCCGAGGAGCGTGCTCACGCCAAGCAGAAGAATCGCCCTCATCTCGTCTCCTGGTCCGTGCATTCGGCGACCACACACTCACCCTTGACGCACGGCTGGCCGATCGCGAGGTTGCACTCGCTACCGCAAGCGCCACAGTTCCGCGGATCGGTCTGAAGGTCGACCTCACAGCCGTCACCGGCGAAGCCGTTGCAATCGGCGCGGCCGATCTTGCACACGAGGTCGCAGACGCCGCCGCGGCAAACGCCAGCGCTGAACGGGGTGACGGAGTCGGGCTCTTGCCCGTGCTGGCAGATGACCTCGCATGCGCCGCAGTTGAACGGATCGGTCAGGACATCGCGGCACTCGTGCGCGTTGAGGTTATTGTTGAAGCACGCACGCTGCCCCGCGGGACAACCGCACTGCCAGGTGTCGTCGGACAGGACGCACTTGGTTCCGCTCGGACAAGCGTTACCGCACGCTCCGCAGTGCTGGTCGTCGTTGAGGAGCTGCTCGCAGCCGTTCGTTACCAGGTCCTCATCGCAGTCGCCCCAACCGGGACGACACGTCTTCGCGCAGACCCCCGTAGCGCTACCGGGCGGGGCAACGCACAACATGCCGTAGTTGAAGTCCCACGGTGCCGGAGACGGGTCGTCGCAAAAGGCGTCGCACGCTCCGCAGTTCCACGTGTCGGCCATCGGGTTCACGCAATTGCCATGGCAATTGATCAGCGGCGGCGGGCAACCACAAACGCCTTCCGTGCACGGCTCGTCGCCCGGACACTTCACACCGCAGGCTCCGCAGTTGTCCCGCGTGGTGAGCGCGCTCTCGCATCCGTTGTCCGGAATACCGTCGCAGTCGCCGTATTTCGGCGCGCACATCATCTCGCACTTGCCGGCCGAGCAGAAGAACTGGACGTCGAGCCCTGGAACTCCCATGTTGGTATGGTCGTCTGCAGGGCACGCAGCGCCGCACGCACCGCAGTTGTTTCGATCGTTCATGAGATCGATGTCACACCGCGCGCGTGAGGTCTCGCAGGTTGCCGTCCCTGCCGGGCACTCAGGGGTCGCGCAGAGCAGTCGTGACGGCGAGGCGTCCCCGGTACCTGCATCGGACCCCGTGTCCACGCCTCCGAAGCCGCTCGACGAGCCAGGTCGCTCCCCGAGATCGACGGCACGCGTCTCCGCCGAACATGCCGACGCGAGCGCTGTCGCGGCGACGAAGCCGAGCACCACGCCAGTGGTTTTCCACGTCATGACCAAAACTCCGAAAGGATCGTTTCGACGACTAGGGGCGAACGAGCTCACGAACGCGCGTCAGATGAGCGGACCTGGGAAAGGCAGCCTCGAACGCGTCTGCCCTGCGCTTCGCGTCATCACGGCGTCCGAGCCGGACGAGGGCAACGATGGCGAGACGCTCGCGCTCCTGGGCGAACTTCGGCGTGCGGAAGCGCTTCATGTGCTCGTCCGTGAGCGTGAGAGCTCTCTCCGGGCTCGCGTCGAGCGCGCGGCTCGCCTCTTCGAGGAGCGCGAGCTCGTCGGTCGTCCCGACGGTTCCGGAAGTCGCCGCGCTCGGCCGCGCCTTGGCGTCGGGGGTGGCCGTCACCTTCGCGGCGTGGGGCGCCTCCGCGGAAGGCAGCGACTCGACGGAGACGCCGGAGGTCGACTCGGCAGGGAGCGGCTCGACGGGGGGCGTGGGCGCGAGCTCCGTCGCGGAGAGCGCCAGCGGTGTGGCCGGTGTGGCCGCCACGACGGACGGTGACGGCGTCGACAACAGCGAGCTTCCGGCGCGAACGCCCAGAGCGACGACCGCGAGCCCGACGACGGGGTACAAGCGCGACCGGCTCCACCACCCGGACGGAGGCGGCTCCTTCTCGAGAGCGCTCCCGAGCCGGTCTTCGAGAGCGCGCATTCGCGCCTCGTCGGGAAGGTCCTCACGACCTGCGCGCAGCGTGCCATCGACGAAGGACTCGTCGTCATGGTCGAGCGTTTCCCAGCGGTGATCGTTCATGGCAGACTCTTCTGTGCGCGTGCTCGTCGGACCGCTGCTTCGAACATCTTCTTCGCGGCGTAGAATCTCGTGTACGCAGTGTGGAGGGGGCAGCCGAGGGCTTCGGCGACCTCGTGCATCGGCAGATCCTCGATCATGTGGAGGACGAAGACTTCGCGCTTCGGCTCGGGGAGCTCCGCGAGCATGCGGTCGAGGAATGCGAGCTTCTTCCTCGCCTCGACGAGCTCCAGGGGGGTCGCCGCGTCGTCGATCGGCTCGCTCTCTTGCTCGACCGGCAGCTCCCGTCGGTTTCGACGGGTGCGGTGGTGACTTGCAGCCAGGCGGACGCATATGCCGTACACCCAGGCTCGGCGCGAGCGGCTCGGATCGAACTCGGAGAGCTTGCGATGGACGACGACGAACACCTCTTGGAGGACGTCGTCGACGTCCGCTTCGTGGACCCCCAATCGGCGGAGGAGGCGAAACGCGTAACGCCCGTGCTCACGGAACATTTCCGTGGCCGTCACCGACGCTGGCGCCGCCGTGGAGATGGCGAGCTTCATGCGCGACGTGGGTGTCACGATAGGTTCTTGGTTCGAGGCCGGTCTCTTTTTTCTAACGAAATGACCTGGACGCACCGATTCCGAGCGACCACACGATACGGCTGACCTCGTGGAGCGGCATCGGGCGCCCCTCCTCCCGGTACGTGAACGCGTAGCGAGGCTGAGGGAACGCCAGCGCGAGGTCGACGGAGAGGCGCGTGTCGCCGATCTCGAACGCCGGCCCTGCAGCGACGGTAGGGCTGAAGAGCGTCTTCGGGGCTTGATCGCCCCTCGCGAGGTCGGGAGCCTCCGGGAGAATGGCCATCCACGTCGCACCACCGCACGCCGTAGCGAACGTGGGGCCGAGCACACGCCGGAACCAACACGCGCGCCACTCTTGCTGGACCGCACGAAAATCATACCCCTCGACGGTCTGAACAGCGATCCGGTAGCTCGCTCGCCATTCGAGCCGGATCGGCAGCGCGAGGGGCACCACGCCGAGCGCTAGAGCTGGGCCGACGTCCGGCCTCGGCAAGAGGCCGTTCGAGACGACGAGCGCCGCTCCGAGGTCGACGCGGAGGCCGGGAGCAGAAGGCGCCGGAGGGCGTGCGCCGACCGCGACCTCGCTCGCGCGGCCGCCCGACGCGGAGCGGCGCTCTTGCTCGTCCTGCCCGGACGTTATTTTCCCGTTCGCGTGAGGTAGCTCTTCCACGATGGGAGGCTCCACCACGCCTTCGCCCTCGGGACGCGCCGGGGCGATCGTCGGGCCGCCGAACGCGGCGTCGGGATCGACGATGAGGAAGACGACGAACGTGGCGGAGCGCCGGAGCTCCTCGCAGCTCGTCGCCTCGAGCTCGCGGATTCCGAGGACACGCCCTTGGCGATCACGCTGGACGATACGCGCGCGCAGCTGGCCGGAGGTGGCCGGCAGCTCGCGACCTTCGACGGCAATCTCCCCGTGCCCTACTGGAGCGAAGGGGTCGCGACCGAGCCTCGCCGAGACCGTCTGCTTCAGCTCGTCTTGCGTGATGCATCCCCGCTCGACCGAAGCGGACGTCCACGTCAGCTCGAACCGAGATGCCGTCGCTTGCGCCGTCTTGCCGATCGAGAGCGCGAGGAGCAAGACGCACGCTCCTGCTGCTCTCTGGCGCGCCGAGAGCCTGCTTCGATCGAGCACGCAGCGGCACAGCAATTGGGGCAGGGTAAACCACCCGCACGCCGTCTTCCAGCTGCGTCCCTCGCCCGCCTGGAATCACCGCGAGCAACCGGCTGGCGCTTGCGATGACGCATGGCCGCGAGTCCAGCGTCGCGCAAGCAGCGCTCGGAGCTGAACGTCGGCGCGGTCGGCGGCGCTCAGCTCCACCGTCTCCCCTCCGGTTGCGGCAGGGCGACGTCGTGATCGCTTCGAGCGAAGCCGCTACGCGGCGGTTGTGGCTCGCTGTAGCGGTCTCGCGAGCCTGCAGAGGGCCAGGTCCCGGCCCTCCACACGAGTGGTGGTCTCCTCGAGGTTCGACGCAGCCACGGCCGGCTGCGTCGCAAGGAGGCACCATGGACGAACGTGACCATGAGGCTCATGGCGCCGTCACTCGTGGATTGGGAGGACATGTACAGCATGCCCTCGACGCCGTTGATCTCTTGCTCGATTGGCGCTGCCACGGTGGCGGCGATCACGTTTGGGGTCGCGCCGGGATACGCGGCTCGCACCATCACGGTCGGCGGCGTGACGGCGGGGTATTCGCTCAGAGGGAGCCGCACGAAGGCGAGAGCACCGGCCACCAGCAATAGGACAGAGATGACGATCGCGAAGGTCGGCCGGCCGACGAAGAAGTGCGGGAGGAGCTTCACCGGACGACGTGGCCGCAGAACGTCGTCGGCAGGGGCGAAGAATCGGCACGGACAGCATGCGGGAGCCAGCGGCGACGTCAGGTTGATTAGTGTTGGCTAATATTAGATGGTGCTGCTATTTGATGCTGCCCCCACGCTGGAGGAAGGCGCATGGAGAACGTGTTTGGAGCGATGTTTCGTCGAGTCGAGAACCGCGAGCACCTGGGCAAGCCCGCAATCGTTGGCGTAGCGGTTCGCATCTACGACACGACGGTCGAGGATCTGTGGGAGGCGATCACCACCCCGGAGCGACTCGTCCGCTGGTTCCTGCCGGTCGAGGGAGACTTGAGGCTGGGAGGCCGGTATCAGCTCAAGGGCAACGCGGGCGGTACCATCACGCGCTGCGATCCGCCCGAGGCAGTGGACCTGACGTGGGAGTTCGGGGGCGGCACGAGCTGGGTCAACGTTCGCCTCGCGCCCGAGGGTGAAAAGGCACGGCTGACGCTCGAGCACATCGCGCACAAGGGCGGGATCGGCGAGGAGCATCTCAAGAAGTACGGCCCGGCCGCGACGGGCATCGGCTGGGACCTCGCGCTCCATGGTCTGAGGCAGCACTTCGCCAGTGGGGGGGCCGCGGTCGATCCCGCCGCGTTCGAGGCCTGGACCATGTCGAGCGAGGGAAAGGCTTTTGTCCGGCAGTCGGGTGAAGCGTGGTGCGAGGCGCACATCGCGTCGGGAGCGAATCCCGAAGAGGCGCGCGCGCAGGCGGAACGAACCATCGCGTTCTACACGGGGGCCTGATGCATGCGTTCGACGTCCTCGGCGATCCGGTTCGGCGTCGCATCCTGGAGCTCTTGGCCGAGGGCGAGCACGCCTCCGGCGAGGTCGTCGAGGTCATCTCCAAGGAGTTCGGCATCACGCAGTCAGCTGTCTCGCAGCAGCTCAAGGTTTTGCGCGATAGCGGCTTCGCGACGGTGCGAGCCGAGGGCACGCGGCGCCTCTATGCCGTCGACGCGCGACCGCTCGCCGAAGTCGACGCATGGTTGGGGCAGTTCCGGCGCTTCTGGGGCCCGCCGCTCGAGGCCCTGGCGACCGAGATCGCCCGTGGCAAACGCGCGCGCCGGCCACGCGGTTGAGGCTTGAATTTGCAAGGGAGCATCATGGCGAAGAACCCAACGCTCAAAGAGACCATGCGCGAGCTCGCCGCGCTCGAAGACCCGAGGATGCGCGAGGTGAACGAGCAGCGTGGTGACGACCATGGCGTGAATCTCACGCACCTTCGGGAGCTCGCAAAGCGCCTCAAGACGCAGCATGAGCTCGCGCTCCAGCTCTGGGCGACCGGCAACACTGTTGCGCGGCTGCTCGCGACCTTGGTGTGCAAGCCGAAGGCGCTCTCACCAGCGGAGCTCGACGCGATGGCCCGCGACATCGGCGCACCGAAGCTCCTCGACTGGTTCATCGTGAACGTGGTGAAGCCGAGCCGGCACACCGAAGAGCTCCGCGTTCGCTGGAAGGATGGCGACTCTCTCGTCGGCCGTGCCGGGTGGAGCCTGACCACCGAGAGAGTCGTCAAGAACGCCGAGGGCCTCGACCTCGACGCGCTCCTCGACCAGATCGAGCAGGAGATGAAGCAGGCCCCTGTACACAAGCAGTGGGCCATGAACCACTGCCTCGCCGAGATCGGCATTCATCACCGAGAGCATCGCGCGCGAGCGATCGAGATCGGCGAGAGTCTTGCCGTCCTCATCGACTACCCGGCGTCGCCTGGCTGCACTCCGCCGTACGCTCCTGTGTGGATCGCTGAGATGGTTCGACGGCGCGAGGCTCCCGTGCAGGTTCGCACGGGAGCACGCTCTCGCTCACGACTCGGGCAGGGTGAACGAGGCCCCGGACAGCGTTCGACGACGAAGCCGAGGACGAGGAAGCCCGCATGACGAAGGCGATGACGACCGCGAGCTCCCGCACGAGCGCGAACGGGCTGCTGGTCGAGAGCGCGCGTGGAGGCGCTGGACGCGGCGGTCGAGCGCATCGAGCATGCGCCCGGTAGTGCGGCGGTGATCATGCACATACGCAGCCACGATGCCGACCATCGGGGCAAAGCGTGAACGCGCTCATGACGAGCTCCTGCTGCTCTCGGGCGCAGGCCACAGAGGCCGTGCCTTCTCGTCGGGGCGGGGCGCGCGACGTCCGCTGGCCACGATCGTGCCGATCAACGAGGCGTCACGGTTTGGCCCGCTGCGTCGTTCCTTCTGCCCGTGGAATTGGGGATAACATCCTGAAATGGCACGCAAATGAGCTCGATCGGGAGCGCCGCTCCACGGCTCGTCCGAATGGCTCCGCGGCGTCATCCGAAAGGGGGAAGGGAGCGAGTGGAGGCCCGCTAGGCTTCTATCCGCTCGCCCTGTACACTCGGATACGTGGCAGCTGCGTCGGACGACGACGTCCCCGAGCGGGAGACGGCGACCGATCGTGACGAGAGTTCGGACGGCGATACCACCGCCGCCGCGATGGCGCCTGCCGCGCGCCCGCCGTCCGTCGCTGCCAGCAACGGCAACAGCGAGGATGAAGACGAGGACGATCGGACCGTCCAGCAGCCGGTCGATCCGAAGGTTCGGGAAGCGGGGGGGCTCGACCCGCCACAGTCACGCATTCCGGCACCGGCGCCGCCACGACCCGCGCCGCCGGCGCCGCCGATGCGGATGACGTCGAAGAAGGCGACCGCGGTCGGGCTCGGATCGCCGCTCCCCGTGAGCCGGCCTGCCTCCGGGTACGTGCCCCCGCCGATGCCGTCGCCGTCCCATGCGACGGAGGCCGACGCCGAGGACGGGAGCATCACGCGGACCTCGCCCGCGCCGCGCATGAGCCTGAGCGGTGCGCCGCTGCCGCTCACGATGCCGGGCGTGGTGCAGATCCGCGAAATGGACGACGCGGATGACGAGGCGCTCGACGAGACGGAGGTCCGGACGCTCGTCGGCGCGCCTCCTGCGGACGAGCCGAGCGCATCCTCGTCGCCAGCGCCGGCAGCGGGGCAGCCGCCTTCCCCGAGCGCGTACGAGGCCGACGAGCTCGACGACAGCGTGACGACGCAGGCGCCGTCCGCGGTGAAGAACGCCCGCCTGCCCGAAGACGAGCCGCCGACGTCGCGGGTCGATGTCGCGCGCCCGACCCCCGCGGCGGGGCGAAGGCCAGGCGAGGACCGCGGACCCTACGAGCTACCGAAGCCGTCGGACGACCCGGACGCGTACGATGCGGAGGAGAGCATCACGACGCGCGGCCCGGTCATGGCCGCGTACGAGGACGACAGTGTCACGGCGCAGGGGCCCGTCACCCGCCCCGGGCCTCGCGCGCCTGCGTCGCTTGGTCTGCCGCCGGCTCTCGATGATACGGGCGGCGAGACGAAGCCTCTGCCGAAGCGCCAGCAGGCGTCGCCGACGGAAGCAGCGCTCGACCCTTCCGGCTCGGACGACGAAGAGCCTGACAGCGTCACGGCGCAGGCGCCGGGGCACCTCACCAACATGCTCCGCGTGATCGCGACGCCGAGCGAGGCGGCGATCGAGGACGACGAGCCGATCCAGAACAAGACCGCGGTCATGCTCAACGCGCCGGTCAAGCCGATGAACGCGCCGTCGTCCGCGGGCTCGCTGCGAGCTGCACGACCGGTCATCGCCGGGGCTTCGGGGCAGAGCGGCGGGGCGCGCGCGGCGGCGATCGCCGACCTTCGCGAGCCGTCGTCGGACAGCGGTCTTCGCGTCGCGCGGGCAGAAGCGCAGAGCGGCGATCACGCGAGCCTCGCCATGCTGATGGCACCGGGGCCGATGATGCACCATCACGACCGCGGCTCGGGGCCACTGCCGACGCACGGCGACATCAACGGCAATCGCGACGTTGGCCCCATCGCGTTCGGCAGTTCCGAGCAGGGCTTCCACGCGCACGGCATGCAGCCGAGCCTGCGCGAGATCGACTTCAACCCGGCGGGTCCGAAGCCGCGCTACGGGCTGCTCGTCGGCCTCGTTGCGGTCCTCTCGTTCGCGATCCCGATCATCCTCTTCCTGTGGCTCCACCAGGGAGCCGACGACGACGAGATTCCGCCGCGCTCGACCTCCGAGGTCGCGCCCGACTTCGTGGGACGGGGCGATCCGGCGCGGGTGAAGGCCACGAAGCCCCCGCCGCCGCCGCCCCATACGTCGGGCGGCGGAAGGTCGTTCCCGCGCCGTCGTTGATCGCCGTCGCGGGGAGGTGTCTCCGATCGCCTCCGCGCGTCAGCGCTTCGGGCGAAGGACCTCGATGCCGTTCATGTACGGGACGAGGGCCTTCGGAAGGACGACCGAGCCGTCCTCCTGCTGGTGGTTCTCGAGCAGCGGGATGAGGATGCGCGGGCTCGCGATCGCGGTGTTGTTGAGCGTGTACGGGTACGAGAGCGAACCGTCCGGCATGCGAACGCGGATGTTCGAGCGGCGCGTCTGGAAGTCTCCCAGCGTCGAGCACGAGTGGGTCTCGTTGTAGGCGCCCTTGCCGTCGTCACGACCGGGCATCCACGACTCGACCTCGTGCTTGCGCGTCTGGCCGAGACCGATCTCACCCGTGCACGCGATCGCGACGCGGTAGGGGATCTCGAGCTTCTCGAGGATCGCCTCCGCGTTGCCGAGGAGCTGGTAGTGCTCCTTCTCCGCGATCTGCTCGTCGGGCAGGCAGAAGACGACCTGCTCGATCTTCGTGAACTGGTGGACGCGGTAGAGGCCCTTCGTGTCCTTGCCGTGAGCGCCTGCCTCGCGGCGGAAGCAGTTCGACATCCCGGCATAGCGGATGGGCAGGTCCGCGGCGTCGAGCGTCTCGTCGCAGTGGAGCGAGACGAGCGGCACCTCGCTGGTGCCGACGAGGTAGAGGCCGTCGGCCGTGATCGAGTACGCCTCCTCGACGCCGAGCGGGAAGAACCCCGTGCCCTGCATCGCGCGCTCCTTCACCATGACCGGCGGGATCACCGGCGTGAGCCCCCGCGAGACGAGCGTGTCGAGCGCGAGGCGCGTGACCGCGACCTCGAGCATCGCGCCCATGCCCTTGAGCGCATACGAGCGCGCCCCGGCGAACTTCCGCGGGCCCTCCCAGTCGACCATCTGGTGCAGCGTCATCAGCTGCACGTGGTCGCGGACAGGGAAGTCGAACTTCCGCGGCGTGCCGACCTTGCGGATCTCGACGTTGTCCTCTTCGCCCTTACCGATCGGAACCTCCGGCCGGGGGAGGCTCGGCACGCGGAGCATGAGATCGTCGAAGTTCTTCTGCGCCTGCGTGAGCGCCGGCTCGAGCTGCTCGAGCTCGGTCTTCACGCTCTTGCCTTCCTCGATCAGCGCGGGCCGCTCTTCCTTCGAAGCCTTCGGGATGAGCTGCGCGATCTCGTTCTTGCGAGCGCGCTTCTGCTCGATCTTCAGGATCGTCTCGCGGCGCTCCTTGTCTGCGGCGAGGAGCTGATCGAGATCGAGCTCGATGCGCTTGTTCGTGATCGCGGCGCGGACGAGGTCGGCGTTCTGACGGATGAAGGCGATGTCGAGCATTTGAGCACCGACAACCTACTCCGATCGCTCCGACTGCCGAAGACACAAAACGCCGACGGCGTGGGCCGAAGCCGCACGCCGTCGGCGGGGACTGGATGCCTGCGGCGCCTACTTCGAGTAGAGCTGCGCCGCTGCGACGCCCGCGCCCTTGGTCGCCTTCACGATGAACTTCGCGTTCGCGGGGAAGGGGCTGAGCGGCTTGAGGCAGTTGGCCTTGCCGCCGATGGACGCCTGCGCGCCGGTCTGGCTGTCCTTGCCGATGCTCGGCGAGAGGCCGGGGAGCGGCGTGACGTACTGCATCTCGAGGTCGATGTTCTGGATGCCCGCACCGACCGCGACGAGCGTGTAGCACTTGCCCGGCTGGAAGGTGAACGTGCCCTCGAGCGTCTGGCCTTCCTGGAAGTTGCCCGCGACGGTGGGGCCTTCCTTCGCCATGCCGGGCGCCTCGGTGTTCGCGAACACCGTCAGCGGCGCAACGGCGAGCTGCGCGAGGTTCGGATCGAGCGCCTGGGCGCTACCACCGGACGCGCCGCCCGAAGAGGGCTGCGGGGTGAGGCCGGGGATCTGGAGGCCGCCGCCCTGCTGCGCGGGGGGCTGCTGACCAGGCTGCTGCTGCGGGTAGCCGGGCTGCTGCTGCTGCGGATAGCCGGGCTGCTGCTGCTGCGGGTAGCCAGGCTGCTGCGGGTAGCCAGGCTGCTGCGGGTAGCCAGGCTGCTGCGGGTACTGCCCGTTGTAACCCTGCTGCGGCTGCTGCGCGGGTGGGGTGTCCTTGCTGCATCCCACGACGAGCGACATGGCGGTTGAGACAGCAAGCAATGACAGAAGGCCGGTTCGATTCACGGCAGGGCTCCTTGGTTTCGGTCCCGATCTCGAGGAAGCGGGAGCATACCCCGATCTCGGGGTCGGACAGGAAGGGTAAAGCGAAGGACGACGTCGTGCGTCGACTCGTTGGACGGACGCACCACGTAGGTCCGTCCGTTGGACGGACCCGGAGGCGATTCGACTCTCTCGAAGTTGGGGCTTCCGCTCCAACCTTCCGACGACGTGGACCTTTGGCGCGAGTCGCGTTTCGCCGCGTTTCGCCCGCAGTCCGCTGCAGATCGGTACGCACGTGCTTGTTCCAACGCGCGAGCCGCTCGCCCCTTACAGGTGCAGAGGCGTTCTCGTTCAGCAGCGCTTCAGGGTAGCTCTGCGTTGACGATCGCGACTGCGTCGAGGTCGAAGCCGAGATTGTTGGGCTTGGGCTGGCCCTCGCACGTTGCGCTCGACATGTCTCGGATGCGGACGAACCGAGCCGTGGTCATTCCCAGCTCGGCGAGGTCGTACGCTTCGCCGCCGGCGGTCGCGGGATCGAGCGGCGAGATGCCATTTCCCGGCGCGGAATGGACCGGATGCCAGCCGGCGCACTTGCCGTAGGGCGCAGCGGTTCCGGGGACGCACTCGTACGTCTGCCACGTCACGCCGTCCTCACTCACGCTCACCTCGCCGGGCTCGGCGTAAGGTTGCGACGATCGCCCGCCGGCATAGAACGCGTTCTCGAAGACGATGAAGTCGGCGCCCGGACCGTCGACGATCGCATTAGGCTCGAAGGAGAGGACGATCTCTCCGCCGACGCCGAGCGCGACGACGTCGAGGCCGCCCTTCAGATCGCCCGCGCCGACGGGCGGGCCGAGGACGACGTCCGGCATCTCTGTCGCGCCGAAGCCTGCGCACGGCCCCGGTGTGAAGCTCACGACCTTGGTGACGAAGCGATCGGCGCGGATGACGCCGCCGTCGGGGCCCTCGAAGCCTCCGTCGATCGGCTTCTTCGAGGGGGCGGGCTCGTCATCGTCGACGTAGCCTGCGTCGCCGAGTGAGATCGACGGGCGTGCGGGAGCTGCATCGTTCGCGTCGTCACCGCAGGCGACGAGGCAGGCGGCTCCTCCGCACGCGGCAAGCGCGAGCAGTACGACGCGCACGAAACGAGAGACACGAATGGATGTCGGGACCATCGACCGCTCCTTCCGCGTGGCTCGCGCGGGGTAGGGGGAGAACGACCGCACGAGAGGTCTTCTGGCTCCCGGATCGTTCCCTCTTGGAGCTCCCCTCCCGCCGCGTCTTGCGATCGGAGTGGCATGGTCCAGGAGAGTCCCCGGCTACAGCGGCGGCACCGCGTCGGCATTGGACCGACTTCCCGCCTCGTGCGACGGCCACTCCTTAGCCGCGCGGCCCTACATGCGCAAGCGACTCCGCTCGTCGGGGCATCGCCCGAGCGCTCGGTCAATCTTCACGAGGCTCGATCAGCTCGGCGCGATCCGAGCCCCGATCGCTCGCTCGATGGCGCAGATGCCATCGCGGTGAGCGAGCGATCGGTGCGCGCGAGCGGTCAGCGAGCCGCGCGGGCGATGAGCCAATCGGCGACGCGCTCGAACGGGTCGAAGCCGTGCTCGCGCGCGATCGGACCACGCAGGTTCGAGTTTGCGTTCACGTCGTAGAAGACGCGCTCGCCGTTCGACTCGAGGTACTCGATGCCGCCCACGTCGATGCCGCCCGCCTCAACGATGCGCATGCCGGCGGCGACGGCCTCGGCCGGCACCTCCTTGTACGCGTAGAACTCGACGGGGGGCGCCGCGGCGGGGGCGGGGATCTCGCAGATGCCGTCGCCGGACTCCGGGTTGCACGCCTCGGAGGGGCACAGGTTGTAGCGGCCGTGGGAGACGACGCGCATCGCGTAGAGCAGCTCGCCGCCGAGGAACTCCATGCGGACGATCCCCTGCTCGTGATCGTGCTCGAAGTACTCCTGGAGGAGGAGGACTCCGTCGGGCTCCCAGATGCCTTTCGTGCTCTCGATGTGCGCGCGGGCCTCGTCGTACGAGCCGAGCTTGACGATGCGCGCGCCGCTGCCGCCTTGCTCGGGCTTGAGCAGCGCCGGCCAGCGCCACGCCTTCTCGCGCGCGAGTTGATCGCGGAGCGCGTCGACGTCGTTGAACGCGATCGAGCGCGGCGTGCGGAGGCCGAGGCGTCCGATGAGTGCCGCTTGCGCCGTCTTGGAGAGCTCGAGCGCAAACGCGCGATGACCGTTGAGGACGGTCCGCCCCGCCGCCTCGAGCGCCTTCATGTACGCGAGCGCGAGCGGGACCGCTCGCACGTTGCCGCGCACGTAGGCGCTGGGGCTTGCCTGGTTGAAGACGACCGGCGCTGCAGGGAGATCACCGGCGACGAAGGCCGCCTTCTTCAGGTCGAGTGTGTCGTAGCGGGCGCCCTTCTTCTCGAGCGCCGCGAAGAGTGGCTTCTGCCACTCCGGGTGCTCGTAGAGGACGAGGACGTCGGCCTGCGAGGACTTGGAATTGGATGCGGTCACGTGTGATCGATGCCGATGACGGAAAAGGCTATTCGCCTGCGTTCGGATCGATGCGCAGGACCTTGCCGCGGTTGCGATCGGTGAAATAGATCTTCCCGTCGGAACCGAACGTGAAGCCGGAGAGCGCGCCCGCCTTGAGGCCGGTTTCGAGCTTGCGGATCTCCTTGCCCGTCTTGTCGAAGACGTGGAACGTCGCAGTCGCGGTGTCGGTGACGTAGATGAGGTCGTTCTTGACCTCGATGCCGCTCGGCTGCTCGAGCGTACCCGCGGGGACGACGTCCTCGATGGTCGCGTCTTCCATGATCCCGCTCTTCTTGAGCGGCTCGTTCCGGAGCGGGAGGCGGCCGCCGAGCTTGCCGGTCGTCGTGTCGAGCTTGGCGATGCGCTGGTTTCCCGTATCCGCGATGTAGAGCATGCTGTCGGACGAGTCGTAGAAGAGGTGGCTCGAGACCCCGTCGACGCCCTTCACCTGGCCCTCGACGTAGCGATAGATCTCGCCGTCCGAGTGATCGTCGAACCCCGGCCCGTGGTTCTCGTTGAAGTTGTTCTTCTCGATCGAGCCGAGCTGGCCGTTGAACGTCCAGTAGATGTTGGCCTCCTGGTGGGCGATACCGCGGCACATCGACGTGTTGTGGAGCATGTCGTAGTGGGAGCCGAGGCCGAGGCCGGCCTCGGGGTTCTGCTTCGCGAAGACCTCGAGGTCCGTCGTGAAGAGCGCGGGCCCCATGAAGTAGTTCGGCTCGCGGCGGGGATCGTTCTGCGAGTTGTCGTTGTCGCCGCAGATGCCCCAGAAGCCGTCCGCGCCCATCTCGAACGCGGGCGGCTTGTGCATGAAGTGCCCCGCCGCCGGGTCGAGGTACTCCTTCCACGTGCCGTTCGACTCGGCGGTCACGCCGGTCCCGACGTGCACGGAGTTGTCGCCGTAGCCGATGACCCAGAGCTGCGTGGGATCCTTCTCGGCGAACGCGAGATCGACGAGCTCGGCGCGCTTCGAGGCGCTGTAGATCTCGGTGAACGTGACCGACGCAGGCGAGCCGTCGCCGCTTCCGATCTCGGTGCCGTTGGTGGCCGCGACGCACTTGCCGATCGTCGTGTCGCAGGTCTCCGTGCCCGCGGTGCACTGGTCGTTCGTTGTGCAGGTGCCGACGCCGGAGGAGGTCGACGATGTCTCCTCCGTGCTGCACGCGAACGCGGTGAGAGCGACGAGGAAGCCCAGGAGAGGAAGAGTGGTTCGGAACGGCATGTTTCCAGCGGTTTAGCGCTCACACTCTCGAGCGGCAAGGTGTTCGAAGCCGTGCATTTCTTGACACCCGTGACCGGTGATGGGTGCGACGCGTGGCGAACGCGCATCCCTCTGCGGGGCGTTGGCGCGCGACTCACGATTTGCGCCCCCAACCACCCGCCGACGGGTGCGCGGCGGTGCAGGCATTCCAGATCCCGACCCCTGTAGGGTGCGGTAGTCAGACGCAATCCGCGATCGCGCGCGGTGCTGCAGATTGCGACTGTGCCCGGCGTCGTCAGGAAGGTCCGAGCGGGCCGCCGGGCTTCTTGATCGGGATCTCGGCGCGCACGCGATCGCTTCGCATCATGCGCTCGATGACCTCGAAGCGCTTGTTCGTCTCGGCGCGCATCGCACCGACCTCGCGGAGGAGCGACTCGATGCCGACCTCGTTCTTGAGATTCACGCGGAAGTCCGTCTCGGCGGTCGCCCGATCCTTCATCGACTGCCGGTTCTGGCTCATGACGATGAGTGGACCTTGGAGCGCGACGAGGATCGCGAGCGCGAGGTTGTAGAACTGGTACGGGTACTCGTCGAACGGCGTGCCGAGGTACTTGTTCGCGATCGCCCAGACCGCGGTCAATGCGAGCAAGAAGAGGATGAACGACCAGCTGCCGTTGAGCTCGGCGACTTTGTCCGCGAGGCGTTGGCCCCACGTGAGGTTCTCCTCGATCTCCTTCACGACGTCGCGCGCTGCGCGCTGCGAAAGCATCGCGTTCGTCTCACGCAGGCGCTCCGCCATCTCCGCGAGGATCGCCATCGCGGCGTTCTTCGACTTGGAGAGGTGATCGCCGAACTCCTCACGTGTCAGCTCGAGGAGCGTGGTGTCGACCACGGCCTCGACGCTCGCCGAGCGAGGCTTGTCGTCGAAGAGCGAGAGCTCGCCGAAGTACTCGCCCGTGCGTGCGTCCTTCAGCACGACGCGCTGCTCGTCTCCCGTGCCGGGCAGGAAGATCTGCACGGCGCCCGAGAGGACGACGTACATGCTCGATCCCTTGTCGCCCTGAGCGAACACCGACTCGCCGCCCTTGAACTTGCGCTCGCTCATGCGGCCCGCGAGCGCCTCGAGGTCTTCGGCGGCGAGCGTGTCGAAGAGGGGAATCTGGGCGAGGAGCTCGGAGTGCAGCATGAGCGGCGAACGCCTCGATCATCGCGCGCACTACGCGCTCGGCGCAAGGGCCGTGAGCGGGAGCTCGCGAGCAAGCCGGGGCGATGGTCGCCCGTCGAATTAGGCGATTTCCCCGTGCGTGAGGTCGCGCACCGGCGACCTCAGGCTTCGCGCTCCTGCTTCAGCGCGCGCTCGATCGCACGCTCGTTCTCCAGCGCGAAGGCTCGGTTCGCGGCCCTCGTCTCGAGGCGCTCCTGCACGACGCGCGTTCCCCACATCCCCGTGAGCATCGCCCCGACGAAGATGACGGAAAGCGGGGTGACGACGAACGCGACGAGCCCGGGCCCCGGGCAGTAGCCGCCGAGCCCCCAGCCCGCGCCGAAGAGCGCCGCGCCCACGACGAGGGCTCGGTCGATGCGCTTCTGCTCGGGGAGGAAGAAGCGCGCCGCCACGACGGGGGCCCGCCCGGCGATGGCGGCGATCCGCGCGCGGAGTGCGAATACGAAGTGCACGCCGATGGCGCCGGCCATCACGAACGCGAGACTCGGGTCCCAAGCGGGCGAGGTCACGTCGAGGAAGGCGAGGACCTTGGCCGGCGAGGTCATCCCCGCGAGTCCGAGCCCGACCGCGAAGAGCAGCCCGCAGCCAAACGAGATGAGTGCGTTGATCCTGGGATCGAACCGCTCGTCGCTCATCGGGCACCTCCGACGTGGCGGACGACGAACGTGACGAGCATCCCCGTCGCCATGAAGATGCACGTAGCGACGATCGAGCGCTTCGAGAGCCGGCTGATCCCACACACACCATGGCCGCTCGTGCACCCATTGCCGAGCGTGGTTCCGACGCCGACGAGAACGCCGGCGAGCGCGACGAGGAGCGGGTTCACCGTCGCTGCTCCATCGAACGATTGCGGCCGGTAGACGAACAAGGCGACGCCACCGGCGAGGAGGCCGATGACGAACGCGAGGCGCCAGCTCGCTTCGTCCTTGCCGCGCCCGGCGGAGGTCATCAGGCCGCCGACGATCCCGCTGATGCCGGCGATCCTGCCTGTGAGCATCAGGAGGAGGGAGGCGCTGAGGCCGATGAGCGCTCCGCCGGCGAGCGCGGGCGCGATGGTGGGAGGAGTCATCGGCCGAGACGATAGCGCCGCGCGCACAAAAGCGAAGCGGCGCTGCCTCTCTCGAGGAGCGCCGCAGTCGCGTTCGCGTTCGTGTCAGGTCACCGGACGATCGGGTCCTTCGAGCCCGACGAGCACGACGGGCACGCGCCGTAGTCGATGTTCGAATCCGCGCACGACTGGTTCGTGCCGCAGCCTCCGCAGTTCGGACCGTTGCAGGACGCGCTGTCGGGCTCCGGCGGGCAGATCTCGGGGTTGTCCGAAGAGCCCGAGCAGTTCTCGGCGTCGCCGCCGGGGGTGCCCGACGACCCGCTCGAGCCCGCGCCCGAAGAGCCGCTGGAGCCAGAGGAGCCGCTGGAGCCGCTCGAGCCCGAGGAGCCGCTGGAGCCCGAGGAGCCGCTCGAGCCGGAGGAGCCGCTGGAGCCGGAGGAGCCGCTGGAGCCCGCGCCCGAAGAGCCGCTGCTCGAGCCGTCCGAGCCGTTGCTGCCGCTGCTCGAGCCGTTGCTGCCGGTGCCGCCGTTGTTGCCGTTGCTGCCGGCGCCGCAGTCGTCGCCTGCGCAGGTCGGCATCCCGGGGCAGGTGTTGCTCGCGTCGTCGCTGCCGCCGCCGCCGCCACCGTTGCCCGTTCCGTCGCCGGTGCCCGTACCCGGCGTCCCGTCGCTGCCGCTGCTGCCGCCACCCGTGCTGCCGCCGCCGGTCCCGTCGCCGTTGCCGCCGCCGGTTCCACCGCCGTTACCGGAGCCCGGAACGGTCGCGCCGCCATCCATCCCGCCGCCGCCGCCGCCCTTGCCGCCGCCGCCGCCGTAGCCGCCGGAGCTCGACCCCCACGTGCCGCCGCCGCCCCAGCCGCCGCTGCTGCTGCCGCTCGGCGTCCCGCCGTAGCCGCCGCCGCCGTTCTGCGAGTTGCCCGAGCCCCAGGACCGGGTCGCCAGGCCGTTCGAGCAGCTGGTCGCGGACTTCGTCCAGGTCGCGTAGCCGTCGACACGGGCGACGTGGAGCAGATCCGACTGCTTGCCCTTGCCGGAGACGACTCCGACGATCTTGCCGGCCGCGTCGAGCACCGCGCCGCCGGTGTCGAGCCACTCGCCCTTCGCGGTCTCGAGGAGGTAGTTGAGGCGGAAGCCCTGATCCTCGCCGCTGGTGATCCGCGTGGCCGTCGCGGTCGCCTCCGTCGCGGCCGCCGACTCACGGTGGAAGCGGACGCCCTTCGTGCCGTCCTTCGCCTGCGCCGTCGCGATTTGCGGGTAGCGATCGAGCTTGATCTGCTCGTCGAGGAGGATGAGCCCGATGTCCGAGTGCTCGGGGTGCGAGAGATCGGAGCGGAAGTTCTTCCAGGGCGTCGACGCGACCGATGCGTTCGACTCGCCGGCGACGCTGCTGATCTTCCAGCGGCTCGCGCCGGCGATGCAGTGCCCGGCGGTGAGCACCAGCTTCGGGGCGATCAGCGTGCCGGAGCAGGAGCCGATGCTCGTGCCGTTGACGGCGAGGATGTCGACGACGACGCTCGAGGCCTGGGTCGTCTTCTTCGCGTCGGTTTCGTGCGTCGCCTCGGGGGCGCTGCAGGCCGTCGCGGCGGCAAGTGCACTACCGAGTCCGATGAGCGCGAGGTAGGGGGTGCGAAGACGAGCGGTCATTGGATTGGGCCTCCAGCGGGGAAGAGGGCAGCTCCCGTGTCGGCTGAGTCATATGCATCATCGAGGCCATTGGGCTGCAGGGCTCCGAGGAGGGCAGCGCAGCGCGGATCTCCCGGAAATCACTGAGTGGGAGACGGTGTGCAGCTCGGCGTATGATCGATTCGATCGCGATGCTCGGGGCCCTCGCTTGCTGGATCACCTTCTCCCCAGACCTTCGGCCTGCCGACATCGGACTCCATCGCCGACTCGACTCGCGTGATCCATCAGCGTCGTTGTGTGTTCGTCGGTTTTACGGCGCACGGAGGGCGTGAATGAGGAGCGTCGCGCGTCGTTCGTCGCCGCTCGCGTGAAGTCCGACCCGCGGACGACTCGGCACCATCGTTGCTCCTATACTCGGGCGATGACTCGCTCCGCCCTGATCCTTGGCCTCGTTCTCTCGGCGGCGACCCTCGCCGCTGCGTGCTCCTCCGAGGAGGCGACGCGTCGGCCGCGCAAGGGAGCGGTTCGCAAGCAGACGGATCCCGAGACCGGCGCCGAGCTACCCGACTACAACGACCCGCGCGTGAAGGAGAAGGAGGGCATCCCCGATCCCCTCGAAGGGCTCCTCCGTGGGGCGGCGCAGAACGATGCGCTCTGCGCTCGCGCCGGAGAGATGATCGAGGGGAACCCGAACTTCAACGCGGTGACGAACGCAATCTGCAAGGAGAAGCGGTCGATCAACAGCCTCGGCGACCTCCAGCTCGCGCTCGGCCTCGACTTCAAGCGGACGGATGCTCGGGGGACGAACGGATCGAACAACAACCCGGGCTTCGCGCTCCTCGCCCACTCGAGCTCGCTCATCGCCCGCAGCGTCTCGTCGATCAACCCGCGCGCGTTCATCTTCTCGCCGCCGCCCGGCCAGCCGACGCGCATCCCCGCCTTCGTCGTCATGACCTTCGCGCGCGGCGAGACATTCGTCGAGATCGCCGCCGAGCAGGCGCGTCCGCCGAACGGGCAGACCGGCAAGATCTCCTTCTACCTGTTCAAGTTCGACATCGCCTGCGAGGCGAATCACACCTGCAAGAACGGCGATCTGCTGACGCCGGCCATCGAGAAGGACTGGAAGGGCTTCAGCGTCTACGACGACGAGGACCTCAAGAACACGCTCGTCGACTGTCGGCACTGCCACCAGCCCGACGGCCCCTCCTCGAAGATGATCCTGCGTATGCAGGAGCTCGAGGACCCGTGGACGCACTGGTTCCGGAGCGACCGCCCCGGTGGTCTCACCCTGATGCAGGACTACTTCCGCGCGCACGGCGCCGAGGAGGACTACGGCGGCATCCCGGCGGCGCTGATCCAGAAGTCCGACGGGCGCGCGCTCGAGGACCTCGTGAAGGGGCAGGGGTTCCAGAATCAGCCGAACGGGTTCAACTCGCGCGCGATCGAGAACGAGATCGAGAGCTCTTCCTCGCTCCAGCCCGAGATCAACACGCCGCGCGGAAAGAGCTCGACTTGGGACGCGCTCTTCGCGCGCGCGTTCGCCGGAGACGCGATCCCCGTGCCCTACCACGACGTGAAGGTCACGGACCCGGACAAGCTCCAGTTCGCGACCGACGAGTACAAGAAGTTCCTGGCCGGCCAGTCGACGGACCTCCCCGACATCCGCCGTGTCTTCCTCGACGACGCGCTCGAGGCGATGACCTTCCTTCCGAAGAGCGGCGCTTCGGGCCGAGAGATCCTCGTCCAGACGTGCGCCCAGTGCCACAACCCGAAGCTCGATCAGACGATCAGCCGCGCGAAGTTCGATGTCACGCGCCTCGACTCGATGACGCGCGCGGAGAAGGACCTGACGATCGCCCGGCTCAAGATGGGGTCGGCCAACCGCCTCCGCATGCCGCCCGTCATGATGCGCTCGCTGCCCGACGACGCTCGCGACGCGGCGATCGCGTTTCTCTCGCAGTAGACGAGCCCTCGCCGGGCCTCCCGAATGTGGGCGCGCGCGGCGTGCGTGTCGCCCGGGCGTCGATTCGCGCACACGCCGGTGTCGAACACGGCCATCACTTCCGACCGGCCGAGCGCGGAGACCCTGAGCCAGCCGCGACCGAGAAATGCTATTACCGGAGGCCATGCCCGGCTGGCTCTCCGAGCTCCTTCCGATCGTTGCGCTCCTCGCGCTGATCATCGTCATCGTCGGACGGCTCCCGCGAGTCGACCTCGGGCACTCGCCGGCGTTCCTCCGCCGTCGCTTCGCCAACTGGTTCCCCGTCGGCTTGACGTACGCGTTCCTCTACATGGGGCGCTACAACCTGCGCGTCTGTACGAACATCGTCTTCGACAAGGCGCAGTTCTCGAACATCTACTTCTGGGGCACGCTCACCTACGGCTTCGCGTTCCTCATCAACGGACCGCTGACGGACAGGCTGGGAGGGAAGAAGACGATCCTGATCTCGGCGATCGGATCGCTGCTGGCGAATTGCGCGATGGGCGTCGTCGTCATGGGCGCGCTGGAGGACGGCGCGGTACCGAAGGAGGCGCAGGCGGGGCTCGTCCCGATCCTGAGCTTCCTCTACGCCGCGAACATGTACTTCCAGAGCTTCGGCGCGGTCGCCATCGTCAAGGTGAACGCGGCGTGGTTCCACCTCCGTGAGCGAGGGACCTTCGGCGGCATCTTCGGGATCCTGATCTCGCTCGGCCTCTACTTCGCGTTCGACTGGTGCAAGTTCATCGTCGAGAAGACGAGCGTGCAGTGGGTGTTCTTCATCCCCGCTGGCATCCTCGCGGTCTTCGCGGCTCTCGACCTGATCCTCGTCCGCGACACGCCGGGCGAGGCCGGGCACAAGGACTTCGACCTCGGCGACGCCTCCTCGGGCGACGATGGCCCGCGTCTGCCGCTCGCCCAGGTCGCGCTGAAGATGGTGAAGAACCCCGCCATCATCACCATCGCGGCGATCGAGTTCTGCAGCGGATACCTCCGCAACGCGATCCTCCAGTACTACCAGACGTTCGCGGAGGAGACGCACCGCGCCGCCTCGCCGACGATGAAGAAGGCGGCCGCGGCCGCACCGGACGCCGCGGCTGCGCTCGCCGCGCTGCCGCGCGAGTTCGTGCACGACCACTGGGGGATGCTCAACTGCATGGCCGGCATCACCGGCGGCGTCGTTGCGGGGCTGATCTCCGATCGCGTCTTCGGCTCGCGTCGCGGCCCGGTCGCCGGTGTGCTCTACGCGGTGATGATCGTCGGCTCGCTCCTCATGTTCCCGGCGCTCTCGACGGGCGCGATCGGCTGGGTCGTGGTGGTGATGACGCTCGCGATCATCGGCGTGCACGGAATGCTCTCCGGCACCGCGAGCATGGACTTCGGCGGTAAGAAGAACGTCGGTATCGTCGTCGGCATCATCGACGGCTGCGTCTACCTCGGCACTGCCATCGAGGCGCTCGTGCTGGGGAGGGTCCTTCCGAGCAAGGCCCTTCAGGGCGACGCGAGCAACTGGTGGACCTGGCCGGCGGTCATGGTCCCCGCCGCCGTGATCGGGCTCGCGCTCTCGACGCGTGTCTGGAACGCGCGCCCGAAGCCCAGGAGCGCCTGACGCGCGGGCCGGCGCCGCGACCAATCAATCCGGGCATGCGCCGACGCGCCGGCACTCGGCCATGTCCTCGTCGCTGAAGACGATCGTCTGTCGATCCGGATCCATGACGCCCTTGGGGACGTGCCCCAGACCGAGCGCGTGTCCGAGCTCGTGGAGCGCGACTGCATAGATCTGCTCGTCCGGAGTGACGGGGTTGATTCGGATGAGGCGCCGCTTCCGCTGCGCGTATCCGAGGCGGTTCAGCGTCACGGAGGCGGGGAGGATGAGCCAGTCGCCCTCGCCCTCGGGCGCGAACGTCACGTCGCGGACGGTGAGCTTGTTCCAGTCGTCGGCGGCTCGCCGAATCTCGGCCTGCTGCTGATCCGTGAAGACTGCGTCGATCTCGCAGTTGACGCCGTCGTCACCGCAGGACGCGAGCCACAGCGACGTGACCGCGAAGAGCGCGCACGCGACGTTGGTTCGGACGAACGGCACCGGCCTGTTCATGCAATGCCCCGTGCGGCAACCCGCGAGCCTCAGCGTCGAGTGATGAGGTGAACGGGTGAAGCGCCGCGCTCTGCTCTCTTTCACTTCGCGTTCCGGCTCGAGCTCCTTCGCTCGGCGAACGAGCGAGGAAACACGGAGGCGGGAAGGCGGGAAGGATCGTTGATCAATTCCGATCCGGTCGTTCCTCCTTCCTGTTCGAGCTCGCACGTCCCGCCGTCGTCGCAGACGCCTCGTCGCGCGCGTTCGCCCCGGCTGCGCGCCCGCGCCACGAACGCGGTCTCTCGCTCGAGCTCACGCGCTCGGCGAACGAGCGAGAGAACAGGAAGGCGGGAAGACGGGAAGGATCATTGAATATTTCCTTCCGACCTTCCCGCTCAATCTCTCTCTTCCTCGTGTTCCGCCTGACGAGCGAGCTCGCGTGCGATCGCGTCGAGGAGCGCGGCCTCCTCGCTCGAGACGGGCGGATCGAGATCGAGGTGCTCGGTGGGCAGCGCGACGCGGCGGGCGCCGGTCTTCGGGTGGACGCGCAGCCAGACGTGATCGATCGACGCGAAACGTTCGTGACAGCCGACGAGCAGCGCGACGAGATCGGGGCCGACCGCGCGCCGCGGTGACGGGCGAACGTCGATCGTGGCCGAGCCGTTCGCCAGTGTGGCGGTGAGGCCTGCGACGAGATGATCGGCCGGGTCGGCGAACGAGCTCGGTGCTCCCGGTGCGCCGCGAGCGAGCCAGTCGCCCACGGAGAGGTCAGCGATGTCGATGCCGAGCGTGAGGTCCGCGCTCGCGAGCGCACGCTCGATCGAGGCAAGCGTAGCAGCGCCGGGAACACGAACGAGAAGGCTCGCGTGATCGATCTCGAAGCTCATTCGACCACCGCTTTCGGATGCGCGTCGTCGACGTAGGGCGTCGGAGCGTCCGGGACGAGATTTCCCGGGTTCAAGATCCCCTTCGGATCGAACGCTCGCATCAGCGCCTTCACCGTGGCGACGCCGGCGTCGCCGAGCTCCGAAGAGAGGCGCGGGGCCTTCGAGCGTCCAGCGCCGTGGTGGTGCGCGAGCGTGCCCCCCGCCTCGACCGCCGCCGCCAGCGCGGCACGCCAGGCGCGATCGTACGTTGCCTCGCAGCGCGCGTCCCAGCCCTCGCGCCCCGGCTCGGCCGACCCGGCAGTGCCTGCGAACGAGAAGTAGATGCAGCAGCCGTCCGGGTAGGCGTGGCTCATGTGCGCCATGACGAACACGTGGGCGCCGAGCGCGCGACGCACGCCGTCGTAGAGCGCGCCGAGCTTCGACCACGGCGCTGCCACCTCCATCGTGTCGGAGAAGAGCCCGGCCGCGAACACGGGCGCCTGCCGGTAGCTCACCGAGTATCGGTGAAGGAGCCATTTCTGCGCCGGGCCCTCGCCCTCGTAGCGCGCCTTCATCGCCGGTCCTTCGAGGAGCGCGCGCGCGCGGTCGAGATCCTGGTCCGGCGCATCGCCTTCGCCCTCGAAGATCACGATGAGGAGCGAGCCGCCGAGGACGGCGCTGCCGAACGACCCCTCGAGCAGCTCGTTGATCGCGCCGGGCCGGCGGAGGAGATTGCGCAATGCCGCTGCTCCGAGACCGGGTGTCCCGCCGGAGTCGGCGCCGCCTTTCTTCACTGCGCCTCGTCGCGCGAGCATCGCGTCGAACGGATCGTAGAGGCGCGCGACCGCGGGCCGGAGGCCGGCCTGGAACATCGCGCGCATCGCCTCCCAGCCGTGCTCGGTCGTCGGGAACGAGAACGCCGCGAAGGCGCGCCGCGGCGGCTTCGGATGGAGGCGAAGCGTCGCGCTCGTGACCACCGCGAGCGTGCCCTCGCTCCCCACCACGAGCGGGACGAGGTTCGGGCCGCTCGTGCGATGACGGAGAGTGACGATCTGGCCGGTGCCCGTCACGCACTCGAGCGCGAGCACCATGTCCTCGATCTTGCCGTACTTGCCGGAGCACTGACCCGCGCTCCGCGCCGCGACCCATCCGCCGACGGTGCTGCAGAGGATGGAGGAGGGGAAGTGCCCGAGCGTGAGTCCACGCCGGTTCAGGTCTTCCTCGAGCGGCAAGCCCATGTGACCGGCCTCGACGTCGAGCGTGCGTGCGCGCTCGTCGAGCCGGCGCCACCGCGCCATTCGCTTCAGGTCGAGCACGATCATCCGCTTCGTCGGGAGCACGCCCGCGCACACGCCGCTGCCTGCCCCGAACGGGACGACGGGCGTCTCCGTGTCGTGAGCCCAGCGGATGATCCGCGCGACCTCCTCGGTCGACTCGGGCCACACGATGCCGGCGGGGCGGTGTTCGGCGACGTTGCCGGCCCTCACCGCGAGGTGGTGGCGAGGCCAGAGGTCTCGAGCATAGGCGACGCGATCGGCCGGGTCGCTGCTCGAGCGGATGTCCGGCAGCGCACGGGTGAGCTCGGCGAGCGACGAGCTCGGGGCTGCGCCCCAACCACCCGCAGTGGTCGCCCCAAGCACCGGCAGAGGTGCGCCTTCGGCGCGCTTCGTGTCGACCATCCCCTGGCGACTATATACGCGATAGTGGTGCTGCGGGCCCGCATCGGCCGCCCGGCGGCAGCTAGCGGCAGCTAATAGAGGGGTGGGGGCACGCTCGCGCCCGCAAAGGCGACGTGGAGGAGCCTCGGCGACGGGGCCGGGCCGCGGATCCCTGCTTGCGTTTCGCGTGCAGAGCGCGCTACTTCCCGCAGCATGGCCAGGCTGCTCGAAGCACTCGAAGGGGGCCCGCTCGTCGTCGACGGCGCCATGGGCTCGCAGCTCTTCGAGCGTGGCATTCTCCACAATGCGTGCCTCGAGGAGCTCTGCGTCTCCAAACCCGAGGTGATCCGTAAGGTCCACGAGGACTACGTGCGCGCCGGCGCGCAGGTGCTCGAGACGAACACGTTCGGCGCGAACGCGATGCGCCTCGAGAAGTACGGGCTCGCCACGAAGGTGAAGGAGCTCAACGAGGCGGCAGTGAAGGTCGCTCGCGACGCCGCCGGCGCGAAGGCGTTCGTGGTCGGCGCGCTCGGACCGTCGGGCTACTTCCTCGGCGAGGCCCTGCCGGATGACCTCTCGAAGGTCCGCGCTGCGCTCCACGAGCAGGCGAGCGTGTTGGTCGACTCCGGTGTCGACGGCATCCTCGTCGAGACGTTCCGGCAGACGAACGAGCTCCGGATCGCGATCGAGAGCGCGGTCGCGGCGGCCGGGGGCAAGATCCCGGTCATCGCATCCGCGTCCGTCGACGAGCGGAGCCGCATGGCCGATGGGACGAGCTCGGCGGAGATCGCGCGGCTGATGCGCGAGTGGGGCGCGAGCGTCGTCGGCGTCAACTGCTGCGACGGCCCGATGAACGTCCTCGAGGCGATCACCCCGATGCTCGAGCTCGGCATCCCCGTGTGGGCGGTCCCGAACGCAGGCCTCCCGCGTCGCGTCGACGAGCGTCTCGTCTACGTGTCGACGTCGGAGTACTTCGGCGTCTACGCCCGGCGCATGTTCAAGCTCGGCGTGAAGCTCGTCGGCGGTTGTTGCGGCACGACCCCGGACCACGTCCGGCGGATCGCCGCGGCGGCGCGCATGGCCGGCGCGGCCGAGCGCGGCGCGACGGCGCAAGGAGAGTCGGACGCGGTCATCCGAGCCGGAGAGTCGTTCGAGGCCTGGTCGGCCGACCCGCCCGAGTCGCCGAGCTCAGCCAAATGCGTTCCATTCGCCGATCGGAGCGACCTCGCGGCGAAGATCGCGCGCGGCCAGTTCGTCGTCTCCGTCGAGGTGAACCCGCCCGTCGGTCTCGATCTCGCGAAGGCGATCGGCGCGGCGAAGATGCTGAAGGCCGGCGGCGTCGACGTGATCAACATCGCCGACGGCGCCCGCGCGCAGGCGCGCATGGGCAACGTCGCCATGGCGATGCGCGTGCAGGAGCAGTGCGGGATGGAGACGATCCTCCACGTCTGCGGCCGCGACCGAAACCTTCTCGGCACGCTCGCGCACCTGCTCGCAGCGCACGAGCTCGGGGTGAAGAACCTCGTCATCGTCACCGGCGATCCGCCGAAGATGGGTGACTTCCCCGACGCGTCGGCCGTGTATGACCTCGACTCGATCGGCATCCTCAAGCTCGCCGCACGCCTGAACTACGGCATCGATCCCGGGGGCAAGGCGCTCGGGGGCGCGACGCGCTTCGTCCTGGCGACCGGCGCCGAGCCGGCGGCGCTCAACTACGAGCGCGAGCTCGCGCGCTTGAAGCAGAAGAAGCTGGCGGGAGCCCAGATCGTCATGACCCAGCCGGTCTACGATCCCGCAGTGCTCGAGAAGTTCCTCGAGGACATCGCGCCGCTCGGGCTGCCGGTGCTCGTCGGCCTCTTGCCGCTCGCGAGCTACCGCAACGCGGAGTTCCTTCACAACGAGGTGCCGGGCATGCAGGTCCCGGAGGCCGTGCGGGAGCGGATGCGCAAGGCCGGCTCCGGCGCGCAGGCACGCAAGGAAGGCGTCGCCATCGCGCGCGAGATGCTCGCCGCGGTCCGCTCGCGCGTCGCCGGCGCGTACATCATGCCGCCGCTCGAGCGCTACGAGCTCGCGCTCGAGGTCGTCGACGGCTTCCTCGAGAGCGAGCCCGCGCTCACGACGGCGAAGGCCTGAGTCGATGACGAGGGCGGGGCTCGGCATCGCTGCACTCTGCACAGGCCTTCTTGCCTGCGGATCGTGCCGCAACGGAGATGCGGGCGAGGCGTTACCCTCGTCGTCTGCAGCGGCTTCGTCCTCCGCGCCCGGCGTCGTCGCGGAGTCCTTGCCGCGCTGCCGTGCGGAGGCCCAGCGCCTCGCGATCCCCGGTGAAGACATCACCGTCGGCGACGTCGCGATCGGCACCGGCGGATTGCTCGCTGGTGTGATCCGCGTCGACGGCGAGAAGCGGCTTGCGTCGGTGATGCGTGCCTCGCTCGATCTGACGACGTCGAGCATCGTCGACGTCGGACCGCCTCTCGGTGACGATCCTCCGCCGTCTCCCCGGTGGAACGGGACCACCGCCTACGTCGCCTATTTCGCCCGTCAACCGAGTGACGCTGGAGCGAAGCTGCGTGAGCTCCGGATCGCTCGCCTCGAGCCGAGCGCGGTCGGGAAGCTGGAAGCGACCGTCCTCCAGCAGGCCGACGAGTCCCTGGCGTTCGACATCGCGTGGAACGACGCGGGCGTCGGGCTCGCGGCGTGGGACGAGGACGCGCCGACGAAGGCCGATGCAGCGAGCGGTCCGTCGTTCGAGGGGCGCGGGTTCGTGAAGGTGCAGGTCCTGGGCTCGGAGGCGCGCCGGGTGGCCTCGCCGGAGTCCTCGGATGCAGAGTCGCCGCGGCTCGTCCCGCGTCCCGGCGGCGGCTTCTGGCTCGGCTGGCTCGCGCGTCGCGCCGAAGAGGAGGCGTACGCCGTCGAAGGTCCGGGAGAGAAGCGAGCGTTCCGTTGGGTCGAGGTCGTGCCGCTCACCGCGACCGGCGAGGCGGCGGGGCCGGTGCGGCGCATCACGTCGGAGAAGGGCAGGGTCGCGGCCTTCGAGCTCGCTCGCAACGGAGCCGATCTCGCGGTGATGGTGCAGGACGAGCTCGCCTCCGCGGAGGGCGCGGGCGCGCGCATCGTCCGCTACCTCGTCGCGGGTGAGAAGGGCGAGTCGATCCAGTCATCGGACGTCGTGGACGGCGGCGTGGGGACCACGCTCGCGGAGCTCGTGCCCTCCACCTCGCCAGCCGAAGGCGCCCGGTGGCTCGCATGGACGGACACCACCGATCGGACGCACATGACGCCGCTGCTCGCAGCGGGCCTCGTCGCGGCGGCACCCCCCACGACGGAGCCCTTGCTCGACGGAGCGCGCGTCCTCGCCGCTGCTCCGCCCGACATCCTGTACGCCCTCGTCGGCGCGTCGTCGGAGAGCGAAGGCACCCCTGCGCAGCGCGTTCGGCCCGAACTGCGACGATTCGCCTGTCCGACCGAACCTGCGCGCCAAGGCCCTGGCAAGTGAGGCGGCCGAGGCAAAGCACGTGCCTCTTCCCCCGCGCCCGTCGTTCGACTAGCTTTTCCGCCGTGACTCGACGAGGAGCGAAGTCGACCGATTCGATAGCGCGTCCGCGTCGAGGGACCGGGGCCCATAGCTCAATCGGTCAGAGCTCCCGGCTCATAACCGGGCTTGTCCTGGTTCGAACCCAGGTGGGCCTACACATGAACGGCGGTACGGAAGCGGGGTGGCCCTGCTGCCGGAGCTACGAAGAAGGAGCACACGTTTGAGCAACGTGGACCAGATCCGCGCGTTGGAAGAGCTGGCGGCAATGGACGCCGAGGTGAAGACTCTCGAGGAGAAGCTCGCTGAAGAGCGGGGAGTCCTCGGAGGACTCAAGGAGAGCCTCAAAGAGCTCGACGAGAGACTACAGGTGGACCGCACCACCGTAGGTGCAGCGGACAAGCAGCGACACGAGTTGCAGCTCGACATCCGCACGATGACCCAGCAGATCGAGCATTCACGCGAGAAGCTGAATCGGTCCCGGACGGAGCGCGAGAGTCAGGCGGCGCAGCGCGAGCTCGAGGAGCTCCGCAAGCTCGTGCGCGATCGCGAGGACGAGATCCAGCGCATCGACACCGAGACCGCTCCGGTCCGCTCGCAGCTCGAGGCGACGGAGGCCGAGCACAAGGGGCTCACCGAGGAGCTCGCCGCCAAAGAGGGTGACATCCAGGCGAAGGTCACTCAGCTGGAGTCGGACCGGCAGACGAGGGGTGGCGGACGCGACCTCATCGTCAAGCGCCTCCCGCCGGTGCTCTATCGTCGCTACGAGATGATTCGCGGGCGGCGCGGGGCGGCGATCGCGCAGACCTCGGACGGCACGTGCAACAAGTGCAACATGGCGCTGCCCCCGCAGCTCTATCATCGGTTGCGTCGCGAGCCGCTCATCGAGCAATGCCCGTCCTGCAACCGGATCATCTACTTCGCTGCCCCGCAGCAAGCCACGAAGGTAGACTGACGGGCCACGAGGCCCGGCTGCCATGAAGAGCTGCCCCGCATGCATGCGCGTCTTTCCCGACGACGCGGGCTTCTGCCCGGCGGACGGGAGCGCGCTGCAGTTCGCGAGCTTGGTGCCGATCCCGGCCGGGGACGACCCTCGGCTCGGGATGAAGCTCTGCGATCGCTACGAGATTCGCCGCGTGGTCGCCGACGGCGGGATGGGGCGCGTCTACGAGGGCATCGACAAGCAGACGCAGACGCGCGTCGCGGTGAAGGTGCTTCACGACGACGTCGCGAAGGACGAGGTGAGCCTCGAGCGCTTCAAGCGCGAGTACGAGATCTCGAGCACGCTCCCGCACGATCACATCGTCAAGGTGCTCGACTTCCAGCGCGACCCCACGCAGGGCGTCTGGCTCCTCGCGATGGAGTTCCTCGACGGTGAGGAGCTTCGCTTCGTGCTCAAGCGCGAGAAGACGATCCCGCCCGAGCGGATCATCCGCATGCTGGCGCACGTCGCGATCGGTCTCGACGAAGCGCACGCTCGCCAGGTCGTTCACCGCGATCTCAAGCCGGACAATCTGTTCTTGTGCGGCACCCGAGAGGGCGACGTCGTCAAGATCCTCGACTTCGGATCGGTGAAGGACAAGAACAAGGACGCGAAGAAGCTCACCGTCCTCGGTACGACGATCGGCTCGCCGTATTACATGGCGCCGGAGCAGGCGCAGGGCCTCGAAACGCTCGACGCGCGCGCCGACGTCTTCGCGCTCGCCGCGATCACCTACGAGTGCCTCACCGGCACCGTCCCGTTCACCGGCAACAACGGGCCGTCGATCCTCCTCTCCATTCTCACCAAGGATCCGGATCCGCCGAGCACGAAGAGCGCCGGCGCGAAGTACCCGATCCCCGCGGCGATGGACGATGTGATGGAGCTCGCGCTCGCGAAGAATCCAAACATCCGCACGAAGTCCGTCGGCGAGCTCGCGACCGCGGTCGGGCGCGCATACGGTCTCGAGGGCGATCACCGTGCATGGGCCCGCACCCCGCAGGCGGAGCTGAAGCGGCTCGTCGCCGAAGGGCTCGCGCGAGCGCCGGCGCGCGCTCCTCGACCCGCGCCCGCGCTGGAGGCGAGCGCCGATCCGTTCGCCGCGCCGATGACGGGGCCGAGCGGCACCAACCGCATGACGAACCCCGCGCCCGTGCAGCACGCGCCCGCGCATCCGTACATGCAGGGGCAGCAGTCGATGCAGCACCAGCAGGGGCGCCACGACGACGTGCAACCCGCGGGCATCCCGGGCCTCGACGTCGGCGGCCGTCCTCCCTGGCTCATCCCTCTCGCGGTCGGCCTCGCAGCGCTCGTCGTGGGCGGTGGCCTCGTGGTCCTCCTCACGCGCTGATTCGGTCGCGCCGCCGGTCGCAGCCTCGCGATCTCTGCTCGCGTGCCGGGGCGCTCGCGGCGCGTTCGACCGTGTAGGCGGGTAGCGCGCGGTGTGCGCGACCGAAGCGTGCTTCGCTTCAGCTCGAAGCGGCCTGGCTGGTGGACACCGGGTCGGTGTTTGCGCTCACTGCGGCGCAGTGAGGGCAGATCAGGGGTGGATCAATGGACCCCCGGCACTGGCTCTTGCCAGCCCGGTCGCGGTGGCGCGGGGGGAGCGCCGGGCCCGTCGGGCCGAATCGAGCCATGTGTGCTTCGTACCTACCGCACGGAAGAACAATCGTTTTTCGACGGCGAACGAAGTGATACTTTTGAAGGAGGCTCGTCACTTCCTGGTCCGGCCTCTGCATGGATCGGGTGACCACAGGATCAGCGGAGGATCATGCTGCCCTTCACGAAGCGCCCTGGACGAGGTGATGACGGTGATGTCATCACGAAAGACGATCTCGTTCAGTCGCCGGTCAGCGAAGGGGGGAAGCCTGTTTCTCATGTGAAGCGAAGCGTCCCGCCGCCCGCGGCGATGCGTCCGCCGGCGCCGTCCGCAGGTGAGGACGAGATGACGACGCTGCTCGACCGATCGCTGACGGCGTCGCTTCCGAGCTCGCCGCTTCCTGCAGCGGGTCGACCCGCGACGGTCGCGCCGCCGCGCTCGCGGCCGGTGAGCATCCGTCCGGCGCCGGGGAGCATGCGTCCCCCGCCGAGCATGCCGCCGCCGTCGTCGCAGCAGCTGATGGCGGACGACGATGACGATGACGATGACGGCCGTACCGTCGTTCGCGGCGCGCCGAAGATCGTCAAGCGGTCGAGCGTGAAGAGCCTCGGCCCGCAGGCGAGCACCGCGTCGATCTCCCCGGCTGCGGTGATCAAGGCGACGCTCGAGTCGGCGCGCGCGAGTACGAGCAGCCGACGTGACCAGCTCTTGCCCGGCCCGCCGTCCGACCTCCTCGAGGACAGCGGTGACTTCCACAACGTCACGGACCCGCCGCGGACGCCGTTCATCGGCCTCACGCCCTCGACGTCGCGCGGGCTCGATCGCGTGATGCCGACCGCGCCCTTCGAGGGCCCGCCGAGCCACCGGCCGCCGGCGAACTTCGCGCCTCCGGTGAGCAGCAGCAGAGGGCAGGTCACGTTCAACGTGGCGCCGAGCGCCCCGATGTCGTCGCCCGGCGGCAACTACGGTCCGCACACGAACTACGGTCCGGTGCCGAGCGCATCGGTTAGCGTTCCCGGCGTCGCGATGTCGGCGGCGGTGCCCGCCCACTTCATGACGCCGCAGGCTCCCTACTCGGATCCGCCCGCCACGGCGGTGACGTCGGGGCACAAGGTGTCGGGGCGTCCGGCGACCTCGTGGGCCATCGCGCTCCTCGCGTGCGGGCTCTTCGTCGGTGTCGCGGCGGTCGCCGTGATGCAGGGCAGCGATTCCGTCGCCGACACCACGGCGTCATTCGTGGACCCGTCGAAGGCGCCGAAGGCGGCGGCGCAGCCCGCTGCTCCGATGCAGCCGACACCGGTTCCGGCCGCTGCTCCGGAGACGGAGAATGCCGCGAGCACGGCGAACGCCCAGGCTGCTCCTCCGGTGGCGAGCCCCGAGGCTCCGCCGCCCGGCCTGATCGGCGCGAGCCCCGTCGCGCCTCCGCCGGTCGCGTCTCCTGAAGTCGCCGCACCGGAGCAGCCTGCAGTCGCCGCTGCGCCTGCCGCCGCCACCGCCACCACCGCCACCACTCCTCCCGCGCCGACGCAGGGGGTTGCGTTCGCCCCGGTCGCTGTACCGCCGTCCGCGCCGGCTCCGAAGCCGGTGGCGACTCCGGCGCCTCCGCCGGCCACGGCCACGGCTCGTCCGGCGGTCGCGTGGAAGCCTACGCCTGCGTCGCCGCCGCCGGCTGCGAAGCCCGTGGCGAGGCCGGCTCCGGCTGACGAGGAGCCCGCTCCGAAGAAGACCGCGAAGAAGGCGGGCAAGGGCGGCAGCGATACGGACGACGAGACGAAGAAGGCGCTCGAGGCGCTTCAGAAGGCGCAGCTCGAGAGCGCCAGCTCGTTCGGCGACAAGTAGCGCGCAGGCTCGCGTCGCACGCGCGGCGGGAGGAACACGAAGGCGGGACGGATCGCGCGGTGATCCTTCCCGCCTTTCGTCTTCTCGGTGCTCCGCTCAGTCGGCGCTGCAGCGCGCACGGCCGTTGGTCGGCTGGACGCAGGCGCCGAGGCCGGGGACGTTTGCGCACGAGAGCGTGAACGTCTGACCCTGCGCGCAGCTCTCGAGCTTGCCGCCGCTACATGTATCGGCCGTCGTGGCGCAGGCCGAGCCGGCGTCGAGGTTCTTGCACGCGCTGATCGGATCGGTCGTCGAGACGCCCGCTGCGCTGCAGCCCAGCCCGATCCCCGCGCAGTTGAACATCACCGCGCGGCCGTCGACGCAGCTCTCCGCGAAGGTGCCCGCGTCGCTGCAGCGCACCTCGGACGTCTTTCCGAGCGCACAGGCGCCTGCGCTCGCGGGAGGCGCGCATGCCACGCCCGCGTCATCGCGCGCGCAGCGTCCATCGCCGTAGGCCGCGCAGTCGGTCCCTTCGTCGGAGTCGATCCCGCCGGCGGACTTGCACGTGACGGCGGAGGTGCCGTCGCATCGTGGAGTCACGGTGCAGCTCCCGCCTCGCTTGCCGGTGCAGATGCTCGTGGACTCGTCGAGGTCGGTGCACGTCCGTCCACGGAGCGCGCACGGGGTCATGCCGCGCGGGGTCGTCGAAGGTCCGCACTGGAGCACGACAGAGCCGTCTTGCTGGTTGCACCGCGTGAACGGAGTCGGATCGGTGATGCCGCTCGGGCATCCAGGCGCCTTCGTGCCGAAGACGCAGAGCGCAACGCCGTCGCACGACTCGACCCTCGAGAGGCAATCCCACAGGAGCTCGTGCTCGCCGCGCGGGCGAAGCGATGGGTTGAACGAGCAGTCGTAGGCCGCAAGCGCGCGGATCAAACACGCTCCGAAGTTGCTGTCTTCCGTCGTACCGAGGCACGCGCCGAGGTACCCGCACGCTCGCTCCGCGACCCTTCGGGCCTCGGACGGCGAGTTGCTGCAGAAGTCGATCGGCGCCGCGGCCTCGGCCGAGGCTTCCGGCGCTCGGGCGTCGCCCCTCGAGCTCGCCTCGGCCTCGCATGCCTCGGCATCGGAGGCGCAGAGCGTGGGGAAGTCGGTCGAGTGAAAGAGATCGACGCACGCCGCGGCGCCGAGTAGCGCGCTCGTCGCGAAGGCTGTCGTCATGGCGATTCGAACGAACGATCGCATCAGAACCGACCTTCCAGTCCAAGCCAGGACGAGCGAGCGAGCACGCGCACGTTGGATGCGCTTTGCGACGAGCTCGAGCTCGGGGACGAGGTCCAGAGGACGACCGAGAGCGCTGCGAGCCCCGCGGCGCCGATCCAGCTCCCGAGCGCCAGAGCGTCGAACGCGCGCGGCGGTGTCCTGTCACCCTCGCACACCGGCCTCGGCTGGAGGGCGCAAACCTTCTCGAGGTTGTCGCTCTCGCCAGCGGCGATCACGAACGAGGCGACGCCGCCCGCGGCGAGCACGACCGCCCCGACGGTCGTCAGGAGAGGCAGCGCGATCGAGCGCTCTCGCGGAGGCTCGGCCAGTGGCTCCTTCGCCGAATCCACGCCTTTGGCTCGCGCGTCGGTCGACGTCGCGGCGTTCGCGGTCTGCAAGACGATCTCGACGGACGTAACGGTGCTCTCCGCAGCGGTGAAGCGCTTCGTGAAGCTCTCGTGAGCGGCGGCGCGCGCGGTGACGACGTGGTCTCCGGGATCGAGCCGGAACCGCTTGCCGTCGAGGAGGGCAGGCGAGACCGGCGTACCATCGAGCGCGACCTCGGTCTCCTTCGGCATCTGCGCCGCGAGTTGGAGGGAGAGCTGCGGGACCCTCGTGCGCAGCGGCTCGAGGCGAAGGCGCGTTGCTTCGACGAGGTCGGTCTTGTTCGACTCGCGCGCGGCCTTGTCGACGACCTCGTATTCGATCAGCGCTGCAGCGAGCTTGCCCGTCATCTCGAGGCAATACGCCTTGTGGTAGCGGTTGCCGAGCGTCGCCTTGATCTGCTCCGACTCCTTGAACTTCGCGAGCGCCGCGGCGAAGTCTCCCTTCTTCTCGAGCGCCACGCCGTCTTCGAACGCCCGCCGCGCGATCTCTTCGCCCGGAACCTGAGCACGAGCCGCGCTCGCGCAGAGGAACGCTCCGACCAACAACGAGAGCGCCGTCGCCATGCGGCGACGCGCTCGATCCCCATGGAGCGATGCCCCCTCCCAACCCATGGCGGGACGTTCGCGCAGTCGAGTGCTCGCCGTCAACTCTCTCGATCGCGGCGAACCAGCGTCTCAGTGTGTCTTCGGCGCGACCGGCGTCGAGGGTCGGACCTCGGGAACGGGCGTGAAGAGCTCGGGCCACGGGGAGAAGATCTCGCGGAGCTCCTCCGGCATTCCCTTGCCGTTTCCGGCCTTTCCGCCCTTTCCGCCGTTTCCGCCGTTACCCCCGGCTCCGCCCAGACCGCCGAGGCCGCCGAGGAGCGAACCGCAGTCGGGGCCGCATTCGCCGGTGATGCACTGGAAGACGCCGAGGACGGCGAGCGCGCCGGCAGGGTCTTCGCCCGCGCATTGGAAGAGGCAGACGGGGTTGAGCCCGCCGCCGTTGCCGCCCCCGTTTCCGCCGAGGCACGTCGTCGCGACGCACTGGAAGACGGCTCGGCACCCGTCCGACTGGATGCACGAGAGGATCTTGTCCCCGCACGTCGTGAGGACGCAGACCCCGCAGGCGACCGGGCCGCCCTCGCGACCTGCGTCGCGGACCGGAGCCTCGGCCTCGCTCGCGTCGATGACCTCTGGCTCGGCCTCCGGCGCAGCGTCGAGGACGACGTTGGTCGCCTCGTCGAGCGGACCGCGGCTGCCACAGCCGCCGAGCACGACCATGGTCGATACGCACGCGACGGAGAGGCCGGAAGCGACGCGAGAGAGCGAGGACGGTTCTCGACGCATTGGAGGCACATGTTTAGCATGTCCCCCGATGCCGAGCGCCATAGAGCTGAACAGTCCGTTGGACCTGAGGAAGGCGTGCGACGCGGCCCGGGCGCGCGGGCTCGAGGTGGGCTTCGTGCCCACGATGGGCGCGCTCCACGCCGGGCACCTCGCCCTGGTGAAGGAGGCGCGGAGGCGCGCGTCGTTCGTCGTCTGCTCGATCTTCGTGAACCCGACCCAGTTCGGTCCGAACGAGGACCTCGCGCGCTATCCGCGCGATCTCGAAGGAGATGTCCGGAAGCTCGAGGGAGTCGATGTCGTCTTCGCGCCCGAGCCCGATGCCATGTACGTCCCCGGCGAACGCACGCGCGTCCGGGTCGATGACCTGACCACCCATCTTTGCGGAGCAGACCGCCCCGGCCACTTCGAGGGGGTAACCACCGTCGTTGCGAAGCTGTTCTCGCTCGTCGGGCGGTCGGTGGCCGTGTTCGGAAAGAAGGATTTCCAGCAACTTGCGGTCATCCGGCGGATGGCGCGCGACCTCTTCTTCCCCGTCGAGGTCGTCGGTCACCCGATCGTTCGTGAGCCCGACGGCCTCGCGATGAGCTCGCGTAACGCCTACCTCTCGCCCGAGGAGCGGCAGCGGGCGCTCGGCCTCTCGCGCGGCCTGGCCGCCGCCGCCCGCGCATTCGAGCAGGGCGAGCGCCGGGCCGGAGCCCTCCGCAAGCTCGCCCTCGGGGCGGTCGAGCCGATCGCGACCTCGGTCGACTACGTCACCGTCGCCGATCCCGACGCCATCCAGCCATTTCCCGATGACGCAACGACGCCCGACCGTGTCCTCCTCGCGCTGGCGTGCCGTGTCGGCGCGACGCGCCTGATCGACAACATCGTGCTCGGAGAAGACCCGTCACCGCCCGGCGCTTTGCCGTCCAGCTAGGGGCTCGACCGAGCCGACGGCGGCGCGTCGACCGGTCACTCGTCCCGGCAGACTCCCGCCTCGCGAGACGCCCGCTCTGGGATGACGTCCGGCGGGAGCTGCGTTATGCGCATCCGTCATGGAGAAGCGATCTGGTCGGTTCATCGTGCTCGAGGGCATCGACGGAGCGGGGACGACCACGCAGTCCGCGCTGCTCGTCGAGCGCCTCCGCCGTGAGACCCCAAAGACGCCGGTGAAGATCACGCGCGAGCCGAGCGACGGCCCGATCGGCTCGCTCGTTCGTCAGGTGCTCACTGGCCGTATCATCGTCCCGGGCGGGCGTGCGCCGGGCTGGGCCACGATGGCGCTGCTCTTCGCGGCCGATCGCATGGACCACGTCGAGTCGGACATCGAGCCGTTCCTCGCGCAGGGCGGCGTCATCGTCTCCGATCGCTACGACGCCTCCAGCCTCGCCTACCAGAGCGTCTCGAGCGGCCGGGGAGGGGAGAAGGCGGTCGAGTGGATTCGCGAGCTCAACAAGCACGCGCTCCGTCCCGACCTCACGATCGTCCTCGACCTGCCCTCCGAGATCGCCGCGGTCCGTCGAGAAGTGCGTGGCGAGGCGGCGCAGCTCTACGAGCAGAACGAGGTCCAGCGTGCGCTTGCCGAGTTCTATCGCGACCTCGCGCGACACATGCCCGACGACCGCGTCGTCATCATCGACGGCAAGGGCAGCATCGACGAGGTGCACCAGCGCGTGTACGAGGCCGTCGCCGCGCGCTTCTCCTGAGCGCGGTCGAACGTACCCGGAGGGCACCGGGCCTCGAGCCAACGAGACCGGCGGGCCTTCAGTCGACGATCGGCAGCTCGAGCGTCTTGGCCTTGCCGTCGCGCTCGTAGTCGACCTTGAGCGTGGGCGCCTTCTCGAGCGACCGGAGCGCGGCGTCTGCCTCCTCGGGGCGCTCGGGGACGATCCCGTTGACGCGTGTGACGACGTCGCCGGGCTTGAGGTCGATGCCCCACTGCGCGTTGATCGTGCGGATCTTGAACCCGTGGAACTTCCCGGCGTGCATCACCGGCCAGTCCTCCACGGTGACGTTCTGGAGGAAGACGCCGAGGCCCTGGGCGATTGTCTCCTTCACGGCGGCGCGCTTCAGCGAGGTGATGGGCTGAGGCGGGGAAGACGCTCTCTCCGCAGGCGCATCCGTCTGCGATGAAGGCGCGGCGGCGTTCGCGGCCTTCGGCTGCGGAGTCGACTCGCCGCACGCAGCCGCGAGGAGGACGAGGGTGGCCGAGAGGGTGAAGCGGATGCCACGAAAGCCTGCTGCCATCCCTTCATCCTCCACGGCGCGCGCCGGATCGCAAGTTTTAGCCCGATCCGAGCTTTGCCAGCGCCAGGCGGTCGAGATCCGGCGTCGCCGTCGGACCCGGCGGCGGTGCGAACGCGAGGGTGACGTTTCCGGACTCGTCGACCAGCACGTGGTCGGCATCGATCGCTCCGTGCGCCTCGCCGAGCTCGTGGAGTCGATCGAGCGCTTCGCGCAGCACCGCGGACTGCTCCGGCGTGGGGCGGGTCCTGAGGGGCGCTCCTCGCGGGACCGCGAGCCAGATCGCTCGGGCCGGGCGATCGACACGAAGCACGACCTGGAGCGCGGGATGGTCCGCTCGCGCGAAGACGGACGCCCGCGCGAGCATCGGTGGATCGAGCGGCACGCTGACGACGCGGCGGCCGAGCCACTGATCGATCGAGCTCCCTGTCTCGTCCGGAAGGAGGCGCATCCCCGACGGACGCTCGCTCGGCATCTTCTGCTCCGGACGCGCGACGGCGACGCGCTCGATGGTGTCCGGCCATTGCAGCGCGCCGAGCGCCTTGCGCGCGGCGAATGCGTCCGCCGGACGTCGGCTCGGATCATCGGCGACGAGCGAAAAGACGACGCCGTCGTGACGCGCATCGAGGTCGCGATGTTTCCCGCTCGGCCGCACGCGGCCCTCGCCGCCCACGCTCGATGACGGCGGCGGCTCGTCGGGACCTGCGCCTGCTCGCCAGGTCGAAGCTCCGGCAGGCTGCGCCTCGGGTCTCTCGCCGGTGAGCATCTCCCACAGGATGGCGCCGACGCCGAAGAGGTCGCTGCGGACCGTCGCGGGCCGACCTTCGCGTTGCTCCGGGCTCATGTAGCCTAGCGTGCCGATGACGCCTGCAGTCGCCGTCGCGGAGAGATCGCTCAGGTGCGCGACGCCGAAGTCGCCCAGTCGCGTCACGCCGGCCTCGTCGAAGAGAACGTTCGCCGGCTTGATGTCGCGATGGATGATGCCCAGGCGGTGTGCCTCTCCGAGCGCGGAGAGGATGGCCTGGGCGATCTCGACCGAGCGCGCCGGCGTCAGGGGCTCGGTCGCGAGCATGTGCTCGAGGGTGCCGCGTGTCATCCATTCGAGGACGAGCGCGGGACCCTCGGGGAAGTAGTCCCGCAGGGGAACGATGTTCGGATGGTCGAGCGTGCCGAGCACGCGCACCTCGCGCTCGAAGCGCGCGAGCGCGTCGCGCCCCGCTCCGCGTGCGTCGTAGCCAGCGAAGATCTTCACCGCGACCCGCTCGCCGCGCACGCCGTCGACGCACTCGATCACGCGGGCGTGAGGCGAGGACGCGACCTCACGCACGATCTCGTAGCGACCGAAGAGGCGCGCGCGGACCGGAGCGCCGCGCGGCTCTCGTGGCTCGGTTGCGACTGGACCGCCGAGCGCGGAGAGCTCGGCCTCCGCCTCCACGCGCGCCTGCGCTAGCCCGAGCCGATCGAGGGCGGGGACGAGGAGCGTCAGCGCTGCACGTCGCTCGGGTGCACCGGCCGGGACCTTCTGGAGCGTGCGCACGGCCGCATCTGTCTTGCCGTAGCGATGCAGCAAGCCTCCGAGCGCGACGAGCAGCGCTCCCTTGCCTGGCTCGCGTCGGACCTGGGCCTCGAGCACCTTCGATGCGCCGATGACGTCGCCAGCGGCCTCGAGGAGCTCCGCCGATCTGACTGCGTCGCCGGCGCGCTCGTATGCCCGGGCGGCCTCCACCTTCTTGCCGATGCCTTCGAGGAGGCGGCCGGCCCAGCCGTGATCGCCACGGCGCTCGAGATGGTACGCGACGCGCTCGGCCTGACCGACGTCGGCGATGAGCTTTGGGAGAGCGAGCTCGGCGAGCTCCTCCGATTTCCCATCCAGCGCGAGCGGCAATGCGCGAGCCCACTCGTCTGCGCGCGCCGCGTGCTCGGCGGCGCGCTTGAAGTCGCATGCACGCTCGAACAGAGCGCTCGCCGAACGAGCGTCACCGCGCGAGCTCGCCAGCTCGGCGGCCTCGAGCAAACGCTCCTCGCGAGCGAGCTGCGCGACGTCCGGATCCACGCGCCGAGTCTACTACGACGTCGTCAGGGGGAGACGGCGCCCTCGTCCTCGTCGTCGTCCTCGACGGCGGGGCCGCCATGCTCGGCGTCCGCGCGTGTGGCTGCGAGTGCAGCGTCGACATCGGTCGAGATCGTGAAAGGCCCGATGCCGTGCTCCCCGCGCGCGATGGCTCGAGCATCGCTCTTCGTCGCGAGGTCGCCGAGGATGCCGCGCGTGCGGTTGCGCTTCCCCGGTCCGCTGTTGTCGACCCAGAAGTAGGAGCGATCGCGCACGTCGATGTGCACGAAGCCGCTCGTGGGATAGACGCCCACGCCGACGAACCCCTGTTCGCGGGCGAAGCGGGCGACGTCCTCGTCGCTCGCGCCGGGGACGACGAGGTCGATCGCGCGTCCCTTGCCGTGGTTCGAGTGCCTGCCGCCTTTGGGCGTGCGGTAGCCCGAGATGATGCGTACCTCCGGCGCGGAGAAGTGCACCGCGATGCGGTAGACGAGATCGAGCACGCGCGGATCGATCGGGTGCTCGTTGCCCGTCCGCGAATCGCGAAGGAGGTGGGCGGCGCGATCGAGGTCCTCCGCCGAGAACCCACCACGCTCGCTGCTCGCTGCGAGCGTGACGTGCTCGGGCATGTTGAGCGCCTGGAGCGTGAGCATCGGTCGCCCGTCGGCGTCGAGGGGGGCGGTCTTGCCGGGCGGGAGCGCGTGCCACGCGCGCGAGGCCGCGACCGGTTTCACTTGCGGCTGTGCTCGCTTTGCGCTCGCAGTCGGCGCGCGCGCGGCCGTCTTCGTCGCAGGCTTGGCCGGAGCGGGCTTCGTCTGAGCCGGCTTTGCCGGTGCAGGCTTCGCAGGGGCGGGCTTCGTTTGCGCGCCGGCGCCTTGGCCGCGCGCGAGGCCGGGAGCGCTCGCCGCGACGAGCACACACGCTGCCAGGAAGGAGAGCCGGAGCCCGGAAGTCACGGCTCCGGTTCTACAAAGAGGTTGGCGCTCGCGCCAGCGCCATCGGCCATCCTCGCGGCGCGGATGCCGTCGCGTCGACGACATCGGGCATGACGCCATCGCGTCAAGGGCGGCGCGTCAACGGCGGAACGTGACGACCTTGGCGACGTCGAAGCGGACCTCGCCGGGCTCGATCCCCTTCGCCTTGAAGCTCTCCTTGTGGAGGCGGTGCACGGCGAGCTGCCCTTCGTCGATGCCGCTGATGGAGCCGTGCGGGACGAGCAGGTGCCCGTCGTCGACGCTCGTGCAGCGCATGACGACGCGCGGGGCGGGGGAGAGTACGTCGACGTAGACGAGATCGTGTGCATCGGCGTCGGCCGCGTCCCACGACACGTCGAGGCCGTTCGCGACCGAAGCGACGTGCACGTCGCCGACGTCGCGCGGGGCCGTCACCGACACCGAGAACCCCTCGAGGTCCGCACCGCCGCTCGAGCGAAGCGAGACGGGCGAGCCTGCGGCGAACACATCGGCGGCGCGCGACGAGTAGAAGACGCCGGAGACGACGCCCGCTGGATCGGGCATCGATCGGGGAAGCAGGACGGTGCTCTTCGAGCCTTCGCCCGTGAGCACGACCTGACCGACATCGAGGAGCTCGACCGAGCGGCCGCCCTGGACGGCGCCTGAGCTCTCGCTCGGCGCGAAGCAGGTGCCCGGGAGCGGAATGTCCTCGGCGACGCCGGCGATGCGAAGGGCGGGATCGTCGACCGCACCCTGCCGCACGCGCACGAACCGAGCGATGACCGCATCCCCGCGGATGGAGTCCCCCGGCCCGACCGCGCGCTCGATCACGACGATGGCCGTGGCCGTCGAGCTCGTCGGGTCGCTGCCCACCGGCTCGGGAGCGCCGCCGACACAGGCGACGAGGGCCGAGCTCGAGACGGCGCCAAGTAGGAGGAGGGGGACACGCATAAACATCTGTAGAGTAGACGGCCGAGCCGTAGGCGGCAACCCCGCCCGGCCACTCCTCTCCATTAAGCCACCAAGCGTATGAATCCTGCCCGCTCCAACCGTGCCGTCCCGATCCTCGTTGCCGCAGCCTGGGAGCCCGAGCTCGAGCGATTCCGCGCGCTTGCTCGTGACGACGACGGCGCCGACCCGGGCGACTGGGAGGCGGCGTTTGGCGGCTTCGGCGGGTGCGATCTCGAGGTCGAGCCGATCGGGATCGGCCTCGTGGATACGACCGCCGGCGTGGCGCGGAGCATCGCGCGGCTCGGGCCATCCACGGTCGTCCTCCTCGGAACCTGCGGGGCGGCGCCGTCCTCCGGGCTTCGGATCGGCGATGTCGTCGTCGGGACGAGCGTGCGGCTGGTCGATCCGGCTGTCGTCGAGGAGCGCGCGGCGATGCCGTACGCGTCCGAGGCCGTCCCGCTCGACCCATCGATGATCGCCGCGCTTGTCGCCGCCGGCGCCCGCGAAGCGACGATCGTGAACACGCTCGGCATCACGACGGACGACGTGCTGGCGGTGAAGCTCGCGGCGCTCGGGCAGGTCGAGCACCTCGAGGCGTACGGTGTTGCCCGTGCGTGTCAGACGGCGCCGGGCGCGCCGGTCCGGTGCGCGGTCGTCCTCGGCATCGCGAACGTCGTCGGCGCGAGCGGGCGCGACGAGTGGCGCGCGAATCACGTTGCGGCGTCGGCTCGAGCCGCGGAGATCGCGTGGGCGGCGATGCGTCCGGCCGTCAGAACGTCCACCACACGGCGCTCGCCGGGGTGATCGTCAGACCGCGGATGCCTACGTCGTTCGCGTTGTAGGTGCCGTTCACGATCTGGTAGGCGACTGCGGCCTCCAGCGCGACGTGCACGTGGTTGAAGCCCGTGGCGATGCCGACCACGCCGCCGGCGTACCAGCGGGTCGCTTCGAGGCGAACGGGCGACCTGCCGATCGTGATGTCCTTCGGCTCGCTCGTGAGCGTCTCGACCGAGACCCACTCGAAGCCGCCACGTGGACCGGCCCAGACCGAGTAGAGCCCGTTCAGGCTCTCCCAGCCGAAGAGGATCGGGACATCCGCGCCGTAGCCATGGAGCGCGCCGAGATCGACGTTGGGCAGTGTCGAGCCTTGCTGCCTCCCGTAGAGCGCCGTCGACACGCCGAGCCCGAGCGAGAGCGAGTACGGGCCGTCGTCGAAGGAGCGGCGCATGTCGGCGCGCACGCCTCGACCGGTGTAGGCGAGCCCGCCTTCGAACGCGTTGCCGATGCCGACGCGGGCGCCGACGAAGGGGGCGAGGCCTGGCGCGATCGCAGCGGTGACCAGCGCGCCCTTCGCATAGTCGGGGTTCTGACCGGGCTCGCCGGGCGAGCTCGTCCCGGTCGCGTCACGCGCGGCGATGTCGCGGGCGCGGCGCAGGTCTTCGCCGAGCGAGCCCGGCACCACGTGCGCGCTCACGCCGCCGGCCGCGCGGACATCGCCGCTCTTCAGCGTGCGCGCCGGATGGAGCAGCGGCGAGCCGCCACCACAGCCAATCGCGTTCGCCGCGAGGAGGGCGAGGGCAAGACCGGGCGCGCACCGAGCGCGGAAGAACACCCGCGCTCCTGCCTGCGCTCTACTTGCGGAACCGCGAGGGGTAGTTGTTCTCATCGACACGGCCCTTCAGCTCCGTGTCGTCCGGGTGCAGCTGGACGGCGCGCTGGATGAGCACGGCCTCGTCCTCGACGTGGCTCGGGTCGGGCAAGCAGCACTCGACGGGACACACCGCCTGGCAAGCCTCGTGATCGTAGAAGCCGACGCACTCGGTGCAGAGCTCGGGGTCGATCACGTAGATCTCGTCGCCCTCGCTGATGGCCTCGTTGGGACACTCGGGCTCGCAAGCGCCGCAGTTGATGCAATCTGCGGTGATGTGGGTCGCCATACCGGCTCTTTAGAGTCCGGGGCGCTTGATGTCAAACGCCAAACAGGTCTAAGAGATGAGCCTTCGCTTGTTCCGTCCTCGCTCCCTCTTCACCCGTTGGTTCCGTCGCCCGCGACTCGATTCGCGAGCGCAAGGCTCTGCGCTCGGCGTCGCCGCGGGACTCGCGCTCGCGTTGCTCTCGGCGATCGCGGGCTGCACGCCCGAGATCGGCGACAAGTGCCAGGTCTCGACGGATTGCTCGATCCGCGGCGATCGCCTCTGCGACACGTCGCAGCCCGGCGGCTACTGCACCCAGCTCAATTGCCAGGGGAACGGCTGTGCCGACGAGGCGTCGTGCGTCCTCTTCAACAGCGCGCTGCCGGGGTGCCCGTACGACGATCGCGCGGGCCGGTTCGGCTCGCGCGTCGCGCGGTCGTTCTGTGCGGCGACGTGCGAGTCGAACGGGGACTGCCGCGACGGCTACGTCTGCGCGTCGCCGACGTCGTTCCCCTGGAACGCGGTCATCCTCGACAGCAACCAGAGCAAGCGCTCCTGCCTCCCGGTCCCGCTCGAGGGACAGGACGGCGGGGCCGGGGACGGTGGCGCGCCGCCGGCCGTCTGCTTGTCGACGCCGCCGCCGAACATGAGCCCGATCGACGCTTCCGCCCCGAGCACCGACGGAGGAGCGCCGCCGCTCTTCCCGGATGCCGGCTCGACGTCCCCCGACTCGGGCGTGCCCGACGGAGGCTGACTTGGATCGGCGTGGACGGGGCCCAGCTCCGCTGGGCGGAGTCCACGCAGATCCACGAAGCTCGGGGGGAGGGCTCGCCAAGTCGAAGCGTGTGGCGGGCGCCGTGCTCGGTCGGCTGGCGGAGGCAGCGCTGGTCGTCCTCGCGCTCGCAACGCTGGTCTTCCTCGCGCTCCGGCTCCTGCCCGGCGATCCCGCGGCGCTCGTCCTCGGCGATCAGTCGAGCGAGGAGGAGCGCGCGGTGCTGCGTGGGAAGCTCCACCTCGACGAGCCGATGTGGATGCAGTACGCACGCTTCGTCCGCGGGCTCGTGACGCTCGATCTCGGCGAGTCCGTCCGTCGTCCGGGCGCGTCGGCTGCAGCCCGTGTGCTCGACGCGGTCGGGCCGACGGCCTCGCTCGCGTCGCTCGCCGTGCTCCTCGGCGCGGTCATCGGGATCGCGGCTGCCGTGCTCGGCGCCGGGCCCTGGCTCGGAGAGCGTCGCCACTGGGTGGATCGGATCGCGACGGCCATCGCCGCGACGCCGCTGCTCGCGTTCGCCCCGGTGCTGACGTTCGCGCTCGCGGCGCGCCTGCGCGTCGTTCCGCTCCCCGGCGATCCCGAGGCGGGCGCCGCCGGGCTGGTCTTCGCGAGCGGGCTCCTCGCGCTCCCGCTCGCCGCGCATGTCGCGCGCGTCTCCCGCGCGGCGCTCGACGACGTCGCTCGCGCGCAGTTCCTCGGGGTCGCGCGGGCGAAGGGAGGCAGCCACGCGCGCGTGCTCTGGCTCCACGCGCTGCCGGCGTCGATCGGGCCCATCATCACCGTGGTCGGCACGCAGCTCGGCGCGCTCCTCGGCGGCGCCGTGGTGCTCGAGCGCCTGTTCGAACGACGCGGGCTCGGCACGCTGATCCTCGAGGCGTATGCGTCGCGCGATCTGCCCGTCCTCGAGGCGGCGGTGGTCTTCTCGGGGGCGCTCTTCGTGGGCGCGCAGCAGGTCGCCGCCGCCATTCATGCGGCGGTCGACCCGCGGGTACGGCGATGAGCGGGCTGGCCGGACTGGCGGCGCTACGGAGGGGCCCGTCGCTTCGCGTCCTTCCGCTCGCGACCGTGCTCGGCGTCGCCACGCTCGTCGCGGCTGGTGCGCGGTCGCCGGTGAGGCTCGAGCCGGAGCTCTCGTGGTCTGCTCCGTCGTGGGCGCATCCGCTCGGTTGCGGCGAGGGCGGCGTCGACCTCCTCGCGCTCGTCGCGCACGCAAGCCTCCGTGCGGTGCTCCTCGCCGTGTGCGTCGCGCTGGTCGGCTTCGTGATCGGCTGCCCGCTCGGCGCCGCGGCCGCGGTCGCGCGTGGTCGCCTCGAGCGCGCGGTCGCTCGCGCGTGTGACCTCGTCCAGGCGTTCCCGACGTTTCTCCTCGCGCTCGTCGTCCTCTCGGCGGTGCGATCACCGTCGCGGCTGGACCTCGGCTTCGTCTTCGCGCTCACCGCGTGGGCCCCGTTCGCGCGCCTCGCACTCGCGCAGACCCGGGTGCTGCGCGACCAAGCGTTCGTCGAGGCTGCGCGCGCGATCGGCGTGACCCCTGCGCGCGTCGTCGTTCGTCATCTCGTGCCGAACCTCCTCGGCATCGTGGCCGTCCAGCTCGGCGCCGCCGCGGCTGCGGTCGTCGTCAGCGAGGCCGCGCTGTCGTTCGTCGGGTTCGGTGCGCGTGACGGAGTCTCTCTCGGAGTGGTGCTCGATCAAGGCGTCTCCGCGATGCTCCGGGCGCCGCACGTGCTCCTGGTCGGCGCGGCGGCGGTCTTCGTGACGAGCGTGAGCTTGATGGCTGCGGGGCGTGCTTTCGACCCAACCTTTGCGCGCAAGGCGCGACGGAACTAAGGAGGCGTCATGCTCGGGCCGCCGCTGTTGCCACGTAACCTCGAGGCGAGTGTGCGCGATCTGTCGAGCACGAAGGCCGAGGTTCGCATCGGCGCCGTGGAGGACCTCGTCCGCCACGCCCGCGGTGACGAGAGCGTCCGCGCGCGTGCGGTCCCGCTCCTCGTCCAGCGGCTCACGGACGAGCACCCGCGCGTGCGGGCCGCCGTCGCCGTTGCGCTCGGCGATCTCGAGGCGACCGAGGCGGTGACGGCGCTGCTCGTCGCGGTCGAGGACGACGCTGCACACGTGCGCCAGATGGCGATCAACGCGCTCGGCGAGATCGGCGATCCCCGTGCGCTGCCTCGCCTGCGGAGGGCGCTCTCGGACTCGCGGCCCGAGGTGCGTTACCAGTCGATCATCGCCTTCGCGCGGGTGGCCGATCGTGAGGGCGGGCTCGACACCTCCGAGGTCGACGATGCCCTGTTCGACGCGGCGAGCGACGCCGACGACGCGATCAGTCACATCGCGCTCCGCGTCGCCGAGGAGCGTCTCGACGAGGGACGCGCGCCCGACGGGCGCCTCCTGGCGCGGGCGCGGGCGATCGTCGCCGACGCGTCCAGCGCATCGCCGCACGTCGTCCTCGTCGCGGCGATCCTCCTCGCAAAGTCGGGCGACGAACGAGGGGACCGCATCATCCTCTCCGTCGTGCAAGGCAAGAAGCTCGGCGGGCAAGCCTCCGACAAGGAAGACGAGCGCGCCGCGGTGGAGCTCGCCGGCGAGCTCGATCTCCGAGAGGCCGTCCCGCACCTCGAGCGCCGCGCATGGGGCGCCCTGCGCTTCGTTCGCGACACCTGCCCGTTCCACGCGCGGATCGCGCTGGCGCGCATGGGACACGACCGCGCGAAGAAAGAGATCATGAACGAGCTCGCGTCCTCGCGTCGCGAGGTCCTTTCCGGCGCGGTCGTCGCTGCAGGTCGCGCCCGGATGAAGGAGGCGCGCGACCTGATCGCGAAGCTCACCTCGCAAGCCGTCGATCCAGAGCTGACCCGCGAAGCGCTCGCGCGCCTCGACGCGCCGGAGGCGGACGAGAGGTCGAAGGGACGGCAGGCGTGACCGCGCCCATGCGCGTGCCGCCTTCGCTGCTGGGGCTGCGCTACCGCGCGGGCGCGAGCAAGGGGGGCCACGTCGAGAGCTGGTTCCTGAAGGCGAACGAGCCCGATGGGCGCCGGGCGCTCTGGGTGCGGAGCACGATCTTCGCGCGCCCGCCGCTCGCTCCGGTCGCCGAGGCATGGGCGATCGCCTTCGATCGCCACCGCGGACACGTCGCCGTCAAGTCGACCGTCGCCCTCGAATCCGCGCGCTTCGCGAAGGACACGTTCCACGTCGACGTGGACGGTTGCGCGCTGTCGCTCGAGCGCGCGCGCGGAGCGCTGTCGAGCGGCCGAGGGGCGCTCGCGTGGGATCTCGCGATCGGGCCCGCGCTCGCCGCGCCGATCGTCCATTTCGCTTCGAGTGCGATGTACAGGGACGGCCTTCCGCCGTCGTCCAAGCTCGTCACGCCCGTCTCCGACGCCCGCACGACGGGTGAGCTCCGCGTCGATCGCGGCGGGGGTGACGTCGACACGTGGGAGATCGGCGACTGGCCCGCGATGCTCGGCCACAATTGGGGGAAGGGGAACGCCGAGCTCTACGCGTGGACGCACTGCAACGCGTGGGACGTTCCAGGGATCGCGTTCGAGGCGATGAGCGCTCGCGTCCGCATCGGCCCCGTGCTCTCGCCGATGGCGACGTCGGCCTTCCTGCGCTGGCGCGGCAAGAGCTGGGACCTTTCCAGCATTCGCTCGCTGACGAAGAACCGGGGCTCGATCTCGCTCCGCCGCTGGGAGATGACCGGAGAGGGTCGAGGGCTGACGGTCGTCTGCGACGTCGCCGCCGAGAACGACGACATCGTTGGTCTCCACTACCCGAATCCGGTCGGGCCGATCACGAACTGCCTCAACACGAAGCTCGCGCGGGCGCGTCTCGAGCTCTGCTTTGCCGACGGCGAGACCGTCACCACCACCTCGCGCGCAGCCGCACTCGAGATTGGAACGATCCAGTCCGACCACGGCATCCGCATGTACCTCTGACCGGCGCCACTGAGCGGAGGCGGGGCGTCGCATGCGGCCTCACGCGCCCTCCCGATCGAGGTGCACGAAGGAGGCAATGTGGGGGCGTGTCATTGCGTCGTCGGAGGGCGCCCGCGCCCATCGGCGCTCCGCGGAGCGTCGAGCTCGGTCCAAGCTCACGGAAATGCGATGAAATTTCGGTCGCGGCCCGTCGCGAGATCGAGCGGCGGGGCGGGCCCGTTGCATCGGCGTGAACGACACAACTATTGGTTTTCAATGCGAAAGTGCGTCGCTCGGTCCTCAGCCCAGTGCTTGACGGACCCGACCCCCGTCGCTAGCGTCTCGCGCGGTCAGCCCAGTCGGGCTTAGAACATTGAAATAAAAAGCAAAATGCTGACTGGCGGCCACCCGACCGCGAAGCAGCACGAAGTATCAGGAAGTAACGCACATGGTGAAGAAGTTGTTCGCCCTTGCAAGTGTTACGGCCCTCACGGGCCTCGTGTCCGCCGTCGGCGTGGCGGGCTGCTCGGACTCCGAGTCTGAGACCACCCCCTCGACGACGGACGCCGGCACCGACGCCAAGCCCCCGAGGGAGGCGGCGCCTCCGCCCGACGAGGAGGAGGAGCCGGAGCCGGAGGGGACCTGCGTGACGAAGAACCCGATCGACGCGACGCAGTTCCCGTATCAGAAGGCGGAGCAGGTGCCGGGCGCGTGCACCACCGAGGAGTTGAAGAAGCTCACGGACTACTTCGCGACGAAGGTCTCGGCGAACGAGGACGTGAAGGTCTCCGAGTGGAAGAAGGAAGTCGCGGCGAAGTGTGCTTCCTGCATCTTCTCGGAGGAGAGCGACACCTCGTGGGGGCCGATCATCGAGAAGGACGACGCCTTCGCGCTCGTCAACCAGGGCGGCTGTATCGAGATCGCCAGCGGCAAGGAAGCGTGTGGTCGCGCGTATCAGCAGACGATGACCTGCTGGCTCGAAGCCTGCCTGGTCGACTGCAAGACGCAGGAGGAGTTCGACGCCTGCCGTGCGGACCAGAACAGCATCTGGTCGGGGCCGTGCAAGGACACCTTCGACAACCTGCAGAAGGAGTGTGGCTCGAGCATCTCGGCCTACCAGAACGCCTGCAAGAACAACAAGTGGACGTTCGACGCGGCGTTCGTGAGGCAGTGCGGCGGCGAAGCCACCGACGCCGGCAAGTGAGGCGGTGATCACGAGGACGGCTGCTTCGGATACGCTCCGGAGCAGCCGTCCCTCATTTCTGGAGCTCGAAGATGCGTCGAGTCGTTGCGGTTGTTTCGTTGATGCTCCTGAGCGGATGTGGTTCGTGCATCGAGGACAAGACCGTCCCCGAGCCCGCGTCGTCGTCTCCGCCGGTCAAGACGGTGGTGATGAAGACGGAGGATGGAGGTGTGAGGCGGCCAGCGGTCGTCGTCGGAGAGCCGATCGACTTCGCCGGGGTGCTCGACGCAGGACGTTGAGACGCCACCGGGTGTCCGCGATAGGCTTGACGACGGAGATGGTCCGATGAGACTTCGTCGCGCTCTTGCTCTCGCGCTCTCGGTTGGCTGGCTCGCGGGCTTCGCCGCGGTGGGCTGCTCCTCGGAGGGAAGCGATCTCGCCGACGCCTCGGCGGCGCCGGGCGGCGACGCGGCGACGGACGGCTCGAAGGCCGATGCTACGTCGAGCCGGCCCGACGGCTCCCAGGCGCGCGAGGGAGGATGCACGGCGGTGAAGGGACCGTGCGATCTCGTCGTCCAGGATTGCGCGGACGACGCGAAGGGGCGGAAACAAGAGTGCGTCGTCGCGCGAGCGCCGACCGGTGAGCTCACCACTCAGTGCGTGCCGGTGCAGCCGAGCCAGCAGCTCCCGATGGGGCGCGGCTGTTGTCCGGGGAGCGCCAACCCGTGCTTGCCTGGTCTGACCTGCGTCGGTGATCCATGTGTGGACGGCGGCCCGGTGACCGGGCGGTGCACGCCCGCGTGCTGCGAGGGCGACGACGTTTCCTGCGGACAGAGCGATCCCGAAGGGATCGGCGGCCAATGCGATCTCTCGCTCTTCGTCGAGTCGAACGAGGTCCATCGCGTGTGCTCGTACCGCGAGCGGTGCAAGCCGTTCGGCGTCGAGCCGTGCAAGCAGGGGCAGCTCTGTATCGTCGAGGACAAGGTCGGCACCGCCGGCTGCATCGGGTCGAACAACATCCAGAACCGGCAGCCGTGCCAGTTCGCCAACGACTGCGCCGATGGGTACATCTGCGTTGGGCCGGCGGGCGCGGGCATCTGCCGGATGTTCTGCTTGACGCCGAACTCGAACCCTCCGTTCGACGCCTCGGCGGCGACCGGCGGACCTGGCCGCGGGGGCTGCCCCGCGGGTGAAGCGTGCAAGGGCCCTGGCTTCCAGAACCTGCCCGACTGGCTGCAGCTTTGTGAGCTTCCCGACGGTGGTTGACGGCCGACGCTTGCGCGCCTCGGCCGCCACCTCCAGTGTGCGGTGAGGTGAGGGGACGGCTGGCCCGCTCCCGACCCTTCCTCCGAGTTGCCATCGTCCGTAGCCCTCGCGCGAGTCGCGCGCGCTCGCCTTCGTCCGAGCCAGTGGCCACGCGCGAGCAAATGCACACGCACGCCATGACGATGGCTGCACGGCGATGCAGTCTGGGCACGGCCGTTGCACTTCCTCGTCACGACCTGCACGACGAGTTGTAGGAGTGTAGGTCGCGTGCATGTTTCCTCCGCGACAAGAGTCCAACGCTTCAGCGAAGTGCCTGGCCTCGGGTCGACGAGGAGAGCCCACCGAGAGGTGAGCTCACCCTCCGAGAACGCGGAACCACGGCGGCATTCCAACCGAATCTCGTCGTGAGCCGTCGAGTGGTCCACCGGGCTGCGGGACACCCGTCTCGATCGCGCCAACCACTCGTCTTCCGTTAGGAAGTTATCGCTCGGAAAGGATTGTCATAGCTCCTCACTTACTCTTGACGGACCTGACACCCAAAGGTAGCGTGCGCGCGCTTCGACCCGCCAGTTCAAGGGGCGAAGCAAGAATCGCCTGGGCTCGTCGATCATCGCCGCGGCTCAGTAACCTGAAGTGAATCGCGAAAACTGTTGGCTTGGCGGCGATGAGACCGCGAAAGCAGTAGGAGGCGACGGACATGGTTAACAAGTTGTTTGCTCTTGCAAGTGTTACGGCTCTCGCGGGCCTCGTGTCCGCTGTCGGCGTGGCCGGCTGCTCCGAGACCGTGGTTGAGAACCCCGTGACGCCGGACTCCGGCACCGACGGCGGGAAGGTCAAGGGCGACGCGGCGCCTCCGGACGACGACGACGATACGGACGAGCCCCTCTGCTACAAGGAGGACCCGGTCGACGTCTCGGAGGTTCCGTACAAGGCGGGGAACGTGGTGCCGGGCGCCTGCAAGTCCACCATCGAGAAGACGATCAAGGACTTCATCGACAACAACAAGCAGGGGACCTGGGACGACCTCAAGGCCGAGATCTCCTCCAAGGAGAGCGCGGCGTGCGCGTCGTGCGTCTTCAGCAAGGACACCGACGCCAAGTGGGCGCCGATTGTCCAGGTGGAGTCGGGCGCCGCCTCGATCAACGTCGGCGGCTGCATCGGCGTCGTGTCGAAGTCGGACGCGTGCGGCGAGGCCGCCTTCAAGTGGGATCTCTGCCTCAACGCCGTCTGCAAGGATTGCGAGCAGGGCTCGACGTGCGGCCAGGATGCGCAAGGGACCGCGTGCAAGGCGGCGAGCGAGGAGTTCGGCAAGGAGTGCGGGAACAACGCCCAGAGCTACCTGAACGCGTGCGGTAACCTGTTCAAGGCCATCGCCGTGCAGTGCAGCGGCGAGCCGGACGCGGGCGACGGGAACTGACCGACCCAGCGTAGTTTGCCAACCGGAGAGGGTCGACGAGCTCGGCCTTCTCCGGTTTTGCGATTTGAGAGAGGCGAAGCGCAATGGAGTCGAAGCGACGCAGCATCTTCTATCTCGTCCTGCTTTCTGGTTGTGGACTCCTCGGAGCGTGCGGTTCGTGCGTCGAGTCGAGCCCGTCAGCGAGCGAGCGGGAGACGCGGGAGGAGCCAGGGCGTCCCGTGCTGGTGCGCAACCCGGACGGCGGGCGCGCCACCAACATCAACAGAGTCCTCCCGCAGTTGGTCTTCGACGCGGCTGCGAGCAACGAAAGCCCGTAGCTACGGGACTGAGAGCAGAGCTTCCGCCCCCTCGATGGCCATCGCGCCCAGGGCGAGCCGAGAGGCTCCCAGCGGTGCGTTTGGGGCGGCCAAGGAGGGTGACGCGGGGTGGCTGCGCACGCGGGAGCGGACCGTGCGCTCTCGTCGTGGAAGACTTCGCGGACGACGTGAACGGCGGGAGCAAGAGTTGCCGTCGCACGCGCCGAGCGGTGAACGATCACCGCGCCGTGCGCGCTGGTGCAGCCGAGCTGGCAGCTCGCAACGGAGCGTGGCGGTTACCCGGGGAACGCCAACCCGTGCTTGCGTGGTCTGCGTCGGCCGTCCGTGTGTCGACGACGGTCCGGCGACCGGGCGTTGCGCGCGGCCTGTTGCAGTACATCCGGCAGATGCCCCGCGCCGGCCGGCAGTATCGAGCCTCGCTCGCTGTCGAGCGCGAGGAGCACGACGGCAAGGAGCGTACGAGATGGTGAAGCAGGTATTCACGCTCGCGAGCGTCATCGCGCTGACCGGGCTCGTGTTTGCTGGTGCGGTCGTGGGTTGTTCGTCCGATGCGGCGTTGCCCTCCGGCGAGCAGCCCGACGCGATGTCGGACGTGAAGCGGGTCGTCGATCCACCGGCCGGGCCCGAGCCGGAGCCCGAGCCCGAGCCCGAGCCCGCGCCGAGCTGCGTGTCGACGGACCCGATCGATGCCACGCAGTTCCCGTACGAGAAGGCGCAGAGGTCGCCGCGCGCGTGCACGGACGCAGAGCTGACGGCGCTGTCGGCGTTCTTCGAGGCGAAGGTCGACGCGAACGAGGCCGTGCTTGCGAGCGCGTGGCAGAAGGAAGTCAGCGACAAGTGCGCCGACTGCGTGTTCTCGGATGGCAAGGACGCGAAGTGGACACCGATCATCGTCTCCGACGACACGCTCGACACCGTGAACCGCGGCGGGTGCATCGAGATCGTGAGCGGCAAGGAGGCTTGCGGTGAGGCCTACCAACGGGCGACCGTGTGTCGGGTCGAGGCGTGCCGAGCGAAGTGCACGACGCAGACGGAGCTCTTGCTGTGTCTCGAGCGAGTGAAGGAGATCTTCACCGGGCCGTGCAAGACGGCTCACGACACCATGACGAGCGCGTGTGGCGATGGCCTCGACTCGTACGAGGCCGCCTGCAAGGGCAGCGCATGGACGTTCGAGGGGCCGATCAGAGCCCAGTGCATCATCGGCGGTGATGGCAACGACGCGGGGGCTGACGGCGGCTGATCCCCCGACGTCACTCGCGACTGCTCCGGCCTCGTCATGTCCTGGATCAGCCGCAGCGAGGGCCCTCGGGAGGGCGCTCGCGTCGCTCCGTCTCCGCCTCCGATCGCGAGATCATGCGTCATCGCTCGTCGGTGCTCGTCGTCGCGCGGGCGTCCGTTCGCTGAGACACGCGAGCACTCACGTCATTCAGTCGCTCCCGGGCGGCTGGCTCCTTGCAGACCGACATCTCGGAAGCTGTCGCGTAGTTGGTGACAGCAGCAGGAGGCGAAGTACATGTTTAACAAGATCTTCGCCCTCGCGAGTGTCTCGGCACTTGCGGGGCTGGTGTCCGCTGCCGCGGCGGCGGGCTGCTCTTCGAATGAGCAAGGTAAGGCGGCCGCAGGCGCGACGCCGGGGACGGGGGCCGACGGTGGGGACAAGGAAGGGGAGCGTCCCCCACGCGGCAACTCGAGCGGCAGCAGCGGCGGCCGCAGCGATGAAGCGTGCATGGAGACGCGATCGATCGACATGAACCGGTTCCCGTATGCGCGCGCGAAGAAGGTCGCGAATGCGTGCACGAACAAGGAGGCTGACGATCTCGCTACGTTCTTCCGGAACAAGGCCCAGAACGGCCAGGACATCTCGATCGCCGAGTGGGCGAAGTCCGTCAGCGATGGATGCGCATCTTGCGTGTTCTCGGATGGCACAGGGTCGGAATGGAGCCCGATCCTCACGAAGGGCGACAAGCTCGACGACGTCAACCGAGGCGGCTGCGTCGAGATCCAGAGCGGCAAGGAGGCTTGTGGTCGTGCGTATCAGCACGTAGCCGAGTGCCGTCTCGAGGCATGCTCGAACACGTGCGACACCGCCGACGGGTTCACCGAGTGTCTGCAGGACGTCCAAGGGATCTTCTCGGGCCCGTGCAAGGGAGCGTACGACGCGCTCGAGCAGAACTGTGGCAAGGACACGCTCGCTGGATACGAGGCCGCGTGCAAGGGCAACGCGTTCACGTTCGAGGGGCCGGTCAGGGCGCAGTGCATCAACGGCGGCGCCACCAAGTAGCGCATCGCGACGCCAACATCGGCCACTAGGTCGGACGCGGCTGCTTCAGGGACTCCCTGAAGCAGCCGCTGTGCATTTGGACGCCGGCCGACGGCCCTCCTCTGCGGGTGGTTGGGGCACCACTGCGGGTGGTTGGGGCACCACTGCGGGTGGTTGGGGCGCAGCCCCAAGTTGGCGGCTGGTGGTAGGCTCCAGCTCGAAGCCACATGCCGCGTCCGATCTGCACCGCCGTGTTCGTCCTCGCCTCGATCGCCTCCGGTCTCGGCGGCTGCAGCTCGTGCGTCGAGTCCGGACCTCAGCCGCCGGCGGAGCAGTCCGTCGAGGCGGATGCAGGCGCGTCTCCCTTTCAGGTTTCCTGGGATGGCGGCCACCGTCGTCTGCTGCGCCGCCGCGGGCTGCTCGCGCCGTCCGCGACGCCCGCCTCGGAGGGGGCGGACGCGGCTGGAGGTACGGCTTCGCCGTCTCCTCCGCAGTGACGTGGTCGCCGCGGTCGTCTACCGTAGGGACCGATGATCTCCGAGCCGCACGCGGGCCTGCGCGACTCCGATCCTGACGTTGGGCTCTTCACGGTTCTGCGCGAGGACGGCAGCACCGACCCCGCGACCGATCCGAAGATCCCGACCGAGCGCTTGCTCCTCGCGTACCGTCACATGCGTCGCCTGCGCTTGCTCGACGCGCGGATGATCCTCCTGCAGCGGCAGGGGCGTGTCGGCTTCTACGGTGCGTGCACGGGGCAGGAGGCTGTGCCGATCGCCACCGGCCTCGTCGCGCGGCCCGACGACTGGGTGTTTCCCGCACTTCGCGAGCAGAGCGTGATGCTCGTGCGCGGCTTCCCGCTCCGCAAGTTCGTCGCGCAGGTCTTCGGCAACTCGGGCGACGTCCTCAAGGGCCGCCAGATGCCGAGCCATCCCTCGGGGCGGCAGGTCCATCAGGTGAGTTGGTCGTCGTGCATCGGTCCGCAGATCCCGCAGGCCGTCGGGGCCGCATGGGCGATGAAGAAGGAGAAGAAGGATGCGGTCGCGTTCGGCTTCTCCGGTGACGGCGCCACGAGCCAGCCGGACTTCCACGCGGCGATGACGTTCGCGGCGGCATTCGCGGCGCCGGTCGTGATCGTCTGCCAGAACAACCATTGGTCGATCAGCGTTCCGACCGCGCGGCAGACCGCGTCGCGCACGATCGCCGTGAAGGGTCGTGCCTACGGCATCCCGAGCGTCCGCGTCGACGGTAACGATCTGCTCGCCGTTCACACCGTCCTCGAGGCCGCGGCCGATCGGGCGCGTCGCGGCGGGGGGCCCACGTTCGTCGAGGCGCTCACCTATCGCATCGGTGCGCACTCGACGAGCGACGATCCGACGCGGTACCGCACGGACGCCGAGGTCGAGAGCTGGAAGAAGAAGGACCCGGTCGACCGGCTCGCGCGGCACCTCCGGAGGCTCGGCGCGATCGACGACGCCTCCGAGAAGGATCTCGAAGCAGAGCTCGGCGTCGAGATCGGCGACGTCATCAAGGAGGTCGAGGAGCTCCCGCCTCCCGCTCGCATGTCGCTCTTCGACGACGTCTATGCCGAGCCGCCGTGGAACCTGCGCGAGCAGCGCGAGCTCCTCGCGAAGACGCCTCCGGCGCCGAGCCACTGACCGAGCGCCACGAGAGCCCATCCGTAATGCGAGCCTCCTCGCGGCGCTCCGAGCGCGCGCCGGCAGTCTTGCGTCAGCTCGACGGCGACCGCGCTTTTCGTCGGGCTTTGCATCGTGTAAACGGACCCTACCTCTTTACCGTCTCGTACCTGGAGTGACCCAGTTATGGCGAAGCGAACCTGCGATGTGGTGGTGATTGGCGGCGGCCCCGGCGGCTACGGGTGTGCGATCCGTCTCGGCCAGCTGAAGCAGAAAGTCATCTGCGTTGAAAAGGAGGAGGTCGGCGGTATCTGCCTCAACTGGGGATGCGTGCCCTCGAAGGCCCTCATCAGCGCGAGCCACACCTACGAGAAGGTGAAGGACCACGGCGCGGCGATGGGCGTCATGACGGACGGCGTCCGCATGGACGTCCCGAAGATGCAGGAGTGGAAGGGCGGCATCGTCAAGAAGCTGACCGGCGGCATCCGCGGCCTCTTCAAGGGCAACGGCGTCGAGCTCGTGATGGGCAACGCGCGCGTCATCGGCCCGCGCACCGTCGAGGTGAAGACCAACGAAGGTGGCACCGAGACGATCGAAGCGACGAAGGCGATCGTCATCGCGACCGGCTCCTCGACGATCGAGATCCCGTCCTTCAAGTTCGACGGGAAGCAGGTCATCGGCGCCAAGGAGGCGGTGAGCCTCCAGTCCGTGCCGAAGCGCCTGCTCGTCATCGGCGGCGGCGTCATCGGCCTCGAGCTCGGTATGGTCTACCAGAAGTTCGGCGCCGAGCTCACGGTCGTCGAGGCGACGGCCGGTCTGCTCCCGGGCGTCGACCCGGAGTGCACCGCGGTCGTCGAGAAGAAGCTCGTCAAGCGTGGCGCCAAGATCTTCAAGAACACGAAGGCGATGGGCTACGAGAAGAACGCCGACGGCTCGCTCGCCGTGAAGGTCGATCTCGGCGACGGCAAGCACGACACGCTCATCGCGGACACGGTGCTCGTCGCGGTCGGCATGCGCCCGAACGGCGCCGGCCTCGGTCTCGAGGAGATCGGCGTGAAGGTCGAGCGCGGCTTCGTCCCCACCGACCCGCTCGGCAAGACCAACGTCGACGGCATCTACGCCATCGGTGACGTGAGCGGCCACCCGATGCTCGCGCACAAGGCCACGAAGGAGGGCGAGGTCATCGCCGAGGTCATCGCCGGTCACAAGGCCGCGAAGGACTGGGTCGCGATCCCGGCAGCCATCTTCACCGATCCCGAGATCGCGATCGCCGGCCTCACCGAGGCGCAGGCGAAGGAGAAGGGCTTCGAGGTCCGCGTCGGCAAGTTCCCGTTCGCGGCGCTCGGCCGCGCGATGGCCGTCAACGAGACCGAGGGCTTCTTCAAGGTCGTCGCGAACAAGAAGACGAACGAGCTGCTCGGCGTCCACATCGTCGGCGCCGAGGCGAGCAACCTCATCAGCGAGGGCGCCCTCGCGCTCGAGATGCACGCGTTCCTCGAGGACATCGGCCTCACGATCCACCCGCACCCGACGCTCGGCGAGGGCTTCATGGAGGCCGCGATGAACGGCCTCGGTCACGCGATCCACATCCTCAACCGCGAGCAGAAGTAGCCCCCGGCGGAAGAAGCGGAAGAAGCGAGAAAACAAGGAAGCCGGGAAGGACGATTCGAGTCCTTCCCGGCTTTTTCGTGTCTGCGTCCTACACGGGCTCGGTGCCGTGCCTTCGAGTCAGCGGCGGCCCTTGAAGCCCATCATCTGCTGGACGACGGCCTCGCTCTGTTCCGCGACCTCGGCGCTCTCGCGAGCACGATCGGCGCAGTCTTCGCAGAGCTTCTTGGTCTTGCCGTCGACCTTGACGGACACGAGCGTGTCGACTTCGTCGTCGCAACCCTTGCATGTGGGCATCGGTTTCTCCGTCGGAAAGGCGCCGCAATCGTTCGGCCGGGAAGACCGAGAGCCGCATTTTTTCGCGGCGCGCGCCTGACGCGAACCTTATCATACGAGCCTGAGCCAGCTGGGCGGAGGTTCGCGCTCGGCAGCGGAGGCAAGGAGCGATGGGCATCTTCGACCGAATGGGCAGAGTCATCTCGAGCAACCTCAACTCGATGCTCGACAAGGCCGAGGACGACAGGAAGCTGCTCGAGCTCAACCTCGAAGAGATGGCCGAGCAGCTCAAGGCCGGCCGCCAGGACGTCATCGCCGCCGTTGCCGCCGAGAAGCAGCTCCGGAAGAAGACGGATGACCTCAGGACCGACGTCGAGAAGTGGGAGAAGCGCGCCGAGCTCGCGCTCAAGAGCGACGATGAGGCGCTCGCCCGCGAAGCGCTGAAGCAGAAGAAGCGAACCGAGCAAGAGCTCGCGTCGGTGGAAAAGGCGCGCATCGACCAGCGCGACACCGCGCTGAAGATGAAGGAAGAGCTCGAGCGCATGGAGCAGAAGCTCGACGAGCTCAAGATGCGCAAGGGCACCATCGCCGCGCGGGCCTCTCAGGCGCGCTCCGGCGGTGGGAGCGAGTCGCTCGGCGCGCGCGGTGGCTCGAGCGCATTCGACAACTTCCGGAAGATGGAAGAGAAGATCGAAGGTCGCGAACAGGAGGGCCTCGCGATGGCCGAGGTCGAGGACGCGCTCGGTAACGGCACCGACAGGCGTGAGCTCGAGGACAAGTTTCGGGACCTCGAGCGCGGCCTGACCGGCGGCTCCGGTGCGAAGAAGGACACGGAGATCGAGGATGAGCTCGCTGCGCTGAAGAAGCGGATCCGGGTCTGAGGCCGATTGCCTACGGTCCTCGAAGGACACCTCGTCGCGAGCTTCCGGGTGGCCGGAGGTTCGGGGCGTTCCTTCGTCGAACGTGCGCGCCCGCTCATCGCGCGCCTCGTGCCGCTCGGTGCCGTGCACGTGGGTTGGGCAGCGCTCGAGGTCACGTTCGCGTTCGAGGACTCGAAGCTCGATGCCGTGCTCGCGGCCGCAGCGACACCAGGACCGGAGACGCTGGGTGAGGAGCCGGCTTGGGCCGTCGGGATCGCCCAGGGCGACATCCGAGCGGTGAAGGAGGACGGATCGGATCTCACCCGGAGCGGCCTCTTGTGGTGGGGGCCGCCGATCGTCGAGGCGTCGTCGCTCGCGCGCCTCGCGCGTGCGGGCGAGATCCTCTGCGCGGATACGGTGTCTGCGCTCCGCGCCGGCGAGCTCGTGACCTCGGGCGTGCGGATCGCGCGCGACGGCGCTCTTCGTGTTCGCGGAGCGCGGGTCGATCGCCGTCAGCCCTGGCGGAAGACGGCGGCGAACAACGTCGGCCGCATGGTCGAGCCGCGGTTCTTCCACGCGCACCTCCCGGTAGTGATGCCACAGCCGGGCGCGCTCGTCGTCGTACGCGCGGATCCCGGCGCAGGCGGTACGCGCGTTCTTCGAGAGGTCGCCGCGCGGGCGCCGCGGGCGCTCGTGATCTCGCCGGTGGGATCGGGTTTCGAGCCGCTCGGCGCCCTCCGACGAGCGCTCGGTCGCTCGCTCGGCCGCGAGCTCAGCCCGCTCTTGCTCGAGCTCGGCGCGCCGCTCGAGGCGCTGCTCGCAGGGAATGTGACGAGCCTCGACATGGCCGCGCGCCTCGTCACCGCGGTCCTTTGGCCGAAGCAGTCGGGGACGAAGAGCGCGCTCGTCATCGACGACGCGAAGGCGGTCGACCCCGCGACCCTCGAAGCGTGCGTCCGTGCCGTGCGCCAGAGCACGTCGATCGGCCTCGTCGCGCGCCTCGACGCGACGAGCGCCCTCCCGTCCGTCTTGGCGCTCCTCCCGAAGGCAGCGGAGCACGAGCTCCCGCTCCTGCCGCGCGAGGGCGCCGAGGACGTCGCCGCGAGCGTTACTGGAGGCGCGCTCGACGCGGTCGCTCGCAGGCGATGGGCTCGTCTCGGAGGTGGCAGCCCGCTCGCGACCGTCGAGGCCGTGACGCTCGCGATCGCGAGAGGAGACATCATGTGGTCTGGGGCGATCGCCTCGGCACGCTCGCGCGCGGCCGGGCGCGGAAAAGTCGAGCCCGCTGCCGCGTGGATCCGCGAGCGAGCCAGCGTCGAGAGCATGCCGGCGCGCACGCTCCTCTCGCTCCTTGCGGTGATCGGCGGAGAGGCGAAGGTCGGCTTCCTCTCACGCGTCCTCGAGCGCGCCGGGCTTCGGGTGGACGTCACGGGCACAGTCGCGCAGCTCGTGCGATCGAGGTGGCTCGTCGTACGCGAGCCGCCATCGGGAGGAGGCGAGCGGAGCGTCGCGTTCCCGTCCCGCACCCATCAGAAGGCGCTCGCCGACACGTTCGTGGACGGGGCTCGCAAGAAGCTCCACATCGCGATCGCGCGCGTGATCGAGGAAGAAGAGGGCGCGTTCGGACGGGTCGAGGGGGCCTGGCACGCAGCGCAGGCGGGGGAGGGCGCCCGCGCAGCGGCAGCATTGCTCGATGCTGCTCGGGCGACTGCGGAGGCGCGGCTCGAGGCGAGCTGCACGCAGCTCATCGCCTTTGCTCGTCGTGCCGATCCGTCCTGCGAGGAAGCGGCGCTCGAGTTGCTCGCCAATGCCCTCGAGCGGGCCCCGAGCCTCGCGCCCCCGCCGCTGACGATGGCACCGTCCACGACGCCCGAAGCGCTCTCCGTGTCCACGGCGCATGCGTCGATCCCGGCGCTCCCGCCACGGACTGGGGGCACGCGGATGCCCGTCCTCGCTGCGCCGCCCTCGCGGCGCACGGCATCGGTCGCTCCGCCCCAGCCGCCCGACGCCGACGAACCGGACTCGATGGTCGAGCGCGCGCTGATCGTTCCTCCGGACGGCCCCGGCCCCGCGGCGCCTCGTCCGACGCTCGAGCTGGCGACCGACGGCCCCGCAAGCGAGCGGCCCTCCGTCATCGAGGGGGGCGAGCCGGCGGACAGCGAGCCGCCGACGATGATGGACCACGAGGTCGCGCACGAGCCTCCGGAGTCGACGCTCGCATCGAAGCTGGGGCCGAGCCGAGAAGGCGGACGTGAAGTCGATCCTTCGCAGCTCGTCCGCGAATCCGGCGTCGGTCCGGCATCGACGCCGCCCCCGAGTGCGCCGGGGAGTCAGATCGCGATCCGCTTCGGCGAGCTCGCGAAGGAGGCGCTGCTCGCGGCAGACAGCGTGGCGCTCGAGCGATGGGTCGACGGGCTCCGCGCCACCGGTGAGAGCCCGGCGTTCACCGAGCGCATGCGCGCGATGGCGCGGCTCGGTCGTGGTGACATCGGCGATGCCCTTCGCGTCCTCCGACGCTCGCGGAGCAAGCTCGGTCCGCAAGACCATCGCCGCCGCTGTCAGACGTCGCTGGCTCTCGGCGTGGCTCTCAGTGTCGCCGGCCGCCCGCAGGAGGCGCTCCTCGAAGGAATGGATGCCCTGGCTCGAGCGCGCCAGACCGGCGACGAGCGCGGTGCGAAGGCGTGCCTCGCGTTCCTTGCCAAGCTCTACACGTCCGTTTCACGCGAGGCCGAGGCCGAGCGGCTGCGTGGTGGGACCTAGATCTGCAGAAGAGCGCTCCTGAGGGGCGTGCGCCCGCTGCTCAAGGCTCTCGGGCCTCCGGAGGCGCTTCCTCCCAGGCCTCACGGAGGATCTCGGCGACCGCCTCGTAGAGCGCTTCCGGGATCTCGTCACCGATCTCGAGCTCGACGAGCGCCCGCGCGAGCGGGACGTCGCGGAGGACCGGGACGCCGTACTGCTGCGCGGCTTCGACGATCCGCTTCGCGAGATCGCCGTAGCCCGACGCGACCAGGACGGGGGCCTCGTCGCTCCCCCCGTGGTCGGGGCTGTCGTAGCGGAGCGCGCAGGCGATGTGGGTCGGGTTCACGATGACGACGCTCGCATTCTTCACGTTGCCGACCGTCGCGGACGCGAGCATCTCGTGGTGCGCACGCTCGCGAGCGGCCTTGAGCTGAGGGTCGCCCTCGCTCTCCTTGTGCTCTCGCTTGACCTCGTCCTTCGACATCATCAGCTTCTTGCGCCATGAGCGGCGCGTGATGACGATGTCGAGGACCGCGAGGAACAGACCGACGACCGCGGCTCGCTTCGCGACGTCGAGCGCGATCGTCGATGCAAGGGTGACCGCCGCATCGAGCCGGCCGGCGGTTCGCGCGAGGTCCGCTGCACTCGAGCGAAGCGCGCCGTTCACGATCCAGACCACTGCCGCGGCGAAGAGCGCGGCTCGGAGCACCGCGACGAGGCGTTGGGCCGAGAAGAGCTGCTTGATCCCCTCGATCGGGTTCAGCTTGCCGAGGTTGGGCGCCAGCTTCTTCGTCGCGATGACGCCGCCGGTCTGAACGACCGACGTGACCGCGCCGGAGACGCCAGCGGCGACGAGGATCGGAGCGGAGAGCGCGACCACGGCCGTCGCGATGGCGATCGGATCGAAGGCGATCTCGGGTGACGCGTCGCCCGCACGGGCGACCGCCGCGCGGAGGTCGCCGCCTGCCTGTGTGGCGAGCGCGAGGACCGCTGCAGGCGCGATCGCGACGGCGCAGACGAAGGCGACCGACTGGCTCGCGAAGGTGCTGAGCGGGCTGTTGCCCTCCTCTTGCGCCTTCCGGATGCGCTTTGGTGTCGGCTCTTCGGTCTTGTCGCTCATCGCGAGCGCGATCCTTCAGGTCACGGGATGATTACCGTCGCTTCTTCTTGGCGGGCTTTGCGGCCGGGCGCTTGGTCCGTGCGCTCGTCTTCGGCCGCGCCTTGTTGCCGGTTGCGGCCTTTTTCGGGGTCGGCGCCTTCTTCTTCGCCGAGGCGGCCTTCTTCGTCGAAGGCGCCTTCTTCTTCGTGGCGGCGCTCTTCTTGGCGCCCGCGGCCTTCTTCGTCGAAGGCGCCTTCTTCTTCGTGGCGGCGCTCTTCTTGGCGCCGGCGGCCTTCTTCGCGGTGGCGGCCTTCTTCTTCGCGATGGCGACCTTCTTCTTCGCGACCTTCTTCTTCGCGACCTTCTTCGCGGTAGCGGCCTTCTTCTTTGCGACCTTCTTCGCGGTAGCGGCCTTCTTGGTCGCGGCCTTCTTCTTCGCGACCTTCTTCTTCGCGGCAGCCTTCTTCTTCGCGACCTTCTTCGCGGTGGCGGCCTTCTTCTTCGCGACCTTCTTCGCGGTGGCGACCTTCTTCTTCGCGGCAGCCTTCTTCTTCTTCGCGGCCTCGGCCGGCGCGGGGGCCTCTACCGGGACCGTCTCCTCGGGCACGGGCGCCTCGGGCGTGGGAACGCTCGGCGGTGCCCGCGGAGGGGCAGGGCGGGACCAGTCCTCGATCTCGCTCTGTCCGGTGACGAGCTTGTAGAGTGCGATGCTCAGCTCGCGGACGCCCTCACCGGTCGCGGACGAGACGAGATGGAGCGGGATGTTGCGCTCCTCGAAGCGGGCGCGCACGGCCTCGTAGGCCTCGCGGACCTCCGGGATGTCGGCCTTCGTCATCGCGACGATCTGCGGCCGCTTCGCGAGCTCGGGATCGAAGCGCTCGAGCTCGGTCATCAGCGCGTCGTAGTCCTTCACGGGATCGCGCTCCTCGTCGAAGTCCAGCGTCACGAGGTGAAGCAACGCGCGCGTGCGCTCGACGTGCTTGAGGAAGCGATGGCCGAGGCCGGCGCCCTCCGCCGCGCCGGGGATGAGGCCGGGGATGTCCGCGACGACGAACGTAGCCTCGTCGCCGATGCGCGCGACCCCGAGATGAGGGGTGAGCGTCGTGAACGGGTAGTCGGCGACCTTGGGGCGCGCTCGCGAGATCGCGCGGATGAAGGTCGACTTCCCGACGTTGGGGAAGCCCAGCAGGCCGACGTCGGCCATCACCTTCAGCTCGAGGCGGAGCTTCTTCTCCTCGCCCTCTTCACCCGGCTCGGCGCGCCGGGGGGCGCGGTCGTAGGGCGTCGCGAAGTGGATGTTCCCGCGGCCGCCCTTGCCGCCCTTCGCGACGACGATACGTGCGTCCGGCGTCGCGATGTCGAAGAGCAGCTCGCCGGTCTCGCGATCGCGGATCTGCGTGCCGACGGGGACGCGGACGACCCGGTCCTCGCCGCCGCGGCCGTACATGTCCTTGCCGTGGCCCTGCTCGCCGTTCGGCGCGCGGATGATGCGGCCGTACGTGAGATCGATCAGCGTCGACAGCCCTTCATCGGCGACGAAGACGATGTCTCCTCCGCGGCCACCGTCGCCGCCCGAGGGGCCTCCGAACGGGACGAACTTCTCACGCCTGAACGCGATCGCGCCATTGCCGCCCTTTCCGGCGACGACATCCACTTCGCAAGAATCAACGAACTTCACGGGGCGGCGATACTAGTACGGCGCGCCGGATGTTTGTGAGCGGATCGCGGTAGCTGCGCCGTTCCTAGGACAATCCGTGGGAGCGGATTGTCGGGGGGATCGCTCACGACGCGAGCGAGAGGGGCGAGCCGCCCCTGAGAACCAGCCTCGTGCAGCGCGGCCCGCCGAAGCGGAGCGAAACTCGGCACGAAGTTCCGGCGCGCTCTACTAGTCGACCGTTGGGAGTCGGTGCCGTGTGATAAACATCGCTCGGTCAGGCAGGGGGCCCGGCACCCCCACAGTCACGAGATGAAGATCCATCACCTGAACCTTTGCACGATGTGCCCTGTCGGCGGCCGGCTCATCTCGGGCGGTCACAGGTCCATCCTCGACGCGGGCGAGATGGTCGTGCATGCGCTGCTCGTCGAGACGGCGAGGGAAGGCCTCGTTCTCGTCGACACCGGGATGGGGCTCGAAGACGTCCGCGCGCCGGTCCGGCGCCTCGGGCCGGGCTTCGTCGCGCTCAGCCGGCCGCGCCTGCGCGAGGAAGACACGGCCGTGCGTCAGGTCGAGCGGCTCGGCTTCAAGCGCGACGACGTCCGGCACATCGTGGTCACGCACCTCGACGTCGATCACGCGGGCGGCATCGCCGACTTTCCGGACGCGAAGGTCCACGTTCATCGGCGCGAGCATGCCGCGGCGATGTACCCGTCGACGTTGAGCGAGCGCAACCGCTACCGGAAGGTGCAGCTCGCGCACGGCCCTAAGTGGGAGCTCCACGACGACGGTGGCGACAGCTGGTTCGGCTTCGAGAGCCTCAAGGTGGTGGCGGACGACGTCTTGCTCGTCCCGCTCCCCGGACACACGCGCGGCCACTCCGCGATCGCGGTTCGTGCCGACGACCCCGTCGGGCCGGACTGGCTCCTGCACTGCGGTGACGGGTACTTCTTCCACCTCGAGAAGGACGATCCCGAGTGTTGTCCGCCGATGCTGCGGAAGTTCCAGGCGACGATCGCCGTCGACGACGCCGCGCGGCGCGCGAACGCGGAGCGCATCCGCGAGCTCCATCGCCAGCACGGGCGAACGGTACGTGTCTTCTCTGCTCACTGCCCGCACGAGTACCGCGCGCTCGCAGAGACGGAGCGCGATCGTAGCGGGCGGCTGCCCGACTGATCGAGGGCTGCTCGAACGCATCTCGAATGCCGGTGGCTTGGAGCGGAGCGTAATCGGGCACGCTCCGCGGACCCGCGCTCGCCTGCCGATCGGTGCGCGCCGACGTCGCGATCGGCGCGCTACGGGATCTGGAAGGTGATTCGGAAGTTGCCTTCCTTGTTCGCGTCGATCCCGTAGCCGTCGACGAACACGTGGTAGGTCTTGCCTGCCTCGACGGAGAGCGACATCGACTCGGGCCCGTTGCCTCCGTTCTCGTTCACGCACGTGAGATACGTGTTCGCGCCGGCTGCGCATGCGTCCGACGCGTAGAGGAACATGCTGTAGTTCACGTCGGAGGTCGTGACGTTGAGCGTGCCCGTCTTGTGGGCGGAAACGCGGAAGACACGGTCGGCGGCGGCCGCGCCCGAGGTCGGGAATGCCGTCGTCGTGCAGTTCGGAGTGACGCTCCGGTTGCCCGAGCCGAACGTGGTCGACGCGAGCGTTGGCTTGTGGGCCCCGCCCCAGACGTGGACGTCGAGCCCGGGGCACGCATTCGTCGCGGAAGGTGTCGTCCCCGCGAGCTTGCATTTCGAGTCGCAGCCGTCGGTCTCGTTCGTGTTCGCGTCGTCGCAGTCCTCGCCGCGCTGGACGACGCCGTCGCCGCAGGTGGCGTTCGGCTCCGGCTCGGCGTCGGGGCCCGCGTCTGGCGTCGGGATCGGCTCTTCGGGATCGCCGGGCTCGAGCGGCCCCTCCGGGTTGTCGTACGACTCGCACGGCTCGCACGGACCGAAGCTGTGGCCGTCCTCTTTGCAGAGCTTCGCGCCCTCCTGCCGATCGCGGCAGCGGCAGAAGACGTAGTTGCCCGGATTGCAGAGCTTGTCTTCCTTCACCGTGTTCCCGCTCGTCGTGCAGGCGAGGAGCAGCGACACGACGCCGAGCGAGAGCGCGGCGGCCCGCGTGAGACGCGAGGCGAGGTGACGAGCGAGCTCGGTCCGGATCATGCGACGCGTTCTCCTACGGCTACTGCAGCTTGAAGCTGATCGAGTAGTCCCCCTTGTTGTTCGTGGCGCCACCGCCGTCGACCGCGACGTAGACCTTGGTGTCCTTGGTGACGGAGAACGTCATCGTCTCGCCGGTGCCGGCGCTGCCGTTGTTCGCGCACATGTTGTTCGTCGCCGAGGTGGCGGTCGTGCACGTGCGTCGGGCCGCGAGCATCAGGTTCGGGAGCGTTCCCACCGGCGGTGCCGAGATGGTGACCACCAGATTCCCGGTGGCGTGCGGAGTGACCTCGTAGACGTGGTCCTGGAAGTTGTTCGTTCCGTTGACGTCGCACAGCTGACTCGGCGCGTTCCACGCGTTGCCGTAGCTGTTGGTCGAGCCGGTGCCGGTGGCCGTCTGGCCCGTCCAGACGTGGACGGGGTGGCCCGGGCACGAGCCGCCGCTCGTCGGGTTGCCGTTGACCTTCTTGCAGTCGTTCGAGCAGCCGTCGTCTTCGACCTTGTTGCCGTCGTCGCAGGCCTCGTTCGGATCGACCTTGCCGTCGCCGCAGAAGGAGCCGGTCGTGAGCTTGAGGTTCGCGACGTACTTGCCTGCCGTCGCCGACGCGCCGTCGATGACGAGGTAGTACTCCTTGCCGGTGGTGACGTTCAGCTTGAACTGCGCGACCTTGTTCGCCGACTGCGGGCCACACGACACCTGGGAGGCCTCGTCCTCGCAGGTCGTCCGGACGTACGCGACGGGATCGAGCCCATCCGACCCTTGGACCTTCACGTCGAGCGAGCCGCTGCCCGACGGGATCAAGCGATAGATGTGATCGCCTGCGCCGGCGCCGACCGCGCAAGCACCCTGCCGACCCTTCCGATCGGCGGTGGCGGTCGTCGTGTCGCCTTCGAGCTTGATGTCGACGCCCGGCTGGACCGCGGTGGACTTTCCGGGGCAGCTGTCGAGCGCGTTCCCCGTACCGGGCGGGTCCTTGTCGTCCGGATCGGGAGTCTGGTCGGGCGGGATCGGCTCGTTCGTTCGCGGATCGTCGATCTCGCCGCCTGCGCACTCACCGCGATCATTCGTGGTGCAGGCGTCGAAGGACTTCGCGTCCTCCTTGCAGAGCTTCGTGCCGGGGGTGCGGTCGGCGCAACGGCAGAAGACGTACGCGCCGGGCACGCAGAGCCTCTCCTCGTTCGTGGAGTCGGTGCCTTCGAGGATGGCGCAGCCCTGCGTCGCGATCACGATCCCGCCCACCGCCGCCATCGAGAACAAAAGACTCCCGAGCCTCATCGCCGGCCTCCATCCGTCGCCTTGACCATCGAAGCATTGTGACGGCGACGCTTGCGTGCCGCCAGAAGTCCCGAGCCGACGAAGATCGCCGCCACGCCGTAGGAGGCGCCGCTGCTCGCCGGCTGTACCGAGCAGAGCCCGGAGGGCTCGGGGTCGTCGCAGACGCCGCTGAAGCCGTTGCGCGGCTCGGTGTTGCACCTGTTGCCGCCACCCTCGGGGTAGACTGCGCAGATGGCGGCGACGTCGTCGGGGTGGAGCTCCCGCTGCGTGAGCGAGCCGGGAGAGTATGAGGCGAACATGACCGCGGCGGGGTCGGGCGAGTGCGCGATGCCGATGAAGTGCCCGACCTCGTGGGTCAGGATCGCCTGGAGGTCGTAGACGACCTTCGCCGGGTCGTCCGTGATCGTGACCTCGTTGTTGGCGGTGTTGATCTCGATGTCCGCGTCGTAGATCTCGCCCGTCAGATCGTTGTACGTGACGCTCGTCTTCGCGAGCGTGCCGTCGATGCCGCGGTACTTCCAGTTGCTGTCCTGGAAGAGGACCACGTTCACGTTCGGGCCGGTCTTGTTGTACTGGCTCTTCTTGCACGAGACCGGCTCGCGCTCCTGAAAGGTCATCGCGGCGATCGAGCCGTCGGCGCACTGGACGTCGCTCCAGGCCTGGAACGTCTTCTTGATCACCGCGCGCGAGTCGGCGGGATCGAGATCGGCGGTACCGAGCTTGTTCGTCGCGTAGCTGATACACGACGTCGGCCAGAACAGCTGCGCGCCCTCGGTCGTGCAGCCGTCGACGTCGGTCGGGCACTCCCTGTCCTTCGTCGAGCGACACGTCGTCGAGCGACAGAAGGCGGCGGCGTCCGTGGCGATCGCGAGCACGCCGAGCGTGGCGATGGTCACGGCAACGAGTCGGCCGATCGAGCGGCTCGGCGCTGCTCTTCGTCGCTTCTGCGCACGGATCATCCTCGACATCCTCGCCTAGAAGGGCGTCCACTGCACGAGCGATGCCAGTGTAGGGCAAAGTGCTCTCGTGCGAGGCGCCCATGAATCCACGGGCCTTTCGCGTGTCGCCAGCTCTCGACGGCGTCTGCACACGTGGTGCTGGGTAGCCGGAGATCCACCGCGGCACGGCCGTCATAGGCGGGCCTTTTGCGCAACACGAGCGGGCCACAAAAGGGCGAGACCGTGTCGCCAGGCTCGCGGGCGACACGGTCTCGGGGGGCGGCGAACGCCGGAGCGCGAGGCGCTCGCATGTCGTCCGCCGGAGACGAGGCATCGAAGGCGACGAGCCAACGTCGAGGAGGGGAGCGGTGAGACGACGGGCTCGCCGCCTTCGATGTTCGTCCCACGCTCTTGCGGCTGTCGTGCCGACCTCCGGTCGAGTCTCCGTCGCGCTCGTGGCGAGCGGCGCGTTCGCGATCGCGCGCGAGCACGAAGCGCGTTTCGTCGGGAGATCACGGGCCCTCGATCCGTCGCGGAGCCCCCTGTTGCCGACGAGACCTGGTCGCGCTTCGTTCGCCCGGTCTAGGATGGGCGATCATGTTGCGGGCGATTCTCTGCATCACCTCGATGGCAGTTGCGCTCATGGCGTGCGACCGATCCTCGGCGTCGAGCGGCAATGCTGGTGGCGACAATGGGGGCGCGACGCGTGACGCGTCGGCTTCGCGGCAGCGGATCGGGAGTTGCGATCGTGCTCCCTCGACAGGGACGTGCTCCGAGTACTCCGGCGCCTACCTCGTCCAGAACGAGATCCTCCTCACCTCGAGCTGCGCCAAGCTCGGCGGGACGTTCGTCTATGCCGAGTGTCCGAACACGTCGGTGGTCGGGTCGTGCACGCTCTCGACCGGCGAGGTCCGGAAGTTCTACGGGACGGGCTCGGCAGCGTACGAGCCCGAGCGCGCGCACAGCGAATGCGAGGGCTCGTATCGCGGTGCGTGGCGAGGGCTGTAGAGGGCGAGCCCGGCAGGGCGCCGAGCTCGGCCGTCTGGCCTGTCCGGTGTGCACGTCGACGTCGTCACCCTGTTCGCGAGGAGATGCGCTCGAACGGCGGCGATCGCGCTCGCGACCGTCGTGTCATGCGCACGCGCATCCGAGCGGTGCGATGGGGAGCGCCGGTTCCTCTGTAATTCCGGTGAGAAGGCCGAGCGGCCGAGGTCGTTCTCCAGAGCGCCGGCACCCCCGGCCACGCCCGTTCGGCTCTGCTGCAGAGCGGCTCCCTTGTCGCTCCGGCCCATCCAGGATAACCGACTCCGGCCGATGCGAGCGTCGGGTGCAGCAAGAGCAGCTCGGCTGCTGTTTCACGGAGCGACCGCCGGCGCTGTGGCTGCCGGAGCGATCGTGCTCGTCGACCTGATCGGACGCGAGCGATGGGGCGCGGGCGGGCCGATGGGCCACATCGTCGCTTCCGCGAAGCTCTTCGTGGCGATCGGCGCGCTCGTGATGGGACTGGCCGCGGCGAGCACCGCGTTGGCGGGGCCGTCCGTGCGTCGATGGGGCCCGCTCCGCCGCTCGGACTGGTGCTTCGCCGCCGTCTTCACCGTCCTGGTCACCGCGGCGCTCTGCAAGATCGTCCTCGGCGGTCGGTTCGCGAGCGCAACCGCCGTCGTCCCCGTCGTAGGCTGCATCGGCGCGTTCGCCGCGGCCGCCATCTGGCTCCGGATCGCCGAGCGCGTGAGCGCATCGCGCATGCGCTTCCTCCAGGTCGCGGGCTCCGTCGGCGCCGCCGTCGGGCTGCTCTGGGTCGATGCGTCCGTCCTTCGAGGCCGTCACGCCGGTGGGCACCTCGCGTTGGAGATCTCGGCGTTCTTCCTCTTCGGTGGCGCGCTCGCACTTGCGACGATGCACACGCGCGCGCCTCGCCGAGCGGCGCTGCTGGTCGGCGCAGGCGCGCTCGTCTGGTCGGCGATCCTCCTCAGCTCGACCGAGCGAAGGCGTGAGCACTTCGCCGCGCTCCGCCATCTGACGGGCGATCCGTCGACCGTCGGCACGCTCTACGCGCAGGCGCTCCCAGTCGTCGGATCCGTGGAGGCCCCAGTGGCCCGCCTCGACGTGGAGCGCTGGCGCCGTGGCGAGCACGAGACGTCCGAGCAGAGCGAGTCGGTCGCTCGACTCCGCGAGAGCTGCCAGGAGTGCAACATCGTCGTCTACTTCGTCGACACGCTCCGCGCGGACACCGCGGCGGATCCGACGGCGATGCCGGCGGCCTCCGAGTTCATGAAGGCCTCGATCCGCTTCCCGGAAGCGTACTCGACGGCGTCCGATACGCTCCGCGCGCTCACGAGCTTGCTGGTGGGGCGTTACGACGGTCAGGCCGACGCTCACGAGGGGAGCGTGCTCCAGCGCGTTCGCACGCGCGGCATGGACAACGCCCTCTTCATCTCGACCTCGGCGCACGACTACCTGTCCGCCCAGGTGCCCGAGTTCCGTTTCGACGAGGTGGTGGCGCTTCCGGATCACTCGCCCGAGGTCGAGGTATGGGGCTACGGGGCCGATACGCCGACGGGAGACGCGGTGACGCGTGCGGCGCTCTCGTGGATGCGCGCGCGCCGCGAGGGACGCTTCTTCACCTGGATCTACAACTTCGATCTCCACGGCTGGCGGCAGATGAAGGACGAGCACGTCGGGCAGATCGACGAGAACGCTCGTCCCGACGCGCGCTATCGCGCCGTCGCCGGCCTCGTCGATCGGAGCTTCCAGGCGCTGCTCGCCGGCCTCGACGAGCTCAAACTGACCGATCGCACGATGGTGCTCCTGGTCTCGGACCATGGCGAGGCCCTCGGGTACCGAGGGTTCTGGACGCACTCGACGTTCCTCTGGCAGTCGCTCATCCGTGTCCCGCTCGCGCTTCGCGTGCCCGGCCTCGAGCCGCGCGAGGTTGCTCATCGGGCGTCGCTCGTCGACGTCGCGCCGACGATCTCGAGGTTCGTCGATCCGACGACGACGGTGAGCGGGTATCACGGCGTCGACCTCATGCGTTTCTACGTCGACCCGGACGCGCAGCGAGGGCTACCGCTGCTCCTCCACGCGAGCAGCGAAGGGAAGCCGACGATGTACGGCGTCGTTGCGGGCGGGAGAAAGCTGATCCTCCCGAGTGCAGGAGGCCCGCCGCTTCTGCACGACCTCGATGGAGACGATCCGGACGACACCGATCTCGCGATGGCCGAGCCGCACGACACGGCAAACCTGCTGGACCTGCTCGTCGCGTCGCCGATCGTCGCGAGCCAGTAGAACGCATGCGCGCGCTGCTCATGCACGATCGCGCGAGCCTCATCCGCTGACGATCGCGCTCAGCTTCCGAGCGACGATGCTCGAAGCCGTGCTGTTCGATGCATCAGCCTCGGAAGGATCCGGACAACGCCGACGTTCTCTCCTCGAGCTCGGACCTCGCGCGTGATGCAACTTACGACGTTGCATCGAGCGACGTGTGGAGCGAAAGCGATTTGCTCGCGCACTCGCAGAAGTGCGCCTTCCGCCTCGTCACAATTCCGGGCGTCTCCCGGATGGAGCGTGCTAATCGATGACACATGCGCCTCGGTGCATGCATCTCGCACCAGTCGCCGCGAGCAGCGGGCCTCGTGATGGCGATCGTCATCGTGACCGGCGCGAGCGCGTGTAATCGACGGAAGCAGCAGCACTACGAGACCACTGTCGAAGTGACGCGTGTGTCCGCCGTCCGCAGCGATGACGCGAACAAGCCGCTCACGCTCGACGTCGAAGTGAGCTACTCGGAGTGCCCTGGAGCGGAGCTCGAGGTCGTCCGTGGCGGCGCCGACTTCGCGGCCTGCGCGAGCAAGTACAAGGTCGGCGACAAGGTCCAGCTCGGCATCGATCACGAGTCTTCCGAAGAGGGGAACTACAAGTGGACGATCCGGAAGGTCGGCGACTGCACGCGCACCCCTGATCCGAACGACGAGGCGCCCTACGCGATGGTCCGGGAGTGTGACGACCGGAGCGTGAACGGGTCGCGGGTCGGCTTCCAGTGCAAGCAGATCCCGAACAAGGCGCTCGTCGACAAGTGCCCCTGGTTCAGGCGGCGCTGAAGGTCACGAGCCCCGCGGGGCCGACGGTCCGGCCGCGCAATCGCGCGACAGATCGAGCCCGCCGAAGAAGTCCTCGACCAGGCGCTCCCACGCGACGCGGTTCTCTTCGCTCCCGCACTTGAACGGCGGTTCGAGCGGGGTGCCATCGAGGATGGCTTCGTGCTCGCGGAAGTACCGGAGCGCCAGCTCGGCGGCGTATTCGCGGACGTCGCGGGTCGCCTCGTCGAACGGATAATAGGTGCCGTTCGGCACACGTGTGTCGTGCGGGGCGAAGTCTCCGAAACATCCGTCGTCGCGGCCGCAGCGCCGGACGATGCCCTCGAAGAGCTCGCCGAGCGCGCTCGCGGACCAGCCTCCACGTCGCTCGTCGTTCAGGTGGAAGAGCTCGTGGAAGATCGTCTCGAGGACGTCGCGCTCGTTCGTGTGGAGGGGACCGTCGAGGTTGTATCCGACGACACCGCCCTGGCCCCATGCCGATGGATACGCCTGCGTTCCGGTGCGGAAGAACCCGAACGCGTCGGGGCGCAGGCGGAAGTCGATCGGCCGTGGCGCTCGAGCCACCAGGATCGCGAAGACCTGCTCGTATCGCTCGAAGCTCGCGATGAGCCAGGCGAGGTGCTGGCGATCGTCGCCGACGGGAAGGGCGGGCTGCGTGGCGATCGGCGTCCCGCCGTAGGTGCCGTGCGACGTCGTGGTGTCGACGCCCGGCAGCACGCCGGTCCGAGCGTAGAGCGCACGCGCGAGATCGAGGGCCTCGCTGTCGTCGGCGAAGCGAAAGTCGATCAGGCACTGGGCGTGTTCACGCGCGGGCAGCGTCGGAGGGCACGCCGTCGTGCACGCGTCGGGCGTCAGGTCGGCGCAGAGCGCGCGGATGGCGCGCCCATGGTCACGCGACGGCCGGTGCATCAGCTCGTGCGAGCTGCGCGTGTGGCGATTCGTCGGGCGTGAGCGGCAACCGAGGATCGTGAGAGCGACCGTACAAGCGGCGATGGTCAGGCCGAGGGCGCCTCGTCGCTTCACGTCACGTCACTTCATGATCGCGGCGGCTGCCGCGGCGAGGGCCAGCAGGATCGCGAGGACGAGCGCGAGGAGCTTCACGGATGCCATCGTCGAGGCCGTGCCGCGTCGCTCCGGGGTCGACGTCTTTGCGCGCTCCGGGGTCGACGTCTTCGCGCGCTCCGGACGCTTGGTGGCGATGACGTCGGGCGCGTCGTCGACGACGCTCGAGTCGTTCGACTCGCTGGCCTTCGCCCGCGCGGGCTTCTTCTTCGGCGCGGGCTCCGGCTTCACGGACGCGGGGCGGGCCTTCTTCGACTTCTGCTTCTGGCGGATCGCCGCAGCGCGCGCCTTCTGACGCGCGCGCTTCGTCTCGGCCTTCGCCCGCTTCTTCTCTTTCTTCAGCGCGGCGCGCTCTTCGCGCGCCTTCTTCGCGAGCGCGAAGGCCTCGGGATCGAGCCGCTCGTCGGGCAGCGCCGGCTCGGGCTCGTCGTCGTCCTCGTCGTCCTCGTCGTCGTTCTCGCCGCCCTCGCCGGGGAACAGATCGTCGAGCCAACCCTCGTCGAGCGCGTCGACGTCCGGGGTCGAAGGGGCGGGGAGCCTCCCGTCATCTTCTTCCGCGATCGGCGTGGCGGGAGCGGCCGTCTTCGTCGCCTCGGCGACCGGCATCCGGGACGACGACGGCGTCGCCCATCCGTCCTCGAGCTCCTCGAGCAGGTTGCGGGTGCTGTCCTGGCGGCTTCGCTCGACCATCGGCGACGTTCTCGAAGGAGAGAACTTAGCCGCATTTCATCGAGATTTCCATCGGCCGGGATCGTGCGGCTCAGGCTGGTCGCGTAAGCCGTCCCATGATCCGCCTGACGAGCTCGGCGGGAAGGACGGGCTTCGAGAGGAACGCATCGCAGCCGGCGCGCCATGCTTCGAGTCGCCGGTCGTCTCCGGCGAACCCGGTCACGGCCATCACGTAGATGTTCTTCGTCCGCGGGTCCTTCTTCAGCTCGCGCGTCGCTGTCCACCCGTCGACGCCCGGCATCCCGAGGTCCATCACGACGACGTCGGGGACGAGCTCCTGCGCCTTCGCGATCGCCTCGGCGCCGTCGTTTGCGGCTGCGACGCGAAACCCCGCGAAGCGGAGGTAGTCAGCGTAGATCCGTCGCGTGTCCTCGTAGTCGTCGACGACGAGGACGAGTGGGCTTTTCGAGCTGGGGCGCTTCACTATTCCAAGGATGACGTGCGATCGCGCATCAGGAAATGAGGAGATGCGCCGCGTCGCCGTGTGGACGGCGGTCGCGAGGTGACGACGAGCATGCAGATCCTGAGTGGAGCGATCGCGCTCCCGCGCCACGCTGCCGCAGGAGCACAAAAAGCCGCGAGGGCGAACCGGTCGCCCGGTCGCCCTCGCGGGGGTTCACTTTCCGTGGGGAGCAGCTTAGCGCTCCGTTGCGGATCTCCGTCCGCCCCGTTGGACGTCGCGTCAGGGGGCCTTTTCCACCCGCCTGCGCCATCGTCGCATTCGAGTCTTGGGTGCCTTCACTACAGCCCCGGCCATTCGCGTGGTCAGGGGAGAGGAGGGTCGACGAAGCTATTCGCTGTCGTCAGCTTCAGCCGAACGCGATGCGGCGCACCTCTGAGACCGGCGCCATTTCGAGCGCCGAGGATGCTGACTCGCCTTGGACCTTCTCGATCCTCGAGGAGCCTTCACCGAGTCACGTCGACCTCTGACGTTCTCTTCGTCACCCGCAGGCACGCCCGAGTCGGATTCCGTGTCCGCCCGATGCGCTCTCCATTCAGCCGTCGTCCGACCTTGCGATCGGTGAGAACGGGTGTGGAGGCTGACCTGTGAGCCAGAGGACTTCGCGTCGCCCTGCCGGTGAGGGCAGGGCGGGCAAGAGCCCGAGAACGCCTTCCGTCGTATCGAGAGCCTGCAAGCCGAAACCCGCAGGTCATTCATGAGGAAACTTGCTTGTGACCTCACTCATGCGCACCGGTTCGCCTTCTACCCATCCGCGCCCCGCGTCAGGCGGTGCTACGGACTTCCTCCCGGCTAGCGCCCTCTTTGTTCCACCGACAGGCCTTGCGACCTCCCGGTGAAGAAGACGCGCGATGCGTTCAACCGACGTCTGCCACCCAATCGAACTGCGTGCACCCGCACCTCGTGTGTTCCCGGCTTGCTCTCGCCACTTTCGCGGCGGGGACACCCCACGGAGAATAAGGCTCCGTGCGGCTTTCCGGGGGACCGGACGTTTCACGACGTCCGAGACCGCTTCGGCGGGTCGTCAGTCAACGCGTCGTCCTCGTGCTCTACTGCCTCGCGGCTTGAGTCACGAGCGTGGGCGTTTTCTTCCCACGGCGCTGCTGCGACCGAGCCTCTGACACCCCTGTCGCGCTCTCCTGGTTCACCCTCGCGCCTCTCTCGCCTTCGCAAGAGCTGCAACCTGGCCGTACGTCCTTCGTTTTGGAAGGGGTGGTACGGGTCGGAGGATGCGGCGAACGCCGAGATCACCGTCCACGTCGTCTCGTGAAAGCCGACGCTTCGGGATGATCCGGGATGCCTTCCGCCGGTAGGGACTCTTCGTAGGATCCGGTGGCCATTACAGCCCCGGCCCCGCGACCACCTCACCGCGTTGGGCGATGTGGAGACCGCTGGACGACGACCTCTCGTCACCCTGAGCCTTGCGCCGGTCCTCTCCCGTCACTAGCGGTGAGGCCGACGTGCGAATCGTCCCTTCGCTCGACACGCCCGCTGGCGGTTTCACCCGTCCGCGTTCGTCTCGAGCTAGGTCCCTGTTCACTCGACCCTGACCGCTCTTTTTGGAGCGCGTTTGCCGAGCCTATTCGAGACCAGACGTCGCCTACCGACTTCTGCAACAAACCATCGACGTGCGGGCAACCAAACCCGAGCTCTCGAATCCTCGCAGGGACGGAGGCCTCGACCTCCTTCCTTTTCTTGGACATGCCACGCTGCTTCCTCGCGGAAGCGGTGGAATGCGGCGAGCCGCGCTCCGTCCGTTCGATGCAGCCCCAGTGCTGGTTCCTCCCACTTGCGTGGGTTTGCCCAACCGTGATGCCGCCGCGAACGCCTCACGTGACGTGAGGACCGACGTGCACGGGTCGAAGGACCGAGCGAAGGACGCATCACCGGCGCATGCGACGATCTCTCGTGCCTGCGACGGGTGCATACGCTTTGTGGCGCATGCCGACGTCGTTCCCCTCCTCGGCGACCTTCGGACATCCGCTGTCATCGGCGCGTTTCGAGCAACGGAGGAACCGCTGCACGCTGACGGACCGACCGAGGTCTTCGTTCCGGCGTTGCCCCGCGAAGAGCGACGCCTTCCAGAAGGCCGGGATGCCTTTCACCGCCACGACACGCGAAGGAATGCCACGCGAAGGGATCGCTCCCTCCGGCCTTCACGCCGGCTCTCTCGCTCACGCCGCCCACACTTTGTCCCCAGGCTGGGGAAAGTGTCTTTGGTTGGGCATTGCAAGGCCACGGTGCGGTCACCCGCGGGTTCCGTGGCAGATTCGAGAGTACTGACGCCTTTTTGACTCGTTGGATTGCTCACGCCTGGGACTGACGACCCAAGCGCGCCACCGAGCTCGACCGACTCGACCGTCGACGAGGACAGATTGCCTCGCTCGCACCGATGCCGGTCGCAGCGCCCTGACGGCTTCTACGACCGAGAGCCCGCGGCCCGATGTGCCGCGAACTTCATGAGCTGTGTTATGCCGGGTACCGTCCGTTCGTTCAACCAAATAGTGAGTCGCTCAAACACTTTTTATCCACAGTATTGTCCACAGCGGAAGTGCGCAATCGAGCGTGAGAAGTCGCGGAAGCCCTTGTTTTGTGCGGTCGAATCGGGTGCTGGTCGTGGCGTCGGAGGCCGATTGTGGATAACAATGGCGATTGAGTTGACGGATTGTTGGGTGCTTGGTTGTTTGAAATGAATGTTTGATTGTCTGTTTGTTCGTGCGCCGAAGCTCGGGGCGTGGGCCGGCTTTCGGGGTGGACTTCCGAGAGCATGGCGAGTGCGGTGGGTACAATTCTGTCACGTGATCGTTTCGTGGCCGGACGGCTGCGGCGACCGACCCACGCCGGCCCACTCACCGGGATCTCGGTTCGTGACCACCCGCTGCGCGACGAGGCCTGTGGAAAGCCGGCTTTGTAGCGAGGCGCGTGACTGTTCGAGTGGCGGAACGGAGCGGTGCAGGGGGCGTTCTTGTTCGGGCGCGTTCCAGACGCGACACTTCGATGCATGGGCACGCAGGACAGAATGCCGACGCTGTACATCCCGCATGGCGGCGGGCCGTGTTTCTTCATGGAGTGGACGATGGGACCGCGGGACACGTGGGAGCCCATGGCCGCGTTCCTGCGCGGCATCGACGCTTCACTCCCGAGGACACCGTCGGCGCTCCTCGTCGTCTCCGCTCACTGGGAGACCAGGGTGCCGGCGGTGCTCGCGTCCGCCGCGCCCCCGCTGCTCTTCGACTACTACGGGTTCCCGAAGCACACGTACGAGCTCACCTGGGCCGCGCCGGGGTCGCCGGAGCTTGCGGCGCGCGTCGGCGCTCTCCTCGCGGCAGCGGGGATTGCGTCGACGACCGAGACCGAGCGCGGCTTCGACCACGGCGTCTTCATCCCGATGAAGGTCGCCTATCCGGACGCGCGGATCCCGACGGTGCAGCTCTCCCTCCAGGAGAACCTCGATCCCGCCGAGCACGTGGCGATCGGCCGCGCGCTCGAGCCGCTGCGCGACGAAGGCGTGCTCATCGTCGGCAGCGGAATGAGCTATCACAACATGCGCGGGCTGATGACCGGCTCCGGCCAGGCGGATTCGCAGCGGTTCGACCGCTGGCTCGCTTCAGCGATCGAGAAGGATCCCGACACACGCGCCGCCGAGCTCGCGCGCTGGGCGGAAGCGCCGTCGGCGCGCGCGAGCCATCCACGCGAGGAGCACCTGCTCCCGTTGATGGTCGCTGCGGGCGCTGCAGGGACCGATCGAGGCAAGCAGGTCTTCGCCGACGACGGCGTGATGGGCGCGCGCATCTCGGCGATCCGTTTCGGGTGAGTCGACGGCGCGACGGAGCGCTCGTCGGCGACGTCCGGATCAGGGCGTGACGTTCGCGTAGACCGCGGTGGCGCTGCCTTCCATCCGGCTCCAGCGGAGGTTCGACTCGACGGTCTTCCCGTCCGCGGTGGACAAGCGCGCGTCCTTGCCGGCGTTCGCGACCGGGATCACCTGGACCTGGCGCAGCGCGAGCGTCTGCGGGTCGAACAGCGCACGGCCGATGTAGTTCTTGCTCTGCGCGGCGAGCGAGGGGTGGAGGAAGTTGCCGAGGCTCTCGAAGATCACGCCCTTGCCGCCGGTCTCCTTGCGGACGACACGCACGGGCTTCCAGACGTGCGGTCCGTGTCCGAAGACGACGTCGCCGCGGTAGCGCTCGACGAACTCGATGCTCTTCCTCACGAGCTGGTCTTGATCGGCCGCCGCCATGCTGTGGACCGCGAGGATGCGGAGGTCCGCCGGAGCGTCGCGCAGGCTCTCGAAGAGGGCGCGCGAGTCGCCGGCGCACGTCGCGCGCGGGCAGCTCGGCCGGCCCATGTAGAGGCTGCCGAAGGCGACGCGGACCTGGCGTCCCTTGATCGTGAACGTCCTCACCTTCGCCTGTGCGACGTCGTTCTCGTTGGTCGCGGCGACGCCGGCGGTGATCCAGTCGAGATCGCCGAGGCCCTCGAGCGCCTTCGCCGTCATCGCGGGGCTCGCGTTCTCGCCGCGCGCGGGCGTGTCGGCCGATGCGTGGCAGTCGCGCGTGTGGTTGTTGGAGAGGCCGACGAGGTTGAAGCCGCGCTCGTGGGCCTGAGTGAGATTGGCGGCGCGCGAGACGAACGCGTACGAGCGGCCGGGCGAATAGGCGCTGCCGAACTGGGTGCAGCCGTTGCCGATCACGGTCTCCCAGTTGATGAAGGAGAGATCGCCTCGGTAGACCTGTCCGGTCGCGTCGAACCGATCGAGCGCCGCGCCGAATGCGGCCGGGATGGGCGTGGCCTCGTGGGTCTTGCTCCAGCCGGAGTCGCCGACACCGCGCACGTCGAGGAGGCGCGACTCGGTGTACTTCAGCGGAGCCGGCGCGAGCGAGGACGGAGATGCCGTCTCGTCGGGCTGCGTGATCGGGACGATCGCGCTCTCGGCCTCCGCCGGCTCGCCGTCGGCGATGACGTCGTCCTCGTCCGGCTCGGCGCTCGACGAGCACGCGGCGACGAAGACGAACGGGAGGAGGGCGAGGGCAGCAAGCGTGCGCACGATTACGGTGAGTGCAAGTCCTACACCAGCGAGCGGTTCTCGTGATCGTCCGTGTTTTTCGGGGCCGCGCACCCGGCAGCCGCCGACGGGCGTGGTCCGACGATCCAGCAATGATCCACTCGCACTGCACCCGCCGGTCGAAAATCCCGAAGCAAATCGGAGGGCGTTCGTGGTGCAGGTTTCGGCACATCGTGTGCGTGCGCGAGCGCCATGTCCCTTCGTGCGAGCTTCCTGGCCGGTCTCTCCCTCCTGATCACGATCGCCGCCGGGTGCTCCACGGGTCCGACGGTCGCCGACGAGGGCGAGGAGATGGAGGAAGAGGAGCCCGGGCAGACCGAAGACCCGCTCAGCGCTCCCGCCGCGACGGGCCCCCTTCGTTTCGACGACGCGTGCCGGGCCGGGACGAAGGTGACGATCGCCGCGGTCGGAGACGTGCTCCTCCACGGTCCGCTTCAGAAGCAGGCTTACGCATCGCCCGAGGGGTTCTCGAGTCTCTGGAAGAACGTCCAGCTGCTCTTCGCTCGCACCGATCTCAGCTACGCGAACCTCGAGGGACCGTGCGCCGACGGCCACACGGTCTCGGGCACTGCCCGCGATCCCGGCCTCGTGTTCGACGGGAAGGTCTACTCGAGCTACCCGCAGTTCAACTACCACCCGTCGCTCATCGGCGGGCTCAAGAGCGCAGGCTTCGACGTGCTCTCGACGGCGAACAACCACGCGCTCGACCGCCGCGGTCGAGGGGCCGATCGCACGATCGAGAACCTCGTCAGCGCAGGGATGCCGTTCACGGGCACTCGCTCGACGGCGAACATGGAGGCGCCCTGGCACACGATGACCGAGGCCAACGGGGTCAAGATCGCCTGGCTCGCCTGCACGTTCTCGACGAACGGGATCCCCGACCCGAAGAACCAGGTCCTCTCCTGCTACGAGGACCGAGCGACGATGCTCTCGGCGATCAGCGCGCTCCGCAACCAGCCTGGTGTCGACGCGGTCATCGTGACGCCGCACTGGGGCGTCGAATACGCGCACACGCCGTCGGCGCCGGAGAAGAAGCTCGCGCGCGACATGCTCGACGCCGGCGCCACCGCGGTGCTCGGCGGTCACCCGCACGTCGTGCAGCCGTGGGAGAAGTACAAGACGACCGACGGCCGTGAGGGCTTCGTCATCTACTCGCTCGGCAACTTCGTCAGCGGTCAGAATGGCCTCGCGAAGCGCTCCGCGCTCGTCCTCTACCTCGGGCTGACGAAGGGCGCGGACGGGAAGGTGACGATCAACGGCGTTCGCCACGCGCCCATCCAGATGAATCCGTCGCCGTGGACCGCGACCTATGCGAAGGGCGAGAGCCTCGAGCTGACGACACGTATCCTCGGCGTGTGGAACCGGATCGGTCCGGACGAGGACCTCGTCACCAACCCCGAGTGCCAGTGACCTTCGCCACGAAGGAGCCGATCGCCTCGTGTATCGGCTCCGGGTGGTCCGTCCGAGCGGAGTGACCGCGACGTCCGACGCCGACGTTGATCGCTCCGCCTCGCGCCGTCGTTGCGTCCTCGACTGGCGCGCCGTCGCCGGCCGTTCGGTCGTTCGAATCTGGAATCGGCGTGCGAGCATGCAGACGATTGCAGGTGTTCGGATCGGCGCGCCCATTCGGCGGTGCGGCACGCTCGCGTGCCCGGAGTGGGCTCTAGAAATTATCGAAATATCAATTCGATGACTGCGCTTCGGGCCTGGTGTGGATATCCGCCGCGCGAGCCTCGAATCGCCTCGAGCCGTAGCGTTTCCGACATAAGCCCGACCATGGTATGAGGAAGTCACCTCGTATCGCCGTTTTCCGATGAAGGCGGCGCTAGGGGGCGAGGCGAGCTGAAGCGCCACTGCGCAAAAACCCCGCTGACAACGGGGAGGGGGCGGGGGGCGGCCAACCCCTCGAGTCGCTGGGCTCGATAGGGACGGAGATCGCAAAGTCCTGAATCGAGCTCACCAAACTCGGAGAGGACTCGGTCCATGATGTCGCGAATGCACAGAAGCCGCTGGCTGCTGCGAGTCAGCGCATTGCTGTTCACTCTCATTTATCCAATCACGGCTCTTGCCCAGCACGCGACCGATGCGGCGCAGGCGAGCGGCACGGCACCGCATCACGGCGGCGAGGCCAACCTCGTCGTCCCGAATCTCGCCGATCCTGCGATCGCGAAGTTCCTGGGCACCATGTCCGGCGCGTCCCTTCTGCACGTCGGCCTCGTCGTCGCCGCGCTCGGGATGGTGTTCGGGTTCATGATCTACACCCAGCTCAAGAACCTGCCGGTCCACAAATCGATGCTCGAGATCAGCGAGCTGATCTACGAGACGTGCAAGACGTACCTCGTCACTCAGGTCAAGTTCATCTTGATCCTCGAGGCGTTCATCGGGGCGATCATCGTCTACTACTTCGGCGTCGCGCAGCACTACTTCGCCGAAGGCAAGGCGCTGAACGTCGCCATCATCCTCGCCTTCAGCCTCATCGGCATCGCCGGCTCCTGCGCGGTGGCGTGGTTCGGCATCCGCGTGAACACGTTCGCCAACTCGCGCACCGCGTTCGCCGCGCTGAAGGGCAAGCCGTTCCCCTGCTACGCCATCCCGCTCAAGGCGGGCATGAGCATCGGCATGCTGCTCATCTCGGTCGAGCTCATGCTGATGCTCGCCATCCTCCTCTTCATCCCCGGTGACTACGCGGGCCCGTGCTTCATCGGCTTTGCCATCGGCGAATCGCTCGGCGCCTCTGCGCTCCGCATCGCCGGCGGTATCTTCACGAAGATCGCCGACATCGGCTCGGACCTGATGAAGATCGTCTTCAAGATCAAGGAAGACGACGCGCGTAACCCCGGCGTGATCGCCGACTGCACCGGCGACAATGCCGGCGACTCGGTCGGTCCGTCGGCCGACGGCTTCGAGACCTACGGCGTCACCGGCGTCGCGCTGATCTCGTTCATCCTCCTAGCGGTCAAGAACCCGACGGTGCAGGTCCAGCTCCTCGTCTGGATCTTCGTCATGCGCATCGTCATGGTGCTCGCGAGCGTCGTCTCGTACTTCATCAACGACGCGCTCGCGCGTGCCAAGTTCGGCAACGCCGACAAGATGAACTTCGAGCAGCCGCTCACGCAGCTCGTCATCATCACGTCGATCGTCTCGGTCATCCTCACGTTCATCGTGTCGAAGGAGCTCATTCCCGGCATGACGGCCGAGGAGCTCGCCGCGGCTCGCCAGGCGGGCCAGATGGTGGGAATCACTGACCAGTCCCTCTGGTGGAAGCTGTCCATCATCATCACGTGCGGCACCGCAGCCGGCGCGATCATCCCCGAGCTCATCAAGGTCTTCACCTCGGTCGAGTCGGGGCACGTGAAGGAGGTCGTCATCTCCTCGAAGGAGGGTGGCCCCTCGCTCAACATCCTCTCCGGTCTCACGGCCGGAAACTTCAGCGCGTATTGGATGGGGATCGTGCTCATCGGTCTCATGGGCACGGCGTACATGGTGGCCATGGAGGGCGTCGGGCAGGTCATGATGATCGGCACGTTCGACCCGTCCGCGGTCTTCGCGTTCGGTCTCGTCGCCTTCGGCTTCCTCGGCATGGGCCCGGTTACGATCGCCGTCGACTCGTACGGGCCCGTCACCGACAACGCGCAGAGCGTCTACGAGCTCTCCGTCATCGAGGGCATCCCGGACATCAAGTCGATCGTGAAGAAGGAGTTCGGCTTCGAGCCCGCCTTCGAGAAGGCGAAGCACTTCCTCGAGGAGAATGACGGCGCCGGCAACACGTTCAAGGCCACTGCAAAGCCCGTCCTCATCGGCACTGCCGTCGTCGGCGCGACGACGATGATCTTCGCGATCATCGTCGCTCTGACCGCCGGCTTCAGCCAGAACACGGACAAGATCTCGCTGCTCTATCCGCCGTTCCTCCTCGGCCTCATCGCCGGCGGCTCCGTGATCTACTGGTTCACGGGCGCGTCGACTCAGGCCGTCACCACCGGCGCGTACCGCGCGGTCGAGTTCATCAAGGCGAACATCAAGCTCGAGGGCGTCGAGAAGGCGTCGATCGAGGACTCGAAGAAGGTCGTCGAGATCTGCACCGTCTACGCGCAGAAGGGGATGTTCAACATCTTCCTCACGATCTTCTTCAGCACGCTCGCCTTCGCGTTCTACGACTCGTACTTCTTCATCGGCTACCTCATCGGCATCGCGCTCTTCGGTCTCTTCCAGGCGCTCTTCATGGCCAACGCCGGCGGCGCCTGGGACAACGCGAAGAAGATCGTCGAGGTCGAGCTGAAGGCGAAGGGGACCCCGCTGCACGACGCCACCGTCGTCGGCGACACCGTCGGCGATCCGTTCAAGGACACGTCGAGCGTCGCGCTCAACCCCGTCATCAAGTTCACGACGCTCTTCGGCCTCCTCGCCGTCGAGCTCGCGGAGCAGATGAAGTACGGCGGCGGCTCGTTGCCGACGGTCCTCGCGGCCGTCTTCTTCGGCCTCTCCCTCGTGTTCGTCTACCGCTCCTTCTACGGCATGCGCATCAACGCAGGCGGCGGCGAAGCGGTGCACGGCGAGAAGAAGCCCGCGAAGGCCCGAGCCTGAGCGGTCGATGACCCGAAGAGGGCCGGCGCTCCGCTCGACACCACGAGCGGTCGCCGGCCTTCTCCTTTTCGTGCTGCGCGGCGGTCCGCATGGATCCGCGCACGATCATGGCGCGCGGTTAGGTTGGCCCGGCGTCGGCGCGCACACCGCGAAGTCCCCCGTGAGATCGGGGAGCCGACACGAGGTCTCGGCCGTCGATCCGCCCGCGTCGGCGCTCAGCTTCTTCGGGAGCGCGGTCGACGTGACGACCGAGCCGTCCGGGGCGAGGAGATGAACCGGCTCGCCCGTCGTGGCGCTCAAGCCGAAGGAGGCGAAGAAGCAGGTGTCGGGGCCGTCGGGTAGACAGTCCGCCTTCGGGTGCGGGCCGACGGTGCCGGTCTTCTTCGATGTCAGGATCAAGAGCCGACCGCCCGGGCCGACCGATGTTCCCGCCGGGAACCTCATGGCGTCGCGCTTCTTCGGCTCCTGCGTCGTCTTGTCGGAGTCGGCGACGTAGTAGTCGCCGAGGTCGACGGCCACCTTGCCCTTGTTCGCGAGCTCGATCCACTCCGAGGCGCCGACCGATGCGACCTCGTTGAAGACGACGTCGAGCGCTGCGGCGCTCGCTCCGGCACTGCTCGCCGCGTCGCGCCGCTCCGTCCCGGGCTTTTCCCCTTCGACGTTCGTGTCGGCCGGCTGTTGGTTCTTCGACCCGGCGGATGGAGAGGAGTCCGAGCCTCCACACGCACAGGCCCAGGCGCACAGAAGCGAGACGATGGTTAGCGTACGCATGCTCCGCAACCTGGGTATCGATCGCGTTCGATGCCATAGGTCGTCGGGCCTCATCCGGAATGCACACGCGAATCTTCTGGTTCACCGCCTTGGTGCTCGTCGCTTCCTGCAGTGACGCAAACACGGAGCGCGAGAACACGACGTCCGGCACACTGACGCTCCTTCGCGAAAAGAGCCTCTCGCAAGTTCTCCCTTCCGAAGGGCGCTACGAGGCGAGCGGTATCGCGCTCCGGAACGGAAGCCTCCGTCTCGTCTTCGACAACAGCACTCGCGTCGCAGACGTCGATCTCGCGCTCTCCTCCGGCACGCTCGGTCCAGGGGCGAAGTCCGACTCGCAATACGAAGGGATCACGATCGCGACACGCCCTGTGCCTCGGACCTACGTCGTGAAGGAGATGGGAGCCGGCGCTCGCGGCGTGATCGTCTCGCTCGACGATGAGGGCGCGCTCGTCGCGACGGAACCCAGTGACGTCGCGTTCACCGGTGACAAGGGCCTCGAAGGCATCGTGTGGCTCGATGACCTCGAGCGGCTCCTCGTGCTGTGTGAGGAGAAGGCGTGTGGCAACCGTGGGGGCGGCCCGGACCTCGGTGTCCTCAAAGCTCTGCGTCACGAAGGTGGCTCCTGGGTGACCGAGGCGACGCTCTCCCTCCCGGCGCTTGCGGCCTTCGACGACTTCTCCGACGTCGCCGTGATTCCCGAATCGGATGGGGCCTACCGGATTGCGGTCCTTTCGCAGGAGAGCGCGGCGCTGTGGCTCGGCACGTTGACCACGCGGCCGCTCGCGATCACCGGCCCGGGCATCGTCTACGGGTTTCCGAAGGCCGGAGACGGCACGAAGTACTGCTCCCTCGAGGGGGTGACGTTCATCGATCGAACGACGCTGGGCATGGCGTCCGATCGTTCGAAGGGCGACAGCGGGTGCGGCAAAGGCGAGGCGGTCCACGTATTCGCGCTTCCGTGAGCCGCTCCCGTGAGTCGCGCCGTGCGTTACGGCGCCCCGCGTTGCGAATCGAGGGGGCGGCGATCGCTTCGGTCACGATGTCGGACCGCTTCGGTGACGAACTGGAAACACGGGCGCGGGTGTTGCTCGAGTTCGTAGACAAGACGATGGATGTCATCGAGCGCTACGAGCACAAGTTCTTGATCCCGGAGCGGGTGGTGCCCGAGATCCGGAGCTTCGCGCGTTCGACTTCGCGGCTCGATGGCTATGCGCGAGAGGATGGCGCATACGCGATTCGGTCTCTCTATTTCGACACGCCGGCGCTCGATCTGTACATGGCGAACGATCGCGAGCAGGGGCGTCGCTTCAAGGCTCGTGTGCGCATGTACCCGGGCGCCACAAGCCCGTACTTCCTCGAGGTGAAGCAGCGCGTTCTCGATGTGATCGTGAAGTCCCGTGCGCCGGTGCCGGGGGATCGCTGGCGTGAGGCGATCGATGGTGACGGCGGCATCCTCGAGGCATTGCCGGAGCGGAGCCGAACCGGTGTCCGTGCGTTTGCATCGAAGGTGCTCGCGCATCATCTGGAGCCAGTCCTCATCGTCGAGTACGAGCGCGAGGCATACGTGAGCGAGGTCGACTCCTATGCGCGGCTCACGTTCGATAGGAAGATCCGCGTCCAGTCGAGGACGACGCTCGACCTCGAGACCGATGACCGGCACTGGCGTTCCATCGATCACGTGGTGCAGACGCAGACCTCGGAGCCGGTCACGGTCCTCGAGCTGAAGTTCGAGCGGAGGCCTCCGGTGTGGATGCACGCCATGGTGCGGAGCCTCGAGCTCGTACGCTGGTCGTTCTCGAAGTACTGCTACGGGCTTCGTAACGAGCTCACCCTCCCGAGCGCCGACCGCACCGCGACCGCGCTTCCGCCGGGGTCGGTGTGATGCAGGAGCTCGCCGAGCTCTCCTCCGCAGCGGACCCACTCGTCTGGCGCAAGGTCGTCTTCGCGATGCTGCTCGCGTTCGGGCTCGGCCAGGTGGTCGCTGCGGTCTACATGATGACGTTCCGCGGGCTCTCCTACTCGCGCGCAACGGTGCATGCCATGGCGATGGGGAGCGTCGTGTCGTGCATGCTGATGCTCGCCGTGAGCGGGAGCATCGCGGCCGGCATCGGCGTCGCGGCGGGCCTCTCCGCCGTGCGCTTCCGGACGAGCATGCGCGACCCGCGCGACATCATCTTTGTGTTCGCCGCGCTGGGCGTCGGCTTTGCCTGCGGGACCCTTGCCTATGTGACGGCCATCGTCGGCACGGCGACGTTCGCGGTTGGTGGCGTCCTGCTCCACCACACGGGCTACGGCGCTCGCCGTCAGCCCGACGGGCTTCTCCGCTTCGTGGCCGTGCAGTCCACCTCGACGCAGGAGGCCATCGCGGGTGTGCTCTCCACGCATTGCCGCACGTTCTCCCTCGTCACCTTGCGCGAGACCGCGCAGGGCAGCGCGATGGAACACGCTTACCAGATCGCCGCCCGGTCGCCGGAAGAGCGCTCGACGGTGGTCGAAAGCCTCCAGCGCATCCCCGGCGTGCAGAACGTCACCCTGCTTCTCCAGGAGCCGACCCTCGACCTGTGAGCGGACCAACCATGCTCTTCGTCAAGCGACTCAAGGCCAGGCTGTCCGTCGTAGTTCCGACCGTCACGCTCGTGGGCACCTTTGCCTTGGCCTCCGCCGTGCGCGGGGATGACGCGCTCGGAGGGTTGACCGGCTTCGCCGAGGGCGCTCCCGAGACGATCGCCGCGCTGGAGACGTCACGTGTCACCTCGCTCCATGTCGAGGTCGGGAACGAGGTGCAGGCGGGCCAGCTCATCGCAGACCTCGACACTTCCACGGTGGACGGTGAGATCGCCGTCGCTCAGGCGGAGAGGACCCGTGTCGAAGCCGACGTCCGGGCCGAGCGATCTGCGCTCAGCCGTCGTCTCGACGTCGACCACGAGACGCTCGAGCGCGAGACGGCGCGGGAGCGGGAAGACCTCATGCGGCTGACGGCCGAGTCGCGCGCGCTCGATGCGGAGATCGAGCGGGTGACGAAGCTCGTTGCCGAGCATCATGCCGTGGCCGCCGAGCTCACGCCGATGAGCCTGCGTCGCGCCCAGCTCGCGTCGCTGGCGAGCGAGAAGCCTCGGACGCTGCGCGTGCTCACGAAGCAGCTCGGCGACGCCGCGCGCCGGAGGAGCGAAGTCGACGACAAGGCGTCTCCCACGCTCGCGAAGCTCGATGCGGAGCTTCTCGTCGTGCAGCGTCGCATCGAGCTGCTGGAGAAGCGGCGTTCGAGCCTCCTCCTCCGCGCGACGGCCAAGGGCAAGGTCGTCTCGCTCGATAAGCAGCCGGGGGAGACCGTGGCGGCGGGCGAGCCGATCGTGAAGCTCGTGAGCGCGACCAATCGCGTCGTCGTCTGCGTGCCGGAGCGGCGCGCGCTGGGCATTCGCGCGGGTGACGCTGCGCGCTTGTGGGTCCGTGGCCAGCGGAGCGCACCCCTCGCGGGGCGCGTGGCGACGCTCGGCCCCATCGTATCGGAGCTCCCGGCGCGTTGCTGGGGCACGCCGAAGCAGCCCATGTGGGGGCGCGAGGTCACGCTCTCGGTCGACACGCCGCTCGAGGTCATCGCCGGCGAGGCGTTCGACGTGGCCTTCGACGGAAGAGCGGCGCCTCCTCTCCCGTCGGGCGACAGCAAGGTTCCTGTCGCGAAGAGGTCCGGCGGCGCGGAGGCAGCCGTCGGCGCTCCGCAGCTCGAGCCGGTGCCGATGACGGTCCCGGCGCCCCTCGCGCAACGTACGCGCTTCGAGCCGTCGGGCGTCCTCGCTCGACGGAGTGAGAATCGATACCTGATTGTGAGCGACGATACCGGGACGAAGGATGGCCCGGACGAAGGACGACCGTGGCTCTTCTCGATGGACGCCGCGGGTGGGGTCGGTCCGGCGCCGATCGTGATCAAAGGCGTGACGGCGATCGACGACCTCGAGTCGATCGCGGCGGGCGATGGTGGCGAGCTCTACGTGCTCTCGTCCCAGAGCTACAACGCGAAGGGTCGACGCAAGCCCGCTCGATCGGCGCTCTTGCGTCTTCGACCGGCAGGAAGCGGCTTCGTCGTCGACGGGGAGGTGCATCTCGCCGAGGCGCTGGACGTTGCGCCCGAGCGCGCCGCGGCCCTCGGCCTGGCGCGGGGCACGCGGGACCTCGACGTCGAAGGGATGGCGTTTCATGGCGGCGCGCTCTACTTCGGCCTGAAGGCACCGCTCGACGCGCGAGGGCGCGCGCGGATTTGGAAGGTCGCCTCTCCGGAGGCGCTGTTCGATGACACGGTCGGCGGCGCGAGGAAGCTGGAGCGGGCGGGGATCGCGACGTGGGGGCACGCTCGTGTCGACGTCGAGATCGACGGCAAAGCGGTCCCCGGAGGGATCTCGGAGCTCCTGTTCATGGGCGGTACGCTCGTCATCGCCTCCACACCGTCGACCGCGGATGGCGCAGCGGGAGCGCTCTGGCGCGTCGACGATGCGCGCGGAGGAGAGCTGGACGTCAAGCTCGTGCGGCGCTTCCCGGGGCGGAAGCCCGAAGGGCTCAGCCCGTCGCTCATGAGCGGCAATTTGATGGTGGTCTTCGACGCCGGGAACGCGACGCCTTCGTTCCTCGAGATGCCATGGTCGCGCTGACGAGGAGCGTCGTCTTCGCGACGTCGCTTCTCGTCACGTCGGCGTGCTGGTCGCCGCCGGAGACGCGCGGTGTCGACGAGGCGCTGGCGATCTATCGGCGCGGCGCTCGCGCGGGCGAGTCGCTCGAGGGGAATCGGTTGGCTGCGGCACCGGAAGCCCGCCGCGCCACGGCCGACGTATCGGACAGACCGCTGACGGTCGACGGCGCCATCGAGCTGGCGAAGAGGAACAGCGCCCGGCTCGCAGAGCTGTCGCGTCGGGTCGCCGCCGCGGATGCTGCGGTCGAGGCGGCGGGCCAGCGGAGCAACCCGAACATCCGCGTGACGAACGTGAGGCTCGCGCGCGCGATCGACAGAGGAGAGGATCCGGGAGCGACCCCGCGGGTGCGCTTCACGCCCGAGCGCCCGGGCGAGGTCGCGGCGCGGGAGGCGGAGGCCCGCGCGGCCGGCCGCTCGGCCCGCGCGGAGGTGCGCGCCGAAGAGCTGGCGATCGAGGCAGAGGTCCGTTGGTACTTCGATGACATCGTGCTGCTCGACGTCGAGATCGCGGCCGCCGAGCGGATGGCGGAGGCTCGACGGAAGATCGCCGCCCAGACCCGCGAGCAGCTCGAGACCGCCACGACGACGGCGGTCGACGTCAGCCTGGCGGATCTCCACGTGGTCGATGCCGCCGCGCACGTCGCCGAGCGACGGTCGCGTCGCGCGCTTCTCGTGGAGGCGTTGCTCGACCGCATCGGGCGCCCGCCCGGAGCAAGGCTCGAGCTCGAAGGGAATCCGTCCGCCTGGCCCCCCGCACCGCTCCCCTCGGAGCAGGCGCTGATGGAGATGGCTTTGGAGCGGAGCTCGCGCGTGGCGGACGCTGCTGCGCGCATCGATGGGGCGAGCGCTCGGCTGCATCGCGAGCAGGCCCAGCGCTGGCCATGGTTTCGATTCGTCGAGGTCGGCTACGAGTTCGAGCGCTCGAACACCAACGTCCCGCTGTGGACCGTCGGCGCGGGCGTCGAGCTGCCCATCTTCAGCGCGAACGGCGGAGGGATTCGCCAGGCCGAGGCGTCGAAGGGCGCCGCGAAGAAGCAGCTCGAGGCCGAGGTCGAGCGGATCGTTCGCGACGTGCGCGCTCGCCTCCGCGAAGCCAATGCCGCCGCCGCGCTCGTCACCGAGTACCGCAAGATCGCGCTTCCGGCGCTCGAGCAAGCAAGCACTGCGACCGACCGTGCACTCGAGAGCGGCGGCATCGGTACGCTGCGCGCGCTGACGATCGAAGAACGGCGCCGCCACATCGAGATCGAGCTCTTCCGGCTCGTGCGCCAGTACCGGATGGCGGTCGATGCTCTCCGACGGGCGGTCGGGGGACCGCTCGTCGCGTCCGTGTCCTCGGCGAGCGACGGGGGGCGTCGCGGAGGCCAACAGCCGGTCCAGCGTTGATGTGTAGCGAAGGTGATCGACTTGATGACGGAGGCATCCCGATGACGACTCGTTCCGCTTCGTCCCTGCGTTTCGTGGCGACCATGCTCGGATGCTGGTGCATCCTTGCGGCATGCTCTTCGGACGCGCCCGCACCGGCCGTCCGCGCGCCCGCGAGGGGCGGGGAAGACGTGGTCGCGGCGCCGCCTCCGGTCGTCGAGGCAGCGTCCTCCCAGGGTGAGAAAGACGGCTCGCCTCCGTCGGACGCGGCAGCGCCCCGCGACGAGGTCTACGATCCGGACAAGGTCCCGAGCTTCGAGTTGGAGCTCGAACCCGCGGCGATCGCGCTCCTCTCGGACCCGCTCCAGGACAAGAAGACGTGGGTGCACGGGCGGTTCAAGTTCGGCGCGGTCACCTTCGCGGACGTCGGCGTGAGGCGGAAGGGAGGGACGACGTACCGCGTGCTGCCCGACAAGGCATCGCTGAAGGTGAAGTTCAACAAGTGGGTCAAGGGGCAGAAGCTCAACGGGCTGGAGGAGCTCACGCTCAACAACATGGTGAGCGACCCGACGCGCCTCTCCGAACGTCTCGCCTATCATGTCTTTCGCGCGATGGGCCTTCCCGCGCAGAAGGCGAACACCGCGCATCTGTCGATCAACGGCGAGGACTACGGCATCTACGCGAACGTCGAGACGCCGGACGAGAACTTCCTCGCACGCGTCTTCGGAAACCGGGTGCGGACGCTCTACGAGGTGGTCTGGGGGAGCTCCTGGATGCCTGGAGACACGGGCTACGAGATCGACATCGGCGCGCCCGGCGCCCCCGCGGGCACGATGCCGGACATCGACCTGCTCAGTGCGGCGGTGGCCGCGTCGAAGGACGAGACGCTGCTCGCCGATTTCGCGCCGCGGCTTCACGTCCGGCAATGGCTCCGACACAGCGCCACGGAAGCGGTCACCGGTCACCATGACGGCTACGCGTACGGCTTCTGGGAGTCCCACAACTATTTCATGGCCGGCGACGTCGATGGGAAGTTCTCGCTCGTCCCGTGGTCGACGGACCTGTCCTTCTCCGACAGCGACGGCGTGCCGGACGCCGCCAACCCACGGAGCGACACGGCACTCGCGCGCTGTACGAAGAGCGCGTGCTGGAACGAATACAAGATCGAGGTGCAGTCCGTGCTGAGCACCTATGAAACGCTCGATCTCGTGAACCTCGCGACGAAGTGGCACGACCAGATCGACCCGCTCGTGCGGTCGGACCCGAAGGGGGCCGGCTCTCTTGCGCTCTACGAAGAGACGACCGCCAAGCTGTATGCCTGGCTCGCCGCGCGCCCGAGCGTCATCCGCGCGCAGCTCGGTCTCTGACGGAGGCGGAGAGCGCTCTCAGAAAGCGCTGGCGTGCGCCCGCGCTCCCGATGCTCTTCACGAGAGCGTCCTCTTGCGTGCGTGCATCGAAGCCGGTCCCGAGGCGGCGGAGACCGGCTATAACGAGCACGCCATGCGAACGTTCCGCGCTGCGACGCTCAACATCTGGAGCCGGTTCGGCCCTTGGGAGGAGCGCCTCGGCGCGATCCGCGAGGGGCTCCGCACGCTCGCTCCGGATGTCGTCGGCCTCCAAGAGGTCCTTCGCTTTCCGGGCTTCGATCAAGCGGAGCTCGTGAGCACCGGGCTCGGATACGAGATCGCGTGGGGGCGCGCATCGGAGAACCATGGCTTCCCGACCGGCAACGCCATCCTCTCGCGCTGGCGCATCCTCCGCTCCGAGGTGATCCCGTTGCCCCACGGCGGCTCGGACGAAGACCGGTCGCTCCTGTACGCCGAGATCGACGCGCCGTTCGGCAGGCTCCCGTTCTTCTGCACGCACCTGAACTGGAAGTTCTCGCACGGTCACATCCGGTGCCTCCAGGTGAAGACGATCACGGACGCGGTCATGCGCCTCGCGCCGATCGACGGGGCGTTTCCGCCGGTCGTGGTGGGCGACTTCAACGCCGAGCCGGAGTCGGACGAGATGCGGTACATGCGGGGCCTCACCGGTCTCGGCGGGCCGTACGTCTACTTCGCGGACGCCTTCCACGTCGCGGGTGACGGATCGGCTGGCACCACGTTCTCGAAGAAGAACCCGTTTGCGGAGCCGATCCGCGAGCCGGAGCGTCGGATCGACTACGTCTTCGTCCGCGGCCCGGACGACGCCCAGCGCGGCGAGCCGACCGAGGCGCGCGTGTGCTTCGACGAACCCTTCGACGGCGTCTTCCCGAGCGACCACTTCGGGGTGATCGCCACGATCACTGCCGGGCGCTGAGCTGCGCCGCGAGAACGCGCGCTACTTCGTGATGCAGGCGGCGCTGAGACCGGGGATCGGGATCGGGAGTCCCCCGCCGCCGAGCAGGTCGAAGCAGCAGTGCGTCGCCGGGTTGCAAGTCGCATCGCACGGCTTACCAGCCTGGATTTCGGAGATCTTATCCACGACCACCGAGGGGTCGCAGGCCGGGATACCGCCGCTGCCGCTGCTGGATGACGAGCTGGAGCTCGAGCCCGCGTCGGGCTTCGATCCGCCGCCGCTGCTGCTGCTGCTGCTGCTGCTGCTGGATGACGAGCTGGAGCTCGAGCCCGCGTCGGTCTTCGATCCGCCGGTCGGGGGCGGAAGCGATGCCCGGTTGTCTTCCTCTTTCTCGTCGCCGTCGGCTCCCGGCCCCGGGTCGAGGTCGGAGGCCGACTCCGCGCAGGCGGAGACGGACGAGGCAACGAGGACCGAGGCAACGAGGCCGGAGACGATGAGAGCGAGGGCGGACTTCATCAAGGCCGACGCTACGGGGACGCCGGGGCACGGGCAATCTCCGTAGAGTCTCGCGACAGATGGAGAAAGACCGGCGTCCCGCGGAACCCAATCGGGCTAGGATGGCCCTGGTGCGAAGGGGCCCCTTCGTCGTTTCCATTCTTGCTCTTGCGGCCGGCGTGCTCGCACCGCTCCCTGCGGGAGCGCAGAAGCCGACCTCGCAGGCCACCGAGTATTCGCCGTACGAGAGGGAGGCGATTGACGCGGCGCTCCGCGAGCGGGGCCTCGAGATCGACCGCGCCCCCGAGGGCAAGACGATCGGCAGGATCGACACGGTGCGGCTCGAGGTTCTGGAGCCGCGCGATCCGGGCCCGGAGCTCCTGAAGAAGGTCCCGATCCTGTCGCCGATCGGCGAGTACGTACCCAAGTCGTCGCTCAACTGGCTGCACGTCCTGTCGAAGGACTACATCATCCGGCGCGAGCTCCTTCTCCGGGAAGGCGATCGGTACGTCCAGGTCCTCATCGACGAGACGGCGCGGAACATGCGCGGGCGGATGCCGCTCCAGGTTTCACTGATCGTCATCGTGCCGGTGAAGGCAAAGGAGCCGGGGATCGTCGACCTCCTCGTCATCACCAAGGACATCTGGAGCCTTCGACTCTCGTTCGACATCGCCGTCACACCGGGCGGGCTCGAGAACCTGATCATCGTCCCCCAGGAGACGAACTTCCTCGGTTTGCATCACACCGCTCAGACGCGCTTCCAGATGCAGCCGGAGACATTCACGCTGGGCGTCGGCTACAAGGTCCCGCGCTTCGGCTATTCGTGGATCGGCGCTTCCGCGAGCGCCTCGGTCTTCGTCAATCGCCGCCGGTTCGAGCCCGAGGGATCGAGCCTCGGCGCGAGCATCGGTCAGCCCCTTTACTCGACGCGCACCGACTGGGCGTGGGACGCGGACGTCGGCTACACGGTCGGCGTTGCGCGCCGCTACTCGAACGCTCAGGTCTTCCTCTTCGACTCACGGCGCACGGCCGAGCGCGACCGCATTCCGTTCGAGTACAAGAGCCGTTCGTTCTCGGCCTCCGCGGGAGTCACACGCTCGTTCGGATGGGGGCTGAAGAACAACTTCTCCCTCACGTTCAACGCCTCGACCGCCGACTACGAGACGTTCGACCTCTCCAGGTTCGACCCGGTCGCGGTCGCGGACTTCCGCCGCCGCGCGCTGCCGACGAGCGAGTCACGCGTGTATCCGGCGCTCGGGTGGCGCACCTTCAGGACGGACTTCCTCCGCACGCTCGACATCACCACGCTCTCGCTCCAGGAGGACTTCCGGCTAGGCCACGACGTGTCCGCGTCGATCTACCCCGTCATCCGCGCGCTCGGCTCTTCGCGCGATCTGATCGGCGTCAGCGCGAAGGGAGGCTACGCCGTCGCGCTCGGTGAGGGCCTCGCGGGCGGGAGCATCAGCACGTTCGCCGAGATCCAGGACGGAGTCATCACCGATGGGTCCGTCAGCGGCGCGTTCGGCGCGGTCACCCCCCGCATCTTCGGATGGGGCCGCATCGTGATGAACACGTCGTTCACCAATCGATACAAGAACTACCTGAACTCCCGCACGTTCATCGGCGGCGAGGACCGGCTCCGCGGATATCCGACCGCGTTCTTCGTCGGCAAGGACACCATCTTCTTCAACATCGAGTACCGCTCGCGCTCGGTCGAGATCCTGAAGGCGCAGCTCGCGGGCGTGGCGTTCTTCGATGCGGGCGATGCGGCGTACGGCTTCGACATGCTGCGAGCCAAGCAGTCGGTGGGATTCGGCCTCCGCGCGCTCTTCCCCCAGGTGAATCGCAACGTCTTCCGCATCGACGTCGCGTTCCCGCTCAAGCGTGGGCCGTTCCCGGAGACGGGGAGCCCGCTCCCGGTCGATCCCTTCGGCTTTTACTTCGCGTTCGATCAGGCCTTCGGGCCCTGAGAACAGGGAAGTCGAACGGGGAACGGCGAGCTCCAGTGGGCTTCCCGGCATTGCCTCATGGACCCGCGCGGGCCGTAGCGGCAAGATGAAGCCGTGTCGCTTCGCTCTGCGATCTTCGCTCTAACGTGCCTCGCCGCTGCGTGTGGTGGAGAGGCTCGACCGGCGGCGCAGTCTGCCATCGCCATCGCCGGTGTCACGTCGCCGTCGCCGTCGCCGTCGCCGCGGAGCGAGTCTGCCGTTGCCGTCGCCGTCACGCCGCCGTCGCCGCGGAGCCAGGACCTCGAAGCGCAGCTCCGGCAGCATCCGCGCCTCGCTCCTCTGGTCGAGCGCGCGGCGGCGTACCGGATGCAGGTGCTCGTGAGCGTCCCGGCGGAAGGGAACGCGGGCTGGCAGCGGCGCGACGGATTCCGTGTCGACGCCGAGTACTTCTATCCGGCGAGCGCGATCAAGCTGGTCGAGGCCGTCGCGGCGCTCGAGGCGGTCACCGAGCTGCGCGAGAGTCGGGCGTCGGGGCTCGAGGTGGGCGCGGGCTTCGTGAGCGAGAGCGCGAGCAAGCGCCGCAGCGGTGTCGCGACGATCGCCAACCTCGTGTCGGCGGCGATCGTCATCTCGGACAACGACGCGAGCAACGATCTCCTGGACCTCGCCGGTTTCGACGGCCTCCACCAGCGCATGTGGCGTCTCGGCCTGTCGTCCGTGCGCATACGTCATCGGCTCGCCGTGCCGTCGAGCGACGATGCGCGCTCGACGCCCAGGATCGAGCTCTTCGCCGGCCCCGTCCCGGTCGTCATCGCTCCTCGCGAAGGCCGTGTCGTCCTCGGGAAGAACGAGGAGAGCGGCGTGCGGGTGGGGGAGAGTCACCTCGCAGCAGGGCGTCTCGTCGAAGAGCCGATGTCGTTCGAGGCGAAGAACCGGGTGTCGCTCCAGGATCTCCAGGACCTGCTCGTCGCGGTGACGAGACCGGAGCTTCGAGGTGGGGCCGTGCCTCGTCTCGGCGAACGGGAGCGCTCGCTCCTCATCGAGTCGCTCACAGCGCTGCCCAGCGCTCGGGGCCTCTCGGTGTCCGCCGACGCGGAGCACAAGCCGCTCCTCGCGGGGATCGAGCGCGTCGTGCCTCGGAGCAGCTTGACCGTCGCGAGCAAGGGCGGACGCGCGTACGGCTTCGTCATCGACAATGCCCACGTCGTCGACGCGCGTACCGGGCGCTCGTTCTTCATGACCGCGACGCTCCATGTGAACGCCAACGGACGGATGAACGACGACCTCTACGAGTACCGCGAGGTCGCCCTTCCGGCGCTCGCCGATCTCGGTGAGCTCGTCGCGCGCTCCGTCTTCGAGGACCCGACCACCAGCGCAACCCAGTTGCGCTGATTGTGAAGTAAGAAGCGACGACCGCCATGGAAACGACGACGCCGCCGCCGAGCGCGAGTTCGAGGCGGCGGCGGTCGTGGATGGAGTAGCGTCGTCGGTCAGGCGGCGGTCTGAGCGTCCGCGCCGTGGTTCGCCGCGGGGGCGTTCGTGCCGAGGAGCGTGTCGGGATCGAGCGCGACTTCCGCCTCGAGCGCGGCCTCGATGACCTGGCTCATGTCGTCGACGAGCACGACCTCGAGCTCGCCGAGGACCTCCTTCGGCACCTCGTCCAGCTCACGGGCACATTTTGTCGGCAGGATCACGCGCTTCAGACCTGCGCGATGGGCCGCGAGCACCTTCGCCTTGATTCCGCCGACGGGGAGGACCCGTCCGCGGAGGGTCGCCTCGCCCGTCATCGCCGTATCGCTACGGACGCGCCGGCCGGTGAAGAGAGAGACGAGTGCGGTGAAGATGGTGACGCCCGCCGACGGGCCGTCCTTGGGTACCGCGCCGGCGGGCACGTGGATGTGCACGTCCTGGTTCTGTGCCCGCTCGGCTGGGATGCCGAGGCGTTCGGCGTTGCTGCGGACGTAGGTGAGCGCCGCGCGAGCGGACTCCTTCATGACGTCGCCGAGCTGTCCGGTGATCTCGACGTTGCCCCTGCCGGGCATCCGCGACGTCTCGATGAAGAGGATCGAGCCGCCGAAGGGCGTCCACGCGAGGCCGGTCGCGACGCCGGCGATCGACGTGCGCTCGGCCACTTCGCCGTCGAACTTGGGCCGACCGAGGTGCGTGGCGACATCGCTCTGGTCGATTGTCACCGCGCGGTCGTCCTTGCCACGCGCGATCTCGAGGGCCGCGGCACGGCAAAGCTTCTTGATCTCGCGATCGAGCTGCCTGACGCCGGCTTCCCGGGTGTAGTCACGTACGATCGTCTGGAGCGCGTCGTCCGTGATCGTGAGCTTGTCCTCTGCGATGCCGTGCTCCTTCGTCCGCTTCGAGACGAGGTGCTGGCGAGCGATGCGGACCTTCTCGTCTGCGGTGTAGCCGCTGAGCTCGACGATCTCGAGGCGGTCGCGGAGCGGTGCCGAGAGCGTCTCGAGGGTGTTCGCCGTGCAAACGAACATGACCTCGGAGAGATCGAACGGCAGCTCGAGGTAGTGGTCGGCGAACGTCTTGTTCTGCTCGGGATCGAGCACCTCGAGCAGCGCCGCTTCGGGCGAGCCGCCCCAGCCCGAGCTCATCTTGTCGATCTCGTCGAGCAGGACGACCGGGTTCTTCACCTTCGCCTTGCGCAGCGCGTGCAGGATACGCCCGGGGAGGGCGCCGACGTACGTGCGCCGGTGGCCGCGGATTTCGGCCTCGTCGCGCACGCCGCCGAGCGCGACACGGATGAAGGGCCGACCGGTGGCGTCGGCGATCGACTGACCGAGCGACGTCTTGCCGACGCCGGGCGGTCCGACGAAGCAAAGCAGCGTGCCCTTCGTGTTGCCGGAGAGCTTCAGCACGGCGACGTGCTCGAGGATGCGCTTCTTGATGTCCTCGAGGCCGTAGTGGTCGCCTTCGAGCTGCGCGGCGATCTTGTCGAGGTCGATCTCGGAGCCGGAGCGCCGGTCCCACGGGAGATCGGCGATCAGCTCGAGGTAGTTGCGGATCACGTGCACCTCGGCGCCGCCCTGGCCCATGCTCTCGAGCCTGCGCAGCTCACGGTCGACGACCTTACGCGCGTCCTCAGGGAGGTTGGCTGCGTCGAGTCGCTGCTTGAGCGCCTCGATGTCGTTGTCGCCGCTTTCGTCGCCGAGCTCACGCTTGATCGCGCGCATGTGCTCGCGAAGGACGGCCTCGCGCTGGTTCTTGCCCAGCTCCTTCTTGACCTCGCCTTCGATCTTGGCGCGGATCTCGGCCTTCGCCTTGCCCTCGCCGATGCGCTTCACGAGGAGGCGGATGCGCGTCGCGGCGTCCGGCTCGCCGAGGAGCTCGATCTCGTGGTCGGCGGGGAGATCGAGGAGCGCTGCGATGCGGTCGGCGAGCGTGCCGGGGTCACTGGCGTCGAACGGGTCGACCTGCGCGAGCGCGCCTCCGGATTCACGTGCGAGCTCGGCGACCTCGCGCGCCAGGGCCCTGGCGAGCTCCTGCGCTTCGAGCGCGTCGCCGCCGGTCTCCGCGATCGGCGTGACCTCGGCCTTGTAGAACGGGTCTTCGGCCGCGAATCCGTCGAAGCGTGCGCGTCCGAGGCCCTCGAGCGACAGCTCGTATTCGCGTTCGCTCTTCCTCGTGACCGACTTCACCCGCGCGTACGTGCCGAAGGTGTGGACGTCGTCGCGATCGAGATCGACCGGCCGCGGGTCCTTCTGGGTGAGGGTGACGACGACGTCACCGGGATACAGCGAACGAACGAGCGCGACCGATCGGGCGCGCCCGACGGCGAACGTGAGCGTCGCCCCGGGAAAGAGCACCCCGGTGCGGAGCGGCAAGGCAGCGATGGGGGAGGGCGGGGTCGGTACGCCGTCGCGGAGGTTGGGCATCTGGACTGGTCTCCTGGTTTCTTCGGACGTGAGCTATGCGCGCGGTCTGGCCGGCGGCGATACCGGCGTCATCGATGTGAGCAGTGAATGAAAACTAAGTTCGTTCACGGTTACGTCAACGCCGCACGACACCCGTGCGTGTCGGCGCTCGAGCGAAGAGCGCGACCGCACACGAACGCAACGCCGGCCGTGAGCTCGGCATCGAACGACGAGTGGCGCGTCGGTTAGGGGAACATAGCAACCGATGCGAGTTCCGGATTCCGAGCGCGTCGAAATTCGTCACGCGCGAGACGATTGTCCACGGAGCGAAGCGCAGCCTCCGCTTCGGACGGATGCGTCGTCACATCGAGCTCGGCGTGCACGCGTGAAGACAGCGAAGCGTGCTTCGTCCGCGTCGTCGTTCAGCGCGAGCGCGCACCGCCGCCGGCTGATGCGTCGCTGCGTCGTGGCCTCAGCGTGAGCGCCGTGTCGTCTTCCGCGTCGGTGCGCTGGTCGGTCGGCTCTTCGCCGCCGCGCTCTGCGCGCGCGCGGCGTTGCCCGCGGGTGAGCTCCCGAGGAGCCCGTGGAGCAGGAGCTGGCAGAGATCGTTCGACGCGCGGACCGGATCTTCGTCGCAGCCGAAGATCCACGGCGGCGAGAGGCTCGCGAACGCGCGCTGGATGAGCGCCGCGATCGACGTGGGAGCGCCCGCGGCGAACACCCCGGCGTCCTGGCCCTCCTTCACGAGCGTCGCGAGCAGCCTGCGCTCTTCCTCGCCGAAGCGCTTGTGCGCGCTGCGGACGCCCTCGGCCTTGCAGTGGACGAGCTCGCACGCGTGCTGGCCCTTCTTCCCGAGGTCGACGAAGGAGCTCGTCCGCGCATGGAGGACGGCAGCGAGCCGCGCGGCGTGGTCGTCGCTGTGCTCGGTCGCGGCGCGCATGGCCTCGAGGACCGCGACGTGGGTCGACCGAGAGAGCTCCTGGACGATCGCCTCCTTCGATTCGAACTCGAGGTAGACCGTGCCCACCCCGATCTGGGCCTCGCGGGCGACATCGGCGATCGTCGTCTTTCCGTGGCCGTAGTGCTCGAAGAGGCGCGTCGCCGCCTCGAGGATGGCGAGCCGGCGTGAAGAGGCGATCGTCATGGCTTGCCGACGGAGCGTACCATGAGCGGTTGTCGAAACGGTTCACGCCTCAGCCGTCGGCCGGGGCGCAAGCCCACGCGGCGGACAGCGGTTCGGCGGAGCCGAGGTCGCGCGATGCGCGCTACGGACGGCGCGCCACCGGCGCTCCACGTCGGTCGAGGCTCGCCGCTCGATTTTCAGGAGCTCACAGCAAGCGACGGCGCCTCTCGCGCTCTACACGAGCACGTGAGCACGCCGTCGACTCGATCGGTGATCGCTCCGTTCAGGGGCCCATCTTGGGCGCGCAGACGCCCATCATGCACTGGTTGCCCTGCGCGCAGTCGGCCTCGCTCTGGCAGGGGAACGCGCACTTCTGGAACTGCGTGTTGCAGCGATGGAGGCCGCAGGCACCGTCGTTCTGGCAGGGCAGCGCGAGCGGGCCGGGGGTGGCCATCGTCGCCGTGGGAGCCGCCGTCGGCTGGGTCTGCGGGTACTGCTGCTGCGGGTACTGCTGCTGCGGGTACTGCTGCTGGGGATACTGCTGCTGCGGGTACTGCTGCTGCGGGTACTGCTGCTGGGGATACTGCTGCTGCGGGTAGGCGGACGACGGCGCCGTGGCCGGCTGTTGATCGCTGCCGCCACACGCCGAGACCGAGAACGCGAACGCGGTGGTGATCGCGAGCAGGCCAGTTGAGGTGAGCAGCATCGTCGAGCGTCGCATGAAGAGCCTCCTTCTATCGGGCTCCGCATCCGGGCCCAGAGGCGAACGACGTTATCACGAGACGCGTGCCGAGAAGCGGCGCCGAGTGCCCGGACGTCGACGGACCGTCGCTCGGGGGCCACGGCGTGCCTCGATGGGGGCACCAGCGGTGAACCATCGTCCTGGTAGGCTCTCACCTGGAGGTCGAACATGGCGACGCGCCTTCGTCTGTGTGGAGCGTGTGCACGGCACGTTCGAGTGACCGATCCGGTCTGCCCGTTCTGCGGAGCGGCGGGAGCGGAGACCGGCAGCAGCACTGCTGCCGAGCTTGCTCGTCCGCTGTCGCGGGCTGCCGTTCTCTTCGTCGGCGCGACCACACTCGCGGCATGCGTCGGCGGGCCTGGCGATCTGTCCTCGTCGTCGGGGGGATCCGACACGAGTGGTTCCGGCTCGTCGTCCTCGGGCTCGTCGGGGGACCCGGCGAGCTCGTCGAGCTCCGGACAGCCGGAGCCGGAGCCGGAGCCGGACCCTGAGCCCCTCCCAGCGCCGGCGTACGGGCCGGCTCCGGTCAGAGACGCGGGCTGATCGCGCCCGCAAAGAGCGCGCCGTTGCCATCTCGTTTCGTGCCGTCCGCGGAGCATGGGCTACGCTCGATGCATGGTTGCAACACGTGCGTTCGGGACCGGGCTCGTGACGGCCCTCGGGCTGGGGATCATCGTCGGGGCGTGCACCGACGACGGCTTCGACGGCCCCAGTGATGCGGGGACGGACGCACCGTTCATCGACGCCGGCGGCAACGACAACGACGAGCCCGACGCGGGCGATCATCCCGACGCGGGCGACGTGTCGCCTCCCGATACCACGCCGCCCGACCGCGTGACGGATCTCGCCGCGAGCGCGGTCTCGCACGCGAGCGTGAATCTCACGTGGACGGCGCCGGCGGACGACGCTGGCATGGTCGCGGGCTACGAGCTTCGCTACGCGAGGACGCCGATCTCGACGCTTGCCGAGTTCACTGCCGCGACGAGCGCCACGGCGCCTGGACCGCTCGCGCCCGGCTCGGAACAGACGGCCACGGTGACAGGCCTCACGCCCGACACCGAGTATCACTTCGCGATCCGCGCCCGCGACGCGGCCGGGAATTTCGGCGAGCTGTCGAGCGTCGCCGTGACGACGAAGGTGCGCGCCACGTTCCTCATCAGCGAGATCGCGCCGGTCAACACCGCGGGCGAGGGAGGCGACTTCGTCGAGCTCGTCGCGACGACGGCGGGGGCGGCGGAGGGCATCGAGATCCGTCACTCGAGCACCGGGGCGAGCGCGCTGCTTCACAAGCTCGCGGCGCTCGATGTCGCCGCCGGCGACCGCATCGTGGTCCACGTCGTCGGCCTGCCCGGACCGACCGGCTTTGCGCAAGAAGACGTGACCCGCGACAAGGCATCCTCCTCTGCGGAGTTCGCGTCGCCGGAGGCCTACGACGTCTACTCCTCCGTCTCCGGTCTGCTCGGGACGAACAGCCTCATCTCCGTGATGGACGGGGCTGCGTACCAGGACGCAGTGCCGTACTCGAGCCGTGGGGCCGACGCTTCGGCGGCGGCGATGACCGCTTTTGCGAACGCGCACGCCGCCGGCGCGTGGACGTTCTCGACTGCCCCGGTCGACGGCGCGAACGACTGCCCGACGCTGCTCGAGGTCGTCAACGCATCCGGTAGCAGCTCTCCGAGCGGATGTGGCGGCTATCCGGGGTACCTCCTGGCCGGATCGTCGCTCCAGCGCAACGGGATCGTCGACACGAACAGCCGAGCCGACTTCTTCGTCGCCGCTCAGACGCGCGGCACGGAGAACGCGCCCTTCTGCGCCCCCGAGGGAGCAACGCTCGCGATCACGGAGGTGAACCCGAGGCCGGGTCTCGTCGAGCTCACCGCGACGCAGGGTGGATCGCTCCGCGGCTTCACCGTTCGTCGCGATCCGCGTGAGGGCAACAACGGGACGTTGCTCTCGACGCTCACCGCGATCTGCGCAGCGACGGGCGACAAGATCGTGCTTCATCTCGGCGCCGCCGCCGGGACGCCATCCGAGACGAGCGCGAAGGACGAGCACCCGGTCGCGATGAACGCCGGGTTCTACGACAACGCGTGGGACGTCGCCTCGACGGCGGCAAGCTCGAGCCTGCCGCCCACCACGAGCCTCGTCATCGCGGTGCGCGATCCAGCCGGCGCATACGTCGAGGCCGCGGCGTTCTCGAACATGACGGCGGTGCCGACCGAGACCAGCGCGTATCTCCCGTCGCTGACGCTCATCCAGAACCTCGGGCTCTGGCTCCCTGCGGACTGTGGTGGCGTCGCGCCGTGCACCAACACGACGACTCCGACCGCACGCGACATCGCTGCGAGCTGGAACGGCGTGGGCGCGCTGGCGACGGACAACAGCTGCTCCCGTGCGAGCGCGACCTCGGCGCGCGAGGCCGCGAGCTGGTCGGTGGGTGCCCAGAGCTTCGGGGAGTGATCCGGCGCCCGGAGCGGTGACCGCAGGCCTGCGTCGGCCTCTCGAGCGAGCCTCTGGCGCGTCGCGCGAGGCCGGGATCAGGTGCGGCGGAGCTCGGCCTGTACGTCGACCTCGCGGGTGGGCTCGTCGTCCACGTCGAATTTGTACTTCGGCTGGACGTTGTTCGGCATCGGGCGCTGCACACCGTGGACGATGTCCCAGCCCATGTCGCCCGGCTCCGCGCGCGGCGGAGCCCACGCGGGATCCTCCGACGGTACGTCGACGCTCGGGGCCGCGACGTCCGCGGTCATGTCGTCGAAGAACGACGGCACGCCCACACCCGAGAGCGTACGAGCCGGAGGCCGCATCGGCGGAAGATCCGCCAGCGCGCCGAACGACGCGTTCGGTGGACCCGTGACCTGCCGCTCCGCGATCGGCGCTGACGTGGCCTCCGCGCGCGGCGTGACCGGAGCGCGGATCGCGTCGAGCGTCGACGCGTCGACCTTCTGCGTCTCGACCTTCCGCGTCTCGACGCGAGCCACATCCGCCCGTGGCGCCTCGAGCTTGGAAGGCTCGACCTTCGCCGTTTTGGCGGCGTCGAGGATCGGCATCGCGATGACCGCCGTAGCTTCGACGATCGCTGGCGCCGGTGGTGCCGTGGGGCGCTGAGAGACCGCCCTCGGAGCGTCGGAGCGACGCTCGACGGGAGCTCGATCCGCGACGAGGCCGATCTCGCGAGCGAGGGCGTCGAGCGCGAAGGCGAGCGCTTCCGGCGCCGTCTTCGTCAGGATCGTGTCCCAGCCGAGCGCCGTGACGAGACCGGCGGGGGATGCGTCCCCGCACGTGTGCACGGCGTGGAGCCACGCTACGATCTGGTCCTTCGGGAGGGCGGCGCAGATCACGTCGGTGCCTTCGAGCCGCTTCGCGCCGAGCTTCAAGTTGCCGAGGAGCCACCGCTCGTCGAACAGCGACAGCTCGCGTCCGAGCGCGAGGGCCTTTCGCACCGATGGCGCCGGCAGGCCTGCGCCGCGCCAGAACGCCCACCAGTCCTCGAGGGGCACCCAGTCGATGAGGAGCTCCGGAGTGACGCTCTCCTCGATCACGGTCGCATCGATGTCGCCGGCGTCGAGCGCGTCACCGATCGTCGTGCGAACCTTCTCGTCGTCGTCCCGGAGCGCGGACTTCTTCCCGCGAATGCCCCAGTTGGAGAGCAGGTCTGCGCGGATCTCCTTCGGCATGTGAACGAAGAGCCGATCGATCGGGCCTCTCTCGTCCTGCGGGAAGAAGTGGTCGAGGAAAGCCTTCGCGTCGCGCGTGCGTCCGTCCGGCGTCCGGCGGAAGACCTCGAGAGCGAGACACAGCTTGGTGACCGGACGGCCACGAGCGTTCTTCGGAGGCAGCACCGTCCGTGAAGGTACCACCGAGGCGGCCATCGAAGAGGACAGACTCGCCCCGCGGCCCCGCATACCCACCGCATACCCACATTCTCCCGTCGTGGCTGAACGCCGTGACGGCGGCTCCTTCACCGCCCGAGGTGTCGTCGTGCGATGCCGTCGACGGCCATGAAGGCGAGCGCGCTCGCGCCGAGGAGCAGGCCGAGGAAGAGCAGGTGCGAGGCGAAGTAGCGCTCCCAGCCGTCGTGGATCCGGAAGGCCAGGTTCACGTTCGGGCCGGGGGAACCGACGATGCGCGTGAGCAGGAGAAGGCCGGCGCTGGCCATGGTTGCGGACACCCAAGCGCGCGGCGGCCATCCGAAGCGCCGCATCGCGGCGATCCCGACCAGCGGCGCGACCACGTGAACGAAGATCGACGTCGAGATGAGACCGGCGCCGGTGGCGAGGTCGAGGAGCCAGATCGGCGTTCCGAACGAGAGCCAGAGCAGGGCGATCGCGCAGGGGAGACGCGCCCCGCGGAAGCAGCCGACCGCGAGCATCGGGACGGCGACGTTGCAGGCCCAGAGCAGGTCGTGCGCCGTGCCGCGGAGGACGTGGTTGCCTCCGTGGAGCATCCAGCAGGCGAGCACGACCACGCCGTGCACGGGCAGGGGTGTACGCGGAGCCGTCCTCACCATCCGATCACTGATCGCTCGCAAACACGACCTTGCCAAGCCGTGCTTCGCGCTCGCTGGCGCGCTCGCGCTCCTCCTCGAGCGCCTCGGCCTCGGCCTCGAGCTCGGCGAAGCGATAGCGGACCTCGCCTTGGGGACCGACGTCGACGTCGCCGCCGAGCTCGACGACGCGCCGGGTGATGTCTTTCGACGTCGGCTCTTCGCCCGTCGCCACGCGGACCGCCGCGCGCAGCGTCTCGTCGGCGATCGGCTCCTTTCTCGACGAGCGCGTCACGACCTCGCGCAGAACCGCGAGCCGCGCGTGTTCTTCGTCGATGTGCTTCTGCTGGCGCGACCGAAAAAGCGCACGAAGGATCGGCAGCGCGAACAGCACGATCGAGAAGACGAACGGGATCGCGCCGAGGACGAGCGGCAATCCGTCGTCGGGAAGGACCCGCGGCCGCTCGGGATCGAACAGGAGCGCGAGGTTCGAGAGCGTGAGGTGATTCTGGATCGCCCATGCGCTCGCGAGCAGGTTGAAGCCGTTGAGGAGCGCGACGAGGACGTTGGAGCCGGCGGGGTTTCCCGTGAGCGGCGGAAGCTTCGGAAGGCGATCCCACGCTGCCGGTGGGCGCGCGCTCTTCGCGTCGCCATGGACGCGCGGCTCTTCGTCCGCCGTCCGGCGGAGCGCCTCGAACGTGTAGACGATGCCGCCGCCCTCGCTCACGTCGACGGTGCCGTCGTGGTCGAGCATCAGGCGCGCCATGAGCGGGTCGGCCTGGTCGCGGGGGAGCCCGGTGACGCGCATGACGTCGGCGAGCCCGATGCGCCCGCGCTGGGCCCGGATCTCACGCAGGATGGCGGCGCGTGCGGCGTGCGGATCTTCCTTCGGCACTGTAGGGCCGAAGACGAAGCGGTTGACCTTCTCGTAGAACGCGACCTTCTCTTCCGGGCGCTCGCGCGCGCGCCGATGCACTTCGGCGTCGGTCCAGCGCCGCTCGATGTAGAGCGGCGAGAAGGGGTGGAACGTCCAGAAAACCGCCTCGGCGATCATGCGGAAGAGCGCGCCGAGGATGCTGACGCCGGGACCGTCGTCACGGTCGCTCGAGCCTTGTCGGGCGAGCGTCATACCGATGAGGAGCGCGGCGAACAGAAGCGCATACGACACCATCACGATGAGCAGCCAGGCGCGCACGATGAAGCGGCCTGCGCCGACGAGCGCGGCCCCGAAGCGCGAGAGGACCCTGGCCAGCGTCTCCTGCGTCTCCCACGGCTTGGTGAACCCGTGCGGGAACAGATGGACGAGGTCGCCGTCCTCGGTCACGCGGAGATGGCCGCGGTACTCGCTCGTCAGCCAGGTGAGCCCAGCTTCGGCGTCTCGCGCGGCGAGCCCGCTCGCGACGGACGCGTCCGCAACCGTGATCGGTCGCTTGGGGTCGGTCAGCGTACGGCGGAGCACGTCTGCAGCAGCAGCAGGCTCCATGATGCGGGGGGCGTCAGCCACGGACCGCCTAATGTAGTGACGGTCCTGCCCGCTCGCCAGGCCAGCCGTGAGCGCATGCTCGGCCGTGAGCGTCCGATCGGACTCCGCGCGCGATGGTGCGCGGTGTTCGCTCAGCCCGCGCGTGTCTGTGACGACGCGATTCGCTCGCGGAGGCCGCTTCGGGGATCGTGGCGCGTGGCACCTTCCGGGATGCCGCCGGTCACGTCTTCGGCCGCGAGCGCGCCGCGTGACCAGAGCGTACGCTCGACCATCGCACGGAAGACGTGCTCGAGCGCCTCCTGCACGGACGGGCCCTCGAGGATGCCCATCGCTCGGGCGATGGCTTCCATGGTCGCGAGGCCGTGCGAATGGGCCTCGGAGCGCAGCCGGTAGATCGACGGCGGTCCCGGCGGGAGAGTGACGCAGCGAACGTCTTTCAGGCCCGGCACACGAGCGCGGACCTTCGAGGCTTGCCGCCAGTTGCCGTCGGGCACGATGAGCGTGACGGGGCCGTCGACCGGCTCGAGCGGCTCCGCTTCACCTTCGTGAGGGAAGAGGAGCAGCGGCGTTCGATCTCCCCACTCGATCGGGGCGCTCGGCATTCCCTCGCGACCACGGACGTGGACCTCGCTGTTCACGAGGCACGCCGCGCCGAGGTGCCCGGTGTTCGTCGGCTTGCGGATCTCGGTGTGATGGATGACGAGGACGAGGCGCGTCCGCGTCTCGATCCGCGGGACGAGCGGACAGACGCAGAGCCCGATGTGCATCAGGCAGAGCCCGCAGCGGTTCGCGCGGTTGTCGCGACGGCTCATGAGGCGCTCGCATCCGTCTGCGGAGCTGTCCGCGGGAGCCCGAGCTGGTCGAGCGCGGCGCCGAGATCGTCGGGGACCGGTGCCTCGATCGCGACGCGCGCGCCGGTCACCGGGTGATCGAAGGCGAGGCGGTATGCGTGGAGGGCGAGGCGATGGAGCGCGTACGTCGCTCGGTAGTGGCGGTTGATGACACCGGAGCCGTGGGCGACATCGCCGACGAGCGGATGGTTGATGTGACGGAGATGGCGCCGGATCTGATGGAGGCGTCCGGTCTCCGGCCGCGCGAGGACGAGCGAGCAGCGATCGACGGGTGAGCGCGCGACGAGCTCGAAGCGCGTGAGCGCAGGGACCCGCGGGCCGTCCTCCGACTTCGGGACCGGGTGATCGATCACGCCGCTCTCGGGAGCGTGACCGCGGACGAGCGCGAGGTATTGCTTGTCGACCTGGCGCGCCTCGAAGGAGGCGTGGAGCGCGGCGGCGGCCTCTTGGGTTCGGGCGAAGAGGAGGGCGCCGCTCGTGCCGCGATCGAGGCGATGGATCGGGTAGACGTACGCGCCGAGCGCGTCGCGGACGCGGAACATCGCGACGTCGTCGTCGTTGTCCCAGCCGCGATGGACGAGCAGGCCCGACGGCTTGTCGGCCACGACGACGTCATCGTCGACGTAGAGCAGCGTGATCGGCCGCGGCTCCGTGTTCGTGCACGGGGCCGCAGACGCGGACGGCGCTCCTTCGGGGGCGGGCACGGGCACGGCGGTCAGAGGACGAGCGTCTCGACGTGCTCGCCCCACGTGCGGCGGAGGACACCGGCGATCTCGCCGACCGTGGCCGAGGCCTTCACCGCGTCGAGGATGAACGGGAGGAGGTTGTCCGTGCCCTTCGCTGCCGCCTCGACCTTGCGGAGCGCCTCGGCGTACGCCTGCTCGTCGCGCTTCGCGCGGACGGCGCGGAGGCGGTCGACCTGGGCGCGCTCGATCTGCGGGTCGATCTTCATGACGGGGACCGGCGGCGCGTCCTGGACGAAGTCGTTCAGCCCTACGATCGTGCGCTGCTTCTTCTCGATCTCGAGCTGATAACTGTACGCGCTGTTCTGGATCTCGCGCTGCGGGTAGCCCTGCTCGATCGCCGCGACCATGCCGCCGAGCTCGTCGATGCGGGCGATGTACTTGTTCGCCTCCGCCTCGAGCCGGTCCGTCAGCGCCTCGATCGCGTAGGCCCCGCCGAGCGCGTCGACGAAGTCGGCGACGCCGGACTCGTGGGCGACGATCTGCTGGGTCCGGAGCGCGATGGTCGCGGACTCGCTCGTCGGGAGCCCGAGGGCCTCGTCGTAGCTGTTCGTGTGGAGCGACTGGCAGCCGCCGAGGACAGCGGCGAGCGCCTGGAGCGTCACACGGGCGACGTTGTTGAGCGGCTGCTGCGCGGTGAGCGTCATCCCTGCGGTCTGGCAGTGGAAGCGGAGCGCGCGCGCGCGATCGGTCTTGGCGCCGAAGCGCTCCTTCATGATTGCGCTCCACATGCGGCGCGCGGCGCGGAACTTCGCCACCTCTTCGATGAGGTTGTTGTGGACGTTGAAGAAGAACGAGAGCTGCGCGCCGAAGGCGTCGACGTCGAGCCCGGCGTCCCTCGCGGCCTTCACGTACGCCATGCCGTCGGCGAGGGTGAAGGCGATCTCCTGGGCGGCATCGCAGCCGGCCTCGCGAATGTGGTAGCCGCTGATCGAGATCGTGTTCCAGCGCGGGACGTCCTTCCCGCAGAACCCGAAGATGTCGGTGATGAGCCGGAGGGACGGGCGCGGCGGATAGATGTACGTGCCGCGCGCCATGTACTCCTTGAGGATGTCGTTCTGGATCGTGCCGCGGAGCTTCTCGCGCGGGACGCCCTGCTCCTCGGCCACCGCGATGTAGAGGCAGAGGAGTGTCGACGCCGTCGCGTTGATCGTCATCGACGTCGAGATCTTGTCGAGCGGCAGGCCGCGGAGCAGCGTGCGCATGTCCTCGATCGTGTCGATCGCGACGCCGACGCGGCCGACCTCGCCCTGGCTCTGGGGATCGTCCGAGTCGCGGCCCATCTGCGTCGGGAGATCGAACGCGACCGAGAGGCCCGTCTGGCCCTGCTTCAAGAGGTAGTGGTAGCGCTCGTTCGACTCCGCCGCGGTGCCGAAGCCGGCGTACTGGCGCATCGTCCAGAGACGGCCGCGGTACATGTTCGGCTGGACGCCGCGCGTGAACGGCGGCGCGCCGGGGACGCCGAGGTCTCGAACGGGATCGAGGTCCGCGACGTCTTCCGGTCCGTAGAGCGGCGCGACGTCCGCGTGTCCGGCGAGGTTGGCAACGCGCTGGCGGGGCTTGTCCTTTGCCTCGAGGGGCGCAAGCTTTTCCTTCTCCCAGGCGCGGCGGAGCTCGGCGTACGTCATGATGACGACGCTTTAGCACGAGATCGCCGCTGAAACGTGCCTGCGGCACGGACGGTCGGCGGGGGGGCCTGAAGCACATCGCTGGGCCGCTCAGGCGCCCGGGAAACCTGATAAGAGCGAGGGCGATGCATCGCCGCCTCCTGTTCACGATCCCCTCGTACGCCTATCTCGAGCCGTCGTTCCTCGCTGCCGGCGACTTCGAGCACGGCGAGATCGAGCGGAAGAACTTCCCCGACGGCGAGCGCTACCTCCGGATCCTACCCGACCTCTATGGTCGCGACGTCGTGCTCCTCGGAGGGACGCCGGCGGACAGCGACTGGCTAGACGTCTTCGACCTCGCGTGCGGGATCGCGCGCGGCGGCGCGCGCTCGCTCTCGATCGTGATGCCGTACTTCGGCTACTCGACGATGGAGCGTGCGGTGAAGCCGGGCGAGGTCGTCGTCGCGAAGACGCGGGCGCGCCTCCTCTCCGCAATCCCGGCGCCGGAGGGCGGCACGCACGTCTACCTCTTCGACCTCCACACCGACGGCATCGAGTTCTATCTCGACGACCGCGTCCTCTCCCGCCACGTGTACGGCGCGCCGATCATCACGGCGAAGATCGCCGAGAAGATGAAGGGCACGCCGTTCGTGCTCGGCGCGTGCGATGCCGGCCGCGCGAAGTGGGTGCAGAGCCTCGCTCGCGACCTCCACGTCGAGCCCGCGTTCGTCTACAAGAGCCGCAGCGACGCCGGCACCTCCGTCACCGGCATCAACGCCGACGTGAAGGGCAGGGAGGTCGTCGTTTACGACGACATGATCCGCACCGGCTCCTCGCTCATCCAGGCCGGGAGGGCCTATCTCGCCGCCGGGGCGACGAAGGTGCACGCCATCGCCAGCCACCTCGTCCTCCCGAACGACGCGCTCGACAAGATCCGCGCGAGCGGCGTCTTCACGACGATCATGGGCACCGACTCGCATCCCGGCTGCCAGAAGCTGCCGAAGGAGGACATCGTGTCGATCGCGCCTCGCCTCGTCGAGTGCCTCGCCGCCGCCGAGTGAGGGCTTCGGAGCGTTCGGCCTTCGCTGCGTTCTCGCCTGCAGCGGCTGGCTCCTCGAACCCGCGAACGCTAACGTTAGCTCGAGCACGAGCACGAGTGTTCGGACCGTGCACAGTGCTCTAGATTGGCGGGGTGCGCTCCTCGTTCCTCGTCGCCTTCGTCTTCGCGTCTTGTCTCGGGCTCGGCTGCTCGCGCACGCCCCCGAGCGGTGATCCTCAGGCCGCGGGCAAGGTGGATCTGCCGCCGGCCTCCGCAGCGTCCTCGTCGTCCGCCGCGGTTCGTCCGGCACCGGGCGCGCCTCCGCCCGGCGCCGCCACCTGCACCTCCGAGAGCGGCCCGACGTGTTATCGCTTCGCGACGGCGGAGGACGCGTTCCGCTGGGTGCTCGCGAAGGACCCGCTCGTCCTCGGCATCGGTGAGGCGCACGCGCAGCGCGGGACCGAGAACGTCGCCTCGTCGACGAAGCGGTTCACCGAGGCCTTCCTCCCGATCGTCGCGCCGAGCGCCACCGACGTGGTCGTCGAGCTCTGGGCGCCGGATCCGAAGTGCATGAAGGAGGTGAAGCAAGTCGCGACCGCGCAGAAGCCCGTCACCGAGGCGCAAGCCGAGACGAACCAGAACGAGTACGTCACGCTCGGCACCAAGGCGAAGGCCTCCGGCATGACGCCGTGGTTGCTCCGGCCGACGTGTGACGACTTCGCGATGCTCGCCGACGCCGGTGCGGACGCGATCGGCGCGATGCTCGGCCTCGTCAAGCGTCTCACCCAGGCGAAGGTCACCCAGCTCCACGAGCGCAACAAGTCGGATGCAGCCTCGCAGACGAAGACCGTCATCGCCTACGGAGGCGCGCTCCACAACGATCTGTCGCCACCCGAGGCGACGAAGGACTACAGCTTCGGTCCCGAGCTCGATCGGCTCACGGGCGGGCGCTACATCGAGCTCGATCTCATCGTCCCCGAGTTCGTGAAGAAGACGCCGGTCTGGGAGAAGCTGCCCTGGTACGCCTCGTTCGAGGCCGATCGCGCGAGCGGTGCGCCGCAGGACAAGGCCACCCTCTACGTCGTCGGCGAGCGCTCGTTCGTCCTCGTGTTCCCGTCCTCGCCCGCCGCCGAGCCGCGGAAGTAGGCGTTACGGCGGAGCGCCGGGCCCGCCGTGTGTGCTCGGGCTCGGCGAGAAGATCTGCGTCGATCCGGACGCGCTCGGTGACGGACGCAGACGGTCTGATGGACGAGGTCCGTTCGCGACGAGGGCTTTGCTGCCGATCGGATCGCGGCTCGGCTCGACGCAGGGTCGGCCTTCCGCGGACGCGAGCGTCGCGGGTCAGGGAGCCCTCGGCATGACGAACCGTCACGGCAGGGGTTGAAACAGAGGCGCGGATCCGTGACGCTTGGCGTCCCCAATGACCCTCAGCTCGAACCGGCCCGGAGCCGAAGCCCCGATGACCACGCTCGCCGTGGACCCCTCGCCCCGTGCCGTCGTCGAGGACGATCGCACGGGGATGGACGACGCCACTCTGCGGCGTGCGTTCCTCGATCACCTGTCGTATTCGCTCGGCAAGAACGGCAACGTGACGGAGCTCGATCGGTTCTTCGCGTTGGCCCTCACGGTTCGCGATCGACTCACGTATCGATGGGCGCAGACGCAGGAGACGTACTCGCGCGTCGACGCGAAGCGGATCTACTACCTGTCCGCGGAGTTCCTGCTCGGGCGCGCGCTGTCGAACAATCTCCACGCGCTGAACCTGTACGACAAGGCGAAGTCCTTGCTCGCCGGCGCCGGCCTCGAGCTGTCGGACCTCCTCGAGTCGGAGCCGGAGCCTGGCCTCGGCAACGGCGGTCTCGGCCGGCTGGCAGCGTGCTTCCTCGACTCGATGGCGACGCTCGGATACGCCGGCTACGGCTACGGCATCCGCTACGAGTTCGGAATCTTCGAGCAGGAGCTGAAGAGCGGCTGGCAGGTCGAGCACCCCGACGAGTGGCTGAAGTTCGGCAACCCGTGGGAGTTCATGCGGCCGGAGTACACGGTCAAGGTCGGTTTCGGCGGGCGGGTCGAGGAAGGATTGGATGCGAAGGGCGAGCACGTCGCGCGGTGGGTCCCCGCGCAGCACGTGCTCGGCGTTCCGTTCGACACGCCGATCGCGGGCTTCCGCAACGACACCGTCAATACGCTGCGCCTCTGGCAGGCGCGGGCCGACAACGAGTTCGACCTCAAGGTCTTCAACGATGGCGACTACGTCCGTGCCGTCGAGGACAAGAACGCGAGCGAGGTCATCTCGAAGGTCCTGTATCCGAACGATCATAACCAGGCGGGGCGCGATCTCCGGCTCAAGCAGGAGTACTTCTTCGTCGCCTGCGCGATCGCCGACATCGTTCGCCGCTACAAGAAGACCCACAAACCTCGGGGCTCCGCCCCGACCACCCCGGATGGTGACCTTCGGCCTCCGGTCTCGTTTGAAGCGTTCGCGGAGAAGAACGCGATCCAGCTGAACGACACCCATCCCGCGATCGCGGTCGCCGAGCTGATGCGCGTGCTCGTCGACATCGAGCGGATCCCGTGGGAGCGCGCCTGGGAGATCACCGTCGCGACGCTCGGCTACACGAATCACACGCTCCTCGCCGAGGCGCTCGAGAAGTGGCCGGTCGCGATGTTCGAGCGGCTCCTCCCGCGTCACCTCGGGATCATCTACGAGCTCAATCGCCGCTTCGTGCGCTCGGTGATGGCGCGCTTCCCCGGCGACGACGCCCGTGTCCGCCGGATGTCGATCATCGAGGAGGGCACGGAGAAGAAGGTCTGCATGGCGCACCTCGCCGTCGCGGGCTCGCATGCCGTGAACGGCGTCGCCGCGCTCCACAGCGATCTCCTCAAGCGCGATGTGCTCCGTGACTTCGCCGAGATGACCCCGGCGAAGTTCTCGAACAAGACGAACGGCGTCACTCCGCGCCGCTGGCTCCATCAGTGCAACCCGCGCCTCTCGGCGCTCATCACCGAGGCGATCGGCCCGGGCTGGCTCACCAACCTCGACGAGCTCGACAAGCTGTCGCCCCTCGCCGGCGATGCGTCGTTCGTCGAGAAGGTGGCCGCGGTGAAGCGGGCGAACAAGGCCGATTTCGCGCAGTACTGCCTCCAGCACTACCGCCTGCGGTTCGATCCGGACTCGCTCTACGACGTCCAGATCAAGCGCCTCCACGAGTACAAGCGGCAGCTGCTGAACGCGCTCCACGTGATCCGGCTCTACCTCGACGCGAAGCGCAATCCGGACGCGCTCGCGACGCCGCGCACGGTCCTCTTCGGCGCCAAGGCGGCGCCCGGCTATCGCATCGCGAAGCTCATCATCAAGCTGATCAACGCGATCGCCGATGTGGTGAACGGTGACATCGATCTCGGCGGGCGCCTGAAGGTGGCGTTCCTCCCGAACTACCGCGTCTCGCTCGCGGAGCGGATCATCCCGGCGGCCGATCTCTCGGAGCAGATCTCGACGGCCGGCAAAGAGGCCTCCGGCACCGGGAACATGAAGCTCTCGATGAACGGCGCGCTCACGATCGGGACGCTCGACGGCGCGAACATCGAGATCCGCGACGCCGTCGGCGCGGACAACTTCTTCCTCTTCGGCCTCACGACCGAGGAGGTCCACGACCTCCAGCGGACGGGTTACCGCCCGCGGGCGATCTACGAGAAGAACGCGCGCCTGAAGGAGGTCATCGACCTCATCGCCACCGGGTTCTTCAGCTCCGAGGATCCGACCTTGTTCCGGCCCCTGACGGACTCGCTCCTCGATCACGACACCTACATGCTCTTCGCCGACTTCGACGCGTACGTCGATTGTCAGAAGCGCGTCAGCGACGCGTTCCTCGACAAGGCGACTTGGCACGCGATGGCGACGCGCAACATCGCCAAGGTCGGTCCCTTCTCGAGCGACCGTACGATCCGCGAGTACGCGAACGAGATCTGGGGCGCCAAGCCCGTGAAGGTCGAGCTCCGCCCCAAGAACCGCCTCTGACCTCCGCGCTCACGCGTGAGGCGAGCTCCTCGGCAACAGATCGTCGAGGAGCTCGAACATGCTCATCTCCTCGCTGCCGACGCGGCCGTCGGCCGCGATGGCGCGGAGCGCTGCTTGACGGACGACGTCGGCGACGGCGGCCGGGACGCTGGTCGGATCGACGTCTTCGGGGACGGGCGGAGAGGCGAGCAGCCCCGCTACCTCCTTCTCGGCATCGTCCATCTCGAGCTCGTCGGCGAGTTGGGTGAGGAACCGCCGCTCGGAGTCGGCAACCTCGAGATCGGCCCAGAGGAAGGAGGCCGCGAAGCGGAGCACCTGCCTCCGATCGACGGATGAGAGCGCGTTTGTGACCATGACGTTCTGCCTCAGCAGCGCGTGTGCCACGCTCCCGAGCCGCGCGTTTCCGCCGATCTGCGCCGCTCTCGCGCTGGCCCCGGCCGGCCTCGGCCTGGCGCGGGCCAAAGGGCCTCGCGGCCCGCATCGAGTTGCAGCGCTGGCGTGTCGATTGCTGGATGGGGCAACGAGGAGGCCAACGAGCGCGACATGACCTATCCGAAGACCATCCTTGTCCCCACCGATTTTGGCGAGCCTTCCGAGGCCGCCCTGGATACGGCGATCGAATTCGCGAAGGCGTTCGGCTCCGAGATCGTCGTCATGCACGCGTTCGAGATCCCCGTCGTCGGGTTCCCCGACGGCGCGATGATCGCGACCGCCGAGCTGACGGCACGCATCCTCGAGGGAGCTCAGATCGGCCTCGATCGTCAGATCAAGAGCCGCGAGGGCTGCGGGGTCACCATCCGCGGCATGGTCAAGCAGGGCGATCCGTACCGCATGGTCAACGACACGGCGGACGAGGTCGGCGCCGGTCTCATCGCGCTCGGTACGCACGGACGCAAGGGCCTTTCCCGCGCGCTGCTAGGCAGCGTCGCCGAGAAGGTGGTCCGCACCGCGCATGTCCCGGTGCTGACCGTGCACTCCGGCGAGCCAGCGTCCGCCGAGCTGAAACACTCGGGCGTGCGACAAGAGCTGACGCCGGAGGAGCGGGCGCGGCCCGAGGGCGAGGCGCCGACCAGCGTTCGGCCGGCTCAAAGCGGTCGCGACGCGCAGGCTCCGGCCAGCCACCGCTGAACGGCGTGGTCCGCGCCTACGTGCTCGTCAGCGACGCGTGCGGACGATGCGGGCGAAGGCCTCGCCTGCGGCACGCGCGAGCTCCTCGAGACGGCGCGTGCCGATCATCGTGTCGCCGAGCTCGTCGGCCACGATGACGACGGCCGTCTTGCCGCTCACGCGGATGGGAACGGCGGCGACGTCGCGGCTCGGGTTTCTCATCACGCGGAGGAGGGGGGCGTGGATTTCGTCGTAGCGGATGGGGCCGAGGTAGAGGTCCTCGCGTATGGCGCGATCGAAGATGCTGTTCGCCTCGAGCGGGATCAGCACCGACTGGAGCGCCGACCGGTCCGCGAACTCCGGTGTGCTCTGCCACCCGAGGTAGCCACCCTTCTTCACGACGAACAGCGCGACCTTCAGGGCGACCATGCGCGCGCCCGTGAGCACGAGCTCGAGGATCTCGTCGCGCGCGCCCGCGTTACGGAGCGCCGCGAGGATGCCGCCCATCTCGGGGAAGGGGACCTGCGGGGCGTACGCGGCGAACCCGCTGCCACCTGGGAGCGGCGGCGGTCCTGGGATGAAGGAGCCGATCGGCAGCCCGGCCGGCGGCAACGAGGCGCTCGCCCCGCCGTAGCTCGTGGGGCTCTCGATCCGTGGCGAGGCCGATCTCTCCACGACGTCGCGAAGGCCGGTCGTGTCGAAGGCGTAACCCTCGCCGAGGCGCCCGGCCGTCGGGTCCACGAGCGCCGATGGCCGGTGCGTTCCGCCGCTCATCATCGACGGATGCATCGTCTTGCGCGTGAGCGGGATCGGGATCTCCGAGCCGTAGCCGCTCCTCGGCGGTTCGGTACCGAGATCTGGAGACTGCCGTTGCCGCTGGTGCTGCCGTTCTCCGATCGCGTGGATCGGCGTGCCCCACGGTGGAGTCCGCACGCGGGGAGGCTGCGGAAGAGGCGGCGGTGGCGACGAGTCCGTGTCGAGGACGAGGCCTCCGCGGCGCGGAGCATGGTCTCGCGCCGTCGGGACCGCCTGCGAGAGCTCGGGCACCGGCGGCGGCAGCGTGCCGGGCCGTCGATGCGAAGCACCGGCGGCGGCGGGCATGCTGTTCGAGCGACCAGCGAACGGTCGCTCTCGCTCCTCCGTGCGCGCGGCGGCGCGCGCCGCCTCGCGGAAGCGGTCGGCCGGCGGGGGGACCGACCCCGTGTGCTCGCGTGCGGAAATCGTGAGGCGCCGGAGGGCCTCCTCGATCGCCGTTACCGGTGCGCGAACCACGCGGACCGGCGCGCGGAGATGAAAGGCGATCTCGTTTGCCGGATGGGGATCGGCCGGATCGGCGACGGCGACGTCGACCGTCCCAGTGAGCGCGTCCCGCCGCACCGGGATCGCGAGCAGCCGCTTGCAGAGGCCGAGCGGTAGCCGATCGACGAGCTCGGGCACCGGGATCACCTGGCGGAGGAAGGGCGCCTCCGTCCGACCGAGGTAGCGCGAGAGGACATCGGGGCTCGCGGCCCCGGTATCGACGAGCGCCTGGAGCAGCGGCACACCGCCGTTCACCGAAGCGAAGAGTGCTTCGGCGATCGCCCGCGGCGCGGCGACCTCCTCGAGGAGAAGCGCCTTCGTCAGCTCGTCCGCTGCCACGACCCCAACGTATCAACTTGGGGCTCGCGCCCCAACCTCCCGCAGTGGTGGGCCTTCGGCCCGCGTTGAACTAGCACGGCTTCGCGGTCGCCGATCACGGGGCACGCGGGCCTTCGCCGGCTCCGAGCGGTTGAGTCCGTCTGCGTACGCTCGATGGCGTGTTCGTCGAGGGCCGGCACGGTGGGTCACTTCCTCTCGAACTGGAAGACGACCTCGCTCTTGCGCACGAGGCCGAGCTGCTCCCGTGCGATCCGCTCGACTGCGGCAGGGTTCTCCCGGAGGTCTTTCACCTCCGTCCGGAGACGCGCGACGTCGCGGCGGAGCTCTGCGTTCTCGGCCTCGACACCCTTGAGCTCCTTCTCGAGCGCTCGCATGCGCGGCATGCCCTGCGGCTCCAGGACCAACACCGGGACCGCAATGAGCGATACGGTGAGGACAGCGAGCGGCAGACCGCGGAGCCAGGCGTCAGAGGGCATCGGAGAGGCGAACCGGACAGTACGAGGGACGGTCAGGCTAGAACGGCCTGGAGCGGATGGAAAAGTAACCGGAGAAACGCGCGGCTCCGCTTGCTAGGCTACGCTGCGTCATGAGCGGATCGTGGGAGGCCGTCATCGGGCTCGAGGTGCATGCGCAGCTCCTCACTCGCACCAAGCTCTTCTGCGCGTGTGCGACGTCCTTCGGGGCGCCGCCGAACACGCACGTCTGCCCGACGTGCCTCGGCTTGCCCGGCGCGCTGCCGGTGCTCAACGCCGAAGCGGTCCGGATGGCGGTCCGGACGGCGCTGGCTCTCGGGTGCACGATCCAGGAGACCAGCCGCTTCGCGCGGAAGAACTATTTCTATCCGGACCTGCCGAAGGGCTACCAGGTCAGCCAGTACGACGAGCCCTTCTCCCAGGGCGGATTCGTCGAGTTCGAGGTCGGCGAGGGCGACGACGCCGTCACCAAGCGCGCCCGCCTCACGCGGATCCACATGGAGGAGGACGCGGGGAAGAACCTCCACGAGCTCGGTGGAGGATCGGTCGTCGACCTCAACCGGGCCGGGACGCCGCTCGTCGAGATCGTCGGCGAGCCCGATCTCCGCACGCCTGCCGAGGCCGCGGGCTACCTCCGTGCGCTCCGCGACGTGCTCGTCTTCCTCGGGGTCAACGACGGCAACCTCGAGGAAGGCTCCTTCCGCTGCGATGCCAACGTCTCCATCCGCCCTGCGGGATCGGACAAGCTCGGGACGCGGGTCGAGCTGAAGAACATCAACTCGTTCCGCTTCGTCGAGAAAGCGCTCGCCGGCGAGATCGCGCGCCAGCAGGACGTCCTCGAATCGGGCGGTCGCATCGTCCAGGAGACGCGCGGCTGGGACGAGAAGACGAGCTCGACGTTCTCGCTCCGGAGCAAGGAGACGGCGCAGGACTACCGCTACTTCCCGGAGCCGGACCTCCCGCCGCTTCGCCTCGACGAGGCCTTCGTCGCGACGCTGCGTGCATCCCTCGCGGAGACGCCACGTGCGAAGCGAGAGAGGTTCGTCTCCGAGCTCGGACTGTCTCCGTACGCCGCGCAGGTCCTCACCCAGCACCCGCGCGTCGCGTCGTTTTTCGAGGAGGCGGCGACGCTGAATCTCGAAGCGGTGACGGTCGCGAACTTCATCCAGAGCGAGGTCCTCCGCGACGTCACCACCCGCGGCGTCGAGGCGGACTTCCCCGTCACGCCCGTTCAGATCGTCGAGATCCTGAAGCTCGCCTCGCAGGGCAAGATCAGCGGGAAGCAGGCGAAGGAGCTCTACGCGAAGGCGAAGGGGACGAGCGCGTCGCCGGCGGCGCTCGTGGCCGAGCTCGGGATGTCGCAGGTGTCGGACCCCGCCGCGATCGAGGCGGCGTGCGCGAAGGTCATCGCGGACAATGCGAAGCAGGCCGAGCAGTACCGGGCCGGCAAGACCGGCGTGTTCGGCTTCTTCGTCGGTCAGGTGATGAAGGCGACGAAGGGCAGCGCGAACCCGCAGCTCGTCAACGAGACGCTGAAGCGCCTGCTCGGCGGATGAGCCCCTCGACCTCGTCCGCTCGCCGTCCCGCGTGAGCGGGGGCTCCTCGCTCCTCGCACGACGAAGACGGGCCGCTTCCGGCCGCGATGACACGCGGCCCTGCTTCCCCGGTGCTGCCAGGGCTTCTCTTCCCCGCGAAGGCGCGGGACCCTAAGGACCTCCCCGTGCCGATTTCTTCACCGCCCATCGCCACCGCTCGGAGCGCGCCCCTGCGCTCGCGGGTGCTCATCGTCGACGACAACACCGAGCTCGTCGATACGATGCGGGCGGTCATCGCCTCCGGTTTCCCGGGCATCGCGATCGAGACGGCGCAGAGCGGAGCCGCAGCCCTCGTCATGGCGCAGAAGGGCTTCGACGTCGCGATCGTCGACGTGAAGCTGCCCGACGTGAGCGGCATCGATCTCATCCGACCGCTCCGGGCCGTCGCACCATTCTCCGAGGTGCTTCTCGTGACGGGTTTTGCGAGCGTCGACGCCGCGATCGGCGCCCTCCGCTCGGGGGCGTTCGCGTTCGTCCTGAAGTCCTTCCGACCGGAGGAGCTCATCTCGATCGTCGAGCAGGCGCTCACGAAGGTGGAGCTCAGGCAGGAGCGCGACGAGCTCGAACGTCGGTACCGCGACCTCGTCGATGTCACCGACGTGCTCGTGGTCGCGCTCGGCGGCGCCGACGAGGTCACGTTGATCAACCGCAAGGCGGCGAGCCTCGCCGGCACGACGGGCGACCAGGCCCTCGGCCGATCGTTCCTCGAGGCGTGGATCCCGGCGGAGGACCACGCCGCAGTGCGCGCTGCGCTTGCGACGACGCGCGGGCAGATCCGGGCTGCCGAGGTGGAGACGGGATTCGTGGACACGCGGAGCGCGCGCAGCTCCGCATCGGCGCTCGACCGACCGCTCGACGAGGTGGGCTCGATCCACACTTCGCCGCGGGCCAAGCGGATCCGCTGGCACGTCTCGCGGTCCCGCGAGTCGGGCGACCTCGTCTACCTGATCGGCATCGACGTCACCGAGCGGCGCGCGCTCGAGAAGCGCGCGGCGGATGCCGAGGCGCTGTCGGCGATGGGCGAGCTCGCGATGAACCTCGCGCACGAGATCCGGAACCCGCTCAACGCGGCGGTACTGCAGCTCCACCTCCTCACGCGGAACCTCGATCGGATCGAAGCCGACGAGGTGACTCGGGGGGCGTTGAAGGATCGCACGCGGATCGTCGGTGACGAGATCGGACGGCTCAACCGCCTCCTCACCGAGTTCCTCGAGCTGGCGCGTCCACGTGGCATCGCGCGGGAGCCGGTGCACTTGCCGCGGCTCGCCGACGAGGTGCTCGACCTCGAGGAGGAGAGCGCGAAGGGCCGCGGCGTGACGATCGTGCGCGACCTGCCCGACGACGGGTGTGTCGCCATCGGGGATCGCGAGAAGTTGAAGCAGGTGACGATCAACCTCGTCGTCAATGCGCTCGAGGCGATGAAGCAGGGCGGTACGCTCACGGTGCGCGTGCGGCCGGAGCAGGAGCGTGTCCTCATGGTCGTCGAGGACACGGGACCGGGGATCGCCTCGGAGCTGCTGCCGAACGTGTTCGATCCGTTCTTCACGACGAAGGAGGCCGGAACGGGCCTCGGCCTCTCGATCGTCCGCAAGATCGTCGACCAGCACGGCGGCGACGTGACGATCGAGAGCGAGCGCGGGAAGGGCGCCAAGGTGATCGTCTCGATCCCGATCGGTCGCTGAGCGAGCGAGCGCTCACAGCGGCGGTCGTCGATGCCGAGGCCTCGCGGACGTACGCCGGCGGGCCGCCGGGCGTTTTCTTGGCCAGCCCTGCGCCAGGATGCATGGTGTGCCCATGGGGATCAAACCGGCGATGGGTTGGCTCGCGCTGCTCCTCTTCACGACCACGGCCCAGGCCGGTGGGGCCCGCGATCTGCTCCGGATCGACCCGAAGGCGCCCGCAGCGGCGATCGCGCCGAGCGCGTCGAAGGACACGGCCATCGTCGCGAGGACGCCGATCGCTTCGAAGTCGCGGTCGCCGAAGAGGGAGCGCGAGCTCGCTCCGCCGGTGACGCCGAAGACGAAGGCGCCTCCGGTGGTTTCGGTGACGGCGCGGCCATCCGGGGCCCTCGCCGTCGTCGAGAGCACGGGCAAGCCGCGCGCGGATTACGAGGCGGAGATCTACGCGGGGATCGCGCTCGATGCGCCGCTCGCGAAGGAGCGCGGTCTCGATCGAGGGCTCGTCAGGATGGTGTTCGAGCAGGAGCGCCGGCCGGCGTTCCGGGTCGGCCGCGATCGGATCCGCCGGGTGGTCCGGTTGGCCGGGCCGGGCCACGCGGCGATCGCCGTCGTCCGCAGCGACACGATCGCGAGCGCGCGACCGCGCGACCACATCGACGTGCTCGACACCGAGCGCGGAGTCGTCCTCGTCGACACTCTCGTCGAGAGCGCCGGGATGTTCACGACGAGCGACGTCTACGTCTTCGCGGAGCGTGCGACGCTCGACCAGCGCATCGCCGCGCTCGAGGCGGTGCCTTCTCCCGCACGCGATCGTCTGCGCGAGGCGCTCGTCCTCGCGGAGTGGGCTCCGGTCCAATGAACGAGACCAAACGAAACGACGCGTAAGCGTGGCTGCTCACGCGTCGCCGTGGGCGATCGCTCCGGACTGCGCGCGCGCCATCGCGCCCGACCCGTGACGGGGCCAGGCGTATGCGCTCGTCGACTCGGGACCTCGAGCGCAGCGCGCCGAGGATGCCCGAGCCGTGGGCTCAGCGGCCCGGGGGCTTGAGCGGGAGGACCGACGACGAGAGGGGAGGCGGCGGGATCTTGCCGCTCGGGCGCGCGTCCGGCGCGACGCCGTCGCCGGCCTCGATCGACATGAGCGCCATGAAGATGCGGTCCATGCCGAGCTCGAGCGCGGCGTCCTTCTGGAAGAGGCTCGCGATGCGGACGAGGCGGAGCGCCGTCGTCTTGCCGAGCTCCGCGGTCTCGCGCTCGAGGAACGCCTCGAAGGTGCCGAAGCCCTTCGCCTCGAAGAGGCGGCGCGCCTGGATGTCCTTGAGGACGATGCCGACGTCGTAGAAACCCTTCGTGAGGTTCTTACGGAAGCCCTTGATTTGCTGCAGCGCGTTGTGAAGATCCGCGATCTTCGCCTTGATGGCCTCGGCCGTCGCCGGCGTTCGGATCGTCGCGCGCGCGCTGCCCGGAAGGGGCGGCTCGGCCGCGCGAGCACGCGCCTCGGCGGCGTGCTTCGCCGCGTGACGCGCTGCCCAAGGAGCCGCGCCCCTCAGGCCGAGCTTGCGCTTCGGCGAGTCTGACGCACTAGCGCCCTTCGCACCAGACGCCTTCGCTCCGTTCTTACCTGCGCCCTTTGAATCGGGCTTCCCCTTAGCGAGCTTCTTTGTGGCCATCTTCGTTGCGCGGGTTAAGTGTCCGCAGGAAGCGCCACCTACCATTTGTCTGAGCGTTTAGTCCACGAATACTTGTAATGGTTCGGGTTAGGATGCGTCCCACAGCACTCCTTTCCGCCCCTCGAGCCTCGCTCCCCGGCGGCCCTTTCCCATGGCGATCCTGACCACTCCCACCACTGCGGAGCTCGCGAGCTTCGTCGCCGCTTACCCCTTGGAACCCCTCGAGAAGTTTCGGGGAATCGAGGCGGGGACCGTCAACACCAGCTTCGAGCTCGAGCTCGAGCTCGAGCGCGAGCGCGAGGGACGGCGGCGCCGCTGGTTCCTCCGGATCTACGAGGAGCAGGACGCGGCCGGCGCCGTTCGCGAGGCGGCGGTTCTGGCCCACCTCGCAGCGCATGGGCTCCCGACCCCCGCGCCGATCGCGGCCCGGGATGGCGCGACGATGCGGCTCCTCGCCGGCAAGCCCGCGGCGATCTTCCCGTGGGTCGACGGGGAGATGCTCTGCCAGCGAGCGGTCACGGTGGACGCGGCCGCGGCGGTCGGCGCGGCACTCGCGCGCATCCACGTCGCCGGCCATGCGCCGACTGCGCCGCTCGACGCGGGACGCTTCGATCCGGCGCACCTCGTGACGCGCTGCGAGCGCGTGGCGTCCTCGAGCGATCCGGAGGCGCGCGCGCTCGCGGGCTCGCTTCGGGACGCCATGATCCGGATTGCGGCGAGCCGCCGGTACGACGTGCCTCGCGGGCTCATCCATGGCGATCTCTTTCGCGACAACGTCCTCTGGAGCGACGACACCTCGGCCACGGGGACGGGGACCTGTAGTAGCATCGCCGCGCTCCTCGACTTCGAGAGCGCGCACGATGGCCCGTTCGCTTACGACCTTGCCGTGACGATCCTCGCGTGGTCGTACGGATCGAAGCTCGACACCGACTTGGCTGCCGCCATCGTCCGAGGGTACCGCTCCGTCCGCGAGCTCGAAGCGGGCGATCGCGAGGTCCTCTACGACGAGGCCATCTTCGCGGCGCTCCGGTTCACGATCACGCGCATCACGGACGACGCGATCCGCGTCGGAAAGCGATGGCAGCGCTTCGTGGAGCGGCGCGAGGCGATCGAGCGTCTCGGGCGACACGGCTTCCTGGAGGCGCTCGGGCTGTGAAGCTTCGCTCGCTGATCGCCTCGCTGTCGGCCGCCGCTGCCGTTTCGTTCGCAGGGGCTGCGGTCGCCGCCGAGCCGCCGGAGGTCTCGAGCTCGGTCCCCGAGCCGGTCGTCCATCACGCGCCGCAGCCCGACACGAGCTTCGGCTATCACCAGGCAGTGCCTCGCCCCACGCTCACGTGGGCGTTGCTCCAGCTCGTGCCGAGCCCGGAGGTCGCGGTCGGCCGGCAGCGCCACATCGGGCCCACCGGCAACATCGACGCCAGTGCGCGCGCCGCGTTCGGACTGCGGTGGCAGCTCACGCCGGTGCTCTGGTCGTTCGGCGTCCATCCGAGTCAGTCCCGCTGGCGCTACCTCGTCGTCGATCCGATCGCGCGGCACTCGGGGTCGCTCGAGCTGTCGGCGTCGGTCGAGTACATCGGTGGCCACATCGACAGCGTCCTCGTCCGCCCAGGCCTCCGCGCGTACCTGCCGGTGGCGCATCGAGGCGAGTATCTCTCGGTTTCGCTCGGCACATCGGTGTATGCGTACGACGGCCTCCGTGTCGCCTACGACGTCGGCGCTTACATCCTCGGCGGTACGGTCGGGGTCCAGATGACCGTCGCGCCGACGCACGCTCCGCTCGCGGCGATCGCCACCCTCCGGCTCCGGTACTTCTGATGCGGTCCCTTCTCTTGCTCGGCTGTCTCGCGATCGGGCTCGCTGCCTGCGACGACACGGGCGCATCGCTCCAGATCACGGGAACGCGCGCGCATCGCGCGGTAGACAAGAGGGTTGTCGTCGAGGTCGACCTTCTCGCGTCCGAGAGCCTCGGCGGGAACATCGGCACCTACTGCACGCGGGTGACCTTCGCCGGGCAAGCGGCCCCGGCCGAGCAGTGCAGTGCGGATCTCGAGGACGGCGACACGAAGACCGTCCGCCTCGTCTCCGAGAGTGACAGGATCTTCGACGGCGCGCCGATCACGGTCCGCGTGCGCCACGGCAACGTCGACGTCGGGAGCACCCTTGCTGCGCCGCGCTGAGCTTGCGTTGGTGACGGCGCTCGTGGCGGCGACCGCGACCCTTCCAGGGTGCTTCGTCGCGCGCGCGGGTGGCCGCGTGGTGGGCTCGCTCTTCTCGAGCCCTCGCGAGGTCGTGAAGAACAAGCAGCCCGTCACGCCCGATGCTCGGCTCGCCGTCGTCTGGGTCGGGCACTCGACGGCGCTCATCCAGATCGACGACAAGGTCATCCTGACCGACCCGGTGTTCACGAGCACCGTCGGTCAGCTGTCGAAGCGGCTGGTCGAGCCCGGCCTCGACCCGAAGGACCTTCCGCCGGTCGACGTCGCGCTCGTCTCGCACATGCACTTCGATCACCTGTCGCTCGGCAGCCTCGAGATGATCGAGTCGAAGGTGAAGACGCTGCTCCTCCCGCGTGGCGGCACGGCCTACCTCACGGGTGGGTTTGCCTTCCCCGCGTACGAGCTGGAAACGTGGCAGGCGTGGGAGAAGGACGGCCTCCGCGTGACGGCGGTGCCGGTGGATCACGTCGGCTGGCGTTACGGCGTCGACGAGGCGTGGATGACCCACTCGTTCACCGGGTACGTCATCGAGTACCACGGGCTCAAGGTCTACTTCGGCGGCGACAGCGCGTACGACCAGCGCATGTTCGTCGAGACCGGGCAGCGGTTCCCCAAGCTCGACCTCGCCCTGTTGCCGATCGCACCGATCGCGCCGCGTGGTTACATGCGCCGCCTCCACCTGGACCCGGCGCAGGCAGTGCAGGCGTTCGTCGACCTCGACGCCGCGCGGATGGTGCCGATTCATTACGGCACGTTCGTCACCTCGACCGACGATCCGGGCGACCCGCTTCGCGAGCTCGCCAACGCGCAGAAGAAGCTCGATCTCGGCACCCGCGTCATCGCGCCGATGGAGATCGGCGAGCGTCGCGTCTTCGTGAAGGTCGGGGAGGGGCCCGAGCTTCCGGCCGCGCCCTCGTTCCCGCCGCCCGCGCCGGCCGAGCCTGCGCCGGCCGCGCCTGCGCCCGCACCGACGCCGACGATCCCGGACGACGACAGCTTCGAGTAGCGCGCGCCTCGCGGTGGGCTACTTCTCGAGCGCGACCTCGACGGCGGTCGCCTTCGAGACCCGTACGAGCTCCTTCGGATCGATACCGACGAGGAAGCCGCGGCGGCCTCCGTTGATCCAGATGCGCTCGAGCTCGAGGACCGACTTCTCCACGTAGATCGGCATCGGCTTCCGCAGCCCGAACGGGCTCGTGCCGCCGACCTGGTAGCCCGAGTGACGCTGCGCCACGTCGGGGGAGCACGGCTCGACGCGCTTCTTGCCGATCTGCCGCGCCAGGTTCTTCGTCGAGACCTCGCGGTCGCCGTGCATGAGGACCACGAGCGGCTTCTTCTCGTCGTCCTCCATCACGAGCGTCTTGATGACGGCGTGCTCCGGGACGCCGAGCTTCTCCGAAGAAACACGGGTACCACCGCGCTCCTCGTACTCGTACGGATGCTCTGTGAACGCGACGGCGTTCTTCTTCAGGAACGCCGTCGCGGGTGTCTCGGAGACGTGGCTAGCTTTCGCCATCGAGGGGGCATCCTACCGCCGTCGGCGTCCGGTAGGTGCTTACGTACGGGGTCAGTCGGTGGCCGCGAGCTCGGTCTGGCTGTCGGCGACGCGGACCTTGTCCTTGGGCAGCCAGAGCTGCGCGCGGAGGTCGGCCACGCGCTTCTTCGCCTTCTCGAGTCGGGCGTCCTGCTCCTCGACCTCTTCCTTCGCCTTGGCTTCGTCGTGGTTCGCCTTCGCGCGGGCGTCGCGCGAGGCATTGAGGACCTCGAGGACCTCGCGGTAGAGCTCCTCGCCGGCGGTCACGACCCAGGCGTCGAGCTTCTTCGCGAAGTCCTCGATCATCTCGTCGATCTTCGGGCCGACCTGCTTCGCGGCCTGCCGAAGCACCTCGGGCGCCTGCTCCGCCGCGCGCTTCTTGTACTCCGCATCGATGCGGTCGCGGAGGACGAGCGCCATGATAGGCGCCGCGATCGTGAGCAGGCCGCCGACCATGACGTTGACGAACATCATGCCGAGGCCGAGCACGAGGACGGCCGCGATGCCGGCGTCGTAGCGGAAGGTGTCGATCTGAATGTCGAGCCGCCTCACGTCGCCGCCGAGCGCCTCACCGACGCGCTTGGTCGCGTCGTGGGCGTCCTCCTTGATCAGAGCGATCGTCTTCTCGGCGAGCTGCTCGAGCTTTGCGGCGATCTCCGTCGACTCCGCCTCGGCCCACTGGCGGAAGGTGTCCTCGAGGAACGCCGGGAGGAACTTCCGGAGGTCGTCCTGCTTGGCCGACTCGATGACGTTCGGGAGCTGGCGGACGGTGTCTTCGACGAAGCGCTCGAGGTCCTTCTGCGCCCCGACCTTGATCCCGCTGATCTCCTCGCGGATCTTCATGCGGCGCTGCTCGATCGTGCCCGCCGTGCCCTTGAGGTCCTCCTCGAGCGTCTTGATGCGCCGCTCGAGCTCCTCGGTCTTCATGGTGAGCGAGCGGCGCCGGGCGTCGACGCCCTTCGAGAGGAGGTTGCCGACGTTGACGCCCTCACCGAGCGCGTTGTCGAGCAGGATCCGCCCGCGCTCCTCGGCGAGGAACGTCGTGAGGTGGGCGAGGAGCTCCGGCAGGCCGGACTTGTCCCTCGCACCCTGGAGCGCCGTCTCCGAGCTGATCGGGAAGACGACCGGATCCTTCACCAGGTTCGCGAGCTGCGTGCGCGCGTAGGCGAGGGCCTCCTGCTTCTCGTTCTCGTCGAGGATGTCCCACTTCGTGATGACGAAGACGATCTTGTCGCGCGACGCCTTGAGGAGCTTGTCGTTGAGGAACTGGCGCTCGCTCTCCTTCAGGATCTGACCGGCGTCGAGGAGGAAGAGCACCGCGTCGGCGCGCGGGATGTAGCTGTACGTGATGTCGGCGCGCTGGAGCGAGAGGTCGTTCACGCCTGGGGTGTCGACGAGGAGGATGCGCTCCTTCAGCAACGCCGCGGGGTACCCGACCTCGAGGTAGTCCACTTCATCGGCGCTCGAGCCGCCGCCGACGGCGAACCTGCGCGTGTCCTCGAACGCAATCGACTCGCGCCTTCCCGACTGGAAGACGACCGTGGCGTCGGGCTTCTCTGCGTACTTGAGGTGGTGGATCGCCGCGGTCGTCGGGGTGACGCCGACCGGGAGCACCGTCTCGCCGAGCAGCGCGTTCACGAAGGTCGACTTGCCGTGGTTGAACTCGCCGACGACGACGAGGTGGAAGCGGTCCTCTTCGAGCTTCTTCACGAGCTCCCGATCGAGGCGCTCCTTGAGGCTCTTGGCGCCGAGCCCGTCGGCGATCTCGCCGAGCTCCTGGAGTGCCACCGTCACGTCGAGCTTTCGTTCACGGAATCCTTCGAGCATGGTCTTTCCTTCGGCTTCCTACGGACGTATCGCTGCGATGCGCTTCTCGGGACGAGAGACAGGAGGCTCTCGCGGTTCGGTGACGCGGATCAGGCCTCGCCCTTCAAGAGGGCCTTCACCCGATCGTCGACCTCGGACATCGAGAGGCCTTCGGCGGGGAGCACCCTCGCCGTCTTTTTGTAGAGCTCGCTCTGGGCGAACACGCGCATCGCCAGGACACGCTTCGGCAGGTACGGGTGCGTCGCGAGCGCCTCCATGTAGCGGCCGATGGAATCCTTGCCCTCCTCGTACTGCTCGAGGAACGCGTCGAGATTGAACTCGTCGTACAGCTTGCGCGATCCGAGGACGAGCTTCGTGAGGGCGCGCGCGGCGACCTGCTCGTTCTTCGCGCAGAGCATGCCGGCGCGGTCGCACGTGATCTCCGCGCGCCGCGAGAGCTCGTTCAGCGGGATCATCGCCGGATAGACGATCCAGGGGATGAACGCCGCCGCGATCGTCTTCAGGTAGTGGAGCGTCGTCAGGTAGACGACGTGCGAGTTGTGGATGTGGCCACACTCGTGTCCGATGACGGTGCGGAGCTCCTCGTCCGAGTAGTGATCGACGAGCGCCGAGTGCACGAGGATGAACGACTCCTCGTCCGTGCCGAACGTGCCCGCGTTCAGGTGCGGGCTGTTGACGATGTAGACCTGAGGCACGCCGATGCCGAGCTGCTCCGCGCACTCGCGGGTGAGCCCGTGGATACGCGGGAACTGGCGGTCCGAGACCTTCACCGCGCTTCCGAGGAGCTGGCCGCGCCAGACCTGCTTCCACAGACGGACCGTGCTCGCGACCGCGAGCTGGATCGGCCGCGCGGACTCGACGGTCGCGCGCGACTGGCGGTCGAGCACGAACGAGTAGTCGTGCTCGCCGACGGCGGCGCCGCCCGCACGCTCGGCCCTCTTTCTCGTGACGTACGCGTTGAAGTCGAGCGCCGGGGCTTCAGCCATCGTCTACCTCTTTCCGGGAAACAGCCTAAGCGCGGCACCGCGCCTGCGCAATGTCGGAGGGCGCGAAGAACAGCTCGTCTCCGAACATCATCGCCTCCGAAAATAGAGGGACAAAATAGGGAAGGCTCCCCGCCGCGAATGCGCCGGGGAGCCGCCACAGTTGCAGCTTTCACATGGTCGGTTGTCGGGGATGGGCGGGAGTACCTCCTGAGCGTTTAAGTGCGTGGGGGAAGGGGGAGGAACGGGTCGAGGGAGTTACGAGGGCTAGCTCTGCCTCGTTCGCTTCGCGGGGGGCGGGGGGATGCGGCGGCCCGCCTGCGTCGTCGCCGGCATCGCTGCCTTCGTCACTAGCTACACGCGAGATTCGGGTTCTCTTCCCAGCTCGCGCGCGCTCGACGAAGGCGAGCAATGTCGGGCCGAGAGCGCGACCGAGCGGCGCGCGCGGGCCCGGTCTGCCCTTCGCGTGTCACTTCGTCGGGAGCCGAACGCCGTCGCGTTTCGCTCGTGCGGCGTTCAGCGACGCCGTCGAGTCGACGTCGCGCCTGGTAGCGCGTCGCGCGGGCGCAGTAGGAGCACGGGCTGCGCCAAGAAGAGACGTCGCTCACACCGGCGCGGTCTTCGAGCGTCTGCAGCTTCGCGAGTACGCGTTCGGTACGCGCGACCGCTGCGGGTCGTTGGGGCGCAGCCCCAAGTTCGTGGACGGCTCTTCACTCCTGACGAGCGCCGCCGACGACGAAGCGCGGCTCGACGGGCCGGGTCTCGAAGACGCCCGTAGCGATGATCGCCATCGACGCCGCGGTCGCCGCGCCGATGCCGACGAGCGTCCACGTCGCCCATGAAGGCCACCCCGCGACGGTGCTGTGGGCTTGCGGCGGTCCGTACGTCGGGAGACGCTCGGTGCGCCATTCGAGGAGCGGTCCGCACGTGTCTCGCTCGCAGCGTGCTACGAGGACACTCCCGCGCTTCTGGCCCGGGATGGCCGCGAGCCAGCGCGGGCACGCGACGCCGGCGGCGTCGATCCGTCCGTCTCGTCGCTGCGCGCGCCCGAGCTCGTCGCGGCTGCAGCCTCCGCCGGTGACCACGCTGATCCGCGTGGGCGCCGGCTCCTCGCCGGCGATCGCGACCCATGACGCGAAGACGATCCGATCGTCGGACGTCGCGAGGAGGTGGTGCTCCGCCGGCGCGACGTCGACCGTGTAGATCGCTCCGCGAGCGTCGGTCTCCGCGGGCTCGATCGGCGTACCGTCGAGCCGTAGCGACACGTGCCCGCTCTGCGCACCGGCGACGATGATCGTCGCCTTCACCGTCCGCTTCGGCGGGTAGCCGGACTCCCCGATCCCCTGGACCCGTCCGCCGTCGAGCGCCTCTGCGTTCTGCCACGCGGCGCGCGCGCGGGCCTCGTCGCGCGGCTCGACGCGCAGCCAGCGCGCCGACCACGTCCGTTCGACCTCGGCGCGAAGCCACGGCGCCTGGGGGAGCTCGGGATGGTCGCGGAGCAGACTCTCGACCCGCGCGAGAGCGCGCTCGGCGGCGTCGGCGTCCGCAGCGCCGATCGCCAGGCGTGCGCGCTCGAGCTCCTTCTCGGCGCGCTCCGCGAGCGTGAAGTCGACATGCTGCGCCGGCGTGCTCTCGTCGAGCCCGACGAGCCGAGCTCCTCGCGCGCGCGCCCACTCGCCGAGGGCTCGGACCGCGTCCTCGCGGGCCTCGCTTGCCTCGAGCCAGGCGACGACGAGCGCGTCTTCGCTCACCTCTTGGTGGCGCCCTTCTTCGGAGCCTTCTTGGCGGTCGCCTTCTTCGTCGCCGACTTCACGGCGCTCGCGCTCGTGGCCTTCTTCGCAGGGGCCTTCTTTGCGGGAGCGGCCTTCTTCTTGGCGGCGGCCTTCGGCTCGGCGGTCGCTCCACCGAGCGCCGCGAGCACCGCCTCGGCGTGGCCGTCGACCTTCACATTCGGGAACACCCGGACGATCTTCCCGCCCTTCACCAGGAAGGTCGAGCGGAGCACCCCCTCGACCTTCTTCCCGTACATCGTCTTCTCACCCCACGCGCCGTAGGCCTTGTGGACGGCGAGGTCCGGGTCGGAGAGCAGGGGAATGCCGAGCCCGCACTTCTGGCGGAACGACTGGTGGCTCTTCAGCGAGTCGCGTGAGACGCCGACGACCGCGCCGCCGGCGCCTTCGATCGCGCGCCTTGCCGCGGTGAACGCCTGGGCCTGTCGGGTGCAGCCCGGCGTGTTGTCGCGAGGGTAGAAGTAGAGGACGAGCGTCTTGTCGCCGAAATCGCGGAGAGAGAGCTTTCCGCCTTCGTCGCTGTCCAGGTTGAACGTCGGAGCCTTGTCGCCTTCCTTGAGCACGCGCCCATGATACGATGCTTTGCGCCTTGCAGCTGAATTTCGCCGCCCGAGAAGTCGCAATCAAGCTCGTTTACTACGGGCCCGCGTTGAGCGGGAAGACCACGAACCTCAAGGCGCTGCACGAGCTGACGAAGGCCGACAGTCGTGGCCGTCTCATGACGCTCGAGACGAAAGACGACCGCACGCTGTTCTTCGACATGCTGCCGCTCGTCTTCAAGGCAGACACCGAGGGAGGAGCGATGAACCTCCGCGTGAAGGTCTTCACCGTCCCCGGCCAGGTCGTCCATGCGTCGACGCGGCGGCTGGTGCTCCAGGGCGCCGACGGGGTCGCGTTCATCGCCGACTCGCAGATCGCCGAGACGGAGAACAACGCGGCCTCCTTTCTCGACCTACGGACCAACCTGAAAGAGCTCGGACGCTCGATGCGGGACGTGCCCCTCGTCATCCAGTTCAACAAGCGCGACCTTCCCAACGTACGCAGCGATGCCGAGATCGACGACCTCGCGCGACGAGGGAAGGAGCCGGTCTTCAAGGCATCCGCCGTCCACGGGCAGGGCGTGATGGAGTCGTTCTTCGGGCTGCTCGATCGCGCGTGGCGCAAGCTCGACGTCGAGCACGACCTCAGGCAGAAGCTCGGAATCGAACCCGACGACTTCCTCGCAAAGGCCGCGGCCAGCCTGGGCTATCCGGGCCGGGCGCGCGAGCTCTGCAGCGCGTACGTCGGCGGCAGGAAGGTGGGCGCATGAGCGAGATCCCCACGAGCCACTACGTCGTCGGCGATCAGCCGATCGCGCTCGAGGACGTCGTCGATCGCGAGGCGCTCGAGGACCTCTGCAAGAGCATCCACGAGCTGTTCGGCATCGGAGTGCGCGTCTATTCGTCCGAGGGCGTGCTCCTCGCGAACGTGGCGACGGAGCATGAGCTGTGCCGGTACATCAACGAGCTCTCCGGCTCCCGCGCGGCGTGCGGCTCGACCGTGAGCGCTGCGAGGAGCGTCGCCCCAGGCGACGATGGCGAGGTGACGCATCCGTGCTTCACCGGCCTCGCCTATCGCATCGTGTCGCTCGAGCACGAGGGCCGTCGCGTCGGGCGCATCGTGCTCGGTCCGTACGCGCCGGCGGGGCTGCGTGAGCCGCCGCCGTCGCTCGCTCAGACCGACAAGAGGCTCGACATCGCGCGGGCGAGCGAGCTGGTCGCGAAGGTCCCGCGGGTGAAGCAGGAGGCGCTCCAGCGCATCGCGGCGCACGTGAAGGAGACGCTCGAGCTCATCATCTTCTCGAGCCACAAGGCCTGGGTGACGAGCAAGCTCCACCTCTACAGCGTGCGCGAGAGCTACCGCGAGCTGCAGGACAAAACGGCACGGCTCGAGCAGACGCTGACGCGCCTGAAGGAGGTCGATCGTCTCAAGTCGAACTTCCTCGCGACGATGAGCCACGAGCTCCGCACGCCGCTCACGTCGATCATCGGTTACAGCGAGATGCTCGCCGAGGGCATCGCCGGTACGCTCGCTCCCGAGCAGCAGGAGTACGTCCGTACGATCCACGCGAAGGGCGAGCAGCTCCTTCGCCTCATCATGGGCCTCCTCGATCTCTCGAAGCTCGAGAGCGGCACGATGAGCCTTCGGCAGGCGCCGGCGCAGATCGCTCCGATCCTGAAGGAGGTCATCTCGACGCTGACGCCCGTGGCGCGGAAGAAGGAGGTCGAGCTCGTGCTCGACGCCGACGACATCGCGTGCGAGCTCGCCGCCGACGCCGAGCGCTTGCGTCAGGTGTTCATCAACCTCGTCGACAACGCGGTGAAGTTCACGCCAAAGGGCGGAAAGGTCGCGGTGCACGCTCGCGTGACCGAGGCCACGATCTCGCCGAGCGAGGAGGACGACGACGACGCGGGCGCGGCGCTCCTCGCGCCGCTTCTCAAGCAGGTCGAGGTTCGCGTCTCCGACACGGGCATCGGGATCCCGTCGGTCGAGCGCACCAAGGTCTTCGACGCGTTCTATCAGGTCGACTCGTCGTCCACGCGCGAGTACGGCGGCACCGGGCTCGGCCTCTCGATCGTGAAGCGCATCGTCGACGCGCACGGCGGGCGGGTCGCGGTCGAGGCCAACGAGCCGAACGGCACCGTGTTCGTCGTCACTCTCCCATCCGCGCAGGCGCGGCGCGCCGCGCTTCCGTCTCGCGTTCCCCCGGCGCTGTCGTGAGCCGCGGGACCGAGCTCGCACGCATCGCGCTCCTCGCGAAGCGGTTCGGCGGCGCGCATGGGCTAAAAGGCGACGCGCGCATCGACGTGGGCATCGGCGATGACGCCGCTGTCCTCGAGCCTGCCGCCGCGCCGCTCGTCTGGACGATCGACGCGCAGGTCGAAGGGACCCACTTCCGCCTCGACTGGCTCGGATGGGAGGACGTCGGGTGGCGGAGCTTCATGGCTGCCGCGAGCGATCTGGCGGCGATGGGCGCCGTTCCGCTCGCAGCCCTCTCGGCGCTCGCGCTCGCGGACGAAGTCGACGACGCGGCGCTCGACGCGCTCGCGCGAGGTCAGGCCGACGCGGCGAGCACGGTGTCGGCGCCGATCGTCGGAGGGAACCTCGCGCGCGGAAAAGAGACGTCCGTCACGACGACGCTGCTCGGATACGCCGATCGCCCGATCCTCCGGAGCAGCGCGCGGGTGGGGGACGGGCTCTATCTTGCCGGCGCGGTCGGAATGGCTGCAGCAGGCTTGCTCGCGCTCGAGCGCGGTGTCGCCTCTGCCGCGGATCCGAGCATCGCGGCGTGCATCCAGGCATGGCGCCGGCCGCGCGCGCTGATCGATCGAGGCCTCGCGATGCGCGGGATCGCGAGCGCGGCGCTCGACATCTCCGACGGCCTCTCGCGCGACGCATCTCACATCGCCGAGGCGAGCGGCGTCACGCTCGTCGTCGAGGAGGCCCTCCTCCGCGCGCGCGCGGCGGGCACGCTCACCAGCGCGGCCTCACTGCTGGGGCTCGACGTGCTCGATCTCGTCCTCCGCGGGAGCGGCGAGGACTACGCACTGCTCGTCACGAGCCCTTCGCCGATCGAAGGCTTCGACCGCATCGGCGTCGTCGAATCAGCCGCTTCGGGTTCCGGTTCCGACACGGCGAGCGGCGGCCTGACCCTCGTCCGGGTCGACGGGACGCGCGCGCCCGTCGACCCGAAGGGGTTCGATCACTTCGGCTGACGGCTCAGAAGCCGGCGCAGATCGCGGGGACGTTCCGGCCTGCGAGCGCCGTGCGGAGCACGCCGAGCTCCGGCGCGGTGCCCGACGGTCCGGCCTGCGCCGCGAGCGTGCTGCACTGCGCCGCCGCGGCGGTGAACATGCCGGCCTCGGGCGATGAGCCCATGCGCTTCGCCTCGGCGGCGAGCGCGTTACAGCACTGCTTGAGGCGGGCCACGTTCGCGTTGACCGCCTTGCCGGGGATCTTCGCGGGCGCGTCGGGCGCGGCGTCGACGACCTCGCCCGCGTCTTCCTCCATCGGGACGAGGTTCGTCGGGACCTCCTCGACCGGCGGCGGCGGCGGGGCGGCGTCGACCACGGCGGGGGTCTCCTTCTTGGGGCACCCCGCGAGCACCGGAACGACGCTACAGACGGCAAGCGCGAAGACCATGGGGCGGGGCGCCCAGTTGCGAGAAAGCGACATCATCGATCTCCTTGATCGGTCGACTGCTGGGCCGCGCGGGAGCCCGCACGGCACGCTCTCCTGAAAAGGGCGAGCAGCGCTAACCTACAAGGATCCGGCCCTCGATGGTAGAAGCGAGGAAGGCCGTTTCGACCGATGCCCCTCGACGAAGCGACACGAAAGCTCGCCATCAGTCTCGAGCGCGAGCTCCGGCGACTGCTCGAACGCGAGCGCGCGCGCGCGGATCGTGGTGAGCAGGTTCGCTACGACTCGGTCTCGCGCATGGCGACGTGGGAGACGCGTCGGGGGGACGTCATCGGTCGTTGGTACGGCGACGTCATCGCCCGTTACGTCGTGCGGGATCGATTGCTCCGCTGGGCGTGGGCAGGTCGATCGTCGATCTCCACGATGACTCACGCCGAGCTCGTCTCCCGTGAGGGCCAATCGCGCGGGGTCCCTCAGCTCGCGATGAGCGTCGTCGGCGACCTCGACGAGGACGACGCGCGCACGCTCGCGCGGCTCGCGGTGGTGGTCGCGAAGGGCGAGGGTGTGGAGCTTCGCCGGACGGAAGAGGAGATCACGTTCATCGGGCTCTTCGACTCGCCTCGTCCTCGCGAAGGCGAGGCGCCCGATCCGTCGCGCTACTCGGTTCCGCCTCCGCCGGCCGCGCGTCGATCGGCGCCGCCGTTGCCTCTCCCAGGTGAAGCGCGATCGAGCCCGCCCGCACGGAGGACGACGCCTCCGCCGGTTCATCGGTCGCTCCCGCCCATTCGCGAGATCTACGAGCCGCGCAGCGCACGGTCGAAGACACCGCCGCCGGAGCGGAAGATCCGCGAGCCTGCGCGGAGCCTCTTCCTCCCGGTCGCCACTGCGGTGCTCGGTGCGTTCGCGAAGGCGGTCCCCGGCTACCAGCAAGCGCTCTTCGTGCTCACGGTCGATCGAGCGTCGCCGTCGCCGACGGAGAAGCGGCGGCTCGTCGTCCTCCTGGCGGCGAACGACGCGTCCGGATCCCTCCGCGCGGTCGATCCCTCGCATGAGGTCGTCGATGCGGCAGCGCGGCTCGTCGAGGCGGACCAGAACGATGGAAACGGGCCTTGGAGAAAGCTCTCGGCTCGGATCACCCCTAAGCCCGACGGCGGAGCGACGCTGAACGTCGACGTGATATAAGGCGCGCCATGCGCAAGAGCCTGGCCATCGCCATCACGCTTTCTGCCGCGGCCGTCGTCGTCGCGTGCTCCTCGAACAAGCCGGCCCCGGCAGTGGCCCCAACGCCGGTGATGCCGGACGCGGGCGAAGAAGCCGGTGCCGTCGGTGCGCCGGAGGACGCGGGAGCGCCTGGCGCCGATGCGGGCCCCGCCTTCTTCACCGGCGAGGACGCTGGTGCTCCGGTGACGGCGCTGGCAGAGGCCGCGCTCGACAGCGCGATCGATCTCGCGATCACGACGGCTGCGCCGAAGCTCGCGCCGAAGATGGAGAAGGAAGGCGCGCCCGGTCGGGCGACCCTCAAGGAGGGCGAGCACTTCTCGATGATGATCACGCTCGCGCCGAACCGCTGCTACACGATCATCGGCAACTCGCCGGCCGGCAGCGTCGAGAAGCTGGACGTGAAGCTCTACGGGCCGCCGCTCTTCAACATCGAGGCGGGCAAGTCGGGCGCGAACGACAAGAACATGCCGGTCATCGGCAAGGGCACCGCCGCCCTCTGCCCGATCGTCCCGATCCCGGTGCCCTACAAGGTCGACGTCGCGGCGACGAAGGGCGCGGGCCGCATCGGCGTGCACGTCTTCGCGCGGAACAAGTGAGCCGCTGGTGAGCTCCTGCCTCCGGGTCGAGGAGAGCGAGCCTCTCCTCGAGCCGGAGCGACGCGTCAGTAGGTGACGCTGACGTACCCCTGCGGGACCCAGAAACGGCGTCCGTCAGGGAATGCGACCTCGACCTGGCCGCTCTGCACGGCGGTGACCGTGCCGGGGTAGCGGTTGCCGTCGGACCACTGGACCATCACGCGGGCACCGACGCCCAGCCCGCCGACCGCGCTGTCGACGAGCGAGCCGAGCGCGCTGCCGAAGGCGTTGAACGCGCTCCCGAGCTGCGCGCCGACGTGCTGCGCCTGCGCGTTGTAGTGCGCCTGCTGCCCGTACGGGGCCTGCTGCCCGTACGCATTCGCCGCCTGCTGCGCATAGGGGGTCTGCTGCGTGTAGGGGTTGGCTGCCTGCTGCGCGTACGGGTTGGCCGGCTGCTGCGCGTACGGGTTCGCTGCCGCGGGCATCGCGCCCTGCGCGCCGGGACCTTGCGCGGCGGCCCCGCCGGCGCCGATCGCGACCGGCTTCGGCTGACCGCCTGCACGGATGCGCGCCGTCTCCTGCTGCACGAGGAGCCCGTACTGCATGTACTGCGGGTTGGTGGGGATCACGGAGTTCCAGTGCCCGGCGATCATCGTCCACTGCGCGGACGTGACCTTGTAGTGCTGGAGCATCCCCTCGTAGCCGATGACCGGCACGCAGGCGCTCATCGCGACGTAGTCCTCGAAGCTGATCTGCGGGGCGCCACCGGGTGATTTTTTCGCGAGGGCGGCCTGGTAGAGCGGCATGTAGCGCATCGCGACCTGGCCCATCAGGGACATGTCCTGCATGCGCGCGGTCCAGCCCGACTTCGCCGCCTCCCAGTCGGCGCGCTGCACGCCGAGCCTTCCCACGATCTCCGCCTGCTTCTCGGGGTCCTGCGTGCCGTCGACCTCCGCCGAGAGCTCTGCATAACGTTCGAGCGAGATGCCGTTGATCGGCGCCCAGGGATCCATGCGGGCATGGTCCCCATGGGCACGCTGGAGTGACAAGCGAAATGTGCGGCTATCCGCCTTTCGGCTCAGCTCGCGGAGAGGTGGCGCTTGCTCCGTGAGGTGGCCTGCGGCGGCGGCTGCGGCCTCTCGTCATCACGGGGAGGCAAGCGCGCACGCGCCGCCCCGCCCCGGAAAAGCGCGGTTTTCCGGGGTCCCCACCCCACGCAGCGCTCGCTTCGCTCGCTGGATTTTGATCGAGCTTCACGCTCGCCCATCTAGATCGCGCTGTCGTGCTCGGCCCGGATGTCGGCCATGGCTTCGTCGAACCACCGATCGATTGCCTTCGGAAACGGCCACATCCAGCCATATTCGGGGCCGACGAAGCGCTCCTTGATGTGCGAGCGGAGGGCCTCGGCGGACTCCGGACCGTAGACTTCGGCCGTCGCGCGGAGCGTCTCGATGTACGCCTCCCACTCGATCCGGGCGCGTCCGTAGGCGAGGAAGAGCGGGAAGAACGGTACGAGGTAGACGAAGCTCATCACGACGTCGCCCATCCGCGCGCGCTGGCGGAGGTGGATGCGCTCGTGCCGGAGCAGGATGTACTTGTCGTCGTCCGTCATTGCGTCCCAGGCGTCCGGGACCCAGAGCGTTCCGAAGAGCACCGTATGATAACGTGTAAGATACACGCGTTGGCCGCCGAGCGTGATCAGGGCGAGCGCGACGTGGATGGCCTTCTGGAGCGCGCTCGTGCGCTTCTTCAGGATCCGGAAGCGCGGGAACTCCTTGGCCAGCTCGGCGAGGAGCCGGGCGAGCCGCTCCTTGCCCGTTTCGATCGCGTCCGATCTCGTCTTGCTCATGGTCGCGCCTCGTCGCGCCGCGCGGCGTGCGGCGGCTGGCAGGTTGGGCAGAAGTAGGTCGAGCGGGCGCTTGCCGAGAACGGAGCGGGGCCTTGCATCAACCGAACGATGGGCGTCTTGCAGCGAAGGCACGGCCGTCCGCCGCGCCCATAGACCCAGAGGCGTGGTCCGCGGAGCGAGGGCCGGGTCACGCGAGGCCCGCTCCCGAGGTTGCTCCGGAGCAGGGCGCTCGCTCGCCGGAGTAGCCGCCGGAGTTCGTCGTCGTGGAGCTCCGAGAGCATCGTGCGGGGGTCGACGCCCTCGAGGAAGCACACCTCGGATTTGTACACGTTGCCGATCCCCGCCGCTGCGCGCTGCACGAGGAGCGCATCGGCGATCGCGCGATCCGTGAGCGCCCGCAAGCGACGAACCGCTTCGTTCTCGTCCCAGCCTTCGCGGACCAGATCGGGACCGAGCTCGGCGAGGTCTGGCGCGCGCTTCTCTTGGGATTCCGTCAGGAGACGGAGCATGGGGAGGCGGCGGCCCACGATCGTGGCGCCGCGTACGGCGAGGCGCATGTCCGGCTCCCAGCGCTCTCGATCCATGGCCCAGAACGTCGAGCGGGGCCGCTCGACGAGGACGCGCCCCTCCATGCCGAGGTGGATGTGGAGGACGCGCGCGTCGTCGAAGCGGATCAGGAGGTTCTTGCCCTTGGCGGCGACGGAGGTCACGCGACGCCGAACGAGCGATCGCGCGGCATCGTTCGTGAAACGCCGCGCGCTGAAGTCGACGACCTCGCGCCCTTCGAGGACGGGCGCGAGCCTCGCGGCAAGGCGATGGAGGGAGTCGCCCTCAGGCATCGGGGTGGACCTCGCCGTCGATGCCGGGGTCTTCGTCTTCGTCGTCGAGCTCGACGTCGCTCGCGGCCATCGGGAAGTCGAAGGCGATCCCGATGTCCTCCTCGCGGGACCATGTCGAGCCGCGTCGTCCGAAGGGGCGCCGTCCCGAGCCGTCGACTGCGCTCGGGATGTAGACCAGCGAGCCCTGTCGGGACACGAAGCCGTGCGCGACGAGGACGCCGGCGAGCGGGCTCTCGGGCGCAGCTACTCCGTCGATCGAGGCGAGCATCGTGGTGTGGTGACCGTGGGATCGCGGAGCGCTCGAGAGGTCGAGCAATGCGCGCGCGAGGCGCTCGGCGTCCTGCGTCCATGCTGGCTCTTCTCGAGCGAGGAACGTCGCGATGTGCTGGCCGCCGCGAGACAGCCACGCGAGCAGGCGTCCTTCGATCATGATGACGCGAGCGCCAGGCGCTCGCTGCGCCGTACGTCCGCCACTCTCCGGCCAGGGCAGGAGCGACCCCCACGGGTTGGCGGGGTCGGTCGCCGCGAGGACCGTCGCGCGCGGCCCTTGTTCCTCGTCGTCCGAGTCTGCTCGGAGAGGGGCGCGAAGGCGCTCCTCGGCGCCGGGGAGCGCGAACTGCGTCGCTCCGCGCCCGGCGACGAAATAGCCGCGGCGGAGCCGGCCTTGCTCCTCCATCGTGCGGTAGACGTCGTAGACGTATCCGAAGCCGCCGGGCAGCGCTTCGGCGGCGCCGGCTTCACGCAGGACGATGCCGTAGCGTTCGAGGAGCGCGCGCCCCGTCGCGGCTGCGCGCTCGGTCTGCGTGGGCTCGCGCTCCCAGCGCGAGCGACGGAGCGACCAGCGGCCCTCCGAGCCTGCGGGACCACCGCGCGGACGGCGAGCGCGCGCGCGGCGACCCTCGCGCGATCGACCGGACTCGCGCGCGAGGCTGCGGAGCGGTTCGAGCGAGTCGTTGGTGACCTCGCCGCTCCAGACGAGATCCCAGAGCGCCTCGAGCACGTCACCGGGATAGCCGCCCACCGTCCGCGCGATCTCGGCGAAGAACACCGCGCCGCGTCGCTCGAAGAGCTCGCGGAGCTTCGCGTGGAGCGGTCCGCTCGGCAGAGCATCGAGGACCGGCGTGGCGAGCAGGGGCTCGCGATCGGTCCGATAGAGCGCGATCCGCCCGTCGTTCGATCCGATGGGAGCGATGCCGGCCCAGACGACTTCTCCGGTCGCGAGGAGCTGATCGAGGTGATGAGGGTGAAACCCCGGGATCCGCGCGGGGAGCACCTCGCTCTCGAGGACCGACGCCGGGATCGGACAGCCCTCGAGGCGACCGATGACCTCGACGAGCAGATCGAGCGGACGCGTGCGCGACGGCGTCGTCCGATCGGTGACGACACCGTGCCAGCCGGCGAGGAAGCGCGCGAATGCCTCGCTCGACACGGGCTCGATCGCCTTACGGAGGCGGGCGAGCGTCTTCTGCTTGAGCGCGCGAAGCACCTCGACGTCGACGTACTCGACGCGTCCCGAAGACCCACCACTGCGGGTGGTTGGGGCGCGAGCCCCGAGCTCGTCGTTCGTCGTTCGGCGCTCGGCGCCGCTCGCTCCCGCAGCGAGGGGGAGAAACGTGCCTCGGGCGACCTTGCCCTTCGCCTCGAGCGTCTCGAGCGCAGTCGTCACGGCGGCCTCGCCGATCCCCCAGCGCCTGGCGATCGCGTTCGCGGTGAACGGACCGTGGGTCCGCGCGTATCGGGCGACGAGGCTCACGAGGGCGTCCTTCGTGGGGCCGAGGAGCACGTCGGGGAGACCTCGCTCGAGGACGACGCCGAGCGCATCGCGGTAGCGCGCGGCATCTTCGACGGCGACGAGGCGCGTCTCTCCTCCGAGGCGCGCGCGCACGACGCGCCTCTTCGCGGTGAGGTCGGAGAGCCACTCGGCGACGTGACCTTGGGGGGCCCTTCGCTCGATCTCGTCGGGAGAGAGGTCGCCGAGCCAGAGCAAGACATCGTGTACTGCGTCGGCGTGCTTGAGCGGCCGGTCTTGCCGCTGGAGCATGCGTTCGTGCTCGAGCACGACCTCGGGATCGAGGAGCTTTCGGAGCTCGACCTCGCCGAGGAGCTCGCGGAGCTGGGCGTGATCGATCGTGAGAGCCTGCGCGCGGCGCTCGGCGGCGGGAGCGTCCTCGTCGTAGATGAAACTGCCGACGAACGCGAAGAGGAGCGACGCCGCGAACGGGGAGGGGACCGGCGCGTCGATGGTGGTGATGCGAACCTTGCGTGCCTCGATCGCGCGGAGGATATCGACGAGACCGGGGAGGTCGAACGCGTCGCGGAGGACCTCGCGGTAGGTCTCGAGGATGATCGGGAACGCTGGGTACTGCGAGGCGACCGCGAGGAGATCCGCGGACCGCTTGCGCTGCGCCCAGAGCGGCGTGCGTTTGCCGATCGACTGCCGCGGGAGAAGCAGCGCGCGTGCGGCCGACTCGCGGAAGCGTGCGGCGAAGAGCGACGACGAGGCGAGCTCACGCGTGACGATGTCCGCGACGTCCTCGGACGAAGGGAAGAGGAGGTCGACCGGCGGTGGTGACTCCCCGCCGGGGACGCGGAACACGATGCCGTCGTCGGACCACACCGCCTCGATGTCGCCGGCGCGCTCCTCGCGGAGGCGCTTCAGCGCGGCCATCGCCCATGGCGCATGCACGCGGCTCCCGAACGGTGTGAGGACGCAGATGCGCAGATCCCCGAGCTCGTCCGGCACGCGCTCGACGACGATCATCCGATCGCTCGGGACCGTCCCCGCGTTCTTCGTCTCTGCGCCGATGTAGGCGACGAGGTCGTCGGCGGCTCGGTCGTCGAGGTGGTGCTCCTTCACGAGCAGCGCCCGCGCATCGGCGGGGGCAAGCGAAGCGACGTCGCGTGTGAGCTTGCCGATCCGTGTCCCGAAGGCGACGGTGCGCCCGGCTCGGTCGCCGTGCCAGAACGGCATCTTGCCGGGGATCCCCGTGGCCGGAGTGACGAGGACGCGGTCGCGCGTGATCTGATCGGCGCGCCACGACGAGGCGCCGAGGAGGAACACCTCGCCTTCGCGGAGCTCGAAGACCATCTCCTCGTCGAGCTCGCCGACGCGGCGCGAGGGCTTGCCCTTCGTCGATCCCTTCGCCACCTCGCCGTCTTCGCTCGAGTCGTCCGCGAGGAACACGCCGTAGAGGCCGCGGTCCGGGATCGTGCCGCCGTTCAGGATCGCGAGTCGCTGCGCGCCCGCTCGGGGCGTGATCGTGCCGGCGGCGCGGTCCCAGGTGATGCGCGGGCGGAGGTCGGCGAATTCGTCGCTCGGGTAGCGGCCCGAGAGCATGTCGAGGACGCCGTCGAAGCTCGTGCGCGGAAGCTCCGAGAACGGAGCCGCGCGACGTACGAGCGCCCAGAGCTCTTCGACGTCGGTCTCGATCGGTCGATCGTCGTCGTGAGACGATCGCCGTCGCTTCTTCTTCGCCGGTGCCGCGCGGCGCCCGAGCCCGATCGCGGCGATCGCGACGATCTGCTGGGAGAGCACGTCGAGCGGGTTACGTGCGTAGAACGTGGACTCGACGTCGCCGTCCTCGATCCCCGCCGATGCGGCCGCGCAGGCGAGGAGATCGTGTTTGTGCTTCGGTACGAGCACGCCGGACGGCACACCGCCGACATGGTGGCTCGCGCGTCCGATCCGCTGGATGCCCGAGGCGACCGAGGGCGGAGCCTCGACCTGGATCACCTGATCGACCGCGCCCATGTCGATCCCGAGCTCGAGCGAAGAGGTCGCGACGATCGCGGGGAGGTTGCCGGCCTTGAGCCGCTCCTCGGTCGCGCGTCGGATGTCCTTCGCCACCGACCCGTGATGCGCGAGCGCGATCTCTTCGCCGGCGGTCTCGTTCAGGGCCGTTGCGAGGCGCTCCGCGAGGCGCCGGCTGTTGACGAAGATCATCGTCGAGCGCGCGGCGCGGACGCGCTCGACGAGGCGGGCATGCACCCCGGGCCAGATGCTCTTCGTGTCGCCGCCGCCGTCGTCGAGCGCGTCGAGGTCGATGTCCGGTGCGCGCGGATCACGGAAGGGAACGACGGCGAGGGGAGGCGGGACCTCCACCGTGATCGAGAGCGTCTTCTTCGCCGATGCGTCGACGATCTCGACGGGCCGCGGAAGCACCCGCTTTCCCTTCACCTCGGCGCCGCCGAGCAGGCGCGCGATCTCGTCGAGCGGCCGCTGCGTCGCGGACAGCCCGACGCGCTGGACGCCGGCTCGTCTGGTCGCTTCGGTCGCTTCGGTCGCTTCGGTCGCGTTTGTGGCGAGAGAAGCGTCTGCTTCCTTGCGCAGGGCCTCGAGCCGCTCGAGCGAGAGGAAGAGGTGCGCGCCGCGCTTGCTCGCGGCCATCTGGTGGATCTCGTCGATGATGACCGTGTCGACCGACGTGAGGATCTCGCGCTGGCTCGAGGTCAGCAGCAGGTAGAGCGACTCCGGCGTCGTGATGAGGATGTCCGGCGGCGTGCGGAGCATCTTCGTCCGATCGAGGGCGGGTGTGTCCCCGGTGCGGACGGCGACCTCGAGGCGGCGGAGGTCCGCGCCGAGGCGACCGCTCACCGCCGCGATGCCGGCGATGGGAGCACGAAGGTTGCGCTCGACGTCGACCGCGAGCGCCTTCAGCGGCGAGACGTAGAGGACGCGAAGGCGCTTCTTCGGGTCGGGGACAGGTGAGCGCGACAGCCGATCGATCGCGGAGAGGAACGCCGCGAGCGTCTTGCCCGAGCCCGTCGGCGCGAGCAGGAGCGTGGTCTTGCCCTCCGCGATGTGCGGCCACGACAGCGCTTGTGCCCGGGTCGGCTCGCCGAGCGCCGAACGGAACCACTCCGACACCGCCGGGTGAAAGCCGGCGAGCGGATCGAGCTTGGCCTGCGCGCGAGCCTTGGCGCTCATGGGAAGCGAACAAATCTTGCTCGGCCGCCCTCAAATGGGAAGCCCTGGCGGGACAGAGCGCGGCTGGAACCTGTCAGCAGGCTGTCAGGGATCGGCCCGTCACGCATCGCGCGCCGACGTCCCTCGGGGCCCGGGTCGTCGGCGCGTTTGCTCGTCGCTCAGGAGGTCGCGCTCGAGCTCGCGCCGAGGACGTCGCCCTCGGCGACGCCGCGTCCGGCGACCCAGTCGCCCGCGCCGATCGCCTTCTTGCCTTCGACCTGCACACGGAGGAGCTCGATTGCGCGCTCGCCACAGGCGACGACGACTCGGGACTTGTCGGCGAGGACGACGGTGCCCGGCGGGGTGCTGCCGCCGGTGTTCGTGGCGGGCAGGTCCGTCACGCGCGTCGTGTGCACCTTCAGGCCCTTGCCTCGCGATGTCGTGAACGCGCCGGGCCACGGGCTCATCCCGCGCACGTGATCGTGGACGGCGCGCGCCGGCTTGGTGAAGTCGATGCGGCCGTCTTCCTTCTTCAGGATGGGCGCGAGCGTGGCCCTGGCCCCGTCCTGGGGGATGGGCTTGTAGCCGCCGGCGACGTACTTCGGCAGGCCCTTGCGGACGGCGAGCGCTCCGAGCGCCGAGAGCCGCTCGGAGAGGTCGCCTGCGGTCTCGTCGGCGACGATCTCGGTCGTGAACTGCTCGAGCATCGCGCCCGTGTCCATGCCCTCGTCCATCTGCATCAGCGTGACGCCGCTCTCGGGCTCGCCCCGCACGACGGCCCACGTGATCGGAGCCGCGCCGCGATACTTCGGAAGGAGTGACGCATGCACGTTCACGCATCCGAGGCGCGGCGCCTCGAGGACGTCCTTCGGCAGGATGCGCCCGTAGGCGACGACGAGCGCGACATCGACGCTCAGGTCGCGGAGCCACGCCCCGAACTCACCCGTCTTCAGCTTCGTCGGCTGGACCACGCCGAGGCCGAGCTCGAGCGCGCGCTGCTTCACCGGCGGGGCGGTGAGCTCGAGCCCGCGGCCTTGCGGCTTGTCCGGCTGACACACGACGGCTGCGACGTCGGCGATCTCGACGAGGGCGTCGAGGCACGGGACCGCGAACTGCGGTGTCCCGAAGAAGACCGCGCGGAACGCCTTCTTCCGCGACGCGATCTCCGTCGAGTCGGGCGTCGCCCTCGAAGGAGGATCGCCCGCCGCAGGGGGATTACCGGCTACGCCCCCCATCGCGAATCTCCTCCTCCGTTGCGTGTCTTCACAATCCGACCTCGATTTCGACGGAGGGCGAGCTCATTTCGTGGTCGCCGCCCTCGAAGACGCCGATGAGCGGCGTGACGACCTTCACGGTGTATTTGCCCTTCGCCAGCGCGCCGGACGGGACCCGGGGGTAGCCCTTTTCGACTGCGGTCCCGCGAACCTTGTTCGGTGCCCACTTCATCTTCACGGCTTCCCAGGGAACACGCACCCGGGCGCTTCCATTCGGCGCGACCGTGACCATGCCGACCTTCTGCTCGGCGGGCGGGGGCGCGCTGTGGCCCTTCGGCGGCGGCGGCGGATTGCCGGGCGGCACGTCAGCGCGCTTCTTCTTCGCGTCGTAGACCTCGGTCTCGAAGCGCGCGAGCGGATCGATCCGGAAGCGAAGGGGCAGCGGGGCATTCGTCTTGTTCGCGAACGTGACGAGGAGGTCCGCCTTCCCGCCGGGCGCAACCCGCGTCGGGCTCGAGGTCAACGTGACCTCCAGTTTGCCCTTCATGTCGGGGTTGTCGACCGAGTCGGGCTTCGCGTCGGGGACCTCGCAGTCGCTCTTCGCGAGGAGGTCCTCGAGGTTGCCGATGTCGAAGCCGACGCAGGCCTCCTTCTTCCTCTCGGGCGCTCCGCCGTCAGCCTTCTCCGCGTCGTCGTTGCCGTCCTCGCCGGCATCGATGTCGTACGTCGCCTCCGGATTGTCGGCGCCCTTCTTCCCGCCGCCGCATGCGGTGGCTGCTCCGGCGAGCGCGAGGATGGAAAAGCAGAATGACGTCTTGGTCAGTCGATGCATGCTTGCCACGTCTCCGGATTGGGGGCTTTCATCGCGCAGCGGTATTCGCGCTTGGAGATCTCGGCCTCGCATTGGCCCTCGACGCGCGCGTACCCGGGCTCGGCTTTCCGGAGCGCCTTCTTCATCTCGCGCGCTGCGCGAGCCTCGGCGGCCGGAAGGTCTGCGAGCGTCGGGTCGTCGGCCATCGTCATGTCGACGTATTTGTCGAGCATCTCGACGCACTGCTCGCGCGTCGCCTTGCCATTGCATGCGACTGCGAGCAGCAGCAGCGGGGAGGCGAGGAACAGGCGGCTCACGCGCCGCAGCATACAAGAAATCCCGGCAGGCCATCCTTCGATCGCGTCGAGCGGGGAGCGGCGGAGCCGAGGTGGCGAGAGTGCGAGAGTGGTAGAGTCATGGGGCCATGAGCCGAGCGATGAACTTCAACGCTGGTCCTGCTGCGCTTCCTCTCGCTGCGCTCGATCGTGCTCGCGAAGAGCTCCTCGACTTCGAGGGGTCGGGGATGAGCGTCATGGAGCACAGCCACCGCGGAAAGGTCTACGAGAAGGTCCACTCCGAGGCGACCGCGCTCGTGGCCGAGCTGCTCGGCACGCCGCTCGACACGTGGGACGTCCTCTTCGTCCAGGGCGGGGCCTCGATGGCGTTCGCCCAGATCCCGATGAACTTCCTCGGGCCGAACATGACGGCGGATTACGTCGTCACCGGCGCGTGGGGAGAGAAAGCGGTCGCGGAGGCGCGCACGATCAAGGCGCTCGGAGGCGGCGAGCCCCATGTCGCCGCGAGCACCAAGGGCGCCGACAAGAGCTACGTCCGCGTCCCGAAGCAGGAGGAGCTGACGCTCACGCCGAACGCGGCCTACCTCCACGTGACGAGCAACGAGACGATTCACGGTGTCGAGTACGCCGTCGGCCCGGAGATGCCGTTTCCCAAGGCCGCCGTCCCGATCGTCGTCGACATGTCGAGCGACATCCTCGGTCGTCGGGTCGACGCTTCGCAGTTCGACATGATCTACGCCGGCGCGCAGAAGAACATCGGGCCGAGCGGAGTCACGATCGTCGCCCTGAAGAAGGAGATGACCGCTCGTGGTCGCAAGGACATCCCCACGATCTTCCAGTACCGGACGGTGGCGGAGAACCAGTCGCTCTACAACACGCCCCCGACGTTCGCGATCTACCTCGTTCGCAACACGCTGACGTGGCTGAAGTCCGAGGGCGGTGTCGCGGCGATCGAGGCGCGGAACCGCAAGAAGGCGGCGGCGATCTACGCGGCGATCGACGGCTCGGGCGGCTTCTACCGCTGTCCGGTCGAGCCGGCGTGCCGCTCGATCATGAACGTGGTGTGGCGCTTGCCGACCGCGGAGCTCGAAGAGACGTTCGTGAAGGAAGCCTCGGCGCAGCGGATGGTCGGCCTCAAGGGGCACCGCGCCGTCGGCGGCATTCGCGCCTCGATCTACAACGCCGCGGAGCTCTCGTGGTGCGAGGCGCTCGCGGCGTTCATGAAGGACTTCGCGAAGCGCTACGGCTGAGGCCGCCGCGCTCCTGGTCGCGTCGAGGTCACGTCGAGGGGGCTGGAGACGAGGAGGAGGCCGGCGCGCTCGAGGATGATGACCCCGGCGCCTGACGCCTCACTCGCTCCACGCCCGAGGCATGGCCTCGGGAGATCAGCCCTTCTTCTTCGCGAGGTGCGCGGAGACCTGCTTGTCGAGCGCTTCGGCTACGGCCGGCGCAACCCCGTCACCGCGGGACCACTGCGACGCCTTGAGGAGCGACGTCTGGGCGGCCTCGGCGAGGTGCACGCGGCGGTGACGCGAGAGCTTCGCGAACGCGAGCTGGGTCTCGGAGGGGACATTCTTGAGGGCGGGCTGAAGGAATCCACGCATGGCGGGACGCTTCATAGCAGGTCACCTGCCGAAGATCGACACGCCGCACGTTTCCTTCGCCAGCCAGGTCACGTTTGTCTCCTCCAGGGCCGCCGTGTCGAGCTTCAGGGCGCCGGATGCGTTGACCTGCCCGGTCACGCGGAGGGCGCCGGTGCTCTGGCCGAGCGCCTGGAGGGTCGCCACCAGCGGCCCCATGTTCTTGGCCTCGGCCCGTGCGAGTCGTTCGCAGGGGATGGGGATCGTCCTGAACATCGCGTCGAGACGGAGGCCACGGGCGTGAGGCACGACGGTGCCGGTCACGCCCGCGACGAACGGTCCGACGCTCACGCTCGTCTTCTCGAGCTCGAACGGCTTGTCGGGGGTGCTGCTCGCCCCGCCCTCCACGTGGACGTCGATCGCTCCGGAGAACCCCTTCGGCCGCAGTCCCCAGACGGTGGCATCGAACGTCACCTCCGATCGCTCCGACTCGGAGAGCCTTCCGGTGAGCGAGAGCTGGATGTCCGTCGCGTCGTTCGCCGGGAGGCCGATCTCGGACGGCCGGACGCCGACGTTCTCGAACGAGGAGCGGGGGACCTTCACGGTGAGCTCGCTCACACCGGTCTTGCTCGTCACGATGAGCGCGCTCGGTCCGTCCGGCACGGGAGGGTCGAACATCAGGCGAAGGCGCGAGCTCGCCCCCGTCCTCTCGAACGAGAGCGCCCACGGCCCCAGCGTCGTCTGCGGCGACTTCAGCTCGAAACGGCCGATGCTCCCGTGGAGGTCTTCGCTTCCGGCGCTGTGCGAATCGAGCTCGAGCCCGATGTCACTCGATGCGAAGCGCTCGCCCCCAGGCCCCCCCCAGACCAGGCGCGCGTTGACGACCGAGAGGTGACGCGGGGCCCCGGGCGTCCCCGCGAAGCGCGCGCGGTTGTCGGCGATCAGCGCGGCGATTCCGACCTCGAGGTCCGAGCGAGGTCCCTCGAGGCGCGCGTCGAGACCGAGGACGCGCACCTCCCTGCCTGAGAGGCCGGTGAGGTGGACCTCCTCGATGCGGGCCCCGATCCCCGGCGTGCGCATCGCCTTCGCGCTGACGCCACGGAGGGTGACCCCTCCGAAGCCGACGCCCACGCCTTCGATCGTGACCTCGAAGCCGGCCTCGCGTGCGAGCGCGATCGCGCGATCGCGCACGAGCGACGGCGCCAGGAACAGGAACCCGACCGACACGAGCACGAGCACGAGCGCGAGAATGGCGACCTTGAGCGCGCGGCCGAGGCCGCCTGCGTTGGTGCGCGGCGCGGGGACAGCCTTCTGCTCGGGGGCGGGGTCGGGCAGGTGGGCGCCCCGGATGATCAAATCCTCGAGGTCGTCCGGCGCTTCCGGCGCCTCTCGCGCCCGGACCGGCGGAGGGCCGCCCGGCTCGCCGCGCGTGGCCTTCGCGACGAGCGCGCCGACATCCATGAAGCTCGGGGCCTTCGCGACGCCCGGCTGCGGTGCCGCCGCATGGCTCGAAGGGAGCGACGGTACCTGCGCGCGCATCGGGGGCGCGGCCGCGCTCGAGCCTTCGAACAGGCGGGCGCGCCGTTCGCGTGCGCCGTCGCCGAGGTTCGCGTTCACCCAGGCATTCACGTCGGGCGTGCGGGCTTCGCCGGCCAGCGCTTGCTCGAGCGCCGCCCCGAGCTCGCGCGCCGTCTGGAAGCGTGCCGCGACGTTGGGAGCGATCGCGTGACGGACGGCCTCGGCGACCGCCGGCGGGATGCTCGGCGGCAGCGTGTGGAGCGCCGGCGCGGAGGCGAGCAGCGCCTGCATCGTCTGGACGTCGCTCGAGGCCGCATACGGCGCGTGTCCCGCCAGCATGCGGAAGAGGGTGGCGCCGAGCGCGAACACGTCCGTGTACGGCCCGACCGCCTCTCCGCGTGCCTGCTCCGGCGCCATGTATCGAGCCCGGCCCTTCACGACCCCGACTCCGGTGGCGGCGGCGACACGGTCGCGCGCCTGCGCCAGCCCGAAGTCGATGAGCTTCACCTCGCCGCTCGTTCCGAGGAGCAGGTTCTGGGGAGAGACGTCACGGTGGACGACGTTTCGGGAGCGCCCGTTCGCATCGACGAGCGAATGGACCGCCTGAAGCCCGGCGCAGGCATCGGCGGCGATGCGCACGGCGATCGGGATGGGGACCGTCCGCTGCGGGGCGGTCAGCTCGAAGAGCGACTCGCCGTCCACGTATTCCATCACGAGATAGAGGAGCGAGCCCGTCTCGCCGAGATCGAGGACCTGAGCGACGTTCTGGTGCCGGATCTGCGAGACGATGCGCGCCTCGTCGAGGAACATCTCCCGGAAGGTCTCGTCCTCGGCGAACCGCGAGTGGATGACCTTCACCGCGACGAGCTTCTCGAAGCCGTGGGCCCCTCGCTGGCGTGCGGCCCAGACGTGGGCCATGCCCCCGTCGCCAATCGGACACACGAGCTCGTAACGATCGATGACCAAGCCAGGCGCGAGCACCGGCGCCAGTATAGTGGTACTTTCTTTCGACGATGCGCTCCGTGGTCGTCAATTCGACGATTACCCTGGCTTCCGCGCCTGCGGAGGTGTGGCCGCTCATCACGGACACCGACCGCACCAACCGTCTCGTCGGCGGCAGCGGCAACGTCTACAAGCCGATCGAGCCCGGCTCGAAGAGCAGCGCGCGCTTCGTCGTCGAGACGCGCGCGGGTGGGTTCGCGATGAGCTACGAGGAGGCGCCGTTCGAATGGACGCTCAACAAGTCGTTCAGCGTCTATCGCAAGATGCGCTCGGGCCCGCTGCGGGCCTATACGTACGGCATCACGCTCGAGCCGAGCAGCGACGGCGGTACGCGCGCGACCCTGCGCCTGGAGCTCGAGCCGCGCCACTGGGCGCTCCGGCCGATCGTGCAGATCCAGGGCGCGCGCATCGTCGCTGGCATGAGCCGGATCGCCGAGGCGATCGACGCGCATCTCCGTGACAATGCGCCGAGCCCGTTCCTGAAGCCGGCCTCGCCTGCGAACGCGGAGCGGCTCGACTTCGCCCGGAGCGAGCTCGCCAAGCGCGGTCTCGATGCGACGGTGGTCCAGGCGCTCGTCGAGCTGATACGAACGGCACCGGATGCCGATCTCGTCCGCATCCGGCCGTTCGAGGTTGCCCACGACCGCGGGCTCGACGGGCGCGAGATGCTTCGCGCGTTCCTCCACGCGGTCATGCTCGGGATCGTCGAGCTCCGGTGGGCGCTCGTCTGTCCGAGCTGCCGCACGGCGAACGACCAGGTCACGTCACTCGCCGACATCGGCAGCGAGAGCCACTGCCAGCTCTGTGATCTCTCGTACGGCATCGAGCTCGATCGCGCCGTCGAGGCCACGTTCGTCCCGCATCCGAGCGTCCGCGAGGTGACGACCCAGATGTTCTGCGTCGGCGGGCCGTGGCGAACGCCGCACGTCATCGTCCAGGTCGTGATCGAACCCGGTGCGAAGCGCGCCCTGGAGGCGCCCTCCGAGCCGGGCCGGTATCGCCTCTTCGCGCGGGGGGGCGCGGTCGCTTCTCTCGAGGTCCACGCGGACGCGCCGGTGGACGCGGTCGCGACGCTCGAAGGGGACGATCTCTCGCCGAGGGAGCTTCGCGTCGCGCCCGGTGGGTCGCTGAGCGTCACGAACGCGACGGGCGACCCGCTTCACGTCAAGATTGAGCGGCTCGGCTACGCCACGCTGGCCGCGACCGCGCACGTCGTCACCACGATGAGCGAGTTCCGTCGCCTGTTCTCGCGGGATCTCCTCAAGCCCAGCACCCCGCTCAAGGTCGCGAGCTGCGCGATCCTCTTCAGCGATCTCACCGGATCGACCGCGCTCTACTCGACCGCCGGCGATGCCGCTGCATTTCGCCTCGTCGACGATCACTTCGACGTCCTGCGGAAGGTGATCGACGCGCACGGCGGCGTCGTCGTGAAGACGATGGGCGACGCGATCATGGCGGCCTTCGTCGAGCCGGTCGGCGGCGTGCGCGCGGCGATCGAGTGCCTGCACGCCTTCGAGAAGTTCCGCGTCGACGCCGAGAATGGCGAGCTCACGGGGCTCAAGCTCGGGCTGTATGCGGGCCCGTGCTACGTGGTCACCGCGAACGACGCGATCGACTACTTCGGTCAGACGGTCAATTGCGCTGCCCGCGTGCAGCACTGCGCGGAGAGCGGCGAGATCCTCTTCGAGGAGGAGGTGTACGCGCGCCTCCCCGAGGCGGACAAGGCGAAGCTGCGGCTGCTCGAGCGCGTCGAGACCCGGGTGAAGGGCGTCGAGCACCCGCTCACGCTGGTCCGGACGAAGCTCGCTGTCGACGTCGTGAGCGATCATCGCGCCGTGCGTGCGGCCGGCTGAACGAGTACGGCGCGCCGGTACCCCGCACGAGCTCAGGGCACTCGGTACTAGCGGCTAGAGCCGGCGGTCATTCCCAGGGGTAGTTGCTCGGACGCCGCGCCTCGTCGGGTCGTCCGAGGAGGTAGCCCTGCAGGTACTCGCAGCCGAGCTCGAGCATGCATGCGAGCTCCTCATTGGTCTCGATGCCCTCTGCGACGACGCGCATCTGGAGATCGCGACAGAGGCCGGCGATCCGTCCCACGATGAGGCGCTTCACCGGCGAAGACTCGATCCCGCGCACGAGCGACATGTCGAGCTTCACGATCTCGGGCTCGAACGTCGCGAAGCTCGTGAGGCCCGCGTAGCCGGCGCCGAGATCGTCGATGGCGATCTTGAAGCCGCGCCGGCGGAGCTCCGCGGTCCGCTGTCGGGCGTCGCTGATGTCGCCGATCGCCGCCCGCTCGGTGATCTCGAGGACGACGCGGTCCGCGAGCTTCGAGAGCGGGGCCTTGGGATCGTAGAGGTCGTCGTCGACGAGATCGGCCGCGTGGAGGTTCACGAAGAGAAGGGCGTCGTGGTTCTCACGCTCGAAGGCCGCCGCGGTGCGCGCACGCACGCACCTGCCGACCTCGTGGATGCGGTCGAGGCGCTCCGCCGCGTCGAGGACCGCCGCCGGGCTCGGCATCGTCGGCTCGTACGAGCGCATCAGCGCCTCGAAGCCGATCGTCTTGCGCGAACGACCTTCGACGATCGGCTGGAACGCGATCCGGATCGAGTCGAGGGCACGATCGAAGCTCGTCGTCAGCGCGGCGTGCTCGTTCGACGCAGGGGAGCCTCCGAGCCCAGCATCGATCGCATCGCGCTTCGCTCGCGCGAGCGCCGCGAGCTTCGTCGCTCGCGCGAGCGCTCCGTCGAGGACGCTCAGCTCGAACGGCTTCTTGATGTACGTGAGCGCGCCGAGATCCATCGCTTCGATCGCGCTGTCGACGTCGGGCAACCCTGTCATCAGGATCACCGGGACATCGAGATCCGCCGAGCGCACGAGGCGCAGGAGATCGATCCCGTTCATCCCATGGAGATGGATGTCGCTGAGGACGACGTCGAAGCGATCGCCCCTCAAGCGCTCGGCGGCGGTCGAGCCGTCCGAGAGCGACGTCACCTCGAAGCGACGGGCGAGCATGCGCACGAGGGCGGCTCGTAGCGCCTCGTCATCCTCGACGAGGAGAAGGCGGGGTAGGGTGGCGGGGCGGGGCAGGATCTTCGGCGTATGCGGAGCTGGAGTCATTCGTTCGCCGCGCCCAGTAGAGCGCAGGTTGCGTCGCCGTCGTCGATCAATCGCGAGGGTGAGTTGCTCACCCTGCAGATCGTGGGGGAAATGTGGGTCTGTAGGGATAGCGAAAGTACTAATTGGGATAACCGTGGAATTCGTTGCAGGAACTTTGGCCCACCTGGAGGAACGGCGGTAGTCAATGTCCCCACGATGGCGCTAGCCGCTCGCACGAATGCGTTGGAGGTCCCGGAGTCGGGGATGAGCCGCGTCAGCCCCGGAGAGGCGCCGCGTGTGTCGATGTCGCAGAGGCTCTGGGACATCGACTGGAAGAGCATCCTCCCGTGGCACTTCGACGACGTCCGCGTCGAGTACGAGCGTCTCGCGGACGTGTTGCCGTTCATGGCAGAGGTCTTCCCGCAGACGTTCAACGTCGGTCGCCAGTGGCTCCAGGAGGAGATGACCGAGGCAAAGCGCCGGTTCGGGGAGGAGATGGACGTCTTCGTCTTCCGCGCCGAGGCGAAGATCGTCGGCGTCATCGTCGCGCATCCGTTGGACTGGTCGACCTACTACTGGCGGGTCGCGACGATCCTGCCCGAGTACCGGCAGCGCAACCTCGTCGCCTCCCTTGCAGAGCCTCTCTATGCCCGATTCCGCGAGGCGGGAGTGAAGCGGATGGAGGTCGACACATCGCCGGCAAACCGCCCGATGGTGCGGCTGCTCAGCAACCAAGGTTTCATCGTCACGTCGACAAGCAGTTCTGAGAGGTGGGGGCTCAGTTTGCGCTTCACGAAGTTCCTCGATGACGAGGCGGAGCGCATCTACCGGGGGCAGTTTTTGGACGTACCCGCAAACACCACCACCGAAAGGAGCCGACCATGAAGAAGTTTGCACGCGCGACCTTCTGAGTGCCAAGCGGCATGACCTCGAATGATCGAGGTCATGCCGCTTCCTATTTTTCGGCTGCTTCCGAGGAACGACCATGATCGCTGATGCGCTCCGCGCTGACATCGAGACGTTTGCGAAGACGAAGTGCCGTGACAACCTGCTCTTCCGGATGGCGGAGGAGGGGAACGTCGACGGCGTCTGCATCCGGGCCTACCTGACGAACCTGCATCACCTGCTCCGCCACACGCCGATCTGCCTGGTCCGAGCGCGCAAGCTCGCGATCGCGCGCGGCGATCACAAGCTCGCGGACCACTTCAAACACAAGCTCGTGGAGGAGGCCGGTCACTTCCGCTGGGCGGAGGACGACCTCGCGTCGCTGCCGGCCACGGTCGAGGCGGCGCCGGGCGTGCTGCCAGCGATGGAGCGCCACGTGGCGTTCATCCTTCGGACGATCGACGAAGATCCGACGCTCTTCCTCGCGTACATCCTCTTCGGCGAGTACTTCACGGTCGTCATCGGTCCGGAGTGGCTCCGCCTCCTCGAAGAGAACTGCGGGATCCCGCGCACGTCGATGACCGTCATCGACAAGCACATCGAGATCGATCAGGGCCACGTCGAGGAAGCCCTCGACTGCATCGACGATCTCGTCGCCGAGCCCAGCATGCTGCCGCGCATGCGCGAGGTGCTTCGCGACTCGATGGACTACTTCTACGCTTTCTGCACGGAGCTCGCGGAGACCCATGGCCGCGTCAGCAAGCCTTCGATCCGAGACGGATTCGCTCAGGCCCCCGCTGCCTGAGGGCTGGTCGGTCCCCGAGAGCTGCGAAGACGTCATCGTCGTCGACGGGCTCTCGATCCGGAGAGCGGGGATCGCGAGCGTCGCGCCGGACGGTGAGGAGATCACCGGCTCGGCTGCGTCGCTCGACGAGGCGCATGCCGGTGAGATCTCGGCCGCGTCGAGGAGCTGGTTCGAGCTGCTCGAACGCGCGAGCATCGTCGAGGCGATGCGAGCGCCGGCGGCCGCCTACGAGCTCCGGACCGCGTCCGGCACGTTCGTTCGCACGTGCGCGCACCGCGACCTCTTCCCCGAGAGCGACGACCCGTCGACGTGGCGCTACGCTCGCTCGAACGGCGTCGCGATCCACGGTGACTGGTCGCGCGCCTGCGAACGCGCGCTGTGGGAGCTCGCGGAGCGCGATCGCGTGCTCGCTTCGTGGAACGGAGAGGTGCGTCCGCTCCGTATCGATGGAGCGCCGGTCGGGCTCGGTGCGACGACCTGCTACGACTGGTCGGCGTGGCTCTTCCCCGAGGAGGGCGCCGACTCGTTCTCGCGCGGCATCTCGGTCGTGGGCGTCTTCGGATTCCCGACCCGGCCCGACGCTCCGCTCGCGATTGGCTTCGCCGCGCGTCCCGACCGGCAGGCGGCGCTCGACGACGCGACACGCGAGGCGGTCCAGCTCCTCGGCTTCCTCTGGGGTGAGCCCGTCGCGGAGGTGTCCGCCAGCACGGAGCCGACGGCGATGGGGCACCTCGACTTTCACCAGGCGCACGCGCATCATTCGCTCCTCCGGTCGTGGCTCGCCGGCGAGCACGTTCGAGCCGACGCCGCGCGCCTACACGACTCGCCGACCTTGCTCGGCGCGCAGGCCACTCGAAACAGAACGGTCGGTCGGATCGGCGCCGAGGAGGTGCTGTTCGCCGACCTGACGCCCCGCTGGCTCGGTGGCGGCTTGCGCGTCGCGAAGGCGATCTGCGCAACGGCCCGCCCGCTCGTCTTCGGCGAATCACCGCTCAGCGCCGACGTGCCCGTCGAGCGTCGGATTCATCCGATCTCGTGATGAGGGCGACGACAGCGTTTGCGCGTTCCTAGGAGGCGCTGCCCGGGGTAGCCTGGCCGGGCAGTGATGGCCTTCAGTAGTCCGCAGCTCCCAGGCATCCAGATCTTCGACGAGCTCGGACGCGGAGCTCACTCGGTCGTTTACCGCGCGGTGCAGGCCGGAACACCGTGTGCGGTGAAGCTGCCGAGCGTGAAGGCGCGCTGGACGCGCTGGATCTATCGCGAGGCCGTCGCGCTCGCGCGGGTCAAGCACCGCGCGCTACCCGAGGTCCTCGAGGTCGGCGACGTCGACGGTCTGCCGTACCTCGTGATGGAGCTGGTCGTCGGCGAGACGCTCGCGGGGCGGATGCAGGCGGAACGGCTCGACGAGAGCGTATGCATCGCCCTGCTGAGCGAGCTGCTCGACGCGCTCTCCGCCGTCCACGACGCCGGCCTCGTTCATCGTGACGTCAAGCCGCGCAACATCATCATCGAGAGCACCGGCGGTGCGTTGAAGCTCGTCGACTTCGGCTTCGCGACCCCGATCGAGCGGCTGGGTAGGGAGGACGCGGCCGGGACGGCTGCCTACGCCGCGCCGGAGCAGCTCGTGATGCCGGGCCGGGTGGACGGCCGTACGGACCTCTTCGCGGTCGGGCGGGTGCTCCTCGAGTGTCTCACGGGCCAGGCGCTCGCGACGCGCACGGGGGTCGGTCCGTTCGGCGCGGACGCGCGCGCGGAGCTGATCGCGTCGGCAGTGTCCGTCGATCTCGCCGAGATCATCGCTGGCCTGCTCCAGCACGATCCCGAGGACCGCTACCCGGAGGCGCGCGCGGTGAAGGCGGAGCTCGAGCGGATGGCCCGGGGCGAGCCGCTCCTCGGCCCGAGCGGCTACGAGCTCGATCGCAGGGCGATCCCCCTCGTGGCGCGCGCTGCCGAGCTCGAGCAGATCGGGGACTTCCTCGGCTCCGTGTCGGAGCGAAAGACGAAACGGGAAGACGCCGAGGGACCGGTCCGCGAGCGCGGCGCCGTGGTCGTCGTCAGCGGAAAACGCGGTGCCGGCAAGACGCGGCTCCTCGCGGCGGTCACTGGGCGCGCGCGCGAGCGCGGCACCGTCCTGGAGCTCAAGTGCACGCGGGACGACGCGCCGCTCTCCACCTTGCGCCGCATCCTCGAGGGCTATGTTGCATCGACGAGGCGGCGAGGCAGACCCGCTTCGAGTGATGACGAGTTCATGGCGAGCCTCGGCAAGCTCGCGCTCGTCGCCAAGATCATCGCGCCGAGCCTCGCGGGCGCCGCGAGCGATGGAGTCTCCGGCCAGGGCGTCCCGCCGAGCACGGGCGGCGCCGACGCGCTCGCCGAGGGCGCAGCGGAGATCCTCCTCCGCCTCGCCGCGCGGCGGCCGCTCCACCTCTTCATCGACGACATCCAGTGGATGGATCCGGCGAGCGCAGACGCCTTGCTGCGCGTCGCGTACCGGGTCGGCGAGGCCCCCATCGTGCTGCTGCTCGGCTCTCGCTCCAGCGCGAGCTCGCCCGGCGCGCTCGCGGATCGCTTTGCGGCCGCACTGCCGAAGCGGACCCTCGTCGTGGAGCTCGGGCCGCTGACCGAGACGCAGGTCGGCGCGCTCGTTGCCTCGCACCTTGGCGAGCTGCGTGCGAGCGAGGCCCTCGTACGCCGCGTCCATGCGATGGCCGACGGGACGGTGCTCGGTGTCCTCGAGGTGCTGGGAGCGTTCCTCGACGCGGGCGCGGTCCGGCCGCACTCCCGTGCCTGGCTCTTCGACGTCGCCCGCGCCGATCGCATCGTCCTTCCGCGCGGCGCGCTCGCGCTGCTCGGCCGCCGCCTCGCGGAGCTCCCGGCCGCGACGCAGCGCGTGCTCGAGGCCGCAGCGGTGATCGGGACCGCGTTCGACGACGAGCTGCTCGCCCGCGTGGTCGATCTCTCGGTCGACGACCTCGGGTTCGGGCTGGCGGCGGCGCGTCGCGCAGGGCTCGTGGAGTCGGAGGGGGACGGCAGCCATCGCTTCGTCCACGACAGCCTCCGCGAGATGTTGCTCGAGGGGATCGAGGGCGGCGCGCGCAAGCGCCTGCATCAGCGTGTCGCGGAGTCGCTCGCGTCGGAGCGGTCGTCGACCGTCGACGCACTCTGCGCGATCGCGCTCCACTTCGTGAACGGTGAGGTCGACAAGGACCCGTCGCAGGCTCTCGACGCCTGCCGCGCGGCGGCAAGGGCCGCACTCGACCGCTTCAGCAACGAGACCGCGCTCGAGTACCTAGGCTATGCGAGCAAGGCAGCCGCCCGAGCGGGAAGGAGGCTCGACGCCAACCACCACCGCGCCGTAGGAGAGGCGCAGCTCCGGCTCGGCATGCTCGACGAGAGCCTCGCCGCGTTCGGGGCCGCGCTCGAGTGCTCGGCGGATCCGGAGGAGCGCGCGACGCTGCTCGGGCGGCTCGCCTGGGTGTACCAGACGCGGGCGGAGCCGAAGCGCGCCTCCGAGATGCTCGAGCGCGCCTTCCTCGCGCTCGGCGTTCGGATGCCCGTCGGTACCGTCGGGTCGGCGGCACGGACCGCGCTCGCGGTTGCCGGCGCGAAGGCGAGGCGCTTCGTCGATCGCGCCGCCCGCGCGCCGGGGCGCAACGAGATCGAGCTGCTCTCGGGGCTGCACTATCAGAACGCGCGTCTCGGCCTCGAGTACGGTGAGCCGCTCCGCCTCGTCCAGAGCAGCGCCGAGGCTCTGGAGCTGAGCAAGCAAGGGGCCTCGGCGCGGGCAACGGCGCGCGCCCGTGCGATCAATGGTTTCGTCCTCAAGGGGATGCGCCTCCACGATGCGAGCGCCCGCGAGTTCGCCCGGGCCGAGGCCATCGCCGCGGAGCAGCACGACCCGGTGACGACGGTCTTCTGCCTCCAGCTACGATCGTCGGCGCTGCTCTACGCCGGCGAGCTGGACGTGGGGATGAACCTCGCCCGCGAGTGCGTCGACATCTTCGGGCCGTGGCTCGAGCTCAACGAGTACTGCTACCACATCTCGAATGCCGAGATGATCCAGGCGGCGCGCGGGCGGTCGATCGAGGCGTGGTCGTGGCTCGAGCGAGGGCTCGACCGCCTTCGTCGCAGCAATACGCGACCGGTGGCGGTGGAGTACCTGCTGCATCGGACCCGCGCGACCTTGGCGGTGCTCGGGCGGGAGCCGAGCTCGCCATGGCTCGCGGCGCAGCTGTCGGCCGTCGCCGCCGGCGACGGTGGACACGGCTTTCACCGCCTTCTCTCGTGGGGGCCGCGGGCGCGCTGGTACGTCGAGCGCGGCGACTTCGGCGATGAATTCGACGAGCTGATCCGAGCCTTCGACGCGGAGGGCCACGAGCCTCGCTCTGCCCATCCCGTGGTGTTCGAGTACTACCTCGCGATCGTCCACGCCCGGATGTTCCAGGCGTTCCGCTCGAGCGCGCTCGAGCGAGACCGCCACGTCGGGGCGCTCCGACGGGCGACAGCGGACTTCGCTGTCATCGCGAAGCTCCCGGTGTTGCGCGCCCACTTGCTCCTCGCCGAGGGCACGCTCGCGTGGTTCGAGGGCAACGAGCGAAAGGCGAGCAAGGCGCTCGGAGAGGCCGAGGCCCTCGCGGACGAGCAGAGCTGTACGTGGGTCCTCTATGGCGTGGCTCGCGCGCGTGCGCACAAGCTTCGCGCCGAAGGCCGCGGCGACGCCGCACGCGATCAAGCTCGTATCGCCGAGATGCTCGCTACCGAGCACGGCGCGGTGCATCGGGCACGCTGGGTGCGCGAGGAGTTCGCGTTGCCGACCCCGGTGCTGGAGGTGACCGCGCTCGAAGGTTCGAGCAGCAGCCGCCGATCGAGCCGCATGAACCGCCAGCTCGCGGCGCTGCTTCACGTTGCCCAGGCGCCACGGCGTGATCTGAAGACAGAGCAGCAGGCAGGCAGGATCCTCGACGAGCTCATGAGCTCGATCAACGCGGCTCGCGGGGCGATCTGGTTCCAGCCGGAGTCCACCACGACGGGGACGGCCGTCTTCCGCCACCGCGGGAGCGAGATCTCGATCTCGATCGGCGCCGACTCCCCCCATGGCGCGCTGCTCCGCGCGGTCCATCAAGCGGGCGAGGCGTGGCCGCCTCTCACCGGTGAGGCGCGCGGCGTGGGCGAACAGCCCTTCGATCCGACCCGCGTGATCGCGGTGCCGCTGAACCTCTACGAGAAGCCCGTCGGCGCGCTCTGCATCGAGCGTTCGGTCGACGACGCCCCTTTCACGCTCGATGATCGGTCGCTCCTCGTCCTCCTTTCTCATCAGGTCCCGATCACGCTCGAGATCGCGCGTCTCCTCTTCGAGCGCGAGCAGCTCCATTCGTCGCTCCAGCAAGCGAAGAAGATGGAGGCCATGGGGCAGCTCGCGGGCGGCCTCGCGCACGACTTCAACAACATGCTCGCGGCGATGAAGGTCGCTCTCTCGGCGGCTCGTGAGCGCGCCGCGCTCGACGCCGAGCTGACGATCGAGCTCGACATCATCTCGCAGGCGACCACGCGTGCCGCGCAGTTGACGAGCCAGCTCCTCAGCTTCTCGCGACACCAGCCGGTGCCCGTCGCGGTGCACGACGTCAACCAGCTCATCGCCACGCTCGAGCCGATGCTCCGGCGCGTCGTCGGATCGAAGGTGACCGTCGCGACGAACCTCTCACCCGCGGTGGACGCCGTGGAGGTGGATCAGGGGAGCTTCGACCAGGCGCTCGTCAACCTCCTCATCAACGCTCGCGACGCGATGCCGAGCGGAGGGGCGCTCACGATCACGACGAGGAACGTCGTGCTCGGTGACGCCGCGGCCCAGCACGTCAACCTCATGCCCGGGGCGTACGTGGAGCTCGAGGTCTCCGACACCGGCGAGGGCATGAGCACGGAGACGCTCTCGCGGATCTTCGAGCCGTTCTTCACGACCAAGCCGTCGGGCAGCGGCAGCGGGCTCGGCCTCTCGATGGTCTACGCCTTCGCGCGCAATTGCGGCGGCGGCATCGACGTGTCGAGCGAGCTCGGGAAGGGGACCCAGTTCCGCCTGTTCCTCAAGCGCGTCGAACGCCGCCACCTCTCGCCGGTGCGCCCGATCGGCGCGCTGCCTGCTCCGATCGTCAAGCACGAGGGGCCCGACACGATCCTCGTCGTCGACGACGACGATCTCGTGCGCCGCTCGATCGCCAAGATCCTCGAGCGCAACGGCTATCGCGTCGTCGCGGCGAGCGGCTCGCTCGAGGCGCTCGACGTGGCGCGTCAGCAAGGGGCGCGCATCGGGCTCGTCATCCTCGACGTGCTCATGCCGGGCGTGACGGGGCCGGAGCTCGGACGGCGCCTCTACGACCTCAATCTGTCGGCGAAGCTGCTGTTCGTGTCCGGCTTCTCACCCGAGAGCATCCCGCTCGAGGAGGCCCAGGTCGCGTCCGAGATGCTCCTCCAGAAGCCATTCTCGCAGACGGCGCTCCTCGAGCGCGTTCGCCAGCTGATGCACCACTGAGTGCTCCGGGTTCGGGCGGAGCGGCGCGGGCCGTCGCCGCTCAGCCCGCCCAGGTGGAGCCGACGCGGCGGCGGAGCGCCGTCGCTTCGGGCGTGAGCGCGAAGCGAACGACGTCGCCTGCGAACGGGTGATCGAGCACCGCCGCGACCGAGCCGCGGCCAGCGCTCTCGGTCGCCTGGAGGAAGGCGCTGTCGAGGCCGCGCAGCTCGTCGATCGTCGCGAGCACGTCGCCCGTGAGAAGGTACGCGATGCGGAGCTCCGCGCGAGCGAGGGCGCCGATGAGCACGTCGATCGGGATGAGGCGTCCGCCTTGCCCGGCGCCCGGCGCACCGCCGAAGCCCGGGCCCGTCGCGTTCATGAGCGGAACGAGCTTCTCCAGCGCTTGCTTCTGCTTGCGTGAGAGCTCCTTCGCGAGGTTCGGCTCGTACTGCATCACGAGCTTCAGCGAGAGGACGTCGACGTCGTCCTTGCCGTACGCCGGATTCACCGCGCGCGCGGCGGCGACGAGCATCGCCTCGATGTGCGGGGGCGGCAGCTCCTCGAGCCACGGGACGTTGAGCGCGACGCGGGCGAGCGCGCGTCCCATCGATGCGAGCTGCGTCGGCTCGGGGAGCTCGGTCAGCGCCTTCGGGACGACGACCCAGATCCCGTCCTGCGCGAGCACGCGCGTTCGCGAGACGTTCGGAGTCACGACCAGCTCGACGTCGCCGATCCCGAGCGCCTTCGCGATGCGATCGAGGAGGAGGCGCGTCGGGTTCCCGCTCCGCTTTCCGATGCGGTCGCGGGCGGTGATCCCGATCTCGCTGATGTCCGCGCGGAGGAGCTTCGTCTCGATGCCCGAGATCGCAGCCGCGATGTCGAGCAGGAGGTGACGGCCTTCGGGCGGGATGACGTGGCTCACGAGCGTGCTCCGATCGAGCACGGCGTGATGTTGCTCGAACGGCGGCAACCTCCGCCCGCGGAGCCAGGCGTGACGCCCTTCGTCGAGCTCCCCCGCGATCGCGCGGAGCTCGCTGACGACGATTGCCTCTTCCTGCCGGCGCTCGGCATTGAACGCGCGCTCGAGGAGCTCGAGCGCCGCGGCGGGATCGGAGATCGATACCAGCGGCGTCGCGTTCGGCGTGATCATCGAGAGCACGGTCTTCGACGCGTCGTCGTGGGCGCCGAGCCGCGAGAACGCGCTGGCGAGCTCGAACCGGCACTCGTGCAGGTTCGGGTCCATCTGGACGGCGCGCTGGAGGTGTCCGACGCCGTCACGGAGGCGGTTGAGCTGCTCCACCTCGATATGACCGAGCGACGCGTACCAGCGCGGATCGGACGTGCCGAGCTGCTGACCGCGTCCGATGACGGCGCCGAGCGCGCGCGCGTACGAGACGGCGTCGAGGCCGCCCGGTCCGGGGTTCTGCGGCGAGCGGAAGAAGCGCGAGAGTCGCGCGAAGGCCCGCGCGTGGTCGGGCGCGGTCGCCACGGCCTCGACGAGCGCCTTCTCGGCCTGCGCCATGTCCTTGAGCGCCACGCGGATGTCGGCGAGCTCGAGGAGGATGTCGCATTTTACGTGGCGGTCCTTCTCGACGTGCGCGAGGCGATCGAGCAGGCTCGCGATCTCGAGCTTGGCGGCGGTCTTGTTTTGCGGTTGGCCGTCCGCGTCGGGTTCGTTCTGCTTCGCTGCGAGGCGATGGATGAGCGCGCGGATCGCTCGCGGGTTCTCCGGCTCGATCGAGAGCGCGGTGCGGAGGGCGCGCTCGGCCTCGATCGGATCGCTCAGCACCTTCTCGTAGACGCTCGCGAGCGCGAAGAGTGCGGTGACGCGAGGCGCGGGCTCCTTGCCGCGCGCGACGATGTCCTCGAGGGTCTCCACGGCCTCGGGCCACGCGCGCTGGGCGATGAAGAGCTCCGAGAGCGTGAGGAGGGAGGGGATGTGATCGGGCGCGGCGGCGCGGACCGCGCGCATCGCCTCGATCGCGACGCCGATCTCGCCGAGCTCGTCGCGGGCGACGCGAGCGATCTCCGTACCGACGAAGACGATCGTGTCCTTAGCCGTGGCGCGGGAGAGCGCGCTGCGGAAGACGTCGATGAGCCGCTCGCTCTGATGCTGCGCCCCGCGCACCTGGGAGAGGCGGGTCGCGGCGGTGGTGGAGTTCGGATCCGAGTCGAGCGCCTTCTCGAGGAGCTGGGCCGCGCGCTCGGTGCGCTCGTCCATCGGTCCGAGCGCCTCGTCGGTAGAGTCGCTGAGGAGGAGGTTGGCCGCGTCGACGAGGTACTTGGCGCGAACCTTGGGCTGGACCGACAGCTCGGCGAGGGAGATCGCGGCCGCGGCGGCGCCGCTCGCGTCTCCGAGGCGATTGGCGACGCGGGCGAGCGAGGTCGCGGCCGTGACGCTCAGCGGGTCGAGGGTGAGGACCTCGCGGAGGCGCTCGAGCGATTCGCGCGAAGCGCTCGTCATGGCGTCGCGCTCGGTCGTCGGATCCATCGCGTGGGCCTCGAGCATGAGCCCGAGGCGGAGGTCGTTCGCGATGCGCATCGCCTCGTCGTGTGCAAGGGCGGAGAGCGAGCGGAGCGCCGCGACCGCCGCGCGCCGAGCAGCGACCTCGCCGCGCCTCGCCGGCCAGAGCGCGAGCCGAACGGCGGCCTCGAGGGCCGATGGATCGGTCGGGTCGAGCTCGAGGATGCGGGTATAGGTCGCGACCGACTCGCCGGTGGAGAGCCGCCACGCCTCGAGACTCGCGAGCTCCCAGAGCGCGCCGAGCCGGGCGCGGACGTCGGTGAAGCTCTCGCCCTGCTGCTTGAGGACGTTGGCGACCTGCTGCGCGCTCGGCCCGCGCCGCGCGATCGCCTCGAGGAGGCGGAGCGCACCGACGTGCCGTGGGTCGCCGTCGTGGATCGCGTCGAGGAGCGCGCGTGCGCGTGAGAGGTCGACGTTGGCGACGACGAGGAGAGAAGCGAGCAGGAATGAGTAGGCCTGCGCTCGAGCGGGCGTCGTCGCCTTCTCGGCGCGCTTGGCGAGCTGCGCGAGGAGCTCCTGGAAAGCGGGGGTCTCGAACCCGACCGGTCCCGGCGCGCCGGCGGTGGTGACGATGCGGCGTGCGAGCACGCGCACGAGGCGGTCGGCGATGAGCTCGTCCTCCGGCGTCTCGGTGAGGGCGCGCGCGTAGAGCGTCGCGGCGCTGAGATCGTCCATGAGCCGGAGCTCGTCGATCTCGGCGGCGTGGGTGAGGTGGCGCGCGCGCTCCTGCGGGGTGATCGCGTCCTGGGAGAGCTGCTCGATCGAGACACGGAGCGCCTTTGCGTCGCCCGCGGCTTCGAGCACGCGCGCGATCTCCTCGGGCGGCACCGGATGGATCGGGTCGGCCTTGCGAGCCTCCTGCAGCGCTTCCACGGCGGACTTCGGATCGCGCAGGCGCGCGTCGTAGATCTGCGCGAGCTGGAGCCAGAGCGCGACCTTGTCCATCGTGGTGACGACGATGTCGAGGCGGGCCCTGATCGACTGGGTCGCGAGCTCCCAGCGCCCGGCCTCCTCGTGGAGGCGCGTCTCGAGCGCGCGCGCAGCGACGTGGTGAGGATCCTGCTCGAGGACCTCGTGGACGAGGCTCGCAGCCCGCGCGGGGTCGACGCGCGAGAGGACCTGCGCCGAGCGAACGCGGAGGCCGAGGACGTCGACGCCGTCTTCGGCGAGCTTTGCCTCGTCGGAGAGCGCCCGGGAGAGGGCGCGGTCGTCGCCGACGCGACCGGCGGTGCGCTCGAGGCCGAGGACCGCGCCACGGCGCCCGGGCTCGAGCCGCAGGATCTCCTCGAACGTGCGCGTCGCGCGGAGTTGATCGCCAACGAGCTCTTCCCAGAGGACGGCGACCTTCTCGAGGTAGGCGACACGGCGCCCGGTGTCGCGCGTGGCCTGCGCGGCCTGCGAGTAGAGCTCGATCAGCCCGCGGACCTCGCGGTCGAAGGTCTCCGTCGGAGCGGGCGACATCAGGCGGGAGAGCTGATCGAGGATCTCGGAGTCGCCGGGGGCCGCGACCCAGGCCGCGCGGAGGTGTCGTAGCGCCTCGTCGTGTCGGCCGATCGCCTCGGCGAGCTGCGCTGCCTTCGCGAGAGAGCGCGCGCGCTTGGAACCCTCCTCGGTGCGCTGCGCTTCGCCGTGCCAGAGCGCGATACGGACGTCGTCCTTGCCGGCGAGCGAGAGGAGGCGATCGAGCTCGTCGACGAGCGTGGCGTCATCGGGGTCGATCTCGAGCGCGCGCTCGATGTCTCCGATCGCGTCCTCGAGGCTGCCGAGCCGCTCCTCGATCGCCGAGAGGCGCTTGAGCTCGTAGACCTGCGTGGAGGCATCGGTGAAGAAGCGCAGCCGGGCGCGACGCGTGCGCGCGGCCTCGGGCCATTGTCCCGAGGTCTCGTAGAGGCGAACCAGGTCGTCGAGCACGCGACGATCGACCGACGGGGTCGTCGGGGCGCGCGCGGCGGCGTGCTCGAGGAGCGCGACGGCCTGCGCGTCATCGCCGAGCAGCGTGTGTGCGAGCGTCGCGGCATCGAGCTCGAGGCGCGCGCAACGGGACGAAGAAGGCTCGAGGCGCGCCTCCTCCGCGAGGAGGGCGGCGAGGCGAGCGGTGTCGTGATGCGCGGCGCAGTGGAGCGTGAAGGCATCACGGACCGGACCGACGCCGCCGTCGAGCCGAAGGGCGCGCTCGAACGCACCGCGGGCGGCATCGACGCGACCGAGGCGGTGCTCGAGGAGGCGCGCGCGCTCCACGTGGATCCACGCTGCGAGATCGGGCTGCGCGGAGTACGCGTCGGCCATGCGGCCGAGATGGGTGACGAGATCCTCCCATCGGTCCTCGTCCGTGGTCGGGACGAGGTCGTCCTTGCCGGCGGGGGCCTTCGATCCGGCGGCCGCACCTCGGTCCGCTCGGTCTGCGAAGACGCGCCGTCCGAGATCCGTCTCGAGGCCCTTCAGCGTCGCGGAGTGATGCGGTGCGCGGCTGAGGACCAGCTCCCACGCGTCGCGCGCGTCGTCCGTGCGATCGCCAGCGACGAGCAAGCGGGCGCGCTCGACGAGGAGCTCGACGGTCGCGGCCTCGCCCGAGGCGACCGCGATCTCGCGGTCGAGGTGGCGGAGCATCGGCACGAGCTGCGTGCGATGGTGGAGGCGGCGACGGAGGATCCCGTGCGCGGGCGCGAGATCGGGATCGACCTCGAGCGCTGCAGTGACCTCCGCGTTGACCTTCGTGTCGTCGCCGAGCGTCTCGTGGACGATCGCGAGCTCGAGGTGTGCGCGCGAGAGACCGACGCGGTCCTCGGCGCCGGCGAGGCGCTCGATGCGCGTCGTCAGGAGCTCGACGAGCGTGTGACCTTCGGGAGAGATGCGCGGCGCCTCGCGCTCCGGCGGGGCGACGGGATGAACGCGCGATGCTCCGGTGATGTCCGACTTCGGGAGCGGGGGAGGCGGCGGCCTGCGCGACGCCGGCGCGCCGGGCCTGACCGAGCCGGAGCTGCCGGGACGATGGGGTGGAAGCGGCGGCGGCGGGAAGCTGCGCGGCGGCGCGATCGAGCTCGGTCCGCCGGGAAGCGGCGGGGGCATCGTGCGCTGCGGAGGACGCGTGAGGGAAGGGCGCGCCGGTTCCTCGATCCCCCGTGCAGCCTTGCGGCCGCCTCCAGCAGGCTCCACCGCACCACTCAGCTCCGCGTCGTCGACGAGGATCGAGTCCGATGGGCGATCGGTCCCGCCGAAGTCGTACGGCGTCGGGATGTGGAGCGAAGGCTTCACGCCGGGGGGCGGCGGAGACTCCCTTCCGTCCCGCTTGTCCTTTGTGGCGGGATCCTTCGCCGCCTCCTTCAGCGTCTCGCGCTGGGCATCGATCGACCAGTTCTCACCGGTCATCGCGAGGATCTTGTCGACGTTGTCCTCCTCGATGTCGATGTCGATGGCGCTGATCTCGTCGACGCTGAGGGGCACCTCCTCGACGTCCTCGAGATCGACCGACTCGTACTCCGGTCGGCCGGCGCTCCGTACGCCCGCGTCTTCCGTCTTCGGAGGCGAGGGAAACCTTTGCCCGGGGCCTTCCGCCATCGACACCCATGGTCGCACAATGGCGCCCCGGTTTCAGGGGAAAAACCTCACGCTCGGGAGGCGTGGTTGGGCCTTCGGTCGCGGTTGGGCGCGGCTGGGATCGCCGTCTCAGAAGGGTCTTTTTCCCGAGACCGTGCCCTCGGCGAGCGGGAGGAGGTCGGCGCACTCGGAGATGTCGAGACGGTGCTCCTCGAGCGGGTCCGTCGCGACGTCGTAGCAGTTCCAGGAGCTGTCGCCCTGGTGCGCGATGAGCTTCTTCGTCCCCTTGATCGCGCCCCAGTTCTTGAACGCGCACGCCCAGAGCTCGGTGCAGTTGGTCATCACGAGCGGGCGATCGACGGGTGAGCCTCCTCGCAGCATGCTCTGCCCCGCGATGTTCGTGCGGAGCGCGGCGAGCTCGGGTGCGTCCCAGAAGCCGAGGAGGTCCATGACCGTGGGGAGGACGTCGAGATGGGTGACCGGCGTCGTCCGGAGCGAGTGGAGGCTCTTGCGCTCCGAATCGGTCAGCGTTCCGTCCGGCGCGTTGACCCAGAACGGGATCCGCACCTCCGGGTCGAACAGCGTCCCCGTGTGACCGACGGCCCCCTTCTCGCGCATCTGCTCGCCGTGATCGGAGACGTAGAGGATCACCGTGCGGTCCGCCTCGGGCCGCGTACCCAGCTCGCGGAGCAATCGAGCGAGCGCCTTGTCCTGCATGTGGATCGAGTCCTGGTACCGGTTCCGGATCTCGGTCTCGTAGCCGGGGCCCGTCGCCTCCTCCTGGGGCGTGAAGGGCATGTCGTTCGGATCGATCTTGTACGGGAAGTGCGTGTTCGACAGGTGGACGACGGCGAGCCAAGGCTCCTTCAGGTGACCGATGTCACCGAGGACATGGTCGACGAGCTTGCCGTCGTCGGCGCCGACCTCGTAGGTCGCGTCCTGCTCGATCTGCGTGGCGCTCACGTGCCTCGTCCACGGCTGGCCGGCGAGCCAGGTGCCGGAGTTGCCGAAGAGCAGGTGCTGGGAAGTGTAATAGGCGGTCTCGAGCCCGGCCGCGTGGGCGTACTCCCAGATGAGCGGCGCCGTGTGCTGGTCCTTCCGGTCCCGCGTGGGGAGGAGGCCGTTCCACATCACGGCGAGGGAGATCGCCGTGGTGGAGTCGAGGGCACGCATCTGCGTGAGCGGGATGCGGTCCTTCACGACCGTGTTCGAGAACGGCGTGTACTTGCAGTCGGGCGTGTACTCTACACACACGCTCTGGGCGCGCACCGACTCGGTGATGACCATGACGACGTTTCGCTGGCGCGACGGACGCGCGACGAACGCGGGGACCGGCTCCGGTGAGCGCGGGCCGGGGTGAACGCGCTCGACGGTCTCGTTGTGATCCCAACGCGCCCGCATGAGCTGTCCCATCGCGGAGACGTACATCACGTCGGGCGGTTGGCCTTGCTCTGCGCCGCGCTCCGGCGAGACGAACATCGCGGTGATCGCCGCGACGAGCGCGACGTCGAGGCACAGCCATCCGCGCGCGCGTCGTCGCATCGGAGCGAGGCGTGAGGCGACGACGGGGACGGCGATCGCCACCGCGAGGCAGGGGAGGAGGGAGCGGAGGAACGTCCAGCGGTCGAACCACAGCTGCTGGCCGACGCTCGGGAGGAACGACGTCCCGACGAGCACGGCGCGATGGTTCATGTACGCGCCGTAGCGGGCGAACGTGTAGAGCTGGCTGCCGACGCAGAGGAGCGCGCAGATCGCGATGACGACGCGGACCGGCCAGCGCGCGGGGCCGCGCGCGCGCGTCGCCACGGAGAGGAGGCTGGTCCAGAGGAGGACGCCGACGGTTGCGCTCGCGAAGTAGAAGAAGAGCCCTTGCGCGTCGAAGTCGACGATGCGTGTGCCCCGCCTCGCGAGGTCGTAGAGCACGAGCGCGACCGGCGTACCGATCACGAGCGTGCGCGCGACCCAGCGCCGGACGCGGGCCTTGCTCCGTGCCGCATGCCAACCGCTCGCGATGATTCCGGACGACACGCGCCGCGTCTGGCCGCTCTCTTGGTGCGTCTGCCTCGCTTCCTTCGGCGGCTCGGGCTCGGATGGAGGAGCGTCGATGTCCGCGTGGTCGGCGCGATCCTCACGCTCCACGGAAGAGGCGGAGCTCATGGCAGGCGAACGCAACGGCTGAGTCATCTCGGAGCGCGGCGCAGGATAGCCGGCACACTCCGCCAGAGCGAGGGCTCAAGCGGACACGACGTCCGTTATCGCGACCACGTGTCTGTTGGCCAGCCGTGGCTCTGCTATGGTCGCCGCCGTGAGCCAGCTCATCGTTCCCCGTCGGCTGACGCCGGAAGCGTACGCGCCCTACGGCCGGGTCCTCATGGCCTCGCCGCGGGGCGAGCCCGGAGCGACTGCCAATCTCGGCACTGCGCTCCGCTTCGACGACGTGTGCGACGTGACGAACACACGAACGGCGACTGCGTCGCTCAAGGTGAAGGTCTTCCGTTCGCGTCCCGTTCCGCGCGAGCGCCGACCGCTGGCGCTGCTCGAGAAGCATCCGTGCTCGACGCAGCTCTTCATCCCGATGAACGCATCGCGCTACATCGCGCTCGTCGCGCTCGGGAACGATCGTCCCGACCTCTCGACACTCGCCGCGTTCGTCGCGGAGGGACCGCAGGGCATCAGCTACGGGCCCGGCGTGTGGCATCACCCCATGCTGACGCTCGACTCGGAGACCGACTTCGTCGTCTTCGTCCACGAGGACGGCACGCCCGAGGACTGCGTGGTGGTCGACCGCGACGGGGCGGACTGGCCCGAGCTCGACCTCGCCAGCGTTCCGCCAAGGGCATGACCCACCCGGCGAGCCCTTCCGATCGGTAGAGCCAACGGCATGGTGGCGGGCAGTAACGCTCCGGATGTCCCTGATCTCACTGGGGCTCGTTGTCAGCCAGCTGACGCCGTGCGGACCCTGCGGCGGCGTTCCTTGCGTTCATTCGTATGACGGAATATAGAGCCTTCGTGATGGACGCCGCCGTCGGCTCGACGACGCGATGGGAGCTCTACCGGGTGCTCGCGGAGCCGGTGCGTCTGCGTCTCCTCGCGCTCGCGGCGGAGGAAGAGCTCGCGATCGGCGAGCTCGCCGTCCTCCTGTCGGAGAGCCAGCCGAACATCTCGCGCCACGTCGCGCCGCTGAAGGCCGCAGGGCTCGTCCTCGCGCGCAAGCAGGGCACTCGGGCGCTCGTGCGGATCGCCGAGGCGGCGTCGGCCGATCCCGTCGTCGCCGATGCGCTCGCGAGCGGCCGCGCGCTCTGCGAGAGCGACGGGAGCCTCTCGCGCATCGCGGACGTCCTGCGCGAGCGCGATCGCGTGGCGCGCGAGTTCTTCGCGCAGGCGCCCGCGAAGGACGCAGCTGTGTTCGAGCCTGCCGACGCGACCGCGGCCTACGTGGCCGCGCTCGCTCGTCTGCTGCCGAACCGGCGCCTTGCGGTCGACGCAGGCACCGGCGATGGAGGGCTCCTCGACGTGCTCGCGCCCGCGTTCGAGCGCGTCGTCGCCGTCGATCGGTCGGAGGCGCAGCTCGATCGTGCCCGCGCTCGCGTGGCGGCGCGCGGCTACGAGAACGTGAAGCTGTTGAAGTCGGAGCTCGGCGCCGCGGAGCTGCGCGAGCACGTGGGCGAAGGTGCGGACGTCGTGTTCGCCTCGCGCCTCTTGCACCACGCGCCGCGTCCGGTCGATCTCGTCAAGCAGCTCGCCCGCCTCGCGCGTCCCGGCGCGGCGATCGTGGTCATCGACTACGAGCGCCATGACGACGAGTCGATGCGCGACGAGGCAGACCTCTGGCTCGGCTTCGAGCCGGCGGAGCTCGGCGGGTTCGCCGCCGCCGCGGGGCTCGAGGACATCGAGGTCGTTCGTCTCCCGTCCGCGTGGTGCGGGCGGGGAAGGGATGCGCATCTGCCGTGGCAGGTGCTGATCGCACGCTGCTCGTCGACGTCGTCGAAGGAGAGCAGTCCGTCTGTCGGTTCGAGAGGATCCAGCGTTCGCCGGACCCTAGTGAAAGAAGGAAAGGGAAAGTAAAGCCATGAGCACGAACTACAAGGTCGCGGACATCAAGCTCGCCGACTGGGGCCGCAAGGAGATCGAGATCGCCGAGAGCGAGATGCCTGGCCTCATGGCGATCCGCAAGGAGTACGGCCCGTCGCAGCCCCTCAAGGGCGCGCGCATCGCGGGCTGCCTCCACATGACGATCCAGACCGCGGTCCTCATCGAGACCCTCACGGCGCTCGGCGCCGAGGTCACCTGGACGAGCTGCAACATCTTCTCGACGCAGGACCACGCCGCCGCCGCGATCGCCGCGACGGGCGTGCCGGTCTTCGCCTGGAAGGGCGAGACCGAGGAGGAGTACAACGAGTGCATCGAGCTGCAGCTCAAGGCATTCAAGGGCGGCAAGGGCCCGAACATGATCCTCGATGACGGCGGCGATCTCACGATCATCGCCCACGAGAAGCACCCGGAGCTGTTCGAGGGACCGGACCCGATCCGCGGTCTCTCCGAGGAGACGACGACGGGCGTTCACCGCCTTTACGAGATGGCGAAGAAGGGCACGCTCAAGGTCCCCGCTATCAACGTCAACGACTCGGTCACCAAGTCGAAGTTCGACAACCTCTACGGCTGCCGTGAGTCGCTCGGCGACGGCCTCAAGCGCGCCACCGGCGTCATGTTCGCCGGCAAGACGGCGGTCGTCGCCGGCTACGGCGACGTCGGCAAGGGCTCGGCCCAGGCGCTCCGCGCGCTCGGCGCCCGCGTCCTCATCACCGAGATCGACCCCATCTGCGCGCTCCAGGCGGCGATGGAAGGCTACCAGGTCACGACGATGGAAGAGGCCGCTCCGCAGGCCGACATCATCGTCACCGCCACGGGCTGCGCGGGCATCGTTCGCCCCGAGCACATGAAGGCGATGAAGGATCAGTCGATCCTCTGCAACATCGGTCACTTCGACTGCGAGATCGACGTCGCCTGGCTCGAGAAGAACCCCGAGATCAAGGAAGTGAACATCAAGCCGCAGGTCGACCAGTTCGTCTTCCCGGACGGCAAGCGCATCACGCTCCTCGCGCGCGGCCGCCTCGTGAACCTCGGCTGCGCGAACGGCCACCCGTCGTTCGTCATGAGCTCGTCGTTCTCGAACCAGACCCTCGCGCAGATCGAGATCTGGCAGAACCCGGGCAAGTACGAGAAGAAGGTCTACACGCTGCCGAAGCACCTCGACGAGAAGGTCGCGGCCTTCCACCTCGGCAAGCTCGGCGTGAAGCTCACGAAGCTCACGAAGGAGCAGGCGGAGTACCTCGGCGTTCCGACCGAGGGGCCGTTCAAGCCCGAGCACTACCGCTACTGATCGCCTGACCGACTCGCATCGCCGGCGCGACGGGCCCAGCTCGCTGGACCGTCGGCGCGGGTGACGGTGGTCCCCGCCGGCGCCGCTCTCTCTCCCGAGGGCGGCGCCGTTTCACTTTCGGCGTGAGGTCGCCGCCCGCGCGTCGCGCGTCGGGGCGGTACGCGTCGGCGGACGAGCGTGCAGCCGCCGTCCGCTTCTGCCCGTTCGTCGGTCGACCGGCGCATGGGCCCGACGGCGTGGTATCCGTTCGTCATGCGTCTCCGAGGCCTGGTCTTCGAACGCTTCGTCACGTTCGAGCGGGCGGAGGTGAACCTCTGCGACGAGCGCGGCGTGCCGCTCGATGTCGTCCTCTTCGTCGGTGAGAGCGGCGCGGGGAAGAGCAGCTTGCTCCGCGGCGTCGCCGGCCTGCTCTCCGAGGCCGTCGGTGCGGGCGAGGAGCTCGGAGAGCACGACATCCGGCGCACCGCCGAGAGCGCGCGCTGCCGCGTCGTCATCGACGACGTCGTCGCCCCCTCCAGTCATGGCGCCCGCCCTCCCGAGAGTCGAGACGGCAGCGGGCGCGTCATCCTCACGCTCGAGAAGGAGCTCACGAAGGGGTCTTCGACGTCAGCGTCCGTGCCTCTCCGTGCCCTGCCGGCGGAGGCGTTCGACCGTTGGCGACGAGTCATCGAGCAGGAGCCCGCGCCGCGAGCGGCGTTCTCGATCGCGAGCGGGAGCGACGTGGCCGATGACGGCCCCGAGGACGACGCGACCGATCCTCGGCTCGACGACGGTCACGATCCGCTCATCGACTGGATCGCCGGCATCCGCCGCGGCGGCCCCGCCTGGGACTCTGCTGTGCGCGCCATCGATCGCGTCCTCTGGCCGTACGCGTTCAATCACATGACGACCGACGGTGAGCTCGTGTTCTCGAGCGCGGCCGGCCTGGCCTCGTCGAGCGAGCTGGGCGACGCGTTCGAGTCCGTTCTCGTCATGGTCCTCGAGCTGCTGCGCCTGACGACCGCTCGACCGAACGAAGAGCTGCTCTACGTGATCGACGACATCGACGCGCATCTCCATCCGCGATGGCAGTCGCGTCTCATCGGCGATCTCCGTCGCGCGTTCCCGCATGTGCAGCTCGTCGCGACGACGCGCTCGCCGTTCGTCGTCGCTTCGGTGGAGCCCTACCAGGTGTTCCGCCTCGAGACGCTCGGGGAGGTGTCCGGTGCCGGCCCCCGCGTGGTCCGGGTCTCCGATCGGATCCAGAAGGGCGCGACCGTCTCGCAGGTGATGGACCTCGCGTTCGGCGCGCCCGAGCTTCCCGGGCCCCGGTGGGCACATGCGCCGCCGCCCGCAGTTCGACATGAGGTCCTGGCTGCGCTGGACGACGATCTCACGCGAGGCGCCGTCGTCTACGTGCTCCCGGAGCCGGTGCATGTGAGGGACGTCCGCGACGCGTTCGGAGAGGCCGTCCTCCCGGGGGCGGAGGGCGGGACGGGGCACCTGTTCTTCATCGATCGCGAGCCGGGCATCGCGTGGGGCCACCCCTGCGAGTACGTGTTCCGCGCGCGCGACGGTAAGCTCGCGCGTCAGCGCGCGATCTGGCCGCCACCCAACCTCGAGCGCTTCGTCGTCGTCGGGCGCGGCTAGACCCGCGGCCGCGCGTCAAGCCGCGTACGAGGTCAGAGCGTGCGAGGGTGCTGTCGTTCGAGGTGGAGGTGCTCGCCGAGCACCTTCCGCATCGACGCGGTCTGCTCGACGTCCTTGGCACTCAGGTCGTCGTGTTCGGCGGGATCGCTCGAGAGGTCGAACAGCTCCTCGTAGCCGAGCTGGTAGTGGAGGATGTACTTCGTGCTGCCGCGGACGACGCCGACCTGAGCGTCGTTCACCGGGTTCGCTTCCATCAAGACCGACTCCGAGGGCTCGAAGCTCGCGCCGGTGACGACGGACATGACGTACGGCGCCATGTCGATGCCGCCTGCTGGGAGGTCTGCGGGAAGCCCTTTCTGGGGATCCGAGCCGGTGCGCCAGCTGAGGAAGGGGACCCTCACGACCTCCTCGTGGAGCGTGCGGCCATGCGTCGTGCCGCCGTGCTCGGAGAACTCCTCGCCGTGGTCGGCGGTGACGAACATGGCGAGCTCCCCTTCAGTGAAGAGCTCCTTCAACGACGACGTGAGACGGCCGATCGCTCGATCGGTGCGTTTCACCTCCTCGACGTACGCGTCGAGGCGGGAGGTCACCCAGCGTGAGCCCGGCACCCGGACGTACGGATCGTGCGTGTCGTAGTAGTGGACCCACAGGAAGGTCGGCTCTCCCGAATGCGCTGCCGTTTGGAGCTTGGCAAGCGCACGCGTCGTCACTTCCTCGGCCGTAGTGGCGCCCGCTTCCTGGGAGATCGGGACGAGCGAGTCGTCCGGATCGTCGAACGACGCTCGGAGCGCCGGATCGCGGAGGAGCGCCCGATGGGTCGCGATCGCGGCCGTCCGGTAGCCGCGCCGCTTCAACGCGGCGGGCAGGGTCACGAGCTCGCCGTCTCCGCGGAACGCCATGATCGCTGCGAGGCTGGCGACCGTGTGCGGAGCACGCGCGTGGGCGTGGGTCTGGAGGAGACCCTCGCGGCCGAGCTCGGTCAGTGACGGGCACGGGTCGACGAGCTCGGCGCGCTCGTAACGACCAAAGCCGCAACGAAAGGCATCGATCGTGACCAGTACGAGCATGCGCGGCGCATCGCCGGTCGCAACTTCGTCGTAGCGTCCGACGCTCGGCAGGTGTTCGGTCGTCGGCGACGTGGCTACCGGCGCGAGGTCCAGGCAGTCGCGACCGACCTTCGAGCGCGGGAATGCGGTCGAGTCATCGTCGTCGCAATCGCCGCCGCCGAGCAACGCGCTGTAGCCGTCGCCATCCCGATCGAGGAGGCCGCGCATGGCGACGAGCAGCGTGCGCCCTGCCGATGGGACCCTCATGAGGCCATCGAACGTGCCCCGGCGCGTCGCGACAAGCCCGCCCGCTAGCGCGAAGACGCAGGAAGCTGCACCGACCAAGCGAAACAGGGCGCGCACTCGGGTGCCGAAGAGCGGCGCGCCGCAGACGATCCGTGCTGCGCACGCGAACCCGACGAGCGCGAGGAGGATCGCGGCGGTATGTGCCGATGGGAATGAGAAAGGGAAGCAAACGGCGTCGCCGATGAGGACGGCGACACCGACGAGGACGGCTGTCGTGACGAGCGCCTCCCTCCAACGTCGCTCGAAGGCGGCTCTGATCCGGGGGCCCCGCGACCAGCGCCGGCAACCGGCGAACGCGAGGAGCCCGAGCACGCAGGAGGCGGCGCATCCGGCCAACGTGCGCGGCTCGGTTGGGAAGTCGACGAGGAGCACGTTCGAGAGACACACGCCGACGGCCAGCACCGTCGAACCGACGACGGCGGCGAGGACGAACGACGCCATCGCCGGCCCGTGTCGCCGGCCCGTGTTGCCGTACGCACGCGCGCCAATCGAGATGAGGGCGCCGATCCCGAGCGACGGAACGAACGCGACGGGCGCCGCGAGAAGGAGAGCGGCGCTACCGTCGACACCGACAAGAAATGCCTGCGTGAGAACGAAGGCCAGGACAGTCAGACCGGCCGAGGCGATGGTTGCCCGCGCGAGAGTCAACCCCGCGCCGAACCGGGAGACGTGGACGGGCGCAGCCGTGTCTGCGGTCGACTGAGTCATTCGTACAGGTTCAATGCATCATCCTGGCGGCCGTGTCCGGAATCGCTGTGTCCTCAGAATGGACGACCAGTGACGGACACGAGGCATAGCAAGGCTTCCGCGAACCGCGAAGCAGATGCTTGCAGGTCCACTGAGCGCGTCCCCGCAGAGCGGGTCGAGACTACGGCCCGGCAAGTGCCGAGGTCGGTAAGCTCAGCCGCGCGCGTCCTTCTGGGCGGCCGCGGCGAGGTCCTTGGCCCACTTGCGGAGGCGATCCTCGTTCGGACCTTCGAGCATGATGCGGAGCTTCGGCTCGGTGCCGCTCCAGCGGATGAGGACGCGGCCTTCCTGACCGAGGGCGTCCTTGACCTTCCCGGTCGCCGTCGCGAGCTGCTTCATCTTCTCGAGCGGCTGGCGCTTCGGGAGCGTCACGTTCTCGAGCACCTGCGGGACGCGCTCCATCGCTTCCTTGGCGAGCTCCGAGAGCGGGCGGCCGGTGCGCACCATGATGGCGAGCACCTGGAGCGCAGCGACGATGCCGTCACCGGTCGACGCGTGCTCGAGGAAGATGAGGTGGCCGGACTGCTCGCCGCCGAGGTTGTAGCCGTGCTTGCGCATCGCCTCGACGACGTAGCGGTCGCCGACCTGCGTCCGGACGAGGGTGCCGCCTCGGCTATGCATCGCGCGCTCGAGTCCGAGGTTGCTCATCACGGTGGCGACGAGCGTGCGCTTGGCGAGCTGTCCGTCGTCCAGCATGCGCGTCGCGCACATCGCCATGACGACGTCGCCGTCGACGATCTGGCCCTTCTCGTCGATGACGATCAGGCGGTCGGCGTCACCGTCGAGCGCGATGCCGATCTGCGCGCCCTGCTTGACGACCTCTGCGCGGACCTTGTCCGGATGGAGCGCGCCTGCGTCCTTGTTGATGTTCACGCCGTTGGGCTTCACCCCGATCGACGTGACGTTCGCGCCGAGCTCGGCGAACACGAGCGGTGCCACCTTGTAGGCGGCGCCGTGCGCTCCGTCGACGACGATGCGGACGCCGTCGAGTGTGAGACCGCGGGGGAACGTCGCCTTCGCGAAGACCACGTAGCGGCCGCCGGCGTCGTCGAGGCGTGACGCCTTGCCGATTCCCGGCCCGGTCGGGCGGAGGCCGAGCAGAGCGTCGTTCGACATCAGCTGCTCGATCTCGGCCTCCATCGCGTCCGCCAGCTTGAAGCCGTCCGCGCCGAAGATCTTGATGCCGTTGTCCTGGTACGGATTGTGGCTCGCGCTGATGACGATGCCGGCGTCCGCGCGCATGCTCACCGTGAGCTGCGCCACCGCGGGCGTGGGGATCGGTCCGCACAGGATGACGCGTGCTCCCATCGAGCAGATGCCCGCGGCGATCGCTTGTTCGATCATGTAGCCCGACAGACGCGTGTCCTTGCCGATGAGGATCCGAGGCACGTGCGCCTTCGGCGTGTTCCGGCCGGCGACGTGGGCGACCGCCTTGCCGAGACCGAGCGCGAGCTCCGGCGTGATCGGCCATTCGTTGGCCGTCCCGCGGATGCCGTCGGTCCCGAACAGCTGGCGGACCGGCGCCGGCGCAGCGGCTGCCGCCTTCGTCGCGGCCGCACCGTTCTTGGCGGCGGCGCCGTTCTTGGCCGGAGCGCCGTTCTTGGCGGCGGCGCCGTTCGGCTTCGCGTGCGATCCGTCGCTGGTTTCGGGAGGCGCCTTGGGACCGCGGTTGTTCTTCGTGCCGGAACGCGTGTTCTTCGTGCTGGTCGCGTCTGCCATCGCTGTCTCTTCCAATTATCGCTTGCTTGCTAGTCGCGAAAGTTCACGAACGAGAGCTCGACGTCGAGGTCCATTCCACGCACGAGCGCGATGGCCTTCTGGAGGTCGTCCTTGTTCTTGCCGGTCACCCGAACCTGGGCATCCTGGATGGAGGCCTGGACCTTGACCTTGGCCTCCTTGAGCCCGAGCACGATCTTCCGGGCGGGCTCTCCCTCGATGCCTTCCTTGACCTTGGCGAGGATGCGCGACCCGCCCTTGCCGGTGGGTTGCGGGTCCTGCAGGTCGAGGAACTTGAGGCTGACCTTCCGCTTGATGAGCTTCTCCTGGAGCACCACGAGCCCGGCCTTGGCGCGGTCCTCGCTCGACGAGCGGACCAAGAGCCCCTCCGCGGTCTTCTCGATCTCGGTGTTCGTGTCTTTGAAGTCGTAGCGCTGAGCGAGCTCCTTCTGGGCTTGCCCGAGGGCGTTGTCGACCTCGTGCCAGGGGACCTTCGAGACGATATCGAAGCTCGGCATGACCGCTTCCTTTCGCGAGACCTGGAGACCGCCGCCGGGCTCTTGTGGTGTGGGCGTGTTGTCGGGTTGCCCGGTGGCGGCGGAAAAGGACTGGGGAGGATACACCAAGAAACCGGCCCTTGTGCTAAGTCGGCTCACTATGAGCGACTGGCCCGACAAGAAGCCCGGCGGCCTCGATGCGAGCGAAAAGACCAGCTTTGGCAAGGGCGTCTTCCGCAAGTGCGACGGCTGCGGCGAGACGATGCCGGCGGAGGCCCTCGAGCAGAACTTCGAGGTGTGCCCGCACTGCGGCCAGCATCACAAGCTCGTTGCGGAGCGATGGCGCGAGCTGCTCCTCGACGACGGCAAGCTCGAGGACTGGGACGGCCAGCTGGAGCCCGCCGATCCGCTCGGCTTCACCGACGGCAAGCCCTATCCGGACCGCGTAGCCGCGTCGCAGAAGTCCACCCGCGCGAAGGAGGCGATCGAGATCGGCAAGGCGCGCCTCGACGGTATCCCGATCGCGTACGGTGCGTTCGTCTTCCGCTTCATGGGCGGCTCGATGGGATCGGTCGTCGGGGAGAAGATCGCGCGCCTCTTCGAGCGCGGCGCTTCGCTGCGGCTGCCCGTGGTGCTCCTCCAGGCCTCCGGTGGCGCGCGCATGCAGGAGGGCATCCTGAGCCTCATGCAGATGGCCAAGACCGTCGCAGCGCGCGAGCGGCTCCGCGATGCGGGCGTCCCGTTCGTCAGCGTGCTGCTCAACCCGACGACGGGCGGCGTCGCGGCGAGCTTCTCCTTCCTCGGCGACGTGAACATCGCCGAGCCGAAGGCCCTCATCGGCTTCGCCGGTCCGCGCGTCATCGAGACGACGATCCGCCAGAAGCTCCCCGAAGGCTTCCAGCGGAGCGAGTTCCTCCTCGAGCACGGCATGATCGACCGGATCACGAGCCGCCTCGAGATGCGCCGCGAGCTCAGCCTCCTCATCAGCCATCTCCAGCGCGACGCGCGCGAGCCACGCGTCGCGTCGGCTTGAGCTCCAGCGGCAACGACGGAACGAGCGCCGGCCCGGTCGAGCGCAGGCTCGCATCGGCCCTCGCGGCGCTCTATGCGCGCGTGCCGCTCGGCATGCGTCTCGGTCTCGATCCGATGCGCGACGCGTGCGTGCGTGCCGGACACCCTGAGCGCGCGTTCGACGTCGTCCATGTCGGCGGGACGAACGGGAAGGGATCGACCTCGGCGATGGTCGAGGCGATGGCTCGGGCCGGTGGAGCTCGGACGGGCCTCTACACGTCGCCGCATCTCGTCCGGTTCGCCGAGCGAATCCGGATCGACGGCGAGCCGCTCTCGGACGAGGCGTTGACCTCGGTCCTGGAGGAGGCGCTTCGTGTGGGCAGCGACCTCTCGTTCTTCGAGACGGCGACGCTCGCCGCGCTCCTCGCGTTCCGGCAAGCGAAGGTGGACCTCGCCGTCCTCGAGGTCGGCATCGGCGGACGCCTCGACGCGACGAACATCATTGCCTCGCCGCGGTGCACGGCCCTCACGGGCGTCGCGCTCGATCATCAGGACAAGCTCGGCGACACGCTCGACGCGATCGCGCGTGAGAAGGCGGCGATCGCGAAGCCCGGCGTGCCCATGGTGCTCGGCGTGTTGCCAGACGAGGCGCGAGCGGCGGCGATCGAGATCGCGACCGCGGCGGGCGCGCGGGTGGTGGACGCGCTTCCGCTCCCGCCCGACACGAGCGTCGGCCTCACGGGCGAGCATCAGCGCGAGAACGCGCGCGTCGCGTGGACCATCGGCGCAGAGCTCGGGCTCTCCGAGAGCGCGCGGGCGCGCGGCCTGTCCGTCGCGCGGTGGCCAGGTCGGCTCGAGCGGATCGACGTGGAGGAAGGGGACCTGGCCGGGACATGGCTCCTCGACGGCGCGCACAACCCGGACGGCGCGCGGGCGCTCACGCGAGCGCTTGCGAACGAAGACGTCGGAGCCGTCGTGTTCGGCGCGCTCGAGGACAAGGCGTGGCGTGAGATGCTCGCTGTCGTGGCGACGATCGACGCGACGCGGTTCTACGCAGCGCCCGCCGGGAGGGCGCCGGCGGATCCGGAGGTGCTCCGCGAGCTCGCCGGTGGAACGCCTGCAGCTACGCTCCACGACGCCCTCCGGCTCGCGCGCAGCGCAGCGGGGCGGCGCCTCGTGGTCGTCTGCGGCTCGCTCTATCTCGTGGGCGAAGCGCGGGCGAAGCTCCTTCGCCTCCGGCCCGATCCGATCGTCGCCCTCTGATGGTCGTTGCGGTCAACTGACCGCAACGTGCATCAGTTGACCCGACAGGAGGGGAATGTAGGATCCTCCACACCGGCCGGGCGGTTCGACTCTGCGGATCCGCACGCGTTCCGACCTAGGACCTGACGTGACCAGACGAGACGAGTTGGCTGTCGTGGCTGATGGGCTCGGGGGGCTCCGATGATGTGGCGGCGCAGGCTGTTCTTCCTGTCGTTCACGCTTCTCCTCGGGAGCTCGGCGTGTCACGCGATTCTCGGCCTGGATGAACCGGTCGTCGCTGACGCCGGCCCGGACGCCGACGCGGGCGACGAGAGGGCGCCTGCGGAAGGCGATGGCTCGGCGGAGGCGGATGTCGGCCCGGTCGGTGACGGCTCGAACGACGTAGCGGTCGTGGATGCCGGCTGTTGGGCGGACGTCGTGCTCGTGGACAACACCTGGGAGGATCTTCTCAACACGCCGGTTCCCCAGCCCGCGACGGCGACGGGCGTCTCGAACCGGGCCTCGTACGACGCGTCGGTGCCGGGCGAGGTCTACGACAACGTCACGAAGCTGACGTGGCTGCTCGAGCCGGATGGCGGGACGTCACCCTCGGGCACGCGAGCGGATGCCATCGCTGCCTGCGCGTCGCGCGGCGCGCGGCTCCCCACACGGATGGAGCTGATCACGATCCAGAACTGGTATCCCGTCGACGACGCGACGGCGGGAGCGGACCAGGCGGTCTTCCCGGACACGGTCGAGGCCTACTACTGGTCAACGACACCGACGTCTTCGAACGTCAAGTGGGGGTGGGGCGTGGCGTTCTACACGGGCGGCGCCGGCACGAACTTGGGCTTCGACACAGCGGCTTCTCTCCTCCGCTATCGTTGCGTGCGTGGCCCAGCACCGTCGCGGCCGACGCATCGCTACGAGATCAGCCAGGCCTGCAACATCGTCCGCGACAACGGCACGCGACTCGAGTGGGAGCGCGGCCGCGGGAAGTCGGGGAAGTACATCCAGGCGGAGGCCTACTGTCAGTCCCTGCCGCCCGCGGGACGGAACGAGTGGCGTGTCCCGACGTACTCGGAGCTCTCGTCGCTCCTCTACACGAAGCGCGAGAACCCTGCGATCGACACGCTGGCGTTCGAGACGGAGCAGGGGAACTACTGGACGTCGACGTTGCCCAATCGCGCCCCCAACCACCGCGTCGTGGTGCCGTTCTCGACCGGTTCGACGACCGACATCCGCAATGACGACGTCCCAGACCTGTGGGCCCGCTGCGTTCGCACGATGGACTGAGGCTGCGCCCGAGACCGGGCGATCCCGACGGCGTTCAGCCGCGGGCGAGCCGTGCGAGCGCCTCACCCTCCATCCGCACCGTGAGCCACTCGCGCTGGATGCTTGCACCGAGTTTCTCGTAGAACGCGATCGCCGGCTCGTTCCAGTCGAGCACCTGCCAGACGAAGCGCGCGCAGCCGCGCTCGAGCGCCTTCTGCGCGAGGGCGCGCATCAGCGCTAGGCCGGCGCCATATCCGCGATCCGCCGGACGGACGAAGATGTCCTCGAGATAGAGGCACTGACGCCCGCGCCACGTCGAGTAGGTGAAGAAGTAGAAGGCGAAGCCGATCGCCTCTCCGTCGCGTTCGGCGAGGAGCACCTCGAACGCCGGTGAGGGGCCGAAGCCGTCGCGGAGGAGATCGGCCTCCGTGGCGACCACCGCGTCGGGCTCGCGCTCGTACGTCGCGAGGTCGCGGATGAGCGAGAGGATCACGGACACGTCGTTCGGCGTCGCGTGGCGGATAGCGATGGTCATAGCGGTAGCTCCTCGTCACGGTCGAGGCAGCGAACCACGCCTGGATCGACCTCGCGGTAGCGCCAGCCGGACTCCGGACAGCGCATGATGCCGGCGGCATCCGGGCGGGGGAGGCGATGACCGTGCCGACTCATCCAACCTCGCGCTTTTGCCGGGACGCCGACCATGAAGGCGTAATCGGGCACCGTGCCCTTCGTCACGACCGCCCCCGCAGCGATGAACGCGTAGCGCCCGATCGTCGTGCCGCAGACGATCGTGGCGTTGGCGCCGATCGTCGCGCCGCGGCCGACTTTGGTCTTTGCGTACTGCCCGCGGCGGCTCACCTGCGAGCGCGGGTTGGCCACGTTCGTGAATACACACGATGGGCCGCAGAAGACGTCGTCGTCGAGCTCGACGCCTTCGTAGACGGAGACGTTGTTCTGGATCTTGACGTTGTCGCCGATGCGCACGCCCGGCGCGACGAACACGTTCTGCCCGAGTGTGCAGCCCGCACCGATGCGCGCGCCGTTCGAGACGTGGCAGAAGTGCCAGACCTTCGTGCCTGCTCCGATCGAGACGTCATCGTCGATGACCGCGGTGGGGTGAATCATCGGATCACCGGAGGAGGGGATGGACGAGATCGCCACGTCGATCGACCGCTGCTTGCCGAATGCGATGAGCCAGCTCGATCGATGCCCGCGCGTCGTCGATGCTGAAGCCATCACCGGCGAGGGTACGCTCGTAGACGCGGGTGTGGAGGTGCTCGAAGCCCGTGGAGAACTCGAACTCCGTACCGTCGATCGCGATCGAGCGGAACGTGCGGCGTCCGCTTGCTCTGATCGGTGCAGGGAGGTCCTTTTCCTCGACGGAGAGGAACCACGCCACTCGGGCTCGCTCGAGCTCGAGCACGCCAGCCATTCGGCGCGGCTCGGCCAGGTGGACCGGATGAGCGACCGGGCGGCCGAAGAGCCAGACCAGCAGGTCGAACATGTGGACGCCGATGTTGGTCGCGATCCCGCCGGACTTCTCGATGTTCCCCTTCCACGAGACGTCGTACCAGCGCCCGCGTGGCGTGACGTACGTCAGAACGACGTTGTGCCGGCCAGGCCCCTCACGACGTAGCTGTTCGCGAAGCGCCACGAGCCGTTCATGCATCCGGAGCTGGAGTACCGTCCAGACGCGATGGCCGGTCTCGTGCTCGAGCTCCTTCAGGGCGTCGAGGTTCCACGGATTGATGACGAGCGGCTTCTCGCAGATCACGTCCGCCTTCAAGCGCAGCCCCAGTCGGCAGTGAGCGTCGTGAAGGTGGTTCGGCGCGCAGACCGTGAGCCAGCGGACCCGACGCTCCTCGGGGCCGTGTCGCAGCTTCTCGAGGTAGCGATCGAACCGCTCCGCCTCGGTGAAGAACGGCACGTCGAGGTCGAACTCATCGAGCACCCCAACGGAGTCGTTGGGATCGGTGGCCGCCACCAAACGTGAGCCGGTGTCCCGAATTGCCCTCAGGTGTCGCGGGGCAACGACGCCGCCGACTCCCGTGATCGCGAAGTTGATCGGCGAAGAGGCCATGAGTTGATTGGGGCCGCGGGGGCGAGCGAAGCTAGCGGGAGAGAGTCCGAAAGAGGCCGACCTGATGCTCGCTTGGGGCGGATCTGAGGGGGACTCGAACTCGATGAGGTTGTCGCCGTCGAAGGCTTGGGAACACGGTCGTCTTGCCCGCAGGCGCGAACGGCCGATGCTCTGACTATATCGCACCGGATCTCCGGAGCCGCTACGAAGCGGTCACGCGTGGAGAAAGTCGGGGCGGTACTCGTCTAGATGAGTCTTCATCCACTCGAGCGTGCGAGTGATGCCCTCGTCGATGCCGACGAGCGGCGACCAGCCCAGCACTTCCTTCGCACGCGACGGGTCAGATTCGAGGACGAGGACCTCGCTCGCGTCCGGCCGGAGCCGGCGTGGATCGACCTTCACCTTTGCGTCGACGCCGAGTGCCCTGCAAGCCGCGTCGAAAATCTCACCTACGGACACGACCTGGCCGGTGCCGAGTTGGATCGTCTGTCCGTCGACGCCCGGCGTGGTCGCCGCGCGGATGAAACCCTCGACCGTGTCGCTCACGTAGGTGAGGTCACGCTTGGTGTCGATGCGACCTAGCTCGATCTCTCGCCGGCCCGCAAGGAGCTGCGAGCAGATCGTCGGCAAGACTGCGCGTGCAGACTGGCGGGGCCCGAAGGTGTTGAACGGACGGAGCACCGTGACGGGGACGTCGAAGCTCCGATGGTACGAGAGGGCGAGCTGATCGGCTGCGACCTTCGTGGCGGCGTACGGTGACTGCGCATTGAGAGGATGCGTCTCGCGGATTGGAACGTGCTCCGGAGTGCCGTAGACCTCGCTCGTCGACGTGTGGACGACACGACGGACGTTGCCACGCCGCGCGGCCTCGAGCACGTTCATCGTGCCGACAACGTTCGTCTGCACGAACGACTCGGGCGCAACGTACGAATAGGGAATCGCGATCAGCGCTGCGAGGTGGAACACCACGTCGGCGCCTGAGCAGACGGTCTCAACGAAGCGTGCGTCGCGGATATCTCCAAGACGGACGTCGAGTTCGCGCTGAGTGTCGCGAGGCGCCTGGTCGAGCCAGCCCCAAGAACCCTGGGAGTTGTAGAGGCACAGTGCACGTACCCGGCACCCTTCGGCGACGAGTCGCTCGGTGAGATGGCTTCCGATGAAGCCGTCGGCTCCAGTGACTACAACTGTGCGGCCCGTAAGACTTGCTGTGGTCACGTTCCCTCGCGCGCGTGCTTCAGGTGTTCGCGCTGCCCTACGTCGATCCAGTCTTCCTCGATTTCGAAGGCGCGAACCTCTTCGTCGCGACGGAGGCAGGATTCGAGGAGCGCGGGCAGCGTGTACTCTTCGTTCGCGGGCACATAGTCGAGCGTGTGCGGCGAAAGCACATAGATGCCAGCGTTGATGATGCGGCTGAGCCGCGGTTTCTCGTCGAACCTGACGACCTTGGTGCCGTCGAGATCGACGCAGCCGAAGGGCACCGAGTGGAAGTACGGACGCACGGCGAGCGTCGCGGCCTGGCCAGTGCTCTCGTGGAAGTCGATCATCGCGCCGAGGTTCGCTTGGGTGACGAGGTCGCCGTTGACGACCATGAGCGCATGGCTTGGCTTCTCGGGCAGCAGTCCGAGTGCGCCACCAGTGCCGAGCGGGCGCTCCTCTTTGAGGTAGTCGATGCGGCAGCCGAAGCGTGAGCCGTCCCCGAAGTGCTCCTCGATGATGTGACCGAGGTAGTTCACCGAGAGGAAGATCCGCTGCACGCCGAACCCGACGAGGTGCAAGACGAGTCGCTCGAGGATCGGGCGACCAGCAACCCGCACCATCGGCTTTGGGAGCTGGTCCGTGATCGAGCCGAGCCGCGAGCCGCGCCCTCCAGCCATCACCACCGCCCAGTTGGGGCGGCGCTCGATGCCGAGCACGTCATGAAGCTGGTGGAGCCCGCGGAGGATGCCGCGTTCGTCGATGATGGGCACGGCATCGAGGTGCCGTGCGTGCATGAGATCGAGAACTTCTGCGCGGCTCACGAGGGGCGCTACGCAGGTGAAGTTCCGGTTGAGCAGGGACAGCATAGGAGCATCGAGGGGGATCCCCGCGAGCAGGGCGCGGCGCGCGTCTCCGTCGGTCATGATCCCGACGACCCGAGCGCCCTCGTCCGTCGCAACGGCAGCACGCATGCCGCCGCGCTCAATTGCATGGAGTACGTCGCGCAGTGTGCCCGTCGCGGAAACTTGCCAGCCGAACTCGACCGCAGCGTGCCGCACGTTCACCCTTCCCAGACGACGTGCCGGAGCTTCCAAGAATCGCCGTCGCGCTTCCAGAGGTGTGGCGATCGGAACTCGTCGGCGAGCGCGAGGAACCCCTCGCGTGTCATCGTCGGGTGCTTGAAGGCCTGGTACGCCTTGGGCATCTCACGCTCGGTGATGCTGAGGTAGCGGAAGATCTCGTCCGCGAAGCGCTCGGGGAACTCGCCGTCGAAGCGCTTCACGAGCGCGACGCCTTCGTCACGCGTGATGTCGCCGGAGCGAATCTCCTGCGCTGCGTCGTACGTGGCGCGACCGATGCCGAACTTGATCCAGGTCGTCCAGTAATGGAAGTCGTCGATGCGGTCGTCGATCGAGTTGTACTTGCTGTACGTACCGGGCGTCCGCTCCGGCGAGGCCTGGAAGCCGCCGTTCTCGACAGCGTAGTAGTAGCATGCCTGCGGGTGCCACTTGAGGTAGTACCCCAGGTAGTGGACCTCGACTTTCAGGTCCGTCAGCTTCTCGGGATTCGCGGGTAGATACGGCTCGAGATCGACGTCATCGAGACCGTACTTCCCCTTCAGATCGGCCATGGACGCGCCGCCGAGGAACACCTGCTCGGGATCCCCGAGCGCGTAGTACTTGTAGTCGCGCGTTGCCTGGCTGAAATCCTTGATCTTGTTGCCGTACTCCGCCTCGTTCTCACCGTAGAAGACGAGAGGGATGTCGAACAGGAGGGCCATCTTCGGTGCGAGATTCTTCTGCCCGAGGATGAACGGCTGGAACGGGTGGAACAGGTTCTGGACCGCAAGACGAGTGAGCAGGCGGTGGACCCGCCCGTTGGGCGTCATCAGATAGTTGTCGAACCCCGCCTGAAGCCACGCCTGATGATTTTTCCAGCCCCACTCCGTGTAGATGTGCGGTGCCCACGTGACGGTGAGCGGATGCATCCCGTACTCGTACTTCAGCTTGTGCGCCGCGAAGAAGCTGTCCTTCCCGCCTGACCCCGGAACGAGGCAGTCGTACTTGCCGTCGTTGCGCCGGTAGCGATCGCAAAGCTCACGAAGCTGCTTGTCGCGATCCGCCCAGTCGATCTGCTTCTTCTTCTCCGCGATTCGGCAAGCGTCGCAGATACCGTTGGCGTCGAACGCCAACGTCTCCTTCTTCGTATCGCGCGTGTGTTGGAACTCGACGGCCGAGTTCGGACGCTGGTTCGACATCACGCACGCGCGGCAGAAGGCGACCTGCTTCGGGAGGCCGTAGAACGCTTCGAGACTCTCGGACATCGTGGGGCTCCCTGATCGGAGGGGCTGCAGAAGGGGCCCAGTTAATAGCGCGGGGGCCCGGTTCCGGTCCATCGGAGTCTTGGTAGCCCCGAGCCTCGCCATGGTTCATCCGTAGGCGATCTCGCTACCGCCCAGGTCGAGCTGCGCGCGGCCGCTGGGGCTGTTCGGGAGCCAACAATGACGTGGTCACCGAAGCTGCCGCCTCCGCCTCGCCTCCCACTCCAACTGACGAGTGCTCTAGCCGCGGGAGAGCGGCCGTGCCGGTACGCCGACCACCGTCGCGCCGTCCGGCACATCACGCACAACCACGGCTCCCATGCCGATCATCACCCGCGCGCCCACGCGGATGTGATCGCGGACGTGCGCTCCGAGGCCAACGTGGCTCCCGGCTCCAATCGCCGCTCCTCCGCCGACTACAGCGCCCGGCCCGACGTGTACCCAGTCGTCGAGCTCGACGTCGTGCTCGACGATGGCTCCGCTGTTGACGATCACGTGTGCCCCGACGCGGGCTCCCGTGTTGACGACCGCGCGCGCAAGGATGACCGCTCCGGGCGCCACCGATGCCGTCGCGGACACGGAGGCGTCTCGGTGTGTCACCGACGCGAAGGTTCGGCCCGCGTAGGTGTGGACGATGCGTGCCCGGGCGCTCGCGCCGAGCTGGCCGATGCCGAGGACGAAGGCAGCGTCCCGGTAGGTGGAGTTGCACGCCTCGTCGTCGCCGAGCCAAGAGATGCCGAAACGTCGGTCCGTTTCTTCGATAGGGCGTACGTCAGCATATCCGATGACGCGCCACTCCTCCGGTCGCGAGCGCGCAGCATCGAGCACGACCCGGGCGTGCTCCCCACCGCCGACAACGATCAGGTCACGCGGCATTCGGCTTCCCGGTCGGAGTCCAACGCTTGATCGGCGGTCGCGGCGGAGTCCACGACGCGAGGATGGATAGAATCCGCTCCGCGGCATGACCATCGCCGAACGCGCTGCGGGATGCGTCTCCGATGCTGAGGCGGAAGCTCGGGTCGAGCGCGCAGCGGAGCGCCTTCGTCACCTCGGTACCTTCCGGCTCGACATCGATGACGTTTGGCGCGCGGAGGCGGCCCTTCTGTCGCGAACCGACGTTCACTGCCGGCAGTGCCACGGCGGGTGCCTCGACGATCGCGCTCGAGCTGTTGCCCAGCATCGCGTCGGCGCTCTTCATGAGCGCCCAGTAGAATCGCTCGCCGAGCGATTCGACCGCAACGCGTCCCGGCTTCTGCGCGGCCTCTTCGAGCGCCGTGCGGATGACGCGAGCTCCGGGATCATTGTTCGGCAGGGTGATCACGTACGTTGCGTCGCACGCATCCATCGCGGCGCAGACGCTCGCGACCTCGGTGGCGGGATCAGCCCCGAGTGTTGACGGGTGCAGCGTCACGATCACGATCGGGCCGGCAAGCGGAATCCCGATGCGCTTCTCGAGCTCGGTGTGCGTGGGGAGGTCGTCTCGGTATAGGTTGTCGAGGCCAGGTGCGCCCACGACGTGTACGGCCGCCGGATCTTCTCCCATCGTGATGACGCGGCGCCCGTACTCCGCGTGGCTCACCAGATGGAGATGCGCGAGCTTGGTGATCGCATGCCGGATCGCGTTGTCGAAGGCGCCTTCGGTCTCCTCTCCGCCGTGAAGATGTACGAGCGGGACGCGCGCGACCGTGGCGGCGAGCGCCGCGGACATCGTCTCGAAGCGATCGCCCGCGACCATGAGCGCGTCGATGTGGAGGCGCTCGAGCACGTCACCGATCATCGACGTCGCGGCGCCTGATTGTTGGTGAACCGAATGGTGTCCGAGCGCGAGCCAGTCGATGCGCTCATCGGGAGGCAGCCCATCGGACGCCATCGCGGCAGCGCTCGCGCCGTGCGCCGCGGAGAGTGCCATTCCACCTGCGAGGATCGTGAGATCGAGCCCTGCCGTTGTCCTCGCGAGCTTGCACGTGCTTCGCAGGATCCCCCAGTCTTGCCGGCCAGTCGTGAGCACCCCGAGTCGGAGCAAGGTTCCCGTCGTCATCAGGTCGTCAGGAATTTCTGGACGATCTGCAGCCCGACCGGCCCGCTCTTCTCGGGGTGGAACTGGAAGCCGAACACGTTATCGCGGCGCACGCCCGCACAAATACGAACGCTCCCGTACGAAGCATCGGCGAGACGGTCGGCGTCGTTCGATGGCACGGCGTTGTAGGAGTGGACGAAGTAGACCATCGGCCGGTCGCTCTCTAGATCGCGCAGGGGAGTTCCTTCCCACGTCGTCCCTCTCGGAGGCGCGATCGCACTCCAGCCGACGTGCGGCACCTTCACACCGTCGTCCGGGATCTTCTCGACCGTGCCGGGGATGACACCGAGCCCGGCGTGACGGCCGAACTCGGTGCTCTCCGTGAGCAGGAGCTGCATGCCGACGCAGATCCCGAGGAATGGGCGTCCGGTCTTGATGTGGTCCTTCACTGCCTCGACGAGCGCGCGCGTCGAGAGCTCGCGCATCGCGTCGGCGAACGCTCCCACACCCGGGAGCACAAGGCGCGCCGCGTTTCGAACCGTCTCCGGGTCGGATGAGATCTCGACCTCCGCCCCAGCGCGATGGAAGGCATTCCGCACGCTGTGGAGGTTTCCAACACCGTAGTCGACGACAACGACTCGCGGACTCATGGGCGCACCTCGAGACCGCGCTCGCGCAGCCCCTCCTTGATCGTCGAGATCGTTTCGGTCTTGTAATGGAGGATGCTTGCGAGTGCGACAGCGTCGACTCCACAGCGAAAGGCGGCCTCGATGTCGGCGATGCTTCCGGGACCTCCCGACGCGACGAGCGGAACGCGAACGCGGGGAGCGACGGCCGCGATGAGGTCCGCGTCAAAACCCTTGCGCGTACCCTCCTTGTCGACGCTCGTGATGAGCACCTCACCGGCGCCTAGGTCACAGCCTCGCTTCACCCATTCGATGGCGTCGAGGCCGGTGCGTTCGCGGCCATTGTCGGTGTAGGCTTCCCAGCCTGCCCCCTGCCGCTTGGCCTCGACCGAGAGAACGATGCACTGCGAGCCGAAGATGCGCGCAGCCTCTTCGATCAGTCCCGGTCGCCGGACGGCAGCTGTGTTGATCGCGACCTTGTCGGCACCGGCACGGAGCAGCCGGTAGATGTCGTCGACCTTGCGAACCCCACCGCCGACAGTGAGCGGAATGAAAATGTGCTTCGCGGTAGCCGAGACGAGCTCCTCGAGGCTGTTGCGCTCGTAAAGGCTCGCGACGACGTCCATGTAGATGAGCTCGTCCGCGCCTTGCTCGTAGTAGCGGACGGCGTGTTCGGCAGGGTCGCCGATCTTGCGGAAACCCTCGAGCTGGATGCCTTTGACGAGGCCCTGTGGGGCCTTGATGTCGAGCCGCGGAATGATCCGACATGCGACGCCGCTACGGCGGCTGCCATCGAGCTGCATCGACCCGGGGCCAGGGACGGCTTGTGCGAGGCTCATCGGTATGAACTCGGTCTGCTCTCTAGCCGGCTACCGCGCCGGCGTCGACTAGAGCGAGTAAGATGCGCGCATGGCAGGAACCCTGAAGTCGACCTACATCATTGCGGAGGCAGGGGTAAACCACAACGGCTCCGCCGAGCTCGCTGCCCGGCTGATCGATGCCGCCGCCGAGGCTGGTGCGGACGCCGTGAAGTTCCAGACGTTCAAGGCAGAGCGTCTCGTGAGTCGGCGAGCCCAGAAGGCCGAGTACCAGAAGCGGACGACGGGCGAAGGCGAGTCGCAGATGGAGATGCTACGCCGGCTAGAGCTCGGTGACGACGTGTTCGGCAAGCTCGCCGCCCGCGCCGAAGAACGTGGCGTGGAGTTTCTCTCGACGCCCTTCGACGTCGAAAGCCTGACGATGCTCGTTGGCCTCGGCGTGCGTCGTATGAAGCTGGGGTCGGGGGACGTCACGAACGCTCCGCTGCTTCGCGCGGTCGGTTTGACCGGCCTTCCTGTGATCCTCTCGACCGGAATGTGCTTGCTCGCCGATGTGGAAGGCGCGCTAGGGGTGCTCGCATCTGCGTATCTCGAGCAACGAGGCGAGGGGAGACGCTTGCCGTTCGACGCGCTGACGAGCCCGGAGGGGCAGGCCCTTGTCGAGGCAAATGTCACCCTGCTCCACTGCACGACCGAATACCCCGCACCTCTCGACCAGGTGAATCTCCGTGCAATGGACACGCTGAGGCAGGCGTTTGGTGTCAGCGTCGGCTATTCCGATCACACCGAAGGGGCGTCGATCCCGATTGCTGCGGTTGCCCTCGGGGCGAGCGTCATCGAGAAGCACTTCACCCTCGACCGATCCATGGAGGGACCGGATCATCGTGCGTCGATCGAGCCGGTGGAGCTCGCGGCGATGGTGCGTGGCATTCGCGCCGTCGAGACTGCGCTTGGTCGCTCGATCAAGCGGCCCGGCCCCGCCGAGATCGCGAATCGTCCGATCGCACGGAGAAGTGTCGTCGCCGCCGTGCGGATCGCCCAGGGGCAAACGATCTCCCTCGACATGCTCGCCACGAAGCGTCCAGGAGCGGGGATCTCGCCGATGTTGATCGACGAGCTCGTCGGTCGGCCAGCCAGCCGCGACTACGAGCCGGACGACCCAATCGAGCGCTGAGCGCTCACCATGCCGTCCAGCCGCCGTCGACCATGATGTTCTGGCCGGTAATGTACGCGCCGGCGTCACTAACGAGGAGGGCGAGGGCACCTTTCAGGTCCTCCTCCGTGCCCATCCGCTTCAGTGGCGTCAATGCCGCGTAGCGCTCGGCAAACGCCTCGGGCTGCCCTCGGCTGATTCCGCCCGGGCTGATCGCGTTTACGCGAACCTTCGGCGCGAGCACCGTGGCGAGATACTGCGTGAGCTGCAAGAGGCCGCCCTTCGTGGCGGCATAGGCGGCAGGGTTGCCCATCGGCGTGCCCGCGTAGAGGTTCATGTTCGGGCCGACGACGCCGTAGATCGATCCGACGTTGACGACGCTCCCCCGTCGGGCGGCGAGTTCCTCGTGCGCGGCCTGGACGAGCTGGAACGCACACGTGAGATTGACGCGTATCGCGGCCTCCCACGCCTCGAGCGACTGTTCCGGGAACGGCACTGCGTAGCCGGGCAGGCCGCTCGCCCCGGTGAACGCGGCATTGTTGACGATCACGTCGATTCGCCCGAATGCCGCCAACGTCGCGGCGACGACTCGTCCAGGTGCTGCCGAATCTGAGAGGTCCTCGGGGAGCGCGAGCGCTTTCACGCCGGACTTCGTTTCGAGCACGTGCGCGCGTTCCTCACACGCCAGCCTCTGGCGATCGACGACGACGACGCGTGCGCCTTGCTCGCTCAGCGCTTCGCCGAATGCGAGCCCGATATGGCCCGCACCCCCGGTGACGATGGCCACGCGCTCGTCGAGTCGGAATAGCTCATTCACCGTCCGCATGCTTCACCCAACCATGGAAGACGAAGGAACCCATGCTCCACTTGGAGCTCGAGCAGGCGGAGCTCGCGTTCGTCGTCGATCGAGAACGCGCGCTCCTCAGGGATCTCGAGCATGAGGTGCTTCCCCGACGAGAGCCACGAGGCGTCGGCGCCAAGCAGGTAGTCACGCCGCCAGAGGTAGAGCGCGCCGTTCACCCTGAAGAACTTGGGGACGTCCTGACGACGTGCATATGTCTTCTCAGGCTCGAATGTGCGCCTCACCATTCCATCGGCGTTGGTCACGCCGACCCAGAATGGATTGAAGGACGGACGCGAGCATGCCACGACCCCGTCGGCCGTCTCGGAGGCGGCAAGCATCTCCGCGGCGCGCGTGATGTCGTCGGGGAGCCGCGCGGGGCTTGTTGGGTCAAGGAGCAGGACGCTCTCATACCGTCTGGCCTCCTCATCCTCGATCCACTCGAGCGCATGCTTGAGCACGGGAACCATCGGCGTGTCATCGCGTGCGAGCGCGGAGGGCCGCATGAACGGCACGTCTGCTCCATGAGCGCGCGCGACGTCGGCGATCTCGGCGTCGTCCGTGGAGACGATGACGCGATCAATGATCTTGGTCATGGTCGCGCAACGCAGCGAGTGCACGAGCAGCGGGAGCCCGCAGAGCGGCCGTACGTTCTTTCGCGGAAGCCCTTTGGAGCCACCCCGTGCCGGGATGACAGCGAGCATCGGATGGACGTTCATTTGGTTCTCCAGTCGGCGACCGGTTCGCTGCGCCTCGACGAAGCGGACGTCCGCGCGGCGTCACACACGGCGACAGCGAATGCGCCGTCGTCGAAGGTCGCAAGCGCATCGTCGGCGGCCGCGTCAGCCGCTGCAGCCAGGAAGGTCTGCGCTTGAGCACGCATCATCGAATTTCGATCGAACACCACATCGTACACGCGTGCTCCTTCGCTATGCATCTTGACGCTCACGGTGTTTGCGATGGCATCCCAGGTGATCTCGCCGTTACGTCCGAAGGCCGTCATCCGCCTTCGCGACTCGCGTGTGAGATAGTCGAGACGTATGACGATCGTGGCGCCGCCCGCCTGCCACATCAGGTCCGCAGCGGCTTCGCTTGCGATGCCAAGCGAGTCGCCCGGAGTGAGCGTAGCGAGCACGCTTGCTGGGCGTCCGAAGATCCAGCTCGCGTAGTCGATCTCGTGGATCAGGTCGCGGAGAACACCGCCTTCGTCCGCGCGGGCGGCGTACGTGGTTCGATGGTCGACACCTGGCCGCCAGTCTGGCAGATGCGACTGACATTCGATACGCACGTGGTGTACCGGACCAATCGAGCCGAGCTCGTCTTTGAAGCGGCGCAATCCGGGGTGGAAGCGAAGACAGCAGGCGACGAACACGCTGCGTTGCCGCTCGTGCCTCAAGCGAGCGAGCTCCGCCAGGCCGTCAGTCGTCGGAGACAGAGGCTTCTCGGTGAGAACGTGACACCCGTGTCTGAGCAGTGTCGTCGTGTCGGCGACGTGCCGCCCGGTGTCGGTGGCTACGATCGCCGCCACGGGGCTCATCGCGAGCGCGTCGTCGAGTGGTGCGGCCTGGCGGCCCTCGGCTCGCAGCGTTGCGACCTTCGCCGGTCGCACTGGGACGGCTACGGGGACGATCCCCTCGAGACCGGAGAGCACCGTCAGATGACGCATCCCAATGGACCCCGTGCCGAGCACAAGGACGACGCGCGACATCCTGGGGACCTTACCACCAGCGAGGGGCTCTGCTATCGAGAGAACCTCAGGGCGGCCACAGCTGAGGTCTTCTTGCGGATGCGGTACCTCCGCGAGCAACATGCCCATGCCTGTGCCCGTTGTGAGCGGTGTGGTAAGCACTCAACTGGAAGGTGGCTGTATGCTCGATCTGGGAGAGGACATGCTGCCGTCTTCGTGTCGTCCGTAGCGCTGGCCATCAGGTGCCTGGATCAAGCCGTCGCAACCCGCGCTTCTACCCGATCGCTGCCGGGGACTCGCCTTCGCAATGTTCGCGTGCCCACCTCCGGTCGACACAGCTTCCTTCGGTGTGAGCATCATCGTGTCGGACGTCCTCGGGCTCGCGCCCTCCGGTGAGATGTGCCATCGCGGCGTCGCGCGGTTCCCGCTGCTGACGCACCAAGAACTGGGCTCATGCTGAAGCGGATCTACGCGAGCCTCCGCGGCCCCACGCTCGTGTACCTGCTCGCGTCGGGCCTCGCGCGGCTCGGCGCAATAGTGCTGATTCCCCTCTATACGCACCGGCTGAGCCCTGCCGCGTACGGCGACTACGCGCTCGCACAGACGATCGTGTCGCTTCTGCCGACCGTGCTCTCGCTAGGCTTGCTATCCGCGATCCCGCGGGCCTACTTCAGCGGCGCGACGCGCGAGGAGGGAACGAGGGCTGCGGGCAACGTCGCGGCGTGGACGGTCACCCTGGTTGCTCTCCACGCCCTTGTCGCACTCGCTGGGATCTCCCACTTCGCTCGGCCCGGCAGCGGCGGAATCACATCCCAGTGGGAACTCTCGTGCGTGGTCGTTGCTGCCGCCGGCAGTGCCCTCACGACCATCCCAGCGGTATGTTTGAGGTCGAGCCAGCGCTCGATCGCGGCGGCGGCGTGGCAGCTCGCGGAATTCGGAACCGTCACCGGCGCAGGGCTCGTCTTCGTGGGCCTCCTCGGTCGAGGCGTTCGTGGCGCCATCGAGGCGCTAGCGACCGCCTATCTTGTCTGTGGCATCGTCGCCGTAGGCTTCGTCTTCATCGGCCTTCGCGGTCGGCTCCACGGTGATGTCCTCCGGCGGGCGCTCCGTTTTGGGATCCCGTTCGTGCCTCACCTGATCGCGAACTGGGCTCAGCTCGCCAGCGATCGGTGGCTTCTGAAGTTCTTTGGCTACGAAGCTGACCTTGGCCGCTACGTGCTGGCTATGCAGCTCGCCTCTGTCGTCTCGCTTGCCGTAGCGGCGTTCCACGATGCCGAGTCCGCGCGCATCGGCGAGATGTTCCGACGAGATGGGATGCCGAAGCTGCGGGCGGAGCTTCGGTCGATCCAGAGGCGCTACCTCGTCGCGACAGCGCTGCCGAGTGTGGCCGTGCTCCTCGCGCTACCGCTCACCCCGATTTTCCTAGGGCCGCACTTTCGGTCGACCACCACGCTCGTTCCGATCATGCTGCTGCTCAGCATTGTCGATACGGCGTACTTTCCGAGTTCGAACGTCGTCTACTTCGCGGGCCGCACGAAAGTGATCCCCGTGATCACGGTGGCTGGCGCGATCACGAACCTCCTCGCCAACCTCCTGTTGGTACCGTCTCTCGGAGTATTTGGCGGCCTGTTGGCGCGCGGGATGGGATATGGCGTTCGCTCCGGTGCCCTGTGGGTCATCGCGCAACAGTGCGTTCGCGAGGTTGCTCCGGCGTCGACGACCGCGGACGAAGCGTCTTGAACGGTGAGGCGTTTCCGCAAGTGGGTATTCCGGAACGGCAGTCAGAAATGAGCAAGCTGCGCAGGTTTACTGTGAGTCCATCCGGGGCGTCCGAGGCGTCGCCGCCGACAGCGGTCGTCGTTGTTCCGCCGACCGGCCGGCTCGACCATGGCTTCATGCGAGCACGGCGCATCCTCGATGGCGTGGACCCGAGCGTAAGTGTACGCGTGGTCGGAGTCGGGGCGACGCTCGAGCACGTCTGGCCGAGCTGGGCTCGCAGCGAGCCCAGGCTCTCGACAACGGAGCTCGGCGCCTACCGCGCCGAATCGCGCGTCACGGGCGGAAAGCCCTTCCGCCTCGCCATCGAGCAATGGCTCGACGAAGCCTTCGCGGGCGCCGTGCCCGGGCTCCGCGGGGCGGAGGTCTTCTATGCATCTGCAATGGCCCGGTTTCTGGAGCGGCATCACGATTCATACGGCCTTGTCGTATCATTGGCCGAGCATCACGCGACTGCGGAGATCCATTGCACCGATCCGGAGTGGCAGCTTCTCGACGTGCTCCACGCGCTGATCGAGCCGAACGGTGGACGTGTCGTGCGCGAACGGTCGGAGCGGTCGGAGCGGGCGTGGCGCATACGCTTCGGCGCTCTCTGGCTCGCCGGCCAAGCGGCCTCGCTCGCCCGCCTCGTCGCGAGCTTCGTGCGGTCCGCGGAGGGGAGACGCACTCTTGCGGAGGCGCCGAACCTCGGAGCTCAGGTGCCAGCCGGCGACGATTCGCCGGAGGTGTGGACCGTCCTCGCGGCGGACTGGCTGCGCGTGAACAAGCACGTCGTCACAGGGGTTGCGCTTCCAGAGCTTCTTGGGCGCAAGCGGCTGGGCGTGCTTCTCTTCGGAAGCATCGCCAAGGGTGCGCGCGCCGAGAGCGCGGCGGGAAAACGGACCGGCGGCGAGCTCTGGCCTGGCCTCGGCGAGATCCGCAAGCATCTCGATCGATGCGTCGTCGAGCAGGTCTGCCAGCCGATGTCCTGGGGCGACGTCGGCCGGGTCGCAGTCCGTTCGACGCTCCGGTCCGCGCGTGTGGCGATCCGCGTGGTCTCTGGGGAGCACGTTCTTGGTCCGCCCGAGTACACGGTGCGCGCTTCGCGTCATTGCGAAGAGCTCGCGAAGCTAGCGACCATCGACGTGCTCCGAGCGACCGTCGCTGAGCTCGCCACGAAGGATTCTGTCGCGCGTCGGGATTGGCGCGGGAAGGTCGTCTTTTTCGCGGCCGCGGAGTTCGCCGACCTCGTCGTCGTGGACCGCCTCCTCCAGCGTGCGGGCGCCACTACCTTTGCTTTCCGGCACGGCTCCATTACTGACGACTGGGCCGGCTCCGCGAGAACCAGGGCGAGCTACACCGGTGTTTGGACTGGTGCCGATGCCGCCTCGATCGCCGAGCTTGGCGAGCGCGCCTTCATCGCAGGCTCACCATTCTCGGGGACGCCCACGACACGATCCCCGCAGGGGCCGCGTAGGATTCTCGTCCTGACCAACTTCACGCACTGGGGAAGTCGCGTTGACGGATGGTCGCCGCTCGAGTGCTTTCAGGACGAGATGCTCCGTGCCGCCGACCGCATCCAGGCAGTGCGCGGTAGCAGCGTGGAGTTCCGCTGGCGTCCCCACCCAGCGGACGATCCAGAAGCCGTGAACCGTGGGCTTCGCGGTCGCCCGTATCTCACGCGGTCTACGTCAGAGACATGCCAAGAGGACGTCGCATGGGCCGACGTCGTTCTGGCAAGCATCTCCACCTCGGTTGTCGAGGCGCTGCTCGGTGGGGGCGTGGTGTTTGTCCATCTCCCGCCCGATCACCTCGACGTCACGCCCACCTCGTTCATAGAGCCGACGCGGCGCTTCTTTTGGGCACGGGACGTCGTCGGGCCGGTGTGCGAGTGCCTTACTGCGATCGACGCCGGTTTGGATGTGACCGCGCCAGAGCGCGCGGCGCTGACCAAACTGTTCGGCAGCGCTGCGCCAAGTGCCGCCGGCCAGGGGACGATTGTCGACCGAGCTCGTGCGCTCAAGAGTCAGGACGACGTGCGCGAACCGCGTCGCGCAGGAGCTTGAGGCGCTCCTTGCCGAGCGTCCGCACCGCCATATGACGAGCTCGTGAGAGGCCCCGGAGGATTCGCCAAGGGCTCAGCGTCGGTGCTGGACCCGAACCCCCGATCGCGAAGCGAAGGTCCTCGATCGCCGGCGGCTTGGAAGAACTTCCGTCGTCGGAGACGACGACGACCTCATTTCCGTGGAGGTGCCGGACGCCGCGCCGCGCATCGAGCATCCGTGCGAGCTCCGGATGGACGTTTTCAAGCACGGCGTTCGGCGGTTCGTGGATCGGATACTTCGAGCCGACGCAGAAGAAGGACGCGAGGATTGCGGTGGCAGGCAGGTCTCCGGGGAAGCGCCCGTGCCAGGTGCGGTTGAAGAAGAGGCTGACATCTCCCGCCTGGCCGGTCGCGCCGTCCAGGAGTCGGCGCAACTTCGCCGGACGTAGCGTCAGGCCGACGTCGTGGTACTCGACGGGCCAGCGGTGCGAGCGTGGTAGGAACGCCGTCGCGCCATCGACCTTCGGTGTGTCGGATACGAGCAGCGAGAGGCCGAGGCCTCCTGGCGCGTCCTGATGAAGGGGCTGCCCCAGGCTCCCGGGCTCGTGCCGCCGGATGTTGAGCTGCCAGAGTTTGTAGTCGGGGCCGAGGACGGCCGCCATCGTCTCGCGCACGGTCGGATGCGTGAGGACTTTGCCCATGAGATCATCGAAGCGGCGCGACCAGCCAATGACGTCCACCGCCACGGTCCAGTCCCGATTCGCGTATACGCGCATGCGGTACGTCGGGTCGTGCTTGTGGTGCGCCTGGTACTCGGCGTACGGAATCTTCGGCTCCGCGAGCAGTCGGCCGGATTCCTCTCGAAGTACCGCGACGTCCTCGGGGGTGAGGACGGGACCAAGCTTGACGTAGCCCTTGTCGATGAGGTCGGCGATCGCCGACGTCACGACTCGGCCTCGCTGCTGCTCGGCCGGCGAGCGACCGCCCACATGTGAGCCGAGAGCATGTTGTTCGCGAGGAAGTCCTGGAACGGTCCGCCGAGCTCTGTCCAACGCCTGAGGAGGATCTCCTCCACGAAGGGATCGCGGAGCTCGAAGTCGCCCGCAAGCGCGCGCTTGCGGACGATTTCGGCATCCAGCCTCCCCGGAGTGAGCAGCTCGACCACTTCGAGTCCGCAGCGCGTGAGTAGTGCACGCAATGACGTTGGGTGGAAGTAGTTGAGGTGCTCGGGATCGACGGTGCGCGATGCGGTCTGGAGCGTTGCAACCTCGAAACCGTGCAGGTTCGGACACGATAGGACGAGAAGCCCGCCCGGGCGGAGCGCCTTCGCGCAGGCGGAGACGAACGCCGCCGGCGCAAAGAGGTGCTCGATTACCTCGAAGCTTGCGACGACGTCGGCGGCGATTGTGCCGAGCTGGACGGCCTCGATCGGCTCCTCGATAACTTCGACGCCCCGCGCTTTGCGGCAGCTCTCGGCGTTGCTCGGGGTTGGCTCGATCGCGACGACGCGTCCGAAGAAGGCATTGCTCGCGGCTTCCTCGCAGAAGGTGCCGTGCCCGGCACCGACCTCGACGAGCGTCCCGCCGGGAGAGAGACCGTGCCGTCGCGCGATGTCCACAAGACGCACGACGCGCGGGCGAGCGATGTGCTCGCGGCGTGCGGCGTCGGAGGCCGGGAAGATGTGACGGCTCCAGAACACGTAGTTTTCGGCCGTCTTGTAGTACTCATCAAGCAGCGTCGGCGGCGGACGCGGCGATAGATATGCGGTTCCGCACGCGGAGCAGAGCACGTACTTGAAACCGTCTTTGTCCCAGAGCGGCGTGCGGCGCTCGTCGTTGCACGCGGGGCACGGCACCTCGACGAACGCGCTCGACCTCTCGAGAAGGCGCTGAAGATCGATCGCGTGGAGGCGATCGCTCTCCTGCATCAGAGCGTCCGATCGGATTGCGTCCTCGGTCAGTTGTGTGGTCGATGCGGGTGTCGACGGCGACGACGAGATGGACATCCGATTCCCTTCGGCCGTGGCTCACGTGGCTGCGGCGCGACGTCTTCTTACCGCGCCAAACGCCTCCCTTCAACGAATTGTCCCTGCACGCTTCCGAGCCCGCTGCGCAAATGATCGGTGCTCAGGACCGGCACGCGGCTCCCTGATGGTTGCGAGCACATCTTCAGCGTGAGGCCTGCTGACTCCTCGTGTGGCCGCGCCCACGCGTCATGGACCTCCCGCTGTTTCAAGCGGTCCGACCAGCTGGGGCCCTTGCGGCCGCGGTGCTTCCGCGCGGCGTGCAAGGTGGAGCTCTGCACCTGTCGCGGTTCGCGGGTGTCCGGTCTGCGCTGGGCGCTCCCGGCTCGGTCGTCCGGCGGGGAGGCGGGCGGCGGGCGGGGCCTGGCGGCCGATCACGGAGCGAGCATGAACGACTGGCTCCGCTTGAGGGCGACGCGTGCGCGCGGCGACCTCTGGCTTCACCCATGTCGCCCTGCTAGAAACAGCCCCCATGCGCGAATCGCTGCTCGAGATCCTCGCTGAGCCTCGTACGCGGGCGGAGCTGAAACTTCGGGTCACACGGCACGACGGCGACGTGATCGAAGAGGGGGAGCTCGTGTCCGAAGAGTCCGGAGCGAAGTATCCGATCCATCGCGGCATCCCGCGCTTCGTGCCCCCGAACGCCTACACGGACACTTTCGGCAAGCAGTGGAATCTGTTCCGAACGACGCAGCTGGATAGCGCGACGGGCACCGGCTACTCCGAGCACCGGTTCGATTCGGAGACTGGATGGTCGCGTGACCAGCTCGAGGGCAGACGCGTGCTCGATGCAGGCTGCGGTGCGGGACGCTTCGCCGAGGTCGCGGCGAGTCGGGGCGCGCGGCTCGTCGGGCTGGACATGTCGTCGGCCGTTGATGCTGCGAGAGATACGCTCGCTCGGTTCCCAAACGCCGAGCTCGTTCAGGGAAGCCTTCTCGAGCCGCCTTTCAAGAAGGGCGTCTTTGACCTCGCGTACTCGATCGGCGTGCTCCAACACACACCTGATCCGCCGGGTGGTATCCGGACGGTCATCGACTGCGTGAAGCGAGGTGGTGGATTCACGTTCACGATCTATGCGCGTAAGCCTTGGTCGAAGTTGAACGCAAAGTACTTGGTGCGTCCGCTCACGCGAAGGCTGCCGTCCGACGTGCTGCTGAAGGGGATCGAAAGTGTAATGCCCGTCGTCTTCCCGCTCATGGACAAGGTGTTCCGGCTACCGAAGCTCGGACGCCTCGCGCAGTTCATGGTGCCGGTTGCCGTCTACGTCGATGAGAAGGGCTTCACCGACGAACAACGCTACCAGGAAGCGATCCTCGACACATTCGACATGCTCTCGCCGCGCTACGACTCTCCGATGACATGGCAGGAAGCCGAGCGCGTCCTCCGCACGATCGAGGGGACGAGCTGGACGTTTCGCTCGCGCGTTCCGCTCATCATCAACGGCGTGCACTGACGCGGACCGCACGAGCTCTCGGCTCCCGTACCGTCGTCGTCGCCTCGCAGCGCCGACGCGGCGCGGGCTCGTTGACAGGTGGCCGTGCGACGACGGCTCAGCACGCTACCGCTGGCGTCTCGGCTCCGCGTGCCAGACGTGGTAGACACTCGATTGCCTGAGAGGGCCCCACGTCGTCGTTGCTCGAGCTCGTCGGCGGAGCTGGAGGAGCCTCGAGGTCACCCAGAAAGATGCGTGTCGTGAGTCTGGAAGAGCGGCGACCTCGTATTTCTGTCTGCGTTCCGACCATCGGGCGGACGGAGTTCCTTGCGAGCACGCGGAGCTCGATCAGCGCCCAAACCTTCGAAGACTTCGAGGTGCTGGTCCTGGACAACGCTTCGAACGCGGACGCTCGTGCCATCGTCGAGGATTGGGCGGCGACCGATGCCCGGGTCCGTGTGCTCCGCGTCGAGGAGCGCATCCCGATGTTCGAGAACTTCAACCGAGGGATCCGTGCGGCGCGGGGCGAGTACCTGACGTTCTGTCACGACGACGACCTCGTGGCTCCGCGATTCCTGGAGCACCAGGTGAGCTTTCTCGACCGGAATCCGAGCGTTGGCTTCGTGGGGTCGAACTACGAGTACGTCGACGAGACTGGCGCGGTCACGGAGCTGCGGACGCCGGTGCGCCAGACCGAGACGTGGCGGGGCAAGAGGTACATCCGCGCGCTCATGCGGTCGGGCAGGAACCCGCTCACCATGCAGAGCATCGTCTATCGGCGCTCGGCCATCGACCCTGACGGATTCGATCTGTCGTTGCCGATCCACTACGGCGACTTCGTCCTGCTCATGCGTATGGCCGAACGCTGCGATGTCGGGCTGGTCGCTGAGCCCCTCGTTCAAGTGCGTCGGCACGCAGCGCAGGCGTCCTCGGCTCTTCCGCTCAGCCGCGGCATGGCACTACGACGCGAGGTGCTCGGGCGGTACCTGGACGAGCTCGCTGCGCGCTGGCCGGATGAGAAAGGGCTACTGCGCGAGCTGCGCGCGAGTCTGACGCTGGCGCATCGCACGGGCTCGCTCTGGGGGTGGGTGAGCGCGGGCGACGCGAAGGAGGCGGCTGCGTGCGTCGAGGGGCTGGGCCAGACGCCCATCGACGTCATGCTCGCGCTCGCTGCCCGCACGGTCGACCGCGTCGCTCCGCCAACCAGCGCTCGGCGACGAGCGCTCGTTGCAGCAGCGCTACGGGTAGCGAACGGGTGACGGACCGCTGAGGGCGGTCAGGACGCGTCCAGCAGGCTGCGCAGCTCACCAGGGCCGTCGCCGAGGTTTGCTTCACACCACGCCGCGAGGGCGAACGCGTGCCACACGATGACGGGATCGACGCCGACCCATTTGCGGAAGCCGCCGTCGCCGAGCTCGTCACTCGACAGGATCCCGTAGCGATCGAGCCGCTCTCGCGCGAACAGGCGCTCGCATGCTGCGTCGAAGGGACCGCGGAGCCACCTCTCGACGGGCACGCCGAAGCCGTGCTTCTTCCGGTTGGCGAGGGCCGATCCAAAGCGTCGCTCGTGGAGGGTGCGGAGGACCCGCTTGCCGGACCAGCGCCGCGTTCGTTCGCCCAGCGTATAGACCTCGGGCAGTCCAACCCCGTACTCCGCGACACGATGGTCGAGGAAGGGGACACGCGCCTCGAGGTGACACGCCATGCTCGCGCGGTCCACCTTCACGAGCATGTCGTTGCAGAGCATGCTTCCGAGGTCCGTCGCCAGGCTCCGCTGCAGCTCGTTCCCATGCGCGCGCTCGAAGCGCACGTGGGCCTCGAGCTCGAACCGTGCTGGGTTCGTCGCCTCGCGCATGAGGGGCGCGGTGTGGGCGAGGGAGACCACTTGAGTCAGCTGCGTGTAGACGTGAGCGTCCGAGCCGACGAGCCCTCGAGAGACGCGACGGACCGTACGAAGCACCTCCGTCCACGCGCGCGTGCGGTCGTGAACGACCGGCACCTTGCCGAGCGCGTGACCGACCAGGTCTCGGATGCGCGGGACGGCGGCGAATGGGCGGCGGAGATGCGCCACCATGTACTTCTTGTAGCCCGCGAAGACCTCGTCGCCGCCATCGCCGCCGAGAGCGACCTTGTAATCGCGCGCGACGTGCGACGACAGCAGGTACGTGGCGAGGCTCGAGGAGTCACCAAAAGGCTCGTCGTACGCAAGAAGAGCATCAGGCAACCTTGCGCGCGCAGTCGCCTCGTCGAACATCTCGACGGCGATCGGGACACCGAGCTTCTCGGCGGTCTGGCGGGCAAAGGGCGACTCGTCGAAGTAGGACTCGGCAAACCCGATCGAGTAGGCCTTGATCGTGCCCGGCGCGATGTCGTGCGCGTAGGCCGTGACGAGCGACGAGTCGATGCCGCCCGAGAGGAACGTCGCTACCGGAACGTCGCTCTCCAGGTGCTCCTTCACCGCGCGGCGGAGGAGAGCTTCAGTTCCCTCACACGCCTCGTCGAGTGAACGAACCGCCGCAGCGTCGGCGGACGGATGAAGCTCCCAGTAGCGCTCCGACGTGCGCGTGCCGGTGGCGAGGTCGATCGTCAGACGAGTCGCGGGGGCGAGCCGGTGGACGCCCTTGTAGATGGTTGCAGCTTCGGGGATGTAGCTCCACGAGACCATGGCGTGAGCCGCGTCGTGGTCGACCTCGAAGAGCCGCGCAAACCCGTCGAGTGAGCGATCGAAGCACCGGAGCTCTGACGCGAATGCGAGACTCCGTCCGGTGTCTGCAATGAAGAGCGGCTTGATGCCGAAGCGATCACGGCTCAGCACGACGCGGCGACGTCTCCGGTCGTGGACCGCGAAGGCCCACATTCCGACCAGGTGACGTTCGACGTCGTTCGGATCCTGCTCATAGAGGCGCAGGATGACCTCGGTGTCGCTCCGGGTCCGGAATCGGACACCCTTGTTCTCGAGCTCGCGCCGTAGCTGAGGCGCGTTGTAGATTTCGCCGTTGTACACGAGGACGACGGACTCGTCCTCGTTCGCCATCGGCTGGCGTCCGTGCTCGACATCGACGATGGCGAGCCGCTTCATCGCGAGCGTCGCATCGGGGTGAGCGATGAGTCCTTCACCGTCCGGTCCACGATGAGCGATGTGCGCGTTCATCCTCGTGACGAGCCCCTGCACTCGCTCGAGGGGAGCGTCGAAACCCACCAGACCGACGATGCCGCACATGTTCTGGGCCGTTCTAGCGCCTTCCGCGTGGATGCGTCAAAGCACCGAGCCATGCGCCGTTGGTCCTCGAGTGCGTCGGCACGGAGGAGTGAAGGAGTGACGTGCGCGGCCTTGCCGGGCCTCGTTTGCTCCGAGGCTCGGATGCCCGCGCCCGAGGTCGGCCCGACCGCGTACGGCAACCAAACGCTGGCCGTGAACGCGCTAGCGCGAAGCGCAAGCTCGACAGGTCGATGGCCGGGTAGGGGCTGCGTTCGGCTGCGCTCGCGTACGACACTCGACGAGTGGTGGACTGCCCCCAGGAAGTCCGCTAGGTGACACCGGCTCTTCCCGGGAATTGGAGGACGTTGCCTTGGGCAGGAACCTGCGGATCGTGCATGTGTTCACGGTCCCGCTGTCGCTGATACTGCTCCGCGGTCAGGTTCGCTTCATGCGTGACCGCGGACACGAGATCATCGTGGTGACCGCGCCCGGTCCGGAGCTCGATGCGTTCGGCGAGCGCGAGGGCGTTCGGGTGCAGGGCATCGAGATGTCGCGGCGAATCAGCCCGATCGATGATCTACGGAGCCTCGCGAAGCTGGTCGCGTTTCTTCACGAAGTACGTCCTGACGTCGTGCATGCGCACACCCCGAAGGGCGGGCTCCTCGGCACGACCGCAGCGGCCCTCGCCCGGATCCCGGCGCGCATCTATCACATGCGAGGGCTGCCTCTCAGCACAGCCCGGGGCGCGCAACGTCCCCTCCTTGCCGCCGCCGAGCGGACTTCGTGCGGCCTCGCTACCCACGTGCTTTGCGTGAGCGCGTCCCTCCGCGAGGAGGCCGTTGCGCGACGACTGGTAAGGCCAGTGACCGCCCGCGTGTTGGGACGGGGATCCGGCAACGGGGTCGACTGCGACGGTCGTTTCGATCCGGACTCCGTGGACGCGGAGGCGGTGCGCAAGCTGCGCGAGAGCATTGGCGTCGGTGGAGCGCCGCTCGTCGGGTTCGTCGGCCGACTCGTCCGAGACAAGGGAGTCATCGAGCTGGCCGATGCATGGGCGCGCGTTCGCGAACGTGTTCCGGACGCGCATCTGGTCATCGCGGGCAGGTTTGAGGATCGCGATGCCGTGCCGTCCGAGGTGCGTGCGCGCCTTGCCAGCGACGAACGCGTGCACATGATCGGCTTCGTCGACGATCCTGCGACGCTGTATGCGGCGATGGATGTGCTCGCATTCCCTTCGCACCGCGAGGGATTTCCGAATGCCCCGGCGGAGGCGGCCTCGATGCGAGTTCCGGTCGTTGGAGCGAGGGCGGTTGGCTCCGTGGACGCGATCGTCGACGGGGTCACCGGCACGCTCGTCCCCGTAGGCGATGCTCCTGCGCTGGCAGTCGCGATCGAGCGCTACCTGACCGATCGCGACCTCGCGGCGGCGCACGGGCGGGCAGGGCGCGAGCGGATGCAGCGCGACTTTCGGAGCCAGCGCGTATGGGAGGCACTCGCGGCGTTCTATGAGACGCTTCCTACGCGCTCGGGGCGTCCAACGGACGGAGCGCCGGTCACGGATTCCTCGCAGTCTTCTCACCACGGGGGCTCTCGGGTCTGATGCGCGTGCTCTATGTTTCTCAGAACGGTATGGCCGAGAACCTCGGCCAATCTCAAGTGCTGCCGTATCTGCGCGGGCTCGCGCGTCGCGGTGTCGAGCTCGATCTGGTGAGCTTCGAGCTGCCGACCGTCTCACCAGAAACAAAAGAAGACATCGCCGCGGATCTCGTGCGGTGCGGGATCCGTTGGCATTCGCTCGTCCGCAAGATGGGCAGCTCGCTTGGAGGGAAGGCCGGGGAAGCCGCAAAAGGGTTGGCGCTCGCGCTGCGCACCGCGCTCGCTCGGCGCCCCGATATCGTGCATGGACGTAGCTACTTCGCGACCGCGATTTGCGATGCGGTCGCGGGGATCGCGCGCCGTCCGAAGGTCCTCTTCGACTGTCGGGGCATGATTGGCGACGAATACGTCGACTGCGGGTACTGGACGCGGGACCGGATCGAGTATCGGCTCGTGAAGAAGTACGAGCACCGCCTGCTCCGCAAGTCGGACGGGATCGTGGTGCTCACGCGGTCTCTCGCACGCTGGCTCCAGGAAGAAGGTGGGCTCGGGGCACATCCGCGCCTGCAGGTCGTGCCCTGCTGTGTCGACATGGAGAGGTTCCGACCGTCGGAGGACGCTCGCCGACGCCTGCGCGAGGAGCTCGGATTGGGAGATCGCTTCACGATCGTCTACTCGGGCTCGCTCGGCTCCTGGTACCTCGAAGCGGAGATGGCGCGCTTCGCAGCGGCCGTGCGTGCTCGGGTCGAAGCCATCGGACGCCGCGCCGCGTTCGTGTGCTTGACACCATCCGACCCGACACGGTTGCAGGCGGCCCTCGACGCGGCGGCGTTTCCGGCCGCGGACGTGCGGGTTCGCAAGGTGGCGCCGAAGCTCATGCCGGAGTACCTCTCGGTCGGGGATCTCGGGCTCTCGTTCATTCAAAGCTGCTTCTCCAAGATGGGCTCGAGTCCGACGAAGGTCGCCGAGTACCTGGCGTGTGGAAACGTGGCGGTCGTCAATGGCGATATCGGCGACCAATCGGACCTGGCGCGGGAGATGAGGGGCTGCGTCGTGCTCGACGGCTTCTCCGACACGCAGATCCATGATGCGGCACGCCAGGCCGTAGAGCTCGGATTGCGCCGTCGTGATGAAAGGGTGAACGCAACGGTCGACGTTGCGCGTCGCCACTTCGGCCTGGAGGAGGTCGGCGTCGCCCGGTACGAGGAGCTCTACGGGGCGCTCGTCGGCTAGCGGCCCCGCAACGGCATCGCGTCGCCGTGGAGCGACGAACGCTTCAGGAAGCGCCTCGGCTCTGGCGACGTATCCGGCCGAGGCGGGGCGGCGTACGGGACGCGGCTGCTCTCGCGCGCGGCGGTGATACGGCGGCCTTGCGTGCGACGGAGGACTGAAGGACGAACACGACGACCGCGTAGAACGGCACGAGCGGCATCCGGTAGCGGGACAGTGTGCCGAAGTTCGTCGTTGCCAGACCGACCCCCAACCCGAAGGCGAGGACGAAGACGAGCGAGCCGAAGAGCACTGGGGTCGACATCAGGGCCCGCAGTGCCGAGCGGGGGCCCGTCCGCAGGAGCACCTGCACGACGAGTATCGTCATGACCAGGATCTCCAGCGAGGCCATCAGCGCGAGGCCGTTGTTGGCCTCGAATACGAAAGGCCGGAACAGAGCTGTCGCGATGGCCAGGGGGCCGAACGCGATCTGCTTCTGGAGGGACATCGCCCCCTCATCACCCATCTGGTAGAAGGAGCCGCCGCCAACCTGTACGCCGAGGCGTTGGTAACGCGCGAGGTCCTCGCCCATCTGGTCGACGGAGTACTTCGGGAACAGCTGGCTGAGCCCGATGACGCTCGCGTAGGTGAGGGCAGCGCCGACGATCAGGTAGATCGGTCGAATACGGACCGGGCCGGTGCGACCGCTCCTCGAAAGCAGGCGGTCCATCGTGAACCACGCGGCAGCTCCGACCCCAAGTGCGAACAGCGTGTAGGACTTGAGGAGGGCGATTGGAATTGCGCCTACCAGGACGAGGATGGATCCCCAGACCGGCCGCCCTCTGAGGATCCGATGGATTCCCAGCCAGAGCGGCCCAACGCCTGCGATGACGAGGGACTCTTTCAGAACTCCGGCCGACCAGAACACCGCGGAGGGCATCAGCAGTATCGCGATGAGGATCCGCGCTCGCATCGGAGTTGGAAGAACCTCACGGAAGACGCGGTAGAGCGCGAACTTTCCGAAGCACGCTGCAACGGCGATGGCCAAGCAGATGCCGAAAAGGGAATAGCGAAACACGAGCGCGAGCGCGGCCGTGATGGCAACCATCGAACCGGTCGATGAGCCTGCGCCCAGTACCGGGAACGTCGTGCTGGGCTCTCCCTGAAGCAGCAAGTCGAGCCAGAACGGACCGAACTCTCGTGGGTCGAGCTCGAACGCGTGCGCGACCAGCGAGCCTTCGCTCATGTAGTTGAGCATGTCGCCGCCGCCGTAAATCCCTTGCGTGATTCCGATCTGTGCGAGCGCCGACGCGACGTGTGCGGCCAAGCTGAGGGCCATGAGTCGCTGTTCGAGCCGGGAAACGTTCCGTACGGCCGCCGCAAGGAGGATGCCTCCGAACAGGACCACGACGAGGCTCGCAACGATGTCGATCATCGTCACGGCCTCCGGTACAGAGGGAAGAAGCCCTCGAGATGGGTCTCGTCCACGTCCGGGTGGCGCGCACGGGAGAGCGCTCGATACGCGGCGGGATCGACCACGAGACGCAGCGTGTAGAAGGGACTTCGTTCCTTCGAGAAGCCCGCCTTGAACTTGAAGAGCGAGTCCTCGCCTCCGCCGACGCCCCCGCCGAGATGGAGCCAGCTCGCCCCGCGCTCCTTCGCCCACCCGCGCACGAAGTGGAGCATCAGCTTCGTCGGGCGGTCTCGGAGGAAGGCCTCGTCGGTTCCGGAGAGGTGATACTGGACGATCTTGCCGGTCTCGACGAAGAGCCCTGTCGCGGCGATCGTGCCGTCGATCTCGACCACGGCGAGCTTGAGGCGCTCTCCGAGGGCCTCGCGGAGGCTCATCAGGTATTCGTGGTCGAAGAAGTAGTGGGCGGCGGCGCCGACGCGCGCCATCGTTGCCTGGTAGATCTGGACGAAGCGATCGGCGTGGCCGAACACCTCGTCGAAGTACGCGCGGTGCCCGGCCTTGATCGCGCGGTTGATCTCGTTGCGATGGCCGGACATCGTCTCGGCCCAGTGCTCCGCGTCCGACTTGCGGAGGTCGACGTGGACCGTCGTGCCGTGCTGGACGAGACGCGCGTTCGCCGGCTCTGGCCTCGCGCCGAGCAGGGGATGGAGCCGGGCGAAGAGGGAGACACATCCATCGGCGCGGAGCACCTCGGCTGCGGCCTCCATCGCGCGCGTCGCGAAGGCGTTGCGCTCGTCGACGCTGTCGTCGTCGCAGCCTTGCGCGAGGGGGCCCGGGTAGCCGTACGGCGTCAAGGCATCCCAGGCGCCATCGCCGTCCGGGATCGGACGCGCGGTGAAGGGTAGGAGGAGCGTCCTGTCGCCTTCCCGGACGACGAGCGCCTTCGCCGAGCCGCCGTCGAGCCTCGCTGAGAGCTCGGCGTAGGCGGGCAGGTGATAGAAATCGTGTGCCGTAGCTTCGAGCACGCCCGTCCATTGCGGCGAAGTCGGGCCTAGGATCTCGACGCGCATCAGATGCTCTCGACCGCTGTTCGTACGGCCCGGGCGACGCGCTCCATGTCGCTGGCCCCGTAGCGGTGATCGCAGTGAAGGCAGAGGACACGACGCGCGAGATCGACGTGCGCCTCCGGGATCCCCGGCGCGCGCGCGCCGTCGATCGGCCAGAGGACAGCCGGGTAGATGTTCTGCTTCACCAGCGCCGAGCGCACCGCCTCGCGGCTTTCGCGATTGTCGAAGCAGAGCACCGCCGAGTACGGTGCCACACCATTCCGGGTGGCCGTGATCAGGCGCACGTGAGGAGGCTCACCCAGGCTCGCGGCGAACGTCTGATGATTCTTCGCTCGCGCTTCGCGCCATGCTTCGGCTGGGAGGAGGTCGAGGAGGGCCCGGCTCATCGGTGACATCGGCGCGGGATCGCCGCGGCCGATGGCGCTCTCGCCCGCGATGGCGCGCGCGCGGTAGTCGTCCTTCCGAACGGGCTCTCCTGCGAGATAGTGCTGTTTGAGGAGCATCCCTGTCAGTCGGTCGAGCGTGCTCGCCGCGGATACTGCATGGGCTCGTGGATCGAAGGCCGGCGCCTCGACGCCCGGCCTTCTCGCCGGCGACCAGAGCATCCCGCCGTCGGGGAGCGGGAGCCACTTGCGAAGCGAGGCGAACGCGTAGTCGGCGGCGCTGCTGCGTGCCCAGTCGGAGAGCGGATCGTGCGTGTGGTCCTCGACGAGTGTGACCCCGTCGCGCAGCGCGTCCGGAGCGTTCACGGGCGACGCACGACGCGTCCCGTAGTTGTTGGTGACGACGAGCAGGTCTCCCGCGCGGAGCTCGAGCGCGTCCATGTCGAGGCGCTCGTCCTCGGGACCGTCGGCGTAGGCGAGGACCTGGATGCCCGGCTCGTCCGCAGCGTCGAGCACGTCCTGGCAGTAGAACGAAGGGAAGAGGACGCGCTTCGGCACCAGCGCGCGGATGAGGGCGCGCAAGGCATGGCGTCCCGAGTGCCAGAACGAAGCGCCGGCCGGCACCCAGGTGGCGCGCGGTGCGCCGGACGCTGCAGGAGACATCTCCGGATAGGCGAAGTCGGAGCCTTGCTCCCACCGGTCAACGTGCATGCGAGCGCCACTCGTCTTCGAGGATGCCCATCACGTGCACGTCGAGGTAGCGGCCGCCCTTCCACTGGGCGTGCCTGAGCCTGCCCTCGTGCTTGAACCCGAGCGATTCGTAGAGGCTTCGCGCGCGCTCGTTGGTCTCGAGGACCTCGAGGTAGATGCGGTGGAGCTGAAGGTCCTCGAAGCCGAACCTCAACATGAAGCTCGTGCACGCCCGCCCCACGCCCGTGCCCCAGGCCTTCTTGTCCCCCACGAGGATCGCGAACTCGGCCGAACGGATCCGGTGGTCGATCTTGTAGAGTCCGACGTGGCCAAGGCAGCGATCGGTCGCGTCCGCGATGACGTAGAGCGCCTCGTCCTTTGCTTGGGAGTGGGCCTCGACCCAGCGCGCGAGGTCGGCGCGCGTGTACCCCTTCGTGAAGCCGCCGAGCATCGCGGCGACTTCGGGGTCGTTCTTCTGAGCGAAGAGCGCGTCGACGTCGGACGGCTCAGGCTTGCGCAGGCGGGCTTTGCCGAGATCGAAATGCAAACGTCACGCTCCTCCGTTCGAGGTGGAGTCGAGGGTCTTCGGTGCAAGGCCGAGGTCGTCCACGTCGTCGACGTTCTGGCCGGAGAGGACCCCGGACCCGAACAGCGCTTGTTTGATCGTCATTGCGATGATCTTCGCGTCGAGCGCCACGTTCCAGTTGTCGACGTACCAGACGTCGAGCGCGAGCCGCTTGCTGAACGGGATCGACTGGCGGCCGTTCACCTGGGCCCAGCCGGTGATCCCGGGCTTCACGAGGTGGCGGCGGCTCTGCTCCGGCGTGTACTTCGGCAGGTACTCCATGAGCAGCGGCCGCGGTCCGACGAGGCTCATGTCGCCCTTGAGCACGTTCCAGAGACCGGGCAGCTCGTCGATGCTCGTCTTCCGCAGCAAGCGTCCCACCCTCGTCAGGCGATCGGCGTCGGTGCGGAACCACACTTCACCTTTCGCAGCAGGCCGCATCGTGCGGAACTTGTACATCGCGAACGGCTCGCCTCGGTGTCCCGGGCGAACGTGGCGCCAAAAGATGGGCCGTCCCATGGTCAGCGCGATGGCGCCTGCGGCGACGGTCATCAACGGGGCGAGCGCGACCAGACCGGTCGCGGCACCGACCACATCCATGGTGCGCTTGACTGCGGCCTGAATGCGTCTCGCTCGATGCTGCTGCACGCTTGGGGTCCTCCCTGAGCTTCGGTGCGGCGAAGCGCCCGCGGTTTCAAGGCCCTTCGCTGCGGTCGAACTCCGCCTGCTCCTTACCACGGAGGACGGCGATTGGCCGGCTGAACATCCAGACAGCGGCAGGGAACAGCAGTCCATGAATCCCGCGGCCTGCTTGCGCCACGAACCAAGGCAGGCAAGTATCGCGGCCGGTTGCCCCGGCAGCGCGCGTCGCGCATCTCAGAGGAATCATTGAGTCGCATCTATCTGTCGGCCCCCCATCTCGGTACCAATGAGGAGCGCTTCGTCCAGGAGGCGTTCAGCACCAACTGGGTGTCGACCGTGGGCCCGAACATCGAGGCCTTCGAGCGCTCGTTCTCGGAACTGATGGGCGGACTGCCCTGCGTCGCGCTCTCGAGCGGGACGGCGGCGATTCATCTCGGGCTGAAGCTACTCGGGGTCGGAGCCGACGACGACGTCATCTGCTCGACGCTCACGTTCGCGGCTTCGGCAAACCCGATCGTCTATCAGAACGCGCGTCCGGTGTTCGTCGACAGCGACCGTGCGTCGTGGAATCTCGATCCGGATCTGCTCGCGGAGACGCTCGAGCAGCGCGCGCGGCGCGGCAAGCTTCCGAAGGCTGTCGTGGTCGTCCATCTCTACGGGCAAAGCGCCGACCTCGATCGGATCGAGGCTGCTTGCCAGCGATACGACGTCCCGATCCTCGAGGACGCGGCCGAGGCGCTCGGGACGCACTACCACGGCGAGCAGGTCGGGAAGCGGGCGCCACTGAGCATGTTCTCGTTCAACGGGAACAAGATCATCACGACGTCTGGCGGCGGGATGCTCGTCACTCGCGAGCGCGCGTGGGCGGACAAGGCGCGCTTCTGGTCCACGCAGTCGCGCGAGCCGGTCGCCTGGTACGAGCACCGGGACATCGGCTTCAACTACCGGATGAGTAACGTGCTCGCCGGCATCGGGCGAGGACAGCTCGAAGTGCTCGAGGAGCGTGTTGCGGCCAGGCGCGCGAATGCCTTCCGGTACCGCGAAGCGTTCGCCGATCTCGCCGGCATCGAGCTCATGCCGCAGGCACCGTACGGGCGCCACACGAACTGGCTCAGTGTGTTCCTCCTCGACGAGGTGGCGTTCGGCGCCACCCGCGATGATCTCCTCTCGGCGCTCGCTGCCGAGGACATCGAGGCGCGTCCGGTCTGGAAGCCACTGCATGCGCAGCCGGTCTTCGCGTCGTGCGAGCGGGTGGGCGGCGGCGTTGCCGAGGACCTGTTCGCGCGGGGGATCTGCCTTCCGAGCTCGAGCAACATGACGGCAGAGGAGCAGTCCCGCGTCATCGAGGTCGTTCGCAGAGTCGCGCGCAACGCGAGGAGCGCGTCGTCCGTCGGCGGCACGGAGGGGGCATGGACCGCGTCCGTGAGCTGATCGTCGTCTATCGACGCGCGCTCGTGGTCGGCTTCCATGCGCTCCTGTGGACGACCGCGCTCGTCCTCGCGGTGCTTCTGCGCTTCGAGTTCGAGATTCCGGGCGCGTATCGCATCATCCTTCCGAAGCTTCTCGCGATCTCGCTCGTCGTCCGCACGATCGTCCACTGGAGGCTCGGGCTGTTCCACGGGCTGTGGCGCTACTCGGGCTCGCGTGATCTCCGCCTCCTCATTCTCGGCGCCACCGTCTCGTCGCTCTCGTACGCGGCGGTGTGGGCGTTCATGCAGTCGGCGACGTTCCCGCGGTCGATCTTCGTCCTCGACTGGGCGTTCAGCATCCTCATCGTCGGCGGCATGCGGTTCCTCATCCGCACCATCCGCGAGGTGACGATCCAGAACGCGCTGCCGAGCGACGGCGCGCCTCGACGCCGTCTGCTCGTCATCGGGGCAGGGGATGCGGGGGAGATGCTGATGCGCGAGATCGTCCGTATCTACGGGCGCCGCTACCAGCCGCTCGGCTTCCTCGACGACAACCCGTCGAAGCACGGCGAGCAGATCCACGGTGTTGCGGTGCTCGGGCCGATCGAACGGGTCAACGCGCTCGCGGAGACTGAGAAGATCGACGAGATCATCCTCGCGATACCGTCGCTCCGCGGACGCGAGATGCGCCGCATCGTCGAGATGTGCCGCCCCGTCGGGGCTCAGATCCGCACACTGCCCGGCGTCGACAACCTCATCGACGGGAGGGTCACGGTCACGCAGCTCGCCGAGGTCAACATCGAGGACCTCCTCGGCCGCGAGCCGGTGGTGCTCGACACCGACGAGCTCGCGAAGTTCTTGAAAGGGCGCGTCTCGCTCGTCACGGGGGCCGGAGGGAGCATTGGCTCGGAGCTCTGCCGGCAGGTTTGCCGGTTCGGGCCGAGGCGGCTCGTTCTCGTCGAGCAGGCGGAGAACAGCCTGTTCCACATCGAGCGCGCGCTCCGGGCTGAATACCCCGACGTCGAGCTCGTTCCCTGCATCGCGGACATCTGCGACACGAAGCGGATCGATGCCGTGTTTCAGGCGGAGAAGCCCCAGGTCGTGTTCCATGCCGCTGCGCACAAGCACGTGCCGCTCATGGAGGCGAACCCCGGCGAGGCGATCAAGAACAACGTCTTCGGGACACGGAAGCTCGCGGACATCGCTGACCGTCACGCGGTCGAGAAGTTCGTCATGGTCTCGACCGACAAGGCCGTGAACCCGACGAGCGTCATGGGCGTCTCGAAGCGCGTCGCCGAGATCTACGTCCAGTCGCTCTCGCAGCGTTCGCGAACGCAGTTCGTGACCGTCCGATTCGGCAACGTGCTCGGCAGCGCAGGAAGCGTCGTTCCGCTGTTCCGCGAGCAGATCGCACGCGGCGGCCCGGTGACCGTCACGCATCCCGAGATGCAGCGCTACTTCATGACCATCCCCGAGGCGTGTCAGCTCGTCATGCAGGCCGGGGCCATGGGCGGCGGGGGAGAGATCTTCGTCCTCGACATGGGTGAGCCCGTGAAGGTCGTCGACCTCGCGCGCGATCTCATTCGCCTCTCCGGGCTCGAGCCGGATCAGGACATCGAGATCAAGTTCACCGGCATGCGCCCCGGTGAGAAGCTCTTCGAGGAGATCGCGGTCGACGAGGAGCACGTCGAGAAGACGAAGCACCCGAAGATCTATGTCGGCCGGTTCCGGCCGCAGACGCTCGGTGAGGTGGAGCGCGGGCTCGTCGAGCTTCACCGCCTCTCCAGCGGTCTCGATACGGCCTCGATCAAGAGGGCGTTCAAGAGGCTCGTTCCCGAATACGCGGCGAAGATCGACGACGTGGTCACTTGTTCGCCGGCGCCCCGCGAGCCCGTCGAGTCGGACGAGAGGGCGAGCCGCCCCTCCGCCGAGATCATCCTCGCAAACTGACGCCTTCCCCGTCTGCACGGGTCGGGCGAGCGCGTGACGCGTGAAGCCTCCGCCGAGCGTCGACTTGCGGATGTCACGTAGGTCCGCGGCGAGGGCGACTCCGTGAGAGCTCTGCCTGTGGACGCCTGCCCAGCCCTGTAGGAAAATGCACGCGTGAGCCATTCCCAGTACCAGCCCGGACAGGTTCTGCCCGGCACGGTGTACCGGGTCGTCCGCCATCTGGCGACCGGCGGGATGGGTAGCGTCTACGACGTCGAGGACATCACCGTCGAGAAGCGGTACGTCCTGAAGACGCTCCATCCGAACCTGGTCGCGCGCGAGGACCTCGCGCTCCGGATGCGCGACGAGGCCAAGTCGCTCGCGAAGCTGCAGCACCCGAACATCGTCGACGTCGTGACGGCGGGGGTCACCTCCGATGCGCAGAAGATGCCGTTCTACGTGATGGAGCGGCTCATCGGGCAGAACCTCCGCGTCGTCCTCGAGAAGACCGGCGTGCTGCACGTCCCGCATGCGTATCGCATCGCGATCGACGTCGCCGATGCCCTCGAGCACGCGCACGAGAACAACATCGTCCATCGCGACGTGAAGCCGGAGAACATCTTCCTCCATCGCAACGCGAACGGGACGACGACGACGAAGCTGCTCGACTTCGGAATCGTGCGCCTGCTCGACCGCAAGGCGAGCCGCACGCACGGTAAGTTCATCGGGACACTGCGCTATGCGTCGCCGGAGCAGGTCACTGGCCGGAAGGTCGGTCCGGCGACCGACATCTATTCGCTCGCGGTCGTGCTCTTCGAGATGCTCGCGGGGCGCGGTCCGTTCGACGACGCAGGGGATGCGTATGCGATCGGAGCGGCGCACGCGAACGCGCCGCCGCCGCCGCTCTCCCGGTTCATCCGCGGGGTGGCGCCCGACGTGGAGCAGCTCGTCGCGAGCGCGCTGGCGAAGAACCCCGAGGAGCGTCCGCGTGATTGCTTCGCATTCGCAAGCGAGCTCCGGAGCATCCTGCGCGAGGAGGAGGCGAGCCCGCGCTCGGCGACGGCGGTGAACCTCCTCACGTCGGCGTCGCCGTCCACGCATGTCCACCCGGTGGACTCGGGGCCCGCGCCCGGCGGGCCGACGGTGCAGGGGATGATCCCACCGTCGGCCGTGATGTCCGGTCAGCCATCGGTCATCGCCGGCCCTCCGACCACGCGCGCGGAAGGCCGCGCTGACGGAGGCCAAGGCCCGATCAGCCCGATCGCCCCGACGCTCGCGGCCGCTGGGCTCGTGTCGTATTCGCCGAACGTCCAGGTGAACGCGGCGCCGCTGCCGGCCGCCGGTGCGCCGCCGGTTGCGGGTGGTCCGCCGGCCGCCGGAGGTGGGATCGATCGAAGCGCGCCGACACGGGCGAGCGCGCCCTCCGGCGCGACGCGACGGGTCGCGCAGAACGACACGCAGATGGAGCCGAGCGGCCAGGTCGCCAGCGACGACGCGATGCGCGATGCGTTCGGCGAGTCGGTCGCGCTGGTCGTTCCGCCCCTCGCCGGGACCGGATCGAATCCGGGCGATCTCGTGTTCCCGCCGATGCAGGGGGCGAATGCAACGGGCCCACTGTCGGGCGAAGCGTCGACTCGACCGCCGGAGCGCGGCCCGTACATCCTCGTCGGCGCTGCGGCGGTGCTCGCGGTCGCGATGGTCGGCGGTGCGTTCGTCGCGGTGCGGAAGCCCTGGCAGAGCGCACCGAAGAGCGACGCTCCGGAGGTATCGGTGGTCAGCGGGACGGGCGCTCCGTCGAGCCCCGAGGCTCCAGTCGCTCCGGTCGCTCCGGTCGCTCCGGTCGCTCCGATCGCGTCGGGCGTCGCGGTGGCGGCTCATGCGTCCTCCGAGGCGGCCCCGTCCCGGCCATCTCCATCGTCTCAGCCAACGCCGCCGGCGCAGTCATCGCGGGGCGCCGCGGCGGCTCCCGCAACCGGCATTGCCACGTCCTCGCCGAGGACCAAGATCCCCACATCGCCACCACCTGCTCCACCGCGCACGGCGGCAGGGCCGGCCGAGACGAAGCCACGAGCGCCTGCACCCGCGCCCGCACCGGCGAAGGAGATCCCCTTCGACCCCTGAGCTCACGACTGCGGGGTGGTCGGGGCGGGAGCCCAAATTCGAGCGAGTCCCCGGCGCGTGTCGAGTTCACGAGGCCGGTGAAAATCGGATACGTTACTGGACGGCAACGGTAGCCGAGTGCCCCAGCGGCTTGACCGGACGGCTCCGTGGCCGAGCGAGAACGACGAGGAGAGAGATGCCGGCTCGACGCGAAAGAGGCGAAACACGAACCCCGGCAATCTCCGTCCGCCGTCGGGACAGGGAGCGGCGGCGCCCGCGCATGAACCCGTGAGCCAGGACGAAGACGCACCGGCGCCGGATGTCGTCGACTTCGATGCGCTTCACGCGGCGCTCGGGGAGCTCCCTCCGGCTCCGACCTCGTCCTCTCCGACGGTCGGGGAATCGCAGGGGCGCTCGAGCGCGACCTATTCCTCCGCGCGTCCTCACACGATCCCTCCCACCCGTGCGCCGGCCCTGGAGGGCTTGAACCAGCCCGCCGTCATCGTTCAGACCGACGACACGGTCCCGACCGGTCCGCCACAGAAGATGACCATTCCGATGGGGAAGGGGGCTGCCTTTCATGGGCCGTCCTCGTCGGGCCCGCATCCGGCGGCGCAGATGCGTTCGCCGAGCCCGGCGCACCCCATGAGCCCGCAGCCGTTCGTCGCCGACGCCGTGCGGCCGCCGATGCCCGAGAACGTGAACGCGAAGCTCACGGTCCAGATGCCGGCGCGTCCGCGTAGGCCTCGCACGCCCACGATCGTGGTCCGGACGCGCGGGCCGACGAAGCAGCAGAAGCTCGTCGTCTTCGTCGCGATGCTGCTCGTCTTCGTCGGCGGAGGGATCGCCTTCCTCGTCTACGGCAAGCACATCGGGCTGGACCTCGGCGTGCACGCGCCGACCGCGCCGGCACGGACGACGGGCATGACGATCGCCACGGCGGTCCCGCCGCCCGCGCCTTCGCCGACGATCCCGGCGGCCGCGCCAACGCCGGTCGTTGCTGCGACGGTGATCACGAGCGTGGCGCCGAGCGCTGCCGCTCCGCAGCCCTCCGTCCCGCAGCCCTCCGGCAAGAAGAGCACGCGCGCGAGGTAGCGCGTCGAGTCGGCTGCAGACCGCGCCCGCCGGAAGCGCGGCCTGCCGCCCGTGGCGCCCTGCTGGCGCTCGAGGAATGAGAGCCTACTTCGGAGGCTCGCGCGTGCAGATCTTGGCGCCGAGGCCGGGGATCGGGAGGCATTGGGGAAGCTGGCCTCCGCACTCGGTGTCGTCCTTGCATTCGTCGGAGCAGAACGACTCGCCGTTCGTCGGGCCCTCCACGCAGAGCGAGCTCTCGCACTGGTTGCCGCTATCACACGGGTCGACGCCGTTCTTCCCGGTTCCGCGCGTGCCCGGCTTGCAGAAGCAGCCCGTCGCTTCGTCGCACTCGCAGCGGAGCGCCGACTGGCAGTCGCGATTGAGGGTGCATTCGTCGCCGTCGGCGCCGGGACCGTTGGCGTCCTTGCCGGGCTTCGTCCCGGCGTCCTTGTCCGTGTCCGTGTCTGCGTCGGTGTCGTCGGTCGAGCCGCTGTCCTTGTCTTTCGACGTGGAGGCATCCGGCTTGTCGGTTCCACCGGTGGGAGTGCTGGTCGCGTCGTCGGCGCACGCGGAGATCAGCGAGGCCGCGGCGATCGACGCAGCGGTCATGAAGAATGCGAGGCGGGGCTTGGACGTGTGAAGCATGACTGACGAGGATAGCTCGAGCGTGAGGTTCCGCCCGCGTCCCAATCGCGTTCAATCGCCTCGCACCGCGTCGAATCACATCCTCGCCATTGTTGGCCCGGACCCGGGGGGACGGCTACTCCGTCTCGAGGGGAGTGAACCGGAGGATGTCATGATGATGGAACGTCGCCGACGGCGGAGTGAACGCAAGGACGAGGCCCTTCGCCTCTTGCTCGAAGCGGTTCGCGATCGAAGCGACATCACATCCATCGCCGTCGTCGATGAGCGCGGGCTCCTCGTCGCGGGAGAGGGGCCCGAGCGCGAGCTGCTCGTCCTCGGCGCGGTCGCCGCGCCGGCTGCCGCGGGCGAATTCGATGCTGCTTGCGAGCGCCTCACGGCCGGCACCGACGTCGTTTCGTGCCCAGTCGATCTCGCTGAGCAGACGATGTACCTCGCGGCGCTCGGCAAACGGGTCTCGCGGATGCCCGAGGCCGCGCTCGGCGTTGCGCGCATCCTCCGCGCGTCCTGAAGAGCCGTCCAAGAGTTGGACGATTCGGGGAGCTCGAAGGGTGAACCCTCGACGAGAGGATGCGGTCCGTCCGAGAGCGCCGTTCGAGAGAGCCTCAGGCGCTGTCGTTCGTCGAAGGAGGGCGCGTGGCCCTCGCCGTGTCGCCGCCCGGCTTCGGAGCGGTCAGTGCTGCCGGCGCGGCAGCCGCGGCGGGACGGGGACGCTCGTGTCCTCGGGCCAGGCGTGCCGCGGGTACTTCCGCATCAGCTCCTTGCGGATCGACGGGTAGTGGCGCTCCCAGAAGCCGGTGAGGTCGGTCGTCACCTGCACGGCGCGTTTGTTCGGCGCGAGCAGGTGAAGGACGATCGGCACGTTGCCCGCGCGCGGGCTCGCCTTCGTCCCGATGAAGTCCTGGAGGTACGACTCCACCCACGGCGGCTTGCCCTCCTCGTATTCGATCCGCGCCGAGCGCGAGCTCGCGAGCGTCACGCGCTCCGGCGCGAGCTCGTCGATGCGACCGTAGCTGCCGACCTTCGCGCGTAGCGCTTCGAGCAGGTTCGCGTCATCGAGCTCGCGGAAGCTCTTCTTCCCGGTGCAGAGCTCGCGCAGCGTCGTGAGGACGTCCTCGTCCGCCGGAGCTCGGAGCTTCGCGTCTTGCGACGCCGCGAAGCGGACCCGGGCGAGCCAGCGATCGAGCGTGCCCTCGGGAGCGAACGCCCGGGCGCCCTTCGCCTTCGCGCGCTCGAAGAGGAGCTCGGCGACGGCGGGATCGTTCGCGTCGAAGCCCGGGCTCTCCGCGATCGCGAGCGCGTCATAGAGCATCTTCGACCCGCCGGTGACGACACCGCGCGCGTCGTCGAACGACAGCTCGGCGCCCTCGCGGATGCGGTCCTCGAACAGATCGATGAGCCACTCCGGCTCGATCTCGCTTGCGACGCGCACGACCGTGCGTCCTCGCTGGAGCTCGGCATCGACGGCGACCATCCACGGCGCGTCGCGAACGGCGCTCGTCTCCGACAGCTCCGCGGTGCCGCCCTGCGCGAGCGCGAGATCGCGCGAGCCCTGCTTTCGCCGCCGCGCGACGCGATCCGGAAAGCCTGCGAGGACGGAGACGAGGAGCGCGTCGTCGATCGCTTTCGGTGTGTCCGGCCTCGGGCCCGCGCCCGCGCGCGCGATCGCCCGCTGAAGCTGCTTCGTTGCGCGCTGCGTGGCGTGCACGCCGCCGGGGTCGAGGCCCATCGCGCGCAAGGTATGCGCGGCGAAGTTGCTGCCCTCCGCCTCGTGGAAGAGGTCGAGGAGCGCGAGGAGATCGCTCCGATCGGTCGCGACGTCCGTCCCTGGGCGGCCGCCGTGGCCCGCGCCGTCGAAGCGCGCCTTCGACGAGCTCCGTAGGTCACGCTCGCCGACGAGGGCCGCGAGAATGCAGCCCTCCTCGGCGACGCCGCGCCGCGAGGCCTCGACGAGCAGGCGTGCTTGGCGCGGATGCAGCGGCAGCTCGAGCATCCGCTTCCCGGTGTCGGTGATCGCGCCGCTCGCGTCGATCGCGCCGAGGCGGGTGAGCAGGCTTTCGGCCGCGGCGACGGACTCGGGCTTGGGCGGATCGAGCCAGGCGAGATCGCGCGCGCCCGACGCGTGGAGCTCGAGGATGGTCTGCGCGAGATCGACGCGCATGATCTCCGGCGTGTCGTGCTCGGGCCGCGCGTCGTGATCGGCCTTCGTGTAGAGGCGGAGCGCGCGCCCGGGACGCGTTCGTCCGGCACGGCCGGCGCGCTGGGTCGCCGACGCGCGGCTCGTCTTCTCGATCGCCGTCGTCGGCAGGCCGGACCAGGGCGCGTGCCTCGCGACGCGCACGAGGCCGCTGTCGACCACGGCGACGACGCCATCGATGGTGACGCTCGACTCCGCGACGTTCGTCGAGAGGATGACCTTGCGCTTGCTGGATGTGCCGACGGCGCGGTCCTGCTCTGCCGGCGTGAGGTCGCCGTGGAGCGGCAGGAGCGCGAGGTCGTGCTCGCTCGCGAGCTTCGCGCAGCTCTCGAGTGCGCGCCGGATGTCGGCGGCGCCGGGGAGGAAGACGAGGACGTGTCCGTCGAGAGCGTTGAGACCGGACGTGACGAGCGAACGCACCGCGGACGCGACCTGCAGCTCGAGCCGGCGATCGTCGGGGCTCGTGAGGTGCTCGATCGCGACGTCGAAGCGTTTCCCTTCGGAGCGGATCACTCCGCAGCCGAGGAACGTCGCGATCGGCGCGGCGTCGAGCGTCGCCGACATGGCGGCGAGGCGGAGGTCGGGGCGGCGTGTTTGCTGGAGACGCCGCAGGAGTGCGAGCGCGACGTCGCCTTGGAGGTGGCGCTCGTGGATCTCGTCGAGCAGCACCGCAGCCACGCCGCGAAGGGTCGGGTCGGCGACGAGGCGGCGTGTGAGCACGCCCTCGGTGACGAAGCGCACCCGCGTCCGGCTGCTCGACATGTCCTCGAACCGCACGGTGTACCCGACGGTCTCGCCGACGCGCTCGCCGAGCTCGTCGGCGACGCGCCGCGCGGCAAGGCGAGCCGCGAGGCGGCGCGGCTCGAGCACGATGATCTCGCCGTCGAGCCCGGCGTCGAGCAGCGCGCGCGGCGCCCGCGTCGTCTTGCCCGCACCGGGAGGTGCCTCGAGCACGACGCTCGCGCCGGCGGGAGCGAGGGTCCTCACGACGTCCGGAAGAACGTCGTCGATCGGGAGAGGGGAGAGCTTCACCGCTTCACGGAGCGCGAGCGACGACGTCGAGGCCCGACGCGCGAGCGCCAGAGGTCGCCGGTGAACGCCGTGGATGAGCCAAACGTTTCATCGAAGGGTGGGAGGATATAGCAAGAAATCGCGACCGCGCGGCAGCGCGACCACGCGATCTCGTGACGAGCCGAGGGCCGCGTCGCTCGAAGCTGGCGCCCGGCGGGTCTTCGCCGCTAGAGATGGATGCACATCCGTGCGCGCCGCAGAAAACGTCCCCCTCGCTCCGCTCACCTCGCTTCGCCTCGGTGGCACCGCATCGCGCCTCGTTACCGCCGAGCGCGAGAGTGACGTCATCGAGGCCGTGCGCGAGGTCGACGACCGCGGACACGCTCTGCTGATCCTCGGGGGAGGGAGCAACCTCGTGATCGGGGACGCTGGCTTCGACGGGACCGTCGTGCGCATGGCCACGCGTGGGCGAACGAGCACGAGCGAGGCCGACGGGCGCCGCGTCCTCGTCAGCGCCCAGGCCGGCGAGCCGTGGGACGACTTCGTCGCCGCGATGGTCGACGACGGACTCTCCGGCGTCGAGTGCCTCGCCGGGATCCCCGGGCTCGTCGGGGCGGTGCCGATGCAGAACGTCGGCGCCTACGGTCAGGACGTGAGCGAGACGATCACGAGCCTGCGGGCGTACGACCGGGAGCGCGGCGAGGTCGTCGAGATCCGGCGCGAGGACTGCGCCTTCGCCTACCGCTCGAGCGCGTTTCGCGGGAGAGATAGCCACGTCATCCTCGAGGTGACGTTCGCGCTCGAGCAAAGCACGGAGAGCCGCCCGCTGCGCTATGCCGAGCTCACTCGCGCGCTCGGCGTCGCCGAAGGGGGGCGCGCTCCGCTCGCCGCCGTTCGCAAGACTGTGGTCGAGCTCCGGCGGAAGAAGGGGATGGTGCTCGATCCCGCCGACCCCGACACCGCGAGCGCGGGTTCCTTCTTCACGAACCCGATCCTCTCGGCCGTCGAGCTCGCGTCGCTCCGCGAGCGCGCGCTCGGCGAAGACGGGCCGCTCCCCGTCTTCCCCGAGCCCGACGGCAGGTTCAAGGTGAGCGCGGGGTGGCTCATCGAGCACGCGGGCTTCAAGAAGGGGTATGCGGGCGAAAGCGGTCGCGTGGCGGTGTCGAGCAAGCACGCGCTCGCGCTCACGAACCGTGGCAGCGCGACGACACGCGAGCTCGTCGAGCTGGCGCGGCACATCCGCGCCGGGGTCCACGCGCGGTTCGGCGTCACGCTCGAGAACGAGCCGGTGTTCGTCGGTGAACGCCTATGAGCTCTTGGGTCGCTCACTTTCCGCCTCGCTCACTTTCCGCCTCGCTCGCTTTCTGATCCATTCTGCGGGGGCGGCGCCGGGGGCGGAGAGCCCTCACGCCCGCGTCGCCCGTGCCGGCTGCGAGCTCATCTCCGCGCGCGGCACGCGCCAGGGAGGTCTTTCCAAGACTGGGGACAGGGGTGATCGGCGCGAGCCCGCGCGGGGTCAGGTGGTTCCGACCTGGGAGGATGATCCTTGGCTCCTTGAGCGGGCATGAGGGCTCCCCGCCCCCGACACCGCTTTCCGATCTGTGGATCGAGCTCCGGTCGTCGTTGATCAAGGGAGCGTCGTCTTCAAGCAGCGGCCGTCGTGACGCGCTCAGCCCTCATAGGAGATCGTGCATCGACGTCGCGCGAGCATGGGGCCAGGTCGCTGCGAGGTGGGGGCACCGGCGGGCTCGCGCTACGCGATCGACCCGGTCGCGCATCCACGCCGAGGGAGCATGGGGGCCAATGGCGCTGCGAGGTGAGAGCCACGGAAGGCATCGCTTGATGCGGTCGACCTTCGCCGCCCTTCGCGGCATCTACGCGAGCGAGCGTGGGCAGCACGCATCCAGGTGAGGACCAGCGGCGGGGGCGCGTGACGCGATCGATTTGGTCGTGAATCGACGCCGACCGAGTCGTGGTGCCGGCGCAGTGGGAGTGAGGACCCGGCGGGCTCGCGTTTTGCGGTCGACATTCAGTGCTGGTTCCGACTGTGGGGCCAGCGCACTGAGGAGCCCCGGCGGGACTCGCGTTGTGCAGTCGACCTCTATCGGTCGTCGTGCATTGACGCGAGCATGGGGTCAGGGCGCTGCGAGGTGAGGTGGCAGCGGCGGCCTCGCATGATACGGTCGACCTTCCTCGGTGGTCGTGCATCGACGCCGAGGGAGCGGGGCGCTGCTGTCGAGCCCTGAGAGCCGCCGGCACCTCCGGTCTTTCCGGGGTCGAAGCGCCCCGGCGTGCAATGCTTACAAGAAGTGCACCGAATCCCGTTCGGCTAGGCGGCGGTGCCATGCGCCCACCGCTACGTGAGAACGAGCAGCGCTTCACGGAGGATAGCCTCGACGGGAGCGGCTCCCATGTCGCGCTTCTTCGCGAGCGTCTCGAGTGCTCGACGGGCTTCGGGCTCGCGAAAGCCCATGGTCCGCAGACCTCGGGCCACAGTCTCGAAGGAGGCTGGGGGCGGCAGCGCGCACTTCCGCCGTCGCAAGTCCATGCGGCTAGCGATGTGCGCCCGGCCGAAGACCTGCTCGGCGTAGAGCGCGTTGTGTGCTCTGCGTCTCACTCGGAGGTTGGCTGCCGTCTCCGTCCCTCCGCGCGCCTTTGGGCGGATGTGATCCAGCTCGAGGTACCCGCGCGCGGGGCAGCGATCGCCGTCAGGGCCCACGTAGGTGCACTGGTCGCCATCTCGCGCGAAGACCTCTCGCCGCAGCTCTGTCCGGACATACCGAGATCCCGCTCGCGACGCCTTCGTTGCACGCGTGGGCACTACGGGCCACATCGTTCGCTCGTCGACGTTGTCGCTCGTCAGGTGCTTCCGCAGTGCGTAGAGAGCACAGAGGTGGATGTCGCCCCCGCTCGATGTACCCGAGCAGCTGGGGAAAGCGCCGGACGGTGCGCGCCGCCGCGATTCGACGGTGCGCCTCGCCCTCGCTCATTCCGAGCTTGCGCGTGCAGAAATCCCACATCGACGAGCACGCGTGAACCCGATCGAGCCTCCGCTCGTCGACCTCGACGAGATACGCGATGAGCTCCGCGCACCAGACGTTTCCCTTGCCGACATGCCCGCGCACGCGCGCAAGCAGCTCCTCGTCGGACAGATCCCCCGCCTTGTCCATGACCGCTTCTAACACGCACTTTTGCAGCTCACGGAAAGGCCCAGGCCGCGGGCGATCGCCGCTCGGATCGCGTCGCGAGGTCTTCCGCGCGCGATCGCCACGGAGAACGCGACTCGTTGCCAGCACGCCCCTGTCGAGAGGCCCAGCCGTGCTTTCGGGCCGGCCATCGTCCTGAGGGACGTCAAGCGCGGACTACGAAATCGTCATCGGACATGAAACGAGCCGCTGGCGCCAATCTCGCTCCATCGGCAGGCGAGTGATGAGCCGCTCTGAGGTCTCCGGCTTCTGTGGAGCTCCGTGGCGCGCCGGTCGACGGGCGTCGTTCGACTCATTCGAGCTTGGCGTCGAACTGTTGTGGAACTCGGTATCCGGTTTCCGTGGAGCTCCGAGGTGTGCCGGTCGAGGCGTCGTTCGACTGGTTCGAGCTCGGGGATCCGGTTTCTGTGGTGCGCCCGTCGAGGCGCGATCGATGCGTTGAAGCCATCGGGGCCATCGCGACAACCCAGATGCAGGGGGTGAGCTCGACCATCGAGGCGATCGAGAAGCGGCGTCCGGCTTCCGGGAGCTTCCCGAGCTCCGCATCGCGGTCCTGTTCGGGTGTCGTTTAGTTGCTGAACGACCGGGCGGTGTGGCGTGGAGGGGGGATGCCACGCACAGGCGGCGCCGGGGGCGGGGTGACCTCCCGCCGGCCCGGGGCCTGCCCTTTCGCACGGACGGGCGCCGACGAGGCTCGTCGGAAAGCAACTGGGCCACATGAGCGTTGTCCATGGTAAGCCCGTTCGCGTCGTGGTCTTTTCCTCTGCTCCTGCTTCAGCTTCGTCCATGGGAAGGCTTGGTCTCCTCCTGGTCGTCTCCGCTCTGATGGGCGGCTGTCGTGCGTGCACGAACGACCATCCGTACGTTCCGCCCGCGACCGATGCGCCAGCGGTGGCCGCCGAAGTCGACTCCGGTGCCGGTGCGCCTGCCGCCTCGATGCAAGAGGCGGGCGCCGCCGGCCTCGTCGAGCCCGCGCTCGTCGCGCCGCCGGCCGCGACGTCCTGGCAGACGAACGGCCTCACGCTCACTGCGGGCGGGCGCGAGATCGTGCTCGCGCTGGTCGGTGACTTCGACGGCGACGGAACGAAGGACGCCCTCGCGATCGTGCGGCCGGCCGTTGCCGATCGGAAGCCCGGCTCGTCGACCGGCGAGCTCGTCTTCTTCCAAGGCGGCGGCGACGGTGCTCCGGCCGCCGCGATCGCGGCGGGCCCTGCGCTCGGCGTTCAGCCGTCGTGCGTCCCGACCGCGCGCCTCGAGAAGATCGGGCCGCGCTCGGCATTCGCGGAGATCGGCAGCTCGTGTCCTCGCGGCGTCGGTTCGCGGGCGATCGTCGTCGTTCGCCTCGGGGCCCCGGTGCCGGCCGTGGCCTTCGACGCCATCGTGGCGGATCCGCGCGAGGCGCCCAAGCTGAGCATCGACGTGGACGCTGCGGATCGAGACAAGGACGGCATCGACGACGTCGTGCTCCGGATCGCGATCGAAGGTGGAGCCGGTCCCGAGGCTGCGGGGCCGAAGCTCGGAGCGAAGCTCGCGTTCTTCGATCGCCCGGCGGGCCCGAGCCGCGATCCCGACGAGCCGGAGGCGTCGCTCCGTGCGATCGCCGCTCAGGCGAGCGCGCGCGCGGGCAAGGCGAAGGAGGCGGCGTCGGTCCCTCCGCTCGTCCAGCAGATGCGCGCGCTGTATCGCGCGATGTGCGTCGAGGGCGGCGCGCCGCGGATCACGAAGATCCATGGCGGGAGCTCGGTCTCGTGTGGAACGAGCAAGCCGCTGGAGGATGCAGGTCTGGCCGAGGTCCGCGCATGGGTCACGCAGCGTGATGCGCTGCGAGCGTTCGCCGCCGCGGAGACGGTTCAGCTCGCGCCCGCCTCGAAGACGGCAGCGAAGACCACGGAGATCCAGAAGCTGCTCGCGGAGGTCGCGCCCGTGACGGAGGCGACGAGCGTGCGCATCCTCTCGGCTCCGGTCGACGCTCCACACGGCGGCGCTCCGGAGTGGGGGCCGCTCGCGTTCGAGCATTCCGGCAAGCTCCTCGTCCGGTACGGCAGGAGCGTGATGCGTGTCGATCCCGAGACGGGCGAAGGCGAGCCCGCCGACATGGTTCCGTGGAAGGACGAGGTCCTTTCTCCGGATGGCAAGAGCCGCTGGCTCGAGGCCTACCACGCTTGCGAAGGCGTCGCGCTCCGCGCCACGTTCGCGCCGACGGCCGAAGGCGAGATGGTCGACGTCGTGCTTCCGATCGCTCCGCGTCTGGGCAAGACGTGCAGCAGCGGGCGAGGCGAGCCCGCGCCCGCGGTGCCGATCGCATGGGGGCCGCGCGGGCTCGAGGCGATCGTCGCGGGGCAGCCGGTGCTCATCAAGACCGATCCACCGGAGGCGTCCGCCCTCGCGGCGTTCACCGACGCGATCCCGCCGCCGGGCTCTCCGCGCTCGCACGGTACGAAGACGCTCGCGCTCGCGATGCCGGGCGGCGTCCTCGTCCGCGGACGGCCGGCGCCCGATCGCTGGTCGATGGTCCGTTCGTCCGACCTCGAGCCCTACGCCGACGTGCGGCGCTGCACGATCGACGACAGCGGCTCGCGCATCGCGTGCATTCGCCGCCGCTCGGCCGTGCTCGTCACGCTGCCCTGAGCTGCGCGCGTGGGCGCAGCGCGTGAGCGCGGCGCCCGACTCGACGATGGCGCGGCGCATTCGGCCGCCGCTCGGCTCAACGACGGCGCGGCGCGGTCGTGCAGAGGACGTCGTCCTGGTCGCGGACGCTCTGGAGGCACTGGATCTTCGTGTCGTTGCAGCGGAGGACGAGCACGCCATGCGAGAGGAGCGTCGTCAGCGGGACGTTCAGCCGCTGGACGACGGCGTTGAACGGGGTCTTTGCATCGCAGCCGCTCGACATGAGCATGTCGATCTGACGGCCTTGCGCGACCAGATCGACGCGGTTCCACTTCGCCTTGTCCGCGCCCTTGTCCATCGCGAGGACGACGGGCTTCAGCTTCGCGACGAGGTCGGTGGCGAAGGCATCGTCGGCGGGCGCATCGTCCGGGCGCGGCGCCCGCATCGCCACCATGTAGCCGCTCGCCTTCATCTGCATCTCTTCGGACGCGCTCGCGCTGACCATCGTCTGGGGCTTCGGGATGGGGCGCTCGGGCATCTTGACCGTCGCTGCCGGCGGAGGTGCTCCCGCTTCCTGAGGTTGCGGCTGCGCCTGCGGCGCAGATTCGACCGCTGCCGGTGCCGTCGCCGCGTCGCCCGCGACGGAGTCGACGAGCGCTTTCGCCTTCTCGTCCTTGTCGCAGGCAAGAGAGGCGAGCAAGATGGGGACGAGGGCCAAGGCGCGCGTTCGCATGCCACGCGGTTTACCATACCGATGCTCCGCTATCGAAGTGCTTCCGTAGGCGCCGTGGTCGCCGCCTTCGCCGCGCTCCAGAGCACGGACGGGCGGGCGAGCGAGCCGCCTCGCGCAGAGGAGCAGGCGCTGGCAGGCACGATGTCGTGCGAGCGCGCGGCGGAGCCTGGCCGCGTGAAATGCGCCGTCGAGGTCCGTGCGGCGGGCGGGCGGTCGATCTCGTGGGCCGACGTCGCGATCCTCGAGCTCCCGGCGTTCACCTCCGCGCTCAAGGGCCGGATCGGGCCCGGAGACGCCACGTACCGCGACGCCGCGAGCCAGCGGTGGGCCTTCGGTCTCGTCGCGCGAACGCCCGGCAACGGCGAAGCGAAGGCGCGCATCCGTGCGGTCGTCTGCGACCCGTCGACGGCCGGCGACGCGGCCAGCTCGCGGTGCGTCCCCGCGACGGTCGACGTCCGCGCCGTCGTCCACGTCGGCTAGCCGGGCTAGAGCCGGCAGCGGCCGCTTTCTTGGCTGGGCCAGGCCGCGCTTGCTACCACCGGAGCCATGCAGCTCCCGGGGCGCCTCAAGGCGACGACCCTCGGCGACCTTCTCGGCTCGCTCCATCGCGGGCGCGTGAGTGGGACGCTCGAGCTCGTCGAGGCGGGTGGACGCGTTCATCGCGTGCATCTTGCAAGCGGTCTCGTCACCGCGGTCGAGGTCGACCGCGCCGCTGCGTCGCTCGGCGAGATCCTGCGTCGGGACGAGCATGTCGACGACGACACGCTCCGTCGCTCGCTCCTCCGCGCGATGGCGTCGCGCCGCCTGCACGGCGAGGTCCTCGTCCGCGATTTCCATCTCTCGCCCGAGATCGTCGGCCGGGCCCTTCGCCGGCAGTTGATGCTCCGTCTCCAGATGCTCGAGGATCTCGTCGACGCGCAGGTCCACTATCGGGTCACCGTGCGTCCGCCGCGCGGCGCGCTCGTCGACGAGCCGCTCGACGCTCCGGAGTTCCTCACGGGCAAGAAGCGCGCGCGCGATCGCGCGCCTTCGTCTTCGAGCGCGAGCTCCCGCTCTGCGCGCCCGTCGAGCGGTCTCCCCGGGAGCTTCGACACCACCCGGCTCGTCGCCTATCGGGCGCTCGGCCTGTCCGCCGGCGCTCCCGCCGACGACATCAAGCGGGCCTACCGTCGCCTCGTCCGCGAGTACCACCCCGATCTGCATCCCGAGGCCACCCACGAGGAGCGGCGCGCGCTGTCCGTCCGCTTCTCCGAGGTCACGGCCGCGTATCGATCGCTCGTCGCCTGAATGCGGCGAGCGCTCGCGGCTCGCGTGTGCGAGTCACCGGCACCGGCTGGTGCTGTCGCGAGCCGGCGGGCGCGGGGCTCGCGATCAGTGCATCAGCTGCAGCTGCGCGAGCTGCATCTTTGCTTCGCCGGCGAACCGTGACTCGGGGAAGCGGCGGATCAGGGTGCGCCACGTGTTCTTGGCGTCGTTCCACGCCTGCGTGTCCATCTGGCACCACGCGAGGAGGGAGAGCGCGTCGTCGTGCACTTCCTTGTCGACCGGGTTCTCGGCGAGGAGCGTGAGGATCGGGATCGCCTCTCGCTGGCGATTGAGGTGGCGGTACGCGTCCGAGAGCCCGAGGTGAACCGAGGGAGCGATCGCGGAGTCGTCCTTGTACTTGAGCGACTCCTCGAAGGCGGTCGCCGCCTCCTGCCAGCGCTGGACGCGGACCTTGTCCATGCCCTGCTGGTAGAGCTGGCCGGCGAGCTCGTTGCGGGCGCGCTCGACCGCGTCCGTGAACATCGCGAGCTCCGCCTTGCTGAGCGGCTCCTTCTTGACTTGCTCCCACTGCTCGACGAGCTCGACGCGCTTGCCCTGCCGGACCAGGTCGTAGAACTGCGCCGCGCGAGCCTCGGCGCGCGAGCGGTCCTCGTCGCGCTTCTGCGTCTCGCGTTGCTCCTTGCGGAGGCGGTCGTTGTCCTGGGCGCGCTGCTCGGTCTCGGCCTTGATCTGGTCGACGCGAGCGTCCCACGCGAGCTTCAGCGCGGCGAACACCACGACGACGAAGACGAGGTACGCCGTCGCGCTGTTCCAGGAGATGCGGCGCTCGTACGTCTGCTGGCGCTTCGCGATCGACTTGATGTCAGCGCTGAGCGCGTTCGTGAGGTTGTTCGTCTTGATGACGAGCCCTCGCGACTCGATGATCTCGCGCTTGATTTCGCGGAGCTCCTCGTCGACCTCGTGAACCATCGCGGCGGCGCTCTTAGCACGGCGCTGGTCGAGGTCGAAATCCGCAGCCGATCCACCGCTCCGCTGCGGTTGGGCTGCCGATCCCGACGGGCAGGGCGGGACGGCAGGCAGACGGCGGGTAGGAGGTCAGGCGAGGGGAGAAACAAGGGAAGAAGACGCCTCGCACAGCCATCCGTCTTGCTGGCGTGTCGGGCGACGTGGTAACTCCCCACACGAAAACCATGGCCAGCACGACCGACATCCGCAAAGGGCTCAAGATCCAGATTGACGGAGTGCCGTTCCACATTCTCGAGCATCAGTTCGTCAAGCCGGGCAAGGGACAGTCGTTCACGCGCTGCCGCGTCCGCAACCTCACGAACGGCAACCTGCTCGAGAAGACCTGGAAGTCGGGCGATAGCGTCGAGCTGGCGGACGTCGAAGACCGCAAGATGACGTACTCGTGGGAAGAGGGCGACAACTACGTCTTCATGGACACGAACACGGGCGATCAGATCTACGTGGCCAAGGACAAGGTCGGCGACGAGTCGCGGTTCCTTTCGGAAGGGCTCGACGTCGAGGTCACGCTCTTCAACGGAAACGCGATCGGCATCGACATGCCGCCGAACGTCGTCATGCAGGTCGTCTCGAGCGAGCCCGGTATCAAGGGTGACACCGCGAGCGGAGCCTCCAAGCCGGCCACGCTCATCACCGGCGCCACGGTCAACGTCCCGCTCTTCATCAAGGAGGGCGAGTGGATCAAGATCGACACGTCGTCGGGCGACTACCTCGAGCGCGTCAACAAGTAGCAGCGCCGGAGCTCACGTCGCGACGAGGGCGTCGCACGTGACGTTGTGCGAGGCGACGAGCTTGCTCGTCGCCTCGCGTCGTTTTCGAGCCGCGCGATCCTCCCCGACAGGGTGCGAGCGATCGGCGCGCGCCTCGCCGCGGGGTTTGCTCGAACGGCCGAGCTAGAGCATCCTTCTGGCTGATGCTCCGCCCGTCCATCGCTCTCGGCCTCGCGATCCCGTGCGTGCTCCTCCTTGCGGGCGCTTGTGGCGGATCTTCGTCCGCGGGGCCGTCGAAGAGCGGCCCGCGCGATGGCGACGCGGGGGGAACACAGTCCGGCTTGTCGTCGGGGCTGCCGTGCGACGTCGACAAGATCCTCGCGGACAACTGCCGCTCGTGCCATGCGGCGCCTCCGCAGTTCGGCTCGCCGATGCCGCTCTTGACCTGGGATCAGCTCCAGGCGCCGGCGGCGACCGATCCTTCGAAGAAGGTCTACGAGCTCGTTGCTGCGCGTATCGCCGACGAAGCCAAGCCGATGCCGCCGGTGCCGAACGCGCGCCTGTCCGAGGCCAATCGCCAGGCGATCGCCGACTGGGTGGCCAGCGGAGCGCCTCGCGGTCCGGAGACCTGCGGGAACACGACGACGACGCGGCCAGACGGTGTCTCGTGCACGCCGAGCCTCTCGCTCGCGCCCGAGTCGGAGTGGGAGATGCCGGAGGACGCGGGCGACGAGTACGTCTGCTGGGGCGTCGATCTCTCGCAGGAGCAGGCGGCGCACATCACGGCGTTCGTGCCGGTGATCGACAACACCGAGATCACGCATCACATCGTGCTCTACGAGGCCCCGAGCAAGGTCTCGGGCGTGCCGACCCCGTGCAGCGCCGGCAGCGCGGTGACGTGGCGGATGGTCCTCGGCTGGGCGCCGGGCGTGAAGCCCCTCGAGCTGCCGCCGGAGGCCGGCTTCCCGATCTCGACCGACCCGGCGAAGCCGACGCACTACGTCGCGCAAATGCACTACTCGAACCCGCAGAAGCTGAAGGGCAAGAAGGACAAGAGCAGGATCGACCTCTGCACGTCCGCGCCACGCCAATACGAGGCGGATGTGATGGCGTTCGGCTCCCAAGACTTCACGATCCCCGCGGCGCCCGGGCAGGGCGGCCAGTACTCGATCGACTGCGCCCTCACGGTGCCGTCGGCCTTCGCCAACCTGCACCTGTTCGCGGCGATGCCCCACATGCACAAGATCGGCGTCGCGATGTCGACGACGCTCACGCCGAAGGACGGCGGGCCCGAAGTCGATCTCGGGACGATGCCCCTGTACTCCTTCGACGCCCAGGCGTGGCTGCCGATCAACGCGACGACGAAGTCCGGCGACGTCATCCGCACCAAGTGCAGCTGGACGAACAACACCGGCGAGCCGGTCCGCTTCGGCGAAAAGACCGCGGACGAGATGTGTTACTCGTTCACGATGTACTATCCGCGCATCAAGTCCTCGATCTGGAGCTGGGCGGCGCCGGCGTCCGGACCGCCGATCGGCGCGACCTGCAAGTAGCTCCACCGACCGGGATCGACCTCGCGCCGTCGAGAAGCGCGGGCGTGCGAGGCCACCGGAGCAGCCCCAATCGATCGCCCTCCATCGCCCTTCCAGGCAGCGCGATCGGGGCCTGAACGAGGCTGACGAGACGAGCGCCCCCTCCGAGACGGTCGATTCCCGGGGCAGGGGCGCCCGAAAGGGCTTGATCGGCCCCGGTGTCGCTGTAGATATGCCTTGATCCACGTGCACCTTGCACGCGGACCTACACGGACAGGGCGGCATCCAACTCTACGGCAACACTCGCGGGCTCTCTCCCTCCGCAACACGGACGCTGGAGCGCATCTATCGGCGCCGCGTCCCCGTATCGGACATCTCGACTCTGGAGCTGACGCGCTCGCTCGTCGCCGCCAGCGTCGAGACGGGACGCCAGGTCGGCGCCCTGGTCCATCGGTCGGGGCAGGTCGACTACGTCATCGTGGGCGATGCCGGCAAGCTGATGCTGCCGGACATCGGCCGCCTACGCGCCGCCGAAGGTCGCTTCCGCGGGCTGCGCCTGGTGCATACGCATCTCCGGGGCGAGCCGCTGACGCGCGACGACCTCGTGGACCTCGTCCGTCTGCGCCTCGATCTCGTGTGCGCGATCCAGCTCGGGCCGCGCGGCGACGCGAAGTCGATCCAATACGCCTACAACGTCCCGACGGAGAAGACGGGCGAGGCCCCGTATCGCGAGGTCGGCCCCGTTGCGATGGGCCAGCTCAGCGTCCACGTCGGCGAGCTCATGGCTGACCTCGAGGCCGAGTTCGCTCGGCAATCGTCGAGCGCGCGCGCCGTGCGGGGCAAGGACGGCAGCGCCGTGCTCGTGCATGTTGGCGAGCGCGGAGAGCGCGGCGCCGCCGATCACGCCGAGGAGAGCATCGCCGAGCTCCGCGAGCTCGCGCGGACTGCCGGCGTCGAGATCGCGGATACCGTCATCCAGCTCCGCGATCGCGTCGATCCGAAGTTCGTGCTCGGTAAGGGCAAGCTCGACGACGTGATCATTCGCGCGATGCAGCTCGACGCCGACGTGCTCGTCTTCGATCGCGAGCTCACGCCCGCGCAGACCTCCGCGATCGCGAAGGAGAGCGACCTCAAGGTCGTCGATCGCACGCAGCTCATTCTCGACATCTTCGCGCAGCGCGCCGAGAGCCACGACGGCAAGCTCCAGGTGGAGCTCGCGCAGCTGAAGTACAACATGCCGCGTCTCGGTCAGAAGGACGACTCGCTCTCCCGCCTCACCGGCGGCATCGGCGGGCGCGGACCGGGCGAGACGAAGCTCGAGATCGGCCGCCGCCGCGCGAAGGAGCGCGTGGCCCACCTCGAGGCGCAGCTCCGCAAGCTGTCACGCCGCCGCGAGCAGCGCCGGCAGAAGCGCACGCGCGAGGGCGTGCCGACCATCGCGATCGTCGGCTACACGAACGCCGGCAAGAGCACGCTCCTCAACACGCTCACGGGGGCCTCGGTGCTCGCCGAGGACAAGCTGTTCGCCACGCTCGACACGCGCTCGCGCCATCTCAAGGTGGGCTGGGCCGGGTATGGCGATCGCGAGGTCGTCATCACCGACACCGTCGGGTTCATCCGTGACCTGCCGCAGGACCTCTTCGCTGCCTTCCGCGCGACGTTCGAGGAGGCCGCCGACGCCGATCTGATCCTGCACGTCGTCGACGCATGCGGCGACGCGCAGACGGCGTTCGCGGATGACGGGACACCCGGCGCCGGGCGTCGTGGCTCGGTCGACGCGTTCATCGAGACGACGCTCGACGTCCTCGAGGAGCTCGGGCTCTCCGACATCCCGCGCGTGCTCGTCTTCAACAAGACGGAGCTGCTCTCGCCGCTCGACCGCAAGATCCTCCAGAAGAAGTACCCCGACGCGATCCTCCTCTCGGCGCTCGACCGCGAATCGACGCGGCCGCTCCTTGCACGCCTCGCGACCGAGCTCGCGGAGCGCTGGGATCAGAGCGCCCGCCCTGTCATCACGCCGCTCGAGGACGAGTCGCTCCTCGAAGAAGGCAAGGACGAGGACGCTGGCGAGCCCGACGAGGAAGCGATGCACGCGAGCACGCTCGAGGAGCTCCTCCGCGCTGCGGGACGACGTGGTCGGGCCGCGCGAGGCCTCGACGACCCGCGTCAGCGCTGACGCTCGCTGCGCGGGTGAAGTGCGAAAGCGTGGCGCGAGGCGAAAGTGCCTCGCGCCACCTCTTGCTACCCGCGCCCGTGGCTCACGGCGCGAGGACGAGGTCGGTGCCGCCGCCGGTGGCGCTCGCCGACGAGCCGCGGGGGTAGAGCTTCCGGTTGCTGAACGAGAAGCCCATGACCCCTGTGATGCTCGAGAACTTCGTGCCGTTCGTGAAGCCCGCCGGTGGATAGGGGCACGGCGACGGGGTGCAGGTCGCCGGCGTCCCGAAGCGCGTCCAGACGTAGTCGTCGACGCGGAGGTTGCCCGTGACGACGAACTCGAAGAACGGGCCGCTGTCAGGGTTGTCGTTCGTGATCTCCATCGGACCGTCGACCTTGACGAGCAAGCTCTCGTACTGCTCGGACGCGGAGTTGGAGGTGCCCACCTGGGCGGCGGTCAGAGCGAGCGGAGTCATCGCCTGCGCCGTCGGCTGGGTGACGCTGACCTGCGCGGCGGTGATCTGATTGACGCTGAAGATGTCCGCAGCCCTGCCCATGACCTGGACCTTCTGGCCGATCTTCGGGCCCGTCGTGGTGGTGCCGGTGAGGGCGCCGGCCTTCACGAAGATGCCTTGCCACGGAGCGCCGGTCGTCCCCTCCTGGATGTAGAAGAGGTCGTTCGTCTTGCGCGCGGAGACGAAGCCCTCGACCGACACGACCGTGGGTCCCTTCGGGTGACCGGACGCCGAGGGGTTACGCACCGTCGAGATCGGCAGCACGCACGGCTCGGCGCCGGGATTTGCCGTCCCGCACCGGTCGCACGCGTCGCCGTGCCCGTCCTTGTCCGAGTCGGCCTGGTCCGGGTTCGCGACCGAGGGACAGTTGTCGTTGCCGTTCGGGATCCCGTCACCGTCGAGGTCGGTCGAGGCGGCGTGCTCGCAGCTCTGGGTCGCGTCCTCGGGGCACTCGTCGCACGCGTCGCCGATGCCGTCGTTGTCGGCGTCGGCCTGGCGGCCCACATCCATCGGCCGCACGGGGTTGAAGATCGTGGGGCAGTTGTCCTGCTCGTCCGGGATTCCGTCGCCGTCCTTGTCGGTCTCCGACGGAACGCCGGTGTACGAGCTCGAGCCTCTCACCGACTGCGACTCCGCGCGTGAGGGCACACACGACGGCTCGTCGTCCGGCGTCTTGTCGCGGCAGAAGTACGCCGGGTAGTAGACCTCGCCGGCGGTGAGGAGCGCCTGGAGCTTCGGCGCGGCGGTGGTGCGGACGTCGACGCATACCGCCTTGGCCTTGCCGCAGACGGGGGCGGGGAACGACTCGCACGCGGCGGGGTCGCCCCAGATCGCGTTCTTCACGAGCGCGTCGTCGCCGTACATCATGCGGCCGCCGCGGAGGACCATCGCGACGTCCTCGACTCCTGCGTCGATGACGGCGCGGAAGTCCTTGCTCGTCTTGCCGTCGTAGACCGCGATGTCTGCGAGGTAGCCCCGCTTGAGCATGCCGACCGCGTGGCTCGCGCCGACGGCGAACGCACCGTTGATCGTCGCCATGCGCCAGAGGTCGGCGTCGGTGAAGTGTTTGTCGAAGTAAGTCTGGTTCCACGAGTCGGCGCACTTCAGCTCGCGGAGCATGTTCATCGATCCGGAGGGGACCCAGTCCGTGCCGAGCGCGATGGCGACCCCTGCGAGGTCGAGCATGACGGCCTGTGCGGTGTTGCCGTACAGATCGACGTTCGATCGCGGTGACCAGACGATCTTCGCCTGGTCCTTCTGGATCGCCTTCGCGTCGGCCGGGTTCAGCGCAACGGCGTGGATGATGGCGGTCTGCTTCTGGACCAGGTCGTACTGATCGCCCTCGGCGCTCGTGCAGACGAACTCGTTGTGCGCCTCGTCGTCGATGCCCTCGGAGATGTGCGGGAGGTAGCTCTCGAGCTGAGAGATCCCGCCTCGCGTCGTTCGTCCGCTCGAGTACTCGCAGCCTCGCGCGAGGTTCTTCCCCGGCGTGCTGAGGGGGAAGACGTCCGTGTCGGCGATCTGGATCGGCAGCCCTTCGAGCTCGTCCGCGCTCGTGTCGAGGTTGCGAATGAGGCCGGGGACACCGCCGCCGCCGGCGATCGACGTGGTGCCGCTCATGAGGAAGCGCAGCTCGCCGTAGGCTTGGACGGTCTGGTTCGCGCCGCTCTTGTATTCGAGACGCTTGTGCCCTCGCGCGCCCTGCCAATCGCTGCGGTTCTCGTAGCGCTCCTCGCCGTGCCCGATCGGCTTGTTGTTCTGGTAGGTGAGGTGCTCGTGGGGGTTGATCAGGCCGGGCGAGATGACGCCGTCCGGGCACGAGATCACCGACGCCGCGTCGTAGCCCGTGATCGCCTTGCAGTTGCACGCGGCGCAGAGGATGTAGCCGCGTGAGTCGACGACGATCTCGCCGTTGCGGAGCACCTCCTCCGGCGCGAGCACGGTCCCGCGAATCACCTTCAAGTCGGAGCCCGTCTTCGTCACCGCGCAGACTGCCGAGCCCGCGGACGCGACCGACCCGCCGCAATCCGTGATCTTCGGCTGCGCGTTCCGGTTCGGGTGCGGCTGGAGCCCCTGCGGGTCGGGGATCGCGCCGTCGGCGCCCCCGTCCACCTCGTCGCCATCGGGCAGCCGCGGGAACGAGTCGTTCTCGTTGTCGGTGCAGTTGATCAGTACCGCCACGAACCCGAACGTGGCGAAGGAGGCAAGCGCGCGCGAAAGCTTCATGCTCGAGAGAACTCCCGACCTCGTCGCTCTCGGTGATGGCGCTTCCATCGACGACCGTGAGCTGGGCCTACGTCATTCATACCTCACCACGCGCGCAAGGCTCGTCTCCAACGTGATGGATCGTCGGCGCACCTCCCCCCACGGACAGCATCGCCGCGGATCTGGGGTACGCTGCTCGGAGTTGGCGTTGGTTTTGCGTCGCCTTTCACCGACAAGGATCCGGGGGGCCTCGGGAATGACACAACAGGTCGGGTCGAGCGTCGTCGTCTTCTTTCTTCCGCTGCTCCTGCTGCTCGCGGTGGCCTGTGGAGGTGGCCTCGCGAGCGCGAAGAGCGACTTCAAGAGCGGTCGCCTCGCCGAGGCGAAGGACTCGCTGGTCGCGCTCGAGCCGGAGAGCCAATCGTGGACGGGCGCCAAGCGCGCCGAGTACCTGCTCTATCGCGGGCTCGTGCACCACTCGCTCGGCGATCGCGAGACGGCGTCGCGCTGGCTTCGCGAGGCGAAGGCGATCGAGGACGCGCATCCGCGCACGCTCTCGGAGGACGATCGGGCGCGCCTCGACCTCGCGCTCGACGCGCTCGGCTCCGCGGTTCGGTGACATGACGCGGCGCCTTTGTGGACGCCGAGCTCGAGCTCGACCGCTCAAACACGCGCCCGGCTGCGCGGCGAGACGGTGCATCGGCCGAGGTGCGCGGGATGTTCCATCCGCCCGAGCCTCGCGCTAAGCAGCAGGCATGGCTCGAACGGTAACGGCTCCGCGCGGAACGACACTCTCGTGCAAGGGATGGGTGCAGGAGGCTGCGCTCCGGATGCTCTACAACAACCTCGACCCCGAGGTGGCGGAGCGCCCCGAGGACCTCGTCGTCTACGGCGGGACGGGCAAGGCCGCCCGCTCGTGGGAGGCGTTCGACGTGATCTCGCGCGAGCTCCAGGACCTCGCGAGCGACGAGACCCTGCTCGTTCAGTCGGGCAAGGCTGTCGGCCGCTTCAAGACCCACGCGGACGCGCCGCGGGTGCTCATCGCCAACTCGAACCTCGTCGGCAAGTGGGCCAACTGGGAGCACTTCCGCGAGCTCGAGAAGAAGGGCCTGATCATGTACGGCCAGATGACCGCTGGCTCGTGGATCTACATCGGCACCCAGGGCATCCTCCAGGGCACGTACGAGACGTTCGTCGCTGCACGGAAGGCGTACGTCGAGCGGACGAAGAAGTCCGGCCACCTCTGGGTGCTCACCGCGGGCCTCGGCGGGATGGGCGGTGCGCAGCCGCTCGCGGCGACGATGGCCGGGCTCTCGTGCATCGCCGTCGAGATCGACCCGTCTCGCATCCAGAAGCGCCTCGACACGCGCTACGTCGACGAGCGCGCCGATAGCCTCGATGAGGCGCTCGCGCGCCTCGAGAAGGCGAAGCAGGAGGACCGCCCGGTCAGCATCGGTCTCTGCGCGAACGCGGCCGACATCTACCCCGAGCTCGTGGAGCGCGGCATCATCCCGGACCTCGTGACCGAGCAGACCGCGGCGCACGACCCGCTCGTCGGCTACATCCCGCTCGGCTTCAACCTGGACGAGGCTGCGGAGCTCCGAAGGGAAGATCCGGAGGGCTACGTCGAGAAGGCCAAGGCCAGCATGGCCGAGGAAATCGAGGCGATGCTCGCGATGCAGAAGAAGGGCGCCGAGGTCTTCGACTACGGCAACAACATCCGCGCGTGCGCGAAGGAGGCGGGCGCTGCGCGCGCGTTCGACATCCCGGGCTTCGTTCCGGCGTACATCCGGCCGCTCTTCTGCGTCGGCAAGGGCCCGTTCCGCTGGGTCGCGCTCTCCGGCGATCCCGAGGACATCGCCGTCACCGATCAGGCCGTGCTCGACGCGGTCCCGAACGATCCCGACCTTCGCCGCTGGATCGAGCTCGCGAAGGAGCGCGTCCAGTTCCAGGGCCTGCCGTCGCGCATCTGCTGGCTCGGCTACGGCGATCGCGCGAAAGTCGGCCTCGTGTTCAACGAGCTGGTCCGTACCGGCAAGGTGAAGGCGCCGATCGTCATCGGACGCGATCACCTCGACTGCGGCTCGGTCGCGTCGCCGAACCGCGAGACCGAGGCGATGAAGGACGGCTCCGACGCGATCGCCGACTTCGCCCTCCTCAACGCCCTCGTGAACACGGCCGCCGGCGCGAGCTGGGTCAGCTTCCACCACGGCGGCGGCGTCGGCATGGGGATGAGCCTCCACGCCGGCATGGTCGTCGTCGCCGACGGAACGCCCGAGGCGGCGAAGCGCCTCGAGCGCGTGCTCACGAGCGATCCCGGCATGGGCGTCGTCCGCCACGCCGACGCCGGCTACGAAGAGGCGATCGACTGCGCGAAGGACAAGGGCGTCCACATCCCGCATCTCGGCTGATCCGCGACGCGAGCTCGAGGATGCCCGGCGCAGCGACGCCGGGCATCTCTCGGCGCGATCGCTCGAGCCCGAGATGCGTTCGAGGCGCCCTCGCGAGGCGCCTGATCGATCAGGGCTTCGGGTGGGCCTCGAGGAACGTGTAGAAGTGCTCGGCCCAGCTCGCTCGGAACGACGGGATGTGCTTGCCGCCGGCGATCGTCCAGAGCTCGGCTGCGCCCTTCGTGCAGGCGTGGCGCTCGATGACGGTCTCCGCACCGGCGAGCCCGGTGTCGAGATCGAGCGTCTCGCCGGTGGCGGTGAGCGTGTTCTCGCAGCCGTTCTTCGACGCCCAGGTCGCGACCGTGCTCTTCGCCGAGGGGTGTGGCGGGACGCCGTTCAGGACCGAGCCGCCGCCGTACGCGACCGTCTCGTCGGCGTCGCCGTGGACCTGGAGGACGGCGACGGGCTCGCTCGGCGTGCACTTCGCGGGATCGGCGTAGACCGCGCCCGCGAGGCTCACGATCCCGGCGATGTCGGCGGCGAGCTCGCATGCGAGCCGGTGGGCCATGAATCCGCCATTCGAGTGGCCGACGACGTAGACGCGCTTCGCGTCGACGTTGAACCGCGCCTTCATCTCCGCGATCACGGCCTTCAGGTACGCGACATCGTCGATGCCCGTCTTGTAGAAGTCGCAGCAGGCGTCGTTCGCGTTCCAGAACTGGTTCCCGAGACCGTCCTTGGTCCCCTCGGGTAGGGCGACGAGGAACGTCTTCTTCTCCGCGAGCGCGCTCAGCTTGAAGTAGTCGTCCTGCCAGCTCGCGTTCCCCGAGTACCCGTGGAGGAGGACGACGAGGGGCGTCGGGACCTTCGCGTCGTACTTCGACGGGGTCGTCACCGCGTACGGGCGACCGAACGGCGCGGAGGACGGATCGGCGGAAGCGTCTGCGTTCCCCGCATCGTCGTCGGTCGTCGGGCCGGCGTCTTCGACGGGAGGGAGCGGTTCCCCCTGACCGATGCTCGCGTCGTCGGTGCACGCCGCGGTGAGGCCGAACGCGAGCGCGAGCGAAACGAAGAAGAGCGGTCTCTGGGCCCAGCGGGAGGGGGGAGGCACGAGCGCAGACACTACTCGCGGAGCCTCGACCTCGCCAGGCTCCGCACCCTGGTCAGCGCTCACGCGTCAGGCAAGCGCGTCCGGGTACGACGACACGCCCACGCGCCGACCGTCCGGGTCGCGGAAATAGAGCGTGTAGGCCGTATTCGCCTCGACCGCGATTCCCTCGGACACGAGCCGCGCGCGCACGGCTGCGTGCTGCTCGGGCGCGATCGCGAAGCAGACGAGCTCCTTCGACGCGAGGTCGGGGGCCGGCTCCGCTGCGTCCCGTTGCTCGAGCATCACGAGCGTCCCGGCAGCGTCGAGCCACACGCTGCGGGGCTCGTCTCGACGGAGCACGGCGAGCCCGAGCACGTTCGTGTAGAAATGTTCCAGCCTGGGGACGTCGGCCGTACGAAAGGCGAGGTGATGGACGCGCACGACGCGAGCGTATCCCGACGAGCGCGGCCCGAGCTCGAACCTCGTCGTGGCGTCGACTCGAGAGCGGGGGGCGTGCTAAAGCCCGACGACAATGCGCAACGTCGTCGTCGCGACTCACGGGCACTGCTTCGACGGGCTCTGCTCAGCCGTGATGTTCACGCGCCTCATGAGGCACCTGCACCGCGGTGAGGAGCTCGCGTTCACCTACAAGGCGATGGGCTACGGGCCGGGGCAGAACGGCGTCGACCCTGCGCTCCTCACGGGCGAGGACAACGCGATCCTCGACTTCCGTTTCTCCGCCGCGCCGAAGCTCACCTGGTACTTCGACCATCACGTGAGCGCGTTCGTCACGCCCGAGGATCGTCTGGCGTACGACATGGGCGCGCGCGAGGAGGCGCCCGGCGGGCGTCACATGTTCCACGACGGCGGCTACGGCTCGTGCACGAAGCTCATCGCCGACGTCGGTCGGCTGCGCTTCGGGCTCGACATCAGGGAGTGCGCGGAGCTCGTGCGCTGGGCCGACATGATCGACTCGGCGGCGTTTCCGAGCGCGGAGATGGCTGTGACGAAGGCCGAGCCGGTGCTCCAACTGATGACCGTCGTAGAGCACAAGGGCAACGACGCCTACCTCGCGACGATGGTGCCGCGGCTCCTCGAACAGCCGCTCGAGGCGGTGGCGACGAGCAAGGACGTGCAGGACGCCTATGCGCCGCTCGCCGCACAGCAGCAAGGCTTCATCGATCTGGTGAAGCAGCACGCGGAGGTCCGCGGCTCGGTCGTCCTCGTCGATCTCAGCGAGGCCGTCATCGACGTCGCCGCGAAGTTCGTCACGTACGCCCTGTGGCCGGAGAGCGCGTATTCGGTGCTCCTCAGCCGCTCGTCGTCGAAGTGCAAGCTCTCGATCGGCTACAACCCGTGGGCACCGATCGAGCGGAAGCACAACATCGCAGCAATCTGCGAACGGCACGGCGGGGGAGGCCACCCCGTCGTCGGCGCGATCTCGCTCCCCGCGGGCGACGTCGAGCGCGCGAAGAAGCTCGCGCGCGAGATCGCCGAAGAGCTCGCGACCTGAAGAGCCGTCCAAGAACTTGGACGATTCGGGGAGGTCGAGGGGGGAAGCCCCTCGACGAGAGGACGATGCGAAGGAGCTGTCCAGCCTTTCTGGACAGCTCTCGAGCGCTCTGCGACCGACGGGGCGGACGCTGCCGTGATCGTCCTCGGCCATCGCGGCGGGCGTGGCGACGGATGGCCTGCAGAGAACTCGCTCGAGGCGTTCCAGCGTGCGCTCGACGAGGGAGCGGACGGCGTCGAGCTCGACGTGCGGCTCTGCGCGTCGGGTGAGCCCGTCCTCCTCCACGATCCGTCGCTCACACGCGTCACGGGCGGCGTCGACACCCGGCCCGTCCATGCAGTCCCCCGTCACGAGCTGCCCTCGCTCGCGGGCGGCGCGAGGGTCCCCGATCTCGCGTCCGCGCTCGATCTCCTTCGCGGGCGGATCGTGAACGTGGAGGTGAAGGCCGACGTCCCGGCGGAGCTGCCGCTGGTTCGCGCCGTCGCACGCGCGATCGCCCGCGCGCCGGGCACCGAGGTCGTCGTCTCGTCGTTCGATCCGGCGATCGTCCTCGCGTTCGCCGTGCTCGCTCCACGGGTGCCTCGGGCGATGCTCGTCGGCGCGCGCACGCCCCGCCTCGCGGCCGCGCTGCCGCTCGCGCTTCGCCCCGCGATCGTCGCGGCGCATCTCGACGAGGCCATCATCACGCCGTCGAGGGGCGAACGCCTTCGTCGGGCCGGCCTCCGCGTCGTCGCGTGGACGGTGAACGACGCGGCCCGCGCCGCGGCGCTGGCGGCGATGGGCGTGCGGTGGCTCATCACCGACGACCCGAAAGCGCTGGTGGCGAGCGTGGGCTCGGTCAGTCCTCGCAGGTGACGCGCCGGACCTCGACGCCCGGTGGGATCGGCTGCGTGAACGTGCCCTCCGGGAGCGGCGGGTTCCAGGTGACGCTCTCGTAGCGGAAGAGGACGTCCTCGTCCTTGCCGGGCACCTCGACGTGGATCCTGCGGGGGAGCTCGGCGGTGCAGACCGGGCCGCTCGTCGGGACGGGCGGCTCGAGCATGTCGGGGTCGACGATGGGCTGGGCCATCGGCGCCGGCTTATGGTCGGCGAGCTCCGCGTGATAGAGGACGATCCCCTGCTGCTTCACCTCGACGTCGAGGACGCGGAGGCGCTGCTTGTCCCAGGGCAGGTTGAAATCGGCAGGGTGGGGGGCGACCTTGATCCGCTGCTCGGCGCCGTTCGTCCCCTTGATCGTGACGAGGTAGTAGCCGCCGCTGTCCCACGTGATCGTGGCGTCCTCGGGGGCATGCTTGAGGACCGGCGCTTCACCGCGGAGCAGCGAGACGAGGACGTGTCCGGGCATCGGGACCGTCGTGAGCCGGGCGATGTTGCAGGCCGTTGCCGGGCCGAAGAAGAAGCGCTTCTCGCGGAGGTCGTAGAGGGAGAACTTCTCGCCGTCGCTGGTGAGCGTGGCGAGCGTCACCCCGAACGGGCTGACGACGTCCATCCGGAGACGCTCCGGCCAGACCGCAAACGCGAGGAGGTCGCCGCGCACGCGGCCGCCCTTGCCGAAGTGATCGATCTTCGCGTTCGCGTGGATTCCGAGCCCGCAGTCCTGGGTGGCGTGCAGCCGATCGACCGCCGCCCGAGCCGTGGGGACCTTCGAGGCCGGCGGGGGCGTCCCGCAGCCCGTGAGGATGCCGGCTAGGAGGACGGCGCTGCAGACGGCGCCGGGACGCGAATGACGGAGGGAAAGCGCCCAATTGAGCAGCATGGCTCGCTCCTAACACGATCGGCGCGCGGTGGATTCAACGAGCGCCGAAGGCGTGCGGGTGGTTGGGGCACCCCTGCGGGCGGTAGCGGCACTACTGCGGGGGGCTGGGGCACCCCTGCGGGCGGTAGCGGCACTACTGCGCGGGGCTGGGGCACCACTGCGGGTGGTTGGGGCGCAGCTCCAAGTTTCGGTCGCGGACGTGCGATCTCCATGCGCGACGGCCCGGCGCGTCCGGAGCCGAGTTGATGCCTGCGGGCAGCTTCATGTCCGGATTTCGGACACTGTCAGTGGCGCGAGTGTCAACAGGTCGTGACACTCGACGCGCCCGGGCCTCGAAAACACGCCCTCGCATGCTGGCAAGGCAGTTGCTCAACGGCGCGCAGCCGGTGGGGCGGGGGAGGTTCTCCGATGTCGTCATTCAGTTCGAGCGCCACACACAGCGGGATGTTCGCCTTCGCGACGCAAGGGGGCGGTACGTTCGTCATCTCGACGCAGGGCGGCGGTACGTTCGCCACACGCGGCGGAGGCACCTTCGCGACGCAAGGGGGCGGCATGTTCGCGACGCAAGGTGGCGGCATGTTCGCGACGCAAGGCGGCGGCACGTTCGTCCATGCCTGAGGACCAACCAGGTCGCGTGGCGCCGATCGCGAGAGCGAGGAGGCCGTGACCGGCTCGCCCTTCCGGCCGACTGCACACGATCGCGTGGCGGCCGGAAGCGATGACACTCGCGCGGCGTGAGCGCTCCGAGCGATGAGCTCCTTCGAGCGCTCGCATCGAGCTCGCCTCTCCGCCAAATGCAGCGAAGCTCGCGACGGCGTGGCCGCGCGAGCTTCGGGCTCGGGGGGGATCCCCCGCGACGGCAGCGGGTGAGGTTACGCGACGGTCACGGGGCCGTGATCGTCGCAGTGCCCGTCGTGCGCGTGGTGAAGGTGCCCGCCGACGACGTAGTCGGTGTGATCGCCGTGGGTGACGGCGTCGTGCCCGCAGCCCGAGCCGTGCTTGTGCGCGGCGTCGTGGCTCTTGCAGTCGTGTGACGGGGTGCAGGCGTCCGGGTTCGCGCCGCCGACGGCGAGCGTGTGCTCGTCGACGTGGTCGCCGTGGACGTGATGCATGCAGCCGTCGTGGAGGTAGTCCTTGTGACCCTCGTGCTCGATCGTCTTGTGGCCGCAGTTCGGTCCGTGCTGGTGGTCGTGGTCCGCGTGAATCTTGTGGTCGCCCATGTCTGTCCTCCGTGTGGGGCCGGCGTCGTGACCGGCTGGTGTCGACGCGGCCGATCAGGCCCCGTCCGTGTCGTCGTGTCTGTCGTGGCTGTGCGGCTCGGCCGCGTGCTCGATCGCGCTGTGGATGAGATCGCTCACGTGTGCGTCCGCGAGGGAGTAGAAGATGTGCTTTCCGGCCCGGCGTCGCGCGACGATGCGTTCGGCGCGGAGCAAGCGGAGCTGCTGCGAGACGGTGGAGAGCCCGACTCCGGCGGCCTCGGCCAGCTCGGTGACGCACCACTCGCCGTCGCTCAGACGGTGGAGCAGCTTGAGCCGGGAGACGTCTCCGGCCGCGCGGAAGATCGAGGCGGCGCGCTCGAGCTGATCATCGCTGACGAGGCTCAGGCGTGCGCGACGAGCGTGCTCGTCGGGGCCACAGACGTCTCGCTCACGGGCGCCTCGTCCGGCCGCGCGCGACGCCGGCGTGCCGTGCGCGTGCGCATGCGCATGGGCCGGGGGGGACGAGGACGGGGAGGCGTCCACGGCGGCCGTGCTGGGGTTGGTCTCCGCCTTGTGCGAGCGGGAGATCCCGTTGGCCTTGTTCGAGGTGGGGCGCGTCATCACTTCACCATCTGATGAATTGTTATAGTAAACGGACGCACGCCGTCAAGCCCACGTCTCGGGCTGGTTTTTCGGGGGCGTCATCACGGGGGACAGGCCTTCATTAACACCGCTGCTCTGCTGTTCACGCAAGCAGCGCGGCGTCCCGTCCGAGCGGACCGTGGCCGAGCTCGGGTCCCTCGGTGGCTCGGCGGTGCGGGAGGAGGTCGATCGCCCACGCTCGACGCGTCCTTCGCGCCACGCGGTCGAGGCCGCGTGACCGACCGCATGCGTTCGGTGCTCGAGGGCGCCGTGTCGATGCGCCGCGTGGTAGTGAGGCCGCGTGGATCGACCGCAGATGCTCGTTCAACCGCTCGAGGCCCGCTGGCAGGAGGTCCTCGATTCCGTCCTCCGCTCGATGCGGGGATCGGGCCTGACGACCCGCGACGTCGCACGGCTCGCACCGAAGGTCGAGGAGCTGTCGCGGGCTTACAACACCGCCCAGGCCGAGGGTCGGCGGACGAAGCTGCCGCTCGAGGCACGGATCGCGTTCTCGTTTCCGCGTGACGTTCCCAAGGGCGCAGGCGCGGTGCGCGAGCTCGTCGCGTCCGGCGTCCTGACCATCCCGCCGGACCGCCCGCTTCGTGTGCTCGATCTCGGCGCGGGCCTCGGGGCGATGACCTGGGGCCTGGTTCGGGCGCTGGCTGCGGCGGGCGCCTCGGGCCGCATCGAGGCGCTCCTCGTCGACGAGGACGAGGAGGTGCTCGCCTCTGCTGCTGCCATCGGTCGGGCGGCGCGAGCCGCGTTCGGCACCGAGCCGATCGATCTGAGCTTCATCACGCAGGTCGAGAGCCTCGGACGTGCCATGAAGAGCGAGGGCGCGAAGAGCGACGGATGGACCGGGGGCCGCCACGATGTCGTGATCCTCGGGCAGGTGCTCAGCGAGATCGATCCTCGCTCCGATCCCGCGACGCGCCTCGAGAGCCAGGCGGCGCTCGTCCGGCACGCGCTCGACACGATGGTCGCCGCCGACGGCGCGCTCGTGATTGTCGAGCCCGCGCTCCGCGAGCGGACGCGGCATCTGCACGCCCTTCGCGATCGCTTGCTCGAGGGCGGGGCGGTGAGCGTGTTCGCGCCGTGCCTCCATTCTGCGAGCTGTCCGATGCTCGCGATCGAGACGGAGTGGTGCCACGAGGACCTTCCGGTCGATCTGCCTCCCTGGACGGTCCCGCTCGCGCGAGCCGCGGGGCTTCGCTGGCAGGGCCTCACGTTCAGCTATCTCGTCCTGCGCAAGAGCGGCGTCGAGCCGCGCGCCGATGCCGGCGGGGAGCGCGTGCGCTTCCGCGCGGTCTCCGATCTGCTCCGCTCGAAGGGAAAGGTCGAGCTGTTCATCTGCCGTGAGGACGGCGCTCGGCAGCGGATCCGTCGCCTCGATCGTGACGCCGCAGCCGAGCAAGGCGTTCCCTTCGAAGAGCTGCGGCGCGGTGACATCGTGACGCTCAGCTCGCCTCCGGACGTGTCTGCGGGAGGCCAGCCGGCCGGAGGGGACGCGAGCGCTGCCCGAGGGCCTGCGGCGCCCATCGACGAGCGCGGTCGAGTGCAGGCGAAAGCGCACGTTGCGATTGACGTCGCAGCTGCTCGTAAGTAGCCCCTGCTCCAGGCTCGGGGGTGAGTGGAGAGACGGACAAATGAAGGGCCTCTACGCCATCGTCGATACGAAGCTCCTCGCTCGGCGCGGCACCGATCCTCTCGAGTATGCGCGTGCCCTCCTCGTGGCGCGCCCCGCTGCGCTGCAGCTTCGGGCCAAGGACCTCCCCGCACGTGCGATCCTCTTCCTGCTCCGCGCGCTCGGGCCGATGTGCCGTCAGGCAGGTGTGCCGCTCGTCGCGAACGATCGCGCGGACCTCGCCGCGCTCGCGGGCTGCGAGTCCGTCCACATCGGGCAGGATGACGTCCCGTACGAGCTCGTTCGTCGCATCGCGCCCCAGCTCTCGGTCGGTATCTCGACCCACACCCCAGACCAGCTCGAGCGCGCGCTGAAGGAGCGTCCGCGCTACGTCGCGTACGGCCCCGTGTTCGAGACCTCGACGAAATCGAACCCCGATCCCGTCGTCGGGGTCGACGGCCTCGAGCGCGCGGCGCTCCGGGCCCGTGCCGAGGGGACGCCGCTCGTCGCGATCGGCGGCATCACGCTCGCGCGCATTCCCGAGATCGCGGCGCATGCGGACGCGGTCGCCGTCATCGCCGACCTCTATCCCGAAGGAGCAACGCTCCACGACGTCAGCGAGCGAGCGCGAGCCTTCCAGATGGCGCTCGGCGTGGTCCCACGCAGGGGGGCTGCGTGAGTCTCCTCCTCGCTGGTCTCGTCGTCGCGGGCACCAGCGGGGCTCTCATGATCGGTCGATGGCTCGCGCGGCGTCGCGACCAGGCGAACGAGCTCGCCGGCGCCGCCGGTGACGACAAGGACGCTCCGACGAAGGACGCGGACGAGGCGCGCGCACAGGCCGAGGTGGAAGCGGAAGCGCCGGCCCGAGACGACGGCGAATCGCCGGCGGAGGCCGAACGAAAGGACAAGGCCGATCCGCCCGCCGCGAGGACGAAGAAGGGAGCGGCTCGCGTCCAGCTCGAAGGCTTCGTCTGCCAGCTCGGCGATGTGCTCATGCGCATCACCGGCGAGGAGGCGTGGCTCGCCGGCGGTGTGGTCCTCTCGGAGGAGATCCCCGTCGCGGTCCTGTTCGTGGCTCCGGACGCCGTTCACGACTGCGTCATCTACGTTCGAGCCCGACCGCGGGACTGTCTTCTCTGGCTCGAGCCCCTCGATCCGAGCGCGGTCCTCGTCGGTGGTGAGCCTCCGAGCTCGGTCGAGCACGGCGGGATCCGCTTCGAGCGCACGCGCCGGTTGCCTCTTCGCCCGCGCCGGATCGGCGTCGGCGCGCCGGACGTCGGCGATGCCGTCGTGGTCGCGGAGTACGCCTCCGCCGGAGCCGAGCGTCTGCTCGTGCTGAAGGCCAACTCGGGCGTGGTTCGAGCGTACCGTGGCCTCGAGCTCGAACGGGGCTCCTACGAGGTCATCGCTTCAGGCGACACGACACTCGAGTCGTGAGCGCACTCGCCCGAAAGGGCGAACGCGAGTCACGTCACACCGCGCGCATCCGCGTGAGCATCGCCTCGACGACGAGCTGCGCGGCGCCGTTGCCGGCGAGGTGCTCGAGCGCCGTGAGTGCGAATCGCCCGCGGATCGCGAGCGCCTCGGCATCGGGCCGGCCGGCCCGCGCTGCCTCGGCAGCACGCGTCGCGAGCGCGGACGCGAGCGCGGCGATGTTCGAAGGGAGCTGATCCTTGTCCTTCTTCGCGCTCTCCGCGAGAGCGAGCACCTGCTCGATGGTCGGGCTCGCCGTGGCTGCGAACGCGCTTTCGACGAAGCGCTCCCGCGTCTCGCTCTCGTCCGGATCCGCCAGGAGCATTCCGGCGTCGACGCTCCCTCCGGCGAGGCGCGCCGCGTCCTTCGCGCGCGCTGGCTCCACGCCCTGCGCGATCAGGAGGTCGGTCACGACGTCGTCGGGCAGGGGCGCGAAGCGGACGCGCTGCGTGCGCGAGAGGATCGTCGGGAGGAGCGCCTCCGGCTGGGACGACAGGAGGATGAAGTGGGTCTTTGCGCCCGGCTCCTCGAGCGTTTTCAAGAGGGCGTTCGCGGCGGAGAGGTTCAGCTCTTCGGCGCGGCGGATGATGAACACCTTCGCCCGGCCTTCGTGGGGCGCGAACGCGGCGCGCGCGAGCACGAGGGTCCGCACCTGATGGATCGAGATGTCCTGCTTCTCTTCCGTCGTGCGTCCGATCTGCTGAGCGGTGTAGAGGCCGCGCTCGAGCACGACGACGTCGGGATGGTGCGAGCGGCGCGTGTCCTCGCGCGGGACGGCGCGCGAACAAGCCGAGCACGTCCCGCACGCGCGGACCGGCGGCTTCTCGGCCGCGCCGAAGAGACCTGGGCCCGCGTCGCCGCCACGACGCTCGCAGACGAGCGCTTGAGCGAGGCCGAACGCGGCGAGCTCCTTGCCGACGCCGTCGGGGCCTACGAACAAGTACGCGTGGTGGACCCGTCCCGACTCGAGCGCCCAGTCGATCGTACGGAGTGCCGTTTCCTGAGCACGAACTTGGGACAGGAGATCGCTCGCCATCGCCTTGCGCAGGGTTACCGAGCCCGTCACGACGCGTCAACGTGGAGCGGCAGGGGCGCACGCCGGTGCTCGTAGGCGCGCGCGATCGCCGGTCGGCGAGCCCGACCGTGACCTCCCCATGCAGCCGGGATCGAGCGCGCGCGCCGAACGCGACCATGCTCGAAGCCTTGGAGATCGCTCCTGCACCCTCGGCGAATGGACGGTCTAGCGACCAGTGACAGCGCGAGTTGCCGCACGCGTTTTTCGGGGTGAGGCATTGAGATCCGTGTCGGCTCGGCGAGATGATGCCGCGCATGCATTTCCGCCTCGCTTTCCCTGCGTCGCTCGTATGTCTCATGATGGCCCTCGGTTGTTCGTCGTCGGCGGGGAAGCCTCCGGCGACGGCGGCATCGTCCGGCCAGACCGCCTACGCGATCGGATACGGAGACGAGCTCTCCTCGTCGATCAAGGCGATCAACGACGTCCAGGCGAAGGAGAAGCAGCTGTCGGCGGGCTTCGCCGCGCGCGTCGACGAGCTGAAGAAGCCCGACTGGGACAAGGTCGAGACCGTGATCGCCTACTCGGACGAGGCCGGCAAGAGCGCCGACTTCGCCGATGCGCAGGGTGATGCCGTCGCAGTGAAGGGGTTCTGGGACTCCGAGAAGGGCGAGATCACGGCGCGCGTGAACGGCAATGCGCAGGCGACGATGAAGCAGGCAGGCTGCAGCGCCGAGACCGCCGGTCCGATCGCATACTCGTTGAACGACGCGATCAACAAGCAGCTCCAGAAGAAGCTGCGTTCGAAGAACGAGGCCTTCGTGGTGATCGAGCGATACAAGACGTCGCTCGGGCCGCAGAACGTCTCCTCCCTCGAGAAGCTCGCCGACGAGATCGCCGAGGCGAGCTACGACGTCCACGTGCTCATGGTCCTGCACCGCAATCGTCTCCAGCGGCTCGTCGCCGACAAGAGCGAGGTGAAGAAGACGCTCGATCGCTTCATCGAGGACGAGACGGCGTTCCAGAACGAGCCCGGGCGCACCGAGGCGGAGAAGAAGGCGAGCCAGGACAGGATCAACGCCGCCAACAAGAACAAGGCCGAGCTCGACAAGGTAGCGGAGCAGGCAGAGGCGACGTCCAAGGAGATGGACAAGTCGATCGACGCCGCGACGAAGGACTACGAAGAAGCGCTGAAGAACCTGAAGGCGAAGGTGAGCGAGAAGAAGAAGGGCGAGCCGCAACGCTGACGCGCCTTCTCGCCCCGCCGCAGCGAGCGGTGCGGCGAACACCGCACGCCGTTCGCTTCGGCGAACCGAGAGAGATTCAACAGGAAGGCCGAAGGCGGGAAGGGAATTGGATCAATGAGTCCTTCCCGTCTTCCCGCCTTCCAGTTTCTGCCTCTGGAGGTCAGTGCTGTCGCAATCGCGCCGTGCCGCTCAGCGCCTGCGAGCGGGCGGGCTCGCGCTGTTCGGTGTCGCGCCAGTCGTCGTCGAGGGCGCCGCCGTTTCGCCCGCGGGCGCGACGCCACACGGTGTCTTGCTCAGGCTGTCGACGAACCAGCGCCCTCCGCGCTTGAAGCAGACGAAGACGCGGTGCTCCTTGTCGTTGCCCGACCGCTCGTAGACGCGGAAGTCCTGGAGCTCGGCGCGATCGGCGGCCTGTTCGAGCTTGCCCGGGCACTCGAAGCGCTCGAGCGAGTAGCCACGCTTGTCGTTCCACCCGTTCCGTAGGGTGTGAGCCTCGGCGAGCTGGCAGGCGGCGGTCCGGTCGAGGGTCTCGAGCTCGGCTCTGGTACCGACGGCCTTCTCGAGCTCTGCAGCCCGTGCGTTTGCGCGCTCCTCGTCCTCCGCGGCGCTGAGGCCGCCCCACGTCACGAGCACCACCGACGTGAGGCAGCTCGCGATACCGAGCCACAGGCCGACCTTCGCGAGGCCCGGAACCGGGAGCGAGCGCGCGACCGACGCCGAGCGCGCGCGCAGTCCCTGGACGATGCCGATGACGCCGAGCGGCAAGCAGCAGAGCACGATCCCCGCGATCGACCAGAGGAGCGACTGCGTGGCGATCCCCTGGATGCGCCGCTGTTCGACGGCGTGTGCCTGCTGCTGCGCCGCCGATGCCCACTGCGCGTGGACCCTTGCTTGCTCCGCGACCTGCGACTCGCGCTGCTGCGCTGCGACCCCTGCCGGCGTCGTCAGCTGACAGTAAGGACATGCCGCGACCATCGGGTCCAAGCTCGCGCCGCACCGCTCGCACCGGATCATGCGCAGATATTATTAGAGCCCAGGCCCGATGGGGACATGAACTCGGCGGTGGTCACCCCGCCCCGCGGCGCGTGACGATCGGAGGGCGGAGGTACATGTGGAGCAGACGTCCGGAGGCGATCGCGACCACGGCCGCGAAGCCGCCGACGAACGGCCGCCCACGGAAGAGGAGGTAGCCGACCGCGAGCGTCGCGAGATAGCCGACGCTCACGGACGCGATCAGCGCCGAGCCGAGGGCGCGGCTGCGGTCGTCCTCGAGCCGACCGCAGGCCGCGCAGGCCGCGCGGCCGTCGACGTCGTACTCCAGGCAACGCGCGCAGCCGGCCTTCATGCATACGCTGCACGTTCCCGCCGCTACCGTTCCGGGATGAGCTGCGCACTCCACGGCAATCAGTCTACCGCATCGAAGCGCGCATGCGCGTGCGTCACGATCCCTTGAACGCCGCCGCGCGCTTCTCGAGGAACGCCGTCATGCCTTCGCGCCGATCGCTCGTGCCGAAGAGCATCGCAAACGCCTGCGTCTCGAGCGCGTTCGCGGTGTCGAGGGGGACGCCCTCGCCGGAGAAGAGCGCGCGCTTGCACTGAGCGATCGCGAGCGGCCCCTTCTTCGCGATCTTGCCCGCGACGTCCTTCACCTTGCTCATCAGGTCGGCGTGCGGGACGACCGCGTTCACGAGACCGATGCGGAGCGCTTCCTCGGCGCCGATCGTATCGCCGGTGTAGCAGAGCTCGCGGGCGCGGGCGATGCCGACGCGCCGTGCGAGGCGCTGCGTGCCGCCGAAGCCGGGGATGATCCCGAGGTTCACCTCGGGCTGCCCGAGCTTCGCCTTGTCGCTCGCGTAGAGGAAATCGCAGGCGAGGGCGAGCTCGCAGCCGCCGCCGAGGGCGAAGCCGTTGACCGCGCCGATGACGGGGAAGGGGGCGCGCTCGATCCGCGAGCAGATGCGATGACCGAGCTCGGAGAAGTGACGCGCCTGCTCGGTCGACATGTCGAGCATCGCCGCGATGTCGGCGCCGGCCGCGAACGCCTTCTCGCCCGCGCCAGTGAGGATCGCGCACGCGATGGAGGTGTCACCCGCGAGCGCGGCGAGGGAGACGTCGAGCTCGCTCAGCAGCTCCGCATTGAGCGCATTCAGCTTCTCGGGGCGGTTGAGGGTGAGGACGACGAGCGCGCCGTCGCGCTCGGTGAGCAGTGTGTTTCCCATGGCTAGCCGACCTTCTTTGCGCCCGTCTGATCGTACTCGTAGAACCCGCGGCCGCTCTTCTTGCCGAGCCACCCGGCGGCGACGAGGTTCCGGAGCATCGTCGGCGCGCGGTACTTGTCGTCGCCGATGTCGCGGTGGAGGACGTCGGCGATCGCGAGCACGGTGTCGAGGCCGATCAGGTCGCTCAGCTCGAGCGGGCCCATCGGGTGGTTCAGACCGAGCTTGGCGCCGGTGTCGATGTCCGCCGCGGTGCCGACGCCCTCTTGCAGCGCGAAGCACGCCTCGCACAGCATCGGGATGAGGATGCGGTTCACGAGGAAGCCCGGCGCGTCGTTCGACGTCGTGCAGGTCTTGCCCATCTTCTCCGCCGCGGCGCGGACGACGCGGTAGGTCTCGTCGCTCGTCTGGACGGCGCGGACGATCTCCACGAGCTTCATCAGCGGCGGCGGGTTCATGAAGTGCATGCCGATGACGAGCTCGGGGCGCTTGGTGGCCGCGGCGAGCTTCGTGAGCGAGATGCTCGACGTGTTGCTCGCGAGGATCGCGCCCGGCTTCATCGCCTCGTCGCACGCGCGGAGGAGTTTCAGCTTGAGCTCGACGTTCTCCGTGGCCGCCTCGATCACGAGGTCGCAAGCGGAGAACTCCGCGGGCGACGCGACGGTGCGGATGCGTCCGACGAGCGCGTCCTTGTCCTCGGGCTTCATCTTGCCCTTGTCGACCTGCTTGCCGAGGACTGCGGCGATCTTCGCCTTGCCCTTCTCCGCGAGCTCCTGGCTCGCGTCGGCGAGAACGACCTGATAGCCGGCCGCTGCCGCGACCTGCGCAATGCCACCGCCCATCTGCCCGGCGCCGAGGACGCCAATCGTCGTGATGTCCATGTGTTTCTCCAGCACGGGAGGGCTTACCATGGCTGCGTGCGGAAGGGTGCAGCGCAGTCGGGGCCCGTGTTCGCGCTCGTGTACTTGCTCGCGTTCGCAGCGCTCGCAGGGGCGTGCGCGCCGCAGGGCCCCGTCGAGCGTGCTCAGCAGCTCGTGCGTCTCCATCGCGAGCCCGAGGCGCTCTCGACGCTGCGCGATCACCTCGCGAAGCATCCCGAGGACATCCCGGCGCGCCGGCTCTACGTCCGCGTGCTCGCGTTCACCGGGGACATCGACGGCGCGCGCCGCGAGGTCGCGGAGCTCGAGAAGCGGATGCCGAACGATCCCGTTCCCTGGATCGAGCTCGGTCACGCGTTCGAGCTCGCACATCGCTTCGACGAGGCGCTCGCCGCTTACGACACCGCCGCGAGCGTCGCGCCCGCGTCACCGGCGGGGCCTCGGGAGGGCGGGATGCGCGCCGCGCGCTGGGGAGAGTCGGAGGAGGCGGCCTCACGGCTCGAGGAGGCGGTGCGCCGCGGAGCACGGGACGCGGAGACGTTCCACGTGCTCGGGCTCGCGCGCCTGAACCTCCGCGACCTCTCGGGCGCGGAGGAGGCGTACAAACAGGGGCTCGCGGCGAATCCGAAGAGCACGGAGAACCTTCTCGGGCTCGCAACGGTCGCTGTCGTTCGCGACGATGCCGCGGCGGCCCTCGCCGCCTACGACGCGATCGCGGTGGAGAAGCCATCGTACGCCGCCGCGCAGCTCGGCCGTGCATGGGCGCTCGCGAAGCTCGGGCGCAAGGCGGAGGCGGAGCGCGCGCTCGATCGGGCCGCGGAGCTCGGCGCACCCGCGGTGAACGTCGACAAGCAACGGAAGGCGATCCGCTCTGGCGCGCTCTGAGGTCGCGAAGGCGAGAGCGGCTGAAGACCCGGTCGGTGGTGGTCGAGCCCGTTCGCGGGAGCTCGTGAATCGCGCCGCTGGAGCAGGTCACCTTTGACTCGAGGCCCCGAGTGGTCGAATGATCGAGCGCCATGTCCGACCAGCCGCTGCCGCTGAAAGAGCTCGACGAGGTCCTCGAGGACCTCGTCACCCTCCTGAAGAACCCGGACGTAGGCGCCGAGCTGACCGCGCGCGGCGTGAACGTCAGCCTGGCGATCGTCGGCGCCGAGGGCCTCGCCGCCTACGTGCACGGCGACAAGGAACGCGCGGCGGATGACCTCTTGACCGTCGGGGAGGAGATCAAGTCGCGACTTGCCCAATCGGGCTCGGAGGAGAAACCGTCATGACGGACAGCAAGAGTCGCTTTGGCGTCCCCACGCTTCGCACCGGTCAGGCACATCCGCATCCGGATCCGATCGGCGGCCAGGCGTACTCCGCCGTCGAGCTCATGCCGGGCTCCCGCGTGGTGATGCTCGATCAGCGGAAGCTCCCGGTGGTGGAGCGCTACGAGTACTACACGCGTGTCGACGACGTGGCCCAGGCGATCCGGGACATGGTGGTGCGCGGCGCGCCGGCGATCGGGATTGCCGCCGCGTATGGGATGGCCGCGGGCGCGATGGCTGCGCGCGGCGACGCCGCGTCGTTCCTCGAGGCGATGAAGATCGCCGACGCGACGCTACGCGCGAGCCGGCCGACGGCGGTGAACCTGGCGTGGGCGCTCGATCGGATGTCGGCAGCGGCGGCGGCGCACGCCTCGCTCGACTTCGCCCCGCGCTCCGAGGCGATGGCGCGCGCGGCCCGTGAGCTCCACCGCGACGAGGTCGCGGCGTGTCGCAAGCTCGGTGCGCTCGGCGCGGCGCTCGTGCCCGACGGCGCGACCATCCTCACGCACTGCAACGCGGGCGCGCTCGCGACCGGCGGCTACGGCACGGCGCTCGGTATCATCCGCGCCGCGAAGGAGGCAGGGAAGGACGTGCGCGTGATCGCGTGCGAGACCCGGCCGTACCTCCAGGGCGCTCGCCTGACCGCTTGGGAGCTCTCGAAGGATCGGATCCACGTCGAGGTCATCGCCGACTCGATGGCGGCTCACTTCATGGCGAAGCGGGCGGTGAACGTGGCGATCGTCGGCGCGGACCGCGTCGCCCGGAACGGCGACGTCGCGAACAAGATCGGTACGTATGCGCTGGCGTGCCTCGCGGCGGCGCACGAGATCCCGCTCTACGTGGCCGCGCCGTGGAGCACCATCGATCTGGCGTGCGCGACGGGCGAGGGCATTCCGATCGAAGAGCGGAGCGAGGAGGAGCTCTCGCGCTTCCGCCTTCCGGACGGCGGCGCGGTGCAGCTCGTCCCCGACGGCGTTCCGGTGCGGAACCCGTCGTTCGACGTAACGCCCGCGAACCTCGTCACTGCGATCGTCACCGAGCGTGGCGTCGCGAGCCCAGCGTCGGCGGAGTCGCTAGCGAAGCTTGCTGGCTGACTGACTCCGCTGTCGGCGCCGCGCTCTCGCGTCACGGTCTGCGCGGTCACTCGCAGGTGTCGATCTCGAGGCGCGGGGCGAGCGCAGCGCTCTCCTCGTGCGTCGCGACGATCATCCGTCCGCCGGACACCATCCGGAGGACGAACGCGATCTGCTTCGCCGCGATCGATCCCCGCGCGGAGATCACCTCCGGGCGGAGCTGGATCGTGAGCTCGTCGGTATCGGCGGCGACGAGGGCGGAGTCCGAGCTCTCGTCGAAGTCGACGCCGCCCCCGGTGATCTTCGTGTCGGACGACGGAGCTCGGTCCGCAGCGCCCCAGCCTTTGCCCTTTGCGCGCCGGCAGCGGTCCGCGCCGGCGGCGAGCCCACCAGACGTTCCCTCGTCCCAATCGGGGCGGAGGGGATGGACGCTCATCGTCCCGCTCTGCGGGTCGAGCCCCAAACCGCAGCCCTGGCAGTTCCGGTTCGAGTGGAGGCGAAGTCGTCCTCCGATGATCCTTCGGCTCTGGAGCTTCGCTGCCGTATCGTCGCCGAGGTCGAAGCGCACGAGGCCGACGCCGGCACCGTTGTCGAGGCCCACGTGCATGTTGTCCGTGCCGCCGTTGGTGACGGTCCCGGCGCAGGTCGAGGCGAAGCTCGTGTCCGCGGTCGCCTCGATCGTGACCGTCATGGGCGTGCACGGCGCGTCGGTGGCAGCATCGACGGATGTGTCCGCGTCGGGTCGAGGTGCCGATGCATCCGCACCGGGCCCCGCGTCCGGCGGCGTCGCTACCTCACCGCTGTCGAAGCTCCCGCACCCAGCGATGCTCGTTGCTGGAAGCACGACGGCACACCACGAGGTGAGCGCTACCGCACGAGCCCACGTCCGCATGTGAGCAGTATAGTGTAGGCGTGCCGCGAGCGCTCCCGGCGGGGCGCTCGCGGCTCGCGCACGCCGGGCGCACCCGGCTACGTCGACGATGCGTGCTTCACTCCGCTGCCACCGCGGCGGTGTCGCCTTCGGACGGTGACAGCGGGGCGCCATCCGTCGCGCTTGCTGGGCGGCGCTTGCGACCGGCGCCGAGGATGAACGCGACGATGGAGAAAATGCCGGCCGCGAACACCGTGTCACCGGGCACCCGCATCCACCGCAGCACGCTCATCAGCGGCTGCTGCATCAGCTCCGGGCTCCGCGCGTAGGCGTAGCCATGCTCGACCGACGCCCAGGTCTGGATGAGGCCGATGGGCAGGATGCTGAGGACGACCATCGCGAGGAGGCCCCCGTTCAACGACCAGAAGGCGATGGAGAGGATTCGATCGTTCCACGCCTCGGTGGGGCGCAGCGCGCGCATGCAGAAGAGGACGAGGCCGATGCCGAGCATGCCATAGACGCCGAACAGCGCTGCGTGTCCGTGCACCGGGGTCGTGTTGAGGCCCTGCATGTAATAGAGGGCGATCGGCGGGTTGATCATGAACCCGAAGAGCCCTGCGCCGACCAGGTTCCAGAAGGCGACGGCGACGAAGAAGTAGATCGGCCACCGGTATTCCCGGACCCAGGAGGAGGCGGAGGTGCTCCCCCGCGAGACCCGGAGATTCTCCCAAGCTTCGAAGCCCACGAAACAGAGCGGCACGACCTCCAGCGCGCTGAACGTGGAGCCGAGCGCCACGACGAAGGTTGGCGTGCCGGAGAAGTAGAGGTGGTGAAGCGTGCCGATGATGCCTCCGGAGAGGAAGATCGTCGCGGAGAGGATCGTGCTTCGGGAGGCAGACTTCATCCCGACCAGGCCGAGCCGAGCGAAGAGGAACGCGATTACGACGGTCGCGAACACCTCGAAGAAGCCTTCGACCCAGAGGTGAACGACCCACCAGCGCCAATACTCGGCGATCGCCAGATTCGTGTGCTTCCCGTAGCCGAGCGCGGCGAAGTAGAAGCTCGCGATCGCGGCGGCCGAGATGACGAAGAGCGTGAGGATGGGACGCTGGTCGTCCTTCCTCTGCAGCGCCGGCCACACGGCGCGCGCGACGAGCGCGAGCCAGAGGAAGAGGCCGACGAGGAGGAGCACCTGCCAGAGGCGCCCGAGATCGATGTACTCGTAGCCGCTGTGGCCGAGCCAGAACCAGCCGGTGCCGGTGCCGAGCTTGCCCATCACGCTGAGCCACTGACCCGCCATCGACCCCACGACGACGACGAGCAGTGCGCCGAAGAGGACGTCGACGCCGAGCCGCTGGTACTTCGGCTCGACGCCGACCGCCGGACCGACGTAGAGACCCGTCGCGAGCCAGGCGGTGGCGATCCAGAAGATGCCGAGCTGCAGGTGCCAGGTGCGCGCGACGGTGTAGGGGAGGACCCGATCGAGCGGGATCCCGTAGAAGCCGGAGCCCTCGACGCCGTAGTGCGCCGTCACCATCCCGAGGAGGATCTGGGCGAGCATCAGGCCGCCCACGACCCAGAAGTACTTCCTGACCGCGCGCTGCGAAGGCGTCGGGACCGCCCCGAGGAACGGATCGCTGGTCGGCGGCTCCGGACCGTCCTCCTGCTTCCGCGTTGCGTGCCAGGTCGCCATCGCGCCGATCCCGGCGAGGAGGAAGAGGATGCTCACGCCGGTCCACACGATCGTGTCGCCAGTCGGCGTGTTGCCGACCAGGGGCTCGTGCGGCCAGTTGTTGGTGTACGAGACGTCTTCGCCCGGTCGGTTCGCGGCTGCGGCCCACGCGCTCCAGAAGAAGAAGGCGGACATCCGGCGCACCTCGGTCGCGTCGGACAACGTGCCCCTGCGGATGGCGTAGTCCGCGCGGCCTTCGGTGAAGACGTGGGCGTAGTGCGCCGCGAGCGCGTCGAAGGCGTCGCCGCGCTCGGCGTCGATCGTGAGCGTACCCGTCGCCGCGTCGTAGCCGTTCGCCTTCGCGCGCTTGCCGAGACGAGCGACGAGCGCCGCTTGCTGCTCGGCCGAGGCCTCCGCGTACGGCTTCCCGTGCTCCGCGGCCGACCAGCGATCGAGGATGAAGAGCGACTCGCGATGCAGCCAGTCGGCGGTCCAGTCCGGCGCGACGTAGCTGCCGTGACCCCAGACGGACCCCATCTCCATGCCGCCCGCGGCTTGCCAGATGTTCTGACCAGCGGAGATCTCGCCCGCGCCGACGACCTCCCGTCCCTCCGTCGTCACCACCCGCTCGGGGATCGGCGGCGCCGTTTGGTAGATGCGCACCCCCGTGAACCCGAGGACGACGAACGACGCCACGACCACGAGCACGAATCCCCACCAGTATCTGCGCATGCCCACTCCCGTCCGTTTTCCGGGCTCGCATGCAGCGTTCGTGCCTTCGCGCTGGATCAGCTCCACGCCGAGCGCGCGCTTCCTCGAAGGCGGTGGTGCCGTGCAAGACCTGCATCCGCCGCGCAGTGTTCGCGCGACATGGACGCCGAAAGCGCCGGATGCTCGAGGCTCAGGGCTCAGGGCTCAGGGCTCACGCGTCGCCGGTGCCGTTGGGTGGGAGCGGGGCGGCCTTCTCGGGGGCCTCGTCGGGGCGGGGGGCAATGCTACGCTCCTCGACTCGGAGGTGGTCTTTGCAGCGGCTCGGTCTCGCGCTCTTCGTTCTTCCGTTGCTCACGGCTTGTGGGTCCAGCAAGTCGGAGCCGGCGGGGGGACCCGACGACGCCCCGCCCTTCGGTGCGCCTGACGGCGGCGGATTCGGTACGAGCCCGGACGGCGGAAAGCTGGCCGAGTGCGCCGAGGAGACGAAGGACATCTTCGTCATCAGCGAGGAGAACACGCTCTACTCGTTCCATCCGCCGACGCTCGTCTTCAAGGCGATCGGGCAGCTCAAGTGCGACACGGGCGGCTCGCGACCGACCTCGATGGCGGTGGATCGTACGGGGATCGCTTGGGTGCGCCACGACGACGGCACGATCTGGAGAGTCGACACGCGCACGCTCGCCTGTGAGGCGACGCGCTTCGTCCCTCCGCTCGAGACCGATCCCTTCTACAAGTTCGGGATGGGCTTCTCGACGTCGTCGAAGGGCGGCTCGAACGAGCAGCTCTTCCTTTCCGACAGCCTCGGAGCCGGCCTCGCGAAGCTCGACACCGACTCGCTCAAGCTCACGTACGTCGGACAATACACGGGCGCGCTCTCGGGCAAGCGGAGCGAGCTCACCGGGACGGGCGATGGCAAGCTCTACGGCTTCTTCGTGGCCGCTCCGGCGCAGATCGCCGAGATCTCGAAGGGCACGGGCGAGATCATCGAAACGAAGGAGCTCCCCGGCGTCTACACGGGGAGCGCGTGGGCGTTCTCGTTCTACGGCGGAGATTTCTACGTCTACACCGCTTCGGAGGGGAACGGCGGAGGTCCGCCGCGCGCGGGCGGAGGCTCGGACGTGACGCGGTATCGGCCGAGCGACGGTAGCGTCACGGTCGTCAAGCCGAAGGTCGGCTTCAAGATCGTCGGTGCGGGCGTGTCGACGTGTGCGCCGACCGAAGGACCGCACTGAGCGGCGAGCGACCGCTGCCGCGCACCTTCGTACGCAGTGCGGAGGCGCAGGAGGTTTGTAGTGCGACGGTATTTGACCCCCTGTCCGGGTAACGCTACGTGCGGGGGGTGACCTCGCAGCGCTTCGCCCCCAAACCGTCGTGGCTCAAGGTTCGTGCGCCTGGCGGTGACACGTACACGAACCTGAAGAAGACCTTCCGCGAGCTCGACCTGCACACGGTCTGCGAGGAGGCGCGCTGCCCCAACGTCGGCGAGTGCTGGACCGAGGGAACGGCGACCGTGATGCTGCTGGGCGACGTCTGCACCCGCGGCTGTCGCTTCTGCGCGGTGACGAGCGGCGACCCGCGCGGGATGGTCGACGTGCGCGAGCCCGAGCACGTGGCGCGCGCGATCGCCTCGATGGGCCTCCAGTACGTCGTCATGACGATGGTCGATCGCGACGACCTCCTCGACGGCGGCGCCTCGCACGTCGCGCGCACCGTCACGCGCCTTCGCGAGCTGCGCCCCGACATCCTCATCGAGACGCTCCTCGGCGACTTCAACGGTCACCTCGACTACGTCGACATCACCGTCGACGCGAAGCCTCACGTCTGGGCGCACAACATCGAGGTCGTGAAGCGCCTGCAGCGGACGATCCGCGACGTGCGTTGCAGCTACGAGCAGTCGCTCGGCGTCCTCAAGCGCGTGAAGGACTACGACCCGACGCGCATCACGAAGTCGTCGATCATGGTCGGTATCGGCGAGCACGACGACGAGGTCCTCGAGACGATGGCCGACCTCCGCAAGGCGGGCGTCGATCTCGTCACGCTCGGCCAGTATCTCCGCCCGACGCCGAAGCATGCCGCCGTCGATCGCTTCGTCACGCCGGAGGCGTTCGCGCGGTTCGCGGAGGAGGGGACGAAGATGGGCTTCTCCTTCGTCGCGAGCGCCCCGCTCGTGCGCAGCTCGTACAAGGCCGCGGAGGTCTTCGTGCGGAGCGTGCTCCGCCCGGGCGATCCGGAGGCCGCGAACATGCTGCTCGAAGAGCGCCTCGCCGAGGCCCGTCGCGCCGCCGCGGAGATCAACGGCACCGACGTACCGCGCACGACGAGCGAGCTCGCTGCCCGCGCGACGCAAGCCGTCCTGCTCCCTGCCGATCGCCTCGTGCGGCGATCGCCGTAAAGACGTGCCGGACGGCGTCGCCGTTTGCATTCGGCGCGCTGCTCGGCCTCGGAGTGATGGGCGCATGCCGTGAGGCGGCAGCGCCCGACGTGCCTGAAGTCGCGGCACGGTCCGTGCTGCCGGACACGAAGCACGAGTGGCGGCCGGATCCGGGCTCGCCTCTTCACGCCGCGCGGACCCGCGCAGAGATTCGTGGCGCTCGCGGCCGCGGAGTCGGACGTGGGGGCACCGGCCGCAGCAGCGCCCGGGAAGCCGTCGCGACAGAGAAGCTCCGCCGTCCGAGCCGGCGAGAGCCTCGTGAGCCGCTCGGGGCGCGAGCCCAGCACGAGGCTCGCGTCCGAGCACCTGTAGAGGTGCGCCATCGGTGCTCGTGAATCCCGAGGCACGGCGCGTGCGCCCGCGCGATCGTTCATCCTTCACTCGAAGACTCGAACCGGCGGCAAGCCCGGCAGTCGCGCTTACATCGGCCCACCAAAGTCGCCCCGTCATGCCCGAATCGGCCAATCGTGCTTAGCTTCGGAAAGAACTTCCGGCCGCTCCACGTCGTACGAAGGAACGCCCACACGGCACGGCTCAGAGGATTTGCCCCATGACCAAGCGCGCCCTCTTCCTCGCGTCCTCGTCGCTCGCTCTCATCCTGGCCTTGCCCGGCCAAGCGGAAGCGGACCCGCTGTGGCCGCCGATCATGCGCGACGTCGCGCCCACATCGGCGAGCGCGACGGCAGACGTTGGTGACTTCATCCCCGGCGAGATCGTCGTCGACGTGAAGGATGACCTCTCCGACGCCGAGGTGCAGGCCCTCGGGAAGGAGTTCCACATCAAGCTGCGCGACAACAGCCCCGGCGTGAAGAACGACGGCAACGTCGCGATCGCGGATGTTCCGGCGAGCGAGGTGAACGCTCTCGTCGAGCGCCTCTCCGCCGACCCGCGCGTCGAGGCGGCCGAGCCGGCGGGCATCGCGAAGATTCTCTGGACTCCGAACGATCCGAAGTACGGCGAGCAATGGCACATGAAGCGTGCCGGCGCCGAGCGCGCGTGGGAGTACGCGTGCGGGCAGGGCGTCACCGTCGCCGTCGTCGACACGGGCATCGCCTGCTACGACGCCGACGGCTTCATGAAGGGCACCGACCTCGCGGGCACCACCTGCGTCGGGGGCTACAACTTCGTCGGCAAGAACGACGTCGCAGCCGATGACCAGGGCCACGGCACGCACGTCGCCGGGACGATCGCGCAGACGACGAACAACGGCGTCGGCGTCGCCGGGCTCGCGCACTGCGCCAAGCTGATGCCGGTCAAGGTCCTCTCCGCGCGCGGCTGGGGAACGATGGCCGACGTCGCCGAGGGCATCCGCTGGGCAGCGGACAACGGCGCGCAGGTCATCAACCTGTCGCTCGGCGCCCCGATGAAGAGCAAGGTCGTCGAGAACGCCGTCAACCACGCCATCAAGAAGGGCGTCGTCGTCGTCGCCGCGGCCGGAAACTCCGGCCGCTCCGTCGGCTGGCCGGCCGCGTATCCCGGCGTCATCGCCGTGAGCGCGACGGACAAGAACGACAACATCGCGTGGTTCTCCTCGCGCGGGCCCCAGGTCGCGATCGGCGCTCCGGGCGTCGGCGTCACGCAGCAGACGATCTGCGAGGCCGGCAAGAACAAGTGCGAGCAGTGGGGCGTCTTCAACGGCACGAGCATGGCGTCGCCCCACGTCGCCGGTGCGGCCGCGCTGCTCGTCGGCCAGGGCATCACCAACCCGGACAGCGTGCGGTCGATCCTGCAGTCGACCGCCTCGCCGAAGGACGAGAAGAACCTCTTCGGCGCGGGCATCCTCGAGGCGGGCAAGGCCTCGATGCACACGCACTGGGGTCACGTCTTCATGCGCCTCCTCGCGCTCGGGGCGCTCGCTGCGGTCGTCATGCGCCGCATCGCGAAGAAGGGCGGCAAGGTCGAGGGCGGTGCGGGCAAGGTCTTCGGCGCGCTCGTCGCGAGCGTCGGCCTGCTTCCGTTCCTCCCGCTCCTCGGCATTCCGGCCCGCGCGGGCGAGATGCGCTTCTTCGCGGAGCTCGCGATGAAGCCGTTCGGCGAGTGGACGATCCTGTTCGCGCCGAACCTCCACAAGTGGTTGCCGCTCGCAAGTGCGCTCCCGGTCTTCGGCCTCACCGCCATCCTGTTCGGGAGCAAGCGGATGCGGCCGGTCGTCGGTGGCATCGCGCTCGGCACGGCCGCGCTCCTCGTGCAGATGGGCATCTCGGGCGAGACGTTCTACGCGCTCGGGCCCTTCATGCTGCGGATCTGGTGCGCGTTGAACGCGCTGGCGTGCCTCTGGCTCGCCCGCATCGCGCTCGACGCGAAGAAGATCTGACGCGCGCATCGCGGCCGCCGCGCTCGGGCGTGGGACCTTCAAGGTCTCACGCCCGACGTCTTTCGTGCTCCCCGCGCGGAGGGGGGAGCATCGTCGGTGCGCCTGGGATATCCTTCTCCGCATGACGAGGGGGCGATGTCGAGGATGAGGCAGAAGGCGGTCGCGGTTGCTCTCCTGACGCTGGTGGGGCTGGCGGCGATCGTCGCGCTGCGGAGTCGACCGGCCGACGACGGCGCGCGTTCGACGACGGAGACGACCGCGCCGAACGCCAAGGACCCGCGCCTCGTGCTGGGTCGGGCGTGGTTCGATCGCTACCCGGGGTCGCGGAGCGACGAGGTCGACCTATGGTGGTTCTCGAGCGCCGGCATCGGCATCCACGACCGCGGCTCGGTGTGGCGCTCCACGATGGACTTCTTCGACTTCGAGCGGCAGTCGAGCAAGGTCGAGTTGATGTTCCTCCACGACAAGAAGAAGGAGCTCGTTCGCTTCGAAGTGGTCGCCTGCGAAGACGAGCCGCCGTTCGATCTCTGCCTCGACTTGAAGGAGCCGCTGCGAGGCAAGAAGCGGCTCTACTCGTTCGCGTTCGAGGACGAGATGGACGCGCACGTGCCGTGGGCCCGCGCCTGGCGAGCGTCGGCCGAGGCCCGCAGTCGCGCGGTGCGTTGAGGGGCAACCGAGTCGGGGGGCGAGGAGCTCCGTTGCTCGTCAGCTTGCGTCCGGTCGCGGCGCGTTCTGGACCTTCGGGTTCGGGAAGAGCCATGCGGCGGCGATCGCGAGGACGCCGAGGCCGACGCAGATCCAGGTGACGTGGGCGAGGCCGCGCTGGAGATCGCCCGCGATCGCGTCGAGGACGCTCGGCGCGACGGTCTTGCGCTCCGGTCCCAGGATGCGCGCGACGAGCTCGGGACCGCCGGCCTCGCGCGTGACGGCGTTCACCATGAGGGCGCGCGCGAGGACGACGCCCATCACGCCGACGCCGAGCGTGCCGCCGATGCTTCGGAAGAACATCGTGCTCGCCGTCGCGACGCCACGTTGATTGAACGCCACGCTCGTCTGCACGGCGATCACCTGCGCCGTGTTCGAGAGACCCATGCCGATGCCGAACACGGCGGAGGCCGCGCGGAGCTCGAAGCTCGTCGCCCCGCGCGAGATCACGAAGGCGAGGCCCATCGTCGCCAGCGCGACGACGATCATGCCGAGGCGCACGAGCGGGCGGAAGCCGAGCCGCGGGATCAGACGGCCCGAGATCGCGCTCGCGATCGGCCAGGCGACGGCCATCGGCGCGATCGCCGCGCCAGCTTCGGTCGGGGTCGCGCCGAGGACCCCCTGCGCGTAGAGGGGGAGGAACGTCACGATGCCGATCATCGCCGCGCCGGTGGCCGTGGACAGCGCGCTCGACGTCGCGAGCACGCGCGTCTTGAAGAGATGCGGAGGCAGCATCGGCTCCTTCGCGCGGTGCTCGACGAACACGAAGGCGATCCCGAGCGCGAGGCTGCCCGGCACGAGGAGGATCGGCAGCAATCCTTCGACTCCGAGCAGGAGCGTGACCACCGCGAGCGAGAGCAGCGTGGCCCCGAGGATGTCGAGCTGGTGCGTCTTCCTCTCGACCGACTCGGTGAACGAGAAAGAGAGGACGATGGCGGAGAGGATCCCGAAGGGGACGTTCACGTAGAACACCCAGCGCCACGAGAGTGCCGCGACGATCACACCGCCGAGGAGCGGACCGGCGAGCCCGGCGATCCCCCACACCGCGCCGAACACGCCCTGCATCCGTGCCCGCTCTTCGACCTCGAAGATGTCACCGACGATCGTGAGCGCGATCGGCTGGAGGCCGCCGGCGCCGATGCCCTGGATCGCGCGGAAGGCGATCAGCGCGGTCATCGTCCGGGCCTGGCCGCTCGCCATCGAGCCGGCGAGGAAGATCGCCATCGAGACGAGCATCACGGGCTTCCGGCCGTAGAGGTCGGCGAGCTTGCCGTGGATCGGCACCATCACCGTCGACGCGAGCATGTACGCCGAGAAGACCCAGGCGTAGTGGAGCGCCCCACCGAGCTCCGCGACGACGGTCGGCATTGCCGTCGACACGACCGTCATCTCCATCGCGGCCATGAAGAGCGCGAGGACGAGGGCAAGGACTGTCGCCGGACGATTCGTGCGGCGGCGCGAGGATGCGGTGGAAGATGGGGAGCTGCTCAAGGTGCGGTGAAGCCGAAGCGTTCGGCGCTGGTTGGGAGGGGCAGCATACGATGCCGCCGGCGTGCCCGTCGTGTCGCTCTCCGTGCTTCACGCTTCAGCTCGCGCACGAGATCGGGACCGACGTTGCACTCATGCACCTGCACGGCATCGCACAGAAGGTGAAGTTCAAGGGCCTACAGGAGAAGGCCCACGAGACGATCGATCCGATCGCCGAGGCGCGCGGTCTCTCCGCCGACGCTGGTCGAGCGAGGTGTTCCGCACGTTTCGCGATGAGCTGCCGTGGTCGCTCTCCCGTAGGCAGCCAAGGTCGCTCTGCGGCGGCGATGTCGTCCTCATCCGACGGCGCGCGGATGGGCGCAGCCTCCGCTTCAGCTCGCCTTCAGCTCGCGATCCGCGTCCGGGGCGTAGCCCGAACCAGCTGCGATGCTGGGGCGCCGAGCGCGTGGATCGAAGCTGGCGTGGTGCCCGCCGGTTGGTGATACGCTCGAAGAACCGGCGCCCCGCATGTCCCTGAAGATCGACCAAGATCACTCCCGCTTTCGTGCGATCGTCCGCGGCAAGATCCGCCAGAACCTCCGGAAGTACATCTCGCAAGGCGAGCTGATCGGGAGGAAGGGCAAGGATCTCGTCTCGATCCCGATCCCACAGATCGACATTCCGCGCTTCCGCTTCGGCGACAAGCAGCAGGGCGGGGCAGGGCAGGGTGACGGCGATCCGGGCGATCCGATCGGCGGCGAGCAGGGCGACGAGCCCGGCGAGGGCAAGCAGGCCGGCCAGGGCGCGGGCGAGCACTCGCTCGAAGTCGACGTCACGCTGGACGAGCTCGCGGCGATCCTCGGCGAGGAGCTCGAGCTGCCCGACATCCAGGACAAGGGCAAGAGCAAGATCATCAACGCGAAGGATCGCTACACGGGTGTTCGCCGCGTCGGCCCCGAGTCGCTCCGTCACTTCCGCCGCACCTACCGTGAGGCGCTCAAGCGGCAGATCGCGATGGGGGCGTACGTGCCGGAGAAGCCGGTCATCGTCCCGATCCCCGACGACAAGCGCTACCGGAGCTGGAAGACCGAGGCCGAGCCCGTCGCCAATGCGGTCATCATCTACATGATGGACGTCTCCGGCTCGATGGGAGACGAGCAGAAGGAGATCGTCCGGATCGAGAGCTTCTGGATCGATACGTGGCTCTCCAAGCAGTACAAGGGCCTCGAGAGCCGCTACATCATCCACGACGCCGTCGCGCGCGAGGTCGATCGCGACACGTTCTTCCACACGCGCGAGTCGGGCGGCACGATGATCTCGAGCGCCTACAAGCTTTGCTCGCAGCTCATCGACGATCACTACCCCGCGGAGGAGTGGAACATCTATCCGTTCCACTTCTCGGACGGTGACAACTGGTCGATGGACGACACGCTCTCCTGCGTCGACATCCTCAAGCAGAAGCTCCTTCCACGCGCGAACATGTTCGCGTATGGGCAGGTCGAGAGCCCGTACGGCTCCGGCCAGTTCATCAAGGACCTCCGCGAGCACTTTTCGAAGGACGAGCGTGTCGTCACGAGCGAGATCCGGGACAAGGACGCGATCGTGGGCAGCATCAAGGAGTTCCTCGGCAAAGGAAACTGAGGCTCGCGTGTCCATCCCGTCTCTCGTCCGTTGAGTCCCTCCACCTTCGCCCGACCTCGTCCGCTCCGCTTCACGCCCGTGTTGGGCGCGGCGTTCGCCGTGCTCCTCATGGGCGCCGCTGGCTGTGGAGCGGGGAGACCGCCGGTCGCTCCGACCGACGAAGTCCAGGACGTCGAGCCGCTCACTCCGGACACGTCGCCGATCGGCCTTCGCCGGAGCGTCGTCGCCGACCAGTACTTCTGGCTCCGGGCCAAGGTGCTGGAGGGCGAGGCGCCGGCGCCGTTCGCCGCCGCCTTCGCCGCGATGCGCGACCTCCGCGCGGACCTCGCGGCGGACCCGACGGCGTGGGAGGATCTCGAGGTCCCGCTCGGGACGGCGCGACGCGCGCGCGATCTCGCTGCTGCTTACGCGGGGCTGCCGGTGACGAAGGACGTCGGCGGCAAGATCGTCTCCCTGCGCGCACGGGCGCTCGAGCTGGCGCGCGCGCTCGAGGCGAGCGAGGCGGCTTACCGCGCCGGTCCGTTCCGCGAGCACGACGCCGAGATCGCGCGCGCCGCGAAGGACCTCTCGGCGAGCCTCCTCCCGAACGTCGACGCGATCCTCCGCACCCTCGAGAGCGACATGGCGCTCCCCGGCGTCAGCCGCCCCATCGTCGTCACGCTCGTCGGCGACGCGCCGTATCCGAGCATCTTTGCGGCCGATGCGCGCGGTCACGCGACGGCAAGCTTCGTTCGCGTGCACGGGCTCGACGGCGGTGCGCTCGCGGAGACCGTGCTCCACGAGTCGCTGCACGCGATCGACGAGCTGACGGTGCGTTCCCCGACGGCGATGAACATGCTCCGCGCGGTGCTCGGGCGGCACGGCATCGACGACTCGGATCCGAACGTCGAGATGGCGGTAAACACGGTGACGTTCGCCGAGGCCGCGAGCCTCGTGCGCCGCTTCGTCGACCCGCGGCACCGTCCGATGGGCGAGAGCGGCTTCTACACGCTCTATCCGCCTGCTGCAGACATCGTCGAGGCGTGGAACCGCCGCATCGACGGCGCCAGCCTCGACGACACCTCGGACGCGATCGCGAAGGCGGTCGTCGCGCCCTAGGAGGTCGTTGCGCGGGTTAGCCGCGCGCGAACCACGCGCGGCTAGGCCTCGTCGAGGGCGGTCACCCCCTCGGGGACGCGCCTCACGGGAGGGCGTGTTCGGCCTGCACCTCCCGCGCCCAGCGGAGGAGGCTCACGCGCTGGCCGTCGGTGGAGCGGAGGGGGCGGGGGCGTAGCCGGGCCTGCTCTTCGGCCTGCGCGCGGGCGACGTCGTCGCGAAGAGCGAGGATCAGCTTGGCAATGCTCACGACCTGCTCGGCGGTCGCAGGCAAGAGCGAGAGCGACCAGGTGGCGCGCTCGAGCACGCCGAGCCGAGCCTGGAGGTGACGGCGCGCCGGCGTGTCCGTCATTTCGAGCAACGCGACATTGCAGAACCGAAGGGCTTGGTCGAGCAAGGAGTCGGTCATGCGCGTCATCATGCGGGGGCCTCGCGGCGTGTTCGGGCAGCCCAGGCGACGTGTCGGCAACAAAAACGAGCTCGACCGTGCAGACCGAGCGCAGGCAGGCGAGCGCCCGCGCCCCACCGCGCGTCTCTCAGCCCAGCTCGGCGAGCGGCCTCGGCTCGAGCCTTCCCGTGCTCGCGCGGAGAGAAGCCGCGCGCCGGGGCGTTTTTCGGTACTCTCTTGCCATGAGCGAGTTCGCGCTGAAGACGGCGCTCCCGCAGTATCTGGTCAAGGAGCAGGAGAGGATCGAGAAGATCGCGGCGGCCGAGGGCCTCGACTTCTTTCCGACGGTCTTCGAGATCCTCACGTACGACCAGATGAACGAGATTGCGGCGTACGGCGGCTTCCCGAACCGCTACCCGCACTGGCGCTACGGCATGGAGTACGAGCGCCTCTCGAAGAGCTACGAGTACGGCCTCTCGAAAATCTACGAGATGGTCATCAACAACAACCCGTCGTACGCGTACCTCCTCGAGGGCAACTCGCTGACGGATCAGAAGCTCGTCATGGCTCACGTCTATGGCCACGTCGACTTCTTCAAGAACAACTTCTGCTTCCGCTCGACCGATCTCGACACCGGTGGTCGCACCGTCGACCCTGCGGCGCGTCCGAAGAACTACGATCCCAACCGCCGCTGGATCGACAAGATGGCGAACCACGGCGCTCGCGTCCGCCGTCACGTCGCGCGGCTCGGGATCAACAAGGTCGAGGACTTCATCGATCAGTGCCTGAGCCTCGAGAACCTCATCGACCCGCACGCCGCCTTCCACGGTCGTCGCCCCGCCCGTGATCCCGACGCCGAGGAGAAGGCGACCGAGATCCCGCGCCTCCGCGCGAAGGACTACATGGAGTCCTTCATCAACCCCGAGGAGTACCTCGAGGAGCAGCGCCAGAAGATCGAGGCCGCGAAGGAGCGGGAGAAGAAGTTCCCCGCCCACCCCGAGCGCGACATCCTGCGCTTCCTCCTCGATCACGCACCGCTCGAGCGCTGGGAGCGCGACATCCTCGAGATCATCCGCGAGGAGGCGCTCTACTTCGTCCCGCAGATGCAGACGAAGGTCATGAACGAAGGGTGGGCCAGCTATTGGCACTCGAAGCTCATGACGACGAAGATCCTCGATGCGTCGGAGATCATCGACTACGCCGACAACAACGCTGGCGTCCTCGCCACGAGCGGAGGGCGGCTCAACCCTTACAAGCTCGGCGTCGAGCTCTTTCGCAACATCGAGGAGCGCTGGGACAAGGGCCAGTTCGGAAAAGAGTGGGAGGAGTGCGACGACCTCGAGGCAAAGAGGCACTGGAACCTCCGCCTCGGGCTCGGCAAGAAGAAGATCTTCGAGGTGCGCTCCCTCTACAACGACGTCACCTTCATCGACGAGTTCCTCACCGCCGACTTCTGCCGCGATCAGAAGCTCTTCAGCTTCTCGTGGTCGAATCGCAACGAGCGCTACGAGATCGAGTCGCGCGAGTTCAAGCAGGTCAAGGAGAAGCTCCTCTTCCAGCTCACGAACGCCGGCAACCCGTTCCTCTACGTCGAGGACGCGAACTACGACAACCGCGGCGAGCTGTTGATCCGCCACGCCCACCAAGGGCTCGACCTCAAGGCGGATTACGCGCGCGAGTGCATGAAGAGCCTCGTTCGCGTGTGGAAGAGGCCGGTGAACCTCGTCACGATCGTCGAGGGTAAACACGTCATGGTGCGGTTCGACGGGCGCGAGCACTCGACGCGCCACATGAGGCCGTGATCGGGGCGCGAAGAGGCTCGGAGGACGGCTTCAGCATGGCGTTCGTTCGCGACGAAACGCACTGGCTCTTCAAGCTCTCGCCGGACGAGTGGATCCGCGCGGCGCTGGGCGAGCTTCGCCGGGCGGAGGCCGCCTATGCGAAGAAGAACGGGCGCGCCGGCCTCGCGGGCGCCCGCCGTGCAGCGGGGATGGCGCTCAACGGCGCGCTCATCGTCGAGCCGAACGAAGCGTGGGGGCGCTCGTACATGGACCACCTGCTCGCGCTGAAGGCGGACGCCTCGGGCATGATCCCCGCGCGCGTGCGTGAGGGGTGCGCGCTCCTCCTCGAGACGCCGCTCCCGGGCGGCGAGCTCGTCGCGCTCCGAACGGCGCACGCCGACGAACGCGTCCTCGAGGCGGTGCGGGACGTCATCGCGCACGCGTACGCGGTCGTGAAACGAAGCGGCGAGCCGAGCTGACGTTCCCGATCCGGCCTCTGCGTACACCTCTCCGCCATCGTGCAACCGCGTGCCGTTGCGCACGCGTCGCCATTGCTGCGTGAAGGGTCCGCTTCCGCGCGTCCACGCCTTCCCCCCGCGCACGGGAGCGCGTTGTCCCATGATCTTCCCGGGATGCGTCGAACCGTTGGACGAAGTCACGCGTGCCGCGCCCGGCGCGGATGAAGGTCGTCTAGACTCCGGCGGTGATGAAGCTCGTAGCCAGCTCCGCCGCCGTCGTCTTCGCCTTGCTCGCGGGATGCAAGAGCCCGGAGGAGCCGCCCGCCGCGACGCCGGCGACGATTCATCCTCCCGCGCAGGTTGCGGAGACGGCGGCACCCGCGCCGTCATCGCCGCCCGTCGCGACGACGACGACTGTTCCCATCGCGACTGCATCTCCCGCCGAGGCGAGCCTGCCGCCGCCGAAGCCGACGACGATCACGCTCGCGAGGACGAACGATGCGCAGCTCGACGCGAAGCTCGCGGAGGCCGACAAGGCGTTCGAGGCCGGAGACCTGGCCGCGGCGCTTGCCGGCTACGAGGCCGCGAAGAAGGCGTCGCCGAAGCGGGCCGCGCCGATCGTGGGCGTCGCGCGCGTCAAGATCACGAAGGCGAGCCCGACGCTCGGCTTCGCCGCCGCCGAGAAGAACGTCGACGTGATCGCCGCCTCGAAGGATCTCAAGCGCGCGGCCGACATGGAGCCGGCGTACGGACCGGCGCACGTGGAGCACGGGCGCGCGCTCCTCCTCCTCGGTGATGCGCCGCAGGCCGAGGTGGCACTTCGCAAAGGGACGAAGCTCGTGCCGGAGGAGCCCGAGGCGCACTCGGCGCTCGGGGTCGCGTTGCTCGCGACCGGCAAGACGGAGGAGGCGCTCGTCGAGCTGACGAAGGCGAAGGATCTGGATCCGGGGAGCGCCGCGCGGCGAGGGAACCTCGGCACGGTCCTCTTCATGCGCGGCAGGGTGAAGGACGCGATCAAGGAGTACGAGGTTCAGGCGAGGCTCGTCCCCGACGACGCGCGCGCTCACTCGGATCTCGGAACCGCGCTCCTCGCCGAGAGCGACTTCGCTCGGGCGGTCCCCGAGCTCCGGCGCGCGATCGAGCTCGATCCGAAGCGCGCGACGTTCCACTCGAACCTCGGCTACGCCCTCCAGCTGCAGGGGAAGGTCTCGGACGCGATTGCCGAGTACCGGGAGGCGATCCGTCTCGACCCGAAGCTCGCGAGTGCGTGGATCAACCTGGCGACCGCCCTCTCGCGCGATCCCAAGACCCGCGCGGAGGCACGTCAGGCATTGAAGACCGCGGGCGCGATCGACCCGAGCGATCCGCGCGTGAAGGCGAACCTCGAGGAGCTCGACGCGCTCGAGAAGGAGAGCGGAGCGACGGCTCCTCCGGGCAAGCCGGGCGATGCTCCGAGGCCGAAGCACTGACCTCCCAGCACGGGTCGATCACGAGGCTCGAAGGTGAACGGGCCGTGTCGTTTCATGCCCGAGATCGGGCGCACGATCGACGCGATCTCGGTGCGCATTCGGCAGGGTCACGTGTGGATCGCAAGCTCGAAGATCGATCGCCGCGGCCTCCGCAAGCGACCGGTGTGACGCCGTCGATCAATGGGTTTTCACTGCACCTTCCGCATGTTGCCAAGCACCTCTCGCGTGGTGGACGAAGGTGCGTGCAGAGCACGCCGGACGTTTGCAGAATCCAAGTTGACGCCCAGAGCCGACCTCTCGTAGCGTACGCGCCCGCCTCGATCAGAGCGTCGCTCGGAGGGCAACGTCCCGGCGAACCGAGGCAAAAGCAGTCGCAGTTCGTTTTGTGGAAGTGGAGGCATCCCGATGGCAGTGGGCAAGGTGAAGTGGTTCAACGACGAAAAGGGCTGGGGCTTCATCAAGCAGGACAACGGCCCCGACGTCTTCGTGCACTACTCGCAGATCTCTGGTGATGGCCGCCGCCGCCTCTTCGAGGACGAGATGGTGGAGTTCGAGATCAAGGAGGGCCCGAAGGGGCTCCAGGCGATCAACGTCGTGCGCCAGGCCGGCGCTCCGGCGATGGCCTGATCGAGATAGCTCGACTCCACACCCACTGAAGGGGGGCGCCGGGAATCCGGCGAATGCAGTCGACGATGAAGCGCCTGTTCCGGTCGGGACAGGCGCTTCGCCGTTAAGGAGTCCGCTCGCTCAATCCCACGTCGGGACGCGGTCGATCCGGAACGAACCCGCACCGGGATCGAAGACGTGCGCAGCGACGTCGACGAGGTCGCCCGCGCCGTCGAACTCGTAGAGGTTGAAGCCCGCCATCCGGTGCTCGTCTTCGTGGTGGAGCGATGCGCTCGTCGCGCCCACGGCGAGCAGGTTGCCCGCCTTCGTCGGAAACGCACGCTGCATCCGGTTGTGGAGGTGACCGTGCAAGAGGAGCCCGCTCCGGAGCGGGCCGATCACGTCCTCGAGGTCGTTCGCGTCGACGAGGCCCTCGACCAGCGTCTTCACGCGCGACTCCGGGTTGTGGATCGGGTGGTGGAGCGCGAGGATCGGCGTGCGGCGCTTCACCTCGTCGTGCGCCAGGATGCGCGCGAGCGCCTCGAGCTGCTTCGTCCCGAGCTCGCCCGATGCCACGAGCGGCGGACGCGGAACCGCGCTCGACATGCCGATCACGGCGAGTGGTCCGCGGAGCTTCACGATCGGAAAGCGTCCGAGCGCGATGTCCGCGGCGAGGTCCGGCAGATCGCTCTGGAGGTAGGGGGCAAAGAAGCGCGTGAACCGCTGCGCGCGCATCGACCCGCGCGTGTAGAGGTCGTGGTTGCCCGGGACGATCGTGACGTGCTCGGCATCGAGGCCGAGGTCTTCTTCGACGAGACGCTTGACCGCCTCGAACTCCTGCTCGAGCGCGAGGTTCGTGAGGTCGCCGGTGATGACGACGTGGTCGACCTTCGCACGCGCGACCTCACGCGCGACGGCGCGGACGTGTCCGGGGCGATGCTTGTGCTCGCGCTTGAGCCGGAGGTTGACGAGGCCCGTGAAACGCTTGTTGAGGAACCGGCTGCGGCTCACGCCCTCGAGCGCGAGGACGTGGAGATCGGAGAAGTGCGCGACACGCATGAGGATGAACCGTCGTGGAGGGGAGCCGAGCGCTGCGGTGCGGAGCCCGCGAGCAGTGCGATGCCGGGCGAGCATTGCCCGGTCGCAACCTTAGTGTAGTGAGTCCGTCTTCGGACTCACGGAACGACCAACGAGAACTGCCGGTGTGGAATCAGACTTCCCCGCTGCGAGTCGGAGCCATTCGGCTCGCTCGCCCGAACGGGCGAGCCGAATGGCGGAGCTCGCAGTGATGGATTCACTACACTAGCGTGCCTTTCGCGCTCGCGCTCGGCATTGCCCCAAGATTGGGGCACCTCGTCACCTCGAGCGTCCGTTCACAGGCTCGCCGCGCAGCGGAAGCCGACCTCACGCTCCGCGAACGACGACGCGCGGCGCGCCGCCGTCCGCAGCCAGTGCGCACCGTCGCGGAAGGAGCCGCCGCGAATCACATGCCCGAGCGAGCCGAAGGGCGGCCCCTTCGGGTTCGTCTGCGCTCCGCGCGGGTAGCCGAACTGCTGCTCGTCGCGCTCGTACCAGTCGGCGACCCACTCGGCCGCGTTGCCGGCCATGTCGAGGAGCCCGGTGGGCGTCGCGCCGTCGGGGAACGAGCCCACGGGGGCGAGCCCGAAGAAGCCGTCGCGGCCGTCCGTCGGATCATCGGCGTAGGAGCCGTGGTTCGAGAGGCGCGGGTTGTAGACGTTGCCCCACGGGAACGTTCGGTTCGCGAACCCGCGCGCGGCGAGCTCCCACTCGGCCTCCGTGGGCAGGCGTCCGCCGGTCCACGCGCAATAGTTGGAGGCGTCCTGCCAAGTGACGTGCGTCACTGGGTAGCTCGCGACGTCGTAGCGCGGATCGCCCGGCACGAACGACGGCGGTGAACATGCAGCCGCCGCGACGCAGCGCATGTACTTCTCGACCGTGACCTCGGTGACGTCCAGCTCGAAGTCGTCGAGCATCACCTCGTGGGCGTGGCCCTCGGCGCGGATCGCCAGTGCGACGTCCCACGCGTGCTCGCTGCCGCGCTGGCATGCGAGGCCGAACGGCTCCTTCGCGCAGAGCCGGAGGGCGTCCTGCATCTCCTGCGGCGTCGAGCCCATCACGAAGCGACCGCCGGTGATCCGCACGCGGCGATCGCGCGGGGTGCGGAGAGCAAGGATCCCGCTGCTCGTCGCCGCGCGCTCGGCAGGGCGCGGGAGACCATTCCAGAAGGACTCCACGCGCTGCGGCCGGCGCGCGTGCTCGAGGCCCTCGAAGGGGCCGCGCATGCTCGCCGGCGCGACGTGGAGTGCTCCGATGCCGAAGTCGGCACCGGAGCCAATCAGAGAGAGCGCCGCGGCGAGTCCAAACGCGTAGGCGCTCATCTGGTTCAACCCGTGAGGATACGCATCGGACGCTCGAGGAGATCTCGAAGCTCCGCCAAGAAGGCCGCGCCCACGGCGCCGTCGACGACGCGATGATCGCAGGAGAGCGTCATCGCGAGCTTCTTGCCGGGCCGCACCTCGCCGTTCTTCACCACCGGCTCGTCGCGGACCTGGCCCACCGCGAGGATGGCGCCCTCGGGCGGATTGATGACCGCGGAGAACTCGTCGATCCCGAACATTCCGAGGTTCGAGATCGAGAACGTCCCGTCGCTCATCTCTTCGGGCTTCAGCTTCTTCGCGCGCGCACGCGACGCGAGGTCTCGCACCTCGCGGGCGATCGCGACGACCGACTTCTGGTCGGCGTTGCGGACGACCGGGGTGACGAGGCCGTCCGGGATCGCGACGGCGACGGAGATGTCGACACGCTGGTGGACGAGGATCGCCTCCTCGGTGAACTGCGCGTTCGTCTCCGGCACACGGCGGAGCGCGGCGGCACAGGCCTTCACGAGCAGGTCGTTGATGCTGACCTTGTCGGGCTTCGGAGCCTCTGCACCGTTCGCCGCCTTCTTCGCACCGGCGGCGAGGTCGGCGTTGATCTGCTCGCGCAGGGCGACGAGCGCCTCCGCGTCGATGTCGATCGTCAGGTAGAAGTGCGGGACCGTCTGCTTCGACTGGGTGAGGCGACGCGCGATCGTCTTGCGCATCGGCGAGAGCGGACGCACCTCCGGCTGGGCGAGGCCGGGCGCGGCGAGCGCCGCCGCGGCCTGGTCCACGCGCGCGAGCGGGGCGGCGGGCATCTTCCCGCGGAGCTCGCCCTTGCCGAGCGCATCGAGATCGGAGGGAAGGATCCGCCCGTGCTCGCCGCTGCCCTGCGCGCCGGCGAGGTCGATGCCGCGCTCGCGCGCGACCTTGCGAACGTACGGCGATGCGAGGACGCGCTCGCCGTTGACGACCTGCACCGGGCCGATCGCAGCGGCGTCGCGCTCGGTGCGGGTGAGGACGTTGCCCTTGTCGATCGGAGCGGGGCGCATCGTCGGCGCCGTGGCGCGCGGCTTCGCGGCCGCGGTTTCACCCGACTCGATGCGCGGCGAGCGCGGCGTCTCGGTCGGCTGCTCTTCCGCTTCGGCCTTCTTCGGTGCCGCCGGAGCGGCGCCGCCGGCCTCTGCCGCGAGAGCGGAGACGTCTTCGCCCGGCTTGCCGATGATGGCGACGGGCTGGCCGAGCTTCACCTGCGCGCCGGGGCCGACGAGCTGCTTGAGCAGCGTGCCCTTGTCGAAGGCACGGAACTCCATGGTCGCCTTGTCGGTCTCGACCTCGGCGAGGAGGTCGTCGACCTCGACGGAGTCGCCCTCCTTCTTGTGCCAGGTCGCGAGAACGCCCTCCTCCATCGTGGGGGAGAGCTTCGGCATATCGAGGATCTTCGCCATGTGATCGCCTCTCGCTCCTCAGTTCCGGCCCTGCGCGACACCGCGGTTCACGACGCGCTTCACGGCGTCGATGACACGGCCCGGCTGAGGCATGCAGAGCTGCTCGAGCTTTGCGTTGTAGGGCATGGGGACGTCGAGGCTCGTCACGCGAAGGATCGGCGCGTCGAGCCAGTCGAACGCGAGGCGCTGCACGCGGTCGGCCACTTCGGCGCCGACGCCTCCGTAGGGCCAGCCCTCGTGCACGACCACGCAGCGGTGGGTCTTGCGGACGGAGTCGACGATCGCGTCCTCGTCGAGCGGGCGCAGCGAGCGGAGGTCGACGATCTCCGTCGAGATGCCCTCCTTGTCGAGCGCGGCCGCCGCTTCGATCGCGACGTGCGTCATGCGCGAGTAGGAGATGATCGTGCAGTCCGTCCCCTCGCGGACGAGGCGAGCCTTGCCGAGCGGCGTCACTTCGTCGCTGTCCGGGACCTCGCCCTTGAGCGAGTAGAGCGTCTCCGACTCCATCACGAGGACGGGGTTGTCGTCGCGGATGGCCGCCTTCATAAGGCCCTTCGCGTCGTCGACGAACGCGGGCGCCACGACCTTGAGGCCCGGCACGGTCGCGTAGAAGTGCTCCATCGCGTGGCTGTGCTGGCTGCCGACCTGACGCGCGCTCGCGTTCGGGCCGCGGAAGACGATGGGGCAGTTGAACTGTCCGCCCGACATCTGCCGGATCTTCGCCGCGTTGTTGAGGATCTGATCGAACGCGACAGCGGAGAAGTTCCAGGTCATGAACTCGATGATCGGACGGAGCCCGACCATCGCGGCGCCCGCGCCGATGCCCGCGAAGCCGGCCTCGGCGATCGGCGTGTCGATGACACGGCGGCTGCCGAACTTCTCCAGCATTCCCTCGCTGACCTTGTAGGCGCCCTGGTAGTGGCCGACCTCCTCACCCATGAGGAAGACGCGATCGTCGCGCTCCATCTCCTCGGTCATCGCTTCGCGTAGGGCGTCTCGAAATCGAATCGTGCGTGCCATGGTTCGTTCTTGGGGGTCGTCGCAACAGTGCCACTGGAGTCTGATGGCGCCAAGCGCACAATGCGCGTTGGCGCCTTCGACGCGCTGCGCCGCAGCGCGTGTCTATCGAGCTCGTCTTGTGCGCGCGGGCTCGGGTAAACGCGGCGTGAGGATCAGGTGACGATCAGGACGCGAACGGGCCGTCGTACGTCGTGGGCTCGAGGAGCGACGCATCGGGCTCGGGGCTCTCGTCCGCGAACTTCACCGCGTCCATGACCTCCTTCTCGACGTCGTCTTCCATCGCCTTGAGCCGGCTCTCGCCGTAGCCGTCGTTGAGGAGCTTCGCGCGCGCGCGGAACATGGGATCCTTCTTCTTGCGATCCTCGAGCTCCTCCTGCGTGCGGTACTTGGCCGGGTCGCTCATGGAGTGGCCGCGGAAGCGGTAGGTGCGTACCTCGACCAGCGTGGGCAGCGAGAGCTCACGCGCGCGCTGGACGGCCTCACCGATGCGCTGCTCGACGTCGAGGACGTCCTCGACGAAGAAGCGGTCGCGGTCGATGCCATAGCCGAGCGCCTTCATCGACACGTCCTCGACGCTCATCGTGCGCGAGAGCGGCGTACCCATCGAGTACTCGTTGTTCTCGCAGATGAAGACGATCGGGAGCTTCCAGAGCGCCGCGAGCGACACTCCCTCGTGGAAGCCGCCGATGCTGACGGCGCCTTCACCGAAGTAGCAGAGGGTCACGCGGCCGTCGGCGCGGTACTTCGACGCGAACGCGGCTCCGGTCGCGAGCGGGATGTGGCCGCCGACGATGCCGTGTCCGCCGAGCATGTTCGTCTTCGCGTCGAACATGTGCATCGAGCCGCCGAGGCCCTTCGAGCATCCGGTGACCTTGCCGTACAGCTCCGCCATCACCGCGCGGGCGCTCATGCCCTTCGCGATGGCGACGCCGTGATCGCGGTACGTCGTGACGACGTAGTCCTCGGGCTTGAGGGTGGCGATCGAGCCGACCGCGACCGCCTCCTGGCCGATGTAGAGGTGGAGGAACCCGCCGATCTTTCCCTGCGCATAGGCGCGGGCCGATTCCTCCTCCACGCGGCGGATGAGGAGCATCTGGCGATAGAGGTCCGCAAGGTGATCGAGCTGCCCACTCGGACGCGTGAGGGGCGACTCTTGCTGAGGGATCTGCTGGATGTTCGACTGGCTCACACCGCATCGAGTAGTCGAGACTCGCAGACAAAGGAACCACTTCCGTGTTTGCGACGCGCTGAGTCGAACGCGTCGACGATCGCGGGCTGCTCGCGCTTGATTGATCGTGGCAACGAGCGCCGTTGCACTCTGATGCGGCGTACATTCTCCCACTGAAATCACAGCCATTCGTCACGGCGGCACAAGGTCGAGCGACGACCGAGCGTTCCATTGGAGAGAGAGGGCCGCGGCATCGCGCTAACTGCGCGAAATGTCGACGTTCGAGGTGTGCCTCGACGGGCTTGCTCACACCTTTCGGCGTCGCTCGATCGGGCGACGGAACTTTCAGCGAATCGATACGTCAGAGAGGTAACCCAACCATGAAGACCGCCAAGCTCGTCGCTGTCGCCCTCGCCATGATTCCCGCCGCCGCTCTCGCGGTCACCTACTCCCCCGACGCGAACGCGTGCGGGATGTCGATCCGAATGGATCCGACGCCTCAGAAGCCCACGCCGGTCCAGGAGATCGCCCGCGCCGAGAAGGCGCTCGAGAACGGTCAGAACCTCGTCGCCGTGAAGGCGGTGCTCGGCAACTTCCCGAAGGTGCGCGTCGCCACTGCCGGAACGAACCCGCTCGAGACGCGCGCGCTCCGCGTGTTCGCGCTCGCGGTGGTTCGCTCGAATGGAGCCGTGAACGAGAAGACGGCGGGCTTCTCGTCGCAGGGCGACTGGACTCCCACCGCGAACCTCGAATGGGCGGTGCAGGCGATCCGCGAGATCGACGCGAAGCGGCCGAACGATCCGACGGTCCAGGCGGACCTCGGCGAGGCGCTGAGCAAGCTCCCGCACGGACAGGGCGAGGCGATGAAGATCCTCCAGGGGCTCGCGCAGAAGGACCTCATGGGCTCGCCTCAGGCGTACGCCGCGCTCGCCAAGCTTCGCACCGATCAGGGCGATTCGGCCGGCGCGCAGGCCGCGATCAAGCGCTGCGAGGAGATGTCGAAGTCGCCGGGCGTGTGCAAGCCGGCCGCGGCCAAGCCGGCGGTCGCGGCGAAGGCCTGATCGCGGTCACGCGATCCATGTTCGCAGAAGGGGATAAACCGATCGCATGCGCTCCATTCGCGCGCTCGTCCTCGTGTTGGCCGCCGCTGCAGTCCTCGCGGGCTGCCCGAGCAAGTCGAATCCCGATCCAGCGGCGAAGAACGCGGGGCCTGCGGTTCTCGCGTCAGCCGCGCCGACGCCCGTGTCGGCCGAGCCGGCGCCGAACCCCGCTCGCGGGAAGCACCTCGTGTTCGACTACCAGTGCAACCGCTGTCACGACGGCACGGGTCATCCGGCGGCCGCCGACAACAAGCACTGCGTTCACTGTCACTCGAAGATCATGGACGACAAGTTCGAGGCGCCGGCAGCCTCGATCGCGCGCTGGAAGCCGCGGGTGAAGGAGCTCGCGGCCGCGCCCTCGCTCGAGGCGACGGGCAAGCGCTTCTCGCGCAAGTGGGTCACGAGCTACCTCCTCCTGCCGACCGATCTCCGCCCCCATCTGCATCAGTTCATGCCGCGACTGGCGATGTCGCTCGCCGACGCGCGTGACATCGCCGCCTACCTCGTGCCCGAGGATGATCCCGCGCCGGCGGGCGCGTCGCCCGAGCTCGCCGGTGCGGATCTCGGGAAGGGCCGACAGCTCCTCGAGACGAAAGGATGCGGGAGCTGCCACGTCTTCACCGGGGTCGCGGCGGTGCCGAGCTCGGCGCCGCCCGCGATGGACGGCAAGCGATTCGACCTCGGGCGCCGGCTCGCGCCGGACCTGCGCTTCGCGCGCGACCGCATGAGCGCCGCGAAGATGATCGCGTGGCTCGAAGACCCGCAGGCGATCAAGGGCGACACGCCGATGCCGAAGCCAGGGCTCTCGAAGGCGGAGGTGAAGGACCTCGCGGCGTACATTCTCGGCGCGGAGATCTCGCCGCCGCCCGCGAAGGCGAAGCTCGCTCGGCTGCCGGTGCTCGCGCGCAAGGTGACCTTCAAGGAGGTCGACGAGAAGGTGTTCCACCGCACGTGCTGGCACTGCCACTCCGAGCCCGACTACGCGATCGGCGACGGCGGGCCGGGCAACTCCGGCGGTCTCGGCTTCAAGCCGCGCGGTCTCAACCTCTCCGACTACAACGGCGTTGCGGCGGGCTACCTCGACGACAAGGGCGAACGCGCGAGCGTCTTCATCAAGGACGAAGGCGACGTCCCGCGCCTCGTGAAGGCGCTCCTTGCGCGTCACGACGAGGAGAGCGGCGCCGAGACAGGCCCCGTGCGCGGCATGCCGCTCGGTTACGAGCCGCTGTCGGCCGAGGACATCCAGCTCGTCGAGTCGTGGGTCGCGCAGGGGCGTCCGCGGTGAAGAGAGCCGGCGAAGGGCGCGCATCGCTTTGCAGAGCCCGTCGAGGAGCGCTCGTGTCATGGGCGTTCGTGCTCGCGGCCTGCAACCCGTCGACGGCAACGACGAAGAGCGGGATCACGAGCGACGGTCCGACGGCGACGGCGTCCACGATGACGTCGTCGGCCGCGACCGCGGTGACGGCCGAGGCCCCTGCTGCGCGCGGCCGGATCGAGGTCGTGGAGGCGACGGCCGACACCGATGCGCTCTCGCTCGTGAGGACGAAGCGTCTCGAGGCCAAGGCGGATGGCCGCGTGCTCGTCGTGTACGTCGGCGCGACGTGGTGCGCGCCCTGCAAGCGTTTCAAGGCGGAGCTGGCGTCCGGGCGGCTCGACGAGCGCTTCTCGAAGGTGACCCTGCTCGCGTTCGATGCCGACAAGGACGGCGATCGCCTCGGCGCCGCTGGCTACACCTACCAGTTCGTTCCGTTCGTCGGGCTTCCGGGCGCCGACGGCCGTCCCGCCGACACCGTGCAGGCGACCGGGAAGGGCGGCGAGGCGTGGCGCGAGCTGCTCGGGAAGCTCGACGCGTGGCAGAGCGCAGGTACGTCGCGCTGAGGTCGCTCGTCACCACGTCGAGCAGCGTCGTCGTCGACTGAACGGAGGCGCGCTGGAGGTGAGGGCCCGTCGGCCTACTCGTCGTTCTCGACGGGCGCCGCGCCGGCGTCGGAGCTTCGCTCGTCCGGAGGCACATCGAGGACTGCCGTCGGTCGCGGCTCGGGCGCCGGCTTCGGCTTGACGACAGGTCGCGGTGCCGGCGTGGGCGCCGTGGCGCTCGACGCAGAGGCCACGACCGCCGGCTGCGCGGACGCGCTCGCGGAGGTCGCGGCGCTCGCGGCGCCGTCACTGCTCGGCGTGCGCTTCCCGAAGACGACGAGCGCCACGATCACGACGAGCGCGATGCCGGCCGCGATGTTCTGGAAGCGTTGCGTGCGCTTGCGGAGCAAGATCGACGGGCGAGGCGTCTCGGCGCCGGCCATGCCGATCACGCTGGCGTGCTCGTTGATGGCACGTTCGACGAGCGCCATGCGTGACGACAGTGGCGTCCGCTCGATCTCGATGAGCCCCGGGACGGGCGTGAGGAGCGATCCGGAGCGCGCCGTCGTGGGCCGTCGCGGAGCACCGTCGCTCTCGATCGCGCGCGCGACCTCCTGGCCGAGCTCGGCGCACGACGCGAAGCGAGCTTCGGGATCCTTGGAGAGGGCGCGCTGGAGCGTCACGTCGAGCGCGCGCACGGCGGGGCCGGGGCCGATCGATTCGTGGAGCGGCGGCGGCGGCTCGCTCGAGACCTTTCCTGCGGTCACGATCGCGTCCTCACCCGAGAATGCGCGCGCGGCGGTGGTAGCCTCGTAGAGCGTCGCGGCGAACGAGAACTGGTCGGACGCCGGGCCGAACTCGCCCTTCGAGAGCGCCTCGGGCGCGGTGTACGCGGGCGTGCCGAGCACGGTGTTCGCGCGCGTGATCGTCGAGTCGGGGATGCGAGCGATACCGAAGTCGGCGATCTTGAAGCCGTTGCGCGAGAAGAGGATGTTCTCGGGCTTCACGTCGCGATGAATGACGCCGGCCTCGTGCGCGAACGTGAGCGCGCTTCCGAGCTCGCGTGCGAGCTTCGCGACCTCGGAGAAGGTGAGGGGACCACACTTGAGGCGATCCCGCAGCGAGAGGACGACATCCGCCTCCTCGCCGTCGTCGCTCTTGGTCGTGACGTACTCGAAGACGAGGAAGAGGCCGACTCCGTCGTCTTCGCCCATGTCGTGGAGCGTGACGATGTTCGGATGGCTCACGGCGGCGGCGGCGCGTGCCTCGTGCCCCATGCGAACGACGAGCTCCTCGCGCACCGGCGGCGGGAGAGCGAGGTCGTCGCGCAGCACCTTGATCGCGACCTTCCGTCCGAGCACGGTGTCACGCGCGAGCCAGACGCGCCCCATGCCGCCTTGACCGAGCAGGCGCTCGACCTCGTAGCGGCCGATCTTCTTCGGCGGCGCCGTGGATCGTTCATGGGCGGGTGAAGACCTCCGCGTCGCGGACGGCTGCGTGTTTGCCCCCGAGGCCTCGCTCGGTGCACGCGTAGTCTCCTTCGAATCCTCTTTCTCCGTCGGCCCGCCCATCGTCACTCCATGTGCGGGTTCCAGCAGGCGACCTTGTGCCCGGAGCCGAGCTCTTGCTCGGCGAGCGTCGGGACCTCCCGATCGCACGTGTTCGCGATCATGCGCGGGCAGCGCGGGTGGAACGGGCAGCCGGTAGGCGGCTCGATCGCGCTCGGGGCGTCGCCCTCCAGGACGATGCGGAGCCGCTTCTTCTCCGGATCGGGCGTCGGGACCGCGCCGAGGAGCGCGCGCGTGTAAGGGTGTTGCGGCGCGCCGTAGACCTGCTCGACTCCGCCTTGCTCGACGATCTTGCCGAGGTACATGACGGCCACGCGGTGGCTGATGTGCCGGACGACCCGAAGATCGTGCGAGATGAAGAGGAAGGCCACACCGAGCTCGTCCTGCAGGTCCATCAGCAGGTTGACGATCTGGGCCTGGATCGAGACGTCGAGCGCGCTGATCGGCTCGTCGCATACGATGAACTCCGGCTGCACGGCGAGGGCGCGTGCAATGCCGATGCGCTGACGCTGACCGCCGGAGAACTCGTGCGGGTAGCGGCCCATCGCGTCCGGACGGAGCCCGACCTTGCGGAGGAGGCCGGCGACCATCTCCTCCTCGTCGTTCTTCGTCGCCGCGAGCTTGTGGATCTGGATCGCCTCGCCGACGATGTCGCGCACCGTCATTCGCGGGTTCAGGCTCGAATACGGATCCTGGAAGATGATCTGCATCTTGCGCCGGAGAGGGCGCATGTCGCCCGCCGAGAGCGGGACGATGTCGCGACCGTCGTAGACCACGCGGCCGAACGTGGGCTCGATCAGGCGGAGGATGAGGCGGCCGAGCGTGCTCTTCCCGCAGCCGCTCTCGCCGACGAGGCCGACCGTCTCCCCGCGGCGCACGCGGAGCGAGACGCCGTCCACGGCGCGGAGGAGCTTCTGCGAGCGCGCGAACAGGCTCGAGCCCACGGGGAAGTACTTCCCGAGCCCTTCCGTCGCGACGAGCGTGCGCGGCCGTGCAGGCGCTGCAGTCGCGCCCGTCGTCTCGTGTCTCTCCTCCGTGCTCCCTGACACCACAGCTCCTTCGTAGCCGAAACGCGCGAAGACGTCAGGCTCGCTCAGACCTCCTCGGCGCGGATGCAGCGTGAGAGGTGCTTTGGGTTGCCGCCGACGGTGGCGAGCGCGGGCTCGTCGTCGCGGCACGCGTCGATCGCCATCGGACAGCGGTCGACGAAACGGCATCCGGGAGGAAGCGCCATCAGGTCGGGGACGATGCCCTCGATGACGGGGAGGCGAGCGCGTCCCTTCCGCCCGCCGTCGGCGTTCGCTTTCGTGACAGGAGCGGCCTCGAACGACGGAAGGCTCCGGAGGAGGCCGCGGGTATAGGGATGGCGCGGACGCTCGAAGAGGCTCGTGACCGGCGCGCACTCGACGACGCGGCCCGCGTACATGACCACGACGTGGCTCGCGACCTCCGCGACGACGCCGAGGTCGTGGGTGATGAGGACGACCCCCATCCCGAGCTTGTCGCGGAGCTTCGCGATCAGAGCGAGGATCTGCGCCTGGATCGTGACGTCGAGCGCCGTGGTCGGCTCGTCGGCGATGAGCAGGCTCGGCTCGCATGCGAGAGCCATCGCGATCATCACGCGCTGGCGCATCCCGCCGGAGAGCTGGTGCGGGTAGGCGTCGACGTTCGTCTCCGGCGCGGGGATGCCGACGAGGCGGAGCATCTCGATCGCGCGCTCGCGTGCCTCTCGCCGTGACTTCTTCTGATGAAGCCGGATCGCCTCGATGATCTGAGCACCCACGGTGTAGACCGGGTTCAGGCTCGTCATCGGCTCCTGGAAGATCATCGAGATCTCGTTCCCGCGGATCTCCTGCATCTCGCGCTCGGAGAGGCGCAGGATGTCCTTGCCGCGGAGCTCGACGGAGCCGCGCTCGATCGCTCCTTGCGGGTGCGGGATCAGGCGAAGGATGGAGAGCGCGGTGACGCTCTTTCCGCAGCCGCTCTCGCCGACGATCCCGAGCGTCGCGCCCTCCGGCACCTCGAAGGAGACCTCGTCGACGGCGCGAAGGACGCCCCGCTCCGTCCGGAAGCTCGTGACGAGATCGCGCACACGAAGGAGAGGGACGCGTGAGGCGGCGCTGTCCTTGTCGGCTACGGTCTCGACCATGGGCGGGCATGCTAAGCTCGCCGCCGTGCGACGGCCAGCTTGCGGAGATGCGCGCCTTTCGCTCGTCGTCGGTGTCGGGCACCACTCGGCGCGCGGTCGAAGCTCGTGGGCGACGCCGGCGAAGCTCGGGTCGAGCTTGCTCCTCCTCGCGCTCGCGCTCTCCCATGTCCTCGCGACCGGATGCGCTCCGCGTCCTCGCATGTGCACGGCCGCGAGCGACTGCACCAACAACAGCGCGTGCGTCGCGGGGCGCTGTCAGGTCGAGAAGGCGACGGCGAAGCCGGCGGTCGACAGCGCGCGACGCCTCGTGGTTCGACCCGTCGACATCGCCTACGTGAAGAGGGGAGACGGGCCGTCGGACGGCGCGCTCCCGACCGTGTTCGTCCTCGGCAAGGACGGCGGCAAGCTCTTCCTTCGCTTCTCCGTCGCCGTGCCGTCGATGGCCAACATCGTCGAAGCGTACGTCGTGCTCCGTCGCGCATCGGTCGTGGACGACGATCCTGCGCCCGTCTCCCTACACGCGACCCGGATCGTCGATTCGTGGGAGGGCGGATCGGTCTCGTGGGCCATCCAGCCGCGGTCTACAGAGACACGGTCGCCGTCCACGACGGTCGAACCCGGCGCGCGATCGCTCGTTCGTCTGGATGTTCGCGAGCTCGTTCGAAATTGGGCTCGTCGCGACCTCGCCGATCAAGGGATCGCCATCGTCGCGGAGAACGAGACACGATCTGGATCGACGTTTGCTCTCACTGCGACCGGAACCTTCGGTGCGGATCGCGCATCGACGGATCCAGTCGGCGCGAGCCGAGTCGGCCCGTCGTCGGCCTCGGGTGCCGCCCCCGACGTCGAGCCCTATCTGGAGCTCTATGTCCGGTGACGACAGCGAGTCGATGCGAGTCGATGGAATAAAATGAAATAGGTTGAAGCTCCGAACGGTTCGTCCGTCGAACGGACCAGAGCTCATCGCTCGGAAGAGCTCTGCGAGCCTGGCTTCTCCGTTTCTCGAACCCCCTTGACCCTCCGCCCCGTGGAGGGAAACTGTCACGACGATACCCGGCTGGTTCCGGGGAGGAGAGTGAATGATGCGAGTGTCGAAGGTCCTGGGCTCCCTCGTTGCGGTTGGTGCGGCGGTCGTGGCGATCGCAACGACGACGGAGTCCCGCGCGGGGGGCGATGAGGAGCTCATCAAGATCACGTGCTCCAACGGCGAAGTCACCGCGACGGCCAAGGCCCCTTGGCACACCAACGACAAGGCGCCCTGGAAGTGGGACAAGGGCGACAAGGTCTCGGTCACCGAGCAGGCGGCCAAGTTCAAGGGCGCCAAGTGCGAGGGCACCGTCAAGGCGTTCATCTGCAGCGGCGACCAGTGCAAGGGACCGATCCCGGTTCCGGTCAAGTAAGCCGACCCAACATCCAACGAAGCGGTCGCGAGGTGACGTTGCCGATGGCATCGTCACCTCGAGTCGTTTGTGGTCGAGCTTCGACGGCGCGAGGCGCGGCGAACGCATGAGGTCGATCCCCGCCACGTGGGATCGCGGGCCGTGCGGCGGAGGACGGTGCTCTCGACCCGACGTGCTCGCGAACGGTCGAGGCCCGCCGACCCTGCGGCGGGGAGAACTCGACGTCGGCGACGACGCTTCGCGTTCGGTGTGCGCGCTTGCCGTCTGGTGTAGCCTCGTGAAATGGCCCAGGCGGAGAGCGACAAGACCAGTGTTGCGGCGGAGATCAGCGCCGTCGCGGAGAGCGTCGAGAAGCGTTTCCAGAAGGGACGGCGTGTCCTTTCCTTCTCCGAGTACCTCGACCTCTTCGCGAGCGATCCGGTGCGCTTCGCGCGCGACTCCAGCCGCTACCTCCGCGACTGCTTCGATCATTTCGGCACCGTCGTGGTGGAGCAGCCGTGGGGGAAGTTCACGCGCTGGCGCCTGTTCGATCTTCCCTGGGATCCGTCGCAGAGCCACCACGCGCTGATCGGGCAGGAGCAGGTCCAGGAGGAGATCTACCGGAGCGTCTCCAACTTCGTTCGCGAGGGACGGCCGAACCGGCTCGTCCTCCTCCACGGGCCGAACGGCTCGGCGAAGAGCACGATCGTCGCCTGCATGATGCGCGGTCTCGAGCACTACTCGACGCTCGACCAGGGCGCCCTCTATCGATTCAACTGGGTCTTCCCGTCGTCGAAGACGCTTCGCGGGACCCTCGGCTTCGGGCAGAAGGAGCAGTCGTCGCAGGTCGCTACGTTCGCGCACCTGCCCGACGATCAGATCGACGCGAAGCTCCTCGTCGAGGTCCGCGACCATCCGCTGTTCCTCATCCCGCGCGAGGAGCGGCAGAAGCTGCTCGCTCGCCTCGCGAAGCAGAATGGCGAGGCCTCGGTGAGCGACGGCTTCAGCGACTGGATCATGCGCGGCGAGCTCTCGCACAAGAGCCAGACCGTCTTCGAGGCGCTCCTTTCGAGCTACAACGGCTCGTACACGGAGGTGCTCAAGCACGTCCAGGTGGAGCGCTACTTCATCTCTCAGCGCTACCGCGTCGGTGCAGTCACGATCGGCCCGCAGATGAGCGTCGACGCGGCGGAGCGTCAGCTCACGATGGATCGCTCGCTCGCGTCGCTGCCCGCGTCGCTCCAGGCGGTCACGCTCTACGAGGCGAAGGGCGAGCTCGTCGACGCGGCCGGCGGCGTCCTCGAGTTCAGCGATCTCTTGAAGCGCCCGCTCGATGCGTTCAAGTACCTCCAGCTTTCGATCGAGACGGGCGAGGTCTCGCTCACGCAGCAGAACGTGCTGCTCAACTGCGTGATGACCGGCAGCGCGAACGAGCTCCATCTCGACGCGTTCCGTGAGCATCCCGAGTTCGCGAGCTTCCGCGGGCGTCTCGAGCTGATCCGCACGCCGTACCTGCGGAGCGCCGCGCACGAGCAGCGCATCTACGACACGCACGTCGTCCCGCACATCCGACGGCACGTCGCGCCGCACGCGACCGAGATGGCGGCGCAGTTCGCCGTGCTGACGCGCATGCGGAAGCCCAATACGGACAAGTACTCCCGCGCGCTCTCGAACGCGCTCTCCGGCCTCACCGCGGTCGAGAAGATGGATCTCTACGCGACGTCGCGGGCGCCCGAGCGGCTCGAGCCGGACGCGCAGAAGATCCTCCGGGCGGGCGTGCGGGAGGTCTTCGAGGAGAGCGACGCGTATCCGATCTACGAGGGCCGCGTCGGCGCGAGCCCGCGCGAGATGCGCGGCGTCCTCCTCGATGCCGCGCAGTCGACGGCGTATCGCTGCCTCTCGCCGCTCGCGGTCCTCGACGAGATTGAGCAGCTCTGCATGCGGAAGGCGGAGTTCGAGTGGCTCCAGCAGGACACGCAGGCGGGCGGCTACCACGATGTGAAGCTCTTCCGCGAGACGCTCATCTCCCGGCTTCTCACGGCGTGGGAGCAGGAGCTCTATGCGTCGAGCGGGCTCGTCGACGACCAGCAGTACGACGACCTCTTCGAGCGCTACGTGCAACACGTCAGCGTCTGGGTTAAGAAGGAGCGCATTCGCAACCGCGTGACCGGCGAGTACGAGGAGCCCGACGAGGCGATGATGCGCGAGGTCGAGCGCCTGCTCGACGTGAAGGGAGCCGCCGAGGAGGCGCGCAAGCAGATGATCAGTGCCATCGCCGCGTGGGCGATCGACCATCCAGGCCAGAAGGTGGAGGCCGCGTCGGTCTTTCCGCAGTACCTCCGGCGCCTCCGCGACGCGATCTTCGCGGACAAGCGTAGCGACGTCGCCAAGATTGCCCGCGACATCGTCGTGCTCGTCCGCGACGAGGCTGCAGGGCTCGACATGGGCCGAGCTCGAGAGGCGCGCGCGTCGCTCGATCGACTCGCATCGCGCTTCGGCTATTGCGACGCCTGCGGCGTCGACCTTGCGAGCATGCTGCTTCGCAAGCGCTACAGTGACTTGATCGTCGCCTGAGCCCTCTTCGCGCCATCCTCCGGCTCGATCGTCTCGGGCGTCCTGGCAGTGCGGAGCTCGCGCGCGAGGTCCGTCGTCTCGCGCTGCCCGCGATCCTGCATTCGCTGCTGCAGACGCTCGTCTTCGTCGTCGATCGCGTCATGCTCGGCCATCACAGCGAGGCCTCGCTCGCGGCGATGCAGATCGGCGGCGCGCTCGAGTGGTCGATCTGGAGCGTGTTTGCGGCGTTCGAGGTCGGGACGATCGCGCGTGTCGGCCGCCTCGTCGGTGCCGGGGACCGGGCAGGCGCACGCCGCGTCGCGCGCCTCTCGCTCGGGATGGCGATCGCGATCGGGCTCGTCCTCGCCCTGGCGACGCCGCTGGTGCTCGCCGCGCTTCCGCTCGTCGCCACGCGCGTCTCGGACGAGGCGATGAGCGAGGCTCGAGGGTATCTCGGCGTGACGATCGCCGCGTCTCCGATCGTCTTCGTCGCCGCGACGGCGACGGCGACGCTGCAGGCGGGCGGCGACACGCGCACGCCGCTCCTCATCGGCGTGGGGGCGAACATCATCCACATCGCGCTGAATCGGGTGCTCATCCTCGGCGCGTTCGGCATCGTTCCCGCGATGGGCGCGCGCGGCGCGGGGATCAGCACCGCGGTGACGTTCGCGATCGAGGCGGTGCTCGCCACGATGGCGCTGACGAGCCGTGCTCGCCCCGTGTCGCTGCGCGCGGAGGGCGAGACCTCCGGAACGATTCGCGAGGAGGCGAGCCAGCTCGTCCGGATCGGCGGGCCCGCGTTCCTCGAGCGCGTGCTCTACCACCTCGGCTTCATGACCTACGCGCTCATCGTCACGCGCCTCGGCGACGCGGCGATGGCCGCGAATCAGTCGCTGATCAGCGTCGAGTCGATCTGCTTTCTCTCGGCCGACGGCTTCGGCGTGGCGGCCGCGGCGCTGGTCGCGCAGAAGCTCGGAGCGGACAAGCCCGACCAAGCGCGGAGCGCGGCGTGGATCGCGGCGCGCTACGCGGTCATCACGCTGACGTCGTTCGGCATCGGAGCGCTCCTGCTCCGGGACGTGATCCTGCCGATCTTCTCGGACGACCCAGCGGTGTTCGTGATCGGGCGCTCGGCGATGCCGGTCCTCGCCATCGCGCAGCCGTTCATGGCGATGGGCGTCGTGCTGGCGCAGGCGCTCCGCGGTGCGGGCAAGACCCGTCAGGCGCTCGGTGTCAGCCTGATGGGCGCCGTGCTCGTACGGCTCGCGGCGACCTGGCTCTTCACGATCGTTCTCGGCTTCGGCCTCGTCGGGGTGTGGCTCGGATCGACGACCGACTGGCTCGTGCGCGCCGCGATCCTCGCGACGCTGTTCCGGCGCCGTCCCGGAGAGCCCACGCGAACGGAGCCCGAGCCTCTGGTACAGTAGAGCTACCGATGCGTCTCTCGAGCCTTCTCTTGTCGTTCTGCCTCGTCTCCGGTGCGGTCGTCTTCGGATGCTCCGACGAGGTGTCGTCCGCGGCCCATTCACCCGACGGCGGCGCGGGCGACGGGAGCACGAACGCGGACGGCGGTGGCGCCGGTGGCGGCGACGATGCAGCGAGCGAGGCCGCGACCGGACCGCTGACGCCGACGAAGGCGACGAAGGCGGAGGCGAAGATCAACGACGTGTCCCGTACGCTCGATCGCGCGCAGTTCGGGGTCACGAAGGAAGCCGGCGGCGAGACGCTCTACATCGAGGCGCACGAGGGCGGCGTGCCGGCGTGCCCGGAGTCGGAGACGCCGAAGCGGACGCTCATCATCGACGGCGTCCCGAAGGGGGCGCCGGGCGACCGCTTCACGAAGGACGACGGGATCAAGGTGTCCTACTTCGACTTCGAGGGAGCGCAGATCACGACCCCGAACCCGATCATCACGGCGACGGCCGCGACGGTCACGATCGTCGCGCTCGACGACAAGGCATCCGTCGAGCTCGAGGTGGACGCGACGTTCGATCTGGGCACGGTGAAGGGCCGTGTCTACGGCGCCTATTGCGAGGCGATGTCCCAGTAGCGAAGCGCGACCCTCGAGATCGCGAGCGACGCGAGCAGGCCCGAAGATAGCGCCTTTCGAGGCGGGGCCACGCGTCCCGCCCAGCGGTCGGTCATTCAGCGGTAGGGGCCCGCCCGGCCTTCGAGCTTCATCCGTGCGGTCCGCACGCCGAAGAGCTCGTCGCCGTCGGGGGAGAGGATGGGGCCGAGCAACGAGCTCGCGAGGATCGCCGCGAGCGTGAGCGCCACGCGGTCGTCGCTCGACTCGCGCAGGACGAGCCACACGGTCGGGCAGCGCTGCGCGAGGAGCGCCATTCCGTGGGAGCGCTGCTCCTGCTCGGCTTCCTCGGCGGCGGCGAGGTCGTTCGCGTTCGTGGGGCGGCCGAAGCAGAAGCGTGTGCCGGACGCGGTCTTGTCGTCGCTCGCGAGCACGATGCGCGCGGCGTCGACCTCCGGTGGCACCGAACCGTAGCTCTTGTTCACCGTGAGGCCGAGCTTGGTGTCGAAGAAGCGCGCCGCGTGGGCCTTGATCGCCGCGATGTCGAGCGTGGCGTCGCTGCGCTGCGCGAAGACGGTATAGCTCGCGCTTCGCTCGGGCGACGCGAGCGCGCCGCTTCGGAGGATGCCGCCTGCATCGAGCAACTCGCGAAAGCGTTCTTCGCTGATGAGACTCACCGGCGGTACGATACGGCATGCCCGATGCCGGGGTCACCTCACTCATCGACACGCATTGCCATCTCGATCCGCAATACTTCCCCGCCGGACCGGACGAGGTCCTCGCGCGGGCGGCCGCAGCCGGCATCCGCGGTTTCGTCGTCATCGGGGTGGGTCACGACCTCGCTCCTGCGCGTGCCGCGGTCGAGCTCGCGAGGCGGCTCCCCGATCGGATCGGCGCGGCCGTCGGTGTCCATCCGCACGACGCGCTCACGCTCGACGATGCGGCGTATGCCGAGCTCTCCGACCTCGTGAGGCAACCCGAGGTCCTCGCCGTCGGCGAGATCGGGCTCGACTACCACTACGACCACTCGCCCCGAGACGTTCAGCGCGAGGCCTTCGCGCGGCTCATCAACCTCGCGCGCGAGGTGAAGAAGCCGATCGTCGTCCATACGCGGAGCGCTCCTGCCGACACCCTCGAGGTGCTCGAGCGCGAAGGTGCGCGCGACGTCGGCGGCATCATCCACTGCTTCAGCGAGGACCGCGCGTTCGCCGAGCGCGCGCTCGACCTCGGCTTCGACATCTCGTTCTCCGGCATCGTGACGTTCAAGAGCTCCGCAGCGATCCAGGACGTCGCGCGCTGGGCTCCGCTCGATCGCATCCTCGTCGAGACCGACAGCCCCTACCTCGCCCCGGTGCCTCTGCGCGGGAAGCCGTGTGAGCCGGCGTTCGTCGTCCACACCGCGCGGCGTGTCGCCGAGCTGCGGGGGATGGCGTTCGAGGCGCTGTGCGAGGCGACCTCGGAGAACGCGGAGCGCAGGTTCCGGCGCCGATTCCAGCCCGGCTGAGTTTGCGACCCCAGGCGGTGTGCTTACATCGGTCGTGAACGCGCCGTTCTCGTGCCATGGCGCGCGCTGCGCGATGACGTACGCTTGGGAAGAGATACCTTGGCCGATCGGCGCAATAGCTTCGGATCCTCGAAGGCGACCTGGTCGCTCGTAGGCTCCCTCGTCGCGCACGTCGTCGTGGCGGGCGGCGTGGGGTGGTTGGCGTACCGCTCGCTCGCAGCGAAGGAGGCGCGCGAGGCGGAGCGCCGTGCGACGGCGGGGCCCGGTGCCGTGATCGCAATCGAGCTCCCCGGTGTCTCGGACGGGACGCTCCTCGCCGATCGCGAGGTGATCCCCGAAGGCACCACGCCGTCGGCGTACGGTGGGGCCGCCGTCGCGCGTGTCGACACGGGATCGCCAGGCTCCGGCGGCGACGTCACGGGCGCGCGCGCGACGAACCTCGCCGCGATGAACGACGACATGAAGCTCGACACGGACCTCTTGAGCCGCCTCGACCGCGATCAGGTCCAGCGCCTGAAGACAGCTTCTCGGCGGACGACCCACGAAGATCGCCGCGCGACGACCCATCCGATGGAGCTCACCTTCCTCGCGAGCGGGAAGGGCAAACATCAGGAGCGCCGTCCCGACGCGCCCTCGGACCCGAGCCGCGGCTCGCTGATCTCGGGCGCGCCCTCGGTCGTCGGCGGCCGAGTCGGATCGGACTCGCCCGACGAGGAGGCTCCGGGATCGTCGGCCGGCGCCGAGCGCGCGGGGCAGCTCCTCGGGAGCCCCGGCGTCGGCGTCCGGGACGGTCGCGAGGGCACCGACCATCGCCGGGCCGCGCGCGTCGCCTACGCGCGTCCGTCGGTCACCGAAGGCCCGCCGACCATCCCCGGCATCTGGAACGGCCGCCCGAACGACACCGTCGACAGCGATCAGGAGGTTGCGAACACGGTGCGGAGCCTCGTGCACGCGAGCGTCGCCGGCGGCATCGCAGGTGAGGGCAGGGGCGGCTCCGCTTCGCCCGCACCCGATCCCGGCGCCGGCGGCGGGCAGACCGGTCGTGGTTCGGTCGCACGCCCGCTCGGCTCCGGCGACGGCGAGCTCGTCGACTGGAACACGAACGACCCGATGCTCCTGCCGTACTTCCGAAAGATCCACGCCAAGGTCGACCCGCTTTGGGCGAACGCCTTCCCGAAGAGCGCCATGCTCGAGCTGAAGCAGGGCACGGTCATCATCGAGCTCACGATCGCGGCCGACGGCACGGCCAAGGTCACCTGGCCCCCGATCCGGCCGAGCGGCATCGACGAGTTCGACCGCAACTGCGCCGACGCCCTCCGTCGGGCGAGCCCGTTCGAGCCTCTTCCGGCCGCCCTCAGGCAGGCGGGCCGGACGTCCCTCCGGATCCGGGCGCCCTTCGTCGCGAAGAACCCGATCATCAAGTGAAGGCAGAGGCCGCGAAGCCGCTTGCCAAGACGCAGCGGTCGGTTTAGATCGCTCCTCCTTCAGACATAAGACCCGACCGCCGGAGTAGCTCAGTTGGTTAGAGCGGGCGTTTCATACGCGCTAGGTCGGGGGTTCGACTCCCTCCTCCGGCACAATGGTCTCGCGGCCCTCGACTCGACCTGGACCACAACGTGGACCATGGTCGAGGCGGCCGCGGGCACTTCTGCTTCCTGAGGCGGGAGCGGCTCGGTCTTCCCGGCCTCGCAGAGCGAGGCTGGAAGCGGACCGAAGGGGCGCCGAGATCGCCGTGGAGGTCTTCGGCGAGCTTCACGTAGCCCATCGTGGTCTGCACGTGATCGTGGCCCGCGCGGCGGCTCATCTTCGTGACGCCGGCGAGCGCGAGCCATGTGATGCCGCTGTCACGGCACGACCGGAAGTGGCTCTTGCGCCGAAGAGCAGAGAGCCTCACTTCCGTCGTGGCCGATCCGCACCGAAGCGGTGGCGACGCGCCGGCGCTACGGGCAGCGCCAGAGATCGTAGTGAGCGATCGTTGGCGGGCTTTGGAGATGGCTCACGAAGTCGAAGCGAAGCCTGTTTCCGGAAGCATCAAGCTCCACCTTTTCGAGCCGCGTCGTTCCCACCTCCGGGACCCACGGCGGATCGTTCGGGCTCTCGCCCATGATCGGCTGCGGGGGGAACGCGAGGTCGATCGTACCGGACACCACGCCGTCGAGATTCATGTTGTCGAGTCGGTATTGCTTGGCGTCGGATTCGGCGTCCGTTCGATAGTAGACGAGCGCTCCGCAGAGCGCGTCGAGGCACATACCCGAGTAGTGACCATTCGACTCGAACGCGAAGGTGACGGGGCGGGAGGTGCCAAAAGCCGTCATCTGTCCCCTCCAATGACCGACGACCTGGGCTCGAAACGCGTCGAAGTAGGCGCGGAAGTCATCGATGCTCCCCGTGGGAAGAGCGCGCGGTACCCAGCTCTCGTCGGGCGGCGCGGGGCAGCTCGCGACCCACGGATAGGGTTCCGGAGGCTGGGGCCCTTGCTCCACTGCTTCTTCGGGCGCTTGGACCTCCGGCTCGGGAGCGCGCTCGGGGGCCTTGATACGGACGAAGGTCGCCTCCGTCATGCCATTCAGCTTGGGCGCGAGCAGACCGCTATCGTTGGGGTCGACAGGAAGGCGGAGCCAATGGGAGAACCCGCCGCGAGCGCGCTCGGGGCGGCCGCTCCCGATGCCGTAGCCATTGGTGTCGTCGATCGGAAAGACGACGACCATCGTCTCTCTTTGCGGCTCTTGGAGGGCGAAGCCCCACGTCGAGTAGGGGCGGCCCTCGATCGTGCTCGACCCATTCTGATTGACGTCGAGCACCAAGGAGGGATTGCACATGATCCAGCGCGATCCCGCGTAGTCGGACGGGGCCGGAGTCGGTGTGACTTCCCACTCGGTCGGCGGTCTCGCGCACAACGCGCGCGCTTCATCGACGCTCGCCGGTTCGATTGAGAAGTCCAGCGGGGTCGACGCGGTACTCGCCCCTTGTGCACCCGCAGTCAATGAATCGGAGGGGACTATGCCTCCGCAGGCCGAGATGCTCAGGGCGACGCCGGAGAGGATCCATGATCGATAGCTCATCGTCGGATCGAAATTGCATGGAGCGGGCCAGTCCGGAGGTGCTGGATTTCGTTGACGGTACGCCAAGGACCGTCGCGTCCATCGTGCGCCAGACTGTGCAGGGGCATGCCGCGGGGATGGTCTTGATGGCCGCGGACGGCTCCCAAATGGGTTGCCTATGCCCACCGACGACTACGTCGGCAATGGCGACGTTTGGCTGGTGGCGGCACAGCTGATCGCGGTCCTCCCCCTTGCGCTCTTCGGAGTCGGGCCACGCGGGCGCCGTGGTCGCTCTCGTCCTCGGTCTCACGCGAGAGATAGCTGCGTTTGCTTGGACCGATCGGCCCTGTCCGGAGACGTCTGGCGCTCGGCCTTCGCCGTGCTCGTCACACTCGTGGCGTGGTCGCAGTTCCACGTCGCGTTCGTCTACCTTCAGCTCTCCTATGGCGTGCATGGCGGACACGCCCGGAGCATTCGCCATCAGCGCGGCCGCAAGCCTTCCTCATGAACGGCGATGAGCGCGCCTTACGCGAGCGACAAGCATCGCGGCGATGAATGCGCACGACGCGTGGAGGCTCCAGCTCCGCCCCACGGGTTGACTACCTCCTCATCTCCGCGTCCGGGGACGACTTCGCAGCGAATCCAAGACGCTGGTCGAGGTGGGCTTCGACGTAGCGACCTCGCCCGACGCGGCCTGGGAGGCGCTCGACGGATTCGCGTGTCCGAACGACTACCGTCACGTGCTCTACAACGAGGCGCGGGTGCGCCGAGGACTGAAGCCGATCGAGGGCTGAGAGGCTGCCCTCCCCGAGGCGTGCGGCGAGCTCGATACGAGAGAGCGACGATTCGATCTTGACGGTACCCTGGAGGCGTATCCGTGATGCGCCTCCGTGTCATCATCGCCTTGGTAATGCTCCCGCTGGGGTTCTTTTGGTTCTCCTTCGTGTCCGTTCGTGAGGGGAAGACTCGCGAGGCACTCGAGACCGCGCCCATCGCGCTCCTGTTCGCAGGTATCGCGTTCTTCGTCGTGAGGCGCGAGGTGCGTCGTCTTCGCGACGCTGCGGCGCCGGAAGCGAAAGCGCGCTCGCGTAGAGGAGACGGTTAGTTCCGCGGCCGGGGGCGCTCAACGACAGAGCCGAGTTCTTTACAGCCGCCGTCGCGCGGTCTTCGCGCGAGACGGCATGCGGTGCACCTAGGTCGGCCCTGACGGCGATCGCTGCCTCGCGCGCGGATACCTCGAGTTGGATCACGTCAACCCGAAGGCATTCAGCGGCACGGAGACTGCAGTCAATTTGCGCGTGAGGTGCAGAGCGCACAATGCACTGTACGCCGGGCAGGTCTTCGGCCGCGCGCACGTCGCGCGCCGGATGGACTTGCGACGTAACAAGTGCCCGCCGCCGACGGCAGCGTCCTTCGAGACCGCCGCCCGTGGTCTGCGGTCCCTCGGCTTTCGCGAGCCTGAAGCGCGTCGAGCGCTCGAGACGCTGGCGACGAAGCGCGACATGGAAGCCGCTCCCGTCGAGACGATCCTTCGTGAGGCGCTCCTCGTTCTCACGTAGGCCTTCGCCGCGGAGCCATGGCGTGCGCACCGCGCGCGCGACGACCTGGTGACCGCGGCTCTCCATTGAAGGGCGGCGAGCGTCGGTCCTCGCGCGCGCGAAGATCCTTTCGCTGTGTGGCGCCCGGACGTTCCCGCGAGCGTAGGTGTTGCTCGCGTGGCGACTACGATCACGAGTGCTATCTGGTCGCCGGACTGCTCTTGATCCGTCGCGAGGGCGTCGGTCGCGCCGTGGCTGGCGAGCTCCGTGCGACGTCACTCACTTGAACTATTGTGGCGGTGCGGCATCATCCTGCCCGTGTCGAGCAGCGCTGCCCAAGCACACGCCTTCTACGCCGAAGTCCTCGACCGGGGCGAGGTGTGGGCGATCCGCGACGGAAACGGGTACCCGGCTCCGGAGGCCGATGGCCGGCGGGCGATGCCCTTCTGGTCTTCACGCGCCCGGGCACAGCGCATCATCGACACCGTCGAAGCGTTTCGAGGCTTCCAACCGGTGGCCCTGACACTTCAGGAGTGGCGGGCTCGCTGGATCCCTGGACTCCTCGCGGACGGCCTGCTTGTCGGCCTCAACTGGTCCGGAGCGAGGGCGACCGGTTACGACGTCGCTCCGGACGACGTCGAGCGCAACCTCATGGCTCGAAGACGTGACTGATGGCGAAGGTGCCGGCTCCGGCATCGCGCAGTCTATGAGGATGTGTCGGTTCGAGACTTTGTGGAGAAATCCCGGCAGGACGGGGTGCAGCGAGAGCTTCCTGGAGAATTCCTGCGCATGACCGTCGAGGAGGGGGCAACCATCGCTCGAAGGTAAAGAGGCTGCTTATCGATCGGAGGCGCTCCAAATGAGCTGGTTTAGTGCGAAAGTTCGGATTGCGTGCCTTGTGGAGGGGGTCGGTCTTTCGCAGTATATGGATTGTTTGCACATCTTCATTGCCGTGGACTTCGCAGACGCGCAGGCGCGAGCGATTGCTCTCGGGCACACCCATGAAGAGGAGTGTCTAAATGCCGATAACGCCCGCGTTCGCTGGAAATTTGCCGAGATCGTCACTCTAGACTGTTTGGGGGAAGAGCTTCGCGATGGTGTCGAGGTGTATTCGGAGCCTTCCGGACCAAGTCCGAACGAGCTGGTGTCCTTCGACCATGAGTTTTACCCCGAACGGTCGCAACCGACTCAGACCATCTGAAGTCCCTGCCAGTCACAACGATGATCGAGGCGGGAGCTTCGTCGCGGGCCTGGAGGCGGTCGCCATCGTCTTGGCGAGCTCGCGGAGGGCGCGGCCGAGCGGGGCGGCCTTGCGCCAGGCGAGGCAGATCGTGCGGCCGTGGGCGGGTTTCTCGAGCGGCTTGACCGCGAGCTGGCCGCGGCGGTTCTCGACGTCGACCGCGATGCTCGGGAGCAGCGTGACGCCGGCGCCCGACGAGACCATCTGCACGAGGGTCGCGAGGCTCGTGGCGCGGAGGTCGGTCTCGGTCGCGCCCGCACGCTGGCAGAGAGCGAGCGCTTGTGTGCGAAGGCAATGGCCGTCCTCGAGCAGGAGCACCGGCTCGTCCTCGAGGTCGTCGAGCGAGACCGTCTTCTTCTTCGCGAGCAGGTGCGTGCGCGGGACCGCGGCGACGAACGGGTCGTCGAGGACGACCGCGTGCTCGAGGTCCTCCATCCCGTCCACCAGCGCGAGCAGGCCCGCGTCCAGCTCGCCGCCGCGGAGCGCTGCGAGTAGCTCGTCGGTCTTCTCCTCGACGAGCGCGAGGCGGAGGCGCGGCCATCGCGTCGCGACCGCGGGCGTGATGAAGGGCAGGAGATAGGGAGCGACGGTCGGGATCACCCCGATGCGGAAGGTCCCCGCGAACGGATCCTTGGCCTCCGCCGCAGCTCTGAGGAGATCGTCGAGCTCCACGAGCACCTTGCGCGCGTGTTCGATGAGCGGCTCGCCTGCGGCCGTGACGAGGACGCGGCGCTTGTCGCGCTCGAAGACGCGCACGCCGAGGACCTCCTCGAGCTTCTGCACTTGAGAGCTGAGCGTCGGCTGCGAGACTCCGCAGCGCTCGGCAGCGCGGTGGAATCCGAGCGTGTCTGCGATCGCGACGACATATTGGAGCTGTCGGATCGAGAGGTCCTGCGCGGTGACGCTCATGATAGATGAAGACTATCACTGTCATCGAATCTTCGTCTTGGGCGAATCACAGCCGGCGCTGTAGGTTGGACGAGCGATGAACGAGACAGGAACGAGAACGGTCGAGGTCGATGTTGCGGTGATCGGAGCCGGGACGGCGGGCCTTGCGGCCTACCGTGCGGCGAAGAAGCAGGGGAAGACGGCGCTACTCATCGAAGCCGGAGCGCACGGGACCACGTGCGCCCGCGTCGGGTGCATGCCGAGCAAGCTCCTCATCGCCGCCGCCGAGGCCGCGCATCATGCGAGGCACGCGTCGCCGTTCGGAGTGAAGGCGGGGGTCGAGGTCGACGGCCGGGCGGTCATGGACCGGGTCCGGCGCGAGCGCGACCGCTTCGTCGGCTTCGTCCTCGAGGGCGTGGACAACATCCCGTCCGAGGATCACCTGACGGGCCATGCGCGCTTCGTCGGGCCGGACGAGCTGGATGTCGACGGCGTCCGCGTGAAGGCACGCACGGTCGTGATCGCGACCGGCTCGTCGCCGTTCATCCCGTCGATGTTCGACCCGATCCGCGACCGTCTCATCGTCAACGACGACGTCTTCGCCTGGGATGACCTGCCCGAGTCGGTCGCCGTCTTCGGTGCCGGAGTCATCGGGCTCGAGCTCGGGCAGGCGCTGCATCGCCTCGGCGTGCGGGTGCGCGTCTTCGGCCGCAACGGTACCGTCGGTCCGATCAACGACTCGGTCGTCAAGGAGGCGGCCGTGGCGGCGTTTCGCGAGGAGCTCGACGTCGACTTCGACGCGAACGTTCGCGCCGTCGAGCCTGAGGGCAAGACGGGAGTCGCCGTGCGCTGGGTCGACGCCGACGGCAACGAGCGCGTCGAGCACTTCGCCGCCGCGCTGATCGCCGCCGGCCGGCGTCCGAACGTGACGAAGCTCGACATCGAGAGGGCCGGGATCGGACCGGACGCGACCGTCGACCGGACGACGCTGCGTTGGGGTGACTCACACGTGTTCGTCGCGGGGGACGCGAACGACGACGTCCCGCTCCTCCACGAGGCGGCCGACGAAGGCGCGATCGCGGGCGAGAACGCCGCGCGCTACCCCGACACTCGCCGGGGCAAGCGGCGTACGCTCCTCTCGATCGCCTTCACCGAGCCTGCGCTCGCGGTCGTCGCGGGCGGATTTCCCGCGGTCTCCGCGCGGGGGCCGTTCGTCGCCGGTGAGATCGACTTCGGCAATCAGGGCCGCAGCCGGATCATGCTCCAGAACAAGGGCGCGGCGCGGCTGTACGCGGACCCGGCGACGCGTCGGTTCCTCGGCGCGGAGATCGCCGGACCGCGTGCCGAGCATCTCGCCCACCTGCTCGCCTGGGCGCATCAGGCGGAGCTGACGATCGATCAGATGCTCGCGATGCCCTTCTACCACCCCGTCGTGGAGGAGGGACTTCGGACGGCGCTCCGCGATGTCGCCGCCAAGCTGGACTCACGGGCGACCGCGGGGGGCACGAAATAGAAGGGCGCACCAAGCAGCAGCGGCCACGAAGGCCGACGCGACTCAGAGCAACGCAAGAGAAGCAAGACCAGAGAAGAACGAGGAAGAGGAGAAGTCGAGATGAAGAACATGGAAGGACAGCGAGTTCCGGAGGTCACGTTCCGCACGCGTCAGGGCGCGGAGTGGAAGGACGTCACGTCGAAGGAGCTCTTCGCGGGCAAGAAGGTCGTCGTCTTCGCGCTCCCGGGCGCGTTCACGCCGACGTGCTCCTCCGCGCATGTCCCGCGTTACAACGAGCTCGCGCCCGCGCTGAAGGCGAGCGGAGTCGACTCGGTCGTATGCATCTCCGTCAATGACGGTTTCGTCATGGAGGAGTGGGGCAGGGCGCAGAACGCGGACAAGGTCTTGTTCATCCCCGACGGCAATGCCGAGTTCACCCAGGGGATGGGCATGCTCGTCGACAAGCGCGGGCTCGGCTTCGGGCAGCGCTCGTGGCGCTACTCGATGCTCGTCGACGACGGTGTCGTGAAGAAGATGTTCATCGAGCCGGAGGTGGAAGGCGATCCATTCACCGTGTCCGACGCCGATACGATGCTGAAGCACCTCGATCCGAACGCCAAGGCGCCGGCCGACGTGCTGATGATCGGTCGCGAGGGTTGCTCGCACTGCGCTCGAGCGCGGAAGGTCCTCCAGGAGCGCGGGCTGCCGTTCGACGAGATCAAGGCCACGCCGCGGAACCTCCGCGCCGCGACGGGCAAGAGCAGCACGCCGCAGATCTTCATCGACGGCAAGTACATCGGCGGCGCCGACGAGCTCGAGAAGTACTTCGCGCCGGGGAAGTGACGCGCGAGCGTTCCGCCGCGTCGGACGTCGTGCGAGGACGGGCCGGGGCGGAGGCACGCCACCGCCGTGCGCGCCGCCACCACAGGCCGCGTCTGCTCTGGGCGCGGGCGCGGTGGGGCGAACGAGCGCCACCACCGCGGTCCCGAGTGGTGGGGAGACGATCAGGCGCGGGCGCGGCGGCGGCGAACGAGCACCACCGCGGCGCCGAGGAGCCCGGCGCTCGCGAGGGCGCCGGCTCCGCCCGTCCCGCCGAGGGCGCCGTGGCTCTCGACGCGGCAGGCGCAGCCGCCGCCGACCTCGAATCGCTCGTCGGCCGGCTTCTCGTCGACGGGGCACTCGAGTGGCTTCGCCGCGCGCTGCGTCGTGCCCTGATCGAGCTTCGTGCCGTAGTTGCCGGTGTTGGCGTTGTCGTGGTGGAAGGACTCCCACTGGACGGGGCCGTTCGCGGTGCCTTTCGTCTTCCACGCGAAGAGCCAGCCGTCACGCGTACCGACGACGACCTCGAGCGACTTCTGCGGATCGCCGTCGATGTCGCCGACCGCGGCGGTGGCGGCGATCCAGCCGTTGGTGAACTTCGGGAAGCCCTCGGCCTCGCGGCCACAGGCGTCCGCGGCGTGGAGGAAGTAGCCGCCGGTGCCGGTGATGATCTCGGGGTACTCGTCGCCGCTCACGTCGGCGATCGCGTGGTTCACGAGGAAGGTGTAGTCCTCGACGAGGATCGGCGAGCCGGGCAGCATCCTGCCCGTCTTGCCGCTCCACGCGGCGATGAGCTGCTGCGCGCGTTCGGCGCGCGAGCCGCCGCCGGCGAGGGCTCCTGCGAGGCTGAGCGAGCCGCCCGAGACGATGATGTCGGGGACACCGTCCTGATCGAGATCGCCGATCGAGGGGTGGCTGAAGAGCGGGAACATGACGTCGGGCGTGAAGGCCTTCGAGCGCTCGCCGAAGATGCTCGTCGCGTCGAAGCCCTTCTGCTCGGTGCCGTCCTCGTTCTGCACGATCGGGAGGCGGTTCGGCGGCTCTTCGAAGCGCTGCTGTCCCCCGGGGTCCGCCTGGACGACGATCGGCCGCGAGCCGTTGCCCTGGATGAGGATGTCGGGGCGGCCGTCTCCGTCGAAGTCGGCCACGGCCTGCGACGCGACCATGCCCTCCGCGACGACGGGAAAGAGCTTGATGCTCGCCATCGTCATCGGCCAGTTCGGCAGGTAGACGCTCGGCGCGGCGTTGCCGCGGCCGTCGACGACGAAGACCGGGCCGGCAGCGCCGCCGCCGCCGATCAGCTGGTTCGAGCCGCTGATGAGCTCGGGGATCCCGTCGCCGTTGAGGTCGGCCGCGGTCGGGGTCGCCATGATACGGCTCGGGGTGTCCGACTTCGGCGAGACGAGCGCCACCGGGAAGCCCTCGAGCACCGAGGCGTCGGCCTTGAACACCCAGATCTTGCCGTCGAATGCGCTGATGACGATCTCGGGCCGCCCGTCCTTGTTCATGTCGACGATGACCGGCGCGCTGTACGAACCGCGCGCGTAGCCGCGCTTGAGGTCCATGCACGTCTCGGGCTGCGGCGCGTTCGGATCGTGCGGGCACGACGGGACGAGCGGGAGGCGCTTCGGCCAGCCCGGGAGGTCCTGACCCGCGGTGTTGATCACGTAGATGCTGCCGGGCCACGACGTGAAGATGATCTCGGGCTTGCCGTCGCCGTCGAGATCGGCGACCGCCGGCGCCGCCATCAGCGACTCGCGCGCGACCGCGGGATCGACACCGCCCTGCGCGCCCGCGGCGTACGCCGGCGCAGCGAGGTAGCTCGGCACCGTCGGCTCGCCGAGGTCCTTCGCCAGACCGTCGATCGGACGGGTGAGGTACGGGAAGCCCGGGAGCTCGACGGCGGTGCCCGTCTTCATCGAGTAGACGTGGAGCTTGCCCGAGCTGTCGGGGACGACGATGTCACGGACGCCGTCGCCGTCGATGTCGGCGAGCTTCGGGCTCGCCTCGGCGGAGGCGCCGAGCGCGATCGGGAAGCCGGGGAGGAGGTCCTTGTCGAGGCCGTTCTTCTCGTTCGTGATCGACACCACGCGGCGCGCCTCGCCGGGGACGTCGAACGAATCGTAGTGAGCGACCGCGCGGATGCGGATCGAGATCGAGCGGTCGTTCTCGCCGAGCTGCGAGTCCGGGTCACGCGGGTGGGTCGTGTCGATCTGCGCCGGATCGAGCTGAGCGAGCGGGACTGCGCCGCCGCTGACGGTCGAGGCGGGGATGTTCGTGAGCGGTGCGACGACGTCGCGATAGTCGCTCTCGGCCGGCTGGACGCCGGGCGCCCACTGCACCTTGAAGTCGTACGACTTCGCGCGGGAGGCAGCGACGCGACCCATGATCTGGATGGGCCCACCGGCCCTGTCGGCGTGGATCGGCGCGAACCACTCCGGCGAGACGATGTCGACCTCGGGCGGGATCCGCCGCGCCTTGATCGCTTCCATCAGACGGAGCGCGTTCGCGCGTCCGTAGCCGAAGCGCTGATCGAACCCCGCGTGCGAGTAGTAGTACTTCGGCGACTCCGTCACGCGCGAGTCCGCGATGTCGATGTCGTCGGCTTCCATCTTGAAGAGCTGGATCGCCTCTTCCGTCGTGAGCGTGATCCCCTCGTCGGCGGCCGCCGAGTAAAGAAGGCCGGCGATGCCGGAGCCGCGGCCGGTCGCTTCGCTCGAGCAGCTGGTGCCGCTCACGCTAAGCGAGAGGTGCGCGCCGTAGTTCGAGCAGGTGTCGAACGCGACGAACGTCGTCGCCTGGCCGGGGTTGCCCTCGTTGTAGCGGATCGAGTGGACGGTGAGGACGTGGTTCGCCGTCGCGGGCATGTTGTGATGGCGCGAGTTCTCGTCCGCCATGCTCGCCACGATGAGCGCGCCCTTGTTGTAGGCGTAGTCGATCGCGGCCTTCGAGAACGCCGACTGGTTGACGGTGCCGAGCGCTTCCTGGATGACCTTCGCACCGCTGTCGGCGGCGTAGATCACCGCCTTGGCGAAGTCGTTGGCGTCGCCGATGAAGCTGTCGCCGACGCGCAGCGGGATGAACATACATCCGGGGCAGACGCCCGGCTCGCCGTCGCCGTTGTTCGCCTCGGCAGCGCTGTCGCGCGCCTCGCCGGTGCCGTGGCCGAAGCGGGTGTCGTCGTAGGGATCGTTGTCGTTCTTGAAGAAGTCCCAGCCGCAGATGTCGTCCGTGTAGCCGTTGGCATCGTCGTCGACGCCGTCGGAGAACATCAGGATGATGTCGCCGGGATCGAGGATGCAGTTGCGATTGAGGTCGCCCTTGATGCGATCTCCGCCCGGCTTGCTCTTGTCGTGGTCCTTGAAGCACGGCTCGCCCGGGACGACGGGCGCGATCCGCGGGTCGTCGCGGTAGTCGGCGACGTTGAAGACTCCGTCGCCGTTGCAGTCGTAGCCGGCGAGCGCGCCGGTGCCGCCGCACGCGGTGTCCTCCTTCGTCCGCGGCTTCGCCTCGTCGCGCTTGAGCTCGCCCATGTTGAGCGCGGCCTTGTTCACGAGGTCGGCGGCGTCCCACTCGATGCCCGAGTCGATGACGGCGATCTTCACGTCGGGGCGACCGATCGTGTGCGTCCACGCGCGGTCGATGCTCATGCCGGACGCGCCGAGCTTCAGATCGAACGGATCGATCGGACGCGCCCCGGGGGTGCGCTCGGGGAAGTACGAGATGTAGTTCCAGCGCGCCCTGAAGTCGTTCGGCCAGTTCGCCTTGTCCTTCATGTCGGCGCCCGGGGCCGGCGGCCACCCGGCGTGGGCGCGCACGGCGACTGTCGCGACGACGGCGAGGGACAGGAGGGACCAGGCCCGAAGGAGAGGGGACTTCATGGCGGGCCGAGGCTATCACGACGGCTGGGCTTGGAACCTCGAGCCCCACCCCTTCGGAGACGCGGATGATCCGCGGCACGGGGCCGGTTCTCGCGCGGCAGCGCAGTGCGAGGCCGCGTCGAGCGCCGAGCGCGAAGCAGAAATGACGAAGAGCGAAGGTGGCGGCCTTCGCTCTTCTTCGGGTGACGTCGACGTCGGCTGGCGCGCGCGGCGCGTCCGATCGTTCGGAGGCGTCAGTACTCGCCGAACAGGTCCTGGATGCGCGACTCGAGGGCCGTCGCGATCTTGTACAGCGACGAGATCGATGCGCTCGATTCGGCGCGCTCGATCTGGGAGAGGAGCGAGACGCTCAGGTTGGTACGGCGGGACATCTGCTTGAGGGTGAGATCCTTCTCCTTCCGGAGGTTGCGGATCGTGTCCCCGATGACCTTGTGGAGCTTCTCCTCCGGGGTGCGCGCGAGCCCCTTCTTCCGCATCACGCGGTCGAGCACCTCGCGGAACTCATCCACGTTGAAGGGCTTCTTGATGTAGTCGACGGCGTCGAGCTTCATCGACGCGACGGCGGTCTCGAGGTTCGGATAGCCGGTGAAGATGACGACGGCGACGTCGCTGTCGATCTTGCGGATCTTCTTCAGCGCCTCGATGCCGTCCATCTTCGGCATCATCAGGTCGAGGATGATGAGGTGATAGCCGCCGCTCTTCACCTCCTCCTCGATCGTCGTCGGATCGCTCATCGTCTTGACGGCGTATCCATCGCGCTCGAGCAGCGTCTGCATGTACTCGCAGATGGCGCGATCGTCGTCGACGATCAGGATCTTGACGGCGGGGAGTTGGAGCTCGGAAGGCTGTGCGGTCATCGCATCTCCGTTGAGGCGTACTGAAGGTTCACGGCGGGCCCGGACCGTTGATGTGAGGACGGGCAAAGGAAGGGAGAGAGCGGCGGTGGTGTGCGCTTCTCGGTTCGAGCCGGGAGGTCCGAACCCCGAAGTGCGTTCCGCCGTTACAGTGTAGCTTGACAGAGATCCGCTGGGAGTGAAGGGCGGATGTCACGGATGACTGGAAAAAGGTAGGAGTTCTATATAGTTGGACCATTCCGCCGAGACTAAAATGAAAATGTGCGTCGAATCACGTTGACGAGGGTGCCGCGGACGCCCTATCTAGCTGCCCCTCGGCATCACTCAGCAACGAGTGACGGCGAGCCCTCGGGGCGTAGCGCAGCCTGGTAGCGCACCTGGTTCGGGACCAGGGAGTCGGAGGTTCAAATCCTCTCGCCCCGACTAAAGGCCTTCGCGACAGCGCGAAGGCCACACCGAAGGGCCTTCGCGATAGCGCGAAGGCCACTCGCGGAACATAGAGCGCGACGGTCCTTCATTCGATCGGCGCTCCTACGAGCTCGAGCTACGAGCTGGGCGCAGTAGTCGTTGGGGTCAATCCCGACTCCTGCCCCAGCGACGGACCGGACGTCATCGACGTTCGAGCGGTCACCCGCGAGAGCTCATCGTCCCTGGTCCGGCTGAGCGCCGCCACGGGTCGAGGGGCTCGGGCGGATGGGCTGGAGGGCCGGTCGGTTTGCGACCGAACCGACGGAGGGCTGCTCTAAGCTCGCGGCGATGACGTCGAGCGTGCCCGAGATCGTCCCCGTCACCGAGGTGCATCCGCTTCCGGACGGCGAGGTTCGGCTCCTCGGCGCCGTCCGTCAGGTCACGGGAGCAATGACCCGCGTCGACTCCGGCGGGAGGCGGCTCCTCGTCGACTGCGGCGTGGCCCAGGGACGTGAGGAGATGGCCTTCCCTGAGGCCGCGCGCGACGCCGAGGCGCTCGTCCTGACGCACGGCCATCTCGACCACATCGGCCATGTGCCGACGTTGCTCGAGGGCGGATGGGATGGGCCGATCTACGGCACGCAGGCGACGCTCGAGATCGCCAAGCTCTCGCTCGAGGACAGCCTCGGCATGCAGGGCCTCCGCGACAACGAGATCGAACGGTTCCTCGCGCGGTTTCGTCAGCTCTCCCGCCCGGTGCCGTACGGCGAGCGGGCCTCCGTCCTCGGCCTCGACCTCACGCTTCACGAGGCCGGGCACATCCTCGGATCCGCGAGCGCCGAGATCGCCAGCGCTGCGAGCCGCGTCATCGTCTCCGGCGACCTCGGCCGCCCCGACAGCCCCATCCTTCGCGATCCCAACACGGAGTGGGCACGGGGGCGCGCCGTCGACGTCGTCGTCATGGAGTCGACCTACGGCTCGCGGGAGCACGCGCACACGCACGATGACATCGAGCGCGAGCTCGAGGCGATCCTGAAGGACGCGATCGCGAGGAAGGCGAAGGTGCTCGTCCCGGCCTTCGCCATCGGCCGAACGCAGACGTTGCTCTACTTCCTCGACTCGCTCGTGGAAGCGCGGCGCATCCCGGAGGTGCCCGTGATGATCGACACCCCGATGGGCCTCGCGGTGACGAAGACGTACAAGCGGTTCCGGCGCCTCTACGACAAGGAGTCGCTCGCCAAGCTCGCGCGCGGCGATGATCCGCTCGATTTCGCGGACCTCTTCGCGGTGGAGCGCGGCCGTGACTCGCGAAAGCTCCACGACGTCGAGGGGCCGATGGTGATCATCGCCGGCTCGGGCATGTGCACCGGCGGGCGCATCCTCGGTCATCTCCGCGAAGGGCTGCCGAGCCCGAATACGACGGTCCTGTTCGTCGGCTATCAAGCGGAAGGGACGCCCGGCCGGAGGATCCAAGAGGCGGCGAAGCGCGGCGGAAAGGTCCGCGTCGACGGCGAAGAGGTGCTCGTGCGCGCGCGAGTCGCCACGCTCCGAGGCCTCTCGGCGCACGCGGATCGGAAGGAGCTGCGCGCTTGGCTCGCGAGCATCCCGGGTGTCCGCCGCGTCGCCTTGCATCACGGTGATGTCGAGGCGCAGACCTCGTTCGCGGCGTGGGCCTCGCGACGCGCTGACTGACGCACAGGCCGGGCGCTCGTGCTTTGATCGTGGCGCTCGGAGAAGGGCGCCTTACCATGCGGCGTATGGACCCGGCCTCCACCCTTGGGCTTGCTGTCGCGGTGTTCGGCGCCGCCGCCGTGTTGTTCGGCGGCCTCCGCCAGGTGAACCAATGGGAGACGGTGCTGAAGTTCACGCTCGGCAAGTTCGCGGGGCGGGGCGGACCCGGCCTCAACTTCGTGATGCCCGGCTTCCAGCGGATGGTGCGCATCGACATGCGCGTCCGAAACCGCGACCTGCCTCAGCAAGCGGTCATCACCGCCGACAACGTGACCGCGTGGATTGACGCGGTCATTTATTACAAGGTTGTCGACGCGGAGAAGGCGACGCTCAACGTGCAGGACTACGAGCACGCGGTGCGGGACCGGGCGAAGGTGGTCCTTCGAGACGTGGTCGGCGAGACGACCCTCGATCAGCTCCTGGCGCACCGGGAAGAGATCGCGGCCAAGGTGCGCGCGGCGGTCGAGCAGTTCGTCGCGCAGTGGGGGCTTCACGTCGAGCTCATCGCGCTCCAGGACATCCAGCTCCCGCCGCAGATGCAGGAGGTGATCGCCAAGAAGGCGATCGCCGAGCGTGACCGGCAATACGTGGTCATCAAGAGCCAGGCGGACCTCGAGAGCGCCAAGAACTTCGCCGAGGCCGCCCGGATCCTCCACGAGTCGCCGGGCGCGATGGAGCTCCGCCGGCTCGAGGCGCTGCAGAACCTCTCGGGTGGGACGAGCAAGGTGATCTTCGACCTCGCGAAGCCGCAGGCCAGCGAGACCCAGGCGGCGGCCGTCGCGGCGGCGCTCGGTGGGAGCGTGCGGGTGGCGGATCAGCGCGGCGGTCAGGTCGAGGAACGCGACGTGGAGGACGAGCTCGCACCGGTGCAGCATGCCCGCGGGATGCGTCGCTGAGGTCGTTCGCGCCGTCCGGTGCGCATCGCGGTGCCTGGTACGGAGTGAGCGATGAGGCGCGGTGAAGACGAGGGCCTGCGCCTCCTCGCGCTCGAGCGGCTCGGGCCACTCTCGACGCCGCTCGCCCGCGAGGCGCTCGAGAACGGCGTCACCGAGGTCGAGCCGGACGTGCTCGCCTGGACGGGGACGATGGGGATGGTGCGCGGCCACCTCGTCGTGCTCTGGCTCGAGCCTGACCTTCATGCGCGCGTGAGCGAGGCCCCGTTCGCCGTCGACGCGCTGACGGCGGCGGTCGCGTCCGCCGTTGCGAAGGTCTCCGGCAATGCCCTCGCGGAGCTCAAGATCCTGGCGCGCGCGATGCTGCCGGCGAGGTCGACGCCCTACCGGGGGCGTGTCTGACGGTCGAGCTCGTTCGCGAGCGCTCGCGCCGGGTGCTGCCGTGGACGGATCGGCAACGGGCCGGAGCTGATCTAGAGTGCGCCGCGAGCGAGGTCGAAAGCGATGCGTGTGACCGTACTGGGGGCAGGATACATGGGAAGCGCGATGGCCGAGGTCTGCGCGATGCGCGGCCATGACGTCCGGCTCTGGGGGACGTGGCTGGACGATGCGCTCGTCGAGGCGGTCGAACAGCGCAAGGACCACCCGCGGCTGAAGAAGACGCTCGACGCGCGCGTGAAGCCGTTGCGTTCGGAGAAGCTCGCGGAGGCGCTCGAGGGCGCGGAGCTCGTCGTGCACGGCGTGAGCTCCGACGGCCTCGTTCCGGTCCTGACGAAGGCCGCCGCCCATCTCCCCGACGTGCCGATCCTGAGCGTCACGAAGGGCTTCCTCCCCGGCAGGAGCGGGAAGATGGAGCGGGTCGACGTGATCGCGTCCGAGATCGCGGGCCGTCCGCTGAGGTACGTCCACGCGGCAGGGCCGGCGAAGGCGATCGAGGTCGCGCGCCGCGTCCTCACCTGGATGCACTTCGCTTCAGCCGACGTCGCGAACGCGCGGGCATGTGCCGAGGCCGTCGGCGGCGACCATCTCCGCGTCACCGTGAGCGACGACATTGCCGGCGCCGAGATCTCGTCGGCGATGAAGAACGCGTACGCGACGGGGCTCGGGCTCTGGGACGGGCTCGTCGGCGCCGATTGTCACAACGCTCGGGCGGCGTGCTTCCAGCAGGCGGTGGTCGAGATGGTGAAGCTCGTCGCTGCTGGCGGCGGCCGCATGGAGAGCGCGTACGGGCCGGCGGGGGTCGGCGATCTCCACGTGACCGCCGCGGCGGGACGCAACCGTGCCTTCGGCGAGCGGGTGGGGAAGGGCAAGCCCGCCAAGACGGTCGCCGCCGAGATGCTCGCGACCGGGGAGCTCACCGAGGGCTACCCGGCGATCGCGTCCGCGTGGCGCTGGGCGAAGGAGCGCGAGGTCGGCGATTTGCCGTTCCTGGCCGCGCTCCACCAGATCGTCTGGGAGGGCGCCGAGGTCGCGCCCACGCTCGCGCGGCTCGAGCTCACGACCTGAGCCCACGCTCGCGCGGCTCGAGCTCATGACTCGAGCGGACGCGGCGGAGGTCGCGTCCGCCAAGCACCGCCCGAGCTCGCTACGGCGCCGGCGCGCGAATCGATGCGCCGGCGCTCGGTTGGTCGCTTGCGTGGCTCGAGCTCACGCGTGCGGCCGCGTCGTGCTCAGGCGGCGAGATGCTTCTTGAGGAACGCGACCGTGCGGTCCCAGGCGAGCTTCGCGTTGGCCTTGTCGTAGACCTCGGGCCGGGTGTCGTTCATGAACGCGTGGTCGGCGTCGTAGATCTCGAGCTGCATCGGGTGCCCGCGGTCGTCGAGCTGCTTCTTGATCTCCTGCGCCTTCGGGACCGTCACCCATTCGTCCCGCTTCGCGACGTGCGCGAGGATCGGTGCGGTGACCTTGGAATAGTCGACCTTCTCCGCCGGCGGGATCCCGTAGAACGGAACGACGGCGGAGAGCCCGTCGACGTGGCATGCGGATGCGAACGAGAGCGCGCCGCCCATGCAGAAGCCGATCACGCCGACCTTGCCGTTCCCGCGCGGGTGCTCTTTCAGGTAGGCGACGGCGCCGGCGATGTCGTCGACCGCGGCGCCGGCATCGAGCTCCGACATGAGCTTGCCGGCCTCGGCGGGGTCCTTGGTCGACTTGCCGTGATAGAGGTCGGGGGCGACGACGAGGAAGCCCTCGGCGGCAAGGCGGTCGGCGAGATCACGGATGTGATCGTTCACGCCCCACCATTCCTGGATGAGGACGACCGCGGGGGCCTTGTCCGAGCCGCTGGGCGTCGCGAGCTCACCCGAGATGTCCGAACCTGTCTTCGACTTGAAGGTCACGCGCGTTGTCATGGCGGGGAGGATACTGGCGACGGCTCTGCTGTCTACCGGCTCCGTTCGGTGTTAAAACGGTCCGTCATGATGCTCCGGCACAAGCTCCTTCTGCTGACCGCCACCGCAGCCCTCACCGCCGTAGGGTGCAAGGACAAGGTTGCCGTCGTCGATGGCCCGCTTCCGCCGGGCGCCGTGCAGGTCATCGCCGACGAGAACGGCTTCAAGCCGAGCTCGGTGACCTTCAAGAAGGGGGAGACTGCGAGTCTCGTGTTCACGCGAACGACCGACGACACGTGCGCGACCGAGGTCGTCTTCCCCGAGCTCGACGTGAAGAAGGACCTTCCGAAGGGCAAGGCTGTGACGATCGAGGTCCCGACGGACAAGGAGCAGAAGCTCACGTTCCAGTGCGGGATGGGGATGTACAAGAGCTCCGTCGTCATCAACTAAGGCGCACCGGCGCGCCGGACGAGCTACGCTCCCGCCCATGCAGGGTGGTGGAAGCGGGCTCGAGAAGTTCCGCGAAGAGACGCGCGCGTGGTTGCTCGCAAACGCGCCTCCGTCGATGCGTACGCCGCTCGCGCCCGGCGAGGAGGCGTGCTGGGGCGGCAAGAAAGAGAAGCGATCGCCGGACGTGCAGCGCTGGCTCGACGTGAACGTCGAGCGTGGGTTCACGGCTCCGACCTGGCCGCGCACCTACGGAGGCGGAGGCCTCTCGAAGGCCGAGGCGAAGGTCCTCGCGGAGGAGATGAGCGCGCTCGGCCTCCGGCCGCCGCTGATCGGGTTCGGTCTGTCGATGATCGGGCCGCTCCTCCTCCAGGAAGGGGCCGAGGCGCTGCGGAGCGAGCACCTGCCGCCGATCGTGCGCGGCGAGATCCGCTGGTGCCAGGGATATTCGGAGCCGGGGGCGGGGAGCGACCTCGCGAGCCTGCAGACGAAGGCAGTGCGCGACGGCGACGTGTACGTGCTCGACGGATCGAAGATCTGGACGTCGTATGCCGAGAAGGCCGACTGGATGTTCATCCTCGTGCGTACGGATCCGGCGGCGAAGAAGCAGCATGGGATCACCTTCCTGCTGATGGACATGACGACGCCGGGGGTGACCGTCCGTCCGATCCGCCTCATCAGCGGAGCCTCGCCGTTCTGCGAGACGTTCCTCACGGGCGTGCGCGTCCCGGTGACCAACGTCGTCGGCCAGGAGAATCAGGGCTGGGCGCTCGCGCGCGCGCTCCTCGCGCACGAGCGGACGATGATCGGCGATGTCTTCAAGGAGCGCGACGACACCGACAAGCTCGTGGCTGCCGCGCGAGATCACCTCGGCGACGACGGTGGGAGGATCGCCGATCCGCTCGTTCGCGACCGCATCGCGGCGCTGGAGATCGATCAGGCGTGCCTCGACCTCACGATGCAACGGGCGAAGGACGGCGCTCGGGCAGGGCAGAAGCCGGGGCACGAGTCGTCGATCTTCAAGCTCGCCGGAACGGAGCTGAACCAGCGGCGCCGCGATCTCCATTGCGCGATCCTCGGTCCGCAGGCGCTCGGTTGGGAGAGCGAGCCCTCGGCCGCCGGGACCGCCGGCTATGGCCCCGAGGAGCTGAAGGCGACCCGCGACTGGCTCCGCTCCCGCGGCAACACGATCGAAGGCGGCACGAGCGAGATCCAGCTCGACATCATCGCGAAGCGCGTCCTCGGATTGCCCGACGCGCGCGGTGCGCGAAAGGACGGAGCGTAGCCAGCCATGGACCTCGTGCTGAACGAAGAGCAGAAGCTGCTTCGCCAGGCGGCGAAGGATTTCGCGCACGCGCGCTCGCCCCTCGCGCGTGCGCGCAAGCTTCGCGGGGCCGGCGAGGGCTACTCCCGCGACGTCTGGAAGGAGATGGCCGAGCTCGGATGGCTCGGGCTCACGATCGACGAGCGGCACGGAGGTACCGGCCTCGGGCATCGCTACCTCATGGTCGTGCTCGAGGAGCTCGGCGCGAAGCTGGCGCCGGAGCCGATCGTCTCCACGGCCTTGCTCGGCGCCACTGCGATCGAGCTCGGAGGCTCGGCGGAGCTGCAACGCGAGCACCTCCCCGCGATCGTGAAGGGCGAGCGGATCATCGCGCTGGCGCATCACGAGCGGCACAGCCGCTTCAGCCTGGCCGCAATCGACACGACGGCCGAGGCGAGCACCGGCACGACCTGGACGCTGAACGGCGAGAAGCTCCACGTCGCGGACGGCTCGATCGCGGATCACTTCCTCGTCTCGGCGCGCGTCGTCGATGGCGTCGCGCTCTTCCTCGTCCCCGCCAGTGCGAAGGGCGTGACCGTGTCACGCGAGGAGCGTGTCGACGGCCGGAGCGCTGCGAGCGTGCGGCTCGACCGCGTCATGGTGCGCCAGGAGATGCGACTCGGCGCGGGCGGGAGGGGACTCCGCCTCCTCGAGCGCGTCATCGATGCGGGCACCGCGGGCCTCGCCGCAGAGATGTTGGGTTCGATGTCGGCGGCGTTCGCGATGACGCTCGACTACCTCGCGACACGCGTGCAGTTCGGCGTCCCGATCGGGAGCTTCCAGGCGCTCCAGCATCGCGCGGCCCGGCTCTACGTCGAGACGGAGCTCGCGCGCTCCGCCGTCATGCACGCGAGCGCGATGCTCGACGGGCTCGAAGGCGGCGCTCCGGTCGCCCGCGCCGTGAGTGTCGCCAAGGCGAAGTGCTCCGATGCGTTCATGGCGATCGCCCACGAAGCCGTGCAGATGCACGGCGGCATCGGGATGACGGACGAGCACGACATCGGGCTCTTCCTGAAGCGGGCACGCGTCTGCGAGATGACGTTCGGCGACGCCGCCTATCACCGCGACCGCTTCGCGCGACTCAGCGGGTTCTAAGGTCGACGCTTCACGGGCGCGAGGGCTCGACCCTGCGTTCTGCTTCTGCCGACGAGGGATGGATGCGCGCATGCCCTCCTCGAGGATGTCGAGGAGGGCATGCAGGGGACGCCCGTGGTCGTGGGCGTTGTTGGGGGGAAGGCTGCTTACTTCGTGCCGCCGCCGCCCATCGACGGCAGCGCGCCGGTCATCGTCGGAGGCGGCGCGGGGACCTTCGCCGGGCCCGGCTTCGGAGCGCCTGCGTCCGCGGCGGGGGCGGCGTGATCGCCGTGCGCGGCGGCGACGTCGGCCGGCGCGTCGTGGTCGATCTTGATGGTGCGCGTCGTCGAGTTCCACGGCCCCTCGATCAGCTTGTTCGAGCCGTCGACGAGCTCCGTCTTCACGTCGTAAGAGCCGTTCTGGAGGTTGTCCAGGTAGAGCGGCGTGCCGAACTTCTCGACCTTGGCCTCGAGCGCCTTGTCGATGCCGGGGCCCGTCACGGTGACGTTCACGTGCTCCTTGCCCTCGGCGAGCGTGACGTTCGCCAGGTAGAAGTCGATGAGGACGTGGTTCGCCATCTCGCCCTTGTATTCGCCCTTCGGACGGCTGAAGACGAGCATGGGCTTCTTCGTCGGATCGTCCTTCGCGTCACCCTTCTTGCCGACCCAGAACGTGACGATCGAGAGCGCGCCCTTCGTCTTCACCGACTCGTGGTTCGCGCGGCTCGGGAACGCGACGAGGACGTGGCGTCCCTCCGAGAGCGCCTCACCACCCGTGAGCTCGGAGAGCTTCACCGGCTGCTTGGTGTCGTAGATCGCCTTGTACGGTCGGTTGTCGAGGATGAGGTGGACGTGGTTCGAGCCCGTCGCCGTCTGCCAGTGCTTGACGTCGAGCTTCACGGAGAAGTCGGCCGCCTTGTCGCCGGCGATGACCTGCTCCTTCGTGGGCGCCGTGATCGCGACGGTGGGAAGCGGCGCCGTGGGGTCCGGGCTGGCCGCGCCTGCGGTGAGCGTGACCGGGGGAGCCGGCGCCTTCGGCGGGACCGCGGGCGAGGGCGGCGCGACCGTCGTCACCGTGGTCGCCGCGTCCGTCGCGGGGACGGGCGGGGGAGGAGGCGGCGGCGGGAGGTTGTCGCTTCCACCTCCGCATGCGAACAGCATGGCTGCTCCGATCGCGGGCAGCGCAAGAACGGAGGCGACGCGGACGGTGAACCGGCGGGGGCGATGGAGCGAGAGCATGGCGCGGACTTTGGCACCTCAGCCCGCTCCCGAGCAAGGGGCGCGTGGCCGGTGCCGGCGTGTCCTCTTGACGGCGCTCGCGGGCGAGCCGAAGGTTCGACGAGGCCTCTGTCTCGAGGCCCGCACTGCGCGGGCGAAGGCGAGCGGCCGCCCTCCGGCATGCCCCACCGAGAACGTTACCTTTTCGTGTGCACGAACCGACGCGCGGACGATCACCCCAAGGGATCGTGCGCGCAGAAGGGCAGCGAGGAGATCGTGAAGAAGCTCAAGGCGGCGCTCGTCGCGCGCGGCGCTGCGGCACAGGTCCGCGCCTGCACCGCGAGCTGCCTCGATCTCTGCGAGATCGGAGCGAGCATCGTGCAGGAGCCCGAGCACGTCGCCTACGGCCGGGTCACCCTCGCCGATGTGGACGAGATCGCGGACGCTGCGGTCAAGGGTGAGGTCGTCGAGCGTCTCGTCGTCTTCGGTCCGCACGCGGCGGGGCGGGCCGAGGGCTGAGGTCGACCGATGGGCCTCGGCTTCGAGCTCGCAGAGTCGATCACAGGGCACTTTCATCGGTTCGACGATCCGATGAAGGACGGCGTCCTCCGCATCACGTTGCGGCTCGGCGTCGACGGGCTCCGTCGCTTCGCGCGTGAGCGACGGATCGAGGCGGACGGTGTCATCGTCGCGGAGGGGCTCGCCGAGAACGGCGGCTCGGGTCGCACGGTGCACGGGACGATCACCTGGAAGCTCCTCGATGAGAAGCGGGTCCCCTACGCGCTCACCTTCCAGGGCGACGACGAGAAGACCTACCACCTCCGCGGCCAGCGGGACTTCTTCATCTACAACGCGATCGACTCGCTCACGACGATGGCGGCGAGCCTCTACGACGACCAGGAGCGCGAGATCGGCCGCGCCGTCCTCTCCTTCGAACCGCGGATGGAGATCCCCGCGTTGCTCAAGTCGTTCCGGCCGCGCGTTCGAATCAAGGCCCTGAGCCGGAAGCGGCGATGAGCAGGCCGGCATCCTGACGGAAGGCGTTACGGAGGAAGCGACGATGGACCGACTCGACCCGAGCACCACCCTGATCCTCGTCGTGGACGTGCAGGAGAAGCTTGCGGCGGCGATGCCGGAGGAGTCCTTCGCGACGCTCGTCAAGAACGCGGGGATCCTCCTCGAGGCCGCGAGGGTCCTCGGCGTCCCGGTGCTCGCCAGCGAGCAATACCCGAAGGGCCTCGGTCCGACCGTGCCGGCGATCGCCGAGAAGCTCGCGCCGCTCGGGGTCACGCCGATGGCGAAGATGACGTTCGACGCTTGTTCGGACCTCGCGATCGCGCGAGCGATCTCGGACATTGCTCCACGCTCGGTCGTCGTCGTCGGGATGGAGTCGCACGTCTGTGTTTTTCAGACGGCACGCGAGCTCGTGAAGCGCGGGTACACGACCCACGTCGTGGCCGACGGCGTGGCCTCGCGCCGCGACGAGAACCGGCGGCTCGGCCTCTCGCTCTGCGAGCGCGCCGGGGCCATCATCACCGCGACCGAGACGGTGGCGTTCGACCTCCTCGGGCAGGCAGGCACGGACGCGTTCAAGGCCGTATCGAAGCTCGTGCGTTGAGCGGCGTCGGGTAGCGGCGCCGGACCAGCGCGCGACGGATCGCGTCGCGCGCCTCGTGATCGCGTCGGACCGGGCGCGCTCGAGCGCCGGCGAGACGATCCCAACCGCTGTTGAGCCGAGCGCTGCCTTGCGCTTCGCGAATGGGCGCTCATGGCCGCGGCGCGAAGCGACCGAAATGGTTGAGAATTTATCGCGGCCTTGACGAATTGTCTGATGGTGACAAAGTGGTCTCGTGATTGACGAAACGGCACAGGTCGACGACAAGGCGTCAGGAATCGAGCGCACCGCCGGGGCCGAGGAGGGCACGACCGTCCTCGTCGTGGACGACGAGCGCTCCAACGTCGAGTCGCTCGAGAAGATCTTCCAGCGCGAAGGCATGCGCGTCCTCGTCGCCTACGACGCAAAGCACGCGCTCGAGCAGGTGCGGGGCCACCGCGTTCACGTCGTGCTGACCGACCTGATGATGCCGGGGACGACCGGCCTCGAGCTGCTCCGCGCGATCAAGCAGGTCCAGCCGGAGGTCGAGGTCGTGCTGATGACGGCGTACGGCTCGGTCGAGGTCGCGGTGAGCGCGATGCGCGAGGGCGCGTACGACTTCGTCGAGAAGCCGCTCAAGCGCATGACGATCGTGAAGAGCGTCAGGAAGGCCGCGGAGCGAGGCCGGCTCCTCGAGGAGAACCGCACCCTCAAGGACGAGATCAAGATGCTCACGAAGCGTGAGATCATCGGCAGCTCGGTCGCGTGGCGCCGCGTGATCGAGGTCGCCACGCAGGCCGCGCCGAGCATGGCCACGGTGCTCGTCCTAGGCGAGAGCGGCACGGGCAAGGAGCTCCTCGCGCGTTACATCCACGAGCGAAGCGCGCGCGCGAAGAGGCCGTTCGTGGCGGTCAACTGCGCGGCGATCCCGGAGACGATCCTCGAGAGCGAGTTGTTCGGCCACGAGCGCGGCGCCTTCACCGGCGCGGTCACGAAGAAGGATGGCCGCTTCGCCAAGGCCGCCGGCGGCACGCTCTTCCTCGACGAGATCGGCGAGCTGTCGCCGCAGGTCCAGGTGAAGCTGCTGCGCGTCCTGCAGGAGGGTGAGTACGAGCCGCTCGGCGGCAACACCGTCAAGGCGGACGTGCGCATCGTCGCTGCGACGAACCGCGATCTGCTCGCCGAGGTCCAGGCCGGCCGCTTCCGCGAGGACCTCTACTACCGCCTCAACGTCATCGCAGTCACCGCTCCGCCGCTCCGCGCGCGCCGCGAGGACATCCCGCTCCTCGTCGATCACTTCGTGGGGCTGTACGCGAAGAAGAACGGCAAGGCGCGCCTCGGCGTGGCGCGGGCCGCGCTCGAACGGATGATGGACTACGCGTGGCCGGGCAACGTGCGCGAGCTCGAGAACGTGATCGAGCGCGCGGTCGTCCTCTCGCGCGCCGACACGCTCACTGAGCACGATCTCCCGGAGGCGATCGTGAAGTCGGCCAGCGCCGCCCCCCGCGCGCTCGACTTCCCGGTGGGGACGCCGCTCGCGGAGATCGAGCTTCGCGTCATCAAGGAGACGCTCAAGCACACGAAGGGCGACAAGTCCCTCGCGGCGCAGCTCCTCGGCATCTCGACGCGTACGATCTATCGCAAGCTCGACGAGGTCGGGCCTGTCGAGAACGCGCCTCCGCTGGGGCCCGAGGGCGGCTGATCAGTCGGAGACGGCGGCCTGGGCGGCGGCCGCGAGGACCTCGAGCGAGGTGCCGCGCGGGAAGCGGCCTTCGGCTCGCTCGGGACGTCCTCCTCCGCGGCCGGCTCGCGCCTTCGCTTGCGCCTGGATGAATGCGCCGCAATCGAGCTTGCCGGGGGCGCCGCGCTGGATCACGACCGCGACATCGCCGGTCGACGGATCGGTGCCACCGGCGAGCGCGATCACGCGCGGGTCGGCGGTGAGCTTGCCGGCGAGGAGCCGGAGCGCTCCCACATCGTCGTTCGGACGGAAGAGCGGGATCACGATCGGGCCGGGCGCAACGTCGGCGCCTGGAAGTCGATCGAGGGCCGCGTGTGCGACGAGCTCGGCGAGCTCCGTGCGAACACCGTCGAGCTCGGCACGTGCTCCCTTCAGGTCCGCGCGAAGGCGGGTGACGGCGCCAGGGACCTCGAGCACGCCGCACGTGAGATCGGCGGCGATGGCGGCGAGTGCGCCGTGCTTCGCGCGCGCGTCGGTGAGCGCGCGGAGGCCTGCGTGGAACGTGATCCGGAGCATGCCCTTGTACTTCTCGAGGCCGACGATGCGGGCCTGACCGATCTGGCCGGTGCGGGTGCAGTGCGTGCCGCCGCACGGCGTGATGTCGAAGCCGTCGATGTCGATGACGCGGATCACGCCTTCGGTCACCTTCGGCTGCTTCCGCAGCGGAAGCTTCGCGAGCTCGTCGGCGGTCGGGTAGAGCGCCCGCACCTCGACGTCGCTTCCGATGAGCGCGTTGACGAGGTCCTCGGCACGGTGGAGCTCGGCGTCGGGGATGCCCTGGCGGGCGACGTCGATCGTGCACGTGCTGGAGCCGAGGCGCGCGGAGACCGTCTCGGCCTGGGCGATGTCGGCGAGCGCGCGAGAGAGCGCGTGCTGCGCGGTGTGCTGGGCCGTGTGGTCGCGACGGCGAGCCGCGTCGATCGTTCCGCGCACGTTCGCGCCGGCTCCGAGGCTCGCTCGTGCCTCCTCCGGCGGCACGCCGGCGAGCACGTGATGGATCGTCCCGGCGTCGTCGATCTGGGTATCGGTGACGGCGAGCTCGAGAGCGCCGACCGTGAGGACGCCGGAGTCACCCAGCTGGCCGCCGCCCTCGGGATAGAAGAGCGTGCGGCCGAGGACGATCGAAGGCTTGCCTCCGACCTCGGCGAGCGTTGCTCCGGTCGCGTCGAACGTGGTGAGGTGAGGGGCCGACCAGTAGAGCTTCTCGGTCATGATTGCGCAGTCCGAGGGGCGGGCCTCGGTTGACACCGCCGCCCCGGTATGAGCTTCTCATAGCGGGCTTTCATGAAGCTGACCATCAACGGATCCGAGAAGGACGTTCCGGACGACCTCACCGTCCGCGAGCTCGTCGTGCATCTGGGCCTGGGTGAGGGGCCGGTCGCGGTGGAGCAGAACCGCGAGATCGTCCCGCGAGCGGAGCACGCCTCTCGTCGCCTCGCCGACGGCGACACGATCGAGATCGTGCATTTCGTCGGCGGCGGCTGACGACGCGCCCGAGCTAGGGACGCGCTACGGTCCTGAGAGCGCCCGCGCCTCGAGGACGAGGCGGCTCACCTCGGCGCGGGCTCGCTCCGTGAGCTCGGCGGCGCGCATGCCCTTCGTGGTGATGGGGGCGCCGACGGCCACGCCCATTCGGGTCGCCGTGCTTCGCGCCATGCGACCGAGGTGCGAGACGAAAGTCTCGTCGACGAACGCAGCGCCGGAGCTCGCGGGGTAGGCGAGGCCAACCGGGAGGATCTCCACCCCGGCACGCGCCGCCGCGATGAACGCGCCGCCGTGGAACTGGCGGACCTCGTCGCCTGCGTACGTCGTCCCCTCCGGGAAGATCGCGATCGTCTCACCGTCCTCGAGGTGCTTCTGGATCGCGCGGATCGTCGCGGCGCCGCTCTTGGCGCTCGCGCGATCGACGAACACCGTGCCGACCGAGCGGGCGGCGGCGCCGACGACCGGCCAGGTCGCGATATCGGCTCGGCTCACCATCGTGCCGCCGAACGTCGCCAACATGACGCCGATGTCGATCGCCGAGCGATGGTTCGCCACGATGAGCCGGCCCGGGGCGCCCTTTCGCGTCGGCGATGGGACGGAGCCCTGGACGAGGACTTCGACGGAGAAGAGCCCGAGCAGAGCGCGCGCCCAGCGCTTCACCCAGAGGTCGCGCACGAGGTCTTTCTCCGCCTCGGGGGCGCGATGGTGAACCGAGAGGTAGAGCGGGAGCATCGCGGCGGTGGTCGCGAGGAATCCGCTCGCTCGATAGACCTGACGGGCTCGGTCCCGCGCTTCTCGGGCTACGTTCATCACCACAGTTTCCTCAACGCATAGGCCATGTACTCGACGCCCCTCCGGGCGAGGGGGCGCGCACGCCACTCGTAGAGATCGAGGTGCGTGGCCGTCTCGAGGTCACGATCGAACCACCTCCGCACGTAGGTGGCGAAGGCCTCGTCCGCGACCGCGATGTTCACCTCGAGGTTCTTCGTTCGCGAGCGCTCGTCGAGGTTGTAGCTGCCGATCGTCGCGAAGCGGTCGTCGATGATCGCGGTCTTCGCGTGCATCATCGGGCCGGAGTGGCAGTAGATCTCGACGCCGTTGCGGAGCAAGGACTCGTACATCGCCTCGAGGGCGAATTGGACGATGGCGACGTCGCTCTTCGTTGGAACCAGCACCCGGACCCGCACGCCGCGGAGGACGGCGCGATAGAGCGCGTTGCGGACGTTGCGGTCGGGGATGAAGTACGAGTTGGCGATCTCGATCGATCGCGTTGCCCGGTTCAGGTGGGCGAGGTACTCGCGGCGCAGGTTGCGCCTGCTCCGGCGGAGACTGGCGAGCACGTAGACCCTGCCCGATGGGCGCTTGCTCAACGGCACGAGGTCGTTCGGGAGCGACAACGAGCGGAGCGGATCGTGCGGTAGGCGGCGGAAGCCCATGCGGCGCCACGTCTTGTAGAAGAGCGTGCGAAGCTCGGATGACGCGTGGCCGACGACCTCGATCGCGTCGTCGCGCCAGGCCTCGCCGCCGTCCTCGAGCGGGAGCCATGGCCGCGCGAGGTTGATCCCGCCCGTGAAGCCGCGGACGCCGTCGACCACGAGGATCTTGCGATGGTCGCGCTGCTCGATGCGCGCCAGGTCGAAGGCGGGTCGGAGCGGAGAGAGAGGATGGTACTCGCGCACCTCGCCGCCCGCGCGGACGAGCGGATCCCAGAAGCTCGGTGTGATCGACAGGCTGCCGACGGCGTCGTAGATCACGCGAACGGTGACGCCGATGCGCGCCCTCTCGACGAGCGCGTCACGGAACTTGATTCCGACGGCGTCGGGCGCGACCCAGTACATCTCGAGGAGGATCTCGCGCTTGGCGGTTGCGATCGCGGCGAGCATCGCCGGAAGCGCCTCGACTCCGTCGCGAAGGAGACGGACATCGTCGCTGCCGATCTTGAACCATGGGCCGAGCGCTTCGACGCGCTCCCACCACGGCGTGATCGTCGAGGTCATGGCGTCGCCGGCGGCCGCGTGGGACGCGAGGCGACCACCACCATCGTGTCCTCGGCCAGGTGCCTCTGCCCGTATGCGCGCACGTCTTCGATCGTCACCCGCGACGGTTCGGCGGCGGCGATCGGCTCTCCGCGCCACGTCGCTACGATGCGCGCCCGCGGGTCGAGCGCGGTGGCGAGGACGGCCCGGGCGCGGGCGGCCTTCGCGCGGTCGAAGTCGGGAGCAGGGAGGCCGTTCTGGTGGAGGCGATCGACGAGCGCCCGCACCTGCATCACGGCCGCGTCGAGCGAAGCCTGCGCGGCGACGACGCGGACGACGAGGGCCGGAGCGCGTGGCCAGCCGAGCACGCGAGCCGAGGCTTCGCGCGCGAGCGGCGATGATCCGCCGAGCGCCTTGTCGAGGAGCGCGTCCTCGCCTTCGGACAGCGCCGCCGCGACGACGGTCGCGGCGCCGTAGCCAGCCTCGTCACCGGGCGGGAAGGGGAACGCGAGGTACACCTCGGGGATCGATCCCGGGCGCAGCGGCACTGCGTAGGTGCCCGGCTTCGGCGGCTGCGCGCCGGAGGGGGCACGACAGGCGCGCGCCTCGCTCGTCCGCCGGGTGACCCAGCGATCGGCGGCACGCACGGCGGCGTCCGCCTGCGAGGCATCCGTGTTCGCGAGGACGGCGATGCGGAGCGGTCCGTTGCGGAGGGACTGCGCGCGCAGGAGGACGGCGCTGTCCGCGGATCGCGCGAGCGGCTCGCCCGAGCCCCAGGGGACGACCCACGACGGATGTTGCGGCGCGAGCGCCGACGCGAGCACGGAGAGGGCCGCGCCGCCGTTTCGTGCGTCGCGGCGGAGGAGATCGGCGCGCGCGCGTGAGAGGGCTGCGGTCGAGATGGGCTCGGCCGCGAAGCTCCGGGCCGCGATGTCCGCGAGGCGGCGCGCGTGGGTGGCGGCCGTCTCGCCCGCTCGCGCGGGGCCGTGAACGAGGAGGCCGGCGCCGTCGGTCGACACCCACGGTTCGATACGGACGTCCGCCGACGCCGTCACGCCGTCGGCCGCGGCGGCCGCGAAGAGGGCGGTGAGCCCCGCGTCCGAGTCGTTCTCGCCGTCCGTCCCGCACGGCGATCCGACGAGGACCCATGCCTCGCCCTGTCCTGCCTCGATGCGGGAGCGCGCTTCGACGACGGGCTTGTCCCAGGCAGCGGCCGCATGTGTGACCGCGGACGCGAGGGCGTCGCGCGAGGGCTCGGTCGCCGCATCTTTCGCCCCACGACGGGACGGGACGGTCAGCGTGATCGAGCCTCCTCCGGACCGTCGATCGAGCGACTGATCGACGAGCGCCCACCACGCGGCGCGCTCTGCGGCCTCGCGTGCGTCGCCCGAGCGTCGCGAGAGCACGCGCCCGTCGCGCGCCGTGCCGGTCTCGGCGAGGAAGACGGCAGCCTCGAGGCGGACGAGCGCCACGGCATCCGCCACGCGCGTGGCGAGGTCCGCACCGGCGGCAGCACTCGGCGAGGACGGCGCGGCTTCGAGCACCACGCCCACGCATCCGCCGCGCGCGTGAGCCGCGCCGGTCACCTCGCGAAGACGGAACGGGAGGTCGAGCTCCGAGAGGCGCGCTGCGAGCGGACCGCGCGGATCACCGAGCGCCTCCGCCGTCGTCACCGCGGCGCTGCTCGTGCCGACGTCGAGCGTGGCGTGCAGGACGGGGACGGCCGCGAGGTCGGGCGCCGCCTCGAAGACGTCGACGGAGACCTCGGCGCTCTCGGGGCTCCTCGAGATCGCCGCTCCGCGCTTCCACGCCGGGCCGTCGAGGATCGTCGAGGCGACAGTCTCGGCGATCGCGGAGGGACCCGTGACGGCGACCGCGACGCGGCCGAGGCCGACACCGGCGGTGCGCCATCGCTCGAGCCTCGCGACGTCGACCTCCGCATAGTCCTTCCCCGCGCGCTCGGGCAGCGCGTGCGGTGACCCCACGCAGCGCGCCCATCGAACGAGCGCGCGGTCGCGGAGCGGTCGCTGCCCCAGCGCCGCGAGCTTGCGTCGTGCGGGCGCGAGGTCCGCCTCGGTCGCGGGGGTGACGAGGGCGTCGCGGAGCGCCTCCGAGAGGCGGCGCGCCTCCGCCTCGCTCGTCACGAGCATCGACGCGCGGACCCCGTCCCACGACGGCGTGACGGCGGCGTCGATCGCCTTTGCGCGGAGGCGCGACTCGACGAGCCCTGCGAGGGCGGTCGCCGCCTCGGGATCGTCACCCGAGCCGTCGCCCCAGGCGATCCCGGTGGTGGTCACCGCGACGGCGATCGCCGCAGCAGGATCGCCTTCGCGCGCGACGAGGACGACGGGCGGTCGCCCGCTCGCCGTACGCACGTCGGGCAGGAGGGCCGCGCCGCTCTCTACGCTCCGCGCGGGCGCTCGGGGCGCGCATCCGACGACGGAAGCAGCGAGCGCCGACGCGACGACGACGAGGCGAAGAACGACTCGAGAGGGAGCGGCTATCTTGATGCCTCTCGAGCGCATCCCTTCAGAGGACGATGTCCTTCACGCTGCGGGGAGCGATCTGGAGATTGCAGAAGAACGTGACGACGCCGGTGATCGACTTGACGGTGGCGCCCTCTGCGAGCTGGAGCGGCTCGAGGTCCGCGAGCGAGTTCACGAGGGTGGGGACCTTGGGGAAGGGGGTATCGCAGCCTCTCTGCTCCGTCTCGATCGGTGCCGCGAGGTTGTAGCTGCGCCGGCCTCCGCTCCCGAACGGCTTGCCGTTCACCGTGACGTTCTTCACGGTGACGAGCATGTTGAGCCACTTGCTCCCGGTCTCGTAGGTCTCGAGATCCTTGATGTCGATCTCGACCGGGTCGGGCTCGTTGGCGTCGAAGCGGAACGTGCCGACCGCGTTCGCGAGCTGCACCAGGAAGGCGCCGGGCGCGAACTTCAACGGGATGTCCTGGTTCTCCTGGAACTGGCCGCGGAGATCGAGCGCGTCACCCGGACCGACGCGGAGGTTGCCCGGGATGAAGGACGGGTTGTAGAGGCTGATGCCCGAGTAGGGCTCCTTCGAGCCGAGGTCCTGGACGTAGATCGTCCCGATGCTGCGGCCGTTCTGCGTCTCGTCGAACCGATCGACCGCGATCACGACCGCGCCGCTCACCGCGACCTGGGACTCGTGGGCGGCCTTGGTGGGGCTCTCCGGATCCCGGATCTCGTGGATGCGGTGGTCCTTCCCCGCGGGGGGCGGGACGACCGAAGGCGACGGCTGGTCGCCCTCCCGGGATTCGCAGGACGCGACGCCTGCGAGGAGCGTGAGCGAGGCACAAAAGGACAGGAGCCGCGCGAGGTGCACGGCTCCTGATTAGCACGGAACAGTGGAGGAGGAGAGGGCGAAGCTCAGGCCGCGATTCGGCGGGGCGAGGTGCGCGCGGCGAGGACCGACTCGAGGCGGGACTGGATCTTGTGCTTCTTCGAGTAAACGGTCTTCACGCTGATGTTCATCTTGTCGGCGATCGCCTGCGGATCCATGCCCTCGCCGAAGTAGAGCGCCGCGAAGGCGCGGTCCTTCTCGCTGAAGTCCTCGAGGGTCTGCTGCGCGATCGTCGCCCGCTCGTGCTCGCTCGTGAGCTCGAAGGGGTCAGGGAGGTGACACACGAGCTCCATCGCCTCGGTGATGCACTCCTTCTGCGGCTCGCGCTTGAGCGAGCGGAGGTAGTCGTAAGCGGCGTTGATCGCGAGGAGGCCGATCCACGACGAGAAGCGGTTTCCGCGCTCCGGATCGAAGGAGCGAAGCTTGTGCATGTCGTTCGCGAGGAGCGAGACGTAGAGCGTGGCGTAGACCTCGCGGACGTCGTCCTGGCTCACGATCGAAGCGAAGCGGCGCGTCACCTTGGTGATGCAGCGGATGATGAGGCGGTCGTAGCGGCTCTGGAACTCGCGCCACGCCCCCGCGTCGTTCGCGAGCATCCCCGCGACGAGGTCGTCGTCGGTTTCGAAGCGATCCGCAGCGATGCAGGGGAAGAAACCGGACTCGCGGGGGGCGTTCATCATCTCTCGCATCCTCTCCAAAGCGCTCGGCGTCGTTCCCGCCGGCGGGAGTCCTCGGAGCACCTCGCGTGCCAGCCTCATCCGTGCGGAGAGCGAACTTCAACCTGTGGAAATGACATCGAAACTCGATGTGACGGAGTGTTACGGTCCGGCGTAACAGGCGTAACACTCGCCGTAACACTGGCGATGGAGCGTAACGATCGATGCCCGAAAGGTTACGCCACGACGTGACGGCACCGTGGCTTTCTCGGTGCACGAACGAAACGCGTCGTCCGACGCGCGAGCGGAACCCGGAACCAAGCTCGGCGCGCTGTACTAGTGTCCCGACCGGGGGGCTTCGCTTTCGGCACGGAATGAACGAGTGGACGTACTGACAGGCAACCTCCGGCGCGGGCTCGCGTGCTTCGCCCTCCTCGGGATTACCTTCCTTGCGGTCGGTTGTGCTGCGCCGAGGAACGAAGCGCCTCCGCGAGCGCCGGGCGTAGACCGCGGGCAGGCACGCGCGAGCACGAAGGAGGCGGCTCCGGGCTCGTCCAGCTTCGAGCAAGTGGGCCTCGCGAGCTGGTACGGGCGCGCGTTCGCGGGCAAGCCGACGGCGAGCGGCGAGCGCTTCGACCCACGGCTCTTCACTGCGGCCCACAAGAAGCTTCCGTTCGGGACGTGGGTCGAGGTCCGGCGGATCGACACCGGCCGCACCGTCCGCGTGCGGATCAACGATCGGGGCCCGAACGGCCGGGCTGCGCATCGGATCATCGATCTCTCGCAGCGTGCCGCCGAGCAGCTGGACATCGTGCGTGCCGGGGTGGTCCGCGTCGAGCTTCGCGTCGTCGGCGGTCCCTGACTTCGTCCGCGGCTCCGACCGCGTCGAGTCAGGTCCGAGCGCGTCGCTTGCGTGCCTGCCGGTTGTTGTCGTCGTCGTTCGAGCCGGCCCGTGAGCGGTAGGCGACGAGCGCCAGGGCCTCTCGCTCGAGGCCCGTCAGGATGCGCTGCCACTCCTCGCGAGAGAGGTCGGTCGGCGTGAACGCATAGTGCTGCCGAGCCTGCTCGCGGACGATCACGCGGAGCTCGTGTGGGAGCTCGTGCATCCAGAGGTATTCGGCGGCGGCAGCAGCGAGGTTCGGCGGGGTGGCGTCGCTACGCCCGTTGACGACCTTCGGGATCGATGATGGCGGCTCTTCGCCCAGAGCGAGCGCCTCGAGCTGCGCGTACGTCACTCCCCAGTGCGCCGCGACCTTGCGGCGGAAGTCCTCCCCCGGCTGACGCGACGGTGTCGAGGAAAGCATGTTGCTGAGGTGCGCGCCGGATACACTAAGGCTCTTGGCGAGCTTCGCCTGTGCACCCCGAGGAGCGTTCCCGAGCTCCTCCCGCAGCCGCCTCAAAACGTATTGCTTGATGCGGCGGACGCGTTGGTCGTCCTGTCCCACAACAAGGCAAACTAAGGCGCGAAATCTTAACGGGAGCTAACTTCGGCGTAGATTCTTCACGCGTTGTCCGATTCCGGAACGCGGGGCACGCCGGGCCCATCCGTGTCCAGATCTCAGACGAGCTTCAGGTCGGTCGCGAAGTCACGTGCGTACTGCATGTAGAGCGCGCCAGCGTTTGCGATATCGGCGAGGGCGGCGTCGTCGAGGACCCGAGCCATTCGCGCCGGGCGACCGACCATGAGGGAGCGGCGGGCGACGCGCATCCCGGGTGGCACGAGGGCGCCGGCCGCGATGAAGCACTCGTCTTCGACGACCGCTCCGTCCAGCACGATGCTGCCCATCCCGACCAGGCAGCGGTTTCCGACCGTGCAGCCGTGGATGAGCGCGAGGTGACCCACCGTCACGTCATCGCCGATCGACGTCTCTGCCTTTCCCCCGGTGACATGGACGACGGCGTTGTCCTGGATGTTCGTTCGCGCGCCGATCCGGATGGGGAAGACGTCGCCGCGGAGCACGGCCCCGAACCACACGCTCGAGTCGTCGCCGATCACGACGTCGCCGATGACGGTCGCGTTCGGTGCGAGATACACGCGTTCTCCGATGCGCGGGGTCACGCCCTTGTGGGAGTAGATCGGCATCAGAGCACCAGCGGCAGCGCTCGCCGCTTCCGTGAGGGCCTTGCGACGCCGCTCTCGAGCGGCAGCAGCTCGATCGCCTTGGCCGTGAGCTCGCCGGCGAGGGAGTGCTTGAAGGCCTGGCGGATCTCGACCTCGACGACCTCGCCCGCGAGCCCTCGGCCTTCCGCCGGCCGGCCGTCGACGTGGACGATCTCGTTGCGCGCCGTGCGTCCCTCCCAGCTCTTCGGCGTCTTGCCGGGCCCCTCGACGAGGACCTCCTGGCGCGTCCCCACGAGGGTCGCCAAGTGAGCGCGCGTCTGTGCCTCGGCGACCTCGAACAGGCGCGCGAGGCGCTCGCTCTTCTCGGCCTCCGGGACGTCGTCCGCCAGCTTGAGCGCGGGCGTGAAGGGACGCGGCGAATACTTGAAGCCGAAGAGCCCGACGAAGCCGATGTCACGGACGAGATCGAGCGTCGCCTGGAAGTCCTGCTCGGTCTCCCCGGGGAAGCCGACGATCACATCCGTCGAGATCGTCATGTCGGGGCGCGTCGCGAGCAGGCGCCGGACGCGCTCGGTGTACTCGGCGCGGGTGTAGCGGCGGATCATCCGCTTGAGCATCCGGTCGCTGCCCGACTGAACGGGCATGTGCACGTGATGCGCAAGCACATCGAGCTCGGCGTGCGCCGCCGCGAGCGCCGCCGTCGCGTGACGGGGATGGGGGCTCGTGTAGCGGAGGCGGCGGAGGCCCGGCACCCGCGTGGCGATCGCGCGGAGCAGGGAGGGGAACTGGCTCTCGTCCGGGTCGTCCGATGCGGGCGGCGGGAGCGACGGATCGCGGTAGCTGTCGACCGTCTGCCCGAGGAGCGTGACCTCGCGCGCGCCGCTGTCGACCCAGCGGGCGACCTCGTCGATGATCTCCCCGGAGGGACGGTAGCGCTCCGGGCCGCGCGTGTACGGGACGATGCAGAACGAGCAGCGCTCGTCGCAGCCCTTCATCGTCGTGACGAACGTGCTCACCGGCGTTGCCCCGGGCTCGGGGGCGGCCGCGAGGAAGCGCGGAGCGTCGAGGTCGAAGACCGTCCGGGCGCGCGGCGGAGCCCCGGCCATCTGGTCGGCGACGAGCATCGGAAGCTCGGCGAGGTTGTCCGGGCCGATCACGAGGTCGAGATGGGAGACGCGCGCGAGGAGCTTCTCACCCTCCTGCTGGGCGACGCACCCCGCGACGGCGAGCACGAGCCCGCGGTTCTTGCGGTTCTTGAGCGGCGCGAGCTTGCCGACCTCGCTGCGGAGCTTCTGCTCGGCCTTCTCGCGGACGCTGCACGTGTTGAGCACGACGAGGTCTGCGTCCTCGACCGACTCTGCGTTGGTCCAGCCGTGTGCGCGCAGTACCTCCTCCATACGGTCGGAGTCGTGCGCGTTCATCTGACAGCCGAAGGTGTGGACGAGGTAGCGGCCCAAAACGGCCCGCTCATAGCACGCGCTGGCGCGGCCGGCGATCCGCTCGACGGTGCAGGCCGCTGCAGCACCCCCCCGCTGGTCGACGGGCTCGCTCTCGGACCGAGCAACGGGGATCGGCCATGCGAGTCGGCTCAGGGGAACTCGATCGTCTCCTTGTAGACGACCCCGCGCGCCCGGAGCTCGGCCAGCAGGAACTCGACGCACGACCGGTTCCTCCCGACGAGCTCCGGCGCGAATACGCCCTTCTCCGCGAAGAGGCCCCTGGCGAGCATGCGGACGGCCGCGGTCGCCGTGTAGCCCGTCGTCCGCGCCATCGAGTGGATCCCGGTGGCGGCGTCGTAGGTGTCGAACAGGTCGTAGGTGACGCGTGTCTTCTTGCCGGCCTTCGTCCCTTCGATGATGACCTTCATCACGGTGACGTCGGCCTCGCCGGGCTCCATCTTCCACATCGGGAAGAGGAGCTTTGCGGTCAGGTCGATCGGGCGGACCTTCGCGCCGTCGATCTCGACCGGCTCGGCGCTGAAGAAGCCCGTCTCGCGCAGGACCGCCATCTTCTCGATGTGGCCCGGGTAGCGAAGGGTCTTCTCCTTCATGTTCGGGACGTTCATCGTGACGGCCATCGTCCGGAGGCCGTCGGTGTTGAAGGCCTCGAGCGTCCCGACCTCGGGGAACTCGAGGTACTCGGCGTCGGAGAGGGCAGGCCGGACGACGAGGTGCCGGTTCTCGATGTAGCGGGCGGGCCGGGTGTACTCCTCGATGACGTCGATCGGGGAGAAGACGGCCTTGTACTCGTATGGCCAGCGGCGGATCCGGGGGAGGCCACCGACGTAGGTGAGGATCGTCGTCGTCTGATCGAGCTGCGAATGGGCGTGCGCGGCCAGGACGCTGCTCATGCCCGGCCCCACGCCCATGTCGACGATCGCGGTGGCGCCGTTCTTCTTCGCGAGCGCGTCGAGGTCGAGCGGGTTCTCGGAGAAGAACGCGATGTCGACGACGGTCTTGCCCATCTCGAGGAGCGTCTCGAGGGTGCGGTAGCCCATGAAGCCCGGTACCGCCGACAGCACGATGTCGGCATCGCGGGTCAACGCCTGGAGCTCGTCGGCCTTCGCCAGATCGGCGCGCCTGGGCGTCACGCGGGCCCTCTGCGCGAGGCGCTCGAGCGGCTCCTCTCGCAGGTCGGCGACGATGACGTCGAAAGCGGGATCCTTCGCGAGGTCGAGAGCCATCGGCGAGCCCACCAGGCCTGCCCCGAGAACGGTGACCTTCATGAAGTGGTCGTAACGAAGGACGCCTGCAGTGGGAAGGGGCAGGCGCCTCGTCGCCGAGCGCGCGAGCCGCAGCGCGACGAGGGCTGGGAAGCATTTGCCGCCGGGGCCGTACGAGACCGCCATGAGCCCGTTCGTCAGGAGCGTCTCGACCGTCAGCGCCGTCACGATCGCCATGCTCGCGGCGCTCGCCTGCACGCAGCCGAAGGAAGAGCCGCTCGGAGCGGCGACGACCACGTCGGCGGCGGTCCGGGCGCCGGCGAGCTGCGATACGGTCGGCGAGCGGGGGAGCTGTTTCGACTATGCCTCCGCGACGGGTAGCTTCGGCGTCGAGCGGTCGCTCTGCCGCAGCGCGGGCGGCGACTTCCGGCTGAGCAGATGCCCGACCGAGGGGACCGTCGGCAGCTGCGTGGTCGCGGAAGGCGAGGTGAAGCGGTACTACCGCCGCGGCGTCGAGCGCGGCTTCAGCGCCGAATCCGCGAAGGCCGACTGCGAGGCGAGCCCGAACGCGAACGGACGGGGCGGAGGCCGCTTCCTCGCGACGCTCCGGTAGCCGGTCGGCGCCGTCGGCCGACCCCGTCGAAAGCGCCGTTGTGCGCCTATGGAGACTGGCCCCGCCCTTGCGCGGGGGGTATCTTTGCGGGGCCATGGCGAAATTCCAGACCCTCGTCGACATCTACCAGGACGCCGTCAAGACGTTCCCGGACAACCCGCTCTTTGGAACGAAGAGCGGTGGGCAGTGGTCCTGGATGACGTACCTCGAGTTCGGGAGGAAGACGGACGGCTTCCGCGCCGGCCTCGCCTCGCTCGGCCTCGAGCGTGGCGATCGCGTCGCCATCGTCTCGAACAACCGAGCCGAGTGGGCGATCGCCGCGTACGCCTGCTTCGGGCTCGGAGTGGCCTTCGTGCCGATGTACGAGGCGCAGGTCCAGAAGGACTGGGAGTTCATCGTCAAGGACTGCGGGGCCAAGGTGCTGATCGCCGCGACGGACGCGATCGCCGAGAAGACCAAGGGCTTCCTCGACACGATCCCGTCGCTCCAGCACATCGTCTCCATGGATCCGGCGACCAAGACGTCGGACAAGGTTCACTCCTTCGCGTCGCTCGCCGCGACGAAGGCGACTGTCCCGACGATCCGGCCCGATGTGAAGGACACGGCGGGCCTCATCTACACGAGCGGGACGACCGGCAACCCGAAGGGGGTCATCCTCTCGCACGGGAACATCGCGAGCAACGTGAGCGCGATTCACGAGTGCTTCCCGATGTCGTCGATGGATCGGTCGCTCTCGTTCCTCCCGTGGGCGCACTCGTTCGGCCAGACCGTCGAGCTCCATGGTCTCCTCTCGATGGGCGCGAGCCTCGCGATCGCCGAGAGCGTCGAGAAGATCCTCGACAACCTCGCCGAGACGAAGCCGACGCTGCTCTTCAGCGTCCCGCGCATCTTCAACAAGCTCTATGCCGCGGTGCAGAAGCAGATCTCGACCAAGCCCGGCGTCGTCCAGGCGATGGTGAAGACATCGCTCGCGACGCGCGCCAAGCAGCGCAAGGGCGAGGAGGTGTCGCTCGGCGAGGGCCTCGTCCTCGCGATCACCGACAAGGTCGTCTTCGCCAAGGTGAGGGCGCGCTTCGGCGGCGCGCTGAAGTACGCGTTCAGCGGCGGCGCGGCGATCTCCACCGAGGTCGCCGAGTTCATCGACAGCCTCGGGATCACCGTCTACGAGGGCTACGGCCTCACCGAGACGAGCCCCATCGCGACGGCGAACTGGCCGAACAACCGGAAGATCGGCAGCGTCGGCAAGCCGATCCCCGGCGTCTCGGTGAAGATCTCCGACGACAGCGAGATCGTCGTCTACGGCCCGAACGTGATGCAGGGCTACTACAACCGCAAGGAAGAGAACGACGCCGTTCTCCTCCCGGATGGCGGCTTCAAGACGGGCGACATGGGCCGCATCGACGAGGACGGCTTCGTCTTCATCACCGGCCGCATCAAGGAGCAGTACAAGCTGGAGAACGGCAAGTACGTCGTTCCGACGCCGCTCGAGGAGCAGCTCAAGCTCTCCGCTTACGTCCTCAACGTCATGGTGCACGGCGACAACAAGCCGTACAACGTGGCGGTCATCGTCGCGAACGTCGCGGCCGTGAAGGAGTGGGGCAAGGACAACGGCGTCAGCGAGTCGGACCCCGAGAAGCTCCTCGCGAATGCGAAGGTGCGCGCGCTCTTCAAGCAGGAGCTCGATCGCTACGGCGAGAAGTTCAAGGGCTTCGAGGGCGTGAAGGACTTCGCCCTCATCGCCGACGACTTCACCGTCGACAACGGAATGCTCACGCCGAGCCTCAAGGTGAAGCGCCGCAAGGTGTTCGAGAGGTACCAGTCGGTGATCGAGGCGCTCTACTCCAAGAAGAAGGAGAAGGCGTCGGAGGACAAGGCGCAGAAGGCCGAAGCCAGCGCGGAGTGAGTCGGTACTCGGGCGCGGTCAGCAGGCGTCGGTGCCCGTGCCGCAGACCAGCGCGCACGGGCGCTTCGCTCCGGCCACCGTCGCCTTCCGCGTGAGGAGGGCCGCGACCGCGGCTGCGCCGGAGAGCTCGACGCCGACCCCCACGTTCGCGAGGAGGTAGCGGGCGGCGTCCTTCATCTCGTCGTCGGTGACGAGGACGATCTCGTCGGCGACTGCGCGGATGATCTCGAACGTGTAGGGATCGCTCCGGCGCGGAGCCAGCGTACCGGCCTTGGTCGAGATCGAAGGCAGCTCGATCACGCGGCCGGCGCGGAGGCTCTCGTGGAGGGTCGGCGCACCCACGGGCTCGACGCCGATGATCCGGATGCCAGGGCGCAGGAGGCGCGCGGCGGCGCCGACGCCGGCCATGAGACCGCCTCCGCCGATCGCGATGACGAGGGCATCGATCTCGGGCGCCTTGTCGAACAGCTCGAGCGCGATCGTTCCCTGGCCGGCGACGACCTCGGGGTCGGCGAACGGATGGATGTACGTGAGGCCTTCGCGTTCGGCGTGCTCGAGTGCTCGGGCGTGTGCGTCGTCCCAGACTGCGCCGGCCCGGATCACGTCCGCGCCCCAGCGCGCGATGCGCGCTGCCTTCGCCGGCGGCGTCGGCTCGGGGAGGTAGACCGTCGTCGGTGCTCCGATGGCACGCCCGGCATAGGCGACCGCGAGCCCGTGGTTGCCGCCGGACGCCGTGACGATCCCGCGCTTCGCTCGCTCGCGTGGGAGCGTGAGGACACGGTTCAGTGCGCCGCGCGCCTTGAACGATCCGGTGACCTGGAGGCACTCGAGCTTCAGCCACACGTCGTGCGGTAGCCGATCGTCGAGGGCGGGGGTCGTGGTCACGCCGCGGTCGTCGATGCCGCCGCCTTCGGCGACGACGCCGCTCTGCAGGTGGACGAGCGCGGTGTCGACGATGCGGCCGTGGAGCCGCGCTCGAGCCGCATCGAAGGTCGAGAGATCGAGACCGTGAGGTAGATTCGTCACGGCCGGCACTCTACTCGACTCGCCGGCGAGCCGCGCGCTTCCAGGATGCGAGCGCAGCGAGTGCGAGCGCGATGGCCGAGGTCGACGTCCGGGACGGTCGCGGCGTCGCTCGGCAATCGCAGCCGCTGGCGCCGCCCTCCGGGGCGAGCGGCTGCGTTCCTCCATCGGCGCCGGCGGCGCCCGCGTCGGTCGCGCCCGCGCCGGTCGTGCTCGCGCCGACGCAGGCGCCGTCGCGGCATACGGAGTCCTGATGTATGCAATCTGCATCCGTCGTGCAGGTGTTCGCGCCGTTCCGGCACGCGGCGAGGGAGACGCACTGGAGGTCGCCTGCCTCGGTCGTCGCCCGGCAGGCGAATCCAGCTCCGCAGTCGTCGTCGTGGGCACACGCTCGGCCGCACACACGTCCGGCGTTCGTGCCGGTGCCGATGTCGACGCAGCGTGCTTCGTCGCCGGCGGCCTCGCACGCGCCGAGCTCGGGCGTGCACGGCGAGCAGACGTCGGCGCGATCGCCCGCTCTCTGGCACGCGCCCGCGACGCAGCGAAATCCCGAAGGGCAAGGGTCGGTGTCGCAGCCGGCGCTGCCGGTGCCGGGGTAGAGCGCGCAGACGCCGTCGATGTCGTCCTTCTCCAGTGAGCGCCAGCGGAGGCCGGATCCGGCGACGTTCATCGTCGCCCGCGCGTCGGTGGAGTGCCCGAGGCCGAGCGCGTGCCCGATCTCGTGGACGAGGACGCTGCGGAGATCCTGGGTGCCGGCCGCGCCGCTGTTCGAGAAGCGGAACGCCGCGCCGTTGACGTGGATGTCCGCGTCGCGGAGCTTGCCGGCGCCGTCGGTGTGCAGGATCGTCTGCGCGAGCGCCCCGGGCTCGAGCTCGGCGGGCCATGCGGTGTCGTGGAAGAAGACGCCGTTCTCGCCATCGTCGCCGGGGACGAGGGAGCGCTCTCCGCCGAAGCGCGCGCGGAACGCGGTGCACGAGGGGCGGCCCCACGTTCGCGCGGCGACCTCGAGCTCGCTGCCCGCTTCGCTGCCGAGGTCACGGCTCGGCGGAAGCGCGAGGACGAAGGTGAGCGGCAGCGCGCTCGCGTCCCAGGTCCCGGCGGGCGTGCTCGGCATCCACTGCGGGCCCCGTACGACGGGGAGGGACATCGGAGGGGGCGCGCGCCGGTCTTCGCGGAGATCGAACCGGACGCGCGCTCCGGCGATCGGGACGACGTGACCGGCGAGGCGGGCGAAGCCGCCGCGCTTCGTGGGCCCGCCGACGATGCGGACCACGCGACCGCGCCCGGTTGTCACGCTTCGCAGCGTCGCGGTCGTGACGGGCTCGTCCGCGAGGACGCCGGTCCCGTCTTCGACCTCTGCCGCGATGACGATCGCGTCCTCCACCTTGCGCTAGTATTAGCATCGACGATGCGAGCCGCGATCATTCAGCTGTCGAGCCAGGACGATGTGGCGAAGAACCTGGAGCGCGTTCGCGCGCTTGTGGGCGAGGCCGCCGGCGCGGGAGCCGACATCGTCGCGCTCCCCGAGAACTTCGCCTTCATGGGGGAGGAGGCGCACAAGCGCGAGATCGCGGAGAGCACCGCCGACGACGCTAGGGGGCCGATCACGACGGCGATCGTGGAGGCTGCGCGACAGCACCGCGTCTGGCTCGTCGCCGGCGGTATGCCGGAAGCGAGCGGCGACGCGGCGCGGCCCTGGAACACGTCGCTCCTCGTCAGCCCCGATGGTGCCGTCGTGGCGCGCTACCGGAAGATCCATCTCTTCGATGTCGACCTTCCCGACGGGACGAAGCTCCTCGAGAGCGGTGCGACGCTCGCCGGCAGCGAGACCGTGGTCGCGGACGTCGCGACGGCAGAGGCGCAGGCGAAGCTCGGAATGACGATCTGTTACGACGTGCGTTTTCCGGAGCTCTATCGGAAGCTCGTGAGCGCCGGCGTTCGCATCGTCACGGTGCCCGCCGCCTTCACGGTCACGACCGGCAAGGACCACTGGCATGTGCTCCTCCGGGCGCGGGCGATCGAGAACCAGGTCTTCGTCCTCGCTCCCGCGCAGCACGGGCGCCACCCTCGTGGGCGGACGACCTACGGCAAGAGCGTCATCGTCGATCCGTGGGGGGATGTGCTGGCCCAGTGTGGCGAAGGTGAGGGGATCGCGCTCGCGCGGCTCGACTTCGCGGCGCAAGACCGTGTCCGCGCGTCACTGCCCTGCCTCTCGCATCGCCGGCTCTAGAGTCTCTGCCGTCGTCAAACGAACCGAGAGAGATTCAACAGCAAGGCGGAAGACGGGAAGAGAGTTTTGATCAATGAAATCCTTCCCGCCTCCCCGCCTTCCTGTTTCTGTCTCTGGCGGCCACGGCCCAACCGAACGGCACTCTAGGGCGGCCCGAGCGAGGGTGGCGGGAGCGAGCTGCCCGGCAGCGCGAGCGACGGATCGACCGCGCCCATGTTGCGGAAGCCGTCGCACGACTTCTTGATCCCGAGGAAGTAGGGGATCGATCGGACCGTCATCTTGAACCAGGCGACCAGCTTGCGGAGCGCCGACGGCTCGAGCGGGATCGTGAGCTCGCGCGCGACCTCGGTGAGATCGACGTAGTAAGTCGTCACGTTGCCGAGACCCTCGAGCTCTTCGGTCGTCTCGCGACCGAACGTCGAGAAGGCATCGACCTTCGAGAACACGGCCTCGCTCATGAGCGCGTACTCGGGGACGGGCACGCTGTTCTTGAGGAGGCGATGGACGAAGATGACGTCGACGCCAGCGAGCTCGGTGTATCGCTTCACTTTCTGGAAGGCGACCTCGCCCACGTGCGCGACGAACTTGAGCTTCAGCTGCCCGGCTTGGGTGCAGCTGTCGCAATTGCAGAGGCGATCGGTCTCGAGCTCGAGTCTCCGTGAGAGGAACGCCCGCCGGATCGACGCGACCATCTCGGCGAGGGAGGCGACCTCGTCGCGCTTCTTTCCCTCGGGGGCGAGCGCGTAGAAGAACGCCGCGTCGCCTTCGAGCTTGGCGAGCTTCAGGCGAGGCTCGGCGCCGTCGATCAGCGCCTCGAGGAGCTGCGCGATGACGTACTGCGCATGCGCGAGGTTCACGCGATGGACGCGCATGAACTTCGTGTACCCGCCGATGTCGGCGATCACGAGGAGTGCGCGCTGAGTCATCGGCACTCACTCTACTGAAAAGCGGCGTCGCTGCGGAGCTGGATCGGCTCTCGGCGCCGTGTGGAATCACACCACACGAGCGCCTGTCTTTGGCCTGCGGCCGCTTCGGGATGACTCAGAGATGGTCGCGCGCGATGTCGGCCCAGGTGCCGGTCGGCTCGAGCTCGAGGTACCGCTTCCAGTGGACGCGCGCGCGCGCCTTGTCGGCGAGGGCCTCGTACGCCATCGCCAGGTTGAAATGGGCGTCGGCGAAGCGCGGGTCCGTCTTGATGGCGGCCTCGAAGTAGGTGACCGCGCGTGATGCGTAGCCCCGCTCGAGCATCACGTAGCCGAGGTTGTAGTGCGCCTCGGGCTGGCGCTCGTCGATCTCGAGGGCCCTCCGATAGAGCTGCTCGGCGCCAGCCTCGTCGCCCCGACGGAAGCGGATGTTCCCGAGATTCGTGTAGGCGATGGCGAGCTGCGGATCGAGCTCGGTGGCTCGCTTGTAGAGCTCCTCGGCCTCGTCGTACGTCGCGGGGTCCTCGTCGAGCCCGCTCGCGCGCATGTAGAGATCGTAGGCCGAGCGCGCGCGTGAGCCGTTCGGCTCGTGGCGGAGCACACGGACGATGTCGTCGCGCAGGTGGTCGACGCGGAAGTCGAGCACCATCTGCCCGCTGATCGGCTCGAAGACGCCGTCCTCCGCCTGGACGACCACCTTGCGGCCGTCGGAGACGATGCGGAGCTCCTGGAGCGGACGCGTCACGCGGGGGAGAGCGCGACGGAGCGCGCCGATCGCCTGGACGACGTCCTTCAGGCGGATCTGCTGCTCGAGCAGCCCGTGCGTCGCTCGAAGGGCGATCAGATCCTGGAACGTGTACGCGCGGCGGCCTCGGCGCATCGCGCTCGGCGAGACGACATGCGACTTGTCGAGGCTCCGAAGACGCCCGACCGTGAGGCCGAGGAGCTTCGCGACCTCGCGTGGCGAGAAGACATCCGTCACCGGCTCGCCGATGCTCGGCGGAGGCAGGGCGTGGGAATGATCGTCGACCGAGGACGTCGCCTTGCCGTTGGGGCGGCTCGCCGTCCCGTTCGTACGGGCCGCGTGGCCGGTGGCTCCGGGCCTCGGAGCGTCCGCGTGGTGGATGCGACCTCCCCCTGGCCCGAACGCGACGTGAATGACTTCGCCGCCGCTCCGCTTGCCTTTCCCCCGGTGCTTCTTCGATGTCGGCATGCCGTCGATCAGAGTGGTCATGGCAAGGTCCTCTTGACCCTCCGCCTCTCTATCAAAGGCGCCTGGACGTCGACGTCAATCCTCAACCCCTTCGGATCGTCACTGAAGCGAAGCTCGCAGGCGAGCCGACCGAGCTGGCCAGGGGCTCGGCTCTGCGCTTCGCGATGCGCCGAACGGAGCGCGTGGACGTGCGTATGCACGTCTTTCTGGGCGACCGCAAGGAGCTCTGCACGATCTTCCAACGAGGTTTCCACAGGAAGCTCCAGGATCATGCTCGTCGACCCGTACCAGGTCCGATCTCCGTCGCGCTCCTCTCTGGCAGCGCCTTCGCTGACCATGTCGGCCGACTCGAACAACTCGCGCCAACGGCCTTCGACCGTGCGCACCATGCTGCCTCGATGCTCGATGAGCGCAGGCTTCCGAACCTTCGCAAGGGAAGGGCCTCGTCGCGTAACCACGAACGGATCGTCGCAAACCGCGCTTCGTCGGCGCAACGTTGCTGCGTCGATTTGATCCAAGTGCGTCGAACGCGAGGGCGCGCGCCGCTCGCACGTGCGTTGCGAACGAGCGCAGAGGACCACAGAACACGTTCGCGTCAGTCCGTGTCGAGGACCAGTGCGATGGGCTCGGCGTCGCCATGGAGCGGCGCAAGGGGGCAGGGCGTTCTCGCTCGCTGTACGTCGTGACACGCGCCGCGCCGGCTGCGATGCTTGAGCTTCGCAGGCCTTCGACGCGGGACGCAGGGAGCGGCGATCGTCGTCGCTCGCGGTCTCGCTCTCAGGGCCGGAGCAGGTGACACATGAAGAGCTTCCTCATCGCAGGCGTCGCGCTCGCTCTCGTCTCGGCCGCATCCACCTCCTTGGCTGCGAAGACGAACTACAAGGCAGAGCTCGAGGGCTCGGCGGCTGGCTCGAACGCGACGGGTACCGGAAACTTCACGTACGACGACGTGACCAAGAAGCTGTGCGGAAAGGTCACGTTCACCGCGCTCACCGGCGGCGCAGTGACGGGCACCGCACTGAAGAACCAGAACGACCAGGCGCTGGTGAAGACGCTGACGCCGGGGGCGAGCCCGCTCGACGTCGAGGTGGCGCTGACCGACGGGGAGGCTGCGCTCCTGCAGAACCCCGGCCTCTACATCGTCATCCAGACGGCGACCAATCCCGCCCCGGGCAACGGTGAGATCAACGGCGAGCTCAACCCCGATCCTCAGGGAGCGGAGCAGTCTTGCGGCGGCGGCGGCGGGGACGCCGGCGCGGACTCCGGCGCAGACTCCGGCACCGATGCGGGGTCGTCCTCGTCATCCTCGTCATCTTCGTCGTCGGGCTCGAGCGGGACGAGCGGGACGAGCGGCGGCACGAGCGGCTCGTCGGCGCCGCCGACCGAGAACGCCCCGGCGGCGAAGAAGGACGACGGCGGCTGTTCGAGCACCGGCGCGACGTCGAGCGGCGGCCTGGCGCTGGCCGCGCTGGCGGCGCTCGTCGTCGTTGCGCGGGGGCGAGCGCGTCGTCGCTGACGACGTCGATCGAGCGTCGAGGTCGCGATGACGAGCGTCGCGATCTCGACGCGGTGAGTGCGCTCGCTCAGGGAGCGGCGAGGAGCTGGCGCGGCGGCGCCTCGAGCGGGACGGTGATCTGCTCGACGTGGATCCCACGGGGCGTGGACTCGATCCACGTCGCGTGCGCGACCGTCGGGCGCTCGCCGCTTCCGTACGTGGGCGTCGTTGCGAGCCCGTCGGGCGCCTCGCCGATGCTCCCGACGTTGATGACCTCGACCCCGCCGATGCTGCGGTGGAACGGCGTATGGCTCATGCCGCAGACGACGACGTCACCGCAGTCGTCGCCGAGGAGCGCGTCGATCTCCTCATCGGACATGTCGAAGGAGAGCGCCTCGTCCGGGTGAAGGGGCGAGCCGTGCACGAGGACCAGCTCGCCGCCGTCCTCGAGGGGAACGCGCTGGTGGGTCGGCAGTCGCTTGATGCGCTCGAGGACGAGGTCCCCGAGCTCCGCGCGAACCGCCTTCATGCGGTCGAGCATCAGGCGCTCGTGCTCGCTTCGGGCACGGAGAGCGTTCGGATCGAGGGTCGCCAGAGCTTTGTCGGACACGCCCTGGACCATCACCGCGCCGGCGGCCGAGAGGCGCCGCCATGTCTCGAGCGGCTCCGGTCCGGGAAAGACGATGTCACCGGCGACGAGCAGCTTGTGGAACGAGCGCTTCTCGGCCGTCGCCAGGACAGCGCGGAGAGCGTCGAGGTTGCCGTGGATGTCGGAGACACAGAGGAGAAGCATCGTGAGGCTCGAATTTGGAGCGCGCGGCCCAACCAACCGCAGAGGTGGGCCTTCGGCTTATGAGGAGTCTAGGACGGTCCGGAGGGCCGCGCATCCTAGCCACGATCGGTTCGCGGTGCGAGCGGTCCGGCTCGAGCGTGTGGCTCGGGCTCGGACCGCGGTCGCTGGGGCTGGCGCTGGGCGTGGTCGCGCGGCGGTCACACGGCTGCGCGGAGCTCGCGGACGAGCTCGCGGACGCTCGTGAGCCGCTCCGTGCTGGTGGTGCCACGCTCGATGCGCCGGACGATCTCCGACCCGACCACGACGCCGTCGGCGTCCTTCGCAGCGATGCGGGCGCGCGCGCCAGAGTCGATCCCGAAGCCGACGACGGTCGGGCGCTTCGTCGCGTCACGCACGCGGCCCGCTTCGGCCCCGGCGGTCGCGAGCACGTCCTCGCCGCCGGCGCCTCCGGTCACGCCGGTCATCGACACGTAGTAGATGAACGGGACCGGGAAGCTCTCGGCGAGCGTACCGAGCTGCACGACGCGCTCGGGACGCGTCGTCGGCGCGACGAGCGGGACGAGCCCGAGCCCTCGGTTCGCCGCCGCCGTCCGCAGCGGCATCGACTCGTCGACGGGGAGGTCGACCACGAGGAGCGCGTCGATCCCGGCCGACGCGACCACCCGCGCGGCGTCCTCCTCGCCTCGCACGAACAGCGGGTTGTAGTACCCAAAGAGCACGATCGGCACGTCGGAACGCTCACGGATCGCGTGCGCCACCCGCAGCGTCTCCTCGAGGCCGCCACCGCGTCGGAGCGCTCGCTGGCTCGCGCGCGCGATCGCGAGGCCGTCGGCGGACGGATCGCTGAACGGGCAGCCGAGCTCGAGGATGTCGGCGCCCTCTTCGGCGCATGCGAGGGCGAGGTCGATCGACGCGTCGCCGTCGGGATCGCCGATGCAGAGGTACGTGACGAGGGTCTTCTTCCCCTCGGCTGCACGTCGAGCGAATGCGTCTTCGATGCGACCCATCACTTGCTCCCTTCGGCCACCGGCGACAGGAGCCGGCCGAGGAACGTCTCTAGATCCTTGTCGCCGCGCCCGGAGAGGCACAGCACGATCGTGGCCGGGCGGCCGATGCTCCTCGCGACCTCGGTCGCGATGGCGCCGATCTTCGCGAACGGATGAGATGTCTCCAGCGCCGGCAAGATGCCCTCGGTTCGCGTGACGAGCGCGGCGGCGGCGAGCGCCTCGTCGTCCGTCGCCGAGAGGTAGCGCGCGCGCCCGGAGGTCTTCAGCCAGGCGTGCTCGGGACCGACGCCGGGATAATCGAGGCCGGCGCTGATCGAATGCGCCTCCTGGATCTGCCCGCCGTCGTCGCAGAGGACGTAGCTCTTCGATCCGTGGAGCACTCCGACGCGACCCGCGGTCAACGTCGCGGCGTGCATGCCGGTCTCGATGCCGTGGCCCGCCGCCTCCACACCGAAGAGCTTGACGCTCGCCGCGGAGACGAACCCTCGAAAGAGACCGATCGCATTCGAGCCACCGCCGATACACGCAATCGCGGCGTCGGGCAGACGTCCCGTGCGTTCGAGGATCTGCGCACGCGCCTCGTCTCCGATGACCGACTGGAAGCGCGCGACGAGCTCGGGATAGGGATGAGGACCGGCGGCGCTGCCGATGCAGTAGTGCGTGGTCGCGACGTTGGTGACCCAGTCGCGGAGCGCCTCGTTCATCGCGTCCTTGAGCGTGCGCGATCCCGACTCGACCGGGATCACCTTTGCGCCCAGGAGTCTCATGCGCCCGACGTTCGGCGCCTGGCGCTTCACGTCCTCCGCGCCCATGTAGACCTCGCACGGGAGGCCGAAGAGCGCGCATGCCGTCGCCGTCGCGACGCCGTGCTGGCCCGCGCCCGTCTCGGCGATGATCCGAGTCTTGCCCATCTTCGATGCGAGCAAGACCTGACCGAGCGCGTTGTTGATCTTGTGCGCGCCCGTGTGACACAGGTCTTCGCGCTTCAAGAAGAGACGGTGGATGGTCTTCTTGGCGGGATCGATCTCACGCGCGAGGCGCGAGGCTTCCGTGAGCGGCGTCGGGCGACCGACGTAGTCCGCCAGAAGCGCACGGAGCTCGGCCTTGAAGGCATCCGTGGATGAGATTTCTTTGGTTGCGACCGTGAGCTCGTCCAATGCAGGGATGAGCGTCTCGGAGACGAAACGACCGCCGAACGGTCCGTACCAGCCGGCGGTCTCTTGAGCGGGGGGCACCACGGGCCGGAGGCTACCATCATCCACGCCGCGGCGGAGCGCAGCTGCCACGCTGGAGGTATTTCATCTCGCTACGGCACAGCTCGTTTCGTCTCACGGGCGCATCACGTCGTTGCAACGTTCGCGACCTACATGCGTCGATCGTTAGCGTCACCCGCGAAATGGAGTCACACATGAACGAAGCGCTCTGGCGTGTGCAGCTCAGCACGGGGGAGATTCGGATGATGACGCTCGAGGCGCTCGATGAAGCCTTCGACGAAGGTCTCATCGACGCCCGCGTGCCCGTGCTTCCGCCGGGCGCGTCGGCCTGGACGACGCTCGGCGAAGCAGCCGGGCTCGATCAGGAGACGCCGCCGGACCAAGCCCCGAGCTTGTCGCCGATCGCGATCTCTCCGCCGAGCTCGACGTCGTGCGTCCCGGACGCCGATGAGCCGTCGAGTCCTCGGCTCGATCACGATCTCGATCTCCCCGAAGAGCTCGTGTTCGCGGCGCGCTCGCGCCGTCGCGCCGTCTTCGGAGCCATCGCCGGCGTGGGCGCGCTCGCGCTCGCCCTCGCCGTGGTCGCCGGCAAGGTCGGCGGATCCGTCCCCACGACGAGCAACGTGAATGCTGCGTTCGCCGTGGAGCCTCCGCCGCCTGCCGCCGTCGAAGCGCTTCCTCAGCCCGAGCCGCAGCCGGTGAAGGAGCAGGCGGCGTCGGAGCAGCCGGCCAAGGAGCAACCGGCGGCCAAGGAGCAGCCGGCCAAGGAGCAGCCGGCGAAGGTGCAACAAGCGAACGCCGACGAGAAGGCGGAGCTGAGCGACTGGCAGAAGCGCATGCTGCTCGACGCCGACAAGGCGCGCGAGGACAAGGCCCGCGCGAAGAAGGCTGAGAAGGCCGAGAGGGTCGAGAAGACCGAGCGGCAACCGAAGAAGCCGAGCACGAAGACGAGCCAGGGCTTGCTCAACGGCGGCGACCGGTTCGACCCGCTGAACGGCGCGCTCTAGTCGACAGATCGGGGAACGCGCTCGAGCTCGAGCGCGTTCTCCGTCGGCGCGCCTGCGGCGCGGTTGGACGCTCAGTGGAGCATCACGTGGACCTGCCACGCGAACAGCGCCGCCGCCGCGATCACGGCGAGGAGCGAGAGAGCCCAGAGTAGCGCGGGGTGCTGCGCGGTCGTGGAGCCGGTCACGTCGACTCGAGCTTCGCGCTTCGAGGCAAGGCGCCCCGTCGCTGCGCCGTCGCACGTGCTGTCTGGCGCTACGACGCAGAGCGCGACCGTGCTTTCGGGCTGATCGGCGATCCGGTTCATCGCGGGCCGACACGTGCAGATCGCTTGCCGATCGGTGCTGCGGGTCGTCGCCGCATGCGCCGCGCCATGCGTTGACGCATGTTCGAAGGGTGAAGACGGAGCGCCAGTACGTCGAGAGCGACATCCCCGTCCGCCTCGATCGGCTCCCGTGGAGTCGATGGCACTGGCGTGTGGTGACCGCCCTCGGGATCACGTGGTTGCTCGACGGGCTCGAAGTGACGCTGGTCGGCGCCGTCGCCACAGTCCTCCGCGAGCCGGAGACGCTCGACCTGACCGAGGGCCAGATCGGCGCGGCCGTGAGCGCCTACCTCGCAGGGGCGGTGCTCGGTGCGCTCTTCTTCGGACGACTCACGGATACGCTCGGGCGGAAGAAGCTCTTCTTCGTGACGCTCGCGGTCTATCTGGGGGCGTCGTTGCTCACGGCGTTCTCGACCGGCATCGTGTCGTTCGCCGTGTTCCGCTTCTTCACGGGCGCGGGCATCGGCGGCGAATACTCCGCGATCAACGCGGCGGTCGACGAGCTCCTTCCTGCGCGCGTTCGTGGCCGTGCCGACCTCGCGATCAACGGGACGTATTGGCTCGGCGCCGCCCTCGGAGCGCTCGGCACCCTCGTCCTCCTCGATCCGAGCATCCTGCCGATCTGGCTCGGTTGGCGCGTCTGCTTCGCCGTCGGGGCGCTCATCGGGCTCATCATCATCTTCGCACGCAGGCATCTGCCCGAGAGTCCGCGATGGCTCATCATGCATGGGCGCGTCGAGGAGGCAGGGCGCGTGGTGAGCGAGATCGAGGAGGTGATCCGTGCGGAGGGACACGCCCTCGAGCCGCCCACCACGACGGCGACGGTCGACACGCGCGTGGACACGAGCTGGGGACGAATCCTGCGGGTGCTCTTCGTCGTCCATCGGCGGCGCGCCATCCTCGGCCTGGTGCTGATGGTGGCGCAGGCCTTCGCGTACAACGGCGTGTTCTTTACGTACCCGCTCGTGCTCGGGCGTTTCTACGACGTCGCGCCCGACGCCATCGGCCTCTACTTGGTGCCGTTCGCGTTCGGCAACCTGCTCGGACCGATCCTGCTCGGCCCATTCTTCGACCGGATAGGTCGCCGCGTCATGATCGCGACGACATATTCGCTCACGGGCGTCCTCCTCGCGCTGACCGGCTTCTTGTTCGCGAAGAGCGCCGTCGATTCGAGGGAGCTCACGGTGATGTGTTGCCTCGTCTTCTTCTTTGCCTCGGCGGCGGCGAGCTCGGCGTACCTGACCGTGAGCGAGCTCTTCCCGGTGGAGCTACGCGGAATGGCGATCGCCGTCTTCTACGCCGCCGGGACGGGCGCCGGCGGCGTGCTCGCCCCCACGATCTTCGGCGCGCTCGTGGGCACCGGCAGCCGCGTGGAGCTGTTCCACGGCTATCTGTTCGCCGCCGGCCTCATGATCGTCGCCGGTATCGTCGCGGCGGTCCTCGCATTGCCTGCCGAGAGGCGCTCGCTCGAGGAGATCGCCGCGATGTCGGACATCGCTCGCGAGCGGAAGTAGCTCGCTCGGTCAGCGCCGCTTCGATCGGCGCGTCGGCGCGGGCGCCGGCTTCTGCGGGCGCGCCTTAGTTGTCGCCGAAGCGCGTGTCGTTTCGGCGTCCGCGTTCTTCTTGGACGCGGACGTCTCGCTTCCTCGCGGCGCGCTCGCCGTCTCGCTGGACGCTTTCTTCTTGGACGCGGTCGTCGCCTTGTTTCCTCCGGGCGCGGTCTCGGCGGGAGCCTTCTTCTTGGCGGTCGTGCTCGCGGCCGGCTTCTTCGAGCGAGCCCTCGACGCGGTCATCCCGCCTTCGAGGGTCGCGGTCGCATCCGCCGACTCCGTAGCGGTGGGGAGCGGCGCGGCGACGACGACGAGCGGCCCGCGGGTCTTGCGGAGATCGGAGAGCCCGTCCTGCCGATCCACCTCGAGGAGCGCGGCCCAGGCGTGCTTGCAGACGTCGAGGCCGAACGAGCGCGCCGGGCACGTGCACGCGACGACGAGTCGTCCGTCGTCGACGCGGAGCAGTACGTCGTGGAGGCGCTTGGAGCGGACACGTGCATGGGCGCGCCCTGGGGTGGAGGCCGCGAGCTCGACGCCCCGGGCGTGACAGGTGAATCCCTGCATCATCGCGTGGGGCGTGAACGCGTGGCCTGCGCGCCCGGCGATCGAGAGCGCGGAGGGAGGGCAGGGGGACGGCGACGAGGAGGAGGCGATCATGCGCGTCCGTGGAGCGACGAACATGCCACGCTCGCGCGTGAGCGATTTCGCTCGCCTACGACGCTCGCTCGGTGGCCCAGGCCAGATCGGGCCGGCCCGAGGCCGGTGGGGTGGGGGCGGAGCTCTTCAGCAGCTTCGCGCCGACATCGTCGTCGACACCGCTGCCGTAGCGGGCCTCGGCTTCGCACGAACGATCACGCCTGCCTCGGGCACGTGCTTCCGAGGAGGCGCGATCGGAGCGCAACGGGGCATGGGCGATGCACCGTCTGCGGCCATGAGTCTCTGGCGGCTGGTGCTCGTGCTTGGCGTGATCGGCGCGTGTGATCAGAGCCGCGAGCCGCCCGACGTCACGACGACGACCGCCGCGGACATCCCGGCATCCGGTCCGATGCGTGAGGAGCGGCAGCAACTCGTCCGCGCCGTACGTGAGCACGGGGTCCGTGATCCGCGGGTCATCGACGCGATCGCGCGAGTCCCGCGGCACGAGCTCGTCCCGTCGAGGATCCGGCACCTCTCGTACGAAGACCGTCCGCTGCCGATCGGCGAGGGTCAGACGATCAGCCAGCCGTCGCTCGTCGCCCTCATGGCCGAGCTCGCGAACGTGAAGCCCGGCGATCGCGTCCTCGAGGTCGGGACGGGGTCGGGCTACCAGTCGGCGATCCTCGCGGAGATCACCGGTCAGGTCTACACGATCGAGATCGTCGAGCCGCTCGCGCGGCGCGCGCGCGGAGACCTCGAGCGGCTCGGCTACGGTGACGTGATCCACTTCCGGATCGGCGATGGCTACGCCGGCTGGCCGGAGGCTGCGCCGTTCGACGCAATCGTCGTCACGGCCGCGCCGCCCGAGGTCCCCCAGCCGCTCCTGGACCAGCTGAGAGTGGGCGGCCGGCTGGTGATCCCCGTCGGTACCGACAGCCAGGAGCTGCGCGTGATCGAGCGGACGGAGCACGGCTTCGTCCAACACAGAGCCATCCCCGTACGGTTCGTCCTCATGACGGGCCGCGCCCAGCAGGGGAGCGGAGAACGGTGAGCTCCGCCGGGGCTAGAACGATCCCACTCCTCCACGCCCTCGGCCTCGTCGTGGCGAACATGATCGGGACGGGCATCTTCACCACGACGGGGCTCCTCGCCGAGGAGCTGCGCGATCCGCTCTGGATCCTCGGAGCTTGGCTGCTCGGCGGCGTGCTCGCGTTGTGTGGAGCGGACGTGTACGCGGAGCTCGGCGCGATGATGCCCCGCGCCGGGGGCGAGTACGTGTACCTGAGCCGTGCGATCCATCCGGCGGCGGGATTCCTGTCGGGTTGGGTTTCGCTCATCGTCGGCTTCTCCGCGCCGATCGCGGCCTCCGCGATCGCGTTCGCGAGCTACGTCGCGGCGGCGTTGCCGGCGGTGCCGCGCAGACCGGCGGCGCTCGGGCTCATCGCGGTCGTCACCATCCTCCACATGGCGAGCGTTCGCTGGGGCAGCCGCGTGCAGACGGTCTTCACCGCCGCGAAGATCGCCCTGCTCGTCAGCTTCGTGATAGCGGGGCTGGTCGTCGGCAGGGGAACCTGGGAGCACTTCGCGCTCGGCGGAGGCCCGCCGACGCCATCTCGTCTCGCGGTCGCCCTGATCTTCGTTTCGTTCGCCTATTCGGGCTGGAACGGCGCGGCATACATCGCCGGCGAGCTGAAGGCTCCGGGGAAGAACCTTCCGCGCGCGCTCCTCGGAGGGACGGCGGCGGTCGTCATGCTCTACCTGGCGCTGAACGTCGTCTTTCTCTATGCGCTGCCTCCTCCAGCGATGGCCGGCGAGATCGAGGTCGGGCACGTCGCGGCGCTATCGCTCTTCGGCCCGACGGCCGGCTCGATCCTCTCTCTCCTGATCGCGGTCGCGCTGGTCTCGTCGGTCAGCGCCATGATCATGGCAGGGCCGCGGGTCTATCTCGCGATGGCGGAGGACGGGCTCTTCTTCCGTCCGTTCGCCCGTCGAGGACGGCGCTCCGGTGCTCCGTGGGCCTCGGTCGCTCTTCAGGGCGGCATCGCCATCGTCCTTGCGCTCAGCGCCACGTTCGACCAACTCCTCGTCTACATCGGCTTCACGCTCAGCGTCTTCGCCGCGCTCACCGTGCTCGCCGCGTTCGTGTTGCGGAGCCGCGCTCCCGACGCCCCACGTCCGTACCGTGCGCGCGGTTGGCCGGTGAGTCCGGTCCTCTTCCTGCTGCTCTCGCTCTGGATGGCGACCTACGCCATCGTGACGCGGCCCGCCGAGAGTCTCGCTGGGATCGTCACGCTCGCCGTGGGGCTCGCGCTCTACTGGGTCCGCCGACGCCCTGCGGCCATGCGGTCGGACTCGCACGTCTGATGCGCGGTCGTCGCTGTGGGAGGCGCGGCTGTCGGTGGCGAAGACGGGCGAGTCGACATAGGATCAGGGGCGATGACGCCGCGTCACGCCGACGTGATGTTCGTCCTCGAGGGGGTACCTGGCGTCCTCGCCGTGTACGCTCTCGCAGCGAGGCACGAAGGGGGCTTCGACCTCGCCATCGAGGTCTCGCGGAGCTCCTTCGCGTCAGCGGCGCACTACGCGCTCCTTCGCGTTCTCTCCTACGAGGAGTGCGGGAGGATCCTGTATCGCGTTCCCTCGCACGGAGACCTGCTCCCGAGACCGATGGTGAATGCGACGCGGCTATCGTTGACGAGTGCCGAGCGCGAGCTCGCCCGCATGCGAGTCGGGCCGCTTCCTTCCGCAGTGGCGACCGACATGTCGCCTTCGAGCGATAGCGCGGCGGCCGAACCAGTGAGGCGCTCGCGGCGGCTCACGCGTCCGCCCAGCGACGCGCCGTTCTCGGCGCTGGTCGTCGACCTCGGCGACGACGTCCACGAGTCTTTGCGCACCGTCTTCCGCGGCGATGCTAGACACCGCATCGAACCGGACCAGGCGGCGGCGGCCGAGACCGCGCTGACGCGGCCGTTCCACATCATCCTCTGCAGCGCGCCCGCCGCGCTCGGGATGCGAGGCTTCCTCGCGCGCGTCGCATCCGAGGATCGGGCGGGCGGCGATGGAATCGTCGTGGTGGCCCCGGCTCGCGACGTCCCTTACGTGAAGTGGAACCTGGCGCGGTGGCACCGCAAGAACCCGATCCTTGCCACCCCGATCGACGATACGCTCCTTCGGCACGAGGCGTTCCGCGAGCACGTGGAGCTGTTCGCGCGAGCTGCGGCGGCGGAGGTCGCGGGGCTCGAGGGGGACCGCATCCACCGGCCTTGCTTCCGCAGGTTTCAGGTGCTCGTCATCGACGAGGAGCTCGCCACGGAGATCCTCTTCTCGTCCGGCATCCCGGGAGGTGGCGCCGACGTTGCGCTCGCGACGAACGCGATCGATGCGTTCGAGCACGTCGTCTCGCGCGATGTCGACCTCGTGCTGTGCAGCGCCACGCTGCGCGCGGACGGCGGCGAGCCGTTCTACCGCGTGCTCTGGCGGCTCAGCCCCGGGCTGAAGAGACGCACGGTGCTGGTCACGCCGCCGGATGCCGTCCCCGCGTCCGCTCCCCGCTCGAGCCCCGCGCGTTTCGTCGAACGCCCGTTGCGACGCGAGACGATCGCGCGCGTCATCGAGGACTTCACGAGGGGATGACGCCGAGGCGGCGCCGTCGCGACGTGGCGTTCAGCGGCAGCTCAGCGAGCATCGCTGCTCGTTGATCTCGCGGTCCTTCGGCACGACGTACGCGACGCTGGCGAGCTCGGGAGCCTCGCCCGTGCACGAGGACGTCATGAGCCTCAGCCACAGCTCGTCGCCGCGCTCGTAGAGCATCGGCTTCGCGCCGGCATGCGCGTCGAACGCATAGGCGATGACGTCGTTCGTTGCGAAGTCGATCGCGCTCTCGACCGAGGGAGGGAGAGGAGCGGCCACCGCAGCGCCCTTCTCGTCGGCGTCGCTCGCGTCGGCGCCCATGTCGCTCTCCGCGATGCAGAAGGCTTCAGTCAGCTCCCTCGAGTTCGTGAAGCGCCCAGCGATCGGCAGCGCAGCGAGGGACTTCCGGTGGGTGTAGCCGCGGGGGCAGTCGATCTCGATCGGCGCGATCTCGGCGGGCACGAGCCCGCTCACGTCGGGCGTGCACGCAGGATCGCGATCCGCGCTCCCGCGCGGCGCGGCTCGCGTGGACTCGCGCTCCCTCTCCTGGCGTCCGGCGAACGAGGTTGTCGCGGAGTCGTTGCAAGCGACGCTTGCGGCAAGCGCCAGCGCTGTCCAGGAGCCACTCGAAGCAAGGCGGCCCAACCACGGCCGCAGACGGGAAATCATCGAAGCCACAGGAGATGCAGCAACGGGCGTACCCGCCGATTTCCGCAGTGTTGTCGCGACGACCACAGGTCTACGCACGACTTCCGTGTCAGGGGCGTGGAGCCGGAGCTACAGGCGTACGGCTGGGCTACGTGTGGACGACCGCTTCGACGTTGTGGCCGTCGGGGTCGAGCACGAAGGCTCCGTAGTAGTTGGGATGGTAGATGGCGCGGATGCCCGGCGGTCCGTTGTCGCGTCCTCCCGCGGCGTAGAACGCGTCCACCTCGGCACGGTCCTTCGGTCAAGCAGACGTGGACCGGGGTGAGCACGCGGACCTGGTCCGGCGTCTGGAAGTCCATCCCTCCAGAGCCGATCCAGAGCTCGGGCTTACCGTTCCGACCAAAGCCACAGGCCGCTCCGTGCTCCATCACGAGCGAGATCCCGAGCGGAGCGAGGGCCTGCGTGTAGACGGCCTTCGAGCGTGCGGTATCGGTGACCTGAAGGACATCTGGTAGCGCTCGACGGCGCTCCGCTATACGCGCGACCGCGCGGTGAAGGACCTCTGGGGGTACTGCGCGACCTGTTACTACGCCGACGAGTGCAAGGCGGGCTGCACCTGGACGGCCGACGTTCTCTTCGGGAAGCCGGGGAACAACCGGTACTGCCATCATCGCGCCCTCGAGCTGAAGAAGTGCGGCCTTCGGGAGCGTGTCGGTCCGGCCCGTGGAAGAGGAGTAGCGGCCGAGCGTTCTCCTTGCATGCGAACGGCTTGGATCGACGCGACGCTGTCCGCGCTGCTCGGCTTCCTAGCCGCACTCCTCGCCGTGGCGGCCCGGGTGCGCGTCCGCGTTCGCTCGACGCAGGACGCGCACCCGACCCGGCCGTCGTTCGGCGGCTGGGCGGTGGCCGAGCTCCCGGACGGCTCGTCGTCGCGGCTGCTCGCCGACGACGGGATCGACGACGCCACGCGCATCGAGCTTGCGAAGGCCTGGCAGGGGGTCGCGCTGTCGGCGCATCGCGCCCTCGCGGCGTCGACCCACCGTGCGCTCGATCTGGTGACGCTCCGCGCGCCCCCGGATCTCGTCGTGGCCGCTCACGAGGACGCGATCGTCGAGGTCCGCCGCGCGAAGCTCTGTTTCTCGGTGGCTCGGGCCATCGGTGGGTCGATCGCTCCGCGCGGCGAAGACGGCGCGCCGCGCCGAGCGCTCCCCGGTCTTCGCCCCGTCGCGCTGGCGATGCTGGCGACCGAGGTCGTTCTCGAGGTGGCTCTCACGCGCGGTCTCGCCGCGCGCATCGACGCGAAGCTCGCGCGGAGGACGACCGATCGAGCCATCCGCGCGGCGCTCGAGGAGATCGCGAGCGGGGAAGGCCACCACGTGAGCCACGCCTGGGCGATCGTCGAGTGGTGCATCTCGGAGGGTGGCGCTCCGGTCGAGCACGCGCTCCGGGCGCTCGTTGGGCGTCTTCCTTCGATCGCGCCGGAGCGGTCGCAGGAGGCGAGCGACGGCGGGTGGGAGCGCTGGGGGATTGCAGGCGCGGCGCTCGAGCGGCAGGAGCACGCGCGCGTGATCGAGGCGATCGAACGGAAGCTCACTGCGCTCGCCGGCACGGCCGCGGCGGGCGAGCGTCTGCTGGCCGCTTGAGGAGATCGCGGCTCACACGCGTGCTGCGCGCCCTCGGTCCTCGCGCTCGTGGAGCGACCGCCGGGCTGACGCTCTTCGTGAGCGTCGTTCCCGGCGGTTGCCGTGTCAGGCGTCGGCTCTGGGCTTCGGCGCGTCGGGCCCGAGCTTCGACACGTCACCCTCGGCGAGCTGCCGGAGGATCTCGTCGTAGAGGTAGTCGAAGCGGTCGCGGACTTCCTTGTCGACGCGCTTCTCGAACGTCTGCGTCGCGAGGCCGATGTCGGTGATGAGCCTCTTCCAGAGGTCCTTGGCCTCGCGGCCGGCCTTCACTTCGTCCTCGTGATAGAGCTTGATCTCGCTCACCGAGAGACGCGCGAGGCGGCGAGCCGCGGCGTGCCTCGGATCGTTCTTCTCGAGCTCGGCGGTCGCCGGGTTCGACGGGGGCGCATAGCGCGCTGCCGGGCTGGCACCGGATGCCGGCGCGGCAGGCTTCGGCGCCTCGGCCTTCGGGGCGGGGGCCGCGGGGACGGCCGCAGGCGCCGGGGGCGGCGGAGAAGGAGGAGGTGCTTCGGCGGCGGGCGCGGCCGCCGCGACCTTCTTCGGCTTCGGTGCCTCGGGTCCGAGCTTCGAGGCGTCACCCTCGGCAAGCTGTCGGAGGATCTCGTCGTAGAGGTAGTCGAAGCGGTCGCGGACTTCCTTGTCGACGCGCTTCTCGTACGTCTGCGTTGCGAGCCCGATGTCCGCGCTCATCCGCTTCCAGAGGTCCTTGGCCTCGCGGCCGGCCTTCACTTCGTCCTCGTGATAGAGCTTGATCTCGCTCACGGAGAGACGCGCGAGGCGGCGAGCCGCGGCGTGCCTCGGATCGTTCTTCTCGAGCTCGGCGGTCTCTGGATTCGACGGGAGGGCGCGTGCGGCGAGCCCCGTCGGCTTGCCGGCTTCGGCGGGCTTCGCGGGAGCGGCAGCCCCAGCGGGAGGAGGAGGCTCGATCGGTTTGGGCTTCGGCGTCTCGACGACCTCGGCCTTCGTCGGTGTCGGCTCGACGGGCTCGAGTGTCCGGCGAACCGTGCGGGTCGGCGCCTCGGGATCGAGGATGTTGCCGGACGCCGCGGCGTTCATCGGAGGCGGGGCCGCCGTGGGCGAGCTGGTCGCGCTCTCGGTCGTCGTCGCGGCGGTCGCGAGCGCGGGGGCCTCGGGACCGAGCTTCGAAGCGTCACCTTCGGCGAGCTGCCGGATGATCTCGTCGAGGAGGTAGTCGAAGCGCTGGCGCACCTCGGGGACGACGCGCGCATCGAACGTCTGACGCGCCAGCGCGATGTCCTGCTGGAGGCGCTTCCAGAGGTCCTTGGCCTCGCGACCGGCCTTCACTTCGTCCTCGTGATAGAGCTTGATCTCGCTGACGGAGACGCGCGCGAAGCGGCGCGCGGCTGCGTGACGGGGATCGTTCTTCTCGAGGTCGGCGGTCGCCGGGTTCGGTGGAGGGGCGAACTTCGCGACGGTGGCCGCCGCCGCTGCTGCTGCCGCTGCTGCCGCGGGCTTCGCTGCGGGCGCGTCGTTGAGCGCGGAGAAATCGTGCTCGTCCGGCGCAGACTTCGGAGCGACGGGCACCTTGGGCTCGGAGACCACGGGCTTCGCGGCGGCGGGCACCCTGGGCTCGGAGACCACGGGCTTCGTGGCGACGGGCACCCTGGGCTCGGAGAGCGCGGGCTTCGCGGCGACGGGCACCCTGGGCTCGGAGAGCGCGGGCTTCGCGGTGGGGACTCGCGCAGCGGAGGTCGGGGCCTTCGGGGCGACGGGCGCCTTCGGCTCCGAGAGAGAGGGCCTGGCGGCTGCAACCTCGGGCTCCGCGATCGGGACCGCGGGCTCGGGCCTGGCGGCCGGGACCTCGGGCGTGGGCATCTCCACGGCGAGCGCCGCGGGCGGTGCCGGCGGCATGAGGGACTCGCGCCGGATCGCTTCGGCCACCGACTCGTCGCTGATGTCCGAGTACGAGGGCATCGCACGGCGGGGCGCGTCGGGCGTCGAGCCTGCTCGCGGCACGGGCGGCGCAGCCGCAGGCGCCGGCGCCTCGGTTGCGGTCTCGATGACCTGATCGGTGACGATCTCCTCGATGGACGGAGGGATCACCTCGGTCGACGGCGGCGTCGGCTCCTCGACCCTCACAGCCTGCTCGGCTGCAGGCGCTGGAGGCGCGGCGTGCGCGTCCGTCGCCTTGGCAACGGGCATCGGGACGCTGGCGGGAGGGGGCGCTCCTTGCGTCGCCGGCTCGCTCGCGGCCGCTTTCGTCTCCGTCTTCGCGGGCGGGGGGGCCAGCTCGCGAGGCGGTTCGAAAGGAGGCGTCTCCGGCTCGGCTGCCTTGCGCCGCCCACGGGCGACGAGGATCAGCACGATCAGGAGCGAGAGTCCGACGACACAGGCTACGACGACGGTCGTGCTCGGCATTCGTGCCGAGCATATCCACATTGGCGAAGCGATGGGGGCCTCTCGTGACTTCGTAACGTCGAGGTTGTCCAGGACGCCCGCCGTCGGCACGAAGGTAGGGCTTGGTCCGGGTGGGCGTCCGTGGTCGCCCCCTTGACCACGCCCAGGGGCGGTAGCGGGGTCACTTGGTCGGGTTGCAGGCCCAGCTCACGTCGTCGATGCGCCAGCTGTCGCCGCAGCTCCGGGCGGACGCGGTCGCGGACTGCGAGGCGGACGGGCCAATGATGAACCGGGCGCCATCCTTCGAGCGGCGAGTGACCTTGCCGGTCGCGGTCTCGCACTGCACGGTCCAGGAGAGGGAGCAGCTCAAGCCCCGATCGCAGTTGTTGTCGATCGAGAGGGTCAGGCCGTCGCCGCTCTGACCTTCGCGCATGTGGACGCAGTCGTTGGCGGAGTCGGCCGCCCGGACGTCGGGCGCCCGGAGCGCAAGGAGGGAGAGGGGCCCGAGGGCGGCGATGAGGATCGCAGGGCGTGCTCGTTTCACCCGCCGATAGACAGCGCGGTCGCTCATTGGTTCCGCCGGGGCCAACGGTGCGGGGTGGCGATGGGTGCCTCTGGGGGCCAACGTGCTAATCTTGGCCGCGGCTGCATGTCGTCCGATCACGTCCGCGTCTGCTCTCCCGTGAATCCCGGCGACATCGTCGGCGGGAGGTATCGTGTCGAGCGCGTCCTCGGAGCCGGCGGCATGGGGGTCGTCGTCGCCGCGAAGCACACCGAGCTCGATCAGCCGGTCGCGTTGAAGTTCATCCTCCCCGAGGCGGTCTCGGGGAAGGACGCCATCGAGCGCTTCATGCGCGAGGCGCGCTCGGTCGCCCGCTTGAAGAGCGAGCACGTGGCGCGGGTGTTCGATGTCGGGCGTGACGAGACCGGGAGCCCGTACATGGTCCTCGAGCTCCTCGAGGGGCTCGACCTCGCCAAACTGAACAAGCAGAAGGGGCCATTCCCGGTCGCCGACACGGTGGAGTACGTCCTCCAAGCGTGCGAGGCCCTCGTCGAGGCGCACTCCGCGGGGATCGTCCATCGCGATCTCAAGCCTCAGAACATCTTCGTCAGCCGTCGCCTCAACGGGACGCCGCTCGTGAAGGTCCTCGACTTCGGTATCGCGAAGGCTTTCGGCGCAGCGGCCGTGGGCCAGCTGGCGTTGACGGACTCGCAAGCGGTGATGGGGTCGCCGCTCTACATGGCACCCGAGCACATGCGCTCCGCTCGCGCCGCGGACATCCGGAGCGATATCTGGTCGCTCGGTGTGATCCTCTACGAGCTGCTCGGCGGACAGCCGCCGTTCGACGGCGAGACCGTCACCGAGGTGTGCATTCGCGTCGTCAACGAGCCGCCCGAGTCGCTGCTCGCGCTTCGCCCCGGTCTCGACGAGAAACTCGTGGCGGTGGTGATGCGAGCCCTCGAGAAGGATCCTGCCCGTCGCTGGCAGAACGTCGCCCAGCTGGCGACGGCGCTCGAGCCGTACGCACGCAGCGCGCAGCAGGGAGTCGTGCTTCGACCGTGGCGCTCGTTCGAGGACACGATGGACTCCCGGCCACCGCCGAGAGGTGCCGATGACACCGGGCCGTCGACCGCGGTGACGATGCCGACCGGCGAGGACATCGCGCGGGCGCTCCGGGGCGTGTCAGGACCGGCGCCGTTCGGGGCGGTCACTCCGGCGCAAGCCCGTTCGGCGCCGCCGTCCGGAGACATCGTCCGGCCGCTCGTCTCCACCGATGTCACGTGGGGGCGGGGCGCCGAGCCCGAGCCGCGCCGGTCTCCGTTCAGGCTGGGCATCGCCGTCGGCGCGATGGTGTCGATCGCCGTGGCCGCGGTGGTCATCATCGGGCTTCGCTCGTCGTCGGTGGTGAAGGCATCCGCGTCATCGCCGCCGCCTCCGTCGGTCGCGGAGGCGACTCCGGCACCGTCGGCGGCTCCAGCGCCTTCGTCTGCGCCTGCGCCGTCGGACCCGCCGCCGGCTCTCTCCGTGGTGGTCGCCGAGACCGTCGTTTCGCCGTCCAGCCTCCCAGCGGCGACCGTGGCTCCGACCGTCCGGGCCCGCCCGCCGGGCCGCGGGCGAGCGACGACCCCGGCGACGACGAATGGCAGCACGGCCGCGCCCGTGGCGCCGCCGGTGCCGGCCGATACGCAAGCACCAAACGGCGCGCCGATCCTGCGCTAGCATCTGCGACCACGCGTGCGAGCTAAGAAAGCATTCAACGCGGGCCGAAAGCCCACTGGTGCGGGTGGTTGGGGCGCGCGCCCCAAGCGCATCGCTGTTGCCGTCTGTGCGGCCTTGGCATTCGCTGCCCCCGTTGCGCATGCCGATGCGTCATCGGACGCCGATGCGCTCCTCACGAAGGGCGTAGAGCTCCGTGAGAAGGGGCGAGACGAGGAGGCCCTCGAGGTCTTTCGCCAGGCGCTCGCGAAGTCTCCGAGCGCTCGGGCCCGGGCGCAGGTCGCGCTCGCCGAGCAGGCGCTCGGGATGTGGGTGCTCGCGGAGACGGACCTGTCCGCTGCGCTCGCGAGCACGGGCGACCCGTGGATCACGAAGAACCGGGGCGCGCTCGAGGGGGCGCTCGCCGTCATCCAGAAGCGCATCGCGACGCTCGAGGTCCGCGGCGCCGAGCAGGCCGACGTCTACGTCGACGGCGTCCGGATCGGGGCTGGGAGCGGACCGTTCCGCGTCGAGGCGGGCAAACGCACACTCGAGGTTCGTGGGGCGGGCTTCCACTCGACCACGCGCACCGTCGAGCTGCCGCCCGGCGGTGTTGCGCGTGAGACCGTGACGCTGGTGCCTTCGCCCGCGGCGGCCGGTAGCGCTCCGCCTCCGCCTGCCGGTGGCGTACCGCCGGAGGAGCGATCGCGTCCCGCTCAGGAGGACCCCGGATCCGGGCAACGGCTCCTCGGCTGGGCGTTCGTCGGTACGGGCGCCGCGCTCGTCGCGACGGGCGGCGTCGGGATGTTCGTTCGCAAGGGCATCATCGACGAGTACAACGCCACAACCTGTCCGGGGCTCGGCGCCGAACAACCGAAGAGCTGCGACGATCAGGTCAGCGCGTCCCGCACCTGGCTCACCGTGTCGCTCCTCACCCTCGTCGGAGGCGGCGCCTTCGCCGTGGGCGGGCTCGTGCTCGTGGCCACGGCGCCGTCCGCGGAGGCGCCCTCGAAGAGCACAGCCGCATCGAGGCCGTCGCTCGCGTGCTCGCCGACGACGGCCCCGGCCGGGATGGCCATCGCGTGCGCGGGGCGCTTCTGAGCTAACGTTCGAGGTCGACGTGCGACCTCCCGACGAGCCGCATCACTCGCCCTCCGAGCTCGGCGGCGTATCCCGCCTTCGGCCGGTGGCGATGGCGTCCTTCGCCCCGCGCGGACCAGGTTATGACCCGCGCGTCCGCCTCGCGCGCCGGCTGGTGGCCGTGCGCGGCGGGCCCGACGCGATCGTACTGGCGTTCGGCTGGGCCGACCGCGCCGTACGCGTGCAGGTCGCGGCCGTGGGGGCGTGCTCGAGTGAGGACGTCGAGCGCGCGATCGCGACAGCCCGCGCCGTCGCTGCGGTCGACGACGATCCGACGGAATTCTTCGCGATGGTCCGCCGGCACGCGTTGCTCGGTCCGCTCGCGCGCGCCGTCGACCCGCGGATCGCTTCCACGCCCACCGTGTTCGAGAGCTTCGCGGTCGCGGTCATCGAGCAGCTCGTCACCACGTTCGAGGCGAGGGCATCGATCCGGCGGCTCTGGAGGATCGCGGGAGAGCCCGTCCCGAACACGGAGCTCCGCGCCGCGCCGACCGGAGCCGCGGTCAAGCGCGTGCCGATGTGGAAGATGCACGCGATCGGAGTCGGCTCGCGGCGAGCCGTGACGTTGCACGAGGGTGCAGGGCGCGCGGAGGCTCTCGAGCGCCTCCGCGCGCATTCGCCCGAGGTCGCGATCGAGAAGCTGCAGAGCCTCCGCGGCGTCGGCCCGTGGACCGCGAATGCCGTCGCGAGAAGCGGCCTTGGCTGGGGGGACGCGGTGCCGGTGGGCGACTTCCATGCACCCTACACGATCACGGCGGCGCTCGGCGGCCCGGACGACCTCACACGCGACGATCCGAAGGCCGCAGACGCGGCGATGCTGGAGATGCTCGAGCCGTTTCGACCCCACCGAGCGAGGGTCGCGCTGCTCGTCGAGCGACATACGGCGATGCAACGAGGCCGGCGGCTACCCCGCATCGATCCGCACCGGTGCGAGCCGTGGCGCTATTGACGGCGCCCTATTTCAGGCACTCGACGCGGTAGATCTTCCGCCCGTCGGCGCTGAAGCGGTACGGCGGATCGCACGGCGCGCCCGCCGGCGCCGGATCGGCCGGTGCTTCGCGCACGATGCGCACTGCACGTGCGCGGAGCTCGCGCGCGACGCGCCGATTGTCGACGGCGCTGCGTCGCTTCGCCGTCGTCTCCGCCTCGCTGACGGCGAGGTCGGCCTCGAGATCCTCGGCGCGCGAGACGAGCGCCTCGCGATCGTCTCCCGCTGCTCGATCGGCGCGATCGCGCGCAGCCTTGGCGCTCGCTCGGAGCGCTGGAAGGCGCGCTGCGATCTCGACCGCCGCCCGCTCGTCCGAGGTCGCGGCCTCGTCGAGGAGGCGCGCCCGCGCGAGGAGGTCTCGCGCTCGCGCGACCGGCGGTTCGTCGGCCGTCGAGGCCGGAGTCGCCGGTGCTCCCCAGGTCGCCGGAGCACCGGACGCGGGCGGACACGCCCCGTCGGCATGGGCAGGGAGCGCGGAGAACGAGACCGCGCCGAGCACCGCGGCGGCGAAGAGGGCGCACTTCATCGACGGTGATCGTAGCTCAGGTTCGGTGCTTCTCCACCTCGGTCGAGCGCGGCCGGGGGCCGGCCCGATCTGGCCCGGGCCAGGGGGAGCGGGGGCAAAGCGCGAGGATCGCGAGGGGGCGGCGCCGGCACGCTTCGTTCATGGGCCGGCGCATGGCGGACGCGCAAGCGGCGGCGGGAACGGGCGAGGGGAGCAGCGTCGTCTTCACCGGTGGCACGTTGCTCGTAGGGGGCAGTGCGGGGAGCAGCCTTCGGCGAGCCGGTGTCGTCTGGGACGACCGCGCCGGGAAGCAACGCGCTCCCGCGTACCTCTTCGGCGAGATCGCGGCGCGTGCGGACGCCGCGGGAGAGAGGCTCACCGGTGATCTTCGCGAGTTGTGGCCGCCGGCCCCGCGCTCCTGGGACCGCCTCGCGCTCCGCTCCTACCAGGAGGCTGCCCTCTCGGCGTGGATGGTCGCCGGTCGGCGAGGGATCCTGGCGCTGCCGACGGGAGCCGGGAAGACGCGGGTCGCGCTCGCGGCAATCCTCGCGTGCGGCGTCCCCGCGGTCGTGCTGTGCCCGACCCGGGCGCTGATGGGGGCGTGGGCGTCGCAGCTAGGCGCGACGCTCGGCGAGCGCATCGGCATCGTCGGCGACGGTGAGCGAACGATCGAGCGCGTGACCGTGATGACGTTCGAGAGCGCGTACCGTCGCCTCGACGGTGTGGGGGATCGCTTCGGCCTGCTCGTCGTCGACGAGGTCCATCACTTCGCGAGCGGCGCACGTGCGGAGGCGCTCGAGGCATGTGCCGCACCGGCGCGGCTCGGCCTCTCGGCGACGGCGCCACCCGCCGGGACGGAGGGCGCGTTGCGGCTCGCCGAGCTCGTCGGACCCGTCGTGACGGAGATCAAGGTGGCCGAGCTCGCAGGCACGCACCTCGCGGAGCTGTCGATCGTCCAGCTTCCCGTCGAGCTCGCAGCCGACGAGCGCGAGCGCTACGAGCGACTCGTCGCGCCGTTCGCCAGCTTGCGGCGCCTCTTCTTTCGGCAGCACCGGGGCGCCGGTTACGAGGAGATGGTGCGCGTCGTGGGCAGTACGGCGGAGGGGCGCGCGGCGCTGCGCGATCATGCGGCCGCCGTTCAGGTGGCGTGCTTTCCACGCGCGAAGCAGGCGCTCGTATCGACGCTCCTCGCGCGGCATCGCGCGGATCGCACGATCGTGTTCACGGCCCGGGTCGAGGATGCGTACCGCGTCTCGGAGAGGGACCTCGTCCCGGTGATCACCGGGGAGGTCGGTGCCCAGGAGCGCGACCGCATCCTCGCCAAGTTCAGGGATGGACGCGTGCGCGCGATCGCCTCGGCGCGGGTGCTGAACGAAGGGATCGACGTGCCCGACGCGCGGATCGCGATCGTCGTGAGCGGCTCGCTCGGCGCTCGGGAGCACGTGCAGCGGATTGGCCGCGTCCTCCGGCCGGCTCCGGGCAAGCGCGCGCTCGTCTACGAGCTGGTGACGCGCGGAACGCTCGACGAGCGCCTGGCGCGGTCGCGTAGCTTGGACGCGCGGCCATCGCCGCTCGAGCGTGCAGGGGACGACGGAGGAGCCGATGTTGCTGCCGTTTGAGTGCCTCGCGTACACGATCGTCGACGGCCGGCTCCTCCCGACTTGGCTCGGCGAGGCCGACGAGCCGTTCGTGGCCGCGGTGCTCGATTCCGTGGCCGCGCTCGCCGGCCTCTCGGTCGGAGAAGCGGAGCTCGTGGCGCCAGGCGCGCTCGCGCGGGTAGCGCGTGAGGCGAAGATGCCGGTGCGTGTCGCGGAAGCGCTGTGGGCGATCGAGCGCAGGCGGTGGGAGGCGCGGATCGACGCGGCGGTCGACCCCGAGGCGCTGCGCGAGGTGGTCTTCGAGCTCGCTGCTCGCCACCCGCGCGAAGCGGCGATCTCCGAGGCGGCCCGGCGGTTCGGTATCGCTGGCGACCTCGTCGTGGGGAGCCTCTTCGCCGATCGGAAGGTCCGCCGAGTGCTCGTGGCGCCGGACCGACCCCCGCACCCGCGGGACCTCGTCGCCCGGTACAACCTCGCGCTCGCACAGGCGCTCGTCGCTCGCTCGATGGAGGTAGAGGCGACGATCGCAGGCGACGCCTCGACCGTTGCGCGCGCCGCGAAGCGTGACGGTCTCCTCGTGCGCTTCGACGCGGAGGGCGAGACGATGCGCCTGACGCTCACCGGGCCGCTCGCGATCTTCCACGACACCGCGAAGTATGGGCGCATGATCGCGCGCTTCGTACCCGCGCTCATGGCGGCGCCGTCGTGGTCGCTTCGCGCGCGGGTCACGCTCGGCGATCGGAGCGCGGTGCTCGCTCTCGAACGCGACGGCGCGATCGCGTTCGCGTCGACGGTGCCGGCGGCGCCGGACGGAAGGCTCGCGCGCCGAGTCGCCCGCGCCCTTCGCTCCGCCGGCGTCCGCGTCGACCTGCACCCCGAGCCGGTGCGTGCGGGATCGACGCTCGTCCTCCCCGACTTCGCCTTGGAGTGGTCGGCGCAGAGGGTCCTGGTCGACGTCGTGCCGTTCGCGACGCCGGAGTATCTGGAGTGCAAGCTCGCGGCGGCCGCTGCGCTCGGTGTCCCGATGCTCGTATGTGTCGACGCGCGTTTCATCTCCGTCGAGTCGCCCGCGGTGGTGCCCTACCGTGGCGCGATCGACGCGTTCAGTCTGTATGCCGCGGCGCTTCGGGCGGCCTCGGGCGGCCTCAGGCCTTCGCCTTCGCCTTCGTCGGGGCTTTCGCCTTCGCCTTCGTCGGAGCTTTCGTCTTCGCCTTCGTCGGAGCTTTCGCCTTCGCCTTCGTCGGGGCTTTCGTCTTCGCCTTCGTCGGGGCTTTCGTCTTCGCCTTCGTCGGGGCTTTCGTCTTCGCCTTCGTCGGGGCTTTCGTCTTCGCCTTCGTCGGAGCTTTCGTCTTCGCGTTCGTCGGGGCTTCCGCCGTCGTCGGACGCGCCTTCGCCGCCGCCTTTCCAAGCGTGAGCATCGCGCGGTCGACCTCGGAGGCCGAGAGCTCCCGTTCGATCCGCACCTCGGGCCGGAGCGATTCGAACGACGGCGCGACGGGGATGGGCTCCGGATACGGGGCGTCCTGCAGAAGGACGACGCGCTCCTTGCCGGCCCCAAGCGGGATGTCCGCGGGGATGCCCTCCATCCGGATCCAGTGATCGGTCTCGTGTGGCGTGGTCGGCGGGAGGCCACCTTCCTCGACCGCGGTCCACGCGACGAGGTGGAACGGAACCTTCACCGAAGACGCACCCTTCGGTGGGTGTGCGCCTTCGCGAATCGCGGCGACCGCCCTTGGATCTGGCCGCTTGCCCGGGAGCCGCGCGGGGGCTTTCGTCTTGGGGCCTGGCTTGCCCTCGCCCACGAGGGCGTCGGCGAGCAGGACATAGAGCTCGGCATTCGAGGCCATCGCGTCGACGGTGACGCGCCATCCACGGTGCGCGCCCGGCGCGAGGACGACGAAGGTCTCGTCGTCGACGATGCGGAGCGCCTGCAACAGATAGCCGACCTCGGACACGACATCCGAGAGCGGCCATGCCGCTTCCACGAGTGTCTCGTCCTTGCCGGCGCGCTTCCGGATCTGCTTCGAGCGGGTGAGGCACGCGACGGCAGCGAGGCATCGCGAGGGCAGCGCCTTCCAGGCCTCTCCTTCACGCGGCATCTTCTTCGCCACGGCGGCGCCGGACGACTCGATCGCGGTGTCGACGTGCTCGTCTCGTGCGTGCTTCACGGCGGCACTGGCGAAGGCCGTCGCCTGATCGAGGAGGTCGGAGAGGCCCTTGCCGACGGCCGGCCATGCGACCTCGGGCGAGGCGCCGCTCTCGACGAGCGCGCCGAGCGCGAGCGCGAGGATCTGCGCTCCGCGGCCGTCGACCTTGCCGAGGGCACGTCCGATCGAGCGGATGGCAGCGTCGCGCCCGGGAGCGGCGGATGCGTCGAACGCGTCGAGCATCTTCTCGACGGTGCTCTTCAACGCGCGCGGCTCGACCCCGTGCGTGGCAGCGGCTACGAGATCGTTCACGGCCCGAGAGAGTTCGGTCATCGGCCCCGAATACAGCGTCCGAGGCCGTGGATGCAACGATTCGCTCGAGACCGCGCACGATCGCGTCGGTGCGTGCTCATGAGCGCTGGCGTAGGTCATGGCCCGTCGCTGCTCGCGGAGAGACGCTGTCGCGCGGCGGATAGAACGTTCCGCCCCCACTCGGCTCCGATGGTCCTGGTCCTGCTCCGGGGTGGCCCGGGCCAGGCCCGATCTGGCGCGGGCCAGGGGGGGAAACATCGCAACTCGCCGACATCGCGCGATCGAGCCGGCGGCACGGAGCTTGTTCGAGGGCCGCGCATGCGAAGACTCGTTGCCGCCGGCTGTCAGGCTCTGTTCGTCGTTCTCTCCGTCGGACTCTCTGCTGCGTGCGGGAGCGAAGGAGGGCAGGTGCCGAGGGCCGCTCCGACGGAGACGCCGCCACGTGTTGCCGTCCCGGAAGAGACACCTGCTGAGCGAGAGGCCGTCGTCGAGCGGGTCGACGTCTCCGGCTGGGTCGCGACCGATCTCGACGAGCCGATCGGCGGTCGGACGGTCAGGATCGTCGATGCGCGAGGCGCTCGATACGACGTCGTGACGGACGGTCGTGGTCGCTTTGCGACCGGCGAAGTCGCCGTGCCGTACGACCTCGTCGTCGCGCCGGGCGCGTCCAGTCCGGCGACGGTCCATCTCGGGCTCCTGCGTCCGGATCCGTACATCGAGATCTTCGAGCGTGACGGCCCGACGCCTTCTCCCGCGCGCCAGACGATCCGTGTCGGCGTCCGCGCGCCGGGGTGTGGAGCATCGTGTCGTGTCACCGTCGTGACGACCTCGCCGTCGGGGGCGGGGACCACGACGGTCCCGTGCGGGAAGGGCGACGGCGTGCTCGTGGTCGACGTCGCGCACGGGTGGCGAGGCCTCGCGCTCCAGCCCGACGAGCTCATCGACGTGCACGTCCTCGTGGACGATGCTTCGAACGCGTCGTTCGCCTACGCGCGCATCGACGGTGTGGCCTCTGCTCCCGGCGACACGCTGGACGTGGGCGTCGTCGCTCCAGAGCCGGTGCCCGCGACGGACGCGGTCGACATCGGGGCGAAGGGCGGTGGTGAAGCGCTCGTCGACTGGAGCTGGACGACGTCGGTGGCTCTCGACGTGTCGGGAGCTCGCGCCAGCCAGGCTCCGGGCTTCGTCTTCGCGGCGGCGCCCGCCGCATCCATGACGATTCGCCTGCCGCTCATCCCGCGAGTGGAGGTGCGCGCCACGGTCTCGGCTCGCCACCCGCAGAGCGACGCGCGCGGAGCTTTTCATCGCTCGACCGAGGTCTGGTCGGGCGCGCGGCCTCTCTCGGTGCATCCGATCGCGCTCGAGCTGGCGGCGGGGCCAGAGATGGTGCGGCCCGAGACAGGCGGAAGCTTCTCCCAGCGCGGGCTCGGCTTCGAGTGGTCGGCGATGGACGTCGGCGCCCTCTACACGCTGACCGTCGTCGACACGGCGCGTGGCGGCGCGCGGTTCCGTGTCCTCACGGCGGAGCACGAGGTCCCGCTCGGTCGGCTCGCCCAGCTCGGTCTTCCCAAGTTGGATCTCGGCGACCACATCGCCGATCTCTCGGCATCGCCGCGTGTCGAGGTCGCGGATGCGGCGAGCCCCGACCCAGCCGTACGCCGGCAGCGCCAGGATCGGACGCGCCCGGGCGTCACGACGCGCCTCCGCATTCCGTTCCAGGTCACGCGATGATCGCGCAGCGCGAGCGGCCTTCGGTGGGCGGGCATCTCGTCCGTCCAGCCGAGGACCGTGCTCATAGGTCGGGTTCGGCTGCGAGCACTTCGTCACGTGTCCCCTCACGGCAGAGCGCATGCCCGTGCTCGTGCTCGTGCTCGTCCGTGTCTCCACACGAGCGTCGGCGCGCCGCATGCATCGGTCTCTTCACTGGCGAAAGGAGCAGAGTGATGACGCTCGTCCCGTGTTCGGCTTGCAACAAGGACGTCGAACCGAAGCCGCCCAACCACGGCTACTGGGTGCTCATCGTGACCTTCTGGGTCTTCAGTCTGCTCTTCGGTATCGGCGCAGCGATCGGACCCGGGTGGGGGTTCATGCTCCTCGTCGCTTGGCTCTTGCTCGCGACGATCACCGGCATGCTCGTCCAGCGGGCGACCTCGTGGACGTGCTCCGAGTGCGCAGCCCCGGTGCCTCCGCCGCCGCGATTGGCCACGCCGCGGACCGGCTCGGAGCACGGCACCCCGGCATAGGCTGGAGGTCGCTGGAAGCGCGGTGCCCGAGCGCCGCTCGCGGTCGTGCTAGAAGCAGCGCGTGACCGCGTCGTCGAAGCTTCGCGCACTGCTCACGCTCGGACTCGTGGCGCTCGGCTCGAGCGGGACATTGTTCGCCGGGTGTCGCAGGGAGGCGCCCGGCTCGGCCGGTGACGGCACCGGGGGCGCTCCTGCGACCGCGACCGCGTCCGCGCCTGCGCCGTCGCCGTCGCCGTCCGGAGACTCGGTCGCGGTCGGCGAGGATGCTGCCGACCGCGATGCCGGGGGCGTCGCGGCTCGCGCGGGCGAAGCGCGACGCGACGCGGGCGGCCACGACACGCCATGCGAAGGCGGTGAGCTCTCGCTCCTCGCTGCAGCCGTCGACCCGCGCTGCGCCGTCTCCGAGCGCGAGTGGCGCGCGATGCAAGAGGACGCATCGGTCCAGGTGCGTGACGGCGGCGCTCGCACCGGCGGATCAGCCAAAACGAGCGGTCGCGGAACGCTTCGCCAGGAAGCGCGGCGCGATGGCGATCACGTCGTCCTGTCGCTCGTGAACGCCGGAACCGTGCCGGTCGTGGTGCCGCTTCGCTTTCACCCAGGCCGACCCGAGCTCGCGTTCACCGTCCTTGCCGAGTCGGAGCAGAAGGCCGTCTACGTGCTCGAGCCGCCGTCGAACGATTCACCGGGCGAAGCCCCACCGATCGATGCTGGCGCTGCGTCGGTGCTCCGCTCCCTCGGGCTCGGCGACTTCGACCTCGGTCTCGACGCTGGCTCCTCGCTCTCGCGCGTGCATAGTGCACGCATTCGCCTCGCGCCGGGCGGCGCGGCTCGAGCCCGCCTCGCGGTCGATCCGCGGATCGCGAAGCGGCTCGATCGGAGCTGCGGTGCGGCGAGCTCCGGCGCGGCGAGCTCCGGCGCTTCCTCGGCGGCGCGCGCTGCGTCGGGCCCCGGTGTGCACGACGGCGGGCGTGGTGGCGGGCCCGAGCCGGCCTGTCAGCCTCCGCGCCTGCCGAAGGGACGCGTCGTGCTCTACGTCGGCCAGCTCGTCGCTTCGGTCGACGCCGGCGAGCCGGCGCGCGTCGAGTGGGACGCGCCGTAGAGGACGTGGAGCGGGCGAGTGTCGGGTCTCGCCGGTACCGGACGGTTGCGCGCTTCGATAGGTCCTTCCTGAAGCGCGGGGGCGTTCGGAGAAAAGTTGGCCGATCGACCGCGTTTCCCTGAGGGTCGGTGGGAGGTTTCATCATGTCGTCCCACCAGCTGTCTCGACGAGCCCTCCTCTCGGTCGCCGCTTCGCTCGGACTCATGGCGGTCGCGCCCGCCGCCCGCGCGGATGTGACGCCGGCGAAGCCCACGCCGCCGACGGCGGGATCGAAGGGCGCCTCACGGATCACTCGTGTCACGAGCGACGAACGTGGCGTGACGTTGATGATGGAGCTCGAGCACGCACCATTTCCGGCGCCGGGCTCGTGGCATCGCGACTCGACCGTGCTCGTCTTCGTGCCCCAGCATCATCGACCTGCGCCGGGCGGAGCGATTCAGCTCGTCGTGCACTTCCACGGACACAACTCCACCGTCGAGCGCGCGACGGTGGCGCACCAGCTCCGCGAGCAGCTCTTCGACAGCAAGCAGAACGCGATCCTCGTCGTGCCCGAGCTCGCCGCGCTCGCGGCGGACTCCTCCGCAGGGAAGCTCGAGACGCAGGGCGCCTTCGCGCGAATGCTCGACGACGTCCTCGCCACGCTCTCCACCCGTGAGGCCCGCGCCGCGCTCGGCGCGTCGGCGCCGAAGCCGGGGTCGACGCCTGGTCGGCTCTGCGTTTCGGCCCACTCTGGCGGCTACCACGCCGCGGCTTGCGCGGTCCGCGTCGGTGGCGTGAAGGTCCACGAGGTCTATCTCTTCGACGCCCTCTACGCCGACACCGAGGTCTTTCGCGACTGGGTGGTCGCCGGACGCGGCAAGCCGATGTCGTCGCGGCACAAGCTCGTCTCCTACTTCACCGCGGGGACGACGGAGACGAACACACGCCGCCTCTTCGCAGAGCTCGAGCAGGCTGGAGTGACGGTCGCGCGCGAGACGGTGGAGGGCACGCTCTCGCGCGAGGAGCTCACGAACGCCGAGGCGGTGAGCATTCGAACGCAGCTCACGCACGGCACCGTGACGCGCGAGCTGAACAGCCTGCGCGATTGCCTCTACGCCTCCGCGCTTCGCCGCCGGCTGCGCACGTCGTGGTTCGACGCGAAGCAGGGCGCGCGGCCGCTCGAGCGCCGTCGCTGAGCGCCCAGCGCGCTGCCGGCTGAGGGCTCCGCGTCGGCGGCTTGCACGCACTCGCCGCCTGCCGCGCCCAGCACGCTTCCGGCTCAGGGCTCCGCGTCGGCGGCCTGCAGGCACTCGCCGGCCTTGCAGGTGCCGCTGTCGCACGCCTTCCCGCACGCGCCGCAGTTCGATGGATCGGTCGCGAAGCTAGCCTCGCAGCCGTCCGAGACCTTGTCGTTGCAGTTGCCGAACCCGGCCTTGCACTCGAAGGCGCACGCGTTCCCCTTGCAGAGCGCGACGGCGTTCGTCGGTATCGGGCACTCGGTGCAGCTGGGACCGCACGCTGTCGGATCGGTGTCGACCACGCACTTGCCGCCACAGGCGTGATAGCTCGCCTTGCAGGTGAACGTGCACTTGCTGGCCGCGCACGCGACGTCCGCGTGCTCGACATCGGCGCACTTCGCGTTGCAGTCCCCGCAGTGGCTCGTGCTGGTGACCGGCGACACGCAGTCGTTCCCGCAGCGGAGGGGCGCGTCCGCGGGGCAGCCCGTGGCGCACTGGAACGAGGTGTCCGCCGGCGCGCAGACGGGCGTTGCGGCGGGGCAGGTCATGTTGCACGAGCCGCAGCTCGTCGCCTTCGAGAGATCGACCTCGCAGCCATCCGTCGGGTCTTGGTTGCAGTCGGCGTAGCCCTGGTCGCAGGCTTGCACCGCGCACCGGCTCGCCTCGCACGTGGCCGTTCCGTGGCGAACCGTACAGGGCTCGCACGAGGGAGCGCCGCATCCGTAGGTCGGATCGCTCACCGCCACGCAGCGGCCATGGCACTCGTGCTCGCTCGGCGCACACGTCAGTGCGCCCGCGGCACCGTCGCGTCGGTCGTCGTCCGACGGCTGCGCCGTCGCCCCGCCGGTCGTCTTCTTCGGGTCGAGCGTTCCAGGCCGGTTGTCGAGGATCGTGTTGCAGCCGGCGACGACGGCGGCGACGACGAGGCAGCGAACGAGCAGCGCGCGGATCACGGCAAGACCCCCTGGACCGAGATACCGCCTCCCGTGGTGGCGACGTGAGGCACGGCTCGGATCGACGTGGTCGGTGATCCCTCCTTGCGACCCGAACCGCGAGGCGCGGTGAGCAGGAGGACGACGCCGCCGAGGACCGCCGCGGCTCCGATGCTGGTCGCGACCGTCGCGACATTGCCGCTCCGGATCGCCTTGTCCCGCAGCGATACGCCCTCCACGTCACACAGATCGGCGACGCAGTGCTCCTTCGAACGTTCGCGCTTCCGAAGCGAGTCGAGGCCGAAGCCCGCGCCGACGCCGACGCCCACCACCCCGAGGCCACCGACGATCCACGCGATCGTTCGCTGCCGCGATCCCGGCTCTTCGACGATGGGGGCGGGGAAGGGCAGGACGGCCTGTCGTGGCAGGCCGGGCTCGCCGGCCGGCGTCGGCGTGACGATCCCGGGCAGCTCGTCGGCCACTGGCGCAGCGTCCAGCAGCGCGCTCGGGACGGCGATCCGAACGAGCGTCCCCGCGCTCGCGTTGACCGTGCCCAGCCATGGCTTCTTTCCAGGCGCCGAGACCACGATCCGGTGAGGCCCGGGGTCGACCGGCGCGGCGCGTCCGAAGTCCGTCGCGGCTACGACGGCCCCATCGCGCTTCACCTCGAGCCCGGGCGGGGCTGTGGAGGGGACATCGATGACGAGCGTCGGCAGACGCGGCTCGAGGTGGTCCGCTCGGTCCCGGGCGACCTTCTCTCGCTCCGTCTGGTTCTGCGTCTTCGCGGTCGCGGCGACGCTGAGGAAGCCCGACCAGGCCGTTGCCAGCTTCCCGATCTTTTCGTTGCAATCTGCAAGGTTGAACTCGGTGCCGATGCCGTGATCGAGGCGCAGGCTCTCCTCGAGCTTCGGGCAGGCGAGCTGGTACTTGCCGTCCTTCATGAGGGCGCGAGCCTCGTAGAAGAGCGCCCGCGCGACCGACGGGGCGTCATTCGCGGCCTTTGGCTCGGCGTGAGCGATCGCTCCGTACGCGAGGTAGAGCGTAGCTGCGGCGAGAGCCGTACCGCGCTTCATCCGCGTTCCTCGAGCTGCGCGCGAGCATCACCGCGGTGCACGATCGGTGTCGCGGGCGTCCTCTCGCTCTGTGCTGCCATCGACCGCATCGTTTCGGTGTCGTTCGATGCGAATGTCGATCCATCTGCACCGTCGGAGGAAAGTGCATGACTCCTCGGACGAGCGCGTTCGAGCCGGTGATTCACGCATGGGCAGAACCGCCACAGCGCGCGCGCGGCTGCGCGCTCGTTCCCGACGCGCGCCTGCAGCCCCATCGCGTCGTTCCGAGTGAGGCGCGATCACGGGCTCGGGCGCCCTCGTGAGCCGCCACCCGCGCCGACGGATCTCGAACGGACGTAACTCGTGACGTGCGATCGGGGCGCGATCAGTGCTTCGCGACGACCTCGGGCTTGCGGGTCACGACGATGTGGCCGCGGCTCTTGTCGTCCGGGTAGCCGTAGCGAAACGAGATCGGAGTCGCCGTCTTGAACAGGTCGCTGTAGGCCTTCGCGTCGGCGTTGTTCACCGGGCCGAACGGCTCGGGCCGCTCGAAGGCGCCGTAGACGTCCTGGACGAAGCCGTGCTTCTTCGCGATCCGCGGGGGGACACCGGTCGTGTCCGAGATCATCCAGTCCGTGTTCTTCATCAGGTAGTCGCGGATGACCGAGAAGTGCGCGTCGTCCCAGAGCAGGTAGCTCGCCGCCTTCGTCATTGCGGCGACCTTCCCCTTCGCCTTGAGGTGCTTCAGGAGGAACGGAGCGCTCCTCAGGCTTCCGTCGGAGAGATCGAAGGCGACGTGACGAAGGGCCCTCACCTTCGACTCGCCGCGCTTGCGGAAGCGGATCTCGGCATTCGCGAACGGGCCCTGGCGTCCCCGGCGATGGTCCTTCGCGATGGCCTCTTCGGTCAGCCACTCGACGGAGCCGTCGGGCGCAAACGCGAAGTAGCGAAGCGTGATCGGCTCGTACCCGTGGATGACGAGCGCCGCCATGGTGTACGCGACCTCGCCCGGGATGGCGCCGTGCGTCTCGATGTCGAGGTTGACGGTGCGGCTATGCGCCTTGAGAAAGAGCTTCCCGAGGTGATCGCGGAGCTGCGTGAGCTCGGAGCCGAGGCGCTTCTTGTCGGCCTTGTCGATCGCACGGACGTCGCCGGCGATCTCGAGCGAGATGGTGGTGATCTCCGTCGCGTCGGGGAACGTCGCGAGTGCGCTCACGAGATCGCCACCGCCGAACGGGTAGACGACCGTGGTCGGGAGCTCCGCCGGTCGCAGCTTCGCGATGAAGGGCACGGCGACGTCGAGCCACTCACGCCTGTACTCGTCGTAGCTGCTCGTCAGCGTCGCGCAGTGCGCATCGACCAGCTCCTTGTCGATGTGCGCCGGGATGAACGAATCGTCGCCGCCGCAACCCGCGACGCGAAAGGCCGCCTGGACCTGCTTCGTGAACAGTGCTCCCTCGAGCGCGGGCTCGGGGGGCTCGGGCGTCGGGCTGGAGGCCGTCGTCGCGATTCCTCCGTCGCGAGGGTCGGACGTACCTGTCGCGACCGCCGCGTCCGTCGCGACCGCCGCGCTCGCCGCGCTCGCCTCCGGCGTATCCGGCTTCTGCGTCTCCGTCTCGCTCGGGGCCGGACGGCGGCACGCCATGCCGAGCGCCGCGAGCAGGGCGATGACGACCGGGAGACGACGAGCCGACGCTGTCCAAGCAGACGTTCCGAACAAGCGGTTCACGGCCGCACTCTGCCTGAGCCGCGGGCGCGAGGAAAGGTGACCGTGGCGGCGGTCGACGGTGCTCGGGAAGCGCCGTCACCGCTCTATTCCAATCGAGTGCGCGGCTCTTCTCGACGACAGGAAGAGGGGCTCAGCGAGCCTGCCAGCGCGGAGGCCGGCGCTCGAAGTACGCTTCGATCGCGTCGCTGTGGTCCGGGCCGCTCCAGGTGTCGATGAACGCCTGTCGTTCGAGCGCGCGCACGTTGCGAGCGGTGGTCGTCGCCTCGCGGAGGAGGCGCTTCGTCTCGGCGACCGCCTTCGGGGAGCCCCGCGCGATGTCGGCGGCCCAGGCGAGGGCCGTCGCATGGGCCTGGCCCTCGTCGGTGACCTCGTCGACCAGGCCGAGTCGCCTGCACTCGGTCGCGGAGATGTCCTGTCCGGTGTAGAGGAGGCGCGCCGCGGCCCCTGCGCCGACGAGCGCGGTCAAGCGCGGGACGGTGCCCCACGCCGTCGTCACGCCCATTCGCACCTGCTTGAAGGAGATGCGCGCGGCAACGTCGGCGATGCGCAGGTCGCAAGCGACCGCAAGCTCGGCTCCGCCGCCGATCGCCGGACCTTCGATTGCGGCGATGACGGGGAAGGGAAGCTCGCCGATCGCCGAGGTGAGCGCGAAGCCGGCGTCGCTCAGGTGTTCGGCGTCCTCGGCCGAGCTGCGATACCGGAGCTCCCGCAGATCGCCGCCGGAGACGAAGACGTCACCGGCGCCCGCGATCACGGCGGCGCGGAGCGTTCGGTCCTTCGCCGCGTCGCGCACCGTGGCAACGAACGCGGCGAGCGTGGCGTGGTCGAGCGCGTTCTTCGCCTCGGGGCGATCGACCGTCCAGACGGCGATGTCGGCGTGCCGCTCGGTGCGCAGCACGACGTCAGCCGCCGCTTCGGGCGCGTCGTCCGGTCGAGCCCGCGCGCGCGAGCTCCGTCGGGCGCACGCGCGTGTTGCGCTGCTCGGCCTCGACGACGGGATCGCGGCTCGGGCGCCGCTTCTTCCGGCGCGCGAGGAACTTCTCTGCGTGGCCGATGATCGCTCCGGCGACGTCGATGCCGCTCGTACGCTCGATCCCCTCGAGCCCGGGCGAGCTGTTGATCTCGAGGATCTTCGGACCGTCTCGGCCCTGGAGCATGTCGACGCCCGCGACCTCGAGGCCCATCACCTTGGCCGCGGCGATCGCCGCCTGGCGGTACTCCTTCGGGAGATCCACGCGCACGCCGAGGCCACCGCGGTGGAGGTTCGAGCGGAACTCGCCCTTCTTCGCCTGTCGTCGCATCGCGGCGATGACCCTGCCGCCGACGACGATCGCGCGGTAGTCGCGCCCCTTCGACTCGGCGATGTACTCCTGGAGGATGATGTCCTGGCCCATCGCCCAGAGCGTCTCGAGGAGCGAGGTCACCGCCTGCGGGGTATCGGCGATCATCGTCCCGATCCCCTGCGTGCCCTGATGGAGCTTCACGATCGCAGGCGTGCCGCCGATGAAGTCGAGGGCGGCGTCGACCGAGTCCGGCGTGCGGGCGCACACGGTCTTCGGGACGTCGATGTCCTTCTTCGTGAGCAGCTGCATCGCGCGGAGCTTGTCGCGTGAGCGGGCGATTGCGATCGCGTTGTTGAGGACCGGGATCCCCATCAGGTCGAACTGGCGGACGACCGCGAGCCCGTAGTTCGTGATCGACGCGCCGATTCGAGGCAGCACCATGTCGACCGCCGGGAGCAGCCGGTCGCCGAGGAACATCGCCGGACGACCGCGTGAGATCACCACCTGGAAGTGGAGCGGATCCGCAACGGTCACTTCGTGACCGCGCGACCGGGCAGCGAGCACGAGACGGCTCGTCGAATAGAGACTCGCGTTTCGAGAGAGTACGAGGAGGCGCATCGCCGGGCAGACGGAGCGTAGGTACACTCCGGCGAGGGCGTCCACCGTCTTCTCTCAGGGGATGCGTCGGCCGACGAATGCGGTGCATCCGAGACCTCCCCTCGAGCTCGAGCATGAGCGCCGGGCGTCATGGTTGGCTAAGTGATGGATTTCAATGAAGGATGTCTGGCTCGACGACCGGTGCATCGAGGTCGCCGTCATCCGAGTCGTCGGCGGCTCGTGCCGCGCGCGGGCGTGGGGCTTCGTCGACCTCGAGGCGGGCGGCGGTCGTCACGGCGAGGTGTGCCGGCGTTGCCACGCCAGCGACCGCGCGATCATGGTGCTCGCCTCGCGAGCGCGGCCAGACTGTCACCGCGAGCAGCAGGAGCAAGCCGGATAGCCGCAAGCCGAGATGCGCACGCGCGGACATCGCATCCGAGGGATGCAGCGTGCGTGCCTCGCGCGCCGGGGACGGATCCGGCGGCCTCCGGACGTGAAAGACGGCCTTCCGTGGAGCGCGACGGCATCGACCCTGTCTCACGGCGGCCACGCGTGAGGTCCCGCAGCACGCACGCACGCATCCCTGCGGCTCAGCCCACGTCGGCCGCCGCTGCTCGAGGCTCTGGGACGTACGACGAGAGGTCAGCCGTATCGAGCTCCACCGGAGAGCTCCCGTCGTACCCGGCAGGCCTCGCCGCGCCGCGCGATCGCCGAGCGCGAGCACCCAGGTCTCTAGGACAGGGCGAGCTCGCCTGGTACGAATGGGGGACTCCGCCGAGGTGTCCTCTTGGCACCTTCGCGCCTCTTGCGACCGGACCCCCATGCGCCAGTCTCCCGAAAACGCCGACGACTTCGACCTCGACTTGCCCGCCCTCGACGGAGAGGACGAAGGCACGCTCGAGGAGCTCGGACACGACGCCCTCGACTTGGGCGAGGAGCAGGATGGGACCGACGCGTTCGACGACGCGACGGGGGAGGACGCGCCGATCGACGAGCTCGCGGTGGAGGGGGCGGAGGGAGGCTGGCTCCTCGACGCCGAGCTGGACGGGACGCTCGACGTCGGGGCGTTCGACGTGGCGATCGCGCCTGAGGGCAGCGTGCTCGACGATGTCGAGGCGGACACCCGGGCCGGCCTCGAGGATCTCATCTCCACCGACGAGGCCTTCGTCGCCGACGGCGGCGAGGAAGGTCCGCTCGCCGCGGACGAGGAGCTCCGTGAGGAGGACCTCCCGGCCCTCGATGCAGACGAGGACGGCGACGTCCCGGACGAGGACCTCTTCGACCGCGGAGCCATCGCCATCGCCACCGACGAGGACCTCCGCTGGGACGATCGCGCCTGGGCGCGCGCGACCGCGGACGTTCCTCCGGTCGACGAGGCCGATGACAGCGGCGTGCCCGCGCTTCCGGGGGAGGACGCCGAGGCGAACGTCCGTGACGCTGCGTGGAAGCGGCTCGAAGCGAGCGGGCGGGCGATGGCCGCCACGTTCGTCCCCGGCGGCAGCGTGGTCGTCGCGCTGGCGACGCCCGACCGCGCGCGGGCTTTCATCGTCCGGATCCAGCCGGACGGCGAGGCGCGCATCATCGCGGAGATCGATCCGCGCGGGACGAAGGCCGAGGACGACGGTGAGGCCTGCACGGTGACGTTCCTCCGATGGGACGGCGCGCGCGGTTGCCTCTTTGCGTTCGGGAATTTCGGCGTCGAAGCCTACAGACCCGTCTGAGCGCCTCCTCGGGATCGATTAGACTGGCCGCTCTTGGTCCCGTAGTCCCGGCCGTCATCGGTCGGGCGAGACGGCGGAAGGAGCTCGGTCCATGGCGGTCATCGTCCAGAAGTTCGGCGGCTCGTCGGTCGCCGACGTGCAGAAGATCGCGCAGGTGGCCGAGCGGGTAGTGGCGACGAGGCGCGCCGGCCACGACGTGGTCGTGGTCGTCAGCGCGATGGGCAAGACCACCGACGAGCTCATCACGCTCGCGCGTCGCTCGGCGGCTACGTCCGCCGACGCGACCGGTGAGCCGCCGCGGCGAGAGCTCGACATGCTCGTCTCGACCGGCGAGCGCGTGACGATGGCGCTGCTCTCGATCGCGATCCATGCGCGTGGGCTCGACGCGATCAGCTTCACCGGCAGCCAGTCCGGCATCCTCACGAACGATCGCCACTTCGATGCGCGCATCATCGAGGTGCGCCCGCACCGGATCGAAGACGAGCTCGCTCGTGGCAAGGTCGTCATCGTCGCGGGCTACCAGGGCATGAGCTACAAGCGTGAGATCACCACGCTCGGGCGTGGCGGCTCCGACACGACGGCGGTTGCCCTCGCGGCGGCCCTCGGCGCGGAGCGATGCGAGATCTACAGCGACGTCGACGGCGTGTACTCCGCCGACCCGCGCGTCGTCGCCGAGCCGAAGCACTTGCCGGAGCTCGATCTGGCGGTCCTCGCGGAGATGGCCGAGGCCGGCGCGAAGGTCGTCAACGCGCAGGCAGTCGAGTGGGCCCGGCGCAACAAGGTCGCGATCGTGGCGCGCAGGACATCCGACCCGATCGCCGGTCCGAGCCGCGAGACGATCGCGCGCGATCACGACGACGGCGAGGTCGCGCGGAGCGCGGATCAGGGCCGGAACGTGCGCGCGATCGTCGGGGCGTCCAACGTGATCCTTGCGCGGACGTCGGCGAAGAGCCTGCCCGCCCTCCTCGATGCCGCGACGAAGCTCGAGCTCTCCGTCGGCGACGTCGTCGGCGCAGGAGACGACGTGTTCGTCCACGTGCCGCTCCTCAACGTCCCGGACTGGTCGCGCTGCGCGCGCGAGATCGAGCGTCTGACCGCCGGCGGCGCGGCCTTCAGCGGGCCGCACGCGGTCGTGAGCGTCGTCGGCTACGGGCTCACCGGCGCGAGCGGGGCGATCGGGAGGTTCCTCTCGATCCTCGACGGCGAGGGCGCGCTCCCGGCCGCGGCGCTCACCGCCGGGCCGCTGCGCATCTCGGCGACGATCGATCCGGCGAGGCTCGCCGGTGCCGAGCGTGCGCTCCACGTCGCGTTCGTCGGCTGAAGCGCGGCGATCGTCAGGCGCCGCCGCGCTTCGCGAGGACGCTCATGGTCCGTCGGACTCCGCGCTCGCCGTCGTCCGGCGGTGAGGCTGCCGGATCCGCCGTGCCGACGAGGATCACGAGCGCGCGGATCATCGTCCGGGCCTCGCGGAGCAGCGCTGCGTGCCGGATCTCTTCCGCCCGCGCCGCGACCCGGCGCCAGACGGAGAGCTGCGCCGGCGCCTGGCCGTCTGCACCGTGCCAGGAGGCGAGGATGCGAAGCGTGTCCACGTCGTCCTCGGCGCCGGTGAGGAGGTCTTCGATCGCCTCGGCGTTCGCTCCGAGCGCGCGCCTCACGTACGCGCGCGCGAGGCGCGCCGCGCGGAGCCCGGGTACGCGCTCCAGCGCCACCGAGTAGACACGCTCCGACTCGCGGAGATCGCCGCGGCGAGCGCGCAGGCTACCGAGGCCGAGGTACGCTTCTTCGCACGTCGGATCGAGCGACAGCGCTTCCATGTAGCGCCGGAGCGCGAGGTCCTCCTGGTGCGTCTGCTCGAGCGCGCGGGCGCTCCGCACCAGCTCGAGCGCGCTCGATGCCGACGCCGAGGCGGGGCGCGCGGAGCCGAGGATCAGCAGCGCGGCCGCCGTCGCGGCGAGCGGGCGGAGCCCTGTCCAGACGTCCCGCATCATGCTGGAAGGATAGCGCCAACCTCTGCGGGCGACCCGCTTCGAAGGAGAGCTCGACCGATGTGGCCGCTTGCCTGCGCCGCCAACGCATCGCCGGTGCCGGCGCGGATCGATCTCGTCACCCGTGCCCGCGTCACCGAACGCGTCGCCGAGGCGGCGCGGATCGTTGTCACCGGACCGCGTCGCCGATCGACGCGACGAGCCCGCTCCACGGCGGAGCGCCGCGCTCGGGCAGCTCGGGATGCGGGAGCGCGAGCGCCGGCGCGAAGCGTTCACCGGCTCACGATGCCCTGACCCTTGTGACAGATGCTCGAGGGGCGGCATTCGACGACCGGGCTTGCCTCACCGAGCAAGACGTCACGGCAGCGGATCTCCGCGCTCACGGCCGCGAGGCACTCCTTGAACCCGGCCCGCGCGACGGCGGGGGAGCAGTCCCACGACTCGACGCTGTCTCTCGCTAGGGGCTGGAGCTCCGCGATGCAGGCCGCCTCGCTGAGCAGAGTTGCCTCGGGGCTCACGTTGGGCAGCTCTGCGCTCACGCACAGGCGCTCCTGGTTGCATAGCGCTGCCGCGATTCGACCCGCCGACCGTTCCTTCTCGGTGGTGGGGTCGGGCGTGCTCGCCGCGCGGACGGCCTCGAGCGTCCCGCTGGTGGTCACGGTGGTCGCGGGCCGGCCATCCTCGTGCTTGCAGGCGGACACCAGCGCGAGGATGACGGGGACGGCTGCGAGGGCGAGCGGGGTACGGTGCATGGTCGATTCCTCCGCCGGCGACGAGTGCAGAGCGCGCGCCAGGCGGACCGCGCGTCGGCTCGGATCAGCTCGACCCATGCGAGCCCGCGACGTCAGCGGAGCTCGCGCCTCATAGGTCGGAGCTCGACGTCATCGAGCTGGCCGCGGCGCCGGCCATGATGTGGATCAGGGCTCGGTGGCCTTCGGCTCGAGGCGAGCGACGTCCTTCGCGAGGATCACGACGGCGGGACCTCCGAGATCGCTCGCGCCGCCGACCGCTTCGCCGGTGATGCGGACGCGCGTATCGAGGAACGGTCGCAGGTCGGGACCGGCGGTCGCGATCGCGACCTCGGTGAGGACCGAGGCGCGCGGGAGGCCGATCACACAGCGCGGTCCGGTCAGCCGAAGGGCGAGGGGAGTCGACATCCCTCGTGTGCTCGTTGCGGCGATGAGCACGCCCTCGACCGATACCGTGGTGCCGCCGTACTCGCCCTGAACGACGATGCACGGCGTGCCTGACGTCATGCCCGCGCTCGGCGCGCCCGAGGGCATGGCGGAAGCGGACGACATCGGGGCCGGAGCCTCGAGGGCCGCTCCGTTGCCTTCGGCCGCGCGGGGCGCTTCAGCGGAGCGACGGCTCGGATCGCCGCCGCATGCCGCGAGCAGCACGAGGAGCAGCGCACCCGGCCGCTGCACGCGCGACGTCTTCGAGCCGAACGAGGTCGCCGGACACGAGCGCATCGAGGAAGACGGTATCATCACGGCTCGACCGGCTCGACCGGCTCGACCGGCTCGACGGTTGCGGTCGTACTCCAATGCCGTTCAGCTAGGACGTCCGCGTCAGGGAGAGAAACAGGAAGGCGGGAAGACGAGAAGGACTTCATTGATCAAAGCCTCTTCCCGCCTTCTCGTCTTCCTGGTGCGCCAAGCAAGCCCGAGTGAGGAGGTGAACACGAAGATCTAAACCTCACCCGGAGCCCCGTGACGCTGGACGTCACCCCGACAAAGCCCACACGGGACAGCGGGAAGCGAGTCTTGCAGCGACGCGGGTGACCGCGGCGGTGAAGCGTAGACAGCGAGCATGTGGGCCGCGTGATCGAGCTCCGAGAACCATACGTGGAGGCCGACGCCGTCAGGAAGGCGGAAGGCAGCACTGCGCGAGCAGCTCCACCGGGGTCATAGAGCGGGGCACGTATGCGAGGGCTCCTCAGGAACTTGGGAGATCCCGACGACTCCGCCGGAGAGGGCGGTACTGAGGTGCGAAGGCAACGAAGCGCCAAAGGACGGTCGGCGGGAAGTCGGAGCGCTGCGTAGTACCGAAGAACGCGGGGAACCTTCTCCGGAGGGACCCGCCGAAGGGAAGGCGGCGCCGTGAAGCAGAACCGTTGGCAGGAAAGATGGAAGAGGCACCGCCCTCACAAACTGTCTCAACGAAACTCGAACGGATAGCGAAACGGGCGAGAGAAGCGCCGGACATGGCGCTGCGCACGCTCGCGCATCACATCGACGTCGACTGGCTGAAGGAGGCGCACCGACGCACCCGGAAGGACGGGGCGAAGGGCGTCGACGGCGTTTCAGCGGACGACTACGCACGCGACCTGGACAAGAACCTTCGCTCGCTCTACGAGCGGGCGAAGGCGGGGACGTATCGGGCCCCACCGGTCCGCAGAGTCAACATCCCGAAGAGCGACGGGCGCACGCGCCCAATCGGCATTCCAACCTTCGAGGACAAGATCCTGCAGCGCGCGGTCGCGATGGTGCTGGAGGCTGTGTACGAGCAGGAGTTTCTGGACTGCTCGTATGGCTTCCGCCCCGGTCGCTCAACGCATGATGCACTGAAAGCGTTGCGCGAAGCGACGATGAGCATGCGCGGCGGATGGATCCTGGAGGTGGACATCCAGCGTTTCTTCGACACGCTGGACCACGCCCACCTGCGGGAGGCGCTGGCCCGACGGATAGGCGACGGGTCGCTGATCCGTTACATCGGGAAATGGCTGAACGCCGGGGTGATGGAGGGCCTCGAGCTCCAACACCCCGAAGCCGGGACACCACAGGGCGGCGTGATCTCGCCGATCCTGGCGAACATCTACCTGCACGAAGTGCTCGACCGATGGTTCGAGCGCGAGGTGAAGCCGCGACTGAAGGGCCGAGCTGAGCTGGTCCGCTACGCCGACGACTTCATCATCATCTTCAAGCGGGAAGATGATGCACGCAAAGTCCTGGACGTACTGCCGAAGCGATTCGGCAAGTACGGGCTGACGCTGCATCCGGTGAAGACGAAGCTCGTACGCTTCACGCACTCGAGCTCGACGTCTGACAAGGACGACGAGGGCGGAAACGGCGGAGCAAGCAGCTTCGACTTCCTCGGATTCACCCACCACTGGGCGCGGTCAGGGAAAGGCTACTGGGTGGTCATGCTGAAGACGGCGAAGAGCCGCTTCAGCGCGGCGGTGAAGCGGATCGGAGACTGGTGCCGACGCTATCGCCACACGCCCGTCGCCGATCAATGCGCCGTACTCACGCGCAAGCTCCGAGGGCACTACAATTACTTCGGGGTCGTGGGCAACGCGACGGCACTCTGGCGCTTCGGCAAGGCGGTCTACCGGACCTGGCGATCGTGGCTCAACCGCCGGTCGCAACGGGCCCGGGTGACCTGGGCACGGATGAGGAAGCTCGAAGCTCACCACCCGCTGCCGACTCCCGCAGTCACGAAACTGCGTTCCCTCCGCGCCTAGCGAACCTGCCGCACGAGGAGCCGGATGCGGTAGTTCCGCACGTCCGGATCTGTGGGGGCTCCGGGTGGGCGACCTCCCGGGGCTACCCGACTTGAATTTTCTCGCTCTGTTCATCCGAACTGCATTGGATCGGTGATCCAGTCCCTACGATCGGCGTCCGCCCATTCGAGTATCCTGCGCGCTGGATGGATAGCGTGGATCGCCTCTCCGCGGCGCTCGGGATTCCAGTAGAGACGCTCGGGCGGATCGCCGGCACCGTCGCGGTGATCGCGCTCTGGCTCGTGCTCGGGAGGCTTAGCCGCCGGCTGGTCGCGCGCACCGTCGATGACTCGGCCGCCCGCTTCCAGATGTCGCGAGTCAGTGGCTACGTGCTCGGCGCGGTGGCGATCGTCGCTGTCGCACGCCTCTGGATCCAGGGGATCAGCGGCATCGCCACGTACTTCGGCCTCCTGTCGGCGGGGATCGCGATCGCCCTTCAGGATCCGCTGACGAACATCGCCGGTTGGTTGTTCATCCTCCTCCGGCGTCCCTTCCGCGTCGGCGATCGGATCCAGGTCGGCACGCAGATCGGCGACGTCGTCGACATCCGGCCGCTCCGCTTCGTGATGCTCGAAGTCGGCAACTGGGTCCACGCCGATCAGGGCACCGGTCGGATCCTGCACGTCCCCAACGGCTTCGTCTTCAAGAACACGATCGCCAACTACGACGAGGCGTTCGGTTACATCTGGAACGAGCTCGAGCTGACGGTGACGTTCGAGAGCGACTGGCGAACGGCGAAGCAGACGCTCGAGGCGATCCTGGTCCGCCAGTCGCGGACGATCGACGACGAGGTGAAGGCGCGCGTCGATCAGGCCGCCCACACGCTCCACATCAAGTTCCCCAAGCTCACGCCGGCGGTCTGGACCACCGTCGTCGAGAACGGCGTGCGCCTCACGATGCGCTATCTCTGCAAGTCTCGCTTGCGCCGGAGCTCGGCCTCCGAGATCTGGGAGGAGGTCCTCGACGCCTTCTCGAAGCTCGAAAGCGTGGGGTTCGCGTACCCGACCACGCGTCGCTTCGACAACATCTCCGAGGGCAAGGCAGAGGCCCGTGCGGTGCCTCCCGCCCACGTGAGCCCGGCCGCGACGCGGGATTGACGGATGAGCTCGTCGCGGTCGTGCGCCGACCCGCGAGCGCCGGTGCCATGTCGGTCACGGATCGCGGACCTCGAACGATGGTTCGGCATGCACACGACGCAACACGCATTCACGTACGCGGGATCCGTTCGGCCGTATCGACGTGGACCGGGTAGAGTGAGGGGCCTCCCCATGCGCTTTCGCGCCCTTCTCCTGATCGCGCTCCTCACGGCCTGCAGCAGGTCCGAGGCCCGGAACGAGCCTGCGAAGGCGCCCGCCCCCGCAGCGTCGAACGCGCCTGCGAGCACCACGAGCCAGCCGGCGAACGCGCCCGCGACGCCGCCGGCGCCGACGGCGCCGTCCGACGTCGCGGCGTCGCTCCCGCCCGTCACGGCCGTCTATCCGTGGGGGCCGCGCGCCAGTGCACCGGTGGATCGTCTCGACGGGCGCTTCCGTTCGCCGCCTGCAGGCTTCACGCGCGTCGACGTGGCGCGAGGGAGCTTCGCCGAGTTCCTGCGCTCGCTCCCGCTCCAGGCCGAAGGCGCGCCGGTCGTCGACTACCGAGGCAACAAGCTCTACGACGGCGGCCGCCATCCCGGGATCGTGGCGGTGGCCGACATCGACATCGGCGCGAAGGACCTCCAGCAATGTGCCGACGCGATCATCCGGCTCCACGCCGAGTGGCGCTACGGTCGCGGAGAGCGCGACATCACCTACCGCGCCGTCTCCGGCCAGCCCCTCTCGTATCGCGGCTACGTCGCCGGTGATCGCGCGTTCCTCGCCGGGAAGGACATCGCCATCCGGCGTGCCGCTCCTGCGAAGAAGGACGACCACGCGCTCTTCCGCGGCTGGCTCGACGACGTCTTCTCGTGGGCAGGCACGGCGTCGCTCGAGCGTGACGGGAAGAAGGTGGCCTCGCCGTCGGAGATGACGGCGGGCGACTTCTTCGTGCTGAGCGGAGTGCCGTTCGGCCACGCGGTGCTCATCCTCGACGTGGCGAAGGACGAGCGCGGTCGGACGGCGCTTCTCATCGGCCAGAGCTACATGCCAGCGCAGAGCTTCCAGGTCCTCGCGAACGGCGGATCGCCTTGGTTCATCATCGAGCCCGGCGCGGCGGTCGTCGAGACGCCGTTCTGGCGCCCGTTCCCGATGTCGTCGCTCCGGCGGCTCTGACGACGCGCGGTCGCGCGCCTGCGATGGCCGCGACCGCCCGATTGTCGCGAGAGTGCAACGGTGCGTTCGATGGCCAGGTCTTCTGTTCGCACGGCCGGGAACGTAGGCTCTGGGGCGTGATGGATCGACGTGGTGCGCTCCGATGGCTTGCCGCTGCTGCGACCGCGGCCTGCTCCCGCTCGGCGCCGTCGAGCGCGGGAGGCTCGAAGTCTGATCCGTCGGCGGCGTCCGGGCTCGCCGCGGGGCCGAACGAGAAGATGCCCGTCGTGTTCCTCGCGCACGGCGCGCCGCCACTGCTCGACGACTCCGCGTGGATGGGCGAGCTCTCGGCGTGGGCGAAGCGGATGCCGCGGCCCTCGTCGGTCCTGATGCTCTCTGCGCACTGGGACACGAGGCCAGCGAAGCTCGGTGCCGTCCGGGCCGTTCCTCTCGTCTACGACTTCTACGGCTTCCCGGAGCGCTACTACCAGACGACCTACCCGGCTCCGGGAGCGCCGGCGCTGGCGTCGCGCGTTCGGTCGCTTCTCGATGGCGCGTCGATCGCACACGGAGACGATCCCGAGCGCGGGCTCGATCATGGCGCGTTCGTGCCGCTCCTCGGGATGTATCCGGAGGCGAACGTCCCGGTCCTCCAGCTCTCGCTCCCGGGCCTCGACCCAGCGACGCTGGCGTCCTTCGGTCGCGCGCTGGCCCCGCTCGCCGACGAGGGCGTGCTCGTCGTCGGAAGCGGATTCCTCACGCACAACATGCGATCGATGGGGCAGCCGACGCCGGCCTGGGCCCTCGAGTTCGACGAGTGGTGCACCGAGACGCTCGCGAAGCGGGACGTCGACGCGCTCGTCGACTTCCGCGCGCGTGCGCCGGCGGCGCGGCTCGCTCACCCCACGCACGAGCACTTCGCCCCGGCGATCGTCGCAGCGGCGGCCGCGTCAGCGCGTGGAAGGAGCGAGGTGACGTTTCCGATCACCGGGTTCTGGAACGGATCGTCGTTCACCCGCCGGTCGGCGCAGTTCGGCTGATCGGCGCGGCGCGGAGGCGACGCTCGGCTCAAGTCGAGACGGGCGAGGAGGCCCCGCACTTCTGACAGAACTTCCAGCCGGGCTTGATCGTCGTCCCGCACGCGCACGTCGTCGCGGCCGCGCCCGCGAGGCGCGTGCCGCACGCCGTACAGACGGCCCACGACGGATCGACCGGCTGGCGGCAGCCCGGGCATCCCGCGGGGCCCATCGCGATCCGCTCGCCGCAGCCGGGGCAGAAGGCGGTGTTCGGCGCCAGCCCCATCGAGCAGCGTGGGCACGACGTCGACTGTCCGCGCCGGATCGCCGCGGCCTCTGCATGGGTGACGTACTCGCCGGCGAGGATCTTTGTGTACTCCTCGGTCGCGGCCCACTCGGAGATCAGCTTCGCGCGGTAGATCGGATACGGGTGCGAGCTGTGCCAGTGCTGGTAGAGCTGCATGCCCTTCAAGAGAATGCTGTCGTCGAGCTTCTCGTAGTCCTTTGCCTGGGCGATCACCTCGTCGAGGTTGAGCGTGTCCTGTCGCTTACGGAGTCCGCCGCCTCCGAGCTTCGCGAGCGCGCGCGCGGTCGCCTGGGGATCTTGCGTGCAGAGGAGCGCGGCCCGATCGCACGACAGCTCCGCCTTTCGTGACCACGCGAAGAGCGCGGCCTGGATGGGGAGCATGATGAGCTGCGTGACCCCGAAGAAGCTGGTGAGCACGTCGCCGCCGAGGTCGGTGAGGATCGCCGCGAGCGATTTGTAGAGCGCATGCTCGCACTTCACGTGTCCGAGCTCGTGACCGAGGACCGCCATCAGCTCGGTGTCGTCGAGGAGGTCGACGAGGCCGGAGTTGAGGACGATCGTGTACTTCTTCATTCCGAAAGCGAACGCGTTCACCTCGTACGATGTGTCGAGGTAGAGGTCGGGGAGCTGCGGAACGTCGAGGATCCGCGCCGCCTCGACGTACATCTCCCAGATGTGCGGGTACTGGTTCGGTCCGAGGCGCAGGTCGTCGCCGATCGTCTTCACGTAGAAGAGCTTCTCGGTCCACAGCTCGTTCACCTTGCGCATGATGGTGGCCGCCATCGGCACCTTCTTGAACGCCTCGAGCGCCTCGAGGTCCGCCTTGTGCTGGAAGGCGAGGGCGCTCATCTGCGGGAACGTCTTCTTGCCCGATGCGGTCTTCGGCAGCTCTCTCATCGCTTCTCCATCACGGCGTCAGGCGTCAGGCATCACGCATCAGGCGAGATCGGCGCCGCGTCCTGGCGCGCGCCACATCCCGAGCAGAACATCGCGTCCACCTCGAGCGAAGCGGCGCATTTCACGCAAGCCTTGGACGTCGGCGCGCTCGCCACCTTCTTTCCGCAGTGCGGACAGAACACGGCGTCGAGCGCGACGGGGCCACGGCAGCCGGGGCAGGCGGCGGCCGCTGCAAGCTTGCTCTTCGCGTCGTGGCCGCAGCGCGGACAGAAACGCGCGCCGTACGGCATCGGTGTCCGGCAGCTCGCGCAAGCGCCGACCTCGGGGACCTTGGCCGCCGTGCGATTGACGGGGACGCGTGCCACCGTCGTAGCCCAGTGGTCGACGACGCGGAAGACGCGCTCGTCGACCTGCGCTTGCTGGAACGCGGCGTAGCCCTCGGTGACGAGCACCGGCGTGGCGAGGAGCCACTCGACCGCGCCGGCGGCGGCGTCTCCGACGCGGTCGGTCCCCACCTGCACGGAGAACCCGACGGGGGTGGGGGTGAGCCACGCCTTGAGCACGGCGCCCTGGCCGGTGCTCCGCTGGAGGAGGCCGCGCGCGCGGCGGATCTCCACGACGAGGCCGCCGCGCGGCGGTGGCACCGGCGCGATGCGGACGTCGAAGCCGTCGCGCGAGAGGTCCGCGTGGATGAGCGTCGCGACCTGCATGAGGTCGGCCCCGACGACGGGGTAGCCGCGCGCCTTCATGCGTCCTCGGGCTCCTCGCTCGAGACGGCGTCGGGCCTCCGTCCTGCGGCGCCGCTCGCGAACTCCTCGACGAGGAGCGTTCCGTGCATCGCCTGGAGGACGGCCCACTCCTCGAGCACGCGCGTCACCTGCTCGTGTTGCGCGTCGTCGAGCATCGGCTCGAGGTCGCGAAGGAGGCTCACGACGCGGTCCTTCTGCTCGGCGACCTCGTGGGGCTCGATGACGCCGTCCTCGATCGCGCGCTGCCAGCTCTCGAGCCGGTCGACCGACCCGGAGAACGGCGAGCTCCCGGCCGGATCTCCCTCGCGCTCGCCTTGCACCGCCTCGAACCAGGAACGCCGAGCCATCGAGCGAGCTGCCTCCGGCGCGCATCTTAGTGGCGGCGTACCGCAGCTTCCAGTGGGACGTCGCGGCGCCAGCACGGCGCGCGCCGGCGCGGCTCAGTCGAGCTGCGACGCGAGGTGGGCGATGAGCCCCGCGCACATCACGAGAACGAGTCGAGCGTCGTTGGCGGTCGTCTTCCGTGTCGAGCTCGCAACGGAGCCGAACAGCCCCGTGTACGCGCTCACGAGGACCCCGGCGATGTGTCCCTTCGCTGCGAGGTCGTCGAGGGCGTCGTCGAGATCGATGTAGTGCTCCTTCGTGAGGGCGGCCGCGGCCTGCCTCACGGCACGGAGCGACGCGTTGATCGCGCCGCGCGAGTCGGCCTCGGGCTTGGCCGCAAGGCGCGCGAACGCGTGCTGGAGCTGCTCTTCCACCTCGACCCATCGAGCCGACCTGCACGCTGCGAACGCGCGCTCGATCGCCGCGGCGTCGGCCCGCGACGCCATCGGCACGAGCCTCGCGAGCACGAAGCGATGTTCGGAGAGACCTCGCTCGAGCGCCGCGTTGACGGTGGTCGCGAAGCGCGGCTGGAGCGGCGCCTCGATCGCATCGTGGACGGCCTCGAGGAACGCGTAGACGTCCGCGCGCTCCACGAGCGAGAACCATCCCTCGAGCAGCTCGGTGACGTCCTCGGGGATGCGGTCGGCCGCTCCACCGATCGGCGCCGCGGTCCAGACACGACGAATGACGGCGCCGCGCGCCCCGTCAGCCTGCACGGTCCGAGACGCGGGCGCATCATCCTCGCGGAGCGCTCCGGCGTGCGGCGCGAAGAGCGCTCCGCGCGCGATCTCCCAGAGCGCCGTGCGGAGATCGCTCGTCAGCGTCCCGGTCGGCGCGGCGCTAGGCGGGAGCTCCAGCAGATCGATCGCCGCCGCCGAGCGCGCGACGGGCGACGTTACCTTTGCGAACCGGAGCTCGGATGCCGGTCGGTGGCGCCGCGACTCGGTCGCCGCTGGCCAGCGTCGGAGCTGCTCCTCGTCTCGCGCTTCGCTCTTCCCCTGATGTCCCATCCCCACGCTCCAGACGGCGTGTCCCCGCCGTCATCCATGGAGCCCCTGAGCCGCGGGATCGGCACGCTTACGCCAGAAGGCGAGAGGCGTGGCGATGGCCGCGGCCCAGGAGCGCTCTCGAAGCGAACGCTACTCGCTGACGCCGGACGGGCCGGCGATCAGGAGCAGCCCATCGAGTTGCCGCAGTTGAGGCACTTGTAGCAAGCGCCGTTGCGGACGGTGATGTGGCCGCACACGTCGCAGACCGGAGCGTCGCCCATCATCGCGTCGAGCTGCGCGTCGAGCGGGTTGACCGCCCCCGTCGCCGGCTCGTGGTGCTTGCCGGGGAGCGAGGCCGCCGGCGGCGCCTCGAGCGTTGCGGCCTCGGCCGCGGAGCGCTCGACCGCCTCCTTCGTGTACGCCAGCGAGTGCGGGAGCTCGCTCTCGCTCACGCGGTCTTCCTTGTTCCCGCCGCCGAGGAAGCCGACGTGCGAGATGGCGGCTTCGCCTTCGGGCTTCACGTGCGCGAGGTCGTAGCGGCCGAGGTATTCGACGGCGAGGGTGCGGAAGAGGTAGTCGACGATCGACGTCGCCATCTTCACGTAGGGGTGACCCTCGACGATGCCCTGCGGCTCGAAGCGCGTGAACGTGAACTGCTCCACGTAGGTCTGGAGCGGCACGCCGTACTGGAGGCCGATCGAGACGCTCATGGCGAAGCAGTTCATCATCGAGCGGAAGGCGGCGCCTTCCTTGTGCATGTCGATGAAGATCTCGCCCAGCGTGCCGTCCTCGTACTGGCCGGTGCGGAGGAAGATCTTGTGCCCACCGACGCGCGCCTCCTGGGTGAAGCCGACACGCTTCTTCGGGAGACGGACGCGGAGGCCCTTCGGTCGCGAGCCCGTGGCGAACGGCGTGATGCCGAGCGTGAGCTGCGTCGGATCCTGCGGCTCGGTCGTCTTCGGGATCGGCGCGAGGCCTTCGAGCATCGTCTCGTGCTTCGCCTCGGCCTCGACCTTCTTCTCGTCCTTCTCCTTCGACGTCGTCGAGAGCGGCTGCGAGGCCTTGCATCCGTCGCGGTAGAGCGCGACGGCCTTGAGCTGCAGGCGCCAGCCCTCCTCGTAGACCTCCTGGACGTCCTCGATCGTGGCGTCGTTCGGGAGGTTGACCGTCTTCGAGATCGCGCCGGAGAGGAACGGCTGAACCGCCGCCATCATGTGGACGTGGCTCATCGCCGGGAGGAAGCGCTGGCCGGTCTTGCCGCAGCGGTTCGCGCAGTCGAACACCGGGTAGTGCGACGGCTTGAGGTACGGCGCGCCCTCGATCGTCATGCGGCCGATGATGTGGTCGCCCGCCTCTTCGATCTGGGCCTTCGTGAAGCCGAGCGACTGGAGCAGCGAGAAGCCACGCGCCGAGCGGGCCTCCTTCGTGATGCCGAGGCGCTCGTAGGTGTCCTCACCGAGGACCCACGGCGCGAACGCCTGATCGAGCTCGAAGATGCCGGAGAGGGCGGCCTCGGCCTTCGCGAGCTCTGCGTCGAGCAGGCCGCGATCCTTCAGCGTCTTGCGGTTGACGTTCGGCGCTGCGAGGAGCGTGTTGGTGCCGGTGACGTACGCGACGATCTCCTGGATCTCCGACGCGCTGTACCCGAGCTTCTTGAGCGCGCTCGGCACCGACTGGTTGACGATCTTGAAGTAGCCGCCACCGGCGAGCTTCTTGTACTTCACGAGCGCGAAGTCGGGCTCGACACCGGTGGTGTCGCAGTCCATCAGCAGGCCGATCGTGCCGGTCGGCGCGAGCACCGTCGCCTGCGCGTTCCGGTAGCCGTGCTGCTCACCGAGGTGGACGGCCTTGTCCCAGTCCGCGCACGCGGCGCGGTAGAGGTCGGCGGGGCACTTGTCGCGGTCGATCTGGTAGGCCGCATCGCGGTGCATCCCCATGACCTTGAGCATCGGCTCACGGTTCTTGGCGAAGCCGTTGAACGCGCCCTTCGACGACGCCATCTCGGCGCTCGTCGCATAGGCCTTGCCGCACATGATGGCGGTGAGCGCGGCGGCGATCGCGCGGCCCTCGTCCGAGTCGTACGGAACGCCCATCTGCATCAGGAGCGAGCCGAGGTTCGCGTAGCCGAGGCCGAGGGGCCGGTAGTCGTGGCTGTTCTTCGCGATGTCCTTCGTCGGGTAGCTCGAGAGGTCGACGAGGATCTCCTGGGCCATGAAGAAGATCCCGCACGCATGGCGGAAGCCGTCGACGTCGAAGGACTGTGCGCCGTCCGGGCTCTCACGAAGGAACTTCGTGAGGTTGATCGACGCGAGGTTGCACGCCGTGTCGTCGAGGAACATGTACTCGGAGCACGGGTTCGACGCGTTGATCTTCCCCGAGTTCGGGCACGTGTGCCACTTGTTGATCGTGCTGTCGTACTGCACTCCCGGGTCGGCGCACCCCCACGCGGCCTCGGCGATCTGGTGCCAGAGGTCCTTCGCGTCGTACGTCTCGCAGACCTCGCCGGTCGTGCGCATGATCGTCTGCCACTTCCCGCCAGCGAGGACGGCCTTCATGAAGTCGTCGGTCACGCGGACCGAGTTGTTCGAATTCTGGCCGCTGATCGTGTGGTAGGCCTCGCCGTTGAAGTCGTTCGGGTAACCCGCGGCGATGAGCGCGAGGGCTTTCTTCTCCTCGCGAACCTTCCAGTTGATGAAGTCGACGATCTCGGGATGGTCCATGTCGAGGCAGACCATCTTCGCGGCGCGCCGCGTGGTCCCGCCCGACTTCGTCGCGCCGGCGGCGCGATCGAAGACCTCGAGGAAGCTCATGAGGCCGCTCGAGGTGCCGCCGCCGGAGAGCTTCTCCTGGCGCCCGCGGATCGCGCTGAAGTTCGAGCCCGTGCCCGAGCCGTACTTGAAGAGGCGCGCCTCGGACTTGATGAGCTCGTAGATGCCCATCAGGTCGTCGGTGGACGCCTGGATGAAGCACGCCGAGCACTGCGGGCGCTCGTAGGCGTTTTCCGTCTCGAAGACGTTCGACGCCTTGGGCTCGTTCCAATCCCACGCCCAGTTGCCGCCGGAGCCGGTGATTCCGTACTGAGCCCAGAGCCCGCAGTTGAACCAGACCGGCGAGTTGAACGCGCCGACCTGATGGGTCATCAGGAAGGAGAGCTCGGCCTCGAACGCGTCGGCGTCGGCCTTGGTCGCGAAGTAGCCGCCGAACTTGTCGCCCGCCTCACGGATCGTGTGCGCGATGCGGTGCACGACCTGGCGGACGCTTTTCTCGCCCTGCTTGGCGTCACCGTGGAGCCCGGCCTTACGGAAGTACTTCGAGATGACGATGTCCGTCGCGAGCTGGCTCCAGGTCGACGGGATCTCGGCCCCTTCCATCTTGAAGACGATCGAGCCGTCGGGGTTCGTGATGATCGAGGAGCGGCGCTCGTAGACGAGCTCGGTCGGCTGGCCCGTCGCCGTGGGGAGGCCCGGCGCTCCGCTCTCGAGCGGGTCGACGTGCGGGCGCGTGAACATCCGCGCGACCGTCACGCCGCGTGTGCTGCGGGCCTTGCTGCTCTTGTCGCCAGCGTGCTGGGCCTTCGCCTGACCGTTTTCCTGCTTCGCCTTCGCCTTCGGCTGGGCCGGAGCCGGTCGCGCTTGCGCCTTCTGTCCGGATTGTCCCTTCGTTCGCATCTTGTCAGCGTCCGAGCGCCCCGAGCGCGCCCCGGTGTTCTGGGTCCTCTCGTCTCCACGCGAACCGATTCCGAAAGACGTAGCCATTCTCCGACTCCTTCGCGAGCAACCGGGAGCGCCCTCCAGCTCCTCGGGATTGCGTTCATCGCGCAGCTTCAGCTCGACCGTGTGCGGCTCGTTCCTCGCGACCGACGAGGAAGAGGGCGCTCGCTCGAGCTTCGGCGTTGCGTTGCCACCATCACCCCGGCCCAGAGAGGAATGGGCTGCGTTCGGCACCGCCAACGCAAACCATTCCGCTCAGGGCCGAAGACCCTGACGCGAAGCGCCAGAGATCGACCTCCACACCCACCCCCTCTGCTGAGGGCCATTGAGCCGCTGAGGCACGTTCCCCAGCTCGCCGTTGGCGCATGTCCTCCGGTTCCGTTCCCACCTCGCCGACCGACCCCGAAAAACGAGGTGAGACGGAGGAGTGGGGTTGTTCAGCGTTCTCTCTCCAGTCATGAGTCCCCGCTCAGGGGGTCACGAGTCCCAGCTCAGGGCTGGGACGGTCCTGTTCAGGACTGTGAGGTCCGTGTTCAGGACTGTCTGGATTGAATGGCCGTGGTCGGCTCTACTGAACAAGCTTAATGCAGAAGGCCCGAAAGACGAGCCCTGTCGACGCGTACGTTCGTGTACTCGCGGACGGGCGAGGCACCTTTCTAACCTCAACATGTTGTGGTGTCCAGAATAAATGCATCCATCATCTGGTACCTAGATCGCGGGCCAAACGCGCCTTCGAGCCCCAGCTTACCCACTGAACCTAAACGCGCGACAAGACTCACCTCTGTTCAGGTGCGCCCGCCACTATCCAACTAAGCAGCCCCAGTCCGTTCAGGTGTTTTCCACAAATTAGTCCACCCCTGTGGACGAACCCATCCGCGGCGCGACCTACCACCCGTAGAGGTCCGTCGCCGCAGCGGACACCAGAGCCGCGGCGCTCAGCGACGTCGGGGCGGCTTCGTGCCGCGGTTCGGCGGTAGCGGCGCAGGATGTGGGAGGGGAGCCGGCCGCGGTGCGGGATGCGTCGCCAAAAGGTGGTCCACACGCGCGCGAAGCTCGGGCGACAGCGCCATCGTCTCCGTCTCGTCGTCCTCGGCCAAACGCGCGTGCGCGGCGGCGGCGGCGGCGCTCCGTCGATCCTTCGTCTGCGCCGTCCGATCGTCGAAGCTCACGTCCACGTCGATCGCGGTGTCGTTCGTAGCGGGAGGGGGCACTGTCCGAGCGGCGTTGTCGGCGGATGCCTCGTCTCGAGGCATGTGCGGAGGCCGCCGTGCTTCGGTGGCGAGCTCGTCGTCCGGTTCGTCGGCATAGAGCTTCGGGAGCGCCCCGGCTTCGAGCGCCTCGCGCTGGGTCGCCGTCTCGTCCTCGTACATCGCCTCGTCGCCGGTCTGCCGCGGGCGAGCGGCGTCGCGCTCGTACGATCCGCTCGGCGGCCGGCTCGTCCTGACCGGCCTCGTCGGCGGCGCGGAGCTGGCATGCGCGGGCGGCTCGGTTCGCGGGCGGCCCTTCGGTGCGAGGGCCGCGGCCCAGGAGATCGGCGGCGCCGCGATCGACGCGAACGTCGACTCCTCGGCTCGAGCGGCATCGGTGGTGCTCGGGCCGCCTGCGATGGCGCTCGATGCGACGGCCGACGATCCCTTGCGTGCGCCCTCGAAGATGGCGCGCAGCTCGTCCTGCATCTCCTTTGCCGACGCCGGTCGCGCGCGGGGATTGGCGGAGAGGGCACGCGAGACGAACGCGCTCAGCTCCGGTGATACGTCGGGACGTCGCTCGTGCAGCGGCACCGGCTTGCCCTGGGCGATCTGCACGAGGACGCCGTTGAACGAGCTCGAGGTGAACGGGCGCTCGCCGGCCAGCGCCTCGTAGAAGATGACGGCGGCGACGAAGAGGTCGCTCGCGGGCTCGATGTCGTGCTCGCCGCGCGTCCGCTCGGGCGAGAGGTAGTAAGGGATCGCCGTCGATCCGACGCCCTCGCTCGGGCTCACGCCCTCATGGAGCGCGTCCCACTCTTCCTGGATCCGGTCGAGCGGAGTGAGCCGGGCGAGGCCGAAGTCGAGGATCTTGAGCAGCGGCCTGCAGCCACGACGATGCGCGAGATAGACGTTCCGAGGGCGGAGATCGCGGAGGAGGAGGTCGCGCGCGTGAATCGCGGCGATCGCCGAGAGCATCTGCATCATCACGTCGACCGCGGAGGCCAGCGACAGGCGCTCTCGCGCGATGCGCGCCGCGAGGGTCTCGCCCGCGAGATGCTCCATCACGAAGAACGGGCTCCCGTCCGGCAGCGTGCCGATGTCGAAGACCTCGCAGATGCACGGGTGGCTCACGCTCCATGCGGCGCGTGCCTCGCCGTGGAAGACGCGGCTCACCAGATCGGCGTCGGCGAAGCGGGGCCGGAGCACCTTCATCGCCGCCGGCCGTCCGAACGTCACGTGCTCGACGCCGAACACGGTGCCGGTCGACCCGACGCCGATGAGATCGCCGATCTGATAGCGGTCGGCGACGATGTTGCCGACGAGTGCCTCGTCCTCACCGATGACGGTCGAACGCCTCGCGACCCGGACGGCAAGCGTACAGCCCGTATAGGCGTCGTGCATCTGACCGCACCGGCGGCACTGCTGCACCATCGCGCCGAGCGTAGCGTACTTGGGGGCACCCGCGCATCGCCGCCGAGGGACGATCTCGGCGCCGGCGCTCTTCGCTTCGGCGCCGAGAGCTCTCGGAGGCGCCCCCGCGCGCGTTCAGCGGGGGAGGACGATCTTCGGCTTGTGCGGGTGGCGCTTGTAGAGGAGGAGCGTGCGACCGAGCGTCTGCGCGAGGGCGGCGCCGGCGCGCTCGGCGAGCTCCGCACCGGCTTCCTTCCGCTCGACCGGAGCCTCGGTCAGGATACGGACCTTCACGAGCTCGTGGGCGAGCAGCGCCTCGCGGGTCGCCGCCACGACGCCATCGGTGATGCCGTCCTTCCCGATCTGTACGGTCGGCTCGAGGTGGTGCCCGAGCCCGCGAAGGTAGCGAGTCGCCCTGCCGGACAGCGCGCGCGCCTCCTGCGCCGCGACCTTCTCGGCGTCGGTCTTCGGCTCGGCCGCACGAACGCGGCGGAGGTCACCCTTGTTCTTCTTTTTCTTCGGACCGGCGGCGGCCGTCTTCGGACCGGCAGCAGCCGTCTTCGGACCGGCGTCGGCGATCGCCCGCTGGCGCTTGGGGCCGGGGCCGGTGGTCTTCTTCTTTGTCGTTTGCGTACGGGGGCGCGTCATCGTCACTTCGCTGCGTGGGGGATCGTCTTGATGGTCTTGAATTCTTTTTCGGGGTCGAGGACCGTCACCTCGCCGAAGCGGGAGAGCTCGCTGCCGATCGCGTCGGCGTCTCCGGCGACGACGATGAGGTGCTTGCCTCCGTAGAGCGTCGGGACGATCGCGTCGACGTCCTTCGCTTCGATCGCGCGGAGCTGCTTCCGGTAGGTGTCCCAGTAGCCGTCGGGCAGCCCGAGCTCCTCCTGGGTGACCAGCATCCCGGCGATCGAGCCGATCGTCTCCATGCGGATCGCGAAGATGTCGCTCAGGTACCGGCGCGCGGTCGCCGTCTCGTCCGTCGAGGGCGGGCTGGATTTCATCTTCTCGACGTTCTCGAGCAGGCCCGCCACTGCCTCGCCGGTCTTGCTCGACTCGGTCCCGGCGTAGAGGACGAGCGGCTGCTCGCCGTGCGCCACCTCGAGGACCTGCGCGCTCGTGCGGTATGCAAGCGAGCGCTGCTCGCGGACGTCGGCGAACAGTCGGCTGGCGACGCCGCCACCGAGCACCTGGTTGGCGACGCGGATGTCCGCCCAGCGCGCGGAGCGCCTCTCCGGCGCGAGGGTCGCGACGAACACGTCCGACTGGACGCTCTTCGGGCGGTGCGCGATGAACACCTGCGCCTTCTGCGGCGGCTTCGGGGCAGGGAAGTCCACCTTCGGCGGCTCTCCGCCCGTCCACCCGCCGAAGTGCTTCTGCGCGAGCTCCTTCGCGGTGGCCTCGTCGATGTCACCGGCGATGACGAGCGTCGCGTTCTTCGGGACGACGAACCGGCGGTGCCAGTCGCGGATCTGCGCGCCGTCGATCTTCGCGATCTGCGAAGGGACCAGGCCGTACGTCGCGTAGGGGTGCTTCTCGGGGTAGAGCTGGCTCCACACCACGCGCGTCGCCGTCCAGCCGCCGTTCGACCGCGCGGCGTCCTCGGCCTCGTCGATCGAGCGCGCCTTCAGCTTCGTCAGCTCCGCGGCGTCGAAGCGCGGCTCGCGGACGACCTGCGAGAGGATCGCGAGACCGCCGTCGACCTTGTCCTTCGTCAGCGCCATTCCGAGGACGGTGCCATCGGTGTCGCTCGTGACCGAGAGATCGGAGCCGAGCGTCTCGACCTTGCGGAGGACCTCGTTGCTCGACATCGCGCGCGTGCCGCCGTCTTTCAGCATCTGCGCGCTGAGCTCGCCGACGCCGGGCGTGCCGCCGTAGTTCGAGCCGGCCTTCACGAAGAGGCGCACCTGGACGATCGGGAGCGCCCGGGACGTGATGACCGCGACGCCGAGGCCGTTGGCGAGCTTCGTGCGTGCGACCGCCGGGAAGGGCGACTCCTTCGTCATGCCCGACGGCGGCGGGCTCTGCCGCGCCGGCCCCGCCGCTTTCTTGGCCTTCGTGAGCCCGTCGGTCGTGGGGAGATCGACCTTCGCGGGACCGCTGGAGGCGACCGTCGGACCACCGCAGGCCGCGAGCGCCGCGACGAGCGCGAGCGCCGCGGAGACCGTGAACGAGTACGAGCCTCTCATTTCTTCTCTCCCGCGGCTTCGCGCTTCTCGCCAGGTTTCACCTCGACGACGTTCCTCCGGCTCGGCGTGAGGTACTTCGCGACGGCGCGTTTGATGTCGTCCTTCGTCACCGCGAGGTACCGATCGAGCTCGCCGTTCAGGAGAGCCGCGTCGCCGCGATAGAGCTCGAGCTCCGCGAGCTTCTGCGCGCGGGCGAAGTTCGACTGGAGACCGAGGAGGAAGCGCGCCTGGATCCTCGCGCGGAGCTTCTTCATGTCCTCGTCGCTCGGACCGAGGCGTGCGACGTCGCCGATCTGCGAGTCGACCAGCTTCTTCACCTGATCGATCTTCGCCCCGCTCGCGAGCTTCACCACGACCGCGAACATGTCCGGACCGCGGAAGTTCTCCGTCGCCGCTTCGGCCTCGACCGCGAGGCTCCGCTCGCGAACGAGCGCGCGGTGGAGGCGCGAGCTCTCCCCGTCGCCGAGGAGCATCGCGGCGAGCTCGAGCGCGTAGTGATCCGGCTCGACGCTCGCGGGGATCACCCAGCCCTCGAAGAGCGCCGGCAGCTTGGCGTGAGGATCCTCGATGACGACGCTCCGCGGAGCGGTCTGCTCCGGGACGGGCGGCAGCTCGAGCTTCGGCACGGAGGCGGGCTTGGCGTCGCCGAAGTACTTCCGGACGAGCGCCATCGCCTGGTCCGGGTCGAAGTCGCCGGCGATCGAGAGCACGGCGTTGTTGGGCGCGTAATAGGCCTGGTGGAAGGCGCGCACCCATCCGAGCTCCGCGGCGTCGAGGTCGCGCATCGTGCCGATCGCGGAGTGCTCGTAGGGCCAATAGCCCTGGTACGTGAGCTCCTGGAGGCGGATCGCGGCCGGAACGTACGCGGCGTTCTCGACGCGCATCCGGTACTCCTCCTTCACGACCGCGCGCTGGTTCTCGAAGTTCTTCTGCGAGACGTCGAGCGACTTCATCCGGTCGGCCTCGAGCCAGAGCCCGAGCGCGAGCTCGCCGGACGGGAGCATCTCGAAGTAGTTCGTGCGGTCCTCGCTCGTCGTTCCGTTCAGCGTGCCGCCGTGGCTCGTCACCAGCCGGAAGTGATCGCCACGCGGAACGTTCGCCGAGCCCTGGAACATCATGTGCTCGAACAGGTGCGCGAAGCCCGAGCGACCACGCTCCTCGTTGCGCCCGCCGACGTCGTAGACGACGTCGACGGCGACCGTCGGCGACGTGTGATCGACGAGCATTACGATGCGAAGTCCATTCGGGAGCGTCGCGCGCTTCACGTCGAAGTGGAGCTTCGGCTCGCTCGCCGGCGTGGCCGCGGGCTTGTTCTCCGCAGGCTTCGCGGGGGCCGCGGGCTTCTCCGCCGGCTTCGCGGCCGGCGCGGGGGCCGCGGGCTTCTCTGCGGGCTTCGCGGCCGTCGGGGCGGGGGCCGTCGTCGCGGGACGCGGCTTCGGCGGCGCTTTCGGATCCTCGGGAACGGCGCGCGCGGCGGTCGCCGTCAGCAGGGCGGCCGCGAGAAGTGCGTGAGGTGCGACGAAGCGCATGGCCCCTGTGTATCACCGTCGGCCGTCCCTGCCGCGCACGAAAACCGACGCCGGGCTCGGCGTCACGCCGCACTCGATGCCCCGCGTGCCGGTCAGTCCGCGGCGAGGCGGCGGTGGAGCGAGACGTCGAGCTGGCTCCGGACCATCCGCATGATGCTCTCGCACTCGTCGCTCGAGATGCGTGCCCTCAACATGAACATGCGGCGGGTGCGCTGGAGGAGCTTCTCCCGCGCGGCCGCGACCCAGCGCGCGGCGGTCGCGCGGTGCACGTCGTAGAGGGCGCCCAGCTCGTCGATGCCGAGGCCGTCCACGATCTGCTGCTTGAGCAGCGTTCGCTCGCGACCCTCGAGCGACTCGAGGGCCTCCTGGAACGCGGTCTTGAACGCGGCGCGATAGGCAGCCTTCATGTAGGCGAGCTCGGGATCGTCCTCCGGCGCCCGCGCCTCGAGGAGCGCGTCGTCGGAGCTCGTCTCGCGGCCGTCCTTGCGTATGAGCTTGAGCGCGGCGCGCATCGCGGTGACCCGCATCCAGGCGCGGAGGTCGCCGGCGCCGCGGTACTCGCTGATGCGGGGCGGGCTCTGCTCGTCGCCGACGAAGAGGAGACGCCGGAGCCCCTGCTTCACCTCCGCGATCCGGTCCTGGCCGAGCCCCATCTTCCCGAGCGCCGCGTGGACGTCGGGGAGGTAGCGCGCCTCGACCACCGTGAGGGCCTTGGGATTGGCGTGCGCCGTCGCGCAGGCGATCCAGAGGTCCTCGGCCCGCGCCTGCGGAAGGTCCTCCGGGCTGACGCGCCCCCCGAGGAACTCGGCGAAGACCACGGCATCGATCCGCACCTCCGGCCATGCCGCCGAGGCCCGCGCAACGACCCCGTCGAGGTCGCGCTCCAGGCGCTCCAGGCGCTCCAGGTTTGTGGCCGCATCGAGATGCGCGCCGGTCCCCGCACCGCGCGCATAGGCGCTCGAAAGGGGTCGCGCGGGAATCACGCGAACACTATAGCCTGATCATGCTCGGGTGGCCTCGGCCCCCGATCAGGATCCGTCCCCCTCATGACCGAGTGCCTCGACGAAGAAGCCATCCTCTCGTTCTGCCGTGGAAGCATGGCGGCCGAAAAGCGTCCGGGCGTCGAGGCGCACATGGGCGAGTGCGACGAGTGTCGCGCGCTCATCTCGGCGGTGGCGCGGTCTTCGCTCGTCTCGCCCCGCGAGGTCCCCGAGCCGACGCAGATGAGACCCACGGTCGACCCGGCGATGGCCCCGACGACCCCGGCTCAGGGCGGTCTCGGGGCGCAGGTCGCGTTCGCCGCGCCGAGGTCGAGCCCGCCGCTCGCATCCGCGCCCGTCCGCGCGGGAGACCTCCTCGCCGGTAAATACCGAGTGGAGCGCGTCCTCGGCGTTGGCGGAATGGGCGTCGTCGTGGCGGCGCGGCACACGCAGCTCGATCAGCGGTTCGCCCTAAAGTTCCTGCTCCCGGCCGCCTGCGAGGCGCCGGGCGCGACCGCGCGCTTCCTCCGGGAAGGGAAGGCAGCCGCCGCGATCACGAGCGAGCACGTCGCGCGTGTCGTCGATACCGGCGTCCTCGAGAACGGCTCGCCGTACCTCGTGATGGAGTTCCTCGAGGGATCCGATCTCGGAGGGATCGTGGAGCGTGGCCCGCTCGATCCCGCCGAGGCGGTCGATTACGTCCTCCAGGCGTGCGAGGCGATCGTCGAGGCCCACCAGCTCGGCATCGTCCACCGCGACCTCAAGCCGGCGAACCTCTTCCTCACACGGCGGAAGGACGGCTCGCCGCTCGTGAAGGTCCTCGACTTCGGCATCTCGAAGGCCGAAGGCGGGTCGCAGACGCAGCTCACGAGCACGTCGATGCTGATGGGCTCGCCGCGCTACATGTCGCCCGAGCAGATGGTCTCCGCGAAGGACGTCGACGCGCGGACGGACGTCTGGGCACTCGGCGTCATTCTCTACGAGCTCGTGACGGGAAGGCCCCTCTGGACGGCCGACACCGTGCAGGGCCTCTGCGCGCTCATCGCGACCGCCCCCACGCCGCCGCTCCGCCAGTACGCTCCTCACGCGTCGGCGATCCTGGAGGAGATCATCTTCCGATGCCTCGCCAAGTCACCGCACCAGCGGCTCGCCAGCGTCGCCGACCTCGCACTCGCGCTCGAGCCGGTGGCGCCCGAAACCGCGCGGACGTCGATCGAGCGCATCCTCCGCGTGGCGGGGCTCGTGCGCGGCGCGCTCCCGGCTCGGGCAAGCGCCCAGGTCGCCCCGGTCGTGTCGATGCCGGCCGCCTCTGCAACGACGTTCGGCGAGCCTTCGCGTTCGTCGAGCGCCCGCCTCGTCCTGATGCTGGCCGCGGGCATCTCCGTCCTCGCGATCGCGGGCGTCGTCCTCAACACGATCGTCATGCGCCCCGACGGCGAGCACGAGTCTGACCGAAAGCGCGAAGCGGAGCGTGCCGCCGCCACGATCGAGCCGAGCGCGGCAGCGCCGGCGACCACGCCGCCCCCCGCGCCGACGGCGTCGACCGTCCTGGCGGAGGAGCCGGCACCCTCGGCGCCTCCGTCCGTGTCGGCGCCGACGCAGGCGACTGCGCCGGCGACCGCTCCGGTGGAGCCTCCGAGTCGGGCGCTCTCCGATCGGAAATGAGCGGCCGTGTCAGAACAGCCGTGACGCCGTGTCGTCCGTGAAGAGCCACGCTGCGCGGGGAACGCGGAGGACGTCGCCTTCGCGCACGACGCGACCGCGCTCGGCGAGCGCGTCGATCGTGCGGAGACGCTCGGGGGTCCACGGATCGATCCCGAGGTCGTCCGCCGCGCGGGCGAGATCGACGCCTTCGGCGATGCGAAGGCCGAGCATGATGCGCTCGCGGAGGAGGGACTCGGAAGAGAGGTCCTCGCGCATCACGGTCACGCCGTCGCCCTCGTCGATCGCGTCCGAGCGCATCGACTTCGTGCGCGCGACGTAGTCCTTCGGGACGATCGCGTTGCGCCAGCGGACGCCGGTCGAGCGGCTGCCGTCTTCACCGTTCTCGCCTCGTCGGTTTCGCACGTAGCCGAACGCGCCGCAGCCGAGGCCGACGTATTCGTCGCCGCGCCAGTAGGCGAGGTTGTGGCGGGCCTCATGGCCCGGCGCGGCGTAGTTCGAGATCTCGTAGTGCCGGAGCCCGTGTCGCTCGAGCGCCTCGTCGATCGCGAGGAAGGAGTCGGCGACCGCGCCCTCGTCGGCCATCGGGAGGAGGCCGCGCTTCTTTCGCTCCCCGAACTGCGTCCCGGGCTCGATCGTGAGCTGATAGCAGGAGAGATGCCGGAGCCCGGCGCTGGCGAGCGTCTCGGCCTGGTCGCGCGCGTCCTCGGGCGTCTGGTTGGGAAGGCCGAAGATGAGATCGGTCGAGACGCGCGGGACGCCGGCCTCGATCGCTGCCGCGACGGCGGCCTGCGCTCCGGCCGGATCGTGCAACCGGCCGAGGTAGCGGAGTTGCTCTTGGCGGAGCGACTGGGTCCCGATCGAGAGCCGGTTGGCGCCGGCATCGACGAGCGCGCGGGCGCGATCGCCGTCGAGCGAGGTCGGGTTGCACTCGACGGTGATCTCGGCATCGCCGTCGATCGCGAAGAGCCCGCGCAGGCGCTCGAGCACACGGCCGAGCTCACGCGGATCCCACAAGCTTGGCGTCCCGCCGCCGAAGAAGACGCTCCCGATCCGGCGCGCGTCGGAGCCGTCGGTCTCCAGGTAGCGCGCTCGCGCTTCGGCCTCGCGGATGATTGCGTCGGCGTAGCCGGCGTGATCGATGTCGTCGCGCTCGGTCGCGTAGCTGACGAAGTCGCAATAGGGGCACTTCGCCAAGCACCAGGGAAAATGAATGTAGATGGATGCCACGGGGAGGTTCGTCAGCGCGCGTTCTGGAAGCCGTCCGTACGGCGCGGTGTCGGCGTCGGTATCGGCGCGGGGTGGGGGGCCGAGACTGTAGCCGCTGGCGGCGTCGTGCGGGGAGGGGCCGCGAGTGTAGCCGCCGGAAGCGGCGCGGCTTCGGTCAATGTTCCGCCTGCGTTCCTGCCGCCTGCGTTCCTGCACTCCGCCTCGAGCGCCTCGATGATCGCGTCCGGTCGTTTCGACGCCCGAGTCTCGCGCGCCCTTGCGCACGGTGGAGGCTCGAGCGGCGTGGCGGCCGCCGGCGCCTCGACGCCACCGTGGAGCTCGAGCGTTGCGGGCGGCGTCACGCTCGTGGCGGACGCGAGCGCTCGCGCGATGTCGGCGCACCAGCGGAGCTTGCGCGCGAGGGGCACGCGCTCGTCGCCGACGTAGGCGAGCAGCGGCATGCCGTTCACTAACTCCATCACTATGTAGAAGAGGCCGTCGCTCTCGCCGAGGTCGTGGATCGCGACCGTGTTCGGATGAGTCAGCGCGGCGGCCGCACGTGCTTCACGGAAGAGCCCGTCGACCGCGTCCGATCGATTCCTGTCGGGGCGGATGATCTTGAGCGCGACCTTCCGCCGGAGGCGGGGGTCGACGGCCCGGTAGACCTCGCCCATGCCGCCTCTGCCGATGAGCGCCTCGACCGCGTACCGCGCGATCGTTCGGCCGGCCAACGACGCCGACGGGGCGGGGGGCCGAGCGCCCCCTACCATCCCGGCTCCTCCGGATTCCGCGGCGGCCTGGCATCGGACATGGCTGTCCGTCGAGTCTACCAGCGGAGCCGAGCCGGTAGCGCGCAGGGAGGGGGGAAGAAAAATAGAAGAGGAGGGGACAGCGGAGCCCGTGAGCCCCCCGGACTCATCGGACGCACCCAAAGATCCCTGGCGGCGGTGGGACGTATGGAAACCGGCGCAGGACCTGCGCGCCGACACCTGCGGCTACGTTGCCCGTATTTTTCGGCGGTGTTACCTTCGAAACTAGGGTTTTGCCCGGTTGTCTCCGACGCAAGCCCTCTAGCTTTGCTCATGATCGAGTCCTCGGATCTCATCGACCGTGTTCGTGCGTATCAGCCCGCGGCCGACGCGGATCTGCTCAAGCGCGCCTACGACTTCAGCGAGAAGGCTCACACGGGCCAGAAGCGAAAGTCGGGTGACCCCTACTTCATCCATCCCGCCTCGGTAGCCGGGATCATCACCGAGCTCCGCCTCGACACCGCGAGTGTCTGCGCCGGTCTGCTCCACGACGTCGTCGAGGACACGCTCGCGACGACGAAGGACATCGAGCGCGAGTTCGGCGGTGAGATCGCGTCGCTCGTCGACGGGGTCACCAAGCTCGGCAAGATCAACTTCACGTCGAAGGAGGACCGTCAGGCGGAGAACTTCCGCAAGATGGTCGTCGCGATGGCGCGCGACATCCGCGTGCTGCTGATCAAGCTCTGCGACCGCGTCGACAACATGCGGACGCTCGAGCACATGAAGCCCGAGGCGCAGGAGCGCATCGCCCGCGAGACGCTCGAGATCTATGCGCCGCTCGCCAACCGCCTCGGCATCCAGGCGTTCAAGAGCGAGCTCGAGGACCTGTCCTTCCGCTGGCTCGAGCCCGAGGGGTACGCCGAGGTCAAGGAAGGCGTCCAGAAGACGAAGAGGGAGCGCGACAAGTACATCCTCGAGGTGTCGAAGACGCTCTCGAGCCGCCTCGCGGAGCAGGGCTTCGCCGCCGACGTCACCGGCCGCGCGAAGCACCTCTATTCGATCTGGCGGAAGATGAAGGCGAACGACTCGTCGATCGACCAGATCCACGACATCATCGCGTTCCGCGTGCTCGTCGAGAGCGTGAGCGACTGTTACGCCGCCCTCGGCGTGATTCACTCGAAGTGGACGCCCGTGCCGGGCCGCTTCAAGGACTACATCGCGCTGCCGAAGCCGAACATGTACCAGTCGCTCCACACGACGGTCATCGGCCCCGGGCGCGAGCGCATCGAGATCCAGATCCGCACGCACGACATGCACCGCGTCGCGGAGCGGGGTATCGCCGCCCACTGGAAGTACAAGGACAAGGGCGGCGGCGGCATCGCCGACAGCGACGCGCAGAAGTTCGGTTGGCTCCGCCAGCTGATGGAATGGCAGAAGGATCTCAAGGATCCGGCCGAGTTCCTCGAGGGAGTGAAGGTCGACCTCTTCCAGGACGAGGTCTACGTCTTCACGCCGAAGGGCGAGGTCCGCGTCTTCCCGCGCGGTTCGACGCCTGTCGACTTCGCGTTCGCGATCCACTCGCAGCTCGGCGAGCACATCACCGGCGCGCGCGTGAACGGCAAGCTCGAGCCGCTCCGCTACAAGCTCCGCAACGGCGACGTCATCGAGGTGGTGACGAGCTCGAACCAGCAGCCGAACAAGGACTGGCTCGACTTCGTCGTCACCACGCGCGCCCGCGCGAAGATCCGCAATTTCCTGCGCGCGGAGCAGCGCGAGAAGTCGCTTCGACTCGGGCGTGAGCTCCTCGAGCGCGAGTTCCAGAAGGCGACCGTCTCGCTCAGCAAGCTCCTCCGAAACGAGAACGAGCTCCGGAAGGTCCTCGAGGTCCTCTCGATCGGCAACGTCGACGAGCTGTTCATCGGCATCGGCTACGGCAAGATCGATCCGAAGGACGTCCTCGAAGTGCTCGCGCCGCCGTCGATCGACGGGAAGGAGACCATCCCCCCCGAGCAGCTCCGTGAGGGGCGCATCGCGGGGTTCGTCCGCAAGGTCATCAAGGGCGACGACGGCGGCATCCGTCTCAACGGCATCGACGACGTCCTCGTCCGCTACGCCAAGTGCTGCAATCCGCTGCCGGGCGACGACATCCTCGGCTTCATCACGCGCGGCCGCGGCGTCACCATCCACCGCCGGGGCTGCGTGAAGGCGTTCGACACCGATCCCGAGCGCCGGGTCGAGATCACGTGGGACTCGAAGGCGAAGATCAACCGCGCCGTCCAGCTCCGCGTCGTGACCGCGAATCGTCCCGGCATCCTCGCGACGGTCGGCCACACGTTCAGTCACATGGGGATCAACATCAGCGAGGCGAACTGCCGCGCGGGAGACGACGGCAAGGCGGTGAACGTCTTCACGTTCGTCTGTTCCGACCTCACCCAGCTGAAGAACGTGATGAAGGCGCTCCAGAAGGTGCAGGGCGTCGTCGCGGTCGAGCGCGCCTGATCGACCGGCGGTCGTTCGACGGGCCAGAGGTCGACGCGAACGAAGTCGTCGTCGAGGTGGGTCGTCTCGAACCGTCGGTCGGCCGAGCGATCAGAACGTGCCGGTCAGAGCGACGCCGCGGGTCGTCGTCCCGAGGATCGGAAGGACCTGGACCCGTGTGTCGGTCGCGGCGTGCGCGCGCGGCCGCGGGGCCGTCAGGTAGAGCACGAGCCCGCCTCCCACGAGGAGGGCGCCTCCGATTGTCGTCCCCAGGATGAGCGGCGCCTGCTTCTTCGCGTCGTCCTCGTTGGCCATGTACGACCGCTCGCGATTCAGCCGCACCGCCTCGGCGCTCGGATCGCTGCACGGATCCGACTCTCCGTTCTTGCCAGGCCGCTTGTCGCAACGGTTCGCGGCGTCGTACTGCCGTCCGAGATCCCGCTCCTCGATCAGGTAGGAGACGAACATCGCGCTCCCGACCGTGAAGAGGGCGACGCCCGTGGCGCCGACGCCGAGGCCGGTCCAGTGCTGCCACGTCGAGCCGCTGCCGCCGTCGGGCGGGGGCGCGATCGGGGCGGGCGTCGTCGTCGTCTCGATCGATCGGCGAAGCTCGATCGGTCTCACTTGCCTGTTCTCGACGAGCGCGCGTCGCTCCTCGTAGCCCGGAGCGGTGACCCTGACGGAGTGGGCCCTGCTCGCGCGCTCGATGAAGACGACGGTCTCCGCGGCATGGAAGGTCTCGGGAACGAGCCGACCGTCGACTTCGATCCGGAGCCCGTCGGGCAACGGCTGGGGGAGGACGAGTCGGATGTGCGGCGTCTGGAGGAGCGCCGCGAGCGCGCCGCTGATCTCGCGGAGGCGCTCGTCCTTCTTCACGCTCGCGAGGTGCTGCGCTCGCTTGTAGGCCTCGTAGGCGTCCTGTCGATGCAGGAGCTGCTCGTGGCAGTACCCGAGGTTGTAGTGGCCGCCGATCGATTCGTCGGCCGCGACGCTCCTCTCGAACTCCGCGATCGCGCGCGTGCAGTCGCCTGCGTCGCGCAGCTTCTTTCCCGCCTCGAAGTGCCTGCGTGCCGTCTCCATGTCGGCGCGCGCCTCCGTCTCCCCGACGAGAAGGCCCACCAGCGCGCAGCCGAGTACGACGCCCCCACGCATCACGAGCTCATTGTCCTCGAAAGTTGGGGCTCGCGCTCCAACTACCCGCGGCGGCACGGCTGCCTCGCGCGCTACATGTAATCGCCGCCGCTGCCGGGTCCGGTCTTCGGCTTTTCCGGCGGCGTTCGTACGGTGCTCGCCGTCGCCGTCGCCGTCGCCTTCGCCGGCGGTGGCGAGGCGGGGCGTCCGGGCGCGCTCGGCTTCGGGCGTCCACCCGCAGGCGTGGTCTTCGCCGCCTTCGCCGCCGGTCCCGCAGGCTCCTCCGTCGCGGAGGACGGAGGGGGCTCCTTCGTGCTCCGGCTGCTCGGAGCCGGGCTCGCCTCGCGCCTCTCCGCCGACGAGGACGCCGCCGGCGATGGCGATGGCGATGGCGATGGCGCGCTCTCCGCGGGTCGCGCCGCGCGTGTCGTCACAGCCATCGTGATCCCGCCCGCGCCGACGAAGCCCATCAAGGCGATCCCGACGAACGCGCCGATGTGCTGCGGGCGCATGAGCCGCTCGTCGGCGCGCCGCGTCGGGGCGCCCGAGTCCCTTGCCTTCATCGTGGTCGCGCCGCTGGTGGCGAGCTCCTCTGCGTCGTTCACGACGACCTTGGGGGGCGCGTGGGCGATCTCTTGCGCCGACCGCATGACGTGCAGGATGCGTCGCGCGGCTCCTTCGTCCGTCGTGAAGGCTTGAAGCGCGAATGCGAGCTCCGCCACCGACTGGAAGCGCCGCGAGAGGTCCTTCTCGAGGCACTTCAGGACAACGTCGTCGAGCTCGACCGAGAGGCCGCGCATGTGTTGCGAGGGTGGGGGAGCGGGCTCCTTGAGCACCATCGCGCAGATCTCGGCGACGCTCGGGGCATCGAACGGCACACGTCCCGTCAGGAGCTCGTAGAGGCAGACGCCGAGCGACCAGACGTCGCTCCGGGAGTCGACGTCCTTCGCGGACCGCATCTGCTCCGGCGACATGTACTGCGGTGATCCGAAGACGGAGCTCGTTGCGGTGAGGGAGACGTCTCCGTGCGGGCCGATCGTCTTGGCGAGACCGAAATCGAGCACCTTCACGAGCGGTCTGCCGTCGACCGACGCCGTGAGGAACAGGTTCTTGAGCTTCACGTCTCGGTGGATCATCCCAAGACCGTGCGCCTCGGCGAGCGCCTCGCTGACCTGGAGGACATAGTCGATCGCGACGTGAGGCGGGAGCGGCCCGCGAGCTTGGAGCTCCGCGTCGAGATCGCGACCCTCGAGGTACTCCATGACCATGAACGGCTCGCCGTTCCCGAGACGGCCGACGTCGAGCACGCGGGCTGCGTGCGCGCTCTTGAGGCGCACCGCCGACCTCGCCTCGCGGAGGAAGCGCTCGGCGTGTGCAGGATCGGTCATCGCCTCCGCGAGCATGAACTTGATGGCGACACGTTGACCGAGGTCGACGTGCTTCGCCGCGACGACCACGCCCATCCCGCCCGCGCCGAGGACGCGCTCGACCGCGTACTTGCCGCCCAACACGTCGCCGGGCTTGACGGCGCCCCCCAGCATCCTGCCCCGAGCGTACCACGACCCTGACCGCGGTCCTGCGACGAGGGCTGGACGCCAGTGCGGCCAATGGGTAGAGGCGATGCCTTGGAGTGCCAATGAGGGTCGTTGTGGTAGGCGCCGGCCTTGCCGGTTGTGAGGCAGCATTCCAGCTCGCGGAGCGCGGGATCGACGTCGAGCTCGTGGAGCAGAAGCCGAAGGCTCGTACGCCGGCCCAGAGCACCGATGCGCTGTGTGAGCTCGTCTGCTCGAATTCCATGCGCGGCGCAGCGCTCGTCAACGCCGTCGGTCTCTTGAAGGAAGAGCTGCGGCGAGCGGGATCGCTCGTGATGGCTGCGGCTGAGGTTGCGCGGGTCCCTGCCGGTGGTGCGCTCGCGGTCGATCGCGACGTGTTCGCGGCGACGGTCACCGAGCGGATCTCGAAGCACCCGCGGATCCGGATCCGCCACGAGATCGTCGAGCGGATCCCGGAGGCGACCGCCGAGCAGCCGGTCATCATCGCGACCGGTCCGCTCACGGGCGATGCGCTCGCGGCCGACATCGCGCGTGTCGTCGGCGCCGCGCACCTTGCGTACTACGACGCGATCGCGCCGATCATCAGCGCGGACTCGATCGACTGGTCGAAGGTGTTCAAGCAGTCGCGCTGGGGCAAGGGCGCTGAGCCGGATCCGATGGCGGCGAACGGTGCGGAGGAGGAGGCCTCGGAGAAGTCGTCGGACACGCGCGATGCGACGGCGAAGGGGGACGAGGCCTACGTCAACTGCCCGTTCGAGAAGGAGGGCTACTTCGCGTTCGTCCGCGCGATCGTCGATGCGCAGAAGGTCGAGCCGCGATCGTTCGAGGACACCCGCTACTTCGAAGGGTGCCTTCCGATCGAGGTGATGGCGTCGCGCGGCGAGCGCACGCTCGCGTTCGGTCCGATGAAGCCGGTCGGGCTCACCGATCCTCGCACGGGGCGCCGGCCGTACGCGGTGGTCCAGCTCCGCCCGGAGGACCAGGCGATGACGGCGTACAACCTCGTCGGCTTCCAGACGCGCATGACGTACGGCGAACAGACGCGCATCTTCCGGATGATCCCCGGCCTCGAGGAGGTCGAGATCCTGCGCTTTGGTAGCGTGCACCGGAACACCTTCGTCGATGCGCCGCGCATGCTCGACGAGCGGATGCAGCTCAAGGCCGCCCCGAACGTCTTCCTTGCCGGCCAGGTCACCGGCGTCGAGGGCTATGTCGAGAGCTGCGCCGGCGGTCTCCTCTGCGCGATCATGCTGGCGCAGTCGCTCCGCGGCGAGCACGTGACGCCGCCGCCGGAGACGACCGCGCTCGGAGGGATCCGGACGCACTTGTCGCGTGAGACCGAGCGTTTCCAGCCGTCCAACATCACCTGGGCGTGCATCCCGCCTCCGGCCGACACGAAGCTGCGAAAGCGCGAGCGCTACCAGGCGATGGCCGATCGCGCGCTCGCCGATCTCGATGCGTGGCTCGCGACCGCTCCGCTCGCGCGAGCAAGCGCGACGAACGGCTGAGCGCCCTCACTTCGGTGGTCGGGGGCGGTGCGGCGTCGCCGGTGGCATTGCGCCCGACGGCGTGATGGCTGCGGCCGGCGACGAGTCTGCGGTGACCGGCGGAGCTGCGCCCAGGTTCGTCGCGGGCGCGGTCACCGTGACCTCTGCCGGTCTCGGTGAATGGCGCCGCGCGAGGATGAAGCCTCCGATGACGGCGATCGCCACGGCGCCGGCGAGCCCGAGCAGGATGGGCACGAGATACGCGGACGCGCGCGATTGGGCGGCGGGCGGCGGCGTGGGCGGATGGGCGAGCGCGCTCACGGGGACTCGGCGCACGCGGCTCGCGTCGAGCTCCGAGAACTGGTTCATGTCGGTCGTGTCCGCGAACGCCTCGGGCCGCGGTAGGGCGAGGTTCCGGCCCATGTGGACCGTCCTCGTCGCGCGTGTCGTGCGGGGCATCTTCGCGCGCACGCCGGCGAGTGCGGCGAGGAGCTCGTTCGCCGACGCGTAGCGGGCGGCCGGGGACTTCGAGAGCGCGCAGGTGACGATCGCCTCGAGCTCCGAGGGAACCGCGGGGCAGCGCGAGCGGAGGGGCACGGGCTCGTCGCGCAGGATCGCCGCCAGTGTCTGCACCACCGACTGGCCGCCGAAGGGGAGGTGTCCGGTGAGGAGCTCGTAGAGCGTCACGCCCATCGCCCAGACGTCGGCGCGCTGATCGATCTCCTCTGCACGCACTTGCTCCGGCGGCATGTACGCCGGCGAGCCCATCGTCGAGCCCGTGCGCGTCAGCTTCGTTCCTTTCGTGACGAGATCCTTCACCGTGCCGAAGTCGAGGACCTTCACGATCGGCGGTCGGCCCGGTCGCTCGCAGAGGAAGAGGTTCTCCGGCTTCAGATCGCGGTGAACGAGGCCAGCGCGATGGGCCTCGGCGACGCCGTCGAGCGCCTGGAGCACCCAGTCCACGGCGACGTCGATACGGGGCGGACCGTCACGCATGAGCACCACCTCGAGGTTCGCGCCTTCGAGGTACTCCATGACGAGGAAAGGCGTTCCGTCGTGGAGCTCGCCCACGTCGAGGAGTCGGGTCACGTGCTCGCTCGACAGGCGGACCGCCGCGCGCGCCTCACGGAGGAAGCGCTTTCGCGCCTCCTCGCTGTTCGCACGCTCGGGTGCCATCAGCTTCACCGCGACACGGCGCTGGAGCGGGACGTCGAGCGCCTCGAGCACGACGCCCATCGAGCCTTGCCCGAGGAGCCGCTCCACTCGGTATCGCCCGGAGAGGAGCGTCCCTGGCTGAAGCGCATCTGGGCTCGCCACTCGCGCCACGCTACGAGCGTAGCGCGCTCCGGGACCTCCGAGCGAATCGCTTGCGGGCACTGGATCCGTACGGATCCACCTCGCTCGATCCCAGGCTCGGGGGGCGGCGTCTTCGTCAGGCGAAGAGGCCCATCGCTGGCCGCGGCGGGCACAGGCCCAGCGAGGCGGCGGCGTCACCGAAGCGCTCGATCGAAGCCTGGAGCGGGTCGCTGGTGAAGTCGATCAGCTGTGCGGCCTGCTCGAAGATCCGGAGCGCGCCCGGGTTTCCGACGTGCCGCGCGAGCTCGGCGTGCGCCTCCGCGAGCGTCGCTCGGGGATCGGCGAGCGCGCGCGTCACCTCGTCCTCGAGCGCGCTCGCGAGGCGGAGGACGAACGGAGCGGCGGCGTCCTCCGCGCGTGTGACGAGCACTGCCGTCGAGAAGCGCTTGTCCGGCCAGAGGTCGCGTTCGTCCACGAGGCGGATTGCGGAGAGGTCGGCGACGACCCGGGTCGCCCACGGTTCGGGGAGCCACGCGCCGTGGAGCTCGCCACGCTTCATCTGCTCGAGGATCGTCGCGCCCGAGATCGCGAGCACGGTGACGTCGCCTCCCGACGTCGTCTCGCGCAGCCCCGCGTCGCGGAGGAACATCCGCAGGGCGACGTCCTGCGTGGTGCCGATCTGCGTGACCGCGATGCGCTTACCGTGAAGGTCGGAGGGACGGGCGATGCCGCTCGTACGGCCGACGACGAGTGATGCGCCGCCGGAGCAGCATCCGGCGACGATGCGAAGGCCACCGCGTCCGTGGCGCGTGTGACGTGCATGATGGATCACGACCGGGGCTGGACCGGCGGTGCCTGCGTCGATCGCGCCGCCGATCAGCGCCTCGGTCACGCGCGGACCGGCGCGGAAGACGCGCGTCTCGACCCGCAGAGGAGCGAGGGCACGCGCGATGCGACCGGCGCCGAGCCCGGCGAGCAGCGGCGCGTGAGTGAGGTTCGACATGACGCCCACACGGAAGGCACGCTCGCCGCTGCCCGCGCTCCCGTGCAAGACCGCCGCTCCCGCGGCCGATGCGGCGACGGCTCCGGCGAGACCTCCGAGGAGCGCGCGGCGGCCGAGCCCGCGGCTCATCGTCGGCCTTCGCGCCCGTGGAGACCGCACTCGGTCTTGTTCGACCACGCCCAGCGGCCCGCGCGCTCGTCCTCGCCGTCCTCGAGCGCGCGTGTGCACGGCGCACAGCCGATCGAGAGATACCGGCGGCTGACCAGGGGATGCTGCGGGATCGCGTGTGCCTCGAGGTACTGGGCGACGTCGGCGGTCGTGAGCGTGGCGAGCGGGTGGACCCGGACGAGGGGCCCGTCAGGCTCGAGGATGGCGACGTCCTGGCGGGCGCGGCTCTGATCGCGCCTCAGTCCCGAGACCCAGGCGCGCGCGCGCGCGCGGAGCGGGGCGAGGGGAGCGATCTTGTTGAGGCCGCAACAGAGGTCGGGATCCCGCCGCTGGACGTCCTCCCCGTAGCGGGCGACGAAATCGTCGTTCGCCACGTCCGGCCGGAGGACGCGGACGGTGAGGCCGAGCTGCCGGGCGAGCTGGTCGCGGTAGGCGAGCGTCTCCGGGAAGAGGAAGCCCGTGTCGATGAAGATGACGGGCAGGTGCCTCGCGACCTGGCTCCACAGGTGGAGGAGGACGCCGCTCTGCGCCCCGAAGGACGACGTGAACAGGAGGTCTTCGCCGAACGTCTCGACGGCGAAGGCGAGACGTTCGGCGGGCGTCGCTCGCTCGAGGCGCTCGCTGGCGCGCGCGAGCTCGCGTGAATGCGCGTCGCCGGAGTGCGCCCCGTTCACGCAGCGCACTCCCCGGCGCCGGTCTGGACGAGGAAGCCGGCCGACTCGCCGACGTCTGCGATCTCGTCCGCGCGCGGAGGCGCGGTGACGATCTCGCCGAGCGCTGCGATCACGCGCTTGCCGTCGACGCGCTCGAAGAACGCGGCCGGGGTCTCGTCCGGCGTGTGCTCGGCGTCGTAGAGCGCGAGGAGGCGGACGACGGCGTCCGGGACGCGGCGGGCGACGATCTTCACGACCTGCCGCCCGAAGCGCGCGCCGCGCGCGTCGACGCCGCCACCGAGGTGGAGCTGGTAGACCGGGACGGCCGTCTCGCCGACGGTCTTCGCTCCGCCGTGGAAGCCGAGGTCGGCGATGTGGTGCTGCCCGCAGGAGTTGGGGCACCCGCTGATCTTGATGAGCGTCTTCGCGGACTCTCCGTGCGCGCCGAGGCCCTCGGCCTCGAGCTTCTCCGTGATCGCCTTCGCGACGGCTCGCGAGGACGTGACCGCGAGGTTGCAGGTGTCGGCGCCCTGGCAGCTGGTCACATCGCGCGCGGTATGAAGATCGAGCCGGGCGAGGTCGACCGCCGAGAGGCGCGCGAAGAGGGCAGGGAGCGAGCGCTTGTGGACCCAGGGGAGGAGGATGTTCTGATCGATCGTGAGGCGGACGGTGCCGTCGCCGATCTCGTTCGCGATCCGTCCGAGCGCGCGCATCTGGGCGCTCGTGATGTCGCCGAGGAGGAGTCGCACGTAGACGGCGACGTACTCGTCCTCGTCGCTCGGGGCGTCGGCCCCGCTCGCGCGTTTCTGCGCGACGACCGACGAGGCGCGCCACGCGAGGTACTCCGGTGTCCGCTTGCCGTCCTCCGTGAGCACGGGCGCGGCCGGTTTGCCGGCGAACGGGATGGGGAGGACGAGCTCGCTGGCGGCCTCGGCGTCGACCTCGGCGCGGACCTCCGCATAGGCGGCGCGGAATCCGTCGTCACCCAGCTTTTTGAGCACGTACTTGAGGCGGGCGCGCGCGCGGTTCTCGCGATTGCCGAGGCGATGGAACAGCCGGACGACCGCCTCGCCGACCCGCCCGAGCTCGGAGGCGGCGGCCCACTCGTGGAGGACGAGCGCGTTGCGCGGCGACGACGAGAGGCCGCCGCCGGCGACGACGCGGAAGCCCTTCACGCCTTCGCGGATCTCGGCGACGAAGCCGAGGTCGTGGATGGCCGCCTTCGCGCAGTCGTTCGCGCATCCGCTGAAGGCGATCTTGAACTTGCGCGGCAGGCTCGCCGCTAGCGGATGGCGGAGGAAGTGACGTGTGATCGCCTCGGCGTAGGGGGACACGTCGAACGGGGCGGTGGCGCAGACCTCCGCGAGCTCGCATGCGGTGACCGCGCGGACGGAGTTGCCGCAGGCCTCGCGGGTGGTGAGGCCTGCCTCGTCGATCCGGCGCATGAGCGTCTCGACGTTCGCCATGTCGACGAAGTGGAACTGGACGTTCTGTCGGGTGGTGACGTGACCGAACCCGCGCGACCAGCGATCGGCCGCGTCCGCGAGCGCCGAGAGTCCGGCCTCGTCGATCCGCCCGAAGGGGATCTTCACGCGGACCATTTGCGTCCCTTCCTGACGTTGGCCGTAGACGCCGCGGACGAGCCGGAAGGCGCGGAACTCGTCGGGGCCGATCGCGCCGCGCTCGAAGGCGTCGAGCTTGGCGACGAACTCGTCGATGTCACTGGGATCGGAGAAGCGAGGAAGCGTGCTCGTGGTCATGGTGTGTCCGTGTCCGTTCATCGATCGTCGATTCGCGGGGGCCGCCCGCAGTTGCGTCAGGCTCGGTGTTGCGCGCCGGCGTCGCTGCTCACCGCGTGCAGGTAGCCGAGCTCGACGAGCTTCGCCCTGACCTGCTGGACGCTCGCCGCGACATCGATCGTGCTCGTGTCGATGGTGAGCTCGGGAGCGTCCGGTGCCTCGTAGGGGTCGCCGACGCCGGTGAGCTCTGGAAGCTCACCCGCGCGAGCCTTCGCGTAGAGTCCCTTCGTGTCGCGCGCGATGCACACGCCGAGCGGCGGAGCTACATGGACCTCGACGAACGCGCCGATCGTCTCCCGTGCGGCCTCGCGGGCCTCCTTGTACGGAGAGACCGCGGCCACGAGGACGGCGACGCCATTGCGCGCGAGGAGGTGGGCCACAAACGCGATCCGCCCCACGTTGAGGTCCCGGTCCTCTCGGGAGAATCCGAGCCCCTTCGACAGGTGCGTCCGGACGACGTCGCCGTCGAGGAGCTCGACGCGCTTGCCTGCAGTGACGAGCTCGGTCGCGAGCGCGCTCGCGATCGTCGTCTTGCCGGCTCCCGACAGTCCGGTGAACCACACGACGACGCCTCGATCGTGTCGTGTTAAAGTGGTGTCGGCGGGGTTGTTGAGCATAATGATCGTGTGTCTAGGATAATGGAGGCAACGTTGGCGGGACGCAAGCGCAATGTTGGGCGATCGCCCTTGGCGGAGCCCTCCGCGAAGGGAAGCGCGGCAGGAGCCCCGGAGCGCAGCATGGAGACGCTCGGAGACGACGTCGGAGCGGCCGAGCTCGCGCGCCGGGTGGCCGAGAACCTGCGGCACAAGCGGAAGCACCGCGGGATGTCGCTCGACGACCTCGCGAAGGCCTCCGGCGTCAGCCGCGCGGCCCTCTCTCAGGTCGAGACCTGCAAGACGAACCCGACCGTCGGGCTCCTCTGGAAGATCGCGGTCGGCCTCGGCGTGCCCTTCGCCGACCTCCTCGGGCAGCCGAAGACGGGAATCAGCGTCCTCCGGCGGGGTGACGCCCAGGTCCTTCGCTCGCTGGACGGGAAGCTCGAGAGCCGTCCGCTCGCGCCGGCCGGTGCCTCCCCGCTCGTCGAGATCTACGAGCTACGCCTCTCCGCACGTGCGAGCCACGCCTCCGAGCCGCACGCGCCCGGCACCCACGAGTTCCTCATCGTCCTCTCGGGCTCGCTCCGGCTCCACGTCGACGGCGACCAGATCGAGCTCATGGCCGGCGACAGCGTGTCGTTCCCCGCCGACCGCGCGCACTCGTACGAGAACCCCGGGTCGTCGGAGGCCCGCTATCACAACGTGATCTTGTACGAGCGTTGACCGCGCGTCCGCGATTCCGGACGCGAGCATGGGGGGCAATACCGTTCGGTGCAGACAGAAACAGGAAGGCGGGAAGACGGGAAGAATTCATTGATCAAACTCTCTTCCCGCCTCCCCGCCTTCCTGTTGAATCTCTCTCGATTCGCTTGAACGAATGGCATTGGGGAGCACGCGCGTGAGGCGTCGAGGCGGCGCTCGCCCACGCAGCGCTTGCTCGTCTCGGTTGTGTCTATTATAACGAACGCGTGTTCGTGACATCGAAGTCGTTCGGCGCCCCGGCCCTGGCGGACGCCGAGCCGAGGGTCCGCCCGGTGGAGAGCAGGCCGGGCCCCTCGTCCTCGGGAGCGAGCGCCGCCCTCGAGGGGGTGTCTCTCGAGTACGAAGGCGGCACGACGATCCTCGAGGACGTCTCGATCTCGGTGGCGCCCGGGGAAGCCCTCTGCCTCGTCGGGCCGTCCGGAGGCGGAAAGTCCACGATCCTGAACCTGCTCGCCGGGCTGGCGAAGCCGACGCGCGGGCGCGTGCTCTTCGACGGCGCTCCGATCCAGGGACCGGGGCCGGAGCGCGCGGTCGTGTTCCAGGACGCTGCGCTCTTCCCATGGCTCACGCTCGAGAAGAACATCGCGTTCCCGCTCGAGGTCGCCGGGGCGTCGCACGCGGAGCGGGTCGAGCGGGTCGACGAGCTGCTGCGCCTCGTGCACCTCTCGCGGTTCCGGACCGCGTATCCGCACGAGCTCTCCGGCGGCATGCGCCAGCGGGGCGCGATCGCGCGTGCGCTTGCGACCCGCCCGCGGATGATCCTGTTCGACGAGCCGTTCGCGGCGCTCGACGGCCAGATGCGCGAGCTTCTCCAGGGCGAGGTCGAGCGGATCATCAGCGCCACGCGCACGACGATGGTCTTCGTCACCCATGCCCTCGACGAAGCGGTGCGCCTCGGTGATCGGGTCGTCTTGATCGGCACGCGGCCTGGTCGCGTGATCGCCGAGGTGCACGTGGATCTGCCGCGGCCCCGTCGTGGAGCGATCGGCGAGGCCGCGGTGGAGGACGTCCGGGCCGTCCGCATCGCGCAGCGGATCGCCGAAGAGATCCGAGCCGAGGTCGACAAGGTCGCGAGAGAGGAGGCAGACGGTGCGTGGGGCAATACGAACAGGACTGACGGCGGCGATCCTCGTCGGCATCTGGGCCGCGGCATCTGAAGCGGCGAGGAGCGCGCTCTTCCCCGGGCCGCTCGAGGTCGCGCGTTCGCTCGCGAGCGCGGCCGCCGAGGGCACGCTCGGGCGAGCGGTGCTCGTGAGCGGTCTCAGGCTCTTCGCGGGTTACGCGATCGCCCTCGCGATCGGCGTGCCGCTCGGCCTCGTGCTCGCGCGTGCGCCCGCGATCAAGCGCGCGCTCGGCCCGCTGTTGCTCGGTCTGTCGAGCGTCCCGTCGATCTGCTGGCTCCCGCTCGCGATCGTCTGGTTCGGCCTCTCGGAGGCGGCGATCCAGCTCGTGATCGTGCTCGGCGCGGCGCTGCCGGTGACACTCGCGACGGAGAGCGCGGTGCGACAGCTCCCGCCCACGATCGAGCGCGCTGCCCGGACGATGGGCGCGAGGGGGCCGACGTTGCTCTTTCGCGTGCTCTTGGCAGCGGCGCTCCCGGGGATCCTGACCGGCGCGAAGATGGGCTGGACGTTCGCGCTTCGTTCGCTGATGGCGGGCGAGCTCTTGTTCGTCTCCGGCGGGCTCGGTCAGCTCCTCGAGACGGGACGCGACCTCGCCGATACCGCGCTCGTCCTCGGTGTCGTCGTCGTCATCGTGCTTGCGAGCCGCGCGAGCGAGCGCGTCCTCTTCGGACCGCTCGAGCGCGTCGTCGCCCGTCGCTGGGGGACGGTGGCCTCGTGATCGACGGCACCATCGCACGGAGCGCGCCGCGCGGGCGCGTCTTCCTCGTCGGCGCGGGGCCGGGCGATCCGGAGCTCCTCACGCTGCGAGCGCATCGCCTGCTCACGACCGCGCGGGTCGTCGCCTACGACGAGCTCGTCGGTCCGGAGATCCTCGCGCTCGTCTCCCCGGATGCGGAGCGCATCGCCGTCGGACGGCGCCGGGGGACGTGCCCCGACGCGCCGTCGATCCATCCGGCCGTCCTCGAGCGTGCGCTCGCGGGGCTCGATGTCGTGCGGCTGAAGGGCGGCGATCCGATGATCTTCGGACGTGGTGGCGAAGAGGCCGCCGAGCTCGCAGCGCTTCACGTTCCGTTCGAGGTCGTCCCCGGCATCAGCGCAGCGCTCGGCGCCGCGGCGAGCACCGGCATCCCGCTCACGCATCGCGACGCGGCCTCGAGCGTGACGTTCGCGACCGCTCATCTCCGCGCGCAGGACGAGAGGACCGGGGAGGGCTCGTCGCTCGCGAACCGAGTCCCCGCCGAGGGGACGCTCGTCCTCTACATGGGGCTCTCGACCCTGCGCGAGACGGCGCGGGGCCTCGTCGAGGCGGGCCGGCCGCTCGAGACGCCGGCCTGCGTCGTCTCGCACGCGACGTTGCCCGACCAGCGCGTCGTCGTCGCCGACCTCGCGACGATCGCGGACGCCGTCGAGCGTGCCGCCCTGCCGACGCCGGCGCTCGTCATCGTCGGTGAAGTCGTCACACGTCGCGTGGTGCCCACCCAGCAGCAGGTCGCGCCGCTGACCGGCACTGGCGGTGGCCCGGCCCCGGTGCGGAAGGTGCAGCGCGGGTGATGCCCGCGGCCCGCACCGGTGGTCCCTCCCTGGATCATGCAAGACACGGATCCGCCGAGGTCCGCGACCGGCATTCGTAGGAAATCGCGCGGAAAGCGGCGTCTGCCCGGGACTGGGCCGTCCGGCCCGTCTCGTGCAAGCCTTTGCTTCATGCGCAAGGCTCCCCTCGCTCGCTTGTTCTTCACGCTGTCTGCCGTCGCCGCCGCCGGAGTCTGGGCCTGCGGAGGCTCCGACACCCAGGACGTGGTCGCCACGGACGCCGGCACGGACACGGGCGCCGTCGAGAAGGACAGCGGCGGTGAGGAAGAGAAAAAGGACTCCGGGCCGCACGATGCCGGTCCTGCCGACACGGGAGTGAAGCTGTACGATGCCGGCGAGCCGAACGTCCTCGACGCTGGCGAAGAGTTCGAAGGCGGTATCCCCTGCGTCGTCGGTGGCGAGCTCGAGGAGGAGCCGAACGACACGCACGAGGAGGCCAACAACCTGAACCCCACACGATGCGGCGTGATCAAGGTCGTCGATGGTGGCGCCGAGAGTGACTTCCTCACGTTCACCCTCGGCGATGCCTCGACCGGCTTCTACGTCCAGTACGCCGGCAACGTGAACGTGCTCGTCGAGACCGACGGCTCGGCTCCCATCGACATCACGCAGGGCTCGCCGACGCTCCCGTTCCGGAGGGACCAGCCGTACTACGTCGAGGTCAAGTCGAAGGACAAGAAGCAGCAGGTCTGGCGCGTCACGCTGTTCCAGCAGCAGCAGTGAGTGGGCCCGTCACGCTCCCGCTCGAACCGGCCGAATCGGCGGTTGGAACGGCCGCCGACGTGACGGACCTCAGCCCGCGCGGGTCTTGAAGGCGCGCACCAGCTCTGCGAAGCGGGAGGTCATCGGCGTGCCCTCGGCCTTCCACTTCTCGCGCAACGCACGCGCAGCCTCGACCCAGTCGTCAGCCGGGAGCGCTTGCTCGAGCACTTCGCGGAGCAGGCGAGCGAGGGCAGGTGCCTCACCCGTCGAGGAGATCGCGATCGTGAGCGGGCCACGGCGGATCACGCTCGCCGAGTAGGCCGTGCCGTTGGGCGGATCGTCGACCGCGAGCGCGAAGACGCGAGCGCGATCCGCTCGGGCGCACGCGCGCGCCTGCACGTCGGGATCGGCGGTGGCCGCGACCACGAACCAGGCGCCGTCGACGTCGGCCTCCTCGAACGCGCGGAGGGAGAGCGCGATCCGGCCGTCCGCGGCGAGCTTCGCGACGGCGGAGGTTGCTTCGCGCGCGACGACGCGAACGCGGGCACCGCTGTCCACCAGGTCCTGGATCTTGCGCTCGGCCACCGTGCCCGCGCCGACGACGAGGACCTCCTTGCCCGCGAGGCGGAGGAAGAGCGGGAGCAAGTACGGGGAGGGCGGCGCGTCGGGCATCCTATGACGGTCTCGTAGGCGTGATGGGGCGTCAGCGCGAGCGATAGGTGATGCCGCTCGCGTCGAGGCGGCTGCTGGTGGTCCGGATCGCGAGGTCGCCGACGTCGGATCCGGCAAAGCGTCGGTCGGCGGCGGCGGCAGCCACGAGCGTGGTCCCCGAGCCGCAGAACGGGTCGACGACGAGCGACCCGACGTCGCTCGTCGCGCGGACGATCCGGTCGAGGAGCTTGAGCGGCTTCTGCGTCGGGTAGCCCGTGGTCTCTGCGCGGAGCGGCGTGTTCGCCGCCATCGACGGGCAGTCGGTCCACACGCTTCCGAGCGCGCGGCCCTCGTCGGCGTAGTAGCGGTAGGTCTTGTTGCCGACGACGCGGTCGCGATATCGGCGTCCGTCGTCGTCGACGTTCGTGAAGTGCATGTCGAGGCTCGTTGCGGCGAACGGCGCGCGCAGGGCGGGGGCCTTCGCGTTCCAGATCGGCTCCGAGCCGCGCGCGTAGAGGAGGATCGTCTGGTGGCTCATCCCCGGGCCGGTCTTGCTCTTGCTGCCGTTTCCGGGGACCCACACGACCTCGCCCCGGAAGCGCTTCGCCCCGAAGACGCGGTCGCACACGATCTTGGCCTCGTGGACGGCGCGTTGATCGAGGTGGAGCCACATCGTCCCGCGCGGAGAGAGAGCCTCGCGGACCACGGCGATGCGCTCCTCGAGCCACGCGAGATAGGCCTCGAGCGACGTCCAGGTGTCGTCGTAGGCGATCGGGCCGCGTGCGCGAGACGAGCCCTTCGTCAGACGCGCCCCGAAGCTCTTCTCCACCTTGAACGGCGGATCGAGATATGCGAGGTCGGCGCTGCCGGCGGCGACGAACGAGCCGAGGTCCTTGGCGTCCGCCTGGACGAGGACGTTCTCGCTCCGCAGGTGCGCCTCAGCGACGATCGGCGTGCTCATCGTTCGCCGTCGAGGTGGGCACGAGGTGCGCCGTCGGCTCACCACTGCGGGGGCTTGGGGCGCGAGGCCCGAGCTCTCCTCCAGCGGGTCGGAAGAGCGCGTCGGCGAGCTCCCAGTCGGACGCGGTGTGTCCTGCATCCCGATCGAGCGCTTCGATCCAAGGGCGCACGGGGCCGGTATGCTCGCATCCGGCGACGATCTCCGCGGGAGAGCATGCCGTGCGGATGTGGAGGTGGTCGTCGTGCGGGCCGCCGGGGCGCGGCTGGAGCATGACGTCCATCGCGCGCGAGAGAGTCTCGCCCGTCTCGCCGCGGGCGTGTGCCCACTCGAGGAGCAACGCCTCGACGTTGCGGCTGGCGAAGGCCCACTGGATGCGCGCGTCGGGATCCTCGACGAGGGTCTTCACGAGGAGCCACGTCCGCTCGACGTCGAAGCGGAGGAACCGCTTGCCCTTCTCGTCCCAGGCGAGTCCATCGTTGCCGACGCGGATGAAGCCGGGGCTCTCGACGGGGGCGCCATCGAGCGTGGTCAGGTAGAGCAAGAGGTCGGCGTCGCGCCCGGTGCGATGCGAGAGGTGCGGCAGGAGCTGGCCACCGTTGCGCGCCGAGAGATCGCCGACCCCGAGGATCGCGCCGGGCCGCTCGCGCGCGACGACGGCCGCGGCCCGCTCGATCGCCTTCACGAAGCGCGGGAGCCCGTGGTGGCGATCGTCCTGTCGCAGCCACCTGTAGCCTTCGCCTTCGGCGGGCAGCTCGGCGGCCGCCGTCAAGACACCGCGATGCGGCATCCCGATGGATCCCCCGAACTGCGGGGCGAGGGGCGAGGGCGCGCGCGCGCAGCCGCTCGCGAGGAGCAGCGCCGCGGAGAGCCCGAGCAGGGGTCGAGAGCCCACGGTCAGGGTTCTAGCCGAAAACGCCCGAAAGCCTGAAGCCCATCGCGGGTCTCGGCGCCGAGCCCCGAGCTCGACCGCGCGAAAGGGGCGAGGGAGCGCGGCGACCCCGACGACGCGCCGATCTGACGCGCCTCACGATTCGGTCGAGGACGTTCCTCCGTCGGCTTGCACGACCGGCGCGAGCGGCTACAGGTTTGGTTCCCGGGGCTCGGCAGGTTCGGGCGAACCCGAGGCGATGGAGGAGTCATGGTGCTCGAGGGACCCCAGCTCGTCTATGACCGCAGGGAAGACGAACCCGCGCTTGCCCGCGCCCTCCGCCTCGCGCGCGAGGTCGAGGAGCTCCTCGAGGACGAGTCCGTCGTCTCGGGTCGGGACGGGATGCAGGGTGCTCACTCGACGCGCATCGTTCGCGCGATGGCCGCGAGCCTCGTCGACGAGCTCGAGGCGACCGTCCGCGACTCGCAGCGGATCCCCGTCATCTAGTCCCGAGTGCTCCGAACGAGGCTGTGCTTCCAGCTCGCGTCCTCGTTTCGGCCCCGCTAGGCCCGGCGCGGTACCCCAGCACGACCAGCCCCGCGAGCGATCCGGATGGGGCGCGTGCGGGTCGTCGTGGAGGCGGGCCCGGGGGAGCACCTTGCCGCCGCGCTCGTCGGCGGATACAGCGACGCCGTCGGTGATTGCCTGCTCGTCGACGACATCACGCTCGTTCGCGAATGATGCGCTTGCTTGCTCGGACGAGGCGGCGCGGGGCTTGCGCGCGACTGGTACCCGGACACCATGAGTTCGACCGGTTCGTTCCGACCCCACGACAAGCGAGGGGTCGGAACGAACCTCCCGTCATCGCACAGCCTTGTGTCCGGGAGTTTCGTTCTCATGGTCGTACCTCAACCCATCGAAATCGATGGGTCGAGGTACTAGGTCGGCGCGAGATAGCTCGCGATGCGTCCTTCGATGACGCGCACCGCGTCCGCGTTCGCGTAGCTCTCGGGCAGGACGTATTTGCCCTCGCTCCGCCCGAGGTAGCCCTGGTCGACGAACGCGAGCAGCGCGTTGTCGATGACGGGCCGGCTCACCGCTTCGCGGCAGGCGATCTCTCCTGCGAGGAACATGCGCTCTCCGACCGTGATCGCACGCTTCGCGAGGTCCTTCGGCGCGAGCGGGCCCTTGAGCAGCGCCGTGCAGGCGCGCGCGGCCACGCGATAGCCTTCGACGAAGCTCTGGATCATCCGGACGTGAAGGAGCGCTCGCTCCCGGCCCTCCCCACTCCGTGCAAGGCGGATGAGCGCGGTGTCGTCGTCGGCGCGCCCCGGAGGCTCGGTCTCGGTCTCTCCGTCGGCGAGCATCGCGTCGAGCGTCTCGGTGAAGATCGTCTCGAAGGTCGCGTCGGCGCGGAACTGGAACTCGTACTTGAAGAGGCGCGAGAGGGCCTGCACGCGCTCCGCGAGGAGCGCCCGCGTGATGCCTTCCGGTGCAATCGCGTGGAGCGACGTCGCGATCGTCGCTCGCGTCACGAAGAAGTGCACCATCAGGTTCTTCGAGATGTCGAGCGAGAGCCGGGCGACGTCGGGTACGACGTACACCGCCTCGGGGCCGGGGCGCGGGCGTTCGTGCCGCTCGCCGACGGGAACGCCGGGCTGGTGGGTCTCGACGTGGCCCGCGCGGTGGAACAGCTCGCACGCCTCGCGGATCGCGCCGTGGCGAAGGATCGGCTTCGAGCTTTGGGGGGCGGCCGCGGGATCGACGGACCGCGATTCGATGGCGCGGGCCTCGGACACGAGGAGGGAAGGGGTGAACCGTGCCTGGTACCCGCAGAGGATCCGGGCGAGGCGCTCGCACGCCAGGACGAGGTCTGCGTGCGGAATCCCCCGGCGCCCGTGCGTGAGGAGCGCGGCGGCGACGAGCGCGCTCGGCGTGATCGCCGTCACGCGGTTGATCTCGTTCATCACGCGGTAGGCGAGACGGGTGACGAGCGCACGCCGGCGTGCCGGTGTGAACGCGCGCTTGCTCTCGCCGAGCTCCGCCATCACGCCGTCGATGGTGAGGAGGTCGCCGAACTGCACGTTGAGCCGGCCATAGCGGCCGAGCGCGGTCTCGGCCGCCGTCACGAGGCCGCGGACGTCCTCCTTCTTCTTCTCGCCGCCGGTGAGCTCTCGGACGTACTCGCGCTCCTCGACCACGCGCTCGTAGCCGATCGAGATCGGACAGAAGTAGACCTTTCGGGCCGGCCCCGCGCCGCCCTGCTCGGCGGCTCCGAGCACCGCGTCGACGACGATCGAGAGGAGGCCGAGCTTCGGAGGCAGGAGCTTGCCCGTGCGCGAACGCGCGCCCTCGAGGAAGAACTCCAGCGGCCAGCCGTCGATGATGAGCCGGCGCATGTACGCGTCGACGACCGCGCCGTAGAGGCGGTCGCCGCGGAAGCTCCGCCGGATGAAGAACGCGCCGCCGCGCCGGAGGATCGGACCGAGCGGGAAGAACGCGAGGTTGTCGCCGGCCGCGACGAGCGGCACGGGCATGTTCGCGTGCATGAAGAGGCGCGTCAGGATGATGTAGTCGACGTGCGACTTGTGGCTCGGGAGCAGGACGAGCGTGCCGTCCTTCGAGGCGGCTCGGACGCGCTCGAGGCCCTTCTCGTCGATCTCGAAGGCGCTGTACATCCGCGAGACGGTCTGATCGAACGCCGCGTCCATGGCGCGGAGCGCGTTCGGATCGACCTCGGTCTCGAGCTCGCGAAGCATCGCGAGCGCACGCCATCCGAGCACGCGTCGCTCGGTCTCGCCCTCGCCGGCCATGTCGCGGATGACCTTCTGGAGGCGAGGGCTCCGGACGACCTGATCCCGGAGCCGGTCGGCCGGCTTCTTGGTCGGACCGACGACCGCTTGTCGTTCCCGCTCGAGCCGCCGGAGGAGCGTGTACGTGAGGCGGCGGACGAGGACGTCGTCGCCCGGGCTCTTGCCGTCGTCGTCCGGCTTCGCTTCCTGCTCGAGGAACAGCTGGAGATCGACCGGCTCGCCCGCCCGGAGCGTGACGTGACGCCAGTTCATCAGGAACTGAGTGACCGTGCGGATCTTGCCGGGCCACTCGCGCGGCCCGAAGAGCGAGTCGACGATGTTGTGCTTGCGCTCGTCGGGGCTCCGCGTCCACACGAACACCTGCGGAACGAGCAGGATCGGCGTGCTCGATGCGCGTTGCGCCTCGAGCACCGCGCGGAGGTACGTGTCGCCCTCGGTCTTGCCTCGCGTCGGGATCGCGCGCGCTGCGCCTCCGCGACGGCGCACCATCGCGGGAGGCTCGAGGACCGACGGCGGCCGCTTCAGGAACAGCGCCGCCGAAGCGCCTTCATCGATCGCCTGCCGGAGGCGGCGCACGTCGTCGGCCTCGCTCCGGGGCAGGATCGAGCCGAGCAGGCCGCGCTTGCTCATCGCCGGCTCGAGGACCCAGAGCCCGAGGTCGTTGGCGAAGCGGACGCGCGGGAGGCGCTCCTTCTTCGTCAGGTAGTCGAGCGCGAGGAAGTCGACGAAGGACAGGTTGCGCAGGACGTAGATGACCGTCCCGCGCGACTCGGCCTCACGGACCTGCTTCGCCCATGCCTGATCGACTTCGATGTGCTCGAAGAAGCGCTGGTAGATCCACGCCAGCGCAGGGTTGGGCTCGTACGAGGAGAGACCGCTTCCCATGACGGGCACCCGCTCTTCCGCGCTCGCGCGCTCGATCGCTGGCGGATCAGCCGCCGAACGTCTTACGGACGATCTCGAGGACCTTCTTGCTCGCTTCCGGCGTCAGGCCCGTCTTCGTGCCGTACGGCCAGTTGTAGTTGTGCATCTGGACCGTCTCGCAGGAGAGCGACACGAGGATGTCCGCCGGCGCGTTCGGGTTCGGCGCGCCCTGCACGAAGCCGCCCGGCATCGGCTGCCCGATCTGGAAGCCGAACTCGGCGTACATGCACGACTGCCGCGGGTTCTGGAAGTTCGACTCCTTACCGAAGAGCTCGAGGACCTCCTGGTGGGTCTTGCTGTCGGTCACCGACGTCGTCCCGACGATGCGGAAGTTGTAGAAGCGCTGGACGTTCTCCGCGGGGGGCGGCGTCGTTCCCGGGAGGAGACCCGGCGGGATGAGCCCGGGGGGAAGGAGCGCGCCGGCGCCCTGCAGCCACTGCTGGATCTGGGCTGGGATCTGGACCCCGCCCACGGTGCCGGCCTGCTCCGCAGGCTGCTCGTAGTTGAGGAGACGATGGACGGTGACGGGCTGGCTCTTCATTGCCTCGAACGGCTGAGCGAGGCTCGAGCTGCAGCCGGTCCCGGCAACGAGGGCGAGGAGGGTACCGGCAGCGATAAGGACTACAGCGGCGGGGCGCTTCATGGCGGCGGACTCTAGCATGCTCTCGGAGAGCAGAGTACGAGCTACTCTCTACTCGTACGGCACCGACAACGAGCCAGGCATACGAACATGCTCCGCATCAAGAAGATCGATCACGTGGCCATCTGCGTTCCCGACACGGATGAGGCAATCGCCAAGTACAAGCAGGTGCTCGGCCTCGAGCCGGAGGTGCGCGAAGTCGTCGCATCGCAGAAGACGGAGGCGACCCTCCTCCCGATCGGCGAGACCAGCCTCGAGCTCATCTCGCCGAAGGGAAATGACGGGCTCGTGAAGTTCCTCGAGAAGAAGGGCCCGGGGCTCCACCACATCGCGATCGAGGTCGAGGGCATCGAAGGCGCGCTCGCGACGCTCAAGGCGCTCGGTGTGCCGCTCGTCGACGAGACGCCGCGCATCGGCGCGCGCGGCCACAAGGTGGCCTTCCTCCATCCGAAGGCCACGGGCGGCGTCCTCGTCGAGCTCGTCGAGCCTTCCGAGGAGCATGGGGGATCGGGGGCGACATGATCTTCCGTCAGCTCTTCGACAAGGAGTCGTCGACGTACACCTATCTGCTCGCCGATCCGGCGACCGGCGAGGCCGCGCTCATCGATCCCGTCCTCGAGCACGTCGCGCGCGACTCGAAGCTCGTCGCCGAGCTCGGCTGCCGGCTCGTCAGCGTCTTCGACACCCACGTGCACGCCGACCACGTGACCGGGGCGGGGAAGCTCCGCGAGCTCACCTCCGCGAAGACTCACGTCTCCGCGCGGGGCGGTGCGCCGTGCGCCGACGTCGAGATGCAGGACGGACACGTCACCCGCGTCGGCAACATCGCGCTCACCGCGCTCGCCACGCCGGGCCACACGAACGGGTGCATGTGTTTCCTCGTCACCGCCGAGGGTGAACCGCTCCGTGTCTTCACGGGTGACGCGCTCCTCGTCCGCGGCTGCGGGCGCACCGATTTCCAGGAGGGCGATGCGGCCACGCTCTGGCGCTCCGTCCACGAGAAGCTCTTCTCGCTGCCGGACGACACGCTCGTCTACCCGGCGCACGACTATCGCGGCTTCACCGTCACCACCATCGGCGAGGAGAAGCGGCTCAATCCGCGTCTCGGCGAGTCGATGACGCTCGAGTCCTTCGTGACGTTGATGAAGAACCTCGACCTGCCGCCCCCGGGGAAGATCCACGAGGCCGTCCCGGCGAACCGCGCCTGCGGGCAGCGCCCTTAGCGCGCGTTTGGTGAGCTCCAACGCGAGCGCGCGCGCGCCGTCTGGAGCTCAGCCTGCGCAGACGAAGTCGCGTCCTTCGACGAAGCCGCGCGACGCGAGCTGACCACGAACGAGATCGCGCGCGCCGAAGACGGCGACGGCCACGATGACGAGGGCCCCGTCGCGGCGCGCGCGGGCGAGCCCTTCGTCCACGCTCAAGACCGGCGCCTCGCGGCGCTTCCGTCCGATCTTGAGGGGGTCGATGTCGATGAAGAACGACACGCGGGCGCCATTCTCGTCGAGCTCCCGTGCGAGGCGGCGGCCGTACGCGCCGGCGCCCCAGATGCCGAACGAGCGATCGATCGTGCGGGCGAGGTGCTGCGCGCGGAGACGTCGGAGCGCGGACTTCGAGAGGCGCGGATCGGTCCAGGTGACGTTCTTGCCGTGGATTCGCCAGTGGAAGAGGACGCGCGGGACCTTCGCGATGCCCCATCCCGCCTCGACGAGACGGAGCCAGAGGTCGTAGTCCTCGGCGAACTCGCCTTCGTGGAACCCGCCGACGGCGTCGAGCGCCGCGCGGCGGATCATCGTCGACGGATGGCAAACGGGGGACTCGACGAAGATCGAGCGTGCGTGGTCGTCGGCCGACACGAGGCTGTTCTGCCAGTCGGTGTAGCGGCGGATCCCGTCGGCCACGTTGGTGCCGAAGAGCTCGATCCGGGTGGCGACGGCGCCGAGCGAGGGATCGGCCTCGAGGAGCTCTCGCTCGGCGGCGAGGCGGCCGGGGAGCGAGATGTCGTCGGCGTCCATTCGCGCGATCCACTCGCCCCGGCAGATCGAGAGCCCGCGGATCAGCGCGCCTGCGATCCCGATGCCGCCGGATGCGATGGTGCGCACGCGTCGATCGGTCGCTGCGAGCTCCGCGGCGGTCGCGGGGCCGTCGTCCTTCGACCCGTCGTCGACGAGGACAAGCTCGTCGTCCGCGCCCATGTCCGCGAGGACGCTCGAGGCCGCCTCACGGAGCGTGGCTGCAGCGTCGCGGTAGGGAAGGAGGACGGAGATCACGGCTGGAAGGGGCGAGGTGGGACAGGGCGCTGGGGGGCGGGGCGAACGGGAGGAGAAGCGAGGAGACGCGGGGAGTTAGCGAGTTCCCCACCGCAGGCGACGGTGGACGTGCGGCCAGGCCCTTCGTAACGCTCCGGTGACACGGATGAAAGCTCGCCCGGGCGGCCGGGAGTTGGTGTAACGTCCGGCGCCATGATCATCCTCGGGAAATCCAGGGTCATCGCAGCAAGCATCGCGTTCGCTCTGGCCTCGTCCATGAGCCTCACGGCTGCCGCGCAGTCGGCTGACAAGCCCGCAGCACCGAAGCCCGCCGCCGCCGCTCCCGCGGCGAAGCCCGCGGCCGCGCCGAAGCCGAACGACGCGAAGGGCCTCTTCAACGCAGGTGAGAAGAAGTTCAAGGCCAGCGATTACGCGGGCGCCCTCGCCGACTTCGAGGCGTCGCTCGCGGTCAAGGCCGATCCGGCCACGCAGCGCTACATCGCGCTGAGCCACGACAACCTCCAGCACTTCCCCGAGGCGGTCACGGCGTACGAGAAGTTCGTCGCCGAGAATCCGCCGAAGATGAAGGACCAGGTGGAGGAGGCGACGAAGCGCGTCGAGGCGATCAAGGCGATGCCCGGCAAGGTCAAGATCGAGACGACGCCCGCAGGCGCCTCGATCGTGATCGACACCGCGCAGACGCCCTACGAGAAGGTCACCCCGGTCGAGATCGAGCTCGCGCCCGGCAAGCACACCCTGCTCATCGGAGCGGAGGGCTTCGAGAACACGACGAAGGAGATCGAGGTCACCTTCGCGTCGAAGCAGGACGTGACGGCGGAGCTCGTGAAGAAGGAGCCGCCGCCCCCGCCGCCCCCGCCGGTGGTCGCGGAGCAGCCCGCTCCCGCTCCCGCGCCGCCGCCGCCGCCGCCGGAGCCGCGGAGCAAGGTGCCGGCCTACGTCACGGGCGCCGTCGCCATCGTCGCGGCCGGTGTCGGTGCGGGCTTCGGCATCAAGGCGCTCAACCAGTCGAGCGAGTTCGAGAAGAACCCGACGACGAAGAGGGCCGACGACGGCGAGAACAACGCTCTCGTCGCCGACATGATGTTCGGCATCGCGATCACGTTCGGCGTCACGAGCGCCGTCCTCTTCCTCTCGAACGATTCGCCCGCGACCGCGAAGGCCGCCTCTCCGAAGGTGGCCAGCGCCCCCAAGCCGAAGAAGAAGAACGTCACCGTCCTCCCTGCGCCGTACGTCACGCCCACGGGCGGCGGGTTCGGCACGGTCATCAAGTTCTGAGAGACCCGACCATGAAGATCAGCAAGATCCAGAAGGGCCTCGTCCTCCTCACCATCACCGCCGGCGTGTTCGGCGCGGGCTGCGAGCTCATCGTCGACTTCGATCGAACGAAGATCCAGCCCGAGGTCGCCGATGCCGCGGGCGGGGATGGCGCCGCTCCCGCCGAAGCAGGCCCCGGAGACGCAGGCCCGGACGCCGCCGAGACGCTGGACGCTTCGGACGACGCGGCCGACGGCGACGCCGGCTGAGCTCGGGTCGCGATTCGCGACCCGAGCTCGCTCGAACCAGACGAGGCGGTCACGGACGACATCGTCCGCGATCGCCTTGTTGCTTGATGCGTGCGTTGGTGCGGGTCAGGCGAGGTGCTTGACGACCTCGTCGACGTCCGGCGGGAGCGCGATCGGCGTGTTCGCCAGCGCGGCTTCGACGCCGGGCAGCTTGTGCTCGTGGTAGCCGAGCTTGAACTCGGTGAACTTGAGCGCACTCGCGGTCGAGACGATGACCACCCGCTCTCCGGCGCCGATCGTGCCGCGTTCGCGAAGCTTCTTCGCGCACGCGATCGCGACGCCGGTGTGCGGATCGGCGTAGAGGCCGGATCGATCGGCGCGTGCGCACGCATCGGCGAGCTCCGTCTCGCTCGCCTGCTCGACGACGCCGCCCATCGCTTCGAGGGCGGCTATCGCGCGGGGCGCGCTCACCGGGTTGCCGATGCGGATCGCGCTCGCTTGCGTCGGCTTCGCGACGATCGGAGCGACCTTGTCGCGCGAGCCGGCTTTGAAGGCGAGGTACATCGGGTTGGCGTTCTCTGCCTGCGCGATGCATAGGCGCGGGAGCCGGTCGATGACGCCGAGCTCTTTCGCCATCGAGAAGCCTGTGTAGAGCGCGGCGGCGTTGCCGAGATTGCCGCTCGGGATGACGACCCAGTCGGGAGCCTGCCACCCGAGCTGCTGTGCGATCTCGATCGCGACCGTCTTCTGCCCCTCGATGCGGAGCGGGTTCATCGAGTTCGCGAGATAGACGAGCCCGCGCGCGGCGAGCTCCTTCACCACGCGCATGCAGCCGTCGAAGTCGGTCTCGAGCGCGAGGACGCGCGCCCCGTGCGAGAGGGGCTGGACGAGCTGGGTCACACTCACCATCCCGCGAGGAAGGAGCACGACGACCGGGAGGCCGGCAGCGGCGCCGTACGCGGCAAGGGCGGCTGACGTGTCGCCGGTGCTCGCGCACGCGATCGCGCGCACGTTCAGGGCGCCGGAGCGCACCGCGTGGTTGACCACGCTGACGAGCACGGTCATTCCGAGGTCCTTGAACGAGCCCGTGTGCGTCGTCCCGCACTGCTTGACCAGCAGCTCGCCGAAGTCGAGCTCGCTTGCGAGCCGTCGCACGGGCCCAGCGGCGCGCGCAGACGAGACGAGCGGCGTCATCCCTTCGCCCGTCGTGACGATCGCTTCGTCGGGGACCTCGGGCGCGACCCACTCGCGCTTGCTCCAAACGCCGGACGCGCTCGTCGCCGACCACCGCCGATCGAAGAGGGCGCGCCAGGCTTCGCCGCTGGTCTCCGCGAGCGCGGCCATGTCGTGGCGGACGGCGAGGAGGCTGTCGCACTTCGGGCAGCGATAGATCGCCTGAGTGAGCGGATAGCTGCCGTCGCAGCCCCGGAAGCAGCGGAAGGTCGCCGAGAGCCCCATCCCCTGTGAGATAGCACTACCCGACCCGCCGAGAGGCGATGCCGTTTGTTTGCTGCGCGCAAGGGACCGGCTCCGGTTCCGGTTCCGGTTCCGGTTCCGGCTCCGGTTCCGGCTCCGGTTCCGGTTCCGGTTCCGGTTCCGGCTCCGGTTCCGGTTCCGGTTCCGGTTCCGGCTCCGGCTCCGGTTCCGGTTCCGGTTCCGGTTCCGGTTCCGGTTCTGGCTCCGGTTCCGGCTCCGGTTCTGGCTCCGGTTCTGGCTCCGGTTCTGGCTCCGGTTCCGGTTCCGGTTCCGGTTCCGGTTCCGGTTCTGACTCCGGCTGTGGCTCCGGGAACCGGCTTCGCTCACTGCTGTGAGGCGAGCTGCTGGGCGCCGGGCGTCTCGGCCCGGCTTCACCTCTGGCGCGCACCTCGCGCGCCGCCGGTCGGCTGCGGTGACGCGAGCTTGCGAGCGACTCGATGACCGGCGTCACGCGAGCTGCGCGGTGGGGTCGGCGAAGCCGGGCCGAGACGCCCGGCGCTCACCCGAGGAGTCGCCATGCAGCTACGTATCGCCGATGACATCGTTCGCACCGTGGGTGCCCTGCACCAGCTCTCCCGCGTCATCGCGCGGCAAGATCCCGATCTCAGCAAGCAGATGAGGCGCGCCCTCAACTCCATCGGCCTCAACTCCGGCGAAGGGCTCTCCGCGCGCGGCGGCAATCGCACCGTCCGCCTCGAGAGCGCCATGGCCAGCGGGCGTGAGGTCATCATGGCTCTGCGCATCGCGGGTGCAGCGGGCTACGTGGACGCACAGCGGGTAGCGCGCGAGGTCGATGCCGTCGACCGCATCGTCGCCACCCTCTACAAGCTCGCGTACCGCACGCGCTGAGCCCCACGAGGCCGCCGGTTACCCCGGCGGCCTTCTACCTCGTCGGCCCGATACGGCTTCCCATCGAGCTGCGACCTCAGCAGCGTCTGCGGACGAGCGGTCCCCTTCGTCGTCCATGCGGTCGAGATCTGGACCATCTCGGCCGTCGTAAGCCTCTTGAGCGCCATGCCTTCGTTCTCCCCTCGCGTTTCGTGAACGTGCAAGGGCGCGCGCTAGACCATTCATGCGCGTCCCCCCCGATTGTTCCCGATGCGCCGCCCTCGGGACGGCTGGCGACCAAGGCTACGCGTCGGCCCCACTCGGCTCACGCCCACTTCACCTCACGAGCGACGGCTTGGGATGTGCCCCATGCGCACCGTCGTCCTCGTCGACGATTCGGGCCGGGAGCTCGTTCTGACGGGCGAACCGAGCCCTTCGGAAGCGCCTACGAAGGTCGGGGCGCGAGCGCCGAGCTCAGCGAGCCTTCACGCAGCGGAGGAACGGAGTGCCGACGGGCGACGGTCGGCAGGTCTCGCCAACGGGACAGTCGGTGCTCGTGCAGCAGACGGTCGCGCAGCGACGGAGCTCGGCGTCGCAGTAGCGCGACTTACAGTCCGCCTTATCGGCGCAGGTCGCGCCGACGTCCTTTCCGCCGGCGTTGGGCGCGACGCACCACTTCACGAGATCGTTGCCGGCGCTGCCGTAGGCGCAGACGTTGCCCGCCAAGCCGTGCCCGATGGTACAGTCGCGTTCGCTGCAGCAGGGCGGGTTGCAGCGGGGACTAGACGACGGGACTGACGAGATGCAGTTGTCGTTCTTGCACTCGGCGTGCGAGCCACACGTCGCGCCGACGTCCTTCGTGGCGCCGACGTTCGGGGCGCCGCAGGCCCAGCCGTCGTGCATGTTGACCGTTGCGATCCGGCACGTGGTTCCGGTCGCGCAGTGGTCGGGGTCACAGCAGGTGTCGACGCAGCTGCCGGCGGTGCAGAGGCCGGAGCGGCAATGCTGGTCGTCGGAGCACGTCTGGCCGCCGCTCTTGCCCCCCGTTGCCGGCGGGTCGCGATCGGCCTTCGCCGCGGCGACGCAGTAGTTGCCGCCGGTTCCACCCGGGAAGCAGACGAAGCCGGTGGCGCAGTCGGACGACCGACAGCACGGCCGCGTGCAGACCGGCTTCGAGTTCGCCGGCACGATCGTGGTCGTGAGCATCGAGCTCGTGCCGCAAAGGAGCCCGGCAGCGCAGTCGCCGTCGACGAGGCAATTGCCGCCGAGCGCCGAGGGACGGGTGGGCGCGTCCTGATCCCGGTCGGCGTCCTTCCCGGCGTCCTCCTCGTCGACGACGACGTCCTCGCCGCCGTCGTCGATCGCGGAGGGAGGCACGCAGACCAGCGCGACGGGATCACAGACGAGCCCCGACGGGCAGGACGACGGGGTCGTGCCGGTGCAGTGGTACGTCGGGACCTCGTTGGGAACGATGAGCGAGCAGCCGATGAGGCCGCCCGTCACGAGGAGCGCGTAAGCGGTTCGGCGAGCGCGGAGCGCGGACATCGTCAGAATGCTCCCTCGACGAAGACGGCGCCGCCGGCGTTCCCTGCAGGAGCGACCGAGACACGGGCGCCGCCGGTGCCGGTGGCCGGAGCCGGCGGCGACGCGACAGGATGATGCTTCGGGCGACCGAGGTAGAGCCAGGTCGTTGCGAGCGCGGCCACGACGCCGACCCCGAGACTCACGTCCGCGACGATCGCGGCGGTGTGGGCGTCGCTCGTCTTCTGCTGGAGGGTGGCGTAGCTGCCGTCGCGTCCCGTGACGAAGGCATCGGAGGGACGCGAGGTGAGGGCGTAGATCCCGACGCCGGTCCCGACGGCCAGCCCGGCGACCGCAACTGCGCCGGCAGCGATCGTGAGCGTGTCGACCCGTCCGCGGGGAGGAGGCTCCGTGCGCGGCGCGCTCGTCGGGGCCGGCTCCGGCGGCGGCTCGGCCGGGGTTGCCGGTGCCACGGAGACGGGGGCCGCGCGCTTCGCGCCTTCGATGCGCTTGATCATGCCCTCGACGCGCGTCCGCTCGGTGGGCGTGACGCCCTCCATCTCGAGGTAGCTCTTGAGGTGGCTGATCGCCTCATCATACCGACCGAGCTTCTCGTGGACGATCCCGAGGTTCATCACGAGATCCTTGGCCTTGGGGTCCAGCTCCCGGGCCACTTCGAGCTCGGCGATCGCCTCGCTGTACTTGCCGGCCTGATAAAGGTCCTTGGCGCGCTGGAAGTGCTCCCGCGCCTTCCGCTGGTCCTCGGTCTGAGGCGCCGGTGCGACTTCGGCCGTGGCGCCGGCGGATCGCGGCTGTGCGAAGACCGGCAGCGACACCGTCGCCGCGGCCAGGCAAAAGAGCGGTGCCAAGGACCCGCGCCTCACGCGCTTGAAACGATAGCGCATCGTCACGACTTCTTGCTCGCTTCGCACACGTCGTCGGTCATCGAGTTCGCGGGGCATACCACGAGGACTCCCAACGCGCTCTAGCACAACCGGCGAACTTGGGCGCGGCAGCAGGTGTAAGCACGGGGGGAGCGTCACGTTCGTCGTATGCGATGGCATACAACGGTCGGAAGGCGGCTTCGGGGGTGGTGATCGTGATGGCTCTTCTCGGTTTTTCCGGGCGGGACGCGCGGGCGGATGACGGTGACGCCGTGATCACGGTGGGCGGCGGCCGGCGGTTCGCTGAGCCGCCGGCAGATCAGCCCATTGCGAGCGACGAACGCGCGCCGACCCGTGCCGACGATACCTTCATCGCACGTGAGCCCGAGCTGCGCCGGTCTCCGTTTCGCCTCACGCTCGGTCCGGCGGCGATCACGACGCGCAAGGGCTTCGGTTTCGGCGTCGGCCTCGGCGCCGACTTCGGTACCGGCTCCGTCGGAGGACGGCTCGCCGCTTCCTGGCTCCGGGGCGAAGGCAAGAACGACAGCGGATCGAGCACGCTCGTGGGTGACAGCGGTGACAGCGGTGACAGCGTCGGTCACTACTCGGGAGAGATCTCACTCGACCTCCACAAGCGTGGACCGCTGCATCCGATCATCGGGATGGGAGCCGGCTTCCTCCACGTGAGCCGCCCGGACGCGCGGAGCGGCTTCGCCGGCATCGGCACCGGCCGCTTCGCGGTCGAATATGCCCTCGGCCTCGAGGACGCCGACGTGCGTGTCGGCGCGAGCGTCACGGGTGGAATCGTGGGGCCGGTCGACAGCGAGGTGAAGAACCTCCGGGCCTACGCGCTGACCGGAGCCCATCTCGCGATCGGCTTCTGAGCGCGAGCGAGGCCGCGCGCTGCGGTCGAGGTCGCAGCGTCTGTCGCCCGCTGATAGGTTGTCGGCGATGAGCTCGCTCGACGAACAGGTCCGCGAAGTGTGTCTGCAGGCGCGGCGTGCGGCCCGCGCCCTGGCTCCGCGGTCGACGAAGGACAAGAATGCGGTGCTCGAGGCGGTCGCGGCCGGGATCGAGGCGAACGCGCCGACGATCCTCGAGGCGAACCGTCTCGATCTCGAGGCGGCGCGCCAGCGAGGCACGAAGGGCGCGCTCCTCGACCGGCTCATGCTCGACGACGTCCGGGTGAAGGCGATGGCGCGGAGCGTCCGCGAGGTCGCCGAGCTTCCAGACCCCGTCGGCGAGGTCGTCTCGCGAACGAAGCGCCCGGCTGGGATCGACGTCACCCGCGTGCGCGTCCCGCTCGGCGTCGTCGCGATGATCTACGAGGCAAGGCCCAACGTGACGGTCGAGGCGAGCGCGCTCACGCTCAAGGCCGGCAACGCAGTCGTGCTTCGCGGCGGCTCCGAGGCAGAGCGCTCGAACGCTGCGCTCGCGAAGGTGATCGGTGATGCGCTCGAGGCCACCGGCTTCCCGCGCGCCGCGGTCCAGGTGCTGCCCTTCACGGATCGCGATGCCGTGCGGGCGCTCGTCCAGCAAGCCGAGCTCGTCGACCTTGCGATCCCGCGCGGCGGCGAGGCGCTCATCCGCTTCGTGACGGAGAACGCGCGCGTGCCGGTCGTGCAGCACTACAAGGGCGTCTGCCATCTCTTCCTCGATGCGGGCGCCGACGTCGAGCTCGCGACGAAGGTCGTGATGAACGCGAAGATGAGCCGCCCCGGCGTGTGCAACGCACTCGAGTGCCTGCTCGTCGACGCCGCGGACGCCGAGCGGCTCCTTCCACCCGTCGCCCGAGCGCTCGTGGCTGCCGGGTGCGAGCTCCGCGGCTGCGAGCGGACGCGCGCGCTGGTCCCCGAAGCGAAGGTCGCGACGAGCGAGGACTGGGGGCGAGAGTTCCTCGATACCGTCCTCGCGGTGCGCGTGGTCGACGGCCTCGAGGCGGCGCTCGCGCACGTGGCCGACTACGGCTCGGGTCATACCGAGGCGATCCTCACCCGCGATGCGCAGCACGCCGAGCGGTGGCGCCGGGAGGTCGACGCCGCCTGCGTCGTGGTGAACGCATCGACGCGCTTCCACGACGGCGGAGAGCTCGGCCTTGGCGCGGAGATCGGGATCGCCACGAGCCGGCTCCACTGGCGTGGTCCGATGGGGCTCGAGTCGCTCACGACGATGAAGTGGGTGATCGACGGCGAGGGCCAGGTCCGGCGTTGAAGAGTTGAGGCGTCGAGGCAGCTGCTGCGCTGCCGGTCACTAGCTCCTCGGTGCCGGCGCGCCGGCGCGCCGGCGCGACAAAGACACGATCAACCCTGTTTTCGGGTTTGACGCGGCACCTCGCTCGGTCGACGATCGGTTCGAGGAGACCCTTTTGGCCGCGAACAAACGTCCCACCCGAGGGCAAGACCGCCCGTTGATCCGCTCGTCGCATGGAGGCGCCGCCGCGCGCCCGCCCAAGCGAGGAGCTCCGACCAAGCTGCCGCGTAGCGCAGAGCTGCCCGAAGGCGAAGCGCGAGCGCCGCGCGCTCGACCCGCAGCGCCGCGCGCACGCACGAAGACGCTTGGCCCGAAGGCGGCGCTCGGCCCGCGCGAAGGCGTGAAGAAGGCCAAGCCGGCGGCGCCGGCCGAGGGGCGCGCGCTCGGCGGCGCAGGGCGCGCCCCCACGGGCGTGAGCACCGCGAGCGACGAAGCGCGCGAGGTCGCGGTCCTCATCGCCGTCGCGGCGATCGAGAAGAAGGCGTCGGGGCTCGAGGTGATCGACGTTGCCGGTCGTGTCGACTACGCGGACTTCCTCGTCCTCATGTCGGGGCGAAGCGACCGCCACGTGGCGGCGCTCTCGGCTGCCATCGAGGAGGCGCTCCGCAAGCGCAACAAGCGTGCGCTCGCCGTCGAGGGCTTGCCGCACGCGAACTGGGTCCTCATGGACTTCGGTGACGTCGTCGTCCACGTCTTCCAGGACGATGCACGTGCGGCTTACGACATCGACGGGCTCTGGATGGACGCCCGGCGCGTCCCCGTTCCGCTCTCCGAGCCCCGCGCGTGAAGGTCGGGGCGGGCGCGCGCGCTTGCCCTGTTCACTCGAGTTAGGAGGCGAGGCGTAAGAGCCTCGCCTCCGAGCTCGGGGTCGCGCCTGTAGTCCCGAACGGGGCTTGCGCCTGTAGTCCCGAACGGGGCTTGCGCCTCTAGTCGCGAACGGGGCTTGCGCCTCTAGTCGCGAACGGGGCTTGCGCCTCTAGTCGCGAACGGGGCTCGCGCCCCTCTCAGGCGTCGCGCTTCTTCCTGTAGATGAGGAAGGCGAGGCCGACGCTGAGGAAGTAGAGAGCGATGAGCGCGCTCGAGACGGCGATCTGGCTCGAGATCTCGGGGCCGGGCGTGACGAATGCGCCGACGACGAACGCGCCGACGATCGCGTAGCGGCTGAACTTCACGAGCTGCTGCGGTGTCACGATGCCGGCGAGCGCGAGGAAGCCGATGAACAGCGGCAGCTCGAAGACGAACCCGAACGCGAGCAGCATGTGCTCGGCGAAGTCGAGGTAGTACTCCATCGTCGGCTTCGACGTGAGGATGATGCCCGAGTCACCACCGACCGATCCGAGGAGCGAGAAGAAGAAGGGGAAGCTGAACGGCAGCGCGACGTAGTAGGCGAACGAGATGCCGGACAGGAAGAGCGTCGTCGAGAAGACGACGAACGGGATGATGTAGCGCTTCTCGCGCGAGTACAGACCCGGGCTGATGAAGGCCCAGAGCTGGTAGAAGATGACCGGCGCGGCGATGATGACGCCGCCGACCAGCGAGAGCTGCATGTAGTTGACGAAGGCGTCCGCGGGGGCGAGCGTCTGCAGCTCGGGCGACTGGCCCGCCTTGACGAGCTCGGGGAATCGCTCGCGCCAGGCCGTCGCGTACGGCGTCGTGATCCAACCGAGGAGCCGCTCGCGGAACGTCCAGCAGACGACGGCGCCGCCCACCAGCGCGAGCGCGGCGCGCGCCAGGCGCTTCCGGAGCTCGCCGATGTGCTCCCAGATCGTCATCTTGATGTCGTCTTCGGGATCCATGTGCGTGAGCTCTCGCTCCGTCTCGGCTGACATCAGCTGCGGACCTCGGCGGTAGCCTCGGCCTCATCGCCGGTCTTGTTCTCGGAGTCGTCCGCGCGCCGGTCGACCTGCGGCGCCGCGATGCCGATCAGGGTCGCCCCCGCGCCGGCTGGGACCGCTTGGACCGCCCCGGTCGCGGAGCTCGTGGCCTCGGGCTCGGCGGCAGGCTGAGCTTCGGGCTCGGGCTCGGGCTTGGCAGCGCTCCCGGGGGGCTCGTAGGGCACCGGCATGCCCATCAGGGTCGGGCCGGTCGCGTTTGCGTCGTCGTCCGTCGCGTCGTCGCCGTAGGTCGGCGGCTCGGGCTCCGGCGGGACCTCCGCGTCGGCGTCGCCGAGGCGGTAGAGCGGATCGCGCGCGAGCGGGCTGCGCGGAAGCGTCTCGGCGTAGACGATCGCGTTGTCGGGGAGGGCGCCGTAGGCGTCGGCCCCGTCGCGCGGATATTCGCGATCGCGGACGACGTAGAAGTCGTCGCCACGCTGGGAATAACCGTCCGATGCGACGGGCGCACGGTACGCGTCGTCCTCGATGCGAGCGGCGCGCTGGACGGCATCGAGCTCGCCGCGCGCGAGCTTGCGGATCTCGGCGATGTCCTCGGAGAGGCCCTCGGAGCGGAGGGCGTCGTCGATCCCCGATTGCGCGCGCAGATCGGCGGCAGCGCGCCGGATCTTGCCGGCCCACTGGCCGACACGCCGGAGCATCTTGGGCAGGTCTTTGGGGCCCATGACGACGAGCGCCACGATCACCACTACGACGAGCTCCGAGAAGCTGAAGCCGAACAAGGTAGGTGCACGGTAGCACGACTGCCTTTGTCGGGTGCCGTGCTATGGCAACCGCGTGCGCGAGATCCCAGTCTCAAAGCGCTCCGGACCTACGCCTCGTCCGCAGTCGCGTCCAGCGGAGACCCCGAGCGAAACGGGGCTTCGTCGCGGCGTGGCTCTGCAGGGGCTCACGCCGGCGGCGCTCGTCCGGGCCGTGCCCGAGCTGCTGCTCGAGGAGGCGCGCCGGGTGGTCGCGCAGGTCCACCGGGACGAGGATCCGAGGACACCGAGCTCTGGCATACGCCGCACCTCGCGTGAGGCAGTGACGCGAGCGGGCTGGGTTCCGCAGCTCGAGGTCAAGGAGACTCGCGCGAGCCGGGTCGACCCGTTCGTGAAGTACGCCCTCACGACCGCGGACGGACACGTGGTCGAGACGGTGCGCATCCCGCTCGAACGGCAGGGCCGCTTCTCCGTATGCGTGAGCTCGCAGGTCGGCTGCGCCCTCGGATGCTCGTTCTGCGCGACGGGACGGCTGGGCCTTCTGCGCAACCTGGAGACGTGGGAGATCGTCGAGCAGGTGCGCATCGTCCGCCGAGGGCTCGAAGGCGGCGGCTTGCGGTCCGCGCCGGAGCGCGTCCACGGCGTCGTCTTCCAGGGGATGGGCGAGCCGATGGCGAACCTCGATCGCGTGCTCGCCGCGATCGAGGTCATGTCCGACCCGAGCGCGCTCGCCATCGACGCGCGCGCGATCACTGTCTGCACGTCGGGGCTTCCTTCCGGGATCCGCCGGCTCGCGCGTGAGGCTCCGAAGGTTCGGCTCGGGATGTCGATCGGCTCGGCGCTCGTGAGCACACGCCGTAGCCTCATGCCGATCGAACGCTCGCACTCGCTCGAGGAGGTCGTTGCGGCCGCGTGCGAGCATGCGACGCTCACCGGGCTCGCGCCGATGTGGGCGGTGACGCTCCTCGCGGGCGTGAACGACGGCGTCGAGCACGCGCATGCGCTCGCGGATCTGGTCGCGAGCTTCCGCGATCGGACCGGCCGCTCGCCCAGGCTCAGCGTCATCCCGTACAACGCGATCGGTCCCGCGAATGACGGCGCCGGCGATCCGTTCGCCCGCGCAGCGGACGACCGCGAGCAGGCGTTCCGCGACGCGCTTCGCGAGCGAGGCGTCTTCTCGCACCGGCGCTACAGCGGAGGCGCCGACGTCGACGCCGCCTGCGGGCAGCTCGCCGCGCGGGCCTGACGCCGTCGCGCTCGAGTCATCACGGTGCGAGCGCCTCGGGACGTCCGGCGTCCCGTCACGACGGTGGGATTCACGCCGAGCGCGCAGTCGCGGGGGACGCGCTTCGCCGCCGGCCTAACGTGCTGCTCGTCGTCCTGGTCCGCTCGACGCGAGCTCCGCCTTCGCCTCGCGCGCGCCTTGGGCCGCGAGCGCGTCGGCGCGCTCGTTTCCCGCGTTGCCGTTGTGCGAGCGCACCCACTGCCAGCGAACGGCGAGCTGCTTCTCGGCGATGCACGCGTCGATCCGGCGCACGCTGTCGACGACGAGGGGATCGACGTTCGCGAAGTCGCGCGCCTGCCAGATCGCGAGCTTCTTGCTCAGGTTCTCGATCAGCGAGAGGTTGTCGGAGAAGACGATCGCGGCGACCCGTTCGGGCAGCGCCGCCAGAGCCTCCGCCACCGCGCGGTACTCCATGACCTTGGCGAGCGTGCCGATCGCTTTGCCGTAGCCTTCGAGCGGCGGGCCGACGGGCGGCTCGATGCGGAAGCCCCAGCCGCCGGGCGCTCCGTCGGCGGCCTTGCAGGAGCCGTCGGTGTAACAGAGGTATTCCTTCCGGCCGCTCACCTCTCGAACGATACGTCGCGCCGGCTGCTCCGTCGATCGCCTCCTCTCGCCACCGAACGACGCGGAGGAAGCGGCTCGTGTCCTCCGACCAGCGCAGCGGTGGCCCTTCGGCCGTCGTGGAACGAAGCGCGCATCCATCGATCGACGATCGGCGACGCCAGCGGTAGAGCTGCGCCTGTGTTTGCCCGCCGATGTTCGCATGCGTGTCGAGCGCACCCGCGCGTGGTAGAGACGAGCGCCGATGCGCGTGCCCAGCAGCTCCAGGGTCCTCGCATTCGGGCTCGTGCTCGCCGTGACCGGCTGCGTGGGACCGTTTGCGTCTCGCAGCGGACCGCAGTCCTCAGACTCCACGACGGCACGCGGCGCCGCCGGTGGAGAGGCGAGCGATTCCCCTGCACGGGCCATCGACGCAGGTGCGCCGAGCGAGCCGGACTGCGACGAGGGCGTGGCTGCTGCTGCCGGCGCGGGCAGCGCGGACGAGGGGGCGGACGCCGAGCCGACCACGCTCGACGACGGCTTCGAATTGCCGGAGCAGGCAGCGACGCCCGGAGGAGCGTCGGGGCCCGCGCCGTTCGCCGAGCTCACCGACGCGGAGATCAATGCGCGCCTTCGCGCGGACATCGGGGCGCTCGGGCCGATGTCGATCGGACGCGCGCACGGCGGCGTGCTCGTCGCCGGCGTGCGCATGCCGGCGGGCGAGAACTGGGAGCTCATGGCTCCCGGGCGCGCGTGGGGCACGCAGGAGACCGTCGATGCGCTCTCACACGCGATCGATGCCGTGGCCGCTCGTTTCCCGGATACGCCGAAGGTGTTCATCGGGGACGTCAGCGGAAGATACGGCGGTCACTTTCCTCCGCACGTCAGCCATCAGTCCGGACGCGACGTCGACATCAGCTATTACCTGACCGAGGGGCACCGCTGGTATGCGACGGCGAACGGCTCGAACCTCGATCGCGCGAGGACGTGGCACCTCATTCGGACGCTGATCGCCGAGAGCGACGTCGATCTGATCCTCGTCGACACCAGCCTCCAGCGCATCCTCAAGGCTCATGCGCTGGAGATCGGCGAGGACCCCGCGTGGCTCGACCAGATCTTCCAGGTGGGAGGGAAGAGCCAGCGCCCGCTGATCTTCCATGCAAAGGGGCACGCGTCGCATCTCCACGTCCGCTTCTACAGCCCGCGGGCGCAAGAGCTCGGACGCCGAGCCTATCGCCTCCTCCTGGCCCGCCGTCTCGTCGCTGCGCCGACGCAGTACATCACCCATACGGTGAAGCGGGGAGAGACGCTGAGCCACCTGGCGCTCCGCTACAAGGTGACCGGCGAGGCGATCAAGAAGGCGAACGCGCTCAAGAAGGACGTGCTCCGCGTGAACAAGCCCATCAAGATCCCGCAGACCGGCGGCATCGCCGTGCCCGCGCGCCTCGTGCTCCCCGCGCGCCGCGTCCCGCCGAGCCCGGTCGCGGTTGCGGGAACGAAGCCCGCGTCGGGCGGAGCGCCCTGCCGTCGCACGACGGTCCCCTGAGCGCCTCGTCGGGGAGGGAGGCGGAGCGCTCGCGTTTCGCCGCCGCCGATTTGGATTGTGCCGGCGCCTGCTGCGTCGACCGGTAGAATCGGACGCCATGGACGTCGATGACGCGCGCGACCTCCTCCAGCGTGTGAGCCATGCGCTCGGGGCTCTCAAATCCAGAGGCAACCTCCTCGGGGCCATCGCGTGGTCGCGTGACGTCGAAGAGGGGTTCTTCGGGGCGAAGTGCGCGAAGCTCCCCGCTCCCACGTACGCGATCGATCACGACGCGCTCACCGACGAGAGCCGTCGCCTGGAGGAGCTCGCGAGCTCGATCGAGGGAGACGAGCCGATCCCGACCTACCTGCGCGCCGCGGTCCGCTCGGCCGTCGATCGCAACCGGCTTCTCCTGTCGGTCGAGACGAAGGCGTTCGGCGATGCCTCCCGCGAGATCTACGGCGGCGCCCGGACCTCCTACTGGGGGGCTCCGGCCGGCTCGCAATGCCCGCGCAACGTCGATCTCGCTGACCATCTCCTCGCGCGCCTGCAGGTCCAAGGCTGGGACGAGGCGCAGGACGAGGCGCCGGAGAAGCTCACCGCCCAGCAGCTCGCCGCCGAGCTCGAGACACGCATCCAGGCGCATCGGCCGAAGATCGACGTCGACGTCATCCTCGACGAGCGGTGCACCTCGAAGGCGATCGCTGGAATGACCCGCGTGCGGATCCGTCCGGACGCGACCTTCGAGCCGTGGGAGGCCAAGGGGCTCTACGTTCACGAGGTCGAGACCCACGCCTTCACCGCGCAGAACGGCGCCGCGCAGGAGCTGGCGCCGTTCCTCAAGGCCGGCGGTCCGCGCTCGACCGCGACGCAGGAGGGCCTCGCGGTCTTCGCGGAGCTCCACAATCACACGCTCGCGACCCCGAGGCTCGAACGTCTCGCCATTCGCGTGAAGATGGTGGAGATGGCGGAGGACGGAGCGAGCTTCCTCGATCTGTTCCGCTGGCTCGTGGAGCGCGGCGCGAGCCAGCGCGACGCTTACCTCGACGCGACGCGTATCTTCCGCGGTGGGCTGGTCGCGGGGGGCGCTCCGTTCACGAAGGACGCCTGCTACCTCGCCGGGCTCCTCCACGTCTACGCGTTCCTCTCGACGTTCGTGCGCGCGGGCTTCCGCGACGAGGTCGAGATGATCGTCGCCGGCCGGATCGCGCTCGATGACGTCATCGCGCTGGCCGAGCTCCGGAACATGGGGCTCCTTTCTCGGCCGAAACATCGACCCCGATGGCTCGAACGGTGGTCGACGCTGCTGCCCTACTTCGCGTTCGCATCGTTCATGGACGAAGTGAACCTCGCGCCGATCGAGGCGCACTACCAGGGGTTGAGCCGCCTCGCGAGCACGGCTCGACCCACCCGCTGAGCGCCGCGCACGGCGGCTCCCGCACGACGCCAGGTCGGTCATCTCGATCGAGTGCGCCGCGCACGGTCCGCACCGCCGTACCGGGTCGAACGGGCGGCATTTGCAGGCGGACCGCCCGTGTCGAGCAAAGCGTGATATTTGGCGATCGATGCGGAGGGTGGTCGCGTTTGCGGTCGGGGCCATCGCCCTGACCGCGTTCGGGAGGAGCGCGAACGCGTCGCCCGAGGACCTCTTCGGCTACGGCGGGCGGACGAGCGCGATGGGGGCGACCGGCACGGCCCACGCCGGCGGATACGAGTCCGCCTGGCACAATCCGGCGCTCGCCTCGACGATCCGTCAGAACAAGCTGACGCTCGGCTACGTCGGCGCGGTCTTCGCGCTCGACGCCGTCGGGCAAAACCTGCCAAACCGCGCGTCGACCCAGCCGGCGAAGGGGGTCGTCATCGGGGCGGACATCCCGCTTCCGTTCGGTGGCAAGCTGCGCGACCGCATCGGCATCGGGCTCGCGTTCTACACCCCGACCGACGTGATCGTGCGTGGCCGCGTGCTGTACCCCGAGACGACGCAGTTCCCGCTCCTCGGCGACCGTGCGCAGTCGCTCGCGGTCCGTGGTGGTCTCGGCGCCGAGATCGCCTACGGGATCCGCGCCGGCGTCGGCTTCGCTGCGCTCGCGGAGATCGCCGGCACGGTGGTGGCGGCGACGGACGTGACGGGGCGGGTCGGGACGCGGGTCGAGAACCAGCTCGTGGCGACCTACGCTCCGGTCTTCGGCGTGACGTGGGATCTGCCCGGGTCCTCGAAGGTCCGCGTCGGCCTCGCTTACCGAGGGACGCTCGACGCGCGATTCCAGGTCGTCGTCGACGGGACGAAGCTCTCGTCGATCGCGATCCCGCTCCTGAACATCTCCGGCCTCGCGCAGTACGACCCCGCGCAGGGCGCCGTCGAGGTCGCGCGCGTCGAGAAGCTCAATGTGCTCGCCCTGCAGCTCGTCTACAAGAAGTGGAGCGCGTTCCCCGGCGTGCTCGAGCCGACGATCGCGTGCAGCGAAGGCGGGCCGGGGGCCTGCGGTCTCGTCCCGCCGCGCATCGACTGGCGGGACACCGTTGCGGTACGCATCGGCGCCGAGCAGGGCTTCGAGCTTGCGCCCGGAGTCGTCCTGCGCGGCCGCGGAGGTGGGTTCCTCGAGACGTCGGCGCTTCCGTCCGAGCTGCCCGGATCGGAGGCGTTCGAGATGGCCTCGAAGACCGACATCGCCGTTCCGACGCGATACTTCGACGCCACCCGCGTGGCCCTCACGACCGGCGTGGGCCTGTCCCTCGACGGATCGTTTCCGCCGGTCGACGTCGATTTCTACGCCCAGTATCACTTGCTGCTGCCGCGGACGATCACCTCGACCGACGGCGCAGGCGCGGAGCTCTCGAAGGGCGAGGCATCCGGGCACATCAAGGTCTTCGGCCTCACCGCGGGGGTGAAGTTCTGATGGAGCGCCATCGCTCGCTCCGGTCGCGCCGCGGGACGGCCTCTTCCGCGGGCCACTCGCGTGTGCGCTGGGCACCGGCATTGCTCGGTGCGCTCGCGCTCCTCGTCGGGGCGTCGCCCGCGCGAGCGAATCCGCCCGACACGTTCGGCTTCGGATCGCGTGAGACGGCGATGGGCGGTGCCGTCGCCGCGGAGACGCGTGGCTTCGCGGCGAGCTACTACAACCCCGCGGCGCTCGCACGCTCGCGCGGGCTCGAGATCGGGATCGGGTACTTTCGCGCCGAGCACTCGCTGGAGATGAACGGACGCGACAACGGCGTCGATCCCGTCAAGGGAATGAACGCCGGCCTCGTCGCACCCGGGACGGTGCTCGGGCTGCCGTTCGCGTTCGGCATCGCGGTGCACCTCCCCGACGATCGGATCTCGCGCGTCCGGGCGCTCAGGCAGGAGCAGCCGCGCTGGGAGCTCTACGACAATCGCAATCAGCGGCTCTTCCTCGCGGCGAACGTGGCGATCGAGCCCACGCCTTGGCTCTGGATCGGAGGCGGTCTCTCGTTCATGTCGTCGACGCGTGGCCGTCTCGACATCACCGGCGGCGCGAATGTCTTCCGCCCCGACGACTCGAAGCTGCGTCACGAGGTCGACGCCGATCTCACCGCGGTTCGCTATCCGCAGGCGGGCGTACGCGTCGCTCTCGGAGAGCGGGTCGCGCTCGCGGCCGTCTACCGCGGCGAGTTCCAGCTCGCGCTCGATCTGTCGGCCCGGCTCTTCGGCGACATCTCCGGCCTCACGACCGCGCTCTACGATCTCCAGACCCACAGCATCAACAACTTCCTCCCGCAGCAGGCGGTCGTGGGCGGCTCGTGGGCGGTGACCGACCGGCTCAAGGCGACGTTCGACGCGACCTGGATCAACTGGAGCGCGTACGTTGCGCCGGTTGCGAAGCTCGACGCCGTCCTCGAGATCCCGCCGCCGCCGAGCGGCTGGCCGTCGACGGTGACGCCGCCGACCACGCCGGCGCCGACGCGCATCGTGCCGCTCCACATGTACGATCGGCTCGTGCCCCGCCTCGGCCTCGAGTGGAACGCGCTCGCCGAAAAGAGGAGCGGGAATCGGAGGGAAGGCTTCCTCCGGGCGGGCTACGAGATCGCGAAGAGCCCGATCGCGGCGCAGACCGGCTCCACCAACTACGTCGACCGCGACCGGCACACGGTCTCGTTCGGTATCGGCGCCGCGTTCCAGGACGTGCTCCCCGAGCTCCCCGGGACGCTGATGATCGACGGTCACGTCCAGCTGAGCCAATTGCCGACGGAGACGACGCGAAAGACGAGCGCGGCCGACTACGTCGGCGACTACACCGCGGGCGGATCGATCCTCAACGTCGGCCTCACGGCCGGGTTCGCCTTCGACGAGAAGCATGACCCAACGACGGCGAAGGCGGTGACACGATGAGCACGGCTCGGAGCTCTCTCGTCGTCGCGCTCGTGCTGGCCGCGTGCGCCACGACCGGCGCGGAAGGGGAAGGGGACCGGAACCTCCCGAGCGCAGGCGTCGGGCCGTTCCGCAAGCTCGACTCGGAGGAGGTGAAGGGCCTCGCGCCGTTCGTGCTCGACGACGCCGCTGCCCTCTATCGCGAGCCCGCCGTGCTCCGCGACGGTGACGCGACGCTGCTCTACGCCGTCGCGCGCGTGGACTCCAAGGACGTCATCGTGAGGACACGCGCGCTCGACGAGCGGACGTTCTTCGGCACGAGCGGCCACTTCGGGCGGAAGCCCGCGATCGTCCTCCAGCCGGATCAGCCCTGGGAGGGAGCCGGCGCTCTCTCGGGACCGGCGCTCGTTCGGTTCCGCGGCGAGATCCTCCTCTTTTACGGCGGAAGCGAAGGGATCGGCGTTGCGCGATCGACCGATGGGCTCGCGTTCCGGAAGGAGACGCGCCCGGTCCTCGCGCGCGACGCGCTCGCCGGATCGTGGGAGAACGCCGCCCCGCGCGCGCCGACCGTCTTCGAGCTCCCCGACGGACGGCTCCGGATGCTCTACGCCGCGGGGAATGCGATCGGAGAGGCCGAGAGCGCCGACGGCATCGCGTGGACCCGCATCGGAACCGTACCGGTTCTCGTGCCGTCGCCGCCGCCTGCGCCCGGCAGCCTCCTCCCCAACGAGAAGCCGCCGTTCGACACCGCGGCGGTCGGCGACCCGTGCGTCGTCACGCGAACCACGCCGGCGGGCCGCTTTCATGTGCGTGTGCTCTACACCGGAACGGACGACGCCGGCGCGACGGCGATCGGCTTCGCGGCGCGCTACGGAGAGTCCGGCACGCTCGTGCGCCAACCGGTGCCGGTCTACTCGGTCAACCAGAAGGAGGCTGCGCCGGCGCTCCTCGACCTCGGCGATCGTTCTTACCTCTACGTCCACCAGAACCGTCGCGACGGCAACGAGTCCTTCGTCGCGATCGCGGCCGCGTTCGCGCCGGGGAACGCCAAGCTCCCGCCGGCGGGCGACTTCCCCGACGCTCCCTGAGGCGGAGCTCGGCTACGCCGACGTCGAACGCCAACCTAGACGACGATGCAGGCGCCGCCGCGGCGCGAGTCGCCGACGCCGGCGAAGCTGCCGCCGAGGCGCATCGCGAGGTGGACGCCGCCGAAGTAGAGGTTCGGTGCGGAGAAGATCGCGGGTGCCGTCGGGTAGCGGTCGACGAGCGTCGCGACGACCTCGTCGGCGAGCCCCGTGGCCTCGAACGCGATCCGCGGCTCGTGTGTTGCGCCGTCGATCTCGAGGTGGACCCGTGGTGCGTGCACGGCATCGGCGGGCGACACGCGATGCTCGACCAGCCCGACGAGCACCTGGAGGATGGCGGTGCGGAGGCGGTTCGAGCCGCCGCTCCCGAGCGCGATCCGATCGCCGTCGCGCGAGACGATCGTCGGCGCCATCATCGTCGCGAGCGGCGTGCCTGGCGGATCGCGATGGAAGCCGCGTGGGTGGAGATCCTCTTCCCCGAGGAGGTTGTTCGCGATCATCCCGGTGCCGGGAAGGACGTGGCCCGAGCCTTCGCCGTTGGTGAGCGTCAGCGCGATCGCGGTCCCGTGCGCGTCGATCGCGCTGATGTGCGTCGTCGAGCCGAGGAGGTTGTTCCGCGCGTGCTCGCGGGCAGCTGCCAGTCGCTCGTCGTCGAGGAGCGCCTTGACGAGGGCCGGATCGGCGCACCGCTCCGCGAACGTCTCGTCGCGCTCGGCGAGTAGCGCCTCCTGGGCCTTTGCGACGAGGAGCACGTGCTCGCGGGAGAGGAAAGGGGAGCGCCGCACTCCATCGAGCAGGCGAAGGCCGAGCGCGACGAGGACGCCGCCGGTCGATGGGGACGGCATCGTCGCGAGGCGCCAGCCGTCGTGGTCGACGATGACCGGGGCTTGCTCCGCGATCGTCGCCGCCGCGAGGTCCTCGGGGGTGATGAGCCCGCCGCGGTCCGGCCCCATCTCGCGCGCGAGCGCCTCGTGGAGCTCGCGTACGGCATCCGCGGGACGCCGCGCGATCCGCTCCAGCGTCGCGGCGAGGTCCGGGTTGCGGAGGCGAGCCCCCACGGTCGCGATCGCGCCGCTGTCGTCGACGAAGAGGCGCCGGCACTCGGCGCTGCGGTCCACGATCGGCTTCAGGATGTCGAACACGAACGCGACGCCGGGGCCGAGCGTGTAGCCGTCACGACCGAGTTCGATCGCCGGAGCTAGGACCTCGGTGAGGGGACGTGCGCCCCAACGGCGATGCAGCTCGAGGAGCCCCGTGAGCGCGAGCGGAACGGCCACGCTCGCGCGGCCGACGTGGAACACCTGGGACGCTGCACCGAAGTCGATCGTCACGGCCGCGAAGTCGCGCGGCTTGGTCCCGGGAGGAAGGCCGAGTCCCGGCGTCCGCGCGAACATGTCGAAAGCGACCGGCGCGTGCGAGGCGCGCTCGAGCACGCAGACGCCGCCGCCGAGCGGGGAGCAGAGCGGTAGCTCGCAGACGAAAGACGCAAACGCGGCCGCCACGGCGGCGTCCACCGCGTTGCCGCCCTCACGGAGGAGCTCGGCCCCGGCCTCCGCCGTCTGCGGATCCCCTGCTGCGACGACGCCCTGCGTGCTCACCGTCTGCACCCTACACCGATCGGCGGTCCGCCGGCGATCGGGCGGACAGCTTGCGCGGCAGCGGTCGAACAAGCGGGACTTCGTGGCGTCGGGGCCTCGAACGCTGGAGTCTGCTATCGTGGTCGAGCGATGCTCGTGGGCTTCATCCTCGGCTTGATCTGCGTCACGCCGCTCGTGCTCACGTACCTCGTCTTCATCCGTTGGGTCGATCGCTTCGAGCCCGAGCCCTGGTGGCTCATCATGGCGGCATTCGTCTGGGGGGCGCTCTTCGCCACGCTCGGCGGCGGCATCAGCTCGAGCATCGCCCAGTCGTTCACGTCGGCGCTGCTCGATGCGTCGCCGAGCGACATGGACATCGTCGGTGCGACCGTCTTCGCGCCCGTCTTCGAGGAGACGTTCAAGGGGATTGGCGTCGCCCTGATCGCCTTGATCAGCGCTCTCGGGCTCCGCGAGCTCGATGGGCCGCTCGACGGAACGATCTACGGCGGCGTGGTTGGTCTCGGCTTCACCCTCACCGAGGACATCCTCTACGTCGCCAACCAGTTCGCGACGAACGGGCTCGGCGGCTTCGTCGTTCTCCTGTTCCTCCGCACGGTGCTCCTCGGACTGTCGCACTGCACGTTCACCGCCTGCACCGGGCTCGGCTTCGGCATCGCGGCCGAATCGAAGAACTGGTTCGTGAAGATCGCCGCCCCCGTCATCGGCTTCGGCTGCGCGATCGCGATGCATGCGATGCACAACTTCCTGCCGACGGTCTTCGGTGAGGGCGGGCTCGTGCTCATGCTCCTCATCTCGTGGCTAATCGACATCCTCTTCTTCGTCCTCCTCGCGCTCCTCGTCGTGCGCGACCGGAGCATCGTCGTTCGCGAGCTCTTCGGAGAGGTCGGCAATCTCCTTCACCCGAGGGAGCTGCAGCTCGTCTCGAGCTACTTCGCGCTCGGCTTCAAGAACTGGGGCGTCCTCCTCTCGAAGGGTTGGTCGGCGTTCAGCGTGCGCAGGAAGAAGCAGCTCCAGCTCGTCGAGCTGGCGTTCGTGAAGAGCCGCCGGCGTCGTGGCGAGCATGGTCCCGACCTCGATCGGAAGGAAGCCGAGCTCCGGCGCGACATCATGATCGCGAACCAGCGCGGCGTCTGGATCGGAAGCTGAGCCCGCGATCGGCCATCGAGGTCACGAGATCGCGGGGCCGGCGAGGGCACTGACACGACTGCCAGACCCCGTGCCGCGGATGGCACGTAAATCGGCCTGAATCGCCGCGAATTTACCATTCGCGGCGCGCGGCATGTACGTTGCTATGTGTTCTTCTTGGAGGTGTTGGATGAGACGTCCGACGACGAGCATCGGGCTCGTGGCTTCTCTCTTGGTGATCCTTGCGGCGGCGTGCGGCTCGGACGATGCGTCTGGTTTTGCCGAGCGCGCAGCGGGAGATGCAGACTTCAATCCGGGCGCGAAGGGGCCGGAGCCGTCCGAGGGCGCGGAGCCGCCGCCGGAGAAGGAGGTCGAGTCGGACTACGAGGCGCCCGTCGCCACGGGTAACGTGGTGTGGATCGCGAACCCGAAGAGCGGTCGCATCGCTCTCGTCGACGCCTCGACACTCCAGGTTCGGACCGTGGAGGCGGGCAACGGACCGACGTACCTCGCGAGCGTGCCGGGGCAGTCGGTCGACACGACGCTCGTCCTCAACGTGCTCTCCGAAGACGCGACGCTGCTGAAGGCGACGCCCACGGGGATCACGACCACGACATTCAAGACGGCAAAGCAGGTCAACACGCTCGTCTTCTCCGAGGACGGTCGCTTCGCGATCGCGTGGGCCGACGCGCGCAAGCTGCCGTCCGCGCCGAGGACACAGGGCTTCCAGGACCTGACCGTGCTCGACCTCGTCAACGGGACCTCGACCATCCTTGCCGTCGGCTATCGCCCGGTCGCGGTCGGCTTCGCCCAGGGCAAGCCGCGCGCGCATGCGGTGACGCAGGACGGCGTCGCGATCCTCGACCTCTCCGGCGCTCCGAAGGTCACGAAGAACGTCGCCATCTCGAACACCCCGAACGAGGATCCCGGTACCCGCGACGTCTTCGTCACGAAGGACGGGCAGCGCGCGTTCGTCCGTCGCGACGGTTCGAACGCGATCACGATCGTGGCGCTCGATACCGACGCGCGGACGGACATCACGCTGAGCGGGCCGGTCACGGATCTCGACCTCGCCGACACCGGCGATCGCGCCGTTGCCGTCGTCCGCGCGACCTCCGAGGTCGCCGTCATGCCGCTCGCGGATCCGGCGAACAAGACCTCGGTCACCGTGACGGGCGAGACGATCGGCTCGGTCGCGATCGCGCCGGGCGGCAACAAGGCGCTCCTCTATACGAACGCGGTCGCGGTCGAACGCTTCTCGATCCTCGACCTCGGACAGGGCGCGGCGTTCCGCACGGTGCGCCTGTATTCGCCTGTCCTCGGCATCTTCTCGACGCCGGACGCGCTGCATGCGGTCGTGCTCCACGACAAGACGACCGGCGAAGGCGGCTCGCCCGGCGCCTTCAGCGTCGTGCCGATCGGTCAGACGCTCCCGGCGAAGATCGTTGCCGCGGAGGCGCCGCTCACGGCCGTCGCGACGACGAACGATCGCGCCATCGTCGCCGAGCGCAACGACGCGACGAAGACGTTCGGCGCGTATCTCGCCCGGATGCCCCAGCTCATGGTGGAGCGTTATCCGCTCGCGAGCCCGCCGATCGCCGTCGGCGCGGTGCCTGGCGCGAAGCGCGTGTTCGTGGCCCAGCAGCACCCCGAGGGCCGTCTCACCTTCATCGATCTCGAGAGCGGCGTCGCGCGGACGCTCACTGGATTCGAGCTTTCGTCCCGCGTCGTCGATGGGAGCAAGCCATGAGGTCCTGGAAGTCCAAAGTCGCCGTGCTCGGACTCGCCCTCGCAGGATCGGCCTGCGGCGACCGCCCCGACGTTTACGATGCGCCGATCGAGACGCAGCTCCAGGCCTTCGCGCTCGTTGATCGCGTCGCGCTCCTCGATCGCCCCGCCAACCGGGTCGCGCTCCTGACGCCGAAGGCCGGCCAGGAGCTCGATCGACGTTTCGTCGGCGTCGGAAGGTCCACTGTTCGCGCAGAGGCCTCGCCGGATCAGCGGCGCCTGTTCGTGCTCTCGGCCGGTGACGTGCCGCGCCGCAAGGACAAGAACGAGCGTCCGAGCCTCACCGTCGTCGAGGGAGCCGGTGCGCGCCGCTTCGAGCTCGAGTCGCCTCACTCGGGCTTCTCGATCGATCCAAAGGGCCGCTACGTCGCGCTGTTCGCGGCGCCGGCGGCAGGCACGGTCCAGACGGCGTTCGTGGAGAACCCGAACGAGATCGTGATCGTCGACCTCGAGGCGCCGGCCGATGCGGCCGTCACCCCGCGCACGCTCCGGTCCTTCGGCGGCCGGCCCCAGCGCGTGAGCTTCACCGATCCGCTCTCGCTCCCGGGCGGACAGCGTCGTCTGCTCGTCGTCGAGACCGATCAGGACGTGCACCTGCTCGACCTCGACAACATCCGCGCAACGCCGCGCCGTCCCGAGATCACGATGCGCCTCACGAGCGGCGCGACCGCAGCCTCGGTGAAGCCGGCCGCGATCGTCGTCGACGACGGCGATCCGGCGCGGAACGACGACGCTCGCATCGGCGTCCGCGCCGCGAACGACTCGAGCGTCTTCATGTTCACGCTCGTCCCGGCTCCCGCGACGCAGGTCGCGGAGGAGCCGGGCACGGTGCTGAACGACTTCTTCCCCGAGCCGAACCAGACCGACGTCGGCGGGATCCCCAGCGACATCCAGTTCGTCCGGACCGACGGAGGGCTTCGTCTCGCAGCGGTGGTGCCGACGGCCAGGAAGGCCGTGCTGGTCGATCCGACGACGAGCATCACGATCGACGTCCAGCTCACCGAGCCCTACTCCCGCATGTCGCTGATCACGAGCGTCGTCGGCGGGGCAGCGGGCGCCGATACGGCGCTCCTCTACGGCTCGGGCGGCTCGCGCGGCGTCGCGTTCTGGTCGCTCGGCAAGACCCTCGACAAGAACTACCGCACGGTGGAGGTCGTCTCCCTTGCGAGCTCGATCGAGCGCGTTCGCGACGTGCCACCGCCGCGGCCGGAGCTCAAGGTGCTCGAGGGGCAGGGGAGCGGCGGCTTCTTCGTGCTGAACCTCGCGAGCCGGACGGCAGCGCCGCTCACGACGCTCGCGCAGCCGACGATCCACGTCGCGCCGGACGGCCAGCGTCTCTGGGCGTACCAGCGCGGCAGCTTGCAGCTCGCCCAGGTCACGCTCGAAAACCTGCATCCGATCCCGCTTCCGCTCGACCGCCCGATCGACTCGGTCTTCGACGTCGTTCGCGCTGACGGCGGGCGCTCGCTCGTGGCGCTCGATGCTCGCGGCGGCGTCGGCGCGACGGTGCTCGATGCGCTGGCTCCCGACACCACGGCGAGCCGCTCGTACTACGGCATCCTGCTGGAGGGTCTGTGATGAAGCGCGCAGCTGTTCTTTCGTCCTTCGCCGCCACGCTCGCGTTCGCATGGGCGTCGCCGGCCCTCGCGCAGACCGAGCCCGAGGCGCAGCCAGTCCCGGAGACGACGGAGGCGGCCCCGCCGCTGCCCGAAGAGGCCTCGCCTCCGCCGCGTCGGAAGCCTCGTCCCGGACCGACGTCGAGCACGCACGACGGAGCGTCGGGTGAACCGGCGGCGACCGTGATCGTCGCCGAACCTGCGCCGGCCGTGTCCCACGACCGTCCCGCGACGGAAGGGCCACTGCGCTACGATCTCGTCCGCATCAACGCGGGCCTGCGCGTCGGCTACTTGCCGGTCGGGCTCACCGGCTACATGCCGAGCCGCGGGTTCGACACGTTCGCGTCGAGCGACGTGCTGACCCAGTTCTCGATCGACGGGACGTATCCGCTGCTCACCAGCGGCAAGCTCGTGCTCGCAGCGGGGCTCGGCTGGGACGTCGGCGGCCGCTCGGACAAGGTCCGCGGCTTCGCGTCCTCGCTCACTGCCCATCGCCTCTACGTGCCTGTCGAGGGCCGCTACCACCTCGCGCAGGGGCTGTACTTGTTCGGCAAGGTGTCGCCGGGCGCGGTGGCGGCGCTTGCATCGGTGCAGGATCCGTCGGCGCCGAACGAGCTGTCCGTCACGGGCTGGGCGTTCTCCGCCGACGCCAGCATCGGCGGCTCGATCCTGCTTGGCCCGCGCAAGCAGACGGACAAGCGATCGGCCCGCTTCTGGCTCACGCCCGAGTTCGGCTACGCGTACACCACGAACGCGTCGCTGCGCGCCAACCCCAACCGCACCGAGAAGGACCTCCTCGGCAGCGACGAGGACACGAACCTCGGCACGGTCGCCTTCAGCGGCATCTTCTGGCGAGCGTCCCTCGGCATGACGTTCTGAGCGACGATGCGTCGGCGCAGCGTTCGCTGCGCCGACGCGTCTCTTGGCTCGAACACGGGATGCGTCGCATCCCGTCGCTCGCACGTCATCGCGGGAAGAGGCGTGCGCGCGCCTCCATCAGGGCGAAGCCGAGCAGGTTGCGCCCGCGCCAGCGCGCCGGGATGCGCGCATCCGGGTTCGATGCGCCCATCCCGATCCCCCAGATCCGATCGCGCGGGCTCGCCTCGACGAGGACGCGATCGCCCGTGCCTCGGAGGAACACGCCGAGCGCCGCGTTCTGTTCGAACTTGGCGACGTTCCCACGAACCACCGCGTCCATCCGCGCGCGCTCCCACGCTTCGTCGGAGTAGTTCCGGACGGTCCGGCCGTGCGCCTTCGCCTCCGCTGGAGAGGTCGCGGTGAGGATCTCGCCGAGCGCGGGCGCGTCCCCGAAGAGGCGCGCCTTCTCGGCCATCATCCAGTGCTCGGCGGTCGCATAGCGAACGCCGTCGACCTCGAAGGCTGCCGGGAACCACTGGCTCAGGCACGACGCGTCGATCCCGCCGGCCGTCTTCGGGTGATGGCCCCAGAAGAGCAGGTAGCTCGCCGATCCGCCGGAGGTCAGGTGCTCGAGGAGAGTCTCACGCGTCCACACGCCCTGAAGGTGACGCCGCGCGAGATAAAGTCAAGGGTACTCAATGAAGCGGACGGGCAGGAACGTCGTCCTGTCCGTCCGTCCGTCGTCCAGAAGGGGCCGAGCGTGATGCGAATCACGCTCGGTCATTCAGCGCGCGAGCTTGTTCGCGAAGCCCTCGACGTCCATCGTCTTCCAGTCCATCGCGTGGATCGCCGCGTCGTTCGGCACGAAGAGGAAGCCGCCGGGGAGGTGATCGAACGCGAAGAACTTCGCGGCGCGGCTGACCATCGGGGCGCCTGCCTCGTTGTAGAACTTCGCATGTCGGATCGCGGCGCCCTTGAGCTCGTCTTCCGACTGGAACTCGATGTCGCCGTCCCACGCGAGGTCGCCCGCCTCGCCGACGGTGGCGACGCGATAGCGCGCGGCCTGCTTCGCAGCAGCGAGCGGGCTCGGCGTGGCGACCATCTTCTGCTCCTCGCTGATCGCCGCGATGCGGCTGAAGAGAGCGTTGTACGTGTAGTCGCTGACCCACTCGTTGCGGCAGTAGCCCATGATGTCGCGACCCTTCGCGGGCGAGATCAGGGTCTTCGAGAAGATGTCGTAGCCCCAGGCGCCGATCCCGCCGCCCTGGTGCGGGAACCTCGGGTCGACACCCTGCGGGCCGCCGCAGGGGGCGTGGAGCCGGCCGTGGGCGTGGCCGAGCTCGTGCGCCAGCGTGCTGGCCGACTCGGTGTTGCCGAAGCCGATGCCGATGCTCGCGCGCATGCCCGACGCGCTCGGGTTGTCGACGACCGGGCTGAGGCCGGTGACGCACCCGCCCCTGCAGTACGACTGCATCGAGTCGCTCGGGGTGAGGAGGCCGTAGTAGTAGATGTCCTTCTCGACCTTGTCCTCCTGGCGGAGCTGCGTGATGGCACGGAGCACCTGGGAGAAGCCGCCGCCGTTGGACGAGATGGTCGACGACCACGCGAAGGGCTCGCGCGCCGACAGCTCCACCTCGGACGTCGGGTAGAGTTTCATCAACCAGCTCTTGTAGAGCGCGAGCTCCTTCTCGCCGACGCCCGGAACGCGGCCGGAGCCGTCGGCGTCGTACTTCACCGGAACGAGGACGACGCGAAGCTTGCCCGAGTGCTCGGCGCCGAGCTTCTCGATGCCACCGTCGCTCGGGAAGCGGCTCTTCGAGCTGCCGGCCGTCGCCGCGTCGTCGCCATCGGGCGCCGTGAGGGCGACCTGGAAGGTCACGCCCGGCGGAAGGCTCTCGGCGGGGACTTCGAGGTTGAACGTCGAGGCCGCGTCCTCGTCCGTCGACGCCGCGCTGATCGTCTTCGTCTCGCGGATGACCGGGAACGTCACGCCCTCCGCGCCCAGGCGGAGCTCGACGGTGACCTCGCGCGGCTTCCAGCTGGCTTCCGGCGTGACGTAGACGCGGATCATTCCTTGGCGGTTCGCGACGACGGGCGCCTTGCGCGCCGCCGTGCCCACGAGCGTGCCGTCCTTGACGACGGGGACCTTGACCGCCTGGAAGACGGCGACCTCGGAGATCGACAGGCCGCGGACGACCGGTGCGGGCGGTGCCTCCGGCGTCGGCTTGTCGTCGTCGTCCGGCGTCGCGGGCGGGGGCGCCGGCGGCTCGGTGGGGTCGGTCGACGAACCGACTTCGCCCGCGGGGGCCGGGTTTTCGTGGACGCTCGTCGCGCCATCGTCATTGCTCACTGCACAAGCGACGAGCCCAACCATCACGCCGAGCCCAAGTCCGATCGATGCACGCATACTGCTGCTCCTCCACTTTCTCCGACAGCGGTCACGATCGCGTGCGCCCCTCACACGATCGCGAGCTGGGTTGTGCCCGCCAATGCCGATCCGGACAACGGCGGCGTCGGAAACGCACCGTTTCCACAAGGGAAATGCCGGAGATGGATCATGCTCGACCATGGTCGAGGATTCCCCAGGCAGATCCGCGGCTTGGCGCCGTTCTCGAGCGGTGGTGGCTGTAAAAACTTAGCGGCAGCGGATATTTGGAGGAGTCGCTGCCGTCTGGCCAGGATGGAATTCCTGGCTACAGGCCCGCACCTGCGTCGCCGTATGTGTCTGGAGCCGGCGACGCTCTCGACGGGCCCCACGTCGCCTCGATCGCGAGGCCCGGCGTACCGCTCGGCGTAGGCAAGGGCAGCGTCGTCGCGCGCACCGGGGCGACGAGACAGAGAAGAGCGTTCTGGGCGACGGCATCGCCCGGAGCGAGCCGCACGTTGAGCGCGGGCGTACCGCTCGGGCCAGCGACGGCGACGACGCGTGCCGCGCCCTCCACGAGGAGGTGCTGCGCCTCGAGGCCGGTCGCGCAGCGCTCGAGCTCGTCGGCGATTCGCTCGACGATCGCGCGGGCCTCCTCGTCCTTCATGTGGCGCGCCTCGGCGAGGGCGACCACGCCATGCGGCCGCCGGGCGACGTGCACGTAGGCTTCGCCGTTGCCCCCGTCCGGAGTCACACGCACGTCGCGCGACTCCGGAACGACGTCACGAGGTGACGGCGAACAACCGAGCGCTCCGCTGCCCGCCGTTACTGCGAGGAGGCCGAGGCGCGCGAGCGCCGCCCGGCTCACGCGAGCAGCTGCTTCGCGATCACGATGCGCTGGATCTGCGCGGTGCCCTCGTAGATCTGGAGGATCTTCGCATCGCGCATGAGCTTCTCGACCGGATACTCCTTCACGTATCCGTTGCCGCCGAAGATCTGGACGGCGTCGATGGCCGACTGCATCGCCGCGTCGGCGCCGTAGGCCTTCGCGCACGCCGACGTGAGCGGATCGCGGATGCCCTTGTCGAGGCTCCAGGCCGCCTTGTGCACGAGGAGGCGCGTCGCGTTCAGACGGATCGCCATCTCGGCGAGCATCGCCTGGACGAGCTGATGGTTCGCGATCGCCGTGCCGAAGGTCTTCCGCTCCTTCGCGTAGGCGACGCTCTCGTCGAGCGCGCGCCGCATGATCCCGCACGCGATGCCGCCGATGTCGGGCCGCGTCTGGTTGAACGTCTCCATCGCGAGTTTGAAGCCGTGGCCCGGAGGCGCGAGCACCTGCGCGGCGGGGACGTGGACGCCGTCGAGCATGACCTGCGCCGTGTCACTCGCGCGCTGGCCGAGCTTGTCCTCGTGCTTGCCGACGCTGAGGCCCTTCGCGTCACGGTGGACGATGAACGCGCCGATGCCCTTGTGCTTCAGGTCCGGGTTCTCCGTCGCGAAGATGACGTAGAAGCTCGCGAGGTTCGCGTTCGTGATCCACGCCTTCGTGCCCGTGAGCACGTAGCTGCCGTCGGACTGCTTGACCGCGCGCGCCTGCATGCCGGCGACGTCGCTTCCGGCGCCCGGCTCGGTCGTGGCGTAGCTCACCCACGTCGGCTCGCTCATCAGCCAGCCGAGGTACTTCTTCTTCTGCTCCTCGCTACCCGCGAGCTTGATCGGCGTCAGCCCGAGCGTGTTCGCCGTGATGCTCGTCTGGATGCCGCTGCACCCGTAGGCGAGCTCCTCGGTGACGAGGACGGAGTCGAGATCGGAGAGCCCCGGGCCGCCGTATTCGGTCGGGAGCGTGGGGTTCACGAGGCCGAGCTTCCAAGCCTCGTAGAAGACCTCGCGAGGGAACTCGCTCTCCTTGTCCGCCTCGGCGGCGACAGGAATGATCTTCTCCTTGGCGAAGCGGCGGGCGACGTCGATGAGAGCGCGTTGTTCCTCGGTGAGCTCGAAATCGATCATGGGTCGAGGAGCGTAGAGTGCTCGCCCGTCTCCGGCAATGCCGGCGTCACTCCTCCGGGCGGTGTGCGGGCGCTGCGGTGACCGCGGTTTCCAGCGGCTCCGCGTTCGTGAGCGAGGGCGCGGGCTCGCGCGTCTCTTTCGCTCGGTCGAGCGCCACTTTGAACACGATCGGCCCGACGATCTCGTTCATCGCCACCGTGGCGATCGCGAGGTCGCCGAAGCCACGCCCGAACGAGGGGAACTCGCGCGCGGCGATCTGCGAGATGCCGATCGCGAAGCCTGCCTGGGAGACAAGCGGAGCCCAGGCCCAGCGCCGGATGATCGGCTCGTCCTTCGCGACGTGGCTCGCAAGGCGCCCGGCGCCGTACGTGACGAGCACGCGGGAGCCCGCGAGGACGAGCGCAACCGGCCATAGGTCGCGGAGGAGCGGGACGTTCAGATGCGCGCCTGCGCTCGCGAAGAAGACGACGTAGACGACCGAGCCCGCCTGTTCGACGCCGTGGACGAGTTTTTCGCCCTGCCGCGACATGTTCCGCACCACGAAGCCGGCGACCATGAACGTGAGAAGCGCGTCGTAGTGGAGGTAGCCCAGGACCTCCGTTGCGCCGAACCCGAGCGCGACGAGCACGACGAGCAGCTGACGCCCGATGAGCCGGAGGTAGACCGCGAGGACGAGGCCGAGCGTCGTGCCGAGCGCAACGCTGCCGAGGAGCTCGTGCCCGAGCTCTCCGAACGCGTCCGCGGAGAACGTGAGGGTAGGGTCGACGAGCGGTCGCGCGATCGTGATCCCGGCCGCGAGCAGGACCACGACGACGACGTCGGAGGTCATCACGAACGCCACCGTGTACCGTGCGAGCGGGCCGCTCGCGCGCGTCTGCGAGATGACGCCCAGAGCCGCCGAAGGGCTTCGCGCGATCGCGAGCACCCCCCAGAGGAGCGACACCCCGATCACCGCTCCCGTCTGCAGCTCGCGTGTGAAGCCGATGAACGGATGCACCGCGTAGAACACTGTGCCGACGAGGAGAACACCGAGGACGCTCTGGACGAGGGTCGCCGAGACGAGCGTCTTCACGCCCCGCTCGAGCGCGTCGACCTCGAGCTCGGCGCCGCCGGCGAGCGCGATCAGCGAGAGGGCGAGGGTGTTGACTGGCTTCAGGCGCTCGACGGTCGTGTGGTCGATCAGGTGCAGGACGTGAGGGCCCGCAACGATGCCGGCGAGGAGGTAGCCGGTGAGGTGGGGAAGACCGACGATCTCGACGAGCTCGCTGAGGAGCGTGCCGGCGAGGAGGAGAAAGCCGAGCGCCGCGACGAGGGCGGCGTCGCCGGTCTGCCCGGGGGCGAAGTGCGCGGCCAGCCAGAGCAGCGCAAAAACGACGAAGAGGCCGAGCGCGTCGAGAGCGCGACCGAACGGCGTCTTGCGTTGGGAGCCCGTCACAATCGAACCGCCGGCACCGATCGAAGGTACACGGGGGTCGGCCTGTCACAAATATTGCACGGCGTTGCAGGTGTCGGCGTGCTACGAGAGGATGATGGCCGGCCTGCGCCGAAGTGTCGGCGTGCTCCGACAGGATGATGATCGGCCTGCGCTGAAGTGTCTGCGAGCTCCGACGGTTGAGCGCGGGCGTCACCGATCGAGCGCCGCGCAAAAGCACCCCCGCGCGCCCGACGTGCGGCGGCGCCACGACGACGTCAGGCCGTTCGAGGTTCGAGGTTCGCGATTCGCGAGAGGAGGACGCCGACGGGCGGTCTACTCGAGCGCCTTGCGACGCTTCTGCTCGATCTGCGCGCGCGCCGCCCGCCCGCCCAGGATCCAGCCGATCGTGAGCCCGACCAGGAGCACCCCGGGGATGAAGATGAAGTGCTCGGGTCCGGGCAGGCCGATCACGCGCTCGTCTCCATGCCGCTCTCCTTGCCGCTCTCCTTGCCGCCCTCGCCAGGCTTCGGCTTCGCGTTGCTCTCGCCGGCCTTTGCGTCGCCCATGGCCCGGCGCTCGGCGCGAAGGATCGCGGCCTCGAGGCCCTCGACACGAGCGCCGAGGTCGGCCTGCTTGCGCCAGATGAAGACCAGCCACACTAGCAGGATGAGCCAGATCGCGGCGTACGCCTCGACCATCAGCGTGAAGCCGTTGAACTGCTCGCCGGTGCCGTCGACGGCGGTGAACTCGGTCGCGCGGTCGGCCGCGCTGGGCTGCATCATCGAAGCGTGCATCATGCCTCCGTTCGGTCGTCGAGGCCGAGGTCGATCGCGTCTTCCTCCGCACGGACGAGCCGGCTCCGCACGAGCTCCAGCCGGACGCGCGCGTAGAGCATCGTGATCGCGAACACAGTGAAGGCCGTCATTGCCAGCGCGAACGCGAGCTTCATGTCGGGGTGCTGGAGGCCGCCTCCCTTGCCCGTGACGACGGTGGGGTGCTGGCCGCCCCACTTCTGGACGCTGAAGTGGATGATCGGCAGGTTGGCCGCGCCGAGGATGCCGAGCGCCGAGGCGAACTTCCGCTCGCCGGCCCCGTCGCCGGAGAAGGCGCGCAGCACCTGATAGGCCACGTAGATGAGCCAGGACAGGAGCGACGTCGTGAGGCGCGGATCCCAGGTCCAGTAGTAGCCCCACGCCTTCGCCGCCCAGAGCGGGCCGGTGACGAGGACGACGATCCCCATCACCACCGCGAGCTCGGCACCGGCGCGGGCGATCGCGTCCCACCGATCCGACGGCTTCAGGAGGTAGCCGACCGACCCGACGAAGCAGGCGGTCGCTCCGATGTACATCGCGTAGGCGCTCGGGACGTGGAAGTAGAAGATCTTCTGGACGATCCCCATCTGCGCTTCGATCGGCGCGCGCAGGAAGATGACGTGGATCGTCGCCAGGAGGAGGACGGTCGACGTCGCAAGAAGCGCATAGAAGAGCGCGCTGCCTTTGCGTGCGGTGGCCGTGGTCACGGGGCGCACGTTATCACGTGCGGGTGAGTCGGGGTTAGCTGCCACGCCGGGCCCTTCGCTTCGCTTCGCGCTCGCGACTCGAATGGGACAGACGAGCTCAACGCGTCCTTCCCCAGGAGGACGATGCCGCGCCGTTCGGCTTCGATGGGCGTGGACGAGGCTGCGCGAACCGGTGGGCGGGGCGCGCCGCTACCTCTTCCAGTTCTTCTTGTCCTCTTCGGCCTTCGCGGCGATGGCTTCGTCGAGCTGCTTTCCGAAGGCCTCGAGCGCAGCGTTGCCCTTGTCCATGTGCATCGCCATGACGAGCTGGATCTTCGCCTGCTTCGGGTCGCCCTTCTTGAGCAGCTCCTCGGCGCGGAGGACGAACGGTCGCGCGCCCGGCGCGCGGACCTTGTCGATGAGGCGGCCGCCGCCGGCGGACGGCGGAGGGGCGAGGGAGCGCGGGCCGTCCATCTCGACGATGAGGTTCTCCGGGCGGAGGATGCCGTTCGCGACGGCTTCGTCGTAGCGAGCTCGGAGCGTGGGATCCGACAGCACGCGCCACGCTTCGGTGCCGCGCCGGTAGATGCGCCCGATGGCTGCTTGCTCGTTCGGATGGCGCCAGCGATGCGCGTCGGGATGGAAGGTCTCCGCGAAGAGGTGGAACGCGGCGCGGAGCTCGTCGTACGTCGCTCGTGGCGGAGCTCGGAAGAGGTCGTAGTACGAGATCGAGTCGAGCGCGGCGAGCCACTGCCTCAACGCCAGACCGTCCATCGCCTCAGCCTCACTCCACCGTTGGGTTTGCAGGATCAGGACGAGCCGCCGACGACCGGCTGATTGGCGAACCGGTTGATCATCATGACGACCGAGGACTCGTCGGCGACGCCCACGAGCTGCAGTGTAGCGCGCGCTTCCTGGCCCGTCTGGACATCGCGAGCACGAATGCGGAGCGTGCCGTCGGCGTCGACCTCGAAGGTGACTGCGACCGTGACCTCGCCGCGAGGTGCGGGGCGAAGACCCGAGAGCTCGACCTCGCCGAGGTACGTGTTCTGCTGGAAGGCAGGGCTCTCTCCCTGGCCGACGCGGACGCGGACGCTCGTCTGCATGTCGCGACCCGTGGCGAAGCGACGGGTCCGCTCGCACGGGATCTTCGAGTTGCGCGGGATGATCGTGTCGGTGTACCCGCCCGCAGTCTCGACGACGAGGCCGCGCGGCGTGACGTCGACGAGGACGGGCGTCTGGTACTGAATCCCCTGCGGAGGGGCCGGTGCGGGCGGGATGTTCGGGGTGAACGTGCCGGACGGGTAGTCGAGCGGCAGCGAGCCATCCGGGGGTGGAGGCGACGACGAGAACGCTCCGAAGATCGGCGGCGGCTGCGAGGCCGAGCCGCCGCCGTGCTGCGGAGGAGGCGCCGAGCCGAATCCACCCGGCGGCGAGGAGCCGAACGAAAACGGCTGGTGCTGCGGAGGGGGCGCGGAGAAGGCCGACTGCATCGGCGGAGGCGACGACGCATACGGGCTCTGCTGCGGAGGCGGCGCGCCGTAAGCGTTCTGTTGCGGGAATGGCTGCGTCTGCGGCGTCTGCGGCGGCTGCGCGAACGCCGGAGCTGCGGGCGGCGGAGCGAACGCCGCTGCCGGCGCAGGCGGCGGAGCGAAGGCCGCTGCGGGCGCCGGCGGCGGCGGGGCGAACGACCGAGGCGCGGGCGGCGGAGGCGCGAACGACGGAGGCGCGGGCGGCGGAGCGCCGGCCGAGGCGAGCGTCTCGGTCGCCGCGACCGGCCGCTTGCCGGGGGCCGGCTTCGCCTGTGCCATCGGCGATCCCGCATCGGCGCCGAACGGCTGCGGAGCGCTTCGCGCCATCGGCTGGGTCGTGTTGGGCGCCGGCGGCTTCTGCGGGCTCGACGGCGGCGCCTTCGGTGCGGGCGGACGCTGCGGCGACTGCATCGCCGCCGTTCGCACGTGAGGCGAAGAATCGTCGACCTTCTCCATCGGGCCGAAGGGCTGGGGCGCGATGAGCGGCGGCGGCTTGCCGAGCATCGCCCCGCCGCCCTGCGGGGTCATCCCGACCTGGCCGGGCTTTCGCGCCGGCTTCGCCTTCGCGACGACCGCGGGGAGATCGGCCCGGTCGATGAGCGAGTCGTGATCGTCCTTCACGCGGCCGGCGGCCGGGTTGGTCGCCGGATCGAGCTGGACGGTGCGGCCCTTCGCTGGCGCTTGGGGAGCCTGCGCCGCGCGGTTGTACGCGTCGGTCTCGTCGTCGAAGTCTCCGCCTGCGAGCGCCGCCGTGCGTGCCTGGGTGACCGCTTCCAGCCCCGGGCTCGCGGCGTCGTTCGAGATGAGCGACAGGTCCGAGACGTGGCCGAACTCGCCGTCGTTCGTGCCGCCCGCAGGCATGCCCGTCGTCGACACGAGACTGAGGTCGGCGAGGGCGCCGAACTCTCCGTCCGGAATCGCAGCTGTCGGGGCCGGCGCTGGGTCCTGCCTCCACGGGGCCGGATCGTCACCAATCGGCGACGGGACGGTCTGGCCCGCGGTGGAGCTCATGCTGGGGAAGCTCGGAACGCTCGCGCTCGGCGTGGAGAACAGCGAGGGAGGCTCGTCGATCGCGCCGAAGCCGGGCCCCGGATCCAGCGCCATCCGCGGAGGAGCGGGCGCAGCCGGTCGCGCGCCGCCCGGTGGCGCCGCGGGCTGCCGGGCCGTTTGTGCCTGGCTGATCGCCTTCGGATCGCTTCCGAACGAGCGCTCCGGTGCGGCGCCGCCGGCCTTCGTGTCGCCGGACGGGAACCACTCGAACGGCGTCGGCACCGCGAGGTCGGGGAACGACGCCAGCGACGGATCGTCTTCATTCGCCTGCGTCGGCGCGGCGCCCTTCGGCGTCGGGCGCGCCGCCATCGGCATCGGCATCGGCTGCGTCGTCGGCGCGCCGCTCGTCGCATGCGTCAAAGGGCGGGACCCATGGGCCGGCAGCCTTGCGCCCGGGCCAGCGGGCTGGTGCACGGGCGGACGCGCCTGGGCCTCGGTCTGCTGCGTGCTGGTGAGCGGAGCCGATCCGGCCGGGCTCGGCGGCGGCTGGGACCCGGCCGCCGACGCGAAGCCGAACGCAGGCGGTGCGCTCGCGAACGCCGGCTTCAGCATCGCGGGATCGAGCTCGCTCGTCTGCGTGTTCTCCTGGGTGTCGTTCTGGCGGCCCGGGACTCCGGGCGGCGCGGGGATGCTCCGGCGCCGGCCGCCCTCGGTGAGCGCGGCTGCCTGGATCGCGGCGCCGATCGCGACGACCTCGTCCGGGTTCACGCGGTCCATCGGCGGCGCACCGAAGAACGACTCGACGCGCCTGCGCACGAGAGGCATGCGGGTCGAGCCACCGACGAGAATGACCTTGTCGAAGGACGTTGGGGAGAGGCGCGCGAGCGTCAGCGCATCCTGCGTGACTTTGAACGTGCGATCGACCAGCGGCGTGAGCAACGCATCGAGGTCTTTGCGCGTCATCGTGAACTGGAAGCTCAACGACGCGCCGCCAGCGCCATGCCCGAAGTCCTTCAGCATGACGGTGTGGCTCTCGGCAGTGGAGAGCGCGATCTTGATGTCCTCGGCGGTCGTCTTGAGCCGCTCGGACATCTGCGCGTCCTGCTTCGCGTCCTGGCGGTACTGCTTCAGGAACGCCTCGGCCATGCGATCGGCGATGATGGTGTCGACATCGTCGCCGCCGAGGAACGAGTCGCCCGCGGTCGCGAGGACTTCGAAGACGTTGCCGTTGAGGTCGAGCAGCGTGCAGTCGAACGTGCCGCCGCCGAAGTCGTAGACCGCGACGCGCTCGTTGCCACTGCGCCCGAGCCCGTACGCGAGCGCCGCCGCCGTGGGCTCGTTGAGGATCCGGAGGACCTCGAGACCGGAGACGCGCCCGGCGACCTTGGTCGATGCGCGCTGCAGCTCGTTGAAGTGCGCAGGCACCGTGATGACGGCGCGTTCGACCGGAGTACCGAGCGCCTGCTCCGAGATCTGCCGCGCGCGCTTGAGCACGAAGGCGCTGATCTCGGGCAGCGTGTAGTCCTGCCCGCGCGCGTGAACGAGCGGTCCCTGACCCGGTCCCTCACGGAGCTCGAACGGAAAGCGCTGTCGCGCCTGTCCGATCTCGGGGCTGCCCCACGAGCGCCCGATCAAGCGCTTGTGGCTGTAGACGGTGTTCTTCGCGTCGATGACGCGCCGGGCCTTCGCGGCCCCACCGACGAGCACTTCGCCGTTGGGGTGGAACGAGACCACGCTTGGGAGGAGGCGAGCCCCCTTTTCATCCGCGAGGACGTGCACCTTTCCCGTTCGGACACAGCCGACGACGGTGTTGGTCGTCCCAAGGTCGATGCCGACGACGCTCACACCCGAGGTGTACCACCAACTGCTCGGGCCAAGGAAACCTTTGCCTTTTGGGTCGCCATCATCCGAACGCGAATAGTCGGCTCCCGGCACCCGCGAGCGAGCCGGAGCACGAAGACGCGCGCGCTGGGGTAAGCTCACCAACACGTGAGAAGCGTGACCACGAGTGACGAGCGCGGTTCATCGATGGCGAACGGGGGGCACGCGCTGCCTCGCGGCGGCTACTACGTCCGGACGTCGGCCGGCGCGGTGCAGATCGGGATACCGCCCGAGACGATCAAGGACGTCATGGCGCTCGGGCTCGACGTCCCCGTCGCGTACGTGCTCCCGCGCGAGCTGTTCGATCGACGGCGTGGCCTCTCCGTCGCGGAGTTCGAGTTTCCGACCTACTACAGCTTCTTCCTTCTGAAGCGTCGTTGCCGGCTCGTCGTGCTCTCGCGCGACGTCGAGCGCCGCGTCCGATCGATTTTCCAGGAGTCGCTCTTCGGTCCGAGCGTGGGGCCGCTCCCGAGCGAGTTCGCCGACGGCTTCCCCGAGTCGCAGCGGCCGAACTTCGAGAAGGAGAGTGGCTACTTCCGGACCGTGCCGGGGAAGGGCAGGTTGACCGTCGACGACCTCATCGAGTTCGTCGTGGCCGACGGTGGAAAGGCGAGGCTCGACGAGAAGGTCACGATCGAGTTCGGCGCCGATGCGATCGTCGTCCATGACGTCGATCGCGAATCGGTCTCCACCGGAGCGACGGTGACGCTGCCCGGTCGCGCGCTCTCCGAGCCCGATCTCGCGACCGCGCCGTTCGTGCCGCCGTCGTTCGGTGTCACCGTCCTCGGCGCGAGCCACGGCTTCGATCCGTCGGGAAAGACAACGGGCTTTCTCCTCTGGATGGGCGGCCGCGCGATCCTCGTGGATCCGCCGACCGACGCGACCGACTACCTCCGCGTGCGGGGAGTGGCTCCGAAGACGATCGACGGCGTGATCCTCACGCACTGCCACGCGGATCATGACGCCGGCACGTTCCAGAAGCTGCTCGAGGAGTCGCAGGTCAGCCTCTACACGACGCCGCACATCCTCGGCTCGTTCCTGCGGAAGTACTCGGCGCTCTCGGGCCTCTCCGAGGACGTCCTCCGGCGCACGTTCTCGTTCCATCCCGTGCGCATCGGAGCGCCGGTCCACGTCCGCGGCGGCGAGCTCTGGTTCCGCTACACGCTCCACTCGATCCCCGCGATCGGCTTCGACGCCTTCTACGGCAACCGGAGCATCTCCATCTCGGGCGACACGCTCTACGATCCCGAACGCGTCACGCAGATGTACGAGGCGGGGGTCTTCGAGCGCGCGCGCTACGAGGCGCTCGTCGCGTTTCCCGAGCACCACAGCGCGATCTTGCACGAGGCGGGGATCCCGCCGCTCCACACGCCGACGAGCGCGCTCGCGAAACTCCCCGACGACGTGAAGACGCGGCTCTACCTCGTGCACATCGCCGCGAAGGACATCCCGCAGGGCGTCGGCTTGCGAGCGGCGCGTGAGGGGCTCGAGCACACGATCCGGGTCGAGCCGTCGAACACGCCACGGCTGCGTGACGCGATCGAGCTGCTCGACAACTTCGCGATGGTGGACTTCCTACGCGACCTGCCGCTCTCTCGCGCGCGGAGCCTCCTCCAGGTCGCGCGGCGGATGGCACTCCCCGCGGGCGAGCTCATCGTGAGGCAGGGCGCGCGGGGCGACAGCTTCTACATCATCGTGCACGGCACGGTGCAGATCGTGAAGGACGGGGTCGCGATCCGCCGCTATCGCGCCGGCGACTACTTCGGAGAGATGGCGCTGCTGCTCGATCAGCCGCGGTCCGCCGACGCCGTCGCCCTGACCGACGTCGACCTCATCGCGATCGATCGCAACGACTTCCTCACCGTCCTCCGCGGCAGCGAGATGCTCACGCGCCTCGAGCGGCTCGTCCGCGTGCGCGACGAGGGCGCGTGGGAGCTGCTCGCGAAGAACTCCGTCCTCGCGGCGCTCACTTCGGCGCAGAAGACGCAGCTTCAGACGTACCTCTTGCCGTGTCAGGCCGACGACGATCAGGTCCTCTGGCGCGCGGGCGAGGTCCCAGCGCACGCCTACCTCGTCGACGATGCGACCGTGACGATGCGCTGTCCGGAGGGCGAGCTGAAGCCCTTCACCTGCGGCGCGTTCTTGGGGGAAGTCGACGCACTCCGCACGGGCGTACCGGCGCCGAGCTCGGCGCGCGTCACGCGTACGGGCAAGCTCTTCTCGATCGAGAGGGCCGACCTCGGGCGGTTCTTCGACGACAACCCGGGCGTCTACCTCTCGTTCCTCGGCGCGCGCTTCATCGAGTGACGCAGGAGCGTGTGCGTCGCTCGTTGCCCACGAGTGACGCGTCTGCGTCGCTCGATGAAGTGCCGGTGAGCGCTCGAGGTCGGCCCGGAAGCCGTCGGGCTACTTTCGCTCCGTCGTCAGCCAGAGGAAGTCGGCCTTCAGGTCGGCCTCCGAGAACCGGGCCGCGTTGGTCGCCGGCATCTCGCCGCGGCCGGCGCGAACGATCGCGATGAAGGAGGCCTCGTCCTTGCTGCCTGGGATCTGCGGGTAGATCCCCTGGCCCCGGCCTTCGTCGCCGTGACACTTCGCGCACACCGCCTGGAACGACGCCGACAGCCCAGACGCCTGCGCGCCTTGGCCCGAAGAGCCGGACTTCGAACCATCATCGTCACCACCACACGCCGCAATCATCGTCGCCGCCATGCTGACGGCCACAAGCATCTTCTTCGTCATGCCTTCTCCGATGTCCATTCTCGAGGGCGTCCGAGCCCAAGGAAAGTCGTTTGGGGCTCGCGCCACCCTGTGGGTGGACGTTCGGCCCGCGTAACACGTGGGGCTCGCGCCCCAGCGACCAGCAGTGGTGCGCGTCAGGTGTCGCCCGCATCGCCGGAGCTCCCCGAGTCAGCGGGGGGCGTGCCCGAATCCTGCGGAGGCGGCGGGTTGTCCGGCTTGTTGGTCGGCTGCGGGCCGGCGTACGGACCGGCTCCCGGAGGAAGCGGGGGCTGCTCGGGCGGATCCGCCGGGACGAACACGGTGCTCGCGCCCGCTGCCTTGCGCTTCTTCTCCTCCGCCGCGTCGTCCTCGTCGTCGGAACCGCACGCGGTCGCGACCGTCGCGAAGATCGTGAGAGCAGCGGTGAACCATAGAGTGATGGAGGGGACACGCGTACGCATCGTTGGCGAGGTTAACATGCAAGTTGTGCACTGAGACGTTCCTCTCGCGCGTGAACGAAAGCACGGAGGTGCACCGGACCCCGCATCGAACGTGCGCCGACGCCGGTGGATCCTGGCTCTTCTACTCGATGCGATGTTCGTTCGTCTTCGTCGAGTGGCCTCGCGATCGACCGGGCGCGCGGCGCTCGACCAGCCACGCGGTAAGGGCTCGCGCCCCCGATCCCGCGGGCAACGGTCCCCAGTCGATGCAGCGGAAACGTGCGTGTGGAGTGCACACTCACGCAGGATGAGTGTCCACGGAGCCTGACCACGGATCCCCCGTGTTTTCAGTCGACCTCGTGGTCGGCGAAGGCTGGCGGAGGCGCCCGAGGAGGGGTGAGGACGGAAAACCTCAGGGTGGGCGCAATGCTTGCTGAGCTGACGCGCCGAGAGAGGACCGAGCATGAGGAGAACCCTGCAGCAGATCTCAGGAAGGCACGCCGTCTCGCTGTTGGCGCTGGTGCTCGGCGTCGCCGGCGCCGGCGCGGGCTGTGGGGCTGAGGACGAGGACGCGGCCGGTGGGGGCGGTGCTGCGTGCACGAGCACGCGCGAGTATTTCACCACGCAGATCTACGGCAAGGCGCTCCAGGCCTGCATCGGCTGCCACTCACCCGGCGGTGTCGCCGAGACGAAGGGGGCGAAGTTCAAGATCTACCGCGAGACGTGGCCCGACTTCGTGAGCGCGAACCTCGACAGCATGCGCGACTACGCGAAGCTCGAGATCGAGGACACGCCCGTTCTGCTCCTCAAGCCGCTCGGTGAGCGCGATCACGGCGGCGGCGCGGTCCTCAAGCCGGACTCCGAGGACTACAAGACGCTCTCCGCGTTCGTCTCCGAGCTCCGGCGAGGCGGGGAGAGGAAGTGCGACGGCGACGGGCAGCTCGGCGTCCAGCTGATCGGCAACAAGGCTACCGCGCGCAAGGCGGCGATCACGCTCGCCGGTCGTTATCCGACGGACGAAGAGCTCGCGTCGGCGGCGACCGACCAGGGGCTCTCCGACTTCATCGTCAAGCTGACGAACGAAGAGCTCTTCTACGATCGCCTGCGCGAGATCTGGAACGACGCGCTCCTCACCGAGCGCGGTGTCGATGCGAGCGCCGAGTCCGCGTACAACAACGCGCCCTGGCTCCACGACGACAAGTACCCCCAGTACACGTCCGAGATCCGCAACTGGACGTCGGCTTCGGTGACCGAAGAGCCGATGCGGTACATCGAGTTCGTCGTCCGGAACAACCTGCCGTTCTCCGACATCGTGAACGGCAACTACGTCGTGGCCAACCCCTTCATGGCCAAGATGTACGGTCTGCCCCACGACGCGCCGCTCATCCCCGAGAGCTTCCTCGACTGGCGCCGGATCGACTTCTCCCCGGTGCAGAACCGTCAGTCCGACGGGGACACGAAGACGACGGGCGTGCCCGTCGCCGGTGTCCTCTCCACTCCGGCGTTCCTCAATCGGTGGGAGACGACCCCGACGAACCGCGGCCGCAAGCGTGCGCGCATCGTCCTCAAGAACTTCCTCGCGACCGACATCTTCAAGTTCGCGAATCGTCCGGTCGACTCGACGGCGCTCACGTCGATCCAGAACCCGACCTTGAACTCGCCGATGTGCTCGGTCTGCCACACCGTGATCGACCCGATCGCGGGCGGCTTCCGCGGCTTCGGCGAGAACCAGCTCCTCCGCTTCAACGCGGACGACAACTGGCACGACGAGATGCTCCCGCCGGGCATCAACGGCGTCGACATGCCTCCGCAGAGCTACGGCAACGCGCTCATGTGGCTCGGCGCGCAGATCCCGAAGGACCGTCGCTTCGGCATCTCCGTCGCGCAGGTCATGTACCGAGGCATCGTCGGTGACGAGCCGATTTCGTTCCCGCAGGACAAGGCCGCTCCCGACTACGCCGACCGCGTCCGCGCCTACAACATCCAGAACGACTGGTTCGTGAAGATCGGCGACGAGTTCGCTGCCGGGGTCGAGGGAGCGACGCCTCCCAAGTACGATCTCCGGAAGCTCGTGGTCGCGATCGTCGACAGCGTCTACTTCCGCGCGGAGTCGGGCGACGCCGCGAAGGACGCGCTGCACGACGCCCTCGGCCAGGGGCGCATCCTCACGCCCGAGATGCTCGGTCGCAAGTACCGCGCGACCACGGGCCTCTACTACTTCGGCGGTGAGGCCGCGACGAAGAACGAGCGCCGCGCGAAGGACGGCTACCTCCGGAGTGATCTGATCGAGGACCGCGACTGGCGGCTCGTCTACGGCGGCATCGACTCCGGCGACGTGACCAAGCGCACCGACACGATGAGCCCGCTCATGATCGCGACGAGCCAGTACACCGGCGCGATCGTGGCGTGCCGAGCGACGACCTACGACTTCACGAAGCCGACCGCGGAGCGCCGTCTCTTCCGCACGGTGGAGATGACCACGACGCCGTTCACGCGCGCGAACAAGGACCAGCCGCTGGTCGCGGTGCCGGACGCGGAGAAGAAGATCCGCGACACGATCGTGCACCTCTTCTTCCGCCTCCTCGGCGAGACCGTCGAGCCGGGCTCCGAGGAAGTGAACAAGGTGTACTCGCTCTTCGTCGACGTGTGGCGGGACCTCGAGCAGTTCGACGTCACCACCCCGAACAAGGGCGGCCAGAACCTCCCGAACTATCGCTGCGTCGCCGAGGTCGACTGGGACAAGGGCGTTCGCTTCGAGCAAACGGACGGCCGGCTGCAGCCGGTCTTCGAGCGCCTCCGCGATCGACCGGACAAGGCCGCGTACGAGCCCGGCATGCGGCTGGATCGGGACGAGAACTACACCATTCGTTCGTGGCAGGCGGTCATGACGTACCTCCTCACGGACTATCGCTTCACCCACGAGTGACGGAAGCCAGGAGCAAGCAAACGATGGATCGCCGCGATTTCGTCAAGCTGGCCGGGTTCGCCGGGCTCTCTCTCTTCTTCCCCTCCGTCCTCGGGCGTGACGCCCACGCCGATTCTGCGGTGTGGGGAGGACCGTACTTCCTCCACATGCACGCCGCGGGCGGCTGGGACCCCACCATGCTGTGCGATGCCAAGGTCACGGCTGCAGGCGTGACCCCGGCCTACGAGAACCGGCTCGTCACCGAGGTCGTCGAGATGAACGGCATCTTCGTCCCGACGGCCACGGCCGGAGGGAAGTTCCTCCTCCGGAACAACAACAACCCGGTCGAGGATCCGCAGAACTTCTTCTCGACCGTCGGCAAGGACGTGCTCGTCCTCAACGGGATCGACACGCAGACCAACAACCACGACACCGGCGTGCAGGGCCTCGCGTGCGGGCACAACGATGTCGAGCTCCCTGCGCTCGCCGCGCTCTTCGCGGGCAAGGTCGCGAAGCAGATCAACGTGCCGATGGCGTTCCTCGCCGGCGGTCAGTACAACCGCACCGGCGACGTCGTCGGCGTCTCCCGCTTTCCGGGCGACAAGGTCGGGCTCCTGACCGAGCCGTTCAAGGCCGCGCCGCAGGACGAGAAGGGGCTGCTCTCCGAGGTCGCCGTTCGGCGGATCACGGAGCTCCGCGAAGAGCGCCTTGCGCGCCTTCACGGTCAGGCGACGCTCCCGCGCACCAAGCGTACGCTCGACGCGTTCCACGAAGCCGCCAAGGGCGGTGCATCGGTGAACCTGCTCAAGTCGATCGCGGGCGCGCCCGCTCCGTCGATCGACTCGCTCGCGGGCGGTCTCGCGCCGGATACGCAGGCGTACCTGACCGCGACCGTCAACAACGGCACGCCGCGCTTCATCGACATCGGGCGTCCGCTCGAGACGATTCTCCGCTGCTTCCAGGCCGGCGTCTCGGCGTCGGCGACGTACGCGCAGGGGGGCTTCGACACCCACGCCGATCACGACAACAACCAGGGCAATGCGATGAGCACCTTCCTCGCGCGTGTCCGCTACGTCCTTCTCCGCGCCCAGCAGATGGGCCTTCGTGACAAGCTGTTCATCATGGTGACGTCCGACTTCGGACGGACGCCGCGTTACAACACGGGCAACGGCAAGGACCACTGGAACGTCACCTCCGCGCTCCTCGCCGGGCCCGGGATTCGAGGCGGCCGCGCGATCGGCAAGACCGACGAAGGGCACAAGGCGCTCCGCGTCGGGCGTGGGAACGTCGCGCAGAACCTCTCCGACAAGGATCCGAACGGCGTCCGCATCCATCCGTCGCACCTGCACCGCGAGCTTCGCCGCGTGCTCGGTGTCGATCAGACGCCGTTCATCGGCCAGTTCCCGTTGCCCGCGACGGACGATCCGCTAGCTCTACTCGCTTGAGCCTCACGCGCGAGTCGTCCCACGTCGGAAGCGGCAGGCGGATCGTGAACGTCGTGCCGGCCTCGTCCGAGGCGAACCCGAGCTCGCCCTCATGGGCCTCGACCACCCGCTTCACGAGCGGAAGGCCGAGGCCCGTCGCGGCCGGCTTCGTCGTGTAGAAGGGCTCGAGGACACGTGCGTGATCCTCGAGCCTGATCCCCGCGCCCGTGTCGGTCACGTCGATGCAGGCGAACGAGCGGTCGTCGTCCCGATGTTCGATCCGCGTGGCGATCTCGAGCGTGCCGCCCGCCGGCATGGCCTGGAGGGCGTTGACGACGAGGTTGAGCAGCGCCTGCCGGACCATGCGGGCGTCGATCTCGACGGGCGGCATCTCCGCGCAGAGCTCGATCTGCACGTCGACCGCCGACCCCTCCGGTAAGCGAGGCACGGCCTTCGCGACGTCGCGAACGACGCTCGCGAGCGACGTCTCCTTCGTGCGCATCGCCCACGGCCGCGCGAGCTCGAGCAGATCGGTGACGATCTCGTTGAGGTTCTCGGTCTCTTCGCTCACGATCGAGAGCAGCACCTCCGCATCCGAGCGCCGCGACCTACCCAGCGTTCCTTGAACGAGGTGGCGGAGGGTGGCGACGGAGTTGAAGAGGACGCCGAGCGGGTTGCGGATCTCGTGCGCCACGGCTGCCGCGAGCTCGCCGATCGTGGCGAGTCGCTCGCGCGCGATGAGCTCCTCTTGTGTCTGCTGGAGCGTCCGGACGAACTCGGCGACCTCCAAGGCGGCGCCGACATGGGTGGCGAACAGCGCGACCGCCGCGGCGTCTTCCGAGCGAAGCGACGGTGAGAGCATCAGCAGGAGCCCCCACGGCTCCTCGTGCACGAACAGAGGCGTGACCACGCCGTTCGAGATCCCCGACGTCGCGGGCGAGGCGTCGAGGGGGAGGGGATCGCGCCCCGTCGCGGCGATGATGAAGCGCACGAACAGATCGAGGTCGGGCCGATGGACGCTCGTGCGCCTCGTGACGATCTCGGCGGCAGGTTCGCAACGATCGAGCGGCGCACGTAGGCCGATGATGCGCGTCTCGATCAGGCGCTCGACTGCGTCGTAGCGCTCAGGCGACGTCGAGAGGGAACGGAGGACGAGATCGTCGCCGTCGATTTGGAAGACGAGCAAGCGGATCCCGAGCCGCGCGCAGCCTTCGCCTGCGATTCGAAGCACGTCCTCGACCGTGCGGCCCCGTTGCACGCTCGTGGCCAGCTCCGAGAGGGCTCTGACGAGCTCCATCCCGACTGTGCGATCCCCCACCGACATCACGTGCGAAATGCCCCGTCGTCGCTGCAAACGCAAGACACAAGTCCGGCTCGTCCGCGCTGCGGCGGAGGCCCGAGAGCGCTCGGGACGGCGAAGAATCCGGGGATGCCGGGAGCTTCGACGCCCGGCGCTATCTCTGTTCGCATGCCCTCGGCTGCGCTTCGATCATCGAAGGAGACGCGGCGGCGGCGGATTCCCACCCGTTTCGCGGTCGAGGACCGGTCCGTTGCTTCGCGGCGTGCGCTACGCCTTCTCGGACTCGAGCCACTTCACGACGGTCGCGAGACCTTCGTCGAGGACGATTCGCGGCTGCCACTCGAGCTCGGTGCGCGCACGGGAGATGTCCGCGAAGGTCGCCTCGACGTCGCCGAGGGGGATCGGCGCTCGCTCGATCTGGATCTCGCGGCCGGCGGCGCGGCCCATCGCGGTCACGAGCTCCGAGAGGGTGACCGGTGCCCCGGAGCCGAGGTTGTACGGGCGCACGCCGCTGGGCGCGCGGTCGGTCGCCGCCAGGATGCCGCGGACGATGTCTTCGACGTGGGTGAAGTCGCGGCGCATGGAGCCGTCGCCGAACATCGTGATCGGCTTGCCCGCGATGGCGCTGCGGAGGAAGCTCGTGATCGCCATCTCGGGCCGCTGCCACGGCCCGTAGACCGTGAAGAAGCGGAGGAGGGGACAGCGCATCGCCGGCGTCTTCCGGACCATCGACGCGATCACGAGCTCGGCGGCCCGCTTGGTCGCGGCGTAGGGCGACTCGGGGACGATCGCGGGAGCGTCCTCGTTCGCCGGGAGCGGTGTGGCGTTGCCGTAGACGGAGGAGCTCGACGCGAAGAGGAAGAGCGGCGTCCCCGCGCGCTGCGCGGCGTCGAGCAACGTCGCGGTGCCTTCGATGTTCACGACCGAGTATCGCGCCGGATCGGCGAACGACGGACGCACGCCGGCGAGGCCGGCGAGATGGAGCACGCCGCTCGTCCCGGCGGTGAGTCGCGCCGCGGTCTCGCGGTTCGTGATGCACGCGTCGACGATCTCGATGCGGCCGGCGAACTCCCGCGAGAGGACCTCCGCATGACGTCGCTTGAGGCGCGTCGGGTACGGCGCGTCCGAGAAGTCGTCGAGCACGGTGACGAAGTCGCCGCGACCGAGGAGCGCGCGCGTGAGGTGGTGGCCGATGAAGCCCACTCCTCCCGTGACCAGCCACCGTCGCATGACGAGACGCTTAGCGCTGCGACGGCCGGTCGGCCAGCCTGCTCGCAGCCACGCCGATGCCTTGGTAGCGGAGCCCGGCGCGGATCACGTCGCTCGGACGCCAGATGTTGCGCGCATCGACGAGGACCGGCGCGCCACCGGCGTCGGTCGGGACGAGCCGACGCTCCATCTCGGCGAAGTTCGGCGCGCGGTAGCTGCGCCATTCGGTGAGGAGGACGAGCGCGTGTGCACCGTCGAGCGCGTCGTAGTCGCGTTCTTTCACGGTGACGCCTGCGCCGAACAGCTTGGCGAAGTTCGCGCCGGCCTCGGGGTCGTGGCACGAGACGGTGGCGCCCTTCTCGAGCAGGCCCTTGGTCAGCTTCACCGCCGGGGACTCGCGGATGTCGTCGGTCTCGGGCTTGAAGGCGAGCCCCCAGAGGGCGATCTTCTTGCCCATGACGCCCCCGAGGGCTGCCTCGACGAGCTGCCCGAGGAAGCGCGCTTGCTCTTCGTTCGCGCCGTGCGCCGCCTCGGCGATGCGCATCGGAATGCCGTGCTCGCGCCCGAGTGCCGAGAGCGCCTGCACGTCCTTCGGGAAGCACGAGCCGCCGTAGCCCGGGCCCGCGTAGAGGAACTTCTTGCCGATGCGCGAGTCGGTGCCGACCCCGAGGCGGACCGAGTGGATGTCGGCGCCGGTGGCGTGGCAGAGGCGCGACATCTCGTTCATGAACGAGATGCGCACGGCGAGCATCGTGTTCGACGCGTACTTGATGAGCTCGCTCGATCGCGGATCCGTCACGACGAGGCGCTCGCCCGAGAGCTGCAGCGGCGCGTACAGGTCGCGGAGCATCTGGCGAGCCTCCTCGCTTCGCGCTCCGACGACGACGCGATCGGGCTTGAAGAAGTCGTTGACCGCGTCGCCTTCCTTCAGGAACTCCGGGTTCGAGACGACCTCGAGGGGGACCTTCGCGCTCGCGAGGCGCGCCTGGACCGCGTCGCAGGTGCCGACCGGAACGGTGCTCTTCACGACGACGATCGCCTGCTTGGAAGCGACCTTCGCGATCGTGTCGGCGGCTGCCATGACGGCGGAGAGGTCGGCCGCGCCGTCGGCGCCCGGTGGCGTACCGACCGCGATGAAGTATGCGTCCGCAGCGTCGAACGGCTCCGGGATGGCGCTCCGGAACTGGAGCCGCCCGGAACGCTGGTTGCGATGGATGAGGTCGGCGAGGCCCGGCTCGTAGATCGGCACGCGTCCGTCCGAGAGCTTCGCGATCTTCTCGGGGTCGATGTCGAAGACGAGGACGTCGTGACCGAGGTCGGAGAGTCCGGTTCCGCTGACGAGGCCGACGTAGCCGGCTCCGAAGACGACGAGGCGCATTCGCCTCGCTGTTTAGTGAATTGCCAGGATCAGGGCAAGCCGGGCACGTTGAGCCGGATCGAGTAGAGACCCGTCTGCGGGTTCCGGCCGCCATCGCCCGGATCGGGCCCGTTCGCGGTGATGTAGAGCGTTCGCCGGTCGTCGCCGCCGAACGTGCAGTTCGACGGCTTGACGTCGACGGTGATCGTGCCGAGCTTCTTGCCGGTCTTGTCGAAGACGTCGATCCCGGCGTCGTCGGCGACGTAGAGGTTGCCCGCGTCGTCGACCGTCATCCCGTCGCCGCCGGGCACGTCGGCGAGCGTGGTGAACGTGCCCGGGACACCGGCCGCGTCCACCGGGGCCGCGAGGAGCTTCCCCGCGCCGTTGTCGACGACGTAGAGCGTTCCCTGGTCGGGGGAGAGAGCGATCCCGTTCGGCTTGTCGAAGTCGTGTGCGACCCTTGACAGGCCGCCCTGCGGATCGATGCGGTAGACCGCTTCGTCGTCCTGCGTGTTCGGGTTGCTGGAGTAGTTCGGGTCGGTGAAATAGATGTTGCCGTCGGCGCGCACGATGACGTCGTTCGGCGCGTTCAGCTCGGCGTTGTCGTATCCCTCGGCGAGCGCCGTCGTCGCTGCGCCCTTGGTCGCGTCGCTCCTCGTGACGCGCTTGGCGGTGCCTTCGCACGCGATGAGTCGCCCCTGGTTGTCGACCGCGAGGCCGTTCGCGCCGCCGCTGTTGGTGCGGAACTGCGTGGTGCCGCCGTCGGGGAGGACCTCGTGGATTACGTTCGCCGGGATCTCCGTGAAGAGAAGGCGCCCGCCGATCCACACCGGCCCCTCGCTGAAGCGGAAGCGCCCCTTCACCAGCGTGGCCGCCTTCGTCGTGCCCTCGAGCGGGTCTGGGTAGGCGATCGGCGCGCCGTCGGGGAGCGTGCCGCCGTCCGGCTTCGGTGCTGCGATGCTCCCTTCGTAGTTGCAGTCGCGATCGATGCAGCCGTTCGTCCGCGGAGGTGCGTCGGGTCCCGTCTCGCTGCAGGCCAGCCCGAGGATGGCCGCGGGGAGGGCGATGGCGACAGAGGCGAGAGCGATTCGAACGTGTGATGACATCAGGACCCCCCGTGAGTCTCTACGCGGCGGAACAGCCACCAACCGCCGCTATGCTCCTCGAGCGCGAGACGATCCGGGGTGTGCGGCTGGTCAGCGTTCGGCCGCGTGCGGATCAGGACGTAGTCCCAGTCGTCGAGGTGGTACGCGGGCCAGTCGATGAACTTGAGGTTGCTCTCGCTGTAGCTCGCTGGCAGCCGGAGCGCCGGGTTCTCCGGGGTCGGGTAGAGCGCCGAGCCCTGATGGAACCAGATGTCGCTCACCACGATCGGACGCTCGACGAGCACGAGCTTGTCGTAGTGGATGAACGGATGCGCGGTGAAGACGTCGCTGTTCGGGTCGATCGGCAGGTTGAGGAGGCGTGACTCCGCCGGCACGCGGGCAAGCACCTCCTTGTAGCCGCGGGCCTCGTCCTGGAATCGATACGAGGCCACGAGCGCGAGGACGCTGATCGTCGATGCGACGAGCGGCGGACCGTAGTGGAGACCGAGCGAGAACGAGCGCGGGAGCACGGGGCGCCGGATCCCGAGGAGTGCGAGGATGAGGGCGACGGGGACGAGCCGGCCGTCGACGAAGCCGAACCAACCGACCGCGTGCGGAAGGGCGACGAACGCGAGGGCGATCGCCGCCGCGCACGCGTAGAGCGCGCGGCTGTGGCGGACGTCCGTGGGCGCGTCGATCCTGGCGCCCGTGCGGAAGCCGAGCGAGCGTACGGTGACGATCGCGCACGCGACCGCGAACGCGAGGATGACGACCCCGAGGAGGAAGTCGATCCCGGTGCGGGTCATCAGCGTCGGGCTGATGAGCAGTCCGAGCTTGTCGGCCGGCCCCTGGAAGCGCGGGATCAGCTGATTGACCTGCGGGACGGAGCCCGGTGGCGTCGTCGTTCCGCGCTCGATCCACGCGACCCACGCCGCGAGGAGGAACGCTGGGGCGAGCGCACGGAGCCGGACGAGGCGCTGCAGGCGATCGCCGGTCACCACCGCGGCGATCGCGGCGCAGAGCAGGAAGAGAAGGAACGCGTGCCCGTGAGCGACGAACATCAGCGGGGCGTACGCGGCGACGATCAGCTCGCGTCGCCGGACCGCGCGCGGATCGACCGCATCGTCGGTGGCCGCGAGCAGATCGAGCCACAGCGTGAGCCCGACGAGCATGACGGCGACGCCGAGCAGATAGCTGGCGAAGCCGAGGAGGGTCATGATCCCGAAGGACAGCGCCACGCCGAGGAAGCCGTAGGTCGGCGAGGTGTCGTTGTAGAGGCGGCGACGCGCGAAGAGCATCGCGAGCGGCGTGGCGATGACCGGCAGCGTGCCGAGCGCGCGGACGGCCCCGACCGGGCCGATGACGCGCACGAATGCCTCACCGAGGAAGCGGAACAGCGAGTACGGCCCGATGTGCGGAGCGAGCACGTAGAACTGCTGCTCGAACGCGGACGTCTCGAACCGGTGCCGCATGGCGATCAGCCCGGCGTGTGCCGGCAGATCCTGGAAGGGCAACGCCTCGAACGCCCAGAACACACTCGTTGCGACGAGCATGACGGCAGCAAGCCCGATGACGCCGAACATGCGCGAGCGCTCACTCGCCGCAGCAGGGCGACCGGAGTCGACCGCGGGCGCGTCGAGCGCCGAGCTGGCCGGAGGCGTGACGTGAATCGTCATCGGGAACGTCTCGCTACTGTTCGCTTATGACCCGTTCTCGACGCCGCCGCTAGTGTGCGTTCGATTCACACGAGCGCGAACGAGCCAAAGGCTCACTCACAAGATGAAGGAGTGCGCTGTAAAGTTATGAAAATAGGAGATAAGTGGTCGTCCTGGCTCAGGAAAGCAGGAGCCGGCCGCCCTCCGCGACGGGGACCCCGTCGACGTGGACCGTGCTGGCTGACTGGCACGCCGCGAAGCTCGTCCGAGCCGACCATCCCGCCGCGGTGAGCGTGGACTGCGGATCGCCGATCACGAGGTGCAGCCCGGGCCGGTGCTGATCGACGGCGACGGCACCGACCGGCGCCGGCGCGCTCGGATTCACCCCGAGCACGACGAGCCCGACCCGCTCCGAGTTCGGCGCGACCGCCAGCATCGCCTCGACGTCACGCACCAGCTCGGGGCTGCCCGGGCAGCGGACGCGCTTCACGATGCCCTCATCGATGTCGAAGAGGATCGGCTCGCGGAGGAGACGCTCGCGTGCGCCGAAGAACTCGCCGAGGCTCGCCGTCGCCGCGAAGACCCCGCGCACGCTCTCGGGCGCGACGCAGAGCGAGCCGGTCGGGTAAACGACGGACTCACCCGGCTGGATCGCGCCGAGGCGCGCGACCCAGCGGCGCGCGCCGGGGTGGACGACGAGGTTCGTCCCCTCTGCGCTCGTGGAGACGATCTCGCGCCCGACCTCGAGGAGATGGAGCAGCGCCGACCCCGACGCGGCGATCGTCGATTGGTCGGTGACGAGCCCGGCCGCGAAAGCCGCGGGCGTGATGCCGGGCAGGTGGGCATGGCGGCCTCGGCACGCGCCGACGATGTGCTTCAGCTGGTCGCGCATCGACGACTCCGCGCGAGCGGCGGAGGCCACGAAGACGCTCGCCTGTGCCGAGAGCATTGCGCGGCGCACGCCGTCCGGAAGGACCTTGTGCGGGCGCTCCCCGGAGTGATTCGTCGAGTAGCTCTTGAGCTGGTCGAGCCGCAGGATCGCCACTTCGGCGCCCGCCGCGCGTCCAGCGCGCTCGAGCGCTGCGAGGATCGGCATCGTCGCGACGTCGCCGACGACCACGAAGCGTTCGCCCTCGGCGACCCGCAGCGCGGTCGCCACGAGCACATGCGCAGCCCTTGCCAGCACTTCGTCGCCGATCTCGCTCATGACGGATCGGGCGATGTTACTATCGAACCGGGCGCGCCCGCCGACAATCCTGCAGCCGGCGGAGCTCGGGCCGTCCGGCTCGTTTCCGGCTCATGTGAGGTCGGGGACTTGCCCTTCAACGCCGTTCGGATGAGCCGACCCGACGCATGCCGGGCCACGGAACAGGGAATGAACGGAAAACGGCGAGTTCAGCCAGTTCGGTGTTCTCCATTGCCTGTTCCCTGTTTCCCCGTTCCCCGTTCCGACCCCTCGGGCGAGGGGCCCCTTGCGCCGAAGTTGGCCGTCACGCGCCGAACGTGGCCCGATCGCCCGAGTGACGGTCGCCTCGTGGGACCTCGTCAGGTCCGCCCTCGCGGCATTGAGCTGGTCCAGCGTGCTGGCCGGAAGCAAGGCGCTCGTCCGCTGGCTTTCGGTCCACACCGGCGTGCCGGCGCTCCTCGTCGCCGCGGTCCTCCTCTGCGTCGGCTACCGCCTCCTCAAGCGGAGCGCGCGTTTCGCCGTCGAGGTCGCGGCGGTCGCGCTCGCCCTCGTCGTGGCTTCGGAGCTCGGATGGATCCGCTGGTAGCGGATGCCTCACCGTAGATCCGGGGCGCGCAGCAGGGCTAAAGTCGTGCGCCATGAAGCTAGAAGACCTCAAGATCATCGTGTCGGGCGGCGCCCAGGGGATGGGTCGTCATTTCGCGCAGCGCCTCGCCGAGGCGGGCGCTCAGGTCGCCATCGCCGACGTGAACGAGGTGGGGCTTGCCGAGACGGTCGAGGCGGCGAAGGGGCTGCGCGGGAAGATCCACGCGCGCCGCCTCGACGTGGCGAACGAGGCCGACATTGCTTCGTACGTCGAGTGGGCTCATGGCGCGATGGGCGGGCTCAACGGCCTCATCAACAACGCCGGCATTCTGCGTGACGGCCTCCTCGTGAAGAAGGACCGGGAGTCCGGTCAGGTGAAGAAGCTCACGAAGGAGCAGTGGGACGCGGTCATCGGAGTCAACCTGACCGGCGCCACGCTGCTCACGCGCGACGTCGTCGCGAAGATGGTCGAGTCGAACCAGCGCCCCGGGGTCATCGTGAACATCTCGAGCATCGCGCGGCACGGCAACCGCGGGCAGTCGAACTACACCGCGGCCAAGGCGGCCCTCGCCGCGAACACCGTGACGTGGTCGCGGGAGTTCGCGCCGTTCGGGGTCCGGGTCGGCGCCGTTGCTCCCGGGATGATCGAGACCCCGATGACCCAGGGAATGAACCAGAAGGCGCGCGATGCGCTGGTCGCAGCGATCCCTGTCGGTCGCATCGGCCTCCCCGAGGACATCTGGCTCGCGGTCCGCTTCGTCCTCGAGTGCGACTACTTCGATGGTCGCACGATCGACGTCGACGGCGGCCTTTCGATGTGAAGTCGCTGATCTAGGCGCGCGTGTGGCGCGTCTCGAAGCGGCCGGCGGCGCGACTCGCGCTTGCCGGCCGCGATCGTTTTGGGCGACCGCCCCTCAGGGTGTCCCGTCGCGCATCGTGTCAACCTGCAATGCTGCGACAATCGTTACGCATGTAAGTTCCAAGATTTCGATTGCAGGTCGGAGAGTTATCCGTCAATAGATGAGAGGTGGGTGTGTGACGGTTCTGTGAACTTTCCATGGCGATTGTCGAACTGACGCAGGAAGCATTTGCCGCCACGGAAGCGGCGACGGAGGAAGCCGGCAAGGTTCGCGTCGGGGTGCACGATGCGTCGCGCCTCGAGTGGAGCCTCTCGCTTCCGCTGCCGGACACGGAGAACGGGAAGCCGGCGCCGTACTCCCTGCGCGTCGAGATCCAGATCCCGCAGAACGCCTTCGTGCGCCACCTGCCGTGGGATCAGATGCAAGCGTTCACGCGGCTCGACGGCCCCGCTGTCGCGCCGGCCTCGGACACCGTCACGATCGACGCCCTCCGTCGTGGAGCGCTCGCGATGGCGAACCAGCTCGCGCGCGCGAGCGACGGCTTCAAGCGTCACTGCCGTCTCGCCGCCTCGCTCTTCGCGACCGCGCCGCACAGTGAGCTCGAGGACGCGCTCACGATCTGGATCGAGGCCGCGCTGAGGATCGCGCAGGAGTCGCGCGAGCGGCTCACGCGCGCGGAGAACGAAGAGCCGTCGGAGCTCACCTGCGAGCGCAAGCTCGTCGACGAGTACGTGAGCGTCCGTCTCTTGGAGATGCTCGCCGGCGCCGAGCGCGCGCTCTCCAACGTCATCGAGTCGAAGAGCCGGCACGCCGTCCGTCTCGCCCCCGTGGTCGCCGAAGTGGAGGCGCGTCTCGCCCAGGCGCTCTCCGAGGAGCTCGCCTACCGCGAGGCACAGGGGTTCACCAACGCGGACCCGGCGTCGCCATACGCGCTCGAGAGGTATCTCGAGCGCTCGAGCCGTCTCAAGAAGCACTTCCAGGAAGTCCTCTTCCTCGAACAAGAGACCTTCCAGGTCGCGGAGCGCGCGTACCACTGGATCGCCGCGTTCGTCGCCGTGCTCGCGTCCACGTGGGCCTTCGCTTGGCAGATCGCCCTCATGAACCAGGCGAACGCAGCGACCACGGTGAGCTCGGGCGTCGTCGTCCTCGCGATCGCCGCCGGTCTCGTCTACGCCGGCAAGGATCGCATCAAGGAGATCGGTCGCAACTGGATGACCCACCGCGTGCAGCGTGTGTGGGGCGCTCAGCGGATCAGCCGGTACCGGGCCCCGCATCGCCGCCTTCCCACGCGCGACATCGTCGTGACCGCGCGCGAGTCGTTCAATCAGAGCGTCTCGAGCCTGCCCGACGCGCTCAACCCGGAGTGCGGCGCGTTCACGCCGATCATGGTCCTCACGTACGAGCACCGCGGCGAAGTGGTCCCGAACGCCCAGCTCGTTCGCTCGGGTGTGCGTCGCGTGAAGCACGTCTTCCGCTACGACCTCTCGCCGATCTTCGCGCGGCTCGACGACGCGACCAAGCCGGTCCCCGTGCTCGACGACGCGAGCCGACGGGTCCGTTTCATCGATGCGCCGCGCTGCTATCGCATGCCGGTCACCGTCGCGCTCGAGTCGGGCGGACGGTCGTACACGGAGCGGGCGACGCTCGTGCTGCACAAGCGCGGCCTCGAGCGCCTCGAGCGCGACAAGGACTCGAACCCGTCCCTCGCCGAGATCGGCCTCGAGCCCAACTGAGCTGATCGGGCCCGCCGCGCCACTCCGTTTTGCGGGGCCGCGCTCACCGGGCATCGCGCGCGCGCGAAGGCTGCTAGGGTGCCGCGCCGCGAATGGACCGAGCACGCGTGTGGCCAGATTTCAGGCAGGAGCACGTCCTCTACGAGGATGAGGACCTCATCGCCGTCCACAAGCCGGCGGGGGTCCCGAGCCAGGCAGCTCAGCCGGATCGCCCCGACGATCTCGTGCTCCGCGTACGCTCGTTCCTCGCGGCGCGCGAAGGGAAGGAGACGGTCTATCTCGGCGTCCACCAGCGCCTCGACCGCGATACGAGCGGCGTCGTCCTCTTCACGAAGAGGCCCGAGGTCAACGCCGCGATCGCCGCGCAGCTCGAGAAGCGGCAGCTGAAGAAGCGCTACGTCGCGGGCGTCGTGGGCTGGCCGAAGGGCAAGCGCGAGGCGAGGCTCGATGACGATCTGGTCAAGGGCGAGAGCGGGCGCATGGAGGTGGTGCCGCGACGCGCGCATGGACGCGACACACGGCGCGGCCCGAGACCGGCGCAGCAAGGGCAACGTGCGGTGACGCAGGTCGCGCTCCGCGGCCATCGCGGGGAACGGGCGCTCCTCGATCTCGTCCTCGAGACCGGGCGGACGCATCAGGCCCGAGTGCAGCTCGCGCACGCGGGCGCGCCGATCGCGGGCGACGTCCTGTATCGAGGGAGCGCCGCGCCGAGGCTGATGCTCCATGCCGTCGCGATCGAGCTCGAACATCCCTCCACGAAGCGCCGGCTCGTCGTCCGCGACGACCTCGCGCGCGCGGAGATGGACGTTTGGCTCGAGCGCGGAGACGAGGGGTACGCGATCTACGACGATCGCCGAGCGCTCGATCGCGCGCTCGCGCTCGCGGTCGAGCGGCGATGGGGGCTCGGCCGCAGTGCGGACCGCGACCCGGCCGAGCGAAGGACGACCGCGTTTCGGCTGGTGAACGAGGAAGGCGACGCGCTCCCCGGCCTCGCGGTGGACGTCTACGGCGAGCATCTCGTCGCGCAGCTCTACGTGTCCGAGGAATGGGAGGTGCCGGGCCGGCGTGACCGCTTGCTCGACGCCCTCGACGCGCTCGGGTTCGACGGTGTGTACCTCAAGCTGCGACCGAAGCAGGCGAACGTGCTCGTCGACACGCGGCGCGAGGATCTCGCGCCGCGCGCGCCTGTGCGAGGGACGGCGGCGCCGGACGAGATCGTCGTGCACGAAGAGGGCGTCCCGTTCGGGATCCGCCTCGGTGACGGGCTCTCGACGGGCATCTTCCTCGATCAGCGCCTCAACCGGCGCGCGGTCCGCGAGACGGCACGTGGCGCGGCGGTGGCGAACCTCTTCGCTTATACGTGCGCGTTCAGCGTCGTCGCGGCGGTTGGAGGGGCGAGGCGAACGGTGAGCGTCGACGCGGCGCTCGCGGCGCTCGAGCGCGGACGCGCGGGCTTCCGGCTCGCGGGCCTCGAGCTCGGTCGCGACCACTCGTTCGTCGGGGAGGACGCCTTCACGTGGCTCGCGAAGGCTGCGAAGAAGGAGGAGCGCTTCGATCTCGTCATCGTCGATCCTCCGAGCTACTCGTCGACGAAGAAGCGTCGCTTCGTGGCCGAGAGTGACTACGACGAGCTCGTCGCGCTCGCGGCGGCCGTCGTGGCGCCGGGCGGACGCATCCTCGCGTGCTGCAACCATCGCGGAATGGCGCGCCAGAAGCTCCGGCGGCTCGTCCACGAAGGCGCCCGCGCGGCCGGCCGAGAGGTCATGCAGCTCAAGGACCTCCCCGATGCCCCGGACTTTCCCGGCGCAGGCGGGCGCGATCCGCACATGAAGAGCCTCCTCCTCACGCTGCGCTGACGTCCCGCCCGCTCGTATCCACCGCTCGTCAAGCGCAGCTCGTCGGGCTGTAAGGGCCGCCGGCGGGCCGCGTTCCTTCATCACTGGAGGCCGCGATGGTGTCGACGAAGAAGATCTGGTTGTTCCTCTGCTTGGTCCTGGTCCTCGCCGGCTGCGGCGGCGGCGCACGGAAGGACGCGTCGTCACCCACCGGCGGTGGCTCGGCGGAGGGGGCCTCGCGGTCGGGCCCGGCCATGGCGGACTCCTTCGAGAGCGCGGCCGAGGCTCCGCGGGCCAGCGTCGATGCAGTCCAGCCGTCAGCGGCTCCGCCGCGGCAGGAGAGCGCCTCCGCCGCGCGCGAGCCGGCGCCCGAGAGCCGGCCGGGCCTCGGGACCGAGTGGGGCGAGAGCCGCAGGTCGCGCGTCCACGACGTCACGTTCGTTCGTGACTCGAGCCGTCCGTTCGCGGTCGCCACGCTCCACTACAACGACCGTCGTGGCGTCGACGCGATGGCGAATCTCCATGCGCAGCGCGACACGCGCCGAGACGTCGCCGCCGGCGGCGGCGCGGTGTCGATCGCGATCAAGGACGCGAGCGGTGAGCCGCTCGAGGCGGTGCACGTCGGCGACCGCACGATGGTCGTCGGTCAGGCGGGACAGCGCTACTCGATCGTCCTCACGAACCACACGAGCCATCGCTTCGAGTCGGTCGTGACGGTCGACGGGCTCGACGTCATCAACGGCAAGCCCGGCACCACAGAGAGTCGCGGCTACGTCCTGCTCCCGTTTGCGACCCTCGAGATCGAAGGCTTCCGCCAGAGCACGAGCGCGGTCGCTGCATTCCGCTTCGCCTCGGTCGGCGAGTCCTACGCAGCCCAGACGGGCTCGGCCCGCAACGTGGGTGTCATCGGCGTCGCCCTCTTCGGCGAGCGCGGCGACTCCTTCGTCTCCCAGAGCGAGCTTCGCCTCCGTGACACGGCGAGCCCGTTCCCGGCGGACCCGCGTTTCGCGCAGCCTCCGCGCCGCTGAATGACCGAGCGTGACTCGAAAGCAAGCTCGGCCCATGCAGCTGGCCGCCCGCTCGAGCGGCGATCATCGGCGGAGTACGTTGCAGGGCGTCGTCCCCTCCGCCTTGCGCGGACACCGCGGAGACCTGCCATGCCCACGCTCGATCCTGATCTCCCGCGCAAGCGTGCCACCTTCCGCCAGCTGCATGCGCAGGGCTGCTTCGTGCTGCCGAACCCGTGGGACGTGGGTAGCGCCCGCTACCTGGAACGCCAGGGCTTCCAGGCGCTGGCGTCGACCAGTGCTGGTTGCGCGTGGAGCGAGGGCCGGCCCGATGGTGCAGTTTCGCTGGAGGCTACGCTCGAGCATCTGCGCCTGATGGCAGGCGCGACTGCGCTTCCGCTGAACGCGGATTTCGGCGATGGCTTCGGCGCGACGTCGCTGGAGGTGGCCGACGCGGTGCTGGCCGCGATCGATACCGGTATCGCGGCGCTGTCGATTGAAGATGCCAGCGGTGTGGCCGCGCAGCCGGTGCGTCCGCTGGAGCAGGCGCTGGCGCGGCTGCGTGCCGCCCGCGAGGCGATCGACCGCTCCGGTGAGGAGGTCCTGCTCGTCGCGCGGGCGGAGAACTTCTTCGTTGGCGTGCCGGACCTGGAGGACACGCTGGAGCGCCTGCGCGCGTTCGCCGCTGCCGGTGCCGATGTGCTGTATGCCCCCGGCATCAGCACCGTCGAGCAGATCAGCGCGGTGGTGGCCGCGGTCGCGCCCAAGCCGGTCAATCTGCTGGTGGGCGGGCCAGTGCCGTTCTCGCTGCAGCAGATCGCCGAGCTGGGTGTGCGTCGGGTCAGCCTGGGCGGCGCGCTGGCCCGTGCGGCGTGGGGTGGGTTGATGCGTGCGGCCGAACCGGTCCTGCGCGAAGGGCGCTTCGATGGCCTGCAGGATGCAGCATCGGGCGCGGCACTGAACGCGCTCTTCCGCTGAGTCAGCGTGCCTGCAGCCAAGTGCTCCGCACAGGCAGGGCCATATCGCTGGGCGGCCCGGGCCACCGGAGAGTGGACCCCTTGCGCTAGCGCTCGTCCATTGGAGGTTGACGTCCGGGGCCCGTTGTCGTCCTCTCCGGTCCGCGTGTCCAAGGAAGGCGACCTCCTGCCGAAGAAGACGTCGAGCACGGCGAAGCCGTCGGCCGGCAAATCGTCTTCGGGCAGCTCCGGCGCATCGTCGACGATGCGCCGGGTGATGCGGATCGTGCGGCTCATCGGGGTGCTCCTCGGCGGGCTCGTCACGCTCGTCGCGATGATGTCGCTGGTGGGGCTCGTCACCGACTCCTTCTGGGCGCGCTTGATCATCGCGCTGGTGGTCGTCGTCGGTTTCCCGGCGTTCGTCGCGGATCGTCTCCTCAAGCGAACGAGCCTCGGTGGAGGCCTGGCGATGGTCGGCGACGTCTTCGCGATCGTCCTCCTCGTGGTCGCCAACGTCCTCGTCGCGGTGGACTTTGCATCGAAGCCGCTCTTCGTGCGTGAGGGTGATCGCTACGCGAGGTCCGGTTCGCGGACGATGGCGCGGGTCGCCTACTTCCTCGGCGGCGTGAGCCCCGTGTTCCCGGACGAGAAGGGAACGGCCCCCGCCGCCTCAGCTACAGCGTCGGCTTCGGCGTCCGCATCGGGCGCCGCGTCCGCGTCGGGCGACGACGCCGCTGCGCCGGCTACGAGCGGAGACAGGTGACGAAGCGATGAAGCGCTACGCGACCTTCTTCATCATCGCGATCCTGACCATCGCACTCGTGTCCTCGCTCGTCTCGCGCGAGCGATCGAAGCACGAGGCGCCTGCGGAGGTCGCCGAGGTGAAAGAGGCGCCGGCCGCGGATGCGGGGGCCGAAGCAGGCGGCCTCGCTGCTGCCGACGACGCGGGCGTCGCGACCGCCACCCTGGAGGCGGGGGCGCCGAAGGACGACAAGCCGCTCCGCGTGACGGCGCTCGGCTGGGAGCTCGTCGCGGCCGGCGCGGCGCTCGCCCCGCCGGCGGGCGCTCCGCCGGGGACGTCTCCGACGATGGAGCTCGCGCCCGAGTCGTCGCTCGACGCGATCGAGGCACGCCTCGCGCGCGGTGGAGCCGATCCGCAGGGTGCCGACATCGCGGTGCTCCCGCTGCCGGCGTTCGTCGCGTCGTTCGAGCGGCTGCGAGCGCTGGAGCCGACCGTCTTCCTCGTCGTCGGATTCTCGCATGGGCGCGAGGAGGTCCGCGCGTCGGCAGGGGCCCTCCTCAAGGCGCCTCCTGCGGGAGACGAGGTCAAGCTCGTGGCGCTCGGCCCGACGACGATGACCGATGCGACGGCCCGCGCCGCGGGGAGCGAGTCGGCGACGTTGCTCGGCCTCTTCGCGCTCGATCTGCTGGGCGTGGCGCCGTCGCGGATCCAGATGGTCGCGCCGGGGACTCCGGAGGCGAAGGCTGCGTCGTTCGCCGCGCTGGTCAAGGGCGTGCCGGATGAGCGGCCGCGCGCGTTCTCCACGGCGGACGCCTCGCGCTTCGTTCCGATCGTGGCGGTCGCGCCGAAGGCGCTGCTCGAAAGCCGCGAGGTCACTGTTCGCGATTGGTCGAAGGCGTGGATCGAGGGCCTTTCCCGCGCGAAGAGCGATGTGCCCGGCATCGCGCGTCGTCTAGCCGCGAAGGAAGCGCTGCCGCTCGCGGCGAGCGTGGGCGGCGCGCCCGAGGCGCTCGTTCTCGTCGAACGGCTCGGCCAGATCGAGAACACCGGCCTCGATCAGCAGACGTCGCTCATCGGTCCGCTCGCGAAGGGCGCGGTCACGCTCGATAGCCTGACCCAGCGCACCTGGCAGCTCGCGCGTGGCGCCGGCATCACGGCGGTTGCTGCGCCGGCGCCGCTCCCGATCGACGCGCGGATCGTCTCGACGATCGCGCCGCCGCCGAAGGTGGCTCCGCGACCGAGCGAGGCGCCCGCGGATGGCGATGCGGGCGTCAGCTTCGGTCCGCTGCCCGCAGGGGCGGTCGCGCAGGTCGCCTACCGAGCCGTCGATGGCGATGCCGAGAAGGTCGCGAGCCAGATCGCGTTCCTCGCCGACGTCTTCGAGCGCGGGGTCTTCAAGATCACCGCGAAGGGCGGCGACAAAGCGGCACGTGCGATCGCCGCAGCCGCGCACGAGAAGGGCGTCGCCGTGGCGCGCCTTGCCGTGGCGCCGGGCGAGCCGCAGGGCGCGTTCGCCGTCGTCGACGTGCTCTCGCCGCCCTGATCGAAGCTCACTTCTGTGCGTCGAAGAACGCCCAGGTGATCTGCTTCGCCTGCGGCCAGAGACCGTGGCCGAGGCCGGGGATCTTGCATGCCGTCACGGGCCGAGCGCAGCCCTGATAGGACACGCAGCCCGTCGGAGACGAGGCCACGCTGCCCGAGCAGCGGTTCGTCTGGGTCCAGTGGTCGATGCTCTTCTGACCCTCGCTCGGTGCGACGGTGCCGTCCGAGAGGCCGTGCACGACGAGGCTTCCGACGGCGCCTCCCTTGCACGAGAGATGACCGCGCTCGTCGTATTCGCCCGCCATCTCGTACGGGCCACCGCCGGCATGTGAAGCGACGGCGCGGATGCGGTCGCCCCGGCGGCACCCGAGCTGATTGGCCATGTAGGCGCCGTTGCTGAACCCCGCCACGAAGACGCGATGGAGGTCGATGCAGTAGTTGCTCTGCGTGATCGCGAGAATGGCATCGAAGAGCGCGACGTCTGCATTCTTCGACGCCGGCGAGTCGAGGTCCCACCCTCCGCCCAGACCGTCGGGGTAGACGAAGATCGCTCGATCGCCCGCCGCGCCCTCGAGGTCGATCGCGCTCCGCGCCTTCGCGCCGTTGCCGCCGTGGCCGTGGAGGACGTAGACGAGAGGGTACGACGTGCCCGATGCGTAGGTCGCCGGCACCGCGAGGGTGTAGCTCCGGCTCTTCCCGAAGATCGGGACGACCTGCTTCGAGATGCCCGTCTTCGCGGCGGGCTTGTCGCATGCCGGCGAGCCGCCCGTTTCGATGGGCGCGGCAGCGCGCTCCGCGCTCGTCGGGGGCGCGCCCTCGACGGATGCCGGTGGCGGCGCTGCGCGCCTGCCGTCGTCGCAGCCGCCGAGGAGGATGCCGCCCACGGCACAGGCAACGAGACCGGCCGACGTCACGCGCGCTCTCATGCGCGACGGACGTTAGCCGGTCTTCGGTGTGTCGTCTTTACTTCACGAGCGAGAGGCGAGGGCCGACGCCAAACGCGGCCATGTGCCCGCTCTCCTCGGCGACGTAGACGTCGCAACGCTCGTCGACACGGAGGAGGTCCGGGATCGCGTCGCACGGGCCGATCTTGGCGAGATGAGCGCCGTCGCTCGGGCGGAACACGTGCACGTCGACGTGCGGGACGAAGAGCGCGCCCGAGCGGAGCACGGGCTCGAGGCGCCGGGGCACGTCGGACTCGACCGTGCCGCCGAAGGCGTGGCGATAGCGGACCGCACCCGTCTTGGCGTCGACACCGACGAGCTCACCCGTGGGCGTGTTGCCGACGAGCAGATCGTCGACCGCGAGCCACGACGTACCGACCGGCGCGACGGGCGTCTCGGTCTCGAACAGTTGGTCGCCGGTCTCGCGATGGAATCCTGCGAGGCGGAGCCCGCGTCGCGCTCGGACGGCCACGCAGACCGACGGCGAAGCGAGGAGGGGAGCACCTTCGACGCTGTTCGGGGCCGAGAGAAGGCGGGCGGACCACTTGCTCTCGCCGGAGAAGGGATCCACCGCGTGGAGCGCGGCGGCGCTGCTCGAGCCGCCGGCGATCGCGTAGAGCGCCTCGTGATCGACCGTCGGGGCCGCGACGAAGCGGAGCCGATCGCGCATCCGCCAGACGACGGCGCCCGTCTGGACGTCCACCGCCGTGAGCGCGCTGTCGCCCGAGGCGACATAGAGGAGCTTGCCTGCGCGCTTGAGGCGGAGCGCGCCGGAGCGGCCGCTCGCGGACCAGAGATAGCGCCAGCGTGCCTCGCCGCTCGTGAGATCGATCGCGACGAGGTGGCGCTCGCCCTCCGTCACGATGAGGAGGCGCGGGAGCCCGGCCGAGCTCACCACCGCGCCGGCGGAGGGGCCAGAGACACGCGGCGCGATCCACGTGCGGAGCGTGACGTCGCCCGTCGCGAAGTCGTGGAGCGCGATCGCGCCGTCGTTGCCGATGCGCGCGATGCCAGCCGGCGTCACGACGCTCGCCGCGCGAGGGGTGTTCTTGCGCCAGAGGAGGTCGCCGGTGGTGCGCTCGAGGCAGTAGGTCTCCGCTGCCGCGCCGATGATGAGGCGATCGCCGCACAGGAACGTCGCGCGAAGATCGATCCCCGGGACGAGCGCCTGCCAGCGCTGCGTGTAGCGGAGACGGGCCGCGGTCGAGAGAGGGGCGCACTCGTCGGCGGTGCGCGAGCGACGGCTCTCGGCGAACGCGCGGTACGACTCGGGGGCTGGGTTGATCCGCGAGTCCTGGCGGCGCACGTCGCGGAGCGCGTCGCTGGTGGCGCGGAGATCCCGGCGGAAGGCAGCGAGTCGAAGGTTGGACCCCTGGGCGCGGTCACGGCGAACGATCGCGCGGACGAGGGCGCGGCCGAAGGCGAGCGCGGACTCGACCACGTCGAAGAGCGACAGCTCCGGGAAGGTCGTGGTCCCACGCCGCGCACCGTCACGCGACGACGGCGGGGCGCTGTCGCTGCGCGGAACGAGCGTGAGCGTGGGGCGGGCGCCGTCGCCGGGAAGGCGGCCCGGCCCGAGCGTGAGCGCGGCGCGGGGCATGTCGTCGTCCGCGTTCGAGCGGAGCCCGAGCATGATGCCGCCGCCATCCATGCGCGTGAAGAACGGCTGACCTCGCTCCCAGGCGTCGAGCGCACGCCGCGACAGGTCGAGGAGGCGCTCCGCGAAGAGGAACGGGTACGCATCGCCGAGCTCTACCGAGCGCCCGCGGACCTCCGCACGCATGCGCCCGCGCACGAGCAGCGCGTGCAGGTCCGCGCGCTCGACGCCGGTCTCGGACGCGCTTCCCTCGGGGGTGCCCGCGCGCATCGCGAACTCGGCCGCGAACGAGATCGGGGCGTCGCGCTCGATGTCGACCGAGACGGGCTGGGCGAAGGAGGCGTCGTCGTCGAGGTCCTCGGGAGCAGGCTTCTCGCCGATGAGCGCGCTGCGGACCTCGACCAGCTCGCGGGCGACGGGCACGCGCGCGGCGTTGGTGTTGCGGGCGAGGGTCGCGTCGATCGCGTCGACGACGCTCGCGCACATCTCCGAGAAGACGACCGGGCGATCGTAGACGAGCACCGTGGGCTCGCTGCCGCCGCGGTAGACGCTCAAGGTCGCGCTCGAGCCCATGCGCTCGACGCAGAGCTCCCAGGCGTCGTCGTAGAAGCGCACGATCCGCTTGCCACGGGACGAAGGGATGAGCTCGGCGAGCGCGAACGCGAGGTCGCGGAGGACGCACGAGGCATGGCGCTCGGCGACCCGCGCGGTGACGTTCGCGCCCTGGATGAAGAGGTCGAGCACCTCGCTCGGTCGCGCGCGCATGCCGGAGCGCGGGGGAGGAGGAGGTTCACCAATCGGCTTCACCTCATCGGTCCACGTCATGGTGCGGTGCGGCTCGGGTTCGACGAAGATCTCGAAGCTGCGCATTTCTGGTTCTGTCTTGGCGGTCTTGAGCCGGAGCAGCGCGCAGTCGTTCCGCGCCACCCTCCGACCAGACGAATGGTAGAAAGACCGCCGATTCGTTCGTAGTTTTCGGCGCGGACTGCAGGAGAGTGGACAATGGCCCATGGCGCTTGGTACCGGCGCGCGCTCGCCGTCGCGGGCGGGGCGAGCGCACTCCTCCCGGCGCTCGCGATGTGGGGCTTCACGGTCGACGACGCACTGATCTCGCTGCGTTACGCGCGCAACCTCGTCACCGGAGCCGGGTACCGCTTCGACCTGCTCGGCCCGTCGACCGACGGCGTCACCCCGCTGCCGTGGGCGCCGCTGGTCGCCCCGCTCGCCGCCGGCGGTGACCTCGTCGCAGCCCTCGAGCGCGTGAAGGTGCTCGGCGTCGCCGCGTGGACCGTCGGCGGCGCCGTCCTCGGCTTCGCGCTCGCGAAGCGTGCTGGCGGCGAGCGCCGGGCGACCCTCCACGCGGCCTTCGCGCTCGCGATCGTGGCGCTGGCGTTCCCGATCGGCGCCTGGGCGGCGAGCGGGATGGAAACGGGCCTGGCGACGGCGCTCGCCACGTGCGCGGCCGCGTCTTTCGAGCGCCCTCGACGCGCGGCCGTCTTGGCAGGGCTTGCCGCGACGCTTCGACCCGAGCTCGTCGTCTGGGCCGTCGTCCTCGCAGGCGGGGCCGCCGTTGCCCGGAGGCCGACCCGCGAGGCGGGCTCTGCGCTCGCGCTCGACCTCGGCGCCGCCCGCGCCGTCGGGGGGGCGATCGCCCTCGCCGTGGGGCCGTTCGCTGCTTGCGCGCTCGTCCGGCTCGCCGTCTGGGGTCGAGCTGCGCCGCTAGCGCTGCTAGCGAAGCCGAGCGATGCCGCGCACGGGATCACCTATGCGGTCGCGGCGACCCTCGTCGTGCTCACGCCGGTCCTCGTGCTCGCACCGCTCGCGCTCGCGCGCGCGTCGGCGCTCGCGAAGACGCTCGCGATCGCGGCGGCGGTGCACGTCGTGGTCGTGATCGCCGTCGGCGGCGATTGGATGCCGTACGCCCGTTTGATGATCCCGATCGCGCCGTCGCTCGCGCTCGTGTTCGTCGATGTCGGCCGCGTTGCGCGGACGTGGTCGACCGCCACGCGTGGGATCCTCGCCCTCGCGATCGGGCTCGTGGTCGGCGTTCGCGCGGCGCCCGCCGGCCGTCACGTCCACGAGGCGCGGAAGGATCTCGTCGCTCGGGCGGTACCGGCGCTCGCCGGGGCGAAGGTCGTCGCGGCGCTCGACATCGGCTGGGTCGGCGCCTCGACCGGTGCGCGCATCGTCGATCTCGCGGGGCTCACGGATGCGACCATCGCCGTCCTCCCGGGCGGGCACACGTCGAAGACGGTCGATCTCGGGATGCTGCTCGATCGGGACGTCGACACCGTGGTCCTCTACGGCGAGCCGCGGATCGTGGAGCAGCGCTTGCTCCGCTCCGCGCTCTTCGCAGAGAAGTTCGAACGCTACGAGACGATCGCGTTCGGACCCGAAACGAACGGGCGCCGCCAGCGCTATGACCTCTATCGCCGCCGCGCGAGCGCTCCTTGACGTCTCGTCCCGACTACGACCGCTGACGCCTCGGCCTCTGGCCCTGTCGTGGCTGCCGCTTGGTGCCGCCGGTGAGGCCGAGCACGAGCAGCGCCGCGAGGAAGCCGGCGAGGCCGAACGCGAGCGCTTGCACGGGGCGGAGCCCGTGGAGCTCGGCTTGCCCCGTTCCCCACGCCACCCAGCCGATCCCGCCGAGGAATGCCGCGACGACGAGCGCCTTGATGACGGTGCCGAGGCGGTAAACGAGCCACGTCGGGAGCACCCCGACGAGGCCGAGCACGATCGGGAAGACCGCATCGGTCCGTTCGCCGAGGCCCGGCAGCGGCCTCCCGTGCAGGGCGAGCTCGCGTGCGCCGAGCGTCGATGCGTAGGCCGCGCCGAGTCCGGCGACCGCGAAGAGGAGCGCATACCCGAACGCGCCGAGCCCGATCGCTGCGCGTGACGGGCCGGAGTCCTTCGCAGGAGCCTCGTTCCGCGGTCGGGCAGCCTCGGTCGCGGCGGCGCGCGCCGCCTTCGTGTCGGGGGTCGTCGCTCTGCGCTGCCGCTCGCGGCGCGCGGCGGCATCGCCGCTCTCCGTCGTGCTCGTGGAGGCCGAGGCGACAGCGCGCCCGTCGGCCTTCTCGAGCGAATCGAGGAACGTCGGACGATCCGTCGCCGACTCGTCTCTCATTCGGAGGCCGTAGCCGTGGGCCCGCGCGCGCTGGAGCAAGCGTGCCTCGTCGTCGCCGGAGACGGCGCCGCTCTCGACGAGCGCGAGGAGGTAGCGCACGCATCCGAGCGCAGCGAGCGCCCGCGTGTGCTCCTCGGAGCCAGGTTCGGCCTCGACGAGCGCGCCGCGCGCGGCGTTGCGGTACCAGACGTCGGCCTTCTCCGGATCGGCCTTGTAGTGGATCCCGAGCTCGTAGAGGTTCCCGAGGTAGACCTTCGCGGGGACGCTGCCTCGCTCTGCCGCTACCCGGAGGCGTGTCGTGCCCTCCTTCAGATCCTGCGCGACGATCCCGCCGCTCATGCTGAAGAGCGCAACGGCATACTCCGCGTCGGCGCTCCCGAGCTCCGCGGCCGCGCGGTAGGCGTCGAGGCAGCGCTGCATGTCGCGGCCGCCGGGCACGCTTCCGCTCCGGTAGGCCCGTGCGAGCACGAGCAGTCCATCCACGTCGCCACGCATCCGCAGCGCGTCGAGGTCGAGCGCGTCGGCGGAGAGCGTCTCGGCGCCGTCCGCTGTCTCGTGATCGCTCCCTCGAGCGGGCGATGCGTTCGCCTCAGGCATCGCCGGCGACTTCCACGCGCTTCAGCACCTCGACGAGGCGCTGGGTACGTGACGCGTCTTCCATCAGGCTCGGTCGCGTGCCGCCGCTCTTCACGTAGAAGTCGGGGAGGCTCTGCGACCAGACCGAGTAATAGCGGTTGCCCGCGAACACGATCGAGACGCCGTTGCCCGGCTGCGCCGTGGTGCTGGGCTCGTCGTCGAAATCGACGTTGCTCCAGTCGACCGCCTCCACGCTCTCGGCGCTGTCCTCCGCGTAGCTGAGGCGCACGGGCGACTCGGGGGTCCGGCGCTTCGCGGGCGTCAGCAGCGCCAGCATCGCGTCGGAGATCTTCACTCGCAGGATCGTGGCGACGAGCGCTGCGTCGACCTGCGTGCGCGCGAAGTAGGGGAAGACCGCCTGGCCGAGGACCGGCAGGATCAGCTTCGATGTGCAGACCTCGCGCACGAAGCTCTCGGCGTGTGCTTGCGGGATCGCGAGCTCGCTCGCGCGGAGGCGCTCGGCCGCGAGCTTCGACCACCACTTGAGCACGTGGACGAGGACCTTCTTCACCTTGTCGCTCGCCTTGATGCTCATCGGCATGACGACGTCGAGGACCTTGCGCACCTCGGCTTCGACGTCGTCTTCCGGCGCGACGACGAGATCGACGAACTCGCCGAAGACCGCGCCGGAGCAGCGGCGGCTCATCTCCGCGCCCATCGCTTCGACGAGCTGCTTCGCGTCCTCGATTCGACGCGCGCGGGCCTCGGCCTCGTCGCGTGAGGGCGTGAGCGACTTCAGCACGCTGAGGAGCTCGGAGCGGATGGCGCGCGCCTCGTGGGCGAGCTCCTTGCCCTTGATGTCCTCGCTCAGCTTCGCGCGGAGGTGCGTCGAGAGGAGCGGGACGCCGCTCTTCGGCAGCGACGACGTCGGGTCGTAGCCCTCGACCGCGAGCCATTTCTCCTCCGGCGACGCGATGTACGTCGCTACCGCGCGCGACGCGAGGTAGCCCTGCTTCACGGCCTCGTAGTCGGGATCGCCCGGCTTCAGCGCCTGCATCTGATCGGCGTAGGGGTTCCGGATCCAGAACAGGTTCGTGAACGGGCGGCCCTTCGAGCCCCAGTTGAACAGCCACGAGCCGTGGCCGCGCGCCCAGAAGTCGACGCATGCCTCGTCGACGCGCGAGTCCCAGCGGTCCTTCGCGTTGTCGCTTCGGAGCGCGCCGAGGCTCATGTCGAACTTCGTCAAGGCGAGGAACAGGCTCGGCTGCTCGACCTCCTTCGGGTCCTTCGGGGTCGGCGAGCCATGACGGATCGACAGCCAGCTCTCGACCTGCGACTGGAGCTGGATCGCCTCGGGCTTGGTGGGGCCGGGCGAGCAGAGGAGGAGCGACGTGATCTCGCGATCGAGCGAGTATTGCTCGAAGAGGAACGTGAGCTTGCCGCGCTTGTAGACCTCGATCGCGTTCTCGAGCTTGCCCGTGTTGAGCTCCGCGGGACCGAACCCGTTGATGCCCTTCAGCGCGCGGCCGCCCGGGAAGTCGAGGATGTCCGCCTTGTCGAGGAGCGAGCCGGCGACGCCGCGGAGCGGCAGCCGGATCTCCGCGATCAGCGCGGCCAGGACGCCGGGATCGAGCGCGACGTCGCGTCCGTCGAGCGTCGTCGCGGGCACGATCGTGCGGGAGGTCCCGAGCGCATTGAGGCACGAGGCGTCGATGACGCTCGGCGCGTCGCTCGAGGCGCGCACGTGCGCGAGGCCGACCTCGACCGCCTCCGCGTAGCCGAGCTGATCGATGCCGGTCACGAGCGTGCGCATGAGCTGATCGAGATCTCTCGCGTAGCCGGGGCCGCCCCAGAGCAGCGAGTAGACGAGGACCCAACCCGCGGACGTGCCGATCTCCTTGCCGAGCCCGTCCTTCATCGCCGGATGGCGGCGGAGCTCGTTCAGGTACGGATGCCGGTCCTGGTAGCGCTTCGTGAGCTCGTGCCAGACCGACTCCCAGGCGCGCGCGTGGATCGGCGCCGCCGGAGGTCCGGCCTGCAAGCGCGCCTCGCGCAGCGTGCGCTCGACGCGATCGACGTCGAGCGGGGGGGACGTGCATTCGACGAGGAAGCCCGTCGCCATCGAGTGAAGCACGCCTTCGAGCGGGAGCAGCTCGCAGTAGAAGTCGCCCTTGCGGAGCGGCGGCGAGGCCGAGGCGGAGAAGCGGGTGACGACGCCGGTCGACTCGACGCCTTTCGCCGGATTGATCTCCTTGAGGAAGTCGACGGCGCCGCCGCGACTCAGTACCTCGAGCGAGCCGAGCTCGTGCGAGAGGAGCGCGCCCACGAGGAACGACTTGCCCGCCTGCGACGGCCCGAAGACCCCGACGCTCTGCTTGCGCGCCCAGGCGCGCCGGAGCTTGCGCGTCCGCAGGGCGAGGTCGCGGAGGACGAGCGCCTCGTTCTCCGCTTCGGCCTGCCCGACGATCGCCGCCTGCGTCTCGCCGATCGCCTGCTCGAGCGTGGAGATGGGATCACTCATGCTTCACCTGCAAACGCTCAGTGGATGTGCCACTTGCCGGACTTGTCCTGCCATTCGACGCGCACGCCCTCGAACGATTGACCCGGCGAGAGCCACACGTCGAAACGCTTGCCCGCCTCCTCGGTGCGCGAGACCTTGTGTGCGCCGGCAGCGACGCGCCAGTGCTGCGCCTCGTCGCTGTAGTGCTTGCGGTGGACGCCGGTCTTCGCCCCTCCGCCGGGGCCGGTCGTGACGACCACGGTCCCGCCGCTCGAGCCCGCGCCGCCACTCGAGCCCGCGCCGCCGCTCGAGCCCGCGCCGCCACTCGAGCCCGCGCCGCCGCTCGAGCCCGTAGGTGAGTCATCGTCGTCGTCATCGCCCTCGCCGTTGCTCGCGAGGCCGCCGTCCTTGCCCGCATCGGCGTCGGCGTTCTGGCCGCCGCCGTCGGCCGCTCCGCCCGCGTCGGTGCCCGCGTCGTCGGCGAGAGCCGCCGCGTCGCCGCCGTCGTCTCCGTTGCCACCCGCGCCTGCCGCTCCGCCGTCTGCGTCGTCGTCCGCCGCGCCGTCCGTGGTCGATCCTTCGGCGAGCGCATCGGAGGCGTCCGCGCCGGCAGCGACCTTCGGCTCCTCGCACGCCTTGAGGAAGAACAACGCGAGGAGGACGAGGACGATGGCAATCAGACCGAAGAGCGGCCAGAGCCACCACGGGCGCTTGCGATCGTCTTGCTTCTTCTTCGGGTTCGCATCGCCGTTCGGGTTCGCGTCGCCGTTCGCGTCGCCGTTCGGGTTCGCGTCCTTCGCGGCAGCCGCTGCTGCGACGACGCCGGTGGCGAGCGCGCCGGCAGCGAGGGCGCCCGGCTCGCCCCAGTGCTTGCCCCAGTCCTCGTAGCCGAAGACGTACTCGGCTCTTCCGCCCATCGAGCGGGGGGATGCTCCCCAGTTGATGACGAAGAGCTTCTTCTGCGATGGCGAGTAGAAGTAGCTCGCGCCGTCGCCGGCATCGAGCGACGGGACCGTGAACGCCTCCTTGTACTTGTCGAAGCCGCTGTTCGGTGTGGAGAAGACCTTCGCGACGCGCTCGAGCGCGCTCTGGAAGTCCGTGATCGCGGCGGCGCACTCCTCGGGGTGCTTCGCGCGCGCCTCCTTCAGCGGAATGAGGCCGGTGAGGTCCCAGCGCACGGTGACCGGGAGGCTCTCCGAGCCTTCGGTCTCCGGGACGAGGAGGCGGCCATCGAAGAACTTCGGCTCGTTCAGATCGACGGCGAGCTTCCAGATCGACGTGCCGCCGACGAGGTTCGGGAGCCAGGTCTCGTCGCTCACGTGAGCACCTCGGCCTTGACCTTCACGGCATTGTTCGTGCCGACGCGGCAGAGGAACGACGCCGGGCGCACGATGTTGAACGCGGTGGGATCGGAGCCCGGCGCGCGCTCGTGGAGCTGCGAATCGAAGACCTTCACGTGGTCAACGCACTCGAATTTGAGGCGCTCGAGCTCGCCCGTCATCAGCGCGGCGAGCAGCGGCGCGGCCTTGCCGACGAGCTCGGGATCGAGGCGCGCGGCGTCGGCGACGACGTAGAGCTGGCGGCTCGCCTCGAAGCCGACGCGCATCTTGCTCTCTCCGTCCATCGGAGCGCGGAAGAAGAAGTTCAGGCCGCTCGCCAGCGTGAAGGCGGCATCGGCCGCCGCCGCCGCCGCCCCGTCGTCCGCGTCCGTCGCGAGGAGGCGACTCAGCTCGCCGAAGAAGAGCCGGAGCGGGAAGGTGCGGTCCTGCGGGCGCGCCGCGAGGATCGAGTCGTCGAGGATGTCGCCGAGGGCGATCCGCGTCAGGAGGCGCTTGGCCCCCGCGGTCGGCGGCGCGTCGTTCGGGCCCTCGGGGAGGGTCGGCCGCGGCCCGCGCGCGAACGCGCGGACGATCTCGGCGAGCTCGTGCGCGTCGACGGCCTTCTCGATCGCGCCGAGCACGGCTTTCTTGATCCGGTCCTCATCCATCGTAGGGTCGTTCGCTCCTCACTGGGATCACTGGGCTCGCGCGTCGAATACGCCGGTATCGAGCCAGTACTTGTCGAAGGCCGCGGTCTTGAGCGAGAGGACGAAGTCGTTCGCGTCGAACTGGTACTGGTTCCGCTGACTCGTCACGCTCGCGATCTGGATCTGACCGCTCTTGCTGCGTCCGAACTGGATCGCGACGCGGTCCTCGAGGAGCGCCGCCTCGACGTCCGCATTCGCGGGGCGTACCTCGAAGAGCGGCGAGCCTTCCATCTCCTGCGAGTCGACGTTGCGGAAGCCGATCCGCATGCCGTGCGTGTAGACGAACGCTTGGCTCTTGTCGGCCGCGGCGCCGTTCGGGAACAGCTCGTTCGCGCGCGCGATGTGAGGCTCGGTGTCCTGGTAGAGGCCGTAGATCGGCCGCTGCTCAGCCTCGCCGATCGTGTCGATCAAGAAGCCGGGGAGCTTGTTCTTGCTCGCGAGATGGAGCACCGCCGCGCCGGCGGTCACCGTCGACTTCGGATCGCGGATGTTGCCCTGTTCCTTCCACTTCGACGGGTACCACTCGCCGACGCGGTAGCGCGCCATGGAGCGGATGCGGGGAGGGGAGACGGGCATCTCGCTCGTGAACAATCGCTTGATGCACGGCAGCGCCGCCGTGCGCCCGGCGAGCACCAGGAGGTCGACGTCGAACTGCGCGAGGATGTCGGCGTAGCGACGGAGCGGCTCGCGGAGGACCCGCTCGATTGCGCGCTCGACGAGGGCGGCATCGAAGCGGAAGAACAGGTTCTCGAACCCGGGGAACCCTTCGACCTCTTGCTCGAGGAAGCGGTTCGCCTCGCCGAGGACCGCCGGTGACATCGGCGGCAAGTCGAAGGTCTCGAAGATCGTCGAGACCATGTAGTGGCGATCGGGCGTGTGGCCGTGGAGCGGGAAGCCCTCCGCGATCGCCCAATAGCAGCGCGCGAGCGGCATCCACAGGTACGGGACGAGGCGCGCACGGAGGGTGCGCCACGACGAGCCGTGTCCGGCGTCGCCTTCACCGAACAGGTGGAGGAGCCGGCTCTTGCTCTGTGCGGTCGGGAGCTGGTGGAGGATCTGCGGGAAGACGACGTCCTCGATGATCGCGCGGCAGACCTCGTCGCCGGCGATCGAGACTCCGTCCTGGAACAGCTTCTTGATCGAGAGCGAGGTGCCCGTGCCAGGGAGCTTGTCCTCGTACTCGGCGATCATCACGTCGCTCGTGCCGCCGCCGATGTCGACCGACGCGACGCGCAGCGTCCGCTGCTCGTGCCCGTAGACCGAGACGAGCTCCTCCATGCTCCCGGCAAAGGTGCCCTGCACCTCCTGGAACACGAACACCATCTGCGCGGCGAGCGCCTCGTCGACGAAGAGGAACGGATCGAACTGCTGCGTCTGCGGGTTGTAGTTCGGCCGGAGGTCGGGGCGGATGTTGAGGACGTGGCACGCGAGGAGGACGGCGTTGCGGACGAGCGCCTCGTAGACGTGGCGCTCCTCGGCGCGCATCGCGGACGGATACGTGAGCACCAGGTGCTTGAGGACGCGCGGGTTGCCCTCCTTCCCCTGGTACATCCGGTGCTCGGCGCCGTTGATCTGCGCGTAGGCCTGGCAGAGGATCTCGACCAGCGCGAAGAGCATCATCGAGCGCGGCGCGTAGCGCGGATCGGCGGGTGTCTGCGGCCCGTCCTCGCGGAGATACGTGCCGCCCGATTCCTCGGGGACGTACTTGAGGATCCGCCCGAACACGGGGCGGTGCTCGCCGCCGTTTCCCTGGCCTCCCGCGGCGCCGGGCGGGACTTGCCCGAGCTTCTGCGCGAAATGCCACCGCTCGTCGGTCTGACGATCGTCCCAGAGGTAACGCTTCGGTCCGGAGAGCGTGCACTGGTAGCGATGCGGTGTCTCGAGCGCGCGGTCGAGCGCTTCGCGCCCCATGCGGGCGACGCTCGGCCACTGGAACGAGTCGCCCGTCGCCACCGGGAATACGGTCTTGTCCCACGGGCTCGGGAGGAACGTGATGCGCGAGTCGAACGCCTCCTGGCTCGTCGTGAGCGGGTTCGAGAGGCTCCGCATCTCGAGCGGCACGCCGAACACGCCGGCCTCACGCCCTTCGACGAGCAGCGCGGTGGAGCGCGAGTTGCCGAGGTCGAGCACGAGCGACACGGGGATCGGCTGGTGCGTTTCGATCCGCGAGAGACGGATCTTCGGCAGGAGCGGAGCGAGGGCCTCGAGCAGCGCGGCGACCTTGAAGAGCGCCTTATCGACCCCGGCGCGCTCGAGCCGACGCACGAGCTCGCGCGTCTCGGTGTGCTCGAAGAACTGGCCGACCTCCGTCTTGTCGAGCGCGCGGAAGGGGCGCCCTTCGTCGTACGCGGCGTCGAGATGGCGTCCCTGCGAGCCCTGCGCCTCGAGCGTGTCGACGGCGAGCACCGCGCGCACGCCTCCCGCCGCCGTCTGCGCGAGGAAGACCTGCACCGCGAACGGGCACGAGAGCTGATACGGGACCGGCAGCCACCGTCCGGCGAGCTCGGAGAGATGCTCGACCGCGGAGATCTCGACGTCGGGCTCCTCGCCGCCCTGAGCACGGCGAACGGAGAGCGTCGACGGGCCGCCGTGCACGGGCGCCGAGCCCGCCGGCGGCGGCATCACGACGAAGCTCGAGACGACGTCGGGCAGCCCGCGGGGGAGGGCGACCTCGTGGAGGATGATCCCCGTGTTGAAGAACAGCTCGAGGACCTCGACGCTCGCGGCTCGCCCACCAGCCGTGACGGTGTGCTCACCGACCGGTCCGTCACCGAGGTCAGGGCTGCTCCCGAGCGAGACCTTCTTCTTGACCATGAACGCTCGTGAGACCCACGTATCCGTGGGAGGAAGAGGGGGCAACCGCCCCAGACCCCCCGATGCTACGCGAAGAGAAGCTAGGAAGTACCCCTAGTTCTGTCCAGGCCCGTCCTGGTCGATCACCTCTTGCACTCGACCCGGCGAGGTGGGATCGCGATCTCGGCCTCGTGCTTCGAGGCGGACGCACGCTCAGCGCACGACGCAGCTCGCGCGGCAATGGCGGTTGACGCATCCGGCGCCGCCCTCGCACTCGGATGACGTCGTGCAGGCGGGGAGCGGTGGCCAGAAGAACGCCGATTGGGTGACTTGATCCACGCAGCGATCGTTCTCGCACGTTGCCCGGCTCGCTCCGGTTCCGGCACAGAACGCCGTGCCAGCCGGCCGGTCGAGGTCGCCGCCACACGGCTCACCCGGACCGACGACGGTGAATTTGCGACAGCGTCCGTCCTCGGCGCAGCTGAGCGCGAGGCCCAGGTCACACCAGGGACCGGTGTTGACGTTGCAGGCCTCGTCGAGTCTCGCAGGTCCCTCGCAGTGTCCATCCGCCCCGCAGTGCCCGAGCGCGCACACGGTGCCTTCGCTGCACTGGTCGCCGATCTTGCGAATGCGCTCGCAGCGGTCCCGGCGGCACCGAAGCGGCGGGGGACACTCGCGGGTGCCGCCGATACAGGCGTCACCCTCACCGGGCCCGAGCGCGCAGCGGCCACATTCGCCGTCGGTCGTGCGAGCGCAGAAGCCCGACGTGCAGTCGCCGTGGTCGAGGCAGGGCGTACCTTCGGAGAACGAGCCGGGCGTGACCGGGCACTGGCGCATCAGTGTCTGCGCAGGCCGCTCGATGCCGGCGCGGACCATGTCCTTGATCGCTTCGCAGGGCATGTTCGCGGCCACGGCATCGCACGATGCGGGGGAACGCGCCGCGCCGCTGCCCTCGTAGCGGAGCGCGCAGATCGTGAAGACGTCCTCCTCGCACAGCCCGGGCGAGCCGAAGAAGAAGTCGACGAGAGGCGGAGAGCACGCGATGGCACGGGCGCAGAGCGCGGCGGCGGACGAGCGGCACGAGCGCTCCGCCTCGGCGCTCAAGGGCAACGGTCGCAAGAGCGATGGTGGTGGGTTGCTCGTGCACGCGCCGATCGCGACGACGAGCGCGCCCGTCGCCACGAGCAGTCGAGTCACCCCCATGGTCGGCGAGCAAGCAGGCTTCGTGCCCGGCGGTGGCGCGCCATCCGCGCCGAAATCTCGATGCTCACGTGACGAGACGTGAAAGCCCCCTGATCGTTCGGTCCCGTGTGACCCGAGCACCACGGTCGCCCCGGGGACGTGCGCAGGTGTCGTACCCAACGAGCGGGCCGGTCCAATGTCGAGCTCGGTCTCTCGTCCAACGCCGTGTCACACTCTGCCGGGCACGCTCGACGTCCGGCGGTGCACGCCATGTCCGAAAGCCCGTCCCCCGTCTTCGGTCCCGACCTTCGCTCCGCGCTCATCGCGATGGTTCGCAAGCGCGTGCCCGAGAGCGAGGTCGAGGATATCGTGCAGGCGACCCTCGCCGACGCGATCGAGTCACCGCACGCTCCGGCGGACTCGGAGTCGCTCCGCCGGTGGATCTTCGGCGTCGCGAAGAACAAGGTCGTCGACTACCACCGGCGCGCCGGCCGCGAGACGTTCGAGGTGCCCGAGGTCGCGGGCAAGCCCGCCCACCACGTCGAGGCCGACCTCCTTCGCTGGGCCGAGAAGCACCTCCCGCCGGGCGAAGAGAACAAGACGACGCTCGACTGGATGCTCCGCGAAGGTGAGGGCGAGAAGCTCGAATGGATCGCGGAGACGGAGAAGGTCCCGGCGCCGCGCGTTCGCCAGCGCGTGAGCCGCCTCCGCCGCCACCTCAAGGCGCACTGGCAGAAGGAGGTCGCGCTCCTCGCGACCCTCGGTGTGCTCATCACGCTCGTCGCGCTCGTCCTTCGCAAGAAGGAGCCGGAGCCGATCGCCAACGAGGATCTCCCGCGGGCCGCCGAGCTTCGCAAGCTCGGGATCGAGAAGTGCCTCGCGGCCGAGTGGAAGGACTGCATCGACAAGCTCGATGCGGCGAAGCGGCTCGACGCCGCGGGCGACGCGCGCCCGGAGGTCCGTCAGGCTCGCGAGAACGCGAACAAGGCGCTCTCGCTCCCGCCCGCGCCGACGCCGACGCCGACGGTCGACGAGAACCTCACCCCGCCGCCGGCGCCGACGTCCAGTGCCGCGCCGACGCCGAGCTCCGCTCCGTGGAGCGATCCGAGCGACACGAAGAAGTCCGTGCCGAGCAAGACCGCGCCGGTCCCGACTTCACCGCCGCCGGTCCCGACGCCGCTTCCGAAGAGCAAGCCGCCCGCGCCGGCGAAGCCGTCGTCGACCGAAGACTTCGGTAGCTTCGGAAGCCTCGGCGGCTCCTCCGGGTCGGGCGTGGGGAAGAAGTCGGGGAGCTCGTTCACCGATAGTCCCAGCCCTCCGTCGAAGGCCTACTCCGACTCCAAGACGCCGCCCAAGAAGAAGTAGCCGCAGGGCAGGACGAGCGGGCGCGTGCTAGGTATGAAGCGTGAGCTGTCTTACCTTGGCGCGCGCTGCTGCGCTCGCTGTCGTGGGCCTGGTCGTCGGCGTCGCGTGCACGTCGGATCCGGGTAGCGGTGGAGCGACGTTCTGCGGCGCGGCGCGAACGGCGGCCACGAAGTGCAAGGAGCCGACGGACTGCGACCAGGCGCTCGCGGCGAGCTGCACGAGCCTCGACAAGGCGCTCTCTCCTTCGATCCTCGAGGCGGCGCGTGATTGTCTCGAGTCCGGCGTCTGTGGGACGCAGAACTGCCTCGGGCGCGCGCAGAAGGCGGCGTCCCCGTCGTCGAAGGCACATCGCGATCTCGCGGAGAGCTACTGCACGTTCTGCGCTCCCGACGTCGCCAACTGCGAGGACCAGTTCTACGCGAAGAAGGGGAAGCTCCCGGGGACGCTCGTCCTCCCATACAGCGCGGACGTCGCCGCCGCCGTCGACGCGGAGTGCACCGGCGATCGCGATACGTGTCGCTCCGGGTTCGCCGCCTGCGCGAACGCGACGATCGCTCGCGTCCTCGGCGAGACGCTCGACGCCGACATCGCCGACTGTGTCGCGGGCAGCCTCCTCCGTGACGGCGACAACGGCACCGGGCCCGGCGGTGGGCCTCAGGTCGCGACGTGCACCCCGGCGAATTGCGACGGATGCTGTCGCGACGACAAGTGCGAACAAGGCACGACCGAGGCATCGTGCGGTATCGGCGCCGCCGCCTGCGAGACGTGCAGCGGCGAGCAGAAGTGCACCGAAGGCCGGTGCAAGGAGCCTTGCGGTCCGAACAACTGCAAGGGCTGTTGCGACGGCGATACCTGTCTACCGGGCACCGCGAAGGACAGCTGCGGCGGCGAGGGCGGCGCGTGCCGCTCCTGTACGACGCAAGGCGCGTCGTTCGTCTGCTCCAACCAGACGTGCATCGACGGCTCCTGCCAGGCCACCTGCGTCAACGGCTGCTGCTCGTCCACGGGATGCCAGCCGGGTAACACCGCGAGCGCTTGCGGCACCGGCGGAGAGGCCTGTATCGACTGCGGCTACGGCCGCACCTGCAGCGCAGCGAAGGCGTGCGCGATCGATCCGAACGCGCTCTGGGACGTCTACGTGTCGTTCGCGGTCGTGCCCGACAAGAACGCGTCAGGCGCATCGTGGGACGTCCTCGGCGGCGCTCCCGATCCCTATCTCGTCGCCTACTCGAGCCTCGGCGCGAGCTCGCACTCCGGCCAGACGAGCGTGCAGAACGACACGACGGTGCCGTTCTGGGCGGAGGTCCCGCTCAAGGGGATCAAGGCCTCCGAGCTGCTCAACAACCTCTCGTTCGACATCTGGGACGAGGACGTCGACTTCGACGACTACATCGGCGGCTGCAAGATCCCGCTCACGGCCGCCATGTTCGACGGCTCGCTCCAGTCGCACGTCTGCCCCGCGAGCGCCGGTCGCGTCTCCGTCGAGCTCTACTACCGGATCCGCAAGCCCTAGCCCGAATGCTCCAAGGTCCATTGGCTGCGTCGCCGAGTGATCGATGGTCCTTCGGCTGCGGTCGCCGAGATGATCCATGCTCCTTGGGGCTGCGCTCGCCGAGTGACCGATCGTCGTCGGCTGCGGTCGTCGAGCTGCCCTGACGCTAGAGCGCGTCGAGGACGATGCGCCGTGGGGGCCTGCGCCGCGCATGTCGCGTCATGGCCCAACGACGACGAGCAATGGGCGTGATGCTGCGCCGCGAACATCGCGTCAGGGCATGGCCCAACGACGACGAGCAACGGGCGCGAGGCTGCGCCGCGCACGTCGCGTCGTAGGGCACAAACGACGACGAGCGGCGGGCCTGGGGCCGCGCCGCTCGCGTCTAGGTTGCGCTACTCGTGAGCGCGTCGATCAGCGGGGGCCGCCGCCGCCGCGCGGGCCGCGGTCGCGTCCACCGCCACCACGCGGGCCGCGGTCACGTCCGCCGCCACCGGCGCCGCGCGAGGGCGGGGGACCCGCCTCGCGGGAGGCCGTCATCCGCGCCTTCGCGCGCTCGCCCTCTTCGCCCTCGGGGAGCGGGAGGAGCTCGCGGCGCGAGAGGCGGATCTTGCCGTCGCGACCGACCTCGATGACCTTGACCTCGACCTCGTCGCCTTCCTTCATGACGTCGGTGACGCGCTCGACGCGCGTGTGCGCCATCTCGGAGACGTGGAGGAGGCCGTCGGTGCCGGGGAAGATCTCGATGAACGCACCGAAGTCGGTGATGCGCTGGACCGAGCCCTTGTAGGTGGCGCCGACCTCGGGCTCCGCGGTGAGGCCCTTGATGATGTCCATCGCCTTCTTCACCGCGTCAGAGTCGCTCGACGCGATGTTGACGGTGCCGTCGTCCTCGACGTCGATCGCGACGCCCGTCTGGTCGACGATGCCCTTGATGGTCTTGCCGCCCGGTCCGATGATGATGCGGATCTGGTCCGGCTTGACCTTGAGGGTTGTAATCCGTGGTGCGTACTGCGAGAGATCCGCGCGCGGCTGGGCGAGGATCTCGTTCATCTTGCCGAGGATGTGCATGCGGCCTTCGCGGGCCTGATCGAGCGCCTGCGAGAGCACCTGGCGGTTGAGGCCGGCGATCTTGATGTCCATCTGGATCGCGGTGATGCCCTTGTCGGTACCGCAGACCTTGAAGTCCATGTCGCCGAGGTGGTCCTCGTCGCCGAGGATGTCGCTCAGGATGACGAAGCGCGTGCTCGCCTGATCGACCGGGCCGTCGGTGATGAGGCCCATCGCGATGCCGGCGACCGGCGCCTTGATCGGGACGCCCGCGTCCATGAGGCAGAGCGAGCCGCCGCAGACCGCAGCCATCGAGGAGCTGCCGTTCGACTCGAGCGTCTCGGAGACGATGCGGATCGTGTACGGGAACTTCTCCTGCTCCGGGATCATCCGGACGAGGGCGCGCTCGGCGAGGGCGCCGTGACCGATCTCGCGACGACCGGGGCCGCGCATCGGCTTCGTCTCGCCGGTCGAGAACGGCGGGAAGTTGTAGTGGAGGAGGAAGCGCTTCCAGCGCTCGCCGGTGAGGGCGTCGATCTTCTGCTCGTCGGCGCTCGTGCCGAGCGTCGTGGTGACGACGGCCTGCGTCTCGCCGCGCTGGAAGAGCGCCGAGCCGTGCGTGCGGGGGAGGATGCCCGCCTCGATCGAGATGTTGCGGATCGTCTTGCCGTCACGGCCGTCGATGCGCTTCTTCTCGCGGAGCACGTAGTCGCGGACGACGTGGTACTTGCGCTCGTCGAACTCCGCCTTGATGAGCTTCTCGTGCTCGGCGAACTTCTCGGCGCCGAGGTCCGCGGTGAGCGCGGCGACCATCGCGTCCTTGGCGGCCTTGTAGGCGTCGTAGCGCTTCTTCTTTTCCTTGATGAGCGACGCCTCGAGGATCTTCGCGTCGACGACCGGCGGGATCTTCGCGGCGACGTCCGCCGGGAGCGCCTTCGGCTCGAACGGGCGCTTCGGCTTGCCGACGGCCGCGCGGAGCTTCTCGATGAGCTCGAGGATCGGTTGCGCCGACTTGTGCGCGAACATCAGCGCGTCGATGACGTCGGACTCCTGCGCCTCGGCGGCGCCGCCCTCGACCATCACGATCGCTTCCTTGGTGCAGGCGACGATCATGTCGATGTCGGACGCCGTCTGCTGCTCGAGCGTCGGGAAGGCGACGAACTCGCCGTTGACGCGGCAGACGCGGACGCCGACGAGCGGGCCCGCCCACGGGATGTCCGAGATGTGGAGCGCCGCGCTGGCGCCGGTGAGCGCGAGCACGTCGGTCGGGTTCACCTTGTCGGTCGAGAGGACCGTCGCGATGATCTGCGTGTCGCCCTTGTAGCCGTCCGGGAAGAGCGGTCGGCACGGGCGATCCATGATGCGGCAGGTAAGGATCTCCTCGTCACGGAGGCGACCCTCGCGCTTGAAGAAGCCGCCGGGGATCTTGCCGGCCGCGAACGTCTTCTCGACGTACTCGCAGGTGAGGGGGAAGAAGTCGAGGCCGGGGCGCTCGTCGCCACCGACGACGGTGACGAGGACGACGCTGTCGCCGTAGGTGATGAGGATCGAGCCGTGCGCCTGCTTGGCGAGACGGCCCGTTTCGAAGGTCATCGGACGACCGTTGACCATCACGGATTCGCGAACGAAGGACATGTTGTTGTGACTCCTGCCTAGAAGGCCCCCACGTCGGCGTGGGAGCAGATGGCGCCGCTGTCGTGCGGCTTCACGCCGGGCCTTCTTCGTCGAACCTTCGTTCCTCGGTTCGTGCGCTCGAAGCGGTCGGCCTCGCGCGCAGGAATCGAAGAGTGAAGGTGGTCTTGGTCAGCCCAGAGGTTGCTGCAGTTGCTGCAGAGACGACGAAGGGGACCGCACTGCTTCGTGCTGTCCCCTTCGGGAGAACGCTACTTGCGGAGGTTGAGCGCCGCCACGGTCTTGCGGTACCGGTCGAGGCTCGACTTCTTCAGGTAGTTGAGGAGGCGACGGCGCTTCGAAACCAGCTTGAGGAGACCACGACGCGAGTGGTGGTCCTTCGAGTGGGTCTTGAAGTGCTCGGTGAGGTACGAGATGCGCTCGGTGAGGAGAGCAATCTGGACCTCGGGCGAGCCCGTGTCGGACTCGTGCGTGCGGAACTTCCCGATGAGCTCCGTCTTCTTCTCGGTATGAAGGGGCATTTCAGTGACTCCCCCGGAAACACTGGCCGCATGCGAATGGCGAATGTACCGGGTGTGAAGGGCTTCCTGCAGTCTCGTCCGGCCGAAATTGCTGCCATCAACGCCGGGGAAACCAGAGGGGCCGCGTGAAGCCTCCGGACCCTCCCATGGAAATCCTTCGTAATAACAACGAAGAGTCGACGTGGGTGGACGGAGACGGGCGCAGTATAGGCGCGGGATTTGTCGCGTCAACAGGACCGTAACCGGGTACGATCCCCCTCTGCCATGGCGAGCACGCCTGCACGCATCCCGGAAACCGGCCCCGCTGGCGCGTCGCGAGTCATCGAGGGGACGCAAGATACGGAGCGTCCGCCCGCGCTCGCGGACAACGAACAGACTCAAGCGGACGTAGGCGCCGCGCTTCGAGGCCTTCGGCCGGATCATCTCCACGAGCCCGCGTCGGGTATCGCCGAAGCCACGAAGGTGGGGCCGGCGCCCGATCCCGGCAAGCTCGCAGCGGTCACGGTCGGCCCGCCGACGCCACGCGGTCTCCGCGCGGCGCCGATCTCGAGTCCTGGCCAGCCGGCGCCGGCGCCGGCGCCGGCGTCGGCGTCGGCGTGCAACCCGCGCGTGGGGGCGCCGAAGCTCGCAGCGGCGCGGCCGCCTTTGCCCACGCGCGGCGCCACTGTCGCGGGGGCCCCTGCGGCGTCGTCCCCGCGTCCGCCCGTGCCGTCCGGTGATCCGACAGGGCCGCAACTCACGCGTGCGCTCCGCGCTCCGCCGGCGAGCGCAAACGCGAGCGTGGTGCATGCTCCTGAACCGTCGTTCCAGAGCGAGGGCACGAGCATCGGTCTCGCGCCGCTGTCTCCACCGGTGCCGCCGCCGCAGCCTCACGCCAACCTCCCGATGTCGCCCTCGCTCTCGGGCGTCGACGTGCCGCGCACGCGCCGCTGCACGAGCTGCAACGAGCTCTATCCCGCGGACTTCCTCGTGTGTCCGCGCGATGCGACGCCGCTTGTGGCGGCGCCGACCGACGTCGATCCGCTCGTCGGCAAGCTCATCGGCGAGACCTACCAGATCGTGCGTGTCGTCGGCGAAGGCGGCATGGGCCGCGTCTACGAGGCTCGCCACCTGCGGCTCAAGGAGCGGCGCTTCGCGGTGAAGTGCCTGCACGCTGATCTCGCGCGCAACCCGGAGATGGCAGCGCGCTTCCTTCGCGAGGCCGAGAGCGCGAGCTCGATCAAGCACGAGAATGTCGTCGACGTCTTCGACGTCCATCACCTTTCGGACGGGACTCCGTATCTCGTCGGCGAGTTCCTCGAGGGAGAGGAGCTCGCGGACTACGTGCGGAAGCGTGGCCCGCTCGAGCCGCGCTTGGCGGCGAAGGTCGCCCGCCAGGTCTGCGACGCGCTCTCGGCCGCGCACGAACGCGGCATCGTCCATCGCGACATGAAGCCGGAGAACATCTTCGTTCTCGGCAACTCGATCGGCGCCGTCGAGCGCGGTGAGTCACGCACGCTCCACGTGAAGGTCCTCGACTTCGGCATCAGCAAGGCGGGGCCGGGCGACCACTCCAACCTCACCCGGACGGGCGTGATCATGGGCACGCCGAGCTACATGGCGCCGGAACAGGCGCGCGGGCGTCAGGTCGATCACCGTGCCGACGTCTACGCCGTCGGTGCCTGCCTCTACTTCATGGTGACGGGGCGCCGGCCGTTCGACTCGGATGACCCCACGTCGACCCTCTCGATGGTGCTCACGGAGGACCCGGTTCGCCCGCGCGAGATCGATCAGCGCATCCCCGAGATGCTCGAGCTCGTCATCCAGCGTGCGATGGCGAAGGACGCGAACGAGCGCTACGCGACGATGAGCGAGCTCGAGAAGGCGCTCGCCATGGCCACGGGAAAGTCGAGCCTCGCCATCCCGTCGGGAGGCGCGATGCGTCCGATCCCCATCTCCGAGCCTTCGATCCAGGTGAGCGGCGCCGCCCGGGCATTCGACGTGGCGAAGGCGATGCTCGGGAGCGGCTCTCTCCCGCCGCCCTCGCAGCACACCGGTAATCTCGCTCGAGCGGCACGGCCCACGATCGTCGTCACGAGCGTGGCGATCGGTGCATGGCTGATCGGCGGGACCGTCGCCGCGCTCGCAGGGCTGGTGCGCGTCCTCCACGACGGAGAGATCACGCTTACCGAGTCGCTGCTCCTCGTCGTCGGTTGTCTCTTTGCCGCCGGGACGCCGATCGCGCTCTACGTCATCCACCTGCGCAAGGTGGTGTGGCCGAACAGCGTGCGGGCGCTCCAGCTCGCGACCGACCTCAAGCGGACGGCGGTCTCGGCGCTCGTCGCCTACGGCGCCGTCGCGATCGTCGGCCGGATCATCCACACCGTCTTCTGGCGAAGCTCGCGTGGGCTCGCGAGCGGCTTCTGGGACATCGCGCTCCTCGTCTTCAGCGTGATCGCGGCGCTCACGATCGGTGGGTTCGCGCCCCTGGTGCGGAACCTCCGTCGCCGTCGCCACGACTGATCGCCGTGCGCTGCGCTGCGTGCTCGCGCGACCTTCCCACTGGCTTCCCCGGCGCCGTGGTGACGTGCACGTGCGGGGCAAGCGCGACGTTTCCCGCCGCCTTCGCGCCCTCGAGAGCGGGTTCCGGTGCGGCCGCCCCGGCGAACGGGCTCGGCGCGGGAGGCCCGTACCGCACGTCGACCATGATGCCGAGCGACGGGCTCGAGATCCGCTGTCCGTATTGCGGGCACACGTGCCAGTCGACCCTGCGCGTGTGTCCTCACTGCGACGTCCGTTTCGACAGCGTCCGCTGCGGTGGCTGCTACACGTTGCAGCCGCCGGGCGCGTTCACGTGCGCGCGCTGTGCTCGACCGCTGGAGCTCGAGCCGCTCCTCGATGTGACCGATGCACCTTGCCCGCGATGCACGAAGCCGCTCGAGGCTGCTGGTGGAGCCGGCGGCTGGGAGGACGCACGGCTCCACGAGTGTCCACGTTGCGGCGGGATGTTCGTGCCACGCGAGGCGCTTGCGGACATCCTCTGCCGCGCGGAGCTCGCTGGTCCGCTGCCCGAGGCGAAGCGTGCGCCGGTGATGGCGCTCGAGCAGGTGCGCTACCTGTCGTGCCCGCTCTGTCGTTCTTCGATGAACCGGGTGAACTTCGGCAAGGTCTCCGGGGTCATCGTCGACGTGTGCCGCGTCCACGGGACGTGGTTCGACGGCGGCGAGCTCACCCGCGTCGTCGCGTTCGCCGCCGCGGGAGGGCTCGTGAAGACACGCGCGCGGGACGAGCAGGCGGCGAAGGAGGAGGGCGCACGGCAGCAGCGCTTCGAACCGCTCTCGCTCACGAGGTTCAGCCACCGTACCGAAGTGGATCAGCGCCTCGAGGAGTGGCGCTTCTTCCTGAACGAGCTCTTCTTCTGGTGAGTCTCGTGCTGCGCACCGGCGAGACAAGCTCGTTCATCACGCTGTCGTACGAGGAGGCGCAGCGGATGATCGCGATGCTCCCGCCGGTCAGCGCTCCGGTGCGCGCGCTCGCCGCCTGATCGATCGCGCCTGGAGGCGACGTTCTCCGTTCGACGGCGGGGTCATCGCAGCTCGATGCCGCCGGTGATCGCGGCCGTCCAGAGCCAGGGCGCGGCGACCATCGGGGCGTGACCCGCGAAGTCGAGACGATCGCGCGTCAGCGCGGCGAGCATTCCTCCGCTGAGCTCGACCATCGGCTGGATGATGATGCTCGTCGGGAAGGTCCAGCGCGCGCGGCCGATTCCGCCGGTCGTCGCCCACAGGTGCGAGCGGGAGTGCGCGTCGGTACCCTCGACGCCTGCGTCAAGGGCGGCGATCTCGGTGCGTGAGCAGGCCCCCACGGCGAGGCGGCCGTCGATCCAGGCGGTGAGCGCGCAGAGATCGAGCGCCCCGCCGGTGAGGACGACGTCGGGCTGGACGCCGCCGCGCTCCGCCCAGCCAATCGAGCGCGTGCGGACGAACGATGCTCGCGCCGCCGGCTCGAGCCACCGGAGGCCCGCGATGCCGCCTCGTGCTCCGAGCTCGGCGAAGATCGACGTACCGAACAGGACCTCGGGCCCTGTGAACGCGCTCGTGAGCACGCTGCTGCCGAACACGCCCGCGAGGGGCCCGCGCTCCCTCGACGATCGCCCGCCCGCGAGGCCGTCACGTTCGTCCCGCGTGCTCGACAGCGCGGGGGCGGGGCGGGGAGGGGTTGTCGGATCCGCGGCCGTCTCGTGGCGTTGCGACGCCGGCGGCTCCGGCTCGTCGCGATCGAGTGCGACGAGGAGCGTGAGTGCTTCGATCACCGCGTCGCATGCACGCGCTTCGACGGAGCGGGCGATCTGGCGCTCGCCGTCTCCGACGATGACCTCGCCGCGGAAGCCGTTCGCCGTCGGCTGGACGTCGATCCGGATCGCGCTCCCCTCCGGCGCGCGGGCGTCGATGCGCGCCGCCACCTCTCCCTGCGAAGGGCAGGACCCGCCGGGGGCACGATACTCGACCTGGCGCGCGTGCGCGGTCGACGTAGCGAGGAGCGCGACGGAGGCGACCACCGGAAGGAGGAGCGAAGGGAGGAGGCACCTCATTTGCCCCTGACATGCACGGCGGCCCACCGTTCGATCACGGAATCGACCGGCGCTCGCTCGCTCGCCCCGGCACCGCGCCACCACCGTGTTCGAGCGGCCCCCGCGTGGGCCGCTCGAACCGGGCACGGCTCAGACGAGGCTCTCGTGCACTCCGTCGTCATTCCGCCGACTTCCGTCGCATGGCGCGGAGCCGGCGGGAGCTTCGGGCCGAAGGGCCCGTACGCTGGTCTAGAACCGCGCCTGGAGCGCCACCGACGCGCCGAGGCGGTTGGGGCTCTGGAAGACGCGGAGCGACGCGGAGCCTTCCGTCGGATCGCGGACGACGCGCGTTCCGTTGTTGTCGCGGATGAACTGCATCCAGCCGACGAGCGCGAACATGTCGGAGATGTCCCAGCGGATCGCGAGGCGCGCCTGCATGATGGGCGTGCGGTCCTTGTTGTACGGGAGGATCGACTCGTCGCCCTGCTGGCGAACGACGATCACGCGCTGGGCCTGGATGCCGCCGTCGGAGAACTCGCTCCGGAACGTCGCGGGAAGCTGGAGACCGCCGCCGATGCCGGGCGTGAGGCGCACGGACGGGATGTGATAGTCGGCCGCGAGCGATCCGAAGAGCTCCGGATCCGTCTTCGCGCTCTGCGGGAGCGTCTCGAACGGGATGAAGCCGGGGACGTTGCGGACGACGAAGTTCAGGTTGCGGTAGATACCGGTCGCGCTGACGCGGAGGTAGCCCGCGCGGATGACGCCCTGCACCGCGCCTGCGGTCGCGGATTGATCCTTCGTCGCGCCGGCCGCGTCGAAGTCCTTGAGGTGCTGCTGGAGGACCGAGCCCTCGGCGCTGACGCTCCAGGCGAACTGGGTCGGATCGTACTTCTCCGGCTTGAAGAGGATGAGAGGCTTCGACGGATCGTTCCGGTAGAGGAGGAAGTCGACCGACTGCGGCACCGGCATGTTCTGGTGCACGACGACGCGGCCCGAGCCGCCGTACGTGTAGACCTGCTTGCCACGCACGTCCTCGAGGTCGAACTTGCCCTGCTGGAAGGCGCCGCCGCCGATGTCGAAGCGGAGGTTCTCGAGGGCGTCGACGCCTGCGCCTGCGAGGACGCCGTAGTTCGTCTCGCCGACGCGGACGACCTCGACTTCGCTCTCGCCGCCAGGGTTCAGCACTTGCTCCGGCTGGATGATCGTCGCGGTCTTGAAGCCGCCGAAGATGTAGAACTTCTCGTGGTCGTACTGGATCTTCATGCCGGGCGCGGCGCCCTGGAGGCGGGGGAAGATCGACTGGTTGATGTTCGCCGCGGTGCCGCCCCACGACAGATCGTAGAGGTAGCCGAGGCGGAACCGGTCGGTGTCGAGCGGGAAGAAGGTCAGCCCGAGGCCCTCCTTCTCCTTCGAGCCCGTCTGGTAGAAGAGGCGCAGGTACGAGCCCGTGTCGTAGAGCGCGGAGTTGAGGTTGCCCGTGTTCGCCGCGAGCTGACCGAGGTCGAAGCGGAGGACGAGCGCCGCCTCCGTCGTGAGCCCCTCGATGAACGAGGGAAGCTTCTTGTACATCACGAGGTGAGTGAGGTTCTCACGGCCCGTGAAGCGCGAGTTCAGGTTGTCGAAGAAGAGTCGGTACTGCGGGCGCTCGCCGACGCTGAACGTGGGGGAGAGCGGGACGAGCTCGCCGGTCTTGTGGAGGAAGTCGTCGTCACCGAACGTCCAGGTGAGACGCGTATCCATGAAGCCGCGACCTTCGGCGGCTCCCGGAGGAGCGGTGCCCGCAGCGCGTGCACCCGCGGTGCCCGTGACGTCGATCGTCTGCTGCGCCTGCTGCCCCTCGGCCTGCGTCTGAGCAGCTGCGGGCGTCGCGTTGTCGCCAGCGGCTGCACCCGTCGACGGTGGGTTCGCGTTCGTGTCCGCGTTCGGTGCCGGCGTCGTGCCGTTCGTGGGCGCGGTGGAGGACGGGGGCGGTGACGTCGCGGGCTGCGCGAGCGCGGGACGAACGCCGCCGAGCACGCCCGTGAGGGCACCGACGACCGAGAGAGCTAGCGTGAACGGGCCGAGCGGCCTGGACGAGAGAGACGAGCGCATCGAGCGGGCTCCACGAGAGAGAACGAGAGACAGGGGCAAGGACAGGGGACGAGGACGGGCCGCTGCTACTGCGGGTTCTCGTCGAGAACGGTGCGCGGGACCACGCACGCTTTGTCGGAGGGAAGAGGGGTCGCGTCGAGATCGACGACGATGTCGTCCTTGCAGCGAGCCTCGATGGTGTACTGGGCTCCACCCGAGAAGAAGTGGAGGGTGCCGGTGAAGGACTTGAGCTGCTTGCCCTTCATCTCCAGAGGATGGAACGCGGCGGATGCCGTGGCGTCGGCCTGGATCGCGGCAGAGGTGCCGGTGGCGTCGGTCACCGTGAGCCGGAACGTGCTGCGAGCGGCGAAGTTCGAGTACTCGGTGCACTCGGGGTCCGACGTACAGGCGTCGGCGCAGCGCTGCTCCGGAACGCCGGTGGTGAAGTCGATGCGACCATCCTTGTTCAAGTCGCAGTTCGTTGCGTCAGGAGAGGGGACGAAGACGCCGCCCTGCTCGGGCATGAAGCCGGGACCGAACTTGGGCGTGACCTTCAGCTGAACGGAGTCTCCCGAAGAGAGCACCCGGACGAGGCCGGCCGTGAGCGGAAGGAGCGTCGTCGGAGAGATGTCGGCTGCCTCGAGGACGCGCGGCTCGGGGACGAGACACGGACGCTGCTGTGGGTCCCACTCCTCGAGTGTCCATGTCGGATAGGAGATCTGAGTCAAGCCGAAGAACTCGGTCGCGGTGCCGGCGAAGGTCTTCAGGCGGTCGCACACGCGCATTCGCGGCGGCGCGTTGAAGTTGAAGGAGAAGACGTTGTTGAAGCCGCCGCGCGCGTCCTTGATGTCGCTGACGTAGAACCCGTCGGACGAGATGCGCGTGACGACCATGTCGAAGTCGAAGCTCCGCGACCCGTCCTCCTTGTCGTGGAAGCCCGTGTCGAGGAGGATCTGTTGCTTCGGGTACGGCGTCTTGCCGGTGCCCGAGCACGTGTTCGGATCGGCGGGGTTGGTGCACTTGAGGCCGCGTGCATCGGCGATGCGCGGAAGGCGGTAGTAGATCGGCGCGCTCGCCCCCTGCGCATAGCTACCGCCCGTCTCGCTGTCGTCGTTCGCGAAGGCGCAGCCCTCGTCGGCCGGGAAGTCGATCCTTCCGTCGCCGTCATCGTCGATCCCGTTCGAGCACGCGGGCGGGGGATCGGCGACGGGGTCGGTCGGGGTGTAGCCGAGGTCGTCGGCGAGGATGAACGTCGTCCCGTAGGCGTTGGTGAGCTTCACCTCCGTCTCCGGCGATTCGCCACCCGTCAGCTTCAGGCTTCGTCCCTCGGCGTCGGCCGACTCGATTCGCTCGACCGCGCCGGGCTGGGCGGAGATGCGGACATACCCATTGAAGTTGGTGTCGACGTTGCCGTTTGCATCGACGGCGCGGACCCTGATGCGGAACGGCTGCGGCTCGTCGATCGAGAGGGCGAGCGGCTTGAGGCGGGACCCCACGATCTTGGGATCGTCCTGTCCGACCAGCTCGACGGTGAGACGCGGGCCGCCGCGCGGCTTGCCGAAGCCCTGCGTGTCGCACGCGCCCTGAGTGCACGCCACCGCGACGACGGACGCGCCGAGGAGGAAGCGCGCCATCCGCAGTGAGCTCACCCGCATGGGAGCGGAAGCGTTCGAGACGGGGAGGGCTTTCGGCGCGCGGGACGAAAAGAGAGCGGGGAGCTTCATCGGCCGATCATCTCCACGCGTCCATCGGAGAAGCTCCCGATCAGCGGGTCGATGCAAGCGAGGATCTTGCACTCCTCACCGGCAAGCGAACACGCGTTGATCGGCGTCTTGCAGGCTACGATGTCGGGTGCGCCTGCGCAGCGCGTGAGGTGGAACTTGGCGACCTCGTCGCGGCAGGTCCTGCGCACGCAACGACCGTTGCCGCTCTCGCACGTGCCCTCCGTCCGGCAGCTGGCGCCGTCCTCGACCGCGTGGCCCGCGCATGCGCACACCTGACTGTCGTCACCGCAGTCGGCGTCGCTCGAGCACGCCTTGAGGCCGTCGGGCGTCGCGTTCGCCGCGTCCCAGCCACAAGGCCGCCCGGCGCGCAGGTAGTCGATGAGCGCGTCGCGCTGCTGGACCTTCGTGTCGAACTGGGTCGTGTTGCGCTGGAGGACGCGGAAGCCGGAGCCGCCGGTCGCGAGGTAGTTGCTCGTGGCGAGCTCGTACAGGTTCGTGGGCTTGATGACGGAGAGGCAGAGGCCGTTCGCCTTACCCTCGGCCTTCTGGCAGGAGCCGGGAAGGGGCCGCGCCGGGTCGTCGGAGCACTCCGCGTCCTGCGTGCAGATCTTGCCGGTCGTGCCGATGTAGACCTGCTCGGCGCACGCGTCGACCTCGCACTCGCCCTTCTCGAGGTTGCAGACGCTGCCCTTGATGCGGAGCGCGCAGCTTGCCTCCGTGCCGACGCCGCACTTCACGACGCACCGGCCTGCGGCGACGTCGCAGCTGTCACGGCCTGCGGCGACGCACTCGCCGTCCTCGGTGCACGGGACCGCGAGGCGCTCGCATCCGGAGCAGTTGAGGCGAACGCGCGCGCCGGCGATCTGGATCTGCGAGCTGCACCCTCGACGCGCGGAACGGCGGGCGGTGAAGTCGAAGAGCTCCTGCACCTCGCCGCCGGAGAGCTGCATCTTCGAGATCGAGTTGTCGAACGGGAAGATGTTGAACATCTGCTCGATCGTCACCGGTCCCGGGTTGAGGTCGGCGCGGATACCGGTCGAGTTCGTGAGCGAGAAGTCGGTCTGGATACCGAGGCGCAGCCAGATCGCGTTACCGACGACGTTGCCCAGCGGGGAATCTCCGCCGGTGGTCGAGAAGCGGCGCGAGCCGCTCGGGCTGTAGCCGACGAGGATGTCGAGGTCGACGGCGTTGTCGAGCGCGCGCTGATACGGGGTCAGCATCTCGACCATGATCGGATCCTCGGGAACGGTCGCGTCGATCGGGAACGCTTGGTACCGGATCGTCTGGACCTCGAAGCCGTTCACCGGATCATAGTCCGCCGGGTCGCCCGTCGGAGAGCCCCGCGTCGGATCGTTCGTGACGACGAGGTCGAGACGACCGACGTACTTCGCGAACGCGCCCGAGTGCGCGATGACCACGCGGCGGGGCTTGCATTCGCGCTTGAAGGCCCACGGGTGGTTGACCGGATCGTACATCCCGGCCGGTCCTTTGAGCTCGGGCTCGGGATCGTCGGGCGGCACGCCGTTGGGATCGACGTCGAAGTTCGGATTGATGGCCCAGACGAACCCGGGGTTGTTCGGGTCGGCGGAGCAGTCGCGGATCTCCTGGGGCGGGTTGATCACGACGTGGTTGTGCCCGCCCATGATGAAGTCGAGGCCCGTCGTTCCGCGGATGGCGCGCTGATCGACCTCGAGGCCCATGTGAGAGACGCCGCCGATGAGATCGACGTACGGGCGCAAGAGGTCGATGTAGAACTGCATCATCTCGACCGTGTTGAGCGGCGTGATGCCGAGCCTGTTCGGCTGGTCGAAGATCGATGTGAGGCTCGAGAGGTTCGCCATTCCGATGACGGCGATCTTGAGGCCGCCGACGTTGAGGACGGTGAACGGGCGCGCGACCGTGCCGAGGCGTCCGATGGTGCCGGAGGGGCCGTCTTGCGACGTGTTCTCGTATTTGTAGTTCGCGCTCAGGAGGGCAAAGTTCGCCCAGCGCTGCATTTGCGTGGCGACGTTCTGGGCGCCGAAGTCGAACTCGTGATTGCCGACGACGGCGGCGTCGACTCCGAGCTGGCTCATCGCCCGCACCTCGGGCTCGCCGCGGAAGAAGTTGAAGATGGGCGCGCCCTGGAAGCAGTCACCCGAGTCGAGGTGGATGACGCGGCCGGACCGCGCCCGCTCTCGATTCAGGATGTAGGCCATGCGGGCCACTCCGCCGATGTTGGCGACGCTATTGAGCTCGCCGAGGCCGAGCGTGGCATCGACCTGAGTGATGACCTGCTCGTACGGGAAGAGACGCGAATGGATGTCCGACGTGTGCAGGATCGTGAGACCTACGTCGCACGTCTGCCCAGCCGGACATGGGCTTTCGATCTTCTCTTCGGTCGGAGAGCATGCGGGCTGTGACCCCGCGAGGAGGCCGAGCCCGCCGATCGCGAGGAGGGCCGCGGTGATGCGCGCAGCAAGAGCACCCATGAGGCGATGCGCACCCTAACACGGCTGAGCCCCCTCGCGGATAGGCTTCCGATACGAGTTTAGGCTTAGAGCACCGCTGGCGAGTGCCGACTAACGACGGCGCCGTTCGAGAAAAACTGGGGACCGGTCACACCAACCGGGAGCCGTTCACCCCAACGTCTCGTTGCCGTCACAGGTGAGCGACGTATCGATCGAGGGATGGATGTTCTGCACCGACGGGGACGTTTCACCGTCACGCGCCTGCCCCGGAAAGCGATGACCCGATGATGAGCGTCTCCCAGGGGACGGACGATACGGCGAGGCTGGAGGGGCGCGCCCCCGCGTGGACGCCGGTGGTGATTCTCGTCCGCCTCGTCGCGTGGCTGGCGGCGCTGCCCTACGTCGCTGTCGTCCTCCTCGTCATGACCGGCCCGCCCACTTGGTCGGCCGTGGCATACCTCGCGGGGATCGGCGTCCTTTTGTGGGGACTGATGACCCTTCCGGGCAGGGCCGGGAAGGAGGGACTCGGCTTCCGACGGCCCCGCGGACTGACGCGTGGCGCGGCGCTCTCGGTGCTCGCGATCGCGCTCGTTCGCGGCTGCACGGCACGGTCGGGGGAGACGCTTGCATTCGAGCCGGCGCCGCGGTTCGTCGACCGGATCGTCGACGAGCAGGACGTCGCGGTGGCCGGGACACGCGTGCTCGTCGCGAGTGGCATGCTCCGCGACGACGCGACGGAGCTTCCGTCGGCGATGCGCGCCGCCTACGCGCGGATGCACGCAAGCGAAGGAGACAGTCCCTCGCCGGTCCTCGCGACGTATCTCGGGATGCAGACCCCGTCCGAGTTCGATCTCCTCGTCGTCGTGCCGGAGTCCGAGCCGCGCCCGCGCGAAGCGCTCGTCTTCCTCCACGGCTTCGCCGGCAACTTCGCCCTGCCGTGCTGGCAGGCGGCCCGAGCCGTCGCGCCGCTCGGTGTGATGACGGTGTGCCCGTCGACGCGCTGGACCGGCGACTGGTGGTCGGCCGCAGGCGAGGCGACGCTGCGCCGTACGCTCGATGCCCTGCATGCACGCGGCGTGTTGCGAGTCGTGCTCGCGGGGCTGTCGAACGGCGGCATCGGCGCGTCGCGGCTCGCGCCGAAGATGCGCGGCGCGTTCGTCGGTCTCGTCCTCGTCTCCGGCGTCGCCTCCGATGCCGGGCCACCCGGGGTCCCGACGCTGGTCCTCCACGGTAGGAAGGACACGATGGCGGGCTTCGGCGACGCGACGCGGTATGCCTCGCGTACGGGGGCCAGGCTCGTGGCGCTCGACGCGGCCCACTTCGCGATGCTCGTGCGATCCTCCGAGAGCGACGCCGCTCTCCGGGCGTTCGTCGGGTCGGTCCTCGGCAAGACGCACGCGATGTACGACGAGCGCCGATCGCCGGCGGCGAGGTCGCCGAGCTGAAGAAGGTGTCGATCTCCGCGCGCGACGAAGCGGCTCGGCGGGACGGGACGCACGCATGCGCTCAGCCATCCCGCGCTGGTGCGCGTCAGTTCGCGTTGATCACCGCGTCGAGATCGAACATCCCGGCGCTGATGGTGGACACCGCGCTGCCCTTCGCGCTCGCGGCGACGTTCGAGAAGCCGGCCTTGAGGTAGCGCTCACGCTTGACCCAGAAGGTGCTGCGGACGTCGGCCCGGACGATCATGCCGACCTCCAGGTTCTCGCGCGGGACGAGCGAGAGCAGCGGGAAGGTAGCGGTGTGCTCGTCGTAAAGCGGCGCGTTGATCCGATCGGCCTCCGCGTAGAGCCCGTCGAAGAGGCGGGCAGCGGCGGTCGCGCGGTCGTGGCTCGTCGACTGGACGACGGCGCTCTCGTAGGCACGGGCGGCGTTGCCATCGACGCTGAAGCGGACGCCGAGCGGGTAGGAGACGAAGCGCTTGCCCTGGAGCGTGACGGGAACGAGGCGCTCGGCGTCGGCGATGAGGCGGTAGCTCTTCGCGCGCGTCTCGAACATGCTCGCCATCTTCTCGATGTCGCGGCCCCACTTCTGATCGACGGCTCGGCGCGCGGCCTCCTTGTCGGTCTCCGCACCGACCTTGCGGCGGTCGGCGTGGACCGCCGTAAGGTACTCGCGGAGCGCGTTCGCGTATTCGGCCTTCGTCCGGGACGCGAGGAGGTCGAGCGCCTTGTCGTCGAAGCGGACGTCGAGAGTGAACGATGCGTTCGGTCCGTTTGCGGAGTCGAAGTTGTGGATGCCGACGGACTGAAGCGTGAGTCGAACCTTTGCGGCCTCGCGCACGACCTGCTGGAAGTCGGCGGGCAGGTCGCGGACGAACGGCTCGATCGCGGCGAGCCCCTGGGCCTTGAGGCCCGTCATCTCGGGATCCTCGAGGAGGCGGACGTTGCATCCCTCGTCGAAGCGCCGTCGATCGTTGTCCTCCTGGACGGGGCACCTCGACCAGACGAGGCGCTCCATCTGGTTGCCGTACTGGTCGAGGGCCTCGACGGCGTCGCGGCCGACGAGCCCGAGCAGTGTCGCGTCGACATTGTCGATGATCAGATCATCGTCCATGTGCTTGTCGCCCACGGCCGTCTGGAGGAACAGGTTCGCCTCGCTGCGGAAGCTCTGGGGGTTGCGCGCATCGAGCGTCTGCGCGGCGACGCCCGTGCGGGTGTAGCCGTGGTCCATCTGGAACCAACCGCCGTCCTTGTGGACGCTGTCGAACAGGATCGACTTCGCGCCCTCCGGTGTCTGCACGATGAAGGAGCCTTCCTTCTTCACGACCGCGCGGTGGTAGACGTTCATGCCGAGGAGCTCGAAGCCGAAGCTGCGCGTCGAGGTCGTCGAGGCGCGGACCGCGTCGAACTCGGCGACGACCGCGGGCGCGCGGTCGCCGAGGTCGCGGTTGTAGAGCGCCTGCGCGAGGCGGATGTCGAACTTGAGCGCCTGCTGGAGCGCCTTCTCGACCTCGTCCTGGTTGCCGTTGTCGAGATGGAAGCGGAAGCGCGAGAGGCTCACGCGTGAGCTCGCATTCGCGGCCTGCCCCTCGACGCGGAACGTGAGGTACGAGTTGAGACGCTTCTCGATCGCCTTCTCGACGAGGCGCGCGAGGTCGATGCGCTGCCCCGCGAGCTCGATGGTGCGGAGGCAGCGCTCGCCGTCGTCGCAGACCCCCTTCACGCCCCAGCCGTCGCGGACGGCGGCCTGGAACGAGACCCCGCGGCCGTTCTCGACGCCGACGTCGACGACGACCTCATCGCCCTCGAGGCGGACGAGCTGCACGTCGAGCTGGCCTCCGATGACTCCGGAGACGCCGGCGGAGACGACGACGCGGTACGCGAGGCCGCCGGTCGGCTCGGCGACGAGGACCGGAGCGCCGAGGCCGAAGTTCGCTCCGAGCTTGCCGAGGCCGCGGAGCGCGAACATCTCGCCCGGCTTCATGCTGCGGACGTCCTGGAGCGAACGCGGGTAGACGAAGCCGCGCATCTCCTTCGCGGCAGCGAGCGGCGACGCGACGAGCGAGCCGACCTTGTCGTCGGCGGCGGCGAGGATCACGCGGGAGACGAGCTCGGCGCCGGTGTCGAAGCCGAGGGTGACGTTCGCGTCGCTGGTGAGGCCGTTCGCGGCGAAGCTCCAGGCGTGGCCGAGGCCTGCGCGCGCGGAGAACGCCGACTCGACGTAGTACTTGGCCGCCCCGCTCCGGAGGTGACGGAGACGCGCCTGATTGACCTGTGTGCCGAGCTCATGCTCGCCGAAGCGCGCGGCGAGGCCGCTGACGACGGTGTCGAGCGCCTTGATCTCGGAGCCGTCCGGAAGAACGCGGTTCGGCTCGGCCTGCGCGGCGAACACCTGCGGCGGATCGAAGCGGGCCCCGAAGCTCTGGGACGCGAGCTGATCGTTCAAGCCGTCGGTCGCGAAGCCCACCGCGACGCGCGTGAGGTCGCCGAGATCGAGGCGCTTCGCGTCGGCCCAGTACGCCTTCAGCTCGGTGACGGCGACCTCGGTGCTCTCCGGCGCTTCGTCGCTGGCGGCGGTGCAGGCGGCGGTTGCGGAGAGAGAGAGGAGCGAGAGGAGGGCAAGCGAGCGCGAACGCATGATGCCCTACATCGGTACACATCGCGTGCCAGCACAGCTTGAGCGCAAAGTTGCGCATATCGGGCCCCGGATCGGCCGGCCGACGTCCAAGGCTGGGGGTCTGTTGATCCAGATCGTTCCCGGCTCAGACGCATGACGAAGGTGTCGGGCCACCTTCCCGAAGGCGAAGCGCCGGCATCCTGCCGGCGTGCCTGCGGCCCCCGGTGCACCTGCACCTGCGGGTGCGCCTGCACCGTCGATCGCGCCGGGCTCCTCGCTCGGCGACGTGAGGCTCGCCTTCCTACGCGCCCGCGGAAGGTGTGGGCCGCCGCAGACCGTGTCACCTCACGACGGGAACCTTGGCGTCGTTGATCGGGCGGCTGCCCATCCGACCCGCGTAGCCGTAGCTCGCCGCCCTCCCGACGCCCCAGACAGTGACGGAGAAGGGGCCATCGCTGTGCGCCTCGAGACGACCGTAGCCGCATTCGCCCTTGCCTAGCTTCTGGGGCAGCGAATCGCGCGTTGTCTGGATCCACGCATACTCGTACTCGCCGCTGCTCCCGAGCGGGCGAAAGTCGGTGAGCTCACCCGCGCAAGACAGCTCCACCGGAAGAAAGCCGCGCGTCGTCCTGCGACGGACGAACGTGAGCGTCGTCTCCGGGTACGTGTGGTCGGTGAAGAACACGTAGCGATCGAGGAACTGCTCGGAGGGAACCAGGTTGACGAAATCCGGATCGCCGGGCGTCAGGGTCACGCCGTCGGGGCTATTGAATAGCTCGCCGGTCATGTGGACGGCGGCGTGAAACGGATGGCTCGCGTCCTGGCTCTTCACGACGAAGAGCCGATCGCTCATGAAATGAGCGATCTGTCCTGCTTCGAGCGTCTCCGGGGCGCCCTGCGGCCGAACCGGGTCGTAGGTGAGCACCGTACCGGCCACGGCGCCGACGAAGCTGTACGGGACCTTCTCGTACGTGGCGACGTCGGTGCCGTTGCCGTCGGCGATGCGCGGGCGGTAGGGGACGAGCGCGTACTCGCTGCCCCACTGCGCGAGCGGCAGGATCTGCTGCTGGGTGAGATCGCAGGAGGGGACGTTTGCGGGGATGTTCGAGCACTCGGCGCCTCCGAAGAGGCCGACCGGCTTGTTCGCTTCGATGGGGCTGCCGGTGAGGTCGTCGCGCTGAGAGATCTGGAGCGCCTGTCCGCGCTCGAGCGTCCAGCGCTTGGCCACGCCGCGCGCGGTCCCGTCGACATCCAGTCCGTCGTCGATCTTGGCCTTCGGCGCGATCCAGACCTCGGTGTCGTCTTCGTTCGCGACGAGCTGGATGAAGCGGCGTGCGTTCGAGTCGACCGGCGCAGTGCTCACGGCGAGGTAGTTGGTCGACCACGACGACGTCGGCAAGAGGAGGGTCGCGGTGGGGACGAACGACGAGGCGCCTCCGTAGGGAAAGATCGAATACGCCGTCACGGGCGCGTCTGCGCTCAGATGGAACGCGCGCGTGAGCGCTGTCCGATGGCGGATGGGATCGCCGACGAACGCCGGCTCGACGCTGGCCGGACAAGGTGCGAACCCGCGCGTCGCCGGCGGGAGGTCCATCTGCGAGAGGAAGACGATCGCTACCTCGCCCACGGGCAGCGCCCCCGTGAGGAGCTCGTACGAGGTCACTTCGCCGACCTTCCGCGCGATATAGGCCGATTTCGAGATGTCGAGCGGGTCGGCTCCGAGCGCTGCGCTGAGCGTCACCGGACGATTCCACGTATTCGCGATCATGGCCGCGAAGCAGGAGCCGCGACTGAGGTCGGGGTCGGTCGTCGGTGGAATCGTCCAGAACGCGCAGCCCGTCGAGCCCTTCGAGAGCTCCGCGCTCCGGCATGCGTCCACACACGCGCCCTCGCCGCATCCCAGATCGGGGCCGCAGTTTTCGACGACCTCGTCCGTGCAGCCCTTCAGGACCTTCTTCAGATCCCTCGAGCAGCGCAGGCCGTTGCAGGCATCCGGCGGGGGTGCCTCGGCGTCGGGGAACTGAGGTGGCTCGTCGTCGCGGAAGCCGTCGCGGTCGCCGGTGCACGCGCCCGCAAGGAGCGCGGCGCCTCCGACCAGCGAGAGAATCAGGGGCGCGTGGCGTGCGCTCGACATCGCGTGACCTCTTCAGAAAGCGACGCGCATGGGCGTCGGGTGGGAATCGTCGTCGCGCGTGCCCTGACCGAGCTCGCCGTGCGCGTTGCCTCCCCAGCATTCGACGCTGCCGTCGTCCACCAGCGCGCAGGTGGTGGAGCTGCTCGTGACGATCTGGACGGCGCGCTTCTTGAACGCAGTGGCCCGAACGAACACCGGCGCCACCCCGCCGCTCTTGCCCGAGCCGAGCTGGCCGAACGTGTCGTCTCCGCAGCATTGGACCGTGCCGTCGGTCATTCGAACGCAGGTCGTGCGCTCCGAGACGGCGATGCGCTGCGGGTAGGCGCTGCCCTTCGTGCTGGTGGGGCTCGGAAGGAGGGCGTGGTCCGGTAGACCGGAGCAGAGCGACGAAGAGCGATTGCTTCCCCAGCAGTATCCCGCACCGTTCGCGATAGCGCAGACGTGGGTGGCGCTCGCGGCGAAGGCGGTGACGTCGTGGAGCGAGGGGAGCGGGAACGGCGTCGGATCGGGATCGAGCGATCCTTCACGGCCCGAGATCGCGCCCCAGCCGAGGAGCCGATTGTCGGCGGTCAAGCCGAACCCGGTGATGCTCGTCATCCCCGTGCGCGTGATCACGAGGCCGTTCGCGCCTGCAGGGGCTGGGCCGGCGACGACGTCATCGCTCGTGCGTGCAAGCTGCAAGCGATCGTTGGCCCCCCAGCACCAGGCCTCACCGGACGCGAGGACGGCGCACGCGCCGCGAACGCCCACGTCGACACGGGAGGCCGCTCCGAGGATGTCGACGCGCTCCGGCGCAGGGTGGGGCATGTCGTCGACGACGGGCGGGTCTGCGGAGAGCCCGAGCTGCCCATGTTCGTTCGCGCCCCAGCAGTGAATCGTCGAGTCGTCGAGTCTCGCGCAGCTCGTTTGCTCGGCCGCGCTGATCTGGGTCACGCCGGAGAGGCCTGCCACGACGGTCGGGGGGCCCCCAGTGTCGTCCTTGTCCAGTTCGCCGGCTCCGGTCGCGCCCATCTCGGCGTTGCCCCAGCATCGTGCGGTCCCGTCGCTCATCCGCGCGCAGAAGTGGTCCTTGCCCGCAGCGAGCTCCGTTGCACAAGGCGTGACCGAGCACGTCACCGGCTCGTCGGTCGGATCGAACGGAGGCCGCGCATCGACGGCGCCGTCGAGAGGCGGGGAAGTCTCCGGCAGGTTCGGAGCATCGGATGCGGCGTCGAGCGGATCGTCGAAGCGGGGGCGGTCGTCGGTGCTGCTGCACGCGACCGCCGCGATGGCGACCGCGAACGACGCGGAGCCAGCGAAGAGCGCGGAGTGGAGACGGACGATGTTCATTTGGCCTTCGAAGGTCGCTTGTGGAGCGCGATGCGATCGCCGACGAACCAGACGTCGTTCGTTCCCTGCGCCCAGATCGCGTGAATGTCGTTGGTCACCGGGATCCTCGCGGTCGAGATGCGCGGGAGGTACCAGGTGGCTCCGTCCCAGTGACGAAGGCGCCCATATTCTCCGGCAAGCCAGAGATCGTTCGACGCCGAGCCCCAGACGGCATGGTGGTGATGTGACGGATGCACGGCGAACGTCTCGTCCCTCCACGAGAGCGTCGCGCCCCCGTCCTGCTCGGTGGATCCGACGAGATACGCGGCCGCGTCCTCGCTGCTCGCGAGCACGATCAGGTCTCCGCCGATCGTCGCCCCGCCGAGCACGCGCTCGACCTTGCGGCGACCGCCCGGCCTCTCGAGCTCGGGGAGCGCGACCTCGATGAACGAGGTTCCCGAGTCGTCGTCGGGGTCGAGCCGGAACACGAGCCCGTCTCCGAATCTGAGCGGGAAGGATTCGAGATCGAATCCGCCGATCCACACGTCTCGAGGTCCGGTGCCCCAGACCTTCGTGAAGCTCGCGTCGCGCGTGCGGACGGGCTGGACCGTCCAGCCGGTGGCCTTGCCACCGAAGTGGAGCGCACGGCCCTCGACGACCGGTGGGAACAGCATCATGTCGGATCGGCCGGCGACGGCCCAAACGTCGCTGGAGCTGCTGCCCCAGATCGACGTGATCGGGATCCCGTCCAGGCCGGGGACGTCGACATGGGTCCACACGAGGGCATTCGAGCTCGCGCCTTCGCCGTGGAAGAGACCGCGCTCGCCGCCGGCCCAGACGTCGGTGGGGCTGCCGCCCCAGATCGCGAAGAGCTCGCCCGGTTCGGAGTGCTGAATCGTCCAGGCGCTGCCGTCCCAGCGGAGGATGTCGCCACCTTCGCTGACTGCCCAGACGATGCCCGTTCCGTCTCCCCAGACGTCGCGAAGCACGAGTTCTCCAGGCAGCTCCGTATGACAGAAGCCGTCCTCGGTGCATGGCTCGGGGGCTTCGGCGTCCGCGTCCGCGTCCGCGGCATCATCGTCGCTCGCATCGGGGGGGACGGCAGCGTCGGAGCCGGCGTCGTCGTCGTGGCCCCGGACTGTCTCGTCCGAGCCGTCACACGCGACGGTCGAGAGCGGCACGGCGGCGGCGAGCAACGCGAGAAGGCCGAAGCACGCACGTTTCACGGTGCACCTCCGTTGTTGGTGTGTCCGGAGAAGTGGAGGAGCCCGTCCTCACCCACGGCCCACACGTCGTCCGCACCGCTTCCCCACACGCCGTACAGGTTTGGCTTCGGCCCCGGTGGAAACGCCGCGCTCGAGGTCTCCCAGCTCGCGCCGTCGAAGTGGAGGAGCGTACCGTTGTCACCGACGGCCCAGACGTCGCTCGGGCCGCTTCCCCAGAGGCCGCGGAGGTTCTCCGTGGTCGGGGACGACACCGTCTCCCAGCGCGACGCACCGGTCTTGAAGCGACGGATCGTCCCGCGCCTCCCGACGGCCCAGACGTCCCCCGGACCGCTTCCCCATACCGCGTAGAGGATCGAGCTCGACTGGCTGTCGAGCTCCTTCCACTGCAGCGCGCCTCCGCTGCCGTCGCTGCTCGCGTGGAACGTCCTGCCGCGGCTCACGACCGATTGCGTGCCGTCGGGGTTGAAGACCTCGTCGTCGTCGCCGCCGACCGCCCAGACATCGTTCGGACCGCTGCCCCAGATGCTCCGCACGGTCACGCGATCGGTGCTGCGGGCGACGAACACGTTCTCCCATCCGACGCCGCCTCCGGGATCAGCCTTGCGCCAGGCAGGCGCGTGCTCGGAGAGGTCCCAATCGAGCGGCATGGGCTCGCCGCCGAGCCAGACGTCGTCGGGGGAGGAGCCCCACACCGCGAGCGTGAGCGTGGCGACATTGTCGACGACGCGGGGAATCTCGGGGGCGAGATCGAAGCTCGCCGTTCCGGCGTTCCAGCCGTTGCCGTGGAGGAGAACCCCAGGCGTGCTGACGACCCAGACATCGGTGGCGCTGCTGCCCCAAACGGCGCGGAGCGTTTCCTTCGTCCCCGAAGGGATCGTGGTCCAGGTAGTACCGTCGAAGTGAGCGATCGTCCCCGCTGAGCCGACGACCCAGACGTCGTTCTTTCCCGAACCCCAGATCGAGGTGAGCGTACGCCGTTTGTCGATGCTCGTCGTCGCGACGGGGGACCAGTCGGTCTCGTCGCAGGTGACGGCGTGTGTGCACCCGGCGTCGCCGGCGTCGCAGTCTCCTCCGCCGTCGTGAGCGTCGGAGGTCTCAGCGTCCTCGCCGCCGTCGAGCTCAGGGCCTCCTTCGAGCTCCTTCCCCGAGTCCGCGCAGCTCACGAACGTCGGCGTGAGCGCCCCGACTGCCAGGAGCAAGATCATCAACCATCCACGCGCGTCACGCGCCTTCCGAGTAGCAGGGACTACGATCTTCACTGCGGACCTCCGGCATCACACTCGACCTCGAGGCAGACCCCCTGGATGCAGGGCTGACCCGCGGCCGTGTCACATCGCTTGCCGCATGCACCGCAGTTGGCGCCGTGGACGAGGAGGTTGGTCTCGCAGCCGTCGAGCGGGTTGTCGTTGCAGTCGCCCCAGCCGGAAGCGCACTCGAATGTGCAGACCCCCTCGCGGCACGAGGTCGTCTGATGCGCGTCGTCCTTCACGGGACAGCGGATGCCGCACGCTCCGCAATGCTCGGGATCGGTCGCGAGCTCCGCGCAGATCGGATAGTCGGGGGTGCCGCACATCGTCTCGCCGGGCTTGCAGATGCACTGGGCGACGCCGAGCACGTCGCGGCAGACTTGTTCGGGGCCGCACGCGATCCCGCAGCCACCGCAGTTGTTCGGATCCTGCGCTCGCGATCCGATATCGACCTCGCACCCATCCGAGTTGGGCGCGTTCAGGTCCTTGTTGCAGTCGAACCACGCAGCGATGTGTTCGTCGATGCAGCGCAGCTGACCACATTGCCCGGCGACGCATCCGTACTCCGAGTGCGGCGGAGGTACGGCGCCATCCGGCGGAACGCAGCGGTTGTTGCAGCCGCCACAGTGGGCATTGCTCGTCGACGGATCGACGCAGCGCCCGTCGCAGTCGATCATTCCCGTCGGACAGCCGCACACGCCCTGCCTGCACTCGACACCAGGCGCGCACTCGTTCCCGCATTGGCCGCAGTTCTTCGGGTCGTCGAGGATGAGGGTCTCGCAGCCGTCTTCGAGGCGACCATTGCAGTCCTTGAATGCCGGGCTAGCGCATTCGGCCTCGCACGCGCCGTTCACGCAACGAGAGGTCATCCCGAGCGTGTCGAAGCGCGGACAGACGTTTCCGCATGTACCGCAGTTTTCGTTGTCGCTGAGAAGGTGGTGCTGGCACTTGTAGACCGGCACCGGCGGCTCGCCGCTCCACCCGCTCGCGGGGCACGTGGCGTAGGGATACGGGCACTCCGTCCCCGTGCAGAGGAGGCGCGGGGACGTCGGCTGCGAGGCGTCTCCGCCATCCGGATCGGGCGTGAAGCTCGGCGCGAAGCCCGCGTCCATTTGGGGTCGCACTCCCACGTCGAGCGACGACTCGGCGCATCCACTTGCGAGAGCGACGCCGACGACGAGAGTGGACGAGACGACCAGGAACGTCCTGCTTCCAAAAGCGAGCACGAGGACCTCAGGGAGACGTGAAGGTGTCCGTTTCGAGCGAGCGTTCGATCGACGGAAGGAGAAGACCGTTCGGAAAGCGAGCGCGGAACGACCGGACCCGCTGCTGCGCTTCCGCGTGGTTGCCTGTCTCGACGAGGATGGTGGTGAAGATGCGTTCGCGTTGCTGGACGAGCTGGCCGTTCGGGAATTGTTGCTCGTGCTCGCGAACGAGGCGGAGCGCCGTCGTATGGTCCTTCGCCAACGCGGCGGCATTTGCGGCGTCGAGCAATCGCATCTCGGCGGCGAGGCCCTTCGCCTTCGATGGATCGCTCGGGCGTGGAGCGTTCGCTTCGGGCTGCGGCCGGCGCAGCGGGGGCGGCGTAGCCGAGGGGAGGTCGTCGACATGGATCGCTCGAACAGGCGGCTCTTCGTGCGCTTCGCTCGGTGGAGGAGAGGTGACTGCGGCCGGCTTTGCGGCCGTGGTCGGCGTCGCGTCGTCCTGGGGCGTGATTGCTCGCCAGTTTCTCGCGGCGACGCCGGCGGCGATGGCGCCGGCCAGGCACACGGAGGCGATCGAGAAGGCAGGTCTGCCAAGAAGGTGAGGCCACGAGCGAGCGCCGGTCGCGCGCGACGCGGCACCGGTCACGGGGGCCATGCGCGCGAGGAATCGCTCGCAAGGCTCGTCGCCGTAGGCAGGATCTTTGGCGTCCTGACGGCGAGCGCGGTCGAGCAGGGCTTCGAGCTCCGGTTCGAGAGGGGCGAGCAGATCGCTCCGTTCGTGATGTCTCATCGTGGGCCTCGAGCTGGGCGGAGCCGCGTCACTGCTTGCCGGAACTCCTCGCGGGCGATGCGGAGCCGCGAGTAAACGGTGTTGATGGGGATGGACAGCGTCTCGGCGATCTCGGCCACGGAGAAGTCGTTCAAGTCGTACATGACGAACACCTCTCGGCGCTGTGGGCTGATCCCGTCGAGCGCTGCGAGCACGAGTCTTCGGTCCTCTTCCGCCGCGACTTCTTCGTCGGGGAGCGGCCCCCCGTGAGCGGCGTCGACGGGGGCTGCTGGGTGCACCTGTCGGTGATGACGCGCGAGGCGTCGATGTCCGGCAGCCGCGCGCGCGCAGATGCCGAAAAGCCAGAGCTGAAAGGGCCGTGCCTGATCGAAGGATTCGAGCTTCCGATGAACGACGACGAAGACGTCTTGCGCGACGTCCTCGACGTCACCCTCGCGAACGCCGAGTCGTCGTAGGGTCACGCAGACGAAGCGGAAGTGCTCTCGAAAGAGAGGGCGTAGGTCGACCGGCGAGCGATGCTCGACCTTCCCCTCAGGGGGCGCGAGAGCTGCGGGGGTCGCTGACAAGCATTGTGAATTGCGGTCAGCGCGCCAACTTCATCACAGAATCGTGATCCGGATGGACGTGCCCAGCTCCGCCCCGGCGAGGGGGGCCCGCCAGAGCATCTCGTCTCCGATGCGAAGGGTCGTGCGCACGAGTGGCGCGATGAGCCCGGTGTAGAGGACCAGCGCGAAGGGATGGTGGAGCGGCACCTCGAGCCCGGCGCGGCCTCCGAATGCGACGTACGTCGAACCGGACGAACGGCTGAGCAGCGGCTCGGTGCCTGCCGCGCGGAGGTCGCCGAGCGAGGCCACTCCGCATGCGAAGAAGCGGCCGTGACGACCGCAGACGCTCCCCGAGAGGAAGACGAGTCGTGCCCGTGCCCCGCCTCCGGGCGGCGAGCTCGCCTCCGCCGGTAGCCACGCGCCAGCCTCGACGCCGGCGGTCCAGCGCTCGAGCTCGACCGTGGCGCCCGCGCGAGCGCCGGCGGCGGCAGCCGGAAGGATCCCGAGTCCAATCCCGCCGCCCGCATGCGTGTGCACGTCGATCACGTTTCGAACGTCGCGCTTCGAGCCCGGTAGTCCGGGGGGAGGCCGCTTCGATGTCACCGCAGGCGTCGGAGGCTGGCCGTTGTCGGGCGATCCCGAGGGTGACGGAGCGAGGAGCTGCGAAGTTGGCGCTTGCGCCCCAACCACCCGCAGAGGTGCACCTTCGGCGGGCGTCGAGTTTCCTCGTTCGGCAGCACGCACGAGCGATCGCTCGATCGTCAGGCTCACCGCAAGCGCGGCCGCGGCGCTCAGAGTGGCGCACCCGTCGTGCTCCTCCGTGAGCTCTTGCGTTGCCTGGGCTACGCCGTCCGGCTCGGTGAGCGTGATCGTCGCGCGGAGCTCCGGCTCGCTTCGATCGATGCGGACCGTCACGACGATCGGCGCGGAGTTGGGCGGCGCAACGAACGGATCGAACGGCAACCGCTGGCGGACGGCGTGACGGAAGGTTGGCTCGGAGTGGCATCCAACCACGCTGTCTTCCGCCGAGTAGCGCAGCTCGACACTCGGCTGGGCTGGTGCCGCGGCGGCAACTCGTGCAGCGAGCAGGATCGCTCCAGCGGCACCGAGTGGGAAACGTATCCTGACGCCCTGCCGAAGCATCGCGAAGCCCGCCGCAACGTGTCGCCACGGAACCTCCACGGTACCACGCGTTTCAGCGAGAGTAGCCGGCAACGAGGGCGGCCGCGCGGCATCGCAGAATGGGGGCTCGTGGGCGCGCGGTAGGTTTGTTCTTCCTGACCGCGCTCGCACCGCCGTTGAACTGGCGCGACCGAATCTCATCGACTGCGCTGCGCGATGTCTACGCCGCGGGTGCGCTCCGGCGCCTTGCGATGAGCGCCTCCGGTCGGGCCGATGCTGGGCGTCGGGCTCGCGGCGCTTCTCGTGCATGCGCGCGACGGCCCTCGCACCGACACGGATGCTGACGCCTCGTGCGAACGGACCAGATGCGGCGTTCTTCTCGGGATGAAGCGTCCCGAGTGCCCCTGAGGTGAACGTGTCGAAGCACGGATTCGTAGTTCTCGCCTCCGGCGTGACGGGCGGCGCGAAGGCAGCGCGTGAGCGACATCGCTCGACGGACCGCTGCTCTCTGCGTTCCTCGCCTCTGCGGCTTCGCACACGGACGGCGCGCGACGCGATCAGAGCATCGAGTCGTCGGGCGGGGCGCTCGAACGAGGTGAGGGCAGGTTGAGGATCGTGTCGTCCGCGAGCCCTGCGAGGAGATCGATGAAGCGCGGCGCGAGCTCGCGGGCGAGGACCTCCTCGACGGCCTCGGCGCTGTCGCATTCGAGTGCCTGCTCCGCGATGGCTTCGGCCTCGGCGACGGTGAGCCGGCGGATGGCCTCCTTGATCTCGGGGATCGCTGCCGCCTCCATCGAGAGGTCGCGCAGACCGAGCCCGACGAGGAGACACGCGGCGAGGGGATCGGACGCCATCGCTCCGCAGAGCGACACCGGACGGCCGTACTTCTTCCCGCAATCGGTCACCGTCTTGATGAGCCGCAGGATCGCCGGATTGAATGGCGACGCCTGCGCCGCGAGCGACTGGCTCGCACGATCGATCGCGAGCGCATACTGGACGAGGTCGTTCGTGCCGAGGCTGAAGAACTCGGACTCGCGCGCGAAGACGTCGGCCATGACGGCGGCCGCGGGCACCTCGATCATCATGCCGAGGGGAATGTGCTCCTCGAACGAGAGGCCGCGCGCCTTCACGTGCTCCACGGCCTGTGCGAGCAGCCGCTTCACTTCACGCATCTCGTGCACGCTTGCGACCATGGGGACCATGATCCGCACGTCACCGTGGGCGCTCGCGCGGACCATCGCGCGGAGCTGGGTGAGGAACACCTCGGGCTGCCTGAGCGCGAGGCGCACCGCGCGAAGGCCGAGCGCCGGGTTCATCTCCGCGGGCATCTGGAAGGTGCTCGCGAATTTGTCCCCGCCGATGTCGAACGTGCGCAGCGTGACGGGCTGCGGGCTGACCGCTTCGACGATCGCGCGGTAGACCTCGTATTGCTCGTCCTCGCCGGGCTGCGTCGTCCGATCGATGTAGAGGAACTCGGTTCGATAGAGGCCGATGCCCTGGGCGCCGTGGTCGACCGCGAGGATCGCCTCGGCGGGCAGCTCGACGTTCGCCTTCAACGCGACGGGAACGCCGTCCGCGGTGACACACGGCTTGTGGCGCGCGGAGAGCAGGCGCCGCGCGAATGCGAGGTGTTGCTCCGAGCGCGTTCGCGCGTCCCGGATCGACTCCTCCGTCGGGTGGACGGTGACGAGACCGGTGAGGCCGTCGACGACGAGCATGTCGCCGGTGCGGATCTGCGCGAGCGCATCGGCGACGCCGACCACGGCCGGGATCTCGAGCGCGCGCGCCATGATCGACGTGTGGCTCGTGCGCGTGCCGACGCACGTGACGAAGGCGAGGGCAGGCTCGCGGACCATGCTCGCCGTGTCGGCGGGCGAGAGGTCGCGCGCGACGACGATCATGGGCTCGTCGAGGCGGACGGCGTGCTGGGTGGTGTCGCCGACGAGCGCACGGAGGAGTCGATCGCAAACGAACTCGATGTCGTGTCGGCGCTCGAGGATGTACGCGTCGCTCCCCACCGTCTCGGCGGGCCCGAACATCGCGACGATCTCCTCGCTCGCCTCGGAGACGGCCCACTCCGCGCACTTCTTGTCGTGTCGGATCCGTTTCTCGATGCCCTCGTGGAGCGTCGGATCCGCGAGCATCATCTCGTACGCCTCGAGGATCGGCGACGCGTCGTGCATCGCCTTCGGCATCCGCATGCTGACTTCGCGGAGCGTCTGCTTGGCGTCGTGCACCGCCTGCTTCACGCGGTCGAGCTCTTGCTGGGTCTGCGCGCTCGGGATGTGGCGGCGGACGAACGACGCTCGCAGATCGCCGAGGACGAGCGCCGGACCGACGGCGACACCAGGCGAGCCGGCGATCCCCTTGAGTAACCGGGACTGCTGCCGCTCGACCTCCGTCGAGCTCGGTGGGACCGACGGGATGCGGTCCTTCGAGTCGGACGGGGGGGGATGGGCAGGTCCGGCCGCGTCGCGGACGACCGACGCACCCGAGCTCGGCTCGGCCGGCAGCTCCGCCGGGGCGGGCGGGCCGCGATCCGCAGCCTTCGGGCTCGCCGTCAGCTCGGGCGGCACCTTCAGACCGGGAGGGGGAGAGCTGCCTTTGCGCGTCGGCATCAGCTCGGCTCCCCGAAGCGCTCGGCGATGAGCGCTCCAATCGCTTCGACGCACTCCTGCGCGCGCGCCCCGCTTGCAGTGACCTCGACGACGGTGCCCTTCGAGCCACAAAGGAGCAAGACGCCCATCACGCTCTTCGCGTTGGCGTTCTGCCCGCCGTTCGAGACGACGACATCACATGGGTAGCGCGCCGCGAGCTGCACGAGCTTCGTGGCGGCTCGGGCGTGGAGCCCGAGGTCGTTGATGATCTTGAATTGACCGGTTGCGCGCTCGCTCACGGCCTGCTCCGTGGAGGTGTGCTCGTGAGCTGCGCCGGCTCGTTGCGTCCGACGTCCCGATGGACCACCGCGATTTCGATGCGCGGAGGCAGCGAGCTGTTGCGCGTGAACGCCTCGTCGGCCGTTCCTATCGTCGGATGAAGCGTCGCGTCGAGCGAAGCCGCGACGTGATCGGCGAGAACGACGCTTCGGTGCATCCCCCCGGTGCATCCAAACGCGATGGTAAGGTAGCTCTTCCCCTCTTGCTCGTACTTTGGGACCACGTAGCGAAGAAGATCGAGCGTGCGCTGGAGGAACTCGCCGGTCTCGGGGAGGGCGAGGACGAAGTCCTTCACCGGCTTCTCCGTGCCGGGCACTTTCTTGAGATCAGGGACGAAATAGGGGTTCTTGAGGAATCGCACGTCGAACACGAGATCGGCGTCCGCGGGGGTGCCGTACTTGAACCCGAACGAGAGCACGCGCACGGTCATGCGCTCGGCGCTCCCGGAGGCGGGGCCGAAATGAGCCACGACCTGGCGCCGCAGATCGTGGACGCCGAGGGCGGTCGTATCGATCACGCGCGTCGCACGCGCGCGGAGCGGAGAGAGGCGCTCGCGCTCGACCGTCACGCCTTCGAGGACGGATGCTGCATGGGTGAGCGAGCCGTAGGTCGCTAGCGCGTGCGGGCGGCGCGTCTCGCTGAACCGGCGCAGGATCGTCTCGTCGGAAGCATCGAGGAAGAGCACCGACAGATCGCGGCGCCCGCCGTCCTCGAGCTGGGAAAGCACGCCACCAACCTCGCCGAGAAACGCGCGCACGCGCACGTCCATTCCCAGGGCGACGCGGGTCATCCCGCCCTTCTCGCAGAGCGCGACCGCGTCCGGGGCGAGGACGGTGGGCAGGTTGTCGATGCAGAAGAAGCCGAGATCCTCGAGCGCGCGGAGCGCCGTCGTGCGTCCTGCACCGGAGAGGCCCGTGACGACGACGACCATCGGCCGGCGCGGGGTCGACGACGTGTGCGGCGGGGGAGGGGTGAGCCCGATGAACCCGGGGTTCGTCATTCGTAGTCTCCCTTCGGGCGGCTCGCGGGGATCCACGCCGAGCTCTCGTTGCTCGGGTAGGGCTTCGCCGCGGGCAGCTCGCGCTCGGAGTCGTTCCATCGCGGGTCGGGGCACGCGACGCTGCTGTTCGGTGGAGGCGGCGTGGGCATCGCCTTCGGGGCGACGGGCGCGCTCACGACGCTCTCGAGCTGGTCATCGATTGCGATCTCCTCCGGGATCGCGACGTTCTCCTCGAGCCGAGCGAGGAGCTCGCGAGCGCTGTGCTTCCCCGCGCGCCGCAGGAGCTCGTTGCGCGCCGCCATCTCGAGCATCGCGCCCATGTCGCGGCCCGGTCGGACCGGCACGGTGACGAGGCGGATGGGCGTGTTGAGGATGTTGTAATACTCGTCGTCGACACCGAGCCGGTCGTACTCCTTCGTCTCGTCCCACTCGTCGAGGCGAACGATGATGTCGATGCGCTTGCGCTCCCGCACGGCCGTCACGCCGAACAGGTCCTTGATGTTGAGGAGACCGAGGCCTCGGACCTCGACGTGGTGACGAAGCATGTCCGCCGGCGCGCCGAACACCATCCCCGGCGGTCGCCACTCGCAGCGGACGACGTCGTCGGCGACGAGGCGATGGCCGCGAAGCACGAGCTCGACCGCGCACTCGCTCTTGCCGATGCCGCTCTTGCCGAGCAGGAGCAGGCCGATGCCGAAGACGTCGACGAGCACACCGTGGAGCGACGTCGACGGGGCGAGCTTCTCGTCGAGGAGCGCGTGGAGCGCGTTGATCGTGCGGCTCGAGCGAGCCTCGCTCATGAACAGTGGCGTTCCGGTGGCCTCGGCGGCGTTCACGATCGCCCGAGGGGCCTCCTCGCGGTGGGTGAGCACGACACACGACAGCCCGAGCGAGAAGAAGCCGCGAGCGGCCTCTCCTCGAGCTTCGGGGGGCAACGTGTCGAGGTACGAGAGCTCGGTCTCGCCGAGCACCTGCACGCGCGTCGGAACGACGCCGTAGTAGTGCCCGGCGAGCGCGAGCCCGCTCTTCTGGACGCGAGGATGCCGGATCGGGCGGTTCTGTCCGCTCTCTCCGGCGAGGCGCGTGAGCTTGACGCCGAGCCGAGCGTCGGCAAGCAGCTGCGCGACGGTCACGTCGACCATCGGCGGCGGTGCAGAGCGCGCCGGCTTCGTGTCTTCGTCGCTCACGACGCTCCCTTCTTCTCCGTTCCTTCGTGGCCTGCGTCCTTCGAGCTCGCCGCAGCCGCGGCGAGCTCTCGGTGCGCAGGGCTCGGCTCCGTTCCCCCCTCTTCGACCTTGATGAGGTCGTAGACGCTCTGCTCGTCCGCGGAGCCGATGAGGCGCGCGCGGAAGTCCTTGTTGCGGAGGAGCCTCGACACACGGGCGAGCGTCTTCAGATGCTCGCCCGTGGCACGCTTCGGCGTGATGACCCCGAAGAGGATCGTCACGTTCGCGTCGTCGATGGCCTGGAAGTCCACACCGTCGGGGACGATGAGCAGTGCCGCGACTTGTTCGGATAGCTGAGGCAGGGCTCCGTGAGGGATGGCTACTCCCTCACCGATACCTGTGCTCTGGAGCTGCTCGCGTTCGAGCAGCGCGCGCTTCACGTCTGCGACGGATACGCCGTCACGCTCCCCTATGAGCGTGGCGAGTAGGCCAATGGCCTTCTCCTTGTCGAAGGGCTCACCGTTGGCGCGCTTGATGCCGACGCGCTCCGGCGAGAGTAGGTCGGTGAGACGCATGATTCGTGTTCGATCTGGGATTGGGGCCAGCCGTCTGCGACTCCAAACGGCGGGGGTGCCCGTTCTGGGGGGAATGCCACCGTTTACTCGTCGTGGTCGTCGGGGAGAAGGCGATCCGATGCGCGCTCGGCTCCCTTCTTCCGATGAGTCGCGTTGCCGTCGCGAATCTGGCGTTCGAGCTTGTCGATGACCTTGTCGATCGAGGCGTACATGTCCTCGCTCTCCTCATGGGCGTGATAGTGCTGCCCGCCCGAGTGCAAATCCACTTCGGCCATGTGGATTGTCTTCTGGCAGCTCAACGTCACCTTTCCGTCCAGTGGTTGTCGCAGGAACTTCTGAAGCCTCGAGACCTTCTCCGTCGCGTAGCCCTTCACCGCATCAGTCGCGTCCATCTGTCGGAAGGTGATGGAAATGTTCATGCGCGTCGCTCTCCCTTTTGATCGCTCTTGCTTCACAGGATGAGTCTCGGCCCCCTTCTTTTTTCCGAGGGGCGGAGCATTGGAGTCGAGTTCCTCCTGAGCCGCTGCGCTTCGAAAGCGCGTCTCTGGAGAGTCTATCCCCGGCCGGGGGCAGCAAGCTAATGGGAAAGGTGAGGGGCTCGTCGTGAGCGTCACGTCGGTGATCGCTCGTGGCGAAGCTCAGCTTCCGCGTCCGGCGTACGAGCGCCGTCCCGCCGCGTGACGAGCCCACGCCCGCGATCTCGGCGACGAGCGTGAGCCTCGCGTTCCTCGCTCGCCGCGCGCGGATGCTGCCGGCTTCCTGCTGACGCGCATCGCTCAGCGCAGTCGCTTCGTCGGGCTCGCTCGCCCGGGTGCTTCGCGCTGACCGGCCGGTGCCCTTTGCCCGGAGCTCTTCGTGAGGGGCACCGCGGCGGCCTGCCTCGCGCGGCCATCGTGACAGGTGCTGGATGCGCGACGCCGGTGCAGCACGCCCTGCTTCATGCAAGCGTCGGAGCCCCCCTCCCGTCGGCCTTGCGCCGTCCGGGCGTCCGTCGCGACCAGACGAGGTGATGCGGAGCCCGCCGTTCGCCTCGTCCTTCGCGAGGACGTGACGGGGTCGAGCCCGTCACGTCCCTTTCCATCCGCGCATCCGCGACCGCGGGTCGGTCCCGCATCTCGTGAGCGCTCGACTGCGAGCGCGACGAGCGATCAGAAGAGCTTCTTGCGCTTGCTCGACGCCAGGATGCCCAGCATCTCGCGATACTTCGCGACGGTGCGGCGGGCGATCTGGATGCCGTCCTGCTTCGCGAGGATCTCGACGATCGCCTGATCGCTGAGAGGGTTCTGCTTGTCCTCGCCGTCGATGATCTTCTTGATCGCCTGCTTGACGCTCTCGGAGGCGATGTCTTCCTCGGCGACACGGCGGATCGACGAGTTGAAGAAGTACTTCAGCTCGAAGAGGCCCTGCGGGGTGTGGACGTACTTGTTCGTCGTGACGCGGCTGATCGTCGACTCGTGCATGCCGACCGACTCGGCCACGTCGCGGAGGATCATCGGCTTCAGGAAAGCGACGCCCCTCTCGAAGAACTCGCGCTGCTTCTCGACGATGCACTCGGTGACGCGGATGATCGTCTTCCGGCGCTGCTCGATCGCACGAATGAGCCACTGCGCGTTGCGCAGCTTCTCACCGATGAACTCCTTCGCGTTCGGATCCTTGAGCAGCTGCTTGGTGAGCGCCTCGTTGATGTAGAGGCGCTGAACGCCGCGGTCGTTGTCGGAGACGATGAACTTGTCCGACTCCTTGACGACGTAGACGTCCGGCGTGATCGCGATCTGCTTCTCGTCGGTGTCGGTGAAGTTGCGGGCCGGGCGGCTCTCGAGCTTCTGGATCTCCTTGACCGACTCGTAGATCTCCTCGACCGGCACCTTCAGGTCGCGCGCGATCGCCTGGTAGTTGTGCTTCTCCAGGTTGTGCAGGTGCTTGTCGAGGATCTGGATGTCGAGGTCCTCGTAGCCGAACACCTCGGCCTGGACGAGGAGGCACTCGCGGAGGTCGCGCGAGCAGACGCCGACCGGATCGAACTCCTGCATCATCCGGAGGACCTCGGGCGCGTCCTCGGGATCGAGGCCGGCTTCGCCCGCGAGCTCTTCGATGGTGAGGTCGGGGGTGCGCGTGCCGTCCGGACGCTCGACACCCTTGAGGTCGAGGAATCCCTGGTCGTCGAGGTTGCCGAGGACGAGCTCCGCGAAGCGCTTCTCGGAGTCCGTCATGTCGCTCATCTGGATCTGCCAGCGCAGATGGTCGACGAGCGAGGCTCCCTTGGTGAGGTTCTGCTCGATCGGCGGCAGCTCCTCGAACCCGCCTCGATTGGCGGGGAGCGGCTGCTGGAGCGTGCGGTTCTCGAGGAACTGCTCCCAGTCGATCTCGTTGACCTGCTTGCTCTCCGTCTTCTGTGCTTCTCCCGACTCCACGCGCTTGCGGTCATCGAGCATGTCGATGCGCCGCTCACCCTGCTCGATCGAGGTCGTCTGGATGTTCTCCGCCGAAGCCTCGGTCTGGCGCGGGCGGGGCTCGAAGTCCTCGTCCGCGAGCACGGGATTGGCGTCGCACTCCTTCCGGATTTCCTCGATGAGCTCGAGACGCGAGAGCTGCAGCAAGCGGATCGCCTGCTGGAGCTGCGGGGTCATGACGAGCTGCTGGCTGAGCTTTAGCTGTTGTTTGATTTCCATCGGGTTCTTCTGGATTGGGACCCTGCGAGGAACAGTGTGGGGCACCGATGGGCCGCCGTCGTCGCGTAGTTCCGCCAGAAAAAGCTTACACGCCGAACCGGGTCACGAAAGCGAAAACAGTGCCAGCGGGGAATTTTGCCTCTTGCCGCCCAGGTAGCTCGAGCGCTCGCTTCGCTCGCTCCTCGCTGTGCTTGTTGGTGCGGCGCTCGCTTCGCTCGCTCCTCGCTGTGCTTGCTCGCGTGAGGCGGTGGCGCTCACAGACTTCAGGTAGCTCGCTCCTCGCTGTGCTTGTTGGTGCGGCTCACGGAGCGTGAACTCGAGGCGCGAGCGTATCGCGGCGCCATCGCTTGCGCTTGCGAAAGCGTAGCTCGAGCGGTCGACGTAGCTTGAGCGGTCGACGTAGCTCGAGCGTTGAACTAGCGCTCGAACGTTCGCGCTACTCGTTGTCGCTTCTGCTTGCTGGGCGCGTTCGCGCTTTGTGCTCGCCGCAGCTGAAGTAGCTCGAGCGGTCGCTCTACCTACTTGCCTGTCGCTGTGCTTGCCGGAGCAAGCCTGACTGCTTGACGAGGATCGTTGCCTTGCGTGAGCTCGATGCCGTTGGTGGGTTGGCCGTTCGAGGTCGATCGCCGTGCGACGTTGGCGTCGAGCAATTGCTTGCCGAGGATCGTTGCGTTGCGTGAGCTCGATGCAGTTGGTGGTTGGCCGTTCGAAACCAACACGAACGTCGAGTGATGTTGACGTCGAGCATTCGTGCAGCGCAGTTGCGCACTGCAGTTGCGCGGTCGATGGCGGAGCGTGCAGTTCGGCAGAGCGGTCGATGGTGGAGAGTGCAATCGCGCGGTGCGGTCGATGGCGGACGGGGCGAGGCGTCCGTCAGGCGGAGCGGGCGATGTCCTCGTACGGGGCGTCGAGGGGCGAGGGGACGGCGGGAGGGAACTGACTCTCGTTGGCGGCGAAGTGGACGTCGATGTCGAGGACGTAGCCGCGACGGCGACGTACGAGGAGGCCCCGGAGGCCGAAGCGGCGGAGTGAGTGGACCGCCGTGTACACGCGCATGGCCGCGGCGGCCGGGCTCGCGCGCTCGCCGGGCCAGCCGGCCTCGAAGGCTGCGGTGACCGGGAGCACGGCTTCGGGCGAGTGGAGCTTCAGCTCGCCGAGAGCGATGAGGAGGCGGCGAAGCGGCACGCGCGTCTCGAGGATGACCCGCGGCTGAGCGCCGACCTGGAACCACTCCGCGCCGGCGGCGATGACGAGGCGGGGCGGGGGAGCATCATGAACTCGGGGCTCTCGCCCCGACGACACGCAGAGGTGAGCATCGCGGTAACTCATGTTTCCGGGACGACTTGCTGCAGCACCCGTGCCGCGCGGTGGACGTGAGATGTCCGCGATTTCTGAAACGACGACGGCGGCGGTGGCTCGATCACCCCCGGGAATCGAACGACCACCTGGATGCAGATCACCCCCGTCGCCAGCCACGCGGCTCGCGCATCGAGCGGGCTGCGAACCGAGGGTGTCCGCCGAGCTCCGAGCAGCGCGAGGCGCAACGCCGATGGCTCCCGAACGCCAGGGAGGGAGAGGCAATGAAGCGATGCAAAGGCGATCGGCGGAACGGCGATCGCGCGAACCGTACGGTGCTCGGGTTGCGGCTGCTCAGGGCCGCGGGGGCGGGGGCGGCATCGTTCGGGCCCAGCTTCCGAGGTAGCGGCCGACGACGAGCGGATGCTCGCGGAAGGCCGCGGGGTCTGCTTCCGCCGCGACCTCGCCGTCGAGCAGCAGCACTGCACGTGTACACACCCGCAGCGCCTCCTCGACGTGGTGGTCGGCGAGGATCACGCAGACACTCTCGTCGCGCGCGAGCGACCGGAGCATGTCGCCGAGTCGGCTTGCCTGTTGCGGATCGACGCCGGCGAAAGGCTCGTCGCAGATGAGGACCTTGGGCGGGCGCGTGAGGGCCCGTGCGAGCTCGAGGCGACGGCGCTCACCGCCGGAGAGCTCGCCGGCGCGTACATCCATCCGATCCTCGAGCGCGACCCGCTGCGCGAGCCGTTCCACCGCCGACTTCAAGGTTGCAGCATCGACGCGCCCGTGAACGACGCGGTGATACGACGCGAGGTTGTCGCGGACGGAGAGGTCCCACAGGACGCTCGGCGTTTGCGGCACGTACGAGATCCCGCGCCGGGCGCGCGCCCAGAGCGGGAGGCCCGTCACATCCTCGGCGAACAGCTCGACCCGGCCGCTGGACACGTCGATCTCGCCGACGAGGGCACGAAATAGCGTCGATTTGCCGGCGCCGGACGGGCCGAGGACACCGAGGACCTCGCCGCTCCGCGCGGACATCGTGACGCCGCGGAGGATCGTCTTGTTGCCGCGCGCCACGCGCAAGTCGGTGCTGCGGATGGCGGGGGTCTCGTCGGGCGCGCGCGGAGCGCGGTCGCTCGCGGGAGCGTCGTTCTCGTTCGACGTCACGGCTTCGGGACGGGGATGGAGCCCTTCACCTGCGTCGCGGTGACACGCGCGGTGGCGAGCTCGATCGTCGCCTTCTCGGCCTGGATCCATCCCTGACCGCGGGAGAGCTTCACGCCGCCGCGCATCTCGAGGACCTGCTTCACCATGTCGAGCTCGACCTCGGGGGCCTCGCCGTGCACGCCACGGACGTCGGCGACCACGCCGCCGGAGCCCTTGGCCCATCGCACGTGAGGGGTCGAGTCGAACTTCAGGTCGACGCGCGGGCAGCGCACGGTCATGTCGCCCTTCGAGAGCACAACCTTCCCGGTGAGGACTGCGGTGCCGGCCGCGACGTCGACCTCGAGGTTGTCCGCCTGCACGCCGACATCACCGCCGACGTCGAGGATAGGATCGGCGGTGACGGGCGGCGCGAACATCGTCGCGGGCAGGACGACGCACGCGACCACGGCGCAGCGCAGGAGCGATCGTCGTGCCTCGGCCTTCGTCACGAGGGCGAGCGTACCGCGTCCGCGCGGGGGCGCGCTACTGCATCAAACCGGCTGTGCTTCGAGCGCTCGCAGCACAGCCTCGAGCTCGGCGACGCGGCCCTCCGCGCGTCCGCGTTCGGGGGCGGCGGCTGCGAGATCGAGGAGGTGCTCCACCAGCGAGGCGATGGCGCTGCGAGTGAGCGGGAGCAGCGCATCGGCTTTGCCGTTCGACGCGGCGAAGGTGCGGACCGCCGCGTGGACGACGGGCATGAGGTCCTCGGCGCGCGCGCCGTCGATGTCGATCGTCGACTGTCCGCGCGCGATCGAGGCGAGCACGCGGGCGAGCGGAGCGGCGAGGCGCGAGCGCGCACGGTCGACGCGATAGCGGAGGAGCACGGGATCGTTCTCGGCCTGCTGGCGATCGCGGCCGGTGACGATGACCTCGAGATCGCGCTTCCAGTCCGCGGCGGCCGGGCCGAGGGCGCCGGCGACGACCTGCGCGGCTTCGTCGGCCTCGCGTTCGAGGTTCGCCGCGCGCAGCGAGAGCTCCTGGGCACGGGCTCGGGCCGCTTCGATCGCGGCGCGCTCCTCCGCGGCGTGCTCGCGCGCGCGCTCGAGCATCATCGTGACGACGCGTCCGGCGCGCCGCCGAAGACCTCGTTCCTTGAGGTCGTCGCTTCGTCCGACGATCTGTTCGTCGAGGAGCTTCTGCACCTCGTCCCAGCCGGAGCGCGTGAGCGCGTCCGCGTCTCCCAGCTTGCCCTGGAGGGCGAGCCGCGCCGAGAGCGCGAGCGGAGTGGCCCACGAGCGGAGTCCGGTCGCGTCGAGCGACTCGCCCACGGTCGCCATCACCTTGTCGAGATCTTCGGGCTTCAGGCGGTCGGCCTTGTTGACGAGGATCTGCACCGGGAGGCTCGTCACCTTGGCCTCCTCGAGGATTCGGCGCTCGGTCTGCTTCATCGGTTGTCCGGCGTCGAGCAGCCAGATGGCGGCATCGGCCTCCTCGAACGCGGAGCGTGCCGCCTCGGTGTGCCGCGTGTCGGGCGCGTTGAAGCCCGGCGTGTCGAGGATCTCGACGCGCGTGAGCGACGCGATCGGCTGGAGGATCTCGACGCGCTTCACCCACTCGGAGTCGGCACCCTTCAGCGCTGCGCGGAGCTCGCTCGACGGGACGATGCGCTCCTTCACCTCCGTGGGAGCATCGGCGTGGAACTGGATCCGCGCGAACGGATCGGGCGCATAGCGGAGGTGGTGCAGCGTCGCCGTCGTCGGGAGCACGCCGGTGGGTGCGATGTCGGCGCCGATGACGGCGTTGATGAAGGTGCTCTTGCCGGCGTTGAACTCGCCGACGATCGCGACGCGCACCGGGCGCGAGCGCTCCACCGCGAGCTCGGCGACCTTTGCGGTCGCGTCGAGGGCATGGAGGCCGCGTGCGTGGAAGTCGAGCCGCGTCAGGACCTTTGTCCAGTCGCTCGGCTCCCCCGAGGTCGGGATCCACGTTGCGAGCGCGGTCGCGCGTGCGGCGTCGGCCCATGCTCGCGCGCGTGCGGTCGCGACACCGGCGAGCTCGTCGAGGATGGCGGATGCCTCGCCGGGATCGCGGAGCCGGGCAGGCGAGGGGAGGAGTCGTGCATCATCGACGACCGGATCGACATGCAGGGCCGCGTTGATCGAAGGCTCGGTAGGCGCGGCAGGTGCGGCAAGAGCGGCAAACGCACCAAGAGCGACCGCCAGTGACGCGTGGTCCTGGTCCTCGAGCGCCGCGTCGAGCAGCGGCCGCGCCGCCGAGAGATCGCCGCTTCGCACGGCGCTGACGAGGGCGGCGCGCGCTTCGTCGCGACGCCCCTCGGCCCGGGCGAAGGCCGCCTTCCAGCGCGCGAGATCCATCTGTCCGCGGCCCTCGACGACGGTGCGGACCTTGGCGCGGATCGCCTCGTCGGTCGGGATCCAGGCGAGCGCGGACGAGAGGGCCTCGCTCGCGCCGGCTGCATCGAGGACCATCGCGCGGACCAGGAGCGGAAAGGCAGCGGTGTCGCCACCGATCGCGAGCGCGCGCCCGCGGAGGAGCGCGGCGCGGCCGTCGGTGGGATCGGCCTCGAGGTCGTCGAGCACGGCGCGCGTACCGGCGAGGTCGTTCTGGAGCAGCCGCGCCTCCGCACGGCGGAGCTGGACATCCGCGTCCTTGGTGACGCCGAGGCGTTCGAGCCAGAGCTCGGCGCGAGCGCCGTCTCCATTGGCGAGGTCGAGATCGGCGAGCCAGAGGAGCGCCTCTCGGCGCGCGTCGCTCCCCGCCTCCGCGACGGCCAGCGCGCGCAGGAACGCGTCGCGTGTCTCCTCGGTCGGGCTGCCGACACGCTCGCGCGCACGGCCGAGGCGGACCCAGACCTCCGCGCGCGAGGCGACTCGGCCGGCGAGCTCCTCGAGCGTGAGCGCGAGCTCGGCGTCGAGGCGCGCAGCCTCGCAGGCATCGGCGAGCAGCGCGAGCCCGAGAGGCGATTGCGGCACGCGCTGGAGCATCGCCTTCGCGGCGCGCCGCGCGGTCATCGCGTCCCCGCGGGCGAGGGCCTCCTCACCCTCGCGGAGGTAGCCCTCGACGCCTGCGAGCACGACCTCGACGCGACCGAACCAACCAGCGATGGTCTCCGCGAGACGCATGGCACGTGTCTACCACAGCGCCTGCCGTCTTTCTCGGTGCCGGCCGGCGGCATGGCCGATCCGTCGCGCGCGACGGCGCCGTGCGGCTGCCTGGAGCGGGCGATCACAGCTCTTCGCGTTCGAGCAGCCCGCGAAGGAGCTCGAGCTCGACGCGGAGGACCAGCACCTTCTCGCGATCGACCACCACGAACCCGGGCGGCGAGCCCTTGGGTTTCCGCAGGTAGCGCCGGTCGGTGTACTGGATGTCGACGACCTTCTCCTCGCGACCGTCCGAGAAATGCGCCGCGAGGTGCGCGGCGTCGATGAGGTCTTCGGAGGCGCATGTCTGTCCCTTGTCGAGCGGAACGATGACGTGCGCGCCGGTGCGGTCCTTCGCGTGCAGCCAGAGATCGTGAGGTCGTGCGACGTGCAGAGTGAGCGCATCGTTGTCGGCGGCGCCCTTTCCGACGAGGAGCTTCCTCCCGCTCCGCGCGAAGAACGTCCGGTACGGCGTGCGACCCGGCTTACCCTTCGCCTTCGCGGAGGCCCCGCCTTCGGCGGATCCGCGTGCACCACCGACGAGAGTCACGTCGCGGGGGGCGGCGCGCTTCGCTTGCTGGAGCACGTCCTCGAGGGCGACGAGGTCGCTGGCGTCCGCAAGTGCTTGCCGTCCGGCCTCTACCGCAGCGCGCTGTCTGTCCGCCTGCTCGAGCCGCTCCTCTGCGATGCGAGCGCCGAGGCGGAGCCGCTTTGCTCGCTTGAACATCGCCGCGATCTGGTCCTTCGCGCTCTTCGACGGGTCGAGCGGCACCTCGAGCGGCACCGCTTCACCGCTCGACCAGTCCGTGACGACGAGCTTGGTCGCGCCCCGCGGCGCCCTCGTCGCTTCGGCGATCAGCCACTGCGCCTGCGAAGCGAGCCGATCGGCCTGACCGATCTTGTCGAGGTCGCCGCGAATGGCGTCGCGGCGGCGCTCGATGCGCTGCGCAGCGCGCTCGAGGATGCGGCCGATCTCGGTGCGCCGCGACGACACCGCATCGCGGGCGATCGCGCGTGCGATCGCGAGGCCGCGCTCCTCGAGGCGTGTGCGTTCGTCGTCCGAGAGGTCGACGAACCGTGTTGCTTCGGCGGGGAGGGCCTCGTCCGTGACGATGACGCGTCCGCCGGCGGCACGGATGACGCGTGCCGAGCCGTGCTGATCGATGTACGCCTCGGCCTCTCCGAGCGCGATCACGCGGGCACCGGTGAGGGCGTCCTCGCGACCCCGCTGGCGGGCCTCGCCCGCTGGGAGGCGTCCGCCCCAGATCTCTCGGCGCCCTTCGCTCGTGATCAGCCCTACGCCCGACGCGCCCGACGCGCCCGACCTCGCCGCGCCGACGATGACGAGCGACGTGCGGCCGGGGACGCGGACCTTGAGCACGAGGACGCGCTCGGCGCACGAAGCTTCCTGGACGAGCGCGCTCGGTCCCGAGTCGTCGTGCGGGGTGTCCTCGTTCACGCGCCGATGTTAGCCCGCGCGCTTGGGGACGGACGGCGATTCGATCGCGGGGGCGCTCGTCACGTCATGCTCGCACCCGCCAAACGGGGGCTCGCCGGGGCCCACGCCCCAACACAGCCGTAGTGCCTCGGCGCCGCTCCCGCCCCGACGGCGAGGTGACCGGGGGCCGGAACGGCAGAGATCGCGGGTGGGAACGTCGCACCCTGGATCGCGAGCGCGCCATGGCGCGACGTAGCGGCATCGGCGTACGCTCGGCGACAAGCGCGTGAAGGCCCGGCACACGTACCCCGCGGGACAGACGAGCGCCTCCAGGTTGAAGGCGTTGCTCTCGTGTCTCGAGGCCGAGAAGGGCGAGGCCGCCGCGGAGGCGTGGCTCGCGAAGCTGCGGCTCGCGCGCGGCGATCTCGAAGACGAGACGCGCTTGCTTCCGCTCGTCGCGCTCCACTCGGCGCTCGTCGCGTTCGTCGAGCAGGTCTCGGACGGCGGTCTCGACCGTACCGCGTCGTATCTCGCTGCGCGCGACAACCTCGGCGTCTGGGCGCGCGTGCTTCGAGGCACCCGCGCGCCGGAGGACGCCTTCGCCCGGATCGACTCCTCCGACAGCGAATACGGCCGCACGACGCTCTGGGAGCGGCTGGAGGCTCGTCCCGGTTATTGGCGCGGGCGCGTCCGCATCGCACACGATCCGAAGCTCGAGGCCGACGGTCTCCTGGCGCGCGCGCGTGCGGTGGAGCTGTCGATCGTCCCGACGCTCTTCGGATACCCGCGCGGCACCGTCGCGCAAAGCAAGAAGGACGACGACGCACAGGAGTTCGAGGTGCGCTGGCCGCTCCCGGCGCCGGTACGCGGCGTCGTTGCGGGTGCGGTCATGGGCGCGATTGCGGGAGGCGCCGCGCTCGCGGTGCATCCCGGAACGGCCTCCACGCTGGCGGCGCTGTTCACCCCCATCTTCGGTGCAGCGGCGGGCCTCTTCTGGACTCGCGATCGCCTGCGGCGGGTCGAGTCGGCCGCGCAGTCGGTGCGCGTGAGCGCGCTCGAGCGGAGCCTCGCGCTTCGCGAGAACGAGAGCCGCGCCGGCGCGGGCGATCTCGAGGGCTCGGTGATCGCGGGGCAGTACCGGATCGGCGAACGGATGGGATCGGGCGCGAGCGGCGTCATCTACGAGGCGACGCGCATCACCGACGGTCTACCGGTCGCGATCAAGCTGCTGCGCGCGGCGACGGCGCACGACGTCACCGCGTCCGATCGTTTGCGTCGCGAGTCGGAGGCGCTCGGCCTCTCGTGGCATCCGAACGTCGTCGAGGTCATCGACCACGGCCACCTCCCGGACGGCACGTCGTACCTCGTGATGGAGCTGCTCCAGGGCGAGATGCTCGCGACCCGGCTCAAGTATCGCGTTCGCCTCCCGGCGCGCGAGGTGCTCCCGGTCGCGAAGCAGGTCGCCGAGGCGCTCGTCGCGATCCACGCCGCGGGCGTCGTGCACCGCGACCTCAAGCCGTCGAACATCTACCTCGTGCCGGACGAGGAAGCCGACGGGCCGAGCAAGGAGCGCGTGAAGGTCTTCGACTTCGGCATCGCACGTGTCGAGTGGGAAGAAATGCGCATCACGAACATGGGCGCGCCGCTCGGGACGCCCGGGTACATGTCGCCGGAGCAGGAGGGCGGGCTCGAGGTCGATCACCGGAGCGACATCTACGCTGCCGGCGCCGTGCTCTACGAATGCCTCGTCGGTGAGCCGCCGCCCGTCTCTCCCCGAGACATGTGGACGCCGAACACGCGTCCACCGAGCGGCTCGTTTGCGATGCGCCTCGCGGAGGGAGGAATGCGGACCGACTCGGGCGTCCAGCCTGCGTCGCGCCGCATGCCGAGCGTCGCGCCGGCAGGCCCCGACGCGGAGCCGGAGGCAGCCGACGTGCGGGGTGGCCGCGCGTCGTCCGGTCGGATCGAGGTGCCCGCGGAGTGGCGAGCGATCGTCGAGCGCGCGCTCGCGAAGCGCCCGGAAGATCGCTTCCAGGACGCCCGTGCGATGCTCACGGCGATTCGTGCGATCGAGCGCGTCGACGCGAAGCCGCCGCGCAGCGCCGGCGAGTCGTAGGAGGCACGGCGAAGGCCGAGCCGGATCGAACGAAGTAGGTAGACGGAGTCCAGATCGCTGGACGGAGTCTACGAAGGTCCACGGAGGCACGGCGAAGGCCGAGCCGGAGGGAGTGAAGATATGGTCGCGGATAGCGTCGAACGGGATGCTCGCCCCTCGAAGGGACTCTGGTAGAAGTTGGTCGTGCTGAAGCTTCCGCTCTTCTCCTCTCGGTTCTTGCGCTCGTGTGGAACGGCTGTGCTCGTCGCCGGGCTCTCGCTCGGAGCGGGGGCGTGTCGAACGTCGACCCAGGCGTCGACGGCTCCGCAGCAGCCGTATCCGCAGCAGCCGTACCCGCAGCAGCCGTATCCGCAGCAGCCGTATCCGCAGCAGCCGTACCCGCAGCAGCCGTACCCGCAGCAGCCGTACCCGCAGCAGCCCCCGCCGGTCGCCCAGCGTCCGCTGCTCCCGCCGCTCATCGGTGTGGCCGCGCAGCAGCAGGAGGTGCGGAACATCCTCGCGGAGCTGATCAACGTGCTGTCGCCGCAGAACCAGTCGCTCGTGCGTGGCATCCCGCTGACGTTCGATCCCACGCTCGAGGTCAACGCGTTCGCCGGATGCGACGAGCAGGGAACGCCGTTCCTCGCCGCGACGACGGGCATGCTCGAGGCCGTCGACGCGATCGCGCAGACGAAGGCGACCGACGAGCTCTTCGGCACGAAGACGTACGACGCCTACTGCAACGCGGTCCTGCCCCAGATGGTGCGGAACCCCAATGCGCGCGCGGCGCTGCCCGCCGGGATCATCCCGGCGCAGTTCGGCGGCGATGCGCGTCGCTGGTCACGTGCCCGCGAGCTCTTCGACGACATCATCGCGTTCACGTTCGGCCACGAGCTCGCCCATCACTACCTCGGGCATACCGGCTGTGCGAAGGGGCAGGCGATGGGCAACGCGCCCGATCCGGCGCGCCTCGGCCGGCTGCTCTCCGTCGTGCCGCTGTTCAACCAGGCGGGCGAGGCCGCGTCGGACTCCGCCGGTGCGGTCAACGCGCTCGACGCCGGGCGCGCGCGCCGTCCGCAATACGAGTGGTCGGAGACCGGCGGCGTCCTCCTCCTCGACTACTTCGCGCGGATCGAGTCCGCGGGCGGAGGCGGCGGGCCGCTCAGTCTTCTCAATCCGGTGCAGTTCCTCCGGACGCATCCGAACCCGCTCGCGCGGATCCCGATCGTCCAGACGGTCGCGCGCACGTGGCGCTCGCAGCGCCCTGGATGAGTGGATGAGGATGACGACCGTTCGCGCGCGCTTCGGGGGGCGGCGCGCGGGTGGCGCTTCGCTCAGGACAGGACGGGGAGCGTTCGGCGCGACGTGAGCACCTCGTTGTGGCTGCCGGTGCGGTAGCCCGCGAGGTCGAGGGTCACGTACGCGAAGCCGAGGCGCTTGCCTGCGGCCACGATCGCGTCGCGGGCGTCGAACGCCTTCAGCATCTCGTCACGGCCGATCTCGATGCGCGCGATCGCCGCTTCCTTCGTCGCGGTGACGGTCTCGCTCGACGAAGCGTGCCAGCGCACGCGCGCCTGACGGATTCCGAGCTTGTGGAGCTCGTCCTCCAGCGATCCGATCTGAGCGAGGCGCTCGCGGGTGACGCGGGTGCCGTAGGGGAGGCGGCTCGAGAGGCATGCGGCGGCAGGCTTGTCCCAGATCCCGAGCCCGATCGCCTGCGCGAGGCTGCGAACGTCCGCCTTCGTCAGCTGCGCCTCCACGAGCGGGCTCCGGGCGCCGGCCTCTTTGGCGGCCTCGAGGCCGGGGCGGTAGTCGCCGAGATCGTCGAGGTTGGTGCCGTTGACGACGTGGGCGATTTGCCAGTCGGCCTGCTTCTTCGCGCTCAGTCGGTAGAGCTCGCTCTTGCAGTGGAAGCACCGATCGACGTCGTTCTTCGCGTATGCCTCGTCGTCGATCTCGTGTGAGTCGACGAGCTCGTGCCGAGCGCCGATGCCGCGCGCGATCGATACGGCGTCCTCGAGCTCGAAGGGCGCCAGGCTCGGGCTCACCGCGGTCATCCCGATGCAGTTCTCGCCCAGCACGCGATGCGCCACGGCGAGCACGAAGGCGCTGTCGATGCCGCCCGAGTAGCAGACGAGCACCGAGCCCATCTCCTTGAGGATGGCAACGAGGCGGTCGAGGCGGGGGTCGTCGGGCATTGCCAAAGAGGCGTCCACGCTTCCTATCTAGCGCCGGCGTTCGAAAGAACCATCTTGTATGTCGCCGAACGGCCAGGGCCTGTCCCGCCTGCGGCTGAGTCATCGGCGGCGACCGGCGCCTCGTGCGGTCGAGGTACTGGGCATCCGCTCAGTCGGAGCGGCCCAACGTGGGGCAGCCCCTAACGCGCGAGCGCGACACCACCCGCGAGGCGCGTTTCGATCGAGGTGCGCAGGTTGTCCGGCGCGTCGCGCAACACGGTGGGCCACGTCGCCTTGGCCTGCTTGACCGTGTCCTTCGCGATCTGGACGAGGCGCGACGAGCGCGGCACGCCCGCCGTGTCGAGCAGCGCGCGCAGGTCCGGCCAGTCGAGCTCCGAGAGCGCGCGATCCACCTTCCGGTTGAGCGCATATTCGTGCGGTGCGAGCTCGTCGAACCACGCCGTGACGCAGACCGGATCGTAGAGCGGTGAGAGCACGGGCGCGTCACCGGTCGGATAGACGAGCGCCCAGTTCTTGAGGTGCGCGTCGGCGTTGCCCATGAGCACGAAGGCCACGAGACGGCGAACGACCTCGCGCACGTCGTTTGCCGGACGTGCGGACAGGCGATCGAGCAGGCGCAGCATCGTCGGCAGATCGGTCGCGAGCCCGCGTCCGTACTTCTCTCGCGGCGTGTACCCCATCGCTTGCGCCAGCTCCTCCATGTGGACGCGCCGCCCGTCGGGACCGCGATCGAAGCGCTTCACCGCGAGCACGTGCGGAAACTCCACCTGCTCGGGCAGCTCGGCTTCGCTCAACGGAATGCGTGCGGCCTCGGCACAATCGAGCCCCAGGCTTCCGGCGAGCCGATAGCCAGTCAGCTCGTTGTCGACGAGATCCGGGTGGCGTGACGAGGGCAGCTTGAGGATGTACGCGCCCGGTCTTCCGTGGCGCTTCACGATGTAGCGTCGGCCGTCCTTGATCGCCGAGAACTTGGTCACGACTCCGGCGAGGCTCGCGGCGTCCTCGACCGGGCTCGCGACGACCTCGGGATGGGTGACGTCGATGCCCATCGCGGCGTGCCACGCGAGCACGGACTCGGGGATCTTGTCGGCCACCGGTACGGGCTCGACCTCCACCGCGCCGGCGAGGTCGCGCCCGGCGGCGGCGAGGAGCTCGAAGTCGTCATCGACCTCGCAACCGCGTTCGCGCGCCAGGCGCTCGCGGTTGTGTCCCTCGGGGAGCAGGTTCGCGAACCAGCTCGGCCAGTGTCCATCGCTTCGCACGAGTCGTACGTCGCGCGTCGAGCGAAGGATCGCCTTCGTGTCGGCCTCGGTCGCGCCACGGAACATCAGCGACAGCGTCGGTCGGGACGCGTCTTCGATGTAGCTCTCGTCGAACGAGACACGGAGGATGTCGCCGAACTGCGAGAGGTATCCGATCGGGCGACGATCGCCGCTCGGCACGTGCAAGTAGAGGCGCAGGTAGCGGATCGAGATCGTCATTGCTTACGCCGGTTGCTCCGTTCCTGCTGCGTGAGCGGCTCTCCGGTCGCGCTCTTCTTCTGCTTCCTCTTCGTCTTCTTCGCGTGCGGCATGCGGGAGAGGACCTCGACGATGGACGCCGGGGCGCCGACACCGGCCGGCTGCGCCACGATGCGACCGCCCGACTGGAGGAAGTCTTCGACGGCGGGTTTCAGTCCCGCGGGGACGAGCATCAGCTCCAGTCCGAGGACGCGCAGGAGCACGGCGATGGTCGACATCCGTGGATCGATGCTGCCGGCCTCGAGCTTCTGCACCGTCATGCGTGAGAGCCCAGCACGAGCGGCCAGGTCTTCCTGGCTGAGCCCTGCTGCGCGGCGTGCACTGCGTAGCGTCGATCCGGTTGAAAAGCTCACGATGGTTATCTTTTAGCGCAAAAAGATAACTAAAGTAATCAAGTGACGCCCGAGCTTGCAGGACCGATCGAAGGTGGCGGGATCCATCCGCCACGTAGCTATCGGAGGGGAGCCCGTCCAGCCATCGAGCCCCCTCCAAGCAAGCTCACGAGCTGGGGGGCGCGCCCGACCTCGGGTCTTCGGACCTCGCGCAGGGCGAAGGCCCACCACTGTGCGTGGATGGGTCGTAAGTTGCCAGATTGGTTATTAAAAGAGCCGCGACCTTGCGCAGGGACAAGGGTACTGATAGTGTGTTCAGTATGTCGGCGCTGGCCACCTCGCACCTCGATGCAACGGCGCTCGCGCGCCTGGGCGTCCTCCAGGGAACCGAGGCCCTCCTTCCTGCGCGCGAGGTCCTCGCGCTCGGCTGGCCAGAGCTCGAAGATGCGCTCCCCGACCAAGGGTTGCCGCGTGGGGTCGTAGAGATCGCGGCGCTCCCGCGTCTTCACGGCAAGGCCTCGCACGCAGCCTCCGCTCTGCGCTGTCCGGAGTCGATGCGCGGCGGCGCGACGACGATCGCCATCTCGGCGATGCGCTCGGTGCACGCGGCGGACGAGCATGCGTGGTGCGCGTGGATCACGCCGGCGCATGCGGGCATGCCGTCGCTCTATGCGCCGGCGCTCGTGCAGGCGGGCGTCGATCTCGATCGCTTGCTCGTCGTTCGGCCTTCGCCGCAGGCGCTCGCACGCACCGTGGTGAAGGTCGCCGCGTCGGGAGCGTTTGCGCTGATCGTCATCGATGTCCCGCACCGGAACGACTTCGGCGTCACCAGGTCGTCCTCGAAGTCCTCGCGCGGTGCAGCGGAGCTGGGGGGAGCCCACGATGCGGGCGCGGTCGTGGTCCGCAAGCTGGCCCTCGCGGCCGAGGAGAGCGGGACCTCGTCGCTTCTCCTCACGAGCGCGCTCTCGCCGCGCTCCGTGCCCTGGCCGGTCGCGATGCGTATCGAGGTCGAGCGCCGTCCGAACGCGCTCTCGCTCCGGGTGACCAAGGATCGCCGCGGCGGTGGCTCGTCTGCGCACGTCGTGCGGCTCCTCGACCAGACTCCCTCCTTCGAATCCACTCCCACTCCCACTCCCACTCCCATCCACGAGACGCAGACGCAGACGCTTTCACGTGATCGGATCGAGCAATGCGCGTCTGTGCGGTGAGCCTGCCCGAGCTCCGGATCGAGCTCGTGCGTGCAGATCTGGATCCGGCGAGCGCCGAGCGACCTCTTGCCGTCGTCGTCGCGTCTCCACCGATGACGGAGGCGAAGCTCCTCGGCAACACGCGGCTGTCGGTCGTCTCGCGCGAGGCGCGAGCGCTCGGCGTCTTGCCGGGCCAGACGATCGCGCAGGCACGGGCGCGCGCAGGCGATCTCGCCGTTCGCGTCGTCCGGCCAGACGCGGTCCATGACGTCCTTGCCCGCCTCGCCGAGGTGGGCCTCGCGTTCGGAGCCACGGTCTCGTTCTCGAGCAGCATGGATGGCGAGGTCGTTCGGCCTTCGAGTTTCACGCCCGGCTTCGGTGACATCGTGTGGATCGACGTGACCGGCTGCGCGCATCTGCATGCGCCGCGTTCGTCGTCGTCCATCTTCGACGGCGAGACGATCCTCGCCTCGCGTCTCGCCGGCGTGATCACGTCGCTCGGTCACACCTGTGCCGTCGCGATCGCCGACGGGCCGCGCGTCGCCGCGATGCTCGCGCGCGCTCGGGCGGAGTCCGCAGCGCGCGCGGCCCTCGGATCGCGGAGTCGGCGCTCATCGGCGAGCGCGCTTCTCGATCTCGAGCCGCTCGTCGTGCGCCCGGGGGACAACGCACGGGCCATCGCTTCGCTCGCCGTCGCCGCGCTGCCGCTGCCTGCCGAGGACGTCCGCTGGCTCGCGAAGGTCGGCGTTCGCACCATCGAGGAGATGCGGGCCCTGCCGCGCGCCGGCCTCGGGGCCCGGCTCGGCGCGCGCGCCCGTGACGTGCTCTCGCTCGTCGACGGCGACGACCGCGCGCCGCTCGCGCCCTACGTTCCGCCCGAGATCCCGGAAGAAGAAGCCGAGCTCGAGTACGGCATCGAGGGGACGCAGGCGCTCACGTTCGTCGCGAAGACGCTCACCGATCGGCTCTCGGCACGCCTCCAAGGCCGCGCGGTCGCGGCTGCGCGTCTCGAGCTCGAGCTCCTCCTCGACGCGGCGATGCTCCGCGAGGCCGGGTCGTCGATCGCGACCGACCCGCCCGGCGAAGGACGAAACGGCGAGAGCCGCGTCGCCCTCGTCGAGCTCGATCTGCCCGCGCCGCTCGGGGCTGCGAGCGATCTCCTCGCTGCGCTTCGCCCGAAGATCGAGCGTCTCGTCCTCGCCGCCCCGGTGCTCGGCGCGAAGCTGCGTGCCCCCGTGCTCGTCCACAAGCGAGCGGCGGCGCTCTCGCTCTTCGAGCCGCAGCCCAAGGCCGAGCGGGCACTGCCGCGGCTCGTGGCCGAGCTCGTCTCCGATCTCGGACCCGAGGCGGTCACCTCGCTCGTCCTCGGCGACAGCTGGGTGCCCGAAGAGCGCTCCCGCCTCGTCGCGTTCGAAGCCACTGCGAAGAGCGCGCGGGACACGACGGGCAGCTCGAGGGGGAACACCAAGAGGAAGCGGCGCATGCTGGCGAGCGTCCCCGAGCCCACCCGTCTCCTCACCGAGCCGCGTCCGATCGCGCGCGAGGGCGTTCGCGTCACGCGGCACCTGTCGCGCCTCGAGTCCATCGAGTGGTGGAAGGCCGCGCCGCGGGAGAAGAGTGGGGAGGCGAACGGCTCGAGCGCGCGGAGAGGCGCCGTGGACTACGTCCAGGCGTGGACCGACGACGGCGCAGCGATGCTCGAGATCGACCGCACGACCGGCGCGATGCGCGTGCGCGGTTGGTTCGACTGAAGGGCGAGGCAGGGAGCGATGACGCCTCGTATACGCATCGACCCGTCGACGCGCATGCCCTTCGAAGGAGAGGAAGGCGTGAGCGACGTGACGAAGGAGATCGATGCGCTACGCCGCACGATCGAGTCACGGCCGAGCCGCTACGTCGAGCTCTCGACGCGAACGAGCTTCAGCTTCCTCTCGGGCGCGACGCCGCCCGAGGTCATGGTGCATCGCGCTGCCGAGCTCGGCTACGACGCGATCGCGATCACCGACCGCGACGGCCTCTACGGGATCGTCCGCGCGTACGAGGAGGGGGCGAAGCACGGCGTCCGCGTCATCGTCGGTTGTGAGCTCACGCTGGAACGAGAAGGGCTCGAGGGCGTGCCCGAGATCCCGGGCAAACCCTCGACGCTCACCGTGCTCGTCGAGGACCACGCCGGCTACACGAACCTCTGCAAGATCCTCACGGAGAGCCACCACCGGCACCCGAAGTCGCTGCCGACCAGGCGCACGGACAACCTCGACGAGGAAGACCTCCCACGCAACACGTTCGCCGGCGTGCCGCTCGGGTTCATCTGCGCGCACGCCGAAGGTCTCTGGGCGCTCGCCGACGCGGCGCTCTTCACCGAGTCCGCGGGGCCGAGTCTCGTGCGCGCGTTCGGTCCGCGCCTCTCCATTGCCATGCATCTCCACAAGGACGGCGAGGACCGCGCCCGCGTCGATCGGGCGCTCACGGCCGCGCGCACGTACGGCCTGCCGATCTGCGCGACGAACCGCGTCCTCTACGCGCGTCCCGGCGACAAGCCGGTGCTCGACGTCCTCCACTGCATTCGAGAGGGCAAGACGCTCGACGAGGCAGGGCGCGAGCTTTTGCCGAACGCCGAGGCCCACCTCAAGGGCGAGGAGGAGATCACGCGCATCTTCTCCCTCCACCCCGCATGGATCGCGCGCTCGCGCTTCATCGCCGATCGCTGCCGCTTCTCGATGAAGGAGCTCTCGTATCGCTTCCCGTACGAGATCACCGACCTCGTCGACCGTCACTTCCGGCGAAGCGAGAGCGAAGGCGAGGGGACGGAGACGGCGGGGGAGGCACTTCGCCGTCTCACCTACGAGGGCGCGCATGCGCGCTATGGGGCGGCGATCCCGGAGTCCGTTGCGGCGCAGGTCGAGAAGGAGCTCGCGCTCATCGAGAAGCTCGAGGTCGCGCCGTACTTCCTCAGCGTCCGCGCCGTCGTCGACATGGCCCGCCGCCGCGACATCCTCTGTCAGGGCCGCGGGAGCGCGGCGAACAGCGCGGTGTGCTTCTGCCTCGGGATCACCGCGGTCGATCCGGCGCGCTCCAACATGCTCTTCGAGCGGTTCCTCTCGGCGGAGCGCCGCGAGCCGCCCGACATCGACGTCGACTTCGAGCACGAGCGCCGCGAGGAGGTCATCCAGGAGATCTACGAGACCTATGGACGCGATCGCGCGGCGATGGTCTGCGAGATCATCTCGTACCGGTCGAAGAGCGCGCTCCGTGAGGTTGGCAAGGTCTTCGGCTTTTCGCTCGAGCAGGTCGATCGCCTCGCGGGTGTCGTGTCGTGGTGGGACGGCGTCGGCGCGGTCAGCGAGTCGCGCCTCCGCGCGATCGGGTTCGAGGCGAGCGATCCGCGCGTCCGCCAGACGCTCGTGATGGCGAGGGCGATCCAGGGTTTCCCACGGCACCTCTCGATCCACGTCGGCGGCTTCGTGCTCTCGGCGGCGCCCTTGACCGCGGTCGCGCCGATCGAGCCGGCGACGATGGACAAGCGCACGATCATCCCGTGGGACAAGGACGACATCGACACGCTCGGCTTCTTCAAGATCGACGTCCTCGGCCTCGGGATGCTCACGGCGATCCGCAAGTGCCTCGATCTCGTGCGCGACGTCGCGCAGCAAGTCCCGACGAGCTCGAGCTCGTCCGACCCGTCACGCCTCCCGGCTCCGGCTCGTGGTTCCGTGCTCCGTTCTCCTGCAGAGAAGAGCCCGGAGCGCGAGACTGTCCCAGCCGTCTCCGCTCCGGCCATGAAGCCTGGAGCCACGAGCCGGAGCCAGGAGGCAAACGTCCCTGCGAGCGTCGAGAGCTACGCGCGGCCCGAGGTCGTCAACGGGACGGCGATCGAACGGCTCGCGAGGATCCCGGCCGAGGACTCGAAGGTCTACGACGCGCTCTGCAACGCGGACACTGTCGGCGTCTTCCAGATCGAGAGCCGCGCGCAGATGGCGATGCTCCCGCGCCTCCGCCCGCGCACGTTCTATGATCTCGTGATCGAGGTCGCGATCGTGCGGCCGGGGCCGATCCAGGGCGGCATGGTCCATCCGTACCTGCGCCGGCGGACGGGGGAAGAGAGTCACGAGCCTCCGCATCCGCTCCTCCGGCCGATCCTCGAGCGTACGCTCGGCGTTCCGCTCTTCCAGGAGCAGGTGATGCAGATCGCGATCGCCGGCGCGGGCTACACCGGCGGCGAGGCCGATCGCCTACGCCGCGACATGGCCGCCTGGCGCAAGACGGGCTCGCTCGAGCGGCATCGTGAGCGCTTGATCTCGGGCTTCCGCGAGCGAGGTATCCCCGAGGAGTTCGGAGAGCGCCTGTACCAGCAGATCCACGGCTTCGCGGAGTACGGGTTCCCCGAGTCACACAGCTCGAGCTTCGCGCTCCTCGTCTACGCGAGCGCGTGGCTGAAGGTTCACTATCCCGCGGAGCTCGCCGCCGCGCTGATCAACAGCCAGCCGATGGGCTTCTATTCGCCGTCGACGCTCCTCCAAGACGCGCAGCGCCACGGTGTCACGCTGCTGCCGCTCGACGTGAACGAAAGCGGCTGGGACTGCGCTTGCGTGCGCCGGGCGAGCACGTCGAAGGATACGGCGCTTCGGCTCGGTTTTCGCCTCGTGTCGGGTCTCGGCGAGGACGCCGGCCGTCGCATCGAGCGGGCTCGCGCCGAGCGGGCGTTCACGAGCATCGAGGACGTCGTTCTTCGCGCCCGGCTCGACAAGAAGGAGTCGATGGCGCTCGCCGAGTCCGGCGCCCTCGACCTCCTGGCCTCGAGCAGCGGAGGCGAGGGGAACGCGAGGCGCGCCGCGATCTGGCATGTGGTCGCGCCGCGCGCGGCGAACCTCTTCGAGGGCACGGAGACGGGCGAGCGCGCTCCGAAGCTCGCTCCGATGACGCGCGCCGAGCAGCTCGTCCTCGACTACGAGCGCACCGGGGTCTCGGTTTCGGATCACCCGCTGAAGCTCCTGCGCTCTTCGCTCCCGAAGCGCTTCAAGTCGTCACGCGACGTGATGCAGCTGCGAACGGGGACACGGGTGAGCGCCGCCGGGCTCGTCACGTGCCGCCAGCGGCCCGGGACCGCGAGCGGCGTCGTCTTCATCACGATGGAGGACGAGCACGGGTTCTTGAACCTCGTCGTCTGGGCGAAGGTGTTCGAGAAGTTCCACCATATCGCGACGACGGCGCGTCTCCTCGTCGTCCACGGACGCATCGAGCGGAGCGACGAGCGCCCGTCTCAGCCGCGCCCAGAAGCGCCGGGTCCGAACGCGCCGCAGAGCGTCGTCTACGTCATCGCCGATCGGCTCGAGCTCCTCGACCAGAAGATCCCGAAGCTCGCGAGCATGAGCCGGGACTTTCATTGAAGCGAGCGGTGTGTGCAGAGGGCAAGCTCGGCTATGCTCGCCGGGTTGAGCTCGAGCATACCGGCCACCCCGACGCGTGATCCGGAGAGGACCCTCGAGATCCTCCTGCAGCTCACCGCGCAGCTCACCGGCGACCTGCCGCTCGAGGATTTCCTCGAGGCGGTGACGAACGCGGCGCGCGAGATGCTGGGCGCCCATCACGCGAGCATCCGTCTGCTCGATACCTCGCGATCGATGCTCCTCTCCGGAGCTCGGTCGGGGACCGGCGACATCGGCCGACCGATGGAGTTCCGGCGAGACGAGGGCGTCCTCGGATGGGTCGTCGAGCACGGGCAGCCGGTCCGGATCGACGAGGTCGACGAGGATCCGCGCTGGGTTCGCGGCAAGCCACTGAGCTTTCCGGTGCGCTCGATCATGGCCGAGCCGCTCTGGTCGAGCGGCGAGGTGATCGGCGTCCTCGCGGTGACATCGCCGAACGGGAAGGCCTTCGGCAACGACGAACAGCTGATGCTGCGTCTCCTCGCGAACTGCTCGGCCCCGCCGATCGAGCGGGCGCGCCTCCGGCGCCTCGCGATGTTCGACGACATGACGCTGGCTTTCAACCATCGCTATCTCGTCCCGCGCATCTTGGAGGAGATGGAGCGCGCCACCCGATCGGGCGGAGACCTCTCGCTCCTCTACATGGACCTCGATCACTTCAAGTCCGTCAACGACAAGCACGGCCACGCGGCTGGCGACGTCGTGCTCCGCCTCTTCGCCGATCGCGTCCGTAAGGCTGTCCGCCGCGTCGACATCCTCGTGCGGCGCGGCGGGGAGGAGTTCGTCCTCGTCATGCCGGCGACGGGCGCGACGCAAGCGCATGCCTCTGCGAGCCGGATCCAGCAGACGCTCGCGGCCGAGGACCTCGAGATCGACGGAGGTCTCCGCATCCGGCAGACGGTGTCGATCGGCGTCGCGACCTGGGATCGGCGCGAGACCCCGGAGCAGCTCGAGCAACGTGCAGACGAGGCGATGTACGAGGCGAAGCGGCTCGGGCGAAACCGCGTCGCGGTCGCCACGCCGACGCCGCGCCCGTCGGACCCCGGAGTCGGCGGGGGGAGCTGAGGCGCCTCATGACCACGCCCTTCCGAGCATGCTATTTCGGGATGAACCCGACCCTCCACATCGAAGTCGACGTCGGTCGACGGAGCCATCGAGCGCCATGCCCTTCGAGAAGGTCCTCGTGTGCAACCGCGGTGAGATTGCTCGCCGCGTCATCCGAACCTGCAAGCGACTCGGCATCGCCACGGTCGCCGTTCATTCCGAGGCGGACCCCGATGCGCCGCACGTCACCGATGCCGACGAGGCGGTCCTGGTCGGCCCCGCGCCGCCCAAGGACTCGTACCTGAACGTCGACGCCATCCTCGGCGCGCTCCGGAAGACGGGCGCAAAGGCGGTGCATCCCGGCTACGGCTTCCTGAGCGAGAAGTCGGCGTTCGCGCGCGCCGTCGCGGACGCGGGGGCGGTCTTCATCGGACCGTCGCCGGACACCCTCGACGCGTTCGGGGACAAGATGAAGGCGCGTCACGTCGCGCTCTCTGCAGGGACGAGCCCGGTGCCGGGGACCGACGAGCCGATCGCGATCGACACCCCCGAGGGCATCGCGCACGCCAAGGCGATCGCGGCGAGCGTCGGCTACCCGATCGTCGTGAAGGCGGTCGGCGGCGGTGGCGGCATCGGGATGCAGGTCGTCGCCGACGAAGCCGGTGTCGAGCGCGCGCTCAAGTCGTGCTCCGATCGCGGCAAGGCCAGCTTCGCGGACCCGCGTGTCTACCTCGAGCGCTACGTCTCGCAGCCGCGTCACATCGAGGTCCAGGTGTTCTGCGATACCCACGGGCAGGCCTTCGCGCTCGGTGAACGCGAGTGCAGCGTCCAGCGCCGCCACCAGAAGATCGTCGAGGAGTCGCCCTCGCCGGCGGCGTTCTTCGCGGGCCCCGAAGGCGAGAAGCGGCGTCAGGAGCTCTACGCCGCGGCGCTCCGCGTGGTGAAGAAGGTCGGCTACGTCGGCGCGGGCACGTGCGAGTTCATCGCCGATGACGCGGGCAACCTCTTCTTCCTCGAGGTCAACGCGCGCCTCCAGGTCGAGCACCCCGTCACGGAGATGGTGACCGGTCTCGATCTCGTCGAGCTCCAGCTCCGCGTCGCGGCGGGCGAGAAGCTGCCCGACCTCTCGAACCTCACGCGGAAGGGACACTCGATCGAGGCGCGCATCTACGCGGAGGATCCGAGCAAGGGCTTCATCCCGAAGCCCGGGTCGATCGACGAGCTCGTGTGGGCCGGGGGCGCGGGCGAGGTACAGTCCCGCGTTCTGCGCGTCGAGTCCGGCGTGAAGGCCGGCAGCAAGATCACGCCGTACTACGATCCGATGATCGCGAAGGTCGTGGCGTGGGGCGAGACCCGCGACGCCGCGATCGGCGAGCTCGATCGCGCGCTCGCCGGCACGGTGATCGCTCCCGCGACGACGAACGTCGCGTTCGTCCGGAAGCTCCTCGCGAGCGAGGAGTTCCGCGCAGGCAACTACGATACGAAGTTCGCCGAGATTCTCGCGAAGCGCCCTTGAGCCAGTGTCGCGGTCTCTGCTGTCATTCGAGAGCGGCAGCTATCCATCCGAGCGTTGCGCGTCGCTCCACCCTCGAGCGCGAAGAGGACTGCGATGGAGCGTGAACAGGAGGGCAGCAGCCGGAAGAGAGAGGATCAAAAAAATCCATCCCGTCTTCCTGTTGTCTCTATCTCTGGCGCTGCGCGGAGGCGAACGCTCTAGGCGGGCCTGATCGGCGTGAGCGGCGGCTGGCCCTGCAGCATCCGGATCACGTTTGCGGCCGCGAGCGAGGACATCGCCTCGCGTGTCGGGCGATCGGCGCTGCCGATGTGCGGGGCGAGCACGCAGTTTTCGCGGGCGAGGAGCTCGGGATGGACCTTCGGCTCGTGCTCGAACACGTCCAGACCCGCGGCCGCGAGCGGGCCGTGCTCGAGCGCGTGAGCGAGCGCGGCCTCGTCGACGATCGGCCCGCGCGCCGTGTTCACCAGGATCGATCCGGGACGCATTCGCGCGAGGCGGGCCGCATCGAACAGGTGTCGTGACTCGGGCGTGAGCGGGAGGTGCAGCGAGATCGCGTCCGATGTCGCGCAGAGCTCGTCGAGCGACGCCACGTAGGTCGCCCCGAGCGCGCGCTCGAGGGCCTCGGGCTCACGACGGCGCTGCGTGTAGCCGACGTGCATGCCGAACCCTCGCGCCCGCCGCGCCATCGCCTTGCCGATGCGACCGAAGCCGACGAGACCGAGCTTCATCCCGTGGACGGGCGCGCCGAGGTGGAAGGTCGGCGTCCAGCGCTGCCAGCCGCCGGCGCGGACGAGCCGGTCGCCTTCGGAGATGCGCCGCGCCGCGTCGATGAGGAGGCCGAACGCGAGATCCGCGGTCGCCTCCGTGAGCACGTCCGGCGTGTTCGTCACGACGACGTTGCGCGCGGCGCAGGCAGCGAGGTCGATGTTATCGACGCCGACGGCGACATTGGCGACGATCGCGAGGCGCGGTGCGCGCGCGAGCAGCGCGTCGTCGATCCGGTCGGTGAGCAGCGCGACGAGCCCGCGGACGCGATCGGCGCACGCGGCGAAGGCATCCGAGGCGACGCCGCCCTCGTGCTGGACGACCTCGAAGGGCGCCTCGCGAAGGACGTCGAGCGCGTCGCCAGGCAGTGTTCCGCTGACGAAGACGGTTTCCATGAGTGAGTAGCCGTAGCCGCTCGTGATCGACGATCAGTCCGCGTCGAACGGGACGACGTCGGTGGAGGCGAGGTCGGGGATCTTCTTCTGCACGGCCTCGAGCGTATCGGCGGCGGTGCCCACGACGATGATGACGACGTCCTTGGCGGACAGACGCGTCGCCGCCGCCGCGTTGGCGGTCTCGAGCGTGACCGCGCGCACGTGGTCGACGTAGCGCGTGTGGTAGTCGGCGGGGAGCTCGAGGAGCTCGGTCTCGACCGCCTGCCCGAGGCGCTTCGGCGCGGTGTCGACCTCGAACGCGTAGGAGCGGACGAGGTAGTTCTTGATGAACCCGAGCTCCCGCTTCGTGATCCCCTTGCCGACGAAGTCCTCCAGGAGCGCGAGTTCGAGCTCGACGCACGGCGCGCAGTCGGCGGCGCCGGGGGCGGCGGACATCGTGAAGGCGTGGCGACGGCGCTCGATGGAGAGACGCGCGCTCGTGCCGTAGGACCATCCACGCTTGCTGCGGATCTCGCGCATCATCCGCGACGTGAACGTACCGCCCAGGACGGCGGTGGCGGTCACGAGGGGGAAGTGGTCGTCGTCGTGGGGCCAGGTGCCGAGGCTGCCGATGAGCGTCTGCGTCTGCGTGCGCTCGGGCTTGTCGACGAAGACGAGGCGGCGGCCTTCCTTCTTCTCCGGCTCGGGCGGCCGTGTGGCGACGCGTTCGCCCTCGCGCACCGCAGCAGCGAGCGAATCTCCGTGGCGCTTGGCCTCGTCCTCGGTGATCGCCCCAGCGAAGCCGATGACGACGTCGCCGCGGACGAAGTGCTTCTCGTAGGCCGCGACGACGTCGTCACGCTCGATCCCCGCGATGGTCGACGGTCGGCCGGCGGCCGAGCGGGAGTAGGGGTGCCCCGCGAAGAGCGCGCGGCGGAACGCGAGGTTCGCCAGCGCGCGATCGCTGTCGCGCGACTCGACGAGCTCGGCGGCCGTCTCGCGGCGGAGCCGGGCGATCTCCTCATCGGCGAACGCAGGCTTGCCGAGGAGACGTGTGATCAGCTCGACGAACGGCTCGACGTTCCGGCGGATCACCTGGCCGTGCAAGCTGACGGTCGACGGACCGACGTCGAGCGCGAGCTCGGCCCCGAGCCGGTCGATCGTCGCCTCGATCTCCTGCGCCGTCATCCCGTCGGCGCCGCGACGAAGCATGCGGGCGGCAAAGCGACAGACGCCGTCCTTGCCCTCGGGGTCGGCGAGCGCGCCGCTCCGCACGGACACGACCAACGAGACGAGCGGGACCGCGGAGGAGCTCTCCACGAATCCGACTGCGCCACCATCGAGATCGAACCGGGTCGTCATGCCCCTGCCTCCTCGGAGACGGGCGACGCCTCGGTCTCTGGCTCGGGATGGACGCGGACGATCGTGCGCGCCTCGTCCACGAAGTAGCGGCGAGCGGCGGTCCGCACCTCGCCCGCCGTCACGCGGCGGTAGCGCTCGAGGCGGCGGAATGCGGCGGCGGGATCGCCGAGGACGGTGTCGTAGAAGCCGATCTGTTCGGCCTTGCCGCTCGTGGTCTCGAGGGACTGGAGCAGGCCGAGCTCGAGGCGAGCCTTGGCGCGATCGAGCTCCTCGGCGTCGACGAGCTCCGACTTCACGCGCGTGAGCTGGGTGTCGAGCGCGGCGAGGATGGCGTCGCCCGAGATGCCGGGGCGGGCGGTGAAATACAGCTCGTAGAGGCCGGGATCGCGGAAGGTCGACACCCAACCGCGGACCTCCGTGCATGCCTCGCGTGTGGTGACGAGGTCGTGATAGAGGCGCGACGCTCTTCCTCCGAAGAGGATCTCGTTGAGCACGACGCAGGTCGCATGATCCGCGTCGCCGAGGGCAGGACCTCGGTAGCCGACGAGCAGCTTCTCGCTCGGCGTCGGCTTGCGAAGAGTCACCGTTCGGAGCTCGCTCTGCGGCGGCTCGGGCTGCGTGTCCTCCTCCGGGATGTCCGACGAAGGAATCGCGCCGTACGCGTCGCGCACGCGGGTGAGGACGTCCTTCTCGGAGACGTCTCCGACGACGACGACGGTCGCGTTGTTCGGCGCGTAATACGTCCGGTAGAACGCGACGCAATCTTCCGGGGTGAAGTTCTCGATGTCCTTCATCCACCCGATCGTGGGCCAGTGGTACGGATGGCAGGTGAAGGCCGTCTTGTAGAGGATCTCGTTCGCGGTCCCCTCGACGTCGTCGTCGACGCGCATCCGGCGCTCGTTCGCGACGACCTCCTTCTCGCTCGCGACCTGCGGCTCGCGGAGGACGAGGCGCGCCATGCGCTCGCTCTCGAGCTCGACTGCGAGCTTGAAGCGATCTTTGGGGAGCGACTCGTAATAGTAGGTCCAGTCGAGCCACGTCGCTGCGTTCGACTCGGCCCCGTTCTCCTCGAGCTTGCGGTCGAACTCGCTGGCGGCGAGCCTCTCCGTCTCGTTGAACATGAGGTGCTCGAACAGGTGCGCGAGCCCCGTCTTGCCCGGCTTCTCGTGGCGGGATCCGACCCGGAACCAGGTGAAGTAGCTCAAGACGGGAGCGCTCTTGTCGACGAGCAGGAGGAGACGGAGCCCGTTGCCGAGCCGGAAGCGGAAAACCCGCGGCAGCTCGACTCCGAGGCCGCCGTCGGGATCGCCGAACGCGACGGCCCCTTCGAACGCCCACTTCGCAGAGGGGGAGGGGGCGTCGTCGTTGAGACGATCGACGAGGGTGGCAAGCTTCGCATCGGACATGGCTTCACGTGCCTCGCAGGAGGCTCCGCGGCACGGAAGACGGATTTGCCGCTCTTGTCAATCAGATCAGGCCTCGAGCGCGATAGAGCCGGCTCGAGCGCGAACGAGCCAAGGCGCGTCGCTCGGAGCCGACAGGCGTGCTTTCGCCCGACGATCGTGAGCTCGGCCTCGGCGGATCGGTGCGCGCTACACGGGCACGCAGACGCGATGTGCGGCGTCGCGCTCGTGTCGCTCGAGCCCGGCTACCACGGCTACCACTCGTTGGCGTCGATGACGCTGAAGCCGTTCTTCTGCCAGATCCAGGCGTTCGGGCCGGAGAGCGCGACGATGCCCGTCTCGCGCGCTTCACCGTCGGTCGTCGTGCCCGAACGACCTCCGATGCGGACGAGCCGCACCGGGTCGCGCCCGTTCGGTACCGCGTGGAAGAGCGGCTCGGCGCCGCCGACGGCGATGACACCGCCGGTGCTCGCGAGGAGGAGCCCTCCGTCGTAGGCGCGGATGCCATGGAGCGGGCGCGCCGCGCCGCTCTCGGTGAGATAAGCCTGATGATAGGTGAGGAGACCGACGGGATGCGGTGGACCGTTCTCGATCTTCCAGACGCCGCCTTCACGATCGAGGACGTGCGCGACGCCGCGCCAAACGTCGAGGTCGATGAGGTTGGCGTCGATGACCTGGTTCTCGGTGATGGGCTGCCATTGCACCGAATCGAAGCGCGCGACGGCGCCGACGCGATCGCCGCAGACGAGCATCGAGAGCCGTAGCCCTTGCGCCTGGAGGGCGACGACCGACTCGTCGTCGTCGAGCATTGCGTCGGGCTCGAACGGTACGAACTGACTGCCGTCGAACTCGAGCAGCGCGCCCGTGCCCCAGACGAGCACGCGATCGCCGCTGCCGCCGATGCCGTGCCACCACGGCCGCCCACGCGTGGGGCGCTGGAGCGGGTAGCTCTGTGCGCGACCGCCGCTCACGCGGACCGCATGCGTCGTCGTGAGCCCCCAGATCGTTCCGTCGCGGCTGACGTGGAGGTCGACGAGCGGCTCGTCGACCTCGTGCGAGGTCGCGATCTCACCGTCGACGACGTGCAGGATGACGCTCGGCGAGCGATCATGCGCGCCGGCGGTCCGCCCGAGGAGATAGAAGTCGTCGGCGCCGCTGCCGCTGGCGGCGCGGAAGGCGACCTTCCTGGCGGGGACGACGGCGACCTGGAGGACGCCGCGCTGGACGAGCGGGGCCTCGCGTGGAGCGCGCCTCAGGTCGCGCACCACGTCCGGGTGGCTCGGAACGGTCACGGCGTCGGAGAAGAAGTTCTCGTCGCGGAACGTGCGGAGCCAGCGGAAGACGTCTTCTGCCTCGAACACTTGGACGCCCGTGCGGAGCGTCACCGAGAGCGTGAACTCGTCGACGTTGAGCGTGAGCGACGCCTTGCCGCTCGCGTCGAAGAGGCGATCGACGTCCCCGCGCACCGTGCGCGCCAGCTCCTTGCCGAGGAGCTCGACGATGGCGTCGACGTCGCCCGACTCGACGTGACCGACGACGGGATACTCGAACCGGAAGCCGAGCTCGTAGAGGAGCCGCTTCAGGCGCGGCGGCATCTTGGCGGCGGTCTCGACCGACTCTTCACGAGCGTCGGCGATCGAGTCGAGCCATTCGCCGAAGTGCGCTGCGACGGGGCTCGCCGTGCCGTCGCGCCACTCGATGATCGGCAGCTCGCCCTGGTGACGGATCGAGGTGACCAGGCGCTTGCCGCCGCCCTTGTCGAAGCACACGACGTGCTCGAAGCCCTTGCAGAACGGCGCGTAGCGCTTGGCTTCCTCGCCGCCGAACGTGATGATTCGTTCGGCCTCCGCCTCCATCTCGTGGGAGAGAAGGAAAGTCTCCGGCTCGCCGATGCGGCTCGCCACACGCATCGCGGCGACGTAGCTCGGCGGCAGCTCGGTTCCGAGGAGCTCGGCCTGCGCCGCGAGCTCCTTCATGCTCATCGGCTCGCCGAGGCGGTCCTTGTGGCCCGACTTCACGAGGACGGTCCTGATGCGCTCGAGCGCGGCGAGCGCCATGCGCGTCGGATCGACGTTGCTGCGCGGCCGGAGGCTGCGCGTGACGCGCTTCTTGAGAGGCGTCTTCCGCATCCGAGTTGCTCGCTGTCCAGGCTACCGTAAGTCGGGGCGTCGGGTGGAGCCGACGCGCGACAATTTGGAGCGCCGCCCCAGCGACGCGCCGCGGAGCAGTACTACTTGAAGTCCCCAGCGCAACAAAGGCGCCCGAGGAAGGGAAGCGCACGCTCGGGCTCCCTGCCGACGACAGTGAGGGCCACAAGCCTCAGGCGCCGTTCGGCGCGAGCGCGCACCCGCCCTGTGAGCCGCTCCACGGGGACGAGGAGCGGCCCCCGCGCGATTCACTGATCGACTTTGAGGATCGCGAGGAACGCCTTCTGCGGGATCTCGACGTTGCCGACCTGCTTCATGCGCTTCTTGCCCTCTTTCTGCTTCTCGAGGAGCTTGCGCTTGCGGGAGATGTCGCCGCCGTAGCACTTGGCGGTGACGTCCTTGCGGAGGGCGCGGACCGTCTCGCGCGCGATGATCTTGCCGCCGATGGCCGCCTGGATCGCGACCTCGTACTGCTGCTGCGGGACGAACTCCTTCAGCTTTTCGGCGAGGGCGCGACCGCGGTTGTAGGCGCGGTCCTTGTGGACGATGATCGAGAGCGCGTCGAGCGGGTCACCGTTGACGAGCATGTCGACCTTCACGAGGCTGCCCGGCCGGTAGGCGATGAACTCGTAGTCCATCGAGGCATAACCGCGCGACACGCTCTTCAGCTTGTCGTGGAAGTCGAAGAGGACCTCGGCGAAGGGGACCTCGTAGACGATGATGTACCGATCGGCGCTCGGGCAGGTCATGCTGACCTGCGTTCCGCGCTTGTCCTGGCAGAGCGTGATGACCGCGCCGACGTACTCCTGCGGGACGTGGACGGTGAGCTTCACGTACGGCTCTTCCATCCGGTCGATGTACTGAGGCGACGGCAGCTTGGTCGGGTTGTCGACGGTGATCTCCTCGCCGTCCGTCTTGAACACGTGATAGACGACGCTCGGCGCGCTCGTGATCAGGTCGAGGTTGAACTCGCGATCGAGCCGCTCCTGGATGATCTCCATGTGGAGGAGGCCCAGGAAGCCGCAGCGATAGCCGAAGCCGAGCGCCTCGGAGGAGTCGGGCTCGAAGCTGAACGCGGCATCGTTCAGGTGAAGCTTCTCGAGCGCATCACGGAGGGCGGGGTAGTCGGAGGCGTCCGTCGGGAAGACCCCGGCGAAGACCATCGGCTTCACTTCCTTGAAGCCGGGGAGGGCCTCGCTCGCCTCCCTCGTCGTCTGGCCGTGCGGGTGGGTGATCGTGTCGCCGACCTTCGTGTCGTGGACGCTCTTGATGTTCGCCGCGAGGAAGCCGACCTCTCCGGGGCCGACCTCGTCGAGCGACCGCGCGTGCGGCGTGAACGTGCCGAGCTCGGTGACCTCGTACTGGCCCTTCGTGGCCATGAACTTCACGATGTCGCCCTTCTTGAGGGTTCCATCGACGACGCGGAACATGACCATCGCGCCGCGGTACGGGTCGTACCAGGAGTCGAAGATCAGGGCGCGGAGCGGCGCGTCTTCCTTGCCCTTCGGCGGCGGGACCTTGGCGACGATCTGCTCGAGGATGTCGGGCACGCCGACGCCGGTCTTACCGCTGCACGGGACGGCATCGGAGGTGTCGAGCCCGATGATCTGCTCGATCTCCTGCTTGGTCTTGTCGAGATCGCTCGAGGGGAGGTCGACCTTGTTGAGGACGGGGATGACCTCGAGGCCCTGATCGATCGCAAGGTAGACGTTCGCGAGCGTCTGCGCCTCGACGCCCTGGGTCGAGTCGACGACCAGGATGGCCCCCTCGCACGCGGACAGGCTCCGTGAGACCTCGTAGTTGAAGTCGACGTGGCCTGGCGTGTCGATGAGGTTCAGCTGGTAGGTCTCGCCGTCCTTCGCCTTGTAGTTGAGCCGGACGTTCTGCGCCTTGATCGTGATACCGCGCTCGCGCTCGATATCCATCTTGTCGAGGAACTGCTCGCGCGCTTCACGTTGCGTGAGCGCGCCAGTCGCCTGGAGGATGCGATCGGCCAGCGTCGATTTTCCGTGATCGATGTGGGCGATGATCGAAAAGTTGCGGATCTTGGACTGGGGCGTCGGCATGGGATGGAGGCGCGTTGTGCGCGAGTTGTCGGCGCCTCGTCATAGACGAAGCGCGCCCTGGCCGCGCGGAAGAATGCCTACTTCTTACCGCCGGCGGCGACGGAGGGCGGCGGTGACTCGGGCACGCTGACCTCGGGCGGTCGCGGTGACTCGGTCTGTTCGACGAGCGCGAGCTGGCCAGGGAGGAGATGAGAGTAGTGTCGAAGGACGAGATCGATCCCCTCGCGAATGTAGACGGCCACCGGCACCTTCGTGCGTTCGTGCAGGAGCTTCAGCTTGTCGGCTTGCTCCGGCGTCACGTAGATGGTGGTGGAAATCTTCTTCCGCATGGGATTTTCGCGTCGAGCGGCGCTGACTGTCGGTGGGTTGATTCCTCTGGGCTTCTCGTGCGTTAGACCTGCAATCGGGACGAGAGCGATGCCAGGCGTCTCTAGCTAACGCAGTCCTGAATCGGTCACCAGCTCCTTGGACACGCGGACAGGAGATTCGCTCCGTCGCCGTCCGTGGATATACACTACGTGAACATACGTGACGGTCAAGGCCGACCGTCAGGTTTGGGCAAGCTTCTGACGCCGCGACCGAACCCGAGCAAACTCAGGCGTTTGGGGAATGTGCTGAGATGTAAGGCAAATGCGGCGCCGTAGCGCCTTGCGGATGGGGTAACCTGCCGTCTATCGTGACCTTCGCCATGCGGCAGGTGCGTTCAGCGGGGGAGCCAAGGCGGACGGAGTCTGAGGTGCAGGACGGAGTCCACAAAGGTTCAGGGGCGTTGATGGGAGCCGGACGCGGGGAGCGCGCTGGTCGGACGCGCGCTGGAGCGCTGCGCGTCGGCGTCGGCCTCGGCGTCGCGTCGGTGCTCGTCGCGGCGGTGGTCGGGTGTGGCGGCGGCGACTCGGCGATCGCGAACGCGAAGCTGCCCGACGGCGTTCGCTCGCAGACGATCGAGCACGAAGCCTGCAACGAGTCCGGCCACAGGGTCGAGACCGTCGACGTGAACAACGACGGCAAGCCCGACATCCGTCGTGTCTACGACGGCAACGTCGAAGTCTGCCGCATCAGCGATTTGAACCGGGACGGCAAGCCGGACCTCTTCGAGTACTTCGACAAGACCGGGCAGCTTCGCCGTCGTGAGGCCGACTACGACGACAACGGGATCGTCAACGCGATCGAGATCTACGAGAACGGTAAGCTCGTTCGCGCCGAGATCGACACGACGAACCAGGGTCGCATCGACACGTGGGACACCTTCGACCCCGCCACCGGGAAGCGCATCAAGCGTGAGCGCGACGCGACGGGCGACGGACGGATCGACCAGTGGTGGACCTATGACGGCGATCACGTGACGATCGCGATGGACAAGAACGGCGACGGCCAGCCGGATCCGGAGGCCGTCATCACCTTGAACTCCGCAGGTAACGCCGTTGCCACGCCAGGTGCGGGAGCAGGAGCAGGAGCAGGAGCAGGGGCGGACGCCGACGCCGGTGCGCCCGCCGCACCGCCCGAGCCGACGCCGAGCCCGAGCCCGGCTCCGACTCCGAGCGCGGACGAGTTGTCGCCGAGCACGGGAGACGCGGGCGCCGCGACGGGGCCGAAGCGCGGAGGTGCGAAGCGATGAGCCGACTGTCTCCGACGTTCTTCTCGGTGCAGGCGCGCGGCGCCCTCGTCCTGATCGCGGGCGCCTGCGTGAGCCTCGGCGTTGCCTGTGGAGGCGGTTCGAACGAGGGGGCCGTGAAGACGGCGACCGCGCCGGGCGGCTCGAAGGATCCGTCGCGGTGGCCGGCCGACGATCGCTCGATGTGCGACTGGCGCAACAAGCCGGAGCTCGAGGTCGCGGAGACCGTCGGACCCGGCGCGCTCAAGCCGAACATCCGACGCGTCTACAAGACGTTCGGCGAGGGCGAGGTCCGCCACAAGACGCTCGTGTGCCGCGAGGTCGACACGAACCTCGACGGAATCAAGGACGTCGTCCGCACCTTCAACGAGAAGGGCGAGGCCCTCCACGAAGAGGCCGACCGCGACTACGACGGGAAGATCGACGTCTGGCTCAAGTTCGTCGACGGCCGTATCGCCCAAGAAGACGTCGACACGAACAAGGACGGCAAGCCCGACATCTGGAAGTTCTACGTGAACGGCCAGCTCCAGCGCATCCGCCGCGATCGGAACGGCGACGGCAAGCCCGACGTCTGGGAGATCTACTCGAAGGGACGCCTCGAGCGCGTCGGCATGGACGAGAACGGCGACGGCCACGTCGATCGCTGGGACCGTGACGAGCAGCTGAAGTACGAGGCCGAGGCCGCCGACCGCAAGGCGCGCGAGCCGGCGGCCGAAGCGGACGCCGGCGCATCCGCGTCCGCCTCGAACGCGAGCTCCGACGCGGGCCCGTCGAAGCACTAGGCTGCGCGCAGCCAGCCCGCGATTTCGACACGCGCAGGCGCCGGCGTTCTGCCGGCCTCACCGCCGTCGTAGCTTCTTGTCGGCCCGGCTGCGGAGGAGCGCGATGGCGATCGCGGCGAGCGTGACGCCGAGCCATGAAGTGCGGGTCTGACCGTCGGGGGCGACACCGCAGCCGTCGTCGCTGCTCGCCGGCGCTTCCGCCTCCGGGCCTGCGGGATCGCGGCGTAGCCAGACGTGGCTCGTCACCGTGCGCGGCCGGTCGTCGACGAGCGCCTCGGCGCGCCAGCGATCCTCGCCCTGCTCGGGGGCGGGCGCGAGGACGACGTGGAAGAACGGATCGGACGTGACCGCGACCGCGTCTTCGGGTTTGCCGTTCTTGACGAAGCGTACCGTCTGACCGACGCCGTTCGTGACTTTCGCGCGCAGGTAGATCGTCCGGACGCCGAGCGAGTCGCCTGGGAAGGCGAGCGCATCGTCGCTGTCTCGTCCGTCTGGTCGCGTGGGTTGCGTGGGGCGCGTGGTGGCCTCGAGCTCCACCATCGCGTCGTCGGGGCCGTCGAGCTTCACGACGGTCGCGCCCTTCTTGATCCCGTCGAGGATGCCCTGCGTGCTGAGCTCGGACGCCCGAACCAGGGTGGTGGGGCTGCCGATCTTGGCGGGGAACAGGCCCGTCGCCGTTCCGGCACGGTGATCGTCGCTGCCGCCGAGGGCGGGGATCTTGGCGCCTCGGTCGAGGAGCGCGTCCCAGAACGCGATCGCCCGCTCGCTGAAGAGCTGCGCGCCGGCCGTGATGCCGAGCGTGCCGATCTCGACGCCTCCGATCTTCGAGGGATCGAGATCGTGCTTCCATGCGCAGCCGATGCAGAGGTCGCCGATGTCGAGGACAGGGTGGTTGATGCTCAGGATCGCGCCTTGCGCGCGTACCGCGTCGGCGGCGCCCTCGATCGTGACGCCGGGCTGCCCGATCTTGTGGTCGACGAACTTCGTCGCCCCGATGGCGTTCGCGTGGCCGGCATAGGTCGTGTATTCGATGCCGGGGATGAGGAGGAAGCCGGGCTCCTTCTCGTGGATCGCGTCGAAGAAATCGAGCTGCGTGATCGTGTTGTGATCGCTGATCTCGAGCCACTCGAGGCCGCGCTGCTTGGCGAGCGCGATGTTCTCCTCGAGCGTTGCGGACGCGTCGGTAGACTCGCGCGAGTGCACGTGGAGATCTCCGGCGTAGTAGCGCGTCTCCGTTTTCCGCGGCGGAGGCGGGATGTACGCTCGCCGGTCGATGGGCGCGAGCGTCGGCGTCGTGCGAAGCTCGACCTCGATCCGGTAGCGCGCAGGCGACTCGACCACCTTGGCCTTGCCGACGATCACGCGCCACCGGCCGGCAGGGATCGGCCCGGGGACGTAGGCGCGGGAGGCCGCGGCCTCGTTGACGACGATGGGCTCGGTCGTCCCGCCGCCCCAGCCGCGGTAGCCGTTGGGGTCGTCGAGGCCGAAGTCCAGGATGTTCGCCTCGGAGAGGTCGTCATGGCGGACCTCGACCTCGGCGGTGCCCGGCGGGACGTCGAAGTCGACGAAGAAGTGGTCCGGCCCGCCCGCGGGTACCTCGGCCTCGTAGACGATGGGGGCTGCAGCTGAGCCATTCGCGCTCGAGAGCGCGGCGCAGGCGACAGCCGCGGCCAGAAGCGTGCTACGAGGGCGCGAGAGCGGTCTCACCCCAGCATCGTAGAAGTCCGGAACATGGAACGCATCCAGAAGATCCTCGCGCACGGCGGCGTCGCGTCGCGTCGCGCAGCCGAGCAGCTAATCAAGTCCGGGCGCGTTCGCGTCAACGGCCGCGTCGTCACGGAGCTCGGCATGAAGGCCGACCCACGGCGTGACCGCGTCGAGCTCGACGGAAAGCGCGTCGTTGCCGAAGAGCCGGTCTACGTCGTCCTCCACAAGCCGCGCGGCGTCGTCTCGACGATGAGCGATCCGGAGGGGCGCCCGACGGTGAAGGAGCTCCTCGAGAGCCTCGGGGCACGCGTGTATCCGGTGGGCCGCCTCGACTTCGCGACCAGTGGCGTCCTCATCGCGACCAACGACGGCGAGCTCGCGGACGGGCTCATGCACCCGCGGAAGACGGTTCCGAAGACGTACGTCCTCAAGGTGAAGGGCGTGATGTCCCCGGACGACCTCGACGTGTGGCGCAAGGGCGTCCGCCTCGAGGACGGGATGACGCTCCCCGCAGACGCCAAGCTGATTCGCCACGAAGGCGACAAGACGTGGCTCGAGCTCACGATCCGCGAAGGACGCAACCAGCAGATCCGGCGCATGGGAGAGGCGACCGGCTTCCCGGTCATGCGCCTCGCGCGCCTCTCCTTCGCGGAGATCTCCGCGGAGGGCCTCGCGCCCGGACGGTGGCGGCATCTCACGCGCGACGAGCTGGTCGCGCTGAAGAAGACCTACGGCGTGCCGCGCTCCATCCCGTCGGCGGTGGCCATTCCTCGGAGCCCCTCGAAGGCGACTCAGCGCACGCTCCCGTCGGCGCTGCGCGGAACCGTCGGTCGTACGCAGCGCGCGTTCGGCAGCGAAGCGACGCGGACCGAAGAGAACTGGGGCTCGTCCACGCGCGGTGCCGGCGGCGGACCGGGCGCCGAGCGATCGAAGCGATCGGCGGAGGACCGTTTCGATCGCGATCGTGCTCGCTCAGGAGCGCCATCGCGCGGCCAAGAGCGGGGCGCTCGCGACGGCTACGCGCCGTCTCAGGGTGGAAAAGCACCTGGGCGCCGCGGAAACGCCGGCGGCGAGGACTGGGGCGGCGCCGCGCGCGGCTCGACGCGTGGTCCCGCACGTGGCGATGCATCGCGCACGAGTGGCGGCGAGGGTTGGGGCGGGGGAGCCGGGCGCGGCTCGACGCGCGGTCCGGCACGCGGCGATGCAGCACGCACGCGTGGCGGTGAGGATCGGGGCGGGGGAGCCGGGCGCGGCTCGACGCGCGGTCCGGCACGCGGCGATGCAGCACGCGCGCGTGGCGATGCCGGCGGCGGCCGTGGGCGCCCGACCGCCGGAGGCAAGGGCTCACGCGAGCGCGAGCCCGCGCCGCGCGCGAAGGGCCGTCAGGGCCGCTGAGGACGACGAGCGGACGGCTCGGCGCTCGATCCGAGATCGCCGCTCGAGCCGTCGTCGTCGACTGCACACCGCGCCTACGACAGCTCGCGATTGATCGATCCGCGATCGCCGCTCGACCTTTCGTGGTCGTGGCGGCGATCGATCAGTAGTCGTCGCTCGAGCCGCCGCCGCCGAAACTTCCGCCGCCACCGCCGTAGCCCGATCCGCCACCGCCACCACCACCACCACCGCCGCCGCCGCCGCCGCCGCGCCCGAAGAGGAGCAGGTAGAAGAGGAGGCTGCGGAACGTCGGCGAGACGATCGCGAGGACGATCACGCCGAGGAGCACGAGCCCGGCCACGCCGAGCTGTAGGAGGTCCGCGGTGGTCGCCGGCTGGGCGCCCTGGCCCGTGCGGGAGGAGCGCGGATCTCTTCCTGCCTCGCTCGCACCGCCCTCGGTGTTTGCGACGAGCTCCTGGAGGATCGCGTCGACGCCGCGGTTCATCGCCTCGTAGGTCCGACCCTGCTTCATCAGCGGGCCGATCACCTCGCGGTTGATGCGGCTCGACTGGAGATCGGTCAGCGCACCGCCAACGCCTTTCCCCGTCTCGATGCGAAGCTTCCGCTCGCCGAGCGAAGCGAGCAGAATCACGCCGTCGTCGCCGCTCTTCGAGCCGACGCCCCACGCGTTTCCAGCTTCGTAGCCGACGTCCTCGATCGTGCGTCCTTCGGGGAGGCGCGGCAGGACGTAGACCACAATCGCAAAGCCCGTCTCGCGGCGAGCACGGTCGAGCTTTCGATCGAGCTGAAGCGCTTGCGCGTCGGTGAGCGCCCCAGCCTCGTCGACGACATGCCCGCGGAGCGGCGGGGGCGTCCACGGCGCGGCATGCGCGAGCGTCGAAACGAAGAGCGTCGCGAAGACGACGAGCGTGGCGAAATACCGCAGGACGCTTCGTGCGCTCCACGCAGGCAGACGCCGTGCGCTCCGCTCACGACCGGGCGCCATCGCCTTCGAGCTCAGGACCGGCATGCGCGTGGAATGTAATCCCGTCTTTCCGTCGCGTCACGGTCAACGACCATCGCGTATGCGGGCTGTTTCAGAGCTCGACGCTGCGTGGTCCAGCAGTGAATCGTTGGCCCCCGCACGCTACGGAAGTGATGGCGTGGCGTCGGTCTCGCTCCGAGGCGAGGGCCGCGCCGTCTTCGCCAGCGGATCGGCGAGCACTGCTGGCAGCGACCAATCGTTCTCGAAGACGCCGCCGGCGCGGAGCGAGCCGGCGCCGAGCACGATCTGCCCGCGCGCCGGCGCGACGCCTTCGTCCCAGACGACGAAGTCGGGGAGGAGATCGGGAAGGGAGAGCGCGCGGAGGGTGCCGGGCATGTCCGCACCCGCGACGACGACGACGTAGCGGTCCGGTCGTACGGGGTTCGGATGGATGAACGCACCGCCGAGCTCACGACCGACGAAGCGCTCTTTCCCGAGGGTGACCGCGCCGGACTCGACGTGGAGCGGAAACGGCGTCCCGGCGTTCGTCGCGGCGGAGTCGAGCGCCGCGAGCACCTTGTTCGTCCGACCAACGAGGAAGAGCGCGCGATCGTTCGCGAGCGGCTCGCCCCTCGCGAGGAACTCGGAGTCGCTGATCACCGGATAAGACGCCACGACACCCGGCCGTTCGGCGAAGCCGCGCGCGACGCGTTCGTTGGCGCGTGCGTCGTCGCCAGCGCCGTAGACGAAGAGGAGCGGCTCGTGGAACACGTCGCGGATCGGGCCGGTCACTCGGCCTTGCTTGACGAGTCGTTCGTGCTTCGCGGCGCCCGGCTCCCACGCGCCGCCGCCGGGGCGTTTGTGGAACGAGAGCGGTTCGCTCGCTTCGAATGCGAGCGCCGTTCCGTCGACCGTCACGGCGATCTTCGCCCGAGGATCGACGAGCTTCTCGTTCCGCGCGAGGGTGAGGGCCGAGACGCCGCTGGTCGTCAGCGCGATCGACGTCCTGCTCTTGATGCGCGCGTCGACGTCGCCCCACGAGGTTGGCGTCGCGAGCGCGTCGACCGTGACCCATGCGCTCGTCGCGTAGCGCGTGCGCATCGTCCGGAAGCGCACCCGCGCGGGGTTCGGGTCGAGGCGCTGGGAGAGCAGCCACTTCATTCCCTTGAGCTCGCCGTACGTGATCCCCCAGACGTTGTGGCCGGCCTCGGGGTGATCGTGCTTGATCGAGTACTTCAGCTTCTCGTAGCGCTCGATGAGCACGCCGCTGTTCGCCTCGGGGTGGTCGCGGGTCCCGTGCACGATCCAGAGCGGGAGGTGCTCGCCGTTCTCGGCCCAGAACACGTTCGAGCGCTCCTCGAGGAGGAGGCGCTCCCACGGACGCTTCGGACGCGCGGCCATGTCCGGGCGGATCAGGTAGCTGTGATAGCCGCAGAGCGGCGCGGACGCGGCGAAGACGTGCGGATAGTGGAATGGGATCGACGCCGAGCCGATCCCTCCCATCGACGGCCCCGTGATCGTGATCCGCGTGTCGTCGATCGGGAAGACGGTCGATGCCCACTTGATCATGTGGAGGACGTCGTCCTCACCGATCTCCCGGTACATCGTGTTGCCGTGCGCGTACGGCGTGATCACGAACGCATCGACGGATGGAACGTCCTGCGGCGGAAGTAGATGGCGGTCCTTCCAGAGCGGGGCCTTCTTGTCGTCGTCGAGACCGAAGAGCGCCCGCATCATCGACATCGGGTAGCTGTTCATCCCGTGGAGCCCGACGACGAGCGGGTACTTGCGTGAATCGCCGCGCTTGTACGACGGCGGGACGTAGAGCCCGAGCTCGCTCGGCGCACCGTCGAACGGCGTCACCACCGCGCGACGCATCATCCCGGAGCGACCTTCGTAGGGGTCGACGCCTCGCTCGAGGTTCGCGGAGAGGCGATCGAGCTCGCGCGCTTCGTCGGCTTGCGCCTCGCCGTCACCGTCGCCGCGCGCGAGGAAGCGCGAGAGTCGATGCGCGATGTGCTGGAACGAGTCGAGCGAGCCGGGCAGGAGCCAGGGCTCGTCGCCCTTCACGCGGCTTCGCGCGCGCTCGGCGCGGAGCAGCGCCCGCTCCGATTGGGGGCGGGCCGGCAGCGTCGACTTCACGCTGCGGCCGGCGACGGTGGTCTCGAGCGTGGCCGTGCCGGTCCACGGATCGATCGCGGGCAGGGAGACGACGAGATCCGAGACCCCGCTCGCGTTCACCGCGACGCCGCCCGCGCGGACGTCGAACGCGGACGCCTCCGGGACGCCGCTGAGCTTCGCCGTGACGGGGAGGGGCACGCCCCGAGGTGCGCCCTCCGGGTAACGCACGGTGAGGACCGGCCGGTAGCGAGGCGGTGTCGCACGCGCGTCGAACGCACGATCGACGACGAGCCAGGACATCCTCGCGGCGAGCGCGCGTGCGTCGTCGGCGTTCGTCCCCGGGAGCGCGAGGTAGGCGCCGGCGGGCGGGGCGAGCGAGCCGTCGACGAGCTTTGTCCGGAAGGCCCACGCGCCGTCGCGTTGATGCAGCTTGAGCACGATGTCGTGGTCGCCCGCCGCGAGATCGAGCGCGATGACGTCGTCGTCGTCGCGAACGGGCCGAGCGTCATCGCGTGAGAAGACGACCGCGCCGTCGACGAAGACGCGGACGCCGTCGTCGACACCGAGCAGGAGGTAGTACCTGCCGGCCTTCTCGATATGGAGGCGCCCCGCAGCGTAGGCGAGGAGCTCCGAGCCGCCTGCGTCCTCCAGGCTCGCCTTCAGATCGATCGTGCGGCTGCCCTCCAAGCCCGGGTCTTGTCCGGTGCCCGTTCGCGGCGGACCGCTCGAGACGAGAGCCCACCGCGCCGGCGGACGTCGCTTGCCGTTGCCTAGGTCGCGGTCGTTGCCGAGGACCGCATTCAGCGCCGGCGCGAGCGCCTTCTCGTCGACCCCCGGAGGCGCGGCGTCGAGCGCCGCGCGCGGCGCCTTGAACGGGCCCGCGACGAGCCAGGCGCCGAGGACGCCTTTGGCCGAAGGCGCGAGCCGCACGTCCACGGCGGGCGCTCGTGCAGCGTCCTCGAGCTGCGAGGTCGGCGTGGGCGCGGGCGACGCCGTCGCTTCATCGCCGGCATCGGGCGTAGCAACGACGACGCTCGGCGGTCGCAGATCGGCCGAGACGACCGAAACGAGAGAGAGGGCCACGAGCCCGCTCGCGGACCCCATCAGGATGGGCAGCGCGAGCGGGATCGGTGCGCGCATCACGGCTCGACGATGATCTCGCCCCTCATGCCCATCTGGCAATGCGGCTGGCAGTAGTAGGGGAAGGTGCCGGCCGTCTCGAACTTCTTGTCGAAGGTGCCGCCGCCGACGGGCGCGCCGCTCTTGAAGTTGCCGTCCTCGGTATTGCAGTCGGGGCCGGACACGACGTTGTGCGTGCCGCCTGCCCAGGTCCAGCGGACGGTCTGACCGACCTTGATCTTCACCTGCGCGGGGGTGAACTGGTTGCTCGTCAACTGGACGTTGACGATGTCCGCGTCGTTGTCGGGCGCCGTCTCCTCATCGCCGCTGCTGCAGGCGGGCATCATCGCGACCGCGATCGCTGCACAAGCTCCAAGCAAGAACGTCTTCATCGTAAGCCTCCATCGGCTCAGCGGGCGGAGCCTCGCAGGCGCCGCAGCCGCCGGGCCTCGTGACGACTAGCGTCGGCCGACCGGCCTTGGCAAGCTGGCTCATCCTCGCCGGCGCGCGCATGCGTCCACGTTCGGGGCGACGACGCGGCGTGTCTCGTCCTTCGCGTCGACGCTCGACATCGTTCGTCGTCGGCGCTTCTTTTTGGGCTCGTCGCGTTCATCCGACTCCGGCGCACGAGCTCGGGTGCGCGAGCCGCGCCGGTGACGGAGCGCTCGTGTCGCCTCGCTACGTCGAGCGCCGAGAGGCTCGACCGCGGTTGGACCATCTCGAGCTCTCGAGCAAGAGGCGTTGGGGCTCGCGCCGCGATCATCCGCAGAGGTGGTCTTCCACGGCGAAGGTTTGCCAGCCTCCTCGAACGAGGCCGTACATGCCAGTGAGCTGCGCTCTCTTCACTCGCCCCTCCGCATGTGAGCGTCGGCGTGCATGCGTTCGGCTTCACGGATGCGACGCATCTCGCGACGGAGCGAACATCTGCACCGGGGCGAAGGCGCGATGGGCGTTGCCGTCGACTCACGATTGCGCTCTCGGCCACCTCACGCGTGAGCCGCGAGCGCGGGGCTGCTGATCAACGACGACGCATCACGAGGAAGAGGCAGAGCCCGCTGCCCGTGGCTCGGCCCTCGTCATGCGGTGAAGCGACGCGTTCGGTGCTCCTCCTCGCACGCACGGCGGTGGTTCGAGCGCGCAGAGCTGGATGATGGCCTCGCAAATGCACCCGGCGCACGCGAAGGAGGTACGTGGACCATGTTTACTCTCAACCGACTCACGACGATCGGCGTGGGGGCCGGCTTCGTGCTCGTGGGATGCGTCAGTCCGACCGACGAGACCGCCGATCCGATGGTGGAGCAGGCGCAAGGCATCACGGCCGAGACCCCCGAGAGCCCGACCGAGCAAACGACCGAGGCCGTCGACGAGAACGTCAGCGCGGCGCAACCGGACGACGAGGTCGCCACCGCCTTCGAGGCAGCAGAGGCCGATCCCGGCGCTCTGGCACCTCCTCCGGCGGAGGAGGCCGATGAGGGCGCTACCGACAGCAAGTCGGACGCGATCATCATCGGACCGGGTGGCTTCGGCGGCGGCCTCTGGCGCGGCGGCCTCGGCGGCTGGGGCGGCGGCCTCGGCTGGGGCGGCGGCCTCGGCGGCTGGGGCGGTGGCCTCTGGCGCGGGGGCGGCATGTGGGGCGGCGTTCCCGGATTCGGGTTCGGCGCTCCCGGATTCGGGTTCGGCGCCCCCGGCTTCGTCGGCCCCGGCATGGGCTTCGGCCGCTTCGGCGGCTTCGGCTTCGGCGGGGTGGGGCTCGGCGGGTGCGGACCGTGGGGATGCACCGGCGGCATGTGGTGGTGAGCCGCCACGCGTGATCGAACGATCGGCGTGCAGTCGCCGCGGCGCGCGGCAAGCGCACGCCTCCCACGCGACGACGTGGAAGCTCGGACGCGACCGCTCCCGCGTAGCGAGCGGCAGCTCGCGACCGAGCTTCCCGCCGGCGTTCGCGCGCATGCACGCCGACGAGACGCGCTGGGTCGACGGACGTGAACGATCGTCCGACGGCGCCCACGCGCGTGAACAGACGGACGGACGCCCGACGGCGAACGTTCCGGACCGAATGCCTCGATCGAGCGAACACGTTGCGCCGCTCGAGGAGCATGCGCTCCTCGAGCTCGACGTACGCGCGTTCGATCAGGGCGCCTAGTTCAGTCCGTCAGGCCCTGAGCGAGCGTTCGGGGCTCGTCCTTGAAGAGGATCTCTACCTTCTTCGGGTCGAGGATCCGCGTGACGATGCCGTCGCCGAACTTCTTGTGACGGATCAGATCGCCCTCGGCGAACGTCTGATCGACGCCGTAGCTCCTGAACTCGCTGACGGCCTTGCCCGAGACGGCCTTCTCCCACGATCGCTCGCGATCGAGCGCGGCCTGCTGGGCCTTCGTCGCGGACGTGGCGCGCGAGCGCGGGCTTGCCGACGAAGCGCGAGAGATCCCCGTCGACGGGGCCTTCTCACCGGGCGCGCGCGCTCGGAAATTATGATGAGACATGCACGTCGAGCACTCGACGCGCACCGGCGTACCTCCAACCATCGCGATCACGCGGTGGTTCAAGACAAGCTTGCACTTCGTGCACCAGCTATCGACTTCACCCCCCGCTCGGAGCGGTTTGCTCATGGTGCGCAGCATACTCGAACACGTCGCATTCAGGTGTCGCGATCGCGCCGTCGACGTCGTTCACGATCGTCTCTCCGAACGTGCACGGCTGTCTTCACTTCCGGTTTGGGAAGCGGGGTAGGGCGGCGCTCACCGGGCTCGCCCTCTTCTTCGGCGCCCGCCTGAGCGCTCTCGCCGCTCTCTTCGTCGCTCTCCTCGTCGGCTTCGCCGCGCGCTTTCGATGAGGCCTTCGAGCGGCCGTCGTTCGGCGTGAAGCGGATCGTCGTGTTCACCTCGAACTGGACCGTCGTGAGGAGCTTCTGCACCTCACCGGCGAAGTTCGTGTGCTCGAGGAAGTCGCGGATCTCCTTCGCGACGACACGGAAGAGACCGTTCTTCGTCTCGTCGATCTGCTGCAGGAGGTAGTGCGCGATGTCTTTCGGCAGCTTCAGATCGCCGACGAACGACTTCAGGTTGTCGGGAGCCTCTTGCGCCTTCTCGACGCCAAGCTCGACCGCACGTCGCACGATCTCCGGAATGACTCCTTCGAGTCGTCTCCGACGGCCGTCCCTGCTCCCGCGGTCGTGCGGGCTGTCGGGCGGCGGAACACTGTCCAGCGGAGGCGGCGCTTCCTCGTCGCTCATGACGAGTCCTTAGCCCCGGCCGTGGAGCGCGTCAACGCGACGCGTTAGAGTGGATGGGCCCAGCGACCGAGCGCATCGTGAGGAGCGTGCCACTCTCAGGCCGCGACCGTGGTGAGGATGCGGCTCACGCCCCGCGCGGCCTCGTCGAGGTCGCGGTTCGAAGCCTCGATCGCCTCGATCGCCTCGACCCGGCGCTTCTGGCGCGTGCAGAGCAGGACCTCTTGCCCACCGACCGCGACCGCGCGGACGTCGACCTCATGGCGGAGCGCCTCGACGCGCGACGAGACGGGCGAGCTCATCTGGGCCCATTCGCCGTCTGCGAGCAGGGGCGCGTAGGCCGCGAGCTCTTCACAGACGGGCCAGGAGCCCGCCCCGGCGACGACGACGCCCGAGGGGTCGGCGACCACGATGGCGTCGAGATCGCCCCGCGCGCGGGTGGAGCTCAGCTGGTAGTGCAAGGCGACGAGCGGATCGGAGCTACGGCGGAGGCGGCGGTCGTCCATGTTCGGTTCCCGGAGAGCAAGAGTCGCGGCTTCGAAACGGAAGTCTCCCGCGCCCGTCCCGCCCTGGCCAAGAAGAGTGCACCTCGAGGCCACCTCGTCATGTGAGGCGCTCGGGCCGCATCGGCTGGATTGCCGTGGAGGGGGCGGCACAAACGAGCGACCGAGCCACTACAAGCCGCCGAGGGAACGTGCGACACTAGCGATGCGTGCACCTGGTCGTTCCTCCCGGAGGCTCATTCCGCGAGACGCGCCGCATCGAGCTCGGGGCCCGTGTCCTGACGATCGGTCGCGCCGAGGGATGTGATGTTCGCGTCGATGTGCCCGGCGTGGACGATGAGCATGCGAAGATCAGCGAGGTCGCGCTGATTGCGGTGGGGGCGGACTGCGCCGTCGGCGATGTTCCCCTCGACGCCGGGCAGCGCCGCCTCGTGATCCCGGGCGACGAGATCCAGATCGGCAGCGTCGTCCTCGCGCTCGACGGGCAGGACCCGACGCCGACCGAGGGCGGTCGCCGCGGGCCGCGGATCCGCGTCGTGGAAGGCCAGAACTTCGGTGGCGAGCTCGCCCTCGAGGCGGAGAACCGCGAATACGTCATCGGTCGCAGCCCGAAGGCCGACCTCGTGCTCGAGGATCGCGAGGTCTCGCGCGAGCACATCAAGGTCGTCCGCCGCGGCTACAACGTCTTCATCTACGACGCGGCGTCCACTCGCGGCTCGTGGCTCGGGCGCTCCGCCGTGTACCAGGGCACGCGTGTCGAGTGGCAGCGTCCGCGCATGCTCAAGCTCGGAGCGACGGTGCTCTCGCTCGATCTGCCGGAAGAGGCCCGCGCTGCGGCGCCCGCCGTTCAGGTGAGCGCACCGATGACGCCGCCGCCGCGCGTGGTCCGTCCGGGAGCCGCCAAGCCGCATCCGTCGGCTCCATCGCCGGCCGGCGAGCAGGGACTGCCGGCGAACGTCGGCGTCTTCCACTACGAGGCCAAGCCGCAGCCGCCTCCGTCGTCGTCTCCGATCCCCGCGAGCGTCCCTCCGTCGCGTCCCGCGGCGATGCCGTCGGTTCCACCGCAGATGCTTCCGTCCGTTCCTCCACCGACGGCGATGGGAGCGTCCTCGCGGACGGGCGTCGCGGCGTCGCGGACCGCGTGGAAGAAGTCCGGCCCGACGATCGGTCGCGCGTCGGGGCTCCTACTCCTCGCTCTTGCCGGGATCGCGATCCTCGGTGTCCTCTTCGTCGTCTTCTCGCTGATGGAGTGAGCACGGACGGAGGGCGCACGACGCGCTCCCGTCGTCGCGGGTCGTGGTGCTCGCGTCGTCGGTCGCGGAGTCGGAGTCGTCGTCGGTGGGATGAGCGCGGGCTGGACCTTCGTGCCGCCGGGCCTCTCCGGCGCTCGCCGTCGACGGTGGCTCGAGCTCGAAGCGGCACGGAGCGCCCGTTGTGTCGTGCGCAGCCCCGTGGCATTGAAGAACGATGTGCACGTGCCACAGTGAGCTCTACGGCAAGCGTCGTCGTGCGTTCCTCGAGGCCATCGCCGCGAACGAGCCGGACAGCGTTGCCGTCTTCGCCGCGGCGCCGGTCTTCACCCGGAACAACGATGTCGAGCACGAGTACCGGCAGGACTCCGATCTCTTCTACCTGACGGGCTTCGCCGAGCCGGGCACGGTGCTCGTGCTCGATGCGAAGGAGAAGAAGACGACGATGTTCGTCCGCCCCCGCGATCCCGAGCGCGAGACGTGGGACGGGCCGCGCGCGGGCGTCGACGGCGTGAAGGCTCACTTCGGGGCGGACGAGGCCTTCACGACCGACAAGGTGGCGGAGGAGCTGCCGAAGCTCTTCCAGAACAAGAAGCGCCTCTACTACCGGCTCGGCCCGAACCGCGCCTTCGACGACAAGATCCTCGAAGGCCTCGACCGCGCGCGAGCACGCGGCCGACTGGGCTTCTCGTGGCCGGTCGAGATCGTCGATCCGGGCACGATCCTCCACGAGATGCGCCTCTTCAAGAGCTCCGACGATCTCGCCTCGATGCGGCGCGCCGCGGACATCACCGCCGAGGCGCACATCCGCGCGATGAAGGCAACGAAGCCCGGCATGCACGAGTTCCAGGTCGAGGCGATGCTCCTCGAGACGTTCCGCATGCACGGCTCGGAGCGTCCGGCTTACGGGAGCATCGTGGGCTCGGGCACGAACGCGACCATCCTCCACTACCGACTGAACAACCGAAAGATGGAGGACGGCGAGCTTCTCCTCATCGATGCGGGCTGCGAGTACGACTACTACGCGAGCGACGTCACGCGGACGTTCCCCGTCGGCGGGAAGTTCACGAAGGAGCAGCAGGCCATCTACGAGCTCGTGCTCGATGCGCAGGAGGCGGGCATCGACAAGACGCGCAAGGGCAGCTCGCTCGAGCAGATCCACGCCGCGTGCGTCGAGGTGATCACGCGCGGGCTCGTGAAGCTCGGCCTCCTCCAAGGCGACGTCGACCAGCTCATCAAGGAGGACGCGCACAAGCCGTTCTTCATGCACAAGACGAGTCACTGGCTCGGCATGGATGTGCACGACGTCGGGAACTACTACGTCGGCGGCAAGGCGCGCCCGCTCGAGCCCGGCATGGTGCTCACCGTCGAGCCGGGGATCTACATCGCGAAGGACAACGACAAGGTCGCGCCCGAGTGGCGCGGCATCGGGGTTCGCATCGAGGACGACATCCTCGTCACGGACGGCGATCCCGACAACCTCACCAAGCAGATCCCGAAGACGGTCGCCGAAGTCCAGTCCGCCTGCGCATGACGCGTCCGGCGCGCGCGGCAAGAGCAGCGCGCGCCGACCTGGCGTGACGGAGCGAGGGGAGAGTCGACGGCCGCGCCCTGCCTGGCGTCGCGACGGTCGCTACGCGCTGCGCTGCTCGGGGCGCTCCTGGGCGCACGCGTCGGGCGCTCTCGGCGCGGTCTACGCGCTGCGCGCGCTGGTCGGGGCGCTCTCGGGCGCGGCGCCGTCGTCCTCTGTTCCGAGGGCTGCCGGCGACGAGAGCGCGGCGATCGCCGCCGGCTCCGCCGCGGTCGACTCCGCTTCCTTCGCGGTGCGGCGCCGATCGCGGCGCACGGCGAGCGCCCAAGAGGCGACGCCGAGCACGGTGCTGATCGCGGCTCCGACCGGGATCGTCCCGAGACACCAGTCGAGGAAAAGGCTGCCGGCCTGCTCCATGACCTGCTCGCGGTCGAGCGTGACCCACTCGCCGGTCCGGATGCGATGGGAGACCTGGACCTCCGCGATCGTGATGAACGGGAGGAAGAAGATGTTGGAGACGCGTGATCCGAGCCACGCGAAGAGCCGGTTCTTCTTGAACAGCGTCGCGAGGCCGATGGCGAGGGGACCGTGCACCCCGACGGCCGGTGTGCATCCGGCGAACGCGCCGATCGCAACGGCCCAGCCGATCTCACGCGGTGAGGCGCGCTCGGACTTGGCGAGCTTCCAGATCGTCTTCAGCTTCTCCCAGAGCCGCCGGAACAAGGTCGTGCAGACTAGCACTCCGGGCAGCGGAACGCCGATCCGTGGGAGCATCGGCACGGCGAGCCGCGCGAGATTCACAGCGCCAGGTTCGGCCTCGGTCGAGGACATCGCTGCGCGCCGCGCCCGCCTCACGCCTCGAAGTGGCCCCGATCGCGCCTCGCGGGTAACCTGTCGGGAGTGCAGCTGAACGAGCTGAAGGACGCGTTCGTCACGCACCTCGAGGCCGAGAAGCACGCCTCGCCGAACACGGTCTCGGCGTACGGGCGCGACCTCGACGCGTTGATCGCCTTCGTCGACGAGCGCGCGAGCGAGCGCCCCGGCCGCCGCGCGACCCAGCGGCTCGACGTCTACGTCCTCCGCGCGTGGCTCGGCGACCTCGCGCGTACCTGCAAACCTTCGAGCGTTGCGCGCAAGATCGCCAGCGTGCGCGCGTTCTGCCGCTGGATGAAGCAGAAGGGGCACAGCGACGTGAACCCCGCCGCGGAGCTCGCGAGCCCGAAGGTACGCCGCGAGCTGCCGACGTTCCTCTCCGCCGAGGACGCCGCGCTGGTGATCGAGTCGCCCGATCCCGACAACACGGGGGCGCGTCGCGCAGAGGAAGCCGTCGCGCTGCGCGATCGCGCCTTCCTCGAGTTGCTCTATGCCGCCGGTCTCCGCGTGTCCGAGGCGTGCGGTCTCGACCTCGCGAACCTCTCGCTCTCCGAGCGCACGGTCCGCGTGATGGGCAAGGGAAGGAAGGAGCGGATCGTCCCGATCGGCAGCAAGGCCGAGGAAGCGCTCGCCGAGTGGCTCGCCGTGCGGTCCGAGCTCGCGCATGCGCGCACGCTCTTCATCGATCCTCACGCCGTGTTCGTCTCGACGCGCGGCCGGAGGCTCGGTCCACGTGCGGCTCAGCTCATCGTGCGCCGCTACGGCCTCGTGGGTGCGGGGCGCGCGGACCTCCACCCGCACGCGATGCGGCACACGTGCGCAACGCATCTGCTCGACGGCGGCGCGGACCTCCGCGCGATCCAGGAGATGCTCGGCCATTCGTCGCTGTCGACGACGCAGCGGTACACGCACGTCTCCGTGGCGCACCTCCTTTCGGTCTACGACGCCGCTCATCCGCTCGCGAGCAAGCGGTCGCAGGCCGACGCGCGGGCGGGGGCCGCTCGGCCGCCGCTCCGTCCGGCGGCCGGGGCGGATCCGCGAAAAGAGAGGATGCGATGATGGATCGGGGGCTCGCGAAGAGGAGGCCGGTTTAGTAACGTTCCGGCGCTCCGCCGTTCGGTCTACGGCCTGTTACTAGAATTTGGGGCTCGCGCCCCAACCACCCGCAGTGGTGCCCCAACCACCCGCAGTGGTCGGCCTTCGGCTCGCGTTGAATTTTCCTCCTCGTACCGTCCCGATGTCCCGCGCGCTCCTGCGCCTGCTCCTCGCTCTCGGCGGCGCTGCTGCGCTCGCTCTCGTCGTAGCCCTCCTCGAGGTGCGTGCGGTGTCGGCCGGCTTGGCCGATACGGGAACGCAAGAGCTCCCGTCGTCCGGCGCGCTCTTCATGGCCGAGCTCGGTCTCCTGTCGCCGCTCGCGGTCGGGATTGGGCTCGCGCTCGGCGTCCTCACGCTGATGCTCCAGCCGAAGGAGGCGGCGAGCCCGCTCCGGACGCTCGCGGAGCTGCGCGAAGCCGCCGTCCTCGACCGGCTGCGCGCAGCCGCGGCCCTGCCCATCGCGATCTTCGCGTCGTTCGTATGGTGCGTGGCGTGCGCGCACCTCGCTCGCGTGTCGATGGGTGCCGGCGAGCCTGTCGAGGCGGGCCTCACCATCGGCGCGTGCGCGGTCGGCGCGCTCGTCGTCTGCGGCGCGGTCGCGCTGGCAATCCTGCCCGTGTTCCGACGGCTGCTCGCGCTCGGCAGCGCGGCCGTCCCTCGGCTGCTCGATCCGGCAGTGACCGGCGGCGTCGCGCTCGTCGTGGTCGGATCGCTCTTCGCGCTCGGCATCTCACGCGGCGACACCAGCGGTGCCGGCGGCGGCATCCTCGGGATCTTCGGGGTGCTCAAGCGGTCGGAGCTCGACCTGCGCCCGGTCCTCAACGCGGCGATCATCGCGCTCGGCGCGTTCGTGCTGCCGATCGCGCTCTCGAGGCCCGCCGACGAGCGGAGCGCGAAGGACCCCCGACCGCTCGTCGGAGCTGCGTTCGGGCTCCTTCTCCACGTCGCGATGATCGTGCTGTGCGTCCGTGCGGCCTCGCATCTCGGCGATGCGCCGGAGCTCGCGCTCGCGCTCGAGAAACACGCGCCGCTGGGGAAGCCGTCGCTTGCGCTCCTGCGGCGCGCGACGGATCGAGACAAGGACGGCTTCTCGGCGAAGTTCGGGGGCGGCGACTGCAACGACGGCGACGCGCGCGTGAACCCGAACGCGGTCGACATCCCCGGCAACGGCATCGACGAGGACTGCTCGGGGGCAGATACGCCTGCGCCGGAGCCGATGCCCATCGCGCTCACGAGCGCGGACGCCGGGGCGGCCAGGTCGAAGCCGAAGCGCTCGTACAACGTGATCCTCCTCACGGTCGACACGCTTCGTCCCGACCTCGGCTTCATGAAGTACGGTAAGGAGACGTCGCCGAACCTCGACAAGCTCGCCGAGAAGTCGACGATCTTCGAGAGCGCGTACTCGATGGCCTCGTACACCGGGAAGTCCGTCGGCCCGATGCTGATCGGCAAGTACCCGAGCGAGACGTTCACCGACTTCAGTCACTTCAATACGTACTCCGGTAAGAACGTGATGGTGGCCGAGCGCGCTCGCGACGCCGGCTACCACACGCTCGCGGGCATGTGTCACTGGTACTTCCGGCCCTCGAGCGGTCTCGCTCAGGGCTTTCAGGTCTGGGACACGTCCGCGATTCCGCCCGGCATGAGCGACAACGACACGAGCATCACGAGCGAGCGGATGGCCGATCTGGCGCTCAAGTTGCTCCAGCGTCCATTCGGGGAGGAGCCTTCGCAGCGAGGCGCGACGGACGCCGGCGCCGACGATGCGGGCGCTGACGAAGCCGGTGCTGCCGACGCAGGCGCCGATGCCGCTTCGGACGGCGCCGAGGGAGAGGCCGCGCCGCGCCGCTTCTTCGCGTGGTTCCACTTCTTCGATCCCCACGCGCAGTACGTCGCGCACCAGGGGTCACCCGACTTCAGCGGCAAGGGCGGGTTCGCCACGTCGCGTGCGCTCTACAACCAGGAGATCTGGTATACGGACAAGCACATCGGTCGCGTGCTCGATTACATCGCGTCGCAGACCTGGGCCGAAGACACGGCGGTGGTCATGACCGCTGATCACGGCGAGGCGTTCTACGAGCACGGGATGCTCTTCCACGGATCGGAGATCTGGAACGAGCTCGTGCAGGTTCCGCTCTTCGTCTACGTCCCGGGCGCCGAGGCGCGCCGCGTGCCCGTCAAGCGCTCGCACATCGACGTCGTCCCGACGATCATCGAGCTGATGGGCCTCGAGGTGCCGGACGACGGAGAGCTTCGCGGCAAGAGCCTCCTCGCCGACGTCTACCTCCCCAACGACGCCGAGCATGAGGAGCGCGACGTCTACGTCGACATGCCGGCAGGTCCCTTCAACGGCCTCCGGCGCGCGATCATCACCGGCCCGTCCCCCGGGATGAAGCTGATTCACTCGGGCGGCTACAACTACCAGCTCTTCGATCTCGCCAGCGATCCCGAAGAGAAGAAGGACCTCGCGCGCGACAAGGAGAAGCGGGACGAGGCGATCGCGCGGATGAATGCCTTCCGCGCACGCTTGAAGGAGATCGAGGTCAAGCCCAAGTGAGGCACGCGCTCGCGCGCGACGCCCGCTCGTCGGTCGGAAGCGGCGTCAGCGCGGTCCTTTGTACGCGAAGTTCTTCGCGCCTTTGAGCTGGCTGTCGTCGGAGACGGTGAGCGACTGGGGAGCTCGTGACAGCGCGAACGCATTGGCGCCGCTGATGGTCGACTTCTTCACGTCGATGCGGGCGTTGATCTCACACTGAACGGCGTTGCCGCTCGACTCGAGCGTCCCTTCGTTCATGGCCAGATCCAGGTTGTGCTCGCAGACGAGCCCCGTCTTGTTGCCGTGCACCTTCCCCTGTTTCGCGATTCGGACGCGCGGGTTGCTCTTCGTGCGGATGGCCGTGTCCTGGCTCTCGACCGAGCTATCCTCGACGGTGAGATCCAGGTTCGACTCCGACTCGATGGCGGTGCTCTTTGCCGCGAGGCGGCTCTTCTTCACGAGGCGCACCTTCACTAGCGAAGGCGATTTCAGGCCGGAGTTGCCACCTTCGATGGTCGACCCGTCGGCGCTCAAGTCGAGATTGGACTTGCAGAACACGGCCTCGCTCTCGGCGCGGACCGTCGACTGAATGAGAGCGACATTGGCATTGAAGCCGAGATCCAGCGCCCTTTTCTTGCCGGTGATCTCCGCCCCGGTGGCATTGATCTCCGTGTTGGTTCCTCCGTGGATGGCGGCATCCTGCGCCCGCACCTTCGAGTTCTCGAGGTTGACGACGGTGTTGATGTCGCCGTCGATCGCCGCCGAGGTACCGGTGATCTCGCTCGCGCCGGAGATCTTCACCTTCCCGTTCTGACCGAACTTCAGGGCGACGTCCTTCGCCTCGAGCTTGCTGTTGATGATCGTGACCTCACTGACCGCCGTCGACTCCACGATCACGTCACCCTTCAGGGTGGAGTCCTTGATGGGTGAGCTTACAGTTGGGGTGTATCGTGACCAGCGTGCCGGTCCCCTCGAAGGTCTTGCCGGTGATGGTCATCGACCGATTCGCAAAGCACGCCGCGGGGAACGAAACGATCTCCTTGTCGTCGAAGGCGACGCCCCGCGACGCTCTCCGCATATGGAACGAGGAGAACGCCACCATCGCAGCGACGATCGCGAAAGCCATCCCCACGATCACGGCGGCGAGGGGCCGCCTCGCCGCTGACGTAGCTCGAACGAGGTTCGGCGGGGGCGCGGTCGGCTGAATGACCGGCACCTTCGGCGCCTCGATCATGATGGTCGACCGGCAATAGACGCACTGGAGCTGCGTTGCGCCGGGCATGGGAGGGGGAACGGGAGCCGAACACGAAGGACACGTCAGGGTACGAAGCACCGGCTTGGACATCGTTTGCTCGAGTATTCTACAAACGGCGAGTCCCGTTGATGGAAGCGCTCCCCGCATGTGCGCGCATACCATTTCGCGCCTGGCCGCGCGCGGGCGCGGGTTTCGCGCTACTCGAACGTGACCCCGACGAGGCACACCTCACTGCTGAGAAGGCACGCCGTCCGAGGTCCCCGACGTGAACGCGCCCGGCGAGTCTTCGCCGCACGCGGCGAGCGCGAGGCTTGCGGATGGGTGATGAGCGCGACGTGAAGGAGCGTCACGGAAACTGTCTGCCGCGCGCGCATGCGCCGCCGTCGCAGCATCGAGTCGGCCAGGCGAGCAACGACGAAACATCGTGGCGGGACGCGACGAGACGCCAAAAGCCTGATCGACAGATGTCTTGTACGACGCTTGCCCCTGGATGCGCTCGAGTGAGCTCGGAGGGGCAAGCACGTTCGTTTGGAAGACTGAGCGGAGAGGCGACGGCGCTCGACACGTTCGACGCGGCCCGCAAGACGTTCCGGGCCGTCTCCCCGCGACCTGGACTGCACGCGCGGGGGCAGCGCGCAGCGTTCTGCCAACACCTCTGAAAGAGGTGTGCTCGACGCCTGCCTCGAGGCGCCGAGCACTTGTGCACTCGCTAAGAGCTCCTGGCGGCTAGCGACAGATCTTGGCGGTCAGCGACGACCGTGGCCCTTGTGGTTGCCGCCCGCGTTGCCCTTGTCCTTGTCGTTGCCTGCGTTGCCCCTGTCCTTGTCCTTGTCCTTGTCCTTGTCCTTGTCGTTGCCGCCCGCGTTGTCTTTGTCGTCGCGCTTGGCTGCTCCTTCGGGGCAGGGGCCTTCCGTGTCTCCATGCCCGAGGTGTGCGGCGAGCGCCGACGGTCCGACTTCGAGCGTCTTCGCGTTGTTTGGATTGCCGGGGGGACGGTGGCAGACGGTGGCTTTCTTGCCGCTTGCTTCGTCGGCCTTACGCGCCTTCTCGCCACGACTTTTGTGCTCGTCTTTGAGCTCGCGCGCCAGTGCGGGGCCGCGGAGCCCGAGCTTCACTTGTTCTGCGGTCCAGCCGCCGAATCCGTCAATCGGCCCGGACTCTTCGGCGGCGGTGGCGGAGATCGCCAGCAGTGCGGCTGCCTCGTCGACCGAGATGTCCGAGGAGATGGCGGCGTCGATTGCCTTCGAGACCTCGTCGGCGGGAACTCCGGCCGCGCGCAAGCGGCTGGCCTGCAGCGGAAGATCGACCGCGACGCCGGACTTCTTCGCGTTCGTGCGAGCCTCCGTCCCGTTGAGCTTGATCACCGTGGCCCACTGCTCGGACGCCTTCGGATCCTTGGCGATTGCGGCGATCTTCTCCGCGAAGACGACCTCTTGGTGACGGGCGCCTTCGGCCGCCAGGGCGGCGGTCCGCGCCGCTTCCACATCGCCCGTGAGGACCGCCGTGTTGTTCGTGAACAAAGCGGAATCTTGCAGACTCACCCCACAGGTGTTGGCTTTCTCCCCGCAGCCGATGAGCGACAGCGTCAAGAGCGCCAAAGAAGAACAAGCTAGGTGTCGGTAGTTCATGCGTCAGGCTCTCCGAGAGGGATGGTTGCGCCGAGCATGGGCCCGGCCACTCTCGAAGTACCGCGAGCGACGACTTTCCAGACAGACCGGAGGCAGATTTTGTGAAATCCGGGGGCTCCGACGATCGAGCCGACGGCCTCCCGGTCCTCGAGCGAGCTTCGCTACGCGAGCCACGTCGCCGATGTGACGGCGGCTGGCGGCGTACTGCGGCTGAAGGAGATCGAGGTCAGGCCGAAGTGCGGCTCGCGCTCGCGAGCCTCGCGACGTCGTGCAGCGACTCCACGATGAGGTGAGGCTCGGCAGCAAGCACTCGTTCGCGGTCCGCGATCATCCCGGGCACCGCGATCGTGAAGCAGCCAGCGGCGCGGCCGGCGAGGACGTCCTGCGGGCCGTCGCCGATCATCCATGCGCGGGAGGCAGGCACGCCGAGCTCGCGCGCGACTTGCTCGAGGCCGTGAGGCGAGGGCTTGAGCGGTCCGTCGCCACCGGCGAACACGGCGCCGAACGCGGACGCGATCCCGAGGGTCTCGAGTACGAGCAGGGTGATCGCGCGCGGCTTGTTCGTCACGAGCGCAGCGGGGAGCCCGAGCGAGAGTGCTTCGCGTGCGCCCGGGAGCAGCGCCGTGTGGACCGCCGGCCTCTCCGCGTAGTGCTGGAGGAAGAGCGCGAGCACGCGTTCGAGCAGGGCGTCGTGCTCCGGCGAGCTCTCGGCCGGGGTTCGGAGTCGGATGGCGCGCGCGACCAAGGCGCGGGCACCGTCTCCGATCATCGTGAGCACGGTCTCGAGGGCGAGCGGCTCCCGGCCTGTCGCCTCCAGCGCGATGTTCAGCGCATCGGCGATGTCACGGCGTGAGTCGACGAGCGTGCCGTCGAGATCGAACAGCAGCGCGCCGCAGGGCGGAGCGATACGGGGAAGAGAAGAGGTGCTCAGGCCGCGACAGTGTACGCGTCGAGGTCTCGCTTTTCGAGCAGCGAACGGAGGCGCGAGCGTGCGCGGTGCAACCTCGAGCGTACGGCGCTCTCGGTGATCGAGAGGCGGTCGGCGATCTCCTGGAGGCCGAGGTCCATGTGGTAGTGGGCGATGACGACGTCGCGGTAGTCGTCGGGGAGCTCCCCGAGCGCATCGCGGACGCGCTCGTCACGCTGCCGGGCGCTGATCCCGAGGTCACCGTCGACGTGATCGGTGTCGTTCATCGCGGGAAGCGTCGCGAGCTCTTCCCACTCGAGGCCCTCGACGAAGCGCGCGCGATGGCGGCGTCGCGAGCGCATGAGCATCAGCGCTTCGTTCGCGGTCACGCGGAACAGCCAGGTCGAGAAGCTCGCCTCTGCGCGGAACGAGCCGAGGCGGCGGACGATCTGCATCAGGGTCGCCTGGAGGAGGTCGCGCCGGTCCTCGTCGCTCACGGGGTACCGGAGGAGCTGCCGCTCGACGTGGGGCGTGATCGTCTTGAGGACGCTGTCGAGGGCTGCGGCGTCGCCGGTGACCGCTGAATCGAGGATGTCGCGCTGGATGGCGAAGGCCATGATCGGAGTCCTTTCTAGGTTGGGACTCCAATGCGACTGCCGTGCCGAAGCCGGTCCGGCCGGCGAGGGATGCGCCGAGTGCTCGAGATCATGCACGAATCGGCCGGAAGCTCGCCCGTTCGACCCCTGCGCGCGCCCTGTAGACTTTCCGACAGCTGAAGGCGGGCCGAACAGGGGGGACGGCAGGTCCGACACCGGCGTGGCGGAGAGCTCATCGGAGGGAGCGCGGGAGGCCCGCGGGGGCCGGTCCCGAGTGGAGACCCCGGACCGAGCCAGGGGGAGCACCGGCCGAGTGGAGGGAAGCCGCGGTGTGGACGACGGCCCGCGTCGGTGGCCGGGGGAGCGACCAGTGGGACCGGTGGGGGCGGCAGGACCCGCGGACGCGCGCGCCTGGATCGCCGGTGCAACGGGGCGGAGCGGGCGCTTTCTCCCTTGGAGCTGGACCGCTACGAACGCTACGATTGGCTTCTGATGGCGGCGAAGCTCGCGCGATCGCAGCGAACTGCGTCCGGGGCATCCATGCCCAAGAGCAGCCGCTCGCTGCTCAAGGTCGGCGATCTGCTCGCGAGCAAGTATCGCGTCGAGCGACTTCTCGGTGAAGGCGGGATGGGGATCGTCGTGGAGGCGTACCACGAGCTCCTCGATCAGCGCGTCGCCGTAAAGCTCCTCTATCAAGACATTGCAGACCGCGAGGCGCAGTCGCGCTTGCTACTGGAGGCGCGCTCGGCCGCGAAGCTCCAGAGCGAGCACGTCGCGCGGGTCGTCGACGTCGACGTGGGCCAGGATGGCCTGCCGTTCATCGTGATGGAGCTGCTCGAAGGAGCAGATCTCTGTCAGATCGCGGACGCACGTGGCGCGCTGCCCCGCTGGCTCGTCGTCGACTACATCCTCCAGGCGCTCGAGGGCCTCGCGCATGCGCATGGAAGGGGGATCATCCACCGCGACCTCAAGCCGTCGAACCTGTTCCTTGCGAACAGGGGCGATGGCTCGCAGGTGATCAAGATCCTCGACTTCGGGATCTCGAAGTCCACCGACAGCCCGACGGACAAGCGCTCGCAGCAGCTCACGGGCGGGCGCACGGTCCTCGGATCGCCCCCGTACATGTCTCCGGAGCAGGTCCGGAGCCCGAAGAGCGTCGATCACCGTACGGACATCTGGTCGCTCGGAATCTGCATGTACGAGCTGCTCACGAACTCGATGCCGTTCGGCGGTGACGAGCTGCAGGAGACGTTCGCGCAGATCCTCGAGCGCGAGCCGGCGCCGATCCGTGCCCTCGTGACCGGGGTGCCGGAGGGGCTCGAGCACGTGGTGATGAAGTGTCTCGCCAAGAACCGCGAGGAGCGCTTCGCCGACGTCGCCGAGCTCGCGAAGGCGCTCGTCCCGTACGGGTCGGGGTCGTGGATTCAGTCCGCCGATCGCGTTCAGGCGACGCTCGCCCGTGCGTTGATGGACGACCTGTCGAGCGGCATGCGTCCCCGCAGCGGCGCGGCCTCGGAGCGGGTCGCGATCCCGTCTTCCCCCGCACGCCGCCTCGACTCGCTCCAGCCGGAGCTGCATGGCACTGCGGCCACCGTCGCGCGGCGCTTCAACGCCTTCGATTCGAAACGGCGCTGGATCGTCGCCGGGATCGCGGTTCCGGCGCTCGTCGGCCTTGCCCTCATCGGCGTCACCACGTTCCTTAGAAGTAGTGCGTCGGCGAACGGTGCCGAGGCAGAGCCCGCGGTCACGTCGGAGCCGCCGGCGGCCGCCGTCGAGCCGGTGCCGGTGTTCGTCGCGCCCGTGACGGTGCAGACCGCGTCGGTCGAGAACGACCTTCCGCCGACGGTGCAGGGCACGGTGCTCGGCGCGTCGCCGATGCCGGAGCAGAGCGCGATGCCGGTCAAGGTCAGTAAGTCCAACATGGCGGCGTCGACGGCTCGAACCGCCTCTCCGGCGCCCCGGGCGAGTGGGAAGGGCGGCGGCGCGACCTCGACGCCGTCCGCGAGGTCGTTGCCCGCGGGCCTCCCGCAAACGCGCTCCGGTCAATGAAGCGAACGTCACGGTTGGTCGCCGCGGTTCTGTGCGTTGGGGTCTGGTCGTCGACCGCGTCGCCGGCAGCGGCGCAGTCTTCCGACAAAGATGCGGATGCCGAGCGCCTCTTCCGCGAGGGGCAGAAGCTGATGGAGGACCGTCGCTACGGTGAGGCGTGTCCGAAGCTCGAGGCCGCGTATCGGAAGGACCAGCAGCTCGGCACGCTCCTCAACCTCGCCTATTGCCACAAGGAGCAAGGCGCCGTCTGGCAGGCGTGGGTCGAGTTCAAGGAGGCGGAGGTCAAGGCGACGGAGCTGAAACGCGCGGACCGGAGGGACTTCGCTCGGCAGAGGATGGCCGAGCTCGAGAAGTCGCTCGCGCGCGTCGTCGTCGAGCCTCAGCAGAAGGTGGAGCTCACCGAAGTCCTCGTCGAGGAACGTCACGTCCCCGAGGCCGAGAAGGGCGTGACGTTCGCGTCCGAGATCGGACAGCGCAAGTTCACGTTCCGCGCGAAGGGAAAGAAGCAGGTCGTCCAGCTCGTGACGGTCGTGAAAGGCGATCGTCCGCAGCGCATCGTCGTGCCTGCGATGGAAGAAGAAGACAACGTGCCGGTCGCGGTCGAGACGCCGGCGCCCCGCATCGTCGAGGAGCCGAAGCGTGCGCCGTCGACGCCGGCAGGTGAGGTGCGCGACGGGTCCGGGCAGCGAACGGTCGCGCTCGTCCTCCTGGGCGTCGGTGTCGTCGGCGCCGGGATCGGTACGGCGACCGGGCTGATGACGCTGTCGAACGAGTGCACGAAGAGCGCGAAGCGAGAGAACCCGGCCGGATGTCCGAGCTCCCCAGCAGGGCAAGACAAGACGAGGGCAGGCGAGACCACGGGGCTCATCGCGGACATCTCGTTCGGCGTGAGCGGAGCCGCGCTCGTCACGGCCCTCGTGCTCTACCTGACCGCGCCGAGCGCGCCGACAAGCGCGACCGTTGGCGCGGCGAAGGGTGCCCGAAGCGGGATTCACGTGATGCCCGAGATCGGCTCTGGTTGGGCTGGTCTGCGCGGCGTCTTCTGATCGCGGCTTCGTCAGCGATCGCGTTGACGCGTTGAGCGCGTCGTGCGACGAGCCTGCTCCGCGATGGTGGACGGTCCTTCGAACCTCGAGTCGACGCCCTTTGGTGCGCTCGAGCATCCGCTACCACCGGGGATGCGCGACCTCCTGCCGGAAGAGGCGGCGAGTCGTCGCGATCTGGCGCGCGCGGTCCTCGAGCGCTTCTCGCTGCACGGCTATCTCCTCGTGACGCCGCCGGCGTTCGAGCTCGCCAGCGTGCTCGAGCGCGGGCTCGGAGCCTCGGCCGCCGACGACGTCCTGCGCTTCATCGAGCCGGAGTCCGGAGAGGTCGCCGTCTTCCGCCCGGACATGACTCCTCAGGTGGCGCGCATCGTCGCCACCCGGCTCGGCGACCGCGAGCCGCCGTTCCGGCTCGCCTACGAGGGGACGGTCGTCCGTCGCCGATCGTCGCGCGCCAAGAAGCACCGGCAGATCCCGCAGGTCGGTGTGGAGCTCTGCGGCGTCGCCGGCGCCGAGGGTGATCTCGAGCTCCTCTGTCTCGCCGCGGACGTCATCCGCTCGGGCGCGGGCCTCGAGCGCTTCACCATCGACGTCTCCGATGCCGGCATCGTGCGCGAGCTCCTCGCGGACGTCCCCGCCGCGCGTGCGGCGGAGATTTCGGTCGCGCTCGCGCGTAAGGACGAGCCAGCGCTCGTAGAGCTCTCTCGGGGCCTCGCGATCGGTCCGCAGGTGAGCGCGCTCGCGCGCCTCCACGGCGGGCGCGAGGCGCTCGTCGAGGCGGTGTCGCTCCTCGCCGGCACGCCCGCACAGGCTCCTGCGAGCCGGCTGCTCGCGCTCTTCGACGCGGCGTCGGCGCGTGGGCTCGGGCCCCATCTCTCGGCCGATCCCGGCGAGGTCCGCGGTCTGTCGTACTACACGGGGACGATCTTCTCGATTTACGCTGAAGGCCCCGGAGAACCGGTCGGCGGCGGCGGCCGTTACGACGATCTGCTCGCGCGCTACGGGGCGCCGCGGCCTGCGGTTGGCCTCGGGCTCGACCTCGACGCGCTCGCCTGGGCGGTGCGCGCTGCGCATGGGCTGCGTCCTCGCAAGTCCGGAGTCGTCGTCGTCGGTACCGATTCGGATCCGCGCGTCTTCGAGCTGAGGTCGAGGGGGATCCCAGCGGTCGCGGTTTCGGACTCCACGCGCGCGCGCGCTTATGCGGCGTCGTGGGGCTTTGCATTCGTCTGGGAGGATTCCGTCGATCGGAAGACGACCACAGACGAAGTCGTCCGCGTGCTAAGCAGCGGCGAGGATCCCAGCGCGGCCGATCATAATGATCGGCCCTCGGCAGCAGAAGATGAAGGAGCGTGAAGTATGCCGGCCGTCGTGATCGTGGGTGCTCAGTGGGGCGACGAGGGGAAGGGCAAGATCGTCGACATCTTCACCGAGCGCGCCGACATGGTCGTGCGCTACGGCGGAGGTCCGAACGCGGGGCACACCCTCGTCGTCGGCGACGAGAAGATCGTCGTGCGCCTCGTGCCGAGCGGCGTCCTGCGCAAGGACGTCACGTGTGTCCTCGGGCAGGGGATGGTCATTGATCCGAAGAGCCTCGTCTCCGAGCTCGACGACCTCCAGAAGCGCGGCGTCGCCGCCGAGGGGCGCCTGATCGTCTCCGATCGCGCGCACGCGATCCTCCCGTACCACGTCATGATCGACGGCCTCCGCGAGCAGGGGAAGGGCGCGATCGGAACGACGAAGCGCGGCGTCGGTCCTTGCTACGAGGACAAGTTCGCCCGCCGCGGGATCACGCTCGGCGCGTTCCGAGACCCTGCGCGTCTCCGCGATCTCGTCGGCAGCGCGCTCGAAGGCTGGGCGCCGATCTTCGCGGCGCTCGGCAACAAGGGGCCGACGGTCGACGAGGTGCTCGAGGCGATCGAGCCGACACGCGCGCGCATCGTGAAGATGCTCGCCGCGACGCAGCCGCTCGTCGAGCGCGCGATCAAGGCGCAGAAGCGCGTCATCCTCGAGGGCGCACAAGGCACGCTGCTCGACGTCGATCACGGCACCTATCCGTTCGTCACGTCGTCGACGCCCACTGCGGGCGGCGCGTGCGTCGGAGCCGGCGTGGGCCCGAGCCGCATCGACGAGGTCATCGGCCTCGTGAAGGCGTACACGACCCGCGTGGGCAGCGGCCCGTTCCCGACGGAGCTCTTCGACGAGGTCGGCGACCGCATCCGCAAGGTCGGCGCCGAGTTCGGATCGGTGACCGGCCGCCCGCGTCGGACCGGCTGGCTCGACCTTCCCGCCCTCCGCTACGCGGTCGCCGTCAACGGCCTCGACGGGCTCGCGCTCACCAAGCTCGACGTCCTCACCGGCCTCGACGAGATCGCGGTCTGCGTCGCCTACGACACGCCGCACGGCCGTACGAGCGACTTCCCCATCGACGAGCTCGACACGGCCAAGCCCGTGCTGAAGACCTTCCGCGGATGGAGCGAAGAGCTGGGCAAGGCGCGCTCGATGGATGAGCTGCCTGCGGCTGCGCGCGACTACATGCGCTTCATCGAGGAAGAGGCGGGCTGCCCGCTGGTCCTCGCGAGCATCGGCCCGCGGCGCGACGAGACGATCGTGCTCCGCGATCCGTTCGCGCTCTGACCGTCGTCCAACGAGGAGCCCCCCGCTCGTCACGCGGTACGTGGCGCGGGGCTCGGGTCGCGGCTCGGACCGGCGGGGAGCAGCTCACGCCCCGCCGGGATCTGCGCTAGCTTCTCGATCGTGCACGGCTCCGTTCTCGCCCTCGTCTGGCTCCTCCAGCCCGCGTCCGCGCAGGGCGCGTTCGGGACGGCTCGCCCGGCAGAGTGTGGCGTGATCGAGGGCTTCCGCGCGACGAACGCGTGGGAGCGCGCCAAGGAGCCGAACCTCCGGCGCTACTGCGACCTCCTGGCGAGCGGCACCGCGAAGCTCGTCGGGTCGGGGTCGAGCGTCCTCGTGAAGGAGGTGCCGCAGATCGCCGACGAGGCGGACAAGCTCTTGCCCGGCCGCGCGTCGCCGCACGTCCTCAAGGGCCGGGCGCTCCTCCGGCTCGGCCGGCCAGAGGACGCGCTCGTCTCGCTGAGCGAGGCGAAGCGGCGCGACGATCGCGCGCTCGACGATCCGGTCGCGCTCCTCGCATGGGCGCGAGCGAACGCGCGCACGGGGCACCTCGCCGAGGCGGCGCAGGCCTACCGCGCGGCGCTCCCGCGTACGTCGGCGCTGACCGCGCAGGAGCGCTCGTCGGCGTCGTTCGAGGCGGGGATGACGGTGATGGCACAAGGGGCCGCCGGCATCGACGATGCCGTCGCGATGTTCCGCCAGGCGCGGCGCGACGCACAGGACGCGATGCAGGTCGCCACCGTCACGGCGCTCGGCCTCGCGCTCGATCGCGCCGGGCTCCGCGAAGAAGCAAAGGCCGTCCTCGCGTCGCTCTCGCGCGCGGACGTGAGGCCGCTCCTCGCCGACCCCCGCGTGGCCGAGGCGATGGCTGACGCGGGCGCGGCGAGCGAGAGTGACGCGCTCGTCGCGATCGCGCTCGAGAGCGAAGGGGGGGCGCCGGCGAAGGATGCCTGGCGCAAGTACCTCGAGGGCGCCGGCGGCAAGGGCCCGTGGGCCGATCACGCGCGCGAGCACGCGGGCGGCGCCGCGCCGAAGAAGCAAGAGGCGGCGTCGCCGCGTCCCGCCCTGAAGGCCGGGAAGACGAACAACGGAGGCGCGCGGTGAAGCGCCTTGCGCGCGCGCTCGTCACGACTGTCGCGTTCGTGCTCGCGGTCGCGCCTGGAGCGCGCGCGGATACTCCGCCGTCGGTCTGGGAGCGCGCGCGCGATCCCGAGGCCGCCGAGGCCTTCGATCTCCATCGGGCGGTCCAGCAGCGCCTCGTCCGTACCGCGGTCGCCGAGGTCGACTTCGGCGAACGCGAGCGCGTTCTCGCGATGCTCGTGCGCGCGGGCGCCGAGCACCACGAGAACGCTCTCCTCCGGTTCGACCTCGCGCAGGTCTACTCGCTCCTCGAGAACTACCCGCGCGCTGCTCAGGTCCTCAAGGCCGCGATCGCGAAGTTCCCCGACCATCCTGCGGTCGATGGAGCATGGCTTCGCCTCGCGTTCGCGTGCGGACATCTCGGCGACCACCTGTGCGAGCGCGAGGCGTACGGCGAGGTGCTGAGGCGCGAGACCGAGGAGCTCGCGCGCGCGACGCCGACCTTGAACCTCGCGGAGACGCAGATGCATCTCGGCGACCTGAAGGAGGCGATCGAGGGCTACCGCGAGGCGCTCCGCATCGCCGGCCGCGTGCCTGCGCGGGAGACCGCTCCGCTCGCGACGTGGGGGCTCGCCGTCGCGCTCGATCGCTCAGGCGACCGGCTCGCCGCCGAGAAGGAGGCGCGGTTCGCGATCGAGATGCTGCGCTCGATGGGGCGCCCGCACCTGCTCCGGAGCAAGGGGGAGGTCTTCTTCACGCCGGAGTACGAGATCCACTGGTACGAGGGGCTCGGCATGGCCGCGCGCGCGCGTGTGGCGACGTCCGCACGCGATGCCGCCGAGCTGTGGCGCCAGGCAGCGAAGTCGTTCGGCGAATACGTGAAGGGAGGGGAGGCGAAAGGCGACGCCTGGCTCGCGATCGCCAAGGCACGCCTCGCGGAGGCGAAGTCCGAGCATGAGCGCGCGGAGAGGCGCGCGCTGCGCGAGCCACAGCCCGCTCCGATCGGGCAGGACATCACGCTATGAGCCGCGTCGCACAGAGGAGGACGCCCCAGTCGCTGTCCGCGGACCGCGCATCGCGCCCGTCGAAGCGTGCGGCGAACAGCGAAGCTGCGCGCCAGGCGGCGATCAAAGCGACCCTCGACGGCGTGCGCGCGCGCGAAGACCTGCGTGCCCGGCGAGCGAACGATCCGGTCGACTTCGTCCACGCGTACGAGCGTCGAGCCGATCGCGAGCTCGTCGCGCTCGTTGCGGCGAACCTGGCCTTCGGCAACGTGAAGGCGATCCGGATGAAGGTCGCGGACCTCTTGCGGCGCGTCGGGCCGAGCCCGGCGAAGGCGGCGGACGACGAGGCCGCGCTCCACGCCGCGCTCGAGGGCTGGAAGCACCGCGTCTTCAAGGGCGAGGACGTCGCGAGGCTCCTCGTCGGCGCGCGACGCGTCCAGCGCGAGGACGGCTCGCTCGGAGCCGCGTTCGCGCGCGCCCTTCGCGAGGCGGACCGGACCGCGCCGTCGGAGCACGAAGGTTTGCGCGAGGCGCTGGCGGCCTTCTGCGACCGCATCCGTATCGCCGGTGGGCTGCCGCTGCCGGGCGAATCGAAGCCGACGGACCGCCGCGGGCCGGTGAACCTCTTGTCGAACGCCCGGGCGGGCGGCGGAGCGAAGCGGCTCCTCCTGTTCCTCCGGTGGATGGTGCGCCCGTCCGACGGGATCGACCTCGGCCTCTGGCCGGTCCCGCCGCGCCGCCTCTTGATGCCCGTGGACGTCCACATCCATACGCTTTCGAGGAACCTCGGCTTCACGAGGCGCCCGGACGTGTCGTGGAAGACGGCCGTCGAAATCACGGCCGCGCTGGCGCGCTACGACGCCGACGATCCGACGCGCTACGACTTCTCGCTCTGCCACATGGGGATGCTGCAGCGCTGTCCTTCCCGGAAGGACGCCGTCCGCTGCGAAGGTTGCGGTGTGAAGTCGGTCTGCATCCGGTGGCGCGGCGAAGGCGCCGGCCCGGCTTCGCCGCCTCCTCCGTCGAAGCGGAAAAGAACGGCGTGACTTTACGTGCCATTTGGTGAGATCCTGGACGCGGTTGGGCTCGCTGCCCGCAAGAGCTTTAGATGGCTGCCAAGAAACAATTTCCGCTCGATGCACTGCGGACGGACGGCTGGTTCGAGCGGATCGGCGAGGGCATCGGGAGCTTCCAGGCCCTCTGCGAAATCGTCGGTGAGCGCTTCTTCGCGTTCTCGATCATCGTTGGAGCGCGCATCACCGCGCTGACGATCGATCGCCGGAGCCCGGACCAGACGCTGGTCGACTTCGTCGTCGGTTCGGCCGAGGCCGAGGGAGACCTCGAGCCCCAGCGCCTCACGCTCGCCGACTTCCGGCGGCGCCTCGTCGGCGCGCTCCTGGTCGAGGAGGAGAAGCAGGCGCCCGCGCCCGAGCGCGACACGGACATCGAGGCGATTCAGCTCTACATCGGCGTTCGCTACCTGCTGCTCGCCCCGCTCTACGGGTACTCGCTCGTGACGCTCACGCTCGAGGGCGGCAAGAACGCGCAGGCCGAGATCACCGTCCTGCACGACGGCTTGGAGGAGAAGCACGAGCTCGACGCGTTCCGCCTTCGCGTGCGCGCGCACGTGCGCGAGGAGCTCGATCGCGTCACGACCGGCGCGCGCTCTGCGATCGATCTCTCGAAGGTCGCCGACGCGGAGGCCTGCGCGCTCCGGAAGGAGTGGCCGAAGGTCATCGCGCTCCTCGGCACGTGGCCGGCGCCGCTCGCGATCTTCCTCCGGACGCCGGAGGGCCAGATGCTCGCGCCCGAGGCGCGTGCGCTCATCGCGAAGGGGCTCGGCCTCCTCGGCTCGGCGTGCGTGCACGTCGGTGAGATCGAGCAGGCCGAGGAGGTCTTCCGCATCGGCATCCAGTACGCCCAGGAGGGCATGGCCGCGGCGGAGCTGTTCCGGCGTCTCGGCGAGGCGCTTCTCCTCAACGATCGTCCGGGCGAGGCCATCGGGCCGCTCCGGCGCGCGCTCGCTTTCGGTGGACTGCCGCAGGAGGTGCTGCCTCCGCTCGCGCGCGCGTTCATCCAGCGCGGTCGCTACGTCGCGGCGTTCGCGTGCCTGAAGGACGCGCTCGCCGCTGGCGCACCGGAAAAGGAGCTCGCCGAGGACATCCGCGAGGTCGAGACCAAGCTCGGTCCGGCGCTCACGGCGTGGAAGGCGAAGCTCCTCACGGTCGACAAGGCGAGCTGAGGCCTCCTCGCTATCCGGTCCCGCATCGCGCCGGACGGGTGGCGCAGCCCTTCGCGCGTCGCGAGGAGCGAGCGAAGCGAGCGCTCGAGCTACCTGAGTGAGCCATCGTGTCGATGGCTGCGCGATGAGGCGAGCTCCCGGTGGTGCCGCGCACATCCGGGGCGTCATCTGCGTGATGCTCACACCCGCGCGCCTTCGCGGCGCGAAGTCTGGACCGCACGTTTCGGTCGAATGGGGTCCCGTGAGCTGATACGTTGGGACGATGGACGTCGACTGCGGCTCTGCTCGAGACAGGCTCGGGCGGACACTCGGCGGAAAGTATCAGCTCAAGCAGGTCCTCGGCGCAGGAGGGACCGCTGTCGTGTACCGCGCGCAGACGTTCGACGGTGAGGACGTCGCGGTCAAAGTCCTTCACGACCACCTGAGTCGAAGCGAGGAGGTCTGTCGTCGCTTCGTGCGTGAAGGTCAGCTCGGCAACGTCCTCGATCACCCGGGCACCGTGCGCGTGCTCGATCACGGATCGACGGAAGAGGGCTGTCCCTATCTCGTGCTCGAGTTCCTCGAGGGCGAGTCGCTCGAGGAGCGGCGCGTGCGAGTGGGCGGACGCCTCGAGCTCCGCGAGACGCTCGAGTTCTGCGATCAGCTGCTCGCCGTGCTGGAGATCGCGCACGCAAAGAACATCGTTCATCGCGACATCAAGCCGTCGAACCTCTTCGTCACGACGGCTGGTCGTTTGAAGGTCCTCGATTTCGGGATCGCACGTCTCGTCGACGATACGTCGGCGACGTCGACGAAGACGGGGCAGATGGTCGGCACGCCGGCGTTCATGCCGCCGGAGCAGGCGCTCTCGCGCCCGCGTGACGTCGACGCACGAACCGACATCTGGTCGGTCGGCGCGACGGTCTTCACGCTGCTCTCGGGAGAGCACGTGCACATCGCCGAGACGAGCTCGGAGCATCTCGTGAAGGCGGCGACGTTGCATGCGCGTTCGCTCGCGCGCGCCCTTCCGGGCGTTCCGGCGCACGTCGAGTCGCTGGTCGCTGGTTGCCTCGCGTTCGACAAGACCGAGCGGTGGTCGTCGGCGACGACGATGCGCGCGGAGCTTTCGGCCGTGCGCGCCAACCCGGGGCATGCGATCGGGACGTCGACGTCTCCGCCGCCCGATCGCGTGCCGAGCAGTCCGAACGTGCCGACGTTCGTCACTGCGGGGGCCCTGCCGCCGCCGAGCAGCCGGCGAGTGACTCCGTCGAGCCGTCGCTCGCCGCTGCCGTTCGTGCGCGACGAGCGGAGCGGCGAGCTCGACGCGAACATGGCGCTCACGTCGAATCCGGGCGCCTACGATCTCGTTGCGCCGCCGCGGAGGTGGTTCGTCCCGCTGGCGGTCGTGTTCGCGCTCATGGCCGTCACCGGGGTCGTGCTCTTGGTGCTCTCGGTTCGCACGACGCGCCCGACGGCGGTCGCCGCGGGGTCGACGCCGAGGCAGGAGCAGACGCCGAGGCAGGAGCAGACGCCGGAGACGGCGGAGACGGCGACGCAGGAGAGGGCGACCACGGATCTTCCGCCGCCAGCCGTGACGCTTGCGAGCTCCGATCTCCCACCGTCGTCGTGGACGACGGGTTCGCCCGCGGCGGCCGACCCGACGCCGCCGGCCGTGGAGCCGCCGACCAGCGGGGCGGCCCCGAAGACGACCGCGACCCCGGCGGCGAAGCCCACGACCGGTGCTGCCGTCAAGAAACGGACGACCACGCCCGCCTCGCGCAAAGACCTGTATCGGCCGTTCTGAGCGGTGGCACATCACTCGCCCGCGCGACCGGCGGACGGGTAGAATGACGAACATGGTGCGCCGTGAAGAGGATGGACGTTCGTCCGCGTATGCGGACAAACGTCCATCTTCCAGCTGCGCTTCTCCAACCGGTGAG
>MKVQ01000004.1:190022-626871 GCA_001899635.1 Myxococcales bacterium 68-20 | reverse complement strand
TGCTCTAACGCCCGCCCTCTGGCGGGAAGGAAAGTAGGATCTACCAATGCGTAGCGTCCTCGCCATCTCGCTTCTTCTCGTTGCGTGCTCCTCCTCTTCCTCGTCCGACTCGACATCGAGCAGCTCGGGCGGTTCATCGTCCGGGGGCGGCACGCCCGTCTCGGCCGCGGACTGCAACGAGAGGTGCAAGCCGAAGGCGACCGAGTGCGGGGCGCCGGAGGAACAGATCGCGGGCTACTGCGCGAATCTCTGCCAGAGCGCGACGCAGGAGCAGCTCGCATGCCTCGAACAGAAGACTTGCGGCCAGCTCCTCCAGGCCGGCTCGGCCGAGGCGGCATGCCCGAAGAGCTCGAGCAGCTCGAGCAGCTCGAGCAGCTCGGGGGGCACCGCGGGCAAGAAGCAGCTCGGTGACTCGTGCACGTGCTCGGATGCGTCGCCCTCCGGCGATGGCCTTTGCGGCGGCACGGACGTCGACTGCGATCGCGGCCTCTACTGTGTCTACAGCGCGGGAACGGGCGGCAAGGGCACGTGCATGGGCAAGCGGTGCTGCGACGACACGAACGCATGCGACGAAGATCCTTCGCTGCTCGAGTCGTGCTCGGTGGGCACCTGCAAGACGAGCGTACTCGGCTACTACTGTCAGAAGTAGGCCGCGCTTCACGATCGGCATGCGGGCCGTCGCGGCGTCGAAGTCGCGCGCGCGCCCAGACATCATCGCGATCTGCCGTTGCTCGAGCGAGCGAATCGCCGCTCGAGCAGCGTCTGGTAGCGACGGTCGAGCACGCTCCCGCCAGCGTGCCCCGGCGTGTCAGGCGGTTGCCTTTGGCGAGCAGCACATCGCTGCGAGGGCAGCGTCGCCGCCGCGCGCCCGGATCCGCGCGACGTTGCGGTTCAGCACGTGGCGAATCCAGCGAGCGTAGAGCCAGGCTCGGAAGCCGGAGAGGTTGTTCCCATGCTCCGCGTAGAAGCCGTCCGGATCGTCATACACGCCGAAGTCTGCGTTCACTCCCGTGCTCTGGATGAACGTGTCGGTCCCGCGCCACTCGATCGGCGGCTGCGCGAGGTTCTCCGTGCCGACGCCGAAGCCGAGGAAACACGTCGTGTCGCTCGCGACGGACGAGCGGAGGCCCTGGAGATACGCGGCGTCGAGGATGACGCCCTCGAGCCCGACCCAGCGGCCCTCGACTGAGACCTCCACCCACGTGTGGAAGATGCTCGTGGGGGCGATGACGTAGAAGAGGCCGGTCACGACACCCTTCTGCAGGCGCTTGTGGATCGTTGCCCCGTGGAGGCGGCTCGGGATACCGAGCGCGCGGAGCAGGGCCATCAGGAGCGTAGCCTTCGTGTTGCATTGGCCGTAGCCATCCGCGAGCACGCGCGACGCCGGGAGGCTGTCGGTCTCGTTGTAGCCGAAGGCGATCTCGTCCCGCACGAACGCGTACGCTGCGCCGATGCGCTCGTACGGATCGAGGGCTCGCCAGCCACGCCGCTCGATGAGGCTCTGGATGCCCTCGTCTTCGTAGTCGAGCAGGGCGGTTGCGCGGAGGTGTCGTCGGCTCATGACGTGATGGTCCTCGGGATCGACGATGGCCAGCCCCGACGGCTGCGCCCGCGATCGTCTCGAACGGAAGCGTAGGAATCCGGCGTCGCCGCGGCTTGAACGTTCCTGTCACTGCGCGAGGGGGGACGAGTCCGACCACGGCGTTCCCGTGAGCTCGACGAACGGCAGGAGCAGGGACGGGCTTAGGCCGAACATGGCGCGGAACGTACGGCTGAGGTGGGCGGCGTCGCTGAAGCCCGCCGCGAGCGCCGCCTCCGTCAGATCCCCGCCACTTCGGGCGACCTCCACGGCGCGCTTCATGCGCGTCCACAGCACGAAGCGGCGGAAGGGCAGGCCGATCTCCTCCGAGAAGCGATGGCTCAGACGGCTCGCCGACGTCGACGCGTACGCCGCGGCGTCGCCGATTCGTGGCACGCCGTCGAGCGCCTGCTCGATGTACGCGATCGCCCGGCGTGTCGGCCGCGACGGAGCTTGCGTCCCCGTCGACTCGACGCCGAGCGCGAGCAGGACGTTTCGACACCACGCCTCTGCCTCGTCCAGCGACAGCTCGACGGACGGAAACGGGAGGTGCGATAGCCGGGCGGAGAGATCTTCGCCCGCGAGCTCGCGAGCTCGCCGGTCGAGCTCCGAGCCGCGTGCGCCGTGTCCGTCGACGAGGAGCAATGCCAGCGGTCGACCGTGCGCCTCGAACGCGTGGTCCACCCGCGCCGGAACGAGCGTGGCCCCCACCTGCACGCGGCGGTCGGCAAGCATCACGTCGGCGGTTCCGCCTGACACCCAGACGAACTGGACTGCGTGGTGCGCGTGACGGTCCGCCGTCCCCCCGACGCCGAGGTAGAGGACGAGCCCCGGCGTGAGCAGGAGTCGTCCACCCCAGGATGGTCGCGCCGCTGTCGAGCTCACGGAGGCAGCATCCTAGCGCTGCCGACTCGGATCCTCGACCGCCGCGTCGCGACCGACGCGCGGCTCGCGACGAATCAGCGCTTCGGCTCGAGAACGCGTCCGAGGAAGAGGAGCGTCTTCGTCGGACGGTCGACGATCGCCGTGATGAACGGGCGGTCGACCTTCATCTCGATCGGTGTGTGCGCCGATACGTTGATCACGATCGCGGCCGTCGCCGCCGCGGCCTCGGTGCCGCTCTCGTCTACCTCGAGGAACGTCTTGTGGAGGACGTTCGACACCGAGAGCCTCTCCGTCGTGCTGATGCCGCTGAAGTTCGCGGCCCCCTCGCTGAAGGCCTGGTTGATACCGAGCGACATCAGCGGCTCCTTCAGGCGGAAGCCGTTATCGAGCTTCAGCTTCGGAAAGTGGAGGTTCACCTCGACCGTATGGAGGGCCGCGAGGATGTCGAGCACCTTGTCGCCGGTGAGCGACGCTTCGAAGGCCGCAAACGTCCCGGCCGTGGGCACGATGACGAGCATCGCGAGCTCGACGTTGTCGTCGGCCGGGGCCGCCTCGATGTGCCCGACTCTGTAGCGCTCCCACCTCTTCGCGTCGGGACGGACGGGCGGGCTGCTGTTGTAGGCCATTTCCACGGCCTCGTACCCGTCGCCCTTCGCGTAGCGTCGGTACGCCTGGCGGTTCATCATCGCCACCTGCACGAAGCTGCCGTCGGCCTTCGTGAAGGGAGCGTGCGCAGTCGCTCTCGGCTCGAATCTCGTTGCCCACGCCGCGTTGAAGTAAACGGCGTTCACCAGGACGAGCCGCGTGTCTGCCCCGACGGCTCCTTCGGGGAGGATGTCTTTGATGCGCTTCTCCGTGTTCTCTTCGACCCAGCCGTTGATCGTCGTGCGCGACCTCTCCGTCTCGGCGATGAAGTCGACGATGTTGAGCCCTGCGCCGTAGTTGACGGCGAGGTTGTCGAGGAAGGGCGCCTCGAACGCCGTTCCTCTCTGACCCCAGATCGAGTTGGTGACGATGAGGCGGAACGGCTTGCCGTCCTTGCTCTCGGCGTCCTTGCCGCGGCTGGCGAGCGCGAGACCGAGGTGGTTGAGCGCAGTGTGGAGGCGGTCGTCGGGCAGGTCGAAATGGAGCGCCCGCTTCATCTCGGCGGCGGTCTCCCCACGCGCGCCGGCGTAGGTCATGGCGAGCGCGGTCGACACGCTGTGGGGCGAGAGGAAGATGTCCTTGTCGACGCTCTCAGGCTGTTTGCGGACGGCCTGGTAGATGTCGACCGCGAAGTTGGCTTGGCCCCTCGCGAGCGTCGCTTGCTCGGCGTCCGACAGCTGCGGGCTCATGTCCCGCTGCTGCGCCGACCTGACGACGTCGATCTCGACCGGCTCCGTCCCCGATCGCGGCGACGATGACGGCGGCGATGACGGCGGCGACGACGACGACGACGACGACGACGACGACGACGAGCATGCGGCGAGACCGACGGCGGCGAGGACGACAGCGACGTTCGAGAGGATCTTCACGGGCAACCACCAAGCAGAGACCGAGCCAGGCCGGCCGACACGCTTGGGGCGCCTCAATCAATGACCTATCGATGCTCGCATGTGCCACGCGCGCGGCCGGGCACCCAGGGCCCTGCCAACGCCGGCCGGCGGCGTGTCGTCGCGTGTGGACGACGAACCACGCCGCCGCGACGCGCGGCTCGCGACGAATCAGAGCTTCGGTTCGAGGATGCGTCCGAGGAAGAGGAGCGTCTTCGTCGGACGGTCGACGATCGCCGTGATGAACGGGCGGTCGACCTTCATCTCGATCGGTGCGGACCCCGATTGGGCGACGTTGAACACGCCCGTCGCCGCGGCGGCTTCGGAGCCGCTCTCGTCGACCTCGAGGAACGTCTTGTGGAGGACGTTTGCCACCGAGAGCCGCTCCGTCGTGCTCATCCCGCTGAAGTCCGCGGCCTCCTCGCTGAAGGCTTGGTTCATTCCGAGCGACTTCAGCGGCTCCTTCAGGCCGAAGGCGACGTCGAGCCTCAGCTTCGGGAAGGAGAGGTTTACCGGTTTCGTCTCGAGGCCCGCGAGGATGTCGAGCAGCTTGCCGCCGGTGAGCGACGACTCGAAGTTCGCGAATGTCCCGGCCGTGGGCAGGATGACGAGCATCGCAAGCTCACTGTTGTCGAGGGCCATCTCGACGTCCTCGTATAGGTGTGCGTAGCGGGACGACCGCCCGTGGTCGTAGGCCATCTCGATGGCCTCGTATCCGTCGCCCTTCGCATAGCGTCGGGACGCCGGGCGGTTCATCATCGACACCTGCACGACGCTGCCGTCAGCCTTCGTGAAGGGAGCTGGAGCGGTCTTACTCGGCTCGAACTTCGCGGCCCACGCCGCGTTGAAGTAGACGGCGTTTACCAGGACGAGCCGCGTTCTATCGTCGACCGCGCCTTTGGGCAGGATGTCCTTGATGCGCTTCTCGGTCCTCTCCTCGACCCAGCCGTTGATCGTGGTGCGCGACCTCTCGGTCTGGGCAAAGAAGTCGACGATGTTGAGGCCCGCGCCGTAGTTGACGGCGAGGGTGTCGAGGAAAGGCGTCTCGAACGACGGGCCCTTCTGACCCCAGAGCGAGTTGGTGACGATGAGGCGGAACGGCTTGCCGTCCTGCCCCTCGGCGTTCTTGCCGCGATTCGCGAGCGCGAGATCGAGATAGTCGAATGCCGTGTGGATGCGGTCATCCGGTAGACCGACACGAAGCGCTGTCTTCATTTCGGTGGCGGTATCTCCACGCGCGCCGGCGTAGGTCATGGCGAGCGCGGTCGACACGCTGTGGGGCGAGAGGAAGATGTTCTGGTCGGCGCTCTCGGGCTGCGAGCGGACGGCATGGTAGATGTCGACCGCGAAGTTGGCCTGGCCTGCCGTGAGCGTCGCTTGCTCGGCGTCCGACAGCTGCGGGCTCATGTCCCGCTGCTGCTCCGAGCTGACGATGTCGATCTCGATCGGGTCCGTCCCCGAGCGCGGCGACGACGACGAGGAGCATGCGGCAAGACCGACGGCGGCGAGGACGAAAGCGACGTTCGAGAAAGTCTTCACGGTTGCAACCTCCACGTGAAGGAGGAGCAGAGACCGCGCCACGCCAGCCGGGACGCTGACGTGACTTCCTTCGATGACTTAGCGATCTGGGCGTGTGCCCATGCGCTCGGCCCGGGCACAGTCCGGGGCCATGCTGCATGCTCTCACGTCTGCGGAAGCCGAGCCGGCGAGCTCTATGGCGTGTCGTCGCGCGAGGGAAAGGAGCAGCCCCCGCGGCAGTCACTCACTTCCTTGCCTTCGCATTGGAGGTCGCTCACGCTGCTCGACGGGACGGGATTGCCTCCGACGAGGTCGCAACTGTCGAGACCGGTATGGCACGAGCACGACGGCGCGATGAGGAGCGCTCCGTGCTCGGAGCTCCATCGGTGCGCCGGCGAGTGCGTGTCATCGTTTCACGCATGGGGACGATCGGTAGTCCGCCCAAGGCCTTGCTCGTTGGTCTGGTGCTGCTCTTCGTGAACGCGTGCGTAGCCGATGGAAGCTCATCGAGTGAGAGCCGCGGAGAGTCTTCCCGAGCGCGTCGATAGGGGAAACCTGACCGCCATCAGCGCCGCAGCCGTCGTCAGCCGGCCCGCAGGCCAGAGACGGCGCGGCGTTTTCTCGACGAAATCGCCAACACCTCCTTGGTGTCGGCGAAATGGAGAGTGCTGTAGCCTCTCGTGGTGCACTTCGAACGGAATCGATTGAGCGGGCTAGCGGTCGCAGTCCTTGCCCTCGCGGGCTGCCGAACGGATGTCCATCCCACGGCTCCTGCGGTAGTCGCTCCCGCTCCTGTCACGACTCCACCTCCGGACGTCGAAGGTCAATCGAGTCCGATGCTGCAGCCTGCGAGTCGTTCGCCGCGCGATCGCGTACACGAGCCGGAGGAGCTGGCCCCGATCGTGCGCGATGCAGTGGCTGCCGCCGCCCCAGGGCTACGTCTATCAGTCGGGCCCTGGAACATCGGTGGTCCCTCGAGCCCGTCCCGGATGTGGGAGACGAGCTTTCAGATTTCCAACTCGGAGAGGCCCAAGGAGTACGAGGGCACGCTGGTCGAGTTTTTTGCCCTCACCTGCACGCCGTTCCGATCCTTCTCGCGTGAGCCCGGCTTTCACGAGGTGCGTGGCAAGTCGCCACCCTATTCGATTTGGGTGACAGTCCTTCCCTTCGGTCAGGTGCCCGGACTGGACGCCGAGCGCCTACTCGCAGAGCTCGAAAAGCGTATATCCGCGCTCCCGCGCGGCTCGATCGACCCACCGAGCTGCGGAGCGGGCGGCTGAGCGCCGCCGCGTGGTCATGCTTTCACCGTGGCGGGGCCCACGATCGCCACGTCGGTGGGCTTCCAGAGGGTGGAGGCCACGTCGTACGGGGCAGCCAGGCCCGCCTGTTCAACTCGCCTGGCGTTGGTGTGGAACACGACGAGCTTCTCCTCGCCCGGAGCAATGGGATTCGGCAAGCCCTTCGGGTTGTTGAAGTCCGGGTTGGGCACCGTCAGGCTCTTCTTCGTATCCCAGTCATACCGGTCGAACGCCTGCGACTCCCATGAATCGAAGTTCACCTTGAACTTGGCGCCACCTTTGGGGGAAAGAGAAGCGACCACGTTCGTTCGGATGCCGAAGCTGTGCAGCGACATGAACAGATCGATGTCGTGAGGCTTGGCTTTGCCAATGAGCGCCATTGCGTGAACGGTCATTGGCAAAGAAACTGAATCTCCTTCGTAGTGCATGGGCACGGTCGAGCTGCCGTCCCACTTCGGGAACCCAGGCTTTCCCTGGATGCGCGGGACGATGCCGGCCACGGCGCCCTTGCTCGTCTTCTTCTCGGACAGAAAGACGCGGCGCACCTCATCGCGCAGGTGTTCGATGACGAAGGCTTCGTTGCTGACCTCACTAGCGTCGAACGTGAACTTCGTGCCGGTGGCCCCCAGCCAGTGCTTGAGCATGCGGGACGCGAGTGAGTTCGTAATACTCCCGGAAACGAGATCGGCCAAACGGCCGTACCATTCCGCCACCTCCTTGGGGGACCTGGGCTGCAAATGGTCCTTGTCGAAGAAGCCAGCCTGGACCAGCTCCGGGACATCTGTGGGCCGGTAGTCCGCCGCCACCGCACCCAGCGCGTCCGGTGAGTAGTTCAAGGCCGCCTGATCTCCCCAGGCAATCTCGCGCGAGAACCCCGAGCCACCCGCGCCGCTGCCATCGCCCCCGGTCATCGCGCCGGGAGCCCCGTACCCGTTGGTCGCTGCTTCGCCCACCGAACCGGATCCACCCGCTTGGCCCCCGGCTTGACCGGGTGAGGTACCCGCCGCGCCTCCACCGTTTCGAGCCGACACTCCGCGCGCGTCGAGATCCCGCCCATGGTTGATGCGCGCGCCGTCGCCGGAGATCCCCTGAACGGAGCCGCCGCCGCCCTTCGCGCCCATGACGGACTTGATGATGTCGGCGGCTACTTGCGCCATGGCGACAGACTTCTGCGCCGATGTCCGCATGTTCTCGCTCGCAAGCTGGCCCGCCTCCGTTGCTGCCTGGAGGGTCCCGGACATGCCTGCCTGCACCAGCCCCTGCGTTCCGGCAAGCCCGCTCATGTCCCTGAACATGTTGCCGTTGGACACCGCGTTGAGCACCGCCGTCAACCCCGCCGGATCGGGGAGGCTGGTAGGATTGACGATGTTGAGGACGGGCTGTCCAAGTTGTCCGGGCTTCAGATCCTCTGCTTGGCCGCGAGACCCGGTCGCGACGGGGGCGATCTCCGTCGGCTGCAAGGGAATGGGCGAATCCTGCCAGTTCCAGAAGCGGGTGATGTCCAGCTTCTCAGCCGAGTTCGACCGTCCGAGCACCGCTTCGGCAAAGACTCCAGCCGTTGGAAGGGGGATCAGTCGCGAGTTCGCCTCCCCGAACTCGATGCCACGCGTCTCGAGCAGTTTCTCCCACGAAAGCTCTCTCTTGTGCTCAGTCACTCCCGAGGATTCGTCGTTCTCCACTGGGGCGCGCAGAACGAGGTAGTTACCCACGACGGATAGGGGCTTCGGCTCGACCTGCTCCGAGAGCGCCTTGCCATTCCAGTCGAACTGCGACAGCAGCATCACGATCGTCGGCGTATCGAGGGCTCGGAAGATAGCCTGGCTGTAGTGCACATGGTTCGCCTTGAGGTGGGCCAGCATCTCCTTGCGGCGGTCCGCGGAGTCGCTCTCCAGTGTGGCCACCTTCTGCATGTTCATGCCAGACGAGAGCTCCACCGGAATCATCGGCGTGTTGAAGCGCCGGCCCATATAGGAGAGCTGCAGGGTGACTTTTCCCGATCGAGGCGCATCGTCCGCCTTGGCCGCGAAGATCGCTTCGATGTCGATGAGCGGGATCCCGGACGGGAGATCCAGTCGCCCACTGTTGGTTGGAACGGTGAAGGTGTTGTCCGGAGTCTCTGTCCCCGTCCTGTCGATTCGGACCGACTTCACGTTCAGGTTATCGAATACGAGTCCGACGACCTCGGCATCGTCCGGAAAATACAGCGCGTCCGAATCGGTGCGAACGATGGGACGGGCGACGATGCGGGACGTCAAGGCGATCTCGCTCTTGTCCCAGACGCGGTGGGTGAGCACCGCGCTCTGCAACGAGCTTGCCCCGTTCTCACGCGTCCCTGCGAGCGTCTTGAGCTCCGGCGTGAGCGCCTCATCCAGCCGTGCCATCTGAACCGCCCTGCTCGTCGACAGAAGCCGGACGTCGAGGCGTTGGGATGGGAGCTTGACGTCGACCGCCGGTCGGATCGCGACAGTGGTGGCATCGTCGCTGAAGAGGGATCGTGCCCGCCGCGTCAACGCGCCCGCAATCAGTGCGCCGCGAAACCGTTCGACCGTGTCCAGTGCGTCGGGCCCGTCGAACGTGAAGAGCTCGAGGGGAATGAACAGGCATCGCTCCGCCTGATGAAGCTGCGCGACCACCCGGTAGACCTGCACGACTTCGTAGTACTGCACCGTCAGCGCGTGCATGTGGTTGTAGTTGGCGACGACTCTCGTGCTGACCTGCTCGTGCTCGGACTGCGAGACCTCCCTCACTGCCGATGCTCGGCGGTTGCGAACGGACGTGGCGTGCTGTTCGGTGCGGTCGTTGACCGTCTGGGTCATGCTCGCGTTCACCGAACGCTTTCCTAGCGACCAGGATTGGCTCGACGCCTGCGCCTCCGTGCTGGCCGTCTGGCCGCCGCCAGACGCTTCGACATCCGCCCAAAGGCTTGGCACGAAGCCGGTGCCCGCCGTCGCAGCGAAGGAGCTGCTGGAGGAGGTCGAGCTGCTCTGACTGGATGATCCTCCCTTCTGAAACTCGTTCGCGACTGCGTTCTGCACTTCGCTGAGAGCGCGTGCGTGCTGGGTGGAGTTGTCGAGCTGTTCGCTCTCGGTGATGGCCTCCGTCGCACTTGCGTGTGTCCGGCGGGACCAGTCGATGACCGCGATTCGCGTGGCCTCACCCGGTGCAAGGGCCAGCGAATGAAGCATGTGGCCGAGGGTTATGCCTTGTGCGTACCACGACTGGGAGAAGGTGAGCTGTGCGCCAATCGCCACTTGATTGAAACCGGCCTTGTTCTTGACGGCTGGTTTCAGCGAAATCGGTCCGGCAAGCGCTTCACGCTGTCCGTCCTGATGCATCTGCAGCATCATCAAAGTCGAGTAGTAGACCCGCTCGGTCGGATACTCGCCGAAGCGCGGGCGGAGAGCCTCGGCCTCCGGATTCTGGTGATCGTCGATGGTGGAGCCGGCCGCGTTCTGAACCAGCCGGCTGGCAACGAGGTGCGGTGGCCAGAGGGCGAACTCCCGGATCGTCTTCACATCCAGCGCGTCTTGGAGCTGGGTTGCGACGGGGTTCGTCATGCCGCGCAAAGCGTCGAGGGACAGCCCCCCGATGTCGTCGAGTGATGACCAGGAAGCGGATGACTTCAGCAGGTCGGCCGGTATGATCCCGAAGCGAGAGGTCATCCTCCCGGTCTTTCCAGCTTCCGCGGCGGCGCGAGCGTTCGCGAACATCCACGCGGTCCCAAGATCGAAGACCGTGTGAATTCCCAGCGCGTTCAGCGCCGCTTGGGCCGCGGCGTTCACCCCGAGAAGCTCGGATACTGGTTGTCGAAGCGCGTCTCTGAGCTCCAGATGCGCGGATTCGGAGCGAAAGCAGTCGGCTTCCTGAGTCGTCATGGTGCGCGTCCATCCCCTCGCTGCAGTGGAAGGCGAAAGGACATCCGAGGTGTGCAGTCGAGTCAAGCCCGCGGATCACGAGCAGGGACGCGCAAAGCTCCCAATGAGATCTGACAATCGCAGAGATGGAAGGGCGCCCGAGCGATCGGCCCCTGTCTCTGGTGGCGGTGTTGGGATGCATCTCAATGCGAGTAGCTCGGCAACGTTGCCAATTGAATCAATCGTGAAGGCAGCAGAGTGGTCCCGCTTTCGAACAGCGCGAATCGTTCGACGGGAGGTGCCCGCATGGCCTTCGTTGCTCCAGTCGCGCGTTCGCATCTGGTGCATGACGTGCGCTTCTTCGGCGGGTTCGATCACCCATGCTTCGGAATTCGACTCGCGCCGAAGGCGCCACTGCGGGTGGTTGGGCGCGAGCCCCAAGTTCGAGCGCCGCGCTCCATGAAGGCTCCGCCTCGGTCTCGGGCGCGGCTTCGACGCTCCCTGGTCTGCGACGGGAAGTACGACTGCGGCGATTGAACCTCCGGTGCGGCGACAGTTCGTGCTTGCTCCTGTCTCTGCGTCTAGATCGATTGAGCGACATGCAAAGAAGCATTCGTTGCGTCTGTGGCCAGTCGCTATTGCGCTGATAGCATCCGGATGAAGTGATGCAGGGACGGCGCGTCGGTCGCTACGTCTTGGGGCCCGAGATTGCGTCGGGGGGGATGGCTTCCGTCCATCTCGGGCGGATGCTTGGCAGAGGCGGCTTCGGCAAGACGGTTGCGATGAAGCGCCTTCACGCCCAGTACGGGCGTGACCCCGAGTTCATGACGCTCTTCCAGGACGAGGCGCGCGTCACCTCGGCGCTCACGCACGCGAACATCGTCATGACGCTCGACGTCCTCGAAGAGCTGGACGAGCTCTATCTTGTCATGGAGTACGTCCATGGCGCTTCGTTGAGTCAGATCCTCCGGCGGCTGGCCGATCAGAACCCGGTGCCCCTCAGGATCGGGGTCGGGATCATCGCCGCAATGCTCGATGGGCTTCACGCCGCACACGAGGCAACCGATGAGAATGGCGAGGCGCTCGACATCATCCACCGTGATGTCTCCCCGCAGAACGTCCTCGTGAGCTTTCAGGGAGTGGCGAAGATCGCCGACTTCGGGATCTCGAGGGCCGCGGGGCGAGTGCACTCGACCGGCGACGGATCGGTGAAGGGAAAGATCTCGTACATGGCGCCGGAGCAGTTGCTCGGAACGCCGCTCACCGCGCAAACGGACATCTACGCCGCTGGCGTCGTGCTCTGGGAGACGATCACAGGACGACGCCTGATCGACTTCGACTCGATGGCGGAGAACATGCGAGCCGTGCTCGACCTTGCGATCGCGGCTCCAAGCGAGCTCTCCGTCGACGTGCCGCACGAGCTCGACGCGGTCGTCATGCGCGCTGTCGAGCGAGCGCCAGCGGACCGCTTCGTCAGCGCGAGGGATATGGGAACTGCTCTGCGCAAGGCGACGGATGTCGCACATGCGGCGGAGATCGGTGATTGGCTTCGAGCGGAACGTCCGCATCTGCTCGAGATGCGCGAGAAGTCCCTCGCGGCTCTGCAGCGTGCGATGGGCGGGCCGACCGGCACGGCCGTCGGCCTCGGGCCTCCCGCGCCGCCGCAGGTCGGTGACGAGAACATCGCTGGCGAAGCGGAGACCCTGACCGGAAGGAGCGACGATGGTCGAGAAGGCGCTTCGCGCGAGCCATCATCCAATCCGTCCTACTGGACGGGAGCCGATCTGCCTCCTCGAGCACGCAGCCTGTTCCCGACACTCACGATCCTCTTCGCACTAGTACTCGCGGGCGTCCTTTTCGCGATGACCGCGACGAAGCCTTCGCCGGCCCCCTTCTCGCCCGGCGCCTCGACATCGATGGCGGCGACGGTCACGTCATCGGCGTCCTCACCTGCACCATCCGGCACGAGCGTCGCGGTGACGACGGCGACCGCGGCATCGTCCGCGCCGGTGGCGATGGGAGCGGACGAACCGCCGGCGCTGCCGCGCCGCGGCATCCGGACGGCGCCGACATCGTCGGGCACGAGGCCGGATTCGACGGGGGCTGCTGCGGCATCCCCATCCCGCAAGTGCCGCATCGTTCCGTCGGTGGATAGCGCAGGTCATACGAAATTCACGGAGGTGTGCCGATGAGGTCGTGTCCTTGGCTTCGCCTGTCGACGATCGGCATCGCCGTCATCGCGTTCGGTCTCGCATCGATAAACGTCGCGCACGCAGCCGACAAGGACTGCATGGCCGCGGCGTCCGACGGGCAGGTGGTGCGTGACCAAGGTCACCTCTTGGAGGCGCGTGCGCATTTCCAGAAGTGCGCGCAGAGCGAATGTCCCGCTCCCATACCAACCTATTGTGGTGACTGGCTGAGCGATGTCGGGAAGAAGATCCCGACGCTCGTCATCCGTGTCGTCGACGACAGCGGTCGGGACATAGCCGACGCCAGCGTCCTTCTCGACGATCGAACGCTCGATCTCGACGGTCGTGCTGTCGAGGTCGACCCGGGAAAATATCGCATTCGGATCACGCGCCCGGCGAGCAAGCCGTTCGAGACGGAGATCATCGCGGCGCAAGGGGAGAAGGACCGTGTCATCGTCGGCAAGCTCGTCGCGGAGCAGGTTCCTCCACGGTCGCGGCCGCCAATCCCTTCACCAGCATCGGAACGGTCGGCGCGTACGGTCATTCCTACGTCGAGCTGGACGGCTTGGGGGATCGGGGCCGCTGGTCTGCTGTCGTTCTCGGTCTTCGCTATGAAAGCGCGCCTCGACTACGACGGCTACGCAGCGTCATGCGGGCAACGTTGCTCGATCTCGGAGCGTGATTCGGTCGCGACGACGGTGACGCTCGCCGATATCTCGCTGGTCGTCGGCCTCGTCGGAGCGGGCGTCGGTACGGTCCTCTTCCTCCTGCACCCCAAGGTCGATGCGGATGCCCGTTCGACCGCAATGACGAGCGGGGCTCAATGAAGGCGATGAAGGTGTGCGGGTTGGTTGCTGCGTTCATCGGCGCGGCGGGGCTGGTTGCGGCGTGCGGATTCGTCATCGACCCGGATGCGCTCATCGCAGGGAGTGACGGCGACGCTGACCTGGGCGGAGGGGGAGACGGCGCAGCGGGCAGTGACGCAGCAGTCATCGAGCCCACCTGCGAGCCGACTGGCGTCGAGGTCTGCGACGACGGCATCGACAACGACTGCAATGGCAGCGTCGACTGCGCGGACCCGGCATGCACGGATGGTTTCGAATGCGTGGAGCCAGCGCCGGACGGGTGGGCTCCGATGGTGCTCGCAGACGACGCGAGGCCGAGTTGCCCCGAGGGCTACACCGGGTCTACGGATGTGAGCGTCCTTCAAGGCGATGGGACGATCACGTGCGCGTGCAACTGCGGTAGCGACTGCGGTGCGACGATCACACTGACGAAGGGGACGGAGCTGACCTGCATGGTCACTCCTTCGACGGATGCTCTGCAGGTCAATGCGAGCTGCACTGGCAAGAGCTGGGATCTTCCGAGTGGCTTCACGATGGCCACGTCGGGCAATGGAACGTGCAGCGCGAAGGATACGCCGACGAAGAGCGACCCGACGGATGGGCGTACGTGCACGCCACCACAGAGCGCCGCTGCTGGCTGTCCTGGAGCGCAACGGTGCTTGCCGAAGGCAACGGGCTTCGCGAGATGTGTGGCGAAAGCGGGGGCAAACAAGTGCCCGGCGGCGGCGTTCACCAAGCAGCGGCTTAGCGGCACGTTCGTGAAGGACCAGCGAGCGTGTACGGGCTGTTCTTGCGACTCTACCCCATGTGACGTCGAGCTCGAGCTGTGGACTCACCCCGTCTGCCAGGGCAGCGCCGCCATCACGATCACGAGCGCATGCGCCGCGAACGGGAGCATCACCAAGCTGAAGGCCTACAAGTCGAAGGTGACGGGGGGCTGCACGCCGGCAACCCCGTCGACGCCGATTGGCACGATCTCCTTCGAAGACGAACGGACGATCTGCTGCAATTGAGAAATGGCGAGGTCGAGTGGACCTTGGGGAGCGACGAGGCCGAGCCCCTCGAGCGCAATGCGTGGTTACGAAGGCTCTAGGGCGGCGGCGTCTCGGTGAAGGGGTCGAGGTCGCTGAACCACGAGCTGGATTCCGAGCCACGCGCCGCGATCAATCCGGCGCTGAACGTCGAAGTGACCAGTGCGCGAACAGCTCGCGAGACGACTTGGGCCATGGTCGCAGAGCATCGGGCCTGCCTCCGCGAGTCAATGCGGCCGGCGATGTGCCGTTCTCTTTCGAAGGTTCGATGCGTACACCGTGCTCTCTGTAGCCTTCTCGCGCTGACGCGTTCTCTGCGCAGACGCGCGCTCGTCATCCGGCCGTGGGGGACGAGCCGCCCTGTCGTGTGCGCGCCGGCTGGGCGCCGAGGGCTCGCGAGGAAGCGGCCTCGAGCATCGCGCTGCCGAGCGGACGTCGTCTGCTGAACGGAGCTCGGGAGGACCGAGGCGGGTGTGATCCACGCGACGGCGTTCATGGCGAGGATTGCCGTGGCTGCGGGGCACGCGAGGACACGCGAAACACTCTCGCTCGGCTCGTTCGACATCGACCGCGGAGCCCCTCTCTACGCTCCATGTGCCTACAGTCTTCTCGACGCGTGACGAGCCAGGACGCATGCGAGGTCGGCGACAAACGCCCGCGTGACGGAGTAGCTGCTCGCGAGGTCGCAGTGCGAGACAGCTCACCCCGGTTGTCCAATTCGGCCACGCACGCTCTACCGACTGTGGGGCGCGCTTGGGATGCGTTCAGCTCGCCCCGACGCTGCAGCGCGCCTTCGATGGCCGGTCGTCGTCGAGTGCTACGACCCGAGGCGCATTCCATCGAGCGTACGGCAGTGCTCTTGCAGCCCCGCGCCGTGGTCGCAATCGACCCCACGCTGGAGGCTCTGTGAGCGGCTCCAACGTGGCCACCGCGCCCAGCGCACTCCGCATCGCCAGTTCGCACCGTCCGGGCAGCTACTGACGCAGGGATGCGTGAGCTCCAAGGTGGCGTCCGGCCTCGCGCGGCACTCGTCGACAACGACCGTCGCTCCAAACCTGCGTTCGACCACGGGCGCTGAAGGGATCGCCATGAGCAAGATCGTTCGCCATCCTGACGATGCAATTCTGGAAGAACTCCCCACCACGAGGATTCCGAGCGCCGCGCGTCGTCAGGTGATCGCGATGCGCGACGGAAAGGGATCTCCCGACGAGCTCCCTACGACGAGGATTCCGGATTCCGAGCGTCGCCAGGTGATCGCGATGGTCGCCGCGAAGAGGCCTTCACTGGCGCCCTCGGTGGTGCTTCGGAAGCCCATCGCCGTGCTCGATAGCGGCCACCTCGAGGATGCGAGCGATTCGGCGAGCGGTCTACGAGCCGCTCCCGAGCGGACCGAAGCGCCGGGGCCGCCGATTCCCGAGCGGACCGAATCTAGTCGGAGCGTGCCCGCGGTCACCGATGCACCGAGGCCGTCCGAGGCACCGATTCCCGAGCGGACCGAATCGAGTCGGAACGTGCCCGCGGTCACCGATGCGCCGAGGCCGTCCGAGGCACCGATTCCCGAGCGGACCGAACCGAGTCGGAACGTGCCCGCGGTCACCGATGCGCCGAGGCCGTCCGAGGCACGGATTCCCGAGCGGACCGAACCGAGTCGGAGCGTGCCCGCGGTCACCGATGCACCGAGGCCGTCCGACGCGCCGATGCAGCCACCGGCGCCCGAGCCATCCCTCCGCTCCGCGCTCGTCAGCGCCGAGGTCTGCCTCGACCTCGAGGATGCGAGCGATTCGGGGAGCGGTCTCCGACCTGCACCCGGGCGGAGCGAATCGAGTCGGAACGTGCTCGCGGTCTTCGATGCACCGAGGCCGTCCGAGGCGCCGATGCAGCCATCGGCGCCGGACCCATCCGTCCGCCCGGTGCTCGGTCACACGAGTCTCGACGTGCTCGGTCACACGAGCCCTGACGTGCTCCTACAAGCCATTCCCGACCGCTCGGGCCGTCGGCTTGCGTTCATCATCTGCTTTCTCGCACTGTGTTCGGTTGGCGTGCTCACGATGGCGGCGAAGAGCAGCCCGTCGTCGTCCCACCACCCGGGCGTGCAAGCGCGCGATCACGGCGTCAGGGCGGTCGACTGACAAGTCGGAACAGTGAAGCCTGCTCTTGGATGAGACGGCGAGCGCACGGCGACTCGTTCGAGCGGGCCCTCGATGCGCCGGGCGTGCGCGCACGGCGCGGACCCGTGCACGCACGCCCCCGAGCCGGTGCGAGCCGCACGCCGGAACTGATTTGCTCGGGCATTTCAGCTAGGGCGTCGTGGCATGCGGCGTGCGGTGCGAACCTCGTCCTGCCCGCGCGCCCGCAGCACCGTGCGCCGGGAGGAAGGAGGAGAAGGGAAGATGTCACTCTCGGGACCCGTTTGGACGATCGCCGCGTTGGTCGCGTTGGTCGCGTTCGTCGTCTACGCGGCGCGGCGAGGCGAAGCGATGGAACGCGAGAGGAAGGCGCGACTCTCCCGCGCTCGCCGAGCGTCGGCGACCGTGCTCTCGACGAAGCAAAGCTCGGGTGCGCTCCGATACGGCGGGCGCCATGGCCCCGAGGTCATTCTCGAGCTCCTCGTGGACGGTCGCGCGGTGACGGCGCGCTGGTACGTCTTCGAGCTCGGGCTCGCCAGGATCGTGGACGGGGCGACGGTGGCGGTCCGCGTCGACGCCGACGATCGGGACATCGTCTACCCGGCCGAAGACTGGGCGGAGCTGTCTCTCTCCCAGCGCCACGCGATCCAACCGCGGGCTCGTTAGACCGCCGTTTTCTCACGGGCCACCGTTCTCCAGCTCGCGATCTACCTCGTCAGCGAGCCGATGCGCGGCAGAGGTCTCGCGAGCTGAGCTGTATTCTTCGCGAACCTCCGCTGGGAACACGCGTTGCACGTGCGGACGCGCCATGCGCCATCAGATTCGTCTTGCGGCTCTCCTGCCAGCGATCGCCGGTGCTGCCATTGCGGCTGGGTGCGGAGGGAGCGCTGCTCCGCTCGGGAGCGTGGAGGGGGCGAGCACGTCGCCGACGGGGAGCGGCTCCGAAGCCCCGAACGGGATGTCAGGGGCGCAGGGGACTTCAGGGGCGAGCCGCTCGTCCGGGGGCTTCGATCGCGATGTCGACGTGTGCACGGGCCAGGAGCACCGGCTTCTCGAGGGCGTCACGCGCTCCGACGGCAGCGCCCCCGCGGATGGCGCGGTCGACTACATGGAGCTGCGCGACGAGTACGAGCTCGATGGCAGCAGCAGCCCTGTCGTGGTTGCGAGCCAAGGAACTCCTTGCGCGTTCGGCCCGCGAACGACGAAGTGTAAGCAGGACCTTGCCGCGCTGCGCTCCGCTGCGGGCTGGCGGGCGTTCTCCTACGGCATGGAGCCGCCGCGCCATCGCTACCTGGTGTGGACGGCGCAGGACGCGATCGGGATTGTCACATCGATCGACGCCCTCCGTGACTTCGTGAAGGTGGTCGAGAACGGCAAGGACGCCGCGTTCCTCGCCACGGCTACGGGCGAGTATCGCTTCGTCTGCGACGGCAGCGCCAACGCGAAGCGGACACCGACCGGATGGTTGCTCCGTGTGCAATCGGGACACGCCTGCGGTGAGGGAGCCAAGATCGAGGAGCACATGCTCGACGTGACCGGCACGGGAGAGGTGACCGTCACGCAGACGAAGCTCGTGCAGGAGGGGGACCCGAACTGCGCCATCGGACGGAGACCCGAAGGGCTCGCGTCGACGCGTGCGCGCGCTCGTGAGGAGTGCATCGACCCTGTCGGTCGCTTCTTCACCGATGCTGCCCACCTCGAGGCCGCGAGTGTCGTCGCGTTCGAGCGATTGGCGAGCGAGCTGTCCATGCTCGGAGCGCCGCACGCGCTGGTCGAGAGCGCCCTCGCGAGTCGTGACGACGAGATCAGGCATGCGAGGATGACCGCGAAGGCTGCAAGGCGACGCGGCGGACATCCGGTGGCTCCCGTGATCGAGCCGGTCGCGAGGCGGACGATGCTCGAGATCGCGCTCGAGAACGCCGTCGAGGGCTGCGTGCGCGAGACGTACGGCGCGCTGGTCGCTCACCACCAGGCCCTGGCCGCGAGCGATTCGTCGATCGCAGCGATGATGCGGGGTATCGCGGAGGACGAGACCCGCCACGCCGGTCTTGCATGGGACGTCGCGGCCTGGCTGGAGCCTCAGCTCTCGGTCGAAGACCGCATGACGGTTGCGAGCGCCCGGGCAGAGGCGCTCGCGGATCTACGGTCGGCGCTTGGGCGCGAACCGGGGCGCGAGCTCGAAGACGTCGCCGGGATCCCCCCGGCGAATCGCGCGCTCGCGCTCCTCGATGCGCTCGAGGGGCGTTTCATGCAGCCGGCGCTCGCCGCGGTCGCGTGACCGGTCCGCGGCTCCGGGACGGACCTCGCTCTCATCGCGTCGTTCGCCAGCTTGATGTAAAGAACGCGTTCCTCCCTGCGAGCCCATGTCGAACGACCTCACCCTCAAGCAGACGACCGCGAGCGGCCTCCTCCTTCCTGCGAAGTTCACGCAGGTGCTTGCGCTGCGCGCGAAGGTCCATGCGGGCGCCACCGAGCCTCGAGGCACGATGCACGGGCAAGAGCTACGGCTCACGCTCGGGCTTTCGCCGAGTGACGCCGCCTCCGCCGCGTTCCTGCTCGACTTCGCCGGGCAAGGCCTGCGCGTGACGGGAAGGGCCCATGGGCCGAGTGCTGCGTTGCTCACCTGGGCATTCCACGCCCTCGCCGCATCACTCAAGTGCACCTTGTTCGATGCGGACCTCGGACGCGACATCGAAGCGAGTCCGGCAGCGCATCGCGAAGCGGCTGTCGCGTATCTGGCCGACTACGAGGTGGAGGTCGAGGCGACGCGACGGAAGCAGGGCGACGACGACGGAAGGGCCTTCCTCGCATGGCTCGTGCGTGAGGAGCACATCGCGCTCGCCACGGGCGGCGGCGCGCTCGGTGCCGAGCTCCCGATGCAGGACGCGGGCGCCCTCTATGAGATGCTCCTCGAGAGCGACGAGGTCGACGATGTCTTCGTCAGCGAGCGAGAGCTCACCTCGCTCCTCGCGCGCTACAACGCGCGCACGACCGCGACCGGATGAGCGGCTCCTCACCCGGGCTCTGCCCGGGCGCATAGCCGCCCCTGCGGGCGTCGGCTTTGACGCGATCGAGCGCGCTCTACTGGATGCAGCTGCCCGTGCTCGAGTCGTAGCGGAGCCCGGGGTTGCAGATGCGGTTGCCGCTGATGTTGTTCGGGCTGTCGACGCAATAGGTCTGTCCGCTTGCTCCGCACGTCACGCACTTTTGCGTGGTCGCGTCCCATCGCGTGCCGCCATCGCACTTCCAGTTGCCGCTGATGTTGTTCGGGCTGTCGACGCAATAGGTCTGTCCGCTTGCTCCGCACGTCACGCACTTTTGCGTGGTCGCGTCCCATCGCGTGCCGTCATCGCACTTCCAGTTGCCGCTGCTGTTGTTCGGACTGTCGAAGCAGTACGTCTGTCCGTTTGCTCCGCATGCCACGCACTTTTGCGTGGTCGTGTCCCATCGCGTGCCGTCATCGCAGCGCGTGTTGTTGCACCGGACCTGCCCATCTCCACCGCACGACGGATCCGTGTCGGCCGGCGGCGCGGGCGGGCTGGGCGACGAAGCGTCCGGCGTGGATCCCGGGTTGTTCGGCGTGGGCTCCGCATCGTCGCCGTCGGCGGATGGTGGGAAGTCACGCGCGCTCTCTTCGGAGGTCGCGACGCGCAATCCGTCGGCCGTGACCGTGTAGTAGCCGGGGCGTTCGATCGACGCAGGCTTGGCGATGTTGTGGACATTGAGCTCGAGCGGGATCGCGCCCGACGTCGGTGCAGCGAAGTAGCGGACCTTTCCCTTCTGCTGCACGCCCGTGAACCACTGCCTGATAGGCATCTCGCGCTCGTCGAGGAAGCCTTCGAGCGAGCCGAGCGGCAACGTGTACTCCGACGCGACCGAGAACGCGCCGCGACCGCTCGAGACCCCATCGATGAACGCCACTGGCCAGAGATCGAACGGCTGCTTGATGACCGCCGGGCGGCTCGATGAAAGATCTTCCGGTCGATCGACCTTGGGCTCGAGCCATAGGTCGACCCCGCGGTGGTTGCCGATGGCCTCCGACGCCTCGCGGGTGAACGTCACGTGCATCATCACCATGACCGGGAAGCTCGTTCGAGGGAACGTGCCGAGGACGACGGTGCCGCCAGCCTCGATGTCGAGGTCCTTGCTGAAGGTGACGACCTGCGACGGGTCCGGGGCGCCATATCCGACCGACGTCACTTCGAGCTTCGCGCCGAGCGGGTCCTCTCCACGCGGTGTCGAGGTGCACGAGAGCTGCGCTCCGGTGCTGACGGCGTCGAACCAGCAGCGGCCCCATTCGCGAGCGGCGATTACCGTGAGGGGCCGCCCCTCGGTGTTGGCCGCCTCGCTGGACTCTACATCGTCCACGCTCGTCCCCTGACAGCCCGCGCCGATCGCGAGAGCCATCATCGAGCTCGCCACCCCAAAGAACCAGCGCATCATGCCCACACGCGAGCACAAGCCGTGCCGCGCCGCTTGCCGCTGTAGGTTCTGGATATGATGAGGGCTTGGCGGTGCTGCCCGAAACGGCATTCCGTGAATGCTGCCGGACCGCCGATCCATGATCTGTGAGCGACGGTGACTGACGGTCGTCCTCGAGACGAGCGCTCTGTGTCGCGGCGTCAGCCGAGCAGCATTCGACGGCGCGGGTCTCGCTTCGAGTCGAGGGAGCCGACGAGGTTGTCGTAGTTGTGGAAGTTGAAGCGACCGACGAGCTCCTCGCAGAAGGCGATGCCGCGGACGCTGTTGCCGAGCGGATCGAGGCGCGGCGACCAGGTGCAAAGGCCAAGTACGTTCGGGACGACGACCATGAGGCCGCCCGAGACCCCGCTCTTCGCCGGCAGCCCGATCGTGAACGCGAACTCCCCGGAGAAGTCGTACATTCCGCACGAGTACATCAGCGAGAGGCAGTTTCTCACGGTGCTGAAGCGAAGCACGCGCTCGCCCGTCATCGGGCAGACGCCGCCGTTGGCGAGGGTCGCCGCGATGGCGGCCATCCGGTCGCACGACGTCTCGATCGAGCAGCACTGGAAGTAGAACTCCAGCGTCTGGAGCAGATCGGTGCCCTCGGGGAAGACGCGCTTCTCCTTCATGAAGTAGCCGAGCGCGTAGTTGCGATCGCCCTTGTCTCTCTCCGAGAGGTAGACCGCGTTGGAGAAGCCCGCCTTCTGTCCACCCGCGAGCAGGCGCCATTGCTCCATGACGTGATCGAAGCGGTCGGCGACGCTCGCGCCGCGACGGATGAGCGAGCTCGTCGCGATCGCGCCCGCGTTGATCATCGGATTGTGCGGGCGGTTCTCCTTGTTGAGCGTCAGCTCGTTGAAGCCGCGGCCGCTGTACGATGCGTACGATGCAGCAAGCGCTGCAGCACTGCTTGCGGGCGCTCGACGACGACGGCTGAATCGCTTTTCGACGCTTCGCTGCGAGCACCGACGACGGCCTGGGCGAGCGGCGTCAGCCCGGCGTCTCGTCTTCCGCCGGGGCGGTGAAGCCGAGAACACGCATGCCGAGCGAGGTCGCCAGGAGGATCGCCGTCTCGAGGGGGACGCGCGTGTCCTTCACGCGGTTCCTCGAGGGATCGATGAACAGCCCCTGGGCCGCGCGGAAGCGCGCTTTGCGGAGATCGCAGCCTTCGAACCGCGTGTCAGCGAACTGGCAGGCGTCGAAATTGGCCTCGGCCAGGTCCGCTTCGAAGAAGTTTGCCTCGGTGATGACGCATCGTTTGAAGGGCGTCTTTCGCAATCCGACCGAGACGAACGACACGTACCGGAGGTTGCAGTCCTCGAAGCTGACATGCGGATGCGAGCCGACGTTGGAGAAGTCGATCCCCATCAGCTTGCAGGATTTGAATGCCACGTCGCGTAGCGAGAGCGTCGTCGGGTCGGCGCGCGTCAGATCGCAGCCCTCGAACACGCACTCGTCGAGACGAGTGCGTGACCATCGCGTTTCTGGAAATTTGCAGTTACGAAAGACGCATTTGTGGAATTCGCGATTGCCTAGGTTGAAGCTGTCGAGACTGAGTCCGTCGAACAGTTCGCCCTCGAACCAATCCCTGTTTTCGAAGGGGTTCATCTGGATGCCTCCACGAAGCCGTTGTGTTGTCGGTGCGTCGCCGGTGAGCGTCGTCCGCCGAGATCGGCAGGACAGTGGCAGCCGAGCGAGGTGACCGATCCATTGTTCGGTGCGCGACGGGAGGCAACCCGAATTTCGTTGATGACGCGTGGAGAAATCTGCGTGATCCCGCACCGACGTCGAATCGAACGGAAATCGTGGGGCTTCGTCGGAGGCCTCGCCGCGCGTCCGCGATCGCTTGCGCGTTGCGAGGTTCTCTTTTTCCAGCGAGCTCTCCGAACGGTGGGCTCGTCCGCCGAGCTCGTCATCCGATCGACATGGTTCCTCGCCCTCGCCACACGTGCACGGAGTCCAATGGCGCCGTTGATCAGGATTCCGCTCGATAGCGGACTACGCCTGAGCGAGCCACCGGCGAGAGCCGAGTCAGGCCGGAGAGAGCCCGAGACGCCGTGCGACGTTCGGATCGGCGACCGGGTAGACACGTTCGGGGGGCGCCTACGCGTGTGCTCGCGATCGGGTCGCTCGGCGTCCGAGTCGACTGCAGAGCTCGACCGTCGTCGATTCGAACGAGCCGCCGCTTTCAGAGGCGATCACGACTATCGTACGCAGCCATGTCCAAGACCAGCACGACGCCTGCCTCGATCCGTTTTCGGAAGGTCGCCGACGCGATCTGGGAGGCCCAGCACGCGCACCCGTTCGTGCGCGGCATCGGCGACGGCACGCTCGATGCGGGGCGGTTCGGCATCTGGCTGCGCCAGGACTACCTCTACTTGATTGACTATGCCCGGCTGTTCGGCGCTGCCGTGATGCGGGCGCCCGACCTGGAGGCGATGACCCGTTTCGCCGAGCTACTGCGCGGAATCATGGTCACGGAGATGGATCTGCACCGCTCGTACGTGGCCGGGTTCGGTATCACCGAGGCGGATCTGCTGGCCGAGACGAAGGTGCCGACCAACCAGGGCTACACTGATTTTCTGCTGCGCACCGCGACGACCGGTGACTACGCCGAGCTGCTTGGCGCGTTGCTGCCCTGCCTCTGGGGCTACAACGAGATCGGCCTGCGGCTGGCCGAGCGCGGGCTGCCCGAGGATGAGCGCTATCGCGCCTGGATCGACATGTACGCCTCGGAGGAGTTCACCCGGCTCGCGACCTGGGGCCGAGAGCTGACCGACGCCGCCTGTGAAGGGCTGCCGGAGCCTGCGCTGCGGCGGGCGGAGCACGCCTTCATCACCTCGAGTCGGTGGGAGCTCGCCTTCTGGGAGATGGCGTGGACGCGAGAGAAGTGGCTGGCATGACGACGAAGGACTCGAAGGAGGCCGACGCCGAGATCCTCTCGTGGGCAGGGTGGCGCGGTCTGTCCTCCACGCGCGCACGACCGCGTTCGGACGAGCGGCTCGCGAAGCGCGTCAGCGGTTCGTGATCACGAGCTTCGCCGCGAGCTCGGGCGGAAGCGGGTGCTCGGACATCGGCCGCACGGCGCCGTCGTCGAGCGTCACCGTGTTTCGCGAGAGATCGTAGACCGCGCGTCTGCCATCGGGCAGGAGGAGGAGCATCGTCGGCTCGGTGACGTACGTCGGCGTGTATGCGCTCACCACGCGATGCCGAGGTCCCGGCGGCCCGGCGAGCCAATCGACGCAGTCGGTCGGCGCCTCGGGGAGCGGCGCCGTCTGCATGAGATGGAGGATCGTCGGTGTGAGATCGCATGCGGAGACCTGGGCGCCGGCGAGCGCGGTCCACATGGCGCGATTGCCTGACGGTGGAGGGAAGGCGAGCAGCGGATCCTTCACCACGTTCGTCTGGTAGCCGTGGTTGAAGAACGCGCCTCCCTCTCCGAGCGGCTGACCGTGATCGCTCGTGAAGAAGAGCCATGCCTCGGGATCGCGCGCGCGCAGCGCGTCGAAGAGGCGCGCGACGAACTCGTCGGTCACGCGGATCGTGTTGTCGTAGGCGCCGATCGAGTTGACCCCGTCTTCGGCGAAGACCTTGTGCGACGGCGGTGAGTGCTGCCGGTAGGGCATGTGGCTGCCGTCCATGTGGACGACGAGGAAGAACGGCTCGGCGAGCGACCGGATCGCGGGGAGCACTCCCTCCTCGAGCACGACGAGGTCGTCGGCGCCTTTGAGCACGTCGACGTGCGGCGCGAACTCGATGCCGGTGCGGAACGTATCGGTGCCCTCGCGCAGCAAGGAGTCGAGGTCGCCCCACGACTCTTCCTGCGCGCTGATGAATGCGGTGTGGTAGCCGCGTGCCTTCGCGTACTGGGTGACCGTCGGCGCGAGCAGCACGCGGCCGCCCGGATCGGGACCCGAGAGGCCGGTCATGATGTACGGGAGGCTCGTTCGCGTGTGCGGGCCCATGACGGCGGCGTCGACGAACGTCACGAGCTCGCCGCGATCGGCGAGCGCCTGGAGGCGCGGTGTCGTCGGACGATCGTAGCCGTAGAGCGAGAGGTGGCTCGCGACGAGGGATTCGCCGAGGACGAGAACGATGTTGGGGAGCGGCGCGGAGGGCGCGCCGTCGGTCGGCATGGGGACCGAAGGGACGGCAATGCGGCCTCCGCCGTTCGCTCTCACCGTCGCCTGCCGCATCAGCCCTGCGAGCGCGCAGGCGAACGCGGGCTGCGAGTGACCGAGGCTCGGTGACGCGCGCCACCAGCTCGCGCCGGCCGCGACCGTCGCGATCAACACGAGGCTCGCGAGGACCGCGCGCCACCAGCGGAGCGGCTGGACCTCGTGCGGGAGCAGCCATGCGGCTCCCGTGGAGAGGACGAACACCGCGAGGGAGCCGAAGCGATCGCCGCCCTCTCCCGCGGCCTGGAAGACGACGTGCGGAGACTCGAAGAACGCGACGAGGTCCGTCGGCGCGACGAACTGACCGTAGGAGGCGAACACCGCCCATTCGATCGCCATCGGCAGCGACACGACGAGCGCGAAGAGCGCGAGGCGCGGCCGACCCGACGCGAGCTGGAGCAGGCGGACGACGACCCAGAGCGCGGCGCTCGCGGCGGCGTAGTTGAGGGCGCCGCGAGCGGTGGCGAGGCGCGGCGCGAGGTAGCTCGCGCGGCCAACGAGGTCGATCGCGACGAGCGCGGCCCACGCGAGCGACGTCGACCTCCACGCGCGCGGGAGCGCGCCTCGGACCTGCGCGGAGACGGCCGCGAGTGACGGCGCGCGCGAGCGATTCAGCGTGACGCTCTCGGATCGATCAGGCCGTGACTTCGGCCATCACGATCGGCGGCATGTGCAAGAGGACGATGTCCGGGTTCGGCGGCGCGGTGTCCTTCGCCATCTCGAGCGCCTCGGGCATCGAGCGCGCGGTCTCCCAGCCCATGAGCTTCGGGATGTACTCGTTGTCGGCTCCGACGACGATCACGCGGCCGGTGTGCTGGCGGCCAGCTTCGCCCCAGTACCACATGAAGAACGCGTGCGCGGGGTGGTACGCGTGCCCGGTGCGGTAGGCCTGGATGTACGCCGGGTTCGAGGCGAATTTCGCCTCGTAGCGCTTGTGCAGCTCGAGGGCATCGCGCGTCTCGGGCAGCAGGTTGTGCACGAACTCGATGTACGGAGCGTGGTGCTCCTTGTCGAACTGATCGGTGCACGGGTGCGTGACGATCATCGTGCCGCCCTTCTTGAGCATCGGCACGCCCTTGTACATGTTGAACAAGTACCCGTTCACCATCACCTGCACGAGGAGCGGGTTGAGGAACGAGTTCACGTTGTACGGGCTGACGTACGGGACGCCGGTGACGAGGATGTCCGCCTGTCCCTTGATCGGCACGAGGTACTGCTCATAGCAGCGCGCGAGCGTGTGCTTGTGCGCGGCCTCGGTCTCGCCGGCGAAGACACCGGTGACGCCGTACGGAGAGGGCACCTTCTGGAAGATCGCCTGGCGCGCGGGCTGCGGCACCTTCGAGAGCGTGACGGTGAGCGCCTTCAGCGCCGCCCGCTCCATCGCGGAGAGATCGTCCTCGTTCTTGTGAAGGAACTCGAGCGGCCGATCGAACATGCGGTTGTTGATCGTCGTCTCGATCGTGAAGACGTTGAGCTTCTTGTTCGCGAGCTTGCCCATCCGCTGGACGCTCGTCGCAAGCTCCGACTTCGACGGGTCCATGTACGAGTGGCACTTGCGCATCGTCTTCGGGTTGTGATGCGCGCGGAGGCTCTTGTACCCGCAGAAGCCGACCGCCACGGACTTGTGACCGCCGTCCATCGGGACGAGGTTCAAGTTCACGTAGATGACGAGGTCGGCCTCGACGACCTTGCGATTCAGCTCGACGATCTCTCCCTCTTCCGTCGTGCCGAGCTCCACCATGTTGCGGAGGTCTTCGGCGTCGTGGTTGTAGAGGCGCTCCGGGTAGTAGGAGTTGAAGATCTTGTCGCCGACGATGTGCCGGATCTCCTCGCCCGTCATGCGGCGGTGGAAGCTCGTCGCGATGATCATCTCGACGTCTTCGACGCCGTGATCGGCGAGCGTCTGGAGGACGACGGTGAGGACGCGCTCGCGCACGTCGGGGCGGCGCATCGGCGGGAGGGGGAGCGAGATGTCGTCGATCCCGATGACGACCTTCATCCCCGGACGGAGCTTCGCGTGGAGCGGATCCGAGTTGTAGGGATGGTTGATCGCGTAGCGGATCGCGGCCTCGACGTCCTTCAGCGGAGCGAGTGGCTGCCTCGGATAGATGCAGCGTGTTCCCGGAGGGAGGTCCACCTCCACGAGGCGGTCGCCGGAAAAGAGGGTTCGCGGAGCGCTCTTGCGATCGAGGGTGACGACGAGGGGATGAGACATGGCCGCATGGGCCTCGTACCACGGGCAGCGCCGGGCGTGCCAGCGAAGCGAGCCATCGCCCAAGAGGCCGACAAAGCACGGGGAACTCGGCGCCCACGACGCGGTGATGCGCACGCGGCTTCGCAGTGGGGAAGCAGCGGCTGAGCACGCGTGCACGCACTCCGGACATGGGCTGGATGCCCTGCGCACGTGTCGGATGGCGTCGAATTTCGCGGGAAAACCTGCATCCGTCTGCCTGGCATCTCGGATGCAAAGGCACCCGCACGCTGCGCCGGCCCCATCGAGGACCGGAGCACGCACCTCCTCCCGTCGGCAGGCGACGACGGTGTACCGGACCGCCCGACCGCTTGACCGCCTGATCCAAGGGAACTCGCTGGAAAATGAAAACGCGTCGCTGACCGATTGCTCGCCCCAAGATCGTGCTGACGTCCGCGACGCCGAGCGCGAGCTGATGAGGCGTCGCGTCTCGCTGCTCTTGCCACCCTCGCCGTGACCTCAGCCCTTCTTGCGATAGGTGCCCATCAGCGTCGCGGTGCCGAGGATGTGGCCCATCATCGCGTTCTCGAGGTCATGCTTCGAGGCGCCTCCGCCGAGGTCCTCGAGCGACGTGTCGAGCGCGTGGAGCTTGAAGAAGTATCGATGCCTCCCGACCGGCGGGCTCGGACCTCGCCAGCCGATCTGCTTCCAGTCGTTCTCGCCCTCGACCGTGCCGATGGGGAAGCTGTCCCTCGACGCACCCTCCGGTAGCGCGCGGGCGTCGGCGGGCAGGTCGTAGAGCACCCAGTGGACCCACGTGCGCTTCGGCGCGCGTGGATCGGGCGCATCGGGATCGTCGACGATGAGCGCGAAACCCTTCGTGCCCTTCGGTGGATCGGACCATTCGAGTGCGGGCGAGACGTCGACCCCGTCGGATGTGTGCCGCGACGGTATCTCGCGCTCGTGCTCGAAGTTCGGCGAGGTGAGGTTGAACGACATGACCTTCGACAAGCAGCGCGCATGCCGTCACGAGCGGAGCTCCGGGGGCTGGCATCGTCGATGCGTCATCGGACGCCAATGAGGTCCATGCATCGTGCATCTGGTTCGCGCTCCCCTCGCGGCCTCGAGCTGATGCTCGCCGGCGACGTGATGACCGGCCGCGGCGTCGATCAGATCTTGCCCCATCCGTCGAGCCCGGAGCTCTTCGAGGAGTACATCCGCGACGCCCGGGGCTACGTCGAGCTGGCGGAGCGGGAGAACGGTCCGATCGCGAGGCCGGTCGCGTTCGACTACCCGTGGGGCGATTCGCTCCCGGAGCTGAGAGCCGTGGACGTCCGCATCGTCAACCTGGAGACGAGCGTGACGCGCAGCGATGCTGCGTGGCCGGCGAAGGGAATTCATTACCGGATGCACCCGGAGAACGTGCCGGCTCTGACGTCTGCTGGGCTCGACGTCGCCGTCCTGGCGAACAACCACGTGCTCGACTGGGGACGCGAAGGGCTCGTCGAGACGCTCGCCACGCTCCACTCCGCAGGGCTCAGGACCGCAGGCGCCGGCCGCACGGAGGCAGAGGCGGCGGAGGCCGCGGTCGTCGAGGTCGACGCTGGACGTCGCGTGCTCGTCGTCGCGGCTGCCGAGCCGGGGAGCGGCGTTCCGCTCGCATGGCAGGCGAAGCCGGACGTCCCCGGTGTGGCGCTGTTGCGCGTCCTCGACATCGCCAAAGCGGACGAGCTCGCCGAGCGCGTCGCGCGCTCGAAGCGGAGCGGCGATGTCGTGGTCGTGTCGCTCCATTGGGGATCGAACTGGGGTTACCACGTCGAAGAGGAGCACGTCCGGTTCGCCCACGCGCTCGTCGAGCGCGGCGTCGACGTCGTGTTCGGTCACTCGTCGCATCATGCGCGACCGATCGAGATCCATCGCGGGAGGCCGATCCTCTATGGCTGCGGTGACCTCATCAACGACTACGAAGGCATCTCGGGCTACGAGGAGTTCCGGAACGACCTCGTCCTGACGTACTTCCTCCGCTGGGACCTCGACGGCGGTTGCGTCGATCTCCAGATGGCGCCCTTCCGCCTGCGGAGAATGCGACTCGAGCACGCCTCGCCGGCGGACGCGGCGTGGCTCCAGCGGTCGCTCGACGAATGTTGTCGTCCGTTCGGGACGGAGATCGTCACGTGCGAATCTGGGCGGCTCGCGGTACGCGCACGCCGAGGTGGCTCTTGAACCAGCCTCCGGCCAGCTCGGCGACGCGCTCGAGCGCCCCGGGCTCCGGGAACAGGTGGGTCGCGTGCGGGACGATCTCGAGCTCCTTCGTGCATTGCAGATCCGCGAACGCTTCGCGGTTCAGGCGCACCACCTCGCGGTCCGCTCCACCGACGATCAGCAGCGTCGGCGCCTTGACGCGACCGAGCCAGCCTTCGGCGAGATCCGGCCGGCCGCCTCTCGAGACAACCGCGTGGACCAGCTCCGGACGCTCCGCGGCTCCGATGAGCGCTGCGGCGGCGCCCGTGCTCGCGCCGAAGTAGCCGATGTCGAGCTCCCTGGTCTCTCGATCCTGACGCGCCCACTCCGTCGCCGCGACGAGCCGCGATGCGAGGAGCCCGATGTCGAAGCGAAGATGTCCGGTCAACGCATCGACGACCTCCTCTTCTTGCGTCAGGAGGTCGAGGAGCAGCGTCGCGAGACCCTGCCGCTGGAGCTCGCCGGCGACGAACTGGTTGCGCGGGCTGTGCCGGCCGCTCCCGCTGCCGTGCGCGAAGATCACGAGCCCGGTGGGCTTCGCCTCACCCCGTGCAGCGATCGTGAGCTGCCCCTCGAGCCGTCGATCTCCGACGGGGATCTGAACGTTGCGCTGGTGGGAGGTCGAGGTGAGCTCTGCTCGCTCGCGCCCCTTGCGTTCGCGCTTCTTGCGCTCGGAGCTCGCGCGATCGAGCAGCTCGATGACGTCGTCGTCCGTGGTCGCGGTGAAATCGTCGTACCACTGGCCCACGGCGAAGAAGGCTCGCTCGGAGTGCGGACACACGACCTCGTCGGCGACCGCGGCGATCTCGTCGATGGAGTCGGAGGCGCCGACGGGGACAGCGACCACGATCCGGCCGGCCCCACGCGCGCGAAGCGTCTCCACGGCCGCTCGAACGGTGCCGCCCGTCGCGATCCCGTCATCGACGACGAGCACGAGCCGGTCGTGCACGTCGAGTGGCGGCGCGCCCTTTCGGAAGCGCTTCACCCGAGCCTCGACCTCCGCGCGCTGTGCCTCGATGAGCTTCGGCAGCTTCGAGCTCGAGACGCCGACCAGCGTCATTGCCTCGCGGTTCACCCAGAGCGCACCGTCCTCCGCGACTGCACCGATGCCGAGCTCCGGCTCGTCGGGAGCGCCGATCTTGCGGACCACGCAGACGTCCATGGGAGCGTCGAGCTCGCGGGCGACCTCGTACGCGACTGGGACCCCACCGCGCGGGAGTCCGAGCACGATCGGTTTCGCGTTGCGGTACTTGCGGAGCTGCGCGGCAAGCTCACGACCTGCATCGCGACGATCTCGGAACAGCTTCTCCCCAGCCAGCCATGTGGGACTCATGACCGGTGTCCTTTCAACTTCGATACCGGACGAACAAACGAGTCGCGGCTGACGGCTCGCGCTTGCTGCGATCGCGCATACGGGATGCATCACCCGGCGGCATGCATCTCGATCGATCCATCGCCGATCAAACCGCCACCGATCGCGTCCGGGGCATCGTCGCGAAGAACGCGCAGCTGCCTCGTGACCTTGCCGCCGAGGACGCGATCGCTGCCGTGATGTGCACCCTCATGGATCGGCTCACGTCCGGAGAGGTCCACCACGTCGTCGAGGCACTCCCTGCCTCGATGCGGCCTTTGTTCGCCACCTGCGTCCGTCACCGCACCGGAAAGCCGACGATGAGGTTCGATCGCGTCGAGTTCCTGGCGCGCGTCGCCGAACACCTCGACGTGACACCAGCGCACGCCGAGCTGGTATGCGAGGTCGTCTTCGAGGCAGTGCGGAGCGAGCTGCCGGACAAGCTCGTCGACGATGTCGCCCATCAGCTCCCGCACGGTCTCCAGCAGCTCTGGCTCTCGGGGATGCGGTTCGAGCCGCCGCCGGAGGAGGTGACGCTCTCCAGTCGGGACGCTCGCCTCGCGATCGAGGAAGAGATCGAGCGCAGCGTGTCCTTGCCACCCGGGATCACGAGCATGAACGCGTTCTCGGCCGTGATGTGCGTGCTCGCCGCGCGCGTGAGCGGTGGTGAGGCGCGCGAGCTCTCGCTCGGCCTGCCCGACACGCTGCGTGGGCTCGTCAAGCGATGTTCGCTGCACCGCGCGGAGGAGTCCGAGACCTTCGATCGCGAGGAGCTCCTCCGGAGGGTCGGCGCGCATCTCGCGATCGAGCCCTCGGACGCCGAGCCGATCGTTCGCGCCGTGTTCAAGGCGGCCAAGCGTGTCCTTCCGGAAAAGGCGGTCGACGATGTCGGGAGCCAGCTCCCGGTTCCGTTGCGCGAGCTCTGGCAAGGAGCGTGACTCTGATGGCCTCATGACCGCGAACCCCGAACTTGGGGTTGCACCCCAACCACCCGCAGTCGTTGCCCCAACCACCCGCGGCGCTCGCGGTCAGCGAAGCGGATGTCGATCCGTCGCGGGCACGCTGCATGCTCGCCTCGAAGCATGAGCGGAGGTCCACACGGAGCCTCGGGCGGAGCTTTTGGCCCGGTCGAGTCGCGTCGCGCAAGTGCTCCGCGTTGCCTCGGAGTCGTCGCGGGCGCCGCCGAGGGGCCAACGGTCGTGATCACGGGGGGCATCCACGGCAACGAGCCGGCGGGGATGCTCGCTGCGCGCGCCGTCCTCGCCGATCTCGCCGCTCGCCGTAGCGTGCTCCGGGGCAAGGTCATCGCGTTCACGGGCAACCGCCGTGCGCTCGAGCATGGTGTCCGGTTCGTGTCACGGGATCTGAACCGCGGCTGGCACGAGCCCGAGCTCACACGTCTCCACGCCGCTCCGGAGGATGCGCTCACCACGGAAGATCACGAGCAGCGTGAGCTCCACCGCGAGATCCTCGCGCTCGAGCGTGAGCCCTCGCGGCTCGTCTTCCTCGACCTCCACACGACGTCCGGCCCGACGGAGCCCTTCGTGTGCTTCTCCGATACGAGCGCGAACCGCCGCCTCGCTTGTGCGTTGTCCGTCAACGTGGTGCTCGGGCTCGAGAAGGTCGTGGGCGCGTCCATGTTGACCTGGGCCTCCGCTCGCGGTCATGTCGGCATCTCCTTCGAGGCGGGGCAGCACGAGGACCCTCGTGCGGTCCAGCGGCACATCGGGGCCGTCTGGATGCTCCTCGTCGCCGTCGGAGCGCTCGACGCAGCCCACGTCCCTGCCGAGGACGCTCAGCTCGCCGCGATCCGTCCGTCGCCAGGCAGTCGACCTCTCGTCGTGGAGGTCCGGCATCGCCATGTCGTCAAGGTCGGCGACGAGTTCGAGATGCTCGAGGGCTTCGCGGGCTTCGACCCGATCGAGGCGGAACAAATCATCGCCCGTGATCGGCGTGGTCCGGTGCGTGCGCCGGAAACAGGGCTGCTCCTGATGCCGCGCTACCAGGGGCAGGGCGAAGACGGATTCTTCGTGGTTCGCGAGGTCGCCTGTACCCCGCCGTGGTCGACCTGAGCAACGGGGAGACGAGCGATGGGCTTCGAGATCGAACGAGACCAATTCGACGACGACGACTACGAGCGCTTCTCCGAGAAGCTCGGTCGCTCGATCGCGGCGCTCGAGCACATGCTGCGCCGTCCCGGCTTCGGCGTCGGTCCCACGACCGTTGGTGCCGAACTCGAGCTCCATCTCGTCGGCGAGGACGGCCATCCCGCGCCGGTGAACCGCGCCGTCCTCGCTGCGGCGCTCGACGATCGGGTGACCCTGGAGATCAATCGGTACAACATCGAGATCAACACGTCGCCGTTCCCGCTCGCGGGACGTCCGTTCGATGCCATGGCCGCGGAGCTCGCGGGCACGCTTGCGATCACGCGCGCTGCAGCGCGGGACCACGGGGCGGACCTCGTGATGATCGGCGTCCTGCCCACGTTGACCTTCGACGACCTCCGCTCGTCGTCGCTCACCAACAGCTGTCGGTACCGCGCGCTCTCGGCGGGGATACGGCGGTTCCGGGGCGAGCCCGCCACCGTGCGGATCGAAGGGACGGACGTCATCGACGTGACGACCGACGACGTCACGTTCGAGGGCGCCAACACCTCGTTCCAGGTCCACCTCCGTGTCTTGCCGGAGCAGTTCGCGAGGACCTTCAACGCCGCGCAGATCGCGACGGCGTTCGTGCTCGCGGTGTCGGCCAACTCGCCGATCTTCCTCGGGCGGAGGCTGTGGGACGAGACGCGGGTCGCGCTCTTCCGGCAGGCGGTCGAGGATCGATGCTCCACGCACGAGGGCGACTGGCGACCATCGCGAGTGTCGTTCGGTCACGGCTGGGTGCGATCGAGCGCGAGCGAGCTCTTCGCCGAGTCCGTTGCTCTGCATCCGCCGCTGCTCCCGCAATGCAGTGAGGACGAAGACCCGGAGGTGGTGGCGCTAGGCGGCGGAGTCCCACCGCTCCGGGAGCTTCGCCTCCATCACGGCACTGTGTGGCGATGGAATCGCGCCGTCTACGATCATGCGATCGGCGGTCATCTCAGGATCGAGATGCGCGCACTCCCGGCAGGGCCGACGATCCGGGACATGGTGGCCAACGCCGCGCTCGCGATCGGGTTGACCGTCGCGCTGTCCGAGCATGCCGATGCGCTCGTTACCAGGATGACGTTCGGGCAGGCACGGCGAAGCTTCTACGACGCCGCGCGTTTCGGGCTCGCAGCCGACCTGCTCTGGCCGACCGAGCGCGCGCCGTCTCCGCGTATGTGCTCACCGATGGAGCTCGCTCCGCAACTGCTTCCGCTCGCGCGCGCGGGGCTCCTCTCGTCCGGCGTCGCGGAGGACGAGGTCGACGCCTGGCTCGGGATCGTGGCGGAGCGCATCCGTCGTGGCGTGACGGGCGCGGTGTGGCAGAGGCGCTTGTACGAGGCGCTCGCTGCGGAGGTGCCTCGTGAAGCGGCGGCGCACGCGTTGCTCCGTCGCTACCGCGAGCTGAGCGACGCGGGCGAGCCGATCTCGACCTGGCCGGAGCGGTGAGGGGGCATGACCGGCGAAGACACGAACCGCCGCGCCGCTTCCGGGCCGGTCGTGGTGGCGGGCACCGCGCACCCCGTGCTGGCGAGCTCGGTGGCCGCCGCGCTCGGCGAGGCGCCTGCCGTCTCAAGGATCGAGCGCTTCCCCGATGGAGAGATCGACGTCTCGGTCGACGTGGCCTTGCGAGGCCACGACGTCTACGTCGTGCAGCCGACGGTACCGCCGGTCGGTGAGCACTCGCTAGAGCTCGCGCTCCTCGCGGACGCGCTTCATCGTGCGGGGGCAGCGCGCATCACCGCCGTGGTGCCGTACTTCGGCTTCGCGAGGCAGGAGCGCCGGACACGTACGGGAGGGCCGCTCGGCGCGCGCGTCGCGGCGGACCTCGTATCGTGCGGCCGCTTCGCCAGGCTCGTCGCGGTCGACCTCCACTCGGCGTCGGTGGAGGGCTTCTTTCCGATGCCCGTCGAGCATCTGTCCGCAGTCCCGCTCCTCGCCGAGGCCGCCCGCGCCCACGTGCGCGCAGACACGGTGATCGTCTCGCCCGACCTCGGCGGCGCGAAGCTCGCTCGCGAGTATGGCCGGCTGCTCCAGCGACCGGTCGCGATCGTGCACAAGACGCGCGTGAGCGGCCGCGAGGTCGAGGTGCACGACGTCGTCGGGGACGTGAACGGGAGGTCGTGCATCGTGGTCGACGACCTCGTGTCGACCGGCCGCACGATCGAGGCCGCAGTCGCCGCGCTCGGGGCACGTGGAGCCAAGCACGAGGTCACGGTCGTGGCTACACACGCGCTTCTCCCCGGCGCTGCTCTCGACGTGCTCTCGCATGCACGCATCGCGCGGCTCATCACTACCGATAGCGTCCCGGAGCGCACGGGAGCTGCCTTCGAGCGGACGACGGTGTCGATCGCGCCCCTCCTCGCCGACACGATCCGAAGCCTCGCGGCGGAGCGTCCGGTCGTCTGGAACGAAGCCGCACGCTGAGGTCGAGGTCGACGTCGAGTCACGTAGGCGCCGATCTTGCGTCGTCGTCACGAATGGCGTCGTACCGGCCGAGCACGATCGCGCTCGCGACCGATCTCTACGAGCTGACGATGGCCGCGAGCTACCTCGCGCTCGACATGAACGCGCGGGCCACGTTCAGCCTCTTCGTACGCAAGCTGCCACCCACGCGGTCGTGTCTCGTCTTCGCCGGTCTCGACGTCGCGCTCGATCGCCTGACTGCGCTCGAGTTCGACGAGGAGGCCGCCTCTGCGGTCGCTGGCACCGGAAGCGTCGCTCCGGAGCTCGCGCGCCTCATGCGCGACGTTCGTTTCACGGGCGACGTCTGGGCAATGCGCGAGGGACGCGTCTTCTTCCCGGACGAGCCCGTGCTCGAGGTCGATGCACCGATGATCGAGGCGCAGCTCGTCGAGACCACGCTCTTGAACGCGATTCACTACCCGACGCTGGTCGCGAGCAAGGCGGTTCGGTGCGTCGCCGCAGCGCGCCGCCGCGACGTCGTGGAGTTCGGCCTCCGGCGCACGCCGGGGATCGGAGCCGGGCTGGCGGTCGCGCGCGCGTCCTTCATCGCGGGCTTCTCGGCGACGAGCAACGTCCTCGCCTCGCACACCCTCGCGATCCCGGCGAATGGGACGGTCGCGCACTCGTTCGTCGAGGCCTTCGACAGCGAGCTCGAGGCGTTCCGTGCCTGCGCCAGGACCGCGGCGGGGCCGTTCACGCTGCTGGTCGACACGTACGACACGATCCAGGGCGTCGAGCATGCGATCCAGGTCGCGCGCGAGGTCCACGAGTCCGGACGCCGTCTCGACGCGATCCGCCTCGACAGCGGGGACCTCGATGCGTTGAGCCGTGCCGCCCGAGCGATGCTCGATCGCGCCGGTCTACGTGACGTCGCGATCGTTGCGAGCGGCGGCCTCGACGAATACGCGATCGACACCCTCGTCCGAGCGGGGGCACCGATCGACGGCTTCGGCGTCGGCACGCGCGTCGGGATGTCGGCGGACGCGCCCGTTCTCGACATGGTCTACAAGCTCGTCGCGTACGACGGCCGACCGCGTCTGAAGCTGAGCACGAGCAAGGAGACGCTGGTGCTTCCGAAGCAGGTCCACCGCCGGACGGAGGGCGCCGATCGCACATCGGTGGAGGACGTGATCGTCCTGCGGGACGAGCCTCTGCCGGGCCCCGACTGGGAGCCGCTGCTCGAGCCCGTGGTCCGTAACGGCGAATGGGTGGTGTCGCGCTCGCTCGCGGAGGCCCGCGCATTCTGCGCTTCGGAGGTCACGCGGTTCCCGGCAGCGCTCTTCCTCCCCGAAGAGCACGCTGGCTATCGCGTGAGTCGCTCCGCCGAGCTCGCCCGCTTCCAGGCGCTCGCCGTCGCGGAGTGCCGGAGGCGCGAGCTCGACGAGCCTCAGTCCTCCAACGCCGACGGAGGCGGGAGCGATCCGGACGTTTGACGGTAGTGCCCGCTCACCCAGACGCCGTCCGAGCGCCAGTATCCGTCGACCCAGGCGAGCCAGCTCGTCGTCGATCGAGCCGCGGTGAGCTCGCGGTCCCGCGAGCTCCGCTTCCCGCCCGGGCTGCGAGGGCGGCGTCTTCTCTGACTCGAGGTCACCATCGCGGTCACCCGATTCGGCGTCGCGGAGATGCGAGAAGCAGACCGTCGCCCCCAGGCTGGGCTCCGCGCCCGTACCGGCTGGGCTTCCGGCGGCATCGAGCTCACCAGTTTCTCCCTTCGAAAACGCGCACACGACGCTTGAACGGGGCGCGACCGAGACCAAGGTTCACGACAGTGGATCCCGTGGGCCCCGTCGTCGTCGCGACCGACCTGAGCGATGCCTCGCGTCCCGCGATCGAGCGCGGCGGGGATCATGCGGCGGCGCTCGGCGTTCCGCTCATCGTCTGCCATGTCGTGCCGGATGTCTTCCGCCAGCATCCGCTGATGCCGACTTCGGCAGAGAACGACCTCCTGTTCGGCCCGGACTTGATCGCACGCGCTGCCGAGCTCGTGACCAATCAGGTGACCGACGTGCTCGGGGCGTCCGCCGGCGACGCTCGTGTCACCGTGGAGAGCGGGGCGCCGGACGAGGAGATCGTTCGCATCGCCGAGGCGAATCGCGCGTCTCTCATCGCGGTTGGAGGGAAGCCGCGCGAAGGAGCGCAGATCGTGCTCGGCCACGTCGCCGAGCGAGTGGTTCGCTACGCCCACACCTCGGTCCTCGTCGCGCGCGATGGCGGGCCGACGAAGAAGATCCTCGTCGCGACTGATTTCAGCGAGGGGGCGCTGCCGGCGCTCCGGATCGCCGGGGCGATCGCGCGCAGTTCCGGCATCCACGTCACGCTTCTGCACGTCATGAAGCCGCCGTCCTCGATGTTGCCGTCGGCGCTCATGCCCCTCGGCAATACGTGGACACCGCCCGCCGCGGCTGCCGTCGAGCAGCTCGAGGCGCTCGGGCTGAGCACCCTCGAGAGCCTGGCGAAGGAGCACGGCTTTGCGAGCTTCGAGCAGCGCGAGGGGGACCCCGCCGACGTCATCCTTGAGCGCGCCAAGGAGCTCGAGGTCGAGATGATCATCACGGGCAGCCGCGGACGTAGGGGCCTGGTGCGTCTGGTGCTCGGCAGCGTCGCGGAGAAGGTCATCCGCAACTCGCTCGCCTCGGTTCTCGTCGCGCGCGAGCCCGCGCCCTCGTGACGCCGGCATCGGGCGCCGGCTCGTTGCGTGCCGAGTCGCATTGACCACCTCGCCTACAAGCCGCAACTTGCCATCGTTCGGACCGTCGATGCCGACGAGCTGGAGATTTCCTGGAATGCGAAGAAATGGAGATGCCCGCCGTCACGCTTCGTGAGCGCGTGCTGCTCGAGCTCGCGCGACGTGACAAGAGCAACATCCACGACGCCTTCCAGGCGATCACCGAGGCCGCGGCGGTCGTCATGGACGTCGCTCGGGTGTCGATCTGGGCGCTGGTCGACGGTGGAGCTCCGATCGGGGCCGAGACCGACCTCGACACGAGGATCGTCTGCAAGGACCTCTACCTGCTCGGCGAGAACGCGCACGTCTCCTTCATGCCGATCCACGGTCGCGATTTTCCGACGTACCTCCGCGCGCTCGAGCAGCGCCGGACGATCACCGCCGACGACGCTCAGGCCGATCCGCGTACCGCCGAGTTCACGGAGTTCTACCTGAAGCCGCTCGGGATCACGTCGATGATGGACGTCCCGATCTGGCACCACGGCCAGGTGTACGGCGTACTCTGCTTCGAGCATGTCGGCGAGAGGCGCGCCTGGCAGCCCGAGGAGCAGCTGCTCGCGATCAACATGGCCGACATCGCCTCGGGCTGCCTCGAGGCCGCCGAGCACCGTGCGGTGAGGCGCCGGTGGGAGACGGCGATGGACTCGATCGCCGAAGGGGTCGCCGTCTTGGATGCGCGCGGTGCCTTGATCCACGGCAATCGCGCCATCCGCCGCAAGTTCCTCGAGTCAGCCGGGCTCCAGACCTGGGAGGAGATCCACGATGCGATCGACCTCGTCGACGCTGCGGACCGGACGATCCCGAGGAGCGATTGGCCGTTCCAGCGGGTCCTTCGCCGCGAGAAGGTGGAGGGCGAGATCTACGGGCTCGTCGTCAGGCGTACGGGGGAGCGCCGCTACGTTCGACTGACATGCTCGCCGATCATCGAGGACGGACAGGTGAAGAGCGTCATCATCGTCGCGGTCGACGCGACCGACGAGATGTTCATCGAGCGCCTCAAGAGAGAGCTGCTCTCAGGAGTGGCGCACGAGCTCAAGACCCCGCTCGCGATCGCGAAGGGCTATGCGCAGCAACTCGACAGCGCGAAGGGGACGCCCCCGAACCTCGACCGGATGCTGGAAGCCATCGTTCGCGCGTGCGACCGGATGGATCACCTCAGCGAGACGCTCCTCGACCTGGCGAGCATGATCCTCGGGCGCCTTCGCCTCACACGCGAGCGGATCGACCTCACGGAGCTGGCCCTCGGCGTCGTTCGCCGAGCGGAGCGCTGTGCTCCGAGCCATCGCTTCCATGTCGAGATGCGGCCGAACCTTCCTGTCATCGTCGATTCCGCGCGGATCGCGCAGGCGATCCGGCACCTGATCATGAACGCCGTGAGTTACTCCACGCCGGGCACCGCGATCGACATCGAGCTCTCGGCGGACGATCGCGACGTGACGATGACGGTCCGCGATCACGGCATCGGTATCCCTCTCGACCAGCAGAAGAAGGTCTTCACCCTCTTCTTCAAGGTGCACGCCGGAGGGGTGCACGACAGGGGCGGGCTCGGCGTCGGGCTGTACCTTGCCCGAGAGATCGTTCGCCGACACGGCGGCGAGATGTGGTTCGAGAGCGAGGAGGGGAAGGGCAGCTCGTTCCATATGAGGCTGCCGCTCGCGAGGACGACATGACGTCGTCCGTGCTCATCGTCGAGGACGACGCCTCGCTGCGCGAGCTACTCGCGATCATCCTCGAGGGGGAGGGGCTCGAGGTCGAGACCGCGGCGAACGGCAAGGAGGCGCTCGGTCGGATCGTGGCCCGCCGCCCGAGCGTCGTGCTCCTCGACATGTCGATGCCGGTCATGGATGGCTGGCAGTTCTGTCAGGAGCTCGATCGGCGCGGCGGACCGAGGCCGCGCATCGTCGTGGTGACCGCGTCGACCGATCCGGCGAAGCGCGCGGACGAGGTCCAGGCCGACGGCTGGCTCGCGAAGCCATTCGATCGCGATGCCTTGATCGCGCTGGTCCGTCGGATGACCGACGGCACCGGTCGGTAGCGCTCGGCGATCGTTGGTCGTCGCGTGTCGGCAGCACCGCATGCGCGCTCGAATCGTTCCGAGCGCGCATGCGGTGGCAGAGAGCTTCGCTTGGATCGCCCGTCAGAGGCAGCCGATTCCGGCGCACCCCACGCCTAGGGCCATGCCCGGGGCGAAGCCTATTCCGGCACCTCCGACCATGCCGACTCCGCCGAAGCCGACGCCGCCGAGGCCGACTCCGCCGAGGCCGACGCCGCCGAGGCCGACGGCCCCGATGGGCATGCCGGCGAAGCCGATGCCGGGCGCGACGCCGAGGCCGAGGCCTCCGATGGGCATACCGGCGAAGCCGATGCCGGGCGCGACGCCGAGGCCGAGGCCTCCGATGGGCATACCGGCGAAGCCGATGCCGGGCGCGACGCCGAGGCCGGCGGCTCCGATCCCAGCGAACCCGATGGGGGCGGCGATGGCTCCGATGGGCGCGGCGAACCCGATTCCGGCGGCCCCGATCGGGAGGGCCTGGTTCACCGTCTCCGTCTGCTCCTCCGTGTCCGTCGCCTGTGCCTCCGTGTCCGTCGCCTGAGCCTCGTCCATAAGGGGATCTGTCTCATCGGTTGGGCTCATGCAGCCGCCGAGAAGCCACAGTCCGGCTCCGAACGTGATGATGGGCAATACTCGTTTCGAGATGGTCTTCATGTCGAGGTACCTCCTCACGTCGCCGCCTCTGCACCCGGGGGACCACCAGCGCTGCAGCTGCGGGGAGCGGCAATGCTCTGCGGGCATCGTGTTCCAGTGGCCTCTTGAACCCGGCCGGGAAGGGCGCCCGATTTCGGCCGTTCGCGCGCGTCCCTCGAACGTGCGCCTCGTGCTCGACCTCACCGTTTTTGTTCCCGACCCGAGCGGAGGACTCGCGAGACGGCTCACCCGCGGCCTGGGCGAATCGCGCTCTCGATCTCGTCAGTGCTGCTGTCGAGTCTCGGTCGGTGCAGACGTTCGCGTCGTCCCAATCCGCCTCGCACAGCGGAGGCGCGAACGCTTCACACTCCATGGTCGACGGCTCGGCTGTCGAGTACCCGGAGCCGAGCCGTTGTCCGTGCGCGATGCTCGAAGCGCCGCGCGTGATGAGCCCGTGAGAGCCTTGGCCCTGGAGCTCATGAAGCCCGGCACCTGCGCGTTAGACGCTCCTGGCGTGCGTATGTCGCCTGACCTCGGCGTGGAAGTGACCGAGCGCGTGCTCGAACGCGCCGAAGACGACCTCACGATTGGCACCCGAGGAGAGGCCGCGCTGGATCGACTCGCCCATCGTGAAGTCTTCCTCTGTCGCTCCGTACAGGACGGCGGCGTTTGCGTCCCAATAACCTCGTGCCTTGTCCGAGGCCGGAGGTTCCGGCACGAGGAGGTACGAGGCGACCGTCGCGCGCGTGGCTCCGTTCGGCCAGACGTGGAGCACGGCGGTGTGGTCGGGCTGCACGAGGACGAGCGTGTTCGGGAAGAGGTGGAAGAGGACGTTCGCGTGCGCGCGGAGCGTCCAGCTCGACTCGGGCTCTGCTGCGAGTTGGTTGATCGTGCGCTTCGGGAAGACGTTCCTCAGGTGCGGTCCCACCCGATCGACGAGCCCGAGGTTGTCGAAGAACATGGGGTAGATGGTGTCCTTGTGGGTCGGGCGCAAGTGATAGGTCTCGAGGAAGATGTCGATCGCGAGCTTCCACGAGAGCGCCTTGTCGACCGACCGCGCGCCGTAGAGGACCGACGAGCTCACGCCGAAGCCCTCGAGGTCCTCGACGAGCGGCCCGAGCCACGCGCGCGCGTCGAGCGCGGCGTCCTCGCCTTCGGCGAGCGGCGCGGGCCTCACGAACACGATGCCGGAGGCCTCCCCTGCGGCGACGCGCACGAGGCCGCGCGAGGTCTTGTCGACGCAGGCGAACCCGCGCTCGTGTGGGATCGTCACGAGCTGGCCGCGCTTGCCGTACGTCCATCCGTGATACGGGCACGAGAACGCCCGCTTGTTGCCATGCGGCGCGGCCTCCACCCGCGTCCCGCGATGACGGCAGACGTTGATGAACGCATCGACGCCTCCATCGTCGCGACGGACGACGAGGAGCGGCACGCCGGAGGCGTCGTGGGTGATGAAGTCTCCCGGTCGAGGGAGCTGCGACGCGTGGCCGATCGCCAGCGGGAGCTCCCGGAAGAGCACCTGGTTCTCGCGGTCGATCAGCGCTTCATCGGAGTAGGCGCTCACGTCCAGCATCTCGCCCGCGGGCGCCGTGTCCGTCGTCTTCGCCTCGACGTGTGCGAGGACGCGCCGGACGAGCTCGATCTGTCGATCTCGATGCATGGTGCTGCTCCTTCTTTACCGGCGCCCTCTTCACGCCGGCCTTCTTGCCGCCCGCATCTCGGTCGTCGCCGCCGTCGAGGCCGAGCGCATTCCGCGCGAACGCGGCCGCCTCCTCCTCGTACGACGTCATCATCTCGCGGTCGCGTTCGGTCCCGACGATGCGCCGGACGGTTGGACGCGCCGCAACGACGTAGCTCACCGCGCCGACCACGTGGAGCACAGCGAGCTCCGGCTGCGGATGACCGGCCGCGCGGACGTCGTCCGCGAGCGTCGTCAGCACCGGTGCGAGGGGCAGCGACGATGCGTGGGAGACGCGCGTCGGGTTGTCGAGCAGCTCTCGCATGAGGAGCCGCACCCGCCCCGGATGGCGCAGCGACCAGCGGATGAGCCCGCGGATGGCGCCGTCCGCCGGGGACGAGCTCGCTCTTCGCGCCTCCGCCAGCGCGCCGAGGAGCTGCGCGGCGATCTCGCCGAGCACCGCGCCGTGGAGCGCTTCCTTTCGCGCGAAATGATAGACGATGGTGGCGAGCGGGAGCCCGGACGCGTCTGCGACGTCGCGCATGCTCGTCCCGTGGAAGCCCCGAGCCGCGATGAGCGGCTCCGCGGCGCGGAGGATGCGCTCCCGCGCGAGCTGTCCCTTGGGCGTATGGCTCCGCGCGCTCATTCCGTACGAGCGTACCAAATTTATCGTACGGTCGTACGGGACTGGGGCCGCGGCGTTCGGCCGCCGGAGCGCACGAACCGCAGACGTCCAGCGACACGTCCTCGTGCGCTCGAGCCCCGCCACAGGCGTCACGAGGACGCGGTCGGTCGACCGACTCCTCGCCGAGCCGTGCGCGTCCGCCAGTCAGGAGGAGGCGGTCAGTTGACCGAGGTCTTCTCGAGCGTGAGGACCGGCCAGCCGTAGGTGCGCGCGAGGCGCTGGAGCTTGCTGTCCGGGTTCACCGCGGCCGGATGACCGACGACGCTGAGCATCGGCACGTCCGAGTAGCTGTCGGAGTAAGCGAAGCACTCGTCGAGGTCGTGCCCGTGCTCGCGAGCGTGCTCGCGGATGAGGCGAGCCTTCTCCGGACCAGCGACCACCGGGCGGAGGAGCCGGCCCGTGGCGTAGCCGTCCTTGATCTCGAGCTTGTTCGCGATGACGTGCGTGGCGCCGAGGTAGTCGGCGAGGCGCTTCATGAGGAAGTCGAGCGCGCCCGACACGATGACGACGTCGTGGCCTTCGTCCCGGCTGCGCGCGATGAGGTCGCGGGCGTGCGGGTAGATCGCCTTCTTGAGGACCGTGTCGAACGCGTCGTCGGCTAGGATGTGGAGGCGATCCTGCGAGATGCCCTCGTACGAGGTGAAGAGCATCTCGTTGAACATCCGCCGGTCCTGCATCTCCGCCCAGATGAACGCGGGGCTCCGGAACGCCGCCCGGGCGAGCTTCTGCAGGCTCCGCATCGGCGTGCGCTGATGCATCAAGTAGAAGAGCGTCGGGTGGACGAGGTTCGTGCGTACGAGCGTTCCGTCGACGTCGAAATAGCTGGCTGCCACGGCCTACCCTAACTGGCGCGGGAGGTCCGGGGCGTCAAGTGCAGCGCAGGTGCCACCTATTTTCGGGCCGTCATCGGTGTCGTTCGGTGCGCCGGCGGCGTCGCGCGGACCGCGTCTCGCCGCGTCATCGCGTCGTTCGCACGGTTCCACTCCGCGCTTCGTCTGGGGTGGTTGGGACGCGAGCCCCGACCTCGTTTGTTGGGGCGGAGGCGGCCGCTGGGAGGGGCTCCGTTCGCTTTACGAGGTAAAAGGACGTGCTACTCCACGGCTCGAGATGACCACCCGGACAAACCTCGCGTACCTCCTCGGACTCTCGGTCTTCTCGGTCGCGGCCTGCTCGTCGGACGCGACGGCAGGCGGAGACGCGGCGGACGGCGGCGCTCCCGGGCCGGTGCTCGCGTGCACCGAGCGGCCGCTCACGGCGCCCGGCGAGGACTTCTTCGTCGACATCTCGGCGCCATCCGGGATCCAGAAGGACAACTTCGTCCCGAACCCCACGGTACCGATCCCGATCAACGACCACAGTCGCCTCGCGTTCGCGGACATCGACGGTGACGGTCGCGACGACATCGTGGCTCACAGCCTCTTTCCCAACCCGCAGAAGGGGATCCCGTTCGAGCACCTCGTCTTCCTCAACAACGGCGACAAGACGTTCCGCGACTTCTCCGACGAGTCCGGCTTGCGCGGGGTGCAGGCGGGCTTCTTCGTCTTCGCGGACGTGGACAACGACGGCGATCAGGATTGCTTCGCCGGCCTCGACATCGCGCTCGAGGGCGAGACGTCGGCGCTCTACCTGAACGACGGCAAGGGCCACTTCACGAAGAAGGAGAGCTCGGGCCTCGAGAAGGCAGCCCTCGCGGCGAACGGGGTCTTCGCCGATTTCAACGGCGACGGGCGGCTCGATCTGTACGTCGGTGCGGGCGGCACCTCGCAGGGGGCGCTCGACCAGCTCTACTTCGGCAACGGCGACGGGACGTTCAGCGACGCATCGGAGAACCTGAAGAAGCGGCCGGCGCAGCCGACGAACGGCGTGGTCGCGTGCGACTACGACAACGACGGCGACCTCGACATCTTCGTCTCGCACTACGGCGTCAGCGTCGGGCTCGGCTGGCGTGCGCTCTGGCAGAACGACGGTGCCGGCGTGTTCACCAACGTCGCCACGAAGCGCGGCTTCAACGCGCTCGCGACCGGCAACTCCTATCTCGCGTCGACCGGCAAGGGCCGTGACGAGCAGCCGGTGGATCCCTCGAAGTACGTCGGGTCGAACGGCTTCGGGATCGACTGCCAGGACATCGACGGCGACGGCAACATGGACATCTGGCTGGCGACGATCTCCCATCCCGTCGACGCCGACGAGTCGCGGAAGTGGAGCGATCCGTCGATGCTGCTCCTGAACAAGGGCGAGGCAGGCGGCTTCGCGTTCGAGAACGTGACGCTCGATCGAGGGATCCCGTTCAACGAGGGCGATATCGACGCGGCCGCGGTCGACTTCGACAACGACGGGCGCATCGACCTCTCCGTCACGCGCGACAAGAAGTACGAAGAAAACTACTCGAAGCCGGACCAGAAGGCGTGGTTCGGCTTGATGCACCAAAACGAGGACGGCTCGTTCACGAGCGTCGGCCTCATCAGCGGCATCAACGACCGCAGCGGGGCGACCGATCGGGTGAAGTCGGGACAGAACCTCGCGTGGTCGGACATCGACGGCGATGGCGATCTCGATCTCCTCGTCGGCGGGCGCGACAACGGCGGTGCCGGCCGGGCGAACTTCCTCTTCGAGAACACGATCGGTCAGAAGAACGGCTGGCTCGGGGTGCGCCTCCGCGGCGACGGCACGAACGTGAACCGCGACGCGATCGGCGCGCGCGTCACCGTGATCGTCTCCGAGAAGCGCTGGGTGCGCGAGGTGAAGTCGAGCCGCGGCACGTACAGCTCGGCGGACGCGCGCGCGCTCCTCTTCGGCCTCGGCGACAAGGGCTGCGAGGGCGGTGTCACGAAGGCGGCGCTCGAGGTCCGCTGGCCGAACGGCGAAACGAAGCGCTTCGAGCCGGGCACGTTCGGCCTGAACCAGTACGTCACGATCGACTACGCGGCCGGGATCGTCACGCCCTAGCGCACGCCGCGACCTCGTCCGGCTGTTTCCGTGGCCTCGCCGGCGATCACGGGGAGGGCACGCGAGCCGTCGACCACGACCGAGCTGACGTTCGGCGCAGTGTGCCCGTGCCGGGTGGCAAGCGTTGGCACAGGCCGAGGCGCGGCCGCATCCCGGAAATCCTGGAAAAGACGAGTGCGCGACGACGGCATGCACGTTGCTGCTGTGGCTGGCATGGCGCGAAACACTTTCCTGTCGCTTGCGGCGCTCACCTCCCTCTCCGTGGCCGCCTCGCTCCTTCCTTCCAGCCCTGCCCAGGCGTGCTCGCCCATGCGGGGGCCCGTTGGTTGGAGCGTGGCGGAACCCAGGTTCATCGCGAACGGGCTTCCCACGGACGCGCCGATCCCGCTCGGTCTGACCTTCGACGCCAAGGGACCGGGGGGCGCCGCATCCCGCGGGACGCTCCAGGTGCACGTCACCGACGATCTCGGGACGGCCATCGACGGAAGCGTCGAGGCCACTGCGGGCGATCGCGTCTACTTCTTCCGCCCCGCGGCGCCGCTCGCTGCGAGCACCCACTATCAGGTCTCGACGACGATCGATGGCGGGACGATCGCGAACGGAGCGCCCACGAGGAGCTTCGGCTTCGAGACGACTGCGGGCCCGATGACGCCGCTCGCGGTCCCGGCAAACCTCGCTGCCAACGCCTCGCTCGCGTGGGAGAGCTTCAGCAACGACATCGTCTGTTGCGACGGCGCCACCCCGAATGACGTCGACACGTGTGGTGCCGTCAGGACGGGGCACTGCTTTTCCACCGCGGGGGAGCCGCGCGTGCGTTTCATGATGTCGTGGAGCCCGTTCCCGGTAGCGGAGCAGGAGTTCCTCAGCGTCTCCGTCGTGGACATCAGCGGAGAGAGAGACGCCTACATCTTCGGCGATGAGCGAACGTCCATCGGCGTCGAGTTCAAGAACCAAGCTGCCCAGTACTGCGCGGTGCTCGCAGTGACGAACACCGCACGCTCCACCCCCGAGACGGTGCGCAGCGCGCCCATCTGCGTGACGCACGGCACGCTTCCGCCGCTCGCGAGCTACGAGCCGGACTTCTCCGAAGACCTACGCAAGTGCAACACGGCCCCGGCGGGATACGAGGATGCGTGGGCGCGCGCGACGGGGTCCGGTCCCGGGACCCAAGGCACCAACACGACGGGTGCCTCGGCCCATGACCAGCACGCCTCCAGCGACTCGGGTGGATGTTCGCTCGCCACCCGCGGGTCCCTCGGCGAGATTGGTGGAGTGGCGGCGCTCGTCGCGTTGGTCGCTTCCGCTACGTGTCGGCGTCGCCGTCGCGCGGACTGACGAGGTATCCGGCTCGAACGCATCTCGCAACCGAGACGCCTTCGGGCCAGCTGCGCTCCGCGCCTACGTTCGACGAGCACGGCGAGTTGCCGACCCGCTCTTCGATCTATCCAGACCTGCCGTGCCCTCGGCCTGACAGCCAGCGCAGAGACCGTAGAGCTGGCGCTTGTGGTGAGGCGCTTGCGGGGGCGCTTCAGCCCCTTGTCGGCGAGGTAGCGATCCAGCCGCTCGCGAGCCTGCGCGAGGAGCGATTCGTCGCCTGCCGCCGTGCGGGTTCGCATGGCTTTCAATCCAGCCCGGCCGAACCCGGGACCCAGTACGGCTTGGTCTTGATGTCGTGGAGGCTGCGCGCGCGAAGCGCCGCGCGTGCCGCGACGACGAGCTCCGACCCACCGGTCAGCGCGAGGCTGGCCGAGGGAGCGGCTGCCCGAGCGGCGAGCACCGCCTCCACGACGTCGTAGGTCCCGCCGCGCGGGACGACGGTGGCGCGGCGGAGGCCCATGGCTCCCACGGCAACGTGAACGTCCTCGATGGCGTCCACCTGGAACACGGCGTGGACCTCGCCAGGCCGCTCGGCCTCGAACGCGGATGCGACCGCCACGCTGGTCTCGTCACCGACGAGGATGACGGGCCCTGCAGGAAGCTCCAGTGAGCGCTGCGGACCGGCGAAACGAACGTTGTCCCCGGCCTTCACTTCGCACATCCAACGCGCGCCAGGCCCGCCGGCGTGCTTGTAGCCGAGCAGCGTGATGCCATCGGGCGCGGCGATGGGCGAGTACGTACGCATCTCGTCCGACGGCAGGAGGAGTTGCACCTTCGTTCCGGCGCGTGGTGTCGGGACGTCGCCGTGCAGCAGGAGTCGCTGGAATCCACGGCCCACAGCCTCGACGGACGCGACGCGCGCAGTCTTCAGGAGCATGCCGCCGAGGAGGCGCGCGAACTTGCCCTTGAGAGACATCAGCGCTCCCCTTCGTCACCGTCCGCTTCGGCGAGGAGCTGATAGAGGGACCGACGTGCCTCGGCGAGGATCTTACGAGCCGCTGCGACCTGCGCGGGCGTACCGACGTGGTTGACCTGCATCGTCGCCATTGCGACCTGATGGAACAACTCGCGGAGCTCTCCGACGGACTCGGTGCCGAAGTTCGACGGGGCCCAGGGCGCGGGCTCCTTGGACGCGGACTTCTCGCTTGCCGCCTTCTTCCCCTTTTCCGTGAGGTGGAAGAGGCGACTGCCGCCCTCGGCCTCCACACGCACGAGTCCCTCGTCCTCGAGTTGCTGGAGTGCGGGATACATCGACCCCGGGCTGGGACGCCACGCGCCTTCGCTGCGCTGCTCGATCTCCTGCATCAGTTGGTACCCGTTGCGAGCCTGCTCGGCGAGGAGCAGGAGCACTGCAGTGCGGACGTCTCCGCGTCGTGCGCGGCTACCACCGCCACGGAAGAAGCCACCGCCACCGGGTGGACCGCCGCCGAACATGCCGCTGCCGAACGGATTGCCGAACATGCCACCGCCAAACGGCCCGCGCCCGCGCCCTCCGCGGCCCGCGGCTAGTTCGGCGCCACCATGTCGATGTCCGAAGAATGAAAACAGGCTCGAGTTCATGTGCTCTTCCTTTCAACGCGACCGCGTCGCGCAGTCGTCGGGCGTATTGCGCCCCTTGCGCTTGTCTTCCGTACGGAATGTCGGCGATCGATTCGGATGCATCTCGATATATCGCAGGAGTTCGACTCGTCAAGTGGTGCCCCGACACGAGCCCTGCCGACCCCGTCGCGCCTCGGGCTCGTGTGAGCGACTGCGTGCGCGCGCCGCGACGTAGCTGGTCCGCTTGCGCTCAGCGGCTACGTTCGACGAGCACGGCGAGCTTCGCGACCGCGGTCGGGATGTCGGGCTGCGCCGCGAGCAGTCCCGCGAAGAGATCGCCTCGCTCTGCGATTCGCCGGGGCACGGTCGTGATCGTGAACGCTCGCGGGTCGAGGTCGGCGGTGACCTCCTCCCACGCGAGCGGTGTCGAGACGGTGGCGCCCGGGACGGCGCGGACCGAGTACGGCGCGACGATCGCTCGCGACGTCCCCGTCTGGCCGGTGTCGACGTAGACCCGATCGCCTCGGCGCGACACGATCCGGTCCATCGTCGCGATGTCGGGATGCCGCTCGACGAGGAGCCGCCCGAGGAGATCGGCGAGCGCGCGCGCGGTGTCGAAGCTCTGGTTCGGACCGAGCGGCACGAGCACGTGGAGGCCCGTCTGACCGGACGTCTTCGGGTAGCCCACGAGCCCGATCGCGTCGAGCAGACCGCGCAGCGTTCGGGCGAGCGTCACCGCGTGGCGCAGCTCGGATTGCTTTACGTCGAAGTCGATCGTGAAGAAGTCGGCTCGCGCGAGATCGGGCGCGCGGCTCGCGAGCACGTGGAGCGGGATGCACCCGAGGTTCGCGATGTAGACGAGCGTTGAACGATCCTCGACGAGGAAGACACGCTTCGGCGCCTTCTGGCTCGGCGGCGGCGACGACACCCGCGACGGCGTGGGGCTCGTGGCTCCCGTCGACGCGAGCGCGCCCTCGTCGAGGTCGTGCGCGAGCGTGAGCGTCCGGATCCACGGCGGCATGCCGACGGGCACGTTCCACTGGAAGAAGCTCTTGCCGTCGATGCCGTCGGGATAGCGGACCAGAATCACCGGGCGGTCCTTCAGGTACGGACCGAGGACGTCGGCGATGCTTGCGTAGTAGTCGACGAGATCGCCCTTCGTGTAGTTCTCGGTACGTGCGCGCAGGTTCGCCGACGGATCGGCGGGCCAGAAGACCTTCTCGCGATTCGAGACGACGACATGGCGGAGCGTGGTCTGATGCTCGCCCGCCTTGTGATCGACGACGGATCGCGAGCGCGGCGGTAGCCCGGTCGACAGGAGCGACCATCTCCCTTGGCCCTCGGTGTATGCCGAGCCTTTGCCCTTCGCGATCACGTTCGCGATCCCCAGCGATGCGCACGTCGCAAGCACTCGCGCCTCGTCTCCCTCGAGCGGCGTGGCCGCACGAAGGAACCCGAGGGGAGGGAGCAGCCCGGAAACGAGCGCTCGCCGCGCCTCGAGCTTCAGTGGACGGGTGTCGAGGTCTCCCAGTGCCAGCACGTCGTTCACGACGAGGACGACCGGAGTCGTCGTCACCGCGCGATGAGCCTCGCCCTTCGCTATCCGCGCGACGCGCTGCGCAAGACGAGGAAGATTGGGATGACCGGTCGCATCGAACGCGACGAGCTCGCCGTCGAACGCCGCCCGCGTCATCGGGAGCGCGCGCAGCGCTCTCACCACATCGGGGTAAAATGCCTCGATGCGCTCGGGGGTTCGACCTGTCCACACGCGCAGCGCGACGACGTCACCGTCGCGCACCGCGAGGACGCGAACCCCTTCGAGCTGGGCGTCGTAGACCCTGGCGCCCTTCGCCGCGGCGCCTTCGTGAACGGAGGGCGTGGCCAGCGGGGAGCGCTCACGCTCGAGGAGCGTGCCGACGAGCGACGCGTCCTTCTTCGCTCCGAGCTTCTTCGCGCGTTCGAGGTGCGACCGCTCGATCTCGTCTCGCCCCGCCAGCTCGTCGACGGTGAGACCGGATAGCACGGACCTGGGCAGGTCCTCCGTGATCGCGATCGCGCGAACCGGATCCGACTCGCCGTCCTGCTTCTTGAAGAGTAGCCACTCGTTTCCCGTCTCGCCCTTCGCGAGCTTCACGAACGCCCAGCGTCCGCGGAGCTTCATCCCGCGCAGCTCGACGTGCAGCTTGCCCTTCGCGAGCTCCGTCTCCGCAGGGCCCTCGACGTACGTCACCGAGCCACGGTCCCAGACGATCATCGAGCCGGCGCCGTATTGACCGTCGGGGATGACGTCCTCGAAATCGAGGTATTCGATCGGGTGGTCCTCCGTCTTCACGGCGAGGACCTTCTTCGCCGGATCGAGGCTCGGCCCATGCGGCACTGCGAAGCTGAGGAGCACGCCCCCGATCTCGAGCCGCACGTCGTAGTGACGCTTCGTTGCATCATGCAGATGAACGACGAACGCGCCGGACTCGGTCTGGCCCGGCTTGGACGAAGCTCGGGCGTCGATCGCCGGAGCTTCATCCCCGAACGGCTCATTCGTTATGCCGGGAGCACGTTTGTCGCGGTAGGGGCCGAGCTTCTTCGGAACGCGCGCCATGGCTTCGAGACTCGTGCGTCAAACTTTCGGGGGAGCGGCGGCTTGCGTCATGAGGACTCGAGTAATGCTAGCTGCGTCCTCTCAGCTACAGGGACCCGTGTAGGAATTGACACCTTATGCAGTCAACTGCGCACGCTCATTCGCAGGGCTGATGGAGTTTCCAGGTATTCGCCCAGTCGACCGACAAGGGCATACGCTTTGCGTCCGATGATCAACGTCATGAGTCATCCACTGTCTGCCAAGCCTCAAGCTGCAACGCGTCATCTTCCTGTCGCTCGTGGACGCGAGCGTGGAGGACGCGATGCGTCGAGCGAAGCGCGGCTGCGCGCGGCCCGTTCAGCTCGCTCGAGCGAGCCCCGGCTCCAGGCTGCGGTCGTCCGTCCCGACAAGGGATCCGATCCGTACGCCGACGTCCCCTGCACGGACTGAGCTGTTTCGCCGGCCGCTCGGCCGTTCGTTGTTCGTCTCAGGGGGACTCTGGGACACGGCCTCGTGTGACCAAGAACACCGCGAGCGTGCCGACGTGTGTCTTCTCCACGCGAGCGTTCGTCCGCACGAGCTGCGCTTCGGCCTCGGCGATGTCCTCGCGTGAGCGCCCCGGATCGAAGACGTACGCGAACGTCGGCGCTGCCTCGAACGCGCGCCGGTACGGCGCGTAGCGATCCTCGGTGGGGTTCGTCGGTACGACGATGACGTGCTCGCGGAAGAGGAACGTCAGTCGGTACGACGCCCAGTAGTCCGCCTCGGCGTACGTGATCCGCCGAGCGCGGAGGAGGTCGAGCAGCGCGTAGTCGTCGCGGAGCTCCGGAGTCTCGAGCACCGGCACCGGACCGCGTACGAATGGCCCGTAGCTGACCCATCCGCCGAGCGCCGACGCGACGAGGTGTGGTGCGATGAGGACGGCGAAGCGTGTCCTGCCGAGCATCCACGCAGCGGGCACCGACGCGAACGGCAGCATCAGCGTGAGCACCGCGAGGTAGCGCATCGAGAAGAGGTCCATCACCATGACCGATCCGAGGAAGCCGCCGATCGTGATCGGCCAGGCGAGCGCGCCAGCGAAGCCGAGGCGTCGGATCGGGAGCGGGACCTTTCGCACGAAGAGGGCGCCGAGCCCGACGGCGACGAGCGCGCCGGCGACGAGCGCGCCTGTGATCTGGACCGCCTGCACGAGGACGGGGGCGTCCCACGGCAGGTAGTCCATCACGTGGTGTGCGTAATACACCTTGTAGCTCAGCGCCCACGGCAGACACTCGTCGACCAGGAGCTTCCAGTTGCGATGAAGGACGCTGGTGGTCAGACCCATCGGGCCGCTCGTCCCGCGGGCGGAGGCGTGGAGCAGCGCGAAGGGAGCGAGACCTGCGAGCACGGCGGCGCCGAGGAGAGGCGCGCGCGCGAGCGGACGCGGGGCTGTGCCGAGCGCGCCATACCCGATGACCAGGACGATCGGCGCGAGCACGAGCGGATACGGGTCTGCCGAGATCGCGAGTCCGTAGAGCAGGCCTCCGAGCGCGAGCCACGCATTCGGGTGGCGGCTTCGCTGCGCCGCCCCGTCGAGGGCCCAGAGCGCGGCGACGGCGAGCGTGATCCCGAGCTGTCGTGGCGGGTAGAGCGCGTACGTGTGGATCGAGCTCGGCGCGAAGACGAGCGGGAGAGAGGCGAGGAGCGACGTCCACGGATCGAGCCGCCTTCGGAGCGTCGCGAAGACGAGCCACGTCGCTCCGACGTGCAGCGAGAGCGCCGAGAGCATGAGCGCGAGCGGCGTCGGCCCCGCGAGCGCGAAGAAGCCGGCGGCGACGTACGCATCGGCGGACGTCTGGTAGCCGCTTCCCCAGAGGAACGCCGAGCGTTCTCCCTGGAGGAGGTGAATCGCCTGGAGCCCGACGACGGCGGCGTCGGAGTTCGTCGACCGCGCGTTGAGGAGGGGCGGCAGGCGGAAGAGAAACGAGAGGAGGACGAGCAGGCCCGTCGCGGCGGACGCGGCTCGGCCCTCGCGCGTCCTCCCGTCGCCATCCGCGGCAGGTGCACGCCTGATAGAATCGATTTCGCTCGAGGGAAGAGCGCCCGCCACCTGCGCGTACGATAGGTAAAGCCGCTGTTCCGCGCCATACAGTCGGTTGTTACGCTCACCGGAGGATGGATTCGGGTTCTCGAAGCACTGGGGCAGGGGACAACGGCGGCGACGCGAGAGAGCTGCCCCGCCCCGGCGAGGTGATCTGCGGGAAATACCGGCTCGACGCGGTCGTCGGCGCCGGCGGGATGGGCGTGGTCATGGCGGCGCTCGACACGTCGCTCGGTCGTTCCGTCGCCATCAAGTTCCTCGCGCCACACAAGGCGTCGCGGGAGGGGGCCGTCGCGCGCTTCGTCCGCGAGGCACGCGCAGCGGCCGCGATCCAGAGCGAGCACGTCGTCCGCGTCTTCGAGGTGAGCACGCTCCCGAACGGCGCGCCGTTCATCGTGATGGAGCATCTCCGCGGCGCCGATCTCGCGCACGTCCTCGCGCAACGTGGCGCGCTTCCGATCGACGAGGCCTGCGACCTCGTCCTCCAGGCGTGCGAGGCGCTCGGCGAAGCGCATGGGCTCGGGATCGTGCATCGCGATCTCAAGCCCCAGAACCTCTTCCTCACGCAGCGCCCGGACGGATCGCACTGCGTGAAGGTGCTCGACTTCGGGATCTCGAAGACGGTCGACGAAGGCGCGCCGAACCTGACGTCGACGGACATGGTGATGGGCACGCCGCTCTACATGTCCCCGGAGCAGGTCCGCAGCCTGAAGAACGTCGACGCGCGTGCCGACATCTGGGCGCTCGGCTCGATCTTGTTCGAGCTCCTCACGATGTCTCCGGTCTTCCAGGCTCCGAGCGCGTCGGCGCTGTGCGCGATGATCGCGATGGATCCGCCCACCCCGCTGCGCGTGCGCCGTCCCCAGGCGCCGCCGGAGCTCGAAGGCGTCATCCTTCGCTGTTTGCACAAGGACCCGGCGGGCCGCTTCCAGGACGTGGCCGCGCTCGCGGATGCGCTCGCTCCCTTTGCGTCCGAGCGAGGTCGTCTCTCCGCGGCGCGCATCTCTCGCGTGGTGCGGTCGGGGACCGGACCCGCGCCGTTCGGTCAGCCGTTCAGCGGAGTCGGCTCGTTCGCACGTACGCCGACGCACGTCCTCGAGCTCGGGATGGCCTCGACGACGGGCATGGGGACGACGAGCAGCGATCCGCCCGGGCCGTCGTTCGTGCCGAGCACCGCGGGCTCCCCGCGGACGGCTCCCGTGCCGGGCCTCTTGCCGGGAGCGCCGCACCCGACCACGCAGAGCACGTGGCACCAGACCAACACGACGGGGCAGAAGCAAGCCTCGCCCGGCGTCCTCGTCGCCGTTCTCGGCGTGCTCGCCGGGCTCGTCGCCCTCGCGCTGATCGCTGGAGGTGCGTGGTACTTCGTCATCCGTCAGGACGCGTCTGCAACGACGAGCGAGACGTCTGACGCCGGCGTGCCCGGCGCGATGAGCTCGGGTGCACCCGCGCCGATCCCGACGCCGTCGGCGCAGCCCTCGGCGAGCGCGACGTCGTCGTCTACTGCCCTGCCCCCGTCACCGAAGCCTGGGCCTGCTCCGCAGAAGGACGGCGGCGCGCCCGTGCAGAAGGACGGCGGCGCGCCTGCGCAGAAGGACGGTGGCGCGCCTGCACCGACGCCTCCCAGCCCCGACAGGGAGGAGCAGGAGCGAATCGCTGCGATGGGCAGGGCCGCCGAGGCGCAGTGCAGGAGTCATCGCCAGCAGATGACGACCTTTGCGCGCGACGATGCGACTCGCCAGAGAGCGGCGACGCAGGCGAAGACCTTCATGTGTCGCGGGATGGCGAGCTCGAGCTGCGAGCGTCAGGTTTGCCTCGAGGCGTGCCTCGTCCTCGGCGATCAGCCGTGCATCCAGAACATGCGGTTCGTGATCGACCACGGACCGGCTCCGAAGTACTGAGCGCGAATCGCGTCTCGAGGTCGCGCCGAGCCGGGCTGGACGCTGCGTCGAGGCCGCGTTTGGCCGTGATTTCTGGGCGATCGTAGCTTCCGGAGTGCGCTTCAGCTTCGGGACAGGGGCCCGTCAAGTGTGCTAGAAAGCTCGCCTTCTGGCATGACCGACGAATCCCCCGCGTTCGAGCGCTTCGTATCGCTCGCCAAACGAGAGCTGCAGGCGGACGACGTTCGCCTGCTCAGGCTCGGTGAGGCGACGCCCGAGGCGGACAACGTCCTGGTCAGCCGGCTCTCGGATGGCCGTCACGTCGTCGCAACCTTCGCCGAAGCGCCGAAGGATCGCGATGCCCTCGAGCGCCGCCTTGCGATGCTCGCGAACACGTTCGTGGATGCGCTCGCCTCGCCCCCGTCCGAGAGGACGCGCTCGCGTCCCCCGGTCTCCACGTCCCTGCACGAGGAGCTCAAGGCGCTCGCCGCGCGTGCCCGCGCGATCGACGTGGTCGTCATCGACACCGACTCGCCCGTCGTCTGGGGCTGCGCGTCGGTCCCTGCGCGGCCACGTGCTCGCAACGAGCTTCTCCTTCGCGAGGTATCCGATCGCGAGCTCGCGTCTCGTGTCGACGACGAGAGCGGTCCGCTCCAGGACGTCAGCTTCGATCTTCCTCCTGCAGCCGAGTCCTCCGCCGGCCCCGCGTCGGCCGGGCGGCGCGACAGCGCGCCCGTGCCTGCCGAATCGGCCGCGGTCGTGAGCGAGGACGATGACGACCTGCCGCAAGAGAGCGAGGCGACGCGCATTGCCATCGCGGCAGTCCGACGGTTGCCCGCGCTCGACGGCCTCCACAAGGGCCGCCACCTCCGCCACGTCGAGCGAGAGACGAGCTTCTACCTCGCGATGTCCTTCTCGGGCATCTACATCCTCTGCCTCGTCTTCGACGGCGAGTTCGACGAGCTTCGCGCCGAGCGCGCTGCCGCCGACGCGCTGCCGCGGATCGAGCGCCTCGTCCAGGCGCTTCCTCCGCTCGATCCCGAGCCGCCTCAGCCGATGGGAGGAGTCGTCGCGCTTCGTAGTCGTCGAAGGCGGTGACCGCCGTGTGCGCCGAGCGAGCCAGCGGCAGCATCGGGCATAGGGACCACATTCCCCCGATCTTCGTCTCGCACGGCGCGCCCGCATCGGCGCTCGACGTTGCGAGCGGAACCGAGCTCGCTCAGTGGGCGCGAGAGCTTCCTCGTCCGCGAGGGATCCTCGTCGTGAGCGCGCAGTGGCAGGCAAACACGCTCACGCGAGGCTCGACCGCGTCGCGGCCCAAGCTCCTCTACGACTTCGACGGTTACGACATCACCGGGAGCGCTGCGGACCTCGAGCGCGTGACGTACGCAGCGCCGGGCATGCCCGAGCTCGCCTACGAGCTCGCCGCGCTGCTCCCCGTCGATCGCGCCGAGCGAGGGTGGGACCATGGCGTGTGGAGCCCTCTCTCCCGCATGTTCCCGAGCGCGGACATTCCGGTGCTCCAGCTCTCGCTCGTCGCCGGGGCAGTGCCGCGGCGGCTGTTCGGTCTCGGACGGAAGATCGGCGTGCTTGCCGCGCGCGGATACCTCATCGTCGGGAGCGGCGGGATCACCCACAACGTCGTCGAGCTCGATCCACGGCGGGATGCGCCGCCTGCAGATTGGGCCCGCGCGTTCGACGCGTGGGTGGCGAATCTCCTGGCGGACGCCGAGATCGAAGAGCTGCTCGCCTGGCGCACGAAGGGCCCGGAGCCGCGGCGTGCCCACCCGACCTCGAAGCATCTCGATCCGCTCTTCGTGGTCGCAGGCGCGGCGAGCCTCTACGAGCATGCGGTCGGCTTCCCGATCCGCGGCTTCGAGCACGGCACGCTCAGCCGGCGCTGTGTGCAGTTCGGGCGCTAACGCACGCTGCGCGATCGCGCCGTGGCGCTCGATCAGCGGGGCAACTCGGCCTTCAGGCAGAGCTCGCTTGCTCGGCACGCGCTGATCCGGTTCACCGCGTCCACCGGGTCCGCGCAGCTCTTGCCGCGGATCGAGTCGAGGCACGCGTCGAGCTTCTTGCCGTCCACCCCGGCCCAGCACGTCATCGACTTCAGCTCGTCGTACATCCTGCTGCGAGCCTCGCGGGCGCACATCTCGCCGCTTGCGAACAGCTTGTCGGCGCCGATGTTGTTGCACGCGACCTCGCGCGCGCAGCGTGAGTTGACGATCCGGTCGATGGCGGCCTCGCTCGCGACCAACGAGGCGCTGGTGAGCGTCAACGCCCCCGCGCGATCCTGATCGTTCGGGTTCGCGATCTCGCGCTCGCTGATGATGGTGAGCGCGTCATGATCTTGCGTTCGACTTCGATCGCGGCTGCATGCGCCGAGGGTGGCGAGAGACGCGGCGAGGAAACAGAGGAAGAGGGATTTCATGGGCATGCCTCCGCACCCCCTCGATGCAACCGAGGTGCCTCGGTGAAGCGCGAGTATGCGGAGGCATTCGAGAAAACGCCGTTGCGCGCCGCGGGTGCGACGCTGGCGTGATCACCAGGGGAACCACTCGCGCGGCACCTTCTGCCACGCGGTGGGACGACGCGGATCTCCCTCCGGCAGGACGAGCGAGCCGACGAACTCGGCGTGCTCGTACACGCTGCCGATCGATCGCGAGATGCTGTCGAGATCGATGTCGCTCACGATGCCGTTGCTCGTCGCCTTGTAGAACTGCACGGTGATGCGGATCGGAAACGTCGGATCGCGCTCGAACCGAAGGCCGTGTCCCTCGTTGAACGGTCCGACGTTCGGGCCATGGCCGAGCACGGCCTGCTCGACGTCGCTCTTCTTGTCTTTGGCTGCGGCCGCGGACTCCATCGCCGGCGGAGCGGCAGGCGCGAGCATCACGGGGCCCGCTCCGCCCGCCTTGGGCATCCCACCCGGCATCGCGCCGCCGAGACGCCCGACGTTGTGGTGCTTCAGCGGTACCTGCACGAGGAACAGGACGTCGGCGCCCTTCTGGAGCGCGCTCCTATCGTCCTCCGACTTCGGTCCGCCCTGCGCGGCGATGCGCTGCTCGACGTCGCTCTTTCGCTCGGCAGTGAAGGGCGCGCGGTTGCCGTTGTTGTTGAAGTAGAGCTCCTGGCCCCAGCCCGCGGAGGTGAAGTCCTCGCGCTTGTTCTCGATCACCTGCATGCTCGATCCCTGGCGGGTGACCAGGATCGTGAGCACGGCGGGCGAGCCGGGCGCGGACTGGTAGTTGAAGAGCACGGGGTTGAACTGGGCCTTCCCGCTCTTCGGGATCGGGAGGAAGACGGCCTGCGCGCTCACGAGGAAGTGCGTGTCGCGCGGCGCGAGCATGTTCCCGTTGCCGAGGATCGAGTCCGGACGCGACGAGAACGCCTTCAGGTTCTTGAGCACGTCGGTGAGCGGGACGCTCTTCAGGCTCCCGGGCGAGCGCTGCTCGTTGCCGACGCGGACGAAGAAGCGATCGGCCGGGACGTCCCCCGTCTTGTCGGCGAAGTTCGGGTGCCGGATGACGGGCATGACCGCCGACTGGAACTGCCCGCCCTCGTCGCGTCGGGTGACCTGCAGCGTGAGGTCGGAGATGTTCGGCCCCAGCGCCGAGCCCTGCGCGCGCCCGGTGTCCTCCCACATCACGCTGACGACCGACATCTTCCGGCGCAGCACACGTGCCTGGAGCTCGCCGTCGTTCACCATGCCGGCGACCTTCTCGATCACGCGTGCGTACTCGCGGCTGTCGCTCGGGTCCTTGATTCCCCAGTCGGGCTCGTCGCTCGTGGCGATGGGGGCGCCATCCGTCGCGACCGGAGCGCTGTTGCTCGGCTCTTGCTGCTGCTGCGCGTTCTTGTCGGTGCCGCTCGCCGGCTCCTTGATGACGATGACCCGCTCACGAGGCGCGCACGCCGCGGCGAGAGCGATGACGGTGGTGAGGACGAGAGCGCGCATGATCCGATCGATCCTTTCTTCGGCCTCGCGACGACGAGGTGATGGGGCTGGTTCGGACGCGCGTGAGTCGCTCGGGATCTGCTCGCGAACGCAGAAAAACTTGGGGCTCGCGCCCCAACCACCCGCAGAGGAACGGCTTCGACGCGACCGCACCTCGTGGCCAACGGCCGACCCTCCGACGAGCTTACACAGCAGGCCCCCAGGAGCTCCGTTCACGCCCCCCGCGGAACCGGTTTCGTTAGCACCCGCTACCCCACGCGCACGCCCTTTCTAGATGTGGGATACGCGATTTGAGAGCGCTCCAGCATCTGGCGCTTTCTCCGGGAAAAAACGGGACCGCGCTCTCGCTTTCCGCATTGACCGACCCGGTTCCATCTCGTAGTGCGGACGCGATTCATTCTTGTTCCTCCTCCGCTCGCTTCGCTCGCTACGTCGGTTCGACCTCCGGGGTGGGGCGGGGGCTCGCTACGTCGGTTCGACCTCCGACCGGCGGTCTCGGGGCAGGTGAGGACGGTTCGTTTCGGTCTCGACTCGGCTAGGTTTCCTTCGTCATGACGTCACTCAAGGGAAAGACCCTGTTCATCACGGGGGCCAGCCGCGGGATCGGCAAGGCCATCGCGCTTCGCGCGGCGCGGGACGGCGCGAACGTCGTCATCGCGGCGAAGACCGCCGAGCCGCATCCGAGGCTCCAGGGAACCGTCTACACGGCGCGGGATGAGATCGAGGCGGCGGGCGGCAAGGCGCTCGCGTGCATCGTCGATGTCCGGATGGAGGAGCAGATCCGCGCGGCCGTCGACGAGGCGGTCCGGACCTTCGGCGGTATCGACATCCTCGTGAACAACGCGAGCGCGATCAGCCTCACGGACACGCTGACGACGCTGATGAAGCGGTTCGATCTGATGCACGGGATCAACACGCGCGGAACGTTCGCGTGCTCTCAGGCGTGCATTCCGCACCTCGCGAAGGCCGAGAACCCGCACATCCTGAACATCTCGCCTCCGCTGAACATGGAGGCGCGCTGGTTCGCGCCGCACGTCGCGTACACGATGGCGAAGTACGGGATGAGCCTCTGCGTGCTCGGCATGCACGAGGAGCTCCGGGACCGGAAGATCGCGGTCAACGCGCTGTGGCCGAAGACCGTCATCGCGACCGCGGCCGTGGAGAACCTCCTCGGCGGCGAGGAGGTCGTCAAGGGCAGCCGCAAGCCGGAGATCATGGCCGACGCGGCCCACGCGATCCTGACGCGCACGAGCTCCGAGTACACTGGAAACTTCGCGATAGACGAGGATGTGCTTCGTGAGGCCGGCGTGACCGACTTCTCGGCGTACGCGGTGACGCCCGGGATGCCGGACTCCGAGCTCATCAAGGACTACTTCCTCTGACCTATCTTCTGGAGCTTTGGCTGGGCCTGCTGGCGCGGCCGCTTTTCTTCGCTAGTTTTTAGGCCCGCCGGGCGGGTATCGAGTACGGGAGGAATACGACGCTGCCATGAAACCGACGAGCAAAGAGACGGAAGAGCGCCGTAAGGCGGAGCGACGCACGCCCCCGAGCGAGCGCCGGACCGAGGTTGCGCGCGCAGTGGCGGGCGATCGCCGAGTGGTCGAGAACCGGGGTGTGGGCGCCGCGATGGTGGATGCCCTCGAGGACATCCTCCAGTGGGAGCGGGCCAGCGAGCGCTCGCTCAAGGTCGCCGAGAAGGCGAGCTCGCCGAAGCTGTCGAACTAACGGCTTCTCTCGCGTACGGCTTCACAGCAGATCGATCGAGGTTCCCGAATGACCTGGCGGCTTGCCTTGCGGGGCGTGGGTGTCTCCGCTGCGCTGAGCATTGCGGTCGCGTGCGCTCAGGGTGAGGACGGCATCGACATCGGAGGGGGTGCCGGGACCGATCCGGACGCGGGCTCCGAAGGCGGCGCGCGCCTCCCCACCAGCGACAGCGGCGGCGGATCGAGCGGCACGATCCCCGATCCCGACGACGACGCGGGCACCAATCCCGGCTGCACCGGCAAGGTGGTCATCAACGAGCTGATGACGACCGGCCCGCAGGGAGCCAACGATGAGTTCGTCGAGCTCTACAACCCCAACTCCTGTGCGATCTCCCTCGCTGGCTGGAGGCTCGCCTACAAGCCGAAGGCGGGGAGTGGCGGCCCGCCGGCGGATTTGGGCAGCGTCTATTACACCTTTGCGGCTGGCGATAGCATTGCCGCCGGGGCCTTTTTCGTCCTTGGAACCGCGTCTTTCGCGGGGAGCAAGGACGCGACGATGAAGAACGGCATGAGCGCCGATGGCGGCCAGGTCGGTCTCGTCGACGACACCGACACGCTCGTCGATGCCCTGGGCTGGGGCGGCGCGACCGGACCGTACGTCGAAGGGACCGCGGCGCCGGCAGCGCCGACGAACGGCTCGGTCGGTCGCAAGAGCGACGGGCTCGACACCGACAACAACGCCTCGGACTGCAAGGCCTTCAACAAGCCCACGCCCGGCGCCGCGAACAACTGACGCGTTCCCGAGGTCGGGAGCCTCTGCGTCGGTCGCGGGTGGCCGAGGGTGAGGAAGGCGAAGCAATCGAGGGATCGCTCTGCGCGAGCGGCATCGCCTCAGCGCTGACGGTTGGGCGTGCCGTTCGGAAGGAGCGGGAAGTGGCGGCGCGAGGCCTCGTCGAGCGCCACGCAGGCCGGATCGGTCGACGGAAGGAGATGTTCGCCACCTCCCACGCCGAGGCAGCGCCACTCCGCATCCCAAACCTGCGCGACGAGCTTGTGCTCCTCGGCGAAGAGCCCCCACGTGTTGAGTGGGCACGGGAACATCTTCGTGCAGTTCGTCACCGGGATGGGCGCGCGAGGCGTGTAGGGCCGAAGGAGGCTCCGCCCGGGCAAGCGCTCCACGTGGCTTCGCACCGAGAAGTTCTCCAGGAGCCCGAGCGCGTCGAGCATCGTCGGCAGCAAATCGAGATGCGTCACGGATCGCCGCCGGTGGTCGTGGAGGGCGCGCTTCTCGTCGTCGCTCAATGTCCCGTCCCCTGCCGCGAACCATCCCGGCACGCGCACCTGCTCGTCGTAGAGGTTTTGCCCGTGGTGGATTGCCGAGTGCTCGCCGAACGACTCGCCATGGTCGCTGGTGAAGACGATCAGCCATGGACGATGGCCGACGTGCGCCTTGAACGCCTCGATCGCGCGCGCCACCTGGCGGTCCTGCTCTGCGATCGCGTTCCTGTACGCGTTGCGCAGCTTCGGCATCCCGGACCAGCCGGCGACGCGCTCGAAGGGCCTGAACTTCGCCGTTGCGTCCTCGAAGTAGTAGGGCGCGTGGGTCCCGTACAGGTGCAAGACCGTCATCGACGGGTGCGGGCGAGCCGGGAGCTCGGCGATGAACCGATCGATGACCATGTGGTCGAGAGGCTTGCCGATCCACTCGGGGTCCTCGTCCTCGACTTCGCGGCCGGCGATGGTCTCGAGGGTGACGAAGTGGTCCACCGCGGCGCGCACGTCCTTCGTCTCGAACGTCTCGCGCGACTGCGCCGAGTAGTACCCGACGTCCGCCCGTGCGGCGTGGGCGAAGTCGAAGAGGTTCGGCGCTTGGAGAATGTCGTCGCGTTCTCCTTCTTGCGAGAGGCCGGTGATGATCGCCGAGAGCGAGACCGCCGTGTAGCTCGAGATCGAGCGGAGCTCGTCGAGCTCGAGCCGGCCGGGAGTTGCCTCCGCGGAGGCGGGAGCCGTCGCCTCGGGCCCATGCGGGACATAGTCGACGGTGCGCACGCTCTCGGTGAGGATGAAGAGGACATCCGGCGTCTCGCTCCGAGCGGAGTGGAGCGGTGGAAGGGCGACCGCGCCGGCGATCGGCCTCGGAGCGTCGTGACCGAGGACCCTCAACGCATGGAATGCGCGGACGTCGGGCGTCGAATGGCGAGGCTCGGGGCCGATCACGATCGCCACGAACGCAGCGAGGACGAACACGACCCGGGCTCGTCGGCCGGCGTCCCACCGCGCAACGGTGAGGAGCGCGAGCTCGATCATCGTCACGACCGCCGTCGCGAGCGCCACCGCAGGCAGCATGCGCACGAGGACCGGGCGGATGATGCTGAAGGTGTGCCGGGCCGACTCGGCGACCTGGACGTCGAGCGGCACGTGAACGAAGCGATGGACGAACGCCTGCACCACGAGAACGGTGGCGGCGAGCGCGGCAAGGAGCACCCGCGCCGGCCGTCCCGCGCGTGCGAGCACCAAGAGCGCGGTCCAGACGGCGATGCTTCCGAGCGTCGCCCGCAGGCTACCAGGGCGATGGGCCCATGCGCCGCCGCCCGAGAGCACGATGTCGAGCAGGACGAACTGCGAGACGAACAGCGCGGCGCTCGCAAGTCGCCCCGCGCGCAGCAGACGGGCGTGCTTTGCCGACTCGAGCGGGCCGTTCACGACGGCCGGATACCTTAGCTCATGATGAGATCGGGGTCGCCTATGGCCGCGCTTCGTCGCACGGGGCACCCGAGCCCGACGCCGCTTGCCACTCGGGACATGCACGCTAGAACGACGGCGTGCCGTACGCCGAGATCGCGCCCGCGTCCGAGCTGCGTTCGCTCGTCGAGTGCTACTGGACGATCTCGGGCCCCTCTGCTGCGCATCGCGTCCTGCCGGACGGATGCATCGACGTGCTGCTCGGCGGCTCGTCGCGAGGGATCGTCGTGGGAACGATGACGCGGGCGATCGTGTCGCCGGCGAGCTCCGAGGGAGTGATCGGGATCCGCTTTCGTGCCGGCGAGGCCGCGCGTCTCCTGCCGGCGGCGCCGCGAGAGCTCACCGATGGCGTTGCGCCGCTCGACGATCTCTGGGACTCAGCGTCCGAGCTCGAGGACACTCTGCTCGGCGTGCTCGAGCGCTCGTCGACCGAACCCCTCGCTGCCGCCCCCTCCATCGATGAGCTCCTCTCTCGACGCATCGCTCGCAGCGGCGGAGCGGTCGACCTTCGCATCCGCGCTGCGCTCGCTTTCCTTGCCGACGGCGGGACGGTCCACGAGGCGGCGAGGGCCGCGTGTCTCTCCGAACGCCAGCTGACACGGCGGTTCGAGGCGCGCGTCGGGATCGCGCCGAAGATGTTCGGCCGTGTGACGCGGCTCCAGCGCGCCGTGGCCGCCATCTCGGCGGGTGAGCGCGCATCCGTCGCGGCAGCGGTCGCGGGATACGCCGATCAGGCTCATTTCACGCGTGATGCGAGCGCGCTCGCCGGCGTCACCCCGCGGGTGCTGGTCGCGGAGCGCCGTCCTCCGCCCGTGGTGTCGGATTCGTTCAAGACGGCGGGGGCCGCATCGACCTAGCTTCTGCGCCCGAAAAGGAGCCCAGCATGCCCATCGTCCCCGACATGGTCGGGATCGTCGCCTCCGACATCCCGCGCGCGATCCGCTTCTACCGCCTCATCGGTCTCGACTTTCCCGACCCCGCGCCGGGTCAGGACTACGTCGAGGTGAAGTCGAACGGCTACCGCATCTCGCTCAACTCGGCGGCGCTCGACAAGCAGCTGACGCCCGGATGGGTCGAGCCGCGCGGCCAGCGTGTGGGCCTCGCGTTCCTCTGCGGCTCACCGAAGGAGGTCGACGAGGCCCATGCCGCCGTGATCGCTGCAGGTCACAAGAGCGTCAGGGAGCCGTGGGATGCGTTCTGGGGTCAGCGCTACGCGATCGTCGAAGATCCCGACGGCGCGCACGTGAGCCTCTTCGCCCCGCTCGGCTGATCGAGCTCGAGACGCGAGCTCGTCGAGAACGGTCAGCTCTCTCGGCCGCACCAGCGGGCCATCGAAGCCCTCATGCGGGTCGTGCGCGGTCTCAACTTTTCGCGAGCGGCTCTCTCGAAAATTCGAGAGCCGAGCAAGATTTCGAGCGCCACGCCACGAATGCGCCTGCTTCCGACGGGAAATCGCGCGGGGCACCGCCGTTGCTTCTCTCCGGGGCGACGGCTTTCGGCGACTCGTGCGCGACGACCGTCTCACCCGAAGAGACTTCGGACTCGGAGCTTCATGGCGACTCACAGCTCGTATCGACGGAACGGACTCGGACTCCTCTTCTTGCTCTCGGCCCTCGTTCAATCCGCCGCCGGATGTAGTGACGAGCCCGGCCAACCGGCGTCGTCCGGAGAGCAGGCTCACGACGAGACACCGAGCGGAGGTGTTGGAGACGACGATGCAGCTCCGGCGACGATATCCGTCCGCGGGAAGGTGCTCGACATGGGCAGGAGGCCGCTCGCAGGGCTACCCGTCCACATCGGCGATCATCCGCTGGCCCTGACGGACACGAGCGGCCAGTTCACGGTTCCGAACGTGTCACCGCCTTACACCGTCACGGTGCTTCTCGGGACGAGCAAGACCGTGGTGATCTACGAAGGGCTGTCTCGCCCCGACCCCACGATCGTGGCGGTCGATCCGTCCACCCAGCTGCGCCAGGCGGGGATCCAAGGAACACTCGCCGGTGGAGGCGGGTATCCCGAAGCCGCGCTCACTCGCACGTCCGTGCAGCTCGCTGCCAAAGCGCTCTACAGCGCGACGCCGGGGTTTTCGCAGCCCGGTGAGAATACGTTCATTCTCGCGCCGCCGGCCACGAGCTGGACGGGACCCGCGACGATTCCCGGGACCTTGCACGCGCTTCAATACACGTACAAGGCGGCGAACGACCAGAAGCCGATCGAATACAAGGGATACGGGACTCTGACGAACGTCTCGATCACCGAGGGCGACAACGAGATTCCGACGAAGATCACGCTAGAGCCAATTGGCAAGGTGAGCTTCAGTGCAAGCACGACCGCTCCGGCAGACTATGCCGTAAAGCAAAAGACCCTGCGACTCACCATCGGCGGTCAGATCGCCATTGAACTTCCCAAGGACCCCGAACCCGGCCCCAACATTGTCTATCCCGTTCCCGCGATCGGCGACGCCAAGGTGCAGGTCACGGTGTCGGCCGAGAATGCAAGTACCGGAGCCAGGTCGACGACGACCAAGAACGAGCTCGCGCTCGATGCCGTGAATGCCACGATCGGGATTCTGCCGTCACCGACCCTCGTGCTTCCCGTGGACAAGGCGACAGGCGTGAACATGAGCACGTCGTTCTCATGGACGAAGCTCGATGGGGGAGTCCACGTGCTCGTGCTCCTCGCCGGGCCGGGCAATCCGCACTATCAGATCGTCACGGCCGCGACCGAGGCCCGCCTCCCCGACCTGGCGTCGGCCGGGATTCAGCTGCCGCCGGGAACGACCTACAATTGGGTGGTGGGAGCGTTCGCCCCATTTGCGTCGGTGGACGCGTACGCCGGCAACGACGCGGCGGACAAGAACGCCTTACCCGTGCTCTACGAAGCGCAGTCGTCCTTTCGATCGTTCACGACCGCCCCCTGACGCTCCATCGAAACGCTGCGGACCCGCGTACGCGCGTGGAGCTCATGCTCGATCGCCCGCTGACGCGCATGTCACCGCGCGTGTTGCGTGCGGCCGGACTCGCGGCGCTTGCCGTCGGCTCGTATCCGGGGTGTGCTGGCCGCGTGGCAGCGAAGAAGAAGATGACCGCGAAGAAGAAGATGGCCGCGAAGAAGAAGACGGCCGCGAAGAAGAAGCTCGCGCCGTCGAAGAAGAAGACGGCCGCGAAGAAGAAGCTCGCGCCGTCGAAGAAGAAGACGACCGCGAAGAAGAAGCTCGCGCCGTCGAAGCAGGCGCCGCGTCCGGCCGAGAAGGCCGCTCTCTGTTCGTCCCGGGTAGTCGGGCCGAAGCGAAAGGAGGTGCTCTTCGCGTACCGCCAGGAGCCCGACAACGATAACGACTCCGGCTGGCGCTTCCTCCGTGGCGACGAATCGGAGACGTTCCTGGCAGATCCGAAGAACTGCCTCGTGTGCCCGCTGTCGCTCGTCTTCGAAATGGATCCGTCGCTCGAAGAGCTCACGCGTTCGGCGGATGGCCCCGCGTTCCGGCGCGCGTCCGTCGAGGCGCGCTGGGAGCCGATCGGCGACTACGACCCGGAGGCGTGATCGGGTCGAGCTTGGCAGAGCGGGACGCGGAAGCGGCGACTGGGGCTTGCGAGCTGCAGGCCTCTTCGCCCCGCTCGGCTCGTCGAACGAGCGAAGCAGTCGGCGTTCGGGCGAAGGCCCCGAAGCGACAGGAGCTACTTGCCGTTGCCGCCGAGGCACTTCGGTGAGGCGTTCGCCTCGGGGCTCGCGGCCCACTCCGACGGGCTGCGCGAGGTGATCGCGAGCGCGTGGACGCCGCTCTTCATCTCGTCCGCGAGGGCGCCGTAGACGAGCTGATGCCGCTTCACCGGCGACATGCCATCGAAGCGTCCGGAGACCACGACCACCTTGAAGTGCGTCTCCGAGCCTTTCGGCACGTTGTGCATGTGGCTCTCGTTGATGACCTCGAGGTGTGAGGGATCGAGCGTATCCTTCAGCTTGGTCTCGATGCGCTGCTGGATGGTCACGACCGGACCATAGCATCCCGGCGACGGCGAACGCTCGGCTGCGCTAGGGTGCGTGCATGCCCGGCGTACGCAGGCTCGCGGCCGTGACCGATCTGGTGGGCGAGCGCGAGGGGTTTCTCATCGATCTCTGGGGCGTCGTGCACGACGGCGAGGCGCTCGGCGAAGGTGTACGCGACGCCATCGTCGAGCTCGCAGCGCGCGGCGCGCGGATCTGCTTTCTCAGCAACACCTCGCGCCTCGGCAGCGACGTGGCGGCCGAGCTCGTCACGATGGGGATCCCGCGCGACGCGTTCCTCGATGTGGTCTCGTCGGGCGACGTCACGCGCGAGGCGCTCGTGTCCCGGGATGAGGCCGTGTTTGCGCGCTGCCCGGCGTCGCCGCGCGTCTTGCACGTAGGGAACCTCGCCTACGTGCCATGGCTCCACGAGACGGGGCTCGAGATCGTCCTCGAGGCGGAGCGCGCAGAGCTCGTCATCGCGACGGGCTCCTCTTCGGGCGAGGCGGCGCTCGCGGAGGTCCGCGCGCGCCTCGCCCCGCTGGCGCCGCGTGGCGTGCCGCTCGTGTGTACGAACCCCGACCGCCTGATCCCGTCGCGACGTGGCCTCGGGATCGGCCCCGGCGCCATCGCTCACGCGTACGCGGAGCTCGGCGGCGCGACGTTCCTCTTCGGGAAGCCGCATCCGCCCATCTACCGGGCCGCCCTCGCGCGCCTAGGCTGCGCGCCAGACCGGGTCGTGGCCATCGGCGACATGCTCGAGACGGACATCGCGGGTGCGCGCCGAGCATCGATCGCCTCCGTGCTGGTCACGACGGGCGTGCATCGCGACGTGCTCGGCGAGTCACCGACGGACGCTGCGCTCGACGCGCTGTTCGTAGCCGAAGGTGTCGCCCCGGACGCGGTGCTCGCGCGGTTCGGTCAGCGGACGCGGGAAGGGTAGGGGGCTCCGGCGCTGCCACCGGGCCCCACGGGCGTTGCCATCTCAGGGACGGCGAACGGTCAGCCGCCGCCGCCGATGTACGTCTTCAGCTTGCGGTGCTGAGAGGGGAGGCGGAGCTTGCGGAGCGCCTTGGTCTCGATCTGGCGAATGCGCTCGCGCGTGAGCGAGAAGCTCTCACCGACCTCTTCGAGCGTGTGATCGCGCGGCTCGTCGATGCCGAAGCGCATACGGAGGATCTTCTCCTCTCGCGGCGTGAGCGTCTTGAGCAGCTGGCGCGTCTGGTCGTTGAAGCGCATCTGCGCGTAGGCCTCGTCCGGCGGCATCGCGGAGTCGTCGGGGATGAACTCGCCGACGTGCGACTCGCCGTCGTTGCCGACCGGCGTCTCGAGGCTGATCGGCTCGCGCGCGATCTTCATCACGGCGCGGACCTTCTCGACCGGGATGCCCGTCGACTCGGAGAGCTCCTCGGGGGTGGGCTCGCGGCCGTACTCCTGGAGGAGCGAGCGGCTCATGCGCGTCAGCTTCTGGAGCGACTCGTACATGTGCACGGGCACGCGGATCGTGCGGCCCTGGTCGGCGATCGCGCGGGAGATCGACTGGCGGACCCACCACGTCGCGTACGTCGAGAACTTGTAGCCGCGCTTGTAGTCGAACTTGTCGACTGCGCGCATGAGGCCGATGTTGCCCTCCTGGATCAGGTCGAGCAGCTGGAGGCCGCGGTTGACGTGCTTCTTCGCGAGCGAGACGACGAGGCGCAGGTTCGCTTCGACCAGCTCGGCCTTCGCGCGGTCGGCCACGCGGCGGGCACGCGAGATCGTCTCCAGGGTCGCGCCCGTCGCCTTCTTTGCGGCGGGCATCTCGCGCTGGACGATGCGCAGCTTCTTTTCGATGCGCTCGATGACGCCGCGATCGAGACGCATCTCCTCGAGCACGGAGACGATGTCGTCGCGCGAGAGCTCGTACTTCGTCTTCTTCGCGTTCGCCCGCGGCTTCGCCTTGGGCTCGGGCTTCCTCACCTTCGGCCCGTGAAGCTCCTTGAGCGGACGCTCGAGGAGGCGCGCGATCTTGAGCATCGTGCCCTCGTCGAAGGCGTCTTCGTCGTCGACGTTGCGAACGACGTCTCGGACCTTGAGCCGGCCCTTGTAGAGGAGCCGCCCGATATGGTCGAGCTCGGCAGCCGCGAACGGCGACTCCACGATCGCCTCGATGATCCTCCGTTCGCCCTCCTCGATCCTCTGGGCGAGCATCACCTCGCCCTCGCGGGTCAAGAGTGACACCTGGGCCATCTTGCGGAAGTACATGTCGACCGCTTCTTCGGCTACTGCCGGCGGCGACGTGGTCGCAAGGGGCGCTTTGGAGAGGTTGGGGGCTTCGGACTTCTTCAAAGGCTAATCGACTCCGCGTGGCCCTTTGGTCTCGCTCCTGTCCACGACCACGCTCGAGGACAGACCATCGACTTCTTCAAGCAAGATTGCCGTTCGCTCGCTTCGCTCTATTCACGTTCGATGGGGGCGTTTGATCTCGCAAAACGCTTCGAGAGAGCACGCGGGCCTAGGAACACCCGAAACCCACGCGATCTTCCTTCGATCGCTCCACCCGGGCGGCGTGGAGCACCGACGCTCATCCGCGGAACCACATCGACCAGCAAAGACACGCCGAATCGCCCGATTTCGGGTGCCGTCACGAAGTCTGGCACGTCCCAAAGCATCGGGCCAAGGTCGGAGCTTGCCCTACATGGGCTGGAAGCCTCGAGAAACCGGCGTTGCGGCGCGTTGACGCGGGTGTTGTTCAAGAGTTTCCCAGGCTTCCGAGGCGCGAGACGTAGATCGCGCTTCTGTCGCCTGCGAGCTCAGCCATGGAATTTTGCCCCGGATGACTCGCATTGGCGTCCGTTTCGCGCTCTTCCATCGATGAGCCATATGGCCGGCGAGCGGGCGTGCTGGCCCACAAACCGCGCGATTCCGGGGCTGCTGCTGCGCGCGCAGAGGCCCGCAACGCTCGCACGACGGCGCATGCCGGCTCACGCCCGGCCGCGGGCCGCACGGAGCGCCGAGCCGATCGAGCGCGGGCCGCAGCGCGCGAGCGCGCTCCTCAGAGAAGCGGCCCCGGCGTGACCTCGAGGGCGTCGTCGAGGCGGCCGAGGTACTCGCGTCGTGGGATCTCGACGCAGCCGAGCGAGGCGAGGTGCGGGTTCTCGACCTGCACGTCGAAGAGGACGTAGCCGGCGGCACGGAGCTTGGTGACGAGCGTCGCGAACGCGATCTTCGACGTGTCCGTCCGCGTGTGGAACATCGACTCGCCGGCGAACGCCCCTCCGACGGCGACGCCGTAGATCCCTCCCACGAGCTCGCGCTCGCCCGTGGACGTGTCCCAGACCTCCACGCTGTGAGCCCATCCAAGCCGGTGCAGCTCGCGGTAGCCGCGCTCGAGCTCGGGGATGATCCACGTCGCGTCCTTCCGTGTCTCGCCGCACATGTGCATGACGCCGGCGAAGTCCTGATCGACCGTCACCTCGTAGGGGTGGATGCGCAGCGTCCGGCGAAGGCTCCGGGACCAGTGCGGCTCCTGCTCGAGCGGGAAGATGCAGCGCGGCTCGGGCGAGAACCAAAGCACGAGCGGAGAGCCGCCCTCGTCTTCCTCGTCCCCATGCGGCCACGGGAAGATGCCGCTCCGGTACGCGCGGAGCAGCGTTCCCGGTGTGAAGTCGCACCCCATGGCGAGCACGCCATGCGACGGCGCCAAGACCGGGTCGGGAAAGCGAACCCGTGTCCCCGGAGGCTCGATGGGAGGATGAGGTACCCGCGCGGTCACGCGCGTTCAGTCTAGTTCAACGAGCGCGATCCTCGAACACTCGTGCTCGATGACGACCGCCGGTCGGGGGACGGCGTGTGCTCGACCGTTACGGCGCGCGTCGGGCGAGGGCGCTCTCCACCTCGCCCGGTGCGCGTGTGACGCTCAGTCGAGCTTCACCGAGTAGACGAAGCTCGCCTTCGGGGCGCGCGTGAAGCGCTCGGTGATGACGTCGTGGAGCGGCTTCTTCTCGCCGGGCGCGCCGACGTACGCCTTGATGAGGACCTCGGCGCGGGCCTTGTTGCCCTGGCCCTTGATCTGGGCGACCTCGGTCATGAGCGACTTGATCGCGGCCGGCATCTTCGCGAGGTCGAGAGAGAAGCAGCCCTTGTCCTTCCCGTTCGCGGCCATCTCGTCGGCCTTCCACGAGACCGAGCCGTCCTTCACGAGCCAGCCGAGCTGGATCGCGGCGAGCTGGCTGTAGTTCTTCGGGTGGTTGTTCTCGCCGTACATGCCGCGCGAGATGTGACCGAACGCCCAGAACACGTCGCGCACGTGGGCCCTGTCGGCCTGCTCACGCGTGATCTCCTTCTTCTCGGTCAGCCACTCGGTGAAGTAGAGCGCGGCCGTCTGGGCCTTGAGCTCCTCGAGCGTGCTCGCGAGCGGGCCGCCGAACGCCTCTCGGTCGATCTTCCCGTTCGCCTTGTACTGGTGCGCAGGGCCGAGGTTGTGGGCGGCCTCGTGGAGGACCGTGCTCATGATCTGCGGCTCCTGCTCGCTCGACCACTTCGCCATCGCGTCCTTGCAGAAGAGCGACTCGCCCTGCTCCTTCGCCGTCGCGATGCTGTCGGGGTCGGTGTAGAAGTTCGTCATCGCGACGGTGCGGCCGCGGCCTTCGTTCGCGACGGGGCCGAAGTTCGGGAGCGACTGCCCGATCGTCGCGCCGAACGCCTTGCGCGAGTCGCCGGCGTTGAGCGCGATGTCGACGAAGTCGGGGAGCTTGAAGCTCACCGCGCGCGCCGTGTACGGCTTGCCCGCGAGGGCAGCGAGCGCGTTCTCCATCTCCGTCTTCAGCGGATCGAGCTTCTGCTGCCACTTGAGCGAGCCCTGATTAATCAGGCCGAAGCTGACGTGGTAGAGCGCCTTCGTGCTGCACGGCTCGTCGTAGACCTCGTCGGGCGCGATGCGGAGGTAGTACTTCGAGTTCTTCGCATCCATCTTCGCCCAGGCCTCGTCGGCGGGCCACCAGTTGTCGTCGCCGAAGGCCTTCGCGGCGGCGAGGAGGTACTCCTTCAGCGCCGGCTCGCGACCGCCGAGCGCCTGTGCGGCGCCTTCGAGCTCCTTCGCGATTGCCTGCACTTCGGCGGGCCACACCTCGTGGAACGGCTTGGCGGCGAGCGCGCCCTTCTCGCCCTTCACGACCGCGGTGAACGGATCGAGCAGCGCCTTGTCCTTCTTCTTCTGAAGCTCGTCGCAGAACTTCGGGTTCGAGGCGAGGAGGTCGGCGGGGTAGAGGCCGGAGAGCTTCGTCTTCGGCATGTCGGCCGGGAGGAGCGCGCCGCACGCCGGATCGTTCTGCGTGAGAGGAGCCTCGCACTTCGGGCCCTGGCCGCGGAAGAACAGGGTCTTGCTCGCGAGGTCATCGGCGGGGACCTTCGCGGCGAGCGCCGTCACTGCCTGCTGCTTGGCGTAGAGGTCCTCGATCAGCTCCGACGCCTTGATGATCCCGGCGACGAAGCGGCGCTCCGCCGGATCGACCTTCGAGAGGTCCGTCGCGACCAGGGTGACGCGGCCCTGCACGAGCTCCTTCTTCACCGCGGCTCGGCGCGCATCGTCGTTCTTCCCGCCCTCTTCCTTCTGCTTCACGAGGCGCTCGTAGGTCTCGAGCATCTTCGGGGTGAAAGCCGGCGCAACCCCTTCCTTCGCGACGTAGGTCGCGAGCGTGGCGCTGTGGTCGAGGCCCCAGTAGACGGCGAGCTCGCTCGGATCGAGGGCGCCGTCCTTGTTCGCGTCCTCTGCCCAGAAGAGCGGCAGCGCGAGCTCCGGTGCAAGGCGGTTGAACTCGGCGCGCGAGAGCTTGTCGAGCTTGGGGCTGGTGGCCTTCGTCGCGGGATTGGACGCGCTCGAGGGATCCGAGGTGGCGACCTTGGGATCGGGCTGCGCCGACTTGTTCTCGCAGCCGAGCGCGGCGAGCATCGGGACGAACGCGACCAGGGAGAGAGAGAGGCGGGACTTGATCATCGCGTGGACTTCATCGCGCGCGTGCGGCCGCCCGTCAACCTGCCCGTGTCGCATGGGCCCGTGCGTCCGCCGACGTGCACGCCGGGCCGAAGGCGTCGCGACCTGCTCGACATCGTCGACCGTCGCGACGCGCGATCCGATACGCTTGCCGTCGAGCAACGCGCCGGGCGCTTCGGTCCGAAGGCCGTCCGATTCGTCCGATTCGTCCGATCCGCCAGAGAAGAGAGGATTCCTTCTTGCGACTGCCTCTGCCCATCGATCCCGAGGTCCGCTCACGGGTCGATCGTCTCGAGCTGCCGTGGAACGAGCTCGGGATCGATCCGTATGGGGTCTCGAAGGACTACCTCGCTGCGAACTTCACCGCGCTGCGCTTCTTCTACAAGCACTACTTCTCCGTGGAGTCGCACGGCCTCCATCACGTGCCGAAGCGCGGTCGCGTGATGCTCGTGGGCAATCATTCCGGAGGGTTCGCGCTCGACGGCATCATGGTGATCGCCTCCATGTTCTTCGACATGCATCCTCCGCGCCTCGCGCAGGGGATGGTGGAGAAGTTCCTCAACAAGTTCCCGTTCGCCTCGCAGATATCGAGCCGGCTCGGTCACCTCACGGGTATCCCCGAGCACGCCGAGCGCCTGCTGGCGGACGAGCGCATGCTGATGGTCTTCCCCGAGGGCACCCGCGGGACGGCGAAGCTCTATCGTGAGCGCTACTCGCTCGTGCAGTTCGGCACCGGCTTCATGCGCCTCGCCCAGAAGATGAAGACGCCGATCGTGCCGTTCGCGTTCATGGGCGGCGGGGAAGCGGTGCCGACGATCTCGAACGCGGTGACGCTCGGCAAGCTCCTCGGCCTGCCGTACATCCCGGTGACGCCGTGGCTCGTCGCCGTTCCCCTGCCGGCGAAGCTCGAGGTCTACTACTCGGAGCCGATGTTCTTCGAGGGAACCGGCTCGGAGGAGGACGAGGTCGTGGCCGCGAACGTCGAGAAGGTGAAGGACAGGATCGCGAGCCTCATCGAGACCGGCAAGAAGCGCCGGCGAGGTGAGCCGTGAAGGTCCTCGTCCCCGGCATCGCCGGCCGGCTCGGGCGCATGCTCGCCGAGCGCCTGCTCGAGAAGGGCCACGACGTCATCGGCATCGATCGCCGCCCGTTCCACGATCCGCCCGCGGGCGTCGAGGTGCACGAGCTCGACATCCGCAAACGCGCCGCGGAGGACGTCTTCCGTCGCGTTCGCCCGAACGCCGTCATCCACCTGGCGACGGTGACTCACCTCGTGGTCCAGAGCGAGGATCGCTATCGCATCAACCTCGGCGGAACACGGGCGGTGTTCGAGCACTCGGCGACGTACGGCGTCGACCACGTCGTCTTCGTCGGTCGCCATACCTATTACGGAGCGGCCGCGGACTCGCCGCTCTTCCACGTCGAGGACGAGCCTCCGATGGGGCTGTCGTCGTTCCCGCAGCTCGCCGATCTCGTCGCCGCCGATCTGTACGCGGGCTCGGCGCTGTGGCGCTACTCGAGCTTCACCACGAGCGTGCTGCGGATGGTCTACACGCTCGGACCCACCGGGCACGGCACGCTCGCGACGTTCCTGCGCGGTGCGCGCGTCCCGACGATCCTCGGCTACGACCCGCTCTTCCACTTCATGCACGAGGAGGACGTCGTCGGCGCGCTCATCACGACGCTCGACGCGCGGCCGCGAGGTGTCTTCAACGTCGCCGGCCCGCAGCCCGTGCCGCTCTCCGTCATCATCGGGGAGACCGGACGAACGAACGTGCCGGTCCCTGGGCCGCTGCTCTCGGCAGCACTCGGACGCTTCGGCCTACCGCGCCTCCCGCGCGGGGCGCTCGAGCACATCCGCTACCCGATCACCGTGGATGCTTCGTCCTTCAAGCGGGCGACGCGCTGGTCGCACACGATCGACGAGCGGACGGCGATGCGCGCCTATCGCGAAGCGTTCCCGCGTCCGGCAACGTACTGACCGCGATCGATAGAGAGCCTGACGCTCCGCGGCAGCTCGACGAGCATGGATCGATGGACCCCCAGCCGGCCGTCGCGTCGCGACCAGTGCGGGGGGTTGGGGCGCGAGCCCGAAAATTCCACCCCTGGGAAACAGCCCTCGTCCATCGTCTTGGCCGTGGTCGGTGCCTGGCTCGGGATTCGCATCGCAGAGCATCGAGCCGTCCCGCTTCATCCGGGAAGCGCCAAGGAGCACCGTGCACCCGTACTCCAAGCGACCGCCTCCTGCTGAACCACTGGCCCTCGGGACCGGCGATTTCGAGGCCGTCAGCTACGGCGGCTACGTCCATTCCCCAGTGGCCCCGCATGCTCCTCGTGAGCAGGTGTTCCATCGCTCGATGGCACCGCAGGCGCAGGGCTACGGGTTCGGAAGCGGCGGCGGCTATCCCGCGCACTACTCCGGCCCTCCGCCGGCTCCGCACTCGCTCGCGCCGATGGCGATGAGCTCGCTGCGCGATGCGGCAGCAACCGGCTCGCACCGCGTTCAATCCACGGTCGTCATCCGGTCGCGGCCGAGCGTGCGGACCGGATCCATGATCCTCGCCGCCGGCGCGCTCATCGGCGCGCTATGCGGCGTCGCGATGCGCGCACGCCAGAACGCGGCCGATGCAGCGTTCGCCGCGCAGCAGGCTCAAACCGAGCAGCACATGGCGCTCGCGATGCAGCAGAGCGCGCCCGTCGCGCCGGTCGTCGTTGCGCCCAACGTCCAAGCGCCGGTCGTGGCGCCGCAAGGTCCCGCAGCGCTTCCGCCTCCGTCCTACGCCAACGTCCCGTTCGGATCGCTCGTCGTCACACAAGCGCCGGCGCAGCCGCAGGTCGCGCCCGAGGCTCCGCACGCTCCGCAGGTCGCGGCGGTCGCGCAGCCCGCGCCGGTCGCGCAGCCCGCGCCGGTCGCGCAGCCCGCGCAGCCCGCGCACGTTGCTCGGGTCGCTCAGGTCTCCGCGGCGCCCGCTCCTGCGGTCGCACCTCAGCCGAAGGCGCAGCCGAAGCACGCGTCGTCGGGCAAGCCCGCGGGCGGCGCGCACCCGTCGCCCAGCGCGAAGGTGAGCCAGCCCGCGAAGGAGAAGGACGACGGCTACAGGGTCGCGTCGGCCACCAACGACGAGCCGAAGGCATCGAAGCCCGCGAAGGAGCCGAAGACCAAGGAGCCCGCTCCGGAGCCGAAGGTGACGAAGCGGGAGGCGAAGTCCTCGGGCTCCGATGAGGCCGACCGCATCCTCCGGGCGGCGATGGGCGCGACCGAGAACACGCTCTGATCGCGCTCTGATCGCGACCGACCGCAGCTCGACTCTCCTTCAGCGCCGGTCGCCGACCTCGACGCTATAAGCGATCTGCGCGACCGGCTCGCCGAGCGCTCCGCCGAGGAGCGGAGGCGCAGCGGTGTTCTCGAGCACGATGTAGTAGGTGCCGGGGTTGACCGGGAAGCCGAGCTTCGCTTCGCCCGGCGCGATGGGCCCGTATGCGACCAGTACGCCCGGAGGCGGGCCGAGCGGCTGCGCGGTCTCGTATTGGCGTCGCCAGTTCTCACCCACGGAGCGCTCGACGATCGCGTAGCTGATCGGCGCGCCGGAGGCCCGCGCGCGGAGATAGAGCGCGGACTTCTCCTGGGCGACCTCGAACGGGCCGAGGAACTCGCGCGAGCGCGTGTACACGCTCGTGAGATCGCTGGCGAGCACGACGCGGCCTTCGCTTGCCTGGAACTGACGCTTCGGCTTCGCGGGGGGATCGAGATGGCCGATCGCGAAGTCGTCACCGTCCTCCTGTCGGACCACGGTGAAGCCGCGGCCGATCTCGCCCTCGACGATGCCGTTGCCGATGACGGTCGCCACGTTGCCGAACGGCGTCTGTGTCGCGAGGTTCACGACCGGATTCTCGACGCCGAGGATGCGGAGATCGGGCGGCGCGATGAAGCGATTGAACTTGCCCCAGACGTACATCGCGTCTGTCTCCATGCGGAAGTCAGGCAGGTACTCGACGGACATCCCGACGTAGAAGCCGACGCGCCTCGTGAACGGCATCATCACGTAGCCGGTGCCCGACGCGCTCATGACGATCGCCTTCTTCGCGTCGTCGACCACGACGTTGCACTGGCTCGGGAAGAACCGCCCGACGCTCGCCGCTCCGAGCTGAGGCAGCTTCAGCGGGACGCCGCGCTTCAACATCTCCGGGCAGATCTTCGAGGCGCCGAAGCTCGAGAAGAGCCACCAGCGAAGCTCGGGGCTCGCGTTGACGGCGCCGCGCGTGCACGGGCAGCCGACGCCGGCAACCGCGAGCGAGAGGACGATCAGGAGGAGGAAGGCTCGACGCACGCCGGTAGGTCGGATCTAGCACACGGATCCGAGCCGACTCCGCACGTCACTTCGGCGGAGCTGTCGGTGCACACGTCGAGACGCCGGCACCGACGATCCGGAATCCGCCGACGTCGCTCTTGGCGACGCTGATGGCTCCGCTTGCGCTTGTTTCGAGCCGCGTCACGCGCGACGGGTTCACGCCGTCGGAGGTGTAGAACCAGAAGTCGCCGCCCCAGAACGAGAACGCCCAAGCGTTGCCGGTGTTCACGCCGTCGAGCGATTTGTCGTTCGACGTCGATCCGTTGGCCCGGTCGATCTCGGCGAGCGTGGCGTTCGGCTGTGTGGTGAAGAACCCGAAGAGGTGGCCGTCGCCCGTGCCGGTCAGCTCCGCGCCCTTTCCGGTCAGGTCGCCCGAGTAGTCACCGAGCATGGTGATCTTCATCGTCTGGAGATCGATCTTGCCGAGGCCCTTGCCGTTGCTCCCGGAGAGCTCGAGGCCGGAGATGTAGAGCGTCTCGTCGGTCGAGTTTTCGCTGTTCGTAGCGAAGGCCATCCCGAACCTCAGGAAGCCGTGCTGGTTCGGCGCGAACGTGGTGGCCGAGCAGCTCGCGTCGGCAGTGCTCACCTTGAAGAGCGAGCCGTCGCTGTAGTTCACCCACGCGATGCCTTGGCGATCGATCGCCATCGAGTTCGGAGTGGCGAGGCCGTTCGTCGGACACTCGAGCCGGCCGATCAGCTGGAACGTCGTCGTGTTCGGCGTGAAGCTATAGAGGTCGTTCTCCTGCGAGACGACATAGACGAGCCGCGCTGCGTCCGAGCAGCCGTCGACCGAAGGCTTGCCGCCGTCGATGTCGAAGCCGCCGCTCGATCCGAAGCCGCTCGAGGAGCCCGACGAGCCCACGGGATCGAATCCGGGCTTGGGCTTTGCGCTGCAACCGAGCATCAGCGACACGAGCACGCCGACTCCAAGTCGTCTCCACATGACCCCGACTCCGTTGCAAATGGCTGAACGCGACGAACGCGACGAACGCGACGTCCGCCCCGAACAGTGGAGCACGATTGGCAAACACCGTCCGGCGAGGCTGGAATCCTGCCTCATGAGGGGGATTTAGGGGAGCCAAATGTGTGTGTGGAGGTCGTCTTCGAGCGCTCGGTGTGCCGCCTGCCACGCTCGAATCGGTCGTTCGGTGGTTCATGCATGAGCTCGTCCTCGTGTAGCCTCGTTTCTTCGGCCGTGTGGCGCGCCAGCGCCGCAGCCGGATGGGGCGGAAAAGGGAGGGATGGTCATGCGGAAGGCGCTGATGGGAGCGGTCGTTCTCGCTGCGATGTCGCTGTTGGGCTGCAAGAAGCAGGTTCCCAACGACATCGTCCAGAAGACGCTGAAGGGGGCGCTTCGCAGTCACGCTCCCGGAACGACTTTGGCGATGTGCGGGGCGAAGGTTCGCGGTCTGAGCAACGCGACGATCACCGTGACGTCGAAGAAAGCCGACAACACCGGCGTCGCTCACGTGCGCGGGACGCCCTGGCTCGCCGCGGGCACGCCCGCGTTCTGCGAGGGCGACATCGAGTTCAAATACTCGTCCACGTCGAAGACCACTGGCTACAAGCGCAGGACGACCACCACGACGTGGTACCTCGATCACGTGAAGCTCGTCGGGGTCCAAACGCCCGGAGTCGCGAACGTCACCGCCGACGAGGATCCGGACGGCGACGAGGACGACGACTGAGACAGGGCCGTCGCGCTCGCGACACTCATCGGCGCGTCGCCGGCGGTGCCGGCCCGGGCTGTGCTCGACAGAGCTCATCGGTCCTACGGTCGCGGTCTCGATCGCGATCTGGGCGAAAACGGCCTCGGGACTCGCCTCCACGACCTGCCCACGCAGAACGGGGGGCGAGGACGTCGCGCGTTCTTGCGATCGAGTACGGCACACAGCTCGTCGTTTGGGGCGTGTGCGTCGCGCTGTCCGTAGCTGGCCTGGGCTGATATGCTTGACGACGATGCAGTCGTCCGATCCGCGCCACGCTGCACTGAAGCGTGTCGGGCAGACCCTCAACAACAAGTGGCACATCGACCGGCTCGTCGATGTCGGCGGGATGGCTGCCGTCTACCAAGCGACCCATCGCAACGGGAAGAAGGTCGCCATCAAGATGCTCCACCCGTTCATCGCGACCCACGCGGATGTCCGCGAGCGCTTCCTCCGGGAAGGCTACGTTGCCAATCAGGTCGAGCATCCCGGCGCCGTCAGCATCCTCGACGACGACCTCTCGGAGGACGGCGCGCCGTTCCTCGTCATGGAGCTGCTGGAGGGCGAGTCGCTCGACGCATGGATGGCGCGCACCGGTGAGGTGCTTCCGCTCGCCGACGTCCTCGCGGTCGCCGATCAGGTGCTCGACGTTCTCTCCGCGTTCCACGCGCGCAACGTCATCCATCGCGACATCAAGCCGGGCAACCTCTACGTCACCAAGGCCGGGATCGTGAAGGTGCTCGACTTCGGCCTCGCGCGGCTGCGCGATCCGCGAGTCGGCGGTGCGCCCACGGCCTCCGGCATCGTCCTCGGGACGGCCTCGTACATGCCGCCGGAGCAGGCCCAGGGGAAGAGCGATCAGATCGATGCGCGCTCGGACGTCTTCGCCGTCGGAGCCGTCATGTTCCGCGCGCTCACGGGCCGCGCGATCCACGATGGCCGAACCCCCACCGACCGCCTCTTCCAGGCGATGAAGGATCGCGCGCCGTCGCTCGGCGTCGTTGCGCCGCAGATGCCGATGTGGGTCGTCGGCGTCGTCGACAAGGCGCTTGCGTTCAAGAAGGAAGATCGATTCGCCTCCGCTTCGGACATGCGGGTCGCCGTGCGGTCGACGTTCGCGCAGCTCCGCGAGGAAGCCGCGCGCATCCGTCCGTCGCTTGCGCCGCCTCCTCCGGGGGAGTTCGATCCGTCGCGCGAGGTCAGCGCGCTCTTCGATGCGATGCTCGAGCCGAGCATCATCGTGGACGTGAGCTTCCCGGGTAATCGCATCGAATAGCCCGAAGGGCCGTCGAGACGCAGCGAGGAAGACTCTCCGGACGCCCGCCGTATGAGCGGACCGGAGACACCTTCGACGATGCGCCCTTTACGTCTTTTCGGCCTTGGTTTCCTCGCTCTCTCTGCTGCCTGCGCCGCGGGGAGGACTCAGTCGGTGGACTCGGCGCCGGTCGATCCGAGCGTTGGTGCGAACGGTGGGGATGCGGCCGACGCCGACGAGGCCGAGAGCGCATCACCGCATGCGCTCGGCACGATCATCCTCGGCGAGAGCCGGGCCTCGGCGACGGGAGACTCCAACCCGCTCATCTCCGCGTCGTTCGTTCCCGACGCCAAGCTCGTCAAGTCCTGCACGAAGAAGCTCGGCGCCTGTGAGATCACCGAGACGCCGAAGTGCACGACCGGAGGCGTGCAGGGCTGCGGTTCCGGTGAGGTATGCACCTTCGACGACGAGTGCACCGCCAAGTGCGTCAAGGTCTGCACCAAATCGTGCAGCGCCGGTGAGGTATGCACCTTCTCGAAGAAGGGCTCCAGCAAGGGCACCGAAGACGACATGACCTGCACGAAGAAGGATCGCTTCGACGCCGGAGCCCTCGCCTTCGCCGGGACGACGCAGGCGATCACGCTCTTCCCGCCTTACAGCATCACGCCGAATGGCAATGGCGCGCCGTTCCTCGCCCGCACCGAGATCCGCGTGCAGGCCACCGGCGGTGCGTCTGCCGGCTTCGAGAAGTTCGACGAGAAGTTCACGTCGACGACGTTCCTCGAGACGGATCCGCCGCTGCGCGAGCTCTCGCGCGGGACTGTCTTCGGATCGGGAGCGGTGACGATCGGCTGGGTCCCCGGTGAGGACAAGGTCTACGTCCAGGCGAGCGGGCTCGGCGGCAGCGCCAGGTGCCTGGCCGACGACGCGAGTGGGACGTTCGATCTTCCGCGCGCCGTCATCCGCGAGGTGAGCTCGGACAGCGAGGGCGGGAGCCTCTCGATCTCGGTCACGCGCGAGCGGCGCGAGGTGCACAAGAACAAGAAGACGTTCGGCGAGCTCTCGGGCGGGCAGACGATTCAGCCGGAGGGCTGGATCGAGCTCGTCACGCAATCGACGGAGTCGCACAGCTTCGCGAGCTGCGGGACGGGCGCGACGATCTGCGGTGACCAGTGCGTCAGCCTCCAGACCGACGCGAAGAACTGCGGCGCGTGCGGCAACGTCTGCCCGACGAGCTACTACTGCTCGGCCGGTAGCTGCCGGTACTGACGGAAGCGGATTACGACGGATCGGGAGACCTCGAACCGCGTGAGCCGGCGTGAGCTCGGCTCACTTCGGGAGCGGGCACTGGCGCGCGGTCTCGATCGAGGCGTGGTCGGGAAGATCCGCAGTCGAGGTCGACGCAGACGGCGTGTCTGCAGCAAGGCATGTGCCCCTGGTGGGCACGTAGGATGCGTGAGCCCTGCTGCGCGAGGTACGCCATGTCCGTTGCGACCGAGGGCACCGAGACCGCTCACGCCGCAGAGGAGCCTTTCAGCCTTCTTCCGACGGGCGGCTTCTTCACACGCCTCGAGTCGCGGCTGGGCTTCGATCCTCGGAAACACCCGATCGCGCAGCAAGGTGCGCGCGTTGCGTCGTACCTCCTCATCACCTGGGTCGCGCCCATGGTCCTCGCGTCCGTCGAGCCGGCACGCCACGGCGCGCTCTCGTTCATGGCCGACTTCGAGACGCACCTGCGCTCCCTCGTCGCGATTCCGCTCCTTCTCTTCGCCGAGAGCCGGGTCGATCGTGAGGTGAAGTACATCGTGCGCTCGCTCGGCAGCCCTCGGCGCTGTCGCAACTCAGAAGGGCTCCGGGCGCGAGTTCGTTCGCTCCGGCCGCTGATCGAACATCCTCTCGTGGGAGCAGGGCTCGTCCTGCTCGCGCTCCTCATCGTCCCCACCTGGATTCGACATCACACATCCGGGCGCGAGACGTGGATCTTCGTCAACGGCGCTCGACCCACCCTCACTGCAGCCGGAACGTGGCAGGCCTACGTGGTCGTTCCCGTCTACGTCTTCCTCCTGCTCCGATGGCTCTGGCGCTGGCTCGTTCTCATGCTGGTCTTCGCGCGGAGTGCTTCGCTGCTTCGCCCCATCGTGTCCCACGGCGATCGTTGCGGAGGGTTTTCCTTCGTCTCCCGTGCGCCGGGGCAGTTTGCATGGGTCATCGCAGGAGCGTCGAGCCTCGTGAGTGCTCGGTGGCTCTTCGCGGTCGTTTGCGACGGTGTTCCCGCCGCGGCCGTCACGAAGCCCATGCTTGGGATTCTGATCTTGTCCGTATTGATCGCGTTCTTTCCATTGCTCGGATTCGCGTTCCATTTCGCCCAGGCCAAGCGCTCCGGCCTCCGTCACTATCGAGCGGTCGTCGAGGGCCACGCAAGGAACGTCGAGCGCGAATGGTTCCGGCGGCCATTTCCGGCTCACGTCACCAGCGAGGAGTCGAGCTCGCTCACGGATCTGAACTCCGTCTACGACGTCGTCCGAACGATGCAGATCATTCCCTATCGTCGGGCCCAGGTGTCCATCGTCTTGTTGGCAGCCATCATTCCGATGCTTCCCGTATTGTCATTCATCGCGCCGATCGACGAGATCCTCCGCGGCGTCTTCAAGGCGCTGCTGTGAGTGCACCGCATGACGCGCCCATGGCGAGCGCTCGAGCAAGAAGGCTCGCGCTCGCCTGACCCCGGGGCTGCAAGCTCCACCGGTACTGCCAGGAGGCTGGAGCCGAGAGCGTCGAGCCGGGAGGGACAGAAGGTGGTTTGTGCGAGCTACACTGGCACCCAAGCTCGACCGCTTCGTCTTGCTGGAGGCTGCCCGCAGTGCAGACTCGCGTCCTCGGCTCAGAGGTCGCTCCTTGCGATCCCTCGTTCGCGAAGGCATGTGCGTTGCTCGCTCGCGCGGGAGTCGTTCGCCGCGAGGTCGAACGACGAGTGGAGCGCGCGTTCCGGGCTCGCGAGGCAGCTTCACGCGTCGGCGCGACCTTTGCTCTGTCGGCGGACACCATGCGAGCTGGCTTCGACCTCCATCCCCTGTATCGAGATTCGTTCTGCGAAGAGGCGAACGACACGGCTCCTCCGTCTCAGCGGCTGAGCTTCGAGATGGCTGCTGTCGCGAGCGTGGCCGGCTACAGGGATACCAGCGGGAACGTGCCGCTGGACGCGTGCGTGCCGATCCGCACATCGGCGGAGCCGCCGGCTACGATCACGGGCGAGCAGATGTACGTGCTCCTCTATGTCGACGGCGTTGCGTCGCTTGCCCAGATCGCCGAGGAGACGTCGTTCTCACTGAGCGACACGATCGCGATCGTCCTCGGTCTCGTCACCCAAGGGCTCCTCAGGTTCGACGACGACGCGGTGGTGCAGTCGCAGCGAATCCCGAAGACGATCGCCTGAGGGCGCCGCTCCATCCACCTTCGTGATCTCGGGCGAGTGCGAGCGCATCGGCGACGGCGCCCTGGAAGATCGCCGCCGTAGCCGCGGCTCCCGCTGCGCGCTCACGGCGCCCGTTCTCGACTCGAGTTTGTTGATACGCTCGAGCTATGGACGAGCGGACCATCTATTGGTCGAGGATCGCCTCCGGGGCATACGACATCTTCGTCGCGACCCGCATGAGCACCAGCGAGCCCTTCTCGAACGTCCGTCCCGTCGGCGAGTTGAACACGAACGGTGGACTCGAGTTCCCGAGCTGGCTGTCTCCCGACGGCTGCCGCCTCTACTACGCGTTCGTGCAGCCAGACGGCAACGAGTCGGACATCTTCGTCGCCTCGAAGCCGAAGTAGCGCCACGCGTTGCTCGAGGCACGAGCGCGACGCGCCTGCGAGACTGCCAACTGGCGAGGAGGAGGGGCGGGCCGTCAGTTCCGGAAGGTGAGCTCGCTCTCCGTGGGCGTGAGGCAGAGCGGGCCGGTGCACTGGCGCGCGCTGAAGTAGATCGGGCTGCCCGGCTCCCTGAGATACCGCAGGCCGTTCCGGGCCTGAGCGTTCGCCTGGTCTGCCAGCTCCTGCGTCACGAAGATCGTCCCGGGAGGGCTGAGGGATTCGTACTCGAAGACGGCGGCCTGCGTCGTGTCCTTGACGTAGAGCACGCTGAAGCGCCCTCGATCCTCCTCGAAGCTGAAGCCGAGCTGGACGCGGTAGCCCTGCGCGCCCTGATCGCGGAACTGCGCCTTCACGGCGTCGTCATCGCCGCCGATCTCGCTCCGCGGGTCGACGAGAGCGCGAACGGCATATTTCGCGTCCGAGCTCGCATCTTTGATGAAATAGAGCTTCTGGCCCTGATTGGCCATCAAGGGCGAGGCCCAGTATCGAAAGCCGTTGGCTCCTTGTGCATTCCCAAGGCTCTCGTATTCGGTCGAGGTCTTCGGAAACGGCGCCGACGTATAGTCGTAGGTAGCGTTCGAGCCGTTGTCCTTGCGGTAGAGCGTGGCGAACTCGCTCGCGCGGCCGTCTCCCTGCTCGAGGCCGGCAGCCAAGATCTTCACGAACACGAAGCCCGCGGCGCCCTGGGTCTTCATCTGCTGGAGCAGCTCGGCGTGCACGTCGATCGTGCTCGGTGAGACGACGTCGAACCGTAGCGGCAATGCCTGATAGGTGTATGTCGAAGCCGAGTCCTTCACGAGAAGTACGTCTTCGCCGAACGTGACGATGCCGCCGCCCGTTTCGGCGCCGTCGATGTAGCGATAGCCGGCGGCTCCGTCGGTGTTGAGTGCCGCCACGAAATCGTTCACGCGCTTGGCTACATCTTCACCCGAGGCTCGCTCCTGGAAGAACTTGGTGAACTTGTAGGTTGCATCCACCGGAGCGCGAGGTGTGCCGCCCTCGGGGGACGATCCGCCGCCGCCCCCATCGTGGCCCGGATCCACAGTCCCCCGATTGCCTTCGCTGTCGCTATTCGTGCACCCGACGGGAATTGCAAACAGCGACAGCATCAACGACGCAAACAACTTCGCTTTCATCTCGTGTCTCAGGCGATCGTAGGAGTAAGTGTGTTCACGTCGGCGGGCCGCACTCTCGCGCCGACGGGCCACCATCGCTAAGGGACGAACTTCATCGCGTCAACCGTCTACTTGCAATCGCGCACGGTCCGAATGGTGAGTCGGACGAGCTCTACCTTCGACGGCCGGGTGAGAGTGCGGTTCGAGCTGACGCAGGCGCACAGCGAGATGCTAGGGTCGGTCAGATGGTGCGTTCGGCGTTCACATTGGTGATTCCGTTCATCGTGTTTGGGAGCCTCGCGGGGTGCTCGGGCGAGTCGCCGACACGTGGAACTCCGGACGAGGCCGGCAGGCGAGCGGATTCGGGGAGCTCGGAGTCCGAGCCAGGGACAGCGGACGCGGGGGACGCTGGCCTTGCTCCGACGAAGCGGACGTCGCTCGAGGTCACGATCGGCGACGTCGCTCGGACGCTCGATCTCGGTGAGTTCGTGAGCGAGAAGGGGGACGCGGGGCAGGTGCTCTACATCGAGGCGCACGAGGGCGGCGATCCGGGATGTCCGGCGTATAGCTCAGCGACGAAGCGTACGTTGATCGTCAGCGACCTACCCATCGGGGCGCCCGGCGACGTCTTCACGAAAGCCGACGGCATCACGGTCGGTCTCCTCGACTTCGAGGGTGATCTACTGCAGGGGGGAGGGCCGGTGGCGGACGCGACGGCGGTGACGATCACGTTCGTCGCGATCGACGGAACCTCGTCGGTCGAGATCGAGGTCGACGCGACCTTCGACCAGGGCACCGCGAAGGGCCGCATTCACGCGACCTACTGCGAGAGTCTGTCGAATCGGCCGAAGTCTTAGGCTAGGGCCGCTCCGATCAGGCGACGCTCACCCGCTTCGTCGCCTGGTTCAATCTCGTGTGCCAGAGCGGGGGCACGGTTCAGGGCTGCCTTCGCTACGGTGGCTGAACCCTGACGGAGGTCAGCGCGGGCTCACGACCGAGACACGGAAGAACGCTACGCGGTCACGGCGGAGAGCTCCATGACTCGGGCACCGCGTTCACGCCGCGCGCTGCCCGTCCGCGACGAGACCGGCAGTACCGTGCCGAAGGTCGTCAAACAGTCCCACCGCGTGCTGGTCGACCGTCGAGTGCACGTCGGCCAGCTGCGTGACGCAGCGCTGGAAGGCATCGACCACGTCCGGATCGAAGGCGCGTGCGCGTTCGCGGAGGATCCACTCGATCACCGCGGACTCCTCGACGGCGGGCCGATAGCACCGCGCCGTGCGAAGTGCGTCGTAGCAGTCGGCGAGGGCGGTAATCCGTGCGACGAGCGGAATGTCCTCACCTGCGACGCCGTAGGGGTAGCCCTTGCCGTCGAAGCGTTCGTGATGCCCAACGGCGACCGTTGCTGCCATACGGACGAGCGGATCGTCACCAATGCCGAGGATCCGCGCGCCGTGCTCGGGATGCAGACGGATGATCGCCATCTCGTCGTCCGTCAGGGGACCGGGCTTGAACAGGATGGCGTCAGGGACGGTCAGCTTGCCCACGTCGTGCATCATCGCGGCGACACGCAGCGAGCCGCAGAGTCGTGTGTCGAGGCCCATCGCGCGACCGAGGACCTCGGCGATGTATCCGACGCGCACCGTGTGACGGCCCGTATTGTCGTCATGCAGCGCAGAGGCGATGAGCAACGAGCGGAGCGCGGGGGCAAGGGCGCTGTCGGCCGCAAGGGTATCGAGCTCGCGCAAGAACTCGGTCGCGGACGAACGCTGGTGGCTTTCGTGGTTGGTGCCAGCCTGAATCATCTGGTGGGTACTCCGCTCGCTACCTCCCCCTTACGTCGGCACGTCGGCACGTGTTCAATCTACCGTTCGCTTGGCGGGCATCCTTTCGTCAAGGTCGAATGGCTTTCCTACTCGTTATTCCTTTCGGTACAGCTTGTGCTGCGCTCGAACGGCGCGCGTGGTTTGCACGCAGCTGCGGAATTTGCGCGTTACGTAGCGCGGCGAGCCGCGCGAGTGGCGTCATCACGCGATGCGTTGCGTGGCCGGCGCCGAGCTTCGTCACGTTCGCTCGATGGCGGCCCGCTACGCGTGGTCACGGTGGATCGATCCATCGGACGAGCACGAGGTCGTCGTAATGCCACGCGACGAGCGCTCGGCCTGCGGATGTGAGAAGGGGCGGGCCGACCAGAGTCCCTGACGAGAGCGGCACGGGGGGAGACCAGACGCCCGAGGGAGAGAGCCATGAGAGATGGGACGCGCCGGCGTGGCAGCTTTTCCCGTCTCGGTCGAGCGGCCTCCAGGCGATCAGTGCGTGACCGCTCTCCGAGAGCGCGATCGCGTCGATCACCTTCGCGTTCGCCGGCGCTCCTGGGATGGTCTCAGACGACCAGGTGCCGCTGGTGTCGCGTCGTACGATGTTGGCCGTCAAGGTGCAGTCGCGCGACCAGGTCGTCCATGTCGCGAAGGCTTGTCCAGTGTCGCCGGCGACGAGCTGCGCGCTGCTCAGGTCGGAAACGGCACCGAGCTCGAACGGGGCCGCCCAGGTACCGTCCGGTCGACGTCTCGCCGTCTCGATCCGGTACATCTCGTCCACACGGCGAGCTCCGAGGACGCTGACGCTTCCGTCCCTCTCGGCCGTGGCGCTGAGCACGTATGCGCCGAGCGATGGCGGCAGGGCGTCCTTCCAACCCGCTTCTTCCGTGAATGCCGCAGCCTGTGCTCGCGAGTCGCTCCAACCTCGAGCCCAGACGGCGAAGGCCTCTCCGTCCGTCACGGCAAGAGGCATCCGGTCCGGAGGGTCGGTCGTGAGAACGTGCGGACCGTCGAAGTGGTGGCTCCTTGCATCGACTCGGAACGCGAGCAAGCCGGTGGTGGGCAGATCCGGAGGATCCGAGAGCACCCGAACGAGAGCCGTGACGTTTCCCGAACGATCCGACGCGAGCTCGAATGCGGGCCACTGAGGCTCCTGCCACCAACCGATGCCCGTCTCGGTGAGCGTCGAGGGGCTCGACCACACGCCGGTCTGCTCTCGTTCTCGAGCACAGACGATCCGCCGCGCCTTCGAAGGGAGATCGTAGGCGACAAAGAGGCTTCCGTCCGGCCGCATGGCGACCTTCGATGCTCGGTCACCGAGATCTCCGTGCCGGCCCGCGGTGACGATCGTCTCGACGTCGAGCCAGTTCGAGCCACGAAACAGGCGCGTGTGGAGCTGCGCGTCGACCTGCCATGCGAGCGCGGCATCGCCGTTCGGAGCGATGGCGGTGGAAGCGTATCTACCGCGCACGGCGAAGTCTGCGACGACCCCTGCGGGGACGGGCGCGATCGGTATCGCTTCTGCCGTGTCTGGCCAGGGGCGACACGTGCCTGGATACGGAGGCTCGCCCGCGCGCGGGTCGATGCCTGCGTCACCGTCCGTGGATGCGTCCGCTCCATCACGCGGCAGCGTCGATGACGGAGCGTCTGCGAGGGACCCGCACGCGCAGACGAGAACACTGACGATGACGGCTCGGCGCGGCATTGTTGATCGCATACCGTGTAACCGCTCCGGCCGTAAGCGCAGGGTCGGTCCCGCCTCGGGTGTGCGCATGCGGGGGACGATGCGAAGGCGAGCTCGAAGCGACGAGCACCAGCAGAAGTGCTGCGAGACCTTCGTCGGCAAGCGGCCAGCGGCTCTTCGCGAGGCGTTCACCGAGCCTCGACTCAGCTTCGCGCTGTCACCGAGGGGTGATCGGCCCTTCAGCGGCACACGAGAGTCAGGTACGAGGTCCTCGAGGAAAGGCGAGAGCGGCGGAGACTACCTTCTGCCAACTGTCGAGCTTGTGGCCGCTCCGAGCGATCCCCAAGGCTGCTTCGCGCGAGCTCGCGGTCGCGTCCTTGATTCGCGCGACCGTCCGAGCACCACGCTGCGAGCGACGACTGTTCCACCTGGGGTCGGCTTCAGTGGCCGTTTCGTTGTCCGGTCAGTACCATCGCGCAGAGGTCTCGGTTTGCCGTTGGGATTGCGCGGCGCGCGCGCTCGAGCGTGGATGGTGGCGAGCGCGGCCGGGCTCCTCCTTGCGTCGCGGTCCGCGCGTGCGGCCCCCGCCGACTTCGAGCTCACATGGTCCGCGCCGGCCGGCTGCCCGTCGCGCAAGGCGATCGTCGACGCGACGCGAGCACGTCTCGGAGAGTCCCGCTCCGGAGGGCCCGCCGAGCTCTTCGTGCAGGGGACGGTGACGGCCGAACGCGGAGGGTTCCTCATCACGCTGGCTTTGAAGGACAAGCTCGGCCATTCCATCGGCGAGCGTGAGGTGCGCGTCGAAGGGGCGCAGTGCCGGGCGGTCGAAGAGCCCGCGGCGCTCCTACTCGCGCTCATCATCGCGACGCGTCCGGCCGACGCTCCGCAGCCGCCGCAAGAGGCGCCGCCCTCGCCCGAGGCCCCCGACGAGCGTTCTCGCGTCGAGCCAGTCGACGCACCACGGCCGCCGCCGTCCGAGCCAACCGCGCCGCCCGCAACGACGGGGCCCGTTCCGTCGGAGCGACCCACTCGAACGAGCTCGCCGCCCTCACGTGTCGCGATCGGCGTCGCGGGCGTGGCTTCGCTCGGTCTGCTTCCGGACGCGGGGCTCGGCGGCGCTCTCCGCGCGACGTACGCGCGAGGACCGCTCCTCGTCGGGCTGGAGGCGAGCTTCGAGAGTGGTGGCTCCGTTCGCGCCGGCACGGGTGAGGTCGGATTCCAGTTCGTCGGAGCGTCCGCGCTTTTCGGCCTTCAGGTGCTTCGCATGCCGCGGGTCGAGCTCAGCCTCACGACGGCCTTGCGCGCTGGCGTGATCCGCACCTCGTCGACCGGCTTTGCCGTGGTTCGGAGCGAGACAAGTGCGGCCTTGCTCGCCGGCCCCGGCGTGCTCATCCGTGCCAAGCTCGCGCCGCACCTCTTTGCGGAAGCGCTTCCCGAGATCGACGGCATCCTCATCCGCGATCAGTTCCGGATTCGGGACGGCGAGAAGCTCGACATCCATCGTCCGGCGCCCTTCGGAGGCCGGCTCTCGCTCGGGCTCGGCTACGAATTCCGCTAGCCGCCACAAAAGTACTGATGCGCGTTAAAAAAATGCCGGGGGCCGAGCATAGGCGCTTCCGTGGACGCTTCGATCTCGCGCACGGTCCGCTTCGCCCTGCGCGGAGACCCTGAGGACGTGACGTCCGCGCCGGCGACGATCGAGGCACTCTTTACTGCCCACGTGGAGTTCGTGTGGAGGATCCTCCGGCACTTCGGTGTCGCGAGGGCGGACCTCGACGACCAGACCCAAGAAGTCTTCATCGTGGCGCATCGCCGCCTGCCGGAGTGGGACGGGGAGCAACCGCGAGCATGGCTCTACGCCATCGCGCGCCGCTGTGCGGCGAGCTATCGGCGGCGGAGCCATCGCCGTCACGAGCGCACAGTCGAGGCGGTGCCCGAAGGCAGTGACACGCGAGATCTGGCGGCTGGCATGGAGATGGACCGCCTGAACCGCGCCCTCGACGCGCTCGACGAGGACAAGCGATCCGTCTTCGTTCTGTACGAGGTCGAAGAGATGACGATGCGTGAAGTTGCCGAAGTCGTCCAGTGCTCGCTCCCGACCGCGTATGCGCGTCTCTACGCCGCGCGCCGCGAGCTCGCTCGCGCGCTCGAGGAGGGGACATGAAGACCGATCGCTTCGATGATCCTCGCCGCCTCGACGACGAAGGCCCCGAAGCGCTGCGCAAGCTGGTGCGCGCGCGCCGGGAGGGCCCGGGGGCCGCGGACATCGCCAAGATGTCGGAGCGCCTCGCATCGGCGGGCGTGATGGGGAAGCCGTCGAGTGTTGGGGGGCGGGGCGAGAAGAGCTTGGCGTACTCCAAGCTCGGCGGTGTCGCCTTGCTCGTCGCCGGCAGCCTCTTGCTCACGTGGGAAGCCGTTCGCACCCCCGACCCGCCGGTGGTGGCTTCCTCCGCCGCGGCTCGAGAGCCTGCGGGCACGATGGCGCCCGACGCTCTCTCCGCGGACCGTCCCAAGCTGGACGCGATCTCGGTCGACGAGCTTCCGTCCGCATCACCGCCAGCGGCGCCCGCCGCGGGCCCAGCATCGGCTGCGACCGTCGCCAGGCGGAGCGCGAAGTCGCCTTCGGGAAGCCCCGGCTCGAATCCGTCGACGACGGAGCTCGAGCTGGTTCAACGTGCGCAGGCCACCCTCGCCTCGGATCCCGCGCGCGCGCTCGCGATCACGAGCGATCACGAGCGTGCCTTCCCATCTGGCGAGTTCGTTCAGGAACGAGAGGTGATCGCCGTCGAGGCGCTCTCGCGCCTTGGCCAGAAGGAGGAGTCTTTGCGTCGTGCACGTGCGCTCCTCCAGCGATATCCGCGTACGCCGTACGCCGCGCGAATCGAGATGGTGCTCGGAGAAACGCGCTAGCCAACATCGAATTCAACGCGCGCCGAAGGCGCACCGCTGTGGGTGGTTGGCGCGCGAGCCCCAAATTGTTGGGTTCGACATCCCAAATCAACACGACGCCAAGGCTTCTTCGAAGAGGGCGGTCCGAAATGCTCCGACGTATTGCGCGCTTCAGCGCGTCTTTGACTCCAATCGTATTCGTATTGATCGCCTGTAGCCGCGAGGTGCTCGTCGCCGAGACGGTCGAAGCCGGGCCGCCGTCCTTCACGAACCCCGACGCCGCGTTTACCGACGAAGGGAACGACCTCAGGTCCTACTGCCCGTCGGATCGCTGCCCGCCCGGCCACACCACGTGTCCGAACTCGAGGTTCATCTGCGAGACCGATCTCCGCACGGATCCGAACAACTGCGGAGAGTGCGGGCACATGTGTCCCCCGAGCCGCGGCGGGGACCAGTACGTCTGCGTCGAGGGCCGGTGCGTCCTGAGCTGCAGGTCGAACGCAGCGCTCGACTGCGACGGCATCCCGGACAACGGGTGCGAGACGAGTCCCATGAACGATGAGCACTGCGGATACTGCGGGAACAAATGTCCCGCAGGTGAGCCGTGCATCATGAGCGGAGCCAACGTCTTCACGTGCGGTTGCAAGCCGGGCGAGATCAATTGCGGTGGCCTCGCGCCCTGCCGGAACCCTGCCTACGATGACGCGAACTGCGGCGCATGCGGCAACGCCTGTCCGCCCGGGGGCGACGGCAGCGCAGAGGCGCGGCCGAACACGTATTTCGGATGTTGGGACGGCAAGTGCGGCGCGTTGAAGTGCGCGGCGTTCTTCGCAGACTGTGACGGCGTCGCCCAGAACGGCTGCGAGACCAGTACCGTGGACGATGACAACTGCGGCGGCTGCGGGAGCAAATGCCAGGACGGCATGAAGTGCCTCCTGAACGAGCTGATGATGCCGACGTGCATGTGCCCCGCGGGTCAGACGCTCTGTGGGGAGAGCCACATCGTGTTGGGGGACAGATCCATCGGCTTCGGCAGCTGCAAGGATTTGTCTTCGGACTTCGACAACTGCGGCGCCTGCGGAGTTGGCTGCGTACGCAACATTCTGAACGCCAGCGACGCTTGCGTTTACGGAAGATGCGACTGGTCGTGCAATGCCGGCTCGGGTGACTGCAACGGGAACCGCGATGACGGATGCGAGACGAACATCGCGTCGGATCCGAAGAACTGCGGCGGCTGCGGGATCGTCTGCGACGGCATCGCGGGCCAGGCGTGCGTCGACGGTCAGTGCATGGTCGAGCCCTGCGACGAGATTCAGGATGCGGGAGGACCGGCTCGATGAAAACTAGCTGGGTCGTTGCCGTCACGGGGACGGCTGCTTCGGCGCTCGCCCTGCTCGCGGCATGTGCCAACGACGGAGAAACGGCGGCCCTTCCCTCGGAAGAGACGAACACTCCCGTGCCCGCGACTGAAGGCGACGGAGGCGCCGACGCCAGCAACGAGGACGCCTCGGTCTGCGTCGAGGACTGCGAGTATTATCCGGACGAGTGCACGGATGACGCCCTCTGCGCCAATCCGCTCTTCGGACCGTCGGCGTCGGCGGAGACGCTCGACCTACGTACGCACGTCCAGGCGATCGCCGCCCGCTCGCCGACCGATGCCTGGCTGGTAGGCACCGTCGGCTCGGCCGCGCACTTCGACGGTACGTCGTGGAAGCGCTCGGTGACGGACACGCAGCACTCGCTCTACGCGCTCTGGCTCCACGGCGATGCCGAGATCGCCTTCGATGATCCACGCCGGCTCTACACGCGTGGGCTCGCTGGCGACGCGGGCGCTCCGTCTGTCGGCGGGTGGTCGTTCTTCGGCCCGGCGACCACTCACCCCGCGTGGGGCGACTCCGGCGGCCGCGTCTACACGTCGTGGGCTCACGCTGACTCGAGCTCACTCTGGATCGGCCTGACGACGCAAGGTAGCCGTGGCGGGCTCTGGCGATTGCGACAGGCCGAGGACGGAAGCTTCGCGGCCACGCCTGTGACGCTCGACAAATGTGGGCCGATTCCGTGCCGGGAGGTGTATGCAATCGGCGGTCGCTCCGCCGACGAGGTCTGGGCGGTCGGCCCGCGAGGTGCCGCGTTCCGCGTCACGAACGCCGAGGCCGCCGAGCCGACGCTCACCGGCTTCAACACGGACACCGTCATCGCGCTGCATGGCGTCTGGGCCGCGGCGACGAACGACGTCTGGGCGGTCGGCTCGACCGGCACCGTCCGCCGGTGGCGCGGCGATCCGCGCTTCTTCGAGGCCTACGACGAGGTGCCGACGAAGCAGCACCTCCGCGCGATCACCGGATCGTCGCCGAGCGACATCTGGATCGCCGGAGACGAAGGCACGGTCTTTCATTACGACGGCGCCGCCTGGAGCCGGCTCAAGGTCGCCGGCCTCGGCGGAAGGCGCCCGAGCTTCCGCCACATCTGGATGCCGTCGCCGGGAAAGGTGTGGATCGCAGGACAAGGAGTGCTCGTGTCCCTCGGAGGCAAACCATGAGAAGCGTCATCGTCCTCGCGTCAGCAGCTGCGTCGCTCGCGATCATCGGCGCGTGCGCGAGCTCGGAAGACGCGACCCCGCAGGCTCCGGAACAACCGCCGCCGGTGACCATCCCCGACGCCGGAGCCGGCGACGCGGCCGACGTCCCCGATGTCGACGTCCCCGACACTCGTCTGCCCGACTGCAGCTCCGCCGGCTGGTGCATCACCGGCTTCCCGGACGAGGATCTCGTCTTCCGCGACATCGCGCCTTTCGAGGACGTCGCCTTCGCGATCGGCGAGAGCAGGACGGAGGGCCTCAAGGTCCTCGAGTGGAACAAATCGACGAACGCGTGGGAGTACATCGACGACGGGACGCAGAACATGGCGGGGATCGGCACGTTCGCCGGTCGCATCTATGCGCCGAACGCCGATGAGGTGTACTTCACGGTTGGGCCGTCGCGCGTCTATCACGGCAAGCGCTCGAGCACGCCGGGCAGCGCGTGGACGTGGACGAGCCAGTCGCTGCCCGACGGCATCGGCGGCCACACGGACGATCACGGCAATCCGTTGGAGAGCGGTAGCCGGCTGCCGATCGCGACGCTCGGCGTCTGGGGAACCGGTGCGGACGACGTCTATGCGTACTACAGCAACACGATCTTTCACCGCGACCCGGTAGACGGAACCTTTGCGCCGGTCTACGTCGCGGATGACCTCGAAGCCGCCGACGAGCACATCTTCTTCGCGTCCGTCCACGGTAGCGGACCGGACGACGTCTGGTTCGTCGGCGCTCGCGCTCGGACGTTGACCAACTGCCCCCTCGTCGTCCGGAAGTCGGCTGCCGGTTGGGACCGCGTCGCGGACGGCGTCGCCGCGAGCAGCGCCGTTTCGCCGTGTGCCCAACGTCCCGGGACGCTCTTCATCGGCAGCGGCAGGGGCGGGTGGCTCGTCGACATCGCCCCGTCGTCGACGACCGAGTACGTCGCGGTTCACAACAGAACGAACCGAGGAGCCCTGGAGGGCGTCTACCTCACGACGATTCGCGTCACGGAGAGTGGCTATTCGTCCGAGCAGTCGCTTCTGCCGCTGAAGAGCGCAAACAGTGCCGCGCCCAAAGTAGCGACGTCGCTCTGGCGAGGCAACGACGAGACGTGGTTCACGGCGTGGGGGCTCGTCGTTCGTCGCTCCGACGACGGCACGCTTGCAATCTCGACGATCGCCCGCGCCGGCGCGCCGGTAAACGCCCCGTTCTACAGGATCCGGGGCACCTCGAACCAAAACCTCTGGGCAATCGGAGCCCGCCATGCGTACCACAAGACGACTCCTTGAAGCGGAGGGGACCCGAGCCAGCGCTCTTCGACCGAGCCCTCGGGACTCCGATACCTCTCGGCGAACGCATCACCGGATCGCCGGCCGTGTCATCGCGCTCCCCCCGCTCCTCGCGCTCCTCACGAGCTTCTCGACCGTGGGCGCAATGACCACGAGCTGCTCGAGCAGTGACGACGCGCGCGAGCCCGTCCCGAGTGACGCGGACGGCGGGGCGGATGCCGCGCCCGAGGCCGATCGTGAAGACGACGTGAACGATGCCGGCATCAAGGACGTCACCGTCGTCGACAGTGCGCCGCTGCCGATCGAGTGCAGCGATCCTCCGTGCGCGATCGCGCTCAGCACGACCTCGAAATCGGGCTCCGGCACGCGCGAGGAGGGCTATTGCGCCCTGCTCCACGACGGCGCGGTCGCCTGCTGGGGAGCGAACAACGCCGGGCAGCTCGGGGATCCCAACACGATCGGTGACAGTCCGGTGCCGGTGCGCGTGCCAGGCCTCTCGAAGGTCACGACGCTCGATCACACGTGCGCCGTCGACAGCGATGGAGCAGCCTTTTGCTGGGGACGAGGGCCCTTCCTCCAGAGCGAGGCGTCAGCGACGACGATCCAGAAGAGCCCGGTTCAACTCCCGCTGCCTGCTTCCGCAACGAAGGTCGCCGTCAGCCCCGACGGCCTCGTCGCTTGCGCGATCCTGCGCGACGAGAGCGTCGTGTGCTGGGGCGATAACCGCTTTAGCCAGGTCGGGTTGGCGATCCCGACCTCGGAGCGCAACGCCCAGCCCAAGACACTCGAGCTCGCCGCCGGCGCCAAGAACATCGCCGTCGGCGCCGCGACCTTCACGATCCACGAGAACGGCACGCTGATGAGCTGGGGGTCGTCCTTCAGCGTCGGACGTCCGGTGGCGCTCGTCTCCGACGGATGGCCCACGAAGGTGGCGCTCGACCACGTCTCGATGGTCGATACGGTCGGTGACGAGGCATGCGCCGTCGCGAACGGCATCGGCTGGTGCTGGGGGGCTCCGGACCTGGCTGGGGGCTCCCTCGTCCAGGACCAGTACGCACGCGCGCTGCCAGCCGCGGTCGACATCCCCGAGCCGATCACGCGCATCGCGACGACCGAATCATGGAACGTGACGGAGAACACCGTCACGTACCGCGAGAAGCATCGCTGGTGCGCGACGTCGGTGACCGGCGAGGTCTACTGCTGGGGACTGAACAACGCGGGGCAGGCAGGGGACGGCACCAAACAGTTTGCGATTCAAACGGTCCGTGTCGCCGGTCTTCCGGCGCCGGCAGCCGAGGTGAAGGTCATGCCTTATTCGACGTGTGCCATCCTGACGAATGGCAAGGTGTACTGCTGGGGCAGCAACTTCTACGGCCAGCTCGGCGCCGGACTTCCGAAGAAGTCCGTTCTCACGCCGGTGGAAGTGAAGCTCCCATGAGGCGCGCGCGGCCCTTGTTCCGTGCGCACGGCGCGCTCGGCGCCGTGGCCTTCGTCGGTGGCTTCGTTGCATTGATCGGCGCCTGCGGCGACGATCGAGGTGGCTTCACTCAGCCCGCCCCTGGCTTCGACACGAAGCCCGAGGCTGGCGCTCCCGACGCCGAGGCCTGTTACCTCCAATGCTCGCTCGACGGTCGCACGATCATCGACTCGTGCACGGGCGCCGTGGTCGACACATGCGCCGACGACCTCGCCTGCGGCGCGGCCAAGTGCCAGGAGCCGTGCGCAGCGGCGGAGGCCGACCGAAGCTCGAACGGTTGTGACTTCTATTTCCAGAGGCCGGTTACCGACCCCCTCGCGTATCCGATGTCGTGCTTCGCGACGTTCGTCGTCAATGCGTCGAACCAGCCGGCCACGGTATCTCTCGAGTTGCGTGGTGAGGCGCTCGACGTGTCGCGTGCGCTCTTCCGGGCCCTGCCGAACAGCACGGACCTCGAGCCGCTCGAAGGACCGATCGCTCCCGGAGAGAGCGCGATCCTCTTCGTAGCCGATTGGGAGTCGGGGAAAGCGCGTACGCCCGGCGAGATGCTCTACCACTCGGCTTGTCCGGTTGGCGCGAAGCCTGCGGTCGAGTCGGACTCCTGGGCCCGCGGCTCCACCATCGGAGACGCGTTCCGCCTGAAGAGCAACGTCCCGGTCGGCGTCACCTGGATGTATCCGTACGGCGGAGCCGGAACGCACTTCCCGACGGCCACCCTCGTCCTCCCCGTCAGCGCATGGGCGAAGGAGCACCTCGTCGTCGACGGTTGGGAGGCGAACCTCGGAATCCCCATGACGCAGATCTTTGCGGCTGAGGACGATACAGAGGTCACCATCGTCGGGAGCAAGGACGTCGCCAACGGTGCAGGCTTCACGGGCGCCGCGGCCGGAAAGCCGGCGAAGATCAAGCTGGCGAAGGGCCAGTTCGCGCAGCTCGTCCAGACGCAGGAGCTCACCGGCAGCCTCGTCTACTCCGACAAGCCGACTGTGACGGTCGGCGGAAATGGATGCGCCTTCTTGCCGAGCAGGTCGGGGCCTTGCGACACGCTCGCGCAGCAGATCCCGCCCTACGAACAGTGGGGCTCGGAGTACGTCGGCGTTGGTTACCGCCCGCGCTCCGCGAACACCGAGGAGATCGTCTGGTACCGCATGGTGGGCGCTCGCGACGGTACGGAGCTCGAGTACGACCCGGTCAAACCGGCGGGGGCGCCCCTCACGATCTCCGCGGGCGAGCTCGTCCTCTTCCGTGCACGCTCGAACGACGCGTTCGTCGTCCGATCGCGCGACGCCGAACATCCGTTCTACCTCGGAATGCACATGTCGAGCGGCGACGGAGAGACGAACGTCTCGCCCAGCTATGGAGGCATGGGCGATCCGGAGTTCGTCAACGTCGTGGCGTCGGGGCAGTACATGAGCTCCTATAGCTTCTACGCGGACTCGTCGTTCTCGGAGCACTCGCTCGTGATCGTCCGCAAGAAGACGCACGGTGACTTCAAGGACGTGTGGCTCGAGTGCGCCGGCAACCTGCCGGACTGGAAGCCGATCGACAGCGCGGGGCAGTACGAATACAGGCGTGTCGACCTCTCGCGCAACTTCGGCCCCGGTGACTCGTTCGGCGACAAGCGGTGCAGGACGGGCCTCCAGCGCATGCGGAGCGACGGGGCGTTCTCCGCGACCCTCTGGGGCTGGGGCTCCTACTCGAGCTACGCCTACCCCGGCGGCATGGCGATCCGCAAGCTGGTCGAGACGGCGCTTCCCCCCGTGAATTAGCGAGACCGAGGTCGTCAGCTCGCCCCGGCTGACGACCTCCGGCTCTTACAAGCGCTGCGACCTCGGCGTCCTCGCCGTTCAGCTGGCGTCGCCTCGGAGCGAAGTCTTCGACGAGGCTGGACGTTTCCACCGAATGGTCCTACCCGGAGCGGATGCTCGACTCGATCGCAGAAGGTGTGTGGGGGGCTGCTCGTCCGCTTCGATTCTTCGGTGTCGAGACGGGGACGCGAATGACGGTCGTGCGCCTCGAGGGCGGCGGTCTCTTCGTGCACTCGCCGGTCGCGCTCGATGACGCGACTCGCGAGGCGATCGACGCGCTCGGTCCGGTCGTCGCGATCGTCGCGCCGAGCTTGTTCCATCATCTGTATGTCGGCGAGTGGACGAAGGCCTATCCCAACGCATCCGTCTCGGCCTGCCCAGGGCTCGAGAAGAAGCGCTCGGATCTTTCATGGAGCAGGGTGCTCGGCGATGAGGCTCCCGCCGACGCCGAGTGGGGAGCCGACCTCGAGCAGCTCTTCTTTTCGGCGCTGCCGATGCAGAACGAGGTCGTCTTCTTTCATCGCAGGAGCCGGACGCTCATCACGAGCGATCTCGTCTTCAACCTCGCAAGCCACGGGTCGGCGTTGACGCGTGCGCTTGCGTTCATGATCGGCCATCGGGAGCCGGGACCGACCATCCTCGAGCGCCTCTTGATTCGCGATCGCGACGCGGCGCGCGAGCAGGTCGCACGGATGGTCGAATGGAGTCCGGAGCGCATCGTCCTCGCGCATGGAGATATCGTCCCGACGAATGGAGCTGCCGTATTGCAGAATGGCTATCGCTGGCTTCATCCCAAGTGACCTCCGTTCGCCCGGTTGCTTCTCGGCGCACGGCTTGGGGTCCGCGGGGCCGGCAGCCGAGAGCGCAGACGCGGACGAAGGCGTGGTCAGCGTCGTCGTGTCCTCACCATCGCGGGATGGACCTCGCGAAGTTTCAGCGCGCGGCCTGAACGAATTTCAGAGTCTGTGCCATCACCGTGGCACAGATCGAGAACCGTCCCCGTGATAGCGCGACGATCGAGGCGGCACGTTCCGTGCTTTGGCAGACGATCATGAAGGCGCCCCGGCAACCGCTCCTCCTCCTCGGTCTCGGCATCGCAATGGGCATCGCGGCGTGTGGCGGCCTCACCACGGCGGACGATCTCGGGTCGCTCTCCTCCGAAGGCAGCAGGGGCCCGGGCGATGATGCCGACGAGCAGAGAACTGCGAGCGGGGAGGGGACATTGCCGGCTTCGGATCCCTCGGAGTCGCCGCGCGGTCTGCCGTCCTCCACATCTCGAGAGGGCTCACTTCCCACTCCGCTCATCGAGGCGGGATTCGAGGTCGATGGAGTCTCGTGCGCGGTCACGAACGAGCACGTGACGCCACTGGCGGCGCCGGGCAACCAGTGGACGGCCGAAATCGACGCCACGTGTGGCGGTGGGATCGGCCGCGTCTCGCTTTGGATGAAGGCACTCCGCGAGGTCCCGTACCCGATCGCATGCGGAGGATGGAACCAGATCAACCTGATGTTCTGGGACACCTCCGGCGTCGACGCCGGTGCCAGCTTCACCACGACTAACTCGGGCGATCTCTGCTCGATCACGAGCGGCCCGCTGCCGAACGCGCCGGAGACGGGGATCGCGCTCACCGCGCTCGTGAAGGGATCCTCGAACGGCGCCGTCCACACGCTCGCGTATCGCGCCGCGAACGCCATCTGAGGAACGCCGTCGGCCCGAACGCGATCATCCTTGGCGAGAGCTCGTCGACGGACGATGCCGTCAGCCGTCATTCCGGTTCGCGGCGCGTGCGCCTTCGGGCCACTTCGGCGGCTCGGCTTCGTCGACGTGGAGAAGGCCGAGCGCGTCGACGTCGGCGGCACGGATGACGTCACCCTGGGCGCGCGCGACGAGCCGCGTGACGATCGACGCGACCTCCGCGTCCTCGCCGTCGAACGGGTACTCGACGAGACGGCTGAAGGCGGCGTGGTCGATCCCGATCGGTCGTCCGTGGACGCGGAGGCCTTCGCGGGCGAGGCGGTCGGCGACGATGGAGTGGAGGTCTTCGGCGCGATCGCGCAGCCTTGGAAGGATGATCGGCTCGCCGCCGTCGAAGCGCGCCGCGAGCTCGGGCGCGAGGAGGCCGGACTCGATCAGCTCTTCGAGGGTCTTCGTCGCGCTCAACGCCACCGCGATGTCGAGCGGTGAGGCGCGCTCCCACGGAGCGCGGCGCTGGGTGATCGTGCGCGCGACGAGGACCTGGACCTCGCGCGGGAGCGCTGCGCCGTCGACGAGGAAGAGGAGGCCACGATCGGCGAGCGCGAGCGGGCTCGTCTCTTCGTCGTTCCATCGATCGACGTCGTGCTCGCGCGAGGCAGTGCCGTCGACGACGACGAGCGGCCCGCTCTTGCGTGTCCCCGACAGGTGCGCGCGCGCGACGTAGGGCACCGGATCGATCCCGGCCCGGGCGACGAGCATGGTCGGAGCCTCATGCGACACGCGCCGCTCGAGCGCGTCGTAGGCCATGCGGGCCGCCGCGGAGTAGATCCCCACCGTCGCGGGGCGGGCGAGGCGCGTCGCGGCGAGCGCGTGGCGGCCAGCCTCGAGCTCGATCGTGTGACGGAGGCGCGCGGCCTCGTCGTCGAGCGTATCGATGCGATGCTGCAGCTCGCGTTCGCGCTCGCGGTGACGCTCCCTCGCGCTCGTGGCCTGCGAGACGGCGACGAATGCGTCTGCCAGGAGCTTCGCGGCGCGGACCTCCTCGAGGGTGAGCTCCTCGGTCCGCGTGCCGGCGGGGACGATGAGGAGGCCATCGGGATCCTCGGAATCGGCGATCACCGTCGCGAAGAGCGCGTCGCGCTGCTCCAGCCACGAGAGGATCGGCCGAAGGTCCGCGCGCCGTACCTCGAGGGCGCGGAGCACGGAGGTGCGCAGCGTGCCGTCCGGCTCTCCGAGCGCCACGTCGAAGATCCCGTCAGGAAGAGCGGTGACCCGCTCCTGGAGGTAGCCGGCGGCATCGACCGTGATGACGCGTGTAGGATGCAATAGCCAGAGCTCGGGCGAAGGCGAGGCGGTCGGGCCGAGGCCCACCGCGGAGGCCTCGCGGATGCGCACGAGCGCGTGGGCCATGGCGGTGCGCGCCTCGCGCTCGCCAGCGGCGTTGCGCGCTTCGGCGAGGGCATCGAGGAGGATCCCCTTCACGGGCAACAGCGGCTCCTCGAGCTTCTGCGAGATCGCGCCGACGAGCAGCGCTACGGCTGCGAGCGTGAGGGCGACGCCGCTGCCGCCGTACGCCCTGCTCTCGACCGCGATGGCTGCGAGCGCGGCGACCGGGCCGCCGAAGAGGACGAGGGTGAGCGCGCGGCGGCCACGGCGCGCGAGGCCGAGCGCATCGCGCGTGCCTGCGAGACGAACGATTAGGGCCGAGGCGATCGCTCCCCCGAGCGCGGCGGCGGCGTCCGCGGGCACGACGCTCGTGAGCGCGAGCGTGACGCCGATCGTGAGCCCCGCTCCGGCAGCGCCCGCACACGCCAGCGCTCGTGGTGGAACAGCGAGCTCGAGACGCCTGGCGCCGCCGATCAGGAGCGCGGTTGCGCCGAGCGCGAAGAGCGCGACCGCGCCGCAGCCGGCCGCGACGACCGGGGCGCCCGACGACGCGGTGGCTTCACCGATCACGCCGAAGAGCGCGAGCCCGTCGAACAACGCCGGCGCGCCCCACGCGAGCGTGACGGCGGCGACCCCCGCGCGGTAGAGCGCCCGCGGGCTGAAGCCGGGCTGCGAGGCCGCCTCCGTGGCCTTGGCGGCGAGCCCGACCTCAGCGTCGATCCGCTGGATCGCGCGGAGCGCAGCGAGCATGGCCACGAGCGTGCCGAGCTCGCGCGCGAACGCCGCCCAGAAGGGACGCGTCGAGAGGGCTGCCGTCGCGACGGCGACGGACAGGCCGGTGGCGGTCCAGAGCCTCAGGCGCGCTGCGACGGGCTCCGTGCCTTCGTCGATCCGCCCTCCGATGAGCGCGATCACGACGGCGATCGCGACGAGCAGCCACGCCGACGGTCGCGCTTCGCCCGCGCGGACCGCGGCCACGCCGACGTAGAGCGCGGGAAACGCGACGAGGAGCGGGAGGCGTCGTCGGGAAAGCATCGAACGCGGGCGCTCGAGCCTAGCGCGAGCAGCGGCCCTATAGCATGCCGCGTGGCAAGCTCGGGCATGCCACCCCTGACTGGAGCGGCCTGCGTCCGTGGAGCCGTCAAGATTGAAGCCGGACTAGACTGCGGCCGCGCCTTCTCCTCAGCTGTCGCCGTCTCGCCCGTGTCGCCGGTGTCGCGCCCGCGTCCTCGGTGGACTCTCTCCTTTCGGACGGCGCAAAGCTGTGGTCTTTTCGAGGCTAATGGCAGCGTCCACGGCGAGCCCCGACGGAGTCTCCGCGCCGGCGTCGATGAACGCGCGCGCTCACACCGGGCTCGCCGCGCTGCTCGCGCTCGGAGCGACGCTCGCCCGACGTGGCGTCCTCACGACGGTATCGATGGTGGTATCGGCGCTCACTGCCCTCGTGCTCGCCATCCTCGCGCTCGCGTTCGCGCGTCGTGGGGGCGACGCTCCGGTGGCGAGCGTGCCGGTGCTCGCCTCGAGCGCGATCGCGTGGGGAGGCGGCTTCTTGCAGGCCGTCGTCGTCGCGATGGGCGCGCTACGGCGCGATCGCGTCGAGGGGATCCGTCATCTCTTCGTGATGCGGACGACGTCGCTTCGGGGCTATCTCGTCGCACGTGTCGGCGGTCTCGCCGCGGTCCTCGCCGTCGTCGTCGGGGGCGGCACGCTGCTCGTCTCCGCGCTCGCGATCGTCGCCGCCACGCAGACGCAGGCGGTGCTGCGCACGGTCCACACGACGCTCGGCGCGCTCGTGTTCGCGCTCGCGTTCGCCGTGGTGATGGCGCCGGTCGCGTTCGCGGCGCTCGGAGCGCGCACGCGGATGTCGGGCTACCTCGTGCTCCTCCTCTTCCTCGTCGTCCCGGAGCTCGTCGCGAGCACGCTCGCCGGAGCGCTCCCGAGCGAGGTGACCGAGCTCTTTGCCATCCCGTCGGCGCTCGCTGCGCTTCGCTCGTCGCTCGCGCCGGGATCGGTCGAGCCGGTCCGGTTCCTCCGCGCGTTCGTGGCGCTCGCAATCTTCACGGGGATCGCGCTGGCGCTCGTCCGGCGTGACGCCGCCGCCGTCGAGCGGGAGGACGTATGATCGAGCTCGCCGGCGTTTCGGCTCGCGGCCCGGCGGAGCGCGGGCGACCGCGCGTGGTGCTCACGAAGGTGAGCCTCGAGCAGCGCGCCGGCGTCCTCGGGATCGTCGGTGCGCCGAAAGACGGGACCTCGCTGCTCCTCGACCTGATCGACGGGACGGCGCCGCCGGCGTCCGGTCGCGTCGTCGTCCTCGGTGGCAGCCCCGATGCCGTGCGGGCCCGGCTCGCACGTGTCTCTCTCGAAGCTCCGCTCCCCGACGCGCTTCGTGTCGACGAGGTCTGCGATCTCGCCGCCGACCTTCGCGGAGAGCCGCGACGCTCGGCAGAGGAGATCCTCGGCGCGCTCGGGATCGGAGCGCTCGCACGTCGTCGCGTCCGGTCGCTCGCGCTCGAGGAGCGGCGGGCCGTAGCGCTCGCGATCGCCGTCGGTTCGAAGGCCGAGGTGCTCTTGATCGAGGAGCCGCTCGCCCTGCTCGATCCGGTTGCGCCGCGCCTCGTCGTCGACGCACTGCGCGCGCGTGCTGCGTCGGCGTGTGTGATCGTCACGACCGCTTCGCCTCGCGATGCGACGCGCCTCGCGGATCGGCTCGGCGTCCTGACGTCGGGGATCTACTCGCAGCTCCCGCCGGAGCTCGCGCACATGAGCCTCGGGCCCGAGGGCGGCGCATCGATCCGCGTGGTGGTCGCGCCGACTCACGGCAAGAGCGGGGCGGCGGCGCTCGCGGGCATCCTCGGCGGCGACGACGCGGTCGCGCGCGTCGAGACCGCGACCTACGCGGCGCCGTCGGAGGCGGTCTCCGTCGTCGTCTCCGGCCGCGATCTGGCGCGTCTCTCGCGGGCGGTCACGCACGCGATCGCGACTGCACGCGTCGACGTGGAGCTCGTCGAGGCGAGCACGCTCTCGCTCGACGCGATCCGCGCAGCGCTCGCGGCGCGTGCGATGTCGCCCCCGCCGGGCTCGCTCCCGCCGGGGCCCGCGTCGCTCCCGCCGAGCGCGCTGCCCGGAGTGCTCCCGCCGGCGGGCATCCCCCCGTTGCCGGGCTCGATGCCGCCCGCGTCGCTGCCTCCCGGTTCAGTGCCGCCAGGGTCGATGCCGCCTTCGGGAGGCGCGCGATGATGACGGCGCTCTTACGGCTGCCGCTCGCGCGCCTCCTGCGCGCGCCGCGCGGATGGCTGCCGATCGTGGGATGGTCGCTGCTCGCGATCGTCTCGGCGCTCTCTTCGCGCACGACGGGGCTCACGAGCGGCGCGGATCACGTGTTGCGCGGCACGTTCGGGGTCGTGATCGTCCCGCTCCTCACGTACGGCGTCGTCAGTGCGACGCTCGGAGGAGTCGGTCTCCGACCCGCCGTGCGCGGTCTCGTCACGCTCGGCGCGTCGCCCCAGCGCGCCGCGCTCGCGTCGATCGCCGTCGCGATGGCGGCATCGGCCGTCGTGTGCGGCGTCCTCGCGGGGCTCGTGTGCGTCATCGCGCATGGCGCCTCGGATCCGCCGCTCGTCTGGGATGTCCCGGCGTCGTTCGGCGTCGCTTTCGTCGGCGGCGCAGCCTACGCGGCGTACTTCTGCGCGGGGTCGGCGATCGGTCGCGGCGCGATGCGCGGAGCGTTCCTCGCGGTCGACTACCTGATCGGGACGCCGGGCGGCTTCGGCTCGCTCTTCACGCCGCGCGGACACCTGATGAGCCTTCTCGGAGGCTCCACGGCGTTCGAGCTCTCGCGCCGTGTGAGCTCGATCATGCTCGTGGTGTTGATGCTGGTGTACCTCGCGCTGGCCGTGCGCCTGGCGCGCCGTCCACGCTGAGGAAAATCTCGCTTACGCCTCCGACCGGTGTCGGATCATGGCGTCGCGCCACGCGAGGACGTCCTCCCATCGAGCGGCGAGCTCGGGGCGTGCCCAGGCTTCTCGCTGTGCGGGGAGGAGCCCCGCGGGCTCCGACCGATGCGGACGCACGGCTTGCAGCGCCGTCGCCATCGCGATGTCCGCGAGCGTGAAGCGTCCGAGGAGCGGCCGCGATGGATCGCCGGCGATCGCGGCGCGAATCGCCGCGAGGTCGGGCTCGAGCTCCTCGTCGGGCACCGGGCGGACGGCGTACTTCTTTCGCAGGTGGGCCGTACCGATCCGAACCGTCGGCGCGAGCATGCTGCGAAGCGCCTGCGGGAGCTGTGAGGGCAGGCTCTCGATCTGGAGCTCTCTGTTCTCTTCGGTCTGCGCGAGGATCCGAGCCCGCCCCGCGCGCATGAGCCGTTCGCTCCGCTCGTTCCAGGTCGTGATCTCGTCGATCTGGTCCTCGGGCACGAGAGACCCGTTGCCGCGTCGGTCGGCCTCCCGCGCGATGGCGAACGAGTCTCCGAGTGAGAGCCCGTCTCCTCCGAGGAGGTACGGCACGCTGATCGTTCCGCTCCCGCGCCCGGCGCGGATCCGCAACCACGGCTCGCTGAGCAGCGGGGTGTACTCCTCGTAGCGATAGAGGATCCGATGATGGTCGAGCGCCCAGCGAGCCTTTTCGGTCCACGGGGAGAAGCCTTCGCCGACGAGTGTGAGGCCATGGGTCGTCATCACATCCCTAGTCTCGCGCGGTGGACGTGATTGGTGAAGCGCTCCGAGCCGTGCCCGAAGAAGGGAGAGATTCCCCTACGGCCGCGGGCGCCCCGGCGATGTCGTCTTCTTCGACGTGGTCTTCGCGGGACGTTCGGCCGCGGCCTTCTTCTTGGACGTCGCCTTCTTCGATCCAGTGAGCGCTTCGATCGTCTTCTCGATGCGTCGGGCGCGTGTCTCCGGCTTCTTCGCCTCGAGGACCGCCTGCGCGTGCTCCCGCTTGTGCGAGAAGCTCAGGGCCTCCCATGCGGCGCGGGCGATCGCGTTCTTCGCGAGCGCGCGTGCGAGGTCGGCCGGAGGCTCGATCACGCGAGGCTGATCGTCGCGCGTGATCGTGATCGACACCCGGCGGCCCGGCTCGAGGCCGGCGGCTTCGCGATGCGAGCGCCGGATCCCGATGAAGTACTCTCCGCCGTACACGGCGATGGTGAAGGGAAAGCTGTAGCCGTCGACGGTGACCACGACGGGCGGACGCGCCTGCCCGAAGACCGCTCTGGCATCGAACGGAAGGCGCACGAGGAAGTTCTCGCCTGCCGGAGCGACGGTGACCTCGAAGGTCCGGCTTGGTTTGTCCGTGCTCGTTGCGAGCGCCTTCTTCGTGGCGGCCATCTCGTCGGGCGACTCTAGCCCAGCCGCCGGCGTCGCCCGAAAAATGCGCTCGATCGCCACAATCGACCGTCGCATGTCACACGCGGCCTGGCTGGCTCGTCTCCCGGGCATGAAGGTCGTCATTCTCGGCGCGGGCTACGCGGGCATCACTGCGGCCATCCGCCTTGCACGGAAGTCACGCGGACAGGCGCGCGTCACCCTCGTCAACGCCACCGATCGGTTCGTCGAACGAATCCGCCTCCACGAGCGCGCGGGTGGCCGAGCACCCAACGCGCGATCCATCGCAGCCCTCCTCGAAGGCACCGGCGTGGAGCTCGTCATCGGCCGCGCGATCGCGGTCGACTCGGACGCACGCACCGTCACGGTGGCCGATGTCTCCGATGCAGGGGAGGTGACGGAGGCGCCCATCGCCTGGGATCGTCTCGTCCTCGCGCTCGGCTCACGCTCCGACACCCGTCACCCAGGAGTCCGCGAGCACGCGCTCACGCTCGACGTCGCCGGATCCGAGCTCCTGGCTGCGCGGCTTCCCGGTCTCGCTGCCGAACGTGCTCGCGTGGTCGTCGTCGGCGGTGGCCTCACGGGGATCGAAGCGGCGACGGAGATCGCCGAGTCATGGCCCGAGCTCGACGTCACGATCGTGTCCCACGACACCATCGGGGCAGGCTTCTCCGTCGCTGCACGTCGCCACTTCGGCGAGGTCCTCGAGCGGCTCGGGGTACACGTCCGAAGGAGCGCATCGGCGGTGCGTGTCGAGCGCGATCACGTCGTGACGCGGTCCGCGGCGGACGAAGAGAACGTTCCGTTCGATCTGTGCCTCTGGACGGTAGGGGTCGTCGGCGCTTCGTTGCCGGCGGGCCTCTCGCTCGCGACGAACGCGCGCGGACAGGTGCTCGTCGATCCGTTCCTTCGCTCCGTCAGCGAGCCTGCGATCTACGTCGCCGGAGACCTCGCCGCGCATGCCGCCCCGCGCGCGATCCCGATACCGATGGGCTGCAAGAGCGCCGGGCCCAGCGGAGCGCACGTCGCCGACAACCTCCACGCCGAGCTCTTCAGTCGCCCGCTCGCGCCGCTGGACTTCGCTACGCCCGTCTATTGCGTGAGCCTCGGCCGCAGAGACGGAGTCGTCCAGCGCACGCGCGCCGACGGAAGTCTCACCGGCCCGATCCTGCGCGGTCGTCTAGCGGCGTGGGTCAAGGAGATCATCTGCAAGAGCACCATCACGGCCTTCGTGCTCGAGCGCTACGGCCTGTCGAGCTATGCGGTGTTCCGTACCGGCAACGTGCCCTTGCTTCCGTCGCTCCCGTCGCTCCCGTCGCGTTCGCCGCATGGCAGCCTCGCGGGCAAGGCACTAGGATCGTGAGCGTGCACGTGCAGCCCGACACCTTCGAGCCGCACCGACGGTATCTCTTCGGGATCGCCTACCGGATGCTGGGCTCGGCGGCCGACGCCGACGACATGGTGCAGGAGACGTTCGTGCGCTGGCAGGCGGCGGAGAAGAGCGACGTCCGATCCGTGCGCGCCTTCCTCGCGACGATCCTGACGCGCATCTGCCTCGACCGACTCAAGGAGGCTCACACCACGCGCGTCGACTACGTCGGTCCCTGGCTGCCCGAGCCGCTCCTGACGGAAGGCGACGGCGACAGCGACGCGGTGGAGGCCGCCGAGTCGATCTCGCTCGCGTTCCTCGTCCTCCTCGAGAGCCTCACGCCGCTCGAGCGCGCGGTGCATCTCCTCCACGACGTGTTCGACTACAGCCACGACGAGGTGGCGAGCATCGTCGGTCGAGACGCCGCGGCCTGCCGCAAGATCCTCGAGCGCGCGCGGAAGGACATCGTCGCGCGACGGCCGCGCTTCGCTCCGAGCAAGGAGGCCCATCGCAGCATGCTCGGTCACTTCGCTGCCGCGGTGACGACGGGGGATGCCACCGCGCTCGAGCAGCTCCTCGTCGACGACGTCCGTGCCTTCTCCGACGGCGGTGGCAAGGCGACCGCCGCGCGGAAGCCGATCGAGGGACGCGCTGCGGTCGCGCGGTTCTACGCCGGGCTCGCGCGGCTCGCTCCGGACGATACGACGGTGGAGATTCTGGAAATGAACGGCTGGCCCGCGCTCGTCGTCCATGTGGGCTCGAAGCCGTTCACGGTCGTCCAGCTCGAGACCGACGGCACGGCGATTCACGCGATCCGCGCGACCCTGAACCCGGACAAGCTCGCGCGGCTCTGAGCACTCTCGCCGCGCGCGACGCGCGACGGGAGTCGTCGCGAGGCCCGCCTTCAGCGCCTACGTCCGATGCCGAGCGTGTCGAGCTGCGACCCCAGCGTCGAGCGCATCATCACGGTGCACGCTCGTCGAAGCGAGCGACAGCGACGCAATCGCGCTGCTGTTGCTCGCTCGACGAGTGGAGCCGACCAGCGCCGGAGGGCGCGGCCGGATCAGAAGCCGGCGCAGATCGCGGGGACGTTGCGTCCGGCGAGCGCGGCGCGGATGGCGCCGAGCTCGGGGGCGTTGCCGCTCGGACCGGCCGCGTTGACGAGCGCCGTGCACTGCGTGGCGGCGGTGGCGATCATGCCCGCCTCGGGCGAGCTGCCGAGTCGCTTGGCCTCCGCGCCGAGCGCGGTGCAGCACTGGCGAAGGCGCGCGAGGTTTCCGCCGCCGCCGCCGCCGCCGCCCGCCGTCTTCTTGATGGCGGGGTCGTTGACCGCCGCGTAGATGCGGGTCTCCTCGAAGTCGGGGCAGCCGTTCTGGAGCGTCCTGCAGTTGGTGCACGCGAGGGTGCCGCTCGCGTCGCGGCAGACCTTCTGGCCCGCGCAGCCCATCGGCGTGAGGTCGACGGCGCTCTCGTCCGCGCGCACGCACTTGGTGCCGGACTTCCGGTAGCGCGCGGCGGTGGGCGCGATCTGCTCGGTGAGCTCCACGGTCGCCATCTCACCTGCCTTGCGGCCGCCGACTTCTTCGACGTAGGTGACGCTCGCGCTGCCGAGCCCGGGGACGGCGGAGCACGCCGACGGCGCCTGCTGGACCACCGGATCGGTGCACGCGTCGTCGCGGAAGATGCCCTGGAACGTCCAGTTCTGCTGCGTCGCGAGCTGGCAGCCGACGCACTGCGAGAAGTCCGTGAGCGGCGCAGCCGAGGCGGTCTGGGTCGGAGCCGTGGGCACCAGGCCGGCGTCGAAGGCTTCGGTCGTCTTCTCCTTGCACGCGGAGGTGAAGACGAGGGCCGCGAGGGCGGAGAGGGAAAGAACAGACCTGAGGGAGAAGGGGCGGGCAGGGTTCATCGCGCGGAAGGCTAGTCCGAAAGTGGGGCGGCGGCGCGGCTCTTCTGTCATCGCGTCGCGGATGCGTGCGACTTCCTGTCCAGGTCGCGGATCCCCATCTTCTCCCGGTATCTCGCGCGGTTACGAACTACCCGCGCCTCGACTGCGTGCCGTCGGCGTGGTCGTCCCTGGCAGCTCTTCCACCGCGTGCTACATGCCGCCGCCCTCGTGGCCGCGGCGTGCAGCGGGGCGCCGGTCCGACCGAGGAGTGGAGCGCGCATGCGATTTCGACGTACGTGGGCCAACGCTCGTCATCTGTTCGCGGTGGCCGCTCTCGCCTCGATCGTCCTGGGGCAGGGGTGTGCCGCGGAGCGGGACCCGATCAACCAGGTCCAGGTCGGCGCGCTCCCCAAGTCGTTCTTCGTCGGAGCGAAGCTCGATGACGCCTCCGACGATCCGGAGTTCTACTTCCGGACCACCGTCGTCGACGTCTCGGCCGGCGCTGGCTCGGAGAGCCTCTTCACGAGCTCGGATGCCCAGCCCACCGTTCGCATCCGGTGGGAGGTCACCGAGACGAAGCTGATCGGCCGCCTCGCCTACGAGCTCGTCTCGGGCACCGACGCGAAGGGCACCAACGGCGCGCCACGCGACGACGAGCCTCGTGCAGGGAAGGACAAGAAGGCGCCGGCCCGGCGGACGACCGATGGCCAGATCGTCGCGAGCTTCGCGATCCAGAAGCACTTCGACATCCGCCGCAGCTACAACCGCGAGACCGGCGAAGAGTCCAACGTCATCGTCGAGAACGATCTCGATCGCCCATGGCACCAGCGCGAGTACCTCCGCGTCGACTGGTCGGCGAACCTCGTCACCGACGCCTACGACCTCGATGCGGCCTCGCAGCTCGGCCTCTGGGGCGGCGTGAAGTGGGACCCGATCGCGTACCACATCAGCGATCCCGACAGCGCCGACGCGCCCGCGCTCGACATCAAGAGCGGCTATCTCGACATCACGAACAAGGCCTACGCCGCGCCGCAGATGGTGCACGACGAGGAGTTCGGCGACTTCCCGGCGTGTATGCTCACCGGCGCGTTCCCGCGGATCAGCTGCAACCCGAGCGAGGTGAAGATGCGCCTCGCGTTCCGCCGCATCACCCCCACCGACTACGAGCCGCTCGACTTCGACGGCAGCCGGATGGAGATGTTCGGGTACTTCACGAACGATCGTTACGGCTACGACCGCCGCTACGGCGTCGTGGACGAGAAGTGGCATCGCTTCGTCTCGCGCTGGAACCTCTTCGAGAAGTCGCACGTCGATCCGATCGTCGCCTGCGCCACCACCGAGACCACTCCAGCAGGCGCGAGCCCGCACCGCGACGACGACAAGGACGGCACCGAGGACGAGTGCGCATCGGTCGGTCGCGGATCGCGCTGTGACGAGTTCAACCAGGCATGCACGCTCCCGCTCCGCGATCGGAAGATCCGGACGATCCCGTGGCATGTGAACCGCGATTTCCCAGACGACCTCTTCGAGTCGTCGCGCAAGGTGATCAAGACATGGAGCGACGCCGTGCGCGTCGCCGTCGTCTCCGGGCGTCTCGCCGAGTGCCGCCGCACGAAGGACGGCGACTGCGAGGAGGCGATGGGCTGGCCTTCGCGCTGGTCGGACGACTTCGTCCCGCCGCTAGGCGCCGCGACCACCGCGGAGGTGCCCGAGGTCTTCGTGCTCTGCCACAACCCGGTCGACCCGGCGAAGGGTGATGACCCCGCTTGCGGCAAGGAGGGGACGAGCCCGCGCCTCGGCGACCTCCGCTACAACCTCTACACCTACGTCACGTCCCCGCAGGCCTCCGCGCCGTGGGGGATCATGATGGACGCGGAAGATCCGCTGAGCGGCGAGAAGATCGCCGGCAGCGTGAACATGTACGGCGGCACACTCGACAAGGCCGCCGGCCAGCTCGTCGACCTCGTCGATCTCCTCAACGGCGTCACGCCGACCGACCAGTTCATCCGCGGCAAGGACGTCTCGGACTGGGTGCAGGCCAACCGGCCCGGCGGCGCGCAGAGCCGACCGGCTTCGATGAGCGCCACCGAGCTCGCCGGGCGCCTCGGCGCGTTCGATCCGAAGGCGATGGCGCCGTTCGCGACCGGCGCGTCGAAGGGGGCGCGCAAGGGACCGGCGACCCTGCGCCACAAGCAGCGAATGAAGGAGCTCGCGGACGCCGGCAAGCTCGGCGCGGGCAACGGCGCGATCGCGGAGCGGCTCCAGCGGCTTCGCGGCAGCGACATCGAGGCGAAGCTGATCACGCCCGAGATCGCGCAGATGTCCGGGATCGATCCGAGCGCCGCGCTCACCAAGGCGACGATCGAGCGTGCATCGCCGTTCGCGCGCACCGCGCCGATGATGCGTCACGCGCTCGAGAGGCGCGCCTCGCTCGGCCGCGCGCGTCGTCACTCCTGCCGCCGCGAGGCGCCGGAGACCGATCACCTCATCGGCCTCGCGAAGACGGCCCAGGTCCTCTTCGGCAAGGTCGACCCCAAGGATCCGATCGCGATCCAGGAGCACAAGGCGAAGGTCTTCGCCTGGGCGCGGGAGAAGTACAGCGCGAGCGTCTACTCGCACGAGTTCGGGCACTCGGTCGGCCTACGGCACAACTTCGCCGGCACCTTCGACTCGCTGAACTACGACGACAGGTACTGGCAGCTCCGCACGAAGGACGGCTCGGTCACCAAGGCGTGCGCCGCCGGTACCACGGACGGAAGCGACTGCATCGGCCCGCGCTACTCCGATCCGATCACCCAGGAGGAGATCGACAAGGGCATCGGCGGCTTCGCGACGTCGAGCGTGATGGACTACCCGGGCGATCAGCAGCTCGACATGTTCGTCATCGGCAAGTACGACCGCGCTGCGGTGCGCTTCGGCTACGGTGGCGTCGTCGACGTGTGGGCTGCGCCCGGTGTCTCCGTCGACGGCTCCGGCGAGGGCCAGGCGAAGGCCTATGCGCTCACCTCGATGACGAGCTCGCCCGGCCTCTTCGGCGTCGCCGCGTTCCCGCAGCCGAACAGCGAGGAGTACAAGCACCTCCACTACTCGCGCTATCAGTCGGAGTTCGGGCTCATCGGCGACTGCAAGAAGGATCCCGAGTCGCCTATCGGCACGAGCTGCCGTGGCGCACAGATGGACGTCGTCGACTACCGCGACCTCCGCGACTTCGTCCCCATCCCCGAATACGCCGCGTTCCTGACGACGAAGCAGGCGCTCGACGGGAAGGGCCGCGTGCGACGTGGCTACATGTTCTCGTCCGACGAGTACGCCGACAGCGGCAACGTCCCGTCGTTCTCCTACGATGCCGGCGCCGATCCGTACGAGCAGGTCCGCTTCCTCGAGAGCGCCTACGAGAACCGCTATCTCCTCGACGCGTTCCGTCGCAACCGCACCCAGTTCAACTCCTGGGACGTGGTCCTTCGCACGCAGAGCCACTACCTCGATCCGATCCAGCTCATCGCAAAGACCTATGCCTTCGCGATGGTCCTCGAGGTCGACGACCCGACGAAGCCGCCGCCGGAGCTCCTCGCCGACGGACAGTACGGTCCGCTCGCGACCGCCACGAGCGTCGCCTTCGATCTCTTCACGCGGATGCTCACGAGGCCGGAGCCGGGGATGTACTGCTCGACCGCGAGCGCCGAGTGCCCGGGGATCCAGCCGCCGGGCCTCTACGACTACATCTACACGGCGGACCCGTATCCGCTTCCGGCGACGACGGCGTACGACTTCTCGCTCGGCCTCGGCAACGGTCGCTATGTCCACAACGACTTCGACTACGACCAGGGATACTGGTGGTCCGACTACCAGAAGCAGGTCGGCTCGTTCTACGACAAGACCTGGGCGGTCTATTATCTCTCCGAGGCGTTCGACTCGTTCATCTCGAACTCGAAGGATGACTTCATCGACGGGCGGTACAAGAACGTCAACTTCGCCACCGTCTATCCGGAGCAGACGCGCCGCCTCTTCGCCGCGCTCATGACCGGTGACGTCGAGTCGTTCGCACCGCACGCCGATGCTTCCGGTGGGGGCACTCCGAGCGCCGGTCTCGTCTACCCGCAGTGGCACCTCGTCGACGGCGTCGGCACGCGCCCGGCGTCACCCAAGATCGTCGACCCGGCCTTCGGCTGGAACGAGCAGCTCTACGCGATGGTGTGGGGCACGATGTTCTTCCCGACGAGCTGGTCGAACGCGTTCATCAACGACGCCCGCATCACCGCGCTCGCGAACGAGCAGCTCTCCTGGCCCGCGGCGGAGACGATCACGTTCGTCGATCCGGTCACGAGCATCACGTACCGGGCGCATACGACCGGCACCGAGAAGATCTTCGGCGTCGACAAGCAGAAGACGATCGGCGCGCGCATGCTCGACTGGGCGAACAACCTCGTCCTCGAGGCCTACGTCTGCGAGACCGACGCACAGGGCTACTACGTGTTCAACGCCGACGGCACGCCCAAGCTCAAGCTCTCGGGCGGCAAGATCCAGGAGAACCCGGACTTCCCCGGCGGTGTCGCTGCGCTCCGCCGCTACGTCGCGAATCTCGACGTCATGCGCCAGCTCGTCTCGACGTTCGTGCGCCCGCTCGACCAGGCGCTGCCGAATCCCTGACGGCGCTGGTCCGAGATAGGCTACGTCGTCACGAGCGATCTCGAGTGTGAGGTCGACGAGGCGATCGGTGGCGGACCACAGAGCGACATCAGCAGGTCTCGACTCGGGCCACGGGCGCTGCCGCGTGAGCGGGAGGCGCATCCGCGCAGGCGCAGCGGCCGTTCTCTTCGGTCTCCTCCTGTCCTCACGAGAGGCAGCGGCGGCGGACCCCGATCCGTGGCTCGCGAAGGACAAGGCCCTCCATTTCGGCATCTCCGCTGGGATCGCCGGCGGGACCTACGCCGCGTCGGCGGCGCTCTTCGAGGCGCGCGGACATGCGCTGCTCACGGCGGCCGGTGTCACGATCGCGATCGGGGCAGGGAAGGAGATGCTCGACCTCGCGGGCTACGGCTCGCCGTCGTGGAAGGACTTCGCCGCGGACGTCGCCGGAACGATCGTCGGTCTCGCTGTTGCGTGGAGCGTCGACCTCCTCGTACGTGGAGTCGGCGACGAGCGGCCCCTCTTTCGCGCTCCGACGACTGCGTCCGGCATCTCGACGAGCGCGGGAGGCATCGTGCTGTCGTTCTGAAGGTGCGCTTCAGCTCGTCGTGTTCGGCGTCGGGTAGCGCGGTACGCGCGAGCGGCCGGGGAGGCCGCGTGACGTGATGCGGAGCCGACATCTGGTAGTGTTTCGACCCGCGCGGTGTCTCCCCCCTGGTGAGGCTCGGGCACGGGCGTGGAAGTACAAAGAAGTGAAAAGAAGAGAAGAGCGTGCTGAGTCAGAGGTCGGCATTGCCGGCGAGTCAGTCGGCCTGCAGTCCATCCGGAGCCGCGTGATCGAGCCGCGAACGATGGACTCGGGGCAGCAGGCCTCGTGAGCATGTCTCAGCCGTCACGCGAACGAGAGCCCGAGGAGGCGCGCGGCCCGGAGGACGATGCGTCCGATGCAGAGGCGGACAGCGCGCGCACCGGTGCTCGACCTCCGGCCGTGAAGCCAGCTCGCCGCTGGAGACGCATGCGCATCGCGCTTCGCGTGATCGGAGCGCTCGTCGCGCTGCTGCTCGTGCTCATGTTCGTCAGCACCGATCGCTTCCGTGCCTTCGGCGGGAGCCCGAGCGAGGCAGCGCTCGCGCGGATGAAGGCGTCACCGCAATTCGTCGGAGGGCAGTTCGTCAACGCGGAGCCCACCGAGATGATGAAGCAGGGGCAGTGGGAGGCGATGAAGCAATGGGTCGCCGGCGGCGAGATGCGCACGCCGACGTGCCCGCTGCCGATCCTGACCGACGCTGCGACACGCCTCGCGACGCCGCCGTCGAGCGGCCTCCGGATCACGTGGCTCGGCCACTCGACGACGCTCATCGAGATCGACGGCGCACGCGTCCTCACGGATCCGAACTGGAGCGAGCGCGCGTCGCCGTCGCGTTGGGTCGGGCCGAAGCGGTTCCACCCGCCGCCGCTCGCGCTCGCGGATCTTCCGCACATCGACGCGGTGCTCGTCTCGCACGAGCACTTCGATCATCTCGACATGGAGACGGTACGAGCCCTCTCGGCGCGAGGGATCCCGTTCCATGTCCCGCTCGGCATCTCGGGGCATCTCGAGGCATGGGGTGTGCCCAGCACGCAGATCTTCGAGCACGACTGGTGGCAGCGTCGCGCGACCGGAAGCGGAGTCGAGGTGGTCTCGACGCCGTCGCGTCACTTCAACGGCCGTGGCGTCCCGTTTCGCGTCGGACCGCTCTGGACGTCCTGGTCGATCGTGGGGCCCGAGCATCGCGTCTTCTTCAGCGGCGACACCGGGCTCATGGAGGCCTTCCGCGAGATCGGCCAGCGTGAAGGTCCGTTCGACGTCGCGCTCCTCGAGATCGGTCAGGCCCACGCGAGCTGGGGCGACATCCATCTCGGACCGGAGGGCGCGATCGAAGCTCACGAGCGCCTCGGCGCGAAGCGGCTCTTCCCGATCCACTGGGCAACGTTCCAGCTCGCGATGCATGCGTGGTCCGAGCCACCCGAGACGCTCACCGCACTCGCCGCGACGCGTGGCGTCTCGCTCGTCACGCCACGGCTCGGCGAGCCTGCGGAGCCCACGCTCGATCCCGGACCGACGCCATGGTGGCGTGCGCTGCCGCCGATCGCATCGAGCTGTCCTTCACCGTGACCGGCAAGGACGAGGGCGGGGGAGCGGCTTCCGCCTACCGCGCGAGCGCGCGCTTCGCCTTCCTCGAGGCGAGCGCGTCTTCGGCGCGCTGGACGAGGACCGTCGTCGAGTAGGGCTTCTGCAGGAAGAAGAGCTGCGCGCGCGACACTCCGTGGCGCACGACCTCGTCGTCCGTGTATCCGCTCGTGTAGACGACCGCCAGATCGGGATCCCGTTCGACGAGCATCTCGGCCAGACGGCGACCGCTCAGGCCAGGCAACACGATGTCCGTGACGAGCAGATCGAGCGTGCCAATCTCCGGCATCATCGCCAGCGCATCCTCGGCGCTGACGGCCTGGAAGACACGGTAGCCGCTTCGCTGGAGCGCTCGCACGGCGAACCGGAGCAGGGGCACCTCGTCCTCGACGACGAGGACGGATTGCTCCCGCGGCGGCTCGACGAGAGTCGGGCGAGCGCGCGACAGGGCGCCGGGCGCTTCGCTCGTGGAGGGGACGTAGATGCGGAACGTCGTGCCGGCATCGACCTCGCTCGTGACCTCGATCCATCCGCCGCTCTGCTCGACGATTGCCGAGACGACAGGGAGGCCGAGGCCGGTCGCACGCCCGCGGTCCTTGGTCGTGAAGAACGGCTCGAAGATGCGTGCCTGGACGCTCTTGGGCATTCCGCAGCCGGTGTCGCTCACCTCGAGCTCGACGTAGCTGCCCTTGACGTTGGCGCGCCCGTGCTCGGCCGGATCGATCGTGAGGACGCGCGTCCGGAGCTTCAGCGATCCGCCGTGCGGCATCGCCGCTCGCGCGTTGAGCGCGAGGTTGATGAAGACCGACGACCACTGGCTCGAGTCGATACGAACACGCGCCTCGCACTCCGCCGGAGTCGTCTCGAGCGTGACCTCGTCTCCGACGATGCGCTCGAGCGTCCGACGACACGACGTCAGGACGTCGTTGAAGTCGATGTTCTGCGGGTTCATCATGTCGCGACGACTGAAGGCGAGCAGGTCCCTCGTCACCGAGGAGCCGCGCTCGATGGCATTGCGGATGTCGTCGAGACATGCGCGCGTCGCGTCGCACGGGTTCGTGCTGCCGATCTCGTCGGTGCAGATCGCGATCACGGACAGGATGTTGTTGAAGTCGTGGGCGATGCCGCCTGCGAGTCGCGCGATCGCTTCCATTCCCTGAGCTCCCTGGGGAGGAGCGGTCCCCACGTCGACTCGCGCGTGCTCGCCAGACCCGCGCTCGGCATCCGGCGCCAGCGACGTGATCCCCGACTTCGAGCGCTCCGCCGTGACACGCACGACGACGTGCGCGTCGCTGCTTGCGCCGCTGTCGGGCACGTGCGTGACGTCGTAGCCCGCGTTCGCGAGCGCCTGACCGATCTCCTCGCTGTGCTCGCACTGGTCAACCAGCGCGATGCGAACCATTGCTGATGTCGATTGCAACGATCACTCCGGAACAGCGGTGCTCATGCGGGCGAGACCCGTGCGTGAGCGATCCGCCACGTCGGGCTGATCCTCTCGCTCGCCGCCTTCATACGCAATGCCGGCGAGACGCGTTCTGTTAAAAACGAGATTTCGGTGTAAACAGTGTGACTCCATGACACGGACTTCGCCATCGCGGCAACGACCGACGTGCGGCGGTCCTAGCGGCGACAGCGGACGAAATACTCGTTTCTACGAGATTCCAGGACTCGAAACGTACGGCGTCGATATGGGTGGGTGTGGGCCTGGTTCGACCGTCGCGCCGAGCTCGGGGCCTGGGCCCAGCGAGCTCGAGGTCGAGCTCGAGCATCAGGACCGAGGAGGGGTCACGCCGAACGTGCGTTGCACCATGTCGATGAGGAGTGGCGCGGCCTCCATCGCCTTCGCCTCCTCACCGCGCATCACGTAGCGCATCGCGACCGCTTCCATCGCGGACACGAGCGCGAACGTGCGGAGCTCGTCGGGCGGAAGCAGGGTGCGGCCGAGCTTGTGCGCGCGCGCGACGCCATCCTGCATCAGCTTCACGAAGTGTCCGATCATCTGCTCGTGCACGATCTCGAACTCGGGACCGGCGGCACGGACCACGCGGAAGATGACGCGGGCGACATGGGGGAACATCGCGATCCCGCCGAGGAAGCCCTTCACGCCGAGGTCGAGCATCTCTCCCGGTCGCGACGCGTCGGCGTTCGTCACCGCCGCTTCGACGGCGCGGAACGCGCGGCGCGTCGCCTTCTGATGGAAGGTGAGGAGGCAGTCCTTGAGATCGTCGAAGTGCTCGTAGAACGTCCGCCGGCTCATCCCGGCGCGGTTCACGATCGCCTCGACGGTTGCATCGGCCCAGCCCATCTCGGAGAAGACGTGCCCGGCTGCTTCGAGCAAGCGAGCGAGCTGCTCCTTCTGACGTTGGTCGGCGGTGCGCGAGCGATCGTACTTGCCGCGTCCTGGCGCGCGACTGGCGTCCGCCTTCGCCACGATGCCGCTCGTGGTCGTCTTGCTCCGCGTCCGCGCGGCCTTCGGTGTCGGCCGGCGTGTCGACGCGCGCTTCGTCGCTTCCCTCACCATTGCGCACGGGAGTATCGCCGAGGCTCCGATGTGGAGCCATCGGCGTTTCCTTCCATCGTCTTACCGGCTCGGCTTCGCGTCCTCGCGGCTCAGCTCGTCCGCGCGTGCGATGCGTGGAGGACTGAGCGGACGAGATCGGGAGCCGAGCGCGGATGGAGCTCGGCGGGGCGTGGGTTCGCTCCTGCGGTCGTATCGCAGGAGAGGACCTTCTCCGTCATCGCAGGAGGGATTGCCCCAACGCCCCAGCGAGCACCGAGCAGACCGCCGACGATGCACGCGTTGGTGTCGGTGTCTCCTCCGCCGGCGAGCGTCTCGCGAAGAGCTTCCTCGTAGGTGGTGCCGAGCGCGAGGTGACGAAACGCATGGGTGAACGCGATCCGTACGAAGCCGTCCATCGGTGTGTACGGGACTGCTTGGTTCGCCCGCGCCTCCTCGAGCCATCGTCGCGGTTCGGCGAAGGGGTCGGCGAGTAGCGCGCCCGCCGCGTGCGCGATCGCACCGGCAACGTCGCCCGGCTCGCGGATGAGATGGCGGATCGCGAGCACGTAGGCGACCGCCGCGCCGACGCATGCGTCGTTCGGATGGGAGAGCCGTGCGTCGCTCATCACCGCTGCCTCGACGTCGGTCTGACCGCGTGCTGCTCCCCACACGCCGAGCGGCGTTGCGCGCATCAGGCTGCCGTTCGCCTTCGACCCCATGCACCGCTCGCGCGCCGTCGCCGTCATCACGGCGGCGGCGCCGTTCACCGACGCCTGCGCGGCGCGGTCACGGTCGCGGAGACAGCCGAGCGAAGCGGCCGTCGTGGCACCGATGTCGAATGGGTTCGAGAGAGCCCAGCGCGCGTAGTGGCGAGCGGCGCGCTCGGTCGGTGCGTCGGGCTCGGCCGCAAGCGCGGAGAGGAGGCTCATCGTGAGCTCGCCGTCGTCGGTGATCTGTCCCGGAGCGACCGCCCATGTCCCTCCGCCCGGCATCGTCATCGCGTGCGCGACGTCGGCCGTTTCGATCGGCCTTCCGAAGAACTCCAGGACGGCGCCAGCCGCGTCGCCGACCAGGGCGCCCAGCACCGCTCCGAGCGCGGCTTCCGCCCGCGCCGCACCCTCGCTCGCTCCATCCGTTCGGACCATGAAAGAGTAATACGAACTCTTTTGGCTCCACGCAAAGGAACACGTTTGTTTCCTGGTGCATCGAGAGCCCGTGGGCTTTCTCCAGCCCAGGTTGGATCGCGGCTACATCGAAGCTGCGGGCTCGGGAGCGATGGCGAGCGAGAGCGGTCGCACACTGTCGGCACGCTTCGCGAGGGTCAACAAACCCGCAGAGTGTCCCGACAAACTCGCAGCGTTGACCGACCATCCCCGGAGGAGGTTCGTCGTGCGCGAGACGCTGCGCAGATCGCGCAGCGTGGCCCGAGTCTTGAACTCGACACGTTCGGGGTCGATGACGATGAGCCGAACGAAGGCAGTGGTCGTGGCGGGGCTGTCCGCGTGCTTGCTGATCGCGTGCGCTGCGCCCGAGTTCGAGGGCGACAACATCCGGACTCGTGGCGGCTCCACGGCGAGCTCGAAGCGAGACTCGGTCGAGTGCGGCGGCGCCCCGGCGATCACGCCCGAGGACCCGGGGAAGTTCCCGAAGTGCGCGTGCGCGTCGGGCGGCAAGGCTCGATGTATCCCGAAGGACAAGGTCCCGAGCGCGGTCTCCTCGCAGCTCGACACCTGCACCGAGGGCGGCGCCGGCGTGTGCGTTCCCGACACGCTCGTGAAGAGCGGCGGCGCGGCGCCGACCACGTGCAAGTCGGCCTTCGGTGAAGGTCGCTGCATGAGCCTCTGCGTACCGGAGGTCGCGAAGAACGGCACGCTCCTCAACCGCGGCGAAGGTGACGTGTGCGCGGACGACGAGCGCTGCGTGCCTTGCAACAATCCGCTCAAGGGCGGCGAGCCGACTGGCGTCTGCGAGATCGGCAAGGCGCCGCCCGCAGAGTGCACGAGCTCCCCCGGCGACGGGGCCGGCGGGGCACCCGCGCTCTCGTGCCCGTACAGTGGACCGCCGGTCGTCGACGTGAGCACGTTCCCGACGTGCGGGGACGGCGCCCGCTGTGTCCCCTCGAACCTCGTTCCTGCCGACGCGGCGAAGCTCCTCGCGACCTGCAGCGGTGGCCTATGCGCTCCCGAGAAGTCGATCGCCGCGGGCGGGCAGTACCTGCCGAAGACCTGCAAGTCGCTCGCGAACGCCGAGGGGCGTTGCCTCAACGTGAACATCCCCGAGGTCGACAAGCAGAAGGCCTCGCTTCCGCAGGACGTCTGCGACTCGAACGAGCGCTGCACGCCGTGTTTCAACCCGCTCGACGGCAAGGAGACCGGGGCCTGCAAGACCGTCTCGTGCGATGCTCCCAAGCAGCCGGCGACCAAGTTCAAGGATTGCTGCATCGACAAGAAGAGCGGCGTCGGTCGCGGCAAGTGCGTTCCCAAGGCGACCGTCCCTGCCGAACGTCAGAGCAAGCTCGATGACGAGGACGAGAACTGCACGCAGGGCGCCGAGCTCTGCGCGCCGAACGAGAACCTCGATCCGAGCTTCCAGGCGCCGCCCTGCACCGCCGACAACTTCTTTCAGGGGCAGTACTCGGGCGTGTGCATCAGCGATTGCATCAAGCTGAGCTTCATCGAGAACCTCGGCACCTCGCGGGGGAACTGCCAGAAGGGGTTCACCTGCGCGCCGTGCGAGCGAAACGGCCAGCCGACCGGCGCGCCGGGCTGCCCGGGGACTTGATTCGACCGACCCTGACGCTCGCTCGGCGACCGAGGCCGTGGACGGGAGTGCATCGCCTGTCCATCGTCCTTCCGGCGAGGCGGTCGCTGGCGGAGAGCTCGGAACCGCCCCGGGCTCACCGCACGTGCATCACTTCACTGCGTTTTTGCGCCCGAGCTTGTTAGAGTCGAACCGTGCACGGGCGCGTCTCCGTTCTTGGAGCCAAGACGTCGAGGCGTGACCTCCTTCGAGCGGCGATCATCGCTACGATCGCGCTCGAGTCGGCCTCGGCTTCCGCGGGTGGCTTCGAGATCCCCGACAACGGCGCGGAGGCGATGGGCCGTGGGGCGGCGTTCGTCGCCAAGGCCAGCGACGGGACGGCCATCTATCACAACCCCGCGGGCCTCGCGCGCCAGCGGGGCACGCACCTCCTCGCCAACGGCAACCTCTTCGTCCACTCCTTCGAGTTCCAGCGCATCGGCACGTTCCCCGACAACCCCGACGATCCACAGACGCCATGGGGCGGCGCTCCCTATCCGTTGGTGTCGAACATCGCGGGGCCGTTCTTCACGCCGTTCCTCGCGTTGACGACCGACTTCGGGTACTTCGATCGCCTCACGGTCGGTGCAGGCGTCTTCGGTCCGCCTACGATCGGCAATCGGACGTTCCCGCTCGGCATCGCGGGGAAGCCGTCGGCGTCGCGCTACGATTTCGTGCAGTCGCGCTCGTCGCTCATCTACCCGACGCTCTCGGCCGGGTTCCGCCTCACGCGATGGCTCGACGTCGGCGTCTCCGGTCACCTCGTCCTCGCCAACTTCGATCAGACGACGATCTCGTATACGGATCTCGGTCCCGACGTCTGCAAGGACAACGAGCAGGACGGCGAGAACAAGAAAGAGGACTTCCGCTGCGACTCGCGGAGCACCCTCCAGGCATCCGGATCGTCGTTTGCCGCGACGTTCGGCGTGATGGCCCGTCCAAAGCCCTCGCTCGCATTCGGCGCGTCCTTCCGCACGCCGACGAACATCAGCGCGAACGGTACGCTCTCGCCGCGTGCACCGCGCGCGCTGCCTGAAGGCCAGGAGCTCGAGCCCGGCGCGGCGAACCTCGCGCTCCAGCTCCCGTGGGCGCTTCGCGTCGGCGGACGCTACGTCGGGATGGACGCCGACTTCGAGCTCTACGACCTCGAGCTCGACGTCACCTACGAGGGATGGGGAACGGCGCAGAAGCTCGGTCCGATCGTGTCGGTGCCCGATCTTGGCGTCTTCAAGGACATCCAGACCATCGTTCAGCACGGCTACAAGAACACGATCGGTCTCCGCGCCGGCGGCGCGTACAACATCGACACCGGCGACGGGATCCTCTCCGTGCGCGGAGGCGCCTACTTCGATTCGTCGGCGAGCGACTTCAAGTTCACGCGGCTCGACTTCGACACCCTCGCGAAGGTCGCTGGCACGTTCGGCATCGGATACAAGCTCGGCTCGATCGGCTTCGACCTCGGCTACGCGGCCGTCGCTTCCATTCCGCGTACGGTCGGAACGGGCCAGGGCGACATCCGGCCGGTGAACGGCGCCGCGAACGGGACCTCCGAGGGCGCCGACGGCGACCTGCTCCCCGCGGTGAACGAGGGAAGCTACCGAGGCTTCACGCACATCCTCTCGCTCGGAATCTCGGTCTCGTTCGACGGCTTCTTCGGGCCGCCGCGTCCGGTCCACTACGGTAACTCCTACGAGCCGGGCTACGCCGGCCCCATCGAAGACGGCGAGGAGAGCAAGCCGGCGGAGAGCACGGAAAAGAAGGACGACGAAGCGAAGAAGGCCGACGACGAAGCGAAGAAGGCCGACGAAGCGAAGAAGGCCGACGCTCCGGAGGAGAAGAAGCCGCCGCCCCCGGTCGAGGAGAAGCCGGAGGTGAAGAAGCCTCCGAAACCGCCGCCGCCGCCCCCGCCGTCCTCGACCGATGATGACGAGGAGGAAGAGGACGACGACGAGCCGGTGGTGAAGAGGCCGCCGCCGCCGCCTCCACCGAAGAAGGAGGAGAAGCCGCCCACCCGCCGGAAGGAGTGGTGGGAAGAGCCGGAATGAGGAGCGGGAGGTTCGCCAGAGGAAGGCGCTGCACGGCGCCGCTCGGGCGCAGTTCCCGACGTCCCGGCCGCGGTCATCCGAGCGGTCGGGAGCGCTTCCCGTCCGGGGGAGGGGGCCCTCCCGGGCGAAGCTCGAGCAAGGCGCCCCTCGAGAGGGGTTCAGTGTTGCGCGGGGACGGCTCCGGCAGTAGATGCGGCGTGCCCCTGGGAGGGGGTGCAGCATGGGGGTGTCCTTCGAGGCCGCTCCCTGGTGCGTTCTCCGTTCGGGATGGCGCGGGCGCGCCCGTCAACAAGCTGACGAGGCGCTTCGGGTCAGAAACTTGTAACTGAAATCAACCACTTGGCCCTGTCGCTGTCGAGCACGCTGTTTGCATAGGCGCCAATGCGTTCCTGGGCTCGAGCCCTCGATCGATCACCCCATCGTCTGTTTGCGGAGCCCGAAATGAAGCGTTCGTCCTGTCTGTCGGCGTTGCTGGTTGGCCTGTCGCTGACCACCGCCACCGCAGCCCTTGCGGCTCCGCCGACCGCGACCGACAACCAGCCGGTCAAGCAGGTCGCGCAGGCTCAGCCGGCTCCGAGCGCCGGTTCGGGCGATGGGGCGACGCCGACCGCGCAGCCCGCCGTGTCGGTCGGAACGGGGACGGGAACGACGCCGCCGGCATCCGACACGCCGGCCGAGTCCGCCCCTGCGCCGGCGGCCAAGCCCGCGCCGCGCCCGTTCGCCGGCTCGGCGTTGTTCGTCCAGAGCAGCATGACGACCGGGACGGTCTTCCGCGGTCAGACGCAGGACTACAACCCGACGATCGATACGAGCTTCTTCTTCCTGCCACGCTACGCGATCAACGACGCCTTCCAGCTTCGTGGCCGCGTCATCATGAGCTACGAGCTCACGAACGCCGACGACACGACGTATCGCAACGAGCCGATGCTCAGCGATACGACGCTTTCGCTCTTCTACAGGAAGCTCCCGAAGCTCCCGCTCGGCATCATCCCGAGCCTCGCGCTCAACGCCGGCCTTCCGACGTCGAAGAACTCGCGGTCGCGCACGATGGTCGTCACCCCGGGAGCGACCCTGCAGCTGGTCAAGCCGATCGAGAACATCCTCGGTTCCGACGGCGGCCTGCTCATGGGCAACCTGATCTACTCCCACCCGTTCTACGAGTCGCGGAACCCGGTGGTACTGGACCCGAGGCCGTCCAGGGCGCTCTCCTGCGTCGGCGGGAACAACTGCTCGGACCTCCTCTCGGGCACGATGAATCCGTCGGACACCCTCGCCTACGCGATTCTGCTCGCCATGGAGTGGGGGCACTGGAGCCCCGCCCTCTACTATATGGGCGCCTCGCAGTGGACCTATCAGCCGAGCGAGATCCGGAATCCGGTGGATGGCACGCCGGTCGGAAGCCCGGATGGCTTCCAGCCGACGACGGTCAGGCAGACCCACTATTTCAGCGCCTGGCTCGACTACAACTTCAACTCGTGGATTACGGGTGAAGTTGGCTACTTCCATCGAATCAGCATGATCTCCGGAGCGGGCTCGCGTACGAATCCGCTCTTCAGCCAGTACGGCGACGCGCGCGTCTATCTCGGCGCGAGCATCCAGCTCGACAACCTCGTGAAGGCCGTCCAGGGCGGCGACAAGGGCGAAGCCGGCGTCGTTCGCGCGAAGAACACCAAGCAGCCGATGTGGACCTTCTGAGCTCCTAAGCGCTCAGGTCCAGATCGACCCGACGAGGGGAGCGGCAAGCGTCGCTCCCCTTTTTCGTGCGCGTGCGTTCCGCGCTGGGCGCGTTTGCATGCACCGTAGCGGTGGCCGGAACCGGGAGCGTGAGCGCAGACGATGCGCGTCGAGCGCACGGGCGTCCTCGGCTGCGCACGCCTGACGTCGATAGGTCGACCCGCTAACCGTGCCGTCGTGCCCTGAGCGGAGGCACGACGCGTGCGTTCGTCTCGGTGGTCGCGCGACTGGAGGAGAGGAGAACGATGACCTCGTCGGAGGGTTTCGTCGTCTGGTTCACGGGGCTCTCGGGCTCCGGAAAATCGACGCTGGCGGCCATGCTGTCTGCGGAGCTCCCGAAGCGCGGCGTGCACGTCGAGTCGCTCGACGGCGACGTCGTCCGGACACATCTGTCGAAGGGGCTCGGCTTCTCGCGCGAGGACCGTGACACGAACATCCGGCGCATCGGCTTCGTCGCCAAGCTCGTCGCTCGGTCCGGTGGGTGCGCGATCACTGCTGCGATCAGCCCCTACCGTGAGATTCGCGACGAGCAGCGGAGATCGATCGGCCGCTTCTGCGAGGTCTACTGTGAGTGTCCGATCGAGGTGCTGGAGCGTCGCGACGTCAAAGGCCTCTACGCTCGCGCGCGCGCCGGCGAGATCAAGGAGTTCACGGGGGTCGACGATCCGTACGAGGCTCCCCTCGCGCCCGAGGTCGTCGTACGGAGCGATCGCGAGTCTCCAGAGGAGAGCCTCGGCAAGATCCTCGCGAAGCTCGAGGAGCTCGGCTACGTCGGTCGCGGCGCGCTGGCCGTGGCAGTCGCGAAGAGGGGGCTCGTGCCGCCGCATGGCGGTGAGCTCGTCGACCGTTTCGCTCGCGGCTCCGCGAGGGAGCGCCTCCTCGAGCGCGCCGCCGGGCTACCCCGAGTGACGCTCGACGACCGCGGCGCAAGCGATCTGGAGCTCATCGGGACTGGAGCCTATTCGCCGCTGAAGGGGTTCATGACGGCGCGCGACTACCTGCGCGTGGTCCGCGAGCGACGGCTCGAGAACGGCCTCGTCTGGTCGATCCCGATCACCCTCGCGGTGGCGCGTGACGAGGCAGAAGAGCTCGCTCCGGGCTCCGAGGTTGCGCTCGCGGTGCCCGACGGTCGCCTCGTCGCGGTGATGGAGATCGCCGATCGCTGGAGCCCGGACAAGGCGCTCGAGGCACGCGAGGTGTACCGCACGGACGACGAGTCGCATCCGGGCGTGGCCTACCTCATGTCGTCGGGCGACGTGTATCTCGGCGGCGAGGTCCGACTGCTCGATCGCCCGCTCGCCTCCGAGCTGCCGGGCTATCCGCGGGATCCGGCGGAGACGCGTGCGATCTTCGAGGAGCGGGGCTGGCGGCGCATCGTGGGATTCCAGACGCGCAATCCCATCCACCGGGCGCACGAGTACATCACCAAGTGCGCGCTCGAGATCTGCGATGGGCTACTGCTGCACCCCCTCGTCGGAGCGACGAAGAAAGGCGACATCCCGGCGTCCGTCCGGATGCGCTGCTACGAGGTCCTGATCGAAAACTACTATCCGCGCTCACGCGTCCTCCTCGCGCTCTATCCGGCTGCGATGCGCTACGCGGGGCCGCGCGAAGCGATCTTCCACGCGCTCGTTCGCAAGAACTACGGCTGCTCGCACTTCATCGTGGGACGCGATCACGCGGGGGTCGGTCACTACTACGGTGTCTATGACGCGCAGAAGGCCTTCGATGATTTCTCTCCGAGCGAGCTCGGGATCGAGCCGCTCGACTTCGACGCCGCGTTCTGGTCGACCGTCGTTGGCGGGATGGCCACCGACAAGACTGCTCCTGGCGATGCATCGACACGCATCTCTCTCTCCGGCACCCAGGTGCGCGAGCTGCTCCGAGCCGGTGAGATGCCGCCGCCCGAGTTCAGTCGTCCCGAGGTCGCGCAGATCCTTCTCGACGAAGCGCGCGGAGGAAGGAGGCCTGCCATTCCGGTAGCGCGAGCGCCGCGCAGAGCGGGGGGCGCGCGCAGAGTCTTCGACGCCGCATCCCGAACGCTCGACCGGCTCCTGGCATCACGCCGGGGCGGGTGAGCCGGCGAGCGAGCGCCGACTCACGACCGGGAGCGCCACGGCCTCACGATCGCGATCGCGAGCAGCGTCAGGCCGCTCGCGACGATGGCGAGCCGGGGCTGGAGGTTGGTGGCGAACATGAAGAGCCCCATCGCGAGGACGAGCCATGCGAACGCGCGGCGGAGCAAGTTCGTGGGGACCTTCGCCCCGGCGGCCGAGCCGACGATGCTGCCGACGGCGGCTGCGCCGCTGAGCTCGAGCACGAGTGTCCAGTCGAGCTCGACGTGAGCGGTGTGACCGACGAAGCCTGCGAACGACTGGAACGTGATGACGAAGATCGAGGTCCCGATCGCTTCTCGTAGCGAGAGCCCACCGAACAGCGACAGCACGGGCACGATGAGGAAGCCTCCGCCGGCGCCGATGAGGCCGGACAGGACACCTACGGCTGCGCCGAGCACGACCATGCGACCGAGACGGAGTGCACGCTCGGTCGTCGTGGGCTCGGGCGCCGTCTTCGCTCTCAACATCGCGAGAGAGGTCGTGACCATCACGACCCCGAAGAGCACGAGCAGGGCGGTGGCCGGGATGTGGCGTGCCAGGCGTCCACCCGAATACGCTCCCGCGACCGCCGCGAGCCCGAAGATGGCGGCGATCTTCCAGCGGACGGCGCCTGCACGTGCGTGCATCACGGTCGCCACGGCGCTCGTCGTGCCGACGACGAACAGCGAGGTTGCGATCGCCGTCTTCGGCTCGAGGTGCAGCACGTAGACGAGCAGCGGGAGTGTGAGGATCGCGCCGCCGCCGCCGAGCATCCCGAGCACGACGCCGATGAGGAGCGCGAGGAGCGCGGAGAGCGCTAGCACGAACGGCATCGGTGGCTTCCTCGGGTGAGCCCGCGCTCCGGCCGAGGGGCGATGCCTCCCTTCGTCCGGTCGTCGATCGTGTCGAGCGTGCGCTCGAGTCGGCCTCTCGTTTCGACGCTCTGGGGCGAAGCTGTCTGGTTCAGCGGTACGGGCCAGGTGGCGGAGAGGTTTCCCGGTGCGAACATGGAAGGTCTCGGTCGAGCTCGCGGGCGAAAGCGGTGGACCGCCTTCGCATCAGCGGACCTCGCATCGGGCATGCCACGTCCGCGAACGTCCGCCGTCGGTCCAAGCAGCTACCACGGCTCGAGCTTTCGCGACACGTGCGCCTTTTCGCATGAATCCCACTCAATCCATGCGGAGCACGAAAAGCAAAGCGGGAGCGCCTCTCGAGACGCTCCCGCTGGGCGATGTGTCGCGCGTCTCGATCAGCGGATCGGGTTGGCCGCGAAGCGACGATCGAGCGCGTCGAGCGCGGCCGCGATGTCGGTGGACGCGCCCTTCCTCGCCTGTGCGATCAACGTCGGCGTGCTCGCGTCGTCGACGACGAGGATCGCCTTTGCGGCCTGCTCGCGCACCTCGCCGCCGAAGCGGACGTACGCATCGACGAGGGCGTTCGCCGCGATGGCGCGCGTCGCCGATGCCTCGCGCTGGTCGCTGAGCGTCTTCCAGGCCCACGAGTTGCCGACGCCGCCGAGCGACTTGACGATCACGCGGGCGGTCTCGCCGTCGGGGGTCTGCTCGAGCCGCTTGGCGAGGAAATGGGCTGCGCTCTCGCGGCGGGCGTCGTGCATCCCGGCGAGGATCGCTCGCTCACGGTCACTGTCGGGAGTGGCCAAGGCCACGGCCGTCGTGAGGAGCGTCAGCGCGTCGTCGGTGCCGATGCGAGCGAGGGCCTCCGAAGAGGCGCGGACCGTCTTGTCGTCACGCCCGAGCTCGAGGAGCTTCGCGAGGACGGGGATCGCGCGCGCGTCGCGGATGCTGCCGACCGCCTCGATGAGGCCGAGGCGAAGCGCAGAGGCCGCGATCGGCGGGAGGTCCGCCGGAGCGTGCGAGTCGAATACGAGCGCGTCGATCAGCGGATAGAGCGCCCGGTTGCCGAGGGGCTTGAAGTGCATCGTGAGCGGGATCCCCCGAGCGCGCGCACCGGCCTCGAGCTCCTTCGCCCGCGCGGCGACGTCCGCGACGGCCTTGAACAGCTCGGGCGTTGCGGCGCGGGCCTTCTCGATCTCCGTCCGGAGCTCCTGCTGCGTCGCCTTTGGGAGAACGCTCGCGTCGAGCCCGGCGCCGGCGGCGGAGGCGGTGGTGCTCATGCCGAGAAGGGCGAGCGAGAGGGCGATGCCAGCGAACGACTTGCGTGCAATGTTCATGGTCCTCATCGTCCGCTCTCCCACCATTTGGCCTGAGGGATCTGCCGGGTCGAGTTCGTTCCGCAATGAACCTCACCGAGCTGGCGGTGATACGTGTCCCAGTCCTCGGCGTAGTGCACGGTGATGTTGAACGGCGCGAGCGCGGCGGTCATCGCCTGCTTGAAGATGTCCTGTCCGCCGATCACCGGTCCGTGGGGATCGGGCGAGACGAAGTGCCCGTTGGAGAGGTAGATGCCGTTCACCATGCCCGGCTGGTACGCGACGGAGTAGCCGTCGGTGCTCTGGTGGAGGAACGGGACCTTGACGATCTCGGCATCGGTGAGGCCCGTCTCTGCCTTGATGATCGCGATCTGCGCGGCGACCTCGACGGCCGCCTCGGCACTGGCGCTCATGACGTCGGTGTCGGAGAGGACCTGGTTGATCGACACCTGCGCGTTTCCGGTCGTCCAGAACTTGCCGACATGGAGCTGCGTGCTGCCCTGGCCGGCGTTCGCTCGCGCCTGGAGCATGTTCTTCGCCATCGTCGCGTCGTTGGCGAGCATCACCCAGCCGCGCGCGTTGTTCGCCTTCACGAACGACACCGTCTCGTCGATGTGACTGACGGCGAGCCAGGACGTGTCGACGTAGATCGGAGGCTGGACCTTCTGCGCCTCCATCATCTTGGTGAAGTTCTTGTCCGGGTACGCCTGGGAGCTCGAGCCGCGGACGACGCGACCCATCGGGTAGCTCTGTCCGTTGAACTTGTACGGCGGGACCGTCTCGAGGTTGCCGAACGAGTTCAGCGAGTCGTAGCTCCGCTCCGCCTGCGTGCGCGATGCCTGCGGCTTGTACTCCTGGATGCCGGCGGTGTCCTTGCCGCGGAGCTGCCAGACGATGCGGCCGGCCGTGCGGAGCGGGTTGGACGCGCTCTGGTTGTAGATGTTGGCCGAGCGGATGTTGACGCGGATGACGTGCTGCTTTCCGCCCGCCGCCGGCATCGACATGAAGCCGGTCTCGAAGTAGTCCTGGTTCCAAGAGTCCTGCGTGTTGACGCCGCGGACCGCGGGCAACCCGGCGGCGGTGAGCGCGGTCGCGAGGTCCGCGCGCATGGCCTGGTTGCCCTGATTGTTCATGACGGAGACCCACGTCTGTTCGGTCGGGAGCAGGTGGTGGTACGTGAGCAGTGGCGCGACGCGCATCCGGATCTTGTCCGACTTGCTCTTGCCCTCGGCGTCGACCGCGAGCGTGATGTCGACGAAGCCGTCCCACTCGTCTGGATCGCGCACGATGTCCTTGCCTTCGATCGCGAGCTCGATGCCGCTCTTGATCTCGGACTCGTCGAGCTCCATTCCGCTCTCGACGAGAGTGAACGACGAGCCCTTCACCTTGAAGAGGTGGACGTGCGCTTCTGCGTTCCACGTGATCGTCGCGGACGCTCCGTTCGGAGCCGCGCTCCACGGCTTCGTCTTGATGCGTGCGAGGTCGAGCGCATCATCCGGACCGTTGATCTCGTCGTCCGCGGCGTCGTTGCACTTCGCGACCTGCGTATCGTCGAGGTTCGGGTTGCACGCCCCCTCGTCGTCGTCGATGTTCGCGAGGAACACGGCCCCGTGCTTGCCGTCCCAAAGGTCTTCGCCGTCGTCGTCCGCTTTGCCGTCGAAGGAGATGGTGCCGTCGCGATTCGTGTCGGCGCGGAGGTCGGCGACGATGGCGCCCGGCAGCTCCTCGTCGACGTCCTCGTCCGGATCCGTCGAATCGCTCGTCCCGGGCTCCGTTTGGTCCGCCCCCGTTCCCTGCCCCGACGGCTCCGGCGAGGAGGAGCCGTTCGAGTCGGCGGGGGCCGTCTCCACACCGCAAGCGACGAGGAAGAGGGCGCTGAACAGGAAGATGCGGGGTACACGCCTCATGAAGTTGCTCCGCTGAGGATCAAAGGCCGCCACGGTTCGAAGACCGCCGGCGAGACCGCGCCTGGCAAGAGGTCAGCCAGGCAGACGACGCGTGAAACCGAATGAAATTCAACGAGCGCCGAAGACGCACCACTGCCGGTGATCGGGCGCGAGGCCCAAATTACGTAGCTTCGAGTCCGGCGCTGGACCCGGCGTCACTGTGTGCACACCCCGTACGTCGTGTGACGCGCGCGCACTCTAGCAGCGGAAGGCGGCCCGACAAGGACGGCCCAGCCGATATCAGGCCCCGCTCGTCGTCAGAGCGCCTGGATCTGCCGAGGATCGATGGGATCGCCGTCGATGAACGATCGGCGCAGGCGCTCGATTGCGGCCAGGTCGTGGGGCAACGCGCACACCGCGCGAGCCTCGGCGAGGAGGCGTCGCTCGGCGCGCGTCAGCCGGCCATCGATGATCGAGGCGATCGCCAGGACGCGGAGCACGAGCGTCTGCTCGGTGCGATCGAGTCGGGAGAGGCAACGGAGGAACGCGCGGCTGTCATCGAGATCGCCGTCTGCGTCCGCGGTCAGGAGGCGATCGTGCGGATTCAGGCTCGCCGCTTCGCCCACGCGCCGAGCGAGCTCGCGGAGCAGCGCACCGAGGTTGGGGTGGAGATCTTCCGTGCGGACGATCGAGCTCGCGACTGCCCGGAGGACGGCGGACTTGCCTTCGGCGGAGAGCGTGACGCCACCGCCGAAGACGATGTCGATCATCTCGCGCGCCGCCGACGGGCCCATCGCTCGGATGCGTGCCTCGCGCATGATGAGGCGGCAGACGAACGCGTTCCAACCCGCGGTGATCGGGACTGCGACGAACGGGAGCCACCCGCGCACGAAGGCGCGACCGAGCATGCGTCGCACGAGCGCCTTGATGAGGAAGTTCGTGACGCTGACCTTCAGCTTGTAGACGAGCGACGCGACGAGCAGCCGGAGCTTCGAGGCCTCGCGTCTCGGATCGACGCCGAAGAGGGTCGCCGTCGGGTTCGGGAGCTCGAGGGCTGCGCGCGCCATCGCTCCTGCGAGCGCCTTGTCGTCGTCTTGATCCGGAAAGAGATCGAGCCCCGCTTCGCGGGAGAGCCCGTGCACTGCGCGGAGGCCGTCCCAGTACAGATAGGCAATCTCGATCACCGACGTGATGATCGTCGCCACGCCGACGACGGCGTAGAAGCGAATCTGAGCGGCGAGGGGTGCATGCAACGGATGCGGACCGAGGAGCGGAAGCGCGATTCCGATCTCGACCGCACCGGCGATCACCGTCGAGAGCGCTCCGGCGAGCGCGGCGCGGACGATTGCGCCGCGCTCGATTCTGCGCAGTGCCTTGCGCTCGTTCGCATTGAGCAGATGGATCGCGTCGCCGCCTTCGGATGGCTTCCCGCCGGTGCGCGAAAGGTTGTGGAAGTAGCGGATGCCGAGCCGGACGAGGATCGGCTCCGCTGTCGAGCTCTTGTCGGACGAAGAGCTCATGTCGTCGATCCCTGCGCCTGCATGCAGAAGGCGCGGACGTTAGCATGGTGCTCGCGCGTCCGATCTCAGCCGATGAAGGCGCGCCCAATCTCAGCATTTCGCAGACCTTCTCGTGGTTTAGGTCGCGATGCTAAGCACCGAACATGGAGAGGGTTGGAGTCCTGGGGAAGGCCTCGGCGTCGTTCGTGCTCGCACTGACGGCGCTCGTTGCTTGCAGCAGTTCGAACCGGAGCGGCTTCGACGACGAAGCCCCGGGTGGTGGTGGGGGACCGGGAGGGGGAGGCGAAGAGACTGGTGGACAGCCGCCGCCCGGCGGTGGTTTCGGTGGGCCGAGCACCGACAAGCCGTTCGACGAGACGCGCGATCCCGTCGACTGCAAGGAGGCCGAGGAGCGGAAGTCGTATGTCGGTTGCGACTACTGGCCGACCGTCACGCCGAACCCGGTCTGGTCGATCTTCGACTTTGCGGTCGTCGTCGCGAACACGGGTGAGCAGGACGCGGACGTGCAGGTCACCGGCCCGAGCGGAACGCACAAGACTGCCGTCGTCAAAGCGGGCGAGCTGAAGAAGATCTATCTGCCGTGGGTTCGCGAGCTCAAAGGCTCGGACTTCAACGAGTGCACCGCGGGTATCCCGGTGGACGTCTCCACCGTCGTGCCCGGAGGCGCGTTTCACCTCGTGAGCTCGAGCCCGGTCATCGTCTACCAGTTCAACGCGCTCGAATACAAAGGCGAGGGCGGCGAGGAGCTCGATGGAAGCCCGAAGGACTGGTCGCAGTGCCCCGGCACCACGATCGGGTGCAGCCAAGGCATTGGTAGGCCGCCGGTGAAGTCGGGGTGCTTCTCGTTCTCGAACGACGCCTCGCTGCTCCTTCCGAGCACGGCGATGACGAGCACCTATCGCGTCATGGGCCACAACGGCGCGTCGGTGCCTGGCGTCTCGAGGATCGGTCTCGTCCCCACCGTGATGACGGTCACGGCCACGCAGCCGGGGACGACGGCCATGGTGCACCTCGCATCTTCCGCGAGCGTCGTCGCATCGCGTGATGGAGAGACGATCGCGCAGACCGAGGGCGGCCAGACGCTCACGATCTCGCTCCCGAACGCGGGTGACGTCGTGCAGCTCGTCTCGGAGAAGGGCGACTCGTTCGACTTCAGCGGCTCGCTCGTGAAGACGAACAAGCCCGTTCAGGTCATCACGAGCGTTCCGTGCATCTCCATCCCGTCGAACAAGCAGGCCTGCGATCACATCGAGGAGACGGTCCTCCCCGCGGAGACGCTCGGCCGGCGCTACGTCGTGGCGCCTCCGTCGGCTCCGAAGGGCGGCCCCATGAAGCACAAGGTGCGGCTCTACGGGAACAAGGACGGCACCGTGCTCACGTACAAGCCGTCGAAGCCGGAGGGGTGCCCCGAGACGCTCGGCGTCGGCGAGACGGTCGAGTGTGAGCTCCTGGCCGATGCGTTCGAGGTGACCGGAACGAATGAGTTCGGGGTCGCGACGTTCCTCCTCGGCGCCACCGTGGCCGACCCGTCGGGTCGGGATCGCCGCGGCGACCCGGACCAGAGCTTCGTCCCCAGCGTCGAGCAGTTCCGTACGAGCTACGTCTTCCTCGCGCCGAACGACTATCCGGTCCAATTCGCGGACATCACCGCGCCGGTGGATGCGGACATCCAGCTCGATGGCGCGCCGCTGGACGCGCCGTGGACGATGATCGGCGAGGGGCCGTACGGCGTGTTCCGCGTCGACCTGACGAAGAGCGGCAAGGACGGCGCCCACTCGCTGAAGGCGAAGCAGCCCGTCGGTGTTCAGGTCATCGGCTACGGCGACAACACCAGCTTCCAGTACCCGGCGGGGCTGAATCTGAAAATCATCGCAGCTCCCCCGATCACGAAGTAGCCGCACGCGCGAAGTCGCGAGAGCGCGAAAACGCGAAAAGGACCGCGTGAACGAAGGGAGTCGGCCGCCGGCAGGCTCCCTTCGCTCCGCCCTGACGCTCTTCTGAGACGGGGCTAGCTCGACCGCCGATGGTAGGGATCTCCTCATCATGAGGGCATCCGTACTCGGCGTCGTCGCTTCCACGTTCGTTCTCGGGCTGACGGCGGTCGTCGCGTGCGGCTCCGGACGCGACGGGTTCGACGAAGACGCGAACGATGCGGGCACCGACGGCGGTGGGAGCAGCGGGTCGTTGCCCTTCGACGGCGGCTTCGGCAACGACGATGCCGGCGATCCGGACCTCCCGCCGGGGGAGACTCGCGATCCCGTCGACTGCGAGGAGGCGAAGACCTCGAAGTCCTACGTCGGCTGCGACTATTGGCCGACCGTCACGCCGAACCCGGTGTGGTCGATCTTCGACTACGCGGTCGTCGTCGCGAACACGGGCACGAAGGACGCGGACGTCACCGTGACGGGCCCGAACGCGGTGAACAAGCAGGTGACGGTGCCCGCAGGGCAGCTCCGGAAGATCTTCCTTCCGTGGGTGCCGACGCTGAAGGGCGCCGACTTCGACGAGTGCACGAGCTCACCCGAGCTCAACAACTCCGTGATCGCGAGCGAGGGCGCCTATCACCTCGTCAGCAGCACGCCGGTCATCGTCTACCAGTTCAACGCGCTCCAGTACAAAGGCGAGGGTGGCGAGGGCCCGGACGGTGGGGCGAAGGACTGGTCGACCTGTCCCGGTACGACGGTCGCGTGTGCGGGCATCTTCGGCTCGTCGTTCGTCGGCTGCTCCTCGTTCTCGAACGACGCATCGCTCCTCCTCCCGAGCACGGCGATGACGAACAACTACCGCGTGACGGGTTACAAGGGCGCCTCGGGCAAGCCGCTCATCGGCGCCGAGCGCGGCATCATCGCGGCCGTCCTCTCGGTCACGGCCACGCAGCCGGGGACCGAGGTCACCGTGACGCTCTCGTCGACCGCGAAGGTCGTGGCGTCCGTGAGCGGTCAGGAGGTGAAGGCCACCGCGGGCGGCGGAAAGATCACGCTGACGCTCGACAAGGCGGGTGACGTCGCTCAGTTCGTCTCCGACAAAGGGAAGCAGTTCGACTTCAGCGGCTCGCTCGTCCAGACGAACAAGCCCGTCCAGGTCATCGCCAGCAACCCGTGCATCAGCATCCCGTCCGACAAGGCGGCCTGCGACCACATCGAGGAGACGGTTCTCCCCGCCGAGACGCTCGGCAAGCACTACATCGTCACGCACCCGACCGGCCCGAAGGGACAGCCGGTCGGTCACAACGTGCGTCTCTACGGAAACCAGGACGGCACGACGCTCACCTATGCGCCGTCGAAGCCGGCGAAATGCCCGGACACGTTGAACGCGGGGCAGGTGGCCGATTGCGAGGTCGTCAGCGAGACCTTCGATGTCACCGGCGACAAGGAGTTTGGCGTCTCGACGTTCCTTCTCGGCGCGACCGTGTACAGCGATCCGAAAGGCGATCCGTCGCAGACCAACGTCGCGGCGGTGGAGCAGTTCCGTACGAAGTACGTCTTCCTCGCGCCGAAGGATTACCCGGTCCGGCGGGCCGACATCACCGCGACGGAGGACGCGGAGATCGAGATCGACGGGGCGCCGGTCTCCGCGCCGTGGACGAAGATTGGCAATGGTCCGTTCGGCGTCCATCGCGTCGATCTCACGAAGAGCGGTCAGGACGGCGCGCACACGCTCACCGCGAAGAAGCCGGTCGGCGTCCAGGTCGTCGGCTTCGGCGACAACACGAGCTTCCAGTATCCCGCCGGCCTCAACCTGAACATCATCGCGCCGCCGCCGCCCCCGCCGAAGTAGCCCACGGGCAGCTTCGAGGGCACGTGCACGGCACGTCACATGCGGGGGACGTGTGCCTGTCGTGCCTCATCGCCGAGATGCGATCTCGCGCTGACCGTTCGCGTCGGTGGTCCGGATCGCTGGGAGGCGATCCAGATGTAGCCCCGAGCGTTCTTCGCGCCGGGGCTGCTCACGCCGCCGACTCTGGAAACCGCCGGAGTGAAGGGGTATGAGCCCGCGCATGGACATCGGCAAGCAGCTCGCGGCGCTCGACCTCGACCCGAAGACCTTCAGCAGTGGGGACCTCGTGGCCCGCTCGCCGATCGACGGTTCGGTCACGGCTCGGATCGCGGCCCATGACTCGTCCGGTGTCGACGCCGCGATCGGCCGCGCGCATGCCGCGTTCCTCGCATGGCGGAGCGTGCCGGCGCCGAGGCGCGGTGAGCTCATTCGCCTGTTCGGCGAGGAGCTCCGCAAGGAGAAGGACGCGCTTGCGAGCATCGTGACGATCGAAGCGGGAAAGATCGTCGCCGAAGCGCGAGGTGAAGTGCAGGAGATGATCGACATCTGCGACTTCGCCTGCGGTCTCTCGCGCCAGCTCTACGGTCTGACGATCGCTTCGGAGCGGCCCGGGCATCGCATGAGCGAGACGTGGCATCCGCTCGGGGTCGTCGGTGTCATCAGCGCGTTCAACTTCCCGGTCGCCGTCTGGGCGTGGAACTTCGCGCTCGCGGTCGTGTGCGGGAACTCGGTCGTGTGGAAGCCGTCGGAGAAGACGCCGCTCACGGCGGCCGCGTGTCAGTCGCTCTTCCTCCGCGCGTGCAAGCGATTCGCGGAAGGCGGTGCGCCCGCGCCGGAGGGGCTCTCGGAGGTCGTGCAGGGAACGGCGGCCGTCGGCGAACGCCTCGTCGACGATCGTCGCGTCGCGCTCGTGAGCGCCACCGGATCGACGCGCATGGGACGTGCGGTCGCTCCGCGTGTCGCCGCGCGCTTCGGGCGCTCGCTCCTCGAGCTGGGTGGAAACAACGCGATGATCGTCGCGCCGTCGGCCGACCTCGAGCTCGCGACACGCGCGGTGCTCTTCAGCGCTGCCGGCACGTGCGGGCAGCGCTGCACCACGCTTCGCCGTTTGATCGCGCACGAGAGCATCCGCGCCGAGCTCGCCTCGCGCGTCGAGCGTGCCTACGCGCAGATCCGCGTGGGCGACCCGCGCGAGGCGGCGACGCTCGTCGGCCCGCTCATCGACGGAGCGTCGTTCGAGGCGATGCAGTCCGCGCTCGCCCGTGCGAGGAAGGAGGGCGGCGAGGTGGTCGGTGGAGAGCGCGTCGCCGTTCCGGGCGCCGACGGCGGCTTCTACGTTCGTCCCGCGATCGCTCGCATGCCCGCGCAGACGGCCGTCGTGAAGGAGGAGACGTTCGCGCCGATCCTCTACGTGATGGGCTACCGCGCGATCGAGGAGGCGATCGCGATGCAGAACGACGTCCCGCAGGGGCTCTCGTCGTGCATCTTCACGAACGACCTCCGCGAGGCGGAGCGCTTCGTCTCCGCGGAAGGAAGCGACTGCGGGATCGCGAACGTGAACATCGGACCGAGCGGCGCCGAGATCGGCGGCGCGTTCGGCGGCGAGAAGGAGACGGGCAGCGGGCGCGAGTCCGGATCGGACGCGTGGCGAAGCTACATGCGCCGCGCGACCAACACGGTGAACTACTCGAAGGACCTCCCGCTCGCGCAGGGCATCGTCTTCGGCTGATCGCGCGCATCGCAGCCATCCTGCGGCGCTCGAGGCGACGACGAGCAAGGGGCGGGGGAAGACGAGAAGGATCGTCGGTCCTCGCTCGGCGTTCCTTCGTGGGGCAGCGGGGTACCCGCGAGCCTCGGGGCGATCCCCCGGGGGGGACCCGGTGCCGTCTCATTCGAGCACCGGTACGGATGAGGTGTTGAAAATCGTGGAGTTCCAATCTCTTCTGTAGCTTCGAGCTCGGACCTCAGCAGGAATCGGTTGCACGTTCCTACATGTGGGTCATGAATGAGCCCTAGCTCGTCCATCGAACGGAACTCGCCAACAACATGAAGCTTCGAAGCCTCTCCTTCGCCCTCCTTCTCTCCCTCGCCGCTGCAGCCACCGGCTGCGCGACCGAGGTCGCCGACAACGCGACGACCAACGACGAGAACGAGATCGTCAACGTCGCGCAGACCGACGTGGAGCGACAGTCGATCGGCAATTGCTGGCTGTACGCGCACGCGAGCTGGATCGAGTCGATGAACAAGTCGGCGACGGGTACGGACTTCGACGTCTCGCAGTCGTACTGGACCTACTGGCACTGGTTCGATCAGATCGCGGGCGGGTACTCCTCGCAGATCTCGACCGGCGGCAACTGGACGACGGCGAACAACATCGTCCGCAAGTACGGCCTCATGGCAGAGGAGGACTTCATCTTCGCGGACACCCTGAACGAGATGTCGAACCGCCAGAAGCAGGCGCTCGACACCCTCAACGAGTCGCTCAAGAACGGCGCCCTGAAGGACACCGCCGCGCGCCGCGACCGGAAGGTGCTCCGCCGGGAGATGGACCGTGCGTGGGGGCTCTCCGCCGAGCAGAGCGCGATGCTCGATCGGGTCTTCGGCGAGCGGGTGACCAAGACCTTCACGGCGTCCGCGAACGCGACCGGCACGCCGATCATCCGCGCGCAGGATTTCGTGGTGAGCTACTCCCCCGCCCCGGGGCGGCCGCGCGTCGAGCGCAAGCTCTCGCAGGCGATGAGCGACTGGCGTCAGGTCTACTACTCGACCGGTGATCGGCGTGGGTTCCTTCTCCGCGTCCAGAAGGCGCTCCACGCGGAGCAGCCCGTCATCATCACCTGGTTCGTCGACTTCAACGCGATGGAGAGCGGGCAGAACGAGCTTCGCGGCTCCTTCAACATGACGACGCTCGGCCGGCTCGGGCCGGGCAGCCAGGGCGGTCACATGACCGTTCTCGAGGACTACCAGGCGAAGCTCGCCGACGGGACGCTGCTGAAGGCAGGCGTGACGCTCGATCCGCAGGACGCCGAGGACAAGGCGCTCCTCGATCGCGCGCTCGAGCCGAGCACGCAGATCCAGTTCCTCCGCGTGAAGAACTCCTGGGGCAGCGCGCGCCCGGACCGCGCGGCCGCGCCCGGCATGCCCGGCTATCACGACCTCTACCTGGACTACCTCAACGGTCCGGTGAAGCGCTGCACGACGACCGCGTCCGGCTCGACGGACACGTCGAACTGCCCGTACGACCACACGCCGCTCCAGAACGTCGTCCTGCCTCCGGGCTACTGATCGCTCCCGCGCTGCGCGTTCACGCGGGGCGCCGGTCGTCGAAGGTGAAACGAAGCCGGCCAGCGTCGACGCGCAGGCGCAGGCTGCGGTACTTCGCGAGATACACGATCCCGATCAACGCCGCGGCGAACCCCGCCGCGGCGCCGACGCCCAGCGCCCAGCGTGGGCCGAACGTATCGGCGACCCAGCCGGCGATCGGCGCGCCGATCGGCGTACCGCCTAGCGTGATCGCAAGGAGGATGGCGAGCACGCGCCCGCGCATGGCCGGCTCCGTCGATAGCTGCACGGAGCTGTTCGCCGTGGTGGTGAAGGTCTGCGCGGCAATGCCGATGAGGACGAGCGCGATGCTGAAGAGCCCGTAGCTGGGCATGAGCGCCGCCAAGGTCAGCCCGATGCCGAAGATCGCGGCTCCCGAGAGCAGGAAGGTGAAGCGGGGATTCGCTCGCCTGGCCGCGAGGAGGGCACCCGCGACCGAGCCGATCGCCATCGTGGACGAGAGGAGCCCGTATTTGCCCGCGCCCTCGTGGAAGACGCTCACCGTCATCGTCGAGATGAAGATCGGGAAGTTCAGGCCGAACGTGCCGATCAAGAACGTCATGAGAAGGACGACCTTGAGATCGGGCCGTCTCCACACGTAGGTGAAACCCTCGACGAGACTGCCCCGCGTTCGGCGCGGTCGGTCCTTCCGATGGAGCTCACCGACGCGAAGGAACCTGAGCGAGCAGAGCACCGCGGCGAACGAGGCCGCGTTGAGCAAGAAGACCCACCCGGAACCAATGGCCGCGATGAGGATGCCGGCGGTGGCGGGGCCGATCATGCGTGCGGCGTGGAACGAGGTGGAGTTCAGCGCGACCGCGTTCGAGAGGTCGGCCTCATCGACCAGCTCGGACACGAACGACTGGCGCGCCGGCGCATCGAACGCAGAGACGCAGCCGTGCAGCAGAGCAAACACGTAGACGTGCCACACCTGGACGAGCCCGAGGATGGTGAGGCCGCCCAGGCCCAGGGCCAGTACCCCCATCGCTGCGTGCGTGGCGACCAGTAGCTTTCGCCGATCGAGATGGTCGGCCGCGAAACCGGTCAGCGGCAAGAGGAGGACCTGCGGTGCGAACTGGAGCGCCATGACCGCGCCGACCGCGGTCGCATCGTTGTGGGTCAGCTGGGTGAGGACGAGCCAGTCCTGGGCGGTGCGCTGCATCCACGTGCCGACGTTGGACACGATCGATCCGCACGCCCAGGTCCGATAGTTGAAGCCCCTCAGCGAACGGAACGTGCCGCTCACTTGCTCGTGGCACCCTCGCGCGTGAAGACGTACTTCTGCTGAGCGGCGTCGAGGAGGAGCGTCGTCGCTCCCTCCTTCTGCTCGACGAGGAGCTCGAGCCCCATCCAGGGCGGATCGACGCCGAAGATGCTCTTCGCGCCGTCCTCGCCGGCCTTCTCGCCGAAGTGGATCTTGAAGTCACCGGCGTCGAGCAGGGCGAGCTCCTTGTCCTTCCGGATCGTGATCGTGCCGAGGCTCGCGTTCGTCCACCTCCCGGCGAGTGAGGTGACCCACGCGCTGTTGGGGGGCGTCGTGACGCGCGCGGCGTCCTTTGCGTAGGCTTCCTTGCGGCGTTCGATTGCCCACTTCAGGTTCTCCTTCGCCTCGGCGCGCCCGTCGAAGAGGATCTCGAGGAAGCGGCGCCGCACGGAGCTGCGGAACGCGTTTGCCGAGCCCGCGTTGGCGAGGACGACCACTCCGACGTCGTGATCGGGGAGGAAGAACATGTCGCTCGTGAACCCGAGCGTGTTGCCGCCGTGGTGGAGGACGGGCACTCCGTGGTCCTTCTCCACGAAGAGGCCGAGGCCGTAGCTCGCCTTGTCGGTGATCTTCACGCGCGGGGCGCGGCGGGCGAGCAGGTTCTCTTCCGAGATGATGCGCTTCCCGTCGAGCTGACCGCGTGCGAGTTCGAGGCGAAGCACCTTCGCCATGTCCTCCGCGTTCGACCAGGCGCCGCCCGAAGGCGCGACCCAAGCGACGAAGTCGTCGGCCGACGGGGGCATCGCTTGTGCAGCGAGGTCCATCTTCCTGCCGTGCGGCGAAGCGTAGTCGGACCTCGTCGCCGCGGCGAAATCGAGCGTCGTTGCGCGCATCCCGAGCGGGTCCAGGATGCGTGAGCGGAGCGTCGCGTCGTAGGCGGCCGAGAGGGGGCGCTTCGGCTCGGTCACGTGCGCCGCGGCGAGACCACCTGCGAGGACCATCGTGTTCGAGTACTGGAAGGTCTCGCCGAACGCGGTCGTCGGCTTCATCGTGCGCATCGATTCGAGCGTCTTCTCGGCGCTCCGCGCGCGGTAGTGGAAGAACATCTCCATGTCCTGCCGCGGAAGGCCGGTGCATGCGCAGACGGTGTCGGCGAGCGTGAGCCTCTTCGTCGCGTCGGCATCGCCGAGCGCGAAGGTCGGGAGCAGCTCGGTCATCGGCGTCGTCCACGCGACCTTCTTCTCGTCGACGAGCTTCGCCATCATGAGGGTCGTCAGCGACTTCGTCGTCGAGCCGACGAGGAACAGGCTCTTCGGCGTCACGGCGGCCTTCTTCCCGGTCTCACGGACGCCGAAGCCCTTCGCCATGACGACCTTGTCGCCCTGAACGACCGCGATGGCGACCCCCGGAACGTCGGCGGTCGCGCGCGCTTCCTCGATGAAGGCCGCGAATGCGGACAGCCGTTCGGCGTCGAGGACGTTTGCCTTCTTCCCCGCGAACGACTCCTCCTCGACGCCCTTCGCCTTGAAGGTGTTGATGGTCGTCTGGAGCTGCGCGCCTCGGCGGCTCAAGCCTGCGGTCGAGCCGTCGATCAGCGCGACGTATTGCTTCTCCCCCTTGCGCATCGCGACCGCGACGACGGCCCGGCTCTCCGCCGCGGGCGTCACGTAGGCGATCTGCGTGAGCGCATCCCATCCGTCACGCGGGGGCAGCGCCGCGCGCGTCTCGACCGAGCGTGCGAAGCCGGGGTCGAGCTTCTTCCATGCTGCGGCGATCGCCGCGTCGCCGTCGTTGCCGTCGCTCTCGACGAAGGCGAGGGTGAGGTCCTTCTCCGGCGCCGTCAGGACGATGACGCCATCGATCCGCTTCGTGACGGTCCAACCCTTCGGGCCCTCGAACGTCGCCCCGGACCCGGTCGTGATCGGCGTGTCCGCGTCGAGCACCTTCGGCTCGACGCCGGCCTGCGTCTCACGCGGAGGCGCGGTGCTGGTGGACGGCGACGCAGCGGGCGGAGTCGAGGTGCCGTTGCCGCAAGCCGCGAGGATCGGGACGACGAGCGCGAGGGTCAGGTTCCGGTGGCGCATCGGACTCGTCTACTCCGGCTTGCTCGTCGCGGAAACCCCGACGCGGGCGCAAGGCGCGATAAGGAAGCGGCATGAGGAGCCCGCTCGTCTATCCTCGTGCCGTGCTTCGTCCTCGCAGTCTGGGGCTCTCCTTCGCACTCGTGCTCGCCGTCGTCGCGGCCTGCAGCGGTGATGCCCCGTCCCCGCCGCTGGCATCTGGTCCGTGTATTCCGCCGCCGCGCCCGGGTGGCGCGAGCGTCACCCTCGCTCCCGCGCTCGGCGACGTGAAGTTCTCCGCCCCCGTCGATCTCGTCGAAGGGCCGGGCCGCCGGTTCTATGTCGTCGAGCAGCGGGGGATCGTGAAGGTGGTGTCACCGAACGGCGGCGATCCGACGATCGCGCTCGACGTCTCGGAGCAAATCGTCTCCGGCGGTGAAGCCGGGCTCCTCGGACTCGCGTTCGATCCGAAGTTCTCGGAGAACGGCTTCGTCTATGTGTATTTTACAGCTAACGCCGAGGGCAAGCCCGGGGTCGTCTTTCAAGATGTAGTCGCGCGCATCACGAGCTCCGATGGCGGCGCCACGTTCGATCCCTCGACGCTGAAGACCCTGCTCGCGGTCGACGACCCGTTCGCGAACCACAACGGTGGGCACATCGCGTTCGGTCCCGATGGCATGCTCTACGTCGGGATGGGCGACGGAGGCTCGGGTGGCGACCCGCATGGCAACGGACAGAACAAGGACGTGCTCCTCGGAAAGCTCCTCCGGATCGACCCGCATGGTGGCGACCCTTACGGCATCCCGCCGACCAATCCATTCGCGGCCGGCGGAGGGCGCCCCGAGATCTACGCGTACGGCCTTCGCAACCCATGGAAGTTCAGCTTCGACAGGCTCACCGGCGACCTCTGGCTCGCCGATGTCGGGCAGAACAAGTACGAGGAGATCAATCGCATCGTCCTCGGCGGTAACTACGGCTGGAACATCCGCGAGGGAAAACACTGCTTCGAGGCGAGGACCTGCCCGACGGACGGATTCATCGATCCGGTCGCCGAGTATCCGCGTTCGGAGGGGATCAGCGTCACGGGCGGCTACGTCTATCGCGGCAGCAAGGTCCCGGCGCTCGCGGGCAGGTTCGTCTACGGCGACTTCGGCACCGGCAACATCTGGAGCGTCGACGGATTCGGAGAGACGAAGGGGACGCTCCTCACTCCGTCCAACCTCAAGATCTCCTCTTTCGGCCAGGACAGCGACGGCGAGGTCTACGTCGTCGATTATGCGTCGGGGACGGTGAAGCAGCTGATCGCCGCGGGCGACGACACATCGGCTCCGGCGAGCGTCGCCGGCGAGCGTCTCGCGGAGACCGGCTGCGTCGATCCGAGGTACCCCACACGTGCGCCGACGAGAGCGATCGCTTACAGCGTGAACAGCCCGCTCTGGTCCGACGGCGCGCAGAAGGACCGCTGGCTGTTCGTTCCCGAGGGCAAGAAGATCGGTGTGAAGCCCGACGGTGACTTCGACGTGCCGCCGGGGAGCGTGGCGGTGAAGACGTTCACCGTCGCCGGCAAGAAGGTCGAGACGCGTCTCTTCGTGCGCTACGACGACGGCTCGTGGGCTGGCTACTCGTACGAGTGGACCGACGATCAGAGCGACGCCCTCCTCCTCGCCGAGGGGAAGACGAAGGAGCTGCCCGGCGGCGGCACGTGGACGTTCCCGTCACGTAGCGAGTGCTTCGCGTGCCACACGCCGTCGGCGGGTTTCACGCTCGGCCTCGAGGCGAGGCAGCTGAATCGAGACGAGCGCGGCAACGTGCTCGACCGGTTCGCCGCCGTGCTCGAGACGCCGATCGCGAAGGAGGCCTTCCCACCGCTGGCCGCTGCGGACACGGCAGGTGCCTCGAGCGAAGAGCGAGCGCGCGGCTACCTCCACGCGAACTGCTCGATGTGTCACCGGCAGGGAAGCGGAGCAGGCGCAGCCACGCTCGACCTGCGCATCGACCGCTCGCTTCTCGACACGCGGACGTGCAACGTCGCTCCGCAGGCAGGTGATCTCGGTGTCGTCGATTCGAAGCTCGTCGTGCCCGGCGATCCCGGTCGCTCGACGCTCGCGCTGCGCATGCGCGCACCCGACGACGACCGGATGCCGCCGCTCGCGACGCGCGTCGTCGACGAGGCCGGTGCTTCGGTGGTCGAGGCGTGGATCCGAGAGCTGAGCGGCTGTCCGTGAGCCCTCGCCGCTCAGACCTTCTTCGGCATCGTCGGCGACGCCGGCGCCTTGGACGGCTCGGCGGCGACGATCGGCGGCGGCTCCGGCCACTCGAGCGACGAGGGCTTCTCCGGGACCTCTGACACCGCCCAGGCCTCCTGGAGCGACGCCGGTGCGCCGCTGGGCTGCCCCAGCATCTCGATCATCTTCGTGCGAGCCTCGACGAGCTTCGGGCTCTCCGAGTCGCGCCACGGCCCCACCTCCTGCGCGCTCGTCGCGAGCGGAGCCGGCGCAACGTCGTCCGGGTCGCCGTCGGCCGCGTCGATCGCCGGGATGTCCGGGATCGCAACGGGGAGGCCGGAATCCGGGCCCTGCTCCTCGGCGGCCGCGGCGGGCGCGTCGGTGCGGGCCTCGTGCACCGTGCGCGCGGATGCCGGCTCGTCCTTCTTGTTCTGGTCCTTGTCCTTGTTCTCGGTCGGCGCGTCGGGGACGAGCCCGGCCTTCTTTGCGAAGGCATCGAGCGCGAAGAGAAGCGCATCCTGCGCCGTCTTCGCGAGGATCATCTCCCATCCGAGCGCGGAGACGAGGCCTGCCGGCGAGCCGTCGCCGGACTCGTGGAGCTTGCGGATCCAGGCGACGATCTGGTCCTTGCTCAACGTGTCGCAGATGACGTCGGTGCCCTTCAGCTTTCCGCCGCGACCCTGGACGTTGGCGAAGAACCAGCGATCGTCGATGAGCTCGAGCTCGCGCGCGGTGGCGAGCGCCTTCTGGATCGCGACCCCGGTCAGCCTGCCGTTACGCCAGAACTTCCACCACTCCGACAGCGCGATCCAATCCACGAGGATCTGGGCGGTCACACCTTCCTCGAAGTTGTTTTCGTCGATGTCACCGGCAACGAGCGCATCTTGGACGACGTCTTTGACCTTCTCGTCGTTGTCCTTCAACGCCGCCTTCCCGCCGCGGATCCCCCAGCTCGAAAGGATGGGGCCGCGCACGTCGTTCGGCATCGCGTTGAAGACCTTGTCGGTCGCGCCGTTCTCGTCGTACGGGAAGAAGTTCGTGACGAACTCCCGGGCGGTGCGGACGCGTCCCACCTCCGTGCGCCGGTGTTCTTCCATCGCAAGGCAGAACTTCGTCACGGCCTGGTTGCGATCGTTCCTCGGCTTGGCCAAACGCTGTCTCCTCCCACACGTTTCCTTTCCCATGCAGGGACGGGCGCTCTCGTGGGAAACAAAGGGTACACCTGAGGCGTGCTCCTCGTGGCAGTGATCTCACGCAGTGAAACGATCGGGGGCGTCGTCCGTTCAGTTCGGTGGGCGAGCTGGCTGGCGCTCGGGCTCGCGCTGTCGGCCTGTTCCCCGGCCGCGAGCTCGCCGCCCGTCGTGGAGCCCGCCCTCGACGTACCCCGCCTGGATGGTGGGAGCGTCTCGCCTTCGACGGGCGGTATCCGTTTCGGGCGCGTTCCGCCGGTCGTCGGCGCGCGGTGGGGCGTCTCCGTCGAGGCGCGCAGTGCGCTTGCGGATCCCCAGGGGGGCACGCAGGTCTCCGAGTACATCTCGTCCTACACCGTCGAGGTCCTCGCCACGAACGGACCGGCACCCTCGCGGGTGAGGCTCGCGTTCGACAAGAACGTCCAGCGGTACCAGGGCATCGACAAGGCCACCGCGGTCGAAGGGAAGAGCTATGTCGTCGTCGATGCCCCGCCGCACGTGCGCGACGACGCCGGCGGGGCGGCCTCAGAGGACGAGGCGCAGCGCGTGCTCGACATGTTCCCTGACCTCGGCACACGCACGCAGATCGATCAGGTCCTTCCCGACGCGGCGATGGAGATCGGCGACTCGCGGAACGAGCTCGCGGGGGCCGTCCTGCGCGTGATCCATCCGCGTGCGTGGACACTGAACGCAGGCACCGCCGTCCTCGCACGCACGGACGGCCAAGAAGCGGTGTTCACGATCGCGATCGACGCCACCGGCACGAACGGCCTTCGCATGGACGTGACCGGCGAAGCGCGGGTTCGCCTGCGTGACGCGCGCCTATCTCGGATCTCGCTCGACGGGACGTACGTTCCGACGAATGACAGCGCTTTGGAGCGCGGTACGTTCGCTCTCCGCCGGATCGTGCGCGATCTCTGAGCTCGTCAACGCATCAGCCAGTCGAGCACGTGCTCGACGAGCCATCGGCGGAGGAACAGGACCTCGATGCATCCGAGCGCGAGGAATGGACCGAGCGGCAGGCGCATGCCGAGTGTCCCCTCGCGTGCCTCGCCTGCCATCGGGTCGTCCTCGAGCTCATGCTTCGCGTCTTCGTCGCCCGCCTCTGCCCGCGCGCGGAGCTCTCGGATCTCGGCCTTCACGCTCTCCGGCTCTTCGTAGACGATCCCGAAGACGCGCATGACGACGGCGGCGAGGGTCGACTGGAGCGCGCCGAGGAAGAGGACGAACGGCGCGCCGGCGATCCCGTGCCAGGCACCCGCCATCAGGGCGAGCTTGGCATCGCCGAGGCCCATCCCGCTCTGCCCGCGGAGTCGCTTGTAGAGGACGAACGGCAGGTACGCGATGGCGAGCCCGACGAGGGCCCCGATGACGGATCCGGTGAGCCCGATCGAGCGCAGCGGAGAGGTCACGAGGCAGAGGATGGTGGGACCGAGCGTGAGCTCGTTCGGGAGGATCATGTGCTCGAGATCGATCGCGGCCGCCGCGAGGACGGAGGCCGCGACGATCGCGTTCGTCGCGAGCAAGAGCGCTGCGTGCGCGATCGACACGTCCTCGGCGCCGGTGAGGACCTGGGCGATCCCGAGAGCGCAGAGCGTCGAGAGCACGACGAGCACGACGTTCCGTCGAGCGCGGCGCGGGCCGGTGACGAGGTGGGTGATCCCGTAGCGTCGTGGAAGTGTGTCCGCGAGCTTGGCCGCGACGAGGCCGAGGAGCGCACCGACGACGGCGCCGCCGGCGCGGAGCAGGTTGGCATCGAGATCGGCGACCCGCATCTGGCCCGTGATCCTACGCGATGACGGTGCCTCGCGAGGAGGAGAGCTCTCGGCTCCGGCGCGCTCGGTTCGATCGCGTCGAGGAGGAGCGCCGTCGCGATCGGCCCGCGACGAGGGCGCTGTCGTCTCAGCCCTCGTCCCGGCGCCGCTCGATCGTGGTGCGGACCGTCGCGACGAGGCGAGCCGCGGTGTACGTCGCCTCCGGCGTCCAGACGCGGCCATAGACGAGGTAGCCTCCCGTGGCGCGGTCCATCGGCAGGTTCGCCTCGATCGGGTAGTAGCGATTGTGCGTCCTCACGAGCTCGTTGAGCTTCGAGAGGTCGAGCGCGCTCGCTGCGGCGAGCAGGGCGTCTTCGATCTCTTCGCTGCGACGCTTCTTGGCCATGAGCTCGTCGTGGAGCTCGAGCAGCTCGGCCACGTAACGAGCCTCGTCATCCTCGATCTTGCGCTTGCGTGCGGCCCACGCCGGGACGCCGATCGTCAGGGCTCGGATGCGCTCGTCGACGCCGAGGCTGAAGTTGCGGATCGGGTCGGCGCTGTTCAACGCGCTGGGGCTGTTCTGGTCCCGAGGGGCGGGGCCGTCATGCTCGTCGTCGCTCACGGCATCGAAGCTTAGGGGCGGACGTCGGCGGAGCAAGCCGGACCGCTCGTGGATGTCGCGTCCGGAGGGGAGGGGCGGAGCCTGCTGGGCGCCTCGGGTCGCATTCCGGCCGGCGGCGTACGCGCCGACGGCGCGAAACTTGGCCTCCGGGCCCGCGGCGGCGCACCTTCGCGGGCATGCGGATGGGAAACCGGGATCGAAGGACTGCGCCGGAGGTCGGCGCGTGCGTCGTGTGCGGCTCGACCGACGCGCGGGTGCTCTCGTTCACCCGCCTCCTCCAGGGCGAGCGCGTCACCGTGTGCGGATCACACAAGACGGCGCATCATCGCTCCGAGATGATCGCGCGAAGCATCGAAGAGCTTCGCGCCATCACCGGCGATCGTCGCAAGAGCGCCTGACGAGCTCCCTCGAGCTCGTTCTCACGAGAGCGAGCAAGAGGGCCGCACGGACCGAGGACGTGCGGCCCTCGTACCGTGTCAGCGCGGGTCGCCTTCGGGGCGACCGCACGAATACGACGGCGGAGGCCGGTACTTGACGGGGGTCGTCGTGAAGGTCACGTCGATGTTCGTGGTCTCTTCACCGTAGTGGCCGATCACGTGGATCTCCCCGGAGAACACCCCCGGCGAGGTCTCCGTCATCGTGAACGACGTGGGCGGTCCATGGATCGGCTCGACCCAGGACCAGCTCTTGCCGTTCTCGAAATCGGTCGTCAGCCAGCTGACCTGCACGACCGTGGCGGGCTCGCCGTTTCGGAGGGAGCCGCGGATGTCGAGCTGCTGGGTGTGCTCGCCCTCTTCGCGGCGGGCGACGAGGATGAACGAGCGCGAGTCGGCGCTCGGCTCGTACACCGAGTAGCCGCCGTTGCCGGGGACCGTCCAAGACGTTGTGACGTCACCGAGCGTGAGCGAGACGTTGGCGGCGCCTTGGTCGCTGGCCGAAGGCGGATAAGAATTCACGTCCTGCATCAGGCCGAAGGTGCCGAGGTGGACGGTGTTGAGCGAGAGCTGGTCGTCCTTGAAGCAGGCCTCGTACTCGCCCCATCCGTTCTCTTCCGGGAACCATTGTGCGAGCACCGGGCCACGCGTCTTGGTCGTGTCGCGTGTGAAGCTGATCTTGGCAGGCAGATCGAGGGGGCCGGTGTCCGGCGTGAAGCGAAACACGGGGCCGCTGAGCTCGTGCTCGAACCAGGGCGCGCCCGGTGGCGCAACGACCGTGATCGCCACCGGCGTGCCGGCTTCGAGCGCACCTTCGGGGACCTCCAGGGTGGCCCCGCAAAGGCTCAGTTTCGCACCTCCGGCGCCAACCGTAGCTTTGCGCTCATCTCCCGGGCTGCAAGGCTCGATGACATCGCCCGCGTCGCCTGCGTCGCCCGCGTCGGTCGCCTCCGAAGGAGGAGCCGCATCGGGGCGAGCCTCGCCTGCGTCGACGTTGTCCGTTGACCGAGGCGCTGCCTCGTCGTCGCTGCACGCGGCGGCGAGCATCGCAGCGCAGACGAGCCCAGCCATTGCGCACTGCAGGGGGCTTACGAAGGACCAGTTTCGCATTCGTCACCTTCCGAAGCTATCGACGAGGGCATCTGGCCCTCCGCCATGGATGTCGTGAGTCGTGCGATCGATCAAACTAACTTCGCCGACGAAACTTTCTTCGGACCTTTCTCGAGAACCGAGGCTCAGAGCACGAACGCGAGAGTGAGCGGTGCAGGGCCACGTACGGCGATGGCCGGTGCAGCGTGTCGGTCGCGCCGGACAGAGCTGGAGCTCAGCCGCCACCATGCCTCGCGATGGATCTCGCCAGGTGGCCCGGGGCGGGCCGCTCCTCTATGGAATGGAGCGGCCTCCCACGATGCCGTCGACCTCATGTCTTCGGCGCGTGGCGACGCGACAAGGCGCAGTCGGAATGACCGCGCCGCCCCACGAGATCTTCATGTTTGCAGAATTGCACGAATCGTCCCCGACGGCCGGCGTGGACGTCAGCGCAAGAAGCGGACGTGGCGGATAAGATCGCCCGCGACCTGGTAGATCGCGACGGCGTGCTCGCCCTCCGGCTTGCGTCCGGTGATCCGCTCCTCGTGCAGCACGAAGTCACCGACGTGGACCCGCGAGACGATCTCGCAGTGGAGCTCCGGGTACGTCGCGAACATCGCGCCGTACTGTGCGCGGAGCTCCTCGCGTCCCTTCAGGATCGGCTCGCCGAGCGCTCCCTCGACGACGACGTCCTCGGTGAAACAGGCCACGAAGGCGTCGATGTCGCGAGCGTTGTAGGCCACGAGTTGGCGCTCGGCGGGACCGTGCGGAGGCATCGAGCTCGCCTGGTTACTTCGGGACGGCTTTGCGCGGAAGCGCCTTCGACGTGATGCAACGACTCCCGCACCTCAGCTATCTTCCGCCGCCCGACGACTCGCAAACGCCGGGGAACGGGGCGACGAACACGGATTCGTATGGTTCGTGAAAGCCTGAAGGTCTGAATAGGAGTATCGTGTCGTGGGCGAAAGTTGGATTGTGCGTGCGGACTGTGCGCCCTGGGACGTCGCCGAGGCCACCGCGCTCGCCGTAGCGACGCTCGTGCGCGGGGGCGTCGTCCACCGCATCGACCTCGAACGTGTGGGCACTCCGGTGGTCGAGCGCCGATGGAACGACCTCGCCGCGGACGACGCGACTGCGATCGTGCGCGCAGAGCTCGCGCTCGGGAGCAAGCTCACTACGAGCTTCGGCGCCTTGCTGCCGTCGGGCCGCCCGATCGGTTTATTCCTTCAAGCGCTCAGCGGTGAATACGTGAAACTCTACGACTCGAAGCCGCTCCAGCTGTACTTTGACCCGCCCGAGTTGGTCACTCCGGCAGAGCCGAGCATGGGGCACACCGACTTCGATGCGTTGGTCCTCGGCCTCGTTGGTAGCGGTGAGGGCGAAGCGCGCATACCGCGCGCCTTCTGTGGGCTCGAAGGGGGGACGGTACCGTCGGTGCGCGACGCGTACGCGGCCTACTACGCGCGCGACACGGACCTCGCGACCGATCTCGGCGTCGATGCGTCGGGCGCCGACGTCGTAGCGGCGCTCGAGCTCGCTGCATCCGAGATGCCGCCACACCGTCGCGTCAACACGCGCGTCACACGCCTCGACGACGGCGGCGTTCTGCTCTCCGTCACGCCGTTCGGGCAGTCGCGGCACACGGAGAAGACGCTGGCGCCCTTGCTCGAAGGCGCGCGCCAGCTCCTCGGCCGCTGACGCATGATTTTGGATTCAGTAGGTTTGCCAGCCGTCTGGTGTTTCGGACCAACGCTTCGTCTCATCCCGATCCGCCGGACTCAGGGCAGTAGCTGCTGCTTGCGGAGCCAATCGAAGATGATCTGGGTGACGAGAGACATCCGCTCGCGATCGGCGCTCGTGAGCCACGCGAGCTCCTCGATCTCGGCGCAGGGTTTCAGCTCGCCGACGTAGTTGCCCGTGAAGCAGGTCATTCGCACGAACACGCCTTCCGGTTGGCCGTGTGCTTGGGCCTCGAACACGTGCAGCGGCTTCAGTGTCTCGGTCCGAAGATCGACGCCGAGCTCCTCCTGGACTTCGCGGACGAGCGCTTGCTCGTCCGACTCTCCGGGCTCGCGCTTGCCGCCGGGGAGGAAGAAGGCGTCCTTGCCGCGCGACCGGACCGCGAGCAGTCGGCCCCCCTCGATGTGGACCCACGCCAGCTTGTCGATCGTTCCCGCGCGCTCGGGCGTCGCCTGATGAATCACCCGCGCAACTCTAACGCGTCGCCGAGAAGCGCGCCTCTTCGATCGGGCACTCGCGGCCGTCGGTCGTGAGTCGCGCGAAACGACGAAGCCCCCGCCTCCAACGGTAGAGGCGGGGGCTTCGTCTACGCATCGTCGAGTCGTCGCTCGAGTCGTGTCTACTGCTGGAGATCGAGCGTCGTCTTCGTGTCCGCCGCGATGTCCGCCTCGACGAAGGCGGCCTTGAGCCACTGCTTCTGCGAGTAGGCGCGCGAGTAGTCGTCGTACTGCGGTGATGCCGGGTCGGTCGACAGGCTGTAGGTCACGAACGTGCTCGCATCGAGCCCGCTCGGCGTGAACGCGATGACCTGCATGTAGCTGTTGCCGTAGAGCATCGGGCCGTAGCCCGTGTCGGGTTGCAGCGTCGGAACGCCGTCGACCTGCGCGATCGTGAAGTTGCCCGTGCGCTGGAAGCCGCCCGGGACCGGGATGCGGTCACCGAGGCCGCCCTTGCCCGCGCGCCATGAGAACGCCGAGCGCGGCGCGTCGACCGCGAAGCCCGCCTTCGTCACCGAGCGGATCGCCGCCGCGAAGGCCTGCTGCACCTCGGGCGCCCCGAGGTTCATCGTGTTCGGCGTGTTGACCGGATCGGCCGCGTTGAACGGGACCGTGAAGCTGATCTTGGTCGAGGTGATGAGCGCCTCGAGCCGGAACCACAGCTCGTCCCAGACGAGGCTGCCCTTGCTGTCGGGGTTGTTCCGGTTGTCCCAGGCCTGAAGCGCGCTGCAGGCGGCGGCGGTCGAGATGTTCTCCGCGGGGGTGACGTCCTTGCCGGTCAGCGGATCGCGGGTGAGGCTGATCGTCGGCTGGGCGCAGACGGAGAGGAGGACCTCCTCCTTGAACTTCTCTGCCGAGAAGACGCGCGATCCGAGGACGATCTGCTTCACCAGATCCGCGGTCACGTTCGTGCCGGCGAGGCCGTCGGTGCCCGCGACGCGGTCGAGGACCTGCTGGTGGCAGAGGCGCGACCGGAGCGTCTGCTGGTACTGCTCTCGGCCGACGATCTTCGGGAAGCCGGTGACGGGCGCCTTCGTGTTCGTGAGCCAGTAGCTGTCGTTGCAGTTGACGACCCAGTCCTTGCGCTCGACCTTCGGGAGCTGCGACGCGGGGAAGATGCCGGGCTGTGGAGAGGCCGGATCGATCTTCCAGTCACATTCCTTCTTCGAGCCGTCGAGGAGGGGGAGCCCCGGAGCGTTCGCCGAGAGGAGCCCGGAGAGGAGGAACACCTCGCAGCTCTTCGCGTGCGTGTCGGTGACGTTGGGGACGACGGTGATGTCCGCGTAGTAGGTGTTGCCCTCCTTGTCCGCGGCCGTCGTGTTGACCCACGGAACCGCGACCTCCTCGGCCTGGATCTTGGCGAACTCCTCGAGGTTCTTCGCCATGTTCCAGCGGGCGTAGTGCTTGATGAGCCGGAAGTTCTCCGCGTTCGCGTCGCGGATCGTGAACGCCTTCTCCAGCGTCCAGTCGAAGGCCGAGTTGCCGAGGTAGATCATCGGCCCGTATTCGGACTTGTAGAGACGCACCGCGCGGGGCGCGCCCTCGCCCTTCACCTCGATCGAGAGGTCCACCGGGGTGATCTTCTTCTCGACGTCATCCTGGATGTACGTGAGCTGATCGCCTGCCTTGAGCGTGAGCGCGTAGGGCGTGAAGCGATACGCGGTCGACACCGTGTGGCTCCACGCGAAGTTCTCGTTGAAGCCGATCAAGACGATCGGGACGCCGTAGAGCGACGCGCCCTGGATGTCCATCTTGCCCGGGACGGTGAGATGGACCTGATAGAGGCGCTCGCCGCCGAACCAGGGGAAGTGCGGATTGCCGAACTGGATCCCGCCGCCGCCGGTGACCTCGCTGCCGAAAGCGTACATGTTGCTGCCGACCTCGCCGTTTCGATACGCCATGAACTTCGGCGCGATCTCGGCGAGGCCCTTCCCGACCTCGGTCTTGGCCTTCTCGAGGTTCGCGGGCGGCGGAGCCACGTGAGCGTTGAGTGGCTGCGCCGCGGCGATGCCGTCGATGAAGTTCGCCGAGCTCCCGAGGAGGGCGAGCTTGTAGAAGCGGAGGTACATGTCCTCGTCGTTGATCGTGCGCACCCACGGCTCGTTCCGGCAGGCGGCATGGCGGCCCTCGTGCTGGCCCGCCTTGATCTCGCGCACGTAGCGCGAGACGCCTGCGGCATAGCCACGGACCATCGCCTGCATCTCGGTGTCGAGGGTGGCGCGCGACTTCGCGATGACCTCCGGCGTGGCGAGCATCCGATAGACGGCGTCGCTGTTCACGTTGCTCCGTGAGCCCGTGTTGCCGAGGTCGTAGGCGACGTCGCCGAAGTACTTCGCGCGCTCGCCGCGTACGGTGAGGATCTCCTCCTCGAGGATGCAGAGGTTGTCTTCGGCGAAGACGTAGCCGTAGCCGTAGCCGACACCGCCGAGGTCATCGGCCTTCACGTGCGGGACGCCCATCGACGTGCGCCGGACCGATGCCTTGAACGGTTCGAGCGGTGCCTCTCCATCGGGCGTGCCGCCCTCGACCGGGTTCGGTCCAGGTCCAGCAGCGTTGGAGTCGTCGTCGCCGCACGCGGCGAACAAGACGGGAAGGGTGACAACGGCCAAGGAGGCGAGACCGAGGCGGCGAAGGAGGATGCTCATCGAAGCCCTTTCGTGGAAGAAAGAGTCCGGGTACGCCTCCATTCGAAGACTGGCAAGGTCCCTTCGCGTCTCGTTTCGGTCTGCTGGAACCGTGGCGTTTTCGTGGTTTCGCGGTGCGTCGAGGACGTGGGGCGTCCGCCGCTCTCGCGCGGTTCTCACACCGGGGCGGGGCCGGGCGGGAGTCGGTCGGTGATCATCGGCCCCCTCGTTGCCGGAGACGAGCCCGCGGGCGGTCGGTCGTCGTTCGAGAGCTGGTCCGTCAGCGGCGCCAGTGGTGCTGCTGCGCGGGGGGCTGCCACGGCGGTGGCTGGCCCGGGCTCCAGGGCTGTGGCTGCTGCACGGGGCGACCGAGGGCGCGCGAGACCTCGGCCCGGAGCTTCGCGAGCTCCTGGCGGAGCGGGTAGATCATGTCGGCGCTGACGGTGAGCTTGCGGCCCTGCGTGGCGCGCCCCGTGTGCCACTTGCTGAGCGCGAGGCGAGCGGCGGCGTCGATGAAGCGGCGGCCCGCTCCGCCGCCCCACGAGAAGGTCGCGCGCCAGCGGCCGACGGGAGACGTGACGAGCTGGAGCTCCCATTGCGTCAGGTTTCCCATGAGCACCTCGTCCTTGAGGTGGTCGCGGATGATCCGTCCCTTGCGGACGACCATGTAGATGACGAGGCAAAAGAACGCGAAGACGAAGAGGAACCAGAGCGGCAGCATCAGCGCCACGAGATCGCCGGAGAGCGTGGCGGCGGTGTTCCAGACCGAGTGGAGGAACACAGCGAAGGCGTAGCCGCCGAGCGGCGCGATCCACTTCAGCCAGGTCTTGTTCGTCTCGCGGGCGATGCCGAACCCGAGGCCCGTCATCGACGTGTAGAGCGGATGGCCCCACGGCGCGAGGATGCCGCGCACGAGGAACGTGCCGATGAAGAGGCCCTCCTTGTTCTGGAGGATCTCCGCTTTGGCGGCGTTGCCGTAGTAGAGGATGTTCTCCACCGCCGCGAAGCCGAGCGCAGCGAACGTCGCGTAGATGACGCCATCCACGACGCCGTCGAACTGGCGGCGCATGAAGTAGAACATGAAGAAGACGGCCATCCCCTTCGTGAGCTCTTCGATGAGCGGCGCGCTGATGCACGCGGAGAGGATGTCGCCGACCTCGGGACCTCCCATCGCGTCGCCGAACGCGTGCACCGTCGTGTTCACGAGCGCCGAGAACCCGCACGCCGCGATGCCTCCCCAGGCCAGCGTCATCGCGAGCGCCCACGTCGGTTCCGGATCGTAGCGATCGACGATCCACGGGATCCACAGGTAGACGACGAGCATCGGCAGCGCGAAGAGCGCTCCGAGGAGGAGCGAGGCCAGCTCCACATCGGCGTGCTTCGAGAGCAGCGCGGGGAAGAAGAGCATCACGACGAGGAGAAAGCCTCCGAGGAGCATGCCGAGCACGTAGAGGACGATGCCGATCGTCCGGCGCGTGGCCTCGGGATCTCGTCGCAAGGGAACGGACGCCATGGCGCAGAGGCTACTACGTCGGTTTGCCGGACGCTTCGAGTGTTCGCATCGCGCTACGGAAGGTTGGTCGTGGCACGGAAGATCGTCGCGTCGCCCTCGAGCGTGTAGCTCGACGTCGTGGCGGGGACGAAGACCGAGCCTCCCTTCGCGAGCGCGACCCCGTTCGCCGTTGCCGTGCCATCGGTCACGAGGAGGATCTCGGGGCCGCTCGTCGTTCGCCTGATCGAGCCGCGGACGTGGAGCCGCGAGAGACGGAACTCGCGGGCGGGCGTGTCGTAGACGGACTCGTGCTCGTCGACCACGCGGGCGCGGAGGACCTCCGCCGGTCCTGCGCCGAAGTCGAGCACGCGGAGGAGCTCTGGCACGTCGACGTGCTTCTTCGTCAGGCCGCCGCGGAGGACGTTGTCCGAGCTCGCCATGATCTCGATGCCCGTGCCCTGGACGTACGCGTGGAGGTTGCCGGCCCCGAGGTAGATCGCGTCGCCGGCCTCGAGGTGCACCAGCTCGAGCAGGAGCGCGCTCACGATGCCGATGTCACCGGGATGGATCGCCGCGAGCCGCACCGCGAGGGCGCGCTCGCGGACGAATGCGCCTCCGGGACGACGGCACGCCGCGAGTGTGGTGTCGATCACGCCCGCACGCTTTGGGGCGGGCATCGTCATGAGCGCGCGAAACGTCGCGGCGAGGCCGCGTGCGTCGGGAGATGCGCGCAGGGGCGCGAGCGTCGGCTCGAGCTCGGGCACCGCGAGCGCGTCGAAGAGGCGGAGCGTCTCCTCGACGCGGCGAAAGCCGGAGAGCGCCTCGAACGGTCCGAGCGCGCAGAGGAGCTCGGGCTTGTGCGAACGGTCCTTGTAGTTGCGGTGCGGAGCGTCGACCGGGACGCCGCGCGCATCTTCGTCGTCGAACCCCGCGTGCGCCTGCTCGAGCGCCGGGTGCGCCTGAAGCGAGAGCGGCTCGTCGGCGGCGAGCACCTTGAGCAGGAAGGGAAGGCGCGGCCCGAGCTCGCGCACGACCACTTCTCCGAGCTCGCGATGGGGAGCCCGCCCGACGACGTCCTCGAGCGACGCGCGAACGCCGTCACGCGCGACGAACGACGGCGCGACGGGGTGCGCGCCCATCCACAGCTCCGCCTCGGGGCCGTTGCTCGGCGGCCGTCCGGTGAGCGACGCGATGGCCGTGCGCGAGCCCCACGCGTACGGCATGACGGTGCACGAGAGCGGGTCCACGGGTTCGATCCTAGAGCGTGTTGACAGTTCTAGGGATCTACTCTGCGCGATTCGCTCACTACGGCCGCGTTCGAGCTCCGTGCGTGATGAGATCGAAGCGCGACGCGAGCCCGCGATGCAGACGCGATTGAGGGCGATCGAAGACGGGACAAGTTGCCTTGACATATGTTCAGTGCGCGCTACGGTGCCTAGGAAATGGGGGGCGCGAGGCAGTTCTTCGACGCGCAACGCTGGCGACGCATCGCGCCGGTGGTGACGTCGCTCGCGCGCCGAGGATCGAAGGGCGATCTCCGATCGTTTCTCGAAGCGGTCGCCTGGATCTTGCGCACGGGCGCTCCATGGCGCGACTTGGCGAAACGCTTCGGCCCGTGGGGTCGAATCTGCCGCCGCTATCGACGGTGGGCCGTTGCAGGTCGATGGGAGTCGCTTCGCACGCGGATGTCCCCCGTCGAACAACGCGGCTTTCTTCTCATCGACAGCACGATCGTGAAGGCGCATCCGCATGCCGCGGGAGCGCGGCGCGAAGGAGGTCTCGCAAAGAGCGAAGGACTCGGTCGCTCGCGTGGTGGCTTCACGACGAAGCTGCACGCGGTCGTGAGTGAGAGGGGGAGCCTCGTTCGGTACGTGCTCACGGGAGGAGAAGCGCACGACATCACGCAGGCGGAGACGCTCGTGGCGAGCCGCGACGGTGTGGGCGTGGGGGGCGTCGCGACCGCGGCGATGCTCGTTGCGCTGACGGGGGGGCGAGGATGACGCGGCACACGACGTTCTGCTTCACGCTGAAGCCGACGCCGTCGCAAGCCGAGGCGCTCGCGCGGCATGTCGGCGCGGCGCGCTTCGCGTTCAACCAGTGCCTGGCGTTCGTCCGCGACGCGCTGGCGTCGAAGTCGGACGAGGGGCCGTCGCCGTTCGTGCCGTGGTCCGGCTTCGACCTCATCAACGCGTTCAACCGGTGGAAGACGACCGCAGCGGCCGGTGCGGATGAGTCAGGCGCTCCCGGGTTGCCGTGGCGCACGCAAGTCTGCCAGCAGGTCTTCGAGGAAGCCGCGGTCGATCTCGGGAGTGCGCTCGCTGCCTTCTCGGCGGGACGAAAGGGAGAGCGCAAGGGCAAGCGTGCGCGGTTCCCTCGCTTCAAGAAGAAGACGCGCGACCGTCCTTCGTTCCGCCTGCGCAACAAGGGACACGGCGCAAAGAGTGCGATCCGTCTCGGCGTCGGCGACGACCCTCGGATGCTGCGATTGCCGAAGCTCGGAGACCTGGCGGTCCGCGAATGCACGCGTCGCCTTCGCAGGATGCTCGCGAAGGGGCGGGCGAAGATCCTGTTCGCGACCGTCGCGCTCCGCTCGAGCGGACGCTGGATGGTGAGCATGAACGTCGCGGCGCAAGAGCTCCACTCGGCGCTACGGCACGCGAGCCCGCTGGACAGTCCCGTCGTGGGCATCGACCGGGGGCTCACGACCTTCGCCGTGCTCGCGGAGGCGAGCGGTCGCGAGGTCGAGCGCATCGACGCTCCGAAGCCTCTCCGCAACTCTCTGCCGGCGCTTCGCAAGGCGAGCCAATCTCTCAGCCGCAAGAAAGGAGACTCGAGAAATCGCGCTCGTGCCCGCGCTGCGCTCGCGAAAATGCACGCCCGCATCGGCGCGATTCGTCGCGACTTCGTGCATCGGGAGTCGACCCGACTGGCCAAGACTCACGGCCGCTTGGTGCTTGAGGACCTCTGCACGAAGGGGCTGATGAAGACGACGCTCGCACGCTCTTTGGCCGACAGCGCCTGGGCGATGTTTGCGTCGGTGCTGGCCTACAAGATGAAGTGGCGCGGAGCAGAGCTGATGGTCGCCGACCGATTCTTTCCCAGCACCCGCCGCTGCAACACTTGTGGTCACGTCGGAGAGAAGCTCGCGCTCAGCGAGCGCACGTTTCGCTGCGGCCGTTGCGGGCACGAGGCCGACCGCGACACCAACGCTGCAGCGAACCTGGCGAGCTATGGCGCGACCGCGTCCGTGGCCGCGCCAGGCTGTCGGTCTCACGTCGCCGCGAAGCACGCGGAGACGCGAAACGCCTGTGGAGAGGGAAGCGCTGACGGACGACTCCTCGTCATCCGTGAAACTTCCCTCGTTGAGGCAGGAAGGGCTTATGCCCGACACCCGAGAAGGGTGGTGGTGGCAGGTACTGTCAACACGCTGTAGAGTGCGACCCAGCTTACCCTGGTCGCCTTTCCGTCTCCATCCTGGTAGGCGCACGTCGCCGCTGCTCGGCTCGCTTGTCGCGCTCGCGTACGAGGGGCGCGGAGCTCCACCCGCCCCTTTGAGCTCAAGCGGACCGCCGGTGCGGTGCTCGCTGACAGCTCCAGCGGAACGGATTCGCATACCATGCTCGCACGTGCGGCTGGCCCAGCGTTCTCCCTGTCGATTGTGGCTCCTTGGGGGGAGCTTCGCCGCGTCCATCGGCGCGGCGCCGCGGGCATCCGCCGAGGAGGCCAGGCCGGAGGCCATCCATCTTCGCTTCGAGGTCGAAGAACGGCTCGTGAGCCAGTGCCCGGATCGCGCGCGCTTCGTCGAGCTGCTGATCGCGGAGCGGCCTCGACTCTCCCTCGCCCCGGACGGCGCGAACGCAAGAAGCTTCAACGTTCGAATTCGGCGAGAGCCGAAGAAGGGGCTCGCAGGAGAGGTCGTCATTTCCGAGCTCGACGGAGCAGCGAGCACCCGGAGCGTCGCTGCCCGCGATTGCCGCACGCTCGTCCGAGCGCTTGCGGTCGTCACCGCCGTCGCGAGCGACGTCGCGCCCACGGGTGAGGAGCCGTCCGCGCGCGAGGAGCCACCCGCGGCCGAGGAGCCACCCGCCGCCGACACGCCTCCAATCGTCGAACACCCCCCATCCGCGCCACCCGCTCCTACCGCTCCTGCGCGGGAAACGTCGCGCAGGAGACCACCAGGAGCCCCACGCCCGACGCCCTCGATCACGCTGGGGGCCGGCGCAGGAACCGAGCTCGTTCTCGGCGCGCTTCCTCGCGCGACCATGGGGTACCGGGGGTACGTCGAGGCGCAACGACGGCTCGGCGTGCTCGACGGCGGCGTGAGGGCGTCGTTCGCGTTCGCGCGGGCTCAGCTGCCAGGCACGTCGCAGCTCAACGTGTTCGTCCAGACCTGGACGGCACGCCTTGAAGGCTGTGCGAGTCGCCGGCTGCTCGCGCCCCTCTCCGTCGAGGCGTGTCTCGGCGCGACGGCCGGCGCCTATCATTCCTACAGTGACGGCGTCGCGGCGCGCGACGACGTCCGGCCGTGGCTCACCGTCGGCCCTGGCCTGCGCACGAGGTGGCACGTCGGCAGAGCATTCCATGCCGAGCTTTTCGGCACCGTGAGCTATGTGCCGACGGTCTACGCCACGGTCGCGCGCGACCATACCGCGGTGAGCCATGAGGTCCCGCGCGGGATCGGCGAGATCGGCCTCGGATTCGGACATTCGTTCGACCTGCCGTGATCAATTTTCCGGCGACAGACATTCTAGAGGGTGCCGCCCCTCGCTTCGCTGGCTAGCGTGACTGCGCTAGAGCTTTCCTCCCGGAGCGATCGCGCGCGTCTGAAGTCCGCCGTCGTCGCGTACTACGACTTCGCCTGGCGCGTGCTCCGACGTTTCGGGCTCTCCAGCGACGAAGCGGACGATGCGACCCAAGAGGTGTTCGCGGTGCTCGCCTCGAAGATCGCGGCGGTCGAGCCGGGCGCGGAGAAGACCTACCTGTTTCAGACCGCGAGCCGCCTCGCATCGAACGTCCGGCGTCGCCGCGCGCGCTTGCCCGTCCAGGCCGGCGACGGAGAGCTGGATGCCCACCCGGATCCGAGTCCTACGCCGGAGTCGCTCGCGGACGCGAACCAGCGCTGGAGGCGCCTCGACGAGTTGCTCGCGAGGCTCCCGGACGACCTGCGTTCGGTCTTCATCCTCTGCGAGATCGAGAGCACCACACTCGCGGAGGCGGCCTCGATGCTCGAGATCCCTCAAGGGACCGTGGCCTCGCGGCTGCGTCGCGCGCGCGCGCAGCTTCTCGCATCGATGGAGGTCTGCTCCTCCGAATCAAGGAAGGACGAGCCATGAGTGGTCATCAAGGAGAGCTCGACGCGCTGGTCCGCTCCGCACGCGCGGAGCGACCGCGCGGCCGATGGCAGGCGCAGCGACAGCTGTTTCTTCGCTTGGGCCTCGGCGGCGGAGCAGCCATGTTGGTGGCGCGCGCATCTGCTGCGTTCGGGCCGTTCATCCGAGCGCAGCGGTCCACGCTGGGGGTGGCGGGGCTGGCGCTCGCCGCCGCCGGCGTCCTGGCAACCGTCTACGCCACGAATCTCCCGGACGCTCGCGAGGCTGCGGTCCCCTCGGTCGTTCCGGCTCCTTCCTCGAGCGCCGGCGAGCACCATTCCGTGTCCGCGGAAGCGTCGATCCCGACGGTGTCGGTCGACGCGCTGCCGGCCGTGCCGCGGCGCGCGGACGTACAGCGCCCGGTCGAGGTCGGCTCGGCCCGCCGTTCGGACGAGGACGATCTTGCGAAGGAGGCGACGAGCGTCTCGAGGATTCGATCGAAGCTCGCCGCGCACGATTTCGCGGAAGCGCTGTCAGGCGTGCGCGCGCATCGCGCATCCTTTCCACACGGGCTTCTCGCGCAGGAAGTGACGGTCCTCGAGATCGAGGCGCACCAAGGGCTGGGCCAGGAGGAGAGGGCTTGCGCCCTGGGGCGAGCGTTCCTCGACGCTCATCCGACGTCGGCACATCGAACGCGGGTCTCGAGGCTCCTGCGCTCCTGCAATCGGTGAACTCTCGGACCTGGATTGTCACAACATGAAACTACCCATTCATGGCTCAGCATGGGTCGTGGCCGCATTCGTTGCGCTCATTGCCTGCCAAAGACAGACGGTCGAGTTCACGCTGCCGCCCGAACAGCCTTCGTTCCAGATTCCGACGGACGGTGGTGCGTCGGGCGAAGCCGATGCCGGGCTCATCACGTACTGCCCGTCGAGCGCATGTCCCGCAGGTCACACGACCTGCCCGACCTCGCGCTTCCGGTGCGACGTCGATCTGAACACGGATATGAACAACTGCGGCGCCTGCGGCGCGGCGTGTCCGAAGGAAACGACCAAGGAAAGCTACGAGTGCCTTGGCGGTGCGTGCGTGCTGTCATGCCAAGAAGGAAACTACGACTGCGACGGCATTCCAGACAACGGATGCGAGGCCAAGAGCGATAACGATAACTGCGGCGGGTGCGGGAAGAAATGCCCCGACCCCGACAAGCCGTGCCTCAACATATCGTCCGAGTTCGTTTGTGGCTGCAAGTCACCTCAAGTCTACTGCGCGAACAGCCCAATCCCCTGCGTAAATCCGAAGGCGGACGACAAGAACTGTGGCGGGTGCGGGAACGTCTGCGACTCGACGAACGGAGGGGCGCCTTCGTATCCGAACGCCTACTACGGTTGCAGCAGTGGTCAATGTGGCGCGCTCAAATGCGTCGAGAGAATGGGTAACTGCGATGGCGACGTGACCAACGGATGTGAGGCGTCGCTCATGACGAATCAGAACTGCGGAGGCTGCGGGCTCGCGTGTCCAGCGGGGCAGGAGTGCCGGCTCTACCAGGGGGTGGGCACGTGCATGTGCGAGCCGGGCAAGACGTTCTGCAACGGCGAGTGCTACGATCTCAAGTCGGACTTCTTCAATTGCGGCGCATGTGGGAACAGCTGCAGGTTCCTCACCAAGAAGGGCGGCGCCGAGGCGTGCCTCTACGGCGTCTGCACTTTGCAATGCTGGAGCGGCAAGGCTGACTGCAATGGCAACACCGCCGACGGCTGCGAGACCGATACGGACGCGGACCCGAACAACTGTGGGGCTTGCGGTAACACTTGCGACGCGGTCGCTGGCCAGGCCTGTGTCGGGGGCAAATGTATGGTCGAGCCTTGTGATCCGGACGCCGGAGGCATTACGCGATGATGAGACGAAGATGGCTGTTCGTCGCGGCGAGCGTCGCTGCGTCGGCTTCGACGGTCGGCGCGTGCGCGGCCGCCGACGAGAGCGGAGACCTCGTGCCTCTCGTGCCTCCCGTGACGCTCGAGGACGCCGCTTCGGAGGTTGCGCAAGACGAACCCGATGCGCCGTGCGAAGACTGCGAGCTCTTCCCCGATACGTGCAGCGCGGACGTGCTCTGCCCGAACGGGCTCTTCGGCGGCGCCGACGGCATCGACCTACGCACGCAGATCCGAGCCATTCGTGGTCGTGGAGCGAACGACGTCTGGGCGGTGGGAGCCGTCGGTACGGTCGCTCACTTCGACGGTACGTCGTGGCGCACGTCCGATCTCGGTTCGCATGAGACGCAGCGCGCTCTCTGGCTCTCGGACACGGGCGAGATCGTGCTCGGGTCGTTCGCGCGGCTCTACACGCGCGGCCTCGATACCGGCGATCTCGACGCAGGTGTGTCCGCAGGAGGATGGACGCTTCGCGCCGTACCTCCCTTGCCGGCGGAGTTCAGGCGGGCCTGGCCGAAGCAGCTCCGTGCAGCGTGGGCGCCGCCTTCCGCGAGCTCGCTGTGGCTTGCGACGTGGGATGAAGAAGAGTGGTCGAGCCCGTCCCCGACGCGCCCGAGTGGCCTCTGGCGCTTGCGCAAGACGGGGGCTTCGGGGTTCGAGATCGTAGCGGGTGTGCGGGGCGACGACTGCCCGCACGCGTGCAATCAACTCTCGAGCGTTTACGGTCTGTCCGTCGACACCATCTGGGCCGTCGGCGACGTCGGCGCCAACGTTCGCGTCGATGGCGCGGACGGCGACGCCACGACCGTGACCTCGTTCAACTCGCAGACGTGGAACGCGCTCTACGGCGTCTGGGCTGCTTCGGCGTCCGACGTGTGGTCGGTCGGCGCGAGCGGCGTGGTCAGGCACTACCGCGGAGATTCCGTCGTCTGGGACATCGTCGACGTTCCGACGGCGGAGGATCTCAACGCGGTGTGGGGCACCTCGGCGTCCGACGTCTGGGCTGTCGGCAACGCCGGCGTCGTCCTCCACTACGACGGCGACACCTGGTCGCGCGTGAAGATCGCCGGTCTCGGCCGGCGCCGGCCGGACCTCTACACCGTATGGTCGCCGGGCCCGGGTCACGTCTGGATCGGCGGCCACGGCGTCATTCTGTCGCTCGGAGGAAATCCATGAGAGGCCTCTTCATCCTCATCTGCGTGTCGGTCGCGCTCGGCGCGGGCGTTGCCTGCGCATCGGCAGAGGACGACCCTCTGTCGCCGAGCGCGCAGTCGGACACGCCATCGACGGACGGCGGGGCCCAGCCCCTGCCGAAGGATGCGCGGTCGGAAGACGCCGAGCGGCCCGCCCCGGCGTGCAGCGCAGCCGGTTGGTGCGCCACTGCATTGCCGGACGGCAATCTGACGCTGAGAGACATGTGGCCGCTCGCGGACCACGCCTTCGCGATCGCCGAGAGCCCCACTCTCGGCGTCAAGGTTCTCGAGTGGAGCGCTGACGACTCGACGTGGCAGTACATCGACGACGATACACAGAACGAAGACGGGTTCGGTCCACAACTAGGCAGGATCTGGGCGCCGAACGAAAATGAGGTCTATTACGGTATCTCGCCGGGATTTATTTATTACGGAAAGCGCGCGAATCCCTCGGCGACGTGGTCCTGGGAGCGAGCTCGGCTGCCCGACAACAGCCACCATCCCGCCCCTGGCGAAGACTTCGTCTGGGCGCCCATCCAAACGTATCCTACGCTCGGCGTTTGGGGCACGGGGCCCGACGACGTCTATGCGTGGCACGCGAACACGATCTTCCGTCGGACGCACGTGGAAGGACAGTTTGTGTGGGTCGCAGATCACGTTGCGGATGATACGGAGTCGCCTGCTCCGGGGTATTTCGACAACGTCTTGATCTTCGGAATGGGCGGCTCGGGCAAGGACGATGTGTGGTTTGTCGGCGCCCGAGACTTCATTACCTGGTTTTCTTGTAGTGTCGTCGGTCGCAAGACCGCCGACGGCTATCGGCGTGTCGTCGACAGCGTGGTCTCGATCTTCGACCCCCAAGTTTGTCTACCGCGCGACGGAGTCTTGGGGCTCGGACGCGGCTGGCTGACCGACGTCCAGTCGGTCGGGCCAGGCAGCGTCGTCGGTCTTTGGGACAGGATGACGCTCGTGCAGATCGAGGCCGGAGACGGCGGCTACACCGCTGATTTGACGCCGCTCGCCCCTCCTTCGGTTCCGAATCGGAACGCGGACCCTCGGTTCAACTCCCTCTGGTTTCAGCAAGACGAGGCGTGGCTCAGCGGCTGGGGCTTCGTTGTTCACGGCGGACTTGGCGTTCCGGACGGCGCCGAGAGAGCCGACTTTGCGATCTCGAGCGTCTCGCTGACCGGCGCGCCGCTCGACCATCCGATCTACCGCGTGCGGGGCACTTCCAAGGACAACATCTGGGCGGTTGGAGCTCGCTATGCACTTCACAAGACGACTCCTTGATCGGGGCTTGCCTGTCACCCTCGCGTTCGTCGTGATCCCGGCGGCTGGCGTGGTTGCGAGTTGCGCGAGCGACGACGATGACGACGGCGCGCGCACCGAGGAGGGCCTCGACGCTGCCTCCTTGGACGGATCGCCGAAAGATGCCGGCTCCGAGCCTGCGGTGGCGTCCGACGCGGGGGTGGTCGACGCCAGCCCCCTCCCGATCGTGTGCGGAGCAGGCGCGTGCGCGACGGCGCTCGTGACGACACTCGAAACGGACTCCGACCGCGGAGAGGGATTCTGCGCGCTCCTCCGCGACGGAACGGTCGCGTGCTGGGGGGCAAGCAGCTCGGGACGGCTCGGGCGCGGCGAAGATGCCGGGAGCGGTTCGAGGCCGGCGCGCGTCGATGGCCTCGTGAAGGTCGTCGCGCTCGATCATACCTGTGCACTCGACGAGGACGGCGCGACCTGGTGCTGGGGAACGGGTCCGTTTCTTCGCGACGACGCCGGCGCGGTGTCCACCGAGCGCGTGCCGGTGAAGCTTCCAATCCCGCCCGCCACCCACGTCGGCGTCGGCAGCACGGCGGCCTGCGCAGCGGTCGATGGTGGGATCCTGTGCTGGGGCGAGAATTTGTGGGGGCAGGTGGGGCCGCGTCCCGCGATGCCGTTTGCGGGGACACATCCACCACGACAGGTCGCGCTGCCTCCGGGCGCGCCCGTTCGCCGGATCGCGGTCGGCTACGCGACGTTCGTCCTGCGCGAGGACGGCGCGATGGTCACGTGGGGCTACAATCCTTCTCTCGGGCGCGTCTCGTCGCTGTTCCCCGATCCGTATCCGGCGCCGATGAGCGTGCCTGGCGTCTCGACGGTCGACGTCGCGGGCCCGGACGTCTGCGCGACTGCGGGCGGCACGGCGTACTGTTGGGGTGCAGTCGTTCCGAAATCTACCGAGGAGCCCATCCCGTACCCTCCCATCGGCCGCGCGCTTCCGGAGCCCGTCGTCGTGCCCGAGCCCGTAGTCCAGATCGCGACGACAAGCACGACTCGCACGCTCGCCACCGATCGTGGGATCATCCAACCCTATCGATGGTGTGCAACTACGCTCTCGGGAGCGGTGTATTGCGTTGGATTCAACGAGAGCGGTCAGGTCGGTAGCGGAAATAAGGACTATGTTCATGAGCCAGTGCGCGTCGTCGCGTTGCCCGAACCCGTCGCGAGCGTGCAAACGACCTGGAATACGACGTGCGCGCTCACGACGAGCGGCAAAGTCTATTGTTGGGGCAGTAACTTCTACGGTCAGCTCGGGAACGGCAAATCGAGGGGCGAGAGCCTCGTTCCCGAGGAGGTGGTGCTTCCATGATTTCCTGGGTCCCTCGTGCGGCGAGGCTCTCTGCCCTTGGGGTGGCGCTCTTCGCAGTCGCCGGCGCGTGCAACAAAAAGGAAGAGCGCGGTGGATTCACTCCGCCACCCGCTGGCTTCGATCTCGACGCCGGCCCTCCCGGTTGTCCCCACCAGTGCTCGCTCGACGGGCGCGCCGTGATCGACGGTTGCACCGGCGCGGTCGTCGAGACATGTGCGGTGGACAAGGCCTGCGGCGGGGGAGGGTGCCAGGAGCCCTGCGCGGCGGCGGCGGCCGCACGGAGCTCGAACGGCTGCGAGTTCTATTTCCAAATACCGCGGTATGACCCGCAGACCATCCCGCAGTCTTGCTTTGCCACGTTCATCGTGAACACGTCGACTCAACCGGTCGAGGTTGCGCTCGAGCTCGAAGGCAAAGCACTTGACGTCTCGGGAGCGATGTTTCGAACGAATCCGGGAGAAGCGAGGTTGATCCGTCACGCGGGGCCAATCGCTCCGGGCGAGAGCGCGATTCTCTTCGTATCCGATCGCGATCCGAACGTCACGCGTGCTGCGGGCGACTTGGATTCCACGCACACAGCGTGTCCCGATGGCGTCGTCCCCGCGCTCCTCGCAGACGTCAGCGTCTCCACGGGCGTTGGCTCGGCCTTTAGATTGAAGACGAACGTGCCTGTGGGGCTCACGCAGATGTACCCATTCGGCGGCGCGTCGAGCTATCTTCCGTCGGCGTCGCTCCTCCTGCCAGTCGCCACGTGGGGGAGACAGCACATCCTGGTGAACGGCTGGGAGTCGAATGTACGCAACGCGGGGGTGCAGATTCTCGCGTCGGAGGACGACACCGAGGTGACGATCCTGCCGACGCGCGACATCCAGGACGGCGTCGGTATCAAGGGCACCGTGAGTCAGGTGCCAGTGACGTATCGGATCGACAAGGGGCAGTACCTCCAGATCACCCAGTTCGAGGAGCTCTCGGGCAGCACCGTCTCGTCGACCAAACCGACCACGGTCTTCGGCGGGCACGCTTGCGCGTACGTCCCGAGCTCCGACAAGGCATGCGACACTCTCCAGCAGCAGATTCCCGCCTTCGAGCAATGGGGATCCGAGTACGTGGGCGTCGGCTATCGCCCTCGCCTCGGCAATGAGCACGAGCCTATGCTGTATCGCATCCTCGCCGCGCGCGACGAAACTCGCCTCGAGTACGACCCTGCGGTCCCCCCTGGCGCGCCCACGACGATGTCCGCCGGCGAGGTCGTAACGTTTCGTTCGGGGACAGGCGATGCTTTCGTCGTTCGCACGCAAGACGCCGATCATCCAGTTTATCTCGCCGCGTACATGACCGGGTGTGACGGCGTGCGACTGTCCTACGGGGGGCGCGGCGACCCGGAGTTCGTCAACGTCATCCCGACGGGGCAGTATCTCGACTCTTACTCGTTCTATGCGGATCCGACTTACGGAGACACGTCGCTCGTCATCGTGCGCGCGAAGACGAACGGTGTATTCAAAAACGTTTGGCTCGAGTGCGCAGGTGACCTGACCGACTTCCGCCCCGTGGGGACGCGGGGCGACTTCGAGTTCACGCGCGTCGACCTCGCCAAGGACAAGGGCCCCGGCCAGAAGTTCGGCGAAAGCACGTGCACGAACGGGCTCCAGCGCATGAAGAGCGAGGGACCGTTCACCGCGACCTTGTGGGGTTGGGACCTCGCCGCCAGCTACGCCTATCCCGGGGGCATGGCGCAGCGCAGGCTTGTGAAGACACCGCTCGATCCCATTCGCTGAGCATCGCGATCCTACTCACGTTCGGACAACCGTCGTGGATGCTAGCGACGACTGCCTCACGGTCCAGCTTGTCAAGGACCGCCCGCGTGGCTCTCAGGTCGTTCGTGACGATCGGCGAGTGACCCGCCTGGCTCGACGGAAGTCTTGAGCGACACGGCTTCCGGTCAGGCCGTACGGGCGCGGCGGGAACGGACGAGGGCCTCGGCCGTGACGACCTGTCGCCGCCACTGGCCGTAGGCCTTGCCCTTCGACTCGAGGCGCGCCATCGCGAGCATCGTCTCGGGCTCGATCGGCGAGGGGGTCGCGTCGCGGAGCGGCGTGCCTGGCAACGGCATGAACGCGTGCGAGTGGATCCGTGCGCCCATCGTGACGAGGCGCTCTGCGAGCTCCATCGACAGGGCGCGGTCGGACTCTTCTTCGCCCGGGAGGCCGAGGAGGAAGTCGACGTCGGGGCGGAAGCCGGCCTTCACGCAGAGCTCGACGGCGCGCACGACATCGTCGACGGAGTGACCACGGCGCGTCTGCTCCAGGACGCGGTCGGAGCCGGACTGACCACCGATGACGAGCGTGCGGTTGTCACACCACCGCGCGATGATCTCGAGCGCGCGGGGCGTGATGTGCTCGGGCCGGATCTCGGAGGGGAACGTCCCGAAGAAGATCTTCGCTTCGGCTCCGGCGCCCTCGCGCACCGTGGCGAGGAGCGCGTCGACGGCGTCGAGATCGGGCGTCGTATCGGGAGAGCCGTAGGAGAGCGACGTCGGCGTGAGGAAGCGCACGAAGCGGGAGCCGCACTCGCGCATCTGATCGATGTGGCGGCGCACGTCGGCGACGCTTCGGTGGCGGAAGCGCGCCTTGAACATGTACGGCGTCTGGCAGAACGAGCACGCGTAGACGCAGCCGCGCGTGATCTCGAGCGCGTTCCACTTGCGGTAGCGCGCATTGAATGGCGGGTAGGCATCGAGCGGGTGGCGCTCGCCGGGGCCGTGCGAGACGAGGCGGCCGCTCGTCTTGTCGAGGTGCGCCGTACCGGGGAGGTCGCGCGGGTCACGTCCGTTCGCGAGCGCGTCCGTGATCGCGACCATCGTGTGCTCGCCTTCGCCGATCGCGACGAGGTCGAAGCCGCCGTCCCTGAGAGTCGCGAGCGGCTCGGCGGTGGCGTGGACGCCGCCCGCGAGGTGGAGCGCGGCATCGCCCGTCGCCTCCTTCACTTCGGCGAGGTCCTTCGCCGCGGCCGCGAAGTCCGGGGAGTAGAACGACCAGAGCGCGAGGGCGCGCCGGCCGTCGGAGGTCGCGTCGCGGAGCGCGTCGATCATCCCCGCGGCGTCCTTCACGAAGCGGACGTCGCTGCCCGCGGTTCGGGGATCGGCGTCGAGCGCGGCGGTCACCACGTTCAGGCCGACGAGGCCCGAGCGCACATGCATCGCGACGATCGACGGCTTCTCGAGTCGGGGGTCGGCAGTCATGTCCCATGGCGCAGATGCCATGGCGGCGCGAGGCTCGCAAGCTGCGAGATCCCGGAATTGCCGTGGTTTCTCCGGCATGGCTCGAGCGGCATGCACGCTGCATGCGGCGCCCGACGGAGGTAGAGGGATGCGAAAGAGCCGCCGTGCAGCGGTCACCCTTGCGGTCGCGGTCGCCCTCGCGGGCGTGACGCTCATGGGCGAAGACGAGGCTCGCGCATGCGGGGGATGTTTCGTCCCGCAGGTCGAGTCGACGGTCGTGAACGACCATCGGATGGTGTTCGCGCTCTCGCAGGAGCACACGATCCTCTGGGACCAGATCCAGTACAGCGGCGATCCGAAGGAGTTCGCGTGGGTGCTCCCGGTGCGTCGCGGGACGCGCGTGGAGCTCTCGCGCGACGCGTGGATCGCCGCCCTCGATTCGACGACCCAGCCCCGCATCCAGCAGCCCGTGCCGCCGTTCTCGGGCGGCGACGGCTGTGACGGGATCGGGTGCGGGTCGAGCAGGTCGGCGTTCGCCGACTCTGCTGAGAGTGCGTCGGGCGCTCCACCCGTCCAGGTGATCGCGCAGAGCGTCGTCGGACCGTACGAAACCGTGACCCTCCGCTCGGAGGACGCGGAGGCGCTCCAGACGTGGCTCCGCGACAACGGCTACGCGATCCCGCCCGTGATCGAGCCGGTGATCGCGGCGTACACCGCCGAGAAGCTCGACTTCATCGCACTGAAGCTCCGGCCCGGTCAGGGCGTGCGAGCGATGAAGCCGGTGCGCATCGTGACGCCGGGGGCGGACGCGACGCTGCCGCTCCGGATGGTGGCCGCGGGCGTCGGCGCGAACGTCGGGGTCACGCTGTTCGTGATCTCGGAGGGCCGCTATCGACCGCAGAACTTCCCCGAGGTCGCGATCGACGAGTCGAAGCTCGTGTGGAAGAACGCCGAGGGCCGATCGAACTATCAGGAGCTGTCGCTCGCAGCGATGGCTGCGGCTCCCGACGGACGCGGCTGGCTCGTCGAGTGGGCGAACCGGCCGACGCTCTACGGGTACACGACGGGCGGGCTTGGAGGAGCGCAGACGTTCGTCACGAACAGCCTCTACGACGCGTACTACAGCCAGTGCTCCGGCAGCACGGCGCCGCCGCCGTTCGCCGAGCCCGACCCGCGCGACGAGGAGCCCGTCGACGCCGGCGCGGACGCTCCGGACGACGGCGACGACGGCGGCGCGTCCGACGCGGCGACGGACGCGCCCTCCTCGGGCGAGACCTACGGCGACGCTGGTGGACAGAGCTCCGGCGAGACGCCCGGCGGAGAGTGCGTCGAGTCGGCATGCTGCGCGTTCGACGATCTCGAGCTCGCGATCGAGGGCATGAACCGAAGCGACGTCTGGGTGACGCGTCTTCGCGCGAACCTACCCGTCGCGGCGCTGAACGAGGATCTCCGCCTCGAGGCGCATCCGAAGCAGGAGGTCGTCACCGGCTTCTACGTCGCGCGTGACGAGTCGTCGTCCACTGCGAGCATCGCGCCGCTCCGTCGCGGCCGCGTCGTCGGCTCGGCGACGCTCACGCTCGGCGTCGCGTTCGTCATCTCGCGCATCCTGCGGCGCCGCCGCCCGTCGTGATCGCGCCCGGGCGCGCGGCTGCCACGGCTCCAACTCACGGCTTCAAGTTGAGCAGCTTCACGGCCCACTTGATCGGATCATCGCGGTTCTGATCCTGGAAGGCGACGTACTCGCCGGGGGCGGACACGCGCGAGCGCGCCGCGGATCCGGCGAGCGGTGGCATGACGCCGAGCTCGAGAATGTGGTGAGCTTTGTTGTCGAACCAGAACTCGAATCCCTGAATCCCGGCACGGGCCTTGAACACCTTCCCTGACGCAGGCGCACGCGTCGTCCCGGTGAAATAGTCTTCGCTCTCGACCATGGTGTTGGGGATGAACGCGTACTGCACCCGGACGCCGATGGGGCGGATGCTGTCTTTGTCCTTCTCGTGAGCGCGGAGCTCGGACGCGAGGCGTTCCGCAGTCGGCACGACCTTGGTGAGATAGCCCCGCATTCGATAGTATGGCTGCGGCGGCACCCAAGCGTTTCCGAGCTGACCTCCGATCGACGTGTCGCCGATCCAGTTCATGAACGAGACGCGAGCGACGTGCCGGCTCTCGTCGAGCCAGACGCCGATCATTCGGATGTCCTCGTCGTCCGAGGCGAAGTTGAGCTCGAAGCCCGACAAGACGAGCCGATGGTTCGCGGGGCGCGGCGTCGGAAGCGGAATTTCGAACTGCCCCCCCCCGACGGCGAAGACCTCACCGCGAGCGCCTGCCCCCTTGACGTTGATCCACGTCAGCCCGGCTTTGTAGTTGTCGTCGGCGTTCTTGTCGCGGAAAGAGATCCTGGCTGACGAAGGCGAGCTGACGGTCGCCCAGATCCGCTGCAGCTCGTGATCGCCGTTGGTGAAACGAAAGTGAAAGCCGTTGAGCACCGGCACACCGTCGAGCGCCCCGTTCGACGCCATCTCGCTCGTGCCGCTGAGCGCATCGGTGAGTACGTTGGCGATGTTCTGGGTCACTGGCGGCCTCGGCTGCTCGACCGCCAGCTCCCCCTTCTTCACGACCGGTGGCCTCTGAAGAACCGGCTGAGCGCTGGCATGCGCGCTGAGGAGCGTCGCCCCGCCAAACAACGTAAGGAGGAGCGAAGACGTTCGAAGGAGGCTTCTCATCGTCGGCCTTTCGTGGCGATGTCCGCCATCGCATCTGCGGGCGCCCGTCCATCGCGCGCCACCGTGTGAGACGCGATGGTGCCCGCCGCATTCAGCCGTCGAAATAGGTGATTGGATGACAGATGAACGTCACTTGGACGTGTCGAGCAGCTTCGCCGCCAGCTCTGCGCGCGAAGGGTGCCGAACGCAGGGGCCACGAACGTACGGGCCGCGTGTCAGCCCGTTGCCTTGCGCTTCCGCGCGACCTCTTCCGCGGCGGCCGCGGCGGTCTTCACGATGCCAGGGCGCTGCGAGGGGACGTCCGCCGCGAGGATCATGCCTTCGCCCTTGCAGCGCGGGCACACGTAGTCCTCGGTGTCCCAGGCGCTGCCTGCTCGACCGATCGGGCCGCCGCCAGCTCCGCCGCAAGCGGGGCAAGCGGTACGACCGCTGCGCTCCTTCTCGAAGGACATGGCTCGAAGAACGGTAGCACGCCGTTCCGAGCGGGTCGAAAACGCGGCGGCTCAGCCGCTGCGGAGCGCCTTGATGAGCGCGGCGTTCGCAGCGCTGCGGAGCATCGTGACGAGCGCGGCGCGATCGGTATCGGGCGCGACACGCATGACCTCGGCACCGACCGCGACGCAGCGATCGTTCAAGATGTCGAGCTCTTCCTGGCGGAGCGTCGACGACACGATCACGAGCTGCGGCATCACGACGGGGATGCGCTCGCTCGCCGCGGCCACGTGACCGGCACGGAGCACGCGCAAGCCGCCATCACCGAGCGCCTCGGTGCAGACCGCAGCGAGCTCGTCGGAAAGCCCCACGAGGATGCCGGTGGGCGTGGCGACCCTCTGGATGGTCTCGCGCTTCACGCGTTTCTTTATAGATCCGTCCCTCGTTCGGAAACAGTCGCAGTTTTCCTTCCCCGGTCTCGGACCCGTCCGAACGGGGCCGTCAGCCGTCCACGTCTTCGCCGATTTTCTCGAAAAGAGGGCCGGGAGAGCCGTGCGCCTGAAATCGTCCTGGAAATCGCGCCAGAAGTCCGGCCAGAAATCGCTCGAGAGACGTGCAGGAAGGCGAAGGAGAAGGTCTGGAAAGTGCGAAACCCGCCCTTGCCAGCCGTTTGTCGTTTCGTGATAGCCTCCGACGACTTCATGGCGAGCCCTTCTTTGGCCCTCCCCGGCGTGTTGTTCGTGGGGGAGGACGAGCGTGCGCGGCTCGTCGCGCATCTCGGTCCTTCCGCAGGATGGATGATCCCCAAGGGCATCCTCGGCTGGTCGACCGAGGTGTCCGTCGTGGCGCGCGAGTCCCTGAACGAGCAGGTCCGGCGAGACGCGAAGATCGTCATGCCGGAGGAGCAGATTCCTCCCGCGAAGATGCCGTTGACGCATCAGGCGGCGCAGAGGAGCCCGCTCGTTGCCGTCTCCAGCAGGCTCACGCAGAAGCTCGTCGACGCCGGCATTCGCGTTCACACGGTGGGCGCGGATCGAGTGACGAGCAGCTTCTATTACATCGCCGAAGGTGGCGGTGAGGCCCCCATCCGGGTCGAGGGAGACCTCGTCGCGGCGGTCGGCGCGATGCTCGGCGAGCGCGCGGACAACGCGGCGATCGAGCGCGTCCTCGACGGGCTGGTCGATCGGCTCCTTCGCTCGCTCTCGAAGGATCGCGTGTCGGAGCTCTCGCTCGAGCTCGCGGCTGCGCTCCCCCGCGCGGCGGCCGACGGTACGGGCACGCAGGATCTCGATCTCGAGTCGTTCGAGAAGGAGCTCGCGCAGCTCGTCGGCGCGTCGGAGAAGTACGCGTCGTTCCTCCAGGAGATCGCCAGCAAGATCAGCGACACCAACGAGCGTAAGGTCGAGATCCCGCTCTACGGTGATGCGCGCAAGGTCTCGCAGGGACCGTTCGAGCTCACGGTCGGTGAGCAGAAGGTCTCCCTCGTCACCCACGAGCGATGGCTCGCGTCCGGGCCGCTCACCGAGCCGGCGAAGGCCGCGCCCGCACCTGCTCCCGCGGCGCAGGCTGCTCCCGCTCCTGCTCCTGCCGCGGCGCAGCCTGCTCCTGTCGCGCAGAAGTCTCCCGCGCCTGCGCCTGTCGCGCAGAAGTCTCCCGCGCCTGCGCCTGTCGCGCAGAAGTCTCCCGCGCCTGCGCCTGTCGCGCAGAAGTCTCCCGCTCCGGCGCCCGCTGCGCAGAAGACGCCCTCACCCGCGTCCGTCGCGCAGAAGGCCGCGGAGCCGAAGGTCACGACCCCGAAGCCGGCCTCGGCGGCCGTCCCTCCGTCGGGGAACGGACGACCGGTCAACCCGCCGCGCCCGGGCTCGACTCCGCTGCCGACCCCAGCGAAGGAGGCGACTCCGGCGCCCGCGCAAGCGGCCAAGCCCGCTGTCGTCGAAGAGCCGAAGCCCGCGCCGGCTCCCGAGCCGGAAGCCCCGAAGGCCGAGCCCGAGCCCGCGAAGGCCGAGGCGGCTGCGAAGACCGAGCCCGCGAAGAGCGAGCCCGAGGCGAAGGCCGAGCCCGCGAAGAGCGAGCCCGAGGTGAAGGCCGAGCCCGCGAAGAGCGAGCCCGAGGCGAAGGCCGAGCCCGCGAAGAGCGAGCCCGCGAAGAGCGAGCCCGAGGCGAAGCCGAAGAGCGAGTCGAAGAAGCCCTCCTCCGAGCCAAAGGCCAAGAGCGCCGAGCCGGTGAAGGCGTCGGAGCGCGAGGCAAGCCTCGCCACGACGACCCAGAAGAAGGGGGGCATCCCCTGGCTCTGGATCCTCGTGCTCGCCGCGGCCGCCTTCGCCGCATACCGCCTCTTCCTCGCAGGCGGCTGATCGCGACGCGCGAACGATCGGATCACGATCCCACGTGACGCCGCGACGTGCCATCGTCGCGGCGTTCGTCTGGTGCGCCGAGCATCGATGTCCCACGGCGTCAGCGTCGGGGCACTCTTCGCCGTCGCTGCGAAGACGTCGGCATTCAGCGCCCGCGACGTCGAGGGTCAAAGCTCGGCGACGAGGGCGACGCTCATCCAGGGCCGGAGCGGCCACGGCGCGAGGATCGTCACGTTCTCCGAACTGCGCTGGACGATGTACTCTACATCTTTCCAGGGAAGCTCGATCCCGATGTCGCCTTGAACTCGCAGGTGTGATGCGATCGTCGCTCGCAAGCCGAACGCTACGGCCGCGATACCGACGAGGTCCTGCGAAACGATCGTGGGGTCGCTGCTTCCCCTCCGCGGAACTGTCGTCACGCCGATCCGATCGAGCCCGACACCGAAGGCCGCACCGAGATCGACGCTGGGGGTCACCGCTAGGTCGCGCCTGACGAAGATGCGCGCGGCGTGGAGTTGAAAGCGGGAGGCGAGGCTCGGAGTGCGAAGCACGGCGGGGACACGCTGCTCGAGCGAAGCCGCGATCTCGAACGCCGATGGCCCGCTCGGTAGGCGCACGCCGGCGATGGCGCCGACGCCGAGGATCGCCGGAGCGTTCGAGGCGTAGCCCGTCACCGACGCGCGCGTCCCGAACGAGAAGCGCAGTCTCGGCGGAGAGACGGGTTGCCGCGCCGGCGATCGGCGATCGGCGATTGGGGGCGCTTGCTCCACCGCGGCGAGAGGCGGGGGTCGCGCTCGCGGACTGCCGATGATCTCCCCGCGGCCGAGCGCTTCGAGTGCATATACGACGACGTGCGCGGTCGCCTCGAGGGCGACTTCATCGTCGCTCGATGCCGCCTCGACTCGTCGGGAGTAGACCCGGTCGTGCTTGTCGTCGACGACGCTGACGTCGATGCCGGCGTTCCTCTCCTCGATGGTCACGCGGTACGGCGCCGGCGCTTCCGGCGTTTCCAGCGCGAGGATTTCGACGTCGAACGCGATCGTAGCGCTCTCCATGGCCGCGCCGAGGACGGCGCGAAAGCGAGCTGGCTCAGGTAGCCGAAGCTCGATGGTCGCTCGGGCTCGACCAGGAGTGTCCGAGCCTCTGGCTCGAGCGCCGGGCTTCGCGCTTCCTGGAGCCTCGCCCGGTGGAGCGGCATCGAGGCGGCGGCTCGCTGCCAAGACGGTCAGCGCAGGGAGAAGCGTGGCCAGCGTCGCCTTCCACCAGCCAGGGCACGTCACGCCCCGAGTCTAACGTCGCGATTGTCGCCTTACGACCGTGTAGGCGTCGCGCGCGGCGTAGCCAATTCCCCGGCCAAGCACGGAAGAGCTTCAGTGCAAGCCGTCGAATCGTGATCGGCAGAGTGATCGCTCTCGACGGTCGACCGACACTACACGCTGATGCCTCGCTCCCCCGCGTTCCCCAGGCAGCCGGCGGGCGACGGAATGCTCGCGCTTGAAAGGGGACCTTGATGCTGCGCGCGGCTCACTCTCTCCCTGGCGAGATGCTCGGGCTCGAGCAGGAGAGCACGCCGAGAGGTAACGTTCGTGGCGTGCTGGATGCGGCGCACCGGCGGAAGGCTCTCTCGCTCGAGGAGTTCGCTGCAGCCGTGCGGGACGCCGACGGGGCCGCCATCCGCGAGGTCGTCGAGTCCGTCGCACCGATCGTCTACCGCGTCGCCATCAGCATGCTCGGCGCCGGACACCCCGACGTCGACGACGCGGTCCAGGGCTCCCTCGTGACGCTGATTCGTCGCGTCGGCGAATGTCGCGACCACACGATCGAGCGATTCGCCGTTGGAGTCGCGGTCCACACGACGCTCAACGTGCTCCGCCGAGAGAAGACACGCTTCCGCCTGCTCGCGCGATTCTCGAAATTCCGGGAGGCCACCGAGGGCCCCGTGCCTGAAGGAGCCGACGTCGGTCTGCGAAGACTCCTCGCCGAGCTCATGGCGGACCTTCCTCGCGAGCAGGCGGAGGCACTCCTGCTTCGTACCGTGCTCGAATACAGCCTCGAGGAAGTCGCGAGGCACACGGGCGCTCCAATCAACACCGTGCGAAGCCGGATTCGTCTCGCACGCCAAGCCCTCGTGCGGCGCATCGGGGCCGATCCCCGGCTCGCCGATCTCGCTGCACGTGCAACTCATTCACTCGAGCCAGGGGGAGACGGCGATGAATGATCTCGACGAGCTCGCGCGCCGCGTCGAGCGTCATTGGGGGAAGGAGAGCCGCGACGCTCTCGTCCGGGACGAGGAGCGCGTTCGAAGGCTCACGGAGGGCGCCTTGGCCGCGAGCCGGGCCCGCCCGACCGTGTATCGGATCCTCCCGACGTGGACGAGCGGGATTGTGCTCTGTGTCACGGCCGCGCTCCTGGGCTCCAAGATCTACCGCGGGAACGCCGGAGAGGCCGCGCCTGCGGAACAGCATGCGACACTTGCTCCGATCGCGCCGCAAGCGACGGATACCGATCCGGAACCGGCAGCATCGACGTCGATGACCACGCCCCCCCCGACGATCGCGGTCGCCGACTTACCGGCCGCGAAGCCGGCTCCTGCCGTGCGAGCGAGCTCGGAGCGGGCCCTCACCCCTCCGCAACCCCTTTCCGCGCCGACGCTCTCGCCAGCAGAGCTCTTCGCGCGCGCGAACGAGGAGCGGCGCCGGCGAGATTTCACCGCCGCGGAGGCGGACTATCGCACGCTGATTCAGGAGGCGCCTTCGTCTCCCGAGGCGCTGCTCTCTCACGTGGTTCTCGGGCGCATGATCGAAGATCGCGAGCCTTTGGCTGCGCTGACGCTGTTCGAACACTACCTCGGGCTCGGGAAGAGCAGCGTTCTCGCCGAGGAGGCCCGCGCGTCGCGTGCACGCATCCTTTCGAAGCTCGGTAGGAAGTCCGAGGCAGCGAGCGCGTGGCGCGAGCTGCTCGAGCTGCATCCCGGCACGGTGCACCGCTCTGAAGCCGAAGCCGGACTGCGCGTGCCGCGCGAGAGCGAGTAGCCTCGGCCGTCATCGGACGGAAGGTCGGCTGCTCGCTCTCGCGAAGGCAGCGTTCGGACGCTGGAGCCGGCGCGGCCTCGCGCGCATTGCTTGGCTCGAGCAGAACGTCGGATGCGATGCGCTCGGCGGACGCGGCAATGCCGCGCGCGCCGCCCGCGCTCCTCACTTCACGATCGACTCGACGGCGTTGATGGTTCGGAGCGCCGCTCCACCCGGATAGCCATAGCTCGCGAACTGGTGCGTTCCCCAAACGGTGACCGCAATCGGACCACGGCTGTCGATCTCGCGGCGGCCGGTTCCGCACGTGCCGCTGCCGACCTGTTGAGCGTTCCCAAACCTCGTCAACCAGATGCGCGTGTATTCTTGCTTGCCGGACGTGCCGACGGGCTTCCACCCTTCGAGCGGGCCGGCGCAGTCGAGGACGACAGGTTCGAAGTCCTTGCCTTCTTCGCGCGAGCGCACGACGACGAGCTGTGAGTTCGGATACGAAGTGTCGGCGAAGAAGACGTACCTTCCGAGGTATTGCTCGGTCGGAATCACGGGCACGAACTCGGGATCTCCCTGGTAGCCCTGTGCTTGGGGAAACGCTTCGCCGGTCATGTACGAGAAGAGCGCAATCGGATGCTCGATGTCCTGGCTCCTCACAATGAACGGCTCCTGCGTCATGAAGAGGAGCGATTCGCCAGCTGCGAGCGAGGACGGTGCGTCCTTTGGTTGGCTTGGCTCGTACGTGAGGACCGTGCCGTCGGCGGCGCCGGTGATCTTGTAGAGGTACTGTTCGGGGACCTCTCCATGGCTGCGCGACAGGTAGGGAACGGCGACGTACTCGCGCCCCCACGACCGAACGGGAAAGAGCGCCGTCTGGGAGGAATCACCGCAGCACGTGGCCGTCGTCGGGATGGCCATGCCCTGGTGCCCGACCCAGACCCCGATCTGCTTGTTCGCCCCGATGCGCGTCCCCGTCAGATCTTGCTCCTGAAAGAACTGAATCTGCTCGCCGCGTCGCAAGCGATACTTCTTCGTGACGCCCTTCTCGGCGCTCTCGACGTCCGCGCCTTGCGCGATGTGAACGCTGCCGATGACCGAGATCTCCGTATCGTCTTCGGCCGCGACGATCTGCGTCGTGGGAAAATACGGATCGTTGGCGTCGAAGTAGCGCATCTCCCAGGGACTCGTGACGATGTAGTCGGCCTTCCACGATGCGAGCGGGAGGAGAAGCGTGCTCGTCGAAGCCGCGCTTGCTGCTCCTCCGAACGGATACATGCTGTAGGCGCTGACGGGCGCCGTCGTCTTGATCCGGAAGGTCGAGCCGCGCCGCGTGCCGTTCTCGGCCGTTTCCTTCCTGATCGCCGCCGTCGTACCGACCGGACACGGGACCGCCGCGATCCCGCTCGCCTGCTCGGCGAGGAATACCACTGCCACTTCACCCGGCTTGATCGTTCCGTCGAACGGCTCGTACGTGGTGTTTGCGCCGTCCGTGCGCACGATCTTCGTGATCGTCGCGATGTCGAGCGGCTTGCCCTCGTACTCGGCCTCGATCTGCGCCGGGACCTCCCAGCTGTTCGTGAGCACGGCGGCGAAGCACGACCCGGCCGTCAAGGCCACGCGCGGCGGCGGAAGCGCGACGAACTCGCAGCCCATCGTGGCATTGGCACCGACTGCAGCGTCACAAGCGGGGAGACACTTGCCGTCGGCGCAGCCTTGGTCCGGCGCACACGCGCTGATCACGCGAGACTCGTCGCATCCGTCGACGACCGAGCGAAGATCGCGCGCGCAGCGAACAGTGCCCTCGCAGCTCGGCATGGGATCCGCGCCTGCGTCCGAGCCCAAGGGGGGCGGCCGGTCATCATTGAAGCCGCCCTGGCGGTCACCGCACGCGAAGATCGCTCCAACGACGAAAAGAGGACACGCGACACGTTTCATCGGATCTCCTCCGCTTCGGGGTGCTCCTCGGCGTCGATCGTGCCGCGTCCGAGCTCTCCGCGCTGGTTCGTCCCCCAACACTTGACCTTGCCGTCGACGAGCGAGACGCACGTCGACGCGGTCGTCATCGCGAACGACACGACCCGATTGCCGGCGACATGGGTCATGTCGCGTGGCTCCTCGGCGATATCGAGCTCGTCGGCAGGGGAACCGAGCGCACCTGCTGCGTTGACACCCCAGCGGAAGAGGCGTCCGCTCGAGAGGAGCACCCCTGCCTGCTCGACTTGAAGCGTGCTCCACACGTCTTGCGTGGCCGCGATCGCAACATCGACGACCGTGTACGGGGCCGGCACGTAGAGAGCACGGCTCTCCGGCACCCATCGCGACAGCACCCTGTTGCTACCGAGATACCCGAACGCGCCGATCCGCGCGACATCGTGCAGCTCGAATGGCACCGGCACCGCCGGGCTCCAAGGCTGAGAAGACTCGCCCGCGGGGAGCTCGCCGAGGCTTGCGAGGATGCGTCCGTCGAGGAGGGCGACGATCGTGTCCGCGAACGGCATGGTCCGAGCGGTGCGCACCGTAGCGATGGCTAGCTCCCGAAGGGGGGCCCGAAACCCCGTCATGAGCTGGGGCGGAAACGAGATCGATTCGCCCTCCGCAGCCGCACGTCCGATCTTCGAATCGCGCGCGCCCCAGCACCAGAGCGCGCCATCGGCGGACGCGATCGCGCAGCCGGTGCTTCCGCCGAGCGCGACGGACGAGACGGGAGGCAATCCTTCGATGCGCGTCGGCACCGCTAGCCTTGCCTCGGCGGCAGGCCGGCCCAGTTGGCCGTATTCGTTTCGGCCCCAGCAATACACGGAGCCGTCTCCGGTGCGCGCGCATGTGCCGAGGTTCTTGCCGACGCTGATCTGCGTTGCACCGGTCAAGCCGACCACCGGCGCGGGCGTCGCGCCCTCGAGCGCCGAGACGACACGGCCGCGACCAAGCGCGCCGTCAGCCTGCGGCTCGCCTTCGTCCGGGGACGTCTCCGCTCGAGGCCGCGTGTCGCGTCCCCAGCAGCGGACGGAGCCGTCCTTCAGGAGCCCGCAGACGTGCTCGCCCGTGTTGCCGCTGACGGCGACGTAACAAGGCTCCGCCGCGCAGGCGACCGCGAGCCGTGAAGCCGGAACGAAGTCGGCTCGCCCCGTATCCGGAGCACCGGCGTCTTGCGGAGGCGCGGACGCAGGCGGCGGGCTGGTCTCGACGCCGCCATCGAATGCAGGACTGTCCGCACCGCCACCCGCCGACGAGCAGCCGAGCGGTACGAAGGAAGCGACGAAGAGAGAGCCGAGACCGACGCGGAGCAGGGTCATGGCTGTCCTCCCGTAGCCGTAGCCGCGGTTCGTCTCGCGGCGAACCCTCGCGGCGGAAGACCGTCCCGTGTCACGGCGGCACCGACGATCCACACGTCTTCCGCACCGCCGGCCCAGATCCCGTTCAGCGTCGCCACTACCGGAAGAGCGCCAGGAGAGGTCTGCACCGGCTCGAGCTTCGTCCCCGTCCAGCGGCAGAGGAGCAAGCCGCTCGAGAGCCACGCCGAAGTCGGCGCCGCCGCGTGACCCACGCGGTTGCTACACGCGGGGGCGACGTCCGCCGGGTGCGAGTAGAGAGGCGCTCCCGGCGCTCCCGCGTTCGTGATCGGAACGAGGTACGTTTTCTCGGCGTACGTCGTCATGGATCCGTCTCCTTCCCGCGAGCTCGGCTCGCTGGTGTCGAACCAGAGCCGGCGATCGGTCCCAGGAGGCGTGCCGCGAAGCGACAGCACATCGCTCGCGGAGTCGATCGTGGTGACCGACCAGCTCGTCCCGTCGTAGTGCCCAATCGCGCCGTAGCTGTCCTTCGGCTCGCAGTAGTCGGAAGGACAAACCCGTCCAGCTACGTAGACATCGCCGGGACCGAAGCCCCAGACGCCACGCCACGAGTACTGCCCCGCGTCCTCCGCGTCGGTCGATGGGACGAGGTTGTCGACGATGACGCCGCTCTCGTCTTCGCGGACGCGAAGAACGGCGCGATCCGTCACCATCCAGAGCGTGTCCCCCGCCGGCGTCCCCCAGATGCCGAGGATCGCAGTCGCCGACTCTCGTGTCGGAAGCTCCCGGAACGCCGGCGCGCCTCCACCGGGGGGACTCGAGTAGCGCACGAGGACGACGTGACCGTCGCTCCCCATGGCCGCGGCCCAGACGTTGTCTTTCGTCTCCGCCCAGACACCCGAAAAGGTGATGTTTGGCGGGGTCGGTCCCTCGTACTCGTAGATCTGCTTCAACGATGCCCCGTCCCACCGCAACAGCGCACCGCTCTGCTCGGGCACCATCCACGCGTCGTCGACGCTCGACGCTGAGACCGCGAGAAGCGGCCCGAGGTACGGCGAGCGCACGTAGCAGAACCCTCCTGCACTGCACGTGCTCGGCATCGGGGGCAGTCCATCATCGGTGGCATCGGCGACTGCTGCGTCGAGGGGCGGAGTCGGATCGACCTCGGGTGCCGGTGTCGCCTTGGGCTCGTCGTCGCCCGTGGCGCACGCGAAGGACGGCCCAAGCGCGAACATGAATGCAAGAGCGAGGCTCTTCGTACGGCGCGTGAGTCTCATGGCGCCTTCCCTTCGAAGTGGAGGATGACTCCGTTACCGCCGATCCAGACGTCGTTCGGCGCGCTTCCCCAGACGGAGAAGAGTCGCGGCTTGTCCGCAGCGCTGTCGAACGGTGACGCGAGCCTGCTCCAGACCTTGCCGTCCCAGTGGAGCACCGTGGCGTCGTCGCCGACGGCCCATACGTCGTCTGCGCCGAAGCCGAAGATCCCGCGAAGATCGGCGATGACCGGGCTCGGAACGTTCTCGAAGACGCCCGACGGAAGATTTGCCGGCGTCATCCGGCGAATGACACCGCCTTCGCCCACGAGCCAAACGGCCTGCTCGTCGCCCCACACACCATAGAGGTTTCTCTCCGTACGACTGTCGTACTCCTCGACTTGCCACGACGGTCCCGCGTCCGGTTCGCCGCCGTCGCCGGGGCTCGCGAGGTGCGCGCGGACGACTCGGGCGCCGGGCCCGTTCGTCGTTGGAAAGCTCGTTCCCCACGCCTCATTCGGTCCGGTCATCGCGATCGACCAGAGGCCGTCCGTTCCATTCGTCCGGAAGTGGCGGTTTTCCAGGTACGTCGGCTCGAGGAGTCCGCCAGCGTCCCAGCCGCTGCACGTGACGATCGCCGCTTCGTAGTCGTCGAACTGATTCGAGATCTGGCGTCCGATGATCACTCTTCCGTCGTTGCCGCTGATCGCCGTCGGCGCGGTGTACGTGCCGGCGAGGACGGACGACTCCCACACCGTGGCGCTCGGGCCCTTCCATCCTGTCGAGTGGTGGATCGTCGGTCCGTCCGCGACCCAGACGTCGTTGGGCCCGCCGACCCAGACGGCGCGCATCGTGAACGGGGCTGCGTCGTAGGGGATCGTGTCGGCCTTCTCCCATACGGCGCCGTCGTAGTGGAGGATCGTTCGAGCCGTCCCCACGGCCCACACGTCCTTCGCGCCCGATCCCGATACGGAGGTGACGTTGACCCGCGTGTCGATGGGAACGGGGACGATGCACAGGCCCGAGGCACTGCATGGGTCTGCGTCGGCTGCGTCTGCCGCGTCAGCGCCGTCGCCCGCATCGCCTGCGTCGGCGACTTCAGCTGAAGCGTCCGGCACCCCCTCGCGCTCCGGCTCGAGCTCGCCCTCGCCTGCGCACGCGAGCGCAGTCTCGGCGACGAGAAGAACCGCGAGTGAGCTCGTGCCGAGCTTCTTGATGGAGCTCATTGGACCTCGCACTCCTTCGTGAGACAGCGTCCGTCGATGCAGGGCTGGCCCTCGATGCCGTCACACTGAACGCCACATCCTCCGCAGTTGAGCGGATCGTTTCGGAGGTCGGTCTCGCATCCGTTGCGAATGTCGCCGTCGCAATCAGCCCAGTGCGGGGAGCACGTGTACCCGCAGACGCCCTGATCGCAGATGGGCTTGCCGTGGGCGGGATCGAGCGAGACCGGAGCGGAGAACTCCACCGACCTCCAGTCGCCCGGACACCTCACCCCGCACGTCCCGCAGTTGTTGGGGTCCGAGTCGAGGCCCTTGGTGCAGACCGCCCCGCACGGACAGCGGCACTCACCGAAGACGCAGTTCTCGCCGGGGGCGCAAGCCTTCCCGCACTCGCCGCAGTTGTTGACGTCGAAGAACGTCGACGTCTCACACCCGTCGGCCCCCGGGTCGACGAAGGTACCGTTGCAATCACGGACGAACGGCTGACACCTCGGCTTGTTGCACTGGCCGGCGACGCACCCGCGGAAGACGTTCCACTCGGGAGGGAAGGGAGGCTCGGTGTCGAGAGGACAGACGTTGCCGCACGCGCCGCAGTTGTCGTCTTCTTGGTTGAGGTTGTGGCACTGCCCATCCCCCGGGCAGAACGTCATTCCTGGCGGACAGCCGCACACTCCCTGGGAACAGATGTCGGTGCAGACGTTGCCGCAGGCGCCGCAGTTGTTGATGTCGTTGGCCGAGGGCCCCGCGACGAGTGTCTCGCAACCGTCATCAGGAATTCCGTTGCAGTCTGCATGTTCCTCGTCGCAAGCGAGGAGGCAGGAGCCGGCTACGCAGCGCATTACGCCCGAGAAACGTGCGAGAAAGTTGTTGTCCGTCGGACAACGAACACCGCACGCTCCACAGTTGTCGTTGTCGGAGCTCAAATCGACGCCGCAAGGGAACGGGGCGTTCGGGCAGCTCACGCGTCCGTCGGGGCACGCGTTCGATGCGCACGCACCACCGGTAGAGGCCTCTTGCGAAGAGGCATCTGCCGCCTCTACCGGCAGAGATGGCGTGGGCCCGCTCCCGCTCTCGAGGCCGACGACCCTCGATTCCGCTCCGCAGCCACCCGCCATCACGGCAGTGACCAGGAGCAGCCCGAGAACGACGGCGGCTTTACCCTGCCAACCCTGGCGATGCATCGGGAGGTAGTGTCGAGCCCGACCCGAAAGTGATCAGCGCCTCCGCAGATTTTCGGGCGACCGCTCGCGAACCGTGAGCGGTGCGCCGACCACGGAGAGGTAGCGGCTCGCGATAGAACGAGGAACGCCGGGACGAGAGGCTCGTCGTGGGGTCGGACGGATGGGCTTGATTGCGACGGTAGAGCCAAAAGGCGGCCGGCCATGGCGTCGAGGATCCGCGCTGCCCTGGACGGAACAGCCGCGGAAAGTCGGCCGTCGCTAGCCGATCGTCAGCGGCCGCGTCGCGCCGCCATCTCCGCGCTCATCGCCTCGAGCGCGTCGCTCGTGAGAAGCTCGCGAGCGGCGGGGAAGAGGTGCGTCTCTTCCTCCTCGATGTGCGCGCGATACGCCCGCGTCAGAAGATCGGCGATCGTCGCGAGCTCGCTCCACAGGTCGCCGTCGAATCGACCTGCGACCGCGTCCTCCAGCCTTGCCTGCAACGCCTCGTGCTCGCGATGTTCGCGTGAGAGCCGCTCGAGGACGGCGTGGAGTGCGGCGTTCGCCTCGAGGCCCTCGAGGCGCGGGAACAGCGACTTCTCCTCGTCTTCCTCGTGACGGCGGACCTGCCGCGCGAAGAAGGCGCAGACGTCGCCTGCCGTCTCGATGTCGCGATCACGGGCGGCCATGGTGAGCGCATCGCATGCCTCTTCGAGGCGTCGGTGCGAGCGCTCGAGCTGAGCGAGAGGATCGTGCACGTGCGACCATGAGAGGCCGAGCCGTCCGCGCGGTCAACTGCCCGAGCGCGCGATTTGCCCGATCGCGCGCGAGATCGCCCGCCCGATGCGGCCCGAGCCGCCGGCGTTCGCGGCCGCATCGAGCTCGGCGGAGGCTCGAAATCGCGGCGTTCCGGCCATGGTAAGTGGAAACGCCGGCTTACTTTCCGGGGGGAGAATGTTCCGACGCATCGTTGGAGGCCTGGTCGACGCCGCCGGCCGGCGACCCATCATCGTCCTGTTCCTCGGTCTGCTCTTCATGATCGGATCGTGGTCCTACGCCAGGAATCTCCAGCTTCGCTCCGACTTCCTCGAGCTGCTCCCGCGCGACAGCCCGGGCTTCAAGGCGTTCGAACATCAGCTCGGACGGGTCGGCGGAACCGCGACGTTCCTCGTGGTCGTCGAGTCCCCGGATCGGAAGGCGAACGAGCGGTTCGTCGACGATCTCTCCGCCAACCTCGAGGCGGAGTCCGAGAAGCTCGAGGCGTGTCTTCGCGCGTGTGCCGAGACCGACGCCGCATGCAAGAACGCCTGTGGGCCCGACTTCATCGCGTATGTCGAGAGTGGGACGAAGGACCTCGCGGAGTTCTTCGAAAAGCACAAATGGCTCTATGTGAGCCTCTCCGAGCTCGAAGCGGCCGACGAGACACTCGACCACGAGATCGCGTATCGCAGCGGCGCCGTCGAGCGCCTCGAAGATGCGCCGTCTCCTCCGTCGCCGACGCCGACCGACGCCGCGGACGCGGCTCGCCCCGGTACACTCGGGATGGACGCGTATTACGAGCGCTGGAAGAACGCGTCGGCGAAGTACAACGACTTCCCGACCGGCTACTTCGCGAACGATGCGGGGACGATCATGGTCGTCCGGATCGTGTCGAACGCATCGGGCACCGGCGGCCGCTCGGGCGATCTGTTCCTCGCCGACATGAAGAAGCGGATCGCCGCTCTCGATGTCACGTCGGCCTATCACCCGGAGATGAAGGTCGGCTTCGGTGGCGACATCGCGAACGCGGTTGCGGAGAAGGAGTCGACCTTGACCCAGGCCGCCTGGGCGAGCGGGATCGCGTTCCTCCTCATCCTCGGCGGCATCATCGCCTTCTACCGGTCGCCGTGGTCGCTGATCGTCATCTCGACCCCCGCGCTGATGGGCGTCGGTGGGGCGTACGCGTTCGCGACGGCCGTGTTCGGCTTCGTCAACACGCCGGGCGCCTTCCTCGGCGCGATCATCCTCGGCAACGGAATCAACTACCCGATCGTCCTCCTGTCTCGCTATCGCGAGTTTTGCGCGCGCGGGATGGAGAAGGAAGTGGCGCGCCGAGAGGCCGTGCTCAACGCATTCCGGGCGGAGCTCGTCGGCGCGTCGGTCGCGAGCATCGCGTACGGATCGCTCACGATCACTCACTTCCGCGGCTTCAGCCAGTTCGGGACGATCGGCTTCGTCGGCATGTTCCTCGTCTGGATGTCGATCATCCCGCTCGTCCCCGCGCTCATCGTGAGCGTCGAGTGGGTCCAGGAGCGCCTCCCGACGTGGCTCCGCGATCCGATGCCGTCGATCTCGGAGGACGGCTCGAGCGGGCCCGTGATGCGCGCGATCGCCAAGGTTACCGAGCGATGGCCGCTCGCATTCGTGATCGTCCCGCTGCTCTTCACTGCCTGGACGGCGACCTACCTGCCCGCGTTTCTTCAGGACCCGTGGGAGTACAACTTCGCCAAGCTCGGCTCGCGCTCGTCGAAGCAGGTCGGCGGGCCGGGCGAGTGGACCAGCAAGGCCGACAACGAAGTCTTCCGCGGCAAGCAGAGCATCTCCGGCACGCTGATCCTGGCGGACACGCCGGAGCAGGTGCCGGCCCTCGAGAAGCGGATCCTCGAGGCCGATCGGGCCGATCCGAAGGGCCCCTTGATCGAGGAGATCGTCACGATCCGGCACTTCCTTCCCGGCACCCCCGAGGAGCAGAAGCAGAAGCTCGAGGTCCTCGAGCGAATTCGCGATCGCCTCACCCCGCGCGTTCTCCACGACATGCCGGAGGAGGAGCGGAGGCGCCTCGAGGAGATGAAGCCGCCCGAGGATCTCGGCATCGTCGAGGCGAAGGATCTCCCGCCGCTCATCAAGCGACGCTTCACGGAGAACGACGGCACGCTCGGGACGCTGATGTACATCAAGTACAAATTCGGAGTCTCGTTCTCCGACGGTCGCACGCTCCTCCGGATGGCGAAGACGACGGACAACGTCAGGCTGCCCGATGGCACGCTCGTCCAGACCGCGAGTCGCTCGACGATCTTCGCGGAGCTCATCCGGTCGATGAAGCGGGACGGACCGCTCGCGACGGGGGCATCCTTCCTCGCCGTCGTGATCGTCGTCACGTTCGCGACGCGCTCGCGCATCGGGACGTTCTCCGTGCTACTTGCGCTCGTGATGGGTGTCACCTGTCTCGTTGGGCTTGCGGCCTATACTGAAACGAGGCTCAATTTCTTCAACTTCATCGCGCTGCCGATCACGTTCGGCATCGGCTGCGAATACCCATTCAATGTCTTTGACCGCACGAGGCTCCTCGAAGGTGACGTCACCGCCGCGGTGTCGAGGACGGGGGCGGCCGTCGCGCTGTGCAGCTGGACTACCGTCGTCGGTTACGGCTCGATGCTCTTCTCGGACAATCAGGCGCTGCAGTCGTTCGGCCGGCTCGCGATGTGGGGCGAGATCGCGTGTGTGATCATGGCGCTCCTCTTCTTGCCGGCGCTGCTCCACCTGCTCCTCCGGGCGAAGAAGAACCAAGCAGGGAGCACGTGACCTTCTCGGGCTCGTCGCGGATCGACCGGTTTGTCCGAGCGCACCTCGCGGTGACGCTCGCAGTGACCTGCGTGACGGCGTGGTTCAGCTACGCGTACTTCCACCCCGACGAGTACTTTCAGGTCATCGAGCTCGTGCGATCGAAGCTCGGTGAGGTGGATCCGAAGCTCTTGCCCTGGGAGCACGCACGGCAGATTCGGCCGTGGCTGCAGCCCTTCGTCTACTGGCTCGTCGCGCGGGGGCTCGGGCTCGCCGGTGTGCACGACATCTTCCAGGTCGCGTTCGTCTTCCGGCTCCTCACCGGCCTCGCCAACGTCGGCGCGCTCGCGCTCTTCCTCCGGACGACACTGCCGTGGATGAAGACCGAGGAGGAGGCGCGCACGCACACGCGCGTCGTCACGATGCTCGGCTTCTTGCCCTACCTCTTCGTGCGTACGTCGTCCGAGAGCGGAGCGATGGCGGTGCTCACGGTTGGCTTCGCCCTCCTGCTCGAGGGCGCGACGCCGTCCGAAGACGGGCGCGTATGGTCCGTGCCCGCGTTCGCGCGGACGGGACGCGCGTTCATCGTGGGGCTCCTCTTCGGCATCGCCTTCGAGATGCGCTTCCAGACGGCGTTCATCGCGATCGGCCTCGTCGCCTGGGCATGGATCGTCGGGAGAGCATCGCTTCGCGGGCTCGGCGCGATCGTGCTCGGAGGAGTGAGCGCCCTCGCGATCGGGGCGCTCGTCGATCGCTGGGGATACGGCGCATGGACGTTCCCGGCGTGGTCGTACTTCCGGGCGAACTTGCTCGAGGGCGCGGCGAGCACCTTCGGGACCGATCCTCCCTTCGCCTACTTCTGGATGCTTCCGGCCAACGTCTTCTTGCCGGTGGTGCTCGCGCTGCTCGTGCTCGCGGTGGCGGCGTGGCTTCGCTGTCCGCGTCATCCGGTGACGTGGGCGACGCTCCCGTTCTTCGTCGTCCACAACCTGATCGCGCACAAGGAGGAGCGCTTCCTGTTCCCGATCGCGGTGCTCTCGACGATGTTCGTCGTGATGGCGCTGGGGCCGTCGTTCGGTCCGGGGCGATTCGGCCATCGCGTGACGGCGCGCCTGGCGGTGTGGGGATGGGCCAAGCGACGCGGCTGGCCGGGTAAGCTGCTCGCGGGAGCGAGCTTCGCGGGGATGACGCTGCTCGCGTTCGTCCCGCTCGGATGGCATCACGACGTGCGCTTCGCGCACTTCGTTCACGAGACGTTCGGCGACGAGCTCCACGCGACGGCGCTGCCGGAGATCCCGCTCTACCTTCCGCCGTTCCATCCGCGCGTCTATGACGTCGACAAGGCCGACCCGGAGGAGGTCTCGCGTCGGATCGACGCGGGGACGGCGCGCTCGTGGCTCATCGCCGATCGTCCGATCCTGCAGACCGGCACGCCCCTCGACGATCACGCGACGCTCGTGTACTCCGAGCTGCCCGTCTATCGCGATCCCGTGCTCACCGCGAAGGTGATGCGTCTCGTCGACGCCTACAATGCGAGCGCGCGTCCGCCGTTGCGAAAGCTGCGTTTCCGTTCGCTCTATCGCATCGGGCCCTGAGCGCTGCGGGACCAGAGCGGCTGGCGGTCAGGCGAGAGAGAACTCCGCGTCGAGGTCGGCGATTCGCCAGCCGTCGAACGTGGACCACCAGTGCTGCCGCGGAGGCTGCGGTTCACGCCGGACACGCGGGGCCGAAGCCCGCACGTTGCGATCGCCGGTCGGCGAAGCCTCGCGAGGAACGGTATCGAGCATGTCGAAGGGGCCAAAGGGGCTCATGCGGTTCACCGAGCAGCCTCCAATGCAGCTTGCGGGCCAGGTCGTGTCGCCCGAGAAATCGCCGCGATCTCGGGGAAAACCACGGCTGAGTCGCTGTCCAGGCGCCGTCACTGTCTTGGTTCCGACAACCGGCGCGACGCTCGACGCGAAGGCGGCATCCACTATGGTGGCTGGCCATGTCCGAAGGGATCCTCTTGCCGGCAGTTGCTCGGGGGACGCTGCTGCCGACGGCCGAGCGCGTCGCGCGCCTCGAGCAGGCGCTCCCGCAGATCCGCGCTGCGCTCGACGGTGAGCGGGACGCCGTGGCGATCGAAGCCACACTCGCGTGCCTTCTCTGGGAGACGCTCGTTCAGACGAACTGGTGTGGCTTCTACCGGCGCGTCGGCGATCGAACGCTGGCCGTCGGGCCGTACCAGGGCACGATGGGCTGCTTGCGAATCGACTTCGATCGCGGTGTCTGCGGTGCATGCGCGCGAACGCACGAGGTCCAGCTCGTGCCCGACGTGTCGCGCTTCCCCGGCCACATCGCGTGCGACGATCGAACGCGCTCGGAGCTGGTGGTGCCCGTCGTGGTCGGCGGTGAGCTCCGTGCCGTGCTCGATCTCGACTCGCCGCACCTCGCCGCGTTCGACCGCGCAGAGGCCGATCTGCTCGTCGCGCTCGTCGCGGACGTGTTCGCCGGCGCCACGTTCTGATTGGCTCCGAGCGCTGGAGAGCGGTGCGATGCGCGGACGTCGTGCTGCGCCGAGCCGGTAGGCTAGGGGTACTTCGACTTCACGTCTTCGCTGCAGACGCGATCGCTCATCGCCTTGCATGCCTGGCGAACGAGGTTGGCCTCTTCGGCGGTCCCGTGGCCGTTACGGACCTTCTGCTCGAGGAGCTGGCGCACGACCGCGGGCTCTCCTCGCAGCGCGGCCTCGCGGGCCTTCTCGAGCGCGTTCGTGCCCGACTGCTTTGGCGTAGGTGCCGGCGCCGGCGCCGGTGGCGGTGAGCTCGTGACGGTCGCGTGCGAAGTCGGCGTGGTGCGCGTCGGGGCCGGCGTCGGCGTCGGCGTCGGCGTCGGGGGAACGGCCGCAGTGACGGCGCCGCCGGAGTCCTTCGTCGTCGCGACGGTCGGGAGGTCGGTCGGCGTCGGCGCAGGCTCCGGCGTCGTGAGCAGGTCGTTCGCCTGCTTCCTCGCCATCGCGTCGACGCGCGGGTCGGCGAGGATTCGGCTCAGCGTCGCCCGTCGGCTCGCGCTGTCGGTATCGACGCGTGCCCTCCGGAGGAGCGACTCGGCCCACGTGGCGGTGACGTAGCGGAAGTCCGCGTGGTCACGCCAGGGCGAGGTCTCGGCGAAGGTCGACACCATCGTGTGCGCTTGCTCGCAGTCGTCGATGGTGCACTTGCTCTTCGCTTCGGCGAGGATCGCCTGCTCCGTGTCGGGCTCGATCCTGCCGTCGCCTTCGTCCGTGCCTGCGCGAGCCCGGAGCACGTAGACGAAGGCGAGGATGATCATCGCGCCGACGACTCCCGCGCCGACGACCGGAACGAAGTAGCCGCCGAGGCCCTTCTTCGGAATCACCAGCTCGGCTTCGCGATCGCTGATCGCCGTGAGCTGCTGGCTCTCGTTCGGGCCCGGTACGAAGATCTGACCCGCGCCGACGAACTTGAAGCGGACGTCACCGAGCTCGATCACGTCGCCGGCCTCGATGATGCTGCGACGGAGCTCGACGGCGTTGACGCGGACGCCGTTCGACGACCCCTTGTCGACGATCTCGAAGCGGCCGTCCCCGAGCGCGTGCACCTCGCAGTGCAGGCGCGAGACCGAGTTGTGGTTGACGGAGATCGACGCGTCCTCGGCGCGTCCGATCGTCATGCGCTCGCGATCGAGCGGGTACTCCACGCCGGGCGTCGGCCCGACGAGCATGACGAGGCGGTTCGGGCGCTCGGTGAGCGTCTGGCCGCGGTACGCGGCAGCGATCGGGATCGTCGCCTTCGCGTCGCTCAGATCGAGAGCCGCGATGGGGATGGTGGCGTCGGCGGACCCCACTGCATCGTCCTGGAGGACGATCCGGTAGTCGCCGATCTGGATCAGGTCGCCGTGCTGAAGGTCCTGCGTATGGGCGACCCGCAGGCCGTTCACGAAGAGGCCGTTGTAGCTGCGGAGGTCTTCGAGCACGAAGACCGAGCCAGAGCCGTTGGCCGACCGGTTGCGACGCACGCGCCCGTGATTGCGCGAGACGTTGCGCTCGGTCAGGCGGATGGTGTTCCCCTCCTGACGCCCGATGGTGTAGTCATCGCGCGACAGGGGGACAACTGTCCGCTTTCCTTCGTCGTCCTCGATGACCAGCTTCCACATGGGAGCACGCGCGACCGGCCCCGAAGCGTAACGCAGGACCATCCTTGTGGGACGAAGAAAGATTAGCGAGCTGCCGCGACCGAAAGCAACGCCCACTCACGCTGCAAGCGAATGAATTTTTTCAGGGTCTGTGAACGAGGGCTGCTGGTCGCGGCTTTCTCGGTGTTTTGTGCCGGGTTTTGCGGGTGCGGGAGCTCGGCACCCGGGACGATCGGAGCGGCTCTCGGCCAGTCGAGCGACCACCGGCTCTTCGTTCGGTCGATGCCCCCCGGTCAGGGCGCGGAGCGGGCGGGGCTCGCCGTCGACGACGAGATCCTGCTCATCGACGGCAAAGATGTCCGGGCGATGAGCCAGGAGGACGTCCGCCGCGCGGTGCGCGGCGACGTCGGGAGCAAGATGGTGCTCACGGTCCTGCGTGGCACCGAGAAGCGCGAGGTCGAGGTCGTGCGCACGCCGCTCCTCGCGGAGGGAAAGTTCAGGTGATGGATCCGAAGAACGCACCGCCCGCGCCCGTTTTCCTCTACTTGCACGGGTTCGCGTCGAGCCCGGCATCGACGAAGGCGAGAGCGTTCGCGACCTGGGCGGCGGGACACGGGGCGCCGCTCGAGGTGCTCGATCTCCGGGTTCCGTCGTTCGAGCAGCTCTTGCTCTCGGCCATGCAGGAGCGGGTGATCGCGGCGATCGACGCGGTGGGCGGGCCGCGTGCGCGCGTCGCCCTCATCGGGTCGAGCCTCGGCGGACTGACGGCCTGCCGCGTCGCGGCGGCGGATCCGCGGGTCGCGGCCGTCTTCCTGATGGCGCCTGCGTTCCAGATCGCCACGCGCTGGGAAGCGCGCATCGGCAGCGAGGCCTGGCGCTCGTGGAAGGAGACGGGCTTCATCGAGGTCGACGACTACGCGACGAAGCAGCGAGCTCGGGTCCACTGGGGCTTCGTCGACGAGCTGGCCCGTCTCGACACCGAGCTCGGGCCCTGGCCGGACGTGCGTGTGCCCGTACGGATCGTCCACGGCACGCGCGACGATGTCGTCGACGTCGAGCTCTCGCGCGAGTGGTCGCGTGGCAAGCCGCATGTCCGTCTGATCGAGGTCGATGACGGCCACGAGCTCGGCGCCTCGATCCCGCGGCTCCTCACCGAGGCCGACGACTTCTTTCGACCGTTTCTCGGACACTGAGCCGCGTCGCTCGAACGACTGCGTCAACGGGCTTTGACGCGATGCGCAGTAGACCCAATGGTGAGCCTCCGCCGCCTCGGACCGGTCGGCGCAGGCTCCCAGCGGCGGTGCGTCCGCCTGAGCCCCTCACTCCACGCGTTGCGGCTCGCCTTCGGGCAAGAGCGCGATGAACGCATCGCGAGCCGCGTCGACACGCCTTGGATCGCGGCCATCGAACGTCAGCTTCGTCTTGTACGTCGGATCTTGCCACTTCGGGTAGGAGCCGACCCCGACGTCCGGAAAACGCTCGACGACCCGATCGAGCAGCGCCTTGAGATCGCCCTCATCCATCTTCGTGAACACCGCTCGTGACACGAAGCCGACTCCGCCGGCCAGCCGATCGATGACGACGGCGAGCTTCATGCGGAAGATCTCGGGTACGCCGGGAAGGAGCCACGTGTTGCCGATGCGGATCGTGGGCCAGCGGATGCTGTCGTGCGCCTCGAGGCTCGCGCCCTCGGGCACCAGCGCCATCTGGAGGTGCCCGTCCGTGCATCGCTCCTGGTAGTGCTCCCGGAGCATCGACGCGAGCGTCGGATCCTCGATCACGTTCGCCCCGAACGCGCGCGCGACTGCGTGGACCGTCACGTCGTCGTGGGTGGGGCCGACACCGCCGGAGGTGAAGAGCCAGTCGTGAGACTCCGAGAGCTGCTTCACCTCGCGTGCGATCACGTCGATGTCGTCGAGCACCATCACGACGCGCCGGAGCTCGATCCCGAGCGTTCGGAGTGCGCGTGCGAGCACATGCACGTTGGCCTCCTCGACCTTGCCGCTGAGCAGCTCGTTGCCAATCACGAGCGCGGCGGCGGTCTTGGGCGGAGGCAAGGAGTCGAACACGATGATGAGTCTACACGCGGGCACTCACCGTCGCTATCGGCCCAAGCCTCAGTTACTGTACACTCGCCATCGTGCCGCGCCGCATCCTCGTCGTCGAAGACTCCGCGTCGACGCGCTCGCTGGTCCGGGCGATCCTCGAAGACCCGGCCTTCGCGCCGTCGGTCGGCGCGATCGAGGTGACCGAAGCGCAGAGCGGCTTCGATGCGATGCGCCTCCTGCCGCGCGCCCGTTACGATCTGATCATCACCGACATCAACATGCCGGACGTGAACGGCCTCGAGCTGATCCATTTCATCCGTCGTTCGGCGCAATACCGTTCGACGCCGCTGGTGATCATCTCGACGCAGGCGACGCCGCGCGACGTGGAGCGCGGGCGCAAGCTCGGCGCGGACGCGTACGTGCCCAAGCCGTTCACCCCGGAGTCGCTCCGTGGCGTGTGCGAGGGGTTGTTGCTGACGGACGCCGCTCAGGGCTCGGAGCGCACGAAGGCCCAGCTCGAAGCCTCCGAGGACGCACCGTCCGTCCCGCCCGGCGGCTCGAGAAGGTAGCGCAGCGATGGGCGAGCACTCGGGCGGTCGCGGCGACAGCGCCGGTGACAAGGCGAGGGAGGAGTTCTTCTCCGAGGCGCAGGAGATCGTCGACGGCCTCAGCCGCGACCTCCTCGCCCTCGACGAGGTCTGCCGGCGCGGCGGGAGTGACGCCGAGCTCGTCAACGACGTCTTCCGCGCGGTCCACACGCTGAAGGGCCTCTCGGGCCTGTTCGGTGCCGCGATGATGTCCGGGCTCTCGCACGAGCTCGAGAATCTCCTCGACGACCTGCGGCTCGGGCGGATCGAGCTCACCCCGCAGGTGCTCGATCTCCTCTTCCAGTCCGTCGAGCTCTACGGGCGCATCCTCAGCGCGGCGAAGGGGGACGGTCCCGAGCCGGCGGCCGAGGTGAAGGCGCTCCTCGCTGCACTCGGGCAGGTCGCGCAGCAGAAGGGCGGTGGCGGCGGCAGCGTCGTCGCGCAATACGAGCTCGATCCGGGCCTCCTCGGAGTCCTCACGGAGTACGAGGAGCATCGTCTCCGCACGAACCTCCAGGCCGGGCTCTCGCTCTATCGGATGCGGGTGCAGTTCCAGCTCGCGACGATCGACTCGGCGCTCGACGAGCTCAAGGCGAAGACGCGCCCCCACGGCGAGATCATCACGTTCCTCCCGACCGGCGAAGGCGGGGACGCCGAGAGCGTGGAGCTCGAGATTCTCGTCGCGAGCCGCGAGGGGCTCTCCGTCCTCGGTGCGGCGGTCGCCGCTCCGAACGTGTCGATCGAAGAGGTTCGCCGGCGCGACGCCGCTCCGTCTGCGCACGACAGCATGCGGCCGCCGCGTCCGTCGGCGTCGGAGATGCCGCCGGCGCCGCTCCCGTCGTTCGACCTGGAGCCCGGCACCGACGACGCGCTCGGGATGCTGAGCGAGGCGGACGACTACACGGAGGGAACGCGAACCTCGCGGCCTCCGCCGCCGAACCAGACCGGGGTCCCCGGTGTGCACCAGTCCGTTCCGCCGGCGCCCTCCGCTCCGCCTGTCGGCTCCGGAGGAGCGCAGGCGCAGCGCGAGCAGCAGCAGCGCGAGCTCACGCTTCGGAGCGTCACGCAGACCGTCCGCGTCGACATCCGGAAGCTCGATCACCTGATGAACATCGTCGGCGAGCTCGCGATCGTCCGCTCGGCGGTCTCGCGTCTCACCGAGCGCGTGCGCCTCCACGAGACGCTCATGCGTGGCAAGGGTGGGGCTGCCGGGCAGCCGCACGACGGCGAGCTGCGCGAGCTGGCGACGAGCCTCACGCGCCTGCATCGCTCCTTCGAACGCCACCTCGCGCAGATGCAGAACGGCATCCTCGAGGTGCGCATGGTCCCGCTCGGCCAGGTGTTCGACAAGCTCGCGCGCATCGTGCGGCAGATCTCGCGCGAGCACGACAAGCAGGTGAACCTCGTCGTCACCGGTGCAGAGACGGAGATCGACAAGCTCATCGTCGAGGAGCTGAGCGATCCGCTCATGCACATGATCCGCAACGCGATCGATCACGGCATCGAGGACCGTGACGAGCGCATGCACGTGCAGAAGCCCGCTGTCGGGACGATCGCGCTCAATGCCTTCCAGAAGGGCAACCACGTCGTCATCGAGGTCGAGGACGACGGGAAGGGCATGGACCCGGCGGTCATCCTCACGGCTGCGCTCAAGCGCGGCCTCGTGACGGAGGCCGAGGCGCGCGAGATGAGCACGAAGGACGTGCTCGCGCTCGTCTTCCGGCACGGCTTCACGACGCGGCCTTCGGCGACGAGCCTCTCCGGCCGCGGCGTCGGCATGGATATCGTGCAGACGAACATCGCCAAGCTAGGTGGCGTCGTCGACATCACGAGTGAGGTCGGCATCGGCACGAAGATGACGATCACGTTGCCGATCACGCTCGCGATCATCAGCGTGCTGATCGTCGAGGTGGCGGGGCGCACCTTCTGCATGCCGCTCGCGAGCGTCGAGGAGGCGATCGTCTTCGACGAGTCGATGGTGAGGACGTTCGATGGTCGCGAGGTGATGACGCAGCGTGGAGCAACGCTCCCGATCGCTCGTCTCTCCAAGGTCTTCCAGCTCGAAGGCCACCGCGCCGGCGTCTGGTTCAACGAGGATGCGAAGACTCCGAAGCCGCCCGAGGTGCGTCCCTTCGCAGGGCCGAACGCTCGACCGAAGAGCTACGTCGTCATCGCCACGGTCGCGGATCGTCGCGTCGGCTTCGTCGTCGATCGGCTCGTCGGCCAGCAAGACATCGTCATCAAGGCGCTCGGCCGGTCGCTGAAGAAGGTGCGTGGGTTCGCCGGCGCGACCGAGCTCGGCGACCAGCGCGTCGGCCTCGTGATCGACGCGGCCGCGCTCATCGCCGAGGTCCTGGCGACGGTTCCGGTGGGAGAGGCCTCGCGCCTGCAGCCGGCCGGGATGAGCGGTGAGGTTGCGGTGGTGCGCCGGAGCATCGACGCGCCGGAGAGCGGCATGCGCGGCGGAGCGGAGCGCGGCGATGTGTTCGGAGGAGGCGGAGGCTTCGCGTGAAGACGCTTGCTCGCAGGATCGAAGGCCGCTCGGCGATGCAACGCGCCGACGAGCTCGGCAAGCGCGCGGAGTACCTCGCGTTCACGCTGGGCAGCGAGGCGTACGCGATCGAGATCGGCAGCATCGTCGAGATCCTCAAGCCGCTGCCGATCACCGAGGTGCCGCGGGCCGATCCCGACGTGGTCGGGGTGATGAGCGTCCGCGGACGCCTCGTCGCCGTCCTCGATCTGAAGCGACGGTTCAAGCTCGCGCGCACGTTCACGATGGATCGCAAGAGCCGCATCCTCCTCGTCGACGCGGTCGACGAAGAGATCGGCTTGCTCGTGGACGAGGTGCTCCAGGTCTTTCGCCTCTCGGAAGCGGAGATCGAGCCGCCCACGGTCCTCGGCACGGAGCAGCCGCCTCACGTCGTCGGCATCGGTCGGCCCCAGGGCGGCGCGGTCCTCATGCTCCTCGATCTCGCGCCGTTGTTTGCGGAGTAACGATGGCTCGCCACCGACACGACCCCTCGAAAGACCTCGTAGGCTTCCTCGTCGGCGAGGTGATGTACGCCGTGCGGATCGAGGTCGTCCGCGAGATCGTGAATCCGCTCGTGGTCGTCGGCCTTCCCAGCGCTCCCGCGACGGTGAAGGGCGTCGCCGATTACCGCGGCGACGTCGTCCCCGTCATCGATCTGCGCGAGCGGTTCGGGCTCCCGGAGGTCCCGCGATCGCGGAAGACGAAGTGGATCGTGCTCGACGTCGGGCTGGCAGGGAGCAAAGAGGAAGCCGGGAGACGGGCGCCCGACACCAGGGCGCACCATGCCGCGCTCGTCGTCGACTCCGTGTCCGAGGTCTTCGGTCTCGCCGGCGGCGAGCTCCGTCCCGCACCGCCGCTCGGAGCGGGCGACGAGACCCGCGGGATCGAAGGCGTGACCACGCTGGGATCGCGGCTGGTCTTCGTGCTCGATGCCAGGGCGTTCGGGGCCGTGACGCAGGCGGCGCTCGCGGACGGTGTCAACGCCGCCTCCGTGGAGATCGCGTGACCGAGCGCCTGGTGACGCGCGTTCGCGCCAGTCTCACGGACGGCGAGCCGGAGGTTCGCCGGCGTGCAGCGCAGGACATCCCGACGTTGCCGGCTCCGGAGTCCTGCGAGCTCCTCCTCGCGGCGCTCGGCGACGAGGACTGGCGCGTTCGCAAGGAGGCCGCCGCGATCGCGACGCGGGTCGAGCCCCGCACTGCCGTCGTGTTCGCGGTCGCGCGCGCGCTCGCCGAGCACGACAACATCGGCCTTCGGAACGCAGCGGTAGAGGCGCTGATCCTCATCGGTCCCGACGCGGTGCCCGGCGCGATCGATGCGCTCGACCGACTCGACGCGGACGGTCGCAAGCTCGCGGTCGAGGTCCTCGCCGGCGCGCCCACGCTCGCGGGGATGAAGACGCTCGTGCGTGCGTCGAAGGACCCCGACGTCAACGTCGTCGTCGCGGCCGTCGAGGGGCTCGGGAAGGCCGACCTCGCAGGCGAGGAGGCGCGCGAGCTCGCGACGACGACGCTCACGACGCTGCTCGGAAGCGAGGTCAGCGAGCACAGCCCCCAGGTAAGCGTGGCAGCGCTCGACGCGCTTCGCGCGCTCGAGGCGACGATCCCGTGGACGAGCCTCGAGCCGCTGCTCGCGGACACGCTCCTCAAGCGAAGCGCGATCGCGGCGGCGGCGGGCAACATCGCTCCACGTGCGCTGCTCACGCTCGCGCAGACGATCGCCGATCCGAGCCCGTCGCTCTCTCGCGAGGCGACGATGTCGCTCGGCCGTTCGCTCGAAGAGGCATGGAACGACGGAGCGCTCGTCGAGATCGCGACCAAGAATCTCCGGGCCTCGCCGGCGGCACACGCTCGGCTTCGCGTCCTCGCGAAGGAGACGGACGAGCCTGCGCGGGGCGCGGCGATCCTCGCGCTCGGTCTCGTGCGTGATCCTGACGATGTCTCGCTCATCGCCGACGCGCTCCAGGTGGACGACGTGGCCGAGCGTGCGGAGGCCGCGCTCCACCTCTTCGGTCAGGAGGCCGTCGAGCCGCTCCTCGTTGCCGGTCTCGGCGCGGCGCCTTCACTGCGTGGCGCGACGATCTCGATGTTGCCCGACCTCGCACCGTCCGAGTCCGAGCCGCTGGTCGCGGTGCGCGAGGCGCTGGGGGATCCGTCGCCCGAGGTCGTCGCACCGGCGCTGAAGAGCCTCGCGATCGTCGGGGCGGCCAGCGACCTCTCCGCGGTCGCGCGTCATACGCGGAGCGCCGATCGAAAGGTCGCTTCGGCCGCTCACGGGGCGCTCTCCGCGATCGCGACGCGCCATGTCGCGCCCGCGCGCGAGATGCTCGCAGGCGTCGATCCGCGTGGCGACGATGCGCTCTGGGCAGCGATCGTGATCGAGGCGCTCGCTTGCGCCGGCTCGGCCGCGCCGTCCGACGCTGAGTTCCTGGAGAGCGCGCTTACGCATCGAGAGGCCGCCGTTCGGCGGTCGGCGATCGACGCGCTTGCGGCGATCGGTGGAGAGGATGCCGCTCACGCCGTCACCGTCTCGCTCGCTGACGAGGAGGCCGTCGTCGCGCTCGCCGCGATCCGCGCGCTCGGTCGGCTCGGTCGCGCAGAGCAGCTCGCGTCGCTCGCAGCGACGACACGGGATCCGATCCGCCTCGGAACGGTGATCCGTGCGCTGCGTGATGCCGATCCCGAGCGCGCATTCGCCGCCGCCCGGCCGCTCCTCCGGTCTCGCGAGCCGTCGATCGCCGCGGCTGCGATCGACGTCGTCGGTGGGGTCGGGCTCGAAGGTCACGTCGAGGCGCTGATGAGCGCGACGGACCATCCGGACCACGAGGTCGTGAAGCTCGCGCTCGGAGAGATCGCGAAGCTCGGGGACGAGCGCGCGCTCACGGCGCTCGCGTCGGCGATCGAACACGACGCCGAGACCGTACGGAGGTGCGCCGCCGAGCTGCTCGGCGCGCTCGGTCCCGACGGCGAGAGCATCCTGCGCGCTCGGCTCGATCGCGAGCGGAGCGCCGACGTCCGCCGCTCGATCATGCAGGCCCTTGCGGAGCGTTCGTCCGGCGCGACGTGAATGCCGTGAAGAAGCCGCTCTTCGGAGGACGTCGCGGACCAGGGGAGCCTCAGCTCCGTGCGGACGAGTACCGTCTGCTGCGCGATCTCGTCAGCGAACGTCTGGGCATCTGGTTCGGCCCCGAGTCGCGCTCCTCGCTCGAGCGACGGCTCCGCGAGCGCTTGAACGTGCGCGGGCTCACGTCGTTCGCCGACTACTACCAGCTTCTCAAGTACAGCCCGCTCGCCGGGGAGGAGTGGGACGAGGCCGGCGATCTCCTGACGACGCACGAGACGTACTTCTTCCGCGAGGACTACCAGCTCCGGGCGTTCCAGCAGGAGCTCCTGCCGATGCTCGCTGCGAAGCCGCGGCGGCGGATCCAGGTCTGGAGTGCCGGGTGTTCGACCGGAGAAGAGGCGTACACGATCGCGATGCTGATCCTCGAGTCGGGACTCTTCGATCCGACCGCGGGATGGGAGTTGCGGGTGTACGGCTCCGATCTCTCGAAGAAGTGCATCGCAGCGGCGCGCCGTGGCATCTACGGTCCAGCTTCGTTCCGAGCGACGAGCGACGAGGCCCGCGCCAAGTGGTTCGTCCCGCACGAGGCGAGTGAGCCCGCGTTCGGTTCCGGTGGTTCGGCGCGCACCGTCTCGGGACAGGCGGGGCACGCGGGGCTCCATGGTGTCGTGCCGGCCGCCCGCACGCTCTGCCACTTCACGCAGATGAACCTGCTCGACGAGGAGCGCACCCAGCTCGTCGGTCGATGCGACGTCATCTTCTGTCGGAACGTGGTGCTCTACTTCGATGCTGCCGCGCGACGCCGGGTCATCGAGATGTTCTACGACCGCCTCGTCCCCGGCGGCGTACTCTTGCTTGGCCACGCCGAATCACTGTTGAATGTCACGACGGCGTTCGAGCTGTTACATTTGAAAGAAGATTTGGTGTACCGAAAACCGCTGCTTCCGAGCTCCGTCAAATGACCCGAGGTGCAATTCGGCTCCTCGTCGTCGACGACTCCGCGTACAACCGCCGGAACATCGCCGAGGTCTTCGCGACCTACCCGGAGGTGGAGGTCGTCGGGAAGGCGGCGGACGGCGAAGAAGCGCTCCGCCTCGCGGCGCTCCTCAAGCCGGACGTCATCACGCTGGATCTCGAGATGCCGCGCATGGACGGCTTCACGTTCCTGCGCATCCTGATGTCGAGACAGCCCACGCCCGTCATCGTCGTCTCCAGCTATTCGCAGAAGGAAAACGTCTTCAAGGCACTCGAGCTCGGTGCGCTCGACTTCGTCGCGAAGCCGACCGCCCAGATCGCGCCCGACGCAACCGACCTGCGCGATCAGATCCGCGAGAAGGTGCTCCTCGTGCGCCAGCTCCGGGCGAGCTTTGCCCCTGGAGCGCCGGTCTCGCGGAGGCCGCCGAGCATGAGCAGCTTCGATCAGAGGAGCTTGTCCGAGCCGGGCTCTTCGCGCGCGACGGTGTACATCCCGCCGAAACAGGTCGTCGCGATCGCGAGCTCGACCGGTGGGCCGAGCGCGTTGCTCGAGATCTTCGGCAAGATCCCTCCCACCACGACCGCGGGGTTCGTCGTCGCGCAGCACATGCCCGACAAGTTCACGCGCACGTTCGCCGAGCGGCTCGACCGGAAGGGCTCGGTCCGCACCAGCGAAGGGCAGGACGGCGATCGCCTCGGCAAGTCGACGGGCTTCGTGTGTCCGGGCCGGCAGTGCATGGAGGTCCACCAGAACGGCGTCGAGCTCAAGATCGTGATCGGCGCGCCACGGCCGGACGATCGGTACGTCCCGAGCGCCGACCGCCTGCTCAAGAGCGTCGCCGCTGCCGCGGGCCCGCGAGCGGTCGGTGTCATCCTCACGGGCATGGGGGACGACGGCGTCGAGGGTGCGCGCGCAATCCGCGACGCTGGCGGCATCGTCGTCGCGGAGGCCCAGGAGACGGCCGTCGTCTACGGGATGCCTGGCGCGGCGGTGCGCGCGGGGATCCCTCACAAGGTGCTTCCGCTCCCGCAGATCGCCGAGTACCTCGCGTCGCTCGGAGGCTGAGCCGAACGAGCTGCGCTCGCGGTCGCAGCGCGAGCGCGGCGCTCGCCGACGAGTGACGTGCGGCTGGGCCCAATGCCGTCGTTCGAGCGAACCGAGAGAGATTCAACAGGAAGGCGGGGAGGCGGGAAGAGAGTTTGATCAATAAATTCTTCCCGTCCTCCCGCCTTCCTGTTTCTGTCTCCGGCGGCCGCGGCCTAACCGAACGGTATTGCGGCCCGGCCCGGCTGAGCGGCGTGATCGCAGGTTGCGCGATGCGGGGCGAGCGAGGTTTCCGAGGCTTCGCTCGCTCGCGCGTCCGCTCACGCGGGTGAGCTCGCAGGTGTGCTACCTTGGGCCAATGACTTCACGCGTCGACTCGGAGCTCGCCGAGCTGCTCGAGCTCGGGGACCGCATCATCGGAATGGCGACCAAGGGAGGCGCGACCGTCGCCGAGTGCCTCCTGCGCTCGGGCGCGGAGCTCTCCGCACGCGTGCGCCTCGGCAAGCCGGAGCTCGTCGAAGAGGCTGCTCATCGCTCCGCGGGCCTTCGCGTGATGAAGGGCAAGCAGGTCGCGACGACATCCACGAGCGACCTCACCGAAGGCGGGATCCAGCGCTTCGTCAGCGACGCCCTCGAGCTCGTCGAGCTCGCGCAGGAAGATCCGTTCGCTGGTCCGGCAGACGAGGCGCATTGCGACCCGTCGCTCGCGCCGGATCTCGATCTCTTCGATCCGAAGGGCGGGGGAGTCGACGCCGCACAAGCGATCGCCACGGCGAAGATCGGCGAACAGGCTGCACGCGACTTCGATCCGCGCATCTCCAACAGCGAGGGCGCCACGTTCAGCCGCACCGCCGGTGGCGCTGCGATCGTCCTCTCGAGCGGCTTCCGCGCGGCGTACAAGGGCTCGTACCAGTCCCTGAGCGTCGTGCCGGTCGCCGAGGACGAGGGAGGCAAGAAGCGCCGCGGATACCACTGGACCGCGAAGCGCTTCCTCGACGAGCTCGACGATCCGAAGGCCGTCGGTGAGGAGGCCGCTCGTCGCACGCTCCGCAAGCTCGGCGCCCGCTCGGTGGCGACGTGCGAGGCCCCGGTCATCTTCGATCCCGATGCCGCGCGTTCCATCCTCGGCATGCTCGCGGGCTGCATCATGGGTGGCTCGATCTGGCGGAAGTCGAGCTACCTCGTCGGACGCGAGGGGACCGAGGTGGCGAGCTCGCTCGTCACGATCGTCGATGATCCCCTCATCAAGCGCGCGCCGGGTTCTCGTCCGTACGATGGCGAGGGCCTCGCGAGCCGGCGGAACCTCGTCGTCGAGAAGGGCATCCTCCGGACCTACCTCTGCGACAGCTATTCGGCGCGGAAGCTCGGGCGCAAGAGCACGGGCAACGCCGCGCGCGGCGGGTCCGCGGGCGTCTCCGCGAGCACCACGAACTTCATCCTCGAGCCGGGCACCGACTCGAACGAGGCGATCATCAAGGGGACCAAGTCCGGGCTCTACGTCACCGAGATGATGGGCTTCGGCTTCAACGCCGTCACCGGCGACTTCTCGCGCGGCGCCGCAGGCTTCTGGATCGAGAACGGCGAGTTTGCCTACCCGGTGAGCGAGGTCACGATCTCGCTCAACGTCGACGAGCTCTACAAGCGCATCGACGCCGTCGGCTCCGACCTCGATCTCCGGACTGCCACCGCCGCGCCCACGATCCGCGTGAGCCGGATGACCATCGCCGGCTCGGGCTGATCGCGGCGCGCGCGCGATCGCTCAGCGCTCGCTGCCCCGGATGAGCGTGCACGTCGTCCGATCGCCGGACGTCGTCGTGTCGGCGCACCAGAGCACCTCGAACGTCGCATCGGTCGCATCGGTCGCGTTTGTGAGCACGAAAGCGGTGTGGAGCGAGCCGCCGCGCAGGTCGAGGTTCGTGCTCTGGCTCAGCCACGGTTCGAAGCCGGCATCCGCGCCGGAAGCGGGGCCGATCGCGATCGAGGCGGGCGGTGGGACCGGCGGCGCGGTCACGTAGCCGAGCCCATCGACCGTGACCGCCTGCGAAGCGGTCGCGGCTCGGCGTGGCTCGACGCGGTCGGCGAGCACCGTCGTCTTCGTCGCGACCGCGCGTGTGGCGAGAGGGCCGGTGCCCGGCACGTTGGCCGTGCCGAGGGCGGCGTGGATCACGCGCGCCCGGAGCATGTCCGGCACGGTCGTGCGATCGTCGGTGAACGCGCCGAGCTCGAGCGCGACGCCGCCGTCTGCGGGCCGACCGAAAAGCGCGACGGTGAAGAGCTTGCCCGGGTCGAGCGTGACGTCGGCGGTCAGGAGCGCGTTCGCGCAGGACCTCGCGCCGGCAGGCAGGATCGCGAGCGTGATCGGTCCGGCAGCCTGGAGGACGAGATACTTGGAGACGGTACGGAACGAAGCGGAGCGAAGGTTCGCGTGGCCGTCGCCTCCATCGGGACCGGCATCGGCGTCCGGGGCCGCCGCGTCGACGCCGTCGCCGGGGAGGTCCTCGCCCGAATTGCCGGCGTCGCCTCCGTCCGAGGGCGGAGGCGCTGCAGCGCCGCCGAGGACCGGTCCGACGAACATGCCCTTCTTCGCGCCCTGGTAGCAGAAGTCGATCGGGCCGAGCCCAGGGGCGAGATGCGCGATGCGCATCGTGGACATCGGGCCGCTTGTCTGGGCGTCGCCAGCCTGCGCGTCCTGCAGCATCGGCGCGGCCCCGCCGTCTCCGCGAAGGGCGAGATCGCGCGCACCGCCTTCGTCATCGCACGAGGTCGCTACGGCGGGCGCGAGGACCGCGGCGAGGAGGAAGGCGCTCCGGAAGGTGAATGGCAAGTAAGTCCCGTCATCGTATCGCATCGAGCGGCGGCTGGAAGCGAAGCGGCGGCGCTTTCTGCGGCCGGTTCCATCTCTGTCGCCTTCGGGCGCCGTGGGAGCTAAGGTCGCGCCGTGACTCCCGACGACATCAAGGCGCTGCGCAAGGAGCTCGGTTGCACGGCGAAGGAGCTCGCCCAGGCGATCGGCATCGAACAGGCCACGGTGCTCGCGTGGGAGAAGGGCGATCTCTTTCCGACGAAGCCGTACATCGACAAGATGAACCAGCTCCGCGCGCGTGGACCCGCCGCGATCCCGAAGAAGGCCCGCGGCGACGCGCCGATGAAGGTCCTCGCGGATCCCGCGCTCTGGGAGCTCGTTCGGAAGCTCGTCGCGCACAAGAAGCTGCGCGACGAGGTGACCAAGCTCGCCAGCGCCTACACCGATCCGAAGGACGAGAGCTGACCGTCGCGCCGACGCGGCCCGGAAGGGCCTGAGAAGGCGAAGGCAGAACGAGACGCGGAAGGGAGGCGGGAACGGAAGGCGCGGCGGTCGGCCGTGCTCGGACGCCCTCTTCCGTGTCGCGCTCGGCCGCTCGCTACCGCGTCCGCGCGCGGTCTTGCCGCTGCGCGGTCCGCGTGACGGAGGACGTCCCATCGGGGCGCGATCTTCTGCGGTCGCCGGTGAGCGAGCCGCGTCGAGACCGGCAGCCCCGCGACGCTGGCCACGGGGCCATCACTTGTCGTCGTCGTCGTCGCTGTCGTCGTCGCTGTCGTCGTCGTCGTCGTCGTCGTCGTCGTCGCCGTCGTCGTCGTCGTCGTCGTCGTCGTCGCTGTCGTTGTCGTCGTTGTCGTCGCTGTCGTCGTTGTCGTCCGGACGGTTCGACGCATCGTCGTCATCGTCGGATTCTGCGGGCGCGGCCATGCTCTCGGCGTCGAGCTCGCCCTCGCCGTGGGCCGCGTCGTTCTCCAGATCGGGGCCATCCGCGTCGTCGTCGCGCGCAGGGCTCTCGTCGTGGACCGGGCGCGGCACCCTGTCCGGGGGCTCGCCCATCTCTTCTTCGTACTGCTCGCGCGATTCGTCGGTGAGCTCGGTGAACTCACGGAGCGTCGGGAGGTCCTTCAGCGACTTGAGGCCGAAGAAGTCGAGGAAGTGATTCGTCGTGCCGTAGATGAGCGGTCGGCCCGGCTCGTCGCGCTTGCCGAGGATCCGGACGAGGTCGCGCTCGAGGAGGACCTTGAGCACCGGGCCGCTGTCGACACCGCGCACGTCGTCGATCTCAGGGCGGGTGACGGGCTGTCGGTAGGCGATGATCGCGATCGTCTCGACCTGCGCGCGGGAGAGCTTCACCGGCCGCTGCTTCGTGAGATCGCGGATGCTCGGCGCGTACTCCGGGTTCGTCCGGAAGATCCAGCCTCCGGCGACATCTTCGAGATGGATCCCGCGCGTGGAGTAGTCCTGCCTCAGCTCATCGAGCAGCTCCGTGACCTGCTTCAACGGCGCCGACGAGAGCTTCGCGAGGTCCTTCGGCTTGATCGGCGTGTCGCTCGCAAAGATGAGCGCCTCGAGCATCCCGCGCAGGTGCCGGCGCTGGATGAGGAGGCTGTCCATCTCCTCGGTCGCATCGCTCTCGAGCGTCACCGTGGGGGGATCGAGGTCATCGCGGCCGGGGAAGGCGATCGAGTCGCCAGCGACGTTGCCCGTGGTCTCGACGTCTTCGACCTCCGTTACCTCGAGCGCCGCGAGCAGAGCCCGCTCACTCTCGAGAGCCGTCTCCATCGCCTCGTCGAGAAGATCCGAAGGCAGCGCGGTCCCCGTCGTCGCGCTGTCGCGCTCGACGGTCTCGACAGCGTCGGGCGGAGGCGGCGCCGCTGCCTCGTCCTGCACGCTCTCGGCTGCTGTTGTTGCGTCCGTCGTCGCCTCAGCGGGGCGCGCAGCGGGCTTCTTCCGCTTGCGGAGATTTGAAGGCAGCGCGGTCCCCGTCGTCGCGCTGTCGCGCTCGACGGTTTCGACAACGTCGGGCGGAGGCGGCGCCGCTGCCTCGTCCTGCACGCTTTCGGCTGCTGTTGTTGCGTCCGTCGTCGCCTCAGCGGGGCGCGCGGCGGGCTTCTTCCGCTTGCTCACGTGTTCTCATCCTCGGCGTCGTCGTCGCGAGCATCCGATTCGAGCTCGCCGTCGACCGTGTTCGCCGTGGACCCCTCGGCATGGACGTCGTCGTTCGCAGCAAGCTGGTCGGCCGGGGCGTCGTCGCTCGATGCGAGCTGGTCGGCATGGGCCTCGTCGCTCGATGCGAGCTGGTCGGCAGGGGCGTCGCTCGATGCGAGCTGGTCGGCCGGGGCGTCGCTCGATGCGAGCTGGTCGGCAGGGGCGTCATCGCTCGATGCGAGCTGGTCGGCCGGGGCGTCGTCGCTCGATGCGAGCTGGTCGGCCGGGGCGTCGTCGCTCGATGCGAGCTGGTCGGCAGGGGCGTCGTCATCGAGCGCAGCCGGATCGGCCGCGAGCTCGGCAGGGGCGTCGTCGCCCGGCGCCCCCGTGCTCTGCTCGAACGGCGGAGACGGGATCGTCCACGTCGAAGGCGCTCTCGCCTCGTCGTCAGCGTTCGGGACGATGTGGAGGTCCATTGCGATTGAGTCTGGGTCGTCGAATCCGTCCGGTGGTGGCGCCTCGGTGTCGAACGGCCCGCTCGCTTCATCCAAGGCCGCCTCGTCGTCCGAGGGGCTGCTCGCGGGAGGTCCCTCGGTATCGAACACGGTCGAGGCTTCCCCATCAAACCTCACCTGGCCGTCTTCGCCCAAGAATGCTGCTGTGGGGCCCGGCTCGCCGTTCTCGTCCGTGGTCGCCTGGGCGGTGAACTCGATATAGATGTGCGAGTCGAAATCGGCCTGGAAGAGCCGCGTCATCCGGAGCCGCGTCATCTCGAGGAGCGCGAGGAACGTGATGACGAGGTCGAACCGGGTCTCGAGACCCTCGAACAGCTCTTCGAAGGTGACACGGCGCTTGACGCGGAGGATGTCGACGAGCTCGTTGATGCGATCAGCGAGCGTGACGCGCTCGTGGACGATGTCGTGCGAGAGCTTGATCTTGCTCTTCGAGAGGACGCTCTGGAACGCCTCGACGAGCGAGAACAGCGGCACTTGTGCCAGCGGAGGGAGGCCGGTGTGGGCGGCCTCCTCGATCGGCATGCCGCGCGTGAAGACGTTCTGCTGCGCGACGCCGCGGGTGGCGAGCTCATCGCCGGCCAGCTTGTACTTCTGGTACTCGAGGAGACGGCGGATGAGCGCCTCGCGCGGATCCGCTTCCTCGACGGAGAGCTCGTCTTCCTGACCTGGCGGCGGCGCCGGCAGCAGCATCTTCGACTTGATGTGCGCGAGCGTCGCCGCCATCACGAGGTACTCGCTCGCGACGTCGAGGTTGATCAGCTGCATCACGGCGAGGTACTCGAGGTACTTCTCCGTGACGAAGGCGATCGGGATGTCGAGGATGTCGAGCTCGTGCTTCTGACAAAGGTGCAGAAGCAAATCCAGCGGACCCTCGAACGTGGGCAGGGTCACGGAGTAGCCGCCGACTGCCGGCGGCTCGTTGAGGTCGACTTCCGACACGATTCGCGAGACTTAGAGGAGAGTCGCCCCGGCCGCAAGACGCAGGGGTGCGGCGTGCCTCCTTCCACCCACATGCAGTTGAGCCCGTAAAAATAGGCTCGAGCGTGCTTATCCACAGAGCGTCCACACGCGCTTCCACAGGTGTCGTGGCGACATCGAGACGGCCCGGAGATCCGATCGCGACGGCGCGTCGGACGACGACCGCGCCTGCGACCCGGAGCTCGAGGGCTGTCGCGCTCGTCGATGCGACGGTCCAGGTCGAGTGGCTCATCCACGCAACCTCGGTCGCATCGTCGAAGAGCTCGCGACCCGCGCGGCTCACGTCGCCTCGGGGGCATCGGGATCCGCGGTAGAGGCTACGAGTCGCGATCGCGACGCGGCGGGACCCGCCGGTGAGGCGAGCCGGCGTTCGGACGAGCGCGTCGAGCTGGCGACGCGCTCGTGTCGCGGAACACAGCGGTACGGAGATGCGGACGGAGCGGAATCCGGTTGGATGCTCGCCTGTCTACGTGCGAACGACCGCCAGACGGTGCCGGACGGAAAGGAGAGCCGTGAGGGAGGAGGACGTCGGGGCGGTCGTCGTCAGGCGATCGCTGCGCGCCCGACGGCGACCGATCGGAGGAGGAACATCGAGGCCTTGGCCGTGGTCGCGGTGGCCGGGGAAGGAGCCTTCGGGCGGAAGAAAAGGTAGGATGTGAACGTGGCGATGGACGTGTCGACGGTGCCGTCGAAGGTGTGCGCAGCGTGTGGTGGGCGCTACCCTGGCGACGCGCTGTTCTGCCCGACGGACGGGACCCCGCTCCAGAGCGCCGCCGCAGCCGAGCGAGACGCCGCCGACCCGTACCTCGGGCAGGAGATCTCCGGGCACATCGAGATCCGGCAGCTCGTCGGGGTCGGCGCGATGGGACGCGTGTACCGCGCCTTCCAGCGCGGCATCGATCGCGACGTCGCGGTCAAGATCCTTCATCGCGAGCTCTCCGCGAACGCGCAGCTCGTCTCCCGCTTCACGCGTGAGGCGAAGGTCGCTTCTCGCCTCCAGCATCCGAACGTCGTCCAGGTGCTCCTCGCCGGCCAGCTCCCCGACCGTGCGCTCTACATGGTGATGGAGTACCTCGACGGGCTCTCCCTCCAGAGCGCGCTGGCGGCCGCCGGTGGAGCGCTGCCGCTGAACCGTGCGCTCCACATCGCGCTCCAGCTCTGCGAAGCGGCCGGCGAGGCTCACGCCCAGGGGATCGTCCATCGCGATCTCAAGCCCGAGAACGTGATGCTCGTGCGGCGCGGCTCGGATCCCGACTACGTCAAGGTGCTCGACTTCGGCATCGCTCGGATCAACTGGGGCGAGCAGTCGGTCGCGACGGCCGCAGGGCTCATCTTCGGGACCGCGCGCTACATCTCCCCCGAAGGCGCGCAGGGGAATGCGGTCGGTCCGGCGAGCGACGTCTATTCGATCGGGACGCTGCTGTTCCAGATGCTCTCGGGGCGTACGCCTTTCGATGGCGATCAAGCGGTGGGCCTGCTCGTCCAGCAGATCCACGACCCGGCTCCGCAGCTTCGCTCGATCCCGCGCGCGGCCCACGTCCCCGAGCCGCTCGCCGAAGTCGTGATGGCGAGCCTCGCCAAGGATCCCGCCAAGCGCGAGCCCGACGCTCGTGCGTTCGGGCATGCGATCTTCGACGCCGCGAAGCTGTCCGGGCTCTCGCCCGACGAGTTCTCGCGACCGCTGCTCACGCGACCGCCGGCGGCGATGAAGCTCCCGCCGGTCGAGCGCACGCGGCAGCTCGAGCTCGCGCCCGACCTCGCCGCCCGGATGACGCCGCCCACGCCGGCGAGTGCCCCGAGCGCGAACGGGAGCGCGGTCGACACCGGGCAGCGTCCGCCGACGGCCGCGACGGTGAAGTGGGAGCCGCCGACGGAGTTCCAGGCGCGGCTGGCCGAGGCGACCGGGCGTTCACCGTCCTCGCCGTCTCTGCCGGGCGAGCGTCCGTCCGGCGTGATCGACGCCGGATCACGCGCGCGTCTGCCCTCGAGCGTCGACGAGACCATCGACGACATGATGGTCGACGCCCACCAGCAGCGGCAGGGCTCGTCGCCGGCGTATTTCCCGACACCGACGACGACGCCGACGGTGATTCCGGCGGACGATGCCTCGGCGCCCCGGATCCCGCGCACGGTCCCGGGCGACGTCGAAGGCCCAGTGCGCACGCACTACACTCCGCCTGCCCTCGACGTGACGAGCACGCCGCAGGCGATGCGTCCCCATCCGTCGAGCCCCGGGATCGCCAGGCGGTCGAGCCAATATCCTCCGGCTGCGTACGAGGAGCGGCGCTCGCGTGCCTGGTTGCTGGTCGTCCTCTGCTTCATGCTCGGGGCAGCGATCGCGCTCGGCTGGGCGTGGAAGGTCGGCAAGATCGGCTCGGGTACCTCCGAAGAGGAGGAGCGCTTCGTCGCGCGCGCGACCGACGCGATGTTCAAGAACCGCTTTCACGAGCCGCCCGGCGACAACGTGAAGGACATCACCGACGAGGGGCTCCGTCGCTGGCCGGACGATCGCAGGCTGCTCGACATTCGCGTTCGTGCCGCCAACGAGCTGATCTCGCAGGCGCTCACGCAGCGCTCCGCGGGCGATGTCCTCGAGGCGCTCCGACTCGCGAAGATCGCGTACGACCTCGATCCGCACGACGCATCCGCGAAGCGTCTCGTCGAGCAGTACGAGGCCGAGCTCGCCAATTTCAGCCCGTCGGCCGCGCCCACGCTCGCGAAGCCGCCCGAGCGACCGCCGACCCCGAGCACGACGTCGCCCAAGACTACCGTGTCCGGCCTCCAGCCTGGTCCCACGCCGTCGGCGCAGCGTCCGCGTGTCGACTACAAGGCGCTCGTCGACGTGTCGGTGAGCTCACCGCGGCTCGGGCAGACCGTCGAGCTCACCGCGCGCATCGCGCCGAACAAGGGCGAGTTCGATGCGCCCGGCTTCACCATCGTCGGTCCCGGCGTGCCCGGCGGCGTCCGCATGGCGGCGCAGAGCCCGTCGCCCGGCGTCTTCAAGGCGAGCTACGCCTTCCTCGAGTCCGGACGCTTCGAGATCACGTTCACCACCCAGGAGAACGGAAGGCCGATCTCGGCGAAGCGCTCCGTCACCGCCGCGGCGGCGACACCGCCGCCGACACCACCGCCCACGCCGACTCCGACGACGCCTTCGCCAAACCCGACGGGGAGCGTGAAGTGGATGTAGCGCGTGCGTTCTGCATGCGCCTCTCGGTTGTCGTGTCGTATTGCGCAGCCTCCGGCGTGGCCTGGGCCGCGGAGCCTGCTTCGACCGGAGCCACGTCGACGCCGCGCTCTACTGCGTCGGCCTCGGCGTCCGACGCAGCCGTCGTCACCGCCAACCCGGCGGCCGTTCCCAACGAGGGCGTCGCGCGCGATGCGCTCGCACGCATCATCGATCGACCGCACACGATCGCCGAGCTCGAGGCCGGCATCATCGCGCTCCCGAACGCGCCCATCTCGCCGGGCCAGCGCGGCGGCGATACGCCCATCGTCGGCAAGATCGGTCGTGGGGACGCCACGCTCCAGACCGGGATCCACGTCCTCTATCGCTGGCACCGCGACTACGTGATCGGTGCGGGGGCGATCTTCGCGCCGAGCCCCACGTCGGATGACCAATACGGAGGTCTCACCGCGCTGAAGCGCTCGCACTCCCGGTCGTACCTCTTCCTCGGGATGGAGGGACGCTACATCCCGCTCCACTACAAGTACTTCGAGGCGTGGGTCGGCCTCTCTTCCGGCGCGGTCATCGTCGCGGATCGCTTCACCACCGAGGCCGGCGCCGAGGTCCCGCCGATCCTCGGGACGCGTGACGTGACGATCCGGACCGAGGGCTTCGCGATCGGCGCGCAGATGGGCGGCACCTACTATCTCAGCGAGAACTGGCTCGCCGGCGCAAACCTCCGCGGCTACCACTGGATCCTCCCGGATACCCGGGAGTGTTCTCCAATCGGAGACTGCGCGACGCTCAGCGGCTCGGTGCAGGTCTTCGAGCTCGGCCTCACGATCGGCTATCGCTTGGCTCTCTGACCGGAGCCGCGACGAGCCACGCCGGCTCACGTGGACGGACGGCGCGGGGAGCATCCGCTCGAGCTCCTGTCGTCGCTCCTTGCGCTCCTCCGGGGCGGAGCCGGGGCTCGGTAGCTCGGCCTGCCTGAGCCAATTACGGCCCGCCGTCCGAGCGGCGGGCATCGCGCATGTCTGCGCGGTCTTTGAGGATGGGCCGGAAGCTTCCGTCGTACTTCGTCTTGCGCATCCACTCTTCGAGCGTGCGAACTCGGTCCGGCAGGATGCGATCGAGCAACGCGTAGTCGCGTGTGACGAGGTTGTCGTGCCACGCGGACCACCACCCCGAGAAGTTCTCCCAGAAGGTTTGTCCTCCCGAGATCGGCGCGCCCGGCGTTTGCGCCCATGCCGCCGGCGCCGTTGCGCTCATTCCGGAATTGGCGAAATACTCCGCCTGATCGAGATCTTTGAAGACGGCCTTCTTGCCCGTCACTTTCTGGACGTTTTCGACGAGAGAACGCCAACCGACGTGCTCGGTGGCGATCTCGAGGTCCATGCCGTTGGAGCGATCGGGATGATCGAAGATCCAACGAGCGTACTTACCGATGTCGTCGAGATGGATCATCGGCACTTTCCCTTCGCCGATCGGGTGTGCGAACAGAAGGGTTCCATCTGGCAGCGTGCGGGGCGCGAACATCCCGTCGTAGAGCATTTCCATATAGGGTCCTGACGTCAGGACCGATACTGTCATCGACTTCGGCCTCTGGCCGAGAATGAACTCCGCGACGCGCCCTTTGGCGTCGTAGTGTCCGCAGCGGTACTTGTTGTTGAAGTTGCCCTTCTTTTGGAGGTAGTCGAGGCTTCCCCAAACGTAGTGGTCGATGCCTGCCTCGTTGGCGATCTCGAAAAGTCGTATCCCCCAAAAGGTCTCGTTGACCTCCCCGATGGCGAAGCCGTCGAGGTTGCAGTAGACACCGTCTACTCGACGGAAGGCATCGTAGATGTCCTTCTCATTCATCGTGTTGCCCTGGAGTGCGGTCACTCCGGGGAGCTCGAGCAGCATCTTCGCTCGTGCAGAGGACGCGTCCCGCGTGAAGATCGAGACCTCGTTGCGTCCGTCCTCGGCCAGCGCGCGGACGATCGGAATTCCCTGAGCGCCGGTGGCGCCAATGACCAGAATTTTTGTAGTCATGATTGTCCTGTTGAGATCATGGTGTGAATCCGTCGAACTGATTTGTGTGCATCGGGGGAAGCGGGGCCTCGACGCCATTGCCGTGCCGTCGCCTTCGGCGGCTGCGCGCCGGACGCGAGCAATCAATCGGATGAGGTGCAGCCTCTCAGGCAGCGTTCCGGTTCAGTACGTGAATCGCGTGGCCGAGCGCGCCGCTTGGTCTTCGACGACGTCGCCATCACGGAGCCCGCGACGGGCGAACGCTCGACAGGCTCTCAGGATCTCATCCGAGATCGCCGTCCCACGGAGAGCTCTCGCGAAGGTCAAGCCGCCGAACATGATCGCGATCACGGCGAGCGCATTCGTTCGTCGCGACGCAGGTGATGCGTCGGGAAGTTTTTCCCCGAGCTCGCTCGCGAGAAGCTCGACGACCTCCTGAAGCGTCGCCCGGTGCTCGCCGGCCCCGGTCGCAACCTCCCCGACGACCGCCGGGAACGGACAACCCTGCGCGACCTCGTCGCGATGGGACGCCGAGAGGTATCGCTCCAGGATGCGCTCGAGCCGCTCGAGCGGCGACCGATCTTCGAGTCCCGCGAACAAGCGACGCCGCATCTCCTCGGCGGTTCGTCGAAGCACGTCGTCGACCAAGGCCTCCTTCGTCGCGAAGTGCGCGTAGAAGCCGCCCACCGTGAGACCGGCTCCCTTCATCACGTCGGCGACCCTCGCGCCCGAGATGCCCCGCTCGCGCACCAGCCGCGATGCGGACGCAAGGATCGCTTCGCGCGTACGTGACTTCTGCTCGGGCTTCGCGCGCATCGTCGGTCCTCGCCAGTAGGTATGATGATAGTAATATGATCATGATAATCTGTCCGTCAAGCCGGGTCCTCGACTCGCTCACAACGCGAGCGCGCGGCCCGTGTGAGCCCAGCCACGTGCTCCAATCACTGCGCCGCATTCGGGTGGACGTCGGAACCGACATCCCTCCCGTCGTGATGAGCGCGCTCCTCGCACCGTCGTCGCGCAAGATCGCTCTTGGGGCGATGGAGCTCGTAGCGCAATCGCCGGCGAGCGTGCGCCATCACCGAGCTGCCGTCGTCGAGTCGCTTGAACATCCGTACGCGCTCGTGGTCGCGGCCGCCCTGCGTGCTCTATCGAAGCTCCCCGAGGATGCGCGCGAGGTTCTTGCTCCGGTCATCAAGTCGCTCTCCCACGAGAACGCCGGTGTTCGCCGTTGGGCGATCCGAGCCGTCGTTGCTCTGCTTCCCGGTGCGAAGGAGAGGGACCGCGCAAAGGCCGACGAACGACTCGCACGCATCGCCGATCGCGATCCGAACCGCACCGTCCGCGCACAGGCGCGTCGGGCACGAGAGAAGGCCGAGCGCTCGTTGGTGTAGTGCCTCGTGTCATGGCGACCGTCTGCTTTGCGACGGGGCGGCGTGCTGACGGATATGTAGTGTGCAGCCTTGTGGCCGCCCCCGAGCGTCAGAGATCGGCGACGAAGACCGAGGCGACGGGAACAGCGAAGGCCGGGGCGATCGCCTCAGCGACGGAGCAGGTGCCGAGGATGCGCCGGTCGTCGATCATCGCGAAGGTACTCAAGCCGTGGGTAGGCAGGCGGATCTGGCGCGTCCCCGCGTCGTCGATGACGTGAAGTTCCGATCCTGACTCGCGCTCGAACGGGCCCGCCACGTGCACGACCAGCGTTTCGCCGTACGCCGCGAGCATGGGCGAGCCATTGGCCCATTCCCCGTCGAGCGGGGTCCATGTCTTGCCGTCGAGACGCCAGACGTGCCAGTCGGCATCGGCGGCCGTCGCCCCGTAGCGCTGGCCGGCGATGAAGAGCTTGCCCGAAGCGGTCACCGTGGTCATCGGATCGAGCAGCGATAGCCGCGGGACCGTCGCGCGCCTGACCAGTGCGCCGTCCGCCGATCGCAGCGTCATCACCCGGTCCTCGGGTACGTCCTCGTCCAAGTAGTGCAGCGTCGTGACGAACACGGTCGAGGGCGACGGGCGGTGGAGATGGCAATGCTCCTCGTACTGGGCGGCGTCCTTCAGGTCGACGCGCGCGAAGGTGGTCGCGCCGGGCTTCGCCACGTGGAGGTCGCAGGGCGCGGTGAGCGCGTAGATGCGTCCATCCTCGGTGAGCGCGACGTCGCGCAGCTCGTGCTGGAGATCTCCGGGCGACGGCAGCACCATCGTGCGCGTGCCGCCCGCGTCACGCACGACGAGACTCGCCGGTGTGAAGAGCGCGACCGAGCCCTTCGCGTCCGTCCGCAGCTGCGGGGGCTCGCCGGCCGCGAGCGCGATCGGCTCGCTCGCGCCGTTCGCGGCGCCGTCCTTCGCCCGGTGGATCAGCCGAGCTCCGCCGTCGCTAAGCCTCTCGAGGCACACGGTCCCCTCGCCGGAAGGCGCGCACGTGAGCTCTCCGGTCTCGATCGCCCGGCTCTCGCCGGAGGCCGCCACCGGATCGGACAGACGTCCGCCCGCGCGGAGGACGAACGGGCGTCCGCCCGGCCCCGTACCGAAGGCGAACCCGGGGACCTGCGTGTAGTCGTCGCCCACGCTCACGGCCTTGGAAGTGTCGACGAAGTGCTGGACGTTCCCTGCCGTGCGCGCGAGCAACACGTCGGAAGGTCCTCGCACGAAGAGCGCCGTGTTCGGAGGGGTCGACTGCCAGTCCTTTATCGAGACGAAATAGACATCGCGCAACGTCCCGTTCGCCGATCGCGCGACGACGCGGTGCTCGAACGCGATGAACGGCTCTCCGCGCGCCGCGCCGGAGATCGCGACCGGCGCACCGGGGACCGCGACCTCATCGTGCTTCGACGGAGCGAGCGACTCGTCCGTCCACGCCGCGCCGTCGAAATGCCAGAGACGCGTCTTCTCCTCGGTGCCGCCGAGCACCCAGACGTCGTCGGCAGCGGACGCCCACATCCCCACGAGGCTCGCGCTCACGCCGCCGATCTTGGCCGAGAGGCTCTCGCTCCACGCAGCGCCGTCGTAGCGCCAGACACGTCCTTGCGCTGCGACCGCCCATACGTCGCTCGACGACGCAGCCCAAACGGAGATGAAGTCGTCTGTGGCCGCGGCCGGCGCGTTCTCCGTGAAGCTCGTGCCATCGAAATGATGGACGACGCCGCGCTCGCCCGCGATCCAGACGTCGTCGTCCGCGAGCACGTGAACGGCGCGCAGGTTCCGCTGGGCCTGGCCGCGCGGCGGGAGCGCGAGCGCCGTCCAGCCGGTGCCGCTCGAGCGGAGGACGACAGCATGGTCGCCGACCGCGAAGCTCGTGCCGGTCTCCGACGTCGCAACCGCCCTCAGGAAATTCCCCTGCGGAAGCGGCGCGAGCCAGCAGAGCGCGCCCTGACAGAGCGCCGGCGAGAACGCCGGAGGTGCCGCGCCATCGGGAGGCGTCGGGATCCCCTCGGCTTTTTCCATCGAAGATGAGCCGCAGGCGACGAGCAGCCCGACGAGAGGCGCTGCGAGTGCCGCGATGCGGAGCGATTTGTTCCCCAGCAAACCACTGATCGGCATGCGGGCTTGGACGGTCGTCCGCGCGGCGGATTCAAACCCGCGCGACCTCGTCACATCGCGCGGATTGCGGCCTCGAGGCTCGCTTGGTCCTGGGCTCGGCGCAGTGCGAACGATTGTGGTCTGCAGTCACGGGTGGCTCGCCCGAAAGGGCGAAGCACGAGTCTCAGGCCGTGATCGCGGTGCGGGCGGACGGGTCGTCGAGCACGCGACGAACCGCGCGGAGGAGATCGGCCTCGAGGAACGGCTTCTGGAGCACGAACGTTCCTTCCTCGAGCGCGCCTTGGTGCCCGATGATCTCGTCGTCGTAGCCCGTCATGTAGAGCACTCGGACGATCCCGTGCTCTTCGCGAAGGCGATCGGCGAGGGCGCGCCCGGACATCTGCGGCATGATCACGTCGGTGAGGAGCATGTCGATCTCGCCGGCGTGCGCTGCGCACAGCTCCAGCGCCTCCTCCGCTGTCCCCGCCTCCAGCGGGTGATAGCGGTTGTCCGCGAGGAGGGCGCAGACGATCCTCCGCAGCATCGGCGAGTCGTCGACCACGAGCACCGTCTCACCGCGTCCGCCCGGCGAGCTGACCGGAGCGGGAGTGGACTCGTCCCGTTCCAGCTCGTGGGCGACGCTCGGCAGGAACACGTCGACGGTGGTGCCGACGCCGCGCTCGGTGGAGAGCGCGACGTGCCCTCCGGCGCGCTTGATGATGCCATGCACGCTCGAGAGACCGAGGCCGGTTCCCCCGAGCCCCTTGGTCGTGAAGAACGGCTCGAAGGCGCGCGCCTCGGTCTCGGGCGTCATCCCCATCCCGTCGTCGCGGATCCGCAAATGCACGTAGCGTCCGGGCACGACGTCGAGGTAGCGGGCGGCGTGCTCTGGCAAGAGCTCGACGTTGCTCGTCTGGATGAGCAGTGTGCCGCCACGAGACATCGCGTCACGCGCGTTGAGCGCGAGGTTGACGATGACCTGCTCGATCTGCGGCAGGCCGACCTTGACGGTGTCGAGGTCCTCCCCGAGCTCGAGCACCAGCTCGATGCTGTCGCCGAGCGTCTGCTTGACCAGCCCTTTCAGTGACGTGATCACCTCGCCGAGGTCGAGCAGCATCGGCTCGACGATGTCGCGGCGACCGACCAGCAGGAGCTGGCGCGTGAGATCCGCTGCGCTTCGAGCCGCCTTGAAGAGCTCGTCCAGCTTCTCGCGCTGACCGGGATCGACACTCTCGCGCTTCAGGAGCGTCGTGTAGTTGAGGATGACGGCGAGGAGGTTGTTGAAGTCGTGCGCGACGCCGCCGGCGAGCCGCGCGACGTTCTCGAGGCTGCGCGCCTGGACGAGCTGGGCCTCGAGCTCGTGCCGCTCGCGCTCTGCTCGCGCGCGCTCGAGCGAGCTCATGAAGATCTCACCGGCGATCCGGAGCAGCGCGATGTCGGTTTGCGCCCAGCGCTTGGACTCCCGGACCGAGTCGAAGCCGACGAAGCCGACCACGCTGTCCTCGCAGATCATCGGGATGGCGAGCACCGAGCGGATCGCCTGCTCGCCGAGGATCGCCTTCTCGGCCGCCGACTCGGGCCCGAGCTTCTGGACGTCCGGGACGTGGATGATCTGTCGCGCCCTCAGCTGGCGCGACCACCACGGGATCGTGTCGAACGAGAGGTCCTGGAGCGCGTCGATCTGAGGCGCGGTCCCCGGTGAGCACCACTCGTGGGTGTTCACCATCGCGGTCCCGTTCGGCTTGAAGCGGAAGATGTACGCGCGGTCGACACGCGCGAACTCCCCGATCTCGCGGAGGGCGTCGTTCAGGCTCACGTCGAGGGTGTCGATGCCGACGCTCACGAACTTCGTCGAGAGGTGGGTGACGAGCTCCTCGAACGCGAGGCGCTCCTGGAGCTCCTTGCGCGGTGGCTCGTCGTCCACGGCCGTCACGGTCGAGAGCGCACCGGAGACCGCTCCGTCCGGCGTACGGAGGGGAACGAAGGTGCACGTTACGAGCCGTCCATCGTGCTCGGCGGGCACGGTCGACGTTCGACCCTCGAGCGCGCTCGACACGTGCGCCGCGACGTCGGGACAGAGCCGGCCGACGTCGAGACCGGCGGCGAGCGAGCCCACCTCGCGTGGTGCACCATCGAGACCCCACGTCTGTACCGCAAGGAGCTTCGCCACGTGACCCCGCCGCCCGATACCCTAGTGGATCGCCCTGAAGAAATAGACCCGCAAATCTTAGCTCATCTTCGTGTCACGAGCCCGTGTGTACCGCGAGCGCGAGGACGTTCGCCATGCGCTCGAGCACGACCGCAACGATCGCGAGCAGCCCGAGCGCCCGCATCGGAGCGAGCAGCGCGTGTACTTGCGAAGGTGACGCCGCTCGGGCGATCAGCGCGAAGGCGATCTCGAGCACGACCGCCGCCGCGAGGAGCGGCGCGCCGATCGCGACGGCGAGGCCGATCCCCGCTACCAGCGCGTGTGCCGCCGCGAGGAGTGGATGCTCGCCCAGCGTCGTCGTTGCGAGCGATGATGCGACGCGCGCCGGTCCGCCCGTCGCCAGGAACACGATGCTCGCGAGGAGCGAGAGGAGGATGGCGAGCGGCGTTGCCCGCGTGCCCTCCACGACCGCGAGCCCGGAGCCGTCCTGCGCCCCCCGGAGCGAGTCGACGAGGCCGCCCGCCATCGTCGCGGCCCAGAGCGGGATCGCGGCGGCAAGTGCGACCGGCATTCCCAGGACGATCTGCTCGAGCGCGAGGACGAACCACGGGGTGGTCGGGCGATCGACCGCGAGCGGCGCGAGCGCCGGGTAGATACCGGCTGCGAGGGCGAGGCCTAGGATTCCGCGCGCCGGTGTCGGCAGAGCCTTGAGCCCGAACGCCGGCACGATGGCGAGCGTCGGAGCGAAGCGCGCCCACGCGAGCCCGAGCCCCTGCAGATCTTCGAGCGGCCCTCCCACAGTCGCTAGATTGACACGGCTCGGAGGCCGTGGGAATCGACCTCGCCATGGCCCTCGATCTCTCCATCGTCGACAAGCCGCTCGAGCCGCAGACGTTCTCCTACTCGTGGAAGGACACCGTCCTCTATGCGCTCGGCATCGGCGCCAAGAAGGATGAGCTCGACTGGCTCTACGAGGGGCGCGGGCCGAAGGTGCTCCCGAGCTTCGCCGTCGTCCCGATGTTCAAGCCGATGCTCGACTGCGTCGTGAAGACCGGCGGCGATCTCTCGATGGTCGTCCACGGCAAGCAGGGCGTTCGCGTCCACGCCGAGCTCCCGCCGGAGGCGACGCTCTCGACGGTGGCGCGCGTTCGCGGCATCTACGACATGCGGAAGTTCGCCATCGTCGTCATCGATTGCGAGATCAAGGACACGTCGGGGAAGCTCCTCGCCGACACCACCTCGCAGATCATCATCCGCGGCGCCGGCAACTTCGGAGGCGAGCTGCCGCCGAAGGAAGCGAAGGTCGCCGAGGTGCCGAAGGGGCAGGAGCCCGACTTCCGGATCGAAGAGAAGACGTCGCCCGAGCAGGCGCTGCTCTACCGCCTCTCCGGGGACTGGAACCCGCTCCACGCCGATCCCGAGTTCGCTGCGCGTGTCGGCTTCGAGCAGGGGCCGATCCTCCATGGACTCTGCACGTTCGGGTACATGGTTCGCCATGCCGCGAAGGGCGCGTGTGGCGGCGACCCGTCGAAGCTCACCGCGTTCGAGACGAAGTTCTCGAAGCCCGTATGGCCGGGGGAGACGCTCGTCACCGAGGGATGGAACGTCGCCCCGGGGAAGATCGCGCTCCAGGTGAAGGTCAAGGAGCGCGACGAGGCGGTAGGCACCGCGTCCTGGGCTCTGGCCCGTACCTGAGCGCGCCGCACCTGAGCGCGCCCACCTGAGCGGGCCGCACCTGAGTGCGGCCGCGCTCAACCGGTGGCGACGACGCGTTCGATGGCACGCTCGAGGGCTTCTTTCTCGAACGGCTTCCTCAAGCAGAGGTTCGGGACCGTCTCGAGGAACTGAGAGAGCACCGGGGTGAATGCACCGCCGGACATGAAGACGACACGAGACAAGAGATCGGGTCTCTGACTCGAGATCACCTCGTGCATGTCCATGCCCGTGCGATCGGGCATCATCACGTCGCAGAAGATCACGTCGAAGGAGCCCGTCTTGATCGCGTCCTCGGCGCTCTCGACGCTCGGGGCCACGATGAGGTCGTGGTGGGCGAGGACGCGCTCGAACCAGCGCCGGATCCGGGCATCGTCGTCGATCACGAGGACCGAGCGCTTCGGTGGGGGAGGGGCCGGCGGCGTGGAGATGCGCGGCGATGCGGTCGGCTCGAGCGTGCTCGGCGGCAGCTCCACGGTGAACGTCGTCCCGATGCCCGGCCGGCTCTCGACCTCGATCGTGCCACCGAGCTTCTCGACGATGCCTTTGCAGATGGTGAGGCCGAGGCCCGTCCCCGCTCCGACCGGCTTGGTCGTGAAGAACGGATCGAAGATGCGCTCGAGGTGCGCGGGAGCGATCCCGCCGCCGGTGTCGCTGATCTCGATCGATGCTCCGCCGAGCGGGCTCGGCGACGTGGTGATCGTGACGCTGTTCTCGCTCGCGCGACCGTCCGGGATCGCGTGGGCCGCGTTCATCAACAGGTTGAGGAAGACCTGCGTGAGCCTCACCGAGTTGGCGGAGACGAGCGGAACGGGCCGGAGGTTCCGGACGACGCGCGCGCGATGATAGAGCTCGTTGTGCGCCATCTGGAGCGCGGTCTCGAGGACCGTGCGCACGTCGATCGACTCGCGCGTCTCGTCGTCCATCCGCGAGAGCGTGCGGAGATCGCGCACGATGACCTTGATCCGATCGACGCCGGTCCGGGCGTCTTCGAGCGCCTCGAGCATCTCTTCGCGAGGCATCGGCGTGCCCGCCCCGAGGGCATCGACGACGACGTCGAGGTTTCCTGCGATGTACGCGAGCGGGTTGTTGATCTCGTGAGCCACGCTTCCGACGAGCTGCCCCACCGACGTCATGCGCTCGGCGACGACCGCGCGCCGCGCAGCGAGCCCGCGCGCCTCCGTGACGTCGCGGAAGGACCAGACGCGTGCCCGGATCTCGCCGGGGCCCGACTGGACAGGGGAGGTGTAGCGGCTGATCGTGCGGCCGTCGGCGAGCTCGAGCTCGTCCGTCGCCACCGCGTTCTTGTCCTCCGAGAGCTGGCGAGTGCGCTCGAGGAACGACTCCGGCTTCGCCGTGAGCGTTGCCGCGTGGCGGATCAGCAGCTCCGCGTTGGCCCCCGCCTCGGTCACGCCCTTCAGGGACTCCGGCACGCGCCACATCGTGATGAAGCCGCGATTGACGCTCGCGACGGCGCCGGTCTCGTCCACCACGAGGATGGCGTCGGCGACCGCATCGAGGACGCTCCTCGTCATGGCGAGGCTCCTGGCGAGCTCGTTCTCCCGCTCGATCTCGGCCCTGAGCTGGCCGAGCGAGGTGATCTCGTCGGGACTCGAGCCTGACGGACGGATCGACATATCTACCCTACGGACAATCGGTTGGAATAGTTAAGCCCCAACCTCGAGCGGTTGGCGGCGATCCCCCCATTGTCTCACGACGAAGCCGTTCGCGGTCTTACGGTCGACCTCCTCACTGGCTGAGCGCCGACACGCATGCGCCGAGCAGCGTGACGCCGATCGCGATCGCCGCGATGGCGAGGCGTACCCAGAAGAACGTGCTCCAGCCGCCGGCCCACCCGCTCCGATCCACATAGCCGTGCCCGCCCTGGAACGGCTGCGCACCGCCGAAGCCAGCGATCGGCGTGCCGTAGGGGTTCGGTTGAGGGCCATAGGGATTCGGAGGCGGCGCGCCGTAGCCCTGAGGTGCGCCGTAGCCCTGCGGTGCGCCGTAGCCCTGCGGTGCGCCGTAGCCCTGCGGTGCGCCGTAGCCTTGAGGTGCGCCGTAGCCTTGAGGTGCGCCGCCGTAGCCTTGAGGTGCGCCGTAGCCTTGAGGTGCGCCGCCGTAGCCTTGAGGTGCGCCGTAGCCTTGAGGTGCGCCGCCATAGCCTGGCGGCGCGCCGTGGCCTTGAGGCGTAAGGCCCTGTCCGCAGAAGCGGCACTGCGTGGCCTGCGGGTTCGTGTTCACGCCACCGCAGGTCGGGCACGTAGGGACGCCAGCGTTCATCGCCCCCCAACGATAGCCGTTTTCCGCGCGGGGAGGAGGGGTAGCGCCACTACCCGAAAGCGCCTAAATTCGCGCGCGGATCCGCTCACTCATCTCGGGAGAATAGCCATGGCCAAGCTGTCGAAGTCGATCGTCGTCGTGGGGGCCAAGCGCACCGCGTTCGGAACCATGCAGGGGATGCTCAAAGGGGTGAGCGCGAACGACCTGGCGGTGCACGCTGCGAAGGCTGCTATCGCGCAGGCCGGGATCGCGGTGGAGGCGATCGGTCACGTCATCATCGGCAACGTCATGCAGACGAGCCCGGACGCGATCTACTGCGCCCGTCACATCGGCCTGAAGGCGGGACTCCCGATCACGACGCCCGCGCTCACCGTCAACCGCCTCTGCGGCTCGGGCTTCCAAGCGGTGATCAACGGCGCCGAGCAGCTCCTCCTCGGTGAGGCCGAGGCGGTGCTCGTCGGCGGAACCGAGAACATGACGCAGGCACCGCACATCCTCCGCGGCAGCCGCGAGGGCTGGGCCTTCGGCAAGGCCCCGCAGGTCGAGGACTCGCTCTGGAGCGCCCTCACCGACAGCTACTGCAATACGCCGATGGGCGTCACCGCCGAGAACCTCGCCGCGAAGTACGGCATCAGCCGCGCGGACTGCGACGAGTACGCGCTCTCGAGCCAGCAGCGCTGGGCGGCTGCGAACGAGAAGGGCGTCTTCAAGGACGAGATCGCGCCGATCGAGATCCAGCAGCGGAAGGCGACGGTGCAGTTCGCCGTCGACGAGCATGCCCGTCCGCAGACGACGATCGAGGCGCTCGCGAAGCTCGCGCCCGTCTTCAAGAAGGATGGCGTCGTCACTGCGGGCAACGCGTCCGGCATCTGCGACGGTGCCGCGTGCCTCGTGCTCACGACGGAGGACTTCGCGAAGGCGAAGGGCCTGAAGCCCCTCGCGCGCCTCGCGCAGTGGGGCATTGCCGGCGTCGAGCCGAACATCATGGGCATCGGCCCGGCGCCCGCGATCAGGAACGCGCTCGCCCGTGCCGACCTGAAGCAGAGCGACGTGGACGTCTTCGAGGTCAACGAGGCGTTCGCTCCGCAGTACCTCGCCGTCGAGAAGGAGCTCGGCCTCCCCCGCGAGAAGACCAACGTGAACGGCGGCGCGATCGCCCTCGGCCACCCGCTCGGCGCGAGCGGCGCGCGCATCACCACGCACCTCGTCTACGAGCTCGCGCGTCGCGGCGGTCGCTATGCCGTCGGCAGCGCGTGCATCGGCGGCGGTCAGGGCATCGCGGTCGTCCTCGAGAAGGTCTGAGCCTGCCCGAGCGGCTCGGTCGCGAGCGCGCGGGGATGGTGTCCCCGATGCTCGCGACCGGCTCGACGGCCCGCGAGAGGTGATACGCTCTCGAGATCGATGCGCGAGCCGAATGGCGCTGCTGGAGTTCCGCTCGTCGGCGACGTGATCGCCGGCAAGTACCGGATCGACAGCATCCTCGGCGAAGGCGGGATGGGCATCGTCTACGAGGCGGAGCACCTCATCCTCCGCCAGCGCGTCGCCATCAAGGCGCTCTTGCCCGGCGTGCCCATCTCCACGGAGGTGATCGGGCGCTTCTCGTTCGAGGCCTCGACCGTGGCGCGCATCACGAGCGAGCACGTCGTGCGCGTCATGGACGCGGGGACGCTGCCGAGCGGCGCGCCGTACCTCGTGATGGAGTACCTCGCGGGATGCGATCTGAACACGCTCCTCGCGCGGAAGGGCCCGCTTCCGGAGGCGGAGGTGGTCGACATCGCGCTCCAGGCGCTCGAGGGGCTCGCGCATGCGCACGCCGCAGGGGTCGTCCACCGCGACCTCAAGCCGGCGAACCTCTTCCTCGCGAAGAACAAGAGCGGCCGGCAGATCGTGAAGCTCCTCGACTTCGGCATCTCGAAGTCGCTCGGCGTCACCACGGACGACGACCGGGTGCTCGGCTCGCCGATGTACATGTCGCCGGAGCAGCTCGAGAAGGGCGCTGCGATCGATCTCCGGACGGACCTCTGGTCGCTCGGTGTCGTCGCCTACGAGCTCCTCTCCGGAGCACCGCCGTTCAACGGCGAGCTCTCCGAGATCGTAGCTGCGATCCTCGGTCGGGATCCGGTCCCGCTCCACGCTCTGTGCCCGCAGGTCTCGCAGGCTGTCTCGGATGTCGTGTCGAGGTGCATGCAGCGCGCGCCTTCTGCGCGATGGCAGAGCGCCGGGGAGCTCGCGCGTGCGCTCGCGCCCTACGGGACGGGCGCGTGGGCGGGCGCGATCGAGTGCATCGATCAGGCGCTCTCGTCCGCGCAGCCCGTCCGAGCGGCGCGTAGCTTCGAGTCCTTCGACAACGCGCTCCAGGCGCTCGAGACCGAGTGGCGGCGTGACGATCGACTCTCGTCGCGCGTCGGGGCCGTCGTGATCTCGCGAGGCTCGCGGTTGCCGTTCACGGCGACGTGGACCGAGACGCTCCCGCCTTCCCGGAGGGAGGAGGAGCTCGCGGTGACCTGCCTGCCTCCTTCGTTCGCGGAGGAAGCGCCGACGAAGCCGGCGCTTCGCATCCTGCTCATCGACGACAGCGCGCTCACGCTCGCGGCTCAGACCCAAGTCCTGTCCGAGGATGGCTTCGACGTCCGCGCTGCCGGCTCGCCGGACGAGTTCGAGGCGTTGCTCGATGGGTGGCGACCACACCTCGTGCTCATGGACGTGATGATGCCGGAACTGAGCGGCGAGGAGCTCTGCCGCCGAGTGAAGGCTCGCTACAAGGCGACGGTGCCCGTCGTCCTCGTCTCCGACCTTCCCACCGAGGAGCTTGCCGCTCGTGCGAGCGCTGCGGGCGCGGACGGCTACGTTTCGAAGGCGGAGCCCAGATCCGCGTTCCTCGAGTACGTCCGCAACGTCTGTGCGATTGCGTATTCGCCCGAAGACCTTCCGTGATCGAAGGCTCGGGCGTCGGCGCAGGGCGCGGTCGACGTTACGAGAGCTGCTCGACGAGGACGGCGCCGTTCGCACGGGCCGTGTCGAGATCGTTCCAGCCGGTACCGGAGACGACGCACCAGCCGATGGCGTTCTTCATCCGCTGCACGGCGTCGAGCGCGGCGCGGAGGCTCGGGAACGTCCACGAGAGGAGTCCTGGCTCGACGTTGTGCCAGCCGTGGACGAAGAGCGTGACCTCACGCGCGGCGCGCTTGGCGGAGGCGGCCTTCACCGAATCGGGCTCGCAGACGAAGACGTCCGAGTCCTCGAGCCTGTCGTAAGACGGCGGAGAAGGCGGCACGGCCAGCATCGGGAGCGAGTCCGCCGGGACGGACTTCTCGGCGACGGGCGCAACGGGCGACGAGGAGGAGGGACGCGCGGGGGGGACGACCACGGACTGAGGCGCAGCTTCGGCGGTCGCCGAAACGGCCTCGCGTCGGATGACCGACGTCTTCGTGTCGCGCTGTCGCCGGAAGAGGCGCATCCTTTTCTCCTTTTGCGCTGCCTTTCTCGCGGAGACAAGGGCCAATCGGCGAAATCGTATTGCGCGCCGCGTCGACGACCGTTGGAGCTCCTACGATTTTTCGTTCGCACGGCCTTCACGATGAAGCGGCGATCGTCGAAGTGTTCGCGCTTCGTCGGTCATGCGCGGTCGGGGATGAGGAGTGGTGGCTTCATCACCGTTGCGATATGCATCGATTTGACCGAGTCGCGCGTCGCTCGAGCGTGGCGCGCGGTGCGGCGCCGGGGCCTGGCGCTCGCCGCGTGGATGAGCGCATCCACGCTGGAGCCGGCGCGGTGTGCTCGAGCGATCGCGCACAAATCCGCGCTGCTCTGGCCCCCGCGCTACATTGGCTGCGGTGCTCGGCTCGGGCCGGGCGCGTTCACCGACCCGTCATCCGTGACGGGACCTTCCGATGAAGAACGATGATCCGCGCTTCGCGGGTGGCGGCTACGACGATCGTGGGGAGCGCGACACCCGTCTCGATCCCTTCGACGAGATACCGGAGACGACCCAGCCCGGCTTGGTGCTGACACCTGCGGCCGAGGATCTCAGCACGCCTCATCCGCCCCATGCTCCGGTCGTTGCGCCGCCACCGATGGGCTCGATTCCGCGCCCATCGGCCGCTCCGCCCGCGCCTCCCGCTCTGCCCGGCCGGCCGCTCGGCTCGATCCCGCCTGCGGCTCAGTCGATCTCGGACTCGGAGGATGAGGCCGAGGACACCGACCTCTCCGGAGCGATGTTGGGGATCGCGCCCCAACCACAGCCACCCGTAACAGTGCCTCGAGCCCCCGCAGGCATGAGCCTTCGGCCGCCGTCGAGCTCCTTCGACGAAGCTCCTCCTCCTCGTCCGCGCGCTCGCGCGGTGGAAGGCGAGCCCGCCGTCGACGTGCTCCGGTCCTCCTCCGACGTCCCGCCCGCGACGGAGGAGCTCCGCGTTCGTGCTCCGCGTCTGCGCAGCGGCTGGCCGTTCCTTCCGCTCGCGCCGCTCCTCGTGGTCGTGATCGGGCTCGCGGCGGCGCTTGGCATCGGCCTGGTCGGCCTCGATCAGCTTTCGCGCGCCGGCGACGACCACGCTGGCGCTCGAGCCGAGCTCATCGCTGCGACGGTCTCGGCGAGGCTCGGCGCGCTCTCGGGGCCGCGTCGCCTCGATGCGACGCAGCTTGCGGCGCGCAGGAGCGCTGCCGAGATGCTCATCGTCACCGCCGACGGCGAGATCATCCATGACCAGACGCTCGGAGCTCCGGAGCCCGCCGCGCTGCGGAGGATGCTCGCGATGGGGCGCGGCGTCGCCGAGATGCGCATGGGGCGCTCGCACTATGCCGTGCGCGCGATCGGTGCGCAGACCGACGCGAAGGCTCTGCGCCTCGTCGTGCTGGTGCCCGAGCCGCGGGTCGCGGTGGGGTCGAGCGCGCTCGCGAGTGCGCTCGCGGCGCTGGCCGTGCTCCTCCTCGGCGTCGCCGCGACGGTGGCGTATGCCGTCTCGCGTGACGTCACTCGCGACGTCGACTTCGTGACCCATCGCGTCCGCGCGATGGCGCAGGTGCGGACCGAGCCGACCGGCGAGCTCATCCCCACGCGAACGATGGACGAAGTCGGCGTCCTCACGGCGACGTTCAACAAGCTCGTGGGTCGCTTCGGCAAGGCGTCGAGCGCGTACCGCGGCGACCTCGCGCGGGCGAGCGTCGCCGATCGCGAGCGCGCGGCGTTCCTCGCGGCCGTCAGCCACGAGCTCCGGAGCCCGCTCAACGCGATCCTCGGGTTTGCCGACATCTTGATGGAGGAGGTCGATGGCCCGCTCTCGCCTTCGGCGAAGGAAGAGGTCGAGCAGATCCGCGGTTCGGGTGCGCACCTCCTGTCGCTCATCAACGACATCCTCGAGTTCTCCGCGCTCGAGAGCGGTCAGCTCCGCCTGACCCGTGGACGCGTCGACGTCTTTGCGCTCGCGAGCGAGGTCATGCGGGAGGCGCGTGGCCTCGTCGGGCAGAAGCCGCTCTCCGTTCGCGTCGAAGGCGAGCCGCTGATCGCGCGCGTCGACGGGCGGCGCGTCCGCCAGATCCTCGGCAACCTCGTCAACAACGCGATCAAGTTCACCCAGCGCGGTGAGGTCGTGGTCACCGTTCGGCGTGAAGGGATGATGGCCGCCTTCCTCGTGAGCGACACGGGGCCGGGCATCTCGCAGCAGGAGCGCGCGCTCATCTTCCAGGAGTACAAGCAGGCTCGGAGCGAGCAGTTCCGACGCCGCGGTACCGGCCTCGGCCTCGCGATCACTCGCCGCCTCGTGATGCTCCATCACGGCTCGATCTCGGTCGAGAGCGAGCTCGGCCACGGCTCGACGTTCAAGGTCCTCTTGCCGATCGGCAACATCGACGCGCCGCCCTCGCGCAAGCTGTCGCGTCCGCCGGGCGCTCACCTCGTCGCCGGCGGGCCCACGCGGCCCACGGGGGCGTCATGAGCTCGTTCGGCCCGACTTCGGAGCGCTTCGGTCGCCCGATCGCAAAGCGGCTCCTCTGGCGGCTGCTCTCGATCCAGGTCGGGACGCACGTCGTCTCGTTCCTCCTCAGCGCCGTCTTCGTTCCGCGGGTGCTCCTCCTCGAGCCGCAGTCGGCCGAGGCATCCCTCTCCGTCATCCTGACGATGGGGCTCTTCTCGGCGGCGCTCTCGGCGTGGCTCACCGTGATCGTGCTTCATCGCGTGCGGCCGCTCCTCGCTGCGCTCTCCGTGGAGTCGTCCACCGGCGAGCCAGCGCATGTCCTCGCGCTCTACGACGCGCCTTCGCTGCTCTCGCTCGCGAACGTCGGCTTCGCCGGCGTCGTCTCGCTCGCCACGTTGATCCCCGCGCTCCGCCCGCAGGCGATCGACATGTACACGCAGCTCGCCCTCGTGCTCCTCGTCCTCACGCTCGTGAGCACCGCGACGCTCCCCGCCTACGTCCTGATGCGAGCACAGGTCGCGCGCACCCTCGAGCTCGTCGCGCCGCGTGTCGCCGAGGACGGCCTGCGCGCTCTCGGCGGCGAGGTCCTCGGGCGGCTGAGGAAGCGCTACGTCGCGGCCGTCGCTCTTCCCGTCGCGCTCGTCGCGCTCGGAGCGTCGCTCCTCGCGGACGCCCACGCGCGTGCGCTCGACAAGGAGGCGCGCGCGAAGGACGCGGTCGACATCGCCCACGCTGCGTTCGAGTCGCTCGGCACCGGCGACCCCGACGACGTCGCCGGTCGTACGGAGGCAATCGAGGCGGCGGCGGCGCTCGGCTTCCACGTGCAGATCGTCCCGACGCACGAAGGGGGCGAGATCCTGCGTCAGGGCGACGAGGGCGAGACGCAGGTCACGGTCCCGCTCCAACCCGGCGCCGCGCTGGTGCGCTTCGGGACGACGCGCCTCTCCGCTGCTTTCGCCGCGTATGTCTTGCTCGCGATGGCCGCGGTGGGGCTCGCCGCGATCCTCGGTACGCGCGCGGCGGCATTCTTCGACTCGGACATCGCGCTCGCCACGCGCGAGATCCGTCGCGCCGGCGTCGCCGAGGTCATGCGCGGCACGATCATCCTGCACGAGGCGCGCTTCTCGAGGGTGACCGAGCTGCTCGAGGCCATCGACACGCTCGGCGGCATCTTCCGCGAGTTCGCCTCCGCGCAACGCCGCGCGATCGAGGCGCGCGAGGCCACTGAGCGCATGCGCGGCCTCCTCCTTGCGTCGATGAGCCACGACCTCAAGGCGCCGCTCAACGCCGTCCTCGGGTTCACCGAGCTCGTTCGTCGCAACGCGCTCACGAAGGAGCAGCACGAGAGCCTCGCGATCATCGAGCAACGCGGGCGGGAGCTGCTCGTCCTCATCGACACGATCCTGGACAGCGCGCGGGTGGAGGCGGGCGAGCTCGAGGTCTCGCCCGCGCCGACCCTCGTCGACGATGTCGTCATGTCGTCCGTGCTCGAGGCACGCGACCTCTCCGTCGGCTCGGAGGTCCAGATCATGGGCGAGATCCAGCCGGGGATCCCGACCCTCCTGATCGACGGCACGCGCATCGTCCAGGCGCTCACCGCCGTCGTCATGACGGCGGCGCGCTTCAGCGACAAGGGCATCGTCCCGGTCCGCGCGACGTTGCCCGCCGACCAGGGCGCGCGCCTCAGGATCGAGGTCGAGACGAGCGGCGAGGGGCTTCCCGTCGCCGAGCGCGAGAAGATCTTCGACGCATTCAAGAGCGCCGAGAGCGCACGCCGTCAGGGCGGCTTGGGCCTCGGCCTCCAGCTCGCGCGCTCGATCGTCGAGATCCATGGTGGATCGATCGAGGTCGACAACACCGCTCACGGGGGCATGGTCTTCCGCGTGTGGATTCCGGTGAAGAACGACCGCGCGTCGATCCGGGCGCGAGCGAGCCGACCGAGCCTCTCTCCTTGAGGCGGCCCCGGCGGTAGGGAGCAACGCCGCACTGCGCGCAGGAGGCCGAACGCGATGGTCCGGCGCGGGTGAGCTCCCGGTTTGTCGTGTGTTCTCGACGAAGTGGGGCTGCTGAAGGGCCAGCGATCGAGGCCCGCGCGGGGGCGTCGGAACGGTTCGCACGGCCTCGGTGGAATGATTGGGCTGGGTCGACCGTCGAACGTCGGCACGAAGGAAGCTCGGGGACGGCGGAACGTACGTTACGGTTCGGGGACCAAGAAACCAGGAAGCGGAGGCGGATGATGAGCGGCAAAGCGAAGATCGAAGGGCTCACGAACTCCTGGTACGGCTTCGCCGTCTTCACGGCGGTCTGTTCGGTGCTCGCCAGCGGCATCGGCGTGTTCTCGATCGTCACGAACGTGGCCGGCATGCTCTTCAGCTGGTTCGTCACGTTCATCATCGGGCGCGCGCTCATCAAGCGGTCGTCGCTGACGCGCCTCATCCTTCTCGTCGCCACGGCGCTCTTCACCATCGTCGGCACCCTCGGGGTCGGCAAGGCGGCGTGGATGTTCGTCCAGACCTGGCAGCTCAAGGTGCTCGCCGGCACCGTCTACGGTGCGGTCGCCACCTGGATGTATGCGCGGTCGTTCCGCACCCTGATCGACGGCTCGGTGAAGGCGTACTTCCGCTGAGCGAAGACGCGGTCTGACCGCGCTCGGATCGAAGGCGCGCGGCCCCTCTGCTCGCAGTCGCGCGTCCGCCATTTCGGGGTACGACCCTCGATTCTTCGGCGCGTTTCGAGCGCGCGGTCACCTGTAGGATACGGCGGGACGCCTGCGCGAGCGGTGCTACCGTGATGGCTCTCTTCGCATCGAAGGAACCGTCACCCATGCTCAAGAAGATCGCCTCCGCCGCCTCGTCCGTCGTCAATCGAGCCGTGTACGGGAAGGCTCCCGACGGTGGTCCGACCTCGATGGGCTCGATCCCGTTCACCCGTCTGGACGGTACGGCGCTCCCCGCCGAGGAGCTCACCGGCAAGGTCGTGCTGTTCGTGAACGTCGCGAGTCGTTGCGGTCTCACTCCGCAATACGAAGGGCTCGTGAAGCTCCAGGACAAGTACCGCGAGAAGGGCTTCCTCGTGGTGGGTGCACCTTGCAACCAATTTTTGGGTCAGGAGCCGGGCACGGAAGCGGAGATCGCCACCTTCTGCGCCGCCACCTACGGCGTCGACTTCCCGCTCCTCGAGAAGCAGGACGTCAACGGCGCGAAGCGAAGCCCGCTCTACCAGTTCTTGATCGGCAGCGAGGCCGGTGGCGGCGCCGACATCGCCTGGAACTTCGAAAAGTTCCTCGTGGGGCGCGACGGGAGCGTGGTGAAGCGCTTCTCGCCGCGCACGGTCCCGGAGGCCGACGAGGTCGCCCGAGCGATTGAAGCGGCGCTCTGACGATCGAGAACGCCATCGCGCGCTTTGTTCTGGGGGAGACCGCGCCGCCAACGAAGGTCGCGCCGAAGCGCATGGGCGCCGCGGCGCGCGGGCGAGGCGAGACGCGGTTTGGTCATTCGCCTCACCGACTCCAAGCGCACCGACGCGAGCTTCCGACGTCCTGCGCGACGGCCTGAGCATCGACCCGGACGAGGGGGGACGACGGACTTCGCCGTCGAGACGCGCTCGCGCATACGCCTTCGCTTCGCGTCGTCGATCCCACGCTGGCAAAGAGTGGCGAGCGCCGCCTCATCCTCCTTGCGCTCGGGCGAGCGCTCGAGGGCGTCGAGGCGATCGAGGAGGCGCTCGACGGACAGAACGGCCGCGGCGCCGGTGGCTGGCTTGAGGCCGTTCATCACGAACGCCTCCTGCTCGGGGAAGCCCCGCTCGAGCGTCGCGCGCACGATGCGGAACGCCGGCTCGTCCCACGCGTCGAGCTCCTCGATCGCCTCGCGGATGCTGGGCTCCTCGGCGTCTTCGATGAACCCGGCGCAGGTGTGAAGGTACTTCCAGCCCTCGCGGTGATCTTCCGCGGTGTAGCCCCGCCCGAGCATCGCCGCTCGGATCGCGCGCGATGTGCCGACGGCAAGGGCGGCGTGATGCGCCACGAGGATCTGCGCGGGGGCCCCGGCGTGCAGCGAAGAAGAGCGTTCGCAAGCCGGAGACGCGCCTCACTCCCGGCGAGAAGAGCAACCGCAAGGGGGGCGGCTCTTCTCCGGCGTGGATGGATGCCAACGAGATCGATCGCTTGACCCTCTCGAGCCGCGGCTTCGGCGCGGGAGCGGGGCACATGCATCGCCAAACGCCGATCAGGCGCTTGGCGATGACAGGGTCGTATCGGCCGCTCTTGGGCGATCGCGGTCAATAGCCGACAGTGAAGCGCCTGCGCTCATGGCGAGGTGCCTCGATTTCATCAACCAAGGCAATCGCATAGTCTTCGAACGAGATCGAGCTTCCGTTCGGACCCACCAACAGCTGATCCGTGCCAAGGCGAAATCTCCCGGTGCGTTCGCCCGCTACAAAAAGCGCCGATGGGGAAAGGTACGTCCAGTTGAGATCCTCTTCAGCCTTCAGCGCTTCGAGATAGCGTGCGCCGCCTTCGGATTCGGGTTTGACGGCAGCTGGAAATTCCGGGGTAGCGTTCAACGGCACGCCAGGGGCGACCTCGAGGCTGCCGGCACCGCCAACGACGTAGTAGCGCTTGACGCCCGATGCCTTGACGGCAGCAATCAGCTTGTCCTTGTCGAAATCGGTGAAGTGGACCGAACTGATGATGACATCATGACCCTTCAGGACAGCAGCCAGCCCTTCGGGATCGGCGATATCGCCCTGGGCAGCTGTGACGCCCGGAAGACTTGCGATCTTTGCGGTGTCACGGGCAATGGCCGTAATGATGTGGTTGCGCTGGGAGAGCTCATTCAGGATGCGCGAGCCAGCCTGGCCCGATGCACCAACCAGTGCGATCTTCATATTTCTCGAGTGGATGAGTTTCGGGTGATTCAGGTTCGGGCGAGTTCGTTCAGCAAGCCGACCAGATGGTCTGCGCCGGCATAAAGGTCCTGCCCCTGAATGAGCTTGCGATCGATGCCGCGCGTCATCAGCAGCAGCGGCACGCCAGAAAGTTGCAATGTCTGCATCATTGCCTGGGTACGAGCAATGCGCTCGTTGGTCTTTCTGAACAATCCTTCATCGGTGCGCAGGCGTTCACCGAGCACAGCCACATCCAATCCGCTTCCGGCGACAGTGCGCGCGACTGCGACCACCTCTTCCACCCGAGAGGTATCCCGCCCATGGACGTAACGTGCAATCTGGACCTGATGCAGGAATTGCGGCTCCAGCGCGGTGTCCAGCTCGCCGAGTGCCACGAGCGCGAGCGTCGATGGCATGGAGCTGAAGACTCCGTCCGGCGCACGCATCACCTCCTGGTGGTACGCCTCGCTGAAGACCTGGCCCGTCAATTGGCCGATGCGAATGTCGTTCTTGTAGGCGTGGTTCACAATCGAGGATACGGGGCGCTCATTGGCAAAAAGACCCGATGGCTGCATGTGCAGCTGCTCGCCGAAGTGTTCGGCCATACCCTTTGCCGCTGGCGCGCTGGCATAACACCAGCCACAGAAGGGATCGAAGAAGTAGTCGAGCCGGATGTGATCTTTTGCGATGCTCATACTGACTGCCGTTCCTGAAAGTACGGGCGTTGTAACGCCCTGTTGCTACGAATGTGGCACAGGAAGGCGGACTGATTAAGTCATTCCAGTCGGACACATTGTTGACTGGATCGACACAATCGCTGTCTACGGCGTGGTGGCAGCGTGCCGCGCGATGAGCATGTCCACAAACGCAGTCACGCGCGACGGGCGAAAGCGGGCAGCGGGGAAAACCACATAGATGCCTCCCGCGGGCAACTGCCAATCGGGCAACACGCGTCGCAAGGCGCCCGATGCGATGTCGTGCCTGATCGCAAAGTCGGGCATGACGCCCAGACCAACGGCTCGCAAAGCGGCGGCATGCACTGCCTGGGTGGTGTCGACCGTGAGCGCTGCGTGGGACAGGAGCAGGACCTGCTCCTGTCCCGGTTTTCGAAAACGTCCAGGACAGGGGGTCGCGCAGCATGGCATTGGCAATGAACGGCAGCTCGAGCAGTTGTTCGGGGCTGGTCATATGGGCCAGCCTGTCCGCAAAGACCGGCGAAGCGACCATGACCTGCTCGAAGCTGCCGATGCGCCGGGCCTTCAGACTGGAATCGCTGAGCCAACCGACGCGGATGGCCAGGTCCAGATCGCCCTGCATCAGATCGAGCGTTTGATCGTTCAAGCGAGCCTCTGCGCGGCAATTCGGGTAGCGGGCAAGAAAGTCGGCGATGGCCGGAACGGCCACGCTATTGCCGTAGTCGTGCGGCGCCGTGATCCGCAATGTGCCGCGCGGAGCCGTTCTGTCCTGAGCAATTTCAGCGTAAGCATCCTCGGCTTCGCGCAGGATCTGCGTCGCCCGCTGGTGAAACGCGCGCCCGGCCGGGGTCGGTTCGACCCGCCGTGTGCTTCTCACGAGCAGCCGCGCCCCCACTTCCTCTTCGAGACTGGCAACCTGGCGACTGACCAGGCCCTTGTTGACCCCAAGCCGGTCGGCCGCCTGTGTGAAGCCGCCGTGATCGACGACGGCGACGAAATAGGCCAAGCGATTAAGGTTGCGCGGTTCGCCCATACCAGAGGTCACTCCCTCGAAGAAGCATCAACAGTCCCAACGAATCGCATTGAACCGCCTCCCAGAGGTTGGACAGCTGCGATCCTGCCGATCAGGCTAGGCGGATTCAGCGAGAAGGAAATGCAAAGCAAGCCAGGCGGCGAAGAGCGGTCAAGCCCGACCGCTCCGGAGTGGACGTAACGCCCGAAGCACGAATCTCAGCAGAGTGGAAGCGTACGGCCCGTTGAGCGGATCGTCTCTTGCGACAAAAACGTCGATTCCGGGCACGCGAGGAGCGTTATTCCGGTCGGATAATGTGGTTATGGACGACTCGAAGTCGTTGACCTCAACGCACTTATGGTGGCTAGGGAGGGGTGCTCCGTAGTACCATCGATGGCTTGCGCCGACGCCAGAGTTGGCGCAAGTGGGCGTCCCCCCGTCACGGTATCTACGCGCCGGGGGAACGCGATGGTTTTGCTAGCGAGCGAGGAGCGGACGGATGGACGCGCGAAGGATGTTAGTGGGCACGTTGGCCTTGCTGTTCGGGACGAGCTTGCTCGTGAGCGGATGCAGAACGGACACGACAGCCGACTTGGACGTCTGTTCGGCCTCACCGTGCCAGAACGGAGGGTCGTGCGAGCCTCTGGCCGAGGGGTACACCTGCACGTGCGCCGTGGGATTCACCGGCACGAACTGCGAGGTGAACGCCCCCGCTGATGGTTGTGCGCAGAGCCCATGCGAAAATGGAGGAAGCTGCACGAGCGCGGGTGGGACTTTCACGTGCGAGTGCCCCGCGGGGTTCAGCGGGAACACCTGCGAGACGAACGTGGACGACTGCGCCCCCAATCCCTGCAAGAACGGAGCTGCCTGCGAGGACGGAGTCGACACCTACACCTGCCGCTGTCCGGCCGGATTCGCAGGGAAAGACTGCGAGATCAACGCCGACGACTGCTCGCCCGCACCTTGTCAAAACGGCGGCACGTGCGTCGACGGCGTCAACACGTATACGTGCCAGTGCCCGGATGGATTCGCTGGAGGGAACTGCGAGGTCAATGTCGACGATTGTGCCCCCGATCCTTGCCAGAACGGCGGCACGTGCGTCGATGGCGTCGACAGCTACACCTGCCAGTGCCCGGCTGGATTCAGCGGGACGAATTGCGAGGTCAACGTCGACGATTGTGCCCCCAATCCTTGCCAGAACGGCGGCACGTGCGTCGACGGCGTCAACAGTTACACGTGCCAGTGCCCGGTCGGATTCAGCGGGACGAACTGCGGGGTCAACATCGACGATTGTGCCCCCAATCCTTGCCAGAACGGCGGCACGTGCGTCGACGGCGTCAACAGTCACACGTGCCAGTGCCCGGCCGATTATTATGGGCTCAACTGCGAAATCTACATTCCGCCTCCGGACCCGTTCTGCACGCCGAACCCGTGCCTGAATGGCGCGGCCTGCGTCAACAGCGTGTGCAACTGCCCGCCTCCGTATTATGGGCTGTTCTGCGAATTCTACGGCGGCCACTGAGCGCTGGGCGCTGACGGCGCGGCGGGATCGCCGCGCCGTCAGCGCCGCTGAAGCCCATGTCAACCTGGGTTGATTCAGCTGCGTCCCATGCGAACCAGGCTCGATTCACCTGCGCTACAGCACGGCGCCGATCGCTTGCGTTGACCGAATCCGCAGTGGTTGAACCAACCTCGTAGCTGGTCGGTACGAACGCGGAGCATTGTGTTGTTGATGCCCTTGCGTAATCCGCTCTCGGTGCGTTGCGCGAGGCGGCGGAGGCAGGCCTTCGCGAAGGACCAGCAAAGCTCGATGGGATTCAGGTCGGGCGCGTACGGCGGCAGGTACAACACGTGCGCGCCCGCTGCCTCGACAGCTTCGCACACTTCAGGAGCGTGGTGAGCCCGCAGGTTGTCGAGGACGAGGACGGCACCGGGCGAAAGCCGCGGACATAGTACGTGTCGGATGAAGTCGATGAAGCGTGGCTTGTTCATCGCCCCCGCGAACGTCCGATGGCAGCCGATCCGATCGTTCTTGATCGCGCCGACGACCGTGCGGTTCTTGCCCCAGTTTGCCGGCTTCGAATCGGCGACTCGGACGCCCGCAGGCGCGCGCCCATAGCTCACCGTCATCGCGATGTGCAGCCCGATTCGTCGAGAAAGACGAGATCGTTCGGGGCTACTTCTGCGATCTCGCGAAGGAACGCTCGGCGCTTTTCCTGGACGTCCGCTCGCGCCTGCTCGGTCGGGGTGAAGGACTTTTTTTCGCGTGAGGCCCGCGCGTTGGAGCGTGCGGCCCATGGCGGCGATCGACAGCTTCGTCCGATGGCGAACGAACCATTCCTTGCAGAGTTCCGCGATCGTCCGGTCCGGCTTCTCCGCGACGAGCGCAACCAACGACGGCAGCTGCTCGTCGGCGATCCGGGGCGGGTATCCGCCGCCGATCGGAGCCGGTTTACTGCAACGGCGTCGGGATGGGCGTCGCGTTCGACGGCTCCGACGCCGAGGTGGATCCCGACAACCTCGACGCCCAGGGCCGCCCTGGTCGCGAGAGGATCTACAGCGACTGGTACGTCACGTTCGGCCGGTTCCGTCAGGAGCGCCGTATCGAGCGCGACCCGTTCAAGGGGCGCCCGGAGATCCCGGACATCCTCTACGAGCCTACGCGCAGCACCGGCAAGGGCTCTGGGCCGTCCTGCACGACAACCGCGGCGGAACGAGCTGGATGAGCGTCCCCATCGAGATCCGCTGAGCGCCTCTCCGGTGCCGGCGGCGCGCGGGGCCAACCTTGAATTGCCTTCTCGCCGCGTTCGTCTATAGCAGCTCCATGGCTCCGCACGCCGCCCGCGTGATCGTGCTCTCGAGCCTCGCCTTCTCGCTCCTCGCCGCCTGCGGTGCCGGCAACCAGCCGGTCGCGGGCACCACGGCTCCGCGCGAGTCCGGTCAGAGCCGCCTCATCGAGAAGACCTTCGCGGGCAAGGACCGCTGCAACCCGCAGGACCACACGCGCCCGTTCGTCATCGAGTGGGACGGCACCGACATCTCGAGCTTCGAGTCGCGCGCGACGACCGACATCGTCTTCGTCCGCTACGAGGGCTGCAACCTCCAGGTGGTCGACAGCTGCACGAACGACGACGTCCGCGGCTCGCTCGGCGCGTACGGCCCGGTCGACTGGACGAGCGGCGCGGTCGAGAAGGTCGACATCCTGAACGAGGACGAGCTCTACGCGAAGCTCCCGCTCGGCGCGAACACGATCGGCGCGCGCGTGCAGGGCGGCGAGCGCTTCCACATGGAGTACTTCGTCTCGGGCACGCGGAAGGCGACCCGCCCCGCCGTCTACCGCGGCGACGTCGACAAACTGCGGGGCTGCCGCGGCGTCACCCACTACGTCTACGCGTACAACGTGGGCGCGTTCGCGCTCGGGAGCTTCTCGCGGCTCGAGGGCTCCGCTGGCGCGACCGTCTGGGGCATCGGTGCCGGCGGCAGCAAGAAGAACGAGAACGCGATCGAGAAGCAGGGCGGCGTCCTCGGCTCGTGCCGCGGCGAGTCGGCGAGCGAGGTCGCGACCTGCAAGGTGCCGATCCGGCTCGCGCTCCGCGAGATCGAGCCGGGCGACAGCCCCGACGCGCAAGCGGCGGTCGCGCCGGAGACGCCGGACGCGCTGAACCTCGCCGGGAAGATCCAGCAGGACAACACCCGATCGCGCGAGGCGAACGAGCGCCTCGCGAGCGCGCAGCGGAAGGCGAACGCGCGCGACGGGAAGGGATGCCTCACGGAGCTCGACGCGTTCGACCGCCTCGAGAAGCGGCCCGGCGCGCAGTCGACCGAGGCGAAGGGCCTCGGCTTCTTGCGCGCGCAGTGCCTGATGCTCGCCGGCCAGTGCAGCGCCGGGCGGGAGCTCTCGCGTCGGTCGATGGAAGCGCGCGGCACGGGCGAGAGCGCGTCGGCGATCGATCGCCAGGTCGACGGCCAGGTGGGCATGGCGTGCGGCACCGGCGCGAAGGAGCCACGCGACCAGCTCCTCGTCGCGCTCCACGTGCTGAACGAGGGCGCGTCGCGCGAGCGGACGACGCCGAAGGCCTGCCTCGCGGCGATCGACAGCGGCTCCCTCGCGCTCCCGAAGGTGCAGCCGCGCGACGAGGAAGACCGCGCGGTGAAGGGCGCCGCGCGCACGCTCGCCGAGTACGGCACGAAGTGCCTGGCGCGCGCGGGCGACTGCCCGACGGCGTGGAAGCGCTTCCCGACGCTGCAGGACCAGTGGATCCGCGCCGAAAATCTCCAGTGGCGGACGGAGGCGGCGGACCGCCGGAGCTCGTTCGAGAGCGCGACGTACGGCGAGTGTGTCGGCAAGGACTCGGGACCGCTCAGCCCAGTGGAGGAGCTCGCGCTCGCCGACAAGCAGCTCGATTGGGCCGCGAGCCACAGCACGACGGTGGCGACGGTCGCGCTCTGCAAGGGGCTCATCGCCCGCGGCAAGCGCGCGCTGGCCTCGCTCCGCGACGATCGGAGCGACTACGTGAAGCTCGGGGGTCGCAGCGTCGGCAAGCAGGGAGCTCTCTGCCTCGCCAAGGCCGGCGACTGCTCCCAGGCGCGCGCTCACTTCATCGAGCAGTACCGCGCGGAGCGCCCCGACCGCTCGATGCTCGACGCGGAGGACGCGTACGCCGGCGCTCTCGGTCGCGGCGCGTGCGTGACGACCCTCGAGGCCGGCAAGCTCCCTCCGGCGGACGCCGTCGCGAACGCGCTCCGCGTGCTCCGGGAAGGGCGCGGTGAGCCGAAGAGCTGCGCGCCCGCGTGGAACGTGCTCAAGTCGACCATGCCTGGGATGAACGACGCCGCGCTCCGGAAGAAGTACGAGCACGAGATCCATCGACGACCGCTCGACTGCTTCGATGCCGCGCTCGACTGCAACGCCGCCTGGACCGCGTACAAGACGGCGAACGCTTGGCGGAGTAAGCCGCTCGACGATCGCGAGCTCCGCGCGAGCTTCACGTCGTTCGCCTCGAAATGCGTCGACACGACGGCCCCGGGGCTCTCCGCCGCGGAGCAGTACTGGGCCGCGATCAGCCAGCTGGAGCGGAACGAGAAGAAGTCGAAGGACAAGTGCAGAGTGCTTTACCAGACCGCAAAGCGCACCTCCTCCGCCGTCACGCTGCGAAAGGGCAACTCGCAGGACGATCCCGACTACGCGTACGCGACCTGCCTCGGGCGCGCGGGGGACTGCGCCGGCACGCGCGAGGCCGTCCTCCGCTCACCGGGAGGGCGGGACGCGCGCTGGGTCGAGCAGTTCGTCACCTCCACATGCAAGAACGGCAACTGATGGCGCCGCGCGTGGGGGCGAGCAGCTCGTCGCGTCCGCGCGCGAGTCGCGCGAGCGACGGCATCGCGCCCCGCCGGGGCCAGGAAGCTTTTCACCGGCCAGCCGTACGCTTCACCATGACCGATCGGTCGTCCACGAAGACACGCTCCCCGTCCCTGGTGGCGATTTCTGCCCTTCTGCTCCTCGCCGCCGGAGCGATGGGCTGTCGCAAGGAGCAGGTCACGCTGTCCGCCGCGGTCTCGTCCGTCGACGCGCGCGAGGTGGTCGTCGACGTCCACGCTCCCCCCGGGATGCGCGTCGGCTTCGGCACGACGTTGCCGAAGGGGGAAGGGACCGCGACCGACGCCGCGGGCAACGCTCGGCTGGTCATGCCGCGCAGCCGATGGAAGGACCACTCGGGGCATGGTTTCCAGATCGTCGGCGAGGGAAAATCGCTGATGAAGACGCGCTTCGGGTTCACCGACGCGCCGCTCGAGATGCCGGTCCGGGCGCTCCTTCGCATTCCCGAGACGCCGCTGTGGTTTGCGCTCCTCGACGCCGGCCGCGAGGCGGGGCGCGCGACGAGCGGGAACGCGGACGCCGCGAACAAGGCGGGGAGCGCGCGCGACAAGGCGGTCTACCTGCGCCTGCGCGACGCCGGCGGACCGGCCGCGCCCGCCGCGACGCCTCGGTTCGACGAGCCCCCGGCGATCGCTCCGCGGTGGCTCCCCGAGACGGCGGGAATGCCGATTCGCATCGCGACGCCGCCGGGCGCGCGCGTCGAGCTCGGAGCGGTGTCGCTCGACGCCGCTCCGAACGGCCTCACTCAGATCGAGCTCCCGTCGCTCGAGCTGGCCGCCTCCACCACGATGGAGACCCTCGCGTCGAGCACGCACGCGCTCACGGTGCCGGTCCGCGTCACGAAGGACGGCACCACCGAGTCGAGCAGCCTCACGTTCGACGTCACGCGGAAGGAGGCGGCCTGGTGGGTCGCGCCGCTCGTCGACGGCGTCGTGACCGGAAAGCCGCTCCCCGACGCCCAGCCGCTCGTCGACGCCGTGATCCTGCGCAGGAGCCGCGGCCGTCTCCTCCACGTGGGCGCGCCCGGTCGCGTGGCGCAAGCGAGGTGGGTCGCGCGCGAAGAGGTCACCAAGCGGCAGGGGGCGAGCTGCCGCTACAACACCTTCATCAACAAGATCGTCTACGAGGACGCGACGATCCGCGTCTTCGACGCGCACGCCGGAGGCGAGGTCGCCAAGGCGTCCTTCCGAGCGCCGACGGTGAGTTGCCCCTCGGTCGCCGGCAGCGCCGACGCGTTCGTCTACGGCTCGAGCGAGGCGACCCTCACCGAATGGCTGGGGCGCTCGATGGCGCGCGGCTGGAAGTAGAGCGCGCTACGCGTCGTCGCGCGCGAACCGTCGGTGCGCCACGCCGAGCGCGACCAAGGCGTAGATCGGTGATGGTGCCGCCTGAGGTGAACGTGAGCTGACGGATCGCGTCTCCCAACACAACTGCGCGCGCCTGAACGACGCCTCCGTTCATTGTCGGGGGAACAACGACTGGGGCCAACTCGCGATGGCCTACTCGCCCTCGAGCTGCATGAGCGCTCGGCGCTCCTCCAGATAAGCGCGCTCGGCCTCCTCGTAGCGCGTCGCCTGGCGCCACGTGCCCCCTCCTCGCACGACGCCAAACATGAGGACGAAGAAGGTGAAGCCCAGGGGCGCGAACACGTTCCGTTGCGTGATGATCGCCGAGACAATCCCCGGGATTCCGCAGAGCAGGCAGGCCGCCATGATGAAGACCGCAAAGCCGCGCGTGGGGCGCATGAGTCGGCCGCGCCGGTCGTAGCCGGAGAGCTCCCGCTGCGTCGCCGCCCACCTGTCCTCGAGCGCGCGGAGATCGGCGTCCTTGCGGAGCTCCGCGACCTCGTCCCCCAAGGCCTCTACGCGCTCCTGCACCTCGGTGAAGACCGCGGACTCGTTTCGGACGACGCGCAGCGACGCACCGCAGAAGCGACAGTCGACGAACTTGGGCTCGCCGGAGAGCGAGAGCGACGCGCCACACCCACCACACGTGATCTTCTGGAGCTCCACCGCTCGATCGTGGAAGCTCGTTCCTTCGACGTCAAGGACACGACGCCCAACATCGAGCTCGACGTCGTGGTCGCTCGCCGACGAGCTCCGACGCGTTCGTTGACGGACGCGTCATCGACTCCGCCGCCGACCACCCATCTTGACCGCCCTCACGTGATGTCGTCGGCGATGTCCGACGCGGGCGACGTTCCGAGAGAACGTCATCGCCGCGCGTCGCGCAGCCCGGTGGGGATCGGATCAACCCGCGCGCGCGGCGACGCTCGTCCACGTCGCGAGGATGCTGTAAGCGATCGGGACAATCGCGAGGGTGAGCAGCGTGGACACGAGCGCCCCCGAGGCCATCGTGAGACCGAGTCCCTGGAGAAGCGGATCGAAGAACAGGATCCCGTCACCGAAGATGATGGTCCCGGCGGTCAGCAGGATCGGTCGCGCGCGCGCCTGGCTCGCGAGCACGATGGAATCGACGATAGAGTGACCAGCGCTGCGGTTCTCCTGCAAGAAGTCGACGAGCAGAATGGAGTTGCGCACCATCGTTCCGGCCAACGCGATGAGCCCGAGGACGGCCATCCCGGAGAGCGGCACGCCTGCCAGGAGGTGCGCGGGCACGACCCCGACGAGCGCGAGCGGGATCGGGATCATCACGACGATCGGCGTGACGTAGGAGCCATACCAAGCGACGAGCGTGACGTAGATGAACGCGAGCGCGGCGGCGAATGCCACGCCGAGATCTCGGAACAGCTCGTAGGTCGTCGTCCACTCTCCGCCCCAGCGCAACGTCGTGCGCGCGGCATCGGGGGCGCGTTCCATCCACTGAACGTCGACGTCAGCCCCCTCACGTCGCAGCGCCTGGGTGATGTCGAGCGCGGCGTACGCCGGTGCTTCGGCCCCGCGCATCTCGCCCATGACGAACACCACAGGCAAGAGGTCCTTGCGGAGCAGCGGCGGTCGGCCCTCGCGAGGCTCGAGCCGCGCGATGTCGGCGATCGGCACCAACGCCCCGCGCATCGATACCGCGCGAACGTCCAGCATATCGTTCGGCTGCGTTTGTGCCGCGTTCGACGCCTGGACGACGACGGCGACACGCTCCACCTCACCGGGGATCTCGAGCTCCGCCAGCGCATCGCCCGCGAACAGCGAGCGTTGGCTCGCGACGAGCCGCGCGCCCGAGACAGCGTGGAGCGAGAGGTTCGTCGTGTCCGTCCTGAGGACGGTCTGCGGCGTCGACGGGCGTAGCGTCCAGTCCACGTCGACGAGCGACGGCTCGGCGAGGAAAGCAGCGTGCACGCGCGTCGCGGTCGCGCTCCGTGCCTCCTCGGAGGCGCCGTAGATCTCTGCGACGAGCGCCGCTTGAACCGGCGGCCCCGGCGGCGGCTCGGCGACCGTGAAGATCGCGTTCTGCGGCGAGAGGTGGGCGTCGGTGACGCGGCGAACCTCCTCCGCGATGGCGTGACTGTCACGTGAGCGCTTCCCGCGTGAGACGAGCTGGAGCTGGATCTCGCCCTGATGGGGGGCGGCTCGGAGCATGTAGTGACGAGCGACGCCTTGGAAGGTCGAAGGTCCCGGTCGTCCCGAGTACACTTGGAGAGACTCGACCTCTGGGATCTCCAGGAGCTTCGCCGCGAGGAGCTTCTGCTCCTGGTGGGCGCGACTGAGCGAGGTGCCAGCGGGGAGGTCGATGACGACGCTCATGTCCGCCGCGTCGCTCCCCGGCAGGAGCTTCACCAGCACGGTGCGCGTCGGCAGGAGCGCGAGCGCGCCGAGGAGCAGCGACACACCCGCCAACAACACTCCCGCCCCGCGCAGCGGCCTCGCGAGCGTCCACGTGAGCAGTCGTCGATAGAGCCGAAGCCAGCCCGGGCTCACGGCGTGATCGGCGTGAGCATTCCGCAGGATGCGGTAGCTCAGGTACGGCGTCACCGTCAGCGCGATGACCAACGAGAACACCATCGCGACCGACGCGCCGATCGGCAGGGGCCGTAGGTACTGACCGATCATGCCGGAGACGAACGCCGTGGGCGTCAGCGCCGCCACGACCGTTAACGTCGCGAGGATGGTCGGGTTCGCGACCTCACCGACGGCCTCGGCCGCGAGGCTTCGGAGGTCGACCGAACGGCCGCCGTCCTCCTGGAACCGCCGATGCACGTTCTCGACGACGACGATCGCGTCATCGACCAGGATGCCGATCGCGAAGATCATCGCCGCGAGGGTGATGCGGTTGAGCGTGAACCCTGCTGCCTGGTAGACGAACGGGACGATCGCGAGGGTCGCCGGAATGACGATGGCGACGATCGCCGCCTCGCGACGGCCAAGCGACAGACCGATCAACACGACCACCACGACGGTGGCGATACCGATGTGCTCGAAGAGCGTCGTAACCCTCTCCTCCGCCGTCGCGCCGGTATCGAGCGCGACGTGAACTCTCGCGTCCCCCGGCAGCAGGCGCGCGCCTTCGGTGGACATCCACGCGCGGAGGCGCTGGGTGAGCTCTGCCGAATTTGCCCCTGTCACCTTCGAGACCATGATGGTCACCGAATCGGAGACACGAGCATGAACGCCGTCGCGGCCGCCGTGCGCGACGTAGGCCGTCGGTTCGCGCACGACGTCGCGCACCGACGCCACGTCACGAAGGCGGACGACGCCCGCGCTCGTCTCCGTGAGCGGAAGCCCTTCGAGATCGTGCACCGAGTCGATGGTCGACCCCGCGCGAACGAGCGCGACGCGCGTGCCGCTCTCGAAGCGGCCCACGGGCAGCTCGAGGTTCGCGTGTCGAATCGCGCCGTTCACCGCGTCGATGTCGAGCCGATACGAGGAGAGCCTCGCGGGATCCACCTCTACGCGGAACGCGCGCTGCGCCCCGCCTAGCACGGCCACGCTCGCGACATTCGACTGCTGCTCGAGCGTGCGTGAGACGGCGACCGCGTGGCGCCGCAGCTCTTCAGGGCTGCTTGCGTCGCTGGTGATCGAGAACGCGAGCACCGGCACGTCCTCCACCCCCCGTGGGGTGAACGACAGGACGGATGCCCCCTCGGGGAGGAGCGAGCTTCGCGCGTTCAATCGCTCGCTCAGCTGGGTGAAGGCGTCTTCTCGACGGACTCCCTGTCGAAACTGCACCGCGAGGAGCGTCGCGTCGTCAGCCGACGCTGACAGGACGTGCTCTGCGCCGGGCAGCTCTCGCACCCACGCTGCCACGGGACGAGCGAGTCGCTCGTCGACCTCGGCCGTGTCATGCCCCGGCCACGCGATGGCTACGTCGAACATCGCGATCGTGATCGACGGCTCCTCTTCTTTTGCCGTCGTCACCGTGGCGAACAGCCCGAGGGCGATCGATACGACGATGAGCAGGGGGGTCAGGTGCGACCGGATGAAGAACGCAGCGACGCGCGTCGAGAAGGTGCCTCCGCTCATCGCATCGCTTCCACGTGAAGTCCGTCTCGAAGCGAAGGATCTCCGCCGTTGCGCACGACCCGCTCGCCGAGCCCCACTCCGGAGGAGAGTTGGGTCGTCATGTCCGTCGTCCTCGCGATTCGGACCCAAGTGAAGACGAGCCGATCGTCGCGCACGACCCACACGCCGGGGAGCGAACCGCGGTACCGCACTGCGCCGGCAGGAACCTCCACCGTCGCGGCTTTCGTTCTCGGGAGCGGCAGCGCCGCATGGGCGACGGCGCCTGCCCTCCAGGTGTGCGCGGAGTTGTCGAACTTGACGATGATGCGCAGCCCCGGCGTGCCTGGATCACCGGAGGACACGATCGCCGTGACCGTACCTTCACCGGAGAGCGGACCGTCCATCCGGAGGGGGACGCGTTGGCCGACCGTGAGCGCCGCGGCTTCCGCGGCGCTGACAGCCATCGAGACGCGCAACGTCGCGTCGTCCTCGAGCAGCAAGAGCGGCTGTCCCGGAGCCGCGAACTGACCGAGCTCCACCGTCCGACGCACGACCACACCGGCGAACGGAGCCCGAATGGTTGCGTCCGCGACGTTCACGTCGAGCTCGAGGAGCTGCGCGTTCACGCCCGAGAGCGACGCCTGAGCGACGTCATGGACCCGACGTACTTCGTCGAGCTGCACGCCAGGGAGGGCCCCGCTCTCGGTGAGCGCGCGCGATCGCTTCAGTTCGCCCTCGGACCAACTAGCCTGCGCCGCCGCCGCCGTCTGACTGGCGAGGAGCTGCGCGCGTCGCGCCTGGAGGTCACGGACGTCGAGCTGCACGAGCGTCTCGTCGACTCGGACGCGTTGCCCTTCCTCTGCGGAGAGCGCTCTCACGCGGGCATGGAGCTTCGACGCGAGCGCGACCCGCCGCTCGGGCTCCAGGACTCCGGAGAGCTCGACGACCCCCGAGGTCGGCGACGCCACGGTCGTCGTCGTGGCGAGCTGAAGCGGCGCATCGGAAGCGCTACCCCGGCGGTCATGTCCTTCTGCACGACCACCGCAGCCGTTCAGTGACAGGACGACGAGTCCGAGCGGTAACGCCCGAGCGCCGCGTCCCACCATGTCGAGCCGGGCAGGCACGCCCTTGCGGGCGATGTCCGGCGCGCTCACTGGTGTACCTCGACGTCGAGGAGCACGTGAAACCTCACGAAGAGGCGCGAGAGGCTCTCCTGGAGACCGTCGGGCATGTCGCCGTGAAGCCATCGGAACACCCAGGTCTGGAACGCACCGGAGAGGACGTACGCGAGGTCCAGCGCATCGGCCTGCGTCGGCTCCCGCGGATCACCGGCTGCGATCTCGTCGGCGAGTCGCTGGATCAGGCGGCGATAGGCCCGCTTGCCGACGTTCGACGCCTCGGCCGAGGACGACGCGTTCCACTCGATGAAGGGCGCGTGACCGAAGAGCAGAACGAAGAGCTCTCGGTTCGGCTCGATGAGCTGGCACACGCGCCGCAGGCTCCAAAAGATGCGCTCGACGTACGGGAGCTCCTGAAGCAGCCGATCGTCGAAGACCTCGAGGAGCTGCTCCGCGATCTTGTCGAGGGTGGCGACGAAGAGCTCCTCTTTGCCGGAGAAGTAGCCGTAGAGCGAGCTCGGCGCGAAGCCGGCGTCGCGTGCGACGTCCTCCATCGTCGTTCCGGCGAAGCCCTTGGACGCGAACGACTTTGCGGCGGACCGGACGATGTCTGCCCGCACGAGCTGCGCACGCCGACCGAGCCTGGGCCGTTCATCGAGGTCGGTGACGGTCGCACCGTTCGTCGTTCTTGCCTTGGACACGGGACCTATTTGCGAATGACTATTCGGAATACAAGTCTCAATGTTCGGCTCGGATCGCGTGCCCCATTTCACGCTGCGCGTCCGCGTGTTTGCACCCCACGAATGCGGAGACGAAGCCGGCGCCGCCGAGCGCGCCTCCCGCCGAGATCGCGATCCCGATACGCGCGACAAATGACGGGACGACCGGAGTCGGACTAGCGGGCGAAGCGCGCAACCATGACCGGCATCGTCACCACCCCGGTCACCCCATCGACCGAGGCGATGCGGTCGCGCACGGCCTGGAGGGCTGCCGCGTCCCGGGCTTCGACGGTCAGCACCATGTCCGTTTCCCCGGCTACCGAGTCGCAGCGGGTGATCTCGGCGATGCCGAGCAGGCGCGGCGCAACTGCGGCGCATTGGGCCCCGGCGGTGGCGACCAGCATATAGGCCCGGGCGCCCTTCTGTTCGGCGCCACGGCGGATGGAAAAGCCGGCAATGGTGCCGTCCGCCACGAGCCGCGCAATCCGCTCCTGGACGCTGGACCGCGAAAGACCGACGGCGGCGGCGATGGCCTTGAGCGGCGCTCGGCTGTCGGCGGCGAGCGCATCGAGAATGGCGGCATCCTTGTCGTCGATCACGGCCGGCTCCGGAAAAGCGCCGGGCTCTGCCGGACAATCAACGGATTTATCCAAAGCCGATCCGGGCGACAAGCATGCCGGCAAGGAGGAGCCCATGCTCGAACTCAGACCCAATTGCGAATGCTGCGATGTCGACCTGCCGCCCGACGCGGCCGATGCCCGTATCTGCAGCTATGAGTGTACGTTCTGCGCCGATTGCGTCGACACCGTGCTGCACGATGTCTGCCCCAATTGTGGCGGCGGCTTCGTCCCGCGTCCCATCCGGCCGGCGGGCGAGTGGCGGCCCGGCGAAGGACTGACGCATCACCCCGCCGGCACGGTGCGCCGACATCTGCGCCATAGCCGGGAGGAGGTCGCGGCGCTCAGCGCAAGGCTCCGCGACACGCCGCCGGGCGAACGTTAGTCGAAGTCCGGCAGGACCAGTGCCGGTACGCGAAGCCGCGCGCTCTCCTGCTTGCCTCGTCCCAGACCTTGAAGTCACCCTTCTCGGTCGGGAATCACCTGGCCACGCGTGGGCCCGCGCCGAGCCATTTAGAGCGGAAGCGTCGCCCGTCGAGCTCACATCTTGTCGATGGTCGCGCGGTCCGACGCGCTCAGCCCCTTGCCTTCCGTGAGGTGCTGCACCGCCACCTGGATGTAGCCGCCCTCCTCCCTGGAGATGCTCCTGCCCTCCAGCAAACGGAACAGCTCCTGGAAGTCTTCGTACTCGGTGATGGGCCCCACAGCGTACTCGTCCAAGGGATCGGTGGGACGGCGGGGGCTGTTGGCGCAATACATGAAAATCGGCGCGAAGAACCGCGTACCGGCCGGGACCTCGAACGAGATGCCCTGCGTGAGGATGCCGTTCTGCACCTTCAGATTCTTGGAAATGAAGATGAGTCCGGGCGGCAGCGTCACGTTGATGGGCGACCCGGTGGGGGTGTTGAAGATGAGGCACAGCCGGACCCTGGCCCCGTGGCCGTAGGCCTCGTCGCCGTAAATGTCGTCGCAGTCCTCCGGATCTTCCGGCGCGTAGCCCATGATGGGCGTCTCCAGCGTCAGCCCCGCGGGCAGCGTGAAAGGCCTGCCTTCGGGCGCCTTCGTCGACTTCCCCAGCCCGGGGCGGTGCTCGTCACCCCCGCTGCTGGTGTCGTCCGGGTTGCTGTCGCCGCCTTCGTCGCCTTCGTCGCTGCAGGCCGCCAGCAACGTCATCGCCAGTACCACCCCCAACCGTTTCGCCAAGTGCCAGTTCATCGATGTGCCTCCTGTGCGCCGCGCGCGCGGGCACCTCCGCGTAAGCCCATCTGCTCACGGTCGTTCTTTGGGAGGATGCCCGGGGGTGCACGGATCGAATCTCTCGAACCGCGAGATTTGATCGCTCGAACGTCACGAGCAGGTCACGGAGCTCATCCTTCGGGGCCTTGTGCTCCCGCTCAACCGAGAACACCTACTGGGTTGGGACCGTGAGCGAGACCTTGGCGAGAGGGAAACGCAAAGCACTCGGTTGGGCGTCGCGGGTGCCGACTGTGAGCTCGTCTCCGCGCGCGGCATGCGCCAGCGCGGCGCTCCGGAGTGGACGTTGCGCCCGAAGTACGAATTTCAGCCAGAGCGGAAACGTCGGCCCATTGGACGAGGACGGCGACGCTCTGCTGCCGCTCCTCCGCTAGCAGCCCGTTTCTTCAACGGGCTGTTAGGGCGAAAGAAGGTGTGCGCGTTCTACAAGGCGGGGACCGAGATCCCGTCCGACTTCTCGGGGGTGCTCTTCATCCCGATGGACGAGCACGACGGATGGAAGTTCCTTCTGGCCAAAGAGCTCAAGAAGGTCATCCCATCCGTCGACCTGAACCTCCTCTAGGAGGGGAGGCTTCCACGGCCCGGGCGCTTTCCGCGGCGCGGAAAGAAGACGCCCCGGATCGCCCTCCCAGCAAACGGTTCGCCCCTTCGGCGGGGGCATTCGGCACGTGCGCCGACTCGACGGTGAAGCGCCGCACGGGTCGATTTCAGACTCGCGCTCAGTGACCCTCCATAGGATCGTGCGATGACGCGAGACCTTTCCTTCGGCGTTGGCATCACGAGCTTCGCGATGGGCGTGGTCGTGTGTGTCGCCGTTGCTTGTGGGGATGTGCCGGCGACCGACGTGGGCACGGCGGACGGTGGCGATGCCGGAGGACCGGGGCTCATCGACTCTGGAGTGTCCGGTCCGAACGAAGGCGGCGTCTACGATGGCGGAGCCGACGCGGCTCGAGCGAGCGACTTCTGCGCGACGTTCCCCGCGCTCCCCAGCGTCAGACCCACGGCGGCGAACACGGGCGTTCCACCGGGAACGACGCTGACGCCGGAGACAGGCATGACGATCACGGTTGCAGGGACCGTGATCGATGCGCGCGACGTCACCGGAACGATCAACGTCGAGGCGAACGACGTCATCATCATGAACAGCAAGGTCCATGTCTCCGGCGGACCGAGCGACATCGCGATCAAGGTGAAGCGCGGCATCACGGGCACGAAGATCCTTCGTTCGGAGGTCTACTCCGACGAGGGGGCGTACATCGGCATCTATGCAGACAACACGACGGTGTGCGGTAGCTATCTCCATGGTTGGGAGAACGGCATGACCGTCGGCGGTGGTTCGATGCTTCAGGCGAACTACATCGATCGCCTGCAAGGCGGTCAGCCCGGCGCGCACTACGATGGCATCGAGGTGTACGGCGGCGGCGCTCCGTCGAAGCTCTGGGGTAACAACATCCGGCTGACCGACCCGAAGGACGAGTGGCGAGGGGAAACAGGGGCCATCAACCTCACCGCCTGGGCGGGCGACATCGACGCCGTCGAGATGAACGGCAACTGGCTCGGCGGTGGCTCGTACACACTCTACGTCGACGAGCAGAACGGCGATCAGGCGACCAACGTGAAGGTCACGAACAACCGCTTCTATCGAGATTCCGCGGCCTATGGCACCCATCTCGTCCGGGATGAAGCCTCGGTCATCGTGTGGAGCGGCAACGTCTTCGACGACAACGGCGATTCGGTCTCAAAGTGACCCGCTCGTCGAAGCCCTATTCTCGGCGAGTGGGGAGAATCGCCGTTCGTCACGTCGCCGTCGTCTGTGCGCTGGTTGCCGTCGCGGCCTCGAGCGCGTGTCTGCTGACGACCCCACTCGACGGCTTCGACGATCGCTACGACTCGTCGCCCTCTCCCGACTCGACGCCGAACGATGGACACTTCTGGGCCACCGAGCAACCGAACGCTGTCTACTTGGTCGAGCCCGCCGATCGCTTCGCCAAGCTCGTCTACCTGCTGGCCAATCCGTTCGCCGACCACCTCGTCGATCGGATTAGCGATTGGCCGGGAGCGTGCTCTCTCGGGATGCAACCTGTCGGGGACGACGAAATCAGTGAAGCGGCCGAGGGGGTTCTTTCGGTCCAACGGCAAGATGCCCAACGACGTCACGCTCCGTATCGAGCGGCCCGACGGCTTCGAGGAGCTGTCGGAGGAGGCGTGGGTGGCGAAGCTCCGAGAGGCCCTGAACCTCGAGGAAGAGCGCACGCGAAGAGCGAAAAGCAGGCGGTCGTGGTGTGCTCGGACGCAAGGCCGTCCTCCGCGCTGAGCCGACGGATTCGCCCAAGACGGTCGAACCGCGGCGTGAGCTTCGGCCCCACCTCGCATGCCTCGACAAGAGGCGACGACTCCGCGAGCTCGCCGCTCTCGTCGCGTTCCGTGCACGACGCTTGGCCGCGCTCGTCCGCTACCTCACAGGCGGTTGCGACGTTGTCTTTCCTCACGGCACCTATCGCATTCGCGGCCGCTTTCTCTCTCTGCCAGAGCCGCTCTCCACGTGCGCTTGATTCAGGCGAGCGCCCCGCGCCCATACAGCGAGACGGCTGACGTCCCGCACGCCAACCGGTTCCCATCAGAGTTCGTGGCGCTCGTCCGCGTATCAGCGGTCCTGCTCAGGTTCATCGGCGCCCTGTCGGGCCGATGCTATAGCGGTGCTCACTTGGAGGGACCTCCGATTCACGCCCGCCCGTTGGGCGAGCGGGCGTGAATTTCCGGTCAAAGCGAGTACGTGTGAGCCGACCGCTTCGAGCTTTCAGGATCGGCGCAACTGAGTTGCGCCTTAGCTGCGGCGCGCTCGCTTCCGCCCACAACGCCTCGCGCGATAACGTTGCTCAGGACGGGTCTCCACGGGTCTCCACGCGAAGTACGAATTAGGGCCAGAGCGGAAACGTCGACCCGTTGGTCGCCCGAGGCCCTCTCGACGAGGGCCTCGGGCTGCGCGGATGGGCTCAGGGAGGGCCGGAGTGCGGGCCGTTGCAACACATCACGCACTGGCAGACGGGCTCAGCGCCGGCCGAGAGCTCCGTCGGGATCTCCACGGTGAGGCGCAGCTCGCGGGGCTGCTGCTCGATCTCGCGCGTCTCGATATTCGCTTCTTCGATGTTCATCGTATTGCTCCAGTCGTTGGGATTGACAAGCGGGGGCGCCGGGTCGAAGTGTCTCGCTTCCGACGCCCCGCCTCGCTCCTCTGCACGAGCGACGCCAACCGCACGAGCACGCGCCGATCGCGCCTGAAACGCGGGTCTTCGTGCCAGAGCACGCGGACTGTGATGGGAACGCTCCTTCCCGACGCGGGAAGCGACCTTCCACGGCGTGGGACGTCTGCTTCCCATGACTTCGGCGCGTTCGCTCGTCGCGTCTCGCCGCCGGCGCCCGGCGTGATTTTCGCACTGCCGGCGGTCATGACCTTCTCCCTCGATCGCTTGACCGCGCTCCTCCGCGTCGAAGCGCCCTATCTCACCAACAAGCTGCTTCGTCTCAAGATCGTCCGCACCCCGGACGAGGCTACCGACCTCTTCCAGGAGGTGAAGAAGTACCTCGTCCTCTGCGACGTGCACCGGTCTCGACCGATCCCGATGTTCTCGCGCCGCGTCGACGAGGTCTGGCATCAGCTCGTCCTGTTCACCGCGCAGTACGACGAGCTCACCCGAACGTTCTTCGGCAAGTTCGTTCATCACGATCCGGCGGAGGCGGGGAGCAACGACGCTCTCCAGATCCCCCAGATGAGCTTCGTCGAGTTTCGAGCGGCTTACGAGGCCCTCTTCGGCGAGCTCCCCGATGCGTGGTTCGACGATCGCTCGATCCATACCGGCAGCCGCGTCGCGCGCGCGTCGTGGGGGCGGCCGCTCGCGCTCCGGCGAGAGCGGAGCAAGATCGAGATCGTGCTCGAGAGCGAGACGCCCGTCGTGCTGTGCCGGGTCGATGCCTGGGCCGCGCCGGCGCTCGAGCGCGCCCTGTCGTGGGACGCGTTCTACGTTCGCGAGCTGCCGGGGCTGGAGAGCGAGGACCAGGTCGTCCTGAGCAAGGCACTCGTCAAGGTCGGCGTGCTCTACGTCGCCCCCTGAGCGGAGCTCGCACGCGAGCACGTGAGGGAGAGATGCGCGAGCTGCGCAAGGCGCAATGCGCACCATGCGCAAGCCGCGCGTCCTGCGCGAGACGCGCCTCGCGCCGCTGCGGGCGCTCCGGACGCAGGTTGTCACCCGAACGGGGGTCACCGAATCATGAAATTTGCCGACGAATCAGCGGGGCACATGCCTTGCGTGAGTACGCGCCATGAGGATGGGGATCACGAGCCACTACGCGGACGGCGAGGCGCCCGGCGCGAGAGAGACGACGGGCGCGCGCGACGAGACGGACGAGCACGTCGTGATCGATCCCGAGATGCGTCGTGTCTACGCCGAGCTCGCGCGCGTCGCGGCCACGCAGCTGCCAGTGCTGGTGCTCGGCGAGACGGGCTCGGGGAAGGAAGGGGCCGCCGAATGGCTCCACCAGCAGTCGGGACGCGCGCGCGCCCGCTTCGTGCGCGTCAACTGCGCGAGCTTGAGTGAGTCGATGGTCGAGAGCGAGCTCTTCGGCCACGAGCGCGGGGCCTTCACGGGCGCCGTCGCGGAGCGCGAGGGCTACTTCGCCGCCGCTCACGGGGGAACGCTCCTGCTCGATGAGGTGGGGGAGCTGTCGTTGCGCGTGCAGGCGAAGCTGCTTCGCGTGCTGGAGACCGGTGAGATCGTGCGCGTCGGAAGCACGAGGCCGCGCCAGGTCGACGTGCGCCTCGTGGCGGCGACTCATCGTGACCTTCGCATGCTCGTGGCGCGCGGCGAGTTTCGCGAAGATCTCTACTTCCGCCTCGACGGCCTGAGCGTGACCGTCCCGAGCTTGCGGCAACGCCGGTCCGAGATCCTCGCGCTCGCGCAGCTCTTCCTCCGTCGCACGGCGCGCCAGTTCGGTCGGCCTCCGCTCGGCTTGAGCGAAGCGGCCGAGGCGCTCCTTCGCGATCACCTGTGGCCAGGCAACGTCCGCGAGCTCCGCAACGCGATCTCGCGTGCGGTCGCGCTCTGCTCCGGCACCGTGCTCGACACGGAGCACTTCGCGCTCGCGAGCTCGCCAGTCCTCCCAGTCCCCTCAGGCCCGCCGGACGAGCCGGAACGCGACGTCGCTCCCGGACCGCGTGGCGGACCGAACGCCGGTGACATGCGTGGCGAGCTCCGCGCCTTCGAGCTCGCGCGGATCCTCGCCGCGCTCGAGCGCGCGGGCGGGAACCAGACACGCGCCGCCAGCCTGCTCGGCGTGTCGCGACGGACGCTCACCAACAAGCTGAACGCGCACCGCATCGCGCGGCCTCGCAAGGACGCGAAGACCGGAGCGAGCACCAGCGGTACGCGCCCGGCCGTATCCCTCGGCGTCCGACGCGTCTCGGGGGAGTGAGCAGCGATGGCATCGAGCTTCTCACGGACGATGCGATCGCTGGACGACCGCGGCCCGCATCCGTTGCGTCTCGTCGCGGCGCTCGTCGTGCTCGGCGCGTGGGCCACGTGGATGGGCTGCGCGCGGATCGACGTCCGCGCGTCCACGTCCCAGGCGCGGCTCGAGGTGCGACGCCTTCCGAGCCGCGTCTCGTCGCCGGAGTCGGGCCGCATCACGGCGCTGAACGTCGCGCTGGGACGGCAGGTCACCGAGGGCGAGGTCCTCGTCTACCTCGACACGACGGTCGAGCAGCGGCACCTCGACGAGGAGATCGCGCGCGCCGCAAGCCTGCAGCCCAGGCTCGACGCGCTGCGCCACCAGATAGACGCGGCGAACGAGGTGCGCAGGGCCCGGTGGCGGCTCAACGGAGTGGCCGCCGACCGCGCGAAGCTGCAGCTCGACGAGGCGCAGGCCGCGAGAGATCGGCAGGAGGAGCTCGGCGTGATGACGAAGAACCTCAGCGACAACCAGCTGCTCTCGCGCTCCGACAAGGTGAAGGCCGACGGCGAGCTCGCCGACAGCCGGCTCAAGGTGCAGGGCGCGGCGGTGGAGATCGCGCGCCTGGGAGCGTCGCAGCACTACGAGGACAGGCTGGAGATCACACGCACCGCCGAGCTCGAACGGCAGCTGTCAGATCTCGAGGCCGAGCGCCAGGCGAGCCTCGCGGCCGCCGAGACGGCGCGGGCGCAGATCGATCGTCGTAGGATACGAGCGGCGATCGCGGGCAAGCTCGGAGGCATCTCCGCGCTCCAGATCGGCGACGTGCTCTCTGCCGGTGACGTGATCGCGACGGTGATCCCGGAGAGCGATATCCACGTCGTCGCCGAGCTCGCCCCCTCCGGCGCGGTCGGTCGCGTGCTTCCGGGACAGAGCGCGCGCGTCCGCCTGAACGGATTTTCGTGGACGGAATACGGCATGCTCGACGCCGCGGTCGTCGACGTCGCGAACGAGCCCTCGGGCGGCACGGTGCGCGTCGAGCTCGTCATCCGCGCGGACGACGCGGTGAGGGCACCGATCCAGCACGGCCTCCCTGCGTCCGTCGACGTCTGCGTGGAGCAGGCTTCGCCTTTCGCGCTGCTCATGCGCGGCATCGGCGCTGCCGTCGCGCCGCCGTCGCTGCCGACCCGCGAGCAAGAACGTGCTGTCGCGAAGACCGACTCTGACCCGGCGGCGCGGCCGGCGCGCGCGAGCGTCCGATGAAGGACAAGGCCTCACGCAGGTTCTTTGCGCCGGAGGTGATCCAGACCTCGCTCATGGACTGTGGGCCCGCGGCGCTCGCGGCCGTGCTCGAGGGCTTCGGGATCGAAGCGAGCTACGAGGCGCTGCGCGAGCGCTGCCAGACCGACATCGACGGGACATCGATCGATGCGCTCGCCGCGCTCGCTGCCGAGCTGGGCCTCGCGAGCCATCAGGTCCTCGTGCCGCGCGATCACTTCCTCCTGCCCGAGGCCGACTGCCTCCCGGCGATCGTCGTGACGCGATCGAGCGGAGGTCTGCTCCACTTCCTCGTCGTCTGGAGGACGCTCGGTCCCTACGTGCAGATCATGGATCCGTCCGGGGGGCGGGCGTGGGTGAGGAAGCGCGCGCTGTTCGACCGGATGCCGGATCTCGCGATCCCGATCTCCGTCGAGAAGTGGCGCCGCTGGGCCGGATCGGAGAACGCGCTCGCGCCGCTCTGCGCGCGGATGCGGGCTTGCGGAATGAGTGACGTGGCGGTCCGAACGTTCGTCGCGGCTGCCCACGCCGATCCGAGCTGGCGAGGCTTCGGTGCGCTCGACGCCGGCGTCCGGATGATCTCCGCGCTGCTCGAGGCCGACGCCCTCGAGCGCGGCAAGGCCGCCGAGGCGCTCCTGCAGAGCCTCCTCGAGCGCACGCTCAGCGAGGGCGCGACGCCGGCCGACGGCATCCCGCGTCGGTTCTGGTGGGTCTCGCCGGGCCCGCAGGCGGGGAAGCTGACCGTGCGCGGCGCGGTGATTGTGCACTTCTCCGGGCGCGACGAGCATCTCCCGGCACCGGTGCCACCAGGGCGCACCCGTGAGGTCGTCGCCGATCGCCGCGTGGATCCGCTGCGCCTCGTCTTGCAGATCATCCAGCTCGACCGTCCGCGCGCGCTCGGCGCGATCGCGATCGCGATCGCCGCCAGCGTGTGTGTGGCCGGCATCGACGTCTTGCTCATGCGCGGCGCGATCGATCTCGGCCGCTTCCTCTCGCTCGACTACCAGCGCGCAGGCGGCTTGCTCGCGCTCGCCGTGTTCGCCGGTGCGGGTCTCGGCCTCGAGCTGTTCCTCTCGTCGATGATCCTCCGCGTCGGTCGCGGCCTCGAGACGCGCCTGCGCGTCCAGCTCCTCGAGAAGATCCCACGTCTCGAGGACCGCTACCTCCGGAGCCGCTCCACGTCGGACATGGCCTCGCGCGGACACCAGATGCAGATCCTCCGCGAGATCCCGGTGCTCGGGGCGCGGATCGCCCGAGCGGGCGCGGGCCTCGTCGTCACCACCGCGGCGATCGTCTGGTTGCATCCGCGAGCGCTGGGCTGGGCCGTCGCGGCGACGGGTATCTCCGTCCTTCTCCCTTTCGCGATCCGCCGGCCCCTGACCGAGACGAGCCTGCGCCTCCGCACGCACGCGGCGACGCTCGACCGCTTCTACCTCGATGCGCTGCTTGGGGTGACGCCCGTTCGCGTACACGGCGCGGAGCGCGCAGTGTGCCGCGAGCACGAGGCGCTCCTCGTCGAATGGTCGCGCACCGCGCGATCGCTACAGCAGGAGAGCACGCGTCTCCAGGCGCTGCAGGCGCTCGTGGGCAGCATCATCGCCGTCGCGCTCGTGGCGACCTACGTGGGAGACCAGAGGCCGCTCGCGGCGCTGCTCCTGATCGCGTTCTGGGCCTTTCGTATCCCGGCGGCCGGTCAGGAGCTCGCGGTCTCGCTCACATCGTATCGCGACATGCGCAACGTCGCGCTGCGTATCTTCGCGCCGCTCGGAGCGACGGAGATCACGCGCTCCGTGCGCGGCGCATATGCGCCGGGCGATCCGACGGAGATACCGATGCGAGGCGTAGACGTCGAGCTGCGCGACGTCACGGTGCGCCCCGCGGGCAACACCATCCTGCACAAGCTGCGCGCGAGCATCCCGCGCGGGAGCCACGTCGCGATCGTCGGCCCGTCCGGCGCCGGCAAGTCGTCGCTCGTGGGGCTCTTGCTGGGGTGGCTCGCGCCGTCCGAGGGTGCCGTCCTCGTCGACGGCGAGGAGCTCGATGGCGATCGCATCGTTCGGCTTCGCCGCGAGCTTGCCTGGGTCGACCCGGCGGTGCAGCTCTGGAATCGTTCGCTGCTCGACAACGTCACGTTCGGCGAGGGCGACGTGCCGCTCGATCGGCTGCCGGAGGCCGTGGCCGGCGCGGATCTCACCGAGGTGCTCGAGGCCCTCGCAGACGGCATGCAGGCGAATCTCGGCGAGGGCGGCGCGCGCGTCTCGGGAGGACAAGGTCAGCGGGTACGGCTCGCGCGAGCGCTCCTCAGGAAGCAGCCGCGCCTCGTCATCCTCGACGAGCCGTTTCGCGGCCTCGAGCGGCAGCGCCGCCGAGCGCTCCTCGCGCGTGCGCGCGAACGCTGGCGTGGCGCGACGCTGCTCTTCGTGAGCCACGACGTGAGCGACACGAAGGAGCTCGATCGCGTGCTCGTCGTCGACGGCGGCGAGATCGTGGAGGACGGCGCTCCCGCGGCGCTCCTCGCCGATCCGGGCAGTCGCTATCGCGCGCTCGTCACCGCCGACGAGGCCCTGCGGAGTGAGACGTGGTCGTCGGCGCGGTGGACCCGGAAGACCGTCGCCGGCGGTCGTCTCGTCGACACCGTCGAGCAGGTGGAGCGATGAGCACCGCGGCCCTGGAGGACGCGACGTGGAGCGACGACGCGCTCGACGAGGCGCTCGTCACGCTCGCGCGCGCCGCGGGTCTCTCCCCCCGCGCGGCCTTTGACGCGACGTCGACGCCTGGCGGTGCCTCGGGCAGCCCCGCGAACCGTGCGCGCTGGATGGAGGCCATGGCGCACCATGTCGGGGTCGAGGCGGAGCCGGTCGAGTGTACCTACGGCGAGCTCAGCGGCGTGCTCGCGTCACTCGGTCCAGCGCTCGTTCGCGTGCCGACGTCGAGCGGGAGCCGCACCCTGGCGGTCCTGTCGTCTCGTCGCGATGCCCTCGTCGTGATCGATCCGTCGCTAGCGCATCGTCGCATCTCGCCCTCCGCGCTCTTTCGAGCGCTCACGGCGTCGATGGAGGACGGGCCTTCGCAGCGCGTGGACGCCTGGCTCGCGGTCGCGGGGGTGAGCACGCGCCGTGCCGCGAAGGCGCGACACGAGCTCTTGAAGCACTTTCTCGAGGAGCGCCGCGTCGGCGAGATGTGGCTCCTTCGCGCGGACCCGGGCTCGTCGTTCTGGGGCGAGCTCCGTCGCGTGGGCGTGCTCCGTCGCGCGGCGTGGTTCGCGCTCATGTCCGTGGCGCAGGTGGTCGCGAGCATCTCGGGCTGGGCGCTCCTCGGTCGGAGCGCGCTTTCCGGCGCGCTCGATCGGGGCTGGCTCGTCACGTGGATGCTGATCACGCTCACCGCCGTCTCGCTGCAGCTCGCGAGCATGCACCTCGGCGGTCGCCTCGCCATCGACGTGGCCGCAGTCCTCAAGCAGCGACTGCTCACGGGCGCGCTGCGGCTCGATCCGGACACCATTCGTACGCAGGGCTCGGGTCGCCTGCTCGGCACGGTCTCGGAGTCGACGGCGATCGAGACCGCGGGCCTGGCCGGCGCGTTCGGCGCCGCCGTGGCGCTGCTGCAGCTCGCGAGCGCAACGGTCGTGCTCGCGCTCGGCGCCGGCGGGGCGCTCCACGTCCTGCTCCTGGCGGTCTGGTGCGGGCTGATGGGCGGCCTCGTCGTGCGTTCTCACCGCCAGCGCACGGCGTGGACGTCGGAGCGACTCGAGCTCACGAGCTCGTTCGTCGAGAACGTCGTGGGCAATCGCACGCGGATCGCGCAGCAGCCGGAAGGGCAGTGGCATCGCATCGAGGACGATCGGGTCACGCGGTACCTGTCGTCGTCGCGCATGATGGATGCCACGAGCACGCATCTCGCGGCGCTTCCGGCGCGCGGGTGGCTCGTCGTCGGGCTCGTGGGGCTCCTGCCGGCCATCCTCTCCCACGCGGAGCCGGCGCAGCTCGCCGTCTCGATTGGCGGCATCCTGCAAGCGCAGGCGGCCTTCGCAGCGCTCGTCGCCAGCGCGACGGCGCTCCTCGGTGCGCATGTCGCGTGGCGCAGCGTCGGTCATCTCTTCCATGCAGCCGCGGCCCTACCTGCCGCCGGTCTGCCGGCCGCCGCGATCGAGCGCCCCGCGTCCGGCCCGCGCCCGCGCCCGCACGACGCCGTCAACGACGTCGTGCTCGACGCGCGCGGCGTGTCGTATCGCTACCGACCGACCGGAGATCCTGTCCTGCGAGACTGCGCGCTGACCGTGCGCGAAGGCGATCGCGTGCTCCTCGAAGGCCGTTCGGGTGGCGGGAAGTCGACGATCGCGGCGCTGCTCGTCGGACATCGCGCGCCCGAGAGCGGCCACATCCTGCTCCGCGGTCTGGACGCGGCGACCCTCGGCGCGCGCGGCTGGCGTCAGCGCGTCGCCAGCGCTCCGCAGTTCCACGAGAACCACGTGCTCTCGGGGACGCTCGCCTTCAACCTCCTCATGGGACGAAGCTGGCCTGCTCCCGAGGGCGATCGTCGCGAGGCCGAGGCGGTATGTCGTCAGCTCGGGCTCGGCCGGCTGCTCGACCGGATGCCCTCGGGCCTCGATCAGGTCGTGGGCGAGACGGGCTGGCCGCTCTCGCACGGAGAACGAAGCCGGATCTTCCTCGCGCGCGCTCTCCTGCAGGGCGCCGATCTCGTCATCCTCGACGAGACCTTCGGCGCTCTCGATCCCGTCACGTTGCGGAGCTGCGTCGACACGGTGCTCGCGCGCGCGCCGAGCCTGGTCGTCATCGCGCACCCGTAATTGGCGGGGGCCGCGGGCCCGAGCTCATGGTTCGCCGTGCGCGATTCGTGATTCGCGATGGGGGTGGCTCTTTTCCGGCGGCCGGGAGCTGAAGGAGATCGATCACTTGACCATCTTGAGGCGAGCCTTCGGCGGCGGGAGGGGGCAGGGATCTTGCCGTCGCGCGCCTCCCACCACCGGATGGTCGTCGCGACGTCGCCGCCGCTGCGGCCGGTGAGGAGCGCGAGGAGTCGATCCGCCACCCACTTCTCGGCCTTGGCGTTGCTCTCTCCGAAGAGCGCGCGGGCGCGCTCCAGACGGCAGTGAGCTGAGTCTCGGGTCAGAAGGCCGGTGCTGCTTCGCTCGCGCAGAGCACTCCGCGCGCCTTGTTGCGGGTCTCATCCGCCTCGCTCTGCGGATCGCTCGCAGCGGCGCGCGGGCGAGGCGGGACGCGGTTGGTAATTCGGCTCACCGACTCCAGCAGGCACAGACGCGAGCTTTCGGCGCGTCCCCGAGGCTTCCGGCGCCGCCCCGCCGCCTTCCGGCGCGAGCGCCCGCGCCGTCGACGCGAAAATCAGGCCTTTCGGCGCGCCGGGAGCGCCCTCCGGTGCGCGCCGGAGGGGCCAAGTCCTGGATTCGCAAGCCTCTATTGGCGCGTCGGAGACCCTCCGGACCGCTCCGGAAGGCCTCCGACCGGAGACCAAGGGCCTCTCGGTCACGCAGGAGGCCCTCGCGGCGGCGCCGGGAGGCGGATGGGCGCCCCTTCGCGGTCCGGCGCCGCACATCGGGGCGTCCGTCAGCTCTCGACGGGGTCCGCTACGCCACCGGCGTCCGGCGCGACGGTGTCCTTGCCGTCCGAGGGCGCCCGCCGCGAAGCGAGGCCGAGACGAATGAGGTAGTCGCGGCGCTTGATGGTCGCGCGCGCCACCTCCGTCCACTCGCGGTACCACGCATACAGGTTATTGAGCGCCTCGCGCCGCGCGGCGTCCTCCTGCGCGACGGCCTGAGGATCGACCTGGACGAGGGGGACGACGGACTTCGCCGTCGAGACGAGCTCGCGCATGCGCTTTCGCTTCGCGTCGTCGATCCCACGCTGACGAAGGGTGGCGAGCGCCGCCTCGTCCTCCGTGCGCGAGGCCTTGCGCTCGGGCGAGCGCTCGAGGGCGTCGAGGCGATCGAGGAGGCGCTCGACGGACAGAACGGCCGCGGCGCCGGTGGCTGGCTTGAGGCCGTTCATCACGAACGCCGCCTGCTCGGGGAAGCGCCGCTCGAGCGTCGCGCGCACGATGCGGAACGCCGGCTCGTCCCACGCGTCGAGCTCCTCGATCGCCTCGCGGATGCTGGGCTCCTCGGTGAGCTCGTCGGCCTCTTCGATGAACCCGGCGCAGGTGTGAAGGTACTTCCAGCCCTCGCGGTGATCTTCCGCGGTGTAGCCCCGCCCGAACATCGCCGCGCGGATCGCGCGCGATGTTCCGACCGCCCGCAGGAATGCGAGCGCCCGGTGAGGCGCGGTCTCGAGCGTCTCGAGCGTGACGTCGTACTTCGGCTCCGTCTTGGTCTTCTTCGTGCTCACGTGTCCCCCCTTTCTCAGGTACGCAGCACGGTCGCGCGATCGCGACTCCTTCGCAACGGTCAGCCGTCACGAACCGTAGCTGCGGCGCCGCGCCGTCCCGCACGCAGGTGCCGAGCACCGCGATCGACGGCGCTCGCTCACTACTGGTTTCGAGCGTACCTCCTGCTGGTGCTCGCTGCAGGAGCATCCGGACGACGCTACGAGAATCGGAACGCGTGCATGGTGATCGCCTCCCGAGGCCCCGATTGCCGCGGGCCTCGGTCCCAGAGGCGCAATCGGCATGACGCAGCCGGACGGGGGCGGGCACAGCTGTCCGCTCACCCACGAAGCGAAGGCGTCGTGCCTGCATGGACCGGCGGCGGCAGCCCGATTGCGCGCAGGGCTGAGGCCCGCGGTGATCGGGGCCGAGCGACTGGGGTCCGGCGCTCGAAACGCTCAATACAGTGGTCCGCGCCTGCGAGCGCGACCGCGAATCCCGACTCGCGACCCCCGACCGCGAATCCCGACTCCCGGACGAGAAGTCAGCTGTAACAAGCTCCACTCCGAGATGGCGGCGACGGTCCGTTTCGACGGGCGCGGGCGCGGAAGCGCAAAGCACTCCAGGCGGGGAAGAGCGGTCAAGACACACCGCTCCGGAGTGGACGTAACGCCCGAAGTACGAAGTTCAGGCAGAGCGGAAACGTCGACCCGTTGGTGTCCAAGAAGCGGGTGAGCATCACACCAACGTGCTCCGCGATGAGCTTCGTGTCCGCAAGGAATGCCTCGGCGGTGCGCTCGTCCGCCTCTCTGCGATCGGCGTCGACATCCGCGACGCCGATCGTTCGACCGTTCCCGGTCCCATCCCACAAGACAAATCCCGAACGAACCCCTCGACCACCAAATCGAGGGGCGAGGGCCTCGGCTTTCGACAAGCACGAGGATGCCGCCCCTACCGCGCGAGCGCGAGGCCCTCGCTCTCGACTTCCACCGAAGCTGGGCCGAGGATGCGAGCGCCGGTGCGGGGGCGGCATCTTCGCGCCGCTCTACAAGAAGCCGCGCGAGCAGCGACGGCGGATCGATGGCGACCGTACCGTTGGAGAGCTTTGTCCCTTGTTGCCGCTCAGCCGATCTTCCGCCGCGTTAGCTATCTGCCCCTGCCGCGCCTTATTGGGTCCGCCCGCGAATCAACCCGCCAACCTTCCACTTTGTCACATTGCTCTGTCCATACGAGGCATTAACGTCACTGTACTTAAATTGCCATGTACCATCTCCGCGCGAAATGGCCGAATGAACACGCAGGCCCAGCCCTGTGCCAAGGAAAAATGGGTCTACGAGGTCGGCCAAGCCGTCGCCATTGACATCCATAACCTTCCAGTTGGCCATGTCGTTGGCGCCATAACTGCTGTCAATGTCCTGATATTGGAAGGTCCAAGTGTCGTCGGGATTTGAAATAATGGAATGCACCCGAAGGCCTTTTGGAGAACCGGTCGTGCCGAGGAAGTAAGGCTCCACAAGGTCGGCGCGACCATCGCCGTTGATGTCCGCAACCTTCCAGTTTGCCATGTTTGTATTTCCGTACGCGGGGTTGACATCTTGATATCCCCAGGTCCATGTGCCGTTCGGATTGGATATCACATAGTGGATACGTAGGCCGAAGCCCGGTCCCGCATGCCAGGGCTCCACAAGGTCGGCGCGGCCATCGCCATTCACGTCCGCTACCTTCCAGTTTGACAAATCCGCCTTGCCGTAGGTGGCGTTAACATCCTGATAATTGAATGTCCAGCTTCCAATATAGTTCGTTCTTGCGCGATGAATGCGAAGTCCCTTTCCGGGGCCAAGATAGTACGGAGCTACAAGATCATCCTTGCCGTCGCCATCAAAGTCAGCGACTTTCCAATTTGCCATATCGTTGGCGCCGTAGGCTGGGTTGATGTCTTGATATCCCCACGTCCACCCGCTGCCGACGGATCGCGCGTAGTGGATGCGCAAGCCGTGTCCGATGCCTGCAAACCACGGATCTATGAGGTCCTCACGGCCATCTCCGTCGATGTCCGCGGGCTTCCAGTTGGCCATGTCCGGCGCGCCGTAACCACTGTTTATGTCATCATATCTAAAGGACCATGACGCCGGCCCAGTGCGGTTCGCCGTATGGATGCGTAGGCCTGGAGCTAGATAGTACGTGTCAACGAGTGACGGCGAGTCGTTGTATCGATTTAGCGGCTTCCAGTTTGCGGTGTCGTCGGTGCCGTACCACGAATTTATGTCCTGAAAGGCAAACGTCCATGCATCGTTTGAGTCGGGCGTAAGCTGGTGAATTCTGAGTCCGGGACTGAGATAATAGGCCTCGAGCAGTCGACCCCGTGGTGTCAAAGTGCGCGCGCCGTATGCCGCGCGGATGCCATTAATGTCGCCAGTGCTCAGCTCTGTCTGCCATTCGGTTTCGTAGCACATTATCGAGCGGTCATCCACGGCGCTTGTCCAGTATAGGCCTCCGCTGGCCGCGCCTTCTCCCGGGGCGGTCACCGTGCAGGTCGTAGGCGCAGGCGGATTGGCGGAATTCCAGTTGTCGGGTCGGGCTTGCTCATGAGCAAAACCAAGAGCATGACCGAACTCATGGATAACCTGATAGCGAAACTGCTGCATTCCAACTGTCGTGTCGTCGGACCTGAGCAGCATGGTCGAAGCGGCGGCTCCGAAAGGAGAGCAGAATCCGTTTGTGCCTGCTACGAATGTGATGGATACGCGATTTGCGGGCGCTGACGCGCAGGAGTCATAAAACAAGAAGTCTATGTTTGCGTACCTGCTCCATGTGGATTTTAGTATGCCGACAACTTTTGCTTGAAGATCCCGCCGATGGTTTGGGGCCGCCCAACACGCGTGGACGACGCCCCCCGGCCACGCCGTAGCGATGTCGCCGAGCCCATATAGATGGGTTCGCGCAGCGCCGATGTCTTCATCCGGATTGTTGCGATCGTTTGATATGGCCTCGCTCGAGCATGCGCCGGTCGAGAGGGGTGTCATTGCGACGAGGGCAATAATGCCGTACTTGTTCATGGATTTCATTTAACACTCTTGCTTGCTTATTGGTGGGTTTGGCGTGGAGGTATCTGGCGTTGGCGTGAATTGTTGAGTGCCGCTCATTGAAGATGTCTCGACGTCGACGCGAAGTGCTGCTGCTTAGATCGGGAGTGGCTCAAATCCTGTGCAGGCGCGCTCGCCATCTGGATTCTCGTTCGCGGAGGTCGGTGCGTAAGGCCCATCGTCTCGACTCGTCGCTCGCGACGAAGAGAGTACGGAGATGGAATGTCGTTCTCGCCGATGCCGGACTTCCATCGGACGGCGGCGCTCACGTCATGCTCACGCCGGCGAGACTTTTGAACCGAGCCCTCGACGTTCCGATTGCTGATCGGGCGTTGCTCGCGGCGCGCGCATAGTTCACGCTGGCCCCCGTTGTTGAATCCCACGGCCTGAGTGCGCAGGAGTCCTCTGCTGCTTTGCCTACCAAGCTTATTGCAGCCATGCAAGATGAAATCGTTGCGAGCGACTAAAACGACAAAAGGGTGAATCCTGCATGAGGGGGTGAGGGCGTCGTATGACAAAGTGATGCTGGCGGCGTCGCGAGATGGGCCCAGAACTACTGCAAGGCGGGAGACAGGGACATGGGCGCAACGAAGCGTGACGCGTACCTCGTGCATGCAGCGAAGTATGTTATGGCGAGCGGCGGTAGAATCCGGGTCGAGGCGGCGCGGACCGCTCTGGTCGACAGCCGCGCGTACATCTCAAGCTCCAAGGCGTCAGGAACGGTGCTCGGAGAGGCGAGAAGGAGACGCAAAGCGCTCCAGGCGGGGAAGAGCGGTCGAGACCGACCGCTCCGGAGTGGACGTAACGCCCGAAGTCCGAAGTTTAGGAAGAGCGGAAACGTCGACCCGTTGATCACCTCCAACGGCGCACGGTCCCGCTCGAGCCAGCGGTTGGCACGGCTCGCTCGCTACGCGGCGTCGGGCTCGTCGTCGTCGAGCGTAGTCGGAGCGCGGGCGCGGACCAGCCGCGGAGCGTCGACCGGAAGGCCGAGGCGTTCCAGGATGTGGCGCGCGGCGCCTGTCTCGACGACCGGTTCGATGAGCCGAAGCCGGCCCTTGCACTTCGGGCACTCGAGGATATTGACGTCGAATGTTCTCTGGAGGAGCTGCGGCCATCGCTGGCGAGGTGAGGTGGCGTACAGCAGCCCGCCGAGGAGGCGAGACCAGTGCCGGACGCTCAGGATGTTGGGCGCGAGGTTCGTCACGTCCACGGACGCGTCGCGTCCATGACCGTCGCCCGTGAGGCGTGCTCGATCGCGCTCGGCGACTGCACCGAGCACAGCATCCGTCCGTCCCGCGACCGCAGGACTTCGACTCGGTTCGCTGTCGCGGCCCGCACGCCCAGCGGGTCGGCGTGATGCTCCGCCGTGCGTGGGCATCGCCTCCCCACGAGTCGACGGCCCGCACGGTCCCTTCTTGCGTTCGGCCCCAGCGGTGCCGGTACGGGAGGCTATCGGCGGCGGGGCACGATCTCGCGTCGCCAGGCCGCGTGCGGCGCGAGCACCCCGTGATAGCGCACGAGCGGATAGCGCGGTGGCGGTACCAGAGCTGCAAGCCGCGCCAGCAGCTCGACGGGCAGCATCACCCGATGCTTCGCCCGACCAGCACGGAGCTTCTTGATCCGATAGGCGATGCGGCCACCGGGAAGCACCCGGAGTCGCTCGCGCGAGAACGGAGGACGTGCCCCATATCTGCAAAGCCGCTCACGACCAGAATCATCTTCGGCAGCGATGCGGACGCTCGCGTGGAGATTGAATCCTTCATGCTCTACAGTGCCTCCTTCGCGGGATGGAGCATCCGAGTCGAGACCCATGGCTTCTCGCGCACCGTCTGTCGAGCCAGCGGCATAGGGTGAGAGCGTGCGCATCGTCCCTCGCTGCGTCGCGATCGCCGCGCAAGCTTCGATCGGGGATGGCAGGGCGGTCTCATTCGAAGGCGCTTCGAGCGGGGGCGCTCGAGATGACCACGACGCTCGAGCCACCGGAGGGCACGCCGATGCACGATCCTCACGACAAGCTCGAGGTCATCGCGGTTCGGCGGCGGTGCGCCGAGGAACTCGAGGAGTCCAGCCGCGTCGCGAACGTAGACCCCGTCCAAGAAGCACGTGTGGAAGTGCACGTTCAGGTTCAAGCTCGAATCGAATCGAATCACCTGGCCACGCGCGGGTCCGCGCCAAGCGATGACGTCTCCACTTCACCAAGGCGACGCTGGCGCGTGCCGCGCGCGGAGACGAGCTCACGGTCGGCATGGACGACGCGGGCGTGAGGGCGCCCCCCGGCGTCGCCTCGGCAGTGAGCTGAGTCTCGGGTCAGGTCGCTGGTGCTGCTTCGATCGCGCAGAGCACTCCGCGCGCCTTGTTGCGGGTCTCGTCCGCCTCGCTCTGTGGATCGCTCGCCTCGACGACGCCGGCACCGGCGGTGACCTCGAACGTGTCGCCTTTGCAGACGAGCGTGCGGATCGCGATTGCGAGATCGAGATCGCCGTCCGCGCCCACGTAGCCGATCGCTCCGCCGTAGATCCCGCGCGGACGGGCCTCGAGCTCGCGGATGATCTGCATCGCCCGGACCTTCGGGGCACCGCTCAGGGTGCCGGCGGGGAACGCGGCGCGTGCGACCTCGAGCGGGGGGACCTCGGGCGGGACCTGACCGCGCACCTCGCTCACGATGTGCATCACGTGCGAGTAGCGCTCGATCTCCATCTTGCGCAGGAGCTCCACCGAGCCGATCCGCGCCACGCGCCCGACGTCGTTCCTTCCGAGGTCGATCAACATGACGTGCTCCGCGCACTCTTTCGGATCGGCGAGGAGCTCGGCCTCGAGGCGGGCGTCTTCTTCCGGCGTCTTCCCGCGCGGGCGCGTGCCGGCGAGAGGGCGCACGGTCATCGCGCCGTCCTCGAGCCGCACCATCGTCTCCGGGCTCGCGCCGGCGATGCGAAGTCGCTCGCCGCCGCCGCCGGGCGTGCCCGGCAGATCGAGGAAGTACATGTACGGCGATGGGTTCACGAGCCGCATCGCGCGGTAGACGTCGAACGGATCGCGGCCCTCGCGCGGCACCGAGAAGGTGCGCGCGAGGACGATCTGGAAGGCGTCTCCCGCCGCGATGTACTCCTGCGCCTGGAGTACCCGCTGCTTGTAGCTCTCGTCGTCGAGGTCGGTCGTCACGTTCGACGGGATGCGCGAGCGATCGGGCACCTTGATGTCGCGGAGCACGGGAGCGCGTTGGAGATCGGCGAGCGCGCGCTCGACATCGGCCTCGTCCTCCGCGGCGATCGTCACCGTCTGCGCGAGCGCGTCGAAGACGACGACGGTGGCTCCGCCGAGGAAGCGGGCGAGCGGGACGAAGTGCTTGCTCCACGTGGCGTCGTTGCCGGGCGGCACCTTCTCGATGAGATGGACGATGTCCCACGCGAGGTAACCCACGTGCGCGGCTGCGAAGCGGGCGGCCATCGAGGGGGGAGCGGTTCCATCGCTCTCCTCGTACGCGCGCGCGAAGAGCCGACCCGACGAGGCGATCGGATCGCCGTCCGTGGTCTCGAACGACGGCAGGCGCGCGCCCGTCGGATCGCCGCTGCCGGGATGGAGCTTCCAGCCATGACGATCGAGGACCGCCTCGTAACGCGGGCGGTAGCCGAGGATCGACCAGCGTCCCCAGCGCTCTCCGCCGACGACGCTCTCGAGGAGGAACGACGCTCCTTCCGGATCCGCCTGGCGCAGCGCTGCGTAGGCTCGGACCGGCGTAAGCGCGTCGGCGACGAGCGTACGTGTTGCGATCTTCATGACTGCCTCAGCAGGAGCGTGCGTGCACGGGACGGCTCGACGGGGGTGCGCCCGATCGAGCGCGCATAGCTCGCCGCGCGAGCGACGAGCGGCGCGCTGCCCTCGGAGAGGACGCCCTTCGAGAGGTAGATGTTGTCCTCGAGCCCGACGCGCGCGTGACCGCCGAGACGCATCGCGAGCTCGGTCATCGTCTGCTGGTGCCGGCCGACCGCGGCCACGGCCCAGGTCGCGTCCGCCGCCGGCATCAGGCTGATGAGGTAGCGGAGGTTCTGCTCGGTGGCGCCGATGCCGCCGGGGACGCCCATCACGAACTGGAAGTGGAGCGGCTTCGGAATGAGGCCCTTCTCGGCGAGGAGGAGCGCCTCTTCCGCGTGACCGACCTCGTAGCACTCGAGCTCGGCGACGGCCCCCGACGCGCGGAGGCGCGCGGCGAGATCGCGGATCTGCGGGCGCGTGTTGATGAACACGTCGTCGCCGAAGTTGAGCGTTCCGCAGTTGAGCGTCGCCATCTCCGGACGGCAATCGAGCGGCTGCGCGCGCTCGTCGATCGACATCCCGATGGCGCCGCCCGTCGATACCTGGATGATGCAGTCGGTCTTCGCGCGGATCTTCTCGATCGCCTCGGCGAAGCGTTCCCGCGACTGCGTCGGCGTCCCGTCGTCGTTGCGGACGTGGAGGTGGATCACGGCGGCACCAGCCTCACGGCAGCGTGCGGCCTCGTCGGCGATCTCCTGCGCGGTGATCGGGAGATGCGGCGTCTGCTCGCGCGTGATCTCGGCGCCGACGATCGCCGCGGTGAGGATCACGTCGGCGACGTGCGCCTCCGTGGACCCGAGCGTGCGTGGGGCTCCGCTGTCGGCCGCGGCAGGGGTGACGACGGCCTCCGGGACGGGGCGCTCGCCGGCGGGGAGCTGAGGCATGTAGAGCTCGCGCGGCTTCCGCTGCATCTCCTTCGGTGTCACGCAGGTGCCGAGGGCGCGGCAAACGACGATCGGCTCGGCGAGGACGCTGGCGGCGCTCGCCGGGACGCCAACCTGGCGCACGTTCGAGATGACCTTCGCAGCCTGGAACCGGATCTTGCGGCTCGTGTTGCCGACGCTCACGAGCTCCGCCGTCGCCTCGATGTAGTCGCCGGCGAAGACCGGCGCGAGGAACTCGACGGACTCGTAGGCGCGGAAGAGGCCTTCGTCGCCGTCGAGGCGGATGAGGAGCTCGGTGGCGAGATCGCCGAACAGAGCGAGCATGCGCGCCCCGTCGACGAGCTCGCCGGCGTAGTGAGCGTCGTGGGCGCCCATGCGCAGGCGGAGGGTGACCTTGGTGCCGATCATGTCGGCCGCAGGCTAGTGGATCCGGCCCGCCGACTTAAGGGCGACGGTGCCCCCGACCGTTCGGGCAGGGGGGACGACCGCTCCCCCGGCGCCCGGGACCGGGAAAAGAGTCGGGCATCGACGGCGGGCCGGCCACGGCGTACCCGTAGCTTGCCGGGACTTTTCATGGTACCGAACCACTCCTTTTATTCAGCGACGCCCATGGTTTACGTCGAAGCACAGAATCTTCCTTCGCATATCGGGATCATCATGGACGGCAACGGACGCTGGGCTCAGCTCCGCGGCCGTGATCGCGTCGAGGGGCATCGCGAGGGCTCGAAGGCCGTTCGCCGCATCGTCCGCGCCGCGCGCCGCCTCGGGATCCGGGCGCTCACGCTCTACGCGTTCAGCGAGCAGAACTGGGCTCGCCCCGACCTCGAGGTCGACGCTCTGATGCAGCTGCTCCGGGAGTTCCTCCTCTCCGAGCGTGACGAGATCCTCGACAACGGGATCCGCCTGAACGCGATCGGCAACCTCGGTCGCCTCCCGGCGGTCGTCCGCACCGTCCTCGATCCGCTCCGGAAAGAGAGCGCAGGCCGCGAGGAGATGACGCTCACTCTCGCGCTCAGCTACGGCGGCCGGGAAGAGATCGCGAACGCAGCGCGCGAGCTCGCACGCGAGGTCGCGGCCGGCAACATGAGCCCGGAGGACCTGACGGAGGATGCGCTGCGCGCGCGGATGCCGAGCCTCAGCGTCGGCGATCCGGACCTCGTCATCCGGACGGGCGGCGAGCGGCGCATCTCGAACTTCCTCCTCTACGGGCTCGCGTACGCGGAGCTTCACTTCGCCGATGTGCTCTGGCCCGACTTTGGCGCGAGCGACCTCTACGAGGCGATCGCGAGCTTTCAGCGCCGCGAGCGCCGCTTCGGCCTCGTGGGCAAGGGCGTCGAGCCGATCCTCGCGGACGACCCGGCGGCCCCGTCGGTCGACGAGCCAACGCCGCGCTCGGAGGCAATCGCGACGGTCCTCCGTCTCGTCGGCTGAGCGCTGCGCGAACGTCGAGCGCCGCCCCGCCTTGCCGCCTGACCTCATCCGTTCGCCACACGCTGGTCGACGACGGCCGGCGTCGGGCGTGCTATTGCCGTGAGCGACGATGGCCGAGGCGAAGGCGAGCTCGGACGGCGGCGTACGCGCCCCCCGCGAGACGAAGGAGCAGGCGAAGGCGGCAAACAGCAACCTCGCTGTTCGTATCGCCACCGCAGCGATCGGTACGCCGCTGATCCTGCTGCTCCTCTACAAGGGCGCGCCGTGGGGCTTCTACCTGCTGGCTCTGCCGGCCACGCTGGTCGCGGCGTGGGAGCTCTTCAGCATGACCCACCCCGGCGATCGCCCATCGCAGCTCATGGGTGTGGGCATGGCGGCGGTGACGTCCGCGGCGACCTACTTCGCGGACGGCGACGCGCGCATCATCGTCACGACGATGATCTGCGTGCCCCTCGCGGGGCCGCTCCTCACGCTCGTACGTCTCGGCGACATGAAGACCGCCGCGCTCCGCGCATGCGCGATGGGCTTCGGGCCGCTCTTCGTCGGGGTCCCGGTGACGCTCCTCGCGATGATTCGTCGCGACCTCGGAGACGCGGGGGCGGGCTTCGTCGTGCTCGCGATCATGTTCGCGTGGTTCGGCGACACTGGCGGCTACTTCGCTGGACGCTTCCTCGGGCGGCACAAGCTCTATGAGGCCGTCTCACCGAAGAAGACGGTCGAAGGAGCCATCGGGGGGCTTGCCGGGAGCGTGATCGGGGCGCTTCTCGCGCATTTCTGGTTCCTGCCGAGTCTGTCCCTCGCGCATGGCATCCCTCTGGCGCTCGTCGCCGGTGCGCTCGGTCAGGCCGGTGACCTCGGCGAGTCGTTGTTGAAACGTTCCTTCGGAGTGAAGGATTCCGGTGCGATTGTTCCCGGACACGGCGGCATCCTCGACCGCGTCGACGCCCTGATGCTCACGAGCGCAGTGACGTATTTGTATTCACTCTGGTTCTTGCCGCATTGACGGTTTCGGAGAAGGTCGGTCCCAGGTCGTGACGCGTGGAAGAGTGACGAAAAACAGGCGAGTTCGGCCGAGTCCGACGACGCAATGCGGCGAGGCCAGCCGAAAGAATTTCGCCTTGGCCGCTGGGGCAAATGGGCTAAGAGAAGCCGCGATGACACCCGCAGATTCACCGAGCGCTACCCCGCAGAACGTGGTTCCAACTGCTCCCGGATCGTCGCGCACGATCATCGTGAAGGAGTACGACTTCTTCAAGGTCGTCCAGGACTATCTCGACCGCGCAGCCCGCACGATCAATCTGGCCGATCACGTTCGGACGATCCTGAGCCAGCCGAAGAACGAGCTCATCATCAACTTCCCGGTCCGCATGGACAACGGTGAGGTGAAGCTCTTCAAGGGCTACCGCGTCCAGCACAACAACCTGCTCGGACCGTTCAAGGGCGGTGTGCGTTACCACTCGTCGGTCACGCTCGACGACGTCAAGGCGCTCGCTGCGATGATGACGTGGAAGTGCGCGCTGATGCGCATCCCGTTCGGCGGCGGCAAGGGCGGCGTCAAGTTCGACCCGCACGGGGTCTCGAAGAACGAGCTCCAGAAGATCACGCGTCGCTTCACCCACGCGCTCGGTGAGAACATCGGACCCGAGTACGACATCCCCGCGCCCGACGTCGGCACGAACAGCCAGACGATGGCGTGGATGATGGACACGTACTCGAACATGGTCGGCGCTGCGAACAAGCAGAGCGTCAAGGGCGTCGTCACCGGCAAGCCGGTCGCGTCCGGCGGAACGCTCGGTCGCGCGAAGGCCACCGCTCAGGGCGCCGTCTACTGCGTCATCGAGTGGGCGAAGGAGAAGGGCTTCGAGCTCGAAGGCTCGACGATGTCCCTCCAGGGCTTCGGCAACGTCGGCTCGCACCTCGCCGTCATCCTCTCGCGCATGGGCGTGTCGACGGTGGCCGTCGGAGACCACACCGGCTACCTGCACAACCCCGAGGGCTTCAACGCGCACAAGCTCCAGGACTGGGTCCAGGCCAAGGGCTCGATCCAGGGCTACCCCGGCGGCAAGGCGATCACCCGCGAAGAGTTCTTCAAGGTGAAGGCCGACATCTTCGCGCCCTGCGCGCTCGAGAACCAGGTCGGCGAGAGCGAGGGGAAGAGCCTCGACTGCAAGGTCATCGTCGAGGGCGCGAACGGCCCGACCAACCCGGCCGGCGAGCGGATCCTCCTCGAGAAGGGCGTCGACATCCTTCCCGACGTTCTCTGCAACTCCGGCGGCGTCACCGTCAGCTACTACGAGTGGGTGCAGAACAAGCGCTCGGAGAGCTGGACCGAAGAAGAGGTCGACGCGAAGCTCGAGAAGGCGATGACGCGTGCGTACCGCGAGGTCGCCGACTTCGCGCGCCAGCACAAGGTCGACCGTCGCATCGCGGCCTACGCGCTCGCGCTTCAGCGCATCGAGGCCGTCTACAAGGAGCGCGAGATCTTCCCCTGAGCGCTAAGCTAGCGCTCTAGGTCGAAGACCCGTTCCAACGAGGGCGGGGAAGACCCGAGGACGGCGACGTTCTCGCGGACTTCCCCGCTTTTCTGCGTTTGCCTGGGGGGAAGATGTAAAGTCATCGGCCCCCTGCATGGCCGACATCGACGTCTTCGGCATCCTGTCGTTGCTGCTCGCCGCCGCGGGGGCGGCCTATCTCGTGTGGACCCGCGTCCTCCGATCGGGCGCGACGCGCGGTGCTCGCGATCCGAGCGGATCGCCGCTCGATGATCGCGCCGCAGAGACGATGCCACCGGCGCTCCGGCCGGAGTCGGAGATCCCGCCGAAGATGCTCGCTCGAGCGAAGTCGGCATCTGCACGGCCGGCTCCGCCCTCCGAGAGCAGTGCTGTCCCGGACGGCGTGAGCGCGCCGAACGAGCCTCCGCCGCTCGAGCCGGCGACGGTCGATGCACCGACGCACGAGCCGGTGAAGGTCGACGCACCGAAGCACGAGCCGGTGACGGTCGATGCGCCGAAGCACGAGCCGGTGAAGAGCGACGCGCCGCCGCTCGAGCCGGTGAAGGTCGACGCACCGAAGCCCGAGCCGGTGAAGAGCGACGCACCGAAGCACGAGCCGGTGAAGGTCGACGCACCGAAGCGCGAGCCGGTGAAGAGCGACGCGCCGAAGCGCGAGCCGAAGCCAGTTGCCGGCGCCGCGTCCGCTTCGAAGGCGTCTTCCGCGCCTCCAACGGCGAAGGTGGCGCAGCCGGCGTCTTCGTCCGCGAGCGCCCCCGCGGGGCGAACGATCGATCCCGACGTCCTCTCCGAGCTTCCGCGCATCGAAGCGAGCAGTAGCGATGTCCTCGCGGTCGTGGAGCTCGAGGATCTTCCAAAGGGGGAGGCGATCCAGCCGGGCGTCGAGAAGATCGTCATCGACGAAGGCGCCGACACCGCAGTGATCGGAGGCACCTCACCGCGCCTTGCCGTGCGCGTCTTCGCGCAGACCGTCCCAGGCAAGCGGAGGAAGCGCAACGAGGACAGCCTGCTCGTGCTCGAGAAGGAGTCCGTCTTCCTCGTCGCCGACGGCATGGGGGCAGACGGCACGGGCGAGCTCGCGAGCAAGCTCGTCGTGAAGATCATCGGCGATGCATTCGCGCGTCGGCGCTTCGACGCTGCCGCGCACGAGGACATCCCGCTCGCGGCCTCCGAGCTCGCGCGCTCGATCCAGATGGCGAACGCCGCCGTCTTCCTCGCGGCGAAGAAGCAGCCGGAGCTGAAAGGGATGGGCAGCACGCTGTGCGCCGCGCGCTTCACGGAAGACATGGAGCGGATGTTCGTCGGCCACGTCGGCGACAGCCGCTGCTACCGCATTCGCGACGGCATCATGAAGCAGCTGACGACCGATCACACCATGTCCGATTACGGCGTGGCCGGTCCGGAAGGTGCGCACTTGAGCCGAGCACTCGGCGTGTGGCCGGCCGTTTCGGTCGACGTGATCATGGCCGCGCCCGCGCTCGGCGATGTGTACCTGATCTGCTCCGACGGCCTCACGAAGGTGATCCCCGACGGGACGATCGCGACGCAGCTCCTCCACGAGGAAGACCCGCGTGCGGCGGTCGAGCGTCTGGTCTTCTTCGCGAACGCGCACGGCAGCAAGGACGACGTTACCGTCGTCCTTCTTCGGATCGTCGAAGCGGGCCGGCCGTCGTCGCGCCCGACCTGACGTCCTCACGCCGCCGCATCGCGAACCGTCGCGAGTCCGACCTCGGGCTCGGCACGAAAGAAGGACGAGTGCACGCCGAGTCATGGCTCGACGTTCGCGGCTCGGATCACGCGGGCTTCGTTCAAGGGCGGGGCCACGTGATTCGGCAGCGAACGACGGACTCGGCCCAAGGGCGGGCTCGTCGGTGCGAGTCGTCGTAAGATGGCCCGATGGGCAGCCCGACGTCGATCCCTACGACCCGGAGGAGCGGTCGCCTGGAGAACGAAGAGGCTCCCGCGACGGTGCGCGAGCCGCCGGCCGGGCTTCCGCGGATCGACGAGCTCGTCGCCGGCCGTTATCGCGTCGAGCGACTCGTCGGCTCGGGCGGCATGGCCCACGTGCTTGCTGCGCGGCACATCGAGCTCGGTCATGCCGTCGCGATGAAGGTGCTCGACCCTTCGCTCGAGTCCGATGTCGACGCGAAGGAGCGGTTCGCTCGCGAGGCGCGTGCAATGGCGGCGCTGTCGAGCAAGCACACCGTCCGTGTTCACGACGTCGGTGCGCTCGCCACCGGGCTTCCGTTCATGGTGATGGAGCTCCTCGAGGGGAAGGACCTCTCGCAGCTCCTCGCGGAGCGCGGGCCGCTGCCGTTCGACGAGGCGTGTTCGTACATCGATCAAGCGTGCGAGGCCGTCGAGGAGGCGCACGATGCGGGGCTCATCCATCGCGACCTGAAGCCTCAGAACCTCTTCCTCGCGACCGTGCATGGCGGCCCGCCCATCCTCCGCGTGCTCGACTTCGGGATCGCGCGCGCCGTCGGCGGGCGCATCGGCAAGCTCCAGACGATCACGCGGATGGGCGATCTCGTCGGGACGCTCTCGTACATGGCGCCGGAGCAGATCAAGAGCTCGCGCTCGGTCGACGAGCGCACGGACATCTGGGCCCTCGGAGCGTGCCTCTACCGGCTCGTGGCCGGCAAGCATCCCTTCGTCGCGTCCCCCGAGGCGGCGCTCGTTGCGGCGATCCTGGGTGACCCTCCGACGCCTATCACCCAGCATCGCCCCGACGTTCCGGCGGTGCTCGCTAGCGTGATCCTCCGCTGTCTCCGCAAGACTCCGGAGGAGCGCTTCCCGACCGCGCGCTCGCTCCGGAGCGCCCTCGCGGAGGCCCGCGCGATCATGGCCGTCGAGCCCTTCATGGAGACGACGGAGCCGTCGCTGCGGATCGACGCGGACGCGCTTCCAGCTCGCGAGCGCGTGCGCGTCGAGTCGTCGGTGGATCCCGGTCCGGCCCACGTGGCACGCGAAGCCGGGGATCGCGCCCCAACCACCCGCAGAGATGCGCCGCCGGCGCGCGTCGCAGCTGGCACCGACGGTAAGACGCACGGCACGACCGAACCGATGGCCCACGCGACGCGACCCGATCTGCCCATCGCCAGGCGCCAGGCGACTGGCGCGACGCTCGCGAGCGCTTCGAACGTCGGAGCGGCGGCGCCGAGCTTCGCCGGTGAGCTGGGGCCAGCGATCGCTCCTCGTGTCGAGCCGCGTGCCCAGCCGATCGCACATCAGCTGGCGAGCACGTCGAAGCCAAAACAGGGTGGGCTCGTGCTCATCCTGCTCATCGTGCTCGGCGTCGCGGCTCTCGTCGTACTGGGCGGAAGCTTCGTCCTCCTGTCCGGCTGACGTCGCGCCCCTGCCGCGCTCGACCCGCGCTATCTTCGATGGCGATGGGGTACGTTCGAACTCGGCTCGGCCGCCTGTTCTACGAAGAGCGCGGCGCGCAGCGTCGTTCCGGCGATCCTGCGATCGTCCTCTTGCACGGCCTCCTGTTCGACGGAGGGATGTGGCGTGGGCAGGTAGAGCCACTCGCTGCGCTCGGTCGCGTGGTGATCCTCGACGGGCCGGGACACGGCAGGAGCGAGCCGGCACCGCGCTTCATGCTCGAGGAGCACGCCGATGCGCTCCTCGACGCGTTCGGCGAGCTCGGCATCCATCGGGCGGTGGTCGTCGGGTTGTCATGGGGTGGGATGGTCGCGATGCGCCTCGCGCTCCAGCACCCTGGAAAGGTCGCGGGCCTCGCTCTCCTCGACGCGAGCGCGGATGCCGAGCCGCTCGCGCAGCGCGTGAAGTTCCGCGCGTTCATCGCGATGCACCGTCGCATCGGGTTCCCGTTCTCGCTCTTCCAGCGCGAGCTTGCCCCGTTGATGTTCGGGCCTCGCGTGCGCGTCGAGTCTCCGGAGCTGATCGACGCCGCGTATCGCCGGATGATGTCGTTCGATCGCGCCGGCCTCTCGCGAGCCGCCATCGCGGTCGTCGTCCACCGGAAGAAGATCCTCCCGGACCTTCCGCGCATCAACACGCCCACGCTCGTCATCTGCGGGCGCGAGGATCGGTCGACACCGCCGGAGCAGAGCGAGGCGATCGCGAAGGGGATCCCTCGTGCGAGGCTCGAGATCATCGAAGGTGCGGGCCACATGTCCGCGCTCGAGGACCCGGCCGCGGTCAACGCGCATCTGGTCCCGTTCGTCCGGGGTTGCGTCGAAAACGCGGGCTGAGCCGGCGCTTCGGATCGGCGCGGAGGCTGCGTGACCACGTGACCGGAGTGGTCGGCCGCTCGTTCGATCGAAAGGCGGCTCAGGCCTGGCGGCGGCGCTTCGCCACGAGCGACGCGGCCGCCATCACGAGGACGACGAGCGAGGCGTCGCTCGTGTTGCCACCGGTGCTCGAGCAGCCGCCGGCCGAGCGCTTCTTGCCGGCGAGCTCCTCTTCGGTTGCCTCGCTGAGGTCTTCGTCGCCGCCCCTGCTGCTCTTCGAGCGCGACTTGCCCTCACGCGGCGGGGGAACGTTGGTCGACGGCGGCGCGTTGCCCTCGCTGAGGATGTCGTCGTCGTCCTCGCCCTCGCTCTCGGCCTTGCCCTTGCCCGGCTCCTCTTCCTCACCGGCGCCCGCGTCGGCGCTGGGAGGAGCGCCCGCGTCGGCGCTGGGAGGAGCGCCCGCGTCGGTCTCCGGTTCGAGGACGGGATCCGCCTCCTCCTCGCCGTCGTTCGGGTCGTCGCCCGGCGCGCCGGCATCGAGGACCTCGCTCTGGCGCGGGCTGTCGTTGTTCGCGGCGACGCCGTAGCCGACCGCGTCGGCGAAGCGCTCCCACACCTGATAGTGGAGGCTCGCGCCGCCGACACCCTTCCGTCCTCCGCCGGCCTCGCCGACCCAAGGCGTGTACGTGTAGAGTGCAGCTGTTGCGGCGTTCGTCGGGACGACCTCGATCTTGTCCTGGGTGAGCTTCTCTTCGCCCTTCCTCCAGCCGCTGGCCGTCCCGTTCGACGTCAGCGCGCGATCCATCGAGCGGCTCAGGGTGCCCGCGGCGCAGTCGGCCTGGTTTGCGAAGCCCTCGTACTTCGACGAGCACACGGGGCTGTGCGGGCAGCCGCAGCCGAAGGCGATCGAGATCGACTCCTCGGACGCCGTCGCCTTGTTGATGAGGCCCTGCTCCATCTGCACGCGGACGAGGAGCTCGAGGGGGTTGATGCCGTGCTTCGTGGCGGCATCGTGCATGATCTCGGCGGCGCTCTTGCCGTCCTCCTCGTACGTGGCGAGGACCGAGGTCTGGCCCCACGGGGTGTTCTCGAGGAAGGCCTGGATGTCTGCAGCGCTCAGGGACTTCGCATCGCGAAGGACGGTGTCGGTGAGCACGGCGTTCTTGTCGAACTCCGCCTGCCTGACGCTGGCGCGGTCACCGCCGACCGCTTCATCGGTCGGCGCGGAGCACGCTGCGAGCGTCGCCGCGACCACCATTCCAGCAACGCCGACCAACCACCTGGCTCCCATGCGACCTCGATACTGCTACTTGCGTGCCATGGCTCGGAGCGCGGAATTTTCGAGAAATAGCGGACAATGTGTAGGGAAACGGGTGATCGAGGGGGAGGTTTGATCCATCCTCTTCGCCCAGGTCGAACGCCGCGTCGGGCCCCGACCTGACGGGTGCACTGGGTCAGTACGTGCGCGAGTTGCGCGAGTCGCGGCGCAGTCGATGCCGAGCTCGAGCGCGGTACGGCGGCTGCAGTGTCGCCAACGCGGAGGGTAGCGTCGCCATGGCATTCGCAGTACTTACGAAGAGGATGTCTTCGAGGGATTCGGAAGGAACCGACCCGGGCGGCCGCACAGAGCTGACCAAGGATGGCGATACCTCCGAAGCGCCGCGTCTCACGGCGTTCTGGGACGGAGGCTCGCTCTCGCGAATCCTTCCCGCGTCCGGCTCGCTCACGATCGGGCGCTCCTCCGCGTGCGACGTCCGCATCGAGCATTCGTCCGTCTCTCGCAAGCACGCGGTGCTCCACCTCGGCACGGTCCACAGGATCGAGGACGCCGGCAGCGCGAACGGCACGCGCATCGCGGGCCGTTCCGTGACGAGCATGCCCGTCCCGGTGGCGCCCGGCGAGGTCATCGAGATCGGCAACGTCGTCGTCGTCATCCAGGCAGGCGATCCGACCGCGGCCGAGCGCGTCCCGCCGGTCAAGCTCACGCCCCGGCCTTCGTTCAGGCTCCCGCCCTCGGCGTCTTCGACGGTCGCTCCGCCCGGCGCGCGTGCGAACGAGACTCCGATGCAGCGCCTCGAGCGGCTCGTGAAGCTCGTCGCTGCCGGCAACATCCACGTCCTCATCACCGGCGAGACCGGCACCGGCAAGGAGGTCATCGCGGAGCGCGTCGTCCGCGCATCGCGCCGCGCCAACGCTGCCTTCTTCCGGGTCGAGGCCGCTGCGCTCGCTGAGCACCTGCTCGATCGCGAGCTGTTCGGCGAGGGTGAGAAGCCGGGCCTCTTCGAGGCCGCGAACGGCGGCACCGTGCTCGTCGACGAGGTCTCCGAGCTCCCGCTCGGCACGCAGGCGAAGCTGCTCCGCGTCCTCGAGCGCAACGAGGTGATCCGCGTCGACACGGTGGCCCCGCGCAAGGTCGACGTCCGCTTCATCGCGGCGACCAACCGCGACCTCCGCGCGATGGTCTCGGAAGGCCTGTTCCGCGAGGACCTGTACTTCCGGCTGAACGGCATCACGATCGAGGTCCCGCCGCTCCGTGAGCGCCGCGACCAGATCTCTGCGATCGCGAGCGAGCTCCTCGTGAAGGCCTGCGCCGACGCGAATCGCCCGCCGATGGCGCTGACGAAGGAGTCGCTCGCGCGGCTCGAGAGCTACGACTGGCCCGGCAACGTCCGCGAGCTGAAGAACGCGATCGAGCGCGCGGTCCTTCTCTCCCAGGGAGACACGCTCGACCCGATGGCGCTCCCTGCGGGCGACGCCGCCGACGACGCCGCGGGAGCTCGGCTCCGCAACGATCTCGCTGCGTTCGAGCGACAGCGTATCGTCGAGGCGCTCGAGAAGTGCGCCGGCAACCAGACGAAGGCCGCCCAGCTCCTGGGGATCTCGCGCCGCACGCTGGTCTCGCGTCTCGGCGAGTACAACCTCCCACGTCCACGGGGCGGCGGGCAGCGGGCCTGACCGACCGGCGAGACGAAGCCAACGGGCGCTGTGTTACGCTCGCTTCAGGCGGTCGTGTACTCACACGGCTCGCCTTGGAGTGGTGACCGACCGAGATGGATCGGGATCTGGAGGCAGGCCGGCGCGTCGGCCGGTACATGGTGCATCGCCGCATCGCGTCGGGCGGCATGGCCACCGTCCATCTCGGGCGCCTGATCGGGGCGGCGGGCTTCTCCCGAATGGTCGCGATCAAGCGGCTCCACGACGGCTACGCGTGCGACCCCGAGTTCGTCGCCATGCTCCTCGACGAGGCGCGGCTCGCCTCGGTGATCCGTCATCCCAATGTCGTCCCCACGCTCGACGTCGTTGCCGAGGAGGACGAGCTGCTCGTCGTCATGGAGTACGTCGAGGGCGAGTCGCTCGCGAGCCTCACGAAGCTCGCGCTCGCGGCGGGCGAACGGATGCCTGTCCCGCTTGCGGCCTCGATCGTCGCGCAGACGCTGCATGGTCTTCATGGTGCGCACGAGGCTCGCGACAAGAACGGCACGCCGCTCGGGATCGTCCATCGTGATGTGTCTCCGCACAACGTGCTCGTCGGGATCGACGGTGTCGCGCGTGTGCTCGACTTCGGCATCGCCAAGGCGGCGTCACGCTCGGCGTCGACGGAGGGCGGTCAGCTGAAAGGCAAGACGGCGTACATGGCGCCGGAGCAGCTCCAGCACCGCCCCGTCGATCGGCGCACCGATGTCTTCGCTGCCGCGATCCTGCTCTGGGAGCTCCTCACCGGGCGGCGGCTGTTCCGCGGCGATACGAGCACGGAGACGATGGCGTGCATCCTCAACGATCCGATCGATTCGCCGCAGCGGTGGGCGCCCGAGGTGCCGCTCGAGCTCGCGGCGATCACGCTGCGCGGGCTCGAGCGCGACTCTGACGGTCGCTTCGCCAGCGCGGAGGAGATGGCGCTCGCGATCGAAGACGCGATCGCGCTCCCGCGCGCGAAGGAGATCGGGGCATGGGTCGGGCGCATCGCGGCGTCGGCGCTCGCCGAGCGCGCCGACCTCGTGCGTGCGGTCCAGCGCGACTCGATCCCTGCGCCGGACGCGTCGACTACCGATCCTGAGCTCCGCGCGGCGCTCGAGGAGGCCGAGCGTCGCCGTCAGTTCTCGGAGATCCCGACCGACGTCGGGCGGCCCGCGCACAGCTCGGGGGAGGTGCAGGCGCAGTGGGCGATGACCGCGTCGGCGCCGCGGGTGACTGCCCGTTCGGACACGCGGACTCCTGTTTCCCTCGGCGAGGAGCCGACCGACCTCGCGACGATACGGGCCTCGTCGGACTTCGTCGCCGCCGATGGCCGGCGCGGGTCGCGTGCGCCCGTGCTCTTCGGGATCGGCGTCGGGGTGGCGCTCGCAGCAGCGGTCGCGATCGCCGTCATCGCCACGCGTGGCAGCGGCGCTCCGGTGAGCGCGACGGCGCCGCCTCCCGCCGTCGCGATGCCGCCGGAGCCCTCGCCCGCTCCGCCCGCGCCCTCCGCATCCGCCGTCGCTCCGTTCGCGACGAGCACGGCAAGCGCGGTGCCCGCGCCCGCGGCGGCGTCCGCCTCCGCCCTCACGAAGAAGCGACGCCTGCCGCGCGGAGGCGGCCAGGTGAAGCGAGGCGGGCTCGCCTCTGACGGCTCGCCGCGCCCGATCGCGAAGTGAGCCCGGCGGTGATCGATCACCACGTGCCGTGGACGCCGGCGCCGTAGGCCGGTACGACGCCGTCACGTGTCTGCGACGCGCCGATGGTCCCGCCGTACGGAGCGATTCGGAAGGCGGCGGGTGAGGAAGGCGGGCGAGGGGGAGCGCTCGTACGATCGCGCGTGAACCACCAAGCCGCGGCGCCGCCGATGAGCGTGCCGCCGAGCGTGGCAGCAACGAAGCCGCGGGTCTTCTCGGGGGTCACCTGCTCGAACACGAGCGGGCTGCCGATTGCGGCGCCAGCGGCGGCTCCGAGACCGGCACCGAGATCGACGAGAAGGACGCGCGACGCGGGCACCTTGGTGAGCTTCGCGAGCGTCCCGCCGGCGATGAGGCCGAGCGCCGAGCCATAGCCCGCGCCGGTATACGGAGTCTTGTTGAGATCGCCGCGATGGAAGTAGTCGGTGAGCGCGCCGAGGCCGAGCCCGAGGCTGGCGCCCGAATGAACGAGGACGGCTTCGCCTTCGTCGGCCTTGCCGCGTGTGAGGGAGAACGTGGCGAGCCCGAGCCCGATGAGCCCGCCGCCGACGCCCCACGCGTAGCGATCGGTGAGCGGGACCTTGCGGCCGTTCGCGACGAGGATGCCGGACGCGGCGCCCCACCACGCGCCTCCCGCGAGGGTCCACGCGTCGCCCGTCGAGACGTTCCACTCCTCGGCGACGAGGAGCGCGCTGCCGAGGCCGAGCCCGGTTCCGAGCGTCAGGAGCGGATAGAGGAGGCGAGGATCCTCCGAGCCGCTCGCGCGCTGCACGCTGAACGCCATGAATGCGCCGAAGAGCGCGGCGTTCGCGGCGAGGACGGCGCGGCCCGGGGAACGCGACGGGGCCATGATGCCCATGCTCGCGGACTCCTCCGGTCGCCGCAATCCGTCGGTCGTCGGGACGGGAGGTGTCGACAGCAGATCGCGCAGGAGCACGAGGCCGCGCACGGAGACATCGGCTCCGGAGACCCGCTCGACACGCATGCGGAGCTGCTTGCCTCGCGGTGGAACGACGACGATGCGGAGGATGAACGAGTCGCCGGATGCGGGTTCGAGCCGGGGGCTCACGAGCCACGTGCCCGCATCTTCAGGGCGGGGCGTGTGCGCGCTCGATCGCTGCGCGCGTTCGAGCATGTCGAGGTCCCGGGCGTGGCCTTTCGCCGGTCCTGCATCTGCCACGTCGAGCGCGTAGCCGAGGTCCTGCACGGCATCGCGCAAGGTGGCGTCGAGCTCCATCGCTCGCGCGTGAATGGTCCCTTCGGCCGGAGCAGGCTTGTGCAGGGGTGCTCCCGAGACCTCGTCGCCTGCGGGCGTCAGCGTCGGCCAGACGACGATCGGTTTGTCGGCCACGGGCGTGGCGCTCGTGCTCGTGGGCGCTGGCGTGGTCGTCGGGGGCGAGGGGGCGGGCGGCGTCTCCGCCGGCGCTGTCGTCGAGTCGGCCTCCTCGTCAGCCGCGCGCGCGTCCGAGCTGCGGAGAACGAGCGTGCTCGTCGCGATTGCGCACGCGAGGATGAGGGCGCGCGCGCGCATGGCTCAGAACATGACGACGCCGCTCAGCCAGAGGTCCACGATCGTCGTGTCGTCGACCGAGAAGCGGCGTCCGGGCAAGTCGATGACCTGCCGGTGGTTGGGGTTCGGGATGCCCGTCGCACTGCCGCCGCCCGCGGTCTGCGCGCCGGTGCGGCACGGTCCGGAGGCGCCGGCATCCGACTTGAAGCTGGGATTGCAGGCGTCGGCTGCGGTGATGAGGTGGCTCTGGACGTAGGTGAGGCCGAGGCCGGCGTTGAACTTCACGTATTCGCCGGCCTGCCAGGTGACGCCGGCGGAGGCGCCGAACGATCCGAACGCTTGCTGATCGGTGATGCCGGTGAAGAAGACCTTCGAGGCGTTCGGATCGGCGATGCTCGTGAAGCCGTCGGGGCCGGCCTTGTACGCGCTCGGATTCGGAGCGCGGAGTGAGTTGGCCGTCGACGAGCCGAGCGCGTCGAAGAGCTCGGAGTAGTCGCGGCCCGGCGAGTGGTAACTGCCGCGCAGCTTGAAATCGAGGCCGACGCGCTGGAACGCCTCGCGGTTCTCCCAGGGGATCACCTCCATGCCGACGGTGAAGGTGCCGATGAGCGGCGGCCGGTTGAGGAGGGAGCCCTTGATGTCCTTGGTCGCGCCGAAGTCGCTGTTCGACTGCGGGAGGTCGACGTGCATGCGGAAGCCGGTGTACGGCTCGATGTAGCCGTAGCGCCGAGAGAAGACGGTGCTCACGATGATCGAGTGCATGCCGCGCGAGATTCCGGGATCCCTGCTGCGGGTCGGGTTCGCGGGATCGGGGCACTTGATCGTAGCGTTGTCGTTGCAGGCGTGGAGCCGGTCGCCGATCGCGAAGCGGCCCTCTGCGCCGATGACCCAGGTGGGCTTCGACTCGTCGCGCGTCTGGTTGAAGATCGCGTAGTTGAGGGCGACGCTGAACCAGTCGACGCCGCTGCGCGTCGGGCTCTTGAACGGGAGGCTGAAGAGCTGCTCGCCCGAGGGATCCTGGAGACGCTGCGGGTTACGCGAGGAGCCCTCGAGGTCCGAGAGCTCGCGAGAGTCCGCCAGGATGAGCGGGAGCCGGAGCGAGAGCGCGAGGTCCTTGTAGATGCCGATGTCGCCGCCGACCTCGAGGACCGTGAGCGACTGCTTGTAGGTGGCGACGTTCTCGTTCGCAGCGGTGAAGCCGCCGGTGGCGAGGCCAGGCTGGGCGATGGTCGTCTCGCGGCGGATGTTCGCGCTCTTCCACGACTGCCTCAGCGTGAGGAGCAGGTTCGCGTCGAACGGATCGTCCTCGTCGAACGCGTCGATGACCGTCGTGTTCTCGCCGGTCTCGCGGAGGAGGCGAGGGCCCTTCGCGGCGACGGGCTCGTCGGCGGCTGCCGGCGATGCGAGCGTGGTGGCGAGCGCCGCGACGAGGGCGGCCGATCCGTGAAGCGAGAAGCGTCGCATGCCCTCACGTCGTGCTCCGGTGACCCGCCTTGTCCACCCGCGCATGTTCTTTCGGGACGCTACCATCCTTCGGGTCAGGGCGTCACTCCTTCTCACAGCGGAGTCCCCGTGTTCTGCGAGGGATTTGGGCACCCGCAGAGGCGCCCAAATCCCGCGGAGGTCCACCTCCGGCGCTCGTCGAACGGGCGGCCCTCGATTGAGCCGCGCCGCGTGTCGCGGGCTCAGATGCGCGTCGGCGCGGGGAGTGGGGCTGGAGCGGGCGCCGAGCGGCGGACCGCGACCGCCCGCTCGACCTCGAAGCGTTGCTCGAGGACGACGACCTCGTCGCGGTCGCTGGCGACGAACGTGAGCGTCGGGCTCTCGGGGCGGAGCGCGGGCCGCCGCTCGACGCGCTTCGTGTCGAGCGTGAAGCTGACATGCTCGTTCGCCTTCGCCCGGACGATCACGTGGGCCGCGCCCGACGCATCGGTGCGCCCGACGAGCTTGCCGAACCGGTAGATCGGGAGGTCAGGGCCGTTCTCCGTGCGGATCCCGACGACGAACGTACGCTCGGTGGGAGCGCAGCGCGCATCGAAGCGCGGTGGGCGTGAGTCCTTCGATAGTCGTCGGAGCGCGACGCGAACGGGGGCGGGCGACTCGAAGCCGGCGGGGCACCGAACGGTGAGCGTGACGGTGTCGCCTTCGACGCCTTCGAGGTCGACGCTCGCGCGTCCGTCGTCGCTCGTCGTGGCCACGCGCTGCTCCGAGGCAAGGAGCTCCGCTCCGCCGAGCCCGTGGCCGGGATCGCTCGTCACCAAGATGTCGGCCGTCATCGAGAGCTTCGAGTGGTCCTCCGTCTCCGGAGCGGAGCATCCCATGGCGAGCAGGAGCACCGGCACGAGCACGAACGGATCCGTCTTCTTCGACTGCTGCTTCATCGGACCTTCTCCAACGTGACCTCGATCCCCGCGACGGACGCGCCGCTCGCCTCCACCACCGAGAGAGTGCTTCGTCTGCCGCGCGCCGCTGCCGAGAGGATGATCTCGGCGCCGTCTCTCCGGACCCATGCGGCGCGCGCGACACGCTCGCCGCTCGGACGTGTGGGCACCGCCTCTTCGAACCCGGCGGCGCGAAGCGCTCTGCCTGCGTTCGAGACGAGCTCGGCAGGGAGCGCATCGCTCTCGTAGATCCGGACGGCGGCAGGGAACCCGACTACCGATGCGCTCAGCGTCCGGCGGCTCCCGGCGGGGCGCGGGACGACGCTCGAGTCGGTGCCGGGGGCATCGCCCTCGGGCGGGAACATGCGCCCGAGATCGAGCGAGCCGTCCGACCACATCGTCACGACGCGTGTGCCACCGCGCTCGCTCCGCTCGGCGAAGACGTAGCGGAGCTGCCCCATGCTCGCGAGATCGCCCGTGCGAGCGAGCGCCTCGAGCGAGCGACGTACCTCGTCGAGATCGCCGCTCGTGTGCTCGCGGACGAAGCATGCGACCATCCCGCGGCCGTTCTGCTCGTCGCGGACGATGCCTGCGCGGGCGGGGTCGCTCTTCGCGAGCGTGACGTGATCCTCGAGCGCGCGCGGGATGTCCTCGAGCGCGGCGCCGAGCGCCGAGGGGCTTCGGCGGCAGTGCTCCTCGTAGCGATCGAGCACCTGCGCGACGCTCTGCTCCGTGCGCGCGCTTGCCCAGTGGACCTCGGCGCCGTTGACACGAACGACGTACGCGCCGCCGGTCAAGTCCTCGAGCTCTGCGAGCTGGTGACCGACGCCGAGCCCGATCTCGCGGACGTCGGCGTAGACCGAGCGTGCCGCCACGAACGCGAGCGCTCCGAAGACGACGAGCGAGTAAGCCGCCAGCCGCACCTGCCGCATCGAAGGGATCGCGAGGCGAACGACGAAGCGCGCGAGGCGCAGGAGCGAGAAGTGGAAGGAACGCGGTGTCATGATCCTGGCTCGTTCGTCAGAAGAGGTTGGCGATCTGCTCGACGATGCCCTCGTAGCGATCGTCCGGCGCCTCGTCGGCGCAGACGACGTACGACGTCGATGACGGGGTCGACCGGTAGCCTGCTTCGCGACCGTCCGGCCCGCGCGTGGTCGCCGAGGCGTCGCCCTCGAGGCGGACCACGGTGATCTGGTCGAGACCACTGTCGCCGTTCTTCTCGCGAGCTCGCGCGAGCGCGGTCGCTCCGTTTTCGCCGTGAGGGAGGGCAGGGACGGTCGGGATCGCGTCGAAGGGGATCCCCGACTCGGTTCGCCCTTCGAGCCGCCGTGCGCCGACGTCTCGCTCGATCGCCGCGCGCGGATCGGACGCGCATGCGCCCATCGCATGGGCGATCGCGGCGCTGCGCGCGAGTCGCTGGAGGTGGAGCTTCTGGACGTAGAGCGCGCGGAAGTAGACGACGCCGATGAAGCACGTGATGAAGAAGCTGATCACGACGATCGCCTCGACGAGGATCGCGCCGCGCGCTGTCGCTCGCGTTCCGGTGCGGACTCTGGCGGCGACGGGGGACGCAATCATCAGTGCACTCCTCGGCGGCGAGCGGCGACGAGCGCTCGATCGAGCTCCTCGCGAAGCTCTGCGTCGGGCGCGTACGCCCCGACGGGCATCGCCCGCGCGCGCTCGGCGAAGCGCGCGAGATCGAGGCGCATGTTGCCCGCAAGGCCCATCTCGGCGATCGCCGCGTCGAGCTCCACGGGCTCGTTCCATCGGCGAAGGCGGGGGCGCCACTTCAGGTGCCACATCGCATCCTCGTCTTCGTTGCACTGCTCCCACTTCCCGGCGCAGTCGTAGAAGAACTCGGCCTGCGCCCATGACGGCAGCTCGGCGCCTTCCGGGGGGCGCGCCGCCGCCTTGGAGCGGTCCCATGCACCGATGCGGACGAGGCGCGACGAGCGCCGGAGCCGTGAGGCATCGACGAGCGCGCCGCCGGCGACCTGTGCGTCGACGTGGCCGTTTCGGAAGTCGGGGGCGACCTTCTTCGGCGTGACGTCGTTCTCGCCGTCCGAAGGTCCGCTCGGATCTTGCTGCCGCTGCTGCTGCGCGAGAGCGTTCTGCTCGCGCTGGCGGCGCTTGGCATCGTCGATCGCCCATTTCCGGCATTCGGCCTGCTCGCCGCCTCCCGCGCCGTCGCCGAAGCGCTTCTCGTACTCGCGCGCCGAGCGGGCCTGCTGGTCGCGGACGAGGCGTAGCCGATCGAGCTCGGCCTGCTGCGCCGGAGTCGCGACGCCGCCGGTCTGCGTGCCCTTCTCGAGGTGGTTGCCCTTGTCGTCCGTGCCGGTGCAAGTCACGCCGTAGGCACGGCACTTCTCCTGCCACGCGTCTTCGGTGTCGCCGAGCGAGCGCAGCTCCCTCTCCGCGCTGCCGTTCTCGCAGCGGTCCTTCGCGGACTCGGCGAAGAGCTCGCTCAGGTCGGGATCACCGGTGGCCGACCCGAGCTCGCAGAAGTACTGCGGGCTCGTGCTCGCGACCCACGCGAATTTGTTCCCGAGCCACGCGGCCCCGTTCGAGTGGACCTTGCCGAGGCCGGCCCTCCCGAGCGCCCAGGTCGAGATGAAGCCTGCTGCATGCCCGGCCTCCTTGCACAGCTTGTCCTGACTGCCGTTCGCGATCGGAAGGCTCGTCTCGCTCCCGATGTGCGCTACGCCCACGCGCGTGACGGCGGCCGCGTACTTGTCGCCGGCCATCAGGCGGGCGCCGGCGCGGGCGGCGCCGGGCGTCAGCGCGGAGATGCCGTCCTGCGTGAAGCTCAATGCCTGGAGCGACTGGTTGATCGGCTCGCGCGACGACGCGATGACCATCTCGAGCGCCTGCGCCGCGGCCAAACACGGCGCGGCGAGCGCGAAGAGCGGTGGCCAGAGGAAGCCGAGCGAGCCGAAGACCGCGCCTGCGATCAGACAGACGGCGCGCGCGATCTTGAGCGCGACGCGTACGCCGAGGATGCATGCCATCACGAGGTTGACGAGGACGATCAGGTTCATCCCGCGCGCGTGGAGCGCGGCGTCACTGAAGGCCATCGCGTCGGCGGCTTCCTGCGCCCGCTCGCGGAGCAGGATCGCGTCGCCGATCCCGGCGAGGTACCAGAGCGCGCCGACCAGGCACGAGCACATGAAGATGCCCATCACCATGATCGCGCCGTCCTCGCCGCGCGCGAGCCGGCGCAGGCGCTCACTCGTAGGCATAGCGCGCTCCCTGGTACGGGTAGAGGCTCTCGGCGGCGGTCTTCGTCACGCGCAGCCCCGGCCGCGCGCCGCGGTTGCACATGATGGCGTTCGCCATCGCGATCTTGCAGACGACGTCGGCCTCGACGCGGACGCGGATCATGTGCGGTCCCGCGTTCGTGATCGGCTCGAGCGGCGCGTTCTCCGGCTGGTCCTTGCCGCCCGGCGCGTCCTCATGCGGAAAGGCGACGTCCACCGTGGCGATCGAGCCGTCGAGGACGAGCGGCGCGAGCGAGACGAGGACCGCGTCGCGCACCGCCCTCCGCCGCGACGCGCCGAGCGCGTTCACTGGGTCGTCGCCGTGCTCGCCGTACGGCCCGGGCTCGTCGCCGAAGACCACCGCCGCCGCGCGTGCGCCCTGCACCGCCGAGTGCTCGACGAGGAGCTGCGAGGAGAAGAGCAACGCGAGCTGGAGGAGGCAGAGGAAGAAGACGAACACGGGCATGAACGCGATGATGAACTCGACGTAGACTGCTCCGCTCGCGTCGCCCCAGAGGCACCGGCACAAGGCCGTCGGCCCAGGCGGCACATCCATGCGCGGCGGTTGGTTCGCGTCCGTCATCGTGGAGGGCCGTTCGGCCGCCTCGCCGTTCGGTTGCGTGGGATCTCGACGGCACCCTCGCGACGCGCGGCGAGAAATGGGCTGCGCCCGCGAAGCTCCGGCTCATCTCCGGTCTCCGCGGGCGCAGTGTCGTGCGTTCTCCGATCGTTGGAGCATTGCGTTGATGCGCTTCCGAACCACGTCGGCCTCCGTGATCGGGCGAGCCGCCTTCAGTGAATGTCTCGGCGAGGTCGTTTGGACAGAGCGAGTCCGTCCGATCCGTGCTCGTCCTACTGGCCCTGTTCGACGTTCTCCACCTGAGTGCCCTGGCTCGTGATCTTCTTGACCACGCTGCCCTTGAACAAGCCGAAGCCACCGATTGCCAGGAGCGCGACGACGCCGACGAGGATGATGTACTCGACCATGTTGGCGCCGCGTTTGGAGCGGAGCATGCGGCGAGCGTTGGGCTGGATTGCATTCATGACTCTCTTCTCTTCTTTCTTCGTGGTGGCCAAATGGCCGGTTTGGGCGACGGCTCGATCTGGCCGTCGAGGGCGTGGCACGATGCTTCAGCACGGTTTTCACCGTGGGCACTCGGTCGGCCCACTCCGCGCACGGTTGCGCAAATTCAGGAACGGCGACCGTCGTGCTCCACGGAACGCTCGCGAGCGAACCCGACGTTCATACGTCGTCACCTGCGGCGTGCTGGGGAAACGACGTACGGACCGCGGTCATGGCGCGGTGTCGTGCCTTCGCTCAGTGGCGGACACTCAGATTCGCATCGCCGTGATCGGGCCGGAGAAGCTCCGGACCTTCGCTCGTGAGCGTGGCGGCAAGCGGATCACGACCTCGAGCCCGCCGCCCTCGCGCGCCATCAGCCGGAGCGTTCCTCCGTGCGCCTCGACGATCTCGCGGCAAAGCGCCAGCCCGAGACCGCTGCCGTTCTCCTTGGTCGAGAAGAGCGGCACGAGGGCGTTCTTCATCACGTCGGGGGACATGCCGCGACCGCGGTCGCGCACGACGACACGCGAGCCGCGATCGGCGCTCGCTTCGACGTCGACGACGATGTCGCCTCGGGCGCTGCCGGCCTCCTCGGCGTTCTTGATCAGGTTGACGATGACCTGCTCGAGCTGCGCCCGATCGAACCAGCCGGCCTCGGTCCCGTTGCCCGCGTCTACCGCGGGGAGGCCGAGCGCGATCCCCGGATAGAGCGCGCCAACGCGCTCGAGGAAGGAAGCCCAGTCGACGGGCACCTTCTTCGGCAGCGGCAGCCGCGCCAGCTCGGAATAGCCATCGAGGAAGCGACGCAGGTGCTCCGCGCGCTCGGCCACGGTGTCGAAGACCTTTCGGAGGCGCTCGTCCGCGCGACCGTTCGTGATCGCCTGCGCATCCGCCTGAAGGGGCTCCTGCCCATCGTCGTCTTTCAAGAGGAGTCGGGCGGAGTGCATCAAGCTCGAGATCGGCGCGAGCGAGTTGTTCACCTCGTGGGACAAAACGCGGATGACACGCCTATAGACGTCCACCTCCTGTCGCGCGATCTCGCGCGACAGATCGCTGACCATGACGAGGACGACGTCCTCGCCGCCGAGCTGGAAATAGCGCTTCATCAAGTGGCGCGTGTACGTCGCGCCGTCGGCGTCCTCGACGACGAGGAGCTCGTCACCCGTCGCCGCGAGCACGCGCCTGAGGATGGGCGGTGCTCGCCTGAGGAGCTCGAGCATTCCTCGACCCACGACGTCTTCTCCGCCGAAGAAGAGAGCACGAGACGCTTCGTTCGTCGCGAGCACGGCGCCATTCGAGCCGATGAGCAGCAGCGCGGCCGGCGTCATCTCGACGACGGCGAGGAGCAGCGCCTCGCCTTCTGCGAGCGCTCGTTCCCTACGTCGGAGCTCGCCGCCGATGTCGAGCAACTCGTGGTGGATCGGATCGAGCGTGGGGTTGTCCGACGCCGACACCGCACTCAGGTCGCGGGCGCGGAGGCGCGCGGCGAATGCACGTGCCCGCTTCTCCTCCGCATGACTCGACACCGTCGCCGCGACGAAGAAGAGCGCGCCGAGGACGAGCGCAACGAGCGCGGACGAGGCAAGACCGCCGATGTCGAGCGCACGGACGGCGCTGGTGACGAGGAACACCGCCAGCACAGCGGCGACGAGCAGGATCAGCCGGGCGCGGCCCTCCCTCGTGCTCACGACCCGGATTTCCGTCCGCTCGACATCTCGAGCTTGTCCATCCGGCGATACAGCGCCTGGCGGCTGACGCCGAGCTGCGCCGCCGCCCGCGAGATGTTCCCGTCGTGCTCGGCGAGGGCACGCGCGATCGCGTCCTGCTCCAGCGTGATCTCTCGCGGCCGCCCGGCGTCGGCGCTCTCGAGGCCGAGGTCCGCGGGCTGAATGACGCCGCCATGACATACGAGCGTGGCGCGCGTGATCCGGTTCTCGAGCTCGCGAACGTTGCCCGGGTAGTCGTGCTTCGCCAGTGCGCGTCGTGCGGCGTCGGAGAGCTCGTGTGGGCTCGCCGTGCGCGCGAGGAAGGCCTCGGCCAGCGGCAAGATGTCCTCCGATCGCTCGGCCAGGCGCGGTAGCGTCAGCTCCACCACGTTGAGTCGGAAATAGAGGTCCTCGCGAAACGTCTTGTTCGCGATCGCCGCGCGGAGGTCCTCGTTCGTCGCGCTGATGACGCGCACGTCGACCCGCCGGAGCTGCGAGCTGCCGAGACGCTGGAGCTCGCCGGTCTGGAGAACGCGCAGGAGCTTCTGCTGTCCTGCGAGCGAGAGGTTGCCGATCTCGTCGAGGAAGAGCGTGCCGCCGTGGGCGGCCTCGAAATGCCCTCCGCGAGACTTGGTCGCGCCGGTGAAGGCGCCGGCCTCGACGCCGAACAGCTCGCTCTCGAGGAGCGCGTCCGGGATCGCCCCCGCGTTGACGCGGACGAACGGGCGGTCCTTCCGCCGCGAGCTGTACGCGATGATCTCGGCGAGCTTCTCCTTGCCTGAGCCGTTCGGGCCGAGAACGAGGATGGGCGCATCGGACGCCGCCACGCGGAGCGCGAGCTCGACCGTGCGGTGCATCACCGAGCTCACGTACACGAGACCGCGAAGGTCATGGGCGCTGGCGAGGGTCTCACGATCGAGTTGCGCGGCCGCGCGCAGACGCTCGTTCTCGAGCTGGAGCTCGCGCAGGCGGACGAGGTTCTTCAGCGAAGCGACGAGCTTGTCGTCGTTCCACGGCTTCTGCACGTAGTCGACCGCGCCCTCGCGAACGAGGGCGACGGCCGTCTCGAGCGAGGTCCACGCCGTCATGAGGAGGACCGGCATCGTCGGGAGGATCGCCCGGATGCGGCGGAAGAGCTCGATCCCCTCCTCGCCCGATGTCGTGTCGCGACTGAAATTCATGTCCTGCACGACGGCCGCGACCCCGCCCTGCCGGATGCGCGCGAGCGCCTCCTCGGCGCCGGCGACGCTCTCGGCGCGCAGGCCGTGGACCTCGAGCAAGAGCTCGAGCGCCTCGCGCACCGCCTCCTGGTCGTCGACGATGAGCACAGTCGACACGCCGCTCGCTCTTTCCTTCACAACGCCCGGACTTGCCGAGAGGTCCACGTCACGCCTCCACGATTGTCGCGGATGACGAACCACATCGTGATCGTCTGACCGCGCGACCGGGCTCGCGCCGCCCACCTGGTTTTCGGCTGCGCGAGCGTCTTCACGTCGTACTCGAATACGCCTTCGGTGGCGTAGTGCTGGATCACGACGTCCTCGCGGAACGGCGTTCCGTATTCGCTCGTGCCCGTCTCGGCCGTGGCTGGAACGGCGTTGACCGAGATCTCGTGCCTCTCCCCTTTGCAGTCCTCGAACGAGTTCGAGTCGAAGTCACACACACGCGCCTCTTTGATCTCTCCCTCGGGCCAAGAAGCGCCATCCCACGTGACGTCGGCGATCGCCGGGTTCTGATTCTTGTCACGGCTGTAGAGGTAGATGCGCTTGACCGCAACGGCGTAGCGTTCATAGGCAAGCTCGACACCTGTTCCCGCTTCGATGCATCGAAACGGTAGCTGGCTGCTGCGTATATCGGCGAGGTCCTTCAGCGACAAGTTGCCGGGACACACGATCGTCACGACGCCGACGATGGCGTTGCCCTTCGCCTCCTCCGGGATCCCGTCGAGGATGTCCGGAGGGATGGTGACCTCGAACGAGCTCCGGCCTTGCTCGACCGTGAAGGGAGGAGCGGCTGAGGTCCGTGCGAGCTCGGCGAGTCGCGCGAGGCACCCGTTCACGGTCGAGTCGTGTGGGAGCGGGCACGTCGTCCACGCCCAGGTGAGCGGCCGGCCGAACGGCTCGTGATGGAGCGTCGTCAGCCGAACCGTCTCGCCCGGCGCTGCAAATGGCTTGTCGGCGGCGACCGCGAGCAGCCGGAAGTCGACGACGCGGGACCCCGGCTCGAAGTCGGTACCGCACGCCGCGACGCCGACCAGCGTGAAGAGGAAGAGCGCGAAGGCGCGCCCGAGCGCGCGGGTGTGAGGACTCACAGTTCACCTCGAAGGCCGAGCGTGGGGAGGAACGGCAGTCCGCTCACCACCGCCGAGCGCGAATAGTTGAAGTTGTAGCTGCGCCCTTCCGGGTTCTGCCGGAAGTACGCGTTCTGAAGATCGAGGTAGGCGGTCAGCTTGAGGACGCCGAGCTCCCAAGTCTTGTCGACGCGAACGTCGAGTCGATGAAAGGCGGCATTGCGGTCCGAGTAGAGCGCGCCGTAGATGGGTGAGTAGGCGCCGGCGTCCGCGTCGTAGAGGGCGGATGTGGTCGGCGTGTATGGACTACCGGTCACGTAGCGAAAGCGCCCGCCGATCTCCCAGCCGCGACCGAGCTTGTAGCTCGCGAGAGCAGTGAGGATGTGCGTCTGGTCATAGGCGAAGGTGCGGAAGGCCTCGCTGTCGTCCGCCCGACGCTCGCTTCGCGAGAGCGTGTACGCGACCCAGCCGAAGAAGCGCGTGTCCGGCTTGTAACGGAGCAGGAGCTCACCGCCGGCGACGCGCCCGCTGCCGGTGTTCGCATAGCGCGAGCCGCCGGCCGAGCCCGTCGCGTCCGGGCTCTGGTCGACGAGGTAGTCGAGCTTCTTGAAGAAGCCCTCGACCGACAGCTCGACCTGCTGGCTCAGCTGCTGCTCGAAGCCGGCGGACGCGTGCGTGGCCTGGTTCTGTCGCAAGTTCGGAGTCCCGAACGGCCGGAGGCTCTCTTCGGGCTGCGGCGGCTGGTTGAAGAGGCCGAGTCCTCCCTTGAGTGTCGTGCGCGGGTAGCCAGGCACGACGTCGTAGCGAGCGGCGAAGCGCGGCGCGACGCGCCAATCGCGGATGGCACTCGAGTAGTCGGCGCGCACGCTCGGAAGGAGCTTCAGGCTCTTCACCGGAGCGACCTCGAGCATCGCGTAGGCGGCCGGCTGGAAGATGTCCCCCTGCAGCGTCTGCAGGCGACGCGGGCGCGCGAAGAACGGGCCGCTACCCTCCTCTTGGTCGGAGATCGGAGCGGCGAGCACGCGGACGTCGGCCTGAGTCCACACCGCGTCCATGCCTCCCACGAGCGTGAACATGTCGCTCAACTTCGCGCGGATGTCCGAGCGGAACGTGAGCGGGTTCGTGCGCACGTCGAGGCTGAACATCTCGCCGACCCCGAGCTCGAGCCGGTCCATTCCGTACGACACCATGTTCATCCACCGCACGTTCTCGGAGAGGCGAGTCTCGGTGCGGGCCTGCAGTCGATAGAAGCGCGTGTGATTGCGGATCGCGCCACCGACCGGGTCGCTGCTCCCGGGAGCGTCGAGGACGATCTTCAGCCGATCGTCCGAGCCGAGGAGGAAGAGGCGTGCGGTCGTGTGCGAGCCGATGTCTTGCTCGATCCCCGCTTGATAGTCGTAGTAGACCGGCGCCGCGGTGATCGTCGTCGAGCCTCCCGCCTCGAGCGCGCTACCAATCCAGGCGTCGACCCACGAGCGCCGCGCGCCGGCGAGGAAGCGCGTGGTCTTGCCGAGCGGGCCTTCGACCGAGAGCCGCGCATCGAGCAGGTCCACCTTGAAGACGCCGTGCAGCTTGTCTTTCGCCGGCGAGCGAATGCCGATGTCGACGACGCCGCCCATCGCGCGTCCGTATTCCGGTCCGAAGTTGCCGGGCAGGAAGTCGATCCGGGCGAGCATCTCGGAGGGGATCACCGAGGTGACACCGCCGAAGTGATAGGCGATCGGGATCTGCGTGCCGTCGACGAAGATGCCCGTGTCTTGAGGAGCGGAGCCTCGCACGATGAGGGCGCCCGTGCTTCCGGGCGGTCGCGCGACGCCGGGCATGTTCTCGATCGCGCGGAGCGCATCGCCGTTGGTGCCGGGGATCTTCTGGACCTCGCGCTGTTCGAGGACGCGGCGCGTGACTTCACGTGGCGGCCGCTCCCCCCGCACGGAGATCTCCATCGCCTCGGCCGGCTCCTGCGGCGGCGTCTTCGCGAGACCGGGGCGATAGATGACCGCCGTCGCTTCTCCTGCGGCGACCTCCTCGCGCATGTCGGTCGGCATGAAGCCCTCCGCCTCGACGTGCACGGTGTAGCTCCCGGGCACGAGGTTCGGCGCTCGGAACTCGCCCTTCTCATCGGTGACGACGTCGGTCCGCGTGCCCGAGCCCGACGTGACGCTCACGCGCGCGTTGGCGACTGGGGCGTCGGTCGGAGTACGCACCGAGCCGCTGATCTCGCCTGGCCGCGTGTCGGCCGGCGGCTCTTCGCCGACGGCGAAGTCGAAGCGGAACGGGATCCGCGACGCGACCGCGCGCCCTTCCTTCTGCGCCGGTTTGAACTCGAGGCGCCTCGCCGCGACGACCGCCGCCTCGTCGAAGGCTTCGCCGCCGCTCGTCTGGACGGCCGCATTCGTGACTCGCCCCTCGCTGTCGATCGTCAGCGTGAGTACGACGGTGGCCGCCTCGCCGGACCCCTTCTTCGACTCTGGATACTCGGGCGTGGCGTTGGTGACGAGCTCCGGAGGCGCGACCGCCGCTTGCTGCGCGAGCGCCGAGGTCGGGAGCGCCAGAACGAGAGCGAGGACGCAGACCGAAAGGCGGCGCCTCCGGAGAGGCGTAAGCCACGCCGATCGTCGAGAGGTCGCATACGAGCGACGCATTTCCGGATACGGGGGTGAGGGCGACATGTGCCGGCCCGCCCAGGCAGCGGTCGTGCCACGAGTGAGCCGCCGGAAAAAGCGTGCTCTGTGGATCGAGCGCCTGTCCGCGAGCTGTCCGCCGAAGTGTCCGGCCCGCTGTCCGCGGACACTCGCGGACACCACGCGACGAGCTGGTTCGCCCGCGTTCTGCGCGCTTTCCCCGTGGCACGCTCCCTGCTCCGTAGGGCCGCCAGGAGAACAGAATGCAACACACCAACATCGTGGCTCAGGGAAAGGCGGTCATGCTCGCTATGGGAACATCGCCGGTGATGTTCCTGATGATCGGCCTCAGCATCATCGCGCTCGCCATCTCGCTCGAACGCGCCTGGTTCTTCGTCCGCGCCTCGGACGATCTCGAGCGACTCGCACGTGAGCTCGAGACGGCGCTCGAGACCGGCGACATCGCCGGCGCGCAAGCCAAGATGAGCCGGTCGCCGTCGGCGGAGGCGAAGGTCGTCCTCGTCGGCCTAGCCAAGGCCGATCGCGGAGCCCGCGCCGCCTCCGAGGCGATGGCCGCAGCAACCGCGGTGCAACGCAAGAAGCTCGAACGTGGCCTGGGCTTCCTCGGCACGCTCGGAAACAACGCGCCGTTCGTCGGGCTGTTCGGCACGGTGGTCGGCATCATCATGGCGTTCGACCAGCTCGGCGAGGCGAACGGCGCCTCCGGGGCAGCGCCCACCGGGGTGATGTCGAGCATCGCCGAAGCACTCGTCGCCACGGCGATCGGCCTCGCGGTCGCGATCCCGTCAGTTGCTGTCTACAACTATTTCCAGCGGCGCATCCGCGGGGTCGTCTCGAACACGCAGACGTTGACCCACGTGCTCATGTCGTGGCTCGAGGCTCAGCGCCCGCTGGTCGCGACTACTACTCGTCCGTCCCTTTCGACCTCGATGCTCGCGGAGGCATGAAATGGCCGGTGCTACCGAAACGACGGATGACGGCGAGATCGTCGCGATCAACGTCACGCCGCTCGTCGACATCACGCTCGTACTCCTCATCATCTTCATGGTCACGGCCAAGCTGATCACTCAGCAGGGCATCCCGATGGACCTGCCGAAGGCGGCGACCGCGGACGCGACTCAGACCATCTTCACCGTCTCCGTCGACGCGGATGGACACCTCTTCGCCAACGGTCGTCCCGTCACCGAGACCGAGCTCGGTCCGCTCGCGTCCGCCGCACTTCGTGAAAACCCCGAGACGCGAACGGTCGTCCAGGCCGCCGGAGCTGCTCGTCATGAAGCGGTATTGGGCGCCGTCGACGCTCTCCGCTCGGGTGGGATCGTGAAGATCGCCTTCGCGTCCGATCCGGCGAGCGCACGTCCGCGGGAGAACAGCCCTCGATGATGTCGACCGACCGCCGTGACCGCGGCGTCCCGAAGAGCGCGCCGGGCGTCGCCCGGACGAGCTCCTCCGCGCCTGCCGACGAGGAGGCGCGCGCGACGCCGACGGCAGCACCGATCGGGCTCGCGCCGGTGTTCGGGCTGAAAAACGATCGCCCTGCCGGCTGGGTGGCGCTCTGCGGAGCGGTTGGCGTCCGCCTCCCGCACCTCCACCTCCACCTCCGCCACCGCCACCGAACGAAGAGCCGCCAGCTCCGACGGAAGCGCCCGCGAAGGCGCCCCCTCCGCGCGCCGCTCCCGCCGCGGCCGCCGCCGCCGCGCCGTCACCACCGGCCGCCGCGCGCGCGGGAGCGGTCGTCGCCGCGGATCCGGCGGCCAAAGGGAGCGAAGATCTCGTCGACTTCGTCACCGATCCCATGGGTACCTCGTACGGAAGCGGCGTGGTCGCGCGCGGAGGAACCGCGGAGCAGAGCACAGGAGGACGTCCGCGTGTGGTCGCTCCTCCGGCCCCACCGGTCGCGACGGGGACGGGCAACGGCGACGGCATCGTTCCAGCAGCGTCGCTCAGTCGACCCGCGCGCCTGCAAGGCGACGATCCCTGCGGAGGGTTCTACCCGAACGAAGCCACGGCCGACTCCGGGAGCGCCGCCGTCTCCCTCGTCGTGCTCCCGTCGGGGAAGGTCGCGCGCGCGTCGGTCGCGAGCGAGAGCCCGTCCGGCCAAGGCTTCGGCGCTGCCGCGCGACGCTGCCTGACCGCATCGAGCTTCACTCCCGCGCTCGACAAGTCAGGACGCAGCGTCGCCGCCGAGGTGACGGTGCGTGTTCGTTTCAGCCGATGAGCCTGGGAATCCTCGCGGGATGTCCGTGGGGGGTGAGAGGTGACGGATCGCGCACTCGTTCGGATCGCTCGGCATCCGGTTCGAGCGCGTGTGGATGTCGTGGATGCGATGGTCGAGCGCGTGATCGGGCTCGGACTCGAGCGGCGCCGGCGGCCGTAGCAGGTCAGGCGAGCGGCGTTCCCATGGAGGCCACATCGTGTTGCCCACGCGGCCCTTCAACGCGCAGTGGAGCGCCGTCGCTCGGCTTGGACCAGCGCGGCGCGACGATCGCGCGGATGAACGTGGTGACGAGCGCGACGAGGCCCCACGAGAGCGCAGCGGCCACGCCCGCATCGACCAGTCCTCGCCAGACGGGCGGAAGCGCGCGGACCACGAGGACGGCTCCCACGATGAGCCCCACGCCGAGCCACGCGCGCGCCAGCTCGCGGCGACTGGCTCCCATGAGTGACAGCGCATGCAGCGGCGCCGAGAGGATCGTGAGACAGCCCGACGCGCTGGCACTGAATTCAGCGGCGCGTTCGACGACGTGCGGGACGAAGCGCCTTTGCAGCGCGCGGTAGCCCTCGCCGTAACAGAAGAGCGCGACCACCATGATGAGACAGAGCCATCGCGGGGCGTCCATCTCCCCGCGCAGCAAATGGACGGCGCGTGCGGCCATACGCACGATCGCCTCGACGAAGGTGAGCGCCACGCCGCCGATCGCCCAGCTCGCGATCGCGAGCTCGCGCCTCGTACGCAGGGGGCTCACGCGCGTACGCCCCCCGTCGGCGATGCCGTCGGCGCCGAGCTCTGGCGCCGCTCGGAGAATGCACATGTCGCGCAGTAGGTCAGTCCGAGCCGCAGATGGTAGCGCACGCGCTCGCCGACCTCGACTGCGCGCTGGCAACCGTCGCACATCGTGCCGACGGTGAGCTCCTCCTCGCCGAAACCGTCGAGCGGCATCTCGACCCCGTCGATGACGAGCGCCCACGGTGTCGGCTTGACGATGTCCCCGCGGAAGCCCTCTTCGAATTTGCGCCAGCGCGAGACGAGGTGCTCGGGGAGCCCGTGCTTCCGGAGTGTCCTCACCATCATCGCCTCGCGATGATCGAAGATGGCGTCGGAGATGACCATCCAGTGGTGGGCGGTCCGCGGGCGCATGCCGAAGTAGCTGCGCTCGCCCTTGAACACGTCACGCATGAACGAGAACACCTGTCCGACGACGCGCTCCTTCGTCACGTTGTGGAAGTAGGGCGAGAGGATGCTGTCCTCGAAGACGTCGGTGTAGAAGTCGTGGAGGATCTCTCGAAGGAGCTCGCCCTCACGGAGGGCTTGCCACATCTCCGGATCCGCCGTGCCGATCTCCGCCCGCCGTGTGGTGGCTCCCTCCGCGATGGGGGTCGGCTTCTCGGGCGCGCTCCGTACCTCGTACGGGTCGGCATGCACCTCCGATGGATCGAGGCCTGCGGTAAGGGCCGCCGCCTCGACTGCCGCCACCATCGCCGGATGGCCGGCCACGAAGATGCGCTGACCGCGGAGCTCGGGGCAGCGGGCGAGGGCGATCTCGTGGACGCGACCCCGCGCGAAGCCTTCCGGCACGTGCTCACCCGAGAGACAAGGGACGTACTCGATGCTCGGATGCGCGTTTGCGAGCGCGGTGAACCGGTCGTGGAGGTAGAGCCCGTCGCGGGTGCGGCTGCCGAAGAAGAGTCGGATGCGGCCGCGATGCCCGACGTCTATCGCGTCGCGGACGATCCCGAGGAGGGGAGCGGCTCCGGTCCCGTTGCCGACGAGGAGGAGGTCCTGATCCTCCATTCGCGACCCCGACACGTAATAGACGCGTCCGTTCGGTCCTTGGTAGTCGAGCTCGTCGCCTACCGTGAGCGTGTCGAAGATCCACTCGCTCATCGCGCCGCCGGGCATGCGCTTGACGTGGACCTCGAGGAGATAGTCCTCGGTCGGGAGGCTCGCGAGCGAGTACGAGCGCATCAGACCGTCTTCGCGACGGAGATTCAGGAACTGGCCGGCGTGATAGTAGAGCGACGTGGCCGACTCGAGTCGGAGCACGCAGACGTCACCGACGATCTCCTTCTCCGCGACGACGGCTCGGCTGAAGAGGTCGGCCGCACGCGGCGGCTCGATCTCCATCGAGCCCTGCGGCTTGCACTTGCACGGGAGAAAGTAGCCGGCACGGCGCAGGCTCGGACGCAGCGCTCGCTGCGAAGCCTCGGTCGGCTCGCCGCGCACGCACCTGCGGAGGCAGACGAGACACGAGCCGTTTCGACAAGAAAATGGCGGGTTCTGGCCCTGACGCAGGAGCGCATCGAGGACGGTCTCGCCTTCACGACAATCGAACTCTCGACCTTCGAAGCGGATATTCACCATGAACGACTCCGTCGTGGCTTCACGTATCGATGACCGAGCGTGATCGAGATCCTCCCGTTCTGGCCGCAGCCGAAGGGCCGGTGGAAGCGCGGGCGAGCTCTGCGCCCCCCAGCGCATGCTGCATGATGTGCGCGCGACGTCCGCTGCCGCCTCCTCTGGGCGGCAGCAGACGCTGCACCGCGATCGTCAGATGGAGGATTCGACGCCCGAGAGCGCGAGCCGGCCCTTGGTGAGCACCATGCCGACGTTGGCCGACGCACGGCACACGAACACGACAGCCTGGTCCCTGTGCTTCTTCGACCGCATGAAGAGGTGAAGGAGGTTGTCGCTGAAGACGACGATCTCCTTGAAGTAGTGGTGTCCGTCCTCGGTCTGCCCGCGAGACTTGCGGAACAGCTTCTCGATCGCGCTCACGCTCTGGCCCTGGAAAAGGTCCGCCGTCGCGGCGGCGACGAGGTCGAGGACCTCCTGGGGATGCGAGTCCACGGTCTTCGCACCGAGCAGCATGCCCGTGCTCATGTCGACGTAGCCGGCTGCCACGCACTCCGGTACGGACTGCTGAGCCTTGACCAGTGCACTATCAAGCGACATCGTTGCTCTCTCCTCGTTCCAACCGCTTGTTCATTGGTGCGGGCGCGATGGCGGTCGCATCACGTCCACGCAGGTAGTCTTCGAAGCTCGCCAGGAAATCGACCTGGACGCTCGACTGGATGCATTTCGGGTTGAGTCGGCGCACGCGTTCGATCGCCGTGCGAGCGTTCTCGCCGTCGAAGACGAGCTGCGCTGCGAGGAGCGTGCCGGTACGACCCAGCCCCGCACGGCAATGCACGGCGATGACCTCGCCTCGCTCGAGGCGCTCGTCGAGGTCGGTTGCGAACGCCGCGGCCGCGTCGAGATCGGGGACGTCCATGTCGACGACGGGGAAGTGAATCGATGCGATGTCCCGGAAGTCGAGGAGCGCGGGATCGACCGTCGGCGACTCCTCCAGCGTGACGAGCGTCGTGATGCCGAGGCGGACGAGGCCGTCGAGGTCGGACTCCACCGCATCCACGATGCCGGGCCGTGGAAGGCCTCCGAGGCGTCCGGGCGACAGCCAGAAGAAGCCGCGCGGTCCGAGGAAGCGGTTCCGCGCTTGGGCGATGCCCGGGAGCGGCGGCGGAGGAGGCGATGAGTCCAGATCCTCCGGGCGCGCATCGGGGCTCGGCTCGCGGCAGCCGCCCGTGGCCACGAACGACCGGCCCATCGGCGTCGAAGGCGCGCTCCAGAACGTCTCGGCAGGGGCGATCTCCTGCACGCGGCCGGCCGCGAGGAGCACCACGTTGCCCCCGAGCGCGCGCGCGAACCTCTGGTTGTGCGTGACGAGCACGACGGATCGCAGCTTCGCTTCCATGCGGAGCAGCGCGAGCACGTCGATCGCGTCGCTTTCGTCGAGATCGGCCGTCGGCTCGTCTGCGAGCAGCAGCGGCGGGTCGCCCGCGAGCGCTCGCACGATCGCGAGGCGACGCTGGAGCGGGGTCGAGAGGCTCGTCACGTCCTCGTCGAGGCGAGCGACGAGGGAGTGAAGCCCCCGTGCCTCGAGGAGCGCGGAGATCATCTTCGTCTGCGTCGCCGGCTCGTATTCAGCGCGGTTCGGGAGACCCGAGACGAGGTTCTCCCGCACGTCATCGAGGAAGAACCGCGCGTGCTGCATCACGAACCCGACGCCGCGACGGAGCTCGCCCGCCACGGCAGGCTGCGCCGCCTGGAGCGGGATACCGCCGAAAGACGACGTTCCCCACGTCGACAGCGCAGGATGGGGATCGTTCAGCCCGGCGATCGTGCGAAGGAGAGTGGATTTGCCGGCCGCCGCCGGTCCGACGATCGTCGTCAGCCCTCTCCGCGGTAGGTCGAGCGTCACGTCCGCGAGGACGATGCGCTCGCCAAACCCGACCCCGAAGCCGCGGAGCTCGAGCAGCGGGCCCAGCGAGCTCAAGACTTGACCTCGGGAGGCTGCTGGCAGTGTCGCAAGAGCGCCGTCAGACACGCCCAGCCGACGCCCTGCGAGGCTTCTCGCCCGACCATGACCCACAGCGTCGCGGCCTGGCCCGGGCCGTGGAGCTCGGCGCCGAAGCACCAGACCGACGATTCGCCCGTCACCATCGTGCGGAAGCGGAAGCCGAGGGCCTCGAGCTCGCCGTTCGCTTCGGCCAGGGCGACCGACAGGACGCCTGCGCGCCGCCTGGCCAGAGCCGCGCACGTGTCTGCGTCGAGGCTCGAGCGGCCTACGCCTGCGACCAGCTCTCCTTCCGCCGACAGCAGCGCGACGGCGTAGACTTCTCCACCGTATGCGAACACCTGCTCGACCTCGCTCGCCCACGACGCATCGAGATGGCCTTTGCGCCACGCGATCGGCTCGGAAGCAACGCGCCAGTCGAGACGACTCTGCCGGGAGAGACCCAGCGAAGCGACCGCGGCGATCGCCTTCCGGAAGGCCGACGAGTTGCCGAGCATGCACCACAGCTCCGAGCCCGCCTCGTCTGGTGAGGTACTCGCCGGGGCGAGCCGTGCGCCGATCAGGCATCCGTCCGCGGAGCGCAGCGCGACGAAGTCGGCTCCATCGTAGAGCGTCGCATCCGCGACGCCGGCGGGCAGCAGCGGCATCGGACCCACGGTCGCCGTGTCGACGGCTCGGCCCTCTGCGACGGACACCCACGAGGCACCTCGAATCCGCTCGAGGAGCTTCTGCGCGCTCCAGCTTCGAGACGAGAGCGGGAGCGCCGAGACCGGCGGCGCGTCCGCGGCTGGAGCGGTCCGGAGCGACACGCTCGACGGCGGCTCCGGCGGCGGTGAGTCGGCCTCCCGAAGCAGATCGCCGAGCTCGAACGTGAGCTTCTCGTCGTACTCGGCGAAGTGCTGGCGGGTGAGGAAGATGGTGGCTCCGTCAGAGGGGGCAGCGAGCGTGCGGAGGGCGAGCGCGATCTGACTCCTGAGCGACGCGCGAACGTCGTCCCACGTCGCGAGCTCCCAGCCGACGAGCGTCTGCCCCACCGGCGTACGCAACCGGCGGCATTCTTCGAGCACTTCTCGAAACGCCTCGTCGTCGATCCCGCAACGCGCCTTCAGGAATCGCGCGAACTCGAACGGGTGCGACGAGTCGGTCGCCCATGCGAGCCGACCGTGCTGCAAGAAGACGTGCACCTCGACACTGTTCGTCGCGAAGATGAACTCGCCGCACCGCCGCGAGCGCACCGCGCCCTCGAGCTCGTCGAGAGGGCGCTTCTCCTTCGTGACTGCGTGAAGCGGGTCGATGGATGGGGCGAGCATGAGAACCTCGAAACGTGAAACGAGCCGCTCACGAGCGATCTCCGTTCTCCTCGTTCGTCCAGAGCGCACGCGCCCTACACGAAATGGCACGCGCGACCGGCAGGCCTCGCGCTCCGTCGCCATCGCACGATGACGTCTGCAGCGGCCATGCCACCGATGTACGAGTTGCTCCCAGCGCACACGAAGACGCTCCGTATCGAGCGGCTACGGTCTGTCCGAGGCGCCGTCTGGACCGTCGGAGTCCAGTGTCTGGACATCTTGGACACATCCCCATCCAGTTCCTGGACCCGCGCTCCGCGGGCGCGTGAAAACCGGGGCTGCTGGACGCTGGAATGGCCGTTGCTGCTGCCGTGGCGCCCGCACTGACGCGTGGACGGAGCGAAGAGCAATGGCCCAGTTGAACGTTCGAGAACGCCGTCTCGAGGCGACGATCGCCTACGTCGGTCCCGAGCTGGCCGGAAAGGCGACCAACCTCGAGCGTCTCGGCAGCCCTCGCTCCAGCGGTGATGACGTGCTCGCGCGCGACTGGACACCGAGGTCTTCTCCAGCCGAGCTCGGTGACTTCGAGGTCACGGTCAGGCTCGTCACGCCGCGAGGCGTACCGTCCGAGGCGCGCGTGCGGGAGCTCCTACGCGAGGCAGACGGGGTCGTCTTCGTCGCTGACGCCGACCCCGCCGCGCACGACCGAAACCGTGCGTCCCTCGCGACCGTCCGCGAGATCCTTGCCAGCGATCCGACGCGCAAGCTCCCCGTCGTGGTCCAGATCAACAAGGCCGACCTCCCCGACGCTCTTTCTGCAGACGAGGTGGTTCGCGCGCTCGAAGCCGAAGCATGGCCGCACGTCAGCGCTTCGGCCTCGCGCGGCGATGGTGTCGTCGAAACGGCGGAGCGCTCCCTCTCCACGGTCGTCGACGCCCTTCGCGCTCGCGGCGGTGACGCCGCTGGTCCGAATGCACCGGTAGCTCCTGTCACGTCGCGGGACGGCAACCCGCTCCTCTCGGCGCTCCGTCAGGTGCTGCGCGACACCGTCGCCGAGCACGTCGCCGAGATCGAGGCGCGGACCAACGCCAACATGGAGCGAACGCTCGCGGCCTTTTTCGAGCGCATCGCGGGTTCGCTCCAGCAGCGAGCCTCGGCCGACCTTGCGACCTTCCAGGCCGTCGTCGACGAGAACGCGCAGCTTCGAGCGGCCGTCGGAGCGCTTCATGGCCGGATCGAAGACGTGCATCGCGAGGTGCGCGATGCGCGCGCGTCGCTCGCAGCAAAGGCCGAGTCGACCGCCGTCGCCGTCGATCAGCTCGGCGCCGCGTTCGCCGCGATCGAGGAGACGGTGCGCACGGCGTCCTCGACGGTCGATCGTCTGCGCGAGGAGATTCGCGATGACGTGGTCCGCGCCCTGGAGGCGCGCGCACGCAGGGAGCGCGAGCACCTCCTCGGTGCCTCGACCGTGATCAAGCGCGCCATCGATGGCGTCGCCGCGGACGTCAAGAACCTCGACACCAGCGCCAGCCTCGCGTCGATGCTGACGGCCCTCGGTGGGATCTCCGAGCAGACCGCCGCGCTCTCGAAGACGCTCGAGCCCGCCGCCGCTGCCGTCCGAGCCATCGAGCCTCGAGTGGTAAAGGCCGAAGCCGCCCTCTTGCGTGAGGTCCGCGAGGGACTCGGGAAGGCGGCGGCGAGGATCGAAGACCGCGTCGACGTTCTGCGCGTCGAAACGAGCGAGGCCATCGCGGGCAGCGGCACGACCACCACCGAGACGCACGCGCTCGTCTCCGAGATGGTCGAGGAGCTCAAAAAGAAGAAGAAGGGATGGTTCAGCTGAGCACGAGGTCGTCGGCCTCTCGCGTGGGGCGCGCGGTCCGAGCCACGCTCCGCCGCTGACAGCGCCCCAATCGCTTTCGGACAGCTCGAGCCCAGGATCCCATGGCCTTCTTCGACCCTGTCGAGCAGCGCATCTGCATTCGCATCGTCTACGACGGCATCGCGTGCGCCGGTAAGACGACGAACCTGAAGATGCTCAGCAGCCTCTTCACCACCCAGCGTGCCACCGAGCTCTACTCGCCCGGAGAGCTCGACGGACGCACGCTCTACTTCGACTGGGCGCAGATCATGGCGGGATCGGTCTGCGGCGTTCCGCTGATGTGCCAGGTCATCAGCGTTCCTGGGCAGCTCGTGCTCACGCCGCGGCGACGCCACCTCCTCACGCTCGCCGACGCTGTCGTGTTCGTGAGCGACAGCGCGAGCTCGGGAGCCGAGCGCGGGCGAGCGGCGATGCGGCTCCTGGACGACATCGCGGCCGACCGCGAGCTGCCGATCCTCGTCCAGGCGAACAAGCAGGATCAGGGCGACGCTCTCTCGGGGACCGCGCTCCTCGAGCGCCTCGAGCGTTCGGGGTTACCGGTCATCGAGGCGATCGCGACCGAAGGGATCGGGGTGATCGACACGTTCGTGAACGCGGTGCGGCTCGCGTCTCTGGCGCTCACGCAAGAGCACGATCTCGGCAACCTACGTCTCCCCGTGGTGCGTGCGGCCTCCGCCGAGGATCTCCTCGAGCGCTTGAATCGAGAGGAGCTCGATCCCGAGTGGGCCGCCGAGATGCTCCTCGAAGAGGCAGAGACCGCGCTCTTGCTCGCCGGAGCGAGCATCGCCTCCGCCCCGCGCGGAGCGAGTCGCGGTCGCGGCACGTCCGGTCCGCCGGCGCCCTCCGCCGACGTCCCCGCGGGCTTCATCTGGCCTGCGCATACCGGACGTGCCGTGGTGCGTGCTCTCGGCGAGGGCACGCAGCTCGCGCAGCCCATCATCGAGCGCGCCGGTGGTCTGTTCGAGCAGGCTTGTCCGGATCACATCGTCAGCACCTCGCTCGATGCCCGCTTCGAAAAGCGTGAGGAGGCGCGCCAGGCGCTCGTGCGCGCGGCTCGGGAGCGAACGCAGCTCGGTGCCCTCCTCGTCCCGGGGACGGTGCTCGTCGCTCAGCCTGGCATCGACGAGAGCTGGTGGGTTTGGACCATCATGCCGAGGGTCACGAGCCTGGCGGAGACGCTGGCCGTGCGTCCCCTCGATGCAAGCCGCGTCCTCGACGCCTACGCCGTCGCCGTCGTGGACGCGCTGCGAGCCAGTCTTCTCCACGGCTTGACCCTCGATCTCGGGCCGGCGAGCTTCGGCGAGCACGACGCTGCGCTGCGGTACGTCGGCCCCGTGGCGGGCTCGTCATCGGTCGAGGCGACCGCGACCCTCCAAGCAGCACTCGAGGGGTTGGCCGCGGCGCTTGCCTCGACCGGCCTCGACATCACGCCCTTCCACGACGCATTCGACCGCGAGCTGCACCGCCAGCTCACGCGGGACGAGGTGGCGAGAATCGCAGGCGCCCTTCGCAGCTCGGTCGATGCAGGGGCACTCCGAGCGCGCATCGAAGCGGGCCTCGCACGCGGGGCCGAAGAGCCGGAGCAGCCCGGGCAGCCCGAGAGCCGCTTCTCGAGCGCGACCGAGGCCAGCGCGCTCCAACCATGATAGAGACGCAACTACGCGCGTGAGCGGCCGAAGGGGGAGGAGCCATGCTCCACTTCCTCCTCGGCGCCACCGTCCTCGCTGCCTGCGCGGCATGGACGGACCTGCGGCGCGGCGTCATTCCCAACCCGCTGACACTGTTCGCGTTCAGCGGCGCGCTTGGGGCTCACTTCGTACGCGGCACGATGGCGGGTGGCGTGGCCGTCGGCCTCCAGGAGGTCGGCCTCTCGCTCGCCGGCGCGACCGTCTGTGCGGTCGTGCCGTTGTTCATGTTCCTCCGCGGGGCGATGGGCGCCGGCGACGTGAAGCTGTTCGCCGCGCTCGGCGCCGCGCTTCATCCGCTGGCGGGGCTCGAGGCCGAGACGTACGCGTTCGTCGCCGCGAGCGTGATCGCTCCGGCGAAGCTCGCCTGGGAAGGCACGCTCGTCCGCACGCTCGCGAACACCGCCGCGCTCGTCACGAACCCGCTCCGCGCGAAGGATGGAAAGAAGGAGGTGCCCGCCGCGATGCGCGCATGGTTCCGCCTCGGGCCCGCGATCCTCGTGGGCACGGCGGCGACGCTGATCGTCCACGCGTTCGGAGCGTCTTCTTCCCAGTGGGGGCTGCCGTGAAGATCCGTCCGCTCTTCGTCGGTCTGGTCGTCGGCCTCGTCGGCGTCGCGCTCCTGATCCTGTATCTCCGCCGCATCGAGACCGAGGCGACCGGAGGCCGGAAGGTGCAGATCCTCGTCGCGCTCGAGTCGATCCCGCGCGGCAAGCCGATCACCGAGGCGATGCTCGGGACGCGCGACGTCCCGATCGCGTACCTCGACGATCGCGTCGTGCGCGCCGCCGATAAGGACAAGATTCTGAACCTGCGCGCGACGACCAACGTGCCCGTGCAGCAGAGCCTCGCGTGGACCGACGTGATGGCGGCGAAGGACGACCAGCGCGCCCTGAGCGCCCTCGTCCAGCCGGGCAACCGCGCGACGCCGATCAAGGTGCAGATCAGCGACGTCCTCACGCTCGTTCATCCCGGCGACTTCGTCGACATCGTCTGCGTCTGCGGCGAATCGAAGGACGCGACCGTCCTCCTCCAGCGCGTGCTCGTCCTCGCCACCGGAACCGAGACCGCAGCCCCGTCCGACGCGAAGGACGTCGCTTCGCGTCGAGTGACCGTGCTCACCGTGAGCGCGTCGCTCCAGGAGAGCCAGCTCCTCGCGCTCGCGATGGAGAAGGGAAAGCTCACCGTCATCGTCCGAAACCCTGCCGACCAACGCATCGTCGAGTCACCCGCCGACGTGAGCGCTCAGGCCCTGACCGACGGGAGTCGTCGGCGAGCCGTCGAGAGCCCGCGCCGTCGAGCGCCCGCCGGCCCCACCAAGCTCGAGGAAGTGAAGCGATGACCCCGCCTCGTATGCGAACTGCGGCTGCCGTTTCAGTCTTCGTCCTCGCGCTCGCCGTCGCGGCGCTCTCGCCGACGGCCGCGTTCGCCGCGCCGCCTCAGGACAAGAACGGCGTCGAGGCCGCCTCGATCGGAGACGAGATCGCGCTCGCGGTCGGCGAGACGAAGACGATCTCGGCGCGAGATGTCCGCAACTTCTCCGAGGGCTCGCCCGGGATCATCGAGATCAAGCTCACGAGCGACAACAGCCAGTTCGTCATCAGCGGCAAGAAGCCCGGCTCGACGACGATGCTGCTGATCAAGAACGACGGGGCGCAGGTGAGCTTCGCGGTCCACGTCTTCGCCCGCTCGCCCGCCGTTGTCGAGAAGGAGCTCGGGCAGCTCCTGGACGGGATCTCCGGCGTGCGTGTCCGCCGCGTCGGAGCGCGGATCGTCATCGACGGCGTCGTCGGAAGCGACTCCGAGCTGAAGCGCGTGCAGCACGTCGCCTCGCTCTATCCGAACCAGGTCGAGTCGCTCGTCACGCTGCCGGGCGGCGGCGGTGCGGCGACGCTCGACGGCAATGGCAAGTACATCATCCGGATCGACTTCTACTTCGTCCAGTACGACAAGAACTCGAGTTACGGCGTCGGCCTCGCCTGGCCCGGGAGCATCGGTGGCGACGCTGTCGTCCGGAGCCAGCTCTCGTTCGACTTCGTCGCCGGCAGTCGCGCCGCGACCGCGAGCATCACGAACCAGCCGCTTCCGCGCCTCGACATCGCGTCGCGCAAGGGTTGGGCGAAGGTCCTCAAGCAGGCGACGGTCGTCACGAACAACGGCGTCGAGGCGAACTTCGCCAACGGCGGCGAGCAGAACTTCACCGTCAACACCGGCCTCACGATCGGCGTCCAGCGGATCGCCTTCGGGACCGACGTCACGGTCTTGCCGCGCTACAACCCGCAGAAGCGAGAGGTCGAGATGAAGCTCGTCGCCGACGTGAGCGACCTCACGAGCGCGGCGGCCGGAACGACGCTCCCCGGGCGCACGACGTCGAAGCTCACCACCAACATCACGCTGAAGCTCGGTCAGTCGATCGTCCTCTCCGGGATTCGATCGCAGTCCCAGACGCACGCCGTCACCGGGCTGCCGCTCCTCAGCGAGATCCCGGTCCTCGGACTCCTCTTCGGCAGTTACGCGAATCTCGAGCTCCAGACCGAGGGCGCCGTATTCGTCGTGCCGAGCGTCGTCGAGGCCGTCCCATCGGCCGCTGCCGAGATGGTCGAGACCGCGCTCGCCAAGTTCGCCGACTACGACGGCAAGATCGACACCGTAGACGCGTACGACAAGAGGCCAGGCGCTGCTCCGCGGGTGAAGCCGTGAGCGTAGGCGTCTCCTCCGCCACGCTGATCCGAGGCGGATGCCTCGTCCTCGCTTTCATGGCGGCGGGGCTCCTCGGCTACGCGGTGGCCTCGGGAGAGACCGTCCTTTCACGCGCCTACGCACGGTACGTCGCGCACCTCGATCGTTCGTTGCGGCTCCTCTACCGGCCGGAGATCGGACGCCGGATCGCGATCTACCAGGCGAGCGCGGCGGCGCTCGTCGTTGCGGCAGACATCGTCGCCGAGGTGCCGTTCCTAGCGGTCTGTCTCCTCGCGATCGCGGTGGGGCCCGAGCTCTGGCTCGTCCGCGCACGCGCTCGGCGCGTGGCGGCGCTCGAAGAGCAGGTCGACGGCTTCGTCGTCGCGCTCGCCAACGCGCTGAAGACGGTGCCGAGCCCGGCCGCGGCGCTCCAGGCGACGACGGTCATCCTTCCGCAGCCGACGCGACAGGAGATCGAGCAGGTGCTGAAGGAGGTGCGCGTCGGCAGCACCCTCGAAGAGGCGCTGCTCGCGATGTCGGCGCGCGTGAAGAGCCGCTGGGTCGACGTCGCGTTCTCGGCGGTCGTGATTGGCCTCCGTGTCGGAGGGAATCTGCCGGCCGTCCTCGAACGGACCGCGTCGATGATCCGGGAGATCAATCGCCTGCTCGGCATCGTCCGCGCGAAGACGAGCGAAGGCCGCGCGCAGCTCCTCGTGCTCGCCGTCTTCCCGCTCTTCGTCATCGGGGCGTTTCACGTGATCGAGCCGGGGTATTTCGACCCGCTCCAGCACTCGTTCGTCGGGCAGCTCTGCGTCGCGGTGGCGTCGCTTTTCTGGGTCGGCTCGCTCCTTCTGGCGCGCAAGATCATGGCGGTGGACGTATGAGCACCCTCGCGCTTCTCCGCTCGGCCCTCGTCGGTGCGGTGTTCGTCAGCCTCTTCGTCTTCGGTGCGCTCGCGGGCACGGCGCCGATGCCGCCCGCGGCGCGGACGGGCATTCGCGGGCTCAAGCGCCAGCGCGCCCTGGCCAAGGGCAATGGGTGGGCCCACGTCGAGCCGGTGCTCCGCTGGATGGGCGGTTGCGTGAGCCGGTTCGTTTCTCAGCAACTCCTTCGCTCGATCGACCGACAGATGAGCATGGCCGGCGACTACCTCGGACTCTACGCCGAAGAGCTCGTCGGGCTGAGCGTCCTTACCGGGCTCGTCGGGCTCGTCGTCGGTGGGCTCGCCAACCAGATCGTCGCGATCGGGCCGATGTTCGTCATCGGCGTCGGGGCGTTCGGTGTGCTCGCGCCGTTCATGACCCTCTCGAGCGCCGCGGCCGCTCGGCTCCAGGCAATCGGTCGGAGACTGCCTCCCGCGATCGACCTCCTTGCGCTAGGGATGGGGGCGGGGCTCGATTTTCCGGGCGCCCTCCGGCAGATGGTGGAGCGCTCGGGGACGCCCGACGATCCGCTGATCGAGGAGCTCTCGCTCATCCTCGTGAGCCTCTCGCTCGGCCGCACGCGACGCGAGGCCCTCGAGGAGCTCGCGGCGCGCGCGCCGATCCCGATGGTGCAGGAGTTCGTCGGGTCGGTCGTGCAGGCCGAGCTCCGCGGCAATCCCGTCGCCGACGTTCTCCAGATCCAGGCCGAGGTCTCGCGACAGAAGCGGAGCGTCCTCGGCGAGGAAGCGGCAGCTAGGGCAGGCGTCTCGATGATCGGACCGCTCGTCCTCCTCTTCCTCGCGGTGCTGATCCTCATCGTCGCTCCGATGGCCATCAAGCTCGCGCAGCAGAACATCTGAGGGCCTCTCGTCATGGAAGAGCTGCGCTTCGACATCCAGTATCCCGGCGGTCGCACGGAGCGCTCCGTCGTCCAGTCCGCGCGCGTCGTCATCGGAAGCGGCGCCCACTGCGACGTGCGGCTCGCGCCCGATCAGGCCGCCTTCGAGCACGTCGTCGTCGAGATGCTCCCCGAGGGGACGCGGCTGACGCGCGTCGCAAAGGAGATGGCCTCACTCGACGGCAACGCGTTTTCGATCACGACGCTCGGGCCATGCGGCACGGTCGTTCTCGGACAAACGGTGGTGCGCATCGAGCGAGCGGCGGTCGCGGTAGCAGCTGCGAATGGCAAGCTCGGCGCGGGCGTCCTTCTCAAAGGAGTCGTGCTCGCGATGCTCCTCGGCGCCGTGCTCGTCATCTCGAACATGCCGGAAGAGGGCGTCGGCCGAGCGCCGGCCGACCTCCCGGAGCTCTTCCCCGCGCAGGAGATCACCTGCGCGCGAACCGATCCGGCCGAGGCCGCCGCGCTCGCGAGCGATACCCACGCGATCGCCGACGGGGCACGCGAGCGGAGCCCGTTCGAGCCGCGCGAGGCGGTCGCCGCAGTGAAGGCGTACGACCTCGCCGCCGCTTGCTACACGCTCGCCGGGGATCCCGAGGCGGCCGCCGAGACGAGCCGCACTGCTCGTGAGCTCGAGGCGGCGACGCGGGGGGAGCTCCGCGCGCGACGTGTTCGCCTCGAGCGGATGCTCGCAGTGAAGGACTACGAGATCGCGCGCCAGGACGTCGTCGTCTTGCGTGCGCTGCTCGAAGGCCAGCGTGGACCGTACGTCTCCTGGCTCGCGAAGGTCGCTCAGGAGCTGAAGAGCCGGCGGGCGGGGAAGGGATGATGTCGATGCGTGGGAGGTATTGGGCCGTCGTCGCGGCTGTGTCGCTCGTGAGCATGACGGGCTGCGCGCCGGCGGAGTCGAAGCTCGATCGCGGCATCGAGACGATGCGCCGCGAGTCGAACCCGACGGAGCTCTCGTCCCGCGGCGAAGCCTTCGCTGCGCTCGGCGACATGACGCGCGCAGAGCAGTACTTCGTGGCCGCGCTCAAGGCGGGCGGGGAGCCCGGCGCGCTGGTCCGGAGGCTCGTCGCCGTGTGCGTCGCCGACGGCCGCTATCCCGTGGCGATCGAGTACGCGGAGGATTACCTCCGGAATCATCCGCGTGACGTCGACGTCCGCTACGTGATGGCGACCATGCGCGCGGCGCTCGGCGATGCGTCGGGCGCGAAGGACGAGCTCCGCATGGTGCTCGCTGCGAAGCCGAACCTCGCGGACGCGCACTACGCGCTCGCGCAGATCGCGAGGACCGAGGGTGACGTCATGGGGGCGGACGCCGAGCTCCGCCACTACCTCCGCCTCGAGCCGACCGGGCGTCACGCCGAGGTCGCGCGGGCGAGCTTGGGGCCGCACCCCACCCTCATGCAGACGGTGCCCGAGTGAGCGCGGAGCCTTCGTTGGTGACCAGCGTGCCCGATGCTCCGGAGAACGGCGAGGTCGTCGTTCGTCTGATCGCCGGGACCAGCGCGCTTTCGGAGATGGCGTTCCCGATCGGCCGTGCGGCTCCGCTCGTGTCGGTCGGAGCGCGAGGGGACTGGCAGGTGCGCGGCGGCGACGTCGCCCCGGTCCATCTCGTGCTCGCCTTCAACGGAGAGGGCCTGTTCGCCTGCGTTCGGGACGGCTCCCGTCTGTCCATCGACGGCGCCCGCGTGACGAGCTCCGGCTGGGTCCCGGTGCCCGTCGGCGCGACCCTCGAGCTCGGCGAGGTGCGTCTGACGGTCATGACGAACCGCGTCTGCGCTCCGGCGTCGACGCCGGCTCCTCCCTCGAGCATTCCCACGCGCGCGATGCGTTTGACTCGCGCACGAAGCGTCGAGGTATCCGCATGGCCGACGCCACCGAGGATCCGCCGTCGCGCCGAATCGTCCGGCGCTCTGTCGCTGCTTCGCGATCTGCGCAGCGCGACCGTGGTCGAGTCGAGCGGTCCGGCATTCGGGACGACGACGCAGGTCGTTCCGCCGTCGGCGCGCGCCCGACGATCGATGGCGGAGACGGCGAGCGGTCCGTTTGCGACGGTGCTCGTCCCGCCGGCGGCGCCCGATGCACGTCCGGTCGATGCGTCGCTGGCAGGCTCGTTCGGCACGACGCAGCTCGTTCCGCCCATCGTCCGCGACCGGCGCATGTCGATGCCGCCAGCACGCGCTTCATCGCCCGGAGAGCGCCGGCCATCCTCGCTCATCCGTCTGCCAGCGACCGACTCGTATTCGGATGCACCGCCCCCGGTGGAGCCGGCCGGGCCGCTCGCTCCGGTTCCGATGGACCCGCGAGCGAGCGGCGGCGCGCGAGCTGCCGCGATCGAGTCCTTCGGTGTGACACGGATGGTGCCTCCGATGGCATGGCGGGCACCGCTCGGAACGCAACGGGCATCGCCGATGTTCGACTCCTTCGCGCCGACGCGTCTCGCTCCTCCGCTCGCGTCGTCGAACGTCTCGGGCGGCCATCCGTTGCCCGACCCGATGCTCGCGTCGAGGATCGGGGCTGCATCGCCGAAGGGAGCAGGGCCGATCGCGATGGCGCCTGCTCCGGCTGCACCAAACGAGGCGAGCGCGCCGCGCGTCACCGCGGATCGCGTTGCAGGCTCGTTCGTGCGGGCGTGGCATTCGAGCTCTCAGCCGAGGAAGGCGATCGTCGTACTCCTCGGCCCCGCGCTCCTCGCGGCGGTTCTCTCGCTGCGTGGGTCGGCCGCTCCTGCGCACGCCCCTTCGATGCCGCCAGTCGCTTCGTCGGCGACGGCGCAGGTGAGCGCAGCGCCTGCTCCCAGCGCCAGCGAAGCGAACGCCGATGCTGCTCGAACGAGAGGAACGACGACCTCGGGCAACGCGAGCGCCGCGAGCTCGAGGCTTGCGCCCGAACCCTCCGCCGTAGAGCGCGATCCACCCGCTGCAGCAGCCGAATCGCCCGCTGCAGTCACCGAACCCCAGCCCCCCGGAGAGGTGGGCCCTCGGTCAGCATCGAGCTCGAAGGCCGCGCAGCGGAAGACGGCCGAGCGTCGCGCGCTCGACGCCGTGGCTGCGGGCGCGGGCGACGCGGAGCTGTACGACGCGCTCGCGAAGGAGAACGCGGACAACCCCGCCTTCAGCGAGGCCGCGAGGATCTTGCGTGCGCGTGCGTCGGAGGCGCGATGAGCCGCCCGTCGCGACCGAGGCGCGTGCGTGGCGCGGTCATGACGGAGTACAGCGTGCTCGTCGGGAGCGTCGCGCTCGGGGCCTCCGTCGCGCTCGTCGGGCTCGGCATCGCGTTCGTGAACAGCTTCGAGCACGTTCGCGGGCTCATCCTCTATCCGTTCCCGTGATCGCGCTCGTCGACGCCCGCCGCTCGATCGCGCCGCCCGCCGGTGCTGCCACCGCTCCTACTGGGGCGGTCGACACGTCACGTCGGAGCGCGTCGTACGAGACTACGCGTTCGCAGCGTTGCCGCCGCGACGGTGCCCCGCTACGAGGGGAGCGTGCGCACAGCGAAGCGTCGTCGCCTCTGGCTCCCGGCCCTCGTCACCTTGGCGGCCGCGTGGATCTCATGGTCGGTGCCCGCCCGAGCCACCGTCTACTGCGGGCCGCATGTTGGGCCGATGGGCTCGCGTCTTCCTGCGAATACTCCCCTCCGCCTCGTCAACGTATCTGGTCCTCCCGAGATTCGTCTGATCCGTGAGGACGCAGAGCTCGGCGACGTCGACGTGCCGGTCACGCTGACGCCCGAGCGTCCCGAGGACGTCGATGAACGGGTACGCCACTTTCGCATCGTACCCACCTCGCTGATCGCCGGAGCAATCCACCGCTTCGAGTACCCCTCGTCCTGCGGACTCGCTGTCGACCGGTTCACCGTGAGCCCGGAGGTTCCCTTTCCGAACGCGCTCGGCTCTGTCGCCGCATCGCCGATACGGAAGTCGGAGGCCGATGGCGTATTGGTCATCGACCTCCTGTTGACGCCGGATCCCGGCGCCGCGCCGTGGGCAGACCTCTACAGGGCGACGAGCTTCATCGACGGTGTCGCTTTCCGCTGGTACGAAAGGGTATCCGAAGTGGCTCAACGTCCGTTGAGCGTCGCGGTCTGCCACCCCGACGCGGTCATCGGGGAGGGGCGCCACACGGTGCAGTTGGTCGGAGCTCCGAGAGAGTTCGATGCGCCGGAGATCGCGACCAACACGGCGGTGGTCGACGTCCGCTGCCCCAACGACGAAGCCGCTCCGGCCAACGACGCCGCTCCGGCCAACGACGCCGGAGGATGCACCTTCGCTCCACCGCTCCCGACCGAGCTCAAAGCCGTCGTCGGTGCGTTCGGACTACTCGGGCTCGTTTCGCTTCGCCGACGTCGTCGTATGCGGTAGCGCCGCGGCTTTCGCCGGGCGCCCCCTCCTACCAGCCCTGAGCCGCCGGCTCGCGAGACGATCCACAAAAAGCCCTGATCGAGCAACCCGAGCTCGCTGGAGGTCGCGTCGAGGCGCTCGGCTAGCACGCCGAGGCATCCACGTCGCCAGCCGGGGTCGGGCCTTACACCTCGGGATCGTGGGATCACATGGAATCAGGAAAACGATAAGGCTCCGCGTTGACGGCCGTGGCCGGCGTGATGGGTGCGCGGGGCACGTACGGTCGAGCTCGCGATCCGTTCGCGTGCGCGACGTGACCGCTTTGGGCGCGACTCGCATAGAGTAGCGGGCTCGAGGGCATGCGTGCATCAGGACTGCCCAAGATGAGGGCCACGGTGGCGGCTCTCGTCGTCTGCACCTCCTTGATGCATGCGCGCTTCGCGAAGGCCGCTCCCTTCGAGCTCGAATGGTCGGCGCCGGAAGGATGCCCCTCGGGTGAGCGCATCGTCACGGCGTCGCTCGCGCGGCTCGGAGAGAGCAGCTCGAGCGCGCCCCCCGAGCTTTACGTGCACGGCACCGTCACGGTCGAGGACGGCGTGATCGCCGCCGAGTTCCGGCTGAAGGACACGAGAGGTGCCGATCTCGGTGAACGCCGGGTCCGCTTCGACGAGCCGCGCTGCGAGGACATCGTGGAATCGACGGCCCTCGTGCTCGCGATGATGATCGCGGTCGCCCGTCCCCACGCTTCGGCGCCGGAGCCCGCTAGCGAGCCCGAAGCTCGGTCCGCGCCTCCGCCCCCGCCAGCTCGTGTCGGACGTCCGCTGCCTCCAGCTACGCCGGAGCGTTCGCGCATGCATGTACCGATGACGCTCGGCGCGTCTGCGGTCGCGAGCGTGGGGCTCCTTCCGAACATCGGATTCGGCGGAGCCCTTCGATGGACCGCGACGCTCTCACCCGTCGTCGTCGGCGTGGAGGGCAGCTTCGAGACGTCGCAGTCCGTGCGGGTGCTGGGCGCGGAGGCGAAGTTCCGCTTCGTCGATGCGGCCGCCCTCGTCGGCTTTCGCGTGATGCGTGCGCGCTGGCTCGAGCTCATTCCGATCGTCGAAGCGCGTGGCGGGATCGCCGTCGCGTCCACGACGGGCTTTCGCTCTGCCTATGACGCGACGCGCTTCGTCGGTGTCATCGCGGCCGGCATGCTCGGGCGCATTCCGCTCGGCCCGGCCCTGCGCCTCGAGGTGCTGCCCGACGTCCGCGTGCCGCTCAACGCCGACGACTTCATGGTGAGCGACCGCGGCAAGCTCTACCATGTGCACCGCCCAGCGTCGGTCGAAGGACGGCTCGCCGTCGGTTTCGGGTGGGAATTTCCCTGATCGACCGAGGCGAGCCAAAAAGTGAACCCGCATTTTCGAAGATCGCGAGGTCCCCGCATAGAAGGGGAGTGACCGCGGCACTCGGCGTCGTAAAGGAATCCCCCGTCGTGGCGGTCTCGCGGCCCGGTCTCGAGGAGTTCTTTCTGGCGCACGCCGACTACGTGTGGCGGTCACTCCTCCACCTCGGTGTCCGCGAAGCCGATCTCCGGGACCAGATGCACGAGGTTTTCCTCGTCGCCTATCGTCGCTACGCGACGTGGGACGGGGAGCACTCGCGCGGTTGGCTCTTCGCGATCGCGCGGCGCTGCGCGTCCACGTACCGGCGGCGCGGTCATCATCGCCACGAGCTTGCTGTCGACCCGATGCCCGAGATCGGAATCGAGGCCGACCCGGCCGTCCGCCTCGACGCGGAGCGGCTCGATCGCGCGCTCGCTTCCCTCGACGAAGACAAGCGAACCGTCTTCGTCCTCTACGAGATCGAGGAGATGACGATGCGCGAGGTCGCCGAAGCCGTCGGCTGTCAGCCGGCTGCTGCGTACGCACGTCTTTACGCCGCCCGTCGTGAGCTTGCCCGCCTGCTCTCCGAGGAACGATGAAATTCGACGATACCGATCCGCCTCGCCTCCGCGAGGGCGGGGATCCGGAGCTCGCGAGACTGGTGCGCGCTTCACGGACCCGAAGGCTGAGCTCGCGGACGACCGAGCAGATGGCGAAGCGGCTCGCGGCGACGAGCGCCTACGCCGCCGCCGCGCATTCGGCGACTACCCGAGCCAGCCTCCTCGCTCCAGGCTCCAGTACGAAGCTGGGCGTCCTCGCCCTCGTCGGGGTTGGCGCCGCCATCCTCGGATGGCAAGCGTGGAGCACAGAGGGGCCTTCGCCCGCGCCGAGCCACGTCCCGGAGCAGGTGGCTCTACCGCCGGCCTCTCCGCCGGAGCCGCCATCGCCGGCCCCAGTAGAGACGTCGTCGATCCCGGTCGAAGCGCTCCCCTCGACGGCCAGCGCCCTCGTCATCGCGAGCGCCTCTCCGCGTAGCGTCGCGCCGCGCCGTGCGCCGTCCGCGTTGGCGCAGGCGTCGGGGGATGCGGGCACCGCGCCCGTGCGCGAGAGTGAGTTTGCTCTCGTCCGGCGGGCGCAAGACGCGCTCGCGTCGGATCCGTCCCGCTCGCTGGCGCTCGTGCAGGAACACGCCCGCGCGTTCCCGGCGGGAGAGCTCGTGCAGGAGCGCGAGGTGGTCGCGGTCGAAGCTCTCGCGCGCCTCAATCGAATGCCGGAGGCGAAGGCCCGCGCAGATGCGCTGCGGGCGCTCTATCCGCGCACCCCCTACGGCGCCCGCCTCGACCGTGCGCTCGGCGGGTCGGGCTCGCCCACTCTGCCCTCCAAGACCGACCACTGATCTCTCGCCTCACGGACGAGGAAAGCGATGCTCCGCAGATACACTTCGCTCACGGTATTCGTCTTCATTTCGTTCGCGTCGGTCGTCGCGTGCTCCCAATCGGTCCTGATCGCGGATGGAGCGCCCGAGCCGCCGACGCCACCGACCTCGTTTGTCGATCCGGATGCCGGAGTGAGCCGTCCGGACGCAGACGAGGTCCGATCGTACTGCCCTTCGGACCGGTGCCCGCCCGGCCACACCACGTGTCCGAACTCCCTGTTCCTTTGCGACGTCGACCTGCGGACGGATCCGAACAACTGCGGTGAGTGCGGCAACGCTTGTCCGGCCTCCGGGCGCCTCGAGGAGTACATCTGCGTCGAAGGTCGCTGCCAGATGATTTGCACCGGGCAGGGCTCGCTCGATTGCGACGGGATCCCCGACAACGGTTGCGAGACGATGCTCCCGAACAACGATCACTGCGGAGTCTGCGGGCTCAAATGCCCGGCGGACAAGCCGTGCATCGACCGAATGATCTACGGCTGGGGATGTGGGTGCAGGACGGGCGAGATCTACTGCGCCTCGCCCGTCGCGCCCTGCGTTGATCCGCGGTACGACGACGACAATTGCGGCGCGTGCAACAACAAATGTCCGCCCGAGGGCGATGGTGGCGAGCTTCCGCCGAATACGTACTCCGGTTGTTGGGACAGTGCATGTGGAACGCTCAAGTGTAAATGGGGATACGGAAATTGCGACTCCGATAGCGCAAATGGTTGTGAGGAAAGCGTCCTGACCGACGAGAACTGCGGGCTCTGCGGAGTCAAATGCACGGGCGGCGCCAAGTGCCGGCTCACTCCCGACCCCTTGCGGATGCCGGTATGCATGTGTGCAGAGGGCCTTACCTTCTGCGGCGGAGTCGACTACACTGGATTGGAAAAGGGAGAGTGCAAGGACCTCTCCTTCGACAACTACAATTGCGGCGCCTGCGGACAAAGTTGCCATACAACCGGCCTGCAGAATGCGTCCGAATCCTGTGTGTACGGCAAGTGCGTGATGAACTGCATGCAGGGCTGGGCCGATTGCAACGGCGACCGCCGGGACGATTGCGAAACAAACATCGCCGCCGATCCGAAAAACTGCGGCGCTTGCGGCAACGTTTGTGACGGGATTGCAGGGCAAGCATGCGTCGACGGCCGGTGTTTGGTCGAGCCGTGCGACGTGCTCGAGGACGGCGGAGGACCGACCCGATGAAAACGCGATGGCTCTTCGTCGTCGCCGGCGCGGCAGGCTCTCTGCACGCCGCGGCGCTCCTGGCAGCGTGCGCCACCGATAGCGAGGTCGGCGCGCCTCCGCCGGACGAGGCGAATGCGCCCATTCCCGCGACCGACGCAGGATCCGATTCGGATGACGCCGACGGTGCGGTTTGCGTCGGCGAAGACTGCGAATTCTACCCGGCGGAATGCACCGACGATGCGCTTTGTGCCGGCGGACTCTTCAATCCGTCGGATCCGTCCGGCAATCTCGGACTCGACCTCCGGACCCATATCACCGCGCTCGCCGCGCGCTCACCGACCGATGTCTGGGTGGCGGGCACGGTCGGTCAGCTCGGGCACTTCGACGGCACCTCATGGCGGCCATCTTCGCTGGGAACTCAACAATCGATTTGGGGACTTTGGCTCTACGGTAATGCCGAAATAGCATTCGACGAACCGAGCCGACTCTATACTCGTGGGCTCGACGCTGGCGCTGACGCCAGCACCTCTGCCGACGGTTGGTCGTTCGTCGGAGCAGCGACGCTCTCCGGTACGTGGAACAGCAGGGCACGGGTGATGGCGACGTGGGCGCACCCCAATGCCGCGTCGCTTTGGGTCGGCGTAGATTCGCCAAGTTACGGTGGTGGCCTGTGGCGAATGCGCCGCGACGCCGAGACCGGAACGTTCACGGCCATCGAGATGCCCTTCAACAGTGTGCTCACCAACGTTCACGGGCTGTTTGGCCTCTCCGCGGACGAGCTCTGGGCTGTCGGGACAAGAGGCGCCGCGTGTCGGATCACGAACGCCGAATCCGATACCCCAACGTTCACCACCTTCAACGCTCTGACGATGATGGCGCTCGAGGGGGTGTGGGCGGCCTCGTCGAACGACGTCTGGGCAGTCGGCTCGACCGGCACCGTGCGCCGTTACCGCGGCGACGCGCGGTTCTGGGAGATCTACGAAGAGGTGCCGACGAAGCAGCACCTCCTCGCGATCGCGGGCTCATCGCCGAAAGACATCTGGATCGTCGGCGATGCGGCCACGGTCTTTCACTACGACGGCGCGTCATGGAAGCGCGTGAAGATCGCGGGCCTCGGCCAAAGACGCCCGCGCCTCGAGCACGTCTGGGTTCCTTCTCCCGGGAAGGTCTGGATCGCCGGCCAAGGTGTCCTCGTTTCGCTTGGAGGGAAGCCGTGAGATCGTGGATTCATCTCGCTGTCGCTACCGCGCCCTTGGCCATCAGCGCCGCCTGCGCGAGCTCGGAAGATCAGGCAGCGCCGGCACCCGAGCCGCCCACGTCGACGGTCCTCGACGCTGACGCGCCGGATGCCTCCGCGCCTGTATCGGATGGCGACGTGCCCGATACGAGCCTGCCCAGGTGCAGCGCGTCTGGCTGGTGCGTCACTCCCTTCCCTGACGAGGACCTCGACTTTCGTGACATCTGGCCGTTCGAGGATCGCGCGTTCGCCATCGCCGAGAGCCGCACCCAAGGCGTGAAGGTGCTCGAGTGGCAGAAGTCCACGGACGCGTGGCAATACATCGACGACGCAAGCCAGAACGTCGTCGGAGTCGAGACGTTCGCCGGTCGTATCTACGCGCCGAACGAGGATGAGGTGTACTTCACGGTCAGTCCCTCGTTCGTTTATCGCGGCAAGCGACCAAATGCGTCGGAGAGCGCGTGGAGTTGGACACGCCATGTCCTCCCAGACAACGTGCTCGGGCATTTGCCTCCTGACGATCACGGGAGGCCCTATTACGTCACAACGGGGATGACGCAAGTGACGCTCGGAGTTTGGGGCGTCGGCGTCGACGATGTGTATGCGTACTACAGCAATGCCATCTTCAGGCGTGATCCGCTCCACGGCACCTGGTCCTCGGTATACCTCGCCAACGACGCGGAGCCCAATGAGCATATCTTCTTCACTGCGGCAGCCGGAGCGGGACCGGACGACATCTGGTTCTCCGGAGCTCGCGATCGCAGTCGCTATGCCTGCCCCCTGCTCGTTCGCAAGACCGCCGACGCGTGGATTCGAGTTGCCGATGGTATCGTCACCGATTCATGCGGCGTGCGGGCGGGGACGGTGCGGATTGGCGAGGGATTCGCGGGCTGGCTCACGGAGCTCCAGGCCATTTCCCCGACCGAATACATCGGGCTCCAGGATGCCATGAATCCGTGGAACCTCGACCACGTCAGCCTCATGAAGGTCCGTGTCGAGGATGGCGGCTATTCCGTCGACCACTCGGCCGTCCCCATCAAGAATGCATCGAGCATCGCCCCCCAGGTCGCGAGCTCGGTATGGCGGGTGAACGGCGACACCTGGTTCACCTCGTTGGGCCTGGTCCTTCGGGGAACAGAGGACGGCGCCTTCGCTGTCTCCACCATCTCACGTGACGGCGCACCGGTCGGAGCGCCCCTGCATCGGATTCGCGGAACCTCGAATCAAAACCTCTGGGCAATCGGAGCCCGCTATGCGTACCACAAGACGACTCCTTGAACGGGCACTCCTCGCGAGCCTTCCGGTGCTCGCCGTCTCCCCGACGAGTTGTTCGAGCAGCGGTCGACCCCTCGGGACGGAGGAGGCATTCGACGCTTCGAGCGACTCGTCGAACGACAGCGCCATCGCAGAAGGGGTCGTCGACGCGGGAACGAAGGACGCTGCCGTCGTCGACGCCGCGCCCCTGCCGATCCAGTGCGAAAGTCCTCCGTGCGCCGTTGCGCTCTCGACGACGCCGGGGGGGGCCTTCGACGAGGAGGGATATTGCGCGCTCCTGTCCGACGGCACGGTTGCCTGCTGGGGGGGCAACTCGGCGGGCCAGCTTGGACAAGGCGAAACCAGTGGGCCGGCGAGCGCAGTTGCCGTTCGTGTACCGGGCCTCACCGGGATCACGTCCATTGACCACACGTGTGCAGTCACCAGCGACGGCGTCGTCTGGTGCTGGGGGAGAGGTCCGTTCATCGAGAATGAGGTTTCGGCCACCAGTATCACGGCGAGCCCGGTACGTATCAACCTCCCGGGGCCTGCCGAGAAGGTCGCCGTCAGCCTGGCAACGGCGTGCGCGATTCTGATCGACAAGAGTGTCGTCTGCTGGGGATCGAATGGCCTCTCCCTGATTGGACCGGACGTCGTGGGCGCTTTCGTCGCCCCGCGCAAGGTCGAGCTTCCGGCTGGAGTGAAGAGCGTGACGCTCGGTGCCAGCGCATTCGCATTGTACGAAGACGGCCGGATCTTGAGCTGGGGGTACACCCCTGGTGTTGGACGAGCGACGCCGTTCGACGTCGATCCATGGCCGAGTCCCATCTCGCTCGAACACGTCACGATGATCGACACCATCGATAGGGAGTCGTGCGCCGTCGCGAACGGTGTTGGGTGGTGTTGGGGAGAGGCGGACCGGGTGGGCCTGCCCCAGAACCCCCATCGACTCCAACGCGCGCTGCCTGCCGCGGTCGATACGCCCGAGCCCATCACTCGCATTGCGACGAGCGCGTCGCGGTTGGTAGATGACAGCGGCCGCACTGTCTACGAAAGACACCGCTGGTGCGCGACGTCGGTGAGCGGCGAGCTCTATTGCTGGGGCCTCAACAACGCCGGTCAGGCAGGCGACGGCACCAAGGAGTTTGCCCTTGCTGCTGTGCGGGTTCAGGAGCTTCCGGCGTCGGCAGCCGAGGTGAAGATCATGCCCTATTCGACGTGTGCCATTTTGACCAACGGCAAAGTGTATTGCTGGGGAACCAACTCGTATGGGCAGCTCGGCGCCGGATTGCCGAGGGGCTCGGTGGTGACTCCCGTGGAGGTGAAGCTGCCATGAGACGACGCGCCGAGTTCTCCTCAAAGATCGCGTTCGCCGCGCTGGGCGCGAGCTTCGCCGCCTCCGCCATCGCCGCGTGCGCCAGCGATCGAGGAGGTTTCACACCGCCGGGGGAGCTGGCGGTTGGGGATGATGCCGGCGAGCTGCCGCCTTGCCTCCTCCAGTGCTCGCTCGACGGTCGGTCGATCGTGCGGTCATGCACGGGCGAGGTCGTGGAGACGTGTCCCGACCAGCTTGCATGCGGCGCGGCGAAGTGCCAGGAGCCGTGCGCGGCTGCGGCCGCGGACCGAAGCTCCAACGGGTGCGACTTCTACTTCGCCAGTCCACGCTTCGACCCCTTCGTCCTGCAGTCGTGCCACGCGACGTTCGTCGTCAACAGCTCGAATCAGCCGGTGACGCTTTCGTTGGAGCGCGCCGGCAAGGAGCTCGATATCACGCACGCGCTCTATCGTGCGGTTTCGGGGAGCACGGCTCTCGAGCCTCTCAACGGCCCGATCGCCCCCGGCGAGAGCGCCATTCTCTTCGTCTCGGATCGTGACCCGACGAAGCAGCGCACGATCACGGAGAAGCTATTCTACATAAGCTGTCCCCTCGACGTGAAGCCTGCGGTGCAAGAGGACTTCGCTACCTTCGGCTCCGCCATTGGCGATGCTTTTCACTTGAAGAGCAATGTCCCTGTCGCGCTTACGTCGATTTTTCCCTACGGCGGCGCGGCGAGCTATGTCCCGTCCGCGACCCTCGTCTTTCCGGTGAGCGCGTGGGCGAAGGAACATGTCATCGTCGACGGCTGGGAGGACAACTTTGGTCAGCCTGCGACGCAGATCTACGCGTCGGAGGACGATACCGAGCTGACGCTCATCGGGAAGGTAGACGTCTCGAACGGCATCGGTTTCAAGGGAGGTGCTGCCGGTGCACCAACGAAGATCATGCTCTCGAAGGGGCAATTCGCGCAGATCGTCCAGTCCCAAGAGCTCACCGGCAGCCTCCTACTCTCGAACAAACCGACTGTGACCGTCGGCGGGAACAGCTGCTCGTTTCTCCCGTCGAGGGTGGGGACCTGTGACATCCTCGCCCAGCAGGTTCCGCCCTACGAGCAGTGGGGATCGGAGTATGTCGGCGTGGGCTATCGAGCGCGCGTGCCGGGAATGGAGGAGATCGTCTGGTATCGCATGGTGGCGGCACGCGACGGGACCGAGCTCGACTACGATCCCGTCAAGCCCGCCGGAGCTCCGCTGACGATGGCTGCCGGGGAGCTGGCGGTTTTCCGTGCGAACGCAGACGAGCCGTTCGTCGTCCGATCGCGCGACGCCGAACATCCGTTCTATCTCGGGATCCACATGTCCGGCTCGGGCGGTGAGCCGCCGGACTCACCGCCGTATGCACTACGGGGAGATCCGGACTTCGTCAACGTCGTCCCCGGTGGGCAGTTTCTGAACTCGTACAGCTTCTACGCCGACAGCACGTACCCCGAGCACTCGCTCGTCATCGTGCGAAAGAAGACGAACGGCGCATTCAAGGACGTATGGCTCGAGTGCGCCGGGAATCTACCGACGTTCCTTCCCGTCGACTCGCGCGGCGAATACGAATACGCGCGCGTGGACCTGTCGCGCGGCTTCGGCCCGGGCGACACGTTCGGAGATAGGCAGTGCGTTACCGGCCTTCAGCGCATGAAGAGCGAGGGAGCGTTCTCCGCCACGCTGTGGGGGTGGGGACACGCTGCGAGCTACGCCTATCCCGGCGGCATGGCCATCCGGAAGCTCGTCGACACGCCGCTCGTCGTCGTGAAGTGAAGGAGCGCGCCGCGCGGGCGGGGGCGGTGAGGGGTGACCGGCGCTGGTCCGGCCGAGGCGCTCGGCGAGGACGCCGAGGAACTGCCAGAGCATCTTCACCGCGATCTCGTGCTCGGTGCGGAGGCTCTCGAAGAAGTCGACGCGGCGGGCCCGCGCTCGAAGCGCTTCGCGATACGAAGGATGCAAGCGGGGTGCACTCGCGCCAAGCGCGGCCGATGCCGTGCTCACGATGGTCGACCGGCGAGCGAAGACGATGTGGTCGCGCTTGCCCGTGCCCTCACGGCCGTCGACACGGCGCGCGCCGCGGTGTCGGGTATCGGCGACAAGCGCGCTGGGAGCGGCGTCTTCGATGGGCGATTCGCTCGGTGAAGTCGGCCGCGCGCCCATCGAGCTCCGGAGCGAAGCAGTCGCGCCCTGAGCCCACGTCGCGACGAACGCATGAATCTCGATTCGCTACTGCGGAGTTTGAGGCGGCGGAAGTCGTAGAGCGCGCGTTGTGGACGTCGTCGGGATGCTATACCGGTTCGCCCTGCTGCACGACCTCGCGCGGCGACGCTCCCGATGGGCTCCCGACAGCACTCCCGATGGCTTTGCACGGTGGCTGTCTGCGGCGCCGCCACCGTCACCGTCTTCGGCGCCCTCGCAAGCCCGCCTCTCGGTGTCGTTCGCGTCGCGCGCGCCGACGAGCCGTCGTCTTCGACGCCCGCGACGCCCTCGCCCTCTTCGACGCCGCCGGCCGCTTCGAACGAAGTCGTTCCTCCGGTGCTCGTCTCGACGCGAAGAGCCTCGGTATCCGGAAGGCGCAACGGAGTCGGCGTCCGTACTCGTCGAGTTGGTCGTTGAGGCCGACGGGACGGTCGGAGACGTCAAGGTCATCGACAGTGGAGGGCCCTTCGAAGCTGCCGCCGTCGATGCCGTGCGCACCTACCGATTCACGCCTGCGTCGCGCGCGGGAAAGCCACTTCGCGCGCGCATTCGAGCGGTAGTCGCGTTCAGTCCTCCGCAAGACACGCATGCTCCCGCCGTCGACGACGGCTCGCCGGCCGCTGCGGGCGACGGCGGGAATCCGGGCGCGTCGCCAGAAGCGGCTCCCGCGGCTCGGGAAGAGATCGAGGAGGTGCGCGTCAGCGGTCGTCGAGAGACGCAGTCTCCGACCGAGCATCGCTTGGGACGCGCCGAGGTGCGCGTTCTGCCCGGAGCGTTCGGCGACCCCTTCCGCGCCATCGACGTCTTGCCCGGGGTCGTTCCGATCGTCTCGGGTCTTCCGTATTTCTACATCCGTGGCGCGCCTCCCTCGGCCGTCGGCTACTACATCGACGAAGTCCGCGTCCCCTATCTCTTCCACTTTGGGCTCGGCCCGGGCGTCGTGCAGCCGGCGCTCCTCGAAGAGGTGTCGCTGCACCCCGCGGCGTTCCCCGCGCGCTTCGGTCGATTCGCGGGCGGCATCGTCGCCGGGCAGACGCGCGATCCCGATGGCGCGCTCCTCGGCGAAGCGCAAATCCGCCTCTACGACGCGGGCGCCTACGTCGAGACGCCGTTCGCCAACGGCCGCGCGACCGTGGGAATCGGAGGGCGGTATTCGTATACGGCGGGGCTCTTGTCGCTCTTCGTGCCGGGCCTCACGATCGACTACCGAGACTACAACGCGCGCGCGAGCTACCAGCTCGACGAGCGCTGGCGCGCGTCAATCCTCACGTTCGGTTCGTTCGACTACGCCTCGCAGGTCGAAGACGGGGTCGAACAGGTGTTTTTCGCGTCCGAGTTTCATCGCGTCGACATGAGGTTCGATCGCCGCGGCGCCGACGGCTCGACGAGCCGCGTTGCGGCGACGCTCGGGTTCGATCGCTCACGCCTCGAGGGGTCTCGCTTCGCTCAATCGATATTGACCGGCGTGCGCGGTCGCCACGGGTGGCCGCTCGGCCCGAAGCTCGACGTCGAGATCGGTGTCGACCTCCAGGCGGAGAATTACACGGGAGATCTGCCCAACCGCTACGCCGTGCGTCCCAGGGACTATGAACAGGCCGTGACGCTCTTTGCTCCGCGTGTGGAGACGGTGAGCGGCGCGTGGGCATCCGCGGTCTACCGCCCCTACCCGGGCTGGGAGATCACGGGCACGCTGCGCGGCGACGCGTTCACGAGCGCGGGCAAATCCGCACTCGGACCGAGCCCGCGGGTTTCCGCGCGCATCCCGGTGGCACGCAAGGTGGCATTTCTCGCGGCGATGGGGATTGCCCCTCAGGCGCCCGCATTTGCGATTCCCGTTCCTGCCGTCGGCTACCGGGGGTTGCCGGGCGGTTTGGCGTTCGCATATCAGAAGAGCGCCGGCGCCGAGCTCCAGCTTCCGCTCCGCTTCTCGCTGAGAGCGGTGGGCTTTCACCATAGCTACTTCAACCTCCGCGACTTCTCGCGAAACGGCGAGAGCATGGACCTCAACGACACGCAAATTGCGGCGAGCTCCCCGACGCAGGCGTATGGCCTCGAGACCTTTCTCTCCCGCAAGCTGAGCGAGCGCTTCTCGGCGTTCTCGAGCTTCACGCTCGCGCGCGCCGAGATCGGGGCGACGCTGACCGAGCCGAGGTCCGTGAGTCCGTTCGACCGAACCTACGTGTTTCAGATCGGCGGGGTGGCCGACCTCGGGCGCGGATGGCGCGCGTCGACGCGCCTTCTCACCTACGGAGGATGGCCCAAGCAAAGCGCGGACGGCCTCACGGGCGGTGGACGACTGCCGGCCTTCTACCGGATCGAGGCGCGGCTCGAGAAGCGCTGGACGCTGCAGAAGGAGCGATGGATCTCGCTCGTCCTCGAAGGACTCAACGTGACTGGCTCGAAGGACGTCATCGGGACTCGTTGCGAAGAAGGCGTCGGGTGCTCCAATCAGAGCATCGGCCCGATCATCGTTCCGAGTTTGGGCGTGGAGGCGGGACTATGAGCTGGCGGCGCTCGCCGAGATTCGCGGGGCTCTTGGGGCGAACGCGTCTTTCCGGGCTCGCGCTCGCATGCGTGGCATGGATGGCATCCACTTCGTGCGTTCCTGCCGCCGAAGAGCTCCCTCCGAGGGGCGCTGCGGGGTTTCGTACCGAACCCTCCGCCGCGTCACGCGGCGAGCCGTTCGTGACGGACGATGGCTGGACCGTGCGCTTCGAGGCCATCGCGCTGATGGCGTACCTCAACGTGGAGGGGGACAGCTCTTACTCTTACTCATCCTGGCGCTACCTGTGGAATGCGTCGAGCGTCGAGGACCTCTTCGTCCCCGCCATTCCGGTAGGTCGGACCCGCCTCAGCATCCGCCTGCAGGAATTCGCTGATACCGAAAACAGGTCCGACCTCGGCGTCGCGCCGGTCCTCGCCGATCGTTTCAGGCGCCCTGCGGATGGTCTGAATGCGGATGGCTCGTCCAATGGCTCCGGTTCAATCGAGGAGTCGCCCAGTAGCCCCGGTCCAGGCGACAGCCCCCGACACCGAGGGGCCGGCGAGGTTGGGCCGTCGGTCGTCTTCATCGCGACGGGGGAGAAAGACGGCGTCGTGGTCCGCCTCGATCTCGCGCTGCGGAGAGTCGACCTCGGCGACGCAGCGGCCGAACAGCCGAGGGTCGACGTGCGCGCCAACGAGCTCACGGTCGTCCCTCGTCCCGTCGTCGCCGAAGCGCTCTTCATGGATCGAGATCGGCTTCTTTTTCAGGATATCGCGGCGGCCGATCGAGACCGTGATGGTCGGATTACCGCGGCCGAGCTCGAGGCCGTACGCGTCACCGTCGATCCCCACGCCGACGGGGGCTTGGGGGCGTCCGGCCTCGAGCAGACGTTGCTGCAGCTGCTCTCCATGCGTTGCGTCGAGATTCTGGGCGCGCAGTGAGCCGCTCGTGGCCCTGATCGCGCCGGGCGGGGCCGCGTCAGCCGCTCTTCTCGAGCAGCGCAACCACCTCGGTCGTTCCCGCCGTTCGGGGCCGCCTTCCGCGCGAAGACGAACGCTACCGTGCGGAGATCTACGCGATGCGCTTTCGTTGGTCGTGACGTGCAATGCGCGCTTGTCGCTCCGGCACGCGGGCGGTGCGGTTCATGACCGAGTACAGCGTGCTCGTCGGGACCGTCGCGCTCGAGGGCTCGCTCAGCGGCGGCCGAACGGGGAGTGGTCGCTCCCCTCGATGCCGGGGAAGATCTCGATCGTGACGTCGTCGGTCTCGAGCTCCTCGGCGTGGAGCTCCTGCTTCGCGTGACGGAGCTCGCTGGAGGTCGCGTCGAGGCGATCGGCGAGGACGCCGAGGAACTGCCACAGCATCTTCACCGCGATCTCGTGCTCGGTGCGGAGGATCTCGAAGAAGTCGACGCGGCGGATCGCGATGAGCTCCGCGCTGCCTTCCGCGTGCACGGTGGCCGAGCGCGGCACCGCGCGGATGAGGGCCATCTCGCCGAAGTGCTCGCCGGCGCCGAGGCGCGTGAGCGTCTCGCCGCCACGTGAGACGGTGACCTTCCCCGAGAGGACGATGAAGAGCTCGTCGCCCTTGTCGCCTTCGCGGATGACCATCTGATCGTGGTCGTACTTGCGGACCTCGACGGCCTGCATCACGCGGAGCAGCTCGCGATCGCTGAGGCGCGCGAAGAGGGGCATCCGCGCGAGGACTTCGCGCTTGAGGGCGAGGCGCTTGGCGCGGTCGTCGTTCTCGACGTCGCCGCCGAGGCGCACGATGACGACGGTGATGTTGTCCTTGCCGCCGCGGTCCTTGGCGAGCTCCACGAGGCCCTTGCTCGCGGTGTCGCCGTCTTGCTGGAACCATGGGCCGAGCTCGTCGGCGCTTTCGAGGTAGCCCGTGAGGCCGTCGCTCGTGAGGAGGAAGTCGTCGCCCGGGAGCACCTCGAGCATGAGCGTGTCGACGTCGACACGCTCGTAGACGCCGACCGCGCGCGTGATCGCGTTCTTGTGGCCGACCTTCTCGATCTGCTCCTTCGAAAGCTTGCCGCGCTTGATGAGCTCGTTGAAGACGGTGTGGTCTTCCGTGATCTGCTGAACGACGCCGCCGCGTTGGAGGTAGATGCGGCTGTCGCCGACGTGGGCGATGAACCCGCGCGTGCCGAGGATGAGCAGCGTGGAGACCGTCGTTCCCATGCCGCGCTTCTGCGGATCGTTCTGCGCCTCTTCGTGGATGCGCGAGCAGGCCCGCTGGACCGCGTGCTCCATGAGTGCGAGCACGTCCTTGTTGGTCACGCGCGAGGCGCCGCGCGCGCCGGAGACGAAGTCGTTCAGGAGATCGCGCTCGCGCTTGATCTCCTCGTGGATGGTACGGACGGCGATCGCGCTCGCGACCTCACCGGCGGCGTGACCGCCCATCCCGTCGGCGACCATGAAGAGCGACAGCTTCTTGTCGACGAGGAAGTTGTCCTCATTGTGCTCGCGAACGCACCCCACGTCGGTCGCGGCGAAAAAGCGGATGGCTTCCGTCGACATATGACTCGAGAATCATCGCACGACGCGGCGTAACCCGTCGAGCGGCGTCGAGATGGCGGTTCAGCTGGCTCGCGGAGTGGCTTCGTCGCGGCGCGGGCGGCGGCGGAGGACGAGCGCGACCGTGCAACCGAGCCCGACAGCGCCGAGCCAGCCGTTCGGGCTCGACGCGGGACCGACCGAGCAGCCGGTATCCGCGCGGGGTGGTGTGGAGTCGCCGGTCGCTTCGAGGAAGCCCGAGGAGGACTTGGCCGGCTCCGGCGCGGCGGGCGGCGCGGGAGGAGGCGGAGCCTCGGATGCCGGCGCGACATGGCAGACGGCGTCGCTGTTCTCGTCGCTTCCGGGCTCGCACGCGCCGGCCCCGTTGCAGTTCTCGAGCTCCACTTCTTCTGCTCCGGCACACCGGAACGCCTTCGTCCTGTCGTGCGAGCAGGTCCAGAGCTCGGTGACGTCGTTGCACTTCGCGCTGCCGCCGAAGCGCGCCATGTACGTCGGCCACTCCCAGATGCCAGGGTCGGTGTGCTTGGACGCGCCGCCGTAGTTCGGGTTCGACTGGCACTCTTTCGGCGACAGGGAGCACGGCGGGGACGAGAGCGCGACCCGGTTCCCGTTCGGGATCTGATCGTGCCCGATGATGTGGGCGCGATCGCGCGGGATGCCGTACTTCTTGGCGAGGTAGTCGACGAGCTTCGCGCTCGCGGCGTATTCGGCCTCGTCGAACGGCTTCGTCGCGTAGCCGACGTGCTCGATGCCGATGCTTCGCTGGTTGAAGTTGAAGTTGCCCGCGTGCCACGCGGTCGTGTCCTCGGTCACGAACTGCCCGACGCGGCCATTCGTGTCGATGATGTACTGGACGCTCTTGTTCGGATCGTTCTGGAGGGTGGCGACGCTGGCGTTCCAGTTGCCCTCCGTGTCGTGGACGACGACGAGCTCGACCTCGAACTCACCGCGACCGGGCGTGCACTTGTTGGTGCAGCTCGTCGGGATCCACTCGGCACCGTCGTACTCCGCCTTGTCGGCGAGGGCCCGGAGCTTCTGCGAGACGTCGAGCGTGAGCGACGGTGGAAGATCATGCGGCGGCAGCACGACGATCTCGCCGTCGCGGGCCTCGAACCGTCCGCCACGCGCGAGGGTAGCGAAGACCTGGTGCGCGTAGTGCTCGCGGTGCGCGTCGTCGGCGAAGCCGCTCATCTCCTCGATCGCCTCGTTCCACGATGCGAGGTCGTCGGATCGCGCGCCGGTCCTGGCGCCGAGCTCCGCGAGCACGAGCGCTCCGGCCTCGAGCGCGAGGTCGGCATCGATCCGGAGCTCGAGCTCCGTCGCGCCCGTGAGCTCTGCGCCGCGCCGGAGCGTATCGAGCTTGCCGCGCCGGAGCTGCAGGGGACCCGCGGCGGGCACCTCGTTGTCGACGTCGAGCTCGAGCCGCTTCGCCGGAAGGGAGAGGCCGTCTTCGACCTTCGCGATCGCGAGGAGGAGATCGCGCGGCACGCCCGCTTTGACGGCGCTCGAGGAGAGGGCGCTCGCGACCCCGCCTGTCGTCGACGGGGAATCGATGGCGGGCGCCGTGTCGGGACCGCTGCTGCACGACGCCATGACGACGAGACCGACCGGCCCCATGATTCGAGCGAGCGTGGCGCGTTTACCCTGCAACATGGCCGGAGCACGCAAGCAGCTGTCGTTCCACCGCCCCGATCCTTCATCTGCCGGGGCCTTTGACATGTGCGAGGGCCTGCTACTCGTGGCGACTCGCGAGGTTCGCGCGCTGCCGCGAACGTCGGGCCGTCATGGCTGGAGATTTCCGCGCTCGATGACCGGCGCTGCGGGCGCGTAGTCGGGGCTGCCGCGAGCCTTCGGCCCGCGTCGCATTGCGCGGCTGAACGTGATGGAGGCCGTCGGACCATCCGCCGATGTCTCGTCGGCTCGCGGTACAGACCCACCCATGCGCGATGCGATCGCGTATCGTCCGATCCAGAGGTACTGCGTGTCCCAGCTGATTCCCTTGCTCGCGATGCTCAAACAGTCCGGTGCGGAACGCGTGATGTTTGCGCCAAACGAGCAAGGAGTGGTGCTCGATGGGGAGGCGAGGCGGGCCATCCCCGGGGGCCCGATCAGCGGCGCGACGATCCTCGAAGCGGTGGCTGAGCTCCTCTCCCAGGACGACATCGTGGGGCTCTCGAACCGGCCCCGGATCGTTCGCCACGAGCACGACGGGGAGGACTTCGTCCTCGAGATCGTGCGTCAGCCGAACGGCGTCGCTGTCGCAATCCGTCAGGCCGCGAGGCCCGTGCGTGGGCTTCGTGACTCGGTTCGTCGCGAGGAGCCCCCCGCGCCTCTGAAGGCATCTCCGGCGAGGACGCGCCGATCGGCGCCGGCGCCACCTCCCGCAGGCGCGGGCGAGGCACCCAAGCGGATGCCGTCGCGGAACACCGAGAAGCCGCCGAGGATCGATGATCGGCGGGGGCGTGACGGCGCGATCGAGCTCGATCTCGGCTCGGCGGTGCCGGCCGTCTCGAAGGCAGCGCTCCCGGACGAGCGTTACGATACGAAGCCGGTGCGCCGCGCGGAGGTGCCGCCGCAAGCCGGTGCCTCCATGCTGGAGGTCATCCAGCTCGCTCGCGAGGCGGCGCGAGAGGTCGCGCGGGAGGTTGCGCGAGAAGCGGTTGCGCGAGAGGTTGCTCCGCGTTCGAACGGCGAAGCCGCGGCGTCGCGCGAGCGTCGCGGGATGAGCGCCGAGGCGGTCCCCGCCCGCAGCGGGCCGGCGAAGATCGACGCGCTTCTCCGCGAGATGCTGGAGAAGAAGGCCTCCGACCTCCACCTGACGGCCGGGAGCCATCCGGTGCTCCGTGTCGACGGGCACATCCACTTCGGCACCGATCGAAGCGTGCTCTCGTCGAACGACATCATGTCGATGCTCGCGGAGATCATGCCGCCGCGGGCGCGGGATGACTTCGAGACGCAGAGCGACGCCGACTTCGCCCACGAGATCCCGGGCCTCGCGCGCTTCCGCGTGAACGTCTTCCAGGATCGTCAGGGCACGGGGGCCGTCCTCCGACAGATCCCGATCGAGATCCTCTCCGCGGAGAAGCTCGGCCTGCCGAAGGCATGCATCGATCTGTGCTGGCTGACGAAGGGGCTCGTCCTCGTGACCGGACCGACGGGCTCGGGCAAGTCGACGACGCTCGCGGCGATGATCGACTTCATCAACAAGAACCGATCCGATCACATCATCACGATCGAGGACCCGGTCGAGTTCGTTCATCAGAACCACAAGTGCCTCGTGAACCAGCGCGAGGTCGGCCAGCACACCAAGAGCTTCAAGAACGCCCTCCGGGCGGCGCTTCGCGAAGACCCCGACATCGTCCTCGTCGGCGAGATGCGCGATCTCGAGACGATCTCGATCGCGATCGAGACCGCCGAGACGGGGCACCTCGTCTTCGGCACGCTCCACACGACCACGGCGATCAGCACCGTCGATCGCATCATCGACCAGTTCCCCTCCGATCGTCAGGAACAGATCCGCGTGATGCTGAGCGAGTCGCTCAAGGGGGTCGTGGCGCAGGTGCTGTGTCCGAAGATCGGCGGTGGCCGCGTGGCCGCGCACGAGATCCTGCTCGGCAGCCACGCCGTGGCGTCGATGATCCGCGAGGGCAAGACCTTCCAGCTCTCGAGCGTCATGCAGACCTCGAAGGGGCAGGGGATGGTCACGATGAACGACTCGCTCCTCAACCTCGTCCAGCGGAAGCTCGTCGATCCGAAGCAGGCCTACCTGAAGGCGGTGGACAAGAACGGCTTCGCCACGATGCTTCGATCCGCCGGGATCGCCCCCCCGGTCTGAAAGCAGCGCGCGCGGTCGCGCTTGTTGCGCAAGTCGTTGCTCAGGCCGAGTCAGCTCGTACGCGGACGTGCGCAGGCACGATACATGTAGGCAGCGGGCATGGCTCGTGACGCTCGCCCTGCTCCGTTCCCGTTCCCGGTGCCGGTCCCGCCGCCGCCGCCCCCGCGCACGACGCCTTTCCCGCCGCCGCCCCTTCCCGCCGCGGCGGACGAGACCTCGTCGCTCACGGCTCTTCGGGTGGGCGGCATCCCGCTGCCGCTCTTCTTCGCGATCGGCGCCGGGCTCGGGATCCTCCTCGCCGTGACGGTGCTCGGCCTGATGCGCCTCTGACCGGTCGCGCTTGCTCGGTCGAGAGCTGCGCGAGAGCGAACATCCATCTCGTCCACACTCGTCCGCGCCAGTAACCTGATGGTCGGGCATGGTGGTGGTGAGGACGATTCGAGGGGCTTTGTGCGCCGCGGCGCTGCTCCTCCTCGGGCGCCCCGCCCACGCACAATCCGGTTCTGAGGCCTCGGAGCCGGAGAGCCCGCGGTACCGCCTCCTCTACACCGCGCCGGCGGGATGCCCCGATCGTGCCGCCTTCGCGACCGGCATCAGCGCGCGGACGTCCCGCCCGCGGCTCGTCGAGGACGACGATCCCGGCGCGGCCATCGTCCTCCGCGTCGCGATCGCGTCGAGCGGTAATGAGAGCGCATCGGGGCGCCTCGATCTCCGCGAGCCGGACGGGACCGAAGAGACGAGGAGCGTCGCCAGCCGGACCTGCGGCGAAGTTGCGAATGCTCTCGCGCTGGTCGCCGCGGTCTTGCTCGATCCGGACGCGCGCGTCTCGCCCGAGCCGGCGCTCCCCCCGCCGCCCCCGCCCGGACCGGCGACGACGCCGGTCGCACCGGTTCCGACGTCGTCCGCGGCCAACCCCAAGCCGCCGCCCCGCTCGGAGCCTCCGCCCGCGTCGCTCCCGCGCGAGTGGCGTTTCTCGGGGGGCGCAGGGCTCGGAGGGCTCGGCGGCGTAGGTCCGGCTTTCGCGCCGATGGCCGGCGTCTTCGTCGACGTCGAGCGGGCAGCTGCCGGGGCGCTCACGTCGACGGTGCGCCTGAACGTCGATGTCGCGTCGACCTCGAGCGATCTCCGCTCGGGGACCCAGACCTACGAGTGGCTCGGCGCGACCCTCCGCCTCTGCCCGGCGTATCTCACCCTACCCGGGCGGCTACGCCTCGCGCCCTGCGGTGCGCTCCAGACGGGGGTTCATCGCGGGACGACCCGCGACGTTCACAAGCCGAGCACGAACGTGGGGGTGTGGCTCGCGCCCGTCGCCGCGGGGACCCTGGCCTGGGAAATGAGCTCATCCGTTGCGCTGGAGATCAATGGGGGCGTCCTCTTCCCGCTGCGGAGATCGCGCTTCTTTTTGGCGCCCGACAGTACGATCTTCGATGTCCCGGTCGCGGCCGGCATGGTCGGCCTCGGGGCCCGGATACGATTCTTGTGATCAAATCGCCGATGGAGGGGGATGACGGGGCGATGGTCGCTTCAACCTGGCGGCCCGAGGAGGCAACTGACCTTCCCGTGCCGGGAGCCGCGGTCGTGGACGTGGCGCGTGCTCGACGTGAGCTCGTGCTCGTTCGCGAACATCTCCCCGTCGTCTGGCGGTTTCTCCGCCGGCTCGGGCTCTCCCCCGAAGATGCGGACGACGCCGCCCAGGAGGTCTTCGTCATCGCGGTGAAAAAGCTCGACCAAATCGAGGACAACCGCGAGCGAAGCTTCCTCTACGGCATTGCCGTTCGGGTTGCCTCCAGACAGCGTCGTTCGCAGAACCTCCGGGCCGAGCGGACCGTCCGCAGTGTCGATGTCGACGCATGCGGGACCCTCGATCCCACTGCGGACGAGCTCCTCGACCGCAAGGAGGGGCTCGCCTTCCTCGACGCGACACTCGCCAAGATGACCCCCGAGCTGCGAACGACCTTCGCGCTCTACGAGCTCGAAGAGATGACCATGGCGGAGATCTCAGCGGTTACCGACACACCGATGGGGACCGTCGCCTCCCGATTGCGACGCGCCCGAGAGCAGTTCCAGGAAGCCGTGAAGCGAATGCAGCGCGAGTCGAGAAGGCCATGAAGGAGCCGAAGCGTCTCTTCGAGAGTGGTTCGCCCCTCGAGCGTTCGATCCTCGGGTTCGGTCGTGACGAGGCCCCGTCCGACGACCTCGCGCGGAAGACCCTGTCGGCGATGGCCGCGGTGCGGGTCGCCCACGCAGCCCCGAGCCCCTCGCCCTCCCGATGGCCGAGGCCGCGCTCGATCTTGGTCGGCACCGCGGCGATCGGGCTCGGTGCACTCCTCGTCGGTCTCATCACGGCGCGCGAACCGGCCCCCACGCCGGTGTCGGCGCCGCCCGCGCCCGTAGCGCGCGTCGAGTCGCCGCCGGCAGTCGTCTCGGCGCCCGACGAAGAGCGCGAGGTCGTGATCACGCCCGACTCGCTCCCGAGCGCTCCCGTACGGAGCGCGCCGATCGGGGCGCAGTCGCCGTCCGCGCGCGTGACCACGCCAGCGCCGGTAGCGGCGCCGGCAGGCAGTGCGTCGATCGCTCGCGAGGTCGAGCTACTCGACAGCGTCAAGGCGAAGCTCGGAGCGGGGCAAGCAGGCGAGGCGGCGCGGGCGCTCGACGCCTACGACGCGGAGTTTCCCGCAGGCACGCTCCGGCCCGAGGCTACCGTTCTCAGGATTCGAACGCTGCTTGCGAGTGGCGACCGCCCGAGCGCCGAGAAGCTCGGCAGCGCTTTCCTGGCGGAGCATCCGTCCGGAGTGCACGCGAAGCGAGTTCGTGCGCTGCTCGGTGAATCGCCTGCCCGGTGACGGATCGAGAGCGTGACGCGGCCGGCTCGGCCGCGTGATCCTTCCACTGAAGCAAAGAATTTCCGCGCGCTCGGTCATCCTAGCGTGACGGTGCGGATCGACCCCGCTCGGCGTGTTAAAACGACGGGTGTCGGACCTTGCTTCCTCGGAAGTCTCTTCCCATCCTCCTTGCCGTCGCGTGGGCTCTTTCTTGGGGCTGTTCCCAGACGGACGTCCAGCTCGGCGAAGAGGCGCCCGACGCCCAGCAAGGCTTCACGCCGCCCGTCCTAGACGCATCCGTCGAAGCCGGGCCGGACGCTCGCCCGGAACAGCTCCTCGCCTGCATCGGCACGGAGTGCCCGTATCCGTTCGCGACGTGCGCCTCCGGCAACGGACCCTCGTACAAGTGCGGGACCGACCTCGCGCACGACTCGCTGAACTGCGGTGCGTGCGGGAACAAGTGCCTCGTCTACGAGCCGCTCAAGATGACCTCGCGCTGCGTCGACGGCGCGTGCGAGCTCGAGTGCATGAACGATCCGTCTCGCCCGACGGATCGACGCAACTGCAACGGCGAGATCGACGACGGCTGCGAGGTCGACGTGCTCGTCGATCCGAACAACTGCGGCGCTTGCGGCAAGGTGTGCCCGGGCGGACAGCCGTGCGTGAAGGGCAAGTGCGCCTGCCCGCCGGGACAGCTCGCGTGCAACGGCGCGTGCGTCGACCCGAACCGGGATGACGAGAACTGCGGCGGATGCGGGAACGCCTGCAAGCCTCCTCCAGGGGCCTGCGCGACGCTGCCCCCGCGCACCTATTACGGCTGTGAAGGCGGCTCCTGCGGCCTGAAGTGCATGGGGGCTTCGGCGGACTGCAACGGCGACGTCGCCACCGAGCAATGCGCCTCCAACGGCTGCGAGGTTCTGGACCTCAAGACCGATCGCAACAACTGCGGCGGATGCGGGATCGCCTGCAAGGCGAACGAGGAGTGCATCGACGAAGGCTTCGGTCGTGAGTGCGCCGTCCCGTGCACGCGCTTCGGAAAGGTCTTCTGTCCCAGCCTCCCGGTGGACCACAGGTGTGTCGACCTCTTGACCGATCCGCACAGCTGCGGTGGCTGCGGGAACGTGTGTCCCGCGGCGGGACCGAATCAGATCCGCTCGTGCAACAAGGGCATGTGCGATCTCGAATGTGCTCCTGGCTTCGCCGACTGCAATGGCAACGCAACGGATGGCTGCGAGGTGAACCTGAACGTTCATCCGTCCAACTGCGGTGCGTGCGGCAATCGTTGTGACATCGCTGCGGGCCAGCCGTGCGTCGAGGGGAAATGCCTGATGACGACGTGTGACGGAAAGGAGATCCCGCAGTGATGCGCCGCCTGCGGAAGGCGGAGCGACGTCGGATCGTTCTGCTCGCTCTTCTCGTGCCCGCGGTCGTCGCGGTGTTCGCGAGCTGTGCGGAGGCCGAAGACTCGCGACTCATGGACGAGGACGCCAGCGCGAGCCTGCCCGAGGCGAGCGCTCCCGACGCCGACGTGCTCCCCGAGGCCAACGTGGTCGACGGCGGATGCGACGCCTCGGAGCCCGACTGTGTCTCGGAAGTGATCTCGTGCGACGAGGCAGCGTGGTGCCCGGTGCCGACGACGGTCAGCACTCGGTTCCTCCTCACATCGGTGTGGGGCAGCAGCCCGACGGACGTCTGGGCCGCGGGCTCCGGCGGATCGATCGTCCACTGGGACGGCGCCGCCTGGAAGGAAACACCGACGGGCGTGAAGAACACCTTCCGCGCCATCTGGGGATCGGGGCCGAACGACGTCTGGGCCGTCGCGATGACGGACGTCATCATGCACTCCACGGGCTACGCCAACGGAGCGGCAAGCTGGGAGCTCGTGGCGCCCGCGACCTCTCCCGAGATCGCGTCTGCTGCCCAGGCGATCTGGGGAACCTCCGCCGGTGACGTTCGCATCGGCGTGCGCGCTCGCAACACGTCGGTGCCGGGACGCGGTTACGTCTACTTCGATCAGTACACGCTGCACACCGAGGCCGACGGCGGCATCCGCTGGGACGCGGTGGAGGGCGAGGGCGACGTCCTCGGGTTCTGGGGAAGCTCACCCACCGATCTCTGGCTCGTCGCCGACAACGGCGATCGCAAGCCCTGGGAGAAGGGCCAGACGCTCCATGGCGTCGCCGACCGCGGCGTCTTCACATGGACAAAAGTCGACAGCCAGTCGACCGTTGCGCTCCTGTCGATCTGGGGCAGCTCGGCCGACGACATCTGGGCCGTCGGCAACGCGGGGACGATGCGTCGGATGAAGAAGGGCGCGACCCGATGGGAGATCATCGCGTCGCCGACGAAGCAGACGCTCCGCGGCGTCTGGGGGACCGCGGCCGACGACGTCTGGGCGGTCGGCGAGTCCGGGACGATCCTCCACTTCGACGGCACGAGCTGGAAACCGTCGGTGGCGGCGCTCCCGCTCGGGAAGAAGCCCGATCTGTACGGCGTCTGGGGAAGCTCGAAGAACGACGTCTGGATCGTGGGCGACGGAGTCTCGCTCCACTACACCGGGCCGAAGCCAGGAGCACGGGGAGGTCGCAAGTGAAACGCGTCACGCTCGTGACCGCCGTGTTCGGTGCCGCAGCGCTTGCCGCCTTCGTCGCGTGCGCCGACTCCGGGGTGAGCGACGGCCCCGAGCCGGTGCCGTCGGAGAACGAGGGGGGAGCGCCGTCGCCGGAGGCCGGACCCGACGCCGACGACGCCGGCGATGCTTCGCTCGATCCCGATCCTCCACGCGAGTGCACCCGCGAAGGCTACTGCCACACCACGCTTCCGAAGGGGCTGACGCTGCGCGGCGTGTGGTCCGACGGTGCCGGCGTGACCTGGGCCGTGAGCGAGCAGGGCGCGATCCTTCGCTACGAGAACAAGGCCTGGGCCGTTCATGCGACGGTGACCGGACCGCTCCGGGCGATCTGGGGCAGCGGCCCGACCAACATCTGGATCGGCGGTGACAGTGGGCTCTTCCACGGCGAAGGCGGGAGCTCGGCGAAGCTCGCTTTCACCGCTGTCGACACGCCCCCGCCGAAGACGCCGATCACGTCGATCTGGGGAGCGAGCGCGACGGACGTCTGGGCCGCCGGCAACAACAACACCTTCCCGATCCTCGGTCGCGTGCTGCACTACACCGGGGCGACCGTCGACGACGCCGGTGCCGTCCCCGAGTGGTCGCTCGAGGAAGTGTCGCGTGCCCCCATCTTCTGGGCACGCGTGTTCGGCTCCGCGGCGAACGGCATCTGGGTCGCGGGAGAGTGGTTCAATCCAGCGATGGGCTCGCGGCGCGAGGTCATGATCATGCGTCGCAGCCCCGGGACGAACGACTGGGTTCAGGAGAGGCTGCCACAGAACCCGTCGCTCCCGAACGACCCGCGCGGCGACTTCGAGCACCTCTACGACGCCGCGGTGAGCAGCGACGGCGCGTCGATGTGGGTGCTCGGCAAGACGCACGGGAGCGTCCCCGCGTTTGCAATGGCCACGACCGCGAACGGAGCCCAGTCGTTCGACTGGTCTTTCGGCGTCACCAGCACCAAAGACGATCCGTATTTCAACGCCATCGGGGCGATCGACACCGACCGCGTCTTCATCGTCGGCGACTACAGCCGCCTCCGTACCTTCGATGGCGTGAAGTGGAAGCAGGCCGTGATCTCCGTCTCCAAGTACCCGCTCACGGCGCCGTTCTACGCCATGGGCGGCAAGCCGGATGATCTCTGGTTCGTCGGCGAGGACATCGCCCTCCATCGTGACGTCACGAAAATCCAGCCTCGAGCGAAGCGATGAGCAAACCCAAGCCCAGATGGATCGCCGGGCTCGTCTTCGGGACGGCGCTGTCCTCGGCTCTCGCTCTCGTCCTCGCGGCGTGTGATGACGAAGGGCGGGCGTCTCGCCCCGGCTTCGATTCGCCCGACACCGGGTCGGACATGGCCGAGGCATCACCGCCGAGCGACGGCGGCTTCGACGCTGCCGACGCCGAAGAGCCGCGCGAGCCCTTCGACCCGGCCGACGAGCCGGTGACCTGCGCAGGGAGTGCTCCTTGCGCGAAGCAGATCACGGCAGGCGCCAATCACTTCTGCGCGTTGATGAGCGACGGCACCGTGCGATGCTGGGGCAGCGACAACTACGGCGCACTCGGCGGAGGCCTGCCCCCGAAGGACCCCAAGGACGGCGGCTCGAATGCCGGCTTCACGACGCTCGTCGGCGGGCTCACCGACGCAACGCAGATCAGCGCCGGACGCTTCACGACGTGCGCCCGCCGCGACGACGGCTCCGTCTGGTGCTGGGGGCAGAACTCGCAGGGACAGCTCGGGCTCGATGACGCTCGGCCGTCCTTCGACGATCAGCGCCACCCGACGCCGGAGCCCGTCGCTCTCCACGACCCCGCTGTTCGTGTCGACGTGGGCTTTCGAAATGCCTGCGCGATCCTCGTGAACGGCGGCGTCTCTTGCTGGGGCACCAACGAGGAGGCGCAGCTCGCGCGCCCCGGTGCGAGCCTCTCGTACGTGCTCGGGCCAGGGATGGCGGAGCTCGCTCCGCTCACGCTGGCGAAGACGAGCATCAGCAACACGACGATGCTCGGTCTCACGACCTCCGGCCAAGTGGTGACATGGGCCGAGGTCGCAGGCACCACCGGCTTCCTCGGTGGACGCATGACGTCGATCAACCCCGACCCGGCGGCGGGGATGATCCCGCAGCTCACCAAGGTGACGAGCCTCGTCTCGACGGTCACGCACGATCGTCCCGGCTCGGGCGGCGCTGGGCCTATTCCGAAGCCCCCATTCAAGCTCGCCCATGCGTGCGCGCTCGCCGACGGTGAGGTCTACTGCTGGGGGCGAAGCGATCTCGGTGCTCTCGGCACCGGTCTGCCCGACGAGGAGCTCGCGCCGGCGCACGCGACCGTCAAGGGCAAGGCATGGCCGCAGCAGCTCGCGGCGGGCGTGGAGATCACGTGCGCGCGCATGACCGACGGCACGATTCAGTGCTCTGGCGCGGACGGGCTCGGCCGTCTCGGCACCGGGCAGAAGGAGCCGTTCTCGGCCTTCTTCAAGCCGGTCGCCTCCTTCGAGAGTCATGCGGTCCAGGTGGCGACGAGCGACCACGCCGTGTGCGCGCTGGTGAAGGACGGCACCGTCGAGTGTTGGGGGGGCAACTCGTCGGGAGAGCTCGCGAAGGGCACGCCCGATGGCGATCCGCATCCGTCGCCGGTGAAGGTCTCGTTCTAGACGGTGATGAAGAGGTCGACGATGTTGTCCCGAGGTCGCGTCATCCGTCTTGCTTTCCTCGCGGTCGGGATCACCGTCACGGCGACCGCCTTCGCCGCGTGCACCAACGGCCGGAGGGACTTCGAGGATCGGAGGGAGGTCTTCATCGAGCCGGACGCCGATCCCTCGCTCAGCGCCCCGGTCTGCCGCTATCGCTGCTCGCGCGATCTGAAGAAGGTGCTGAAGAGCTGCGACGGCGCCGAGCCGGAGGAGACGTCGTGCCCACCCGAGAAGGGCTGCGGCATCGACAAGTGCATCGACGCGTGTGACAGCGCCGCCTCGTCGAAGGGATCGACCGGGTGCTCGTTCTGGACGCTGCCGGCCGACGACACCACCGCCGGAACCGGCGCCTGCTTCGCCGCGATGATCGCGAACACCTGGGATCGCGGCGTGAACATCACCGCCGAATGGGGCGACGCCGCGCTCGACATCAGCGAGTCCGTCTACACGGCCAAGATGAAGGGCGACAACCCCGAGTACACGCGGCTCACCGGTCCGCTCCCACCGAGCGAGGTCGCGATCGTCTTCCTCGCCGAGGCCGCGGTCCAGTCCGACGAGTTCGCCGTGCGGTGCCCGCCGGGGACCAAGGCTGCGGTCGACGTTGATCCGATCCGCCACGGCACGACGAGGACGAAGGCATTCCACCTGAAGACCGACGTGCCGGTGTCGGCGTACTCGAGCTTCCCCTACGGTGGAGCGGAGAGCTACTTCCCGACCGCGACGCTCCTCTTGCCGGAGTCCTCCTGGGACACGGGCTACATCGCGGTGTCGACCGGGAAGTTCGGCGATCTCCAGGCCGCGAGCGCCGAGAAGCGTACCCTCCAGATCGTCGCGCGCGAGAACGACACCAAGGTGTCGATGCGCCCGAACGCGACGATCGACGAGGGCAAGGACGTGGCCCCGGTCGGAGCCAACGAGGTCGTCACGTGGACGTTGAAGCGTGGTGAGGTCCTCCAGATCACGCAGCGTGGAGGCGTGACGGGCAGCCCGATCCAGGCGGACAAGCCGATCGGCCTCTTCGGCGGCGCACCGTGCAATTTCCTCCCGTCGGGCTTCACGTCCTGCGATCTCACCCAGCAGCAGATCCCGCCCTTCGCGCAGTGGGGAACCGAATACGCGCTCGTCCCATACGCGGCGCGCATCCAGAGCGTCACCGGGAAAGCGCGTGAGACCGTGCCGTGGACGTTCGTCGGCGCGGTTGACGGTACGAAGCTCACCTACCAGCCGCAGAAGCCGCCGGGCGCGCCCGACGCGCTCCAGGCAGGGCAGGCGGTCTACTTCATGACCGACCAGCTCGTGACGGTGAAGAGTCAGGACTCGAAGCACCCGTTCTACGCGGCGGTCCAGATGACGAGCTCGGGCTTCGGCGGCGGCGCGAACGGCGGCGGCCGGACGCCGGGCGACCCCGACTTCGTCAACATCGTGCCCTCGGATCAGTTCCTGGACCGCTACGTATTCTTTGCGGACTACACGTATCCGGACACGACCCTCACGGTGGTGCGGCGGCGGTCGGACAAGGGGTTCCTCCCCGTGGAGATCGACTGTGGCGGCGCGATCGAGGGCTTCGCGCCGCTCGGCTCGAGCGGCGAGTACGAATACGCCTGGGTGAAGCTGACCGTTGGCTCGGTGGCCCAGAAGCTGAGCAAGGGCGAGTGCGGCTATGGCCGCCACGAGGTGTGGAGCAACGCTCCGTTCTCGATCACCGTGTGGGGCGTGGGGCAGGACGCGAGCTACGGCTACGCGGGCGGCATGGGCAGCCGCCCGATCAACGCTGCGCCACTCCCGCAGGTGAACTGACCACGCGCGCCCGCGTGGCGTGGGCGCGGGCGCGCGTCTCGAACGAGGCGAACGGCGGAAGGAGAGTGCGTTAGGCTCGCGTGATCGCGATGGTCCGACCCATGCACGTACGAGCCGTCATTGTCGCGCTCGTCGTGTCGTCGGCGACGGCGTCGTCGGTCGCGCGCGCGGAGCCCGTGGACGCTTCGGAGTCGGCTCGGTTCCGCCTCTTCTACGAGGCTACGGGCGGCTCCTGTCCCAACGCGCCGGCGTTCCTTGCGGCCATCCGGGCACGGACGGATCGGCCCCGGCTCGCGGAGCCGAGCGATACCGCGACCGTGATCGGCGTTGCGATCGCGGAAGGCGAGGGCGGTCGCGTCGTCGGGCGCCTCGAGATCCGCGAGCCGGACGGAGCGCGGCAGCAGCGGACGGTCGAAGGCCAGGCGTGCTCGGACGTGGCGAAGGCACTCGCGCTGATCGCCGCGCTCTACCTCGATCCGGATGCGACCGGCACCATGGAGCCCGAGCCGGAGCCGGGCCCGTCTGGCCCGAGATCGGCCCCGGGCCCCGTTCATCCAGAGTCTCCGGCCGTGCCCGAGCGACCGTCTCCGCCCGCGCCGCCTTCATCGTCGATCGTCCTCGGCGCGGGCGCCGCGGGCGGCGTGCTGGGCGGCATCGGACCGTCGATCGCGCCGCGGGCGGGCGGCTTCGTCGATGCGGAGCTCGTTCGAGCCGGGCGTTCCTGGCTGCGGCCGGCCGTGCGCGTGCAGGTCGACGTCGCCACGACGGAGGCTGCCGTCGCCTTCGGGACGCAGCGCTACCATCTCGTCGCCGGCGCCGTTCGTGCGTGTCCGATCCAGGTTCCAGTCGTCCCGGTCGTCCGTCTGATGCCGTGTGTCGGGATCGGCGCCGGCATCCATCGCGGGACGAGCGACGGGATCCCGAACGCGCGGGATCAGGACAAGGCGTGGCTCGCCCCGAGCGCCACCGCTGGTCTGAGCTGGGACGTGAGCCCGCGCCTCACGCTCGAGCTCGAGGGCGGGGTGGTGGCTCCGGTGCAGCGGACCCGCTTCTTTCTCGGCCCGGATATCACGCTCTTCCGCACGCCCGCGGTTACCGGGAGCGGCGGGGTGGCCGTCCGCGTTCGATTTCTGTGACCGCCGATCGACTTTTTGGGATCTCCTGGGGCTCGTCCTGGGATTAGGGCTTGGGTGATGGCCTCGTCACCCACGGCCCTCGACGAAGCGCCGTGCCCGTCTCTGACGGGCAGGGCTGTCGAGGACGCGAGCGACCTCGAGCAGCGCAAGGTCGCTCTGATCCGCGCTCACCTCACGTCGGTGTGGGGGTTCCTCCGGCGGCTCGGGCTCTCGCCCGAGGATGCCGAGGACGCCGGTCAGGAGGTCTTTCTCACGGCCGTCGCGAAGATCGATGCGATCCTCGAGGGGCAGGAGAAGCGCTTCCTCTTCGGGATCGCGGTCCGTGTGGCATCGCGACGCCGTCGCTCGACGAGGTCCTTCACCAGCCGTGCCGTGGACCTCGATGTCGACACCTGCGAGAGCGGTGCGCCGACATCGGAAGAATACGTCGAGCGCAGAGAGGCGCTCGCGATGCTCGATGAAGCCCTCTCCACCCTCAACGACGAGATGAGGACCGTCTTCATCCTCTACGAGCTCGAAGAGCTGACGATGCCGGAGATCGCAGCCGTGCTCGATGCACCGATCGGAACGGTGGCGTCGAGGCTGCGCCGCGGGCGTGAGCAGTTCCAGAAGGCGACGCGACGAATGCAGACGAGGCAGCCATGACATCGCCGAAGCGTCTCCTCGAGGAGGGATCGTCTTTCGATCGCACGCTGCTTCGCGCAGCGCGCGCGGACCGCCCGTCACCCGAGCTCGAGCGCCGCCTGATCGCCGCGGCCTGCGGGGCAGTCGTCCCTGCTCCGCCGGCGAGCACCACGAGGCCGTCGCTCCTCGCCCGTCTCGGTCGTTCTCGCTTCGTCGCGATCGGCGCGATCGGAATCGGCGCGTCCATGCTCGCGGTCGTGAGCGGCGAGAGCGCGACTCCGATCGCAGAGACCTCGACACCGGCGGTCGCGAATCCAGCACCCCTCACCGAGGCACGCGAGGAAGCTCCGCCGACCGTGGAGATCTCGCCGAGCGAGAGTCTCGCGGTCACGACGCCCGACGCGCTCCCGAACGTCGTCACTCCGGCGGCAGTGGTGCCCACGTCCTCGCCAGCGGCGGTGACGCTGGTTCGTCGCGAAGCAGTCGTGCTTGCGGCGGCTCCGTCGACGAACGAAGTGCCCGCGCCCGCGGAGGCGACTGCGCCCGCAACCGAGGCATCACTCCAACGCGAAGTCGAGTTGCTCGATGCCGTGAAGCGGAGCCTGCGCGCGAGCGCACTCGATGCAGCGGAGCGTGAGCTCGACGCATACGACGCCGAGTTCCGTCGGGGGACGCTGAAGCCGGAGGCCGGGGTCCTCCGCATCCGGCTCATGCTCGCCAAGGGCGATCGCGCGGGCGCGACGGCGCTCGGCGACGAGCTCCTTCGCCACCATCCGGACAGTGTCCACGCGAAACGCATCCGTGCAGTGCTCGCCGCCGACGGCGGAGACGGCACTCGAACACAGACTTCGCCTCGTTGACCGTGACGAGACGCATCGCTCGGCCATTGGCACGAGCGAGAGGGATCGAATTTCCATGGGTTCGCCGATGAACAAGAGCCCCGATCGGGACACGTGCTCTTCGCTGCCGCCTCCTGCTGCGAACGAGCCGCGCCGCGCGCGCTCGCGCGTGCACCAGGCGCTCACGCTTCTCGTCGTCGGAACGACGCTGTGGAGCTGTGCAACCACCGACGCATGGCTCGGTGATGCTCCCGTATCGCCGCAGCTCACGCCGGAGAGCGACGCCTCCTCCGACGTCGACGGCGGCGCGGACGGCGCCGCGACGCTCATGTGCGTCGCCACCGAGTGCCCCGAGCCGTACACGACCTGTCCGTCGGAATACGGCCCGACGAACAAGTGCGCGGTCGATCCTCGTCGCGATTCGAAGCACTGCGGTGGGTGCGGGAACGAGTGTCTCACGTTCGCGCCGATTCACATGACCTCGCGCTGCGTCGACGGCAAGTGCGAGCTCGAGTGCTACAGCATGCCGAGGTACGTCTTCCCCGACAGCGAGGCGCCGACGAAGTACGAGAACTGCAACGGCCTCCTCGACGACGGCTGTGAGGTCGACCTCTTCACCAACAGCGCCAACTGCGGCGCCTGCGGTAATGCGTGCGCTGCCGGTCAACGTTGCATCCAGGGCCGGTGCGGGTGCCCGCCGGGGCTCATCGAGTGCAATGGCTTCTGCATCGACGCCTCGTCCGACGATTTCAACTGCGGCGCGTGTGGGAACGAGTGCACCGAGCCGGACGACCCTTGCGATCCGCTGCCGGACAACGCCGGCTACGGCTGCAGGGCGAGCACCTGCGGGAGGCTGAAGTGCGACTTCGGCTTTGCGGACTGTGATGGCGACCTCGGTCTCGGTTGCGCGTCGAACGGTTGCGAGACGTCGATCCGCGACCCGAACAACTGCGGCGCGTGTCGGAGGGTCTGCAATCCCGGTGACGAGTGTCGAGAGGAGAACGGCGTCATCGACTGCAGGCCGACCTGCGAGGCGATGGGCCGCGTGACGTGTCCCGACGGCTCCTGCGCCGACATCCAGAACGACCCCGACCAATGCGGTGGATGCGGGCTCCTTTGCCCCTTCGCCGGACCGAATCAACAGCGCGCGTGCAACAAGGGCGTGTGCGCCCTCGACTGCGCGTCTGGTTTTGCCGACTGCAACGGCGATTTCTCCGACGGATGCGAGATCGATCTCCGGGTGCATCCCGCCAACTGCGGAGCGTGCGGCGTAACGTGCGACCTCGGGCTCGGCCAGCCCTGCGTCGAAGGCAAGTGCCTCGTCGCCCCCTGCGAAGGAACGGAGACCAAGTGAGTCGCGCGAAACTCCTCATGCCCGTCGTCGCCCTGCCGCTCTTCGCGCTCGCACCGCTGCTCGTCGCGAGCTGCGCCGACTCCGACGATGCGAACCCGCACAAAGAAGACGCGTCGTCGGTGGTACAGCCCGGCAGTGACGCATCGTCCACCGATGCGTCGGACGCGGGAGTCCTCCCCTGCGATGCGGGCGATCCGACGTGCGTCTCCGAGCTCCTCACCTGCGAGGAGGCCGACTTCTGCCCCGTGCCTTCGGGGGTGGACCCTCGCTACGTGCTCACCGCCGTCTGGGGCTCGAGCGCGAGCGACGTTTGGGCGGTCGGCTCCGGAGGCACCATCACGCACTGGGACGGTGCCGCGTGGAGGTCCGTCCCGTCGGGCACGAGGGAGACCCTCAACGCGGTCTGGGGTTCGAGCGCGAGCGATGTGTGGGTCGCGGGCTCGACGGCGTCGATCCTTCGCTCCTCCGGCGCCGCTCCATGGACGAACGTGCCGGCGTTCAGTGACGACGTCATCGCCTACCACGGCCGGATGCACGCCGTCTGGGGCTCGAGCGCATCGGACGTGCGCGTCGGCGGTCAGGCCTTCAGGGGTGACCTGGTCGAAGACGAGACCGTCGTTGGAAGCGTCGAGGGGAACCTGCTTCACACCACGACGGCCGATCCCGGAGGAAGCAACCTGGAGGTGGTCTCGGGGCTCGACGGCAGGTGGGCGCAGGCCACGGTGCTGGCGATCTGGGGGACCTCGTCGAGCGATCTCTGGGTGTCCCTCGACAACGGTAACGAGGAGCCGTGGGCGCGGGGAACCCTCGCGCACGGCGTCGCCTCCGCTCCCGGCGAACCGCTCGTGTGGACGCCCGTCGACAGCAAGTCGAACGCTCCGCTCGAGTCGCTCTGGGGCTCGTCTGCGAACGACGTCTGGGCTGTGGGGGATCGAGGCGAGATCCGCCGCTTCTCGGGCGGCACGAGCTTCGCGGTCGTCGACGGCGTGCCCACGACCGAGTCGCTCCATGGAGTGTGGGGGAGCGGTCCGAAGGACGTCTGGGTCGTCGGCGATGCCGGGACGATCCTGCACTTCGACGGAGCGACGTGGACGAAGGCGACGGCCGCGTTCCCGCTGGGAAAGAAGCCGGATCTCAGAGGCGTGTGGGGAAGCGGACCGAACGACGTCTGGGTCGTGGGTGATGCATTCGCCCTCCATTTCACCGGAAAGAAGGCCGGCCGATGAGAGCCATGTCGAACCTGATCGCCGTGCAGAAAGTGCTCGTCGCGGTGATCGCACTCGAAGGCGCGGCGCTCGTCGTCGGCGGGTGCTCGAGCTCGGATGACGCGCCCGTGAGCGAGCCGGACGGAGGCAGTCTCGACGAGGCGTCGGTAGCGGACGCGTCGACCCCGGAGGTCGCGCCGGACGCCATGGACAGCGGCAAGCGAACTTGCTCGGACCAGAACTTCTGCCACACCACGCTGCCGTCGGCGCAAGCGACGCTGCGCGGCGTGTGGGGCGACGGGACCGTGGTGTGGTCCGTGAGCGAGGAAGGCGAGGTACTTCGCTGGGATGGTTCCGCGTGGAGCGTCCATGCCTCGAAATTGGGCGCGCTCTACACGATCTGGGGCAGCGGCCCGACCGACATCTGGATCGGCGGCGAGCGAGGCCTCCATCACGGCACCGGCGCGACCTCGCAGGCTGTCGTGTTCGAGCCAGTCGCGTCGCCGGGAGACGAGGAGATCCCGATTCGCTCGATCTGGGGAACGAGCGCGACCGACGTCTGGGCGGTGGGCGGCGAGCCCGACATGATGATGGAGGGAGCGGGCCGCGCACGTGTCCTCCAGCTCGACGGCGGCGGATCGTCTTGGTCACTCTCGTCGGTCTCGTCGGAGCCGTTCGCGTTCAATCATGTGTGGGCAGATGCGGAGGGCGGGATCTGGATCGCCGGCGACGACGGATCGGGCTATTCGCAGAGCAACGCCGTTCTCCGTCGTGCTCCGGGCGCGAGCGACTTCGTAGAGGTGACGGTCTCGGCCTACAACGAAGAGGACGGACCCGTGTCGGGCGCGCCAGGGACGGTCACCGGCGGGGGGCTCGGCGGTGACGGTCGCATCGTCCTGAGTGGCCGGACACGAAGCGGGACACCTTCGTTCTGGTCCGGCGCGCCGGGGGGTGATGGAGAGATCGAGTGGTCGTACGAGGCGCGCGATCTGAACGATCCGAATCTCCACTCGGTGTGGGCGCTCGATGGCGCCACGACGTGGGTCGCAGGCGACTACGGACGCCTCCGGAGCTGGGACGGTACGAAATGGATGCAGGCTGCAATCATGATCGCGGATTTCCCCGTCATCGCGCCTCTCCACGCGATCTGGGGGACGAAGGCGGACGACTTCTGGGTCGTCGGGCGCAACATCGCGCTCCACCGCAAGCCCAAGGAGGCGCCGTGATCGTGGACTCGAACGGGATGCGCTCGGCGCTGCGCGCGATTCCTTGCGTCATCGCACTGGCCGGCAGTGCCCTCGGTGCGTCGGCGTTCCTGCTCGCCTGCTCCGACGATGGTGATGGTGCTCGCACGCCGTTCGTCGAGGACAGCGGGCCAGAGGCGTCGCTCCCCGAGGCTGGGGGGCCGACCGACGGCCCCAATCCCGATGCGCGCGGTCCGTTCGATCCGAGCGACGAGGCCGTGACGTGCGACGCGTCTCCGTGTGTCACGCAGATCGTCGCGGGCGACGATCACTTCTGCGCGCGCATCAGCGACGGGACCGTTCGCTGCTGGGGCGACAACGCGAAGGGGCAGCTCGGGCACGAGGAGGCGGTCGAGGCCGACGCGAAGCCGTTCGTCGTGAACCTCGCGGACGTCACACAGATCAGCGCAGCCCGCGCGACCACCTGCGCGCGTAGCGGTGACGGCGGCGTCCTATGCTGGGGTGGTAACGAGAACGGCGAGCTCGGGCGCGAGCTCGATCCTCCCTTCGACGAGGAAGCGCATCCGCTTCCCGAGCGCGTCGCGATCGACGCCGCCGTGCGCGTCGACGTCGGCCAGCGGAGCACGTGCGCGACCACGGCGACCGGCGGCGTCTTCTGCTGGGGCAATGACGAGAGCGCGCAGCTGGCCCGCGGTGAGCCGGGCGGGCTCGGGCTCGCGCCGGCGGCTGCCGATCTCGGCGTCGCCGTGAAGCGGACCGCCGCGGGGATCGACACTGCTTTCGCGCTCGCGAGCGACGGCACGCTCTTCACGTGGGGGGCGGTTGCGGGCCCGACCGGCATCCTCTCCGGGCGCGTGTCGTCGGTGACGCCATCGCCGATCCCGAGCTCCGTGGAGCGGCTTGCCTCGGTCTCGACGTTTGCGGTGTCCGGGCCGACCCCCGGCCGGATCCCTCCGGACGCGCTGCCCTGGATGCCTCCTCCTCCGCCGAACCAGCACGCGTGCGCGGTGGCGAACGGCGACGTCTACTGCTGGGGCAAGAGCGAACGAGGGGCGCTCGGAACCGGACTCCCCGACTCGCTCGTCGCGCTGCCGACGCTGGCGCGCCTCGGTACCCGCGCGTACGCGCAACAGGTCGCCGTGGGGGGCGAGACGACGTGCGCGCGTCTCACGGACGGCACGGTCGCGTGCACCGGTGAGAACGTGCGCGGCCAGCTCGGAACTGGCGCTGCTGGTCCGTTTTCGAGCACGTTCACCGGTGCGTCCACGCTCTCCGGACGTGCCGTCCAGGTGGCGGTCGCGAAGGAGACCGTCTGCGCCCTCGTCCAGGGGGGCACGGTCGCGTGCTGGGGTGGGAACGCGCATGGGGAGCTCGGCCTCGGTATCCAAGACGACGAGGCGCATCCATCGGCCACGAAGGTCACGTTCTGAGAGAGACGACAGTCATGACGATCGCCCGTACCATCCCGATTTCGTCTCGCAGTCCGTCCCGCATCGCCTTTACGAGCGGCATCGTGGCGATCGTCGCCGCGTGCAGCAGCCGGACCGGCTTCAACGACAATACGCCGCCAGGCTTCGACCGGGACGCGGAGGCGCCGTGCGCCGATCGCAAGTGCTCGCGCGATCTTCGCAGCATCGTCAACGCGTGTGCGGATGGTGGCGAGGCGATCATCGAGACGTGCCCCGAGGACAAGGGGTGCGGCGGCGGCGCGTGCGTCGACGCGTGCGAGAGCGCCCGTCTCTCCAAGGGGTCGGCGGGGTGCTCGTTCTGGACCCTCCCTCCCGACGATGACTTCTACGGTCGCGGCGCCTGCTTCGTCTCGATGATCGCGAACACGTGGACGCGTCCGATCACGATCCGCGCGGAGCTCGGGAGCGAGCCGCTCGACATCTCGAAGTCCATGTACGTCGCGACGAAGGATGGCGTCGACACGAGGTACACGCCGCTCGGCGGACCGCTGCCTCCGGGGGAGGTCGCGCTCATCTTCCTCTCCCAGGAGGACAAGCCGTCGAGCAATGAGTTCACGCGCTGCCCCGAGGGCGTGATGCCGGCGTTTGCTGCCGACCCGATTTCTCACGGCACCTCGAAGACGCGCGCCTTCCACATCATCACCGATGCACCGGCGTCGGCGTACTCGATCTTCCCGTATGGCGGAGCGTTGTCGTTCTACCCGACCGCGACGCTGCTCTTGCCCGAGACGTCGTGGGACAAGAACTACCTCGCGGTCAGCACGGCGAACGTCGAGCGCTTCGGGCAGCCGGGACGCGAGCCGCGCACGCTGCAGATCGTCGCCGCCGAGGACGATACGAAAGTCGAGATGCGCCCGACGGTCGGGATCATCCAGGGCGTCGACGTCGCGCCCACGCTCCAGGGCGTGACGCAGTCGTGGACCCTCTCGCGCGGACAGGTGCTCCAGCTCACGCAGAGCGACAACGCGAGCGGCAGCCCGATCGTCGCGAACAAGCCGGTCGGTCTGTTCGGGGGCTCGAGCTGCGCCTTCTTGCCGGGCGAGCTCAAGTACTGCGATCTCACCCAGCAGCAGATCGCGCCTTTCTCGCAGTGGGGAAGCGAGTACGCCCTTGTCCCGTTCGCGTCGCGGATCGAGAGTCTGACCGGGCAGACGCGCGAGATCGTCCCGTGGGGTCTGGTCGGCGCCGTCGACGGGACCGTGCTCACCTACGAGCCGGAGCGGCCGCTCGGTGCGCCCGAGACGCTCGGTGCCGGGCAGGTCGCCACGTTCTTCACCGACGCGTTCGTCGTCGTGAAGAGTCAGGACTCGGCGCATCCGTTCCACGCGGCGGTCTACATGACGGGCTCGAAGTTCAACGGCGGGACGGGCCAGCCCGAGCAGCCGTTTGGGCCGACGCAGCCTGGCTCGCTGGGCGACCCCGACTTCGTCAACGTCGTCCCGTCGGACCAGTTCCTCGATCGCTACGTGTTCTTTGCGGACTACACGTATCCGGACACATCGCTCACGCTCGTCCGCCGCAAGACGGCGAGCGGCTTCATGCCTGTCGAGCTCGGCTGTGGCGGCGAGGTGACCGGCTGGACGCCGCTCGGCACCTCGGGCGAGTACGAATACACGTGGGTCCGGCTCACGAAGAACTTCGTCCCGGCGACGTTCGCGAAGGGCTCGTGCGGGTACGGCCGTCACGAAGCGAAGAGCGAGGGCCCGTTCTCCGTCACCGTGTGGGGCGTCAGTCAGGACGCGAGCTACGGCTATGCGGGCGGCATGGGCAGCCGCCCAATCAACGATGCGCCGCTCCCGCCGGTGAACTGACCTAGCGCGCCTGCCGCGATCCGCTCCATCCGATCGCCTGCACGTATGCATCGACGTGCAGCGATTCACTCGACCGGGATGAACGCTGCCGAAAACATCGGCCTGCGGTGATCCACTAGACCGGGAAGGGCGACGCGCGCGCCTCGCGTCTTTTGCGTGGAATCGCGGCCAAAGCTCGTCGTTTCGGGTCGAGTGCGCGGGCGGTGTGTCGACGTCCCCCATCGTCGTACCGAGGAGCCGTTTCATTCGGCGTAATCGGGAAAGACGGGAGTGGGGTATCGTGGCGCAGGGAGGTGGTCGATGAAGATGCTCAAGGCAGTCGTGCTCCTCGCGTCGACGATGATGGCTTGTGTTGCGCAGGCGCCGGGAGACGATGACGTCGGCGTCGAGGTGCAAGAGGAGCTCGGCGTCACGACGCAGGCTCACCAGCAAGATGCAGTGATCCGTCGAGTGACGCTCAACACGGGTGTGACGCTCTCTTATCTCGAGCAAGGCTCGCGGCACGGCGAGCCGGTGATCTTCCTTCATGGCTATTCGGATTCGCATCGCTCGTTCGATCTGAATCTGCCGTCGTTGTCGCGGCGGTATCACGTCTACGCGCTCGATCAGCGCGGTCACGGCGACTCGTCGAAGCCCACGTGTTGCTATCGCCAGTCCGACTTCGCGAATGACGTGATCGCCTTCATGAACGCCCTTCACATCGGCAGGGCGACGCTCGTGGGGCACTCGATGGGCTCGCTCATCGCGCACAAGGTCGCGAGCGAGTGGCCCGGGCGCATCGAGAAGCTGGTGCTCATCGGTTCGGGGCCGACGCTCGCCGGCAACGAGGCCGCGCTGAGCTTCGAGCCGGCGGTTGACTCGCTCGTCGATCCGGTGGACCAGACCTTCATCTACGAGTTCCAGGCGAGCACGTTCTACCGCCCGATCCCGGCCTCGTACCTCGATACCGCCGTCGCCGAGAGCGCGAAGCTTCCGGCGTCCGTGTGGCAGCAGGCGCTCGACGGCATGCTCGCCGAGGACCACACCGCCAAGCTCAAGCGAATCCGCGCGAAGACGCTGATCTTCTGGGGTGACCAGGACGTCTTCTTCGGCGCTGCGGACCAGCAGACGCTCACCTCGCAGATCAAGCGCTCCCGCCTCCGCGTCTACCCGCAGACGGGACACGGGCTGCATGTCGAGAGCCCGCGCAAGTTCGTTCGTGACCTCGAGGCGTTCCTCGACTGACGGCGTTCGACTCGCGCTCCCCGCCGGACGTCTCGCGCCGGCGGGGAGCGATCACTTCGCGTCGAGGACCTTCCGCAGCGAGCGCAGGAGGTCGGGCTCGAGGAACGGCTTCTTGAGGAGCTGCGTTCCCGGTGCGAGCGTTCCCTGGTGCGCGATCATCTCGTCGTCGTAGCCCGACATGAACAGCACGCGTGAGAGGCCGTAGTCGCCCCGCGCGCGGAGCGCCAGGTCGCGCCCCGACATCTGCGGCATGATCACGTCGGTGAGGAGGACGTCGATCGCGCCGCGATGACGCTCGAGCAGCTCCAGCGCGCTCTGCGCGGTGGGCGCCTCGAGCACTCGATAGCCGTTCTTGCCGAGCATCGCGCAGACGAGCTTTCGCACGTTCGCCGAGTCTTCGACGACGAGGACGGTCTCGCCGTTCCCTTTCGGCGCGTCGATGGGGAGCGGAGGTCGAATGTCCGTCGCGACGCCGTCACGCACGATCGGGAAGAACACGTCGACCTTCGTGCCGACGTGTTCCTCGCTCGCGAGGATGACGTGACCGCCCGCTTGTTTGACGATCCCGTGCACCGTCGAGAGCCCGAGCCCGGTGCCTTTGTCCCTCTTCGTCGTGAAGAACGGCTCGAACGCGCGGGAGGCCACCTCGGGCGTCATCCCCGTGCCGGTGTCGGTCACGCGCAGCCGCAGGTAGCGATCCGGCTTCACATCGACGTGCCGGGCCGCGTAGCTCGGATCGATGTCCGTCTCGGAGGTCTCGATCGCGATCATGCCTCCACGCGGCATCGCATCGCGAGCGTTCATCGTCAGGTTCAGGATGACCTGCTCGAGCTGAGGGAGGCCGATGCGCACGAGCCCGAGCTCGTCGCCGAGCTGGAGCCGGAGCTGGATGTTCTCGCCGAGCGCCTGCCGTACGAGACTGTCGAGCGCGATGACGACGGTGTTGAGCTCGAGGAGCACCGGCTCGACGATGTCGCGCCGACCGACGAGCAAGAGCTGGCGCGTGAGACCGACCGCGCGGAGGGCGGCGCCGTAGAGCTCGCTCATCTTCTCGCGCTGGCCTTCGTCGGAGAGCTCGCTCTTCAAGATCGAGGCGTAGTTCAGGATGACGGAGAGCAGGTTGTTGAAGTCGTGCGCCACACCTCCGGCCAGGCGGGCGACGTTCTCGAGGCTCCGGGCCTGGATCAGCTGCATCTCGAGGGCGCGGCGACTTTCCTCAGCGCGCTTGCGCTCGAGGGCGCTCACCACGATTTCGCCGGCGATCCGGAGGAGCGCGACATCGGCCTCGGGCCATACCTTGGTGACGTGCACGGAGTCGAACCCGAGGAAGCCCACCACCTCCCCGGCATAGATCATCGGGAGCGCGAGGACCGACTTCACGCCTTGCTCGATCAACGTCTCCTTCTCTGCGGCAGCCTCCGGCGGGAGCAGCTGGATGTCGGGGAGATGGATGGTCTCGCGAGCGCGGAGCAGCCGTTCGGTCCACCACGGGAACACGTCGAGCGGCAAGTCCTGCATCATCTCGAGCAGCGAGTGGATGCCCGCTGCACACCACTCGTGAGTGTTGTTCATCGCGGTGCCGTCGGCGGTGAAACGGAAGACGTACGCGCGATCGACGCGTGCGAACTCGCCGATGGCGCGGAGCGCCTCTTGGACCCCGTCGTCGACGGTCTCCGGGGACAAGCTCACGAGCTGGCTCGACAGGCTCGTGATTAGCTCCTCGAACGCGAGGCGCTCCCGGAGCGTCGCCTGGGCTCGGAGTTGCTCCCCGGCGTCGAGCAGCACCGCGACCGCGCCGTCGGGCTGACCGGCCTCGTCGACGAGCGGAGCGAAGATGCACTCCAGGCTCTCGGCGCTGGCGCTGCTTTCATACCCCGCGGCGCGATGCACTTCCCCCGCGAGCGCCTGTTTCAGGAGGTCGTCATGCTCGAAAAGCGCTCGCCCACGACACGGATCGGGAAGTTGCGCTGTCTGTCGCGGCGTCCCTGCGCGGTCCCAGGTCCGGATCCCTCTCAACGTGCTCGCCACCCCAACCCCCTTCTTCTCCGCCCGTCCGCGAGTGTAACTCAAGCCGCACGGCATGAAGCGACACACTCGCGAAATTCGAGTTTCTCGTCGGAGGTGGCCGGGGGACCGCGAAAAGCTACCGAGGTGGACGGTCAGCCCGGCGTGATTGACACGACGTATCCCCGACGGCGACTTCGCCGGAACGGTGACGGCGGCGCCGGACGCATCCGAATCGACACCCGCCGCGGTGCAGCCACGATCAGCGGTCTCGTCTCGCCGGCGCTCACGATCAGGGCACGCTCGCAGCCGCGCCCTGATCGCGACCTGCCTCTCGAGTATCGCGTCGAGGTCACCTCGCCGCGCAGACCTTCCCTCGGCAACGCGACTTGGCAGGATCGGTGCAGTCGTCGTCCTTCCTGCACTGGACGCATTCGTCGCCGTCGCAGATCGGATTCGGCGCGGCGCACTGAGCGTTCGTGGTGCACTGCACGCACTTACCCTGGCCCTTGCAGAACGGAGTTGCCGTGCCCGCGCAGTCGGGATCGCCGAGGCACTGGACGCACTTGCCCTCGCGGGAGAAGCACTTCGGCTTGCCCACCGGACATTCGGAGTCCTGCGCACACTCGACGCATTGCGCCGTCAGCGCCGGCAAATGCCGGATCATTCGGCTGCCGGCAAGTCGAGGGACCAGGTGGGGGACGAGTCGGCCTGGCCCTCGTGACGAATACGGCGCGAGGCTTCGACAGGCGCTCGACGCGCGAGCGCGTCCTCACCGCGGTGGACGTCGTTCGCGAGGCTCGGATCATCTCATGACTCGAGACCGGCGCCTCCGGAGTGGAGTGCGCCTCAGCCCGCGTCTTCCTCGTCGCTCTTGCTGTCGCCGCGGAGTCCGAGCGCTCGCGCCTTCTTGTAGAGATGGCTGCGTTCGAGATCGAGCGCGCGCGCGGTCGCGGCCATCTGGCCGCCGTGGTGCGCGAGCGCGTCCTGGAGGATCTGGCGCTCGGACTCTTCGACGAGGACGCGGAAGGGGACGCCGGGGCGGTAGAGCCCCTGTGCCTTCGGCGAGCCTCCGCCGGGGAGGCAGTTGCGGACGTCGACGGCGCGGATGACGTCGTCGGGCGTGAGGATGACGAGGCGCTCGGTGAGGTTCCGGAGCTCGCGGACGTTGCCGGGGAAGCTGTAGGCGACGAGGACCTGGATGGCGTCCTCCTCGATCCGCATGCCAGGACGGTCGTTCGCCTTGGATGCGAGCTCGAGGAAATGTCGTGCGAGGAGCGGGACGTCTTCGCGGCGCGCGCGGAGCGGCGGGATGTGGAGCGGCACGACGTTGAGGCGGTCGTAGAGGTCGGCGCGGAACACGTCGCTCTCGCATGCCTTCACGAGGTCGCGGTTCGTCGCCGCGACGACGCGTGTGTCGACCTTGATCGTCTCGTTGCCGCCGACACGCTCGATCTCGCGCTCCTGGAGGACGCGGAGGAGCTTCGCCTGCATCGGGAGCGGCATGTCGCCGACCTCGTCGAGGAACAGCGTGCCGCCGCTCGCGCGCTCGAACTTGCCGCGGCGCTGCTTCGTCGCGCCGGTGAAGGCGCCCGCCTCGTGGCCGAAGAGCTCGCTCTCGATGAGCTCGCTCGGGAGCGCAGCGCAGTTCAGCTTCTCGAGCGGTCCCTTCGCGCGCGGCGAGAGCTGGTGGATTGCGCGGGCGACGAGCTCCTTGCCGGTGCCGCGCTCGCCGGTGACGAGCACGCTGGCAGAGCTCTTCGCTGCGCGCGCGATTTGCTCGACGAGCTTCTTGATCGGGCCGCTCTCACCGACGAGCTCGCCAGTGGTGCCGCTCGCGACGCGGAGCTCGCGGGCCTCGGTCTCCGCTCGCTGGAGGCGGAGCGCCGTCTCGACTGCGATGAGGAGCGCATCGGTGTTGATCGGCTTCTCGAGGAAGTTGAGCGCGCCGAGGCGCGTCGCCTTCACCGCCGTGTCGATGGTCGCATGCCCGCTCATCATGATGACGGGCACCTCGTTCTTCGCGGCGCGGATCTGCGCGAGGAGCGTGATCCCGTCGCCGTCGGGGAGCTGCACGTCGAAGAGGCAGAGGTCGTAGCTTCGCTTCTTGAGCTTCTCGTCTGCGACCTTCACGCCGCCCGCGACGTCCACCGAGTAGCCCTCGAGCGTGAGGGCCTTCTGCAGGGTCGTGAGGATCGACGGCTCGTCGTCGACGACGAGGAGGTGCGCGTGCGGCATGGCTGGCAGGCTAGCCCAACAGGGACGTCTCGGTGAGAGCAGCGTCCCGGGGAAGTGGGGATGAAGAACGCCCGAGGTCGCCGGCGCATTCCCCGGAGGGCGAGGAGCGCCGTTGTAAACGCCGCTTCCCCGTCCGAAGGGGATCGCGCGCCGGGGCGGCCGATGCGGCGCGGCGTGAGATCGTTCCTCTCCGTGGGCCGTCTTTTCGAGCTCTTGAGTGCCCCGGCGGTAGCCCGTCGACCGCTGCCCAGGTTATGTTGGATGGCCCTCTCGTCCCTACCCACCATGCGGTTTGCCCTCCCAGTTCTCCTCGCTCTTTCGCTGGCGGCTGCCGCATGCGGTCCCGGCCGCGGGCGGTACGGGCAGCCGGCACATCATGCCGAGCGCGTCACGCGCGCGGACGTCGCCGTCGACGACGACCAGTTCCCGAGCGCCGTCCGCGATCTCCTCGCGAGCGAGCCTCAGAGCAAGGAGCGCCAGCAGCGGCTCACGGGCGTGGTTGCTCGTCAGATGTCGCGTGTCTCGAGTCGCTTCAAGGCGAAGAACCGAGAGAACGCGGTCTCGTCGTTCGCTGGCGCGATGTTCCTCGTGCGAGCCGGCGAGCTCACGACCGAGATGCTCGGTCCGCACGGTTACGACGCTCTCAAGAGCGCGTCGGACGAGTTTGCGAAGCGCGGCGACGAGGGGCGCGCACGCGCCGCCTACGAGATGCTCATGCGCGTCGCTCCACCGAAGGAGAAGGCCGACATCAAGGGCCACCTCGACGCGATCTCCGCATGGACCCGCGACACGGCCGGCAATGGGTCGATGCAGACGGCCGGCGCGCTCGAGGCTGCTGCGGTGACGCGGCTGCTCCTCGAGCCGAGCGTCGAGGCACGCGATGACGCGGTCGCCAAGACGCTCGACTTCATCGACAAGGCGATCCAGGTCAAGACGGCGCGGCGCGCACGCGGGATGCAGATCACGCGGGAGGAGGGGCTCGAGGCGGTCCGCGCGCTCGAGACCGGTTCGACCGTGCTCGTCGCGATCTACTTGAGGAGCGGCGACGCTCACGGGGCGCTCGCGGCGCTCGAGAAGGCGAACCTCAAGGACCCGCAGATGACGCGGCCCGAGCTGATGGGCGCGCTGAAGGCGGTCGTCGAGCGGCCGGATACGGATCGCTGGCTCGAGCTCGCGCGCATGCTTCGTCCTGGGCAGCGCGGACCGGCGCGTGGCGACGAAGAGGACTTCGGCCGCGACAGCGATCTGCTCCGCGTCGCCTCGTTCGTCTCCGCCTGCGAGGCTTACCGTCTCGACTCGACCTCACCGGAGCCTGCGGCCTTCGTCGCGACGACGCTCGTCGAGCTCGGGATGGGCGAAGCCGCGCCGGCCATCCTCGCGGACTCCGTGAAGGCGCAGAAGGATCCGCGCATCGTCGGGTTCGGGCTCGCCGTCACGATTCAAGCGATGCTCCGCGCGCTCGACGCGGAGGAAGGCGACTCCGCGCGCCGCTCCTTCAAGGCGGCCGAGCCCCTCCTCGGCGCAGCCGATGCGCTGAAGGGCAAGATCCAGCCGAGCCCGGCGCGCCTCTACGCGCTCATGGGCGAGATCGAGATCCGCGAAGGCGGGCTCGATGCTGCGAGGAAGCTCCTCGATGCGTCGATGGAGCGCGAGCGCTCCGGCGCGGTCCTGATGAACCTCGCGCGGCTCGACTGGCATGCGGGGAACACCAAGGAGGCGCTCGAGCGGCTCAAGAACGCCCTCGTCGCCGACGACGTAGCGAAGGATCCTGCGCTTCGCGCCGAGGTGCTCCTCATCACGAGCGACATCACCCGCGAGCAGGGCGACGCGAGCGCTGCTCGCAAGCCGCTCGCCGACGCGCTCAGGGACCTCGCGAAGGCACGCGCAGCAACCGAGTCCGATGACCGAGCCCGCGTCGAGCGTCTGATCTCCCGCGTGCTCGATCGCTTCGGCGCTGCGAAGAGCGCCGAGAAGGCTCTCGAGCGTGCCCTCGAGGCCGCCCCGCGCGACAAGCGCCAGGCGGCGGCGACGATCGGTCAGATCGTCGGCCGCGCGTTCGTTCGCGGCGATCTCGCCGCTGCACGTGAAGGTCTCGCGCGCGGTCAGGTCGCCGAGCTCGGGCGTGAGGACATCGTCTACGACGCGCTCTGGGTGCACCTCCTCGAGCGCCAACATCGCGATACGAAGGACCCTACCGCCGAGCGGATCCTCGTCGGCGCGTCCGACGATCCGCGCTGGATCGGCAAGATCGCCGCGTTCGGCGCGGGCAAGCTCAAGGCGTCCGATCTCGTCGCCGCCGCGCAGACCCCCACGCAGAAGACCGAGGCGCTCTTCTACGCCGCGATCGATCGCAAGGTCGCCGGTGACGTGAAGGGCGCAGACGAAGGCCTCAAGCAGGTCATCAGCTCCACCGGGCTCGACCTCGTCGAGTTCGGCCTCGCGCGTGAGATCCTCGGCGGCGGGCGGGCGCAGGTCGGCGGTCCCGTGCCCGAAGTCGGGCTGCCCTGATCGCGGCACTCCCGTGAGCGCGCGTTCGAGCATTCGCAACAACTCTCCGCGCATCGAAGCGGTGCGCCCCGCCAAGGACGTTCGCCGCGCGATCGACTGGGGCAGTCTCGCGCCGATCCGCATTCGCGCGCGCGTGGTCGCCGAGGGCGTCTACGCCGGCTCGCATCGGAGCGCGCGCAAGGGGGCGGGCGTCGAGTTCGGCGGGCATCGCGCCTACACGCCGGGCGACGACCTGCGTCATCTCGACGTCCGCTCGCTCCTCCGTCACGATCATCTCCTCGTTCGCCAGTTCGAGACCGAGACCGATCGCGCGCTCCGTCTCGTCGTCGATGCGTCCGCCTCGATGGGCTACCGTGGGTCGCGCGCGCCCGGCTCCAAGCTCGCGTGGGCCGCGCTCGTCGCGGCCGCGCTCGCGCGCGTGGCGATCAAGAGCGGCGACCCGATCGGCATGTCGTTCATCGGCGGCTCGAAGGACGCGCGACCCGTCCCGGTGCGCGGCGGTCGCGAGGTCTTCGAGCGCGTGGTCGACGCGCTCGAGGCGCAGTCGGCGGAAGGGGAGGCCGGCTCGAGCATCGCGATGCTCGACGCGGCGATCGGATCGATCGCGCGCTCGGCGCGCCGCGGCTCGGTCGTCGTCGTCCTGAGCGATCTCCTCGACCTTCCCCCCCAAGCGGCGGCGCGCATCGGCGCCATCTCCACGCGCGGCTGCGTCGTCGTCGTCGTGCAGACGCTCGATCCGGACGAGGCCGACTTCCCCTTCAAGGAGACGGTCCGCCTGAAGTCGCTCGAAGGCGGCGTCACGGTCGAGACGGACGAGGCCGCGCGGGAGCGCTACCTCGCGGCGCTCGCGGCGGAGCAGGCCGCCTGGCGGCAAGCGCTCGTCAGCCGCGGGGCAAAGCTCCTGACTATGACGACCGACCGCGATCCCGTCGCCGCGGTGCGCGCGATCGTCGAGGCGGCGCTGTGAGCTTCCTCACGATCCTCGCGCTCGGCGTTGCGGTGCTCGTCGCCGCGCCGTATCTCGCGCATCGCCTCCGCCGCAAGCGCGCGGACGAGGTGCCGTTCGCACCGGCGCGACTCGTCCCGGAGGCGCCGCCGAAGGCGCGTCGTCGGGCGCGCCTGGAGGACCGCTCGCTCTTCGCGATCCGCGCCGCGGCCATCGTCGCGCTCGCGCTCCTCGGCGCCTCGCCGCTGGTTCGTTGCTCGCGCCTCGCGCTCTCTCGCGGCGGCGCCTCCGTCGCGGTCGCCATCGTCATCGATGACTCGATGAGCATGCGGGCGAAGGACAGCGGCGACACGACCCGCTTCGAGCGTGCGAAGAAGGGCGCCGAGGAGATCCTCGCGTCGCTCCGCGAAGGCGATGCGGCAGCGATCGTCCTTGCGGGCGCGCCGGCTCGTGTCGGCCTCGCCGCGACGACGGACGTGAGCGCCGCCCGCGCGGCCCTCGAAGGCGTCGGCGAGAGCGATCGGGCGACGGACCTCGACGGAGCTCTCGCGATCGCGCGCACGCTCGTCGGAGAGCTCCCGCAGATCGATCGCCGGGTCATCGTCCTCTCGGATCTCGCCGATGGAAAGTCGGACGGGCCTGCGCTCGGCTCGAACGGCGACTCCAGTGTGCCGATCTGGGTCGCGATGCCGGAGCTCGCGAAGGCGAACGACGCGGTCGACTGCGGGATCCTCTCCGCCGATCGAGCGGGCGGTCGCGCTCGCGTCCGATTCGCGTGCTCGGTCCCGCATGCAGCCACCGGGCGCGAGGTGCAGATCAAGGATGGGGAGAAGGTCCTCGCGAGCGCGGCGCTTCCGCAGACGGCGCTCGGGGAAGTGATGATCCCCCTCACTGGTGACGACACGCGTGAGCTGTTCGCCGTCCTCACCGGCACCGACGCGATCGCCTCCGACGATCGTGCGCTCGTGGTCGTCGAGTCGGGGCCGGCGGCGCTCGCGGTCGTCGGCGATCGGACCGACGACGCCGTCTCGACGGGCGGCGCGCCGGTCGTCGAGCAGGCGCTCGCGGCGCTCCATGTCGACATGGCCGTAAGGCCGATCCCGCAGGCTCCGGACCGTCGTGAAGACACCGCCGCCTTCGCGGCGATGCTCATCGACGATCCCCCGGGCTTCACGCCGGAGCAGCGGCATGCGCTCGCGGCGTTCGTCGATCGAGGGGGGGTCCTCGTCCTCGCCCTCGGGAGACGAGCCGCGGCCGCGCCGCTCGGCGCAACGTTCGAGCCGTTCCTCGCTCACGCTCCCAGCTTCGGTCCGACGCCGACCCAGAGCGTCGATCCGGAGAGCGGTGCGCCGGTGCTGGGCGACGGCGCAACGAGCCTCGACGACCTTACCGCGAAGGGACGAGCGACCGTCGCGCCGGACGACGTGGCGGCGTTCGAGTCGCTGCTCAAGTGGTCGGACGGTGCTCCGCTCGTCCTGCGTCGCGCTCGCGGGCGAGGGGAGGTGTGGCTGACGACGCTCTCGTTCTCGGTCGACGCTTCGGACATGCCCCTCCGCCCCGGGTTCCTCTCGCTCCTCGACGCGATCGTCGCCGCCGCGAAGGAGCGCTCGGCGCCGCTGCGCGGAGACGTCGGCGTGCCGTGGGCGTTCGCCGGAGCGCGTCAGGTGGAGGCCGAGGGGCCGCGAGGCCGCGTCCCTTCGGCGCGCGGTGACGGCGCGCTGCGGATCGTACCGACGCTCATCGGCCCTTACCGGCTGACCGTGGACGGCACTCCGGAGCTCCGGGTGGCGGCGCCGATGCAGCGCGAGCTCGATCTCCGTCCGCGGGCGGTGGTCTCCGAAGCGACGTCCTCGTCGCTCGGCGGCGGCGTGTCGGTCGTCGACGTGTCGTGGACCATCGCGCTCGCGCTTCTCGCGCTCGTGGCGGCGGAGACCGTCGTGCGTGCGATGACGCGTCCGCGCGGCGAGACCGCCTGACGACGCTGCCGTCGGTCGCAACATCCTCCTGCATCGCTCGAATATCGTGAAGCAGTGCGCTTGGTCCTGACGGTGATGGATCCGAGCCGGTGAGCTCGGTGCTGGTCGAGAACAGCGAGATTCGGAGGAGAGGCTGTCTTCGGCCGTCGTCCTCAGGCACCGTCCGGCATTCGCACGGCGACGCCGATTCCCGCAACCCCCGCGCCGTGATCGATGCGCACGCGGACGACTGCGTTCGCGCCGACGCTCTGCGCCTCTTTCCGCAAGCCGTCGAATACCGACTCCAGAGTCGCTTCGCTGCCCGTCCCGACCGCCCGCACGATGGCGATTTCTTCGCAATTCGAGGGCTGCGGGTCGTTCTCGAGGAATAGACGAACGGCGCTGTTGTGCGCGGGATACGTGCGGCCGGTGACGGCCCTGTCCGAGATGAGCCGCCCACATCCGGCGAGCGAAAGACCGAGACATAGAACTGCGACGAACCTCATTGAATCCTCGCTGCAGTGCGCATCGCCCGCCCGATATAGTGAGAGGCGATGACGAGCTGTTGTCGCGTGACCGATCGCGTGCACGTTTGTGGCGACTTGGTGGTGCCGCAGGGGTAGCTCTCCGTGCTCGTCACCGTGCGGGTCTCGAAGGTCGTCCAGTACCGGTCGATCTGACCGTGGTCGCCGCCGACCTCACGAACGCGCTCGACGAACGCCGAGAGCGCGTCGTCGAGGGACTTGATCGACTCGACCTCGACAGCGCCGACGACTTCGTAGGAGGCCGGCAGCGTCGCCGCCGCGACGGTCACGGGCCCAGCGTATTCAGCTCCGTCGCCGGCGAGCCGGGCGACACTCGAGCGGGTGCCACCACACCCGACGGCCGAGAGCGCCAGCACTGCCCCCAGAATCACCCGCATTCGCGCCCACACAGCCTGCGCGGTCATCCGCGGTCTCACCATGTCGTGTCTCGAAGCCCGGCTCGTTCGAAGCCGTGGAGAGATCGCACGACCTCTGGGCGAACCGCAACGAGATTCGAGGCGATACGCTCGAACCGGTGTCGGTCGAGCAGTCCAACGTCGACCCGCAGGCGCGGCCGATCGCGGGATGCGTTTACATCTGCCGCGTCTCGCAGGCATCGAGCTCTGCAAAGGGAATGGCCCCCAGTGCAACGGCGTCGATGCCTGATGCGCGCCTGCGTCCCGATCCGATCTGCGGGTGGTTGGGGTGCAGCCCCAATTCTGTTCGCGACAGAGACTCGGCGAAATCGATATAGTGGGGGATCATGGTACAACTCTCTCGCCGCGCGTTGCTCAAGGGCGCGGCGTTCCTCGCGGCTGCTGGAGTAAACACACGCCTCCTGAGCGGCTGCGACGACGGCGCGAGGATCCCCAACGGGCCGCGTCCCATCGAGCGGAAGACGCTCCACATCTCGCTCGACGGGTTTCGCGACGACGTCGAGTACACGCTCGACCTCGGCGACCGGCGGATCGAGCTGCGCCGCCACGACGAGACGACGCTCGCGCAGCACCGCCGAGAGGTCCCGCTCCTTCGATCGATCCCCGACGCCGAGCTCACCCACTACGTGCCGGACGTCTCGCTGCCAGGTGACGCGCCGCAGTCGTACACCGTCAGCTACGCCATCCCGGGGACGGAGATGCGGGCGCTCGCCCTCGCCGCGATCCACATCCCGGAGCCGGCCATCCTGATGGGCCAAGCGATCAAGGGACAGTCGTACGGTGTGCACGCGACGCGTCGGGCGAAATACGGATTCAACTTCGTCCCGGCGAGGAGCGGGGGCCTCCACGTCCTCGCTGGCTCGAGCGCCGACGGAGACGTCTCCAACATCTCCGACCTATCGCTGATCGTCGAGGAGGAGGACGCCGCTCGATACCTGGTCTTCCATCACCCCGACATCCTCGCGCTCGATGGGAACGTCGCCGCGCTCCTATTGCATCACCTCGACGCCCAGTCGGTCGAGATGCAGATCCTCGCCAGGCTCATCGCCCGCCTCGGCCGGGCACGAAACCCGGACGAGAGTCCGACACGGACCTCGTGGGCGCGCGGCACCTACCTCCTCGACCCCGACGGGAAGAAGGTCCCGCAGACGAACGAGGACGGAAGCCCCATCCTCGTCGACGGGAAGCCCGCGTATCAGTGGTACTACGCGTTCCCCCCCGAGGTGATGCGGGCCGTTTCGGACGTCGTCGTCCGCGCAATGCGTGCGATCTACGACGACCCCGATCTCGAGGACAAACGCTTCCACGTCGAGAAGTCGCGCTCGTCGCGCGCGGAACCGCTCCCGGACGCTCCGCCGCTCCTGCAAGGTCCGACCGCGCCTTCGGCGTACACGTTTGCGCCGCTCAACGAGAACTGGACCGGCGGCCAATGCGTCAGCGGTCTCCGCGTCGACGGCGAGGGCCGGCGGGTCTCGTTCGACGTCGGCAACTCGTACAACCGGACGGTCTCCGTCTACTGCGGGTTCTTCGACGCCAACGGAAAGCTCCTCAAACGCGCCGAGATCGGCGCCGACGCCGGGGACAACACGACACTCGACACCGAGTATCTCCAGCACCGCGGGATGATCTCGCCCGCACTCTGGCTCCTCGGGATCCCCGTCGCCGGCACGGTCGCGCGTGAGCGATTCACGGCGCGGATCCCGGACAAGGCCACCTCGCTCGGCGTCTTCGTCGGCTCGCTCTCGTTCCTCGACATGCCCAAGCAGTACGACGAGCGTGGCAAGGCGGCGACGGCAGGCCTCGTCGCGACGCTGATCTGCGAGCTCGGGGTCCCGACGATCGCGCTCGCCTACGGCGCGCTCTTCGACGCCGGCACGACATTGCAGTTGAAGCGGGAGCTGCTGGTCCCGGCCGCCGTCCTCGCGGTGAAGCTCGGAGCGAACATCTACTCGCAGGTCACGACGGGCAGCGCCGAATGGATCAACCTCGGCGTGTGGGTGGGCAACCAGGCCCTCAAGCTCGCGCTCGCGAAGGCGTCGACTGCCTTGCTCTGGGGCGGCGCGATCGCCGCAGGGACCGCGGCGAAAGGGATCCCCATCGCGGGCACCGCCATCTTCGCGCTCAACGCGGCCGACACGGCGCAATCGATCGGCCGAACGATCGGAGGTCTGTCCCAGGCGAACGCCGTCTACACGACGGAGATCCGCGCGACGAATACGGTCCGCGTCAAGGTTACGCCGTCCGACGTCCTCGGGCTTCCGCAGACGGGAGTCCGGTACGAGCTGATGCTCGTCAACAAGACGGGCATGTCCCTCGCCGCGAGCGGGGACTATGCGTTCCTCACTCAAGCCGCGGGCTTCGAGGTCGACGTCACCGGCGTCCCGAGCGGCGGTGAGTACAAGGCCGTCCTCCGCATTCTCTCGAGCACCGGCTTCCTCGTCGGGTTCGGACAGCAAGATTTCGTCAACGCCGTGCCGAACGGTGCGGCGTTCGCCTCGGTCGAGTGCGTCGTCAAGAACCAGACGATCCCGATCACCAAGGACACGACGTACTCCGTCTCGGCGGAGCTCGCCGTCGTCAGTGGAAGCCACAAGTGGGTCGCCCCGACAGCGCCGCCGGGGGGCTATCCCGACGCGTGCGCCGGTGGCAGCGAGATCGTCTGCGCGCCGACCGGTATCGGCATCGACGCGCACAATGGAAACCTCGGCTACGCGTGGCAAGCCGCCGAGCAGGCGTTGCCGATCTGCGGTCGCTCGAGCGATACCGGCGGCACGTCGCTCCACACGATGCGGAACCTGAACCTGAACGTCTTCGTCGAGAAGGGGGCTCTGGACGCGAACGTGAAGGACTACGCCTGCGGTGACCTCAGGCCGGTGGTCCCGATGTACTCGCTGCGGGAGCCGAAGTCGTACGTCCTCGAGGCGAGCACGGGCCAATACGTCCTCCGCGAGCTCGATCTCTCGCTGACGGGGGCCAGCGACTTCCGCAGAGGCCAGCCGATCGCGCGCCTCGGGAGCACCACCGTTCGCGCAGCAGCCGTCTACGACAACCGCTACGCCATGATCATCAGCGGCGACGCCGGCGTCGATCGGCTCGAGGTGATCGAGCTCAAGTCGCCGCAGGTGGCCGTCACCCATGCTTCGGATGAACGTCTTCCTCGCGCGCACGTGCGCAGCGGCCCGGGGACCCTCCGCGGGAACATCCGCGGCGCCGTCGCGCTCTGCCAAGCGTTCGACGGCGATGTCTTCATCGTCCTCGAGAACGGCAACAAACGCCTCCAGGCGTTCGGCGTGACGGGCGAGCCGGCGGTCGACTATTTCCACAAGGCCGGCGGCTCGCGCTCCGCGATCCTCGAGCTCCCGAGCGACCGCGAGTACCTCGACGTCGGCTGCGAGCTGGAGAGCGGGGCGATTTACGTCCTCTCGCGCCGAGGGCGCTCGAGGAGCCCGACCGACTTCTACCTCGACATCTACAAGCGGACCTCCCCCGAGGTCCTGGCGACGACGCGCAACTTCGCCGCGGCGAAGTTCGCACTCGACACGAACCAGAACATCATCTCACTCGGCTGGAACGAGCTCGTCTTCCGTGGGAGACGCGAGCCAGGCCTGTGGCGATGGATCCCGACGACGCCGTGAGGAGCACGGAGATGACCAACGCCATGATCAAACGAATCCTGCTGCTCGCCGCCGGCCTCGGGCTCGGCCTGATCTCACCTGCGTGCGAGCCGGACACCGACGTCGGCCCGAAGCGACCCGGACCGCCGAGTGACGACGAGGCCGCGTACTTCGAGCGTGACTTCTCGCGGGACGATGTCCTTCGCGCCACCCTCTCCTCGACCGTCCTGCTTCAGCTCGAGAACGCGACCGAGGCGCCCCCCCACGACACGGGCGTTCCGGGCGTCGACGTCGTTCCCTACCGCCTGCAGTCCGACCAGACGCTCGACGTCTGCCTCCGCGATCGCGACGCGTCGGTCTCCGACGTCACGGTTCGCGACGACAAGAACGAGGTCGTCCTCCACGTCGCCCATGGGTCCGAGTGCGCGTCAGCGACGCTGCCCGCCGGCGACTACACGGTCAGCGTCGCGCGCGCGACGACGGGAGACGGCGCGACCGCCCCGCTCGTCCCGGTCTTCCTCCACCCGATGTCGGCACAGGCGCCGACGGCGCTCCAAGCGGGCCCCGCGGTTCAATGCACCGACGAGGAGCGCAACACCAACCCGACGTCGATGCCGGAGACGCACGCCTGGTACGTCACGACGCCGACCGGAGTCGTCAGCGGCGCCGTCGAGCGTGACCCGTTCGTCTACGTCGATCCGTTCACGAGCGAACCTCCGCAGGACCTTCGCAAGTTCATCACGGTGAAGAACGTGGGCGGCTTGGCTCAGCTCCGAGGGGGCGCCAGCGGCCAGGTCATGACGGGCGGCCGAAAGGGCGATTCGACCGAGGATCTCCTCACGTTCGAGTCGAGCGTCAATCCCGACCGCCACACGACGTGGACCTTGCTCGGGAACCCGCGGCCCTTCACGTTCGATCCGGTCGCCTTCCAGCCGTCGCGCCCAACCGTGGTTTGGCAGAACGAGGGCGACATCATCTTCACGCGCACCTACGCTGAGCGTACGCCGCTCACGTTCGCGATGCGCTTCGTTTCCGACGCCGCCTCGCTCGGGACGTTGCGCGCCGGAGAGGTCGCGTTCTTCCAGAACTGCGACTACTCCGGAAAGGCCCTCGTCATCAACGCGGCGAACGCGTTCCCCCCGAACATCCGCGCGGCGACGAGGTTCCTCGGCGGGACGAAGTCGATCAAGCTCTCCTGCAACTCGGTCCTCAACGGTTACAGCGGCGAGAACTACACCGGTAGGAAGACCGTCCTCACCCAGAACGTCCGTTGCGGAGACAACCTTCCTCAGACGTTCGTCTCCGCGAGCGTGCAGGAGATCCGCACCCTCGTCGTCGAGACGAAGTCCTGCCACTCCTGCAACCTCCAGGGCATCGACCTCCGGGACGCGAGGCTCCCGCAGCTCGACATCTCTCGCGGGACGATGGCGGGAGCGCGCCTCGATCGCGCCGACCTGACGGACTCGTTCATTCTCTTCACCGACCTCACCGATACGAACTTCTCCTACGCGAATCTGACGCGGACGAACATCGCCGGTGAGCAGTTCGCTGCCGCACGGAACATCGCGCACCGGGCGAGCTTCGATCACGCCAACCTCACTGGGGCGAGGCTCGCGTTCATGGACTTCTCGCGGGCGAAGTTCGACGACGCGACCCTCCGAGATGCCCGCCTCATCAGCTCGACGTTCGACGGTGCGTCCTTCGCGCGAACGTCGTTCGTCGGCATCGGCGAGATCACCGACGCGGCGATCACGAACACCGACCTGACGAGCGCCTACCTGGACAACGTCACCTTCAAGCTCCCGCCCGGTCAGTCCTTGGTCGCCGATCCTTGCAAAGAGCCGCGCAGGGACGACCTCTCGCTCACCAAGCTCGCCGGCACTCGGTTCGGCCTGCAGCAGATCCCGCTCGCCTCCTGGCGGTTCATCGACTTCACCGACGCCCAAGGCGACGCGTCCGCCATCGGGCTCGATCAGCGAGACCTCGCGCGGAAGACGCTCTGCGGGCTCAAGCTCGGAGGCCTCCAGTTCGAGCGATGGAAGCTCGCCGAGGCGAAGCTCAACAACGCCGATCTGGCTCGGACGACCTTCCGCAACACGGACCTCCGCTACGCCGACCTCACCGGCGCCGTGATGAACGGCGCTTCCGTGGTGTACTCCGACCTGACGAACGCGAAGATGGATGACGTCATCGCGGACGCCGGGGCGAACGTCACCACGTTCAATGGAACACGCTTCGCTCCGTCGAGCATCGTCAACGGCCGCTTCTCCCGCGCGCTCTTCGTCCGAGCGGCGGTGACCTTCCCGGCTCCGCGCACGGGCTCGACGTTTGCCGCCGCGCGGTTCACCGACGTCAACTTCACGGAGGCAGACCTCACGGGGCTCAACATGACGGGCGCGGACTTCACGAACGCGGTCTTCCACCGAGCGACCTTGAAGGACACCGTGTTCGGCCCCAACTCCGTCTTCCGCGACGCGTCGTTCTGCGGGGCCAAGGTCGAAGACGCGAACTTCAACGGCGCAGCGCTCGAGGGCGCGCTCATTCCGACGGCCGACACCACGGTGGCGAACTTCATCACCGGGCAGGCGGCAGTCCCGTGCGTCAAGGTCGATCTCGGCTCCAAGGCTTCGCTCGACGCTGCAGTCATCACCACCAATGCCGCGACCTGCCCGAACGGTGACACCGTCCCGAAGGGCGGCTCGTGCTCGCTCTCCCAGTTCGAGCGGAGCAGTCCGCAGCCCATCGTGCGCTGCCTCCTCACGAAGATCTCCGACGGCGCGGGCCTCGCCTGCTCCCCTTGCGACGTGCAGAACCCGTGCGAATGCGACTCGAAGATCTGCACCAACGGCGTCTGCGGTCCCTGCGCCGGCAAATGAGGCGGCCGCGGGGGCCCGTGTCGGAGCGGGGCACGACGAGCTGAGCAGCTCCTGCGCAACGCCGAGCATCGTCGGCGCAGCTTCGTGCAGTCCCCGCCGCGAACACCGCGTTTTTGCGCAGCGCGCGTGCCCTCGACCCTGGGCACGCGCGCGGCACTCGCGCGACGGACGGGTTCGCTGTCGGACGCCCGGCATCTCGAAGACCGGAGTACACTGACTCGATGGGCAAAGGCGCTACGGTGCGTGCGAATCTCAAGAACACGCGCGCTCAGATCAACAACGCCGCCACTTCCGCGCAGGCGCGCGCCTTCAAGGCCCGCCAGGTCGCGAAGCAGAAGCGAGAGGCCGAGGTACGAAAGCTTCGCGCGGCGCAGGCGGCCGCGGCGAAGACCGCCGGGGCGAAGGCGACAGCAGCCGAGGCAACGACCGCAACCGAAGAGCCCGTGGAGCCGCCCACGTCCGAGGAGTGAAGCAACTCATCGTCGTCCGGCCCCATGGGCGATAGCGACCGCGGCTCCGGTTAGCGTGTCTCTCGCGCCAGCTCGTGGAGACCGAGATCGCGGCGGAGGACGTACGTCTCGAACGCATATGAGAAGATCGAGCTCGCGTTCAGTCGCGGATCGATGTGGTGTGCGATCTGCTCGTGTGCTCGTCGCGTGAGGCTCCAGTGGAGGTTCGCCTTGTCGTGGTGGACGGTGTGGAAGCCGTTGTCGAAGACGAGCGCGTTCATCCAGGACGAGACGAAGTTGCGCGAGTGGTTGAAGCGTGAGGTCGGATCGCATCCGACGTGCTGCACCCAGTTGGTGAACATGATCCCCCAGAGCGCGCCGAACGCGGGGATCCCGAGGGCCGAGAGGTAGACGAAGGCGCCGCGTCCCAGACCGAAGCGCGCGATTGCGAGCCACGCCATCGCGGCGTGGGCTCCGTACACGACGAGGTACTGGCCCCAGATCCCAAGCCAGGCGGCCTTCGAGCGGCCGTAGAGCATCTGCCGGTAGCGTGCGAGGATAGGGCCCTGCGTGGTCGTGGAGCGAAAGAAGTGCGTCAGCGCGATCCATGCGCTGTCGGGCTCACCCGGCTTGACGAGAACCGTGACGTCGCCTTCACGGCCGTTGAAGCGGTGGTGGTTCAAGTTGTGCGTCGGGATCCAGCCGTAGGTCGGGAAGCCGTAGAAGATCGAGATCCACGCTGAGAAGAGCCGATTCGTGGTCCGCCCAGTGAACGTGGGGACGTGGTTGTGGTTGTGCGCGATGACGGCCGCGCAGTACGCCGCGTACATCGACAGCGGCATCAGCCAACCCGCGAGCGAGGGGCGCAGGTATTGCGCCGCGACGAGCCCGGGCATGAGAACGAGCGCCCACGCTAGGGTTCGGATGTCGGCGCGATAACGAAGTTTCATGTCCACCTTGCCTGGCCGGCGGAGTGCGTTAGTGATGCTCCCGCGGCACGTCGGATTGTGGATCCGACGACCGCCCGTGCCCATTCCAGGGGGTTTCAGGTTTTCCTCGATGAGCTCGCGACGAACGAAGACCCCGGAAAACAAGCCGCGCCAGGCCCGTGCGCAGGCCACGATCGACGCGATCCTCGAGGCCACCATTCGAATTCTCGAACGAGAGAGCCTCGACCTCGCGACGACGACACGCATCGCCGAGATCGCCGGCGTGAGCGTCGGCACGCTCTACCACCACTTTGAAGACCGCGATGCGATCGTGAACGCGCTCCAGGAGCGCGAGTTCACGCGCGCGCTGGCGATGATGCAAGACGTCCTCTCGCAGGAGAACCTGGGGACCGCGCCGCGCGAGATGGTCGAGCGTGTGGTGCGCGGGCTGGCGAAGCTCTACGAGACCTCACCCGCGTTGCACCGGGTCCTCGCGATCGAGGGACTGCGGGTGGCCAACGCGGAGCGCGTGCACGCGTTCGACCTTCGCGTGATCGACGTCGTGCGCGGCTTCCTTCTCCAGAGCCGCGAGCATCTTCGGTCCGACGACGTCGAAGCGGCCGCGTTCGTCGCGTACCAGTCGGTTCGTGCGACGATGCTGGCGAGCTTGCTCGAGCGTCCACCCGGCCTCGATCTCGAGGCGCTAGTGAAACAGCTCGTCGATCTCGTCGTCCGGTATCTGATCCGCGATGACGCTGCCACGCAGCCGAAGTCGTAGCCCTGGCGGTCCCTCAGTTCTGTACGCGGAGCGTCAAGCCGCCGACGAGGATGTGCGTGCTGCCGGGCCGTGCCTCGCCATGAAGCATCGGCGGCGACCAGGTTCCGTTCGCTCCGAGGTTGATGGTGCCGATGCGCACGCCGGTGCCGAAGGTCGGGCCGAGAGCTCCGAGGAGCCGGTCGTACTCCGGGTCGACGGTCAGGGTGCCCTGATGCGCGGGCCCGCTCTACGCTCGAGCTCCGGTGCTACGCGCACCACTGCGGGGGGGCGCGAGCGCCGCTCACGGTCGGTGGACGCGCGCTTGACGCCGGAAGCCCACCGAGATCAGTTGCAGCCGTGAAGGCAAATACGAAGAAGGTCGCGAAGGCGAAGACGAAGGCGAAGGCGCCCGCGAAGGCGAAGACGAAGGCGAAGGCGCCCGCGAAGGCGAAGGCGCCCGCGAAGGCGAAGGCGCCCGCGAAGGCGAAGACGAAGGCGAAGGCGCCCGCAAAGGCGAAGGCGCCCGCGAAGGCGAAGGCGAAGGCGCCCGCGAAGGCGAAGACGAAGGCGAAGGCGCCCGCAAAGGCGAAGGCGCCCGCGAAGGCGAAGGCGAGCCCGCTGCGCCCGGTGACGCTCGCCGTCGTGCAGGATGCGCTGGCGGCGGTCGGGTTCGATCCGCCTCACGGCGACGTGTCGGGCCTTCCGAAGCCGTACTCGCTCGCGCTCGGGAGCGTCACGCTCGACGAGCTGCGCGACGTTTCGGGCACGGTGGTGGTCGTCGGCGACCTGCGCGTGAAGGGCGATGTCGCGCTTCGTCGCGTCTCGGGCCTTCCGAACCTCGTGGTCACGGGCGACGTGACGGCGCGTCACGTGTATGCCGACGCCTTCCTCGTCGTCGGTGGCACGCTCGCGGCGCTGACGGTCATCGGCGACGTCGGCGGGGACGGAGGCATCTTCGTCGGTGGTCTCGACGCCGACACCGTGGTGCTCAAGGACACGGCGCTCGAGACGATCGGTCGAGGCGGCAAGGGCCGGATCCGCGCCCGGCGCCTCGCCGATCTCGAGTCGCCCGCCAAGGCGAAGAAGGCCGTGCCCGAGCTCTTCGAGCTCGATCCCGAGGACGTCCCCGCGTACACGTACTTCCTCACGCTTCCCCGGTAGCGCGCGTCGCTCGACGTGAGCACGGAGTCGACTCCGGGGCGGACGGTAAGGCCGCCCCGGGGACGACCTCGACGTCAGCGGGTATCGATCGCGACGTCGTCGAGCCGTACCTGCCAGGCGCCTGCGACCGGCCGCGGATACCAGAGCCCGAAGTAGGCGACGTACTGGTCCACGACGCTTCCGGGAACCGTCGCGTTCATCAGCCGCGAGACGCCGTCGATCTTCAGCTCGAGGGGATGAGCGCCCACCGTCGAGGCATCGATCTCGAACAGGTGCCAAGCGTCGTCGATCGTGAACGGCGCCTTGTTGTCCGCGACGACCGCCGTCTGGCCGGTGCTCGGATCGAAGCGCGCGGCCCGGAGGTTCACCTCCGTGCCCGAGAGGGTGAGCTGCACCTGCTTCAAGCCCTCGGCGTCGGAGTAGGCGTTGAGCACCGCGACGATGACGCTGGTATTCGCGAAGTCGTTGGCCTCGAGCTTCATCCGGAAGGCGATGTGAATCGCCGGGGTCGCGCCGACGGACGCGGACAGGAGCGCAGCGGGTGAGCTGCTGCCGCTGACGGGCGTGACCCTCGCGACGAGCGAGCGGGGAGACGACCAGGAGTCGGTCGCGTTCGTCGCGAGCGAGCCGCTCAGCTCCGTGCCGCCGCCGGTGAAGCCGTACTTCGGATCCTCCGAGACATCGAAGTCGGCGCAGAAGGTGTGCGGCTTCGCGCACGCGCGCTCCCGCGTCGGCGCGTCGGTCTCGGTGTCGGCTGTCTGCATCGCGTCGAGCGTGGGCGCCGGTCCGGCGTCTCCGTCGTCGGGCGCGCCGCCCTCGGTTCTCGCCGGATCGGCGGTGCCGGAGAACCCCCCGAGATCCGTGAAGAGGGCGCAGCTCGGTGCGGCTGCCAGCAAGAGTGCGACGCAGAAGCCCGTTGGCCGTAGCCCACCCATTCCCGTCAGAGTAGCAGCCGCCGCGCGCGGTGCTCCAAAAGACCGCGGCCCGTCCGTGGACGCTCGCCCGCGAATGCCGTACTCATCATCCACGATGGCGATCCCCCGAACCGAAGCAATCGCGTGTTTGAAGGTCCTCGTCGCGCTTGCGAAGGCCGACGGGCACATCCACGCCGACGAGCTGCGCTCGCTCAGCGCGGCGTTCACGGGGTTCGCGGTCGAAGACGCTCCGCCGTTCCTCAGCCTGCTCGACGAGGAAGTCGATATCGCTGCGGAGGCCGCGAAGATCGTGTCCGACGCCGGGCGCGAGCAGGTGTACCGGAGCGCCTACTTCCTCGCGTACGCCGACGGCGAATGCAGCGAACAGGAGGCAGCGATCCTCGAGACGATCGCCGCAGCCACGATGCCGAGCGCCGAACAGCGCGACTCGCTCGACCGCGTGTTCGCGACGACCGCGAAGAAGCGACGCTACGAGACGCTGTTCGACGCGATCGGGAGCCTCTTCCGCCGGGGCAGCTGAGCGTCCGCGCTCGCCGCTCATCGAGGCTGCCGCCTAACCCTTGAGCACCGCGAGGGGCTCGAGACGGCGCTCCCGCGCGACGAGATCGCGCTGGTCGTCGAGGACTTCGCCGATGTCGCGGTAGACCGCCGGTGCCTCCTCGACGAGCCGGCGTGCGAGGTGATCCGGCCAGGCGATCCGGCGCATCGTCTGGACGAGCGCCGCGGGACGGATCCGGGCGCGCGCTTCTCGGCGCGTCATCACGCGTCCGGCACCGTGTGAGCACGAGCCGAATGCGAGATCGCAGCCGAGCCCCGAGACGAGGTAGCTCGCCGTCGCCATCGAGCCCGGGATGATCGCCGGACTACCGCGCGGGACGGCGACGGCGCCCTTCCGGTGGACGAAGAGATCCCGGTCCTCCCATCGCTCGCGCGCGACGAAGTTATGGTGGATGTCGACCTCGCGCTTGGCGGTGACCTCCTGGGCGAGGACATCGCTCAGGACGAGCATCGCGCGTCGCGCGAGGAGCTCGCGGTTGGCGCGCGCGAAGGCGAGCGCCCACGCGAGATCGACCAGGTAGGCGCGTCCCGCGTCGGAGTCCGTGTCGAGGCCGGCGAGCGGATCGGGATCGATCGCCTCCGCCGCTCGCACGTGATGAGCGGCGACGGCGGCACCGAGCCCGCGCGAGCCGGAGTGGACGAGCAGCCATGCGTTGTCGTCGACGTCACGGTCGATTTCGAGGAAGTGGTTGCCTCCTCCGAGCGTTCCGAGGTGCTTGGCGGAGAGCGCATCGCGCGTTCGTTCGAGCGAGCGCGTCGAGAGGTCGTCCTCGAACAGCGCGTCGGGAACGGCCAGCCCGCGACCACGGTGGACGGCGTCGCCGGCAGGGATCGCGCGAACGAGCGAGCTCACCACGCGATCGAGCGTGGCGCGATCGAGCTCGCTCGCTCGTACCGAGAGCTGGACCGCCGCAACGCCGCATCCGAGGTCGCCGCCGAGCGCGCGAGGAACGACGGTCCGCTCGGTGGCGAACACGGTGCCGACCGCGACGCCCTCGGCGACATGGGCGTCCGCCATCGCCGCCACGCGAAGCGCAGCGTAGGGGCGTGATGCGATGCGCTCGAGCTGCGCGAGCGTCTCTTCCGAGGCGTCGCGCGCCCACACGTGTACCGGGACGCGATGGCCGCGCCCGGGATCGAACAGGGTTCGAGGCAAGTCAGCCCTCGTCGCTGCCCGACGGATCGATCTCTGCTTCGTAGACGAAGCGGAGGTCTGGCGTCCTCTTCAGCTCGACGCCCTCGGCGAGGCGGCCACGCAGGAAGCCCGTCGCGCGCGTGAACGCGCGAAGGACCGCAGTGCGCGGACGACCGCGTGGCACGGCGAAGTGCACGCGAGCGTTCTTGCTGTCGGGAGAGAGCACGATGGCGGTCAACCGGACGCCCTCGAGCTCGGGGTCGGTGACGTCGTCTCTCAGGATGGAACGGAGCTCCTCGAGGATGGAGGACTCCACACGCTGGTGCCGGACCGAGCCTGCAGCGCTCGGTCCAATGTGGTCGTGTTTCATTTCTTACGGCTCAAAATACGAATGACTCGGCTCGCTCGCAGTGGAGCGTGACGCCTGTCACGCTCGAGCCGCGAGGGAGCAAACCTTGCGAACCTGGACACCGCAAATGGCAATCCCGTGCATGGCTCACCTCCTGCTGCACGCATCGAAGGATGCGGCGCCCGAATCCTGATACCTCGCTCGCCCATCGTCAAGGCAGCGTCTCCAACCGGGCCCGTCGCGCGCCCGTCGCGAGCCGCTCGATCAATCGATGCCGTGGTCGCGGGAGCGCGTCCGGCGTGTGAGCGCCGCGCAGCTCCGAGGCCAGCAACCTGCCTCCGGGCCCGACCGAGGTCCGTGCTGTCGCGCGCGACGACGCTGGCAACGAGAGCACGGCCGCGTCCGTGGTCGTCCAGGTGTTGTGACGGGTCGCCTCACCGAGCCTACGTCAGGCCGCTGATCATCCGATCGAGCTCGGCTTTGCTCGCGATCCCGAGCTTCTCGTAGATGTTCGCGAGGTGGCGGCGCACCGTGTTCGGCGAGACGCCGAGGCGCGCGCCGATCTCGCGGTGCGTCTCGCCCAGGGAGAATGCTTCGGCGATCTCGTGCTCGCGAGCGGTGAGCCGATCGGCGGCCACGCTCCTCCGCGCATGGAGGAGGACGAACCCGCCGGACTTGTCCGCGCGGACCACCACCGGCTCGCGCACGAGGCGCACGGACGGCTTCGTCGGCAGCTCGCTCGCCAGGTCGGAAGGCAGCAGCGGTCCCGTCCATCCAGGCCACCCGGTGCGGAGCAGATCGACGAAGCCCGGCTCCGCCTCGAGGACGAGCCCCGACTCGTTGGCGATCGCCCCCGCCTGTCCATGTGCGTCGCGGATGTGGGCCTGCGTGCGGAGCTGACCGAGGTGAGCGCGACGCGCGGCCGAGAAAATGTGCGGCACGACGATCTCCATCGCCTGGCGCTCCTCCTCCGAGAACGGCTTCGTCTGGTCGGAGCGGTAGACGGAGGCGACCCAGTAGAGACCGGCAGCCGACGAGATCATGGAGGTGCACAGCACATGCGCGAGGCCCCACTTCCTGCAGTGCTCCCGGGCGCGGTCGCAGCCATCGAAGATCGGTCCCTCGATGTCGACGTTCGCCGTCTTCCCTGGGTTCCCGAACGCCTGGAGGGCGACCTTGTCCTCGTGCTTGATCTCCTCCCAGCTCTCCATGAACTCGGGCGTCTTGTTGTGCAGCACGACATCGTGACCGTGCGGGACGCCATTCTGGATCGTGCCCATGGCCAGGAGCCCGGCATCGAATGGGAAGACGGCCGCGAGCCGCTGGAGCGTGAAGCGGTGCAGCTCGTGGTAGCCGAGCTCGTTCGAGCGCTCGTGGATGTCGAGCAGGAAGCCGGCGATCCCTGCAGGCGAGAGGGCGGTGGTCGGCAACGGCGAAGAAGCAGCGGCCATGAAGAACGCCTGAGTCTATTCGAACGCCGGAATAGTGCATCTGCATCATCGCCCCCGCGCGCCGGTCGTGCGTACGAACTTCCCGCCGGGGCCCATCGAGGTTTGGTTCGAGATCGTCGCGAGCGCGGCAGGGCGTGAGCTAGCATCGCGGTGGTGCGCCGCCATCGTGCTGCACCGCGCTTGGCCGCTGCCGCGTGCGTCATGCTCGGACTCGCACTCGTCCCCCGTGCGGCGTGGGCCGACGCGTCGTTTGCCCTTTCGTGGCGCTCCGAGGTCGGCGCGCCCGTGTGCGTGACGGAGGCAGCCCTCCGCGATGCCGTCGAGAAGAAGCTCAGGCGTAAGCCCTTCACCGATCGCGATCGAGCCGACATCGTGATCGAAGGGGACGAGGTCTTCACGGCGGGCCGCTTCCGAGCTCGCGTGACGCAGAGAGAGCGGAGCGGCGCCGTCCTCGGCTCGCGCGAGCTCGATGCTTCGAGCTGCGCCAGCTTGATTCGCACGACGACGATCGTCGTCGCACTCTTCATCGAATCAGAGAGCGCTGGCGAGCCCGAAGAGGATCGCCCGCCGAGCGAGGAGCCGGTCGAGGGCCCAGCGCCGGAAGTCGAGCGCGTGCCCCCAGAGAACCGGGCGCTGGCGCCCGAGACGCGGTCACGTCCGCTGCGGCCTCGGCCACCGGCCTCCACGTCGGAGGCATCGAGGCGACCGTTCGACCTGTCGCTCGGCTTCGGAGGCGCTGCTGCCGTCGGCCTCCTTCCGTCACCGAGCGCGTCGGTGCGGGTGGTGGCGCGGCTCTCGCGCCCAGGCTCACGTTTCAGCTTCGAATGGTCCGGCGGCTATTCGCTACCGCAAACCATTCGCGACGAATTGGTTCGCGGGACCTTCTCCGCGGTCGACCAGCAGCTCCGCGCGTGTCTGGCGGTCGTTCCGGGGTCCAAGCTCAGCCTCGATGCCTGCGGTGGGCTCTTTTGGGGCGCGATCGTCCCCAGCACGACGGGCGTCGACGCGGCGGGCATCAAGGAGCGGAGCGATGCCTGGCGGCCCCTCGTAGCCCCAACGGCTACGGTCGCGCTTCGGCTTGGCGACGGCACGCGCTCGGTACGGTTCGACCTCGGGCTAGCGGCCCCGCCTGTGCGGCGCGCGTTCCACTATGCGACCACCGACGGGGAGGTGGAGCGGCTCTACACGACCGGGCAGGTCATCGTGTTCGTCGGGCTGAGCGGGCTCATCACGATTTTGTAATAATGGGCGTCTCGGGCCTGCATATGATCCCGTGCGGGCGTGCTCCATTCCCAGCCTCTCGTCCGATGACGCGGCGAGCGCGCATCCGGTGAGCGGGCGCCTCGACATCGCGGCGATCTTTCGAGAGCACGGGCCCTACGTCTACACCCTGCTGCGCAGCCTCGGCGTGGCGCCGGCGGACGTCGACGATGCCTTCCAGGAGGTCTTCGTCGTCATCCATCGGAGGGCCGGCGAGTACGAGGATCGAGGATCGGTTCGCGGATGGGTCCACGGGATCTGCGTGCGCGTCGCGCTCCGCTCGCGGAGCCGCCGGAGCGCCGCCCGGGAAATCGCTTCGGAGGACCTGCCCGAGGCGATCGATCCAACGACGCCTGCCGAGCACCTCAGCGACCAGCAGGCGCGCGAGGTTCTGTACGCCATCTTGGACGGGCTGGACGACGACAAGCGTGCAGTGTTCGTGCTCTTCGAGCTCGAAGGGCTGTCGATGCAGGAGATCGCGCAGTCGCTCGAGTGCCCGATCCAGACGGCCTATTCCCGGCTTCGAGCTGCGCGGGAAGCGGTGGACGCGGCCGTCCGCCGCTACCGCCTGCGGAAGGAATTCAAATGAACGGTGAACCGAAGCGCCTCGTCGACCTTCGCGAGCCACCTTCGCCTGATACGGCGTTTACGGGCCGCCTCATCCGCGCCCACCAAGCGGCGCGCCCGCCCGCGGGAAAGATGGACGAGCTCGCCGGGCGCCTTGGTCCGCTGCTCGAAGGAAAGAGCGCGTCTCCGGCTCGTGTGACGCCATGGCTGGGGATCTCCGTCGTCGCCGCTGTCCTGGTCGCGGGGGCCGTCTTCACCACGCAACTGAAGGAACACGGAGCGACCGGGAGCGCGGTCATGGCGCCGGAGTCCTCTCCAGTGCCGTCCGCTCCGCCGGCCGTGCTCGACGCTCCGCCGGCCGTGCCCGATGCTCCGCCAGCGATCTCCGTCGACGCGCTGCCGAACGCCGGCGTGCGTCTGGCGCCTGCGGCCGCAGCCCCGCGCTGCAACGAGCTCGAGCTCATCGACCGTGCCGACACGAAGCTTCGCTCCGGCGATCTCACGGGCGCGCTCGCGGTCGCGCGCGACCACGAGCAGCGCTGCCCCTCCGGCCTGCTCGTCCAGGAGCGCGAACGCATCGCGATCGAAGCGCTCGCCAAGCTCGGTCGCGTCGACGCGGCGCGCGCGCGTGCGCGTACGTTCGAGGAGCGCTTTCCGGCGTCGCCTCATCTCCGGCGCGTCCGCCAGGTGATCGACGGTCTCTCTCGCTAGCACGTCGATTTCTTCATACAGGCGACGCTGGAGCTGCATGAGGAGTATGCGCAATCGGCTTCGAACCGCCGCTCCCGCTCAGCGGCGCCCAACTCCAGCTGCCCGCCAGCTCTGGGGACTGCGATGAAGACTCGTATCGCCGTGGCGACCCTCACGACGGTGTCGATGGTGCTGGGGTGGGGCTGCACGACCGTCGACGAGCGCCTCGCCATCGTGGCGCCGCCGCCGCCACCGTCCTTCGCCGCCGTCGACGCCGGACCTGACGCCGAGCCCGGCCTCGTCCCGTACTGCCCCACGAACAAGTGCCCTCCTGGTCGGGTGACCTGCCCGAATTCGCGCTTCCCGTGCGACGTGGACCTCCGGACGGACGTGAACAACTGCGGCGCCTGCGGTCACGCCTGTCCCAGGGGCGCCCTCGACACGTTCGTGTGCACCGAGGGAGCCTGCGCGCTTGCGTGCGGTCCCAGAACGCTCGATTGCGACGGGCTTTCGGACAATGGTTGTGAAATCGGAATTCTCGACAATAACCATTGCGGCGGCTGTGGAAACAAGTGCACGGATCCGGACAAGCCGTGCATGTTTCAAGACCAGCAACAAACGTTCGCCGCCTGTGGATGCCCAGTCGGCCTCATCTACTGCGCTGGCATGTGCCGCGATCCCAATAACGATGCCCAATATTGCGGCGCGTGCGGCGTGACTTGCAATCCAGTCGACGCTGGCGACGATGTCAACTATCCAAATCGTGCATACGGATGTAATGGCGGTGTTTGTGGCGTGCTTTGCAAGCAGGGCTATGGCGATTGCAATGGTGAGAGGGCGGATGGTTGCGAGGTCGACATCAGCACGGCCGAAAACTGCGGCGCGTGTGGCAACGTGTGTCCGGCCAATCAGCAGTGCCGCGTCAACGCTGAAACGCGATTGCATGAATGCATGTGTCCGTCCGGCCTGACGTACTGTCAGGATTCTTGTCTTGGATCCCTTTGCGTCGGTAGATGCATCGACCTTACGTCGGACCTCGCAAACTGTGGAGCCTGCGGAGCTTCATGCGGCAGCAATAGTCGATGCAGCTATGGCGCGTGTGAACCTCAATGCCCTCAAGGTGCCGCAGACTGCAACAACAGTACCGTCGACGGTTGTGAGGTCAGTACGGATAGCGACCCTCGAAATTGTGGTGGCTGCGGGCGCGTCTGTGACGCCGTGGCGGGGCAGGCGTGTGTCGCCGGTCGCTGCGTGGTCGAGCCTTGCAGTGAGGGAGACGCAGGAGGCTTCGCGCGATGAGGACGCTCCGCTGCCTGGTTTTCGCTGTGAGTGCGCTCGCCTCCGCAGCAGGGGCGAGCGCGTTGCTCGGTGCGTGCGCTTCCGACGAAGAGGTGTCTCTGGCCCCGCCGGAGGTCGCGAACGCGGTTCCCGGGCAAGACGCAGCAGGCGCGGATGCGGACGCGGAGGCAGGCCCCTGCACCGCCGACGACTGCGAGTACTTCCCCGAGGCGTGTGCGGCTGACGTCCTCTGTCCGAGCGGGCCGTTCGATCCGGTCAACCCTGCCGTCGGCATGGATTGGCGGACGCGGATAAACGTCGTTCGCGGCCGCTCGGCGAGCGACGTTTGGATTGCCGGCACCGTGGGAACGGTTGCCCACTTCGATGGAACGTCCTGGACGCAATCCGAGACCGGGACACAAGAGTCGCTCCGCGAGCTCTGGCTCCCCGGAGCAGGAGAGATCTCGTTCCGATCGCTCGCGAAGGTCTACGCGCGAGGTCTCGACGCTGGTGATGCCGACGCATCCGTCTCGGCCGGTGGCTGGTCGCTTCGCGAGGTGGCGCCGACGGCCACCTTTGGAGGCCAGCTCGGGCCGGTGTGGGCCGCGCCCGGCGCGGACTCGCTCTGGGTGGCGACGGGCACGCGTTTCTGGCGTCTCGAGCTCACCGCGGGGGGGACGTTCGAGGGCGCTCGTAGCATTTCATCGTCCGTATGTGGCGCCCGCTCGTGTGGCAATCCGCGGAGCCTGCACGGGCTCTCGGCGAAGACCGTCTCTCTCTGGGTGGTCGGCGAGCTCGGCTTGGCGATGCGGGTCACCGACGCGGACGGCGAAACGCCGACGGTGACCTCGCTCAACACGCAAACATGGGACGGACTCACCGGCGTTTGGGCGGCCTCCGACACGGACGTCTGGGCGGTCGGTGGGACCGGGACCATTCGTCACTACACGGGAGATGGGCTGCGCTGGGACGTCGTCTCGGACGTGCCGACGGGCGAGCATCTCAATGCAGTCTGGGGCACGTCGCCGTCCGATGTTTGGGCCGTAGGCAATGCAGGCGTCGTCCTTCACTACGATGGTATTCGCTGGTCGCGCGTGAAGGTCGCGGGCCTCGGCGCACGCCGGCCTGATCTCTACACCGTATGGTCACCGGGGGCCGGACACGTCTGGATCGGGGGCTACGGCGTCGTCCTCGCTCTCGGAGGCAAACCATGAGAAGAGCAGTTCTCCTCACCTGCGCCTCGGCCGCCCTCGCGGCTGCTGCGGCCTGCGCGACGTCGGGCGAAGAAGAAGCAGCACAACTGTCTCCGAACGATGCAGGGGCGAATTCGCTCCCCGATGCCGGGATGGACGACAGCGGCGACGTCTTCGACAGTGCAGTCCCGGTCGTGCGCTCGTGCAGTGACGCGGACTGGTGCATCACCGCGCTCCCCGATCGCGATCTGACGCTCAAAGACATCTGGCCGTTCGAGCGGCGCGCGTTCGCGATCGCGGAGAGCAACGCGCTCGGCGTCAAGGTCCTCGAGTGGGACGACGTGTCGAACAAGTGGAGTTACATCGACGACAATACTCAGAATGAGTACGGATTCGGCCAGTACGCAGGAAAGCTCTGGGGGCCGAACGAGAACGAGGTCTACTACGGAGTCGCGCCCGCGTTCATCTATCACGGAACGCGCTCGTCGCCGTCCGCGCCTTGGTCGTGGCAGCGGAGCAGGCTCGAGGATCACAGCCGCGACGATCCCTCGCGCGATCACGGCCGCGCTCGGTACGTGAGAGCCTACCCGGGGCCGTCGATCGACTATCCGGCGCTCGGCGTGTGGGGTACATCCGCCGATAACGTCTACGCGTGGTACGCAAACACGATCTTCCGCTGGAAGAGCGACGATGGCGGCGCGCCCGGCTGGGTCGCCGAGTACGTCGCGGACGACAGCGCGAATCTCACGGACACCTTCTTCATCTTCGGCGCCAGCGGCTCGGGGCCCGACGATGTCTGGTTTGCCGGTGGGAGAGCGCGGCATGACGCTACCGGCATCTTCCCTTGTGCGATGGTCATTCACAAGACACCCGACGGATACCGCCGTCTCGTCGACCATGTCATCCGGGACACCGACAAGTTCGGTCATTCGCTCAACGCTTGCCAGCCGAAGGCCGGGGCGCTGAACTTCACGAGCACCATCTTCTGGCCGGGGTTCGGCGAGCTCAGCTTGCCGACAACCAGAGGCGCGTGGATGACGAACGTCGAGTCGGCGGGGCCTGGCGCGGCCGTCGGGATCTTGGGTGGAAGCCATTTCGCGTACGTAACGGCGGAGGACGGCGGCGCGGCGCGCGCCAACGGGCTCGTCGTCGCGACGACGAGGGCGACGACGACTCTGCCAACGATCGTGAACTCGGTCTGGAGTCACGGGACAGACACATGGATCAGCGGCTGGGGTCTCGTTCTTCGGACCGCCAACGCTCCCAGCGTGTGGGCGAAGGGCAACGGTCTCTATCCCGAGGGCTCCAGCGCGGGCAACGACCAGCCCCACCCGTCCTTCTTCAGCATCTCCACGACCGTGCTCAACGGCGCTCCTCTCGACATACCGGTTTACCAGGTGCGCGGAACCTCCAATACCAACCTCTGGGCAATCGGACCCCGTTATGCACTTCACAAGACGACGCCTTGAAAGGAAGTGGACGGAGTCCAGCATGGATGGAGCGAGTCCAATGAGAGCCGAGGAGACTCGGCGAACGCCTGTTCGGATCGGATGGGGCGTTTCGCGTGTCGTGCTCGCCGCCGCTTTCGTCACGACCGGCGGCGCGGCCGCGAGCTGTTCGAGTAGCGAAGATCAACGTCCGGATCGGAGCGACGCGGGCTCCGACGCAGCGAGCGAGGCAGCGAGCGAAGCGGGCTTGGACGGAACGAGCGTTCGTGACGCCGGATGGGCCGACGCGGCGCCGCTACCGATCGTCTGTGCGGCGCCCCCTTGCGCGACGTCGCTCGTGACGACGCTCGGCGCGGACGCCGACGACCGCAGCCAGGGCTTCTGCGCGCTGCTAAGCGACGGCACCGTCGCATGTTGGGGCGCGAACGGCGCGGGCCAGCTCGGGCGCGGGGACGACGCGGGGACGGTCGACAGTGCACGTGCGGCACGCGTCGTCGGGCTTTCGGACGTCGTCATGCTCGACCACACCTGCGCGGTCGACAAGGACGGCGGCGTGTGGTGCTGGGGAACCGGGCCGTTCCTTCTCGATGATGACGCAGGTGCGCTGACGACGGAGCTTACGCCGGTGAAGCTCGATCTCCCTTCCGCCACGAAGGTAGCCCGCGGCTACGCCACGGCGTGCGCGGCGGTCGAGAGCGGCATCCTCTGCTGGGGAAGCAACGCGGACGCGCAAGTGAAGCCCCTCGCGGCGACGGCGGGAGCCATGGAGCCGCCGAGGTTGATCCCGATTCCACAAGGCGCGCCCGTCCACGCGATGGCCGTCGGCAGGGCGACGTTCGTCCTTCGGGAGGACGGCACGCTCCTGACATGGGGAGCGAACCCACCGCTCGGCCGCCTCTCTTCGATCTTCCCCGATCCATTTCCCGACAGCGTCGCGCTCGGCGGGATCCTCATGGCGGATCTCGTGCACGACAATGCGTGCATGACGGCGGGCGGCATTGGCTACTGCTGGGGAGCTCCGGTCTTCCAGAGCTTCCTGCCCCAAGTCCCCCGCGCGCTTCCCGAGCCGGTCGTCACCCCGGAGCCCATCGTTCAGATCGCGACGACGCGCACCCATACAATCGAGAACATCGGCACCCAGCGGTACCGATGGTGCGCGGCAGCAGTGTCGGGCGCCCTGTACTGTTGGGGATTCAACGAGAGCGGGCAGGCTGGAGACGGTACGCAAGACTACGTGCTCGACGCCGTCAAAGTCGAAGGTCTTCCGGAGCGCGTAGCACAAGTGAAGACGACTCCCGATACGACGTGTGCCCTCCTGACGAACGGCAAGGTCTATTGCTGGGGAGGCAACTACAACGGTCAGTTGGGCAACGGATTGAACAGGGGGAGAAGCTTCGTTCCGGTGGAGGTGGTGTTTCCATGAGCATGCGTGTGCCCAGCGTCGCGGCGCTCTCCCTCGTCGGTCTCGCGCTCGTCGCCGCCGCCGGCGCATGCGGGGAAGATCGCGGCGGGTTTGCCACCCCGCCGTCCGGTTTCGTCGAGCTCTCGGAGGAGGACGCGGGCGCCTGCCCATTCCAGTGCTCCCTCGACGGCCGCTCGGTCATTCGATCATGCTCGGGCGAGGTTGTCGAGACGTGTCCGGTCGAGCAGGCATGCGGAGCCGGGCGGTGTCAGGAGCCGTGCGCAGCCGCGGCCGATGATCGGAGCTCGAATGGCTGCGAGTTCTATTTCCAACAGCCGGTCGCAGAGGCCGAGGGCAAGTATTCGGACTCCTGTTTTGCCGCGTTCGTCGTCAACACATCGACCCAGCCTGCCGTGCTCTCGCTCGAGCACGAAGGTGAGTCCCTCGACGTCTCGAAGGCGATGTTCCGCACGAATCCGGGCGACGCGACGCTGATCCCGCAGACTGGCCCCGTGGCTCCTGGCGAGAGCATCGTTCTCTTCGTTTCGGATCACGACCCGTCGGTGCCCATAGCCGATCAGTGGAAAAGGAAGCACATCGGCTGCCCCGAAGACGTGGTCCCTGCGTTCCTATCGGGACGCTCATTGCGCCGCACCGGACTCGGATCGTCGTTCCGTTTGAGCTCCAGCAAGCCGGTGTCGCTCGTTGCGATGTATCCTTTCGGCGGGGCGGCGAGCTTCTTCCCCACGGCGACGCTCCTCTTGCCCGTCGTCACCTGGGGGAAGCAGCACATCGTCGTCAATCCGTGGGAGGCGAACGCCGGTAGGCCGACCACGCAGATCGTGGCGTCCGAAGAGGATACCGAGGTGACGATCCGACCTTCGCGCGAGATCCAGAATGGGTTCGGCGTCGCCGGCGGGGCGGTGAACGTGCCCACGACCTATCGTCTCGGCAAAGGTCAGTACCTCCAGTTCGTCCAGCATGAGGAACTCTCCGGGAGCATCGTCACGTCGAACAAGCCGACGACGATCTTCGGCGGTCACGGCTGCGCGTTTCTGCCGAACCTCGCTTGCGACGTCCTTTGGCAGCAGATCCCGTCCTTCGAGCAATGGGGCTCCGAATACGTAGGGGTCGGCTATCGTCCGCGCCTCGGCGACGAGCGCGAGGCGATGCCCTACCGCATCGTCGCCGCTCGCGACGGGACGCGCCTCGACTACGACCCCGCGATCCCCACCGGTGCTCCGACCGAGATGTCCGCCGGGGAAGTGGCGACCTTTCCCGCCGGCACCGGCCAGGCGTTCGTGGTGCGCACGCAGGACGCCGACCACCCGATCTATCTCGCCGCGTATATGACCGGTTCGGCCGGCGGCTATCACGGCTCGCCCCCGACGCTCGGTTGGGGCGATCCAGAGTTCGTCAACGTCGTTGCTACCGGCCAGTATCTGAATGCCTATAGCTTCTATGCCGACCCGACGTACGACGAGACGTCGCTCGTCATCGTGAGGGCCAAGAGCCACGGTACGTTCAAGGACGTCTGGCTCGAGTGTGCGGGCAACCTGACCGACTTCCGTCCAGTCGGAACGCGGGGCGAATACGAGTTCACCCGCGTCGACCTCTCGCGGCGGAGGGGCCCCGGCCAGACGTTCGGAGACAAGACCTGCCAGAGTGGTCTCCATCGCATGAAGAGCGACGGCCCGTTCACCGCGACGTTGTGGGGCTGGGGTATGACCGCCAGCTACGCTTATCCGGGAGGAATGGCGCATCGCAAGCTCGTCACGACGCCGCTCGACCCGTTGCGCTGACGCTGCGCTCGGGCAACGACCCTGCGCGATCGAGTGGGCCGAGAGGTCTGCGAGCGGAGTACGGTTGTGCTCGGTTCGATTGACCGTTGCATCGTGCTCGCCTGACGGGTGAAGCGAGCGCAACGCTCGGTCTCGGGCTCCTAGCGTTTCAGGGCACGGTGATGGCCAGCGAAGGTCGGCCCGTCCAAGTCGACGTTCACCCTGGGGCGCCGAAAGCGTGTCGGTCGAGCCTGGGGACGAGCGTGATAGCGTCGGCGTTTGGACGTGCGCCGGCCCTTCTCGTCCATCCGCTGGATCCGCATCTCGATGGCGAGCACGCTCTGCGCCGCGCTGGTCGTGTTGCGCGATCCGCTCTCATTCGCCGCCGCGCCCGAGACGGAGCCGCTGCGGGTCGAGATGACCGCGCCGGCATCGTGTCCGATACGACCCACGCTCTTCGAGCGCGTACGGTCGCACACCGGTCGTGTCCGCGAGGCGAGCGCGGGTGAGAGCTCCCGCGCGCTCCGCGTCGTGATCGCTCCGGACGGAGATCGCTTCGTGGCGGATCTCCGTCTGGTCGAAGACGACGAGGTGCTGGAACGGCGCGTCCCGGGCAAGACCTGCGAGGAGGTGCTCGCCGCCGTCGCGCTGATCGCGGCGCTCGCGATCGACCCGCTCGCCAGCGCCGTCCCCGTCGACGCGGGCGCTCCGCAGGCGGACGTGGAGCCGCCGCCCGCGCCGCCTCCACCTCCACCCCCGCGGCGGGCGCCCGTCGAGATCGATGCAGGGCCGCCCGCTCGCCGTCGAGGCTCGGTGAGCGCAGGCGTCACGCTCGAGGCTTATGGTCTCGGCGAGCTCGTGCTCGGCCGCGGTGTGTGGGTCGAAGGCGCGCTCGCGACGCGTGCTTCACCGGCTCTTCGCCTCCGGTTCGCGCGCACGCAGTCGTTCTCCGCGGAGCGCGAGCAGCGAACGGCGTTCTTCCAGCTCACGACCGCGGCGGTGGATGGGTGTCTCACCGCGGTCGGGTGGAAGCCCAAGCTCCACCGTGGCGCCAACGTGCTCGAGCTCCGCCCGTGCGTTCAGCTCGCGGGCGGTGTCCTCGAAGGCTCGTCGTCCGCCTTCGGCGTCCACCGGATGCCACGCCCGTGGGCTTCGATCGGAGCGATGCTCCAAGAACGGTGGCGCTTCTTCGGACCGCTCGAGCTCGAGATGGCAGTGGGCCTCACTCTCCCGCTCATCCGTGACGACTTCTTCTTTCTCCCGCGAGACGATGTGTATCGTGCACCGAGCGTCGTCCTGCTCGGAAACGTGGGTGTCGGCACTACATTTCGGTGACCGGCGAGCCGGACGGCGGCTCGAGCATCTTTTCGTGATCGTGGACGACGGGTCCGGCCATGGCGTCGAGGACGAGGACCAACGTGAGCTCGGCATCCATGGGCGCTCTCGCGGGCGCCGGCGGAGATATGACGATGGCGTGCGCCGACGAGGCCCGCCTCCGGCGCATCGTCCGCGACCAGCACGACTTCGTGTGGCGATCGCTCCGGCGTATGGGCGTGCCCGAGAGCGCGGCGGAGGACGCCATGCAGCAGGTCTTCGTCGTCCTCTCGCGCAAGCTCGGCGACGTACCGGCCGACAACGAGCGCAGCTTCCTGTTCGGCACCGTCGTGCGCGTCGCGTCCGACGCACGGCGCACGCAGACCCGCAGGCGTGAGGTCCACGACGCCGAAGTCGACGACAAGCCGGACGATGGTCCCAGCGCTGAGGCGCTCGTCGACGAGAAGAAGGCGCGCGCGATGCTCGACCACATCCTCCAGTCGATGACGGAGGACCTTCGCGCCGTGTTCGTCCTCTTCGAGATCGAGGAGCTGCAGGCCTCCGAGATCGCCGAGCTGCTCGGCATTCCCACCGGGACCGTCGCGTCACGGCTACGGCGCGCACGAGAGCACTTCCACGCTGCGGCCGCTCGCTTGAAGCGAACCACGAGGCACCCGTGAACCCCGAGCCCCTCACACCCCTCGTCAAGCGAAGCGACGACTCCTTCGAGCACGCGTTGCTCCGCGCAGCCCAGCGCGAGCGCGCACCTCGAGGAGCCGACCGACGACTGCTCGCAGCGCTCGGCGTCGGCGGTGGCAGCGCGGCCTCGGCGCTCCTCGCGAAGTACGCGGCGAAGCTCGGCACGAAGGGCTCGTTCGCCGCGATCGCGATGGCTGTCGCCGCCGTCACCGCGGGCGCCTTTGCGGTATCGTCGTCTCACGACGCGACGGAGCCGCCGGTGAGCGTCGAGGCGTCACCGCCGATCGAGACTCCAGAGCCGCCGGCCTCGCCGAACGCCGAGGCTCGCATCGCCGAGGCTCGCGTCGAGGCGTTGCCGTCGGCCCGCGTGGAGGACCTGCCATCGTCTCCGGCGACGCCGGCGAGATCCGCAGGCAAGCCCGTCGGTTCCACGGCGCCGAGCACGACGAGCTCCGAGAGCGCCGGCGATCTCGCGCGCGAGGTCGAGCTCGTTCGAGCTGCGCGTGCACTGCTCACACGCGGCGACTCGCTCGAAGCGATGCGAACGCTCGACGTCCACGACCGGGAGTTCCCGAGCGGCACCCTTCGCCCCGAATCCCGCGTGCTCCGCATCGAGGCGCTCGTCCGTGCAGGCGGCGAACAGAACCTCGCACGGGCGAACGCGCTCGGCGACGCGTTCCTCGCAGAGCAACCCAGCGGTCCTCACGCGCGTCGTGTGCGTGCCGTGCTCGGTCGTGATCGGTGACCTCGGTCGACACTGGAAGGTCACTTTTCGGTGATCGTGCGACAGAGCCGCGGCCATAGCGTCCGAGTGGAACTCCGGCTGGTTCGCATGTTGGGCGTGTTCGTCACGTTCGGCCTCGGCAGTACGATCGCCTCGAGCGCGTGCAGCACGCCCGTGTCGCTCGGCGGCTTCGTCGACGCGAGCGACACGCTGCCTCCCCTCACCGAAGCAGGCGTGCCGGAGAAGGATGCGAACGAGTTCAGCCCGCTCTGCAAAGCTGCGGACTGCCCTTCGCCGTACACCACCTGCTCCGACGACGCGTTCCGGTGCGAGACGAACCTCGACACGGACAACTCGAACTGCGGTGCATGCGGAGTCACGTGCCCGAACGGTCCGCTGGTCAAAGATGTCTTCGGCGCAGAGTGGTTCTGCCAGTCGGGCAAGTGCCGGATGGGGTGCGACCCGCAGAGCCACATGGCGGACTGCAACGGCGACGTCGCCGACGGATGTGAAGCCGACCTCGGATGTGATTCCGACAACTGCGGCGCATGCGGGGTGAAGTGCCCGGACGGCCTGCTCTGCATCCGTGGGAACTGCGGATGCCCCGCAGGCCTCACCGCGTGCGGAGAAGCTTGCGCGGCCGACTGCATCGATCTGAAGAACGAGATCCTCAACTGCGGTACGTGCGGGAACGAGTGCCCCTTCTCCTTCGATCCGCCGTTCCCGCCGCCGAACATGGAGCGTGGCTGCGGCGACGGGCAATGCGGCGTCCTCAAGTGTCAGGGCGGATACGAGGACTGCAATGGCGACATCGAGCTCGACGGCTGTGAGGCCGCGCTCTTCGAGGATCCGAAGAACTGCGGTGCATGCGGTAGCGAGTGCGCTCCCGGGCAGCAATGCCAGGACGCAAAGTGCGTGTGCGGACCGCGAGAGACCGCGTGCCCGGTCGGGTTCGGCACGCGCCTCAACTGCGTGGATCTCGACTCCGATGTGCAGAACTGCGGAGTGTGCGGGAACGCGTGCCCGCGCATCTTCGACGGCTCCGGGAAAGGCGTCTGCCGCCTCGGACGCTGCGAGATCGAATGCAAGAGCGGCTACGCCGACTGTGACGGCCGCGTCGAGAACGGCTGCGAGACACACGTAGCGGCCGATCCACGCAACTGCGGCGCCTGCGGTGCACAGTGCGACCTGTCCTTCGGACAGCCGTGTGTCGCGGGCGCGTGCCGCCTGGCCCCTTGTGATCCGGAAGAGGCGCGATGAGCACGCGAACGATCGGACTGCGAATCGGCCTCGTCGCGCTCGCGATCGCGCACGTCTGGTGCGCGTCAGAGCAAGCGGCACTACCTCAGCCTCCGGCCGCGGATGGAGGCGTCGACGCCGAGGCTTCGGTCGACGCGGGCAGCGCGGGCGAAGACGCTGGCTTGTCGGAGGTGCCTGCGTGCAACGACACCTTCTGTCGCGTCGCCGTGCCGGACGGGCAAACCACGGCCCTCGATGGGATCTTGGTGAGAAGCCCCTCCGACGTTTGGGTCGTCGGCTCCGGCGGGTATGCGGCCCGCTTCGACGGGACGACGTGGCAGCGCATCCCGACGGGGTCGAAGGCGCGCATCTTCGACGTCGCAGCGAGCGGCGATGGGACGGTCTGGGGCGCGAGCAGCGGAGACTCGTTTTTCGTGCTGAGCCGGACCGTGGACGGGGGCGCCGAGGTCGTCAGCGGCGGGTTCTCGGGTGTCGTGAGAGCCATCGCGACCGTCGGAGCTCGAGAGGCGTGGGCCGTGGGCACCGGTTTCGTCAATTGGTGGGAGTTCCCTCCGCCACCCGCCGCCTTCATCTGGCACTACGCGCCCGGCTCCGGCGGAGAGTGGGGCTGGCAGCCCGTCTCGCCTCCGTGTCCGGTCGACGAGTTCGACCGCCAGATTTGCATGAAGCTCAATGCCGTGTGGGCCGAGAGCGCCCACCGCGTGTGGTTCGTCGGCGACGAGGGCAAGGTCTTCCGCAGCGACACGAGCTCTCTTGCCGACGGCGGAGGAGGCGGCGACCCCGACGCCGGCGAATCCCAAAAACACCTCGAGCTCACCGAGATGAACTCCAGCTCTCTTCGCGCGCTCAACGGCATCTGGGGCTTCGGCGATGATGACGTATGGGCCGTCGGGGTCCAGGGCGTGATCCGCCACTGGGGTGGCGGCGACGCGTGGACCATCGTGCCGTCGCCCGTCACTGCGGACCTCAACGCCGTGTGGGGCGCGCGTCCCGACGACGTCTGGGCCGTCGGGGATGACGGCGTCGTCCTTCACTGGGACGGCAAGGAATGGACGCTGACGCCGACGCCATACGGCATCGAGAACCGCCCTCCTCTGTACGCCGTCTCGGGCTCCGGAGCGGACGTGTGGATCGCGGGACAGGGAACTCTCCTCCGCTCGAAGGCCCCGGGAGGCGACCAATGAAGCCCATTTGTCTTCGTCGTATCCCGCTGACGCTCTTGCCGCTGCCACTGGTCGCGTTGCTGGCGTTGGTCGGCGCCTGTGCGGGCTCCGACGAGGGCGACGTCAATCCTCCGCCCGACGACGGCGGCGCGCAAGACTCGACCATCGCCGACACCGCCATGCCGGACGACGCCTCCGATGGCGGCGCCGAGCCCGAGCCCGAGGCGCTGCGCTGCAGCGGCGACTTCTGCCTCGTCGATCTTCCGAACCCGGGCGCCTACGGCTTCACGAGGTGGTCGTTCAGCGGCGTACAGGTCGATCCGACTCTCGGCCCGTGGGCGATCGCCAACGGCGTCTCGGGTATCGACGTCGCGACCGCTCAGATGCTCCGCTTCGAGGGCGACGCGTGGAAGCCCGTACAGGCGCCGGTGCTCGGCGCAGGTGCCGACAGACAGAACATCCGGCTCGCGTCACTCTCGACCGACGGCGCAGGCAAGCTGCTCGCGGTCGGCAGCACCCTCGACTACGCGGCCGGAGCGATCGTCCGCGGAGACGGGACCACCTTCACGACCGAGAGCTTCGATGCCTCGCTCGAGGCGTCGTGGTTTGCCGAGCCTGGCGTCGCATGGATCGCGGGCCGTGGCGGCGCGATCTTCCGATCGTCGTCGGACGGCGGATGGATCTCGGAGAGCGACGAGTCCGGCAGCGACTTCGTCTCGATCTGGGGCACCGGACCGAACGATGTGTACGTCGGAGGCGTGGAGGGCGAGATGAGCTGGCCGCGATTCGGCTACCTCGGCCACCGCACGGTCGACGACGAAGGCGCGAAGTGGACGTTCGCGACGTTTCCCGAGCTGCAGACTCGGTGGAGCAAGGAGCACGTGATCCTCGCCGGGATCGCTTTTGCCGGTGGTCCGAGCTTCTGGGCGGCTCCCGACGTCCTCGCGCGCGGCACGGTCGGCGGCGGGGGCGAGAGCTGGGAGCCGGATCCGTTCAATCCCCGCATCGGGATCAATGCATTCTGGGCGCGCTCCGCGAACGACATCTGGGCCGTCGGCGACATCGGGCGCATCTTCCACTTCGACGGGACAGCGTGGAAGAGTGTGTCCCTCGTCTTCAACGGCGCTCCGCTCGTCGCCAACCTGACCGGGATCGCCGGGACGAGCAATGGCGACATCCTCGTCGTAGGCGACGGCGTCGCGCTCCGGAGGAAGGCACCATGAGGACGACGCGAGGACCGTTCGCACTGGCGAGTGCACTCACGTTCGTCTTCGCTGCGGTCGTGGCGAGCGCTTGCGACTCGGGCGACGACGAACAGCCTATGCCGAACCCCGCCGACACAGGCGACGCCGGCGTGTCCGAGGCCGGAGTCACGGACGCGGGCACGCGCGACACTTCGACCGACGCTCCGGAGGAGCTCGTCGATGCAAGCGCAGAGCTCATCACGTGTACGGTGACACCTTGCGCCGTCGAGATCGCCGCGGGGGCGGAGTCGGTGTGCGTCCGCCTGAACGACGGAGTCGTGTCGTGCTGGGGAAGCAACGCAGCGGGTGCGCTCGGGCGCGGCGCCGACGCGAGCAGCCAGTCGAGCGCACCCGCGCCCGTCGACGGTCTCGGCGACGCAACCCAGATCTCGGGCAGCGCTTCGGTGCCGGGCGACACGTATTGCGCGCTCCGCGCGGGCGGTGCGGCCGTGTGTTGGGGCTCCAACACAAACGGCGTCCTCGGCCGCGTCGACCACGAAGGCGAGGTCATCACCGAGTCGTCGCCGGTCCCCGCTCCCGTCGCCGGTATCGGCGCTGCGAGCGCCGTGGCCGCAGGCTACTTCGTCTCCTGCGCGCTCCTCGCAGGCAACGACGTCGCATGCTGGGGCTCGAACGACGCAGCGCAGCTCCCGAGCTCGCCGCACCGACCCGGCATTCCGCTTCCCGCAACGACGTTCGCTCTCGACTCCGCGCCGAAGCAGCTCGGAGTTGCGGACCGTGGCACCGTTGCGCTGACCGACACGGGGCTCGTGTCGTGGGGGCTGCAAGGGGACCTGCTCGGTCCGAACACGGGGGTCCTCGGTCGCGAGGTCTCTACCGAGACGGCAACGCCGGCGAAGATCGAGCTCGCGCACGTCGCCGCGATCGCGGCGAGCAAAGGGCGCGTCTGCGCCATCGCGAACGGCCGCGTCTACTGCTGGGGCGCGGGGCAGACAGCGGGCAGTGATTCGGTGTATCCTGCATATGTCGGCGTCGGCGGTCCGATCGCCCATGCGCAGACGGTCGCCGTCGGACCACGCTCGGCATGCGCGACGTTGTCCGACGGATCGGCCTGGTGCTGGGGCGACAACTCACGCGGGCAGCTCGGCGTCGGCAACGCGGAGCTGCAGCCTGTCCCCGTGCGAGTCCAGAAGCTCGCGGGACGCCCCGTGCGGATGGCCGTCATGGAGGCGACGACGTGCGCGATCCTGAGCTCCGGCGCAGTCCAGTGCTGGGGGCAGAACGACAAAGGACAGTTGGGTACGGGCGCGGCCGACGCGCTGCCGTATCTCGATCCTCAGAACGTGGTGCTGACGCCATGATCCGCAAAACGAAGAAGAACATCGTCGCTACGCTCGGGGCCATGCTCGTCGCAGGCGCCTGCGCGTCGACCGAAGAGGGCGCCATGCCTCCGCCTCCGCCGCCGCTCGCGTCGCCCGACTGCGCGCAGACCTGCTCGGCAGACGGCCGTGCGGTCGTCGACTGCAACGGCGTGACGGTCACGGAGTGCCAGGCCTACGCATCGTGCTTCGGTGCGAAGTGCATCTCCGGGTGTGAAGCGGCGGCGAGCGCACAGAGCACCGTCGGCTGCGAGTACATCGTCGCGAAGCCCTCGGCGTACACGGTCTTTCCGGGCAACCTCGACGCGAGCTGCTACGCGGTCCTCGTCGCGAACACGTGGAACTCTCCGATCGAGATCGAGGTCGAGTACGACGGGCAGCCGCTCTCGTCGAGCTACTTCCGGGTCCCACGAGGGCGCGGCAAGGACATCCGCTACGAGCTCCTGCCTGAAGGGAAGCTGCCGAGCGGTGAGCTTGCGATCCTCTTCCTTGCACACCACCCGGACCCCGGCGGGTTCCAGAACGGCTGGCAGCCGTGCCCGGAGACGGTGGGCGCCGCGATCGTCGGTCGGACGGAGGTGCGCGGCAGCGGTTACGGAAAGACGTTCCACATCCGCACGTCGGCGCCGGTCACCGCCTACGACATCTATCCATACGGCGGCGCCGACAGCTTCGTCGCGAGCAGCTCGCTGCTGCTCCCGACCTCTTCCTGGGGGACCGACAGCCTCGCGATGGACGGCTGGGGAGCCACCGACGAGCCCCACATCCGTCAGGGGTTCTATCCATACTTCCAGATCATCGCGCGCGAAGACGAGACGCACGTGAAGGTGCAGCCGACCGCGACGTTGAGCAGCGCGGGCGGCAAGCCGCCGATCGTCGCGGGCACGACCGGTGAGCTGGTCCTGCAGCGCGGGGAGTTCGTGCAGTTCACGCAGATCGAGGAGATCAACGGGACCGCTGTCGCCTCGAACAAGCCGGTCTCGCTGGTCGGCGGTGCCACGTGCATGAACATCCCGAACGCGAAGCCCGCGTGTGACACGCTCCACCAGCAGCTGCCGCCGATCCGCCTCCTCGGCGACACCTACGTCGCGACGCGCTATCGCGACCGCGAAGGCGCGTCCGAGCCGGAGACGACGCCGTGGCGGATCCTCGCGGCCGCCGACGGCACGAAGCTCACGTTCGACCCACCGATTCCGGACGCGCCGACCACCCTCGACCGCGGAAAGTGGGCGGAGCTCTGGGCGCCCGGCCCGTTCGTCGTGAAGAGCCAGGACGCCAATCATCCGATTTACGTCGCCTCGTACATGACGGGCGGCACGAACATCTCCACGGGCGACGGCGATCCCGAGATGGTGAACGTGCTCCCGGTCGGACAATACCTGAGCTCGTACGTCTTCCTGACCGATCCGACGTATGGCAACACGAACCTCGTGTTCGTGCGCGCGCCGGAGGACGGCGTCTACGCGGACGTGCAGCTCGACTGCGTCGGCAACGTCCAGGGCTGGACGAAGATCGGAAGCAGCGGCTACGAGGTCGCGTACGTCGATCTCGTGCGAAAGGGCCTGCCGCAGGGGACATGCGAGAACGGCGTCCACCGCGCGAAGAGCTCGAAGCCGTTCGCGCTGACCGTCTGGGGTTGGGACCGCGCTGCGAGCTACGGCTATCCCGCGGGGATGGGCACCAAGATCCTGAACGACGTGCCCGCGGTCCGCTGATCGAGGGCGTCCGTCACCACTCCCCGTACCCGAGAGCCGCGATTCCAGGAATCATCTGGACGGGCTGGCCCCAGGACGTTCCGTTGGTGCTCCGATAGAAGGATTGGTTTGGGATATTGAAGTGGACGAAGACGCCGCCTCCGTAGATGACCGGCCCATCACCGAAGACCGGCGCCGTCCACAGCAGACCGTCCGACGACGTCCGGCCGTCGTTCGTCACGAACAAGCCCTGGCCGTAGGCGATGCTATGGAACCTCTGCGTGCCGATCTCCGGATTGAACGTCCACGAGACGCCGTCCGGAGAAGTCCCCGTTCGCCCGTTGTTGCCTACGGCAACGAAGCGGCCGTTGCCGTAGGCGATCGCCATGAGCTCGCTGCCTCCGATGCTGATCGGGGTCCACGTGATTCCGTCGGTGCTGCTCGCGACTGCGCCTTTGTTGCCCTGCGAGCCGACCCCGACGAACTTTCCGGCGCCGAACGTCAGGCCGTTGAAGTCGAACTCCACTTGGTAGGTGAACCAGGCGTTGCCGTCGGTGCTGACGGTGCTGCTCCGGTAGGCCCCTACCGCGACGAAGCGGTCCGCTCCGAAGACCACCTGCTCCGGGCCACCGGCGTTCGACACTTCGGTATCGATCCACGCCCAGTTCGCGAAATCGTCGGTTACCGAAGTACGAAAGGCGGGCGTGAAGACCGTGCCGACCGCCACGAACCGCCCCAGGCCGAAGGTCACGCTGTTGAGCTTGGACGCGCTCGCGTCGCTCTCGGCGACGAGCCTCCACGTGAGGCCATCGTCGGTCGAGACGGCGCGACGGCCGTTCTCGCCAACGGCGACGAAGGCTCGCCCGTGCTTGCCGGAGTCGGGAGGATCGTTCGGAGCGTCGGCGTCAGCGTCGGCGGCGCCGTCTCCATCGGGCGCCTGTCCGTCGAGCAGTGATGGGGCATCCACGCCGCCCTCTGCCCTCGGCGTCAGGTCGGGGGTGCCCGAGTAGTCGTCGTCGTTCAGCAGGAGAGAGCACGCCGAGGTGGCCACGGCGATCACGAGCAGGCCCCCTCCCGCGCGCGGCACGAGCGCGGACACTCTTCGCATCGAATTAGCCTAGCTGCGATCGGGGGCTAGTGCAGCCCGGACACGGTTTCTCATGGCGCGACCCAGCCCTCTCCGATCGCTCGGGCCTGGTAGAGCGTGTTGTTCGACGGATCGTCGTGGACGACGGTGAAGCTCGCGCCGTTGGTGGAGCGGCTCACGCGGGATTGCCAGACGCCCTGGAAGTACGCTCCTTCGAACCAGCTCGCGTCATGACATGCGGCGCGGCTCTTCCAGGTGCCTTCGCAGAACGTCGCCTGCTCGAGGCCGGGGACCTGCGTCCATGTCGCACCGTCGCTCGAGCGGTAGCTCGTCTTCGAGTCGCCGTACGCGTAGAACATGCCGTCGCGGAAGGCGAGGGCGGGGTGGCCACCGAGGTTGCCGATCGTGCCGATCGAGGTCCAGTTGCTGCCGTCCGTCGAGCGGAAGACCTGGGATGGCGATCCACAGGCGACGTAGAACGCACTGCCGTCGGAGGTGAGCCCTTCGGTGAGCCCGCAGGCGCGGGCGCCGTTCCAGGTGACTCCGCCCGGCGCGGGCTGGTTGATGCGCTCGAGCGGAGACCACGTTACGCCGTCCGTCGACATCGTGGCGCCCCAGCCCGTGGCGAGCCACTTGCCGTTCGCGTACGCGACGGCACGGAGAAGGTTGTAGTCGTCCAGACCGCCGCTTGCCTCGACGGCCGTGCGCGTCCACGTCTTGCCGCTGTCGCGCGACATGATGCGAATGCCGCCGTAGCCGACGCCGACGAGGCCACGCACCTGACCCGGCGGTCCCGGAGTGCCGGAATCCGCATCTGGCGTATTCGAGCCGGCGTCGGGCGTACCCGTCGTCGGTGGCGATGCGTCCGGGGAGGAAGCCTCTTCCCGATCCGAAGGCGTCGTGGGGCTCCCCGACGATGATGGCTGAAGGCCACTTCCGGGATCCTCGGCGGGATCGGTGCAGCTCGAGAGCAGCGCGAGAGCCACGATCGCGGAGGCGCGCGTCATCGACATGCTCAGGCTCCGAGGAAGGGAAGGACGTCGGTCGCCACGTTCCAGACGGCGTCCGGGTAGAGCTGCGCGGGCTTCGTCGGCCCCCAGAAGTTCTCGCCGATGAACTTGCGCGACGGATATCCCTTCACGCCGTTGCCTTCGTAGTCGGAGGGAGAGAGGCCCATGGCCTGGAGCGCGGTACCGAGCCACTGATGCCAGAGCAGGCCCGCGTAGATCTTGGCCGGATTGCCCGCCTCGCCGTCGGTGACGACGAGCGACTTCGAGCGGTAGTCGCAGTAGTTGCCTGTCTTGAGGAATCCGCCTGCGCTTCCGGCCGTGATCACGGGGACGCCCTGACCCGAGTGGGTGTATTCGCCCGACTCCTGGGTCCAGACGACGAGGGAGTCGTCGAGGAACGTCTTGCCGGTGCCGTTGTCGACGTTCAGCTTGGCTGCGAGATCGAGGAACGTGCGGGCGAACGTCAGTCGATGGGCTGCGGCGATCGTCTCTTGCGCCTGGGCGCTTCCGTTCGCCTGGTGCGCGATGTCCTGATGCCAGTCGCCGGCGTAGGTGGAGAACGTGTCGTCGACGTGCACCACCGCGATGCGGCTCGTGTCGCAGAGGAAAGCCGCGACGATGACGTCGTTGAGCACTCCGTACATCGTGCCCTGCGCCGCCGGATCCACGGGGAAGGAGGCCTGGCGCTCGATCGCCGTCGTGTTGGTGGTGACCGGGGTGACGTTGTTGCAGCTCGGGCGGACGCGCAGGCGGCGCTCGAGCTCCGCCAGACGTTGCATGTGGTCGTCGAGTCGACGGCGATCGTCTGCCGACAGGCGGCGGTTCGATTCGCGGAGGCGCTTGTAGTCCTCGAGGACGCGATCGACGACCGGCGGAAGGGTCACGTTCGTGTCGTCGGTCGGATCGTTGGGGACGAAGATGCGCTTGAACAGGGCGAGCGCGTCGGTGCTCCCGGCGACTCCCTGGATGGGCCCGCTCTTCGTCTGTGGGTTCGACCAGTTGAAGGAGAGGTTGTTCCCGATGTGCAGCGAGCGCTCGCGGACCGTGCCGAGCGACTCGTAGAACTTGGGCGACCACGCCATGAGCTGATCGATCGTCGGCGTCGGGAACGCCTGCATTGCAGTGCCGTCGGTGCCGTTTCCGTCGTTGCGCGCGAAGTTCCCGAGATGCCCGCCGGTGTGGTGCCCGATGTAGAAGGGCACGTCGAGGCCGCGGAGCACGTTCATCTTCGAAACGAGCGAAGGCGTGAACGCGCTCGAAGGTCCGCGGAGGACGGGGCTGAGCAGCGCGTCCGAGCCCTGTGTCTGAAGGCCGAGGGTGCCGCGACGAACAGTCCGTCCGGCGTAGCTCAGCGACTGGGTGAGCGTCGACTCGGCCGGATACATGTTCGTGCCCCAGATCCCTCCGTGGGAGGAGCAGAATTGGACGAACCGGCGCATCCCCGGCACCGCCGCGTCCGCCCGTGACGGGCGCGCGAGCGACGAGAGGAAGGGAAGAGCGAGCGTGAATCCGCCGATGCCGCGCAGGAGCTGGCGACGAGATGTCTTGATCACTGGAGAATCCTCCTCCGCTTGAACTCCGGTCTCAGTGCGCTCGCCTTGAGCACCTTCGCGATCGCACCGCCCTCGCGTGCCGACTTCGCCAAGACCTCGATGAGCGCGTGGTCGCCCGTGGTCGATTCGATTCGCCGATAGGTGAAGCGGAAGTAGCGCTGGGCGAAGCATGCTTCGACGCGGCCGCTCTCGGCGAGCCACTGGCTCATCTGGACGATGCCGCTCGACTCGCCGGTATCGGCGCCGATCAGCGGAACGCTCTTCGTGTTGATCGGCGCCTGGCCCACGACCTTGCCCGTCGCATCGAAGAGCGTCTGGGTCGTTCGCAGGCGTCCGAGCGCGTCGAAGTTCTCCGATGCGAAGCCGAGCGGATTGATCTGGGTCTGGTGGCAGCCGGCGCAGCGCGGCTCCTTCTCGGTGAGCTCCTCGATCACCTGCCGCGTCGAGAGGGTCGGGCTCAGGTTGATCGCGACCGCCATTCCTTCCTGGGGCGGCGGCGGGATCGGGTCGCAAAGGAGCGTCGTACGAATGAAGACGCCCTTCATGATCGGACGGGTGTTCGCCGAGCCCGTGCTCAGGAACGCGGCGCGCGTGAGGAGCCCCGCGCGCTCCGGCCCGAGCTCGGGAGGAATGCCCGTTCCGTTCCACGGCGCGACTCCGTAGATGGCGGCGAGCTCCGGATCGCGCGCGAACGACTGGCGGTTCGTCAGGAGATCGCGGATCGACCCGCCGCTCTTGGCGATGAACGTCGCGGCGTCGATGACCTCCTGGACCATCCGGCCACGAAGCTCGGAGCTCGGTGTGTTCGCGCCGGCGAACGCCTTGAAGACCGGATCTCGAAGTCGGCTGTCGAGGGCCGGGAGCTCGATGAGCGGCCAGAACCACTGCGTGAAGAAGCTCGTGAGCGTGGTCGTCGAGCGCGTATCGGAGAACAGGCGCTCGACCTCCGCCTCGTAGCGCGCGGGCTCGAGCAACGCACCGCTACTCGCGGCCTCGCGTAGCGCCGCGTCCGGCATCGTTCCCCAGAAGTGGTAGGAGAGGCGCGACGCGAGCTCCCAGGCATCGAGCGCGAAGATGTCGTTCGCGCCCGCCGCCGTGGTGCCGCTCTCGACGTGGTAGAGGAATCGCGGTGCCGAGAGCAGTCGAGTGACGGCCTTCGCGACCGTATCGCCCGGGATGTTCGTCGCCGGGGCGTCGCCGACGTAGAACGCGACGTCTTCGTCATCGAGCGGACGCCGGAGCGCGAGCTCGCCGAATTTCCGCACGAACGCCTCGAAGCACGCGCGATCGATGCTCGTGCTCGCGCAAACACCGACGAGGCTCGCGATGCGCGCCGGCGTCTTCGTCGCCTCCTTGCCGAGCTGCACCGCGACTTGAAACGGGACATCGGCGTATTGCTGCTGTTGCGACTGGTCGAGCCGCCCGAAGCCGCCGTGCTTCTCCGCCGGAGGGGAGACGAGCTGGTCGGGGGGCATCGCCTCCGCGAGGGGCAGTACCGTTTGCAGGATCTCGTTCGCCTCCGTGGGCATTGCCGCGTGGAGGAGATCGCCGAGCGTGGCGATGTACTCGTCTCGCGTGAGGCGGGGGAGCGACATCGTGCTCTCTTCGCCGAGCGGCGGCGCGTCGGTAGCGGTGTTCTCGGCCGGGTCTACGCCTTGGTTGCGGCGCGGGTCCGTGCCCGACTCGTCCGCGCATGCTGCGAGCGCGAAGGCGCCGATCGTGACCAGGCCCAAGATGCGCGCGACTCTCATGGTGGGCGCCCATCGCAAGGTGCATGCCGCTCGGTCGAGAGGCTCCGGGGCCGCCATCGCACCCCGAGATTCTCGGGAAATGCGCGGGGCGAGGCAGGTTCAGGATCGAAACATGGTTCGAAACACGTTTCGATCGGGGCGAGGACGCTTCAGCGAAAGTCGAGCGTCACGTTGTCCACCCGGTAGGCCCAGGCGGTCGTCTCCGGGTCGACGGTGGCGATGCCGAAGATGGTGTGCGGCGTTCCCGTTGCCGACAGCTCGAGGGGGCCTTCGAAGCCGACCACGCCATCGAGCGCGAGGCGCGCGGAGTTGTTCGTCCCTGCGAGCGCCATCGTCAGCTCGACATGAGTCCACGTGCCGATCTGGAGAGAGACGCTGGAAGAATGGCCGCGCGACGCGTCGGGTGAGTTCGTGACCTCGACGAGGCTGACGGCGATCGTCGAGCCGTCTGCGAGCGGTCGGCCCGCGAGCTGAACGAGGTAGGATGCGCGGCCCGGGACGGTGAAGTAGATCGGGTTGGCGATGACCGCCAAGGCATCGACCGGAGCGGCGGCCTCGATCTGGAGATCGAAGCCGACCGTCACGGAGAAGGGCTTGTCGGCCCAGGCGTGGAAGGTCGCCCCGACCCCGCAGGAGACCGGGCCGCTGTCCTCGCGATCGAGGGCGACGCGGAGCGACGCAGCAGGCGACACGAACGAGCTCGTGTCGCGCTCGATCCGTGCGTTGGTCGCGTGGCTTTCCATCCACTCGGAGAGGAAGCTCGGTCCGTCGAAGCTGGCGCAGAACGTCGGCTTCGGCGAGCGCGTCTCGCAGAACGGCCGATCGTCGGGCGGAGCCGACCCGTCTGCCGGCGACGACGCCTCGGCCGCGTCGGGCGCGCCGGCATCCCGTGCGAGCTCGGCCTCGTCGCCGTAGCCGAGAATGAGGGTGCATCCGCCGAGCGCGAACAGCACCGGCACGAGGCTGGCCCAGTGAGAACGGCTCATCGACACTCCCGTTGTAGCAAGATTCGCGAGGGCTCGATGAGGCAGGATGGAGGCGCCGCTCCGTCCGGGGTAGGCTGGGCAGGATGCGCGACGCGCTCGAAGCGACGACGACCGCCGCGGAATCGCGGGATCGGGTGGAGGAGCGCGCGGAGGCGTCCGCCCCCTTCCTCTTCGTCGCGCTTCACTGCGATGCGCCACACCTCGGAGGGGCGCGGTACGGGCTTGGCGGTCTCCATGAGGTGGTCTTCGGCCGTGGTCCGACGCGTGAGGCGACGCGTGAGGAGAGCGCGGAGGGCCGCGTCCTCTCGATCCGGCTCCCGGGGACGTTCGTCTCGAGGGTGCATGCGCGGCTCCTGCGAGCCCACACGTCCTGGGTCCTCGTCGACGATGGTTCGCGCAACGGAACCTTCGTCAACGGCAAGCGCATCACGCGCGCCACCCTCTCCGACGGTGACGTATTCGAATGCGGGCGAACGCTGTTCGTGTTCCGCGCCGCTCGGGTCTCGCCACCCGAGGCGCAGCGGGATCGTGAGGAGCTCGCGACCGGTCCGCTCGCGACGCTGCTGCCCGAGCTCGAGGCGAGCCACGCGCGGCTCGTCGCCCTCGCGAGGTCGTCGTTGCCGGTGCTCCTGCTCGGTGAATCCGGCGTGGGCAAGGAGATCGTCGCCAACGCCGTTCACGAGACCTCCGGGCGTCCGGGCGCCTTCGTGGCGATGAACTGCGCCGCGATCCCGGCCGGGCTTCTCGAGAGTCACTTGTTCGGTCATGTGAAGGGAGCGTTCTCCGGTGCCGTCCGAGACGAGCTCGGGCACTTTCGCGCTGCAGACCAAGGAACGCTCTTTCTCGACGAGCTCGGTGATCTTCCGCTGACGTCCCAGGCTGCCTTCCTCCGCGCTCTCGAGGAAGGTGCCGTCGTGCCGGTCGGGACGACGCGCCCTCTCTCGGTCGACGTCCGCATCGTCGCCGCCACGAACCGTCCGCTCCACGACCTCGTCGCCAAGGGCATGTTCCGCGAGGACCTGCTTGCGCGCCTCTCGGGCTTCACACACCGACTGCTTCCGCTTCGCGAACGGATCGAAGATCTGGGCTCGCTCATCGCAGCGCTCCTGCCGAAGCTCGCAGGCGACAAGAGCGTGGTCTTCACGCCCGACGCAGCGCTCAAGCTGCTGGCTCACGACTGGCCGCTCAACATCCGCGAGCTCCGTCATGCGCTCGCGTCGGCTCTCGTCATCTCCGACGGAGCACCGATCGGGGTCGAGCACGTGACGCCGGCCCTGGCCAATGCGATCGCGCTTCGCGCAGATGTGCCGCCAAGCGGGGATCTCAAGGCGCAGCTCACCGCCGCGCTCTCCACACACCAGGGCAACGTCGCGGCGGTCGCTCGCTCGTTCGGGAAGGCGCCGATCCAGGTCTATCGCTGGCTCAAGCAGCTCGGGCTCGACGCGGACGACTTCCGGCGGCGGTGATCGACGCCGCCCGTTCATGGCGCCGTGATCTTCGTGTACGCTGCACTGTGTGGCAGAGGCTCCGGATCTCGCGATGCCAGCCGTCGGCGAGGTCGTCGACGGCAAGTACCGCATCGAGCGCCTCGTCGGCGAAGGCGCGATGGGGCGGGTGTACCGCGCCCAGCACGTCCTGCTCGGCCATAGCGTCGCGATCAAGATCCTCCGTGCGTCGGTCGATACCGAGGAGGTGAGGTCGCGCTTCTTCCGTGAAGCGAAGGCGACGATGGCGCTTCGCAGCGATCACATCGTTCGCGTCTTCGACCTCGGCATCCTCCCGCCGAAGACGCCGTACATGGTCCTCGAGTATCTCGAGGGCATCGACCTCCGATCGCTCCTCGACACGTCGGGGGCCCTCCCTGTCGAAGAGGCAGTCGACTACACGCTGCAGGCTTGTGAGGCGCTCGCCGAGGCGCACTTGAACGGCATCGTTCATCGCGATCTCAAGCCCCACAATCTGTTCCGTACGCGACGCACGAACGGCAGTGCATGCATCAAGCTGCTCGACTTCGGCGTCTCCAAGTTCGAGGAGCTCGGCGCTCATCAACAGCACGAGCTGACCTCCTCGCAAGTGATGCTCGGCTCGCCGGCGTTCATGCCGCCGGAGCAGATTCGGTCGCCTCGCGGCGTCGACGCGCGGGCCGACGTCTGGTCTCTCGGCGTCGTCCTCTACATGCTCCTCGGCGGCGGACGTCCGTTCGACGGGGAGGGGCTTCCGGCGCTGTGCGCGTCGATCATGGTCGACCCGCCGCGACCGCTCTCGCAGCGCTGCCCGTCGGTGCCGAGGGCGCTCGAAGCGGTCATCCTTCGTTGCTTGGAGAAGTCGCGTGATCTACGGATCCCGAACGTCGCCGAGGTCGCGCGCGCGCTCGAGCCGTTCGCGTCACCCGAAGGGCGGGTCAACGCCGAGCGCGTCGTTCAAGCGTATGGCTCGCGCTTGCAGCGAGCGCCGCTCGTCGATTCGGAGAAGGCGATGTTGGTGCCGTCGAGCCGGCGGGCCGATGATCCCACGAGCGAGGAGACGGCCCTCGCTCCGCTGGCAGCGAGCGTCCCGGTCACGATCGAAGAGGCGACGCATATCGCCTCGCTGGAGCCGACCGCTCCGTCCGGTCGAAGGTTCCGTCGAGCGATCGGAGTCTTCGGAGTCGCTGTCGCCGCGCTGATCGCCGGAGCGGTCTTCGTGACGAGGCGCGCAGATTCGTCCTCACCGCCCGTAGCGCTCACGACGGTAGCCGCACCCTCGGTCGTCATGCCCGCCTCGGTGGATTCGGGCGAGGTGGAGGTTCCACCGGCCCCCGCTCTCGAGGCGAGCGCCGGCTCGTCGCGTCCGAGCTCGAAGCCTCCGCCGCGCGTTCGAAGCGTCCGCGGGACGATGCCCGTCTCGACGACGGGAGCCGTGCCGAAGAAGACACATCAGGTCGATCGAAATGGCGTCCCGATCCTCGACTGATCGTCGGACCCTGCCGCTGTGCATGAAACGGGCGGCGGGGGTCCTCGTCGTGCTCGCCGCTCTCGGCTCGTCGCATGCCGCCCATGCAGGACCGCGAGAGGATGCGGACGCCGCGCTGCAAGCCGGAGTCGCCCTCCGGCGCGAAGGGAAGGACGCGGAGGCGCTGGACGCCTTCCAGCAAGCGCTCGCGCTGGCACCGAGCGCGCGCGCGCGTGCGCAGGTCGCGCTCGCGGAGCAAGCGCTTGCCCTCTGGGTCGCGGCGGAGCGGGACCTCGGGCTCGCGCTCGCGGAGAAGGACGATCCGTGGATCAAACAGAACCGCGAGCCCCTCGAGAGGGCGGCGCGTCTCGTCGCGAGCAAGCTCGCTTGGGCGACCGTCGACGTGAAGGTGCCGAGCCCGGAGGTGTTCGTGAACGGCTCGCCGGCGCCGCTGGAGGCCGACGGACGCGTGCGTGTCGTTGCTGGCGTCGTGACGATCGAAGTCCGCGCCGATGGCTACCAGCCCGCGTCGAGCTCGCTCCGCGTCGCGCCTGAGACGACGGCCAAGGTCGCCTTCGATCTGGAGCCGAGCCCGCGTTCGACGAAGACGTCGGCGGACCTCTCTCGGGATCCCGTCGATTCTTCGAGCAGCGCGCAGCGCACGAGCGGCTGGATCCTGACCGGTGTTGGCGTCGTGGGGATCGGGATCGGGACCGCCTTCGGCCTTCGCGCGATGTCGAAGAAGGACGAACGCGACACAGACTGCGCCGCGGGCTGCTCTCAGGTCGGCGTCGAGGCCGATCGCGCCGGCCGCAGCGCCGGCCTCGTCTCGACCATCGCGATGCTCGGTGGCATCGCTGCGACCGGCGCCGGCGTCTGGTTCGTCCTCAGCGCCCCGTCGTCCTCAGGTGGCGGCCAGGTCGGTGTCCACGCCGACGGCTCGTCGATCCGCATCTCCGGTTCGTTCTGAGCATTCGCGTGCAGCGAAGTCATCGATGCGGTGCGCCAAGCGCTGACGACGCAGGGGGCGCGACGGACCGAGGCGTGACTCAGTACGGGCGCGCGTCGACGTCGAACTCGGGCGCAAACGCGCATGCCCAGAATTCGTGCGGAGCGCCGTTCAGCGAACACGTGTTCCACGTACAGGCAAAGCGCGTGACGGCGCGTTGGATCAGCGCCTTGGGCACCACGCAGTTGCCGTTGGGTAGAGAGCATGCATTGTTACCGTACTCGTAGCCGCTCGCGAGCTGCTCGACGAGCTGCTGCGGGGTCACGCTGCCTGGTATCGGGGTGTAGCGAGTCGCCGAGCCGACCTGCTTGCGATTTTGCGCCGGCTCGCAGCCGAGGCTCCACGGCTCGAGCAAGGGGACGGCTTCGTGGAACCACTCGAGCCGCGGCAAGGGTGGGGTAGGCGCGGGGCTGAGCTGCGCGCGGTAGGCGTTGGCGGCGTCCAACACCGCTTGCTGCCCGGCGGTCAACGGGGCGACGGCGGCGTCCGCTCCTGCGTCACCGGCGTCTGCCTGGCTGCGCGCGTCGGGCTCGGCGTACGTACCGCCGTCGGCCAGTCGTTGCTCACCTGCGTCCGTGGGGACGTCGCCTGCGTCGTCGGCCTCGCCGTAGACCACACACGAAGCCAACGCCACGGCACATGCCGCGACCAAGCAAGAAGAACGACGCATGCGCGGAGCGTAGCAGACGCCGGAGCACGCCGGCAGATCGCGCCGCGCGCGCGCGAGGTGCGTCTCGGCCTCGTCGAGCGCTCGTGCGCCGAACTCCTCGCTGAAACAGGGGCTGGCGCCGCTCGACGACATACCCGCGCGCTATCGAAAGACCCATACCTCGCATCAGATCCGGAGCTTCGGTATCACGCGCAGGTCGTGAGGAGGCCGGCGTGCTCATGTCCTTCTCAGTCGCGCCGGTGCGCGAGATACTCCGCCAGCACTTCGTCACAGACGCGTTCGACATGATGAATCCCACGCGAACAAGGTGCGGGCATCCGCCGGGCTCGCGACTCAGGCTGCTCTGGCCGACTTCGCGAGCCTCTCCGCGTTTGAGCCGCACCGTCTGCATACGACGGAGATGGCCGTGGAAGGTGGTTGGTGCAGCGGCCGTCAGACGGTGCGAACCGAACACTGCGAGGTCGTGGTCGGCTCACCGCAGAGCGCGGTACTACCCGCTTCCGATCGCGAGGGACAAGCCGAGCATTACGAAAGGAGCGATGGCCGGAGTACGGTACGCCGGGATCGGTCCGAAGAGATATCTTCCGCGCAGCAGGGGAGTCTCGACTCCACAAGATAGCTCGATGCTGAGACGCCGATCGAGTGTCATGGCTCCTCGAACGAGCACCCGCGGAGCGAGCCACGGTTGGATGAAGGAACGCCCCCCCGGCACTCCGCTCGGCGTGGCTGAGGACACTCCGAGCACGAAGCTCCCGCAGGGTGAAATCGACAGAACGCCTGCAGCGAAGCGGCTCACACAAACCTCGGGAGCGGCGGAGAGCCAGACGAAACGAGCGGACACGTTCGAGGTTTCGACGCGCGTCGTCAGCGCGGACAGGGATATCCGGAACGCCGGCTCGATCCTTCCGAATCGTCGTGAGGCTTGCGCGAACACCGAGCCGCCCAGCGGAATGTCGCCCGTCGCGGTCAGCTCTGCCGCTGCGCCCAGCGCGAGGATCCAAGACCGCTTCGCTGGGGGAGGGGCTACTCGTGGCCGCTCGGGGGGGAGAGGTGCGGGAGTCGAGTGTGGGCGCGCCCCGAGGAGATCCGGATCGTAGGTGAGCGCTACGAAGAAGCTCAGCGCATCGAGGACTTCTTCGCAGGACGTTCCGCTGACGCTCCGTTCGTACGAAGCAGCTGTGTTCGCTCCATCGAGTACGGCAAAGCTGCCGGTGGTTCGCTCGTCTTCGGCATGAACCGTAACCACGAGCGTCACGGTGCCTTCGTCAGCCGACGCCTTCGCCACGAGAGACGTGTACGCTCCAACCCGCTTCCAGAAGCCATCCTCGTCGGCGCACGCTGCGTTCACGACCGCATGCGCGTGCGTCACGGTAGGTTGCGCGGCGACGTTTCGAGGCCAGAGGGCGGCAGCTGACGCCGCGAACGCCGCAAGCAGGAGCTTCACGCTCTAGGACTCGCATCTGGACGCCGAAGCATGCGGACCGTATCGTACGGTTCGGGGCTCTGGTTGCAAGGCGCCGTGCAGGACGGGGCAGTGGCGGCCGTTCGTCCTCCGCTCGCCTCGAGCAACCGCAGCTCACGGTGCGTCCGAGCCCGGAGGCCGAGCGCTCCGAGAGGAGTTCGTTTTGCCTCGCTGTGTCTCGTCACTCCGTCTCGTCACGTATGGCTGTGCTAGGTCCACCGCGCGGCACGGAAGAAATTCTGATCAGTTTGCGCCGATCTCGTGATTAGGAGAGTGCGAACGGCAGCAACGAGTCCCGAGGCGGCCCACCTGGTGCGGGTCGAGGACGACGTGCCTCCTAGACAGGCGAGCTCGCTCTCCGTACGAGAGCTACTCGATGCGCACGGCGATTTCGTCTGGCGTGTCTTCAGGCGGATGGGCCTGCAGGAGGCCGCCGCCGATGACGCGCTCCAGCAGGTCTTCCTCGTCGCCTTCCAGCGGCTTCACGACATCGAAGCGGGCCGGGAGCGCGCGTTTCTCTACAGGACGGCGATGAACATCGCGGCCCGTCTTCGCTACGGCGAAGGAAGGAGCCGCGAGTCGCTCTACGACGAGGACGTGCTCGACGAGAGCGCCGAACCGATGGTCGAGGTGTCCCTGGACGACATCGTGGATCAGCGCCGCGCTCGCGCGATCCTCGACGAGGCACTGGCGGCGATGCCCGAGCGCCTGAGGGCGGTCCTGGTGCTCATCGACCTCGAGGAGATGACTACGAGCGAGGCCGCCGAGTGCCTTGCCATCCCGAGCGGCACCGTAGCATCGCGCCTGCGCAGTGCGCGCGCTCTCTTCGTCCGAATCTGCGAGCGAATTCACGTGAATGGTGCGGGGAGGTCGAAGCGATGAGTCGACTACGAGACGATGCCGCGCGGCTCCGAAGCGCTCTCTACGCGGCGGGGCGCAGTGAACGTGCTTCCGCCGCCGCCAAGCGCGCGACCATGGCTGCCCTTGCGGCGGCCGAATCCAATGCAATGGCCACCCCTGCCGGCGTAGAGAGCGCGAAGGCGATCACCATCGCCCTGCCTCGCGCGGGCATCGGAGGTTGGACGCTCGGTTGGAGGCTCCTCGGGATCGCGGCGCTCGCCGGTCTCGCGTCAGGGATCCGCGAAGTCACGCACATCGAGGGACTCCCGGCTCCTGTGGTCGAGGCTCCGGCGGCCGCCAAAGTTGGGATGCCGGTAACCGCGACGTCCCCAAGCGAGCTTCCGCCACCGGCCGCTCCAAGCGAACCTTCGCCGGACGAACCGTCGGCGGCTGTCACGATCGCGGTGCCGACGAGGCACGCGCCTCCGGTCGGAGCGTCCGGTTTCGAACGTGCACCGGCGCGGACGCACGGCGTTGCGGAGGGGCAACAAGTGGGCATGCCGACGAAGGCGACACGGCATTCGACCGATACTACCTCGGAGACCCTCGATCCTGGCGCGCCTTCTCCCAACGCGCCGGGCCGGGCGGAGAGTCTCCACGCGGAGCACGCGAGCGAACGCGGCAGCGATGAGACTCCTCGACACGAGCGGAGCAGTGCGCTCGCCGAGGAGGTGCAGCGAATGCAGGCGATTCGCCGCCAGCTTCGCGCAGGCCGAGCCGCGGAAGCGATGCGTCTGCTCGACGAGTATCGTACCGACTACCCCACTGGAGTCCTCGCAGACGAGGCTCTGGTTCTGCGCGTCGAAGCTCTGATCCATCTCGCCCGCAACGAGGAGGCGACGCTGCTCGCGCGCCGCTTCCTTGCGGAGAGTCCGCGCAGTCCCTACTCGGCGCGCGTCAGCACGCTGCTGTCGTCTGCCGGGAGCCGAGCGCGCACCAGTGATAGCGCGGAGATCTCACCATGATGAAGGGCCGTCACGGCATTGTCTTCTTCCTACTGCTCGTCGGCGCGGCCGCGATGAGCTGCACGTCAGAGCGATCCTTCGACTTCGGCGCCCCGCCGAAGCCGCCCGGCCCTACGTTCGCCGAACCCGAGGCCGGGCCGCTTCCGGAGCTCGATGCCGGCATGTGCATTTCGTACGACTGCCCGGCTCCGTATGTGACCTGCGCCGGCAAGCCGGGACAATGCACTTCGAATCTCCAAACCGACATAGCCAACTGCGGCGCGTGCGGAAATGCGTGCACGTTCGGCGACGCCGGTGGCGACGATACCGCGGCGCTCTACTGTGTCGCCGGAAAGTGTTCGATTCAATGTAAGGCATACTACGGCGATTGTAATCAACGATATGGGGATGGGTGCGAGGCTTCGCTATTGGACGACCCGAACCACTGCGGAAGTTGCGGAGTTGCATGTCAGGACGGCGAGATTTGCTGGCGTGGAGCGTGCGGCTGTCCACCAGGTTATACCCAATGCGGAACCGACTGTAGCCCTACCGTTCGCGACCCGCTCAACTGTGGTGCGTGCGGAATCCAGTGCGCGTTCCCGGACGAGGACGCCGGCGCCGACGCGTGGCCATGCGGTGTCGGGGGACGCCCCCCAAACTTCGGCCCGAGTTGCGTGAGCTCGTCGTGCTCCCTCGGTTGCGGAAACGGATACGCGGACTGCAACCAGAATCTGTGCAGCGACGGTTGCGAGACCAACATCACGAACGACCCGAAGAACTGCGGCGAATGCGGGAACGCATGCTTGCCACAGCAGGCGTGCGTGAAGGGGCGGTGCGAATGCGAGGATCCATCGCTGACGTACTGTGACCAGTGCGTCAATCTGCTGACTGATCCACTCAATTGCGGTGCCTGCGGCAGGGTCTGTCCCGGAAATGTGTCTTGGGGGGCGAATCCGATTGGCAGCCCCGTATGTCGACTAGGAAGATGCTCCTATCAGTGCCCGCCTGGTCGAGCTGACTGCGATTTGCGAATCGAAAATGGTTGCGAAGTCGAGACGATGACCGATCCGGTCAACTGCGGAGGCTGCGGCGTGCAGTGCGACAACGACGCAGGGCAACCTTGCGCTGCGGGGCAGTGCCTGACGAAACCTTGCGAAGTGCCTGATGCGGGAGTGGTGTTCTGATGCGTCCTTATGTGCTCCGAAGGATCGCGCTGCCCGCGTTCGTGCTGGCGACGTGTCCAGCCTATCTCGTCGCAAGCTGCGCCGAGAGCGCGGCTCCCCAACTAGAGGAGCCTCCTGCTCCGGGCTCGACGTCGGACGCGACAGCCTCGATACCCGATACCGGCTGCGCAGCCGGAAACTGGTGTCGCGTGGCGCTCCCGCGGTCGCCTGTCGCCATCAACGGGATTTGGGGATCGGGACCTGACGACGTGTGGATGGCCGGAAGCCCCGCCGTCGTTCTCCACTGGGATGGCAGAGGCCTGGAAGCCGAAACAATCGATACTGGCCAGTCGCTATTCGGTGTGTGGGGGAGCGGTGGCGGCGACGTCTGGACGTTCAGCACGAGCGCTTCGGTCTGGCATCGAGACGCCAGCGGCGGAGCGTGGTCGCGCTCGACTGGAGAGTCGGGTCGAACGGAAGCACGCTGGCCGCCGCCGATCGCCGCGATGTGGGGCTCGAGCGCGACCGACGTCTGGGCGGTTGGCATGTCCTTCGAGTTGAGCGTTCCCGGACCGATAGAGCCTGGTCCGATAGAGCCGGGACCGGGCGGCCCCGGTTCTCCGAACCCGCCCAGAACAATAATTACTCCTTCGGTCTTCCACTCCGAGGGCTGGCAGAATGGTGATCCGAACTGGAAGGTCTCGCCTACGAGCCCCAGCACCCCGTCGGAGGTGGAGCCGATCACGTTCAATGCGATCTGCGGTAGCCAAAAGGCGGGAGTCTGGATTGTCGGTAGCGGCGGAAAGACTCGCCACACGTCCGGGTGGATGAAGGACGGCGCCGCTTGGCACTCAGTAAACAGCCAGACGTCGCGTGAACTATATGCAGCGTGGTGTGCGCCTTCCGGCGGCGTGTGGGCTGCAGGTGAAGGCGGAACCATTCGCCGCTTCGCGTTCTCCGGCGGAGATCGGTCACCAGCAGAGATTTTCGAGTCGCCGGCGAGGAGACCGCTACGGGCGATCTGGGGAGTCGCGGACGACGACATTTGGGCTGTTGGTGACGGCGGGACGATCCTCCATTTCGATGGACAGTCATGGACCTTGGCGGAAGGACCGCTCGACGGCGCGACCAAGGAAGACCTCTTCGCGATTTGGGGCACGGGCGAGAACGACGTCTGGATCGCCGGACGCGACGTTCTGCTTCACAAGAGCAGCGTGGCGCTACCAGGAGACCCCCTATGAGCTCGAAGCGATTCCTCGTCTCGTGGATGCTTTTCGCGTCGTGGGCGCTCCTCGGCGGCGCAGGGCTCGTTCACTGCTCCGCCGCAGAGCCGCGAGAAGATATCCCTTCGGATGCCGGGCCAAACTACGATCCCCCGGTCCCTGACGCTTCTGGCGGAAGCTCGATCGCAGACTCGGGAATCACGGATACGTACGAGGTCCCAGACGGCAGCGTCACATGCGATTCCGAGCCCTGCGTTGTCGCGATTGCTGGGAGCTATGACTACGATACGGGCATGGTGTTCTGCGCGCTGCTCAAGAGTGGCAGTCTTCACTGTTGGGGCAGCAACCTGGTGAGCCGCCTCGGGTCTTCGCTGGACGAGGGCACGTACAGCTCCGTGCCTCGTCGGGTCGACGCGCTCACCGAGGTCACGAGCGTCAGCCTCGCTGGGAACAATGCGTGCGCGACCACCGCCGATGGCGGTGTCTGGTGCTGGGGAGACCCCACGCTCATCAACGCTGGACTCGATCTGGATGCAGGGCCACCCACCTCCGATTCGGCGCTTCCTACACGCCTCGACCTCGTTCCTTCGAGCTCGAAAGTCACGCTTGGAGGCACGTTCGACGGGTACAGTTTCGCCACCGCTTGTGTCGCCACCGACGCTGGTACCACGTACTGCTGGGGGAATAACGACACGTCTCAGCTCGGTCCGCGTGCCCGGACGGGAGCCGCTCCGCCCGAGCGGCTGTCGATCGACAGCGGGAGCGCGGCAACGATCGTGCCTTCGATCGGCCGGACATTCGCGATCACGCAAAGCGGACAGCTTTGGTCCTGGGGCTCGGGAGATGGCCGGTTTCTTCTTGGGCGCGACACGTCCGAAGATCCTGATCCGGTACCCACCCAAGTATCGGGGCTCAGAGACGTTCGGGGGATAACATCCAGCAGATTTCACTCGTGTGCGATCGCAGGCAAGACCGTCGAATGTTGGGGATCAAACTATCTTTCTGGGTTGGGGCTTGGCACGGAGGATGGGGTCGACTCGCTCCCGCGGCCAACCATGTTGGCCAGCATCGTCCAGGCGGACGATGAGGACGCTGGCTTGCCTCGTCGTCTGGACATTCCGCTTCAGGTCTCCGCTGGTGAGTATGTCACTTGTGCGGTCATGGGAAGCGGGCGCGTGTACTGCTGGGGAGCGAGCGGCCAGACGGAAGACAAGTCCCCTCGTCGCGTCGATGGGCTGAGCGAACCTGCTGTCGCCATTGTCGCGAGCTCGGCGACGAGCTGCGCACTCTTACGTTCAGGCTCTGTCGAATGCTGGGGGTACAACGCGTGGGGAGCGCTCGGCCGCGGGATCGACGATGAGTCGATCGAGTATGCCCCGCCTGCTCCTGTCGTCTTCTCTAGAGACTGATCCAATTGCACGAATCGTACTTGCTACGGGACGAGGCGCTTGCGCTGACTGGACGGGGCGACGGCTCTCGTCGACGGACCCCAGGAAAGCGCGCCGTGTTTCGGTTGACTCGCCCATCCGGGGGGATGCAGGTGGTCACCGCCGTAAGGAAAGGCTGACCTTCGATGTCGTTCGCCACAGAGCCGCGCGTCTCGCTCGTTCTCGCCGTCATGATGACGGCCTTCGTCGCCTGCACGTCGGACCGTGCGGCGTACATCGATCCCCCGTCGTATGCCGACGCCGGTCCTCCCGAGAGCGCGTTCGTATCGCCGGAAGCTGGAACGGGCGATGCGGGCCCGCATGAGGTGGAGTGTGCGGGTGGGGAAGACTTTGTCTACGTCCTATCGAAGGGGCCCGACGCGATTCACCGGTTCGAGCCCAAGACCCTCGCCTTCAGCCGCCTTGGATACCTCCAGTGTCCTGATAGCGGAACATTCTCGATGGCAATCGATCGCTATGACACCGCCTGGATTCTGTACACATCTGGCAGGCTCTTCAAGGTGCGCCTCGACGACCTTCGTTGCGACGAAATCGTCTTGCGTGGGCGAACGCCTGAGCTCTTTCTGTTTGGGATGGGATTTTCTAAGAATGATTCTGGAGATGGCGAAACGCTTTATCTGGGACAGGACGGGCTCTGGAAGGTCGACACCAAGACGCTCGAAGTCGGCCGCGTCGGGGCGACGGAGCTTGGCTACACGTTTGAGCTTACCGGCACGGGAGACGGTCAGCTCTATGGGTACGCCTCTCTGAACGGGACGGTCCTGCACATCGACAAGACGTCGGGTCAGACGCTCGAGAGGCACCGAACGCCTGCTATCGGCTCATCGTGGGCGTTTGCGCAGTGGGGGGGAGACTTTTGGCTATTCGTCACCAGTGGAATGGCGAGATCGAGCGTCACCCGCTATTCACCCACGATGAAGACGTCGACCGTCGTCATCGAGGATTCGGGGATCGAAATCGTAGGCGCCGGCTCATCGACTTGTGTGCCCTACAAGCCGGTGCAGTGACCACCGACCCGACGATCCAGCGCAGTAGAGCGGAGCAGATCGCGGCGTCGTTCCGAGCGAGATCAGGTCGAAGTGTACGCGGTGTCGTCCGCGCGCGTCTGCGCGTCTTGGTCGGAGCCTCAGGTTACCAGGAGGCCGTGCGACGCGCGGTCGGGCGCTCAGAGCGGATCGCGGGCGCGGACTCGAGGGGCTCCTGGCGCCGCAGGTCGTCACGGAGGAGCTTCGGAGCGAGCGTCGAGAGCGTTGCCCAGTCGTCCGCACGGCGGCGCTTCGTCTCGGCGGTGTCCATGCGCGGAAGGCCGTTGTTCGAGCCGAGCCCCGGCTGCGTCTTGGAGGTTCACTCGGCAAGCTCGACACGATTCCGGCCGCCCGTCTTGGCAGCATAGAGGGCTTGGTCGCCGCGACGCAGGAGGTCGTCGAACGTCTCGTCCGTTGGCGAAAGGGCAGCGACGCCAATCGAGACGGTGATGGCCTGCGGAGACCCGTCGACGAGGAATGGCTCGGACTCGACGGCAAGGCGCATCCGCTCGCTGGCGGTCTTTGCCTGCAAGGCATCGATGCGATCGAAGAGGACGACGAACTCTTCTCCTCCTTGCCGTGCCGGGAGATCGCCTCCGCGACACGCTGCTTTGAGACGCGAGGAGACGTGCTTGAGCGCAAGGTCGCCGATCTCGTGTCCGTGGTGGTCGTTGAATGACTTGAAATGATCCACGTCCACGACGGCAATCGCGAGCTGATCGCCATTGGCGCGTGCGCGCTCCACTCTGCGATTGCCTTCGAAGCCGAGCGTGCGGCGATTTGCGAGGCCTGTCAGGTAGTCGGTCGAGGCGGCGCGCTCCCACTGACGTCGAATGCGATCGGAGCAGAGGAGAAGGAAGGTCGTCGTTCCAATCAGCGGCAGGATCCCGACCACGATCGGCGTGAGCAGATTGATCAGCGAACGGTCGGTGACTGTCCCCGTCTGGGCCGGTCTGACGGCGAAGTAGACCGCCCGAACGAGCGTGAATGACGCGACCACGACGAAGATGGCAGTGAGCACGCGGCGGCTCTTCGCGTCCTCGGCGGCGTTGCGAAGCGTCCCGATCGCGCCAACCAAGATGACGAGCCATACGGCCGCGCTGAGCACGACGCGCGCCGTGAGGTGGGGCTGCTGGTCGGCAAACCAATAGATGCCGAGCGTGCCCGCGAGCGTCGGTGCGATGAGCCAGGGCGAGTCCGCCTTGCCGTAGAAGCGGCGAAGCGCCCGCCAGTATCCCGTAAGGCCCAACATGAGCAGCCCGTTGGCGAGCGGCAGGATGAAGGCCGGAGGCGCGTACGCCTGCAGCACGAGGAACAGAGAGCCTCCTGCCATGAGCAGCGTGCTCATCAGCCAATCGAGCGCGCTCGGCCGAATGGTTTCTGGCAGGTCGCGATGAACGAGAACGAGGATGCCGCCATTCATGAGCGTCATCAGCGCCACGATCGCGAAGCAGGTCACCGGATCCAAGAGAGCGGCCACCCTAGCGCGAACAGCAACGTTGGGGGAGTCGCTCGCTACGGCCTCCACGCAGGTTTGGGGCCCCGTTTTCGTGGGGCGGCTCGCGAGCGTCGAGATGTCCTTCTCGACGCTCGCGATGCACGCTCCACCCATGCGGAGTGGGGGGCCTGGGCGCTGGCGGATCGACGAAGTCGGCTTCAGTCGTCGCCGTCGAGGTCCTCGTCGAGGTCGTCGTCGTCGTCGTCGAGGTCCTCGTCGTCGTCGATGCGCTCGGGCATTGCTGCTGCGCGTGCTGCGTCGAAGGCGGCGTCCGTTTGGGGAGCCGGCCACTGTCCAACCTCGCCGTAGGCAGAGAAGAAGAGCTGGCCGTCGTTCGAGAACGGATGGGGGGCCGGCAAGGGGGCGACGGTGAGCGACCAGCGCTCCCACGCCTCGTCCTCGGGCGTGGTGCTGGAGAGGCGCTGCGCGTTCAACGCGACGACCTCGTCGAGCGGAGCGACGGCGTGGATCGCCTTCATCATGTCGGCCACCTCGATGAAGAAGCCGTCGATCTCGTCGACTTGCCGCTCACCGAGCGTGATCTGAACGAAGGGGCCGGACCATCGCCATGTGCAGCCGTAACCATCGTCGATGAGCTCCCACGGCTGCGCCACCGCCTTCGCGATCGTCTCACGGGTCGCGGCATCGGGCGCCTCGCGGAAGCGGAGGCGGTATTCGTGACCCATGTTGCTGCCCGGCGCCCAGTCTGCTGGTCGAATGCCGTAGAAGCGAAATGGAAATGCCTTCGTGGCTGCGGTCGCCTTCCGTGTGTGAAGATCGATGATCGTGTCGAGCGTCTCGGCGAAGCGCTTGACCACGAAGTCGCCGTCGTATCGAGGCTGGCGCATGATGAGCGCTTCGATGTTCTTTCGCGTCGTCGTCTCGAGATCGTCGTTGGTGTAGAGCGAATCGCATCGATTGCGGGCGCTCTCGAACGATCCCGCCTTCCATATTGATTTCACGATATTGAAGACGGCATCCTGGCGCTTGGAGGCATCGCGGTAGGCGAGCGCTCGTTCGAAGGCCTTGACTGCGTCACGCCACAAGCCGGCCGTCTGTCGCGCGAGGCCAAGGTTGTAGTGCGCGTAGGGCTCGCCATGAGCGAGATTGACCGAACGCTCGTGGAGCTCGATGGCCTTTCGGAGGCGAGCTCTTGCATCGTGAAGCGCTTCGCCTTCGACCCTGACGACGACGTCGTTCGAGAGCTCTGCGTTCCGGAGAACGTTTCCGAACATGACGAGCGCCTCGTAGCCCGCTGGGCGGACGCGCGTTGCTTCCTCGAGATGCAAGAGCGCGGCGTCGATATCGCCGCTCTGACGGAAGACATTGCCGAGGTTGGTGAGCACGTTTGCGAGCTGCCGGGCAGCGAAGTCTCCCGGTGAGCGCATCGCTGCTCGAAAGAGCGCCGCTGCCTGCTTGAAAGGCTCCCGCGCCGACTCCCAGTCGCCTTCGTCGAGAAACTCGAGGCCCTCGTCGAAGAAGTCGGCGCCGGTCTCCGCCGGAAAGTGCTCGCGACGCTCCTCCCGGGCCCTCGCGTTCCCGGCATCCTCGGCAGCGATCCACGCGGCGCGAGCTTCGGGCTCACGATCGAGCGCAAACAGGGCTCGGGCGCGCCCGAGATGGGTCGATGCGACCGCATACGACGGGGCGAGCGGCAACGCCTGGTCGAACGCCGCGAGCGCCTCCTCGAAGCGCTCTTCCTCGGCATGGAGGTCTCCGAGTGTCCGATGCGCTTCGAACTTGTCGGCGTTGGTCGTGAGGACGCTGAGTGCGGCGGTCTCGGCTTCGTGGTTCCTATTCGCGAAGAAGAGCGTGCGAGCCAACCACGCCGGCGCGGGCCCGTTCGGCTCCAGTGCCATCGCGCGCTGAAATGTCGCGATCGCATCGTCGAATGCGCGGGCCGACCGCTGGTTCAGCCCGAGAGACACCAGGGCGTCGTGCTTGGCCTTGCCTTCGAGCTTGTCGATCGCGAGCTGGAGCGTGGATGCCTCCGCCTCGAGATCGGGCTCGTCCAAGTTGCAGTAGTAGCTCGCCAATGCGATCAGCGCTTTTCCACTCCATCCATTCGTGTCCGCGCCATCGTTCGCCAATCGCCCCGCGGCGCCGCTGTGCCCGAGCTCGGCGGCGAGGAGTAGCTCACGATACGCACCCTCGTTTCGATCGGTCGCGAAGAACACCTTCGCACGCTCTACGAGCGCCCGCGTGCGGTACTCTTCATCCTCCAGCAGCAGTGCCAGCAGCGCGAGCGCACCCGCCGCGTCACCATTGGCAGCCAAGATCAGAGCTTGCCCGAGCGAGGCGAGACAGGACTTGGGATCGAGCGCGAGGGCGTGCCCAAAGTCTTCCGCAGCACCCGCATCGTCGCCACGAGCTCGCCGCAACATCCCTCGGCCCGCATATGCTCGTGCCGTCGGCGATGCAGCCAGGCTCAGGTCGAAGAACGTCAGGGCGTCGGCGGCCATCCCTTTGCCGTCGAATCCCTCTGCCGCGATCGTAGCGGCCCGTGCGACGTCTTCGCCACGATGGATCCAAGCCATCGCGATGTCGATCGCCTTGTCGTTCGAGGTTCCGAGCAACTGCGCGGCAGTATCCAAGCTTTCGATGGTCATGGGAGCGTTCTCCGTCGAGTCGTCAGGCGGTGAGGGGGCGCGAGGCATGGCGCTGGACTGTCTTCGAGGCCGCGGGCGACCGACTCGGCCGCTCGCAGAACCTCTTCGGGGCGTGGCCACAGGTGTTCGCGTCCACGATCGAGCTCATTCGATGCGCTCGAAGCGAGTGCCGTGCCGGCGTTGTTGCCAATCTCCACTGCGTAGTACCCGGAGCGTGATTGGCGCCCTGTCGACAGCTCGAAGCGGCATATGGTTGGACGAGGATACGAAGCGGCCGTTCTGTCGAAAATGATGCAAAGGCACCATGCGAAGTGCGATTCGAACGACGTGCGCACCTTGCGCAAGATGTGTCGATCGTCTGCGCAGGGTGCGCTCTCGCGGAGGCCCTCCAGCAATGCCCGCTGTCGTTCCCGGTATTGTGGCTACCGACCCCGGCTTCGGTTGTTCGGCGTGTTCAAGAGTCGCGAGCAGGCATACGGACTTTCGTGCTTCGCCGTACGATCGTCAGCGCCGAGCGCCGGTCTGAAGACAGCGAGTCGCGGACGTGGGCCTTCGTCCACGAGGCCCTCGTCGTCATGCGAGCGAGCGGACGCCGGAGGCGAGGGTGCTGCCGAGAGTGCGGGTCGCAGCGCCCGCCTCCTGAGCCGGGATGAGCTCATCCGAGAGGCTCGAGAGCAGGTCGTCGCTGCTCACGGGGCGCCGGTCGTCCGCTTGCCGTATCGGCCGACAGCCACGTCGTCCGCCAGCGCGAAGGAACGACAAGGTGGGTCCTTTTTTTCAGTCGGAGCGGAAGCGCGTTGCTGATCGCTCGCCGGGCCTCGTAGCGTGGAGAGCATGATCAAAAATGGGGCCCTTGTAGCTTCACTTGCCCTCGTTGCCGGGGCGCTTGCGGGGGTCGCTGGATGTGGAATCGACGTCACCGGGGTGGAGCCGGTCGACAGCGATGCCGGCGCGCCCGACACCGGCAGGCCCGACACCGGCGCGCCCGACATCGACGCAGGGCCGGCCGCCACGTTCTCGATCGGCGGCTCCGTGACCGGGCTCGAGGGCGACGGGCTCGTCCTCGAGAACAACGGCGATACGATCGCGATTTCGAAGTCGAGCGCGAGCTTCGTCTTCCCGAAGAAGGTCGCCAAGGGCGCCACGTTCGAGGTGAAGGCGAGGACCCAACCGACCGGGCCGGCGCAGACGTGCGTCGTCACGGGCGGAAGCGGCACGGCGTCGGCGGACGTCACGGACGTGAAGGTCGCGTGCACCACGAACGAGTATCCGATCACGGTGACCGTCGCCGGTCTCGCCGGAAGCGGCCTCGTCCTGACGAACAACGGAGGCGATGATCTCGCCGTCACGGCAGCGGTAGGCACCTCGGTCACGGCGACGTTCTCGAAGAAGGTGGCGAGTGGGAAGCCGTTCGACGTCGCGGTCAAGACCCAGCCGGGCGGGCCGCCCCAGAACTGCGTCGTCAGCGGGGGCGCCGGAACGGTCGTGGCGGGCGCCGTGACGACGGTGACGGTCAACTGCACCACGCTCTACACCGTCGGTGGCACGGTCACCGGCCTGACGGGAAGCGGCCTCGTCCTCCAGAACAACGCTGGGGACGACATCCCGGTCAACGCCAATGGGACGTTCGCGTTCCCGACGCTGGCGACCACGGGGACGGACTACGCCGTCACCGTCAAGACGAACCCGCAGACGCCTTGGCAGTCCTGCGCCGTCGGCAACGGGACGGGCAAGGTCGCGACCGCCAATGTCTCGTCGGTGACGGTGACGTGCACGACGGACAAGCACACCGTCGGCGGCTCGATCTCCGGGCTCACCGGCAGCGGGTTGGTGCTCCAGCTGAACGGGGCAGAGACCGTCACGCCGGCGTCCGGCGCTACGTCGTTCATCTTCGGAGCGATCGACAGCGGAAGCAACTATACGGTCAGCGTCCTCACCCAGCCGACGAGTCCCTCGCAGACGTGCGGCGTGACCGACGGGAGCGGCGGCGTCGGCGGCGCCGACATCACGAGCGTCAAGGTTGCCTGCGAGACCAACAAGTACAAGGTGCGCGTGCAGGTCACGGGGCTCACCGGCACCGGGCTCGTCCTGCAGAACAACGGCGGCAACGATCTCGTCGTCGACAGCTCCGACACGTACTCGTTCACCACGAGCATCAGCAGCGGCGCTCCGTATCTCGTCACGGTCAAGACCCTGCCGTCGCCTCACGCCGAGGTCTGTCAGGTCTCGTCTGGAGCCGGAACGGTCGTCGCCGCCGACGTCGACGTGCTCGTCACGTGCAATCGCCGGTACAGGGTGTTCGTGACGAGCACCTCCTACGACGGGAACCTGGGCGGGCTTTCTGGGGCCGATGCGAAGTGCCAAGTCCACGCGGATGCCGCAGGGCTCTCGGGAACCTTCAAGGCATGGTTGAGCGATGCGACCGGGTCGCCTTCGACGCGTTTCACGCGCTCGGCGGATCCGTACGCGCTCGTCGACGGTACCGTGATCGCCGACGACTACGCGGAGCTCACGAGCGGCTCGCTCCAGCACCCGATCGACAAGACCGAGACGGGCGGCGCTCCTCCTGTCCAACCGGTCTTCGGCCGCGCGGTGGTGTGGACCGGCACGAGCGAGAGCGGCAACGTCTACTGGCTGACGCACACCTGTTCGAACTGGACGAGCTCGGTCTACGATCCCCAAGGCAACATCGTCGCCATCCTCGGCGAGACCAACGAAACGACCGGTTGGAGCTTTGCCTACGGCGGCACCTACTGCGACCGCATGAACGCGCTCTTCTGCTTCGAGCAGTGACGGCTCGTCGGGGGGAGCGTGCGGACGCGTGCGAGCGGTGAAGCCGACGAGGTCTCGAGCTGCGCGGGCGATTCATCGTGAGCTTCGCGGTGAGATCGCCCGCACGCCGTGAATGAGGGCGCGCTCGCTCAGGCCGCGAGCGCACGAGCTCGAGGCTCCGTCCCGGCACTGAGGTCACCCTCCGTCGGCGGTCGTATTGAAAATGATTTTCAATTTCACTTGAGGGAACTAGGGTCTGCCTACGCGAGCGATCGGCGCTCGAAGGTGGAGACCAATGAAGAATCGTGTCCGTTCGGGAAGCTTCGTCGCTCTTGTGAGCGCGGGGCTCGTCTTGCTTGGTGCCTGCACTACCGAGCCAGGCGAGGCGGATCTCTCGAAGGGCGACGGCGTGACCGGCGACGCAGGGATCGGGCAAGACGCTCGTTCTCGAGCGGACGGCGGCAGCTCGGATGACGGTCCGGAGGCGTGCCCGCAAGGGACGTGGGATCACGACGGCAATCCCGTCACGGCGTGTATTGCCTGGTCGACGTGCGCGGCAGGGACCTACGTCACGAACACGCCCTCCGCGACCAGCGATCGGACATGTGCCGGATGTGCGAGCGGTAGCTTCAGCACGACGGCGAATGCGGCGAGCTGCAAGGCTTGGAGCTCCTGCTCCGCGGGGACCTACGTGAGCACGCCGGGAAGCGTGGCCTCGGATCGGCAGTGCACGGCGTGCGCTGCGGGGACCTACTCGTCGTCGGCGAACCAGTCGAGCTGCGTGCCCGCGGGCGCATGCGCTGCTGGTACGGAACAGACGGCAGCCCCCACGCCGACTTCGCCCGCCGTCTGTACGGCCTGCGAGGTCGGGACCTATTGCGCCGGCGCAGCGACGACGAAGCAGGCATGCGCAAGCGGCACCTGGGACCACGACAGCAATCCCGCGACGGCGTGCGTGCCGTGGACGGCGTGCGCATCGGGTCAGTCGGTCGGTGCAGCCGGCAGCGCCACGACGGACCGAACGTGCACGGCGTGTCCGAGCGCTAGCTACAGCACGACGTCGAACGCGCCGAGCTGTTTGCCCTGGAACAGCTGCGCCGCGGGGACCTACGTGAGCACGCCGGGGAGCGCCGTCGCGAATCGCGAGTGCACGGCGTGCGCCGAAGGCACGTACACCTCTTCGCCGAATCAGACGACGTGTCAGCCCATCGGGACATGCGCTGCGGGGACGGAGCAAACGGCACCCGCCACCCCGGCGTCTCCGGCAGTGTGCACTCCCTGCGAAACGGGGACGTATTGCGCCGGCGGCACGACCCCGAAGGCGGCGTGTGCGAACGAGACATGGGACCACGATGGCAACGCCGCGACGGCGTGCGTCGCTTGGACCGAGTGCGCGCCCGGCCAGTCCGTCGGCGCCGCCGGCAGCACGACGACGGATCGGACCTGTAGAGGGTGCACGAGCGGAAGCTTCAGCACGACGTCGAACGCGGCGAGCTGCACGCCGTGGAGTGACTGCGCTCCGGGTAGCTACGTGACCACGCTCGGGAGCGCCGTCGCGAATCGGCAGTGCGCGACCTGCGCGGCCGAGACATACACGTCGCTGCCGAACGAGAGTCTCTGCCTGCCCGCAGGCACGTGCGCGGCGGGCACCGAGCAGACGGCCGCGTCGACGCCGACTTCCCCGGTCGTGTGCGCGGCGTGCGAAGCGGGGACGTATTGCGCCGGCGGCACGACGCCGAAGCAGGTGTGCTCGAGCGGCAGCTGGGATCATGACGGCACATCCGCGACGGTGTGCGTGGCGTGGACGAGCTGCACCCCGGGCGAAGCCGTGACGACCGGCGGCGGCACCACGACGGATCGGACGTGCGCAGCGTGCGCGAACGGAACATTCAGCACGACGGCCAACGCGACGAGCTGTGCGGCGTGGAGCACGTGCGCGCCGGGCACCATCGTGAGCGCTGCCGGCACGGCCGGCGCTGATCGCCAGTGTGCGGCCTGTCCCGCGGGCGAGACGAGCATGACCGCGAACGCCGCTGCTTGCGTTCCGCTGCCGAGCCCGGGAAGCTCGTGCGCGACCGCCGGCCAGATCTTCGGTCGCGCCTGTGGCAACTGCGGAACGCAGACCGCCTCGTGCAGTCCAACCAACGTCGTGACGGACTTCAGCACGTGTGTGGAGCCCGCGGGCGCCTGCCAGCCCGGCTCGACCGAAGCCGCCACTGCGTGCGGGTATTGCGGAACGACCAGCAGGATCTGCAACGCGCAGTGCGCATGGACCGCGCAGGCCTGTGAGGGTGAGGTCGCGTCCGCCGATCGATGTTTGGCCGGCGAGAAGCAGAACCGCACGGAAGGCTGCCAGGACGGCATCACGCGGTCCTGGACGTGCGATGCGAGTTGCGCCTGGGCCTCGCCGGCGATGACCTGCGAGGAGGCTTCGCGGATCTTCACGATCGGGAGCACGGTCGGTGCGACGGTGGTGCGCCCGTTGACCCAGCTCGGAGACAAGATCAAGCGGCTCACGGCGAGCAGCTCACCCTGCAACGTGTCCACCATGACCGATTCGCACTACGTTTACATCGAGGTGCGCAATCCGAACGCGACCGCAGCGAAGGTCGAGCTCGGGGTCGCGACGGCTGCGGGGCAGCCCGCGCCCAACGTCCTCATCGCCGCGTACACGACGCTGCCGAGCGATGCGACCGCGCGGAAGGCGTGCCTCACCGGCGCCGAGCTCGGATGCAACAACAACGCCGCCTTCAAGGCGTGCCTCATCGGAAACAAGGCCCCGACGATCCCCGCGAACGGCTCGATCTGGGTCTACGTCGGTAACTTCTCGGGCCCCGACACCCCGCTCACGTTCAACTTCTCGGCGAGCGTCGCCTCGCTCTGACGCGCGATCGCGCCAGCCGGCCTTCGCTGCACGGAGGGGTGCAGCGATTCGGCCGGCCTCGCGTGACGCGACGTCAGGGGATGTCCGAGCTCGAGCCGCTCTCTTCGCGCTCGAGGAGCCCGATCTTCTCCACGCGGCGCTCGTGGCGGCCGCCCTGGAACTCGCCGGCCAGGAATGCCTCGACGCAGCCGATCGCGATCGCGACGCCGACGATCCGCGCGCCCATTGCGAGGACGTTGGCGTCGTTGTGCTCGCGTCCGAGGCGCGCAGTCACCGGGTCGGTCGCTTGCACGC
>MKVQ01000004.1:0-189952 GCA_001899635.1 Myxococcales bacterium 68-20 | reverse complement strand
TCGCGACGCCCATGTCGACGGCGTCGTGTCCGTGCTGGACGAGCCACTCGAGGATCGGCGCCTTGAGGGGCAATCCGGCGTGGTCGGAGGCGACGGCGACACGCATTCCGAGACCCTAGCACCGCGCGCCGTTCGCGTAGCGGGAGCGCGCGGTTGCTCGGGGAGCGCCTGCGGCGCGAGCGCTTTGCTCCGCTCTCGACTTGGCGTAGAACCCGCGCATGTCTCGACTCGCGATTGCGATGGGCCTCGTGCTCGGGCTTGCTGCCTGCCGCGGCGCTGGGCCGTACGGCTACGCGCCCAATTACGTCCCCACCGGAGGCGAGGAGGGCGCGACCAAGGACGCTCGCGAGTACGACCCCGTCATGTACCAGCGCGAGCCCGAGGTCTGGCGCAAGTCGACGACGGTGCTCTTCGGCGTCGTCACCGCCCGCGCGCCCGGACCGGGCGGCGCCGCATACCTCACCCTGAGCGTGCGCCGCCTCGAGCCGCGCAACCTCTGCTCGAACCGCAACGACGAGGACACCTGCCGCGTCACGGTGAGCGATCGCGACTTCGGAGTCGTCCACGCGGTTGCGCCCCTCGGCCCCGAGGACGATCTCGGGGAGAAGTCGGTTGGCGCCGGATCGCTCGTGCGCCTCGCGGGCCAGTTCGGTGAGGACGTCGATCCGAACGACGGCGCGCCGATCCTTCGGGCGAGCTACTACCGCCACTGGCCCCGTCATTTCTTCGTGACGAAGGCCAACGCAGAAACGATGCGGCAGTAGGCGCAGCCATGCTCAACCTGTCCTCCGACGGCCTTTGGCTCGAGCTCCCTGCGCTCGCGACGGCCCACTCGCATGCCTTCCAGCGCGGGATGCGCGGCGCCGCTCAACGAAGCGCCACGCACGCGCCCACGGCCCGTGACGACTTCTGGTCGTGGCGAGGCGCCATGTACCGCGCCGCGCTCGCGCTCGATCCCGTCTCGATCGAGGAGATCAGCCGCGTCGCGTTCCGCGAGCTCCGGCGAGCCGGCGTCCGCACCGTCGGCGAGTTCCACTACATCCAGCACCAGCCCGACGGCACGCCGTACGACGACCGTACCGTGATGAGCGATGCTGTCGTGCGCGCGGCGAAGGCAGAGGGCCTACGGATCTCGCTCCTCCGCGTTGCGTATCACCGGGCCGGGCCGGGGCGCGAGGCCGAGCCGGGGCAGAAGCGCTTCTGCGATTCCGACGTCGACGCGGTCCTGCGTGACATCGACACGCTGCGCGCGAAGTACGCCGGCGATCCCGATGTGGTCATCGGTGTTGCTCCTCACTCCGTTCGCGCGGTCCCGCCCGAGTGGATCCGCGAGTTGTCTGCATACGCCGCCGCTCACTCGCTGCCGTTCCACATGCACGTCGCGGAGCAGCCTCGCGAGATCGAGGAGTGCGTCGCGGAGACGGGCAAGCGGCCGGTGGAGCTCCTCGCCGACCTCGGAGTGCTCTCGCCGCGCTTCGTCGCCGTCCACGCGACGCATCTCCTCCCGCACGAGGCCGCGCTGCTCGGAGAGGCGGGAGCCTTCGCGTGCGTGTGCGCGACCACGGAGGCTGATCTCGGCGACGGCCTTCCCGACCTCGTATCGCTCCGCAAGTCCGGGGCGCGGCTCTGCACCGGGATCGACAGCCACGTCATCACCGATCCGATCGCCGACCTCCGCGCGCTGGAGACGCTCGCGCGGCTGCGCACCGGCTCGCGCGTGACGTTCGCTCCCTCGTCGGGCACACCCGCCGAGCAGCTCTGGCGCGAGGGCTCGATCGCGGGCGCGGCCGCGTGCGGCTTCGCCGATGTGGGCGGTACGATCCGCATCGCGCGCGAGCATCCGGCGCTCGCGCTGGTCGAAGACGAGCTCCTCCTCGATGCCGTCGTCTTCAGCGGCTCGTCGGCGCTCGTCAGCGCACCCTGAGTTGCGGAGTCGCTCTCAGCCACCACGGACTCCGCGCCGTCGTTTCGCCCAAAGTCCTTTCCGGCGAGTCAGGCGCCGCGCGTCGGGGAGCTTCTGCGGGTTGCACGGCTCGACGACGGTGCCGAGGCGCGCTCATCCCGTGAGGGCGCGTGGCGCGACGTTCGGGCGAGCTCCGAGGAGGATGCGAGCGTCTTGGCGCGCCGAATCCTCGACGCGAGAGAGCGCCCGCGCACGAGCTTCGGTCGTCATCGACCGCAACGAGTAGAAGACGTTCTCTCGAACGGGCGACAGCCCGACGAACTTCAGCGTTCCGTCGACGAAGCCCCGGTGAAGTGCATTCCGGTAGCCGAGCGCGTACCAGAGACGGGGGGAGTCCATCGTCGTGATGAGGCGCGCCGAACGCCCAACGAGGAGCTTCTTCGGAAAGCTGTGCCCGCGCTCGTAGCGAAACGCAAAGCCCGGCAAGAAGACGCGGTCGATGAAGCCCTTCACGAGCGCCGGCGTGCTCGCCCACCACATCGGGAACACGAAGACGACGTGGGCCGCTTCGGTGAGGACCGTTTGAGCATGTACGAGATCGGGCTCGAGCACCTGATGCGTGCGGTGGCCCGTTCGGAGCACCGGATCGAACGCGAGCGCCGCAAGATCGAGACGCGTCACGGATGCGCCCGCCGCACGCGCGGCATCTTCGTAGGCGCGGGCGAGCGCGTGGCAGAAGCTCTGGGGATCGGCGTGCCCAACGATCAAGGCGATGGTCGTCATGCCTCGACTATGCCCATGCATTCGTTGGACGGCGCTCCCCGATTTGGGATATGGCCCATGCTAAAATGCATGGGCTCGACGCGGTCCGCTGGGACGACCTTCGTATCCTGCTCGCCGTCCTTCGCCACGGAAGCTTCACCGGCGCCGCTGAACGACTCGCAGTCGAGCAGTCGACCGTGAGCCGGCGCATCGCGTCGCTGGAGGCCGCGCTCGGGGCGCCGCTGTTCGATCGGACGCCCCAAGGGCCGCGACCAACGGAGATCGGTCAGGCGCTTCAAGCGCATCTCGAGCGGATCGAGGCCGAGGTGTTCGCTCTGAGCGAACACGTGCAAGGCACGAGCAGCGAGCTATCGGGGCGGGTACGCGTATCGACGACCGAATCGTTCGCCGTGCAGGTCCTCATTCCCGAGATGCTCGCCCGCTTGCGCAAGACGCATCCGGGCCTCGCGATCGATCTCGTCCTTTCCGACAGCGAGACGGACCTCGTGCAGCGAGAGGCCGATCTCGCGATTCGGTTCTTTCGCTCCCGTCGCGGCGACCTGGTCGAGAAGCGTGTCGCGCGCCTACCGCTCACGTTCCTCGCGCACAAACACTACGCGAAGCATGCGCCTCGCGACGCGAGCGCATTGTCGTGGATCGTCCTCGAGCTCCGTGGCGGGCAGGCGCCGGACGCGGCGTACTTGGCGCGACACCTCTCGATCACCCCCGCGATGAAGACGACGAGCCACCTGGCGCAGGTCGAAGCCGTGCGGGCGGGATTGGGGGCGGCAGTCCTCACACGGGCGCTCACCCGTATCGACCCGAACCTCGTCGAGCTGGACCTCGGCCTCCCGTCTCCCGGCACGCTCGACGTCTACCTCGTCGCTCCGCGAACACTGCGTGCCGTTCCGCGCATCAAAGGCGTGTGGGAGTGGCTCGAGCGCGAGCTCCTGGCCTTCGGATAGCCGAGCCGCGGGCCTTCCTCACCCAGCTCGCACTTACGTCGGAAGCCCAGGCAACGACCCGACCGTCGCCGAGCAGGAGCCAGAGCCGCGACCCCGTCGCTGTCGCTGTCGCCCACGGCCCGAGCTCATGATGCGGACCTTCGCGCTCGACGTCCTCTGCTGCGCTGTGCAGGTTGCTGTGGACGACTCCGCGTCGTCGCTCGATGGGCCGATCCGCGCTGACCGGCGTCGCCGCAGGTGTGAGACGGGCTCCTACCGATCCTCGATCGCCGTCGTCTTTTCAAAACGGAATCGGCGGCGCCCGGTCACGAGGGGAGAGTCGTCGGGCGCTGATTCCTCGACGGCTGGAACACGCTATGACGATCAAGACCACGCCTTTCGTGTTGCTGCTCGCCTCGCTCGTTGCCGGTTGCGGCGGTGCTGACGCGACCTCGTCTTCGGATCAAGCCGGCGGAGGGGGTGGCCCCGGAGGCGGGCAGCCGGGCACTGCCGGCGGATGCTGCAACGTCGACGACGGCCCCGACCAACGGCCGGACGAGAGCTGTCTGGAGGACGGCGTCGACAACACCACGCCCTTCTCCAAGACGTATCGGGTCAAGCGCGTCGGCGACACGACGTTCGAAGGGAAGCCCTACGCGATCGTCTCGACGATGCCTTGGACGTACACGCTCTCGGCGGTCCAGTGTCGGAAGTCGTTCCCGATGGTGGAGACCGATACCCACTACATCGTCGATAGCAAGTTCGAGCTCCCCTACATCAAGGGCGTCACGGACGACGTTGCCTGGACGCCCGGCGAGAAGAACAAGGGCTGGGCGATCGGCTCGAACGACGACCCGGCGGCGTTCGTGCAGAAGCACGGCGGGATGCGCCCGTTCCTCTATCACGTGAACGCCGGCTACGAGTACGGCTACTTCACGTACAACAACGACCCGCTGCCCGGCGATCCAATCCGCTTCACCGGCTTCCGTCCGACCTGGGTCGTTCATCCCGACGGCAACGCCTTCAAGATGTTCTTCCTCGATCCGGCCGCGCCGGACTCGCAAGGATTCGAGTGGCCACGCCACGGGCAGAACTGGGAGCTCAACTTCGGGCTCTACGTCGCTCCGACCGGGCACGTCTACGTGCCCAAGCCGTCCAAAGCAACGCTCGCCAACCACGGCGAAGGCTGGGACGCCTATCACGGGTGCGTCACGATCAACAAAGCGAGCGCGCCCATCCCGACGACCCGGACGCAGTTCCCGGGGAACGAGTCGTACTACGCGTCCGAGACGTTCTTGCCCGGGTACGCCTCGTCCGGCGCGTCGGGGCACAAGTACTGGGGCCAGAAGGGTCGAACGATGGAGGAGACCGCGATCTGGGAGGACGACGGCGCGCCCGGCCTCAACTCGCCGGGCAACTATCACAAGCCCTATTCGGGGGGATGCGATCAGGCCGGCTACAACTTCGCCCACGCGGAGGGCTTCACCTGGCCCGAGCTCCGCGCAGCGCGCACGAAGATGGGCGACATCCCGACGCGCGAGCAGCTCTACAAGATCACGCTCTACAAGTACCTCGGCAAGGAGAAGAGGACCGAGCTCCTCGGGACGCTCTCCTACGAGCAGCAAGCGAATGGCGAGTGGATCCCGACCGGCTCCGGGCCCGAGGTCCATTCGCTCAACGACAGGAACGGACGCTGGATCGTCAACGGGCCCGTCTTCCAGGATCGTGGGGATCACGTGTTCGCGATCCTCGAGGACCTGTAGCGAGAGGCTCGATGCAACCTCCTCGGCGAACGCACGCGCTCGGTTCGGTGCTCTCCCTCGTCCTCGGCACCGCGCTCGCCATCGCGTGTGGCTCGAACGACGGTGGCTCGAGTCCTCCCCCCACGCCCGCCGCGAGCACCAGCAGCGGAGGCTCGACCGGCGGCGAAGCGGATCCGACGGGGGCCCCCGCCGGCGATCCCGAGTCGGGCAACTGGCTCGATCTCGGCAACACCCAAGCGCCGCCGCACGATCCGGCGGTGCCGACGAACACGGGCGTCGTCACACGCGGTGGAACGCTGACGTTCACGAACATCGGCGCGGCGGGATACTGGGGACGTCGCATCGAGGCCGCGCCTGGAGACGCGCGCTGCGACGTGCAGTCGGAGACGATCGACTTCGGTTGGGGCAGCGAGTTCTGTTGCCGGACCAAGCACGAGGTGACGTCGAATTTGCTGACGCCGTTCAACGAGCAGCTGACGATGGTGCTCGACGGCCCGCTGCGGGTGAAGCAGTTCGCGGTCTACCAGCCGCTCGCCGCCACCACCGGCCCATGGGCGATCCGATCGTTCTGGGATCGCCGCACGCCCGAGGCGCCCTACAACTTCCACTTCTCCGGGCCGAAGAACGAGGCGGTCTTCGCCGGCGACCTAGGCAACAGCTGCACGTTCTTCGCGATGCAGCAGCGCAAGTTTCCCTGCGGCCCGGGCAGCGATCCGTTCTGTCCGGGATCGGACCTCGACTACGATGGCTGGCCGGGCTCGAAGCTCGTCGTCCTCCTCGCATCGATGCCCTACGCCGACGATCCGGCGATGAAGCCGCTCAGCTGCATCGCCAAGGGGCAAGACGAGCGCGAGCAAGATTCTCCCTGGATCGGCATCTCGCCCTCCGAGCTGAATCGCGACGGCTGGTCCGGCTACCACCCATGCCACTGCTTCAACAACACGAATAACGGCCAGCTCGGAGACGGCTGCGGTCAGATCAACGTCTTCGAGGTCATCGCCGAGGCCTCCGGTGCCCAATGGGGCAACCGCGACATCATCAGCACGGGGATCCGCTCGTATCAGGTCGGCTCGCTCGGCGGCGCCACGTGCGGCATCCAATCGTGCGGGATCGACCAGTTTCCCGCCGACGCCGACCTGCTCGACGTGAACAGCCTCACCGCCATGAAGTCAGGCGCGGTCATCGACGCGAACAACCGCGCGATGAAGGAGGGCCCGGCCTGGCGACGGGCGCAGGACGACCGCTTCTACCTGCTCTTGCTCGACGAGAGGTCGCGCGTCGTGCAGGTCGCCGTCATCCACCCGGCCGCGATCCCGCAGGCGGCAAGGGCGATCGTGCCCGCGCTTCCCAACACGGTGCCCCGAACGGCCATCGACGGGCTCCTGAACCTCCGACTGCCGCAATAGCCCCGACGCCTCGTTGAAGCGATCGCCCGAGCTGGCCCTCCGGCGGCGCCCCCGACGGCGTCGCGCGTGCTCAGTCGAGGCAGCTCGGGAGGCCGGTCGGGAAGCTCCCGATCGTGTCGTCCTCGACGATCCGCTTCGCTTGCTCGTTCTGGCGATGCCACAAGCACTGCGTGTGTGCCTGGCGAAGGTAGCCGAACGCGTAGTTCGTCGTGTTCGCGTAGCTGCCGGTGAGCCGCTCGGCGTCGAAGCGGTAGCTCTTCGCGCGGCCCTGGATGACCGGCGCGGCCTCGTCGGTCTTCGCCTTCGCTGCTGCGAAGAGGCGCAAGGCGTCGGCCTTGTTCTGCCGGCCATAGGCGAGGACCGAGCGATACAAGAGGACGGAGTGCTCGAGACGCATGCGCACGACGCGGATGCCGTCGCGGAGCTCGTTGCACCACGGTCCGAGTGTCTCGTCCGAGCCGCGGCAGTGCGCGGCGACGTCGTCCTCGATCGGACGCACCTCGCGGGCCAGCGCCTGGAGATCGGCGAGCATGCCGGTCTCGAACGAGACGCGCTCCTCCTCCGATCCGGTGACGAGGTCGTCGAACTTCTTCCGCAGCTCTCGGATCGTGACGCCTGCGACGAGCGCGCCGAGGTCGACGGCGTTGTCCTCTCCGCTCACGTACGCGACGAGCTTCTTCTCGAAGAGGTACCGGCGCTGGAGGTCGACGAACCGACCGAGATCCTCGCCGATCTTCGGACCGCACGATCCGTATGCGGACGCGTAGTGTCCGAAGAAGCGCTCGAGCGTCGCCGCGGGCTCCCACAGCATCTTGGCCGTGAGGTAGTCGGTCATCCAGTAGTTCCACTCGTGCCCGGAGCTGAAGAGCACGTGGCCATCGAGCGGGGGAAGGTTCCTGGCGCGGATGTCCTCGTCGAGGCGGTGGATGTCGATCCAGCGGCTCTCGATGAACTCGGGGAGGAAGGCGGGCACGTCCACGTCCGTGGCGATCCAGTAGGCGGACTCCGGGAAGTAGCGGACGCGTCGCTCGTTCTTCGCCAGCTCCTCGAGGATGAAGTCGCGCTGGAAGTGGAAATTGGGATGCTGGTACATCCCGCCCTCGCGATAGAGATCGAACCAGAACAGCGTGTGCACCGTCTGGCCGAGGCGCGCATCGGCGAAGCGGGGCAGGTGATAGAAGTACGTCCGCGGCGTCCCGCGGAAGTCGACGTAGAGGTTCTCGTAATTCCCGACGTGGTTCTGAACCGCGACGCGCACGTTCGGGGCGATCTTGCCGAGATGGGCGACCGCGAGGTCGAGCCACTCGATCAGCGCCTCGGGGTCGGTCGTTAGGAACTCGCCCATCGCGAGCTCGACCTCGTCCCACGGCACCTGCATCAGGCGGGTCAGCCCGCTCGCGATCTGCTCTTCGTGCTTCGCGTCGTCGGTGACCAGAACGTAGTTTTTCTGGAGCGAGGCCTTGTGGTGCATCTGCACGACGGCGCCGATCGTGATGCCGCGCGCGTGCGCATAGTCGGCGATCTTGCGAGAGTGCTCCGCAAGCGGCTCCCAAGGTGCCGCCATCAGCGGCCACTGGAGGTGGTTCTGGCCGGTCTTCACGATCCAGTCGACGAGCTTCTTCGCCTCGGCAAGGCTCGCATCGCTCGGCTCGTGGAGCGACGGCATCCACTCGATCGGGTGGAGGATGTGTGGCTGGAGCCCGCGCACCTTCGTCATCGCGGTGCGATGGGCGTCGAGCCCGCGCGGGAAGAACGGCGAGCCGAGCTCCGGAACGAGCTCCTGCATCGGGTGGAAGAAGCGGACGCCGAGCTCCTCGAGCAGCGCATAGGTCGCGGACGTGAGGTCTTCCCTCGTCGCCGCATGCGCGACGATCACCTTGCGCGCGCCCTCGTCCGCGCGCGCGAGCGAGAAGGAAGACGCGGCGTCCGTCGCGTGTCGCGCGGCGGTTTTCGCCTCGGGCGAGGTCGAGATCCAGATCGCGTCGCCCGGCTGGCCGAGAGGCGTGCCGAGCTGGATCGCGACGGGCGTCTTCCACATGCGCTCGAGGTACATCGCGACGTCGGCCCGGACTTGCTCGGGCAGCGTGTCGTCGACGAACACGCGGACGTTCGCAGCAGGGTCCATCCCCGCGCTCGCCTCGGCAGCCGTGCACGGGATGCTCGGCTCGGGCGCACGGGGCTCCTCGGAAGAACAGGCGCTGGCCACGAGGATACCGAGGAGCCCGGAGGCACAGAGGAGGCGGCGGAGCGTCATACCGGGAGCGTGTTATGACGAGCCGAGGGGCGCCGAGCAAGGCGCAACGGCGCGATCAGACCCGCGTGAATCCGTATCGCTCGACCAGGAGGCGCTCGTAACCGGATACGTGCGCGCGTCCCATGACCACCACCGCGGCCTTCGCGGTCGGGTGGTCCTCGAGCATCCGCACGGTCCCTGCCGCCATCAGCTCGTCGCGAAGGGTCAAGATCCCGAGGAAGGGATGAATCATCCAGCTCCACGAGTACCTTCGAAGCAGGATCCCGGGCACGAGAGCGAGCATGTGCACCTGGAAGCCGATCGCGACGAGCACGATCACACCGGCGAGGACGGGCGTGATCGTGGCGATCAGCGGCGCCAGCACGGCGAGGAAGCTGACGACGAAGAACGCGGTCATGTAGAGGGACGTCACGTGCAAGCCGAACGGCATCTTCTTCGCCCGCTCGAGCTCGACGGTGTAGCCGTCCGGAAGCTGCTTCGCGTCCGTGATCGTGCTCCCTTTGATCGCGCCGAGCGACAGCGCGCGGAGCAACGTCCGCGGCGCACTGATGCAGATACCGAGCGCGCGGCCGGCGAGGACCTGCTTGCGCTGGAACGTCTCGACGCCGCGCAGCTCGAAGTTGCCGACGACGTCCTTGCCGATCTCCGCCGCCTTCGCGAGCTTCAGATGGGCCTCGCCGAGGATCGCGACGAGACGGCCGTCGGGCGCTCGCACGATGCGCACCTCATAGCTGATCTTCTCGGCGCGGGCCCGTTCGAGCGCCCTGCGTGCACCTTCGGGGAGACTTTCCACGTCGACTTAGCTTAGCGCATCGGCTCGATTCGACCGCCGCGGAAGCTCCTCGCCGATCTCACAGCCGCCCTATTGCCGACGGCCGGTGCGGCGGCGCGCAGCTCGAGTGGTTGCAGCGGACGGTCTCGGGCCGCAGAGGAGCACGCGGGCTAGGTGGTCCGGCGGGTCGTCATCAGCGTGGGCACGATGTCGCCCTTCCTCAGGTCCTGCGCGGTGTGCTTCACGCCACGGCCGAGGTCCCTCGCGGCCTGACTTGCCGCGTGAACGGTGTTGCGAAGCGTGAGCTCCTCGTCGCTGACGCCGAGCCCGCGCGTTCGCACGACGCCTGCGCCATGATCGTAGACGAGCCTCCCGCCGAGGTACGCCGAGAAGATCGCCACCGTGAAGGCGCCGAGCCCGGCGATCAGGTAGCAGATCCGCGGCTCTCTCTGCCTCGTCCGGATGAGCGACATCGCCGTCAGCGCGCCGAAGAGGCCGAGATTGAGGGAGCGATGTGTCTTCAGGATGTTTCGCCCGTCGTCGTCGACGTCGATCGCCTCCTGCGCGATCAAACCGAAGAGCCCGGCAACCGCGGTGGCCACCGCAGCACCGACGATGCTCCACCTTCCGACCTCGTAGAGCCTTCGGTTTCGAGTGATCGCGCCGATCGTGTCCGTTCCCACCGCCACCGGAAGAAGCGTGAGCGGAAAATGGACGAGCGCCGGGTGCATCTCGGACAGCCGCATCGCCATGAGGAGCCTCCTGACTGGTTCCTTCTCCACGCGGGTCGCAAGGCGCGTTCCGGGCACGCGGCTCGAAAGGAAGCTCGAGCGCACCCGGCCCCCGAGGTCGGCGCGCGGCCACGCACATCCGCACATCCATGGGACCCGAGCCGTGCGATCTCGACGAGGGCGCGTCGTCGCTCTCATCGAAGGCCAAAGATCGAAGGGCCGAGATCGAAGCCCCGAGATCGGTGTCACGCCTGGTCGAGCCTCACGCGGATCTCCTGACAAATGCCTGCCATCTTTCGTCCTAGGTGGTCTCCGCTAGAGGCGCTCCCGCTTGCGGTCCGTCATGAAGGGAAGCTACGGTCACCGGCTCGATTCGCGCCATGTCCGTCGCTTCCCCGTTCAAGCTGTCTTCGACCTTCCAGCCCAAAGGCGACCAACCCGCAGCGATCGAGCAGCTCATGCGCGGGCTGGATCAAGCGGAGAAGCATCAGGTCCTCCTCGGGATCACCGGCTCCGGCAAGACCTTCACGGTCGCCAACGTCATCGCGAAGTACGGCAAGCCGACGCTCATCCTGGCGCCGAACAAGACGCTCGCTGCGCAGCTCTACGGCGAGATGAAGGAGCTCTTCCCCGAGAACGCGGTCGAGTACTTCGTCAGCTACTACGACTACTACCAGCCCGAGGCCTACGTCCCCGCCAGCGACACGTACATCGACAAGGACGCGATCATCAACGACCAGATCGATCGCATGCGTCACGCGGCGACGCGCTCGCTGCTCTCGCGCCAGGACGTGATCATCGTCGCGAGCGTGAGTTGCATCTACGGCATCGGCTCGGCGGAGAGCTACCACGGCCTCCTCATCGACCTGAAGGTCGGCGAGGAGTTCCGGCGCGACAGCCTCCTCCGGATGCTCGTCGACATCCAGTACGAGCGAAACGACATCGACTTCCACCGCGGTACGTTCCGCGTGCGCGGCGACGTCGTCGAGGTGTTCCCCGCCTACGAGCACGAGACCGCCGTGCGGATCGAGTTCTTCGGCGACACCATCGAGGCGATCCGCGAGGTCGATCCCATTCGCGGGAAGGTGAAGGGCGCGATGGAGCGCTACGCCATCTTCCCGGGCTCGCACTACGTCACGCCCCAGGAGCAGATGCGTCGGGCGATCGGCGAGATCCGCGAAGGGCTGCGCGAGCGGCTCGACTTCTTCGACAAGGAAGGCCGCTTCCTCGAGAAGCAGCGCCTCGAGCAGAGGACCCTCTACGACATCGAAATGATGGAGCAGATGGGGTTCTGCAACGGCATCGAGAACTACTCGCGCCACCTGTCGAACCGGAAGGCCGGCGAGCCGCCCCCCACGCTCATCGACTACTTCCCGAAGGACTTCCTCCTCATCCTCGACGAGTCGCACCAGACCGTGCCGCAGGTCGCCGCGATGTACCGTGGCGACCGCGCGCGCAAGGAGACGCTCGTCGAATACGGCTTCCGGCTCCCGAGCGCGCTCGACAATCGCCCGCTCAAGTTCGAGGAGTTCGAGGAGCACGTCCACCGGTGCATCTACGTCTCGGCGACTCCGGGCGAGTACGAGATCCAGAAGGCCGAGGGGACGTTCGTCGAGCAGGTCATCCGGCCGACGGGCCTGATGGATCCGGTGACGGAGGTGCGTCCCGTCTCCGGTCAGGTCGACGACCTCCTCGTCGAGATCCGCGATCGCGCCGCGAAGAACGAGCGCGTCCTCTGCACCACGCTGACGAAGCGCATGGCGGAGGACCTCACCGACTACTACCGCGAGCTCGGTGTTCGCATCCGGTACCTCCACTCCGACATCGACACCCTCGAGCGCATCGACATCCTCCGCGACCTCCGCCTCGGCGAGTTCGACGTGCTGGTCGGCATCAACCTCCTACGCGAGGGCCTCGACCTTCCGGAGGTTTCACTCGTCGCCATCTTCGACGCCGACAAGGAAGGCTTCCTTCGGAGCCCCCGCTCGCTGATCCAGACGATCGGCCGCGCCGCCCGCAACGTGAACGGCCGCGTCATCATGTACGCCGACTCGATCACGCCCGCGATGAGGGGCGCGATCGACGAGACGGATCGGCGTCGCGCCATCCAGGAGAAGTACAACACCGAGCACGGCATCGTCCCGGCGACGGTCATCCGCGCCGTCATGAACATCAACCCGGCGGCCGGCACCACCGACTACATCGAGGTCCCGAAGGTCCCGAAGAGCGGCAAGGTGGGCGGAAGGGGCGGCGGCGGCGCCTCGCGGGAGGCCGATCTCGCCGAGCAGATCAAGGCGCTCCGTGCGGAGATGTTCAGCGCAGCGGAGAACCTCGACTTCGAGCGCGCCGCGAAGATGCGCGACGAGCTGAAGAAGATGGAGGCGCTCGCCGGAAAGGACGGCGCGCTCGCACCGGACGCCTTCTACGATCCCTACGCCGACGCGCCGAAGAAGGCGAAGGCGTCACGCGGCTCGTCGTCTCGAGCTGCCTCCAAGCGGAGCGCCTCGACGGCGAGCAAGACCAAGACCTCCGCTGCCCGCGCGAAGACAGGCGCCGGGCGCGGCGGCTCCAAGCGGTAGGGTCCCTCGCCCGACGTCGCGACCGGGTCGGGCGACGATGCCGATTCTCTTCGACCTCTCGGCGTGCGTGGAGCCCGACTCGGAGACTCCCCGCGCACCGAAGTGAGAGGCGCCCGGAGTCGCCTCGTCGATACTAGGCCGTCGACGCGTCATCGGTGTCCGATCGGGCCGTCGACGTTGCCGCATCATCGCCTTCGTGGGGAGCGCGCTGAGCGTCTCGTCTACGCGCGCGGAGCGCGGCGACGACCTCGAGTGCGACGGTCATGGCAAGCGGGACTCGGCAGACGACAGCGCTGTCGTCGTCACCGGATCCTCGCTCGCCGTCCGAATCCGGAGGGCGAGATGGCATGCATCATCCGTATGTCCTCTTCGGCTGGATGCGAGCGCGAGCGTCGCGATATCGCGCTATTTCGGTCCCGGCCGCACCGCTCCAGCTCGTCGGGCCGGCGTGCGGACGGAAGCCGCGACGTCAACCAGCGACCTTCTTCCAGAGCGGCTCGAGCGCTCCTTTCCATGCGCGATCGTTCACGCTCGCATGACGGGCGTAGGCGTAGACGTCTCCCATGTCGTCTCGTCGATCGCAGGCGCTCCGGAATGCGAAGATGGCGGAGAGGACCGCGGCGAGGCCGAGCCGGAGCCGAACGTAAGCCGCGAGGACGCTCTTGCCGTTGAGCGCGATCGGGACGGCCGCTGCTGGCCCCGGTGAAGAACATCGAGCACAGCGGGACCAGCGGCACGCCGAGGGCGAAGAACTTCGTCTTGATGGAGTGAGGGCCGACGGCATCGACCTCCCCCATGAACATGGTCCCGATTCGAAACGATCATCGCGTGGACCTTCCGGCATCGTACGCGAGCGTCAGCCAGCTTCGGTCGAGCTTTGTCGGTCGATGCTGGATGACAACTCCGTCACCGGGCGTAGATCTCGATAGCCGATGTCGCTGTCGTACCTTCGCCCCACGCTGACCGCTCTCGCCTTCGTCCTCGTGTGCGCCTGTGGAGGCGCGCCCAAGCCGGTCGCCAAAGGGCCTGCCGCCCCGTCGCCGGAGCCCGAGGCCGCGGTGCCGGCCGACCTCTCTCCGAACGTGCTCCGCGATCGTCGCGCCGAGCCCGGTGTCCGCGCACCGGCGAAGCCGCTCGTGATCGGCAAGGCGGGCGCAGCGAAGTGCGGAAAGCTTCCGAGGCCTGCCTCCGATGCGGAGATGAGCGAGCTGCTCGGAGGTCGCTTGCTCGTCCGTCCGCCGTCTGGGGCCAAGGTCCCTGCGGCGCTGCCCGAGGCGCCCGCGATCGAGGAGGAGTCGCGCGTCATCGTCGAGTCGCCCTCCAAGAAGGAAGGCTCCGATGTCTCGCTCGCGATCGTCGCCCGCGAGACGTTCCAGCTCGATCCGGATCTGTACGAGCCGGAGGCCGACGCGAAGGCAAAGCCCGGGTCGCTCGACGTGGAGGCGCCGAAGTTCCTGAAGGCGACGTTCCCGAGCGAGGAGCCGCTCGACGTCGTGCCGGTGGAGCTCGGGACGGGCCCGACGAAGCTGCGTGCGTATGCGGCGCGTCCTCCGCATCCGAACGCGCCGCCGGGAAAGGACACCGCGCTCGTGCTCGCGCTGCTCCTCGCACAAGAGGACGGCACGCTCGAGTCGGTCGGCTTCTACGTGCGTGGCGAGACGGTCCGGAACGCGACGGGCTCCGATCTCGTGGGCTGCACCCGCCTCGCAGAGCGCATCGCGGCGACGATCGCGCCGGGGCCACGAAAGCTCGAACGCGCCGCGGGCAAGCGCAAGATCGCCGACGTGCCTCCGGAGACGGAGCTCGCCGTCACCGTGCCTGCGGACTACGTCTCGGTTCCATTCGGGACCGGCGCGCGCCTCTACAAGCTCCGGCCGCTCTCGCTCTACGCCGGGAGCATCAGCGTCTCGGTCTCCGATGCCACGGAGAAGAAGGTCCCCGAAGGGGCCGATGCGACGGTGGCCGGAAAGCTCCTTGGGCGACCGATGGAGTGGCGTGGCAAGACGTCGCCGAAGGGCGGGTTCTTCTTCGCGGCCGAGACGCTCGATCCGAAGGAGAACCGGAAGACGGCCGAGGTCCTCGTCAGGGCGACGCGCCAGGCGAAGGTCCTCGACGAGATGCGCGCCGTGGCCGAGACGCTCTCCGTCGTGAAGCGAGGCCCCTGACGGAAGACGTCTTCGGTCATCGGCGCGTACGGATCGTGAAGCTCACCGGCGTCGTCGACCCGAAGGGGCCGTCCGACGACACGTCCTCGGTCTCGAACGCGATCGCCGACGACTCGATCGCTCGACACTCGATGCCCGTCTCCGAGACTCGGGACTGAGTCGACTCGGGGCCGGTGAGGGCCACGGCGCGAGGCCGCGAGGGGGGCCCGCTTCCTCGGGTTCGCCCGCGGGGCGGCAAAACACCTCGGTCGCTCGACGGCTTGTGGAAAACCTGTGGGGTGTCCAGGCCTGTGGAGAACCTGTGATCCAGTCGCGGGTCTGCGGTATGCGCGCATCACGAGCTGTGGAAAACCTGTGGTTTTCTTGCCGCGCGAATGCCTCTCGCGAGGGGGCCATCACCCCCAAATAGTTGCCGTTGCCCATCGGTCGGTGGAAAAGCTGTGGGCTTGCGCCTGGAACATCCACGCGAGCGATCGCCTTGAGGTTTTCGACGTTTCCGGAGGTCTCTAAAGGCCGACAAATGTTTGACTCCTGAGGGCGTTCTAAATACCTTGCGGCTTGTACGTGGGAGGAAGTGGCGGGAAGTGCCAAGGGACGGCATGACCGCCCGAGGGCTTCCCCTCTTAGTTCGAGGGCGCGTCGTCGATGTTCCGCGGTCGCTACGAGCACACGATCGACGCGAAGGGGCGGACGAGCCTCCCCGCGCGCTATCGCGACGTGCTCTCGTCGATCGGCGAGCGGCGCATCATCCTCACGAACGCGCTCGACCCGTGCCTCGTCGCGTACACCGTTCCGGAGTGGAACGCGTTCGAGGAGAAGCTCGCGAAGTTGCCCCAGTTCGATCGCGCCGTTCAGAAGCTGAAGCGCATCTACGTTTCCGGCGCGGTCGAGTGTGACGTCGACGACTCGGGGCGTATCCTCATTCCGCCCACGCTCCGTGACTACGCGGGGCTGAAGAAGGACGTCCTCTGGGCCGGCAGCGGCAAGTACGCCGAGCTCTGGGATGCCCAGCAGTGGAAGACTTACTTCGAGGCGACGGATGACGATCGCGAGCAGATCGGCGCCCGCCTGGCGGAGCTCGGCCTATGAGCGGTCAGGCGCAGCTCGCCCTCCCGGGACTTGCGGCTGAATCGTCCGCAGAATGGGTGTGGAGCGAAGAGACCGGAGAGGAGACTGACGTGCCTGCCTTCGTCCACGAGACCGTGATGCGCGCGCCGGTGGTGAACGCGCTTGCGCCTTCCGCCGGCGTCTACGTCGACGCGACGGTGGGGGGCGGCGGTCACACCGAAGGGATCCTCGAGGCTCATCCGGAAGCCCGGGTGATCGCGCTCGATCGTGACGAGATCGCGCTCGCGGCCGCCAAGGAGCGGCTCGCTCGCTTCGGCGATCGTGTGACCTTCGTCAAGACGCCGTTCGGCGAGGTCGTCGCGGCGCTCGCGTCTGCCGGGCTCACCCAGGTCGACGGCCTCTGCGCGGACCTCGGCGTGAGCTCTCCGCAGCTCGACGAGGCGGCGCGCGGAATGAGCTTCCGCCGCGAGGGGCCGATCGACATGCGGATGGACCGCTCCAGTGGCGAGACGGCGCTCGAGCTCGTGGAGCGGCTCTCCGACGACGAGCTGGCGGACATCATCTTCCACTACGGCGAGGAGAAGCGCTCGCGGCGCATCGCTCGCAGCGTGAAGCGCGCGCTGGCAGAAGGACAGCTCGCGACGACGCTCGATCTCCGTCGGGCGATCGTGCGCGCCGTCGGTCCGGTACGCGTCGGCGGCGTCGATCCGGCCACCCGCACGTTCCAGGCCCTCCGCATCGCGGTCAACGGCGAGCTCGAGCAACTCGAGGCGCTGCTCGGCGCGCTCCCCGACATCATCCGGGTCGACGGGCGCGTCGCCATCCTCAGCTTCCACTCCCTCGAGGACCGCCTCGTGAAGCGCGCCTTCCACGACCGGGAGATCTGGGCGCCGCTGACGAAGAAGCCCGTTGTCGCCTCGGAAGAGGAGGGCGCGGCCAACCCGCGTGCTCGCAGCGCGAAGCTCCGCGCGGCGCGCCGCATCGCGACCACCCCCGAGACGGCGATGCCGCGTCGGAAGGCGAAGGATCGATGACGCTGAAGCGCGCGCGGGTGTTTCTCATCCACTGGACGCTGGCCGTCGTCGCCTGCGGGCTCGCGTTCGTGGTGCACCTGGCGATGCGCGGGCGCACGGTGGCACTCGGCTACGAGCTCGGTAAGGCTCGTCAGGAACAGGCGCGTCTCCGCGAGGTGAAGCGCGTGCACGAGCTCGAAGCCGCGAGCTACAAGACCCCTCAGCGCGTCGAGATCGTCGCGCGCACGCTCCTCGGCATGGAGCCGCCCGGGCCCGACCGCATCGTCCCGATCCGTGCGCAGGCAGCGTTGCCCGCGAGCAAGGCGACTCCCGAGGAGGGCCCGCAAGCGAAGGCCGATCCGTGAAGAACCTCGATCCCGCGCGCGCGAAATGGATCCGGATCCGCATGGGCCTTCTCTGCGGAACGATGGCGCTCGGGCTCGGTGGATTCGTTTCGAGCGCGTACCGCGTCCAGGTCGAAGACTCGGCGTCCTGGAAGGAGACCGCGGAGAACCAGCGCCAGCGCCGCCTCCACATCGAGCCGAAGCGCGGCGGCATCTACGACCGCAACGGCGCCGCGCTCGCGGCGAGCGTCGAGGTCCCGAGCATCAGCGCCGACGTCGTCGAGATGCTGAAGGGCGTCGACGGGCAGAACGCGCAGGGCGCCGCGCTGATCGACTTCTCGACGCGCATCGCGGGTGCGCTCGGGATGGATCCGTCGGACGTCCACCAAAAGCTCGCGAACCGGCGTCGTTTCGTCTGGCTCAAACGGCGTGTCACCGCCGAGGAGGCGCAGGCGATCCGCGACCTCGGGGACGTGAAGAAGTACGGGAGCGCCTACGCTCCGGGCAAGGGCGTGGTGAGGGGCCTCGCTGTCGAGGGCGAAGGTCGGCGCTACTACCCGGGACGCGAGCTCGCGGGACCGGTGCTCGGCTTCGTCGCGCCGGACGGGTTCGGCAAGGACGGCCTCGAGCTGTCGCTCGACGAGGAGCTCCGCGGCCGCGTGGAGGAGGTGCGTGGCCTTCGCGATCGATCGGGCCGCCTCATCTTCTCCGAAGGGACCACCGACGAGAGCAGCCTCGCAGGCCACGACGTGCACCTCGCGATCGATCAGGCGATCCAGCGCGTGGCCGAGCGCGAGCTCGACGTCGCCTATCGTACGTACGAGACGAAGGGCGCATCGCTCGTCGTGATGGACCCGACGACCGGGGACATCCTCGCGATGGTGTCGGTGCCCGGCTTCAACCCGAACGACTACGGCGATGCGGAGCCCGACGCACGACGTGGTCGCGCGGTGACCGACCGCTTCGAGCCGGGATCGGTGATGAAGGTCTTCACCGTGGCGGCGGCGATCGCTGCCGGATCGCTCAAGCCTACCGATACGATCTTCTGCGAGCACGGCAACTACTCGATCGGCAACGTCACGATCCACGACACGCACCAGAACGACTGGCTCACGGTCACGCAGATCCTCGCGAAGAGCTCCAACATCGGCTCGCTCAAGATCGGCCTCGCCCTCGGTGAGCCTGGTCTCTACGGCGCGTACCGGCGCTTCGGCTTCGGCGAACCGACCGGGCTTCCGCTGCCCGGTGAGGCCTCCGGCGTCCTCCGCCCGCGGGGCCGTCCCTGGTACGAGGTCGAGACCGCGAACGCGTCCTTCGGTCAGGGCATCAGCGTCACCACGGTGCAGCTCGCGACGGCGATGTCGGCGATCGCCAATGGCGGGAAGATGCTCGAGCCGATCCTGATCCGCAAGGTCACCGACTCGCGCGGCAACATCGTCAAGGAGTGGACGCCGCGTGTCCGGCGCGAGGCGGTTCCGCAGGCGGTGGCGAAGACGGTGACCGAGATGCTCACCGCCGTCGTCGAGCAGGGCGGCACGGGAACGGAGGCCGCGATGTCGGGCTTCCGCGTCGCCGGAAAGACCTCGACCGCGCAGAAGGTCGACCCCGCGACCGGCAAATACTCCGAGGACAAATACACCGCGTCGTTCGTGGGGTTCGTGCCTGCCGACAAGCCGCGCCTCGTCCTCGCGGTCGTGCTCGACGAGCCGATGATCGGACGTTATGGAGGCGACCTGGCGGGACCGGTGTTCCGCCGCGTCGCCGAGGCGAGCCTCCGCTACCTCGGTGTCCCTCCGTCGAACGCCGCGCCGAAGATCAAGAACGTGAAGGGCAGCGACGCCGAACCCAATCTGGTCGCGATCGCGATCAAGCCGGCCGAGCCCGAGAAGCCGGAGGGCAACGCTGCGCCCGCGGAGCCGGTCGCCGTCGCCGGGCCGGCGCCGGCCGCAGGACCTCCGCTCCCGAGCTCCGTGAAGGTGCCGGACACCGCGGGGATGGGCGCACGCGACGCCGTCCGTGCCGTCGGCGCGGTCGGGCTCGTGCCGGTCATCGAGGGCAGCGGCAAGCTCGTGAAGCAGCTTCCCCCAGCGGGCTCGGCCGTGCCGAAGGGCTCGAGCGTGCGGCTGGTCTTCGAGCCCGCGTCATGAGCACGCCGGGCGACGAGCTCGAGCTTCTCGCGGAGGCGCGCACGCCCGACGGGATGACGCTCGCCGAGCTCGCTCGGGACGTACCGGGCAAGGCGACCGTCTTCGGTGACGGCTCGGTGCGTGTCCACGGAGTGCAGCACGACTCCCGCCGCGTCCTGCCTGGCGATCTGTTCGTCGTGCGCAAAGGGGAGACGCACGACGGGCGCGCGTTCGTCGCTCCCGCGATCGCGCGTGGCGCGGCGGCTGTCCTCGCCGCCGAGGACCTCGAGCTCGAGACGCCGAGCGTCCCCGTGCTTCGCGTCCCCGATGCCGCCGACGGGCTCGCGTATGCCGCTGCTGCCGTCTACGGGCACCCGGCGTTCTCGCTCGACGTCATCGGGATCACCGGCACCAACGGCAAGACGACGACCACGCACCTCGTTCGCGCGGCGATCGACGGCGCGCTCGGGCTCCGGATCACGAGCTCGGAGGCGAGGGATGTGCCCGTGCTACATGCACGGGCACTGACGGGGATTGTCGGAACGATCGGCCACAACTACGCGGGCCGAACGATCGCGGCGTCGCATACGACACCGGAGGCCGACGAGCTCGCGCGTGTCCTCGCGGTGATGCGAAAGCGCGGAGCGACGCACGTGGCGATGGAAGTGTCGTCGATCGCTCTCGTGCTCCGGCGCGTGGCTGCCGTGCGCTTCCGGGTGGGCGCCTTCACGAACCTGACGCAAGACCATCTCGACTTCCACGGCTCGATGGAAGCGTACGCCGCCGCGAAGATGGAGCTGTTCACGAAGATGGGGCCGGGCCTCGCCGTCGTGAACGTCGACGATCCGTTCGGGCCGAAGATGGCCGCCGCCGCGCGGTGCAAGGTGCTGCGCGTGCGGACGCGTCCAGGCGCGAGCGATGCGGATGTCTTCCCCGAGCGTGTCGAGACGAGCAACGCGGGGATGCGCATCGTCGCGCGCGTGCCCGGCTCCCGGAAGGGCACCGTCGAGATCGCGACTCGTCTCGTCGGCGCGCACAACGTCGAGAATCTGCTCGTCGCCATGGGCATCGTGTCGTCGCTCGAGCTCGACGTCGAGCGCGCAGCGGAGGCGCTTGCGACCGAGGTCGGCGCGCCTGGCCGGCTCGAGCGGTGCGACGGTCCCGGCGACGACGTCGTCGTGCTCGTCGACTACGCGCACACACCCGACGCACTCGCCCGCGCGCTCGATGCGGTTCGCGGCGCGTCCGAAGGCAAGCGCGTCATCTGTGTCTTCGGATGCGGCGGAGACCGGGATCCGTCGAAGCGAGGTCCCATGGGCGAAGCCGTGGGCGCGCGCGCGGACGTGGCCATCGTTACGAGCGACAACCCGCGGACGGAGGACCCCGCCGCGATCGCGAGGCCCGTCGAGGAGGGCGTCGCGCTCGGCCTCGCTCGGATCTCCGCGGGCTATGCCGCCGCCGGCGCGAAGGGCTACCTCGTCGAGCTCGATCGCCGCGCTGCGATCGCGATGGCAATCGCATCGGCTCGCCCCGGTGACGTCGTCCTCGTCGCCGGCAAGGGCCACGAGGACTATCAGATCATCGGCACCGAGAAGCGCCCCTTCGACGACCGGGTGGAGGCACGGCTCGCGCTCGCGCATCGGCGTGGCGTAGAACAGAACGAGACCTGATGGCGACGCCGATCCCTTCGAACCGCGCGCGCTTCCTCCTTCCGGAGGTCGCGCTCGCGACCAGCGGGACGATCACCCGTCGGGGCTCGCGCTCGGAGGAGCCCGCCGCGGGCGTGTTCAGTGACAGCCGCGCCGTCGTGCCGGGCAGCATCTTCGTCGCGCTCCGCGGCGAAGCGCACGACGGTCATGCGTTCGTCGCTGCGGCGGTGAAGAAGGGCGCGAGCATCGTCATCGTCGAGAAGGGCAGGGGGCTCGAGCTGCCCGAGGACGCGAGCGTGGTCGAGGTCGACGATACGCTCATTGCATGGGGCGGCCTCGCGCGTGCGCACCTCACGAAGTGGCGCATGTCGTCGGTCGACGGCCGTGTCGTCGCGATCACCGGGAGCGCCGGGAAGACGACGACGAAGGAGCTCACCGCAGCGCTCCTCGCCGAGATCGCGCCGACGCACTTCACCGCAGGCAATCTCAACAACCGCATCGGCGTTCCCGCGGTGATCTTCGCGCTCGAGCCCACGCATCGCTTCTGCGTGCTCGAGATGGGGATGAGCCTGCCGGGAGAGCTCGACGCGATCTGCGATTTCGCGAAGCCGGACGTCTCGGTCGTCGTGAACGTCGGCGTCGCGCACGCCGAGGGCGTCGGTGGCCGTGAGGGAGTGATGAAGGAGAAGGGCGCGGTCTATCGTGCGCTCGACTCGGCCGGCATCGCGATCGTGAACGCGGACGACGAATACGTACGGCGCGCCGCACGCGAGGCGCGTGTTCGGCGAATCGAGACGTTCGGTCGGGGCGTGGGCACCTCGCGACGTCCGGGCTCGTTCGCAGAGAACGCTATGGCGGAGCCGCTCGAGCATGCGCGGGCGCGGCCATCGCCCTTGCCACCGAGCGCAGGCGGTCCGCACTACCGGCTCGTCGATCGTGCGCCGGAAGGAGCGGGCTCACGCGTCGTCGTCTCCTGCGCGGGTCGTGACCTCACGCTGCACCTTCCGCTGCCCGGCGAAGCCGCAGCGATCGATCTCACCGCCGCGCTCGCCGCTCAGGAGGCGGTGAGCCGGGAGATGCTCTCCGGCGCGTCGATCGAGCGCGCGCTCGCCTCCGTCCGGCTTGCCGGTCGCGGAGCCGTTTGCACTCTCGCCGGCGACCTTCTCGTGCTCGACGATACGTACAACGCGAACCCGGCGAGCATGCGCGCCGCGCTTGCCACGCTCGCGGAGCTCGCCGGTCCACGGAGGAAGGTCGTCGTCCTCGGCGAGATGAAGGAGCTCGGTCCGCTGGCGGAGTCGGAGCACGTCGCGCTCGGTGACGCGATCGCCGAAGCGGGCGTCGCGCTCGCGATCGGCTGCGGCGGCCGGATCGACAGTGCCCTCGATCGCGCCGCTTCACTCGGCGTCGAGGTGGTGCGCTGCACCGACACCGCCGCGGCAGCAGCGGCGGCGACGGAGCGCGCCGCCGCCGGAGACGCCGTGCTCGTGAAGGGCTCGCGGAGCACCGGGACCGAGGCCGTCGTGTCGGCGCTCGAGCGCCGGGAGCGCTGAAGCGGGCGGCGCGCGCGGGCGCAGCCCTGGCAGTCTGCCGACGGTGCCGATTCGGCAATTCGTCTCGTCGTTCCCCTTCGAGCTGTCGCTCTTGGCGGCGACCAAGCCGGAGGTGCTCCGCGCGCTCGCGCGCATCCACGCGGAGGAGCTCGCCCGCCACTTCAAGAGCGCCGCGAAGAAGAGCGGCGTGACGGGGAAGCTCCACGCGGGCTCCTTCACCTTCGTGCAGCGCTTTGGCTCGAGCCTCGACGTCCACGTCCATCTGCATACCCGCGCCTCGACGGCGTCTACGCCGACGACGAGAGGGCCACGATTGGCGCGGACCGTCGATCCCTCCGGGGATGGGAGAGCTTCCCGATGACGCGCTTGCTCGGCGTCGAGCTTTTGGCGCTGCATGCGTTCGGCTCGGGAGCACGTGCGGTGCGCCTCGGCAGAATGGATGGTCGCCGACGGAGTCGATGACGCGTCCGTCGACGAACGCGTCGCGGTTCATTTTCGGTTCTTGATCGAGCTTTCGCCACCCTGGCGCCGATGACGGGTCGACCCGGTCGCGTCCGTCGACATCCGTGGCCGTGCGCGCACGGTCCGGCGCTCCCCGTTGGAGCGAACCAGCGAACCCGAGCGCGCGCCGGCAACGATGGTGCGCACGGCAGCCTCGAGCAGCTCGGCTGTCAGCTTGCCTGGCGACCTCGCGTACCACGCGTCGACGACCGCCCCGAGCATCCCCAGCAACAGCTGCGGGTCGGTGCCCTCGGGGAGCTCGCCACGCGCGACGGCCCGCGTAACCATCGCGTACCAAGCGCCGCTGCGCTCCTTGACGGCGTCATCGGTGACGGCGCTGACCTCGGGGTCGTGCTTCTCCGCGAGCAACCGAGCCCACGCCCGTCCCTCGATGCGGTCCTTGAAGCTCACCCTGCGCTGGAAGGCCTCGGCGAGATCCTGCTCGAGCGAGCCCGTGTCGGGCAACGGCACGTCATGCACGAACCTGCGCATCCAGTCGACGGTGGCCGCCACCAGCGGCTTCTTGCCGGGCCAGCGCCGGTAGATCGTGGTCTTGTTCACCCCCGCCGCCGCGCTCACCGCGTCCATGCGAAACGCCCTGTAGCCGGACTCGGCCAGCTCGGCGACGGTGGCTACGAGCACCTGCTGAACGACGCGCTCGCTGCGGCCGCCGAGCACGCCTCTCGTTCGACGCGTCTCCGTACGCTCGGTCAAGGTGTTGCGGGAGCTCCTCGGGCGGCGAGGATATGCCGGCCCACGACGAGATGGCAAGTGCAGGTTGCCATCTCGTCTCGCCGCGGGTACGTTGGGGAGATGGCAACAGGTGGTTGCCATCAAGGAGGGGGCCCATGCTCTGGTTTCACTTCCCGGCGTATTTCTTCGCGGGCGCCTTCTCCACGAACTTCGCCCTGCACTTCGTCTCGGGGATGCTGGGGCGCACGTTTCCGACTCCGTTCGCGTCGCCCCCGCTTCGCGGGTCGTCGTCGTCGCGCGTGAACGTCCTGTATGGGCTGTGCAACCTCACCGTCGCCTACGCGCTGCTCTCGCGTGTTGGAGACTTCGAGCCACGGAGCTCGACGCACGCGGGCGCCTTCGGGCTCGGCTTCGTGGCGATGGCGCTGCTCGTCGCGCGCTCGCTGGCGCGGCTCCAAGGGCAGGTCTGAGCCCTTGGGGACACCCGAGGTAGGGTACTCATGACGACCTCATTCACGCACGACAGTCGGCATCTCGCGGAGAGCTACGAACGGGGGAGCGATCTCCAGTTCGAAGGAGGCAAGCGCCTCGTCGAACGGCTCGGGCTCGAGGAGGGGGCGCCCGTCCTCGACATCGGGTGCGGGACGGGGCGCCTGACACGGTGGATCGGCGAGCGCCTCGGATCGAGAGGGAGCGTCGTCGGTATCGATCCGCTCGTGGAGCGCATCCGCCTCGCGCGTTCCCACGGCGGCGCGGTTCGGTTCGAGGTGGGGCAGGCCGAGGCTCTCGACGCCTTCGAGGACGCGAGCTTCGACGCGGTCTGCATGTCGTCCGTCCTCCACTGGGTGACGGACAAGGCGAAGGCGCTCGCCGAGATCCGTCGCGTACTCCGACCTGGCGGGCGCCTCGGAGTGACGACCATTCCACACGAACTGTCCGGGGCGGGCACCGTCGCCCGCGTCCTTCAGCCTCTGCTACGACGCCCTCCGTACGCGGGTCACGTCGATCTCTCCGCGCTCGGAGCCGGGAAGCGCTGCACGACGGCCGATCTCGTGACGCTCGTCCTCGAGAGCCGACTCGAGCTCGTGGAGCTCCACGTCACACAGCACGCGAGCCATCACGAGAGCGGAGAGGCCTTCCTCGGTTTCGCCGAAGCGAGCTCGTTCGGCAATTTGCTCCGCATCGTCCCTGAGGAGCTGCGGGGGGCGCTTCGCGCGGATCTCGTCTCGGGGTTCGACGACCTGAGAGGCCCCGATGGCGTCGTCGTTCGTGGTTGGGGAGTCCTTTTCGTCGCGAAGCGGACCTGATGGCGCCCTGAGGCATCCGACCGTGCGAATCGGCGTGATGAGCTGCTCGACCACGAGCACCCGGGCTCGACCTCGGCCGTGGACGTGCTCATCGGTCCTCGCGGGTCATGCTCCCGGCAAGGCACGCGGCGCCCAGGTCGATCGCACATGCGATCCCAGCCCGAGGGCGACTGCCTAGCGCAGGCCAGCTCTCTCCGAGCCGGTTGACACCTCGGCGTCGGGTGAGAACGCTGGCGCAGGATGGCGCGCCGCGAGACATTTCCCAAGCTCGAGAGCGCGATTGCAGTCGCCGCCAGCCAGACGTTCTACGTGCCGGCCACGCTCGACATGCAGCAGGGACGCGAGCTCGTCGAGCGTGCGATCAAGGGCAGCGTGCTCCGGCCGTTCGACATCGCGAGCTACGCGCACATCGACGTCGCGCCACTCTGGGTTCCGTTCTGGAGGTTTGCCGTCGCGCTCGAGGGCTTCTACTTCGACGTCTCGAACGTGAGCGTGGGGTCGAAAGGCCGCACGGTCCCGCTCCCGACGGGCGGCGGCCGCTACAAGAGCGCCGCCGTCATGATCTGCGCGCGCGTCGCGTTTCCGTACAAGCCGAAGCTGCCGTCGCTCTTCGGCCGCGTCACGGGGATCCATCCGCTCGAGGTAGGTGCGGATGAGCTCGTCGCCGAGCCGTCGCCCGAGGTGCTTCTCGCCAACGACGCCGAGGTCGTCGACGCGGACGTCAGCCGCGATCGTGCCGAGAGCATCGCCACGGAGCTCCTCCTTCGCGAGGTGAGCCCGACCCATGCGATGTATCCGACCTACGAGCCGCGGATGGAGGCCCCTACGTTCTGCCTCTATCCACTGTATTACGCACGTTATGCGTACAGCGGAGAGGCCCGACGGCATCCTGACGAGCAGCTCTTCGTGGCCGTTTCCGGCAAGACCGGCGACGTCGTCGCGGCAACGTACCCGTCGGCGGCGCGCTCGGTTGCGGCAAAGGTTCGGCGCCTCCTCTCGTTCGATCGCCGCGGAGCCTGAACGCGGCGATGAAGAACGCCGCGCCCTCGAGTGAGCACCGCCATCAGTTGACCGGCGGAGCGGGCGCGTCGTTGATCGGACGGCTTCCCATGCCGCCGGCAAAGCCGTAGCTGGCGTCCTGACCGATGCCCCAGACCGTGATCGAGAACGGGGCTTCGCTTCGTGCTTCGTGCCGGCCGTAGCCGCACTCTCCGTTCGCGAGCTTCTGGGGTCCCCATCCGCTCGTCAGCTTCACCCAGGCGAACTCGTACTCTCCGCTCGATCCAAGCGGCGCGAAGCCGGTGATCTCGCCGCCACACTCGAGCACGACCGGCTTGAAGCCGTCCTTTGCCTTCCGGCGCACGACGGTGAGGCTGGTGTCCGGATACGTGTAGTCGGCGAAGAACACGTACCGATCGAGGAACTGGTCCGACGGAACGACGTTGACGAAGTCGGGATCACCCTTCGTCGATCCTCCGCCCGGCGTGCCGCCACCGAACGTGGCGCCCGTCATATGGACCGCGACGTAGAACGGATGCTTCGAGTCCTGGCTCTTCACGGTGACGAGCTGATCGGTCATGAAGTGGACCGCCTGCCCGGCCGAGAGCTTCGTGGGCGCCCCAGCGGGCTTCTTCGGCTCGTAGGTCAGCTCGGTCCCGTCGACCGCACCGACGAACATCCACGGAACGGTCTCGCGCGCGGTGCCGGTGACGGCCTCGATCCGCGGCAGGTAGGGCACGAGAGCGTACTCGCTTCCCCACTGGGAGAACGGCGGGATCTGCTGCTGGGTGATATCGCACCAAGGAACGGTCGACGGCAGAAAGTTGCAGGGTGCGCCGCCGAACATGCCCACCGGCTTGCTCGACTTGATCGCGCTGCCGGTGATGCCGCCACGCTGCGTGATTTGCAGCACCTGCCCGCGCGAGAGCGTCCACGTCTGGACCTCGTTTGCGCCTGCGGGCGCGACGTCGTTGCCTTCGGCGACGTCGACGTTCGGGCGCATCGAGACCGACGTGTCGTCCTCGTTGGCGATGATCTGCACCGTCCGCTGATCGGCCTCGGACTGTTGCGCGTCACCGTACTTGCCCGTCGACACTGCGATGTAGCTCGTGTCCCAGGACGAGACCGGCAAGAGCAGCGTCGCGGCTGGATAGAAGCTCTCCGCGCCACCGTACGGGAAGCTCGAGTACGCGGAGACGGGCGCGTCGGTCTTGAGGTGGAACGCCTTCGTCTTCGTCGTCCCGTGGCGGATCGGATCGATCTTCACCGCAGCCTTGGTGCCTTCGGGACACCTGACCGCGTCGGCGTCGGAGACGATCGTGGCCTGCGCGAGGAAGACGATCGCGACCTGTCCGGGAGGCAAGGGGCCGGTCAACGGCGTGTACGTGGCGTTCTCGCCGACGACGGAGGCCGTGTAGATCGCCTCGCTCACATCGAGCGGATCGGCGCCCCATTCCGCGGTGATGTTCACGGGGCGGTCCCACGTATTCGCGATCATCGCCGCGAAACACGCTCCGGCGCCGTCGTCGCCGTCGTCGGGCGGAAGCGTCCAGAAGGAGCAACCGATCGAGCCCTTCGAGAGCGCAGCGCTCTCGCAAGCGTCGACGCACCTGTCGATGCCGCATCCCTGATCGGGCGGGCAGCTCGCCACCACCTCTTCGGCGCCGTCGCAACCTTTGAGGACCGTCTTGAGATCCCGCGAGCAGCGGAATCCGCACGAAGGCGGCTCGGGCGCCGACGCCTCGGCGTCCGGGACCTCGAAGATGTCCTTCCTGTCGGTGAAGCCATCGCGATCGTCGCTGCACGCGGCGAAGCACACGGCCATGACACTCGTACCGAACAGGAGAGAGGCAAAGCGAATCACGCGACCTTCGGACACCATCGTCGACCTTTCGTTCACCCGAAACGCGAGCTGCACCCCGAATGGGCGGTGCTCTAGAATGCGATCTTGACCGGCGTCGCATGCCGGTCCTCGTCCGGGCTCATGCCGAGCTCACCGAACTGGTTGCTTCCCCAACACTCGACCGTCCCGTCCTTCACGAGGGCGCAGACGGCGCGGTAGCTCGTTGCGACCTGTACGGCGTGGCTCTTGAAGGAGACGATGGGCTTGAGGAGCGCCGAGTAGATGCTCGTCTGATCCGGGCCCAGTCTGCCGAGCGCATCGGCACCGCAGCATTGGATGCTCCCATCCGTCATGCGTGCGCAGGTGATCTCGTCGCCGATGGCGAGCTGCTGCGGCCACGCCTTGCTCTTCACGGGCACGGGCGCAGGCAGGCGTTCCTCGTCCGGGAGGCCCGTGCATAGTGCACCGATGTCGCTCCGTCCCCAGCAATAGACCTCGCCCTCGGAGATCGCGCAGGCGTGGCCGTGCATGTTCACCGGCGGGCAACCGCCCCATCCGCAGGGAGGGGCGAAGGACGGGGCCAGGCCCTGCTCCAGCGGCCCTGCTTCGTCCTTGGCGAGCGTCGGGCCCACCACGAGACTCGTCACGCTCTTCAACTGCCCGACCCGGTTCGGGACCACGTCGGGGCTGATGGACGACCTGCGCCCGCTGATGAAGCCGTCCTTACCCGAGACGGCGCCCCAGCTGAAGACTTCGCCGTCGTTCGTCAGGGCGAAGACCGTCGTGGTTCCGATGCTCGTCTTCTTCACGAGGAGCGGATCGAGCTCCGCGATGCCCGGCCCGACGACCCAGCTGAAGTCCGGATCCGTGCGCGCGAGCTGCAACTGCTCGTTCGTGCCCCAACATGAGACCTTGCCGGTCGTGAGGACGGCGCAGACGTTCCTTGGCCCGACGTCGACACGCACCGCCGCGGCACGAAGAGCGACCTGCGACGGCGTGCGATGTTCGCGTTCATCCGACCGAGGCTGCTGGTCGTCGAGACCGAGCTGACCGAAGCTGTTCGAGCCCCAGCACATCACGGTCCCGTCTCCCATCCGGGCGCACGTCGTCGAGCGCGCAGCGCTGAGCTGCGTCGCTCCGTGGAGGCCATCGACGACGACGGGCCCGACGCCTTCGGCGGGATCGACACCGCCGAGAGCACCGTACTCGTCGCTGCCCCAGCATCGAGCGGTCCCGTCGCTCATCAACGCGCAGAAGTGGTTGCTACCCGCGACGATCCGAGTCGCGCACGGCCCGGCGCCCGCGCAGCTCACGGGCTCGTCGGCGGGATCGAACGGATCGCGCTGCGTGCCGGAGTCCGCGTCCGAGCCGCCATCCTCCGGAGCGGCCGCTTCCGGAAGACTGACCACGACGTCCGGAGATGCGTCGAGCCCGAACCCCGGTCGAACCGCGGGTGCGTCGTCACTGCATGCGACGGCGGCCGCGGTCGCGGAGAACGAAGTCGTCACGAAGATGAGTTTGCGGATCTGAGCTCTCATGCGTTCCTCACGGCTCGACCTTCGAAGGGGCCCTGTGCAGCGCGATGCCGTCGCCCACGAACCAGAGATCGTCTCCCCGGCCACCCATCGCGTAGAGCGGAGCGATCACCGGATACTTGTCGTTCGTGATGATGGACTGCCTCCACTCGGTACCGTTCCAGTGGCGGAGCCGCCCGTAGTCGCCGGCGATCCACGCGTCGCTCGCGGACTTCGCGCCGACCGCGTTGAGGAGCGGCTCCTTGTAGTTGCCGGTGATGGTGAATCCCCAGGTGAAGGTCTGCCCACCGTCGGCGCTCGTCCCCGTGGCGACCGCGGGCACCGCGCCCTCGGCGCGTCCGAGCACGTAGACCGATAGACCGTCTGCGCTGAGGCTCGCGTCGTAGAGTCGGTCGAGCGCCCCTTCCAGGGGGCCGCCGGGGTTGGGGTTCGTCGGGAGCGATACCTCGACGAAGTCGCTCGTCCCCGGGCTTCGACGGAGGAGAATGGCGCGGCGGCCGGGCTTGTCGACCCAGGAACCGGCGATCCATACCCCAGTCGCCTGCGAGCCGAAGACACGCGTGTAGGAGATGGGCTTGGCGGAGACGCTTTCGAGGACGAACTCCGGTCCGTCGTCGCGACCGACTCCGCCCGTGTGGTGGACGACGCGGCCGGAGGCGTACAGATAGGATCCCGTCGCCCATACGTCCGTCGCGCTGGTTCCCCAGATCGACGTGATCGGCGTGTCGACATCGGGGAGCGCCACCTGCGCGAACGCGAGCGTCGCCGACGTGTTGCCCACGCCATGAAAGAGCCCGGCGTCGCCTCCGACCCAGATGTCCGTCGGGCTGCTTCCCCAGATGGACCAGAGCGCGGTGCTCAGCTTCGCGTGAACGCTCCACGTCTTCCCATCGTATCGAAGCACGGACCCTTGCTCGCTGGTCGCCCACGTCGTGCCGGCTCCATCGGACCAAACGGCTCGCAGCGTCTGGTTGAATGGAAGGACGGTGTGACAGAACCCCTCCTTCGAGCACTCGCGTGGACCAGCGTCGGTGTCGGCGTCGGCGTCGGCGTCAACGTCGCCCGCGTCCTCGAGCGAACCGGCATCGGACGAGGGCACGATCCCGCCTTCGTCGTTCGGCGTGTCGACCTGACCGGGGCTGGCATCGGTGTCGGCGCATGCCGAGAGCGCCACGAGCACGAGAGAGCCGAGCGCAGTAGCGGCTACGAAGCGGCTCACTGGCCACCTCCTTGTCCTCCGGACTTCGGCCCGGTGTAGTGGAGCGAGACGCCATCGCCGACGATCCAGACGTCGTTCGGAGCGCTACCCCAGATCCCGTAGAGGTTCGGCTTCTTCCCGAGAGCGAATGCGGCGAGCGATGGGCTCCAGGCGGTCCCGTCCCAGTGAAGGATCGTGCCGGAGTCGCCGACGGCCCAGACGTCGTTGGGGCCGCTGCCCCAGATCCCGTGCAGCGATTCCTGGGTCGGCGCGTCGATGACCTCCCACCGAGCCGCGCCGTTGCTCATCCGCCGGATGGTGCCCTTCTGGCCCACCGCCCAGATGTCGTTCGCGGAGCTTCCCCAGATCCCCTCGAGCACGACCGTCGACTGGCTATCGACGACCTTCCACTCGAAGACGCCGCCCTTGCCGGGCGTGCCCTGCTTCGTCATGCCCTTTTGCCAGCTGTTCTTCTCGCTGTTGTCCGCGACGACCCACAGGTCCGTCGACGAGCCCCAGAAGCCGAGGACGGATCCCTCTCCTTCGACGGGATCCCACCCGATGCCGCCGTCGTCCTCGACCTTCAGCGTGTACTGATCGATGAACGGGAACTCGCCCGTGTTCGGGTCGTAGAACGAGTACGCGCGAACGCCGAGCCGGACCGCATCGGGCCCCGTACCCCAGACCGCGTGCACGGGAAGGGCGTTGCGCGGATCGCGCGGCGCCGGAACGCGCGTCCAGGTCGCGGTGCCGCTGGCGAAGCCGGTCGTGTGGAGGATCGTATCCGTCATCGCGACGGCCCAGACGTCGTTCGGCCCCGATCCCCAGACGTCGTTGAACGTGTGTCGAAGATCCGTCGGAGTCGTCGTCCACGCAGCGCCGTCGAAGTGGATGATCGTTCCGCCCGAGCCGACCGCCCAGATGTCGTTCTTGCTGCTGCCCCACACGGCCGTGAGCGCGTAGCGCGTGCTCACGCCTGTCGGGATCGGGCACCACGGCGCCTCGTCACACGTGATGCTCTGAGAGACACAGTCGTTCGCCGATGTTTCACAATCGCCGCCGTCGCTCGATGCGTCGAGGTCGCCCCCGTCGACGCCGGCCTCGGCCGGCACGACGACACGCCCGTCACCGCCGTCGGCCTCGGCACCTTCGGTCTGCGCACAGCTCGCGAACGACGGCACCATCGCTGCCGCGAGCAGGGGCATGGCGAGGATAGAGGTTCGTCCCATCCGAAGACTCATCAGTGCGTCTCCTGGTCTTTGCAGGTCGTCATGAGGCACTCGCCCTCGACGCAAGGTTGACCTGCGCCGATGTCACAACGGTTGCCGCACGCGCCGCAGTTTGCGGGATGAGCCATCAAGTTCGTCTCGCAGCCGTCGGACGTGTCGGCGTTGCAGTCGGCGAATCCGGTGACGCACTCGTTTGCGCAGAGGCCTTTCTTGCAGGCACGGATCTCGTTCGCGCCCGCCTTCGGACAGACCCTCCCGCAACCACCGCAGTTGTCCGGGTCCGTCAGGAAGTCGACGCACTGGTCCAAGGCGGGGATGTCCGGGCAATACACTTTGCCGAATCGCGAGCACCGCACCGCGCATTCGACGCCGAAGCCCTCGTCGATGCACTCCTCTCCGTCCTTGCACTTGATCCCGCAACCACCGCAGTTGTTGGGGTCGGTGCGGATGTCCTCGACCTCGCAGCCGTCGGACGCGCAGAGATCGGTCGCGACGTCGTTGTTGCAGTCGGCCGACGTGCCACCGCACTTCAGGTGACCGCACGTGCCACCCATGCATCCGTAGTAGACGTGAGCAGGCATCTGCTCGCACGAATCGGCCGGCTGCTCACACGCGTTCCCGCACGCGCCGCAGTTCTCGTCGTTGGTCTTCGGATCGATGCACTTGTCACCGCACAGGATCTTCCCTGCAGGGCACCCGCACTTGCCGTTGAGACAGGGCTGGTCGGCGGGACACGCTTTGCCGCAAGCGCCACAGTTTCGTCGATCGCTGAGGACGTCGACCTCGCAGCCGTCGTCGACCACGCCGTTGCAGTTCCTCCGATCCTCCGTGATGCTCGAGGAGTTCATGCACTCGAGCTCGCACACGCCCTCGATGCAGCGTGACGACATGTGCAGTGGCTCGTAGACGAGGCATTCGTGCCCGCACGCGCCGCAGTTCTTCGGATCGTGCAAGAGATCGGTCCCACACTTGTATGCGGGCCCGTTCTCCGCCGCACAGGTTGCGAACCCCTCTGGACACTCCGTTGCGATGCAGAGGTTCTGGGGGGCCTGGGGGCTCGTCGTGGAGGCGTCGCCGTCGGCTCCGGCGTCGAGGTCCGTGAAGCTCGGCGGCGGTGCGTTGGCGTCGACGTATTCGCCGAGATCGATCGACGTCTCCGCGCAACCGCTGCCCAGGACGACGGCAGATGCCGCAAGCACGGTCAGTACGATGAGTGGGCTGTACCTGATGGCAGACATGGGCACCGGCGTGAGAACGGTGTTGATGAAGCGTGAGCTGGACGACGCGGAAGGGCGTCAGGGCGTCAGGGCGTCAGGGCGTCGGAGGAGGCGGCGACGAGCCCGCGATCACACGCGCGACGGACGGCATCAGCAGGCCGCTCGGGAAGCGCTCCTGGAAGGTCCGTGCGCGTTCGCGCGCCTCTGCGATGCGGCCGGTGGAGACGAGCACCTCGATGTGCAAGCTCTCGCGCTCTTGATTGAGCTGTCCGTTGGGAAAGCGCCGTTCGTGCTCTCCGAGCGATCGGAGCGCCTTCGCGTAGTCCCCAGTGGCGAGACCGGCACGCCCCTCTTCGATCAGTCGATACTCCTCGGCCAGATCGGTCCCCGCGGGCGGGACCTTGCTCGGAGGAGCCGGCCGGCCGACAAGTGGCGCCGGCGGCGGTGCAGATGCGGGCGCCGCCGCGGCAGACGGCGGAAGCGCGGCAGACGCGGGCGCCGCCGCGGCAGACGGCGGAAGCTCGTCGATGTGCATCGTCGGGACGCCGTCGCTCGCCGGATCCGTCGTCGGAGATGGCTTCGCCGACGTGTCCTCGGATGTCTCCAGCGATGCGGAAGGAGCCTGCCGAGCGACGCTCTCCGGCTGGGACGCGCTCGATGCCGAGACGGTCTTTCCCTCGTCGAGGACGAGCCTCGAGCCAGCGAACGCAACGACGACACAGGTCGAGGCGAGCACCACTCCGAGCCGGAGGCGGCTTGCCTTCGAGACAGCGAGCGCTTCGTGAGCTCCGCCCGATCCGACGGATCGACGAACCTGATCGAGGACTCGCCGGCTCGTGCCGTCCCCGAACGCAGCATCGTCGGCGTCACACGAGCGCGTGTCCTCGACGAGCGTGCGCAGCTCGGGATCGAGGGCTTCGAGCGCGTCGCCCATATCGACTCGCTCGGTCATTTCGAACCTCGCGACGCGCGAAGGCGGGTGACGGCTCGCTTGAGCTCCTCGCGAGCCATGCGGAGCCGGGAGTAGACGGTGTTGACGGGGATGGAGAGCATCTCTGCGATCTGCGGGGAGGAAAATTCGTTCAGATCGTGCATGACGAAGACCTCGCGACGGTCGGAGTCGAGCTCGTCGAGCGCGGCGAGAAGGAGGCGACGGTTCTGCTCTGCGGCGATCTTGTCGTCGGCGAGGAGATCGGGATGTGCCGGCTCGACGTCCGTGTGAACGAGCCGACGATTTCGAGCCAGACGGCGGTAGTCGGACGCGGCGCGAAGGCAGAAACCGAACAGCCAGAGATGTACCGGTCGCTGGTCGTCGTAGCTGTCGAGCTTGCGGTGGACGACGACGAAGAGCTCCTGAGCTACGTCCTCGACGTCGCGCTCGCGAACTCCGAGACGCTGGAGCGAGGCGCAGACGAAGCGGAAGTTGGCCTGGAAAATGGCCTCGAAGTCCGAGCGTTTCGGCTCGCTCGTCACCTCAGCCGTCGTCATGGCCAGCCGTGAGGCCATCGTCATGCCCCCCTATTGGGAGCTCGATCGACCAACCGTCAAAGAATCGATACGCGGACGCCGATTCCCACCTCGGCTCCCACGAGCGGCGCTCGCCAGAGCAGCTCGTCACCGATCCGCAGCGACGGCCGGAGAAGCGGAGAGAGAGCGGTTCCATGAACGACGAGGGAGAACGGGGATGCGACGACGATCTCGGCCCCGACACGAACGCCCATCGCGACGTACGTGGAGGCACCGGAGCGGCTGTGCAGTTGTCCCATTCCGAAGGCACGGAGCCTGCCGATCGTGCCGACGCCACAGACAAACAGGGGGCCGGGATGAACGCAAGCTGAGGCGCTGGAGAAGACGAGCCACGCCTTGCCTCCTCCTCGTCCGGAGGCAGTCGTGAGGACTGCAGGGAGCCACGCGCCGGCTTCGAGCCCCGCCGACCACGGCTGGAATTTCACGGAGGCGCCGAACGCGCTCCCGACCGACGCGCTGGGCTGGATGTCGTAGCCACCGACGACGACGAGATGCGTTCGAATCTCCGGCCGCTTCTTTCGCTCGTGTGCCATTGCCGGGCGTGCCGGCGGGGGAGCTGCCGGAGACTCCCGTCGTTTGCTCGCGGATGATGGCCCGGGTGGTGGCGTGGGGGGCCGGAGCTCGGACGGCTCGAGCTGGGTCGACTTCGCGTGTGCGAGTGAACGCCGGATCGTCAGACTGGCGGCGAGCGCAGCGGTGGCACTCAGCGTGGCGCACTCGTGCGGAGCGGCGAAGAGCTCTTGCTTCGCCTCGGTCCACCGCCCGCCCTCGCCACGTTCGCGCAGGACTATGGTCGCACGGAGCCGCTCGTCTTCGGGCTCGATGCGGGTCGAGACGACGATGGCTTCGTGCGGAGCCCACGTGGTGCCCGCCAGACGAGCCCGCACGGCGTCCTCGAAGTCGGACCGCGACAAGCAATCGGGGATGCCGCCGGCAACGACGTACTCGAGCTCGACGTTCGAATCGACCCCGTCGGCAGCGCTGGACGAGCGCGCGACGAGACCGAGAGCCATGAACGTGAGGAAGCTGCCCGCCCGTACGGCGGAGCGCCGTCCCCGAGCGCATGCATCGCCACGGCTCACGTTCATCGCGGGAACACATGCTGCCACGACGCCGCTCATTATGGGGCGCCGACGAACATCGGGGCTCGCGGTCCCAGCCGCCAAGGCTGCGCTTCGCGCGACCGTGTTCCGGAGCCGCGTTTTTGGCGGTGTGTCTCCGGCGCTGCCGGTCGGCTCAGCGCGCGAGCGCCATCACCGGGGCATGGACGCCGCGAACGACGCCGCTCATGCGACTCACTGCATTCCGGCGGGCGGTGGCATGGACGGGGACGGCGCTGTTGGAGCGATCACGCCAGGGCGCAGAGCGTTGCCAGCCGAGCCGCTCTGCGAACCCGTGTGAACCTCCTCGGTGGAGGAATTGAGCACGTATCCCTTGCCTGCAACGTAGATGTACGTGCCTCTTTTCCCGCACCCGGAAACGCCCATCGTCCTCGGAGCGTCGGTTTCCCTGGTCGTCGTTCCGCCGAGCACGGGATCTCGGGCGCCATTCTCGAGGGCCATTTCGGACGACAGTGGCGTGAGCGTGAGCTGGTCGGCTGGACAATTGGTCTCAAAGGCAGCGCGCCTCCGCAGGTCTCGTTCCGCACGATCGCGAACATAAGCCTGCGGACCGCAGCCAATGTTCGCAAGCAGAGCGAGACCAAGCGAGAGGATGACCCGTCGTCGGGTTCCGGACTGGGCGTCCTCTCGCCAAGGTCCAAGCCGGTCGGGCCCGAGTTCGACGTTCTCCATCGCTGACGCGATTATGGCCGATCCACCGGAGTGCACGCCATCCTCGGGAGCGGTCCCGACCTGCGCGGCCGCCGCCAGCGCCTCATCACGCAGATCGATTTCTTCGAGATCGCGGCACCACGAACCGGAGAAGTCGCTCACACCGTTGCGCCACGCTGCGTTCGGTGGAGGTATGGGGGGATCGAAAGCTCGCTCGACGGTCAGCGCGGAAGCGACGTCGTTGATGTCGCACGAGCTCGAGCGTGAGTGACGACGGGATCGTGACGTCGCTGGTCTGTGCTACGCGAAGGGCATGACTAGCGTGCCCGCGATTCGATTGAACGATGGTCGCTCGATGCCCGCGCTCGGCTTCGGCGTCTGGCAGATCCCGGATCCGGAGGCGGAGAAGGCGACGCGCGAGGCGCTCGCTTCCGGCTATCGCTCGATCGATACCGCGCAGATCTACGCGAACGAGGAGGGCGTCGGCCGGGCCATCGCGTCCAGCGGCGTGGCACGGAGCGACGTGTTTCTCACGACGAAGGTCTGGAACGCGAACCAGGGGCGCGACGCGACCCGTCGCGCTTTCGATGACAGTCTGAAGAAGCTCGCGACGGACTACCTCGACCTCTACCTGATTCACTGGCCGTCGCCGAAGCGCGGGCTCTACGTCGAGACGTGGAAGGCCCTCATCGAGCTGAAGAAGGAAGGGCGCGTCCGATCGATCGGTGTGTCGAACTTCGGACCGAACGAGCTGAAGAGGATCCTGGACGAGACGGGTGAACGTCCGGTCCTCAACCAGATCGAGCTTCATCCGCGCTTTCAGCAGCGGGAGACGTGCGTTTTCCACGAGGCGCACGGCGTCGCGACCGAGGCATGGAGCCCGCTCGGCCAGGGCCAGCTCCTGCAGGATCCGGTCGTGACGTCGATCGCGCAGAAGCACGGGCGCTCGGCGGCGCAGGTGCTGCTGCGCTGGCACCTCCGGCACGGCTTCATCGTCATCCCGAAGTCGGCGACGCCTTCACGTATCCGCGAGAACTTCGACGTCTTCGGCTTCGACATCGACGCCGAAGACATGAAGGCGCTCGACGGGCTCGACTCCGCGGACGGCCGCATCGGCCCGAACCCGTACACGGCGACGTTCTGATGAAGGCGCCTCTGCTCCTCGGTCTCGGCCTTCTGTTCGCGGTGACGGGGTGCGGCGCGGCCAAGGCGCCGCGTGCGACGCCTCCGCTCCACGCCATGGCAGCGGCGTCGAAGGGCTCCGCCGATCCGCGCTTCGACGCCATGCTCTCGGGAACGACGTATCCCTTCCCGGTCCGCGTCTTCGAGCTCGAGTCGCAGGGGGAGCGCCTCCGCATGGCGTACCTCGACGAGAAGCCGGCATCGCCGAACGGGCGCGTCGTGCTCCTCCTTCACGGGAAGAACTTCGGCGCGTCGTACTGGGCGCCGACGATTCGGCTTCTCACGGAGAAGGGCTATCGCGTCATCGCGCCCGATCAGATCGGGTTCGGTAAGTCCGACAAGCCGCACGACTACCAGTTCACCTTCCAGGCCCTCGCCGAGAACACGAAGGCACTGCTCGACTCGCTCGGAGTATCGAAGGTGGCCGTCGTCGGGCACTCGATGGGCGGAATGCTGGCGACGCGCTTCACGCTCATGTTGCCGGAGCGCGTTACCGAGCTCGTGCTCGTGAATCCGATCGGGCTCGAGGACTGGAAGACGGTGGTGCCGTATCGCTCGGTCGACGAATGGTACGCGCGTGAGCTCCGCGCGACGCCGGACTCCATCCGCGAATACCAGAAGAAGAGCTACTACGACGGGGAGTGGAAGCCCGAGTACGAGGCGCTCATCGAGCCCGCGGCCGGCCAGACCAAGCACCCCGACCATCCGAAGGTCGCCTGGTGCTCCGCCCGCACCTACGACATGATCTTCACCCAGCCCGTGCTCTACGAGCTCCCGCTGCTGAAGGCGCCGACCTTGCTCGTCATCGGCCAGCGCGATCGGACCGCGCTCGGGAAGGACGCCGTCGCGCCCGAGGTGGCTGCCAAGCTCGGCGACTACCCCGCGCTCGGCAAGAACGCCGCCGCTGCAATTCCGGGCGCGAAGCTCGTCGAAATCCCGAAGGTCGGGCACATGCCGCAGATCGAAGCGTGGGATACCTACGCGGCGGCGCTCGTCTCCTTCCTCGAGCGAAGTCGCCCCTAGTGTAAGACCGCGATCAGTCGATGTGAGGTCGGGGTTGCAGCGACGGCCCCGGCGGTGCATGTGCGCACCATGGCCGAACCCTTCACCATCGCGGATCGACTCGTCACCGGCGAGGTTGCGATCGAGCTCCGTCCGGGGATGACCGCGCAGCTCCGAGATCGTGCGCTCGACGCTGCGCTCTCGGACCCCTTGAACGACGCCGCCGAGCGACTCGGCGTCGTCGTCGCCGCCCCGCCGCATCGGTTCGCGCAACCGCTGCCGGGTAAGGACGAGGCAGGTATGACGCGTTTCGCCGTTTGCGGGCGTGCGGAAGGCGGTCGGCTCGTCCCCGAGCGTGCGCCGAAGGACGACGACAGGAGGACCAAGAAGAAGAAGCGCTGAGCGCGCGCGGTCGAGCGACCTCCGTATACGCGAGCGTCACCGGCGGTCGCGGTCGCTTCGGGCCGCTTGCCTCGACGCTCGTGAGCAGCTTCGTCCTCCGGGACTCCGGGGGACGTCGTCACTTTTCCCGAGAGAGCGCGTCACGATGTTGGGCGGTGGCCCGATGCAGAGGACGATGGCGCGCAGCGGCTCGTGTCTTCTCGGCGGTATCCTCGTGGTTTCCCTCGTGGTGGTGGGATGTCCGGGCCCACGCGAGACGCTCCGCACCAAGGAGGCGGTGCGGCCCGTCGCGCAGACCGTACCCACGCCGACGTCTCCCTCTGCCGTCGATGCCGGGGGGCCGGGGGCCGGTCTCGGAATCTCGCTCGTCACTCCGTGGGACGAGGCTCGAAGGCGGCGCGATCCGAGCGACCTCTGCGAGCCGGTGCGCGAGAACCTCGATCGCGCGGCCCGTGCGATCGTGTCGGCGGACCGTCGGCGCGAGCCGGCGGCCTCGAAGAAGGCGTGGAACCGATCGACTCCGCCGGAGTTCTCGAAGCTCGTCGGCGCTCGCTATGCCCTGACGTCGGCCGAGAAATCGATGCTGGCGAAGAACGGCTTCGTCGTGCCGGCCCGGCTGACGGCGCGCAGTTATGCAGAGGCGTTCCACGACATCTATCAGTCGCAGCTCCCGATCTACGTCTCGGCCGACGCGATCCTCCACTCCGTCTTCAAGTCGAATGACGCCGTCCTGGCGGAGACCGAGACCGCGCTCCTGCCGCGGCTCGAGGCCTTGCTCGAGAAGATGCACGACACGCTCGCCAAGAAGCAGGCCGACTACCCGGCGGAGGTCGCGCGCGACGTCGATCTGTACCTGACGGTGGCGCGGTCGCTTCTGTCCGAAGAGTCGGTCCCGTCGGTCCTCGGCACGGACAAGGAGGCAGAGCCGTTCATCACGCGGGCGCGCGCGGCATCCGATGGTCTCGCGACGGTGTCGCTCTTCGGGCGCTCGCGCGTGATCGATTTCTCGCAGTACGCGCCGCGCGGTCACTACGCGAGCACCCCGGAGCTCGAGCGCTGGTTCGCGGCGTCGCTGTGGCTCTCGAGGCTCGAAATGAACCTCGTGTCGCGAGGGTCGCGGAGCTCGCAGCCGGGGGCCACGCCGAATCCGGAGGAGACGCCGCGGGAGGCGGTCGATGCGCTCGCGATCGCCGATCTCGCGGAGCGCGCGCAGGTGCTCGGCGAGCTCGACGCGATCGAGGCGGTTTGGACGCAGTTCGCCGGACGGCGCGAGGACGTGTCGATCCGAGCGCTGCTTGCGCTTCGAAGACAGGCGGGCATCGGGGCGCTGACGGTGCCGGGCTCGGCCGAGAAGCTGAAGGCACAGATCGGGAGCGGCTTTCAGCGGACCACGCGCATGCACTACATGCCGCAAGGATCGACGCCGCTTCCGGCCATTGCGACGATGTTCGGACCGCGCGTCGTCGTCGATGCACAGGCGGGGACCGAGCTCGTCCACGCGCAGGTCGACGGTCGGGACATGCCGTCGTTCGCCGACGTCGCGTTCATGCTCGGACACGATCGCGCGAACACCTGGCTCGCGAAGGACCTGGCGCGGTTCCCCGAGCTCGGCGCCAAGCTGGAGAAAGGTCGAGCGCTCATCGCTGCAGCTCCGCCGACGGATATGTACTCGGCGTGGCTCGGGGCGATCCGCGGGCTCGGATCGATCCCGCCTGCGAACGTGCCGTCGTTCATGAAGACCGACGCGTTCCGTGACCTCCGCGTGAACGGAGCCGTGGCGGCATACGGTCAGCTGCGCCACAACTACGTGCTCGTCGCCGGGCAGCCGTACAGCGAAGGTGGCTGCGAGGTGCCCGACGGGTGGGTCGAGCCTGCGGTCGAGGTCTACGAGCGCCTCGCGGTCTATGCGAAGCGCGGCGTCGAGGCGATGAAGACGGTCGGCGGCTCGGAGGAGAGCACGGCCTACTTCACGCGGCTCGAGACGACGATGGGCGTGCTCGCGGCGATCTCGAGGGACGAGCTCGCCGGACGCGCGCTCTCGGACGAAGAGAAGCGCTGGCTCTCGATGGTGGTCGAGATCGTTCCGCCGTCGTCCGACGGACCGGGCAGCTTCGACGGCTGGTACTTCGATCTCTTCCCGCACAGCCACCAGGCGTTCGAGGAGCACACGTTCATCGCCGACTGGTTCACCGCGTCGAACGCGCATGCCGCCGTCTACGCGGGCGCATCGGCTCCTCGGCTCGGCATCTTCGTCGTCGACACGGGCGGGGAGGCGCGCTTGATGGTCGGCCCGGTCGCGCGGGCATACGAGCATGTCGGCTCGCTCGACAAGCGCCTGAACGACAGTGACGCGCCGAAGCTCGGCGCCGTCCGCGAGCCGTGGGCCGCGAGCTATACCGCGCCGGCCATCGCGGCGCCCCCGATGGCCGTCCTGTCGTTCTACGGCGCGGACGACGCGCGTAGCTTCGCGGTGCGAAGCACGCGCGCGCTGGGACCGGTGACGTTCGAGCTCCTCGGTCACCATCGCGAGGTCATCGCGAAGGCGATCGCCGTGGTGGGCCCGAGCTACACGAAGGTGACGATCAAGCAGCCCACGGAGGAGTACGGCGAGCTGCTCCGCGTGCGTTTTGGCGAGTTCTCCCGCGAGCTCTCGTCGGGCTTCGGTGACGTCAACGAGGCGATGGGCGGCATGGTCGCCCCCGAGTGGGAGGCGGCGGAAGCGCTGCGCGAGAAGCTGCAGAAGCGGCGCTAGCGGTTCGTGCGAACGGAACGGTCACTCTCGTGGTGTCGGACCGGCACAGCGACAGGGCACTGTTTCACGCTGTCGGCTCGCGATCTCGGCAGGTGCGTCATCCGCGTGCAAGCACGACTCGACACGAGGCGCGTGACGTCCGGGGAGCGGTGAGTGATGCGCTCTGGTACATCGCTCGCGACGACGGTCGAATGTGCCCCGGCCCCTGCGCTGTTCACGCCTGCGAGCCGCGTTGACACTGCTCGAGCTGGTGACGAACTCGTCACTATCGCCAACGTTCTTCGATCGCGAGCACACCCATTCGCGGTCGCGTGGAACGTCATGGCGAAGCGAGCAGCCGACCATGACTCAACGTGACGACAGCGGGCTCATCGACCTCAACGCGTTGCTCAAAGACGTGACGTGGAGTGCGTCACCGCCGAACGAGAGCCCTCAGTGCCACGAGGTCGCCTGCGACCCGCTCGCGACGGTTCCAGGCGACCTCTATCTCCTCACCATGCGGCTGTCGGCGGCTGGCTCGGCTCCGGCGCCAGAGAGCGTCGGCGGCTCGCTGCTGCCGGCGCGGCGTGAGGGGTGGACGCGCCTCGCGATCACGGTCGCGCTCGCCGCGGTCCTCGCCTGCGGTGGAACGGCGATCTGGCTCACGCAAGGCGGTGTCGCGACCTACACCGCGACGACGTCGCAGCCGCCGCCCGAGCACGAGCGAGCCGTAGCGCCGACCCTCGCAGTTGCTGAGCGGACGCCGTGCGACCGCGCCGAGATGCCGAACCACACGCCCGCGACGATGCAGGCCAGCACGTCGTCTCGTCCCGATCCCGCCGCGCTTGCGAGGCCGCATCGAGCGGGCGTGAGCAAGGCGAAGACCGACGAGCTCGCGAAGCCACCGTCCGAGGATGCTCCGAACAACGCCGAAACGGCGAGGACCACGGAGGCCGCTCCCGACCCGACGACCGCTGCAGCGGCGGCTCCGCCTTCGGCTGCTCCGTCCACCGAGGTAGCCCCTCCTGCCGAGGAGGCTCCGCCCGCGCCTACGCCACGCGCAGAGGTGCCGATGACCCTCGACGAAGCGATGCGCAGCGCGGTGAGGGGGAAGGAAGTGCAGCCGTCCCCGAGCCGGCAAGAGGTCGCGCGGGGAAGGGAAGGGAACGCGACAGACGGCGAGCTGCAGTGACTCGCATGCGAGGACGACGGCATGCGGGGGGCTGGGGCCTCGGTGATCTCGAGTTGGCCGACACGACGGCGACGGCGCGGGCCGTTCATTCGGACTCGATCGTCATCGGCGTAGGCGCCCGTGCATCGAAACGGATCTGCACGGGCGCGCCACACGCGCGCTCGTTTCGCCGAGCGCAGTTGGTCAGACCGGTAGCGGCTCGGTCGCTCGGAGGAGCCACGCGCGGGCCTCGCCTTCGACGTGGGGCAAGAGGCGGGCGCGGACCTCGGCGTGATAGGCGTCGAGCCAGGCACGCTCGCGTGCGTCGAGGAGGGCGGCGTCGATGCAGCGCGTGTCGATCGGGCAGAGCGTGAGCGTCTCGAACATGAGGAACTCGCCGAGCTCGGAGGTGCCCGCCGGCACGGTGAGCACGAGGTTCTCGATGCGCACGCCCCAGCGACCAGAGCGGTAGATGCCGGGCTCGTTCGACGTGATCATGCCCGGCTCGAGGATCGCGTGCGGGAGGCCCGCCGCGCCCGGTGAGATGCTCTGCGGTCCCTCGTGCACTGCGAGGTAATAACCGACGCCGTGGCCCGTCCCGTGGCCGTAGTCGGAGAGCGTCGCCCAGATGGGCGCGCGCGCGAGCGAGTCGAGCAGACCGCCCCGGATCCCGCGCGGGAATCGCGCGAGCGAGAGCTGGATCATGCCCTTGAGCACCGCGGTTACGTCGCGCTTCTGCTCCGGCGAGAGCGCGCCGATGCAGACCACTCGGGTGATGTCGGTCGTGCCGCCCATGTATTGGCCGCCGGAGTCGACGAGCAGGAGCCCGTCGCCTTCGATCGTGGCGTGGAGCTCGGGCGTGGCGCGGTAGTGCGGCATCGCCCCGTTCGCGTTCCACCCCGCGATCGTCGCGAAGCTCGGCCCGACGAAGCCCGGTCGACGCGCGCGCGCCGCGCAGACCTGCTCGTCGATGGTGAGCTCGGTGATGCGCTCACCGCGCGCGACTGCACCTTCGAGCCACGCGAAGAGCTCGGCGAGCGCCGCGCCGTCCTGCTCCATCGCCTTTCGGACGTGCGCGATCTCGCCTTCGGTCTTGCACGCCTTGAAGAGCACGGTCGGGTTCGCCGCCTCGACGATCGTCGCGTGGGCTGGGACGGACTCGGTCAGGCCGAGCGTGACGCGCCCGGGATCGACGAGGAGCTTCGCTCCTTCCGGCAACGCCGCCAGCGCTCGCTTCGCGTCCTCGTAAGGAGCAACTCGGACGCCGTCGGCGGCAAGGCGCGCGCGGAGCTCCGGCGCGATCTTTTCTTCGCCCACGAAGAGGACGATCTCGCTCGGGCCGACGAGCGCGTGCGCGAGAAAGACGGGGTTGTAGGCGACGTCGGCGCCGCGGAGGTTCAGGAGCCACGCGACGTCGTCGAGCGTCGAGACGAAATGCCAGGCAGCGCCGCGCTTCGTCATCGCCTCGCGCAGGCGCGCGATCTTCTCCGCGCGGGTGACGGTCGCGAAGGGAGGAAGGTGCTCGGCGATTGGAGCGGTCGGCATCCCGGGGCGATCGGGCCACGCCTCGCCGATCAGATCGAGATCGGTGCGCAGCGTCGCGCGCCGCTTGGCGACGGCTGCCTCGAGCGACTTCGCCGCGGCGTAGCCGAGTACGTCGCCATCGACCGCGAGGACGCTGCCTTCCGGAAGGTTCTCCGCGAGCCAGTCGAGGTGGCCCGTGGCCCCGGACGCGGCGAGCGACATGCGGGTGATGCCGGAGCCCTCGAGCTCCCGGTCGGCCTGCGTCCAGTATCGGCTGTCGACCCAGACGCCTGCGAAGGTCGGCGTGACGATCAGCGTGCCGACGGAGCCCGTGAAGCCCGAGGCCCATGCGCGCCCCTGCCAGCGTGAAGGCAGGTACTCGGAGAGGTGCGGATCGGCGGACGGCACGAGCAGAGCGGCGACGCCGTGGTGGGCGAGGCGCTCGCGCAGGGTCGCGATTCGGGTGGCGGCGAGGGCGGACGAGGTCATGGGTGCCACCTAACCACCACCGTGGCCGGCATACCAGGGTCGCTTCCGATTCTACCGGTCGAGCTAGGTTCGAGCGGTGCGCCTGCGATGGCAGGCCCCGGTGACCAATCGTTCGCGTGTCGCGTATCGTGTCCGGGCGATGGGGCTCTCGGTCGAGCGTGCGATTGTGGAGGTAGGGCAGCTCGCTCGCGAGATGGGCCTCGAGGCCGAGCCCGTCGTCATCGCCGATCGGAGCAACCTCGTGCTGCGGCTCGACCCGCACCCGCGCGATCGCGACGGGGCCGCCGTCGTGGCGCGCGTCGCGATGGCGACGTCACTCGTGCGGGTGGGGATGACGTGGCTCCGGCGCGAGGTCGATCTCTCTCGCTGGCTCTCCGAGCGCGGTGGTCGCGTCACACGACCGAGCACGCGCCTCTCACCGGGCCCGTTCGAGCGTTCGGGGCTCGTCATCAGCTTCTGGGAGCTCGAGACGATCGTGGGCGAGCGCGCCGATCCGGTCGCCGCCGGCTCCTCTCTTGCCGACGCGCATGCGCATCTCGCGAGCTATCCGATCGAGCAGCTGCCCGAGTGGGGCGGGGTCGAGGAAGCGCGCCAGGTGCTTGCGCGTGCGCGAACGAGCGAGGTGCTCACGAAGACCGAGCTCCGCCGGCTCGAGGCCGCGTGGGAGAAGGCGGAGGCGATCGTCGCCTCGGCGCGATCGCGCAGCGCCTCCTTCCAGGCCATTCACGGCGACGCGCACATCGGGAACGTGCTCGCCACCGATCGAGGTCCGGTGTGGACCGACTGGGAAGACGCCTTCGTCGGACCGATCGAGTTCGACCTCGCATGCCTTCGATCGAAGGCAGAGCTGTTCGGCGAGGAGCGCGACGCGATCGAGGCGATGACCGGCGCCTACCGCGCCTCTTACGATGTCGACCTCGTGCGCGACCTCGGTCTCGTCCGCAACGTCCAGGTGATCCTCTGGCTCGCGGTCTTCGCCGAGCGCCACGCCGACCTGTTGCCGCGGATGCGCGCACGCATCGAGCGGCTGCCCCCGTGAGTCGGAGCGCGGTCTGCGCGCTCCGGCTGCGGCGCGTCTCCAGGATTCCCGGTCGAGAGGCTCACGCCGCCTTTCGCGGGAAGACCAGCGCGCGCACGCGTTCGTCGCGCAGGTAGAGCCCTGCCCAGGCGAGCACGCCGAGGACGATCGGCACAGCGAACGGGTCGCCGATCCGGACGTGCGAGGCGACCGCACCGCCGAGGTACGCCGTCAGCAGCAGCGCGCCGAGGAAGGCCGTTCGCGGGACGAGGTAGACGGCCAGGCAAGCGAGCTCGAGGATGCCGATGGCAGTGAGCGAGCCCTCCTGCCAGCCGAGCTTGCCGGTCCACATCGCGACGAAGTCGGGGGCATGCATCAGCTTCATCGCAACGCTCATCGTCATGAGCAGAACCGGCAACGCGCTCAGCACCCGTCCGGTCCACAGCTGCCAGTTCTTCGGGGTAGCAACTTCGTTCGCGCGCTCGTTCGACGTCAGTGAGGCCATGGAATCAATCCTCCAGGCCCCGTCGGATGTTTGGCGAGCGGGCGCAGTCTCGATCGAACGATGAGTTGCTCGAAATGGAACGAATGGAATCCGCGCTCGATTGCGCGCATCGTCGCCGTCGCTCGTGTAGAGCAAAGGATGTGGATACAGAGCACCTCGACTTCAATCGCGTCGCGATGTTCGTACGGATCGCCAACGCCGGCGGTGTGACCGCCGCGGCCGAGCAGCTCAAGCGACCCAAGTCATCCGTCAGTCGCGGGCTCAGTCAGCTCGAGGCCGAGCTGGGCGTCGAGCTCGTCGTCCGGAGCAGCCGGCGATTCAGGCTCACCGAGGCCGGTCAGGTGTTCCTCCGGACGGCCTCGAAGGGCATCGCGGCGCTCGACGAGGCTCGTGAGGAGATCCGGATCGACAAGACGACACCGCACGGGCTCGTCCGCGTCGCTGCGCCGGCGAACGTCGCGACGGCGCTCCTCCCGCCCGTTCTCACGACCTTCGTGCGGAACTACCCGAAGGTGAAGATCGAGCTGAGCGTGACGGGCCGGCAGGTCGACCCGGTGCGCGACGGCTTCGATCTCGTCGTGGCCGCGGGAAAGCTGACCGACTCGTCGTCGAAGGTCCGTTCGCTCGGGACACTCGATGCCGGCGTCTACGCGACGGCCACCTATCTTCGCGAGTACGACACGCCGCGGCGACCGGGCGATCTGGTCGACCACGACTGCATCCTGCGTGGTCCTTCGGGGAAGAAGGATCGCTGGAGGTTGACCGGACCGTCGGGGACCGTGGTCGTCCCGGTCGACGGCCATCTTCGCGTCGACGATCTCCTCGGTGCCATGGCCGCTGCCGCCGCGCACGGCGGGCTCGCGCTGCTACCGTTGCACCTGCCTGCCAGCGATCCGAAGCAAGAAGCGCTCGAGCGCGTGCTCCCCGACTACGTCGTTCGCGGGGAGACCATGCAGCTCGTCTACCCGGCGCTCCGCCACACGCCGCTCCGTGTGACGAAGCTCATCGAGGCCATCGTGGCGCACGCACAGGGGAACTGCCCATCGTCGACGCGTCGATAGCTTCGAGCTCGTGATGGAGCGACGCGGTTCCCGCGGGCGTGCTCCGAAGATGCTCACGGAACGGCGCGAGCGCGGGCTCATCGGCGAGCGCCTCCGGATCGAGCAGCACCACGAGATGATCCTGGGCACGGCTCGTCGCGACGTGGAGAAGATGCGGCCGTTCGGCGAGCCAGCGCAGGTGCCGCCGCTGGGTCGCGGCCACCGAGAAGACGATGACGCGCCGTTCGCCGCCCTGCAGCCTGTGCACCGTGCTCACGAGCACGCCTCCGCGCTGGAGGAGGCCGCGCGCGAGCAGCTCCCGTTCGACACGGACGCACTGGCCCACGAACGGCGTGAGGACGGCGATGTCCGCCGGTTCGATGCCGTCCGCGAGGAGCTCGGCCACGAGGTCGACGGTGTGGATGGCCTCGGCCTCGTTGACGACCCCCTCGGGGGCGCGTCCGCCGTGCCCTCGCACCGGGAGGACCGTCACCGGCGATACGAGGCGCGGAGAGATCGCTCGCAGCGAGCGGGAGGTCGTGCGCACGTCCAGGTCGTAGCCGCTCCAGCGCGAGGAGAGCGCGACGATCTCGCGCTGCGAGCGGAAGTGCTCGACGAGCGCGAGGCGTGTCCGCGCGCGCGGCTCCGCCGTGGCTTGCGCCGAGGATGTGCAGTCGGCTCCCATTCGAAACGGCGTGACGGAGGTCTCGTGGAGCCCGCGCGCGAGTCGCTCGTCGACGCGTGGATCGAGCGTGTAGACCGGCGGGAGCTGCGCCGTGTCGCCCGCGAGCAACGCACGTCGCGCCCGCGCCAAGGCCGGGACGGCGTAGACCGGGGCGCATTGCGCCGCCTCGTCGATCACGAGCCGCTCGATGACGTCGGGCTCGAGCGGAAACGACGCGCGCATGGACAGAAGTGTGCATCCTGCAAGCGGGAACAGCGGCGCGAGCTCGCAGAGCAGCTGAGACAGCGGCTTGCGTGGGCCGCTCCACTCCTCGCGCACCGCGGCCAGCGCCGCAGAGAGGCGCGGAACGAGCGTGGTGCGGTGTGCGCGGGCCCAGGCGTCGCGCACGACGAGCGCGGCATCGTAGAGCGCGGGGTCCGGCGAAAACCCAGACGCTTCGGACGGAGCGACCGCGAGCTCGGACTCGACGCTGGCGAGCTCGCGACGCAGCTCGGGAGCGGCGAGGAGGGCACGCACGCGTTCCAGCTGCGCGAGCGTCGCCCCCATCGCGCTCTGCTGGCGCGTCACGTCCTCGCGTGGTCGTGCGGCGTCGAGCGCGCCGAACGGTGTCTCGAGCGACAGGCTCCGAAGCACAGGCTCGACCCGCGGGGCGCGGAGCGCATTGGCTCGTGCCCACTTCTCGCACGCGCGCTCGACCGACGGCTTCTTGCCATCGAGGTGGAGCGGCGCGAGGCGCGACGCCGCTTCCAAGTGCTCGCGGAGGGCCTGCATCGCCTCGTCGAGATCGGAGAGCCCCACGGGCGGCGGGTCGCCGTCGGGAAGAGCTGCGAGCGTCTCCGCGAGCGTCTGCCTGAGCGTAGCTGCACGCTGCTCGAGCTGCCGTCGGCGAGCCGAGCGCGATTCACGCGCCTTGCGAGTGGCGGCTCGATCGCGAAGGTGCGCGCGTACCGGCCGCGCCAGTGCCTCGAAGGCTTCGCGCGCCTCGACGAGCGTCGCCTCGCCCGGTGCCTGCAAGGCGTCGATCGCAAAGGCGAGGGCGGTGGCGGTCTCTTCGGCGAGCGTGCGCCGGTTGCCGAGCCGGAGCGCCACCGGGATTGCCGGCGCGTTCACGAACGGCGAGAGCGCGTGGTCGACGGCGGCGTTGTTGGTGCTCGTCACCACGAGCGGCCATGGCGCGATCCGCGACGGTGCCTTCACCCAGACGTCGCCGAGCGCGCACGCGACGACGGTCTGCGCGGTCACGTGATGGAGCAGCGCAGTCTTCCCGCAGCCCGGCGGACCACGCACGGCGACGAGATCCTGCGTTCCCTCGAACGCGCGCGCGGCAGTGAGCTGCGACGGCGTCGGTGGGACCTTCCCGCTCGTCCAGACGGATTGCTCATCGGCTGGGGCGGCCGAGGCGCCGAGGTAGACCGCGAGCGGGCCTCGTTCGGGCGCCCGCTCGTCGAGCAATGCGCGGAGCTCGGTTCGGAGGCCGCTCGTCGGATCGCCACGCGGCGGCAACATCAGGAGCCCGTGCGGATGGCACCGGAGGGCGCGGCTCGGCGCGGCGCGCGTCGCCGCCGCTTCGCAGAACGCCTGCAGCTCGTCTTTGGTGAGCGGTCCGCTCTCGATCGTCGTGTCCGGCTCGACGTCCTCGGCGCCGCTCTCGAGCGCGCGTGTCGCGGCGCGCACGAGCGCGGAGGTCCCTCGACGCCCTGTGGCCCCGATCCGCGCGAGGGTCGCGCCATCGAACCCGAAGAGGAAGTGCCACACGCCGCCGTGCAGCGCGTACGTGTTTTCGTCTCCGGCGACCTCGATCTCGAGCGCATCGGGTGGCGAGAACGGCACGCCGGCGGACGCGTCTCGTGGAAGCTCCCAGCCCCGCTGTCCGAGCATCCATCGCGCGCGCACGCCTCCGCGGGAGATGAGCGGTGCGACGCGTGTGCTGCCCTGCTGGACGAAGGTCACCAGCGGGAAGCCGAGGACCATGTCGTCCTCACCGTTTCGGGCGATGAGCGCGGCGTGGGCGTCGAACAGCGTCGCCGCGCGGGCAGGGATCGGATCGAAGCGATGGGAGGAGGCGTCGCCGAGGACGAGCGCGGTCGCGTCGTCGTCGGCGTCGGTGAAGAGCCGAAGCGACAGCGCCGCGCCGTCCCGGGCCATCGGGCGCAAGACCGGGTGGGGCGAGAACAGCGGCTCATCGACCCGCGGCGGAGGCGCGACGCTCGCCTGCTCGCGCGCCATCTCGTCGAGGGCGCGAAGCGAATAGCGGAGGGGGTCGAGCGACGGCCGCATGGCGGGGCGACGACTACCACGCCGAGGCGGTGCATCGGCAAGGGAGAGTCCTGGAGCCGCGCCGACAACCCTTCGATGTCGTACCTGACAATCCGCGGGAGATGCCTGCCTCAGTGATGCTCGGTCGGTAAGCCGTGCTGACCTGACCTCAATTCGCGGGCGCAAGCGCTCCACCTGCTGGCGCTCGTGCCGCCCGCGATCATCGAACGAGAGCGCCTCAAAGATCGTCGGCCACTACGACATAGCGGTCCGTGAGCCGCGGGAGCTCCGACAGCGGTATTTCCACGGGCGTGCCCATCGGGAAATGGACGTACGAGCCGTAGTTCGCGGCGACCGGGAGGCACTCGCCGCCGTCCTCCTTGCGGTAGATGGTCTCCGCCGACACCGGGGGGCCCGGCGGCCGCTCGAAGATGCCGCTGCCGCCGACGCTCGAGCTCGAGCCACGGTAGAGACGTACGGGCTCGCAGCCGGCGCGGTCGGGGAGCGTGAGGAGCCGCTCGGTGCAGGCGGCATCCGCGAACAGCTGGCCGGCCTGCTCCCAAGGCACGTCGGGCACGCATCGCTCGTCGCCGGAGTGCGAGTGGTAGCCGGCTTCGCAGGGCACGTCGTACTTGCGCAAGTAGAAGCGCGTCGCTCGCTCTTCGAGCTCGAAGCCGTCCGCGCTCGAGATGAGGACCGACCGCGCCTCGAGCTTCGAGCCTGCCGTCGTGTGCTTGGTCGTCGTCACGAGCGTTCGGGTGACGGCGACGAGCGAGTCCTGCGCGATCTCCTCGAGTGTTTGCGCCGGATGGAGCCGATTCGAGGAGTAGGTCGGCTCGGCCTCACTGCATGTCCCCTGCTTCATGCGATGGACGAGCTCGAGAGGAGGGGAGTTCGGCTCACGGACGGCCCGTGTGCCGTTGCAACCTGCCTCGATGCGCTCGGTCTTCAGTGCGATGTTCGAGCGGCGAGGGTCTGCGTGACACGCCGGCGGGGCGTTCGACGCGAACCGGAGCAGCGGCGTCGTGCACGTCGCGTCGGCGAACTGGAGATCAGGCCACAGGCTCGACGACGATGGAAAGAAGCGGAGCTGACGATCCATTGCCAGCTGGACCGAGCCCTCTGCGTCTCGCAAGACGTCGATGACGCGCGGCGCTCGCACCTGGAAGCTGCCATCCTCCGCGGTGAAACGCCAACGTTCGAGAGCGAGCTTCGTGCCGCTGCGCTCGCGAGGGAAGTCGGTGGTGTCCGTCGTTCTCGTGAAGGCGCCGAACGTGTCGAGCGGGATCGCGGTGCGTAGCGTCGTGTAGTGGGCGTTCTCCGAGTATCGTTCGCACGTGCCGGACCTCCGTCGATAGGCCGGCCCTTGGCGGAGCCCGCTCAACGTCACGATGCGAGGCTCGCAACTCGTGCCGTCAGGGAGCCGCGCGAAACCGGTGGCGCCCGAAAGTGAGCTCGACAGGACGACCGCCGGCACCGAGCACGATGAGTCCGCGAATCCCTCGAAGGCGTCCTCCAGGAAGGGCATGCATCGATGCATGCTCGACCCGACGGCGTCGATGAAGCACATCGAGCTCAGCTTCGTGTCCATGAACAGATCGGCGAACTGGACGTCGCTCGTGCCGTCGTCGAACGTCCGCACGACGTTCATCGGCTTGAATCGGCTGCCTCCACCCTCGGTCGGCGGGCCGAGGCTCGTCGGGCCTTCGGCATCGGGCCCTGCGTCGCGTTTGCGTATCGGCCCATCGGGGCTCGCGTCTTCGCGGGGCGCGGAACCATTCGAAGGGTCGCCGCCGCAGTGGATGAGCGTCGTGAGAGTGACGGTCGTCACCGCGAGGCAAGCGAGGAGCCGCGTCTGAAGCACAACCAGACGTTACCGCTTCGCCTCCTCGATTTCGACGTTTTGACTGCGAACGAGCTCCGGCCGTTCATCGGCTGAGCTTTCGTGGGCCCTCCCCGCGCCGCAGCGCGTCGGGTACGTTCCGGCCGTGAACGACCTGACATCGCTCGCGCGCCTCGATGCCGTCGCGCAGGCCGAGCTCCACGCGCGTGGAGAGGTCTCCGCGGACGAGCTGTTCGACGCATGTATCGCGCGCATCGAGGCCCTGAATCCACTGCTTCGCGCGGTCGTCACCGTCACACGCGAGCGGCCACGTCAGACGAGACCGGGCCCCCTCTCCGGCGTGCCGTTCCTCGTGAAGGACGCCATCGCGTGGCCGGGGATGCGTTGGTCGATGGGCTCACGCCTCTTCGCGGGCAACGTCGCAGCGCAGCAGACGCCGTATGCGAAGCGGCTCGTCGAAGCCGGGCTCGTCTGCGTGGGCAAGAGCGCGACGTCGGAGCTCGGTCTGCTCGCGAGCACCGAGACGCTCCTCGAGGGCGCGACGCACAATCCGTGGGACCTCGCGCGTTCGGCTGCAGGCTCGTCGGGGGGAAGCGCGGCGGCGGTGGCCGCGGGCCTCGTACCGCTCGCACAGGCGAACGACGGTGGCGGCTCGATCCGCATGCCCGCCTCGGCTTGCGGCGTCTTCGGCTTCAAGCCGAGTCGCGGTCGCACGATGCCCGCGATCATGGCGAGGTCGGACTTCGCCGACATGACGAGCGAGCACTGCATCAGCCGCTCGGTGCGTGACAGCGCACTCTTTCTCGCGATCACCGAGGACCGTTCGAACGGCACGCCTATCGGCTTCGTGCGTGACCCGATCGCCCGGAAGCTCCGCGTCGCAACGTGGACTCAGACGATGCTCGGAGAGGAGCCCGACGCTGCCGTGCGTCGCGCCTACGACGAGGCCGTCGCGCTCCTCGGCGAGCTCGGGCACGTCGTCGAGCCGATCGCCCCGCCCACGTTCGAGGGGCCGGGGCTCGCGGACGCGTTCTTCGTCGTTGCGGGCGCGGCCGTCTCGGGCATCGTCGACGCCATCGATCGGACGCGTGGTGAGCCCGTCCAAGAGCGTGAGCTCGAGCCCTTCACCTGGGCGCTCGTCGACGCGTTTCTCGCGCGCGGCCCCGATGCGCTCGCTCGGGCGCGCGCGGCCTTCGCGCAAGCGGTCCGCGTCTACCACGAGGCGACGCGCGGCTACGACGTGGTGCTCACGCCGACGCTCGCGACCGAACCTTGGCATCTCGGACACCTCTCGCCGCTCCTCGGGCGTGAAGAGCTCGTTCGCCGTACGGGGCGTGCCGTCGGCTACACGCCGATCCACAACATCGCGGGCTGTCCCGCGATGTCGGTGCCGCTTCATTTCCAGGACGGAGGTCTGCCGATCGGCATGCACTTCTCCGCCGCGCCGGGGAACGACGCGCGCCTCTTGGGCCTCGCCTACCAGCTCGAGGCGGCGCGACCGTGGAAGGATCGCTGGCCGCCCTATTCGATCCCCGCGCTGTTCTGACGCGTCCGGCCTGACGGATCGTCTCCGTTGTCGACCTCGAGGTGGCTCTCGGTCGCTTCGCTTCGACTGTTCGCCCGAGCCTACTTCGCCGCGGCGTAGTGGGCGGCGATCTGCGTATCCGTCAGGGCCCTGTCGTAGACGGCGAGCTCGTCGATGTCGCCGATGAAGGAGTTGGAGCGGCCGCAATCGCAGCTCTGGTGTCCGATCGTCAGCACGCTGGTCCGCGCAGGCAGCACCACGCTCGTGGTCGACTCGCTGACGCGCAAGCCGTCGACGTAGACGCGCAGGGTCGCGCCGTCGAAGGTCCCGACCAGATGATGCCACTGCCCCACGGACACCGGCGCGCCGTAGGCGATGCTCCTGTCGGTGGCGCTGACCCACCGTTCGAAGTTCGTCTGCTCGTTGCCCGCGAGGAAGTTCCATCCTCGTCGCTCGGAGCCGCTCCAGTAGGTGTGGTCGAAGACGAACCCAAGCGTCGTGTTCGATGGCGAGGGCTTCACCCAGAGCTCGACGGAGAACGGGACGAGGCCGTCGAACGAGGCTCCGGTGTCGATCGTGATCCGGCCCGACCCATCGGTGAGCGTCACGGCCGTATCCGGGTCTCCGGCGATCGCTCCGGGCGCGCCGAGCGCGAGACCCGCGACGGAGTAGGTGCCGTCCGCCCCGGCGGTGGCCTTCGCCGTCGTCCCCTTGCTCTCGCCGAGTCGCGAGTAGAGCGTCGGCTCGTCGGCGAGGATCGCGCTCGCGTAACGGCTCGTCGCTGCATCGACGCCAGTGTCAGGTGACGCTCCGTCCGGATCGCTCGCGCCCGCCTCGCTCGGGGCGACGTCCGCGTCACGCTCGGTGGCAGGTGCCCGTCCGCCTCCGCTGAACTCGCCTTCGTCCAGGACGAAGAGCGAGCAGCCGGCGCCGACGACGGCGAAGACGAAGACGACGAGTGGCGTGCCACGCGAAAACATCCTCATGCGATCATAGCGATACGCCTGGATCTCAGCCGCTCCGAAGCTCAGCTAGAGAGCATTTTCTTCGAGGAAACGGCGCGATCCGTGCGGCAACCATGGCATAGGGAGGCCCCCGCCCGGCGTTCCACGGGACGTCCGACGGTCCCTCGAAAATGCCGGAAACTTTGCCGAATCCTCCAGAGTCTGCGACGTCAGGTGTTCGATGATCTACGAGCTTCTCTATCCCTTGCGCCATAGCGCGAGCTGGTTGGGGTGGCTCAACGTCCTCCGTTACGTCCCATTCCGCGTGATCATGGCGACGATGACGGCGATGTTCATCTGCTTCGCCTTCTCGCCGTGGTTCATCCGCGCGCTGCAGAGGAAGCAGATCGGACAAGTCATTCGGGACGAAGGGCTGATCCCCGAAGCGCACATCAAGAAGCGTGGCACGCCGACGATGGGAGGCGCGCTCCTCCTCCTTGCGGTGCTCGGATCGACCATCCTCTGGTGCGATCTCCGGAACACGTTCGTCCTCGCGGTGACCGCGGTGACCGCCGGCTACGGCGTCATCGGGTACCTCGACGACTACCTCAAAATCCGGATGAAGAACTCGAAGGGGCTGCCCGCACGCTACAAGCTGCTCGGTCAGTTCCTCGTCGCCGCCGCGGTCATGGTCTACGTGTTCAACGCGAAGGAGCACGTGCCGGCGGACTGGTGGGACATCCGCACGCGCCTCGGCATCCCGTTCGTCGCGTTCGCGAAGCACCCGGTCGAGCTGCCGCTCGGCGTCTACATCGCGTTCGCGGTCCTGTGCGTCGTCGCGACGTCGAACGCGGTGAACTTCACCGACGGTCTCGACGGCCTCGCGATCGGCCCCGTCATCTTCAACTCCGGCACGTACCTGATCTGGGCGTATCTCTCCGGAGCGACCTTCGGCATCGCGAACGTCGCGCAGCGCTTCGTCGTCGCGCGCTACCTCGACATCCCGCAGATCGCGAGCGCCGGCGAGCTCTCGATCTTCTGCGGTGCCATGGTCGGCGCCGGCATCGGGTTCCTCTGGTACAACACGTATCCCGCGCAGGTCTTCATGGGGGACGTCGGCGCGCTCGCGCTCGGCGGCGGACTCGGCACCTGCGCCGTGTTCCTCAAGAACGAGCTGCTCTCGATCATCCTCGGCGGCGTCTTCTTCCTCGAGGGCCTCAGCGTCGTCACGCAGATCGTGAGCTTCAAGCTCACCGGCAAGCGTGTCTTCCTGATGGCGCCGATACATCACCACTACGAGAAGAAGGGCTGGCCAGAGCCGAAGATCATCGTCCGGTTCTGGATCGTCTCCATCCTCCTGGCGCTCGTGAGCCTCGCGAGCCTGAAGGTTCGGTGAATCGTGCTCGACGTGAAGGGCAAGCGCGTGGTCGTGGTCGGGCTCGGGGCGAGCGGTATCGCCGCTTGTCGCCTCCTCGTCGCGCGCGGCGCTCACGTCGTCGGCACGGACGCGAAGAAGGCGGAGTCGGTCTCGGACGGCGTCCGCGCGCTCGCGGGTGAAGGCATCACGCTGGTCCTCGGAGGCCACGCCGAGGCACGGCTGCCGGAGGCTGATCTCGTCGTCGTCTCTCCCGGCGTGCCACTCTTCCCGGAGCTCGAGGCCGCAGAGAAGCGCGGCGTCCCGATCTGGGGCGAGGTCGAGCTCGCGGTGCAGGCGCTCGCGAAGCCGGCGCCGGTGATCGCGATCGGCGGCACGAACGGCAAGAGCACGACGACGTCGCTCGTCGGTGAGCTGCTCGCGCGTGCGGGCAAGCGCACGTTCGTCGGCGGCAACCTCGGCGAGCCGCTCGCGGCCCATGCCGACGAGCCGTTCGACGTCGTCGTCCTCGAGGTGTCGAGCTTCCAGATGGAGCGCGTCGCGGCCTTCCGTCCGAAGGTGAGCGTGCTGCTCAACGTCTCGCCCGATCACCTCGACCGCTACCCGAGCGAGGCTGCCTACGCGGACGCGAAGGGCAACGCCTTCGTCCGCCAGACGGAGGACGACGTCGCGGTCGTCCCCGTGAACGACGAGGTCTGCCTCCGCCAGGCGAAGCGCGGGGCGGCTCGCGTCGTGACGTTCGGCGAGGGCGGCGACGTCTCCGTCGGCGCGGACGCGATCGTCGACGGCGCTGCGGTCCACCCGCGAAGGACGCTCTCGCTCCAGGGCGGGCACAACGCGCTCAACGTCGCGGCCGCGCTCGCCGCGATCCAGCCCTTCGGGATCGCGCCCGAGATCGTCCGCGAGGTCCTCACGACCTTCGAGGGCCTGCCGCACCGGATGGTGTTCGTCCGGGAGCGCCGGAGCGTTCGCTTCTACGACGACTCGAAGGGCACCAACGTCGGGGCGACCGTCACCGCCGTGCGCGGGATCCGCGAGGACAAGGTCGTCCTCATCGCCGGCGGCCGCGACAAGGGCGGGAGCTACGGCCCGCTCGTCGACGCGCTCCGCGAGCGAGGCCGCGCCGCGGTCCTCATCGGAGAGGCGAAGGAGCTCATCCGCGACGCGATCGGCTCGGCGCTTCCCGTTCGCATCGCCGCGAGCATGGACGAGGCCGTCCTCGTCTCGGCCGAGCTCGCTCGCCCGGGGGACGCGGTCCTCCTCTCGCCCGCGTGCTCGAGCTTCGACATGTTCCGCGACTACAAGGACCGCGGCGACGCGTTCGTCCGTGCGGTGATGGAGCTGTCGGCATGATGGCGATGAAGAATCGGCGCCTCGTCGCTCCCGTCGTCCAGCAGCTGGCGCTGCCGCTCGACGCGAAGCCGAACAGCTCCGCGGGCGACCGCCCCGTGGACATCGTGCTCGCCGCGATCGTCGTCGCGCTCATCTGCTTCGGCGTCGTGATGGTTTACAGCGCGTCGGCCGTGCAGGCGACGCTCCGCCTGCACGATCCGCAGTTCTTCCTGAAGCGGCAGGCGGCCTACGCCTTCGTCGGCCTGTGCCTCTTTTTCGGGATCGGCGCGATCGACTACCACCGCCTCTACAAGCTCACGTACCCGGTGCTCGGTGGCGTCGGGATCCTCCTTTTGATGTGCGTCGTCGGTCTCGGAAAGACCGGAGGCGGCGCCACGCGCTGGCTCGCCCTCGGGCCGATCCACATCCAGCCCGCCGAGATGTCCAAGCTCGCGCTGGTCTGCTGGCTCTCGTATTCGCTCGCGAAGAAGGCCGACAAGGTGAAGACCTTCACCGTCGGCTTCCTCCCGCACCTGCTCGTCGCAGGCCTCTTCATGTTCCTCTGCATGAAGCAGCCCGACTTCGGATCGAGCGTCGTGCTCCTCCTGCTCACGTTCACGATGCTCTTCGTGGCGGGAGCGAAGGTCGGCTACATCCTCGGCGCGTCGATCCTCGGCACGGTGTTCGGCGCGATCTCCATCATGTCGAAGGCGTACCGCCTCGCCCGGTGGACGGCCTGGCAGGACATGGAGCAGCATCGCGCCGGCCTCGCGTACCAGCCGTTCCAGTCCGTCATGGCCTTCGGATCGGGCGGCACATGGGGCAGCGGCCTCGGCAAGGGCCTCCAGACGCTCTACTTGCCCGAGGCGCACAACGACTTCATCGCCGCGATCATCGGCGAGGAGCTCGGCTTCGTCGGCATCCTCACGCTCTGCATCGTCTACCTGGCCCTCGTCGCGCGCGGCGTCCGGGCGGCCTATCGCGCGCCGGACGACTACGGCTCGTACCTCGCGTTCGGGATCGCGACGCTGTTCGGCGTGCAGGCGCTCGTGAACCTGTGCGTCGCCCTCGCGATCTTCCCGACCAAGGGCCTGACCCTCCCGTTCCTCAGCTTCGGCGGATCGTCGCTCCTCGTTAACGCCGCCGCTGCCGGCATCCTCCTCAACGTGTCGCGCCAGGGGATGGCCCCGCCGGTGCCGGAGCGCGAGACGCCCGAGCCGCCGCCGGTGAGCGAAGACTTCGAGCTGCCCGAGGAGCGCGACGTCGTCGCGACCGCACTGGCGGAGCCCACGGTGCTCGGTGATGCGCGCGCGGTCTCGGCAGGGGAGGCCGTCTGAACGATGCGCCGGATCCTCATCGCGGGCGGCGGAACGGGCGGCCATGTCTTCCCCGGCCTCGCGATCGCGCGCGCGCTGGGGCGGCTCGCGGACGTCGAGGTCGTGTTCGCGGGCTCGCCGCGTGGTCTCGAGGCGCGCGTCGTCCCCGAGCACGGCTACGCGCTCGAGTTGCTCGAGGTCGAGCCGATGAAGGGTGGCGGACCGCAGCGCGCGATCCGCGGCGCGCTCGTCGCGGCGAAGGCGACGCGGCAGGCCCACGGAATCGTCCGCCGTCTGAGGCCGGCGGCGGTGCTCAGCGTCGGCGGATATGCGGCGGGACCGGCGGCGCTCGCCTGCGTCTCGCAGCGCATCCCGCTCGCGATCCTCGAGCCGAACAGCACGCTCGGCCTCACGAATCGCCTCCTCGCGCCGTTCGCCAAGCGCGCGTACATCGCGTGGGCGGAGACCGGACGCCACTTCAAGGGAGGCAAGGCGCGCATCTACGGTGTGCCGCTCCGGCCGGGCTTCGAGCCGCGTGCGTATGCCCCGGCTTCCAGCGGTCCGCGACGTGTCCTCGTCCTCGGCGGGAGTCAGGGCGCGCAAGCTCTCAACGAGGTGCTCCCGCGCGCGGTCGGGCGCGTGGTGCGAGACGCACGGGTGGCGGCGCCGCTGACCATCGTGCATCAGACCGGACGCGATCGCGAGGCGAGCGTGCGCGAGGCTTACGCGCAAGGCGGCGTCCGCGACGTGGAGGTCGTTCCCTTCATCGATGACATCGCGGAGCGCATCGGCGCCTCCGATCTGGTCATCGCGCGCTCGGGCGCGGCGACGGTCGCGGAGATCGCCGCCGTCGGCCGCGCTGCCATCTTCGTTCCTTTCCCGCACGCAGCCGACGATCACCAGGCGAAGAACGCGCTCTCGCTCGCCGAGATCGGTGGTGCGGTCTGCATCCGGCAGGAGGCCGCCGACGAGGCGCGTCTCGCGGAAGAGATCGCGGCGCTCCTCGGCCACGACGCCCGGCGCACCCGCATGGCCGATGCCGCGCGCGAGCACGGGCGGCCTCGTGCCGCCGAGGACATCGCGAAGGATCTGCTCGAGCTCGCGGGGATCGGGGCGAAGAACGAGCACGAGCACGCAAAGACGAACGGGGCCGTCAACGGCAGCTCGTCACGGTTCCGCGTCATGACGACGGCGCGCAAGGAGGTCTCCTGATGTTTCGCGGTCGGATGCGCCACGCCCACTTCGTCGGTGTCGGCGGCATCGGAATGAGCGGCCTTGCCGAGATCCTGCGGACGATGGAGTTCGACGTTTCGGGCTCGGACATGAAGCCGAACGACATCACGCGCCGCCTCGAGACGATGGGCGTTCGCATCGATGTCGGCCACCGTGCCGAGAACGTCGAAGGCGCGGACGTCGTCGTCTTCTCGAGCGCGATCAAGCCGGACAATCCGGAGATCGTCCGCGCCCGCCAGCTCGAGATCCCGATCATCCCGCGCGCAGAGATGCTCGCCGAGCTGATGCGCGTGAAGTACTGCGTGCTCCTCGCGGGCTCGCACGGCAAGACGACGACCACCTCGCTCGTCGCCACCGTCCTCCGCCACGCCGGCCTCGACCCCACCGTGGTCGTCGGCGGCAAGGTGAACGCGCTCGGATCGAACGCGCGCCTCGGCGCCGGCGATCTCTTCGTGGCCGAGGCTGACGAGAGCGACGGATCGTTCCTCAAGCTCACGCCCACGATCGGCGTCATCACGAACATCGACGCCGAGCACCTCGATCACTACGGCAATCATGAGAACGTGAAGGAAGCGTTCGTCCAGTTCGCGAACAAGGTCCCGTTCTACGGCCTCGCCGTCCTCTGCATCGATCACCCGCACGTCCAGGCGATCCTCCCGAAGATCGGCCGGCGGTACGTCACCTACGGCGTCTCGCGCCAGGCCGACTACCGCGCGAAGAACCCGATCTTCGCCGGCCTCGAGACGCACTTCGAGGTGCATCGACGTGGTGAGTCGCTCGGGTCGTTCACGGTACGCATGCCCGGTGCGCACAACATCCTGAACGCGCTCTCGGTCATCGCGGTGGCCGACGAGCTCGAGGTCCCGTTCGACGTCGTTCGCGACGCGATCGCGAACTTCCACGGCGTGCAGCGTCGCTTCACCGTCGTCGGGCAGCCCGTCCTCACGAAGAACGGAAAGAAGGGGGACGTGATGATCGTCGACGACTACGGGCATCACCCGGCGGAGATCGAGGCCACCCTCGATGCTGCGCAGCGCGGGTTCGATCGCCGCGTTGTCGTCGCCTTCCAGCCGCACCGCTACACGCGAACGCGGGACCTGTTCGACGAGTTCACGCGCTCGTTCAACAAGGCCGACCTCGTGCTGGTGACCGAGGTCTACCCCGCAGGCGAGAAGCCGATCGAGGGCGCGACGGGCAAGGAGCTCGCGGACGCGATCCGTGCGCACGGTCACCATGCCGTCCGCTACATCCCGGACAAGAACGACGTCGAAGGCGCGCTCTACGAGGAGGTGCTGCCCGGCGACCTCGTGATCGCGCTCGGTGCAGGCGACATCAACGCGAGCGCGAAGAAGCTCGCCGCCAGGCTCGATGGCGGAGCGAGCGATGGAGGCGGCCAGTGAGCCCTCCGTCGGCTCGGGGACCGCGCTCGGGTGTGTCGAGCCTCGCTCCGATGCCCCCGGCGAACGTGCGGACGCGAGCCCCGAGCTCCGGGAGCCTCCCGCCGCCGGTCTCGGGCGACATCGCACAGTCGAAGCCACGGAAGCCGGCGAAGCCCGCCGGTGAGTCGCGCGTCGTCCGTGCTCTCCGCGCTGCCTTCGGGCTGGCGATGATCGTCGGCATCTGTTGGGGCGTCGTCTGGGGCGCGCGCCGGTACGTGCGCACGAGCCCGCGCTTCGAGGTCAACGAGATCGTCACGTCCGGCGGCAAGCGCAAAGGCGCCGACGACATCGCGAGCATCGCCGCCATCGCGAAGGGCCAGAACGTCTTTTCGATCGATCTCGACCTCGCCCGTGCCCGTCTCCTGACCGATCCGTGGATCGAGACCGCCGAGATCAGCCGGCAGCTGCCCGGGACGATCTCCGTTCGGATCACCGAGCGCGAGGCTTCAGGCCTCGTCTCGGTGGCAGAGGCGCCGCAGGCGACCACGGGGACGGAGGTGTCGGGAGGCGGCGGCACCTATCTCGTCACCCGCGACGGCGCGATCATCAAGCGCCTCGACAGCCCCGACGATCCGCTCGATCTCCACGTGGTGACCGGTATCGAGCTGAAGACGCTGCTGGAGGACCGCGAGGGCGCCACGCGCACGATCCGTCAGGCGCTCGATCTCGCCTCCGACTACGATCGCTCGCCCCTCGCGCAGCGGTCTCCGATCCAGGAGGTGCATGTCGAGCCCAACGGCGACATGACGCTCGTGGTCGGCAAGAGCGGCGTCGTCCTGAGGATGGGCACCGCTCCGTACCGTCGCAAGCTCGATCAGGCGGTACGTATCGTCGGTGAGCTGGATCGCCGCGGCGCGAAGCCGGACACGATCATGCTCGACGACGAGGCACGCCCCGATCGAGCCGTCGTCCGCATGCGCTGACGAGGAGCGCGATCACTCGACGAGCGCCGCGGGTGGTCGGGGCGCGAGCACCAAATCCGTCAGGTGCGGCTCGCCTTCGAGGAGGTCTCGAGCGCGAGCTGTATCGTCGCGACCAGCTCCGTCGAAGTCCAGGGCTTGGCGAGGGTGGCGACGACCCCGACCTGACGCAGATCGACAAGGCGAAGCGGCTCGCTGTAGCCCGTCATCAGGATGATGGGCAGCGCAGGTCGCACGATGTTGATCGCCTGGGCGAGCTTGTCGCCGGACAGACCCGGCATGTCGAGGTCGCTCAGGACGACATCGACGGCGCCGGGAGCGGAGGAGAAGATGCGGAGCGCCTCGATGGCGTCCGACGCGTGGGTGACCTCGTAACCCAAGCGCTTCAACATCATCATCGCGCCGTAGGCGACGCCGGGCTCGTCCTCGACCAGCAGGACGCGGCAGGAGCGAACGGCCACGGGTGGAGGAGGCGGGCTCGTCGTTCGCGTCGCCACTCCGCTGACGAGCGGAAGCGAGACGAGGAACGTAGCTCCCTCTTGCGGAGCGCTCGTGATCTTGATGGTCCCGCCGTGCGCGGTGACGAGCCCGTGGACGACGGGGAGCCCAAGCCCGGTACCTCCTCCGCCCCGTCTGGTCGTGAAGAACGGCTCGAAGATCCGCGACTGTGTCTCGGCGGTCATCCCACAGCCCGTGTCCGAGACGGAGAGGACGGCTTCTCCGTTGGGCGCCGTGCCGACCGCTTCGAGTCGCACCGAGATGGTGCCGTGCGAGCTCATCGCGTGGGCGGCGTTGGTGCAGAGGTTCACCAGGATCTGCTGGAGCTCCGTTGCGTCGCCGAGGACGACGACCGGCTCCACCGGCATCCTGATGTCGAACCCGATCGTTGCAGGGAGTGTCGAGCGAAGGAGGCTCAACCCCTCTCGCACGACAGCGCCGAGGTCGACGCGCTCCGCCGCCGGTCGCTCCGTCGTCCGGCAGAAGGTGAGGATCTGGCGCACGAGGTCGCGCGCGTGCTGCCCGGCCGTGCGGATCGCCTCGAGGTTGTGCCGGATGCCGACGTCGGGCCCGGCCTCCGCCATCGCGCTCTCGACGTGAGAGAAGACGACCGACAGCACGTTGTTGAAGTCGTGCGCGATGCCACCTGCGAGCGCGCCGAGCGACTCCATCCTCTCGCGCTGCCTCGTTCGCTGCGCGAGGGCGTGGCGCTCGGTCTCGTCCTGGACTCCGCCGACGAAGCCAGTGACGCGCAGGCCGTCGCGAATGGGCGCCATCCAGACGTGGACGTGCCGCAAGAGGCCGTCCGGCCAGATGAGCCGATACTCGAAATCGAGCTCGTGGCCGCCGTCGAAGGCGGCCCTCGATTCCCGCAAGACGCGCTCGCGATCGTCCGGGTGGAGGCGCAGCTGCCATCCGGCGCCGAGCGGCTCTTCCTCTGTCATGTTCCAGATGCGGGCGACCCGCGGATTCGCGTAGAGCACCGCCCCGTTAGCATCCGTGAGGAAGATCCCGATCGGCGAGGCCGATGCGAGCAAGCGAAAGCGCTGCTCGCTCTCTCGAAGCGCGTCCTCGGCCTCCACGCGTGCGGTCACGTCGTGCGCGATCGCGGTTGCGCCGATGACACCCTGACGAGGATCGACGATGGGTGAGAGCACGGTCTCGTGGTGAACGAGCCGTCCGGCGATCTGGCGTACCGTTCGAGCCGAAAGCCGCTCCCCCGCGAGCACTCTGGCATACGCAGCGTCCCACTGGACGAGCGTCGTGGGTGGGTAGCCCAGCTCGAGGACACATTCGCCGATCGTCACGTCACGTCCAAGACTGCGCTGCAACGAGGCTCGGAATGGAGCGTTCGATCCGAGGAGGCGCGCGTCGGAGTCCACCGTCCAGATGAGCGCGTCGGTGTTGTCGAGCATCGCGAGCGCGCGCGTCCGCTCGCGGACGAGCTCGCCGATCAGCCGCGTGAAGAAGTCTGCGGGCTGTAGCCTTCCGTGTGTGGCGCCGGCGGCGGGCGGCCATGTCTGTTGGGCCGACGAGAGGTCGACGATGTAGCCGACCCATCGAGGCTCGGCTCTCGACTCGAAGGCGCCGAGCGCGAGCACGGGGACACGCGTCCCGTCCTTCCGGATGTACTCCTTGACGTACGGGGCCATGAAGCCGCCGGTCCCGAGCATCTCCAGCGCCTCGCCCAAGTAGGCCTCGTCACGAGCGGCGTGCTCGGGCGGCGTGAGCGTTCGCCAGCTCAAGCCATCTCGCTCGAAGTCCTCGCGGCTGTAGCCGACGATTTGGAGGAACGCGTCGTCGGCTTCGAGGATGTCCCCGTCGATGCCCGAGATGACGCCGACGGGCGAGTGGTGTGGCTGGGGGTCAGCCATCGACGTGCTGGCAGGTGCGCATCGGCCGGAGCTTAGGATGCGGCGGTGGGTGCCGTCACTGCGCTCGGTGCCGATGTGGAGCGAGTCGTCCGCTGCGCTCCTTTCCGTGGAGCCGCCCGGGAGATGTGAACCCGCCGTGCCGTCTGGTTGGTCGGTCCCGTTACCAGGCGGTGGCCACGTCGTCTCATGTCCGCCAGCATGGGGGCTCGACGGGCGGCGCTCGACGGGAGCAAACGGTAGCGCTAGATAGACGCCATGAAGCGCGCGCTCCTCCTCGGTGCTCTCGTCGTCCTCACCGCTGCGTGCTCGGGAAGCTCGGACTCCACGTCGACTCCAGCCGACGGGACCAGCAGCAGCGGCGGCAACGGCGCCGACGCCTCGGCGGGCGAGGAGCAGAAGGCCGGTCCCGGCGCTGCGTTCAAGTCGTACGTCATTCTCGGCGACTCGATCAGCGATCGGGGCGGCACCGGTCCCTTCTTCTACGATCTCCTCGCCGACGACCTGAAGGCGAAGCTCGGCGACGTCGAGGTGGTGAAGAACTCGAAGAGCGGAGCGGTGTCTCGCCAGCTTCCGGCCCAGGCGAAGGGCCTGCCCGAGACACTGTCCGGCCCCGTCGCCGTGACCGTCACCATCGGCGGAAACGACATGCAGGCCTCCGCGCTCGACATCCTGAACGGCAAGGACGAGAAGGCCCGCAACGCGTTCGCCGAGAACCTCGTCACGGCCTACGACGAGCTCACGCGCGAGGGGCGCTTCGGTGCCGGCGTGAAGGTCACCGTGTTCCACGCAACGGTATACGACCCGACCGACGGGGAGGGGAACTTCGCCGAGGCGGGATGTCCGGGATACCTGTCGGCGATCCCGAAGCAGCCGACGAAGGCCTACTGGGACAACTGGAACAAGACGGCAGCGGACGCGATCGCGAAGTACGGCGACGCCATCGTCACCGTCGATCTGCGCGGGAAGTTCCAGGGCCACGGCGTCGGGAAGTTGAAGGACGGAACGAGCTGGTTCGCTGCCGACTGCATCCATCCCAACAAGACCGGCCACGACGAGATCCGGAAGCTGTTCTTCTCCGCGATCGCCCCCTGATCGATCGTCGCGCTCCGCGTACCGACAATCGGTTCCGCCCCTCCTGAACCGCCATAGCGGTCGAGCTCGTCAGCCGAGCGCCGCGCGGTAGGCGTCGACGCACTCGTCGCAGATCTTCTTGGCGCCGACGCCGACGATGACCGCGACGTGCTCCTCGACCTTCGTGCAGTAGGCGCATGCATGAGCTCCGCCGGGGATGCGCGTGGGCGCATCCGCGATCGTCTGCTCGCATTCGCGCACGCACCGGTCGCAGATGACGACCTGCGAGCCCTGCGCGCGACCCTGGAGCAGCGTCTTCACCTGCGTCGCTGCGCGCCCGCACGCGGAACAACGCCCGACCCCAGCCCCCGTCCCGCCCGCGCCGTTCATGATGCCGCCATCATCTCCGATGGACCGGCCTGGGTTCAACTCAGCGGTTCCGATCCCGCTTCGCGCGCCCCGGAAAGGACCGCCGCGGCCGTAACTTATTTGGCCCACCCCCCGGAACCATGCGAACCGTCGAATCGTGAGCACCATGGCTTCGCAAGGGGAGATCGTCGTTGGTCTCGACATCGGGACCACCAAGGTCTGCGCTGTGGTCGGCGAGATCGCAGAGGACGGAATCACGATCCTCGGTGTCGGCTCGGTGCCTTGCCGCGGTCTCCGCAAGGGCATCGTGAGCAACATCGAGTGGACCGTTCGGTCCATCAAGGACGCCATCGAGGCGGCCCAGACGATGGCCGGCGTCGAGATCCGGACCGTCTACGCCGGAGTGGCTGGCAGCCACATCCGGTCCCAGGCGTCGGACGGCGTTGCGGCGATCGCCGGCGGGGAGGTGACCCGGGCCGACGTCGAGCGCGTGCTCGAAGGCGCCCGCGCGATCCCGGTCGACGCCGATCGCCAGATCCTCCACGTCCTGCCGCGCGAGTACATCGTCGACATCCAGGACGGCATCCGTGATCCGATCGGGATGAGCGGCGTGCGCCTCGGGGCGAAGGTGAACCTCGTCACGGCGGCCACGAGCTGTGTCCAGAACGTGATCCGCTGCGCGGAGCGCTGCGGTCTCGTCGTCGCCGACGTCGTCCTCGAGCCCGTCGCGAGCGCCGAGGCGGTGCTCTCCGACGATGAGCGCGAGATCGGCGCTGCGGTCGTCGACATCGGCGGCGGCACCACCGACATCCTGCTCTACATCGACGGCGGCATCGCCCACGCGAGCGTCGTGCCCGTCGGTGGCAACAACATCACGAACGACATCGCTGCCGGCCTTCGCACGCCGATGGCGGAAGCGGATCGGCTCAAGCGGCTCTTCGGCTGCTCGCTCGGTCGCATGGTCGCGGACGACGAGGAGATCGAGGTCCCCGGCGTTGGTGGACAGAAGCCGCGCCGCACCCCGCGCCGCGTCCTCAGCGACATCATCGAGCCCCGCGTCGAGGAGATCTTCGCGGTCGTCCGCAAGCGCATCGAGGACACGGGCCTCCTCGAGCAGCTCTCCGCCGGCGTCGTCCTGACCGGCGGCGCAGTCCTCCTCGAAGGCACCACCGAGCTCGCGGAGGAGATCCTCGGCATGCCGGTCCGCATCGGCTTCCCGACCGGCGTTCGCGGGATCACGCAGCTCGTGCACGGTCCTCAATACGCCACGGGCGTCGGCCTCGTGCGTTACGGCGCCCAGGCGATCGCCGAAGCGCATGCGCGTGCCACGGCTCCCGCGCACTCGATGATGCGTCTCACCAGCGCCGGAGCAGCCAAGCGCGAAGACGCTCCCGGCATCGCGAAGGCCGACGAGTCGCCGAAGTCCTCGAAGATCTGGGAGTGGCTCAAGGCCGCCTTCTGACGCTCGGCTTACACGCTCCTCGATTCCTGGCGCGCCCCGCTTTACGCGGTCGGCGCGCCTTTCTCATTTGGGCTAGCGTCTGTTCGCGTTCCCCTGTTCGAGCGTCAGCCATGTTCGGCCCTACGCTCGGCGGGCGCGCTTACGGTCGCGTGATGGCTCTCGTGGAGCGCGAGGGCTCTCCACGGGGAAGAGAGAGGGATTTTACAGGGAGACAGGGAGACAGGGAGACAGGGAGCGAGAGGGGCCTGCTTCCGTTTCAGCCTGGACCCTCATGGGAGCTCCCAGAATCGCTGCGCGATTCTGCTCGCAGAATTGAGCCTCCCTTTCGACCGAGGAGGTGATTCAGCACAGGCACTGGCCTCATTGCCGGCTGCGGAAGCTCTCATGGCGCGCGCCTGACGAGGACAGCTTGCGGCGGCAATCAGAGGAGCTCCTCCTCTCCCGAAGGTCTCGGGCGGAAGCTTGGAAGGCGCGCCGTTTGGGGGAGGCCCAAGAAGCCTGGAAGCGAGATCTCCTTTCCGAAGGAAATGCGAAGCATTTCCTGAGGCCCACGAGGGTCCAGGTCGAAAGAGCAGCAAGGCCCCTCTCGCTCCCTGTCTCCCTGTCTCCCTGTGAAATTCTCTCTTCGACCCGGCGTCTTCGACCTGGCCACATCGACCGGCCATTGATACCGGTGGCGAATTGTTGGCCACATTGGCCTACATTGGAGATGCTAGCGGCGCACCTAACGGCGGACCGTGAAATGGCAGCGCGCGCCCCTTCTTGGCGGCGAGCGCGCGTCACGGTCCAGTCGACTCGCTTCCTTTTCACTTCTCTTCGCTCCCTGCTCGAAGCGCCGCGGCCCGCGTGCGACGAAGAAATGTCGTCGTCGCGTGTCACTTATTTGGCCCGCGCTCAAAAAGCATGCGAACCGTGGATGCGTGAGCACGACGGCTTCGGTCGCCGAAGCCCGGCTCACGGGGCCCAGCCCCATCGCGATCCCGAGGAAGAGGCGCCGGAGGATCGCGCGACGAAACCACGGCAGTACCCCGACACGAGAGGGAGTCTGCCCCGGGAGGCATGCGTCATGACGTTTTCCATCGAGTTCGCGGACGAGCAGCAGGAGTACCAGGCGCGCATCAAGGTGATCGGCTGCGGCGGCTCCGGCGGCAACGCGGTCAACACGATGATCAACTTCGGCCTCGAGGGCGTGGAGTTCATCGTCGTCAACACCGACGCGCAGGCCTTGAACAACAACGCCGCCCCGACGCGCCTGAACATCGGCAACGCCGTCACGCGTGGCCTCGGCGCCGGAGCGGACCCGGAGCGTGGCCGCAAGGCGGCGATGGAGGATCACGCGCGCATCAAGGAGCTGATCGGCGGCGCGGACATGGTCTTCATCACCGCGGGAATGGGCGGCGGCACCGGCACCGGCGCGGCTCCCGTCATCGCGCAGCTCGCCCGTGAAGAGGGCGCGCTCACGGTCGGCGTTGTCACGAAGCCGTTCCTCTTCGAGGGGCGCCAGCGCTCGCGCCGCGCGGAGCTCGGTCTCCAGCAGCTCGCCGAGACGGTCGACACGCTCATCACGATCCCGAACCAGAAGCTCCTCATGCTCGGCGAAGACGACCTCTCGTTCGTCGACGCGTTCCGCAAGGCGGACGAGGTCCTCTACCAGGCCGTGAAGGGCATCAGCGACCTCATCACGCAGAACGGCATCGTCAACGTCGACTTCGCCGACGTGAAGACGGTCATGAACAGCATGGGCCGCGCGCTCATGGGCACCGGCATCGCCAAGGGCCAGAACCGCGCGCGTCTCGCCGCCGAGATGGCCGTCTCGTCGCCGCTCCTCGACGACATCTCCGTCGACGGCGCGACCGGCGTGCTCATCAACATCGTCGGCGGTCCCGACCTCAAGATGCGCGAGATCCAGGAGGCCGCGAGCCTCGTCCAGGAGCAGGCGCACGAGGACGCGAACATCATCTTCGGCGCAAGCATCGACGAGCAGCTCGGCGAGAACGTCAAGGTCACCGTCATCGCGACGGGCTTCGACGTCGCGGACCGCATGGCGAGCCTCGACAACGCGGCCCGTCTCCAGATCCCGACCGCGGGCCCCACGACCGTGCCGTCGATGCAGATGATGCCGCAGCAGATGCCGTCGATGCGCCCGCAGGCTCAGCCGGTCTTCACGAGCCAGCCCTCGATGCGCCACGATCACCACGCTCCGGCATTCTCGAACCGCCGCGTCTCGCAGCCGGTTCCGGTGAGCCGCGAGGTCGGTCAGGAGCAGCGCGTGGCCGCCGCGAGCGGTCGCATTCCGGTTCGCGAGCGCGCGTCGAACTTCCCCGCGTTCGACACCGACTGGGACGTCCCCGCGTTCCAACGCAAGAACCAGTAAAGACGACGCGGCGGAAGCCGCATGCGCGTCCCGCTTCGGCGGAGCTCGCGCCGACAGATCGACAGTCGCGTCGAGTGCGCCCGTGCTTCCAGGGATGGAACCACGGGCGCTATCCATTTCTGCGCGCGCCTTTCGCTTCGCGCTGGGGCCTCGATCCTCCCAGAGGACATCCAGGAGAGGCCCGCGCCCGGCTCCGATTCACGCCCGCCCGTTGGGCGAGCGGGCGTGAATCTCCGGTCAAAGCGAGTTCGTGTGAGCCGACCGCTTCGAGCTTTCAGGATCGGCGCAACTGAGTTGCGCCTTGGCTCGCGTGCGCAAAGCGGCTCAGCGACCGTGGCTCCAAGGCTGGAGCTGATGCGCGACGACTGGTTCGAGTGACTCATCACACGGCGTGCGACACGATCGTTCGTTCGCGTGGCAGTCACCGATCGTGCGCGAGTACTGCTCGCGCGGGATCAGCCGGTGACGTCGGTTGACCCGAGTGCTGCGCTGCGCTGGCGGATCTCGTTGAACGAGAGGCCCAAGCGGCCGATGCTCACGATCCCGAGGGCAACGAGCACGAGCGTCTGACCGAGGCTCCACGCGAGCACGAATGCGAGCGCTCCCCCCTCGGGCGCGCCAAACGGTACGACGAGCGCGCTGGTCGCGAAGCTCTGCACGATCCCGAGTCCTCCAGGAGCCGATGGCAGCGCCCCGCCGAGGTTTGCCATCACCACTACCAGGCCGGCCTTCGACACATCCGCGATGTCCGGCATGAAGGCATGAAGACAAACCTCGGCGAGAGCGATCGTCAGCGCCCAGACGAGGACCGTCAGGGCGATACTCTCGGCCATCCGGCGTGGAGACCCCACCGCCTTGAGCGCGTCCTTCACCTGTACGAGCTTCGAGAGCGCCGCGTCCGCTCGCTTCACGCCCAAGCGACGCTCGAGGAGCGGACGGAGACGCCGTGCGGCGGCGTCGGCGCGATGGACGAAGACAGCGGCGACGAGCACGCAGACGGCAAACGCGATCGCGCCGACTGTCGCGGCGGACGTGAACGCCGGGCGCATCGGGATGCGTCGCGCAAACCAGAAGAAGAGCAGGACGACGCTGGCGAGATCGAGCAGGCGCTCGACGAGAACCGCCGAAAGAGCGCGCGCGATTGGCATCCCCGTCTTCTTGGCGATGACATACGCTCGCGCGACCTCGCCAGCGCGGAGCGGCAACGTGGCGTTGAAGAAGTACCCGATCGCGTTGGCGTGCCAGGTCGTCGAGAACGGTGTGCCCCCGAGCAGGACGGCCCAGCGGTAGGCGCGGACGCCGAACATGGCGAAGAAGAGGCCGAGCGACGCGACGAGCCAGCGAGCGTCCGCTGCGCGGAGGCCGGCCGCGAGCTCGGCGAAGCTGAGCTTCGAGAAGAGCCAGGCGGCGGCCGCCGCGCTCAGCAAGAGCCCGAGGATGACCGCTCTGGATGAGGAAGCGCTCTTTGCGGCCAAGAGGGAGATCCCATATCACGGCTGGCCCTGGGCTCGAACCGTGAGGAGGTGTCGGCGACTTCCTCCGTCAGGAGGCCGCGCGCGTGGGGACCGAGCGCAGGCCGAGCGTCTCGGCGCCGGCCTTGCCGGACTCGTGGTACTCCGCGTCCTGGTTGACCTCCCAGACGTCGAAGGCCCGCTTGCCCGCCACGATGTTCTCGGCCGTGAGCATGGCCGTCATCATCGCGTGATCCTGGTTGTTGTACTTGTGCATCCCGTTCCGCCCGACCGGATAGAGCGTCGGAAAGCGCTTCTCCATTTCGCGGCGGATGATGTCGACGTTGGCCGCATAGTCGTCGTCGTATACCGGGTAGGCCTTGGGCTGGCGGACGACACACCCGTCCTTCACGTCCGAAGCCTTCGCGATACCGATCGCCTCGAGCTCCCGCTTCGCGAGCTCGACGAGCTCCTCGTCGGAGGAGGACCAGAGGCCGTCGCCCTCGAAGCAGAAGTACTCGAGGCCGTAGCAGGTCATCTTGGGATCCGGGATCATCTCGGGCGACCACGACTTGAAGTTCTGGATCCGCCCGACCTTCACGCTCGGATCGTGGATGTAGATCCAGTTGTCGTCGAAGACGTTCTTGTCTTCGAGCATCAAGGTGACGGTGAGGAAGTCGCGGTAGCGGAGCGCGTTCGCCGCTCGAACTGCCTCCGCCGAGAGCTTGGGCTCGAGAGCCTTCGCGACCTCGCGGAGCGGAGCCGACGAGATCACCGCGCGGCCATCGATCGTGCCGCGTGAGCCGTCCTGACGGACGAAACCGATGCGCCAGGAGCCGCGATCCTCGCTGTAGTCGAGCGTCTCGGCGCGGCAGCCCATCTCGATCGTTCCGCCCTGGGCCTTCACCTTGCGCGCGCACTCTTCCCAGAGCATGCCCGGCCCCAACCGCGGGTAGCGGAACGAGTCGATCAACGTCTTGATGACCTCTTTCCGGTCTTTGGGCTGCTTCTTTTGCGGCAAGAGCGCGTTCTTGATCGCGCTCGAGAGCGAGAGGCCCTTGATGCGCTGTGCCGCCCAGTCAGCGCTGATATCGGTGCACTTCATGCCCCAGACCTTCTCCGTGTACGTCTTGAAGAAGATCTCGAAAAGGCGAGAGCCGAACTGGTTCGTCACCCACTCCTGGTAGTTGCGCGGTGAGGGGTTCGGCAGTGCGCGTGCCTTGGCGTACGCAGCGACGCAACGGGTCGCTTCGAGCACGCCGAGCTTCGTGAGTGCTTCGATGCCCTTCAGCGGGTAGGCGAAGAACTGCCCATTGTAGAAGATGCGCGAGGAGCGCGGCCGGAGCACCATGTCGTCGGGCAGGATCTCGGTCCAGAGGTCTTCGACCTCCTTCGCCTTCGAGAAGAAGCGATGCCCACCGATATCGAAGTGGTAGCCCTTGTACTTCACCGTCCGCGAAATGCCGCCGACGTACTCCGGGTCGGACTCGAGGACCACGACCGGAACGGACTTCTTGCCGAGCGAGTAAGCTGCGGTCAGGCCGGCAGGGCCAGCACCCAAGACGACGACGGGAAGCGACATACGGTCGTGTTAGTCGCGCCAGAAACACCGGTCAACGCCGGGCTGTAGAATCGATTGCCGGCTCGGGTGCCCTGGGATAAGCGTCGCGGGCGATGAAGTCGGTCAGGTGGGGCCTTAACCATCAACGCGCCCCGCAGGTCGTCCTCGGGATCTTCTGCCTGATCCTACTCGTCATCGCGGTGATGCATCCCGGGCATGGCGTCGAGTCGACCGACATTCGGACCTACGTCCAGATGATCGCGGGCGTCGCTCGACATGGCCTCCCGTACTGGGATAACGGCCCGATCGACCAGTACGAGGAGCTGGTGGTGCCGTGGGGCGTTCCGGCGCGCGGGCATCTCTGGGGCGTGTACGCTCCACTCTACGCCTATGCGGCTGCGCCGGCCTTTCTGCTCGGTTCGCTCCGCGGGGTGTCCGCGTTCACGTTTGCGACTCTCGTCCCGATCGCACTTGTGACGTACCTCCTCGCGCGTCGATTCGTCGAGAACGTCTGGTACGCAGTCCTGGCGGCCGTCCTCACCATCATCTCGACCCCGATCCTCGCCAAGGCCGTCGAGATGAGTGGCTATCCGCTTGCCATTCTCTCGAGCGTCGGCGGAACGTATCTCGCCGTGAGCGCGATTCTCGCCGAGAATGGCGCGATCGGCCGGAGCGTCGGCGCGCGCTCGTTCGGCTCGGGCTTCGCGTGGGGATGTGCCGTCGCTTCGCACGCCGCCTGCTTCCCGATGGCCCTCGCGTCGCTGGCGGCGTTCGGCGTGCTCGGGAGGCGCGCCCTTGGCCTCCGCCCGGTTGCTCTCGCCGGGGCGGGTTTCGCCGTGGCCCTCGCGCCCGTTTCACTCCTCAACCGGATCCGCTTCCAGTCGCTGAGTCCCCTGTCTTACGGCCCGATCCCATGGCGCGGCTTCGACCTTAACCCGGTCATCCACCAGAACGTCTCCGACCAGCTGAAGTTCGCGAAGCCGGTGCTGGTCGTCCTCGCGATCGCCGTGGTCATCGCGGTGGTGCTTCACAAGCGGCCGCGCGTCGCCGCCGGCGGCGCGCTCGCTGCGATCGGGGCGGCACTCCTTGTGAGCCCGCTCGCGCGTGAGCGAGCATTCGTCTACGCCCAGGTCCTCTACGGTTACGTGGTCGACATGACGCTGCTCGAGATGGGGGGCCTCTATCGGCGCGCGCCGGATGGAGTGGGGCAGATGTACCTCGGCTGGGCTGTCCGAGCGACGCTCCAGTGCACACCGCTCGTGATCCTTGCTCCGCTCTTCATCTCGGCGATGCGGCGCGGCGGGCGCGACGCACGCGCCCGGCATGCTGCGTGGATCGTGCTGCTGCCGGCGGCAGCGCTCTACGCGGCGATGTGCTTGCGCGCGAACATGGGAATGATGGACTCCGTCGGGCTTCCGTGGGTGTACTTGCGGTACACGCTTCCCGCCCTGCCAATGCTCGTCGTCGCGAGCGTCGTCGTCGTCGAGCGCGCGCGCCTTCGCCTGTGGGACGCCGGGATCGCCATCGTGATCGCCACCGGCGTCGGTTACTGCTTTTGCGAAGCCTCGGAGACGTCGTTCGGCAAACGTGTGCTTCTCGTCATCGTGCCGCTCGCCGTGGCGTTCGTGGCGCTGGTGGCCGGCATCCGGGCGCTGCGCTCCGAGCGGGGCGCAGCACCGGCACTACGTCCCTTCATCGCTGCCGCGATCGCCATGGGAGTCGCCGGCGGACTCGGGCAGGAGCTTCGCTCGGCCATCTTCGTCAAGAGAGGGGTCGACGCCTGGCTCGACGCCTTCGACGGTGTTGCGCCGGCGCGCTTCGCCGTCTTCGGTCCCGGCGGACTGCCGGACACCCTGTGGACCACCACGGTCACGCACGACGTGCGCTATGCGATGATCTTCAACAACCCGTACGAGGAGATCCGCCGAATGCGCCCAATCCTCGAGCACTGGCGTTCGGAGGGCCGGCCGGTCTTCATGGTCTGGGACACCGACACGCCGCCGACGCCTTGGCCCGACGTCGCGATCGAGCGGGTGCAGAGCGTCGATCACCTGTTCACCGTTCGGTTCGTCGACTAGCGGCGAGGGCCGCACGGTTCGCCGCGCGGCACGGACCTCGGCGTGCTGCGGGAGCGGCTCAGCGACCGGGCTTCGCCGCAGGCAGCTCCATCGCCGGCGGAGGAGGCGATGCGGAGCGTGACGCGGACGGTACGTCCTCGGAGGCGAGCGCGATCGCGGCTGCGACGACGGAGGCGGTCACCGCGGCCGTCGCTCCGAGGGCGATGGTCGTGCGCCAGCGCGACGGTCGCGCGGGCGAGGGCGCGGGAGCGCGCATCGGACGTCCGGGCGAGGATGCCGGGAGGGCACGCTCGGTCTCGATGGCGAGCTCGCGTGGATCGAACAGCGCGACCGCGAGCGGCGTCTGGACCTCGAGCGAGAACGGCGACGTCTTCGCGGTGCGGAGCAGGCTCGGATCGAGGTACGTCGGATCGGGCGCGAACGTGGGAGGCGGCAGCGTCGGGAGCCACGTGGGGTGAGCCGCGTGCCATGCGGAGCGCATCGCGCTGACGTCGGGCCAGCGATCGGCCTTGCGGTACGCGATCGCCTTGTCGATGACCTCGACGATCGCTCGTGGAAGCTCCGGCGCGGCGTCCGCGAGGGAGCGAGGCCTCGTCGACGCGCTCGCGAGCATCATCGCCGTGACGTCCTTCGCGAGGTGCACCGGCTGGCCGCTCAGCGCATAGAAGAGCGTCGCGCCGAGCGCCCAGACGTCGCTCTGAGCGTCGACCTTCTTGGTGACGCCGAGCGCCTGTTCGGGCGGCATGAAGGAGGGCGTACCGACGACGTCCTGCGCGGCGTCTGCGGTTCGTCCACGCACCTTCGCGAGCCCGAAGTCGAGGAGCTTGATGCCGCCGCCGTCGAGCACCATCACGTTCTGAGGCTTGAGGTCTCGGTGAGTGATGCCTTCGGAATGGACCGCCTCGAGCGTGTCCATGATCGCATCCGCGATCGGCATCACCTCGTCGAGGGGGATGCGCCCGCCGCGTGTCTGCCGAAGCTCCTCGAGCGTCTGACCGATGAGGAGCTCGAGGACGAGGTACGTGCAGCCGTCGTCGGTGACGCCGTCGTCCCAGACCTTCACGACACCGGGATGCTCGATCGCGCTGACGAGGTATCCCTCCTTGAGGAATAGGTCGACGACGTACGGATCGGCCGCGAGCATCGAGCGGAGGATCTTGACCGCAGCGCGGCGACCGTCCTCGCGATGGGTCGCTGCATGGACGGTGGATGTCGCTCCCTCGCCGACGACCCTCTCGAGCCGCCACTTTCCGCCGAGCAGCGAGCCCGTTCGCCGGTCGTTCGAGGACCTCATCGTCGAGATGGACGATAGCGCGAGCGTTTGGTCACAGCGGAAAACTCGCTCGTCACCCGATCGAATTGGTGGTCTGAAGAGCGCTTCTGTCGTGCATCGGCGCTCTTGGTGTGCGGACCTCGCGTTCCGTCAGCCAGCTGAGCTCAGGTTCAAACGGAGCTCGAGGGCCGTCTCCCCTCGAGCTCCGTTTGCCCGCGTCGGCGGAGTCTATCGATCTACGTGGAAAGCGTACCGGTCGACGGTGACCCGATATCGAATGGCGGCGTCTCCGTTGGACTCGAGGCGTCCTCCGAGGGAAAGGCGCTGCCGTCCACCGTCCGTGGTGCGGTAGAGCACATCGGTAGCGACGAAGGTGCAGCGGTTGTCAGCGACGTGCTCGACGCGCTCGAACACGCAGGTGTAGCTCTCCTCGTCGCCATCGAGCTTGCAGGTCGAGAGGTCGAGGCCATCCGTCTCGGTCTTCGGTACCGACCGAAGCTCGCGCGCGACGCGAAGCGGTCGCTCGCAGCTGACGTAGATCGGGAGGTGTTGTGTCGCCACATCGTCGTAGGTGACGACGCCACCGGATTCGTTGCGGAGGCCGGAGGAGACGTCGATGTACCCCTTCAGTCGAACCGGCGCCGCGACCGGCTCGATGCTGGACCCGGATGCCGGAAAGCCGTCGAGGTGAGGATGCTCGCCGGCAAAGAGGAGGACGTTGGCGAAGGCGCTGCGCTTGTCGCGCGTGATCGGCGTGAAGATGTCGCGCGCGGTGCTGCAGCGAGCGGCCTGCTCGGGGCTCGTGGTCTGCACGTCGTCCGAGAGCCCCTCGAAGATGAACTTCGACGGCGCGACGAGGTTGCCCCAGCCCGAAGCGAGCTTCGGCGATCCAACCCCAGCCGGGTCGCTGTCCGGTGCGGTCCACAAGTTGTTGGCGTCGATCTCCGTGAACGCTGCGAACGTGCGCGTGATCACCCCGCCATTGCAGGCGTTGCCCATTCGGTCATAGACCGAGATGACGTCCTCAGGTCGTGTCGGCGGCGAGCCCGCCGGATCGAGGTCATCGTCATCGTCATCGTCGTCGTCGTTCTGGCCCGCCGGAGGCGAGCTACCCGGCGGCGGCGAGCCAGCGGGGGGAGATGAGCTCTCCGCAGCCGACGAGCCACAACCCACTGCAGCGAGGAGAAGGAACGGAAGCAAGACCAAGCGTCGATTCATGGAGCCGAGCAGGAGCAACCGGCATGCCGACACAAGCGCGCTTCGCAGACCGCTGCGTTCCACGAAGAGCGTGAGGCAAGAGACGATCGGTCCGTGAACCCACCTCCACACGACCCGCGCCTGAATTGGCGCAGGCTGGCGCATCGCACTCGCGCCGGATCTGCGTAAGGGAACATTCGACGAGCACGAAGACGATTTCGTGATGAAACCGCCGCCGTGTTGGGATGTACCGGAGGAGCGATCCGTCTGGTGTCGAGCCGCGTTCGAGTCGTCAACGGTCCAGAAGCGCCCGTGGTCGTGCGAGCGGCGCGTCGTCGCTCGCGAGCATCGACGCGTTCCGGCGCCGAGGCCGGCGATGCGCGATGCGGCTTGCGCGAGTAGGTGAGCGGATCAGGGGAGGAGCGTGATCGGCACGCCGAGGTGCTCCGCCTCGCGCAGGACCGTGGAGAGGCCCTCGACATGCGACGCGTGCACGAGCTCGTCGGCCGCGCCGATCCAGCCGAGCGCCTCGCGGCGCGTGGTCGTTCCGAGGAAGCGCACGTCCATCTGCCATGCCTTCGCGAGCCGCTCGAGATGCGCGCGCTCGGGGCCGTCGCCGAGGACGACGAGGACGCGCTCGTCGCGCCGCGTCCCGTGATCATGGCTCGTCGCGACGTAGTCGATCACCTTGTCGACCCGCTTGCTCGCGACGAGGCGCCCCGCGCAGACGTAGAGGCGTCGCGGGTGGAGGGCGGTCCGCTTCGCCAGGGCATCTTCGCGGACGTCGGGGACCTCGAGCGCGCCCGGTACGATGGCGGCGCACGCACGGAGCGCGCGTGCATCGTCGGCAGGCAGCTTCGACTCGAGCGTGACGAGGAGCTCCTCGGAGACGAACCGCCAGCGCGTCGCCCTTCGGACGAGCGTGCGCACGATCGTGGTACGCGTCGCCGAAGGGAGCGCGGCGAGCAGTCGAACGTCGCCGCCGTGGGAGACTATCTCGAGCTCCGTGCTTGCGGCGACGCCGAGCGCGATCGGAAACGCGGACGGAACGCACCAGTGGGCGACGACGCGCTCCGGAGCGAGCTCGCGGAGGCGGAGCGCGGCACGCGCCACCCAGGCGGCGGCAGAGACCGCGCGGGTCGGTCGTTCGCGGATGCGCGCCGGTGCACCGGGCCAGCCGAACGCGCCGCCCGGGTCCGGTCGGACGACGCTCACCTCGTGCCCCGCTCGCTCCAGCTCGGCTACCTCCGTCTCGACGAAGTGCCCCGAGGGGTCACCTTCGAAAGAAGGGTAGCTCGTCGTGACGACGGCGATACGCATGGACGGCGGGTCCTTTAAGCCCAAAGGCGGCCGCCGTGCTAGGAATTTCCAGACCATGCAAGGCTCGTCCGTCCAGATCAAGGGCCGCATCCTCTACGTCACCGATGACCTCGCGCTGCTCGAGAAGCAGCTCGCCGGCGAAGACATCTCCTACGACGTCGAGAAGAACGAGCCCTCGCTGGTCGGCAACATCTCTACCGACGAGCTCACTCCCGGATGGGTTTGCTACTACTACGACGAGACGCTCGCGCGCTTCTGCCTCGTCGGTCTCCGTGGCGGGAAGGTCGGCAAGGACGCGATCAAGAACGGTGGCTACGGCGTCATCGTGAGCGGCATCTCGAAGGGGTGCGGGTCCAGCCGCGAGACCGCGCCCTACAGCGAGCTCAAGTCGGGCGTGCAGCTCGTCATCGCGAAGAGCATCGAGAAGATCTACCGCCAGAACGCGCAGAACATCGGTCTCCTCACGTCGACCGACTTCGGGTTGATCGAGCGCATCCAGCGCGGCGAGGCGATCCCGATGAGCGAGTTCACGAAGGGCCTCGACCCGATCAGCGCGGCGATCGTCGAGCACGGCGGCCTCTTCGCGTACAACCGAGCGCGCCTCGCCGGCAAGACGACGCCGCCGGCGGTGACGACGGGCGCGCGCCCGATGACCCTCTGCGAGAAGATCCTCGCCGCGCACGTCATCGTCGACGCGAAGGCCGGGCAGCTCGGCGCGGTAGCGGTGAAGCCCGGTGACGCGTTCTTCGCCCGCACGGACGTCCGCTTCAGCCACGAGTACGTGACGCCGATGGCGGAGTCGCTGTTCAGCGCGGAGATGGGCAAGGACGCGAAGGTCACCGATCCCGAGAGCGTCTTCGCGTTCCGCGATCATCTGACGTTCCTCGATCTCGTGATGCCGCGCGCGCATCGCGAGATGGGGCTGAAGGAGCAGGCCGAGGAGCTCGCCACCGTCCAGGAGTCGTTCACGAAGCGCCAGGGCGTGAAGCTCTACGGAGAGGTTCACCGCGACGGCAAGCTCGTCGGGTCGGAGGCGATCTGCCACAACAAGGTGATCGAGGAGCTCGCGCTCCCGGGCCAGCTCGTAGCCGGCACCGACTCGCACACGTGCATGGCGGGCGCGCTCGGCTGCTTCGCGTTCGGCGTCGGTTCGACCGACATGGCGAACGCCTGGTACACGAAGGACGTCCGCGTCACCGTTCCGGAGACGGCGCGCTTCGTCCTCACCGGCCTCCTCCCGCACGGCGTCTGCGCGAAGGACGTCATGCTCCACATCCTCAGCCAGCCGTTCTTCAAGACGGGGCAGGGGATCGGCAAGGTGCTCGAGTTCGCCGGCGACGGCGTCCGGGCAATGCCGCTCGACGAGCGCGCGACCCTCACGAACATGGCGGTCGAGGCCGGTGGCTTCACCGGGATCATCGAGGCCGACGACGTCGTCGTCGACTACCTCGTGAAGCAGCGTGGGCTCGTCGCCGAGGACGTCCGCAAGCGGATCGTGAAGGCGGACCCGGACGCGAAGTACCTCGCGACGTTCGAGATCGATCTCTCCTCCCTCGAGCCGATGGTCGCGACGCCCGGCGATCCGCGTAACGGCATCCCGCTTCGCGATCTCCCCGGGACGAAGATCGACATCGCGTATGGTGGGTCGTGCACCGGCGGCAAGAAGGCCGACATGGACATGTACGCCGAGGTCCTGAAGCTCGCGCTGGAGCAGGGGAAGAAGGTCAAAGACGGCGTCCACCTCTACATCCAGTTCGGATCGCAGGACATCCGCCGCTACGCCGAGGCGAAGGGGTACCTCGACGTCTTCGCGAAGGCGGGCGCCGAGCTCGTCGATCCGTCGTGCGGTGCGTGCATCAAGGCGGGGCCGGGCGTGAGCGACTCGCCCGATCAGGTCACCGTCAGCGCGATCAACCGCAACTTCCCGGGCCGCAGCGGCCCCGGCAAGGTCTACCTCGCGAGCCCGCTCGTCGTCGCTGCCAGCGCGATCGCGGGTAAGATCGTCTCGCCCGACTCGCTCTGATCAGCTCGACGTCGCGGTCGGGCTGCGTGAAACCGGCCGCGGACCGCGCTATAGCCAGAGCATCATGGCGACCAAGGCCACCATCGAACCGAACGCTCGGGTCGTGCTCGAGTACACGCTCCGCGACCTGGATGACGACGTCCTCGACGCGAGCAGCGACGAGGACGGCGAGCCCATCGTGTACATCCACGGATACGGCATGCTCGTGCCCGGTCTCGAGAAGGCCCTCACCGGGCTCGCCGCCGGCGACGAGAAGGAAGTCGTGGTGCCCCCCGAGGAGGGGTTCGGCGAGCGTGACGAGGAGCTCGTGCTCGAGATCGACCGATCGGAGATGCCGCGTCCCGACTCGGTCGAAGTCGGCGACGAGCTCGTGGCCGAGTCGCCGGAGGGCGACGAGGCGGTCATGCGCGTGATCGAGGTCAAGGAGGACGCGGTCGTCCTCGACGGCAATCACCCCCTCGCCGGTGAGACCCTCCGTTACTCGATCGTCGTGCGCGAGGTCCGCCCCGCGACCGACGAAGAGATCGAAGAAGCCGCATCGGCCTTCGAGGACGCCGCCGAGGGCTGGGAGCCGCACGACCACGGGACGAACGGCTCCGGCGGCGACGCTCTCGTCCAGCTCGGGCGTGCTCCGAAGAGCTCGAAGAAGCTCAAGAACTAGGCTCCAGGACTCGTCCCGGGCCGGGCCGGCCGCTCGCGCGCCGCGGCCGGTCGCCCAGGAGCGAGCCGAGCGTTGAACAGAAGCATAGGGAAGCCCGCGGTTTTCCGTCCAAAAAGGACTAGCTTGCGCCAGCCCCTAGCGCGGACTAAACGGCCTCAGGCATAAACGCGCTCTTGTGCCGGTTTCCAGCACGAGGGCCGACCTGAGGAAGCCCCGATGACGCAGAAGACGAACCAGAACCCCTGGACCATGGACGTGCGCGTGCGTGAGCGCAATCTCAAGTCGGGCGCGCTCACCGACAAGGATCTCGAGAAGTTCCTCGCGGCCCTTCCGGACCTCGCCGATCAGGCGGAGTCGTTCGCTACGTCGCAGCCGGCGCTCGCGCAGCAGCACGTCGCCGTCGTCGAGTCGGCCGTCGCCGAAGAGCCGGCGGATGTGGACGACGAGATCGAAGAAGAGGAAGAAGAAGAGGAGGAGGCCGTCGCGGCCGAGCCCCAGCAGCCGCAGGAGCCGCAGCAGCCGCAGGAGCCGGCGGTCGATACGAGCAGCAACGGCGAAGGCGAGCCGTCGTGAGCCCGTCCGGCGAGGTCGATGTGAGCGCCGACGACCCGCTTCCGACGATCGACTTCGCGACGTTCATTCTGTCGCTCAGTCACTCGGCGTTGATGCACCTCGGCGAAGCGCCTCACCCCGACACGAACGCGGTGGAAGCGAACCTTCCGCTCGCGAAGCAGAACATCGATCTGCTCGGTCTCCTCGAAGAGAAGACCAAGGGGAACCTCACCGGCGACGAGGAGCGTCTCCTTGCGCAGGTGCTCTTCGATCTTAGGATGCGTTACGTGGAGCGTTCGAAGGCCGCTCCGAAGTAGCTTGGCCGAGCACTCGTCGGGGTTCGGTCACCGGTCACCGGTCTCACCGCGACCGAACCAACCGATCGAGGTGCTCGTTGAGTCCGAAGGCGATCCTCCTCTCCGTCATCGTTCCCGTTCTCGTCACGGGGTGCGGGCGCTCCAAGGCGGCGAAGGACGAGGGCCCGCCGCTGCCGCCCGGGGCGGTCCCCGTAGCAGCGAGCACCACGCCGACGCTGAACGGCGCCTCGGCACCGCTCCCGTCGGCGGCGGAGGCGCGCGGGGCCCCCGACGTGAAGGTGGGCCCGCTCAGCTTCGCCCCCGTCGCGAAGAGCGCCGACCCGAGCGTCGTCACGATCTACACGCTCGGCGAGGAGCAAGAGCGGAGCTTCTTCTCTCGCGGCAAGCGGAGCGCGCGCGTCGCGAAGGGGCTCGGCACCGGCTTCATCGTCCAGAAGGACGGCGTGATCGTCACGAACGATCACGTCATCGAGGGCGCCGACGAGATCCTCGTGCAACTCTCCGACGAGCGGCGGCTCCCTGCGAAGATCGCGGGCCGTGATCCGAGGACGGACATCGCCGTCATCAAGATCGAGAACGCGAAGGACCTCCCGGCGATCGCGCTCGGTGACTCCGACGCCCTCGAGGTCGGCGACTGGGTCGTCGCCATCGGAAATCCGTTCGGCCTGAATCACACCGTCAGCGCCGGCATCGTCAGCGCGAAGGGACGCGGACGCGACGAAGTCCCGCTCGATCCCAGCGGCTACTACAACTTCATCCAGACCGACGCCTCCATCAACCCGGGCAACTCCGGCGGTCCGCTTCTCGATCTGAAGGGCCAGGTCGTCGGAATGAACTCGGCGATCCGTGGCGGCGGCGCGCAGGGCATCGGGTTCGCGATCCCGATCAACATGGTGAAGCAGATCCTGCCCACGCTCCTTCGCGATGGGCGCCTGACGCGGAGCGCGCTCGGCATTCGCATCCGCGATGCGAGGGACCTGACGGCCGAGGACCGCGTCCAGCTCAAGCTTGGTGACGAGAGGGGCGCGGTGGTCGAGAGTGTCGAGGCGGGGGGCCCGGCCGACAAGGCGAAGCTCGAGGCCGGCGATCTCATCGTCGCGTTCGACGGTCAAGCGACCGACCGGAGCTCCCTCCTCCAGTGGAAGGCGAGCACCGCCGGCGTGGGCAAGACCGTGAGCCTTCGGATCGTCCGTCAGGGCAAGCCGTTCGACCTCGACGTCACGCTCGGCGAGCTGAAGGAGCCGAAGCGAGCGCCTCGTCCTCGGGTCCTGGCCCCGCCGAGCCCCGACGACGACCCGCTCACCCGTTAGCGCCGTGCCGTCGATCCTGACCGGCGCCGGCGGGGGGGCGAGACCGTGCGGTGCGACGGACGAGGGCCGAAGGCATTCAATAGTTTCGGATGTTCAGTGCCGGGGGTGGCGCCTCGAGGTCCACGTCCTCAGGTTGATCTCGTCCTCGGCCTGAAACTCTGTCTTCTTGGCGGCGGCATGAGCTAGCCCCAGGGCTCGAGCCTGTATACGCTAAGTCCGCGAATGGCCGTCGCCCGCCCCGAGCCCCAGAAGCCTTTGAAGGCAAGCGACGCTCCTGACGAGCCATTCGCTGGTGCTGCGGACATGCCGGAAGACGCGCCTTCCTCACGGGAGCTCGATGGAAGTGGAACGGGGCGACCGCCCGCAGCGCCGCTGCCGTCGAACACGTTGAATCTAAGGGTTTCGAACGCGTCCAACGCGAAGCAGGCACGAATACGAGAAGCGGAGGAGGACCGTGCACTCATCGCGAGAGCGCAACAAGGTGACGTCGCTGCCTTCCGGCAGCTTGTCGAACGTCATCAACGTCGCGCGTTCGCGATCGCACTGTCCCTCGTCCGCGACGAGAACGACGCCCGCGAGCTTGTCCAAGACGCCTTCCTTCGCGTCTATCGAGGCCTCAATAGCTTTCAGGGTAGCTCGAGCTTCTTCACCTGGCTCTATCGCATCATCACGAACCTCAGCATCGACCTCATCCGCAAGCCGGGTCGCCAGCTTGCAGACATCGATGAGACACGGTTCGAGAGCGATGAATCTCAGGAGGCCGAGTTCCCCCTGCTCAGCCGCGTCGACGGATCCGATCCGGTCGACGTCGTCCGACGGCGAGAGATCGCCGGTCGCCTCCAGGCAGCGCTCGATGCGCTGCCGCCTTACCACCGCGGCGTCATTGTCATGCGAGAGATCGAAGGGCTCAGCTACGAAGAGATGGCCACGGCCATGGGAGTCTCGAAGGGGACGATCATGAGCCGGCTCTTCCATGCCCGTCAGAAGCTGCAGAAGGCCCTGGCCGATTGCTACGAGGAGCAGATCGGGCGCATCCCCGACTCCGAAGGCGGCGCCGCGGAAGGCAGTGGAGGTGACGCATGAGCGCTCGCTCTTCTTCGCTCTCGTCCGAGCAAATGCTCGAGCTCATGGCCTACGTCGATGGCGAGCTCGAAGGCGCCGACCGCACGAAGGTCGAAGGTTGGCTGGCGTCCAACGTCGACGCGGCCCGCTTCGTCGACGAGCTCGCCGGGCTCGGTGACCTCGTGACGCTCGGGCATCAGGCCTCCGCCGACGCGAAGGCGGTCGTGTCGTTCGACATCGCCGATGCGGTGATGGCGGCCGTCGAGAAGGAGGGAGGGAAGGCGAAGACGGAGGAGGCGGCGAAGGCCGCTCCTGCCCCCGTCATCTCCCTCGAGGCCCGCCGGCAGAAGAACCTCAAGGTCGGTGGCGCCGTCGCTGCGGCCCTCGCCCTTGCTGCGTCCGTCTTCGTGATGGTGCGGAACAAGGAAGAAGAAGTTCCGATGGCTCGGGTTCCCGTCCCCGCCGTCCAACCGTCCGCGGTGGCCAGTGCGGAGCCGGGGGTCGACGTCGACCTCGTCGAAACCGCGGGGGACTCCGTCCGGGTGTTCTATCTTGCGAGCGAGAGCAGCCCCACGACGAGCGTCGTCGTTTGGGTCGACGAATCAGGAGGAAAGTGAACCCATGCGACGAGCTTTTCTCACTCATTCGCTTCTCGCCGATCGTTCCGCTCGCCCGATGAGCCGGCGGAGCCTGATCCTCGGCGCGCTCGTCGCGGGCGCGGCGCTGGTCGGCCACACACCCGAAGCCAACGCGGATGCACCGCCCAAGGCTGAGGTCATGGTCATCCACGCGACCAAGTGTGACAAGAAGAGCGTCGACCCGCAGATCGGCGAGACGCCTCCCGCGCTCGGCTATGACTGCCTCAAGCTCGTCGAGAAGAAGACGCTGCCTCTCGCCCTGAACCAGGCGAGCACTGCGCCGCTCCCGAACGGCCGCACGTTCCAGCTCCTCCACACGGCGAAGGTCGCCAACCGTTTCAAGGTCACCGCCTCGATCAGCCCCGCGGACGGCAGCGCCGGCTTCACGAAGCTCGCCGACATCACGGCGGACGCGAACAAGCCGTTCAACGTCGGCGGCTTCTCGTATCAGGGCGGCGTCCTCGTCCTCACGGTCCGCATCCTTCCCTGACCGCGCTCCGCGCTTTCCTCCGGCGCGCGGGAGCGGAGGGATGATGGCCGCGTGCGTGAAGCGCTCGGCCTGCTCGCGCGTTTAGCTACCGTAGCGACGGCGGTTTTTCGCCCGTCTCGTCGCCGTTTGGTAGAAGAGAAAGCCTCATGTCGAAGGACGCGCCGCTCGCGGTCGAAGTGCCGGCGTCGGACCGGGACAAGCCCGGTTGGGTCAAAGTCGGCGTCATCGCCGCTGTTGGGTTCATCATCGGAATCGCCTGGCCTCGTGTCATGGGCATCCGGCTCGGACCGTCTGCGCCGGGCGCGGCGGCGGCCGCGGCTTCAACCTCGGCCAGCAGCGGCGGGCGAGCGCCCGACGCACCCCCGGCGAGCGTCGTCGTGCCGGCGAGCGTCGTCACGCCGGCGAGTGTCGTCGCGCCGGCCTCGGCCGCGCCGGGAGCCGTGCCCGCACCCGCGGCCGCTTCCACGAACGTCGCGAGGGCCAGCGGCGCCCCGCACATCAAGATCCAGAAGGGCGCTGTCCTCTCGTGCAAGACGAAGGACGGAGACAAGAAGGGCAAGGAGTGCGGTCCCGTCCCGGGGCTCGACCAGCTCGTTCAGCCGCGCGTCAGAAACCTCGCCACGTGCTCCGGCGCGGAGGGGCAGAGCGGCAAGCTCTCGCTCGTCATCAACGCCGACTTCGTCTCGGGGCGCTTCTCGTACGACATCGGCAAGTCGTCGACGATCACGAACGTCGACGCGATCGCGTCGTGCCTCAAGACGACGTTCCATGGGACCTCGACGGCGTCGACGCCCCACGAGCACCCGCGCTACACGGTCGCGTACTCGGCGATCTTCACGCCCAGCACCGGCGCCGCCGCCGCGCCCGAGGGGCTCGCGGCGAAGGAAGACAAGGCCGAGAAGGACAAGAGCGAGTCGTCCGCGAAGACCGCTCCGGACGAGAAGAAGGAAACGAAGAGCGCACTCGCGAGTGGCGAGGCAGCGGTCGCATGGGAGGTCGCGCTCGTGCGCGACACGCCGAAGACCGGAGGCCTCCTCGCACGTCTTCCGCGCGGCACGAAGGTGAAGGTCGGGACTGCGAAGGACGGCTGGTTCCTGATCAAGTACGGCGAGAGCTACGCCCGCGAGGGCTGGGTCTACCGCGGCGCGATCGGGCGCTGACGCTCCGGCGCGGCGTCACGGGATCGTCGCGTCGAACGCGACCGCCCAGTTCGCGAGATCCGATCCGTCCTGCGACGGCGTCGCGTCGGAGTCGCGCAGGTTTCCGCGCGGTCCCGTCTTCGGTCCCGGACACGTCTGCGGCGTCGCGCGAAGCGCGTAACGCAGGTGGCGATTGCCCGCGGTCGGAGGCGCCGAGAGCGTGATCGCGATCGCGTCGTCGCCGGCGAGGTCCACGCTCTGGATGGTCGGTGTGTCGGGGCCGTCGTCGACGTAGTCGAACCCGTAGGCGCCCGGATCGGTGACCTGCTCGGTGTCGAGCACGAGCGGAGGTGAGGGGACCTTGAAGCGCACCGTGATGGTCGCGTCCGAGATCGTGACGCTCGTCGGGCGCAGCGGCTCCCAGGTCCCCCGGTCGAGGACGATCTTGGTGTACGCCTTCGCGAAGTACTCGCCGAGGCGGCGCTCTCCCTCGCTCGTGTAGTGGATGCAGTCGTTCGCGAACGGCAGCATGTACGTCGGCCCGATCAGCACGACCTTTCCCGGCGCGCGTTCGTGCGCCTCGAGCTGCATGCCGGGGATGTCGCTGCCGGGCCGGTCGTTCCAGTTCGCCATCTGCGAGATGAGGAGCGGCACGTGCTCCTTCTGCTTCGTCTCCGCGCGTGCGGCCTCCTCGTAGTCGCGCTGCCACTCGACCAGGGCGTCGGCGTAGTTCTGGATCGCGCCCGGCGTTCCGTCGGTGCCGTCGAGCGGGAACGACTTGTCGTAGTGATCCGACTCGCCGTGGATCGCAGTGACGGCGCGCACGATGTACGGGCGCCCGGCGGCGCTTGCGATGCGGTGAGCGTCCTTCATCTCCCGGAGCGCGTCGTCGAAGGCTCTGACGTAGCCCTTGCCGTCCTGGAACGCGCAGCCTCCCTTGCGAAGGCACTCGTAGATGTTGCCGCTCCGTCCGTGGACGCTGACGAGGACGTCGTGTTTTTCGCGCTCGCTCGCGAGGAGACCGATCTGGTTCGCGAGCCCGGCGGACATCGTCTCGACCGGCTCGGCGAAGTAGTGGTCTCCCTCGACGAGCGGCACGAACGACCGGGGCTTCTCGTACACGCGACAGCCTTCGTCGTCGCAGCTCGATGCGGTGATCACGCCCGTGTCGAACATGAGGTTCTCGAAGGGCTGCTCGAGCGAGAGGACCGTGTGCGCGGCGAAACCGATCGAGTTCGACTGACCCGTCGACAGGATGTGATTCACCATCGGCCCGGTCAGCGGCGGCGACGCGTCGTGCCCTTCGGTGGAGGTGCTGCAAGCAGTGACGACGAGCGCGCAGCCCACGACGCCACGGAGAAGGGGAAGACGTGAAGCAACCATCTCCCCGGAGGATGGCAGAAATACGGGGGGGATGCCTCTCACACGCGACCGAGGGCGCTCTTCGGCGGCAATCCTCCTTGCCGGCGCCCGCTCGATCGCGCGGCGGTGCGCCGAACGCGACGCGATGTTCGGGCGTCGGGGAGGCGACTCGGAGGTGCTCGAGCTCAGGCTGGCTTTGCGACGAACAGCTTGCAGGTGCCCTCTGCGTTGATGGGCCCCTTCACGACCTTGCAGCCGCCGCAGGCGTTCGGCGCGGCCGGTACGTAGTGCAGGCAGCGCGAGCACTTCTTGGCGGCGTCCGGGGTCACGTCGACGTAGTCGGCGATTTGGGAGCGCTGGCTGACTTCGTCGGGCGACATACCGGTCACGTCGAGGCAGCTCGTCTTCTTGGAGCATCCCACGAGCGCGGCCGGGGCGATGATGGAGAGCGAGAACGTAGCGAGGCTGCGAAGCGCCTCGCGGCGGTGTATTCGGTCGTTCATGGCGCCGGTACATGGGGTCGGTCCCGGCGTTCGTCGAGGGGGACGTCGACCTCGGCCGTGGGAGAACGGCCGCCGCGGCGCGCGGTCGGCTGCGCCCACGGCGTCGCGGGGCTGCGGCCCTCGACCTCGCGCGGGAGGTGCGCTCGAGCGCTCAGCTCTCGCGATCGCCGCGGGTCTCGAACGGGACCGTGCGCGCCTTCCCGTCGCGATCGAGGCCGAGGAGCTCTTCCACGCGCTTCTGCGCCGAGTCGAGCTTGTCCTGCGAGGCGCGCGACAGACCGACGCCTTCCTCGAAGAGCAGGAGCGACTCCTCGAGCGGGAGGTCTCCTCTTTCGAGTTTCTGGACGATCTCCGAGAGGCGCTTCACCGCGTCCTCGAACGAGAGGTCGGCCGCCTTCTTCTTGGAGTCGCGTTCGTCACTCACGGCTTCTTCGTCTCCTTATACGCCGGAAGCCTGGGCGCAAGCACCAGCCGCGCCTCGCCCGGCGGTAGGCCAGGAACGAGCGCGAAGCCCTCTTCGTCGAAGACGATCGGCACCGCGAGCCCGTCCGAACGCACGACCGAGCCGGCGAACGCCTCGCCCGGCGGCTGACCGCCGTCGCGCGTGATGCGCAGCCAAGCGATCTCGTGCACAGCCGGCTCCGCGAACGGCGTCGTCGCGCCCGCGAGCGCGCGCCGCGCGGCCTGACGGACGGGGCCATCGGGATCGAGCTCGGCCGCAATCTCGAGCGTCTCCCGCCGCGCCGGTGCCTTCGCATCCTGCGCGCGCGCAGCGAGCGCAGCAACGGCTGCGCGTCGGACCCCGACGTCCGTCTCGTAGGTGTAGAGATCCGCGAGCCGTCCGGTCGCGTCCGGCAGGTTGGCCACCGCGAGGCCCCGCGCCGTATGGGCGCGCAGGACGGCGTCCTTGGAGCCGAGGAGCTGGCCGATCTTGCGTGACGTCGTCTCGTCCGCGCGTCGCGCGAGCGCGAGCGCGGCGAGCGGCGCGTCCCCTCCGGCCGACTCTGCGCGATCGACGAGCGTGGAGGTCTTCACCGTCCCGTCGGGATCGCCGCCGTACAGACCGATGGCGAGCACCTGTCGCGTGATCGGATCCTCTTCTTTCGTGAGGCGTGCGAGCAGCGCGCGCTGGAGGCTTCGCGACGCGGGACGAGCCATCGATGCCATCGCGGCAGCTCGGCGAATGCGCGCGTCCTTGTCGTCGAGGAAGTCTTCCGCGTCGGCATCGCCGAGGGCGACGCGCGCGAAGGTCCCGAGCGCGCGGTCCGCCTCGGAGCGCGAGCGCGCGAGGCGGAGCACGACATCGTCGGACGAGCCCGCGCGCTCTCCGCGGACGAGCGCCCGTACGACGTATGCGCGGACCGCGAGCGTCGCAGAGCGCGTCGGGAGCAGGCTGCCGATCAGGGCGCCCGCGTTCGGCGCCGGCGATCGAGCGAGCGCGAGGATCGCGTGATAGGCGAGCTCCGGATCGCCCAGGAGCTGGGGAGCGACGAGCGCCTTGGCGGCCTCCGGATCCGGGGAGCGACCGAGCGCGCGCACCGCGGCGGCGCGGAGCTCGCGATCGGGATGCGACCACGCGCGCGCGGCGACGAGCTTCGTGATCTCGGGATTGAAGACCCGCTCGGCCATCTCGATGCCGATCGCCGTGGTCGCGTCGTCGGCGAGGATCGCGGCGGTCGCCTTGAAGCGCTCCGGGGCGGAGAGCAGGATGAAGGCCTCGCCGGACGCGGCGCGGAGCCGGACGTCGCTCTCCGCGATCGCCGCCCGTGCGAGCGGGACCGCGCGCAGATCGCCGAGCTCCGCGAGCGAGACGAGGGCGGCGCATCGGACGCCGACGTCCGTCGAGCGCGCCGCTGCATGGATCACGTCGAGCGCGCGCAGGTCACCGAGCTGACCGAGTAGGCGAGCGACAGCCGCGGGCATCGACGCGCCGGCGCTGCCGAAGAACCCCGGATCGCGCGGTGGATGTTTTGCGAGCGCGAGGATCGCCGCGGTCTGACCGCTACCGCCGCCGCGCGCCGCGCCGTAGAGCGCCTCGAGCGCACGATCGCCTCCCGAGCGCGCGAGGGCGATCGCCGCGACCTCCCGTGCGAGCTCCGCGCGAGCGATCGGATCGCCTTCCTCGAGCGAGTCGGCCGTGCTCGATGGGCGCGTCGTAGGAAGCCGCCCTGCGAGACCCGGGCTGCCGGTCCCCACGATCGCGAGGAGGCCCGTGCGTGCGCGCTCCTGATCGGCGAACCGAGCGAGGCCGCGCGCCATCTCGAGCAGTGCGCGGGTGTCCGCCTTGATCTGCGGGCTTCGCTCGAGGGACTCGACGAGGAGCGCGATCGCCTCGGGCGTGCCGATCGACGCGGCTCGCTGGATGCCGCGAATCCGCTCGTCGGGATCGGTGCTCCGGAGGAGACGAGCAGCGTTGTCGGTGCCGACGTGCGCGCGGAGGTTCGTCGGGCCGGTGGGCGCGGTGGCCGGGCTCGTCGGGCGCTTCGTGGTGGAGGACCGCCCGGGCTGCGCGTCCGCGGCGATCGCGAACGACGTCGCGAGCGCGAAGAGCGCGAGCCGAACGGCGCTCCGTCTCATGGCTTCGGCGCTGGCGCCGGCGCGGCCGGAGCGGGCGCGCTGGGTGAGGGTTTCGGCATCACGAGGACGAGGAAGGCGATGCCCGTCTCCGCCTGCGGCTGGTTCTTCACCGCGTCCCAGCCGACCGTCTCGGCGACGCCGTCGCGATGCGAGAGGTTGGAGAGCGCGCGCACGATCGCGAAACTCCGTGCGAGAGCGTCGAGCTGCGCGTCCGCGCCTGCGCCCGGTCGTGCGCCGACGGCGAGCGTCCAGTCGGGATGGCGGTGCAGCTCCAGCGCGAGCGCGCGCAGCACCGGCATGCTCGACGGATCGACCTCCGGCAGCGCCGGCGTTCCGGCCAGCTTGATCGGCGACGCGAGGCGGACCTTGCGCTTGGCATCGATCACGACGAGCGGCTTGCCGCCTTCGTCCGGGCAGCCGTCTTCGTCGTCGACCCCGTTGAAGACCTCGGCGTCGTCGGGGCACTTGTCCACGTCGTTCTCGAACGTGTCGCCGTCGCGATCGGAGCTCGGGCAGCCGTTACGCGCCGGATCGGTGGAGCGCACACCGGCGGTGTTCGGACAGGCGTCGTCCTTGTCGGCGATACCGTCGCGGTCGTTGTCGGGATCGGGGCAGCCGTCCTCGTCCTCGAAGCCGTCGCGATCCTCCGGCTGGTCGGGGCACTTGTCGAGCGAGTCGTCGATGCCGTCACCGTCACGATCGCGCGCGGGGCAGCCGTTTCGCTTCGGGTCGGTCGAGCTCTGGCCCTTCTCCTTCGGGCAGGCGTCGAGCGCGTCCTCGATGCCGTCGCCGTCGGCATCGGCGATCGGGCAGCCGTTCTTCTTCGGATCGCTCGACGGGACGCCCTTCACGTTCGGGCAGGCGTCCTCCCGGTCGATGATGCCGTCGTCGTCGTTGTCGATCTCGGGGCAGCCGTCGGAGTCCTCGAAGCCGTCCTTGTCCTCCGGGATCTCGGGGCAGCCGTCGACGTCGTCCTTGATGCCGTCTCCGTCGAGGTCGTGTGCGCGCGGCGTCCAGCCCACGCCGACGATCGCGCGGAAGGCGGGCACGCCGACGGCCTGGTTGAGCCCGATCTCGCCGCCGATCGTGACGAACGTGTCGCGGTAGTGACCGAGCTCGATCCGATCGCTCACTGCGAGCTGCACGGGAGACAGCGCCGCGCTGCCCGGATCGCCGGAGCCGAACGGCCCGACGGGCCCTGCAGGCAGCCAGCCGTGGAGGCCGACCTCGAAGCGCTGTCGGTTCCCGGGATCGATCCCGAAGACGCCTGGCCGCATCGCGAGCCCCACGCTCCACGGGATCTCGTCACCGAAGCGGACACCGCCCGCGGTGGCGTCCGGCCACGTGCGGTGCTCCGTGCGGAGCTTGTAGCCGACGCTGGCTTGCGCCACGGCGACGAGCAACGTGTATTCCGCAAGCAAGCGCGCGGTGGCCGTCGGCGCCCCCTCGCCCGAGAAGCCGGCGCGATCGCCGGTGGGCAAGCTCACGTAGCCGAGCCCGGCGAGGCCGAAGCCGCCCTGCTCGTTGCGGATGATCGCGCCCTTGAGAGAGAGACCGAGATCGCCGAACCCGGACGTGGGGACGCTCGGCACCTGCGAGACGCTCGCGGGGAGGGGCGACTTGCCGTCCTGGTAGAGGATGACGGGGATGGTCGCGCCGAGCGCGAAGCGCTGGCCGATGCCGAGGTTCACGATCGGATCGACGCCGAGGACATGCTCGAGCGGACGGAGCGCGACGGCGCTGCCGCCCGGCATGTGCAACGTCAGCGGATGGAACGAATAGTGGCCGTAAGCACCGACGGTGAGGACGCCCGGACCGGGGGTGACCGCGGGCTCGATGACGAGCGACGCGTTCGGGTCCGTGGACGGCCGCCACGTGCGCATGTCGAGCGCGGGGCGCTCTTGCGCATGCGCCGTGGTGGACGTGCCCGCGACGACGAGAGCGGCGGAGGTGATCCCCCACGCGAGTCGTGTCACGGCAGTGGTTGCGAGCCTCTTCGGGAGCCCCATCGATGCGTCGCACAGTACGCGACGCACGGCTACGGGGTCTACCGCCACGGCCGTCCGGCTGGGAACGGCGGTGGCTCACTCGGCGCCGTCTGTCGGCCCGCTATTCCGCTTCGCCGTGCGAGAGCGACGCCTCGCTCTGGTCGCAACGGACCGGGAGCTCGTGCGCCATGCGCGCGCGCTTCGTCTCGAGGTACTGACGCGAGAACGGGTTCGGCGGCACGACGACCGGGAGTCGGCCGGTGACGATCACCCCGAGGGCGGCGAGGGCGTCGACCTTGGCAGGGTTGTTCGTCATCAGGAGCACGCTCTTCACCTCGAAGTGCTCGAGCATGTGAGCGGCAGCGTTGTACTCGCGCGCGTCGTCCGGGAGCCCGAGCAGGCGGTTCGCGTCCACGGTGTCGTGCCCCTGCGACTGGAGCTGGTAGGCGCGGATCTTGTTGGCGAGCCCGATCCCGCGCCCTTCCTGGCGGAGATAGAGGATCGCGCCCGCGCCGCGTCGCGCCACCTCGGCCATGGCGTGATCGAGCTGCTCCTTGCAATCGCACTTCAGCGAGCCGAAGACCTCGCTGGTCATGCACTCGGAGTGGATTCGGACCGGCACGGATTCGTGCCCGCGGATGTCGCCGTAGACGAGCGCCACGTGCTCCTTGAAGCATGCGCCGTCGCCTGGCTCCGTCGTCCTGAACACGTGCGTGTTGAACTGACCGAAGCGGGTCGGGAGCTCGGCCGAAGCGAGCCACCGGGTCTGAATCTGAGGCCGGATCACCCTCTCGGGGACGTGCATCTCAATGCTCTCCTGCTGATTCCGAGTACTTACGTGCGAAAGGGCCGGCGAAACGGCTCTGAGCCACCGCAAACCCTAAGGCCGACGTGGCGTTCTGTCATCCATGGCCGCGGTGCGCAAGCTCTGATGCCCGAGCGGAGCCTGGGGTTGTCCGGGGTTTTCGAGCCCGAGCGTCGCGCCCGGCCGCCGCGCCCCTCCATGGCGAGCCGTGCCGCCCTGCACCCACAAGCTAGCTCGGTTGGGCTATGACGGATCGCACCATGGCAACCCAGACGAGCTACAAGCACGGCACGTTCTCCTGGATCGAGCTCGCGACGACGGATGCCGCAAAGGCCAAGCCCTTCTACGCCGGGCTCCTCGGCTGGACGTTCGACGACATGCCGGCGGGGCCGGGAATGACCTACTCGATGGCGAAGCTCGGCGAGCACCACGTCGCCGGCCTCTTCGAGATGGGCAAGGAGATGGCGGCGATGGTTCCGCCCAACTGGGCCTCGTACATCACGGTCGACGACGCCGACGCGGCCGCGAAGAAGGCCGTGGAGAACGGCGCCACGGTCTTGAAGGAGCCGTTCGACGTGATGGACGTCGGCCGGATGGCCGTCCTCGAGGATCCGACCGGAGCGGCCTTCTGCATCTGGCAGGCGAAGGGGCACATCGGCTCGGGGCTGAAGAACGAGCCCGGCGCGCTCTGCTGGAACGAGGTCTTCACGACGGACACCGCCGCTGCCGCGAAGTTCTACACGAGCACGTTCGGCTGGCAGGCCGAGGCCGTCGACATGGGCCCGATGGGCACGTACACGCTGTTCAAGCTGCCGGGCGATCCCAAGAACATCGGCGGGATGATGCCGATGCCCCCGCACATGCAAGGTGTCCCTTCGCACTGGCTCGCGTACATCGAGGTCGCCGACTGCGATGCGAGCACGAAGAAGGCGAACGCCCTCGGTGGAAAGACGCTGATGCCTCCGACGGACATCCCGAACCTTGGTCGCTTCTCGGTCGTGCAGGACCCGACGGGCGCGACGTTTGCGCTCTACAAGAACCTCCACTGAGGTCGTCGCCCGGCCCGATCCCGCTCTCTGGCTCCGCGCGCGCGCGAGAGGCGAGTATGATTCGACCATGGGCCTCTTCGACAAGCTGAAGGACCGCGTCACCGACAAGCTCGCCGAGCGCGCCGCGAAGCAAGGCGCTGCAGCGGCGAAGGCTGTCGCGAAGAAGGGCGCGGAGACCGCGGTCTCCGTCGCGAAGGACGCGGGGCGGAAGCTCGAGGAGGCGCTCTTCGGGGAGCGTGACGAGCTCCCGCCGCGGGACGATGACGATGCACCGAAGAGCTCGGACTCCCGGGCGGAGCGCAAGCGCAAGGAAGAGGCGCGGCAGCGAAAGCAGGAGGAGGTCGGCGAGCGCCTGCGCGCCGCCGACCGCCGCGTGAAGGAGCGCGCCGCGGAAGAGAAGCGGGCCGCGGACGAGCGCGAAGCCAAGCGCGCGCGCGTCGAGAAGGAGGTCGACGACGAGCTCGCGGCGCTGAAGAAGAGGCTCGACAAGCGCTGACGCGGGGCCGGGAGCCGAGCCGAGCGATCAGGCCGCGCGCCGGCAGAGGCGCACGAACATCTCCTCGAGGATCGCGTCCGGTGGGCGGCGCGAGCCCTTGAGGGCGACGTCGGTGTCCTGCACCACCACGAGCCAGCGCTCGAGCTCGCGCGGCCGGAACGCCTTCAGCTTCTTCGCGAGATCGCGTGCCTTGAATGCGGGGTAGATGCCGGCGCGTCGCGCGGCGTCGTCGATGCTCGCGCCGTCGCGGAGGGCGGCTTCGAGCTTGAGGAGCTGGCGGAGCGACCACGCGATCGCGCCGACGAGCGGGAGGCCGCGATCGCGCGGATCGTAGACGTCGGCGAAGAGCGCGAGCACCTTGCCGAGGTCCTTCGTGCTCGCGGCGTCGACGAGCTTCCACGTATCGGCGAGCTTCACCCGGGTGACGCAGATGGAGACCGCGTCCTCGGTGATCGGCTTGTCGGGACCGACGTAGAGCGAGAGTCGCTCGAGGACGTCGTCGAGATAGGAGAGGTCCGGGCCGGCGATCTCGGCGATGAGCTCGCACGTGTCCGCATCGATCGTGTGCCCCTTCGCCTCCGCGCGCTGCTTGATCCAACCGGGGAGGCGCCGACCATCCACCGCCGCGCAGTCGACGAGGAAGCCGGCCTTCTTCGCGAGCGCCACCAGCTTGCGTCGCCCGTCGAGCTTCTGGGCGACGAGGATCATGCAGGTGGTGTCGATCGGAGTCTTCGCGTACTCCGCGAGGCGATCGAGCGGGGGCAGCGCCTTGATGTCTACCTCCTCGCTCGCGCCTTCCTCGGAGGCGCTCGAGTCCCAGCGCTCGAGGCCGCGCACGACGACGACGCGCCGCTTCGCCATCATCGGCACGGTGCGCGTTGCGGCGAGGACCTTGTCGACCGGCGTCTCGCCGGCGGTGAACTTGTCGAGGTTCAACTCGGCGAGGCCGCCGGCGAGCGCGGCCTTCGTGATCGCGGCAAGCGCCTGATCACGAAGGAGCCGCTCCTCGCCGGAGAGGAGCCAGACGGGGAGGAGGTCGCCGCTCTCGGCGCGCTTGATCGCCTCGTCGGGCGTCATCGGGTCAGGCGGAGCGACGCGACGAGCGACGACGCGCGGCCGCGATGCCGATTCCGAGCACGGGCACGAGGGAGAGGAGCGCGGTCCCGGGACCGCCGAACGCGGTCGTCGGACCGAGGCCGACGACCTCGCAGCCGCAGCCCTTCGGGTTGCGGGTCTTGAGCTTCTCCTCGTCCGTCTCCTCGAGCCCCTCCGGCGGGACGAAGCCGGTCGCGGTGCCGGTCGGGGTGACCTCGCTCGGGCCGTTCGAGGCCGGGGCGACGGGCTCCTCGTCGTTCTTCGCCTGGTTGGCGCCGGCATCGTAGGCGTCGACCTTCTTGATGCTCTTCTCCTTGGCGTTGAACGCCATCGCACGGCGGTCGACGACGGGGTTGTCGCCCTTGAGGACAAGACGCGCCGGCGTGCCGATGGTCGTTCCGTCGGAGGTGCGGACCTCGACCTTGTACTCGCCGGCCTCGTAGCCGCGCGCGCGGGTGAGACCGAAGTCGAAGCGTGTGCCCTTGAAGATCTTGCCGCTCGGATCAGCGAAGTCGACGTCGAGGCTCTCGACGCTCGGCGTCTGGTTCTGGAGTGCCTGGCGGTTCAGGACGGGCTCGTTGTGACCGTCGATGAGCGAGCGCTCGTACACCATCGTCTTCGTGAAGAGGAACTTCATCGACTGGTGCGCGGTGAGCGGCGCCTTCGGGAGCTCGATCGTCACGTAGAGGTGCCACGCGCCCGAGACTTCGTTCGCCTCGGTGCTCCTCAACTTGAACGTCCCCACCGCGTGTGCGTCGCGCGGGAAGAAGACGAGCGTCGCGATCGCGGCGAGGAGGGCGAAAAGTGCCTGGCGGATCTTGTGAACGTGCATGACGGCGGGAAAGCTAGCCGAAATCGACGGGGCCGGACAACGCGCGTTTCTTGGGAAACGCCGCCCCACCGGGCTCTGCCGGGGCGCCCGATCCGCCGACGAATGCCGGGGAAAAGCCCGTCCGGGGGACGTATGAGGAGGCGAGTGTCTCGCGCCCATTTCAGGAGGGTGGCCTGCGTTGACACCCACTAGCTCGACAGGCAGACTTAGCGCGCGGGCGTCTCTTATTTTTCATGGGTTTGCGCCCACTTCTCCTTGATCGAGAACCGGAGCTCCGAGCACGATGTCCGAGGGTCAGGCGGCAGCGACGAAATCAGGGGCACCGGACCCCCTGATCGGTCGCGTCATCGCCGACCGGTTCAAGATCACGTCGCTCATCGCGCGCGGCGGCATGGGGAAGGTCTATCTGGCGGAGCAGGCGCCTCTCGGCCGCAAGTGCGCGGTCAAGGTCCTGAACCCCAACTACAACGGGGACGCCGACCCCGAGTTCCATCGCCGCTTCACGCGTGAGGCGAGCATCACGTCGAAGATCACGCACCCGAACTCGGTCACGATCTTCGACTACGGCAAGACCGACGACGAGATCTACTTCATGGCGATGGAGTATCTGGAAGGCCAGACGCTCCACATGGCGCTCCGCGAATGCGTCGTCATGAACGAGCTCCGGGTCGGACGGATCACCTCCCAGATCTGCCGCGCGCTGCGCGAGGCCCACAAGCTCGGCGTCATTCATCGCGACCTCAAGCCCGCGAACATCTTCCTGACGCGTCCGAACGCGCGGCTCGCGATCGACGCCTCCGGCTCGGTGCCTCCCGTGACCGAGGAGGACGAGGACTTCGTGAAGGTCCTCGACTTCGGGCTCGTCAAGCACCTCTCCGAGCGGCCGGAGGAGCAGCTCACGCAGACCGGCCTCTTCATGGGGTCGCCGAAGTACATGGCGCCCGAGCAGATTCAGGGCGGTCACGTCGACGAGCGCACGGACATCTACTCGCTCGGCATCATCATGTACGAGATGCTCGCGGGGAAGGTCCCGTTCGAGCGCGCGACGAGCGTGAACATCCTGATGGCGCACGTCGGCGAGCCTCCGCCGCCCATGCGCGCGGTGAATCCGAACCTCGTCTGCTCGCCGGCCTTCGAAGACATCGTGATGTCGTGCATCGCGAAGGATCCGAAGGCGCGCATCAGCTCGATGGATGCGCTCCTCCAGGCGATCCGGCTCGCTCACGGGGGCTCGCTCACCGGTCAGATCCAGGCCGTGAACATCAGCGGGCAATACACGCCGCCCGGTGCGCCCTTCACGCCTCCGCCGACGATGATCACGGGCGCCACCGGCGCGATGGCGGCCGCGAGCGGGTCGCATTCGATGGGCCTCGTCCGGGCGGAGGCGTCGAACGACATCGGCTCGGGCCCGCTCTTCGCGCCGCCGCGATCGAAGCTCTGGATCCTTGCCGGCGTGGTCGCCGCGGCCGTGATCGGCGGCGGACTCGGCATGCTCGCCTTCCAGTGGACCTCGCCGGAGCCGACGACGGTGTTGCCTCCCTCTCCGTCGTCCGCGTCGTCGCCGACCTTGGCGTCCGGGACGTCCTTGCCTGCGGTCGAGTCGTCCGCGCCCGTCCAGACCGCCGAGACCGCGGCGCTGACCGCCGCGTCCACGCCCGCGACCGAATCGAAGCCGGCATCGCTCGCGGTGACGACGGATCCCCCCGGCGCCTCCGTGCGCGAGGATGGCAGGGAGCTCTGCGCGGCGACGCCGTGTGATGTCGTCTTCAACGCCAATCCATCGAAGACGCACAAGCTCGTCATCGCGCGTGCGGGCTTCAAGACCGAGACGCGGATCGTCAAGGTGAGCGATCCGCCGGTGCACGTGAGGCTCGTCCACGCGACGGGCTCGGGGCGTCCGTCGCCGAAGCCCGAGAGCAAGACGCCGAGCGGCTTCAAGGACCAGCCGTACTGACGGTCGTCAGCCGGCTTTTCGCTTCAGCAGCGGCACGACGGTGCTTGTCCGGGGCTCGCGCTCGACCTCTCGTTCCTGCATGTCCCGGAGGTAGGCGTGCGCGTGGGTGAGCAGGATCTGGTTGCATCGTAGGTCGGGCTGGACCTCGTCGAGCACGGCGAGGAGCGGTGCTCGCTCCTCGATGGGGGTCTCTCGGAGCAGGCGGAGGACGAGCTCTTTCGTCGCGTTCGCCCGCGCCACGAGCGATGCGTCGAAGCGAAGGATGCCCTCGCGCTCTTCAGTGAGCACTGCGCGCATGATCCGAAGGAGCTCTTCTGCGGTCATCGTCGATTCCCTGCCTTGCCGTCCTCGGGGATCAACGGCTGCGCGCTGCCGCGGTTCAGACCTAGGCAGCGCGACACCTCAGCTCGAGGTCGTGAGCGACAGGAGCTGCTTCGTCACCGCGACGCTGCGCTCGTACGCCGTGCGCGCGAGCGTGAACTCCGTGATCTGCGCGGCCGGGTCACCTTCGACCTCCTTGTTGAGCTGCTCGACGAGCGCCATCCGGGTCGACGCGATGACGTCGACCGCGCTGCGGAAGCGGTCGGCCGCGAAGCCGGCGTCGACCTGCGCGCGGACGATCTGGCGGTGCCCGAGCTCGAGGTCGTCGATCGTCGCGCGGATACCCGCCTCGTTGTTCGAGTAGAGGGCCTGCATGAGCGCGTCGAGGTCGCCGATGATGTCGCGACCGCCCCGGGCGGTGAACGCCATGGCGCCGCTGGCGTTCGCCGGCGGTGCGACGCCCTCGAGCACGGGGACACGGACGACCTGATCGTTGCCGCCGAACGCGCCCGTTACCGGGTCGAACGGCTGCGCGTCCGTCTTGGTCCCGCCGAAGAGGTACTTGTTGGAGTAGCGCGTGTTCGCGAGGGCGATGAGTGAGTCGCGGATCGTCTTCACCTCGTCTCCGAGGAGGTTCCGTGCATGTGCGTCGGCCGTGGTGTTGGCGCCGGCGACGGCGGCCGCGCGCGCTCGAGCGAGCAGATCGACGCTCTCGGTGAGCGCGCTCTGCGCGACCTCTAGCTCTCCCTGCGCCCGGGTTGCGATCTGCGTGTGCTGATCCAGCAGCGCGAGCGCGTAGTTCTTCCGGACCATCGACCCATACGTCGCGGGATCGTCCGAAGGCTTGCTCACCCGTCGTCCGCCCGCTGCGATCCGCGAAGCTTCGTCGAGCCGTGCCGACGCGCGACTCTGGGCGAGGACCATCATTCCCACTCGTGCTCGATCGGTGACGCGCATCAGAACGACTCCATCAACGTTTTCAAGAGCTCGTCGACAGTGCGGAGGACCTTGGTCGATGCCTCGAAGGCGCGCTGGTACTGCGCGAGATCGACCATCTCCTCTTCGAGCGAGACGGCATTCGCGCTGCCCTCGAGCTGCTCGGCGACCGAGAGGGTGTCGGTCCGCAGCTCGCACTCGGCCCTGGCGGCCGACTTCCGGAGCCCGATGTCCGTTGCGATGTCGGCGAACCGATCCGCGAGCGTCGTTCCGCCGAACGCCGGCGCGGTGCCGAGGTTGCCCAGCTGCAGCGCGACGCCGTTTCCGCCGGGGAGCTCGTTGGTGGAGGCCGCCGCGCCGATGCGCTCGGGATGATCCACGAGCGCGGGGTCGATCGCCATCGAGGCCGCCGCACCCTTCTGTGTCGCGGGCGGGACGAAGAGGTCGCGCCCGGTGACGCCGTCGGTGCCGTATCCCGTCGAGTGAACGGCGTTGAACGCATTCGCGAGATCGAAGGCGTAGGCGTCGACCTTGTCGCGCATCTTCGCGAGGTCGACGTCTCGAGCTTCGCGGAGGCCGCCGAGCATGCCGGTGTCGATCCGCGAGGTGATTTCGTTCTTCGTCGCCCCGTTCACGAAGAATCGCATCGCGCCGTTGGCGTCGAGGTCCATCGAGAGCGCGGAGAAGCCGTTCCCTTCGACGAGCACCGAGCCTGCAGCGAAGAGGGTCACCCGACCGTCGGGGCCTTCGACCGCCTGTGCACCAACGCGTTCGCCGACCTGCCGGATCGCGAGGTCGCGCTGATCGCGGAGCCCGCTCGGATCGCCGCCTGCACCGAGCGCCGTCGCGATCTGCTTGTTGAGGTCGGCGATCTGAGACAGGGTCGCGTTGACCTCGCCGACGACGTCGCGCGCGCGTCCGAGCAGGTTCTCGCCGGTCGTCTCGAGCGCCTTTGCCGTGCTGGAGATCGTCGTGGCCAGGTTCTGCGTTTTCGCGATCACGTCGGCGCGGAGCGATGGGTCGACCGGGAACGCGGCGAGCGCGTTGAAGGCCTGGACGAGCGCCATCGCCGAGTCGCCGATCGATCCGTTGGGCGGCGCCAGCGTCGTCTCGATCTCGGTCAGCGCATAGCTCCGCGCTTCGGCCGCCGCGAGCTTCGACTGCTGGCCCACGAGATGACCGAAGGCGAAGCGGTCGAAGGTCCGCTGGTTCATCGCCACGCGGACGCCGCCGGCCTGCGTCGACTCGAGGACCGCGCGGCGTCGCACGTAGCCGGGCGTCGACACGTTCGCGATGTTCTGTCCGGTCGTGGTCAGCGCAGCGCTCTGCGCCAGGATGCCGTCACGGGCGGTTCCGAGGAGGCTGAAGAGTCCCATGTTCAGACCTTCGCCTCCAGGCGTCCGCGTCCCGAGGGGTGACAGAGCTCGATCGCCTCGCGGAGGTAGTCGCGCGCGTGAGCGAGCAAGAGGAGGTTCTGCCGGAGCTCGATCTTCAGGTCGCTGAGCGCCGCGACGAGCGCAGGGCGCTCGGAGGCGGGCGCATCGTGCACCCGCGTAAGGATCTGCTCCTTCGTGGCGGCGGCCTGGGTCACCCCCTCGCGGTCGAGACGGCGGATCGCCTCGCGCTCGGACTCGAGGGCGGCGCGCATCGTGCGAACAAGCTCTTCCGCGTTCATCCTTCACCCTCACCGACGAGGCCCACGAGACGCTGCGCGATCCTCTGGGAGTCGACGCGGAAGCTGCCGTCCTTGATCGCCGCGCGAAGGTCGTCGATCCGTGCGGTCCGCGATGCGAGCTCCTGGGCACGGCTGGAGACGGAGATCTCGAGCGCGCCGCCGGCCGCCGGAGTCGTGGCCTTTGCGCTCGCGGCGCGCGAGCCGGAGTCGGCCTTCTCGGTCTTGTCGACGGGGCGAGCCGCTCCGGGAGCGACGCGATCCATCGAGCTCGAATATCGGTCGGTGATCCTCATGGTTTCATTCCTGCTCATCGGAACGGCGGATCCGGGCGGGACTTGAGGCGGCGGGCTCACCTTTTTTCGGCCCGGTCGGGTCGGCCGCGGGCCGAGGTGCTCCGCTGTCCGCCGGAGTGGGGGCCGAAGCGCTCCGGGCTCCGTGCTGGGCCGCCGAGATCGCCTGCTCGATGGCGTGGCTCATCCCGAGGCCGCCTGCCGACGCGATCGACGCGGCGAGGGCCTCGACCGCCATGTCTGCGTAGCCGCCGCCCTTGCCGGCCACCTTGGTCGACGAGAGCATCTGTCGGACGAGGATCGCTTCGAAGTCACGAGCTACCTTCGCCGCGTCGTCCTTGGCCTTGGTCTCGTCGGTGGCAGCCGTCGCCGCTGCGCTCTGCGGAGGAGGCTGGATCCGGATGCTCACTGGACGACGAGCTCCGCCTCGAGCACGTTCGCGGCGCGGAGCGCCTGGAGCACCCCGGCGAGCTCGCGCGGTGAGAGGCCGAGGGCGCCGAGCGCCGTCGCCACATCGCCGAGGGTGGGCGCCTCCTTCATGTACGTCAGGCCCTTCCTCGTTTCCTCGGCCCTCACCTCGGAGCGCTGGAGCACTGCAGTGCTGCCTGCGCCGAACGGCGCGATGGGCTGCGAGGCGATGGGCGCCTCCTTCACGACGATCGTGAGGTTCCCGTGCACGACCGCCGCCGGTGAGAGCCGCACATCGCCGCCGGCCACGATCGTGCCCGTGCGCTCGTTGATGACGACACGGGCGCGCCGCACCGGCGTGACCTCGAGGTCTTCGAGAGCCGCCATCAGCTCGACCGGCTTCGACTCGAAGCCCGGCGGGACCTTCACCTTCACGACGCCGCCGTCGATCGCGCTCGCCGCGCCCGGGAACATCTGGTTGACCGCCTCGGCGATCCGCGAGGCGACGGTGAAGCCCGGGTTGCGGAGCTCGAGTCGGAGTGTGCCGCCCTGGACGATGTCCGCGGTCACCTCGCGCTCGACGATCGCGCCCTCGGCGATGCGGCCTGCCGTCAGGGTGCCTTGTTTGAGTGAAGAGCCGCTCGCGCCGCGCGCGTCGATCCCGCCGAGCAAGAGGTTGCCCTGCGCCACCGCGTACGTTTTCTGGTCGGCGCCCTTGAGGACGGTCTGGACGAGCATCCCGCCGCTCAGCGAGCGTGCGTTGCCGATCGACGCGACGGTGACGTCGATCTTCGTTCCCTGCTTCGCGAATGCGGGGAGCTGCGCGGTCACGACCACCGCGGCGACGTTGCGGAGCCGGATCTGCGGCGAGTCGACTTGCACCCCGAGGCGGCGGAGCATCGAGAGGACCGACTGCGCCGTGAACGGGACACTGACGTCGTCGCCCGTGCCGGTGAGGCCGGTGACGAGCCCGTAGCCGACGAGCTGGTTCTCGCGGGCTCCGCCGGCATCGACGAGGTCGCGCAGCCGGTCGGCGCGCGCCGTCCTCGGAGCGGCGACGAGACAGGCAACGAAGGCGAACAGCGCGAGCACGAGCGAGAGACGGCGCACGTAGGACTCCTCAGAACGGGTTGGCGGATTCGATGATGCGGGCGAGCCAGCCCTTGCGTTGCTGGTCGGCGATGTCGCCGCGACCGGTGAACTCGATCTGCGCATCGGCGATACGCGACGACGCGATCGTGTCGTCCTGCGCGATGTCGACGCGGCGGACGAGGCCGGAGACGTAGAGGTGGTACTCCTCGTTGTTGATGAGCACGACCTTCGTTCCCTCGAGGAAGAGGTCGCCGTTCGGCATCTCGCGCGTGACGCGCACCGCGATGCTGCCGCGAAGCTCGCCGTTGCGGGCCGTGTCGCCCGCGCCGGCGAAGCCCGACTTCGACGCGTACTCGATGAGCTTTGTCGGGTCGATCTCGGGGTATGCCTTCTTGAGCGCCGGGAGGAACCCCATGAGCGCGTTCGCGCCGGTCGTTCCGGAGCTCTCCTGCTTGAGGTTCGTGGTCGACGCGCCCTTCGCATTTGCGTGCTCGTCGATCTTGATGACGACGAAGTCGCCCACGCGCGTCGCGCGGGTGTCCTCGAGCCAACCGCCGCTCGTCTCGCCGAAGAGCGAGCCGTTCGCAGGCCGCGCGGAGGCCGCCTCTTGTGCGTAGGCGCCGGGCTCGTAGACGCGCTGGCGAGGCTTGAACGGCGCGATGTGCCGCGGCCCGCAGCCGGCCAAAGACCATGCGGAAGCGAGGAGGACGCAGCCGGCCACGAGGCGCGTGAGGTTCACGAGTCCTCCAGGGCGACGGCGTGGTCCTTGTCGATCGCGCGAGCACGGAGCACGCGACCGGAGGGCTTGATCGTGACCGGGAGGATGGCGCCGACGTCGCTGTCGATCGCCGCGACTGCAGAGATGCTGACCTCGACGAGCCCGCGTCGGATGACGAGCGTGATCGGAGCCCCGCGCGGGATCTCGGCGAACGCGGCCTCTGGAGGAAGGAGCAGCTCGATCGGCGTCATCGTCTTGTGGATCGGGGTGTCACTTTCGCCGAGGAACGTCACGGTGGCTTGCGCCGTCGCCGGCCCGGCACGCCGCGGAAGGGCAGGCAGATCGACCGTCACGCGCTGGAAGTCGGCGGGGACCTCCACGCCGGCCGCGCGGACGCTCGAGAGCGTCGCTCCCCGCGGGAGGCGCACCGCCGCGAGCGCCGAACGGATCGCGTCCGAGACGTCGGCGGCGGTGAGGCGGCGGGTCTTGCGCGAGACACGGACGGCGGCGGGGATCTTCTTAGGCGGAGTGACGTTCGCTGCAGCGAAGGCGCGCTCGATCTCGGCGCGATCGACGATGCGTGACGCGCCGAGCGGCGGTGTCGCGCCGAGCTCGACGTCGGGAGCCGACGCGCCGAGGATGTCCTTCGCACGCACCCTCGCGCCGGGGATCTCGACCCGCGGGATCGCCGCCGCGGCAGGCGTTGCCGGCTCGGCGCCGTGTGCCTTCGCGGCGTCGGCGAGGATGGCAAGGAAGAGGAGGGCGAAGGCCTGGCGCTTCATCACCGAACCTGCGTCGCGTTCCGGAGCATGTCGTCGGCGGCGGAGATCACCTTGGAGTTGATCTCGTAGGCGCGCTGGGTGCGGATCAGATTGACCATCTCGCTCACCATCTCGACGTTGGAGCCCTCGAGCGCACCCTGGAGGATCGTGCCGCGGCCGTCGGTTCCCGGCGCGCCGATCACGGGCTCGCCGCTCGCCGCCGTCGCGGTGTAGAGGTTGTGCCCGAGCGCGGTGAGACCGTTCGGGTTCGGGAACGTCACGAGCTGGAGCTGTCCGAGCTGCGTCGGCGCACGCTGACCGGCACTGAGCGCGCTCACGGTGCCGTCCGACGCGATCGTGATCGAGGTCGCGTCCGTCGGGACCGTGATCGGCGGTTCGATCGCGAGTCCGTCGTTCGTGCACAGGCGACCCTGTGCGTCGACCTTCAGGTTGCCCGCGCGGCTGTAGGCGATCTCGCCCGACGCGCGCGTCACCCCGATGAAGCCGCTGCCCTCGATCGCTATGTCGAGCGGGTTGCCCGTCTGCTGGATCGAGCCCTGCGCGAACGCGCGCGAGGTCGTCACCACGCGGACTCCGGATCCGACCTGCGTGCCTGCCGGAGCTGCGCCTCCGATGGCGTTCGGCGTGGCCGAGCGGACGTTCTGGTAGAGGAGGTCCTCGAACTCCGCGTCTTGGCGCTTGTAGCCGGCGGTGTTCGCGTTCGCGAGGTTGTTCGCGATGGTGTCGAGCTTCGTCTCCTGCGCGACCATGCCAGTGGCCGCCACGTTGAGCGATCGGAACATGCCGTGGCTGCCTGCGAGGTCGATGCCAGCGCGAAGTCGCCTCTCTTTTCCGCGGATCCTGCCGTTCAGGTTGGTGGAAGCGTCAAGCGGGCGTCGGCGAGCGCCATGGCCATGACGTTCGGGGCACGCGCGTCGGCGGTTCGACGCGGGGATCGAATGCCGAACTGCGCGCTCACTCGGCTCGTCCTGCGGACTTCTCGCCGCGTGCATCGGGGCCTGCGATCGCGTGAAATGCAAACGGCCCGGGTGCGAACACCCGAGCCGTGAATCGAAGCGCGAGCTCTAGAGGGCGTTCAGTCGAGCGAGACGGCGAGTCCGAAGCGACCGCCGCGCATCTGCACCGACTCGACCACGATCGTATAGTCGCCGGCAGGAACGTCCTTCAGAACGAGCTCCGACGCGTAGCCCTTCGCATCGTCGTTGCAGCCGAGGGCTGTCGACGAAGAAGGAGCGCACGACGGGATCAGGTAGACCGCCGTGTCGAAGCTGGTCTCGGGAAGGGCGGTCGTGATCGTCAGCGTGGGAGCGGCCGCCGCGAGATGGAGCTGGATCGCTGCTTCGGGCCGCCCGGTCGCGTCGTTCGGGACACAGCTGGGCGGGGCGTCCCAGAGGCTGACGCCGGCGACGGTGCCGTAGGTGTGCGTGATGCCCTTGCTCGGATCGAGGACCGGGGCCGCCTTGCATTTGTCCGCGCGTGTCGTCGAAGCGGCCTTGCACTTGTTCGGCTCCGAGCGGAGGCCCGGGAAGCAGACCGCATTGGAGGCGCACGCATCGAAGCCGTCGGGATCGCACGCCTGGCCGACGCTGCGGATCGGCATCGTCGCGCGGGCCGTGATCGTCCGGGAGCTCGAGCGGCCGACGAGGTCGATCGCCGTCGCGGCGATCTTCGGGACCTGCGAGACGAAGCCCGATGAGGGGATTGCCTCGACGAAGAAGGTCGTGTCGAACGCGCTTCCGCGGGCGTCCACGCTGATGCTGCTGGCCGACGTCCCGTCCTGCTCTTCTCCGGTGAGGACCACCGACTTGGGGGCGTTCGCGTTGTCGAGGAACTCGATCGACACCGACGCGATGTCCTCGTCGGCCTCCTCGCCGCGGAAGACCATCTTCGGCGATGACCCGCCGAAGTAGGCCACCTTGGACAGCTCCGGCGCGCTGCCGGGCTGGCACGTCGCCGGCGAGCCGCTGCACGAGAGACCGGTCTCGCAGCGGCTCTCGATCTTCCGATCGTCGCAGGGCTCGTTCTCGACCTTGAGCAGCTGGAAGCTCATCGTCGCCGCGATCTCCGGGGAACGCACGCGAGCCTCGTTCTCGAGCGCGACGAACGCCTTCTTGATCTTCGAGTTGGGGCCGAAGACCGACGGGATCGTGATCGTCCCGTCGAAGCTCGCGCTCCCGAGCGTGCTCGTGTCGAAGTGGAACGTGCTCTCGGGCGAATCGGCGATGCCGTCCCAGTTCGTGTCGAACGCATTCACCGGCACGCCGGCCTCGTCGGCGAACCGGACGTGCGCTGCGGACGTCTGCTTCGTCGGATCGCTTCCGCTCACCTGGATCTGGACGGTGTCGCCGCGGCGCCCGATGTTGCGGAACGACGCCGATGTGAGCCCGGGCGCCGGCGCTGCGGGAGGCTCGTTCGAGGGGTCGCCGGGGTCGGTGGGCGGGTCGGCTACGTCGTCCGCCGGGACGTCGACGTTCGTGTCGTCGTCCTTCGCCGGTCCGCCACTCGGAGAAGCGCTGCAGGCGACGATGGCGGTGGCGGACATCACGAGCGACAAGAGACGGTTCTTCATCGATTCCTCCGGTGCCCGTCGCTGCCAGCAACCCACGTGCCGCTCGTGGATACGCGCGATTGGGCAGTGGCCGTCATGAGACCGGCGCCGAGCGTCATCGCGCCGTCACCGTGAGCTCGAACGCGCCTCCGGATCGATCGAGCGAGTCGACGACGACGATGTAGTCGCCTGCGGGGAGGTGGTCGATCCTCACGCGCGAGACCGGGGGCGGATCGTCGTCGTTGCAGGCGAGCGCGGTCGCGCGCGCACCGCAGCCGTCGAGCACGGTGACGACCGAGTCGAACGTCGTGCCGTCCGCGAGGGTCGCGATCGCGAGTGACGACACCGGCGAGGGTAGGCGGAGGCGGAGAACCGCCTCCGGCCGCCCGCGTCGCGCCTCCGAGGCGCAGCCGTCCGGCGGATCCCACAGGCTCGCGCCCTTCGTCGTGCCTCTCGTCCTCGCGCCGACCTCGATGACCGGCGCCGTCGCGCATCGCCGAGCTCGTGCCGCGTCGAGGTCCTCGCATCGGGAGCTTGCCGTCGAGTCGTCGTTGCATGCGAGGCCGTCCGTGCAGACGTCGAATCCCTGGAGGTCACACGCCTCGCCGGAGCCGCGCACCGCGAGCGGAGCGAGGCTCGTGCCGTGCGGCTCGCCCATCGTTCCGCTCTTCTCCTGCACGCGCGCGGTGACCCGCTTCGCGAAGCGCTCGAGCCCGGGTGACGCTCGAACCTCGAAGAAGTAAGCGTCCGCGCTCTTGTCCATCGAGCTCGACAGGATCTCGAGCTGGCTCGACTCGGTCGATCCGTCACCGTCGCCATCGATCACGGCGGGCTTGCCGTTCTCGTCGAGGAGATCGATCCACACGCTCTCGAGGCGTCCTGCCGGATCGACACCGGCCACGAGAATGCGCGGTCCGAGCGGATCCTCGACAAAGGCGAGCTTCGTGATCGTCGGCGGGCCGGCGGCCTTCGTGCTCGCGTCCGCCTGACTCGGCGCGGAGCCGCCGTCCCGAGCAGCGGCGCTCCTGTCGTTGGTGGTGTCGTCGCCGCTCATCCAGCGCGCGAGCGGTGTGCACGCGGCGAGCGGGAGCGCGAGGAAGAGCCCCAAGGCGATGACGCCCGTTCGGTTCATCCCCCATCGAGGAGCACGCGCCGTGCCGTCTCTCGTCGAGCGGGTTCTCGCAGGCGATCGTCGCCGAGCTCGGGAGCCCGCTCTCTACGTCTCGTGGTTGCGCGCGTTGCCACAAAACGGCGACCGGCGCCGCGACGATGTCGCGACGCCGGCCCTCCGTGGATGGGTGCTCGTCAGATCTCGCAGTCGGCGTCGATGGTGTCGGTGCCGACGCGGCCGACCGTCACGTCGAAGCCTGCGCCGCAGCTGATGTCGTCGTCGCCCGCGCCGCCCTCGATGGTGTCGTCACCGCCGAGGCCGCTGAGGGTGTCGTCGCCCGCGTTGCCGACGAGCTCGTTCGCCGAGGCGTTGCCGGTGAGGACGTCGTCGCCCGAGCCGCCTTCGAGGTTCTCGACGTCGGAGCCGAGGATGTCCGCCTCGTTCGCGGTGAGGTCACCGGAGGGCGTGACGCCGTCGAGGGTCGCCGTGATGTCGGCGGAGCGTCCGGAGTAGTCGACCTTGTCGACGCCGGGACCGCCGCTGATCGTGTCGTTGCCGTCAGCAGCCGCGCCCTGCGGGAAGACGTCGTCGCCCGCACCGCCGTTCAGGACGTCGTTGCCCGCGCCGCCCGTGATGACGTTGCTCAGCGCGTTGCCCGTGATGGTGTCGTCGCCGGAGCCGGCCTTGAGGTTCTCGATGTCGGCCTTGACGTTGTCGTTCTCGCCGGCCTCGCCGTCGTTCGCCGCGACGCCGTCCATCGTGACCACGAGGGCGACCGTGCGGGCGCTGTAGTCGACCGTGTCGATGCCGGCGCCGCCGTTCATGACGTCGCTGCCGTTCGCGGCGGAGCCCTCGTCGAAGGTGTCGTTCCCGTCGTCGCCGTTCATGATGTCGTTGCCGGCCATGCCGCGGAGGATGTCGTTGCCCGCACCGCCGTTGAGCGTGTCGTTCCCGCTGCCGCCGATGAGCGTGTCGTTGCCCGGTCCGCCGTTGAGGGTCGCGGGAAGGGTGGCGTCTGCGGTGAGCGTGTCGTCGCCCGTTCCGCCGGTCACGATCTCGACGTCGCTCATGATGTCGTCGTTCTCGGCCGCGGCGCCGTCGTTGGCGCCCGCGCCGATCGTCACCGTGACCGATGCGGAGCGCGAAGCGTACGAGACGGTATCGATGCCGCTGCCGCCCGAGATCGTCTCGCTCACCGTCGCGGCCGAGCCCTGATTGAAGACGTCGTTGCCGGGGCCGCCGAAGACGGAGATCGGCTGTCCGAACACCCCGCCGGCCGCGCCGCCGCCGGCGGAGGTGTAGACGTCGTCGCCGTCGCCCAACGACACGACGAACGACTCGACGTTCGTGTAGGTGATGTCCTTGTTCGCGTCGGTGTTCAGCAGGATGGAGGCCGCGCCGAAGTTGAAGTTGTCAGCAGCCGACGTGCCCTTGATGGCGAGCTTGTCGCCCGTGCCTCCGCCGAGGTCGACCGCGATGCCGCTCGAGGCGGCCGAGGTCGTGCCGAGGGCGAAGAGGCCGTTCGTGAAGTCGAGGAGGAGCGTGTCGTCTCCGGAGGAGCCGGTGACCGTGATCTTCTTCAGCGTCGACGCGGTCACGGGGTTGTCGCACGCCTGGCCATTCTGAAGGATCGCCGAGTCGGCGGCACTACGAGCGATGACCGCGGTCTCCCCGGCGGCGATCACGACCGTCATCAGCCCCGTCGTCGGGTTGAACGTGCACTGCGTCGCGAGCGGCGTCAGTGCCTGATCCGTCTCCGCGAGCGGGTCGTCGGGATCGAATGTCTTCGGAGCCGAATTCTCGGGACCGGTGGCGCACGCCGCGATCGTCGCGGCGAGCAGAAACGTGCCTACCTTGGAAACTTTGGTCATTCTCGAGCTCCTTCGAACCTGACGTGCATGAGTGCGTCGGTGGTCGTCGAAGCTCAGAACGGTTGCCGGGGCGGGGTCTTTAGCGAAAACCGTGGAGCGGGATCACGAAGCGTCCGCCGACGCATCGTCGGTGCGTGCGTCCGTGGCGGCGTCGCCGGTCGAGCTGTCGCGAGAGGCGTCCGAAGCCGATGCGTCGGCGCGCGTCGACCCCGCGTCGGACGAGGCGTCCGGCGCGTCCGAGGGGCGATCGGAGATGCACGTCCCCTCCACGCACGCATAGCCCGTGTCGCAGTCGCTCATGCGAAGGCAGTCGCCGTCGCCGAGCTGGCAGGCGGCGCTCGACAGCCAGACGGCTGTGATCGCGCCGATGAGCATCATCGCCTTCGCGGCTTTTCCAGAGGCGAGTTTCGAAGACTTAGAAGGAGACACGCATCCCCACATGGAAGAGGGCCTGCCAGAGAACGGTGCGGTCGGGCAGGTCGGTGCCGACCACGAACACGTCGAGCTCGGGCCCGGCAGTGATGAAGAACGACTTTGCGATCGGATGGCGGTACTCGAACGCGGCGACCGGGCCGACGAGACTGCCGGGCTGGAGGTAGCCGACGACGCCGCCGCTGAACGCGAAGCGTTCGGCCACGAGGCGGGTGTAGCGTGCGTCGATACCGAACGCCGTGCGCGGCTCGACGGCGACGAGCACGGCGGCGCCGAAGATGTCCTCGGGCGACTCGTCGACGGCGAGGTCGGCGCCGATGCGCATCCGCGTCTGTGCGCGGCCCATCGCCTGCGCGCGGCCTCCGCCGCCTTCGACGCCGGACGAGGCCTCGGCGACGCCGCTCATGATCCATCTCTGGGCGCTCGCGGCCGGGGCGGCGAGCATCGTCGCGCATGCGACGAGCGCGGAGAGGGCTCTAGCGATGATCTTCACGGGCGTACCTTCGGGTGAACGTCGGTGGAGGCAGGAGCCGGAGCGGCGTGAGACGCTGCATCGGTATCGACTGCGGGCGTGGGATCGTCGGGCGTCTCGGTCACGATCACGGGCATGCTGACGACGAGGTCGACTCGTCGGTTTTGCTTCCGGCCTTCGTCCGTCGTGTTCGGCGCGACCGGGTGGAACTCGCCGTAGCCCGCAGCGGAGAGGCGCTCGGGCGCGATCCCCTCGGCCGCGAGCCGAGCGACGACCGCCGTGGCGCGCGCCGTCGAGAGGTCCCAGTTCGAGCGAAAGCGCGCGGTACGGATCGGCCGGTCGTCGGTGTGTCCCTCGATCCGGATGTCGAGCGGCCTCTCACGAAGCTCGGCGGCGAGCCGTGCGATGACGCGCCGGGCGCGCTCCTCGAGGTCGTCGGTCCCGCTCTCGAAGAGGAAGCCGTCCGAGAGGCGCAGCACGAGCTCGTTGCGCCGCGAGAGGATCTGCACGTTGTCGATCTCCTCTCGGACCTCCGGCGTGGTCAGCACCTCTTTCAGGTTTATGAGCTCGTCCGGCAAGTTCGTGCTCTGCGAAGGCTCCGAGTCGCTCAGCGCGCCCTGCGGGGCGCCGGCGAGCAGCCCGCGACCGGGCTGCGGGAACATGTCGATCCCGACGGCCTTCGAGAACGACTCGGTGAAGCGGCCGACCTTCCTCGAGTCCACCTGCGAGACGGCGAACATGACGACGAAGAAGGCGAAGAGGAGCGTGATGAAGTCCGCATAGCTGACGAGCCAGCGCTCGTGGTTCACGTGCTCGGGGTGCTTCTTCCTGCGAGCCATGGCTCAGCCCGCTGCCTTCGCCGGAGCGCCCGCGCCCTGCTTCTTCGGGCCGTGCTCGCTCAGGAACTGCGAGAGGCGCTCGCGGACGAGCTTCGGATTGAGGCCTGATTGGATCGCGAGGACGCCGGTGAGCGTGAGCTCGCGGAGGAGCGCCCTCTCGCGGACGATCAGCTTGATGCGGCCGGCGATGGGCAAGAAGAGGATGTTCGCGACCGCGACGCCGTAGATCGTGGCGACGAACGCAGCGGCGATGCCCTGACCGACGGCCGCGATGTCGCTCAGGTTGCTCATGACGTGGATGAGGCCGAGGACAGCGCCGATGATTCCGATCGTCGGCGAGTAGCCTCCCATCGCCTCGAAGACCTTCGCGGCGTCCTCGCCGTGCTCTTCCTCCTGGCCGATCGCGACCTCGAGGGTCTCGCGGATCGTCTGCGAGTCGACGCCGTCGACCGCCATCATCAGCGCCTTGCGAAGGAACGGGTCGGAGGCGCTCTCGGAGACCTTCTCGAGTGCGAGGATGCCGTCGCGGCGCGCGCGGTTCGCGTAGTCGACGATCTCGTCGACGATCTTCGCCGGCTCCACAGCCTGCTTCTTGAACGTGCCGCCCGCAGCCTTGAGCGCCGAGGTCAGCGTCGCGAAGGGGTACTGCACGATGACGGCGCCGATCGTCCCGCCGAGCACGATGATCGCGGCCGGGCCGCCGAGCAGCGAGGTGGCGTGCCCTCCTTCGAGGTAGTTGCCGACGAGGATCGCGAGGAGCGCGAACGCGATGCCAACGAGGGGGCCGGGCTGCATCACTCGCCTCCGTCGTCGTCGACCGTGCCGATGCGGCGCGCACCGAGGTCGAGTCGGTCGTCGTCGATGATTTGCGGCGGGGGCGTGGAGGGATAGCCGGATGGCCGACTCGGGCGCGACGACGAGCGTCGGCCGTTCGACGGTGGAGGCGGCTGGATGCCGATGATCGGCGTGCAGCCGACGCGTGCTCGCGCCGCCACGTAGCGGTCGACGACCTCGTCGAGCGTCTCGCGGACGATGATCTTGCGATCACCGAAGAGGCAGAGGGTCGTGTCGGGCGTCGCCTCGACCCAAGCGATGTGGTCCGGGTTGATCGCCACCGTTCGGTGATCGAGTCGTGTGAGCTTCAGCATCGGATGGAGAGCGTTCGCAACGTCCGGGCCAGCCACGTCCATGACGCTGGCACGTCGTGTGGATGAACCGCGGGCTCAGGAGAACCACGTCATGGCCCTCATCGACTCCGTCGAGCACCTGCGAGGAGCGCTCGACTACCATCTCTCGCGACACAACCTGCTCGCGTCGAACCTCGCTCACATCGATACGCCCGGCTACAAGCCGGTCGATCTCGAGCGCAGGGGAAGCTTTGCGGGCGCGCTTCACGTCGCCCTCGAGGCGACGCAGCCCGGACATCTCTCGTCCTCTCGGGCCGCCGGCGGAAGCGGCGACTACGCCCAGGGGCGCGTGATCGAGGACCCGGGCGCCGCTGCCGGCGCGGACGGCAACGGCGTCGACCTCGATCGCGAGGCCGTGAAGATCGCCAGCAACCAGATGCGCTACGACATGATCGCGCAGCTCGCCTCGAGCCAGCTCGCGTCGCTCGCGTGGGCGGCCAGCGACGGGAAGCACGGATGAAGACGGCTCCTGTTCGCCCTGGCGTCTTCTCGGCGATGGAAGTGGCGGCCTCCGGCCTCTCCGCCGAGCGCAGCCGCATGAACGTCGTCGCCGGCAACCTCGCGAACGCGCGGACGACGCGCACCGCCGAAGGTGGCCCCTACAGGCGCCTCGACCCGGTCTTCGAGGCGAAACCACTCGCGCCCCGCAGCTTCGACCCGGTCCTCCGCAAGGTGGAGACCGTGGAGTTGGCCGCGGTTCGACCCGACACCACGCCGGGGGCGCTCGTGTACGAGCCCGGTCATCCCGACGCCAATGCCGACGGTTACGTCGAGTACCCGAACGTCAACGTGGTGACAGAGATGGTCAACATGATGACGGCGTCCCGAGCCTACGAGGCCGGCGTGACGTCGATCGAGTCGCTCAAGGCCATGGCCCGCGCAGCGCTGAGGATCGGCAAGTGAGCATCAAGATCGACCCCGCTGGTGCGGGAAACATCGCGGCGGCCGCCGCCGCGCTCCGTGAAGACATTCGGATCGGCGGTGAGCCGGGGGTTGGCCCGGCAGGTGCATCGAACCCGGTCGGCGGCGCCAGCTTCGGGGAGATCCTCGAGCGGACCGCCATGGCGGCGAGCGCGAAGGAGCGCGAGGCAGTGGGGAAGGCGGAGGCGCTCGCACAAGGGCGTCTCGACGATCTCCACGGCACGATGATCACGATGAAGGAAGCCGACATCTCGCTGAAGCTGGTCGGCTCCGTTCGCGACAAGCTCCTCGACGCGTTCCACGAGCTCTGGAGAATCAATGTCTGACAAGCGTTCGATGATCGAGTCGCTCCCTCCGCCGCTCCGCCTCTGGGCGGAGAAGGCGGCGGCTTCGATCAAGGGGCTCTCGCGGTCGGCGCGGATCTTCGCCGTCACGACGGCGCTCGCGCTCGTGGCCCTCGGAGGCTTCTTCGCGCTCCGCACGTCGAGCCAGCCCTACGCGGTCCTCTACTCGAACCTCGACCGCGACGACGCGGCGGCGGTGGTCGCGAAGCTGAAGGAGATGAAGGTCCCGTACCGTCTCGAGGGCGACGGTGCGGTGATCGAGGTCCCCGAAGATCAGGCGCGCGAGCTGCGCCTCGAGCTCGCCGGTGGTGGCCTCCCGCGCGGCGGGGCGGTGGGCTTCGAGAGCTTCGACAAGATGCGCCTCGGCACGACCGAGTTCGAGCAGCGCATCCTCTACCGCCGCGCGCTCGAGGGCGAGCTCGCCCGCACGATCGGCACGGTCGCTGCCGTGCAGACTGCACGCGTCCACCTCGTCCTCCCGGAGAAGTCCGTCTTCGTGAGCCGCAACGAGCCTTCCTCGGCGTCGGTCGTCTTGAAGCTCCGTGGTGGCCGCGCCCTCGGCGGCGGCGAGGTCGCAGGCATCGTCCACCTCGTCTCGACGTCGGTCGCGGGGCTGAGCCCCGATCGCGTCGCGGTCGTGACGACGGAGGGCGCCGTCCTCCACAAGCCGCGCCGCGCCGGTGAAGACGGCGTGAGCGATGACGACCGTGCCTCGCAGGCTCGGTCGCTCGAGGCGACGCTCGAGGAGCGTGCCCGCTCGATGGTCGAGAAGGTCACCGGCCCCGGCCATGTCGACGTCCGCGTCACCGTCGACATCGACTCCGCGCGCGTCGAGCGCGTCGAGGACCATTACGACCCGAAGCAGAGCGCGCTCCGAAGCGAGGAGCGCAACGTCGAGCGGAGCAACGACGAGGTCCCCGTCGCGGGTGTCCCGGGCGCCGAGAGCAACCTCCCCGGCGGGGTGACCGCACGCGGCGCGGCGGCGGCGGACGGCGGCGTGGCCGAGGCGGTCTCGGACGCGACGGCGGGCGCGACTCGCGAGTCCCACACCCGCAACTTCGAGGTCGATCGGATCACCGAGAAGCGTACGGTCACGGGGGGCGTGCTCCGCCGCCTCACCGTCGCCGTCGTCATCGACGGCTCGCCGGTCCCCGGCGGTGCGCCTCGCTCGAAGGAAGAGATCGACAAGATCGCGGGCCTCGTCCGGAGCGCCGTCGGCTTCGACGAGCGCCGCGGCGACGCCGTCACCGTCGAGGCGGTCCCGTTCCTCGTGGCCCTCGCGCCCGAGGCCCCCGCGCCGGCGCCGATGCCGGTGTGGCTCCAGCCGAAGAAGGTCGCGCCCTTCGCGGGCGGCGTACTCGCTCTGATCACGCTCGTCGGCGTCGCGTTCGCTGTCCGCGCCCGCAACAAGCGCCGCAAGATCTCCACTGCGCTCGCCCTCGCGGCAGCGAAGGAGAGGGCCAGCGCCGATGCGGTCGCTGTCGAGATCCTCGCGGGCGGAGCCGAGAAGCCGCAGACCCCCGACGACCTCCGCCGTCTCGTCCTCGAGCGCGCCGCGTCCGACCCCGCCACCGCAGCGCTCGTCGTGCGCTCGTGGCTCGGGCACCGCGAGGCCGTGCGCGACGAGGCGGCCTGAACCGAAGTCCGCTCTACCTGGCTGGAGACCATCCGATGATCACGAACGCCGAGAAGGCCGTCCTGTTTCTGCTGTCGCTCGATGAAGAGGTCGCCCGACCGATCGTCGACGAGCTCGACGAGGACGACATCCGCAAGCTCCGCGCGGTCGCGTCGACGATGCGTGCGGTCCCGAAGGACGCCGTCGATCTGACCTTCAAGGAGTTCCTCGAGAAGTCGGACATGGCCGTCGCCGTGCCGCGCGGTGGACTGCGCTACCTTCGCCGCCTCTCCGCCGGCTCGATCGGCGAGCAGCGCGCCCGCGCCCTCTTCGAGGACGGCGTCACGAGCCCGCTCGCGCGCCTCGAGTCCGCGTCGCCCGAGGACGTCGCCGGGCTGCTCGCCAGCGAGCCTCCGCAGCTGGCGGCCGGCGTCCTCTCGATGGTCTCTCCCGAAGCGGCCGCGGCGATCGTCGGCGCGCTCTTCGATTCGCAGAAGGCGCCGATCGTCAAGCACATGAGCCGGATGAGGCAGCTCCCTGCGGGCGTGCTCGAGGACGTTGCGTCCGCGCTCGCCGCGCAGCTCCCCGATGCGGACGCAACGGCGCTGGTGAGCGTCGACGGTGTCGCGAAGGCGGCCGAGCTACTCAACGCATCGTCGAAGACGGCGTCCTCGTCGATCCTCTCGAACCTCGAGGCCGACGATCCGGAGCTCGCTGCCATCGTGCGCCAGGCGATGTTCACCTTCGACGACCTCGCCCGTATCGACATGCGCGGCATGCGCACGCTGCTCCGCGAGGTTCCGACCGATCGACTCACGATCGCGCTGCGCGGTGCGCCCGAGGCAGTGGCCGAGGCCGTCTTCCAGGGCCTCTCGCAGCGCGCCGCCGACCTCATCCGCGACGATCTCGAAGCCCTCGGGCACGTCCGCAAGTCCGACGTCGAGGCGGCTCGTCGCGAGATCATCGACATCGCGCTCTCGCTCGAGGACCAGGGCAAGCTCTCGCTCGGTCGGGGGGACGAGTGATGGGCGCCGCGCGCCGGATCACGCCTGCGCCGTGGACGCGCCCAGGCGCCCCGCGCGTCTCGGGGCGCCCCTCGTGGATCGGGATGCCGCGCGGGGTCCTGCCCGCGTGCGCTCAGTCCCAGGTGCGCGCGCCGTCGACCCCGCCGCCTTCGGAGCGCGGGCGTGAGAACGTGCCGTCGGTCATTGCGCCGGCGATCGTCCCGATCCCGATCGAGCGGGTCTCGGTGCCGCCGCCGTCGCCGATCATCCAGACCGGACGCGAGCTCGAGCTCGAAGACGAGCTCCTGGCGCTTCGCGAGGAGACAGCGCGGCTCGCCGTCGAGCTCGCCTCGGTGCGGGCGCGCGTGCTCGAGGAGAGCGAGCCGGAGATCGTCCGTCTGGCCGTGACCGTCGCTTCCCGGATCGTGGGACGTGAGCTCGCTACCGATCCGGCGCTCGTGCTCGGATGGATCCGCGAGGGCTTCGCGGCCCTGCCCGGCAAGGAGGCCGTGGTCGTCGCCGTCGCGCCCGACATCGCGGCCGCCATTTCGCGCGACGCGCTCGAGGGCACGGCAACGGCGGCGAAGGTCGTCGTCGACGACGCGCTCCGTCCGGGCTCGTGCGAGCTGCGCGAAGGAGCGACCGTCGTTCCGATCGGCGCAGGTGAGCGGATCGCCGCGATCTCCGACGCCCTCGGCGTCGACCGGGAGCGATGACCATGATCGATCTGTCGAGCTACGAAGCGGCCGCACGCGTCGCGCCGCTCGCGCGTGCTGAGGGACGCGTCGAGAAGGTCGTCGGCCTGCTCGTCGAGATCTCCGGCCTCCGGGCTGCGGTCGGGCGCGAGCTCGAGATCGACCTTCCGGTTCGCCGCGTCACCCTCGAGGTGATCGGCTTTCGCGACGATCGCCTCCTCGCAGCGCCGCTCGGGCCGACGTCCGGGATCTCCCCCGGCGACCGCGTACGTCTCCGCACGAGCGAGGCGAGCGCCGAGGTCGGTGAGGCTCTTCTCGGTCGCGTGATCGACGCCTTCGGCCGGCCCCTCGATCAGCGGCCTCCGCCTCGTTGCGGTGCGCGCGCTGCGCTCCACGCCGAGCCGCCGCCGCCGTTCGCGCGCCGCCCGATCGGCAAGCCGCTCGAGACGGGCGTGCGAGCGCTCGATGCGCTGCTCGCCTTCGGCGAAGGCCAGCGCATCGGCCTCTTCGCCGGCACCGGTGTCGGCAAGAGCACGCTCCTCGGTATGCTCTGCCGTCACGCCGATGCCGACGTCATCGTCGCCGCGTTGATCGGCGAGCGCGGTCGCGAGGTCGGCGACTTCGTCCGCCACGCGATCGGCCCCGAGAGCCTCTCCCGCTGCGTCGTCGTCGCGGCGACGAGCGATGCGCCGCCGCTCGTCCGGGTCCGCGGAGCTCTACGGGCCACGGCGATCGCGGAGCACTTCCGCAAACAGGGCAAGCGGGTGCTCCTCGTCATGGATTCGGTCACGCGCTACGCGATGGCCCTCCGCGAGGCGTCGCTCGCAGCGGGCGAGCCCCCGCTCACCAAGGGCTACACGCCGACGGTCTTTGCGGCCCTCCCGCCGCTGCTCGAGCGAGCCGGTCGCGACAGCGGGCCCGGGTCGATCACCGCGGTCTATACCGTGCTCGTCGAGGGCGACGACATGAACGATCCGATCGCCGACACGGTGCGCGGGATCCTCGACGGTCACGTCATCCTCTCCCGCAAGCTCGGCGACCGCGGCCACCACCCGGCGATCGATGTCCTCCGCAGCGTCTCGCGAGTGGCGCGTGACGTCTCCGCTCCGGAGCATGTCGCGGCGGCGGCACGTGTGCGCGAGCTCCTCGCCGCCTACGAGGAGGCGGCCGACCTGATCCAGATCGGCGCTTATGTCCCGGGCTCCGATGTTCGCGTGGACGCGGCGCGGACGTTGCAGCCGGCGATCGAATCGCTGCTGCGACAAAGCCCTGACGAGGCGACGTCGCGCGGCGAGACGATCGCCCGACTCCGAACGATCTCCGAGAGGTCACGCTGACGATGAAGACGAAGCAGATGAAGACGATTGGCCGTCTGATCGAGATGAAGCGTCGCGCCGCCGAATCCGCGGAGCTCGCGCACGTCGCCGCACACGCCCGGAGCGTGGCTGCGGATCGAGTGCGGAGCGACGCCGAACGAGCCTGGCTCGCGGCCGTCGACGCCAACGAGCACATCGGCGTCGTCTTCGAGCTCGAGTTCCGGGACCTGCAGATCCGCGGGCTGCGCCGCGCGATCGAGCAGGCCGAGCACCAGTACGCGGTGGCTCGGGCCGCGGAGGCCGTCGCCCGCGAGACGATGACCGAGGCGCGCATCGAGCTTCGCCGGTTCGAGACGTGGCTCGAGAAGACCACGCGAGAGCACGACGCAGAGCTCCGGCAGCGAGAGCGCATCGCCGAGGACGAGGTCGCGGCACGGAGCCAGCGCGCGGGCTGAGAGCGGGCGAGCGCTCGAGAGCCGCGGCCAGAGAACAGAGGAGCAGAGGAGCAGCGATGAATAACGTGTCCGGTGCGAAGGCCATCGCCTTCGCAGTGATCGATCACGCGTGCCCGGCGAGCGCGTCAGGGCCTCGATCGCCGGGGCCGAGCCGCGCCGAGTTCGACGCGACGCTGGCATCCGAATGGGAAGACGCAGAGTCGGTCGAGAACGAGGAGGAACGCGAGACCTCCGACTTCGTTCCGTTCCCGATGCTCGACCCGCCCCCGCCCATGGCTCCCGTGAATCTGATGCTGTCGATCACGGGGGCGATCCCCATCGAGCCGTCGCCTGCGGAGGCGGCCGGGTCGGCAGCGATCACGAGCGCGATGGACCTGTTCGATCCGCCCGCTCCGGCGCCCGCCACCAGTACGATGGACGCGTCCGGCTCGATCGCTCCGGCGATCGACAACGCTCAGGACGGGACGCAGACAGCGACGACGCTGGAGGCCGAGGTCGTGGCTTCGCGTGTCGACACGCCGCGCGACGATCACACATCGAGCGCGCAGTCTGCTCCGCAGCGCGCGCTCGAGACGACTTCGCTCGGTCGGGAGGTGGTGCAGAGCTCCGGCCCGGCGGAGGCCGCCGCGAACGAGCCCGCAGTCGCGGGTGGCGCGCGGCCCGTAGAACCGTCGACCCCGTCGACCCCGCGTGCGGCGCTCCAGCCCGTGGACGGCGCCGAAACGTCGCCGCTGCGCGCGTCCGCGGCGCTCGCCGGTGCGCGTACGACGGAAGCGGAGACGCCGAGCCCGAAGGGGAAGCGGCTCCCCAGGTCCGCCGAGGCGCTCGATGCGTTCTCGCCCGAGGTCACGTCGCCGGTGATCGAGCCGCGCGCCGTCACGCCTCCGGCGGGCGTCGAGGCGCCGGCGGAGACCGTCAAGACGATGGCGGACGTCACGGTTCCGGCGCCCGTCGAGGCCTCGACGAGGTCGGGCGACGGGAGAGCGGAGCTCGGGATCCGCGCTGCGGAGGCGGCCGGCCACCGCCGCGCGCTCACCGGCGAGGCTCACGGGCAGATCGTGGTGCCCGAGCTCGGGCGGGTCGAGGTTCGAGCGGTCGCGGGCGCCGACAGGATCGACGTGCACGTCCAGGCGGACGAAGGCCATGCGAAGCAGGTGATCCACGCGCATTCGCCCGAGCTGTCGGCGCACGTACATCGCGAGATCCCCGAGGCGCGCGTCTTCGTCGATGCGCCCGCAGATCTCCGGAGCGACGCCCGGACGTCGGGCGATCCCGCGCGAAGCCAGGGCGAGGCGGGCCACGAGCGCCGCGAGGACAACGAGGGAACGCGCGCTCGTTCCCCCGGTGAGAGCGCCGGAAAACCGACGCTCCGCCGCCATCCGGCGCGGGTCCGGATCGTGCTTTGACCTTGGGCATGGCGCTTCCCTCCGTCACCGGCACGACAGGCACCAACGCGACGAGCACGACGTCCGAACCGAAGGACAAGGCAGCGCTCGACAAGGACGCCTTCCTGAAGCTCCTCGTCGCGCAGCTCGCCCATCAGGACCCTCTCAAGCCGACCGAGGGGACCGAGTTCGTGGCGCAGCTCTCGCAGTTCGCCATGGTCGAGCAGTCGATCGCTCAGTCCGCGAAGCTCGACGTGCTCTCGGCGCAGATGACCGGCCTTGCGAGCAACGAGGCGGCGGGGCTGGTCGGGAAGGACGTCACGGTACGCGGGAACGGGATCGCCTTCGACGGGCTCACCGCGACCGGCGCCAGCATCAATCTCGATGCGCCGGCCGCGAAGGTCACCGTTCGCATCCAGGACGCTTCCGGAAAGACGGTGCGCACGCTCGAGATGGGCGCGCACGGCGAGGGAGCGATGCCGATCTCGTGGGACGGCAAGGACGATGCGGGACAGCCGGTCGCCAAGGGCACCTACTCGATCAAGGTCGAGGCGAGCACGGCCGACGGCAAGTCCGTGAACACGTCCCAGGACGTGAGCGGCAAGGTGGTCAAGGTGTCGTTCGAAAAGGGTTACCCGGAGCTCATTCTCGACTCCGGAGTCACGGCTCCAATCTCGGAGCTGGTGAGCGTAGGAGGAACAGATCGATGAGCATCACGAAGGCCATGTATGCGGGCGTCTCCGGCCTCTCCGCGGAGAGCAACACGCTGAGCATCGTCGGCGAGAACATCGCCAACACGAACACGGTCGGCTTCAAGCGCACGCGCGCGACGTTCGAGAACGTCCTCGGCGGAGCGATCGGTGCGCCCGACAACGCCGGCGGAGGTGTTCGTCTCGGCCGGGCGCAGCAGATCTTCGCGCAGGGCGCGCTCATGAACACCGGGCAAGCGACGGATGTCGCGCTCTCGGGTGACGGCTTCTTCGTCGTCAACGGCACGCTCGGCGGCGTCAGCGGCAACTTCTACACGCGCGCCGGCCAGCTCACGGTCCGCCACGACGGCGTCCTCGTGAATCCGCAGGGGATGGAGGTGCAGGGCTACAGCGCGAACGCGAGCGGGAGGTTCGACGGGAAGGTGGGCGCGATCCAGCTCTCGACCGCGCAGCTCCCGCCCAAGCCGAGCGCGAAGATCTCGGTCACGGCGAACCTCGACGCTTCCGCGACGCCGCCGACGACCCCGTGGGATCCGCAGAACCCGGGAGCGTCGTCGAACTTCTCCACCACGATGACCGTCTACGACTCGCTCGGCAAGTCGCACTCGGTCGATCTCTACTTCTCCAAGACCGGCGCCGGGACGTGGGATGTCCACGCGCTGGCGAAGGGCGACGAGGTTGCGGGCGCCAATCCGGGCGAGAACGTCGAGTTCGCCACTGGCCAGATGACGTTCGACTCCGCCGGTGCGCTCCAGGACATCCAGTGGGGCGGACCGGCCCCGATCAGCTTCAACGGCGCGACGCCGAATCAGGTGCTCGACTTCGACTTCGGCACCTCGATCGCCGCGGGCGGTACGGGCCTCGGCGGTACGACGCAGTTCGGTTCGGCGAGCGCGATCAGCGCGCAGTCACAGGACGGCTACAGCTCCGGCGACCTCGCGGGAGTGAAGATCGACGCTGATGGTACGGTGAGCGGGGTCTACTCGAATGGTCAGACGGTCGCGGCGGGGAAGCTCGCGATCGCGAAGTTCCGCTCGAACGACGGCCTCGGCCGCGCCGGACAGAACATGTGGGTCGCCACGCGTGACTCCGGCGAGGCCGCGCTCGGAATCGCCGGCGAAGGTGGCCGCGGTGCGCTGGCGGCGGGGGCGCTCGAGCAGTCGAACGTCGACATCGCCGAGCAGTTCGTCGGCCTGATCGCGCATCAGCGATCGTTCCAGGCGAACAGCAAGACGATCACGACAGCCGATCAGATGCTCCAGGAGCTGATGGCCATCAAGCAGTGAACGTTCGAACAGCGCAACCGAAGAGCCAGTCATGACCGAGAACAAAACGAACGCACCGGCGCCGGACGCCCCGTCTCCGACTCCGCCGAAGCCGTCGCCGATCGGCGGGCTCTTTCGTGTCGTCGTCCCTGCGCTGCTCGCCGCGGGCGCCGCCTATGGCGGTACCCGCGCGGCGGCGGCGCGGACTTCCGCGGCCGGTGGTCCGCAGGCCAGTGCCGAGCATGCGACCGTGAGCCGGCCGCCCGGACCGACGCTACCGCTCGATCCGTTCCTCGCCACGCTCGTCGATACGAACAAGAAGACGCATCCGATGAAGATGTCGATCGCGATCGAGTTCGGCGTCGGTACGGTCGACGATCTGAAGCCCTTCGTCCCGCGGATCCGCGACGCCGTGCTCGCGTACCTCCGCACGGTCACGCACGAGCAGGTCACCGACCCCGCGCAGTTGGAGAAGATCCGCGCCGATCTCCTCGAGCGCTGTCGCTCCGTGGGCGCGCTCACCGCGGAGCGGGTCCTCGTCACGGACTTCGTCGTCCAATGAGCTCCGTTGCCATGGTCACGAGGCTCGAAGCCTTCTCCGTTCCCGGCGGCCGTGGCCGCGCGGCCTGCGCGCGCGTCGACGATGCCTCCGGTGCGCTCGGCGCCGCCCTTCGCCGTGCGGTCCCGTTCCTCTCCCGCCAGCGCGTTGCCGTCTCCGAGGAGCCAGCGCGCTGCATCTCATTCGCCGAGCTGGCGAGCGACGGGAGCATCGTCCATGCCTCTTCGTTCACCGCCCGCGTGGTCGGCGGAGGCTCGCCGAGCGCAGCCTCGCTGCGCGGGCTCGTCCTCTTCGACGAGACGGCGCTTGCTCGGATCCTCGACGGAGTCTTCGGCGGGGACGGGTCGCCCACGGCGCAGGGCGCCGCGCCGACGTCGGCGCAGAGCGCTCTCGCGTCGCGGGTGACCGGCAGCATGTTGCGCGCGTTCGGTCAGGTCCTCGCCTCGCGTCTCTCACTCGCGATCGAGCCGGCGACGTCGAAGGACATCGAGGCCGGGTCGGCCGTCATCCTCACGCTCGTGATGGATGGCGGCGGCAAGGTCGTCCTTGCGCTCCCGCTCTCCGCGATCACGAGGGACGAGGAGGTCGCGGAGCCATCGCACATCGACAGCGGCATCGCCTTGGCAATGACCGACGTCGAGCTCGACGTCGTCGCCGAGCTCGGAAAGGTGCGCCTCCCGCTCGAATCGATCGCTCGGCTGGCGGTCGGCGATGTCATCCGGCTCTCCCTTCCGCTCGACGAGCGCGCGCGCATCTGCGCGGGCGGCGCGACGCTCTTCCACGGTCGGCCCACGGCCAGCGGCCACGTCGTCGCGGTGGCGATCGAGCGGCCGGCGAACGAATCGCCCTAGAGGCCCCAGAGCTCTGCGAGGATCTCGTACGACCGCTTGCGCGCACCGTGATCGAAGACCGTGCTCACCACCATCAGCTCGTCGGCCCTGGTCCGCGCAACGAAGCGCTCCAGGCCGGCGCGTACCGTCTGGCGTGATCCCACGATCGAGTGCGTGAGCATGCTCGCAGCAGACACTTTCTCGGCCGGCGTCCAGTAGGCATCGATGTCGTCGATCGGCGGCTTCTGCAGGCCGCGCGCTCCTCGATGCAGGTCGGTGAACGCTTGCTGCAGCGTCGTGAAGAGGCGCCGCGCTTCGTCGTCCGTCTCGGCCGCGATGACGTTCACGCCGGCCATCGCATGCGGCCGCTCGAGCTGTCTGGACGGCTCGAAATTCCGACGATAGAGGGCGAGCGCGTCGTCCAGCGACGCGGGCGCGAAGTGCGAAGCGAACGCGTACGGAAGGCCGAGCAGCGCGGCGAGCTGCGCGCCGAACATGCTCGATCCGAGGATCCAGAGCGGCACCCGGAGCCCAGCTCCCGGCACGGCCTGGATCCGCTGGCCCTCGCGCACCGGCTCGAACAGCGCCCGGAGCTCCTGGACGTCGTTCGGAAACTCGTCCGACGCCCGCGGATCTCGGCGCATCGCGCGCACGGTAAGCTGATCGGTGCCGGGCGCGCGCCCGAGCCCGAGGTCGATGCGCCCCGGGTAGAGCGATTCGAGCGTGCCGAACTGCTCGGCGATCTGGAGAGGCGAGTGATTCGGCAACATGATGCCGCCGGCCCCGACACGGATCGTCTTCGTTCCGCCGGCGAGGTAGCCGATCACGACCGACGTGGCCGCGCTCGCGATGCCGGCCATATTGTGATGCTCGGCGACCCAGTAGCGCGTGTATCCGAGGCGCTCGGCGTGGCGAGCGAGATCGAGGCTGCACTCGAGCGCCTGACGGGGCGTCGAACCCTGGACGACGGGGACGAGGTCGAGAATCGAAAGCGGAACCATGCGGGACACCGTACCGCCGTCACGAGACGCCGGGCTCGCTAGGATGACCGCCAGTGGATCGGGGTTGCGCGCCGCTCCCGCCTCACATTCAGGGGCCGGCGAGCGCCGCGGAGTCCATCGCCGCCTCGACCCAGGGGTAGAGGACCAGCTCTTCGTGATGGCCGTGCGCGCGCAGCCGACGGATGAGCTCCTCGGCGTCGGCCAGCGGGACGGCATGGAGCTCGATGTGGATCGCGAGGGTGTCGAGGAGCGTCCGGAGCTCGGCGTGCTCGGCCAGGAGCGCGCTCGCGTCCGCGGGGCTCGTCGCTCGGAACGCGGGGAAGGCGAGGCGCTCTTCGAGATCCATGTGGGCGCGCAGCGCGGGCTCGAAGACCTGCCAGGTCGCCTGGACATCGGGCCAATCGCCGTGGCGGTAGGCTGCCAGCAGCGAGTCGTACACACTCTCGAGCCGTGCGTGCTCCGCGCGGAGGAGCGCGAAGCCCGGTGGGACCACGCGCTCGTCGATGCGGTCGAGGTCCGAGTTGCTCGGCGAACCGGAGGGCGGGGGCGTGCGCTTCATGCGCCGTCGTCATTCATCGACCGTGCCAGCTCGGATTCGGCTGCAGCTTCGGCGTTCGACGCCCGACGCGGCGCACGACGTGCGCGTCTTCACGGGCCCCGAGGCGCCTTGCGTCCCGTGCTGAGTAGAGAAGCGCTCCGACCGCCCGCAGTGGTGCGGCGCAGGGCGTGCGCGTCGCCGCGAGACCTGCGCGGTTTGCGCCTCCGCGCCGAGTGGACGGGCGGTGAGCCGCGCATCGCGATTCTCCTTGGCGCCGGCGTCGGTCGACGCTCGCTCGCATGGAACGCCAGCGTGGCCGCTTGCTTGCAGATGCCGCGGCCGACCGAAAGGAGATCGGCTTGGCAGTCACGCTCGACGTTTGCAAGGATCACGCAGTGGTAGGGCCTCGACGAGCTCGTCGAGCCTGCCCGAGTCGTGAGCGAGGGCGTGCTCCCGTGCGAACCTGCACGGGAGCGTTGGTGAGCCCGCGATGACCGCCTCGATCACGCCACTGCCGTTGGTCTACGGCAAGCGACTCGACGACCTCGATGTCCTCGGGCGCTCGAGGCTTCTCCGCGGGCTCGGCGTGCGCGAGCTCGGAGCTTTCCTCGACCTGCTCGACCAAGTCGCCCTCCCGCACGGCACGTCCGTCATCCGCGAGGGGGACGCGGGCGAGTACATGTACTTCGTGCTCGAAGGCAAGGCGCGGCTCTGTCGTGGCCCGATGGAGCTGCGGTCGATCGGGCCCGGCGACCACTTCGGCGAGCTCGCGATGCTCGACGAGCGCCCTCGACCGGTCACCGTCGAGGCGGACACCACGATGCGCCTCGCCCGGCTCTCGCGTTCGCGCTACCGGGCGCTCGCCACGAGCCACCCGCGTCTCGCGCTCCACTTCACGCAGGCCCTGGCAGCTGCTCTCGGAGACGAGGTCATCGCGGCCACCGACAGCGTCGGTCTGCTCGTGCACCAGCGCTCGGCGCCGCGCCGTCTCCAGGTCCGCGTGCGCCGCGGCGCCGACGAGCTGATCGTCGCGACGGGGACCGTCGTCGGCTCGCTCCTTCCGCGCGAGCACGACGGAGCTCCCGTCGTCGGCGCCGCCTCGAACAAGAGGCCCGTCTCGCTCGAGAGCGCGATCGTCGCGGACTGCCAGCTCGAGCCGCTCTCCCTCGCTTCGCCGAACGGTCGCGAGATCTATTCGCGGAGCGCCGGCCTCGTTCTCCTCGAGGCAGCCCGGCGGGTCGCGCCAGCCTTGGATGTTCGCCTCGCCGGCACCCTCGAGAACGGCCTCGTCGTCGAGGTGGTCGGTGACGTCGACGTCGTGCGCGTCGGGCAAGCGATCCTCGGCGCGATGCGCCGTCTCATCGTCGAGGACGCGCCGCTCCGTGAGGAGATCTGGTCGATCGACGAGGCGCGAGCGGAGCTCGGCGAGCGACGTGCCGCCGACGCGGCCGCCCTTCTCGCGAACCGGCGGGAGTCCACCGTTGCCCTCGCGACCTGCGGTGAGACGCTCGCGCTCGGGATGGGGCCGCTGCTTCCGCGAGCGGGCTACCTCGGGACCGTCGAGATCGAGCCGCATGCTCGAGGACTCTTGCTCCGGCTCCGCGACCTCGATCGCTACATGCCGGCGGCGAGCGGCGCGCGGATGGACCCTGCCGCTGCCGAGGCGATGGCGCCCCGGCACGGGAGCGAGATGGCGTCGGCGGCCCGTCGCTGGCTCGCCGGCCTCGGCGTCACGAGCGTCGGTACGTTCGACGAGCAATGCGTTCGTGGTCGGGTGCCGGAGCTCATTCGTGTCGCGGAGGGCTTTCACGAGAAGTGGATCGGGCGGATCGCCGATGCGATCTCTTCGCGCGCGGACACCGTCCGGATCATCACGGTCGCCGGGCCCTCGTCGTCGGGGAAGACGACGTTCATCAAGCGCCTCGTCGTGCAGCTCCTCGTCGACGGACGAAGGCCGCTCGCGCTGTCGCTGGACGACTACTACGTCGACCGCGAGCGCACGGTGCGCGACGAGTCTGGCGAGTACGACTTCGAGGCGCTGGAGGCGATCGATCTCTCGCTCCTGCGCGATCACGTCCTGCGTCTGCTTGCCGGCGAGGCAGTGACGACCGCGCGCTACGACTTCGTCCGAGGAAAGAGCGACCGGGCCGGCGGAGCGTCGCTGGCGATGAGAGACGGGGACGTCCTCCTGCTCGAAGGCATTCACGGGCTGAACCCGGCGCTGCTCGACGGCGTCGTCTCGCCCGACCGCGTCTTCCGGATCTTCGTGCAGCCCTCGAACACGCTCGCGTTCGACCGGCTCGGGGCCCTCGCTCCGGAGGACGTCAGGCTGATTCGGCGCATCGTTCGCGATCGCCATCAGCGGGAGTACTCGGCCGCCGACACGATCGCGAGGTGGCCGTCGGTGCGGCGCGGCGAGCTCGTTCACATCTACCCGTTCCTCCCGCACGCCGACGCGGTCTTCGACTCCTCGCTCGTCTACGAGCTCAGCGTCCTCAAGACGTATGCCGAGCGCTACCTCCTCGAAGTGCCCGCGAGCCACCCGTCGTTCACGACCGCGCACCGTCTTCGGCGGCTCATCGATCAGTTCGTCGCGATCCACCCCGACCACGTCCCACCGACGTCGCTGATCCGCGAGTTCATCGGCGGGAGCGGGTTCGAGTACTGAGCCTCGCCCGGAGCAGCCGGCGACACGGTTTTGACGCTCTTGAGCGGCACGGCGCTTGAAGAAAGTCGCCGTCATGACGAACGGAAGGATCGGTACGCCTCCAGCCACTGCTCTCGGGCTCCTGAGGGACGTCGAGGTGGAGGTGACGCTCGAAATCGGGCGCAAGCGAATGAAGATCGGTGATCTGCTCCGCCTCGGCACGGGGCAGACCCTCGAGCTCGACAAGGCCGCCGGCGAGCCGCTGGAGATCGTCGTCAACGGGCGCCTGATCGGACGCGGCGAGGCCGTCGTCCTCGGTGACCGCTACGGCCTGCGGATCACGGAGATCGTGACCACGTCCTCGTCCGAGCCCGACGTCGCGATGGCGGCGCCCGAGGCGACGCCCACGGAGCCGCAGTGAAAGCCCTCCGCGCAGCTGTCATGGCGTTGACGCTCTCTCTCGTTCCGTCGCTCGCCATTGCCGACGAGGCGCCTGCGTCGACTGCGGCGCTGGCCGCGCCGTCGGCCGAAGCCCCCGTCGCACCCGAGCCCGCTCCGGCGCCCGCCGGCGTGGGGACGCCGCTCGCCCCTCGTCCGAGCAAGCCGCTCACGCTGGCGAGCACGAACGAAGGCACGCCGTTCGGCTACAAGTTGATCGCCGGCATCGGGGTCATCGCCGCCGCGGGCTTGTGGCTGCGAAAGAAGCGCGGGACCCGGTCCACCGCTCCTGCGAGCCGTGTCGACGTCCTCGCCCGCACGTCGGTCGGGGTGCGGAGCGAGCTCCTCGTCGTCGAGGTCGAAGGCACCCGGCTCCTCGTCGGCATGACGCCGAGCGCGATCCAGACGCTCGCGGTGCTCGACGGCGAGGCGGAGGCGTCCACGGAGGCCTCCGAGGCGCCCGCGACCGTCGAGGCTCCGGAGCGCGAGCGCCGCTCGGTCGTGCCTGCGCCGGAGCGTCCGGTGCGTGACGTCGCCGATCGCGCGCGTGCGCTGCTCGGTGCCATGCGCGCCCCGCACAGGCCGGCGGTCGCAGCTCCGAAGCGCACGGCGGTCTCCGGGACGGGCCCGAAGATCCCGCGCGTCGCCGGTCAGGCGAAGGGGCTCCTCCTCGCGCTCGACAAGCCGGACGACGCTCGAGCGGAGCCAAGGACCGCGCCCGATCGCCCGGTTCGACTGGGGGACTGGTGAAGCCGGCTCGGATCGCGGCGGCCGCAGGCGCGCTCCTCTTCGGGCTCGTCGTGTCGAGCGACGCGCAAGGCGCGCCGGCGGCTCCGGACCTCCTGTCGATGACGGCCGGCCCCGGGCTCGCGCCGCAGCTCAAGATCCTCGCCCTCCTCACGCTGCTGTCGCTGCTCCCGGCGATCGTCCTGACGATGACGTCGTTCACGCGCATCGTCGTCGTCCTCTCGTTCGTCAAGCAAGGCGTCGGCGCGCAACAGTCTCCGCCGAGCCAGGTGCTCGTCGGATTGGCGCTCTTCCTCACGATGTTCACGATGGCTCCGGTCACGAACACCGTGCTGAAGGAGGCCTACGAGCCCTACGCTGCCGGGAAGATCGACGAGAGCGCGGCGCTCGAACGCGCGGCGGCGCCGCTCCGATCGTTCATGCTCCGCCAGACGCGGGAGGCGGACCTCGCGCTGTTCTACCAGGCCGCGCAAGCGCCGCTGCCGTCGACGGAAGAGGAGGTGCCGATGCGCATCGCCTCGCCTGCTTTCGTCGTCAGCGAGCTCACCACAGCCTTCCATATGGGCGTGCTCGTGCTCCTGCCGTTCCTCGTGATCGATCTCGCCGTCGCTGCGGTCCTCATGGCGATGGGCATGATGATGGTCCCACCGGCGTCGATCAGCTTGCCGCTGAAGCTCCTACTCTTCGTCGTGGTGGACGGCTGGCACCTGCTCGTCGGGTCTCTACTCCGGAGCTTCTCGTCGTGAACGGCGATCAGGCGCTCGCGATGGTGCTCGAGGCGCTCCGCGTCACGCTGTGGATCTCGGGTCCTCTCCTCGCGATCGCGCTCGTTGCAGGCCTCCTCGTCGGTGTGGCTCAGACGGTGCTCCAGATCAACGAGGCGAGCGTCAGCTTCGTGGTGAAGGTCGCTGCGCTCGTCAGCGTCCTCGTGGTGCTCGGCCCGGCGCTCGCCAGCAAGGTCGTCGACTACACTCGCGGGTCGCTCCAGGCGATCGAGCACGTCGTCCGGTGATCCCGCTCCCCGCATTCGCCATCGCCGAGGTTGCGGCCTTCGTGCTCGCCGCGTCGCGCGTCGCGGGTTTCGTCCTGACCTCGCCGTTCCCCGGCAAGAACGTGCCGAGCAAGGCGAAGATCGGTCTCGTTCTGATGCTCGCGTGGATCGCGCGGGCGGTCCGGCCGGCGACTCCGGATCTCGGTCTCGATCTCGCGCTCTTCGGGATCGTCCCCGGCGAGCTCGGGATCGGGATCGTCATCGGCTTCACGGTGCGTGTCACGTTCTCGGCGGCGGAGGTGCTCGGGGCGAGCCTCGCCCAGGGGACCGGCCTCACCTTCGGTCAAGTCTACGATCCGACGCTCGGCAACGAAGACTCGGTCCCGTCGCGGGTCGTCGCGCTCTTCTCGATGCTGCTGTTCCTCGGGATCGGTGCGCATCGAGTCGCGATCGCGTACGCTCTCGAGTCGTTCCGAGCGCTGCCGATCGGTCACACCGCCGAGATCGGCGCGGCCGCTCCGTCGATGGTCGACTTCCTCGCGCAAGCGATGGACGTGGGCGTTCGCCTCTCGGTCCCCGTCATGGCGATCGCGCTCGCGGTGCAGCTCGCGCTCGCGCTCGTCGCTCGTGCGTCGCCTTCGTTGCAGGTGTTCAGCGTCGGTATGGGCGTGACCGTAGCCGCGGGGCTCCTCGGGATCCTCGGCACGATGGACGACGCCGCGGCAGGCCTCGCGAACGAGCTCGAACGCGAAGGCGCGCGAATCGAGCAGGTCGTCTCCGACGTGGCCGGCAGATGAGCGCGGATACCGGCGACAGGACCTACGAGCCGACGGAGCAGCGGCGGGAGGAGTTCCGCAAGCAGGGGCGCTTCGCGAAGGCGCGCGACGCCGGCGGAGTCGTCGCCACCGTCGCGGTGCTCGCCGTCTTCGCCGGCTCGCAGGAGCATCTGGTGGAAGCCGCGCGCCGGCTCATGAACGGCACGCTCGGCGATCTCGGTGCGCTCGAGCGGCTCGGTCCCGTCGCCGTCCTCTCTTCCGCGGGTAGCGAGCTCGTCGCGCTCGCGGGCGCGGCGGTGCTGGCCGCGGTCGGTGCGTCGACCGCGGTCGGTGCGGCCCAGGCGGGCTTTCGCACCTACAGCGAGCTGCTCAGCCCCGACCTCTCGCGTCTCGATCCGTCGAAGGGCCTCGGACGGTTCTTCTCGCCGAAGCGCGCCGGCCTCGAAGCGGTGGTGGCGATCGTACGCGTGGCCGCCGTCGGGGCGATCGCCTGGCATGCGCTCTCGACGGAGCTCCCGTTGCTGATCGCGCTCGCGCGAATGCCGCTCCAGGGGAGCATCCCCGTGATGTTCGCCGCGCTCGCGCGAATGGTCGGGATGGTGACCGGCGTGCTCGTGCTGGTCGCGGGGATCGACTACGCGCAGAGCCGCTACACGATCTCGCGGGACATGAAGATGACCCGCAAGGAGCGGGAGGACGAGTCCAAGCAGTCCGACGGCGATGCGAAGACGAAGGCTCGCATGAAGTCACGGGCGAAGGCGCTCGCGAAGAAGCGTGCGATGAACGCGGTCAAGGGCGCCGACGTCGTCGTGACCAACCCGACCCACGTCGCGGTAGCCCTCCGCTATGGCGCGAAGGATCCTGCGCCGGTCGTGATCGCGAAGGGGCACGACGAGGTCGCGCTGCGGATCCGCGCCGAGGCACGCAAACACGGCATCCCGATCCTCGAGAACCGCCGACTCGCGCGTGCGCTCGACGCCGAGGTCATGATCGGCCGTCCCGTCCCGGCCGCGCATTTCGCCGCCGTCGCGCGTGTCCTCGCGTTCGTCTATCGGCTGCGGGGCAATCGTGGTCGCGGCCGCGCGGGGTCGAGGTGAGCCGGCGCGTCACTCCTCGAACGTCCACGTCGGGAAGGGATCGTCGAGCGCTTCCCAGCTCGACGGCCCAGCCGCGAGCTCGTCGGGGGTGAGGAGTGCCGCGTCGAGCCGCGCGCGGAGGGCAGCCTCGTTCATGCCGCTGCCGATGAAGACGAGCTCCTGACGGCGGTCGCCCCATGGCTCCTGCCACACACGCGCTAGCTCCTCGCGCGATTCCTCCTCTTCGGGACGCTCTTCCTCGGGGAGCGCCGCGTTCCACATCCCCGCCGCTTCGCATCGGCCCGAGCCGCCGGCTTGCGACCAGAGCCCGGTGACATCCATCCGCGACGCGAGCCAGAAGAAGCCCTTCGAGCGCAAGACGCCTCGCCAGCTCGTCGAGTCGTGGAGGAGCTCCCAGAAGCGCGCGGGGTGCAGCGGCGTGCGCGCTCGGTAGACGAAGCTCGAGATGCCGTACTCCTCGGTCTCGGGCGTCCGCTCTCCGCGGAGGCCGGCGAGCCAGCCCGGTGCGGCGGCGGCCTTGTCGAAGTCGAAGAGGTTGGTCCCCAGCACCGCGTCGAGCGGGACGCGGCCGTGAGAGGCGTGAACGATGCGAGCGCTCGTGTTGAGGCTGCGGAGGATCGCTTCGAGGCGGTCGCGGTCGGCGGTCGACACGAGATCGAGCTTCGACAGGACGAGCACGTCGGCGAACTCGATCTGCTCGACGAGCAGGTCGGCCACCGTCCGATCGTCGTCCTCCCCGAGCGCTGCGCGGCGGTCGCGGAGCTCGTCCTCGCTCTGCCAGTCGGCGAGGAAGCTCTTCGCGTCCACGACCGTCACCATCGTGTCGAGCCGAGCCAGATCGGAGAGGCTGCGCCCCGTCTCGTCCTCGAAGGTAAAGGTCTCCGCGACCGGGAGCGGCTCCGCGATGCCGGTGGACTCCACGAGCAGGTAGTCGAAGCGCCCTTCGCGCGCGAGCCGTGAGACCTCGACGAGGAGGTCTTCGCGCAGCGTGCAGCAGATGCATCCGTTTTGCATCTCGACGAGCTTCTCGTCGACGCGCGAGAGCGCTGATGCACCGCCCTTCACGAGCTGAGCGTCGACGTTGACCTCGCTCATGTCGTTCACGATCACCGCGACCTTGAGGCCCTCGCGGTTCGCGAGCACGTGGTTCAGGAGAGTGGTCTTGCCGGCGCCGAGGAAGCCGGAGAGCACGGTCACGGGGAGTCGGCGGAAGGCAGGCGAGGCGGGGGCGGGGGACGTCGGGGGCATGTTCAACCGAGCGGATCGATGGTGAGGAGGAGGCGAGGCTGAGCACTGTGGACGGGGGAACGGTGGACGGCGCCGCGAGTTTCGTTCCCGCTCCAGGCGGTGCCCTTCAAGAGCACCACGTCGAGCGGCTCGCATCGCTGCACGAGCGCACCGCGACGGACGGCAGCGGCGACTGGCATCGGAGGCAGCCTCGAGAGGAGGGACCGATCGAGATCGCGCTCTTCGAGCCATTCGCTCGCGGCACCGGAGTAAGTGCAGACCAGGCGCACGGTGACGTGGTCGACATGGAAGCTCGGGCACATCGGCGCGTCGAGAGAAACGAGCCGCAGGCCGACGCGGGGCGAACCGGACAGCTCGGTGACGACCTCGATCCAGTACGCCAGGTCCTCGATGAGCACGTCGCGGGCGTCGTCCGGGGGGAGGTGGAGCGCGAGCTCGTCCAGGGCATCGAGCCCGTTCGCCTGATGGAATGCGGCGGTGGCCTTGAAGGAGAGCTCCCCTCGACGAGCGACCTTCGCGGCGTAGGCGGCGAGCGCCTCGTGTCCTTGGCGTTGCAGGACCACCACGTTCACGTGAGGCTCGAAGAGGATCGCCATGTCGGCGGTGCCATCGACCCAGACCGTGCTCGACGACGCGTGCTCGTCGCGCGAGGGCAGGAGCCCCTCTTCGCGCCGACTGAGCGGCGACGTGGTTCGTTCTTTCATGGTTCGGTGCCGCCCATCATCCCTTCGAGATCTTCTTCTCGACGAAGATGACGTGCTTTCGGGCGATCGGGTCGTACTTCGCGAGCTCGAGCTTGTCGGGCATCGTCCGCTTGTTCTTCGTGGTCACGTAGGCGTAGCCGGTTCCGGCCGTCGAGACGAGTTGGATGGTGTCGCGCATCGTGGTTCCTTCGTGTGGCGAGTCGCTCGGTCGCCGAACGGTTCGGCATTGCTGCGCGGAGCGTCGTTCGACGAGTGGGCGACGTCGTCGTCGGAGTGTCGTTGAGCGCGGCCGTGCGAACGGCCACATCAATGTCTTCGAGGGGGCTTCCTGTCATCGATGCGCTGAACGCGGGCCCGAGAGGAGCGCGGTGCGCTGTCGGTGACAGATGTGCCGATAATGCAATCGAGATGCATTTGTGGCAAGGCGAGAACCTACGGTGATCGCTTCATCGCTTGATGAAGGGCAGTGGACGCACGACGGAACGAGCCGAAGCGCGCCACAGATGTCCGTGCCCCATGCCGGGCAGGATCGTCGCGGCGGTCGCGTGCATCGACCTCGCTCGCGTGCACCGCGAGAGACTCGTCGAAGCTCGAGGGCTCATTGCCGGCGCGTCGCTCCTGGGCGTCGGCGCAATGGGGTTGCGCCTTCGCTTGCATTCGAGCTCGTACGCAGCGACACTTCATCATCTGAAGAACTCGCCATGATGTGGACGGAGATGGTTGCGAGCTCACGATGGTGACGAAGGCGCGTAAGAAGGTCGCCCAATCGAGTGGGCGTCCGGCGATCGACGATGACTTCCGGGCACAGCTTCGAGCCGTCGGGCTCAAGGCGACGTCGGGACGTCTCGCCGTTCTCACGGAGCTCAACCGCACGAACGCGCCGATGAGCCACGCAGAGGTGGCGGAGCGACTCGCTGGCGAGAAGCTCGACAAGGTTACGGTCTGGCGCATCCTCGTCGCGCTGACGGAAGTGGGGCTCGTCGATCGAACGGACATCGGCGATCGCACGTGGCGCTTCGAGCTGCGGAACACTGCGATGGGCCACGATCCGCACCCGCACTTCATGTGCGTGACGTGCAAGACGGTACAGTGCCTGCCTCGCGATGCCGTTCACATCGCTCCTCGGATCGGACGCGGCGTCATCGACGTCCAGATCAAGGGACGCTGCGAGCAGTGCCTCTGACCGGCGGGCGCTGAGCGCGCTTCGTCGGGCTGCAGGACGCGCGCGTTGCACGAGCTCGTGCCGTTTCCTCCGGGTGCTCGAGAGAGCGATGACGCCGTGGCCGGCGCTCGTCTTCACGTCGGGGCGTGACGGAAGCTCATCAGAAAGTAGGGGGGGCCGAGCCTCGCGATGAGGCGTCCGCAGCTCGCCTTCGGGGCGGCAGATGCTCGAGCATTGCGAGCATCGTCGGCGTGGCGCTGCGAGGTCCGATGCGTGGAAGGCGAGCGACTGGTGGATGGGACTTCTCGACGCGAATCCGGTGCATCGCTCTGCCCCTGGTGTTCGGATGTCCGCTCTCGCTCGAACGCCGACCTCTCCGCGCTCGACGCAGCGGTCGACCTCATGGAAGGACCTTCTTCTCGTACGCGGCGGTGTAGCGCCGTCTCGTCGCCCTCGAAGACACCTCTATCTCCGAAGACGAGGAGAGATTCGTCGACGTTCACGCGACCTCTCACGCTTGTTCTCCGACACGACACTCGACCCGGCGCGTGTCTCCGAGGATTGGCAGAGCGGCGATGGGCGTACCCGCCAGCGGGCATTCGACATAACCTCAGTGGTCGAGGGTATGACCCGATCGTGCTCCAGACCGCTCGGTGCCATCTTTGCGTGTGCGGCGTTCGGCATCCGCATGGCATCCGGCGCTCCGACCGATGCGGCGACCGAGCCGATCCGGATCATCTATAGCGCTCCTCCATCATGCCCCGATGACGCCTTCTTCTTCGGTCAGATCCGAGCGCGAACGAATCGCGTCCGTCGTGATGATGATGTTGTGGGCGCGCGCCAGGTCATGGTGACGGTTACAGCGAGCCCGACGGGGGTGCGTGGGCATCTCGAGCTGCGGGCCGCGAATTCAGAGACCTCGGTGCGCGAAGTCTCCGGCCGGCAGTGCGAGCAGGTCGTTTCGGCGCTCGCGTTCGTTGCAGCGATGGGGATCGATCCCCAGGCGTCGCTCCTTCCACTCGGGGGTGCGCCCGCTCCCGATGAACTCACCCGCGACGGAGCCAGCGTGGAGCAACTACCTCCAGCCGTGCCCCGCCCCGACCAGCCATCGTTGCCACCGCAGACGGGAGCCGCTTCGACGCCGGCTCCTCCTCAGCGTGAGCAAGCGCGTGCGACGCCGCGACCGGCGCTCGAAACTCGGAACGCGGTTCAATGGTCGTCGATGATCGGCGTGGATGCATCGAGTCTCGTGAACTTGCTCCCGGCACCCGCCTGGGGCGGCCGCGTCTGGTTCGAACTGCACCAGCGTTCAGCCACGAAGCTCCTCTCCCCGTCCGGGCGTGTGTCGCTCGGAGGTTTCGCAACGGTCTCCCACGCTCTCGGCCCCGGCAAGGCTCAGTTCCAACTCGCAACCGCGCGCTTCGACGGATGCCCCGTTCATTGGCCTGTGCGCTCCGTTTGGCAGGTCGAACCGTGCGCAACTCTGGAAGCCGGAGCGTTGTTCGGCCAGGGCGCCTGGGTCGCGTCCCCAAGCGCGAACGCGACCACACACTTCGCCGCCGGGCTGCTCGGACGCTCGAGCTTGGCCGTGAGCTCGCGCTTTCGCGTCGAGCTCGAGGTGGCGCTGGTCGCTCCCATCGCTCGGGTGAGACTCGTTTTCGACGATCGTTCCGTCTACACGTCGCCTGCGGTCACGGTGAACGTCGCGATCGGCATCGGAATGAACTTTCTGTGATCGTGGGGTGAGAAGGCGGGGATTACTCCACGGCTTGGCGCTGAGGAGCTCCCCTTGGACTTGTCTTCCGTAGTCATGGCGAACGACGAGGTGAGCCCTGCAGTCTGCACGGCAGAGCAGCTCGTCGACCGTCACATCCAGTTCATCGGCCGCTACCTGCGCAATCTCGGAGTGCCGGAGGCGGACGTCGAAGATGCCGTACAAGTCGTCTTCGTCACTGCCACTCGAAAGCTCGCGAGCATCGAGCGAGGGGCCGAGCGTGCGTTCCTCATCGCCGTCGCGATGCGTGTTGCCTCCAAGAGCCGACGCGCGCTCGGGAGGCGCCGCGAGGTGCTCGACGAAACCCTCCTCGACCAGCGCGACCCTGCCCCGCCCCCAGACGAGCTCGCGGCCCAGCGGCATGCGCGCGCGACGCTCGACACGATCCTCAACGAGATGCCCCTCGAATTTCGGTCCGTGCTCGTCCTCTCCGACATCGAGGAGCTACGGATGGCCGAGATCGCCGCGTTGCTCGGGATCCCCCTCGGAACGGCGAGCTCGCGTCTCCGACGCGCCCGAGAGGACTTTCACGCGCGCGTCCGACGCTACCAACTGACGAACGGCCTGCGTAGGCACGACGAGGAGCAAGAGAGATGAGCGAGCGTCGTATCCTCGATGCAGAGTCGACCGAGTTCGAACGTGAGCTCCTGCAAGGCGCACGCGCCTACCGAGTCTCCGAAGAGGCTCGCGGGCGTACACTTGCAGCCGTCGCATCATCGGCGAGCGCACCCGCGCTTGCGAGCCCTCGAAGAGGGCCTTCCTTCTGGAGCTCCAACCGCCGCCTCGTCACCGGGCTCGTCTCGTGCGGAGTCGCGGTGGGAGCGATCGCGTGGCGTGCAGCGAGCGAGGGCGAGACCGCAGCCCCGGTGTCGCCTGCGTCGCACGGCAGCCCCATGGCTCTCCATGCGCCGGCGACGGCGAGTGCCATCCCGGCGATCGATGACGAGCCGCCGTCGATGGACGTAACCGCACTCCCGTCGGTCGTCGCTCCGCCGCCGAGCAGCAGCGCATTGGAAGCGACGCTCACCGCGGCGAGCGCGCGAGCCAAATCCGCGAAGCTCGAAGCGGCGGAAGTCGATGTGGAGGATCTCGCAGCGGAGCTCGCAAGCCTCGACGAGACCAAGCGGACCCTCGCGGCGGGGGACACGACCGGAGCGCTCCGCATGCTCGATGCGCACGACGCTCGCTTCCGTCGCGGTCGCCTCGTTCCGGAGTCTACCGCCCTTCGCGTGGAAGCGCTCCTCGCCGCCGGGCAGACCACAGCAACGTTGGCGCTCGCCTCACGGTTCCTCGAGGACTACCCCACGAGCCCAGTCGCGAAGCGAATCCGCGCCCTCGCCGACAAAGCTCACGCCATGGAAGCGGAAAAGACGCACTGACATGAACTCGCGATACCCTTGGCAGACCAAAGCCTCCTCGCTCCTCGCTACCGCCGCAATCGTCGCGATCGTCTCCTGCACCTCCGACCTCGACCTTGGTCGCAGCTTCGACGTCGACGCAGGCAATGGCTCCGGAACACCGAGCTTTACGCCTGGACCGGAGGCCGGAGCGGGGGCGAACGACGCATCGACGCCGATCGGTGCCGGTTCCGACCAGTGCGTCGATACGGAGTGTCCTGCGCCGTTTGGCACGTGTCCGAACAGTCGATTCAAATGCGATATCGACTTTCAGACCGATGACAACAACTGCGGGGGGTGCGGGAACGTCTGCCCGGTCTACAACGGCGGCAATGGCAGCCCGCAGTTGCAGATGGAGACGCACTGTCGAGACGGGGCCTGCGTCATCCAATGCTCGAGCGACTATGCGAACTGCAACAGTCTCGTCGATGACGGGTGTGAGGTCTCCGTCAAGGACGATCCGAACAACTGCGGTGCATGTGGCGTAAAGTGCCCTTCGGGGATGCCTTGCATCGACGGGTATTGTGGCTGTCGCGCGCCGAATACGCTCTGTCAACCCAATGACCGGTGCGTAAACCTTGCGAACGACGTCTTCAACTGCGGAGCCTGCGGTAACGTCTGCGATGACAGTGGGCGCCCGGCGCCGCCTGACTACATGAGCTACACCTGTCTCGGTTCCGAGTGCGGAAAGCTCGTGTGCGCGATCAATCGGGCTGATTGCAACGGTGATCTGTTCGACGGGTGCGAGACGCTCATCAACACCACCGACAACTGCGGTTCATGCGGAGTTGCGTGTGCGCCCGGAGAGGTCTGCGCATCCAACAGTAGCGGGAAGCTGGTCTGCCAACTCCTGACGGGCGACGGCTGTCCGCAGGGCCAGACCCATTGTGACTTCACTGGCTGCGTCAATCTGTTGTCCAGTCCAGCCAACTGCGGAGGATGCAAGGTCGTTTGCCCGGGCGTGACGGCCGCGCAGGTCCATGCGCAGCCCGAGTGCTTCTCGGGCCAATGCGGCCTCACGTGTGACACGGGATACGGCGATTGCGATGGCGAACGCACCAATGGGTGCGAGACGAACCTCTCGAACGACCCCGCCAACTGCGGGGCCTGCGGGAACCAATGTGACCTGTCCGCAGGGCAGCCATGCGTCCGCGGTGTCTGTGTGACGAAGCCTTGCGAGGAAGGACCTACGAAATGAAGCGGATCGTCGTCTTGGCCGCAAGCCTCACCCTCTCCGTCGTGACCTCGTACGCACTCCCGGCCTGCGCCGTCTCCGACGAGGGTGACCGCTCGGACGAGGATGCCGCGTCTGCGATTCCGCTCGCCGACGGCAGCCCTGGACTCGACCAGGTCGACGCGAGCGTCGATGACGCTGGTATCGGGCCCCCATGTGATGGGGGCGCCGACCCCGCATGTGAACGGCCGAAGAGCTGTGCGACAGCCCACTTCTGCGAAGAGGACGCAAACCTAGATGCTCGTTATTCGCTGCTCTGCGTGCGTGGCACGAGCAGGAACGACGTCTGGGCTTCCGGCGCAGCGGGGACAGTCGTTCACTACGACGGCACGAGATGGGCGAAGGTGCCCACGAACGTATTCGACACCCTCCGTAGTCTCTGGGTGACGGGCCAGAATGAGATCTGGCTCACGGGCTCCACGACTACGTTGCTCCGTGGCCAGGTTGCTCCGGACGGTGGCGTCGCTTTCACGGACCTTGGAGGGGCTGCTCCAGGTCCAGTGATTGCGTATCCGTATAATGCCATATTGGGTGCGCCCAACGGTCAACAGCTCTTGATTGGGCTCGGTTGGGGCGCGTGGGACCCGAGCAGGCCACCGCCGGGCCGGCCACCGCAGCCCCTTGGTCAAGGGAAGAGTCTCCTCCTCCGGAACAAGGAGGGGGCGTGGGCGAGCGTCGGCGTGAATGGATTCGTTTCGCTCAGTGCGTTCGGGGGGACTGGGGCCGATATTTGGCGTGTCGGGCCGAGCGGCCACGCGGCGCGAGCGATTGGTTTCTGGGAGGCCAACGGCGAGGCGCCTTGGCTCGCATTCGACACGCAAACGTCCCGCGAGCTCACGTCCGTCATTGCCTTTCCGGATGGGAGCGTGTGGGCCGTGGGACTTCAAGGTGTCGTCCGCCGGTTCGGCGGCGGTTCGGTCCCACGATTCGACGTCGTCGCGGTGCCGACGACGAGCGATCTCTACGGGATCTGGGGCACGAGCTCGACGAATCTTTGGGTCGTCGGCAAAGGCGGCACCATATTGCACTACGACGGCAACGAGTGGACGCGTCCGAGCCTGTACATGAAGAATCAAGGTAACCATGATTTCTACGCGATCTGGGGAAGTGGCCCGAAAGACGTTTGGGTCGTCGGCAAAGGCGTGATCGTTCGCCTGAACCCGGACGTCAGCCTCGAAGCAGCAGGTGAGCGGTGAGCTTGTCCAATTACCGGGACCGCTCTCGCATGGTCGTCGCGCTTTTGCTTGGTGCGATGGCGGCGGCCGCCTGCGCGGGCCGTGGTACCGACGCCGACGACGAGCCGCTTGCTCGGTCGGACGCCGATGGCGGCGACGGCTCGCGTACCCCGCCTCCCGACGGAGCGGACGGCTCCTTCGATGACGGAGGCGTGCCGGTCGACGCGGAGGCCGATGGCGCGGACGGTCGCGTGCCCTGCAGCGCCGACGGGTGGTGCATCACTCCGCTGCCTTCGAGCACGACGCCCACGAGCCTGCGCAGCGTTTGGGCTGACGATACGGGCGTCGCTTGGGCCGTGAGCGACGAAGGGAACGTCTTCCGGTGGGATGGCCAGTCCTGGACGCTCGCACGTGCCGGGAACGACGCTCTCTACGCGATCTGGGGGAGCGGGCCGACGGACCTCTGGATCACGAGCGCCACCGGCATCCTGCACGGCACCGGGCCGAGCTCCAGCTCGTTGACATGGACGTTGATCCCGCTCTCCGAGCTCCCCGGAGACGTGGACACCGTCCTCGAGGCCGTCGGAGGAACGAGCGCGAACGACGTCTGGTTCGCGGGGAGCAGGCAGATTGCGTCAGGCTCCGCGCGGTACGGTGTCGCTCGGGTCGTTCGCCATCGCGGGCTCGGTGGCGGAGGGGCTCCGTCGTTTGAGCTCGAGTCCGATCTCTCGACGGCAGAGCTGCCGCCGGTCGGTCCCAACAGTTTCAAATGGGACAAGGTGCTGGGGACGCCAACCGGCGAGCTCGTCATCGCGGGGGCCGAGGCCAGATCGTCGGGGCCCTACGCCCAATCGGTGCTGCGCCGCGTGGTCGAGCCGAGCGGTGAGACGACCTGGGTGGAGATGTTCGCCTCGTTCGGTGCGAGCGCGAGCTGCGCCGACTATGTGGTCACGACGAAGCGCGGAGTGACGTTGGGGATGGCCCGCGCAAACCGCGTATGGCTCATGAGCAACTTCAACGGACGCTCGACGGGCCTCGCCGTCGGTACATTCGATTCCGATTCGCGCGCGACGACCTGGGAGTGCAGCCGCATGGGGACCGACCAGTACCTGGAGCGTAGCGGGCTCTTCGCGACGAGCGCGACGGAGCTCTGGTCGGTCGCTGCTTGGGGACGAATCAATCACTACGACGGAACGAACTGGCGTGTCTCCGCGGTTACGGCGACGAATCTGCCGATCACGTCGGACCTCTACGCCATCTCCGGGGCTGCTGGGACGATCTGGGCTGTTGGCAGGGACATTGCGCTTCGGAATGTGAGGCCACTATGAGTAGCACCCACCGTATCTCGGTCTTGACGGTCTGGTTGGGTACCGGCTCCGTCCTCGCGGGCGCGACAGCGCTCGCCTGCGGCGACGACGACAGCTCATCGTTCGTCGCTCCGAGCACGCCGGCCGACGCCTCGCTCGACACCAGCACGCCGTCTCCGGGCGAACCGGGGCTCGACGCGAGCGATCGCGACGCGGGCGACGTCGAGGCAGACGGCGGCCCGACGCCACCACCGGAAGATCCGGTCGTGTGCTCCGTCACTCCGTGCGTGACCCAGATCACTGCGGGAAGAGGACACTTCTGCGCGCTCCTCCAAGACAAGACCGTCCGCTGCTGGGGCGACAACGCTCGGGGGCAGCTCGGCGTCGCAAGCGCCGGGGATGCGGGAGCAGGGCCAGCCGCCGTGAGTGAGCTGACGACGGCGCTGCAGGTCAGCGCGGTCGACAGCACGAGCTGCGCGCTTCTCGAGGACGGGAACGTGTGGTGCTGGGGAAGCAACGCGACCGCTGCCCTCGGGCACAGCGAGGGCATCGCGGATCCTCACCCTCGTCCATCGAGTGTGCCATTGCCGGCCGCGGCGCGTCGTGTCGACGTCTTGTCGGCGGCGGGGACGTCGACGTTCGCGTGTGCGACGCTCGAGACCGGCGAGCCGTGGTGCTGGGGAGCCAATGGAGGGGCGAGCGGGCTGCTCGGGCGGAGCGCGCTCTCGGACGCCGTGCAGACTGCGACCCCCGGCCTTGCGGATCGCCTGCTTCCCTATGGCATCGAGCGCTTTGGTCGATCAGGCGCCCCGTTTGCCATCGCGAGCGATGGTGTGCTCATCGAGTGGGGCTTCGTCTCCGGCCGCGATGCCCCGCCGAGCGGGCCCGCGCGTGCCTACCCGATCGCGCTCGACCTTCCGCGCGTCTCGGACATCGCGGCGAGCGCATCTCACGCATGCGCGATCGCGAACGGACGGCTGGCGTGCTGGGTCCACGGCACGACGCCGACGTTTCTCTGCGATGGGACGGGCCCGACGACGACCAAGAGGCTCCCCGTCGCCGCTGGTGTCGACGGGACTGCTCAGCCGAGACAGGTCGCCGTCGCTCTGGGCAGCAATGGCGCGTGCGTACGCCTGAGTGACGGCACCGTCCAGTGCTGCGGATCCAACGGCAGCGGCGGGCTGGGCACCGGGGACATGAGCATGACGAGCTCCATGTCGTTCATCGCCACCTCGGCGCTCGGCGGACCCGTCGTCCAGATCGCGGCAGCCGACAGCGCGAAGTGCGCGCTGCTCCAGAGCGGAGAGGTGAAGTGCTGGGGGGCGAACACGAAGGGCGAGCTCGGACAGGGTACCGTAGACAGCGCCCCGCATCCCGAGCCCCTCAGTGTGAGGTTTCGATGACGGCCAAACCGCGGCAGAGGAGCTCGCCCGCCCGCCTCTGTTTCGTCGCAGTCCTTGGGCTCGTCGCCCTCGCCGTGGCGTCCTGCGGCAACGACCGAAGCGGGTTCGACAAGACGTCGCGCGTGTTTCCGGACACCCTCGACGCTGCGCAGCCCGAGCAGCGAGACGCTGGATGTGACGGTCTCTACTGCTCTCGCGATCTGAAGTCGGTGCTTCGAGGCTGCAGTTCTCGAGGCGGCGCCGACGAATTGGTCGAGACATGCGGTCCGGGGAAGGGGTGTGGCGACGGCAGCTGCGTCAGCGCTTGCCGTGCAGCGGCGATATCGAAGGGCTCCATCGGCTGCGAGTTCTACGCCGTCCAACCCAACGACTACGAAGGCAGCTGTTACGCGGCGCTCATCGCCAACTCATGGGACGAACCGGCGGACCTTTCGGCCGAGCTCGGCGGAGAGGCGATCGACATCTCACGATCCATCTATGACGTGCAGACTGACGCCGAAGGCAACGCAGCCTACACCCAGATCGAGGGACCGCTCGCGCCCGGCAAGGTGGGGGTCGTGTTCCTCTCTCACATGACGGGTGCGCACGTCACCTGTCCGGACGCGGTCGTGCCGGCGCGGGTCGGGAGCGTCGCCGCGCGCGGAACCGGTTTCGCGAGGGCTTTTCGCATATCGAGCTCCGTGCCGGTCAGCTCGTACGCGATCTTCCCATATGGCGGTGCAAAGGGATACTACCCGGCGGCGTCGCTGCTCCTTCCCATCTCGTCGTACGACAAAGGCTATATCGCCGTGAGCCCCAGCCGCGTTGGCGCGCGTCCGGGAGACGGCACCGGTGGCACACGCACTCTGGTGGGCGACCGCTACGTTCAGATCGTGGCCAGTGAGGACAATACGACGGTCTCCGTGCTGCCCAGGGTCGATGTCGCCGACGGAGAGGGCGTCGTGGGAACCGCCGCCGGGCACGTGAAGTCATGGACGCTGTCGCGCGGACAGCTGCTCCAGTTCGTGCAGGCCAGCGACTTGACGGGGAGCTTGCTCAGCGCCGACAAACCCATCGGACTCTTCGGCGGCGCGCGCTGCTCGTATGTCCCGTCGTCATGGCAAGCTTGCGACTTGATGCAACAGCAGATTCCACCTCCTGCGCAGTGGGGGCACGAGTATGCGGTCGCGCCGTTCCGTCCGCGCTGGAGCTCCGACCCGAAGGACGACGTTCATCGCGCTCGCGACGTCGCTCCTTACAGCATCGTGGCTGCCGTCGATGGGACGGTGCTCACGTACGACCCCGGGCCACCTGCCTCCGCTCCCAGGACTCTTTCCGCCGGCGAGAGCGTCTCGTTCTCCACGGACGCCGTATTCACGGTCCGCTCACAAGACGCGGCACACCCGTTCTTCGTCGGCTCCTTCATGCCGAGCGCTCAGTACCCTAACGGTGCGACCAATAGCAATGGCGACCCGGAGTTCGTCAACGTCGTTCCGACGGACCAGTATCTAGATCGCTACGTGTTCTTCACCGATCATACGTACGCGAATACGTCACTTACGGTCATTCGTCGAAGGACTGAAAACGGGTTCCTGCCAGTAACGCTCGAGTGTGCGGGGGAGGTGTCCGGGTTTCAGCCGATCGGTACGGGCGGCGAATACGAGTATGCGTGGGTCCTCATGACGGCGAACTTCGTCTCGCAGAAATTCGGCGACAAAGTGTGCGGCTATGGTCATCAGAAGATCTTCAGTGAGGGTCCTTTCGAAGTCACCGTCTGGGGGACGGACTACTATGCCAGCTACGGCTTCCCTGGCGGGATGGGACTTCGTCCCATTAGCCCCGTGAAGCCCGAGGTCGAGGTCGTGCGATGAGCAACCAGCAGTTCGGTCGCCCGAGGGGGTTGCAGGTCCGGCAAGGTCTTGCTCGTCGCCGAACGTCATAGTTCGGTGTGGCCGCCGTAGTTGCGGCGCTCCCGGAGGAACCTCGGGTCAGGCGGGAAGCCTCGTCGCCGGCAGATTCGCGTTCGGAAACTTCAGCGCGACATGAAGAGCTGCAGCATGATCCATGCGCCCGTCACCGCGGATGCGGCGCCGGCGAACCGCGCGAGGTGCACGAGAGCGGACGGTCGTCTGTGAGAGAGCCAGTGCATCGACCAGGCGATGACGGCGGTCAGGCCAACCATCCCGCCGATGGTGCCAACGCCGAATAGGACGAGAGACGCGAGTGCGTCGAAGCGAGTCGGCAGTGACGCGAGCGCCAGCAAGGTGAGCGCAGCCGAGCCACCGAGCCCGTGTGTACAACCGACGACGAACGACTTCCACGACGTGTGCTGGCTCCTGCGAGAGGAGGTGGCGCGATTCGTGAGGACGCTGCGCGCACCGAGCACGATCAGCATCGTGGCCACGGCAAACGCCGACATTGGCTCGAAGGCTGGTGGCAACGTCGAGCGAAATCCGATGACCGGGATCCCGACCAGCATGATGGCAAGCGTATGACCGATACCCCACGTGGCGGCCGTGGCCAGGGCCCTTGCCAGGCGAGGCATCGGTGATGCTCTTGTTGCGGTCGGGACGGGGCCGTATGTCGTCTCGGAGGACGTGACCAGAGCGACGATCGCACTGAGGTGATCGGCATCCAGTGCATGACGGAGGCCGAGCACGAGAGAAATGACGATGCTTGAGGACATGTGAGCGCCGGCGCCTCGTCCGTCATCCTGCGTTGAGGTTCGCTCGGAGCATCTTCGGAGCATTCGGCTCAGTGGCAATGACCGACATGGCACTCGCCAGAGCAGCAATCGCGGTTGGACTTGCAGGAATCGCCTGCATCTCTGCATGCTTCGGGGGCGCCGCAGACACCGAGCGTGCCCAGCTTCGGCTCGAACGCGATGCACTGATGGCCGCGCGTTGAACAGTCGTCATCCGAGCAGCAGGCTTGCCTGCAGCTTCCGGAGACGCATAAGGCACCGGCGACGCAGTCGACGCCTGCAACGTCGCTGCATGTCGCGCCGACCTCGGCACGCGCTCTCTGCTCGCGGCAGACGAGCACGAGTCGTGCGTCGTCGCGAGGGAACCCGCAGACCATCCCATCGCTGCACCCCGCGTTGTCGAGTGGGTTGCACGTCGATCCGTCGCCATGCCAGCACGCGACGTCCAGGGATGTCTCGAAGTCCGTCGATCCGGCGTCGCTCGGCTCGGCGCGCGGCTCCTTCTCGGCGCCCTCCGCACCGGCCTCTCGAGCGTGAGAGCCGGAGGGACTTCCGTCGACACAACCTACGAGGAACCAGAGACACAGAATCGAGGTGACGCTTCGCATGAGCGATGAAGTGACAGGACGTGACGGCGGCGTCAATCTTAATGCAATGGAGTTGCGTTAAGGGATTCGTTCCTCTAGATCGCCGCGCCCATGAGACGTACACAGTTGGTCGTCGGTTCAATCGTCGTGATGGTCGGGGTAGCGATCGCTTGTGGCGGCGATGCTCCCATCGCGCCGGGGACCGACCTGCCTCGACCTGTCGACGACGCGGCGGCGGATGGTCTGCGCACGGTCGCGTCGGATGAACCGACTGCCTTCCTCTCGGTGGGAGGCACCGCATCGGACGACGTATGGGTCGTCGGCGCCGACAAGGGCGCAGGGCCTGCCGTCGTCCACTTCGACGGTACGAGGTGGGAGCGCTTGCAGACCGGGCAACGTGGGGACCTCTGGTGGGTGCACGCGACGGGGCACCGTCAGGCCTACTTCGGCGGCTCGGAGGGAACGATCCTTCGCTTCGAGAACGGGCGCTTCGAGCGCCTGCGCACGCGTGGTCTCGGTAAGCAGACCGTCTTCGGCGTCTGGGCGTCACCGGCGGGCGAGCTGTGGGCCGTCGGTGGAGCGGCGGGGCGGGATGGCTTCGTCTGGCGGATGCGCGACGGCGAGCTCGAGACCGTGCCGCTGCCGCGCGACCTGCCGCGGCGGCCGGATGGAGAGGTGCCTTCGCTGCTCAAGGTTTGGGGAGATGACGACGGGAACGTCTGGATCGTCGGCGATCGCGGGACGATCCTCCGGAGCCGTGACGGTGGTCCCCTCGAGGTCGTGCCGTCGGGGACGACCGAGCGCCTGTTCGCGGTCTTCGGTGCAGTTGGCGGCGTCACCATCGCCGGCGGAACCGGTCGTGGCATCCTCCTGGATGGCGCCGACAGCTTCGTCGAACGCCAGCCGGAGGGGGCGGCGCTGTTGCAAGGCGTTTGCGTCTCTGCCGATGGTGCCGGCTGGGCCGTCGGGCAGAAGGGCCTCGTTCTGCGGCGTGCCGACGGCCGCTGGAGCGACTTTGCTCATCGGCCGCCGTCCGCGGTCGAGTCGCTCCACAGCGTCTGGTGCGATCCGACGGGCGCCGCGTGGATCGTCGGAGGCAACGTCATGTCGCCGCGCCTCGACGGCGGCGTCATTCTTCATCATGGCCCGGGGGTCCCCACGCTTCCGCGTGAAGCGGACGTCGTGCCTCCCACAGCGCCGGTCTGTCCCGAAGAGGCGGTCGACCCCGCGCCCACGCGGTCGATCGCCCGGCGCTGGAACGAGCAGATCCTCGGCGCGATCCGGCGCGACCTCCCGCGGCCCGGTGTTCATGCTCGTAACCTGTTTCATCTCTCGGCCGCGATGTGGGACGCCTGGTCGGCCTACTCGCCCGTGTCGGACGGCTGGCTCTCTCATGAAAAGGTCGTAGCGGACGACGTCGAGAACGCTCGCCGCGACGCGATCAGCTTCGCCGCCTACCGAATCTTGACCCACCGCTACGGTAAGGCCGTCGGCGGTTCCACGTCGGGTGCGTGTTTCGATGCGTTCCTCGGTCGACTCGGCCTCGATCCGACCAACGACGACGAGTCGGGGACGTCCGGTCGCGCGCTCGGAAATCGGATCGCGCGCCAGTACATCGAGGCATACGCGGCGGATGGCGCCAACGAAGCTGCCGACTACGCGGACACTACTTCGTGGCAGCCGAAGAACCCGCCCCTCGTGGTGGACGAGCCAGGCACGAGCGTGGTCGACCTCGGCGAATGGCAACCGCTGAACCTCTCGATCGCCGCGACGCAGAACGGCCTCGTCCTTCCCGCGGGCATTCAGAGCTACATCGGAGCCCAGTGGGGGGATGTCCGGCCGTTTGCGCTCACCCGGAGCACGCCGGCGGGCGCGTACGTCGACCCCGGTCCGCCGCCTGGCTCCGACGTGGCACGGCTCCGACCGTGGGCTCTCGAGGTCTTGCGCAGGACGAGCGAGCTCGACGTTGCATCGAGCGAGACGTTCGACGCCTCGCCGGCGGCAATCGGAAACAACCCGCTTGGAACGAACGATGGGAGGGGCCACCCGATCAATCCCGCGACGTCCGCACCGTACGCGGCGAACGTCGTGAAGGTTGGCGACTTCGGCCGGGTGCTCGCGGAGTTCTGGGCAGACGGCCCGAAGTCGGAGACACCGCCCGGCCACTGGAACGTGATCGCCAACACGGTCGCCGACCAACCGACGTTCGGTCGCCGGCTCTGGGGTGACGGAGAGCCGCTGGACGTACTTGCGTGGGACGTCGCGATCTACTTCGTCCTCAACGGCGCGCTGCACGACGCGGCGATCGCTGCGTGGGACGTGAAGCGAAGCCTGCTCGGACCGCGTCCGATCACGTTGATCCGCTTCATGGGTGGAAAGGGGCAGTCGAGCGCTCCCTCGCTGACGGCCTACTCCGCCGAGGGCCTACCGCTCGTCCCCGGACTCGTGGAGCTCGTCTCCGAGGAGAGCGTGCGGAGCGGTCGACATGCCGCGCTCGCCCCGTTCGTCGGCGAGGTCGCCGTCCGGTCGTGGCGTGGTGAGCCGGGCGACCGTGTCGCGGACGTGGGCGGAGTCGAATGGATTCGTGCGGTCGACTGGTTGCCCTACCAGAGACGCACGTTCGTCACGCCGGCGTTCCCGGGATTCGTGTCCGGCCACAGCACGTTCAGTCGAGCCGCCGCCGAGGTGCTCACTGCGGTCACGGGCAGCGCGTTCTTTCCTGGAGGCTTCGCCGAGGTCGAGGTGAAGAAGGATGTGTATCTGACGTTCGAGCGAGGACCGTCCGAGACCGTGCGCCTGCAATGGGCGACGTACTTCGACGCGGCCGATCAAGCAGGTCAGTCACGCATCTGGGGAGGAATCCACATCGCCCCGGACGACTTCGTCGGACGGCGGATCGGTCGCACGGCCGGTCTCGCGGCGGTCGACAAGGCGCGCGCGCACTTCGCGGGAACAGCCGTTCCCTGAGCGATTCACCTGAAAAGGAACGAACGTCATGATTCATCGATTGTTGTCTGCGCTGGTACTGTCGAGCGCGCTCAGTGCTGCGATCCTCGCATGCGGCGAGGGTGATCCAACCGTGTCCGAGGACGGCCACGACGCCTCTCGCTCTCCCGCTGCCGATTCCGACGCCGACTCGGCGCGGGATTCGGGCTTGGACGATACGGAGCCGGATGCGACCGTCGACGGCGCCGAGCGCGGGCTGGTGGAGGCCATCGCCGGAAGCTCGGCGACGGGCTGGGTGGACGGACTTGGAACGGATGCCCGCTTCAACGGCCCGTCGGGCGGTGTCGTGCTTCCGGACGGCTCGACCATCCTCGTGGCCGACACCTTCAATGCGGTGATCCGTCGAATCGACGCGAGCGGCGCAGTGACCACCGTGGCAGGGCGCGTTCAAGTCCAGGCCACGGCGGATGGCGTAGGGACGAGCGCTCGTTTCCAGAGCCCGCGCGCGATGGTGGCTGCTCCCGACGGCAGCGCCGTCTACGTTGCCGACGGTCCGACGGTGCGCAAGGTCGCGCTGCCCGGCTACCAGGTGACGACACTTGCGGGCACGCCAGGAGCCGCGGGCTTCGCCGACGGGACGGGGCCGGTCGTGCGCCTCGGCTTCCTCTTGCATGCGCTCGAGGTGTCTGCGGACGGAAGCACGTTGTTCATCGCCGACCGTAGCAACAAGGCTCTACGCACCTTGAATCTCGCTACCGGTGAGGTGAAGACCGTCGCGGGAGCACCATACGCAGGGGCGGTGCAGCACGTCGACGGCGTCGGCGTCGATGCCCGCTTCAGCGGCGTCGGTGGTCTCGCACGGGTCGGAAACGAGCTCTTCGTCGCCGACACGTTCAACCACGCGCTTCGGCGCGTGGCGCTCGATACGTTCGCCGTGACCACGGTCGCCGGAGCTCCCGGAACCGCCGGTGTCGTCGACGGCACTGCGGCCGAATCGCGATTCGATACACCGCAAGGGGTCGTCGTTTCAGGCGGGTACTTGTACTCGACGAGCTTCGGCGGCGTGCTCCGGAGAGTCTCTCTCGACGAATTCAGCGTCACTACGATCCTCGGCGTCGAAGGTGACGCGCGCTCCGTCGATGGAGTCGGCGCGGCCGTGCGCCTTGGGGCTGCGTTTGCCCAGCCGATGGCGCCGCCTTCCGGCACGGTGCTCTGGTATCAGGACCGGAGCGCGAGCAGCATCCGGAAGATCGATCTCGCGACGCTCGCGGTATCGACGTTCGCAGGCTCGAAGGAGCCCGAGGCGACGCTCGACGGTTCGCTCCTCGCTTCGCGGTTCGAGAGCCCGAGTGGTCTCGCGGCGAGTGCGGACGGCAAGACTTGGCTCGTGTCCGACTCGGCTGCCCATCTGCTTCGTCGGATCGATCTCGCGGCCGGCGTGGTCGGTACGCTCGCCGGGAAGGCAGGGGAGGCGGGGACGGCGAACGGGTCGCTCGTCGATGCTCGCTTCTCCTCGCCCGGCGCGCTCGCGTGGGATGAGAGTCGCGGAATCGTCTACGTGGTCGATAGTGGAAGCCGCACGGTGCGGAGCGTGAACCTCGCATCCGGCGCGGTCGAGACGCTCTCCGAGGCGAACGATGGTGAGGCGCAGAACGGCTTCGTGCAGCCCTCGGCGCTGAGCCTCGATCCGGTCGGCGCGCGGCTCTACGTGAGCGACATCGCCCAGCCGAGCCCTTCCGTGCCGGCGGGGCGAGCGGCGGTCCATGTCATCGACCTGACGACGAAGTCCGTGTCGCTGGTCGCAGGCAGCGCGCGAGCAGCTGCACCCGTCGATGGACCGGTCGTCTCCGCGACGTTTCACTCACCGAGCGCGCTCGCATTCGACGGCCAGGGGAACCGGCTCTACGTGGCGGAGCGGTCGCGCTCCACGATCCGCGTCATCGATTTCGGAAGCGGAACGGTCGCGACCGTTGCGGGGCGTGATGGTGAGCAGGGGCCGGCCGACGGACGGTTGCTCGATGCGCGGTTCAACGCGCCGTCTGGCCTCGTGTTCAGCGCCGGTGAGAACGCGCTGTACGTTACGGACTCGAGCGGACACACCATCCGACGCCTCGACCTGATCGCGAAGAAGGTAAGCACGTGGCTCGGTGATCCTTCGCGCAACGGGGGGCTGGCCCCCGGCAAAGCGATGCCGTTCGCCGAAGCACCCCTCTACTTCCCGAACGCACCTGTCATCGCGGCCGGCGACCTCGGCTTCGTCTCGGAGCACGCGGTATATCGCGCGCGACCGTCCATTCCGATCGCGCCATGATCTACGCAGCGCGCATTCGAGCCGTGGGCATGGGATTGCTGCTCGCACTCGGTCCGCCAGGATGTGGGGGCGACGAGGACGCGGGGACCGCTGCAGGAGCCGATGCAGAGGCGAGAGCTGCCGACGCGCGCGCCGGCTCGACGGCTGCTCGGCAGGCGGAGCCCGATGGGGCGGTGGCAGCCTTGAACGTTGCCATCGGGACCGGGGAACCGGGCGTGTTCCTTCCCGCCGTCGATGGTGCGACGCTCGATCTGCAGCGGGGTTGCCAGGGCTCCCAACACATCTTCACCTCCGTTCGGGTCGCAGGCGCGAGTGGCTTCTACGCTCGCGTCAGCGTCCAGATCGTTCGTGTGGACGACGGCGCTCCGGTCTCGGTCCCCTTCGACGTGCGCCTACCCTTCGAGGTGGACCCGCTCTCCGACCGCGTCCGGCGCGTGACGGGGCTCACGCCCGTCATCGAGGTCCCCAGCGACGTGCTCGAGCGCGCCGTCGAGGTTCGAGTGATCGTGTCCGACGAGCTCGGCGAGAGCGCGCACGCGACCATGCGCGGGATGGTTCGGTGGGGAGCCGACAGCTGCGGAGCTCACGGGTGAGGAATCGGCGCGGTGCGAGCGGTGCCTCTGAGCCGCGAAGGGCTGCTTGTTCGGTATCTGCGCATGTCGCGCAGACCGCCTGGGCAACGTCGCAGGTCACAGGCGTGACCATCGCGCCGCCGATGCGTCACTCGCGCGAATGGAGACCGTGCTTCTTCAGCAGGGAGCGCAGGTAGTGCCGCTCGATCCCTGCGAGGCCGGCGGCCATCGCGATGTTGCCGTTGGTCTTCGTCATGAGCCGCGCGAGATAGGCCTGCTCGAAGTCATCGACGGCGGTGCGCTTTGCTCCCTTGAACTCGGGGACCGAGCCGTCGTCGGCTTCCTCCTCATGGGACGCGGGCTCGCGGCCTCGCTCGAGGAGTCGCTCGAACGCGAGATCCTGCGGTCGGATCACCGGGCCGTCGCACATATAGGCGGCGCGCTCGATCGTGTTCTTGAGCTCGCGCACGTTGCCTGGATAGGTGCGCGTGGCGAGCTCCGCGAGCGCCTCCCGGGAGATCGCCCGGGCGCACGCTGCGTTCCGCGGCATGCGCCGGAGAAACTCCGTCGTCAGGATCTCGATGTCCTCGCGTCGCTCGGCGAGGGAGGGGAGGACCAGGCGCGTCTGCGCGAGGCGGAAATAGAGGTCGTCGCGGAACTGGCCCTGGTTCACCATCCGGCGAAGGTCGCGCCAGGTAGCGGAGACGACGCGCACCGAGACCGGACGCGGTCGGTTCTCTCCCAGCCGAACGATCTGGCGCTGCTCGAGCACACGGAGGAGCTTGGGCTGGAGGTCGAGCGGGAGGTCGCCGACCTCGTCGAGGAAGACCGTGCCGCCGTCGGCCGCCTCGAAGACGCCGGCCCGTGCCGCGACCGCCCCGGTGAACGCGCCCGCGGCGTGCCCGAAGAGGACCGACTCGGCGAGACTCGCGGGCAGGGCCGCGCAGTCGAGCACCGTGAAGGGACGGCCAGCCCGCGGGCTCTCGTCGTGGAGGACGCGCGCGACGAGCTCCTTGCCGCTGCCGGTCGGTCCCTCGATGAACACCGTCAGCTCGGTCGGCGCGAGGCGCTCCAACAGACCGAAGAGCTCGCGCATCGCGGTGCTCCGGCCGAGGAGCGTGCGGAACGAATCTCGCACGGGTCGCGCCGGCTCCGGTTCGTTCGCCAGGTCGACTCGAATTGCAGACTGTCCCAGCGCAAGGATCGCTCCGGGCGGCACCACCGCTCGTCCCAGCCTGCCACCCTCGAAGTACGTACCGTTCCAGCTCTCGAGATCGCGGACGTCGATCCCGCCTTCGTGCGGAGCGAGCTCGAGATGGAACTCGGAGACGGTGAAATCGGCGATCGCCAGATCGGCGACTCGCGATCGGCCGAGCGTGATCTTCCGACCAGCGGCTACGGCTCCGGTCGACGGTCCGGCGACCACGGTCACACGCACGCCGGAAGCGGCCGTGCGAGGTCGGAGGATCGTGCGTGTGCTGAATTCGCTCATCGGGCCACGTCGGACGATACCGCAACGCTCGGCCTTGGCACGTCTCGGCTCGCTACACCATCCTCGGCAACATCGCCTCCGGAGGCATGCTCCACCGCGCTCAGCGCAACCCTAGTCAGCATCTGCGCTGGAGACCCGACAATCAGGGGATGGCTGTCGCAGGGCGCAATGCGCGACGGCGAGGCACGACCGCGCACACGATGAGGACGCCCACCGTGAGCTCGAACAATGCCCAGAGGCGGAGGATGGTCGGGCTCTGACCCGACCACCACCGCGCGGCTGCGTACATGCGCGCGAGGCCGAGGAAGGGCGTGATCACACCTCCGATCAGGCTCACCGCTGCGAACACGCCGAGCCCAACCGGGCTCCGCGACCGTGGAGCGGCTCGAATGAGCACGAGTCCGACGACGATGTCGATGGCGGCGCTGACGTAGATTCCAGGGACGGTCGCCCAGGCCCACCCGAGCCGAACGAACACGCTCGGGACGATGAGACCGACGAGCCCCATGGCGGCAATCAGGAAACCGACGAGGACAGCCAGGGACGACTTCATGCAGACCTCTCGCACGCCACTCGCGCACACGAATTTGGGGCTCGCGCCCCAACCACCCGCAGAGGTGGGCCTTCGGCCCTCGTTGAATTGCGCAGATGGGGCGTGCAAGCGCCATGCCCCTGCTGCCGCTCGCGGACGCGTCGCCCTCGCGAGCGCGGGCTCATCCGAGGTCACTGCATAGGCTCGAGCTCGGCGCTACACGGAGAGCCCTCGCGCACGGCGTCATGGCCGGCAGCGCGAAGGACGGCAAGATCGGCGAAGAGGCTCGCCTTCCTGTAGCGAGTGATGTCGCGGGTCACGGTGAACACGCCGAACGCGCCCGAGCCTCGCGTGCATCCGACGCTCGGCGGATCACCTCACGGTCGTAGGCAATCCCCCGAGCCCATTCGATCTGGCGACCACGGTCACACGCAGGCCGGAACGGCCGTGCGAGGTCGGAGGAGCGTGCGTGTGCTAGCTTCGCTCATCGGGCCACGTCGGACCATACCGCAACGTTCGGCCTCGTCACATGTCGGCTCGCTACACCATCCTCGGCACCATCGCCTCCGGAGGCATGGCCAGCGTCTATCTCGGGCGCATGATGGGCAGCGCCGGCTTCTCGCGCCCGGTCGCGATCAAGCGACTGCATCCGCAGCTCGCGGCGCAGCATGACTTCATCGCGATGCTGGTCGACGAGGCGCGGCTCGCCGCACAGATCCGTCACTCCAACGTCGTGGACACGCTCGACCTGGTCGTCAGCGACGGCGCCTTCAGCCTGGTGCTCGAGTACGTCGAAGGCGAGTCGCTGAGCGCGCTCATCGCCGAAGCGGCGAAGCGCGGTGAGATGGTCCCGCGCCCGATCGCGCTGGCGATCCTCTACGGTGTTCTTCGCGGGCTCGAGGCGGCGCACGAGGCGCGCAACGAGGAAGGGCAGCCGCTCGGGATCGTTCATCGGGACATCTCTCCTCAGAACATCCTCGTTGGAGTCGACGGGATCCCGCGCATCATCGACTTCGGCGTCGCGAAGGCGTTCGGACGGATGTTGGCGACGCGTCCGGGGGAGGTCCGCGGCAAGTTCGCGTACATGGCTCCCGAGCAGCTGCTCGGACGACCCGTCACGCGTCAGGTCGACGTCTACGCGACCGGCGTCCTCCTCTGGGAGCTGCTGGTCGGCGCGCGCCTCTTCACCGGCGACGACGAGCGCGTCATCTGCGCGGCGGTCATGCGTGGCGCGATCCGGCCACCGAGCGAAGCCAATCCGGACGTGCCCCGCGAGATCGACGCCGTCGTGATGCAGGCGACTGCACGCGAGCTCTCCGAGCGGTACCTCACGGCGCGCGAGCTCCTCGGCGCTCTCGAGCCCTGGGAGACTGCGTCCGACGACGAGGTCGGCGCATGGGTCCGCCGGCTCTCCGCGGAGAGCCTCGCCAAGCGACATCGACTCCTCCAGGACGCCGTCTCCACGGTCGATCGTCTGTCGGTCGATGCTCTGCTGCGCGAACTCGACCTGTCTCGCGCGGGCGCGGCGGTGGGGCCGCACGGCAACCGGGCTCCGTCGAGCTCCGTTGGACCGGAGTCGGCGGAAGGCGTCGAGGTCGTGAGGCCTGCTTCCCATGCTGCCCCGAGTCGGCGCGGCATGATCTTCGCTATCGGCCTCGGCGTGCTCATGGCGTTCGTGATCCTCGCTGCGATCGCCAGCGTTCGTCGACCCGTCGGAGCGCAGGCTGCGTCCGGAAGGGGCGCGTCGGACGAGACGTCGCTCGCGGCGACGAACGCGGCGGTCTCGGTCGATGTGCCGCCGATCGAGCTCGCGAACGATCCCGAGGAGGCGATCCCGGTGGAGCCTTCGCCCACGTCGCAGGTCGTCGAGAATGCCGCTCCGGCGGCGACTGGGGTGAAACGTCGAGGGCCGCGGCCTCGGTCGAGCGCGGTCGATCCGAGAAGCTATCGATGATGCGCCGGCGCTTGCGGATGATCGTCGTGAGCCTCGGGCTCGCGCTGTGCGTGCCCCGCGCCGCGCGCGCCGACGAGGCCTCCGCGGTCGCGGCCGAGAGCCTGTTCCGCGAAGGGCGTGCTCTCGCCGACAAAGGCCGATTCGAAGAGGCATGCGGTCTCTTCTCGCGGAGCCAGCAGCTCGATCCGGCGGTGGGCACGCTGCTCAACCTCGGCGAGTGTTACGAGCAGGTCGACAAGCTCGCGACCGCATGGCTCGCGTATCGTCAAGCGACGGCGCTCGCCGTCACCCGCAACGACGAGCGCCGGGCAAGCATCGCGCGCTCGGCTGCGGCACGGATCGAGCCGCGGCTCGCATTGCTCTCGATCGCGAGCCCGAAGGCGACGCCGCCGGGGCTGACGGTCACGCGCAACGGCGTACGCGTCGACCCGGCTGCCTTCGATGCGCCGCTGCCGGTCGATCCTGGGTTGCAGACGATCGAAGTCGCCGCCGACGAGCGCAAGTCGTGGCAGACGACGGTCGAGCTTCGCGAGGGTGAGCGCAAGACCGTCCAGATCCCCGACCTCGACCCGACCACGCCCGTCGCGCAGATGTCTGCACCGCAGGACGAGTCACCTGGCGACACGCAGCGCGCGGTCGCCATCGGGCTCGAGATCGGCGGCGGCGCCGTCCTCGCGGCCGGACTCGTCTTCGGTGCGCTCGCTTTTGTGCGATGGGACTCGGTCTCGGAGGTGTGCCCCGACGGGAAGTGTCCGTCCGAGGCCGCTCGCCTGCGCAAGGCCTCGGATGCCGACGAAGCGCGAACGTTCTCCACGATCAGCAGCGTGGCCACGGCGGTCGGGGCGATCGGGCTGGCGGCGGGCGTCGTGCTCCACCTCACCGCGCCGGAGCGTCGCGTATCGGTCGCCCCGCTCGTCGATCGTACCGCGCTCGGGCTCGCCGTGACGCTCGGACTCTGACTCCTCAGAGCTCGAAGCAGTACAGGCGCGCGCTCGTCTGGCAGCCCCAGTTGCGGAAGCCCCCGCCGGGACCGCCGTTGTCGGTCCACAGGCGGTCGACCCGGTTGAGCGTCCCGATCGCGCCGAAGCTGAGCGCGTTGCTCGTCGACCAGTTGTTGCAGTCGGTCGAGAAGGTGCCGTTCATGAACGTTCCGGTCCACACGAGCGGGTTCTCGGTGACGGTCTCCCCCTTCTCAGTCCGGTCGATCGGTGAGGTGAGGACGCCCGAGACGAGCTGGGACTTGTCTCTCACCACGCGCGCGCCGTCGAGTCGGACGTAAGGCCCGTCATGGGTGATGCGGTCGATCGCGTTCTTTCCGTCCGCGCTGATCCACGCGACCCAGTCGCCGCCGAGGCCCTCGCGATCCGCGGCGGCGATGCAGCGTGCGTCGACGCCGGCCACGCCCCCCATGATGCCGTTGAACGCGGTGGACGTGACGAAGACCCGCTTGTCGCCGACCCCCGCGTCGCCCGCGTCTCCGGCGTCCTTCTCGACCTGAGAGGGCGCGGCGTCGTCGTGGGCGGCCGCGTCGGGTGCCGTCTCGACGGGTGGTGCCGGCTCCGCTCTCTCCACGACCTCGAGCTCCGTGACCCCGACGATCGGTGCACATGCGGCGACGAGAAGCGACGCCAGGGCGGGCCCACGCAACGAGAACATCGAGCCAAGCTTCACACACGGCCAACGGGCGAGCAAACGCTTCGCCCAGCGTGGCAGGTGCCGGCCGGGCGGAGGTCAGAGTCGTGACCAGCGGAGCGGACCACGTGCGGGCACCATGCATCGACGGTGGAGCGCCGATGTCGGGGCTCGTGCCCGAATCACGCGCGACGCGGCACAGGCACGACCCTCGCACCAGGGCCGTGCATGGCCGTGCATCTCCGCCTCTCTCTCGCGGGTCCCGTGGCGCTGCTCGTCTCGCTCGTCGCGGGCGCGAGTGCCTGCACGACTTCCACCGAAGACGTCGGGCAGACGAGCGACGAGCTGTCGGTCCCCGCGCGAATCGACCGCTACGTCCGGATCCGTGATGCCGCTGCCGCGCATGGCGTCCGGGACACGGGCTACCTCTTCGCGGGCATCGCGTTCGACGAGACAGGGCTCGCGCACTGCTGGTCGGAGGCGACGTGGGCGTGTCAGGGCCCGAGCTCGCCGGATTGCGGCGGCGGACCGGTGATCGCGGGCGCGGCGGACGGCCCGTGCAGCGCGCAGCAGGGAGGGCTCGGCCTCTTCCAGTTCGACTCCGGCACCTTCGGCGACACGTTGAACGTGTACGGCCTCGGCGTGCTCACCATCGACGGTCAGATCTCCCGCGCGATCGACTTCGTCGTGCGGATCGTCCGCGACTCGCCCTACACGACGAACGCGGAGACCAACGAGAAGGCACTCGCGTGGATCAATGGGTTCGACGTCCGCAATGGGACGCTGCGAGACCAGTGGATCCGGACGCTCGTCCTTCTGTACAACGGCTGCCAGCCGGGCTGGAGCTGCTGGGGCCCACGTTACCAGACGTACAGCGAGGGACTCTCGCAGGTCCTCGCCGACACACAGGGCACGGGCTTCTGGGCTTCGGGTACGAGCTGCCCCGGCGGATCGGGGACGACGGTCGGCGCGATCGACGCGAAGTACCGGTCGCTCGGAGGTTGTGGCTCGATGCTCGGCGTTCCGATCACGAACGAGCGCGCGACGCCGGACGGAGTCGGTCGCTACAGCGTGTTCGAGCGCGGGTCGATCTACTGGACGCGGAAGACGGGCGCGCACGAGGTCCACGGGATCATCCGCGATAAGTGGAAGGACCTCGGGTGGGAGCCGGGCGTGCTCGGATACCCGATCTCGGACGAGGTCACGACGCCGGATCGGAACGGCCGGTACAACGTGTTCGAGGGCGGGTCGATCTACTGGACGCCGGAGACGGGCGCGCACGAGGTGCTCGGCCGGATCCGCGACAAGTGGAAGGAGCTGGGCTGGGAGGCTGGCGCACTCGGCTACCCGACCTCGGGTGAATACGCGGTGACGGGCGGGCGGAGGAGCGACTTCCAGCACGGCTCGATCGAGTGGAACGCCGCGACCGACACGGCCACCGTCGAGATGATTCCAGAGGAATGAGCAGCAAGCGAGGCGCTTCGTTCTCCGTCGATGCGCTCGTCGTGACGTCCGCTTTGCAACAGGAAGGGACTCGAAGAATGCGTGTAGTGACGATCGCCGCGATGATGGCGTTGACCGGGCTCGCCTGCACTTCGACCGTCGACGACGAGGTGACGGCCTCGTCCACCGATTCGCTGAACCAGGCTCGCTGGAAGGTCCTCAACGTCCAGTTCCAGGTGCAACAAACGGGCTGGTGGTGCGGTCCCGCCGCAACACGCGTCGCGCTCTCGACGCGAATCAACCCGCCAAGTCAGGCGAGCCTCGCGAGCCAGCTCGGGACGACGACGGATGGGACCGATTGGATTGGACAGGTCACCGCGACCTTGAACGCGCACCTCGGAGCCGGCACCTACGAGACGCACGAGATCCCGAACGATCCGCCGACGCCGCAGCAGCGGGATCGCCTCTGGGACGACATCGTTCGCAACATCGACGCCGGCTACGTGGTCGTCACCAACATCGTCGCTCCCCCGAACAACCATCCCCCCGGCTATCCGGCATCGACGATTTACCACTACTTCTCGGTCATTGGTTACAACCCCGACACGAGACAGGTCTTCATCGCCGACTCGGCGAACTTCGGAGGCAACACCTTCTACTGGCTGTCGTTCAATCAGCTCGCGTCGTTGATCCCGCCGAAGGGATACGCGGCAGCGAGGGTCGGGACGAGCTGCCCCGGCGGGTCGGGGACGACGGTCGGCGCGATCGACGCGAAGTACCGGTCGCTCGGCGGTTGTGGTTCGATGCTCGGCGCCCCGATCACGAACGAGCTCGCGACGCCGGACGGAGAAGGTCGCTACAGCGTGTTCGAGCGCGGTTCGATCTACTGGACGCCGAACACCGGCGCGCACGTGGTGCACGGCATCATCCGCGACAAGTGGAGGGACCTTGGGTGGGAGCCGGGCGTGCTCGGCTACCCGATCTCGGACGAGGTCACGACGCCGGATCGGAACGGCCGGTACAACGTCTTCGAGGGCGGGTCGATCTACTGGACGCCGGAGACGGGCGCGCACGAGGTGCTCGGGCGGATCCGTGACAAGTGGAAGGAGCTGGGCTGGGAGGCTGGCGCGCTCGGCTACCCGACCTCGGGCGAATACGCGGTGACGGGCGGGCGGAGGAGCGACTTCCAGAACGGATCCATCGAGTGGAACGTCGCGACCGACACCACCACCGTCGAGATGAAGCCGTGACGGCGAGCGCCGTCAGGGCCTGTCTTGCAAATCGGACGGAGGGCAGCGAACAATGAGCTCGGTCGACATGGGGCTCTTCTCTCCTCCTCCTCTTCGGGGCAAGCGTGTGCTCGTCACGGGCGCTGCGCGGGGCATCGGCGCGGCGCTCGCGGAGCGTCTTCATCTACGCGGAGCGCACGTCGCGCTCATGGGGCTCGAGGCCGACGCGCTCGCGGCCAGCGCCGCGAAGTGCGGTAACGCCCCGTGGTCCGAGTCCGATGTGAGCGACCGCGGGCAGGTCGAGGCGAGCGTCGCTTCGATGGTGCGCGAGCTTGGCGGGCTCGACGTGGTCGTCGCGAACGCGGGAGTCGCAGCGCAGCTCCCGCTCCTCGGGGGCAACCCGGAGGTGTTCGAGCGCAGCCTGGCGGTCAACGTGCTCGGCGTCTACTACACGTTCCGCGCTGCTGGCCCGCACGTGGAGCATCAGGGCGGCTATGCGCTCGCGGTCTCGTCACTGGCGGCGGCGCTGCATCCGCCGCTGCTCGGCGCGTATTGCGCGTCGAAGGCCGCTGTCGAGGCGATGGGCAACAGTCTACGGATCGAGCTCGCCTCATCGGGGGCGCGCGTGGGCGTCGCCTACTTCGCCGAGCTCGACACCGACATGACGCGGCGAGGCTTCGGCACCGCCGCCGCCGCGAAGATCGCCAAGGCAGGGCCATTCACCTCGGTGGCGCCTCTTGCCCTCGGGATCGACGCGCTCGAGCGTGGCATCGCTCGCCGCTCGCGCCGCATCGTCGCTCCGTGGTGGGTCGGTGCGCTGCTGCCGTTCCGCATGCCGGCGCAGCGCGCGGTCGAGCGCGTGATGGGCGGCCCGCGCGTCGTGGAGGCGCTGCGTGTCGCGCGGGACGAGGACGCGCCGCTCACGACGGACCAGCCCGTGCGCTCGCAGGTGCGGGCCAGCCGATGAGCGATCTCGCAGAGGCTCCGCGCGTCCCGCCGGGCTCGCGCTCCGAGCTCGGCGTCGTCGTGTGGAGCGTGGTGCGCGTCCTCGGCCTCGCCGCACGCACCAAGCCACCGAACCTCTTCGCGACGCTCGGACGCAACCGGCGCCTGCTCCTCGGCTGGCTCGTGTTCGCGTCACGCCTCATGCCGTTCGGCAAGCTTCGCCGGCGCGAGAGCGAGCTCGTGATCCTCCGGGTCGCGCACCTGCGGGACTGCCGCTACGAGCTCGAGCACCACATGCGCGTCGGCGCGCGGGTCGGGCTCACCGAAGCCGACTTCGCCCGCGTGAAGGAAGGCCCCGAGGCCGACGGGTTCTCGCCGCGCGAGCGCGCGATGCTCCGGGCGACCGACTCGCTCCACGCGACCAAGGATCTCTCGGACGAGCTGTGGACCGAGCTCGGCCGACATCTCGACGCCGCCGAGTGTGTCGAGCTCGTCATGCTCGCCAGTCACTACGAGATGCTCGCGACCACGATCAAAGCGCTGCGCATCGCGCCCGACGAGCCGACGCGCTGACGCCGGCTCACTCGAACGTCGCGCTCATGAGCGCCACGTTGTACGGGTCCCACGTCGACATCGTGAAGTCGATCGTGAACGAGCCATCGGCGTTCTTCGTCGCGTCCGGGAGCATGTACGTGCCGTAGAAGCCCGCGCGATCGCAGTTGAAGAGGCGCTTGCCGGAGCACACGCCGTTCACGCAGCAGTACGTGGCGAGGAACGCCGGGTCGGAGAAGGACGCGATCGCCGTCGGCGCGCTCCACGGGCCTTCGGGGGACTTCGCGAACCTCACGACGACCTGGTTGCCGCTGCCGTTAATCTCCTGGTTCATCATCACGAAGCGATTCACCGCGGGGAAGTAACGGACCGAGAGCTCGCCGACCGTGGGCGACGCGACGATCGGCTTGGCGCTCGCGTCGTTCGCGGCGCGCCAGGTCATCGTGTCGGCGTCGAAGCGCTCGAAGCCGCCGGGCGTAGCGAGCGCGGAGAGCGGCTTGCGCGCGAGGTGGACGCTGCTCTGGCGATACTTGCCGGAGCCGTAGACGTAGAGGTAGTCGTCCACGACGAGCGGCGCGATGTTGATGAAGTCCCCGCGGAGGGGACCACTGTCGTCGAAGCGCTGATCGACCGAGTAGAGGATCTCGTAGGCAGGCAGGCCGGTGGCCGACGGCGACGTCCACCGCGCGAGGTAAGCGCCCTTCATCTCGACCACGCTCGGAGACTCGACCGTCGTGTAGAAGACGTAGATCGAGCCCTGATGGGAGAAGGCTCCCGAGGGCACTTCGAAGTCGCCCGGCATGTTGGGCCAGGCGCCCTTGCCCCGCGGTCCCGACGGATTGCGGATGTACTCGCCGATCGAGTGTCCTTCCGGCGGCGTCATCCACGCGCCTGCGAAGTCGCGCGCGATCCGCGAGTCCTGGGCGCGTCCGACGCTCGACTCCGGGCTGCCGCCGAGGAAGCGGAGATTGCTGCAGAGCGTGCTCGGATCGCTCTTCACCGCGGAGTACGAGGCGACGCCGACGGCGTCGGGGAGGGACTCGGGGCCGAGCGCCCAGATCCCGCGGACGCCCGCCGTGTCGCCGAAGAAGAAGTAGAGATCGTTCGCGTGCGCGACCGGGATCCCGAGGTCCGTCCCGCGGAGGTTCGCGCGGAAGTGGGTGTCGTTCGCGGTGGGATCGTCGAGGTTGCGATCGCTGATCAACTTGCAACGCTCGGCGAGCGACCTGAGCTTCGGCATCGGTTGCGAGCTCGGATCCGGGAGCGTGTCCGGGGCGGTGCCCGTGCTCTCTTCCTCGAGGGTCCCGGCTCCGCCGTCGCCGTTCGCGGACGAGCGCTCACGCGCAGAGCCCCGGCGGGTCCGCATCTGCTGGTCGTCGTCGGAGCAGGCCACGAGCCCATGGCCGATCGTCATCGTCACCACACACGCGAGGGCCGTTCGCATCACGTTCAGGCGAAGCATCGCTCGGGCTCATGCAGGCTCCGGGCCTCGCGGCTCGGGCTCGGCGAGAGGGGGGAAACATGGAGGCGGGAAGGCGGGAAGGGAGTCGATAGATCGTGTTTCTTCCGGCCATTCGCCCGTCTCTCGTTCTCTGTCGCCGTGCCGTGTTGGGCTCGATCGATGGCCATCGGGAGAGGGTCGGATCGATCCTCTGGTCACGGTCGTGAGAGGCGTGCGCGCGGGGAGAAGGACGCGATGCAGGCTCGCCCGAGCGCCGGGTGAGGTCACGGCTGTGTCCATCGAGAGTGCTCGCTTTCCGTTCCGGTCGGACAGGCGAGCAAGCGCGCCCGATGCGTTCATCGCCTGAAAATGACGCTGCTTTGTCCGAGCTCGCGGACCGCCCGAGATCCCTGCTCCGTGACGGCACGGTTCTCGCTGAAGCCTGTCTCGAGGCACCAACGCCTCTCTCGACGAGGTTCCCTCGATGACCACCACCCCGTGCTCGATCCGCTCTCCCAAGTCGCACCGCTCGTCGCTCGTGGGGCGCATCGCGGGCGCCGCCGCCGTTGCGGGCGCGCTGCTGGCGTCCGCGTCGTCCGCGGAGGCCGCGGGACTGAACAATCCGAGCTGCAAGCCCACGGCGGCGCGCCCCTACCCCGTGGTCGTGGTCCACGGTCAGGCCGGCAACTTCGAAGGGATGAGCGGCGTCACCAATGCGCTCGTCGGCGCCGGCTACTGCGTCTACGCCAGGAACTACGGCCACGTCCCGGGCGGCGCCAACGGACAGGACCACCTCTCCACGTCCGCCGGGCAGATCAGTGCGTTCGTCGATCAGGTGCTGTCGCAGACCAAGGCCGCGAAGGTGAACGTCGTCGGACACTCCGCCGGCGTCGGCGTGCTGAACAACTACATCCAGAAGAAGGGCGGGGCGGCGAAGGTCCATCGGGCGGCGATGTTCGGTGGGCTCCACCATCCGTACGCGCACGTCGGAGTGGCGAAGTTCGCCGACGCCACGCTCTATCTGCCGAACATGATCGCCGCCGCGCGCCGGGTGGTCCCGGGCATCTCGGCGTCGCTGGTCGTCAAGGTCGCCCTCGATCTGTACTCCGCTGCCGGCTCGCCGCTCGGCATGGTCGACCCCGCGCTCCGCGCGACGATGCAGTCGAACTTCACGAGCGACCTGTTCGACCCGGTCTACTGGGAGGACCTGCAAGGCGGACACTCCGAGGAGCCGCTCTCCTTCATCCGGTTCGGGCAGAGCCAGCGCTCGAAGACCACGAACGACTCGGCGCCGAACGTCTGTTACACGAACATCGTCGCGGTCGCGGATCTGCTCGCCGGCGCGACGGCGGGCTTCCAGGACGAAGCGCCGAACGTCGACAACTTCCTCCTGCTGACGTCGATCACGACGAACGCCCACAACGACATGCTCGGGGACCCGATCGCGCTGGCGAAGATGCTCTCCGGGTTCGCCGCTCCGTGCACTCCGGCTCCGAAGAAGACGATCGGCGCAAGCACCGGCGGCGACGTGGGCGAGTCGCCGAAAGCGGAAGACGAGGACGCGAAGGGCGCCTTCGAGTCGGCCGTCGTCGACGAGCACATGAACGCGACCGGTGACCGACAGAGCTCCCCGGTCGTCTTCGACGGCGGCTGCTCGATGACGCAGAAGGCGCCGGTCAGCGCCGCGGGCGGCTTCTTCGGTCTCGGCCTTGCGATGATGGCGTGGGCGCGCCGGCGCGTCTCGCGCTCGCGGAGCACCTGAGCTCGAGCTCGCTCTTCCCCAGCGCGCTCAGTCCCCGTGCCGAACACGTAGGCGGCGGATGCGGGTGAGCGCTGCCGCGGCGAGCATCAACACGTAGCCCTGGAAGACGCCGGAGGAGTGGGGGGCAGCGCTGCAGCCCTCCTCGCCTTCGTTGACGATCCGGATCGTCTTGCTCTTCGCGCTCTCGTGGCCCGCGCGGTCGAAGACGGTGACGGCGACGAAGCGGGCACCGTAGCGAAGCGTCTCCTCGACGTGCAGGTAGGTCACGGTCGTGATCTCCGTCGGGGCGGTGGCGGCCGCCACCTCCTCCGGGCTGTCGCCGTAGTAGACGCCGTAGAACACGGCGCCGGGCTCCTCGGGATGGTCGAGGTCGAGCGTCGTCATCGCCCCACAGCTGTCTTGCCGGAAGCAGCCGTCGTTGTCGTCGGAGTGGCGGACCTCTGCCGCCCGGAGCTCGGTTGGCGGGGGCGGCGAGTCGAGCAGCTCGTTCCCGATCTCGAAGCTGCGCCAGGCGAGCAGTTCCTTGAATCGCGCCCCAGTCGGCAAGGGCGCGTCGAGGGTGTAGAGGAACATCGAGCTTTGCGTTCCGAGCGGGAGCTCTCGAGAGAGTCGCGCCTGGACGAGCGTGCCGTCGGCGGCACGCGCCACGTCGAGCGTCGGCGGGGCCTCGGGGCCGTAGAAGATGAACGCAACGTTCCGCGGCAACTCGGGAGTCTCGACGAATCCACCCGCGGTGCCGACGAGCGCGCCCGAGGACGGGATCGTCAACGCCATCGAACAGGCATGAGCCTCGGCGACCGACAGATGAAGGAAGATTGCCAGCGAGCCGAGGCACGCGAGCGAGCGCACGGCGCGACTCACCAGGTCTCCTGCGGGGCCCCGCGTGCGACCAGCTTCACCTGCGCTTCGGTGGAGGAGATGCGGACCGGACTGCACATCTCGTCGATCAGCCGCCGCTCTTCGCGGCGCGTTGTCGGATGGCGTGAGCGGCGAACGCCAGTCCCTGCGCGTTGAGCTCCACGTCCAGTGCGAGGAGCTCCTTCTCGTCCGCGCCGAAGTGGGGAGCCTCTTCGGCGATGCTCGCCCACCATGCCTCGGCGAAGCGCTTCTCCAGCGCGGCCACCGACTCGTCGCCCTTCGCGCCTTGATCGACCCACGCCTCGGCGCGGTCGATGAAGCGGCGGAGCTGCGCGGCGATCGCCTCCTTGTCCTCGTACGCGTCGTAGTGCGTCGGGCAGACGAGGCGCTCGCCGAGCGAGAGCACCTTGTCGATGCTCTTCCGCGCCTCGGCGGCGTTGAAGCCGGTCGGGCTGGTCGAGGGGAGCGCGAACCGGCCGTGCAACTGGAGAGCAGGGTAGACGAGGCCGAACGTGTCGCCGGTGTAGACCGTCTCGAGCGTCGGATCGTCGACGACGAAGTGATGGTACGCGTGGCCGTACGTGTGGTGGACCGCGAGGGTCGCGCCGCCGAGCGCGAACGTCTCGCCGTCCTCCAGTGCGCGCACGCGTTCGGCGGGGATGGGGCCGACGGTGCCGTAGAGCTCGGCGAAGCGCTCTGCGCCGTAGACTGCGGTCGCGCCTTCGATCAAACGGTCCGGCTCGATCAGGTTCTTCGCCGCGCGCGGATGAGCCAGGAGCGTCGCCTTCGGGCACGCTGCGAGGAGCGCGCTCGCGCCGGCGGCGTGGTCGAGGTGAGCATGCGTGACGACCACGTATCGTACGTCGTTCGGCGTCTTTCCCTGCAGCTCGAGCGCTGCAAGGAGACGCGGCACGGCATGGGCGGTGTGGGACTCGATGAAGGCGCACTCGTCGCCCGCGACGCGCAGGTAGCAGGCGGTGAAGCGCGACCTTACGTCTGCATCGATCGTGAGTCGGGAGTGATTCTGCACGCGTGCATCCTACGTCGCCTTTCGCACCCAGGTGTAGCGTATGGGCGATGAATCCGACCGAAGCCTTCGAGCGCGCTCGCGACGCGCTCCTCCAGAACGCTGGTGACGTCGAACGTGCGCGCGCCGCCTTCGCGTGGCCGCAGCTCGAGGAGTTCAACTGGGCTTGGGACTGGTTCGAGGTGCTCGCGTCGCGTCGCGATGCGACGGCGCTCGTCCTCGTGAGCGATGCCGAAGGGACTCCGCGCGTCACGAAGGTCCGCTACGCCGAGCTCGCGGAGCGTTCGACCCGCCTCGCGCGATGGCTGTCCGATCAGGGAGTCGTCCGCGGCGACCGCATCCTCGTCATGCTCACGAACGTGCAGCCGCTCTGGGAGACGATGCTCGCAGCGATCAAGCTCGGAGCCGTGATGATCCCGGCGACGACGCAGCTCACCGCGGCGGACATCGATGATCGCATCGAGCGTGGCAACGTCCGCCACATGATCACCGACGAGGCCGGCGCCGCGAAGCTCCGTGCCCCCGAGCGCCTCCGCGTTCGGCTCGCGGTCGGCGATCGTGTGGCGGGCTTCACTCGCTACGAGGACGCGCTCGCGGCGCCCGCGTCGCTCGCGCGTGTGCGGACCCTCGCGAGCGATCCGCTGCTCCTCTACTTCACGTCCGGCACGACGGCGAAGCCCAAGCTCGTGCTCCACACGCATCAGAGCTACCCCGTCGGCCATCTCTCCACGATGTACTGGCTCGGCCTCCGCGAAGGCGACGTGCACCAGAACATCAGCTCGCCGGGATGGGCCAAGCATGCGTGGTCGAGCTTCTTCGCCCCGTGGAACGCGGGCGCGACGATCCTCGTGCACGACGCGCCGCGCTTCTCGGCGAAGCGGACGCTGGAGGTGCTTCGCGAGCACGACGTCGCCACCCTCTGCGCGCCGCCGACCGTGTGGCGCATGCTCATCCTCGAGTCGCTCGGCGCGAAGCCTGCGGCCCTCCGCGAGCTGGCGAGCGCCGGTGAGCCGCTCAACCCGGAGGTGATCGAGCACGTGCGCGATGCGTGGAGCCTCACGATCCGTGACGGCTACGGTCAGACGGAGACGACCGCGCAGGTCGGTAACCCGCCAGGCTTCCCCGTGCGTCTGGGCTCGATGGGCAAGCCGCTTCCTGGCTACGACATCGTGCTCCTCGACGCCGACGGCCGCGAGTCGAACGAAGGAGAGGTCGCTCTCCGCCTGACGCCGCGACCGTCCGGACTGATGACCGCGTATGCCGACGACGAGGAGCGAACGAGCGCGGTCATGGCAGGCGGGTACTACCGGACCGGCGACGAGGCTCGGCGCGATGATGACGGCTACATCCACTTCGTCGGCCGCGGCGACGACGTGTTCAAGAGCAGCGACTACCGCATCAGCCCGTTCGAGCTCGAGAGCGTGCTCGTCGAGCACGAGCACGTGGCCGAGGCCGCCGTCGTGCCGAGCCCCGATCCCGTGCGCCTGTCGGTCCCGAAGGCCTTCGTGGTGCTGAAGCCCGGCGTCCCCGAGACGAAGGAGACCGCGCGCGCGGTCTTCGAATGGTGCTCGCAGAAGCTCGCGCCCTACAAGCGCGTCCGTCGGCTCGAGTTCGCGGCATTGCCCAAGACGATCAGCGGCAAGATCCGGCGCATCGAGCTGCGGAAGCTCGAGGAGTCCCGGCGCGCGGCGAACGAGCGCGGCGCGCAGGAGCATTGGCTCGAGGAGATGGGCTGATCGCCGGGCGGCGCACGCCTCGCCCGACAGGGCTCATCGATGACCTGCCGCCGGGTGCACCGCTCAGCGGCGCTGAGCGAGGTAGGCCGTCACGCCGCCGAAGACGTGAATCACGATCTTGATGCCCTGGAGCACGATGAGCGTCGGACCGCCCGACACAATCTGGACCAACGCCATTGCCCCGCCGAAGCCGTGCAGCCAGAGCAACCGCTGGGCGGCGTTGCGGTCGCCCTTGAAGACCTGGAAGGCGCGCACGGCATAGAGCCCGATCAGCACCAAGGGCAGGATCAGCTGCATGCCGGACACGGAGCCCGCCGCGACCCCGAGGAAGATGAGTAAGGTCAGCGCCCCCCAGTAGAGGCTCGCGAGCGCCGAGCCGATGCCGGCGAGAACGAAGAGCGACCCTCGGTCAGGGCCATGACCGTCGACGGCTGGACGGCGGTACGGGTTGTCGTTCACCTGGCTATCCCTCTCAAGAGGGCAGCATAGACGACGTTCCTCGCTTCGGTACGAGCGAATCGCGTGGCGCGCGCTCGTCGCGGGCGGAGTCGCGAGTGTCACGGCCTTGACGCTCGTCGCCGGCGACGGCGCGATCCGCCGGAAATACAGGCCGGCACGTGACGTGCTCGATGTCGACGCGTGAGCAGCACGGGTGTCATCGCGCCGACGAGTCGAAAATGGGACGGCCTCGTCCCGATCGCCATCATCGGCATCATCCTCATGATGGTGCTGCCGATGCCGGCGTGGCTCCTCGACGGCATGATCGCACTCTCGATGGCGATCTCGATCGGCGTCTTTCTGACGTCCCTCTTCATCGAGAATGCGCTGGAGTTCTCGGCGTTCCCCGCCTTCGTCCTCGTCGGGACGCTCCTCCGCCTCAGTCTCAACGTCGCCACCACGCGCCTCATCCTTCTCCACGGCGGCGAGGGGCAGGGATCGGCCGGCTCCGTCGTCGAGGCGTTCGGCCGCTTCGTGGTCGAGGGCAACGTCGTCGTCGGTCTCGTCGTCTTCCTGATCCTCACGGTCATCAACTTCGTCGTCATCACGAAGGGCGCTGGCCGCGTGGCGGAGGTCGCCGCGCGCTTCACCCTCGACGCGTTGCCCGGCAAGCAGATGGCGATCGACGCCGATCTGTCGACCGGGACGATCACGAACGACGCTGCGCGCACACGCCGTCGCGACCTCGAGCGCGAGGCCGACTTCTACGGAGCGATGGACGGCGCGAGCAAGTTCGTCCACGGCGACGCCATCGCCGGACTGCTCATCATGGCGATCAACCTGATCGGCGGCCTCGTCCTCGGGATCTCGCGCGGGATGGACATCGGCCGCGCCGCGGAGACGTTCTCGATCCTCAGCGTCGGTGACGCGCTCGCCTCGCAGCTCCCCGCGCTCCTCATGTCGGCCGCGTCCGGCATCGTCGTGACCCGTAGCGCCACGGGTGATCAGCTCGGTCGTGCGCTCTCGCAGCAGTTCTTCGGCCGTCGCCGGGCCGTCGCGATCACCGCCGCGATCTTGGCGATCCTCGGCCTGATGCCGGGCATGCCCGCGCTGCCGTGCTTCGCGCTCGCCGCCGCGCTAGTCATCGTCTCGCGCAAGGTGAGCGCGGCGCCGGCGTCCGCAGCGTCGAGCGGGGGCGAGGGCGGCGTCGGAAAACCGACGGTCGACGACGCGAAGCGCTCCTCCGCCGAGGACGTGGACGCTGCGCTCGCGGTGCACGTGCTCTCGATCGAGGTCGGCTACGAGCTCGTCGGCATCGTCGATGGAGCGCGCGGTGGCACGCTGCTCGATCGCGTCGCGAAGCTCCGGACGGAGGTGGCGCGCGAGCTCGGCATCGTCGTCCCGCCCGTCCACGTCACGGACGATCTCTCGCTCTCCGCGGGCGCTTACCGCATCGCTCTCCTCGGGACCGAGGTCGGGCGCGGCGAGTGCGCTGCCGGTCGCCTCCTCGCGATCGGCCCGAGCGGCGGGGCACCCGCGCTCGAGGGCGAGGCCACGGTCGATCCCACGTTCGGAATGCCCGCGGTCTGGATCGCCGAGCGCGACCGAGAGCTCGCGGAGGCCCTCGGCTACACCGTCGTCGACCACGCGACGATCGTCGCGACGCATCTCGGCGAGGTCGTGCGCACGCAGGCTCACCGGCTCATCGGCCGGCAGGAGGCGCAGCACCTGCTCGATGTCCTCGCTCGCACGAGCCCGAAGCTCGTCGACGACGTGGTCCCGAGCTTGCTGTCTCTCGGTGAAGTGGTTCGGGTGCTTCGCAACCTCGTCAAGGAAGGCGTCTCCGTGCGCGACATGCGCTCTATCCTCGAGGCGCTCGGCGAGCTCGCCGCGCAGACGAAGGATCCGGAGCAGCTCACGGAGCTCGTTCGTGAGCGCCTGGCTCCGCAGATCACGGCGCGCTTCCGGACCGACGGCGTCGTCAACGCGTTGACGCTCGATGGACGCCTCGAGCAGGTGCTCCGCCAGTCGCTCTCCGAAATCGCCAAGGGAACCGGCGGTGCGCTCGATCCCGAGATGCTCCGCGGGCTCGGAGCGGTGGCCGAGCGCGCGCTCGCCGCCTTTGGCGCGCACGGTGCATCACCTCTCGTCGTCACCGCTCCGGATCTGCGCCGCTACGTCCGCGCGATCCTCGAGCGGAAGTTGCCCCAGCTCCCCGTCGTGTCTTTCCGAGAGATCGAGTCGAGCGCGCCGCTGCGTGTGATCGATCGTCTCGCTGCGTGAGTGTTCAAAGGAGGTATCGATGAATTCGCGTTATGCCGGTGCGGTCCACAGGGAAGCCGTCACGAAGCCGAGGTCGGAGGCTCTCTTCGCCGCCGGCGTCTATCGTGACGACGACGACGACGAGCCGAACGGAGCGGCCAAGGGCGAGATCGCGCAACTCCGCGCCGAGCTCCGCGGCGAGGCGCGTGCGCTCCGGCTCGCGCTCGCGCGGCCCACGAAGGTCCCCGCCGAGCTCCTCGCCGAGCTCGCGACGCTCCGCGCCGAGGTGAGTGAGCTCCTCGCCGCGCCGAGGCGGACCAATGCGGTCGCGTCGGCGATCCGCGCTCGCGCGATCGAAGGGGCCGCCGCTGCCGCGCTCGCGCGTCTCGCCAAGAAGAGCGAGAAGGTCAAGGGCGGCACGGCGCCCTCGGAGGACGACGAGGACTCGTTCGACAACCGCAGTCTCCGGGCGGCGTGTGGTGCGCTCGTGAGGATCGCGCCGTCACCGCAGGCTCGCGTGCAGGAGGGGCGTGCGATCGTCGCGCTCGTCGGGCCGGCGGGCGTCGGAAAGACGACGACGGCCGCCAAGCTCGCGGCGCACGCGCGCATGGCGAAGAAGAGTGTTGCCCTCGTCTCGTGCGATGGCTTCCGCGTCGGCGCGATGGACCAGCTCGGAAAGTACGCCGAGCTGATGGACGCGCGCTTCCATACGGCGACGACCCCCGAGGAGCTCGCCGAGATCATCCGGAACGAGAATGCCGACGTCATCATCGTCGACACCTCGGGACGCCCCGTCGAGCCGGACTCGACCGAGGCGTGGCTCGGCGCTCCGGAGCTCCGTAAGGGCAGCCGCCGCGTGGAGGTCCTCCTCTGCGTGACGGCATCGCTCCGCGCCTCCGATGCCGCGCGCGTGCATCGCGACTTCGCCACGACGCGTCCGACGGCGCTGGCGGTGACGAAGCTCGACGAGACCGACGCTCCCGCCGGGATCGTCCACGCCGTCTTCGCGACGCGCCTTCCCGTGAGCACGCTCTGCGCCGGGCAGCGCGTCCCCGAGGACATCGCGGAGGCGACCGACGGAGCGATCGCCGACTACCTCTTCCCGAGCTCGAACGAGGCGAAGACCGACCGATGAGCGCTCTTGCGGTGGAGGAAGTCCGCGCCAGACGAAGGCTCTCACGAGCGGATTACGAGCGTTACCTCCCGCTCGTCCGCCGCACGGCGATGAAGCTGGCGCGGAGGCTCCCGAACCACATCACGGTGGCCGATCTCGTCAGCTACGGCTGGGTCGGCCTGCTCGACGCGTTCGAGCGAGCGAGCCCCGACATGGACGCCGAGGAGTTCGAAGCCTACGCCGTGTACCGCGTGCGTGGCGCGGCGCTCGACCACCTGCGCTCGCTCGATCCGGCGTCACGCGCTGCGCGGGCGCTCTCGCGCAAGGTGGCGCGCGCGATGTCGGACCTGACGAGCGAGCGCAGTGGCAAGCCGCCGGAGGAGGAGCAGATCGCGAAGCGTCTCGAGATGAGCGTCGAGGAGTATCGCGGCGCGCTCGAACGACTCGGCCGCGCCGGCATGGATCGGCTCGAGATGCTCGACATCGACGAGCTGAGCGTCGGCGCCGACGAGGAGCCGGCCGACGAGCGGGCCGCACGGAAGGAGCTCTGCGCCCTGGTCGCGTCGGCGATCGACGCCCTTCCGGATCGGCACCGGCTGGTGCTGGCGCTCTACTACCAGGAGGAGCGCACGTTGCGCGAGATCGGGAGCATCCTCGAGGTCTCCGAGTCACGCGTCTGTCAGATCCACACTGAAGCAATCCACCGCCTGCGGGCGGCAGCAGGAAGGGAGTGAGATGTCTCGCGGAGTCTATGTCGCGCTGAGCGGCGCGGTCGCGCAGGAGCATGCGCTCGAGACGACGGCGACGAACCTCGCCAACGCGGCGACGCCGGGCTACCAGCGGCTGCGCCCGATGTTTCGCGAGGTGCTCGCGGGCGCCTCGAAGAAGGAGAACCTGCGCTACGCCGAGGTCGGCGGGACGGCGGTCGACGGATCGCGGGGCACGGTCCGCGCGACGGGCCGCTCGCTCGACGTTGCGCTGCCGGAGGGACACTACCTCGCGGTCACGACACCTCGAGGCGAGCGCTACACGCGCGCGGGGGCGCTCTCGACGGGCGCGGACGGGATGCTGAAGACGGTCTCCGGTACCCCGCTCGTGCGCGAAGACGGGAAGCCGTTGCAGCTCTCGCTCGCAGCAGGTGAGGCTTCGATCAACCCCGACGGCTCGGTGGTGCAAGGCGGCGAGATCGTCGCCCGTCTCAAGGTCGTGAGGGCAGGGGAGGGCACCATGTTCGCGCACGAGGGCGGTGCGCTCCTCGCGTCGCGAGGCCCGGTGCCGGTACCGACCACGACCACGCTGGACGTCGGTGCGCTCGAGGACTCGAACTCCACCGCGGTCTCGGCGATGACGGATCTCGTGGCGGCCTCGCGCACGTTCGAGGCGTTCCAGCGGATGCTCGACACGTTCAGCGAGTGTGACCGCAAGGTGCTGACGACGACTCCGGGGGCGACGGAGTGATGCGATGAGGGTTGGTCCGAACGATGCCTCGACCGCGATCGCTCCGCGCCAGAGGACGGAGGTCGATCCGCAGCGCACGGAGGTCTCGCGCGCCGACCTGCGCGGCGCCATCGGTCGCGCGCATCAGAAGCTGACCGGGCATGCCGCGAGCCCTGCGTTCCTCGATGTCCTCACCGCGCACGCGTCGCTCGAGACCGGCAGCGGCAGGCAGATGTACAACTACAACTTCGGAGGCATCAAGGGCGCGAGCCCGACGGGAGAGACCGCGCGATGCCGGACCAAGGAGGTCCTGAACGGCCACGAGGTCGAGGTCCGCGACGGCTTCCGGGCGTACCGATCGCTCGACGAGGGTGCCGTCGACTACGTGCGGTTGATACGCGATCGCTTCGGCGCCGCCGCCCTGCACGCGGAGCGCGGAGACGTCGACGGGTTCGCTCATGCGCTCAAGCAGGCGCGCTACTACACCGCCGACGAGTCGAAGTACGCAAGCGCTCTTCGTGGCCTTGCCGGGAAGACCGACGCGCTCGCCGCGCCGGCGACTCCGGCGCGGATCGAGGCGTCTCCGGCGTCCGTGTTCCCGGACTCGTTCGAGCTCGGCCGCGTGCTCGACGCCATCGCCCGTCATTCGCGGACCGCGACGACGGACGAGGGCGACCCCGACGACGGGTGAGTCGGGGGCGTGCGATCGACCTGATTGGTGACGAACAGCCTTCAGACCTCCAGGCGCGAGCCGTTGAATCGGATGACGAGCCCCGTCTCGGGTGCGTCTGGAGGTGCAATGGTAGGTCTGGTGGCAAGCGAAGCGCCAGCGCCGCTCGGCGCGCGTGAGGGCTCGACGAACAGCGCCCGGCCGCCGCCGCGTGATTCGCTCGCGGCCGTGGCCGAGCTCGAGGATCAGCGGCGGCGTCTCGAGAAGGCGCTCGCCGATCTGAAGAGCACCCAGGCGCGCCTGCTGCAGGCACACAAGCTCGAGGCGATCGGGCAGCTCGCTGCCGGCATCGCGCACGAGATCAACACGCCGACGCAGTACGTGACCGACAACGTCGAGTTCCTCTCGCGGGCATTCGAACGCCTGTGCCAGCTGGTCGTCGCGTCGCGTGAGCTCCTCGAGAGCGCCAAGCAGGGCGCTCCGTCGTCGGAGGTGCTCGCGCGCGCCGAGGCGAGCCTGGCCAATGCGCGCATCGACTACATCCTGACCGAGGCGCCGAAGGCGCTGCAGCAGTCCGTCGACGGGCTGCATCGGGTCGCGAACATCGTCGCCGCGATGAAGGACTTCTCCCACCCGAGCGGAGGGGAGAAGGCGCCATGCGATCTCAACGAGGCGATCGCGTCCACCATCATCGTGGCGACGAACGAGTGGAAGTACGTCGCCGAGGTGGAGACCGACCTCGACCCGACCTTGCCGCTCGTGCGTTGTCTTCGTGACGAGGTCAATCAGGTGATCCTGAACCTCATCGTCAACGGCGCTCACGCGATCGACGCGGTAGTGATCGGCGGCTCGAAGGGCAAGGGGACGATCAGGATCGAGACGACCCACGACGGCGGTTGGGCCGAGATCAGGGTCACCGACACCGGCTGCGGGATCCCCGAGAAGGCGCGCGACCGCGTGTTCGACCCGTTCTTCACGACGAAGCCCGTGGGCAAGGGGACGGGACAGGGCCTCGCGATCGCCTACTCGGTGATCGTCGAGAAGCACCGCGGCGAGATCTCCTTCGAGACCGAGCTCGGACGCGGCACGACCTTCATCGTTCGGCTCCCCGTCAATGTTCACGAGGAGCGGTTTTCAACCTTCTGCGCACCACCGAGGCCATTGGCATGAGAGTCCTGTTCGTAGACGACGAGCCCCGAGTCCTGGAGGCGATCCAGCGCATGTTGTCCGACGCGGCCGGCGCCTGGGAGGTCATCACGGCGACGAGCGGCGAGCAGGCGCTCGCGCTCTTGGAGGACTCCCGCATCGACGTCATCGTGACGGACATCCGCATGCCGGGGATGGACGGAGCGACGCTGCTCAACAAGGTCCACGAGCGATGGCCCTCGATCACCCGCATCGTCCTCTCCGGTCACACCGACCAGGAGCACGCGATGCGTGCGATGGGAAGCGCGCACCAGTTCCTCAGCAAGCCGTGCAATCCGAAGAGACTGACCGACGTGGTCGAGAACGCGTTCTACCTGAGCGCGCTCACTCCGAACGCGCGCGTGCGCGAGCTCGCCGCTGCCGTCCATCGGTTGCCGGCGATGCCGAAGGTCCACGAGCGCATCCTCGCGCTCATCGACGGGTCACGGGCGAGCGTGCGCGACGCGGCGGACCTCGTCGCGCAGGATCCGGGGCTCTGCGCCAAGATCCTTCGCATCGTGAACTCGGCGTTCTTCGCGCGCGGGCAGCTCGTCCGTGACGTGCGGACGGCGACGGCGAGGGTGGGGCTCGATCTCCTGCGCGCGCTCGTCCTCCAGGAGCGTGCCTCGTGCGGCCTCTCCGGAGCGCGCGTCGAGCAGATCCAGCGCGACTCGCTCGATGCGGCGGCGGTGACGATACGCATCGTCGCGCCCGAGCACCAGCGCACCGCCTTCACGGCGGCGCTCCTGTGCGACGTCGGAACGTTGGTGCTCGAGCAAGGCGCGCCCGACGAGATCGCCGCCGTGCGCGCGTACGCGACCGAGGGGCTCGTCCCGATCCACGTCGCGGAGAAGGAGCTCCTCGGCTCGAGCCATGCCGATGTCGGGGGCTATGTCCTCGGTCTCTGGGGCGTGCCTCCGGTGATCGTCGACGCCGTCCTCGGACATCACGATCTCGGACGCGACCCGTCGCATCTGTCGGCGGCGGTCCACGTGGCTCATTGCATCGTCGCGGGCGACGTCGTCAGCCCGGAGGCCGCTCGTCGCGCAGGCGTCGAGTCGCGCCTCGCCGACATTCGCGAGGCATACCTCGAGGAGAAGCACGCTGCCTGAGCGTGGGGCGGGCTCCCACCAAATCGACTCAAGGAACGGCCCTGATGACCGTTCCCGAACATGAGGGGACGAGGCAAGCCGAAGAAGAAGGCGAGCCGGTCCCGATACCCTCCCTCACACGAAGACAGTCAGGAGAACGTCACCATGGCACTCAGCGTGAACACCAACGTCACCTCGATGAACGCGTACAACCAGCTCTCCAAGACGCAGGACGCGCTCAAGACGTCCTTCGCGCGCCTCGCGAGTGGTATGCGAATCAACAGCGCTGCCGACGACGCCGCAGGCCTCGGCATCAGCAAGTCGATGAACGCGCAGATCCGCTCCTACGCGGTCGCCGAGCGCAACACGAACGACGGCATCAGCATGCTTCAGACGGCCGATGGCGGCGCCGAGCAGATCCACGGCCTCCTGACGCGCATGCGCGAGCTCGCGACGCAGGCGTCGAACGGGTCGCTCAGCGCGAACGACTACTCGAACATCGACGCCGAGTTCCAGCAGAACCTCGAGGAGATCGACCGCGTCGCCGGCTCGGTGCAGTTCAACGGGATCAACCTCCTCCAGGGGGCCGCGGCGTCGAGGACGTTCCAGGTCGGCATCGGTACCGCGTCGACCGACCAGATCTCGGTCGACTTCGGCGGCGCGGACGCGACGCAGCTCGCGGTCACGGGCAGCAGCGTGACGTCCTACGCCAACGCGCAGGCGGCGATCACCAGCCTCGACAGCGCGATTCAGACCCTGAGCGGCGTTCGCGCCGGCTTCGGTGCGAGCATGAACCGCTTCACCTCGACGGTCACGAGCCTCCAGTCGATGCAGACGAACACCGCGGCCTCGCTGAGCCGCATCCAGGACACGGATATCGCCTCGGAGACGGCCTCGCTCTCGAAGAACCAGGTCCTCTCGCAGGCGGGAGCAGCCATCCTCTCGCAGGCGAACCAGACCCCGCAGCTCGCGCTCAGCCTCCTCCGCGGCTGATCGCCGGTGAGTGCAATGTCCCCCGGCGCGGAGGGTGCCGGGGGACACCGATGGTCGTAAACCTCCACATCAGGACGACACGCGCTGGAAGAAAGAGACGATTCAATGCCCATTCAGCTCACCGGGCTCGGCGGATTCGAGTCGGGGACCGTCATCTCCCAGCTCGTCGATCTGGCGAAGAAGCCGCTCCGCGAGATCGACACGAAGCGGGTGCAGATCGACTCGGCCAGCTCCACCCTCTCGGCGTTCTCCGCCAAGCTGACGGCGCTCAAGAACGCCGCGATCGCCCTCTCGTCGACGAGCGGCTTCACTTCGATGTCCGCCTCGTCGTCGGATACTGGGCTCGTCGCCACTGTCACCGGCTCGGCCGCGGCGTCGTCGTACTCGGTCGAGGTCACCGAGCTCGCTCGCGCCCAGAAGTCACGCAGCGACGCGCAGTCTTCGGCGACCGAGCCGCTCGGCCAGGCCGGTGATCTCACGATGCGCATCGGCGATGGGAGCCCGGTCACGATCTCCGTCCTCCCGACAGACTCGCTCTCCGACATCGCAAACAAGATCGCGCAGAGCGGCGCGCGCGTGAGCGCAGGCGTCATCAACGCCGGCGGCTCGTACCGCCTGAGCATCCAGGGGCTCGACACGGGCGCCGCGAACGCGATCGCCTTCACCGAGAGCAGCGGCCTCTCGCTCGGGTTCTCCGACCCCGCGAGCACGTACGAGACGGCCGCAGACGCTCGTCTCACGATCGACGGGCTCGAGGTCACGCGAGCGACCAACTCGATCGCGGACGCAATCCCGGGCGTGACGCTGGCGCTCACGAAGACGACGACCACGCCGGCCACCATCCGGGTCGCGAGCGACTCGTCCGCCCTCAAGACGAAGCTCGCGGCGTTCGTGTCCGCGTACAACGACGTCGTCGGCACCGGCCACGCGGTCGCCGGCTACGGCTCGACGAAGGCGTCGAGCTCGGTGCTCGCCGCGGACTCGAGCATCCGTCGATCGCTCGACCGGATCTCCGCGATTGCTACCGGCGCGGTGGCGAACGCGACCGGGGACTATCGGTCACTGTCCGCGGTCGGGATCAGCTTGTCGCGCGACGGAGTCATGTCGCTCGATGCAACGAAGCTCGAGGCCGCGCTCGCGAAGGATCCGGAATCGGTTCGCCGCCTGTTCGTCACCGACGCGCAGTCCGGCGCCACCGGGATGATGAAGACCATGAGCGACGCGATCAACGACCTCGTCGCGGTCAAGGACGCGCCGGTAAAGAGCCGGATCGAAGCCCTCGTCGCACAGAGCAAGCGGCTGGTCGAGTCGCGTACCAAGAAGGAAGAGCGTGTGGCCGCGTACGAGCAGCAGCTCCGCCGCCAGTTCTCGAATCTCGACATCGCGATGACCCGATACCAGTCGATGTCCGGCGCGCTCGGCTCGCTCACCAACATCAACAAGTCGGGCTGAGCGCTCGACGTCGCCTCGACGACCAAGACAGGAACGTCCCGATGTCCGCTCTCATGTCCGCTGCCGCTGCCGCCGCCCGTTATCGAGGCGTCCAGCTGAACACCGCCTCTCCCGCGCAGCTCGTCGTGATGCTGTACGACGGCGCGCTCCGCTTTGTCGGCGAGGCGGACGAGGCCTTCGCTCGCGATGAACGCGCGCGTGCCGGCGATCGCATCGGCCGTGCGATGGCGATCGTGGACGAGCTCGCCGCGACCCTCGACCCGACGCATGCCCCGGAGCTCGCCGAGAACCTCCTCGCCCTCTACGGCTTCTGCAAGCGGCGCCTCTTCGACGCGAACCTCGGACGTGACCGCGCCGCGCTCGCGGACGTCGTGGCGTCGCTCACTCCGCTCCGCGAGGCCTGGGCCGCGGTCGCAGCGGCGCGTTGATCGCCGGGCCCCATCTCGATCGATGTTGAATCTTCGCGACCGTCCGCCGTTGTTCCTTGCCTGAATGAACGGGACAGCGGAAAAGCTCGATGCGGGGCGAAGCGGTCGGGGCGCGGGCCTCGTAGCGATCAGCGAGGCGATGCGTGATGCCATCGACGTGCTCCGGCGTGTTGCGCCCTCGAGCTGCACGGTGCTGGTGACGGGCGAGAGCGGGACGGGCAAGGAGGTCGCCGTCCGTGCGCTCCACGAGATGAGCCCGCGCCGCAACGGGCCGCTCGTTGCGGTCAACTGCGGGGCCATCGCCGACCAGCTCGTCGAGAGCGAGCTCTTCGGGCATGCGCGGGGGGCGTTCACCGGAGCGCTGACCGCTCGCCGAGGCTACGTGGCCGCCGCGGAAGGCGGGACGCTCTTCCTCGACGAGGTCGGCGAGCTCTCGCCCGCCGCTCAGGTGAAGCTGCTCCGCCTCCTCCAGCAGCGCGAGTACACCCCGATCGGCGAGACGACGCCGGTACGGAGCAACGCACGTGTCGTCGGCGCGACGAACCGAGACCTCGCCGCCGAGGTCCGTGCCGGGCGCTTCCGCGAGGATCTCTACTTCCGCCTCGACGTCGTCCACGTGCACCTCGCCCCGCTCCGCGAGCGCCGCGAGGAGATCCGCCCGCTCGCCCTGCACTTTCTCGAGACCTGCGCCGAGCGGACCGGTCGCACCGACGTGACCGGCTTCGCTCCAGGTGTGCTCGAGCTCATCGAGGCGGACGATTGGCCCGGCAACGTGCGTGCGCTCGAGAACGCGCTCGAGCGCGCGGTGCTCCTCGCTCGAGGCCACGAGATCGATATGGACTGCCTTCCCGCGCGCATCCTCGCCCGCGCCGCCGCTGCTTTGCCGGAGGTACCGATCCTCACGCATTCGGTCGCGTCCAGGGACGATCGCTTCACGCTCCCACCGAGCATGGGCGACGGCATGGTCGATCTCCGGGCTGCGGTCGACGCCCTCGAGAGCCGCCTCATCCGGAGGGCACTCGAGAAGTCGCAGAACAACAAGCAGCGCGCCGCCGACATGCTCGGCATCAAGCGCACCACCTTGCTCGACATGATGAAGCGCAAGGGCCTCGCCGCGTAGCGCCGCGCTACGAGCGTACGAGACTGTGCCGAATTGGAGTGGCTGGTCACGGGATCCACGTAGCGCCGAGGGCGAAGCCTGCGCTAAGTGGACCACTGCTTTCGCTGCTTTGCTGCGCATAGAACATCTCGCCGGTCGCGAGGCCCATCAAGCTCAGGTCGACCGACAAGATCTGTCGGTTGACGACCTGCGCACCCAGCCCGCTCGTCGTGCCTTCGCCGTCGCCGAGGGTGGGGGATGCCCCGTACTGCCACGATATGCGAGGCCCGATGGATATGGCTCCGAGGACGCTTGGGTAGAACGGGCGAGGGTTCTTGATCCCGCTCCAGTTGATGCCCGGACCGTAGACCGACGCATGAACCGAGAACCAGCGCGCGCCGGGGCCGATCGTGTGGTTCGCCGCGTCGAGAGAGACGCCGAAGGGGAGGGTCATCAAGGCACCGGTTCCGTCGAACGAGCAATACCCCACGAGAGGCACGAGGCGGAAGTTGAGCTCTACTGGCTGTCGACCTGCGCGTGCGAGCGCTGTCGTGGAGGCGCCGTTCGCGACAGTCGTGGCATGCCCCTGGGCGCCCGCAAGCAGAGTGTGACACGTGCATGCGAGCGCGACGATGCCAACAAGCGCGATTCTCGTTTCGGCTCGCCTTTGTGCGCGCACCCCTTCAGGGGCCTTTCTCAGCCTCGGCGCGGTTCCAATAGCTGCGCCGGCGCCGGCTCCCGTTCTCCGTGATGACGATGTCGAGCGCATGGATCTCCGCACCCCTCTTTATCGATGGAACTCCGAGGCTCGGTTGGGCTGGCACGTCGACCGGAAACTGCATGGTGTACTGGACGATCACCGTGTCGCCTGCGCTCCACCTGACAGCCGATGCGCCCATGACGACCGAGCCGAACATCGCAGCGTAGAACCTGCTGTCCGGCTTCTTCGAGCCAGGCGTGTCGAGCAGCGCGAAGTCCTCGAACTTCTCGGCGCCCGCGGTCTTGGGGTGCGCCGCCGATGGCGCGTGGGGCCAGACTCCCGCGAGGAGCGCCGCGGCGTCTCTATCCGTTGCGTCTGTTCCTAGAATTACGCGCGCTGACGTATCCCCGGGACACGCCTCGGCCGTCGCTGTGAGCTTCTTCTTGTAGAGGGCGTCGTCGGCGTAGATGTCGTGACGCTTCACAAGCCCTGTCGAGTTGAACGTGAAGAGGTCGGCCCCTCGGAGAGTGAATGTCTCTGTCCCGGCCGCCGTCTGCCGCGGGTAGCAATGCACCCATTCGACGACGGCCGCGTTCGGAAGCTCGTAGACGACGTCATGCCATCGGTTCACCCGACCACTGCTCAATACGACGCCGCCGAGATACCGCTTCACGTTCTGGCGACCGCGCGGCGGCTTTCGCGGGCCGTCGACCAGCAAGGCATCCTCGGTATAGAGCTCGCCGAGCTTGTCGAGATCGGATGCGTTGAACAGGTCCCGGAACTGGCCGATGATCTGGTGGCCTCGCTGGACGGCCTTTCCGTCGTCGGCTGTTGCCTTTGCGCCAATGGTCTTTCCGTCAGCATGAACTCCGGGCGCGAGGATCAGGACAGCCCCGAGACAGCCTAGAGCAACGAGGCGTGAGATGTTCATCGGCTGGTCCCATCAGGAGGGTCGATCTTCTTCACTTGCTCCAGAACACTGAGAAGTGTCCCTATTATTTCTGGTGAGATCCCGAAGCCCAGGTACGGTCGGATCATGGTTCGCTCGTAGCTGATCTTGTCCGTGTCGCCATCGGGGACCCAACCACTCTGCTCGTAGCCGGGGCGTAGGAAGCGCCCTCGCACGTACGCGAACCCGAACGAGAGACTCGCGCCTCGTACCGCCTCGAAGGCGAGTCCGGTGTACCACTCGCGAAACGAGTCGCGGCTGAAGTCGAGCGTGGTCCCGACCTGAAGCCCGAGCGGTTGTAGCAAGTAGCGCTTGAGCCCGAGCCGCTCGTCCTCCTCCCTAGGCCCTCGACTCCTGCAGCTGCCGTCGGAGGCCCACGGTCCGTTCCCGCATATTCCGAAGGGGAAGTAGTTGAGCGCGAGGCCTATGGTTGCGCGAGCGTCCTCCGTGACGTCGACGAAGCGCAGGTTGCTTCCGGGACGTGGAGTCGCGCTGACCTGACGGACGCCGCGCGGGATCACGGGGACGAGGAGGATCGCCTCGAAGTGAAAAGCTTGGCGCCTCTCGACGGAGATCCTTACGGTCTGGTCGACGAGCGTGACCTTGCCGTCGGGGGAGAGCCGTTGCAGTCGGACGCGCACGGCGGGCGTGTCCGGGACGGAGATGAATGTCTCCATCAGCACTTCGTCGCGTTCGGACGCGGTCACTGTCCCGCCGTCCGCGGTGGCGAACGATCGTTTCCGAGGTTCTAGGGCGCCCTCGTTCGTGACGACCAAGGTCTCGTCTGCCACTTTGGCTCGGTTGCCGATCACGAGCACGCGAAGCACGTCGCCGACGCGGGGCACTGGAATGCGATCGCGCCCGTCCCCGGCGTCGTCGCGCGCGAGTGTGTTCCCGTCGACGTCGAGGCACAGGACGAGGTCTTCGTTGCAGCCGTTGGATGTGAATACGCTCTTCGTGGCGGCGGTCGCTCCATTGGAGCCACCGTCCGGCGATATGGTGGGCTGACTCGTCGGAGGCTCGCCGTCGGCCCACGAGCCGTCGTAGTCGACCCACGCGAGATCCGGCACGCGCTCGGGGGCTGCCCGCGCGGTGCCTTCGCAGCTGGCCGCGACTTGGAAGACGGCGGCGACTGTACCCAATGCGAAGGCTACGCAGGAGAAAACGCGATGTCCTGTGCGGGCCACTAGTCGTCCCCCGCCGCGTCGCTGGCATCCATTGCGTCTCCTTCTCCGGACGCGTCGTCCGCGGAGGAAGCGTCGTCCGCGGTCGCCACGGCACGACCGGCCGTGCGCGAGAGGAGTCCGGCGTACGCCACCGCGCTTAGGCGATCGACTCCACAGAGTCGGCGCAGCACTGCGGCCACGCACTCGCTCGTCATGATGTCTCCCGTTCCGATAGCGGTCGTGCGATCCGCGCATGGCCTCCGGATTGGTGCGGCGTCTTCCTCACCGGCGTCGCTCGCGCTGGCGTCGCTCGCGTTGGCGTCGGTCGTCTCCGCCCCTGCTTCTGCGTCCCGAGTGAAGTCGTTGTCTGCTGCGCTGTCGGTGGCTCCGCCGTTCTCGGCATGGATGCTGTCGCTGGTTACGAGCGCAGCCCACACCTCGACCGCCTCGCCTGCCGTCGTGAGCGAGATGGGAAGCGTTCCCTGATCCGGGAAGCGCATGCACACTCCCTCACGCCCGATCGGGGACAACAACGCGCCCGGAGCATAGAGCGCGACGAAGCGTGGACCACCCACGCCCCCCGCGACCACCTCCGCGTGAACGTTTGGAGTCGCGCCGCCCGCGTCGCCTGGGAAACCAGGTGTCTCGACGATGGCGATGTACGGAATCGCAGGCGGGTCTTTGGGATCCCACGTGCCCAGGAAAAAGTCCGCGATGCCGTCGCATCCTGCGAGGGCCTGGGCGGCAAGCACTGTCGCCAGGAGCCGCGGTACGATGCGGCCCACCGAAACCGGTCGCCTCTGATGGCGTGTCCCCACCTTCGTCTCCTTGCGACTGACGGCTAGCGCCGCGTCGATGCCGCTACTCCCGCGGTCGTCGCGGCTACGTAGCGACGTCCAGGCCCCGCACCTGACTCGAGCCCCCTCAACGATTCTCAAGTGAAACACGCCTCGCCACGGCTCCACCATCACCCCTGGGGGTGATGGCCCCTGTCACGCTCGGAATGGAGAGCTGCTCAGGGGAAGAGCTTCGGGAAAGCTCGCTCGCGCCGACTCTTCTCCTCAACCAAGACTGCATGCTGCACGGCGGCGGAGGACTGCACGCGAGGTCACCTGCCGGTTCATCCTCGTGCCCGATCACGAGGTGGAAGACGCAGCCGAGCGCCAACGGCTCGGCCGCTCGCGGACAACGGAGCAAGCGAGAGCTAGGCGCTTCTCGCTCGGCAGCGCTCGAGAGCCCTAGCCCAACATCCTTGTCTCGGATGAGGCAGGGGAGCGTCGGCCATGCGGTGTGCCGGGATCGTACGCTGGGGCCCGAGATGACCACGCGCGGAGTGGCCTGACAGTTCGGTGATCGAACAGCCGCGACTCGGACATGGCTTTCTCCGAACTCGAGTCGTGGTCGTGCAGCTCGATTTTCCCCTTCTCGCTGGGGCTCTCGGCGTCTCGTCCTCGGGCGGCCGGGATCGCTGGCGTGAGACCCGAAGCGTCGGATTGCGGTGGGCGTGGCTCGCGCTCGGTCCGGGCACCTCGGTTGCAGCCGGAGACCGGCGGAGGTGAGCCGCCATGCTGAAGAAAGCTGCTTCTCTGGTGTCGATAGGCTGCGTCATCGTGCTCGTTGCCTGTGTCGGTGACGCGAGCGATGAAGTCGAAGCAGGAGCTTCCCAGGGGCAGGAGCGCTCCGGGCTCGGTGCGTCCGAGAGCGATCTCCCCGCTGCCGAGGACACGGACCAGGCCGAGTCGGCTGCTTTGGCCGGCTTGCAGGCCGGCGCGGTGACCAACGAGGAAGCGATCAAGGGGATCGTCTCCGCGCGGTGTGCTCGCGAGGCCCACTGCAAGAACATCGGTCCAGACAAGGACTACGCGGACAAGGGCGCATGCGAGAAGAAGATCGGCGCGGAGGTGAGCGACGAGATCAGCGCGACGGAGTGCCCCAGCGGGATCTCCAAGAAGGAGCTGAACAACTGCGTCCAGTCGATCCAGAAGGAGGAGTGCAACAATCCGGTGAAGAAGCTCGCACGCGTCCTCGCATGCCGGTCCCATGAGCTGTGCGAGTCCAAGTAGCGCAACGACGGACGCCTCGCACACCTCGAAGCGCTGTGCAGACTCGTGCACGTCCGTCGACGCGCCCTAAGGCGAGCCGGCGTCATGTGCCCTCGGCCACGCCAATCACCCGCGGCGGGCGCGCCTCGCAGGCGAGCGCCCGCACGGGTGAGGGCTGTCGAACATGAAGGCTTCAATCTCCACACGAGCGTCCGAATCGCCGCGGAGGACGATCGGGGCGTGAGCGGCTATCCAGATATGGGGCCCGTCCACCCCTCTCGCTCGAGCGACTCCGGGGACTCCCTGGCGGTCGCCTATCGGATCAAGACGCTCGGTGCCAGGTCCATGTATCTCACGGCACCCCGGGGCCGAAGTCCGCGGTCACAGGCTCGGTGCGGGGTTCTTGACGCCGCCCTCACTGTACAGGCTTGAAGGGGGCGCACGTCGACGAGCCGGCTCCGACGATGTCGAGCCCCGTGTCCTCTATCGCGATCGTAGTTTCGTCCGTTGCCGGCGAGTAGCGGTGGACGGACGACGTCGTCCCCGACTCCCCCAAGTAAATCCAGAAGTCGCCGCCCCATTGTGAGAACGCCCAACTACCCTTGCCGACGGCGGACGTACGATAGGTTTCGAGGCTCGCGCCGGTAGTCTTGTCGAAGCGTGCGATCACGCCGTTGCTCGAGTAGTAGCCGAAGAGCTTGCCATCACCCGTGCCCGTCAGCTCGGCAGCTCCCACGCTCGTCAGTCCGACCCGACTGACGTCGCGCGTCGAGAGATCGACCCTGAATAGGCCCATGTTCAAGGCGTAGTCGTGGAGAAATAGACTTTCTCCCGCACTCGAGTCGTCTTTGGAAAACCCCATTCCATAGGAGGCCAAGTCTGCTGGGCGGTTGTTCAGCACGACTTCCTTACATTGAAGATCAGAGAGGCGGACGTTGACGACCATGCCGCCGCTGAACAAGACCCACGCATTGCCGCGGCGATCGATCGCCATCGAAAAAGTTGAGCGTTTTCCTGTCGGGCAGTCGAGCTGGCCGACGAGCGCGAATGTGAGCGACGCGGGATCGAACCGGTAGATCGCAGACGGAAAACGTGTGAGGACGTAGATCTGCGTGTTCTCGCCGGTGCACTCTTGGTCGATGCCGTCCGCGACGTTTGCCTCGGCCGCGGCGTCAACGGGAGAGATGAGCTGCTGCTGCGGCTCGGCATCGGGAGCGTGAGGAGCCTCGTACCCGTCCCGACTACTCGACGAACATTGAATCGCCGAGGCGCCCAGCACGACGACCACGAGAGTCGATAGTGAACCATAGACCGTGCGATGAAACATCGACCCCTATCTCCTATCGCTCAAAGTAGACGGGCGCGGGCTGCGAATCGACGAGCTCGATATCATCGATGCCTCTCCCCAAAGCGCCGAAAAGGTTGCTTCCCCAGCACTCAACGACGCCCGAGCGTAGGAGCGCACATGAAGTATTGAAGGCCAGCGAGAGTGCCACGGCAGGGCCGCTCAGACCATGCACGCGGGTCGGTCGCCCCCGTTCGTGTAGTGGCTGCTCACTGCCCCAGCAATAGACGCGTCCACTGCCCATGACGGCGCAGGTTTGCGTGTCGTTGCCCGCGATCTGGAGTGGGATGTCG
>MKVQ01000003.1:191242-238796 GCA_001899635.1 Myxococcales bacterium 68-20 | reverse complement strand
TGACTCGACTTCACCGGTGAAGTTCACCGCCGACGGCCATGTTCTTCACCGGTGAACTTCACCATATTCCCGCGTCTTCACGTGCTCATCAACATCTTCAAGCGTTGATGAACGTTCGCGAGTGGCCCGCCGTTCGGCCCGACCGCGAACTGGGCCGGTTCGGCCGTGGGTCATGCGGGGCGAGGCCGGGCTCTGCCGACGGCATGTCGTCCGCGTGTAGAGCACACGTTGCCCATCGACGTCGTCCTGCTGGGGCACGGCCTGGGCCCGTTCGAGACGGACGTGATACCCCCGGACCCCGCCTCGAAGACGGCGCGCGCCGATGTCGAGGGCGGCGTCACCCCGCCCCGAAGACGGCATGACAGTTTTCGTCACGTGCCGGAGTGAGTTGACAGTGACGAAGCGCGTCCGGCGGTACACACGTCGCGTGTGGTGCGCGAAGGCTCACCTTGGTAAGCGATAATACGAGTCTCTACGCGCGCTCGTCTCGACGTTTGCTACTTTAGAAGTACACATGCCTTCTTGACGGTCTCCAGGGTGCCGTCGAGAACGTCGCTGAAATCATCGCAGAGTTCGCGATGCGTGCCTCGTTCGCCGAACGAATCAGCAAAGCGTACCAGCGGCGCTCCGTAACCCGTAAAGGCGAACCAGCATTGCTCCCACGGAGGTGGCTGGCTCGTGCAGGCGGGGCATGGGAACCGGAAAGGGAGGTTTCCGCAGCAGCACTCGTCATTCTCCGGCACCTGCATACAATAGGTGTTCCACTGAGATGCTAGGCTGTCATTCCATCCGACCAGTGTGACTGGCTCTGATAGTTTGGAGTACCAAGGCGCGATCTGTGAACCGTCGTGGCTGATCGTCGTCACGACGACGCCCTCCTCGCGCCCGCACTTGAGCGCGAGTAGCCGGTTTCGCCATTCCGCAGTGGACGCGGTGTCGAGCTCCGACGCTGTCGAGCCTGCGTCGCTCACGATCACGACGACGAGCAGCGCATCGTCACGCAAGAATCCTTCGTTGCAGCCTCCCTTTTGCGATTCCACCTCGAGCGCCGCGAGCATGGCGCCTATCGGCCGCTCATCTCCATTTCCTGCGGTGCCGACGGCCGCGCTGCACAAGAAACGTTCCGCCAAGTTCTCGTCTTTGGACGTAAGATACCGGCGTCCCGCAGGGAAATTGCAGTTGCGGTTCGAGGTGTTCGTTCCGACCGGATACGTAACACCCGCCCCAAGCGTGACGTCGCACGCGCCACGCTCATTGATCGATGCACATGAGAAGCCGCGGCAGACGAGTGAAGCTTCTGTACTGTCCGAGGCGTCGAAGTCGGGCGTGGGACAGCTGCTGGCGCAAGTTCTCTCGTAGCCCGAGGCATCGGTGTCGACGAGCATCAGGTGGAAGTCGGTGTCTTTGAGCTGCGTAGTGATTCGATCAAAGAATGTCGGGAACGCCTCACTCAAGGCGCGCTGCGCGCTCCCCATCGAGAGCGAATTGTCGACCACGAAGAGGATGTCGACTTTGTTGCAGCCGAGGGCCGCGCACGCGCCGTTGCCGCTGTCGACGCTGGGCGGCTCTGCGAAGACACCCGGCGTGCCGGCCTCTTGTCCTTGGCCGCCGTCCGTCCCATCGTCACCACCGATGGTGACGCGGTCGCCTGAGACGCACGCGATCACCGTGGCGGCTATAGCGCCCAAAGCCCAGACGACGGAGTGCCGTCGCCCACTGTTCATACGGATATTCATCGTGACTCTGTCCTTTGGAGTATCGACCGCACGCGGCCTGCGTGCGGGCTGTCGGTCCGGCGGGACAGGAACGCGCGAGCGCGAGAAGCGGCAGTCGCTGCCTCGCCGGCTGCCTGTAGCGCCTCGATTCGGGTAACTTCGGCCTCGTCCGCGAACGCGCCGTTCGGGTAGCGTGCAGCGTAGCGATTCAGTAGCGACAGACAGGGGCCACTCTGCCCCGAAGAGAGCAGCGTCCTTGCTTGCTCGAGCATGGCCAGCTCGTCGGCGAGCGAGCCTTGTGCCGCTTCGCGGGGCCTCGCCGGTGAGGCAACGATTGCGGATGGGAGATCTTCTACCCGTATCGACGGCCGTACGGATGGCCGCTCTTCCGCAGCGGGCAGTGGCGTCATTGGAGGTGGAGTTTGAAGCTCCACCGCAGCTGCAGACGGGTCGTCGGCCTCTCGAAGCACCGCAGGTGGACTGTTCTCGTTTCGAAACGTCGCAGGGGGGGCGTCGGTCTCTCGAACCCCCGCAGGCGAAGCGGCCTCGGGGAACGCGACGAAGGGGCCTCCGATCAAGAGCGCGCATAGCCCCAGACCAAGCGCGGCCTTGAGGGCGAACGACGAAGTCGGGGACGTAGCGTTGGAGGTATCCCTCGAAGGAACGAGCGCCGAGGCTGGTGTCGATATCGCCGAAACTGCTTCGAGCGTGGCCGCCAGTCCTTCGCGCGGCGGCTCCCTTCGCCGCGCGGCTTCGATGAGTCGTGCCACCAGCGGATCGGTCTCGGAGAGCGGACGCTCGTCGTTCACGGCTTTCCTCGCCAGTGCTTCTGGTGCGCTTCAACAGCGGTCTGGAACTTTTCCCGGGCGCGCCGGAGACGGGAAACGGCCGTCCCGACAGGAACCCCGACGATCGACGCGATCTCGCTACTGGAGAGGCCCTCGATCTCGTGGAGGACGAAGACCATCCGGAGATCGGTCTCGAGTGTATCGAGCAGCTTTTCGAGCAGCTCACGCGCCTGCTTGTCGGCGAGCGACGTCTCGGGGCTGGGCGCGGGATCGGGCTCCGCTTCGATGTCCTCTGTGACGTCTTCGCGTGAGCCTTTGCGCGAGATGCGGCGAGCGATATGAAACGCCGTGCCGGAGAGGAACGCCTTCTCGCGATCGACTCGGATCTCGTCGATCCGCCTAGCGGCGACGAGGAAGACCTCCTGCGCGGCGTCGTCGAGCAGATCCCTCGGCACGCCGAAGTGAGATAGGAGCCGCCAGACCTGGCCGTAGTACCCTTCGACGAGCGTGCGGAGCCGAGCGGCACGCGCATCTTGCTTCGTCAAGTCGTCGCTCCTCTCGACGGGCAGTGCGACGGCGGTTGCTGCGTTCACCGACGTTAATCCGGGAGCGAGCCTCAACCGATCACGTAAATCGTCTCAGAGCTGCCATCCGAAACGAAGCTCGCCGGCGACGCCGACGGGCGGGGCCTGCGAGACGAGCGACGCGTCCTCGAGCAAGAAGCGATCGCGGGTAAGCGGAAAAACCACCCCCGCCAGCGCACGAAGCGATGCCTTCGGGCTGAGCGCCCATCGAATGCCTGCGTTCAGTCCGACATCGAGCCAAAAGCGATGCGCGAGGTCGTTACGCGGCAACCCTGTCGTCTTCGCGAAGAGGGTGCCTGCATCCACCGAAACGCACGGCGTGACGTCGAGCGATTCTCCGGCGGGAAACGCGACGGGGCATACGCCGACTGCCCCGGCCGTCCAGAGAAATTGCGATTGACCCGTGCCGCTTTGAGTGCCCCACGGTAAGCTCTGCCGAAATCCCAAGGTGAACGAAGGAGCGAGCCACCGCCTTCGAAGAGGAGGAAGACGGACCCCGACTTCGACGGTGATGATCGTGACGGGCGAGCCGACCAACGCTGACGAGACACCGGGACCTCCCTCCGCGTACACGACGGCGTACCGTTTTGGCGGCGAAGCCGGATGAAGGCGCGAGATAGGCGAGCGCTTTTCGGCTGGTTGTACCGGGCAAGGTGGCGCGTTCTCGACGGGCGGCACAGGTAGGGGCTCGTCCTCGACGACGTCGGGACGCGCGTCGATCACCGTCGGATCGATCGCGACAGCCGTGATCATCGCGAGCCCGCGGACGACCTCGTCGCACGACGATCCCGCGACTTTTCGAATCGACTTCGCGCCGTCGGTCCCCGTAACGCTGAGGCTTCCCGTGTATCCTTTGGAGCCACGCTCGACGCGAGCCACGAAGAGGCGCGCGTTGTCCTCCGCGTTTGCGAGCGTCCAGTGTGAAGTATGCGTGATGATCCGCCCGAGGAAGTGGGCTCCTGTCGGGCAGCCATCGCGCCCCTCGTAGCGCAGCGCGATCGGCTCCACAGCCTCAGCCGTCGCCGCGCGGGAGTCGGTCACTGGCGACGTCGATGAGCGGAGATGGGGGCCACCATCCCTTTCGTCGGCCGACGCGGCGCCCGGATCGGCTGCCAGCAGCAGCAGCACGGCGGCCGACGCCAGCCAGCGACGGGCGTGAGAATGCGACTGAGCCATCGATGGTACGAAGTGAGCCAGACGAGTTGTACGCCGCGCCGAGCGATCAGGGAACTCTAGCGAGGAAACCTGCGCAGCCGCCCATCGTCGCTGCTCTCGTCACCGATACCAGCGTCCACAGCGCATGCCTCGAGCGTCGTGGGCTTGGCACGCTCCCCACAAAACGACAAGACCCCGGAAAAACCGGGGTCTCGTGGTGGAGGCGCCGGGAATCGAACTCGCGACCGTCCCGTGGTCCAAACACGGCCCGGACGCAGGAGAGGCCGTTCTTGCTGGGGTCTCGTGGGGTCGTCGGTCCTCCGGCATCCTGCCGTGTCCTGCCGTGTCCTGGGACACGGGGACACGCCGGGGACACGTGGCAGGGTCCTCACTCGCCCTCCCGGCTGAGCGCGTCGATACCCTCTCGGAGCGCACCTGGTTGTAGGTGCGTGTAGCGCTCTGTGGTTCTGATGTTCGCGTGTCGAGCCAGCGCCTGGATGACGATGGGGGCGACGCCCTTGGCGGCAAGCGACGAGCAGAAGCTGTGCCTTAGGACGTGGATCCGTCCCGTCACCTCGAGCCCGGCGGCCTTCTCGATCTTCTCGATCGTGCGGCGGAAGACCTTGGGCGTCCACGGACTGCCGCCCTCCCTCGTCAGCACGTGGTCGCCCCTCCGCTGCGCGTGGAGCTTCTTGAGCGCAGCCATTAGGCGCTTCGATGCGGGCAGGCGTTTGATCTTCCCGCCCTTCGGCGTCGATTCCAGCCGCTCGCCCTTCTTCACGTAGACGGACCGGCGGATCACGACCTCGCTCTTGTCGAAGTCGATGTCCGACCAGCGGAGCGAGATGCACTCGTTCCTCCGCATGCCCTGGTTGCCGGCAAGGAGGACTGCATTGTACTCGATCAGCCCGATTCCAAGGGCCGCCTCACAGAGCTTCCCGTAGACGTCCGGAGTGTAGAAGGCTGCCTCGTCCGGTTCGACCGGCGGAATCTCTATGTTGCACGGCATGGCGGATAGGTCACCGACCTTGACGGCGTGCGCGAGGGAGCTCCGGAGTGTGCTAAGCCGGTTGTTGATCGTCTTCTGGCTGCTCGTCGGTTTGACCGGCTTCCCCTTCGTGTCCGGGTAGCCGCCCTCGTGGAACTTCACGCGCAGCTCAGCGATCTCACGGTTCGTGATGAGGTCGAGGCGGACACTGCGGAGGAACGGCAGAAGGTGGATGTCGAGGATGGAGACGATGCTGTCGTACGAGGACGGCTTCGTGTCCGGCTTGATGTACCGCAGCCAGGACTTCGTCCAGTCACCGAACAGAGGGACCTTTGCCTTCACCCGCTCCGCCGCCTCGCGCTCGCGGGTCTCCTTCTCCCGGTACTCCGTTCCGAACTTCGCAATCAGGTGCGCCTCATACTTCGCCGCCTCCTCGCGCGCCTTGGGTTCGGTCTTCGCCTTGATGCGCTTGCGGGAGCCCTTGTCGTTCTTGCCGGCGGGCCACACCGTCCCGTCAGGGCGGTACAGCTTGAAGCGCGCCATCCACGTGTCGGGGACGCGCTCGCCCTTCTCGATCAACGGCCAGAGCGTGAACGGCACCGCCGGCCCTCCTTCTCGAGCGAGGCCATGAGCTTGGCTCGGTTCACCGTGATCTTCGAGCCGACATAGACGACGCCGGCCACCTGTCGCCGCTCCACCCTCTGGTAGAACGCGGACAAGCTGCAGCCGAGGAGTGCCGCGGCCTCCTTCGCGGAGAGCATGAACGGCTGCGGCTTGGACAGCGAGGATGGCGATGGCATTTCCGCCAGACCGAGGGCCTTCGCGCGGAGCGACTCCGGGATCGGCACGTCCACGCCAACGAACTGCGCTCCGGACAGGTCCGGAAGCGCTCTTAGGTGTCTGACTTTGGTATCCATATCTACGTCTCCTGATAACTGGGTCCCAAGAACGGCGAGGCCCAGCGTGCTATCGGAGCACGCCGGGCCTGTCGCGGGAATTGGCGATATGCCAACTATGTGATTAGTGACGGAGTGCCTTTATCGCAGCCATCAGCTCGTCAGGGTCGCGGATGTCCTTATCCAGCTTCGCGAACTTCTCCTCTGGGAGAAGGATCAGGACCGTCTTCTTACGGCGGGCAGGCTTTGAGGCAACGATATGTTGGACCGGTTGCAGACGAATCTTCTTCGCCTTCACCGCATCCACAACCGGCTTCGCGTTCTTCCGCACCATCGCGACGCGAGCCTCAATCACCCCCAGGAGATGACCGGCCGCGTCGAAGGCCTCATCGCGGGCGGCAAGGAGCTCGTTCGACTCGCCATCCAGAATCTGGGTCATGATCCACCCCTGAAACTCGCGAGCGCGCATGCTGACCTCGTCACGCCCGGCGAGGATCGCCTCGTCGGTCCACGAGGCGATCATTCGCGCCTGCCAGCGGAACTGCCCTGCCATGAGCAGTGTGTCGTCGATCAGCTTGTCGATCATCTGGATCGCCTTCGCACGCGCCGCAGCCTTCGCGTTCTTCGTCCTCGCCATGTGTCGTCTCGTCTTTCCGCAGCTCGTTCGCGAACTGCGTTCGCTGATACTGCGGAAGAGGCCCGACCTCCGGCCTTGGGGCATTTCCTCGACGGCGCGATTTTCGTGCCACGGCGAATGCGTGAAATGTTTGCGTAGCGAGGCCCGTAAGTGCGCGAACCCTCGGCCGGCGACGACCGGCCGGGGGTTGTCGGGCGAGGATCACCCGACAACCCTGCGCAGTTGGGGACCCTCGGGCCGGCCCTAGTATTCGGACCGGAGCATCACGCAGGTGCTCGACCGATCCGCCTCGCTGATCACGTAGTAGCACTCGCCGCCGACGTCATAGCGGGACAGGATCCTGTCGCCGTGCGCGATGGCGTCCTCGTTGGCTGCCTTGTCCTCGGGCTCGAGATCGCCCCAGTCCCCGCGGGCGTGGCGTGAGAGGAGCAGGGCGACCCGGACCGGGCCTAGCGCCGCGAGGGCGCTAGGTGTGGCGACCGCGAGTCCGAGCTGAAACCGGCTCACTTCGAGGCCGCCTTCTTCGCCGGTGCGGGCTCACGGCCGCCGACGTAGCCACACTTGCGGGCAAGGGTCGCCACGCTACCCGCCGCAGCCAGCGCCGCGCCAAACCCACTGCCCAGCTTAACCATCAATTGGCTCTTGGCCTTGGCATCATGCCCCTGCGCCCAATCACGCTTAGTGGGCTGCCCGCAGCCGCACAGACAGCTGAACTTCGGCGCGGGCTTGGCGGCCTTCTCGGTCTTCACCGGCTCGGCCGTCATCTTGGCGAGCCGCGCGTTCATGGGCCGGACCTTAGGGGCGGCCGTCTTCGCCGCGGGCTTGCTGGTGCGCTTGGTCGCCGTGCGCTTCGCGGTCTTCTTTGCCATCTGGGTATCCGCCTTTCCGTATTCGTATCGTTGGGCAATTCGCCCAACAATTGTAGGAAAACACGGCGGCGGATTTGGCCACAATTGGTGGCAAACCAGAGGTTGTCTGAAGTGGAATTACGGTCTGTTGACGATGGTGACGACGGGCTTTTGTCCTCGCTTCTGATCGACGCGAATAAGGCCGGCCTCCTCGAGGTCGCGGAGAGCACGCGAGGCCGCAGCACGGGGGATGGGCAGGCGTGAGAGATTCAACGGAACGGTCGGCGATTTGCGGATCCCCGACCAGAGCCAAAGGTGAACGCCGACGGCCAAGGCGCTTCCTCGCAGATGCACTGCTGCCAGGAGCCAGGGCCATGGGATCGGACCCTTCAAGAACTTCACGTCCATCCCAGGGCCTCACGGATCTCGTTCCAGGTGTCGACGCCACGCTTGTCGTGGAAGTGGTCGGGGTGGGCGAACGCCTTGACGTCGACGGCGAGCTCGAAGCCTCCCAGCACGTTGGCGCTTGCCTCCTGCATCACGGCGGTGATCTGTTTGGTCGTCGAGTCCACGTCCTGCTCCCTGCATTCGACGAGCACCGCGTCGTGAAGCGCGCCGCACAGGCGAATGCCACGGCGGAACGCAAGGACAACGGCAACCTTCAGGATCTCGGCCGCACAGGCTTGGATCGGCCAGTTCTTGATGGACAGCTCCTCGTTGGTGAGCGGCGTTACCCACATCTTCCAACCGAGTTCGGCGCGCATCCGACCTCGCATCTGCGAGGTCACATAGACGCGATTGCCGAAGTCTCGACATTCGGGGTATGCGGTGTTGAATTGGTCGAGGATCCGTTGCGCGTAGTCGCTCGGGGTCTTCAGGCGGCGCCCCAGCGACAGCGCACCCTGGCCGTACGCAACGGCGAGGACCACCGTCTTGTAGATTTCGCGGATCTCCTCGTGATCCTTGCGCAGTGCATCGGGAAGGACGGCCCGGGCTGCCTTGGCGAACTCGAAGTAGACGTCACCCAGCCCGCGCTTGGCCAGGTCGTACGCGGCGAGCATTCCGGGGCACTTCGACAGCCGCGCCATGAGCGCGTACTCCTCTGCCTTGAAGTCGGCGTACAGCAGTGCGAACCCGGGACGAGCCTGGATTATCGAGCGGAGAAACGTGGGTGCAGCGAGCACGGACTTCGACGTCGAGTGCCCATCGCGCCCGGTCTTTGCTGAAAAGGGGGCCGAAGCGACGTGATTGCGTCCGTCCACGCCAATGTAGTCGACGATCTTGAGCTTTGCGGTCTGGCGGAGCATCCAGCGCGTATCGCGTAGGAAGCGGAACTCCGGGTAGAAGTCGATCATCTCGTCGAACGTCTCACCGTCGAGTTTCAGCCCGCCGTCGGGCAACGTCGGCCACCAGTACCCTCGCCGATCGATCAACTGACGGAAGCCCTCTTCGACGAGCGTCGTACCCTCGAACACGCCGGGGTACCGGAACGCGGCACGCGCGGCGATCCGTTCGCGGAGGTCTTGCCAGCGTGCCATGAGCATGCCGAGCAGGACCATGTCGATGGGCACGCCAATGCGGGCCATCATCGCGACACACACGGCGTACGTCCCGCGGAGCAGAGCGCGATCAAGGTCGAGCATTGGATCCGCGCTTCACGTCGGCCTCCAGGGCCGCGAGCAGATTGGCGAGCCCCACGGCGTCCTCCATGCAGTAGTCCATGATTTCCTTCGCCTGCTCCTCCGAGAACGGACCGCCCTTGATGCAGAGGTCTCTCATTTGGTCCTTCCGCTCTTGGTTGGTCGGGTGCGGAATCCCGTAGTGTTCAATCGCGTCGAGCAGTCCGTTTGTGCCGGGCAGCCTGAGCCCGTTGGTGTGGACGCGAAACTCGGCGAACGCGTCGATGACGTAGGGCGGCAGCTGCCACCCGAGTTCGAAGAAGCAGCTCGCCTCCGCCTGTGCCGCGTAGGCGCAGAGGGCGGTCGTCGACGTGATGTCGAAGGGGGGCTCTGCGGGAGCGCCGTCCCAGAGCCAGAGGCGCAGTTGCCTCCGGCTCCAGAACTCAACGCCGCAGACGCAGATAGGGCGAGGCGGCTCACCGCCGGGCGCGTGATACTCGAAGTCGACGCACCATATCTCGGTGAGGGCGGTGAGCCGCCTCACGCATCACCAGCGGCCTTGCAGTCCGCGGACCACGGGGTGGTTCAGGTCCGTGATCATGCGGTCCTTCAGCGCGAGCTTCACGATCGTGTCGAACGACACGTTCGCGGGCCACGCGGGCGCCGGAGGATTCTCGTCGCTGCCGTGACGGATCTCGTATCCCTGGCCCTGCTTGCGCGCGACGAGGCGGAGCCAGCCGACCTGCGCCTGTGCGACGGCGCTGCGGGCGGAGGTGGCCCACCCATCGTCGCCGTCCACCCGCACGGGGATCAGATGGAGAGCCCCGGGGATGGTTACGGCCGCATGGAGCACGACGCGCTGATAGTCGGCCCGATCGAGGTGCGGGACGATTGATGGGTGGACGACGCGGTACTTCTCGTTGCGGAGCCCCAGCATCGCAGCAATCTCGTCGTTGAGCTTGACGACGATGATGGGGTTGGCGGGCGTGCCGAGCACGTAGCCCGGACGAGTCCGGAAGAACATCTTTCCGGGCATACCGAGCATGACGCTGAGTTCGGCCTTCTCCGTGGCCTCGGCAACGTTCGAGGGCATCGCGAGCTCCCCGAGGTTGATCTCGGGAAGCGCGGGGATGACGATGGAGTCGTCGGCCTTGGCGACCGGCGTGATGCTGTCGGGGATGGCCCCGTTGGCCTGGTTGAGAGTATCGGGCATGATGACGCGTTCTCCTGTCGGCGCCGGCTCAGTGCCGCCGTCCGATGGTCAGAGATTGCGTCCTTCGGCCGTGACAAACCCCTCACCTCAGACCGCACAGCTCGCGTCGCTCGTCACCGCCGTCATGCGGGCGGCCAAACACCTCGTCGACGAGCGCAAGGAGCAGGACCGCGGGGAGTTCTTCGGCGTGCGTGAGGTCACGATCTGGCAGGAGCCGCGAGACGTGAGCGGCACACCAGGCGAAGGCGGGATGACGACGCTCGAAGCCGTCCTCGCGAGCGAACTCGCCGATGCGGGTATCGACGTCCCTCTGTCGTCGCGCGAGTGGCCGCTGCTCGTGCGCGCCGTCTACCGCCGCGCCAAGGTCGCCTTCGCCATCACACCTGCGACACGCGAGATGCTCCGCCGGAGGATGAACGGCAACGCGCCGCCGAAGAAGCCGAGCCTCCATCGCGACGGGAGCGACAGGGTGCGTGAGGGGCTCCGCAAGGAAGGCGACTGGCTCGAACACGTTCGCGATGCCGCGTACTCGATGGGCCTGACGAACGCCCACTCGCCACGCGGCTTCGCGAACAGTCTCCGGAAGCTCGGCATCAAGCTGTGACCTGCTCCATTTTGGAGCACCCGGGTCCATCTTTAGAGATCTATAGGATCTCAGAGTGGACGGATGCTGACCGTCACTTCACTGGTATGTGCTTTCTGATGCGCGGGAAGGCCTTTGCCGTCAGGTCCGTGTGCACGATGTACTTGCTGACGACATGATTGGCTGCGACCACATATGTAGGCTCGGCCTTCGCTGCGATGCCCTCCATGTACTTGATGGCCTCCTTCAACTCGTCGGAGCCGGTGTTTGCGTAGGCGTTCCGAATGGCGTGGGCAGCGTTCCTGGCGGCCTGGTCCTGGGCGGCGGCAGCACCTTTCGAAAGCTCCGCGCCGAGGAGAGCCTCGTACTTATCGACTTCCTCCCTCGCCTTTGCCTCCTTCTTTTCCTGCGGGGTCTGAACTGCGATTTGTTCACTTTTGTTCGACATTGCCATCAGACTACGCCGTCAGGGGAACCCGCGTAAGCATGATCGCCAGAGTCCACCTGGAGCGGCGGAAAACTACCTAGGCTGCCGCGGAAGCGGCCTTCTTCGCTGCTCTGGCGGCGCGCTTACGGGCCGCGTCGCGCGACTTGGCCTCGGGCGTCGTCCGGTACGCGGCCTGGTAGGTGGCCTGATAGGCCGCCTGATACTCCTGCCTCGACTTGCTCTTCCTACGCTTGGCGTCGCGCGTTCGGGCTGCCTCCCGCTCGAGAGGGTCGGCCTTCCGCATGACGTCGCGTGCCCGGTAATAGGCGCGACGCGCCGGTGACGCGTCCCACCTGCGGAAGGGGATCTCCCACGAGTGCCCGGTCCGGAGCGGCTCGCCGAGCAGGGCAGCCGTCGCGAGGAGCAGCTGGTAATCCCTAGCGTGATGGCCCATCTCGACGAAGAAGTCGCGTCCTTCCTCTCCGGTCGCGCTTTCGAGGAGCGGGAAGAGATGCGCCTCGTAGTGCGCGATCTCGCCCAGGAGGTACGCATGGTCCTCCGCGCTCAGTACGTTGAGGTATGCGATGCGCTGAATGGGCGGCGTCTGCCGGTCGAATCCCAACCCAGGGATAATTGGCCTGTCGAGCCAGAAGGCGTCCGAGATCGCCCCGCGGTAGACGTTGAGCATCGTCGACGCGTGCTCCCTCAGCCGCTCCACGATCATCCGAGCGCGCGGTGAGTAGCTGCACTCCGGGGATGGTCGGAAGTCGATGACGCTCGGAGCCGGCTCCTCACGGTCATCGTCGGTGTCGTCTTCGTCTTCGTCTTCGCTATCGGTGGTGGCGGCGGAGAAATACCCATCTATCGAGCCCATCCCAGCTGAGCTTTCGTCATAATCCAGCTCTGCATCGTTCGGCTCGTCGTCGTCGAAGCCGAAGGTGAGGCAGGCGGCGTCGTGTTCGAGCGAGCGGAACCTCACAGGGCCTCCAGCTCGTCGAGATAAAGGTCGTCGTCGAAGACCTCGTCCACGGAGTCATCTGACGTGAACACTTCGTCCTCGGAGGTCTCCCGGGGGAGCCAGTATCGGACGATCTGCAAATGAGCGGGCTTTGATGTACTCTTACCGTTGAGCATTGAGTTCTCCAAGGCCCCGGCGGACGGCAATCCGTGCGGGGTCGAAACTTGTTTGTGGTCAGTGGTTGGTCTGGAGGCCGAGTTCCGTCTCGACGTCCTTGATGGATCGTTCAAGGAGCATCCTGACAATCTTCGATCGGTCCAGCCCGACACCGAAGAGCCTGGAGCTCATAGGGGCGATGAGTGCGTCGATCCGCTCTACAAATGACTTGTCGAGGGTAACGCCCATGACCATCGACTTAGATTTGCTTTGCTTCATGGCAACACTCTACAAGGCAATAAAAGGTCTACGAGTGCCGTGCCCTTCGCGTGCCTTTCCCTGGCGCCTCAGAGCCCTTCCCCTGGTCGAGATCCCCTTCAGAGCCCTCAGAGTTCTCCTTCCGTTCTCTCATCACGTCCGTAAACCACCTTGTTTATCTCTTTCTCTTGGGGGCTCAGAGCGAGATCCGAGAACGAGATCTAAGACAAACAAGGTGGTTTACGGACGTGAGAGAGGAACGGAGGGGTGAACAAGGTGGTTGGAGCGTGGAGAAACACAGGGCCATCAGGTTGAGCACCATCCCTCATGGTGATCCGGAGCGTGCTCTCGGCACTCGCGAACGTGACAATACGTCGTGGATAATTGTTGTCCGGGCAACAGTGGGTTTTAATTTGAAGTATGACGAACGCCAACAGCGCTCCCGGGAATCGCCGCACCGAGACCTGCCTCTGCGACTCCTGCAATGAAACGCGACCGTGTGTCCTCCGCAGGGACCCCTTTCTCGAGGTAACTGAAGATTGCCAGGAGGACTTCTGGCTCTGCGATGCTTGCTACGAGGATCTCGCCGCTCAGGCTCGCGAGGAGATGGGCCGATGAGCGGAGATAATAGGCGTCAACCGGCGGCTGGTTGGGGAAGGGAATCTCGGCGGTCAAGAGGGCGTCCGACGATGGAGGTGTCGCTCCCTCAGGACGTCGCTGATGCCCTCCAGGCCCGAGCGGACCAGACCGGGGAGGCGAGGAGCGCGATCGTCGCGGAGGCCCTCCGCCGTCATCTCGACCTATGGCCCCAGCTCCTCGCCAGTCTCGAGGCGATGCTCGACCAGCCGCTGCCCGAGGACCCGGCCGAGAAGCTCGCCGTCCTTCAGAACCGGTTCAGCCTCGCCAATGGGGCTCTCCGCGCGGCTCTCGCGACTGCCGGCCAGCTCACCGAGTCGATACGCGCGTACCAGGAGGCCTCCAAATGACCCTCCGGGATAGCCCGCTCTGGATGCCGAGTCCTGGTGCGGTGGCTGCGTGGCGGGATCTGGCGGCCGCGCAGCAGAGCCTCCCCCGATACTGCCCGGTCATCCGGGAGATCATCCTCACGCGGTCGTGCAAGCACGGGATCCCGAGCGACGACTGCGAGGACCTCGAGTGCACCGTCGACGAGATCCACGACCGATGAATCCTCGCAAGCTCCTACGGCGCGCTCGACGACGCGGCTACCTCGAGATCACCGCTTCGATGGTGAGGCGCATCCCGAGAAGCCGTCTGGAGTCCATTTGCCAGCGCTGGAAACGCGAGTGCGCAGGGAAGGTGGCTGTGCTCGTGGACTCAGATCCATGCTGGGATCCCCGCGTGTTTGTGACGCTCATGTGGCCCGATCCCGACGTCTGCACGGCCTACCTGTCCCATCTCCGTCTCGAGGTCTGGCCGAATAGGCGACTTCGACGGATGTGGGTCAAGGACCACGTCGAGCTCCGCGTATGGCTCGACGCGGTCCGGGCGCTGCCACCGCTCGAAGAGATGCGCGCGTACGCCGAGGTGATGGGAGTCCACGACCGATGATCGTCGCCGGGTACCCCGTCGTAGGCCGTCGCTACCCCCGGAGCGCGCGCTCGTTCGTCCAGCGCTCGTCGATGCGTGGGCGGCCCTGGCTCGTCTTCCTCGCCAAATGTGACGGCTCGGGAGACTACTGGGTGACCGCCCACCGGACGCTGCGGGAGGCGCTCGAGAGCTAGCGCATCAGGGCGACGGCTCGGGAGGCGTCCCGTTCAGTGCGACTGCCGGAGTCTGCGCCCACGAGGCAGTCGCCCTGAACTCGTTGCGCGAACGCCAGTCGGCAAGCTCCCCGCCGAGCTTCTCTTTGCACATGAAGCCTTCCTTCGCGCGCCACATCTTGAATTCTTGATCGTTGATCGCCGCCAGGACCGTGCACGTGGGGCGTCTCTCACCCGCTAGCCTGTCCGTTATCGTGATGTTCGCGCGGATGATGGCTGCAGGGAGGGTACGGCCGTTGAACTTCGCCGTTCCCCACTCGGCGGCTTCCAGGAGGGGGTCAGACGTCCCGAACTGCCTGTAGTCGTGCACGGCGAGCTTCAGATAATCGGCAACCTCCTTCGAGGCCGACTGCTGCGCCGCCATCGTGGCTATTGCCGCTCGCGTCGCTTCCGTCACGCAGCGGCCGCCGTGCTGGACGCACTCTTTGTCCTTCGCACAGGCCTCGGAGGATGCGCAGTCCTGGTCGGACGCCGCGATGCACGAGTCGCGGGTTCCGGCGCACAGACCGCGCTCCTTGCAGCCGACCTCCATCCGGCAGAGAAAGTCGGGCTTGCTGCCCTGCGACGCGTAGAAGACGCCGCCGACCGCCACGCCGAGCAGGCCCACGGCTAGCAGGACATGCTTCGCCCCGACCTTGGCAGAGAGCATCCCCCGAGAGCGCGTAGCAGGTTGATCACGATTGTCGTCCATTTATTCCCCGCAATTGGTTGGTATTGCCCAGGCCAATTGTATGCCAGCTGTAATCCGGCGGGAATATATGCCCGACCTGCGACGGTCCGGGTCGCTACGCTCCGCTCGATCCTAGAAATCGATGGGTGTCTCGTCGTAATCGGCGGTGTGTTCGTCGGTCATGCGAACTATTCGATGCGCCGTCACCGTGTGGCCGTAGGTTTGTACATAATCGGCGACGTCCCTGAGGTGTTGGCGACACGATTCTGTAGCGACAACGGACGCCAGCTCTCTACCCACTCGAGTCAGGGCCACCGCTTCGATTGCGACGGTGCCCTTCGGGTTCTCGCCGGCAATCCGGAGGGCGACGTCGCGAAAGTTGATATGGGAATGGAATCGATCGTCGTTGGTCGAGCGGAGACCGTAGCTCATGGCGAAGCGAGTGTTGAAGAGTCCTGCCTCGGTGAGGGTCATGGCCAGCTGAATATCTTGGAAGTCCTTGCCTTCGCCTATGCTGAGGATGGCTCCGTTGCGTGTCGCCAAACGTGCGGCGCGAGTGAAGAGGTCAGCATCCTTGGGGTCTATGTTGCGAAGTATCTCGAGCGTACGGGGCGAGAACGAACCTGGCTTCACGACCTCCCCCGCAAGGATCTTCGCCCAGAGCTTTCTCATCCGCCCGTTTGACACATCCTGGACGCTTCCGAAGAAGCGCGCCGTCCAGTCGTCGTCGACGGGCTCGTCGGAGATCTCCGTTGCGCCCTGGAGCTCCTCGGCCGCCTCGCGGATCACGCTCTCGACATTGAGCTGGCGCTTCTCCTCCTGGTAGGTGAGCCGCTGCTCGGTCCGCTTCGCAAGGGGAGGGAGGTCCTCCCAGTCCACGTCGATCACGAGCCCCGTGTCGGCCGGCCTCGTCAGCTCGGAGGAGCGCGGCGCCTGAAGCTCCGGTGCAGGCGGGAGGGCTTTCCTCCTCGACTCCTCCGCCTCCAGTCTGCTCGCCTCGCGGATGATGCCGACCTCCACGTCCGCTTCCGCGTGCGCCCGAGCGTCGCGCTTAATCATCCACGGACGGGCGACGGCTCCGATTCCGCTTTTCGCCACGTCGAGGAGCTTTGCGAGCACAAGGCTGTTGCCCGCCACCTTGGCGACTTCGACGACAGTGTCGATCGTGCTCTGGTCGACCATCGTCACGCCTCCTTCTTCGCCCGCCGCGCAGATATGACGGACAGCCGACGGTAGCAGGGAAGCGCGGGCGCCCTCAAGCCGTCGGGGGCGCCCACGCCGGCATCATGACCGCGCGAACAGTCCGAGCTGGGGAGACGGCGCTTCGACGATCCGCTTCTTCGGACGGTAGGCGTCCATCAAACCGAAGGTGGTCTGGTGGTTGTGGAAGGTGCCGAGGAAGAGGAAGACGTCGCGCTTCGTCAGGTCGAACTCGCGCTCCATCGTCTCGAGCATCTTCTTGTCGCGCGCCGGGTCTCTCTTCAGCTTCCGGTAGCCTTCGTGGATCGACCAGGACCTGAGGCCCGACGTGTGGCCCTTCGTGCAGCGAGGATCGTTGCACGTCCACGTGACGAGGAACTCGGCTTCCGGGAAGTCGATCTTCTTCGGAGGCCGGACCAACTCGAGGGTCTTCTGGCTCATGAACTTCCGCTCGGTCGCGTACCACTCGGCGCGCTCGCTCGGTGTGCGCTTGCGGATCTTCACGTCGATGGACTTCGGGACGACGATGCCGAGCGACATCCCGAAGCGCGCGTTGAGACCTTGGAGCTCCTCGACCGACCTAACGAGGCTCGGCGATTGCTCGAGGTACGCACGTCGCGCCTCCGGGGTCTTCGCGGGGATCTCGTCCAGCGGGCGAACGCTCGGGAAGTCGACGCGGATGCTCTCGGGACGAGGATCGTGGCGGTTGCGTTGGACGCGCGCCTCGATCCTCTGGAAGTTCTTGAAGCCCTGACCTTCGTCGAGGTAGCGCTTCGGCATCGGGTGGATCCTGATGAGGCGCTTCGTGTCCTCCTCGATTGCGCCGGTGCAGACCAGCTCCGTGTACTTGTTCGAGTACGCCGGGTAGGTCATCCCGAGGACCAAAATCTCCTTCGTGTTCCAGGCGTTGAGGACGCGGTGTTCGTTCGGGATGTTTTCGGGATTCGTTGTGATAGGTTCGCCCATGCGATGACTCGTTCCTCTTGGAAGGGGGTTCGGGTTCTCCAAAGGGCTGGACGCGTTGGCGCGCTTCCAGCCCTGCCTCTTTGTGCAGCAGTGCGACCGCTGAGGCCACGGCCGTGCTCTTCACTTAGCCCTACTCCGGTTCGTGATTTGAAGAAAGGGGGGACGGTCGATTTCTTTGGGCGCGCTTATTCGCAGTGATTACGGGCGGATACGGCGTGCAAAAGTAGTGGAAAAGGTGAGGGGAACCCTGGGGAAATACCCGGATGTTCGGGTATGGGGGGAGACAAAATCCGTTTCCGAACTGGCACTTAGGTACAGCGCCTGAGGACAAAATTTCGCTGAACGGGTGCATCCACTAGTTCAGTGTTCGGCTCGATCCCCTGCCCCGGCGTAGAGAACTACTCCGCTGCTGGTCAGACCCGGTCACCCGTCTGACGCGCCTTCGCCCTCCTATGAGCCGGCGTTGAATGCCGCCCGCCGCTGCATGGTGCCTGGGGAGATCCCAGGACGAGGCTTCGCTCCTCGCGCATAGGACGAGACCCCCTCTTGAAGCATGGCGTTGGGCGGCACCAACAGCGGGGTGTCAGATGAGCGGCGTCGAGACGTACAACATCACGGTCTACCAGGGCGACGACACCGAGATCCCCATCTACTTCTTCGGTGAGGATCGGACGCCGGAGGACCTCTCGAGCCTGACCGCTCGCATGCAGGTCCGGGCGAATCGCAACGGCAACGCCCCGCACCTCCTGACGTCCACGAGCGAGCCCGGTGGCGGCTTGGTGTTCGATGCGGCTCCGTATGAGGGCGACGCAGCCCCCGCGGCTCCGAACGGCATCGTGTTGACCGTCTCGGCGGCTCAGTCGCTCGGTATGCAGGACGGCACGTACGCCTACGACCTCTTCCTTCGCGACGAGGAAGGCAAACAACATCTCCGGTTGCGCGGCACGTTCACTGTCATGGCCACCGTCACGAGGGCATCATGAGCATCGTCGTCATCAAGTCGCGTGGTCTGAGGGGCGAGCGCGGAGAGCGTGGAGAGCAGGGCGAGCGCGGACTGCAGGGAGACCCCGGCGCAAAGGGTGACCCTGGACCGGCCGGCTCCGGAGTGCCCGGTCTGAACGGCACCGGCTCCAGCGTCGAGATGACCGCCAACCAGGTCATCATCACCGGCAACGCTTCCCAGGAGGAGACGGTCAAGTGGCGCTTCAGCGGCCCGATCACTGCCGCCACGCCGTGGGTCGTCGGGCTCTACACGCTCGCCCCTAACGAGATCCGAGACTTCGAGCAGCGGGTGATCATGTACTCAGCAGACGGGAGCATCACGGCTCGCTTCGAACTCGTAGCGCACGCCCATCGCGTCGGCAGTGGTGATGCGGCGTTCGTTGGCGATACCACGGACCCCAATCCCCGTCGGACGGATCCCGAGTTGGACGCCTGGTTCCAGATCTCCGGTCCGACGGTGCAGATTGCCTTCCAGGGCCCCGTAGGCGTGCCCATCGCCGTCTCCTACCGCAACGGCTCCACCCGGGGCCGGGCATTCGGCGGGTGACTCTCTACTCAAACGGAGTGCAGCAATGATAACCGCATGTGACTACGCCACGATCTCCGCCATCGAAACCGAGTGCCTCGGCCTGAACCCCACCTTCCACGTCTACCAGGGGGATGATGAGAGCGCCGAGTACCGCGCCACGGTCGATGGTGCCGTGCTGGTGAGCCAGAGTTTTCCGGTCCCATGCGCTGGGAGCACTCGCCTCGCAGCCGTAGCGGCGTTCCGCGACCAACTCACCGCAATCGTCCCCTGAACCCTCGCAAGAGCCTCTGGGCGGCGGCCGTCTCGTCGCCCTCCCGTGGGCTCTCGTCTCCCGGACGCCCGCAGGTAGCTGCGCGCGACGAGAGCCCCAGGCAGACCCCGCGGAAGGGCAGGACGATGCCGTCGCCGGTGGGAGTGTCCCGATGGGTACGCCTGACAGTGAAGGGTGGGGGAGAATGGCGGGGGCCGTTGACTCTGGGGGCGGGATATCCCGAGAAGCCGAGTCTGAAGCCATAGGCTGTTGATGAACCCGCTTTGGCAGCTCCCATGCCAAAGCGGGTACGAAGATCGACGCCGAATCGTGGCGGCTGGCTCCTCAGGCGAACGGGGGTCGACGGTTCCGAGCTCGCGCGGGACTTCGGCGTCAGCGGGAAGAACATCAGCTTCTGGCAGAAGGGCACGACGAAGCCTTCGCCCGAGAAGCGCCAGCTCGCGCTACGCCTCTACAAGATTCCGATCGCGGCGTGGGACGAGCCGATCGACGAGGAAGCCACGGAAGCCAGCGTGGCTTCATCAACGGCTGCGGCTTCTGTCGTCCCGCCGACGGTTTCTGAGCATTCGGACGCTGGCGAGGAAGCCAGCTTCGAGGCCACGGCCGGAGCGCTCACCTCGTACATCCAGGCCGAGTTGGGGCGCATTCAGCGCGACTCGAACGCGACCCCGAAGGAGCGGGAGATCGTCATCCGCGGCCTCACGACCACGCTCGAGAAGGTCGGTCGGATCACCGGGGCGCACGCCTTCGACAAGGCCAAGATCATCGCCTCCCGGGAGTTCCGGCAGATCGTCAGCACGATCTCCGAGGCTGTTCGCCCGTGGCCCGACGCTGCCGGCGCCATCGAGCGCGCGCTCCTCCGCTTGGAGGGGCGTTGACCCTCGCACGGGCGGAGAAGGAAGCTCGGCTCGGCCCGCAGGCGGATTCCGAGACCACGATGGCCGGGGTCTGCGCCTCCGCGTTCGGCGCGATCGCCCGAGCAGCGACGACGCTGAGGTGGCCAAGCTCGAAGTACGCGACGGACCCGACGGGGTTCGCGAGGGACATCGTTGCGATCGAGCTTTGGGAGGGCCAGCAGGGCATCGCGAACTCGGTCGTCGAGAACCGGCACACCTCCGTACGGAGCGGTCACAAGGTCGGCAAGTCGCTGGTCTGCGCGATCTTGGCGCTCTGGTTCTTCTGCACCTTTCCGGAGGCCAAGGTCTGGCTCGTCGGTCCGAACGGCAAGACGATCGACGACGTCATATGGGACGAGATCAAACGTCTCATCCAACGGTCGGGCACGTGCCTTTCGTGCCGACGCGCTGCGGAGGAGGCGAACCCGGAATATCCGGACTATCCGCGCCCGTGCCCTCACAGCGCCATCATCCCGGAAGAGCCGCACGTCTCGTCCCTCGACGGGCTCGTGTCGGACGACTTCCGGCGCATCAAGGGGTGCACGGCGGAGAAGCCGGAGGCGATGGCCGGCCGCTCCGGCATGTACATCCTTTATATTGTCGACGAGGCGTCCGGCGTCGACGACAAGGTTGACGAGGTCATCCAGGGGAACCTGGCCAGCCGTCACGCTCGGCTCATCTACATCAGCAACCCGACGCGGACTGAGGGCTTCTTCTACGAGTCGCAGACCTCGAAGAAGCACCTCTACAGCACGTTCCACATCTCGTCCGAGAGGGTCATCGCGCTCGGGCTCAAGGACGTCGCGCTGGCCACCGAGGAGTGGCGAAAGGGGCAGATCGCCAAGTACGGCATCGACAGCGGCCAGTACCGGATCCGAGTGTTGGGCGAGTTTGCGCCCGAGCACACGCATCAGGTCATCCCGCGGCCGCTCATCGACGACGCGATCCTGCGGTGGCCCCTGACGGTAGCTGAGGGGCCGTTGCACCTTGGAGTGGACGTGGCCCTGATGGGCAACGACGACACGGCGATCGCCGTCCGCCGTGGGCTCAAGATCCTCGAGGTGCCACACTGGAACGGCCTGTCCGAAACTGCCGTCGCTGAGCGCATCATCGAGACGGCCGAGGAGCATCGGGATGCTGTCGCCCGCGAGGTCGTGATCGCGAAGATCGACGCCGCTGGCGTCGGCACCCGGGTCATCGCCGCCCTGCACGAACGCAAGCCGCGGTGGCTCCAGGTTGTCCCGCTTCATGGTGCTGAGACCCCGAGGCTCCCCAACGAGTACGCCTATCTTTCGGACCAGATCATTTTCGCGGCGCGCCAGTGGCTGAGGGAGGGGGGCGCCCTCCCGAACGACGACCGGCTCGCCGCGGAGCTTCACACGTGGACCTACTCGCTCGACGTCCGAGGCCGGAGGAAGGTCGAGTCGAAGGAGCACGTCCGAAAGCGACTGAAGCGGAGCCCGGACCTCGCCGACGCGGTCTGCCTTGCCGTGTGGGACGAGAACCAGTTCCAGCCCGCACCGTTCGTGATTCCTGCGCAGGCGGTCACGCCTCCGAGGCCGCCTCCCGCCGCGGTGTACGGCGCGCACCGGCCCTCGGGTGACGCGGTGTACGGGGCGTCGCGCCGGCCCTCGTTCCCACGCTGACCCTCTTGTGGCGGGGCGCCGGTATGGCGAACGCCTTCTCTTCGCTCGTCGACTTCGTCCGGTCCTACGTAGGGCCTCGGACCATCACGCAGTCGGACAACCCGCTGGCGAGGTGGCGGCGCAACCTCACGCCGCAGTCGCGCGTTCAGACGAGGCTGTTCTTCGCGGACATCGAAGACGCGGTCCAGGAGGCGGACAACGGCAACCTCGGACCCGCCGCTCGCCTTTGCTCGGCCCTCCGCTCAGACGGCAACATCACGGGCCAGCTGTCGACCCGCTACGACGGCCTCCTTCAGCTCCCAAGGTTCATCGAGGGGTCGGAGGAGAAGCTGACGGCCGGACTCCGCGAGGACTTCGACCGCGTGTTCCCGTCGTCCGAGCTGTCGCTCATCGCGGCGGACGGCGGACTTCTCGGCGTGATGTTCGGCGAGTTCATCCAGGAGGGCTCTCGCCTCGTCCTCCGCCATCGCAACCCGGAGTTCCTCCAATACCGGCGCTCCGAAGACCGTTGGTTCATCCAGACGCAGTTCGACGGGCTCGTCCCGATCACGCCCGGCGACGGCCACTGGGTTCTGCACTTGCCGGGAGGCGTTGAGCATCCATGGCGCGCCAAGACGATGTGGCGCGCGCTCTCGCGTGCGTTCATCTCGAAGGAGCACGCGATCTTCTTCCGCGACGCCTGGAACCAGTCGATGGCGCACCCTGCCAAGGTCGCCAAGACCAAGCAAGCCGCGACCGACGATCAGCGCCACGAGTTCCTCGCACAGATCAACGAGTGGGCTCAGAACGCCGGCTTCGTGCTCCCGCCCGAATGGGAGCTCACGCTCCTGCAGGCGAACATCCAGGGCTACCAGACCTTCGCGCAGAGCATCGACGCGGCCGACAAGGAGATCGTCCTCACTATCAACGGTCAGACGCCGACGACCGAAGGTGGCCCTGGATTCCAGAACACGGCGGTGCACGCCAAGATTCGGTCGGACCTCATCCAGTCGGACGCCAACGGGATGTCCGCGATGCTCAACGAGCAGTGCATCCCGGTCTGGGCCAACGAGCGATACGGCTGGGGCTCTGTACCTTCGAGCCCGAGGGTTCGTTGGGACACGACCCCGCCGAAGGATCGGAAGGCCGAGGCTGACGCGGCCAACACGGCGGCCCAGGCGATCAAGGGTTGGAACGAGGCGCTCGCCGCGACGGGGACGGGAAAGGTCGTCGACGCCGTGCTCCTCGCGCAGACGTATGGGATTCCGCTCCGCGACGGGGTGTTTAGCCCGCCAGCGAATAATTAGGACCCTTATGCCATTCGCGGGGTATGCCCCGTAAGCTGCGAAAGCTCGCACTGACAATTCCCCAGGAAGGGGAATTGGTCGAGCGCGCTTCGCCAGGGGAAGCGCCGTCTGCATTCCGCATCTGGGCGGCCGGTCCGAACGTCTGCGACGACGAGACGGTCTACTTCACCGAGAAGTCGGCGCAGCTGCTCATGGATGAGCAGACCGCGCGCGGTCGGCTCTACTCGTTCGACTTCGATCACCTGAGCATCCAGACGGACCGTCCCGCCGAATCCGGACGCGCCGCAGGCTGGCACTCGCTCGCGGTCCGCAAGGACGCGGAAGGCAAGTCGGAGCTCTGGGCAGTCGGCATTCAGTGGTGCGGCGACGTGAAGGCGGGGCTCGAGGCCCAGCCTCCGCTCTGGCGCTACTTCTCGCCCGCGTTCTTCACGGACGCGGACGGGCAAGTCACTTCCTACATCAACTGCGCTGTCTGCGTGAACCCGCTGACTCACCAATTGCCGTCACTCGCGAACATCCGAGCGGCGGCGCAAACCGGAGTGAAGAGCATGGACAAGAAGGCGTTGCTCGCCGCCCTCGCGACCCTCGCGTCGAACGATTCGACCGAGGATCAGAAGAAGGAGGCTGCGGCGGCGCTCGCGGCTCACTTCGATGCCGAGGACGGTGAAGAGAAGAAGGACGACGAGCAGGAAGAGAAGTCGTCCGAGTCCGACGAGCAGAAGGACGAGGAAGAGAAGAAGGAAGAGGCGAAGGCCGCGACCGTCTCTCTCGCCAAAGAGAACCAGAAGCTCAAGGCCCGCATGGACGCCTTTGAGACCAAGGAATCCATCGCGGCTCGTCCCGATCTCTCTCCGGCCGTCGCCAAGTGGCTCTCGACTCAGCCCCTCGCGACGGTGAAGTCGTTCCTCTCGGAGACGCCCAAGGGCTCTGAGCGGCCGAACAAGATCACGCAGGGCAAGGGCAAGGACGACGAGGCCGGCAAGGACGAGAAGTTCGCCGACCTCGACGCCGCGATGGGCATGCGCCGTAAGAGCGCTGGCCCCGTCGGCATCGGAGCGCCGGTCGCCGGCATCCGTCGCCTGAACATCGACACCGCCGCCAAGAAGGAGGCCTGACATGATCACGTCAGCAGGGCGTTTCGGAAAGGTCCGCCAGGGCGGATATGTCACGTTCCCCGTGGCCGCTGGAGCCGTGATCCGTGGCGGATTCATGGTGGCGACCGACGCGGACGGCTTCGCTGTCGAGGCATCGGCGGACGACACGCTCATCGTCTGGGGCCGCGCGGCGGACTCGGTCGACAACACGGGCGGCTCCGACGGCGCGCGGGAGATATCGGTCGAGCTCTCTTGCGGACAGAAGGACTTCCTCTTCGTCAACGGCTCGAGCTCGGTCGGTGGCGATGACGTCGGCAAGGACTGCTACGTCGTCGATTCGCAGACGGTTTCGATGACCAGCACGGACACGTGCGTAGCCGGAACCGTCATGGGCATCGCCGGGGCCACTGGCGTCTGGATCCGCTTCAAGCACTGAGCCCGGAGGATTACGACAATGGCACTTTGGTCACCTGAGCACGTACTTCGGGCGGAAGACAACCTCTCGAAGGTCTTCAACGACGACTTCCAGAATGCCCGTGAGAACACGTGGCACAAGGACGTCTGCGCAGAGCGCACTGGTCTCGGCATCAACGAGGACCTCCAGATGCTCCAGTCGAGCCTCACGATCGAGAAGCTGCCGAACGGCACGATGGTCTACGCGGACCTCAAGTCGATCGGCCACCGGCTCGAGCACGAGGACTGGGGCGTGGGCTTCAAGATCACGCGCGCGCAATTCCACTTCGACCAGTTCGGCAAGGCGAGTGAAGCTGCCGCCCAGCTCGGCGACCTCGCGGCTCTGCACCCGCAGGTCATGACGCTGCAGCTCATCAAGGACGGCGCCACGAAGGGTTCCTACGACAAGGTCCCGTTCTGGTCGGCCGACCACCCGGTCAACGGAGTCGACAACTCCAACGGCGTCTTCTCGAACAACAACACGGGCTCGACGCTCTCGCCTGAGACCTTCGCTGTGCGCGTTGCGGCGATGGAGTCGCGCGTGATGATCAACGGCATTAGCCGCAACCTTCGCGTGACGCACCTCCTCCACTCCCCCGAGCTGAAGAAGACGGCGCTCGAGGTCACGGGCGCGAAGTTCTTGGGTGCGGCGTCCGGCGGAACGAATGACAACGTTCTCAGCTCGTACGGCGTGAAGCCCCTCAACGTCCCTGGGCTCGCGCCCAAGGAGTGGATCCTCGTCGCTCAGACGTCGGGACCGATGGGGCGCCCCTTCATCTACAGCCGCGCGATCGACTTCGGTCTCAACTCGTACGACGGCGTCACCCAGGCGGAGCTGAACCGCCTCAATGAGCTGGAGTACCAGCTCCGCGGTCTCGTCGCGGCGCAGTACAGCCACCCGTACCTCGTCGACCGGAACGTCGGAGCGTGAGCGTCGTCATCCACTGACGCCGTCTCTCGGCTTCACCTGAAGGCCACCCTTCCGTTCGTGGGGTGGCCTTCTCCGTATGTGCCTTAGTTTTCTTGTGACGGGCCATCTTTGATGACCCAATACGTCGACCGCGATTACCTGAAGATCGTCGGGAACGTCCCGCCGGAGGTGCTCGACCAATTCGAGGCGCAATACCCCGGGCGAATAGATGCCGTCATTGAGGCTGTCTGTCGAGTCGTCGACGGGCGCCTCGCCAAGCGGTACGCGACGCCGTTCGAGCACACGGCGAAGAAACCCGCTCCGGAAGCAATCCGGATGCACGTGGCGGCGCTCGTCAGTCACCAGCTCCGGATCATGATTGGGTTCGACCCGGGTTCGCAGCAGGACCAGCTTCTCGTCGCGGCCAAGGACGAAGCGTGGGCGTACATCAAGGAAGCGGCCGACTCGAAGGAAGGGCTCGTGGAGCTCCCACTCAGGGAGCCGCTTCCCGGTGAGAAGGACAAGAGCGGCGTCAAGAAGGGCGGCCCGCTCTCGTCATCAAACGCGTCCCCGTACGCATGGGCCGACCAGCAGAGACAACGCGTTCGGAGGTCTCGGTGAACGGCGAGTTCGACGCCGCGCCGATGCTCGTCGCTTTCGCGAGCCTCTTCGTGCTCATCGCATGGCTCGCCGGAGGGTGCGGCTGATGGCTGACAACTCGTCCGCGTACGCCGAGCTCGATGCGATGATCGCCGCGATCCGTCGGCTCAAGGACGCCCCGCAACAGGTGGCGAAGGAGGCCGCGCCGCTCATCGAGGCGGCCGTGCGTCAGCGCGTGGCTTCCGGCATCGACGCGGACGGCAAGGCGTGGGCGAGCAAGAAGGACGGCTCGAAGGCTCTGGTCGGCGTCAAGAAGGACATCTCCGTCACGGCCACGGGTGGGCTCATCGTCGTGAAGCTCACGGGCAACGCCGCGTGGCACCAGCGCTCGAGAGGGAGAACTGACTCACGGCCACAGAGGAAGATCCTCCCGGATGCCGGAGCCAAGATCCCCGACGAGATCGCCCAGGCGTTGGTGACAGCGGGGAACCGCGTCCTAGCTCGGATGCTCGGAGGGCGCTGAGCGATGGCCCTCACGGTTCAGAGCGGCGTTTCCGCGTTCGTGGAGCGCGTGCAGGCGTTCCTCACCGGTCACGGGGTTGATGCCTCCGTCCGCCTTGGATGGGTTGAGCGTCCCAAGCAGATCAACCAAGGCCCCGGTACGGCGAACCGGATCGTCATCATGCCGAGCGACGGCGCGAAGGGCGGCAAGCTCGGCCCTCCGCTCGGAGCTGGCGTCCGCCCGATCAAAAACGCCGCTGGCCAGACGATCGCCATGCACCAGCCGATCGCATCGTGGACGCAGGAGTTCACGGCGTACGTGTGGGGCGTAGATTCGACGCAGAGCAAGGAGAACGACGGCGCTCAAATTGAGCCGACCATCCTCCTCGGCATCTGGGCTCTTCGCGGCATCCGCGTGGCCGGGCAAGCTGACGTAGTGCTTGGCAGCACCGACTGGACGAAGCCGGGGGTGCAGCTCCAGTACGGCCGGGAACTGGCCATCCACTTCACGCTTCGCACTCCCGTCTACGACGTTCCGGAAGAGGTCGTCGTGGTGAGGCCGGGGCCCATCAACCGGACCCTGAAGTGACGGAGCGCTAGTCCTTTATTCGGGATTCGGGATCGATGATCCCGAACGTCTCCTTCACCCGCGACGACGGCAACACCGGCGTCGTCAACCCGTCGGCGCAGGGGATCTTTGCCCTTGTGGCTCCCAGCGAGAAGGGGCCCCTGAAGCCCGCCTCGTTCGCCCGCGTCGAGGACATCCTCGCGACATATGGGCACGGCAAGCTGGTCGAGGCTGCCGCTCTGCACATGACCTCGGGCAGGCCGGTCATCTGCGTTCGGGCGACGGCCAGCACGGACGGCGCCTACAGCTCCTTCACGACGTCGAGCGGTGGAACGGCCACGCCAGCCGCGGGAAGCACGGAACCCCTCGACGACTTCGCGGTCCTCATCGAGTTTCCGGTCGGTGGAACGCTCGGAACGGCCGGCATCCAGTACCGCTACAGCCTCGACAACGGGAAGACGAAGTCGAAGCTCCTAGCGCTGGGAACGGCCCTCGACATCGTGATCCCCGACACCGGGATCACCGTCACGCTCGGCACGGCGACCCAGACGATCACGGCGGGCCGGACGACCCGGTTCTCGACAACGGGGCCGCAGCTCACCGCGTCGGATCTTGATGCGCCGTTCCTGTCGCTCAAGGAGACCACGCTCGCCTTCGAGGCCGTCGAAGTCATCACCGACGCCGACGAGGACCACATCGATGCATCGGTCCTCTGGACGCTCGAATGCGAGGCCGTTGGCAAGTTCGTTCGCGTCCTGCTGAACGCGCGGAAGCGTGCGGATGACGAGACCCCGGCGGACTACCAGGAAGACCTCGCCGCCATCCGTGCGGCGTGTTCGCCGAACTATCGCGTCGACGTTGGTGCCGACGGCGCGAACGTCGTCAGCCCGATCAGGAAGATCCGCCAGTTCCGTCCGACGGCGCTCCTCTTCGGTGCCCGTGTGGCCCGGGTCGGTCTCTCTGTGGATGCCGCCGCAGTGGCCGATGGGCCGCTCGCCGGGGCGTCGATCGTCGACTCCCAGGGCAACCCCGAGCGGCACGACGAGAGCCGGAACCCCGGTCTCGATGACCTCGGGTTCATCACGCTTCGGAGCATCAACCGCATGGCGGGGTGCTTCATCACGAACCCTAAGTGCTTCGGCCCGGAAGGGTCGGACCGTGTCTACGACCAGCACGTTCGCGTCGAGAACCGCGCGCTCGAGATCGTCCTCGACACGCTGACAACCCAGCTGAGCCAGCCCATCCGCAAGAAGCCGGAGCCTGGCCCGAACGGCGAAATCTACGCGAACGAGGAGGACCTGATGGTCCTCGAGGGGATCGTCCAGACCGCCGTGCTGGCCGAGCTGGCCCCGCACGTGAGCGCCATCCAGTTCCGCCTTTCGCGGACGGACGATTTGGGCGCCAACACCGGCGCCAAGATCACCGGCTTCCTCGACATCGTCGCTCTTTCTTACGCCAAGCAGTTCGGCGTCACGTCTCGATTCGTTCGGACCATCACCGCTCAGGCGGCGTGAGGAGTTTGCATCATGGTGCCTGATCTCGTTCTCCTGAACGGCACGCCATTCTCGTACCACTCGGTCTCGCTGCGGTACGACAACATCCCGCTTGAGGGCTTCCTCGGTTTCGACTGGGAAGAGGGCCGAGAGCGAGCCATCGTCTACGCCGGTAAGCGGAGCGGAGTTCCGATCGGGCGGACGGCGGGCAAGGTCGTCTACGCGCCGATGAACCTGAAGCTCCTTGAGTCGAGCGCGAACACGTTCCTCGACTACCTGACCCTCAAGGGCCTCGGGAGTTGGACCACGGCGGAGTTCACCTTGACCCTCTCGAGGGTTGAGCGGGACGCGCCGCCCATCGTGACCATCTTCGGCCGCTGCACGGCGGACAAGAAGAAGAACTCGTACGCCGAGGGCGTCGAGGCAAGCGCGGTCGACTTCACCCTTTCGACTCTCAGCATCGTCGAGAACGGCCGCACGGCCGCCAGCCTGATCAGGAGCATCGGATGAGCGAGCAGAAGCCTGAAGTGGAACTCTCGGAAGAGGAGCTTCTCGCCAACGCCGAGAAGCGTGCGGCCGAGCGGGCGAAGAAGGCCAAGGCCGCGCAGCTCGAACGGCTCCGTCTCGTGGAGAAGTTCGAGAACTCGCATGGCCCGGAGAACGAGAAGTTCCGTGTCATCGACTGCACGGTCCACGGTGAGGGCTACGTCGTCGTTGCTCTCATCCCCGGTGCCGACATCCTGCAGAAGCGCTTTGCAGCGGTGAGCCGCGAGCACGAGAACGACAAGAAGTGGGACGACACGGTGGCCGTCACGGACTTCGTCACCCCGTTCGTTCAGCATCCAGGCAAGCAGGCGTGGACAGATCTCATCACTCGTAGGCCTGCGATCCTTCAGCGTGCGTTCGCGGCCGTTGCGCTCCTCCTCGGAGCCAAGCAAGAGGCGCGACTGGGGGAATAAGCAGCCGAGCGAAGGCGGCATACAGGTCCACGTGGATCGCGGGAGAGAGCCTCTACGCGTTCGCGCACCCTGACCCGGACGAACCTTCGCACGAGATATCGGCCAGGGCAGGAGCGATCGTCCTGGCGAGGATGGCTCACGACATCCGAGACATCCGAGAGCTGATGGTCGCGTGGTTCGAGGCGATGGCGAAGTCCAATGGCAAGTAACGCGCCCGATACCAAGTGGTCCTTCGGGATCGACAACAGCATCTCCGAGCCCTCGGAGGAGATGGTCTCGTCGCTCGAAGATTTCCGCAAGGAGATGGAGGAGAACGAGCGGACCATCCAGGCGTACCGAAAGAGCCTGGGGTCCCTTCGGGGAAACTCGGAGGAGGTCAAGAGTCTCAAGCAGCAGATCACTGGGAAGATGAACTCGCTCCGTGAGTCGATCTCGCGGAGCAACATCGCGCTGCTGAAGCAAGGGACGAGCTACGCGCAGCTCACCGAGAAGGCGAAGAAGCTCGCCCAGGCCCAAGACCAGCTCCGGACGAATCGACTGAACGCCCTGGGATCTGCGGTCGACAAGATCGGCGGGCCCGTCGCCAACCTCAAGAACCAGTTCGGAGGCTTCGCAGACCTGCTCCGCGGTGCTGGCGGCGGGATGGGCTACGCCACCCTGGCCGCTGTGGGGCTCGCTGCAGCCATCGTTGCCGTCACGGCCGCCGTGGTCGTCGGGGCCGTCGCGCTCGGCAAGTGGATCGTCACGAACGCGAACGCAGCGCGGTCTACGGGGCTCGTGCGGGAGGCGCTCACGGGCTCCGCTCAGGATGCCCGTCACCTCACCCAGCACATCAACAACCTGACCCGTCAGGTTCCGCTCGCGGATTCGGCGATCCACGACATGGCCGCATCCCTCTTGAAGGGAGGGATTCACGGCAAGACGTTCGTCTCAACCCTCGAGGCGATGAGCCAAGCGGCCGGCGCCCTTGGGGCAGACGGCGCGAAGAAGCTCGAAGAGTTCATCACCAGAGGGCGGCTCGCGCAGCGGCTTCAGATCAACCCGCAAGAGCTGATCGGCTCGGGGCTGAAGTTCGACGACATCGCCTCGGAGATATCGAGCTCGATGAAGGTCGGCATGAAGGAGGCGCGTCTTGCTCTCCTCGAAGGTCGAGTGCCGCTCGAAGCCGGAGCCGAGGCGCTCGCCCGTGCGACCAAGAAGAAGTTCGGCGACCTCAACGCGCGCAAGCTCCTCGGCTTCGATGAGCAGCTCGTCACGCTCAAGAGGAACCTGGGCGGGCTCACCTCGGACGTGAACATCGAGCCGCTCCTCAAGGGGCTCTCGTCCCTCATCGGACTGCTGGACGAAGGGAGCATGTCCGGTGCTGGCCTGAAGGTCCTCGTCACGACCTTCGGTAACGAGTTCGCGAGCGTACTGGGGGCACTCGCTCCACTCGCGGGTGGGTTCTTCAAGGGCATGGTCATCGCGGGACTCGACCTCGCGATCGGGTTCTTCAAGGTGAAGAACGCGCTCAAGAGCGCCTTCGGGGATTCGACGCTCCTCAAGAACGTGGACGCCATGACGTGGGCGGTTCTGGCGGGGAAGACGGCCGTGGGGATGCTCGTCACCGGAGTGGTGCTCGTCGGTGCGGTCCTCGCAGCGGCGGTGGCCCCGTTCGCGGCGTTCGGCGCCGCCATGCTGTGGCTGCAGCAGAAGACCGAGGACGTCACCAGGTTCTTCATGACCCTCGACTGGAAGGGCCTTGGATCGTCGATCGTCGATGGGCTCATCGGCGGCATCACGTCGAAGGGCAAGGCCCTCTGGGACACCGTCACGGGCCTCGGCGAGAACGTGAAGAAGGCGTTCAAGACCTCTCTCCAGATCGCGAGTCCGAGCAAGGCGTTCGCGCGGTACGCGGACGACACGGTCGATGGCTACGTCGACAACATCGAGAAGGGCACGCCCGCCGCTCAGAGGGCGGTTGACGAGATGGTCGGCCCACCCGCATTGCCGAGCGCGCAAGCGGCGGGCGCATCCTCTGGCGGAGGCCGAGCGCCCATCATCGTCGACGTAGGGGGCATCCACGTCCAGGGCGGCAACGGCTCGCCGCAGGAGATCGCGAAGGCGATCGAGGACTCCGCCATGGCGAAGATCATCAAGGCTCTCGAGACCGCGAGTCTCGGAGCCGGGATTCCGGTGACACCGTGAGCTTCCCCTACGCTGACTACATCCTCATCGGCACCGATCCGAGCCCTGGGAACGTCACGATCACGGCGCCCAACTCGCCTCGCAACTGGGACGAGCGGAAGGGGTATGGCTACTCGGGCGCGTCGCTCGTCTTCACGGGCAACGGGTTGGCCGTCTTCGATGGCGTCTTTCGCTTCTGGGACGAGGCGCATTCGGTGCTTTGGGATGCGTACGCCACGAGGCACTTCATGGCCCCTCAGCTCGGCCTAAAGGGCACTTCGATCGGCATCTACAACCCCGTCCTCGTCAAGCCGCCCCACAAGATCACCCAGGTCGTGGTGACGGACGTGAAGGGGTGGACCCAGGTGGATGATGGCCTCTGGGAAACCGTCGTGAGCTTCAAGGAGTTCCGCGCGCCCAAGCCCGCCCTCGTGAAGCCCACGCCGGGCATCCCCGCCGGCACCGTTCCGAAGCCCACGATCAAGGACGCTCAGGACGCCGAGATCGCCGCGAAGCTCGCTGAGCTGCAGAAGGTGATGGCGCCGTGACCACGATGCTCGTCAACGACCTGACGGCGCTCTCGGTGATGCTGACGATCCCGTCGTCGGGGTGTTGGGTTGCCGAGGTGGACGTGGATCCCAGCCTCGCGGGCGTCCTTCCGAGCGGGAAGGTCACCCTCAAGATTCAAGAGCAGATCCTCCCTTGCACCGTCGATCCGGCTGGAAGCGGGAAGTTCGGCGAGAAGGCCTCCTTGAGGCTGGTCGGCGGCTTCGGCTGGATGAAGCCCGTCCTAAAACGCGACTATCACAACCCGGCCGGCGTCCTCTCGAGCTCGGTCTTCTCGACGACCGCCGCGGAAGTCGGCGAACCACCTCCGGTCGACGCATCGCCGGAGGTTCTCCCGGCGCACTACGTCAGGGGTGCCGGCCCGGCGTCGCGCGTTCTCTCCGGGCGCTCTTGGTTCGTCGACTTGAAGGGCGTCACCCAGGTAGGGCCGCACATCCCGACGCCGGCCTCACCGGGCGTGACGATCGTCTCGTACGACCCGCTGACGCGGACGGTCCAGGCGGCCAGCGACGAGATCATCACGCCGGGAACCATCCTCACGGACGCTCGGTTCGGCGTCCTGCACGTCCGCGACGTCGAGCAGAGCTGGGGTGAGGGCGGAGCGCGCGCAACGCTCTTCTGCTCGACCGAGGCAGTGGACCCGAACCCGATGGGACGGCTCGCAAAGGCGGTTCAGGGGTTCGTGCGCGCCACCGTCCAACCGGAGTTCCTGCAGCTCCACAAGTACACGGTCGTCTCGCAGAAGCCGGACGGGAAGCTGATTCTGCAGTCGAAGGTCAAGGGCCCCGTCCCCGACGTCTTCCCGGTGTCCGTCTGGCCCGGCATGTCGGGCGTGCGCGCGAAGGTTCTGCCGAGCTCCACCGTGCTAGTCGCGTTCATCGACCATGAGCCCATCGTGGTTGGCTTCGACGACTCGACGCCGCTCGAGCTGTCGCTAGACGCGCTGAAGGTCTCCGTCGGGCTCGGGACGTTTCCGGTGCTCATGGCGACGCCAGCGTTCCTCCAGTGGATCACGGCCGTGACGACGGCGATCAACCTGCTCGCGCCCGGTTCGGCCACGCCTCCGGTGGACATGGCGAGCACCAAGCTGTTCGCCAGCTGATGCGATAACCCTCCATTGGCCTGGGTCCGTTGATGGACCTGGTCTGCTACGAGGACGTCGACCTCTTTGCCGCGGAGACCTCCGACGAGTGGGAGATCCTTGAGCAGGATCTCTATCACCGGCTCATCGAGGAGCCCGGCTCCAACCCGGACGATCCCGACAGGGGAGTCGGCATCTCCAACCTTCTCTCCGGCGTCGTCCGCCCGGAGCTGTTCGCCCGGCTCATCGAAGCCGACTTCCTGAAGGACGACAGAGTCGCGTCCTGTAAGGCCACCATCGCGCCCAGAGATAGCGCCGGGGCGTACGACATCGAGATCGTCGTCGGCGTCAACGAGGAGCGCCTCACGATGAACGTGACGGCCGACTCCGAGGGGGTCCGGCTGTCATGAACCCCATCGAGGATCTCATCCGGCCGTTGACCTCCGACGAGGTCTTGGAGCGGTTCCTTCAGATCCTGGAAGACGCCAAGGTTCCCGCCCGCTCGTGGCGGAAGGCCGGCGCGCTGCGGACGATCCTCCGCGTCGCGTCGATCGTGTACTCGGACTTCACGGTGTTGATGGCGGCCGCTATCCGCGGCGGCTTCCTCGACCTCGCCGAGGGCAACTGGCTCACGGCGCTCGCGAAGTACGTCTACGGCGTCGAGCGCAAGCCCGCGACGTTCGCGACCGGCAAGGTCCGGTTCAAGAACACGGGCGGCGGAAGCTTCGCGCCCGGCGACTACCCGGCAGGCTCCGTCCGCGTCTACTCGAGCGAGACCAAGAAGGCGTACCTGAACGCCGAGCCCCTCTCGCTCGGGGCCTTCGAGACGAAGCTCGTCGGGATCATCGCCGTCGAGCAAGGGGCCGATTCGGCGGCGGCTCCAGAGACGATCGATTCGCTCGAGACGCAGCTGCTCGGAGTCGAGGTCATCAACCCCGATGCCGCCATCGGCTCGGACGAGGAGAACGACGAGGATCTCCGGCAAGCCTGCCGGAACAAGCTCGCCAGCATCTCCGGCCTCGGGCCTCGCGGCGTCTACGAGTGGGCCGTTCGTCAGGCACGGAGGCCCGATGGGTCACCCACAAACATCAACCGCGTTGTTCCGTCGGAGGCATCGTCGACGAGCGAGGTCACGGTCTACCTCGCGAGTCCGTCGGGAGCTCCGCTCACGGTGGACCTCGATGCCGCCCGAGATTCTATCGAGGCCATCGCGCGTCCGGCCGGCGTACGCGTCTACGTCCTCCCGGCTACGGAGGTTGCCTACTCGAGGAGCCTCACCGTGTGGATGCGGCGAACTCAAGGAGTCGACGCGCAGAAGATCAAGAGCGACGTAGATGCGGCCCTCCGGGAGGAGATCCGGAAGTACAAGATCGGCGGGTATAAGAAGCCCCCGAGCAACCAGGGGAAGCTCTACTCGGACTTCATTACCGGGACGGCCAAGAGTGTCCACGCGAGCATCTTCGACGTTGATCTGAACGACGCGTCGGACCTCAACCTCGCTACGGGCGAGGTTGTCACTCTCGCCGTCACCACCGACGTGAGGATCGTCTGAGATGGCATCGGAGCGCAGGTTCCGCGACTCGGTCGAGCGGTACGCGCCCGTCTGGCTCCGTGATCGGCCGGGGGCGAACGTCGGCTACCGAGTCCTCTGGACACTTGCGGCCACGCTCGATGCTGCCGCGGACGTTCTCATCCAGGGCATGGTCGCCTCGTGGCCGGGCAGGGGGACGCCCACGGCGCTCACGCTCATCGGTTCGTCGCGAGGCATCATCCGCGCGCAAGACGAGTCGGACGCCGACTACGCCAAGAGGCTCCTCCGCTGGCTCGAGTACTGGGCGAGAGCGGGCTCGGAGGAGGCGATCGGCGTCGCGATCCACGAGTTCCTCCGTGGCCGTCCTCGCGTCCGTGTCGTGAACCGGCACGGCCAGTGGTTCGACGTTGCCGCCGATGGGACAACCTCGACGTACGAGGCTCCATGGGACTGGGACTCGGTCTCGAACCCGGAGCGGGCCAACTACGACTCCGACCTTTGGGTCATCGTCACGTCGCCTTCACCCGGCCAGTGGGCGCATGACAGCGCGTGGGGCGACAGGAGCTGGGGCGACGCTCCGATGGGCTTCGGGCACGACTGCCTGAGGGAAGAAGTCGACGCCGTGAAAGGGCTGCTCTCGCAGTGGAAGGGCAACCACAACCGGATCCGCGCGGTCATCTGGGCCGATGATGACGTGACGCCGGATGGAACATGGGGCCAGTGGGGAACGCGTGGAGCGTCGCGCGTTCCAGCGCGCCAAAGCACGTTCCGGTACTGGGAGCCCTGAGTCCGCAGTTCGATAGCCCTTCAGTGACGGCGCCTTGGCATGGGCCGTCAGTACGCCGGAGATCCGAACGCAACGTGGCCGGAGGACTACTACCTCCCGGACGACGGGGATTCGCTCGACGCCGCCTCGGTCAACGTCGCATTCGAGGCCCTCGGTGACCGCACATCTCGCCTGAAGGCCAAGAGCCCGAGGCTGAAGTCCGTTGGGTTCAACGGCGAAGGCGGGCTGTCGAAGTCGTGGGTCGTTCCCGCTCGATGCACCCTCGCGCTACTCCTCGGCTGCGGGGGCGGCGGTGGTGGCGGCGGTGGTGGCGCTGGCGCCGCCGGTGGCGGTTCGACTCAAGGAGGAGGCGGTGGAGGTGGAGGTGGCGCGCTCGTCACCCGTCACCTTGTCTACCTCACTCCAGGGGACACGATCGCGATCCTCATCGGAGCAGGTGGCATCGGAGGCACGGCCGGAACGTTTGGTGGCGCGACTGCGGGCGGCAACGGAGGCGACGGCGGCAACACGACGTTCACGAGCGCCACGAACGTCCTCTCCAACTTCACCTTCTACGGGGCGGGCGGCGGCATCGGCGGAGCCAACCTCGGAGAGGAGGGGGACGCTCCGGGCGGCCAGCCCGTAAAGCCCACTTCGGCGCTCGCGCGAGTCGAACTCTCGGCGGACGAGGGAGCGATCGTCCGTGCGCTTCTGGGGCCGCAGTTCGGTGGTTGGGGGCGAGGGATGCCCGGCGGTGGAAGCGGCATCCACGCGGGCGGTGTCGGCGGCGCTCCCCACACGAACGTGGTCCACGGCGACCACGGCGGTGGTGGTGGCGGCGGAGCGTCGGGGGTCCAGTTCGGCGTCACGTCCGGCCGTGGTGGTGACGCGTCTACAGCGGTCGGACGCGTCGGACCGACCGCCGGCACCTGGGGCGGTGGTGGCGGCGGTGGTGGCGGTGGTCGCGGTGGCGATAGCGCCCATGCCGGACGAGCCGGCGGAAACGGCGTCATCGAAATCGTGTGGGTGGAGGACGAGGTCTGATGGACTGGCTCGGTAAGTATTTCTCGGCAGTCGTCCGATACCTCGGAAGCAATCTCCCGATGAGGGGGATTCTCGAATTCGTTGGCGATGGCGTCACCGCGGAAGACACGACCGCTGACGACGGCACGCCGGTCACTCGCGTGACGATCGAAGCTCCGCCTCTTCCGCCAATCCCGCCCGCGCCGAACGGCGGCTTCGGCCAGCTCCTAGTGAGCAATGGGGCCGGAGGCTACAGCACGGCGATTACTCCTCCTGGTTCGCTCGTCGGCACGCAGGTAACGCAGACGCTGAGTAACAAGACGCTGGCATCCCCGGTCATCACGGGAACGCCGCAGTACGCGGCCACGAGAGGGCGCATCTACTCGGTCGTCGGCGAGGTCGAGACGACATCACCGGCGCAGAAGACGGTGGCGTCGTTCACGGTGAAGGATGAGACGCTCTGCGCGTTCGACATCATCGTGACGTGCGCGCGCCGAACGAACGTCACCAAGGGGGGACGGTGGAAGCGCTCGGTCGTGTACCGACGGACGGGCGGTACCTCCCCGGTCATCGTCGGCACCGAAGAGTCCGGCACGGACCAGACAACGAGCGGCGGCAGCGTGCTCGTGTACGTGTCGGGCTTCAACGTCGTCGTTTCGGTCGAGGCAGATGACGCAGACCCACGCAACTGGCTTTGCGAGATGCGGGTTCAGGAGACGCTCGCGACATGAAGCAGCACATCGGCCCATTCGTCATGTTCGCCCTGGGGCTCTTCGCTCCCATTCAGGCGACCGCGCTGGCTCTCGGCTTCCTCGTCGTCATCGACGTGATCACCGGGGTCTGGGCCTCGGTCAAGGCCGGCCAGCGGGTCACGTCCGATAGGTTCGGGCGCACCGTCACGAAGAGCTTGGTCTATCTGACCGCGATCTTCGTCGCGCACGTTGCCGAGCTGTACGTCTTCGAGGACCTGGTTCCGATCACGAAGGTCGTCGCTGGCTTCGTCGGCTCCACCGAGCTGCTCTCGATCTACGAGAACCTCACGCGCATCTCTGGAATGGACTTCAGGAAGCTCGTGATCGAGAAGCTCCGGCCGCCGCAGCGAGAGAAGGAAGACCGGGGCGAGTGACGAGCCTTCGGCGGCAGCCTGTCAATAGTGGTTGTCTACTACACGCTTTCGAGGGTACGAGGGGCGCATGTCCACCGCCCTCCGTCAGACCATCGAAGCCCACGCCCAGAAGTTCGCCGTTGCCCTCATTGATGCGCTTCGGAGCGCCAGCCTCGACGAACTCGCGAGCGTCACGGGCGGTCTTGCCGCCGCTGCCCCCTCTCGCGCTCCCCGCGGCGCCAAGACGACCGAAGCCGCTCCGAAGGCCACGAAGAAGGCCGGACGGCTCGGCCGCCGTTCCCCCGACGACATCGCGCAGACGTTGGAGAGCATCGTCGCGCTTGTGGCCAAGCACGCTGACGGGCTCCGAGCGGAGCAGATCAAGGCGGCCTTGAACCTCGACAAACGGGAGATGCCGAAGCCGATCGCTGAGGGCCTCAAGAGCGGCGTCCTCAAGAAGAGCGGCAACAAGCGCGCGACGGTCTACACGGCGGGAAAGAAGAAGAAGTAGGCTCGCTCGGGAGAGCGCAATTAGCAATGCTAATTGCGCTCTGACGAATCGTCGAGGCGAACGACGCGAGCATAGTCCAGGAGCCCCAGCGGCTCGCCGTCCACCGGCCTGTCATTTAGCCACGCGCGGCGAGCCTTCCGCACGAAGGTCGCTCTATCTGCGTCGTTGTCGATGAACGGCGGAATTGGAAAGGCCTCGGCGAGTGCATGCGCCGAGACACGTTGTCTGAAGCCAGAACGATACCACGCAAGGACATCGAGCGAGCTGCACCCATTGCGGATGCACAGTGGTAGGCCTTGCAAAGCCTCCGGAACCGTCGCTTCCGGATGTTCCTCCGCAAGCCAACACTCATGCAGCGCGAGGAAGCACCCGGCATCCATGCTCAAGGTGCGATCGATGACTTCGGAGATAAATTTGAATACGGCGGGGATGCCCTCGGCCGCATAGGTGCGTCCTCCGCCAACATCCGCGACCGGTGTTCCAAAGATCAGAGAGTTGAGCTTCGCGTAGGACTCCCCACTCATGAATGACCAAACGATCGCTCCAAGCTCGTTCCACGTGTCCTCCCATCCACTCGGTCGTGACCAAGGGATGGTGTCTGTATCTTCGAGCGAAGGCATTGTGCTGGTCGCCAGCTCGAACAGCTTCGTTCTCGGCGTTGGGGTCTTATTATCCGCCAGGTATGGCGCAATTCGCATCGGCGGGAGGCGTGAGAGAACGCTGATTAGTAGTTCGAACCAACCCCGTACGTCGAGCCGATGCATCTCTTCGAGCGTCACCGTGCCTCGGTCCTGATACGCCTGCCATATCCGATGGGCGACCTGAAAGTCGACGCCGGCTTTCATGGCGACCTTGGCCATCCACGAGGGGACGCCCTCCAGCTCCAGGAACCGGTCTTTCAACAGATGAATGCGATCGTTGACAATGGCTGCGCGCTCAGGAGTGAGTTCAGCACGGCGCTGGTAGCCGGCAAACGTTCTTCTTAGCACTGCTCCAGCGTTCTCGTCCGGCCCATCGAAGGCGGCCAGGAGTGATGTTAGAACGAGCTGGAGCGCCGAGGGGTCGTCTGATGCCTGATCCCCGGCGAGAAGTCGATCAATTAGGTCCTCAATCGGACTGCGCACGCTCACCGACGCGTCGGGTTCGCCGAAGACGGGGTATTGTGCAAGTACGAGAGGACCTGTCTTGGTGTTCGATGCGACCGGGGCGTGGAGTTCCTTATCGCTTACAAGGATAACGACTCCCTGGTTGGCGAATCCGGGACGTCCCGCGCGTCCGAAGCCATTTAGAATGAGCTCTTTTGCGCGAGTGAGGCCGGCGCCGGCATCAAGCTCCGATGCGCCATGCTGCGGGAGCTTGCTCCCTGATACTACCACTACTGCCGCGGGTAGGTTCAGGCCTTGAGCTAGGGTGCCGGTCGCAAACATCAGTTTTGCATGCCCCTCAGCGAACATGTGTTCCGAAGCGGACTGCTCCACCGGTAGCATCGCGGCAGTGTGGACTGCGATTCCGCGAGCAAGCAGGTCGCGCATTGCGGTCTCAACACCTAGTTCTGCGTCGGCGAGGGCAAGCTTGGCGACTACTATTGACGGTAAGCCTTTGATTCCGACAGCGTCTGGTATCGCGGAGTTGACATCGTTCGCGTTGCTGAAGGCGTGGTGTCGACTCGTCATGACAAAGTTGATTGTCGGCATCTTATGGGACGCAAACAGCTCCGCAACTGATTGTCCGGTTGAGTTCTTCCAGCTTGTGAAGCCTTCTTCTCGGGAGCCGTCCTTCTTCTGACGGGCAACGTATTCTGCTGAGAGCGGTAGAGCGGCGACGCGATAGTCGTCGGGGCCGTCATGTGTCCAAGGTCCGGACAAGCCGACGAGCCATGCCAGGGGCACCTGAACCGTATGCTTTTTGGCCAGACCTGAATCAAGAGTGGTGCGTCCGGACACCTTTGCTCGGGTCGCGGCCAGCTTGTCGACGAAGATGAAGCCTCGGGCGGCTCGTGATGGTCGCCACTTGATACGTGATGAGAGTGCCTTCTGTCCGCGCACCGATGCTAGCCAGGATGCAAGGTCGTCGGGATTGGAAACCATGGCCGACATCAGCAGCGTGCGCATGTCGGGTGCGACGTGGAATAGTTGCGCCAGAAGAACGTCTGCGATTGCTCCTCGATTTCCGTCGTTGAGGAGATGGCATTCATCAAATACGCACAGGGCGCAATGAGCAAAGGCTTGAGGGTAAAGGCGCAGGGCGAGGGCGCACTTTTCGGGTGTCATTACTGCAACGAGCGCAGTTCCGGTGATCTCCGCCTCGTGAAGTGCCGCGTACTCTGCTCCTCCAATGAACGCCGAGACTCTTAGGTCGTCACCAAAGATTGCCAGGGCATTCGCTAGGTCTCGGCGGATCTGCTGCGCAAGTGCATTCGTAGGAGCCAAGTACAGGACCCAGCCTCGTGGCAACGCATGCACGACAGCGAGCTCTGCGAGGAAGCTCTTTCCACTGCCGGTTGGCATCGAGACGACGGCGTCCTTGTGAGGCCCTGGCAGGCACTCCCGTACGTACTCGATTGTGGTTGGCCAGAGGAGCGGGCGACCGGGCTTATTTGAGGCGCCTGCGGCGCGCGCACGGATATACTTCTGAAAGCCATCGATCAGAGCGGCGTCACCCTTGTCCGGCGGTGGAACGGAGTGTACGACCGACCTAGCACCCATGGCCCGGAACGCAGCCGCCATAAGGTGTGCGAGGTGGAAGATGTCCGCGAACTGAGAAGCTCCGTGCGGAATGCCGCCTTCAGGAGACGCTGCGTCGAGTCCGAAGAGGCTTAGGCCGATATCGGCGCGCGTGGCGTCGATGACGCGCTGAATAATATTGCTACTTGTATCGAGACTTCCGTGTCCAGTCAGCCAGTTTGCAAAGTGGTCTACGGCATCCGTGAGCAGGTCATAGATTCGCGCGCGTGTGTCGTCTAGGAGGTCTTGCGCGAGCGTTGGTTGTATGTCTCCGGCGTACGGAAGTGCGTCTTCTGTGTAGTTGACGGTGCCGCGGCAGATGTTGACCAGTCGTCGTAGGAGTCTTTTTGCGGATTGGTTGCGGCGATCTTCGAGTGTTTCCAGTGGTGTCGCCGGAGGCTGCGGTACATTCGCGACAGCAGTGACCGCGTTGATGTCGTAGCCACCGATCATGTAGAGAAGTCCAGCTTCGATGGCCGCGTAGCAACTCTGGTCTTGGAGGGGGTCGTCGAATTGGGTCTCCACCTCGGATTGTGGATACAGGTTGCTTAGAAGGAAGAGTGCTTCGCCGGCAACGAAGGCGCTCGCGGTCCGTGTCAGTTCGGTGCGAGGGATACCATGCGCGGCGTCAAAGACGGCGACACTCTCCAGCGCGTCGGCAAGCCGCCGGAGCGCGTCCACCGTCGAGTCGAGGTCGTCGGACCGCCCCGTACCGTTGAGGCGTCCTTCCACTACTAGCAGGTATGCACGTGAAAGAAGGCGTCGGCACGTGTCGGGGTCGAGGTCGGGCAGATCAGCGATGGCGTTGATGACCTCCTGGGCGTGCTGGTCAAACACTTTGCAGCTCCTTAGCGAACTTCAACATTGCCTTCATTACATTGTCGAAGAACTTGTCGAACTTCGGGACTGCGTGTGGCATCACGACCACAGGGAAGGACAGGTTTTTGAAAGAGCGTCTGTGGTTAGTCCAGTCCATGGCGTGCTTCGCGTCATAGTGCGGGTTAGGGACGTAGCAGCGGTGCTTCTTCCAAAGAGAGCGCGAGACCATTGGCTGCTTGGCCTTGGGCAGCAGATCTCGCATCTGTGCTACGACTTGCCGCATCCGGGGATGGTATTTCCCTTGGTCGAACGCGCGGAAGAACTCGACGGCGCTATTGATCGCGCCGTTGGGGTCATTTTCGTAGGCCTTGCATTCGACGACGGAGACGCCGACGTCCCCGTTCTTAGTCTCGTATAGTGCAACGACGTCGAAGCCATGATCTTTTGCACCGATGTGAGGTTGCTCGAGTGCGAGCACTGCGCCGGTCGGATGAATGCTCCGTACGCGTTTCGAGAGGAAGAGGCACAGGTGCCAGAGCCCCTCGGCGATCCACGGATTGCGTTCGTCCACCTTGTTGCGAGCGCTCAGGTCTTTGACGTTTTCCAAGATCTCAAGGCGATCCTCGTCGGTACTCTCTATGCTCGAGCGGACCTGCAGTGTCGTGGCGATCGAGCTTGTCAGGAGACCCACGAGATAGACGCCGATGGCGTTTATGGTTGCAGCGTCCTGAGACCAGCCGGTTACCAGGACGATCTCGTGTGTCGCCGCCGCGTCGGAAGCGCACTGCAGGTTCTTCGCGAGGATGTCTATCGCATCACGAATCTCGGCGTTGATGGTCTGGGGGAGGTTCATCTGGCGTGCCACGGGTGATAAAGCCACAACTCTCCGGGATAGGCGGCCGGTGCTGCAATCACCCCGCGGGGTGAGGCGACCTGCACCTACAACTTCGGACGCAACTCTCGTCATCGCGGGCCGAACGCTCGGGCATGCAAGACGATCAGACCGCCGAGCCCATTGATCCCAACGCCCCGACCGAGCCCGCAATCCCCCTGGAGGAGCGCCCTCGTCCCGTCGGAGAGCAGCTAGTTCGTCTGCTGCTCGTCTTCGGGGAGATGAGCGGCAAGCACCCGCCCATCTCGCGGTGAAGACCAGAGCGGGGAGCGTTCCCTCCGGGTGAGGTCGGGGTTACCCTCCGTGGATGGCAGCGAACAGAGATCCACAGAAGGTCGCCCTTGAAGATGAAATCCTCGCCGTCCTCGACAAGGCGGCCAGGGGAAAGAGCGGCGTTCCCTGGTTCATGTCGTCCTACCAGATTCTGCAATCCCTGCCGAAGACGTGGCAAGACGAGCTTCTAGCGATCGCCGCTGGCAAGGTCGGTCAAGGAGCGGGGGAGCACCGCACGGCGGTTACCACCATCTCGGGCGCTCTTCAGTCGAAGCGAATGCGCGATCAGACCGTGCGGACGTATCTGGATCCGAAGCACCTATCTTTCACCGTTCCCGATGCTGATGGGGCGGACGATACGCCGACCGAGCACGTGAAGGCGGGGTATCCGCTGATCGGGCTCTATCGCCGCAAGCACAAGGGCGAGTAGCGCTGCGGATCGCAGTTGTGGTCGGGATCTGACTTACGAGCAGATCCCGACCCGACGGCACTCGGCGCGATCCTCGTCGCTGAAGTCCAACGTGAGGGTCTTGTCGGTGGAGGCCATGATGCCGGTCTCGACGTGCTCGTGGTCGATCGAGTGACCCAACTCGTGCATGACGATCGCCTCGAACCACGGACCGTCGGGGCTCTTCATGTTCGCGGCGTCGATGCGGATCTCACCTGTGGCCGGCGTGTAATCCGCCGACCTCGCCATCCCCTGCTTGGTCAACGCCTCGGGGCTCGCGATGGTCGCGGGGTAGATTGGGCACATACCCTCGTCCTCCGAGACCTTGAAGTGGTCACGTCCGAGGAAGGCGTTCCAGCGAAGGCCGGCAGCCTTGATGCTGAAGACCTGGGCCTCGGTGAACCCCGGCTCGATGCGGAAGGAGCCCTGACAGTCGGCGTGTTCGGGCTCGCCTGAGGCACACGCGGTCAGGAGTGCGATGGCGGCGAGGAACAGCGTCCGGGTCATGCCGGGCGCTACGCCGGCCGGCCCCCGATTTACGCGGGCCTCTCCGCTGCCCTCGGGAGGGCCATCGGACGCGCTTAGACTATGCGCACACCACCCGCCCGCCCGAGCGCCAGGGAAGGGCCACGGAAGGGCAGGACGACGGCCAGGCGGGACACGCCGGGGACACGTGTAGAGTGCACAAAAGACGAGAGCCCGCGAGGAGCGGGCTCTCAGAGGTGGAGGCGCCGGGAATCGAACCCGGGTCCGAAAATTTCGAGGCCACCTGCGTCTACGTGCGTATCCAGCCGTTTGAATCGTCCCGATTTGCGCCGACTGGCGAGCTCTCCTCGGGACTATTCACCTGTTTGATCTCGCCTTGGTCCCGGTGACCCGGACCTCAGCCAGCCAGTTTGTTGACGATCTTCCCAGGGCACCGGCAAGCCCTCGGGTCGACCGGCTCTCAGACCTGCTGTTTAGGCAGCGAGAGCAATTGCGTTATCGTTCGCAATTGTGTTTCCCGCGAGGTTTTTACGTGGTCCCACGAGACCCACGGCACGCAGCAAGATGGTCGAGATCTCCGTCGAAGCCGATCGCCCCCATGGCGATGAGGTACGAAGGCAACCTAGGCCCGCCCAGCCGCTGGCGCAAGGACTGCCGTAGCAGGCTCCGCTTCGCCGCCCGGAGCGGTGGCGGTAGCATCGGTCTCGAATGACGGTGCATCCATCGAGATCGCACGCGCTCGCGGTCGCCTCGATCGCGCGCTTTTCGAGCGTCGCGGGCCTCGCTGGCGTGGTGCTCGCGACCCTCGCGAGCACGGCGGCGTGCGCCGGATCGCGGGGAGCTGCGGTGGAGGCGCCCGTCGAGCTCGCGATCGCGCCGATCGGGAGCCTCCCGGAGGCGGGCGTCGCCACGAACGGCAAGCCGAGCGACGGCGGGCGGTGCTCGCTGCGGCTCGTCGCGGGTCGGATCGAGAAGTCGTCGCCGGGCTGCTATCTCGACGAGCTCGTCAGTAAGCAGGCCGGGCTCCTCCACTATCCGTGCGCGGGGGACGGGCCGGCGGAGGCGGAGTTCGGCGAGCAGCGCTACACGGGGCGGGTCGTCGGCGGTGAGGTCGAGCTCGAGCTTTCGACCGAGCTCGACTGGGAGGACGGCTGCCGTTGGGGAACGGAGGCCGTCATCACCGGGGCGCTCCCGAAGAACGGTGAGCCCGTCGCGAGGAGCTTCTCCTGGCGCTACCGCGATCGTGTGATCACCGGGACCGACTGCTCAGGCGTGTGCACCGCACGGACGAACATCCAGGTGACGAGCTTGCGGAAGAGCGGCTCGGCCGTGCCCGCTCCGCACGAGGACGAAGACGAAGACGACTGAGCGCGGGGGCTGCGCCGTCGGTGTGCGCTCGAGGGACGCGTGACGAAGTGCGACGTCCCAAACAGCTCTTCGGCGGCGGTCCTTCTCACGCGGATCGACGCCGCGGGGCGAGGGATGTCGCGGCGATGTGCGAGCTGATCGTTTTCGCGCGACTCGAGATGCCTCGAGGGCGCATCGCTTGCAGCGCTCTTCGAGCATCATGAAGAAGACACCGACTGGGCGACCCGTTCGATCTTACGAGCGAGACCGTCCGGCACCGAGGCAGGATGATGGCAACGCCTTCCTTCCGGATACGATTGGACAGCTGAGGCCGCTTCCTGCTGCCGACGCCGAGGCGTTCGCGGAGGAGTTCATCGGCTCCGCGACGAACGCCGAGTCGGTGCGCGAGGACGCCGAGGACGAGGTCGCCGACGACGAGGAGGGCGGGCCGTTCATCGTGCTCGACGAGGAAGCGCGGTTGCCTTCCGAGCAGGCCGAGCGGAACCCCGACCGCCAGGGAGACGAGCCCGTCCAGCGCCAGGAGGCCCGACGCGGCGCGAGCTGGGCAGCGAAGGGCGTCTGACGTCGAGGCCGATCGTTCGAGGCGCAAACCCGCGAAGGGTCGACGTTTCCATCGAGCGCGGGGAGCGCGGGCGCGGGGAGCGGGGGAAGAAGCCGGCCAGCGTGGGCGTGAGCCGCGAGCCGTGGGCTGCGCGTGGCGGCTCGGAGGTGGGAGACCGGCGATTCGTCAATTTCGGTAACTACGGCTTGTGATCCGGGCGCGTCACGATCCACGATCGGTCGCAAGCTCGACCGATGGCCGCGCCCCCGCCGAAGCCGAAGCCGAAGCAAACGCCCGAAGACCTCGCCGAGGTCGAGCGCGCGCTGTCCGTGTTGCATGGCCGGCACCCGGAGCACGAGCGCGTGCGCCGCGAGGACGAGGAGAAGCGGGCGCACCGCAAGGCCGAGTTGGACGCGGAGTCGACGCTCGAGACCCAGCGGATTCGATCGCGTCGCGCGCTCGTCGGAGTCGGGATCGCGGCGGTGGGCGTCGTGGTAGTGGCGGGCGGCGTCTTTGTCCGGAGCGAGCTCGCGCGGCGCGGGCGCATCGAGGAAGCCTCCGAGCCGTATCGCCCGATGGGGTTCGCGGTCGTCGAGACGTCGAGCCGCGGTGAGCCGTCGACGATCGAGGCGAACGTTCCGGCGGGATGCCTGCTCGTGACGTCGTCCACGAGCTCGATGAACGGAGAGAAGGTCCGGCTCGCACATGCCGGCGGCGCGGTCGAAGGGCCGGCGCCCCTGCTCACGTGCCTCTGTGAAGGAGGTCACGTCTCCGTCAGCGCGGACGCGAAGGGCGGGGATGGCCTCACGCTGCTCACGGCGGAAGCGAGCATGCTCGGCGGCTCGCGCGCGTTCGCGTTCCTTCCGTTCAAGCCCGGCACCATGGGGCAGAGCGATCAGGCTTGCGCCGAAGGATCGCTCGACGCCTGGCTCGACGAGAAGCGATGGATGCAGGAGGCGTCCGCCGGCGCTGCTCGTCCGCTCGCGCCGGTCGACGCGGCAGCGAGCCAGCGCTGGCTCGCTGCGGACTCGAAACGTGCGGCGCTCCGCGGTGCGGGGTTCGACCTGCGCGCGATGTTGAAGCCCGACGCGCCGTTTGCGGTCGTCGAGGTGCCCGCGGAGTCATGCGTCTTCCTCGCGGTGGAGAATCCGGACGACAAGCCGACCCTCCGGATGAAGGGAGGCGCGCTCGCCGTCGGACCCGCCGCGGGCAACGCGGCGTGGTGCACGTCGGCCGAGGCCTCCGTCCTCGCGCAGCGCGAAGGTGCGGGAGAGCTCGCGGTGTTGATCGCGCCCGCTGCACGCGTGGGCGGGCTCGCCGGCGTCCGGGAGATGACGGCGCGCGCAGGGATGACGCTCGGCGCGGCGACGGTCCCCGCAGGCGATCGCGGATGGAGCGCGAAGCAGGTGCTGCTCGCGAGCGCGATCCCGGAGTCGCTCATCACGCTGGCCAACGCGCCGGACCTCGGCGGCGATCCGGAGGCGCGCATCGTGGCCGTCTCGGTCGAGAGGCCGAAGACGCTCGTGGCCGAGACGCCTCCCGACGTGTTCTCGTTCTGCGAGCCGCAGCTCGACACGGCATTCGCGACCGTCTGCGCCTTCTCC
>MKVQ01000003.1:0-191230 GCA_001899635.1 Myxococcales bacterium 68-20 | reverse complement strand
GCGTAAACGAGCCGATGGCACTGAAGATGGAGACCCAGCTCGTCAACCTCGCGCGGAGATTGCGGCGCGAGGGCTTCGAGCCGACGACGATCGAGGGAGTGACCGAGCTCGACAAGGGCGTGGAGATCCTCGGTCGCGCGAACGAGGATGCGATCGTCGCCCTCGCTCTCGCGCCGACGGCGCCGTGGGTCTTCCCGTACACCGACAGGCCCGACGCCACCTGGAACCTCGAGAGCGAGCCACGCATCATCCCCATCAAGCCGCTCGAGCGCATCACCCTGACGGCAACGACGAAGACGCTCGCGCCGAAGGCGACGCGGCGCACCGTCGTCTTTCGTCGCCAGCATCGCTAACGTCAGCGCCACGCCTTGCGCGCGCTCGTGGAGGGGTTAGGGTAACCTGTACTCTATTTCGGAGGCGGCCATCGGCCATCTCGGAGTGGAGGGGTGAGACAGGAATCGAGAGGAGACTCACGTGACCGGCAGCATCCGTTTCAGCGACTTCGAGCGCATCGTCTTCTTCACCGGCGCCGGCATGTCCGCCGAGAGCGGCATCCCCACGTACCGCGGCAAGGGCGGCATCTGGGCCGAGTACGACTACGAGGACTACGCCTGCCAGCGCGCATTCGATCGTGATCCGGAGAAGGTCTGGGACTTCCACGACAAGCGGCGCGTGGCGGTCCGCAAGTGCGAGCCGAACCCGGGCCATCGCATCGTCGCCGAGGTCCAGCGGAGACAGCCCGGCACGCTCGTCGTCACGCAGAACATCGACGGCATGCACCAGCGCGCCGGGGCGACGGTCGCCGCCGAGCTCCATGGCAGCCTCTGGCGCGTCCGCTGCGATGCCGAGGACATCGTCCGCGATGACGAGACCGTGCCGATGAACCCGCGCAAGTGCTCGTGCGGCGCCTACTGGCGACCCGACATCGTCTGGTTCGAGGACCAGCTCGACCCCCGCGTCGTCCGTCGCGCGTGCGAGGCGCTCGAGGCGTGCGACCTGCTCGTGAGCATCGGAACGTCCGCCGTCGTGTATCCGGCGGCGGAGCTCCCTCGCATCGCGGTGCAGCGCGGCGCGGTGACCGTCGAGATCAACCTCGAGGACACGCCCCTCAGCCACCTCTACGCGCACCGACTCCGTGGAAAGGCGAGCGAGGTGCTCGCCGAGCTGAATCGGTAACCGTCCGGCGCATGGTGACGGGAAGTGGTAAGGGAGAGGGGATGCATCCGCTCGTCATCGACGACTTCGACGCGATCACGAAGCTCCTCGAGAGCACCAAGCGCATCGCGGTGCTGGGCATCAAGACGGAGGAGCAGGCCGATCAGCCGGCCTTCTACGTGCCGCAGTTCCTCGTCGAGATGGGGTTCGACGTGGTGCCGGTGCCCGTCTACTACCCCGACGTGACGACGATCCTCGGAGCGCCCGTCTACCGAAAGGTCGCCGACGTGCCCGTGCCGCCGCCGATCGACATGGTGAACGTCTTTCGTCGATCGAAGGACCTCGCTCCGCACCTCGACGATCTCCTCGCCGCCAAGCCGCGCTCCGTCTGGTTGCAGCAGCAGATCCGCGACGACGCCTTCGCCGAGAAGCTCGCCGAGGCCGGCATCACCGTCGTGCAGGACCGCTGCTTGATGGTGGAGCTGCGCCTGCGAGAGGCGCTTCGCCGGCAACGGCCAGGCCAGTAGTAGACCGCGCAAGACGTTCGGCCGCTCGGGCGGTCTACGGCTCGGGCGTCGACGATGACGACGTCGGCGTTGGCGCGAGTGGCGCCGCGTACGTGCTCGACCAGGCGTCGTCGAAGATGCGGGTGAGGCGTGGGCCGAGCGTGCCGCCCTCGGTGACGATGGCGACGTTTCGCGTCTTGAGGAAGTAGTCGCCTTCCCAGTTGCTCGTCCCGATCCAGGCGGAGCGACCGTCGACGATCATGTACTTCGCGTGCGCGACGCGGGCGAACGGGATCGTGCCGCCGGACCACGGCGGGATGGTGAGGACCCGCACCTCGACGTTGGGTACCGAGGAGAGCTCCTCGACCGACTTGCGCGCGTGGGTGCCGGCGTTCGTTCCCCAGTGCGAGATGAGGAGGCGGACGCGCACGCCTCGTGCGGCGGCGCGACGGAGCGCGTCGTCGAGCGTGGTGAAGGAGCTCTTGTCGCGGTTTTGGGTCGAGTAGTGGAGGACCTGGAGGCTCACCGACGACGACGCGCCGTCGAGGAGGGCGACGATCCGATCGAGGTCCCAGCGGGACTCGTCGGGGAGCCAACCCTTCGGGCTCGCGACGAGGGTGAGGTTCTCTCCGCTCTGGGCTCGTGTCGTCGCGGGGACGCGATGGAGCCGCGCGCGCGTGGAGGATGGGGTCCCCGTATCGGCGAGCGCCCAGTCGGTCTCGAACACGTCGAGGAGCGCACCCGCGATCGCTTGCGAACGCACGCGGACGCCCATCTCCTGGATGTGCTCGAGCGCGCGCCAGTCGAAGTTCTGGCTGCCGATGAACGACTCCTCGCCGTCGGCGACGATGTATTTCGCGTGCTGGACGCCGCCGTAGCGAGGCGCGCAGTCGATCGTCTTCACGCGGATGCCGAGGCGCTCGAGGTGGTCGAGCGTCTCGGGGTACTTCGGCGCGAAGACGGCATCGGCGAGGAAGCGCACTCGGACGCCGCGAAGGACGGCACGCTCGAGCGCGTCGACGACGGGGGCGAGCCGGCTCGTCTTCGCGGCCTCGCCGCCGGCGTCGCTCGCGTAGAACTGGGCGATGTCGAGCGTGCGCTTCGCGCGGTCGATCATCTCGGGCCAGACGTCGGCGGCGTCGCGGACGTCGGCATGATCGAGCGTCGTCTCGATCGGCACCGACTCGACGAGCTCGATCTCCGCGGCGGGATCCGGCGCAGGGGCGGATGTAGGCGGTGTCGATCGGCAGCGAGGTCCGGGGCGAGCCTCGACGCATGCGCTGAGCGCGACGACCGCTGCGAAAACGAGCCCTCGATTCACGGGGGATACCTTACGTCTCGTCCGCATATCAGGGCTCGAGAATCGGATGCGAGCGCGGTGTCGTCACGATAGCGTTGCCGAGCTTGCAAGCGGTCGTGGGGGCGTGACCCGATCGAGCTCGAAGAGGAGAGGAAGCAGATGAAGGAGCGACCGAACGATCTCTCTCCCGAAGCTGCGTCGCCTGCCTCCGGAGCCGAGCAAGCCGAGCAAAGCGAGCAGGCCGCTCGGCCCGATCTGCTCTCGCGGCGCGCCGCGCTCCAGGGGTTGGGCCTCGGCGCGGTGGCCGTCGCTTGTGGGAGTGAGGTCGATGGCATCCCGCCCGCACAGGCAGGGACCGGGCCGGGCACCGAGACGCCTCCGGCCGGCTCGTCGACGACGGAGCCTGGAACACCTTCGGCGCCGGGGACGGGGGACCCGATCGATCCGCCCGCGCCGCCGACGCTCTCGCCGAAGGAGCTCCTCGCGGGCATCGAGCACATCGTCGTGCTGATGATGGAGAACCGCTCGTTCGATCACTTCCTCGGCGCGCTCTCGAGCGATGCCGGGTACGTGAACAAGGCGACCGTCGACGGCCTCACCGGCACCGAGTCGAACCCCGCCCCCAACGGCTCGAAGGTCACCGTCTTCAAGATGGCGAACTTCACGCCGGAGGATCCGCCTCACGGGTGGGACGCCGCGCACGCCCAGTTCAACAACGGGAAGAACGACGGCTTCGTCAAGGAGCACGAAGGATCGTCCCAGGACGAGGCGATGGGCTTCCACGACCGGAGCCAGATCCCGCTCTACTACTGGTTCGCCGACAACTTCACCGTCTGCGATCGCTGGTTCTCGAGCGTGATGGGGCCGACCTGGCCGAACCGCTACTACCTTCACGCGACCACGTCGAAGGGCAAGAAGAACAACACGCCGCCGCTCGTCCCACCGAAGACGATCTGGGACGAGCTGAAGAACAAGAAGGTCTCCGCGAAGAACTACGTTGCGGGCGCGGTGTCCTGGGCCACCGGCGGCCTCCCCACCAAGGTGCTGGGCATCAGCGCGCGGATGGACCAGTTCTTCGATGCGGCGAAGGATGGGACGCTCCCGTCGTTCTCGCTGATCGACCCCGACTTCCAGGCGAGCGACGATCATCCCTCGCACAACATCCTGCGTGGTCAGGCGTTCGTTGCGAGCGTGTACAAGGCGCTCGCCGAGAGCCCGCTGTGGCCGAAGACCTTGCTCATCGTCACCTACGACGAGAACGGCGGCTTCTACGATCACGTCCCGCCGCCGAAGACCGTCGATGACGACAAGGAGTTCGAGCAGCTCGGCTTCCGCGTCCCGGCGTTCGTGATCGGGCCGACGGTGAAGAAGGGCTACGTCTCCAAGACCCAGCTCGAGCACTCGTCGGTCGCCGCCACGCTGAAGACGCGCTGGGACATCGGTAGCCTGTCGAAGCGCATGGACGCGACGAAGGACATCTCCGACTGCATCGACGCCATGAAGCTGAAGGCGCCGGTCGCGCCACCGATGGGGATGCCTCAGGTGGCGATGACGTTGCAGAGCGCGCTCTACGACGGCGTCGGACCGAGCAGCCAGCCGATGCTCGAGGAGATGCTCGCGAACGGCACCATCTCGCCGATCGACACGCGGAACCACCAGGCGCGCATCGGGAGCTGGCTCGAGCACGCAGTTCGTCTCGGCGCCGTCCGCATCGTCGGCGGCTGAGCGAAGCGCTACGCGAAGGAACGAGACTCGACGAATGGCCAAGGGAACCAAGACGAAGACGGTCCTCATCACGGGCGCGTCGAGCGGCATCGGGCGCGCGCTCGCGATCGAGTATGCGAGGCGCGGAGCGCACGTCGTCGTGACCGCGCGTCGCGAGGCCGAGCTCGTCGAGGTGTGCAAGGAGATCGAGGGGGCGGGCGGGCGCGCGGATCATCTGGTCTGCGACGTCGCCGATCCCGAGGCGGCGCATGGGATCGCGAAGCGCGGCGAGGAGATCCTCGGCTCGCTCGACATGATCGTCGCGAACGCAGGCGTCGGTGCACCGGCGCACGCGTCGCGACTGTCGCTCGAGGACGTCGTGCGAACGATCGACGTGAACGTCCGCGGTGCCATGGCGACGCTCATGGGCGCCATCCCGATCATGCTCGGGCAGAAGCGGGGGCATCTCGTCGGGGTGTCGAGCCTCGCCGGACGACGAGCGCTGCCCGGATCGTCGGACTACAGCGCGAGCAAGGCGGCGCTCTCGGTGTTCATCGAGGGCCTCCGCCTCGACCTCGCACGCGCCGGGATCGACGTGACCGACGTCCAGCCCGGCTTCGTCGCCACGCCCATGACGGCGAAGAACGACTTCCAGATGCCGTTCCTGTGGGATGCGGAGAAGGCCGCGCGCTACGTCGCCGATCGTCTCGAGCGGGCGCCCGGGCTCGTGGCCTTTCCCCCGCCGCTCCGCTTCCTCACCCGTCTCTCGCAGCTCCTGCCGTTCTCCGTGCACGCCTTGGCGACGCGGACGGCGGCTCGCGGCTCGCCGAAGCGAACGGGATAGCCGGCGCGGCGAACGGGGAAACGGGGATCAGAGCCGCGACGGGTAGGGGCCGAGGAAGAGCGCGTCGAGGTCGGCGACCGGCGAGGTGACCTCTTCGTCGGCGAACCGCTTCCGTGACAGCGTCGCGAGGCTGTGCGCGACGTCGTCGAGCGCCGCCTCCGTGAGGCCGATGCGTGGTGCGTTCAGCCGGAGCCATGCGAGCGCGACCAGATCGCACTGGAGCTCGGTCATCGCGGGCTCGTCGAACGGTCCGTGGTTGTGGAAGTGGACCCAGTCGTGCAGCCCCCACACGAGCGCATCGAGGGTGCCCGCCGCGAGCCAGAAGACCTCGCCGGGGCGGGTGTCGTGCTCGTAGAGGAGATCGGTCGCGTCGTCGATCGCGTACGGCGCGAGCGCGAGCTCGGCGTCGAGGCCGTATCCGAAGGCATGGAGGCGTGCGAGCTCGCGCGGCAGGAACGAGCACTCCTCACGCATCACGAACACGAGGTCGGCCGGGTTCTGGCCCTGGACGGTCGAGGAGGTCGATGCGAACGCCGACGCCGAGGAGCCCACCGGTCTCCGCCACTCGAGCACGTCGCTCTTGCACCACGACCATGCGTCGAAGACTCCTTCGCGCACCACGAGGGGCATCGGCGGCACGTCGAGCATGAGCGCCTTCGCTCTCGTCGTCGGCTGACCGTGTTCGGGCTGCGGATGATGCAGGGCGGCGCCCATCGACCACGACACTGGCAGACGAAGGAAAGGCGCGCTAGAAGGGAGAGAGTCTTCGAGGGCCCCTCGGAGCGATTTTTATCGATGACCCAGCTCCTGCCCCCCAAGAAGGAGGTCGCGCTCGCGCTGCTCGAGAGGTCGAACGTCGACGTCTACCTCGACCCGCGCGCGAACGGCGTCGTGGTGCCTCCGCAGTTCCGGAAGGAGCCACGCCTCATCCTCAAGATCGGGCTTAACATGCCCGTTCCGATCCCCGATCTCCGGCTCGACGACGAGAGCATGAGCTGCACGCTCTCGTTCAACCGCACGAAGTTCTTCTGTGTGGTGCCGTGGCAGAGCGTCTTTGCCATGGTCGGCGACGACGGCCGAGGAATGGTCTGGCCGGACGACGTGCCGCAGGAGCTCGCCGTGCGCGCCGAGGTTCAGCGCCCGAGCGGTGAGGACGGAGCGCCGGTCCCGGTGCCCGTGCCGGCGTCGGGGCGAGCGAAGGGCAAGTCCCGCATCCAGCCGGATGCCCCGCGCGACACGACGGCGTCCGAGAGCGGCACGCCCTCCGAGCGCGGCGCTCGCGCCAAACGCCCGCGCAAGAAGAAGGAAGAGACGGCCCGCCCCGTCCTCGTCGCCGTCCCGCCGCCCGAGAAGTCCACGCCGCGGGTCGAGAAGCTCGATGATCGACGCGAGGCGAACGCGAGCGCGGATCGCGCGGATCGCGCGCCGACGACGCCTCGGGTCGCCGGGCCCGCCGGACCTCCCGCTCCTGCCGGACCCGCCGCACCGCCGCGGACCAAGCGCGAGCTGCCGCCGTACCTCCGCGTCGTGAAATAGGGTAAAACCCGCGTCGAATGGCGCGTGGCCGGCCAGGGGAGAGCGGGAAGGTGCGCCTGTCGCGGGTCGCCATCGTCGCGGGGGCGCTCACCGTATCGCTCCTGCTCGACCTCTTCCTCCGCGATCTCGTTCACGACAGCTCGCTCCGCCAGCTCCTCATGCTCGCGGCCTGCAACGTGCTCGTCGCGCTCTCGCTCAACGTCATCAACGGAATGGCGGGGCAGTTCTCGATCGGCCACGCTGGCTTCGTCGGGCTCGGCGGCTACACGAGCGCCGTCGTCGCGTCGAACCTCCATGAGATGCTCGGCGGTGGGGAGCCGACCTTCGCGCGCTCGTTCATCGTCGTTCCCATCAGCCTCCTCGCCTCGGCCACGCTCGCGGGGCTCTTCGGCTTCCTGGTCGGGCTGCCGAGCCTGCGGCTGCGGGGCGACTACCTTGCGATCGTCACGCTCGGCTTCGCGGAGATCTTCCGTCTCGTCATCGCCACGGCCCAAACCGGCGAGGACGGGAGCGTGGTGGCGCGGGCTCTCTCGAGGCTCGGCGGCCAGAACGGCTACATGGGGATCGACAACCAGGGCATCCCGCTCTACGCCGGGCCGTTCTGGGTCTTCGGGCTCGCGTTCATCCTCGGGGTCGTGGCCTGGCGCATCAAGTTCAGTGGATGGGGCCGCGCTCTCCGTGCGCTGCGCGAAGACGAGATCGCCGCTGCGGCCGTGGGCGTCGACCCCACTCGCTACAAGGTCACGTCCTTCGTCATCGCGGCGGTCGGTGCCGGGATCGCGGGCGGGCTGATGGCGATCATGCGCGACGGCACGCCGATCGTGAACCCGGATAGCTACAACTTCCAGGCGTCGTTCGATGCGATCACGATGGTGATCATCGGCGGCTCGGGCAGCGTGACGGGCGCGGCGCTCGGGGGTGTCTTCATCACCTTCTCGATCAAGGCGATCGAGCAGGTCCAGGCGACCTCCGCCGTCCAGGCGCTCCGGACGCAGTTCGAGTCGCTCGACCTGAACGCGCTCCGCATGATCATCTATGCGATCGTGCTGGTGCTCCTCATGGTCGTGAGGCCCGAGGGGCTGCTGGGCGAGCGCGAGCTCTTCCAGAAGAAGCGCAGCGGGCGCGGCGGCGCGGGGCCGAAGCCGAAGCTGCCGCCGAGCGCGGTGCCGGACGAGACGGTGAAGGCGGCCTGAGATGGAGCTCGTCCTCGAGCACGTGACGAAGAGCTTCGGCGGTCTGCGCGCCGTCGGCGACGTCAGCTTCTCCGTCCGCGGCAAGGCGATCTTCGGTCTCATCGGGCCGAACGGCGCGGGCAAGACGACGGTCTTCAACCTCATCACCGGGGTCTACAAGCCCGACTCGGGGAAGATCGGCTTCGGCGGCGCCGATCTCGGCACGCTGAAGCCGGCGCAGATCGCGGGAGCCGGGATCGCGCGCACCTTCCAGAACATCCGCCTCTTCGGGCAGCTCACCGTCGTCGAGAACCTCCTCGTTGCATGCGAGCTCCAGAAGAAGGCGCACCTTGCAGCCGCGGTGCTCCGCTCGCCGGTCCACTACGAGGACGAGCAGGCGATGTACGATCGGGCGATCGAGCTGCTCCGCATCTTCGATCTCCACGAGATGGCGGACGAGGCTCCCACGTCGCTCTCGTACGGTAACCAGCGCCGGCTCGAGATCGCGCGCGCGATGATGCTCGAGCCCTCGGTCCTGCTCCTCGACGAGCCCGCCGCCGGCATGAACTACGGCGAGGCCGAGGGACTGAAGACGCAGATCCGGTGGCTCCGTGACACGTTCGATCTCGCGGTCGTGCTCGTCGAGCACAACATGCAGGTCGTGATGGGAGTGTGCGAGGAGATCCACGTCCTCGACCATGGCGAGACGATCGCGCATGGCACGCCTGCGGAGATCCGGACGCACCCGAAGGTGCTCGCCGCGTATCTCGGCGAGGACGAAGTGGAGTCGGCGGCCGTCCGCGCCGCGGTCGAAGGAGCATCGAACCCGCCTCCGCCGGTGGAGCCAGCGCAGTCCCCGCTCGGCGTGAAGGACGCCCCAGCGGAGGGGCCGTCGAAGCAGGCGGAGAAGCTCTCCGCCTCCGAGCTCGCTGCGCTCTCGCGCGAGCTCACCGAGAGCCTCCAGCGCGGCCTCTCGAAGCCCGACGACGATCTCGACGCGGGCGCGGTCGAGAAGGAGAGCGCGAACGTCTCGGGCATCGAGGTCGTGAACGAGCCGACGAGCCCGGTCCCGAAGCCGCCGCAGTCGGCGCCGGACGTCGCGAAGCTCGACAGCGGGTGGGGCAGCGAGAGCGACGTCGGCAAGCACGACGAGGAGTCCGGCAAGGGCGAGGCCGCGCCGAAGGCGGGCACGAACGGCGTGGCCCACAAGAAGGAGGGCTCCTGATGCGCGTCGCTCATCCTTCGCGTGCGAAGCTCTCGATCGCGGAGGGCGCGCCGCTCCTCGAGCTCCAGGACGTGAAGGTGTCCTACGGCGGCATCAAGGCGCTCCGGGGCATCAGTCTCCGCGTCTTCCCGGGCGAGATCGTCGCGATGATCGGTGCGAACGGCGCGGGCAAGACGACGACGCTGAAGACGATCATGGGGCTCTTACCGCTGGCGAGCGGAGCCTTGAAGCTCGCCGGCCGCTCGCTCGCGGGGGACGCCACAGAGAAGCGCGTCGCGGACGGGATCTCGCTCGTGCCCGAGGGGCGCGCGATCTTCCCGAACCTCACCGTGCGCGAGAACCTCGAGCTCGGCGCGTACCTTCATCGCGACGCGAAGACGATGAAGGAGACGATCGAAGACGTAACCAAGCTCTTCCCGCGTCTCGGCGAGCGGATGAAGCAGGAGGGCGGAACGCTCTCGGGAGGCGAGCAGCAGATGCTCGCGATCGGTCGCGCGCTCATGGCCCGACCGCAGCTCCTCCTTCTCGACGAGCCTTCGCTCGGCATCGCCCCGAAGCTCGTGCAGCAGATCTTCCACGCGATCGCGGAGATCGCGAAGAGCGGCGTGACGATCCTCGTCGTCGAGCAGAACACGCGCATCGCGCTCGCCACGAGCCATCGCGCGTACGTGCTTCGCACCGGCGAGATCGCCCTCGAGGGCTACGCGAAGGAGCTCGCGTCGAACCCCGAGATCCAGGCCGCGTACCTCGGTGGCTGAGCGTCGTTGCGAGCGCTGAGCGCCGACGTCGTCGCCGAACGTCGGGATCAGCGCACGAAGGCGCAGCCGTGGCTCAGCGCGTCGCGCGCGCGTTCGCGGGCGAGGGCGTTCTCGCCGTTCGCGTAGCCCTGCTTCAGCGCGGTGCAGGTCTCTTTCATGCTCGCGAGCTCCGTGCCGTAGGGATCGATCCCCTGGAGGATCGCCGGGCGCGCACGAGGTGCCTTGGCGAGGAGCTCGGCTACGACCGGATCGAGCTGCGGCGCGCACCGCGAGATCGAGCGCTGGAGCGGGACGGTCAGGGTCGCGTGGGTCTCCGGCTTGCGCTCGGTCAGCGCCTGCTTCCAGATCGTCGCGAGGCGCGGGCAGGGGAGCGTGCCCGTAGCGGCGACGCCGAGCAGTCCCGGCTCGGAGCCGACCGCGATCCAGTCGCGGACGACGTCTTCGGTCGCGGCCATGTCGATCACTGCCGTGACGCACGAAGGGTGGTCGCGAGCATCGGTCGGTACGGCGAGCAAGACGGACTTCGCGTCGCCGCTCGCGTCGGGGAGCGCGATCCCGTCGCACATTGCACCGCGGGTCTTCGGATCGATCAGGCGGCGCTCGACCGTGGAGTGCGCCGGCGGGCCGAGGCTCGCGACGATGCCCGCGATCGAGCTGCCGCGCTTCCCGCTCGCGAGCCGGACGATCGCGCCCTCGAGCTCGGCGAGGAACGGAACGACCCGCGCGTCCTTCCGCGGGAGCGTGCTCGCGGCCAGCTCCGACCGGCCCGGATCGGCAAGCGACGCCTTCACGAACGGTGCACCCCACCCGGCGTCGCGGGTGACCGCGGTCCACGCGGCGATGTGCACGTTCACGTCCTGGGCGGCGCGGGCCTCGAGCGCCGCCACGGCCCGCGCATCGGTGTCGGCGAGGCGGCCGAGGGCCGCGATCGAGTCGCCGGCTGGGTTTGCCGCGAGCCACGCGATGTCTTTGCGTGCCTCCGCATCCCTTGCGTCCTTCGGAGCGCACGCGCCCGCGAGTAGTGAGACCGGCAAGAGACATAGCGTCGTCAGGGCTCGCTGGAAGGGCAAGAGCCGTCGCATCGCGGGCATCGGGGCCGAGATTAGCGTGGATTATTCCCTGGGCGCACAAAGGTAGCAGCGGGGGGGCCCCGTCCGGCATCCTAGGATGCGTGCGCGTCGTAGTCAGTGGAGGCACCGGTCTCGTCGGGAAGGCGCTTGCCCATGCGCGCGTCGCCCGCGGCGATCAGGTGGTCATCCTCACGCGTGGCCCTGCGCGCGATCTGGCTCATGCGTGCTCCGAGTGCGGAGCCGGTGGCAAGGTCGAGTTCGTCTCCTGGACCCCCGAGCAGGCTGGGCCCTGGATGGGCATCGTCGATGGAGCGGACGCCGTCGTGCACCTCGCGGGCGCGAGCGTCGCGGACGAGCGCTGGACCGACGAGCGGAAGCGGCTCTTGCGATCGAGTCGGATCGAGTCGGCCAGGCTCCTCGCGGAGGCGATCGCGAAGGCGAAGGCGAAGCCGTCCGTGTTCATCAGCGTCTCCGGCGTCGGCCACTACGGCATGAAGACGGGCGACGAGATCGTCACCGAGGAGAGCCCCGCCGGCGATGACTTCCTCGCGACCCTGACGTCGGATTGGGAGGCGGCCGCGAAGCCGGCGGAGGACGCCGGCGTCCGCGTCGTTCATCCGCGCTTCGGCCTCGTCCTCGGTCGCGGCGGCGGCCTCTACCAGAAGCTCGCCCCGATCTTCAAAGCGTTCGCGGGCGGGCCTCTCGGTGACGGCAAGCAGTACGTGCCTTGGGTGCACCTGCGCGACGTCGTGCGGGCGCTCGAGGCGATGATCGAACGGAGTGATCTCGTCGGTGCCTACAACCTCACGGCCCCCGAGCCCGTGACGATGAACTCGTTCGCCGATGCGCTCGGCGCGTCGCTCAATCGACCTTCGCTCATGCGTGTTCCGCCGTTCGCCATCAAGATGGCGATGGGCGCCGAGGCCGCTCAGGCCGTCCTCACCGGTCAGCGCGCGATCCCGAAGCGCCTCGTCGACGCGGGCTTCGCCTTCGTGTTCCCTGATCTTCGCTCGGCCCTCGCGGATCTCGCCTCGGATACCCGCGAGGTCGCGAACGCCTGAAGTCCGCGAGGATGTGGCGATAGTGGCCTGAAATGGGCGCGGATGACGCCGCGCGTCGTGCATTCGAGCTTGCACGGCCGCGCTTGTCGCGGAAAGAAAGGCGCCATGAAGAGCGTCGCCGCGTCCACCATCCTCGGCATCGGTCACTACGTCCCCTCGAAGGTCGTCACCAACGACGACCTCGCGAAGCTGATGAGCACGTCGGACGAGTGGATCCAGCAGCGCACGGGGATCAAGGAGCGGCGCTACATCGAGCACTCCGGCATCGGCGCCAGCGATCTCGCGCTCCCGGCCGTGAAGATGGCGCTCGAGCACGCCGGGCTCGCGAGTGAGAAGGACGTCGACGCGATCGTCTTCGCGACGCTCTCCCCCGACCACAACTTCCCCGGCTCCGGATGCTTCCTCGGTCACAAGCTCGGCTTGCCCGGTGTGCCCGCGCTCGACGTCCGCAACCAGTGCAGCGGCTTCCTCTACGGCCTCTCGATCGCGGACGCCTGGGTGCGCGGCGGTGTCTACCGGCACGTGCTCCTCGTCGGCGCCGAGGTCCACTCGACCGGCATCGAGCTCGCCGATCGCGGTCGCGACGTTGCGGTCCTCTTCGGCGACGGCGCCGGCGCGGCGATCATCGGACCGGCCACGGATCCCGATCAGGGGCTGCGAAGCATCAAGCTCCACGCGGACGGCTCCGGCGCGAAGGACCTCTGGCTCGAGGCGCCCGCGAGCGCGTACGTCCCGCGTCTGACGAAGGAGATGATGGACGAGGGCAAGCACTTCCCCGCGATGAACGGCAAGCAGGTCTTCCGCTGGGCGACGGAGAAGATGCCGGAGGTGTCGAGGGCAGTGCTCGAAGAGGCGAAGATCAGCGCCGGCGACATCGACCTCTTCGTCCCGCACCAGGCGAACCTCCGCATCAACCAGCTCGTGTGCCAGAAGCTCGGCATCCCCGAGTCGAAGGCCGTCGCCAACATCGAGAAGTACGGCAACACGACCGCGGCGACGATCCCGCTCGGCCTCTCGGAGGCCTGGCGCGAGGGACGCTGCCGGCGTGGCTCCAACGTGCTGATGGCCGCATTCGGAAGCGGCTACACGTGGGGCGCCGCCGTCCTGAAGCTCTGAGCGTCCTCCGACCTGCGACGAAAGTTCCCGCCGGCGATGATCCGCCGGTGTGGACGGCGTCGAGGCTATGATGAGGAGCGTGGTGTCTCGGTCACGAATGTGTGCCGCGCTCTCCGCGTTCGCGCTCGCGGCGTGCAACACGATCGTGGGGTTCGGCGACTTCGAGAAGGTCGACGACGACGCGGTCTCCCGGGCGCGGGGGAAGGACGCGAGCGTTCCGGATCCTGCGTCTGACGACGACGACGACGACGACGGCGTCGTCGACCAAAAGCCCGTCGTCGATGCCGGGCCCGATGCGCCCGAGGTCGCGAGCACCACGTGCCCTGCTCCCGCGCCCGTCTCGTACCCGCCGTGGCGGTTCCCCAACACGCGGCCCAAGCCCTGCACGAGGGCCGACATCACGACCTTCCTCGCTCACGAGGGACAGTCGTTCGAGTCCCAGAAGGCGGCGATGGAGAGCAAGAACGCCGCGTGCGCCGCGTGCGTCTTCACGAAAGAAACGGACAACGAGTGGGGGCCGATCGTGAAGACGAACGACGGTCGCGTCTTCGTGGCGTTCGCGCAGTGTTATGCGCTCGCCGGCGCACCGGACAGCTGCGGAGACGGAGCCCACGAGCTCGAATGGTGTCTCCAGAAGATCTGCAACGTGTGCAGCTCGGGGCAGAACCTCGGCGACTGCCGGCAAGCCGAGCGCGAGGGAGGTTGCAAGCGCGGCCTCGATCGGACGCTTGCCGCGTGTGGAGGCTCCAGCCAGATCGTCAACGTGACCTGCCGCGGGAGCGGAGACGTCGTCGCCACGATGTGCGGCGGCAGGTGAGCCCCGCGCGTGAGCAAGATACCGCGAATGAGCCGATACCTGATCCTGCTCGGCTAGGAGCGGCGACGCGGTCATGCACGGCAGCTCGGCTGCGAACTTTCCACCGGCCATGCACGCAAACACCGATCGCGGGGCGGGGAGTACACTCGGCGCGATGACGGTCGCTCGCGCTCGCTCGATCCTCGAGATGCAGTTCGCGGCCTCGCTCGAGCCGTGTCCGCAGTGCGGGACGCGGAGCGGTGCGCAGGACCTGTCGCTCGCGGGTCAGGCCGACGCGTGGGCGCTGACCGGGAACTGCCCGGTGTGCGGGTTGCCCCGCGCGTTCACGTTCCGGTCGTACGGCGACCCGCTCGACGGCGCGGCGCCGCGCGACGAGCTCGGTGGCCCGTCGCCGTCGGAGATCATCGCACCTGCGCGATGGATCGACGAGATCGAGCGCTTGCGGCCGCTGGTGCTCGCGGATCCGACGCAGCTCGACGTCGACGCGTGGACCGCGAGCCGCGACGCGAACCGGAGGACGCTCGTGTGCGTCAACGAGCTGCGCAAGTTCGTGCCGGTCGGCGCCGAACGGATCCCCGACGCGGGCGCGGGCGACGTGCGGTACGCCGCCGCGTGGATGACCGCGGTGAGGGAGGCGTGCCTGCAGACGCGCGCGCGTTACATCGCGGATCTGCCGCGCATCGAGGCCCTCATGGGCCCGGGCTGAGGCGCACAAGTAGCCACGCGATCTAATAGAGCAGAAGCCGCTCAGGCGGCGACGCCGCGCGCGCGAAGGACGTCGCGCAGCACCGCCTGCACCTCGGCCGTCGTCGCGTGCATCGCGCTCCGCGCGAGCTCGATGAAGCGGGCGCCCCGCGAGCGCTTCAGCCCCTCGAGGGCCGCGGTGCGGTCCGCGGGCGCGCCGTGCTCGAGGACGCCGAGCAGGAACTCGGCGGCCTCCATCGTGTCGACGCGCGCGAGGGCGCGGAGCGCCGACGCTCGGACCGGCGCCTGCGACGATTCGCGGACGATCCGCGAGAGCGGGTCGAACGCATGCTGGAAGTAGAGCGACTCGACGGCCTTCGCCGCCTGCTCGACGACCGCCGGATCGGCGTCGCGCAGGCCCGCGCGCACGGTGACGAAGCTTCGCTTGAAGAAGAGCTGCTGCATCGCCGCGAGCACCGCGACCTTGACGGGGCGTTCGGGGCGCTGGAACAGCTTCTCCAGCGGAGAGAGCACGGCGTAGAGCTGGAGCTGCGCGAGCTGATCCGCGAGGCGGACGCGCGCGTTCGTCGCGGGGCCGCTCGCGTCGTCGGGACGCCCCTCCACTGCGAACGCGGTCAACCGCGCGAGCATCGCCTTGCGTCGGATGAGATCGGGCCAGCGGCGATCGAGCAGGACGTCGGCGCAGGCCTCGGCGGCGCTGCCTTGCTGTTCCCACTCGATGAGGTCGACGTGCCAGACGTCGGGGAACTGGTTGTCCTGCCTGAGATGCGAGGGGAGGGGAGCGGTGTCGATCGGCTCGTCGCGCACACCCTCGTAGCGCTTGGCTGCGCGCGCGTAGTGCTTGCGGCGCGCCTCTTCGAGGTCCATCTGCGCGAGCTCCTTGTAGAGCCCGCCAACGCGCGCGTAGTGCCCGACCTCGCCGAATGCGAGGATGCCGGCGAGGAGCGCGTTCTCCGCGATCTCGACGGGGGCGCCGCGCTCGAGGTGCTGCCGCGCGACGTCGCGCCAGAGCTCCGCCTGCATCACGACGTAGTGTGCCGAAGCGCTCGCCATGCCGAGGACGCGCGCGTAGTCGGCGGCCTCGCGCGCGAGCGTCGCCGCGGCGGAGAGCTCGCCGCGCTCCTTCGCGGCCATGAGCGCGTCCTCGAAGTACTGGAGCGCGAAGTACTTGAGGTGGTCTTCGCGCAGGATCCGGATGCAGTTGACGAAGCCCTCGAGCACGTCCTCGAACATCCCGCTCTCCCGCCCGATCTGGACGAGGACCTGGAAGCAGTCGAATGCGCGCTCGCGCTGGCCGACGCTCTCGAAGTAGTCGGCGGCCTCCTCGAGGAGACGCACGGCGGCGACGTTCGCTTCACGGGCCTGCCGTGCGTCACCGCACTTCTTCGCGCATCGGGCGAGGTTGAACTGTACGAGCGCGGCGTTGTACGCGTCTGCGCCGCCCGAGGCGACCTGTCCGAGGCGCGACCAGAGCGCGCGAGCGCCGCGCCAGTCGTCCGCCTTCTCGCGGTAGATCGCGGCCGCCGCGACGAGGCCTGCGTTCTCCATCTCGCGGGCCGCGCCCGCCATGTCGTTCGTCGCCGCGAGCGTGCGAGCGCGATCGACCGGCGTGACGTTCGGCAAGAGCGTGCGTGCGCGCTGCCAGCCGTCGGGCTCGGAGAACGCCATGTACCAGTGGACGGTGAGCGCGCTTCGAGCGTCGTTGCGACGGATGAGCACCTCGACCAGCGGGCGGAGCACCGAGAGGTAGTCGTGCTCGGCGACGTGCGTCTGCTGGGCGGCCGAGACGAGCGCGTTCGCTGCGTCGTCGAGGTCGCCGCGATTGAGCGCGGCTCGCGCGCGCTCTCGCAGGTGGTAGAGGTCGTCGAGCATCGTGGGATGCCGTCAGTCTACCTCGAAACCGACGCCCGGCCCGCGAATGGCCGAACCATCGGGACCAAGGCGACGCACGACTCGTCCGCGGCGGCGGAGCTCCCGAGCGAGGTCAGGAGGGCGGGAGGCTCGATCGCTCCGTGGCCTCGCGGCGCCGTTTGGCGAGGCCGCTCGGCAGCGCGATCAGGGTCTCGACCAGGCCGATGACCACGTAGAACGCGAGGAGCCAGACGAGCACGAACGCCGGCTTCGTCTGCAGCGACACGATCGCGCTCGACGCGACCGCGAAGAGCACGAGCCCCACCGTGCGCGCGTTGAGCTTCAGGTCCTTGAACGACCGGAAGCGGATCGTCGAGACCATGAGGAACGCGAGGAAGCACGTGAGGACCATCATCGGGTAGACGTACTTCGGACCCGAGAGGTCGCCGTTGATCGCGTGGTTGGCGACGACGAGAGAGATGAGGATGCCGGCGGCCCCCGGGACCGGCAGGCCGATGATGTACTTGCCCGGCTTGGTCGGCTTGCCGCTATCTCCCATGGAGAGGACGTTGAAGCGCGCGAGGCGCACCGCGCCGGCCCCGACGAACGTGAAGGCGATCACGATGCCGAGGGTGCCCTTCTGGACGAGCGACCACTTGTAGACGAGGAGCGCCGGCGCCACCGCGAACGAGATGACGTCCGCGAGGGAGTCGATCTGGAGGCCGAACGCGCTCTGCGTCTTCGTGAGCCGGGCGACACGCCCGTCGAGCATGTCGAAGAAGAGCGCGTACACGAGCAGGAGGGACGCCCGGTAGTAGTCGTCGTCTCCGGTCGAGGTCGCGCTCAGGCGGATCGAGTCGAACCCGCAGAAGATGCTCGAAAGCGTGATCATGTTCGGCAGGAGGAAGAGGGTCTTCCTCAGATCGAGCTTTCGCCGGGACGCTGCCATTCGTCAGACTCTGCCTTAGCCGCGGCCCATCGTAAAGCCACCCGTTCGTGGGGCGGGGGGCTTCCGCCCCCATGCGACGGACGGGGCGGATCCGAGGGACGCTGCGGGCGGAGAGGGCCGTCCGCGACGGCGCAGGCGCCTCGACTCCACGAAATTGGCCCGGAGCCGTGCCGGGGCCTACCCTAAAACCATGCGCTCTGGTGTGCCAATGCGCCTCCTGTTCGGTGCCGCAGCGTGGTGGGTCACGCTCGCTGGCGGCCTTTTCGGGGCCGGCTGCTCGCACGCCGAAGGCGCTGCGGACCGCCATTTCGCCGAGATGGGCGAGGCGATCGGCAAGGTCCAGGTGGACCAGGATCGGAGCAACGAGCGCTTCCGCCTGCTCGAGGACGTGCCGGCCGAGGAGAAGGCGCGCGCCGCGAAGACCGCGCCGGCGTCACCGCCTGTCGTGCCGCGGACGGTGCAGCTCGGCGATACCGAGGACGCACGGGAGAGCGACGACCCGAACGATCCCAACGTGCGTCCGGAGATCCGGCTCCAGGGATCGGGATCGTCCTCGCGCTCCGCGCGCGGAAGGACGACGAGCCGCGCGAGGGGCGACGCGTACGTCGAGCCGGCGGACGAGGGGGCGAGCTCGGATGCGCCGCGCCCCTCGATCATGGATCCGGAGGCGAAGCGAAGCTACGAGAACGCGGTCTCGCTCGTGAACGCGAAGCAGTACGACCGCGCGCTCGAGGCGCTGGCCGGGTTCATGGTTCGCTGGCCCGACCATCCGTACGTGGAGAACGCGCTCTACTGGCGCGGCGAGGTCTATTTCGCGCGCGGGGAGGCTCTCCGCGCAGCCGAGCAGTTCGAGGCGGTGCTCGCTCGCTTCGGCGGAGGCAACAAGGCGCCCGACGCGCTCCTCAAGATCGGCATGTGCCACGACCGTCTCGGGTCGGCCGATCGCGCGAAGGAGTACTGGGATCGCCTGCGACGTGATTACCCGCGTAGCGACGCGGTGAAGAAGATTCCGCAATCGTCGACCGACGAGGCGCGAGGACGCGGAGTCGGTCCGAAGGAGAGTCGATGAGCTTCGTGAGTCCGTCTCTCAACAAGGTCGCGCACCGTCGCGCGATCGCCGTCGCGCTCGGGGTCGTCCTCCCCGTCGCGCACGTCACTGTCGTCTTCGCCCAGCAGCCGGGAGGCGCTGGCCCCGGCGGCGGCTCGACGTCGGGTCAGGCGGGTGGCGGTCAAGCGGGCCCGACCGTCACGACGGTCCCTGGCCCCACGACGACGACCTACTTTCCCGGTGGCGTCGCGCCGGTCCCGCCCGGCGGCACCCTCGGCGGTGGCAACGCGCAGTTCTCGTCGTCCAAGCCCATCACCGGCAACGAGCGTGACGGCTTCGACTTCCGGCAGGGCGGTCCGGCGGGTGGTACGGTGCGCGGCGACCCCAACGGGTCGTTCATGATCGGCGGCGGTACGAGCGATCGAGGCACCGCTCCCGCTGTGACTCCGAACACGCACAACGTCCGTCGCGGCGACACCCTCTGGGGCATCTGCGGCTACTACTTCCAGAACCCGTATCAGTGGCCGCGGATCTGGTCGTACAACGCGCAGATCCAGAACCCGCACTGGATCTACCCCGGCGACCAGGTGAAGCTCCGGCAGGGCGGCGCCGCGACCGAGGCTGCGCCGCTGGCGACGAACGACTCGCGCGCGAACATCAACGATCGCCGGCGCCAGGTCCCCGCCGACACCGTCTTCCTCCGCAACCAGGGCTTCATCGAGGACGAGTCGAGCAACTGGGGCGAGATCACCGGCGCGCGTGAGGACAAGATGTTCCTCACCGACTACGACGAGGCCTACCTCCGGATCGGCGGTGACCACGACGTCAAGATCGGCCAGGAGCTCACCGTCTATCGTCCGATCAAGTCGTCGGCCGGGGTCCGCCTCGTCGAGATCCAGGGGACGGTGAAGGTCGATCAGTGGAATCCGAAGGAGCGCATCGCTCGCGCGCGTGTGGTCGAGACGATCGACACGATCGAGCGCGGCGCCCGGGTCGGCCCGATCGCGCGCCGCTTCGAGGTCGTTCCGCCGGCGCGAAACGAGAAGGACGTCGAGGCTTCGATCCTCACGAGCATCCACCCGCACAACGTCTACGGCCAGAACCAGGTCGTCTTCATCGACAAGGGCGACGAGGACGGCCTGAAGCCGGGTAACCGTCTCCTCGTCGTGCGCAAGGGGGACGGCTTTCACAAGACGCAGCCTTCGCGCAGTGCCGCCAAGCGCATCGCGCTCGAGGATCCCTCTCCGGCGGCGATCGAGAACATCACCAAGCCGCGTGACGATGCCGCTCTCCCCGAAGAGGTGCTCGCCGAGCTGCGCGTCATCAGCGTGAAGAAGCGTACGGCGATGGCCCTCGTCACGACGGCACGCCGCGAGATCGAGCTCGGCGACAAGGCCTTCGCGCGCAAGGGCTATTAGTGTAGGGAATCCATCACCGCGAGCCCCGCCTCGCGGCGGGGAAGTCTGATTCCACACCGGCGTTCGTGTTGGTCGCTCCGTGAGTCCGGAGGCGGACTCACTACACTAGCGCGAGCGTCGAACGGCGGCCGCGGCGGAGCAGATCGCCGCGGCGCGCGCGTTTGCCTCATCCCAAAGTGGTCCGGCGAGGGACGGGGATGCCCCGCGTTCGACGGCATGATCAGGTCATCCGGACGCGCGACCCGATGTGGCATGGCTCCTGTAACGCAGGGAGTCATGGATACCCATCACATCAAGGAAGAGGTCGACAAGAGCATCGAGAAGCTCGCAATGCTCCGCGACGAAGTGAAGCTCCAGCTGCATCTCGCGACACTCGACGCGAAGCAGGAATGGAACGAGACGCTCGAGCCGAAGGTCTTCGAGGTGGAGGAGGCTGCGAAGCAGGTCACCGAGTCGACGCGCAGCACGGCGAAGGAGCTCATCGCGCGGCTCGAGGATTTCCTCGTGCGCATGCGCGAGTCCGGCGGACCTCGCTCGACCCACTGAGACGTCGACCTCGCGGAGGCGCGCTCGAGGGGGGGAGCGCGTCCCGCCGCTATGTCCGTGCGAATGCCAACGGCGCTCAGTCGTAGCGTTCGCTGTGGACTTGCTTGCGCTCGATGCCCATCTGCTTGCGGAGCAGATCGCGGACGGAGCCCACCATGCGCTCGAGGCCACAGACGTACGCGTGCGGAGGGCCCGCGTTCTTCGACTCGAGGTCGCGCCACAGCTCCTCGACGTGCGTCTGCACGTAGCCGTGACGGGCCGACCAGTCGCCGGGAGGCTTCGACAGCGTGTATTCTACACGAAGGTTCGAGTGGCGCGCGGCGAGCGCCGTGAGCTCCTCGACGTAGAGGCGATCCTCCGGATGCCGTACGCCGAAGAGGAGCGTCATCGGTGACTCGTCACCCGACCCGAGCGCGTCGAGGATCATGCTGCGGAGCGGAGTGACGCCGGTGCCCGTCCCGATGAAGAGGGAGGGCTGGGGCGTGCCGCGCGGCCGGGTGAAGAAGCCCTGCGGTCCGATCGCGCGGACCGTTGCGCCTTCCGGGAGGTCGTGGAGGAAGGTGGAGCCGGGACCGCCCTCGACCTTCGTGACCGCGATGGCAAGGCCGGGGGAGCCGTCGGGCGCGGAGGCGATCGAATAAGCCCGGCGTCCTTCACCGTCGGGGAGCGGAAGGACGAAGCTCACCCATTGACCCGCCTGGAAGTCGAACGGGACGCCATCCACACGCTCGAAGCCGAGCTCCCGGACATTCGGCGAGAGCATTCGTGACCGAGCGAGCCGGACATCGAAGGTCGGGGGCGGGGGCATCGTCACGGCGCGTATAGCGCCTCGGTCCCGGAGGGTCTACGGGGCCCGGGTAGAAGCCGGACCGGCCGGGCCGAGGCTCTCGACCCGGTAGGCAAACCCAGCCTTCACGCGGGACGACGAGCGGAACACGAGGTCCATCCGCATGAGGGCGTCGAGCGCAGCCTGGGTCGACATCCCCCGCTCCTGCGCCGCGATGAGCACCTTGGTCGCCGGTTCCAGCGTATCCGCTGGGTGATGGTAGGCGCCCGGGAGGAGGAACAGGTCGGAGCCGGAGGGGCCGCCGGTGACCCGTGCGTCCATCGCGCCCTCGGCGTGTTCGAGCGTGAGCGCCTGGGTCTCGTCGAGGTGACGAATGAGGAGCTCGGCGCCGGACCAGAGGTCGAGGAGGCAGGCCCCGCGGTCGTCCACCTCCTCGACGACGAAGAAGCCGCGGTGGGCACGCGCCAGCGAGGTCGTGATGGCACGGCTGTCCTCGTCGAGGAGCGGCGCCGCAAGCGCGGCAAAGCCCTGGAGCACGAGGGCATCGTCCCAGAACGCTCGCGCTCGACTCTCGAACCAGGGGTCCTCCGGGCCGAACGCTCCCGTTCGACGCTGGAAGGCCTTTCTCATCCGTGTCGCATGCTCGCCGAGGGCGCCCGAGTCCCCGAGGCTGACGATGGCCTCGTACGCTGCGGCTATCTTGGCCGGCGTGGTATCGTGGGGTGAGCTCCACGCCTCCCCCGGCGATCTCGGCCTTCCGCCGACGTCGTCCTCGTCCCTACGGCGCGCCATGCAAAACCGCGTGTTCTTCCCTCAAGCATCTCTCGATCAGTGGGGAGTCGAAGGCAAGATCGAACTCACGCCGACCGAGCTGGTCATCCTGGCGGAGGGGCGCCGCTATGGGATCACGGAGGTCGTGCACGTCGTCGTCGAAGTCACGGGCTCGCCGGACCCTCACGGCCTTCTCGGGAGGGTGAAGTCGAAGGCGGAGCTAGAGACCATGGGCGCCGAGATCCTCGAGAACTCGATGATCATCGGTGACAACGCGTACGACGTCGTGCCCGGCTGGGCCGGCGTTCCGACGACGCCTTTCGAGGATCACCTCCTGTCGCCGGAGCGAATGACGGCGCGGGCAGGACGCACGGACATCGGCTCGGGACCGAAGAGCGACGAGGAAATGCTCGAGCGCTTCGCCGAGGGGACGTTGTAAGAAGAGGGGATCCTCGTGAACGAGACCGTCGCCGAAGGGCTCTTCTACCTGACTGCAGCCGCGTACGTCGCTGCGTCGGTGCTCTTCTTGCGGTTCCTCGTCCGCGGCAAGGGAGACGTGGGGCTCCTCGGGCCTCGCCTGGTCGGCGCCGGCGCCGCGCTCCATGCCGCGCACATCGTCGTGGCCTCGCTCGTCCTCCGCGTCTGCCCGGTCGAGGGGATCCACTTCCCGATGAGCGTCGCGTCGATGTCGATGGCGGTCGCGTACGTGCTCGCGCGCAAGCGCCTCAAGATCGAGGTCGCGGGCGCGTTCATCGCGCCGCTGGCGCTGACGTCGCTTCTCGCTTCTCGCTTCGTCGGTGGCGGCGCCGAGCCGAGCGCACGCGTGAAGAGCGCGATCCTCCCGTTCCACGTCACCACGAACCTCTTCGGCGTCGCGCTCTTCACGCTCGCCTTCTCGGCGGCCACGCTCTACTTGATCCAGGAGCACCTGCTGAAGAAGAAGCAGATCGACGGTGTCTTCCGTCGCCTTCCGCCGCTCGACGTCCTCGACCGCGCGGAGCACCGCTTCCTCCTCGCGGGCTTTCCGCTCCTCACGATCGGGATCGTCACCGGCACGCTCTGGGCACGGCACGTCGAGCTCGGCGCGCCGAGCGAGGTCCTTCGCTCGATCTTCGGCTATGTCACGTGGCTCGTCATCGCCGCGGTCCTCTTCATGCGTGCGGCGGTGGGGTGGCGCGGACGTCGCGCGGCGTACGGCACGATCGCGGGCTTCGGTTTCGCCGTCGCGGTCCTGATGCTCTACCTGCTTCGTTCTCCTTCTCCTCCGGTCACGGCTCAGCTCCATCAGGCAGGGCCGACCTCGTCCTCCTCCTCCTCCTCGGGCCACGGCCGAGCGCCCGAGATCCTCCCATGACGTTGCCGGTCGTCGTCATCGGTCTGTCGCACAAGACCGCGCCGGTCGAGGTGCGCGAGCGCTTCGCGAGCAGCAGCGAGCTCCTTCCGGAGATCCTCGCGCGGCTCACGGCGCGGGAGGAGATCGACGAGGTGATGTTCCTCTCGACGTGCAATCGCGTCGAGGTGATCGGCCTGCCGAAGAGCGGCACCAGCCACGAAGCGGCCGCGCAGCTCGCGTCGACGGCGATCCGCGAGGCGCTCCGCGATCACATCGGCGCCCGCAACATCGACGAGCTCCGCGCGTACCTCTACGAGCGCACCGGGGAAGATGCCGTCCGGCACGTCTTCCGGGTGGCGGCGAGCCTCGACTCGATGGTCCTCGGCGAGCCGCAGATCCTCGGCCAGGTGAAGGACGCCTTCGACGCCGCCGTCGCATCCGGTGCGCTCCGCAGCCATCTCGCACGCTGCGTGAGCCGCGCGTTCACCGTCGCCAAGCGCGTCCGTACCGAGACGCAGCTCGGCGCGGGGACCGTCAGCATCTCCAGCGTCGCCGTCGATCTCGCGAAGCGCATCTTCGGAGACCTCGGCGACCGCACCGTGCTCCTCGTCGGGGCGGGCGAGATGGCCGAAGCCGCCGCCAAGAGCCTCGGCCAGCAGGCGAAGGCGATCCGCATCTGCAACCGCAGCTTCGAGCGGGCCGCGAGCCTCGCGGCTCACTTCAACGCGACGGCGGCGCCCATCGAGCAGCTCGAGTCCGAGCTCGTCCAGTCCGACGTCGTCGTCGCGTCCACGTCGAGCAAGTCGTTCGTCATCACGCGCGATCTCGTGAAGCGGGTGATGAAGCAGCGCAAAGGGCGCACGCTCTTCTTCATCGACATCGCCGTGCCGCGCAACGTCGACCCGGCCATCCACGAGCACATCGACAACGCATACGTCTACGACGTCGACGATCTTCAGAGCGAGGTCGCCGAGAACATGCGATCGCGGAAGGCCGAGGTGGCCGCCGCCGAGAAGATCGTCGAGGCGGAGCTCGGCTCGTGGAACCAGTGGGCGCGTGGCCTCAACGTGAACCCCACCATCGTCGCGCTCCGGGCCAAGACGCGGGGCGTGCTCGTCGCCGAGCTCGAGCGGAGCCTCGGAAGCCGGCTCAAGCACCTCGGCGAGGCCGACCGCGCCGCGCTCGCGCAGATGATCGAGAGCGCTACGAACAAGCTCCTCCACTCGCCGACGACGCGGCTGAAGCAGGCAGCGGGCGCGAGCGACGGCAACGATCTCGTGCGCGCGGCGCAGCACCTCTTCGATCTGCCCGCCGCTCCCGCAGCGCAAGCCCTGCCCCGGGCGGAGCCGCCCGCGCCGGGCGCGCCCGTGCCTGCGCCCCGGGAGAGCGAAGAGCGCCTCCCGCACTGACCGCGTCGGGCCGGGACCTCGCGGCGTTCGTCCGTGTGGGCTCAGCGGAACAGCGCGAAGCGCGTTCGTTCACGCGATCGCGATTCGAGCGAGCCCAGCTACCAGCAGCGCCACTTCCTTCCCTCGCAGCTCCCCCAGAGTTTGCTTCACAGGCCGAGCTTGCAGGTCGTCGTGATCGTCGATTCGGGACACGCCACCAACCGAGTGCTGTTCGAAGCAAGACGGTAGGTGAAGATGTCCCACGTTCCAACAGTGTCCGGCGCAGTCACGCTGACGACATAGGTGCCGCCGCCGTTACGAGACACTGTGAAGACTGCGCCGTCGTTCGGTCCGAATGCCTGCATCGGCCACTCGTGACCTGGCTGGATGGGGCCCCAATACTGGTCAACCATGAACGAGCGTGCGTGGATGGTGACGTTGCTCGAATTTGCATTGCGCGCACGGATGTTGTTCATCGCTGGGACCGGAGTCCCCGTATCGGCGAAGGCGAACATTTCGGGCGTGCCGTCGTACGTCGCGTGAACGGTCAACGTCGTGGGACCGGTAACGACGACGTCGGTAAGCCCGTCGGCGCCGTAGCCTGCATCACTCAGGCAGTCCGTCGCGGGGCTGCCCGGCAAGCCGCTCATCGCGAAGACGATTCGAAAGTCATATGTCCCGGCGGGGACGGAGAAATACGGCGTGATCTCCGTGTACGAAAGCGGCGTCGCGGACAGCGGTGTGGCGCTCGGCGGTTCGCCGTGACGGTGAGCACAGACATTGACCCGCTGTCCGAGAGTGGAGGGCCACAGATGCACCAGCCGCAGCGCGGGCGGCAGCGGAACCGTAACGCCGGAATCGGCGTCAGGGCTCGAGCCTGAATCGGAGACGCCCGCATCCAAGCTGGACGCGTCGCTCGCGGGGTCAATGGGCGGATGGTTCGTGTCGTCCCCGGCGTCCTCATCGTCTCGAGGAGGCGCACTCATCGGATTGCCCGATGCACCTGAACATGCAGCCGCACCGGCGCCAATCATGGCCAAGGAGAACGCCAACGCAGCAACTCGCATGCACACAACCTATCACGGCGGCGATACGATACATCCTCGTTCGGGGGGCGCTCGCTACCGCGCTCCGCCCCTCTGGGGGGAATCGTGAATATTCATATACTCGGCGTCGTTGATTGGTTTGAGCTGTTGCCAGACCTCCGCGACCAAGGCCCCATCGGCCGCGCGGCCGATCAAAGACCAATCGGCATGAGCTCCCAGTACGCGACGTAGCCGATCGACGGCGCTGCGTTCGGGTCGCTGATTCGCGTCGAGATTGTGCTCCAGTTCCAGCTTCCGGCCTTCATTCCGAAGTACCAGCCCTTGGCCGTCTGGATGGCGTAGGTACAGTTGCCCTGGTCGATCACCTTGAACTTCTCGTACGCGCCGATCGAATCCTTGTACTCGATGGGATAGCCGTCCGAGCCCTTGCCCGGGGCATTGCCGCCGCCACCGGTCGCCGACCAGTACTTCCGCGAGCCGATCTCGAGCGCGTACGTACCGTCGCTCTGGCGGACGAAACGCTGTCGAGCCGAGCCCGTCGTCGCCCCGACCGGCCGGAGCGCGTACTCCTGCCCGGTGCCGATGTCGCCGCACTTCGTAATCCAGAACAGCGCCCGGGCATTGCTCGTGACGTTCCAGGCAGACACGGTCGGCTTCAGCCCGGTCACGTCGCCGTCCTGCTGCAACGTCCACGTCGGTGCGGCCTTCAAGACGATCTCGAATGCCCCCGCGTACGAGCCGGCGCCCCGGGACGAAAGGGAGAACAAGGTAGCCTCGCCCGCGGTCGAGGACAGCGCCGCCGGAGGCTTCCGAACGTCGGCGTTCGCCATCACGAATTGGTTGGACGCCGACTGGATCCGCTCGAACGAGGTCCCGCGCTCACGTACGATGCGGAACTTCTCGGTCGCTCCTCGGGTGGGCGACATGCGTAGCGAGCCGGCCGCCGACAGATAGTGCTTGCTGACGACATTCTGGAACGCGAACTCGCCCGGCGCGGTTGGAGGCGGCCCGTTCACCGCCGGAGGCGGCGCGGAAGGCGTCGTGGAGGGCGGCGTCCACTCCTTGCCGTCGCTAGAGCCACCCGAGCGGTGATCGCGGACGACCTGGGCGTCCGCGTCGTGAGTGGTCGACGCGAAAGCGGCGAGCATGACCGCCACGGCGACGGCTTCGATTCTCACGGTGTGTCGGTTGCGAAGAGGCATGATGGCTCGCTTTCGCCACGCGTCCTTTCACGACGGACGCGTCGACCAAGCTCATCACTACCGCGAAGAGAGCGTGTGGTCGAGCCGGCGGAGAGAGAGCCAATACGGCGGACAGCGTGCCGCGCATCGTTCCGGAGCCTCGGTCCCCTCGACGATCGCAGCCGCTACCGCAGACGTGACCCGCACCGCACGCCATCCCCGGTACTGCAGGACCGACGTCTTTTGCAGATCGGCGAGCCCGGCGCCGTCAGGTGGCTCGGGCAGGTGGTGTCGGGGCAGGTGGCTCGATACGATAGGCGATGCCGATCCGATACGAGCTGGGGATGGAGCTGGCACCCCTCGCCGGGCCGCCCGCGCCTGCGCCCCAGGAGAGCGAAGAGCGCCTCCCGCACTGACCGGTGCGATGGACCTCGATCCGTGACCGAAGCGGGCGGCGCCTACGCTTGCGCATCCACTGCTGGCGGAAACACCCACGCGGCGGCGCTCGCGACGACCATCGCGCCATCGGCACGGTATTCCTCGAGGAGCGCCCGTTGCTCGCGCGTCCAGCCGCGGAGACGCGCCTCTCGGACGAGGGCGTGGAGCGCGATCCGGCGCAACTCCTCCGACGGCGCGGTGCGGAGACGGGCCTCGATGACGCTCGGCGAGACGCAGCGGTCCACGCTGGCAAAGGCGGCCGCCAGCGCGTCGACGTGAAGCAGGCTGCTCGCTTGAAGCTCTTCGAACAGGCGCACGAGCTCGCGCGCATCGAGGACATGGCCGGCGAAGTCGATGCGTGGCATCACGGACCGCGGATCGGTCGCGAGGAGCCGGAGCACACGGTGCGCGAGACGACCGCGCCAGGCAGGGCCCCAGGGCGAAGGCCGAAGCGCTTCGAGCACCGCGGTCGCCGTCTGGCGGCGCGCGATGACCGCGTCGACTTCGGCGAGGACGAACGCAGCTTCCTCGCCGTCGTCACCGCGCATGCGGAGGAGTGCTGCCGCCGTGGCCGCGCGAGCTTCGTCCGACGTCTTCGCGCCGATCCGGCGGGCCACTGCCCGAAAGAATCGCCGCGTCACGTCCCGGAGCGGCAGCGCCCCGGCGCGACGCAAGAGATCGAGTCGCAGCTCCGCTTCGGGGCGATCGAGCACCTGGGCAAGCAGATCCGCGAGGCGCGTCTCGGCGTCCTCAGTGAGGCGCTCCATCGGCACGTCGGCGATGCGCGAAGCGACGACCCAGTCATGATCGGCGGCCGCGCGTTCGAACGTCGCCCACGCCGCAGGCATGTGGAGGTAGCCCCAGAGCGCGCGTAGCATCGCGATGCGTACGTCGCGTTTCGTCTGGGGGATGTCGAATGCGAGGATCTCGGCGAACGCGTCCTCGCCACCGAGCTCGCCGAGGAGACGCACGACCTCTTTGGCGACCGTGACCTTCTCGCGAGGTACTGCCCGGAGCCGTGCGAGGACCTCGTGCCGCGGGAGCTCGGCGAAGACCGAGCGCAGCGCGTAGATCGCCCAGCGCGCACGATCGTCGGCGAGGCATGCGAGGAGCGTGTCGAGCCCTTCCGCTGCGTCGAGTCGTGCCGCCGCGTCGATCGCGATCTCGCGGACGGGCTGGCGCGTGTCCGACGTGAACCGAAGCAATGGTTTCGCGTCGGCGAACGCGAGGGACGCGAGACGATCGATCGCGAAGCGCAGCGTCGGCACGTCCTGATCAGGGTCGGCCGCGAGCCCTACCAGCTGCGCCGCCCAGCGCTCCTGGCAGGACGACGTCCACGTGGGCGTTCCCGCGGTGAAGTCGAGGACCCATCGCGCGCGTCCCGTCGCGAACCGGCCCTGCACCGGCGCTGCTGTTCCGAGCATGCCGCGCAACAGATCCTGACGCATGCACGACACGTGCGTTGCGACGCTCGGTAGCGCGAGGAAGCTCGCGTCGTCACCGAGGAGCTCGGGGACGAGTCGTCCGAAGCGCTCGGGCGCCGCGCGTCGGAGGAGGTCGAGCGCCGCCGCCGCCACTCCGACGAAGGGGAGCTCTCGCGCCAGTTGCTCGAGACCCGAAAGCACCGAGGGCGCGAGCGCGAGCCGTTTGCCGAGGCTCCGCGCGAGCCACACGACGGATCCAGCGCGTTCGCGACTCACCCAGAGGGCGACGAGCTTCGCGAAGGCTGGCTCGAACCGGACGAGATCGTCCGGCAGAAGACCCTCGCCGAGGCCAAGCTGCGTGATCGTTCCCCGCGTCTTCACGAGTGCGGCGAGCCACGCCGCGCCCCACTCGGGATCGACGCGGAAGAGGCGGACGACGAGCCGCTCCGTGTGTGCCGCCGTCGTCGTCGAGAGGTCCGAGGCGGCGAGCGCCCCTTCGACGATCTCGGCGACCGCCGGCAACGTCGAGGCCGGAAAGCAGGCCCACGGCAGATCCGCGAGCGCGTTCATGGTCGCCAGGCGCACCGGATCCTGCTCGAAACGCCGGCTCTTCACGACATCGAGCAGTGCGTTCACACTCGCACGATCGCCGTCGACCGTTCGGACCAGCGCGCTCATCGCGAGAGCGCGAATTTCGCCTTCGGGGTGACCGAGGAAGCTCGCGAGGCTGGTCCGTGCGCGCTCGAACGGGAGAAGCCGCGCCCACGCGAGCCGCTCGGGCTTGCCCTCGAGTGCCGGCACGCGTTCGAGATGGCGCTCGGCTTCCTCGTGACGCAGGTCGTGCGGCAAGTCCGCGAGGCGGGCCACGCTGACGATCCCCTCCTTGTCCCGCGCCGCTGCGACCCACCGTTCGAACGCGTCGCGACGCACTTCGTCCTTCGGCATGTGGCGAAGAAGGAACCCGCCCCAGGCGCGCCGCGCCGGTCCGTGCGCCCAGGCATCGAGCGTGGCGCGCCGGTCCTCGGGCGTGAGCCGGAGCAGCCATCGTCGGCCGCGCCGCCCTTCGGGGAGCGAGGGATAGGCCCGGCGCACCACGTACGAGAGCCGTTCGGCGCCGAGGCGGTGCGCGACATTCGCGAGCTGAATCCCTGCGAACGATCCCGGGGCATGCGTCCCGACGAGGGCGTGCTCGTCGCGCTCGCGCAGGAGATCCACGGTCTCGTGCGGAAGGCGCTTCACGAGCTCGTTCCAGACCGCGGCGGGCACCGGCTCGCCCGCCCGCGAGAGGCGCGCCACGGCCGCGAGCATCTGCGTCGGAGCGCGCCGCGACGTGACGGTGAGGATCGGCAAAACGCGGGCGCGCGAACGCGGATCGAGCTTCGCCGCTGCCGCGCGATCGACTTCGCTCGCGGCGACTTCGGGATGATGCTTCGCAAGGCGCATCCATCCGACCCCGCTCGCGTGTTGACGGAACCCATCCATCTCACGAACCACCAGCTCCCGCGAGGCGAGCGGCAGCAGGTCGACGTTCCGCGGATCGTCGAGCACACCGGCCATCTCGAGAAAGGCAGCGATCGCACCCCGGCGTCCGCGACGATGAAGCATCGCGAGAAGCCGACCGCGGGCATTCCGTGAAGCGGTCCGGTGGAGTACCTCTCCCGCTCCCGTGTCGTCACACGCAGTCGCGACGAGACGCATCGCACGAAAACGGAGCGTCCGCGACGCGGAGGTGGCGGCTTCCAGCAAACGCGTGCGCTCGCGTCCATCGCCGGCGCGCCCTCTTGAGCCGTAGATCGCCTGGAGCGCGAGGGTGCGCTCGTATGTCTTGCCGGATGCCCAGAGCGCATCGAGGAGGGCGCCCGCGTTCGTATCACCCGCGGCCGAAGCCGCCCCGAGGCGCACCATGCGTCGCATGCGCTCGCGGTGAGTCACGGACTCGAGCTCTTCGAGCAGACGCGCGGTCGTAGCCATGAGCAAGGCTCCTCGTTTTCTCGGAGACGCGAGTAGTCCAACCTGAAAGGTAGGATCCTTATCCCGCGGCGATGTCGATTGCTTGCGTTTCGGTTCGGATTTGAGTGCGATGCGCCTTGAAAATCAACCGGCGCCCGAGTTGCAGACCATGGCTCAGGAGCGCTGACGGGCGGCGGAGGGACGTCCTCGAGCTGCGAGCAGCGCGGACTGAGGCGATCGCTTCGCGGGACCGATGTCGAGACGGGGCGACACGAAGCCGGCGTCGAACGACATGCCCGCGTAGCCGTCTGGGCGTCGACGGAGTCGAGCGCCCCGGGCGGCGCGAGGGCATTCAGGAGCCCCTCTCGCTACGCGGTGCGCGCACGCAGGCGTGAACGTGCGCGCACGTCGGGGAGCGCTCTCCACGCCCCGCGAAATGCGCGGTGGCCGCCGCGAAGATGGACGGTGTCGGGGCCGGCACGCGCGCTGCAGTCGGGCGGCCTCACGCGCGATGGCGCGCGTTCTGGAGGACTCGATGCTGCCCACGACGACGCTCTTTCGAGCGACCGACGCCCGCTCGTTACCGGACGTCCCGAACCCCACGCGTGCGGTCCGGAACCATGCGCGCGCCGCGCTCGTGAAGATCGCCGGAACACCGATTTCGGCTGCCATCGGCATCACCGCGCAGGTCACGACGAGTCTGGTGCTCGTGCGCGCCGAGCTGTCGATCGCGGTACTCGCGATGGTGCTGTGCGTGGCCGTCGGTAGCTACGCGATCGACCACCTCGTCGACGAGGGCAAGGCTGCAGGAGCTCGTCGCTGGGCCCGCGGCTCGGGGATGGCGGCTCTCCTCTTGGTGACCGCGGCTCTCGTCGCGTACGCGCTCCGCGGCGCCGTCGCCGCCGCGATCACGATCGTGTTCCCGCTCAGCGTCGCGGCGTACTGCATGCCTTGGCTCGGCGTCATCCCGGCCCTTCGTCGCCGCGGGATCGCACGTGTGAAGGACATTCCCTACGCGAAGAACGCGTACACCGCGCTCTGCGTGGCGGGCGCGGCGGTCTGGGCAGCGACGACGGTGGGCGTACACGACGCGCGAGTGCTCGTCGCGCAGGGCCTCGCGATGTCCCTCTCTGCGTTCGTGAACACCGCTGCTTGCGACCTCGGCGACGTCGACGCGGACCGTCGCGATGGGGTCCCCACGCTCGCCGTGCGACATGGCCGCCACCACGCGTCACGCATTCTGTTGGTGATCGCGGTCTGCTGGTCGGTGGTGGTCGCGGTCGGAACGTGGGGCGGTCTCTTCGCGCCCGCGGGATGGCTGATCGCGCCATGCGTGGTCGTGGTGGCGGCGACGCTCGCTCGCCTCGGCAGGGGAGCGAACGTCACCCTGCTCGCGGACGTGCTCCCCGATGGCACGGACGCGTTCGTCGCGTTCGTCGCGCTCATCGCTCGTCACGTGCTCGGAGGTTGAACGTGCATACGGAAGATCCCGTGTTCCTCGCCTCGTTCGGCGCATGCGCCGTGCTCTGGCTCGCTACCTACCTGATGATCATCCGGCGCGGTTTCCTCGACCGCACCTACGGAATGCCGCTCGTTCCCCTGTGCGTGAACATCTCGTGGGAGATGATCTTCGGCCTCGTCTGGCCCGATGTGTTCCCCGCCAATCTCGTGAACTTCCTCTGGGGCGCGCTGGACGTGGTGATGGTCGCGCAATACCTGCGGTACGGGCGTCAGGAGTGGCAAGCCCACTATCCCCGAAAGCTGTTCGTGCCGGCGTTCGTGTTCGTGCTGGTCGTGTCCGCGGCATCGGTCGTGGGCTTGACGATCGACGCGAATGACCGCGCGGGCGGAAGCATCACGGGCTTCGGAGCACAGCTCCTGCTGAGCGCAGCGTCCCTCCAGATGCTCTTGCGCAGGAACAATCCCAAGGGCCAGTCGATGTACATCGGCATCGCGCGCTTCTTCGGGACGCTGCTGCTGATCTACGCGCAGGAGAAGCTCGGCCGTCCGCTCTACTTCCTCTACGTCGTGTACGTCGCGTTCGCCGTGCTCGACCTCACGTACCTCGTCCTCCTCTACCGAGTGATCCGACGCCACGGCCTCTCGCCGTGGCGACGCGTCTGACATCAGCGGTGCCCGCCGGAGGGCGGCGTCGCGTGGATCGCGTCGCGACCTCTCTTCTCTTCTCCAAGGTTCGGATCTCTTCTCCAGGGGCCGGGCTGGAGGACAGCGGCCAAGCACAGCCACGGCAGCGGCCGCTGGCGAGCTCCGCAGCACCTTCATCGCGATCTGCCGCGCGAGGCTCATGTTCTCGGCGGCGTTCTTCGGCGAGATGCTTGCCTCGCGCGCTATGATGCCCGGCCCATGCCGCGCCTCGTCTATGCCACTCGTCGGTCCGCCCTCGCGCTCGCGCAGTGCCGCGCGTTCGTTGCGCGCCTGAAGGCGGCGCACCCGGACCTCGAGCTCGTCGAGGAGCAGGTCGTGACGACGGGCGACAAGATCCAGGATCGCCCGCTCTCCGAGGTCGGCGGCAAGGGCCTCTTCGTGAAGGAGATCGAGGAGGCACTGCTCGAGCGCCGGGCGGACATTGCGGTGCACTCGATCAAGGACGTGCCGGCGACGCTCCCCGACGGCCTCGCGATCACCTGCATCCCGCAGCGAGAAGACCCGCGCGACGTCCTCGTCGCTCCGCGGTACGGCACGCTCGCCGATCTGCCGAAGGGCGCGAAGATCGGCACGAGCAGCCTGCGGCGCGCCGCGAACCTCCTCGCCGTGCGTCCTGACCTCGAGATCGTCCCGCTGCGCGGCAACGTCGACACGCGCCTGCGCAAGGTCGACGCGGGCGAGGCGGACGGGATCATCCTCGCGCGCGCCGGCCTCGTGCGGCTCGGCCTCGCCGACCGCGCCACGGAGGTGCTCTCGCCGGAGGTCAGCCTTCCCGCCGTCGGGCAGGGGGCCCTCGGGATCGAGTCGCGGGTCGACGACGAAGCGACGGGCCGGCTCCTCGCGGTGCTCGCCGACGAGGTCACGAGCCGTTGCGTCCATGCTGAGCGGGGCGTCTTGGCGGCGCTCGGAGCGGACTGCAAGACGCCGCTGGGCGCCTACGCGGAGCGCATCGAGAAGGACGGCGCCGTCATGATGCGCCTCCGGGCGTTCGTCGCGAACGGAACGGGCGCTCTCGTTCACGCACGCCAGGACCAGACCGTCCCGTGGCCGGCCTCGGACGACGACGCCACCGCCTTCGGGCTCTCGGTCGGCGGGGCTTTGCTGGGCTGACGGACGCCCGGCTTTTTCCCGGCCGGAGGGCCCGTCGCGCTAAGTGAGAGCGCTGAGACCGCCTGAGACCGCCTGAGACCGCCTGAGGCCGCGTGAGGCCGCGCGATCGCTGTGGAGGGTTGCCTCCGAGCCGTCGTTGACTATGCTCGGGGCCCGATGCGTAGTGTGCTTCTCGCCCTGATCGCTACGGCGATCCTCGCGCTGCTCCCGCGTGTGGCGTTCGCGAAGCCCGCATCGCTCGGCGACCCGCTCCGCATCGCGGTCCCCGGCGCTCCCGACGCCTTCTACTACAAGCCGAATGCCCGCGGGTCGAAGCCCGTGATCATGTACCTCCACGGCCGCGGAGGGAATCCGGCGGAGGACTGCCGGAAGTGGGCGCGCGTCGCGACGCAGTTCGGCTGGGTGGTCTGCCCCTCGGGCAGCGGCGTCAACGACGCGGGTGGCCGAACGTGGACGAACGGCACGGTCGACGCCCAGCGCGTGATCGACGCGACGATCGAGGCGCTCCGCGCGAAGTACAAGGGCAAGGTCCAGCGCCGCAACAACGTCCTCGTCGGCTTCAGCGAAGGTGCCTGGGTCGCGATGAACGTCGGCCTCAAGGATCAGCGCACGTGGTCGCGCTGGCTCATCCTCGCCGCGAGCGACGCGTATTGGGGCGACGTGACCGAAGCGCTCGACAAGAAGAAGCGCAAGGTCGAGAGGGTCTACCTCCTCACCGGTGAGAACGACGGCGTGGCGCGGAACACCGTGTGCGTCGGCGAGACGCTCAAGAAGGTGAAGGTCCCGGTGCGTGTGCAGCTCGTCGCCGGCATGGGCCACGAGGTCCCGAGCGATCGAATGATCAGCACGTATCGGCGTCCGCTCGCCTGGCTCGTCAACACGAAGTAGCTCGCGACCGATCCGACGCCTCGCGCGGTCGCGACGCACGGTGGTGCCTTCGAGCGGCGCGCGCATTTCAAACCTGCAATGGAGCACGGCGCGAGCGTCTCGCTCGCCTTCGCGCGAGCAACATGACGCCGACCGTTTGTCGCGCGTGTGCTAGGAAAATGCGCGATGCAGCCGCCTCCGTCCTTTCGGCCACCGCTCGTGTTGGGGATCGCGGGGGGATCGGGATCGGGTAAGAGCACCATCGCGCGTGCGGTGCTCGAGGCGCTTCCGCCGGGAAGCGGAGTGATGCTCCAGCAGGACCACTACTACCGGCCGCAGACGCACTTGCCGGAGTCGGAGCGCGAGAGCGTCAACTACGACCATCCGGATGCGCTCGAGCTCGACCTCATGACGCAGCACCTCGATGCGCTCCGCTCGGGGAAGTCGATCCAGCGCCCGACGTACGACTTCACGGTCCACGACCGCGCGAAGGACGGCGTGCTCGTGGAGCCGGCGGCGATCATCGTGGTCGAGGGCATCCTCGTCCTCGCGGACGAACGGCTACGGTCGCGCTTCGAAGTGAAGCTCTATGTGGATACCGATCCCGACATCCGCGTGATGAGGCGGATCCGCCGGGACCTCGAGCACCGAGGGCGGTCCTTCGGCCAAATCCGTAAACAGTACTACGAGTCGGTGCGGCCCATGCACCTGGCGTTCGTCGAGCCCTCCAAGCGGTTCGCCGACATCGTCATCCCCGAGGGGGGCCAGAACCAGGTGGCCCTCGATTTCCTACTGAGTTTCGTACGCCAAAGGGCGAGCGAGGGCGGTTAGAATAGAAGGCGGTCACCTCCGTGAGCGCTCAGGGTACGCCCAAGATGAAGGTCGTCGATCTGCTCCATCGAGCGCAGATCCTGCAGCGGCCCCAATACGAGCGAGCGGTCGCGCTGCTCCACGCGACGTCCGAGCGCGCCGAGGACGTACTCATCGACAACGAGATCTTGAGCGAGGGCGATCTCCTCAAGGCGCTGTCGGGCATCTACCGCACACACTTCGTCTCCGCGGAGAAGCTCTCGAAGGCCGACATCCCGCGCGCGACCGTCCAGATGGTCCCGCGTCGTGTCGCCGAGACGCTGGGCGTCTTCCCGGTCCTCTTCGATCGCCAGACGAGCGTGCTCAGCGTCGTCACGCCCGATCCCGACAACGCGGAGATGCTCCGGGAGGTGAAGCTCGTCTCCGGCGCTCGTGACGTGAAGGCGTTCGTCGCACGGCCTGCCGCCGTCTCCGCGGCGATCCGCAAGCACCACGCGGGCGACGTCCGCGCGTTCGAGCGCTTCGAGCGGGTGACCTCCTACGACTTCGGGCAGCAGGTCCTCGCCGACGGCCGTGTGATGGCGGCGAAGGAGACGTTCAAGCGCAACTCGTCGACCATCGACGAGGACATGGCGTTCGAGCGCCTCTCTCCGCCGCCGGCCCAGCGCCGCTCGAGCCCCGACGACGACGATGATCTGATGCGCGGCATCCGGCCGAGCGCATCCGCCGTTCGCGCGAGCTCTCCGGACTTCGACATGCCGGTGCCGCCGCCGCTCCCGAACCAGCGGGCATCGGTGAAGCGCGCCACTGCCGACGTGTCGCTCTCCGCACCGCCGCCGCCGCGAGAGATGCCGCGCCGTGAGCCGCCGTCTCCGCCGCCCGTTCGCTCCCGCGCACCGTCCTTCGATTCGCTCCCGCCTCCGCAGGAGCCGTCGTCGCTGATGATGCGGGTCGTGCCCGAGCCCGCCCCGTCGGCGGAGCGTTCGGTGCACGCGTTCCAGAACGACACGACGATCGAGCTCCTCACCGTGATGGTGAGCCTCCTCGAGAACGCCCGACAGGAGCTTCGCGGGCATTCGTCGCAGGTTGCGCGTCTCCTCCGCCGCGTCGCGGAGCGGATGAACCTCGACAACGCCGACACGTACGCGGTCATCGTCGCAGGGCACATCCACGACCTCGGCAAGATGGGCCAGTTCCATCTCACCGCGCTCAACTGCAGTGAGTACGAAGGCCACCGCCTCGCCGCGCAGAAGGCGTACGACACTCCGCTCCGGCTCCTCGAGGCGGTGCGCCTGCCGCCAGCGATCCGGAACGCCGTCTTCCACATGTACGAGCGCTTCGACGGGAAGGGCTTCCCCGACAAGCTGGCCGGCAAGGAGATCCCTCTCGGCGGCCGCCTCCTCGCCGTGGCGGACACGTACGCGGACCTCACGCAGAACCCACGCAACCCGTTCCGGAAGGTGCTTGGTCCGGCGGAGGCGATGGACGTGCTCCACAAGCACCGGGGCACGATCTTCGATCCGGCGATCCTCGATCTGTACAAGGCGCTCGTCCTCGGCGAGGACATGAAGGCGAAGCTGCTCGCGAACCGCCATCGCGCGCTCATCGTCGACCCCGATCCCGAGGAGTCGACGGTGCTGGAGCTCCGGATGGTGGAGCAGGGCTTCGACGTGAAGATCGCTCGAAGCGCCGACGCCGCGCGCAGGCTCGTCGCGATGGAGGGGGTCGAGTTCGATCTCGTCGTCTGCGAGGTCGAGCTCCCCGACGCCGACGGCCTCGCCTTCCTCTCCGAGGCTCGGAAGGAGCGCTGGGGGCGCGACGTCGCGTGGATCGTCCACACCCAGAAGCAGGGGCGTGCCGAGGCACAACGCGCGTTCGATCTCGGCGCGATGGACTTCGTGGCCAAGCCCGTGCAGGCGGACGTCCTCGTCGCCAAGATCAAGGCGATGCTCGAGCAGCGCTCTCAGAGCGGCAAGGGCGGCGGCGCGAAGGGCGTGAGCGGAAGCCTCCGCGAGATGGGCCTGCCCGACATCGTGCAGGTCCTCTTCCACGGCCGTAAGACCGGCAAGCTCAACGTGAAGAGCGGCGGCAGCTCCGGCGAGATCCACTTCCTCGAAGGCGCGATCGCGAACGCGGTGCTCGGCAACATCTCCGGCGCCGACGCCTTCTACGCGATGGTTCGCTTCCAGGATGGCGAGTTCGCGCTCGATCCGTCCTTCGTCCCGCCGAAGCGCCTCGTTGCGGAGTCGGCCGAAGCGCTGCTCCTCGAGGGCATGCGCCGGATGGACGAAGGTCTCTGACTCGCGGCTCGCCTTTCGAGCTCACCGCTCGTGGTTTCAGGCGAACGGTGAGTCAGTGCGTGGCGGCGATCGCCATCACACGCTGCGCGCGCGAGAGTCGCTTCGTCACGCCGTCCGCACCGATCCGATCGACGCCGTCGCCGTCGCTCACGAAGACCGCTCCGCTCGCGTCGAGATCGAAGGCGACGACGCTCTTCGCGACCTCGATCTCCTCGCCGTTCGGCCGACGGCGCAAGAGCACCCAGTCGGCAGGTGCCCGCCGGGCCTTCGCGTCTTCGCCTTCCTCGCCGGCGGCGGCGATGTTCTGCCGCTCGATGAGCTTCCGCGCGTCGATGTTGCGCGCCCGCGTGTCGCCGGCGTTCGCGAGTGGCTTGCCGGTGTAGCGCATCGAGAAGAAGTCGAGATAGCGGAAGCCCGCGTAGGCAAGCCTGAACGGCGCGAGCAAGCCGTCCTTCAGGTACGCGGTCGGATCGGGGCCCTTCGGTAGTCCCTGGTACGGCCTCCGCATCACGAGCAGCGTGCCGTCTCGGGTCATGCGCGGCGCGAGATAGTCGTAGTCCGGGCTCGAGAGGATGGTCTTCAGCGAGCCGTGCTCGGCGTCGAGGATGTTGATCTCCGTCGGCCCGAAGCCGGCGACCATGCCGGCGGCGTCGCGCCCGATGCCGGTCGACTGGTAGACGAGCTGATGGCGACCTTCCGTCACTTCGGGACCGACGGGCACCCACGCCGGCGCGTCGTCGATCGTGTCGCCGTCGGTGACGAGCGCCGAGTCGCCGCCATCGTCCCGCATGACGGCGAGGTTCCGCGCGCCGTTCTTCTGGTCGCGCGCCATCGCGATCACGCGGTGGTCGTCGCTCGTCGCGATCGCCAGCGCCGCGCCGTCGGTCCCGTGGACGAGGCGCTGCTCCTCGCCCGTCTCGACGTCGTATGCGAAGAGGCCGCTCACCGGACCGGTGGTGATCGCGTAGAGGATCTCGCCGCGCTGTCGACCTCTCGCGACGGACGTGAACGTCGCCGGCGATCTCCGTCCCTCGGCCTCGTCCCAGAGCGCGGCCGCGCCCATGAACCGCGCTCCGGTGCCCTTCGTCTTCCAGCCGGTCTTGCGTTCGATGCTCGCCTCACGACGGTGCACCCCTTCGACGAAGGGGCTCACGAGCGGCTCCTCGGTGCCATCGTCGAAGACGAGGTGGACCTGGCGGTCGGCGAGGTAAGCGAGTCGAGCGGCGGGCATGGCTTCGAGTATGTACGGGCTTTCTTCGCGGGGCATCCCCGAGGATGCTCCCGAGGGAGGAAGAGACGCTCCGCGCGCGCGGAATATTCACCGGCGTCTTGGCCGTGATCTCCGGCGATGATGCGGTGTGTCGGCGGTCGAGAGCCTGCGGGCTCGAGCTCCCGCAGGCTCTCGGTGGGGGGTGGAAGTCGCGGTACGCGGTTCAGTCCTCGTCGTCGTCCATGCCGGTCGAGGCGCCGTGTTTCGTCCCGCTGTGACCCTTCGCCTTGTCGCGAAGCTTCTCGGCGAGGCGGGCGCGCTGCTGTTCGGTGAGCACGGGGAGCACGGCCTCGGCTGCCCAGAGGTGACCCTCGATCCGCTTGGTGACCTTCTCCGCCACATCTTTCATCGGGGCGACCTTGTCGAGGTCGAAATGGTCGCTCTTGAACGCCTCGAGGATCCTCGCCCAGCGCTCGTGATGTTCGGCGTGCGCGGGCTCGGCCTCGTAGATCTGGCGGAGGCCGGAGAGGATCTGCGCGACTTGCTGCTTCTGTTCGTCCGTGAGGTCGAGCTCGCGGTCCATCTTCTCGACGAGCGCACGCGGCTCGGCCTTGCCCTTTCGCGCCTCCATGCGCCGCTGGAGTGACTCGACGAACTGCGCGCGCTGCTCCGGATCGAGGATCTCGTGCAGCTTCTCGAACGCGGCTCGGTCACCCGGACGCGCCTCGGCGACTGCGGAGGCGACCTTCTTGATTTGAGGTTCGACCTCGCAACGGTCGATCTTTCCCTCCTCGACCTGATCGGCGACCGCCAACATCAGCTCGCGCCTCGCCTTCTTCACCGGCGCGCGGCGCTCCTTGCCCTCGTCTCGGAGCTCGTCGATGGCCTCCTTCTGCTCGGGCCGGAGATCCAGCTCGGCGAGCGCCTCCTTGAAGGCTTTGTGCGCATGCATCGCGGAGCTCGTGGTCCCGACGTCCGCGCTCTCCGCGGTCTCTGCACTGGCGACGCTCGGGACCGCGACGATCCCGAGCGAGGCCACGCTGCAAACACTGATGAGTCGAACGAACTGTTTCATTGTCTGCCTCCTGCCGGGCGCGCGTGCAGTCGCTACGCCACGTGGCGGCTGCGTTCGGACGCAGACCTCGTCGGCGACGAGCGGCTCAGCGTTCGCGCGCGTATCGGCAGTCGATGCGCATCGTACGGACGCGCATCAGATCGGCAGCGGGACCTACTTCTTCTCTTTGGCCGGCTCGACGAGCTCGACTTCCCAGTCGACCTGCGCGTCGGCTCCGGACCACGGGGGGAACGTGAGGTTCGCGAACGCCTTCTCGACGCAATTGCCGGTCGGCTTGCCCTGGAAGGGGGAAGGCACGGTCGTGCCCTTCGAGCGGCCGTTGTGGCCGAGCTGCACTTGAATCGTGGTCTTGCCCCACGGACCGACGGCCTTGCCATCCTCGTCCTTGGCTTGACCGCAGTTCTCCTTCACCTGACGGGCGGCGCGCTTGAGGACGACCTCGGTCGCCTCCCTGTCGTACTGATCGGAGCGCTTCGTCGGTGCCTCGTTGACCGTCGGTCCACCGGACGACTTCGACGGCGCGTTTGGCTCAGGCGTCGTCGCGCCTTCCCATTTCGGCGTCTCGTCCGTGTACGCCGGCTTCTCGGTGGGCTCCTTCGCTTTCTCTCTGCCGCCGCACGCGACGAGCCCGCACGCGACGAGCCCGAGACAAACCCCACGAACCAAGAGTCGAAGGCCACGCATGAGCTTGACTATATCACCGCCCGGCGAGGGGCGTCGGCCGCCGCGAAGGCGTCCTTCAAGCGCCGAGATTCTGGCCGAAATCCGTGGGCTTCAGATCCAGCGCCTTCCAGGTGCGCCGTGCGGAGCTCCGGACGCGTTCGTCCGTATCCGAAAGCAGAGGTCCGAGAAAGGTACGGGCCGCATCTTCGTTGGTCTTCGTCCCCGCGAGGGCGAGCTCGAGGAAGCCGGCGTTGCCCTCGTCACCGAACGCCGCCACAAGGCAAAGCCCGGCGATCTTCCGCTTCCCCGGCTCCTTTGCGAGTCGCTTGGCCCTCTCCGTGACGCCCGGAAAGCCAGCGCCGAAGCGAATGAGCGCATCGACGGCAAAAGGCAGGACGACGTCGTCGTCGAGCTGCTCGAGGAGGAAGTCGGCGGCGGCGTTCGTCTCCTTCGGGCCTGCCGCGGCTCCGCATTTGGCGATCGGCCTCGCTGCGAGGCGGGCGGCGAGATCGTCCGTCTCGGCGACCTCGATCAGCGCCGGAAGGACCTCGGGCCACGGCGCCTCGCCGATCGCGACGATCGCCTCACCGCGTGCGTCGTCATCCGAGAGCAGGTGAACGAGCACCGCCCGGCCTTCGGTCGTCTTCGTTTCGGCGAGCGCGCGTGCGAGTGCGCCCTTCACCGCTTTCGTCCCTTCGTCCGCGATGCGGAGGAGCGTGTTCTTCGCGATCTCCACCCGGAGCGTCGCCAGCGCGGTGCACGCGCGCTTGAACGAGGTCTCGTATTCCGATGTCGCTTGGCCGGCCTCGCCCGCCTCGGCGAGCGCGGTGGCGGTGTCCCGCGCGACCGCTGCGACCTTGCTCGCAAGCGCCGAGCGCTCGTGCTCCGGCGCGGACGAGGAGGCGGCGAGCGCGTCGCTCCGCTCTGCGGCGTTGTCTCCGAGGATCGCCTCGAGCTTCATCGTCACCGTCCTCTGCTGGTCTCGCGAAGGGGGGAGGCGAACACTCTACAGGATGCTCGCCGCCAATGGGGCCCTCGTCAGAGGTCGGAGATCTTGTAGTCCTTGATCTTGTAGAGGAGCGCGCGGTGGCTGATCTCGAGCAGCTCGGCTGCGCGCGTGCGGTTGCCGCGCGTCTTCTGGAGCGCGCGCCGGATGAGGATCTCCTCGATCGCGGCCGTCGTCTTCTTCACGGAGAGCTCGCCGGTCGCGAGCTGCACCTGCACCGGATCGAGGGCCTCGCGGAGGCGCTCCGGCAGGTCGTGCGCGTCGATCACGTCGCCGTCACAGAGGACCATCGCTCGCTCGATCGTGTTCTCGAGCTCGCGGACGTTTCCGGGCCAGGCGTACTCGAGGAGCAGCTTTCGCGATTCGGCGGTGAGCGCGCGAATCTGCGTGCCGAGCCGCGCGTTGTTCCGCGTGAGGAAATGATCGATGAGGAGGTTGATGTCCTCGCGCCGGGCGCGGAGCGGCGGGATGAGGATCGGCAGCACGTTGATCCGGTAGAAGAGATCCTCACGGAACCGGCCCGCCTTGGCCTCGGCAGCGAGGTCGCGGTGTGTCGCCGTGATGATCCGCACATCGATCTTCACGTCCTTCGAGTCGCCGAGGCGCCGGATCGACTCCTCCTGGAGCGCACGAAGGAGCTTCACCTGGAGGTTGAGCGGGAGCTCGCCGATCTCGTCGAGGAAGAGGGTGCCGCCGTCGGCCTCCTCGAACAGCCCGCGCCGATCGGAGTGCGCGTCGGTGAACGCGCCCTTCTTGTGTCCGAACAGCTCGCTCTCGAGGAGGTTCTCCGGGATCGCCCCGCAGTTGATCGGTACGAAGGGATGGTTCCTGCGCGCGCTCCGTGCGTGGACGGCCCGTGCGACGAGCTCCTTGCCGACGCCGCTCTCGCCTTGGATGAGCACCGTCGTCTTGAAGTCGGCGATCTTCGTGATCGTTCGGAAGATCTCCGTCATCGCGGCGCTCTTCGCGAGGATCGACTCGAACTGGCTCTCCTTCTGGATCTGCTCCTTCAGCGCGCGGTTCTCGCGCCGGAGCGACTCGCGCTCCTCCGCCTTCCGGAGCGCGAGCACGATCTCGTCGGGCTTGAACGGCTTGCCGACGTAGTCGTAGGCGCCGGCCTTCATCGCCTCGAGCGCGAGGTCGACGCTGCCGTACGCGCTCATCACGATCACGGTCGCCGGGTTCTGCTTCGCCTTCAGCGTCGCGAGCAGATCGAGACCGTTCATCTTGGGCATCCGGACGTCGGTGAGGATGACGTCCGGGCCGAACGAGTCCACGAGCGCGAGCGCCGCTTCGCCGCTGTCGGCGACCTCCACGTCGTAGCCATGGCGCTTGAGAAGCGTCTTCAGGACGAGGCGGATGTTCTCTTCATCGTCGACGACAAGGACCCGGCGCATCTGTGTGTCCGCAAAAGTTGCGAGGCAGAGCATACCACTATTCAGGCCTTCGCGAATGCGGACGAGCTCACCTCGCAATTCTTTCCGTCCGCCCATCCGTTCGCGTTCGGTTCGCGTTCGAGCGTCTGGCCGTCGCCTTGCTTCGATGCGTGGGATGCGATGGGACCGAGGCCACGAGAGCCCTGACGTCATCGATCGTCGCGGTCAGGGCGGTGGTGGCGGCGGCGGGATCAGCGGCATCCTCGCGCTGGCCCCGCTGCTCACGCGCCATCCGCTCGGGATCGTCGTTCTCCTCGTCCTCCTCGCCGGCTCGGTGCTGCTGGGAACGTTTGGCACGGATGACCGGGACGCCACGGATGCCTCGAGAGTGACCGGGACGACGGGAGCGACGGTAGGTGACGAGGAGAAGCACTTCGTCGCGTTCGTCCTCGATGACGCGCAGGAGACGTGGCAGTCGATCTTCGCAGCGGACGGGCGTGTGTACAGGAATGCGAAGCTCGTCCTCTTCGACGGAGCGACGACGACGGCCTGCGGTTACGGTCAAGCGGCGACGGGACCGTTCTATTGTCCGAGCGACGAGCGCGTGTACATCGACCTCTCGTTCTATGACGACCTCGCACGTCGCTACGGCGCGAAGGGGGACTTCGCGCAGGCCTACGTGATCGCGCACGAGCTTGGTCATCACGTCCAGAAACAGCTCGGCGCATCGGCGGCGATGCGCAAGCTCAGACGGTCCGAGCGGGAGGGGGAGGCCGGGTTCAGCGTGCGTCTCGAGCTCCAGGCCGACTGCTACGCCGGGGTCTGGGCGCACTCGACGCAGACCCGCGGGCTGCTCGAGCAGGGCGACGTCGCGGAGGCCCTCGCTGCGGCGTCGGCCGTCGGTGACGATCGTCTCCAGAAGAGGTCGGGAGGGATCGTCACGCCGGAGACGTTCACACACGGCACCGCAGAGCAGCGCGCTCGCTGGTTTCGAACCGGCTACCGGCGCGGCGATATCGCCGCGTGCGACACCTTCCGAACCGAGTCGCTGTGAAGAGCGTCAGCGAAGGTACGGCGCGAGCACGGCGTCGACCGCTTGGCCCACCGAGGTGCGGAGCGAGCCACGCCCGCGGATCGCCCAGAGGATCATCGCACCGCTGTAGGCCGTGTGGACGGCCCGCGCGAGGCCGCGGGGATCGTCGGTATCGAGCTCGCGCGCGGCAATCGCGGCGCGGACGTGGCGGGTGATCTCTCGCTCCATCGCGTCGGCATGTTCACGAGCGGCCGCGCCGAGCTCCGGATCGCGCACGTCTTCGAGCAGGAGCGCGAGGCTGTTCGCCATGCGCCGTCGATCGTCGAGCGCGCCTGCCAGCGCGACGAGCGACGCGCGGAGGGGAGCGAGCCCGGGCTCGTGCGCCGCGAACGACTCCGCCGTCCGACTTGCGCTCCGCCGCGCGAAAGCCTCGACGAGCGCGCGTTTCGTACCGAACCGCTGGAGCAGCGTGGCCGGAGCAAGCTTGGTCTCGCGCGCCACGTCGGTGAGGGTGAAGTCGTGGGGGCCCTTCGCGAGTAGGACGCGCTCGACGCCGTCGAGGACATCGTCGTCGGAGATCGTACGCGGCCGCGGCATGAGGAGGTTCTATCGCACGGTTGAAAATAAATGAACGGCCATTTATATATGCCCGCTCGGAGGTTCGCTCATGAACGAGGATCGTCGACCGCTCGAAGGAAAGATCGCGCTGGTGGCGGGGGCGACGCGCGGGGCCGGGCGCGGCATCGCGATCGAGCTCGGCGCCGCGGGCGCGACGGTCTACTGCTCGGGCCGGAGCAGCCGCGCGGACGTCGCCGGACGTCGCGCCCCCGACGCCAGGCCGTTCGAGCTGAGCGGGCGGCCGGAGACCATCGAGGAGACGGCCGAGCTCGTCACCGCCGCCGGCGGAACCGGCATCGCCATGCGGACCGACCACCTCGACGAGGATGCCGTCGCCGCGCTGGTGAAGCGGATCCGCGACGAGCACGGGCGTCTCGACGTGCTCGTCAACGACGTCTGGGGCGGCGACGCGCTGACCGAATGGGGTAAGCCGTTCTGGGAGCTCGATCTCGAGCAGGGAAGGGTGCTCCTCGATCGAGCGATCCGCACTCACGTCGTCACGAGCCGCCACGCCGTGCCTCTCCTGCTGGAGCGGCGATCCCTCGAGCGGCGCCTGATCGTCGAGATCACCGACGGTGACGCGATGTACTACCGCGGCAACTTCTTCTACGACATCGCGAAGACCACGGTGATCCGCCTCGCCTTCGCGATGAGCGAGGAGCTCCGCGAGCACGGCGTCGCCGCGGTCGCCGTGACGCCCGGCTTTCTTCGCTCAGAGGCGATGCTCGAGCATTTCGGCGTCACCACGGAGACGTGGCGCGACGGCGCGAAGAAGGACCCCCACTTCCTCTTCTCGGAGACGCCCCGCTTCGTCGGGAGGGGCATCGCGGCGCTCGCTTCCGACCCCGAGATCATGAGGCGAAGCGGAGGCCTCTTCTCGAGCTGGCAGCTCGCTGCCGAGTACGGCATCGACGACATCGACGGCACGCGCCCCGACTGGGGCAGCCACGCGGCCGGCTCGAGCTTCGCGGAGGAGCATCGCGCGTCCCACGAGCGATTCGTCCACGGCACCACCGCTCGCCACGCGGTTCGAGCCCCCGACGCGAGCGGGAGCGTCTAGCATGGGCGTCGCCTTGAACGACACCTCGGCTCCCTCCTTCGGTCTCGATCGCCTCTCGTCCGATCCCTCGCTCGCGCCGCTCGTCGCGGAGCTCCGGAGCGCGCGCGTTGCGCTGCTCGCGCATCCTGCGTCGGTGACGAGGAAGCTCGTTCACGCGCTCGAGGTGCTCCGCGGGCTCGGGATCGTCCCGCGCATCCTCTTCGGTCCGGAGCACGGCTGGGCCGGGCACGCGCAGGACATGATCGGCGTGGGTGACGCGACCGACGCCGGCGCGCGCGTGGTCAGCCTCTACGGTGAGCGCTTCGAGGATCTCTCGCCGCGCCGCGAGCACCTGGAGGGGATCGACGTCGTCGTCATCGATCTCCAGGACGTCGGCTCTCGCTACTACACCTTCGTCTGGACCGCGGTGCTCGTCGCTCGCGCCTGCCGAGCCGCAGGGGGTCGCGTGGTGGTGCTCGACCGACCGAACCCGCTCGGCGGAGTCGTGATCGAGGGAAGACTCCAGGACGAGAGGTTCAAGTCGTTCGTCGGGCTCGAGCGCCTACCGATCCGTCACGGGCTGACCCTCGGCGAGATCGTCGCGTGGCGTGCGAAGGTGGAGGGTTACGAAGACATCGTCACCGTCGTGCGCGCCTCGGGCCTCGACCGAGGGGCCCACGCGCCGGCCTGGGGGCGGCCGTTCGTGATGCCGTCGCCGAACATGCCGACGTACGACACGGCGCTCGTCTACCCCGGCGGCTGTCTGCTCGAGGGTACCAACCTCTCCGACGGCCGTGGAACGACGCGGCCGTTCGAGCTCACGGGAGCGCCGTGGGTCGACGGCGAGAGGCTCGCACGCGGCCTCGAGTCGACGGGCCTCGGCGGGTTCATCGCCCGGGCGACGTCGTTCGAGCCGACGTTCCACAAACACGGCCGCCAGATGTGCGGAGGCGTTCAGATCCACGTCACCGATCCGAGCGCGTTTCGCCCGGTCGCCACTTACGTCGCCCTGGTGGCGCTCGCGCACCACGCGCATCCGGAGCAGTTCCGGTTCCGCACGGAGAAGTACGAGTTCGTCGACGACATCCCCGCCTTCGATCTCCTCACGGGCTCGGCGACCTGCCGCGAGCGCATCCTCGCGGGCGACGATGCACGCGCGATCGCCGAGGATGCGAGCGCGATCGGAGACGAGGAGCGCGCCGTCGTGGAAGAAGCGCGGAGCGCTCGCGTGCGTACGTACTGAGCGCTCCGTTCTGGTTCTGCGCGCGAGTCAGAGTGACTCGAGGTAAGTGATCAGATCGTTCACCTGCGCCGTCGTGAGGTCTGCCGTGCTGCCGTGGTCGTCGCCTCCGCCCACTGCGCCGAAGCGATCGAGGAGCGTGGCGGCACGGCCGTCATGAAGGTACGGCGCTCGCAGCGCGAGGCCGAGGAGGGAGGGGACCTGGAACGTTCCGCCGGTACCGACGTCGACGCTCTCGTTGTTCGTCAGCTTGGCCCCGGAGTGGCATCCGCTGCAGCCGACGGAGGCGCTCTCGAAGAGCGCCTTGCCGCGCAATCGAGCCGCGTCATCGATGGGCGGCGAGACGATGGGAGCAGGAATGCGCGTGATCCACGAGTCGAGGGCATTCACTTGCGGCGCGTCGAGGAACTGGCCGCCCATGCGCTTGACGAAGACCTCGCTCGCGAACGTCGCGATCGTGGGAGCGTCACCGCCCCAGTGATACGGCGCTGTCCCTTCGAGGGTCCCTTGCAGCGACTGGGTCCGGCGAGCAACGTTGGAGAGATTCCACACCCGACCGTCGTCGCCGCCGCCTGGGTGGCATGACACGCAGGCGACGTTGCCGCCGGTGTTGCTGTGGAAGATGGCGTGGCCGGTGTCCTCTCGGCTCTCGCCGCCGAGCGGGATCTTTTCCCAGCGCTTCGTCGAGCTCCACGGGTCGTCGGTGGTGCGCAGATGCAGCGCCGCCGGCTCACGGGTGAAGACGACGATCGACTCGTTCGGCCGGAAGGCCACGGCGACCGCTTGCCCGTCGACCGCTCCGAGACCCGCTCCGATCCGTGTCCCGTTGCTGTCGAACTTGCGAAGCGGGGCCTGGCACGCCTCGCCAGAGCCCAACGCCTTGATGAGGTGAACTTGAGGCAGGGATGCCGTGTGCCCATTGCCGGCGGCGATGACGGCCCACTGGCGGCCGCTAGGCGACCTCGCGATGTCGACCGGGACGACGGCTTCGCCGATGAGGGTGTGCGGAACGGGGACGAGCGCGTCCGAGCTGCTCGTTGGCTCGAAGCTCGTGATCGCGGTGTCGACGCTCCCGCCACACGGCTGCTCGGAGGCATACGCGTTCGGAGCCTGGACGTCGACCTGCGCGGCGCGCGCCATTTGGTGAACGACCATCGCGCCGCCCGACCCCGACGGCACCATGCGCCACGCCACGAATGGCTCGACTCGCTCGAAGCCGAGGCGCGGGCGCACCGCGCGAGAGACGAGCGCGCCGTCGACCTTGCGGATGCGCAACACCTCCGCGCTGCGGAGACGACTGACGAGCAAGCTGTCACCGGCGATCACGATGTCCCGAAGATCGCGTTCACCACGGGCCAGCACCGTCGGCGAGCCTGTGGGATTGGTCGGCAGTGACACGATCTCGCCGCCGGTGCACGCGACGTACAGGGTGCTCCCGTCCCGCGCGATGCCCTGGGGGGCCGCGCACACCGCCCGTCGTGCGATCACGGTCGCACTCGCGGAGTCGATCGTCGCGACGGACCCGGCCCGATCGAGGACGACGTGCACCCGCTTCGATCCGTCGGTCACGATGCGGCCCGGCTCGTCTCCCACCTGGAGTCGGACGAATCGAGCCCTCTTCGTCGTGAGATCGACGACGGCCACTCGATCACGATCGGGATCGGTGGCGAACGCGACGTTACCGTCGTCGGAGAGGACGAGGCTCGCTCCTCCGAGCGAAGGCGGCGCGTTCGCCTGGGTGACCGTCGCCCCGAAGTCCGGCCGCGGCGATCCCGGACCCACCATACCAGGACCCGGCGGCGGAGCGTTTTCCCGGCCTGGGCCTTCGCCCGGGAACAACAGCGACGGCTCCTGCTCGCCTTCGACCTCCGTCGAGACGGGCGACGGCGACGAATCGCAGGCCGCGACGATGACGGCAGCGATGACCAAGGAGCGGGATGCAAACCGGGGCCGAGACGCAGAGGGCATGGCTCACCTAGGTGGGGGGACATTGCTCGATGTCCAGCGCCGCCGACTTCCGTCAGCGTCGTGAGCGATTCTCCCGTGCGCCCTCGATCGGGCTCGCACCCCGAGCCCCGATCGCCTACGGCCGCGTCGAAGTCGGGGCAGCGAGCCGCGTTCTCCGAGCCCGGATCACCCGAGGGCGGTGCACATCCGCGCCACGCCTCGGCCGATGTCTTCGATGTCGTGGTAGATCGCGAAGCCGAAGCGAAGGCGGTCTCCGCGGACGTCGGTCACGACGTTCGCAGCGAGGAGGCGCTGGTGGATGTCCGCTGCGGCGCGCGACTCGAAGGTCAAGAACTGGCCGCGGCTCTTCTCGGCGAGCGGGACGACGAGCTGGTGCTCACGGAGCGGGAGCGTCTCCTTCCCGAGCTCCTCGATGAACTGTTCTTGCAGCCGGACCACGTGCGCGTGGAGCGCTGCCGGCGTGAGCTGCTCGGCGTCGAGCCAGTCCATCACGGCGTTGAAGCGATAGAGCGCGCTCGGATCGAAGGTCGCCCCGAGGAATCGCGCCCCACCCCGGGCGTACGGCACGGCTCCAGGCGCCTGCGCATCTTCGAGCGCACCGAACGCTGCATACCACCCCGTGTCCCGCGGGCGCGCGCCATAGCCTGGCGGCGCGTGGAGGAAGCAGCAGCCTTCGCCGCTCATCGCGTACTTGTAGCCGCCGGCCAGGTAGAAGACGCGATCCTGGATGGCCGAGAGGTCGACGGGGATCGCTCCGAACGCGTGGTAGCCGTCGATGACGAAGAACGTCTCGTTCGACACGCCCTGGGCGATGCGCGCCAGCTCCGGGACGGCATACCCCGAGTTGAAGAAGACGTGGCTGAGATAGACCATGTCCCAGCCGGGCTTCGACGCGGCCTCGGCGAAGCGCTCCGTGAACGAGGCGTGCGGTTCGGCTTTGATCCGGGTCACCTCGAGCGCCCCGTCCTCCTCGAGCCGCGCGGCCTGGCGCGCGAAGGAGTGAAACTCGGAGTCGGTCGTCAGGACGCGGAGGGGACGCTCGCGCGGCAGGCACGAGAACAGGCGCATGACCAGCTCGTGCGTGTTCGGTGCGAACGCGATCGTGCTCGGATCGGAAAGGCCGAGCCGCCGCGCGATGTGCCCCTGAGCGCGCGGAATGATCTCGGCGAAGATCTGCTCCCACTTCCGATCGGCCAGCCGCGCGGCGTCGAGCCAGGCCTGCACGTGCGCATCGAAGCTCACGTCGGGCCAGAGATGGTGGCTGTGTGCTGCGAAGTGGAGGCGCTCGGGGTCGGCCTCGAGGGAACGACGGAAGTGGGACTTGTGGCTCACGCCGCGCAGGTTAGCGCAAGCCTCGGCGGCTGCGCGTGCGGCATCCGGTCGAGCTTGTGCGCGCGTCCGAGCCTGCCCGCGACGACCGAGCGTTGCCTTTCCGTGAGCGAGACGCTTCGAGTGACCGGCTTCGATCGAGGGCCCCGTGGAGCTACTGCTCCAGACCGCCGCTGCCGTCGCGCTTCGCCGCTTCCTGGATCTCCGACCAAGCCGGCGAGAGCTCCTCGGGCGCCGCTGCCGGGACGTACTCGTGGGCGATGCTCTCGCGCCACAAGTTGAAGAGTCGGTAGCAGTTGGAGTGGTGGAGGCCGCCGAGGCTTCCGATCGGCACGTACGCCGGCTCCTTCGTGCCGTCTTCCTTCGTCGTCGTGAAGTCGTTCGCGTAGAGCGCCTTGCACGTCGCGAGATCGAGTGAGCCGTCGCTGCGGTAGCTCGCGGGGTAGTCGCCCTCGAAGAGCGTGATCGCTTCGACCCAGGCGTCGAGCACCTCCTTCGGCGTGAGGCCGGCGAGGGTCGAGAGCTCCATCGCGAGGTCGTCGGCCTCTTGCTCGGTCGTGTACCAGCCGATGCGGTTCTTGGTGAGGCGCTCGCGTACGGCGGCCTCTTCTTCGTCGAAGGTGCGTGCGACCTTGTCGGCTGAGTCGATGAGGTCCTGGAGCGTGCCGTCGAGGGCGAACGATGCCTCGTTTGCGCCGGGGAACCGGCTCCCGAGCGATGCGAGGAAGCGCTCGCGTTCGGCGCCGACCGCCGCGCTGGCGGCGCACGCGAGGAGCTTCTTCTCGAAGGCGAGATAGGCGGATCGCACGGCCTCCGTCGGAGTGCCGCCGTAGCGCAGCGTCGTCATCCAACTTCCGGAGAGCGCCATCTCCGCGTCCACGCACGACGGCAGCTCCCGGAGCGCCATTCCGAAGCTGTAGTCGACGAACCACGCCGCCGTGCGCGGCGAGACCTTCTGGCCCGGGATCGCGGGCAGGCTCTGCGACGACGAGAGGCGCTTGACCTGCTCGCCGAGCGCCAGCGAGTCCGCCGCGGGCAGGGGACGGACGGCCTCGTGCGCGTCGCGCTCGTACCAGAACTCGTACTTGCCCTTGTACGCCGACGAGCCGTGGGCGCGGTAGTAGTGCCCGAGCTCGTGCGCGATGACGACCGCGAAGGCCTTCTCCGAGAGCTTCGAGATGATGCTCGTCGTCGCGTGGATGCCGCTGCCCGTCGACCACATGACGCCGGGGCGGACGGTGTCCGCGAGGGGCTCGGTAGAGCAGCCTTCGCCGCCGACCGCGAAGCCGCCGCCCTTCTGTGCGGTCAACGAGCACGCGGGCTTCGACTGGTTCCACCAGGTCGCCAGCGCCTTTCCGGGCGCGGGCCAGTTCTTCGGGGCGAGGCAGCTCGGATACGTTCCGAAACGCGCGACCTCTTTGCGATCGAGGCGCAGCAGGCTCGAAGTCCGCGTGGACGAGGTCCCCGCATCGCCGCCGTCTAGATCGATCCCGGCGTCGGCCTGGGCGAACGATGCATCCGTACCGATGTCGCCGATGCACGCCGGGAACCACGAGACCCAGGCGTTGATCGTGTCGTCGGCGTAGACGATCGCCTTCGGCTTGGGCGCGAGCAGCTCCTTCTTGCCACGCTTGCCGTCCGTCTTGACGCGCTCCCGCACGATGGCGTCGTAGCGATCGAGCCAGGCCTGCACGCGCACGACCACCGCATGGTCGTCGGCGAGACGACGCTTCTGGTTTGGCTTGATCGCCTCGAACGCCTCGTAGTCCGGCTCGGCCCACGCATAGACCGCGTTCTCGTGGATGTACTCCCCGGCGGTGTGATCGGCTTCGTTCGAGCCGACGTCATCGGCGGTTCCGCAGTGCACGACGAGAAGGGCGGACAGGGCGCTCAGGGCGGTGAACGAGAGGGGGGAGCGGCGCATGGGCGGAAGTCTCGAATCTATTGCCCACCCAGCGCCGTCGTCACGTTCGATCCGAGTCTCAACGGCCTTTCGACGAGCGGCGATGCGAAGCGAAGCGGCTGTTTTCTCGGCTAACTCGCTTCTGCATTTGCGGGCGGAGGGCGGGGCCTGCCCGCGTTGGCTCTCGGTCTCGTCAGCCGAGGAACGGGCAGAGCCCCAGGAGCTCGGTCCACTCGTCGGCGTCGAGGCGAGGTCGAATCGCGGCGACGAGGGCCTGGAAAGCCTCCGGCGGCGCGCCCGCGTAGACGCCGCCGAGGATGTCTGCGCGTTCCGGTCCGTTGACCGACGGGATCATGGTGCAGACCATCTCGAAGTTCTCCGCCGGAGGGATCGACGCGAGGATCGCTCCGTGGATACCGAGCAGCTCCTGATCGGTGAAGAACCGGTGGATGAGAGGCTGCAGCACGCGCTCTTCCTCCACCATGTGAGTCAGCGTGTCCGCGAAGAACGCGCTGTAGTGGAGGTACAGCGTGCTTCCTGCGAGCGCACGTAGCTCCCGCGTCGGTGCCGAGGTGACGCCGGCGCTGAGGGAGCGGAGCTCGGCGACGAAACGGTCATGCTCGACGTGTCCGTCGTCGATCTTCGCGAGCGCGTTCGGCAGGCGCTCCGCGAGGTGGGGATGCACGAACTTCACCTCGTGCTGGATGTGCTGGTCACACAAAGCGAGAAGCTTCTGGAGGTCCTCCGTGATGCGCGTCGCGGCGCTCTCGTTCGCGAAGTTCGTCTTGCCCATCCGGACGAGCACGTCCGACATGACGACCCGGATCGTCTTGTGGATCGGACCGTAGAGGTCGAACCGCTGCGGGCGAGCGGAGGAGACGGGGCCTGTGTCGGAGGGGAGCTGCTGGTTCTCGATCGTCGCGTTCATCTCGATTCCTTTCCGGGACGCGATGAACGTGACACCTCTCGAAGAGGCCGGTTGCTAAGTCGCTCGTAAGACCTTCGGCCCGACCTTATAGGGATCTTAAAGGCCTGGGACCCGGGCCTCTCAGCCGTCCTCGAGGACGATCTTGCACCCGAGCTCGAGGCGAAACAGCCCTCGTCCGGTCGAGACGAGCTTCACGTCGGGGCACTTCTGGGCGAGCCGCTTGCGAAGGAGCACGAGCCGGCTCTCGAGGTTGTCTCGGATCGCCGGCAGGCCGAGCGTCGGGTCGAGCCGGAGCTCGCGGTTGGAGAAGTCCGTGCGGCCCGTGGACTCGTAGGCGCGGAGGAGCCGCCAGAGGATGCGACCGGGGATGTTGCGAATGAGGTAGTCGTCGCCCGCGAACACGCAGTCGTCGCCCTCGTAGAACCGGAAACGGAGCACCCGGCCTGCGGGCTCCTCCATCGACGGCGTCGTGCTCGACACGACGGGAGCGTCGTCGGAGCTCGGCGCCGGCTCCACCTCCGTCTCCCTGTCGCGATCCATCATGTTGTCGATCGCGACCGCCACTTGATTGCCGACGATGTCGAGATAGGCCTCGTGCCATGCGTCGAAGGCGACGAGCGAACGGCTCTCGACCGCGATGACTCCGATGAGGCGGTCACCCACGATCAGAGGCATCGCCATTTGGCTCTGCGCATCGACGAGCCCGGGCAAGGGGATCTCGGGACGAAGCGCGCGAGGCCCGGCTTGCCGATGCACGGTCGCGCGGATGGCACGTCCGTAGCGGAGCTCCTGACCGACGCCCATGACGCGGAGCACGCAACGCTCGCGCGCGACGGTCCCGATCAGCCCCTCGCCGACACGGACCTCGGCGCCGACCCCGGCGTCGCCGTAGCCGTGGCTCGCGATCGCCGTGAGCCGCTCCGAGGACTCGTCGAGGAGCAGCACCATCGAGTGCTCGAAGCCGAAGCCTTCGTGGAGCGCCTGGAGGACACCCGACAGGAGACCCTCGAGATCGGTCGCGCGGCTCGCGCGGACCGACACGAGCTGCAGGCTCGCCAGCTCGTTGCGGTGGCGGATCGGCTCGTCGGTCGGAGGCTCGGCCGGCGCGGGCTCGAGGAAGTCCTCGATGGCCTCGATCGAGGTCACCTCGTAGACGTCGGCCGAGAGCAGCTTGAAGATCCCGCTCATCCCGGTGTGCGAGGCGATCGCCTCGATGCGTGCGCTCATCCGATCGAAGAGCGGCCCCGTCGTCTCGGCACGGAGGTACTTTACGTAGAGACGGAAGGTCTCGAACGTCAGCGGATCGTGCAGGAAGACGCACGCATGCGGATTCTCCAGCACGTTCCGCTTCGTCTTGTTGAAGAACTGGCACGAGAGCGCGACGTGGCGATCGTCGATGAGGAAGACCTGGCTGAGGTAGGTGGCGTTGGGGGTGCCTTCGGCATCGGACGTCGCGATGATCGCCGGCACCACGCCCTGGAACGCCGCCGGCGGCAGGTGCGTGACGAGGAGGTCCTTTGCAGGTCGGGTCGTCATCGCGCCTCGAACGGCTTGCCGGCGCCGGGGCCAGGCGTCTGGTTGAAGACGCCTTCGACCTCGACCGTGACGACGGTGCCCGGAAAGCACCGGAACCGGCTCGTCAGGCTTCGTGGCATACCGATGAGGTAGAGCCCCTCGATGTACGCCGCGTGGTAGCGGTCGACGATGGTGCGGTCGACGTCAGTCGTCGGGCGAAGGTCCGTGCTGGTGCCCTTCACTTGCACCGAGAGGTCGTCGATGGCGCGCGAGAAGGCGACAGCGATGCGTCCGTTGTCCTTCAGGTTCGCGATCGTCCGGTCGCCGGGCCCCGAGGGAACGATGATGGCGAGGTGCCGGCGATCCGGCGCGATGACCGGGGCAAAGGCCCGGACTGCCTCCGGCAGCCGCTGGGTGTCACGCGTCGCGACGAGGATCGACACGCCGCTCGTGAGGAGCTCGACCAGGTCTTTGGGGATCTCTACGGGCACTGGGCCAGGTCCCACTCTAGACGCGGCGCGGTGAATTTCCTATCGCGAGGCGCGACCGGGCGCTTGCTCCTCCCTGCGACGCCGTCGCCTTGCGGCCCTTTCCGACTCCGGGCGTGGGGGAGGACCGTCGGGATCTCGCGGCCGGAGCCCGCCCGAGCGCTCGGATGCGCTCAGACGGGGGGCTGGGCTGCCGATCGACCGGCCGCGGCCGTCTGTGAGGCCCTGGACATCTGGGCCACGTCGAGGAGACTTCGGAGCGTGCGTGCGAAGGTGTCGAAGTCGAACGGCTTCTCGAGGAACGCGAGGAGCGCGTCGCCGCGCAGCTCGGAGCTCATCGTCCGTTCGTCGTAGCCGCTGGAGATCACGATCGGGACGCGTTCGCCGTCGGCCCGCAGCGTCGACACGACCTCGCGACCACCGCCGCCCGGCATCATGAGGTCGACCATGATCAAGCTCACCTCGTCACGGTGGGCGCGATAGACCTCCAGACACCGCTTGGCGTTCTCGGCCTCGAGGACACGGAAGCCGATGTCCTCGAGCATCATGCGTAGGACCTCCCGGACGCGCGGCTCGTCGTCGGCGATGACCACCGTCCCCGTCGTGCGCCACGCGAACATCTCGGGAGCGGAGAGTGGCTCGTGCACCGGTCGCTCGGCGCGCGGAAAGAGGACCCGGAACCGGGAGCCTCGACCCGGACGGGTCTCCAGCGCCAGCGCGCCGCCATGGGACCGGACGATGCCGAGCACAGCGGCGAGCCCGAGGCCGCGGCCCTTCTCCTTCGTCGTGAAGAACGGATCGAAGATGCGGGAGCGTGTGGCCTCGTCCATCCCGCTCCCCGTGTCCGAGACTTCGAGACAGACGTAGCTTCCCGGGACCAGCGAATCGGCGATGTACAACGCCCCGCGGAGGTCGCGCCCCGCCTCGATCACGGACGTGCGGACGGTCACCGTTCCCGCAGCATCACCGATCGCGTCGGCGGCGTTGGTGACGAGGTTCATGACGACCTGCCGGATCTGGGTCGCGTCGCCCTCGAGCAAAGGGAGGTCGGCAGCGAGCTCGAGTACGAGGGTCGCCGACTTCGAGAGGGACACGTTCAAGAGGTCGACCATCTCGCGCGTGAGGCCGTTGAGGTCGAGCGGACGGACGACGAACGTCCCCTTTCCGGAGTAGGCCAGCATGCGCCGTGTGAGCTCCGCGGCCCGGATCGCCGAGACCTTGATCCGTTCGAGCTGAACCCGCGCCGACTCGGGGATCGCCGACAGCTCGAGGGCACGAATCACGAGGTCGGCATTACCGAGGATGCCGACGAGCAGGTTGTTGAAGTCGTGAGCGATGCCGCCCGCGAGGACGCCGAGGCTCTTGAGCTTCTGCGTATGACGCATCTGCTCTTCGAGGCGCCGGCGTTCGTGCTCCATGCGCTTGCGTTCGGAGACGTCGACGGCGAGGGAGAACGTCGCCGGCGCCCCGTCGAAGTCGACGGCGATCGAGGTCCACTCCACGTCGGCTCGGGTGCCGTCACGCCGCCTGAGCGTGACCTCGACGCGCTCTGGACGCTCGCCGGCGGCACCGGCGTGGAGAGCGACCGAAGCGCTGACGAGGTCGACGATGGATCGCCCGACGAGTCGCTTCTCGCTCGATTCTGCGCAGAGCGTGACGGCGGCCGGATTGACGAAGAGGATCTTGCCGTCGCGATGAACGATCACCGCGACCGGCGCGTTCAACACCAACGTTCGGTAGAGGGCCTCGCTCCGGCCCAGCGCGGCCGTCCGATCGGCGACGAGCGACTCGAGCCGGAGGCGGTACTGTTCGAGCTGCTCCTGCGCGCGTTTCTGCTCGGTGATGTCGGTGAGGAAGACCGTCAGCCCGATCACCGCCCCGTCTGCGTCGATGATCGGGCTGTAGACGTTCTCGTAGTAACGGCGACTCAGCTTCTCGTCGCCGTACTCCTCGATGACGACGAAGTGCTCACCCGCCAGTGCTCGGTCGAAGTTGCGCTTCGCTCTATCCCGATCGTCGCTTCGCCCGATCACTTCGTAGACCATGTTCAGACCGACGTGGATGTCCACGTTCCAGATCTGCTTGATGGTCTTCCGGTGCGCGTCGTTGAACGCGAGATAGCGGTACTCGCGATCCAACGCGAGGATGACGATGTCTCGAGGACTCTCGAGGATCGCTTCGAGGATGGCACTCGTATTCGACTGAGTCGTTCCCCCCATGATGGCCGTTCTCCGCGAATGCCTCGCCCGTCAGGGAAGCGGGAGCCCCTCGTCCTTCACGCGCGTCTCGAGGAGAGCGGGAGCCGGCGTGCCGGTCTGGAGCCCGAACGAACGCATGAACGCGCTGCTCGCGACGTAGAGCGTCCGCCGGTCGCCGCGCCGCGTACCGAAGGCAACGCTCGACGGGCTGTCGAGGAGGCCTCCCGTGAACAGCACCTCGATGCGCCCGCGCCGGGAGACCCTCACCAGGCTGTTCTGTCCGTTCACGGCGACGTACAGGTCACCGCTGTCGTCGAAGGCGATGCCGTCCGCTCCTTGGAGGCGAGGATCGGAGACCCACACGGAGGGCGTTCCTGCGCTTCCGTTCCAGCGGATCGGGACGCGGATGATCTTCCCGTAGTCGAGGTTGCCGAGATAGAGGTTTCGCTTGTCCTCGTCGAATGCGATGCCGTTCACGCCCTGCGAGTGGAACAGCAGGTAGGGGGAGGCCGCGTTCCCGTCCAGCATCGAATGCGAGAGCCAGACGCTCACGTGCCCCTGCCGTGTCACCTTCCAGACGCGGCCGAGGAAGGGATCGGTCACGAAGAGATTGCCGCAGTCGTCGAATGCGAGATCGTTCGGGCCACCGGCGTGGTCGAGGGTTGCGTACGGCTGCGCGATCGAGCCCGCCGTGCACGTGCGCCAGACGAACGCCCCCTGGACGGACGGGTCGAGGCTGACGCTCGTATTGTAGACGCAGCCGTCGGGGCCGACCTTCACACCGAGGGCGAAGACGGGGATCGGGAGCGTCGCGAAGACGCTCTCCTGGCCGTTGTGGGTACGCCTTCGAACGGTGTTCCCGTTCGAGAAGTAGACGTTGCCCGACCGGTCGAGCGTGACTGACTCGGGCACCTCGCCGACGGTGTACGAGGCGACGACCTGGAGCGACGAACACTCGTGGCCCGAGGCGGTGACGGAGACGAACATGCAACCAGCCGAAAAGATCGCTGCCGAAAGCGTCTTGTTCATGAGGCCTCTCCTTGGACGCGTCGTGGATTCGCGAGCAAGCCTCTATCGGCGCCCCCCCCGCGACGTGACGACGAGTATCCACAAAAGCTCTACCGTCAGATACGACAAAAAGGACTAGTGCGCCTAAAACAGTCCGACATCCACTCATCGCCACACCGAGCGGACGCCAGGGGCCGCGGATGGAGCACGTCTTCGGCGCCGGCGACCGCTACCGTATGGCGGTGCTCACGTGCATTGACCTCCGACTCACGCCCGCCCGTTGGGCGAGCGGGCGTGAATCTCCGGTCAAAGCCTGCTCGTGTGAGCTGACCGCTTCGACCTTTCAGGAGCGGCGCAACTGGGGTGCGCCTTAGCCGGCTCCTCGCCCGCGGCGTCCGCCTCGCGCCCGTTGCCGGTGACGGGCTATGGCGCGCGCTATCCTTCGCGCAGGGCGAGGGCGCGGCGCTCGCAAGCCTCCGCGCCTGCGGTGTCGCCCTTCGTCCGGCGAAGCTCGGCTTCGGTCTCGAGCAACAGCACGAGCGCGGCGAGCTTTTCATTGCCTACCATCGAACGAACACTCACAAGCTCGAGACGCTCGAGCATCCGGCGCGGCATGCCGATGTGCCGATCGTACAGCGTGTCGATCTCGCGCGTGGCCTCGTCGTGCTTGCCCGCCTTCGCGAGCCCGACGGCGCGGGCGAGGGCGTCGCCGAGCTGCTGGATCATTCGCTCGAGATAGTCACGACGGATCATGCGAATCGTTCTAGTCGACGCGGAGCGTTCTACGAAGCGCCTCGACTGCGCGGCGCCGGTGCGGCCCGACGGGGCGGGCGACGTCAGCTGTCGCGAGCTGCGCTCTCGATCTCGCGCTTGAGGGCACGGTCGAGGACGAAGGTTCCGAACGGGACGAACCCTGCGCCGAAGGCCGCAAGGGAGCGTCCGAGCGACCAGCTTCGCTCGACGGCCGCGCGGACGAGCACCGCGACGAACAGGACGAACAGCAGGCCGTGGATGCTGCCGACGACACGGACGGCGAGCGGCAGATCGAGCATGTACTTGAGCGGCATCGCGATGAAGAGCAGGACCAGGAAGGACATCCCTTCGAGAAACGCCACGATACGGAGGTTGCGGAGCACGTTCATGTTCGAAGACCCGAGCAGGTGGGGCCGGAAGACCATCCCACCAGCATCAGCAAGAGGGTGAAGAGTCGCGACGAACGCTGCCGTGGTTCGTCGATCGCGGGCGACACTGTGGACGAGAGCCACCTGCGATGCCAGCGAGAGGACGTCCTGCGGGGCCTGAGCTCTGCCATGGTGGGATTCACGTCGGAGGACAGCTCCCGCGAATCGCTCTCTCGAGCGCGAAGGGCCGCATCGGCGAACCATGGCGGAAGTCATCCGCTCGCGAGGCGCAAGGGACTAATCTGGCCGTGCGATGAGCGAAGAGGGGGCTGGAACGTCGGTGTTGAAGGCGCGCATCGAGGAGCTCGAGCGCGAGAACGCACGCCTGCGGGCAGGTGTGTTCGAGCCGAGCTCACCGACGATCGTGAAGGTGCCGGCGGCGGATGCGCCTCTCTTCGACCGCACCGCAGCGACGATGCGCGATGTCTTCGGGCGGGTCGAGATCGATCCGGCGCGCGCGCTCGTCGCGATCGACGGCGAGCGCTACCTCCTCATTCGCGCCTCGGCGTTCGCGATCGACTTCCTCGACACGCTCGTGAACCTCTATGCCGATCGCGGCGAGCGAGAGGCCTTGGCCATCGCGCGCGGCTTCCTCTTCGACATCGGGCACACGATCGGCTTCCACGATGCGCGTCAGATGCACGAGAAGCTGGGGTCGCGCGAGGCCGTCGAGAAGCTCACGGGGGGCCCGATCCACTTCGCGTACACGGGCTGGGCGCAGGTCGCCATCGACCCGCGCAGCAACCCCGTCCCGGGAGACGACTTCCTCCTCATCTACGAGCACCCGTATTCGTTCGAGGCTGCGAGCTTCCTGCGCGCCGGGCGGAGGTCCGACGGTCCTGCATGCATCATGAACGGCGGCTATTCTTCCGGTTGGTGTCAGGCGAGCTTCGATGTCGAGCTGACCGCGCTCGAGGTCAAGTGCAGGGCACGCGGCGACGATGGCTGCTTCTTCGTGATGGCAAAGCCGGATCGCGTGGCTTCCGCCGCGCGCGAGTACTTCGGGATCGACCCGGGGGGGATGCGCGACCACGGGTTCGACGTCCCGACGTACTTCGAGCGCAAGCGCGCCGAAGAGGAGGTGCGGAGGTCGCTGGAGCGGCTCGAGGAGGCTCAGGAGGAGCTCGTTCGCAAGGAGCGCCTCGCGACGGTGGGGCTGCTCGTCTCCGGCGTCGCCCACGAGGTCAACACGCCGCTCGGTGTCGCCGTCACCGCGACCGGGGTCGCGCAGGACGAGATCGCGACGGTGCGTCAAAAGTTCGAGGACGGTGCGCTCACGAAGGGGGACCTGCGGAGCTTCCTCGAGCGGGCGGGACAGGCCCTCTCGCTCGTGGAGACGAACCTCGGGCGAGCCGCATACCAGATCACGAAGTTCAAACGCGCTTCCGTCGACCACGTGTCGCAGGAGCAGAGGCGCGTCGACCTCGCTGCCTACGTCCGCGAGACGCTCGAGAGTCTCGGACCGCTCGCGCGCAAGGCGGGCCTCCTCGTGTCGTTCACGAGCGACGGTGAGACGCTCGAGTGCATCACCTATCCCGGCGCGATCTCGCAGATCGTGACGAACTTCTTCACGAACACGGTGATGCACGCGGCGCCTGGGGTCACGGCGGCTCCTGCACGCGTGGAGGCGACACCCGATCCGCCAAGACTCCACGTGGACGTCCGCATCGCGCGTTTGCCCGATGGGAGGATCTCGCTTCGGTACGCCGACGACGGCCGCGGAATGAGCGACGACGTCAAGGCGCAGGCGTTCCAGCCGTTCTTCACGACGGGGCGCGCGGAAGGTGGGTCGGGGCTCGGTCTGCACATCGTCCACTCTCTCGTCGCCGAAGTCCTGCGCGGCCGCATCGAGCTCGAGACGTCCCCCGGCAAGGGGGCGACGTTCGTGGTGACCTTCGCAGTCGATCGATGACGGACGACTACGACCTGCGCGTGATGCCGAAGCTCCGGATCTGATAGGTCAGCGTCGACGGCTTCATCCCGAGCAGCTCCGCTGCGCCGCCGTCTCCCGCGATTTTGCCTCCCGCCTTCTCGAGCACTGCGACCAGGTTCTGCTTCTCGAGCTCGCGCATCTCGTCGACCGTGTAGAAGCCGCGCGGCGGCATCGTCATCGTGCGCACCGGCGTGGTGCTCCCTTCATGGAGGTGTGCACTCGAGCGCGTCGACGGTTCGAGGACCTCAGCGGCCGCGAGCTCCGGGAGCGCGGCGTCGAGTCGAAGGACCCCGTCCGGAGAGAGAATGAGCGCGCGCTCCGCGACGTTCTCGAGCTCGCGGACGTTGCCAGGCCAGGTGTAGCTCTCGAGCATGCATGCGACCTCGCGTGAGAGCGGGACGAACGGTCGCCCGTGCCTCCGGCAAGTCTTCGCCACGAAGTGCTCGAAGAGCGGAACGATGTCCGCCTTTCGCTCGCGGAGCGGCAGGATCTTCAGCGGGAACACGCTGAGGCGGTAATAGAGGTCCGCCCGGAACGTGCCCGCCTCCACGGCAGCCTTGAGATCGCGGTTCGTCGCAGCGACCACGCGCACGTCGACCTTCTGCGCTCTCGTATCACCTACGCGCTCCACCTCGCGCTCCTGCAAGGCGCGGAGGAGCTTTCCCTGGAGCTCGAGAGGGATTTCGCCGATCTCGTCGAGGAACAGCGTCCCGGTGTCGGCGAGCTGGAAGCGCCCGACGCGATCTCGGTGCGCGCCCGTGAACGAGCCGCGTACGTGACCGAAGAACTCGCTCTCGAACAGCTCGCGCGGGACGCTCGCGCAGTTCACCTTCACGAGCGGCCCTGCCGCCCGCGCGCTCTTCTCGTGGATCGACCTGGCCACGAGCTCCTTGCCGACGCCCGACTCACCGAGGACCAGCACCGTCGCGTCCGTCTTCGCGACGGCGTCGATCTGCCCTCGGACTTGTTCGAACCCCGCGCTCGATCCGACGAGGTCCCCGCCGCCTTCGGCCTCCTTCACCTCCTCGCGGAGGTAGTCACGCTCGCGTTCGAGCGCCGACTTCAGGACCTTGATCTCCTCGTACGCCGACTTCTGCTCGACATAGAGCCGCTCGAGCTCCGCACGCTGCTTCTCCACGGCCTGGAGCTGCTCGTACGTTCGAAGCGCAGCGATCACCGTCGTGAGCAGGCGGGTCGACGTCAGCTCGGTCTTCGTGCGGTAGTCGCTGATGTCGAAATGGCGGATGACCGTTTCCTCGGGCGCCTGGCCGGGCTGCCCGGTCCTGAGGACCATGCGAACGTGCCCGTAGCCGAGCTCGTCACGGATGTACTTCACGAGCGACAGTCCGGCGTCGTCCGTCTCCATGACGACATCGAGCAAGACGAGCGCGATGTCGGGGTTGTCGGCGAGGAGCTTCTTCGCGGCCTGGGCCGACCGCGCGCTCAGGAACGACAGCCCACGCTCGGAGAACGAGACGCTCTTGAGCGCGAGGACCGTGACGTCGTGGACCTCCTGCTCGTCATCGACGATCGCGATCTTCCAGGGGCGGACGCCCGACGCGTCGTCGCCTCGAGCACGCGGCAGGATGCTCGTGTCGTCGACGAACGGCGAGTCATCATCATCCGCAAGCGGCATGCATCGGCTCCTCCCGCCCGCGCCCGAGCCTAGCGAGCGGCGCGCAGCATACTCGAAGAGATGCTCGACTTCGACCGCCACGGTGCAAGGGGAGCCGCGGGGGACCTTGTCGTCCTCCTCGTCGAGCGCGGGTAGTGTGTCAGCGCGCGGTGGCAACGGTGCGCGGTGCATGTCTGGTCCTTCGAGCTGTCTCAGCGCCGGCGCACGCGGCGCCGACGGGAGGTCGTAATGCCGGAGAGTCCGTCGAGCTCGGTGAGGAGGTCGACGGTCGAGACCGTGTGCGGGTGAGTCTTGCCGAACGCTCCCTCGAACACGCGGAGCGCGTGCATGCAGTGAGCTCTCGCCTCCTCGGGGCGCCCCAGCGTCGCTAGGAGCGCCGCGAGGTTGTACCGAGCGAGCGCGGTGTCCGGATGATCCCGTCCGATCGCTTGCGTGAAGAGCTCGGTCGCCCGTCGATAGCGGGTCTCGGCCGAACGCAAGCGCCCGGACGACGCGTCGAGCGCGGCGAGGTTGTGCGTGTTCATCGCAACCTCGTAGTGCCGCTCGCCGTACACGCGGAGGAAGATGCGGTGCGCTCGCGTGTAGAGCGCGCGAGCCTCGCGTCGTCGCCCCAGCTCGGCGAGGATCGCGGCATACGCGGCCGCGTCGGCCGCCACGAGCGGGCTGGAGCGGCCGAGCGCTGCTTCGCGGATGGCGAGCGACCTTGCCGCCTGGACTGCCGCCTTCCGGAAGCGCCCGCGATGGTGCTCGATCCCGCCGAGGTTGTGATGGATCGATGCGAGCTCGGGATGAGACGCCCCGAGCTCTCGTCGCAGGATCGCGAGAGAGCGGCGGTATGCAGTCAGCCCCTCCTCGTATCGGCTCGTGTACTTGCACAGGATCCCGACTTGGTTGAGGGCGAGGGCGAGCTCGATGCTGTCCTTGCCGAATCGGCGTTCCGCTGTGCGAGCGGCGCGAAGGAGGAGCGGGCGCGCTCCACGGAAGTCCCCCGCTTCCCGCAGCGCGACCCCGAGCTGCTGGCGGGCGAGGAAGCGGAGCAGAGACAGCTCGGGCGTGCTCCCGCGAAGTGGCTCGAGGATCTCCCACGCACGACGGGCTGCCTTCAGGGCCTCGGCACGATCGCCGCCGCCGCCGCCGAGGATGCGGGACAACGTGATGGAGAGGTTCGCGACGTCCGGCGACCGTTGACCGTCGATGCGCTCGAAGATCGCAAGCGCTTGCCGGCAGGATCGCTCGGCACGCCGGTGGTCTCCGGCGCTGGAGGCCTCGTCGGCGGCGGCGTGAAGACGGTTCGCCTTGGCGATCTGTCGTTCCTCGATGGCGTTCATGGACGCCGCCGACGAGGCCGTGGTCATCGTCCGCTCGCTACGCGCGCGCGACGGCCTGGTTGTGATTCATGCGCATGCCGCCGGCCTTCACCCCGCTGCGGATGCGGACGCCCTTCACCGCGTTGTGATTCAGCTTGAAGTCACCCGCCTTGATCGCGGTGCGCACCTGCACGCCGTGCGCCTGGTTGTGATTGAGGCGGAAGCCGCCGGCCTTCACGCCGCTCCGGACGCGAACGCCCTTGGCTTGATTGTGATTGAGGCGGAAGCCGCCGGCCTTCACGCCGCTGCGGACGCGAACGCCCTTGGCCTGATTGTGATTGAGGACCGGGCCGCCGGCTTTGACACCGCTGCGGACGCGAACGCCCTTGGCCTGATTGTGATTGAGGACCGGGCCGCCGGCTTTCGTACCGCTACGCACGACGACGCCGGCGCTCTTCACCTTCTCCGTCTCGACGTTTCGAGCCTGCTTGTCGTCCTTCTTCGTGTCTTCTTTCATGGCTTCCCTCGATGAGTGCTGCGGTTCGCCGCGGGCCGAAGGCCCACCACTGCGGTGGGGGCCGGCCCCGACGGGACGCGACCTCAGCAGGTGATGTGCCACGCGATATTTGCGGTCTTTTCGTGCGCTCCGCATCCCGGACGGGACCCGGGTGCTCGCAAGAAACAAAAACTCGAGAGGCCTCTCGCAAATTTCTACGTCGGCCGGCGGTCCCCTCTGCGAGTGGTCAGCGGCGCGAGGCCGAGATTCTTCGAGCTTGTTCGACCAGCGTGACGCGCGCGTCCACGGAGGTCTCCCGCGCGATGCGATGACGCGCATGGCCTGCTCGTTGCTGGAGGGCGCGCTCGTGTCCGCTCCGTTTGCTCGATCCATGCGCGCGCTCTCGGTCGATCGAGCGCGCTTCCCTCACTGCGCGATCGCGTCTGCGGTCGTCCTTCTCGGAGCGTGGCTCGCATGGCTCTTCGGCGCGAAGGTGAGCGTCTACGAGGTGAGCGATGTCTCCCGGCTCGAGACCGAGCGAGCCGCGCACTCGATCGATGCGCTCGCGTCGGGGCGGATCGAGGTCTTCGACCTCACGTTGAACCAGGAGGTAGAGAAGGGCGATGTCCTCGTCGTGCTCGACTCCGAGGCAGAGGAGCGGCGTCTCTACGAAGAGCGCACGCGACTGGCTACCCTCTCGCCTCAGATCGGCGCTCTCGAGCGCGTCCTCTCGGCCTACGAGCGCTCGCTTGCCGACGACCGAGCCGCCACCGCGGTCGCCGTGCGAGGAGGGAAGGCGAAGCACGACGAGGCGGAGACCAGCGCGCGGCTCGCGCGAGAGGAGGCGCTTCGCGCGCAGAAGCTCCAGGAGAGCGGCGCGATCTCGGAGGCCGAAGCGAAGCGTGCCGCTGCTCGCGCCGACGAGACGCGCGCCGCTGCGGAGGCGAGAGCGCTCGAGGCCGATCTCGAGTCGCGAGCCTTGCGGACGCGCGAGAGCCAAGGCATCGCGCGGATCGAAGATCTCCGGCGTGAGCTCGCGACGCTCGAAGGCAGCCGATCGACGTCACTCGCGATCATCGCCGAGCTCGAGCACGAGATCGAGCGGCGGACGATCCGAGCGCCCGTTGCGGGGCGTGTCGAAGACGTCGCCATCCGGACCGCCGGGGCGTGGGTCAAGGAAGGCGAGAAGCTCGGCGTGATCGTTCCGAGCGGTGCTCTGCGTGTCGTCGCGGAGTTTCCTCCGCACACCTCGGTGGGGCGTGTCCGTGCGGGCCAAACGGCGCGTGTCCGGCTCGACGGATACCCGTGGACGCAATACGGCGCGATCGGCGCGCGGGTCGTGTCGGTCGCGAGTGAGCCCCGGCAAGGTCGCGTGCGGATCGAGCTCGACGTCACAGCCGAGCCGTCGGGGCGGATCCCGCTTCAGCATGGAATGACCGGGACGACCGAGATCGAGGTCGACGCGGCATCGCCCGCGACGCTCGTTCTTCGCGCGACGGGGCAGCTCCTCGAGCGTCCGCGGACGCCGGAGGCGAAGGCCTCGCTGCCCACCGGCGGAGCCTCGTGATGGGAATGGGGGGAGCGCGACGCTGGCTCGTGCCCGAGGTCGTGCAGACTTCGGCGATGGACTGCGGGCCCGCGTCGCTCAAGTCCTTGCTCGAGGGGCACGGCATCTCCGTCAGCTACGGCCGCCTGCGCGAGGCCTGCCAGACGGACGTCGACGGGACCTCGATCGACACGCTCGAGGACGTCGCGGATCGGCTCGGGCTCGAGGTCGAGCAGACGATGCTGCCGGTCGACCATCTCCTCCTCCGCGGAGTCGGCGCCCTTCCGGCGCTCGTCGTCGTGCGGATGCCTAACGGTCTCACGCACTTCGTCGTCGCGTGGCGCCGGCACGGGCAGCTCGTGCAGGTCATGGATCCTGCGAGCGGGCGGCGGTGGATGACCGCGACGCGCCTCATCGAGCAAGTTCATCTCCACACGGCGGCGCTCGAGATCGACGTCGTGGCGGAGTGGCTCGCTTCCGCCGAGTTCACTGATGCGCTGCGCGAGCGGATCCGGCAGCTCGGCGCGCTCGCGGCGATGGGCCCGCTGCTCCAGCAGCTCGCGTGCGGCGGAGCCTGGCGCGAAATCGCCGTGCTGGACGCCTCCGTGCGCATGGTCCAGTCGATCGTCGGCGGTGGCGGCCTTCGTCCCGGAGCGGAGGCGACTGCCGCAGCGCTGTCGATCCACGAGGAGGCGCGCACGCGCCCGGAGGTCATTCCCGAGCGCTTCTGGACCGTGCTTCCCAAGGGGCTACGAGAAGGCGCGGAGTCCGTCGAGCTCCGCGGCGCGGTGATGCTCGTCGTCCGTCGCGTGCGCGAGCGCGACGTCGAATGCACGCTCTCTCCCGAGCTCGCCCTCGCGCTCGCAGAGCCGAAGCCACGGCCTGGACGAGAGCTCCTCCGCATGCTTCGCGATGACGGCGCGCTCGGGCCGGCGGTCCTCGGGCTGGGCCTCGTCGGGGCGGCCATCGTCGCGATCGTGCAGGCGCTGCTCTTGCGCGCGCTGCTCGAGATCGGGCGCGACCTCGCACCGCTCGAGCAGCGCCTTGCGGCCGTCGCGGCGCTCCTCTTCCTCATGCTGCTCGCGATCGCTCTGGAGCTTCCCATCGCGTCGGGCGTCCTCGGTTTCGGTCGACGGCTCGAGGCGCGCTTCCGACTCGCCTTCCTCGCGAAGTTGCCTCGCCTCGAGGACCGATACTTCGCGAGCCGCCCGACCTCGGACATGGCCGAGCGCAGCCATGTGGTCCATGCACTCCGCGACCTTCCCGTGCTGGCGGCGCAGGTCGTTCGCTGCGGCCTCGAGCTCGTGGTCACGACGTGCGCCATCGCGGTGCTCGATCCACGGAGCGCCGGATTCGCGATCGCGATCGCGGCTGCCGCCGTGACCTTTCCGCTCGCTGCGCAGCCCGTCCTCGTGGAGCGCGAGATGCGCGCGCGTACCCACCTCGGCGCGATCGCGCGCTTCTACCTCGACGCGATGCTGGCGGCGGTCCCGATCCGCGCTCATGGCGCCGAGCGCTCGGTTCGCCGCGAGCACGAGGCGCTGGTGGCCGAGTGGACGCAGGCCGCGCGCGGCGTCGTCGCGGCCACGATCGGTGCAGAGGGCGCGCAAGCCGCCGTGATGTTCGGCCTGACGATCGCGCTCGTGTTCTCGTACCTGTCGCGCACGTTCGAGTCGGCGAGCGTCCTGCTCCTCCTCTACTGGGCGCTGAGCCTGCCCGTGCTCGGGGAGGAGCTCGCGCGTCTCGTTCGGCAGTATCCCGCTCGTCGCAACGTGACTCTCCGCCTTCTCGAGCCGCTCGGGGCACGGGAGACGCCGTCTTCGTCGGAGCGCCCGACGGCTCCTCGAACGAACGCGTCCCGCACTGGAGGGGCGCGTGTCTCGTTCCAGGACGTGGGGCTCGTCGCGTCCGGTCACATGATCCTGGAAGGCATCTCCGTCGACGTGCGTCCCGGCGAGCACGTCGCGGTCGTGGGCGCCTCGGGGGCAGGAAAGTCCAGCCTCGCGGGCGCGCTCCTCGGCTGGCACCGCGCTTCGTCGGGACGCATCGTCGTCGACGGCATGCCCATCGAGGAGCAGCTCGAACAGCTCCGGAACGAGACGGCGTGGATCGAGCCGGGCGTGTTCCTGTTCAATGCGTCGCTCCTTTCGAATCTCCGCTACGGCGCCGGCGACAGCGCCTCGCAAGGTGCCGTGCTCGATGCGGCCGACCTCCATGGCGTCCTCGCAAACCTCCCCGAAGGTCTCCAGACGTCACTCGGCGAGGGCGGCGCTCTCGTGAGCGGCGGTGAGGGCCAGCGCGTGCGCTTCGGACGAGGACTCGGACGAAAGGATGCGCGTCTCGTGATCATGGACGAGCCGTTCCGGGGGCTCGACAGGGGAGCTCGGCGCCGTCTCCTCTCGAGGGCACGAGGCTGGTTCGAGGATGCGACCATGATCTTCATCACCCACGACGTGAGCGACACGCAGGACTTCGAGCGCGTGTTGGTGCTCGATGGCGGTCGGCTCGTCGAGAATGGCACACCAGGCGAGCTCGTCGCGCGAGACGGCTCGCTCTACAAGGCCCTCCTCGATGCCGAACGTTCGGTGCACGAGGAGCTCTGGTCAGGCGATGTCTTCCGACCTCTTCGCCTCGAGCACGGGCGCCTCCGCTCGTGTGAGCGGACGCCGGAGCTCGCACGAGACGTGGACCTGCGCGAGGTGGCCCAGTGATCGCCGGCCTCCCCTCCGAGAAGCTCGACTCGATCGCTTGGCCCGCGGTGCGCGCCGGCGAGGCCGTCTCCGCTCTCGCCGTCGCTGCGGGGCTACCGGTGAGGCGCGTCCTGCTCCCGACGCCGCCGGCGGATGTCGAAAGCTCGGCCGATCGGCTCGCGCTCTGGATCGAGCGCGCGAGCGTTCATCTCGGGCTCGATGCCGAGCCGGTGGGGGCGTTCTATCCGGACCTGGCGGCGCTCGTTCGCGGTGCTCCGCCGGCGCTGGTGGCGCTCGGGGCCGGTCGAATCCTCGCTGTCTGCGCGGTCGATCGGACGACGGCTCGTGTGATCGCGCCCGACGGGGTGATCCATCGCGTTCCGTTGGTCGATCTCTGGGACCACCTCGTGGCCGGGATCCCCGACGCGAACGACGCCGAGGTCGAGAACATCCTGACGCGCGCACGAGTCCCTGGGCGTCGGCGGGCTCGCGCCCGAGAGAGCCTTCGTCGGACGCGCCTCTCGGGCGAGTGGGTCGAAGGATGGTGGATGTTGCGTCCGTCTCCGTCCGCGACGCTCGGCGAACAAGTGAAGCACGCTCGCCTCGTTCGACGTTTGATCGCGATCATCGCGGCGCATGCTCTCGTCTGCGCTCTCGGTCTGGGCGCGTGGTGGCTCATCGGCCGTGGTGCTCTCGGCGGGCGGCTCGATCGCGGCTGGCTCTTGGCGTGGGCGCTCCTGCTCGTCACGCAGCTCGTGCTGCAGGTGTTGGTGAACCGCGCCGAGGCGCTCCTCGCGGTCGACGGCGGCGCGCTACTGAAGCAACGCCTGCTCGCGGGCGCGCTCGCTCTCTCGCCCGAGCACGTCCGAAAGCGAGGCGCCGGTCAGCTCCTCGGGGCCGTGTTCGAGTCCGAGGCGATCGAGGCGCTCGCGCTGTCGGGCGGCTTCACCAGCGCGGTCTCGGTCGTGGAGCTGGTCGCCGCCGCCGTGGTCCTCGCGTGCGGGAGCTCCGCGCGATGGGAGGTCACCCTGCTCGTCCTCTGGCTTCTGTTCGCGGGCGTGCTGCTCCTCCGCTACTGGCGCGCCCGGCGCGATTGGACCGACGAGCGGCTCGAGATGACGCATGCCCTCGTCGAGAAGATGGTCGGTCATCGTACGCGGCTTGCGCAGGAGCGGAGCTCGTCGCGCCACTCGAGCGAAGACGAGGCGGTCGCGCGGTCGCTCGCTGCCTCGGAGCGCATGGACCGACAGGCGGTGATGGCGAGCGCGCTCGTTCCGCAGGGATGGCTGGTCGTCGGAATCGCCGCGCTCGTGCCCGCGTTCGCTGCCTCCGGGGCGTCGAGCGTAGGCGTCGCGATCTCCGTCGGCGGCGTCCTCCTCGCGTACCGTGCCCTGCGCAAGCTCGTGCTCGGCCTGACGAGCCTCTCCGGAGCGCACATCGCCTGGCGACGCGTCCGGCCGCTCCTTCAGGCGATCCAATCCTGTACCGGAACCAGCGCGCACGTCGAGGTGGATCCGAGGCTCGTGCTCGACACCGCGCACGAGGTCGGGAGCGCCCCGATTCTCGATGCCCGAGAGGTCTCCTTCTCGTACCCACGACGTGCCGATCCTGTCCTGCGTGAGTGCGATCTCGCGCTTCGCTCCGGAGATCGGGTGCTCCTCGAAGGAGCCTCCGGCGGCGGGAAGTCGACGCTCTCGGCGCTGCTAGCGGGTCTGCGTGAGCCCACCGCGGGGGTGCTCCTCCTCGGCGGGCTCGACCTGCGCTCGCTCGGCCATGCCGCATGGCGCCGGCGGGTTGCGCTCGCACCGCAGTTCCACGAGAACCACGTGCTGACCGGCACGTTTGCGTTCAACCTGCTGATGGGGCGCCGCTGGCCTCCGCGAATGGAGGACATCGCGGAGGCGCAGGAGATCTGTCACGAGCTCGGCCTCGGCCCCTTGCTCGCGCGCATGCCCTCGGGCATCGAGCAGATGGTCGGCGAGACGGGGTGGCAGCTCTCCCAGGGCGAGAGGAGCCGCCTGTTCCTCGCACGCGCATTGCTCCAGAACGCGGATGTCCTCGTTCTCGACGAGGCCTTCGCCGCGCTGGACCCGCACACGACACGCGCAGCCTTCTCGTGCGTCCTCCGGCGAGCGAGGACGCTGCTCGTGGTCGCGCATCCGTAGCCCGGGCGGAGCGTCGATGCGCCCGGTGCCTTGTCCCGCGGCCCTCGACTCAGGAGGGCCGCGCCTCGGCGGCGGCGGCGCTCGTTCGAGGTCCGGCGAGCGCGAGCGCGGCGCGGACGATCTCGTCCTCCTGGAGGAGCACGAGGTTGGCCGCCTCGGCAAGCGGGATGAACGAATCGGCCGACGTGACGCGGGCGAACGGCTTGCCGCGGAGTGCCGAGCTCTCGGCGACGACTGCGGCGATCGCTTCGGACACGTTGCCCGAATGGCGGCACTCGTCGACGACGAGGATCGAGCGTGCTTCGCGGGCGTGAGCCTCGATCGCCTCGACCGGGAGCGGTGCGATCCAGCGAAGGTCGATCACGCGAGCGTCCACCTTCTCGCTTCCGAGCGCGCGAGCCGCGCGCAGCGACATCGGCACACCGTTGCCGTAGGTGAAGACGACCACGTCCGGCGCGCTGCTCGCTCGTGGTGACGGCGGCTCGTAGACGCCGACCTCACCGATGTCGATCGCTTCGCCCTGAGGAGGCAGCGGGAAGCTCCATGCGCCGTCGCCGGGGAAGAGATCGCGTGTGTGGTAGAGCGCGATCGGCTCGACGAAGGCGGAGACGCGGCCGTCGACGTGTGCGGCGGCGACGAGCGTACGGAGCATCTTCACCGCGTCGTCGCCGCGCGAGGGGACCGCCACGATCACGCCAGGGAGGTCGCGCAGCACGGCGAGGCTGTCGTCGTTGTGGAAGTGTCCCCCGAAGCCCTTCTGGTAGCCGAGCCCCGCGATGCGGACGACCATCGGGTTCTTGAGCTGCCCGCGGGAGAAGAACGAGAGCGTGGACGCCTCGCCGCGGAGCTGGTCCTCGGCGTTGTGCAGGTAGGCGAGAAACTGGATCTCCGGGACGGGGAGGAGGCCGACCTGCCCCGCGCCGATCGCGACGCCGAGGATCGTCTGCTCGTCGAGCAGCGTGTTGAAGACGCGGCCGGGGCCGAACGTCTTCCAGAGGCCGACGGTGACGCCGTAGACGCCGCCCTTCTCGGCGACGTCCTCGCCGAAGACGATCATCTCGTGGTGCTTTCGCATCAGATCGGCGAGCCCCATGCGGATGACGTGCCCGAGCGGCTTCGGCTTGTCGGCCTCCGGAGGCATCGGCGCATAGCCGGAGCGCCGCGCCTCGGCGGCCACGAGGCTAGGGCGCTCGGGCGCGATCGGCGCCATCACCTCGGCGCGTGTCCGGAGCTTCGGGCGACGAGCCGCCTCTCGCGAGAGTGTCGTCACGGCCTCGAGCGCGGCGTCGATCTCGCGGAGGAGCTCCGCTCCCGTCAGCACGCCGTGGTCCAGGAGCGACTGCGCGCTGAGCAGCACCGGATCGTTGTCCTCCGCCCGCGTGATCTCCTCGCGGTCGCGGTATTCGCTGTCGGCATCGCTCCCGGCGTGTCCCCAGACGCGCTCGCATGCGAGGTGGAGGAAGACCGGCTTGCGTTGCGAGCGGCAGACGTCGACGGCGAGCTTCGATTGCTCGTAGGCGGACGAGAGGTCGCGCCCGTCTGCGGCGATGTACTCGATGCCGGGCATGGCGCGCATGCGTGCCTCGACCCATCCGGCAGGCGTGCGGACGGAGACGCCGATGCGGTTGTCCTCGCAGACGAAGAGCACGGGGACCGGGACGCGCTGGTAAGCCGCCCACGAGGCCGCGTTGATCGCGCCCTGCGCGGTGGAGTGGTTGAGCGAGGCATCGCCGAAGGTGCAGACGACGATCGAGTCGCGCGACGTCGCGACGACGCCCTCTCGTGCGAGGTCGCCGGTCGTCACCCCGAGCTTGCGCGCGCGATCGATCGCGAGCGCCATCCCCACCGCCTTGGGGAGGTGGGAGGCGATCGTGCTCGTCTGGGGAGGCACACCCCACGGGACGCTTCCGAAGACCTTGTGGCGCCCGCCGGCGATCGGATCGTCGGCCGAGGCCGCGAGCGATAGAAGGAGCTCGGAGACCCCGGCGCGATCGCGAGAGGGCGAAGCGCCCCGCGCACGCGCGAGGAAGAACGCGCCGCTCCGATAGTGGAGGAGCGCAGGATCGGTGGGGCGCGTGAGCGCGCCGAGCGCGACGTTGCCTTCGTGACCCGCGCTGCAGATCGTGTAGTAGCCCTCGTTCCGAGCGCGAAGCTCGTGCGCCTCGACGTCGGTCAGGCGGCAGAGCAGCTGCGACGCGAAGAGCTCGCGCGCGAGCGACGCGTCGAGCGTCAGGCGCGGCGCATGCACTCGCAAGGTCCCGACCGCGACGGAACGCAGCCGTTCGATCGATCGACGCGCGCGGATGAGAGGCATGCGGCTTGTCTATCACGGCCGTCTGTGACGGACAGCGAGGCCGCGGAGCGTATCCGCGAGCTCGGACACGTGCCCTGTGGAGGTGGGCCTTCGGCCAGCGGCAAAGTCCGAGTATGATTCGAGGAATGTCGGAAGAGGCTGACCCCTCTCTCATCGGCCGGCGCGTCGCCGGGAAGTTCGTCATCGAGCAATTCCTCGGTGGCGGCTCGATGGGGGCGGTCTACCGTGCCCGCGACGACAGTCTCGACCGGAAGGTCGCGCTCAAGGTGATGCACCCTGCGATGGCGGTCGACCCGAGCTTCGTCAGCCGGTTCCACCGCGAGGCAAGGGCTGCGAGTCGCCTCGATCATCCGAGCTCGGTGCGCGTGATCGAGTTCGGAGAGGAGCCGGACGGCCTCCTCTACATGGCGATGGAGTATCTCGAGGGGCGCGAGCTCTACAAGGTGATCCTCGAGGACTGGCCGCTCTCCGAAGAGCGGATCGCCGACGTCATCATGAAGGCTCTCGCGGCGATCGCGGCTGCGCACGACATGGGCGTGATCCATCGCGATCTCAAGCCCGAGAACATCATGATCCTCGATCGCAAAGACGACGAGGGGCACGACATCGTCAAGGTCTGCGACTTCGGGATCGCGAAGATCACCGAGAAGGACGAGAGCGCGCCGGACGCGGCGCCGAAGACGGCCGGCGCAAAGCTCACCACGGGCGGCGTCCTCGTCGGTACCCCCGAGTACATGTCTCCCGAGCAGGCGCGCGGCGAGAAGCTCGACTCGCGGTCGGATCTCTATTCGATGGGGATCATCCTCTACCAGCTCCTCACGGGTAGGACGCCGTTCCTCGCGGAGACCCCGCTTGCCGTCGTGCTCAAGCAGATCTCCGCGACGCCGGAGCCTCCGCGCACGATCTACCCCGGCGTTCACGTGGGCCTCGAGGCGGTCTGCATGCGCGCGCTCGCGAAGGCCAAGGAGGAGCGCTTCCAGACGGCGCGCGACATGCGCGCGGCGCTCAAGGCGGCGATCGAAGGCGGCTCGAATGCGGTGTCGGATACCGATGCCGTGCTGCCTGGTTCGAGCCCACGCGAAGCAGAGTCGAAGACCTTGCCGAACCCGGCCGTGCACACCGGCGCGTCGCAGGCGCTGCCGTCGAACGGAACGAGCCAGGCCACTCCGCTCCTGACCGCGCTGACGGCGGAGGACGCGCCACGGTCGCGCGTACCCGTGATCGTTGCCCTCGTGCTCGTCGCGCTCGTGGTTGGCGGCATCGCTGCCGTGCTGGCGTGGAAGGGCGAGGATGTGCTGCTCGACGCGAGCGCTGCGCCGGCGACCGGCTCCGCGACGTCGCTCTCGCTCGACGTGAAGCCGCCCGCTCCTGCCGCGCCCGCGAGCGTGTCGCCGGAGCCGGCGTCCGCGGTCGACGCTCCTGCCGTGCCGGCGAGCGCGTCGCCGGAGCCGGCGTCCGCGGTCGAAGAGACGGCGCCGGCGTCCTCCGGCGAAGCCACCGACGCGGCGACGACGCCGAGAGCGACGCCGAGCGCGACGCAGACGACGGCGCACGAGCACGAGCACGAGCCCGTGCCTGCGCCGGAGCCTCAGCCCACCGCCGCCGTCCCGGAGCCGGCTCCTTCGGCCGCTCCGGCAGCGTCTGCGTTCCGAGCCGCGAGCTGTCGTGCCGCGCTGGGCGCGCCGAAGTCGGTGAGCGCCTACAACGTGAAGGACCTCACGCTTCGCGGCACCGACGCCGCGTGGACGTCCTGCGCGAAGAGCGCGCTCAAGGCGAAGCCCGCGGCGCCGATCGCGGGGACGGTGCGGATCCGCTTCAACGACAAGGCCTTCCGCGGAGCGACCTGCACCGGCTGCACGCCCCAGCTCGCTCAGTGCATCACGGCCTCCACCGGGAAGACGGCGTCCGTCTCCTTCAAGAGCGGCAAGCAGACCGGCGATCCCGAGTTCGACGTTCCGGTCACGTTCACGTGCGAATGAGCGAGCCCGCGGCGCCGGAGCCATCGCCAAGCTCGAGGTCCGCGTGGTGCTCGCGGGCTTCGAGCGCGGCCGTCTCTCGCGACCGACGACACGACAACCACGACAGACAAAGACAAGACAAAACAAAAAGAGAGTGCCCAGGCGGCCTGACCACCTGGGCACGGAGGGTCTGCGCGTTCGGGGGGAGGGGGCTCGCGCAGGACCCGAGCTTGCGGACGGCGCCATCCATGCGCCATCACTTTCATCAACATGGGGACGACATGTCCGCGATCAAGCCCCCGTGCGAATTGAACGCGGAGGCGAACAGCAAGACAACGACGCGAGCTCAGCCTCGACGCCAAGGCTCTGCTCAATCGCCGAACCAGATCGGGCGCGAGCTCGAGCTCGACGCGAGCGCATCCGTCGCCTGCGCGCGCTCGCGTCTACTTGCGCCGCGGAGGATCGAGGTCTTCGGCCAGGTAGCTGAGGATGACCTCATCGAGCGACTTGTCGCTCACGAGGTCGTCGCTGAAGATCGACGGCGACGTCTGCTTCGCTGCAGCGCCGAAGATCGCCGCGGGGCGCGCCGGCGCGTAGCGGCCCTCGCTCGAAGGCTTCTGGGCCGGGGCTCGCGGCGTGCTCGGTCCTTCCTTGCGGGCCGCCGCGGGCTGCAGCGAGGGACGACCCGCTGAACCGCCCGGGCGGCTCGGCGGGACCCGCGAGGCATCGGGATCGTCGTCGGCTTCGACGGCGCTGTACGTGCCCGTTCGCGGCTCCTTCGCGAAGAGGTTCTTCGGCGGCGGGGGGAGATCGCCTTGCTGGAAGAGCGGGCTCACGCTGGTGTCCCGCTCCAGCGCATCGAAGTCGAGCGTGAGCTCTTGTGCCGATCGTCGGCGCTCGGGCTCGCGCGTCGTCTTCGGCGCGGCCTCCTCCGCGGTCGATTGCGGAGGAGGGAGCTCGTCGCGCAGGAGCGCCTCGACCTCGGGCGGCAGCGGGGGATCCGCGCTGAGCGGCGCATGCGAGGCGACCGCCCGTCGGCCTTCGTCGATGGTGACCGGCGCGTTCTCCTCCGGCTTCGTGCTCGTGCTCGGGCTCGGGCGCGAGTCCGCGAGCCGCACGTTGGAGGGGACGGGGATCGCCTCGACCGAGACCTTCACGAGCGGGACGACGGGCTTGTCGTTCCGTACGACCTCCGGACCCGTGCCCGCCGGTCCTTTCGTCGGCGGGGGCGCGCTCGCGGGCCGCGCCTGCGCCGCCCCCGCGCTCGCTGGTGCTGCTGCCGTCGGCGGCGCCTCCCCGGTGGGGTCCGCCGGCGCTGTCCCCGCGTTCGCTGGTGCTGCTGCCGCCGGTGGCGCAGCCTCCCCGGCGGGTTGCGCGGGCGCGGTCGCTGTCGGACCGGTGGGCGCGGTCGCTGCCGTCGAGGCGGGGGCTCCTGCCGTGGCGGGGGCTGCAGGTGGAGCGGCGGCTTCGGCGGCCTTCTTCTTTCCGTCGACGAGCTCGTCGAACTGACCGTCGCGCAGGGCGATGAACATCGCCTTGTGCTGCTCCTTCATGAGCACACGCACGGTCTCGCTCATGTTGTCGCTGCCGACGTGCTCGGCATACGACTTCTTCACGCTCTTCAGGATGCGTCCGCCATCCATGAAGAGGTGCGTGATGACATGCGGGTGATTGACACCCGAGTCTTCGGTCTGGATGTGGAAGACGCGCCCCCGATGGCGGACGTTGTTGTTGTAACCGAGAAGCGGTGACTGAAACTTGGCCATCGCGAACGGACTCTGAGCAACCGTAACACGGCTCGGCCGTCCCGCGCGTCTCAGGTGCGGCGCGAAGGCAGACGCTCTCGTCAGCGTGCTCGGGCCCGGATTTTTGCAGGGCCAGGCTTCTGGGGCCGCCTGCATGTGCAGGTTTTGCGTGCGGAGCGCGAGCGGCGACTTCTGGCTCCGCCCTCGGCTCGGCTCTCGCGTCTTGGACTTCCGTGAGGCTCCTGCGCTGGACGCGGGCGCATCGGGACCCTCGGCATCACGGAGTCCACGAGATCCGCCGCCGGTCCGCCCGATCTTCCGGCCGAGCGAAGGCGATGATGACGCGGGCGACCGTGTTGGGGGGCGCCGCTTCTGCGGGGCTCTGGGCTACTCAGGCAGCTCGGCTCTGCCGAGCGCGCTTGGTAACGCGCGGTTCGCGCAGCTTGGAGTCACGCATCGCAGCGGCGAGCGCGAGCCCCGTCATCGTGAGCTTCATGCGCGCGGCGTCGACATGACCCTCGGCGTGCAGGCCCGCCACCACCCGGCGGACGTCACCACGGCGGACGCCAATCGCGCAGGCGAGGTCGTCGAGACGCACGAGGCGTCCTCGCGCCTGCTCGCGGGCGAGGTGCCGAAGGACGTGAGCGGCGACGGCCTTCGGGTCGATGTGCACATGTGTGCTGCTCATGAAAGGTCTCCTTGTCGAAGCGCAGGAGGTGGGATGCGTGATGACTGCAACAATGTAATGTGCACCCTGTCGGTCTGCCAGGGCAATATCGAAATTTTCGGTTTTTCGTCTAAATCGAGAGTCCCACCCCCGCCACATGCCACGAACGCCCACACGCGCCGCCACCTGCAGAACGGCTTCCCGTCGCCGGCGACACGACGTCCGTTTCAGCTCCGAGGCGAACACCGGCTGCGTGTCCTTGATGTTCGGTGTCTGGAGCTCGCCCCACCCAGGACCGGGGGCGCAGAGTCGCCCGCCGTGCTCTCGCGTCAGCGAGCAGCGGCGAACCCTGCGAGCGCGACCGCCGTCAGCGCGAGGGCCCAGATGAACGGCCGCGACCGGGACGCACCGGGTGGTGCGGGAAAGGCAATCCGGTGGACGGAGCGCGTCTCCGCATCGACGAGGAGCACACCGGAAGCGCCGAACGCGACGTGGTACTCGAGGAGCTGCCTCCGCGTGGCCGGTGCCTGCACCCGAGGCGCGACCTGGCCCGTCTTCACTTCGGCGATGAAGCGCTCTCGCCCTCGCGTCACGACGTAGTCGGCTCGCAGGGTGATCGCGACCGGCGCTCCGTCGACTTCGATCGCGTAGGTCGTCGTGACCTGCGCGCCTTCGATCGCGTAGCCGTGATCTTCGAGGATCCCAACGGCCTCCCGCTCTCCTTCGAGAGCGCGTTCGAGCCGGAAGCGCAGCCGCACGCGCTTCGCCCAGCTCCGCGCCGCCGAGACTACGACGAAGAGCAGGGCAAGCGCCGCGATCGCGACGAGCACCTCTCGGGGAATCGCATCGAGGCGCACGCCGCAGTGGTCGCAGCGCAGCGCTCCAGAGGTCAAGTTTTCTGCAATCGAGAACGCGTCGAAAGCGGATCCCCGAATGGGGGCAGGCCGAGCTCGGACCACGCCGCAGCTCGGGACATCTCGCGCACGATTGGACGTGACGGAGCCGCGCGTGTAGGGCGTTCTCCTGGACGTGGTGGCGCGTCGTTGGCGCGGTGCGGCGACGTCGGAGGCTACTCCGCGCGCAACGACGGAAACGGCTCGTACGGCGTCGCGGTGCAAGCGCACCGGACGCCGACGATCTTCGCCTGGCTCAGGTCCCGACGATGCCGGAGAGGCAGCGCTCGCGCGCTGCGCGGAGCTCCGACGCCTCCACGTCGAGCGCGTGGGCTCCGGCGCGGATGGCGAGCTTCGCCGCGGGGCCGGCGGCGGTGGTCCGACCGATGACCCGCGCCGGGACGCCCGCCGCGCTCGCGCGCTGGAGCACGTCGGCTTCGGCCGACGGGCTCGTGGAGACGACGACGCGCGACGGCGCTTCGCCGAAGAGCGCGCTCGTGGCGGCGGCGGCTCCCTCCGTTTGCGTGGTGGGGAGCTCGATGTCGGCGCCGACGAGGTTCGGACCGGTGCTGCAGCACTCGGCGAGGGCAACGGCGAGCCCGCCGTCGGCGGAATCGTGTGCGCTCGAGAGGACGTGGGCGCGGGCGAGCTCGAGGACCAGCTTCTGGAGGCGGACCTCGGCATCGAGATCGATCCGCGGCGCCGGTCCTCCGAGCTTGCCGGTCTTCATCGCCTGGTATTCGCTCCCGCCGAGCCCGTCGCGGGGCGACGGAGCGGCCTCGCCGAGGAGGATCACGACGTCGCCTTCGCGCGCGAACCACTGCGTGACGATGTCCTCGGGCTGGCGGACGAGGCCGACGGCCGCGACGGTGGGCGTGGGGAGGATGGGCTTCCGTCCGGACGCGTCGGTGGTCTCGTTGTAGAGGCTCACGTTGCCGCTCACGATCGGGACGTCGAGCGCGCGACACGCCGCTCCGAGCCCGTCGATGGCGCGTGCGAACTGGTCCATCGTCCCCGGATCCTCGGGGCTCGCGAAGTTGAGGCAGTCGGTGATGCCGATCGGCTCCGCGCCGGAGCAGACCAGGTTGCGGCACACCTCGGCGATCGCCATCTTGGCGCCTTCCTCGGCGGAGAGCTCGACGTAACGGCCGTTGCAGTCGACCGCGAACGCGAGGTGCTTCATCACCACGTTGCCGTCCCGCTCGCAGGGGACGCGCACCACGGCGGCGTCGGAGCCGGGGCGGACGACGGTGCCACCGCGGACGATGTGATCGTACTGGCGCCAGATCCACGCGCGAGAGCCCACATTGGGAGACGCGAGGAGCGCGAGGAGGTCGGCGCGCGGATCGGTCGTCTCCGGGACGGCGACGTCGGCGCGCGCGGGGGCGGGCTTGCGCGGGCGGTCGTAGACCGGCGCGGCATCGGTGAGCGAGGGGACCGGGATGTCGGCGCAGACCTTCTTCTCGCCCTGCGGCGGCGTCCCGTCGAGCGGGTCGTAACCCGGCGTTGCCGTGACGACCCACCGCTTCGTGTCGGTCACACGTCCGACGACCGCGCAATCGAGGTCCCACTTCTTGCAGATCGCGAAGACCTCCGCCTCGCGGCCCCGCTTCGCGACGAGGAGCATGCGCTCCTGCGATTCGCTGAGCAGGATCTCGTACGGCGTCATCTTCCGCGCGCGGCGCGGGATCTTGTCGAGATCGAGCTCGAGGCCGTTCTCAGCGCGTCCCGCCATCTCGACGCTCGACGACGTGAGGCCGGCAGCGCCCATGTCCTGGATGCCTTCGAGCACGTCTGCGGCGAAGAGCTCGAGGCACGCCTCGATCAACAGCTTCCCCATGAAGGGATCGCCGACCTGCATCGTCGAGCGCACGCCCTTCTTGATCGAGCTGGCGGTCGCGAGCTCGCCTTTGCCTTCCTTGCCCTCTCCGAACTCGTCGGAGGCCATCGTCGCGCCGTGGATGCCGTCGCGTCCGGTCTTCGCGCCGATGTAGAGGATCGGGTTACCGATGCCCGCGGCGCGGCCGTAGAAGATGCGGTCGGTGCGAGCAACGCCGCACGTGAACGCGTTGACGAGGATGTTGCCGTCGTAGCTCGGATCGAACTGAACCTCGCCGCCGACAGTGGGAACGCCGATCGAGTTGCCGTATCCGCCGATGCCGGCGACGACGCCGCGGAGGAGCTCCGGCGTGCGCGGGTGATCGGGGCGTCCGAAGCGCAGCGAGTTCAGCCCGGCGATGGGCCTTGCGCCCATCGTGAAGACGTCGCGGAGGATGCCGCCCACGCCCGTCGCCGCGCCCTGGTAGGGCTCGATGAAGCTCGGGTGGTTGTGCGACTCCATCTTGAAGACGGCGGCGAAGCCGTCGCCGATGTCGACGACGCCGGCGTTCTCGCCGGGGCCCTGGATGACTCGCGGGCCCTTCGTCGGAAGGCGCTTGAGGTGGACGCGTGACGACTTGTAGCTGCAGTGCTCGCTCCACATGACGGAGAAGACACCGAGCTCCGTGTACGTCGGGGCGCGGCCGAGCGCGCGCTCGATGACGCCGTACTCCTCCGGTGTGAGCTTGTGCTGCTTGATGACCTCCGGCGTGATCGGAAGGTCGCCAGGAAACTCGGGCCTCGCGCCCGAATGCGCCGTCGTCATGGCGCCCTCTTAGCCGGTCCGATCCGGCGGGTCGAGGGGGCGCGCTACGACTGCTGCGACCTGGGCGGAAGCGCATCGCGATCCGCGCGGCCGGCGAGCGCTCGCCGCCGCGGCTCCGGCGCAGCGGGCGCTGATGACACGCGAGGCGTTCTCGCGCGTTCTCGCGCGTTCTCGCGCGAGCTCGAGCGGGTGGGGGAAGAACGCGAGATCAGGCTCGACCGTAGCGGCCGTCGCGAGGCCTGCTTCTTGTTCGTGGTCTGGCGGGAGGGGCGCCGTGCATGAGCTGTCGCTGATGGATGAGGTCGTTGCCGCCGTGACATGCGAGGCCGGCGGCGCACGCGTGCACGTGGTGCGGCTCGTCGTCGGCCGGCGCGCGGGCGCGTCGCCTCGGGCGCTGCGGTTCTGCTTCGACGCTTGCACCGTCGGTACGGCGCTCGAGGGCGCGTCGCACGACATCGTCGAGACGGATGGAGACGAGCTCTTGCTCGAGGAAGTGGAGGTCAGCTGATGTGCACGTCGTGCGGCTGCGGGGGCGAGAGCGGACACGTGCTCGTGCACGAGCACGACGACGATGACGACGATCGCGGCCCGCGTCCCGGTGTCGGGTACGGCTGGGGTCGAGAGGTGCGCACCGTGCACATCGAGCGCGAGCTCCTCGCCAAGAACAACCAGATCGCCACGCGGACGCGGCGCCTCCTCTCCGACATCGACGTGACGATGATCAACCTCATCGGTGCACCCGAGGCCGGGAAGACCTCGCTCGTCGAGGCGACGCTGCGGCGTCTCCGGGGGGACGACGTCCAGCTCGTCGTGATCGAAGGCGACCAGACGAGCGACGTCGACGCGAAGCGGATCGAGCGCGCGGGAGGCCGGGTACTCCAGATCAACACCGGCCCGGGGTGTCATCTCGACGCCTCGATGGTCGCCGACGGCCTGAGCGCCATGGCGCCGAGGCCCCGGAGCGTCGTGGTCGTCGAGAACGTGGGCAACCTCGTCTGTCCGGCCCTCTACGATCTCGGCGAGCGCGCGAAGGTCGTCGTGATGTCGGTCACGGAGGGGGAGGATGAGCCCCTCAAGTACGCTCACGTCTTCCGGGCAGCCGAGCTGCTCGTTCTCTCGAAGACCGATCTCGCGCCTCATGTCGCCTTCGACGACGCCCGCTGCATCGCGAACGTTCGCAGGGTGAACCCGCGCCTTCGGGTGCTGCCGGTCTCGGTCGTCCACGAAGACGGGCTCGACGAATGGTGTGATTGGCTCGTCCGGTAGAGGTAGCGCCGGCGTTCTCCGAGCGAAGACGGCGCGCGCCACGCCTTCCGCGCGCCCGTCGCCCGTGGTAACCGAGCCGCATGTTGGCCTCCGTCGTCATCTTCCCTGGACTCAACGCCGATGCCGAGATGGTCCGTACGCTCGAGCTCGCTGGCGCGAAGGTCACGAAGGTCTGGCATACGGACACCGAGCTGCCCGCGGGGACCGACCTCGTCGCCATTCCGGGTGGGTTCAGCTACGGCGACTACCTCCGCTGCGGGGCGATCGCGAAGGTCGGACCGATCATGAAGGCGATCTCGGAGCACGCGGCGCGCGGCGGCTACGTCCTCGGAGTCTGCAACGGGTTCCAGATCCTCACCGAGTGCGGGCTCCTCCCCGGGGCGCTCACGCGGAACCTCCACCTCCGGTTCGAGTGCCGCGACGTCTTCGTGAAGGTCGCGGCCGACGGGCCGTTCTCGCCTTCGAACGGCAAGGTCCTTCGCCTCCCGATCGCGCACGGTGAGGGCCGCTACCAGGCGTCCAGCGAGGTGCTCGCGCGCCTCGACGGCGAGGGACAGGTGGCTCTCCTCTATTGCGACGAGAGCGGCGAGGTCAGTGAAGGCGCAAACCCGAACGGCTCGGTGCGGAACATCGCCGGGATCTACGGCGGCCCGAAGAAGAACGTGCTCGGCCTCATGCCCCACCCGGAGCGCATGAGCGAGGCGTGTCTCGGAGGGACGAGCGGGCGCGAGCTGTTCGACGCGGTCGTTCGCTCGCGAACGGCCGGCTCTGCCGGCGCCGGCGCGACGCTCTCCTGAGCCAAGGCCAAGAGCGCGCGCACCGTGTGGTGCGCTCGCGATTGCCGGACGCCGGAGTCAGGGGCGCTGCTCTGCCGGGCCCCTTCGTTCCTCCGGCTCGTCGCGTTTTTCGCGCCGCTTCTCCTCCTCGCGGACACGCGGGTTGTACTCGGGCAGTGGCCGCGTCGGGATGATGGGCGGGAGCGGCTTCGGGTTCGTGAGCACGTCGCGGACGTCCTCGACCGCGCGTTTGATCGCGCGGAGGCTCGTGGAGCCTGCGACGACGAACATGAGCTGGTAGGTGCCGTGACCCGTGGTGCCGACCACGGGCGGGAGCTGGTACGAGTTCACCGCGAGTCGCTGGCCCCAGCCGACGGAGAGCTCCGCCCCGACGAGCAGCTCACCACCGGTGCCCTTGGAGCTGACGCCGAACGAGCCGGCCACGCGGTGCGTCTGGTGCGGGTAGTAGTTGAAGAGGCTCCCGCCCTTGAGCGCGCCCTGCGGGACGGCGCTGAAGTCGGTCGACAGGCCGGTGAGGACGCTCACGCTCGGGGACATGAAGACCTCGGCCCCGGCGGCGATGTTGACGACGCCGCGAGCGCGCTCGGTCAGCGCGAGCTTCGCCGGTCGATCGTCGACCGCGCCGCTGGTCGTCGTCACCTGATGCCCTTCGAGCTCCGCGCTGTAGGCGTCGATCGGGAAGTGGTAGGTCGTGTCGAGCTCGACCAGCCCCCACGCGCCCTCGATGCCGGTGCCGAGACCGAGCCGGGGCGGGGAGCGCGAAACGAAGGAGCCCTGCGCCGAGACGAGGGAGGCCTGGCTGCCGGCGCCGTCGAAGTACGACTGCTGGTTGGCGCCGCCGACGCCGAACACGTGTGCAGACGGGCTCCTCAGCGACATCCCCACGGTCTGCTTCCCGAAGCGCAGCGTCGCGCCGACGGTCGCGTCGAGTTGGAACGAGTCGCCGCGCGAGCCACTGTAGAACATCGAGTTGATCGCGGAGGGCGAGGAGCCGTACGTCGTCGCCGTGGCCGCGAGCAAGCTGCGGTGGCTCGCGAGGCTCGCGTGGACCGACGCGCCGAGCGTGAGCGCATTCGTCACCCGCATGGCGTACGTCGGTCCGGCGGCGAAGCGGGTGTAGCTCTGCGAGAGCGTCTGCGCCTGGCGTGAGACGCTCGGTGACCGGCTCGCGCTGAATCCTTCGGCAGCGAAGTCGAACGACTGGCTCGCGATCGTCGCGAAGCAGAGCCCGAGGCGCGCATCGCGCGTGCGCGGATCCATCTGCGCCGCGGCGAGCGGGTTCGCGTCGCCCACGCGGAAGAAGATGCACAGGCTCGACGGGAGCGCATTGAACTCGAGGTCGTTCATCGTCGCGTCCGAGATGTCGAGCGCGCCGAACCTGGCGCGGTCGATCGGGCCGGGCACGTACCACCGCGGTGCGTGGACGAACGAGACCGTGTAGAAGTTGACCGAGAACGAGAGCCTCTGGTCGTCGACGAGGACCGCGGTCGCGGGGTTGAGGAACGCGGCGGCCGCGTCCCTTCCGTAGGTCATGCCAGTGCCGCCGAGCAGCTGCGAGCGACCGCCCACCGGCGCGCTGCGGTAGTTCGATTGTGCGCTCGCTCGCGAGGTCGCTCCGCCGATCGCGACGACGGCGCCGAGCGCGACGAGCCGCCGTGCAAGGTGCCGAACGCGACCCCTTTCACGGGCGCGGACTGCGTCCAGCGGCCTGGACTCCATCCGCGGCGGCTCGAGCGACATGAGCTTTCCTCTAGTAGCAGGCTTCGGGCCGCACCTTCGGTCCGAAGCGCGCCGTGTGTCGTGCGAACGCACGGACACGCCCGAAGAAATCGGCAGAATCGGGGAGAATGCACGACGAACGCCCGACGAAGCCGGTGGTGAGGGGCGCGCGACGCGTCAGGCCTTGACGCCCGCGCGCGGCGAGCGGCAATAAGATCGGCCGCGCGCCCCCTCCGCCCCGCTTCACGCCGTGGATCTCCTCTATTTCATCCTCTTCATCAGCATCCTGATCTTCATCCACGAGTTCGGGCATTTCGCGTTCGCGAAGCTCTTCGGGGTGAAGGTGCTGACGTTCTCCATCGGCTTCGGGCCGAAGGTGCTGAAGGTCCGCGGCAAGGAGACGGAGTACTGCATCGGGCTGCTCCCGTTCGGCGGCTTCGTGAAGATGCTCGAGGAAGGGAAGGCGGAGCAGCCGATCCTCCCGGAGGAGAAGTACCGCACGTTCGAGGCGCAGCCGCTCTGGAAGCGCGTCGTCATCGTCCTCGCCGGCCCGGCGATGAACCTCGTCTTCCCGGTCGCCCTCTACACGTCGGTCTACCTGGAGGACAAAGAGTTCCTCCCGCCCACGGTGGGGGTCGTGTTCCCCGGCAAGCCCGCCGACGGCAAGCTCTTTGCGGGTGACGTCATCACGGCGATCGACGGCGAGCCGGTCCAGAGCTTCCCCGAGGTGCAGAAGGCGTTCGCCAAGAAGGCGGGCGTGGCGACGCGCGTCACGATCGATCGCGAAGGCAAGAGCGTCGACGTCAGCGTCACGCCGAACGACGAGATCGAGGTCGTCGAGCCGAGCGAGCTCGAGCTCTTCGAGCACGTCGGCCGGATCGGGATCGCGCCCACGTTCGCAGCGCCCGTCATCGGGATCCCGCGGACGGACTCGCCCGCCTGGCGTGCGGGGCTTCGCACCTTCGACCGCATCACGGCAGTGAACGGCCGCAAGGTGGACACGTTCGTCGACCTGCAGAAGCTCCTCTCGCAGAACCGCGGCGACAACGTGGTGCTCACCTACGTGCGTCCGGTGACGGTCCCGCAGGGGCTCGGAGGCCTTTGCGACTTTGCCGTCCTCGAGACCGGGATCGCCTCGCTCGCGCCGCGCCCGCGCGAAGAGGGCGCCGTCGTTCGCGAAGGTGATCCGGAGGGGCGCGCGAAGGACGTCTTCGATCGAACCGGCATCGAGGGCGTCGAGATGTACGTCGCGTTCGTCCCGGAGGGATCGAGCGAGCACAAGATGGGGCTTCGTGCGGGCGACCGCATCACTCATCTCGACGGCGTCCCGCAGCGGATGTGGAAGGTCGAGCGTCGCGGCGGGTATTCCGTCGACGACACCTCGATGCTCGGCATGCTCCTTCGAGAGCCGAATCGCGTTCACGAGCTCGTGTGGACGCGCGACGGTGAGCGGATGAGCGGGACGTTCCAGCTCCGGAAGGAGCGCTGGGACGACGAGCTCGGACAACACTACGAGCGCTACGTCTTCCGAACGACGCACTGGCAGCCGCGCGTCGCGAGCAAGCTGGTTCCGAACCCGCAGCCGGCCGTCTATGCGGTGCGCCGCGGGGTCGAGGAGACGATGAACGCGATCAAGTTCATCGTCGTCGGCTTCGTCCGGATCGCTCAGGGCCGGGTGAGCCTCGCGTCGGTGAGCGGCCCCATCACGCTCTACGACGTCGCGGGCGACGCCGGCGCGAAGGGCACCACCTACTTCGTTTGGGCGATGGCGGTGACGAGCGTGAACCTCGGGCTCATCAACCTCCTACCGATCCCCGTCCTCGACGGTGGCCACCTCCTCCTCTTCTTCATCGAGTGGGTTCGCCGCCGCCCGGTGAGCGTTCGTGCCCGGGCCCTCTCGAGCCTGTTCGGGATCAGCATCCTCGCCGTGCTGATGCTCATCGCCTTCAAGAACGACGTCTCCCGGAAGTGGCACTGGGACGCGATCGTCCTCCAAGTCCGTGAAATCGTGAACTGAGCGGAGCCGAGTCCGCATCGCTTGCGTCTCATGAGCTGAAAACTTGCGGTCCGAATGGCACGCCCTCATGCGGTGTGTCATACGGCGAGCGGCTTCGCTCGGCCTGCCGCCTGGCAGCCGAATGCCGGCCTCGCCATCATGCTCCGACCGCGCTCTTCGTTCATCCTCCCCATCTCTACGTTCGTTCTCGCCGCGCTCGCCTTCGGCGGGTGCGCGGAGGGGGAGCCGCGGGCGCTTCTCGCCGCGGACGCGGGGACGACGACGACCGAGGAGCCCACGGATCCGATCCCGGACATCGGCGACACGCAGAAGCCGAAGGACCCCGACGAGGCGTCCGCCCCCGAGGTCGACTCGATCTCGCCGAACGAGGCGACGGTCGGATCGGTGGGGCCGTCGATCATCGTCTCCGGGAACAACTTCGTTCCGCGCTCGATCGTGCAGCTCGACGGTGCGCCTCTCGCGACGTCGTTCGTGAGCGGCACCGAGCTCCGCGCGACCATCCCGACCGGCAAGCTCGTGACCGTGTCCACGCTCCGCGTGTCGGTCGGCACGGCTCCGCCCGGCGGTGGTGCGAGCAAGGAAGTGACGTTCGCCGTCGTCAATCCCGAGCCGCAGCTCATCGCGCTCTCGCCACTCTCCGTGCTCGCAGGTACCGACAGCACGCAGCTCGAGGTCTCGGGCGTGGACTTCGTGCAGGGGGCGAAGATCGTCTTCGGGATGACGGACCTCGCGACGACGTTCGTGAGCAGCTCGAAGCTCACCGGGACGATTCCGTCCGGCCTCCTTGCGACGTCGGGGAGCGTCCCCGTCACGGTCGTGAGCCCCTCGCCCGGCGGCGGCACCTCGCCGTCGATCTCGTTCACGATCTCGAACCCGAGCGCCTCGATCCAGAACATCAACCCGTCGGCGGCGTTCGTCGGATCGGCGGCGTTCGAGATGACGGTGAACGGCGGCGGCTTCGTGAGCGGGAGCTCGGTCGTCTTCAACGGCGCGTCGCTTCCGACGACTTATCTGGGACCGAGCAAGCTGAAGGCACAGGTCCCTGCATCGTCGCTCACGGCGGCTGGCGACTTCCCGATCGCGGTGCAGAACCCGCCCCCCGGCGGGGGTCTGAGCACGCCGGTCGTCTTCAAGGTCCAGTACCCCGCTCCGTCCGCAACGTCGGTCGCGCCGAACACCGTGGCGGCCGGATCGAGCCCGAGGGAGATCGTCGTCACCGGCGTCGGCTTCTTCGTCACCTCGCAGATCACGGTCGACAATGCGCCGGTCGCGACGACGTTCGTCGACAGCACGCACGTCAAGGCCATGCTGAGCGCCGCACAGCTCGCAAGCGCGGCGTCGCTCTCCGTGCGCGTCGTCAATCCGGCTCCGGGCGGAGGCACGTCGGCGGCGCTCCCGTTCACAGTCGCCAACGGCGTCCCGAGCATCACCTCGCTCAACCCCTCGGCGGTGGTCGCCGGCTCGGCGGATACGGTCGTCACCATCTACGGCTCCGGCTTCGTCTCCACGAGCTCGGTGAAGAGCAATGGCCAGGCGGTCGTGTCGACCTACGTCAGCGGCAGCCAGCTCAAGGCGACCGTCCCGTCGAACCACCTGCTCAACCCGGGCAGCGCCGTGATCACGGTCACGACTCCCGCGCCCGGCGGCGGCACGAGCCAGGGCGCGTCCCTCACCATCGGTTGCGACACCACGGGCGTGAACTTCGCGCTCGGCGCCATCGGGACGACGACGACGCTGGGCACGCGCTTCGACGCGGACGGGCTCATGTCTCGCTGGGCGGAGGCCGGATCCTGCACGACGGCGCCGCTCTACACCGACGTCCTCCAGCCCGGCCGCTACGCCGTCGTCCAGAACACTGCCGGCGTGCCGGTGACGCTCTCGGCATGGGCCGACTGCAGCACGATCGCCAACGGCGACGCGTTCCTGACCTTCTACCGTCGGCCCACGATTCCCGCGAACGACGACGATCGCCTCGGCTGCGCGTTCGTCGTCGCGGAAGGGACCAACAGCGCAGGCGGCTACGCGAGCCCCGAGTCCAACGGCAGCGGCTTCTGCCCCGGCCTCACGAAGGCGAACGGCGGCGGCCTTCAGCTCGGCGTCTGCGAGAAGGCCGTGGTCCACATCCAGCCGTACGACTACAAGAACGCGAGCTTCCCGGCGCCGCCGCGCATTCGCTTGCGCCCGGAGTGACGTCGGCACGCTCGCGACCGCGTCTGGTCACGTGGGCGAGGGGGATGGCGATCGCGCGCCCGCCCCGCGGAGTCGACTTCCAGCGGCGCCCCGTCGCGTGCTAGGCGTGTGCCCCCATGCTCGTACCGAGCGCACGCGGCGTCGCCGCCACCGTGATTGCGCGTGTGGTGGCCGACAAGGCCTTCGCCGCCGCCGCGCTGGACGCTGAGCTGGACCGTGCCGTCCAGCTCGACGCTCGTGACCGCGCGCTCGCGACCGAGCTCGTCTATGGGACGCTCCGGCTCCTCGGCTGGCTCGAAGCGCGGATCGGCCGGCATGCGAAGCGCGGCATCGACAAGCTCGACCCCATCGTCCGCGCGCACCTCGCGGTCGCCGCCTACCAGATCTTCGTCCTCACGCGCGTGCCCGCGTTCGCTGCCGTGAGCGAGGCGGTGAGCGCGGTGCGTACGTCGCGTGGTGCACAGGTCGCCGGGTTCGCGAACGCCGTCCTCCGGAAGCTCGCGGCGGAGCCGAGGCCCTCGGCGGACGAGCTCGAGCGCGCCGCGTTCGAGTCGACCGAGCCCTCGCTGCGCGCAGCGGTCATCCGCGCGATCGGGGAGGACGCGGCTCGAGCCCTGCTCGGCTCGCACGACGGCGCGCCGCCGATCGGGCTTCGGATCGAGGACGCGAGCGCGCGCGACGCTTGGCTGGCGCGACTTCGCGAGGCGAGGCCGCAGGCATCGTTCGAGGTCGGGCGTGTCTCGCCTCACGCCGTGCTCGCGCGCGGCGCGGGGAGAGTGATCGAGCTTCCCGGCTATGACGAGGGCGCCTGGACACCTCAAGAAGAGGGCTCGCAGCTCGTCGCGCTCGCGCTTGGCGCGCGGGCCGGAGAGGTGGTGCTCGACGCGTGCGCGGGACGGGGAAACAAGACCGGTCTGCTCGCGCGCGCCGTGGGCGCCGGTGGATCGGTGGACGCGGCGGACGTCCATCCGAAGAAGCTCGACCGTCTTGTCCGAGAGCTCGAGCGTATCGAGTGTCGGCCGCGCGCGACGTACGCCGTGGACTGGTCGCTCGGTACGGGTGGTGCGCCGCCCGGCTACGATCGCATCCTCATCGATGCTCCGTGTTCGGGCACCGGTACCCTCCGGCGTCGTCCCGAGCTGGCGCTCCGGCGCTCCGCCGCGGACGTCGAGGAGCTCGCCCGGCTCCAGCGCGCGATCCTCGCGCGCGCGGCCACGCTCGTGAAGCCGGGCGGACGCGTGGTTTATGCGGTCTGCAGCGTCCTCCGCGAGGAGGCCGAGGACGTCCTCGCGGACGTGGTCGCCGCTTCCGGGCTCGAGCCAGCGCCGTTCGATGCGCCGGCGGCGGTCGCCGTCGCCGGCGACGGCGCGACGATGCTCCGGCTCCACCCGCATGAGCACGGAACGGACGGTTACTTCGTGGCATCGTTTCGCCGGACGTCGTCCGGCGCCGATGCCAGATGACGTGACAGATGAGTGACGGATGACGCGACGATGCATAGCGAAACACGAGAGATTCCCCAACGGGAGATGCTCGTTTCAGGGCTTGACCGCGTTGCGGATCGGCCCATCCCTAAGGTAGGTTGGCGGCGATGATCGACGTACAGGTGCCTCAGCTCGGCGAGAGCGTGACTGAAGGGACGATCTCGAGGTGGCTGGTCAAGGAAGGCGACTTCGTCGCCAAGGATCAGTCGATCGCGGAGATCGCGACGGACAAAGCGGACAGCGAGCTCCCTGCGCCTTCGGCCGGGCGGATCGTGCGGCTCCTCGCAAAGGAGGGTGACATCGTTCCGGTTCACACGGTCATCTGCCAGATCGACGAGACCGTGACCGCGAACGAGGCCGCGCCGCACGCGGCTGAGCCGAACGTTGCGACGAAGACGGTCGAGCCCGTCCCGCCGTCGGTCGAGACACTGCCGGCGAAGCCGATCGCGGCTCCCTCGACGCGCCGCGCGGCGCTCGAGCAGGGCGTCGATCTCCGTGACGTCCGCGGCTCGGGCGAGCACGGACGCATCACGCGCGATGACGTGATCCGCGCGGCGAACGAGGTTCCCGCTGCGCCCGTGGCCCCGCGCGCAATCTCTCGCGGTGGAGACGCGGCGCAGGTCCAGCAGCTCCTCAACCAGGGGGGCGGCTTCGTTCCCCCGATCCCGGGCGTCGGCTTCGGCTCGTTCAAGCTCCCCGCGTACCGCGAGAAGGCGGGCGACAAGGTCGTCCCGTTCACGCGTCGCCGGCGCATCACGGCCGACCACATGGTCTATTCGAAGCTCGTCTCGCCGCACGTCGTGACGGTGGCCGAGTGCGATCTCAACGCGGCGTCGAAGCTCCGCGAGGCGAACAAGGATCGCTACAAGAAGGAAGGCATGAGCCTCACGATGCTCGCCTTCGTCACCCTCGCGGTCGCGCGTGCGCTCCGTGAGAACCCGACGATGAACGCGCGCGTCCTCTCGGACTCCTTCGTCATCCACAAGGACGTCAACATCGGCGTTGCGGTCGACTCTCCCGACGGCCTCGTCGTCCCCGTCGTGCGTCGCGCCGACGAGCTCGGTCTCCGCGGCATCGTCCGCTCGGTCGACGACCTCGCGTCGCGAGCGCGCAGCGGCAAGATCACGATCGATGATCTGTCCGGCGCGACCTTCAGCGTCACGAACCCGGGCATCAAGGGCAACCTCTTCGGCGGCGCGATCATCAACCAGCCCAACGTCGGCATCCTCCGCATGGGCGAGATCAAGAAGCGCGTCGTCGTGGTCGAGGGGCCGAACAAGGAAGACCTGATGGCCATCCATCCGGTCATGTACATGGCGCTCAGCTACGATCACCGCGTCGTCGACGGCGTCGCGGCGAACAGCTTCCTCTGGCGCGTACGCGAGATCCTCGAGCAGGCCGACTTCGAGGTCTGACCTCGGCTCTCGACCATCGAGGCACCAGCCGCGATCGCTTCTCCGACGAGGGGCGATCGCGGTGCTCTTTTGTCCGCCCGGCGAGCCGCGCGAAGCCCGCCGCATCCTCGAACGCGCACGCTTGTGCCTCGATGGCGACCCGGTTCGGCACAGCATTCGAAGCTCGGCCTTGAGACGTGCTAGGCTTTCAAGCTCTTCCGCTTGGAACCGACCTTGCAGACTTTCTCTCGGGAGACGGAGTGCGCGATGCGGCCGACGAAAGTGCGCCTTCACCTGCTGAGTTTCTTTGTCCTGGCTGTCGCCGCGACGGGCGCGATTGCTGGTTGTCTCGACGATGGTGGTCCGTCTCTGAACCCGCAGCCGCTTCCGCCGCAGTCGCCGGACGAGGAGCGGCGTGGCGGCGACGTTTCCAAGTCGCCGCCGGGCGAGTCCGAGAACCCTTCCGGGGGCGGCAACTCGGGGGCGTCGTCGAGCTCGTCGGGCTCCTCGGGCTCATCTGCCGTCGAAGGCGACGGCGGCGCCGACGCGGGTCGCTGAGCAGCGCGCTCGACGTGACCGACGCAGCGCCCGCGAGGCGGCGAGCGTCGGTCCTCGGTGCGCGCTCGCGCTCTCGAGTGCGGCTCAGCTCCGGCGTCGAGCGCGACGGACGATGCCGAGCGCTGCGCCGACGATGGTGACGAAGGCCCCCATCGACGTTCCGGCCGGCGACGCCTGGCAATCGCAGCCCTTCGAGCCCGACGGCGGAGGATGGGAGGTGCCGCCGGCATCGCCGAGGCCCCCGTCGCCCGCACCGGTGTCGAGTCTCCCGCAGCCGATGAGCGCCTTCTGCGCGGGCCAGTTCGGCACGCAACGATCGTTCGTCGGTGTGCCGGGGCCGCAGCTCGTGAGCGGACCGCCGATGTCGCAGAAGCGGAGGGTCGGCTCGAAGGTGGCGCCGTCGTCGGTCGAGCGACCTGCGATGAAGCCGCTTCGCTCGTTCGAGCAGGCCCAGAGCACGCCGTCGTTGTAGGCGAGACATTGGGTCTCGATGTTCGCCTTCTGCGTGAAGGCATAATCCTGCGTGCTCGCGACCTTCACGCCGTCCTTGGGGCCGCCGATGAAGACCTTGCTCCCGTCGGGAGTGAGGGCGAACCCCATGAGCGCGCCGCTGGCCCTGTGGAGCGTTCGCTGTGTCGGTACACCGCCGTCGGGTTCGGCCTCGCGGAGGATGAGGCGCGTCGGCTTGTCGACCGAGTTCGAGGTGCGCAGATAGACACGCTCCGAGTTCGTCGGATCCACCGCCGCGATGAAGACGGCGCGCTCCCCGTCGATGAGCGGGACCGACTCCTCGGTCCACGTCTGACCGTGGTCCTTCGAGACGAGGAGGACTCCTTGTGGAGCGGTGCCGGGGCTGCGGACGGCCGTGACGTAGATCCGGTCCGGATCGGACGACGTGAGATCGAGGGTGTAGCCGAGGAGTGCGGGATCGAACGCCTGTCCGAGCTGCTGGAAGGTCCGCGCCTCGTCCTTCGTCTCCCAGATCCTCGACGAGAAGAGGATGTTCCCCGCGTCGTCCTGCTTGTCGTAGCTGGACGCGAAGACGACGATGTTCTTCGCGTCGTGCGGGTTCGTCGTGAGATCGATGAAGACCTGATTCTCGAGGTCGCCGCCTGCGAAGCTCCATCCGCAAGCGTTGTCGCGTGAGATCGTCACGCCCTGGAACGTGGAGCCGACGATCGCCTTCGACGGCGTCACCGTGTACATCGGGTCTTCGATGCCGCTGAAGCCGATCGACTGCTCGCAGACCCACCCGAAGGTCTTGCCGCGGTCGTGCGAGACGAGCAGGCCGAACGTCACGCGGAGGAGGACGAGATCGGGGTCCTCCTTCGAGAACACGAGCTGATTCGACTCCGGGAAGCGGCTGTTGGCGCGAGCGAGCGGCGCCCCCGCGACGGTCGCGGCGAGCACCGCGCCCGAGATGAGATAAGAAGCGCGTCTCACGGCGCGGAGTCTAGCGCATCCCGAGCGCGTTCACATGGGCGGTCGTGCCGCCGCTCCGCGCGAGATGTCGCCGGTGCGGCGAACATCTCGCGCTCGCCCTATCTCCGGCGGCGGACGCGCGGGACCGCAGGGAAGGGGCGTCGTCGTCCTGCCGCGCGGCCCCGTACTCCTCACCAGGCGTAGGCTTCGGGCGCCGGACCGCCCGGGCCGGGGAAGAGCGCGTCGAGCTCCTTCAACGTCGCCTCGTCGAGCTTGCGTTCGAGGGCCTGGAGCGCGCCATCGAGCTGAGCCATGGTGCGCGGTCCGACGATCGGAGCGGTGACGACAGGGTTGGCGAGGAGCCACGCGAGCGCGACGTCCGCGGGCGGGATCCCGATCTTGTCGCAGAGCGCCTCGTACTTCTCGAGCGCGGGCCCATGTTTGGCGATCGCCTTCTGCGCGTTCTCGCTCGCGCGCCGCCCCTCGGCGGCCTTCTTCAGCAGTCCGCCGAGGATGCCCCCCTTGAGCGGGCTCCACGGGATCAGCCCCAGTCCGTACTCCTTGCAGGCGGGGATCACCTCGAGCTCGATCGTGCGATCGATGAGGTTGTAGAGGCTCTGCTCGGAGACGAGGCCGAGGAAGTTGCGCGCGCGCGCCTTCTCACAGGCCTGTGCGATGTGCCAGCCGGCGAAGTTCGACGAGCCGACGTAGAGGACCTTGCCCTGACGCACGAGCGTCTCCATCGCCTGCCAGATCTCGTCCCAGGGCGAGGCCCGGTCGATGTGGTGCATCTGGAAGAGATCGATCGTGTCCGTCTGCATCCGGCGGAGCGACTCCTCGCACGCGCGGATGATGTGCAGCGCCGAGAGGCGCGACTGGTTCGGCCAGTCGCCCATCGTCCCGTACACCTTCGTGGCGAGGACGACCTTCTCGCGCCGGCCGCCGCCTTGCGCGAACCACCGGCCGAGGATCTGCTCGGTCCAGCCTTCGCCCTTCTTCCACCCGTAGACGTTGGCGGTGTCGAAGAAGTTGATCCCCGTCTCGAGCGCGCGGTCCATGATCGCGAACGAGTCGGCTTCGCTCGTCTGCGGTCCGAAGTTCATCGTGCCGAGACAAAGTCGACTGACCTTGAGACCCGTTCGCCCGAGATGCACGTAGTCCATGGCCGGCGATACTACGCCGCCTCGCGCGGCGGTGTCTCGGCATCGGCGCTCGTGTCATCTCGTGACGCGGGGAGGTGTTTGGCCGGCGTTGCGCCAGCGTTCGCGAACCTCTCTCTTGCGTGTCGTGCGCCGCTGTGACACGACCGACGAGGGCAGGGCGGTGGGTGGCGGAGGCAGCATTCGGAGGGTTGGGATGCGAAAGCTACGTGTGGCCTTCATGACCGCGGGCGGCGTGATGCCGGCCTTGCTCGTTGCGATGGTGGTGCCTGCGACGGAGGCGTGCAGCGGCGGCGGGGAGCTCACCGCAGATAGCCGCGACGGCGAGGCAGAGAGCGACGCCGTCGCGACCCCCTTTCCGCTCGAAGAGGCGGGGCCGCCGGCCGAGCCCGAGCCCTGGAAGTGTCCGTCGTACATCGTCGAGATTCCACCCGCGGGCACGCCCGCCGAGCCGGGGCAGCTCTGCGCGGTACCGTCGCCCGTGTCGAGCAACGTCGCCGCGCGGGTCACCCTCTCGAACTACGTGCGGGACAAGGGGACCGCCACCGGCTTCGTCTCCGTGCCACCGGACATCGAGCCGACGATCGTGGGGCTGCCGACCATCACCGTTCAATCCGCGGACAGCGCCGAGGCGATGGCGATGAGCGTGACGAACGTGACGAAGGTGACCGGCGGCTACCAATTCGACGCGCGCTGGGCGGAGCCGCTGGGGTGGTGGCGCATGCAGATGACCGTCCAGACCTCGTTCGCCGTCTCGTGCGGCGACGGAGGAACGACGACGGTCGAGGCGCTGACGAAGCTCGACTTGTGCAAGCCCGACTACGACGAGTACGAGTGGGTCAGCTCCGGCGAAGCCTGCACCATCTGTGAGGTCATCGCCGAGATGGCGCCGAGCCCGATCGTGAGCGACAAGACCGGCGACGACCTGCCTCTCGGGATGGTGCTCCGCCTCCGCGTCGTCGAGGTCGCTCGCGCGGGGCGGCACGTCCTTCTCTTCGCCGACAACGACGCGGGCGCCGCCGCCGATTACGAGTGGCGTGTCTCGGAAGGCTCCATCGAGCACATCGCGGACGACGTCGTGCTCTGGACGCTGCCGGAAAAGAGCTCGGGGACACCGTTCGGACAGGTGGCGGTGTGGAACGAGGCGGGCGCCGCAGTGGAGAACTTCATCTCCTCCGTCACATGGCAGGTGGCGGCATGAGGGCGGCGCTCGTCGGCCCGATCCAGCAAGAGAACCTCGCGCTCGGCTATCTCGCGTCGTACGCGCGCTCGAAGGGCCACGAGGTGAGCGTCATCGCCTACGCCTATCGCAAGGACCTCGAGCAGACGGTGGAGCGCGTCCTCGCCGACAGTCCCGATCTCGTGGGGCTCGGCATCGCGTTCCAGAACAACATCGACGACTACGTCCTTCTCATCCGTGCGCTGCGCGCGCGCGGATACCGAGGTCACATCACGTGTGGCGGCCACGTCGGCACCTTCTGCTGGGAGGAGCTGCTCGCCGAGCTTCCGGAGCTCGACAGCGTCGTCCGTCACGACGGCGAGGAGACGCTCGTCGAGATGCTCGAGGCCCTCGGGCGAGGTGAGAGCCCGCGTTCGATCGCGGGCCTCGTCTGGCGAGAGGCCGAGCAAGTGGTCAAGGGCCCCGTGCGCACGGCGGCCGGGAACCTCGACGCGCTTCCGTGGCCGCGCCGCAGCCCCGAGCCGTACGTCGTCGGGGGGATGACGGTCGACTTCCTGATCAGCGCTCGCGGCTGCGTGGGCGAATGCAGCTACTGCAGCATCGCCGCGTACACCTCCGAGCAGCGTCGCTCGTATCGCCTTCGCGCGCCCGAGGCCGTCGCCGAGGAGATCGCGTTCGCCTATCACGAGCGAGACGCCCGCGTGTTCTTCGTGCAAGACGATCTCTTCGTCCTGCCCGGCGAACGGGCCGCGATCGCGCGCATGCAGAAGATCAAGGAGTCGATCCGCGAGCGAGGCGTCGGCGACGTCGTCTTCTGGATCAAGGGACGTCCCGAGAACATCACCCTCCCGGTCGCGCAGGCCGCGCGCGAGATGGGCGCGATCCACATGTTCCTCGGCGTCGAGAACGCCTCCTCGAAGCGCTTGAAGTACCTCGGGCGGACGCACCTTCCGATCCACAACGACTCGGCGATCGACAACTGCCGTGCGGCGGGGATCGTGCCGTCGTTCAACTTCATGCTGTTCGATCCGGACTGCACGCTCGACGACGTCTCCACGACGCTCGACATGGCGGAGCGGAACCTCGATCTCCCCTGGAACGTCTGTCGCACGGAGATCTACTCGGGGACCGCGCTCCGCGAGCGACTCGCGGCCGAGGGCCGATTGGAGGGAGACTGGCGGAGCTGGGGCTACCGGATGCACGACGAGCGCGCGGAGGTGATGTTCCGCATCCTCCGCGTCAGCTTGAACGAGCGCGCGCTCGCGATCGACAGCGTGCTCAACCGGCTCATCAGCCTGTCGTTCGCACGCCAGCTCCATTCGCACTTCCTGCCGTCGGAGACGACGTCGGAGCTCGATCGTGCCGTCACCGAGCTCGGCATCGAGGTTCGTCGCGACACGGTCGCGCGCCTTCGCGAGATGCGCGACCTCGTCGCTTCGGCTCCGCTCCGGGATGCTCGCGCGATGCAGCGCTTCGCGGTCGAGCAGGGGCTCGCGATCGGAGCGCAAGACATGCCGCTGCGTGCCCGCACCGAGGCGCTCTGGGATCACCTGCACGCTCGCGGCAGGCTACACGCCAGGCGGCGGGGGCTCACGCCCGGACGGGGCCGCTCCGGCTTCGAGGTCGCCGCCGGCTCCTGAGCTGGACGAGTCGATCGCTGCCGTCATGCGGGCGAGCTCGCACCGGGCTCGTCCGCATGCGTAGCGCGAGCATCCGCGCCGGCACGTTCGCCGTGCGCCGCCGGGACCGGCTTGGTAGCGTGCGCGCGTGTCCTTCTCTCGCGATGCTGCGCGCGCGCTCGAGTCCGGCCGCTGGGACGGCCCGATCTCGCGTGTGTTCGCCTCGGCCCTCGCACCGCTCGCCGCTCGAGGGCTCGTCCGCCCCGCGGTCGTGCCGGCGGACATCGCGCTCGTGTGCGTCGGGGGGGCGACGCTCGGCGGATCGGGGAAGACACGCGTGGCGATCGCGTGCGCGCGCGAGCTCGCGTCGCGAGGCGCGCGTGTGGCGTTCGTCGGGCACGCGTACCACGCTGCGCCGCCGAGCGCGCGTGTCGTGTCGACCGACGATCGGATCGAAGACGTCGGTGACGAGGCGCTCGTCTCCACGCGGGCGCTCGCGCCCTCGGACGTTCCGGTCGTCGTCGGCCCCACGCGTCAGTCCGCGATCGATCATGCGGCGAGCCTCGAGCCGCGTCCCGACGTGCTCGTGCTCGACGGACCGCTCGCGGTCCGCGGTCGCCACGAGGGCTCGCTCTCGCTCCTCGCGGTCGACGCCAATCGGCCCTGGGGGAGCGGCCGCCTCCCGCCCGCGGGCGACCTCCGCGCCACGCGCGAGGTGCTCCTCGCGCATGCGGATCACGTCGTCTCGGTCGATGCGACGCCCACCTTGGTCGCCTGGAAGGACGGCGCTGGTCCCGCCGGAGCGTGGGGGGGCGTCACGCCTCTTCCGGTCGCGGCGCTGCGGGCCGCGCACGTCGGCCTCTTCACCGCCATCGCCCGTCCCGACCGCCTCGTCCGCGCTCTGGCGGCCGTCGGGGTTCGGCCTCGCGAGATCGTCTCGGTCGCCGACCATCGCAGCCCGGAGGCCTCGGAGCTCACCCGGATCCGCGGAGCCCGGGTCGACGCCTGGATCGCGACCCCGAAGTGCGCCCTCCATCTGGGAGGTGCATCCCTCGGCGTTCCCCTCGGAATTCTCGATGCCGACGTGCCCTTGGCGCCGGAGTTGCTGCACGCCCTTGCACGTGTTCGGTCGAGCTCAGCCGCACAAGTCAGCTAGGCGCCTACATGGGCTGCCTTGACCGGTTCAATGCTTCAGCAATAGTCTCCGGTGGAAGGGTGACGGGCATACATCCTCGAATGCCTTCCTTTTTCGGCGCGGGCGACAGGTGAGCGAGCTGGACGAGAAGACGCGAGTCACGACCATCGTCCAGAAGCCTGCCGGAGAGGCGGCGGACGGTGCTCCACGTAGCAACGACTGCATCGTCGTGATCTACACGAAGGAGCCGACGCTGCTCGGCAAGCGCTTCGTGCTCGACTTCACGCCGGTGCGCGTCGGGCGCGGTGCCGAGAATCACATCGTGCTCGAGGGAGATAGCGTGTCGCGCCGGCATGCTCATCTCGAGCAGCGTGGCAGTGTCTGGTGGGCGGTCGACGACGGCTCCACCAACGGCACCTACGTCAACGACGAGCAGATCAGCCGCGAGTTCGGGCTGGCGAACGGCGACCGCATCAAGGTCGGTCCCACGATCTTCAAGTACCTCTCCGGTGCCGACGTCGAGTCGCAGTACCACGAAGAGATCTACCGGATGACGATCATCGACGGTCTCACGCAGGCGCACGTGAAGCGCTACCTGCTGGAGGCCCTCGAGAAGGAGATCATCCGCGCGCGTCGTCACGCGCGCGAGCTCGCCTTCATGATGTTCGACATCGATCACTTCAAGAAGATCAACGACCACCACGGTCACCTCGCGGGCGACTTCGTCCTCAAAGAGCTCGCGCGCATCGTCCAGGGCCGCATCCGTCGTGACGAGGTCTTCGCGCGCTACGGTGGTGAGGAGTTCGCGATCGTACTTCCGGAGACGAACCTCGAAGGCGCGCGCGCGCTCGCCGAGGGGCTCCGCGAGAAGATCGAGGCGAGCCGCTTCGTCTTCCAGGGCGACACCATCCCGGTCACCGTGTCGATCGGCGTCGCGACCCTCGCGGACAACGACAAGACCGCGCTCGACCTCATTCGCAACGCCGACGCGAAGCTCTACGAGGCCAAGCGCGGTGGTCGTAACCGCGTCGTCAGCTGATCGCCAAGCGCGGCAGCGGTGAGGGGCGTCGCTCGCCGACCGGCGTCGCCGCAGCGCGCCGCGGTCGGGGGACCGTGACCGCGACGCCGATGTGAAGCTCTACGCGGCGAGGGGGAGGCGGCCCTCGTGATGAGCCGATGCGACGTCCGCTCTCGAGCGGCGCGGCGCGGCGCGCGAGGCGTCGATGGTGTATGGAACGGGTCGTGGAGTCGGGACAGGACCTTCCGTCGATCGTCGTCGCGCCGCCGGGGCCGCGCTCACGCGAGCTCGCCGCTCGCATGGCCGAGGTGGAGTCGCCTGCGTTCGATGCCCGGAGGCAAGCGCGCGCGGCGCGATCCGGCGAGGACCAAGCGCCGATCGTGTACGCACGCGGGCGCGGCGCGAACGTCTTCGACGCGGACGGCAATCGCTATGTCGATCTCACGGCCGGCTTCGGCGCGCTCCTCCTCGGGCATGCACCGAACGAGGCGAGCGAGGCTGCGCGTGTGGCGGCAGGCGATCTCGTGATCGCGCTCGGCGACGTCTACTCGACCGAGATCAAGCTGCGCGCCTGCGAGGCCATCCGCGACCTCTTCCCCGAGCCCGGTGCGCGCGTGATGCTCGGTCTGTCGGGGGCCGACGCGGTGACGTGCGCGCTCAAGACCGCGCTTCTTGCGACGGGCAAGCCCGGGGTCATCGCGTTCGAAGGCAGCTACCATGGTCTGTCGTACGGCCCGCTCGCCGCGCTCGGATTCGCGCCCGCGTTTCGCGAGCCGTTCGTGCCCCATCTCGGGGTGCCGGTGACGTTCGCGCCGTATCCGGAGAGCGCGGCCGGGCTCGATGCGAGTATCGAAGCCGTCCGCGCTGCGCTCGCGAGCGGCTCCGTCGGTGCGATCCTCGTCGAGCCGATCCTCGGGCGGGGCGGCTGCGTCGTTCCCCCGGCAGGCTTCCTTCCGGAGCTTCGCTCGATCGCGGACGCGGCCGGCGCGCTCCTCGTCGTCGACGAGATCTGGACCGGGATGGGGCGCACCGGCTCGATGCTCGCGAGCTCCCCCGTCGTCCCGGACGTCCTCTGTCTCGGTAAGGGGCTCGGCGGTGGCCTTCCGATCTCCGCGTGCGTCGGAAGGCGGGCCGTGATGGAGGCGTGGGGCGGGCACGGCGGCACCAGGATCCACACGGGGACGCATTTCGGATCGCCTCCCGCCTGCGCGGCTGCGCTCGCGACGATCGAGGCGCTCCGCGCGCGCGACCTGCCCGCGCGAGCGCGGGAGGTTGGCGACGTCTGGCGGTCCGAGCTCCAAGCGGCATGCGGCGAGGCAGCGGTCGTGCGCGGCGCCGGTCTCATGGTCGGCGTCGCATTGCCGAGCTCGATCGACCCGCTCGCCGTGGCGCGCGAGCTGCTCGCACGCGGCTTCATCGTCCTGACGGGCGGTGCGCGAGGCGACGCGCTCACGCTTTCGCCGCCGCTCACGATCGAGCCCTCGCTCCTCCGTGCGTTCACGGACGCGCTCGCCGAGACGATCCGGAAGCGTCGTCCCGGCTGACGCGCGACGAGGTGCGCGTTCGCTTCGTCCTCGATCACGACGTCGCGCTCGGTGCGGGCGTGCGTTTCGCCGTTCGTGAGGGCAACAAGATGGTCGGGGCGGGCATCGTAGTTGGTGTCTGCTGAACGAAGAGACTGAGCCCTCCACCCGGAGCGCCCGGGAGGTTCCGTCGTCGACGCGGAGCCTCCCGGGCCACTCCACACGGTGATGCCGTCCTCGTGACCGAAGATCGCGCTTCATCGTGCCGCGCGGCGTCCTCGAGCCCGTGCTCGCGCTCCGAAGAGCGCCGCGGTAGGGTGCGGCCATCGTGGATCTCGATCGGAGCTCGTCCCTTCACGCGCGCGCGCGTGCTTTCGTCGATGCGTTCGAACGTGGTGAGGCCGCGCCCGATTTCGATGAGCTCGCGTGCGAGCTCGCGCGTTATCAGGCCGACCATGCGCCGGGCTTCGCGCGTTTGTGTCGAGCTCGCGGGGTGGAGCCGTCGGCGCTCTCTCGCGCCGAGGACGTCCCCGCGGTTCCGACCGACGCGTTCAAGCTCACGCGTGTCGCCACGTTCGACGAGGCGGTGACGCAGGTGACGTTCCGCACGAGCGGGACCACCGTCGGCGCGCGCGGTGCGCATGCGATGCGGGACGCGTCGACCTACGAGGCAGCCGCGCTCGCGTTCGGCCGGCACTGGCTCGCACGCGACTTCGATCGTCCGGTGCCCGTCGTCGTCCTCGGTCCGTCGCCGGCCGCGGCGCCGGACTCGTCGCTCGGCCACATGTGCGCGAGCTTCGTGCGCGCGTTCGGGGAGGCCGCGCCGTCGGAGGAGACCTGGCTCGTCGCCGGAGACGTCCTCGACCTCGGTACGTTCGATGCTCGCGTCGCGACGGCGCTGGCGAAGGGACAGCCCATGCTCGTCCTCGCGACGTCGTTCGCGCTCGTGCACCTGCTCGATGCGGTGGGAGACGCGACGTTCGAGCTCCCGGCGGGCTCGCGCGTGATGCAGACCGGCGGCTTCAAGGGCAAGAGTCGCGAAGTCGCGGCCGATGAGCTCCGCACCGAGCTCGCGCGGATCTTCGCGATCGACGAGCGCTCGATCGTCGCCGAATACGGGATGACGGAGCTCTCGAGCCAGTTCTACGAGCGGACGCTGTTCGACCCCGCAGCACGCCACGGCACGTATGCCGAGCCGCCGTGGGCCCGTGTCGTGCCGGTCGATCCCGAGTCGCTCGCGCCCGTGCCCGAAGGGGAGGTGGGGATCGCGAAGATCGTCGACCTCATGAACGTCGACAGCGCCGTCGCGATCCTCACTCAGGATCGCGTCCGGCGCTTGCCGGGAACGGAAGGGTTCGAGTTGCTCGGTCGTGCGCCCGGCGCGCCGCCGCGAGGATGCTCGATCGCGATCGACGAGCTCCTCGGACGCGCGTGAGCGGGAGGAGTCGGAGCGCTGCCGTTCGGCACATACGTTTGGCTGCGCATCCACGTGGAGCGCATCCGTCGCGGGTCAGGTCCGTCAGGGTAGAATCGTAGGATGGAGCGCAGCGTCGAGACTCGAATCGCCGAGGTGCGTGCGGTTGCTCTTGCCGCGCGGGCAGTCGTCGACCGTCGAGACGAGCTCACTGCCGCGATTGTCGAGTCCACCGGCCTCTCGGCAGCGGGCGTGGAGCTCGCGCTGACGCGACACCTCGAGCTCGACGCGAGCGACGCGGAGCTTCGTCGGCTCGTCGCGCAGGCCGGGGATGCGTCGCGGGTCGCGGTGATCCTGTCCGCGAACGTCTTCGTCGGCGCGCTCCGCGCGGTCGCGATTGCGCGCGCGGCTTCGGCCGACGTCGTCGTCCGGCCGTCACGTCGGGACCCTACCTTCGCCCGGGCGCTCGTCGAGGCCGCGAGCGATCCCGCGATCCGGCTCGACGAGGGGCTCGACGTCGCGAGGGTCGAGGAGGGCGAGATCCACGTCTACGGCCACGACGCGACGATCGCCGACATCCGCGCCCGCCTCCGTCCGAACGTGCGTCTCGTGGGCCACGGCTCCGGGATGGGCGTCGCATGGATCACGCGGGGCGCGGACCTGGCCGTCTCGGCGCGCGGCCTCGCGGAGGACGTGGTCGCCTTCGATCAGCGCGGATGCCTGAGCCCGCGCATCGCGCTCGTGGAGGAGGGGACAACTCGAACCTCCTCGCGTGCGGACGCCTTCGCGGAGGCACTGCACGGGGAGCTCGAGCGGTTCGGCATCGAGATTCCCCGCGGGCCGCTTCCGGCGGAGGAACGAGCGGCCAGCGACCGCTACGTGGCCACGATGACCTATGCGTGCCGCGCGCTGGTAGGCACGCAGCACGCGATCGGCATCGCGCCTCCGGGCGCTCCGATGGTGCCGTGTCCCGCGTACCGTCACGTCCACGTGGCGGCCTGCACGACCGAGGACGACGCGCTCGCTCTCCTCGAGCCGCTCGCGCGATCGATCGTGGCGTTCGGGAGCGACGACGAGGCGAGCGCACGCCGCCTGGCGCCGAAGTGGGCACGCGTCTCCGCGCTCGGCCGGATGCAGCGGCCTCGCCTCGACGGCCCGGTCGATCTCCGTGGCGGGGCCGCCTGATCGAAAGAAGCCTGCGTTCGCCAACGGTGTGACGCGCGCATCGAGCGATGCCAGGCCAGCGGAGGTGCGCTCCCGCGCCTCGGAAGGCGGGGAGAGGGGCGTGAAGCGGGCTGCATGCGCACTCGTCTGCGCGGCGACTCGAGCGCGGAGCTCGCATTCCTCTCGTGACGTTCGCCCCCGCCCCCAAAACGACGAGAGCCGGTGAAGCATGGCTCCACCGGCTCGTCGCGGTCACTTCGGCTCGGGCGCCCAGCGAGCTGGACTCCGTGCGCCTCAGTTCTTGACGGGGATGATCTGTACGCGGCGATCGGGACCTTCGCCGTGGCTCTCGGTGCGCACGCCGGTGATGTCCTTGAGCGCCATGTGCACCACGCGGCGATCGCGCGCCGTCATCGGGTCGAAGGTGATGACCTTGCCCTCTTTGGCGACGCGGCGGGCGAGCTTCTTCGCCATCTCCGCGAGCTGGTCTTCGTGGCGGGCGCGGTAGCCCTCGGCGTCGACCGCGATGTGCTTGCGCGGCTCGCCCGGCTTGTGGGCGACGCGCGTGGTCAAGTACTGGATCGCCTCGAGGACGCTCCCGCGCTTGCCGATGATGCGGCCGGCATCGGGCCCTTCGATCTCGAGGCGGATCTCGTCAGCCGAGCCCTCGCCGTCGTCCGGCGCAAGCGTGACCTCCGCATCCATCTCCATCTTCTCGATGAGCATCTGGACGAAGCCAAGCGCGCGCAGCGCCTGGGGATCGGTCACCTCGTCCGAGGGGCCGGCCGGACCGCCCTCTCCGCCTTCGCGTTCCACTACATCAGACACGAGCTTTTCCCTTTCCGAAGCCATCGCCAAGCGACTTCTCGTTCTTGGCTGCGTCCCCCTTAGGCTTCTCACCCTTCTGCTTCACGACGATGCCGCCCTTGTCGCCGTCTTTCGGCCGTGGCGCCACCTGCTCGAGGACGAGCTGTTGGACGATGCCGAGGACGCTGTTCGTCAGCATGTAAACACCGAGCGCGGCCGGAAGGAACAACATCATGACCGTGAAGATGATGGGCATCATCCACATCATCATCTTCTGCTGCACCGGATCCATGCCCTGCTGGGGCACGATGCGCTGCTGGATGATCATGAAGGCGCCGAGGAGGAGCGGCAGGACGTAGTACGGGTCCGGCGACGAGAGGTCTTTGAACCACAGGAATTTCACGTGGTACATCTCGGCTGCGGTCTGCAGCGTCGTGTACATCGCGAACCAGACCGGCATCTGGACGAGCTGCGGGAGGCACCCGCCGAACGGGTTGACCCCGTGCTTCTTCCAGAGCTCCATCATCGCGAGGTTCTTCGCCTGCGCGTCGTCCTTGAACTTCTCGTTCAGGGCGTCGACCTCGGGCTTCAGCTTCCGCATCGCGATGGTCGTCTTGATGGACTTCCACGTGAGCGGGAACAGGACCGTGCGGAGGCAGACCGTCAGCAGGATGATCGCGACGCCCCAGTTGCCGAACGTCACCTTCTCGTGGAGGAAGACGAGGAAGCCGACGAGGACGCGGGCGACCGGGCGGAAGAAGCCGAGGTTGATGACGTCCTTCAGGCGATCGCTGCCGCCCGCGTGCGCGAGCACGTCGCGCTCCTTCGGGCCGAAGAACGCGATCTCCTCGTAGGACGCGGTCCCCTGCGGCTGGAGCTCCTTCGCGGGGTAGACGAGCTTCGCGTGGAAGATCACGGCGGCGTCGTCGGCGTCGTGCGCCTGACCCGGGGCGACCCACTCCTCGGCGAGGAGCTCGCAGCGCGGGAGCTCGGTGACCGTGCCCGGCGCGGGATCGGGCATGAGCGCCTGGGTGAAGTACTGGGTGTTGATCGCGGCGTAGCGGTCGACGCTCGGGACGGCGAACCAGCCCGACTTGAACTCGTCCCTGTTCTTGCGGACGACGTCACTGCCGCTCGCGCACTCGAGCTCCGTGACCCACGGTGACTGGCGGCCGAGGCTGCCCTTCAGGTCGATGTTCTTGCGGAACGAGTAGGTGCCGATCGAGAGCTGGTGCCGGCGCGCTTCCTTCGCGAGGTTCGTGACGCTCGACTTGACGAGGAGCTCGAACGGACGTTCGCCCGCCGTGAGCTTCTTCTCGAGGCGGACGTCGTCGTCCTCGTAGGTGAACGTGCAGCTCTTGCCCGCTTCCCCTTCGGTCGGGGGCTCGAGCTTCCACACGACGCGGTCGTACTTGACCTGATCCTTGCCGTCGGGACCACGGAAGACCGTGCGGAGCGATCGCCAGCGCTCGTGATCGGGCGTCGTCGAGAGGTCCATGCCCTCGTACTTGCCGCCCTCGAGGTTGAAGTGGACGATCGCGGCGCCGCGCGTCGAGAGCGATGCGTCGAAGCGCTTGCCGTTGATCTTGCAGATCTCGCCTTCGGCGGGCTGGTTCGGCTTACCCGGCTCGGCCGGAGCATCGAGCGTGTCGGGGACGAAGCCAGGCGCATTGACGTACGCCTCCTCCGGAACCGATTGCACCTTGTCGCTCGACCCCGTGATGAGCGGGAGCCCGAACTTCCAGAAGAGGAGCACCGCGGCCGTGATGGCCAGCACGCGCAGGAGACTGTTCCGATCCATTCAGCTTCTTTCTTCCGCCTTGTCCCGCAGCGGTTTTCCTACGCGGCTTCTCGGACCTCTGACGACGCGTGCTTCGATGCACGCGCAGGAGGCGGGGGATCGAAGCCCCCAGGGTGAAACGGGTGGCACTTACACAGGCGTTTCACCGAAAGCAAGCTGCCGCGCATCGCCCCATGTTCCTCGAGGCAAGCGATCGTGTACCTCGAGCAAGAAGGCTCGAACCGGCACACCCTGCCCAGCCATGGCGAGAGCATGATCTGGTAGGCGCGCACGAGGGTGATGAAGAGGCGCGCGATCACGGACATCGGTGCGGGCGAATCTGATGCCGTTTGCTCCCTTGCGCCAGCTCGAGCGCGAAGAAAGCTGGGATCGGTCCGAAGGGCGTCACGCCCTACGCCGGACCCACGGCTTTTCGAGGGCCCGCGCGCTCCTGCGAGGCAGCGGCCGCGCCTTCGGGCTTCGCGCGAAGCACGTTCGCGCAGCGCTTGAGGAGCGCCGGGCGTGCTCGTGACCATTCGTCACGGACGCCATCCAGCGTCAGCGCGTCGGCGCCTTCGCGCGCGATCACCACGAGGTCGATGCCGTCCGGCACGAAACCCGGCCACAAACGAAAGCATTCGCGGCAGACGCGCTTGATGCGGTTCCGCATCGTCGCGTCACCGACCTTGCGCGTTGCCACGATCCCGAGGCGCGACGGGGCACTCGCGGGCACAGTCGCGCTCGGACTCGCTTCGCGGGCGCACACGAGCAGCACGAAATGACGGCTGGTTGCGCGCTCTCCGTTCGACTGCACCCGCAGGAAGTCAGCACGGCGCCGAATGCGGCGCTCTCGTCCGAATCCGAACGAAGCCACAGTCAGGCCCGCGAGCTCAGCGGGAAAGTAGGCAGAGCCTACTTCTTGAAGATCGAGACCGTGAGGCGCGAGCGCCCCTTGCGGCGGCGGTTCGCCAGGATCTTGGCCCCGCCACGCGTCGCCATGCGAGCGAGGAAGCCGTGGGTGCGGAGGCGGCGCTTGTTGTGGGGCTGATACGTGCGTTTCGGCTTGGCCATGACTCGGTCCGGTAAAGTCCCTCAGCAAAGAGGGCGCCGCGGAAAAGCGGGGCGCGAAAACAACCATCGGAGCGGTCTGCTGTCAAGGTCGACGCGCCTCGTGGCTCCGCGATCGACTCCGCGCTCCCGTCTTTTGTCGCGTCTCCCCTCCGGCCGCAACCCGCCTCCGCGGCGGCTCGCCGCGTGCTCGGCCGGCTTCGGGACGCCTCGAGCATCAAGCGCTGCTTTTTCCTCCTGGACCCGAGGGCAGAGGTAGTAGGCTGGGCACCGCAGTTTTCCAATTCTCTTGAGGGGTTCGAGACTCCGACACCCTCATTTCGGGACCTTGCGGCATGCGCAGAAAATCAGGCGTACGTGGTCGAGCGGCGAATCTCTCGAGCGGGCGGGCGAGGCGAGCGACCTGGGGCACCTCGCTCCTGCTCGGCGCCGCTGCGACGCTGAGCACCGAGACAGCTTCGGCTCAACAGAAGACCTTCCACCTCGATCGTCTCGAGATGCCCGGCGCGCCCGACGACGGCGTGGTGCTCTTCAGGCCGGTCACCAACCAGCGCACGATCTTCTTCGGGCAGCTCGGCATCGGCTATCAGCTTCGTCCGCTGCGGACGAGCTCGGTTACGTCCGATGTGGACACGCTCAGGCGCTCGAGGTCGACCGTCATCCAGGATCAGTTCGCGGTCTACGGCAACGCAGGCTTCCAGGTCCTCGACCGGGCCACGCTCTCGATCGCGTTCCCCTGGTACCCGATCCAGACCGGCGGCAATCCGGACTACGCCGCGGCGGGCGGCATCCCCGCGGCGGGCGCGGGTCGCACGACCGTCGTCCAGACCGGAGGGCCCGGGGCGGGTGACATCCGCATGGATCTCCGAGGCGTGCTCGCGCGGAGCCGGGATCGGAAGAGCGCGTTGGGTGCGCAGGTCGGCGTCTTCTTTCCGTCCGGCACTCCCGGGAACTTCGGCGGTGACGACAAGCTCGGCGCCATGCTGATGGTGAGCGCCGAGACGCAGGTGAAGTTCCTCGTCCTCACCGCGAACACGGGCGTCCATTTCCGCCCGCGTCATGCCATCAACGATCCGAGCACCGGCAACGGTCTCGGCGTCGGCAACGAGTGGCGCTGGGCCGTCGGCGGTTTCATCCCGCTGAAGGACGGCAAATACCGCATCGGCGGCACCATCTTCGGCCAGACCGGGATCGAGAAGGACAACATCATCGGCTCGACCGCGTTCACGAAGCGGAACACGCCGATCGAGTTCAACGTCGAAGGCCGGATGCGCTTCGGCCCCGCCGATCACTGGTGGGTGGGCGCGGGCGCGGGCACCTCGATCCTCCGTGGGTACGGCGCTCCCGATCTTCGCGTCATCGGTCTCATCGGCACGTACGTTCCGATCCTCGAGTCCGAGGCGAAGTCGCCCGAGCGGACGGCGGAGATCCGAGAGCGGCGGCGTCGTGAGGCCCTGTCCGATCGCGATGGCGACGGCATCCCGGACAACATCGATGCATGCCCGGACGAGCCCGAGGATCACCAGGGCAACGATCCCAACGACGGATGTCCGATGCCGCCCGATCGCGACGGCGACGGCATTCCGGATCAGTACGACAAGTGCCCCGATCAGCCGGAGGACAAGGACGGCATCGATGACGGTGACGGCTGCCCCGAGGACGACGCCGACAACGACGGTGTCCCCGATGCGGTCGACGCCTGCCCGAAGATGCCGGGAAGGCCGAACTCCGACCCGAAGAAGAACGGGTGTCCGACGTACATCCAGGAGGACGGCACCGTCGTCCGCGTGCTCCAGCAGGTGCACTTCGCGTTCGGTACCGCGCGCATCCTCCCGGAGAGCTTCCCCGTCCTCCAGGAGGTCGCCGACTACCTGAAGTCCAACAAGGCCATCAAGAAGATGAGCATCGAGGGCCACACGGACAACAAGGGCAAGGCCGACCTGAACAAGCGGCTCTCGCAGGAGCGCGCGAACTCCGTCATGACCTGGCTCGTCCAGCACGGCGTCGAGCAGGGACGGCTCGAGGCTCACGGCTACGGCATGGAGAGGCCGATCGAGGAGAACGACACCGACGCGGGCCGTGCGAAGAACCGCCGCGTCGAGTTCAAGATCCTCGAGCAAGAGGACACGAACAAGATCCAGAAGAACTGAGCTGAACGTCGGCTCGACGAGAGCGAGAGTCTCCGCGCGGGCCTCTCGCTCTCGTCTTTTGTGCACCCCGCGCGGGTACGCTCTCGCGCGAACGCGTCGCTCAGCGCAGCCCGCTCGCGAACACCTCGCAGGCGTAGACGTCGCCGGACTCGTCGGTGACGACGGCGAAGCCCACGTGGGTGTAGTCGGCGCGGAGCAGGTTCATCCGATGCGAAGGGCTCGCATGGAGCGCGCGGTGAGCGAGCGCGACGGAGCGCGCTCGCGCGACGTTCTCGCCCACCACCTTCGCCGCGAGCCCGGCCGACTCGAAGCGGAGCGCGAGATCCCCGTCGCCGAGATCGTGCGCGATCGTGCGAGCGGTCTTCATCTGCTCTGCGTGCGCGTGTGCGATCGCATCGAGTCGGTCGTCGCGTCGGAGCGGCGCGAGCGACTCCGAAGCGCGAAGGGCGGCGGTCATCCGCGCGAGCGCAGCAGCGCCGTCGTCGCCACCAGCGAGGTCCTCGCCCGGCACCGGTGCTCGCCCCGTCTCGTCGTCCGGTGGAGGCTCGATGTCGGCGAAGACGTGTGCCTCGAGGAGCGGCAATGGGCCGTTCTCGAGATCGGCGATCAGCTGCACCGTGAACGCGCCGGGCCGATCCAGCGCGAAGCGTGCGCGGACTCGCATCGGACCTGTCGATGTCCGCTCGATCGACGTCGGCACCGTGCGCGGAAGCCCGCGCGGTCCGAGGACGACGAGCTTCGCGCTCGTTGCCGGCACGTGGAGGAGCGACGAGAACGTGAGCCACTCTCCGGTGCGCGCGCGAGTCGGCAGCGCATCGAGGTCGGCGAGGGCGTCGACCGCGACAGCGACGAAGAGCTCGCTTCCTTCCTTGCCGCTCGCGGGCTCTGGTCGCACGAGGGCGACGCCGCAGCGTGTACCCGGACGTCTGCTCGACTCGAGCCGCGCACGGATCGCGTCGTCGTCGCGCGGTCCACGACTCGACGCGGACACGATGCGCGGGCGCACGTCGGGCTGTCCATGCGCGCGCATCATCGACACGACGCGATCGGGATCGGGCGCGCCGAGCCCGCGTGCTCGCTGGCTCGCGACGCGCATGGCCACGCGAGCCAGCGCGCCGTCCGCGGTTCCGCACGCGGAGGTGAACGCCGCGTCGCGCTCGTCCATCGCCGCGGTCGCCGGCCACGGAGAGCGCGTGGCGGGCGGCCGGCTCGATGAGATGACGGGCGCCGGCGGCGGAGTCGCCGGCGGCGCGAGCGCGTGCGGCTCCGTTGGCGGAGCGGTCCCGCCACAAGCAAGGAGCGCGCAGAAGAGGACCGGGTGGACCCGCACTCCCACGCTATAGCGTGGCCCTCCGCAGCGGGCGAAGAAGCAGAGTGCCGCGCGGAGGAGCGTGGCTCAGGCTTTTCGCTTCTGCGCGCGTCGCTTCTGCTCCTCGCGTCGCGCGAGGGCGAAGCCTACGCGGACACCGAGGATGAATCCTGCGGTGACCGCGAGGCCGATGAAGAGGCCAGACAGCGGCGCTCCTCAGTTGATGGTGAAGCTCTTGCCGACGCGGACGGGCGCACCGCCGAACGCCGGGACGCGAGCGCCGCGGTACTTGCCCGCGATGCAACCGCCGACGGCCGTGCCGGGGTACGGGCCGCCGTCGATGACCGCCGACGACACCGAGCCGTCGGGCGCGAAGGTGACCATCACGTGGCCGGAGCCGGTCGGACCGTCGGGCTTCTTGCACGACTGGACGTTGACCCCGCCGAGCGCCGCGGCGGCTGCGCCACGATCGAACGGTGCGGTGGAGGTGCTGCCGCCGCCCGAGGGCGAATCGGCCTTCTTACCGGCCGCCGCCGCGAGCGCACCGGAGAGGTCCTGGGGCGCCGCCGGCGCCTTCGGGGCGGGCGCGGGCTCGGCAGCTGCCTTCGCCGCGACGGCCGTGCCGCCGCCGCCGCCGGCTGCCTTCGGGGCAGGGGTGACGACGGGCTTCGCCGTGGGCGAATTGCCGGTGCCGGGGGCCGGCGGGGTGTTCTCCGCCACCGGTGCTGCGGTGGTCGCCGCCGGGGGCGGGTCGTTGGCGGCGACGGTGGCCGATGCCTCCGGCGTCGCGGTGGCGCCGGTCTCGACGGGGCCAGCCTTCGAGGTGTCCAGAGCCGGGCCGCGCGTCAGCGCGACGGCGGCGACGATCGCGATCGCGATGAAGGCGCATCCGCCGAGGATCGCGAAGACGAGCGTCTTGCTCTGCTTCTGCGGCGCGCTTCCGGTCATCACGCCCATGTCGACGGGCTCGAGCGGAGGCGGCGCGAGGATCGGAGCCGCGAGGGCGGCGCCGAATGCACCGCCGCCGCTGAGGTTCATGATGTCGTCGACGCGCGCGCCGGCGTCCTTCTTCTTCTTGTCGCCGTCATCCATGTTCGCGCTGAGCGCGCGGATGTCGATGAGGCCGGAACCGTCCGCCGATGCCGTCGTCCGGTTGGGGCCCGCGTCCTTCTTTTCGGTGAGCGCCGAGAGCGAGAAGAGGACGCTGTTCTCGTTGCGCTGGCCGGTGAGCTTCTCGTCGCTCGTCGACGTCGCGGCGCCTCCGCCGCCCATTCCGCCGGCCGCGGCGCTCGTCATCACGTCGTCTTCGCCGCCCGCCTTCTCGACGTTGCCGAAGAGGTCGGCGCCTTGCGCGCGGCCGCCCGAGCGTCGCGCGGCTGCAGGCGCGTGCTGCTCCACCGCTGCACCCGCCGCACCACCGAAGAGCGCCGCGCTGCCGTGGCCGTTGCCGTTGCCGTTCGTGTGCGCTGCGGCCGCGAACGGGCTGTCGCCGAGACCGCCCGCCGGGGTGGCGAAGAGGGGAGCGGCGGCCTGGGGCGGGGGGATCGACGCGGACACGGCGACCTCTTCGGCGACGCGCGGGGCCGCGCCTCCGCCGAGCTTGAGCGAGCCGTAGATCTGCTCGATCTCGCGGAGCGGCAGCCAGTCGGCCATGCCGTCCTTCCAGCAGTACGTCTCGTCGGTGACCACGCCGACGCGGTACTCGTTGGCGATCTCGGCGATCGTCATCGTGCGCTGGTCGCCGTCGGCGACGTTCACCGTCCACTGCTCGTTCGACTGGTTCGCGTAGTCGAAGACGTGCGTGTCGGCCGCATCCTCCGCGTGAGGCTGCTGCTCGTTACCGTTGATCACAATCGTCGAGCTGCACTTCTTGCAGCGAATCTTGACGACCTTGCCCAGGACTTTTTCGTCCGCGATTGTGTACTTGGCCTGGCAAGACTGGCACTGGATCTTCATCGCGGAACCGTCCTTGGAGGAGCGCGTGTTCTTGGTTGGGGAGCGCGGTCCTCGCGTGTGTTGTTCGCTCGGACCTCTCGGCGTGGTGTTCCCGCGCTCGCTTCGCTCGCTCGGGGGGGCAGCCAAATCGTGTTGCATCCGGAGTATAGCGGGCGCCGATCAAAGCGATCAAGCTACAGACCGATGAGTTCGATGCGTTGACGGTGGCGAGGTTTGGGTCCGCCGAATCGAGACGTCCTCCCCTCGTTCGGGGGCCGATCGAGAGCTCTTGACGTACCGGCGCTGCAAACGGTCTCCCGTATTTTTCGGGCGAAGCGAGGGCCGGCCTACACCTGAGCACGTCGGTTCTCGCCCGTCGCGGGCCCGGCCGTGACGGCCAGGCTGCGCTTGCGCTTCGATAAACGACGGTCAGTTGAGGAGCACCAGCACCGTGCCGTCCTTGCCGCAGAATTCCGCGTTGCCTTCGAAACGCTCGCCGCACTTCGGGCAGATCTTGCCGCGGCTCGCGACGGGCTGGGAGCGCTGGACCATCGCGGCGTGCATGGGCGAGGGGAGTAGCTCCTCTTTGTGCTGCGGACAGACCGTGACGTCGGGGCCGAAGCCCTTGTTGCACACGGGGCAGAGTCCGCCCACCCCGCGCGCGTGGGCCTTCGACGCCGGCGCGAGCGGCGTTCCGTCGTGCGGGCAGAAGCTCGTGCCCGCGGGCTGCTCGCGACCGCACGACGAGCAGACCATCTCCACACGGCTCGCCTGCGCTGACGCCGCGCGCGCATCGGGCTCGGATCGCTTCGCGGCCGCGCGCGCTGCCGCGACGCTTTCCTCGTGCGCACGCACCTGGGCAGCATGCTCCGCCTCGCGCCGGCGGCGGCGATCGAGCACCTGTTGCACGCGCGCCTCGTGACGCTCCTCGACCTCGCGTGTGAGGGCCGTCGCCTTGCGCGAGCGCCTGAGGAGCAAGACGGCGACGACGCCGAGCGCCAGCAGGACGCCTCCGACGATCGCGAGGAACATGAACCGCCGCTCGCGCGATCGATCCTCGACGCGGCCTTCGCCCGCGCCGATCGACTGCGAGGCGATCGTGACCGACGAGGCCTCGTCATTTTCGCCGGCGGCGTTGAGGCCCGACCGCGCGAGCAGCTCGTCGTAGCGCGCGGGGGATACCACCTCGACGACGACGCGCACGTCCTTGCCGGCGGCGGTCGCGACGATCTCGACGTTCCCCTCGACGGCGGCGCTGGTGACGGTGACCCGACCGGTCGCGTCGACCGTGACGCCCTTGCCCTCGGACTCGGAAGCGACCCTCCAGGTCGTCGCCGTACGGGTCTCGCAGCCCTTCGCGTCGAGGACGAGACCACGGAACTTGAACTCTTCACCCGTGCGAAGGAGCTTCTTCGACGGGCGCACTTCGAGCTTCGACGGATCCCCGGGCGTGCCGCACGCCGCCGGCCTCGGCGGCTCCGCGGTCGGCTTCGGAGGAGCGGTCGTCGCCGTGGCGGTCGGGACCGCGTTGTCGGCCGGTACGCGTGTGAAGCTCCGCGTGCGCTTCACGTCCGCCATGCAGCGGCCCGTCTCGAGCGTGATCTCGTAGCGACCCGTCTCGACGATGTCGATGTGCGCCTCGGTCGTGGCGATGACGAGCGTGTTGAGGTTCGTCTTGCGCGGGTCGTTGGGCGCCGTCGCGCAGCCGGTTCGCCAGCTCTTGCCGTCCGGGGCGCGCGAGTGGCTCTGGCGCGAGAGCGTCGGCATCGGGTCGTAACACTGGTTCGTCCGGAAGACGCGCCCGCCACCGATGAAGGCGAGCTCGTCGCCCTCCATCCGCACCTCGACGATTTCGCCGCCGCCGGTGCTCGTCGATTGAGGCGGAGGCCCACACCCCGCGAGCCACTGCTGGATCGTGAAATCCTCGCGAAGCGGGCTCTGCTTCCAGCGGCCATCGAGCTTCGACTGGGCCCGGGCCGGCGAGGGGGCGAGCACGGTGAGGAGGACCGCCATCGCCCCGAGGGCCGTTGCCAGCAGCGGCTTGAAGAGCGCCATCAAAGAGGAACTTGGGGCTCGCGCCCCAACCACCCGCGGTGGTGCGCCTTCGGCGCGCGTTGAATTGAGAGCAGTGCGAGGGGCCATGCGTGAGGCTAAAAGCGAAGACGCGAGACGGTCATGCGGGGGTGGTCGCGGGGCGGGGATCGATTGTACCTATTTTCACTTGCACTTTCGCGTTGTGTTAGCTTGATGCCGTGCGGGAGTAGAAGGCCAACAGGTCTTTTGGCTCCGCTTCACCGAGAGCAAGAGAATGACGAGCAAGAGAATGGTGCGTCGAGCGGCGCTCGCCGCGGCCGGCGTGGCTTTCACCGTGCTGGGGGTCGAGCATGAGGCGTCGGCTCAGCCAATCCCTTCGAACAACGGCAGCGGGTTCGATACCCACCTGTTCCGTCCAGCGCTCGACTCGAAGGGATTCTTCCACACGAACGGAACCGACATCCTCGGGAAGAACGATCTCAGCTTCGGTCTCGTCATCGACTACGGCCGCGGCCTCTTGCGGGTTCGCGATCAGGGGCAAGAGAGCTCCAACCTGATCGATCACTCCTTCCAGGGGACGTTCTCGGTCAACTACGGCATCGCGAACATCCTCGTCGCCGGCCTCACGCTCCCGATCAACCTCGCCTCGGGCGGGGAGCAGTTCTCGAACCGCCTCACGCCGCCGGGGCCCACGCAGGTCGGCCCGATCGGCGGTGGAGGCAACGGCACCCAGTGGGGGACGAACGTCCACGACTTCCAGAACGCCAGCTTCATCGCGCTCCACGCGAAGGCGCGCATCCTCCGCGTCGAGCGTGGCTTCGGTCTCGCGGCCGCCGTGCAGGTCGGCTTGCCGATCTCCGACGCGCCGAGGAACGCCGCCGGCGATCCGGGCTTCTGGTACTGGCCGCAGCTCATCGGCGAGAAGCGCTTCGGCTCCACGGGGCAGTTCAAGATCGGCGCGAACGTGGGCTACCGCGGCCACAGCGTGAGCGACACGGTCATCGATCTCAAGGACGGGCGCTTCCGCGACGGTAACCGCATGACCTACGGTCTCGGTCTCGCGTACCGCATCCTCGAGCCGGTCGACATCGTCGCCGACACCTACGGCACCTATCTGCTCAGCGACGCCGACAGCAAGGTGAAGCCCTCGAACGAGGTCACCGGCGGCATCAAGGTGTTCGTCGAGCGCAACAGCTACCTGATGCTCGGCGCCGGTCCCCGCTACACGTCCGGCTTCGAGGCCGCGGACCTCCGCGCGTTCGTCGGCTTCATCTTCGAGCCTTCGATCGGCGACCGCGACGGCGACGGCATCAAGGACGACGTCGACAAGTGCCCCGATCAGCCGGAGGACTTCGACGGGTTCCAGGACGAGGACGGCTGCCCCGACCCGGACAACGACAACGACGGCATCCTCGACAAGGACGATCGCTGCCCGAACGAGCCCGAGGACTTCGACGGCGATCAGGACGAGGACGGCTGCCCCGAGGGCTCCGACGGAGACCGCGACGGCGACGGCATCCTCGACTCGAAGGACAAGTGCCCGGACGATCCGGAGGACAAGGACGGCTTCCAGGACGAGGACGGCTGCCCCGATCCGGACAACGACAAGGACGGCATCCCGGACAAGCAGGACCTCTGCCCGAACGATCCGGAGGACAAGGACGGGTTCGAGGACCAGGACGGCTGCCCCGATCCGGACAACGACAAGGACGGCATCCCCGACGTCCGCGACAAGTGCCCGAACGAGCCCGAGACGTTCAACGGGTTCGAGGATGAAGACGGCTGCCCGGACAAGGGCCTCGTCGTCATCGACAAGGACAACATCCTCATCCTGAAGAAGATCAAGTTCAAGACGGCCTCGGCGGAGATCCTCCCCGAGTCGAACGAGATCCTCGACGCGGTCGCCACGACGATCACCCACCACCCCGAGTTCACGCTCATCGAGGTCGCCGGCCACGCCGACGAGCGCGCCAGCGACGCCTACAACCTGCGGCTCACGCAGGATCGCGTGAACAGCGTCATGGCCGCTCTCGTCGCCCGCAAGGTCGACAAGAGCAAGCTGCGCGCGAAGGGCTACGGCGAGTACTGTCCCGAGGATCCGGGCCACAACGAAGAGGCGTGGGAGACGAACCGCCGCGTCGAGTTCAAGATCGTCAAGACGAAGGACGGTCCCACCAACGTCGAGCTCGGCTGCGAGTACGCCTCTTCCAAGGGCGTGAGGCCGGACCCGGTCCCGTAGCGCCGGCGGTCCGCTGACGGCGGTGCACGAGGCGAGGTGACGGATCTACCGTCTCCTCGCCTCGCTGCTTTTGTGGCGCGTGCTTCCTTCCAAGCCCTGACACGATCGCATCGCTGCGCGCCGATCAGGGCTTCGTCGCGTTTCGGAGAAAGGAAGGCGATCAGGTCTTCGTCGCGACCACGGCTACCGCAGCGGCCCGAGCGGGCACGCGCACGACGAGCGTCTTCTTGGTCGCGTCGTAGACGTAGCCGGCGGCGCCGCTCGTCAGGAGAGCGGCCTCGCTCGCCTGCATGGTCAGCGCTGCGCCGTCGAGCGTGACCGCGGTCGGCGCCTCGTCGAGCCGCACACGGAACACGATCGGCTTCACTGCGGCGCTGGCCGAGAGCTGGACCTGCGGGCCACCCTGTACCTCGATCGTCGTCGCGCTGTCGTCATCCTCGCGGAGCGTGAACGAGCTCTGGTCGGCCGACGGCCACGCGAGGATGGTATGCGCGCCCTTCGCACCGGCGCCGCCGAGGCCGAGGAGGTCGTCGGGATCGTCGACGTTCAGGGGGACGATCGTGCCCTCCTTCGCGAAGAGCGGGATCCTCAGGCGATCGGCGGAGAAGTCGGCCTGCACGGTGGTGCCACCCTCCGACGCTGCGCCGGTCCACCAGTCGTACCAGCGCGAGCCGGCGGGCAGCGGGACTGAGCGCACGCCCGTCGCGTCGAGGATCGGCGCGACCAGGAAGGCGCCGCCGAGGATGTACCGGTAGTCGCCGGCCCAGGAAGCGGCCTCACCGATCGGATCGACGATGCTCGTTCCCGGCTTGGCCCACGCCTCTTCCGATCGCGAATAGAGGAACGGCACGAGGGCGTGGTGGAGGAGTGACCAGTACTTGTAGAGCGCAACGGTCTCCTCGACGTGATCGGGGACCGTCCAGGGCGTGAGGTTCGCGCGTCCGTGGAGCTGGAAGAACGGTGAGAGCGCTCCGACGGCGGTCCAGCGCGCGAAGTTGAGCGTATCGAACGGGATCTTCGGACCGAGGAGGTTCTTGTCGTCGGCGTCGAGGTAGCCGCCGACGTCCGAGCCGACCACCGGGTAGCCGGCGCGCGCCGAGACGAAGGAGTGGTCGAGTGCGTCGGCGAGGCCAACCCAGTCGCGCCGGTTGTCGCCCATCCACGCCACCGGAGCGTGCTCGCGCTTCGCGAAGAAGCGTCCGGCGAACTCGTAGGATTCGTCCCACGCGCGCACCATCGTCACGAAGTCGCGCCCGCGCTTCGATCGGCCGTAGGCGAGGAAGTCCTCGTAGTAGAGCTCGGAGTAGCGCTGGAGCGGGACCTCGCCCTCGGCGAGGCGGACCGTCGGCGCGGAGATGTAGCTCTCGGCGAAGTCGAGCTTCCACCCGTCGATCAGCGAGAGGAGCTCGTCCTGCTGGCGGTGCCACCACGTGCGGGCGCGCGGGTTGGAGAAGTCGACGAACGCGCCGCGTCCTTTCCACCAGCCGTAGTGCTCGCCTTCGTCGATGAAGAGGCCGCACTTCAGGCCCTCTTCGAGGTTCGGCGACGGGCCCTCGTAGCCATCGCCGCCGGGCTCGAAGTCGTAGCTTCGCTCGTTGACCGCCGACGTGATCCACAGCACGACGCGGACGCCGCGCTCGTGCATGTCGCGCACGAGACCGGGGAAGTCGCCATAGCGCGAGGGGTTCGGGACGAACGTGTTGTAGTGCGTCTCCCACGGGCTATCGAGGACGACCGCGCCGACCGGGATCCCCCGCTCGCGGAAGCCGTCGACGAACGCGTAGGTGTCGTCGCGATTCGAGATGTCCTTGCTGATCCAGGGCTCGAACGCCCAGCGCGGCGTGTGGAGCGCGGGCGCGGGGAGCGGCGCCTCCGCCGCTATCTCGGGGCACGGCTCGGGCGACGGGGGAGGCGTGGGCGCGGGCTCGGAAGCGGAGTCGGAGCCACACGCCGCGAGCGCAGCGAGAAACCAAGGGAAGACGGAAGCGCGACGCACGGAGTCAGAGTAGTGCACGCCGGCGCTCTACGCCGGTGCCTCCGTGAGAATCCGAGGGGAGTCGGGACGGCGCGCGAGGTTCGCTCGTCGTTTCGGCTGTAGCTTCATCGCCACGGATCCGAGGCACGTGGTTCACGCCGGCGGCATCCGACATCGCGCGCTCGAGGTGCCTGCTCGGGCGATGCGTGCAGTATCCGCGGGGATCTGCCCGATTCGCGCAATGAGGCATGGAAATCGCTAGCCTCGACGTATGCAGCATGCACGGTGGTGTCTCGCGGGCCTCTTCCTCCTGCTCCTTTCGGTGCCCGCCTGCTCGAGCGACTCCGATGACGACGACAAGTTCTCCGAGAGCCACCAGCTGAGCGAGCTGAATGCGTCGTACGGTGCGTTTGCCGACGAAGGCCGCCTCAGGGTCTACGCGGCCCTCCTCGGCCGGAAGGGGTTCGTCCGACTGCGCGGCGGCGACACGATCGAGATCGACATCGGCGGGCAGCGCACGCCGAGCACCGAGCGGCTGCTCGGCGACAAGGTTCACTACATCGCCGATGTTCCGGCGCCGCCGGGCGAGACCGAGGTCACGATCACGTTCGTGCGCGGGCTCGAGCGCGTCGTCGGCAAGATCCGGATCTACTCGGCGTTCACGCTCACGAAGGCGCCGTCGACGTTGAAGATCGGGGAGAGCGCCGAGATCGACATCGATCCGCGACCGGATCTCTCGAAGTGGCCCGGCTTCTTCGGGCCGGGGCTCATCGCGAAGGCGGAGCTCATCGGAAGCTGCCTCGAGACGGGCTCGCAGCAGATCGAGCTCTGCGCGGTGGACGGCGAGCCGGGCAAGTGCACGCAGGGCTACCCGCTGAAGCTCGATCCGGGGAAGCTCATTTTCACGCCGGGCTCGAAGGGCTGCGAGGTCGCGGTGCAGGTCCGCCTCAACTCCGGTGGATCGCCCTTCGAAGCAACGGGGCCGGCGAAGCAGTCGTTCAAAGGTGGTGGCTTCGAGGGCCATCGCCTCAGGAGCTTCGAGCTCCAGCTCACGCAGTGACCGGAGCTCGCTCTCGCCGGCGCGTAGGCCCCGTACCGAGCCGGCTCAGAAGAAGATCGGGTTCGTGACCGCGAACGGCTTCCGCTCGGGGTGCAGCGGGGAGAGATCGCCTTCGCCTCGCGCATGGAAGACGACCCAGTGGCGTGAGCTGCTCTGCGAGGGCGCCACGTTGACGGTCGCCTCGTAGCGCTTGCCAGGCTCGGCCGACGCCTGCGCGGTGAGCGGGATCGTCTCGGTCGTCGTGCCGTCGACGATCACCTCGAGCGAGGACGCGGAGAACCAGCTCGGCGACTGCACGACGACCTTGTACGAGCCGGCAGACGCGTTGCCGCCCGGGCCGATGCCGCCCGGTCCCTCTGCGGTGATGTAGAGCCCGCCGCTCACCGTCGCCGCGCCCGAGCGAAGCACGTCCCGAACGAGCTCGGGCGTGAGCTTCGTCGGATCGTCGTGCCCGAAGCGCATGCAGGTGCGCGGATAGCCGACGGGCGACGTGCGATGATCGTGGCTGTCCGACGCGCCCGTGGCCCAGTAGGTGTGTCCGGCGTTGAGGAGGGCGAACCAGTCGGCGACCGACGAGGTGCGGTTCGCGTTGAAGTCACTGTCGTTGAACACCTCGACGGCGCCGAACTGGGTGCTCCACAGCTCGGGATCGCCCGAGGCGGTGGTGCGGTCGAAGCCGGCGGCGGTGAAGTACGAGCTGAAGCCGCTCGCGCCGCTCGGGTGGTTGATGATGAGGACCGGATTCTCGGGCAGCTCGCTCACCTGCTTGAAGAACGCCGGCGGCTGCTTGCCGACCCAGTCGACCGCGCCGTTGTTGGGCGCCCCCGGACGTGGATGGAGCGGAATGACGCCGAAGTGGCCCCACGTGAACGTCGTGAGCTCCTGCGACGGCATCCCGAATGCCCACTTCGTCAGGCCGAGGCGCTGGATGATCGGCTGAAAGTCGATGATCCACTCGTGCTCGCTCGAGACCGCGATGTCGAGGCCGTCGACGATCGCGCCCTTCACCTTCTCGTCCGCGGGATCGGACGAGTCGGCCGAGTAGAACGAGTGGATGTGGAAGTCGGCGCACATCACGCCGGCGGTGTCGACGGTGCGCTGGAGCTTCGCCTCGACGACGACAGGCGTTGACGGATCGGCGGTCACCGGCGTGTCGAGGAGCTCGTACTCGTAGCCACGCGAGACGATCACACGGTGCGGGCCCGGCGGCACCGGCAGCACGGTGTCCCCCGTGATCGCGAAGTCCGACCAGAGTCGTCCGTTCACCTCTTCACGGAGGCCGAACGACGCCGGTGCAAGTGCCGGCGGCGTGGCCGGGATCACCTGGACCCGCACCGGTATCGGCTCGTTCGTCACGCTGTCGGTCGCCTTCACCTGGATCGTCGCGCGCTTCGGCAGCGTGAGGTCCGCGGTCGTCGCGCCGTCGGCTACGGCGGTACCAGCGGGGATCGCCCACCCCTTCAGCGTCGGCGTGAGAGAGACCGGGCCGGGAGGGACGTGGAGGGTGTATTCGCCCTGCGCGTTCGTGAGCGCGCGCGTGAGGTACTGGCCGCTCGGCGACGTCGCGTGGACGAACGCGCCTGCGAGGCCGGCGCCGCCCTCTTCCTTCAAGACACCGCGGAGCTCGCGCCAGGCGGGCTCGCCGTATGCGCGACGCTTCGCCTCGAGCACCCCGTCGATGCCGGGGCTACCCGTGGTGATCTCGAGGTAGTCGACGGTCTTCTTCTCGCACGCCTCCACCGAGAGGCCCGACACGCTGAAGAGCTGGAAGCCGCTCACCTCGAGCTCGGAGCGGATCGGCCGGCCCTCAGCGGCGCGGACGAGGAAGCCGGACTCGCCGCTGTCGAACGCGACCCAGGGACCTTCGCCCTTCGGAGGCGCGAAGCCGCCGGCCTCGGTGAAGATCTTGCTGCGCGCCGCGTGGAAGAAGCCGACGCGCTGGAGGTTCGCGAAGTCGACCAATTCCGCCGTCGTGTTCGCGACCGAGAGGCGATAGGTGATCTTCTCCGCGCCCGGCTCGAGGACGTAGTCGATCGCGGCCGGGAAGCCGTACTCCGCCTGCGACAGCGCCTTGAACGTGTCGAGGAAGGGAATGTCCGTGAGGACGCCGGAGACGCGCACGATCGCGGCCTTGCCGTCGGAGCCGTCGGCGATGACGCTCACCTTGTCGGGCTTCACGGTCTGTCGCGAGAGGGCGACGAGCGTCTCGCCGTATTGCGATGCGCCGGTCGGCTTGCCGTCGGCGCCGACGGGCTCGATCGCGACGATGTCTCCGCCGAACGGCGCGTATCCGTCGGCGCGGCCCTCCGCCTCGATGTAGACGGCGATCCGATCGTTCGCGAGCGCGAAGTCACCCACGCGGACCTGCTGGCGCGCCAGCGGGCCCTGGACGATCTGGGAGGCGTCGCGGATCTTTCCCGCGCGGGCCTGGCCCGCCGCCTTGGCGCCGAAGGGATCGGCGTGCCCGTCCGTCCCGCTCTCGAAGCGGAACTCCGAGAGGCCGTTGCAGGTCGCGAGCTCGGACCGCTTCGGCTTGTCGTCGTCGTCCGAGCAAGCAAAGACGAAGACGCCCAGTGTGGCGAGCACGAGGCCGCGGTGTTTCATGACCGTGAATGTTAGCCCCGGTCGCTCGCTCCGCGAACCGCCATGCGCGCGCCGTGCGCAGAAGAGACGGTCGACGGTCCGACGGCCCCACCGCCCGTCGGCACGGGCTTCACGCCGCGCTGAGTGCTCGTCGGCCGTCACCGACAGCAACGACCTGCGGCTTCACCGCGCCGATCACGAGAGCGGGCGCCAGAGGTTCTTCACCGTGACCCACACGCCGAGGTCTTTGCGGAGCGCCGTTGCGGCTTCGGATGCGTGGCCGCGCATGGCGAGCGCGTCGCCGGGTTGGACGGTGAAGCCGTAGCGGGTGCGCATGTAGATCTCCGCTGCGCTCTCGAGGGCGGGTGAAGCGCGCTTCGTCACACGGATCCGCACCATGAGCTGCTCGACCGAGTCGGCGGAGGTCGGTACGACACCGGCGTCTTCGGCGGCGATGCGGACGTACTCCCAGAGGTTGTCGATACGCTCCGACGGCGGCGCCGGCACGATCGGCGTCTTGAGATGCGTGAGGAGGAGCGCGCGCTTCGTCGGGCGATAGAGGACGACGAGGAAGAGGAGCGGCCAGAGCTTCGGCAACGTCTCCTTGGCCGCGTTCGCCAGCTTCTGCATCTGACGAACGATCCCTTCGCCGTCGAAGTCCGGGCCCTCGCGGGGTGGACGGTCGTCGTGCTCGCGCGGCTCGGAGTGGCTCTCGCGGTTGCCCTTGCCCGTCCGCCAGAGGTACGGCGCGAGGATCGCGGTGCCTCCGAACAGGAGGGCGGCGACGACGAGGAGCGGCACGAGGTTCTTTCGCGGCAACGCAGAGACGCGCTGCTTCGTCGTCTCGGCCTTCGAGATGCGCCTCGCGGCAGCGCCCGAGAGCGCCTGCCACATCTCGATGCGCGCGGCTTGCTTCGCCGCCAGATAGAGGAGCAGGAGGACGAGGAAGCAGCCAAGGTAGAGCAGCGGGACCGGGAGCCACGCCGACACCTTGTTCTCCTCCCACGCGCCGACGCGGTTCTCCTCGTTCAGGATCAAGAACACGCCGCCGATCCAGGAGGCCGCCGGCCAGAAGGAGGCGAACAGCTCCCAGCGATGCATCAGCGAGAGCAGCCCGCACGGAAACGCGAAGCAGAAGAAGACGAACGGAACCTGGATGTACTCGCCGCCGGGCGGGTTCGTGAACGACATCACCCAGACGGCGAGGGCGACGCAGATCCCCGCGGCGATGAACACCGGCAGCGCGCGCATCCGCAGGACCGCGATGAGCTGGCCGAGGAGGACGCCGACCAGTCCCGCCGCGGTGCCGAGCGCGAAGATCACGACGTCCTTGCCGCTGCCGCGCGAGTAGAAGGCGGAGGTGAGGATGAGCGCGAGCGAGCCGAGCGCCGTGAAGGCGAGGTAGGCGAGCGCCGGGCGCCAGGCGAGGCGGAGCGCCTCGCCGAGGGGCGGGGTCCAGCGCGGGACGCGCGTGCGGCTCGTCATCGCCGGCCCGCTTTCACGGCGCCTCCAGCGAGATCGAGAGGCCGCGCCTCCGGACGATCGTGACCGGCGCGTTCGCGGAGCGTGCGTGGTCGACCGCGAAGGACATCGCGCGCGCGAGCTCGGCGCGAACCATCTCCGGCTTCGGCGGGCGAGGAGAGAAAAGCTTCGCGAGGTCGAGCCGGTTGTCCTCTGCGCCGACGGGATAGTCGGAGATGACCATGCGGCGAAGGAAGCCGAGGTCGTCGCTCGGGAGGTCCGGCACGACCGACGCGCCGTCCGCGATCACGAACGAGGTGCCGGGCTGAGGGCGCGTGTTCCCGGTGAAGAGACCGGCCGACACGACGATGCTGCTCGCCTTCGCGTTCGTTGGAGCGATATCGATCTTGCCCATCAGCGAGTCCGGATCGACGACGTGCTGCCAGGCGGCGTCGGCGCCGATCGCGCGCCACTTGCGCTCCTCGCCGCGCTTGCACTCGATCTCGCGGACGACGACGTCGTTGCCCTCCCGCACCGGCGCGACCAGCGTCACCTTCTCGCCGCGCTTCAGCAACATGTGCGCGAGGCCGATCCAGCCCTCGACGAGGAGATCGAGCACGTCCTCCATCGCGTCGGGTGCGCGTGCCACCGCCCGCTCGCCTGCCTTGAGCTTTCGACCGCCCGTGGTCGCTGCCATGCGCCATCCCGGCGGAAGGTACGTGTCGAGCACGAGGCGCACGCGCGTCGGGGCGTACGGGATCGACTCGGGGACGCGGACCATGAGGTTGCCGGTATTGATCGACTGCTTCCAGTGGACGCGGCGAAGGTCGTCTCCCGGGACGTACTGGCGCGTTCGGAAGTGCTCCTCCGTCGCGATGCGCGAGAGCACGCTCAGGGGCCCCTCCGCCTTCGAGCTCGATCGCGGCTTCCTGTCGAAGACGACGGGACGGAGGCGCGGGAGCGAGCGAAGCGAAGCCGACGCGCGCGCCGCGACGAACACGCGCGTCAGCCCGAGGATGTCCTCGTACCAGATATCCGCAGGGCCGAGCCGGTAGACGCCGCGCGGCGTTCGCGGAAGCGGGGCCGACACCGTGACCTCGGCACGCGACACGCTGCGGTCGAGCGCGAAGCGGGTGTCGCCGCCGAGACGGTACGGGAGCTGCTCCTCGATGTGGAGGCGGAAGCCCGGCGGCACGGGCACTCGCGCGAGGAAGAAGCGCTCCTCGACCGCGTCGCCCGCGTCGACGACGGTGGGCGACATCTCGCGATCGATCGCGCCTCGTCCGCGGCGCACGCGGTCATCGAACGCGCGGACCGCGAAGGCGGAGACGAGCGTCGCTCCCGTCGAAGCGAGGTACATGATGCCGAGCCCGGCGACGGCAAGGACACCGAACTGGCCCCACCTCGCGCTGAGCGCGATCGCGACCATGGCGAGGGAGACGGCCGCCAGCCCCATCCCGCGGCCGGTGAGGATCCGGACGTGACGATCGACGGCCTCGACGAACACGCCGAAGCCGCGGCGACCTTCGGCGCGCTTGGCGCGGAGCTCGCGCCCCACCTTGATCGAGATCGCGAGGATCTGGAGGAGCAGGAGCGGGACGACGATCATCGCGAACATGCCTGCGAACTGCCCGGACGTCTCCGTCACCTCGCTCACGTCGAAGCCCATGCCGGTGAGCGCGCCCGTGAGCCACGGGAGGAGGAAGAGAAGCCCGGTGTGGAAGCCGGCCCGCAGGAGCTTGTAGAGCGTCCGCATTCCTCGCCTACGAGGCTATCCCGGCTCGTGGCTCTCCACCAATTGGAGACTCGCCTGCTCGCCGAGCTCGCTCTCGGGAGCGGCGGCGGCGGGCTCTTGGCTCTCCGCCAGTTGGAGAGTCGCCTGCTCGCTCTCGGGAGTGGCGTCGGCGTCGGCGGGCACTTGGCTCTCCACCAGTTGGAGAGTCGCCTGCTCGCTCTCGGGAGCGGTGGCATCGCCAGTGGGCTCTTGCGACTCTTGCCTCTCCACCAGTTGGAGAGTCGCCTGCTCACCGAGCTCGCTCTCGGCAGGGGGGGCCTCGGGGGCGGGCTCTTGCGTCGAGCTCGGCGTGACCGCGCGGCGCCCGCTCACGAGCACCTCCTCGCGACCCGACGCATCGACGTGCCGGACGAGGCGGTACGTCGTGTTGCCGTGCGCGCGTGCGACCTCGGGAGCGGCGACGAGGAGCTGGAGGTCCAGGGCTCGACACAGATCGAACAGGACGGCGAGGTTGTCCGGTGAGAGGCGGTTCGCCTCGTCGAGGAACAGGAAGCGGAGCGTGCCGGTGGGGCGATCGGAGCGGAGGAGGTTCGCGTCGCGCTCCCACTCCGTCAGGATGACCATCATCAGCGCAGCGCCGACACCGATGGCCTCGCCGGTCGAGAGTCGTGTCGGCGAAGCCGCCTCCCATTCGTTCGCGGCGCTCGCCTTCCGTTGGATCTCGACGACGAGGTCGAGATACTCGCGATAGTCGAGGATCTTCTGCGCTCCGGAGCGGCCGCCGCCGCCATACCGACGGAAGACCTCGGCGAGGGCGTCCTCGAAGGGCAGGTCCGATTGGAACAGGAGCTCCTGCACCTCTCCGCCGCGAAGGGCGCGGAGGACGAGCCCCATCCTCTCCACGCGTTTCACCTGGACACGAACGGCTCCGATGCTCCCGAACGCGACGTTCGCGAGATCGCGATTAAGACGCCGAACGCGCGTCGCGGTCTTGCGGAGCTGGACGTCGATGCCGCGCGCGACGTCCTCCGACGTGCCGCGAAGGTCCGCCTCGTGACGGACGACGCGGTCGGCCAGCGCTGCCAGGTCGGACCGGAGACGCTCGAGCGCATCCGCCGGATCGGCGACGTCCGCGAACTGCGTCGGCAAGCGTCGCATCACCCATGCGCGCGCCGCGAGCCAGGCCTCGAGATAGGCGGCCGGCGCGTCCCCGCCGCGCTCGAAGGCGGCCGTCACCTGAGCCTTGCCGTCGGCGCCTCCGCGCGCGTGCTCGAGCCGCGTCGAGAGGAGCGCGCGCTGCGCCCGTGCTTCCGCAAGGTGCTCGGCGGGTGAGCGCGTGCTGGCTGCCGGCGCGTTCGGGAGGACACCCGCCGCTTCGGCGAGCTCGGCGAACGAACGCCACTCGGCCTGCGCGGGCGCATGGACCGCGTCGACCTTGGCGGCTCGCGCGCGCGCATCGACGAGCGCGCGTTCGGCGTGGCCCCGCCGCTCGCGTGCGACCGCGATCGACGTCGAGAGCTCACGCTCTCGCGCGCGGCTCTGCTCCTGCGCAGCCGTCAGCGTTGCGATCTCGCCGTCGAGAGCTTCGAGCGATGCCCCCGCGGTCTCCTGACCGCCGGCCGCGGCCAGCTCTGCGCGAACACGCCCGCATGATGCCTCGCGCGCCGCGAGATCGCCCACGGCGGTCTGCCATGCGACGTTCGTCTGTTCCCATGCCGTCTCCGCGGCACGGAGGGCCTCTTCGGCCGCGGAGCTCGCCAGTCGGGAGGCCTCGTGCTGCGTCTCGATCGACGCGCGAACGGCGCTCCGATCGGCCAGCGTCGCATCGACGTCTTCCCAGGCGAGCGCGTCCTTGCGTGCGATCACGTCTGCGAGCGCGCCCTCGGCCGCGTAGAGGCGATCGCGCTCGGTCTCGAGCGCCTCGCGATCGTCCACGGAGCCGGAGGTCGCGCCCGGAAGGTGATGTCGGAGCACGTCGAGCTTCTCGGCCAGCACCGCTCGCGCGCTCGCGGTGCGCGCGAGCTCCCGTGTGGCTGCGTCCGCTTCGCCCTGCGCTCGCGCGAGCTCGGCGACACGCTCCTCGGGGCCCGGCGGTGCAAGGCGATGCGCGTCGGCGAGAAGCTCGACCGCGCCGGCGAGCCGCGCGCGAAACGTCGCGGCGCGCTCATCCGCGGCGGTCGCTCGCGACTCGGCCTCCGCATGGATGGCTTGCGCGTCCTTCTCCCGCTGCCTCGCCGCGGTCGCTCTCGGTCCCGGATCGCCGGCCGACAGCAGTACGGCTTCGCCGAGGAGCCGGTCGGCGTCGCGCAAGAGCGCGTCGACGCGGCGCACGTCCTCGAGCGCGGTCGTGACGGCCTCACCGGCTCGTTCGGCCTCGACGCGAAGCTCGGCGGCACGGCGCGCGCGCGCATCGCGTCCGAGAAGCGGTCGCGACGGCCGTCGTGTGACTCGCAGGGCGAAGCCCTCCTTCACGACGACGTCGATCGTCTCCGACGAGCCGATCTGAGCACGCGCCGCTTCGACGATCCGCGGCACGTCCTCCTCCGCGACGAGCCAGACCGTTGCCGGTGGGGAGGCGCATTGCGCCAGCGCATCGGCGGCGGCGGCGGGATCGGAGACGACGAGAGCGTGTGCGAGCGGACCCAGTCCTGCTTCCAGTGCAGGAGCATCGTCCGCGCTGCTCGTCTCGAAGCGTGACGCGAGGAGATCGGCGGCGAGGACGTCGCGCACCGCGAGGAGCTCGCTCGGAAAGCCGCCTGACTGATCGAGGAGGTCGGCTTCGCGCGATCGCTCGTTCCGCGTCGCCTCGGCGGAGGCGACGGCGCTACGCATGCGTTGCTGCTCTTCGGCGAGCTCGCTTCGCCTGCGAGCGACGTCTTCGACCGATCGCGCGTCGAGCCGCGCCATCACCGGCGCCAGGGTCTCCCAGCGAGTCATCGTCGCTTCCAGGGCCTCGGCCTCGGCTCGAGCCTCGCTCGCTCGTCGTGCCGCGTCCGCCGCCTCTGCCCGCGCTTGGCGTGCTTCCTCCTCGCTCGTCCGCACGCCGGAGTCCGCGCTCGCCCGCGCGCTCTCCACGGCGGCGACAGGATCGCCGTCGAGCGCGATGGCGAGCGACACGGCGCGTGCCCGGGCCTTTCGCGTGGCCTCGACGTCGGTCTCGGCGCTCGCGAGGTCCCGCGCGATGACTTCTCTTCGCGAGGCGACGTGCTCGAGCGCTCCGAGACGAGCGAGCTCGCGACGCGCGAGATCGTGGAGCGCGGCGCCGTCCTCGATCGGCGCGCCGCGGAGCTCGATCAGCGCGCCGAGGGCCGCTTCGTGCTCGCTCTCCTGGACCGCCGAGAGGGCGCGCTCGCGCTCGGCGCGTGCACGCCGCGCGTCCACGTCGTGCAGGGCCGCGCGAACACGACCGAGGGCGTCATCGAGCCCCTCTCCCGAGAGCGAAGGCTCGCCGAGCAAACGCTGCGCGTCCGCGAGCCGAGTCCGTGCGGTCCGCTGGGCGTGGGCGCGGCTGTGAAGCTCGTCGAGCCCCGCCTGGAGGTCGCCGAGCCCACGAGCGGCTCGCTCGTACGCTTCGCGCGCGCGGTCTCGGTCTGCGATGCGCCCATCGCGGACGCGCGTCGCCTCCGCCCGGAGCACACGTGCTCGCTCCGCTTGCTCCGACGCGCTCGAGTGGTCACGCTCCGCCGCTTCGAGTCGCTCGGCGATCGCCCGTGCGGTCAACGTGCGCTCGCGCTGCGTGGCTCGCGCCTCGAGCGCGCCGCGGAGCTCTTCGAGCCGCGTCGCGGTCTGCACGCGCTCGGCCTCCGACGAGTCGAGCTCACGCTCGAGCGCGGCGACGTCCGTCTCCGCGGTGCGCGTACGCTCGTCGGCTTCGTCTTTCCGGGAGCGCGCTTCTGCGGCTGCGGCGTGCGTCGCCGCCGTGCTCGCCGCGAACATCGCTGCCCCTGCTACGTGAACGGCCGTGATCTCCTGTTCGAGCGCGCGGGCCTCGGCGACCTCGGTGCGCGTCCGACGGCAGGCTTCGAGGTTCGCGCGCATGCGGACGAGCGTGTCGGCGAGCCCGCTCTCTTCCTTGAGGAGGAACGAGCGAAGCTCGCTCGTGAGGGCGCGAGAGATGCCGCCGGTCATGCTCGTGCGGAGCATGTCGTGCAGCTTGCTGCGCTCCTCGTCGGTCGCCAGCCGCAGCGGGTTCACGCCTCGTTCGAACAGCGCTCCGAAGTAGTCCTTCGCGCTCCCGAACACCTGGATCTTGCCGCCGAGCCGTGTCACGGCGGCGCGCACGTCGTCGAGCTCGGGGACGGCGTCGTGATCGGCCCCCGAGAGGAGCAAGATCTGCTTCAAGCTTCCCTGGAGATCGAGCTCGCTCACGAGGAACGGCGTCAGCTCCAGGGTCGGCTCGGACTTTCGAACGAGCTGCACGCCCGCGATGACGCGTCCACCGTTGCCGAGCTCGAGCTCCATCGCCGCGTACGACGGCCGGCCCGGTTGTCCGAGCCGCCCGTAGAGGCCGCGATCGCCGCCCGACGCCGCCGTCTCACCGAGGTTCGTGAAGCGAAGGCGAGCGAGGTCCGGCAGGAGCACCACGTACGCCGCGATCATGACCGTGGTCTTGCCGGCGCCGTTCGCTCCTTCGAGCGCGGTCACGTGGCGATCGAGGAGGTACCGCTCGTAGAAGACGCCCTTCCAGTTCACGAGCGCGAGCGCGGTCGCGCAGGTGCGGCTCACGGAGGCGTCTCCTCGGGCGTCTCGTTTCTGGAAACCTGATCGACGACGACGTCGTCGTCAGCGTTCGCTTCGACGTCAGCGTTCGCCTCGACGTCGGCGTTCGTCTCGACGTCGGCGTTCGTCTCGACGTCGGCGTTCGCTTCGACGTCGGCGTTCGCTTCGCCGTCGGCGTTCGCTTCGCCGTCGGCGTTCGCTTCGACGTCAGCGTTCGCTTCGACGCCAGCGTTCGCTTCGACGCCAGCGTTCGCCTCGACGTCGGCGTTCGTCTCGACGCCAGCGTCCGCTTCGACGCCCGCGTCCGCTTCGATGCCAGTGTCCGCTTCGATGCCAGTGTCCGCTTCGACGGCTGCGTTCGCTTCGACGCCCGCGTCCGCTTCGACGCCCGCGTCCGCCTCGATGCCAGTGTCCGCTTCGACGCCTGCGTGCGCCTCGACGTCCGTTTCCGCGACGCCCGCGATCGCCTCGGCGCCCGCGATCGCCTCGACGCCAGCGTTCGCTTCGCCGTCGGCGTTCGCCTCCACGGCGGAGTCCGCTTCGACGCCGCCAGCGATCGCCTCGACGGCCGCGCCCGTTTCCGCGACGTCAGCGTTCGCTTCGGCGCCAGCGTTCGCTTCGCCGGCGGGGGCCGCTTCGACGCCAGCGTTCGCTTCGATGCCGGGGGCCGCTTCGACGTCCGCGTCCGGTTCCGCGACGTGCGCTTCCGCTTCGACGCCGTCGGCGTCCGTTGCCGCGACGCCAGCGTTCGGCTCGCCGTCGGCGTTCGCTTCGCCGTCGGCGTCCGCTTCGCCGTCGGCGTCCGTCTCGCCGTCGGCGTCCGTCTCGCCGTCGGCGTCCGTCTCGCTGTCGGCGTCCGCTTCGTCTTCCTCGATCATGATCTCGCCCGCCGCGACGAGGTCGGCGAGGTGGGCGGCCGGCGAGCCAGCGCCTCGCAGCGGCTCGGCGAAGCGAAGGAGCGACGCACGGAGGCGATAGCGCGAGTCGTCGACGGCATCGACGAAGCCGAGCGTAGAGAGGCGGCGAAGCGCGTCGGCGACCTTGGAGCGGACGGTTTCGGCGGCGACGCGCTCGTCGTAGCGACGACGCTTCGGATTCAGCATGCGGACGAGCGCGTCCGAGCCGACGACCCCGGCGAGATGTCCGAGCACGTGCTCGCGCGATACGATGCCGCCGGTCTCCACGGTCGCGGGATCGAGATAGAGGAGGGCGAGCGCCTGACCGACGAGCATCTCCGGGGCGGAGAGATGGCGCCTGCCGAGCCGGTCGTTCGTGGGGAGCAGATAGAAGTAGCCGTCGCTCTTGTGCACCAGCTCGCAGCCGTAGCGCCGATAGAGCGGCTCGAGGTGATCCTGCGCGTCCACGAGGAGCGCGTACCAGACGGAGTCGTCGCGATCGACATGGCGCCCGCGGCGCAGCGCGAGGTCGAGCTCGGGGAAGGCTTCATCGCGGATCACGTCCTCGAGCATTGCGAAGCGCGCCTCGCTCATCACGCCTTCTCCTGGTCGGGGAGCGTCCACTCCTCGACGATGATCCCATCACCGGCTGGTAGCCATGGACGCTCGGCGGTGACGATGACCGGGGTCATGTCGGACACGAGCTGCGCGATCTTCCCTGCTGCGCGGTAGCGAGCATCGCGATCCGCGTCGGCCCCGCACACGCGCGCGGTCACGTCCGCCAGGCCGTGTGCACCGGCGGCGATGGCGGCGCCGATGGACGTCTTCAGCTCGGCGTCCGGGTCGACGGAGACCTCCGCAGCGAGCTTCGGCTCGCGTTCCTTCTTCGGGCTGCGCACCGGGGGCGAGGGGGCGCTCACCGCGGTCGGACGCAGGACGCGGATCGCGGGTGCGTTCGCGACGGTGAGCGCATACCGCTTTCCTCCACGTCCCGCGAGCTGCTCCCGAAGGCGATGCACGAGCGTGCGGCTCGGATCGAGGCGGACGACGTCGCGAAGGTAGCGGTGCACCCACTCGTGGTAGTCGGACCACGCCCGTTGTCTGGCGGAGCCCCATGCCTCGACGCGGTCCACCTGCTCGATGGCTTCACGTGCAGCGCGCTCGGCTTCCTCTTGTTCGGCGTCTGCCGCGCATTCGAGGATCTCCTGGAGCAGCTCGCCGAAGCGGTGCCCGTGACGGAGCAGGATGTCGTTCAGCTCGTGGAGCATCGCGCTCGTCGTGTCGAGGAGCTTGGTGCAGCGCTCGACGGCTCCGAACCAGTCGGCCGCGAGCAGCGCCGCGATCTCGCGCTGGAAGGACTCCTGCTGGAGATCGAAGCCACGTTGTCGTCGCTCGATGCCGCCGGCGAGCTCGAAGATGGTGACGCGCAACGGACCCACCACCTGCGTTCGCCACGTGTCGGGCGAATCCGCGGTCCGCACCGCATCCCGAATGCCCTCGAGGCATGCGGTCAGCGTGCCTGCGAGGACGTCGAGGCTCTCGCGCGTGAGCGCCTCGTCCTCGAGGTAGAAGCCGATGATCCCGGTCGCGAGCCGTGTCAGTGCATATTCGCCGGAGCGCGTGACGCCGGCGCCGTCGACGCGGACGAGCAGCTTCTGCTCGCGAAGCCGGCGCACGACATGGGTGGCGCGCTTCTTCGCGCCGCGCTCGTTCGCGCTCTCCTTCGTCAGAGCGACGACCTGATCGAACACGTCGAGGAGCTGCTCCTCCTGGAACGAAGGCTCGCCCGACCGCTCGGCCCGCACGTGCAGAGCTGCGAGGAAGCAGAGGTCGATCGTCTGTAGCTCGAGCGCAACGCCGCGCCGGTGAAGCGAAGTGACGAGGGTACGCGGATCGGGAGCGGACACGGACGGCGCACGTGGAACGTGGACTGCTTTTGCTAACCCGCCCACCGACCCGTGTCGAGTCGTGCGAGCGTCCCGCCCACCCGTGCCAGCGGAGGGGCGGTTTCCATCGGCTTTCGACGCGCATCCGGCTCCCCGAACGTGGACCCGACGGCGCCGAGCGGGAGGCCACGAGGTCCTTGACTCTCGACCGGCTGGAGACATCACTCTTCGTTGCCATGGCGAAGAGGCTCACGATCGGCGAGCCGCTTCGGCAGAGGTCTACGCGTCGCCGCTGCAGCGGTCGGCGTTCGGTGCTGAGGGGGAGTAGAGGCTCGAAGGGGTGGCCCGTGGTCAGGCCCGAGCTGGCCGGCCCATACCGTCATGCGGTGAAAGCCGTGAAGCTCACACGAGGCGGTTCGTGGTCCTCGTTGTGCTCCGCGGAGCGCCGAGGCCGAGACGATCACGTACGAGCGCCGGCGGTCGGAGGCGACGACGCTCTAGAAGATCTCGGCGCAGCATCGCGACGACGTCGTGGCCGGCCGCACCAGAGAACGCGAGTAGTATGCCGAGCGCCTCGCGAAAGCGGATGCCGAGCTCGCCGAGAAGAGGAGCGAGGTGGAGCAGATCCGGTCGCGGGAACTCGTGAGCACCGCCCGTCGCCCACACGGACGCAGTATCAGGGGCGTCGCTGCTCGCGGAGCTCTGCAAGGCTCGCGGCAGATCTCTCGAGCACGGCCGCTTCCTCCGATCCGGCCGGTGCAACGTTCATGAAGGGCGTGGTCACCGCGACGCGCGTCCTCGGGAGTGTCCGCGCGAGGAGCTCTTCACACGTCTCCTCGCGCAGCAGGCTCGCGCGCGCGTTCGCCGCGCTCGTCGCGACGCCCGCTGCGCGCTCGCTGCGCGCGAGGTCCTTCGCACGAAGCTCGTCGTGACGCCGCTTGTCGATGACGCGCTCTCGGCGCGGCAATGACGCTGCGTCCGATTGGATGACGCGACTCGAGACGAGTGTCTCGACACGATCGCGCGTGAAGGCAAGCGCGCAAGAAGAGGCGAGCTCGAGCTTCTTCCTCCGGCGGCGGATGGCTTGACGGAGCTCCTCTCGGCGGGTGGCGATCGCCCGCCAGATCGCCTTCTCGTCGTCGCCCATCACGCGCGCGACGAGGCGGGCGAGGCTCGCCCGCACGACGCGGCGAAGCTGCGGGCGCCGCCGCAGGAGCGAGAGGGGCGGTAGCCATTCCCAGAACCGCGGGTGGTCGCGTGCGACGAGGTCGAGCCATGCGACGAGCTCGATGAAGCGCGCCGCGCGTGGCCCGCCGTCGTCACGTCCGATCGGCATCGCGAAGCCCGCGCGCTCGAGCGTCATCAGCAGCGGCAAGGCCTCGTCGAGATCGGCTCTGCGCCACCCGTCGTCGCGCGCGGCCTCCTGCTCGCGCACGAGGTCGCCGAGGACCGCCGCAACGACGGCGTCGGAACACCCATCGGTGACGTCCGGAGTCCGCGTTCCGTAGCCCAGCCCAGAATCGAGCAGCTGGAGCTTGGCAGGTAAGGGGAGCGCGCGAAGGGCAACGGCGTACGTGACCTCGGCATGCGCGAACGAAGGCTCGTGCATCACGGCCGGATCCGCCTCGATGCTTGCAATCGCACCCCGCGCGACGTCGAGCGAGCGGCGAACCTCGATCCATCCGAGCGTGATCCGACGCAGCCAGGCGACGCGCCGTTCGACCTCGGGCGCGAAGTCGTGAACCACCACGTAACGGCGATCGGGGTAGGTACGAGCGAGGAGCGCCGAGAGCGCGCGAGCTCGCTTCGCGAGATGCTCCTCCTTCGGCTCCGACCACGGCCACGAGAACCAGGCACGAGCCTGGAAGCGCGCGACAGGCTCGCCGATCGCGTCGTTCGCGCAGGCAGCGAGCACGGCCTCGTCCTGCGCGCTCGTCTGGGCGAGCTCGGGGGCCTCACCGTCCGTCGGGACGAGGAGGGTCGCGACGTTCGGCTTCCGTCCGACGTAGAGGACGTGGGTGCCTCGCCGCGCGAGCGCCATGCTCGTGGCCTTGTCGACGAGGGTGCTCGGAAGCCGCTCCCCGATCGGCGTGTCGAACGCGTTGTTCAGGACGACGACGAGGCGATAGTCATGCGCTCCGGCGGCGACGTTGCGTAGCACCGCGAGCCCTCCCTCGAGCGCCGCGTCCCAGACGGACACGGTGAGCCCGCTCGACCGCACGAGCTCCTCCCACGCGGCGACCTCGTCGGCCATCGTACGGTTGTTGACCACGAGGAGGACGTCGGCGCCCCGAGCATCGAATGGTCGTCCCACGGAGATCCGGATCTCCTGCAGGTGGACGGCGCGCGCGCGGCGCGGCTCGGCGATGTGCCCGAGCTCGGCGCTGACCACGAACCGCGCGCTCGTGTACGGCGCCGCGTCGCTCGGGACGGCGATCGTCGCTTCGAAGGAGATGTCCTCGCCAGCGCCGACACGCGGCACGTCGAGGTCGAGCCCGTGCTCGAGCGATACGTGCTTCTCCTCGGGCGAGCTCGGCGCGAGGAGGTGGATGCGGTCCGCTCCGATCTCTCCGCCGTCGAGCACGAGCCGCACTCCGACCGCGCGCCCTTGCTCGCTCGCGAGGCCGAATGGCTTACCCGAGACGTTCGTGAGCTGCCAGCGGATGCGCGTCGCCTGTCCGGGTGCGAGGGAGAAGAGCGCGGTCGGCTCCGATACCTCGATCGGGAACCGGATGACGATGTTCCCGTGAGGCGCGTCCGGCGTCTCGAACCCGCCGAACCGACGCCTCACGCGCGGGAGCTCGGCGAGCAGATGGATCGTCTCCGGCGCCGCGAGCGGCGCGCCGCTTCGTTGCGGGCGGAACATGCGCAGCGCGAGCTCGAGCTCGTCGCGCTCGAAGACGTGCGTCTCGCCCGGCGCGAGCGCGCGAGGCAACACGAGCTTCTGCTCGTCCGCGGGGGCGATCCAGCCGTCGTCGGCGACCCGCACGACGATGTCGTGATGTCTCGGAAGCGGCATCCCTCCGCTGTTCTGGACCGTCACCCGCGAGACGAACACCTTCTCCTCGGGCTCGTAGATCCCATCGTCGTTGGCGTTGCGATGCTCGAACGAGACGAGGCGCACGTCGTAGCGCGAGCGGTACGACGTCGTCCTTCCTGCATCGTCGCGCAGCTCGATCGTGACCGTGCCCGGCGCGCCGTTCGCGCCCGCGCGCGGCTCCGCGCGGGCGGCGCGACCGTCGCTGCCGGATCTCCCGCTCGAGCCACCGGGCTTCGAGTGTGACCTCGTGCGGGTCTGGGAGTTGCCATTCGAGTCCCGATACGACTCGGTCTCCGTCCATGAGTAGGAGCTCCCGCCGCTGCCGCCGGGCCCGCCCGCGCCGCCCCAGCCGTTCACTCCCTCGGAACCGCCTTCGCCGCCTCGCACGTCGTTGCGTACGAGCAGGAGAAGCGGCGCGTCCTCTTCGCTCACGCGGAGGACGACGTCACCACCTCTGCCGCCTGGTGCTCCGCTCGAGCCGTTGCCGCCGTCGCCGCCGTCGCCGCCCGGGCCGCCATCCTCGCCGGAAGACCACCGGGTCGCGTCGGCGCCCGATCGTCCACGCGCGCCGCTTCCACCGCGACCACCATTGCCGCCGTTGCCGCCGTGCCCGCCGACGGCGATCAGCTCGATGTCGCCGGGACGCGCGAAGTCGATCTCGGTGTCGTTGCGACGGTGCCCTGCTGCGGCGGAGCGAAGCTCGATCGAGAGGAGAGCGCTCGTCTCGCTTCCCGCGAGGCTCCGAAGATCGAGCGCGATCTGTCCCGCGGGCTCTCCCGGTACGGCCGGCGACGCGTCTTCACCGTGGCCGCCGTCCGCCCCCGCCCCTACGCCATCCCTGCCGTTCTGGCCGTCGACTCCGTTGCTCCCTCGACGCCCGCTCGCGTCGAGGCGCAGGATCGGCCCCTTCTCGACGACGGCTGCATCGCGCCGCGCGAGCTCGCCGGCGGGCTCACGGTACGGCAACTCGGCCTCCAGTCATGCGTCCAGCCTATCGTCTGTTGGGCGGCGAAGCCTCCATCCGTGATCGAGATCGATCAGCTGCTCGGCGGCCCCGCGGCCAGCTCGCGCCGCGCCGCACCTACTGACGCTTCGACACTCGGGGGCCTTGGCGAGCGATGGCTACAGCACGTCGGACGCGCCGATGCTCACGTCCGGGAACGCGTGTAGCGTGATCTGTGAGCCACGCGCGAAGGGCGTAATGCGCGTGTAGGCCCCGTCGACGATGTCCGTGTGGACCTCGATGAGCCCGTTGCGAATGTTGACGATCCAGTACTCTTCGACGCCGCTCTCGGCGTAGATGCGCGCCTTGGTGGTCCGGTCAGTCTGCAGCGAGCTGTCTGCCACCTCGACGATGAGGAAGGCCATCGAAGGGTGTTCGTTGCGGTACTCGCCCGACGGGACGACGGCGACGTCAGGCTCGGGCTCGGAGCCATTGCTCGCGGCGAAAGCGCTCTGGCTCCGCACGCGCGCCCGCCCACGAAGAGCTAGGAGCAACTGCTCGTGCAGACGGTCGATCGCGGAGTCGTGCGCGGGCCCCTTCGGCGACATTCGGACGATGAAACCACGGAGGAGCTCGACGCGCTCGTTCTCGAACACTCCTTGCTCGACGAGACGCTCGTACTCCGCGCGCGTGAACCGGCGCACGTCGAGCGCCGGTTCGACGGAGACTGCGGCTGCATCCGAAGAGACGGCGCTCACCGTTCGAAGGTTAGCACGCACTCCCGGAGCCGGTAGCTCCGCCACCAGCAAGAGCACCGAGAAGGAGGATCGCGGGGTGAGGCGTCGAGGCCGACCAGGAGGCGGTCCTCCTGGAACGAGGCCTGGCCGACCCCTCGGCCCGCAGGTGCAGTGCTGCGAGGAAGCAGAGGTCGATCGCCTGTAGCTCGAGCGCAACGCCGCGCCGGTGAAGCGAAGTGACGAGGGGACTCGGATCAGGAGCGGACACGGACGGCGCGCGTGGAACGTCGACTGGTTTGCCAACCCGCCCACCGACCCGTGTCGAGTCGTGCGAGCGTCCCGCCCACCCGTGCCAGCGGAGGCGCCGGAGGAAACGAGGTCCTTGACTCTCCACCAGCTGGAGACATCACTCTTCGTTGCCATGGCGAAGAGGCTCACGATTGGCGAGCTTTCGCGACGCACTGGGGTACCGGTCAAGACGCTGCGCTTCTACTCCGACGAGGGGCTCCTGCCGCCGGCGGAGAGGTCGCAGAGCGGCTACCGGCTCTATGCGGAGGAGCACGTCGTCCGCATCGACCTCATCCGGACCCTCCGCGAGGCGGGGATCGGCCTCGAGGGGATCGGCAAGGTGCTCCGTCGCGACATGAAGCTCGAGGAGGCACTCCGCCTCCGACTCGGGGCGATCGAGTCACACATCACGTCGCTCCAGCGCGTGGCGTGTGCGCTCCGTGCCGCGATCCGATCGGGGGCCTCGGAATCCGATCTGAGGAGGATCTCCATGGTGACCCGGCTGTCGAACGAAGAGCGCAAGAAGGTGGTGGAGGGGTTCTTCACGAAGGTGATGGAGGGCTGGCCCGAGTCGCAGCAATGGGTGCGCGGGATGGTCGAGGCGAGCACGCCGGATCTCCCGGACGACGCGACGTCCGAGCAGCTCGACGCATGGGTCGAGCTCGCGACGATGCTCGAAGACCCGACATTCGTGACGAGCATGCGCACGCAGGCGTCGGATTTCTGGTCGAAGACGGTCGACCAGGAGGCGATGCGCAGGGCGCAATCCGAGGCCGCGCGCGCCGCGGCCGAGGCGCGCGCGCACGGCGTCGACCCGACCTCGCCCGAGGCGGGCGGCATCTGCCGCTCCTTCATCGCGGCGATGGCGGCCGCCGCGGGCCAGCAGGCAGACGAGGCCGCGGCGAGGGAGCGGATGCGCGCGCTCTACGATCCACGCGGGGAGCGCTACTGGGAGCTCATCTCGATCATGAAGCGAGAGCCCATTTCGACCGGGCCGTACGCGGATTGGAAGTGGATCGGCGCAGCGATGCGTCATCACCTCGCGGCCTGAGCTTCGTCATTCATGCGAGGGTGAGGCGAGTGGATCGAGCGTCACTGCGCGTCGCGGTGCGCCGTGCAGTGATGCTACGATTCGGCGCATGCTGCGCGCAGTAACCGGAGCTCAGCCGCCGCCGGAGGCCCACCCGCCCGAGATCAACCCGCCTGCTTCCGTGGCCGGCGGCGCAGGTGCGGTCTTTCAGACGACGCTGCAGGTGAAGAATCATCTCGGCCTCGTGAGAGGAGCGCGAACGCTTCTCTTGACGAATCAGGTCGAGGGATTCGACTGCCCCGGCTGCGCGTGGCCCGAGTCGAAGGACCATCGCTCTGCGTTCGAGTTCTGCGAGAACGGCGCGAAGGCCGTGGCGTCCGAAGCGACGATCAGGCGAGTGACGCCGGCGTTCTTCGCCGAGTGGAGCGTGGACGCGCTCGCGCGGCAGTCCGACTTCTGGCTGAACGAGCAGGGGCGGCTCACCCACCCGATGGTGCTTCGGCCCGGAGGCACGCACTACGAGCCGATCTCCTGGGACGATGCGTTCGCCCTGGTCGCAGGCGAGCTCGCGGCGCTCGACTCGCCCGACCAGGCGGCGTTCTACACGTCGGGACGTACGAGCAACGAAGCGGCGTTCCTCTATCAGCTCTTCGTCCGCAAGCTCGGCACGAACAATCTCCCGGACTGCTCGAACATGTGCCACGAGTCGAGCGGCGCCGGAATGGGCGCGTCGCTCGGCGTCGGCAAGGGAACGGTCACCCTCGCGGACTTCGAGCTCGCCGACGCGATCTTCATCGTCGGTCAGAACCCCGGGACGAACCACCCGCGCATGCTGTCCACGCTGCGTGATGCTCGTCGCCGCGGCTGCTCGATCGTCGTCGTGAATCCACTCGCGGAGGCGGGGAGCATCCGCTTCGCGCATCCGCAGGACCCGGTCGACGTCGTCGGTGGCTCGACCGAGATCGGCAGTCTCTTCCTCCAGGTGAAGATCAACGGCGACGTCGCCGTCTTCAAGGGGATCATGAAGGCGATGCTCGAGCGCGAGGACGCGTCTCCGGGCTCGGTCCTCGATCGCGAGTTCATCGAAGCGCACACCGACGGCTTCGACGCGTTCGTGGCATCCGTCGCCGACGTCACCTGGGACGAGATCGTTCGCGAGAGCGGTGTCTCTCGCGAGATGATCGAGCGCGCCGCGGACGTCGCCTGCGAAGCGGAGCGCACGATCGTGTGCTGGGCGATGGGGATCACGCAGCACAAGAACGGCGTCGCCAACGTCCAGGAGCTGGTCAATTTTCTCCTCCTGCGCGGCAACATGGGCAAGCCGGGCGCCGGCGCGTGTCCGGTGCGCGGGCACAGCAACGTCCAGGGCGACCGCACGATGGGCATCTGCGAGAAGATGCCCGACGCCTTCCTCGATCGCCTCGGCGCCGAGTTCGGGTTCGAGCCGCCGCGCGCGCACGGGCGAGACACCGTCGACACCATCCGCGGGATGCTCGACGGTCAGGTGAAGGTCTTCTTCGGGCTCGGCGGCAACTTCCTCGCCGCGTCACCGGACACCGAGCGCACCGCCGAAGCGCTCCGTCGCTGCAGCCTCACCGTCAACGTCTCGACGAAGCTCAATCGCGGCCATCTCGTCACCGGTCGCACGTCGCTCATTCTGCCTTGCCTGGCTCGGTCGGAGGTCGACCTCCAGGAGGGAGGCGAGCAGTTCGTCACGGTCGAGAACTCGATGAGCGTGGTCAGCATGTCGCGCGGACGTCTTTCACCGGCGTCCGGCATGCTGAAGAGCGAGGTCGCGATCATCGCCGGCGTGGCGGAGGCGACCCTCCGCTCCGGGGGCATCGACTGGCGCGCTCTCTCGTCGAGCTACGACGCCATCCGCGATCACATCGCGCGCGTCGTCCCTGGCTGTGCCGACTACAACGCGCGTGTGCGCGAGTCGGGCGGCTTCTACCTCGGCAACGCCGCCCGCGATCGCGTCTTCCACACGCAGACGGGCAAGGCACGCTTCGTGGCCCACCCGCTGCCGAGACACGGGCTCGAGCGCGGGCAGCTCTTGCTCATGACCATCCGAAGTCATGACCAGTACAACACCACCGTGTACGGGCTCGATGATCGCTACCGCGGGATCAAGAACGGCCGGCGGGTGGTGTTCATGAACCAGGACGACATCGAAGAGCGAGGGCTCGCGAAGGGCGATCTCGTCGACATCACGAGTCACGCGAGCGACGGCGAGCGCGTTGCGGAGCGCTTCGTCGTCGTTCCTTACGCGATCGCGCGAGGGTGTGCGGCCGCCTACTTCCCGGAGGCGAACGTCCTCGTCCCGCTCGGGAGTGTCGCCGAAGTCAGCAATACGCCGGCGTCCAAGTCGATCGTCATCTCCGTAGCGCGGAGCGCCTGACCCGCTCGCTCGCGCCATCGCACGTGCAGTGGCGCGCTCAGGCGATCGCGGACCAGGACGCTCCATCGTACGAGAGGACGTCCTTCTCCCCGATCGACCAGAGGTGGCCCTTGTTGGCGGTCGACACGCCGAACGAAGCGGCACCGATCGCGCCGAGCTCGACCAGCGAGAGCCGACCGTCTTCGATGCTGTACAGGCCTCTCCGGCTCGCTGCAAACACGTGTCTTCCATGCGCAGCCATCGAGCCCGGTCGGGCACCCATGGATGTAGCTGCCCTGTCGGGCGAACTTGTTGCGCATGGCTCCGAGCGCCTCCTCAGCGGCAGCAGACGGCGCCCTCGAGCGCCACCGGTTTGCTGGGCTCGAACTTGATGCGTCCGATCGGCGGCTGCCCGCTGTCGGGGCAACGATAGTCCGGACGATGCGTGGCGCCGTCTCCGATGTCGCCGACGACGCGTCCACCTTGCTTCTCGCACTCCTCCGCAGTGAGCGCCGAGCCTCCCTCGCCGCTCCCCGGTGCGGGCGGCGTTGCACCGCTCTCAGCGGGTGCTGCAGGCGTCGTGGGCGCGGGCGACGTCGAGCCACCGCAAGCCGAGAGCAACAGGAGACACGATACGACCGCGAGGCGAGAGCTCATGAGAGGTCGCCTACCATGTTCGGTCATGGAGCCAAGCTCGAACGGCTGCGGCGTAGCGCAACGGGAGTGCGAAGCCGTCAGCGATCGCGCCGGTCGAGCCGTACTGGGGCGCGAATCACCTGGGGCACGGTGTGCGTCCTCAGGCGGGGGCGGGGACGCGCTCGAGGCAGTGGGCGACGAGCTCGCGACCGACGCCCGAGTCGCTCGTCATCACGCGATGACCGAGGACGTCGGGTGCGAGCGCCTTCACGTCCTCGACCGAGACGAAGCCGCGGCCGGAGAACATCGCGCGCGCCTGGCACGCGCGCGCGAGGAGGAGGGTCGAGCGGGGCGAGACCGAGCGGAGGTTCCGATCGTCGGTGCGGATCGCCTTGAGGACGGCGACGAAGTAGCGCCGCATCTCCGGAGAGACGTAGACCTTCGGGACAGACCGCTGCCAGTGGACGACGTCGTCCTTCGTGATCACGTGGCTGATGTTCGAGATCGCCGGCGACTGACCGAGGTGCACCTCGAGCATCTTCGCCTCGGCCTCCTCCGGCGGATAGCCGACGGAGAGCATCATCATGAAGCGATCGAGCTGGGCAGCGGGGAGGGGATAGGTCCCCTCGTCGTCGAGCGGGTTCATCGTCGCGATCGCGACGAACGGCAGCTCGAGCTTGTGCGTGGTCCCCTCGACGGTGACCTGGCGCTCCTCCATGACCTCGAGGAGAGCGGACTGCGTCTTCGGCGGCGCGCGGTTGATCTCGTCGGCGAGCAGGACGTTGGTGAAGACCGGGCCGGCCTGGAACTGGAACGTCTTGTTCCGCATGTCGAAGACGTTCGAGCCGGAGACGTCCATCGGCAGGAGGTCGGGCGTGAACTGGATCCGCTTGAACGTGCAGTCGACGCTCGCGGCGAACGCCTTGGCGAGCATCGTCTTGCCGACGCCCGGCACGTCGCGGAAGAGGACGTGACCTTGTGCGGCGACGGCCCAGAGGAGGCGCGCGACCACCTCGTCCTTGCCGAGGATCACCTTGCGGATGTTCGCGGCGACCCTCTGGAACTGCTCGGGGATCCTCGGATCGACAGCCTCGGGCGCGGCGGGAGCGGGGCCGGGCGACTGCGGGACGTTCATCGGTCCTTCACGCTATCCGATCGAGCGGGGCGCATCACGGAAGAACACGGTCGTGGCCCTGGGCGTGTTGGAGCGTCAGCCTCGACGCTCGCCCGTCTCGGCCTCGCTCCATCGCGCCGAGAGCACGAAGCGACGGAGCTTCAGGAAGAGCTGGCGCGCGAGCGACATGTTCATGTTCTCGTAGCCCCACATCCAGAAGTCGAGCTTCTCGTCCTCGACGAGCCATGCGGTGGCGTACGCGCGGATGACGCGCCGCTCGCTCTCGTCGGGCATCCCGTCGATCGAGGCGGTCTCGCACATCAGCTTGACGACGTCCTCGCGGCGCTCGATCGGGACGAAGTGCGCGACCTCGGAGGGGTGGTGGACGCGAAACTCGTGGTCGGCGAGCGGCGCGAGGCCCTCGCCCTGGAGGAACCGATCGACGAGCGCGCGCTCCTCGGGGTGGATCTCGCCGTCGGCGGCGATGACGCTGACGAGCGGAAACACGATCGCGCGCGGCGGCGCCGATCGAGGCGGGGGCGGATGCAACGAAGGTGTCGGCGCGATCCCGGGGACGCCGGCTCGAGCCGGCGGTGCGAGTGGTGGCGCGAGCGGGGCCGTGCGCGCCTCGACGCCGGGAGTCGCCGAGGCGGCGAGCGGTGGCGCGAGCGGCGCGGTCGGTGCGTAGGCGGGATCCAGCGCGCCAGCGAGCGAGCTCGGGCGACGGTCGTCGTCCGTGACCGCGTTCGAGGGCGCTGGAACCTCCGTCGCGCTTCCGGCGGCCGGACCGATCCCGCGCGCCGTCACCGGTGGTGCGCCTTCGTTCGTCCTCGGCGTGGTTGGGGCGGCCGCGTCCGGGATCGGTGCGCGGCCGCGCAGCGTCTCCGACGTGGCGGCGCCCTCGCGGCTCCGATCCGCCGCGCGCCGCTCGCGCTTCTCCTGCGCGCGACCGCCGGTCGTTCGCATGCCCATGTTGGCGAATGGATCGGCAAGGACTTCGAGGGGCTCTCGCCGCTGGACCGCGGCGAAGAGCTTCGTGATGTCCGGCTCCACGAACGTCGCAGCAACCAGCGCCTCGCGGGAGGCAAAGCTCTCCCGCTCGGCCCACGCGTCGAGCGCGCGTTCGAGATCGGCAACGGCATCGAAGCGGGTGGGCGCGCTCGTCTCCTCGAGCGCTGCGCGGGCTCCGCAGCTCGGACAGCTGCGCTCGTCGACGGCGGCAGCCGTGAGCGTGTGGAGGCACGCGGGGCAGCGGTTCGCCGGGACCTCGCGGAGCGGCCCTCTCGGGACGCGGTCGAGCGAGCCTTGGCTTTCCGCCGCGCACAGCTTGCAGCGCGTCGTTGCGGGTACCCCGAAACGGCACGCGGCGACGAGCGCGTCGTAGACCTCGACGACTCCGGCCTCGAGCCCACACACATCACAGTCAGCCGTCAGCTCGACGGGGGCAAGGCCTGCCATACGTAGCTCATGATAGCGCGTTGACGGAGAGTGGAGGTGCGACGTGCTCGACTACCTCGCGGACGTCCTCACCCGAGCTCCGTGGAGGCGGATCAGTTGCAGATAGGAACGTACGGTTACCATCCGCTTCGATCTCGTCGACGAGCAACGCACGCGACCTCGGCACTGGAAGAATCGCTGCCGCTCGAAACCCGCCCACGATGCGACGCTCGTACGGAGGGCAGACGCTTGCTTCGCTCGGTGTCGTCGGCCTCGGTGCCGACATGTGAGACGAATCGCGTCCATGATCCTTGCAGCTGGCTGCAGCGAACCGACAACGCCACGACGTACGCGATGGTGGACGACCGGTGCCGCCGCTTAGCTCAAATTCCTAACCCCGACCTGTTTGCCCTTGCGGGAGGCAATTCCAGGGCGCGTTCGCCGCCCTCACTTTGGCAGCTTGGCCTGCCGCGAAAGGGCGATCTCCAGCATGTCGAGCGTTCGAGGGATTCCTTCATCCTTCGGGGGATCCGTTACGGACTTGCGGAACTTCGCGCACGGGCACGTCTGCTCATAGAGTTTTCCACTCCGCGGTGGGTCGGGCACGCACTTGAACGTGCCGCCGTCCAACTGCGGATCGGCCACTGGACGGATCAAGTTCGCGCATTGCTTGGCATCGTCCAATCGATTTTCGATGACCAATACGTTGATGAGATTGACTAGCCCAAAAGCATAGTATCCGTTGGTGTCAGCGTTTTCGGCCGCGAGCGCGGCCGCGAAGAATTGCTTTTCCGCCTCCTTGAGGTCTTTGCGGCTCATCGCTGCAAACCCGAGATCAATCATGCCCTCTGCGTACGAACTATCTTCGCGAACCGCGGCCTCGAGCAGTTGCGTGGCCAATTCCGGACGATTGTGGAGGCCGACTTCCTTTGCACGCCGTCGGAGCGCCACTGCGCGTTCGCGAGGGGAGCGGTCGGCCATGGTTGCCCGCACGGTCGCGATCGCCCCCGCCGTATCCGGCGACGACAGCGCCACCTCGAGCTTACTCTGCTGTGCCGCGAGCGCTTCGGCGTTGGCGCGTAGCGACGAGACGCGCTCTGTCTCCTCCCGAAGGGTGGCGCGAAGCTGGACGACTTCGTTCTCGAGAGCGTGTTTTTCGTCGCGAAGTCGGGCCGCTTCATCGGTCTGGACGCGCAGGTCTTCCTGGCTCTTCTTGGCCTGCAGAGCGACAGAGACAACGCCGACGGCGCCGATGACGAGCGGAACGATCGTCGTCCCCCACGCGATCCAGCGGAGTCGCGAGAGCTTTCGATAAGAGGTCCGGTCTTGTTCGGTCGTCGAACTCATCGCGAGCCTCCGTACTTCTTGAGGAACGCCTGCCATTCCAACCATATTTCCGACGCATCCAAATTGGGGTGCGGCGGCGTTAGGCTCTCGGTGCACCAATTCCGATAAAATTGCAATCGGTGTCGGAATGAACGAGTACGCAGGTTCATGACGGCAGGGATCGCCAGGAGGCCGAAGGACGCAGCGATCGACGCTGCCCGAAATCTGAAAGGCAGCTCCGATGGCGCGAGCAACGCTGTCATCGCCACGAAGAACGCGCAAGCGACAACGAGGATGACCCGTTGGATCGCAATGAGCTCCCGGAGATGAGTTTCAGGAAGGAAGAAGCTCCTCTCCATCTCGCGAAGGCGGAGAGCGGGGTCGACCGGAGCGGCGTTTTGGACCGGCGCTGCGACGTGGAGCGTCTGGTTCAGGGCAAAGGCGTTGCCGTTGGAGGCAGCAGCAGCGGCACCGTGCGTCGCCGCAGCGTCCGCCGCCGAGGGGGCCGCCACGCTCGGCGCATCGTGGCCGCCTAGAGCACTTTTGGGAGGAGTGCCTTCACTACCGCCCCGGCACCCGCCGAGAGTGCGGCCTTGAGCGTGGACTTCGCCATCCCGACCATCGGGCTGTCCTTACGGAGATCGACGGCAGCATGTGCAGCCCAGAGCTCGTCGACGGTCTCCTTCGTCTGAGCCAACACGTTGCCGCTCGCTTCGGCAGCCTCGGCCGCTCGGAGGCACGCTTCGATGGCGACTCGGAAGGAGGTGGCGAATTCGTTGATCTGCGAACGAATCGCCTGGATTTCCTCGTCCGTCGACTGTCGGCGCGCAATAGCCGGTCCCTTTGGTGAAAGGGCGGCGACCGTTCTTCCCTCGGCGATGGCGAACGTGTTGCCGACCGCTGAAGCAGCATCGTTTCCGATCGCATGTGCCGACATGCGCTTCGAAGTTGCCACGCCCTTGGCTTCCGGCTTCGCTGCCCTCTCATCGTTCGCCATCTCAGGGCGCGAAGGTAGCACTAAAGCGGTTGCTCGTGTCCTTCATCACTCATGTTAGGTTCACGAACCTCGGTCGTTCTTGTCACCGACTTAGGCGAGCTACGACGCTCGACTCGATCATGCCCGTCTTGGCGCGCGCGAGTCTGGCGGCGGCGCTACGTGGGAAGCGACGCGAAGAGCGGATCCGGCCTGGTCGGGACCACGGAGCTGATCTCCACCAACGAGAACCTGTCCCCGCATCTCTGGGCTGGACTTCAAGAAGGCGATCCCCGAGCGCCTCATGCCAACGCGTAAGGAAAAGGAACACCGCGGGGCGTGAGCGACGCCGAGCTGCCCCGCGTTTACGAGTCCGTCTACAACCGCCAGCAACTGGTTACGCGGACTGCGATTCAGAGTCGACCAGCGCTCGCCATTGTGGGTAGCATCCTCGCCCAAATGCGCCTCCGCGAGATGCGACAGATCCTCGAAGCAACGACTGTGGCGCTGAATGCGATCAAGTTCGAGGTGGTAGGCCTGCCAGGTGGCCAGCATGGCGGCGTGGTCCGTGAATGGCGACCTGCGTTGGTCGCTGTGCGAGAGCTCGCGAGGATCGAGGCGCTCAAACCGGAGACCAACGCCGTACTTGACCTTGCTTGGTCGGAGCTGGCGGGCGACCCCGCGACGACCCTTGCGGCTGTCTCGTCGCCGATGGCCCCTACGATCCATCAGCTGCGGATAGCGGTGAACCTTCTTCGCCGAATGATCGACTCGTTGCTTCCCGACGAAGTGGAGCCGACGATAAGTGTGAGGCTTCCGCAGCCTCAGAACCTCGATGATTTCGAGAAGTTCGTCAAAGCGATCAACTTTGCGCTCGCACGACCGGCGGACGTTCTGTTTGGGCCATGCATTCGATTCTCAAACGTCGACGCCGGATCGACCTGGATCGACCTGGTCATCGAAGCAGTCAAGACTCCTGAAGGAGGGGCAGGGGCGGTGGCCATCGCTGGTTCCGTGGCCCTCACTAGTGCGCGGAAGAACGTCCTGGCCTTCCTTGGAGGGCTTGTCGACCTCTACGGGAAGCTCATCCGAATGCGCCAGCGTCACCGCATGGTCGAAGCGCACCTCCGGTCGATCGGAATGGCGTCTGCTGCGGACGAGGCTGCCAAGCGACACTCGGAAGAGGCGGACAAGCTAGCGGCCGAGGATGTAGAGCGAATCGTTCGACTATACGGTGCCGACTCGGAACATCAAGCGGATGCCATTCCTGCGGCGCTGCAGGCAACCAATTACGGTCCGGACCTCCTAGAGAAGGGAGCGGAGTTCCATGCGCGTCTGGGGCCCTCAAACTCGGCGAAGTTCGGCGGCCGCGTCGAGGGATGGCCGGATCCGAAGGAGATCCGGCGACTCGTTTCAAATCCGCTGGCTCAGCTCCCAGCAACGACGAACGGCGAAGGGGGACCAGCAGCTCCCGCTCCTCGCGGCGGCGCAGAAGACCACCCCGCAGACGACAGCTAGCACTCGGGCCATCAGGCAGCCCTCGGCCGACGACGCGCGCAGCGCCACCGGTCGAGTTCGCAGGGCCACGGAGTCTCGACGCACGACAGTCGAACGTCGCTGAAGAGCCGTCAGGGGTCTTCGATCGAGGTTCCACGTCGATCGGCGAACCTTCGAGGGCTCCTTGATCGACCTTCCACGTCGATCGACGAACCCGATAGGGCTCCTCGAACGACCTTCCACGTCGATCGGCGAACCCCAAAGGGTTCCTCGATCGACCTTCCACCTCGATCAAGGAACCCTCTTGGGGTCGAACGCCCCCGCGATGCGGCGTCGTGTCTCGTCTACACGTCGGGGACCGGCGTCGTCGGACCGACCTTGGACGGCGGTGGGGCGATCGTGTCGTCGGGAACGCTCGGCGATTCGCCGGCAGCGGCGCGTCTCGACTGAGCACTTCGGATGTCGTCCAGCGGTCGCAGTGCTCTCCGCACCGCGGGCACGATCTCCGGGTCGGCGTGAGCGGCGGCGACCAGCTGGAGAGAATAGGCAGCGATGGCCTGCGTCACCCCGCGAAGCGCCTCGACGAGGCTGGGAGGGGTCGCCTTCTCCGCCTTCGCGGCAGTGATGCCGAGCACCCGACCATATTCGGTGTGCGCCGTGCGCAGCTCGGCGAGCAAGAAGTCGCCGACGAGCGTCGTGAGTTGCTTCGCGGTCGGCCCGTCGCCGATCTGTTTGAGGCGCTGCTCGCTCTCCGCCCACTGCTTCTCGAACGCCATCGCGAGGAACGTCAGCCCCTCCGGAAAGAGGCGCTCGTAGAGCGTCGCCGCGAGCTTGGCTTCCGGCACCGTCTCAGGCAGCTCGGAGAGGGTCTCCAGTCGGCGTCCGACAGCTGCCCACGCGCGATCGAGACGCTGATCGGCGGGACGGGGATCGGTCTTCGGCGTGGAGGCCACAGCGCGCTGCTCGGCCCAGCGTGCTTGCAGCTCGAGCACGCGAGCGCGAAGCCGCTTGGCGCTCGCGTGCGGCGCGCCGGACAGCGAGCCGTCGGTCGACGACAGGAGCGCGATTCCGAGCGCGATCGCGCCCGGAACATCGAGAACGGGCGCACGAAGGTAGCGCGCCGGATCGAGATCCGTCACTGCATCATCAGCCATTGTATCCCCCCCTTGTTGGGTTTGAGGCCTGCGATGCAACCATGACGATCGACTGTTGTCGACCCTCGCAATGAAGGATCGCCGGACTGGTCAACAGCACTCGCACCACGGGGGCGGTCTTGACCGACCAACGCCGTCCGATTGACTGCTCGCCCGCGCGTCGGGGACAGGTATGCTCTTGGCATGTCGCGGCCTATCGTACGGACCTTGGCGCTCGGCTCTCTCGCGCTCGCCGCCGCGGCGCAGGCGTGTATGGGCGAGGACCCGATACTCACCGCCGACGCGGGCTCGAGCCAACCGCAGAACGACGCGAGCGCGAGCGCGGTCGATGGGAGCGAAGCGAACGACGGAGGGGTGCGCGACTTCGGCATCTTTCTCACGTCGGAGTCCTTTCCCACCGATTTCGCGAAGGGCGTGGACGCCGGCTCGCTCGACGTGTTCGTCGACGGCTTGTGCAAGGATGCGGCCTCGAGGGCAGGCCTGCCGAACGCCCAGAGCTACGCCGCACTCATCGCGCTATCGTCGACCCTCGACGGCACTGCGGATCTCGCACGCATATCGGTCGTCCGCGATCGGAACAGACCCAGCGATCGCTGGTGCGCGATTCGTGAGAATGACGGCGTACGACGCCCGGATTGCGCGATGCTACTCGGTGTCATCTTCGCGAACACTGACGAGTTCCTCACGGGGCCCTCGAACACGCTGGCCTTCAACGAGTACGGCAAGCCCAAGGGCGACCGAGCTTTCCAGTTCTTCTCCGGCGTCTACTACGCCGAGGGCGAGATCGATCCCATCCGGATCCGTACCTGCCAGGGGTGGCAGAATCGTTCCGATGGCGACGCCTCCGGCTCCGGCTTCGAGTTCGAGGTCGGGATCGGCATCGCTGCCCCGCCGCCACCAGGAACCGCCGCTTTCCAGTGGGCAGGTCGCGTCGGACAACAATGTGTCGACGGAGTGAGCCTCCCGCTCTTCTGCCTCGAACTACCGTCCGAGTAGTTGCCGACCCGCCTCGATGTGTCTCGTTGCGATCGCGGGATACAACCACCAGCAAACCGCAGGCAGCTGCCGAGGACGCCGCGGCGACGGAAGCTGTTGCAGCGCCGACACCGCCACCACCTGAACAATGCGGAGGGAGACCCATCGAGCGAGACCCATCCGGAGTTCGTGGGCGAGCCCGTGTGAGCAATTCGCGTCGCCGACGTTACTGGGCTCCGTTCCGCGTCGCGCGGGTCGCAGCCTCTGCTGCGCGCGACCGCCGGTCGTCCGCAGACAACTCAGACGGGGCGCGCGCAGGACACGAGAGGCTTACGCGATCAGGTCACTTGATCTTCGCTTGAGCCGACGCCATGTCGCCGCCACTCGTGGTCGCCGAAGTCATTGCCGCGACGGAGACCTTCCAGTCGCCGGCGGTGACCTCCTCGATCGTTGCCGCGTGCACGGAGATCGACGCCTTGTCTCCCGCGATGAGCTTGCTGAGAGCAGCCTTCGGGATCTTGCCCCCGCCCGTGTCGGACTTGAAGACGCACGAGACGGTGGCGACCTTCTTGGTGTCGTCCGTGCTGGAGCTCACCATCGCCTGAACGCTGCCCGCACCTCCATCGCTCCACGTGATTTCGAGATCGTTGGCGCGATCGATCTCGAGCGCGGCGCCCAGTGCAGGCCACGCAGGCGCCGTCACCTCGACGGCCGACGGTCCCTTCAGCGACGTCTCGAATGCCGGGACATCGGCGCCGGCAGCCGTGACGGAGATGTCGCCACCGTTGGTCCAGAGCCTCGACTGCTCGCTCTTGCCGTCGTACTTACCGTCGGCGTCCGGAGTCAGCTTGATCTCGCTCGCGCTCTTGATGGCAATCTCGCCCGCGTGCGGGGACTTGGTGGTTCCGGCATCCGTCTCGGTTCCGCCGTCCGGAGTGGGGCCGAGATCGCACTCGGTGATGGTGCAGTCGCCCTCCTTCGACTCCGTGCACGAGGCATCGCCCGAGCCGGATGCGTTCAGGGTGCCCTCATAGAACCCTGCTCCGGCGGCGGCGTTCACGATCTCGGTACCGCCCGCAGAGACCACGGTCTGCGTCATGGTGACTGTGCCGGCTTTGACCTTCGTCCCGGGACCGGGGGTCGGACTGTGCCCTCCGTCACCGCCTCCACCTCCGCTACCCGGATTCGAGGGATCGTTGGTGCTCGTCGACGACTCGGAGCAAGCGACGACAGCAGCAAGAGCCGCAAGCGTGATGGCTGCGCCAAAGAATTTTTTCATGGATAGAGATACGAAAGGACGAGCCAACCTATTCTAACCGTGATGCTTTTTGCGCGAAAAATGCGCTCCGCCGGCTCGCCATCATCGATGGCAGCTCGAGTATGAGTGTGGGAACGGAGAGCCTCCGTTCTCACGAGCGGGCCTAGAGCGAGCACGACCGTTACGCGCTCGAGCGCGACGCCGGTGCGCCGATCCGACGAGCGCGATGTGGGCCCACGATGATGAGCGCGGTGATCCAAAGAGAGCGCATGGAGCCGTGCCACCGAGCTGACCGGATTCCTCGCGGAGGCCACCCCTCTCGCGGCGCGCCTTCGTCGCCGACAGCGAGGGCTCACGGTGGCGACGTCGTATACGTCGGCCTTTGACCGCTGCGCGACGAAGCAGAGAACGGCAAGGTACGTGAACTCGCGTTCGCGCCGCCTGCGACGAGGTCCGCGATCGGGCGCGATGTGGCCGTAACAGCTCGCGTTCCCGGAGCGGGGGGCCTCGCGGACGGCTGGTCCGCAAGGTGCACCGCGCGCCACCCCGCATGCCTGCTCATCGTTCGACTCTCGGTCCCACCGCGTGGCTCGCTCCAGCCCTACTCGTCCTCGGCTGCGCGCCGCGCATGTCGATCGACCGGCATGCCGAAGTACAGCTCGACGGCGCAACCGCTCGTGCGAACCAGGCGATCGTCTACGCGCGCTGCATCGACAGCGAGATCGGTCCCAACTGCGGCTACATCCTGAGGCACACCGCAACCGACGACTTCCGCGCGAAGTTCCGTGAACGCGTCTGCGCCGCGAAGGACGCCGAGCAATGTGAGATCGCGTTCCAGCGGATGATCGACGCACAGCTCGCTCAGCGCTACTTCGCGGCAGACTGGAACGCGGTCGGGACCGATTGCGACCTGTCTCCGCCGAAGTGCGACGACCCGATCGTCTTCGAGCAGATGCTGCTCCACTCGCACAACACGAACGTGGTCTCGAAGTTCGACGCCGAAGCGGCACGCGTCGAGGCCGATCGTCGAAGGAAACACGCCGAGCAGGCGGAAAGGGGCAGGAGAGCGCTCGGCGAGCTCGCGTACCTCCTCCACGACGGTCCGAAGTGCCGCTCCTATCCCAGCGCGTTCGGGAACATGACGAACACCGTCTGCACGAAGTAGCCGCGACCGTTCACCTGCGTTTCCCGACCTTGCGTCAGCGCGGAGTGGCCGTGTTATCAGTTCGCGGATGCCCGCCATGCCCTCCGCCGCGTGGACGCGGCACGCCACCATGGCCGTCCGCGCCGCCCTCGAGCCCTTGTTGCGCGAGATGACGTTCCGCGGCAGCTTCCCGACGTATCGCCGCACGACCGCCGCGCAGGTCGAGATCGTCGAGATCGACGTGCGGATCCGGACCGGCATCACTATCGCGCTGCACAGCCTGCCGCCGCGCTCGAAGCAGGGCACGTGGCGCAGCGAGCGCCAGCGCCAGGTCATCGCCACGATCCGCTCGACGGTCGCGGCGCCGGCGGTGACGGGCCGGCTCGCCCGCATCGCGAAGCGCTTCCGGCGCGAAGCCGAGGCGTTCTGGCGCGCGAACGCGGACCACTGGACGCCCGCCGCCCGCGCCGCCCGGCAGGCCACGACCGTCAGCGCCGACGCGGTCGCGAAGGCATTGCTCGCCGGTGACGCGCGCAAGCTCGCGGTGCTCGCGCGCGACCTCGACGCCAAAGCCTTCCTCGCCGCGGTCGGCGGCCCGATCTCGCTCGCGAAGGTCGAGCAGCTCGAGCTTGCGTTGTGGAAATGCGCCCGCGTGCTGCTCCGCTATCCGTGGCTCGACGCCAGGATCGGAGCCTCGCTCGCCGTGACGGCCGCGACCGCGCGAGCCTCGGCGCTCACACGTGACGTCCTGCAGTGGACCCGCCCGCACCTCGCGGACATCGCCAAGCACATCGCGTTCAGGGCGCGCGGGATGCTGTACGAGAACGCGAACCACCACGCGCGCGCCCGCGCATTGTTCGCGCTCCTCCTCGACCGAGCGAAGCCCCTGGACGGCCTCACGGCTCCCGACGTCGCATGCCTGCTCTACGTCCTCGTTCACACGCCGAACGCCAACCGACCGAGCGCGGCGAGCATGCGCCGCGTGCTCGACGGTGCTGCGCGCATGGCCGGTAAGGATCAGAACGTGCGGGAGCCCATCGCGCAGCTGCGCACCAACCTCGCGTGCCTTCGCGACGGCCTCGCTCCGTCGGCGGCGCGGCTGCCATGGGAACCCGTCTGATCGGGGCCGCGCACCACTGGCCCGGCGGAGCCGGTGCCTCCCTGCCGTAGCCTACCCCGCGGACGATCACGCCGCGATCCGTCCTCGAATCCCAATGAAACGTCGATATACAGCGCGCTCATCCCGCCCGCGCAACGGAGGAGTACGGCCTGCTCCCTCGATGACTGCGCGCGCTCTCGGTAGAGTGCGGGGCTCATGCTTTCGCCGCTCCAGCCTCTCTATCTGCTTCTCGTGGTGGATCCGTCGACCTGTCCCGAGCGACTCCGTGAAGTCGAGGCTTGGGAGGCGCGGTCCGGCCGAACGCTTCCCGTCGTCGTGCGCGAGTTCTTCACCACCCTCGCGACCATTCCGATGGCTCCCAACGAATACCGACGCACGGTGTGGAACGTCCCCGAGCCGGGAGCCACGATCGTCGGACGCGTGACCGACGACGAATGGGAGGTATCGCTTCCGGACCTGTGGGCCGAGTATCGCGATGGCTCGCTCGAGACGCTGACGAGCGTGCTGACTGCCGTCGAGCGCGCGACGAGCGCGACAGGCGACGAGCTCGATGGCATCGCGCCTCCGAGCGATCTTCGCGGGCCGCTCGTCTATCTCCAAACCGATGTCATGCGCCAGTGGCGCGTCTTCTTCGAGCTCGACGGCTCGGCCGACCCTCCCATCCACGAACATCATCGCGACCGCGGTTGGTCAACCCCGCGTTCCTTTTCGTCGTGGCTCTTCGATGCGTTCGTATACGGGTGCGTCCACCAAGACATGGTGCCGTATTCGTTCTGGGGAAAGAACGCCGACCTCGCACGCTCCGAAGCGGCGTGCCCGGTGCAGCCATTCAGGAATGGTCGCTGGTTGCGAGCGTCGCAGGGACCATTCGGCGCCGAAGCGCGTGCAGCGCTCGAGGAGCGCTTCTCTTCCTACGCACGCGAGTACGCGACGAAAGCCACGCTCTACGACTTCAGTCCAGCGGAAGGTGGTTGGATCTGGATCGTCGCCGATGAGGATTCGTCGGCATGGTGGATCGCTGGCGAGACGAACGATCACGTCGTCGAGCTCGCTCGCGCGGCGCGCGAGCTCGGCCAGCTGACGGCGCCGCTCGTCGCCGATACACCCGAAGGTGCTGCGGTGCTCGAGCAGCTCGGCGCGGCCACGAGCGGTGATTGTTGAACCGACCAAGGCTTCCGAGCGCAGCCCGGCACGGGGGCCGCCGTATTGGCGCTCGCGTGTGCTTTGCCGCCTTGCCGGCGAAACGGTCGCGCGCGAGCTCGAGTTGAGGCGGAAGCTTCGTCGAGCGCGACGGCTACCTCTGCGGGGTGCATCGATCCGCGGTCGACCGTTCCGAGCCCTCCCTGACGGGCCGGGACGGGCCGCGGGGCGCGCGCGCGCTCCGGGAATCGCTGAGCGCCGCCGCGCTCAACGCGCGGGCTGCGCTCGCGCATGCCTGTGTGATGCGAGCGCGGGCGGCTTCGGCCGGGGCTCGCCGCGACGGCGGCGGAGCCAATCGAAGCAGTCGTGGCGGACGAGCGCCCCTTGTACGTCCTCACGGATCATGCGCGTGAGCTCGGCGTCGTCCGCGCCCGCGCGCGCAGCGTCGAGGAGGCGATGCACCGTCGGAGGCGGCGGGGCGTTCGTCCTCCGCGACACGGCCGAGAGCAGCTGGAGGTCCTCGGGTCGATAGCGCGCGCTCAATCGTCCGACGACTGAGCTCTCGTGAGACGTGCTCGCTGCCGGTGCTGGATCTGCTTTCGCCACGTGTGCTTCGTCGCGGCGGGCGACGAGACCTGTCGAGCCGCGAGCGGGTTGAGGGGACGGCGCCTGCAGCGTTTCTTCGTGCTTCACGGGCGCGCGGCCGCCGTCGACCAACGCGAGCGAGCCCACTCCGACGATCAGTCCTGCGAGGGCGAGGGCGAGCGGCCAGCGCGCGGACGTCCCGCTCTTCGGCGCGTTCATCTGCTCCTTCATCAGGGGGCCTGCACCGAGACGGCGTGCTCGACGACGGCGGTGTTGCCCCAGATGTCGTCCGCCTCGAGCCGCAGCGAGTAGCTGCCGGCCGGCACCGGCTTCGTCGCGATCGCAAGCCCGTCCTTGTCGAGCGTGATCGGCGTTCCCGGGCGGAGCACGCCGCCTCCGGACGCCGGCTTCGCGACGAGGGCCGGGGCGAACGTCGCCCTCGGATCGTCCGCGACGATCTCCGCGGTCGTCAGCGCCGCCGTCTGACCCGTCGGCGTCACGAGCATGATCACCTCGGCGCTGCCGTCGTCCTCCGCGCAGAGCAGGCCGGCATCCATCTCCTCTCCGCCGAACGTGAGCTTCCCGAGCACGGCGACGACCGGCGGCCGGACCTGCCCGTTCGAGTCACGACCAGTCATCATCCACGGCACGACGGTCGCGAGCTGGCCCTCGACGGCGATACCTTTGCCGTCCCAGAGCATCGCCCCGGCCTTGCCTGCTTTCAGCGCGCTCGCGGCGACGAGCCCGAAGCGGATCGTCGTCGTCGGGTCGACGGAGTCGGCGCCGAGGACCGAGAGTCGCGCGATGCCGAGGTCACGGTCGGCGCTGAGGATGCTCAGCGTCGTCTTCCCGCTCGGATCGTTGCTGGCGATCTCGCTCGTGATCGTCGGCGGCGTCGTATCTCTGTTCGCGAAGATGTTCTCGAGGACGGCATTCCAGCGGCTCGTCTTCGACCAGTCGCCCGCAAGTTGCGAATACGCCCCGAACCACTCGGACGACAGGTCCTTCGGGACCGGGAACGCGACGTGGAAGCCGAACTGTTCTTCGCGAAGCGTGCCGGAGGCGATGCCGAGCGTCATCGCCGACAAGCGGTGCCGAACCTCGGCAGCCGTGCTCGCGATCGTGCCGAGCGAGGCATCACCCGAGAACGCGGACAGGAGCTGTCCGTAGTCGCGGTAACGCGGATCGCTCACGCCGTCGGCGAGCGTCGCGTGGTACGCGGGCAGCGCGAAGTACGCATCCGAAGCAATGCGCTCCGCCGCGCCCGGCGCTCGCGAGACGGCCTCCGCGAACGAAGCCGTGGCGTTGGCGAACGCCTCGAGCTTGCTCGTGTCGATCGCGATGTGCGACCGGAGCAGCACGTCGTCCGCGCTCGCCGACGCGTGGAGGGCGTCCCAGGACTTCACCTCGTAGCGCGCCAGATCCTGAGCGGCAGCGTCGGGGTTCTGCGCGATGTACGTGAGCGTGTCTGCGTAGTTGAGCCCGCTGCCGTAGTCGATCTCGGCGTTCGCGATGTAGACCTTCGTGAGGTCCTTCATCGCGTACGCGACCTCGGCGCCGCCCATCAGGCAGGTGTCGAACGCGAGCAGCTCGAGCGGCCGATCACCTCCGAGTCCTGCCGCGTCGAGGCCGTCGCGCACCGCCTTCGCGACCTTCGGGACCGACATCCCTTCGGGCCTCGGCCGCGTGCCGTCCTGCATGTCGCTGCCGTACCCGCCGTCCCACGATCCTCCGTGGTTCCAGAGCACGAGCCCGTAGCGGTCGGCGGGATGGTCCTTGAACGCGCGCGCGATGGCGCCGCTCAGCGTGGCCCCGTCATCGAGATCCTGCTCGGGCTCGGTGCGGAGGAGCGCCGGCTCGAGACCGCTGCCGCGGATGCGATACCACTCCGAGCCTGTCGCGTAGATCTTGTTCCCTTCGGCGTCCTCGGCGCTCGCATTCCAGTCGGCGAGCACGACGACGTTCACGTTCGCGCCGAGCTCGGCCTTGCTCATCTTCTCGATGTCGTTCGCGAGGCTCGGCGAGAGATTGTGGTCGCCGTGCCCGTAGACGAAGATCGTCCACGTCGTGGGCTTGTTGTCCTCCGGCGTGACGACCTCCGGATCGGAGAGCGAGGGCTGGCCCCCATGCTCGATGGTACATCCGGAGATCGCGGTGACGAGGCCGAGCAGCGAAGCGGAAGCGAATCGATGAGCAGAGATGGGCATCGGCTCCTCAACGGCCGGTGCCCATCTCCTCTTAAGTCGGCTCGCTACTTTTCGATACGGCTTCGTTGTGAGATGTGGTCAGTGCTCGTGCGCTAGCGCTCCGCGCTAGCTTCCGGCGCCGGTTCGACGGCGCCTTCGCAGCCCGAGGAAGCCGATCGCCAGGATCGAAGTCCCGACCATCGACGCGACAGAGGGCGTCCTGTTCGACATGACGGAACAGCCACCTCCGCCGTCGTCTCCCCCTTCCAAGGCCGGCTCGCCGGCGTCCGGCACGCCGGCGTCCGGCACGCCAGCGTCCGGCTTGGCGGCGTTCGGCTCGCAGCTCGTGTCGGCGCCCGCTGCACGATCGCCCGCCGCGCGCGTGCTGCTCTCCGAGCAGGGCACACACTTGTGACCGGAGACGTGCTCGTTCGCGGCGCAGAGCGTTTCGGTGCAGCTGGTGTCGGAGCCGCTCGCGTTGTCGCCGGCGGGGCGCGTGGTGCCGGCCGCGCAGGGGACGCACGCGTGGTTCGAGACGTGCTCGTTCGTCACGCAGAACGTGTCCGTGCAATTGGTGTCGGTGCCGGTGGCGTCGTCGCCCGCGGGATGGCTGCTGCCGGGTGCGCAGGCAACGCAGGCGTGGTTCGAGACGTATTGGTTCGCGGCGCACCGGGTCGGCGCGCAGCTCGTGTTGGCGCCGGTGGCGTTGTCGCCCGCGGGACGGGTGCTGCCGGGTGCGCAGGCAACGCAGGCGTTGCCCGAGACGTATTGGTTCGCAGTGCACAGGGTCGGCGCGCAGCTCGTGTCGGCGCCGGTGGCGTTGTCGCCCGCGGGACGGGTGCTGCCGGGTGCGCAGGCAACGCAGGCGTGGCCCGAGACGTATTGGTTCGCGGCGCACAGGGTCGGCGAGCAGCTCGTGTTGGCGCCGGTGGCGTCGTCGCCCGCGGGACGGGTGCTGCCGGGTGCGCAGGCAACGCAGGCGTTGCCCGAGACGTATTGGTTCGCGGCGCACACGATCGGCGTGCAGCTCGTGTCGTTACCGTCGTCGTCGTCGCCCGCCGGGCGCCCGCTTCCCGCCGGGCATGCCACGCAGGCATGGTTGACGACGTGGTGATTCTCGGCGCAGCCCGCCGTGACGATCCGGAGCCCGAAGCTGTCGGGATTCGGGACCTCGGTGTTCGGCCCTTCGATGTAAGCCCCGGGGGTCGCACTGTTGACGCCAAAGAAGTAGAGCCGGAACGTCGTCAGGCCGCTCCTCGTTCCGATGCTCGAAACGTTGAGGGAGAAGTTGTGTGTGGCGAAGTCGTGCGGATGGGTTGCGGAGGCCAGGACCGTGGCATAGCCGTCGGCGCTCGAGCGAATCTCGACCTTGTCAGGATGGGCGAAAAACGAAAACCAGCTGAACTCGACCGCCCCGAAGGCGACCTGACCGGTCACCGAAAACTCGATGTACTTCGACGTATCGACGGCCAGCGGCCAATTCTTCACCCCGTAGTTGCCGTCGATGTTGATATTCGCCAGCAAAGCGCCCGAGTACGTCATGGCGGTGGCGGTGACGCCCGCGGCGGTGGAGGTCGCCGGGAAATTTTTCTCGTCGACTTCGCCGCTCGGCGGAACCCATTGCGCGACGGTCTTCGCCCAGGCCGGCGTGCAATCGAAGATGACCAGTACCGCGGCTACCCAAAGCGGCATGATCACCGAGATTCGAAATTTTCGAGCACTCAACAACATTGTTCACTCCTCGTCCCGCAAGCACAGCGGGCGATCACATGGCATTCGCAACGCGTATCGTGTGATTTGGGGGCGTGTCGCGAAGCCTGGTACACGTCCCTGGTATCCGCGCCAGCTGGTGACGGCAGCGGCAGATCTGGGGGGACTGCAGCCGGAGACCTCGACGATGTGGTGGCCCGAGTACTGCGCGCGGACGCTCCGGTTCTCGTCCTGATCCGCGTTAGATTTGGGCCAGGCGACCCGGATCGGCGTTCACCTCGGCGGTCGGCTCGGCGCGCTGGGAGAGGAGGAGAGAGAGGAGGCGAGGAGGAAGTCCAAGCAGCGTCGGCAGAGCAAGCGCTTCGGACCGGCGTTGACCAAGTCACGTTTTCGCGCGGTTTCAGCACCAACGGAACTGCCGACCAGGGGGGCTCGATCACGTCGAGCTTCGACTGCGCGACGAGAAAGACCTCCTGCAGCCCGTCGTCGACGTCTCCGTCGCGCAGTCCCAGGCGGCACGGGGCGCGCGCGATGGACGACGCCTGCTGCTCGAAGAGCGCAGTGAGCCGTCCGCCGTGCGCAGGGCGCGTGACAGATTTCAACGGCGCGTGCGGCAGGTCCGCGCTTTGTACCCGCTCCGGCGCCGTCACATCCCATGTAATCGCCGCAACTGATGCGCAACGATCACTCGATCACACTTTTTTTCGCTGGAGGTTGAGCGTGAGGTTCCCTTGAAAACTGGGTGCAGGCGTAGCGAACGCGACCGCGCGGGAGCTGAAGCTGAGGCAAGGGCGGAGGAAGGAGCAGAGCCGCCCACCTGAGCGCCAAGGAAGAGCTTCCGCCGGGCATTCGTCAGGGCAACGCCATCACCGCGCAACGCGCCCGCCGGTAGATCACCCATCGCTATTGCGACGGTCGCCGTCGCGCTCGGGGCCGGCGGGCGGGACGGGGCGCGCGCGAGACCGAATGTGTGGACCGCCTCAAGAGCTTCTTCGCCGCGCCCCGCGCGCAGCGGTTGAAGGAGCGCTCCGAACGGTCTGGGGACTGACGTTCTTGAGCGCTTCCCGCTTGGACAACGGCGACAAGCGCGCGTCGTTCGCTTCGATGTAGCGGACGACCTCTTCGGGGTCGGTCCACGCGTACTGGCGAAGCGCCCAGCCGATCGCCTTCCGGAGGAAGAACTCCTTGCTCGAGAGCGACGGCTCGATGCACGCGTAGAGGAAGTCGAGGTCGGTCTTCTCCTTGAATTGGAGCTGACAGAGGATCGAGCTGCGGCGCTTCCACATGTCTTCGCATTTGCTCCACGCGAGCATCTTCTTCCGCATCGGTGCGCGATCATTCTCGAGGATGAGCCCGAGGTTCTTCGACGCAAGCGTGTCGACGTAGTCCCACCAAGCTCCATCGACGATGAGCTCCTCGAACATGCCGAGCACGTTGGTCGTGTGCAGCGGCCGGGCCTTCCTCGATTGAGCGAGCTCGATCGCGGCGTAGCGCTCCTCGCGGAACCGCGCGTCCCGCCAGATCGCGAGGACGTCGGCCGACCAGCGCTCTCGTTCGGGCACGTAGTCGGCGAAGACCTCACGGCAAATCTTCCGCATCTCCGCGTTCGCGACGCCGTGATACGGCATCGTCGACTTCATGTACGCCTGCTGACCTGCCGCGCGGGCGGGGTCGCCGGCGCCCTTCATCGCGCGACGAAGCTCTTCGAGGAGCGGGTGGGGCTTCGCCATACGGCGAGGTTAGAACGCATCCGGCAACCGGTTGAATGGGTAACTGTCGCCGACGGGCGCCGACCAGGACTGGGCCGGCCCCTCAGCTGTCGCGAAAGCGCAGCTCGTAGTGCATTTCGTGGCCGATCTGCGCGGAGAACCTGCGCACCTGCTTGGCGCCCATGGTCTCGCTGAGCTTGCTCGGGAGCAGCGCAGAGATCAGCGCGGCTGTGCCGTCGAACTCGGCGTCGAACCAGCTCTCGCCACTCGGTGCGTAGTGCACTCTCGCCTCGAGGCGGTTGGCACGGCTGAGCAGGTCGAGCAGATCCCGGAACAGGACGAACGCGCTCTCGCCTGCGTAGCGACCCCAGTTGGCCACTGGCAGAAAGTCGATGAAGTGGATCAGCTGGTAGTTGAGCTGAATGAACAGATCCTCCGCCGAGAGCTCGATCGGCGCGTTGTCGATCACCCGGTGCATGCGGATCGAGTCGAGGCTCGTGAGCCGCCCGAGGTTCGCGCGCAGCTCGCGCCGCAGCGGGAGATCGTAAAGCAGGCGTAGCACCGAAGGGAACGCCTCGACATGGCGCCAGTCGAAGTCGTCGAGCAACGCGCGAAGCGCCGGGATCTTCTCCTTCGGCATCGCGAAGGTGTTGGTACCGGTGCCGAGGATCGAGTGCAGCAGCAGCGGCCGCGGCGACTGCGCTGGGTAGTGCAGCGCGGCGTACTCGAAGCCGAAGTACAGGTGGTCGAGGAACGAGCCGTCGGCGTGCTCGACATCGAAGTTGCACTCTCGGGCCAAGAAGTCGAGCAGCGCTGGCTCGATGCTCGGCAACGCGCGCTGCGCGTCGAGGGTGCGGTACTCGTGCTCGATGCGCTGCGCGGCGCGTTCGCTCCAGCAAGCCTCCTTGCCGATACGCGCCTGCATGATGTAGCGCGCTGGTCCGTGCAGCGTGTCGAAGATGGTGCGCTCCAACGCGAAGTTGGGGATCGGCGCCACCCGCGCATCCCCACGATGATCGCGCGGACCGCCGTGCACCAGCGCAGCTTTGCGCTGCAGATTCGGGGTCGGTCGCTCAGCAGGGGTGGCACTCATGGGCCTGCATTCTAGTGCAGCCACCTCGTGGTGCCCAGCCACGCACGGCCAGCCGCACGTACGTGGGCTCCGATCGTTCAGCGGGGCCACTTCACGTGTCGCGGCGCGTGCGGGGCGGCCTCGCGACGCGTGCTCGACCGCCCGCGTCGACCTGTTTCCCTGCGTACTCGGCCGGGCTGCGCACGTCGACGAGCTTCGCCCGCTCGCTGACGAGCCTCCTCGCCTGCGCGCCATGACGGTACGGCAGCTCTTCGTGGAGGGGCGCCACGTTCGAATTCGTGAACGTGGAGCGTCAACCTGTTGCGAAGGGATCCGTTCCTGCGTATGAACGGCCGCCCGACTACCACGAGGCTCGCATGTATCTCGAAGACAGCCGTTTGAGCAAAGAACGCAAGGCGCTCGCTCTCCTCAACGCGGATATCGAGCGGCTCGAGCAGGAGCTCGCGAAGAAGAAGAACGACTATTGGCAGAGAGTGGCCGCGCTCGGGCCGAAGGTCAGCCCCGTCGAGAGGACGGGGACGGGCGAAAAGAGCGTCGAAAGCGAAACGGAGCCGGCGGAAGCCGCACCCGCAGCGAACGCCAACGAGGCGGAGCGCGCCCCGAAGCCGGCAAAGCTGCCGCGCAAAGCGCAGGACACGGTCGAGCAGGAGGCCGACCCGATGCTCGAAGAGCTCCTCGCGGTCGTACGCGACCACAAAGGAGGGCTTCGCGCGGAAGATATCCGCGCCCAGCTCGGGTGGGAGAAGAGCGATCTCCAGCGCGTCGTGGACGCAGCGTTGGAGGGCGGGCAGCTCGCGAAGAAGGGCGAGCGGCGCTCAGCGACGTACCACGTACGGTAAGAGCAATGGCCATCGGTCGGCCCGAAGGCCATCGTCGAATGTAGTTCTTGGCCTCGATGAGCTCGATCCCTGGCATCGGATCGGAGCCGATGATGGGCGGGGGCGTCGCTTTGGTCAGTGCACCCGCCGCATGAGGAATGGCTCGAGCGCAAGCTGGGGCCGTTCGGCGGCGCCGCGCTGACGTTGCCAAGCCGAGCGCGGGCGACCGCGTGATTGACTGATCGACGTCAACTCTTCTTGCAGGTCGCCCACCGGCTCTGGCGCCAGAGGTGCCACCGGCTTGGCCGAGCCGCGGCGAGCCATTTGAGATCTCGCGCCTTCGCCGCGTCGTCCCGCCGGTGAGGTCCATCCGCAGGACGCGCGAGACCCGCTCGTCGACGTGCGTTTGGCGAAGAGCAAACGCAGCCTCGTGTTAGCGTTCCTAAACTGGCCGTCGAACGCCCTGCTTCTCAGTCGGGCAGTGCGTGGTCAGCGAACGACGCAGCAAGAGGGTGGTGACCAGCGATATGAGTGTGAATACGTCAAAGGTCTTCCGGCGGCTGGGCCGCTGGACGTTCGTGATCGGAGCGTTTCTCGGAGCGACGGCATGCGCTGACACCTCTGATTCCGATCAAGCAACGAACGTCGGGGGCGACGGCGGCGCTGTCACCGCGGTGTGCGGCGATGGCTCTCGCACCGCTCCGGAGGCATGCGACGACGGCAACACGACGAACGGGGATGGCTGCTCCGACCACTGCACCGTCGAGAGCGGCTGGGTCTGCACGGGACAGCCGAGCGTCTGCGGCTTCGTCGAGGGCTGTACCCCGAATCCCTGCCAAAACGGCGGCACCTGTGACGACGACGCGAACGGTCACACCTGCAAATGTGCGCCAGGCTTCAGCGGCGCCAACTGCGAAACGAACGTTGACGACTGCAGCCCGAACCCCTGTCAGAACGGCGGGCCCTGCACGGACGGCGTGAACGGCCACACCTGCGAGTGCAAGCCGGGCTTCAGCGACGCCAACTGTCAAACGAACGTCGACGACTGCGCGTCGAACCCCTGCCAGAACGGCGGGACGTGCACCGACGGCGTCAACAGCCACACCTGCCAGTGCGCGGAGGGATTCAGCGGCGCCAACTGCGAGATCAACATCGACGACTGCACGCCGAACCCCTGCCAGAACGGTGGCACCTGCATCGACGGCATCAAGAGCCACACGTGCCAGTGTCCGGCGGGAACGAGCGGAGACAATTGCGAGATCAACGCCGACGACTGCACGCCGAATCCCTGCCAGAACGGCGGCACGTGCACCGACGGTATCAATAGCCACACCTGTCAGTGCGCAGCAGGGTTCAATGGACCCAACTGCGATACGAACATCGACGACTGTGCGCCGAATCCCTGCCAGAACGGTGGGAGCTGCATCGACGGCATCAACAGCTACACCTGCGAGTGCGCGCCGACCTACGAGGGGGCTCAGTGCGCGACCTGCGTTGCGGGCCGCGACAATTGCAATGGCCTCCCCAATGATGGCTGCGAAGCGATCCTCGCCAGTGACGCCAACAACTGCGGCGCGTGTGGCTTCGCGTGTACGAGCGGAAAGATCTGCTCCCGTGGAGCGTGTCAGGTTCCGCCGGGCGGCCAGCAGCCGGGAGCGCCGATCAGTGTTCCAGCAACGCACAACCCGCTGGCTCCGGCAGTTGCCGATCTCGATAGAGACGGCAAGCTCGACATCCTGGTCGCCAACGCCGAATCCGGCTCGGCGATGACCCCGTCCGGCTCACTCTCCGTGTTCAAAGGAAACGGTGACGGTACGGTTCAGGCGGAAGTGAACTACCCGGGCTCACCGCTTTCCAGCAATGCGGTCGTCGCAGTCGACGTGAACGGCGACGGTTGGCTCGACGCGGTGACCGTCGACGGTCAGACGAATCTGCCCGCGACCAACGGGAGCATCAGCGTCTATCTGAACCTGGGGAAGAGCGCGCCGGGGACCTTTGGTTCGCTGACGAGCTACATCACCGGCGCTCCGGGATCCGTTCATCTCTGCACCGCTGACTTCAACGGCGACGGTCGGAACGATATCGCCACGACGAGCGTGACCACGAACCAGGTGAGCGTGCTCTTCGGCCTTGCCAACGGCGCATTCGACGCCCCCGTGCTCACCAGCATTTTCGCTACGGGTGGTGTGCAGTCGACGATTGCCTGCCGCGATCTGAATGGTGATGGCCATCCCGACTTGGCGGTGACGAGCCCGAGCTCGGCGCGTCTGTCGATCCTCTTGAACCAGGGGAACGGCACGTTCGCGGCGCCGGTCGCCTACAGCAATGCGCTGAACGGCCAGACCGCGGGGATCGCGTTCGGCGACGCCGACGGTGACGGCAAGGTCGACGTCTTCGCGAACGGCGCGGCCGGCGCCTACCTGTTCTTCTTCAAGGGGAATGGCGACGGTACCTTCGCAAACGGTGTGCAGTCCGCCACCGGGGCCAGTGCGGTCGCCAACTCGGCGCTCGGAGTCGTTGCCGGCGACTTCAACGGTGACGGCAAGCTCGATGCCTATATCCTGCATACCGTTCCGAACGGTGGTGTTTTTCCCATGACCGGAAATGGCAATGGCACCTTCACCGCTGCTGCGCTCGTCAGTACTGGTGTCTCGCCAGGCCTGAACGCCATCATCGCCGCCGACGTGGACGACAACGGCTACAAGGACCTGGTGGTGACCAACAAGGGGTCGGGCTCACTCACCATAATCCCCAACGCGCTGTGATGTCCGATCTTCACTGAGCGGGACCGTCATTCAAATGCGGAGCCTCGGGATCGAAGTGCGATTTCGAGGCTCTGTCGTTCTGCGTTGCGATGGCTCGGGCATGGGAAGCGGCGTACGATGCGAATGATGAATGGCGTCTCCGATGAGGTGCTCACGCGCCACAACGTGCTCGTGACGACGGACAACTCATTCCAACGCCGTGCTCGTCTTCTTCAGGCGCTTTGGCGAAAGGAGCGTGGCCTTCCGATCGGCGAACGACGTCCGGGCGTTCCGCTCGGCTCGAGGCTTCCGAGAGAATACGCGAAGGAGAGCGGGGCGAACCTCATGACGCCCGCTGCGCTCGGTGCTGCGCGCCGCGAAGTGGAAGCGATGCGCGCCGGTTCGGGTCAGAAGATCGACGAGGATCGTCTCTGGGCAAACCTCCTTTCGAGTCAGCCGCTGGCCTTCAGCTTGTTCGCCGAGCTCGGTGTCGACCTCGGCCTTGCCACGCGCGTGCTCGGACGGCTCTGGCCCGAACGGATCGCTCAGGTCACGAAGGTCGGATTCGAATACTCGCCGGGGAGGAGTAATCCGAAGTACACGAACGACCGCACGGCGTTCGACGTTTATGTCGAGCACATGACGCCCCGCGGTGGGCGTGGCTTCATTGGGATCGAGGTGAAGTACCACGAGGCACTCACCGACGCGCCCGCCGAGCATCGACCTCGCTACGACGAGGTCACGACGGCGATGCGATGCTTCAAGCCCGATCTCGTCGGCGGTCTTCGACGCAAGCCCGTCGAGCAGATCTGGCGCGATCACATGCTCGCCGGCTCGATGCTCCTAGCCTCATCCGAATGGGAGGGTGGCCTTTACGTGTTCCTCTATCCCGCGGACAACGACCGATGCCGTACCGCTGTTCAGCTCTATCGTGAGCACTTGTCGAGCGCGGAGACGTTCGACGCCGTGACTCTCGAGCGTGTGACCGAGGCAATCGAAGCGGAGACGGACGCCGCGTGGATTCGAGACGTTCGCGATCGCTATCTCGCGTGGAACAAGACTCACTTCACGATCGTCGCGCAGCCGGCATAGATCTCCACCTTCGCGTGCGAGGCATTGCTGACCGACGTACAGGCTCGTCCGCTCCCCGCGCTCGCCGGAGGAAGTTCCTCACCATCATCGATGGCTCGAGCGTGAGCTGGCCGTCTACGTGCGTGTCTACGTGAACGAGCGCTAGCGAGGCCGCGGCGGCGCCCATCCCGGAGGCGGTCCCTGCGGTGCCGGCGGCGCGGGTAGCGGCATTGCAGCAGGCGCCTTCGGGCCTGGCGGCCACGCGAGATAGAGAAGGAGCGCGGCCCAGAGCAAGAGCCCGTAGGTCGCGAGCGGCTCCGTCGCGAGGCGTGCGAGGCTCCACGGCTCCCGCGCATTCGTGACTCGCGCGCGCGCGAGGAAGACGGCGATCCAAGCGAGCGTTCCGGTCGCGAACGCCGTGACGAAGGCGACCCCGAGCGCCTTGCGCGCAACCTCCAGCGGGGCGCCTTTCCAGCCGAAGAGCGCCACTCCGATGCCGAGCAGGCCAAACGGCGTCGCCATCACGAAGCCGTATGCGTTCGAGCTCGTCTTCTCGAAGATCGCGAGCGCCGGGACCAGCATCACGAGGCCGAGCACCGTCGCTCCGACGCCGATCCATCCGGCCGGCGTCGCGCCAGCGCGCGCCATCGCTCCGAGCCCGATGGCCGAGAGGATTCCGCCCGTGAGCCAGAGGAGAACGAACACGCCGAGCGCGCCCTCGTTGTAGGTGTGGATCGTCGTCGGAAGACCGACGATCCCCGCCGCAAGGAGCGTCCCGCCGATCGCCCCAGCGACGGCGCCGCCGCGACGCGGAAGCGGCCGGACCGGGATCGGCCCGACGCCGATCAGGATCATGCACAACGCACCGAGCGTCCGAGCGACGAAGCCCCAGCCCTTGGTCGTCCCGGTGAGGAGGAGCGTGAAAGAGCTCTCGAGGCTCTCTCGTCCGGTCGAAGGTGTGATCCGAAGCAAGAGCGAGAGGGCAAGCGCGACGAGCGCGAGGGTCGACAGACCCGCGCCGAGCCTCTCTCGCGCGACGGCCACCATCGCGAGCAGAGCGGCCACCAGCACGATCGACCCGATCGCCTCGGGGGCGCGCTCCACCGTCGGCGACGCTTTCGAGATGCCGTCGACGAGGCTCTCCGGCACGAACGTCCAGAGGTTGAACGCGAGCCACACGATGGTAGGAGCGGCGATGAGCGCCTGACTCGCGCCCGTCCGCAGCGCGCGATGGACGCCGTAGAACCCCATGAAGAGAAGGAGCGCACCGACCGAATCGCCCGGCGATCCGCGCAGCAGAGACGCCGCGCCGATCGCGCACAATGCCCCCCCGACAACATCCATCGCGCGATGATGAAGTGCCCGACCGTTAGACGCAATAGCTGCCTCCTCCCCACGCGCCTTCGCCGCTCGGCCTCCCCCAAAATCCGTGCTCGGCCCCGCGGGCCTGCGCACGGATGGGGGAGGGACGCTTGGCTCAGCGGTCGCCGTCTCGCCACACACACAACGTGCCTGGAAGCACACCCGTTGCTTCACGCGTGATGCAACGCGATCAGGGGGCACCTTCGAAGCGACAACGCCGTTCGTCGAACGGCTGTGCCGGTCGCGCAAGTACGACGACGTCCATCCTCTCGATGAGGGAGCTGCCGCTCCCTCATCGACTCTCAGTGCACGGACACATTCACCTCGGTGAGCGGACGCAGTCCTGCTCCGCCTGGATATGCGTAGCTCACGTAGTAGTCCAATCCCCAGACGGACAGCGTGAACGGGCCACTGCTATCCATCCGATGAGCGCCGTCGGTGCACGAGCCCCCGGAGTACGTCTGTGCCTTGCCGAAGCGAGTGAGCTCAACGAAGGTCCATTCGTAGTCGTCCGTGATGCGCTTCCACCCCGTGAGCGCGCCGGCGCAGTCGAGGTTGACGTCGTGGAACGTGCCGCCGACCTTGCGGCGTGTGACGAAGGCGGAGCTGAGCTGGTACTGATAGTCGGAGAAGAAGACGTAAGAGTCGAGCCACTGATCCGTTGGGACCGCCATGCTCATCTCCGGATCGCCGAGGGTGTTGTTCCCGAGAGCGTCGGCGCCGGTCATCACGACCGAGGCATAGAGCGGATGCGCGCTATCCTGGCTGCGGACGACGAACGGCTCATGAGCGAAGAACCTCGCGAGCTGTCCTGATTGGAGCGTGTCGGGCGCTCCCTCCGGACGGCGAGGTTCGTATACGAGCTCGGTGCCGTTGACGGCACCCACGAGCCGGACGACGCTCGGATCCCGCAACTTCGAGTCGCCCTGGGTCGCGAGCTCGCGGCGATTCGGTGCGGGCAGGACCGCGTACTCGTGACCCCAAGCCGAGATCGGAGGGATCTGACTGTTCTCGACGTCGCAGGCGATGACGTCGCTCGGAGCCACTAGGCATCCGTGCCCGCCGAACAGCCCGACGGGCTTGTCGGACTCGATGATGGAGCCCGTGAGATCCTGATCTTGGCTCAGCTGCAAGAGCTGCCCGCGCTTCAACTTGTAGGTGCCGAGCTCTCCGCGTGCCAACGGCGGAATGCCGTTTCCACCGACGACATCGAACTTCGGGAGGAAGTTGACCGACGTGTCGTCCTCGATCGCCACGACCTGGAGCGTCGAGTACGGGCCTGCAACGAGCTTGTCACTCCCGGGAAGGCTCCCCCTGCCGAAGAGGTCGCTCTTGCCGCCCCACGCGCTGATCGCCACGTAGTTCTTCTTGAACGACGTCGTCGGGAACAGAAGCATGGCGCTCGAAACCGCGCTCTTTGCCCCTCCGTACGGATACATGGAGTACATGGCGACAGGCACGTCCGAGCTGGCGAACGTCGCCTTCCCAAAACCCGATTTGCCGTAAAGTGAGCGCTCGTGGTCGAAGATGGGTTTCACCCCACGGGGACAGCTGGTCCAGCCCTTTCCCGAGTTTTCCCCGTTCGACAAGAAGATGACCGCGCCACCACCCGGAGGAATGGGACCGTCCAGCTTCGTATGCTTCACAACTCCGTCTTCTACGGACGGCACCCAGATGGCATCGTCGAGCGGAAGATCTTCCCCCTCGAATTCGACGTGAACCGTCGCCGGCGAATTCCAGTTGTTTGCAATGAAGAAGGCGGCGCAGGAGCCACGGCCATCGCCGTCGTAGCGGTTGGTATCCGGAATGGCGAACGAGCACCCAATCGAGCCCTCGTTCGTCGCAGCCGCGCTACAGGGGTCGACGCACTCGCCGCCGCCGCACGCCAGGTCGTCCGGGCACGTTCGGACGACTTGGCCGTCGCAACTCAGGATGGATCGGAGATCGCGCGAGCAGGAGACTCCCGTGCAGCCCGCGTCGACGTCGACGCTCGCGTCGATCTCCGAGAACTCTTCTTGAGAGCGAGGGGCCTCGACCCACCCGGGCCGGTCCGACGAGCATCCTGCCCAGCCGGTCGACACCGCCACGACCGCGACAACGAAATAGATACGGGGGCTGCGCATGGAACCTTCCTTGAAGAGCAGGACTATTCGAAGACGACGGGGGCGGATTCCACGTGGTTGCTCGAGTCGCGGGTGCCGCGTCCGAGCTGCCCGAACAGATTGTCCCCCCAGCACCGCACGTTGCCGCTGCGAAGAAGCGCGCAGATCGATGCATCCATGACGGCAAGAGCGACGGCTTGTTCGCCGAGCCCTTCAATGAGCGTCGGTGTCGGGCGATCTCGACCCGTGGGCGCCCCAATCTGCCCGTTTCCGTTGGCCCCCCAACAATAGACACTGCCGTTGGCGATGATGGCGCAGGTGTTGTTCCCGCCTGCGGCTACGTAGACCGCGTGCCCGGCGTCAGGCAAGACGGCTCGCGCCGGGAACGGCTCGTCGGCGCGCAGCATGGTGCCGAGTTGCCCGTAGTCGTTCTTCCCCCAGCAATGAACGCTTCCGTGGCTCAGCGCGCATGCGTGCGATGCGCCCGCCGTGATGCTCGACGCGCCCGAAATGGCGACCGACCTCGGCATGGGATCCAGGGTCAGCGAGGTCGCGCGCCCGAGCTGGTCGGCCGTGCCGCCTCCCCACGATAGAACCTCGCCGTCATCTCCGACGACGAAGCCATTGCGCGCGGTGCCCGCATAGGACTTCACGCGACCGATGACGCGGTCGGCTCGTGCCGGCTCGTTCGAGTCATCAGCCGCTGGCGTCGTTCGTGCCAGTTGAAACACGTCGTCCGCGCCCCAGGACCAGAGGCGATCGTCTTTCCCAACGGCCAATGCGAACGTCGTCGTCAGGATGACCGACTTGGCTTCGAGGCCTTGGAGTGCGACCGGATCCGGGTTCGGACCGCTCGAGGCCCCGGATGCGCGACCGAGCTGCCCGGCCATGTTGGATCCGAAGCAAGTGACGGCTCCGCCGCTGGAGACGACGCACGTCGTGCCGGACGGCCCGCTCCCGGCTGCTGCCAAGTCCGTCGCATTCGTGACGCCGACCACCTTATTCGGCGTGGCCTCGTACTTCGGGCTCGCGCTCCCGGTGCCGAGCTGGCCGGAGTCGTTCGAGCCCCAGCATCGAACGGAGCCATCACGTGCGATCGCACATGCGTGCGCGCCGCCACGCGCTGCAAGGTGCGTCATGCATGGATCGCTGGCGCACGCGACAGCGAAATCGTAGGACGGTTGGACTCCCGCCTCGCTTCCGGCGTCCGCGGCGTCCGCGTCGGTCGTCGTCGTGGTGCCTGCGTCGTTCGTTTCGGCACGGTGCTCATCGGGGGAGTGCCCGTCGTTCGAGCACGCGACCGCGAGGAGGGCTGCGAGCGGGACGCTCGCGAGCCCGAGACGAGTGAATCGCGAAATCATAGCGTAGGTCCCTTGAGCGCGTAGCCGTCGCCGACGAGCCACGCCTCGTTGGAGCTCCCGTGAATACCGAGGGTGGGCCGTGGAACGAAGCCGTAGCCCATCTTCAGCGACGTGCCGACGAGCTCGGTGCCGGTCCAGCGATAGATGCCACCGACATGTGTCGGAACGTAGATGTCGTCCCAGGCACGCGCCCAGATCGGCACGGAGAGCAAGTGCGGCGGAGGAGATGGACCTCCATTGCTGTCGAAGAAGAAGCCGTCGTATCCCTCCCCAAGCCCTCCGAACGCCGTCATGTTTTCCCGGTCGATGGTCATGTAAAGGCTAATCTTGTATTCGACCATGCCTCCGACACCGGTGAGGAAGAGCTGGCGCTCTTCACCGGGGGCGTCGATGACGGCTCCCGACATCGGTGCAAAGCCGGGGAAGATCTCCGGCATGTACTCATTGAATGGAACGATGGCCGTCGGCGATACCTCGAAAACGTGAGGCAGGTAGTTGAACAAACCGGTCTCTTCCGAGATCGTAAGTGAGTCCACGTACCCTGCCGCGTAGACCTGGGAACCGGATCCACCGAAGACCGTCGTGATGCGAAGATCGGGAATGTCGACGGTGCGATTCGTCAGCTTCGTCCCGTCGAAATGGCTGACCGACTCGTCACTGAACGCGAACCATACGTCGTCGTCGCTCGTGCCGTAGATCGAGCGGACCGTTCCGACGCGACCCGTTTCGACTCGGGACCACTGACCGGTTTTGCCCCGATGGAAGAGTCCCCCTCCTTCGCCGCCGGCCCATACGCTGGTCGCTGTGGCCCAGATCGAGCGGAGGGGGTGACCATCCCGATGTGCGGTCGTCCAGCTCGTGCCGTCGTAGTGTAGTATCGAGCCCTCGGCGCTGACGCTCCAAACGTCGTTGGGAGCGACTACCCAAACGCCTTGCAGCGAGGCAGGTAGCCCGCGCTCGTCGGTCGGGATCCTCGTCTCACAGAACCCGGCCTCACCGCAGACGAGAGCGCGTTCCGCAGCGGCGTCGGCGTCGGCGTCGGGTGTCGTTGGGTCGATCGACCCCGCGTCCACGAGAGGGGCACCTCCATCGCCGTCCGGCGCTGGACTCGGCGCGGGGCCCTCGGCGTCGTTGCTCGCGCAGGCGGCTAATGCGATCAATCCCGCGGCGGTGAGTATCGTATGCTTCATGGCAGCGCTCCCCAGTGGAAGATGGACCTCTCTCCGGCGATCCACACGTCGTCCGGGGCCGATCCCCAGATCGCTCTCAGGTCGCGATCACTGCGAGCCGAAACGGGCGACCAGGTCGTCCCGTCGTAATGCAGAACAGTCCCCTGATCGCCAGCCGCCCAGATGTCTTTGGACGAAAAGCCGAAGATCGCCCTGAGCGTCACCGTCGTGCCGGTGTCCGCCGCGTGCCAACGCGTTCCATCGTAGTGGAGGATCGTGCCGTTGCCGCCCGTAGCCCACAGTTGGTCGCCTTCGCCCCATGCGGCCAGCAGATTCGCTTGAGAGTCGACCGGGACGACGACTCCAGGGCCGAGGCCCGCGCTCGTCATCGAGTAGCGCGCTACCCGAGCGTGATCGCCCACGATCCAAAGCGCTTTGTTCGGTACCAAGTGAAGTGCTCGAGGGCTCAATTCTTGAGCGAGCTCCGTGCCGAGGAGAACAGGTGCCGCCACCGATTCGGGGTCGCCGGCGTCGAAGTTCTGGATCTTCGCGAGGCAGTCCGGCGCGGTTCCGGACTCCCACGACGCTGAGCGGAGCACGAAGGGATCGCCGTTCGCGAGCACGGCGATGCCGGTCAGGTATCGATGCTCGCCGACCGAGAACCACCGTACGTCGCGGATGCTCGTCGGGTCGACGTTACGTCGCACGATCAGGTTGCCCGCGACGCCCCACAGCTCGTCGGGCGTGAGGAAGATGTTCGTCAACGTGTCCGGTCCACCCGGCTCGAGCGCGAGCCATTGCTGGCCGTCCCACCGCATGATGAAACCTGACGAACCGGTGGCCCAAACGTCGTTCTTCGAGCGTCCGCTCATGGCGGCGATGGAGCCGCTTGCGAGAGGGGTCTGTACGCGGCATAGATTGCCCACGCCGCAGGGGGCCTCCTTATCCGTCGCGGCATCGTCGGGAATCGACGCTTCTGCGCTGCCACCGTCGGGATCTCCCGAATCTGGAGAAGGTACGACGACGACGGCATCCTCCTCGACCGGTGGTGCCGCCTCGCTCGCCGTGGCGCACCCCTGAATCGAAACGAGGCCCATGGACAAGAGCGTGAGCGGAGGCGCGAGGGCTACGGCGATGCGACGGCGTCCGGCGCCGTGGATACGGGGAATCATTTGGTCGTTTCTCCCGTATTGCAGGGCGCTACCAAGCATTTGCCTTCGGAGCAGACCTGGTCGGGCAAGCAGGCGTTTCCGCACGCTCCACAGTTCCGATTGTCGACGCGCGTATTGACCTCGCAGCCGTTGTCACTGAGGCGGTCGCAGTCGGCGTAGTGTTCCTGGCATACGCCCCCGCAGACGCCGGAGTTGCACGTCGGGATGAAGTGCGGCCATTGCTTGCCTGGGCAGACGTGGCCGCACGCCCCGCAGTTTTCCGGATCGAGCGCGAGGTCCTCGCACGTCACGGAGCCGCTCGCGGAGGGGCAACGTTCGTAGCCGTCCGCGCAGAGACAATAGTACCCGTTGTTGTCGTACATACAGAGCTTGCCCTCGGCACAAGCTCTGTCGCACGCGCCGCACCGTTCGTTGGTGAGGGCGTCGGCTTCGCAGCCGTCGCTCAAGTCTTTGTTACAATTGCGGCGGTGTCGGTCTTTGCACTTCGGTACTCCGCACTTCCCGCCGCCGCATCCGTAATACATCGAGGAGTGAAGCGCGGGCTGGTTGGGGCCGGTGGGGTCGCAGACGACGCCGCAGGTTCCGCAGTTTCGATCGTCGCTATCCAGGTTGGTGCACGTCAGGCCGCATCGGTCTTGACCGGTGGGAGCCGTGCCGCATCTGTCGACGCAAGTGCCCAGCTCGCATGATTCGTCTTCCGCGCACTCGTGCCCGCACTGTCCGCAGTTCTTCGCGTCGTAGTTGGAGTCGACCTCACAGCCGTTGCTCGGATCCTTGTCGCAGTTGCGGAAGCTGCCCGTGCAGCTGAAGGTGCATTGTCCCTCGACGCACGTCCACGTGCTGAAATTCAGCCGTTCCCCTCCGCAACGAACTCCGCATTGTCCGCAATTGTCGTCGTCGGTCAGGAGGTTGGCATCGCACGGGAACGCGGACGTCGGGCAAGTCGCCCACGGCTCGGAGCACGTCGTCACGGAGCACATCAGGATGCCGGAGTCCTGCGAGGCCGCGTCGATGGTGGATGCATCCGGTGAAACGAAGCTAGGCGCGACCGACGCGTCGCGCGCGACGACGGCGTCGGACTGAGCGCAGCTCGCGAGCCCGAGGGCAACCAAGAGCCCCACAGTGGCTACGGCGGTTATCGGCTGGAGGTCGGGTCGACGCATGAGGAGCGCACCTGGGGTACGAGAGGGGAGTTCGGGTACTTTGCGAGGAACTTCTTCGATTGGGCGCACGCTTCGGCGTGACGACCGAGTGCAGCGAGCGTGACCGCGCGTTGACCGGCGAACTCCGGCGCGAGGACGCCGCTCGCGAAGCGCCGGTCGTGCTCGTCGATCAGCGCGAGCGCACGCGCGGCGCGATGCGCTTGAAGCGCTGCGTTGACTTCGCCGAGGAGCGCGAGCTCGGCATCGAGTGTTCCGGCGCGACGGCCGTGGGCGGGGCTCGGTCGAGCGGCGCGTCCGAGCGTGGCATCAGGCAACTCTCCGGGGCCAGTGAGCGTCGCCGGGGGCGCGGTATTCGTGAGCGCGCTCGACGGCACGGGGTCGGATACGGCCCCGGGAGCGCGTTCGACGACGAGTGCGGACGGCGGTATCGGCGCAGATGGCGGCGCCGGCGCCTGGTCGGAACCCGCGAACGCGGTCGTGAGCGAATACGTGGCGAGTGGGAGCCCGATGACGGGGACGAGGACGGCGAGCGACTTCGTCCACCAGCTGCGTTTGGCCAGTTCGCGGCTCGTCGTCGAAGCGGGGGAGGCCCCGCCGCTCGAGCCGGCCGCGGCGGAGCTCTGTGTCGTCGCGAGCGCTGTGGCGACGATGGGCGGAAGGGGCCGACGCAAGGGGAGGCGCGACGCGAGAGAGGCTTCCACCCGTCGCGCGTCGTCGTCGTTGGCTGAGCTCGCGACGTGGTCGGCGCGAACGGCCTCGAGAAAGCGGTCGAAGTCGCTACCTTCACTCATCGAGATCTCCACTGATCGCGTGCCTTCGCGCGTTCCCACCGCATCTGCACTGCCTCTCGCGCAAGTCGAAGTCGCGAGGTCACCGTGTTGCTGCTTATCTGGAGGAGCGTCGCGATCTCGGCCAAGCTGAGCTGTTCGAGCTCGGCCAGGATGAACACCTCCCGTTTTTCGACGTCGAGCTCGTTCAGGATCCGCTGGAGGAGCGAGAGCGCTTCGGTGTGCGCGGCGGCGGCCTCCGGGTGAGCGACGCTGTCGGGCAACGAATCCATTTCGCAGCCGTCACCCGCCGGGCCGGTCGTCCGCTTGCGCCGGTAGTTGCGGGTGACGCCGAGGGTGACGCCGAACACCCACGTCTTGAGTGAGGATCGGCCCTCGAACTGACCGAGCTGGGCGTGGATCGCGAGGAAGACTTCCTGGACGACGTCGTCGAGCGCGTCGCGAGGGATGCCGAAACGGGCTGCCCACTTCCAGACGAGCGGGAAGAATTGGTCGTAGAGCGCCCGAAAGTCGGTCGTCTCCGCGGCGTCATCGGTGGCCGTACACCGGCTTCGCGAGTGCGGGAGTGACAGGCTGTCGCCGGCAAGCACAGGCCGGTGTGTGTGTTTGTCGAGCGACCTTCGTCACAGATCTTGTTCGCGGTCGGTCGAATTTCTGGCGGAGGCGCTAGGTGCACGACGGCTGAGCCTGAAGCGGCGCCAGCTACGGTCGTGCTCAACCGCGATCATGGTTGGAGCTCGTCCGAATGCTCTAAAGTTGGGGGTTATGGTGCGTTCCGTCCGCGCGGCTGCGTGTGCTGGCGCGGTTGCGATCACCATGGTCGTCCGCACGGCGGAGGCGGCGCCGGCCTTGCGCATCGAATGGCCCGACGTGCCGGGGTGTCCGCCGGCATCCGTCGTGCTCCAGCGAGCGCGTGCCGCGCTCGCGCAGGCGAAGGAAGCGGACGACGTCCTAGCGATCGCCGAGGTGACTCCGCCCATCGCGGGCGGCGACGGATGGCAGCTGCACATTCGCACCCGGACGGTGCATGGACGGGGCGAGCGGACGCTCGAGGCCAACAGCTGTGACGGCGTCGCACGAGCAGCGGCGCTCCTCGTCGCGCTCGCGGCACTTCGTACGCGCGCCCCGCTCGTGGACCGACCGATCGACGAGATCCACCCTCCGCCTGATCGCGTGGAAGAGCCGGGCGCGGTGCCGTTCTCGCTCACCTTGGTCGACCCGCCGAAGGCGCGACCGGAGCGCGAGATGCCTGCGGTGAAGCGCGCGCCGACCGACGACGCGCGCTTCACCCCCAGTGTAGGTGTCGGATTCGCATCCGGGCTCTTGCCTCGCATGGGACTCGGAGCGAACGCGTCGTTCGACTACGAAGCGAGCTGGCTCCGAGCACGCGCAGGCGTTCGCGCGTTCCTTCCTCAAGAGGAGATCCGTTGGGGCCTCGGGGCCGAGCTCTCGGCGATGGGCGCGAGTCTCGATCTGTGCGGACGCCTCCCGATTCCCGGCCTCGCTCGTGCGAGGTTGCATGGGTGCGCCGGCGCGGCGATCGATGACGTTCGTGCGCACGGGCTCGGGGGCGCGGAGACGTCCGACCTCCGGCGCACCGCGATGATGGCTTTTGTCGGACTTGGCGCGGAGTGGGACCTGGGGCGCAGGTATCGAATCGGGGTCGACGTTCGCGGCGGTGGCTCACTCGCACGCCCGAGATTCGTGATCGTCTCCGCAGAGCAGGGCGAACGAGAATTGCATCGTCCCTCCGTCTTGAGAACGGAAGGTTCGCTCTTGTTCGGTCTCGTGTTCTGACTCGCGATGAGCTCGTGCCGCCGATTTCGACCGAGCTCGTCGAACCTTCGGTCCTGGCCGCTGTCGTAGAACTGAGGCAACCGATTGGAGACCGACGAGGTCCTCGTCGCTGCTCGCAACCTGGCTCTGAACCGAAAGCGTGCCGCTGGCCGCCGCGGGCGCACGATCGCCGTGCCTCTTTCTCGTCACCCTCGCGGGACGCTCGCGCTCACGCCCCTCCTGGCCGCGAGCGTCTCGCGCTACGGTCCACGGGTATGAAGGTCATCATCTTCGGCTCGACGGGCATGGTGGGGCAGGGGGTCCTGCAAGCGTGCTTGCGCGACGCCGACGTTCGCGAGGTGCTCGTCGTCGTGCGCTCGCCGATCCCTCAGGAGCAGCGAACGCATCCGAAGCTGCGCGAGCTCGTTCACACGAACTTCGAGGACTTCTCCGGCCTGGAGGCGACCTTCGACGCCGACGCCTGCTTCTGGTGCCTCGGCGTCACCTCGGCGGGTATGAGTGAAGCCGACTACACGCGCGTCACGCACGACTTCACGCTCGCGGCCGCGAAGGTGCTCGTTCGTCCGACGATGACGTTCGTGCTCGTCAGCGGCACGGGCGCGGACGGCAAGGCGATGTGGGCGCGCGTGAAACGAAAGACGGAAGAAGCGGTGCGCGCGATACCGTTCAAAGACGTCTACGTCTTCCGGCCTGGGATGATCGAGCCGTTGGACGGTATCCGGTCACGGACCCGCCTTTACAACGTGCTGTATCCCCTCATTTGGCCGCTCATGGCCCTGACGAAGCTCGTGAAGCCGGCAATCGTCACCGACACCGACCGCGTAGGTCGCGCGATGCTGAACGTCGCGAAGCGGGGCTACACGAAGAAGCTGCTCGAGAACCCCGACATCAACGCGGCGGCGTGACTCGTCGCGCGTGCCGTGAAGCTGTTCACGCTCGCGCCGATCCGGCACGTGAACACCACGCTGCCGTTGCCGTCGGTGACCGCGTTCTTCGATCTGCCGCAGCTCGCGAAGCTGACGTCGCTGAACCTGGCCTTGCTTGGCGCCGCGTTCGGGGACGCACGGGCGAGCGCGCTCGCGGGCTGCCCGCACGCCAAGGGCTGAAGTGGACCGGCAACCCCGCCAACCCCACGCCGATCGGCCAGGAAGTCATCGAGGGCCACTATGCCGTGGCCCGGCCGGCGCTGGCCGACCAGCTCGATAGGAAGTTCGGGTGGCGTCCGCGCAGGCGGCGCTTCGTGGCGGCGGGGCTACGCTGCTACGAGCGCGGGCCGAACTTTCGCGTGAAGAACGGCTCCATCGCGGCGAGCAGCGCGTCAACGTCCGCGTGTTCGGGGACCGAGACGCGGCAGATCTGGACGTTGTCGCGCTTCTGCGCGTCCTTGACGGCCTGAGGCAAGGAGCCTTGCGTCGATTCTTGCGGGTTGATGACGTAGAACCAATCCGGCTTGCCGCCACCCGTCGACTGCCCGTAGCTCACGCGGCTCTTGACCAGCGAAGGCGCCGCGGCGAGCAGGTGGTCGACGAACTCGTCGACGAGATCCGCGCGGTCTGTCGGCGCCGGCGGCAAGTAGAAGGAGACGAGGCCGCAGTCGAGCCCTTCACGCGCCTGCGCCTCGGTCATGGCGTAGAGCGTGACGTCCCGGCCGCGCGCCGCGAGCGCCGCGCGAATGCCATCGACGAGATGCAGGGTGTGGGCGCGGATCGTCGCCATGCGCGGTTTGAGATCCGAGAGGCCCGCCTCGAGGTCGGCGAGCTGCGACAGGCGCGCGAAGGAGTCGGCGTCGCTCCCCAGCGCGCGCGCGCGGGCGAGGATGCTCTTCGCGATCGGATCGGAGGCGCATGCGGCGACGCCGAGCGTCGTCTTGCCCTTCGTGAAATACTTCGAGCCGCTCTTCACGAGGAGAAACGGCCAGTCCTTCGCGCAGCCGAGCTGGAACACCGGGTAGAGCGGCGCGAGCGTCGTGTCGACGAGGACGGGGATCCGGTGTCCCCAGCGCGCCGCGTACGCGCGCAGGCCGTCGACGAGCTTCTCGAAGTCGTGTGCCTGGAGCTCGGGGTTCGTCGGGGTCTCGAGGAAGACGACCGCGGGCGCGCCGGCGAGCGCGTCGAGCCGCGCGAGGATTCCGTCGACGAGCGTGATCGCGCGGCCCTCGGCGTCCGTTCCGAGCACGGGTAGCGGCGCGGGCGTCAGCGACGTCCGTGGGGCGAGCACCTCGGAGATCAGCTGTCCGGTGCCGCCGTAGCCGTTCTCCGCATAGAAGAACGTGACGGGCGTGGGACCGAGAACGTCGGCCGCGGCGGCGAACACGGCGGCCTCCGCGGCGAGCCCGGTGCAGAAGTACAGCGCCTCGGTGATCTCCGGGAAGAGCGCGCGGAGCTTCGCGTCACACGCGGCCGGCGTCGACGTGGGCTCGGCGCTCGGCGTGAGCCCGAGGTCGCGCTCGAGCGCGTGCAGGGCGTCGACCGCGAGGAGCGCCGAAACGGTGCGTTTGCGGATGAGCTGAATGCCCGCGGGCGGGATGCGCGCCTCGTCGCGGATGAGCAAGACTCCGCCGTTGGGCACCGCGAAACAGACGGCGTCGGCCGGCTGCGCGCCCACGTCGCCGGTGAAAGGAGAGGCGAGCACGTGCACGGTGATCGCGTCGTCACGCGACGTGACGGGGCCTTCGTGTCGCTCGTGGAGCTCGACGCCCTGCTCGCGGAGTCGCGCCTTTTCGGCCTCCGAAACGGGGAGCTCGCCATCCGCGAAGACGCGCACGGGCAATGTGCGTCCGGGCACTTCGATCACGCTGAGCCAGGGCTTCGTCACTGACGCGAACGAGAAGGCGCGCGAGGCGCCGGTGCGCGCTCTCTGCAGGAGCTCGTAGACCGTCGAGAGCGGCTGACCGAGGCGCGCGTAGTCGTAGGGGAGACCACAGCCGTAGAGCGCGTCGCGGACGGCCTCGGGAGCCGTGACGTCGTCGGCGACGATGCGCGCGAGCGCCGCGTCGAGCCGCGCCGCGAACTGCGTCTCCGAGTCGAAGCGCGGAAGATCGTAGGTCGTCGCGCGCGGCTCCCAGTCCTCGGGCATCGCGCCGGGGGTGCCCAGCGTACGTCGCAGGACCTCCGCGAGGTTCGAGGCGAAGGACGGGGAGAGGGCGAGGGAGGACGTAGGCTGTGCCATGGGCGGTCGGCGCCAGCATAGTCGCCCCTCGCTGTCCGCGAGCCGCAAAGTCGGCGAGCTCAGAGCGCACGTGGGGGCGGCAGACTCGAGGCCTCGCTTCCCGATCTTCCGCGGAGCTCGCTGCCCGCCCGTCGCCGAACGCTTCAGCTTGGCGCCGACGCGATCGACCGGCAATGGGGGCTTACGGTTCCGTTCGCGTGGCGAAGTCGTCTCGGCTTCGACGGCCGTCTGCTCGGCGCGGTGGTGCCGTACCTGTTCGCCGCTGGGGTTATCGCGCTCTGCTCGCCCGTCGCTGCTTGGCTCGTGCGGGCGTCTCGGCGGCCGGCTTCTCCGAGCTGACCGGCCTCTGTTGCGTTCCGAGGGACTCGTCAATCAATCGCCACGCCGCGGTACGATCGGTGTCGGCTCACCGATGCACGTAAGAAGCACCTGGTGGCGGGCACGCGTGATCGCGACGTACATTGCGCGACGGGCTGCAGCGTCGTCGGGCCAGGTCCGCGCATCGGCATCGGGGACGAGGACGTAGTCGAACTCGAGGCCTTTGACGTCGGAGACGATGCTGACCTGTACCGGGCCTCGCGGAAGGAATCGTCCGTCGAAGACGACCCGCGCTGGCACGCTCGCGCGGAGCATCGCAGCGAGCCGGCGTGCTGGGAGCGGATGCCGGCACACGACAGCGATCGACGTGCGCGGATCCCGCTCGAGCACCTCGGCCATCGCGGGACCGAGCGCATCGGCGAGGGAGCGATCGTCCTCGAAGACGTCGATGGGAACGGGCGCCTTTGTAGTGCCGTCACGGACGGCGCGTGCAAGATCGACGATCTCGGGCGGACAGCGATAGCCGATTTCGAGCGTCGTGGTCGCGTGGTCGACGACCCCGAGCTCCCGCATGACGGCCTCCCAACCGAGGAACGTGCTCGTCTCGTCGGTGTGCTGATCGGCATCGCCGGAGACGACCAGCGAGCCTCCAGGCACCAGGCTCCGCCCGATCAATGCGAGCTCGAGCGGCGCGAGCTCCTGCGCCTCGTCGATCGCGATGAGGTCGAAGGACCGCGGTGCGGTTGGCTTCGCACCACGGCGCTCCGCCCGGAGCCGATCGATCTCGAAGAGCACCGGATAGTCCTCGACGTCGACGGTCGTCGCATGCCCCGTGGCCGTGCCTTCGTCGAGCGCGCGGCCATCGACCGCCACGAGGCGCTCGCGATCCGTGACGTGTGCCAACTCGCGCTCGGTCGTGAGGACGAACTGGATGTGCGTCCGCTCGAGGATGTCTTCCACGACGTGCGCCGGCAGCGCTCCCGCTCGCGCGACCTTCTCCATGAGCACACGATCGCCGAAGAGGTGCTGGAGATCGCCTCGCGAGACGTGTGAGCGCGACCTGCGTACGGGCGCATCGGCGTCGTCATCGATGATGCCGGGGCCGCGCGACGCGATCTCCTCGAGCATCGGGCGTAGTGCCGGGCTTCGCTTGAGGCGCATCACGCTCGGTGGTGTGAGCTCGCTCTCGGGCGGAAGTCGACGGAACGCCTGCCGGGCCTGCTTCTCCGCGAAGCGGTCGAAGGTCCAGACCTCGACGTCGACCCCGAGCCGCCGGAGAAGCGGCTGGACGAGGCGCACGAGGCCCTCGGTTGGAACAAGGATCGCTGTGCGGAGCGACCGTCCCGAAGCTCTCCAGATCCGCGCGACTCGGTGAAGGAGGACGGTGGTCTTGCCGTGCCCAGCCTCGCCGAGCACGAGAAGCGGGCGTTCCGGTGGCAGATCGATTGCGGCTCGCTGAACTGGATCGAGCGAGACGTCGACGAGCGACGGCGCCCGCCTCCGTTCGACAGCGGATCGAGGCGTGAAATAGCTGGAGACGACGGACTCGGTCATGACGCGATGAAGCCAAAACCGCGTGATCGAAGGAAGCTGCCCCTTTTTCACGAAGAGCGTGATAATTAATGGGTCGAAAGGGGCAGGTGACGCGAGCCCGAGCGCCGCGCGCCCCCCGCTCAGAGCAAGCGGAGCTTCGTCGCCTGCAGTGCAGCCCAGCGACCTCAAGTTGACTGCCGGCGTTTCCCTGCTCGGTCTGTAGTGGCTCTCGATCGTGGCGGGGTGCGTTCGACGCCGACGAGTGGGCGCAGCTGCCGAGTAGTCCTCAACTCCGCGCAGTCGACTATTCCCGCGGCGGCCACTCCCCTACTGACTGCCGGCGGTCGCGCGAGCGGGCAGGGCCACGCGCCATCATCGGGTGGGGATCAGCGGTAGCTCCACGGTGAACGTCGAGCCTCGACCGAGCTCGGTCTCGACGTCGATCCGGCCTCCGTGCGCCTCCACGATCATGCGTGTGACGTAGAGCCCGAGCCCGAGCCCTCCGTGGTGGCGGTCCGAGACGCCGCGCGAGAACTGCTGGAAGAGTCGCTGCCGGACCTCGTCGCGCATCCCCGGTCCGTGGTCGGTGACCGAGAGCCGCGCGCTCGCGTCATGCTGCGAGATCGTCACCTCGATGGGCTTGCCCTTCCCGAACTTCATCGCGTTGGAGAGAAGGTTGGTGACGACCTGCTCGAGCCGTAGCTCATCCCATCGACCGACGATCGCTCCCTCGGACCGGAGCTCGAGGGGCGTGCCTTGGCGTCTGAGATCCTGCGCGAGTTGGGCCGCGACATCCTCGACGAGAGCATGAAGATCGACGTCTTCGACGCGGAGGTCGAGCTGGCCCGACCTTGCCCTCGTCACGTCGAGGAGGGTATCGACGAGGCGTTCGAGGCGATGCGTCTGTCGACTCGCGAGCGCCACCGCCGCCTCGAGTTGCGGTGTGGACATCTTCGTCCGCCGTCGCTCGAGCTGGTACATGGTCAACTTGAGGCTCGTCAGGGGCGTGCGCATCTCGTGCGACGCGACGGAGAGGAACTCCTCGCGAGCGCGGATCGCCTTCTGCGCGGCGTCGTAGAGCGAGGCGCTGTCGATGACGATCGCGGAGCGCCAGGCGATCGTGGATAGAAGCTCGATCTCGCGAGGCTCGAACGCGCGAGCTTGCGCGTCCCGAGCGATCGCGAGGACGCCGAACGTTTGGCGGCGCGACACGAGCGGTACCGCCATCATGGATCCGATGCCGACGGCACGCAGGAGCGCGACGTGTTCATCGTTTCCGGCCCCGACACCGAGCGCGGTGTCGTCCAGCGAGGAGACGAGGATCGGAGAGCCCGTCCGCAGGGCCTGGGCCACGAGGTCGGAAGATTCGGCGGCAGGCGCGTAGCTTCGGAGTGCGTCCATCCGCGGCTCCTCCATCGGGCTCGCGGTCGCTACGCCGCGAAAGCGCAAGAGTCCGCGCTCGTCCACGAGATAGACGAACGAAGCACTCGCCGGGAAGTGGATGCAGGTCTTCGCCAGCAATCGGGCCTGCTCATCGACGACGAGCGATTGCGAGAGCGCCGCGGTGATCTCGGCGAGCAGCTGGGTATGGCGCCGTTCCTCCTCCGCCGACTCGCGGCGCTCTTGCTCCCGCGACAGCAACTGGGAGATCTCGATCGACACCGCGGCCTGGCTCGCGATGAGCTCGAGCGCCGCCAGGCGCGGCGCGGGAAATGCCCCGGCGACCAGATCGTTCTCCAGATAGAGGGCGCCGATCGCTTCGGACTGCCTCACGATCGGAAGGCACAAGAGCGATCTCGGACGCCTGCGCGCGACGTAGGCGTCGGTCCGTGCCCAATCGATGTCGGCGGGATCGTCGAGAACGACGGGCTCGCCGGTGCGCAAGACGAGCTGGACGATCGAGGTGGCGGCGCGGTCCGCCGAGAGCGGGGTCTTCACCCTCTTCGCTTCGATGCCGAGCTCCGTGGCAGTGGCCTCCGCGTCGATCTCCAGCGCGCCGTCCCGCCGAAAGACGAAGCACGCGCGCTGCGCGCCGCCCTGCTCCAAGACCACACGCACGAGGCGATCGACGAGGTGGTCCCAGACGATCTCCTTGGAGATCGCCTGGGTCGCCTTCGTCACCGCCATCCAATCGAGCTGCTCTGCCGGCAGAGTGAGCGTCGCGGAGGGAGCGGCGACGCTCACCTCGACGAGCTGGGGATAGCGTCGGTCGATGTCGCGGACTTTCCCGATGGCGCCCCAGGCGAGGTAGCGGCTTCTTGCGTCGCGAAGATAGAGGTCGGCGATGGGCATGAAGCCGCGCTCGCGGTAGAACCGGGAAGCGAGCTCGAATGCGATGGCTTCGTTCTGGAGGAAGCCGCCAGCGCGCGCCGTCACGATGGCTTGTTCGTAGAGCTGCGTCGCCTCGGCGGTGCGCCCCTCGAGCCGCGCGATCTCGGCGGAGACGAGCGCGTGTTTGTGGCCGAAATTGCTCGGGCAGCCCTCGGCCCAGATGCGGAATCTCTCCTGCACTGCCTTCAATGCGTCGAGGAGCTGCGTCTCTGCCGGAGGTCTCCGTACCGATGCGGCCAGCGTGAGTGCATGAAAAAAGTGGAACTCCGGCACCTCCGTGAACGAAGGCGCGCTCCAGAGCAGCTCCTCGGCTCGCCGCGCCGCTGCGAGGGCCCCGTCCCAGTCGCCCGCGAAGAAGCTCGCCTGGAGCTTGCGCAGGTTGTGGCAGCAGATCGCGAGCGTCATGGCCGGCAGCTTGGACTCCAGGTGCGCTTCGAAGGCGCGCTCGTCGAACCCGTCGCCGCTGAACGAAGAGAGCCCCGAGGTCTCCCCTTGCAGGCTGAGCGTGAGACGTAGCTGGCTGGTCACGACGGCCGAGACGAGGGGATATTCGACCTTCTCGACATAGGCTTGCGCGGCGACGCACTCGCGCCGGACCTCCTCGAGCGGCGTACCCATCGCGAGGAGGAGCGAAATCACGTCCCAGCGGACGTAGCAAGCGTACGTGATGTCCCCTACTCGAACTGCCCCGTCGAACGCTCGTCGAGCGAGGGCCGCGCCGGCCGCGAGGGGCTCCCTCCACTGGTTCGTGAAGGCCGACAAGAGGTAGGCCCTCGCCATGTGCCCCTCGAGGCCGCGCCGATCGACCAGCTGCCTGCCAAGCCGGCCCAGGTCATAGGCGTCCTGGTAGCGGCCGAAGACATCGGCCAGGATCATCCCCAGCCAAAGATAGTTCGTGCCCGCGGAGTCCGAGTTGCCGAACCGGATGCATAGAGCCACGCTCCGGCAGGCGATGACGGCCAGGAGACCGCGGTCGGTGCAGAGGACGGCGACGGCCACGGCCGCGATGATGCTCGTGATGGCGAGCGCCTCCTCGTTTTCCATCGGGGGCAACCCCGCGAGGTCCGGAATGGGCGTGTCGCCGAGACTCCCGCGAAAGGCCTCGTACTCGCGGCGCACGTCCTCCTCCGTCGGACGCAGGTGCCATTCGATTCCGAAGGTCCGCAGGCAAGCGAGCGCCACCTCGATGGCCTCCAGGAGCTCGTCTCGGACGATGTGGAGATAGATCTCGGCCACGGCGACCGAGGCCACGTCGCGCGCGTCGCGTGCACGCCCGCGGAGGAGCGCGAGGACGCGTCTGGCCGCGTCCCGGTCTCCCGAGAGGAACGCGCCCTGCGCCCACCCGAGGTGCAGCGGAAAAGCGAGCTCGTAGCGATCCTGCCAGGCCTCGGAGCGCAGGAGTCCCGCGCCCGTCGCGAAGTGGCTCGACGCGGCACCGAAGGCGGCGGCCGCCATCGCCTTGCGGCCGGCGGCGAGGTTCAGCTCGGCGACACGGCTTTTCTCGGACGGCTCGAGGAGTCGTCGACCCCGGTTGAGCTGGTTCGTGATCGAGAAGATCTGCTCGTCCAGCTTATCCGGCGGCGTTGCCCGGAGGAGAAGGCGTCCAATCCGGAGGTGGATCGACTCGCGCTGGTCCTTGGGGACGAGCTCGTAGGCTGCCTGCTGCACCCGATCGTGGAGGAAGCGGACGTTGGTGCCGGAGCGAAGGACCAGCCCCTCTTGCAGCGCGGGAACGAGGTCCTGGCGAAGCTCATCGATCGATTCCTCGGACACCGCGGCGAGGGTCTCGAGATCGGTGGAGTTCCCGATGCACGCCGCGAGTCGAAGCGAGTCGCGGCAACGCTGGGGCAGGCGTCCGATCCGGGAGATGACGAGGTCGACGACGTTGTCCGTGTATTCCTTCTCGCGGATCCTCGAAAGGTCCCAGGTCCATCGACGCTCGCCGGGGTCGAACCGCAGGAGGCGCTCCTCCTCGAGCACCGTGAGGAGCTGGATCGCGAAGAACGGATTTCCGCCCGCCTTCTCTTCGACGACGTTCGCGAGTGGACGCGCCTCCTCGACCGGGAGGTACACGGCGTTCGCTACCAGCTCCGCCATGTGCTCCGGACCGAGCGGGCGCAGCGCGAGCTCCGTGGTCCGGCAGCCCGCGGCCTTCAGCCGGTGGAGCGTCGCCGGCAGCGGGTGGCCCGCATCGACCTCGTTGTCCCGGTAGGCGCCAACGACGAGCAGGTGATGCGTCTCGGGCTGGAGGAGCAGGTATTCGAGCAGGCGAAGGCTCGCGAGATCGCTCCACTGGAGGTCGTCGAGGAAGAGCACCACCGGATGCGCCTTGCGCGCCAGGACGCCGAGGAACCGCTCGAAGATCGCATGGAACCGCGGTTGAGCCTCGATCGGAGGCAGAGGCGCCACGGGCGGTTGGGGCCCCACGATGAGCTCCAGCTCGGGGAGGAGCTCGGTGACGAGCCGGCCCTGGGGGCCGAGCGCTTGCCGGAGCTCCTCGCGCCAGATGCTCAGACGCTCCTCCGGCATTCCCAGCAGCTCGCGCAGCGCAGTTCGGAAGGCCTCGATGATGATCCCATACGGGACGCTGCGTCCGAGCTGGTCGAACTTGCCGGAGAGGAAGAATCCGCGCGCGCCGGTCATCGAGCGGAGCAGCTCGTGGACGAGCGACGACTTGCCGACCCCCGAGTAGCCCGACACGAGACAGAGCTCCGGCTCTCCGCTCTCGACCATGCGACGAAAGGCGCGGAGAAGCTCGGTGCGTTCGGAAGCGCGGCCGTAGAGTCGCTGCGGGGTCCGGAGGCGATCCGAGACGTCATCCTGCCCGAGCGGAATCGACGCGAGCTCGAGTCCGGCCCTTTGCATGCTGCGGAACCGCTTCAGGTCCGCGAGAAGACCGCCGGCGGTCTGGTACCGGTCATCCGGCATCTTCGCGAGGAGGCGCAGCACGAGCGCCGAGAGCGGTGCGGGGATCCCAGGGGTGATCGCGGACGGCGCCGGCGCCGGCCTCGCGACGTGATTGTGGACCCAGGCGACGGGATCGCTGGCCTCGAAGGGCAGCCTTCCGGTCAGCATCCGGAAGAACGTCACGCCGAGCGAATAGAGGTCGGTGCGCTTGTCGATCGAACGATTCATTCGACCGGTCTGTTCGGGAGATATGTACGGAAGCGATCCCTCGATCAGCTCCGAGGGGACGAAGCTCTGATGTTCGCGCGGAATTCGTGAGGCGAGGCCGAGATCGAAGAGCCAGGCTTCCGACGTCTCGCGGGACACGAGGATGTTCGTCGGATTCACGTTCTTGTGGACGATCCCTTCCCGGTGCAGCTCTGCGAGTGCGCTGGCGATCGAGCACGCAAGCTCGAGAAAGGTGCCGATGGGCATGGGCTCGCAGTCGCGTAGGAGCTGCTCGAGCGGCCCGCCGCCCGGATCGTCGAGCTCCAGCGCCGGAGATCCACCGAGGCTCTCGAGCTTGAGCGGATGGACGATGTGCCGCGTGCAAGAGGAGGCGCCGATCTCGAGCTCGTTCTTCAGCCGCTCGAGATCTCGCTTGTTCGTCGCACGAGGGCCCAGCACCTTGAGCAGGACATGGCGGCCATCCGCTCGCCGATTCGCTCGAAACAGCACCGCTTGCGGATCGCGGTGGAGCGTCTCTGAGATCGAGTAGACGGCCTGGGGATCCACGCATCGAATCTAGGTCGACACGAGGCGGCGGCGCGAACCGGTCCGCAACGGAAGTGCTCTGACCGGCCCGGAGCGAGCGATCGGGACGTTTGCGCCTGATCCCTGCTGACGGGTTGTGCTGCGACTCGAGGCGCGGCTTCTTCGCGGCGGCCGTCGGCCTCGCGCGGACGCTGGGACGTCTGCGCGAGACCGAGCCGTAGCGCCGGAGTGGCCGCGACGGCTCTGTCGAGGACCGGCTGTTCGCGCAGGCGGCGCTTCGTGGCGGCGGGTCTAGGCCCAATGCCGCTCCATTAGCGGGCAAGTGATCGATACCGCTGTGGAAAGCTGGACGAGCTTTCCATGGCGTCGGCGCTGGG
>MKVQ01000002.1:64197-337501 GCA_001899635.1 Myxococcales bacterium 68-20 | reverse complement strand
AAGGGGGTCTTGCTCTAACGCCCGCCCTCTGGCGGGAAGGAAAGTAGGATCTACCAATGCGCTGGCTCTTTCACGTCCTCCACGTCGAGGACGTCGTGTTCGTCCCCGAAGGCTCCTCGGGAAGCGACCGCCGCTACCGGCCCGCTTCCCTGGAGCGCGAGGGGTTCATCCACGCCTCCTATCGCGACGCGGTGCTCGAGAGCGCGTGCCTGTACTTCCCCGCGGGCTCGGACCTGCGCGTACTCGCGATCGATCCGCGACGCCTCGACGTGCCGGTCGACGTCGTCGACACGCCGCGTGGTCCGATGCCTCACGTGCACGGTTCGATCCCCGAGAGGGCGGTGCAGGTCCTGTCGCTCGATGAGGTGAGCGGCCACGCAGACCGCATCGGACCCTGACCCGTCGGCCGCTCCCGCCGATGCGCCTTCTCGTGCCCGGTGGGCGCACGATGACGTGACCGGCGGACCAGAACGGCGAGACCGGCGGATGTCCGCGCGCGGAGTCGCTCGACTCGCCGACCGAACGTCAGGACACGCGAGGACGCCGCGTTCGCCCGCGCTGGTGCGCGCGCCAAGGCGCAGCTTCGTGCGCCAATCGAGGGTGGGCGGGCGAGACCTCCCTCGGCATGGTGAAATGGAAACGCGTAGTGTCTCCAGGCACGCTCTCCGCCCAGATCTTCCCGCCATGCGCCTCGACGAGTCCCTTGGCGATGTAGAGCCCGAGGCCGAGGCCTGGCGCCCGCGGACGTCGTGGATCGTCAGCGCGCGTGAACCTGCCGAAGAGAAAAGGCAGGTCTTCGGACGCAATGCCAGGGCCATGATTCGTCACGATGAGCTCCAGGAAGTCGTCGTGAGCGGCGACTTCGATCGTGATCTCGGTGCCTGATTGCCCGTACTTCGCCGCGTTCGAGATGAGGTTTGCGAGCACCTGGTGGATTCGATCCGGGTCGACCCAAGCCGTCTCTCCCGGCTCTGCTTGGATCCGGACGTCGTAGGCCGCCGTCGCCTCGCTGAGGCTCTCGACGACCGAGCCGACCAGCGCGTGCACGTCGACCGATCGCGGCTCGATCGACAGCCGACGCGACTCGATCAGCGAAGCATCCGAGAGGTCGGCGACCATTCGACTGAGCCGCTCCGACGCGGACCGGATGCGCTCGAAGGCTCGGCGTTCGTGCTCGGCTAGCTCGCCCGAGTGGAGCCGGAGCTCCGCATCGGCCGTCATCGCGATCGCGCCGAGAGGCTGACGGAGATCGTGCGCCACGACGGCTGCCCACTCCTCGCGGAGGCGCTCCAGCTCGCGGTGCGCGGAGATGTCCGAGACGACCATCACGACACCCGAGAGTCGATCTTTCGGGTCCCGCACCGGTACCGTGCTCACCCAGACGGGTACGAAGTCTCCGTCGCGGCGCCGAAGGAGGAGCTCTCTCCGGAATGTCGCTTCCTCGTCCCGGATTGCCCGGACGATCGGCAACTCGTCCGGCGGCGTGATCCTGCCGTCCGGCTCTCGTGCATCGAATGTCGCCTCGTTTCCGTACGGGTCCGTTCGACCTGGCTCTGCGCAGACGAGCTCGGCGATGGCCTGGTTCCTCGCTTTGAGCCGCCCGTGTTCGTCGTACAAGAGAACGCCGTCGGGCATCTGATCGATGTTGTTCTGTAGCCACTGTCGCTGGAGGCTTTCGCTGGTGTACAGCAGCGCGGTCTCGATCGCGACGGCGACTCTCGACGCAAGCGCGCGGATGAGCCGCTCGTCCTGCTCCGAGAACTCGGGAGCCCCGGACTTCTTACCGAGGTAGAGATTGCCGACCGACCTCCCTCGGTACTGGATGGGCACGCCGAGAAAGCTCTCCAACTCGAAATGATGAGGGGGAAGCCCTTGAAAGTCGGGGTGACGGTGCACGTCTGCGACGCGAACGAGCTCTCCCTTCCGTGCAACGGTCCCCAGGGTGCCGACGGGCCGCGGGAAGCGTCCGATCGCGTGCGCGGTCTCTTGCGGTACGCCGAGGAAGACCCAAGGGTGGAACGGCGTGGCTTCGTCGGTGCCGATCCCGAGCGCGACGTAGTCGGCATGCGTGAGCGCGCGGGCCTGAAGCGCGATCATGGTGAGCACGGCCGAGACGTCGGACTGCGGCAGGTCCGCGACGGCCTCCGAGACGGCGTTGCTCGCGCGACCCAGCTCGTCGAGCTCGGCCCGGAGGCTTCGCGCGGCCTCATCGGCCCGAACCAACGCCTGCTTGATGGTGTCGAACTCATCGATCCGACGCGACAGCTCTCTCGCCAGCTTCGCGAGCTCGCTGTTCGCGGCCATGAGGTTGCCCCCGAGCTCATCGGCTAGTCCGACACCGCTCGCTGCTGCGATGAGCAGCTTCTCATCCGGGCCAGAGAGCACGAGGAACCGCACTCGAAGCGGTCCTCTCGCGTGCTTGACTTGCAGGGTCGTAGTCGACGACGAGCTCTCTCTCGACACGGCCTCACTTGCCGCCGGGCGGCAGCTCTCTTCGAAGAGCTCCTCGAGCTTCGTTCCGACGACGATGCCGTGGAACAGCTCTCGGGCTGGGGCGTTCAGCTCGTGCACGCGACCGTCACGCACCGCGACCACGGCGAGCCCGTGCCCTTCGGAGAGAAGGGCAGAGCGCCAGCTGGTCGGGGCATCATTGCCAGGCACGAGCCACCTCGACGACCTCCGGTCTGATTCACGCGATTAGGCGATTGCGTCTGCTCCGGTCGAGGCGATGTCCGCACGACCGCTCGTCGGCACGGGGGCTCAGCGGGCTCGGACGACCGCAACGTCATTCCTCGAAGGACCCGATGCACGCAGCGAGCCTGCGCCATTGGAAGCCTCGCGATTCATCGAGGGAGAAGCGGTGACGTGGGGCATCGATGCGCTTGGCCTGCCAATCCGCGACATCGGCGGCTGACGCCGAGACCGGGCCGGGGGTGTGGTCGGAACGGGCGAGGTCGTTGATGCTTTGCGTCCGGACGAGCTCCGTCGACTACGACGAGGAACGTCGCCGGAAGGGAGCGCCCGTTGCCGTCGACGGAGGCATTTCTGTGCGCGCGATTCCACGCTTCGGCGGCGGCGGGATGTTCGAGGAAGCACTGGCACGACCTGCCTCCGCCTGCAGCTGGATCCGCCCGGCGTGGGCGCGCTCTCGGACAGCGGCGCTCTGCTCGGCCGCGCAGGCGAGGGGGCTCCTCGCGGGTGAGCGCAACGACCTCTGATCGAACGACCGCGCTGTCAGCGCGTGCAGCGGAACTGCTGGCCGTAGCCATCGTTGCCCGTCGTCTGGAAGTCCGACGTCCAGGTCGCGCCGTTCGCTGAGAGCGCATGCGGCTTCGGGCAATAATTGCCGGCGGTCTCCTCGACGACCACGCCGCTCGCGAACCCCATCGCTCTGCAGAGCGCGTCGCCGGAGTCGATGCCGCCGACGCCGTTGTTGTTGGTCTTCGGCGCGTTGCAGATGGAGCGCGGATGCTCGGCCGAGCAGCAACCTTGCGAAGAGGTTGGCAGCGTGGATCCGCCCGCATTGTCCGGGTCCACGACGGCGCGCAGCGTGCCCGAAGACGCGCCGAAGAAGATGCCGTTTGGTTCGTCGGCCCGCGGTGCACGACGTGCCCGCGCTCCCTGCGCCCTCGCCGCAACCGTCCGTCGCGCCACAAAACTGCCGGCTCGTCAGCGGGTCCACGCATCCACCGTTGCAGGCCACGAGGTTGTCCGCGCACGTGAGCGCGCAGTTGCCGTCGCTGCAGACCGTTCCGGAGCCGCAACGGTTCGCGCCGGCGTCGGTGCCACAACCTCCGCAGTTCAGCGCATCGCTCTTCGTATCGACGCAGCGGTCCCCGCACTTCGTCGTGCCTCCGGTGCAGGAGAGCCCGCACGCCCCGCTCGAGCACACCTCTCCGGTCGCGCAGGCCTTTCCGCACAGACCGCAGTTCTTGGGGTCGAGACTCACGTCGACGCAGCGGTCTCCGCACTGGGCGGTCCCTGGTCCGCACAGCTTCGTGGGCGCGGCGTCGGCGGGCCCGCCATCGCCGAGCGCGGCGTCCGGCAGCGTGATGTCCGGCGCTCCGCCGTCCGGCAGGGCGTCCTCGGGAGGGGAGGCCGTGCTGCTGCCTGCCGCTATGAACATCCCCGCGCCAACCACCATGACGCCTGCAACGGATCGGACAAACCTCATGCGCCCTCTTTCTCGACCTCGCTCGAGTGAAGCCGGAGGGGCCGTTCACTCGAGCGCCTGCACCTCCGCGTGGACCCAGCCCGACGCGCTCGATGTCTTTCCTCCCGCCGCCTCGAAGGGAACGTCGGTGAAGCGACACGCGAGGTGCTGCGCGCCCTGAGGCGCACATGTGATGGTGCCCGACGGGGCAACCCACGAACGCTCGTCGGAGACGTCGCCGGCATGCGTCGTCGTCCGTAGGACCTCGCTGCGTACGAACCGCGCTTGCCCCTCGGGCGGTGGAAACCCGAACTCCGGGTACCCACCCGTGATCGTAAACGTGCGCTCCGTCGTGATCGGAGACGCGCTTCCGAGGCAAAAGTGGATGAAGTGGTCTTCTCCCCGATTCTCCCCGTCTCCAAAGTTGCATTTGGAAGCATAGTCGGCCCGAATGCAGACTTGGTCATCGCGCGCGGAGCCGACGTTGCTCTGCATCACGACGACGGGCCGGAGCGCATCGCCGGTCCCTTGAATGCACGAGGTGCCGAGGCCAGCATCGGCTTCGGCAGGGCACGACGACGGTGGCAATTCGCACGCCACGGGCTCGGGCGGCGGCGACGCGTGCAGCCAAGCGCTCGCCGTCGTCTCGCGTGCCGAATCCTGGGCGTGCTGAAGGCGAACGTGGCGGAGGCGGCACTCGATGCCCGTATCGCCACGTTCGCAGTCGATCGTGCCTCCGACAGCGCGGTGCAGGTCATTCGGATCGACGTTGCAGCTCGGGATGGGCGACTGCGTCGTCAGCGTGGAGCTGGACGACGCCTGATGCCGAACGTACTCCAGCGTCGCTCTACCTTCGGGGATGGGCTGGCCGACGGGGATCGGTTCGAGCGTGAACGAGCGCACGGGGCCGAGGTGGGCGACGCCCAGGCACACCCGGACAACCGTGAAGTTGCAGGAGCCCGGGACGGACTCGGCCGTTCCCTCCATGCAGACTTCGTCGCGGAACGGTCGCCAGCTCCTGAGCGTCAGGTTTGGCGCGAAATTGCTCTCGGGATCGGCAACGTCGACGCAGCCCTCCTCCGCCGCGTCGAGCCCTTTTGGCTCCGGATCGCACCGTGAAGGCGCGTCGAGCGGGTTGGAGACATGGGACGTGATCGGCATGTCCGTGCCGCACGCGACGAGCGCAATCAAGATCGCGGGAGAAGCAAGAAGGTATCGATAAGCCATGACGGGATTGTGCCACTCCGCGAAGGGGAGAGCCAGCGTCCACCTGCTTTCGCGCGGTGCGGGCGCCTTCCGAGCTTTGCACGCGACCCGAGCGAACCGTCATCGCGAGGATCCCATGTAAGGAGGAATCGACGGGCAAGGACGATGTCGCCAGTGCAAGTCGTGCTCCAATGACGGAGATGAGGGAATCCGGATACCGTGACGAGCACGCTGCGCTCTTGGCGAAGCAGGCCGCCCTGGAAGACGAGATCGCGCGGCTGAAGGCCGAGAGGGAAGGGAAGTCGCCGCCCGCGTCCTCGCCCCCCAAACCGACTCGGAAGATGCCCGTCGCCGCGATCGCGGTTGGTCTCGTTTTGGCCACCGCAGGCAGCGTCGTGCTCTTCGGCAAAGGCGGGAGGACGAGGCGTATCGCCCCCAGTCCGCTTCACTCCGTGCAGGCGTCATGGCAAGCGACGGTCACGAACGCCTCAGGGGCTTCTGGAGTGAGCGCGGGAGCGACGTGCACGATCAACGCGCGCCTGGACTATCGAGGCGCGACCTTCCAGGGCGTCCACCAGACCGTCGTGACGTGCGGGGGCGTCGAGATCTACAGCGAACGCGGCGTCTTCGCCGCAGGCAATTCACGCGAGGTCACGTACAACGCGACCAAGACGGACGGGCGCTACGACTTCGTCCTCGACGAGAAGGGCGTTGCCACGCGCCCGCATCCGCATGCCTCGATCGACACGGCGCAGGGGATCGGACTGATCGCCGGCGAAGCACCACGGATGTCCGTCGATCTCGCGATCGTACCCGGCAGCAAGGAGGCTCGCGACGACGCGCCTTCTCGGTGACCGCCTCGATACTTCGTAGATCCGTCAAATCCCGACAAGGGCCGATCTTCACGGCCCGACATCGGTTGCTTCTCTTGGTCGCCGAGGCCGGGCCTCAGCTTGCCCGCTCGACTTTGAGGAGCGTCATCATTCCCGAGTCGTGGTGTTCGAGGATGTGACAGTGGAGCGCCCAGGTGCCTTCGTCCTCGGGTACCACCATGACGTCGACGGAGTCGCGGCCGCGGAGAAGTACGGTGTCGCGCCAGTGGCCTTCGTCGACGGGCTGACCGTTACGGGCGATCACCTTGAAGAACTGCCCGTGCAGGTGCATGGGATGGAGGCGCGCGCTCGCGTTCACGAAGCGGAGCTTGGTGGGTCGGCCGAGCTGCAGCTTCGTCGGTGGATCGTGCTTCGCGTGTCCGTCGTCGTGGACCATCGCCTTGCCATTGATCTGCCACTCGATGCCCGCGCGTCCGCCGCGGGTGGCGTTGAGCTCGAAGACGTGGTCGGGCTCGAGCGCCGACGCGTTGGTCCACGCTGGGACCTCACGGAACTCGCGTGCGGCGAGCGGCGCGCTCTCGACCTTCCCGTCGACACGCAGTGTCGCGAGCACGAAGGGCCTGCGCGTGAAGCGGTCGACCACGTCGATCGTTCCAGTCGCATCCGCGGGAACACGCAGGAGAACGTCCGCGCGATTCCCGGGCGCCAGCTCCAGCTTCGTAGCCGGCAGCGGGCGCGAGGTCGGAACGCCGTCGAACGCCACCACGTTCGCATCGAGCGCTGACAAGTCGGGAGCGAAGATGCGGCCGTTCGCAGCGTTGAGCAGCCGTACCAGGACCGCTTCGCCTGCGCGAACATCGACCGTGGGGCGGACCTTTCCATTCACGGTCGAAAGCTGTCCCCAGCGTCCGTCGTGCGCGAGATCGTGGCGGGTCACGAATTCGGGATCGATCTGGCCATCCTCGGCGAGGCGCCAATCGTCGAGGAGCCAGACCAGCTCGCGCTCTCTCGGCTTGTCGTCGCGCGGCTCGACGATGAGCACGCCGTGGAGGCCACGCTCGACCTGCTCGCTGCCGCGTACGTGAGGGTGGAACCAGAAGGTGCCGGCGTCCGGCAGCACGAACTCGTAGGTGAAGGACGCGCCCGACGCGATCGGTGGCTGCGTCACGCCGGGTACGCCGTCCATGCCGTTCGGTAGACGTAGCCCGTGCCAGTGAATCGTCGTGGGCTGCGGAAGCTCGTTGCGCAGCCGAACGCGGAGCTTGTCCCCAGCGCGGGCGCGGATGGTCGGGCCGGGGACCTGGCCGTTGTAGGCCCAAACGTCGAGCGGGCGTCCGTCGAGGAGCTGAACCGTGCCGGGAGCCGCAACGAGCTCGACTTCGTGCACCTTCCCGGACGGTCGGTTACGCGGGATCGTCGCGCCCGCCTCTGCGAGGAGCGCAGCGCGTTCCGGCTCCAGGACGGGAGCTTGCTCTCGTGGCCACAACACCGTGACCGAGACAGCTACAGCCGCCGCGGCTCCTGCCAGCAACATCCATCGGCGCATCGAGTTCACCTGCCCGGTATCCGTCGAACGACCAACGCGCCACGCGTCAGACCATTCCAGGTACCGTAGAGGCCGATGGGAGTCGTGTCGAAAGTGGCCGCCTTCCTCGGCTCAGCCGGCTGCGTGTTCTCGGCCGAAGGCGAGTGAGCTCGAGGATGAGCTGAGCGGCTGCGCTCGACGAGGCGTTCGCGGCGCTCGGGGCCGCGAACGAGCCTATCGGGACGCTCCCATACCGAGGCCTCGTCATTCTCCGTGCTCCGCGTCGAGCATCTCGCGTCCAGTCGCGGTCGGCTTCGGCCCGATCTTGCTCCACACCGCGAGGAGGCGAAGCGGCGATCAAAGCAGGGGGAGCTTTACCGGTTTCGACCTCGCATTGTGGTGGAGGCTCACGTTGAAGTCGGCGGCCGGGTAGGCCCCCCGTCCGGGACGGATCGAGACGGTCCTCCACCACATAACAACCGTGAGTGTCGATCGGCAGGCCAGGGAAATCGGTTTTTTTTAAGAATGCCGAAACGTAGGCCGATTCGCCTGGTTCGGTGTCGATCATGACGTAGCCGCGTCCCGTTGCCGGCCCCGCGTCCGCTTCGCTTTCGCCGCTATCCTGAGCTCCAGAATCGAGGGAGCCCTCTGGCTCGGTGCCTGGCGGCGCGACGCTATCTTGCTGGCAGGCCGCGCTGCCGAGGAGGAGGGGAACAACGGATCCTGCCACGAGCCACATGCGACTTCATGAGCTCATGGTAAGCACGTCCCAAGCCAAATTCACAAACCATTGATTGTCGAGCGACTTGCTGCGGAGAGCACGCTTCGTTCGTCGCCCCGTCAGTGAAGTAGCAGCCCGCCGTCAAGCTTCTGACCGCGCGCCCGTGTGCAGCCTGCTGCCTTCGTGCTCCTAGTGGCAATTGCCTCTCGTATATCGAGGGATTCAGTCGATCATCGGAGCCCGCAAGCGCAATGAACCCGACTCCGGTCGTTCCGGAGACGCTCGAATGAGTACGCGCGCACGCTGAGGAGCGCCGAGCTACGCCGCGCGATTCCGCTCGTCGGTTCCACGTTGCTCGGCGACCTCATCTGGATCGCCCGGCACGCAGTAGCGCCGCCGCGCCGAACGGTTCAGCTCGCAGCCGAAGCCCTCGCTCGTTCCCCCGACAAGGCGATCGTGGGGCGCGACACAGCTTGTGCCACGTCGAGCTCGGAATCCCGCGTTCTCCGCGGAATAGCCGAGTGGCTCGGGCTTTGCTGGGCGTGGGCGTGCTCCAACTCCGGGCGATCGAGCCTGCCCCGACGAACGACGCCCCCGAACCGGGCGATGTGCATATGACACTACGCCTGCCGAGCGCGAAGGTCGTGCGGGCGGCCATCATCTGCTTCATCGCGGCGGTCGCCGCGCTCCACCTCGCGTACTACTTTCCCCGGGTCGTCGACGATCTGTTCATCTCGCTCCGATATGCCGAGAACCTCGCCGAGGGGAACGGTGCCGTCTACAACATCGGGGAGAAGGTCGAGGGGTACTCGAGCCCGATCTGGATGCTCCTGCAGGCGCTCGGGTTGCGCCTCGGCTTCGAAGGCGTCCTCTTTACAAAGGCTCTCGGGGTCGCTTCGTTCGCGTTTCTCTTCGTGGGCCTTCATCGGGTCGCGCGGGACGTGATGCGGATTGGACCGTGGGCTTCGTTCATCCCACTCGCCTGGCTCGCGGCGAACTCCTACGTCGTCAATTGGACGGTCCTCGGGCTCGAAACTCCGCTTCATCTCGCTGCCCTCGTGTGGACGATCGTGTGGCTACGTGCCTTCGACGCCGATTCCGGTTCGAGCGCAGCAAGCACGTCATCTGCGCCACGGCGAACGACGGCCTTCGCTGCCCTCTCGATGATCGTGCTCGGTCTTTCGCGCCCGGAGTCGCCGATGCTCCTCGCGATCCTCGTGGCCGAGTCGATTCTCGTCGCGCCGCGCTCGACGTGGCTGTCGAGGATCAAGGCCCGCGGCCCCGCGCTGCTCGTAGTCGCGGGCGTTCTCGGCCTCGGGCTCGCGGTCCGCTGGTCATACTACCACGATGTATTTGCCAATACCTATTACGTGAAGGGCAAAGGCGCGCACTTCGCCCTTTCGAAGCTCGGGGCCCTCCACGCCGAGGGCGTCGGGAGATTCGAGCGCGTCGTGTTCATCGTGGGAGCGGTCCTCGTCGGGCTCTTCGGGGTCATGCGCCGCCGCCTCGGGCCCTTCCTGGCAACCGCGGCGGTCATCGCCTTCACCACCACGGTGGAGCTGGATTGGATGCCGAGCCTCCGGCACCTTCTCCCGGTCACCATCCTGGCCCCGCTCGGCGTGGCTGCCGCGATCGACGTCCTCGTCCCGGGATCGAGGGATGGTCGCTTCAACCCCCTACGCCACGGCGGCGCCGCCGTCGCGCTGTCCGTCGTCGCCATCGGTGCCGTGGAGGTCGCGCGGCTCGACAATCGCTTGAGCCCGGCCGAAGCCAGCCCGGGGCGCTTTAGAAAAGCGAAGTCGTGGGAGAAGTGGAACGACACGCTCCTGGCGTATCGGCGAGTCGAGCCACCTCACGTGAAAGCCATGGGCGACTACGAGACGGGACAGATCACCCAGGTTTGGGGTGTCCTCGAGGCCTGCTCCGAGCCGATCGCCTCGAGCTGGTTCGTCGGACGCGACATCGGAGCCGTCGGCTACTACACGGGCGTTCGCGTCTACGACACCGCGGGACTCGTCACGCGTGAAGTGTCCCATGCCGAGCCGTGGATGCACCGGCGAGAGGTGACCGACGAGATGGCGCAGCTAATGATGGAGCGAAATCCGCTTGCCGGTGAAGTGTACGAGGGCTGGGACACGGCGCTCGGTCGCAATCCCGAGCTGCTCGGCGGCTATCGAATCCGCTTCGGCGGCGCGAAGCGCCCGCACGGCTTCGTTGCGACCAACCGCGTTCCCCCCAGCCGCGAGGAGAAGCTGGCTCGATATCGAAGCGTAGTGGACAAGTTTCCTCGCGCGTTCCACCTGCACACGCTCTACGGAGAATCCGTCGGAGCCGTCGTCGAGCGCCGGTATCGCATCGTCTCGACGTGAGCGGCGTTCATGACGCTCTCAGGCTTCTGAGTGCCATTCGCGAAGCCCGGCGCGCGTGTCGGGGACTCCGTGCCCCTCGAGTGCCGGTCGATGTCGTCGACACGTCGCGCGGGCCGGTGTCCCACGTGCAGGGGCGATCCCCGAGAGCGCGGTGCACATCCTGTCGCTCGAGCCGCCAGCGACCATGCGGACCGCATCGGGGCCCGACCTCTCCGCCGCGCCTGCGGCGTGTCGTGGCGATCCGGGCCCCGGTTCGAAGCTGTCACGCTTCTCGCGCACGAGCGCGCGCCCACCGGCGTTCGACGGACGGTCTCGCCGGGGCCGGTGCCTTGCACGGCGCGCGAGACGAAAGGAGCAACGGATGGCGGAGGCGCGCTCGATGGACCGGTACGTTCGAGGATCTCGCGGCACGAGGGCGTGGGCGGCGCTGCCGCTCGCTCTGGCCCTGCTCGCTGCGGCCCTGGGTTGCAAGCGAGACGAGAAGCCTACCCCGACGCAGACCACCGGGGCGCCGATGGTGTTGCCGACGGCCAGCGCGCCGTTCGCGGCGCCGCCGGTCCTCCCCGGCACGCCCGACGTGCCCGCGCTGGTCGCCGCCGTGCGCCCTTCGGTCGTGAACATCACCTCCGAGACCGAGGTCCAGCGCCCGATGACCGTCGACCCGTTCGAGTTCTTCTTCGGGCGACGCGGTCGGCGCGGTGGAGAGGATCAGGTCATCAAGCGACGAGCGCTCGGCTCGGGCTTCATCGTCGACAACGCCGGCCACGTCGCGACCAACGCGCACGTCGTCGCCGACGCGACCGCCGTTCGCGTGAAGCTCGCGGACGGTCGGGAGCTGCCGGCGACAGTGAGGGGCGTCGACGAGCGGCTCGACCTCGCCGTGCTCGAGATCCAGGGAGCGAAGGATCTGTCGTTCGTCTCGCTCGGGTCGAACGACGCGATCAATGTCGGCGAGTATGTCGTCGCGATCGGCAATCCCTTCGGTCTCGGTGACACCGTCACGATGGGCATCGTGAGCGCCAAGGGACGCGAGCTCGGCGCCGGTCCGTACGACGACTTCATCCAGACGGACGCGTCGATCAACCCGGGCAACAGCGGCGGTCCGCTCTTCAACCTCCGGGGGCAGGTGATCGGCATCAACACCGCGATCAACCCTTCCGGTCAAGGCATCGGCTTCGCGATCCCGATCGACTCGCTGAAGGACGTCCTCCCGCAGCTGGTCGCGACCGGGAGGGTGCAGCGTGGTCGTCTCGGCGTCCTGATCCAGCCGGTGGACGCGGCGATGGCCAAGGCACTCGGCCTGCCGCAGACGTCGGGCGCGCTCGTCAGCGATGTCGACCCCGGCGGACCGGCGGTGCGCGCAGGCATCGAGCCCGGTGACGTCATCGTCGCCGTCGAGGGGACGCCAATCGTGGTGGCGCACGACCTGCCGAGGCAGATCGCGCGGCGCAAGCCCGGCGAGAAGGTGTCGATCGAGGTCCGGGGCAAGAAGGGGACGCGCACCGTCTCGGCCTCCCTCGACGAGCTGAGGGACGACTCGTCGCGTCCAGCGAAGCAGGAGGCGCCGAGGGCTCCGAGTGAGAAGCACGGGCTCGGAGTGGCGATCGCCGAGGACCCGCGGCTCGGCGTCGTGATCACGGAAGTGGATCAGGGCGCGCCGGCAGCCGGTCAACTCGACGTGGGAGACGTGATCGTCGAGGTCGACGGTGTCCCGATCAAGTCCGTACGCGAGGCGGCGGAGCGTATCCGCAAGGTGCCGCCCGATCGTCCCATCCTCCTGCGCGTGCGCCGCGACGGGAAGACCCGCTTCGTCGCGATTGATCGCAAGTCGCCGTGAAACGCTCAGTACCGAGCGCGCCGCGACTTCGCCTCCAGCGCTCACGCGACTGAGCGCGTCGTCGGGAGCGTGCACGCCGAGCCCGCGTCGGCATCGTCACGACCGGAGCCGGACGTGCACGTGGTCTCTGTGCATCAGCGGCCGCCCCTGCGTCGATGGCCTGACCCTCTCTCGTGTGTCAGGCCGCTCCCGCCGAAGCACGAAGCCGGCGGCTGCGCGGCATCCCCCGTCCGACGCCGCGCAGCCTACCAAGCTCCGTGGCGGCTTACCTTCTCAGAGCTTCTCGACCGAGCTCCTCAGATCCGAAAGCTCCTTGTCGACACGCGTCTTCGTGTCGTCCCACGTGCTCGCTGGCGCGCTCTCGAGAGCACGCGCATCGGTTGCAAGCGAGGCGCGGTGAGCACGAATGGACGGGAGGCTCGCGTCGAGCTTTTCCTTCTCCTTGCCCATGGCCGCTTTCGACTTTGCCTCGAGCACGTCGATCTTTTTGTCGACGTCGATGAGCTCGGACTCGAGCTTGTGGCGGTAGTCTTCGCGCCGCTGGCTGAAGTCCTTCTGCGCGGCGGCGATCTTCTTGTCGGCCTCGAGCTGCGCGCTGGTCGTCTCGACGTTTGCCTCGTTCTTGGCTTCGGCGATCTTCTTGTTCGCCTCGGCCTGGGCCTCGTTTGCCTTCGCCTGGTCGTCGGCGGCGCGGTCGCAGCCGGTTACGAGAGAGAGGCAGATGGCGAAGGAGCCAGCCGCAGAAGAGAGAATGAACGTTCGCATCATTTATTGTCCTTGAGGATGGGAAGTGGGACGACGCGTCGTCGGACGCAACTTCGGCAATTCAGCAATCAGCAACGCCATGGCGTACGGCCGTGGCGCACGAGTTTGGCGCGTGACTACCGGTGTGACGCCGGCTGTGCGTTTGGGACCGCCTTCTCGGGAAGAGTCGAGATGTCCTCCGCGCGGGCCAACTTGTAGATCGCCTCCACGCGCTTGCGCTGATCGGGGGCTTCGACGTGCGTGGCGATGAGGACATTGCCGCCCTTGATCTTGCCCTCGTACTTGCGGGCCTCGATCTCGGAAATTTCCATGCCGATCAAAGCGCCCGTGAGGCCCCCGACGCCTGCGCCTACGGCAGCGCCGCTCAGCGCGCCCATGAGCGGGCCCGCCGCGATGAACGGGCCGAGGCCGGGAATCGCGAGCGCGCCGATGCCCGCGAGCAGGCCGACCGTTCCGCCGAGCACGCTGCCGGTTCCTGCTCCTGCAACCGCACCCTCCGGGGCCTTCGTGTCGTGCTCGTGCGCGAAGTCCGCCGTCCCCTGCTTGTCGGGGAAGAGGACGGAGATGTCGTTTGGTGAAAAGCCAGCGCTCTGCAGCTGCGCGATCATCGCCTCGGCTTGGTCCGGGCGCTGGACGATGCACATGACGGCCTTCTTCATTTGGATACTCCTTGATTCGGAATTGACGGATGATTGATTGTCGAAACGTTCACTTCTTCACGTCGAGCTGGTTGTCGACGGCCGACACTCCGGGCGTCGCCTTCGCCTCGATGGCGCTCCTCTCGACGTCGCTCTCGACCCGCCCGCGCAGCGTGACCTTGCCGTCGACCGTGACGATCTTGACGTTCTTCGCGGTGAACGAGAGAGCCTTGTCAGCTACGACCGAGCGCCGGAGCGCCGCGGTGATCTCGCGGTCGTTTCCGCCTCCTTGATCGGTCGGGGTCACCGCCCCCTGGCGATCGCGATCGTTGATGTTCGTGTTGTCTGCATCCCTGGAGCCACCGGCGACTCTCGGAGCCCCGCCTGTGACCGGCGCGACGATCGACGCGGGCTTCGGTTCCACGCCCGTGGCATCGACCGGCTCGTATGTGCTCCCGTCCGATCCGGGGGGGCCCGGCGCGTCGGCCGTCGCCGTCATGCTCGCTGTCGACCGCGCGGTGCTCGCCTCGCTGGTGCTCGTCTCGTCGCGCGTGCCGGGTGCCCGCGTGGAGGCCGTCTCCGCGGTCGACGTCATCGTGGCCGTGGATGCCGATGGAGCGCCCGCCGGACGACTCTCACCGCAGGCGGCCGCTCCGATCGTACAGAGCACTCCGACCAGTACCTTCTTCATGCATCTTCCTCCGTGCTGGGTGGCGCACCGAGGCTCAGCAAGGCGTGCGCCACGCGGGAGACAGAAGCGAGATCGCAGGGGGATACCGCCACTCGTGCGGCGGTATCGCCCGGGCCCGGGCGCGCTTCTGGTGCTGGTTCGTCACACGCGGCGTCGAGCGTGTGGCGCATCCGCGCGATGCGCGACCGCTGGCGGCGGTGAGGACCAGCGTGCTTCAGGAGGCGCTCGCTGTGTTACCGCACGCCGACCCGCGCGGACGACAGCTCGGCGACGACGAACGGATCGGAGCAAACGCGGACCGACGTGTTCGGTTGGCGGCGTACCTGGAGCACGCTCGCAAGTACCGGCGTCGAGGGTGCGGTGGGCGACATGACACGCGTGGAACGGCACTTGCCAGACGCGGTCACATGAACGCGATCAAGCTGCTCAAGGCGCAACACCGGAAGACCAAGGCCGCTCTCGAGAAAGGCGCGCACGGAAAGCTAGCTCCCGCCGAGTCGAAGAAGGCGGCCACCGAGCTCGTCGCCCACATGGTCATCGAGGAGCATGTCTTCTATCCCCGCGTGCGGGAGCTCGTGGAGGAGCTCGTCGGCGAGTCCCTCGAGGAACACGCGGTCGCGCGGTTCGAGCTCGCGCGGTGTCTCACGGCGCGCACCGACGACCAGACCAAGGCGCGCTTCACCGTCCTCAAAGAGCTCATCGAGCACCACATCGACGAGGAGGAGAAGGAGATGTTCCCGAAGGTGGAGGCGGAGATCTCGAACGAGGAGCTGACGCGCCTCGGCGAGCGCATGCGGAAGATGTTCGACGACGCCGTCGAGCGAGGACTCGATGCGCTCGTCACCCGTGCCACGCACGATCTCCGCCGCCCGAACGGCAGCAAACGCGCCAGCAAGAACGGCAGTAACGGCGCCGGCGAGAACGGCAGCAGAGGCGCTCGCGAGAACGGCAAGACCGGCAGCAAGAACGCCAATCGCACGACGAAGGCCCACGCGCTGCGGCGCGCGGCTTGATCGTGAACGCGCGGCTCGGGCAGTCGACGGGCGGCTTCGTCCGAGGCGCGCGCTCGAGGCTGATCGCGCGTGCGGCCTGATAGCGCACTGTCGTCGACGCTTCTTTCCTATTGCTCCCCTTAGTTGCGTCACCTACCAGAAGCCGCGTAATGCGAGGGACGCCATTCCGCTCCCCGAATGCGTCGGGGGGCCCTCACGGAGCGATGGATTCGTTCGACGACGTTGCTGCGCATCCAGGTGTGTGGAAGGTGTCCGCGCATCGGTTGCTCGAGCAGCACGGCTTGCCGGCCACGAAGAGATCGGGAGGCTCTGGAGGCTCGAGCTCTCCGTCTCTCCGTGGTGGACGCGCGGATGCAGGCGCAGCGGGCCGATGTTGGTGCCGCCGGTCGTGAGGTCGTTTCCGCCGGCAACGGCGCAGCAGGGCGGCTTGTCCTCGTCAACGACGAGCCCCTCGTGATCGAAAGTCCGCCAGAGACCAAAGCTCTGCCGAAGGAGGGTGCATGAACGCTCAGAGCCAGCTCACGTCGGGTCTGAAGGTGCTCATCGTCGACGACGCGACCGAGAGCGCGGACATGCTCGCCGACGTCGTCTCGGCGTTCGGGCACCGCGTGCGTGTGGCCCACCTCGGGTCCGTCGCGCTCGATCTCATCGACCAAGACGCGGCGGACCTCGCCTTCGTCGATCTGAGCTTGCCTGACGTCGAGGGATACGAGGTCGCCGAGAAGATCCGGCGCCGGCTCGGAGAGCGCTGCCGCATCGTGGCCCTGACCGGCTTTAGCGGAGCAAGTGAGCGCGAGGCCGCTCGCGACGCGGGCTGCGACGCGTTCCTCGTAAAACCCTTCCGCGTTTCGGAGATCGAGCAGCTGCTCGCCGCGGTGGCCTCTTCGAAGGCCCCCGATTGAGCACCGAGGACGGTCGCATCCTCTCCGAGGACACTCGCCCCGACGGGCTGTCCTTTCTCGAGGGCGGTGGCGAGATGGGCGCGCGCATGCGCTCGTTCGAATGGTCGAGGACGGCGGTCGGGCCCGTCCAGACGTGGCCGACGAGCCTCAAGACGATGGTCGGTGTGCTGCTTGCGAGCCGCTTCCCGATGCTCATCTGGTGGGGACCGGAGCTCGTCCATCTGTACAACGACGCTTATCGCCCGATGCTGGGCGACAAGCACCCGGCCTCGATCGGCGCGTCCGCGGCGGACGTGTGGGCCGAAATCTGGCACATCGTTGGTCCGCAAGCGACGGGCGTCCTCGGTGGCGGGCCAGCCACGTGGAACGAGGACCTGCTCCTCCCGATGAACCGGAAGGGGTACGTCGAGGAGACATATTTCACGTTCTCTTACAGCGCGATCCCCGGCGACGGCGGCAGGGTCGGTGGTGTCTTGGTCGCTGTCCACGAGACGACCGAGCACGTACAAGCGCAGCGGCAGCTCGAGATGCTGCGGGACCTCGCCTCCGCTTCGTCCGCCAAGACACCCGCCGAGGCCTGTCGAGCCGCCGCGGCGATCCTCGCAACGAACGACGCGGACGTCCCGTTCGCGCTTCTGTACTTGCTGGACGAAGAGGGCACCCACGGCGCCCTCGCCGCGACGGTCGGCCTGGAGACTCCCGACGAGCGGCGTGCGCCTTCCCGCATCTCCGTCGCGGCCTCCGCGGGCGTCGCATGGCCCCTCGAAGGCGCAACGGGGGCCGGCCTCGTCGTCGACGCGCTCGAGGAGCGCTTCGGTTCATTCCCGGGCGGCCGTTGGGGGCGCCCACCGCAGCGAGCCATCGTGCTCCGGCTCGCCGCCGGCGGCCACCGCTACGGCTTTCTCGTCGCTGGAATCAGCCCGGCCCGTGAGCTCGATGACCGCTATCAGGAGCTCTTCCGGCTCACGGCGGAGCGGATCGCGACGGCGATCGGGAGCGCACGCGCGTTCGATGAGCAGCGCAGACGCGCTGAGGCGCTCGCGGAGATCGATCGCGCGAAGACCGTCTTCTTCAGCAACATCAGCCATGAGTTCCGGACGCCGCTCACGTTGATGCTCGGACCGACGGAGGATCTGCTGACCGGCGCCTACGGCGAGCTCACCCCCGCGCAGCGCGCCCAGCTCGAGCTCCTACGGCGCAACGAGCTTCGCCTCCAGAGGCTCGTCAACGCGTTGCTCGAGTTCTCGAGGATCGAGGCGGGGCGCAGTCAGGCAAGGTTCGATCCGGTCGACCTGGCGGCGCTGACCCGCGACATAGCGAGCTCGTTTCGAGCCGCCATCGAGCGCGCTGGACTCGCGTTCATCGTCGAGTGCGCTCCGCTCGAGCGCCCCGCTGCCGTCGATGTCGGGATGTGGGAGCAGATCGTCTCGAACCTCCTCTCGAACGCATTCAAGTTCACGTTCGAGGGAGCGATCACGCTCGCGCTACAGGCCGTGGGCGACCAGGTCGTCCTCCAGGTGACGGACACCGGCGTGGGGGTACGCGCGGAGGACCTGCCTCGGCTCTTCGAGCGTTTCCATCGCGTCGAAGGGACGCGCGCTCGCACGCACGAAGGATCGGGGATCGGCCTCGCCCTCGTGCACGAGCTGGTCCGGCTGCACGGCGGGACGATCGAGGCAGAGAGCGCCTACGGCGTGGGCACCACCTTCAAGGCGACGATCCCGAGGCGCGCCGACGCCGCCGATCTCATGGCGAACGCCGCGCCGCGCCCTTCCGTAGCGTCGACGTTCGGGGAAGAGGCGCTGCGATGGCTCGCGCTCGACGCCCCGCCTTCGCACGGAGCCCCTGGGACGCGGACGGCACGGATCCTCGTTGCCGACGACAACGCCGACATGCGCGACTATCTTCGCCGCATCCTCGAGACGCGCTGGATCGTCGAGGTCGCTCCGGACGGCGAGGCCGCGCTCGACGCCGCTCGAGAGCGCCGTCCGGACGTCGTCCTCACCGACGTGATGATGCCCGCGATGGATGGTTTTCGACTGGTCGGGGCGCTGCGGGCGGATCCCGCCACGCGCGATGTTCCGGTCATCCTGCTCAGCGCTCGCGCAGGTGAGGAATCGCGCGTCGAGGGCCTCAGCTCAGGCGCGGACGACTACCTGGTGAAGCCATTCTCCGCGCGCGAGCTCGTCGCGCGCGTCGCCGTCCATGTCGATGCTTCGCGACTTCGCCGTGCGGTGGAGCTCGAACGAGCGAAGCTGCGCGCCGTCTTCGAGAGCGTACCCGCGATCATCTGCGTCCTCGCCGGGCCCGACCACGTGTTCGAGCTCGCGAACGCGCCGTACCTGCGGCTCATCGGCGATCGCCCGGTCATCGGTGTCCCGATTCGAGACGCTCTCCCGGAGCTCGAAGGGCAAGGGTACTTCGAGCTGCTCGACGACGTGTACCGAACTGGCGTGGAGTCCCAGGCCAGCGAAGCGAAGGTGATGCTTGCCCGTCCGGGTGGCGGGGAGCACGGAGAGGAGTTCGTGAACTTCGTCTACTGCCCTCGTCGCAATCTCGATGGCGCCGTCGACGGCATCCTCGTCTTCGGCTTCGTCGTCACCGAGCAGGTCGTCGCCCGACGCGAGATCGAAGACGGGCGCCGAGCGGCCGAGGCCGCACAACGGCGCGCAAAGTCCGCCACCTTCGCGCGCGACGAGTTCTTTTCCATCGCGTCGCACGAGCTTCGCACGCCCCTGACGACGCTCGGATTGCAGATCGACGGACTGATCCGGTCTCTGTCGGCGCATGCATCTTCGGCACCCGCGACCGGACGCGAGGCATCGACCGAGCGCTGGCTCGACAAAGCCAAGAAGCTCCGTGTTCAGGCGGACCGGCTCGAGCAGCTCATGGAGCCCATGCTGGACGCGGTCCGTCCGATACCCGAACGCACCGAGTCGGCGTGCGAGGAGCTCGATCTCGCGGCCGTCGCGCGCGAGGTGATCGACCGAGCACGGCGAGCGTCGAAGCGAGCGCAAGGGATGATCGAGCTCTCGACCGAGCCGGTCGTGGGGCGCTGGGATCGAAGGCAGCTCGAGCGCGTCCTCACCGAGCTCCTGTCGAACGCGCTCAAGTTCGGGCGCGACCGTTCGATCCGTGTCCGCGTCGAGGCGGCGGAGGGCTCGGCTCGGCTCATCGTGGCCGACCAGGGGATCGGCATCGCGCCCGACGATCACGGGCGGATCTTCGAGCGCTTCGAGCGCGCCACGTCCGCGCACCATTTCGGCGGGTTCGGGCTGGGCCTCTGGGTGGTGCGCGAGCTCGTCGACGCGATGCAGGGATCGGTCGACGTGGAGAGCGAGCCGGAGCGTGGGGCCACCTTCGTCGTGCGACTGCCGAGGCGATCATGACCGAGGCGACGTACGTGATGGTCGTCGATGACGACGAGGCGCTCCGCGAGAGTGTATGCGAGCTCCTCGTTGAGGATGGATTTCGAGCCGTGTGCGTCGAGGACGGCGATGCGGCCCTCAGCAGGCTTCGCACGGATCCGGACAAGCCCGACGTCATCCTGCTCGATCTGATGATGCCGGTGATGAATGGCTGGGAGTTTCGCGAAGAGCAGCTCCGCGACCCCGGCCTCGCGCGCATCCCCGTCGTCCTCATGACGGCGCGTCGCGATGTCGACGCAGCGCCGGGCGCCGAGGTCCTCCACAAGCCGATCAAGCTCGACAAGCTCCTCGACGCCGTCCGTCGCCAGGCCGCGCGCGCGAAGAGAGGCGGCGAGGTCGCGCCCCCCGTGCGCACGCATTGGGAGGAGGCGCCCAGAGCCGCTCGCCCGCCCGGCCTCCGCGGCGAGGCGCCGGAACGCGCGGACGGCCGCTCGCTGTTTTCTGGCGGTGGCGAGCTCGGCCGGCGCATGGCGGCGATGGATTGGGCGAAGACGGCCCTCGGTCCGGTCGAAGCATGGCCGAGGAGTCTCCGCACCTGCGTGCGCATCGTGCTCACGTCGCGCCAGCCGATGTTCGTCTGGTGGGGTGAGGGCCTCGTCAACCTCTACAACGACGCCTACACATCGATCATCGGCGGCAAGCACCCCGAAGCGCTCGGGCAGCCCGCGGCGCAGGTGTGGCGCGAGCTGTGGGACGAGATCGGCCCACGCGCCGAGCGCGCGATGCGCGCGAGCGAAGGCACGTACGACGAAGCGCTCCTGCTCATCATGGAGCGCCACGGGTACCCGGAGGAGACCTATTACACGTTCTCGTACAGCCCCGTGCCCAATGACGAGGGAGGCACGGGCGGGATCCTCTGCGCGAACACGGACGATACCCAGCGGATCGTCGGCAAGCGGCAGCTCTCGCTTCTACGTGAGCTCGCAGGCCGCACGACCGAGGATCGTACGGTCGCTGACGTGTCTGCGAGCAGCGCGACCGCGCTCGCGACCAATCCGCGGGACCTGCCCTTCGCGCTCGTCTACGTGCTCGCGGACGACGGACGGACCGCTCGGCTCGAAACAGCGGCTGGGATCGACCGCGGCGGTCGCGCCGCCCCCGAGTACATCGACGTGGACGATGCTTCGTCGTGGCCGGTGGGAGAGGTCCTTCAGCGCCGGGTGACTCGGGTGGTGACGGACCTCGAATCGCGCTTTGGCCCACTCCCCACGGGAGCGTGGAACAGGCCTCCCGCGTCGGCAGCGCTCGTCCCGATCGCACCTTCGACCGAGACGGGGCGCGCCGGCGTCCTCGTCGTCGGCATGAACCCGTATCGGCTCTTTGATGACGGCTACCGAGGCTTCCTCGAGCTCGTCGCCGCGCACCTCGCCGCGAGCCTCGCGAACGCGCAGGCGCACGAAGAGGAGAAAAGGCGCGCCGAGGCGCTCGCGGAGCTCGATCGAGCGAAGACGGCGTTCTTCAGCAACGTGAGCCACGAGTTTCGAACACCGCTCACGCTCATGCTCGGGCCGACGCGCGATCTGCTCGCGGGCGTTCACGGGGAGATCGCGCCCGAGCAACGCGAGCAGCTCGACGTCTTGCATCGGAACGGGCTCAGGCTCCAGAAGCTCGTCAATGCGCTGCTCGACTTCTCCCGCCTCGAAGCCGGGCGCGTCGACGCATGTTACGAGGAGACCGACCTCGCGGCCGTCACACGCGAGATCGCCAGTGGGTTCCAGTCCGCGTTCGAGCGCGTCGGGTTGGGATTCGTGATCGACTGCGCGCCGGTCGACGAACCTGTCTTCGTCGACCGGGACATGTGGGAGAAGATCGTCCTCAACCTGCTCTCGAACGCGCTCAAGTTCACGTTCGACGGGCGTATCGAGCTGTCGCTCCGCGACGAAGGCGACCGCGTCGCGCTCCGCGTCACGGATACCGGCGTGGGCATCGACGCGAGTGACGTGCCGCGTCTGTTCGTGCGCTTCCAGCGCATTGGGGTAGCTCGAGCTCGCACGCACGAAGGGTCCGGGATCGGCCTCGCCCTCGTCCAGGAGCTCGCCAGGCTTCATGGTGGGGCCGCTACGGTGGAGAGCATCCTGGGCGAGGGGACGACATTCACGGTCACGATCCCGAAGGGCGTGACCCACCTGCCCAAGGATCGACTGAACACTGCTCGCGACCGCGCGTCGACCGCGGCCGGGGCGACGCCGTTCGTCGAGGAGGCCCTTCGGTGGGGCCCCGCCGAATTCGACGACGCAGCCGGCCGCTCGTCCTCCTCGATGGGCGACGCGCGCGACGACCGCCGCGCCACGAACTCGCTGCCGACCAAGCGGATCCTCCTCGCGGACGACAACGCGGACATGCGCGACTACGTGCGTCGCCACCTCGAGCGGCACTGGCAGGTCGAGTCGGTCGAAGACGGCGCCCGGGCGCTCGCCGCCGCGCGCTCCCATCCGCCGGATCTAATCGTGACGGACGTGATGATGCCCGAGCTCGACGGATTCGAGCTCCTCCGTGAGCTCCGGAGCGACGACCGGACGAGGGGCATCCCGGTCATCATGCTCTCCGCTCGCGCCGGCGACGAAGCCAAAGTCGAAGGGCTCGCGTCGGGCGCCGAGGACTACCTGACGAAGCCCTTCTCCGCGCGCGAGCTCGTGGCGCGCGTGAGGACGCATCTCGAGCTCGCGCAGCTACGGAACGAGATCCACGCGCAACAGCACCACCTCTACTTGCTCTTCAGCGAGGCGCCGGCTCCGATCGCGGTGTTGAGAGGCGAACAGCTCGTGTTCGAGATGGCCAACGCGCTCTACCTCACGCTCTGCGGCCGAGACGACATCGTCGGCAAGCCGCTCCTCCAGGTGCTACCCGAGCTCGAGGGGCAGGGGGTGAACGAGCTCCTCCTCGAGGTCATGCGCACCGGCGAGGCGTACGTCGGGACGGAGATGCTCCTCAAGCTCGATCGCGACGGGGACGGGGTGCTGCACGACACGTTCTGGACGTTCACCTATGCACCTCTCCGGAGCCCGAGCGGCGTCGTCGACCGCGTCATGGCGTTCTGCAACGATGTCACCGAGCAAGCCCTCGCTCGATGGCGAGTGGAAGAGAACCAGGAGCGCTTCTGGCGGATCATCACTCAGGTCCGGGCGGGGATCGCGGAGACCGATCTCACGGGCCGCGTCACGCTGACCAACGCTCGGTACCGCGAGCTGGTCGGGCGCTCCGAGGAGGAGCTCCATCAGCTCCGACTGCTCGACTTCACGCACGAGGACGACCTGGCGCGCAGCCAGGCGGCATTCACGAAGCTCCTCGAGGACGGGGTGCCGTTCGAGATCGAGAAGCGATACTTGAAGCCCGATGGCTCGATCGTCTGGGTGCAGAAGAGCGCGTCGCGGATCGAGGACGAGAGCGGGCAGCCGCGGGGCGCGGCCGTCGTCACGATCGACATCACGCAGCGCAAGTACGCCGAGCGTGCGCTGAAGGAGAGCGAGGAGCGTTTCCGCAACATGGCCGAGCACGCGCCGGTGATGGTGTGGGTCACCGGGCCCGATGGTCGCTGCACGTACCTCAGCCGGAGCTGGTACGCATTCACGGGCCAGGCACCAGGCGCTGGCCTCGGCTTCGGTCGGCTCGACGTCGTTCATCCGGAGGACCGAACCCAGGTCGAGCGGATGCTTACGCTCTCGAAGGGACCGCACGAGTCCTTTCGTGTCGAGTACCGCGTCCGCTGCGCGCACGGCGGCTACGGCTGGGTGCTCGACTCCGCCGCCCCGACGTTTGGCACGAACGGCGAGCTCCTCGGGTACATCGGGTCGGTCCTCGACGTCTCCGCGCAGAAGCTCGTCGCGCGCGAACGAGAAGCGCGCGTCGCCGAGATGGAGAGGGCCGTGCGCTTCAGCGAGATGTTCATCGGGATACTCGGTCACGACCTGCGGAACCCGCTGAGCGCGATCACGATGGCAGCGAACCTGCTCGAGGGACGCGCCGACTCGGACAAGATTGCGAAGCCCGTGAGCCGGATCGCCGTCAGCGCGGACCGCATGGAACGGATGATCTCGCAGCTGCTCGACTTCACTCGCATCCGTTTGGGGCATGGGCTTCCGTTGCAACGCTCACGCGTCGACCTCGCCGCGCTCTGCCGGTGCGTGATCGAGGAGCTCGAGCCCGTGCAGAAGCGGGAGATCCGGCTCGAGGTGATCGGCGACGTGACCGGCGAGTGGGATGGCGATCGCCTCTCTCAGCTCGTGTCGAACCTGGCGGCGAACGCTTGCCAGCACGGCACGCCCGGCGCAGAAGTGTCGATTCGCATCGAGGGCTTTCCCGGCGACGGCGTTCGCGTGGAGATTCAGAACCGGGGGGCGGTCCCTCCAGAGCTCCTTCCCGTCCTGTTCGAACCCCTCCGCCACTCAGGGGAGCGGCCGGCGAAGCGGCTCGGCTCGAGTGGTCTCGGCCTCGGCCTCTACATCACCCAGCAGATCGCCGTCGCGCACGGCGGCAGCATCCGCGTCGAGTCGAGCGACGGCGCGCAGACGCGCTTCGTCGTGGAGCTCCCGCGAACGGCTCCGCAGGCGACCACACCCGTGTTCGACGTGAACCTGACCGCGTGCGGCAGCCCAACGACGCAGAACGATACAACGGAGAGCTTCGACTGAAACGATGCACCCCTCACGAAGCACGACGCGCGCAAGCTTGCATGTCGCGATCGCCGCATCCACGGCCGCGATCTTCATCGCCGACTTGAAGCTCCCGCTCGGGATCACCGTCTGGGTCCTCTACTTCGGGCCGATCGCGCTCGGCACCTTCGCGCGGCGGCCGAGCGTGCCGTTCGTTACGGCAGCGGTTTGCTCCGCGATGCTGGTGGCGGGCTACGTCTTCTCTCCCGCTCCCGGTACCGAGGTCGCCGCCTACTCCAAGCTCAATCGCTCTTTCTGCTTCGTCACGCTCTGGGCCGCGGCGATCATCGGCCAGCGCTTCATCGTCGCGCGCCTGGCCGTCGAGCGTGAGAACTGGTTCAAGACGGCGCAGACCGGCCTCGCGCCGAGCTTGATAGGCGAGCTGACCCACGAGCAGCTCGGCGAGAACGTCCTCACCTTCCTCGCGCGGTACCTCGGCGCGCAGGTCGGCGCCGTCTACGTCGGGCTGGACGATGGTTCGTTCCGGCGATTCGCCTCGTACGCCCTCGCGCCGTCGGCGGCCGGGCCGGACCGCGTGCGCGCCGGCGAAGGGTTGGTCGGCCAAGCCGCCCGCGACAATCGATTGCTTCACGTCACGGGCGTGCCCGAGAAGTACCTCGACGTTCGCTCCGGACTCGGCGGACATCGCCCGCGGCAGCTCGTGGTCGCGCCCGCCTCGACGGACGGAAAGGTCGAAGCCGTCATCGAGCTCGGGACGCTGAACGCGTTCGACTCCGAACACCTCGAGCTCCTGTCGCGCGTTTCGGAGGCGATCGCCTCCTCCGTCCGCACCATCGGCTTCCGCACGCGCCAGCGCGAGCTCCTCGAGGAGACGCAGCGCCAGGCCGAGGAGCTCCAGACGCAGCAGGAGGAGCTCCGCGTCCAGAACGAAGAGCTCGAACAGCAAACGCGCGCGCTCCAGGAGGCGCACGCGGGCCTCGAGAACCAGCAGAGCGAGCTCGTGCAGATCAACGCGCAGCTCGAGATGCAGGCCCAGGTGCTCGAACGCGAGCGTGACGGGCTCGCGCATGCACAAGGGGAGCTGCAGCGCGCCAATACGTACAAATCCGAGTTCCTCGCGAACATGTCGCACGAGCTTCGGACCCCGCTCAACAGCTCCCTCATCCTCGCGAAGCTCCTCGTCGACAACCGGCAAGGCAACCTTACGGCGGACCAGATCAAATTCGCGCAGACGATCTACTCGGCAGGAAACGATCTGCTCACGCTGATCAACGACATCCTCGACCTCTCGAAAATCGAGGCCGGCAAGCTCGACGTGCGGCCGGAAGCCGTCCCGCTCGCGCGCCTGCTCGACGAGCTCTCGGCGACGTTCAAGCCGGTTGCGCAGCAGCGAAGGCTCGAGCTCGCCACCGGCGCGGAACCCGAGTTGCCGGCTGCGATCCACACCGATCCAACGCGGCTCCAGCAGATCTTGAACAACCTGCTCTCGAACGCGCTGAAGTTCACCGAGCGAGGCGGCGTCTCGCTTCACGTTCGGCGCGCGTCCGACGGGCGAATTGCCTTCGACGTTCGGGATACGGGCATCGGCGTGCCGATCGATCAGCAGGAGGTCATCTTCGAGGCGTTTCGCCAGGCCGACGGGACGACGAACCGAAAGTATGGCGGAACCGGCCTCGGCCTGTCGATCTCGCGCGATCTCGCGCGTCTGCTCGGCGGCGACCTCATCGTCGAGAGCGCGCCTGGACGCGGTAGCACGTTCACGCTCCGCGTGCCGGAGCGTTACGTCGAGCGCGAGCTCTCGCCGGAGCCGAACGTGCGGGGCACCCCCGAGCGCCGACGGAGCGCGCCCGTCGGGAGCTCGCCGCGCACCGTGCCGGACGTGCCCGCGGTACCGGACGACCGGGAGAAGATCCACCACGGCTCGCGGAGCATCCTCATCATCGAAGACGATCCCGCCTTCGTCCGCGTCCTCCAGGACCTCGTTCACGAGCTCGACTTCCAGGCGCTCGTCGCCCAGAGCGGAGATGAAGGCCTCGCGATGGCGGAGAAGTACCGGCCGAGCGCGATCGTGCTCGACGTTGGGCTCCCGGACCGCTCGGGGCTTTCGGTGCTCGATGCGCTGAAGCACGGGTCGGCGACGCGGCACATCCCCGTCCATGTCATCTCCGTGTCTGACTACACTCAGACGGCGCTCGAGATGGGCGCCGTCGGGTACGCGATCAAGCCGGTCAAGCGCGAGCAGATCGTCGATGCGCTCGCAAAGCTCGAGGCGAAGTTTACGCAGAAGCTTCGCCGCGTCCTCGTAGTCGAAGACGACGCGGCTCTCCGCGAGAGCACGTGTCGACTGCTCTCCGGCGGTGACGTGGAGACGGTCGGCGCCGGCACCGCCAAAGGCGCCCTCGAGCAGCTCCGTACCTCCACCTTCGACTGTATGGTGCTCGACTTGACCCTTCCGGACCGGACCGGCTTCGAGCTCCTCGAAGAGATGGCCGCGCAGGACCAGTACGCGTTCCCGCCGGTCATCGTGTACACGGGCCGGTCGCTCTCTCTCGACGAAGAACAGCAGCTCCGGCGCTTCTCTCACAGCATCATCATCAAGGGGGCACGTTCGCCCGAGCGGCTGCTCGACGAGGTCATGCTCTTCGTCCACCAGGTCGAGGCCGAGCTGCCGCCGGAGCGCCAACGGATGCTCCGCGACGCCCGCCACCGTGAAGCGGTGTTTGAGGGGCGGCGCGTCCTCATCGTCGAAGACGACGTCCGCAACATCTTCGCGCTCACCAGCGTGCTCGAGCCGAAGGGGGCCAAGGTCGAGATCGCGCGCAACGGTCGCGAAGCGCTGGAGCACCTCGCGGGCAAGCCGGGCGTCGACTTGATCCTCATGGACATCATGATGCCGGAGATGGATGGGATCGAGGCCACGCGGGAGATCCGCAAGCGACCCGAGCACGCGAAGCTCCCGATCATCGCGTTGACGGCCAAGGCGATGCCGGACGACCGCGAGAAGTGCCTCGCGGCCGGCGCGAACGACTACATCGCCAAACCGCTCGACGTCGACAGGTTCCTGTCCCTCGCTCGGGTATGGCTGCCGCGATGACGACCCGACCGGATGCGGACATCGAGCTCGGGCTCCTGCTCGACGCGATCTTCGAGAAGTACCACTACGATTTTCGCGGCTACGCCGAGGCCTCGCTCAAGCGGCGCGTCATGTCGGCGCTCCCGCGCTTCGGGTGCGAGACGATCTCGCGGCTGCAGGAGCGTGTCCTCCACGAGCCGAACGTCTTCGCGGCGCTGCTCGGGTTCATGACGGTCCAGGTCACGGATCTGTTCCGCGATCCGTCCTACTTCCGAGCGATCCGCGAGAAGGTGGTGCCGTATCTCCGGACCTATCCGTCGCTCAAGCTCTGGGTCGCCGGGTGCGCCACGGGCGAGGAAGCCTACTCGCTCGCGATCTTGCTGGCAGAGGAGGGGCTCCTCGAGCGGACGCTGATCTACGCGACGGACATCCACCCAGACAGCCTTCGTATCGCGCAAGACGGGGTCTACCCACTCGACCGGTTCGCGCGTTTCAGCGAGAACTACCTCCTTGCGGGGGGTCGGGGGTCGCTCTCGTACTACTACACGGCGAGATACGCGTCGGCCGTGCTCGACCGCGCGCTGAAGGCCGCGATCCTCTTCTCCGATCACAGCCTGGCGACGGACAGCGCGTTCGCCGAGGTTGCGCTCGTCTCGTGTCGCAACGTCCTCATCTACTTCGAACGGGAGCTGCAGGAGCGGGCGATCGGCGTGCTCCGTGACTCGCTCTGCCGGAGGGGCTTCCTCGGCCTCGGCACGAAGGAGACGCTCCGGTTCTCGGCGCACGCCGGCGCCTTCTCCGACTTCGTCCCCGAGGAGCGGATTTACCAGCGCACGTGGGAGGCGACATGGCGCACGCGATCGAAGCAGTCGTGAGTGGAGGATTGGCGAGCGTGCTGCACGTGCACTTCTACGAATCCGCGGCGGACACGTACGGGCCTCGTCTCGCCGAGATCCTGCCATCGGGTGCGGAGGACGGCGCCCGTGGGCTCGCCGCGATCAGGGACGGGGGAGGAGCGACCGTCGTTCAAGCCCCGGAGACGTCGATGGCGCACACCGTGCCCGACGCTGTCGTGCGCGTCGGGTCGGCGGGGCAAGCGCTGCCGACTCGCGAGGTAGGCGCCTGGCTCACTCGCCTTGCCCTCCGGACGGAAAGGACAAACGACGCTCCATGATGGCCGAACCGATCCACTTTCTGATCGTCGACGATACCGAGGATAACCTCGTCGCACTCGAGGCTCTCCTTCGTCGCGACGGGCTCACGATCCTCAAGGCCCGCTCGGGGGCCGAGGCGCTCGAGTTGCTCCTCGCCCACGAGGTCGCCCTCGCTCTCGTCGACGTCCAGATGCCCGAGATGGACGGGTTCGAGCTCGCCGAGCTGATGCGCGGAGCGGAACGGACGAAGCACGTCCCGATCATCTTCGTCACCGCCGGGTCGCGCGATCCCCAGTGCGTGTTTCGAGGCTACGAGACCGGAGCGGTCGACTTCTTGTTCAAGCCGCTCGACCCGCACGTGCTCCGGGGGAAGGCCGACGTGTTCTTCGAGCTTCACCGCCAGCGAAACGAGCTCGCGAGCGCCCTTCGCCTCAACGAGATCTTCGTCGGGATCCTCGGCCACGACCTGCGCAATCCCCTCAGCGCCGTCCTCGCTGGCGCCCAGCTCCTCGAGCGCCAGGTATCCGGGGACGCGCAGCTCCGCACGCTCCAGAGGATGACCGCTGCGGGCAATCGAATGACGGAGATGATCGAGCAGCTGTTGGATTTGACGCGCGCGCGCCTCGCGGGCGGTCTCGGGTTCTTGCGGACGCGCAAGCCCCTGGACGTTCGGGCGCTGGTCGAACGCACGGCAGAGGAGCTCCAGCAATCGCATCCAGAGCGTCAGGTCGTCGTCGAGACCGTCGGCGACTGCTCCACAGTCGGCGACGCAGACCGCTTGCTCCAGCTCCTATCGAACCTCGTCGCGAACGCGCTCGAGCACGGCACGGCAGGCTCGCCCGTCGTGGTCACCGTTCGCGGGGACCACGACGAAGTCATCGTTCAGGTGAAGAACCGCGGCACGATCCCGGCCGATGCGCTTCCGACGCTCTTCGATCCCTTTCGAGATCGACGCAGGACCTCGCCCAGGTCACGCGGTCTCGGTCTCGGCCTCTACATCTCTCAGCAGGTCGCCGTCGCGCACGGGGGGCACATCGACGTCGCGAGCGACGCAGGGGGCACGTCCTTCGCCGTTCGCCTTCCGCGAAGGATGAACCACGCGGTCGCGAAGGACGTCGAGCGGGCGGCGAAGATTCTCGTCGTCGACGACGACGAGAACATTCGTGATTCCCTTCGGGAGGCATTCGAAGAGCAAGGCTACGACGCGGTCACCGCGGCCGACGGAAGAGAGGCGCTCGAGATCCTTCACGACGGAGCGCAACGCCCAGATCTCGTGGTGCTCGACCTCGTGATGCCGGCGGTCGACGGCTGGCGAGTCTACGAGACCATGCAAGCGGACCCGGTGCTATCGAAGATCCCCGTCGTAGTTTCGACCTCGAATCCCGCGGGGGCACCGTCCGGAGCGGTCGTACTCCCGAAGCCACTGAAGCTTGCTCGCTTGCTCGCCACTGTCGCAGGCCTCTTTCCTCGCCACGCTCGGACCTGAGCGCTCCTGCTCGAAACGAGCCTGGCTCCGATGCCACGACGGATCAGGGGTGCCCGTAGATCCGGTGGAAGACGTCCCAGCACGCGGAGGACGCGATGAACTCGAGCACCTCGCGTAGCCGCGCGTTTGCGGAGAGCGCCCGGCGCCGGTCGTCCACGCGCGGAAGCGCGAGCGCGTCCGACGCGATCACCTGGGCGACCGCACGCATGTCGCGACAGAGGACGACCGCCGAGTAGAGCGCACGCCGCGACTCCTCTGCCTCCCAGACCGCAAGCTCGGCGTGGAGGTCGGCGGCGCCCTCGGCGACGATGCGCTCCAGTTCCTTCTTCGTCTTGCGCGGGAGCGCGGAGCCGACGCGCTTTCGGAAGTCGCGGATCGCCGGGCCGTCCGCGTCGGGGAGGGTCGCCGCGTCGAGCATCGCCGCGGCTTGCTGGCGGGGCGCCACGTAGATGCTCCCGTTCGAAGCCATCCTCGCGCATGCGTAGGCGCCATGGAACGCGGCGAGCGGGCGCCCCGCGTCGGTGAGCAGATCGTTGCCCAGCACCAGCGCGCGCGGCTCCGTGAGGAGGAGCGCGACCTCGCGCCCGACGCCGCGATGCACGGCGGGGGCGTAGACTCCGAGCGTCATCGCGAGGGCACGGATCTCCGTCGCGATCGGATAGCTCTCGGGCAGGCGCGCGCGCGTCTCGAGCATCGCCTCGCCGCCGGGGAAGATCTTCGCGAGGTACGGCTCGAGCAATGCGAGGACGCTTCGCAGGAAGCGCGCGCGGCTCGGACCTACGAGCCTGGACATGGCCTCGTCGTAGAGGAAGGCCTCCGCCACCGGACGGATCGGCGTCGCCGTGGCGAGCACGGTCTCGACCTCCGACGACGTCCCTCCGAGGAGGGCGGCCGCGGACGCGAGCATCGTGGCGATCGCGCTCCTCCCGGTCTTCCGGGCGATGGTGACGAGGGCCTCGAAGGGGCCGGGCGCGATCGGGTCGGCGTTGACCGCGCGCCGGAGCTCGGCGAGCGCGGCCTCGTCGTTACGGCCGATGAGGCCGGTCGCGAGCGACAGGCGCGTCTCCATCGACTCCGGGAACGCCTGGATCGCGGCGGCGAGCTGCCGATCCGCGGCCTCGGGGTTGCCGAGCTCGTCGCGAAGGATGCGCGCCACCGCCTTACGCATCGGAAGGACGCCGGGCGTGTTCGGCCGGATTCGGCTGACCGCGGCCTCGGCGTGGGCGACGAACGAGCGGTGGTCGCCGTCGCGCACGACGCGGTCCTCGAGAGGCGTCAGCATCGTCGGGTCGGCGATCGCGAGGTCGAACGCACGCGCGAGCGCGGCCTCGCCTTCGGCCTTCGATGCCGCGTCGGGACGGCTGCGCTGGAGATCGGCGAGCGCGACGAGCGCGCGGACGCGCTCGACGGCGGAGCCGCCGGTCGAGAGCGCCTCGTAGAGCTCGAGCGCGCGGGCCTCGTGTCCGCTGCGTGCCGAGATCTCCGCGAGCCGGAACGACGCGTCGCGATCTTCCGGGCGCGAGGCGACGAGCTCCTCGAGGATCTCCTTGCCCTTCACGTCGTCGCGGAGCTCGTCGCCGTAGATGCGGGCCTGCGCGAGGCGTGCGCGCCGTCGCGTCGTCGTCGACGGGCCGGAGCGGTCCGAGGCGCTCGACTTCATCTGTGCGATGCGCTCGTAGAGCTGGAGCGCCTCCGGCCAGTTCTTCACGCGCTCCTCGAGGATGGCGAGCGCCTGGATGGTCTTGACCTCGTCTTCGCTCGGAATGGCGCTGGCGTCGTGGGTGAGGGCCATGGCGCGCCGGAGATCGACGATCGCGCCGGCCGTGTCGCCGAGGCGGCTCGCGAGGATCGTCGCGCGGCGCGTGAGCGCCCGCGCCTGCGCGACTGCATCGTGTCCGAGCGCGTCCGCATGTGCGAGGAGCACGCTCGCGGCGCCGGCGAAGTCGGAGGATGCCTCGAAGAGGACGAGCGCGCGCTCGAGCGCGTGCGCGTGCGCCGGCTGAGTGGCGAGCAGGGCTCGGTAGCTCGCGAGGGCACGCGCGGGATCGCCCGTGCGGCTCTCGTGGACCTCGGCTGCCTCCACCCATGCTGCCGCCACGTTCTCGCGATCGAGCGACGCTCGGGCCGAGCGCTCCGCCAGCGCCGCCACCGCGCTCCAGTCGCTCGCGAGGGCGCGGAGGCGGCGCGATGCGTCGAGCGCCGGTGTGAGCTCCGGATCGGCCGAGAGCGCGAGGGTGTAGGCCACCTCGGCGGCGGACGTACGCCCGGCGCTCTCGTCGAGCACGCCGGCCGAGAAGGCGAGCAGCGCGCGCAGGGAGAGATCGTTGGTGGCGCGTGCGCGGGCGACGAGCGTCGAGGGCAAGCGCGGATCCGAGACCGAGTCGTTCGGTCCCGCCCCGATGCATCGAACGAGTCCGTCGAGGGCTTGCGGATCCTCCGGATCTCGCTCGACGAGGCGCTCGTAAATCGAGGCCGCGTAGCCCGTCGTTCCCGCGCCGGGACCGGAGTGTCCCGATCCCACGAACACTGCGGGCGGCGTCGCCCCTCCGTGCTCCACCGCGAGGGCGAGCACGCGGAGAAGGGCGCTCTCGAGGCGCACGTCGGTGGTGTTCGCGGCCATCGCCGACAGGCAGCTCGCGATCGCATCAGGCTTGCCTTCGAGGCGGGCAAGGCGCAGCCGATCGACGGCCATCGCAGCGGGCTTCGAGCCGCTCGCGAGCGCCTCCTCGTAGAGACGCGCCGCGCGAGGGACGTCGTCGAGGCGGAGCTCGGCGTTACGCGCGAGGCGCACGAGGACGCGCCTCTGCGACGAGGGCTCGGTCGTGGTCTCGAGGATCGCCGCAAGCGTGCCGTCGACACGGTCCCACTCCCCGCGCGTCTCGTGGAGGCGGAGGAGACCCCAGAGCGCTGCCTGGTGGTCTGCCTCGCCGAGCCCGCCCGCAGCAACGCTCCCGAGCGCCTCGGCTGCTCGTGCGTGGGCCGCTGTCGCGGTATCCGTGTCGTCGAGGCACAGCTCCAGGATGGTGGCCGCGCGCATGCGAGCGCGGGCCTTCACGTGTGGGTCGCCCGCAGCGTCCGCGTGGCGCTGGAGCACCTGAGCGAGCCGACGGAAATCGCCGGTACCGCGGAGGAGACGCTCGAGGGCGGCGACGATGGGCACGTATGCAGGGGCGCGATGCAGCGCCTCGAGGTAGGAGGCGATCGCGTCTTCGACGCGGCCGAGGTGCTCCTCGAAGACACGCGCGATACGAACGAGCCCCTCGATGACGTCCTCGGGCCGCGTTGCGAGATCGAGCAGGCGGCGTTCCGCGTCGATGACGCGCTCCCAGCGGCCTTCCTTCTCGTGGATCCGGGCGATCGCGCGCGCGGCCGCCTCGTGGCCCGGGGCGCGATCGATCACGATCTCGTAGGTCGCGAGCGCTCGGCGGAGATCCTTCACGCGCGTCTCGAGCGCCGCGCCGATGCGGTAGACGGCGGCGATCTCGTCCGCGCCGCTCAGCATGCTCGCCTGCGCCTCGAGCACGTCGACGTATTCGCTCCAGCGCCCCGCGTCGGCGAGCGAGCGGGCGAGCGAGACGAGGACGTCGTAGCGATCCTCGGGGCCGGCGAGCGCCTCGCGCCGCAGATCGGCCGCGCGGGCCGGCTCCCGGACGCGCGCTTCCAGGATCTCGGCGAGCTGCAGGCGGAGCGACCGTGCGCGCCGCGGATGCGTGGTCTTCGTGAGCGCGTTCTCGTAGAGCGCGACGAGCCGAGGCCACTGCGACGCCGCACGGTACATGCGGTCGAGCGCATCGAAGGCGGCGGCGTTCGTCGGATCGAGCGCGAGCGTGCGCTCGTAGAGCACCGCCGCCTCCTCCGGGAGATCGGGCGCGCTCGTCGCCTCGACGTACTCGGCGAGCGCCGCATAGCGCACCGCGCGGACCTGCGGATCGACGATGCGGTCCGCCTCGCGTCGCTCGAGCTCGATCGCGAGCGGGAGCCCGCGCTCGCGGCTCGTACGGAGGAGCGCCTGCACTGCCGGCGCGAACGTCGGCGATGCATCGACCGCGAGCCGGTACGCGGCGAGCGCGTCGTCGGCGCGCTTCAGCCGCGTCTCCTGGAGGCTGCCGAGGCGGAGGAGCGCCCACGCCTTCTGCGCAGGCTCGCGCAGGCGCGCGAGGAGCCGCTCGTAGGCCGCTGCTGCGTCCTCCCATCGGCCGGCGGCCTCGAGCACGGTTGCGAGCTTCTCGACGGGCGCAGGGTCCGTTTCGGTCAGCGTCGCGGCCCGCACGTAACAATGTGCCGCGCGCGCGTGATCGCCGACGCACTCGGCGAACACGTCGCCGGCGCGCTCGAAGAGCTCGCGCGCCGTCACTGCCTCCGCGGTACGGTCTGCCTGGGCGGCGATGACGCGGGCGTATTCGTCCCAGGCGCGCCGGCGGAGGAGAAGCGCCTCGAGCGTCGCTTGTGCGCCGGCGTTCGTCGGATCGGCTTCGAGCGCGCGGCGGAGCGAGGCGAGCGCGCCGTCGGTGTCGGCGAGGTAGCGATCGCGGAGCGCGCCGGCCGCGCCGTGAAGCGCGCTGCGCGTGATCGCGTCGTCCGTGACCTGTGCAACGAGGTCGAGGGCTTCGATGACGCCGCCGAAGACTGCCTTGTCGTCGCCCGGGAGCCCATCGGCGCCAGCCGACCATCCGGCGCTCTCGTCTCCGGAGCGTGCGCGGAGATGGAGAGCTGCGAGCGCGTCGAGCGCGCCGACGTCGTTCGGTTGGAGCACGAGCAGCTCGCCTAGCGTTCGCATCGCTGCAGCGATGTCGCCGGCGACGTGTTCCTCGATCGCCGCTGCCTGCCAGAGCAGGCTCGCGCGCTCGCGCCCCTCGCCGACATGCGCGAGCTCGGCGCGCGTGCGATGGAGCACGTCGAGGCGGTCGGCGCCCTGCTCTGAGAGCCATCGCCAGGTGCTCGCGAGGAAGCGCGCCTCGGGGGCGAGCTCGGACGCGCGCGTGAGCGCGGTCGTGGCCGCGAGCGGATCGCCCATCGCGTCGGCGCAGATGCGCGCCTGCGCCGCGAGCAGCATCGCCGCGCGCACCGGGTGCTGGTGGAGGCGCGCCGTGACCTCGCGCGCGATCCGCTCGACGGGGCCGCGCCATGGAGAGGGCGGGGGAGGGCCGGACGGCTGGGGCTTCACCGCGGCCTGCGGCGCGATCGACGGAGGAGCCGCGGGCGCGCGCGGCGGTCCCGGCGGTTGGGTCGGAAGGCGAAGCCCGGCGTTCGGGACGGCGGACGCGGCTGCGCGAGGAGCCGTCGGCCGTGCGGTCGGCTGCGATGGCGGCACGGGAGGCGGCGGAGCCCCTGGCCGCGGACGCGATGGGGTCGCGCGCGGGACGACGCTCGGCGTGGGGCCGAGGGAGCGCGCCGAAGACGGGGGCGGCGGCGGCGCAGGCGGCGGCGTGTACGCTGGGGCGGCCGGCATCGGAGGCACCGACTCGAGCGCGCTGGCGTCGAGCTCGGATTCGGGGCTCGTCGAACGGTTGTCTCCGCCTTGAGGCATCTGGCTCTCCAGCTCCTTCGGGTGGGCGCGAGGACGCGCGCGGTCGCGTGAGCTCGCTCACGGGCCGCTTGGTCCCGCTCGTTCAGGATACCGGATCGTTCGGCTCGCGAAAGCTCCGGCCCATACCGGTCATCCGCGCGTGCTCGGATCGCTTGACACCACGCCCGTGCGCACCTCCGCAGAAGCGCGCGCCGTCAGGCGAGGCCGAGCATGCGCCAGTCGAGCGCGTCGACGGAGCGATCGGACTTCTTGAACTCCACGGTCAGGCGGGAGCCGACCGCCTCGCCGCCGATCTGGAGCGGTACCGGGCGCGAGAACGTCATCCTGATCTCCGTCGCGAACCAGTCTTGCATGCCCTCGAGCGGATGCTGGCCTCGCCAGAGCTTCGGGATGTCGTAAACGGCGGAGAGCGCCTTCTGATCGTAGAGGCGCACGTTGAGCAGGTCGAGGAGGCGCTCCGCGAACGGGTATGCCTTGAAGCCGTAGCCGAACTCGGGACACGTCGCGGCGCCGGCGACGCTCGCCATGCCGTCGTAGAGGATCGTCCCGCGGCGCGCGCCCTCGAGCCGCTTGAGGCGGTATCCCTCGTCGATCACGTAGACCTCGTCGCCGAGGTTCTCGATGATCACGCGGGGGCGCCCGTGGAGCAGCGTCTTCGGCACGGTTCGGGTGAGCATCGCCGTGACGTAGCCCCAGACGCTCTTGGCGATGCGGCTCGAGGGCGACTGCTCGACCTGCTGGCGGTAGTCGTCGAGGACCTGCGCGTCCCATCCGCAGCCGCCGAAGAAGGTGAGCACGCCGTCACACTCGAGCAGCGAATACCTGCGCGTGGGCACCGGGCCATGGTGCTTCGCCAGCGCACGAACGCAGGCGTCCAGCTTGCGTGCACCGAGCGCGTGCGCCCACGCGTTGCCGGTGCCGAGCGGGAGCGCGCCGATGGGAGGGAAGGGCTTGCCCTTCGGCACCACGCGATCGAGCGCGTTGAGCAGCGTCACCGCGGATCCGTCACCGCCTGCGGAGAGGATGCAGCGGATCGACGACGTCCCGTTGGCGAGCACGGTACGCAGCCATCCCTCGACCTCCTGGATGCTGCGCGTGAGCCGGACGGTGGCGCCTGGGAGTGCGCGCGCGATCTGGACGGCGATGCGCCGGCCGCCGCGCTTCGCGTTGGCGTTGACGAGGATGTAGAGCCCTTTGCCGGATACAGTATTCATCAAAGACCGCTCGCGATTGCGCGTCTCACCTCTTCGGCCAGGGCATCTCGGGCAGCCTTGGGACTCAGGTGAGAGAATCGCGCCGGATCGACCGGGGGATGGATTGTCACGAAGACCTCGACGCCCGGCTTCGACAGCATGCCCTTGGCGCGGAGCACGTCGCGCGTCCCACGGATGCTCACCGGGAGGATGGGAGCGCCCGTGGCGAGCGCGAGGACGAAGCCACCCTTCTTGAACGGCAGGAGCTTGCCGGTGGGGCTACGCGTTCCCTCGGGCGCGATCCAGATCGGGACCCCGGCGGCGAGCTCCTGCTTCGCATCGTCGAGACTCGCGATCGCGCGCTCGGTGTTCTTGCGGTCGATCGAGATGAAGCCCGCGGCCCTCAGCGCCCCGCCGAACACGGGGAGATCGAAGAGCTCGCGCTTTGCGATCATGCGGATGCTGGAGCCGAGGACGTAATAGAGGACCGCCACGTCGTAGTGCGACTGGTGGTTGCTCATCACCAGGAACGCCGGTCCCGAGCCGTGCCCGGTGAGCCCCGACGGGATGTTCTCGCGTCCGTGGACGGAGACCATCATCTCGCTGTTGGCGACGACCCGTGACGCCCATGACTCGAGCCGCTCGTCGCAGACCTTCCTCGAGACCGTGCCGCGGAAGGCATCGACGACCGTCGGCGCGGAGACGTACAGCGTCTCGAAGACGTTGCGGAGTGACAGGAGGAGGGATTTCCCGAGAGGCACGGTCACGCCCGAGGAAACGAGGGTCGCCATCCTCCCACAGAAAAGGGCGTGGGAAAGCAGGGAGATCGCCGGTGACGACGCGGCCGCTGTGCTCCGCAACTGCCGCAAACCGCGTGCTTGCTTGCGCGGGAAAGGCTCAATACCATCGCTGCGCCGCAGTCTGTCACCTCGCCTTTCTCGAATGATGTGGACGGCTTACATTCGAGAATCGTTTCACCCGGGATCAAGATGAGCGCCAACACGATTCGCAACGCCTTGGGCGTCCTCCAGGACGAGCCCGACAACGAGCAGGCTTGGAACGAGCTCCGTTCGGCTCTCGGCTATGCGGGGGCCGATGGCACCGTGGATCCGGGCGAGATGGGCGCAAGCGAGCTCGCGTCGCTCCTCGAAGCTGCACGCCGGGCACACGAGATGCGGCGCGAGTACGAGGCCGTCGCGGACCTCCTAGAGATCGAAGCGGCGCTCGCGACCGGAGAGCGCGAGGCGGAGCTGGCCCTCGAGCTCGCTCGCGTACGTGACGACGTGCTGCTCGACGATGCTGGCGCGCTCGCGGCGTACCGCCGTGTCCTCGCGCTTCGCCCCGGCGACGCTGGTGCCGAGGAGGCGATCGAGCGCAGCGAGGTGAAGCGCGGGAGGTGGAAGGACCTCGCACAGAAGTACTTCACGGAGGCGAAGTCCGCGAACGACCCGGCGTTCAAGAGCTCGCTCCTCGTCAGCGCAGCGGAGATCGCCTACCGCTATGCGCGCCCCGAGCTGGAGGCACGTGCGCTCGCCGACGCGACGAAGATGGACGAGGAAGAGAGCGGCCCGAAGAGCAAGCGGAAGGGGAAGAAGAAGGACAAGGGGGCGTCCGCGAAGGAGGGCAAGGACCCGCGGCGCGATCTCCTCGAGAAGATCATCGGCCTCCTCCGCGACGCGCTGGTCTCCGATCCGAAGAACCGCCGCGCGGCGGTCCTCCTCGAGCGCATTCTCGGCGGCGAGGAGCGGTGGGAAGAGCTCGCGACCGCGCTCGACGCCTTCGCGACCGAAGTCACGGCGAAGGACGAGAAGGTCGCGGCGTACACGCGGCTGGCGCGCGTGCTCAAGAAGAAGCCCTCCGCGAAGGAGCGCGCCATGGCCGCTTACGAGAAGATCCTCGATCTCTCTCCCGGGCACGCCGAGGCGACGCGCGCGCTCGTCGATCACTTCACTGAAGGCGAGATGTGGGACCATCTCGTGGCGCTCTACGACGACCAGCTCTCGGGCGGTGGCGTCCGCCCGGGCCAGGAGGTCGGCATCGTCCTCCAGATCGCGATGGTCAACTGGAGGATGCGGCACAAGACGGACGCGGCGGAGCCTTACTTCGAGCGCCTGCGCAAGCACGAGCCCGCGCATCCGGGAATGCTCGACTTCTTCCGCGAGTGGTGCCTGCACAAGGGCGAGCAGACCCGGCTCGTCCAGATCCTCACCGACGCGCAGCGCGCGATGCCCGACGGACCCGAGCGTGCGAAGCTCGCCGGCGAGATCGCCCAGCTCGCCGAGGAGGGGGCGAACGCGCAGAAGGCGATCGAGCAGTGGCGCACGCTGCTCCGCTCGCAGCCGAACAACACCGAGGCGCGCGAGGCCCTCAAGCGTCTCTACCGCACGAGCGGCTCGTTCAACCACCTCGCCGATCTGCTCCGCTCCGAGCTAGAGCGCGTGTCGCCGGACGACGCCGCCACGCGCCTCCCGGTGCTCCGCGAGATCGCGCAGATCTACCGCGAGAACATCAAGAGCGACTCGGCGCTGGTGACGGTGCTCTCGCAGACCATCGCGCTGGACGCGAACGACGCCGACGCCGTCCGCGAGCTCGCGCGCGTCTACGAGGCGCTCGGTCGCTGGCGTGACCTGCTCACGACGCAGATGCGCCTTGCGGAGCTCGAGCCCGATCCGGGCGTGAAGGCGGAGCTCTATCGCGCGGCCGGGAAACGCTGGCTCGAGCAGTTCTCCAACGTCCAGAACGCGGTCGAGGCCTTCGAGAAGCTCCGCGAGGCTCGTCCCGACGATCGCGACGCGGTCGAGAGGCTGAAGGAGCTCTACGGCAAGCGGCGCGCGTACCGTCAGCTCTACGACCTCTACGACGCCGAGTCGAAGCGCGCGAGCGGCGCCGAGCGGCGTGAGCTCTGGGGCGAGATGGCGAAGATGGCCGCCGACCGTCTCGATCGCGGCGCCGACGCGACCCGCCTCTACAAGCTGATCCTCGCGGAGGATCCCGACGACGCCGCTGCGCTGGACGCCCTCGAGAAGCAGGCGGAGCGTGACAAGGACTTCGCGACCGTCGCCGAGGTGCTCGAACGTCGTGTCGAGCTCGCCGACGACTCGCAGGTGCGACTCGCCATCCTGCAGAAGCTCGGGGCCGTTTACTCCGACCGGCTCCAGGATCACGCGGGATCGCTGCGTGTGTGGCGTCGCGTGCTCGATCTGAGCCCGGGACACGCGAAGGCGCTCCGGATCCTCCGCGAGAGCTACCTCGCGATGGCCGACTACGACGGGCTCACCGAGCTCTACGCTTCCGCAAACGATTGGGACGGGCTCGCCGACGTCCTCTCCGGCACCGCCGACCGCGTCACCGAACGGGAGGCGAAGATCGCGCTCTCGTTCCGCGTCGCCGAGATCTACGAGCAGAAGATCGGCGTGCCCGAGCGCGCATTCCGCTCCTACGAGCGCGTTCTGTCCATGAAGCCGGACGACAAGCGAGCCGCCGCCGCGCTCGTCCCGCTCTACGAGAAGGACGAGAAGTGGGCGCGCCTGCCGGCCCTCTACGAGGTGCTCCTCTCGCACGCGGCCGACGACGTCGAGCGTCGCGGTTTCTACGAGAAGCTCGCGGAGGTCGTCGGCCATCGGCTCGCGGACAGGCCGGCCGCGTTCCGCTACGCGAAGAAGGCCTACGAGCTCGCGCCGACCGCCGAGGGGACGCTCGCGTCGCTCGAAGCATGGGCTCGCGCCTCCGGCGAGTGGGCGGGGCTCGCGCAGGCGATCCAGGCGCGGCTCGAGTCGGCGGAGGGGGCGGACGAACAGCGCGAGCTGAGGATGAAGCTCGCCGAGGTGTCCGCGCAACATGCGGGCAAGCCCGACGATGCCGTCCTCGCTTACAAGGACCTCATCGAGGCCAACCCGGAGGACGAGGCCGCGATCGCGGGGCTCGACCGCCTCCTGCGCTCGTCTCCGGACCGGCACGACGACCTCCGGTGGCTGTTCCGGCTGCGCGTGAACCGCGCGGAGGGAAGGGCGGCGGTGCCGCTCCTCGCGGAGTGGGCGCTCCTCGAAGAAGAGGCGTTCGCTGAGCCCGCCCGGGCGACCGAGATCCACAAGGAGCTGCTCGGCATCGATCCGGAGCACGTCGGCTCGCTTCGCGCGCTGTCGCGGCTGCTCCTCGCTGCCGGTGACGCAGAGGGCGCGGCCGGCATTCTCTCGCGCGAGCGTGACCTCGAGGAGGGGGCGAACCGCGTCGCGCGCGAGCTCGATCTCGCGCGCCTCTACCTCGGGCCGCTCGAGAACCCGCGCGAGGCCCTCGCCGCCGCGACGCGTGCGCTCGAGATCGCGCCGCAGCACGCGCAGGTGATCGCTCTCGTCGAGGAGCTCATGCCCCTCGCCGAGACACGCAAGGACGCTGCGATCCTGCTCGAGGCGGCCTATGCGGCCGCGGGTCAGTTCGAGAAGCAGGGGGACGTGCTCGGGGTGCTGATCGCGACTGCACCGTCCAAGCAGGACCGGCTCGCGCTCCACCTCCGTCTCGCCGCGGTGAAGCAGAACCTCGGCGATCGGCTGGCGGCGTTCGAGGTCCTCGCGAAGGCAGCGCTCGAGTACCCGAGCGAGCTCGATCTGTGGGATCGGCTCGCCGTCCTCGCCAACAAGACGGGGCGCACCCAGCAGTTCGTCGAGACGATCACGCAGGCCGTGCCCGAGACGGGCGAGACCGGCCTGCCCGTGCACGTCGAGATGGACCTCGCCGAGCGCGCCGCCACGCTCTACGACGAGAACCTCGGCGAGATCGATCTCGCGACGCCCTACCTCGAGCGCATCCTCGCGCGCGACCCGGGCAACGATCGCGCGTTCCTCCGTCTGAAGCAGATCCTGACGACGCGCGAGCGCTGGAAGGACCTCGAGGCGCTCTACGAGCGCATGGTCGCCGCGACCGAGAGCGCGGAGCGCCGGACCGATCTCCTCGCGGAGGTCGCGATCATCGCCGAGGAGATCACGAGCGACGGGGCGAAGGCCATCCACTATTACGAGCGCATCCTCGAACTCGAGCCCGGGCACGAGCAGGCGATCTTCGCCCTCGACAAGCTCTATGCCGCGCACGAGCGGTGGCAGAACCTCGCCGATCTCCTGCGCCGTCGCATCGAGCTCGCCGGGAGCACCGCCAGCGTTCAGCTCAAGCTCCGGCTCGGCACGCTCCTCTTCGTGAAGCTCGGTGACCCGAAGAACGCGCTCGATCACCTCGAAGAGGTCGTCCTCGGGGACACGTCGAGCCGAGAGGCACGCGAGCTCGTCGAGAAGTGCCTCGTGCATCCCGATCTGCGGCAGCGCGCGGCGATCATCCTCGAGGGCGTGTACTCCGATCGCGACGAGATCAGCGATCTCGTGCGCGTGCTCGAGATCCGGCTCGAGTTCGTCGCCGATGACGTCGAGCGGCGCGAGCTGCTCCGCCGCGTCGCCGAGCTGCGCGACGAGCGCCTCATCGACGACGCCGGCTCCTTCGAGACGTACGCGCGCCTCTTGCCGCTCTCGCCCGGCGATGTCGAGGCGCGGCAGCGCTACCTCGAGATCGCGACGCGCCTCGGTAAGCGAGAGGAGGCCGCCGAGGTGCTGACGGCGGCGGCGAAGAACGCCGATGCTCCGCAGCCGCGCGCCGAGATCCTCGGCGACGTCGCACGGATCCACGAAGAGGCGGGGCGGGTGGACCGATCCGAGGGCGTGTTCCGGCAGGTCTTCGAGCTCGCACCGGAGGACCCGTCGATCGCGCTCCCGGCCACGCGCGCCCTCGAGCGGATCTACCTCGCGGGAGGCAAGTACGGCGAGCTTGCCGGCATCCTTCGCGCGCAGGTGAAGCTCGAGGAGCAGGCCGACGCGCGCCGCCAGCTCCTCGGCCGGCTAGCACGGCTCTCCGAGGAGTCGCTTTCCGACGATGCGGCGGCGATCGCTGCGTGGAAGGAGCGGCTCGAAGACGATCCCGCGGACGACGACGCGCTCGCGTCCCTCGATCGGCTCTACGAGCGGGGCGGGGATCTGCGGAGCCTGGTCGAGATCCTGCGGACGCGCGAGCGGAACGCGAACGACGCCGAGGCGCGGAAGGTCCTCATGGGCCGTGCGGCGAAGGCGCTCGAGACGATCGGCGAGGTCGACGAGGCGATCCTGGCGTACCGCGCGGTGCTCGACGACTTCGGCGCGGATCGGAAGATCCTCGGCGCGCTTGCGGTCCTCTACGAGAAGGCCGAGCGCGCGCGCGATCTCGCCGAGACCCTCGAGGCCGATCTCGGGCTCGCGACGGAGCCGGAGGACCGCATCGATCTCCTCACCCGGATGGGCGACGTCCGTCGCAAGCGTCTCGGCGAGATCGACGAGGCGGTCGAGGCCTACCGCCAGGCGCTGACGATCGATCCGGGTACGGTCCCTGCGCGTGAGGCGCTCGAGGAGCTCCTCGCCGAGGAAGGGGCACGTGGCGAGGTGGCCGAGATCCTGCGGCCGCTGTACGAGGCAGCCGGCACGGACGACAAGCTCGTTCGCGTCCTCGACATCCAGATCGAGCTCGAGAGCGAGCTCGACCCACGCCTCGAGCTCCTGTCGCGCGCGGCCTCGGTCTCCGAGGGGCCGCTGAATGATCTGCCGAAGGCGTTCGCCTACACGTCGCGAGGCCTTCGCGAGTCCGCGGCCGAGCCGTCGGTCGACGAATGGATCGCTCGTGCGGAGCGGCTCTCCGAGCGCATCTCACCTTCGACGGGGGAGCGCAGCTGGGCGGAGCTCGTGGCGCTCTACCGCGCGGCGCTGCCCGAGATCCTCGACGAGGACAAGCAGGTCTCCGTGCTGCTGCGTGTTGCGGAGCTCGCACGAACGAAGCTCTCGGACGCCGCGCTGGCGAAGGAATGCTACCGCCGCGCCCTCGAGCTCCGTCCCGAGGAGACGCGCGCGCTCACGGCGCTCGAGTCCCTCCACGAGGAGGCTGGGGAGCACGAGCACCTGATCGAGGTGCTGAAGCGTCGCGCCGAGATCGCGACCAGCGACGCCGAGAAGCGGGGCATCCTCTACAAGCAGGCGAAGATCTGCGACGTGTCGCTCGGCGACCGCGATCGCGCGATCGGAGTCTACGAGCAGATCGTCGAGCTCGGGCTCGACGCGCCGGCCGTAGCAGCGCTCGAGCGCCTCTACACCGCGTCGTCGCGATGGGGCGACCTCGTCGCGCTGCACGAGCGCGAGCTCGGCGTCGACGAGACGACGCTCGATCGCCGTGCGACGCTCTACCATGCGCTCGGCCGCGTCTTCGAGAAGGAGCTCGCCGAGCCCGAGCGCGCGTTCGAGGCGTGGGGCGAGGCCCTTCGTGTCGACCCGACGCACGAGGCGACCGTCCAGTCCCTCGAGCAGATCGTCGCGCAGCGAGCGAACGGGGATCGGGCCCAGGCCGCCCGAGCCGCCGAGATGCTCGAGGGCGTCTACCTGACGCGCCTCGATTGGCGGAAGGTGATGGGCGCGGTCGAGGCGCGCCTCGAAGGGAGCGAGGACCCCGGCGAGCGTCGCGAGCTGCTCCGGCGCCTCGCGAAACTCCACGAGGAGCAGGAGGAGAACTACCGCGCTGCGCTCGACGTCATGGCGAAGCTCCTCGCCGAGGACGTGACCGACGAGGCAACGTGGGCAGAGCTCGAGCGCCTCGCGCGCGTCGCGACGGCGGAGGAGCGCCTCGCGGAGATCTTCGCCGGGGAGCTCGAGAAGATCGACGCCGACGAGCCCGCCACGGCGCGTCTCGCATACCGAACCGGCGAGCTGTTCGAGGCGCTCGGCGCGCGAGCCGATGGCCAGAAGCACACGAACCGCGCCCTCCAGTTCTACCGCCGCGCGTACCAGTTTGCGCCGGAGGACGAGCAGCAGGCGTTCCGGGCGATCGATCGCCTGCTCTCCGCGGCGAAGCGCCCGGCCGAGCGGGTCGCGCTCTACCGCGATGCGCTCGAGTATCGGACCGACCCCGTCGACCGCGTCGCGACGCTCCACACGATCGCGAAGATCGAGGAGGGGGAGGTCGGCGACGACGATGCGGCGATCGTCACGTTCAGGAACGTCCTCGATGTCGACGAGACGGATGCCACGGCGCTCGACGCGCTCGGCCGTCTCTACGAGCGGCGTGAGAGGTGGCGTGACCTCGCCGACCTCTACCGGCGCCGTGCCGAGCAGAGCGCGCTTCCGGAGGAGGAGGCGAGGTGGCGCCTGTCGCTCGCGAACGTCCTCGACGGCAAGCTCGAAGACACCGTCTCCGCGATCGACGAGCTCGAGGCGGTGATCGGGCTCGTCTCCCCGCAAGCGAGCGAGCTCGGTCAGGCGGCGGTGAAGGAGCTCGAGGCAAAGCTCGGGAGCGAGGACCACCGCCCGCGCGTGGTGGAGCTGCTCGGCCCGATCTACGAGCAGGCCGACGACTGGCAGAAGCTGGTCGAGATCGCGCGGCATCGCTACGCGATCGCCGGCAGCCCGAACGAGAAGGTCTCCGTCCTCCGGGACGTGGGGCAGCTCCTCGAGGAGCGGGGCAACGATCTCGGGCGCGCCTTCGACTGCTTGAAGGAGGCCTTCACCATCGACCCCGACGACGGAGACACGCGCGAGGAGCTCGATCGCCTCGCTGTCGCGACGTCGCGCTGGGACGATCTCGCCGACGCCTACGAGCAGGGGATCGAGAAGATCGACGGCATCGGCCGGCGTGAGCTGGTCGAGGCGCTCGCGAAGCTCCACGACCAGCGCCGCGACGATCCGCGCAAGGCGCTCGACGCGTGGGAGCGCCTGTTCTCCCTCGACGAGTCGGATTCGCGTCCGCTCGACGAGATGGACCAGCTCGCCACGCTGCTCTCGGACTGGCCGACGCTCGTCCGCGTGCTCGCGAAGCGGGCCGACCTCACGAACGACGACGAAGAGCGCGCGAGCCTCTGGCGTCGCATCGGCGAGGCTCGCCGCGACATGCTCGACGATCAGCAGGGCTCGATCGACGCGTACGAGCGCGCCCTCGAGCTGGAGCCTTCGAACGCCTGGACGCTCGACAATCTGATCCCGCTCTACGAGGAGCGGAACGACGCTGCGCGGCTCGTCGACCTCTATCGCCGTCGCGTCGAGCTCTGCGCCGAGTACGACGACGATCTGAAGCACCGGCTCCTGCTCGACGCGGCCAAGTGTTACGAGGTCGGGCTCCAGGACCGGCGGGAGGCCGTCGTCCTGCTCGGTCAGGCCCTCGCAACCAAGCCGAACGACCCCGAGGTGATGAAGCGCCTCTCCGACCTCTACGAGGCGGAGAAGATGTGGCCCGAGCTGCTCGACAACCTCCGCGCCGAGGCCGAGCTCGTGACCGATCCCGTCGCCAAGGTGCAGACGACGAAGCGGATCGGACGCTTGCTCGCCGCCGAGCTCGACGATCACGAAAAGGCGCTCGAAGCCTTCCGCGAGGTCCTCGCGTTCGGCTACGACGAGGAGGCCGCGCGGGCGGTGCGCCAGATCGGCGAGAGCCGCGACGAGCTTCGCCGCGAGGCGGCGGAGGTCCTCGAGCCCGTGCTCGCCGCTGCCGGCAAGCACGAGGAGCTCGCCGACGCGCTCGAGATGCGTCTCCGTGCGCAGACGGAGGCCTTCGAGCGCGCGGGCACGCTCCGCGCCATCGCCAAGGTCACGGAAGACTCGCTCCGCGACCTCGGACGGGCGGAGCGAGCGCTCCTGCGGGCTCTCGCCGAGCAGCCGGATGACGGCGCGCTCCACGCGGACATCGAGCGCGTCGCTGCGCTCATCGGCAAGGACGGCTGGTCGCTGTACGCCGACACCCTCGGCGAGCGCGCGGCGTCGATCTTCGATGCGAGGGTGACTGCCGATCTCTTCATGCGTCTCGGCAAGGTCGCGGAGAGGGAGCTCTCGGATCTGCCGCGCGCAGCCGAGGCCTACGCTCGCGCCGCCGAGCAGGGCGGCGACGGACCGGAGGTGCTCGTGGCTCTCGAGCGCGTGCAAGGCGGGCTCGGCGACACGCGTGCGCTCGTCGACGTCCTCGAGCGTCGCATCGCGATCGAGGAGGACGGCGCCGCGCAGGCGGATCTGTACCACCGCCTCGCGAGCCTCCAGATCGACGCGATCGGCGACAAGGCGCAGGGGCTCGCGACGCTCCGCCTCGCGGTCGAGCGCGTTCCGGAGCACGCGCAGGCGAGGGAGGCCATCGAGCGCCTGCTCGCCGACGACGCGCTCTTCGACGACGCGTTCGACACGCTCGAGGGTGTCTATCGCTCGACGAACCGCGGCGAGGACCTCGCTCGGCTCTACGAGCGACGGGTCGATCGCGCGGACGGCACCCGTGCCAAGACGCGTGCACGGCTCGAGCTCGCGCGCGTCCGCGAGAACGAAGCGAACGATCCGGTGGGCGCGCAGCGCGCCGTCGAGGCGGCGCTCGTCGGCGAGCCGACCGACGCCGACGCGCTGACCGAGCTCGAGCGCCTAGCGGAGAAGAACAACGCCTGGCGTGAGGCTGCCGATGCGCTCGGCCGCGCACTCGAGGCGCACGATCGCGCCGCTGCGGGGGCGACCGGGGCCGCGGAGCTCTGGGCGCGCCTCGGAGGTTGGCATCGCGACAAGGTCGGTGACCTTTCCAGCGCCGAGGGGGCGTTCGCGAAGGCGCTCGATGCGGATCCGGAGAACATCGAGCTCGTCCGCGCGCTCGAGACGCTCCGTCGAGGACCGGGGCGCGAGCGAGATCGCGTGGCGACGCTTCGTCGCTTGGTGAAGCTCGAAGGCGAGCCGGACCGCAAGCGTGAGCTTGCGCGCGAGGCCGCCGAGCTCGCCGAGGTCACCCTCGCCGACGCGAAGCTCGCCGAGGAGGTCCTTCGCGAGCTCCTCGCCGAGAACGACGCGGACGCGTGGGCCAACGGCGAGCTGACGCGCCTCCGTGAGAACGCAGGCGATTACCAGGAGGTCGTCACGCTGCTCTTGAAGCGCGCCGAGGCCGAGTCCGACGGCGATCAGGCCCTCCGGCTTCGTCATCGCGCCGCCGAGGTCGCATCCGAGCGGCTCGGCGATCGCGATCGCGCGGTCGCGCTCTACGAGGAGATCCTCGAGCAGGAGCGCGGAGACGTGCGCGCGCAGGAGCGCCTCCGTGCGCTCTACCGTGAGCTCGGGAAGTACAACGAGCTTGCTCGGCTGCTCGCGATGCTCATCGAGCTCGCGGAGTCCGCCGACGCACGATCGCACCTCCGTGTCGATCTCGCGCGGCTCCAGCTCGAGAAGTTCGAGAACGTGCGCGATGCCACCGACACGCTCCGCGCGATCCTCGATGAGGATCCCGATCACGAGGAGGCGGCGAAGGTGCTCGGCGCGCTCTTCGAGAAGGCGGAGCAGTACGCGGAGCTCTCGGAGCTCCAGACGAGCCTCGTCGAGCGCGCGCGCGCGCGCGGCGAGGCTGCGCTCGAGCTGTCACGCATGGTGGTGCTCGGCGAGACCCTCGAGCTTCGGGTGAAGGATGCCCGTCGCGCGCTCGAGATCTACGAGCAAGTCCTCGAGCGAGACGCACGGCACGCCGAGGCGCTCGAGGCCGTCGCGCGCCTCGCGGAGGGACGTGGCGCCTGGGACAAAGCCGAACGCGCTCTCGCGAGCCTGCTCGAGACCGCGAGCGGCGCGCGCGCCGTCGAGATCGCGCTCCGCCTCGCGAGCGCTCGCAAGGAGCTCGGTGACGAGCAAGGCATGGAGGACGCGCTCAAGCGTGCGCTCGAAGCAGACCCGGAGAGCACCGACGTCCGCGAGCGCCTCGGTCAGCTCTACGAGCGGGCAAAGAAGTGGGCGGAGCTCGCGGGGCTTCTGGCCTCGAACGCCGACATCATCGCGGCCGCGTATGGCGGCATCGTGGCGCCTCCTCCGGAGGTCGCGCCGGTCGGTCGGAGCTCCAATCCTCCCGGCGGGTCGATGATCCCGCCGCCGCCCCCGCACGTCGCCGAGCAGGTGAAGCTCCTGCGCCGCGCCGCGGAGATCCACCTCGTCGAGCGAAAGGCGCCCGCGGACGCGGTCCCCGTGCTCGAGCGAGTGACCGAGCTCGTCCCGAGCGATCGGGAGCTGCTCCTTCTCCTCTGCGATGCCTACACGGCATCGCAGCGCGAGCGTGATGCCGCGACGGTGCTCGAGCGGATCATCGCGTCGTTCGGAAGCAAGCGGACGAAGGAGCTGTCGCTCTATCACCACCGCCTCGGCCGCGCGCTCGCGACGCTCGGAGAGAAGGACGTCGCGCTCACGCAGCTCGACATGGCGTTCAAGATCGACCCGGGCTCGATCGAGGTGCTCCGCGACCTCGGTGTCCTCGCGATCGAGATCGGCGATCTCGATCGCGCGCAGAAGACGTTCCGCGCGTTGCTTCTCCAGCGCCTCGACGCGCAGAGCGGCATCACGAAGGGCGAGGTCTTCTACTACCTCGGCGAGATCAGCATGAAGCAGGGCGACAAGGCGAAGGCTGTCCAGATGCTCGAGCGCGCCGTCGAGAACGATCCGAACCTCGCACGCGCGAAGACGATGCTCGCCGAGCTGAAGGGGTGAAACGCGTCATGGGCGTGATGGCGCGCGCCGTCCTCGGGTTCTGCCTCGGGATTGTCGCGCGCCTGTGGCTCATGACACTGCGCCTCGAGCTCGTGATCGACCCGGCGCTCGAGGCGAGCGCGCTCGACACGTGCCAAGAGCGGCGCCCCTGGGTCCTCGCGTTCCTCCACGGCAAGCAGTGGCCGCTCCTCGCGTGGCAACGGCGGCGGTCCACTGTCGTGATGGTGAGCCTGTCGAAGGACGGGCAGATCCAGAGCGCCGCGCTCTCGATGCTCGGGTTTACCGTCGTCCGTGGCTCGAGCTCGAACGGCGGAGCGCGCGGGCTCGCGACGCTCGTGCGGCGGCTCCGGACCGGGACGCACGACGCGGCGTTTGCCGTCGACGGACCGCGCGGACCGTACGGGGTGCCCAAGCCCGGCGTCCTCCTGGCCGCTCGCGCGGCCGGCGCGGTCATCGTGCCGATGGGCAGCGCGATCGTGGGGGGGAAGATCTTTGCGCGGGCGTGGGACCGCTTCGCCCTCGCATGGCCGTTCGCGCGGGTGAGCGTGGTGCTCGGGGCGCCGATCGAGCCGGCAGACCTCGGATCGGACGAGGTTGGAGTAGGCAAGCTGGCGACGGCCATCGCCTCTGCCAATGCGGCCGCCGAGGCGGCGCTTGGGCTCGCACCCCGACCACCTGCAGTGCTGGGCGCCTTGAGTTGACGCGCCCGCGATGACGCGTGTTACCTTTGTCGAGGCTTTTGCCTGAGTTTCCACGGCCTCAGAACGCCCCGGGATCCGAATCGCGGGACCGCCGTTGAATGAATTCAGGCAGAGGTCGGTCCAAGTAGCTGGGGCCCCTCGTATCTGCCCTTGCTTTGCCCGCCGCGAGCGGGAGGGAGAATCCAGAATGAGCCGCGTCTCGAGTCTCGTCTTCGGAACGGTCGCCGTCGGTATCGTCGCTTCCGTCATGGGCTGCCAGGTCCAGGCATCGGTTACGGCCAAGCCCAAGACCCGCTTCGTCGAGACCAACGTCGTGCGGGAAGACACGGCAGACTGGGACGGCAGCCCGATCCAGATCGACATCAAGGGCGTCGGCATCTCGCTCAATGGCGGCGTCTCCGTGACGGCCGATCCGAACGCGACGAAGGTGAAGGCCACGGCGAGGATGCTCGCGATGGCCCTTGCGGAGGAGAAGGAGAGCGCGGACGCCTCCATCACCGAAGCCAAGACCACCTTCACGCTCTCGAACTCGGGCAGCGGGATCACCGTCGCGTGCGGTCATGGCGGGTCGCACGGCAGCTCGAACGGTGGCGAGTCGGGCTGCGAGCACGTCGAGATCGTCGTCCCGGCGGGCTCGGCCGACAAGAAGCTCGACCTCAAGGTGCTCTCGGGCAACGGCACACTCACGCTGCAGCTCTCGGCGGCGACCCTCGGGAGCCTCGGAGCGAACTCGAACGGCGGCCTCACCAACGCCGATCTCCCGGCGACCCAGGGCGCCACGATCTCGCTGGTCTCGGAGAGCGACGACATCTCTGCCAAGCTCCCCGCGGACTTCGCTGCCGACGAGGTCATCCTCCAGGCCGACGCGGACAAGATCGAGGTCGGACCGTTCACCGACATCAAGAACGGCGCCGGAGCCGGCGGCCGTGGCACCGCGGGCACCGGCCTCGCTTCGCTGAAGCTCACGGCGAAGGAGTTCGCGGGCAGCACGGGCACGATCACGCTCCGCTGATCGTCCCCCCGTCCAGCATCCGCATCGAACGCAATCGCCGCCGAGGCCTTCGGGCTCCGGCGGCGATTGTGCGTTCAGTCACCGATTGCGCGGCGGTCGTTGCGCGCCGATCCAGCCCGGCGTGGTGAACGCGCGAGCGCGAGCGATCGAGGCGAGCGCTCAGGCGCGCTTCTTCGCGATCGCGTCGATCTCGACGCGCGAGCCCTTCGGGAGGGCGGAGACCTGCACGGTCGCGCGCGCCGGCGGGGCAGACGAGAAGCGCTTCGCGTACGTCGCGTTCACGACCTGGAAGTCCCCGAGGTCCATCAGGTAGATCGTCGTCTTCACGACGTCGGCGAACGAGCAGCCCGCAGCCTCGAGGACGGCGGCGAGGTTGTCGAGCACGCGCTCGGTCTGCGCCTCGATGTCGCCCGGGACGAGCTCGCCGGTCTTCGGATCGATCGGGACCTGGCCACTGAGGAAGACGAAGTCGCCCGCGTCGATCGCTTGCGAGTAGGGGCCGATCGCTGCGGGAGCCGAGAGTGAGTTGACGGGCTTCATGGCGAGCACCATAGACGACCTTCGGGCGTCTGTGTCCGCGCGATCCCGATCACAGCCGTCGTCAGCGCTCTCGCCCGAGGAGCGACGCGGCCGCCTGCGGTCGAGGTAAGACGAGGCCCTTGACCCTATAGTCCGGTACAGCCTCCATACTGTCGGCATGAGCGAGGGGACCTTCACGATCGGCGTTCTCGCGAGGCGCGCGGGAGTTGGCGTCCAGACCGTTCGCTACTACGAGCGCATCGGCCTCCTGCCTCGGGCTGGCCGTGCGAAGGGTGGCTATCGCCGCTACGGCGAAGAGGCGGTCGCTCGGCTTCAGTTCATTCGCCACGCTGCACGGCTCGGCTTCACCTTGGCCGAGACGAAGGAGCTCCTCACGCTCCGTGCGCGACGAGGGGCGCCTTGTGGGGCCGTTCGCACGCGAGCCGAGGAGAAGCTCGCAGCGATCGAGCGAAAGCTGGCGGAGCTCCGCGAGCTCCGTGACGCAGTTGCTCACCTCGTCCACGCCTGTTCGGGCGGCACTGCCGTCGAACACTGTTCGATTCTCGCGGCGCTCAGCCGCCAGCCAGAAACCGACAACAACCAGCCAGAGACCGGCAAGAAGGAAAAGGGATCATGTCCACCACCACCACGTCCAGTCCGTCGTCCTACCTCGCGTGTGTCGAGGCGTGCGAACGCTGCATCGAAGACTGCCTAGCGAAGGACGCGACCGCGCACGCGGCTTGTATCCGAGCTTGCCGTGACTGCATCGACGCGTGCGTCCTGGCCGCGAAGCTCGAAGCGCGCAGCAGCCCGCTCGCCGCCGAGGCCAAGAGGCTCTGCAAGCTGGCGTGTGAGGCCTGCGCGAAGGAGTGCGCCAAGACGGGCTGTTCGACATGCGCGACGGCCTGTGGAGCCTGCGCCTCCGCTTGCTCGTGAGCGTCGCGCCGCGCGGTCAGAGCATCTGGCGGCCGGCGAGGGCGCGGCCCATCGTGATCGGATCGGCGTACTCGAGGTCGCCGCCATGCGGGACGCCGCTCGCGATCCGCGTCATCTTGACGCCGGACGGGGCGAGCTCGCGCTTCAGCAGGAGCGCGGTGGCCTCGCCGTCGACGCTCGGCGGTGTGGCCACGATGACCTCGGTGACGCCCTCGTCGCGGATGCGGCCGAGGAGGCGCGGGAGCGGGAGCTCCTCGGGGCCGATGCCCTCGAGCGGCGACAGCAGCCGCCCGAGGACGAAGTAGCGCCCTCGCATCGCGCCGGTGCGCTCGATCGCGTGGAGATCGTGCACGCGCCCGACGATGCAGAGGAGCTTCGGATCGCGCCGCTCGTCCCGGCAGATCGTGCAGAGCGTCGCCTCTTCGCCCGGGACGACGTCGGCGATGTTCCCGCAGCGGGAGCACGGACGAAGCTCGTCGTGGAGGGTGGCGAGCTCGGCGCCGAGATCGCGCGCGATCTCGGCGTCGGTCGTGAGCAGGTGGAGCACGTAGCGCTGCGCGGTCTTCTCTCCGACGCCGGGGAGGCGGGAGAGGAGCGTCACGAGCTTCCTTACCTTCGGGGACTGCATCGGTGTCAGCGTGACTCGATGATCACGCGCGTTCGTTCGGTCAGGTCAGGCCGGGGATCTTGACGCCGCCGGTGACCTTCTCGAGCTCGGCCTCCATGGCCTTGTCCGCCTGCTCGAGGCCCGAGTTCAGCGCCGCGACGACGCCGTCGAGCGCCAGCTCGAGGCCTTCGCTCTTCAGGAACTCCGGGTCGATCTCGATCTTCGAGACCTTGCCGGCGTACGTCACCGTCGCCTTCACCTTGTCGCCGACGGCCGACGCAACGATCTCCTTGTCGGCGATCGCCTTCTTCGTCTCCTCGACCTTGCGCTGAAGACGCGCCGCCTGGCGCATCAGCTCGTTCATTCCACCGCGAAACTGTCCCATCGTCGCTCCTTCTTACTCTTCTTGCGCCGGGAGCTTCACGTCCTTGAGCTCCGCTCCGAGGACGCGGATCGCATGCCGCACGAGAACGTGGTTCTCGACGGCTGCGCGCGCGTCTATCTGCATCTGCTTCCTCCTCGCCGCGTCGAGGAAAGCGATGCTCCCGACCTTGCTGCCTCGAGCAGTATGCTCGAAGACGACCTCCGTGGTGACCCCGAAGTGGGCGCGCGCTTCCGTCATGAGGACGCCGCGGGCGTCCGTCTGGTCGGCGCGCACGTCCTCGAACGACTCGTCCTCGATACCGAGGACGAGCTTCTCGCGCGTCACCGTGATCGGCACCGCGAGATCGAGCATCGCCGCGACGGGCGGGCTCACCTTGCGCACGCGGTCGATGAGGGTGCGCCACGTGATGAGCGTGTCACTCTCCTTCGTCGGACGTGGCGACGGCGGCGGCTCCTCTAATGGCGTAGCCGAAGTCACCTCGATGGCTTGGGTCGCCGGCGCGCTCTGCATGGGGGCGGGCGCTTGCGGCGCGACCGCACGATCGCGATCGGCGAGCGGGCCGTTCGTGCGCGGCGCGTCGTCGGTGGCGTGCAGCACGGGGCTGGCGGGCGCCGAGACCGAAGTGACGCTCGCCGGCGGCGCGAGGCCGAAGGGGCTCGAGGCGACCGGTGGAGCGTCGACCGCGTCGACTCGCGCCGGCGAGGGCGGCGTCATGCTGGTGGGCATCGCCTCGCTGATCGAGGCGTGTGGCTCCGGGCGGGCGCCGCGCGCGCTGCCGCCACCGCCACCGCCGCCGCTCGAGCCGCCGCCGCGAGCGGGCGGGGGAGGGGCGCCCGTCGCGAGGCGCTTCTCGAGCTCCCCGAGGCGGCTCAGGAGCTCGTCGAGGGGGAGGAGCGGCGGCCGCCGTGCGAGACGCACGAGCGTCATCTCGAGGTTCGAGCGGACCTGACCGCTCTTCACGATGTCGTCGAAGCCGCGCGACAGGCCGGTGAAGATGCGCGTGAGGTCGTCGGCGTCGCTCTTCTGCGCGAGCGCGAGCACGTCGGCGGCCTCTTCATCGGCGAGGTCGAGGAGCTCCTTCGCCTGTCCCTCGGCGCAGACCTTGGCCACGACGAGGTTGCGCACGTGGCGCATGAGGTCCTTCCAGAGGTGGACCATGTCGAAGCCTTGGCGCGAGACCTGATCGAGGACGTCGAGCGCGCCTCCCGCGTCGCCCGCGAGCACGGCGCTCGTGAGCCTGTGCAGGACCTCGCGATCGGCGACGCCGAGCACGCGCGCGACGACGTCGGCGGTGATCTTGTCCGCGCCGTACGCGATCACCTGATCGAGCAGGCTCATCGCGTCGCGCATCGAGCCGGCGGCTTCGCGCGCGAGCACGTTCACCGCCGCGTCGTCGGCTGCGAGGGTCTCGCTGTTGACGACGTCCTTCAGACGCGCGCCGATCTGGCGGGCGCTCACGAGCTTGAAGTCGTAGCGCTGGCACCGGCTCAGGATCGTGACGGGGACCTTGTGCACCTCCGTCGTCGCGAAGATGAACTTCACGTGCGGGGGCGGCTCTTCGAGCGTCTTCAGGAACGCGTTCCACGCCGCGTTCGAGAGCATGTGGACCTCGTCCACGATGTAGATCTTGAAGCGGTCGCGGGCGGGGCGGAACGCGAGCCCCTCTTGCAGGCGGCGAACCTCGTCGACGCCGTTGTAGCTCGCTCCGTCGATCTCCTGGACGTCCATGTCGACGCCCGCGGCGATCTCCGTACACGCGGCGCAGGTCTGGCAAGGCTTCGACGTCGGTCCCGTCGCCTTGCCGTCCGCGCCGAGGCAGTTGAGGCACTTGGCGAGGATGCGCGCGCTGGTCGTCTTTCCGACGCCGCGAACTCCCGTGAACAGGAAGGCGTGCGCGACTCGGTCCTGCGCGATGGCGTTCGCGAGCGTCTGCGCGACGTGCTCCTGGCCGATGAGGTCGTCGAACGACTGCGGCCGGTACTTTCGAGCGAGGACGAGATACGACACGGAGTCCTTCTAGCCGGATCCGACCCGGGCGTCGACGGTGGACGCGGCTCCGCGCCGGTACACCTCGTGCGATGAGCCCAGCGGTACCTCTCGTGGCCTTGCGAGCGGGCTCCCGGCCCGTCAGAGCACCCGGCGCGCCCGGTCGATCGCCGCGCGCAGCTGCTCGCGCATGACCTCCCGGGAGGGGGCACGCATGCGTCCTTGGTGGCCCGGGAGCACCCACTCGAAGTCGAATGCGAGGAGCCTCGTGAGCGAGCGCTTCTGCGTCTCCCAGGACCACCAGCACACCGAGCGATAAGCGTGGAGCTCGTCGCCCGACTCGCTCGCGAAGAGGTGGTCGCCGCTGAAGAGCGCGAAATCCCGGAAGAGGAGCGCGGTGCTCCCGCGCGTGTGTCCGGGGACCGGGATCGCGAGCAGATCGTGATCGAGGGACGTCGGCTCGTCACCGTCGATCGTCATCTCGACCGCGCGCGTGTCGGCCGTGATGTCGTTGGTGTGGAGCACGCGGGTGCACCCGAACCGCTTCGCGAGCTTCGCGTGGTCGGCGACGTCGTCGCGATGCGTGAGGAACATCCAGCGCACTCCGCCGAGCGCCTCGATCCGGTCGAGCAGTCGCGGCAGGGCACGTGGCGAGTCGACGAGGACGTTCCCCTCGGGGCGACGGATCAGGTAGCTCCGTGCGCCGAACGAGCTCTCGGAGGCGAAACCGCAGAAGTAGATCTCGTCGCCGAGCGGCTCCGGGAACGCGCCGATCGCGTCCGCGAGCGGGACCTTGGAGCGCGACCCGATCGAGCTCGTCGGGCAGGAGACCAGCGCCATCTTCGCGCGGAGCGCCTCGGCGTCGTTCGTCGGCTGGCGTGCGACGATCGACATGCCGGCGCGGTCCAGTCGCACGAACGAGCCCGGCGCGAGCTGGCGGCAGAGCCCGCAGTCGATGCACGATGCATCGACGAAGAGCTCTCCGTCGGCGTTCTCGGGCAGTCGATCGACGAGCCGGGCCATCCCCGAGATCTTGGCACCGGCCGAGCGACCCCGCGAACGCGACCGCACGTCTCGCGTGCGACGAGCGGGGCGCGCCGCGGGGGCGGCGCGAGCCCCGAGCTCGTCGAGGGGGCGGTCCCTACTTCTTCGCGGTCAGCGCGTTGTGGCCATTGATGAGGTTCCGATAGTCGGGGATGTGGTTCGAGAACAGAGCGCCGAGGCCCTCGACGTCGTTGCGCCAATCTCGGTGCAGCTCGCAGGCGACGGCGAACCACGTCATGAGCTGAGCGCCCGCCTTCGACATCCGATCCCATGCGGCCTGCCGCGTGACCTCGTTGAAGGTGCCGGACGCGTCCGTGACGACGAAGACGTCGTAGCCCTCGGCGAGCGCCGAGAGGGCGGGAAAGGCCACGCAGACCTCGGTGACGACGCCGGCGATGATGAGCTGCTTCTTTCCGGTAGCTTTGACCGCCTTGACGAAGTCCTCGTTGTCCCAGGCGTTGATGTTCCCGGGGCGCGCGATGTACGGCGCCGTCGGGAACTGCTCCTTCAGCTCTGGCACGAGCGGACCGTTCGGGCCGTTCTCGAAGCTCGTCGTGAGAATCGTCGGCAGGCCGAAGTATTTGGCCAGATCCGACAGCGCGAGGACGTTGTTTTTGAAGGTGTCGGGATGGATGTCGCGCACGAGCGACAACAGGCCCGTCTGATGATCGACGAGAAGCACTGCGGCGTCGCTCTTGTCGAGTCGAACGTAGGACTTGGTCATGAGCAATCTCCTATTCGTCAGTAGTCTTCTGTGGTGATGGACGAACGTGAGCGCGAGCGAGCCGCTCGTGCTCGCTCGCGCTCCTTCGTGATGCTTCTGGTCGCGTTCGACGCGGCGTTCAGTCGGCGAGATGGCCGAACTTGCCGCGCTGCAGGTCGGTGAACGCCTGGTCGATCTCCTGCGCGGTGTTCATGACGAACGGGCCGTGCTGGACGACCGGCTCGTCGATCGGCTCGCCGCTCAGGACGAGCAGCTGGGCCTCGGATTCGGCCTCGATGACGACGAGCTCGCCGACGTTCTCGAACACCGCAAAGTCGTGAAGCGTCGCCTGTGTGCCGTTGATCACGACGTCGCCCTTCATCACGAGCAGACCGACGTTGTGGTGCGCCGGGAACGCGAAGTGGACTTTGCCCTGCTCTTCCAAGCGGACGTCGAAGACGTCGACTTTGGTGAACGTCTTCGCGGGCCCTTTCACGCCCAGGTATTCGCCTGCGATGACCCTCACGGAGCCCGCATCGTCAGGGAGCGTCACGACGCCGATCTGCTCTGCAACGATGCCCTGGTACCGAGGCGGAGACATCTTGTGCGCTCTCGGCAAGTTCACCCAGAGCTGCGCCATCTGGAACGGTCCGCCGCGACGCGCGTACTCCTTCTCGTGGTACTCCTTGTGGAGGATTCCGGACGCCGCCGTCATCCACTGCACGTCGCCCGGACCGATCACACCGCCGCCGCCCGAGCTGTCGTGGTGAGCGACGCTGCCTTGCCAGGCGATGGTGACGGTCTCGAACCCGCGATGAGGGTGCACTCCGACACCGCGCGGCTTGTCCGTCGGCGCGTACTCGTAGGTCGGGTGGTAATCGAGCAGCAAGAACGGGCTCAGCTTCCGCACGGCGTCGGGGATCGCCGAGAAGAAGCCCGCGACGCGAAAGCCGTCCCCAACCCAATGCAGGCCTCGCGCCCGATAGATCCCATCGAGCGCCCGGAGCTCAGGGCGTACTGCTCCGGTGGTGCTCGTCGGCTGCCGATCCGTCATCGTGCTGGTGGTCATGGCTCTTCTCCTCGCTCGGAGCCGGCGCCAGCACCGCCGCTCGAGTGGCGGCGAGGCGTCCTCCTCGCACCAAGAGGAGTACTCACCCAGTCGGATTAGGACAATGAGCGTGAATGGTAAGGATTGTCTCGTCGATCGAGACGATCGGCTCAGGCGCGGACCGGCGTGAGCGGCTCGACGGACAGGACGAGCCGCTGCCGGAGGAGGTCGAGGAGCGCCACCACCTTCGGCGACAGGTGCCGCGTGCTCGGATAGAGCGCGAACACGGGCACCTCGGGCGCCGACCAGGACTCGAGGACGGGCACGAGCCGTCCCGAACGCAGGTCTTCCGCGCACAGGTATTCCGGCAGGAGGGCGATGCCGAAGCCCGCGCGCGCGACGGACCGGAGCATCGCGTAGTCGTTGACGACGAGCCGCGGGAAGACCGTGAGCTCGGCGGACTTCGTCCCCGACCTGAGCTCCCACGAGCTTCCTTCCGGCGCGAACGCGATGCAGGGATGCCCCTCCAGCTCCGCCACCTCCTTCGGGGCGCCGAGCGCCTTCGCGACCTCCGGCGCGGCGACGAGACGACGCCGCACGACTCCGAGACGTCGGGCGACGAGGCTCGTGTCCGGCGTGGTACCGGCCCGCAGCGCGAGGTCGAAGCGCTCCTCGACGACGTCCGCGATGCGGTCCGTGCAGAGCAGGTCCACCTGGACCTCGGGGAAGAGCCCCAGGTACTCCGCGAAGATCGGTCCGAGGAACGAGAACGTCATGGGGGCGGTCACCCGGAGCAGTCCGCGGGGCGTCGACTGGAGCTGCGAGACGGCGAGCTGCGCCTCCTCGAGCTCGGCGACGATCCGAACGCAGTGCTCGTAGTAGACGCGCCCCACGTCCGTGAGGCTCACGGTCCGCGTCGTGCGCTGCAGGAGTCGCGCGCCGATCCGCGCCTCGAGCTCGGCGACCTTCCGGCTCACGGTGGACTTCGGCATCCCGACGGCCGTTGCCGCCGCCGTGAAGCTGCCGCCTTGCACGACCCTGGTGAAGATCAGGATCTCGTCGAGCGCGACGTTCGGAAGGCGGGGGTGCATGATCGGTACAATCTACGGCGAATCCCGTTCATTGTCCCATCGCGACCCTGGGAAGGCTCGCTCGCATCATGGCCACAAAATGCGAAGCGATCGTCGCTACAGCTCCCGCTGCGGCGACGATCGCTCGGTCGTGGACGTGGACGGCTAGATCAGCCGGTCGCCTTCTTCAGCTCGGTGACGAGCTCCGGCACTGCGTTGAAGAGGTCGGCGACGAGGCCATAGTCGGCCACCTGGAAGATCGGCGCGTCGGGATCCTTGTTGATCGCGACGATCGTCTTCGAGCCCTTCATTCCGGCGAGGTGCTGGATCGCGCCGGAGATGCCGATGGCGAAGTACAGCCGGGGAGCGACCACGCGACCGGTCTGGCCGACCTGGAGCTCCGCCGGAGCGTAGCCCGCGTCGCAAGCGGCGCGGCTCGCACCGACGGCGGCGCCGAGGAGGTTTGCGAGCGGATCGAGCACCGTCGCGAACTGCTCCTTGAGAGCGCGCCCGCCCGCCACGATGACGCGCGCCTCGCCGAGGTCGGGGCGCTCGCTCTTGGCAGCGGAGAGGCCGAGGTATTCGATGCGCTCGGCCGCGGCGTCCTTCGCCGCGAGGGCGACGTCTTCGACCGGCGAGGCGCCACCGGACGGCTCGGCCGCAGAGAACTCGCTCTGGCGTGCGCTCACGACCTGGACCGGCGTGTTGATGGTGCAGGTGGCGTACGCGTTGCCGGCGAAGACGGGGCGCTTGTAGACGAGCTTACCGCCCTCGTCCTTCACGCCGCTGATGTCCGGCGCGTAGCCGGCGCCGAGCTTGCCGGCGACGCGCGGAGCGACGTCCTTGCCGAACGAGCTCGCCGTGACGGCGACGACGTCGAAGCCGCTCTTCGCGACGGCGGCGATCGTCGGAGCGAAGCGCTCCGCGACGGGGTTGGCGAGGTACGGGTCGTCGCAGACGAGGACCTTCTGCGCGCCGAAGCCGGTGACCTCGGCGGCGGCTGCCTTCGCGCCCTGTCCGAGCACGAGGATCGAGAAGGTTCCGCCCGCGTTGCGAGCGAAGGTGATGGCCGAGTGCGTGGACTTACGCACCTTGCCGTCGAGCATTTCGGCGATGACGAGGATGTTGGGCATGGCGTTCTCGCTTCCTTCTTCCTCAGAGGGCCTTCGCCTCGGACTTGAGCTTCTCGACGAGCTCCGGGACGCTCGTCACCTTGATGCCGGCCTTGCGGGCGGGCGGGAGCTCGAAGCCGGTGTACGTGATCTTGAGAGCCGCGTCGCTAACGAGGTCAGCGAGCTTGATCTCGGTGAGGGGCTTCTTCTTCGCGGCCATGATCGCCATGAGCGCGGCGAAGCGGACGCCCTCCGGGTACTTGTGCGCGGGCGAGTGCTTCGACGAGACGCTCGTGGGCGCGACGATGCGGAGGTCGACGGTGACGACCGCGGGGAGGGTGACCTTGAGGTTGATCGTGCCGCCGTCGACCTCGCGGCCCACGACGAGCGCCTTGTCGTCCTCGCTCTTGATCGTGCCGGCGAAGGTCGCCTGGGGCCAGCCAAGGTACTCGGCGAGGAGCTGACCGACCTGGTTGGAGTCGCCGTCGACGGCCTGCTTGCCGGCGAGGACGAGGTCGGGCTTCTCCTTCTCGATGAGCGCCTTGAGGGCGCGCGCGACGACGTCACCGTCGAGCTGCTCGTCGGTCGCGTCGATGCGGATCGCCTTGTCGGCGCCGGTCGCCAGCGCGCCGCGCAGCGTGGTCTCCGTCTCCTTCGGTCCGAACGTGACGACGATGACCTCGCCGAGGCGGGCCTTCGGGTTCGCGCCGTTCTCGGTGAGGCGGAGCGCCGTTTCGACGGCGTATTCGTCGAACGGGTTCGGCTTCCATTCGAGACCGGTCGTCTCGATCTTGCCGGCGTTGACCTTCACCTTGTTCGCGTTGTCGGGATCGGCAACGCGCTTGAGCGGGACGAGGATTTTCATGAGCCCTCAATGAACCAAAGTGGACGAGCCCAGCGACGCTGGAAGGTGCTGAAAGGCCCACGAGCGCCTTCGTCGTTCCGACATCGGCGCGCGAGTGAATGGCGATTCAGTCTTGCGCGTTTTAGGGAACGCACGTCCGGGTGTCAACCCAGCCTCACACATGCGGCGCTCGCGCCTCGCGATTCGAGCACGCGAGCCACGAGCCACGAGCCACGCGAGGCGCGCGCATGACCTCAGCCGATGCTCGAGGCATCGCGAAGGTCGCTCGTTTCGCTCGTGACGGGGGTTGCAAGGTGCAGCGCGCAACGGCGCGCCCTGCGTCGTGTCGTGCGCGGAGCCGCGAACGTGGCCCGCGCGCGTCGAGCGGTCGAGTCTCGTCGACCTTGTCGAGCCTCGAGGATGCGACTCGCGCGCGCGGATCGGCCACACCGGCCCGCGCCGCGGTGGTAGAAGGAAGCATGCGTTTGACGTGCGATTTCCTCGTGATCGGCAGCGGCATCGCCGGTCTCTCGTTCGCTCTCGAGGCGGCGGAGCACGGCGAGGTCATCGTGGTCACGAAGCGGGCGCGCGAGGAGTCGAACACGAAGTACGCGCAGGGTGGGATCGCGGCCGTGCTCGACGCGTCCGACTCGTTCGATGCTCACGTCAGCGACACCATGGTCGCAGGCGCCGGCCTGAACCACATCCGGGCCGTGGAGCTCACCGTCAAGGACGCTCCCGCCCGCATCGCGATGCTCCGCCGCGCCGGCGCGAAGTTCGACCTCGCGTCGGTGGGCGCGCACGCGGACGAGTCGAGTCCAGGTCCCGCGCTCGCGCATGCGGAGCAGGACCTCGATCTCCACCTCGAGGGCGGGCATAGCGCGCGCCGTATCGTGCACTGGGGCGACATGACGGGCAGGGAGGTCGAGCGCGCGCTCGTCGCGGCCGTCTCCGCGAAGAAGAACATTCGCGTGCTCGAGGAGCACATGGCCGTCGACCTGATCACGCTCGCCAAGTACGGCGGGCCCGAGGTCTGCGCCGGCGCATACGTGCTCGACGTCGAGCGGGGCAAGGTCGTCACCATCCTCGGGCGCGCCACCGTGCTCGCGACCGGCGGAGCGGGGAAGGTCTACCTCTACACGACGAACCCGGACGTCGCGACGGGCGACGGAATCGCGATGGCGTTCCGCGCGGGCGCCGAGGTCGCGAACATGGAGTTCTACCAGTTCCACCCGACCTGCCTGTACCACCCGCAGGTCAGGGACTTCCTCATCTCGGAGGCGCTTCGCGGCGAGGGCGCCATCCTCCGTCGGCTCGACGGCACTCCCTTCATGAAGGAGTTCCATCCGCATGCCGAGCTCGCGCCGCGCGACATCGTCGCCCGCGCGATCGACCACGAGATGAAGCGGAGCGGCGCCGAGCACGTGCTGCTCGACATCACCCACCGGGACGAGGCGTTCATCAAGGAGCACTTCCCCGGCATCTACGCGCAATGCCTGCGCGTCGGGATCGACATCACGCGCGAGCCGATCCCCGTCGTCCCGGCCGCTCACTACCTCTGCGGCGGGATCACGACGGACCTCGACGGACGCACCGCCATCCCCGGTCTCTGGGCGATCGGCGAGTGCGCCCACACGGGGCTCCACGGCGCGAACCGCCTTGCCTCGAACTCGTTGCTCGAGGGGATGGTGTTCGCCCATCGCGCCGCGCTCGCGCTCGCGAACGTCGATCGCTCGAAGCCCTGGCCCGAGGTGCCGGAGTGGGACGTCGGCGAGGCAGTGCCGAGCGACGAGGCCGTCGTCATCACCCAGAACTGGGACGAGCTCCGCCGGCTGATGTGGAACTACGTCGGGATCGTCCGCTCGGACAAGCGCCTCCGGCGCGCGGCTCGTCGCATCGCGCTCCTGCAGGAGGAGATCGCCGAGTACTACTGGAAGTACTTCGTCACGCGCGATCTGCTCGAGCTCCGCAACATCGCGACCGTCGCGCAGCTCATCGTCGAGTGCGCCACCGCCCGGCGTGAGAGCCGCGGGCTGCACTTCACGATCGACCATCCGGCGACGGATTCGAGGATGGCGCGTGACATGGTGATCAAGCGCGGCGTCGCCGCCCACCTCGGTCAGCCGGTCGCCGTCAAGCCGTCTCCTTCCCACGAGCACGTGGGGCGCGGCGCAGGCTGACGATGAGTAGCTCCTCGTCCGATCCGCAGGGCCGACCGCTCACGTTCGCCGCGGCGGCGCTGTGGACGCTCCTCGTCGTCTTCCTCGACGCGTTTTTCATCGGCATGACGGAGGCCGGGCGCGAAGGGGCGTACCTCGACCTCGTCTCGCGGACGGGATGCGTGGCTCTCGCGTACTCGGTCGTCTTCTTCGGAATCCTGCGTCTCCACGAGCCGGAGACGTCGATAAGGCACGTCCTCGCGCTGCGTGCGCCGTCGGTCGTCGCGCTGATGCTCGCGGTGGTGGTCGGGATCGCGATGTCGCTCCCTGCGGAGTGGCTCGGCCAGTTGATGGAGCTCCGGCTGCCGCGGTCCGATCAGGAGCAGGAGAACTTCGATCGCCTCTACTCGGTCGCGACGACGGGTAAGCGCGTCTCGCTCGTCATCAGCGCGGTCTGCATCCAGCCGATCCTCGACGAGCTGTATTTCCGTGGTGCCATCTTCACGCCGCTCCGGCGAACGCGCCGGTGGGAGACCGTCGTGCTCGCGACCGCCGCGTTCGAGACGCTGCGGAGCGGCTCGCCGCGTTCGATGATGATCGTGCTCGTCGTGTCGCTCGTCTTCGCATGGATCCGCGCCGCGACGGGAAGTGTCTTCCCGTCCATCCTCGCCCGCATGTCGTTCGTCGCGGTCGGCGTGATCCCGATGGTGATGGGACGTGACCTCCCCAAGCCGACGCTCGCGTGGCTCGCAGGGACGACGCTGCTTGCCGTCGGTGGTCTGCTCGGGCTCGGCCTCCTCAGCCGTCGCAACGCCCATCTGCACCTCGCGGACGACGCCGAGTCCCTCTAGTCCGGAAGCGCGTAGCGCGGCACCGAGCGCGTCCGGCGTCAGGCGTCAGGCGCGGCGGTACCAGCTCCGCTCGTGAGCTTCACGGCCTCATCGGGGCAGGGAGGTAAGCCGCACGGACGGCTCGTGCGCGTCGCGCCGCCGTCCGATGCCGCCGCAGCGGGGGGGCGGTGCGGGCACCTCGATTGCAGCGGCGCCCACGACCCGGACGAACCGGAGCAAAGGAGCCCATTCGATGATTCCCTACGTCAAACACGGCGCGGTCGCGGTCGCGGTCGCGACGCTGGCGCTTGCCTGCGGCCAGCCTCAACAGCAGCCGCCGCGAAGCTCGGCGGCGGCGACCGAGCCGGAACCCCAGCGCCCGTTCAACAAGCCGAGGGTCGAGAAGCCGTACGATCCGCTCGCGAGCGCCCTCGAGCCGCCGACGCCGCAGCGCTCCACGCTCGAGCCGCCGACGGCACAGGCGCCGATCGACAAGCCCTTGCCGCAAAAGCCGTTCTACGGACCAGGGACGACGTCGCCGGAAGACCGCGAGCGCGCCAAGGCCAAGGCCGAGAAGCGGCTCACGGACGGCGAGGTCCTCGGGGTCGCGATGGCCGCGAACGAGGGCGAGGTGAAGATGGCGGAGGTCGCGCTGAAGAAAGCGGTCGCGCCCGACGTGAAGAAGTTCGCCGCGCGGATGAAGAGCGACCACGGGAAGGCGCTGAAGCAGGACAAGGCGCACGCGAAGAAGGCGAAGATCGCCAGCGCCGACAGCGATCTCTCGGCGGCGCTGAAGGCCGACGTGGAAAAGACGATCGAGGAGCTCCGCACGAAGAGCGGAGCAGCGTTCGACCGGGCCTACATGGCTTCTCAGGTGAAGGCGCACAAGGACGTCCTCACGGCGATTGATGATCGCCTCATCCCCAGCGCCCAGCATGCGGACGTCAAGGCGATGCTCGTCGAGATGCGCAGCACGGTCGCCGACCACCTCGCAAGCGCCGAGGAGATCCACAAGAAGACCGAACAGGCCGTCTCGTCGTCACGTATTCCGGGTGTCGTCGAGCCGAAGGAGAAGATCCCGAGCGAGCCGGCGGGCAAACAACAGGACCAATCGAAGGCGCGCACGCCGGCCCCGACCCCGGTCGAGAAGCCGTGACGGAGACCACGACCCCTCAGGAGGTCAGGAGGTGTAGAGCGGCTCGATCAGCGCGAAGTTCACGCCGGGCGAGAGACGGTAACGCGTCTTGCCGTGCTCGCCTGCGTCGCGAACGCGCTCGATCGCCGTCGGATCGCCGAGGAGATCGCGCACGCGTGAGATGAGGACACGGACGCGATGCTCCGCGTCCGCGGACTCCGGGCCCGGACCGCCGGCGGCGCGGAGGATCTCCTCTGCGGAGAGGCCTTCACGTGCACGGCGGAGGAGCTGGACGACGAGCGGCTCGAGCGCGCGCCGGCGTTCGAGCGAGACCTCGCGGCCCTCGACGCGGAGCTGGTGCGTGATCGTATCGACGATGAGCGTCGAGCCCTCGGTTGCGGTGCTCATCTCCGACGAGCGAACGCGCGTCACGCCTTGCGGCGTCGTCACGTAGATGAGCGTCTCGCCCTCGGGGAGCATGTCGAACTCGGACGAGTCGTCCGGGGCTCCGGGGAGGCTCGGGAAGGAGCCGCGTGCCGAGGGCGGGGGGATGCTGGGGAACGATCCGCGCGGGGGCGGGATGCTCGCGCCGCGCGCCGACGGCGGCGGCATGCTGGGAGGGGCCACGCCGTTCGTGATGACGGCGAGGATCTTCTCGGCGTAGCGCACGACCCGGCTGTCGCCGCTCTTCAACGCCATCTGCCAGAGCGTGGCGCTCTGCTGGCGATCCGGGAATACCCACGCGTGGCGATCGCCGGAGAGCGCGGCGCGCTCGACGGCGACACGTGCGGTCTCCTGATCGCCGAGCGACAGCGCGCAGCGCGCGATGACGAGGTTCAGCGAGCCGGTGACGAACGCGTCGGGGAGCCGCTCGGCATGCGGGAGCGCCACCTCGAGCGCCTCCTTGTGCTGGCCGCAAGCTTCGAGCATGCGCGAGCGCGTGGCGACGAGGTCCTGCTCGTCGATCGCGTCGACCTGGAAGAGGTCCGCGCGGAGCTTGTCCGTCTTGGCGAGCCACTGTTTCGCCGCCTGGGCGCGGCCGAGCATCGCGAGCGCAAGCGCGCGATGGCCGGCGAGCTGATAGCGGAGCGTCGGCTGCTCGAGCTCTCCGAGCGCCGCGTGCGCGTCGTCGAGCGCCTGGAGCGCGGCGACGGGACGGTCCGCCGCGATCTCGACGATCGCGAGGACGTCGTACGCGTCGGCGTGGCGCCAGCCCGCGGCGATCTCGCCCGCGATCTGACATGCAGTCGCCGCGTTGGCGCGTGCATCGTCGAACTGCCCGATCGAGCCGAGGGCGATCGCGAGGTTGCCGTGCGCGCGCATGCCGGCGAGGCCGCGCGCGGCCGAGCGCTGGAGCGCCGCCCCGTAGTGGCGGGCCGCCGTGCGCGGATCGGCGAGGCGCATCGCCAGGTGACCGAGCGACATCGACACGGCGACGCGCCACGCGCCGTCCTCGAGGCGCTCGGCGACGTGCTCGGCGAGCCGGAGCGCCGCCTGCGCCTGCTGGACCCGGTTGAGCCGCAGCTCGAGCTGCGCGCTCGTCAGGTGCATGTCGAGCTGCTCGCGAAGGCCGGTCCCGCGGGACGCGACCGTGAGCGCGCGCGACGCTTGACGGAGCTCGGCCTCGGCGTGATCGGCGCGACCGTCGATCGTGCAGAGGATCGCGCGCTCGATCGCGAGGCGCGCCGTGTCGAGCGGGTTCCACGAAGACGGGGAGCTCGGCAGCGAGGCGGCGAGCTCGCGGGCGCGGTCGACGCGGCCCGTCTCGCGATAGGCGCGGAGCAGGCGAACGGCGAGCGCCGGATCGAGGCGAGCTCGACCGCTGAGCATCTGCTCCGTCCACGTGACGAGGAACTGCGCCTCGTCTGCAGCGGCAAGTCGGTCGAGGAGCTGCGTGACGGCGTGCATCGGCACTCCGTCGAGCCCCGTCGGTGCCGAGAGCCGGCCGTCACCCATGCTGGACGGAGGAATGCTCCCGCGCGTCGAAGGCGGAGGAATGCTCCCGCGCGTCGAAGGCGGAGGAATGCTCCCGCGCGCCGAGGGCGGAGGAAGGCTTCCCCGCGTTGACGGCGGCGGAACGCTCGCCCGACTGGCGGTCGACGGCGGTGTCTGCGTTCGCCCCTGTTGCGACTGGGGGGAAGGCGTTGCCGACGGCGGTCCCGACGGAGGAGGAATGGTGGGTAGGAAGGCGCGACGCGCCATGCGAGGATCTTACCCACACGACACAGAAAAACACCAGTCCTGAAACGTTCCCCGGTTGCGCCTTTTCTCCGGCTCGGTGCGTCGACGATCGAGCGTGCTCTCCGAGGCGCAATTTCGGGGTCCGTCCCTCGCGTTGCTCTGCCGTTTCACACGGCTCTTCTGCTGCTACCGATGAGGCTGGTTACCCGAGTGATCGTGCTACTGTCGCGCGCCATGCAGCACGCCGCGCCCGATCCGTCGTCTGCCTCTCCGCTCCCGCTATCGGGATCGGAAGACCTCGTCCGCTCCGAGCGCGACGGTGGGGTCGGCGTGGCCTTTCGCCCGGCGCTCGACGCCGTCGGGGAAGCGCTGCTCCGTCACATGGTCCGCGCGCGTGTCGTCTCGGCGCGCATGGTCGGCCTGCAGCGGTCCGAGAAGATCGGCTACCACCACGCTTCGCTCGGCGAAGAGGCGGCCATCGTCGGTGCCGTCCTCGCGATGCGCGCGACCGACTGGATCTTTCCCGGCGCCCGCGAGTGGTACGCCGGGCTCGCCCGTGGCCTGCCGCTCGGTGTCTACGTGCACCACGCCTTCGGGTCGGCCGAGGATCCGACGAACGGCCACGCCGCTCCCGATCACGCGCCCGCCCGCGCGCTCCACGTCGTCCCGCCGAGCGGGGTCATCGGCGCGCACCTTCCGCAGGCGGTGGGCGCGGCCTGGGCGGCCAAAATCGAGAGGGCGAACGTCGCCACGCTCGCGCTCTTCGGCGCAGAGGTCGCTGCCAGCGGGGACTTCCACAACGCGCTCAACTTCGGCGGCGTCTTCAAGGCTCCGGTCGTGTTCGTGTGCCGTGCGAAGCCCGACGCGCGCATCGTCGACCGCGCCGTGGCCTACGGGCTCGCGAGCGCACGTGTCGACGGCGCGGACGCGCTGGCCGTCTTCACCGTCGTCAAGGCCGCGCTTGCTCGCGCGACGGAGGGGAAGGGGCCCACGCTCGTCGAGGTCGTGTCCCCGTCGCTCGAGCGTGTCACCGCTGGCGCGATCGACGACGCGGCGCTCGCCGCGGGCGACGTCCTCGACCTCGGAGCCGGCGATCCCGTAGCGCGGCTCGGCGCCTTGCTCGCGCGAGAGAACCGCGCCTCCGCCGGAGCGCAGAAGGTGCTGGCCGCCGAGGTCATGGCCGAGCTCGACGCTGCGGTGCTCGCTGCCGAGCGAGCGGGCGCCCCGGCACCGGCGACCATCTTCGAGCACGTGTACGCCGGCGTTCCGGCTCACCTCGCCGCGGAGCGGCAGAGGCTGACCGGAGCGCAATGGGACGGAGGAGGAGGGTGACGGTCGTGGCTCAGATGAACCTCGTGCAGGCGATCAACGACGCCCTGAAGCTGGAGATGAAGCGCGACCCTCGCGTGGTCGTGCTCGGTGAGGACGTCGGCCGCGTAGGCGGCGTGTTCCGCGTCACCCAGGGCCTCTGGGACGAGTTCGGCGACGAGCGCGTCGTCGACACGCCGCTCTCGGAGGGCGGGATCCTCGGCACGGCGATCGGAATGGCGCTCTACGGGTTGCGCCCCGTCCCCGAGATCCAGTTCGCCGACTTCATCTATCCCGGCTACGACCAGATCGTCTCGGAGCTCGCGAAGATGCGCTGGCGCTCCGGCGGCGAGTACTCGGCGAAGATGGTCGTGCGCACGCCCGTCGGCGGCGGCATTCGCGGCGGTCTCTACCATTCGCAGTCCCCCGAGTCGTTGTTCATCCACGTCGCCGGCCTGAAGGTCGTGTGCCCGGCGAGCCCGTACGACGCGAAGGGCCTCTTGTTGGCTGCGCTCCGCGATCCGGATCCGGTGCTCTTCTTCGAGCCGAAGCGTATCTACCGCGCGGCACGCGGTGACGTCCCCGAGGGCGACTATACGGTCGAGCTCGGCAAAGCGCGGATCGTGCGCGAGGCCGATCGCACGTCGGGCGAGCCCGCCGTCACGATTCTCGCGTGGGGCGCGATGCTTTACGAGGCCGTCGCCGCCGCAGAGAAGGCCGCGGAACAGGGGATCGAATCCGAGATCGTCGACCTCCGCACCCTCTGGCCTGTCGACATCGATACGATTGCGGCTAGCGTCGAGAAGACCGGTCGTGTGATTGTCGTGCACGAGGCGCCGAAGACCTGCGGGTTCGGGGCTGAGCTCATCGCATTGATCAACGAGCGATGCTTTCTTTCGCTCGAGGCTCCGCCGGTTCGCGTGGCCGGCTTCGACACACCCTTCCCGTACACGCTCGAGATGGATTACTTGCCTCTCGCTCACCGGATCCTTCCGGCGATCGTGCAGACGGCGAAGTACTGAGAGGCCAGGAGAAGAAGCGAGATGGCGCGCTGGGAATTCAAGTTGCCTGACATCGGCGAAGGCGTCACCGAGGGCGAGATCGTCGCGTGGCACATCAAGCCGGGCGATGTCGTGAAGGAAGACGCCCCGATGGTCGAGGTGATGACCGACAAGGCCACGGTCATGATCACCTCGCCGCGTGCGGGGAAGATCGTCGAGACACGCGGCGAGATCGGCACAATCGTCGTGGTGCACGGCGTTCTCGTCGTCTACGAGGTCGACGGCGAAGCGACGGCCGCGGCACCGGCCCACACCGCGAACGGCCACGCGAACGGGAACGGCGCGCCGAGCAAGAGCGAGCCTGCCGCGACCGCCGTCGGCGACATCAAGGAGACCCTTCCCGGGATGTCGGTGTCCGGCGCGAGCGCCGGCGGAAGCAGCGGCGCGTCCGCGCAAGTGCAGTACTTCAACGACAAGCCCCTCGCGACCCCGGCGACGCGCAAGCTCGCGCGCGACATGAACGTCGACCTCCGCTCGGTTCCGCCGACGGGCGCGCAGGGCCGCGTCACGAAGACCGACGTCGAGGCCTTCGCGAAGAGCCCGACCGTGGCGCCCGCGGCCCCCGCCGCCGCCGTCGCAGCCGCGCCTCCGGTCGCTGCGCCCGGTCACGCGCCGGTGAAGATCAGCGCTCCGACGGCGGCGCAGTCCGCGCTCGAGGAGCGCGTCCCGTTCGCGGGGATGCGCCGCAAGATTGCGCAGAAGATGTCGCAGTCGAAGAACACGGCCGCGCACTTCACGTTCGTGGAGGAGTGCGACGTCGGCAAGCTCAAGGAGCTGCGGGCACGGCTGAAGCCGCGCGCCGAGGCGCAGGGCGTGAAGCTCAGCTTCCTGCCGTTCATCGTCAAGGCCGTCGTGGCGGGGCTCAAGAAGCACCCGATCCTCAACACGGCGCTCGACGAGACGACGAACGAGCTCGTCTATCGCAAGTACTACAACATCGGGATGGCGGCCTCGACCGACGCCGGGCTCATGGTCCCGGTGATCAAGGACGCCGACCGCAAGAGCGTCCTCGACATCGCGCGCGACATCGAGCGCCTGGCGGCCGACGCGAAGTCGGGCAAGGCGAAGGTGGAGGACCTCCAGGGGTCGACCTTCACGATCACGTCGCTCGGCGCAGACGGAGGCCTCTTCGCGACGCCGATCATCAACTTCCCCGAGGTCGGCATCCTCGGCATCCACCAGATCAAGCAGAAGCCGGTGGTGCGCGACGGCCAGATCGTCGTCGGCGAGGTGATGCTCCTCTCCTTGTCGTTCGATCACCGCATCGTCGACGGCCACGTCGGCGCGGCGTTCGCGTACGACGTCATCCGCTGGCTCGAAGATCCCGAGAAGCTCTTCCTCGAGATGGTGTGAGCCCGGAGCAGGACGGCGGGCTACCCGTCCGCCGTCCGCCAGCCCGCGCGCTATCCGGGGCAGGCGAGGTGCTCGCCGTCCTCGCTCAGTTGGCGGTGTCGCTCGACCCGGACGAGCCGCTCGCGCTCGTCGACGAGGTCGCGCTCGGGCGTGCGCTCGCCTTGCGCGTGCAGTCGACCCAACGCGTCGACTTGTCCTTGCATCGAGTCGCGTCGAGCTCGGCGCGCTCCTTGTTGCACGTGATGGTCTCGAGGCAGTCGGCGAACGCGTCCCACTCGTCGTCGCACTCGTACGCGGACGAAATCTCATCGAGCGCGCGCTGCCGCTCGATGCAAGCATCGACGTCCCTGTAGTTGCCGCCCTCGCAGTCTCGAACGTTGTCGCAGTACGTGGCGTAGCGAGAGTCACAGTGGGTGGTGGCGACGAGCGCGACGACTCCGAGTGCGCTCAGGATGGACCTCGTGTTCACCGGCGCCCTCACTGCTTCTTCCCCGAGGCTGCCTTCTCACATGCCGTGAGCGCGGCTTCCTCTGCTTTGCACGCGCTGTCGTCGAGCCGCTTGTCCTTGCACACGGCCCTGTTCGTCAGGCATGAGGCCTGCCTCTCGTAGGCGTCGCTGCAGTCGTAGGCAGCGGCGACCTCCTCACCGCCGCGCGCGAACTCGATGCACGCCTGGACGTCCTTGTCGTTGCCGCCTTCGCAGTCGCGCTGCTTCTCGCAGAGGTCGGCGTAGGTGCTCCCGCAATGGGGAAGCGAGAGCAGGAGCGATCCGCTCACGAGCGCCGTGACCAGACGAGTCCGCATCTCGTCCTCGTATCTGTAGCCGCCCACGGACGTCAACGTAGAGCTCATTAGCTGGTAAGCTCGACTCGATGCGGGGCAAGACACGGTCCTTCCCGACGTGCCCGAGGCGTCGAGCCGTCGCGCGCGGGGCTGCCCTCGCGCTCGCTGTGGCTGCGCTCGCATGGACTGCGTCGTCGTCGGCCGAGGAAACGCAGCCGTCCGCCGAGCGGATCAAGGCGGCGGCAGAGGAGTTCGACCGCGGGAGGCGCGCGTACCTCGCGAAGGACTTCGAGCAGGCGGCCGGGCACTTCGAGAACGCGTTCCGCGACGCGCCCAGTAAGGAGACGCTCCGGCTCGCGATCCGCGCGCGTCGTGATGCGAAGCAACCGGCGCGTGCGGCCACGCTCGCGGCCCTCGCGGAGGAGAAGTACGGGAGCGACGCGCAGACCGCGCAGCTCGTGAACGAGACGCTCGCCGAGACGTCCGCGCAGCTGTCCGAGTACGTCGTCCAGTGCGCGGCTCCGTGCACCATCGCCGCCGACAGCCGCGTCGTGTCGCAGTCGGATGCGCTCCGGCATCGCGTCTTCCTCGATCCGGGCGTGCACGATCTGGGCGTGAGCTTCCAGCAGGGCGGCTCGGTCTCGAAGCGCGTCGAGGCGCCGAAGGGCACCTCCACGTCGCTGGCGTTCGAGCCGCCTCCGGCACCTCGGCCCACATCGGCGCCCACGGCCGCGCCCGTGGCGGCGACCCCGAGCACGACCGTCACGACCTCGCCGCCGAACGAGAAGCCGCTCGGCCCGGCCGTGTTCTTCATCGCGACAGGCGTCACCGTGGCCGCCGGAGCCGCGACGATCGTGTCGGGCATCGCGACCCAGAACGATCCCGGACCTGACGCCGTGCGCCGTGGGTGCGTGGGCCAGGGCGAATCGTGTGCGCTCTATCAGCGAGGCCAGGACGCCGAGACCCGAACGAACGTCCTCCTCGGCGTGACCGTCGGCGCGGCCGTGGTCACCGCCGTCATCGGTGTCTTCTACACGCAGTGGACGAGCGCGACGAGCACGTCGAGCGCGTCGAGCTCGCCCCCGGCACGGTTGATTCGGTCGTCGACGAGCTCTTCCGGAGCGAGCATCCGCGTGTCGCCCTTTGGGCTCAGCGGTAGGTTCTGAGCCGGATCCCCAGCTGGGCGCTCGCGACCAAGCTCGATCGGTGGTCTAATCCCATAGGGGTATGCCGAAGCTCCTCGCTACCGACGGTGAAGGCGAGCGGCTCGATCGCTTCGAGCTCGTCGCCGAGCTCGCGAGTGGCGGGATGGCGACCGTGTACCTTGCGCGGCTCTCCGGAGTCGCCGGCTTCCAGCGCCTCGTAGCGATCAAGCGTCTCCACCCGCATCTCGCGAACGAGCCGGACTTCATCGAGATGTTCCTCGACGAGGCACGCCTCGCCGCGCGCATCCACCATCCGAACGTCGTTCCCATCCAGGAGGTCGGCGAGAGCGGCAGCGGCTACTACCTGGTGATGGACTACGTCGAGGGCGACACGCTCGCGCGCCTGCTCGCGCGCGCCGCCCAGACGAACACACGGATCCCGTGGGGCGTCACGATCCGCATCCTGCTCGATACGCTCGCTGGTCTCCACGCCGCGCACGAGCTGACCGACGACCTCGGCCAGCCGCTCGCGATCGTCCACCGGGACGTGTCTCCGCAGAACATCCTGGTCGGCTCCGACGGCATCGCACGCATCGCCGATTTCGGAGTCGCGCGGGCGGCCTCGCGCCTGTCGACGACGCGCTCCGGTCAGCTCAAGGGCAAGCTCGCGTACATGGCGCCGGAGCAAGCACGTGGCGCCGCGATCGATCGTCGTGCCGACCTCTTCTCGTGCGGGATCGTCCTGTGGGAGGCGCTCGCGCTGAAGCGTCTCTTCAAGGGGGACGGCGAAGCGGCGACGTTGAATCGCGTCTTGTTCGATCCCATCGCGCCGCCGAGCACGCATCAGGCGGACATCCCCGCGAGCCTCGAGGCCGTGTGCATGCGGGCGCTCGCGCGCGACCCCGATCAGCGCTTCGCCACCGCCGAGGCTTTCGCCGACGAGCTCGAGCGAGAGGCGCGGGGCCTCTCGTGCGTCGGCTCCGTGCGCGATGTCGCGGCCTGCGTCGAGGAGGTGTTCGGAAGCGATCTCGTCCAGCAGCGCGATGCGGTGCGTGGATGGCTCGCGCGCAGCGAGCCGAGCGCGCCACCTCGCTCGCGCAAGAGCCTTCCCGAGTCGGTACAGACGCGCGTGGAGCGCGGGAGGTCCGAGCCGTCGAAGCCGTCCAGCGCTCCCGGCGGTACCCCCGGCCCCGTCGACCGTCTCGCCGTCACCGTGCCTGCGTCGAGCGACGGTAGCTCGGGCTCCCTGCCTCAGGACAAGGTGTCGAGCGTGTCGTCGGCAGTGCTCAACGTATCGGACGTCGACGCGAGCGCGCCGCTCGCGCCTCGGACGGGCGGAAACTCGACCCGCAGGATCGCGCTCGCCGTCGGCGTGGCCGGCGTCCTCGGAGGCGTCGCATGGGGAGCGAGCCAGCTTCGCTCGCCGGGCGCGAGCACGGACGCGGCCCCGACCGGAGCCGCGGAGCTTCAGCCGGCCACGTCTGCGCCGATCGCGAGCAGCGACGTTCCTGCGGCGAGCGCAACGACGATCGCGTCCGCGACCGCTCCGGCCACGGTCAGCGCGGCGGCGAGGCCGAGCGCCTCTTCCGTCCCGCCGAGCACTCGGTCCGGCATCCGGCGACCGTCGAAGCCGACGACGACCGCGACGACCATCAACACGGCATCGGCCGTTCCCGACGACCTCTCGAAGAACCCGTATCGGTGATCCGCGCCAGTGCAACGATGTTCGCCGCGGCGGTGACGATCGCCGCGTGCGCAGGGGCCGGTACCCGAGCCGAGCTCGAGCCGCGCTACGTCGCGGTGCACAACGCCTTTGCTGCGATGGGGCTCGCGCAGGTCGGCCCGATCCATCGAGGCTCGCTGGCCGAAGGGCGGGACACGCGGTTCGCGCTCGAGCTTCCCGCAGCATGCACGACGGTCGTGGCGATCGGAGGCAACGGTGTCCACGACCTCGACGTCACGGTCCTCGACGCGGACGACAAGCCGATTGCGCGTGATGCCACGACGGACGCGCAGGCGGCGGTCCGTGCGTGTCCCGAGAAGGCCGGCCGCTTCACGCTCCTCGTCCGGATGGCGCGCGGCGGCGGTGACTTCGTCGCAGGCTCGTGGACCGGGAGCGGCGTAGGGAAGGAGAGCGCGACCCCCGCGGCGGTGTCGACCGCGAGCACCGGCGCGCAGCCCGGGAGCTGCGAGGCGCCGATCCCGCTCGAGGTCGGCTCGGTCGTCGGGAACACGCGGCGCGGTTGGTCCGAGCACGCCGGCGACTGCGCCAACTCCGAATCGAAGGAGATCGTCTACCGGCTCGTGATCACCCGGCGCCAGCGGGTGACGATCGACGTCGAGGCGACGTTCGATTCCGTCCTCTATCTTCGCAGGGACGAGTGCGCCGAGAAGGACGCCGAGATCGCCTGCAACGACGACGTCTCTTCCGGCAGCAGCAAGCGGGGCGGGGCTCGTGGCTCGCGGATCGACGAGGTGCTCGAGCCCGCGACCTATTACGTGTTCGTCGACGGCTACAACAGCGAAGTCGGCAGCTATCGCATGAACGTGACGGTCGCCGACATCCCATCGCTCGCGGAGGCGTGCCAGAAGGCCCGGCCGCTCGTGGGGCGGACGAGCGGCACGCTCTCCTCCGCGTTCGATCACGGCCACGGTAGCTGCAACCTCGGCAAGGGCCCGGAGGCGCTCCACCGCCTCGACGTCCCCCAGCGCGCCCGCGCCCGCGTCGTGCTCCGCTCCGCCGACTTCTCGCCCGTGATTCGAGTCCGCCGGACGTGCGTCGACGAGTGGAGCGAGGTCGGATGCACCGACAAGGGGGCGAAGTCCGACGAGGCCACGTTCGTCTCGGTGCTCGAGCCCGGGTCGTACGGCGTCTTCGCCGACTCGGACGACGCCACGGCCCGCGGTCAATACTCGATCGAGGCGGACCTCACCGTCGAAGGCGGCTCGGGGGTCCGTGGTGACTCGTGTGGAGACGCGCTGCCGATCGTCTTGAACGACGGGCCGATCGACGGCGATACCTTCGAGGCGAAGGATGACGTCGCAGGGCGATGCACGGCGAACGGCGCTCCCGACGTCGTCTACCGCTTCGAGGTGCCCCGTCGCTCGCGTGTGACGGCGCGCTTCACCGCCGAGGAGGGCGAGCACGCGTTCGTCCTCTCGAGGAGCTGCACCGATCGTGCGAGCGAGATCGCCTGCGGTACGAGCCTCGACGAGGTGCTCCCGCCGGGGATGTACTCGCTCGCCGTCGACGGGACCACGAAAGGGCCGTTCGGGCGCTACACGTTCCAGCTCAAGGGCAAGGACATGACCGCTCAGGAGGCCGCCTGCCGCAATCCTCCGTCCTTGGTGCTGGGCCAGACGGTGACCGGCACCACTGCGGGGGCCGGCGATCGCTTCGCCGAGTCGTGCGCCGGTCGTGAGGACATGCAGGCGAGCGGGGATCGCGTCTACAAGCTCGTCCTCGCGTCACGCACGCGCCTCCAGCTCGCGCTCTCGACGCCCGGGCACGACGGCGTCCTCGCGATTCGAAACAGCTGCGTCGATCCTCCCCAGATGAAGTCGCTCCGTACGGCCGAGGCTGCGTGCAACAACGACGGGCCGGACAACCGCCACTCGAAGATCGACGTGACGCTCGACGCGGGCACCTACTTCGTCGTGGTCGACGGGCACCAGGGCAAGAACGAGGGCGTCTTCACCCTCGAGTCGAAGGTGGTGAAGTGACGCTCGAGCTCGACGCGGGCGGGCGAACGCCTGCGCGGTCGATTCTCCCCCAACGGCTCAGCTAGGCCCGCTTCTTCGCGTAGTTGTAGGCGGTGTACGCGGCGACGAGGTGACAGATCCACCCGAGCAGCCCGCCCGAGCCGATCCAGAACCCCGGTGTGATGATGAGCCAGAAAATCCCGCGCAGCCACGCGCCGTTGTAGATCTGCCCGACACCCGGGACGATGAGGGAGAGGACGGCGGCAATGCCAGGGTCGTTGCGCGACTTGCTCACGAAGGCAGAAGATGAGACCGGATCGCCGCCCGCGCAAGGCTCGCTGGTCGCGCGACTGCATCGCGACCTCCTCGGCTGGTATGCGGCCTCGCGGCGCGACCTCCCATGGCGTCGCACGCGCGATCCGTGGGCGATCTGGGTCAGCGAGATCATGCTGCAGCAGACGCGCGTGGATACGGTGATGCCGTACTTCGAGCGCTTCCTGGCCCGGTTCCCGACGCCGCTCGCGCTCGCCGAGGCGCCGGAGGATCAGGTCCTCGCGGCGTGGAGTGGGCTCGGCTATTACCGCCGTGCGCGGATGCTCCACGCGGGCGCCCGTGTCGTCGCCGACCGCGCGGAGATGCCGCGTGACCGCGAGGGGTTGCTGGAGCTGCCCGGTGTCGGTCGCTACACCGCCGGCGCGATCGCGAGCATCGCATTCGAGGAGCCCGTCGGCCTGGTCGATGGGAACGTCGCGCGGGTGTTCGCGCGCATCTTCGCGCTCGAAGACGACATGCGCCGCGCCGGGATGAAGCGTGCCGAGGCGCTTGCCGAGGAGCTCGTGCCGGCGAAGAAGCCCGGCGACTGGAACCAGGCGCTGATGGAGCTCGGCGCGACGATCTGCACGCCGCGTGCGCCGGCGTGCGAGCGTTGCCCGGTGGCATCGTCGTGTCGCGCGCGCGCCGAGGGCCGCGTCGACGAGTTGCCGGTGATGGGCGAGAAGGCGAAGCCGAAGCCGCAGCGCGTGCAGGCGCTCGTCGCCCGCACGAAGGACGGGCGTGTCCTCCTCGCTCGCAGGCAATCCTCCGGCCTGTTCGCCGGGCTCTGGGAGCCGCCGTCGATTGACGGTGACGAGAGCGCAGGCGACGAGCTCTTCGGGCGCTTCGCGCTCGCGTCGCGCGCGCTCGCCGGGCGCGTCACGCACGTGCTTTCGCACCGCCGTCTCACGGTCGACGTGCACGCCGCGGTCCTGTCGAAGCGGCCCGCCGGCTCGGCGCTTCCCGCCGCCTACGAGGCGCTCGACCTGTTCGACGAGGCGGCGCTCGACGGTCTCGGCATCTCGAAGCTCGCGCGGAAGATCCTCGCCGCTGCCCGGGAGGCAGCGGCGAGCCCGGGCCCGCTCTTCGACCCCAAGATGCCGCGGGCTCGGGAGACTGGACGTCGTGCTCGCGCTCGACAATCATGAAGGGGTGTCGAGCCGACGAGTCGTTGCGGGGGAACGATGAGGCGGTCCGCGCCCGACATCGAGCTGCGCGAGGACGGCTCCTCGTCCGAGCGTGAGTCGACCATGCTTCGCGCGGCGCTCGCGGCGCACGTGGCGGCGCGGCCGAGCAGCCCGTCCGTCGACGAGGACGAGGGCACGGCTTGCGTGCTCGTCGCCGATGACGATCCGGCGACGCTCGAGGTGATCGCGTCGACCCTGCGCGCGAGCGGCTACGAGGTCGAGACGGCGCCGGACGGACAGGCCGCGGTCGAGCGCGTCGCGCGAGGCGGCATCGATGTCGTCCTCCTCGATTCGGTGATGCCTCGTCTGAGCGGTGAGGCCGCGTGCCGGACGATCCGCGGGCTCGCCGACGACTTCGTCCCCGTCGCCCTCGTGTTCGCGAAGACGGACGCGAAGAGCCGCATCGAGGCGCTGAAGATCGGCGCTGACGGCTACGTCTGCAAGCCGTTCGAGCAGACGGAGCTCCTCGTTTGTGTCTCGTCCGCGCTGCGCATCAAACGAGCGCACGACCGCATGAAGGCTGCGCGTGACCGGCTCGAGCGCCTTCGCCGGTACGACGCTCTCACCGACGCGCACTCGTTCCTCTACCTCCACGAGCGTCTCGACGCCGAGTTCACACGCGCCGAGCGTCACTCCGAGCCGCTCGCTTGCTGCATCCTCGACGTCGACAGCCTCAAGGTCCACAACGAGCGCGGTGGTCGGTCGCTCGGAGACGCCGTGCTGCGCGGGGTGGCGGAGGTCATCAAGAGCTCGGTGCGCGACTCGGACGTGGTCGCCCGTTATGGCGGCGACGAGTTCTTCGTCATGCTCCCGTCGACCCATTTCGCCGGATCGCTCGTGGTCGCCTCGCGGATCTGGCGAGACGTTGCGGCGCGGACCTTCACTGCGCCGCAGGCGAGCGGAGAAGCGCGGGTCACGGCATCGCTCGGTGTCGCGCTCTTTCCGAGCCGGGACGTCCGGACGAAGGAGGCGCTCCTCCGCGCCCTCGAGTCCGCGCTCCTCGAGGCCAAACGTCGGGGGGGCAATCGTTTGTGCGTCTTCCAGCAGGAAGGCTTCATCTACACGCCGAGCGCCGACGAGCGGGCGTAGGACCCGGACGGAGGCACCGGCGGGCCCGCTGGGGAGCCACGCCGCTGTTCGGGACCCGCTGGCGGCCTGTCGGGAGCCGGCTCCGAAGAAAGCTCGTCCACGGCCTGTACGACAGCGCTGTCATATTGGTGTCCTAGCGGCTGTTTGGTAGTGTCGCCGCCGCCGGATGACTGTGCGCCGCACTCGCTGGTGGGTTCTTCTCGGCTGCGCGAGCGCACTTGCTCTCGCGGCCCCCACGGCGCATGCCGGCCCGTTCGATCTCGACGACGACGAACCGTCGGAGCCGGCCGACTCCGCGGCTTCGGAGAACGCGCTGCCGCCGCCTCCCGTCGTCACGATCAAGGCGCACGCCTACTCCCTCCAGGAGTGCCTGCTCCTGGCCGAGCGGAACGCGCCGCAGCTCTGGGCCGCGCGGGCTCGCCTCGCGTTCGTCCGTGCACAGATCGACGAGGCGCGCTGGACGCCCTTCTCGTACTGGTCCCTCAGCTCGAACTTCGGCTACCTCCCGCCGATCGGCGGCACGCCGTTCTACAACGCCTCGCCTTACACGCTGCTCTACCAGGGCTTCGGCTCCGGCTGGCAGCCCGCCTTCGGCCTCAGCGTCCGCGGAACGGTCCCGCTCTATACCTTCGGCAAGATCGAGTCGGTGAAGAAGGCCGCGGAGGGCCGCGCGCGCGTCAGCGAATGGGACCTCGAGAAGCAGCGGCAGCAGATCCGCATGGACGTCCGCCGGGCCTACTTCGGCCTGATGCTCTCGCGCGACATGCAGTACATCGCGAACGACGTCCTCGGTCAGCTCAACAAGGCGATCGCGAACACCAACGCGAAGCTCGAGCGGAGCGATCAGAGCGTGGAGGAGGTCGACCGCCTCCGTCTCGAGATCAACCGGGACGAGATCATGGCGCGCGTCTCGGAGGCGAAGAAGGGCGAGGCCTTCGCCATTGCTGCGCTCCGCTTCCTCACCGGAGTCCAGAGCGGCTTCGACATTCCCGATGAGCCGCTCAAGCGCCCGGAGACGACGATCGGGCCCGTCGTCCGCTACCTCACCGCGGCGCGTCTCTTCCGCGCCGACGTGAACATGGCGCGCGCCGGCGTGCAGGCGCGGAAGGCCTGGCTGGACTTCCGTCGCGCCGAGATGTTCCCGAACATCGGCCTCGGCCTCAACGCCGCCTATTCGATCGCCCCGAGCGCGGATCCCCAACGCCAGGCGTGGATCGGCGACCCATTCAACCGCTTCGGTGCGTCCTTCGGCTTCGGCGTCGAGTGGGGCCTCGACATACTCCCGAAGAGCGCGCGCGTGGCGCAGGCCGAGTCGGAGCTCGAAGAGGCTCGAGCGCTCGAGCGGCTCGCGCTCGGCGGCGTCGCCGTCGAAGTCGAGAACGCCTACGCGGCGGTCGTCGAGGCGAAGACGCGCGAGGAGAACTGGGATCGCGCGGAGCGGCGGTCGAAGCGCTGGATCATGAGCACGCAGGATGCGATCGACCTCGGCACGAAAGACGAGCGCTACCTCCTCGAGCCGCTCCGCGCTTTCGTCTATGCGCGCGCGAGCCACGCGCAGTCGCTGATGGACCTGCACGTGACGCTCGCCGAGCTCGCGCGCGTGACCGGCTGGGACGCGATCGCGCCCGGGACCTGACTCACGTCGTCCGTCGCGGACGGCGACTCACCACGGACACGAAGCGAGCGCGAGGATCGCGAGGACACGCGCCTTCACGAGCTCGAACTCGCGAACGGCGAGCTGGATCTCGGCCTCGCGCAGCGCCTGGGCCGCCGTCACGAGCTCGAGGCTCGTCCCGCGCCCCTCGAGATAGGAGGTGCGCGTGAGGCGATCGTTCTCGGCGGCGAGGTCGCGCGTCTGAACGGCGACGCGGCGTCGATCGTCGGCCACGCTCACGCCGCGCTGGGCCTGCGCCACCTGGATGGCCGCCTGGCGCTTCGCCGCTTCGACCCTCTGGCCGGCGATCGTCTCCTGTGCGCGGGCGTCGCGCAGATTGCCGTAGCGGAGGCCGCCGTCCCAGATCGGTACTGTCAGCACCGCCTGGACGTTCCAGGTCGTGTTCGGGGCCGCGCCGGTATCGATCGTCGTCGTGCCGACCGTCGAGCGGACGTCGACCGTCGGCGCGAACTGGTACTTCGCATCGTTCACGATCCGGCGCGCGACCCCGGCGCGCTCGTGGAGAGCGGCGATGTCGGGGCGCTCGTCGAGGTTCGGAGCCTGCTTGCACGCGGTCCGCGTGCTGGCCTCGAGCCCGTTGAGGTCCACGTTCGGCGGGACGCCGACCTGCTCCGGGACACCGAGGGCGAGCCCCAGCGCTTCACGCGCTTGCCGGAGCGCCTCGTCGCCGGCGACGAGCGTTGCTCGGGCGACCTCGACGTCCTGGCGCGCCCGCACCACGTCGAGGCCGGTGCCGCTCCCGAGCGTGCTCCGCCGCATCGCGAGCTCGAGCCGCGTGAGGGAGTTGCGAAGCCCGAGTCGATTCAGCTCCGCGACGCGCTCCGCCGTGACGACGCCGACGATCGCGTTCGCGACGTTCAGCGCGATCTGACGCTTGGTGTCTTCGAGCGTGAGGTGCGCGACGTTCTCGTTCCGCTCCGCGGTCCCGATCGCGTACCAGGAACGCAACGCGAGCACGGGCTGCGACGCGACGATCGAACCGTTGACGAAGTCCGGAAACGGCGTGTTCACCGGCCGGAATCCGAGACCGTCTCCGGCGCGAACGGGCTGGAGCGTGCTGTTGGTGATGAGGTTGTGCGTGTACGTGGCCTGGCCGTTGATCGTCGTGAGCGCTCCGGCGAGCGCGCTGCGCGACTGAGCCTCTGCGCGGGCGATCTCCTGTGCGGCGATCCGAAGATCGGTCGAGCGCGCGCGAACGTGCTTGAGAGCCTCCTCCCAGTTCCCGACCTCGATCTTCGGCCGCGGTACCGGCGCGAGCATCGGATCGTCGACTTCGGGCGCCGGAGGGAGCTCGGTGGAGGGGGCGCCCGGCGCCGGGGTCGCCGGCGGCGGCTGCGCCGGTTGGGCGAGCGCCGAGCGACTCATGAGCGAGACGACGAGCAGAGCGGAGCAGAGGAGAGGTCGTCGCATGGCAGGTTGATGTCCTATCACGGCATGTTTTCGCGGGATCGGGCTTCCCCGACCCTCGAAGGCGCGTCGGGAGCGTGCCGGGTCCAGCGACGTGGACCCTTGAACTCGGTACGTCCAAACCGCCCCTGCCGGTGACGCATTCCGACGAGACGTGGCCGAAGAACGGATGAGCCGAGGCCATGGGGTCGCCCTCACGCCACCGCGACGAGGCTCCTTTTGCGGGGCGTCGGGGCGCGAGCCGGGCTCGACGCGGGGCGAATGCCCCGGAGACGTCAGCGCCGCGTCGTGGCGTAGCGGGCGTCGCCGCGGATGATGTCGAGCTTCGCCCGGAGCTCCGCGAAGCGACCACGGAGGTGCGCAACGCCGACTCGGAACGGCGCCGCCACCTCGGCCTGGGAGAGCGGCACGTGATCGATGTAGACGATCGCGTACGCGACTGCAGCCGCGAGCCCGGCAACGTCGACCTCGGCGGTGCGCGCCCGTCCCGGCGCCACGGAGGGGCGGAGGGCCGCGACGTTCGCGCTCCGGCGCTTCCTGCGGGGGCCGTCGAGGTGCGTCGCCTCTTGCTCGCCCGTCGCCGCGTCGTTTGCGCTGCGCCGACGCCGCGGCGGAGGGAGCGCGTCCCGCGCGAGCGCAAGGGCCCGCTCGCGCTGGCGCGGATCGAGCGGCAGATGCGACAGGCCTCGACTGAGGACGCGAGCGAGTCGCTTCGGCGTTGCGCTCGGCGGTCGGCGCTTTGGCTGCGAAGGCGCGCTTGTCGCGCTTGCCGCGCTTGCCGCGCTTGCCGCGCTTGCCGCGCTGGCGTCGCGACGCGACCGCGACGGTGCTCCCTGATCCAGCCAGCGGAGGAGCGCGTCGAGCTCCTGCGAATCGAGCCGCCCCCGCGCGTGTTCGAGAACGCTGCGCGCCACCTCCATGCGGCCTGCGCGAGCGAGCGCGTGAGCGTACGACGCGACGATCTCGGAGTTGTCGCTCTTCGCGTCGTAAGCGAGCTTCAGCCAGGGCAGCGCGCGGAGCGGCTCGCCGAGCGCGACGTCGAGCAGGTGCCCGAGATTGTGCGCGTACCAGGGATTCGCCGGCGCGCACGCGATCGCCTTCTTGTATGCGGATGCGGCGCAGCGGAAGTTTCCGAGGAGTGTCTGGCAAAAGGCGAGGATGGCCCAGGCGCGGTCGTCGCTGCCCTTGTGCGCGAGCGCCCGCCGCACGTAGAGCGCCGCACGCCAGGGATCGCGCTCGACGAGGAGCTCAGCCAGCTTCTGGTTCGCGAAGACAGCGTCGTCGCTCGCCGGCGGAGCCAGTCGCGCGAGTCGCGCGAGGCGCGGAAGCACATCCGCCGGATCGAACGCGCCGCGTAGGGCACGCTCGATCTCAAGGCGCAGCCTCTGCGTCTCCGCGCGGTCCATGGTTCGAGATTAGGGTGTAGCGAGCGACCAAGCACCCTGCAACGAATCGTCCACCGCCGAGTGATTTCGCTTGCGCGAGGCTCTATCGCCTGCCAGCGGTCGGCCTCGGTTCGCGATTCGCTCCTCAGCGGAGCGATATGATGCGCTGCTGCGCGAGCTCCGAGAGGATGCGCAGCGTGTCGAGCTCCGGCATTCCGCTCACGTCGATGATCATCTCGAGGCTCGACACTCCGTCCACGAGTGAGAGGACGAAGCCGGCCTTGTGATCGATCGACAGCCAGCGCAGCTGATCGCGAGGCACCATCACGACCGGGACGCGATCGAGCGGCCCGATGCGCGTCGCATACATCTGGCGGAGCACGCTCCGACACGTCTCTGCGGTCGCTCTCGCGCCGAGGTCGTCGGGCTTGTCGGCGAGGATCTTCTCGGCGATCTCGAGCGCGCCGCTGTAGTCGCCGAGCTCCACGCGATCGTTCATCTCGTGCTCGCGCGGCTTGATCAGCTCCTGCGGGACGGGCCGCCGGACCGTGTCGACGGCGTGCTCGTCCTCTTCGTCGAAGCCGAGGCCATCGAGGTCGAGCTTGGGAGCGCGATCATGCGCGATCTCGATGACCGGGTCCTCGCCGGGACCGTCGGCGGGCGGCGGGCGGGTGGCGATCTCGAGGTCGGCCCACTCCCGGTCGACCGGGTTCATCATCGGTACGCTCTCGTGTTTGCGCGGTCCGGCGTCCGGCTGAGCGGTCGGACGAGGCGGCAGGTTCGACGGGATGCGCGTGTTCACGAGCGACAGCGTGCTCGTCGGAGTTCGTTTGCGCGGCGCGGGCGTGCGCCCGGTCGACCGGGACGCCGCGGCTGCCGCTGCCTGCTGCGCCGTGCCTTGGGCAGGAGTGGCGTGCGTGTGCAGGTCAGCCGCCGACCTGACGACGGCCTTCATCGGGGTAGGGGAGGGCTTGAGGACGTCGCGCGCGAAGGCGACCGGATCGAACGGCGGGCTCACAGTGGGCCGCTCGTTCTCCTCGGAGTCATCCACTTGGCCATGACCATCCCCAGACTCCGCAAGGGAGTCCTCGAGATACGAGACCTCTCGGGGCTTTTCGGTTTCGTCCGGCACGTATCCCGCTCATCGAACTCGAGGCTCACGCCCCAAGTACCCGCAGTGGAGGGCCTTCGGCCCGCGTCGAGTTTGCCAGTGATTGAGCGGTCCGCCCCCCCGCTCGTGGTCCCCGTCACGTCTTCGCGACGACTCCCTTGAACATGCGATGGGTCCGCGTGAGGCCCTCGATCTGCTCCTTCACCGCAGCGGCATCCCTGCGCTCGATCGCCGCGCGCGCCTTCTCGACGATGGCGCGCGCCTTTTCGATCGCATCGCGGCCGAAGTCGCTCGAGGCGACGATCTGCTGGACCTGCGGGAAGAGCTTCTCGATCTCGGCGATGAGCTTCTCGGCCTCCTGCTTGGCGGCTTCGAACTCCTCGGACGTGCGGCGGTCGACGAGGTCGTCCTTCGCGTTGTCCATCATCGTCTTGATCTCTTCGCGGGTCAGGCCGCTCGTGGCGGTGACCTGGATCGACTGCTCGAGCCCCGTCTCGAGGTCCTTCGCGCGAACGGAGACGATGCCGTCCGCGTTGATCTCGAAGGTCACCTCGATCTCCACCTGGCCCTTCGGCGCGCGGCGGAGCCCCGTGAGGATGAACTCACCGAGGAGCTCGTTCTCCTCCGCCCGCTGGCTCTCGCCCTGCATGACGAGGATCTTCACGGCCGTCTGGTTGTCGCGGCTCGTGGTGAAGATCTTCGTCCGGTGGGTCGGGACCGTCGTGTTCTGCGGGATCAGCTCCTCGAAGTAGGAACCGAACGTCATGATGCCGAGCGCGTGCGGCGTGACGTCGAGGAGGACCATCTCCTGCCTGTCGTCGACGAGGGCCGCTCCCTGGATCGCGGCGCCGAGCGCGACGACCTCGTCGGGGTGAACACCCTTGTTCGGCTCCTTCTCGAAGAAGGCCTGAACCGCCGACTGGATCTTGGGCATGCGCGTCATGCCGCCGACGAGAACGACCTCCTCGATCTCGTTCTTCTCGAGCTTTGCGTCCTCGAGCGTCTGCTTGCAGATGTCGATCGTGCGCTCGATGAGATCGTCGGAGAGCTCCTCGAGCGTCGCGCGTGTGAGCGTGCGCTGGAGGTGGAGCGCCTCGTTCCGGCCGCTCGAGATGATGAAGGGGAGGTTCACCTCGGTCTCGCGGACGCTCGAGAGCTCGCACTTCGCCTTCTCGGCCGCATCCTTGAGGCGCTGGAGCGCCATGCGGTCCTGGCGAAGGTCGATGTTGTGCTCCTCTTTGAAGCCGGAGACGAGCCAGTCGATGATGCGTGCGTCGATGTCTTCGCCGCCGAGGAATGTGTCGCCGGCGGTGGCGATGACCTTGAAGACGCCGTGGGCACCGATCTCGAGGATCGAGATGTCGAACGTGCCTCCGCCGAAGTCGTAGACGGCGACCGTCTTCTCGATGTTGCGGCCGAAGCCGTACGAGAGCGCGGCGGCGGTGGGCTCGTTGATGATGCGGATGACGTCGAGGCCGGCGATCTCGCCGGCGTCCTTCGTGGCCTGGCGCTGGTTGTCGTTGAAGTAGGCGGGGACGGTGACGACGGCCTTGCTCACAGCCTCGCCGAGATAGTCCTCCGCGATGACCTTCATCTCCTGAAGGACCATCGCGCTGATCTCGGGGACGCTGAACTCCTTGTCGCGGAGGACGATGCGCACGTCGTTGTGCGGGCCCTCTACGATGCGGTAGCTCGACGTGGCGACCGCGTTCTTCACCTGCGGCGAGTTCCACTTGCGGCCGATGAGGCGCTTGGCGGCGTAGACCGTGTTCTCGGCGTTCGTGATCGCCTGGCGCTTCGCGATGTGGCCGACGAGGCGTTTGCCCGCCTCCGTGACGGCGACCATCGAAGGCGTGGTCTTGTAGCCACCCCGGTTCGGAATCACGACCGGCGTCCCGTTCTCCACGATGGCGACGCACGAGTTGGTCGTGCCGAGGTCGATGCCGATCACCTTCTCCATTCGCGAGTCTCCTTCACGGACCGATCAACGCTGTGCTCGAGTTCGCTCCGGCAGCTGGGGCCGTCGTTCGGATCCCGGAAGCCGTTCGTCTGGACCGCTGCGCCGTTCAATGACTGAGGCACGATCCTACACCGGATTGTTCCGTAGCTGCGCGCCTCTTGTCGCGTCCTTCGGACGGCGGGGGGGAGGCTCGGCAGGCCTGGGCACGGGGTCGCTTCCGTGGACCGCCGGTGCCTGGCGTGCAACTATCCCTTTCCGATGCGCTTCAGCAGGGCCTGGAGCCCGGGGTGCTTCGGGTCGAGCGCGTTGGCGGCCTCGGCGGCGCGGCGGGCGGAAGCCTGCAGGCCCGCTTTCAGGTAGACCTCCACGAGCGTGACGTGGCTCGCGATCTTGTTGGGCTGCAGCGTGATGGCCTGCTTGGCGTGCTCGGCGGCCTCGTGGAGATCTCCGTCCGGGCTACGCAGGATGGCATGGGCCGCGCGTTCGTGTGAGGCCGCGTCGTTCCGGATCCTTGCCACCTTCTGCCAGGACCGACCTGCCTCGGACCAGTGGCCCTGCCGCTCCTCGTACTGCGCCTGCTTGAGGTAGCTCTCGGAGAGCGACTTGTCGGCGAGGTTCTTCGTCTCCTGGGCGCGCATCGCGAGGGCGACGTCGTCCGGCGCGAACTTGGCCGCGATGCTGAGGGAGGTCGAGGCCGCGACGAGATCGTTCTTGGCGAGGGCGTCCTCGGCGGCCTGGACGTAGCGCTGGGCGTGGGCCTGGGTCGCGCTCTCGAGGCGGTCCTCGTAGCGACGCTTGAGCGCGTCCACGGCATCCTGCGGGTTCGAATACCGCAGCGGGCTCGGCTCCTCCGGTGTCGGTCGCGACGGCTGGGGCGGCCTCACACCGCCGGTGAGCCGGCGCGCCAGCGCCTCCTTGCGGCGCCGGATCTCCTCGGGGGAGGGGCCCGTCGGCACCGCCGGTGCGGATGGAGGCGGAGGCGGTGCCGGCACCGCCGCGGCAGCGGGCGGGGCTGCTCTCTCGGCATCGGATGCGGTGCGCGCCGAGTCGGCCATCGCGCGCTCGAGCATCGCCTCCATTCCGCGCGTCGTCGCGACCTCGGCGAGGTAGGCGTCGTATTCGGCTCGCTGTTCGGCGTCGACGAGGGTGTCGTGCGCCTCGGTGATCCGATTGAACAGGACCTCCATCTTGGGCTTGAAGGTGCCGAGGTCCTTCTTGAAGTAGCGGTCCGGGTGGAAGAGCGCTGCGAGCTCGAAATAGGCCCGCTTGACGCCTTTCTTGTCGGCCTCCTTCGTGATCCCGAGCAGCGTGTAGTGATCGAGATCGTCGAGGCGGAAGTAGAAGTCGAGGACGCGCTTCTTCTGTTCCGGAGTCAGATCGGCGGGCGCCTCGAGCTCCTTCGGATCGTACTTCGGCGCGAGCAGGCCGCCGTCGAACTGCGCGACCGCGCTCTTCCGCTCCGCAGGAGGAGGCTGGGGCGGCGGGGGCGGCGGCGCGTTCGGATCGACGAGCTGGATCACGCCGAGCTTCTCGAGCTTCTCCAGCGCTCGGGCGACGGAGAAGTCGGGGAGACCGGTCTCGCGCGCGAGATCCTTCGGACCGAGCTTGCCGTCGATCCGGGTCATGAGAAACCCGTCCATCGGGTCGAGCTTGAATTTGCGAATGTCGACGCCGGGGGTGAGGCGCGGGACCTTCTCGGCCATCGCCGTCCAGCATACCCAGACGTCGCGAGCTCTGCGATGTTTCCTACGCGCGGTCCCAGCGCCGGTGCATCCAGGGCCAGAGCTCCGGCAGCGCCCGGATGCGCGCGGACAGCTCCGCGTTGATGCGGGCGGTCAGCTCTTCTTCCGAGGATGCCGGGCCGTCGAGGCGCGTGAAACACAGGGCAAGCGACCCGTCCGCGGTCCTCGCCGCGGTGCCTACGACGACGACGGCTCCCGTGAGGAGAGCGAGCCGGGCGGGCCCGACCGGCGTCCGGGCGGGCACACCGAGGAAGGGAACCTCGATCGAGGTGACGCGCGAGGCGAGGTCCATCGGTACGCCGAGGACACCGCCGCGCTTGAGGACGCGCACGAGCGCGATACCGGCGCCGGTCGCACCTCGATAGACGGTGCGGACGCCGCGGGACGCGCGCAGGCGGTCGTAGATGCGTGCGAGGCGCGGGTCGTATGGTTCGCGTGCCACGACGGTGAGCGGCACCCCGGCCATCGCAAGCGAGGCGGCGACGCGTTCCCACGGGCCGAGGTGCGCGGACGCGAACACGACCCCGCGGCCCTCGCGGACCGCGGACTCGAGGCACTCGCGCGAGCCCGGAAGAAAGGGAAGGGGCTCGATCGGACGGCGCGGATCGAGCGTGCCGACGACCTCCCCGAGCAGTGCGCCCATCTCCCGAAAGACCCTCCGGACGAACGCGCCACGCGTGGTCGGATCGATCTCGGGGAGTGCCCGCGTGACGTTCTCGCGCGCAAGCCGGCGGAGGCCCGGCGCGAACGCCCAGGCGAGCAGCCCCAAGCACCGGCCGAGCTTCTGCGCTGCGCGTCTGGGCAGGCGTTCGGCGATCGCTAGCGCGGCCGTGGCGAGCACGAAGATCGTGTCGTTCTTCAGGCGCTGGAGGAGCGACCATCGACCTCCCTCGCGCAGATCGCGTGCGCCGGCGTTCACCTCCGAACGCGTAGCACGAGACGACTTGGTCGTGGCGCTTGGGCGCTTGTTGCGCTCAGCGCGAGGGGACCGGCGCGTTGCGCTCGACGCTCACGTCGGGGCACGTGCCGCAGGTGTTCCGGACCTTGTCGCGTGCAGAATACACGCGAACTTTGGCGTCCTCGCACCGCCGCTGCTCGTCGCTCGACTGCGCGAGGCCGCAGAGACGGCCTGCGGCGCGGTCCATCGAGCCGAGCGCGCGGCACGCGTTCCGGCAGTCGCCGCCCGCAACGTCGAGCTCGCGCTGCGAGATCTCGATGTCGGACGAGGCCTGTCTCAGCGCCGCCGATCGGGGCGGTGGAGGAGCGAACGGTCCGTGCCCCGGGGCCGTGCTCGGCTGCGCAGGGGGCGCCGGCTCTCCAGCCATCGAGTCCATGGTCGACTGCGGAGCGGCGGGGGCCGGCGCGGCCTGGTATTGCGCGCCCGCGGTCGGAGGCTCGGCGCCGGGGTGCGCAGGGGCCGGCTCACCGGACTTGCGGGCTGCGCACGCGACGATCCCCGAGCCCGTCAGGAGCGCGACGACGACGACGCGCAGCCTCGACGCGGCCGGGAGCTCGCCGGCCCCGTGTGGATGCCGATGCTTCATCGAGCGCCCTCGGTGGCTCCCGCGTCGCGTGCCGCGAGCGATCGCTGGATGACCTGGTCCTGGATCCGGACGACCTGCTCGAGGAGCTGGATCGCCTTCTCGCGTGCCAGCGCAGCCTCTTCCGGCTTGCCCGCGTCCGCGAGCCCAGCCGCACGCGCCTCCTCGACGAGCCCCTCGATCTCGATGAGGTGGCCGCGGAAGTATGTCGGCTCGGGCGCGTGAGCGAGGCCGTTCTTCACCGCCTCGGCCGCGGCCTCGAGCGCGCCCTGACGGAGCTGGAGCTCCGCGAGCCGCGCATAAGCGTCCGCGAGGACCTCTTCGACCTCCGGCGTCGTCTTTCCCGCGTGCGGGCGCCGTGCGGACACGAGGCGCTGCATGGCGGCCGTGGCGCCGGGGAGGTCGTTCGACTCCTCCTTCAGGTTCGCCTGGTGATGGAGCGCGCGGGCCTCGGAGAGGAACGCCATGAGCTCCATGTCGACGATGCCCTGGGCAGAGTCCTGCTCGCTCTTGTTCTCTCGGGCGCGGCAGCCGATGGCGAAGGTCGCAGCGAGCGCGATTGCGACGGCCGCGATCGCGCGGACGACGGGCCGGAGGCGCGTCATCGGACACCCCACTTGGCGAACCGGTTGTCGCGGTAGTCGGAGGCGCGGGCGATCGCGATGCGATCGATGCGGGCGCTCGTCTCGCCCGACTTGAACGGCTCGTCGAAGAGCGGCTGGGTGGAGCGTGCCCTCGCGAGCGGCGCCTCCGACGACTGCTGGGCTGCCGTGGTGATCCAGACGACGAAGCTCGCTGCGAGCGCGAGCACCGTCGTTGCGCCCGTCACGAGCGCGAAGCGCGTCGTCCGGGCCCGCGGTTGGAACGCGACCACGGCGCCGCCGGCCCGTGCCCCGCCGAGCGCCTTCGCGACGATCGCGCGGTGCTCGTCGTCTCCGAGCGCAGACGGGCTCCATGCCGAGCGCAGGGCGAGCGCAAGCTCCTGCTCCGGGCGGGGCGCCGCCGTCCGGTCGGGCGCCCGGGCGCCGTCGTCGAGCGCTTCGCGAAGCTCGGCTGCGAATCGAAGCTCATCCGACGATGCCGGCAGGTCGTCGAGGATCTCGGCGTGGGCGCGCTCTTCGAGCGGTTCGGGAGACCACGCAGCGCGCAGCGAGCGGAGCAGGTCGAGGTCCGGGCCCGTCGCCGACGGATCGTCGAGCGCGTCGCGCAGGCGCGCCGATGCCGCGAGCTCCTCCGCGCTGGGAGGCGCGTCGGGATCGATCTCGTCGCCGTGAAGGCGCTCGTGCTCCCGCTCGGTCGGGGCGCTGGGCCGGTCACTCATCGTCCTTCTCCGAAGCCTCTCCTCGCTCTCCTAGCGCCTTCTTCAGCGACGCGATCGCGCGATGAAGGAGCACGTCGAACGTGGACGGCGTGACGCCGAGCTCCGCCGCGACCTCGTCACGGGGCCTCTCATCGAGGACGCGCAGCCGGATCGCGCGGGAGTAGCGCGGGTTGATCCGCGCGAGCGCCTCCTCGACCTTCGCGCGCGCGGCCTCCCGGTCGCGATGATCGCTCACCTGCTGCTCGACCGGCGTCGCCGTCTGCGCGGCGTCGAGCTCGCGGGCGAGGTCTTCCTCCTCGAACAGCACGAGGCGCTTCTTCGCGCGGAGCTGATCGAGCGCGACGCGCAGCGCGACCGTTCGCAGCCACGGATAGAAGCCGACGTTCTGCCAGACGAACTTGTCGATGTTCGCCACGACCTTCGCGTACGTCTCGCTGAGCGCTTCCTTGGCCGCGGCCTCGCTGCCCAGCCGTGGCAAGAGGACGCTCCGGTAGAGGCCGGCGCCGTGCTTGTGGAGGAGCTCGCCGAGCGCGGCGCGGTCGCCGGCCTGGGCTTTCGTCACGAGCACGCGGTCGGCCGCGTCGGACTCGGCGCGGCGCTTCTGCGCTGCGTCGAGGTCGTCCGTCGTTGCGCGAGTGGCCTGTCCTTCCGGCATCGTTCGAGGGCGCCGAGGCGCGGGGGCCCCCAACATAGAGCGGAGGCCGACCCAGGGGGGCGATTTCGACGAACGCCGAAGGCGCACCTCTGCGGGCGGTTGGGGCGCGAGCCCCAAGTTCGACGGCCCCATCCCGTCGGGGGCGAGGTCGAACGCTGCCGCACATGCCATCGAGGTCACGGCGGGTAAACGCGCGAAGGCCCGCGGCCTTACAGCACATTCGTTGCTGCCTCTCGTCGGTTGCGTTGGCGGCGGACTATGGCGTAAGCGTCTGGTCCCATGACTGCCGTGAAGAGATGGCTCCTCCCGCGCCTCCTCGCTTCGGCGCTCGGGCTCGGCGCGCTGTTGGCCGCTGGGCCGGCAGCGGCGGATGTGGCGATTCCGTTCACGCGGACCACGCTCCCGAACGGGATGACCGTCATCCTCCACGAGAACCACGACGTGCCGATCGTCGCCGTGAACATCTCGTACGACGTCGGCTCGCGCCACGAAGCGAAGGGCCGCACGGGGTTCGCCCACCTCTTCGAGCACCTGATGTTCATGGGCACGCGCCGTGTCCCGACGAAGGCCTTTGATGCCTGGATGGAGGGCGCGGGCGGCTGGAACAACGCGTGGACCAGCAACGACCGCACGGACTACTACGACGTCGGGCCGCCTTCTTCGCTCGACCTGCTCCTATGGATGGAGGCTGACCGGCTACGCGATCTCGGCCCTCTCATGACGCTGGAGAAGCTCGACGCGCAGCGCGACGTCGTTCGGAACGAGCGGCGCCAGACGAGCGAGAACACGCCGTATGGGAAGGTCGAGCTCAGGCTGCCCGAGCTGATGTACCCCGTGGGCCATCCGTATCACCACCCGGTCATCGGCTCGCATGCCGATCTCGAGGCGGCGACCGTGGACGACGTGAAGGGCTTCTTTGCGAAGTACTACGACCCGGCGAATGCTTCGCTCGTCGTCGCCGGCGACTTCGACCCCGTGAGGACGAAGGCGCGTGTCGAGCAGCTCTTCGGATCGATCCCATCGCGTGGAGCCGTCTCGGATCCGGGCGCCCCGGGCTTCAGGGACACGAAGACGACGCTCACCGGCGTCGTCAGGGAGACGATCGAGGACAACGTCGAGCTCGAGAAGGTCGTGATGGCGTGGCAGTCGCCGAAGCACTTCGGGCCGGGCGATGCCGAGCTCGATTTGCTGTCGACCGCGCTCGCCACGGGGAAGGCGAGCCGCCTCTACAAGGCCCTCGTCTACGATCAGAAGCTCGCCCAGAGCGTCGAGGCGGGGCAGGAGTCGGCCCAGCTCGGCTCGCGCTTCGTCGTCGGCGTGATCGCCCGCCCTGGCGTATCGCTCGACCGCATCGAGGCTGCCGTCGACAAGGAGCTCGAGGCGATCCGCAAGACCCCGATGAGCGATGACGACCTCGTTCGTGCGAAGAACCTCGTCGAGACCGGGTTCGTGACGCGCCTCGAGAGCGTCCGCGAGCGGGCGTCCCTCCTCAACATGTACCAGGCCGCGATGAAGGATCCCGGCTTCGCGCAGAAAGACCTCGAGCGCTATCGCTCGGCCACGAAGGAAGGCATCCGCGATACCGCCGCGAAGTACCTCGATCCGAACGCTCGCGTGATCTTGCGTGTGGTGCCGGCGGGCAAGGCGAACGAGAAGGGAGCAGTGAAGTGAAGCGCTCCTCGAGCTCGCTCGCGCTCGCGCTCGCATGCGCGGCCCTCCCTGCGCTGGCCGCTTGCGGTGGAGGAGACGCGACGCGTCCACCGGGACCGCCGCGGACAGGCGTGAGCGCAGACGCTGGAGCAGTGCCGGATCCGCTCGGCCCGCGTCCGGAGGCCGGCGAGCCCGCGCCGTACACGCCGCCGGTCCCGGTGCACTACAAGCGTCCCAACGGGATGAATGTCTGGCTCCTCGAGCGCCATGGCCTCCCGATCGTCTCGATGCAGGTCGTCGTCCCGGCCGGTGCTGCGCACGATCCGGAAGGGAAGGGCGGCCTCGCCGTGACCACGGCGAACATGCTCGACGAAGGCGCCGGCAAGCGCGGGCCGCTCGAGCTGTCGCGTGACGTCGATCGCCTCGGCGCGACCCTCCGCACCGGCGCGTACGCGGACTACGGCTTCGTGCAGCTCACCGTGCTCACGAAGAACCTCGCGCCCGCGGCCGAGATCTTCGGCGACGTCGTGAGCAAGCCGCAGCTCAGCCCGGTCGAGTTCAAGCGGGTCCACGAGCTCTGGGAGAACGCGCTCCGGGCACGTCAGAGCGAGCCCGACGCGGTCGCCAGCGTGGTCGTTGCGCGCAAGGTGTACCCGGCGGGCCATCCGTATGCCCACCCGAGCGACGGCACCCTCGCGTCGGCGGCGAAGGTGACGCTCGACGACGTGAAGAAGTTCTACGCCGAGCGATGGCGCTCCGACCGCGCGACGCTGGTGGTCGTCGGAGACGTCACGCGACCGCAGCTCGACGCGGTCCTCGATCAAGCGCTCGCGTTCTGGAAGGCGCCAGCGGCGCCTCCGCCGTCCGGTGAGCCGCTCGGGTCGCCCGCGCCGTACTTCGGACGTTCGGGTGGAGGCGGCGCATCGTCGACCTCACGTCGTGTCATCGTCGTCGACCGGCCCGACGCACCGCAGTCCGTCATCGCCGTGGCTCGCCCCGGCGTGTCGGCCTTCGACGAGGAGAGCGCGGTCCTCACGCGAGTGAACGCCGCGCTCGGCGGCAGCTTCACGTCGCGCCTGAACCAGAACCTCCGCGAGGAGCATGGCTGGAGCTACGGCGCGCGGAGTCGCTTCTCGTTCACGCGGATGCGCGGGGTGTTCGTCGCGCAGGCAGCCGTCCACACCGAGCACACGGGCGACGCGCTCGCGGCCATGCTCGCGGAGATCGGCGGGCTCGCGAAGAGCGGGCTCACGGACGAGGAGATCGAGAAGACGAAGCAGCTCGCGCGCGCGGACCTGGTCGAGGCGTTCGAGACGGTCCAGGCAGCCGCGGCTCGCCTCGGCCGCAACGCCGGCGTCGGGCTCGCGCCCGACCGTGAGGCGTTGGCGAGTCACGTGACCGCGCGCGCCGACAAGGCACAGCTCAAGCGATTCGCAGGGCAGCACCTCGATCTCGACCGGGCAACGATCGTGATCGTCGGGCCGCGCGCGAAGATTCAGCCACAGCTCGAGGCGATCGGGATCAAGGCGATCGAGTCGAGCGGTCCGGAGGGCCAGTGACTACGAACAGTGTGAAGAATCAGGAAGGGAAGCTCGCGATCGAGCTCTCCCCGGGCGCGGAGGACAACGCGTTCGCGACGATGCTCGCGGACCTCGTCCGCCAGAACCTCGAGAGCAAGCCACACAAGCGAAAGGACTTCGATGCGCTCGACGGTACGGTCGCGCTCATCGCGGACGACGCGGACGTCGCGCTCACGCTCGAGTTCAGATCGGGGCGCCCCCTTCGCTCGGGTGGTCGGCTCATTCTCCACGACGGCATCAAGGGGATCCCCGACGTCGCCGTTCGCGGCTCGGCCGACTCGATCATGGCCATGTCGAACGTCCCGCTGACCCGGCCGTTTGCGCTTCCGCTCCCGACCGATCGGTCTTCGCTCGAGGTGCTCCGCGAGATGGTCCGCGCTTCCGTCTCCGGCGAGCTGAAGATTTACGGGATGTTCGGTAATATGCGCTTGCTCTCGCGGCTCACTCGGGTGATGAGCGTCAACGGCTGACCGCGGCCCGAGCTCATCGATGCGATGTCGTGGAACTCCGAGGACGTAGCGTCGAAAACCTCCTTGACGCTGCCTAGGCCCAGCGGTAGCTTCCGCGCCCCCGAAGGTGGCGAATAACCCGCAAAAGTGCTCGGCCTACGGTCGAATCACTCGGGGTTAGTAGGGAATCTCCCGCATTTTCGGTTCCTCGTTCGCTACGCTCGTTCTCAATTTGCTACGCTGATCTGGAGACTGAAGGTTCATGGCCGTTCACATCCGCCTCGCTCGCGCGGGCACCAAGAAGAAGCCCTTTTACCGCGTGGTCGTCACTGACCAGCGCAGCCCTCGCGGCGGCCGGTTCCTCGAGAACATCGGTACCTTCGATCCCGCCAAGGAGATGAAGGTCGTCGATGGGAAGACCCCGCTTCAGATCGACCAGGAGCGCCTCACGCACTGGACCGGCCGTGGCGCGCTCCCGTCGGAGACGCTCGGACGTCTGATCAAGGCGGCCGCCAAGGCCGAGGCAGCGGCAACCAAGTAACGTAGTCTCGAGCGATCCCCGCGCGCGCGCAGCAGTTGGGCGGGCCGGGGTGGGGATGATTCGGATATGCCGCTTAAAGAGCTGATCAAAGCGATCGCGATGGAGCTCGTGGACCATCCCGATCAGGTCGTCGTGACGGAAATCGCGAGCGAGCACAACAGCCTGATCGAGCTTCGCGTCGCGAAAGACGATGTGGGCAAGGTGATCGGCAAGGAAGGGCGCACCGCACAGTCGATGCGCACGATCCTCGCTGCCGTGTCGACCAAGCTCGGCAAGCGCGCGCATCTCGACATCGTCGACTAGCGTCTTCGCCTGGAGAGTCCTTCAGGCGAGGGCGCGAATAGTGAGACCGGTCAGTGACGCGAGCCAGAAGTGCGAACCGACGAGGTTCTTCCTCCGTGCACCTGCGCATGTCGTGCGGGTGCGCGCGAGTGAGCGAAGAGCCCGGCCGGACTTCGGGCGAGCGAGCCTGAGAGGAACGTCATGACCGACGTCGATGCGTGGGTGCCGCTCGCGGAGATCGCGCGCCCGCATGGGGTGCGCGGCGAGGTGCGCCTCAAGGTGTTCAACAAGACGAGCGATGTCTTGCTCCAGCAGGACGAGGTGCTCGTCCGGATGAGCGACGGCGAGGAGCACGAGGTCTCGGTCGTGGCTGCGCGTCGTGCCGACGACGCCATCCTCATGAAGCTCTACTCCGTCGACGATCGCGATCGCGCGGACGAGCTCCGCGGTGCGCTCGTTTGCGTGCGCCGTCGCGATTTCCCGCCGGCCGAAGAGGGCGAGTTCTACACCATCGACCTCGTCGGCGCCGAGGTTCGGGTGAACGCGGAGCGTCTCGGCGTGGTCGTCGAGACCATGTCGTATCCAACGCTCGAAGCGCTTCTCGTCCGAGCGGACGACGGCAAGGGCGACTGGGAGATCCCGCTCACGGAGACGTACGTGGGCAAGATCGACACGAGCGCCCGCGTCATCGACGTGCTCACGCTCGATGAGCTCGAACGCCTCCCGCTCAAAAAGCCTAAGAAGCCGAAGAAGGGCGCGAAGCGCGGCGGCGAAGGCGAGGGCGAAGGTGGCGAGAGCGCCGGCGGCGAAGGCGACACGGGCCCGGACGAGGCGTAGCCGTGCGCGTCGACATCGTCACGCTGTTCCCGGAGCTGTTCGAGACGTTCCTGGCCACGAGCTTCGTCGGCCGAGCGACCAAGGGCGGCGAGCTCACGGTGCGGCTCCGATCGCCCCGCGAGTATGGCCTCGGCAAGCACCGTAGCGTCGACGACACGCCCTACGGGGGCGGCAGCGGGATGGTGATGCGCGTCGACGTGCTCGTCGCGTGCATGGAGGCGCTCGACGCGGAAGCGGACGCGAGCGGCGAGCCGCGCGCACGTCGTGTCCTGCTCACTCCGCAAGGCAAGCCCTTCGCGCAGCCGGCGGCCGTGCGCCTCTCGAACGAGCCGGCGGTGATGCTCGTGTGCGGGCGCTACGAGGGCTTCGATGAGCGCGTGCGTGCCTTCGTCGACGAGGAGATCTCGCTCGGCGACTTCGTGATGACCGGCGGTGAGGTCGCGGCCATGGCGATCGTCGAGGCGACGGTACGGCTCATTCCCGGGGTGCTCGGGAACGCGGAGTCGATCCGCGAGGAGTCGCACGGTGAAGGCGGGCTGCTCGAGTACCCGCAATACACGCGGCCCGCGGAGTTCCGCGGACGCACGGTCCCCGAGGTCCTCGCCGGCGGGAACCACGCCGAGATCGCAAAGTGGCGGGGCGCAGAGGCCCTCGCGCGCACACGCGAGCGCCGGCCGGATCTCGTCGCTCCGAGCGACGGGGGGCCAGGCCCAGGGAAAGAGTCGAGCGAATGAGGAGCCTTTCGATCGCCCTCGTCCACCATCCGGTCCTCGATGCAAAAGGCGAGGTCGGGACGAGCACGCTCACGACGATCGATGTCCACGACCTTTCGCGGAGCGCGCGAACGTACGGGTGCGAGGGCTTCTACATCGTTCATCCGATCGAGGCGCAGCAGGTGCTCGCGCATCGCATCGTCGATCACTGGACACACGGCTCGAGCGCGAAGCGAATTCCCGACCGCAAGGACGCGCTCGCGATCTCGCGAGTGGTCGCGTCGCTCGCCGACGCACGCGCTGCGTGCGGGCCCGGGACCGAGCTCTGGGTGACGGCCGCGCGTGCCGTCGGAGCGCCGACGACGTGGAGCTCTGCGCACGCAGCGCTCGGTGGTGAAGGCCCGCCCGTCCTCCTCGTCTTCGGTACCAGCTGGGGCCTCGCTCCCGAGGTCGTCGATGGTGCGGACGTCGTCCTCGAGCCGATCCACGGCGCTGGCGACTGGAATCACCTCAGCGTCCGCGCCGCGTGCGCGATCGCACTCGATCGACTCGTCGCTCCCCGCACGTAGAGCGCAGCTCGCGATCTCCGGGGCGGGGCTCCTCGCGGCAGGCCCTCGCCGCGTCGGAGCGGCTCCAGCTATGCGCTCGTACGCGGCTCCGGCCGAGCGTTCGAGCCCGGGGGCGCGAGAAGAGATCAGTGACGTGGCATCGTGAGCAACGCGGCGAGCTCGGCGCTCCGCCCTCCGCGCCCGTCGGTCTCGACGAACGGCGGCTCGACCGCGAGGCCGCCCGGCTTGCCCGGCACCGATTCGACGAGGACGACGCGCGCCTTGTCGCTCGCTCTTCCGTGGACCGCGCGCAGGCGCTTCGGCTCGAGCCCGTGATCACGGAGCATCGTCAGCAGCGTCATCGCCTCGATCGCCGGGTAGACGAAGCAGGCGCGTGCGCGTCGTCCGGTGATCCGCCGCGCGGCGTCGACGAAGGTCGCGAGGTCGCCGTACTTCGCCGCGCGTACGCGTTCGGCGGGCGCGCGTCCGCGGCCGGGCGTCACGTAGGGAGGATTGCAAACGACGAGGTCCGCGCCGCCGAGCGACGAAGCGGCGCGGCGGACGTCGGAATGGACGACCTCGGTCCGATCGGCCCAGGCGTTCTCGGCGGCGTTCTCCGAAGCGAGTCGGGCGAGCACATCGTCGACTTCGACCATCGTCACACGCGTCGCTGCCTCCAGATGGAGGAGCGTGAGCCCGACCGCGCCCACGCCGGATCCGAGGTCGACCGCGTGGCGCGCGCGCCCACCTCTCGCCGCGCGGAGCTCGCCGCCCGGGAGCACGCGCGCGGCGAAGGCCGCGAGGAGGATTGCGTCGACGTTGACGCGATAACCGGTGCGCCGCGCGGGCTGCCGGAGCGAGAGCGTCCCCGCAAAGAGCCAGTCATGGCTCACGTCCGCGAGAACGCTCTCGGCCCTCATCGGCTTTGCCCCAGCGCTGGGGCAAAGCCTTGCTTGGTCATGGGGACGGCACGCGCCGCCCCGTTCCGCCGGAGTGAACTCGACGCGGGCCGAAGGCCCACCACTGCGGGTAGTTGGGGCGCGAGCCCCAAGGCCGGCGGAGCCTCCCCCCACGCGGGCCCTCCGCTTCGCGTCGGGCGTGCCGTTCGCGGGACCAACCCCGATCTCATCTGTGCTTTGGCCAGAAGATCACTGCTGCCAGGGGCGCCGGCCGCGGAGGCGGAGCGCCGTGACTCCGCCCTTGAATGCCTGAACGGTGTGCGTGCCGAGCAGCACGGTCTGGCCGTCGTGGATGCCGAGCGCGCTGATCCGGATCGGGACGCCCGTCGTGACGTTGAGCGTGCCGAAGAGACCGAGCTTGCTCGTGCCCGCCGATGTGCGCGTCTTGTCGGGCAGGGGATTCGCCTCGTTGTCGCCGAAGTAGAACATGTCGCCCTCGTGCGCAGCGTCGATGTCGACCGTGGCGCCCGCAAGCCGGATGTCGCCGCAGTCGTGGACCTCGCCCGCGATCATGCCCTTCTCCTGGCTCGGCGAGAAGCCGCCAGCGGCGGACGCGACCGTGTTGATGTCGGTGGCGGCGACGACCGACGGCTCGTAGTCGATGGTGCCGTCGACGACGGCCGAGTTCGAGAAGTAGATATTGTAGTCGTAGAGCGCGGCCCACTGCGAGCCGCCGGACGCGTCCGACGTCTTGACGATGAGGCGCGTCTCCGTCGGCACGCCCGGATACGTGTAGCCGCGAAGGGTGCACCCGCTGTCGGGGCACTTCTCGAGCCAGTCCTCCTTCTTCACGTTCGTATCGTCGGAGGTCGTGACCACGGGGCTGCCGATCGCCGCGCCCAGGGAGCCGTCCTCGCCCTCCTTGAAGATCTCGATCTTCACGCCGGTCGAGTCGCCGCCGCTCGAGAACAGGCGGACGAACCCCTTCAGCGTGACCGTCGTGGGCGTCCCGACCGGGCCGGGATCGTCGAGGCAAGAGAGCTGAATCGTGGGGTCGGTCGTCGAGTAGCGGTTGAGGCCGATCCCGCGCTGGAGCGGGTTCGACGGAGGCGCTACCCATGCGCAGCACGCGTTCACCGTTCGCGGCGCCTTGCAGGTTGCAGGCTGGGCCGTCGGTGACATCTCGCAGGCTGCGCAGAACGCGTTCTTCTCGACCTTGGGCGCCTGCTGGCAAGCGGCGCTCGCGCCTCCGGCCGGCGCGTCGGGAGTGGTCTCATCGCCATCGCAAGCAGCGAGCGAGACAGCGAGGACCGCGAACGCGAACAACGTCGAACCGAAGGAAGAGGTCGCTCTCATGGTCAGCCTTCATAACCGAAGGAGGCACGGCCCTGCGAGGGCTGCGGCCGTGACTGCTCGTCAGTTGCGTAACGCAAACAATTACGACATGTTGAATGGCGTCTCAAGATCGCCTCCGCCGATGGACCGACCTCCTTCTCCCGCTGCGAGCACGACAACGCCGGCGATGCCGGGGAATGCTCGCGCGCGCATCGTCGCCGAGGCGAAGCGGCTCGGATTCGAGGCGGTCGGCTTCGCGCGCGCGGACGTACCCCTCGACGCAGACTTCGAGCGCTACGAGGCGTTTCTCGCCGGAGGCAAACACGGCGAGATGGCGTGGCTCGCGGCGCTCCCGGAGGCGCGGCGCCGTCTCGACGGTGAGCACATCCTTCCGGGGGCGCGGACGGTCATCTGCCTCGCGCGCAGCTACGCGCGCAGGGCAGACGAGGACCTCGCCGATCCCGAGACTGCGCAGAGCATCGCGCGGTACGCGCGCGGTCGCGACTACCACAACGGGATGCGGAAGAAGCTTCGCAAGCTCGCGGCCCTCACGCGCACGCTCGGTGACGACGTCCGCGCGCGCCCGCTCTGCGACGAGGAGCCTGTGCTCGAGCGTGCATGGGCGGCTCGCGCGGGGCTCGGCTTCGTCGGAAAGAACGGCCTGCTCATCGTGCCCGGAGTCGGATCGTTGGTCTTGCTCGGTGAGGTGGTGACGACCCTCGCGATCGATCCCGATTCGCCGATCCCAGAGCGCTGCGGCTCCTGCACCCGGTGCCTCGATGCGTGTCCGACGAGCGCGTTCGACGCGCCGTTCGTGCTCGACCCTCGCCGATGCGTCGCATACCTCACGATCGAGCATCGCGGCGCGATCGACGAGGCGCTCCGTCCCGGTGTCGGGGCGCATCTCTTCGGCTGTGACGACTGCCAGACAGTGTGTCCGTTCAACGCTTCACGTGGTCGGCGTGCGAGCGCCGAGGTCGACGCGCGCTTCTCCGCCGATCCGCGCTGGGCCACCACCGACGTTCGCGATCTCCTCGCGCTCGACGATGAGGGGTTCGTCCGCCTCCGCGAGGGCAGCCCGATCGGGCGCGCGACGCGCGTCGGGCTCGCGCGCAACGCCGCCGTCATCCTCGGCAATCGGGGCAACGAGGACGCGGTCCCGGCCCTCGAGCGGGCGCGAACGGAGCACGATTCGGAGGTCGTTCGCGAAGCGGCCGGGTGGGCGCTCGAGCGGATCGAGCAGCGTCGCTGAGAAGCTTTCGCGCGGCGCGCGGCGCGACTACGAGGATGGCATGCACGCTGCACGCATTTGCGCGTACGCCAGCTGGGTGGAGGGCGCGAGATGAGGAACTCACGATTCCGGGCGGTTGCGCTGGTGGGGATCTGCGCGCTGGGGGGGATCGTTTTCACCACCGGTGAGGCCGAGGCGCAGGAGTCGACGCTCGCGTCGGCGAAGGAGCGAACGCGCCAAGCGCGAGCAAGCTCCGAGGCGTCGCTCGCCTACGCGCGCGCTTTGCGGCGCGCCGGCCGCGAGGCGGAGGCCCTCGTCGAGCTCAAGCGGGGACAGGCATTCGCGATGGTCGACGCCGCGATCGCCTTCACCTGGGAGATCGCCCGGACGCACGTTGCGAAGCGCGACTTCGTTCCGGCGATGGCATCGTGCAAGTCGATCGCGAAGCTCCCGAACGGTAAGGCCGCCAGTCACGTCTGCGCGGCCGAGGCGCATCTCTTGTGGCGTCGCGGGACCGAGGCCGTCGCCGAGCTCGCCGAGGTTGCGAAGATTCCGCGCGCGGATGACGAGGTGCGCTTCCACGCGAAGCTCGCGGAGGGGCACTCGCGCGAGCTCGACTCGAAGGACGCCGAGGCAGAGGCCGCGTATCGCGAGGCGATCCGATTGGCGCCGAACCGGTTCGAGGGGCACCTGCTCCTTGGCGCGCTGCTCCGCCGGAACGGCAAGGACGGCGTTCCATCGCTCGAACGCGCCGTCGAGCTCGACGAGCACGATCCGATCGCGCAGCTCGAGCTGGGGCAGGCGCTCACCGCCGAGCCGGGACGAGAAACGGACGCGCTTGCGGCGTTCGAGAAGGCGGTCGCCGAGCGCCCGACGTCCGCCGACGCCCTCCGCTCGCTGACGGAGGCGTACCTCGCGGCCGGGCGCACGGCGGACGCGAAGCGCGTCGCAGCGTCGGTCCTCGCGATTGCTCCGAAGGACGTCCTCGCGCACGTCGTCTCGGGTCGAGTCGCCCTTGCCGACGGCAAGCCCGACGACGCGATCAAGCACGGTGAGAAGGCGCTCGAGCTGATGCCGAACGACGGCAGGGCGAAGCTCCTCATCGCGGACGCGTACGTGAAGAAGGGCGAGATCGATCTCGCGCTCGAGGCCTACCAGAAGGCCAACGGGCTGAGCCCGCTCGACCCGGCGCCGCTCGTGAATGCGACGAATGCCTGCGTCGCGGCGGGACGTCTCAGCAGCGCCAAGGCGTTCGGCCAGCGTGCCGTGCTCGACTTCCCGAACCACGCTCCGGCGTGGGTCGCCCACGGCGACGCCCTCGCCGCCGACGGCAACGCGAGAGCCGCACGCACCGCGTACGAGGCCGCACGAGGCGCCAAGGGCGCCGACCGGGCTCTGATCGAGCGCAAGCTCTCGCGCTTGAGGTGACGAGGCCGAAAGAACCTTCTGCGGGCGGGCGCTTCGGGTAGAAGGGCGTCATGTCTCTCGACGCCCTCCGGACCCAAGCGGCCGCGCTCGCTGCGCGCGTCGTCGCCGGCGAGACGCGCTCGATCGCGCGCGCGCTCCGCAATGTCGACGATCGCGTACCCGGCTACCTCGAGCTCTTGAAGGCGCTCTTCCCGAGCACCGGCAAGGCCTGGGTCGTCGGCATCACCGGCAATCCGGGCGCCGGCAAGTCGACCCTCACCGATCGGCTCATCGAGGCGCTTCGGGCGGATGGGAAGACGGTCGGAGTCCTCGCCGTCGATCCGTCGAGCCCGTACACCGGTGGCGCGATCCTCGGCGACCGTATCCGCATGACCCGTCATGCGAACGACGCGGGCGTCTTCATCCGCTCCGTCGCGACGCGCGGTCATCTCGGTGGGCTGTCGCGCTCCGCGCGCGACATGGTCCGCGTGCTTGACGCGGCCGGGTTCGACGTCGTCCTCGTCGAGACGGTGGGCGTGGGCCAGGACGAGCTCGAGATCACGCGAACGGCCCACTCGACCCTCGTCGTGATGCCGCCCGGGCTCGGCGACGAGGTGCAGGCGATCAAGGCGGGGCTCCTCGAGACCGCCGACGTGTTCGCGGTCAACAAGGCCGACCGCGACGGTGCGGATGCGGCGGTGCGCGATCTCGAGCTCATGATCGCGCTCGGCAGCGAGGCGCTCGTGGCGTCCGGCAAGCGACGCGGTCACGTCGTCCACGGCGGGGTGAAGGTGGACGCGCTCCCCGAAGCACCTGGCTCGACCCCCGAGCTCTGGACGCCGCCGATCCACAAGTGCGTGGCGTTGCGCGGGGAGGGGATCCGGGAGGTCGTCTCCGCGCTCGAGAAGCATCATGCGTGGGTCACGTCCACGGAGGCGGGCCGCGAGCGCCGCCGCGGCCGTCTCGTGGAAGAGGTGCGCGAGGCGTTGCGCGAGACGCTCATCGACGCGGCGACGGTCGCGCTCGCGAAGGAGCTCGACGAGACCGTGTCCGCCGTCGAGGCGCGCGCGCTCGATCCGTATACGGCCACCGAGCAGCTGCTGGAGCGGTTCAGAGCTTCTGGCTGAATCGCTCGAGGACGGCGTCGATGAGCGTCATCTCGAGGTGCTCCGCTGCGGCGGGCTCGAGGTTCTCGAAGGTGAAGCTCACTCGAAAGAGCGTCGTCTGCGGGCGCGAGCTCGCGACGACGACCCGGCCGGAGATCGGCGAGGTGCCTCCTCCGCCCATCGCGGGCAGGTTCAGCGTGAACCCGGCCTTCTTTCCGACTCGCATCCCGGCCCCCATGAGGACCGCGAACCCGCCGGAGGCGAGATCGATCGTCGATGCTCGGATCGGCTCGCCGTCGTCCGGTCGGAGCTCGACCTTGAGCATCTTCGCCATGCGCAGGCTCGAGCGAAGCGGGTCTCCGGGGTAGCCGAGCTGCTGCGCGACCATGAGCATGCGCGTGAGCTGGCTGCGCGCCATGTCGTAGCAGGGCCGTTCGGCCGCCGTCAGCGTCCCGTTCTTCACCTTGTCGTGGAGCGCTCTGAAACCCGTCAGGAACTCGAACGTACCCATCCGTCGGATCGGGCAGCATACACATCCGGTTCGCGCACGAGGTCGCGGACTGTGGCTGAGCTAGGCGCGATCAGGGCGCGCCTATGCGCTCCGGTCGCGCTTCGGCTTGCGGCCCACGTGCTCCGCGTCGAACGCGCTCGGGCAGATCGTGTTCAGCGCGCAGCCTTCGCAGTTCGGCTTCCGTGCGAAGCAGACCCGGCGGCCGTGGAAGATCAGCAGGTGAGAGGTCATGTCCCACTCATTCCTCGGGATGAGGTGCATCAGGTCCTGCTCGATCTTCACGGGGTCGGTGTTCTTCGTCCAACCGAGCCGCTGCGAGATGCGCTGGACGTGCGTATCGACGACCACACCCTCGGGCGTGTTCCAGATCACGCCGAGCACGACGTTCGCGGTCTTGCGGCCGACGCCGGGGAGCTTCACGAGGTCGTCGAGCCGGCGAGGGACCTCACCGCCGAACTCCTCGACGAGCTTCTTCGAGAGCCCGACGATGCTCTTCGCCTTCTGGCGGAAGAAGCCGAGCGTCGAGACGTAGGGCTCGACGTCGGTCGGATCCGCCTGCGCGAGGGAGCGTGCGTCGGGAAAACGCTCGAAGAGCTTCGGCGTCGCCTTGTTGACGTTCACGTCGGTGGTCTGGGCGCTCAGCACGGTCGCGACGAGGAGCTGGAACGGGCCGACGTGGTCGAGCTCGCAGTGCGCGTCCGGGTGCATCTCGCGGAGCTTCTCGAGCGCGAGGGCGGGCGGCGCCATCTTCTGCTTCGTGCTGCTCCGGGCTGCCGGCGTCGCGTGCTTCTTGGCGCTGCCCGCGTCGGCGGTGCCCCGGGCCGCCTTCTTCGCAGTCGCCTTCTTCGCAGCCGCGTTCTTCGCAGCCGCGCGCTTCGCGGAGGTCGCGCTCGCCGCGCTCTTCTTCGCTGCAGACGAGGCCGGCTTCTTCACCTGCTTCACTTCGTGCTTCGTCGTCGACACGATCGCACCGTGTCGCGGCGTGGGCCGGCTCGTCAAGCGTCACGCGCTCATCGCGCGGCTTCCATGTGGCGACGCGAGTGGCCTGCGTGAGAGCTCATCGCTTGAGGCGGATGTCCGATTCGCCGGCAGGCCCTTTGGCGGGGCTCGTCGCGGGCGGCTTGGCCGTGCCTGCGGTGCTCGTCGGGCGCGGCCTCGTGGTGCGCGCCGTCTCGGGAGTGAGCGCGACGGTGTGGGCGACGTCGGCATCGGACGCGCCCTGAGCGAAGGCCGTCGTCGTGTAGCCGCTCGTCTCGAGCTGGAAGACGCGCGTCTCGCCGTTGGCGACGCTGGCTCGTTCGATCGCGATCTGGAGCGGGGTGATGCCGAGGACGACGCCGTTCTCGGTGACCCTGGCGCCGGTCGGGGTCGAGTCGAGTTGCAGGACGAAGGACGTCGGCAACGGCGTGGACGCTGGCGCTGTCGACGCCGAGCTGCCGGCCGAAGGAGCCGTGGTCGCCGAGGTCGATGCGATCGGCGCCTCCGCCGCCTCCTTTCCGAGGAGTCGCGTCTTCGCGAGCCACAGCCCGACGCCGCCCGCCGTCATCAAGACGAAGGCGAGCGCGACGAGCGCGACGGCGGGAACGCCCGTGCGGTCCATCGGGGCGGGCGGACGAGCCGAGGTCGACATCGGTCGCGGCGTGAGCGCGCTGACCGCGACTGCTCCGTGCATCCCGGGAGGTGGGGTGACACTCGAGAGCCCGGTCCCGACGGACGGTGACATCGGCGGGACCGTGCGCATCGTCGAGGGCGCTGGTGGGAAGAGCATCGCTCCGACGCTGTGTGAGCCGAACGGCGCCGACATCCCGAGGCGCGCGCCAGCGGCTCCGAAGACCTCCTCCTCGCAGCGGGCGAGCTGACCGAAGACATCGTCGATCGTCGGTCGCTCCTCAGGGCGCCGCGCGAGCATCTGGTAGACGAGGCGCTCGAGGGTATCGGTCGCGTCGCAGATCGGGTTCGCGTCGCGCATCGCCGGAACGGGATGCTGGAGCTTCGCGATCATGAAGTCGGCCATCGTGCTCCCTGCGAAGGGGAGCACGCCGGTCAGGATCTGATAGACGATGATGCCGAGCGCGTAGACGTCGCTCGCGGGGGATGACGCTCCGTCGAACTGCTCGGGCGCCATGTACTTCGGCGTCCCGACGAGCACGCCGTCGCGGGTGAGATCCTCGCCGCCGCGCTCGTCCTTGCCGATGCCGAAGTCGACGAGCTTGACGATCTCGCCGTCGGACTCGGGCACGATGACGATGTTCGACGGCTTGAGGTCGCGATGGACGATCCCGCGCACGTGTGCCTCGCGGAGGCCGCGCGCGATCTGGCGAAAGAGCACCAGTGCCTCGTGGGCCGGGAGGGCACCCCGAGAACGGAGGCGCTCGGTGAGCGTCTCTCCGTTCAGATACTCCATCGCGATGAAGTACATCTCGACGGGCGCACCTTCGATGAGCCCGTAGTCGAACAGCGTGACGACGTTCGGATGCTGGAGCTTCGCGAGGATGCTCGCCTCGAGGAGGAAGCGCTTGAGGAACTGCGACTCCTCCTCGTTGACCGAGTCGGCCTTGACGATCTTCAGGGCGACGGGCCGACCGAGCGGCGCCTGCGTGCCGTAGTAGATGCGCCCCATGCCCCCACGGGCGATGGCCCGCTCGACGTGGAACTTCCCGTTGATGACGGTGCCCAGCAACGGATCTCGCGAGCCTTTCCGCTCGACCCGACCAGCGTGTGCTCCGCTTCCGTCCCGAAAGGCCATGCGCCCACCTCGAGCGTACCATGGCACCTCGACGGATGCAGGCGTGAGGGCCGCAAATGGCGACGCGGCCGCCACCTTCGGGTGACGGCCGCGCGCGCTGTAACCAGTGACGTCGCCCTTCAGTTCAGATCGGTGTCACCCGCCGGCGGGGGCATGCTCGGAGTGCTGCTGCCGCCGCCATTCGAGCCGTCGTCGGCCCCCGGAGGCGCCTGGCCCTCACCGCCGTCGTCGGCGCTGGACTCGGCGAGGCGCTCGACGGCAACGACGCGCTCCTCACCCTCGACGGTCATGATCTTCACGCCCTGAGCGTTGCGGCCCGTCTCGCGGATCTCCGAGACGCTCGTGCGGATCGTCTGACCCTTGTCGGTGATGAGCATGACCTCGTCACCGTCCTTGACCAGCTTGAGGTCGACGACGGGGCCGTTCCGGTCGCTTGCGTCGATGAGGATGATGCCCTTGCCGCCGCGGTTCTGGGAGCGGAACTCCTCCAGCAGCGTGCGCTTGCCGTAGCCCTTCTCGCAGACCGCGAGCACGTGCTGGCGATCGGGATCCGTGACCGCCATGCCGACGACCTGGTCGTCCTCGGCGACGTCGATCGCCTTCACGCCGACGGTGCCGCGCCCCGTCGAGCGGACCTGATCTTCGGAGAAGCGGATCGACTGACCCTGCTTCGTCGCGATCAGGAACTCGCGCTGGCCGTCGGTGAGGACGGCGGCGAGGAGCTGATCGCCGTCCTCGACCTTCACGCCGATGATGCCCTTCTGGCGGAAGTTCTCGTACTCGGTGACCTCGGTCTTCTTGATCTGACCGCGCTTGGTCAGGGTGACGACGAACTTGCCCTCGTCGATCTTCGGCACTTCGACGATCGCGGCGACCTTCTCGCCGGGCTCCATGCCGACGAAGTTGACGATCGCGCGCCCCTTCGAGTTCCTCGCGGCGATCGGAATCTCGTAGACCTTCTTCACGTAGACCTTGCCGCGGTCGGAGAAGAAGAAGACGTACGCGTGGGTCGACGCGACGAAGAGCTGGGTGACCCAGTCCTCCTCGCGCGCCTCCATCCCGATCTTTCCCTTGCCGCCGCGCTTCTGCGCCCGGTAGGCCGAGGGGTGGGTGCGCTTCACGTATCCCGCGTGCGAGATCGTGACGACCATGTCCTCTTCCTGGATCAGGTCTTCGTCCGCGATCTCGGCGTCGTTCGCGACGATCTCGGTGCGGCGTTTGTCGGCGAACTTCGACCGGATCTCCTCGAGCTCCATCACGATGAGGTCGAGGAGCACGCTCTCGTTCGCGAGGATGTTCCTGAGGCGCGCGATCTCGTTGCAGAGCTCGCCGTACTCCGCCGCGAGCTTCTCCTGCTCGAGGCCGGTGAGCTTGGAGAGGCGCATCTCGAGGATCGCCTTCGCCTGACGCTCCGAGAGGAAGTAGTCGCCCTTCGCCTTCGCCGCCTCGATCTCGCTCTCCGGCCGGCCGGCGCGGCGGACGAAGTTCTCGAGGCCCTTCAGCGGCAGCTGCATGAGGGCGGTGCGGGCGGTCTCCGTGTCGCGCGACGAGCGGATCGTCTTCACGACGAGATCCACTTCCGTCGTCGCCATGCCGAGGCCCTCGACGATCTCGCGCGCGGCCTCGGCCTGGCGGAGCTCGTAGCGGGTCCTGCGGGTGACGACGTCGCGGCGGTGCTCGACGAAGACGGCGAGCGTCTCCTTCAAGTTCATCACCGCGGGGCGCCCGCGGACGATGGCGAGGTTGATGACGCCGAACGACGACTGCAGGTCGGTGAGGCGATAGAGCTGGTTGATGACGATCTGCGGAGCGACGTCCTTCTTCAGCTCGATGACGAGGCGCATGCCCTCGCGATCGGACTCGTCGCGGGCCTCGCTGATGCCTTCGATCTTCTTCTCGCGCATCAGCTCGCCGATGCGCGCGTGGATCTTCGCCTTGTTCGCCTGGTAGGGGATCTCGGTGACCACGATCATCTCGCGCTCGCCCTTGCCCGGCGCCTTCTCCACCTCCATGCGCGCGCGCATGATGATGTTGCCGCGTCCGGTCCGCTGAGCGGCCTCGATACCGCCGCGCCCGAAGATGAGGCCGCCGGTGGGGAAGTCGGGGCCCGGGACGAACCGCATCAGGTCGTCGATCGGGCAGTCGGGGTTGCGGATGAGGTGCACCGTGGCATCGACGACCTCACCGAGGTTGTGCGGCGGGACGTTCGTCGCCATGCCGACGGCGATGCCGCCCGTGCCGTTGACGAGCAGGTTCGGGATGCGCGACGGCAGAACCGTCGGCTCGACCTTCGAGTCGTCGAAGTTCGGCGCCCAGTCGACACACTCCTTGTCGATGTCGCTGAGGAGCTCGAGCGCGACCCTCGAGAGGCGCGCCTCGGTGTATCGGTAGGCGGCTGCCGGATCGCCGTCGACGGAGCCGTAGTTGCCCTGACCGTCGATGAGCGGGTAGCGCATCGAGAAGTCCTGAGCGAGACGGACCATCGCGTCGTAGACGCTGCTGTCGCCGTGCGGGTGGTACGAGCCGAGCACGTGACCGACGATCGTCGCGCTCTTCTTGTACGCCGCGGTCGGGACGAGGCCGGTCTCGTGCGCGGAATAGAGAATGCGCCGGTGAACCGGCTTCAGGCCGTCGCGCGCGTCGGGGATTGCACGCCCGACGATGACGCTCATCGCGTAGTCGAGGTAGCTCGTGCGCATCTCATCCTGGATCGAGATGGGCACCTTCTGACCGTTGGCGGAGGGCGGCGTTCCGCCCGGCGGCGGCGCGGGCGGGATCGGCGGATTCACGTTCGACATCGCGGCACCTTCTTAGACCGGCGAGCGTCGTGCGTGAAGCGGAAAAGGCTCGGATTTCCGCCCAAATCTCGCGCTCTTGCGCAGCGGGCTCAGCATTGCGTCCCGCCGATGCCGGCGCACCTCCCCGAGGCCGCGTCGGATGCCGCACGTGCGGTTTTCCGATCCCCGCATTTCCTGGATTTTGGCGGTTGTCCCACGTAGAGAGCAACCTCTGCAGGGGAGAGGCCGATGGGGCGGCCTATGAAGGAAACACTCGGGACGGCCGCGCGCGGCCGTGCTGCATCGACCCATTCTTCTTACGACACGAGGGGAGCTCTCATGAAGCTGGCACGAGGGGGGGCGCTGACGGCGCTCACGCTGTTGATCGCGATTGGTTGTGGTGGTTCGGAAGTGGCGGCGGTACCGGGGGCGCCGACCCCGGTGGACGACGGCGATGGCGGCGGCGTCGTCGACAGCGTCGGGCCGGATGGCGGAGGTGGAGACGCTGGCCTGCCCGAGGCGCCGCCCCCGCCCCCGGGGAAGCCGACCAAGGGCGTGTTCGTCTCGGCCTCGAAGGGCATCGAGGGAGCGGACGGCACGAAGGACCGCCCGGTGAAGACGCTTGCTGCCGCGATCGCCCTTGCGGAAACGAAGAAGCCGCTCCCGGTCATTGCCTGCGCCGAGACGTTCACCGAAGCCGTGACGCTCAAGGACGGGGTGACGATGTACGGCTACTTCGACTGCAACGACGACTGGGCTCCCACAGACAAGCGCGCCAAGATCGTCTCGCCGACGAGCCCGGCGGTGCTCGCGGAGAACCTCGTCACGCCGCTCCGCTTGGAGGGCTTCGATATCCAGGCGCCGGACATCTCCGGCACGGCGCCCGCGGGCACGGCCGCCGCGTCCTCCTATGGCATGATCGTCAAGAGCTCGAAGAACCTGGCGCTCGCGCAGGTCTCGATCCGCGCAGGTAGGGGCCAGGACGGGAGCGACGGCGCCGAGCCCGCCCCCAACGTCGAGCGATCGCCGAGCGCGGTTGGAAAGCCGTCGACAGCGCACCTGCAGAAGTCATGCAGCGGCGGATTGGTTGTCATTTGCAACTTCGATGACGGTGCACGGCTCTCTGTGATTGACGGAGAGGTTGGCGGGACAAGCGACTGCCTGGTGAAACCGAACGGGGCTCCAGGGGGGAGGGGCGGCGGCGCTCGCATCACCGACAACAACAACTACCGCACCACCAATACCGCGGCCGTGCATGGCCTACCGGCGGCTGCGAACGCGACACAGGCGCAAGGTGGCGCGTTTCAGGGCACGATCGGTAGCCTCGGAGGGCAAGATGCTCCGGCCGCCGCCCCGGGTACGACGGGGCAGAATGGAACGGCCTCGTTCACCGAAGCTGGGTTTGTCCCTGGCAATGGAACGGCGGGGACCAACGGACCACCGGGAAAGGGGGGGGGCGGTGGCGCCGGCTCGAGCCGCTACCCGTACCTCGGGGGCAACCCGGCCCAGCCCACGGAGATCGTGCTGGCGGGGACTTGGCGTAACGCGACGGGCGCAGGCGGGGGGGCCGGGGGATGCGGTGGCATCGCTGGCACGCCCGGGAGCGGTGGGGGAGCGAGCATCGGCCTCTTCGTCGTCGGCAGCACCGATATCACCCTCGCCAAGGCGCGCATCGAAGCCTCGATGGGGGGCCGCGCGGGTAAGGGCGCAACGGGGACTGCCGGCTTGCAAGGAGCCCCGGGGGGCGGCCGCGGTGCGGGCGAATCAGGTGCACCCGGAGGACGCGGTGGCGACGGCGGCGCTGGTGGCCTCAGCGGCCACGGCTCCGCCGGTTCGTCGATCGCCCTCGTCTTCAAGGGCACGCGCCCGACGACGGCGGATGTCCAGCTGGTCGCGGGGCAGCCCGGCGACGGCCATCCCGCCGTGACCGGCGCCCAGACGCTCCCTGCCGTCGTCGGCGAAGCGAAACAAGAACACTCGTTCTGAGTCGAGCGCTGAGGCACATCTCTCGTTTCCGAGCTCGGAAGCGAGAGATGTGCGTCCGCTCGCGCAGCACTCCAGGCGGTGCCCACGTCACCGGAGAGGGCGGCGAGCGCCGTCAGGCGCGGCGCGGAACGATCGGGAGGAGCGGCTCGGTCGAGGGGCCGGCGTAGTCGGAGAAGGGCGCGAGCTTCTCGGCGAGGTCTTCGCTCGTCATCGAGCTGCCCGTGCGGATGCGGGCGATGACGGCGGCGGTCTCGAGCGGGGCGCCCGCTTGGTGGAGGCGCTCGGCGAGCGTCTTCGCGTCCTCGGCGGGCGCGCCGGCGCCGAGGATGAGATCGCATGCGGCGGCGGCGAAGGCGCGGATGTCGTCGAGGGGCGAGCCGCTCACGTCGCCGCCGACGGGGACGGTGACCTTCACCGAGGCGTCGAGCGATACCGTGATCTCGTCGAGCGAGAGCGCGCCGTGGACCATGCCGCCCTTGTGGAGTGCCGCGACCGCGGTCGCTACCTGCGAGAGCCACAGGAGCTTTTGTCGGGAGCGCGCGATCGCGATCCCTGCGTGCTCCTCGAGCACATGGTTCGTCGGCGCCTCGAGCACGCAGTGTGTGGGCGCGGTCTCGAGGACTGCGAGCACGTAGGGGTGCTTTACGGCCTGGAGGCGACGCGCGCGCGTCGTGAAGCGCGCCTTCTCCACGCCGGTCACGCCGGCGCGAAGGACCTCGAGCATGACCGCCGCGCCGCTCTCGATGTCGGTCGCGAGGAAGGTCTCGGTCACCGTGACGCGAGGGCGCTCTACCCGCGTGTCGAGCTGGAAGTGTGCGAAGGTCTCGCCGGCCGCAGGCACGCGCCAACGATAGATCATCCGCGCGGCTTCTTCGTCAGGTTCCGCGTCGGTCGTCTGCGCCGTCGTCAGCGGCAGAAGCCGTAGATCGAGTCGATCGCGATGTCGTCGCCCGCGGCGGGGGTGGGCTCGCGGCAGATCGCGACGAACTTCGCCTTGAAGCGCTCGTAGACCGCGATGCGGTACTCGAAGAAGTCGGCGGTCGTGAGCGAGAGCACCTGGAGGAAGTCGAGCTTCTCGAGCGACGGCCCCGCGAAGACGGAGAGCTTCCACCCGGAGCCGCAGCCGTCGTCGCCGGGCGTGCAGGCGTGCCCGCAGCCGTTGGCGACAGGGCGCATCTTCATCGAGAGCGAGGAGAGGGTGACGCCGTCGCTGAACTCGGCTGCGACGCAGCCGGTGACGGCGCGTCCGGCGATCTCGTGGGTGCCGCCGCCCGGCCAATCGATGGCGGCGAAGCTCCCGCCCTCGTCGAGGAGGTTACCGACGTTGCATGCCTTTCCCGTCGCCTCGTCCGGGTTGATGTCGAACGCCTCGATCGGGAGCGTCGTGTCGCCGGACTTGCACGGGACCGACTCACGCCGTCCCGGACCGTCCGCGCCCTCGCCGCTGCTCGCGCCGTTCTTGACGACCGTGGTCGAGCACCCGCCGGATCCGACGGCCACGAAGAGGACTGCCGAACAGAGCGCGGCGGGAAGCGTACGCGAGAAGGAATGAAGGCGATGAGACACGGCAGTGCTTGTCTCGCACAACCGCGAGGCCGCCGCCACCGCTTCTGCTTGGAGGAGGGATTCGTGATCGGTGTCGGGGGCGACCGACGCGAGTGCGGACGCGCGCGGGAGCCCGCGTCCGACTCAGAAGAAGTTGCCGATCGTGAACTCGAAGACGCTCGACTCTTCGTACGAGAGCTTGTTGAGCGGGAAGCCCCACTCGAAACGGAGCGGGCCGAGCGGCGAGAACCAGCGGATGCCCATACCGCTCGAGAGGCGGAGGTTCTTGATGCTGCCGCCGTCGAAGCACGGGCTCACCAGCGGCGAGAACTGGGGCGCCGGCGTGGTCTTGCAGAACTGCTGCTCGAGGTTCCAGGTGTTGCCGGCGTCGAGGAAGGTGACGCCGCGGATGCCGACCTTGTCGATGATCGGGAACTCGAACTCGAGGTTCGAGTAGTACTGGAGGTTACCGCCGATGTTCGCGCCGTTCGGGATCGGCGGAGCGTTGACGTCGAGCGAGGAGTTGAGCGGGAGGCGCGGGCCGAGCGTGCGGAGGCGGTAGCCGCGGACGTCGAGGATGCCGCCGAGGAAGTAGCGCGCGAAGATCGGCACGCCCTGCGAGAGCGGGCTCGTGATGACGCCGACCTTGTTGTTCATCTTGAGGATGAATCCGGAGCCCGGCTGATCGGTCTGACCGAAGAGCGGGTAGTAGAAGCGGCCCGTGAGCTCGTGACGGAGGAACTCGATCTCGCTGCCGAACGCCGAGGTCGCGAGCTCGGTCGACGCCTGGAGGAACACGCCGCTCGAAGGGAAGAGGCGGTTGTTTCGCGTGTCGTAGGTGATCGCGGGGCGGAGCGAGATCGTGCGGCCTGCGTTGAACAGGTTCGCGAGCGGGAGCCGCTGGAAGATGCTCACGAAGCCCGACGTCGACCCGAAGAACGTGTTGACCTGGTTCGTGTCGACGGCGTCGTGTTGCACCGTCGTCGTGAGGCCGATGCGGAGCCACGGCTGGATGAGCGCGTAGCCGAACGTGAGCGAGCCGCCGAGCGTGCGGCGAGCGAAGTCGGGGAAGACGAGGAGGTTGTCGTAGAGCTCGACGCTGGAGGACCAGTCGGAGTCGAGGAAGTACGGCTCGAAGAAGCGGATGCTGATGAGCTGGCGGAGACCGGAGATCTGCGCCTGGAGGGCGAGCGACTGGCCGTTGCCGAACAGGTTCGCCTGCTGGATCTGCGCCGTCGCGATGAAGTTCTCGATGCTCGAGAAGCCGGCGCCGACCTGGAACGTGCCGGTGGGGCGCTCGGTGACCTCGAAGTTGATGTTGATCGACTCCGGGGTGGAGCCTTGCTCGGTCGAGACGTCGACGCGTTCGAAGTAGCCGAGGGCGACGATGCGGCGCTTGCTGTCCTCGAGCTTCGTCTCGCTGAAGAGGTTGCCCTCTTCGATCTCCATCTCGCGGCGGAGGACCTTGTCGCGGGTCTTCGTGTTGCCCTTCACCTCGATGCGCTCGACGTAGACCAGGGGGCCACGGCGGATCGGGATGATGATGTCGACTTCCTTCTTGACCGGATCGAGCTCGGTCTCCGGCTCGGCCTCGACGTTGGCGTAGCCGGCGTCGCGGTAGAGCAGGCGGACCGCCTGGAGGTCCTTCACGAGCTCGGCGCGGTTGAAGTAGTCGCCGCTCTTCGCGTGCACGAGCTGGCGAAGCGCGCGGCGCCCGCCCAGCGGCTCGACCTCCTTGCCGTCGGCGTCGCGCTCGTAGACCTTGAGCTGGCGGATCTTGAAGCGAGGACCCTCGTGGATGAGGAGGGTGATCTCGATCCCCTCGCGATCGGGCGTCAGCATGACGCGCGGCGTCCCGATCGACACGTTCATGTAGCCCTTGTCGTAATAAAGGGCGTTCAACATGAGGACGTCGCGCTCGAAGACGTCCTGGCGATATGGGCCGCCGGAGCCGAAGGAGAGGATGCTCGTCTGGCCCGTCTGCATGACGGCGCGAAGCTCGTCCTCGGGAACGTTGTAGTTGCCGACGAACGTGACGCGGCGGACGGTGACCGGCTGGTGCTCGGTGATCGTGAACTTGACGATCACCTCGTTGTCGCGCTGAGGCTCGATCGCGCTCTCGACGTCGGCGAGGAAGTAGCCCTTCTCGGCGTAGGCATCCTTGATCTTCTGGACGCTGCGGCGGACCGCCGGGACGCTGAGGATCGTGTTGGCCTTGACCTCGATCGCTTCCTGGAGCTTGTCGTTCTCGATCTCGCTGTTGCCCTCGAACTCGACGGCCTTGATGTTCGGGCGCTCGCGGACGAGGAAGCGCAGGACGACGCCGTGGTCCTCGCGCGCCATGTCGACTTCGATGTCGTCGAAGAAGCCCGAGTCCCAGAGCGCGCGGACGTCGCTCGCGAGGTTCTCGATCTTGAAGAGGTGACCGGCCTTCTCGCGGAGGTACGAGACGATGTCTTCCTTCGCGACGCGACGGTTGCCCCGGATCTCGAGCCGCATGATCGGCGAGCCCTCGGCGCGCTCGGCCTCGCTCTGCGGGATGTTGACCGTCGGTCCCGCGGCCTGGGTCGGCGGCGCGGCGGCTCCGCCTTCCTCCTCGTGCTCGGCGGGCGCGCCGGCATCCTGGGCGCCCGCAGCTCCGCCGTCGGCGCTCGCGGGGCGCGCGCCGGCGTCGCCGGTGGCATTCGGTCGCGCCGGGGCGTTCGGTTGGTTGCGAGGGGCTCCGGCGTCGCCGGTCGTGGCGTCGCCGGTCCCCTGGGCAAACGCCTCGGGCGTGCCGAGCAGGCTCAGCGCCGCGACGGCCACGAACATCGCCACGACGAGCAACAGCCCGCGCGCAAACCATCGGGCCTTCTCAAGGAAAAAGTGCATCGCCAGGAAGAGAAGCTGCGGGGTCCCTCAGTACTCGACTACGGCCTCATAGGTCAACCGACGGATTTTTGGCACACGTAAAGATTTCCGCCGCAATCCTCGCGTGTTGGCTTCCGCATTTCGGCGAGATCGACTGCGCCGCGTCTTCGGCTGCGCGAGATCGCCGATCCGACGCGAGGTCCAAGACCGCGTTGCGGACCGCCGCGCGCATTCGCCACGCGCCTGCGCGCTCGATGATGGTGCGCACGCTAGGCCGTCGCCGTCGCCGTCCGCGGCCACCAGAGCCAGGCGCTGAGGCCGATCGCGAGCGGGAGCGTCATCATCGCCACCTGGATCGGGAGGTGGTCGGCGAGGAGCCCGACGAGGGGAGGGGACCAGAGGTCGCCGAAGATGTGGATCGAGAAGATGGTGAGCGCCATCGCGCTTGCGCGGAGCTCCGTCGGCACGGCCTGGAGGACGACCGCGTTGATCGGCGACGTCGTCAGGAAGAGGAAGACGATGGCGAAGAAGACGAGGACGAAGAAGGCGTTCGGGCCCGGCGAGAGGAAGGCGCCGGCCGCGAGCGGCCCGCCGACCAGGCTGCCGATCGCGCAGATCCGCAGGAGCTTGTTCACGCGGAGGCGGTCGGCGTCCGCTTGTCGAGCGCGGAGCGCTTCGGGCTCGCCCTCGCGGCCGGTCTCGCCCTCGCTCGTCGAGGCCGCCGGCATCGTGGCGCGGTCGGCCCAGCGGCCGCCGATGATCGTGCCGACGGCGCCGGCGACCACGGTGATGAGGCCGAAGCGGAAGTTCGCGGTCGCGAGCGCCAGGCCGTAGCGCTCGTAGAGGAACTTGGGCGCCCAGTAGGAGAAGGCTCCGATCGCCGCGGTGTACGCGCAGTAGCCGAGGACGCCCTTCCGATACAGGTCGACCTGCGCGAGCTTCTTCACGTCGCGGATGATGTCGGCCTTCTCGGTCGCGAGCTTCCGCTTCGGCTCGGCGATGAGAAGGCAGGTCGCCGCGAGCGCGACGCCGGGGCCGCCTGCGACGAAGAACGCGCTTCGCCAGCCCCAGCGGGCCTCGACGAAGCCTCCGACGAGGTAGCCGAGTGCCGCGCCGACGGGCGTGGCGATGAAGAAGACCGCGAGCGCGCGTCCTTTTCGGTCCGCCGGGGTGACGTCGTCGATGACCGTCGGGGCGAGCGTCGCGTAGCTCGCCTCGCCGATGCCGACGAGCGCGCGGGCGAGCAGGAGCGACCAGATCCCGGCCACGATGCCGGAGCCCATCGTCGCGAGGCTCCACACGAGGACGCCGGCGGCGATGAGCCCCTTCCGCGGGAGCCGGTCGCCGAGCGAGCCGAAGATCGGCGACGTCAGGAAGTAGCCGACGAGGAAGACGGTCGCGAGGAGGCCGCCCTGGAAGTTGGAGAGAGAGAGCTCTTCCTGCAGCTTCGGCAGGACCGCCGAGACGACGAGACGGTCGAGGTAGTTGAGGAGATTGAGTCCCGTCAGCAGCGCGAGGACGGCTCCCGGTCGGCGGATCACGCGCGGAAGGTACAGGGAAGCCGCCCCGGGTTCCAGGCATCACGTGTGGTCTGCACGATGATCACGTGCATGCCTCGCCGGCGTGACACCGTGGATGGCGCTCGGGGAGCCGGTCAGACCGCGTCGAGATCGGCGAGTGTCCGCGCGTACTCGGCGATGAGCGGATGGCTCGGGAGTCGCGACGCTCGAGCCTCGAGCTCGCGGAAGCGCGCGATCTGGATGTCGCGTCCGCGCTTGAACATCTTCCACGGATCACCGAACGACTGCGAGCAGACGATGATCGATTGGAAGTTGTCGATCTTGTCTGCGAGCGTGATCGCCTGCGCGTCCCACGGCTTCTCCGAGAAATGCTCGAGGTAGCGTCGCTTGCGCTCTTCCCACGAGAGCGATTTGTCCTCTTCGCTCACGTGACGGACGAGGTCCGCGACCCGCACGCCGAACTTCGTCCTGAGCTCGTCGTGGGTTACGCCGCAGTCCTCCATCACGTCGTGCAGCGCTCCAGCCGCGACGATCTCGTCGTCGAAGCCGTGCCGCGAGAGGATCGATGCGACGCCGGCCACGTGGCTCATGTACGGGACGAGCGCGCCCGGGTACTTCCGGTGCTGGTCCTTGTGCCAGACCGCGGCCCAGTCGAAGGCGAGCTTGAGGACCAGCGTCCTTTTAGGAGCGAGCGAAGGCATCAGGCCCGACTATAGAGCTGACCGGCGAAACCAGTGAGCGTCGCGCGTCGCCCGCGCGAGCTTCAGCGGATCTTCTGGAAGAGGTCGCTGTTCGGATCGAGCCGCGGGCGGCGCTGCGTCGCAACCGCATCCGCATCCGCGCCCGCATCTGCGTCGTCCGCGTTCGCCTCGGGCTCGCTCGGCGCCAGCGTGCGCGAGGAGGAGTGGCGGCGCTGCTCGACCATCGCTCCGAGGACGGTGGCGGCACCGACCTCATCCAGGCAGCGCGAGGAGGCACGGTCGTCGGAGAGCTCGGGGGGCGAAGGAGGCGCCGCGGCGTGTGGCATGGCCTGGAGGTAGGGGATCCGGCGTCGACATGCCAGGCGCACGCCCTGTCAGAAACCCAATCGAGACGCAAACTTCCGCGGCGCTAGAGCCGGAAAATTGCGTTCGAGACGAAAGCCCAGGCGGCCGCAGGCTCATGTAGAGAAGTGCGGTCGGAAACTTGACGTTCGTACAGTGACCTGGTGAGTTCCCGCAGGGTTACCGCGAGGATCTCCTTTGGCAGCGAAGAAAACGAACTCCAAGGGCACTAGGAGCGAAGGCACGAACGGCGAGGCGCCGCGCGCGGGGAAGAAGCGCGGAAAGGGCGGTCCCGTCGATCTATTCCAGCCCGCGCCGGAGGAGCAGGTCTCGCTCCACGAGCTCGCCCAGACGCGCTACTTGAACTACGCGCTCTCGGTCATCACGAGCCGCGCGCTCCCGGACGTCCGCGACGGTCTCAAGCCCGTTCAGCGCCGCATCCTGTACGTGATGGGGCAGCGGCGTCTCTTCGTGGACGCCAAGCACCGCAAGTGCGCCACCGTCGTCGGCGACGTCATGGGCGGTTTCCACCCGCACGGCGACAGCTCGATCTACGAGGCGCTGGTCCGGCTCGCGCAGCCGTTCGCGATGCGCATGCCGCTCGTCGAGGGCTCGGGCAACTTCGGCTCGCTGGACGGCGATCCCGCGGCGGCGATGCGTTACACCGAGTGTCGCCTCGATGCCATCAGCGCCGAGCTGCTCGCCGGGCTCGACCAGAGCACGGTCCACTTCCGCCCGAACTACGACGGGACGAAGTCCGAGCCCGTCGTCCTCCCGGCGAAGCTGCCGAACCTCCTCATCAACGGCGCGACGGGCATCGCCGTCGGCATGGCGACGAACATCCCGCCGCACAACCCCGAGGAGGTCTGCGCGGCGTCGATCCGACTGCTCGACGCGCTCCTCGACGGAAAGCAGCTCTCGTCCCGCGAGCTCGCCCGCACCGTCAAGGGCCCGGACTTCCCGACCGGCGGTCAGATCGTCTCGTCCACCGAGGAGATCAAGCAGATCTACGAGACGGGTCAGGGCAGCATCAAGGTGCGCGCGACCTGGGAGCCCGGCACCACGGGGCGCGCGAGCAAGACGATCTTCATCACGAGCATCCCGTACGCGACGAACAAGGCCGTGCTCGTCGAGCGCATCGCCGACGTCGTCCTCCAGCGGAAGATGCCGCTCCTCCTCGACGTGAAGGACGTCTCGACCGAGGACGTCCGCATCGAGCTCGAGCTGAAGAAGGAGGCCGACGAGCAGAAGGTGCTCGCGTACCTCTTCAAGAACACGCCGCTCCAGAACAACTTCGCGGTCAACCTCACGTGCCTCGTGCCGACGGAGAACCCGGACGTCGGCCGGCCCGAGCGCCTGGATCTGCGCTCGATGCTCTGGCACTACCTCCACTTCCGCCTCGAGGTCGTGACGAAGCGCCTGCAGCACGAGCTCGGCGAGCTCGGGCGGCGGATGCACATCCTCGAGGGCTTCGCGACCGTCTTCGACGCGCTCGACCAGATCATCAAGATCATCCGCGCTTCCGACGGCAAGGCCGACGCCGCGAAGAAGATCATGGCGCGGTTCAAGCTCGACGACGAGCAGACCGACGCGATCCTCGAGCTCCGTCTCTACCGGCTCGCGCGCCTCGAGATCCTCGTCATCCAGGACGAGCTCAAGAACAAGAAGAAGCGCGCCGGCGAGATCAAGAAGCTGCTCGCCGAAGAGGGAAGCAAGGGCATCTGGGGCCTCGTCCGCGGCGAGCTCGAAGGGCTCTCGGCGGGCTTCGGCAAGGCCGGCAAGCGCCGCACGATCATCGAGGCGGTCGGCGAGGAGCGCACCTTTTCGGAAGAGGAGCTCATCGTCGCCGAGGACAACCACGTCCTCCTCACGCGCGACGGTTGGGTGAAGCGGCAGCGCGAGATCAAGGACCCCGCCGCCACGCGCCTCCGGGAGGGCGACCACGTCCTCTCCGTCGTCGCTGGCTCGACGAAGTCCACCGCGGTCTTCTTCTCCAGCTACGGCACGGCCTACACGTGCCGCATCGCCGACATCCCCGCGACCACGGGCTACGGCGAGCCGATCCAGAAGCTCTTCAAGATGAAGGACGGCGAGTCGATCATCGCGATGGCGTCGCTCGATCCGCGTCTCCTCGGCAAGCTCTCCGGCGACGAGGAGCATTTCCCCGAGACGTTCGCATTCGCCGCGAGCTCCGACGGCAATGCGCTCACGTTCAGCCTGGAAGGGTTCGTCGAGCCGAGCACCCGGAGCGGTCGCCGGTTCGCGCGTCTTGCCGACGGCGCGTCGATCGTCGGCATCGAGATCGTGACCGGCGACGAGACGATCATCGCCGTGTCGAAGAAGCGCCGCGCGCTCCTCTGCGACGTCACCGACGTGAAGTTCCTCGCGTCGGCGGGCAAGGGCGTGCAGCTCATGAAGCTCGCCGACGACGACGCGCTCCTCGCGGTCAAGGCGGCGAAGAGCGATCGCGATACGCTCGTCGTGAAGACGAGCCTCGGCGGCGAGCAGCGTATCAATACGGCCCGCTACAAGAGGACCGGTCGCGGCGGCAAGGGCCACGAGGTCATCTCGCGCGGCGCGCTCACCGAGGTCGTGCTCGAGCCCCCGCCGGCGCCCGAGCCCTTCACGACCGAGCGTGCGCCGACGATCCGTCCGCCGGCCTGGCCCAAGCAGTAGTAACGGCAGCGACCGACCTTCACAAAGAGCAGCACGATGGCCACCGAATACACCGCAAAAGACATCCAGGTCCTCGAGGGTCTCGAGCCGGTCCGGAAGCGGCCAGGCATGTACATCGGCGGCGTCGGCAGCGCCGGCCTCCACCATCTCGTCTGGGAGATCGTGGACAACTCCGTCGACGAGGCCATGAACGGCCACGCGAAGGAGATCACGGTGACCCTCCACAAGGACGGGTCGAGCATCACCGTGAGCGACGACGGCCGCGGCATCCCGATCGACAAGCACCCGAAGCTCAAGAAGTCGGCGCTCGAGATCGTCTACACGACGCTCCACGCCGGCGGGAAGTTCGAGGGCGCGAACTACAAGACGTCGGGCGGCCTCCACGGCGTCGGCGCGTCGGTCGTCAATGCGCTCTCGACGAAGGTCGTCGTGACGGTGAAGCGCGGCGGCGCCGAGCACACGATGGAGTTCAGGCGCGGCGTTCCCCAGGGCCAGCTGAAGAAGATCGGCGCGGCGCGCGGGAGCGGCACCACGGTGTTCTTCCAGCCGGACCCGCAGATCTTTCCGCGCACCGACTTCGATCCGAAGCTCATCCGCGATCGGCTCGAGGTCGCGAGCTTCCTCCACCGCGGCGTCAAGGTTCGCTTCATCGACCAGGCGCACGGCACCGACGAGACCTTCAAGCACGAGCAAGGGATCGTCGACTACCTCAAGAAGGTGCTCGGCGAGCGCAACGCGAAGCCGATCCACGAGGCGCCGTTCACGCTCCTCAAGGAGAACGGCGCGAAGGTCGAGGTCGCGTTCCAGTGGACGGAGTCGACCGACGAGCACGTTCGGAGCTACGTCAACGGCATCCCCACGGGCTCGGGCGGCACGCACGAGAACGGCCTCCGCAGCGCCGTCGGCAAGGCGGTGCGCAACTTCATCGAGACGCACAACCTCTCGCCCCGCGGCGTGACGATCTCGGCGGAGGACATCCGCGAAGGCTTCACCTCGATTCTCAGCGTCTACATCGCAGAGCCGCAGTTCCAGGGCCAGACGAAGGACCGCCTCAACAACCCCGAGGTCCAGGGCTACGTCGACCAGGCGGTGCGCCCGGCGCTCGAGCAGTGGCTCAACTCGAACCGCAGCGTCGCCGAGCAGATCATCGCCCGCATCGTCCTCGCTGCCCGCGCGCGCGAGGCGTCGCGCGCAGCGTCGGCCGCGGTCTCTCGCAAGACGGCGACGAGCGGACGTCTCACGCTCCCGGGCAAGTTGAGCGACTGCTCCAGCAGCGCGCGGGAGAAGACGGAGCTGTTCATCGTCGAGGGCGACTCGGCAGGCGGGTCCGCGAAGCAGGGACGCGATCGCGAGCTCCAGGCGGTGCTCCCGCTGCGCGGCAAGGTCCTCAACACCGAGTCGGTGGCGCTCTCGAAGGTGCTCGAGAACAAGGAGCTCGCCGACCTCGTCGTCGCGATGGGGTGTGGTGTCGGTAAGGACTTCGATATCAACCGGCTCCGCTACGCGCGCATCATCGTCCTCGCCGATGCCGACTCCGACGGCCATCACATCTCGACCCTGCTGCTGACGTTCTTCTTCCGGCACATCCCGGACCTCCTGAAGAGCGGCAAGGTCTTCGTCGCCGTGCCGCCGCTCTACCGCATCGACATCGGCAAGGAGACGCACTGGGCGGGGGACGACGCCGACAAGGAGCGCATCCTGAAGGCGTCGGGCAAGAACGGGAGCAAGGTCGAGATCACCCGCTTCAAGGGCCTCGGCGAGATGATGCCGAAGGTGCTCTGGGAGACGACGCTCTCGCCGAGGTCGCGGCGGCTGCTCCGCGTCGAGATCTCGGACGCGCTCCAGACCGATCGCGTGATGAACGACCTGATGGGCAAGGACCCGTCGGCGCGCTTCAACTTCATCATGGAGCACGCGCAGGACGCGGCGGACATCGACGTCTGATCCGCGCGCCCAGGCGAGGCTCGGAGTCCACCGCCACGCCGGGGCCGCGCGACGCTCGGTCTCGAGCTCGAGACCTTCACCGCGCGAGGCGAAGCTGGGCGACTGGATGCTGGCTGCCCATGCCCGCGACTGCTTTCATGAAGCCCACCGTGCCTCCGGACGAGTACGAGCAGACGTTCATGGGCGCCTCTGGCGCTCTCGCGCGAGAGCGTGTGCGCATGGCATGGTGGGCGCACGCTGCGCTCGCGTTGCTCGCCCTCTGGTCGCTCCGCGCCACGGAAGTTTCCCATACGATTGGGCAGCTCCTCATCATCGCGGTCGTGTGGGTCTTCTTCATGACCCTGCGCACGGTCGTCTCGCCGGATGCGGTACACGTGCAGCTTGGTGTGTTCGGGCCTCGCATCCCGCTCGAGTCCATTCGCTCGGTGCGCGCCGTCTCGCTCAGCGTTCTTCGGACTCGTGGCTGGGGGATCCGCTTCGGCTTCGATGGCAGCACTACGTACAGCGTGCCTTCGGCCGCGCAGCGCTACATCGAGATTGCCTACGAGCGCAGAGGCAAGGTGCGCGTCGTCCGTGCGATGAGCCATGACCCTGAGCGACTCGTCGCGGCGATCGAGCGTGCCAGAGCCGCTCCCGAAGTGACGGCACGGGTTCGGGTCGCTCCGGCGGACGTCCCCGCGCGGGTCGGCCAGGGGGAGGTCACAGAGCCGTGCGGCGAGCTGGAACCCACAGAGCCGACATCTTCCGGCCGAGCTGCAGTCAGGCCATCTTCCGGCGAGCGCTCGTGAGGAGCCGGGACGGCGAGCTGCCTCGTAGCAGCAGCAGTCGGTAGAGCTCCTCTTGAAGGTGTGGCCGAATGCCGGACGAAGGCGCGGCCGAGGACGGGGTGGCGGTGGACGCTTTTTTCTGCGACCGCCTGCAGGCTGTTGGCTCTTGGGAGTGCGACGCACGGAGCGTTCGCACGTTCAGGAGTTTCAGCATGCTTCGTTCGATCCTCAGCGCCGTCCTCGTGTCCCTCTCGATCGCCGCCCTCACGGGCTGCTCGGGTGGTCCCGACTCCGACGACGGCGAAAACGCCCCGGCCTCGGGCAAGCAGAACAGCGATTCGTCCAAGTCGTCCGACGAGAGCGCGACGGAGCCCACGAAAGGCGGCGACACCGAGTCCAGCATCGGGCCCCAGTGCACGAGCTACCTCGCTTGTTGCGACGAGATCGCCGAGTCGCAGCCCGCGCTCGCAGGCTCGTGCGACTCTACGAGGAAGTCCGTCGAGGACGCGAAGGAGAAGGGGGCCGGGGCCGAGTCACTCGAGTCGTCGTGCAAGCAGGCGCTCGCGACGATGCAGAGCGCCGGCTACTGCGAGTAGAGCGCGCGGCCGTCGTCCGATGGCGAGATGGGGGCGCTCGACCCGCTGCGCCGTCCTCGGCGGCGCCTTTCGCCGTGCGCTCGCGCTTTTGCATTGCCAGGCACGTGTCGATGGGGCTTGCGGCCCGGAGCGAGCTGGGGTGAAAACGCCTCCATGAGTTGCCTCCGTGTCGCTCTCTCCTCCGGGCTCGTTCTGGCTCTCGCTGCCGTCGGTGCATGTGGTGGAAGTCCGCCGCCTGCTCCGACCACCGCAACCCCGGCTTCCAGCGACACGCCCGCCGCGTCCGCCGATGCGGGCGCCTCGGCCAACGGCAAGGCGGGCGGCATCGACGCTGCGGCGCTCGAGAAGCTCACCTCCGAGGAGGCGAAGTCCGGGAATTGCGATCCGGAGAGCAAGGCGGCGCTCGAGAAGCTCCTCGACCAGATCGAGACGAACGTCCGCGCAAAGACGGAGGACGGCAAGCCGCTCAAGATCGAGTCGTTCACGAAGCGCGTGCTCGCGCTCAGCGACGCGGCGAGGGGCGTCCAGCTCACGCTGAGCGGGAAGGGGACCGAAGTCCACGTCCTCGCGTTCTCGCCGAAGGAAGTGTCGCTCGACGTGCTCGCCGGTACCTCCGCGGCGACGACGATGCGGTCGTCGTACAAGGGCGAGGTTCTCGAGGGCGCCGGGACGATCACGCTGCCGAAGGTCGGCGGCGCCGTCCCGCTCGAGGGCGACAGCCGCCAGATCGAGATGAAGCCGGGCGCGCCGCTCGAGGTCCGGATGCGCGGTCAGGGCTGCGCCGGCGTCGTCGTCTTCTCGAAGAGCTGACCCCTCCCATCGCGGGGGCTGCGCCGGCCGGCGCCGGGGAACCGAGCACGCCGGCCAAGCGCAGGCGCCCGTCCGGGCTCGGTGTGCTCGCGCCGTTGCCGAAGGCGCCGCGTTGCGCCTGTAGCTGACACCATCGCCTCTTTCGCCAGCGCGCGGCGGTCATGTCTTCACCCACATGCCGCGCTGATGCCTTGGTTCGCGCGCTGCCCTCCGTGTAGAGTAAAGGCTCGATGGGGAGGATTGCTCCGATCGCCGGGCTCGTCGCGCTGAGCATCCTTTCGGCGTGTGCCCTGATGACGGATCTCTCCGGGCTCGGAGGAGAGAGACCCGAGGACGCGACGACTCCCACCAGCGAGCCCCCCACGGACGACGCCTCGTCGCCTGCGCGGGATGCGGCGCGGGGGAGCGAGGCCGATGGTGATGCCGGGGGCGGGGCGCGCGTGGATGCCGCCGCGGAAGCCGGCGCCGTCTGCACGGACAAGCGCAAGGTCGGGCAGTCGTGCACGATCGACGCCGACTGTTGCTCGCGCAACTGCTACTTCAACGAGTGCGCCAGCAACGACGTCGGGTCGAGGTGCACGACCGACGACCAGTGCACGTCGAACAACTGCTACTTCAACGAGTGCTACGGCAACGGTCTCGGGGCGAAGTGCAAGCGCGACGACCAGTGCACGTCGAACAACTGCTACTTCAACGAGTGTTACGGCAACGGTCTCGGGTCGAAGTGCAAGCGCGACGACCAGTGCACGTCGAAGGTCTGCAAGTTCAACGAGTGCCAGTGAGCGCGCCGGCCGTGTCCCCGTAGGACTTGTGCCGCGAGACCGTCACGGCAGCAGACGAGCGGACGCGGTCGCGCCGTTCGAGACGTTGGTGCCGGTCCGACCGACACAACGACTCGACCTCGACGCGACCGCGCGTGAATCGCTGAGCGGAACGCTCAGGCGACCGCGACCTGGCCGCCGCTGCTCGTGCTCGACACGGTCCTGCCGGCCTTCGCCGACTCGCTGACCTTGACGCTCACGAGGCGCGAGACGCCCGGCTCGCCCATCGTCACGCCGTGCAGGATGTCGACCATCTGCATCGTCTTCTTGATGTGCGTGATGAGGATGAACTGCGAGCGATCGGTCATCTCGCGGATCGCCTCGCAGTAGCGACCGACGTTCGCCTCGTCGAGCGGTGCGTCGACTTCGTCCAGAATGCAGAACGGGGAGGGGCGGATCGAGAAGATCGCGAAGATGAGCGAGACCGCGGTGAGCGCCTTCTCGCCGCCGCTCATGAGCTCGATGCTCGAGAGCTTCTTGCCCGGCGGCTGCGCGATGATGTCGATGCCGGTCTCGAGCATGTCCTCGGGGTTCGTGAGCCGGAGCTCGGCGCGACCGCCGCGGAACATCCTCGGGAAGAGCTCCTGGAAGCGCGTGTTCACCGCGACGAACGTGTCCGTGAAGAGCTTCTTGCTCTCGCGGTTCATCTGCTGGATGGCGCGCTCGAGATCGGCGAGGGCCTTGTCGAGGTCGGCCTTCTGCGTCGTGTAGAACTCGTACCGCTTCTCGGCCTCCTCGTGCTCGCGCATCGCGTCGAGGTTGACCGAGCCCATGCGATCGATGAGGCCGCTGAGCTCCTGGATGCGCGAGCGCGTCTCGCCGTCGGGCGGCGGGCGGAGGTGGTAGTCGCCGATCAGGCTTGCGAGCTCGAGGCCGCGGAACTTCTCGCGGACGCTTGCAAGGAGATGCTCCATCGCGATCTCGCGCTCGCGGAGCGCCATCTCGTGCTGGCCGAGCGCCTCGCGCGCCGTCTGGGCATGGGTGCGGAGATCCTTGAGCCCCGCCTCGCGGTCCTGGAGGCTCGTGCGGAACGCTTCGAAGACGGTACGCGCCTCGGTCGCCGCCTCCTGCGCCACGCGCGCCGCCGCCTGCGCCTCGATGAGGCGCTCCTTGTGCTTCACGAGCGTCGCGGCGGTCTCGCCGTGCTCGCGTGCCCCCTCGCAGAGCTCGGCGTCGAGGCGGCCGGCGCGCTCCGACAGCTCCGCCTCGCTGCGGGTGAGCCGCTGGATCGTGCCGCGTGCCGCGTGGAGCTTCTCGCGGGCGCCCGCGAGGGCGACCTTGCGCTCCATCACGAGCTCCTGCTGCGTCTTGACCTGCTCGCGCCACTCGGTCGCGCGGGCCTCGGCCTCGCCGATTTCGGCCGACGCACCCGCGAGCTCCTCGCGTGCCTGGTCGAGGAGCTGCTGTGCAGCTGCGCGCTCGGCGTCCGCCTCGTCGATGGCCCGGCGGAGCTCCTCGAGCTCGGCCCGCACCGCCTCGATGCGCTTGGCGTGCTGCTCGCCCTCGGCCTCGGCGTTCCGGTGGTCCTTCTCGGCGTGGACCAGCGCGAGCTCGCTCTGGTGCGCCTCGTGGCGCGCGCGCTCGAGGGCGCCCTGCGTCTCGCCGATCTGCGTGCGCAGAGCCTGGTGGTTCGCGAGCCGGTCGCTGACGAGCACTTCGAGGCGGCTGACTTCGTCGCTGAGCTCGCGCATCTCGCGGCGGACGTCGAGCATGTGCGCGCCGGCTTCCTGGCCGGTGCCGCCCGAGACGCGGCCGTCGACGTGGAAGACGGTCCCCTCGCGTGTGACGACGGGCGCGTCGACGAGCAGCTGCGCCCGCACGTCCAGCGCTGCATTCACGTCCTCGACGACGATCGTCTCGCCGACGACGGCGCGGACCAGCGCCTCGTCCTCCGGCGCGAAGCGAAGCGCGTCGACGAGGCGACCGATGACGCCGGCGACCGCGGGGAGGGGAGCCGTCGCGCGACCCGCGACGTACGCGGGGTGGCGAGCGATGATCGTCGCGCGTCCCTTCCGCGCCGATGCGAGGTCGCCGAGGAGACCGACGCCGCGATCGAGGTCTTCGACGACGACGTCCTCGAGGTGGCTGCCGAGGAGGCCGGCGAGCGCGCCGGTGAGCTCCGCGGGCGCCTCGATGCGGTCGGCGAGGAGGCCGGCGAGCGTCTGGTCCTTCGTCTCGACGAGGGCCTTCGCGCCGGCGCCGACGCCCTCGCGGCGCGCGTGCATCTCCGAGAGCGCATGGAGGCGCGAGCGCTTCTTGCTCGCCTCGGCCTTCGCCTCTTCGAGCAGTTGCTCGCTCTCGGCGATGGCGCGGCGGAGCTCGCCGAGGCGCTCCTCCATCTGCGCCTTCTCCTCGGCGCTCGTCATCTTGCCGCTCTTGAGGTCCTCGATCGCGAGGGCGAGCTGCTCGGTGCGGGCGCGCAGCTCGAGGAGGCTACCCTCGAGCTGCTCGCGCTCGGTCTGGAGCTTCTCTTCGCGCGCGCGCATCTCGTCCTTCCGGCGGTCGAAGCCCTCGAGCTTCGCCTCGGTGCTCGCGATCGCCTGCTGCGCGTGGCTCATCGCGTTGCGGAACTCGACGACCTCGCGCTCGGCGGCCTCGTGCGATGCCGAGAGATCTGCGAGCTTGGTGTCCTCCTGAGCGACCGCGGTCGCCACGCCGGTCTCGCCCTCTTCGAGGATCGCGACGTCGGCTCCGACGGCTTCGCGCTCGGTGGCGAGGGCGCTGGCTTGCGCGCTGATCTCGCCGAGCTCGCCTTCGGCCTGCGTGGCTCGGCGGCGGAGCGCTTCGATGCGGTCCTTCGCGCGCTCGATCGCGGCTTCCTCCGCGCGGGCCTCGTTGTCCGCCGCGAACGCCGCGGTGCCCGCCTGTTCGAGCTTCTCCTCCGCGGTGTGCGCGTCGAGGCGGGCGCTCTCGAGCTCCGCCTCGCGGGCGGTGAGGGTCGTGCGCGCCTGGTCCGCTTCGAGCGTGAGGCGCTCGACCTCGGAGTGCTCGAGGTAGATCCAGCCACGGAGCTCGAGGAACTTGTGCGACGCCTCGTAGAGCTGGAGGTCTTCGAGCTCGTTGCGGTACGAGATGAAGCGCTCGGCCTTCGCGGCCTGTCGCTTGAGCGAGCCGAGGCTGCGCTCGAGCTCGCCGATGATGTCGCCGACGCGCAGCAGGTTCTGCTGCGTGAGCTCCATCTTGCGCTCGGCCTGCTTCTTCCGGCTCTTGAACTTCGTGATGCCGGCGGCCTCCTCGATGAGGAGACGGCGGTCTTCCGGCTTCGCGCTGACGATCAGGCCGATCTTGCCCTGCTCGACGATCGAGTAGGCCTTCGTGCCGACGCCGGTGCCGAGGAACAGATCGGTGATGTCCTTCAGGCGGACGGGCGTCTTGTTGATCAGATACTCGCTGTCGCCGCTGCGATGGAGGCGGCGCGTGACGGCGATCTCCGCGTAGTCCTTGTATTCGAGCGGGACATCGACCGGGTCGTCGTTCTCGAACGTGAGCGTCACCTCGGCGTAGTCGGCGGGCGCGCGCGACTCGGAGCCGTTGAAGATGACGTCCTCCATGCTCTTTCCGCGGAGGTGCTTCGCGCTCTGTTCGCCCATGCACCAGCGAATGGCGTCGACGATGTTCGACTTCCCGCATCCGTTCGGGCCGACGATGCCCATGATCTCGTGGTCGAAGTTGACGACCGTCCGATCGACGAACGACTTGAAGCCACTGAGCTCGAGGCGCTTGATCTTCATTCCAGCGATCCCATCCGGGTCATGGTCACGAACCCGTTCTGTCTTCGTGTCGGCTGAAGGCTCTCTTCGTGTCGACTGAAGGCTCTTTTCGTTCCGCTGAAGGCTCTCTCTTGGGGCGGCTGAAGGCTCTGTGTCGGCTGAAGGCCCTGAAGGCGCCCTTGCGCAAGGCTCGCCTCGACCGTCGCGGGACGTACCTCGCCCCCGCCGATCACGCCAGCCCGGCTTCGCTCAGGTTTCCCCCAGCTTGCCACCAAGTTCGGAGCGGAACACTGGCCATAGGGAGGACGTAACGTCACCTCACATACGGTCAGTGTTCAGTAGCTACGCCTGAACGAACGCGCAAGCAAGCAGGATTAATATGTTCAGCGGATTTTCACGTGAAAACCGGGGGTTGTCCGCGCTCGCCGTGCGTCGACCGATCGCCGGAGGGGGAGCGCCGAGGGGGCAACCCGCGCATTCTCTTCACGAAGTACGCTGCGACCCCCTTGACTTGCCTCGTTCGGAAGGCCATTGGGGTCCTTGAAGAATCATGCCCACGTATGAGTACGTCTGCACGGACTGCGCGAATCAATGGGAGGAGATCCAGAAGATCTCCGAGAACCCGATCGAGGTCTGCCCGAAGTGCGGGAAGTCCACGGCGAAGCGCCAGATCAGCGGCGGCAACTTCATCTTGAAGGGCGGCGGCTGGTACGCGGACCTCTACTCGTCGACGCCGAAGAGCGATTCGTCGACGAGCAGCAGCAAGTCCACGACGAGCACGCCCGCCGCGAAGGCGGACACGAGCTCGGCGAGCTCGTCGTCGAGCTCCTCGAGCTCGCCGTCGAGCTCCGGCTCGGCCGGATCGACCAGCAGCTCGTGACCGCGACCTAGCGCTCACTCATTGCGTTCGAGCGCGGTGCCGCTCGGTCGTCCGGTCCGCTCGCGCGTGCGGTGGACCGAACACGAGCGCTCGCGCTTCGGCCGCCGTGATGTCGAGCGTCTGCGCGACACGCGCGTGGACGACGTCCATGAGACGGCCTCGTGGAGGCGTCGCGATCGTCTCGAGGTCGCCGGCGAACAGGCGCGCCTCGGCGCCCTGGGGAAGCGTCGCCGTCGCCCGGGTGAACGCGGCACGAAGCGCCGGCGTGATCGACTTCCGCCCTGCGAGCCATCGCTTCGTCGCCAGAGCGCCGCGCGCGAAGCGGTGGAAGGCGATCTGCGCGACCATCCACGGTTCTGCTCGTGATGGGTGTCGCTCGACGGATCGCAGCGCGTCGATCCGTGCGGCAATCACATCGAGCGGGAGCGTGTCGAGCTCGCGCAACGAGCCCGGATACTCCTCGGCGAGGCTCGCCATCGCGGGACGCGGATCGGGCTCGACGAAGTTTGCGTCGCACAGCGCGCGCTCGTGCGCGATGCGGAGCGAGAGCATCTGCTCGTACTTGCGTCGGAGCGCGCGGAGATCGTGTCGATCAGCTCGATTCACGTGAGCGGTCGAGGGCGAGGGGGATCCTTCGGCTCCTCGGCCTGCTATTCTAGTGGCACCCATGAGCGACAAGCGCCGTGAATTGGAAGAGCTCCGTCAGGAGATCGGCAAGATCGACGCGCAGCTGCTCTCTTCGCTCGAGCGGCGAGGGAAGCTCTCCAAGCGCATCGGCGAGCTTCGGAAGTCGTTCACCATGCCGCCTGCGCTCCCGGACCGGGGGCAGATCGAGGCGCTCGTCGGCAAGGCGGCAGGGGAGATCCCCCAGGCCGCGCTCCGCGAGATCTTCCGCGAGATCTTTGCGACCTGCTTCTCGCTCGAGCAGCCGGTCGTCGTCGCGTACTCGGGCCTCGACGGAGGCTTCGCTCACGCAGCGGCGCGGAGCCGCTTCGGCGTGGCAGCCGAGTACCTCGGCGCCGAGACCGTGGCCGCGGCGATCGACGAGGTGAATCGGCAGCGGGCGAGCTACGCCGTCGTCCCGTTCGAGACGCGGGCCGATGGGCTCCTCGCGTCCACGATCGCGGCGCTCGCGCAGAGCGAGGCGAAGATCGTCGGTGCGTTCGAGCTCGTCCTGAACCTGCAGCTCGCGACCAAGGCGTCGAGCCTCTCGGAGGTCGAGAAGGTCTACGCGGTCGCCAAGGACCGAGCGCACTGCCAGCGCTTCCTCGGGACGGAGATGCCCGGCGCCCAGGTGCTCGACGTGAAGACGCCGCTCGGGGCTTGCCAGCTCGCCGCCGCCGATCCGCGCGCCGCGGCCCTCGTGCACGAGGGCTTCACGGCCGAGTTCTCGCTCGAGACGATCAAGCGGAACGTCCGCGACGACGGCGACGAACGCGTCCGTTTCGCGATCGTCGGAACGCGACCTTCGAGCCGGACGGGGAGCGACCTCACCGGGCTCGCGTTCGCGGTGAAGGACTCGCCCGGGGCGCTCCACGAGATCCTTCGCCAGTTCGCGGAGCGCGGCGTCAACCTCACGAAGATCCAGTCGCGGCCGACGCCCGGTGACGACTGGCAGTACCTCTTCTTCATCGAGGTCGAGGGGCACGCGACCGACCGGCCGATCATCGGCGCCATCGAAGAGGTCCGGCGCCTGTCGAAGTTCTTCAAGGTGCTCGGCTCGTACCAGCTCACCTGAGCTCTTCGCCGACGGTGAGGGGCGGCGTTCGGCGTGTTACGCTCGCGCGCACATGAAGCGCGGCTCTTCCACGTTCCTGACGTTCTTCCTCCTACTCGTCTCGGCCCTTTTCGTCGCGTGCGGCGGCGACAAGAAGGAGGCGAAGGCGCCCGCCGCCGACAACGGCATGGACGACGCGCTCGCGCTGCTACCGGGCAATGCGATCGCCGTCGGTACGGTCGATGCGCGCGCGTTCTTCGGCAGCGAGTCGTTCGGCTCCGAGCTCGCGAAGCTCGTCGAGAAGTACGTTCCGATGGGCCAGGAGGCGGGCTTCCAGGCGTCGCGCGACGTCGATCGCATCACCTGGGCGAGCTACTCGTATCAGGGCATCGACGCGGCGGCGATCGTGATCGGGCGCTTCGACGAAGCGAAGATCAAGGAGGTCGCGCTCAAGCAGACGCCCACGAAGAGCGGCGGGATGCTCGTCGCCTCCCAGTACGCGGGGCGCGACGTCTACACGATCAACAACATGGGCTTCACGCTCCTCTCGAGCACGAAGGCGATCGCCGGCACCGAGAGCGGCATCCGCCGCGTCCTCGAGCGCATCAAGGACGGTCGGGTGAAGCGTGACATCGCGCCGTGGATGATCGAGACCGTCGAGACGCCAGGCGCAGCCGGGGCGGTGGCGGGCGATTTTGCGACCCAACCGATGCCGGCCGAGGCCTTGCGTCAGATCCCGGTGCCCTTCATCCAGTCGATGAAGGCGGTGCGCGTCCTCCTCTCGTTCAAGGAGCCGGGCCTGCAGATCGCGGGCAGCCTCACGTATCCCGACGAGCAGGGAGCGGGGACGGCGTCCGAGCACGTGAAGCAGGTCGCGAAGCAGGCGCAGTGGCTCGCGCTCATCGGCGTGAAGGTCCAGAACGTCGACGTGAAGGCCGAGAAGCAGGACGTGCAGGTGAAGCTCGAGGTCGACGACCAGTCGCTGCGACAGGTGCTGGCCTCGGCGCCGGGGTGGCTCGGCCAGTGAGCCGACGGCGAGCGTGAGCCTCACATAGACCGAGCCTGCGCGCGGGGCATTCGCTCTCGGCGCGGGCTCGTGAGCTCGCTTCCATTCGCATGTGGACGTCGCCTACCATTCCGAGCGGAGGTGGCGCGCATGCGCGGAGCCGTCGTTCACGGGTCGGTCGTCGTCATCACGCTCGTCTCGGCGCTCGCCCTCGCGGGAGGCTGCGGAGACGACGAGGGAGCCGCAGGCCCCGGCACGTCGTCCGGCTCGAGCGGGGGCACGAGCTCGTCGGGATCGAGCGGCGCCGACGCGCCGGTCGATGGCGGCCCCACGGTCCCTGCTGCGCCGTCGTGCGCCGCGGCCGGCGGGAGCGCGACGGTCAGCGCGCCCGTGCTCCTGAAGAAGCTCGCCGACGACGGCAACGAGGGGTGGCTCGCGTCTCCGGCGATCGCCGACCTCGACGGTGACGGCAAAAGCGAGATCATCGCGGTTCGTGGCGGGCGCGTCCTCGCATGGCGTCCCGACGGGACACGGGTGTTCTCCTTCGACACGACGAAGGACCGGATCTGGGCGAGCCCGATCGTCGGCAACTTCACCGGTGACGACAAGCTCGAGATCGCCGTCGCCGCGCGCGACTCGGCGTACCTGATCGACGCTGCGGGAGCGCTGCTGAACGGCTTCCCGAAGACGTGGGGGACGGAGACGCGCACCGTTGCGGCCGGCGATGTCGACGGCGACGGAGCGCTCGACATCGTCGTCGGGGTCCGCAACGGCAGCGGCGCAACGGCGGACGTCGTCAACGCGTACCACGCGAACGGCACCGCGGTACCCGGCTTCCCGCCCGTCGCCAGCGGCGCGGCGGGGTGCTCGCCGGGCCCGTGTTACTTCGCCGGCCTCTACGACCAGAACCTCGCGATCGGTGATCTCGACGGTGACGGCAAGCACGACCTCGTGTTGCCTCACGACAACGCGTACGCGAGCTTCTTCAAGGGGACGGGCGCTGCGTTCGACGCGAGCTCGATGTTCGCGAAGCGTTCGAAGACGCCCGGGGTTCGCTACCTCCACGACCTGGAGCTCGCGAAGCAGGGGTACGCCGACGACGAGAGCGCCTCGAACCAGGCGCACTTCACGAACACGCCCCCGGCGATCGCCGACATCGACAAGGACGGGACGTTCGAGATCGTCATGGTCGGGAGCGTGCAGAACGCGTCGCAGCAGGACCGGAAGCGCGGTGTTGCGCTGTGGGTCGTGGGCTCGGACGCGTCGCGGCGGCCGGGCTGGGAGACGCCGTTCCACGTCTCGGGCTACGTGATGGGCCTCGGTGACGGCTTCAGTCCGGAGCTCGACGGGCCCACCGCGCCGAACGCGGGGAACCTCGTCGGCCTGACGAACCAGGTCACGGTCGCGGACATCGACGCGAGCAAGCCCGGGCTCGAGATGATCTTCGCGGGCTTCGACGGGAAGATCCACGCGGTCGCGGCCGACAAGACGGAGCTCTGGACGGCGGACTACGCGCTGAACGGACGCGCGCTCACTGCGGGCATCGTGGTCGCCGACCTCTCGGCCGACGGCGTCCCGGAGATCGTCTTCGCGACCTACTCGCCGGACGCGAACGCTGGCGCGCTCCACGTGCTCTCGTCGACCGGGCAGCAGCTTCACAAGGTCGCGCTGCCGGGGCGCGGCTCGATGGCGGTCCCGACGGTCGGCGATGTCGACGGCGACGGCACGCTCGACGTCGTCGTGTCGCTCAAGGATGCGAGCGCATCGAAGGAGAACGTCCTCGTCTTCCAGGTCCCGGGGTCGAGGCCGAACTGCGTCCTCTGGTCCACGGGCCGTGCGAACAACCTCCGCAATGCGTGGGTTCGCTGACGCGGGCGACCCTTTCGCGCCCACCTGAGGTAAACATCGAGCGGTGAGTACCCTCGTCGTTCATCCTCTCGGCAAGACTCCTCTCGTCGGCAGCGTCCCCGTCCCAAGCGACAAGAGCATCGGTCATCGGGCGCTGCTCTTCGCGTCGATCTGCGAGGGCACGTCCGAGATCCGGCGCTTCTCTCACGGAGAGGACAACGTCGCGACCGCGAACGCGATGCGCGCGATGGGCGCGGTGGTCGAGGACGTCGACCGGACCACGCTGAAGGTCAAGGGCACGGGCCTCTTCGGCCTTCGCGCGCCGAAGGACGCGCTCGACTGCGGTAACTCGGGGACGACGATGCGTCTGTTGACGGGGATCCTCGCGGCGCAGACCTTCCAGACCAAGCTCGTCGGCGACGCGTCGCTCACGCGTCGCCCGATGATGCGCGTGATCGCGCCGCTCCGCGCGCGCGGGGCGGTCATCGAGGGGACGCCGCATCCGACGAAGGCGGGTGACGTCACGCCGCCGCTCCTCGTCGGGCCGCTGCCGTCGGGCAAGGAGCTCGCCGAGCTCGAATACGAGAGCCCGGTCTCGAGTGCGCAGGTGAAGAGCGCGATCCTCCTCTCGGGCCTCTACGCCCACGGCACGACCTGGTTCAGGGAGCCGACGCTCTCGCGCGATCACACCGAGCGAATGATGCATGCGCTCGGCGTCCCGCTGCGGACGGTCGGCACCGCGGTCGAGCTCGATCCCGCCGGGTGGAGCGGAAAGATGGAGGGCTTCTCGATCGACATCCCGGGAGATATCTCGGCGGCGGCGTTCATCCTCGTCGCGGCGCAGATGACGGAGGGCTCGCGCGTGACGGTTCGCGGCGTCGGCACCAATCCGACGCGCACGGGCCTGCTCGAGATAGCTCGGCTCATGGCGGCGGGGCTCGAGGTCGTGCCGCAGGGCGATCAAGGTGGTGAGCCGGTGGCGGAGATCTCGGCGTGGCACCAGCCGATGCGCGGCGTGCTCGTCGGCGGCGAGCTCGTGCCGCGTGCGATCGACGAGATCCCGATCGCATGCGCCCTCGCCGTCCGTGCGACGGGCGAGACGAAGATCCGCGACGCCGAGGAGCTCCGGGTGAAGGAGAGCGATCGCATCGCTACGATGGTCAAGGTCCTGCGTGCGTTCGGCGTCGAATGTGAGGAGCTCCCGGACGGCCTGATCATCCAGGGCAAAGAAGGTCCGCTCGCGCCGGCGGTCGTCGACAGCCACGGCGACCATCGGATCGCGATGACGGCCGCAGTCCTCGGCCTCCACGGCAGCGCGCCGACGCGAATCACCGACTGCGACTGTATCGCCACGAGCTTCCCGCGGTTCGTCGGTACGCTCCGTGCCCTCGGGGCCCGGATCGAGGTCGAGTGACCCGCACGCGAGGATGACTGACTCCCGAGGTCGGCGGGAGTCTTGCGCCAGATGGTCGCCGGCGTGGTAGAAGGACCCCGCCTCATGAGCGAGCGGAAGCGTCCCATCGTCGCGATCGACGGTCCGGCCGGCGCCGGCAAGAGCACCGTTGCGCGCCGTCTTGCCGACGCGCTCGGCTACGTGCTGGTCGACACAGGCGCCATGTACCGTGCGGTCGCCCTCGCCGCGACACGTGCGGGCGTGCCCTGGAACGACGGTGAGCGCGTCGCGGGCCTCGCGCGCGGGATCGTCGGTGCGCATTCGCTCGCGTTCGAACGCGACGAGAAGCTCGGCGTCCGGGTGAAGCTCGCGGGCGAGGACGTCTCGGAGGCGATCCGCACGCCCGACATCGCACAGGGCGCGAGCACCGTGTCGGCTCACGGCGAGGTGCGCGCCGTGCTCCTCGATCTCCAGCGCCAGGCGGGTGAGGGCGGGGGAGTCGTCCTCGAGGGACGCGACATCGGCACGGTGGTCTTCCCCGACGCCGAGGTGAAGTTCTTCCTCACGGCGAGCCCCGAGGTTCGCGCGCGTCGTCGTCACGACGAGCTGATCGCGAAGGGGCAGAACGTCACCTTCGACGACACGCTCGCCGACGTGAAGGAGCGCGACGCTCGCGACGAGGGCCGCGCGGTCGCGCCGCTCCGCCAGGCCGAGACGGCCTCGCTGGTCGACTCGACGGCGATGTCGCTCGACGAGACGGTCGCGTTCATGCTGCGCAAGGTCCGCGAGGTCGCGGCCGGCTGAGGGGGGCGTTCGTGAGAAGACGCATTGCAGCGCTCTTCATCGCAACGCTCCTCTCCACGAGCGTCGTCTCGTGTGGTGGTGAAGCGCCGCCGCCCGCACCACCGAAACAAGAGAGCGTCGCGGCCTGGGCTGACGTCTTCGAGGGTACGCCCGACCTCTACGCGGTGATCCGGCCGCAGGCGATGAAGCGTGACGGGCTCTACGGCTCGTTCTTCAAGGCGGTCGTGCGCGCAGCACAGGCGCGCGGGGTCGCGCGTGGCGACACGATGGTGCGAGCTGCCGAAGGCGCCGAGGAGATCATCGTCGGGCTGAGCAAGGGCTTCGACGCGGCGCTCGTCCTTCGCGGCGTGCCTGCGAGCCTCGACCCGCAGAAGATCACGGACGCCGAGGGCCGTGCGCTCTTCCGGCCGACGAGCGATCGCGCGAAGGTGATCGAGTACGAGCTGCTCGATCGAAGGCACGCCGACGCCGGCGCGGTCTTCGTCCTGCCGGATCGCACGTGGGTCGGCACGCTCGGCGATGCCCGCACGCGCGCGCGTCAGGTGTTCGCGATGCCGGCCCGGCGTCCCGCGCCCGAGGTCGATCCGGACGCCCTCGCCGTCGTTCGGGTGAGCGGACCCCTCGTGCACGCGCTCGATCGGCACCCGCTGTACGGGATGCTCTCGAAGAAGCTCACGACCGCCCTCTTCGCGCTGAAGCCGGGGAAGGGCGGCCTGGTCGTTGGCCTCACCTACGCAGACGCGGACGCGACGGCGTGGGGAGAGATGCAGGCGAAGCGCGTCGTCGAGGAGCTCGCGAAGGACGGTGGCGCGGCCGGCGGAGTGAGCGAGAGCCGCGCCTGGTTGAAGACCGCCAAGGTCACCTACGAGGGGACCACCGTCTTCGTACGCGTGGCCGTACCGCCGCGCCTGCTCGAGGAGCTGCCGAACGCGTCGGGCGCGGACCTCGGCCTCTGACTGCGCCTTGGCCGGGGACGGACCGGTTCCGCGAGCGACCTGCCTGCAGACCTACTTTTGCGGCGTCCGGCAGTGCTCGAGCGGGTGGCGCCGCGCTCGCGTTCTCGCCTCGGGAATCGGGGGCGCACGCATCGGCTCGTCGGACCGCCCGTTTTTCTTGGCACGCCACGAGCTCGGCCCTTTGACTCCGAAAAGTCGCTGGGCTAAAGCCCCGGCCCCCTTCGGTCCCCGCTCTTTTTCATATGGAGCTAGGCCTGGGGGGAGGAAGGCGTTCGCGACCGAACCATCGGCGTGGACGAAACGAGGTTCAACCAAAGTTCACATGGCAACTGAAACAACCGTAACCGAAACCAGCGGAGGCATGGACTCCTTCGCCGCTCTCTTCGAAGCCTCCATCTCCGGCGGCGAATTCGGCAAAGAGGGCGAGATCGTCCAGGGCACCGTCGTCGCGGTGCAGCGCGACAACGTCATCATCGACATCGGTGGCAAGAGCGAAGGCATGATCTCGCTCTCCGAGTTCACCGACGCCTCCGGCGAAGTCACCGTCAAGGCCGGTGACCGTGTCGACGTCTTCATCGAGAGCCGCGAGAACGACGACGGCCTCGTCACGCTTTCCAAGGAGAAGGCGGACAAGATGAAGGTGTGGGATGAGATCTCGGGCGCGTGCGAGCGCGACGAGCTCATCGAAGGGACCATCAGCCAGCGCGTGAAGGGCGGCCTCTCGGTCACCATCAAGGGTGGCGTCAAGGCGTTCCTCCCCGGCTCTCAGGTCGACCTTCGCCCGATCCGCAACCTCGACAAGCTGATCGGTCAGACCTACCAGTTCAAGGTCATCAAGTTCAACAAGAAGCGCGGCAACATCGTCCTGTCGCGCCGCGTGCTCCTCGAGAAGGAGCGCGACGAGCAGAAGACCAAGACCCTCGAGACCCTCGAGGAGGGCAAGGTCGTCCGCGGCGTCATCAAGAACATCACCGAGTACGGTGCGTTCGTGGACCTCGGCGGCATCGACGGCCTCCTCCACATCACCGACATGTCCTGGGGGCGCGTCAATCACCCCGAGGAGCTCTTCAAGGTTGGCGACGAGGTCACCGTCAAGGTCCTCAAGTACAACCCCGAGACCGAGCGCGTCAGCCTCGGCCTGAAGCAGACCCAGGAAGACCCCTGGAGCCACGCCGAAGAGGCCTTCCCGCCGGGCAAGAAGGTGCACGGCAAGGTCATGTCGATCACCGACTACGGCGCGTTCGTCGAGCTCGAGCCGGGCGTCGAGGGCCTCATCCACGTCAGCGAGATGTCGTGGACCAAGAAGGTCAAGCACCCGTCGAAGCTCCTCGAGGTCGGTCAGGAGATCGACTGCCAGGTGCTTGAAGTCGACGCGAAGGCCAAGCGCATCTCGCTCGGCCTCAAGCAGCTCGAGCCCGATCCCTGGACGCTCTTCACCGAGAAGTACTCGCCCGGTGACAAGATCGGCGGCAAGGTCCGTTCGATCACGGACTACGGCGTCTTCATCGGCATCGAAGAGGGCGTGGACGGCATGGTCCACAAGAGCGACCTGTCGTGGACGGCCAAGGTCAACAACCCGGCCGACCTCCACCACAAGGGCGACGACGTCGAGGCGATCATCCTCTCGATCAACCACGACGAGAAGAAGGTCTCCCTCGGCATCAAGCAGCTCTGGGACGACCCGTGGCCGACCATCTTCTCGGAGTTCCCCCCGGGCAAGATCGTCGACACCAAGGTCGTGTCGGTCGTCGACTACGGCGTGTTCGTCCGTATCCGCGAGGGCGTCGAGGGGCTGCTCCCGTCGAACGAGCTCGTGGAGAAGAAGAACGAGGCCGGCGAGGTCGTTCCGTTCGAGATCGGCGATGCCATCAACGCCGAAATCGCGAACGTCGACTCGCAGGATCGTCGCCTGACGCTCTCGATGCGCATCGGTGAGGCTGCTTCGGCGCCGAAGCCGGAGAAGCAGCGCGCGTCGGTCGCCCCGAAGAAGGCGAGCGACGAGCAGAAGGCCACGTCGATCGGCGAGCTCATCAAGCAGAAGCTCGGCCAGGTCAGCGTGAAGGGCGCCAAGACCGAGGCGAAGGAAGAGGCCAAGACCGAGGCGAAGGAAGAAGCCAAGGACGAGGCGAGCCCGGAGTCGAAGGGAGAGGGCTGAGCCCCTTCTCGACGCTCTGAGCTGTAACTGACTGACGGCGGCCGCTTCCGAAAGGAGGCAGCCGCCGTCGTCGCATTTTGGAGCACTCATCTGGCAACTCGAGGCTCGTCCGTTGGACCTTGCAGGTCGGCTGAGGAGGCCGCCTGGTGTATGGTGCGCGGCTGATGTCGACCCCGCTCTGGGCCCCGTGGCGCATGCCCTATCTCCTCCGCAGCGACGAGACGGCGAAGGGCAAGGGCGGCTGCTTCTTCTGCGAGCACCCGCGCTCGGCGTCGGCGTTCCGCGAGAACCTGGTGGTGGTCGTTCAGGAGCACGCGTCCGTGTGCCTGAACCGTTACCCGTTCACGCCCTCGCACCTGCTCGTCGCCCCGCGCCGGCACGTCGCGGACCTGGCCGAGCTCTCGAATGAGGAATACGCCGCCCTCATGGCGCTTCTTCGCGAGAGCACCGTGCGTCTACGTCGCGCCGTCAGCTGTTCCGCGATGAACGTCGGCTTCAACCTCGGCCGTGACGCCGGCGCCGGCGTTGCCGATCACGTGCACGGGCACATCGTCCCGCGATGGGCGGGGGACTCGAACTTCATGCCGGTGCTCGCCGACGTCCGCGTCATGCCCGAGTACCTGGACGACGCGTGGCAGCGCCTTTACGCGGCGTTCGCGGACCTGCCGGGAGAGCGTGCCCCGGCGCCCGTGTCGCCGGCTTCCGGGGAGGCAGGGTGATGGATCCGGAGGGGCCGGTCATCATCGATCCGATGCGTGGCGCGCGCCGGCGCCACACGATCTTCCTCGCCGTCAGCGCCGCGATCCTGGTCGCGGTCGTGGTCGCAGCGCGATCGGTCCTCTTGCCGTTCGTGCTCGCGGTCGTGATCGCCTACGTGCTCACCCCGGCGGTCGCCTGGGTCGAGCGCAAGCGCGTGCCGCGGGCGCTCGCGATCATCCTGGTCTACGTCGTCGTCCTCGGCTCGCTCGCCCTGAGCGTGCGCATCGGGGCGCCGCGGGTCGCTCAGGAGGTCGCCAACTTCCGCCGTGAGCTGCCCGTCATCTCGAAGACGATCAAGACCGAGTGGGTCCCCGAGGTGCAGCAGCGCCTCCGCTCGCTCGGGCTCGGTGGCGCCGAACATCCCGGTTCCGGAGATCGTGCGGACGGCGAGGGCCCGGAGGACAAGGACGGGGCGGCGATCGTCGCGCGGCAGCGCGCGGACGGGTCGTTCGCGATCGAGATCGACGGACCGATCGCGATCAACCCGACCAAGGGCGGGGGCTACCTGATCGAGCCGGTGCGCGAGCCGGGCGCCGAGCCGTTCGACCTCGACAAGCTCGTTGCCGACATCGCCGGCAAGAGCGTGGCCTATGCGCAGCGCAACGCGCTGGAGATCGTGAAGATCGGCCGCGACATCATCGCGGGCGTGAGCCGCTTCTTCTTCGTCTTCGGTCTCACGCTCATGCTCGCCGCGTACACGATCCTCACGCGCGAGCGCATCCTGGGCTTCTTCGAGTCGCTCCTCCGTCCGAGCAGTCGCGCGTCGTGGAGGTCGCTGCTCGTGCGTGCCGACCGAGGGCTCTCGGGCGTCGTACGTGGGCAGCTCCTCATCTGCCTCGTGAACGGGGTGCTCAGCGCGATCGGCTTCGCGATCGTCGGGCTCAAGTACTGGCCGGTGCTGGCGCTGATCGCGACGGTGCTGAGCCTCATCCCGATCTTCGGAGCGATCATCAGCGCGATCCCTGCGGTCATCCTCGGCCTGACGCAGTCCTTCGGCACCGCGGTCTTCGTGCTCGTCTGGATCATCGGGATCCACCAGGTCGAGGCGAACCTCCTGAATCCGAAGATCATGGGCGACGCGGCGAAGATCCATCCGGTGCTCGTGATCTTCTCGCTCCTCGTGGGCGAGCACTTCTTCGGCGTCGTGGGCGCGCTGCTCGCCGTGCCGGTGATGTCGCTCACGCAGAGCGTGTTCATCCACATCCGGCAGCAGCTCCAGGCGGCCGACCCCGAGATGGCAGGCGAGCCGGTCGGCAGCATGCCGCCGCCGACGCCCCGGCCGACGCCGCGAGAGTAGGCGAGAGTGGAGGCTGGGGTACGAGCAGGGTTTGCCAGGCGCGGACTGTCGGGGTAAGGACGCGCCGTGGCCAGCGAGAGCGACAAGGACGAGGCAGTGGCGACGGACGACGCCGAGAGCACGGCAGCAGGCGCGGGCTCGCGGCCCCCGCCCGCCAAGTCGAAGAAAAAGAAGAAGAGCGCCGCCGACGTCCAGAAGGAGCTCGCAGAGCTCGGCAAGGCGCAGGACGAGCGCCCGCCGGTCGATCTCAAGAAGATCTTCCTCCGCGTCGCGCTCGTCGCCGCGGTCATCTGGGTGATCGCGCTCATCATCCCGGGCTGGATCCCGAAGGCCGTCGCCGGCGTCGCCAGCGTGCTCGCGGTCGGCGTCATGATCTGGCTCCAGCGCTACGTGAAGAAGACGCAGGCGCTCGGAGCGATCCTGAAGGGCGCCGACACGGACGAGGGGCGCAAGAAGGCGATCGAGCGGCTCGAGACCGAGTTCAAGAAGGGCGACACGCAGGCCGTCCTCGCCAAGGCGCAGCTCCAGATGCAGGAGGACCCCCGCGCCGCCCTCGCCACGCTCGAGTCGGTCAACCTGGACAAGGAGCTCGCGCCGATCGCCGGGCAGGTCCGCGCGATGCGCGCGATGCTGCACCTCACGCTCGGTGAGACCGCGGAGGCGCGCGCGCTCGCCGACAAGCTCGAGCTCGGAAAGCAGCAGGAGCCGAAGACGCGCGTGATGTTTGCGGCCGTCGCCGGCGAGGCGTGGGCGCGGACCGGGCAGGGGAGGAAGGCGGTCGACACCCTCGACCTGTTCAACCCCGATGCGCCCGAGCACGCCGAGATGAAGGCGCAGATGTGGCGCGCCCGTGCGTACGCTTACGCCGCCGTCAACGACACGAAGGGGATTGGCCGCGCGCTGAAGAAGCTCGCCGAGATGAATCCGCACCTCCTCGGGATGTTCCTCCCGCCCCAGAAGAAGGTGCACCCGCTTCTCGAGCGCGAGGCGAAGCAGATGGTCGCGCGCATGGGCCTCGCCCAGCGCAAGATGGCACGCCCGAAGATGTAGCGGCGCGGCGGGCGCCGTCGCTCGCGCACGCCCGATCGCTCAGCCGATCCCGGCGAGGTTCGCGCGCGCCACCGGGCGGAGCGTGACCTCGGGGAGGAGCTCGGCGAAGCTCACTACCGTCGCGTCGGGGACCTCGGTCTCGAGGAGCTTTCGCATGAAGCGGCGGATGTCGGGCTGCGTGAGGAACACAGGCGCTGCCGCGCCCTGTGTCGTCGCTTCCGAGCCGGCACGGCGGAGCGCCGCGATGACGTCCCGCGCTGCCGCCGGCGGGAGCGTGAGGAACGCGCCTGCAGGCGTGCGCTGGATCGCGCGCCGGATGGTGTCCTCGATCGTCGGATCGACGAGGACGACGCCGAGCTGGGTGGCGCCGCGTGTGAGCTTGAACGTGAGCGCACGCCGGAGCTGAGCGCGAACGAGCTCGGTGAGGGTGAGCGGATCCTTCTCCGTAGCGGCGAGTGACGCGAGCGCCTCGAGGATGGCGCGGAGGTCGCGGATCGACACCCGCTCCTCGAGGAGGCGGCGGAGGACGTCGGTGAGCAACGTCAGCGTGACGGGCTTCGGGACGACGTTGCGGACGGTGGCGGGCGCGAACTGCTCGAGCTCGTCCAGCAGGCGCTGGGTCTCCGCGAGGCCGAGGAAATCGGCCGCGCGCCCGCGAAGCAGCTCGGCGGCGGCGTCGGCGACGACGCGGACGACCTCGCCGTCGCCGGTGCCGTCGGGGATGACGGGCATCACGCGCGCAGGGACCTCGAAGAGCGAGAGCACGGCGTGGCGTGCGGGGAGGCCCGGCGCGACCCGGACGCGCGGCGCGGGGAGGGGGACTCCGAGCTCGGAGAAGAGGCGCTCCCTGAGCGCGAGCGCCTCCGACCGGAGGCCGAGCCGCTCGCCGTCCTCGTTCGCGTCCTCGAGCGCGCTCGCGAGGTCCTCGCTCACCTCGATGCTCCACGGCACGACGATCGGGACGAAGGGCGTCTCCGTTCGCCGCCCACCCGCCGCGGGCGCGATCGGACGTGGCTCGGTGGCGTCGCGACGATCGTCGCGCGCGATCTGGCGGGCGCGGGCGCGGGCGATGACGAAGAGGGCGGCGGCGAGCACGAGGAACGGCACCGCCGGCAGGCCGGGGACGAGCGCGAGGAGGAGGACGAAGCCGGAGGCGACGCGCAGCGCCTTCGGCATCCCGAAGAGCTGGCTCGCGAGCTCCTGACCGAGGGGCGTGTCGGGATCCTCGCTCGCGACGCGCGTGACGAGGACGCCGGCAGCGGTGGAGAGGACGAGCGCCGGGATCTGGGACACGAGGCCGTCGCCGATCGTGAGCAGGCCGTACCGCTTGAGCGCCTCGACCGCGGGCATCCCCTTCTGCCCGACGCCGATCGCGAGGCCGCCGAGGATGTTCACGACCGTGATCACGAGCGACGCGATGACGTCGCCCTTCACGAACTTCATCGCCCCGTCCATCGAGCCGTAGAACTGGCTCTCGCGCGACAGCATCCGGCGGCGCCGGCGGGCCTCGTTGCCGTCGATCGCGCCTGAGCGGAGCTCCGCGTCGATCGCCATCTGCTTGCCCGGCATCGCATCGAGGACGAAGCGCGCACCCACCTCGGCGACGCGCTCGGAGCCCTTCGCGATCACGATGAACTGGATGATCGTGAGGACGAGGAAGATGACGCCACCGACGACGTAGTTGCCCCGTACGACGAACTGCCCGAACGCCTTGATCACATCGCCTGCGTTCGCCTGGAGCAGGATCAGGCGCACCGACGAGACGTTGAGCGCGAGGCGGAAGAGGGTCGTGAGGAGGAGGATCGTCGGGAACGTCGCGATCGCGAGCGCGTCCGGGACGTAGAGGACCACGAGCAGGACCGCGACCGAGATCGAGAGGTTGGTCGCGATGAGGACGTCGAGCAGCCACGTCGGCAGCGGCACGATCATCATCGCGACGACCGAGATGACGAGCAGCGCGAGACCGAGCTCTGCGCCGCCGAGGCCGCGGCCTGCGCCGCGCGGCCCGCCAAGCTTGAGTGTCGAGCGATTCACTCCCCTGTTCCTCCCGATGTCGACCGGCGCGATGGACGCGATTCACGCGACTCACGCAACAGGACGGAGCACAGGCCCCCCGTCGACCACCGCCCGAAGCTATCTCATCCGGGGCTCGAGGAGAGCGGGTTCAGGGGAGGCGAGCCGAGCGCCGGCGCCGACCGGAGTCCTCCGCCGGGCGGTCGGCGCTCCGACCACCGGGGCCGCGATGCTTGAAGTCGAGTCTCGAGAAGTGCTCGGAAGCTCCGAGAAGTCCGGGGGAAACTGGGCAATCGAGGAGCGCACGTCCCTCCGAGGTCGAGCCTCCTCAGGTGAAACCGGAAACTGCGGTGGACAAGCCTCGAAAATTCAACGCGGGTCGAAGGCCAGCCCGCGAGCCCCAATTTCTTGATGTGTCGGTGCTTGGTCCCCGGTATCATGACCGTTGCTTGTCTCGAAGCCGATGGCGATGAGCACTCAGCTAGCCCAACCCCCGCTCCGTCGGACCGGAACCGGTCTCTCCGACGTCGGCCGCAAACGACAATCGAACGAAGACGCGTTCTTCTTCGACGATCGCCTCGGTCTCTACATCGTCGGCGATGGAATGGGTGGTCACGCCGCCGGTGAGATCGCGAGCCAGGAGGCCGTCGAGACCGTCTACGGGATGGTGAAGCGCGGGATCGGAAACCTGCACGAGCTCGCCGATCCCGTCGTCGAAGAGGACGTGCGCGCGGCGAGCCGCCTGATGGAGAGCTCGATTCAGGCCGCGACGTACATGGTCTTCTCGATGGCCGAGATGGACCGCGGTAAGACGGGGATGGGGACCACGTTGAGCGCGCTCCTCGTGCTCGGCGAGTACGCCGTGACCGCCCAGGTCGGCGACAGCCGCATCTACCGCGTGCAGGATGAGACCGTCGAACAACTGACGGAAGATCACACACTCATCGCGTGGCAGTTGAAGCAGGGCCTCATCACCCCGCAGGAAGCCAAGAAGTCACCTCACAGGAACGTCATCACGCGCGCGGTCGGCAACCGGGACTACGTCCAGGTCGACACCGGGCTCGTGAAGCTGGCGCCGGGCGACCGCTTCCTCCTCTGCAGCGACGGGCTCCACGGTTACCTCCGCGACTCGGACATCGCTCCGATCGTCGCGCTGAAGGGCGAGGAGGCGGTGAAGAAGTTCATCGCGCTCGCCAACGAGCGCGGCGGCAAGGACAACATCACGGCGATCCTCGTCGAGATCGACTGAGCGTCGGCGCGGCCGAATCGCGTCGAGCGGAGAGCGGTCGCCAGGGGCGATTCGTCTTGCCGTGCTCGGGAGCTGATGGTCGGCCCGTTGCGGGCGACGAAACTAAGGGCTCGCGCCCCAACCACCCGCAGAGGTGCGCCTGCGGCGCGCATTGAAATCGACGAGGCGGCGAGGCTCACAATAAACTTGGCCTCTTGACCTCTACCTATGTACGTGAGAACGAGCTTTCGCGGTGCTCTCTCACCCTAAGCCGCGCGCTGGAGTAGAGGCAGTACCGGCGCACGGCGTGTCCCCCCGGACACATTGGGACCGGCATCGCGCTTGTCTTTCCAGCGTGTTGCACGCGGCCCAGAAGTTGGATTCCAGGACAACCCCGAGGTGAGCACGGATGAGTAAGCGGCGTGTAGGGGTCTTGATGGGTGGGACGAGCGCGGAGCGGGAGATCTCCCTCCGCACGGGTGAGGGCGTTGCCAAGGCGCTCGAGTCGCGTGGCCATGAGGTGGTGCGCGTGGTGCTCGGTGCGGGAAAGCCCGCGGACCAGGCGGTGCGTGAGGCGTCGATCGACGTTGCCTTCCTCGCGCTCCACGGCCGGTTCGGCGAGGACGGCTGCATCCAGGGCATGCTCGAGATGATGGGCATCCCGTACACCGGCTCGAGCGTTCTCGGCTCGGCGCTCGCGATGGACAAGCTGAAGGCGAAGGAGATGTTCCGCCTCCACAACATCCCGACGCCGCCGTACTACGTGGCGACGGAGGCCGATATCATCGACCTCGAGGAGCTCCATGGGAGCTTCGGGTTCCCCGTGATCGTGAAACCGCGCAGCGAGGGATCGTCGGTCGGTCTCGCGATGGCGAAGGACATCGACGAGCTGCGTGCCGCTCTCGAGAGCGCGCTCGAGCTCGATCGCTTCGCTCTGGTCGAGCGCTACGTGAAGGCCACCGAGGTCCACGTCGGCATCCTCGACGGTCGCGTGCTCGGCGCGATCGAGGTCGCCCCGAAGAAGGGGCTCTACGACTACAACGCGAAGTACACGCCCGGCGAGACCGACTACATCCTCCCGCCGCGCATCGCGCCGACGCGGACGCGCGGCGTCTTGAACCTCGCGGAGCGCGCGGCCCGTGCGCTCGGGGTCAGCGGCGCCTGCCGTGTCGATCTCCTCGTCACCGAGGGCGAGAACGAGTACGTGCTCGAGGTGAACACCCTCCCGGGGATGACGCCGACGTCGCTCCTCCCGAAGATCGCGGAGCACGCCGGGATGGAGTACGCGTCCCTCTGCGAGGCGATCCTCGAGAGCGCCGACCTCCACGCCTGCCCGGCGCCGAAGCGCGCCGCCAGCGAGGAGCGCCCCAAGTCCGGCGTGACGTTCCGCCAGAGCGACCTGTCGCTCGTCGAGCCCGCGCGCAAGGTCGTCTGAGCCGTCGGCGCCCCGCGCCCCGCCGAAGAGTGGGGCGCGCGCGCCGACCCAGAGCGCCTTCGGCGGCGTGACGTGGAGCCGAAAGCTCGAGCGTCGTTGCCGTACGACGGGATCAATCGGCCGCGCACGCTTTTTGGCTTCGCTAGCGATCGCTCCGCCGCCGGCGACCTTCTCGTCACGCGCATGCAGGAAGGTGCCAGGCAGGGTCGTCAACGACGCCCCTCGATGACCTGACGGTCCCGGATGCGATCCGCCGTGCCAGGGTGTGGCTCGGGGCGCGCGAAGAAGTCACCAGTTCGGTGCTCCGCCCGGTCGATGCTCGTGGCGAGCACGTCGCGTCGGACGGACTGCGTCGACGGCTGAGCCTTCGGCTGGCTGTCCGCGGAGTGGAGCGGTCAGGCCGTCGATCAGTCGCGGAAGAGGAGCGTCGAGAGCTCCGCCCAGCGGGCTTCCTCTTCATCGTCGCGGCCTTCGCCCTTGGCTTCGAGCTCACGTTGCTCGGCATCGGCGGCGAGGAACTGGTCGCGCGTGAGGAGCGGTGACGTGGCGCCGAAGTAGGCGTGCCGGTCGCGGTATTCGAGGAAGCGCTTGTGGGTCTCGGGATCCACGGACCGACCATAGCACGGTCTCGAGGTCGAGGGCCGTTGCTCCGCGGAGGGGGCGTCCTCGGTCTCCGCGCCTTCGGCCCGAGAAAGACGGAGCGCGCGTCCCACCGTGATATTCTCGACCCGCGAGATGTCCGAGGACGACGACCTCCCACGGCTCCTGAGCGGCCGCTACCGCCTCGAGGCGACCCTCGGGCACGGTGGTATGGGGGTCGTGTATCGCGGCGTCGACCTGATGATGCAGCGGTCGATCGCCGTGAAGCTCATTCGCGGCGTCGACGGCATGGAGCTCGATGACGAGATCGCCGGCCGCTTCCTCCGCGAAGCGAAGAACACGGCGCGCCTCCAGCACGAGCACATCATCGAGGTGTTCGACCTCGGGCGCACCGAAGAGGGCGGGCTCTACTTCGTCATGGAGCTGCTCGAGGGCGAGTCGCTCTCCGCGCGCTTGCGTCGTGACGGCAAGCTCTCTCCCGCCACGACCGTGCACATCGGCCGGCAGATCTGCGAGGCCCTCCAGGTGGCGCACTCCGCCGGCGTGATCCATCGCGATCTGAAGCCCGCCAACATCATGCTGCTCTCGCGTGCGGGCGACGACGACTACGTGAAGGTCCTCGACTTCGGCGTCGCCAAGTCGCTCGACGGCGGCGATCAGGAGACCCAGCTCACGCACACGGGCATGCTGGTCGGAACGGTCGACTACATGGCGCCCGAGCAGATCACGGGCAAGCCGGTCGATGGCCGTACCGACGTCTATGCGCTCGGCGTGGTGCTCTACAAGATGCTGAGCGGCATGGCGCCGTTTCGGGATACAGGCGTTCCCGCGCTCATCCACGCCCATCTGAACACGATGCCGAAGCCGCTCATCGAGGTGGCGACGGGCATTCCCAACGAGCTCGATCACGTCGTCTTGCGATGTCTCGCCAAGCTGCCGGAGCGCCGCTTCGAGTCGATGGCGGAGCTGGCACGCGCGCTGTCGCACGCGGTGATGCCGGCGGACGATCTCATCGACCTCGAGTACGGAGGCCACGGCGACGACGTCTACGACGATGGCGACAAGACCGCGATCGGGCGCTCGCTCGCCGATGCGCCGCCACCGCCGATGCGGATCGGGCGCTCGATGCTCGATCCGCTCCCCGCCGACGACGCAACGGTCAACGAGCGCGTCCGCGAGGAGATGGTGTTCGACGACGCGACGGTGAAGATCGACCGCCCGCCTGGGATGAAGCTGCCGTCGGGGCCCAACGCAAGCGGGGGCCTCCCGATGACGCCGCGCGGGATGCCCGCGCCTCGCCAGCCGAACGCCTTGGGGCTCGCGCCCCAACCACCCGCAGGGGTGGGCCTTCGGCCCGCGTCGAGCGCGGTCGGCCAGCGCCTCCCGGCGCACGGGGCCCCGCACTATCCGCAGGACGTCTCGACCTCGAAGCGATCCGCCGTGGCGGAGATCGGGCGCGTCGGTCGGTCCGAGCCGCAGACGTGCGCGATGTGCCAGACGGTGAATGCGCCTCACGTGCAATCCTGCCTCGCGTGCGGTGTCTCGCTCGCGAGCGAGGAGCAGGCCGCCGTTCGAGCCCGCGTTCGCACGGACGCGCCGCGTACCGCGAGCACGCCGGCGCCATCCATGCCGCCGACCTCCGGTGCCTACGAGATGCCGATGCGCATGCCGGCGCCCTCCTATCATCCGAGCATCCCGTACGGCACTCCGTCGCCGCTGCATGGCGTGCCTGCTGCCCAGTGGTCGCCACAGCAACCGCAGCATCCACAAACGCCGCCGCCGTCGATGTGGCAGCGGTTCCTCACGTGGACGGGGTTCCGGACTCGCTGAGTGGCGCTGCGTTCGTGACGTGACGGGTGGGCCGCGATGCTCGATGCGCCTCGCGCTTTCGGGTTACGCGAGCGGCGGAGGCGGCGCGGGACCCTTCGCGGTCTTGTTGCCGCTTCCGTCCTTCGCCATGTCGTCGGCCGACTTCTTCGCACGGCGCATCGACGTCACGACGTAGCCGACCGCGAGGAGCCCGGCGGCCAGGAGGCCGATGCCGAACCAGCGCTTCGCGGTGAAGCCCTCGGCCACGTCGGACCCTCCGCTGTCCCGACCGCCGCCGCTCGCGCCGCTCGACTCGGAGGACGTCTCCTGCGAGGGCTTGCCGGAGCTCCCTCCGCCGCCGCTCTCACCGGCGGCGCCGCCGACGCCGCCGACGGAGACCTTCGCGGCGGCGCTGGCCTTCTCGCCACCGCTCCCTCCGCCGCTGCCACCTTTGCCGCCACCGCTGGCGTGGCTGCCGCCGCCACCGCCCTTGCCGCCGCCGGAGCTGCTCCCGCTGCCGCCTCCGGAGACCGTGTCTCCCGCGACGCTGCTTCGCTTACCGAGCGCGCCGCCGAGGAGCTTCCACGCTCCTGCCGAGAGGAGCAGGACGGCCACGAGGATGACGGCGTACTCGACCGTCGACGCGCCGCGGGGCCCGAGGACAGCGCCGAGCGCGCGCCGGATGATGCGCCTTGCCGAGCGATTCGATGAGCTCATGTCCACCAGACCTGTCGACGCCCCAAGCGATCATACAAAATGCGGGGAGGATTGCCCTATGCTACGCGCCAGTGGCGGTCGCTGGCGCCTTGAAAGGGGAGGAGAGCGAGCGCGAGCTCGCCCGGACGCGAGCCGTGACGCGGCGATGCGGCGCGATCGTGGCCGTGCGCGGTGTCTCGTGCGCGTTCCGCTCCGGCGAGATCCATGCAGTCTGCGGAGAAAACGGCGCAGGCAAGAGCACGCTCCTCAAGCTGGTCGCCGGGATGCTCACGCCCGATGCCGGCGAGGTCCTGGTGGGCGGTCGAACGCTCGAGCCGCATACGCCACGCGAGGCGATCCGGCGCGGCGTCGCGATGGTCTTGCAGCATTTCGCGCTCGTGCCGGTCTTCACCGCGCTCGAAAACATCGTGCTCGGGGCCGAGCCCGCGGGGAGGCTTGGCGTGCTCGACCTCGCCGCCGCGCGTGCTCGTGCCGAGACGATCGCGAGCGATCTCGGCGTGAAGCTTCCGCTCGACGCGCGCGTGGAGACGCTCGGCATCGGCGATCGGCAGCGGATCGAGATCGCGCGCGCGCTGTTTCGAGACGCGCGGCTCGTCATTCTCGACGAGCCGACCGCGGTGCTCACAAAGGCCGAGGCGTCGGCGCTCTACGTGACCTTGCGGCGGCTCGCGAACGGCGGGAAGGGCATCGTCGTCGTCACCCACAAGATGGATGAAGTGCGCGTCCACGCCGACGTGGTCAGCGTCATGCGGCGAGGCGAGCTGGTGTTCACGCGATCGCTCGATCGCTCGGCGGATATCGACGCTCAGGTCGACGACGTCACGGCGGCGATCATCGGCTCGGCCGCGCGTGGCCTGCACTCCTCGCGCCCGATCGAGTCCCGTTCGGCCGTGGGCGGATCGACGGAGATGGAGTCGTCGGTGGCCGACGCCGTCCTCCTGATGAAGGACGTGCACTTGGGCCGCGGCCTCGCGGATGCTTCGCTCACGGTTCGGGCGGGCGAGATCGTCGGTGTCGCGGGCATCGAGGGCAACGGCCAGAAGGAGCTCGTCGCGCTCCTCGCCGGAGACGTCGCGCCGTCGCGGGGGACGCTCGTGGTCGGCCGCACCGCGGTCATCCGCGAGGACCGCCAGGTCGAAGGGCTCGTGCTCGACGCGTCCCTCCGCGACAACGTCATGCTCGGCGAGCTCGATCGCTTCACGCGCTGGGGCGTCCTCGACATGACCTCCCTCGAGCGAGAGGCACGCGCGCGGATCGAGCACTCCGGCGCCTTGCGGAGCGTGACGGACGAGGGCGCATCGGCCGTCGCGCCCGATCTCGATCGCACCGCTCGGACGCTCTCCGGTGGCAACCAGCAGAAGATCGTGGTGGCGCGCACGCTCGCACGCGACGCGAAGCTCGTGGTCGCGGCGCAGCCGACGCGCGGCGTCGACCTGGCGGCGTCGGTCGACATCCACGCCGAGCTCACCGGCGCGGCTCGGCGCGGTGCCGGAGTGCTCGTCATCAGCGCTGACCTCGACGAGCTGCGCAAGCTGGCGTCGCGCATCATCGTCCTCGCGCGTGGCCGCATCGTCGCAGAGCTCCCAAAGACGGCGACCGACGACGAGCTCGGGCGCCTCATGCTCGGCCTCTCGGGCAAGAGCGAGGCGGAGACGGACGGCTCGGGTGGGGCGACGCAGACATGAAGCACCTCGTGCGCGTCCTCCAGATGCCGGCGCTCGCCGGTCTGGCCGCGGGATGGCTCGCGTTCTGCGTGCTCGTGTGGGCCTACGGTGCATCGCCGAGCGCGATGGCGACGCTCCTCGTCCAGGGGACCTGGGGCACGAGCTACGGCGCCGGGCAGGTGCTCTTCAAGGCGACGCCGCTGCTCTTCACCGGCGTCGCGGTCGATCTCGCGCTTCGCGCCGGGCTCTTCAACATCGGCGCGGAGGGACAGCTCGCGGTCGCCAGCCTCGCCGCGGGCGTCGTCGGCTCGCGCCTGCCGCATGGAACACCTGCCGTGCTCGCGTTGCCCGCGACGGTGGCGGCGGCGATGGCTGCCGGGGCCGCTTGGGCGGCGGTGCCGGCGCTCCTGAAGGGGCGCTTCGGGGCGCACGAGGTCATCTCGACGATCATGATGAACCGCGTCGCCGACGGTGTCGTTGGCCTCGCGATCGCCAGTGGCCTCGCGCTGACGGGAACCGTGCGCACGGCGGACGTCGTGCCCGGCGCCCGGATGCCTCGTCTCGAGGCCGTGTTCCCCGCGTTTCGAGGCAGCGCCGCGAGCTTCGCGATCGTGCTCGCGGTCGTCGCGACCGCGCTCGTCACGATGGCTCACCGGCGAACGCGGCTCGGTCGTGAGATCGGCCTCATCGGCCTCAACGCGCGCGCGATGGAGGCGGAGAAGGTGCCGGTGAAGCGGCGCCTCGAGCAGGCGCTCATCGCGTCGGGGGCGATCGCCGGCGCCGCGAGCCTCGGCACGGTGCTCGGTTACAAGGGCTACTTCGAGGAGGGACTCGGCGCCGGCGCCGGCTTCGGCGGGGTCGCCGTAGCGCTTCTCGGCCGCGGCCATCTCGGCGGGCTCGTGCTCGCGGCGCTTCTCTTCGGCACGCTCCAGCAGGGCGGGCTCGCGCTCAACGCCCACGTGCCCAAGGAGCTCATGGACGTCCTCCAGGGCGTCGTCATCTGCGCTGTCGCGCTCGCCGATGCGCGCCTTCGGGCTGCTGCCGTCGACGCGGTCACACGGCCGATCGCGAAGCCGGCGAGAGGAGCCGGCGCGGCATGAGCGCGTTCGAGGTCATCGTCTCCGGGACCATGCTCGCGCAGACCGTGAGGATGACGATCCCGTATGCATGCGCCAGCCTCGGCGGTGTGGTCAGCGAGCGGAGCGGCGTCGTCAACATCGCGCTCGAGGGTATCCTCCTCTCGTCCGCGCTCGCGGCCGTCGCGGTGCAAGGCGCGACCGGAAGCGCGTCAGCCGGCGTCCTCGCGGGCGTGGGGTCGGGCGCGCTCGTCGGCCTCGTTCACGCGGCGCTGGTCGTGCGCGGACGCATCGACGCGATCGTGAGCGGTCTGGCGATCAACCTCGTCGCTGCCGGCGGGACGCGCTTCGCGCTCCGGGCGCTCTACGGCTCGAGCTCGAACTCGCCGAGCGTGCGCGGCGTGCGCTACGGCGACGACTGGGGCCTGGTCCTGCGAACGCTCCTCGATCCGTTCCTCCTCCTGACGCTCGCCGCCGCCGGGCTCCTCGCGTGGAGCCTCGCGCGGACGAGGTTCGGGCTCCGTCTTCGCGCCTGCGGCGAAGACCCGTCCGCGGCGCAGGCGGTCGGCGTCGACGTGGCGCTCACCCGGACGCTCGCCGTGACGATCGGCGGCGCGATCTGCGGGCTGGGCGGGACGGCGCTGGCGTTCGAGCTCCACCAGTTCCAGGCGGGGATGACGGGCGGTCGCGGCTTCATCGCGCTCGCGGCGGTCATCGTCGCCGGCTGGCGTCCGTGGCCCGCCCTCGGCGCGTGCCTCGCCTTTGCCACGCTCGATGCGCTCCAGATCGTCCTCCAGAACCAGACGCGCGTGCCGTCGCAGATCTTCGCCGTCCTCCCGTTCGTCGCGACCCTGGTCGCGCTGGCCGTCGTCAGCCGCCGGACGACGGGCAACGCACGCGCGCCCGAGGGGCTCGGCAAACACCCCGTCTGAAGTCGCGCAGGGCCGAGGCCCGCGCGGAGTCAGCGCGAATGCGCGCTTCCGGCGATCGGGCGGCCCTTGCGGAGGACCAGGTGTGTCTTCGGCGCGCCCCAGGGCTGGAGGATCGCGAGCTCGTGCGGGAGGTCCCAGACCACCATGTCGGCGCGGGCACCCGACGCGAGCGTCCCGCGCGGCCGCGAGACGCCGTGTCCGGCCAGGCCGAGCGAGAGCGCGGCGTTGCGGGTCGCGCCCAGGATGGCCTCCGTGGGGGTGAGCCCGTACATCGGCACGGAGAGCGCCATCGCGAGCGGGAGGCTCTCGGTCGGTGCCGTGCCCGGGTTCGCGTCGCTCGCTACGACCATCCCGACTCCGGCCTCGCGGAAGGCGGCGACCGGCGGCGGATCCTGGCGGAGCGTGAAGCTCGCGACGGGGAGGAGCGTCGCGAGGGTGCCGCTCTTCGCGAGGGCGTCGATGCCGCTCGCGTCGATGTGCTCGAGGTGATCGGCGGAGCGCGCACCGACCTCGGCGCAGAGCTGAGCGCCGCCGATGTCGGCGAACTGCCCGATGTGGAGCCTCACTCCGAGCCCGGCGCGCCGGGCTGCTTCGCAGACGAGGCGCGCTTCGTCGACGGTGAACGCCTTCTCGTCGACGTAGGCGTCGACGAACTGAGCGAGCTTCTGCTGCGCTACCTCCTGCACCATCGAGGTGCTGGCGCGGAGCACGTAGTAGTCGCGGCTTCCGCGCGCGGACTCCGGCAGCGCGTGGAGCGCGAGATAAGTGGCGACGACGCTCGGCAGCGAGGCGTCGGCGCGGGCGCGCGCGATCGCGCGGAGCTGCTTGCGCTCGCCGTCGGGCTCGAGGCCGTAGCCGCTCTTCACCTCGACCGTGGTGACGCCGAGCTCGGCCATGCGGCGAAGCCGGGCGGCGAGCTCGAGGGCGAGCGTCTCTTCGCTCGCCGCGGTCACCGCGCGGTAGGTGGAGAGGATCCCGCCGCCGGCGGCCGCGATCGCGCGGTAGTCGGCGCCGGCCATCCGGAGCGCGTATTCGTCGTGGCGCGACCCGGCCCATGCCGAGTGGGTGTGCGCGTCGATCAGGCCGGGCGTGACGACGCGATCGCCGTAGTCGATGATCGGCACCTTGTCGGCTGCAGCTGCGCGCGGGCCGATCCAGCTGATCGAGTGCTCGTCGTAGAGCACCGCCGCATCCTCGACGACGGCGAGGGGGTTGTCCGGCGTTGCGCGACTGACGTCGCACGTGACGATGCGCTTGGCGGCAATTCCGACGAGGCTCATGACTGGGCTCTTCCTTCGGTCGCGAGGCGGGCGGTGAGCTCCTCGGCGATCGGTCGAGAGGCTTCGAACACCGCGGCGAGCGAAGGCGCGTCGACCGGGGCCGGCGGCACACGGCGGCGCATCGCGATGAAACGCGCGCGCGCCTCTTCGCATCGCGCGCGGAACGCCGCGGAGGACTCTGCCTCGCGGACGAGCGCGCCGAGCGCCTCCTCGGCGAGGTCCTCGCGCGAGCACACGAGCAGCGCGTCGCAGCCCGCCGCGACCGCGAGGACCGCTGCTTCGCCGACGGGGAGCTGGATCGCTTTCATCTCGAGGTCGTCGGAGAACAGGACGCCCTCGAAGCCGAGCGAGCCGCGGAGGAGATCGGTGCAGACTGCACGTGAGAGCGTCGCCGGTCCCGGATCGAGGGCGGGGTAGACGACGTGGGCGGTCATCATCGATGCGACGGCAGGCTCGCGCGCGAGCTCACGGAAGGGAGCGATCTCGATCCGGTCGAGGTCCTCGCGCGAGCGCTCGACGCGGGGGAGCGCCAGGTGCGAGTCGACGAGCGTGTCGCCGTGGCCGGGGAAATGCTTGAGGCACGAGAGCACCCCACCGCGCGCAAGGCCGCGCGCCCACGCGCCCGCAAACCGGACGACGCCCTCCGGCGTCTCCGCGAACGCGCGGTCGCCGATGATCGGGTTCTCCTGGCGCGTGTGGATGTCGGCGACGGGCGCGAAGCTCATCGTGATCCCGAGCGCGGCGAGCTCTCTCGCCTGGGCCTCGGCGAGGCGAGCGGCGAAGTCGACGTCGCCGAGGTCTCCGATGCGGCGCATCGGCGGCAGCGCGAGGGCGGGGGGCCCGATCCGCACGACGCGCCCGCCTTCCTGATCGATCGCGACGAGCGGCGGCGCGTCGGTCGGCGATGCATCGAGGACCTCGCGCGCGAGCGCGTTGACGCTGCGCGGGCCGTCAGGCCCAGCGGCAATGTTCCGCCGGAAGAAGACGACGCCTCCGCGCTCGCCGCTCGCGAGCGCCTTCCGCTCGCTCGGCGACAGCTCGGTGCCGGCGAGCCCAACCACGAGGATCTGGCCACAGAGCACGGCCAACTGTCCCGCCATCGGTTATCGTCTACCACGATCGTGCGGTTTCGGTCTCTCGTGAAGGTCGTGCTCGTCGGGGCGCTCGGCGCCTGCGGTGGCGAGGCAGCAACTGCGCCGCTTGCGGTGAGCGCCGGTTCGTCGCCTCGGCAAGCACCCACGTCCCGCGAGGCCGCCTCGGCTGCCTCCACGGGCAGCGTCACGGCCTCCCGCCCCGGGGATGCGGGCGCGCCGGCGCCGAAGGCAGCGGGGACGGTTCCGAGGCCGCAGCGACGGCTGACCGTGCCGGAGGCGCGACGGTACATGCTCGCGCTCATCAATCGCGACCGCGCCTCTCAGGGCCTCGTTCCTGTCGAGCTCGACGAGGGCGCGCCGACGCTGGCGGGGCAGCGCCACGCCGAGGACATGGTGCGTCTCGGCTTCCTCGGCCACTGGGGGAGCGACGGCTCCGTGCCGGAGCAGCGGCACACCGAAGCGGGCGGCGCCGACATGGTGCTGGAGAATGCGCTCTGCTTCACCGACGAGGCGAAGCGCGTCGTCGACCCGAAGGGGCTGATCGATCCGGAGCAGGTCGAGCGGGCGGAGGCGATGTTCTTCGACGAGGTCCCACCGAACGACGGACACCGTCGCAACATCCTCAAGCCGACCCACACCCGCGTCGGGATCGGTATCGCACAGTCCACCGAGACGGCGAAGGAGCTCGCCGTGCCCTGCTTCGCGCAGGAGTTCGTCGACGGCTACGGCAGCTACACGCCGCTCCCCGCCAAGGTGAAGGTGGGCGCGACGATTCACGTCGAGGGCACGCTCTCGAACGGCGCTCGTCCTACCGGCGTCGGCATCGCGCGCGTCGTCACGCCGAAGCCGATCCCCACGCGCGAGCTCAATCGTCGTCGCAGCTACCCGGTGCCGAAGCCGTTCCAGATGTACTGGGGGCCCGGCTTCGTCACGCCCATCGTCGCCAAGATCGAAGGGCCGAAGATCGCGATCGACGTGCCGCTCTCCGACAAGGGCCAGCCTGGTCTCTACGAGGTCAGCATCTGGGCGAAGATCGGAGCCTCGGAGGAGCAGACGATGGTGAGCCTCCGCACGCTCCTCGTCGAGTGACGCTGGTCAGCGCACGTCGCGGGTGGCTTCCGTCCAGTTCTCGGGACAGGCCTTCTTCGAGCTCGCGTCGGGACCCGCGCACAGCCGCGGATCGCGATGCGGACCGAGCAGGAGCGTCGCTCCGCGCGAGACGAGAGGGAAGTGATCACGCCACTGCTCTTCGACGATGGCGATCGCGCTTTCCGCCTCGACCGTAGCCTCGAGCTGCGCGAGCTTCCCCTTGATCTGTCGCCGGGTCTCGTAGTCGTCCGTCAGGGCGTACGTCCGCTGGAGGTGGGCGATGGCGGCCTTGCGCTCGCCCGCCCGGCTGAGGATCGAGGTCGCGGCGAGCGCACGGTCGGGGTCGGCCCCGAGCTCGACGGCATGCGTGATCGCCCGCGCGCCGTCTTGCTTCCACTGGTCGATCTCGGCCTGGTCCTTCAAGAACGACGGCGCGAGGAACGCGAGGAACTGGCCGTAGCGAAGCCACACCTGCGAGTCGTACGGACGCTCCCGGATCCCGCGCTCGAAGTACCGCCGCGCAACGCGGGCATCGGCGGCGGTACCCTCGACGGGGGAGTAGAGGAGGAGCACGTCGACGAAGTCGTAGATGATCGGATGCGCGGGATCGAGCTCCAGGATCCCGTCGATGTACGTCGGAATGTCGGGGAACGCGCGCTTCTCCTCGTGGTGGAGACCGTGCTCGACGATCAGCTTGGCCCACAGGAGGTCCGCCCCGGCCGCCCGGTATCCGAGCGTCATGGCGCGGAGCTGGTCGGGCGGCGGGAGCAGGAGGATGTCATCGCGTCGCGAGTACGCCTTGTGCTCGGCGGCCAAGGGGCCTTGGACCAGCGCGATCCCCACTGCGCAGAGGAGCACGAGGACGCAGGCGAGCCACTCTCCGCGCGAAGCCTTCATTCGAGCTCCGATTCAACGTACATGCCCGGCTCGACACGCGGGGGCTCGCCGGGCGGAGCTGCGCCACGGATCTCGAACGTGCTGAGGAGACCGTCGCCGTCGAGATCTCCGCGGGCACGCGCGATGAACGTGCCGCCGGTCGACTCGAATTCGAAGGAGTAGGCGTGCGGAACGCCCTCGGGCGCAGCGCGGAAGTCGAGCACGCTCCAGGTCGGACCGTCCCACGTACCCGGGGGATCCACCTCCTTCTTCCCGCGCGGAGGCGTGCTCGGCGTGAGCTCTGCGGACTCCGGGAAGCGCTGGAATGCCTCGGCATGCGCGACGGCCGCCGCGCCGAGCCTCGTGAGGCCGTCTACGGGCTCGACGAACCGAGACGCGTGGACCTCACGCACGAACGTCGGGATCGCGACCGCGGCGATCGAGCCAGCGAGCGCGACGCCGATGGCGAGCTCGATGGGGGTGAAGCGGCGCATCCTCCCTCACTCCTCCGGATCGACGCGCTCCAGCTCCGTCGCGACCACGGCCGTCAGGCTCTCGTCGGGCGCGATCGCGAGCGAGTAGCGGGAGCGCGTTCCGTCCCCGTCGAGATCGCCTTCGGCCGTCACGAGCGCCTTGGCGGTCGCTCCGGATCCCTGCGATTCGAAGGCGTACTGGTAGCACTGCGGCTGGACGATCGAGAAGCCGAGCTCGCGCCACGGGCTGGCTGCCCAGTCCGCGGAGTTGCTCTGGTACTTGCGACCGCGAACGTTGAGCGCGTCCTCCGGTACCGCGGTGCGCGAGCTCGGAGGAAAGTGGCGCATCGCATGGACCGCCTGCGGAGCGGCGCCTGCCGGCTGCGTTGCGTCGGAGCGGTTGTAGTAATCCGCCGCGCCGCTCGCGATCCGCGTGATCGACTCCTTCGCCTCGGCGGTCTTGTTGTGACGAACGTATCGAGCGAGCGCGTACATCCCGAGCGCGGTCAGGATCGCGGCAAGCGCGAAGAAGTTCATTAGCTCGATGGCGGAGAATCCGCGACGCACGCGGCCACGATAGCAGGCGCCAGCGGCTACGGGGATGAGGATTCCGCGTCCTTGCCCGCGTCGAGCCCGAGCGTTGCGTCCTCGACGGGGCGAGGCGGCTCGGGCGCGTCGACGACGGGCGGGCTCGGGCGCTTCTGGCCCGGCGGAGTCGGGATGTCCGCGCCGAAGGGCCGGGTGTTCGCGAGCAAACGGCCGAACGCGTCCTCGGCTTCCGCCAGGCGAGGATGGTTGGCCTGCGTGAAGCAGATCACGCGGGACTCGAGGTAGACATGCTCCATCGGGAACGGCTCATTGCGCTCGATCGCCTGAACGCAGAGCTTCGGGTCTTCCGCGGCGCGCGCGAGGCGCATGAACGCCTCGATGCGAGACCATCGGAAGCTCTCGACGGCGAATGGCTCGGAGAGGGCCACCGCGAGGCGCCGCGCGACCGGCGGGTCTTTGTGGCCCAGCTTGAGTACGAGGTCCAACGCGATGAGCATCGTCGACGGATGCACCCACGGCTCGGTGCGCGCCTCGACGAAGCCGCGCTCGAAGAGCTCGACGGCTACCACTGGGTCGTTGTTCCGGAAGCGCAGGATGCCCCGCAGGAGGCTCTGCTCGGCGGGAGGGGTGCCTTCCGGAATGAGCGTCTCCGTGCGCTCGTCGCCGACGAATGCGGCGGCGTTCGCGACGAGCATCGCCTCGTGATAGGTGCGGGGCGCCCGACCGAGGGTCGACCATGCGCGGAGTCCGCCGGCGAAGTCGTCGGCCTGGAAGCTTCGCAGCGCCGCGACGAGCGCAGGCGGCACGTCGGGACCGGGGGCGGCCGGGAGTTTCTGGAGCACCCGCTCGAGCACCTTCTCCTCCTGCACGAGGAGCGGATCGAACATGCCCTCGACCTCCGGCCGGTCGACGCCGAGCCGCGCGGCAAAGTTGTAGATCTCGTCCGCCACGCGCCGCTGGTTGCCGACGTTGCGCGCGAACGCGAACTCGAGAAAGTTCTGATCGTCCGTGTTGACCGCTCCGAGCCCCTGCTCCGCCAGTGTGTCCACGAACTGCGGTGTGGCGACGAAGTGAGCGAGCACCCCCTCGGCCGACGTCGTCCGCCAGGCTGAGCGCGCAGCGGTGCGGTAGGGCTCCGTCGCGAGACGCTCGCGGATGCGCGTGACGTCGACCGGCTGGCGCGCGTGCGAGCCGATCAGCACGAGGTCGCCACGCTCCGTACTCCACACTGCGACGGAAGGAAACACCTGGCGCAGCGTCACGGCCGCGGTGGCGACCGCCCCGGCGTCGATCTCGTACGTCTGCACCCACTGCACGAAGAAGCCGCCGTCGGCGAGCCGCTCCGCGGCCGCGCGGTAGAACTCCTCCGTGTAGAGGCTGGAGATGCCTGCCCGATAGGGGTTCGACGGCTCGGAGAAGACGATGTCGTAGCGCTCCCGCGTCGTACGGAGAACCTCGCGTGCGTCCCCGAGGGTGACGTGCACCTTCGGGTTGTCCATCACGTTCATGTTCGCGGGCCCGCAGTCGCGCGCCACGCGCACGATGGCGGGCTCGAGCTCCAGGACCTCGATGTGATCCATCGAGGGGATCGCGCCGAGCCAGCCGGCGGTGCTCCCGGTGCCGAGCCCGATGACCAGCGCCCGCCTCGGATTGGGATGGAGAAGCGCGGCGAGCAGGCCGCTCATCACCTGCGTGCCGGAGTCGGCGATGATGTGACCGTCGATCTTGCCGTTGACGATGAAGTTGTAGCCGTGGTCATCGCCCAGGGCGACGCTGCTCTCGAGCCCGTCCATCTCCCAGACGATCTTGGCGCGGGCCTTCGAGACGAAGGCCTCGATGCCCTTGCGCGAAACATCCATGCCGAGGTCGGCGCGTCCGGCGCCGATGCCCGAGTGCCGCCAGACGTGGGTGGGCCCGGTCGCCGCGAGCATCAGGGCGGCGGGGACCGCGATCACGACGCTCGCGAGCGCCCCGAGCGAGAGCCTTCGCTCCCGCACGTCGAGCACGGTCGCGAGACACGCCACGGCGAGGAGCAGCACGGCCACCGCCTGCCAGCAGCGCGGTGCCGACAGGAGCGGGATGAGGCCGAACCCGCCGCCGATGGATCCGGCGATCGACCCGATCGTGTTGGCGAGGTACGCATTGCCGACGTCGCGCGCCACGTTCTTCGCGCCCCGGCCGTAGAGGCCGATGACGAGCGAGAACTGGTAGCCGGAGATGATCGCCGCGGGCAAGACGACGATCGCCGCGATGACGCTCCACGACAGCACCGAGGTCGCGAACGACGCGCGCGCAAGCGGGCGGAGGAGGAGGGCGAAGAGCGCGAGCTTGTCGCCGAGCGCGTAGGGGAGGGCGAGGGCGAGGGCCTCCAGTGCGCACGTGACCGCGAACATCGAGAGCGTCGCGGGCCGCTTCGTCCGCGCGTACGCGAGGCCTCCGATGCCGATCCCGAACAGCGCGATCGCGAGGATGAGGCCGAACGTGTACGACGAGCCGCCGAGGAGCGGCGCGAGCATGCGGTACCAGACGAGCTCCATCAGCATGAACGCGAGGCCCGAGATGCCGGCGGCGAAGGGCGGGAACCAGCGCAGGCTCGCGGGCAGCCCGGTCTCCGCGTGGGCTCGCGGCGCGGCGCCCTCGTCGCCGGAGCTCGCCGCCTTCGCGTCTCTCCCGATGGCCCCGCGCGCCATCACCCGCGCGATCACCGCGACGAGCACGTTCACCAGGCACGCGAGCCAGAGCGTGAGGCGCGTGCCGAACACCTCGATGAGGACGAAATTCGCGCCGACCGTGCCGACGACGGCGCCCAGCGTGTTCACGCCGTAGAGCACCGCGACGCGCTGCCGGCCGGCGTCGCTCGCCTGCTCGACCGCGCGCGCCATCGCAGGGAGCGTCCCTCCCATCAGCAGCGCGGGCGGCCCGAGCACCACCACGGAGAGGACGAGGCGTACCAGGGTCGCCCCTGCGCTCCCAAGCGTGGCCGCGCCGCCGACGCCGAGGTAGACGAGCTGCGCGACGCGGACGAGCGCTGGCGTGATGGCCGCGGCGACGGCGACGCCGAGCTCGAGGCGGGCATACAGGTCGAGCGGGTTCTTCGCGCGGTCGGCGCGTTTGCCCAGCACCCGCCCGCCGATCCCGAGCCCGCCCATGAAGACGCCGAGGACCGCGGCTGACGCGGCGGTCGATGCGCCGAAGATCAGACGGAGCTCACGGAACCACGCGACCTGGTAGATGAGCGCGCACGCGCCGGAGAGGAAGAGCAGGGGGGCGACGCGGCGAAGGGAAGATGAGCTGTTCATGAGGCTCGGGGGTTGAAGGCACTCGGGAGGCTACTGACGGGCTTTACCCGATGGGTCCCCGCCGCACACTACTGGACGTGGAGAGCCGCGTCCGGCGGTAGAGCGCGTAAGTCGCGGAAGGGGCCCCACCAAAGAGAACGGCCCAGCCAGCGTTGCTGACCGGGCCGTCGTGTCCCACGATTGGGCGAGCGATGCGATCAGGGAACGGCGCGCTTGGTCGCCGCGGCGGCGCCGTCGTCTTCGCGCATGGCGGTATCGACGACCATCTGCTTGGCTCCGCCCAGCTGCTTGCCCGTGATGCTGAGCTGGTTCGTGGCGCCGCCCGAACCCTTGAAGTCGGCCTGCGCGTAGGCGGCGAACGCGTTGGCGCCCGCGGCGGTGCTGGCCTCGTAGCCGTAGAGGAAGTACTGCGGCTCGGTGAGCGAGAACTTGAGGCAGGGCCAACCCGTCATCTGGTCCCCGATCGCCCAGTCCTTGGTGGCCTCGACCGAGCTCTGATACTTCTTGTTACCAACATCGGCGATGTCACCAGGAACCGTCTTGCTCGCCGTCGCGCAGATCACGTGGGCAGACTTGGTTCCCGCGGTTCCCGGAGCGAGGAGCTCGTTCATGATGCGCTCCTCCTCGTACGAAGCGACGGCCGCCTTCGCGAGCTGACCGATCGCGTTTCGGGCCTCGCCCGTCTTCGCGTTGGCCATGTACTTGGTCACGCCGTAGATCGCGAGCACGGCCAGGATGCCGATGATGGCGACGACGATCATGAGCTCCACGAGCGTGAAGCCCTCCGCATTCTTCCTGTTCTTCAGACCAATCAGCTTCATGGTGTCTCCTGGCTGGCGCACGATGCGATGTTCGCATCGTCCTTGTTCGCCGGTGTGATGCAGTTATCGATCGGGCGAGAGCGAGTCTCGCCGAGGTTCATTGTCCGTCGTTACGAATGAAAATTTGATTGCTGAACGACATGCTGGCGAGCTGCGTATCGACGTTGGAGGTGTCGCCGTCGAGGTCGCACCTCGCCATCGCCACGTACCAGAGGCCGTTCGGCGGCGTGGTGATCGTGACCCAGTTTGCGTCCGCGGGCGCGGTGTACGTTCCGTTCCCGGCGACGGTCGCGTACCTGAACTGGACCGCGCCGCTCATGTGAACCGGGAGCGACTGCCAGCGCGGATCGGCGAGCGAGCCGCCGCCGCTGCATCCCGGGTCCCAGCCGACCTTGCGGTCATGGACACCGGCTGCCGCCGGGCAATACGAGGCGCCGAGGTCGGCGTAGACGCCTCGCTCCGCGCGGAAGTCCTCCTGCGCGATCTTGATCGCCGAGATGCCGTTCTGGGCTTCGGTGATCTTCGAGTGGAGGATGTACTTCCGGTATCCGGCGATCGCGATGACCGCGAGGATGCCGATGATGGCGACGACCGCCCCGAGCTCGACGAGCGTGAAGCCCGCGGCTCCTTTCGCCCTGCGCGTCTTGCGGCCGACCATCGCGTGACTGAAAAGCAGGCCTCGTGCCATGTCGTCCTCCGCGGTCGAGCGTAACGCACACGATTGTAAGACTGCGAAGTTCTTGTGATTCGATTCCGACACGCACACGCGCTCTGGTTGTGCGCGGACAAAAAGTGTCACGGGGCGCCGATCGCCACCGACAAAAAACGGCTCAGCCTTCCCCCGACGGCGGGTCGCAGCTCTCCGGATCGCCGTCACCGGTCGGCATGCGCAGCTTCTGCATTCGGTACCGAAGGCTCCGGAGGGTGATGTTCAGCGTCTTCGCGGCGGTCGTCCGGACGCCGCCCTCGCGCTCGAGCGCCTGGAGAATGAGCCGGCGCTCCACCTCGCCCAGGACCACGTCGAGGTCGCAGCCCTCGTCTGGAAGATCGAGCAGCGCCGGTGTCGTTCGCGCGACCAGTCCGCTGACCTCGTGGGGGAGATCACCGAGCCCGATGACGGGACCCGATGCGAGCGCCACGGCGCGTTCGATGATGTTCTCGAGCTCGCGCACGTTGCCCGGGAACGGATAGCCGTCGAGCGCGCGGAGAGCGTCAGGTGAGAGCGCCCGCACGGTCTTGTCGTGCTCGCGGCCACACCGCTCGAGGAAGTAGCGTGCGAGCTCGGGGACGTCCTCGCGTCGATCCCGGAGCGGCGGCACCTCGAGGCGGATCACGTTGAGGCGGTAGTAGAGGTCCTGGCGAAACTTGCCGGCCTTCACGTCCTCCTCGACGTTGCGGTTCGTCGCCGCGACGACCCGGACGTCGACGCTCGACTCCTCCGTCTCGCCGACGCCGCGGACCTTCCGCTCCTGGAGGACTCGCAGGAGCTTCACCTGCATCGAAAGCGGCAGCTCGCCGATCTCGTCGAGGAGCACCGTGCCGCCCTCGGCCTCGCGGAAGAACCCGAGCTTGCGCGTGGCGGCGCCGGTGAAGGCGCCCTTCTCGTGTCCGAAGAGCTCGCTCTCGACGAGGGCCTCGGGGATCGCCCCGCAGTTGACGACCCGGAACGGCTTGTCCTTCCGCTCCGAAGCCTCGTGGAGGAAGCGCGCAATGCGCTCCTTGCCCGTGCCGCTCTCGCCGGTGATGAGGACGGTGCTCCGCCCGCTCGCGACGCGCTGCACGAGCTCGAGGATGCGCTGCATCGCCGGCGAGCGCCCGAGCAGGTCCTTCGGTTGATGACGGTCGACCTGAGCGCGGAGGCGCGCGTTCTCCTCGACGAGCGCGCGCTTCTCGAACGCCTTGCCGACGAGCGCGCGCAGCTCGGCGGTGGCGAACGGCTTCGTGACGAAGTCGTACGCGCCGCGCTTCATCGCGTCGATCGCCGTCTCCACGGTGGAGTGGGCGGTCATCACGATGACCTCCGTGTCGGGCGAGACCTCCTTGGCGACCGTGACGACATCGAGCCCGGAGCCGTCCGGCATCATCAGGTCGGCGAGGACGACGCCGTAGGGCTTCGGCGTGTTCTGGAGCGCGTCGCGCGCCGTCGCGAGGCCGGGCGCGGTCGTGACGGTGTAGCCCTCCCTCCGGAAGAGGATCGACAGCATCTCGCGGAGTCCGGGCTCGTCGTCGACGACGAGGACGGTGCCTTTTGCGCCCATTGGAGCAGCACTATACCAGGACCACAAAAGCACATCGCGCAGACGGAGCTCCGTCTGCGCGATGTGTGTGCTCATGCCCCGCGAGCGCTCACGACGTGAGCTCGGGGCGTGGGCTCGCCGAGCGTCAGTCGCGGAGCTTCGCGAACGCCGGCTTCGTCTCGCCGGCCTTCACTTCGACCGTGATCGTCTTCTTGAGCCCTTCCTCTGCGTTGACGAACATGATCGTGTGCGTCCCGGGCGAGACCGAGACGTGGGCCTGGGGCGTCGCGCCGATCGGCTTGCCGTCGAGGACGATGTTCGAAGCAGGCAGCGAGTTGATCTTCAGGAAGGCCTCGCCGGCGGCGGCTTCCTTCTTCGGCTTCTCGGCGGGCGGGTTGGCGGCGGCCTTCGGCGTCGGCGCGGCCGGCTCCTTCGCGGGGGCAGCCGGCGTGGCCGCGACGGCCGGGCGCGCGGGCGGGGTGGCGGGCGCGGGCGTCGCCGCGCCCTTCGGCGAGAGCGTGACCGTGAAGGTCTTCTCTGCCTGGCCGTCGTCGAAGCTGATCTTCTCGTGGTAGTCGTCGAAGCCGTCCTTGGTGCCCTGGAGCTCCCACTTCTCGGACGGATCGAACTCGATCGCCATCGGGAACTGGGGGACCTCTTTGCGGTTCGCGCCGTTGACGAGGTAGACCTTCGCGCCCGGCGTGCCGAGCTGGATCGTCGCCTTGCCCTTCACGACCTTGAGCTCGACGTTGCCGAGATCGACGATCTCGTCCTTCGCGATGCTGATCGTCTTCTCGAGCGGCGCGTAGCGGTCGCCGACGAAGCGGAGCTTGTGCTCGCCGGGCTCGAGGTCGCGCAGCTCCTGCGGGAGGAGGCCGATGTCCTTGCCGTCGACCGCGAGCTTCACGCCCGAGTGCGAGGCCGCCACCTTGAAGCCGGTACCGGCCGCCGTCTTCGACGGAGCGAGCTGGAAGTCGGTGGGGACATCGCGCTTGCTGTCGACCGTGACGGCCCGCGGCGCCGGCGGCTCGAAGCCCTTCGCGAGGACCTTCACCTCGTGCACGCCGGACGGGATGTCGCGCACGATGCACGGCGCGGTCTCGCAGCGCTTCGTGCCGTCGACGAAGATCTCGAGGTTGTTCACGGCGGCGCCCTTCGTGTCGGCGACGTTCACGACGAGCGTGCCCGTGCGCGGCATGAGCGCGTAGACGGCGATGCCCGCGATGGCCATGACGCCGATGAGGCCGGCGACGAGCGGGGTCTTGCTCGGCTGCGGGCGCGCGACCATGTGCGTCGCTTCCATCGCGCGGCTGACCGGCGGGAGCTGCGGGGCCGGCGGCTGGCTCGGGAGCGGTGCCGTCTGCTGCGGCGACGACTGCGCCGGCGGCGGCACCGACGCCATCGGCGACTGGGCCGACTGCATCGTCTTCGTCTGCGGAGAAGCCGACGCCGGGGTCGACTGCTGCGTCGGCGGCATGTGCATCGGCGCGGTCGTGGTCTGGCCTGGGGGCGGCGGCGGCGGTAGCGGCTGCGTCGTCAGGCTCGGGTTCTTCTGCGAGGTCGGAGGCGGCGGCGGCGCCGAGCGCTGCGAGGCCGGCCCACGGAGCTTCGCCGAGGGCGGTCCGGAGCCATTCGCCTTGTCGCGCGGCTGGCCGAGCGCGCCGAACTGACCCGAGAGCGTTGCCGTCGCCGGCGGCGGGGTGCCCGCGGCGGGGGGATTGGAGGGGATCGCCGCCGGGTTTCGCGGTGGCGGCGAGCTCATGATCGCGTCCATGCTGGCGCGCTCGGGCTCCTTCGAGTCCGGCGGCGTGAGCGACTCGGCAGACCCGTCCGCGCTCAGCTTCTCCTTGTCCTTGTCGAAGACATGGGTCGCTTCCTGGTCGTCGTCCCAGTCCATGTCGAGCTTCGCGCCGTTCTTGCCCTGGGCGGCGGTCGGCGAGCTCGACGTGGGAGCCGGACGCGTGCTGGCGGCGGGCGGGGGGACGGACGGCGGCTTCTGCGAGCCCGGCGGAGCAGGGATGCTCCCGGCTTCCTTCGTCGCGGCGATGTTCGGCAGCGAGCCGCGACCGGGCGGCGGCGGCGGCTTGCTCGCAGGAACGGAGCCCATGGGGCTGGTCGCCGGCCCGGCGGAGCGCGCCGACGGCGGCGGCGGCAGCGGCTGCGAGGATGCCGGAGGCGGCATCGGCGCGGTCGACGTCGCGGGGTTGGGCATCCCGAGCAGCGTCTTCTTCGCGTCGAGCGGCTGGGTGGCCGACACGTGCGCGGACGAAGCCGGCGGGGGCGGGGGCGCAGCAGCAGCAGCAGGGGAGCGTTCGGCTGTCTTCTTCCCGAGGCCCTCGAAGATGTCGAGGTCAGACCCGCCGCCGCTCTTGGTATCGTTTGACATCCGCGTCTCCTGAAGCTCCATGATACGCCCCGTGCTCCTTTTTTCTCAGCGATGCCGAGAGTCTTCCCGGTTCCTTCGCCGCGGAAGAGGGTTTGGCATCGTCGAGGTACTGCTGCGTGTCCTGGTTGGCCTTGTGTGCTCGCGCCTCACAAGCCCTCAGCGAATGATCGGGGACTGTTCACTCGCCGTGTCTCTGCGCCCTCTGAGCTTGGGCACATGGCCCAAGTACCCCCATGTTCCGACGAAAGCGTAGAGTTCTTCGAACGCGGACTTGTAGCGCTCGTCCGCGCTGATGGCGAGCGACTTCGGCATCTCGATTCGCCCGACCTTCAGAGGTGTTGGCCTGCGCGCGGCTACCTCGGGACAGTACGATAGAGGCCCACACCGAAATGCCCGACAAGAACGCGAAAAAGGCACGCCGTCTCCGACGGATAACGCGCGTCGAAGACTTCGTCTTTTTCGAATCTCAATTCGATTTCGTCTGCCAATCTCTCAAAGAGGAGGGGGTGACGACGGAGTCGATGGTGCCGGGCCGCTGCTCGCGCTCGACGCCGGCTTCTCCGGCGGTGCCAGGGTCGGCCGCCACTTGACGCGCTGCTTCTGGAGCGGCTGCCAGACTGCCTGAGGGACGATCGGCGTCGACTCGAAGATCTGCTTCGCCGCGGGCGAGGGCGTTCGTGTGAGCTTGACCGCGACGGCTGCGGGCGCGGCGGGCTCGCCGCCGATGTCGAGCGTCCCGCCGAGGTAGGCACGGAGGTCGCCCATCAGGAGGCCGCGCGAGGAGCAACCGATGCGCTCGAGCAGCGCGAGCATCGCCGCGCTCGTCTCCGCGCTCGGCGCGTCCTCGGGCAGGAGCTCGACCCACTGGAGCATCCCATCCTCGTCGGAGACGCCGACGGCGCCGCGAGCATTCGCCGCGCTGCTCGAGGACGGCTGCACCACGCTCGTGATCGCGACCGCGTTCGGCGTCGGGGGCTCGTCGATCGTGAAGATGTGCTGGCCGAGCCACAGCTTCTTCGCGGCGTCGGCCGGCGCGACCGACGGAGCTCCGGCATCGCCCGGCGCACTCTTCTCTCGCGCGCCTCGCGCGCCTCGCGCGGCCCGCGGGGCGCGTCCGAAGATGGCGACCGTTTGTGCGTTCTCGCCATCGCCGGTCGGCCCGTCGCTCGCGATCGCGACGGCTCGGGGATCGAGCCGGAGAACCCGCACGCGTCGCTCGCCGGCCGTCGGCAGCGTCACCGAGGTGATCGCGCTCGCGTAGGGGTAGCCGTGCTGCGGAAGGCCCTTCACACGCCATTCGGCGCCGGGCGCGATCGGCTCGCCGGGGAGCACGTGCCGCGCGGTGAGGTAGAAGAAGTCGCGTGCGTCGCGCTGGATGTACCGCGGGAAGAGGATGTGCCCCATGCTCTTCGTCATGCGGCGCGACCGGAACTTGAACTCCGGCATGTCCTTCACGGTGCCCTCGTGCTCCCAGTCCTTCTGGAGGGGACGACCGAGCGGTTTGAAGGTGCTTGCGGACTGCATGTTGTAGAACTCGAAGCCGGCGAGGCCCGGGTTCATGTCGAGGTGCATGCCCACCTGGCAGCGCGCCGCGAGCATCGCGCGGCCGAGCGGCTCGGGGCCGATGTCGTGCCCGAAGAGGTAGGCGACGAAGCCCTCCTTCGTGAGGCAGAGCCCGCTGCGCGTCGTGTGGATGGCGTCCTGCCATCCGGGCGGGACGCCGCCCCACCAGGCGCGCCCCCACGGGTTGTACTTGTCGTTCTGCACCATGAACGTCATGTTCTGGCGGAACGAGAGGATCTCCTCCGGGACCTCCTGGTCCTTCGGCCACGCAGCGAACGCCGTCGTGCCGTCGCGAAGCTCGGCGACCGTCGCCGCGTACGGCTTCGGCGGAAGGTAGAGCACGCCGTTGGCTTGCATCCCGAACTCACCGTGGGTCGCCTGGAACCCGCCGTTGAAGCCGCCGACCACGCGCCGGATGGTCTCCGGCGTGCGCGGGATCTTGCCGGGGCCGGCTGCGCCGGTGGCGCTCACTGGCTCGACGGTGCCGGCCTCCATGTGTAGCGCGATGAGCCGCGGATCCCAGAGCGTGACGTAGACGCGCGTGTGCTGCGCCGACGGGTCGCTCCGCACGAACGTCGTGACGAAGGGCGAGGGGAGGCCCGGGATCGGAGTGATGAACGGATCGTCGTCGAGGCGGATCCACTGACCTTCGCCCGCGATCGCCGGTTTGATCATCGGCACGAGCGGCTTCGGCGGCCAGCCGATCTCCGGATCGGTGAAGTTCGAGGGGAACGGCGTGGAGGTCGGGAGCGAGCCGAGATCCTCCTGCGCCGCCTCCTCGCCGGTGTCGCCGGTGAGCTGCGCCTTCGTCCCTTTCACCCACTCCATCGTCGTGAAGACGACGGCCTTGAGCACCTGGTTCTTCTCGTCGCCGAACCAGGAGGCCGCGCGGAGGCGATCGCTCATCCACGGGCCGAAGGTCGGCGGCTTCGCGACCACCTCCGCGGTCACGCGCATGTTGGCGGCGTCGGCGTCCGCGACGGTGCCCTTCGCCGCGTCGATCGTCGTCACCCGGACGTCCGAGGTGTCGTCCGCCCCGTGAATGCCCTTCACCTCGAGCATCCCGCCGGGAAGGAACGCGATCGAGGCCTTCCTCGGCGGCGGGACGAGGGTGAAGACCGTCTTCTTCACGCCCCGCGTCTGTCCGGTCGCCTGCAGGTCGGCGATCTTCACCTGGAAACGCTCGAGCTTCGTGAGCTCGTCGTAGGCGTGTCGATCGTGACCGGCCAGGTCGAGCACGTGCACGGCTTCGGGGTGGCCGTCGACCTCGACGAGGTATGCCACGCGCGACGACGAGGCGTCGGTGACGGGCAGGCCTTCGTCGGCGCCCGTCGAGCGCGTGAGGTTGTGAGCGTCGCCTACGTCGAGGAGGTGGCCCTCCGGCGAGAGGCGCGTCGTGACGCTGAAGAGATCGAGCGTGTCCGGGTCGGCGGGCGCTCCGCTGTTCGGATCGCTCGTCGTCTGGGAGCGCTCTCGGCCGCGGACGAGCGCGCGCGCCTTGCCGCCGATCGCGCCGAGAACGCCGCTCGGACCGTCGAGCCACACGACATCGGCGGCATCGCACGTCACGCCGCGCACCTCCGCGAGCGTGGTGCAGAGCGCCGCCGAGCGGCTCGGGGCGGCGTCGTCGACGGGCGCGCGACCGAGACGTGAGAGGCCGTAAGCGGCGAGCAGAGCGAACGGGAGCGGCCTGAGCCAGATTTTCACGGGGCGCCTGATGATGACGAACGCGCGGCGCGGCCATTCTCCTCCGCGCACGATGGAGAGTAGAGGGAACCGAACAAACTTCCCAGCTTGCGCGGGTAGAGCGCGTCGGCGGATGGGGTGTCAACGTAGTTGGCGCATGAGCTCATGAAATCGCATAAATACCGGCCTGGCGGGCTGCTCATGGCTCGTGCTACAAAGTTGCTCATGCGTATGTCGCGGTGGCTTCGCAGGGCCCGTCTCGGAGCGCTCGCCGTCGCGGTCTCGCTCGGCGTCGCCTGTACTAGCCCCACGCTGCCGCTGCCGCCCCCGGCGCAGCCGACGGTGTCGATCGGGAGCGAGCCGAACACTTTCCATCTGAAGAGTGAGAAGGGCGCGATGCCGAACGCGCTCATCGTCGTCGTCAACCGGAACGAGACGCTGCCGCGAACCCAGCGCGTCACGGGCACCATCGCCGACGACCAGGGCTCCTGGGACCTCGAGGTCTTCGCGACCACAGGCGATGTCGTCGACATCTCGCAAGAGGACGGGACGACTCGCTCGCCGGTGACGACGATCACGTTGAAGTAGAGAGCGGCGCTTCGTGATCCATGGCACGAGGCGCCGCCCGCGGCCGTGAGAACGCAACTCCCGGACACAAGCCTCTGCGATGACGGGAGGTTCGTTCCGACCCCTCGCTTGTCGTGGGGGCGGAACGAACCGGTCGCATTCATGGTGTCCGGGTACTAGGTGGCGGCGCCGAGGACCTTGAGCGAGACCTTCTTCTTCTTCTTCGGTGCAGTCGGGGCCTCGTCGATGACGTCCCCGACGAGATCGTAGTCGGCGGCCTGCGTGATCCGGACGCGGCGGATCTGCCCGCGCTCGACCTCTCCGCCGCCGAGGTAGACCTGCCCGTCGACGTCGGGCGCCTGTCCGGCGTGGCGGCCGGCCATGACGAGGTCGTGCTCCTCGCTCGGGCCTTCGACGAGGACTTCGAGCTCGCGTCCGATGAGCGCCTTGTTCTTCCGCCGGGCGATCCTGCGCTGGATGCCCATCAGCTTGCGCCAGCGGTTCGAGATGGTGAGCTGCTTGACCTTCCCGTCCTGCTCGAAGCTGCGCGCGGTCTCCTCGTCGGAGTACTTGAACACGCCGACGTGGTTGAACTCCGCCCACTCGACGAAGCTCACGAGCTCGGCGAAGTCGGCGTCGGTCTCGCCCGGGTGCCCGACGATGAACGCGGTACGGAAGAAGAGGTCGGGGACCGCCTTGCGCATCCGCTCGACGACGCGCTTCTGGCGATCCTTGCCGTGACCACGCCTCATCCGCGCGAGCATCGCGTCGGACGCGTGCTGGAGCGGCATGTCGACGTAGGGGACGACGCGCGGGTGATTCGCGAACAGATCGAGCAGCGCCTCGTCGATCGTCTCGGGGTAGAGATAGAAGACGCGGACCCAGCGGAGGCCCTTCACGTCGGCGACGCGGCGGACGAGCTCGGCGAGGGAGGAGCGCTGGTCCTTCGGGAGGTCGCGCCCGTAGGCGATCGTGTCCTGCGAGATGAGGTTCACCTCGAGGATGCCGCGCGCTGCGAGCTGCTCGGCCTCGCGGACGATGTCGTCGGCGGGACGGGAGCGCTGCTTGCCGCGAAACTGGGGGATCGTGCAGAAGGCGCAGGTGCGGTTGCAGCCCTCGGCGAGCTTCAGGTAGGCGCTTGCGCTCGAGCCGGTGACGACGCGCGGATCGCTCGCCTTGATGACCCAGTCGGCGGGGTTGCCGACGAGCATGCGCGGCGTCGTGTTCTTCTTGTCGGCGAGGATGCGGCCGAGCGCGAGCATGTCGCTCGACCCGAGGAAGTGGTCGACCTCGGGCATCTGCGTCGAGAGCTCTTGCGGGTAGCGCTGGGAGAGGCAGCCCGTGACCACGAGCTTCTTGCACGCGCCGACCTTCTTGAGCTCGGCCATTTCGAAGATGGTGTCGATCGACTCCTTCTTCGCTTCGCCGATGAAGCCGCACGTGTTGACGACGATGACCTCGGCCTCGTCCGCCTCGTCGGTGAGCTCCCACCCGCCGCGGCCTTTTTCGCCGAGCGCGACGCCGACCATGACCTCCGTGTCGACTCGGTTCTTGGGGCAGCCGAGGCTCACGAAGTGGATGCGTTTCTTCGACACGAGGGCGCGAAACCTAGCGATTTTTTACGCGGACGCAACCTTCAGCATTCAGGATCGAGGTCACGCCCGACCCAGCGAGACGGCGGGCGTCGATCGAGGCACTGCGTTCGGGGATGGTCGGCCGGGAGAGGCCCGCGGGGATGTTCGGGGGAATCGATGGAGCAAGCCCAGCCGATGCGCGGTCGGGATCGCTTCCGGAACCACTTCGATACGTCGCGGGCTCCGAGCCCACCTCGCGCGGGGCGGCGGCGCGACGGACTGCTCCATCCTGGAGCGCGCCGGTCCATTCCAGCGCGCTGCGTCCGTGCCGCCCGCGCGCCGTCCCGTGATTCTCAGGCGGCACCGCGCGTGCACCCCAGCGAGGCATGACGACCATCCCTCGCTGGGGTCAGGTGACCGCTCAGGCGAACGAGTTTCTCATCCAGATGCGCGGCGGAAAGGTGGTGCGAGCCGGGCAGGGGCTCTCTTGCTTCAAGTGGCCGTCCGACAGTGTCGCGATCGTGCCGACGTCGATCGCCAAGCTCGGGTTCTCGGCCGATCAGGTCACGATCGAGAAGGTCGGTGTCGAGGTGCGCGGGCTCGCGGTCTACCGCATCGCCGAGCCGCTCCTCGCGTTCCGGATGATGGAGCGCGATCGGAGCTCGCTCACCGAGATCCTCCGCGAGATGTTCGTCGGCGCCACCCGTCGGATCGTGGCCAGCCTCACGCTCGACGAGTGCATCCGTCACCGCAAGGACCAGATCGCTGCCGCGCTGATGGGGGAGATCGCGCCGATCCTCGCGGGGGAGCCGGCGACGCTTTGGGACGAGAACGAGAGCGCGAGCGCGACCGGCGATGAGAGCGGCACGGGGTGGGGCGTCGTGCTCGACACGATCGAGATCCAGGACGTCCGCGTCCTTTCGAGCGAGGTCTTCCAGCGGCTCCAGGCGCCGTATCGGGAGAAGCTCGCGCTCGAGGCGCTGGTCGCCGAGGATCGGGTGGTCGAGGAGCGCGCTCGCCTCGACGCCGAGCGACGTCGCGCGGCGGAGCAGGCACGCCGCGAGCTCATGGCGGAGGAGGAGGCGCGCATCGCGGCCGAGCGTCGCCGCGCGGAGGAGGCGAGACGTCACGAGGACGAGCTCGCCGCCCAGCGGCTCGAGGCCGAGCTCGCCCGCGCGCGACGCAAGGCCGAAGCCGACGCCGAGCGCGCGCGGATCGAGCTCGCGGCGAGGCGCGAGGCGGGCGAGGCCGAGGCCGCCATTCTCCGCATGCGTCGGATGGCGCACGACGACCTCAGCGAGCCGCGGCTCCGCGAGATCATGCTCACCGAGACGATGCCGGAGCTCGCGCGCGCCTTCCGCGGCACCTTCGATCGCGTCCACGTGACGGCGCCGTCCGGCGGCGATCCGTTCGCGTTCCTCTCCGCGGGGATCGATCACGTCCTCGCGGCGGTGAAGGACGGTCGTCGCTCGGACGGCGAGTGAAGAGCGCGGTCGTCGCTCGGACGGCGAGTGACGTGCGTCAGAAGCAGACGACGTCGGCGTTGACCGCGTTCGGCGTGCCCTTGAAGCCGGGCGCGAACTCCGTGAACGTGAGGCTCCAGCGCGCCCAGGTCGCGCGGTCGGTCCACTTGCAATCGGACGGGAACGCCAGCGTGCGGCCGGGTGTGAGGTTGTTGAACGCGGGGTAGGTGACCGAGTCGATCACGGTGCTGCCGCTCTTGACCGTCACCGTATCGCCGTCGTTCTTGAGGACGTCGGTCGACTCCCAGGCGACGACCTTGCCCTGGATGCCGTGGTTCTTCAGCGGGTCGGCGGAGTCGGCGACGACGAACGTGCCGTGGGGCTCGAGCTCGAAGTCGTCGGTGATCGTGGCGACGTTCGGAGCGGCCGTTCCGCGCGGCGACTCGACGGCGACGCCCTGGAGCTTCAGCCAGCAGTCGCGGGTGTTCTTGATCTCGACCCACTCGCCGGAGTCGTTCGAGCCGGCTCGCGACGAGATCATCAGCTCGATGATCGCGAGATCGCCGGAGGCGAGTGGCTGGCCGCAGTAGACCTTCGGTCGCGCGCCGCCGTCGCCGGCGTCGCCCGGGCCCCCATCGTCGCGGGGGCTCGACGACGGGCTCGCCGGCCGCTCGCTCGCGCCGAAGGCGCCGGAGTTCTCGTTGACGTGCTCGGGCTCCATCGGCTCTTCGGCCGTGGGGATGTCCTCACCGAAGGGGTCGTCGATCGGCCCCTTCTTCTTTTTCGTCGTCGCGTCCGCCTCACCGACGGCGCACGCGAAGAGGACGGACGCGCCCGTGAGGACGATGACGAAGGAGCGCCAGGAACGAGCGAAACCCAAGGTCATCCGGTGCTCGTGGTTTAGCACCTTTCCCTACACACGCCAGGTCGAGCTGGAAAGCCGCGCAGATGCACGGCTTTCGCGGGCGCGTCGCTCAGCGCTGGTCCATCGCCGCAGTGAAGCGATCGAACAGGTAGAGCGAGTCGTGCGGGCCGGCGGCGGCCTCCGGGTGGTACTGCACGCTGAACGCGGCGAGCTCTTTCACGGCGAGCCCTTCGCTCGTCCCGTCGTTCAGGTGCACGTGCGTGCTGACGGCGTTGCTCGGGAGCGACGTGAGGTCGACGCAGAAGCCATGGTTCTGCGTCGTGATCTCGATCCGTCCCGTAGCGAGATCCTTCACCGGCTGGTTGGCGCCGCGATGACCGAACTTCAGCTTGTACGTCTTGCCGCCGAGGGCGAGCGCGAGGAGCTGGTGACCGAGGCAGATGCCGAAGATCGGCTTCTTGCCGAGCAGGCCCTTGAGCGTCTCGACGGCGTAGCCGACGGCCGCGGGATCGCCCGGGCCGTTCGAGAGAAAGATGCCGTCGGGCGACAGCGCGAGGACGTCCGCGGCGCTCGTCGTCGCCGGGACCACGGTGACCTTGCAGCCGGCGTCGACGAGGCAGCGGAGGATGTTCTTCTTCACGCCGTAGTCGATCGCGACGACATGGTGCTTCGGTGGCTTTGCGCCCGTTGCGCCGCCCATGCCCCAGGCGCCGCTGCTCTCCGCGAACGTGTAGGGCTCTTTGGGCGTGACCAGCTTCACGAGGTCGAGGCCGGACATGTCCGGGGCCTCGCGTGCCTTGCGGGCGAGCTCTTCGATCGGCTCGGGCCCGATGGCCGCGTTCTGCGAGCCGTGATCGCGCAGGTGGCGCGTGAGCTTGCGCGTGTCGACGCCCGAGATGGCGACGACGCCGTGCTCGGCGAGGTACGCGTCGAGCGTCTGCTCGGAGCGCCAGTTCGAGGCGATCGGGCTCGCGTCTCGGAGGATGAACCCCGCGACGTGCGGCCGTCCGTCGACCGATTCGGCGTCGAGCGCGTTGACGCCGACGTTGCCGATCTCGGGAGCCGTCATCGTGACGAGCTGGCCCTTGTAGGAGGGATCCGTGAGGACCTCCTGGTAGCCCGTCATCGTCGTGGTGAAGACCGCCTCACCGACGGTCGTTCCGCGTGCGCCGTAAGGCTCGCCCGGGAACGCGGTCCCATCGGCGAGCACGAGGTGGATGCGGTCGTTCTTGGTCGAGTCCATCTTCGTCAGCATCCCTTTGCGGTGGCGTCGAACGCGATCGAACCGTGGACGATCGTCGCGAGCACCATGCCCTTCATCGTGTGTCCCATGAACGGTGTGTTCTTGCTCTTCGTGCGGAGGCGCTCAGGCGCCACCGTCCATTCGCGGTTCGGGTCGACCAGCGTGAGGTTTGCCGGCGCTCCCTCCGCGATCGTCGGCGCGTCGAGCCCGACGATGCGTGCGGGCGCGCGCGTGAGCGCCTCGACCATGCGGCCCATCGGGAGGATGCCCTTCTCGACGAGGCCGAGCATGAGCGGGAGGCAGAGCTCGAGGCCGATCATCCCGGGCGCGGCCTCCGAGAGCTCGCAGTCTTTCTCGAGTGGCGAGTGCGGGGCGTGGTCGGTCGCGATGCAGTCGATCGTCCCGTCGGCCAGGGCTTCGCGGAGCGCGAGGAGATCCTCGGTCTCGCGCAGCGGCGGGTTCACCTTGCAGGCGGTGTCGTAGCCGATCAGCTTCTGGTCGGTGAGGAGAAGGTGATGCGGCGTCACCTCGGCGGTCACGGGGATGCCGCGGGACTTCGCCTCGCGCAGGATCCGCACCGAGCCCATCGTGGAGACGTGAGCGACGTGGTACTTCGCCTTCACGTACTCGGCGATGAGCACGTCGCGCGCGACGATCACGTCCTCGGCGATCCTCGGCCAGCCGCGCAGACCGAGGCGCGTGGAGACGCCGCCTTCGTGCATCTCGGCGCCGGCCGTGAGCGCGTGGTCCTCGGCGTGCTGGATGATCGGAAGGTCGAACGTGCTTGCGTACTCGAGCGCGCGTCGCATGACGTCGCTCCGCGTGACGCAGCGACCGTCGTCGCTCAGGGCGACGGCGCCGCCCTCCTTGAGGTCCGCCATCTCCGTGAGCGTGTCGCCCTTCTGGCCGACCGTGATCGCGGCGATCGGATGGAGGCGCGTGCCGCCCACCGCGCGCGCCTTGTGGACGAGCAGCTCGGTGACGGCGCGCGTGTCGTTTACCGGTCGGGTGTTCGGCATCACGCAGACGTCGGTGAACCCGCCGGCGGCGGCGGCGGCGAGGCCGCTCGCGATGTCCTCCTTGTACTCCTGGCCGGGCTCGCGGAGGTGCGCATGGAGGTCGACGAGTCCGGGCAGCAGAAGCGCACCGGGCACCTCGATGACGCGGATGCGGTCGTTCGGGACGCTGCCGATGAGCTGGTCGGCGGCGCGCGGCCCTGCTCGAGTGATGAGCTTCTTCTCGATGACGACGTCGATTTCGGCGTCGAGCTGGCGGCCGGGGTCGACGGCACGAACGCGGCGGAAGACGAGCACGTCCTGCATCGGCGCGCGAGTTAGCACGCGGGCCCGAGCGGCGGAAGCGTGCGTAGGGGCGGTCGAGACATACTTTTCTCGTCGGCGGACGACGACCCGAAGAAGCTGATCCTTTGCGCGACGCGCTTGCTTCGCCGTCCTCAATGACGAGCGCACTCGAGCCCCGGTGGCGGGCCTAGCGGCGGTCCATTGCTGAGGTATGATTGCCCGCATGGGAGACGACTCCGCTCGGCGGCTGATCCTCGCGCGACGTGCGCGCTTCGTCGCGGCCGCGCTTGCAAGCGTGACCGCGGCTGCGGTTGCCGGTACGTCGGTAAACGCGTGCGGCGGCGAGCTCGACCCTACCGAGAGCGATACGGGTGGCGGCGGGACGGCCGGCGACCGCGATGCGCAGGCCTCGGATGGGGCGGATGGAGCGTCGAAGGACGCGACCCCGCAGCCGTGCCTCTCTCCGCGCAAGCCGGACGACCCGCAGCCGTGCCTCACGCCACCGGCGGACGACGACGACGACTTCGACGCCGGCCCGATGCCTTGCTTGAAGTTCGCTCCGGATCCGGCGGACCGATGAGCAACGCGAGGCGCAGGATCCTCGCGGAGCGAGGGGCCCGCTTCGTAGCGCCCGATCGATTGCTGAGGTATGAGCGCCTCCATGGGTGACGACTCCGCACGCCGACTGATCCTTGCCCGCCGAGCTCGCTTCGTCGCGGCCGCGCTCGCAGGGGTGACCGCGACCGCGGGGCTCGCGGCGGCCACCGAGGCGTGTGGCGGCGACACCGAGACGGAGCAGAGCCCGCAGCCGTGCCTCTCCGTGGATGCCGACTTCGGCAAGGCGGATGCCGCCGAGGCGGGGCCGCAGCCGTGCCTCTCCGTGGACGCCCAGGTACCGGTTGACTCCGGGGACGAGGATGACGCCGAGGCAGGGCCGCAGCCATGCCTCATCGCGCCGCTGGATGGCGGCTGAGACACGAGCCGGCGAGCACGGTCGTGCTAGCCTCGATCCGATGTCGGGGCGGCCGAAGGTCTACAGCGTAGCGATCGAGGTGACGGCGCACTGCCAGCAGAAGTGCGCCTATTGCTACAACGCCTGGCGCGAGGACAACGGCGCCGGAATGGAGGCGGGGAGCGCGAAGAAGCTCCACGCGCGCGTCGAGAAGCTGCTCTCGGCGGTCGACGTCGATCACGTCACGATCACCGGGGGCGAGCCCTTCGCGCGTCGCGATCTCTTCGAGCTCCTCGATCTCGTGAAGTCGAAGGGCGTCGGGATCCAGATCATCTCGAACGGCGGCCTCGTCGACGACGCGCTCGCCGCGCGCCTCGCGCCCTACGGCGTTTCTTACGTGCAGGTGACGCTCGACGGACCGACCGCCGAGCTCCACGACGAGCACGTCGGCGGCGAAGGGCACTACGCGAAGACGCTCCGGGGAATCGCGGCTCTGCGCGGCGCCGGCGTTCCCGTCGTCGGCTGCACCGTCGTCACCCGCAAAAACGCGTCGCGGGTCGCGGAGATCCTCGCGCTCTTCCAGTCGCTCGGCGTACGGCACATCGCGCTCTCGCGCTTCAGCCCGGCGGGCTACGCTGCGCGCCACGCCGCGGAGCTCCTCCCGTCGCGCGACGATCTCCTCGTGGCGTTCAAGCAAGCCATCCCGTTCGCGAAGGGCGAGCGCGGCGAGCGGATGCGCATCACCTGCACGATGCCCGTCCCGCCCTGCGCGGTGGAGGTGGAGGAGCTCGCGCCGCTCGAGTTCGGCGTCTGCGCGATCGGCTCGTCGATGCAGGAGTTCGCGCTCGGACCGGACGGCCGCCTCCGCCACTGCACGCTCCACGGCTCGGGGCTCGGAGGCGCGAAGGACATCCTCGATCCGGATGTCGACCCCGCGCGGATCGTCGTCGGCCCCGAGGTGAAGGAGTACAAGCGCACGCTCCCCGAGTTTTGCGCCGGCTGCAGTCACGCGTCGTCGTGTGCGGGCGGATGCGGCGCGGCCTCCGAGTGGGTGCTCGGTGCGCGGAGGTTCCCGGATCCCTTCGTGTGGCAACACGTCGACGACGAGTTCGCGGCCAAGCTGTCGAGCGAGCGCGAAGCGGCGCGCTCCCGACGCCGTCTCGAGGTGATCGCGTGAAGAAGAAAGACCCCGAGCTTCGGTCCGGTGAAGAAACGCGCAGCGACGCCGACGAGGCGAGGAAGCGGATCCTCGCCCGACGGGCGAGCTTCGTCGCGGCCGCCCTCGCGGGCGTGAGCACCGCGTGTGGCAAGGAGCCGGCTCAGCCCCCGCAGCCTTGTCTTTCGCCCGTGCTGGTCGTCGAGGATGCGGGACCCGAGCCTTGTCTTTCACCGATGCCGCCCGAGCAGTTGCCGAGCGACGCGGGCGCGCCCGTCGACGCGGGCTCCGTGATGCCGGACGCGGTGGGGGCAGGCGCGCCGCCCGATGCGGCCGCGCCCGTTCCGTGCCTGCGGGTGGCCGCGCCGCCAGGCGGACCTCGGCCCCAGGTGTGTCTCAGCGTGGCTCCGCCTTCGACCGCCGATGGCGGCAAGCCCACGCCCCCTCCGCAGCCGTGCCTGAAGATCGCTCCGCCGAGGGGCCAGTGAACGACGACGCTCAGCGGGTCGCGCTTGTGGTCGCGCTCGAGCGAGACGAGCAGTGAGCCGGAGAGATCGACCGCGCGCGCTCCTCGTCTGGCCCGGCGGTCTCTTCACCGGCGGGGCGAACTTCGGCGTGCCGCAGCTCCTCGCGATGGCGAGCGCGATGCGCGCCGCTGCCCCCGAGATCGACGTCGATGTCGTCGATCTCGATGCCGAGCGCGCGCTCGGCCCGATCGTGCTCTCCGAGATCGTCGCGCGGGGCGGCGGGCACTACGACCTCGTCGGTATCGCCTGCTACTCGTCGTACGACTACCTGAAGGTGATCGAGCTCGGGCGCCGCTTCCGAGCCCTTCTGCCCAAGGCGTGGCTCGTCACCGGCGGTTATCACGCGAGCGCGCGTCCCGCCGAGTTCACCGGTGCGACGCCGGACGGTGGAGCGTCCCCGTTCGACTTCGTCGTCGTCGGAGACGGCGAAGGACCGATGAGCCGGCTCGCGAGCGCGCTCGTCAAGGGAAGCCGTCCGCTCCTCTCCGTGCTCGGCCCCGAGGCCGTCGCCGATCCGGGCAAGATGCCGCCCGTCGACTGGGAGCTCCTCGCGCGCTACCGCCCGGTCGCGCGCAAGGTCGCCTCGCAAGCGGAGATCTACCTGTCGCGCGGCTGTCCGTACGACTGCGCGTTCTGCATGGAGCGGGCGAAGCGCGACACCTCGTGGCGGGCGCTCGAGCCGGAGCAGGCGATCGAGGAGATGCACCGCCTCGACGCGTTCCTCGATCTCTCGCGCTGGACGCTGTTCATCGCGGATGCGCTCTTCGGCATGAAGACCTCGTGGCGGCGGCAGTTCCTGGAGGCGCTGGCGCGGCGGCCGGTCCGGGCGCGCAAGGTGTGGCTGCTCGTCCGGATCGATCTGCTCGAGCGGGAGGACATCGCGCTGATGAAGCGCGCGAACGTCGCGCCCGGTTTCGGCCTCGAGTCGGGCGATCCCGAGCAGGTCCGGAGGATCCGCAAGGTCGGCCGCCTCTCCGACTACCTCGATCAGATGATGCGCGTCGCAGGCTGGGCGCGTGAGCTAGGGGTGCCGTGGGGAGCCAACGTCATCGTCGGGCATCCCGGCGAGACCGAGTCGTCGATCCGGACGACCGTGAAGTACCTCGAGCGCCTGTACCTCGGCCCCGGCGGCACGACGGGCTTCCTCTCGGTCGACGCGTTCCGCCTCTACCCGGGCTCGCCGATCGACGAGGAGCGGGCCTCGTGGGAGGCGTCGACGGGGATGCGTGTTCATCGCTATCCGTGGTGGCACGACGGGGATCAGGACTTCCTCGCCGAGTGGGTCGACCCGTCGAGCGAGCTCGACTTCCGCCGCTGCCATGCGCTCCGCCACGAGCTGTTCCGGCCGATCCTCGAGGGGATCCCGAAGGCGTTCGCCTACGACGGACCCGCGCGTGACTACTTCATGCGCGCGATCGACGAGCAGGTCGACCTGATCTCCCCCGCAGCCGCCACGCGTACGCTTGCGCTCGACCACCTCTGGCGCGCGATCCTGGCGGGCGACGGCGACGATCCCGCGCGCGCGAGCGTTCTGCAGGAGATCCCGCTGGAGGCCGATCAGGCCTTCGCGGCGTTCTCGCGTGCTGCACGAGAGCAAGTGCTCGAGGAGGCCGGGATCGAGCTCGACGACGAGGTCGGACGCGCCGTGCGCGACGTCCCGCGCGAGCGGTTCGTGCCGATCGACGTGCTCGCCGAGGCGCACCGCGATCGCGCGCTCGCGCTCGACGAGACGGGCAAGGCGACGATCTCGGCGATGCACGCGTACGTCGCGCTCTTCCGCGCCCTCGAGCTCGAGCCCGGCGACTCCCTCGTCGACCTCGGCGGAGGCACCGGCTACGGCGCCGCGGTCGCGGGGAGGGTCGTCGGCGAGCGTGGCTCGGTGATCACGATCGAGATCGACGGCGCGCTCGCGGCGCGCGCGAAGAAGGAGCTCGCATCCCAGGCCAATGTCCGCGCGATCGCGGGCGACGCCCACGACACCTCGCTCTGGTGCGGCGCCCGGAAGGTCAGCGTCGGCTTCGACGTCGGAGCGATCCCGAACGCGTGGATCGATGCGCTCGCGGCGGGCGGCAGGCTCGTCGCCCCGGTCTCGGGTGAGCTTGTCGTGATCGACAAGGGCGCCGGCGGGGAGGTCGTGCGCCGATCACTCGGACGCGTCGTCTACGTCCGCGATCGGTCCGAGCGCGCGGAGGTCGAGCCGCGACAGCCAGCGGCCGTGGGCCTCCGCGAGGCCGGCAGCACGGGCGCGCGAGCGTAGGAGCGCGAGCGCTCTTCTCTCCAGATCGAGGAACGAGAGACGGGAGTCCGCGGCCACCTCCATGACGGTGGCTTCGTGGGCGGCTTGCCAAGCCGCGTGCTCGGCGTCCGGGCAGTCGATGCCGGGAAGCCCGATCACGATCGAGCTGCCGAACGCGCGACCGCGAAGGCCGAGCGGCCGCGCGACCGACACCGTGAAGCGGGGCAGGGAAGGCGCGGCTTCGAGGGTCGCTTCGAGGGCGAGCGCGATCACCGCGAGCTCCTCGGCGGGGATCGGCGGGAGCGCTTCGAGGAGCGGGAGCTCGAGCTCCGCGGCCGCGCGTAGGACCTCCGCGATCGGGCCCGCGCGCACGGTCAGTGCGAGCGCATCGACGCTCGCGACGTCGTCGCGCTCGAGGGCTGCGAGCTCCCGCGCCCCGGCTCGCGTACACGCGCCGCTGGAGTCGAAGACCCACGCGAGGCCCTGCGCGCTCGCGAGCACGTCGTGCGTCGTCGCCGCGCGCGCGATGACGGAGACGTCCTCGCCGAGCGACCGCGCCGCCGCCGGCCCGAGCGCTCTCGCCGCGAACGCGATCCACGCCGAGGAGTGGCACGACGCGGCGAGGCCGGGCGCCTCTACGTGCGCGAGGACGTGGAAGACGCTCTCGGTCCAGCTCGAGACTCGACTGACGGTGATCAGGAGCGACCCGCGACGTTGTCGGAGCGCATCCCCGAGTCATACCAGTCTCGCGTCGACCCCGTAAGATCGGCGCTCGCGCGAGCGGTTGCCGAGCGCTAGGGCACACGGCGTCACGGGAGCTTCACCCTCACCGACGCGATGTTGTTGTCGTAGCGGAGCTCGGTCATCGTGCGGTCGGGGTTCACCTCGACCTCGAGCCGGTAGGTGCCGCTCGGCACGTCGGTCACATCGAGGAACTGACACGGCAACGAGGGATCGTAGATGTCGGACCAGCCGACCTGGATGCCCTGGAGGTTGCAGTCGTAGCGGGGGTTGTACGGTGCCGATCGAGCGACGCGCGCAGAGTCGCGGGCGCAGAAGGCCTGCTTCCTTCCGAGGAGGAGCACCTTGCCGTCGGTCTCGGAGACGAGGCGGTAGTGCGCGAAGCCGAGGAAGTGGTAGTGCTTGTGGCACGTCGCGAACTCGAACGGCCCACCGGCGTCGGGCTTGCCGAGGACGAGATCCGCGGCGCCGCGATTCGGTACCGAGACGTCGAAGCGGAGCACGCGGCGCTTCCCCGGCCCGTCGAGACATTTCTCCGCGACCTCGCACTCGGTGGCGTCGATCGTCTCCAGGTAGGTCTTCGTCGCGAGCATTCCCTCGTCGACGGAGAGATCGGGGAGGGGACAGCCGCCGTCGGCAGGCGGGACGCAGACGGGCGGCAAGCCGGCAAGGCAGCACTGCGGGCAGCAGATCAGCCCCTCGGGGCACTCGTTTCCTCCACCACCGCAGAGGCGTGGCGGGTCATCGGTGCTGCCGGCGACCACTCCAGCTGACGCGGACGACGCCGACGACGCGTCGCCGCCGGACCCCGGTGCTGACGGCCCCACTCCGGGCTGGGCGGTCGCCGTCGCATCGCGCTCCGAGCGGCGTCCATCACACGACTGCCCCACGAGCGCGACCGCACCACCGAGGGCCACGAACGCGACGATCTGCAGACCGCCTCGGAACCGGACACCCATACCCGGGTCCGCAAACACGCATCGGGCCACCGGCACCTCGACCGACAAGCCGAGCGCTGTCGCTGCGACGCCGCCTGCGCCGCGCCATCGATCTCACGGGGCACGGCTGAAGCATCAGCCGCGTCGCACCCGACCAAGTGAACGACGAGCGTTCCGGAAAACCCGGCCTAGAGGAGGGTCTTCCGAAACGTCAGGCGGTGCGAAGGACGGGAGTTGAACCCGTACAGGAGTTACCCCACCGGAACCTGAATCCGGCGCGTCTGCCAATTCCGCCACCTTCGCACGCGGGCTTCCTCACGGATGAGGGGAACACGCGTTTCCGTCGCGGCCGTAACCCGACGGAGGCGGCACCATACTAAAGATTTTCGACGCTTTTCAAGAGCTCGGAGACAAAGTTCATTCGAGGCCGGATCAGGCCCACCCTGGCGACCCCCGGAGGCCGGACAAACATGGCTCCGGAAGGTCTACCGGACGGCCCGTCGAGCTCGTCGCCCGTGAACGTGACGACCTGGTTGCCGCCGACATTCAGCTCCGTGTAGGCGGTCGTCGTCGGCGTCGGCGGCGGGGCGGGGGCCGCAGGCTTCTGCGCGCCCGCGTCGGCTCCGAGCGAGGTCACGGCGGCGAAGGCCGCAGCGGAGAGGAGCGTCGCGATAGGTTTCATGGTTTCTCCGTCGTCGATGTGACGCGTGCACGCCGCTGCACGCGTCTCGTCTGGCGGACTGAAGGTCCGCCCGCGCCGCGCGTCCAACGGTGAGCCGGCGCGCGCGGGTCGCCGGCTCCACGATGAGCCGAGACGGCTCGCAGGCGCGCCCGCGTCTCTGCCATGGAAACCTTGCGGTCGTGCGCGCCTTGGGAGAAAACGGGAAGAGCTTTTGGAGGTCGAATGATTCGCAGGGCGCTTGGACTGATGGCTTTTGGTTGCGGGCTGGTGGTCGTGGCCGCGTGCGGCGACGACACCCCGGCGGAGAAGTACCCCACGGCTGACTCGTTCTGCGCGGCGAAGGCGGCGGAGGAGTGCAAGGCGGTCGGTGCCTCCTGCGCCGTTCCCGATGACAAGTGCAAGGCGACCCGCGCTGGCGCGTGCAATGCCGCTGCCGGCGCAGCCACGGGGCAGGGGCGCAGCTACCGTCCGGAGAACGCCGAGAGCTGCATCGCGAAGACCACGATCGTCTACGCCGATCGCGTCATCGACGCGGTGAAGGAGGAGGCGTTCGCCGAGGCCTGCGAGCGCGTCTTCATGGGGACGAAGAAGAAGAACGAGGCCTGCTCGAATGCCTACGACTGCGAGGGCACGCTCGTCTGCGACCTCGACAAGAAGCTATGCGCGGTGAAGGCCGAGAAGAAGGCCGACGAACCCTGCAACAACCCGGGCGACATCTGTGGCAAGGGCCTCTACTGCCAGTCCCGCGGCGCTGTGAAGTTCTGCACGCCGAAGAACAAGGTCGGCGAGACCTGTAGCGAGACGGACGCTCCCTGCGAGGAGACCCTCCGCTGCAACACGACGTCTTGCGTCGCGAAGACCGGCGTGGGTGAGGGCTGCGACGCGAACAGTGAGTGCGTCAGCGGTTTCTGCGATGCCGACAAGAAGTGCCGCGCCCGCAGCTATGCGAGCGAGAACGGGACCTGCAAGGACTTCGGCGGAGCCTGAGGTCGTAGGGGCTCTGGCGCCGCCGTCTGGCGCGGGCCCGTTCTTCGGTAAGAGCTTCGATAGTTCGAGCGCGCGAGAGCGGCGTGGCCATCCGGGCACGCCGCTCTTCTGCATTCAGGGCCCTCGGCGACGATCGGCGACGGGCACGGGACCGGCGTGTGCGCGGTGACGGCCACAAAACGCCAGCGCGGCGCTCCTCGCAAATGAGGGCGCCGCGCGTGGTCGAAGCTCGCCGGCTCGCGAACGAGCCTAGGAGCTAGGTGCCTAGAGGCTCACTTCTTCGTGGCCGGCGCCGCCACGGTCGGGGTCGTCCCTGCCGCGGCCGGGGCCGCGGAGTCGCCCTTCTGCGCGTCCGTCGCCTTGCCGTCGAGCTCCCAGAGCTTGAACTCGACGCGGCGGTTCAGCTCCTTGTTCGCGGCGGTGTCGTTCTTGACGAGCGGGCGCTCCTCGCCGAGGCCCTTGCCCTCGAGGCGGCTCTTGTCGACGCCGTTCTTGGCGAGCCACTCGATGACCGCCTCGGCGCGCGCCTGCGAGAGCGTGTGGTTGTGCTCGCTCGTGCCGCTGTCGTCGGTGTGACCCTCGATGCGGAGCTTCGTGATCTGGGGGTTCTCCTTGAGCATGTCGGCGACGGTCTGGAGGAGCTCCTTGGTCTCCTTGTCCTCCTTGATCGTGGCCTTGTTGGTCTCGAAGTGGACCTTGCCCGGGATCTTGATCTCGTTGCCCTCGACCTTGGCCTTGCCGAGCGCCTTGATGGGCTTCGGGGGCGGCGCCTCGACGGGCTTGGGCTCCTCCGCGGGCGGCGGCGGCGGCTCCGGCGCCGGGGGCGTGGCAGCCTTGGCCTCGGCGTTGCCGAACTTGGCCTCGGCGCGGCAACCGAGCGAGCCGGCCGCGACACCCAAACTGAACACCGCCACGAGCGGGAAGAGAACCTTCTTGGACATGACTCGATGCCTCCTCGATACCGACTCGACTTGCGCAGGCGCGCGGCGAGCCCCTCCGACGGGACCTCGGCGTGCCCGACGTCCCTTGTGGTGAGGGGCGAACGTACGGGAAAGGCGCGCTGTTGGGAAGAGTCAGTGGTAGCGTATTGCTGCGGTGCGGCACGCCATGGTCGACCGCCCGGAGCCTTCCTTGGACGAAGAGAGCAGCCCGCGATTCACTTCGGTTGTGGATGTCGCGCGAGAGGTCCGTCGCCACTGGGAGGAGCTCGGAGCCGAGCTGGCGGCGTCGTCCGTCGTCGCCGCACGCGCTCCTGGCTCTCCTGCCTCTTCCGATACATCGAAGAACGCCCCGCGAGACGGGACGAGCCTCGGCCGCCGCCGCGCGGCGGTCCTCGACGGGCTGCTCGCCCACCTCTTCACAGAGGCGGTCACCTCGACGGGCGTCACCGAGCCGATTTGCCTCGCTGCGGTGGGGAGCTTCGGCCGCGGCGCCGTCGCCCTTCGTTCGGACGTCGACGTCCGCCTCGTCGTCGAGCCCAGCCAGAAGAGCCACGAGGCCGCTGCCCGTGTCGCCGATGCGCTCCTCTACCCACTCTGGGACGCGGGGCTGTCGGTCGGCCATCAGGTGAGCTCCGGGAGCGAGGCTCTCGAGCTCGCCCAGACCGACCTCGCGACCGCGACCTCGCTGCTCGATCTCCGCGTGCTCGCGGGCGACGAGCGGCTCGTCGCCGAGCTGGTCGATCGCGCCTACCTCGGGCTCTTCAGCGAAGGTGAGCTGGGGCGCTTCGTCGAGCGTCTCGAGGAGGAGGCCGCCTCTCGGCACGCGCGCTTCGGGGAGTCGCTCTACTTGCTCGAGCCGGAGGTGAAGGCCGGCGCCGGAGGCCTTCGGGACATCGACATCGCGCGCTGGGCAGCTCGCGCGCGGTATCGGGTCGGCACGAACGATCCGTGGACCGAGCTCGTGCGGCTCGGCGTGATCGTCCCGCGTGAGGCAGCGGAGATGGCGCGCGCGGAGGAGTTCCTCTGGCGCGTCCGGAACCGCCTCCACGCGCACGCGGAGCGCAAGAGCGACCGGCTCACGTTCGACCAGCAGGAGACGATCGCGATCGAGCTCGGCTACGCCGGTCCGCCGTCGAGCTCGAGGCAATCGACGCAAGAGGAGGTCGATGCGGCGCCGGCGAGCGTGGCGCCCGAGGCGCGCGCAGCAGCGGCCGAGCGCTTCATGCAGGACTACTTCGGCCACGCGCGCGTCGTATCGCGTGCGCGAGAGTCGCTGCTCCTTCGCGCGAAGCCGCCGCGTCGTCGCGGCAAGCCCGTCGAGGTCGATCTTGGCGCCGGCGTGCGTCTCTTCGACGGCCACGTCACGATCGACTCGCAGGCGCTCGCGGGAGATCCGGCGCTCGCGCTACGCATGTATGCTGCATGCATAAAGAAGAAGGCGCCGGTCCTTCCGTTCGCGCGCGACGCCATCGCACGCGCGGCGGCAGACACCGCCTGGGCCGAGCGACTGCGGGCCAGTCCCGAGGCCGCGAAGCTGTTCCTCGAGCTCTTGTGCACCGTCCCCGAGGCGCCGCTCCGTCGCGGCTCCGTCGTCGGCGAGCTCCACGAGGTCGGGCTGCTGCTCGCGATGATCCCGGAGTTCATGCCGGTCACCGGTCGCGTACATCACGACGTCTACCACGTGTACACGGTCGACGTTCACAGCGTGGCCGCCGTCGACAGCCTCCGTGCGATCTGCCGGGGGGATCTCGCGCACGAGCGGCCGCTCGCGAGCCGCCTCGCGGCGGAGATCGCGCGGCCGGTGCCCATCTTCCTCGCGACGCTCCTCCACGACGTCGGCAAGGGCTACCCGGACGCGAGCGGTTCGCGGAAGAACCACTCGGTCACGGGCGCGGAGCTGTGCGACGTGATCCTGCCCCGCCTCGGCGTCGTCGGGGATGACGCCGCCGATGTGCGGTCGCTCATCCTGAACCACCTCGCGATGTATCACGTCGCCACGCGCCGCGATCTCGACGACCCGAGCACGGCACAGGACTTCTGCGCTCACGTCCAGGGGCGCGAAGGGCTCCGCGATCTGTACCTCCTCACGGTCGTCGACATCACGACGACGTCGCCTACGGCGATGACGTCGTGGAAGGCGCGCATGCTCGACGAGCTCTACTTCGCGGCCGATGCGCACCTTGCCGGGACGTCGGATGCCTTCGACGCCGCGCGGACCGACCGGATCCGCACCGCCGCGCTCGCGACTTGGTCGGGCAAGAAGGCGGAGCTCGGCGCCTTCCTCCAGACGATGCCCGATCGCTACCTGCTCGCGAACGCGCCGGAGGCGATCTGCGCTCACGCGCGTGTCGCGCTCGACCGGGCCGCGGGCAGGAGCGCGGTTCACGCGGCGCTCGTTCCGTCGCGCCATCCCGAGGTGAGCGAGATCTGCATCGTCGCGGCGGACGCTCCCGGCCTCCTCGCGCGCATCGCGGCGGCGATCACGGCAGCGCGCCTCGAGGTCCTCGGCGCGCAGGTGTATTCGCGACACGTCCGTCCGGCGGGCAGGGCTCACGAGATGACGGAGGCCGTCGACCTCTTCTGGGTGCGCGACGTGCGCACGGGCGGCGAGGGCGTCGCGGCGGCGATGCCCAGGCTCCTGCGCGATCTCGAGCGCGTCTGCTCCGGCGAGCTCGACGCCGACGACCTCCTTCGCGAGCGCGTCGGCGGTGCGTCACGGTGGCGCGAGCGCCCGAGCCCGGCCGTCCTCTCCGAGGTGGTCGTCGACGACCGCGCATCGCCGCGGCACACGGTCGTGGAGGTCTTCGCGAAGGACCGCCCCGGCCTGCTGTATAGTCTCGCGCGGGCGCTCCACGGGCTCGGCCTGTCGATCGCCTTGTCGAAGATCAACACCGAAGGGACGAAGGTCGCCGACGTCTTCTACGTCAACGAGCTCGACGGCTCCAAGGTCGCGCCAGGCCAGCGGTTCAAAGACATCCGCGAAGCCTTGCTCGAAGCCGCTCGAGGGGGACAGGAGACGGGACAATCGCGAGACAGTGCTCGTGTGTCGGCGGCACCAGCGTTTCGCTGACAGTGACGCGTGACAGTGACGCGACCGGAAAAAGGAGACGAGCGGATGAAACGCATCCACCACGAGCTGCGCACGATCGGGTCTACGGCCACCTTCGGTCTAGTCGGCGTCCTGCTCTCCGTCGCGGCGTGCGGCGGCGAGAGCAAGCCGCCGGAGACGCCCGCGCAGCAGCGCGCATCGGCTGCGGCGACCAGCGAGACCGGCGCTCCCGAACCTGGTGCGGGCTCCGGAAAGCCGAACGACGGCCCCGTCGCCGCGTCGAGCAGCGACGACGTCAAGAAGGGCATCGCCGCGCTCAAGGCTGGGGACGTCAACGGCGCCAAGGCCGCCTTCGAGGTCGCCGTCCAGAAGAACCCGAAGCAGGCCGACGCTCATCACTACCTCGGCCTCGTCAACGATCAGATCGGGGATCGGACCGAAGCGGAGAAGCACTACCGCAAGGCACTCGAGCTCTCGCCCGACCTCGAGGAGTCCGCGGTCAACCTCGGTGCGCTCCTCGTCGAGAACGGCAAGTTCGACGAGGCCGCCAGCCTGATGAAGAAGGCCATCGCGAAGAACCCGAAGAGCGCGGCGCTCCAGGTGAACCTCGGGATGGCGCTCTCCGGCAAGGGCGACGTCGACGCCGCCAGCAAGACGTTCGAGGAGGCGATCAAGCTCGAGCCGAACAACGGCATCCACCTCGTCACGTACGCGAGCCACCTGGCGCGCAACAACAAGAAGGACGAGGCGATCACGAAGCTGAAGCAGGCGGAGAAGACGGCGGCGAACGACGCCGGTGTCCTCGCGTCCGTGGCCCTCGAGTACAAGGGCCTGAAGGACTTCAAGTCGTGCGTCGCCGTGCTCGACAAGGCCGTCAGTCAGAAGGACCTCGCCGAGCTCCGGATCTACCGCGGGACCTGCAAGCTCGGTCTGAAGGACCTGCCCGGCGCGACCACGGAGTTCAAGGACGCCGTCGCGAAGGAGCCGAACAACGCCCTCGCGCACTACTCGCTGGGCAACGCGCTCGCGGACGGTGGCAAGCTCACCGACGCGATCTCCGAGTGGGAGACGTATCTGAAGCTCGCTCCGGAAGGCCCCCAGGCGAAGGCCGCGGAGAAGAAGATCGCCATCGCGAAGGCGAAAGCCGGCGGCAAGAAGTAGCGCCGCTCTCGGCTCGCGCGCCGCTCGTTGGATTGGTCCCGCGCGTTCGGACCCTCGGGCTCGTCCGTGCTGGATCGATCCACACTTTGCGGATAGTCGGGTTCGTCCGTGCTGGATCGATCCACACTTTGCGGATAGTCGGGTTCGTCCGGACTGGATCGATCCACACTTTGTGGATAGGCGGGTTCGTCCGGGCCGGATCGCTCCGTTTTTTGGCGGGCTGCTGGGGGAGTTCCGGAGAGAACTCGCAGCAGACCGGGAGGACGTCGCGAGGCGGGAGCCGCTTTGCCTCACAGAACGCTCGTTCCGAGAGAGAATTTACAGGGAGACAGGGAGACAGGGAGCGAGAGGCCCGTTCTTCAGTTTCGACCTGGTGCCTCGTAGGCCTCAGGAAATGCTTCGCATTTCCCTCGGAAGGGGAGATCTCGCTTCCAAGCTTCCTGGGCCTCCCCCAAACGGTGCGTCTTCCAAGCTCCGACCCGAGACCTTCGGGAGAACGTTGCTGTGTTGAGCTGCACGTATTGAGCTGCGTGCTCGTGGCGGCTGCATGAATCGAAGCTTCGTCCTGTAGGCCTCTAGGCGGATCGAGCTTTCTCGAGCCGTCCTGCATGGTAGCGAGTGCGCAGCTACCGGCGAGCTGGGCAGCCAGCAATGACGCCCGTGCCTGTGCTGAATCACCTGGCAGGCCGAAAGGGAGGCTCAATTCTGCGAGCAGAATTGCGGAGCAATTCTGGGAGCCCGACGAGGGTACAGGTCGAGAAGGAAGCAGGGCCCTCTCGCTCCCTGTCTCCCTGTCTCCCTGTGAAAATTCTCTCTCTCTGAGAGCTGTCACACTTTGAGCGCTGTCACTCGCAGGCGGGATGACGGCACTGCTCTATCTCGAACCGCCGTGCGTCGTCGCGAGTGCGCGACTGAAGGGCGTATTGGGCCAGCCGACCGACCATCCGAGATCCCCTCGAGTTGGAGCTCAGGCCACCGGGAAGCCGCGGAGGACGCGGCCCCAGCCGTCGGTGCCGCATTCGCCGATCGCGACGAGGCGGGGCGCGCCGTCGAGCCAGGCCGAAGGACACGTGTGCGCGTCCTTCATCTGCTCGGGAGCGACGCGCTGGCCGTACGAGACCGCGCGGACGCCCGCCTCGTCGAGCACGGTCACGGGCAATGCCCGCGACGCCGCATGCGTCACGCTCATCAGCCCGTCGCGGCTCACGGCCTCGAGCGCGATGGCGTCGGAGATGGTGAAGGCGCCGGAGCGAACGCGCCGGAGCGACGTGAGGTGACCCACGGTCCCGAGCCCGCGCGCGAGGTCGCGGGCGAGCGAGCGAACGAAGAAGCCCTTCGTTGCCTCGACCCGCACGTCGAGCTCGACGGCGCCGTCGAGGATGCGCCCGCCGATGACGTCCAGCGAGCGGACCTCGATGGGGCGTTCGGGGAGGTCGGCTTCGAGCCGCCCCGCCCGAGCGAGCTCGTGGGCGCGCTGCCCGCCGATCCGGATCGCGGAGAACGCCGGCGGGACCTGCAGGCAGCGAGCGCGCTCGCTTGCGACGGCAGCGTCGAGGAGCGCGGAACGGAGGTTGCCGCTCTCGATCGCGCGCACGAGCTCCTCCGGCACCTCCGCGCGATCCGTCTCCTTGCCTTCGGCGTCGAGGGTATCGGTCGCGATGCCGAGACGGATCGTCGTCTCGTACGTCTTGTCGTCCGCGGTCAGCCACGGAACGAGCTTGGTCGCTTCACCGACGGCGACCACGAGCACGCCGGTCGCCATCGGGTCGAGCGTGCCGGCGTGGCCGACGTGACGAGTCTTGAGCGCGCGGCGCACGCGCGCCACGACGTCGTGGCTCGTCGGGCCGCGGGGCTTGTCGACGATGAGGACGCCGTTCGGTGCGCCGGTAGCAAGAGCAGGAGCAGGTCGTTCAGATGCTTCGGGGGTCATGTCATCAGCCGAAGAAGACGCTCTTCCGCGCGCCGACGGCGCGATCCAGCATGCTCTGGATCGTCGCCCGTACGCGCTCGGCGAGCTTGCCGACGAGCAGGTCGTCGTCCGCGGCGTCGCGACCATAGCCGCTAAAATCGATCGGCTCGCCGAAATGAATCTGCCACTTCGTCGGCGCGGGAAGGAGGCCGAGCGGACCGAGCGCCGGGAACGTGGGCGTGACCGGGACGTACGGAAGCCCGAGCGCCTTCGAGAGGTACTCGATCTTGAAGAGGAGCGGATTCGTCTCCTCCGCGCCGACGACGGCGACCGGGACGATCGGGGTGTTCGTCCGAAGGCACAGCTTGATGAAGCCGCCGCGCCCGAAGCGCTGGAGGCGGTAGCGCTCTCCGAACAGCTTGCCGATGCCCTTCACGCCCTCCGGGAAGACCGCGCAGAGCTGCTCCTTGCCGAGGAGACGCTCGGCGTTCTCCTGGCACGCGCGCACCGCGCCGAGCCGGTTCATGATCGAGCCCAGAAAGGGCATGTGATAGATGAAGTCCTCCGTCAGCCAGCGCACGTCGCGCGGCGCGAGGTGCTCCAGCTTCACGGCCGTCTTGATCATGACGCCGTCGAGCGGAAGCGTTCCGGAGTGGTTCGCCACGAGCAGGCAGCGGCCGCGCGCGGGCACTCGCTCGATCCCCGTCGTTTCGACGCGAAAGTAGCGCGTGTAGAGGAACTCGAGGATCGTGCGCGCCTTCTGGTCGTAGATCGGGTCGAAGCCGAAGTCGTCGACCTCCTCGGAGCGGCCGCGCATCGCGAGGCGGCCCCACTTCCGGAGGTAGAAGTCGCTCGAGAGCAGCTCGCGCGCGGTGTCGAAGACGGTCGCTTCGCTCCCGCCGAGCGACGGTCCGGACAGGCGATCGGGCGTGCTCGTGCGCGCAGGTGGAGCGCTTGCGCGTGACGACGGGGGCGGCGCAGACGCGGGGTCCGGGAGCTCGACGTGTGCGACCTCCTGGGTCTCGTCCAGCACTTCGGGATCGGGCGCTGTCTCGATGCGTGCGGTCGCGTCGGTCTCGTCCGGCATCGCATCGCGCGTGACCTCGAGGTCGGAGCCGTCGTCGTCCGGATCGGAGAGGGAAGACAGATCCCGTCGCGACGCCTCGTCGATGAGGCGATCGAGCTGCGCCTCGAGCTCACGGATCTGCGCGACGACGGTGGGGGCCTGCAATGCGACGCGGGCCGGGGGCTCATCGCTGCCGGTGGTCGGGGCGCGAGCCTCGAGCTTGCCGACGGCGGCGGCCTTCGTCGCGCCCTTGCGCGCCGGAGTCATGGGCGCTTCGGCTGGCGGCATCTCCGGGGCTACCTCGACCGGCAAGAACGTCGTCGTGGGAGCGTTGTCGAGGTCGCGCGCGGGGACGGCGGGGGCCGGCGCCTTCCTGCGAGGCGGAGCGCTCTGGGCGGTCGGGGGCTTCTCGGGCTTCGCAGGCAGAGCGGCTGACCGAGCGGCTCGTCCGGCGTCGCTCTGTCCGCCATCGCGCGCGCGATCCCGCGCCGGCCGCGCTCCGGCGAGCACGCTCGAGCCGAGCTCTTGCCGCGCGGCCTTCGGGCGGGACCGCGTGGACGATGCCTTCGGAGGCGGCGGCTTCTTGTTCGAGGTCCCGGAACGCTTGGTCTTCATGCCCTGGTCTCTTCGGTCGAAAAGAGAGCGTAGCGCGGGATCGCCGTCACACGGCCTCATGGAGGAGCTTGAGGTCGCGGAGGCGCTGCGCGCTCGTGAAGTCGAGGACGGCCTCGCGGGTGGTGTACGCGGGCCGGAACCCGAGCTTTTCCTTCGCCTTCGCCCCGTCGGCGACGCAGAGGAAGCGCAGGTAGTGCATGAAGCTCGGCGGCGCCTCGACGATCTGCGCGAGCCAGAGCGCTGCGCCCATCGTGTGCGCGAGCGGGTGGGGGACCGGGAGGGCGAGCCGGCCAGCGAGCTTGATGACCGTGGAGAGCGGGAGGACTCCGTCGCCGACGACGTTGTAGACGCCCGGGTGATCGCGATCGATCGCGAGCTTGAATGCGGCGATCGCGTCGACCTCGTGGAGGAACTGCACGAGCGGGTCGAAGCCCATCGCGACCGGGACGATGCGGCGCGCGAGGTAGCGCGTCAGATAGTTGTGGACGGTGGGCCCCAGGATTGGCGCGGTCCGAAGGACGGTGACAACCGACTCCTGCGTCCGCTCCGCGAAGCGCGCGACCTCGCCCTCCGCCTCGATCTTGTCGGCGAACCAGGGCTCGCTCACGGGTGCTCGGAGCGGATGTTTCTCCGTCAGGTAGTTCGGGTTCGACGGGTGCGCGCCGTAGAGCAGCGTCTGGGACCACATCACGACCTTGCGGATGTTCGCGTGCCGTGCGGCGACCAGGAGATGACGGGTGCCGACACTCTCGAGCTCGTGCGCGTGGGCCGTCGCATGGGTCGGCGACGACATGAACGCGAGGTGGACGAGGGTATCGGCCCGTTCGGCGCAGAGGATTTCGGAGAGCCTCGCCTCGGTCGAGGCGCCCGTGAAGTCGACCTCGTAGAAGCGCGTCTTCCGCTGAGCCGTGCCGGGCGGCTTGATGTCGATCGCGACGATCCGGGCGACCCGCGGGTCCTCCTCGAGCAGGCCGATCAGATTTGCGCCTAGAAATGACGCTGCCCCGGTGATGACCACGACCTTGGAGCCCGGCTTCTGGCCCAGAAGCGCGGAAGAGCCGCCCGAGGCCAATGGGGCAGGCGGGGAGTGCGACTCCTTACTCTTCGGCGGCACCATGAGGTACGCTTCTACCGCCGATGAGCGCGTCGATCCATCCGGCCCCGCTCATGCTCGGTCCCTACGAGCTGATTCAGCGGATCGCGACGGGAGGGATGGCGGAGGTGTACCTCGCGCGCCGCGCGGGGCCGCACGGCTTCCAGAAGGTCGTCGCGGTGAAACGCATCTTGCCCCAGCTGGCGCAGGACTCCGACTTCGTCGCGATGTTCATCGACGAGGCGCGCGTCTGCGCCCGGCTCGCGCACCCGAACATCGTCCAGGTGTTCGACTTCGGCGAGCACGACGGCGAGCTGTACATGGCGATGGAGTACGTCGACGGCACCACGGCCGCTCGGCTCGTGCGCGCGGCGGCGGCTCGCGGAGAGGACGTTCCGCTCGAGGCGGCGCTGTACATCGCGCTCAGCGTCCTCCGTGGCCTCGATTACGCCCACAACGCGCGCGACGACGACGGGAGGCCGCTCGACCTCGTCCACCGCGACGTCTCTCCCGGCAACGTGCTCATCGATCGTTCGGGAGCCGTGAAGCTCACGGACTTCGGGATCGCGCGTGCCGCGGAGATCGAGCGGCGCACGGATGCCGGGCAGCTCAAGGGGAAGCTCGGGTACATGTCCCCCGAGCAGGTCGTCGGCAAGGAGCTCGACGCGCGGAGCGATCTCTTCACCGCGGCGATCGTCCTCGCGGAGCTCGTCATGCTTCGGCCGCTCTTCTCGGGGCCGAGCGAGATCGACGTGCTGATGCGGATCCGCGACGCCGACCTCCAGGTCATCGACCGTGCCGGCTCGCGCGTCCCCGACGACGTCAAGACGATCCTCATCCGGGCGATGGCGCGCGATCGCGTGCTTCGTTACCCGAACGCGGCGGCCTTCGCGGAGGCGCTCGAGGAGGTGCTCCGTCGCCGTCGGCTCCAGGTCGGCCCCGGGAAGCTCGCAGCATGGATCGAGCGGCTCGGCCTCGCGCCGTCCTCGCGGGGAGACTCCGACGACCCGCACGAGACCGGAACGCGTCAGACGGCGAACCTCTCGGCGCCGTCCGCGGCGAGTCGGCCGACTACTCCGCCGTTGGGTGGAGCGGCGCCGCCGAGGCAGTCGGCGCTTCCGCCGAGCGCGGGCGAGGCGCGCGACGTGTCCCCCGCGATCTACCGCGCGAAGATGCCGGGAGGGCCGACCTTCGGACCACTCAGCTACCCGCGTCTCATCGAGTTGTACGTCACCGGCGGTATCGATCATCGCGCGCTCGTCTCACGCGAGACCTCGCCGTTCCGCGACGCCGCGAGCTACGCCGAGCTCGCGCGCTTCGTGAACAGCCCGGCACTCCGCTGGGACGATGGCGTGTTCACCCCGCAGAACGCCGTCTCCCTCATCGACCGTGTGCTCCTGCCGACGCGCCTCTTCCAGATCGCGCTCCGCCGCGAGACCGGCGCGCTCTACTTCCGCGACGGCGCGCGGAAGAAGAAGGTCTACCTCGTCGAAGGCGTCCCCGAGTTCGTCGTCTCGACCGACAAGCGGGAGCTCTTCGGCGAGCATCTCGTCGCGAGCGGACAGGTCCTCCGGATGGAGGTGGAGATGGCGCTCGCGATGCTGCCTCGCTGGAGCGGCCGCCTCGGCGACGCGCTCGTCGGCCTCGGCGTGCTCCGGCCGATCGAGCTGTTCCGCGCGATCCAGAAGCAGATGCAGGATCGTTATCTCGAGCTCTTCCACTGGCGGAAGGGCGAGGTCGCCTTCGTGCGGGGGGCGCGCTCGCACGAAGAGACCTTCCCGCTCGGCTTCGACCCCTTCGAGCTCGTGCTCCGCGGCGTCCGCACCGCCTACGGGGCCGAGGAGCTCGAGGTCATCCTGTCTCCGCTCGAAGAGGACTTCATCGAGCCGGTGGTCCCGCTACCCGTGCGCATCGAAGCGTTCCGCTTCGCCGACGCCGAGGAGCACGTCATCAAGAGCATCCGGGGACGGACGTCGATCGCGGACATCGTGAAGGCGTCGCGACGCTTCGCGACGCGCGAGGAGACGCACCGCGCCCTCTTCTGCGCGCTCTCCTGTGACCTCCTCCAGTCGGTTCGCTGGATGGAGTTCACGTCGGTGTCGCCGCTCGGGACGTGACGCGGCTTCAGGCGTTCGTCAGGCCATCTGCAGGACCGCCGTGAGGCGCGCCTTCATGAGGCCCTCCGACCGCGAGAGGCGGCCTCTCAGCGCGCGGACCCCCTCGACGCGGTCGAGGGAGAGGAGTGCTCGCCCCATCGCTTCCATCACGACGACGCTCTCGTCGTTGTTGTCGTTCCCGCGGAGCATCGCGACGAAGCCGCGCTTGCCCTCGACCGCCTTCGAGAGGAGCTGGACCGCGCGAGTGCGGAGCGGCGCGGGGACGTCCACGAGCGCCGCTGCCGCCGAGGCGCGGAGCTCGTCACCGGCGCTTCCGCGCATCGTGAGGAAGCGCTCGATGACCGAGACCACGTACTCGTCGATCGCTCGGAGGCGGCGCAGCTCTCCGAGCGCGACGATGCGCGTCGGCTCCTCGGCGTACTCGAGCGCCTCGACCAGCGGCTTCTTGGCGCGCTCACCCCAGAGCGGCACGATCGCCGCGATCGCCGTGGGCCGGAGGAGGGGATGCGCGAGGAACTTCGCGACCGCCTCGCCGAGAACCGGGTCGGCCCGCTCGGGCATCGCGCGGAGCAGGTCCTCGACGAGCGCGAGCTCGGCGTCGTCCCGGACCTCCATCTGCGGGAGCACCTGCGAGAGGAGCGTCCAACCGGCCGGGCCCGCGTCACGGAGGACCTTCACGAAGATCTGCCGCGCGGCCGGATCGACCGCCGCCTCGCGGGCGGTGAAGAGCGCGGAGGTACCGACCGAGCCGGCGATCAAGATGAGCTGACGCGCCGCCTCGCGCTGGTGCGGCGGCCCGATGAGCAGGGTAGTCGCGATCGGCAGGAGGCGCTGCTTGTCGATCATCGACTTCATCGTGCGGAGCGCGGCGTTCTCTCGCGGTCCGGGCTTGCCGGAGCCCTTCGCGTGCCGCGCGAGCGTGCTCATCACGATGAGGAGGGCGGATGCTTCGGCCCGGCGCGCGAGGGTGGCCATTGCGGCCTCGAGCGTGGCGAGCTCGTTGGCGTAGGTTTCCGGATCGCCGATGAGATCGAGCGTGAGCAGGAACTGCGACGGCTCGCGGACGAGGGCGTCTGCGAGCGTGGTCGCGCGGATCGACTCCTGGAGATCGCGCGGGATCATCTTCTCGGTGATGATCTTGCGTCGATAGAACTCCGCGACCGCGGCGTCGGACTTCGGCGATCGCTCGGTGACGAGGCGCGCTGCGAAGAGCTGGAGGAAGACGCCGATCTTCTCGTCGTCCGAACCGGCGTCGTGATCGGCGAGGAGGCTGGTCGCCGCCTCGGCGCACGACTCGTGGAGCACGCGCTCGATGATCTGTGGCGCGACTTGGAACGACGAGAACCCGCGGAGGTTCGCGACCGCATCGTCGACGAGGTCGGCGTTGAAGATGAACTGCTTCACCTCGTCGCCGCGCGTGAGCAGGCGCGCGACGCCGCCGACGAGCTCGTCGCGGGTCTCGCGCATCTTCTTCAGGCTGATGCCGCGGACGTTGCAGAGCGCCTGGAGATCGCGTGAGAGGCGAGAGGCACCGAGGCCCACCTTCCACGAGAGCTTCCGGTCCCGTCCGACGACGTCCGTGACGAACAGCATCGAGATGTGTCGTAGTGGCTTCGAGAACAGCTCTCGCCGGAGATCCTCGCCTGCGAAGGGGCCGAGCAGCATCTCCACGATGTAGTGCAGCTCGACGTCGGGGATGCCCTCGCGGAGGGTCAGCGAAGCGACGCCCTTCTTGACGAGCTCCTGGATGAAGGGCTCGCCGAAGCTTCCGTAGAGCTGCGAGCCGAGGAGGCGTCGCAGGTCGACGATCTCGGCGGTGCCGGTCATGACGACGAAGCTGATCGTCTTCTGCACGTCCCGCCGTGCCAGCGTCAGCTCGCTTCGCCCGCGGAGCGCGATGCGGAGCGACTTCGATAGCTCCTTCATCGCCTGAGCGGCCTCGTGATGGCCCCGCTCGAAGCGTCCGAAGCGCAGGACCGCGCTCGCGAACGCGATGAAGAACCCAGGGAAGCCCGAGGCGGGGTCGTCGAGGACCGGGACGTTCTCGACGATCGACAGCTCGTCTTCGTCGTCCTTCGAGTAGCCGTCGCCCGGCTCGATGAGCTCCTTCAGCTCGACGCGCATCTCGCGCGCGGACTGGTGGCGTATCGAAGGATCCTTCTGGACCGCGCGGAGGATCACCTCCTCGAGGATCGGGTCGAGGCCCTTGATGATCTGCGAGGGCGGCTTCGGGATCTCCTCGAGCTGCTTGATCAGGATCTCGGCGGGGTTGTCGCCGAGGAACGGAGGCCGGCCCGTGACCAGCTCGTAGAGGCAGATGCCGCACGCGTACACGTCGGAGCGTGCGTCGACCTCCGTGCCCCGCGCCTGCTCCGGCGACATGTACTCGGGCGTCCCGGCGATGACGTGCTCGGTCGCCGCGAGCTCGGCGTCTTCCGCGCGCGGGTTCTGGAGCGCGGCGATGCCGAAGTCACAGACCTTCACGAGCTCGAACGTCGTGCCCTCGTCGTTGCGGCTGGGCACGAGCATGATGTTGTCGGGCTTGATGTCGCGATGGATGATGCCGTGGTCGTGCGCGATGCTCAGGGCCGCGCAGACCTGGATCATGATCTCGACGGCGCGATCCATCGGCAGGCGCCGCTCCTCGTCGAGCAGGCTCTGCAGCGTCCGCCCGGAGAGGTACTCCATCACGATGTAGATGAGCCCGTCCGCCTCCTGGTCGAAGTCGAGGACGCGCATCACGTTCGGATGGTCGAGCTGGCTCGCGGCGAGGGCCTCGCCCCGGAAGCTCGTCATGAACTGCGGGTCTTGCTGGTAGTGCGGATGGAGGATCTTGATCGCCACCGTGCGGCGCAGCTCGCGGTGGGTCGCGCGATACACCGCGCCGGCCGCGCCGCTGCCGATGAGCGATTCGATGATGTACTTGCCGTCCGCGATCCGGCGTCCAATCGCCGGATCGTGATCGCCATCGCGCCCGGAGCGGCTGCTCGGCGGCTCTTCGATCGGGGCGACCGGAACGACCGGCATCACCTGTGCGTGCGCAACGGCCGCGGCGGCCGCGACTGGCGCCTCGAGCTCCCCCGGCGTGTCCGCTTCGTCGTCCGCAGGCGAGAGCTGGGGCTTCTCCTTGGGCTTCCGGCGCGTGCTCTTCTTCTTGCGACCGCTACCAGTCGCCGATTGCTGCGTCGGGTCGATCTTCGTCTGCGTGGGCGTGAGCTCGTGCTGCTCGCGCGCCTCGGGGCGTACGATCGGCTCGCGGGCAGCGGCCGCGGGCATCGGCGACGACATCGGAAGTCGAACCAGCGTCGCGTCCTCGTCGTCGTCCTCGGGCGGCGGAGGAACGGGCACGAGGCCGTCGTCGTCGAAGCCGCCCGCCGCCGCGTCGTCGACGAGCTCGACCTCGTCGACCGCGACGTCGACAAACGACTCCGCCGGGGGCCGTACGCCATCGCTCGTCGATGTCTCGGCCTCGGCCTCGGCCTCCGCCTCGTCCGCGAACTCCGTCGTCGGAAAGTTCGCGAGCGCATCGTCGAAGAAGCTGTCGTCGGACGTGGCCTCGTCGCTGTGGGGCTCGGCCGACTCACTCTTGTCGGTCGGTGGGCCCGCATCCGCGACCGTTTCCGGGATGCTGCTGGCGGGGACATCCCCCCGCGCCGGCGCGGGGGCGAGGTGTGTGGCTCCGAGCGGCGAGGGGATGCCGGCAAGGAGCGCGCTCGGCAGTGCGTCCGGCTCGAAGACAACGCTGACGCTGAGGCTCGGCTCGTCGACGTTCGCGGGGGCCTCGTCGTCATCGTCGATCGCCAGTGGCGGAGCGGCCGTCGTGTCGCGCTGAAGCGGGACGGCGGCGCCGGCGTTCGCGGTCATCGCCCGTACCGCGGCCGGCATGTCGTCGGGCTCGAAGACCACGCTGACGCTCAGCGACGGATCGTCGGCAAAAGCTCCCTCGTCGGTCTCGACGACGACGACCGAGGACATGTCGTCGACGGGCAGGTCGGGGCGCGCCTCGTGCCGAGCGCCGTGGATCATTCCCCAGGACGCGCTCGGCGCGGTGCGCCGCGGATCGCTCTCGGCGAGCGGTGCATTCCAGGATGACGCGTTCGGGGCCGTCCGCCGTGGATCGCTCGCCGTTGCCGAGACATGGCCCTCGGTCGGCGCGAGAGGCGGCTGCTGCGCGACCACGGGCGCGGGCGCGGCGCCGGACATGCCCCGCGCGAGCGGCGACGCGTCCGCGGCCTCGCCGACGCCGGGCGCGAGCGAGAGCGTGTCGATGAGGCCGACGGTGTCCGGAGGCGGGGGCGCCGGCGCCGGCGACGCGGTGGCTGTCGGGATCGGCGAGGTGTCGGGCGGACCGTCGACGGAGACGTTCTCGGCCTCGAGCAGCGCGTAGAGCTGCGCTGCTTGAGCGCGGTAGAGCGGGCGGAGTCGGAGCGGGAAGTGACCGTTCTGAGGCGCGCCGGCCGGCTCGGCGAGGAGCGCGAGCGGCGGCTGGCCGACGACGTGGAGATCGAGCGTGTGCGCCTCCGCCTTCTGCGGACCACGCGTCAGCTCGACCTGCGCCACCTCATGCCGCAAGGCCGCGCGTACGAGGCGCGTGAGCGCTCGTCGGTCCGGCAGCCTCGACACGAGCACCGGCAAGCTCGAATCCACTGTCGCCCAGTGTACAGGGCCTGCGCCTCAGCTGAAACAACAGTGAGGCCGCTCTTCAGGCCTCGTCGTGCAGGCCTCGTGGGGGGTGGGGGCCGCCGGGGTGGCCTGCGGGGCCTAGGCTCAGAGGTTCTTGCGGTAGACGGGGTAGGGCGCGACGTCGACCACGGCCTCGAACCCCGTCTCCAGGTACAGGCGCTCCGGGCCCTGCCAGGCTTCTTCGGCGTGCAGCGGCTCGGCCGACCGCCGTGGGTAGGCCTCGACCGCTCGGGCTCCCCATTCCCGCGCGAACCGCGGAGCCGCCTCGATCAGTGCCCGGGCAACCCCCGTGCTCCGCGCTTCGGGCCGCACGAGGAGGCAGCCGATGCTGTAGGTCGTCGCGCCGTCGCCGAGGTCGAGGCTTCGATACACCGGGAGCGCCTTCAGCTTCGGGACGGCATCGCGGGGCGTCAGCTTCATCCAGCCGACCACCGCCCCTTGGTCGTCGAGCGCCACGAGCCCGCGGGCGCCCGGGTCCCCGGCCCGGACCGCGCCTTCGAGCTCCGCCGCGTTCTCCTCGGGACGGTTCGCGCAACGGTCGAGCCAGTCGTTCTTCGTACCGACGAAGTGCCAGTAGCGGCAGAAGCACGTGCTCGACGACGCATCGAAGAGCGCGCGAAGTGCCGGCAGGTGAGCTTCCGTCAGGGCTTCGACGCGCGTCGTCACTGCCTGCCTTCGCTTCCGGTCAGCCCCATCGACTCCACGGCTGCCGCGAGCGACAGCGCCGTCGTCTCTTCGAGGGGACGCGCGATGATCTGCAGGCCGACCGGGAGCCCTGCGCGCGTGGGTGCGCAGGGCACGCTGATCGCCGGCAGACCGGCGAGGCTGGCGGGCAGCGTATAGACGTCGGAGAGGTACATGGAGAGCGGGTCGCTCGTCTTCTCTCCGAGCTTGAACGGCGGCGTCGGCGCGGTCGGGCACACGATGGCGTCGACCTCGGTGAACGCGGCCTCGAAGTCGCGGCGGATGAGCGTGCGAACCTTCTGCGCCTTCAAATAGTACGCGTCGTAGTACCCGGCCGAGAGGACGAACGTGCCGAGCAGGATCCGGCGCTTCACCTCCGGCCCGAACCCGGCATCGCGCGTCGCGCCGTACATCGCGCGGAGGGCCGAGCCCTGGCTCGTGCCGCTTGCCGTCTTGGGCTCGACGCGGAGCCCGTAGCGGACGCCGTCGAAGCGCGCGAGGTTGCTCGACGCCTCGGCCGTCGCGATCACGTAGTACGTGGCGACGGCGTGGCGCGTGTGCGGGAGCTTCACCGGACGGACGACGCAACCGCCCTTCTCGAGCGCGGCGATCGCCGCGCGAATGCTGGTCGCGACCTCGGGATCGAGGCCTTCGGCGAAGTACTCCTCGGGGACGCCGAGGCGGAGCCCGCGCACGCTCGCGCCGCAGGCTGCCTCGTAGTCGCTCACGCTCGCGGTGAGCGACGTCATGTCCTTCGGGTCGTGTCCGGCGATCACCGAGAGGACGCGCGCGGCGCCGCGCACGTCGCTCGCGAAGGGGCCGATCTGATCGAGGCTCGAGGCGAAGGCGACGAGGCCGAAGCGCGAGACGCGGCCGTAAGTGGGCTTGAGGCCGACGACACCCGTGAAGGCCGCGGGCTGCCGGATCGACCCGCCGGTATCGCTGCCGAGCGACGCAGGCGACATCCCAGCCGCGACCGCGACCGCGCTTCCGCCCGATGACCCGCCGGGCGTGCGCGTCTCGTCGACGGGGTTTTTCGTCGGACCATAGGCGGAGCTCTCCGTCGACGAGCCCATCGCGAACTCGTCGAGGTTCGTCTTGCCCGGGATGAGCGCGTCCGCTGCGCGGAGCTTCGCGACGACGGTGGCGTCGTACGGCGGCCGCCAGCCTTCGAGGATCTTCGAGCCCGAGGTCGTGGGGACGCCGCGCATGCAGAGCGCGTCCTTCAGCGCGATCGGCACGCCTGCGAGGGGGCCGAGCGCCTCGCCGCGCGCGCGCTTCTCGTCGACGGCGCGCGCCTGGGCGATCAGCTCGTCCTTGGCGACCGCGAGGAACGCGTGCAGCGATCCATCACGCTCCGCGATCCGCGCGAGGGTCGACTCGGCGATCTCGACCGCGCGTTTCTCTCCCTTGCGAACACTCTCGGCGATGGTGGTGACGGTTTCCATCGCTCACTCCACGAAGGTGGGGACGGAGAACCCGCCGTGAGCCGCTCGCGGGGCGCCGGCGAGCGCCTCGTCGTGAGACAGACCGGGCCGAGGCTCGTCGGGGCGGAAGAGCCCGGCGAGGTCGTCGGCAGCGGAACCTTCCCCCGGCGTGGCCGCCGCCGTCACGTGGGCGGTCGGGGCGACGTCGGTGGTGTCGATCGCGTCGAGCTCGCTCACGTAGGCGACGACGCGACCGATCTCGGCCGCGAGCCGCTCTTCTTCCTCTGCGGTGAGCTCGAGCTCGGCGAGCTCGGCGACATGCCGGATCTGTGCGCGGTCCATCGGCGTCACACGCTACCACCTCCCGGCGCCGAGCGTCCTCAGGACCAGCGGGCTGTTCGGTCTACTCACCGTTCGCCGCGCGATCGAGCCGCCCTCGGTCACGGACGGCGCGGCGGCGACGCGTCGCTCGACATCGCCGCCGCGCCCCCGCGCTCGTGGAATCGTCGGCCCCGAGGCGGGTCAGGAGGTTGCGTTCACGACGACGGCGGCGCCGTGTCCGCGGCCGGCGTCGACTCCGCCGGAGGAGGCGCGTCCGGCGCCGCCGCAGCGTCTCCGAGCCAGGACGGCGGCGGCGGCTCTTCGTACTCCGGGGGCGGCCCGCTCGGCATCTTGGGGCTGGGACAGGCGACCAGCGATGCTCCGAGCGAGGCCGCGGCGAGGGCTGTGAGAAGGAGCCTCACGGAACCTTCCGCATTCCGAGGGTGTACTTCCCGGTCTTCACCGTGCCTTGCGAATCACTCATGACGACAGCGTACACCGTGGTGGCGCCGACGCCGGCCGTGAGGGTGCGCTGCGCGGCGAACTGCTTGCCCGGGTAGAGGTAGCCGAGCACCTTGCGGTTGGCGGGGGCGGTGCCCTGGGGATCCTCGATCACCGTCGGATCCTTCGTCAGCACGATCTCGAGGTCGGCGTCGCTCACCGCACTGAGCTGAAGCTTCGCGTCGGCCTCGACGGTGAAGGAGTAGGCGTCGACCTCGTCGGCGGAGGCGAGGTTCGCGTTCAGCACCTGGCCGGCGCTCGAGTTGACGCTGCCGACGAGCTGCGGTGCGTTCGCGCCGTGAGCGGCTCCCGACTCGTTCGCGACGCTCGCTGCCGAGCGCGTCGCCGTGACCTTCGCCGTCGCCCCGGCCTTGCCGCTGAGGTCTGCGAGGACGACGTAGTGATCGGTCGCTGCCGCGCCGGCCGGGATCGGGAGCGCGACGCGGAGATCGTACGGGGGAGGATTGAACTGTCCGGGGAGGGAGTTCTGGCCGGGGAGGACCTGGCCGACGCGGTCGTCTTTGCCGCCGCCGGTGCCGAACACGAATGCGAGGGGACGTGCGGTGCCGCCCGCGGCGACCTCGATCCGGTAGTCGACGATCGCAGCCTCGCTTGCGGGGGAGGTGAGCTTGAAGAGCTTCGTCTCGGTCGGGGTCGCGAACGCCGCGTCCGTCGGAGTGCCGAGCTTGAACGGGTCCGCCGCGCGCGCCTTCACGGTGAGCGCGTCGTTCGCGCTGAGGAACGAGACGCGCGGCTTGCCGCTCGCGTCGAGGTTCGAGACCGACACCTGGCTCGAGCCGGCCTTCGTTAGCGGAGCAGCGAGGACGAAACCCACCGCGGACTGAGGCCCGCTGGCTTGCGAGCCGAGATCGATGAGCTCGCCGGCGTCGAGCTGGAAGTTCTCCGGATCGAACGCGCGCGAGTCGTTGTTCTCGATCGCGAACTGGAGCAGGCCTCCCTGCTCGATCTCGGCCTTGCCGCCCTCGGCGAGCACGTTGATCGCGGGGATGACCGTAAAAGCGTTCTTCGCCTCGAGGTCGCCGACCGTGAGCGTGCGCGGTCCGATCTGCGCGTCCTTCGAGATGCGGATCTTCGCGGTGATGAGCGACGCCGTCGACGTCGTCACCTCGAGGACCTCGATGCCGGGACCGAAGCTCGGCTTCGCGCCGTCGGCGAACTTGGTTCCGCTACCGCCGATGCTCACCTCGAGCTCGCGATCGAGGATGCCCTTGGTCGGGGTGACGAGGCCGAGCGCCCCGTTCTCGTCCGAGGCCTGCGCCTCGCCGGGCTTGCCGTCCTTGCCGTCCTTGCCGTCCACGCCCGGCGAGCCGTCGGCTCCGCACGCCTGCGCAGCGAGCGCCGCTGCCACCAAGAAAGAGAGCTTTACGAGCTTCATGAACAAATCCTCTGCTTCCAACGGGCATTGCCCGATAGTCGAAACTTGGGGCTGCGCCCCAACTACCCGCAATCGCCGCCCCAACTACCCGCAGGCGCCGCCCCGCAAATCGTGCCCGCATCGCCGCGCCGAGCGAACGGCCGGAGCGGGCGGCGCGATGCGCGATGCGATCAGGGCTGCACGACGACTGGCGCGATGCGCTTGATGCCGAGCGTGTACTTGCCGGTCGGCTTGCCGGAGTCCGGCACGGAGACGACCTTGATGAAGCGCTTCTGTCCGACGACGTCGGCCGTGACACCCATGCCGGCCTTGCCGCCGCGGGAGATCTCGACGAGCTGATCGCTGTCGAACGTGGGGACGAAGTCGACGTGCACCAGCACGTCGCTGTCGGAGACGACGCTCACGAGGATGTCGGTCGCATTGCTCGCAGAGAAGCCGTCGAACGAATAGACGTCGACCTCCTCGGCCGTCTTGAGCTCGCCCGTGATCAAGCGCGCGGGGATCGCGTTCGTCGCGAGGGGGAGCGAGCCGATGTTTTGCGCGGTGGCGCCGGTCGCGTGGTCCGCGGGCTTCTCCGCGACGATCTGCGCGCGGACGGCGGTGTAGTCGAGCACCGTCTTCGTCGTCGGTCCGTGGGCGAGCTCGCCATCGAGGAGGACGAAGTAGCCCTTCGATGCCTCGGTCACCGGATAGGCGACGCGCGCCTCGCTGCCCGGGATGCCGAGGAACGGGATGCCCTGCTCGTAGCTTCCCTGAGCGAGCAGGTCTGCGGCGCTCCCGCTCTCCGGATAGGCAAGGAGGAGCGGCGCCATCGTCGAGTCGTCCGGGACCTGGGCCCATGCGTCGACGAGCAGTCCTTCCTTCGCCGCCGGCGCGAGGTCGATGGAGTAGAAGCCGGTCTCGAGCTCCTTCTCGAAGGCAGCGTTGGTCGACGTGTTCGCCGTCAAGGCGGTGGGCGTGCGTGCCGAGACGGTGATGGCGTCCTGCGCGGTGAGGAAGCTCGGGCTCTGTTCGTCGTTCGGATCGTTGAAGCCGAGGAACCCGAGCGCGCCCGTCTTCGCGCGCGGATCGCCCAGGAAGACGACCGAGCCGTCCGTCGCCGTGAAGCTCTGGTAGGCGAGACCGATGAGCGACGCGTCCTTCTGGCCCACGAGCGGGAAGAGGGTGAAGTTCTTCGTGTCGAACTGGATCGTGTCGCGGTTCGAGATGTCGAGGCGGACGAGCCCGCCCTGCTCGGCTTTGCCGGCGCCGATCTTCGCATCGAGATGCACGGCGACGACGAAGCCGTGCTTCGCGGTGAGCGTCTGGCCGCCCGCTTCGACGACGACGTCACGCTTTCCGAGCTTCGCGTTGGCCCCGATCTCGATCCTCGCGACCAGGGCAGCGCCCTGCTGCTGGACGCCGAGCACCTTGATGCCGTCGCCGAAGTCGACCTTCGCCTTCGCGAGATCGACGTTGCCGTCGGTCGCGATCGTCACCTCGAGGCGGCGCGCCACGAGACCGACGCGCGGCTCGACGAGGTTGATGGCCGCGTCGCGCGGCGGAGCCTCGGCGGGCGTGCCGGGGGCGCCGTCCGCCCCGGCTTTGCCTTCCGTGCCGGGAGTGCCGGCGGCGCTGCAGGCGGCGGCGACGAGCGCGAGGACCGCGGGAACTGCAAATGATGAGGTCGAGCGAACCAACTTCACGATCCTCTCCTCTGAAGCGGCCTGCTGGCCCGAGCGGGCCGAGAACAGCGCTTACTTGGGGGTACAGGTAGGATGGCGGAGCTATTAGCTCAAACCTCAACCGGTGCAAGGCAGTCTCTGCTCCGGCACGGCGAACGCAGAGACGAGACTGACGAAGAAGAATAGGAGTGCCGTGGCGAAGGATGGCTTCGCTTGACGGCCGAGCGGCCGTGGGTAGGATGCGCGGCCCCGTCCAATTCCGGCCGGGAAACCACGTAACGATTCCACACGCTTCCCACGCGCAATACCGGCGGCCCGGTGCGAATCTCCTCCGCTTTTCGGAGAGCTTCGCTGGCCCCGGAGGGAAGCGGAGGCCCAACCGAAAGGCAAGCGCACCATGGCTCAGTCCGAAGTCCCGCAGCTCAAGAACGATTTCCCGTTGCCCCTTCGCTCGCTCCTCGACGCGGGCGTCCACTTCGGTCACCAGACGAAGCGCTGGAACCCGAAGATGCGGCCGTTCATCTACGGCGCGCGCAACGGCATCCACATCATCGACCTCGACCAGACGGCGCGCCTCTTCTCGCGCGCGTTCCACTTCGTCCAGGAGACGGTCGCCCGCGGCGGCAACATCCTCTTCGTCGGAACGAAGCGTCAGGCGCAGGAGATCTGCCAGGAAGAGGCCGTTCGCTCGGGCGCCTATTACGTCATCAACCGCTGGCTCGGCGGTACGCTGACGAACTTCCGCACGATCAAGCAGGGCCTCGACCGCATGCGCCAGCTCGAGCGCATGAAGGAGGACGGCACGTACCTCCAGCTTCCGAAGAAGGAAGTCTCGCGCCTCGAGAAGGAGCGTGAGCGCTTCGAGAAGTACGTCGGCGGTCTCAAGAACATGAACGCGCTCCCCGCGGCGGTCTTCATCATCGACCCCGCCATGGAGACGATCGCGGTCAGCGAGGCGAAGAAGCTCGGCATCCCGATCATCGCGATCACGGATACGAACTGCGATCCGGACCTCGTCGACTACGTCATCCCCGGCAACGACGACGCGATCCGCTCGATCAAGCTCATCACGCAGCGCATCGGCGACGCGGTCATCGAAGGCATGCAGCGCCGCAAGGATCATGGCGCGCGTGAGGGCGAGGGCGGCGGTGGCCGTGGCCCGCAGGCGGAGGTCTCCTACGGACGCCGTCGTCCGCAGGCCGACGCGGCGGAGGTTTCCTCCGAGGCGCCCAAGGCCGAGCCCGCCAACTGACCGCGCAGCGCCGCGGCACCAAGACTTGAAAGGAGCACCACCATGGCTGCTGTTACTCCCGCATTGATCAAGGAGCTCCGTGACCGCACGTCCGCGGGCATGAGCGACTGCAAGAACGCCCTCGTCGAAGCCGAAGGCGATCTCGAGAAGGCCGTCGAGGTCATTCTCAAGAAGGGCATCGTCAAGGCCGCTTCCCGCGCCGGCAAGGTCGCCGCCGAGGGTGAGGTCGCCACGTGGGTGAGCGCCGACGGCAAGAAGGGCGTGATCGTCGAGGTCAACTGCCAGACTGACTTCGTCGCCCGCGGCGACGACTTCAAGAAGTTCGTCAACGACGTCGTCTCGGTCGCCCAGAACCTCGCGAAGGGCAAGGACCTCGGCGCCGAGAAGTACCCGGGCTCGGACAAGTCGATCGACGAGATCCGCCAGGAGCTCGTCGGCCGCATCGGCGAGAACATCGTCGTGCGCCGCTGGGACTCGCTCGAAGCGACGGGTGACAACGGCGTCGTCCAGGCCTACGTCCACATGGGCGGCAAGCTCGCTGTTCTTCTCGCCGCGCAGGCTCCCTCTGCGGACAAGAAGAGCGACGGTGACTTCAAGGCGTTCGTCGAGAACTGCGCGATGCAGGTCGCGGCGATGAGCCCGATCGTCGTCGACAAGAGCCAGGTCGACGCGGCCGCCATCGCGAAGCAGAAGGACATCTACTCTGCGCAGCTCAAGGAAGAGCTCGACAACGCGGTCGCTCGGATCGCGGAGCTCAAGGCGGGCGGTCACGACCTCAACGAGAAGGACCTCGCGGCCGAGCTGAAGGCGGCCGAGCAGAAGAAGGGTCCGCCCGAGGCCATGTGGCCGAAGGTCGTCGAGGGCAAGATCTCCAAGTGGTACACCGAGGTCACGCTCCTCGGTCAGGACAACGTCTGGGAGCCCGGTGCGGGCTCGATCGACAAGGTCCGCGGCGAGCTCTCGAAGAGGCTCGGTGGGGACGTGAAGCTCGATACGTTCCTCCGCTTCGGTCTCGGCGAGGGCATCGAGAAGAAGACGGAAGACCTCGCCGCCGAGGTCGCGAAGACGATCGGCAACTGAGCCGAGTCGTCTAGGACGTCTTCCGGTCCCGGAAGACAGCGAAGGGTCGGTGCGCCGCGGCGTACCGGCCCTTCGTCGTTCTGGTGCGCGTCGTCAGATCCTCCGCGCCCGAGCTGCGTATCAGGTCGGGCGACCTCTGCGGACTGCCCGCGGGGTCTTCGTCGTGGACGCACGTCGACGAGCGGCGTTCGCGGACGGGAGGAGCTCCATGCGAACGTATCTCCTTTGTGCGGCCGCGATCGCGCTCGTCGGCTGCGGCCAGACGACCACGAGCTACGTGAAGAGCGACACGACGCTCGGCCGCGTCGTCGTGTACCGGAACGGCGTCGCCTACTTCGAGCGCTACGCCGAGGTCCAGGGAGACAGCCTGAAGCTGAACGTCCCGCACGACAAGGTCGACGACTTCCTCAAGTCGCTCACGGTGGTCGATGCGACGACCGGCGAGCCCGCGCCGATCTCGTACCCTTCGACGCCGACGTCGGGCGGCACGATCGACATGAAGATCGGCGTCGGGGCTGCTTCGTCCTCGACCGGGGGCAAAGCGGGCGGCACGCACAAGTTGCGGCTCTCCTACGTCACCGAGGCGCCGTCGTGGAAGCCGAGCTACCGCGTCGTCGTGGGCAAGACGGGCAAGGTCGAGCTCCAGGGGTGGGCGATCGTCGACAACACGTCGGGTGAAGACTGGAAGGACGTTCGTCTCGGCGTCGGTGCGAGCTCGGCGATGTCGTTCCGCTTCGACCTCAAGGGCCTCCGCCTCGTCGAGCGCGAGACGCTTCAAGAGAACGACCTGTTCGCGCAGGCTCCGCCGATGGGAGGAGCCTCCTACGGGCAGGCGAACGGCCCGGCAGGCGCGCGTCGCATCGTCGGCGACTTCAGCGACGACACGCTGGCGATGGCCGAGAACGAGGACCGGAAGAAGAGCGAGGCGAATGCGGCGCCGCCCATCAAGAGTGCGTCGCCGAGCTCAGTGGCGACGGCGAGCAGGCCCGCCGCGGTGGTGAGCCCACGCGAAAGCGCTGCGGCCGACGCTGTCACGCGGATGGCGAGCTCGCTTCGAGGCAACGGCCGAAACCAGATCGTCGTCGAGGGCTACGCTGCCGCCGGCGACAAGGACAAGTCGTCCGCCTCGCTCGAGCGTGCGAATCGCCTTCGCGACCAGCTCGTGCGCAACGGCGTCGACCCGAGCCGCATCGTCGCGCTCGGGAGGGGCGAGCAGGTGGGGCGGAGCGGCGGCGCGCGGGTCGTGGAGGCCGAAGCGCCGGCGCCGCCTCCGCAGGTCGACGCGGGCGGCGGGAGGGGCGATGATTCGAAGGGCGGGGCGGGTGGCGTCAAACCCACGAGCGAGCCGATCGGCACTTCGCACTTCGAGTCGGCGTCGGCGATGACCGTCCCCAAGGGCACGTCCGCGATGGTCTCGATCCTGCGCTCCGAGACCGAAGGCGAGGTCGTCTACCTCTTCGATCCCGAGAGCCCGCGCGGGAACACGCAGTTCCCGTTCCGCACGCTGCGGTTCCGCAATCCGACCGACAGCGCCCTCGAGAGCGGCCCCGTGAGCGTCTTCGGGGAAGGGAAGTTCGTCGGTGAAGGGCTCGCCGAGCCGATCCCGGCGCGGTCCGTTGCCTTCGTCCCCTTCGCGCTCGATCGCCAGATCGTCGTCGAGCGGAAGGACGCCGAGCGCGACGAGATCGCGCGGATCATCACCGTCAATCGCGGCGTGTTCTCGACCGAGCTCCGGCACACGAAGAAGGCGACCTTCACGCTCTTCAATCGGATGGGCGAGAAGGCGACCGTATACATCAAGCACTCGGTCGCGCCGGGCTACAAGCTCACCAAGTTCCCGGACACGAGGAGCCCCGTCCCGGGAGCAGGCGACTCGAGCGATCATCTCGCCGGCGCCAACTTGTTCCGGGTCGATCTCGAGCCGAACGCCCGCGCCGACATCGAGATCGAGGAGGCGACGCCCGTCTTCCGAACGACCGACATCCGGTCGCCTGCGGGGCTCGACCTCGTCCGCGTCTATCTCTCGCATGCTGCGGTGGAGGGGCCGCTCAAGGCGCACGTCGAGAAGCTCCTCGAGCTCAACTCGGACATGGTCAAGCTCGAGCAGCAGATCGCGACGAGCCGCGATCAGATGAGCGAGTACCGGCTGCGGATGGACGAGCTCCACGCGCAGCTCGTCACGCTCAAGGCGGTGAAGACGGCCGGGCCGCTGATGACCCACCTCGAGAAGAAGCTCCAGGAGATCAGCGAGAAGATGTCGAGGGCGACGGTGGATCTCGTCGCGCTCCAGGAGAAGCTCATGGTCGCTCGCGTGCAGTTCCAGTCCGGTGTCGCCGATCTCACGCTCGATCGGCCCGACGCGAAGGCTGCGCACGCTGCGAAATAGAGGTAGCGGCGCTCGGCTCGTCGTGTCGGTGAGCTCCGACGCGAGCATGTTTTGGATGAGTTCATCAGGCCACTGCCGCGTCGAGCTCCGCAGCGGTGAGCGTCGAATATGCAGTCTCGTTGCTCGAACTCGTGCTGCGTTCGGCCTAGCTTGTCCGGGTGGTGAAGCTCCGCGTCTTCTTCTTCTCGCTTCTGGTTTCGCTGCTCGTCGCGCTCTCTTCGGCGGCGGCGGCCGAGCCCGACATCGATCGCTCGACTCCTCGACGGACGATGGCCGCGTTCCTGGGCGCGGCCTTTGCGCAGGACTACGCGAGCGCGGCGACGCTCATGGACCTGAGCTCGCTCCCGGCCGACGCGCGCCGTCGCGCTCCCGAGATCGCCGAGCAACTCCACCATGTCCTCGAGCGCAAGCTGAGGATCGAGCCCGAGCTGCTCTCCGACGACCCGCAGGGGAGCGCCACGGACGGCTCCGGCATCGAGCGCATCGGCGTCGTGAAGAGCGCCGACGCGGACGTGCCGATCACGCTGCGCCGGATCTCGAAGGACCGCGGCTGGGCGATCTCGGCGTCCACGGTCGCTCGCGTTCCCCGGCTCTACGAGGAGGTCGCGCCTGGGTACCTCGAATCGCGGGTGCCGGCGGCGCTCCGGGTGAAGGCCTGGGGCCTGGCCGCGTGGCAGTGGCTCGGCGCGCTGTTCGCGATCGTGGTCGCGACCATCATCGGTCGCGCGCTCGCGTACGTCGGGACCAAGATCGCCGCCAGGCTCGCGCGGCGTACGGAGGCGACGTGGGACGACGAGCTCGTCATCGCGCTTCGCCGTCCGTCAAGGTTCCTTATCGGCGTGATCGCGTTCAACGAGCTGCTCGAGCTGCTCGCGCTCTCGGCGGCGGCCGCACACGTCATCGCACGGATCCTCGGGATGATCACGATCGGCGCCGTCGCGTGGGCGGCGATCGGCGTCGTCGAGGTCGTCTCGCGGGGGGTAGAGCGTAGCACCATCGCAGCGGTCGACGGCGGAGGCGACAAGGCCCTCCGCGCGCGCGGGATCCGGACGCAGGTGAGCGTCCTCCGTCGCGTCGTCAACATCGCGATCGGGGTCCTCGCCGTCGCGCTGATGCTCATGCAGTTCGAGGTCGTCCGGACCTTCGGCATGTCGCTCCTCGCCTCCGCGGGTGTCGCCGGCGTGGTCCTTGGCTTCGCGGCCCAGCGGACGATCGGCAGCTTGATCGCCGGGATCCAGCTCTCGTTCACGCAGCCGATCCGCATCGGCGACGTGGTCATCGTCGAGAAGGAGTGGGGCACGATCGAGGAGATCACGCTCACGTATGTCGTGGTTCGCGTCTGGGACGAGCGACGCCTGGTCATTCCGATGACGCGCTTCCTCGAGCAGCCGTTCGAGAACTGGACCAAGGTCTCGCCCGCGCTCCACGGGACGGTCTTCTTCTACGTCGACTGGCGCTTGCCGATCGGCGATCTGCGGCGCGAGCTCGATCGTATCCTCGAGAACCACGTGCTCTGGGACGGGCGCACCAAAACGGTCGCCGTCACCAACACCACCGATCGTACGATCGAGGTCCGCGTGCTCGTCTCGGCGCCGAACGCGAGCGATCTTTTCGCGCTGCGCGTCGACATTCGCGAGCGGATCGTGGCCTGGCTCCGCGACCTCGAGGGCGGCAAGTACCTTCCGCGGGTGCGGGTCGAAGGGGACGACGCCGCGCGTGCCGCGGCCGCCGGCGCAACCGACTGATCGTCGCATCTCCGACGGTGGACCGGACCGTGCTACGGTCCGGCGCGTGCGTCTTGCCGCCGTCAGCGTCGACCTCGACGAGATCCACCACTACTTCGAAATCCACGGGCTGACCGCGCCGGGCGAGTCCGGAACGCTCGTGTACGACGCGGCGATCGATCGCCTGCGCGGCCTTGCCGACGCGGGGCGATTTCCCCTGACGCTCTTCGCGATCGGGCGTGACCTCGACCGCCAGGCGTCGCGCGACCGGCTCAAGGCGGCCGCCGAGGAGGGGCACGAGATCGCCAACCACTCGCTCGACCATCGCTACGATCTCGTGCGCCTCGGCCGCGAGGAGATCGAGCGCCAGATCGACGACGGCGCCTCGGTCATCGCGGCGGCTTGCGGGACGAGGCCGGTCGGCTTCCGTGCGCCGGGCTATACGATCACCGATGAGGTCTTCGATGTCCTCTCGGACCTCGGGGTCGCCTACGACGCGTCCGTGTTTCCGTGCCCTGCGTACTGGACGGCGAAGACGGCCGCGATCGGGCTCATCTCCCTTCGGGGGCGAAAGAGCCAGTCGATCGTCGATACGCCGAGCGTGCTCCGCGCGCCGACACGGCCCTATCGCGTGGGCAAGCCGTACTGGAAGCGCGGGAACGGGGTGCTCGAGATCCCGGTGCAGGTGACGCGGGGGCTTCGCCTGCCGTTCATCGGTACGTCGGTCACGCTCGCAGGGCCGTCGCGTGCGCGCTGGCTCGCGAAGATGTGCGTGGGCGAGCCGCTCGTGAACCTCGAGCTGCACGGGATCGACGTCCTCGACGTGACCGACGGTCTCGAGGCGCTCCGCCCGCACCAGCCGGACGTGAAGGTCCCGCACGGACGCAAGACGGAGTCGATCCTCGCCGCGGTCGAGGTGCTCCGGAGCGCGGGCTATACCTTCGTGACGATGCGGGAGGCGGCCGAGGCGTTCGGGGCCGCTCCGTGACGGAGGGCGCCGGCCCTGCGTCGCCTGCGCCCTCCTCGAAGCTCGTCGTCGTCACCCCGTTGCTGGGCGCCCTGATCCTCTCGCCGCTCGCGCGGGAGCGAGGCTGGGACAGCTTTCCGATCTCGAGCTACCCGATGTTCGCCCGTGGCGACCTCGGCACGGTGAACGAGCTCGCGCACGTCTTGCTCGTCGACCCGGACGGCGGTCGCGCGCCGGCCGCGCCCTCCCTGGTCGGAACGCCCGAGCCGATGATCGCGATGACGATCGTCCGGACGCATGTCGAGCGAGGCAGCGCGGCGGAGCTCTGCGCGAGCATCGCGTCGCGCGCGCATGATGCGAGGATCAGCGCCGTCGCGATCGAGATCGTCACGAGCAGCTTCGATGCTCGACGCTACTTCTCCGGACGTCCCGATGCACGAACGCCGCTCGAGCGTGTCGTCCACGCGCGGTGCGAGGTCGCGCGATGACGGGCGTGGCACGCGCGGTTGCCGGCTGGCTCGCCCCGGAGGCGCCGCGCGAGCGAGCCGTCGTCACGAGGATGCTCGTCGGCGCATTCGCGACGATCTACCTCCTGGCGCGCTTCCGCTATCTTGCGGATGCGTCGCGCCATGTGGCCGCCGACTTCGCGCCAGTGGGCGTCTGCTCGGTGCTGACCGCGCCGATCGCGGCCAGCGCCACGTGGGCGATCGCGATCGTGACGGCGACGGCGGGGATCGCGTTCACCACGGGCTTCCGCATCCGCGTCGCCGGACCGGCGTTCTTCGCCGGGCTGCTCTGGATCCTCTCCTACGCGAGCTCGTGGGGGAAGATCATGCATTCGGAGAACCTGCTGGTGCTCCATCTCGGCGTCTTCGCCCTTGCGGGGGAGGTGCGGGACGAGCGTGTCGCCGGCTGGGCGCTCCGTGCGGCGGCGATCGCGACGGTGCTCGGATACGTCGTCGCCGGCGTGACGAAGCTTCGGAGCGGCGGGACCGCGTGGCTCTCGGGCGACGCGCTCGGAAGCTGGGTCGCGTGGGACGCGCTCCGCAAGATCGAGCTCGGCAGCCTTCATTCTCCGCTCGCCGCGCGAGTGGCAGAGAGCCCCGCGCTCCTCCAGGGGCTGTCGCTCTACACGCTGCTGGTGGAGCTCGGCGCCCCTGTCGCTCTCGTCTCGCGCCGGCTTGCTCGCGCCTGGGGGCTCCTCGCGTGGCTCTTCCACGTCGGGATCCTCGCAACGATGGCGATCGGCTTCTTCTACCCGCTGTCGGGCGTCGCGTTCGCGGCGCTCCTTCCGGTCGAGCGCGTCGCGCTGCTCCGCCGCCTCGCGACGCGGGCAGATGACCGGAGCGCGTAGCGCGTAACGCGTACGTGCCGCGAGCGAGCCTGCGCGCGGGCTCGCGCCAGATGCTCAGCGACGGCGCGGGGCCGCGCGGTGGATGAAGCGACGGAGGACGGGAGCCATGTTCTCGGGAGCGTCGGTCTCCCAGGCTTCGGCGCTGAGCGCATCGGTGGGATTGCCCTTGGCGTCGAGCTTGTAGAACCACGGCGCGGTGGCCGTCTCGATCTTCATCTGACGGAGCTCGGTGTCGTACTCGTCGACGTCGACGCGGACGAGGGTGACGTTCGCGAGGGCGCCCTGCATCCGCTTGTCGGGGAGCGCGGCGTCCACCGCCTCGCAGATGGCGCTCGCCTTCGCGTATGTCTGCAGGACGATCTTGCGGCCACCGGAGCGCTGCGTGATCTCGACGAGCTGTGCGCGGAGGCCGCGGGTGTCGTCGAGATCGATCACCTCGAGGGATCCGTACGAGCGGGTGCCGGCCGGGGCGGGAGCCGGCGTCACCGGGATGGGGGGCGGCAGCGGCTCGTCGGTCGCTACGCTCGCCGGCTCGGCGGTCGGCGGGAGCGAGGCCGTGTCCTCCGGGCTGTCCGGCGCGAGCACCGCACCAACGACGCACAGCATGATCACGAAACCGAGACCGGTGCCGAAGAGCCCGGAGGCGATCCCCGCGGCGGCGATCGCGCGCCCGGTGCGCGTGCCGCTCGATTGATCGATGTCACGTCGTGCGAGCGAGCCGAGGATGATCGCCGGGACACCCGCGATGGGGCCCGCGCATCCCATGCTCAGGATGCCGAGCACGAGAGCGATGATCGCCTTCTCCTCCGTTCGCTCGATGCGCGGCGGGGGCCGAAGAGGATGCGGATGGAACGGGCCCATCTGTGCACAAGCTTACCGCGACTCCGTGAAGGCGCACGTGCGTCCTGCGTTTTTGGTCGACCCGCAACGGCGACCCTTCGATTGCTCGCGCCGCAGATGTGGGCGTCGAATGTTCCGCCCGAGATGTCTCGGCCGGGACACGAAGGCGGTGAACGGCTCTCGTGACCTCCGGTCGAAGCGGCGAGGTCCGATCTCCGCAACTCACGATTGGAGACGTGAGTTGCGCTTCAGCGCGTGACGCGTCCGATGCTCTCGACGTCGACGGCCGAATTCCGGATGAACTCGCGTGCGACGTCGCTGTCTCCTTCGAGGAGCTCGTCGGGTGGGCCGCTCGCCTCGATGCGGCCCTTGATGAGCAGCACGGCCTGATGCGCGATCCGGAAACAGCTCGCGATGTCGTGCGAGATGACGATGCTGGTGACGCCGAAGCGCTGGCGCATCTCTTCGATCAGATCGTCGACGAGCCGGCTCGTCAGCGGATCGAGACCGCTCGTGGGCTCGTCGTAGACCAGGATCGGCGGCTCGAGCATGAGCGCCCGCGCGAGGCCCACGCGCTTTCTCATGCCGCCCGAGAGCTCGGAGGGGAACTTCGGCGCGACGACCTTCGGATCGAGCCCGAGGATCTCGAGCTTGCCCATCACGCGCTCGGCGATCTCCTTCTTCGTGAGCTTCGTGTGCTCGACGAGCGGGAAGGCGACGTTGTCGAAGACGGAGATCGAGTCGAGGAGGGCGGCATATTGGTAGACCATCCCGAACTTCTTCCGCACGCGGTTGAGCTCGCGCTCGGAGAGGTTCGTGACGTCTTCGCCGTCGACGAAGATGTGACCGCTCGTCGCGCGTTCGAGGGCGACGATGAGCCGGAGGAGGGTGGTCTTGCCTGCGCCCGATCCGCCGATGATGACGGTGGTCTCCCGCCGGCGAGCGACGAGGTCGATGCCCTTCAGGATCTCCTGGTCCCCGAACTTCTTCCGGATGTCCCTGAGGACGACGATCTCGTCGGGGAGCGGAGGCCGCCCGCTGTCTCCGTTGCCGCGCGGGCGCTCGCCGTCGCCGCGTGGTGCGGCCGGGGCGGGCGGGCTCTGAGCGTCCCGGTGGCTGCTGGGCTCGAGGGTGCGCCCAGACGATCTGGGGCCGTTGGGCAGCATCGCTTCCTCGGGTCTCCTACTCCCGGCCGGAGCCGGGCTCATTCCGAAATGTCCCTTTCGCGGCGGGCCGGCGCAAGCTAAACGTGGGGCCATGACGCGCGAACAGATCGAGGCGGTCCTCAAGAGCTCCCAGGCCAAGCTGGACAAGGAGAACGGGTACATCCTCCCCGACGGCTCGAACGTGACGCTGCACGTCGCGCACGACGGCGCGAGCCTGTCGTTCCAGAAGCTCGAGGCCGTGCGGTTCGACGGCGAGCTGATCTACGCGAAGGGCGCCAAGCAGACCGTCGCGATCGTCGTCTCGGACGTCTTCGCCGTGGCCGTCGAGGGCGCAGGCGGTCAGGCGCGTCGGCCCGCCGGCTTCTCAGCGTCCTGATCCGGGCACGCTCGCCCAGCGAACTCTCCGGAGCCGATGACGTACGCCGCGCTCTCGCTCCTCGCGGCGCTGGTCGCACGGCTTCCCCGTGCAGCGCTCGCAGCGCTCGGCGGCGCGCTCGGCTTCTTCGTAGGCTCGATTCTCCGAATCCGGCGCCGGCTCGTGGAGTCGGCGATGGAGCGCTCCGGCGTACGCGATCCGGCGTCGGCCGCTGCCAGGATGTATCGCGCGCTGGGGCACGGCGTCTTCGAGCTGCTCTGGCTCGCGGGCGCGCGGCCGGCCGTTCGTGCGGATGAGGTTGCGCGCGTCGCGATCGACGCGGAGGCGGTAACGGCGCTCGGCGAGGCGATGGCGCGCGGGCCCGTCGTCTTGTTCGCCTCCCACACCGGCAACTGGGAGCTCGCGGCGGCGGCCGCGGCGCAGCATCTCTCGGGGCAGGGCCGGGGGCTCGCGGTGGTCGCCAAGGCGATGCACGCGCGCGGCGTCGACGCGTTCCTCGTGCGCCTCCGCCGGCACCTCGGGGTCCGCGTGCTCTCGCCGGTCGGCGCGTTCGGCGCCGCGAGGCGTGCGCTCCACGCCGGCGACGTCGTCGTCATGCCGATCGATCAGGTCCCCGACCGCGCGTCGCACGGCGTAGCGGTGCCGTTCCTCTGCGACTCGGCGCTCGCCGATCGTGCACCCGCGATGCTCGCATGGCGTGCGAAGGCGACGGTGCTCGTCGTGGCCGCGGAGCGCGACGGTGGGGAGCACCGCGTTCGTCTGCTCGACGTGATCCCGGCGCCATCGCGCGGCGGGGTTACGCGTTCCCGCGTCTGGGTCGACGCGACCACGAAACGCGCGACGGCGGCGCTCGAGGAATTCGTCCGTCGCTCACCGCAGTCGTGGCTCTGGCTGCATCGGCGATGGCGGGCGCCGCGATCGGCGCCGCCGCTTGTGGCGACGCGGCAGGCGGGCTAGTTCGTCTTCACCATGGACGACGCCCTCGTCATCGCCGGCAAGCGCTTTCAGAGCCGCCTGATCGTCGGCACCGGTAAGTACAAGAACGTCGAGGAGACCGAGCGCGCGCTCGACGCGTCGGGCGCCGAGATCGTCACGGTCGCGCTTCGTCGCGTCGACCTCAACGACAAGTCGAGCGGCTCGCTGATGGCGCTCCTCCAGCGGAAGAGCTGGACGCTCCTGCCGAACACGGCGGGCTGCTACACGGCCGACGAGGCGGTGCGGACGCTCCGTCTCGCGCGCGAGCTCGGCATCGCGAGCATGGTCAAGCTCGAGGTCATCGGCGATCCGAAGACGCTCTATCCGGACAACGAGCAGACCCTCGAAGCCGCGAAGATTCTGGTGAAGGAGGGCTTCGTCGTCCTCCCGTACTGCATCGACGACCCCATCGTGTGCCGCAAGCTCGAGGATATCGGCTGCGCCGCGGTGATGCCGCTCGCTGCGCCGATCGGCAGCGGCCTCGGCATCCGCAATCCGCACAACCTCTCCATCATCCTCGAGCATGCGAAGGTTCCCGTGATCGTCGACGCCGGCGTCGGCACCGCGAGCGACGCCGCCGTTGCGATGGAGCTCGGTTGCGACGCCGTCCTCATGAACACGGCGATCGCCCACGCGAAGGATCCCGTGCTCATGGCGACCGCGATGCGCGATGGCGTCCGCGCGGGACGTATGGCCCGCATCGCCGGCCGCATGGAGAAGACGCGTTATGCAAACGCGTCGAGCCCGAACGCGGGGCTCATCGAGTGATCTCCCGGCTCGTCGGCACCGGCCTTCTGGTGGCGTATCTCGGCGCGCCGCTCCAGTGTGGTGGCGGATCGTCGGACCCCGCCGTGCGGCGGGAGGACTCCGCCGGAGACGCGCTCTACGCCCTCGCGATGGACTTCCGCGCGAAGGGCAACGAGCAGGCTGCGAAGGACACGCTCCGCTACCTCGTCGAGCACTACCCGTCGAATCGCCACGTGCCGGCGGTCCGCGAGGAGCTCGAGCAGGGCGCGCCCACGGCGCCTGCGAAGAGCGCGACGGCCTCCGAGCAATGACCTCACCCGCGGCGCCGCCCGTCTAGTGAGCGAGCGAAGCGAGTCCGACGTCGACCGCTCGACGCGCACGCCGCTCGAAGCGCGCCGTGCGCCGTCCGTCTTCCTCGTCACCGATCCGCGCTGGTCGCTCGCCCGAACGGAGGACGTGATCGAGAGGGCAGGGCACGCGCTCGGCCCGGGCGCGCTCGGCGTTCAGCTCCGCGACAAGACAGCGTCGCTCGTCGACCTCGCGCGGACGGCGCGGGCGCTTCGCGCCGTGACGGCGCGCGTCGGTGCGCTCCTCCTCGTCAACGCTCCGGGGACGCCCGCGCTCCGTGTCGCCGTCGAGACCGGCGCTGACGGGGTGCACGTGCCGTGCGCTCCGGAGCACATCGCGGAGGCGCGCACTCAGCTCGGCGCAGCGTCGTGGATTTCGACCCCGGCGCACACGGACGATGCGGTCGCACTCGCGAAGGACGCCGGTGCGACGAGCGTTCTGGTGAGCCCGATCTTCGAGACGCCCGGCAAGGGACCGCCGCGCGGCGTGGACGCGCTCACCGCCGCGCGCTCGCTCTCGCTCTCGCTCTCGCCCTCGCCCTCGCCCTCGCGTGAGCTCGTCGTGCTCGCGCTCGGCGGTGTGGAGGCTTCACGCGTCGCGGCGTGCGCCGCGGCCGGGGCGCATGGCGTCGCGGTGATTCGCGCGCTCCTCGATGCGGATGATCCGGCCGCGATGGCCCGAGCTCTCGACGCCCCGTTCCGCGGCCGGATCGAGCGCCCGACGCGAGGCTGAACCGCCGCTGGAGTCGCCCCTCGCCCCATGGCGGGGCGGCCTCACGGGGTGTACAGTCGGGCTGCCATGGCGACGTACGACGAGACCCTCAAGATCACGACTGAGATCCTCCAGAAGCATGTCGACGGCGACCGCACGATCCGCCCCAACGATCACATCCAGAACGATCTCGGGCTCGACAGCCTCGGCGTGATGGAGCTCGTCGCCGACGTCGAGGATCGCTTCTCGGTCACCGTCCCGAACGAGGTGCTCAGCAGCATTTCGACGGTCGAGGACATCGTCCGCGCCGTCGTGAAGCTCCAGGAAGCCAACACCCCCGCCTGAGGCTGCCAAAATCGGCGCGCGCGCCTGAGGCCAAGCGCGCGCTACCGCGCGCTCACGAAAGACGGGATCAGGCGTCGGCTTCCATCGGGCCGATCTCGTCGCCCGAGAGGACGAAGAAGGCCTCGCCGTACGTCTTGAGGTGCTCGAGCGCCGTATCCATGTCTTCCTGGGAATGGCCGCGCGTGATGTTCACGCGGAGACGCTCCTCGCCGTGCTTCACGGACGGGTAGGTGAGCGGGACCATGAGGACTCCGCACTCGAGTAGCGCGACGTGCATGAAGAGCGTCTTGCGCTCCTCGCGGCACATGACCGGCATGATGTGCGTGTTGCTCGTGCCGAGCTCGAACCCGATCTCGTTCAGCTTGCCGCGGAAGTAGTCCGCCTTCTGGTGGAGCTCGCGCACCATCTTCGGCCCGTCCTCCTCGAGCATGTCGAGGATCGTCGAGGCCGCGGCGACGACGGGGACGGGAAGGGACGCGCTGAAGAGGAAGCTCCGCGCGTTGTGCTTGATGAGTTCGACGACCTCGCTCTTGCCGAGGAGGATGCCGCCGATGCCGCCGAACGTCTTGGAGAAGGTCGAGACGACGACCGGGACGCGGTCGCGAAGGCCGGTCTCCTCCAGGATGCCGGTGCCGCGCTCGCCGAGCGTGCCCGTACCGTGCGCGTCGTCGACGACGAGGACGGCGTCGTAGCGGTCGCAGATCTCGACGAACTCGGCGAGGTGCGCCTTGTCGCCGTCGAGCGAGTAGACGCCTTCGACGAGGACGAGCGCGTTCTTCCGCTCGCGCGTCTTGAGGATGCGCTCGAGGCTCTTCGCCGAGTTGTGGTTGAAGAACCGGACCTCGGGCGCGCGCCCGGGCACGCCGGCCGCGAGGAACGTGCCGTCGAGGATGCAGGCGTGGCTGTAGCTGTCGAGGATGAGCGTCGTGTCCTTGTCGGCGAGCGCCGCGATCGTCCCGAGCATGGCCTGGTAGCCGGTCGTGAACGTGAGGCAGGTCTCGAAGCCGAACCACTTCGCGAGGCGCTTCTCGAGCTCCACGTGCTCGGACGTCGTCGCCTGCGGGCGCGAGCTCGAGAGGCCGCACGCGTACTTGTCGATCGCCTTCTTCGAGGCCTCCTTCACGCGCGGGTGATTCGTGAGGCCGAGGTAGTCGTTCGAGCTGAAGTTGATGATCGGCTTGCCGCCGATGCTGGTGTGGAGACCACCGGCCTCGAACTCTCGGAAGTAGGGGTAGACCTGCTTTTCCTTCGCCTCACGGACGCGGGCGAGCTCGGTACGGGCCTTGTCGTCGATCCAGCTCATGACCACGCCCTTTTTGCACAGCAGCCCTCGCGCTTCCAGCGGAGAGCGATGTCGATCGAGCCCTCGACTGCAGGAAGTCGAGGGCGAGCTCACGCGCTACGCACTCCGCGCCAAACGTTACGCGCCACGCGAGTGGAGCGTCGTTGCGAAGTCGGCTTCGCGCGTCGGCGGTGAACGGTCGTGGTCGCACGGTCGCACCGTGTCGATCCGACGTCAGAACGCCTGTCCGTCGAAGTGGAAGAGAAGGAACTTCGGCGCCCCTGTCGGATCTACGACAATCGCGCCGTCCTGATTTGCGGCCGACGTCCGATGGATCTTGTGCGCGCTCTCGGGGCGTCCCTTGCCGCTCTCCGCGTAGAGCGAGACCTTGGCGCCGACACTCAGCTCGGCCGCGACCTTCGAGACGAGCTCGTCCATCGGGAACGGCGTAAAGTCGTCGTTGTGAGCGCCCAGCGTCGTCGGGTAGTCGAGCCCGGCGCCTGCGTGCCATCCCTCGGCGAACGCCGGGGCAGGGAGGGCGTGCGGTACGACGGCGAAGCGGACGTTCGGATCGGCGCCGTTGCTGAGCACGTTCGTGACGAGTCGATAGACAGCCCCGCTCATGAGGACCTGAACGACGACGTGATCGTCGTTCGGCATCGTGCACTGGGTGTCGCTCGGCTTCTGCACCGCATAGACGGTCCCGTCGATGCGACCGAAGCCCTCGGTGAGCTTGTCGCCGAAGGTGTCGGCACACTTGCCGGTGAGCCCGCTGTCTTCGTCGGCAAGCGCCGCGTCGGCGCCGGAGTCCGGTGTCTCCTCCTCGGGGAGGACGCCCGCGTCTGCCACGTCGGTCGGCGAGGGGCTCGGGCTGCTGGAGCTCGAGGAACACGCCGCCGTCGAAGCCACGCCTGCGCAGCACGCGCCGATCAGGAGCATGCGAACCGTCGTCTTCAAAGCCCCCCTCCCTCCGTTCACGACCCGCGCGTCACGACGACGGCGGATGCGTTGCCGTAATAGCCGACCGATGTGACCAGCACGGTATCGACCTTCGCGGGGGCGCTCCCGGAGACGAGGCACGCGGGCGCCGACCCGTCGAGGCAGGCGAGGGCAGCCGCCATCCCGAGGGCGCCGCCGGCGCCCAGCGTCTCGCCGAAGACCTGCTTCGGGGCGGTGACCGGCACGGAGGAGCCGAGGACCTTGCCGATGGCCGTGCGCTCCTCGTCGTCGAAGCGCGCGATCCCCGAGACGCCGGACACGACGAGGTCGACGTCGCTCGCCGTGATGCCGGCGTCGTCGAGCGCGTTCTTGATCGCGCGCTCGAGCGCCTCGCTCGAGGAGAAGAGCAGCGTGACGTCGTCCTTCGGAGCGATGAACGACGTGCCGTAGCCCGTGATCGTCGCGAGCACCTTCGCGCCTCGCGCCTTGGCTAGCTCTAGCGGCTCGAGGACGAGGAACGCTGCGCCCTCGCCGATGCGCGCGCCGGTGCCGTTCGTGCCGAGCACCCGGAGCTTGTCGAACGCGAGGAAGAGCGCCTCGCTCATCGCCTCGCCGCCGCCGGTGAGGATCGCCTCCGCGCGGCCGGTCTCGAGGAAGATGTCGGCGCACGCGATCGCGTCGAGCGCACCGCAGTTGCCGTCCGACACGCTGACGTTGAGCGCCCGCAGATCTTCCCAGATGCTGACGTAGCCGCTCGCGCTGTTCGAGACCGTGTTCGGGAACTTCGCCGGGTTGATGTAGCGCGCGTCCTCGAGGACGGCGACGCGATCGAGCTCCGTGATCGCCTCGAGGCTGCCGTACGCGTTCGAGCAGCACACGCCGACGCGCTCGGGCGCGAGCGCCGCCCACTGGCCGTCCTTCTTCAGGCCGGCGTCGTGGAGCGAGAGGCGGGCCGCGACGACCAGGAGCTTCGTCAGCCGATCGAGCGTGCGGAGGCCCTTGTCGCCGAGGTACTTCGTCGGGTCGAAGCCGGGCACCTCGACGATCGGCGGGTCCTCGTAAGAGGAGGCGTCGAAGCTCGCGATCGGCGTGCGCGCAGTGGCAGTGGCGGGCGAAGACGGGGCCGCCAGCGCGGCGAGCGTCTCCGTCGATCCGGTGCCGAGCGCGCTCGTGATGCCGAGGCCAGTGATCGCGCGGGGCTTCACGCTGTCGTCTCCTTCGGGGCCGGCAGCTTGCCGGGGCGGGCGAGGCAGGTGACCGAGTTGTAGCCACCGAAAGCCAGCGAGTTGTTGAGCACGATGTCCGCCTTGCCCTTGCGCGCCTCGTTCGCGACGACGTCGACGTCGCACTCGGGATCGGGCGTCTCGTAGCCGATCGTCGGCGGGTAGATCCCCGTCTCGAGCGTCATCAGGCACCCGATCGCCTCGAGCGCGCTCGCGGCGCCCATGCAGTGACCGAGCATGCTCTTCATGCTCGAGATCGGGACCTTGCGATCGCCGAAGACGTCGCGCATCACCTTCGACTCGGCGGCGTCGTTGTGCTTCGTCCCGGTTCCATGCGCGTTGACGAAGTCGACCGCGTCGGGCTGGAGGCCGGAGCGCTCGATCGCCTGGCGCATCGCGCCGATGCTGCCGGCCGCCTCGGGGTGCGGGCGGGTGATGTGATAGGCGTCGCAGGTCATGCCGTGACCGCCGACCTCCGCGAGGACGCGTGCGTTGCGGCGGACCGCGTGAGCTTCGGACTCGACGACGAGGATGCCTGCGCCCTCACCGAGGATGAGACCCTGGCGGTTCAGATCGAAGGGCTGGCACTTCGTCGGCGCCATCGCGGCGAGGCGGACGAAGCCGGAGTACTGGAGCTCCTGGAGCATCTCGGCAGCGCCGGTGACGATCACGTCGGCCTTGCCGGCGCGGATCAGATCGCACGCGAGCCCGATGGCGTAGTTGCCGGCGGCGCACGCGGCGGGGAGGGTGAGCACCGATCCCTCGGCGCCGATGGCGCGCGCGACATGAATGGGGAGGAGCGTCGAGCCGTACTTCGGGATCCACGCGCGGCGCACCCCCGGCAGGCCCTTCGCGATCCACGCATGATCGAGGTCCTCGAGCACGCCGGCCTCACCCATCGTGGTGCCGAGCACGACCGACGCGCGCGGCCCGCTGAGCGCACCCTCCGGCAGCGCCGCGTCGGTGATCGCCATCCGCGCGGCGGCGAGCGCCATCTGCGAGCAACGACCCATCCGGCGGACCTCGGCCGCGGATAGATGGTCGCGCGGATGGAACGCCTTCACCTCGCCGGCGTTCGAGCGCCCGAGGTTCGATGTGTCGAAGGCCTCGACGGGCGAGATGCCGCTCTTTCCCTCCGCAAGGGCCTTCCAGAAGGCATCCTTCCCCAGCCCAATCGAGCTGATGACGCCAACCCCGGTGATGAAGACACGCACGCGATGAGCTCCCTGCTGGGGGTGCTTATACCCCGCGTCGCTTCGCCGGAGCAACGAGCTGAGAGGCGGATGCGATTTCGGGATTTTGCGTGATTCATCGCATGGTTGAACCACTTTGAGGCCGCGTAGAACGGTACGCGTTGCGCCACGAATTACGCAACGCGTGATCAGCTCTCGACGCCTTGCGCGACGTGGAACGCCGCAGTAAGACGCGCGCGCCCATGACGTATCCCGTGGCATTCGACCCGCGAGGCCTCCGATGAGCGGGCTCGATCCGAGGCACGTTCCCCCGACCCTGAGCGAGGCGCTCCGCCAGCTCGCGGACCGCGACCAGCGCGGCTTCGTCTTCGTCCGTCCCGACGGAACCGAGCGATTCTGCTCGTTCCGCGAGCTCGGTATCGAGGCCGAGCGTCGCGCGGCGGACTTCCACGCCCGCGGCCTCGTGAAGGGCGACCGTCTCGCGATCGCAGTGCCCGATCCGGACGAGTTCGTCCTCTCGTTCCTCGGCGCGGTCATGGGGGGCATCGTCCCCGTGCCGATCTCGCCGCAGCTCTCGTTCAAGAACATCGAGAGCTACCACGACACGGTCGCGCACATCGCGAACGCGTCGGGCGCGAAGCTGCTCCTCACGACCACCTCCACACGGCAGTTCGTCGATCCGATCGTGCCGCGTGCCCCGCAGCTCCGCTGCGTGGTGACCGTCGACGAGCTCGGGAAGGAAGACCACGGCAAGGTCGACGTCCGGATCGATCCGACGGACCTCGCGTTCCTCCAGTTCACGTCCGGCAGCACCTCGCGGCCGAAGGGCGTGATGGTCTCGCACCGGAACCTCGCCTGGAACAGCGAGAGCTTCATGATCCACGGCCTCGAGAAGGACTCCTCCTTCGACAAGGGCGTCACGTGGCTTCCGCTCTTCCACGACATGGGCCTCATCGGCTTCGTCGTCGGTACGATCTTCACGGACATCCCCGTCGTCTTCCTCCCGACGGCGAGCTTCGTTCGCAACCCGCGCGTGTGGCTCGACAAGATCCATCAGCACCGCGGGACGATCACGTACGCGCCGAACTTCGCATACGCGCTCGTCGCCAAGCGCCTGAAGGACAAGGACGTCGCCGACCTCGACCTGTCGAGCCTGCGCCGGGCCGGCTGCGGAGCCGAGCCGATCCAGGCGAAGACGCTCCGGGATTTCGCGGCCAAGCTCGCGCCTGCGAAGTTCGACCCGAAGGCGTTCCTGCCGTCGTACGGCATGGCCGAGGCCACGCTTGCGATCACGTTCGTCCCGCTCTCGACCGGCGTGCGCACGGACGTGATCGAGAAGAAGAGCCTCGAGGGCGGCGACGCGAAGCCGGCGGCGAGCATCGAAGACGACGGGGCGCAGGAGCTCGTGAATTGCGGGCGCCCGTTCCCGGAGCATGACGTGGCCATCGTGGACGAAGCCGGCAACCGCCTCGGAGATCGCCAGGTCGGTCACATCATCACGCGTGGACCGAGCGTCTCGGCCGGGTACTACCAGGAGCCGGAGCTGACGGCCGAGGCCTTCAAGGCGGGGCCTGACGGCGAGACGTGGCTCTACACGGGTGACCTCGGCTACACGGTCGACGGCGAGGTCTTCATCTGCGGTCGCCTCAAGGACATGATCATCGTCCGGGGGCGCAACTTCTACCCGAACGACCTCGAGTGGGTAGTGAGCGAGCTTCCCAGTGTGCGCCGCGGCAACGTGGTGGCCTTCGGGACGGTCGTCGACGGCGAGGAGCAGCTCGTCATCGCCGCCGAGGCGTTCCAGTCGGACGCCGAGGCGCTCAAGCAAGCGATCTCGCAGGCGATCCTCGCCAGCTTCTCGCTGGCGACCCACGACGTGGTGATCGTTCCGCAGGGGACGTTGCCGCGGACGTCGAGCGGAAAACCCCAGCGACGGAAGACCCGCCAGCTGTATCTGGACGGCACACTCAGCCGCGCACGGTCCGTGCAAGGCAAGGACGGAAAGCCCGACGACGCAGGGGCGAGCGCGTAGCTCGCTTCGCGGCGGAAGGCTCGTAATCGAGGTCAATTCGATATGGCGCGCAACAGAACCGAGCTTTTGGATGCCTTTCGTGCGACGGCCACCGAGGTCGCCGAGAAGGACTTCAACGCGGTCGCCGAGACGTCGACGATCGCGGAGCTCGGCATCGATTCCCTGGGCATGCTGGAGATCATCGGCTCGCTCGAGCGAGAGCTCCGGATCCAGATCCCCGACGAGTCGCTCGCGGGCATCGTGACCGTCAAAGACTTGCTCAATGCCGTCGAATCACGGCAGAGCGTTACTTCGTAGAGGGAGAGCGATGACGAATCTGAAAGAAGAGCTCCGTGCGTTGATCGCCGAGATCGCCGAGAAGGACGATGTCCCCGATGACGTCGCGTTCAAGGACCTCGGCATCGACTCGATGATGGGCGTCGAGATCGTCGCCGCAATCGAGCGGAAGTATCAGGTGAAGATCGAGGACGCCGAGCTCGTGGAGGTCACGACGCTCAACAACTCGATGGCGCTCGTTCAGAAGAAGCTCGGTTCGAGCGCGACGGCCGAAGCCGCCGTCAGCGCCGCCGAATAGCGAGCGAGCGAGGAACGAGGGAGGCCGAGCGTCTCGCTCGAGCCTCCTCACCGATGAGCGACGAGCGGCCCTGTTCGCCCCGAGCGACCTGGCCGCTCTCGCTTTGTCCGCGATCGACGTTGCTCGCATGAGCGTCGCGCGCGCGTGATGGCGAATGCACGCGACGGGATCGTCCCCGCATCGCCTCGAGAGAGGCGTCGGCGTTTGCTGCTGCTCGGCGTGGCCCTCGCACCGGCGGTCCTCACGTGCACGCGAGGAGCGTGCGATGGCGCCGCGCGTTCAGCGCTGGCTGGCCGCGTGGGCGGGCGACTCGAGGCGCGCGACGAGCTCAGGGGCGACGAAGTAGCTCACGACCCCGGCGACGACGGCCGCGAGGAGCCACACGGCGAGGGGAGCGCCGCTCGTGGTGGTCTTCACCTTGCTCGATGCCGTGCCGCCCGGAATGATGATCATCTTCGGCTCGGACGCGGCGAGCGGCGCCGCGCGGAAATGCGGGATCGGCGCGGCGAAAGCCGGCGAGGGCTTCGGGGCCCGGATCGCCTTTGCGCCTGGGAGGACGTCGAGCGCGTCGCGCTCCATCCACGTCGTCGGGCTCTCGTCGTCGACGACGCTGTCGTCGTGTCGACGGGCGGTGGGCGGGTCGAACGGGCCGGCGTAGGGGCGCCGAGCGATCTCGCCGCGGCTCGCCAGCGTCGGGAGCGGTCCCGACGGCGCCGGCGTCGGCACGCGGGATGTGGCGGCTGCGGGCACGGGCGCATGGTGGGCGCGCGCCGCCGGGGCCGGAGGCGGGAGCGGTCCCGACGGCGCCGGCGTCGGCACGCGGGACTTGGCTGCGGGCGCGGGCGCATGGTGGGCGCGCGCCGCGGGGGCCGGCGGCGGCGGCGGCTTCCGAAGGCGAGGCTTTCCGAGCGCGAGCGCTCCCGCGCCGTCGGCTCTCGCGGGGGGACGCGCCTTCACTTCACCCGTGAACCGGAGCTCGCGTGCGTTGCCGGGGAGGACAAAGGACATGGAGGCATCGAACAACCAGCACGCCGCGTACCAGCGTCCGCACCGCCAAATTCCCGCGAATTCAAGGGCAATCGGGGCCAGTAGTGAGGGAACCTACACTCACGCACCGGATCGACGAACCACCAGGCGAGGGAGCCCTCCCGCACGGCCGAACCTGGTTCGAGCAGCTTGCTGAGCCGGATCGGAGCGGACGTCCTGCCTGCGAGCGAGCCCGATGAAGCCTCGGGGTAACGCGTGCAACATGCATGTAGCGAGAGGGACGACGCCCCAATCGCGCAACCGAGGCGCCGGCGCGCCCGGATGAAACTGGAGCGTCCGGCGTACGAGGGCGGTCTGCTCGCTCTCGTCGCGCCGCGTCCCAGCCCGGCGTCCGCGGGGCCAGGGACGGGATCGAGCTCGAGCGAGTCGGCTCCGCGGCGGCTCGAAGCGCGAGAGGCGGCTCCTCCGGCCGACGGTCGAGCTCGAGGGCGACGCGAGCGCCGCGGCGACTCCGGCGAGGGCGGGAGCCGGAGAGTCGTCTGCGCGCGAGGCGTGCAGGGCGCCGCTCTCGTGCGCATCTTCGAGCCGAAGAGAGCGTGCTGCTCTCCGATCGCCCGACGCTACCAGCGGCGAGAGTCCCCTGGTAGAACGCTGGCCCCGCGCGACGCGGCCCCACTACCGATCGACCCGATGACCACGCCCCGCTTCGACAAGGTCCGTACCGAGCTCGACTTCCCGCGCGACGAGCGCGAGATCCTCTCCTTCTGGAAGGAGTCGCGCATTTTCGAGAAGTCGCTCGCCAAGACGTCGAGCGGCGCGCCGTTCGTCTTCTACGAGGGCCCGCCGACGGCGAACGGCCTCCCGCACAACGGCCACGTCCTCACGCGCGTCATCAAGGACCTCTTCCCCCGGTACAAGACGATGCGCGGCTACCACGTCGCGCGAAAGGCCGGCTGGGACACCCACGGCCTTCCGGTCGAGGTCGAGGTCGAGAAGGAGCTCCGCATCCACGGCAAGGCCGCGATCGAGGCGTACGGCGTCGAGCCCTTCGCGAAGAAGTGCATCGAGTCGGTCTTCCGCTACACGAAGGAGTGGGAAGAGCTCACCGATCGCGTCGCCTTCTGGGTCGACCTCGAGAGCGCGTACGTCACCTATCACCGCTCCTACGTCGAGAGCGTGTGGTGGGCGCTCTCGGAGCTCTTCAAGAAGGGGCTCCTCTACCAGGGCAACAAGGTCGTCTGGTGGTGGGCGCAGGGCGGCACCGCGCTGAGCTCGGCCGAGGTCGGCCTCGGGTACAAGGAGGTCGACGACCCCTCGGTCTTCGTCGCGTTCCCGCTGGTCGACGATCCGGAGACGGTGCTCGCGGTGTGGACGACCACGCCGTGGACGCTGCCGTCCAACATGTACGCGGCGGTCAACCCGACGTTCGAGTACGCCGTCGTCAAGGGCGATCCCGAGAAGGTGAAGGCGGGCTGGGCGAAGCGCGCGCTCGAGAAGAAGCTCGTGATCGCCGCCGGTCTCGTCGACGCGGTCGCCAAGAAGCTCGGCACGACGCTCACGGTCGAGAAGACGATCGCGGCCAAGGACCTCATCGGCAAGAAGTACGTCCCGCCGTTCGAGACGTTCGCGAAGAACGCTCCGGACACCGTCTGGCGCGTGATCGGCGCCGACTTCGTCGAGCTGTCGGCGACCGGCATCGTCCACGCCGCGCCTGCGTTCGGCGAGGTCGACTTCCAGGCGCACCGCAAGCTCTACGGAGCGGACGCGCCGGTCTTCTGCGCGGTGCGGTCGGACGGCACGTTCGGCCCCGAGATGGGCAAGTACGAGGGCCGCTGGGTCAAGGACGCCGACAAGGACCTCATCGAGGAGCTGAAGGAGAAGGGCGTCCTCGTCCACGCCGAGACGTACCGCCACCCGTACCCGTTCTGCTGGCGCTCGGACAACGACCCGCTGATCCAGCTCGCGCGCCCGGCCTGGTACATCCGCACGACGGAGAAGAAGGACCAGGCGATCGCGAACAACCGGTCCGTCCAGTGGCTGCCCGAGCACATCAAGGAAGGTCGCATGGGCGACTTCCTCGCGAACAACGTCGACTGGGCGCTGTCACGCGAGCGCTACTGGGGTACGCCGCTCAACGTCTGGGTCAACGACGTGAGCGGGAAGATGGAGGCGCCCGCCAGCGTCGACGAGATCCTCGCGAAGAACCCGAAGGCATTCGATCACTGGCACGAGGCGAAGAAGATCGACCCGACGCTCAGCGATCACCTCATGGTCCACAAGCCGTGGATCGATCAGGTCACCTGGCAGAACCCCGGTGAAGAGGGGACCTATCGCCGCGTGTCCGAGGTGATCGACTGCTGGTTCGACTCCGGCTGCATGCCGTTCGCCCAGTGGGGCTTCCCGCATCGCGGGCAGGAAGAGTTCAAGAAGAGCTTCCCCGCCGACTTCATCAGCGAGGCGATCGACCAGACGCGTGGCTGGTTCTACTCGCTGCTCATGGTCTCGACGCTCGTCTTCGACGAGGAGACGCAGAAGCGCTACGGCCTCTCGCCCGCGCGGCCGATGCCGTATCCCTACAAGACGTGCATCGTCCTCGGTCACGTCTCGGACAAGGAAGGCAAGAAGGAGTCGAAGTCGAAGGGCAACTACACGCCGCCCGACGTGATCCTCGACGAGGTCCGGATGGACTTCGCCGTCCTCGACGAGACGGACGTCGAGGGTGTCCCGGCGAAGGAGGGCGTCGCCTTCATCGCGCGTGAGGACATGGAGGGGCTCGACCTCCAGGAGGGCGCGAAGATCCGCGTCTCGGTGCCCGGCACGAGCGGAGCGTCGCGTGACCTGACGCTCCAGCCGCACAAGAAGCTCCGCCGCCGCGTCGTCGTCCTCCACGAGGGCGACCGCAAGGCAGTGGGGGCCGTGCCGACGAGCACGAAGGACGTGAAGCCCGTCGAGGTGCCGCGCCTGCCGAACGCCGAGCGCGTGTCGATCGTCGATCCGACGACGCCCGCGCCCGGCGCCGACGCGTTCCGCTGGTTCTTCTTCGCGTCGAACCCGCCGTGGTCGAACACGCGTCACTCGCTCTCGAACGTCCGCGCGCTCCAGAAGGAGACGCTGGTGAAGCTGAGGAACGTCTACTCGTTCTTCACCATCTACGCGAACATCGACGGCTTCGACGCGTCCGAGGCCCCGAGCGATCCGAAGAAGCGGTCCGAGATCGACGGCTGGATCCTCTCCGAGCTCCACCTCCTCGTCGACGCCGTCACGAAGGACCTCGACGGCTACGATCTCTACACCGCGACCGGGCGCATCACGTCGTTCGTCGATGCTCTGTCGAACTGGTACGTCCGCCGGTCGCGCGATCGCTTCTGGGCGCCGCTCGAGTCGAACGGCAAGCCGGGCGCAGACAAGCGCGCCGCGTACGAGACGCTCTTCGAGTGCCTGACGACGCTCGCGAAGGTGATGGCTCCGTTCACGCCGTATCTGGCGGACGCGATGTGGCGGAACCTCGTCGTGAAGGGGCAGGCGAAGACGGACGCCGAGAGCGTCCACCTCGCCGACTGGCCGTCGTCCGATGCGTCGCTGGTCGACGCCGGGCTCTCGCGCACGATCAAGACGGTGCGCGACCTCGTCAGCCTCGGTCTCCAGGTGCGTACCCAGGCGAAGCTCAAGGTGCGTCAGCCGCTCTCGGTCGCGAAGCTGATCCTCGCCGATGCGACGATGGCCGACCGTCTCGCGCCGTACCTGTCGATGGTGGCGGACGAGCTCAACGTGCTGAACGTCGAGGTGCTCGTCACCGACGCCGACCAATACGTCTCCTACAAGGTGAAGCCGAATTTCCGGACGCTCGGCCAGAAGGGGATGGGCAAGCAGGCCCAGGACCTGAAGAAGTCGATGGGGACGATGGCGCCGTCCGAAGCCCAGGCGCTCGTCGCGACGCTCCTCGCGAATGGCAAGGCGACCGTCCATGGCGTCGACGTCGATCGCGAGGACGTCGAGGTCGCGTTCGATGCCAAGGAAGGCTATGCGGCTGCCGGCGACCGCGTCGGCGTCGTGGTGCTCGATACGCGTCTCGACGACGCGCTCCGCGATCTCGGCTACCTGCGCGAGCTCTTGAACCGGATCCAGACGGCGCGCAAGGAGATGGGCCTCGACTTCGTCGATCGAATCAAGGTCGCGGTCTCGGGGACGGAGCGCAGCAAGCGCGTCGTCGCTGCGAACGAGAAGACGATCGGCTCCGAGTGCCTCGCGGTGTCGGTCACGTATGCCGACGACGCATCCGGCCTCGGCGACGCCGTGCGAGAGGTCGACGTCGACGGCGACGCCGTTCGTCTCGCGATCACGCGCGCCTGATCGTCCGTGCACCGCGCGCCGTCTTTTCGCGTGGTCGCGTGATCGCGCGAGCGCGCGGAAACAGGCGCCAGACAGCACGCTTCGGTCAAGCATGATCCTTGCGCGGCGGACCGTCCGTCGCGCTGGCCTCCTTTTTTCGACCGCTGCGTTCGATCGGAGGCCACGACCGGAGGCGCTCTGATATACCTGGGGTCGACGTGCACGGAGCGGGGGGTGCCGAGTACGTGGCATGCACCAGCTCCACGGAGAGTCCGGGGGAATGGCGACGCAGACCAGCAAAGCGAAACGCATCGACGTCCTGCCGAAGAAGCCATCGGTGGCGCGCGCGGAGATCGTCGACAAGGCGACGCGTGGTCGCTTCGAGGCGGAGCTCGATGCCGCGCTCAAGCGAAAGCCCACGAGCGAGGTGAAGCTCGGCGGCGCGCTGCGCGCCGTCGGTCGGCTCAGCCCCGCACTTCGCGGTACGCTCGTCGACGCCGCGCAGGTCATGGTGCGCCGCGGCTCTTACGCGCGTGAGCTGTACGGCGCGACGATCCGAACGCTCGGCGAGTCGGAAGAGAAGCACCTCCCGGCGCTGCTCAAGTCCGCGCTCGCCTCCGACGACGCCGGCGGCACCGCGACCCTGAGCGCAGCCTCGTTCTGCCGTGACTCGTCGCTCGCCGCTCCGCTCGCGAAGCTCGCCGCCAGCCGGCAGTCGCATCTCGCGTTCGGCGCCGAGACCGCGCGCGTGTGCCGCCGCGAGTCGAACGGCGCGCACCTGACGGCGATCGCGCCGATGATCAAGGAGAGCCACCGCATCTCGCTGTGCGTGGACCTCTTCGTTCCGCTCGCTCGCAGCGCCCCGATTCCGGTGCATGTCGCGCCCGCGCTCGGCGTTCTCCGCGGGGCGGAGCGGCATCTCGGTCGCTGGCTCGTTCTCGCGGACGTCGCGACGAAGGCGGGGGACGACGGTCCGCTCCTCGAAGCCATGCAAAAGGCGCAGGTCGGTCCGACGAGCGCGCGCGCCGCGTGGGCGCTCGTGGCGTGGGCGCTCGCGGAGACGAAGGCGAGCGTCGACCCGAACGCGTCGCCGGTGGCGTCACCCACCACGCGTCCCACGGTGGAGCTCGTTGCTCGGCTCTCCGATCGGCCGAGCGCCGATCGGGACACGACCTTCCTGTTCCGTATGGCACAGGCGCGCGCACTGAGCTGCAAGCCCATGCTCGACGCCCTCGTGAAGAGCGTCCCCCTCACGGACGAGATTGCGGTCCGTGCAGCGTCGTACCTCGCGCGGGACCATGGCCGTGAGGAGATGAGGGACGCGCTGGTCGACTGTGCGCTCAACGGCAAGCGCGACGAGCTTCGCGGGCTCGCCGTGGCCGCGCTCTGGGACTCCGGGTCCGGCCCGACCCGCGCCGCGACGCGCGAAAGGGCGCGCGAGCTATCGGACGAGCTCGTCACCTCGCGTTGCCTCTCCAGCGTCGCGTGGGGAGCGCTCGTCCGCGCGGCGCACGCAAGCCATCGAGACGCCGACTTCGTCGTCGTGACCGAGACGCCGCTCCGCTGGATCCAGTGGGGCTGGCTCGAGTGACGCGCTAGCGCCACCGCACGACCTCTCCGGAAGCGAACAGCGGCCCGGGAGCGGGGACGAATTCGGGGCTCGCGCCCCAGCCACCCGCAGAGGTACGCCTTCGGCGGTCCTTTAAAGTGGCGCGCTCCGCTGGCCCACGCGGCGCGCGTCAAATACACTTCCTCTGTTGTCCCCGCGCCTTCGACGCCGTTCGGCGTCCGCCGGATCCTCGAGGATCTCCCTGGATGCCGTCCGGCAAGGTCGCGCTCCGTCCAGCTCGCTCCGGCGCGCCGCGAGCCGTTTCGCGTTTGCGCTCCTCGCCGTCGCCGCGAGCGGCGTCTCGGTCCAAGGGATTGCGTCTGCCCAGGAGAGGGGCGCCAAGAACGTGCGCTCGGACCTCTCGCTCGGAGGGTCGGCGACGCAACCGCAGGTCACGGAGCGGATCTCGCTCATCGCCGACCTCGATGACGACGACGCCGACGATCGTCCCGACGGGGAGGGCGCGTTCGTCAGCCCGGCGGCACGCGTCGACCTCGTCACCCTCGACGCGCGCTTCACGGGGGCGACGCTCAGCCCGACGCGAGGACGCGAGCACGCGCGGCTCGTCGCGAACGGCAAGCTGTTCGGCTGGGGCGAGCGCCTCCCGCCAGGCGTCCAGCTCCAGGGCCTTTCGCCGGGGCGGACGGTGCTCGTCGCGCGGTGGCCGAACGGACGTGAGACCGGCATCTCCGTCGACGTCCACGGCGTCACCATGCGCGACGGTCAGAGGCGCCCTGTCGACATGGCGAGCCAGCGGGCATCGCTCCAGCGCACGCCGCCCGCGCGCGTCGACCTCGACGACGTCGATCAGGTCATCGACGATCCGGACGTGCTCCGGGTCGTCCTCCGCTCCCCTGAAGGCACACCGCTCGGACCGATCACCGTCGAGTCGGTCAGCGCCGAGGGCGCGCCGCTCGACACGACGGCCGACCTCCGCCTCCTCCGCACGTCGTGCGGCCCCGAAGCGTCGAGCGAGCTCGCCTGCGTCGCGACCGCGCCGCTCCGCTTCGTGGTCGACGACGTCGATCGCCGGCATCCGCTCATCGCCGCTCGGTCGATCAAGGCCGAGGTCGGTGGGGCGATCGTCGTGCGCGATGCGAAGGGGAAGAAGCTCCAGGCGATTCGCGTCGCGGGACCGCGCCGAACGGAGGCGGGGCCGATCGGACGCTACCGGCTCGCGATTCGCCCGATCGTGATGCGCCTCTCGCCCGGCGGCGCTCCGTCGGTCGGCGGGACCGACGCCGGCGCGATCGCTGCGCTCAGGCAGGAGCTCGCCGTGGCCTCGGGGATTTGGGGGCAGTGCGGGATCTCGTTCGGCCCCCTCTCGCAGATGGACGTGAAGGTCGTGAACCCGCCGCCGCCCTACCTGGTCGCGCTCGGCGACGACGTCGGCCTGCCTGCGAGCGGCGGTGAAGTGCGCCTCCGCGTCGAGGGCAAGCCGCTGTCGTTCTCGACGAAGAAGGGCTGGTCGACGCGTCAGGCGGCGCTCGAGCTCGCGCGGGTCGCCGAGAAGGCCGGCCTCAAGGCGGCGATCTCCGAGAACGCTCGCATCTCCTCTGGCGCGGCTCCGAGCGTCGACGTCGCGCTCCGGCGCGCCGACGGCCAGCTCGCGACCGCCGAGCTCGTCTCGTCTTCGGACCCGACGATGAGCGTCAGCGTCGGCGCCGTGGACCTGAGCGATGGCCTCCAGCACTTCGGCGACACCGACTCGGTCGCGGGGACGATCGAGGAGCGGACGCTCGTGAAGTCGGTCGACGACGGCGACCCGCGGACGATCGAGGTCATCGTCGTCCCGTTCTTCGGCGGCGGCGGCCGCATCGGCGAGTCCTTCATCGGCAGCGACGGCTCGAGCATGCGCAACGTCGTCATCATCGATCGCGCCGGGGTCCGCGCGCGGCGCACGAGCCTGACGCTCGCGCACGAGCTCGGCCACGTCATTCTCGACGAGCCCGGCCACCCCGACGACTACGGGATCGACACGCCCACGCTCCTCATGGACTCCGATGCCTCCGACGGCTCGCCGTTCGGCCCGCGGCGCTTGACCGTCGACGACTGCGTACGCGCGGTGAGGCAGTCGGGCCCCGGCTCGCGGATCCCGCTCCTCACCGAGTGGAAGCTGTCGCCACTGAAGTACCCGACGCGGTAGCAGAGCCCTCGAGAACGGGCGCCGTGGCTGCGGGCGTGCGTCAGTCGGCGGTGAGGTCGACGAGCTCGGTACCGCCGGCGTAGGCGTAGCTCACGAAGGAGTCGAAGCCGTAGACGAGGACGCCGATGGGGTAGTCGGACTGGACGCGGTGGACGCCGTCGTTCTGCCGGCCCGGGGTGACGTTGTTCGGAGCGGTTCCTTGCGGATCGACGACGGGGAACGACAGCTGGCACCGGTACACGGTGAACGGCGGATCCTTGGCCTTGCGTGTCTTTTCGTCGAGGCCGTCGCCCGGCGCCGTCTCGCAGATCTTGCCGTCGATCGGGAGCCCGTCGAGGTAGACGCTCGCTCCGAACGGTGCCGTGATGACGAGGAAGTCGAACGCGTATTTGTCCGGGGTGAGGAGGATGTAGTCGTTCCTCCACTGCTCGACCGGCGGGACGAAGGTGAGGCTCGGATCGCCGCCCGGCAGACTCCGCGCGACGCCGGCGGCCTCCTGGCTGACCTGGACGTCGGCGACGATGACCGCGTTGTCGGCCGAGAGCGTGAAGTCCTGGAGCGCGGGGATCGTGACGTTCGCGCCCACGCCATCGAGCGTGAAGGCATTCCAGGGCGCGGGGAGCGTCGTGGTCACCTGCGTCGGTCCAGCCACGGTGGCGACGACGCGGTACAGCTCGGGCTCAGGGAAGGCCGAGATCACGGCGCCCGCCGCCGCGAGCGCACGGGAGCGGTTCGGCATGCGGCCGAGGACGTAGCTCTTGCCGACGGCGCGGAGCGGAGTGACCTGCTCCTCGAGGTGATCGGCGCAGCACGATCGCGAGGCGAGCGTGTTGAAGAACGGCGCGTCGCTCGCCTCACTCCCGACGTAGACGGCAATCGGCGCGTTCGTGTCGATGATCGAGCCCGTGAAGTCCGCGTTGAAGTCGCCGGTCTCGAGGTTCAGGACCTCGAACGGCTGAAGGACGGCGTCGACCTCGGCGCCCTTCGGAACGCCGTTCGGGAAGGGGCCGCCCGGGACGATCCGCGCGGTCGTCTTCAGGCGGATCTTCGTGTCCGGCGCCGTCCCGACGATCGAGAGGAAGGCGCGGAGGTCGGAGCCGAAGTTGGTGTTGGGATCCTCGCTTCGCGCGATCGTCTGCGGCCATCCCGCGACGACGTAGGCGCGTCCGCGATCGCCGAGCGCCGCCGTGGGGAGCAAGAGCGCCGCCTCGTTCGAGAAGACGTTCACGTTCTCGAGCGGGTTGAACTGGTAGGCGACGATGGGGACGTCCGAGCGGATGCGGTACGCGCCGCGCGTGAGGGCGGTGTGCGTCCCGCCGTTCGGGAGGTCGGGCTCGGAGCCGTCGACCTCCTTGGGGCCGAGCTTGAAGATCTCGAGCCGCCGCACCCCCACGCTCGCCGTGCCGACGATGCGCACGTTCGGCGGCTCGCCGGGCTTCGCCACGTCTTCTTCGATCGTGACGCGTGCGGCGAGGTCGGGTTGCGGGTTCGACACGATCACGGCGAACTGCTGGAGCGCCGCGTTGCCCTGGCTGGTGACGGCATTGTCGAGATCGACAGGCCAGTACTCGCAGCCGATGTTCGACTTCTTCCGCGTCGCCTCCTGACAGAGTTGGGTGCAGAACCCTCCACGGCAGGCGTAGCCGTGGTCACCGTCGCAGGTCTCGACCTTCGCCTGCTTCTGCCCGTCGGCGTCGCACTCGAAGACGTCTGCATTCTCGCAGGTGCGCGCGCCGGGAAGGCAGGGCGTGCACTTCAGGAACTGGGGAGCGCACGCCTCGCCGCGTGCGCCACAGTCGTCCAGGACGACGATCGCGTTTGCTTCGCACCGCGTGAGCGACGAGCCGCGACACTCGACGACGCCGTCGATGCAGATGGTCGACGTCGGCTCCGGCAGGTCGCGGTAGGCGGGGTCGAAGCGGCACGACGGGGCGATCGCGAGAACGCCGACCAGTGCAGTCACCCCGGCTCCGAGCTCGAGCCACTTCGTACGCACGCGCTTCACGATTCGCTCAATAGACGCCGCCGAGGCTGTCGAACGCATACGCGCTCCAGGCCCCCGTGCTCAGCTGGCCCCAGCGGAGGCGCCCGTACTGGAACTGCTCGATCCTTGCAACATACACGGTCGTGGAGAGGGCGCCTGACATGAGACCCACGGGATCGGGGCCGGGGAGGGCGGCGAGGTCGGGGACGTCGAACGACGTCGTGCCGCCCGGCGCCACGATCGTCCAGACGACGAGCCCGCCGCCGGACGAGACCTGCGTCACGGACAGGTCGGCCGGCCCGGTCGCCCCGGAGAACTCTACGCGCCTGCCGCTCCACACGCCGGAGCCTGGTTGTCCGAGCACCGGGACCCCGAGGAATCCGCCGAGGGACACGGGGGTGTTCGCGTTCGTGGTCCGCACCCGTGCGACGACGCTCGCCGGGAGCTGTTGATCCGGGCCCGTCGCAGCGATGCCGCCGAGGACGTACTGCTCGCCGGCCATCGCCTTGTCGAGCGAGGGGGCTCCGATGAACGGGAGGGCTTCCGGGGCGGGCAGCGTCGTCGAGCGCGTCCCTCGCGGAAGGATGGCGTAGCCGGCCGCGCCGAGCGTGGTCGAGAGCGACGCGGTGAATCGATCCGGTCCGCGCGGTCCGGGCGCAGGCGGCGCCGCGCTGATCGTGACCTGATGATCGAAGAGGATGTCCATCTTCACGTCGACGCCCTGCACGCGCGTCTGCGCGGGGACAGCGACGCCGCGCGCGACGCCCATCGAATACGGAACGAACTTGGGCGGCGTCTCGCTGCGATCCTCGATGCCGGCGACGACGTAGAGCGTCGAGTTCCCGGGGAACACGAGCAGCGAGTACTCGTAGCCGGTCGTCCCGTTCGCCTCCGGCGTGATGGCCGCGCTCGCCGGGGGAAGCGTGAAGCGCTGATTCGGGCTCGACGCCGCCTCGAAGACGTAGGCGGCGCGGCGCTCGGTCGGCTTGGTCGGCGCCGGTACCGTGCTCCAGCCCGCGCGCTCGAACTCGCGCGCGCCCGGGAAGACGAGCTGGCCCTCGATGAAGCCGCCATAGCGCTGCCTCGGCGGGATCGACGGCGGATCGCCGTCGGCGCACGAGGGATCCATCACCGGGGCGAGGTATGCGGTGACCGTGTCGACCGGGACGTCGACGAACGTGACCGGCTGGTGGCACTTCGCGGCGACGGTGATCGTGACCTTGTCGCCGGTGATCCCGTCGATCTCGACGACGCCGTTGGCCGTCGTCTTCGCGACCTTCGCGGTCGCGAGATCGCCGCCGGCGATCGCGAAGGCGCCCGGCAGCGGAGTGCCGACGAGCTGGTCGTATGCGAGCACCTTGACGCGGCCGGCGAGAGCGCCGCCGGACAGGCCGCCGCGATAGCCGTCGACGGAGTCCGAATACGTGAACGCGTCGCGCGCCTGGATGGGCACACCGCCTTGCGGCGTCACCACGACGTCCTTCGAGCCCGGAGTGCCCGTGGGGCTCACACACTCGAGCTTCGTCGGCGACTCGACGACGACCTCCTTGCAGGCGACCCCGTCGATCGAGACCGTCGTCCCGGCGCCCCAGTTGGTGCCGCTGCCGGTGATCGCGATGCGCGTCCCGCCGCTCGTCGCGCCGCTGTCGGGGACCACCACGAACGCGTCGTAGTAGAAGCCGTTCTTGAGGACCCGCTCCTTGGCGGTGGCCTCGTCCCGGATCGTCACGTCCACGAAGCCGGGTGGCCCGGGGGGCGTTACGATCGCGGCGCGGGTCGGGTCGCTCGCGAGGAGCGACCCGGCTTCGACCTCGACGCCGCCGATGAAGACACGCAGCTTCGAGGAGAAGCCGCGGCCGTCGATGCGTGTCCGAGTGCCGCCGCTGAACGGTCCGTGCGACGGCGTGAGCCCGTCGATCGCGAATGGGTCGCCAATGTCCGCGTCGCTACGGACGAAGCCCGCGTCGCCGGAGAGGTCGATCGAGCCACCGCCCGCGTCGCCCTCCGGCAAGAGCGCCGGCCCCGTGCCCGAGAAGCATGCCGCCGTCACGCCGAAGGCGAGGGGCCCCAGCAGGACGGAGACGAGGCGACGCTTCGCAGAAGTCACGCATCGAGACTACGCTCTAAGCGGCCTCGGGGCACGTGGTTCCGGCCGCCGAATGAACGACGGCCGGGACCGCACTACTGGAAGGTGACCTTGACCTCGTACGGCCGCGCCTCGTCGGAGGTGCTGCCGGCCTCGGCCTTCAGCTGGAAGAGGTACGTCTGCCCCGCCTTGATCTTGGTCTTCGGGGCCTGGTCGGTGAACGACATGTTGAAATTGCTCGAGCCGCTCGCGGTGCTGCCGGCCTGCGGGATCGTGACCGTATAGGTGATCTTTCCGTTCGGCTCGGTGTGCTCGATGATCATGTCGGTCACGTTCTGAGGCGCCGTGATCTTGAGGTAGTCGCTGTCCGACCGGGAGGAGAGCTCGCCGGCGATGCAGTCCTTGAACTCGGTTGCCTCAGCCGTTTCGTTGTTCGGCTCCACCTCCTTCGTGCACTCCGGCGGCTTGGAGGCCGGCGGCTTGTCGTCCGGCTTGGCCTCGACGTTCTTGTCCGGTGCGGCCGACGGCGCCGTGCTCGGCGGTGCCTGCACCGGCTTCTCTTTGCTGAAGGGGGGGACCTTCACGGTGTTGTCTTCCGAGCTCGAGGGGCTGGGAGACGATGCCGAAGAACAAGCAACGATTCCGAGCCCGAGCGCGACACACATAGTCTTTAGCGCAAACATGTTTTCGCCCGGGTGCACGGGCGATTCCATCCACGCTCGGATCGGCCGGCGCAGACGAGCGACGCTCTGCGCCGCGAAGACGACCCGATCGATCGCGTCGCGAATGGGACGCCGCGATAGGAGCGACGAGCGCGCGCGCACGCGCTGCCTCACCCGCGCGATCGGCCGCACACCCACGCCTCGCTCGTGCGGTGTCTCGGTCCAGCGCTCGATCAGCCGGAGGCGATCGCTCGAATCCCGCCGAGGGCGCGGCGCATGAGCTCGATCGCGATCGCCTTCCGCCCACTCGCTTGCTTCGCCATCGCTCGCTGTGGCGGGACGGGGGGCACAGCGCTCGTCGCTGTCGCCGTCCCTTCGATCGCTGGGCCGACGCAGCCCGGACACCCGGAGACGCAGGGACACCCTTCGACGAGTCGAAGCGCTCGCGCCAGCAGGAGATCGCGCTGGACGAAGATGCGCTCCGCGAGCCCGATGCCGCCCGGCGTGTGCTCGTAGAGGAAGAGCGTCGGGCTGTACCCCGGCGCCGGCCCACCGCGCACGCGCCGCGGGATCGGGACTGGGGCGTCCTCGTCGTCGGTCATGGCCGCAGGGTCCAGCGACGTGTCGCCCAGCGTGGTGCCGAGATCGCGCGGGTCGCACATGAGCGCGAGCGTGGCGACCGTCTCGAGCGCGACGCCGACGCCGCGCAGCCCGTCGATGGCGGCGGCGCGGCCCTCGGGCATCTGCTCGCAGACCTCCTCGGGCACCGTCAGCCAGACGGCCGTCGTATGCATCTGCATCTCGGGAAGACGGACGTCGCCGTAGCCCGCGTTCTCGTGCGTGTAGAACTTGATCTTCTTGTAGCCGACCACCTTCTCGACGACGGAGACCTCGCCCCAGCCGGCCGGCCACGACTCCGGGGCCGCGCCCTCGAGCGGAGTGCCCCCGGGCGTAGCGTCGGCGAGGGGAACGACGAAGCCGGCGCCGAACTCCTCGAGGACGTTCACCGTCGTGTACGTCATCGCGTCGGTCCAGTAGTCGGGCTTCACCTTGCGGACGAAGGCCTTGTGGTTCTCGTAGTCGAACTTCTCGACCTGCCAGCACTCGCCGTCGTGCTGGTAGATCGCCTGCTCGTGCACCATCGTGTGCGCGCCGCGCCAGTCGATCTCCGCGAGCGTCTTGTCGTGCTCCGCGTCGATGATGACGACGTTGTCCCAGCCGATGCTCCGTAGCGAAACGTTGTTCGCCGGATAAGCGTCGGCCGCCCAGTGGAAGGTGCCCGCGTTCTCGTGCACGACCGAGTGCTGCTGGAGGAACTCGAGCGCCGCGCCCGTACTCGCCTCGTCGAGCGAGCCGAACTTCTCGCCCCGCTTGAACGGCAGCTCGAAGGCGGCGCACTTGACGTGCTGGACGAGGATCTCGGGGTTGTCCGGATCGACGCGTGCCTCCTCGACCGGCGCGCCGAGCAGGTACGACGGCTCGCGCGCGAGGTACTGGTCGAGCGGCGCGCTCGAGGTGACGAGGACGCAGATGCTCCGTCCCTTGCGGCGGCCCGCGCGGCCGAAGCGCTGCCAGGTCGCTGCGACCGAGCCCGGGTAGCCGGCGCAGACGACGGCATCGAGCGCGCCGATGTCGATCCCGAGCTCGAGCGCGTTCGTCGCGACGACGCAGAGGATCTCGCCTTCGCGGAGCTTGCGCTCGATCTCGCGGCGCTGCTCCGGCAGGTAGCCGCCGCGGTATCCCATGACCTTCGAGGCGTCGACCTCGGGCGCGACCTTGTCGCGGAGGTAGCGAAGCATCACCTCGACGTTGTTGCGCGACTGTCCGAACACGATCGTGGGCACGCGGGCCTTCACGAGATCGGTCGCGAGCATCACGGCTTGCTTCACGTAGCTCGCACGGATGCCGAGCTCGGCGTTCACGACGGGCGGGTTGTAGAGGAAGACGCGGCGTTCGCCCTGGGGCGCGCCGCTCTCGGTGATCGCGGCGAGCTCGGCCTCGTCGAGCGAGAACATCCGCGCCGCGTGCTCGCGCGGGTTGCCGATCGTCGCCGTGGCCCCGACGAGGACCGGCTCGGAGCCGTGGAACTTCGCGACGCGCATGAGCCGCCGGATCACGTTCGCGACGTGCGAGCCGAAGACGCCCTTGTACGTGTGGAGCTCGTCGATGACGACGTAGCGTAGGTTCTGGAACGTCCGCGCCCACGCGGTGTGATGGGGAAGGATCCCCGCATGGAGCATGTCCGGATTCGTGAGCACGATGCCGGAGCGCTCCCGAGCGGCGCGTCGCGCGTCACCGGGCGTGTCGCCGTCGTAGACGACCGCGCCTCGATCGAGCCCGGCCGAACGCATCAGCTCGCGCAGGCTCGACTCCTGGTCGCGGGAGAGCGCCTTCGTCGGGTAGACGTAGATAGCCCGCGCGTCCGGATCCCGGATCTGCGTCGCGAGGACGGGGAGGTGGAAGCAGTAGCTCTTGCCGCTCGCGGTCGGGGTGGCGACGACGATGCCTCGAGCGCCGCCCTCGATCGCCTCGAACGCGCGCGCCTGATGCTCGTAGAGCTCTTCGACACCGCGGCCGCGCAGCGCAAACGCGAGCTGCGTCGGCAGCGTGCGGGGGAACGGAGCCATGCGCGGCGACTTGCCCGGCACGGTCTCGTCGGCCATCACGCACGGCCGCACGATCCTGCTCTCGAGCCAGCCGTCGAGCACGGCCTCCACCCCTCGAGCCGACTCCCACGGCGCGGCAACGCCCTTGCTTCTGCGCTTGCTCATCCGATGATGCTCCCTGGTAGACCCGAGGTGCGGCGCGCTCCGTCCACCGGTCCGCGCGCTCGTCGAAGACGGGCGGCGAAGGGAGGCGTAGCGAACGCCTGGCGCTGAACATATAAACAGGTGCCGGTCGCCCGGACAAGGCAGACGGCAGGCGCCAGCGGCTCGAAGCGGGTCGAACGGACGGCAGACCAGGGGGGAGTGCGTGACACGATGCCCTGGATTGAGTAGGGTTCGCGCTCCGTTCTCGCCCTCTTGCCGTTGGCGTACGCCAGCAAGGCGCCTCTCGCTCCGTCGTCGAGAAGCTTCACAGGCTGAACATCCGCGCAACATCGACCGATGAACGAGAGCTCGAGACAAGACGCAGCGCCCGACGAGGCCAGCACCACCGCGACACCCACCTCGACCGAAACGGAGGGTGCGGTTTCAGGGGAGGGATCCACCACGAGCGCGGCCGCCGCGCTGCCGGCGGACCCGCCGGCCGTGGAGGAGCCTCCGATCGCGCCTGGCGTCGAGCGTCTCGGTCGCCCGGCGGGCACGTCGCAGGCCATCCCGGAGACGATGCTCGGACACCGTCCGTCGCCGATGTTCCTCGTCGTCGTCGCGCTCGTGTCCCTGGTCTCGGACGTGGGGACGAAGCTCTGGGCGGAGCAGAAGCTCGCGGACTACCCGGGCTACGTCACCGTCATCGAAAACCACCTCATGTTCGTGCTCGCCAAGAACAAGGGCGGCGCATGGGGGCTCTTGCAGGGCGAGAGCGAGAACGTCCGCCGGCCGTTCTTCCTCCTCGTGTCGGTGGCCGCGATCGCGTTCATCGTCACGCTCTACCGCCGGCTCCAGCCGCGCCAGTACGCGCTGAAGTGGGGCCTCCCGCTCGTGCTCGGTGGCGCGCTCGGCAACGTCTTCGACCGTGTCCGCTACGGCTACGTCATCGACTTCATCGACTACCGCGCCGACTGGATCAGGTCGTTCAACGAGCTGATCGGCAAGTACTACCCGCGGCACGTCGTGACGGATCACTGGCCCACGTTCAACGTGGCCGACATCGCGATCTGCGTCGGCGTCGCGCTCATGGCGATCGACATGCTCACGTCGCGCCGGGGCAGCAAGCCGCCCATCGAGGCCGACGTACCGATCGAGCCGGCCCTCGAGCCGCTCCCGGCTGGTGAGGGCGCTGCGCTCTCCTCGGTGGCCGGCGATGCCGTCGTCGCCACCGATCCGGCGATGCCGGTCGTCGAAGGCGACGTCGCGCCCGCGGACGACGCCAGCGCTCAGCCGAAGGCCTGAGATTCGAGGCGCGCCGGGCCGTTCGCCGGTAGGTGAACGGCGCGAGGCTCGATCGATCAGGCTTCCGCGTTCGGGTAGCGCCGCGCGACGTCGTCACGATGCTCGACCGGAAAGCGCAGGTCGGCTTCGACGACGAGATCGTCGGGACGTCGTCCGACGACGGTCGCGACGTGCGGCGACGGACTGGAGCCTGTCGACTGCAGTCACGAGCGCTTCGCCTGAAGGCGAAGCACTCGTCAGAGCGTGCCGGCTCGGAGTAGGCGCTCCGCGAGCTCGGCCCGGCGGAAGCGACGGGAACGCTCGGCGAGGATGACCCCCTCCAGGTGGCGGAAGGCACTGTCGACGTCGTCGTTCACGACGAGGTAGTCGAAGAATCCGTAGTGCTCGATCTCGACGCGAGCGGCGGCGAAGCGCTTGCGCACGGCGTCCTCGCTCTCGCTAGCGCGACCGCGAAGGCGACGTTCGAGCTCGACCATCGACGGCGGGAGAATGAAGACCGACACCGCCTCGGGCACCTTCGCTCGGATCTGGCGTGCGCCCTGGTAGTCGATGTCGAAGATGATGCCGCTGCAGCTCGGGTCCGACTTGGCGCGCTCGATCTCGGCGAGCGACGTGCCGTAGCAGTTCTCGTGAACGTGCGCCCACTCCAGGAAGGCCTCACGCTCGACCAGCTCGTCGAACTGCGTGCGGTCGATGAAGTGGTAGTCCTTGCCGTCCGCCTCGTTCGCGCGCGGCTTGCGCGTCGTGTGCGAGATGCTGAAGCGTAGCGTGGGGAACTTCTCGCGCAGCTTGCGCGTGAGCGTCGTCTTCCCAGCGCCGCTGGGGGAAGAAAGGATGAGGAGCAAGAAGGGGTCGCTCATCGGAGGGCCCATCCTAGTTCATCGAGTCCATCGAAACGACGGTAATCTCTGCGTGCGGGAGCGGAGGTGAGCTCGACGATTTCGTCGAGTCGACGCGACTCGACGCGCAGCGTTTCCCGACGCTTCCAGGGCGATGGGCTGTCCGGGCCGCGGGCGCTTCCGCCCGGGATCACTCGACGTTCTGGACCTGCTCGCGCATCCGCTCGATCTCGGCCTTCAGCTCGACGACCGCATGCGCGATGGCGACGTCCTGGCTCTTCGCCCCGATCGTGTTGGCCTCTCGCGCCATCTCCTGCAGGAGGAAGTCGAGGCGACGCCCGACCGCCTCGGCGCTGAGGAGGAGCGTCTCGAGGTGAGCGCAGTGACTCTCGAGGCGCGTGAGCTCCTCGGCGATGTCGATCCGATCGGCGAAGAGCGCGAGCTCCTGCTCGAGACGCCCCGCGTCGATCTCGACGTCCGACGCGACACGAAGCCGATCGGCCCGCTCCTTCAGGCGCTTCTTGTAGACCTCGACGACCTGAGGGGCGCGCTCGGTGACGGTCTGCATCAGCCGGCGGATCGTCGCGAGTCGGCGGATGAGGTCTTGCGCCAAGGCCAGCCCCTCGCGAAGGCGCATCGTGTCGAGCGACTTCAGCGCAGCGTCGAATGCGGTCGTGAGGGCCGCGTGGAGCGCCTCTCCTTCGCGTTCGATCGACGGCACGAAGAGATCGGGGACGGAAGCGAGCAGAGAGAGAGGGACGTCGGCGTTCGGCGCGAGCTCGTCCCGCAGCGTCCTCAGCGCGGCGAACACACTTCGGGCGCGGTCCGTGTCGATCACCATCGCGCCGAGCACGCTGCCGTCGAGGCGAACGTTGATGTCGAATCGTCCGCGGCTCAGGCGCTCGCGGGCGAGCGACTCGACCACATTCGCGAGATCCGGCAGCTGACTCGGGCCGCGGACCCGGACGTCGAGGAACCGATGGTTGACCCCACGGATCTCGATCGTGACCTTGTCGCCGGAGAAGGGCGCATCCGTGGTCGCGGCGAGCAAGGCCTCGCCGACGCCGAATCCCGTCATGCTACGCATGGGCCGGCCCTCCCACTCAGCCGAGGTGCAGTGGTCGTCGTGTTCGCCGGCGTCGCGTCGACGCCGTGGACTCCATCCAGCGGAACTGGACTCCGTCCACCTGGTCTCACGACAGTCCGCGCCTGCGTTTCACGGCCTCGAGCACGCGGGCATGTTCGATGTCCCACTGCGCGGTGCCTTCCTTCACGTGCTTGAGCTGCGCGCGGACTTCCGCTTCGAGCTCGGCGTCGGCGCCCATGTACCGCTTGAAGATCGGCGCCATCTTTCGGCGCAGCTCGACATCCTCCGCGAACACCTCGTCGACATGCGCGGAGTGAAGGAGCATCTCGACGACCTGATCGAGGAGATAGTCGAGCGCCTCGTCGCCGACCTTGATCCCGTGGTGCTCCGCGACCTGCTGGCGGACCCTGGAGAACTCCGACGTTCCGCGGCCCGTGCGCTGGAGGAGGTCCCGCGTCTTGTCGTCGACCACGCGCTCCGTGTCGAGGTAACTCTTGAGGACCGCTTCGATGTCGGCGATGACCTCGCGCTGCGCTTCGGTCTCTATGGCCTTCGAGGTGACGAGCGTGCGGACGACTTCCTGCGCGACCGGACCAACCTTGGCGCCATAGAGCCTCATTCAGGCGGACCGTACCTTAGCAGGGGCGAAATGCGAAGGGACGTTGCCGGGGGGAGTAGCGTATTCTGCCGTTTCCGGCACTCGACCGTGCCGCCCCATTCCGATGAGCAGCAGCGTCTGCCCCTTCTGCAAGAGCACTGGTCTCACCCCCCAATCCCCCCAATCCCCGTGCCGGAGCTGCGGCCGCGGAGCCAGCGGTCCCTCGGCCGGTGCGGGAGGAGGTGGCGGCTGGGGCGATGATGACCTCGGCGATGGGGGCCTCGACCTCACGCGTGGCGGCTCGATGGCGAGCCATCCGGCGGGCCCGAGCGCGTATGCCGGCGGCGGCATCGCGTTCGGGGACGACGACGACCCGTTCGCCGAGGAGGTCCCTCAGGGAGCGCTCGAGCTCGATCTGCCCTCGTCCCACACGGCCCACACGCCTCGGTCGATGCCGGTGGCGAGCCCCGCGCAGCCGGCTCCCCCGGCCTATGGCGCGCCGCCTCCGCCGGGCCCCGTGCCCGATCTCGGGCTTTCGCTCGCGGGGCCGGCCTCGAGCCCGTCTGTGCCTTCGCCGCGCGTGGACCCGTCACTGCCGCCGAGCCACGCGAGCGATCCCTCGCTCCGACCGGCCCGTCCGGTCGACCCGTCGCTCCCGCCGGGCCACGCGGGCGATCCCTCGCTCGGCCAACCCCCGATGCCGGCGCCGCAGGTCTCCGTGGCACCGGGACCTCCGCCTCCGCCGGATCCTGCCGCGATCATCGCGCGCTTTCCTCCGCCGCCCGCGAAGGTCTGGGAGGCGCCTGGCTACGCGATGAAAGTGCTGTGGCGGCAGTTCGAGCTCCGCCAGGACCTGACCTCGCTCCGGAACCGGCGCTCCCCCGACGTTCCGCTCTACGAGCGGGCGCTCCGGGCGTACGACACGAAGACGTTCGCGCTCGGCCTCGCCATCACGTGCGCGGGTCTCGCGCTCGCGAGCCTCATCTTCTTCCTTCCCGTCATCCTTCGTTTCGTGCGCGACCCGAGCTGAGCGCGGTCCGGTGACGGGCGGGGCGCCGTCGCCCGCTCATCGTTGACTGCGTGGGCCGGGGCGTCGGCGGCCTTGGCGCGGCTGCTCGGCCGGCGCTTCGCGCTCGGACGTGGGCGGCGCCATCGTGCGCTCCGGGCGCCGGCTCACCGGTGCCGGCTCCTCCGTGCGACGCGGCGGCGTCCTCAGCTCGCGCATGCCGACCTGCAGCCGGCGCATGACGGCCTTCTTCTGCCGCTCCTTGTACTTTGCATGCGATGCCTCGCCCTGCTCGTTCGCGGCCTCGGTCTCGCGGTCGATCACCTGGAACTCGCAGATGACGAAGACGACGGGGCCGAGCGCCCAGGCAGTCGACGGCGCGCGCTCGAGCAGCTTGCGCGGCAAGCGCACCGGCATGTCGACGACGAAGTGGATGACCCGGTAGTTGTCCGCCGAGAAGATGTTGTCGGTCGGCGTGAACTCCTCGTCCGCGCCGGCCTGCATCTCGCTCAAGAACTTCTTCAAGTGGTCGTTCTTCTGACAGAACCGCTTGAAGTGGAACATCGAGTTGATGCTCTGCGCGGGGATGACGTAGTTGAACGGGAAGAGCTTCTTCGTCAGGTACTGGATGATCGGGATGATGTCCTCGCGCTCGCGAGCGACGATCCGGAAGCGGAGCTTGTCGAAGATCTGCGCGGAGACCGCGTCGCGTTTCGACAAGAGCTTGGTGTAGAGCGAGTCCTTGTTCTTCCGACCACCGACGAACTCGGTGATGGGGAAGCCCTCGGCGAGCATGCTGCCGATCACCCGGTAGACCTTCTCCTCGACGAGGTGGAAGATCTCCTGGTCCGACATCGGGAGCATGAAGAGCAGCTCACGACCATCCAGGTGATGGATGATGTGCATGCACTTCAAGATCGTGCACGCGCACGTCTGGCGGTGACCGCGACCCGCCGCGAGCGAGAAGAGCTCCTCGATGCTCGCCTGCTCGACCGGCTTCGGGATCGGATACTCGAAGTGCCGCCGCAGGTAGTTGATCGCCTCCGACTTGATCGCGTTCATGCGCGCGCGATCCGCGGGCTCGTCCGGGTTGAACTCCTGCGCGACGCAGAAATCCCGGACTTCTCGGTCGCCCTCGAAGTTCAGGCGGTGCCAGTCGATGACCGAGTCACCGCGAAGGACGAGTCGGACAGCCTCGAGGTCGGCGAGGGTGAACTCGTCGAGAGCCTTGAGGCGATCGCGGGTCGGCATCGATGATCGCTCTCCTTTCCGGAGCTCGAGGGCTTTGCGCCGCTCGAACGCTGGGAAGGACCTTACGCGATCATCGCCTCGCTGGGGCGTCGATCAGGACTTCCCGGTCGAGCCCGACATCGGAGGAGGGGGCGGCGGCGGAAGCGGGTTCGGCGAGGGCGCGGGCTGGAACGTCGGCGCGCTCGTGCTCGAGCTCGAGGGCGCGGTGCGCGACGGCGGACGCGACGTGCCGTGTCCCGTTCCGGTCGGCGATCGGCGCGGCGTCTCCGAGGTCGGCTGTGCAGCGGGCTGGCCGCCACGAGATCGGAAGCCCGGGCTATCGCATCCCGCGAGCACGACGGCTGTGAACGCGAACAGGACCAGGAGGGAGAAGCGGCAGGTCATCTTCATGGTTGGGGCGCTGGAGCTGTCCAGACCCCCCGAAGCACCGTCGCGGCCCATCTGGCGCTGCCGTCGGGGGGAGGACGAGGTAGAGCCTCTCCCCGACGAGCGGGCGTCAGGCCTTGTCGACCTGAGCGACTTCGGGTGCAGACGTATTCTGCGTCTGCGCGCGCCCGAGGGACAGCGTCCCGATGAAGATTCCGATGGTGACGGCGAGGACAGCGACATGGCCCATGAGCGCGCCCGAACAACCGGCGATGGCAATGGGAGCGAGCGCTGCGAGGTACCAGGGGGTGAGCTTCATTCCTTACTCTCCGAGGGGGCTTCGGGCCAGCTGCACCCTACATGTAAGGCAAGCTACGACATTCCTCGGGGCGGGGAAAACTTCTATTCGGACCGACCTCGGTGGATCAACCCAAAACGGCGTTGGCATTCCCGCCACAGCTCGCACGGCACGTTCCATGTTCGCGCCCAAGTGCTCTGACCCACTTAGGAAAACGATTCTCGACATTTTCGCTGTCTCGGAGGGATCCCGGCCGCCGAAAACTTGCGTTCAGCCGTCCGCGGCGCGTGGGCGAGGGGACACGAGCGGCCCGCCGTGGACGTTCGCAGTCGAGCGCGGCGATCGAATAGACAGTGCCTACAGGTCGCGTTTATCGTCGGCGCGTGCCTGTACGGCGTCAGCCACGAGGCGGTGCCGGCTTGCTGTGCAAGGCCGGAATGTCGCGCTTGATCGCCGCGCTGGCGCCCGCGCTCCTCGGCGTGACGGGCTGCACGACGGTCGATCCTGGACCGAATTTCGTCGTCCCCGACGAGCAGTTCGACGCGGATTTCTTCTTCTGCCGCGTCGAGCCCGAGCTCCTCGTGACGAAGAAGTGCGGTTCGGGCGACCCCGGCGCGGGCGACGCGGCCAACGGCTGCCACTTCAATTCGAGCGCGGTCAGCGGCATGGCGCTGCGCAACCACGATCCGATTCCGTGCGAGGGTGATCGGCCGACGAATCGCGCGCTGCTCAACTCGGGCGGCGCCGCCCAGGGAAACCTGCAGGCGGTCACGCTCGTGATGAGCCGTGACGTGCTCACCGCGCCGCTGTATCTCCGGCCGACCGGACAGAACCACCCGCGCGCGATCTTCCCGCGCGAGGACCCGTTCCTCGAGGTCCTCCGCGAGTGGGCCAAGCGATGAAGCGTCTCGCGCTCCTTGCCGCTCTCGCGCTCGTGGCGCCCGCCGCCGTCATCCTCGGCGCGCCCGGCGTAGCTCAGGCGGCAGAGGAGCACGACGCGTTCGCGCGTGTCGTCGTCGACTCCGCGGAGCTCAGGACCGGCCCGAGCATCTCGTCGCGTGTGATCTACACCGCACATCGCGGCGAGACGTTCGGGGTCGACGGACGCCTGGGCACGGGCTTCTGGCTTCGCGTCGTCCTCCCGGACGGTCGCGTCGCGTACGGGCTCGGCGACGAGATGCAGGTCTTCGCCGTGCGTCCGGGCGAGCCCGAAGCGCCGTCGCGGCCGGGCCTCTTCGCCACTCCTCCGCTCGAAGGCGCGAACGGAGGCTTCGCGATCCTCGGCGGCGTCCTCGCGATCCCCGTACGTGACCAGACCACGCGCGCGTTCGGCTACCTCGAGGGGCGTCCGTCGATCGTCGTGCATCGCACGGTCACGCTCGACGGATACATCGCCAATGCGCTGACCGCCGACGGCTCGCAGATCCTCTACGGCGGCGGCGCGACGGTGCACTTCGCGCCGAGCTGGGCGATCTGTCCGTTCCTCGGGATCGGCGGCGGCGGGCTCAGCGTGCGCCCGAATGCGGACTCCTTCGTACTGAAGCGCGAGGACCTCTGGATGGCGCGCGCCGGCGGAGGCATCTTGATGGCGCTCCGCGGGAGGATCCTCGTGCGCCTCGAGGTGACGAACCTGACGTTGTTCGACTCGGAGAGCTTCAAGAACGCGCAGACGTACGCCGGCGGTTTCGGCGTCTATTTCTAAGATCTAGGATCTAGGATCTAGGAGCCAGCGAATGGAAGGCCACAAGCTCGCGCAAGTCCTGCTCGCAACGCTCCTCGTCTTCGCCGCGGGATGCGTCACCGTGAAGCCGCAGCAGCGCTCCGTGCTCGCCGATCCGATCATGCAGTTCGAGGGTGACCCTCAGGCGAGCGCGCAGCTCAGGCACGCGATCGACAACCGTGAGGGCTCTTACGGCGGCGGCGGCGTCGCGGGCGGAGGATGCGGCTGCAATTGAGAGCGCCCGCTCGCGTGCTCGGCTCTCTCGGCCGGCCCGCGCATCGCCGTACGAGGTCCGCGCTGATCGCGGGAGCGGCGTCGCTCGTCCTCGCGTTCGCGCGGGTTGCGAGCGCGCAGGTCGCGCAGGTCGACACCGCGCACACGTTCTATCACGAGGCCCCGACCCGCACGAACATGACCGTCTACACGCCCGGTGTCGACGTCGCGGTCACGCCGGCGGAGTGGGTCACCGTTCGCGGCGGCTACGAGGCCGATATCGTCTCGGGCGCGAGCGTCGCGACGAAGGCGGGCTCTGCCTATCAGAGCGTGAACCCGGGGGTCGACGTCATCACGACGGCGAGCGTGAAGGACTTCCGCCACTCGCCGCGCGGTGGGTTCACGCTTCGCAAGGGCGACGTCGCCTATACCGCCTCGTATACGTACGGGACGGAGAACGACTACAAATCTCATTCGATCTTCGTCGGGGCGCGCACCGACGCGTTCGATCACAACACGCAGTTCGAGCTCTCCTACGCGCGTAATTTCGACTCCGTCTGCGATCGCGTCCAGGCGGTCGAGGACACACCCCCTCGCTTCCGCGCGCTCGAGGATTCGAGCGGCTGCTTCACGAGCGAAGAACGAAGGCGCCGTCGCGCCCTGTCGATCGACGGCTTCCAGGCGAGCTGGACGCAGGCGTGGACGCCGACGTTCGCCTCGCAGCTCGTCTATACGGCGCAGCTCCTCGATGGCTTCCAGTCGAACCCGTACCGCAGCATCATCGTCGCGCAGGGGCTCAAGGCGCAGGAGCATCACCCCGACGTGCGCGTCCGGCAGGCGCTGGCGCTGCGCTTCAACTGGTATCTCCGTCCGATCAAGGTCGCGCTGCGACTGACCGGGCGCGTCTACCGAGACACCTGGGACATCACGAGCGGGACCGGAGAGCTCGAGGCGGAGCGCTATCTGGTCGAGGGCCTCCGGCTCGCGGCTCGCGGTCGCTTCTACCGCCAGACCGGCGCGCTGTTCTGGAGCGACGACTACACGGGAGGCGAGCCCCCGCTCGGCCCCAAGGGGCAGTACTTCACCGGCGATCGCGAGCTCTCTCCGTTCTGGAGCCTCGGGCTCGGGGCGCGGGTCACGTACACGATTCACCCGACGGCGAAGCCCGAGGGCGGCACCGCGCGTCTGCTCGGGATCTTCACGAATGCCAAGCTCGGCTCCTCGGCCGACGTGATGCAGTTCTCGTACGACGAGTACACGCTCGCGGGCGTTCCGATCACGAACGCCCGCGCGTACATCATCGGCGCGACGGCCGGCGCAGCGTTCTAGTACGTCGCGCCGAAGCGCACGCAGCGCCCAGGCACGGGCGCTGCGTGCGTGGTGGGCGATGCGCCGCGCTCAGCCTCGTGGCTCGACCCCGATGAGGCGCAAGATGCCCTGCATCGGGATCCACGCCATGTCGGGGCGGCGCTGGAGCTCGGTCCGGAGCTCCATGAACGCCTTCCCGAGGATCGCCGCGTCGAGCAGGGGCTCGAGCATCCGATCGTCCGGGATGAACACGGCGTCCTTCGCGGTATCGAGGTAGCCGCGGAGGAAGGCGGCCGACGCCCAGCTCTCCCAGATCAACCCCCACGGCTCGGCGCGAGCCTGGTCCTCCGGGCGGAGCCCGAGGAGGGACGTCGCCGCCGCATAGTGGAACGACCGCAGGATGCCGGCCACGTCGTTGAGCGCGCCGCGCCTGCGCCGGCGCTCCGAGAGACGGCGTTCGCGCCCACCGCCGAGGCCGATGATCACGAAGTCCTTGCCCGTGAACAGCATGCGGTTGAGATGGAGGTCGCCGTGGATCCGGATCTGCCGCGCATCGATCCGATGCGTGAGGATCGGCTCGAACCGCGCGAGCACCTTGTCCTCGGCGTTCACGAGCTGCTCGGCGGCGGCGCGGGAGCTTTGCGGGAGGTCGCTCGAGGTGCGGCGCAGGCCGGCCAGCACGCGTCCGATGAGGTTTCGCGCGGTCTGGTACTTCGAGCGCTGATCCATCGTCGAGTAGGGCGTCGGCTCGAAGGCAGGATGCGATGACGACGCGAGCGCGCGATGCAGATCGGCGACGCGACGGCCGAGGAGCATCGCCCAGTCGCGATAGGCGCCGATCGCGTCGCGATGCTCCGCAGGAGGCTCGAGCAGCGATAGCTCGACGAGCGGCGCGGTCGGGACCTCGGGCACCGGCGCGTCGGCGGGATGGGCGGTCACGCGCTCGTACATCCGTCCGAGCTCGCTCCGTGCGTGCTGCCAGGCCGTGCCTTCGTTGGCGACGAGCTCCTCGAGGAGCGCGAGTGTCGTGGGTTCCTGGCGGGTCGCACGCCGCTCGACGTAGCCGAGCAGCCGAGGCGTGATGCCCTGGAGGAGGGACGGCGTGTCCTCGCCTCCGGACTGGAAGACGCGCGCCATCTCGAGCTCGGGCGCAGTGCCTTCCTCCACGCGGTAGAGCAGCCGGAGGACGGCCTGGTTGTTGTACGCGATCGAGGCGCCGACGCGATCGGCGTCCACGACGCGCGCCTCGCGTAGGGCATCGGGGTCGACGGCCGGGCCGGGGACGACCCCGCCGGCGAGCATGCCCTGCGAGGTGCGGAACGTCAGCCCGCGCACCGCTGCGTCGGCGAGGACGCGCGCGGCGCCCTCGGTCGTCGCCTCGACGAGCACTGCGGTGCCTGCCGGCGCGCCCTGCGCGTCGTGGAAGGCGAGCGCCGCCACGACCGACGCGCCGGGAGGCGCTTCGGCGGTGACGAGCAGCGGGAGGGCGAAGCTCTCCGGCTCGCCGTCGACGTACTCGACGCGGACGAAGACGTAGGTGAGAGGCTGCTCGCCGTCGGTCAGGCGGGCCGTCTCCGTGATCCGTGCGCTCGTCACGGCGCCCTGAACCAGGCCGCGGGCGTGCAAGAACGCAGGCAGCGCGTCTTCGAGGAGAGGGCGCTCGTCCCCGAAGAGCAGCGCGTCGATGCTCGAGCAGGTGAGGGTGACCTCCCCGACCAAGCTCCGGCGCTCTTCGGGAGAGGCCTCGAGGCTGAACCAGTAGAAGTCGTGCCCGCCGAGCGTGAGCATGTACGGCAGCTCACCGACGGTCGGAAAGCGCGTGCGCCCCATGAGCTCCACGGGGATCGCGCCCTTCATGCCCGACAGATCGAGCTCGACGAACTGCACGTGGCGGGAGAGGTTCGCGACGACGAGCACGCACTCTTCGTGGTCGCCCTCCTGGTAACGCCGGATGAACGCGAGCACCCGCGGGTTCGACGGATGGAGGAACTCGACGGAGCCGCGGCCGAACGCACGATAGCGCTTCCGCATCGCGATCAGCCGCTTCGTCCACCACAAGAGCGAGTTCGGGTTCGACTGCTGCTGTTCGACGTTGAGCGCCTCGTAGTGGTACTCGGGCTCGATGTTGATCGGCAGGATGAGGCGCTGCGGGTTCACCCGCGAGAAGCCCGCGTTGCGGTCGGCGCTCCACTGCATCGGCGTGCGGACGCCGTTGCGATCGCCGAGCCACACGTTGTCGCCCATTCCGATCTCGTCGCCGTAGTAGACGACGGGCGTCCCCGGCATCGAGAAGAGGAGTCCGTTCAAGAGCTCCATCTTCTTCCGGTCGTTGCCGACGAGCGGTGCGAGCCTCCGGCGGATGCCGAGGTTGATCCGCATCTGCGTCTCGTGGGCGTAGACGCGGTACATGTAGTCGCGCTCCTCGTCGGTCACCATCTCGAGCGTGAGCTCGTCGTGGTTGCGGAGGAACATCGCCCACTGGCAGCTCGGATGAAGCTCGGGCGTCTGCTTCAGGATGTCGATGATGGGGAAGCGGTCCTCCATCTGAATCGACATGAAGAGGCGCGGCATGATCGGGAAGTGGAAGTTCATGTGGCACTCGTCGCCGTCGCCGAAATAGGCGGCGGCGTCTTCGGGCCACTGGTTGGCTTCCGCGAGGAGCATGCGGTTCGGGAACTTCGCGTCGATGTGCGCGCGGAGCTTCTTCAGGAACGCGTGCGTCGCGGGAAGGTTCTCGCAGTTCGTCCCTTCGGCCTCATAGAGGTACGGGACCGCGTCGAGGCGCAGTGCGTCGACGCCGCGCGCGAGCCAGAAGTCGACGACCCCGAACATCGCCTCGTGGACGGCCGGGTTCTCGAAGTTCAGGTCGGGCTGATGCGCGAAGAAGCGATGCCAGTAGTACGCGTTCGCGACCGGATCCCAGGCCCAGTTCGAGGGCTCGAAATCGCGGAAGATGATGCGCGCTTCCTTGTAGCGATCGGCGTGGTCGTTCCAGACGTAGAAGTCACGCTCGACCGAGCCGACGGGCGCGCGGCGGGCACGCTGGAACCACGGATGCTGATCCGACGTGTGGTTCAGGACGAGCTCGGTGATGACGCGGATCCCGCGCTTGTGCGCCTCGCGGACGAACGCGTCGAAGTCCTCGAGCGTCCCGACGTCCGCGTGGATGTCGGTGTAGTCGGCGCAGTCGTAGCCGTCGTCGCGGCCCGGGGAAGGGTAGTGCGGCAGGACCCAGACCGCGGTGACACCGAGGTCGGCGAGGTAGTCGAGCTTGCTCGTCAGCCCCTGGAGATCGCCGATGCCGTCGCCGTTCGAGTCGAAGAACGAGCGCGTGCGCACCTCGTAGATGATCGCGTCCTTGTACCAGAGGGGATCATTCTGGAGGCCGCGCGGGCGCCGGCCTTGACCACTCGTCATTTCGTCTCCGTCTCTCCTGAAGTTGCTCGTCCGTACGTGCGCGCGAGGGAAAGCAAGCGGCCCTCCGCCCGGTCGTCTAGCGCGTGGGCGCGGACTCGCCACTGCCAGTTCCCCTCGGCGATCCCCGGGCGGTTCATGCGTGCTTCGGTGCCGAGCCCGAGCACGTCCTGCAGCGGGACGATGCACGTGCGCGCAACGCTTGCCATCGCGAGGCGCATCATCTCGAGGCTCACGTCGACGGCCTCGCCGTGATCGCGGCCCATGTACGTCAGCGCATGATGGCGCTCGCGCTCGGCCTCCGTGCGCGTCCGTGAGCTCGTCGGCGTTCCGCCAGGGTCGGTGAACCAGCCGACCGACGTGTCGTTGTCGTGCGTGCCGGTGTAGACGACGGCGTTCTTGTCGTGGTTGTAGGGCTTGAACGCGGGCGCCTGGGGGTCGGTCCCGAACGCGAACTGCACGAGTCGGATCCCGGGTAGGCCGAGCTCACGACGGAGGCGCGTCACCTTCGGCGTCACCGCCCCCAGGTCCTCGGCGATCAGCGGGAGCGGGCTGCCCACCTCGGCCGCGACGGCATCGAAGAGCGCGCGGCCGGGCCCCTTCATCCACGTACCGTTCATCGCCGTGGGCTCGTGCGCCGGAATTCGCCAGTAGCGAACGAAGCCGATGAAGTGGTCGAGCCTGACGGCGTCGAAGCGCCGTAGCGCAGCTTTGAAGCGGTCGACCCACCAGCGGTAGCCCGATTTCGCGACTACGCGCCAGCGGTAGAGCGGATTGCCCCAGCGCTGACCGGTGGCGCTGAAGTAGTCGGGCGGGACGCCGGCGATGTTGTTCGGCAGACCCGCCGCGTCGAGATCGAACAGCTCGCGGTGCTGCCAGACGTCCGCGCTGTCGTGCGCGACGAAGATCGGCATGTCTCCGATGAGCCCGATTCCTCGGTCCTTGCAGTATGCACGAAAGGAGGTCCACTGCTCGTCGAAGGCCCACTGCGCCGTCTTCGCGAACGCGATGTCCGAGGCGAGCTCTCTCCGCGCGCGCTCGAGTGCATCGGGCTGGCGCTCTCGCACGTTCTCGTCCCAGCGCCACCACGGGCGGCCGTCGTGAGCTCGCTTGAGGGCATCGAAGAGCGCGAAGTCGTCGAGCCAGCTCGACTCGCGCTCGCAGAACTCGTCGAGCCGCCTCCGGGCGCTAGCATCGAGCGTCTCGAACGCCTGCCGGAGGTGGCGCGTGCGGAGCGCCGCGGCCGCCGGGTAGTCGACGGTGTCCTCCGGGAACGCCGCGCGAGCCACGTCGATCCCGAAGGCATCGAGATCGACGAAGAGCGGGTTGCCCGCAAACGCCGAGAGCGCGGAGTACGGCGAGTCCCCGTAGCCGACGGGGCCGACCGGGAGCATCTGCCACCAGCGCTGGCCGGCGCGTGCGAGGAAGTCGGCGAACGAGCGCGCCTCGAGACCGAGGTCCCCGATGCCATGCGGCCCAGGGAGGCTCGAAAGGTGCAGAAGCACGCCGCTCGTTCGTTCGCGGAGGGTAGGCACACTCACGGGCGAGGGAATTTCGCACTCGGAGCGAGCTCTCTCAAGCCTTGCCGTCGCTTTGCGACTCGTTGCCGCTACGGCCGAGCAGGGACGGATGAGCCGCGCGCTCTGCCGCTGCCTACTCGAGATCGACTCATCACTACTGCGGGGGCGTCACCGCCGCGCCGCGCGGGCGTCGGTCATTCCTCGGCTTCGTTGCCGCGCAGCCCGTGCTTCTTCGCCATGTCGTGGAGGTGCTTACGGTCCATCTTCGCCTCCCGCGCAGCTGCCGAGATGTTGCCGCCGTGCCGGCCCAGGAGCCATTTGACGTACCGTCGCTCGAACTCACCGTCGTACTTCGCGCGCGTCTCGCGGTAGCTCTTCTCGGGCTCGAAGTGGAACGCGGCATCGGACGACGCGTGGGTCGGGAGGGTGACGACGCCGAGCTCGGTCGAGCCCGTCGCCTGCGCCATGTAGATCGAGCGTTCGAGGATGTTGCGGAGCTCGCGCACGTTGCCCGGCCACTCGTGATGCGCCGCGAGCGACTGCATCGTCTCCGGCGGTACGGTGAGGCCGTCTCCGCCTGCGGCCTTGAGCATGTGCCGCACGAGCGTGGGGATGTCGTCGCGCCGCGCACGGAGCGGCGGGACGGTGACCGGCACGACGGCGAGGCGGAAGTAGAGGTCCTCGCGGAACTTGCCGGCGCCGACCTCGCGCTGGAGGTCGCGCTTCGTCGCGGCGATGACGCGCACGTTGGTCGCGAGCGTCTTGTTGCCTCCGACACGGCGGAACTCGCGGGTCTCGAGGACACGCAGGAGCTTCGGCTGGACGTCGAGCGGGAGCTCGCCGATCTCGTCGAGGAAGACGGTGCCGCCGTCGGCGAGCTCGAAGGCGCCCTGACGCGTCGAGACGGCGCCGGTGAACGCGCCGCGCTCGTGGCCGAAGAGCTCGCTCTCGATGAGCGAGTAGGTGACGGCCCCGCAGTCGACGACGAGGAACGGCTTGTTCGCGCGCGAGCTCGCGCTCCAGATCGCGCGGGCGAGGACGTCCTTGCCGGTGCCGGTCTCGCCCTCGAGAAGGACGGTGGCGTCGGTCGGCGCGATGCGCTCGAGCACACCGAAGATGGTGCGCATCGCGAGGCTCTGTCCGATCGCGGGACCGAAGCTGGTCTTCTCGCTCGGCAGTACCTCGACCTTCTGCACCGAAGGCCGGAACTGGATCTCGACCTCACCGACCTTGAGGACGCTGCCCGGCTGGACCATCGCCTCGCGGATGCGCGTGCCGTCGATCTTCGTCCCGTTGGTCGAGTCGAGGTCGCGCACGTGGAGCCCGTCGGGGGCGCGGACGATCTCGCAGTGGTGACGCGAGACCGTGTCGTCGGTGAGCACGAGATCGTTGTCGGCGGCCTTGCCGATCGTCAGGCGTCCCCCGACGACTTTGCTCGTGCCCTTGTGGCTGCCGGAGAGGATGAGCGCGAGCAGGCCTGCCGGCGCGTTGCTGATCCCGCCGGCCGCGCGCGTCGAGATCTCGTGCGCCGAGATGGCGCGAGGACGAGCCTGCGAGCTCCCGGGACCTTTGGCGTCGTCGGGGCCTTTCGCCTTCGTGCTGTCGGGGTTTTCCTCGCTCACGCTCACCGGGGACCCTCATTGCTGGGGGGAGGCTGCTCGCGCGTCAGCGCGCTGGAGACGTCGACCTGGGTGCTTCCGCCCCCGAGCGTAACCTGGCTTTGTGTCCCACGGCGACCATCGCGTGTGTCGACCTCGATCTGGAGGCGATACTCGCCGTTCGGCAGCTCGGGCTCGTGCGCCACGATCCGAGGCGCAGCCCCTGGCGGATAGGTGAACCGCGTCTGGCGGGCGATCTCGCCGTCCTCCCCGATGTACTGGAGCTCGACCCCGATGACCTCGGGCGCGGCCGCTCCGAGCACCACCCGGACGTGCTGCTCCTGGGGCTTCAGCGTGCCGAGATAGACGGCGACGAGGAGCCCGAACACGAGGAACAGGAGGCGCGAGATCTGGCGCTTCCGGCCCGGTGTACGGCTCGTGCTCGCGGTCTCGGAGGAGCCTTCGCCGCCGCCGGGCGCGGCCGGCTGCTCGTCCTTCTTCTCGGGGTCGTTGCTCGGGACGGAGGAGCTGCTCTCGTCACTGCTCACGGAACGACCGCACGCGCGTGACGAGGCCGCGAACGATCTCGTCCGGCAAATCGAACTTCGGCATCCGGCCCTTGCCGTTCTGGATCGTCGCCGCGATCTCGTCGTCCTTGACCCTGGCTTGCCAGTCCGCGCGCCCGAGGTCGGGCGCCTTGAACATCGGACCCTGCGGGCCGTCGCCCTTGCCCTGCGGACCGTGGCAGCTCGCGCACTGGTTCCGCCAGGTGATGTCGACGAGGGAAGCTGCGCCGCGTCCAGTCTCGCTGCTCTCTCCGCGCGCGCCCTGCTTCGCGTTCTCGCCCGCCTTCTTCTCTCCCTCGTGGTCCGCAGGCGACCACTCCTTGAGCTCGACGGAGGGCGGACGATCGCAGGCGCTCGAGAGCGCGGCCATGCCGACCACAGCGAACAGAAGCGTACAGCGAGGAATCTGGCGGCTGATCACGGGCTTGGGGCCTTCTTACCGCGGACCCTCCCCGGAACCAACCTTGTCGCACAGGCATCTCAGCGCTAGGTTCAGCCCAAGAAAGGCGTGGACCGGCGTGCCGGCCGCGACCAACCAACATGTACGGTTCAAACGGTGCTCCGAAGAAGGTGACCGTCCCCGATCTACGCGCACGCAAGTCCCGTGACGGCGGCGAGAAGATCGCGATGGTGACGGCCTACGACTTCACGATGGCTCGCCTCATCGACGAAGCCGGCGTGGACATGGTCCTCGTCGGTGACTCGCTCGGGATGGTGGTCCAAGGCCTCTCGACGACCATTCCGGTCACGCTCGACGAGATGGCCTATCACTCGCGCGCCGTCGCGCGCGGGCTCACGAGGGCTCATCTCGTCGGTGATCTGCCGTTCATGAGCTACCAGGTCTCGCCCGCGCAGGCGGTCGAGAGCTCCGGCAAGCTGATGAAAGAAGGGGCGTGCGAGAGCGTGAAGCTCGAGGGCGGTCAGGAGATCGCCGAGCACGTGCATCGCATCGTCCGCGTCGGCATCCCAGTCGTCGGTCACGTCGGGCTCACCCCGCAGAGCGTCCATGCGTTCGGCGGCTTCAAGGTGCAGGGCCGCGGGGACGCCGCCGCCGACAAGATCCTCGCCGACGCGATCGCCATCGAGCAGGCCGGCGCGTTCGCCATCGTCCTCGAGGCCATTCCTCCGGATCTCGCCGAGCGGATCACGAGCGTCGTCTCGGTCCCCACGATCGGCATCGGTGCGGGTATCGCTTGCGACGGCCAGGTGCTCGTCTGCACCGATCTCCTCGGGCTCGCTCGCGGCCATCAGCCGAAGTTCGCCAAGCGCTTCGCCAACCTCGGCGACGAGGCGGTCGAGGCGATCGGCACGTACGTGGCGCACGTCCGCTCCGGAGCGTTCCCCGCCGCCGCGCAGACGTACAAGCCGAACGCGGCCACGCCGCGGACGAGTCGCTCGGAGAGCGGCGAGGGGCTTCGCAGCGAGCTTGGCGTCGAGCTCGGCGATCTCGACACGCCGCTGCCGCTCGATCACTGGCACTGACGCAGTGTGCGCGGCAGGCATCCTCACGAGCTCGAGCGCGCGCTTGGCTCCATTTGTCCCCCCAACGGGTGACAAATGGAAAGCGCGCGGCTCGAGCTCCGTCGATCCATCCATGAGCACGCGCCTTCCCAGCCCGACGGATGGAGCTCCGGCGACGACCGGACGCCACCACTGGTCGAGCGAACGTCGAGGCTGCGGGACGCGATCGAAGAAGGCGCGCTCGTGGGTCGCGCGGCTCGTGCGCGGCGTCCGGCACGCGATGCTCGACACGTCGCGTGCAGGCCGATCCTCCGAGATCGCCGCCTGGTCGAACGCGGTCGCGAGTCTCGGCCTCGGCGCGAGCGTGTACCTTGGGGCGCGCTCGTGGCCGCTGGCGGTTGTGCTGTCGATCCTCGGGTTCATCCTGCTTCGTGGAGCGCTCGTGCACCGGCTCACGGTGTGGATCGCCGCGTCGTTCGGGACGCTCGCGGTCGCCGGGGTCGGCGGCGGCCTCTCGTGGCTCTTCGCTCACGTGATCGAGGAGCCGGGTGCTCCGTCGATCGCGGCGGTCGTCGGTGCGCTGCTCGCGGCCATCCTGCCTGCGTGGGCGTACGGGAACCTGGCGCAGCTCCGCGAGCGGCGCGTGCGGGATTCGCTCATCGATCCGGTCAGCGTGCCGTCGTCACGCGGCTGACCAGGTTCCGGCGGCGATCAGCGCGATCCGCACCGAGGAGCCGACGCCTCGGCGCGTGGGGGCAGCACGCGCGTCGTCGAGAGCCAGACGGTGAAGGTCGTGCCGCGGCCCGGCTCGCTCTCGACGGCGATCCGGCCGCCCATGCGCTCGATGTGCTCTTTCGCGATCGACAGGCCGATCCCGGTGCCGGTCGCCTTCGTGGTGAAGAAGGGGTCGAAGATGCGCCCCATGTTCTCCGCCTCGATCCCGATGCCCGTGTCGGAGACCTCGACGCCGACCAGGTTTGCGCCCTCGTCGCTTCGCGTGCGGATGCGGATGGAGCGTTCACCCGTCGGAAGGTCGGCCATCGCATGGCCGGCGTTGATGAGGAGGTTGATGAACACCTGGCAGAGGCGCGATTCGCTCGCGAGCACTCCGGGCACCTCCGTGAGCTCGACGCTCACCCTGACGTTCTTCGCGACTTCCGGCCCGGCGAGTCGAAGCGCCGTCTCGATGACGGAGCGAACGTCGACGTAGAACAGCTCCTCCGAGCCCGTGCGACCGAGCGCGCGGAGGTCCCAGACGATCTGTTGCATCCGCCCTGCGCCATCTCGCGCGTCGATGAGAGCCTTCGTCTTGCGCGCGCCCGGCGGACAGCGCTCGCTCAGCGCGAAGTCGAGGTTCGCGAGGACGTAGGTCAGCGGGTTCATGATCTCGTGCGCGACACTCGCCGAAAGCATGCCGATGCTCGCGAGGCGCTCCTTCTCGGCGAGGCCGGCGATCATCTCGCGCCGCTCGGTGATGTCGCGTACGAGGAGCAGCACCCGCTCGACAGGGACGTCCGGGGCCTCGACGATCGGAACGAGGGTCGTCTCGTACCAGACGGAGGGGCCCCTTCTCCCGAACCCGCGCGTCTCGAACCGGGTGACGGCGCGGGTCTCGAGCACGGCCGCGAACCGTGCCACCCACTCGTCGAGGTAGTTCGGCGCGACGTACGCGTGGCTGGGCGTCCCGATGAACTGCTGGTGCTCGAGGTCGGGGAGCGAGCGGCTGACCCACTCGATGCGCCCCTCGCGGTCCATGATGAGCACGCAGTCGGGGAGGTTTTCGACGAGCGAGCGCCACTTCGCCTCGCTTCGCCGAAGCTCCTCCTCGGCGCGCTTTCGCTCCGTGATGTCGATGAACGAGACCACGGCGCCCGTGAGGGTGCCGGCCGTGTCCCTCGCGGGGACCGCGCGGAAGACGGCCCAGAACGTCTCACCGTTCGGACGACGGACCCCGATCGTGATCGGCGCTTGTGGCTCGCCCGTCGCGAGCACCTTCGTCGCCGGGTACTCGGAGATGGGGTAGGGGGAGCCGTCCTCGCGAAGGGCCGTCGTCTCGAGGCTCATCGTGAAGCGATGCGTGAGCTCGTCGAAGCGATAGCCCAGGAGCCGGATCGCCTCGGCGTTCGCCTCGACGACGGAGCCGTCCAGGGCGACGTGGATGACCCCGCCGGGGACGGCATCGAGGATGACGCGCACGAGGTTCGCGCGGTGCTCGAGAGTCGCGCGCTCGTCGACGTTCGCCGCGTCGGCGGCGGTTCCGAAGGGGCGCGATCTCGTTTCCACGGTTTGTCAGTCGTATCGGCTAGTGCGGCGACTGTCGATGTCCACGTCGCGGAGCGAAGAGGGCGGCCGACACCGCGTCGTCACTCAGGCGTCGTCGTGGATGCCGCCAGGGAGCTTGTGGCGCCCGTCGGCAACGCGGTCGTTCCAGGTCTCCGACTTGCCGCCGGGGACCTCGACCATCGAGATGCAGCCCGGGACGGGGCAAACCAGCTGACAGAGGTTGCAGCCGACGCACTCGGGCTCGTCGATCCACGGCACGCGGTCACCGGCGATCGCTCCGATGGGCAAGGGCTTCGGCGCCTTCGCCGGGCCATGGGCGTGAGCGTGCGGCGGGCGCGGGCGGTCGTCGGGCCCGGTGAAGATGCACTGGTGTGCGCCGTCGTGGCACGCCGTCATGCACAGCTGGCAGCCGATGCACGTCTTCGGGTCGATGCTCGCGACGAGCTTGTAGGAGAGATCGAGGTCGCCCCACTCCTTGTAGCCGCCGACGGCGCGCCCGCGGAGCTCGTTGACGCTCTTCATGCCCTGCGAGTCGAGATACTCGGAGAGGCCCTCGATCATGTCGCGGACGATGCGGTAGCCGTAGTGCATCACGGCGGTGCAGACCTGCACGCTCGTCGCGCCGAGCGCGATGAACTCGGCGGCGTCGCGCCAGGTGGCGATCCCGCCGATGCCCGAAATCGGAATCATCCCCGGCTCGCGCGCGAGGGCGGCGACCATGTGGAGCGCGATCGGCTTCACCGCCGGGCCGCAGTAGCCGCCGTTGGTCGAAGCGCTCCCGACGCGGGGGAGGGGGACGAGCCGATCGAGATCGACGCCGACGATGCTCTTGATCGTGTTGATGAGCGCGATGCCGTCGGCCTTGCCCGCGACCGCAGCCATCCCGGCCTCGACGATGTCGCCGGTGTTCGGCGTCAGCTTCACGAGGACGGGCGTCTTCGCGAACTCCTTCGCCCAGCTCGTGATCTCCTGGAGCAGCTTCGGCTCCTGGCCGACGCTCGAGCCCATGCCGCGCTCGCACATGCCGTGCGGGCAGCCGAAGTTCAGCTCCAGGCCGTCGACGCCTGCGTCCTCGCACTTCCGGATGAGGACCTTCCAGTCGTTCTTCGTCTCGGTCATGAGCGAGGCGATGACGACGTTCTTCGGGTAGCGCTTCTTGACCTCGCGGATCTCGCGCAGGTTCACCTCGAGCGGGCGATCGGTGATGAGCTCGATGTTGTTGAGCCCCATCAGCTTGCGGCCGTCGTAGTCGACGCCGCCGAAGCGACTCGTGACGTTCATGATGGGGTCGCCGAGCGTCTTCCAGACGGCGCCGCCCCAGCCCGCGTCGAACGCGCGCATGACCTGCTCGCCGCTGTTGGCCGGAGGCGCCGACGCGAGCCAGAAGGGGTTCGGGCTCTTGATGCCCGCGAACTCGATGCTGAGATCCGCCATGTTCTTCTCCTCGAGTCCTTCCGCTACTTGGTGGCCCAGCGCTCGAGAAGAGCGCGCGCGGCGTTGCGACCGTCGGCGACGGCGTTGACGACTTCCTTGCCACCGTTGATGCAGTCGCCGCCGGCGAAGACCTTCGGGTTGCCGGTGACGCACGTGGCGGTGTCCGTGATGACGACGCAGCCGCGCTTGTCGAGATCGACCCCCGGCAGCTCTTTCGCGATGTCGCGCAGTTTCGACTGGCCAATCGCGAGCGCGACCAGGTCGCACGGGAGATCGTGCTCCGTGCCGGCGATCGGCTTCGCGTTCGCATCGGTCTTCGCGACGCGCAGCCCGGTGAGCTTGCCGTGCGCGTCGCGGATGAAGGCGACCGGCTGCACGTGGCCGACCAGGCGGACGCCTTCCTTGCGGCCGCCGCTCATCTCGTGGGCGTAGCCGCTCATCTCGGGCACGCCGCGGCGGTAGCACATGGCGACGTCGGCAGCGCCGAGGAGGGCGCACTCGCGCGCGACGTCGATGGCGGTGTTGCCGCCGCCGACGACGAGGACGCGCTTGCCCGCGATCTCCTCGCGATGCGCCTTGCTCATCTCGAGCTTCATCTTCTCGATCCACTCGGTGGCGCCGTAGACGCCCGGGCCATCCTCGCCGGGGATCCCGAGCTTCGAGTCCGCGCCGAGCCCCACGCCGATGAACACCGCGTCGTAGGTCTCGAGGAGCTTCTTCCCGGAGATGCGCCCGGGGCCGTCGTCGTGGCCGACCTCGATGCCGGTCTTCACCTCGACCCCGAAGCCTTCGACCCACGCGACCTCGTGCAGGGCGTCGTGCGCGTGGAGCTTGTACGGCGCGATGCCGGTCGTGTTGAGCCCGCCCGAGTAGGCGCGCTTCTCGAACACGACC
>MKVQ01000002.1:0-64173 GCA_001899635.1 Myxococcales bacterium 68-20 | reverse complement strand
AGCGGCGGCGCGCCGCCGCTCTCCGCGCGGGTCGCGGTCTCCGTCGCGAAGCGCTGGAGGCGTCCGATCTGGATCGGGTCGCGGCCCCAGCCCGTGTAGACGCAGTCGCCCTGGCAGAGCACCTCGACCGGGCACACACGCGCGCAGGAGTAACCGAGCAGGTTCTGCTCGAAGATCGTGCGGGCGCTGCCGCGCACGTTGCCCGACGCGATCTTCTTGATGAAGGTCGGGATGTCGATCTCGGTCGGGCACGCCTTGATGCATGGCGCGTCCGCGCAGTAGAGGCAGCGATCGGCTTCGGCCTTCGCCTCGGCGGACGTGTAGAGCGGCTTCTTGTCGTGGAGCTCGTTCTCGAGCCGATCCTGCGGGAGCTTTGCGAGCGTCATGGGGTCCTCTTCGATCAGGCGAACGCCGCGAACGAGTCTTCGAGCGCTTTCAGCCCTTCCTCGATCTCCGTCTTCGTCACGTTCAAGGCGGGGGCGATGCGGACGACGTTGCCCCAGAGGCCGCCGCGTCCGATGAGGAGGCCGCGCTTCTTCGTCTCCTCGAAGAGGCGCGACGTGCTCGCTGCGTCGGGGGTGCGGTCCTTGGCCGTCTCGTCCTTCACGAGCTCGATGGCCTGCATGAGGCCCTTGCCACGGACGTCGCCGATGACCTTCGGGTGCTTGCGCTTCAGCGCCTCGAGGCCCTCGCGAAGGAGCCTGCCCATGACCGCCGCGTTGTCGGTCAGCTTCTCCTCGACGATGACGTCGATGGTGGCATTCGCGGCGGCCGTCGAGATTGGGTTTCCGCCGAAGGTGGCGATGTTGCCAGCCTTCCACGAGTCGGCGACGGGCACGGTCGCGAGGCACGCTCCGATCGGCAGACCGTTCGCGATGCCCTTCGCCATCGTCATGATGTCGGGCTCGACGCCGTCGTGATGCTCGATTCCCCACATCTTGCCGCCGGTCCGCCCGAAGCCGGTCTGGACCTCGTCGCAGATGAAGAGGCCGCCGTACTTCTTCACGATGTCGGTCGCGACCTTGAAGTAGCCGTCGGGAGCGACGACGAACCCTCCGACGCCCTGGATCGGCTCGGCGAGGAAGCCGGCGATCTCACCGGTGGTCGTCGTCTGGATCAGCTCCTCGATGTCCGTCGCGCACTTCAGCCCGCAGTGGTCGGGCGTGGCGCCGAACGGGCAGCGGTAGCAGTACGGCGAGTGGGCGTGCTTGATGCCGGCGATCTGCGTCGTGACCGCGCGGTACTTCGAATGCGCGGTGAGCGATTGCGCGAGCATCGAGCGTCCCGAGTAGCCGTGCCGGAGCGCGATGAGCTCCTGGCGACCCGTCGCGATCTGCGCGAGCGCTACCGCCGTCTCATCCGCTTCGGTGCCGCTGGCGGTGAAGAACGCCTTGCCGGCCTGCCCGATCTTGCCGGGAGCGAGGTCGAGCAGCTTCTGCGCGAGCTCGACGATGCCGACGGTGGGGTAGAGCGTCGAGACGTGACCCAGGCGGTCGATCTGGGCGTGCAGCGCAGCGTTGACCTTCGGGTGCGCCTGGCCGACCGAGACGGTCAGGATGCCGCCGAAGAAGTCGAGGTACTCGCGACCGTCGAGATCCTTCAGCCGCGTGCCCTTGCCCTCGTCGAGGCAGACGGGCTCCTCGTAGAAGGTGCCCACACTGGGAAAGAGGAGGTCCTTGTGCTTCGCCCGGAGCTCCGCACTCGTCCACTTTCGATCGCTCATCTATGTATCTCCCCGCGCGAAAGATGACAGTCTCTCGCAACTTCCGACTGTGTCAAGAAAGACAGTCGCGCTCATTCATCCGCGATTCGGGTCCGCGTGCGTGCTCGCGGCCCATGAACCGCAGTGTCTCGGCTGGTCTCGCTTCGCCTCGCGTCGCCTCGCCCCGCATCGTCTCGTTTGGGTAACCGTTTGGCCTGCCGGGCTTGCCTGCTTGCTTGGCTTGCCTACCCATGTCCTCATGCTTCTCCCGTTCGGCCAGGCCGCCTTCGTCCCGCCGGCCGAATGTGGAAGACTCGATTCATCGATCGTTTCCTCTCACCTGTGAGCTCGCCATGTCCCAAGCCCTTCCCACGATTGGTCACTGGATCGACGGTCAGAACCTCCTCGGCTCCGCCCGCCGTCAGGACGCGCTCGCGGACGAGCGCTCACAGGAGGTCTTCAACCCCGCGACCGGCACCGCCGAGAAGCGCGTGCTCCTTGCCGACAAGACCACGGTGCAGGCGGCGATCGCATCGGCCGAGAAGGCTTACCCGGCCTGGCGCGCGACGCCGCCGCTGAAGCGCGCGCGTGTGATGAGCAAGTTGAAGGGCCTGCTCGAGCAGCACGGCGAGCGGATCTGCGCGCTGCTCACCGCCGAGCACGGCAAGGTGGCCGGCGACGCGATGGGCGAGCTGCAGCGCGGCATCGAGAACGTCGAATACGCGTCGTACGCGCCGGAGCTCCTCAAGGGCGAGCACACCCGCAACGTCGGTCCCGGGATCGACTCGTGGAGCGAGCTCCAGCCGCTCGGCGTCACCGCCGGCATCACCCCGTTCAACTTCCCCGCGATGGTGCCGCTCTGGATGTGGCCGATGGCGGTCGCCTGCGGGAACACCTTCGTTCTCAAGCCCTCCGAGCGCGATCCGTCGAGCGCTCTCCTCATCGCCCAGCTCGCCTTCGAGGCAGGACTTCCCCCGGGCGTGCTCAACGTCGTGAACGGCGACAAGGAAGCCGTCGACGCGCTCATCGACGATCGCCGCGTCCAGGCGCTCAGCTTCGTCGGCTCGACGCCGATTGCGGAATACATCTATTCGCGGGGCTGTGCGACGGGCAAGCGGGTGCAGGCGCTCGGCGGAGCGAAGAACCACGCCGTGGTGATGCCGGATGCCGACATCGACAACGCCGTGAGCGCGCTGATGGGCGCGGCCTACGGCTCGTGCGGCGAGCGATGCATGGCGATCCCGATCGTCGTCGCGGTCGGGGACGCCACCGCCGACGCCGTCGTCGCGGGGCTCCAGGCCCAGATCGCGAAGATGAAGGTCGGTCCCGGCTCCGATGCGCGGAACGACATGGGCCCGCTCGTCACGAAGCCGCACTTCGAGAAGGTGAGGGACTACGTCGAGCAGGGCGTCAAGGAAGGCGCGAAGCTGCTGGTCGACGGCCGCGGCGTGAAGGTCCCGGGCCACGAGAACGGGTACTTCCTCGGCGCCTGCCTCTTCGACCACGTGAAGCCCGAGATGGTCATCTACAAGGAGGAGATCTTCGGCCCGGTGCTCGGCGTCGTTCGCGTGAAGACGCTCGACGAGGCGATGCGCCTGATCAACGAGCACGAGTACGGCAACGGCACCTGCATCTTCACTCGTGACGGGGAGGCGGCGCGCTACTTCTCCGACCACATCCTCGTCGGCATGGTGGGCGTGAACGTGCCCCTGCCGGTTCCGATCGCGTACCACTCGTTCGGCGGCTGGAAGCGCTCGCTCTTCGGCGACCTTCACGCGTACGGCCCGGACGCGGTGCGCTTCTACACGAAGCGGAAGACGATCACGCAGCGCTGGCCGTCGGCCGGCGTGCGCGAGGGCGCCGTGTTCTCGTTCCCGTCGACGAAATAGCTCGCGGACCTCGAGCCGCGCGACGCGTCGATCCGTGCGTAGAAGAACGCCGAGCCGCTGGGGAGGCCTCTCCCGAGAGCGGCTCGTGCGCTTTCACGGCTTGGCGGATCAGAGCTTCGTGAGATCGCCGTACGCCTCGGGGCGGCGGTCGCGGTAGAACTGCCAGGTCTTCCGGACCTCCTCGATCATGTCGAGGTCGCACGTTGCGACGACGAGCTCGGTCTTGTCCTCGGAGCCGACGGACAACATGCTGCCGCGCGGATCGACGATGTAGCTCGTTCCGTAGAACTTCCCGATGTTCCACGGGGCCTCGGTCCCGACGCGATTGGAGGCGGCGACGAAGTAGCCGTTCGCCACCGCGTGGGCAGGCTGCTCGAGCTTCCAGAGGTATTGCGAGAGGCCCGCGACGGTCGCCGACGGATTGAAGACGATCTCGGCGCCGTTGAGACCGAGGGCGCGCGCGCCTTCGGGGAAGTGCCGGTCGTAGCAGATGTACACGCCGACCTTGCCGTAGCGCGTCTGGAAGACCGGGAATCCGAGGTTGCCCGGGCGGAAGAAGAACTTCTCCCAAAACTGACTCGTGTGCGGGATGTGGTGCTTGCGGTACTTCCCGAGGTACTGCCCGTCGGCGTCGATGACCGCCGCGCTGTTGTAATAGACGCCCGCTTGCTCGCGCTCGTAGAGCGGGACGACCATCGCCATCTGATGCGTCTTGGCGTAGGCCTGCATCACCTCGGTGGTGGGCCCGGGGATCGCTTCCGTCGCGTCGTACCAGAACTTGTCCTGGCTCGGACAGAAGTAGGGGCCGTTGAAGATCTCCTGCAGCCCGAGGATCTGGACGCCTTGCTTGCCCGCCTCCTCGATGAGCGGCAGGTGCACGTCCATGGCGGCCTTCTGCGTCTTCTCGATGCTCCACCCCGGCTCGTAGGGCGTCGCGGCCTGGATCAAGCCAACCTTCACGTTGCGCGGCATCGTCTACCTCCCGTGTCTGCTCCCGAGTCGGTGAGACTCGGAGCGCCCCGATAGAGCGAAGATCGTCGTATCAGAAAGCGTGGCGACGCGAGGAGCTTCGCCGTTCACGGGGCCCGGACGCGCGAAGGTCGCGGGGGGCAACTCGCCCGCCGCGACCTTCGAGGTTGGTTCGAGCGACGGCTGCGGCTCAGGGGAGCGTCGCGCCGAAGATGCCGATGCCCTTACCCTGGGCGTTCACGCGCGAGTAGACGACGCGCTTGCCCTTGATCATCGTCTCACCGCTCGGGACGCCGAGCGCGACGAGCTCCGCCGCGCCGCCCGCGACGGAGTCGACGTGCTTCAGATCGAACGTCACGAACTCTTCGTCCGTCGGACCGACCTCCTGCGGGTTGGTCGTGAAAACGACGTCCGTGCCGGTCTCGGCCGGGAATACGGTGTCGGTGTCGGCGACGTCCTTCGCCGTGCCGCCGCCGATGGGGATCGACTTCAGCTTCGCTGACGTCTCCGTGATGTCGCCGAAGAAGAGGAAGTGCGTCGCCGCACCGTTGTAGCTCGCCGGGAAAGCGGTCGACGACGGCACGAGCGCCGTGGGAGCGGGGGTCGCGGCGCTCGGATCGAGCGCGTGGAGATCGAGCTGCGCGTAGAGCTCCGGGTGGTCGGTCTCCTCGAGCTCACCCACGTGGAAGATCAGGTTCTTGCCGTTCGGCGCGAGCGCGAGGAGGCCCTTGATCGACGGGGCGAGCGTCGTGACGACGGGGGCCTCCACCGCCGTGGCCTTCTTGAGCGCGCCGGCCGTCGTCTGGAAGATGACCGCGCTGCCGTCGGGGAGCATGACGCCGAGCTCGATGTCGGTCTCGAACGTCGCGGCGGCTCCGCCGATCGTGAAGACCTTGCCTGCGCTGTTCGCGGAGGCGATGGCGAAGACCTTCGTCCCCGTGTCGTCCGGCGAGAACGTGCCGGGCTTGAGCGTGCCCGGATCGGCTGCGGCGGCGTCGAGTCGATCGACCGTCGTGCCGGTCGCCGCAACGGTCACGAGCCTCGCGTCGGTCGCGCTCTCATCGGTGCCCGTGCAGAACTGAGCGAAGAAGACCTTACCGGCGAAGCCCATCGCCGGCGGGCAATCGTCCGCCGCGAAGTTGATCGCGTTGGCGTCCGTGAGCGTCACTGCGTTCGTACCGGCGGCCGTGTCACGCACGCCGATGGGGACCGAGGTGAGCTTGTCCGCATCGACGACGATGCCCTGGGAGAACGCGATGCGCGAGCCGTCGTCGCTCGCGGCAAAGAAGCTGCCGGGGCGGGAGCTCGTCGCCACGGCGGTCTTGTAGCCGGTGGCCCGCGTCCAGACGTTGAGCGTTCCGAGCGTCGCGGCTCCCGTGCCGGTGATCCCGGTCCAGACCGCGACCGCGCCACCGCTGATCTCGAACGTCGAGTCATCGGTGAGGTCTGCGATCTTCACCGCCGCGCCGCCGGCGATCGGCACCGCATGCAGGCTGTTCTGACCGAGGTCGATGTAGATCGCGTCGTCGCCGGCGAGGCCGTTCAGGATCACGTCGCCCTCCGCGAGCGTATCGGCCGGGAGGGTGGGGGCGGTTCCGCCGTCGTCGTCCGGATTACCGCCCGAGGACGTGTCGGCGTTGCCAGCGTCGGGGACCGGCGCTTCGCCGGCCGGGCTGGGATCCGCCCCTCCACACGCCGCGCTCGCGAGGAGCAAACCGAGTGACGCGACGCCACCAAAGAAAAGCTTTGAGCTCATGCGCGCTCTCATACCTGGCGCTCCGTCCACGGCAACCCCCATTCCCGAGAGGGAAGCCGAATCCACCGCGACGCGCAGTTCGCGCCTGAAACGGGGGCCTCGGGCCCACCCGGAGCCCGTGCGCTCTTGAGCGTTGCTTGCCGGACGAGGGTCGGGAGACAATCCCGATCGGTGCTTGCTCGACCGTCGAGCCCGTGCCCGTTCGGACCGAAGGTGTCGTGAGCAACGAACAAGACAAGGAGCGCCGGCTCTCCCAGGAGGCGGATGACTCGGGTGGCCACCCATCGCCGTCGACGTCGAGCGATCTGCTCGACCTCGTCCGCTCCGCCGAGGACGAGGCTCGCCTCGCGATCCGCAAGCGGACGCCCGCCACGGCGACGATGCCCGTGAGGGTGCCGGGCCAGGCCCCCGCGACCGCGGAGGAGGAGTTCGTCGACGTGGGCGACGAGGCGATCGATGCGCCGCCGTCGTTCCCGCCGCGCTTGGCGACGCCTGCCGGCGCCTTCGCGCCGTCGTCCGCGCGACGACCGTCACGGGACGTGATGCGTGCGCCGCTCGAGACGCCGCGCGGGATGCCGCCTGTCGCCGGGATCGTGCTCGTGCTCTCGCTCGCGGTCGTCGCGCTCGCGCTCTTCACGCGCTGACCGCGCCCCGCTACTGGCTAGGGCGGAAGCCGCGGATCTGCAGCTCGAGCGACGAGCGCAGCATCGGGTCGAGCGCCGTCTCGAGCGTGTAGTGACCGCTCAGCCATCCGAGCAGCGTCATGAAGTAGAGGCCGAAGATGTTCTGCGCGCACGCGGTCGGGTTGAGGTCGGACGCGACCTCGCCGCGAGCCTGAGCATCGCTCACGAGGAGCCCGAGGCGGTGGAGGAATCCGAACGTCAACGTGTTGGTGCGCTGCGCGTTGGGGCCGCTCGCTCCCGGTAGGACCCGCACGAATGCCGCCCCCATCTTCGGGTGCTCGGCGTACATCGCGAAGACGCCCCGGAAGACGTGGAGAAGTCGCTCGAGCAACGGCGCGTCGGGCAACGTCTCGAAGACGCGCGCCATCATCGCCTCGAGCCGATCGTGCATCACGAGGAAGAGGAGATCGGCCTTGTCGCTCGCATGAAGGAAGACGGTCCCCGCTGCGACCCCGGCACGCTGGGCGATCGCCTGCGTCGTCGTCTCGTCGAAGCCGATCGTCGAGAAGTGCTCGAACGCTGCGATCCGGATCTGCTCTCGCGTCCCGGCGCGCTGCGCCGCACGGCTCGTCTTCGGTCCAGTCCTCGGGCCGGACGTCTTCCGCGTCCTGGCGGGCTGCCGCCCTGATGGCTTCGTCATCGCTTGTCGCCAGTTTATGACGGCACTCATTGAAAGTCATCCAGTGCCCCTTGCCGAATGAAAGAGCGCGGTCCATACAGTGAGCGCACTCAGTGAGTGGACTCAGTGAAAGAGAGGGCGAGGCGACGATGCTGGTGACGTACGCGGACACGATGACCATGCGGGAGGCGCGGAAGGTCTACTTCGACGCGAACGGCTTCGGGGAGACGGGCGGCTATGACGACGCGTGGGTCGACTTCAAGCTCGGCCCGATCCCGATGCCTTTCCCGAACACGAAGGCTCGAGTCGAGGCCGTCCGGTACCACGACCTCCATCATCTGCTGACGGGCTACGACACGGACATCGTCGGCGAGTTCGAGATCGCGGCTTGGGAGATCGCGGCCGGGTGCAAAGGCTACGGCGCGGCGTGGGCGCTGAACCTCGGCGGAATGGCCGGTGGCCTGGTTCGCGCGCCGAGGCGTGTCTTCGCGGCCTTCGTTCGCGGCCGTGGCCAGCGGACGACGTACGGAGAGGAGCTCGACGTGGTGCTCGCCCTCACGGTCGGTGCCGCGCGTGAGCGTTTCATGCGCGCAGCGGGGGCGACGAGGCGCGCGACGCTCGCGGACGTCGTGCTGTTCCTGCTCGCGCTCCTGGTCGGCTTCGTCGTCGCGCTCGTTCTCTTCGCCCTGATCGTTCCGCTCGTTCCGGTCGGACTGATCACACACGCCCTGCGCCGGCGCCGTTCAGCTGCGCGGATGACGACCTGACGTGGCGTGTGGCGCGTGGGTGCGGCCTCAGGCGTTTCCGGTCGCGTGTGCTCGCGCGCCGTCGACGAGAGCGACCGGGAGCGGCTCGTCGAGCTCGACGCCGACGCGGTAGCGCCAGAGCTCCGGTGAGGAGATCGGGTTCTCGGTCACGCGCGCCACGCGCCCGACGACGTCGACGCCGACGGCTCCGGCGTGGACCTTGATCTTGATACGGTCGCCCTTCGCGAAGTGGCTCGGCGTGACGATGAGGAGACCGTTCGAGCTCACGTCGCGCGTGACGCCGTGGCGGGAAGACTTCGTCTCCGATTCGAGTCCCACCGCCAAGATGGCCGGAGCTCGCGGCTGCCCCCTACGGTCGTCTCGAACGCTGCTCGAAGCCATCATTCGTGTGTCCTCCAACGATCTCGGGTGAGCCTGCGGTAGCATGCGTGTCCGACATGCGCACCGCTGCGCCGCGTCATCTTCGGGGCTTTTCGGGGCTCGCCCAAGAAAGCGGCGCACTTTTCAGAGCTCGTTGCGGCACAGAGAGGGGCGCGCGCTACGGCTCGGAGCTGGCGTACGACGCGAGCAGCGCGTCCCATCCGGTCGCGGCGAGCCACTCCCGCGCGGTCTCGGCGTATTCGGCGAGCCAGGCCGGCGACGCCTCCGTGAGCGGGAGGGTGATGCCGAGCTCTGCGCCGCCGGGGGCGTAGACGAGCGCTTCCGAGAGGTGGATCGCGACCTCCTGTGCCGTGGCGGTCACGACGTCGAGGCTCGGATCGTTCGCGAGCTCGGACACGAATCGCTGATAGCTCGGAGGCCCGCTGCCAAAGGGCGCCTCCGCGGCGGCCATCATCGCGGAGACGACGCGGGGCATGACCTCCGGGTGAGCGGCGATCGCGCGGACGAGCGAGGAGGTCGCGTCGGCGAGGCGCTCGAGCTTCTCGGTGTGGACGGCCACGTGTGGCGGCCCACCGATCTTCCGCGCTGCTTCGGCCTCGAACGCGGCGAAGGTCGCGCCGGTCGCGTCCGAGGTGTTCGCCAGGAACCCGAGCGCGTCGGCATAAGCCCATGTCGTCCCGTTGGAGCCCGCCGGATTCGCTACGTAGACGCCGGCGAGCTCGCGCGTCGCGTAGGCGATCTCGATCCGAGCAGGCGCGTAGGAGTCGAACCCGAGCACGTCGAGGGTTCGCTCGCCCGTGAGCCCGATGTCCGCGAGCCCATCGCGGATCGCGGCGATCATCGCGGGCGTCGACATCGCCGCCGCGCCCGGGCGCGTTCCGTCCTGGGCGTCGCCGCCTTCACCGCGCGACCACACGATGACGCCGCGATGATCCGCAGGGTGCTGCCCGAACGCGCGGGCGACGGCGCTGCGGAGGACAGCCGGATCTTCGAGATCCTGCTCGCTCTCGCTCGCGCTACGGACGCGGGGCTTCGCGCCGTGCCCGGCGAGCGAGATCCATTCACTCCCGCTGGGGAAGGGACGACCTTCTCGGTCCGTGAGGGCGGCGTTCCAGTCGGCGAAGACGATCACCTCGACGTCCGCTTGGAGCATCGCCTCGTTCATGTGCTCCAGGTCCGCGGCGAGCTCGCGAGAGCGGCCGTTGTCGCCGTTCGCGTAGACGAAGAACGTCCAGCGCGCCTTCTCCTTCACGCCCTCGGGCTCGGTTGCGGCGGGCGGCGTCGCAGGCTCGTCGCCGTCTGCGGTCCCCGGTCCGGACGGCTCGCTCGTCGGGTCCGGCGCCGAGGTCCCCGCGGCGGGCGCGCCGACGGTGCAGCCGACGAGGCCGAACGCGATGGCGGAGCGGAGGAGCGAGAGCGCGACGCGAGGTGCCATGATGAGCTGAACGGCAGCCCGAGCCACAAGTTCAGCCGGTGAAGGCCCTCTTCGAGACCCGCAACGGGTGGTTGGCGTCGAGGCCCTGTTCGTTCGCGTGGCTGCGCCGTAATCCCGAACATGGCTTCGAGAACGCAAAGCACGCCGCCGCTGCAGTCAGGCCGGCACCCCAAGTTTCGGAGCATACATCCCTCGCCGGTGTTTCCGCTCGCGCGCAGCCCTCGCGTCCTCTTGATCGACGACGATGCCATGGTCCGCCGCGCGCTCGTCCGCGGACTCCAGCGCAAGTACGCGGTGACCGATCTCGCCGACGCCGAGAGCGCGCTCGCGCTGATCGCCGGCGGCGCACGCTTCGATGCCATCCTCTGCGATCTGAACCTCGGCGGGATGTCCGGTCGGGACTTCTTCCTCTGCCTCGACGCGAAGGACGAGGATCAGGCGAGGCGCGTCGTCATCCTGACCGGGAACTTCACCGCCGGGCTCTTCGGCGACCGCGCGCCGCGCTTCCTCGAGAAGCCCGCATCGATGGCGATGATCGATGCGGCCCTTGCCGATCTCGTGAGCCCCGACATGCGCGCGGCGTGAGGCGAGCGCGTCAGGGCGCGCAGAGGTCCGCGTGCGAGCCGCCGTCGCAGCCGCTCTGCTCGGGGAACTTGCACACGCCCCCGGGGCAGAAGTTCTTGCCCTGACCGGTGCGCAGGAACGCGTCGAGCTGGTCGTCGGACCACTGGAGCTTGCGGACCATTCCGTGCGGGTCCTCGCAGTGGCTCATCGGCACGTTGCAGAGCGGCTCCTTGGGCAGCCCGAAGTCGTATTCGGCGTAGACCGAGCCGCTCGGGGTCTCGCTCACCTTGTCGAGCCCGAAGATGTCGCGAACGCCGGTCTCGAGGTGCTTGGCGCCCACGCTCCTCGCCATGACGTGGGCGCCGAACGTGGTGACCTGATGATCTCCGAGCGCCGCGGTCATGAGGACCGCGTGCGCCGGCGTGTTCGGGAGACCGCCGGCGAGATGTTTCGTCCAGCCGCTCGGCTCCACGCGATCCCAGAGCATCTGCACGAGCGCGAGGCCGAGCTGCTGAGCGCGCGGATCGGGGTAGGCTCCACGCATCACGAGGAAGAACGGCCCGAAGTCGACGCTTCGGTTGAGGAGGAAGCCGTAGGGCTGGCCCATCACGCTGAGCGCGCCGCGCTCGACGTCCGTGGAGGCCGACATGTACACGCCGCCGGCGATCCCTCCCTGGCTGATGCCATGGTAGTACCGCTGCGTCGGGTCGATGTACGCCCCGAACTTCGGATCCTTCGCGAAGCCGCGGCTCATCATCCGCATCGCGAGAAGCGAGTTCAGCATCCCCTGGTGCATCCGCTCGAACATCGTCGAGATCCCTTCGAGCTGCCCGCTCGAGAGGGTGTTCGCGATGTGCCCGAAGTCGTCCTCGGCCATCCCGGCGAGGTCGACCGCGAAGATGACGTAGTTCTTCTCCGAGACGAGCTTGCGGAAGTTGGCGGCTTCGATCTGAGTGCGCGCGCCGAGCAGCCCGTGGCCGTATTGCAGGAGCGCCGCGGGCTTCGTGAGCGCGCTCTTCGGGACGATCACCTCGAACGGCACCTCGTAGGTCGGGCGCGCGGGGTTCGGATCGGGCATCCCATCGGCGCCGAAGACGAGGTGCGCTCCCGGCTCCGGCTTGTCGAGGTAGAGCGGCACCGTCATCCGGCCGTTGATGCGGTAGGCGATGAGGTCGGGCTCCCAGTCCTCGTCGACCTTGTCGATGACGTACGCGGGGCCGCTGTCGCCCGCCTGCGCGAGCGCCTCGTCACGCATGTGGAGCAGCCATCCGGTCACGTTTTCGCGGCTCGCGGTCGTGAAGTCCCATGCGAGCTGGAGCGACTCGCGCTCCACCCCGGCGCCGCCGAGGCGCTGGAAGATGTCCGCGTAGAGCCCGCGCCGCGCGTCGACGGACGGCTCGCTCGACGCGATCGAGTCGCGGAGCGCCTTGAACGACGGCGTCGGAGCCAGCTCGCCGCTCTCACCGCGGACCTTCCGGATCGCGACGATGTAGCGGCGCGCGTCCTTCAACGCCACCACGGGACGGATGATGAACGTGACGCTCTCCGGGTCGTCGCGGGTCCGATCGAGCTCGGCGAAGTGGGGAATGCGCTCGCCGGTCTCGGTGTCGAGCACGACGGTCGGAGAGTCGGCCTCGAGCGAACGAGCGAGCGTGTCGAGCGTCGGGAGCCCCTCGAGCGTCGCACCGGGGAGCTGCGTGAGGATCGCGGGACCCGCGCTGAAGCCATCGCTCTTCGACCAGGGCGCGCCGATGCTCTTCTTCCCGTTCAGCGCCGGAGGGATGCTGTCATCGTCGATCTGGACGCGACGTTTGGTCGGTGTGTCGGCGGCGTCGACCGTCCACACGTTCGAAGGGAAGGGGAACCCGCACTGCGTCGGCACGAGCGGATCGCACGTGAGATGCACCCACTCGACCTTCGGCTCGAACGGGCCGACCTTCTGCTCGGAGGAGCCGGAGCTCGACCCGCATCCAGGACCGAGCGTGGCGAGGGCTGCTGCGACGACGCTGAGGAGGAGAGGGCGGAAGCGCATCGATCGGGCAATACCACTCCACCCGGCGGCGCCGCTCCCTCCGGACGCCGGAGGTGCCGATTTGAGACGCGACGGCGGCTTCGCTCGCCGAGCGCTGGACCGCCGAGGTGGGCAACACGATCCCCGACGCCTCCGCGCTACGCGGTTTTACAGCGTAAACTCATCGCAACGACACCCGACCGCGCGGTCCGGGCATGCCGGTTGCGTAGCCGCGTCCATCGGCAACGACACGCTCGCCGTCGACTCCGACTGCTCGGTCACGCCGGCGTGCGCGCGCGTCGTCCGCCGGTCGATGCGCGCCGGCCAGCCCGCGCTCCGGCGGGGGATCGTGCCGGGGGCCTCGCGGAGGTGGTCGCCTTTGCCTTCGGCGCGCTCGCTTTGCGTCGCGACGCGGCAGCTGCGATCCGTCGAACGCGTCGCTCGATCTCCCGCGCCAGCACGACCGCGTTGTTGTGCTCCGCGTCCTTCGCCGCGAAGACGAGCGTCAGCGTGCCGCGCGTGGCACGGCGAGCCAGATCGTCGAGGAGCGTCCGCGCAGCGTCGTCCTCGAGCTCGTGCTCGTAGCGCTTCTGGAACTCGGCGAAGCGCCGCGGGTCGTGCCCGAACCACTTTCGAAGCTCGTCGCTGGGCGCGAGATCGCGGAGCCAGTCGTCGAGGTGGGCCTCTTCCTTGTTCAGGCCGCGCGGCCACAGCCGATCGACGAGGACGCGAGCGCCGTCACCGGGAGTCGCGGGCTCGTAGACGCGTTTGATTCGGAGCATGAGCTGGTCACCTCTTCCTAGGGCGCCATGCACGGCGCGTGCAGGGGTGACGGTCCTCGTCGACTGCAGCGGTGCCGTCGTGCTCGAGCCCGAACGAGCCGGCGCACGAAGGCGCGGGTGGCTGAGCACATGTTGCAGACCTTGTCATTACCCCTACGGGGTAGTGACGAGGCGTTATCACCAGCTAAGATGTCAGGCGCACGAACGCATGGTGAGTGACGACGTTCTACGGGCGATGTGTCGAGCGCTCGTCGAGAGCAGCAGGCCTACGGAAGGGAAGTGGCTCTCCGCGATCATCGGTGAGCTGATGGAGCGGAAGCTCCTTCACCCCAAGACCTCGCACGAGGAGCGAGCGGACCTCGCGCGCGCCTTCGCGGCCGAGATGCTGAAGGAGACGGACGACGCGGCTGGGCGTCCGAAGTGACGAGGTGCCGAGAGCATCCCCGCGCGTCGACCTTCGCCGAATCGCGCTGCGGCATGTCGCGGGAGGACCCCATCGACTTCTCTCGAAGGGTTGAATCTCACCGCCGCCTCATCGACGATAGGGCTCGGGATGAGCCCGACCGATTCTCTCTTCTGCGTTGCGGCCTTCGTCGTGACGGTCGTCGCGATCGGCTCGTCGGTCGTCGTGGCGCTCCTCGCGCGCGTCAGGGGCGGCGCTCGCCAGCGCAACCTTGCCCTGATCGGCGCCGGCCTTCAGATTGGCCTCCTCTGCGGTGCTCCAGTGTTCGCATGGCTCGCGCTGCGGACGAGTCTCCAGAGCTTCGGGGCGGAGGCGATGGCGACGTACATGTTCGGCCCGATCGCGCTCGCGATCGGAACGCCTGCGCTCGCCCTCGTCGTCGCGAACGTCGTCACCGCCCTCGGTCGCGAGCGAAGCGAATAGGCATCAGCCACGCGCAGCCGACCGCGCACGCGGTTCGCTCACGCTCTCTGCCCCTCGAGAGCACGAGTAGGTTGCGACCAGCGAGCCAGCCGCCATGCTGTCACGAAGCCGCTCCGCGCCTCCGGCTCTCGTTCGCTTCGTTCACAAGGCTCCTATACGAGTGCACTGAGCCCTGCCTCGATTCGAACGGTCCGAGCTGTTCACGAGCTGCCCGGCGGCGGACGTCGAGCTGAGGTACGCTGCGCCCATGGTCGTGTCGGTGCTGCATCTCGTACTGACCGTTCGTGCGCTTCTGCGCTGTGTCTCCGAGCGCTACGTATTCGGAATCGTCGGTGGTCTCGCCAGAGCAGCACTGATCGTCGTCGGGGCGTTCATCGGGGGCGGGGGAGGCGCGGTCGTCATGCTTCCTGGCCTGACTCTCACACTCTCTCCTGGCGGCGAGTCGTCGCTCGAGCGTGTTCTCGGCCAACTGGTCCTCTCGGCGCTCGGCCCCGCATTGGCGTTCGCCGTCCTATGGGCGTCCTACCGACGCTTTCACGACGCTCCCGCGGCGGAGGAAGAAGAACGTCAACGTCCGTTCCGCGCGTGGTTGCCCGTCGCGATCGTCGATGCCATCTACGTAGTCGTCATGGTCGGAGCGATGGCGATCTCGGAGCCATAGCGCCGTGCGTGAGGCGCGGGGCTCCCCAATGGCGGTCACGCGTAGTGACGCCGTCCGTCGCGAGGGGGTTCGACGCGAGCCCACGGAGTCCGATGAGCTGCGCAACCGTGGAGGCCTACCCGAACAGGAGCACCGCATCCGCTGCGATGCCGAGGGCGACGCCTATCGCGAGGCAGAGCCCGAGCCCGAGTCGAGCCCATCGAGGGACCTTCTGCGGGCGAGGTACCGCTTCCGGCTGTCCGACGACAAGCAGCCACGCGCCGCAGATGGCGAAGATGGGAACGAAGGGAACGATCACGTATGCCAGACGTCCGCTGGTGAGCATTTCGAAGCCGATGAGAAAGCACCCGAGGGACAGCCCCAGATACGCCAGCCCCGACAGTCGCGGCCGACCGAAGCCCTCTCCCGCCACGACCGCGCTCAAGATGGAGACGGGCGAAAGGTCGGCAGCGCGAAACCGCCCCTTGACCGTCCCGATCTCCAGCCCCAGCTGGGCGGCGATCTCCGCAGGATCTTCATCGCTTCGCATAGGCCGACCCATCCTTCTACGCGATTTCCGCCGCACGCGGCGACCCTTCGACAAGGACCATGTCGGGCGACCTTGCCCCTGATGCTCACTCTATCGGCGTTCCAGAGGGGATACGTATTCGAATCGCGACATCCAGCTTGGGACGACGAACGGGCTTCGTTGCCCGTCGTCCGTGGCCCTTACGCACCCTTCCGGCACCGCGCCGGCATGGCGACCAATGATCGATCTCGAGACGTCCGCCGCGGGCGCGCCCTCACGGGATCGCATATCGAGGAAGGCGCCACAGTCCGCTATCATGGCCATCTCGTGTTCCGCCCCGCTGTTTCTCCGGTTCTCCCCGTGCTCCTCGCCATCACCGGATGTCGCGAGTCACCCGCCAATCCCGCGCGCGATTCGCCCACTCTGGTTGCGAGCGGGCTCGGTCGCTGCCCATCCGGAGCCATGACGGACACTGCGAAGGCCGATGTTGCCGACGGCACGAAGGTCAAGCTCGTACTCGAAGGACCCCAAAGGCCATGGCCGAATGACCCTCCCTATGGCGCGAATCCGACCGATGCCTTCTTCCCGCCTGAGCTCAAGGCTTTCACCCGCCAATGGTACGGCAAGCATCTTGCGGCGATGTGTGAGCCATCGCTCTGGCGGATCCCCAGTCCGCATTCGACGATTCTTCGATTCCTCTGGCTGCGGACGTTCCACAACCCCATCGCGATCCGGATCGAATCAACCGCGACCACCGCACGCGTCGTGGCGACGCGCCTCGATGGCGCGGGCGGCTACGAACCTGGCCGCGTCGATGCGCGGCGGGAGCGCGATCTCGGCCAGTCCGAGTGGGAAGCGCTTCGCCATGCCCTGCAAGAGGGTAACCTCGAGGCCCCCGTACCCGAGCAGTTCGGCACAGACGGAGCGCGATGGGTCCTCGAGATTCGAACGAAGGACACCTACGAGCTGATCGACCGATGGACGCCCTCCGCGAACGGACCCGCCGCTGCGTTCCGCCGCTTTTGCGAGCTCCTGTTGGATCTTGCGGGCCGTGATCTCATCCGAGATGACGTGTACTGATGCGTTGTGGCCGCGACGATCCGAACGCCGCGACCCACGGTTGAAGCATGACCGAGCGACCGCCATCCGCGCTTGCGCAGGCCGTCCTCGTGCCCGTCACCGTACACATCGGGCCGAACTAAGTTAGCGATCACGATCTCGGCGCGACGGGCCGAGCATTGCGCGCACTTGCGACCAAGGAGAAGCCCCGTGCTCGAGGGACTACCCCTTAGAGGTTGAAGCTCTTGCCGACTTTCACCGGCCCGCCGTCGTATGGCCGTATCCGGACCTCGCGAAAGCGCTGCTCGACGCAGGCGCCGACCGACGTTCCAACGAACGGCCCGTCGTCTACAACCACGCTCGAAACGCTTCCGTCCGGTTGGAACGTGATCATTGCGTGACCAGGTCCTCCCATGGGCCCGCAATTCCCCAGATTGCGTCCCGCCACGCTTCACTCATAGCCTGGCACATGGAAGCGCGCGGCCTCATCGGTCACGAGCCCAGCCGAAACGAGCGTCTTCGCCTGTTCAGCAAGTGAGCCGGCGAGGGGAGCGTGGTCTGTTCCCAGAACTTCGGCCAGGAGAAGGTCCTTCGTAGCATTGAAGGCGGGCGCCTTCGGAAGTCTGCGAAGGGTTACCGTCATCACCGACGCTCGCTCGACGAGCTCGTTCGGGATGTCCATGTCCCGCCAGCGGGACGATAGCCCGAACGACTCCCCGCTCCGCACGACGCCAACGACCGCTTCTCCCTCGGCGAGGCGGAGCACTTCGACGATCTCTTCCTGCGTGCGAAGGTCACCCAGCCTCCTCATGCCGGTGTACCGCTCTACCAGCTCCGCCACGGTCGTCTTTCCCACGCCAGCCGGGCCACAGATGATGAGCATGCCGGCGCGCCGAGCGGCTGCCGATTGCAGCGCGGTCGCGGCCTCCGGCATGACGCCGAGGTTGGTTAGCTCCTCATGAAGCGTCACTGCTCGTGCAGCAATCCGAGCGGGCGCTCGATTCCCAGACTCTCGCACGCTCCGACGGTGCATGGAACGCACCTCTCGACGGGGCTGGCGATACGCTCTCGGCATGGGATACACGCGCCGCGACATCAAGGTGATCGAGGGGCTCGAAGCAATTCGACGGCGCCCGACGATGTACCTCGGCGAAGCGACCTCCGAGAGAACGCTCTGCAGTCTCCTCGTGGAATGCGTCGTCGGAAGTATCGTGGCGGAATCACCCGCCCCCGCCGCCTTGCGCCTCTTGCTCTGGTCGGATGGCGCGGTGACCGTCGCCTACGACGGCGAGCGTCTGCCGATTGAAGCTCGCGAGACTCGCACGGGTGTCGCGCATCCCGAGCTCTACTCGCTCTTCATGTCCATCTTCGGGCCGCGGAGGCCATTGCAGTTCGGGGCTGCCATCGTGAACGCGTTGAGCGAGAAACTCGTCGTATCCGCGATCCGTGACGGCGTTCGCTATCGCGCGGCCTTCAGTCGGGGTGGACTGGTCTCGCTTCTCTCCAAGGCTCCCACCGACGAGCCGATGGGAACGAACTGGCTCACGTTCAAGCCGGACACGGCGATCATTCCGGGCGTCCTCGACGCCGCAGAGGCCGAGCGAATCGTAACGAGAGTCAGAAGCGCGAACCCTGCGGTGCCGGCCTCGGTCGCGGACCGCAGCAGCGAGAAGCCGGACTGGTGGTGAAGCCCCGTCTGCGCAGCGTGCGTCGAGGTCGGCGTCTGCATCGAGCAGCACGCGCGCGAGCGCGGCCTGGGCCCATGTTGGCTGTCAGTCGAGCCGATCGCCGACGGTGGACCGCGTTCGCTTCGGGGGCCTCAATGGGCGCGCGCGGCTGTGCTCGCTGCAACGTCACGCGCCCTCGCAGCGGCTGCCGCGCGCGCCTGGCGAGCTCGCTCGAGGGCTCGTGTCCGGTCTTCCGGTTCCGCCAGCATCTGGCTGCTCTTCTCGAACCGACGAGCCACGTCCTCGACGTACGCAGGTGCTGTGTCGTCTTCGGGGACGGAGAGCGAGCGCAGATGCGCAGCGTCGTAGGCGGCCATCCCGGACATCGGCACGCCCTCAGCAACCAACGCGTCGAGCGCGTCGGTCCGGTCGAGGCCCATCGCCGCGCCACTGCGTCCCATCATGTCGATGGCGTCGCGTGGGCCGTGGGCGAGGTCGCGTGCTAGGGCAAGGAGCAGCTGTGACGCGCCGGCTCCGCTCGTGGTACCCGCGGCCTCCTTCGCGGCGTGAGCCGCTTCGACGAAGTCGAGCCGGCGCCGATACATGCGTCCGAGGTCGAGCCTGGCGCGTGCGTAGTCGGCGCAGCCCTGCTTGTAACAGGTCCGGATCGGCACGCCGACGGCGAGCGCCGGCATGTACGAGTTGATGTACTTGAACGTGCTCGCATCGGCGGCGAACCAATACGCAGGCGTATTCGCGAGCGCCCGCTCGGCGTTTTTCTCCGGCGCTGGCGGGGTCCACCGCGGCAGGAGCAGCTCGTCGAGCGCGTCGACGCGCTGCGCAGGGAGGAGGGCCGCCAGGCGCGCCCGCGCTTTCGAGACGCTCGCGTCGCGGAGCACGCCGACCCTCGCCAGCTCGGCGAACGCGGTGAGGATCGAGTCGCGGCCGAGCGTCTTGCGATCCGTGACGCCCGCGTCGTAGGCGCGGAGGTCGGCGAGGCCCGCCTCGACGAGCGCGAGGCCCCAGGCATAGCCTCGGAGGCCGGTGAGCGCGGTCTTGAGCGCGTCGATCGCCACCGGGTTCGAAGTCCGTGCGAGCTTGGATGCAACGGAGAGTCCGACGAGGAGCTCGGAGCCGATACCCCTCGTCGACGGTCCGAGCTCCGGATCGGTGATCGCGTCCGCACATTCGATCGGGGCGAAGTCAGCGCGGAGCGCCGCGATCCGGACTGGGCCGGTCGCGGAAAGCGCGAGGAGCATGGCGTCCCGTATCGCGGGGTTCGTCTGGGCGAGCGCGTCGGTGACCGAGATCGCTTCTCGTGTCGATGCCCGTCGGCTGGTGTATGCCGCGCAGTATGGCGGTCGAGGGAGAATCCCCGGCGACTTCGTCGCGGCAACGAGCGCATCGAGGTCGGGCGTGCCGAGCGCCGGCGCACGGTCTCCGAACAGTTCGTGCTCCGTGGGCCGCGGCGGCAGTCCCAGGTCGACTGTCGGCTGTACTCGCTTCGGCGCGGCGTCGTCCGTACCACCGTCCGCGAGGAGGGGACGCGGCGCGGTGCTCGATGCGACCGACGTAGCCGGCAGAGGGCTCGCTGGCTTCGTTTCGGCTGGAGCTGGCGAATGCACGCAGCCAACGGCGAGGGCACACACGATTAGGACCGTATCGAGTGCGGCCCTCATCGACGTGACCCTATCACGCCCTCGCTTGCGGGAAGCACCTCGAGCGCTCTGGGCAATGCACCGCCTCGCCGAGCGGGAAGCACAAGATCGCATGTCGAGCCGTCGGACTACGGGGCGGCGGCTTTCCTTGGTGCCTTTCTCGACGAGGACGAGACGGCCCCGGCCGGGTGCGTACGTCCTCTTGGAGCGGAAGACCCTAAGGCCTCTGACCGGCGAAAAGGTGGCGGTGGTCCTTGCGAGTGCCGGCCGAGTCGCCGAGGAGACCAAACTCGCGATCCAGGTGGCGCGTATGCGCGGCGGAGGTGAACCACTCACTGGACGAGGGACATGATCGAGCTCGAGACGCTGGCCGCAGGCTCGCGTCACGTACGAAGGGCGACGATCTGCACTTCACCATCCCGCAAGTTCGTTCGCGCTCGAAGGTCGTGCGGCTGACCGGACCCGACGATTGACGATGGTGCCTTTTTGCTAATTTGCAGCTTAATGGGAATAGTGTCCGGTTGGCCGGTACTGCGACAGGCGCGGAGGTTAGGTGTAACGCATGGCTCGACCGCTGGTTCTCGCACTCTGCGCGCTTGGGACCGCATGCGTTGTCAAAAGCGAGCTGCCGCCCGACACCGCCGTCCAGTGGTTGAAGGCACGAGCCGGTACCGATTTCCACTGTCCGTCGACGCAAGTGAAGACGGTGACGCTCGATGACAACACCAAGGTGGCGACGGGCCGTGGTTGGTCGGCAAGTACGTTCTCGTCTGCGATACATGCATGGATTGGCTGCTCTCGGCGGCAGTGAACGGCCCAGTGCTCGAGGAGTGTGACTGCGCGTGGAAGCTCTCCACCCGCGTCGAGTCACAGTCGTCATAGTAGCTGACGCCCTGCCGCGGACGCGCTACTCGCACATGCCTTGCGTGTGTTAGGGCAGTTTCATGCGTGCTCTCGAATTGCGGCGCTGTGTCAGCTTCGCGCTTGCGATGACCAGCTTGCTCGCATGCGTCGGCCAGGAGCCTCGCGAACGGGCGCGACCGGGCAACGAGCGACTCGCGCCGCGTCCGTTCGCGCGATGCGCGCCTTCGCCGAGTCCTGACAGTTCCGGATCGGATGCCGGGGCGCGACCAACATCACCTGTTCTCGCTGCCGACGAACAGACCGATGCGCGATTGTCCCAGCCCATCTGGGATGCCGATCGCACCGTCGCGTCGCTTCGGGCCGAGTTTCGTCGTTGCTATCAGGCCGGTCTGAGTGCCGATGGACTCATGCAGGGCTGCGTGATGATGGTGGCGCGGATCTCCGCTGATGGGGAGGTCACGTCCAGCGACACCATCCGTCGCGAGGGGCTTTCACCAGCCGTCGAGGCGTGCCTCGTCGACGTGGTCAAGCGAGCCCGCTTTACCGCACCGGGCGGTGCTGGCTCGACGCTCCAGATTCCGGTCACGTTCGTCGTTGCCGAACCTCGACGACCGTAGGTAGCACGTCAGGCAGCCCCGAGCCTTCGACCACGACGGAGGAACGGTCCGCGTCGACTGGTCCGAGCACCGAAGCGCTCGACAGAGACGGCACGGTCGCTCAGGATCGGGCCGATGAATCCGGGCGAGCTCGGAGAGCGCGAGGATCTCGACGCCGAGGTGCGCGCCTTCGCGCGACTGCAGGACGTCTTGGCGGGCCGACTGCGTGTGCCCCTCGACGGCAGCTCGTCGATGATGTTTCGAATCATGGTCGAAGGCCCGGCCTCCGATGCGTTGGTGACGCCCGACGTAGTTGCCGTCCATGTTGGCCCCCGGAGGCGGCGCCGCCCGCTCCGCTACTCTTGCAGGCTCGTCACCGCGGTGGCCAGCGAGCTCCTCGACCGATCCTCGGTTCGCTCCCTCAGCTCCCCGCTGATTGTCGGACTCCCCGCTGGGGACGTCGCTAGGATCGACAGCTTCCCGTCGTGGTCGTACGACGCGAAGCTCGTGTGGATCGCGCCTGCTGACGCCGCCGTGAAGATCGTCGTCCGAACCAGCCCCGAGCGTTGGCGGGCTCCGTTCTCGCAGCCCGTTCCCTCCGACGGCCCACTGGCGTTGGGCGAGCTACCGCCGTGGGAGCCGCGAGTCGAGCATCTAGAGCTCGAGAATGCGCTCGCTTGCCCAACTTGCAGCGTCGAGTCTTCCCGGTACCGGCAGCTGCGCGAAGCGCTCGTCTGCGACCGTTGCGGCCGTTCCTTCGACTACAGGTCGTAGCGCTCGAGCGTCGGGTCGGATTCCACCTTCGTCCATGTTGGTCCACGCAGCGGTGTTGGCGTCGCCGCTGCGATTCGTGGGGTCGTACTCCCTTCGGTTGAACGATAGAGTCGTGGTCGCATGGGCGTGACGATCTGTCCGCAGCACGGGTGGCAGGCCTTGTTCCTCGCGTGCGAGCACGTCCGCCAATCCATTGAGACCGGGGCCAGCCCGCCACCTTACCGCCTGCACCGTGTTCGGCTCGCGACCATGCCGTCCGGTATCGAGATCCCCTGGATGACGGACTCGTGGCTCTGCGACGCATGCGCGTCGCGCGTTGGTTGGTACGAAGCGGAACAGACCGAGCAGGCGTCGACCGCCGTCTGGGAACGCATCGCGGATCTGGTGTCGCCCTCTTGCGAACGCTGCGCGCACGAGAGGCTTGCCGAACGATGGCCCGCGCAGCCGCCTGCGCCCGAACGCACGGTGCGTTGAGAAGCGCGGGATTGCGGCCACTGCTCGATTTCCAGACGACGGCGGTCCGGGCTCACGCGAAGCCGCCCACGCTCGCCGTGCATGGGCGTCCTTGTTGCGCCCAGGGGCGGCTGCCGAAGCTGCGAGAACCGTCGAGGAAGCTGCCGAAACAGAAGCTCTCAACGACGAAGGCGAGGGGCCAGCGGACATCCCGCGCCCCGAGCTCAGTCAAGGCGCACGCGCATCGCTCCTGTCGAAAGCGCCGACGGATCAGCCGCACGAACGAACGGACACGAACCGCTGCGCTGGAGCGGGACCGTGCGCGCCCCCGGTACCCGGCGACCCCGAAGGCATGCCATCGACGAGGGCTAGCGCCAGGACGTGAGCTGCCTTTCGCAGGCGATCGATGGTCACGACTGGCGCAAGTTCCGTCACCGACACGATGCAGAGGGTCCATCCGTCGCGCACCGGACCCGCATGCACGCATGCATCGCCCACGCGGAACGATGCATGGCTCCGCGCCGCGCCCACGATGCGTGCGGTCCGCGCGACGCGGCCGAGGTCGATGTCCGGCGCAGAACCGCCGAAGAGGACGACTTGTCCGTCGGGTGAGATGAGCGCGGCAGCGCCGGTCGCCGCCGCGTACTCGATGACCTGGGGAGCGCGGATGCGCGCACGTTCTGTCAGGAACGGCGAAGGTCCGCCAAGCGTCCAGCCGTAGCCCACGATTGGAGCGTAGCCCGTCAGCTACGCCGAGGCGAACGGGACGCGACGCAGCGGGCCACGCTATGGAGACGATGCAACAGCACTACTCGACGGTGACCCCCACGGAGGTCCGGGAAGCGCTCGCGAAGGTCAGCTCCTCGCGGGCTTCACGCGGGACCTCCGGGCGCCGTCGGTCAGGCCAGGTGGTGCTTCGGCTCCAGAAACGAAGAAGGCCGGCTCGGGGTTGACCCAGTAGCCGGCCTGTTCTGAGCACGTGAAGGGGAGCGGGACACCGGGATTCGAATCGCCTTCCGCCAGGGCCACTTCGCAGCGGAATTTCCCCGCTCGCAGCGAAAGTGAGCCCGTAGAAGTGTCCCGCCCGGAAGCTCCCAGCGACACGCGGGGACCGGGGACGCAGGAAGCGCTCGCCCAGGCGGTCGCCGCGGCGACAACGGCGGGCCAGTTCGAGTTGGCGGCGATGCGCTTGCGGGAGTTGTCTGCCGTGCGAACGGCTGCGGTCGACGGTCAGCCGCTCGAGGGACGGCTCGCCAGCGGGAGCGGCGAGGGGTACGCCAGCGCCGTCACGAGGTCGCAGTGCTCGCCGGTCGAGGGTGAGGACGCGTCGACACCTTCCGAGAACGAGCCCCGGAAGACCGACCTGCCGGAGCGTTCGAGTGGGCGAACGGAGGCCCTCGCCGAGGCGCTTCGGCTCGCTGCTGAGGCAGGCAAATGGGACATCGTCTCAGAGCTGAGCCGGCAACTCGCGCTGATGCAGGCCTCGCCTTCGGCGCCGCCGACGCAACTGCGTGTCGTGAAGGGATAGCTCGCACGCACGGCGCCCGAACGGCCAAGCAAGCTCCACGTCATTGCAGTCGCTGCACGTCACGGGAACGCGAGCTTGGGCCAGGGTAGTAGACTGATGCTCGTGAGCTTCAGGGAGCATGGCATCGTCGACGTCATCGAGGGCTTGGAGCCGATCCGACGCCGTCCCGCGATGTACGTAGGCGATGGCACGTCCGAACGGTCGATGTGCAGTCGTCTCGTCGAGAGCGTCGTCACGAACGCTGCGAACGATCGCCCATCTCCTTCTGCCGTGCGCGTCACCGTTTGGGCGGGAAACGTCGTGACCGTCGCCTTCGATGGAATGCCGCTCCCCATCGCCCCGTACGCGGACCATCGCACCAAGGTGCTGCCGCATCCCGAGCTCTACCGAATGTTCATGTACATTGCGGCGCCTGCGACGGAACGGCCGCTCTCGTTCGGCGGCGCTGTCGTCAACGCGCTGAGCGAGCGCCTCGTCGTATGGACGAGGCATGAGGGCGTGACGTTCCGCGCCAGTTTCAGGGGAGGGGGACTCGTCTCACTACTAGCGGAGTCCGCGGTGGATGAACTCCTCGGCACGAACTGGTTGACGTTCAAGCCGGACGAACAGCTAGTGCCCGGTTCGCTGACGTTTGAAGACTCCGAGGCCATCGCATCGCGTGTCGCGAACGAAGTGCCGGACGTGAGTGTCACCGCAATCGACCGCATGGGCGTCCAGGCCAACTGGGTCTGAGGGCTTCCTCACGGAGCGCCGGCTCCGTCTTTCGCCGACCACGCTGCCTCGAACTCTTCTTTCGTCACCTCGAAAGAGGCGAACTCTTCGCGGTCGAGGGGACGGCCTCGGCGCACGCGCCCTCCAGCGCGTCGCCTCCGTCCTGGTGCTCTCCGAAGCCCTCGCGTCCTCGTGGACCTGGAGCTTCGACGTGTGGTGCTGCCAAGTTCACCCTTTTTCGTCGATTGTGACGACTAGGTAGCGCAAGATGGGTGTGGTCGACCGGATGACGCGATGCAGGGGTGGAACCTCGACGACCGTCGGGGTGTTTCTGGTGCTGGCATCGCTGCTCGCGGCGGCGCCGATTCATGCAGCGGGGCCCGACGAGGCGCCGGCTCAGACGGCCGAGGCCGCGAACGCTCTCGGCAACACACGCTCGGGTACGAGCGCTCCGGATGCCGATCCGGGTGCTGGACCGCGCGGCGCGGAGCCCGCTCCAACCGAGGCGCCCACCCCGGCCGCGCCCGCGGCAACGCCACCGGAGCCCGAGGCGCCGTCCAGCGCTCCGGCGCGCGTGGCTCCGACGCAGCTCTTCGCGCGCAGCGGGAGCTGGCTCCTCTCGGCGGACGACGCGCTCCCGTTGTTCTCGGTCGGAGCGTCGAATCTGCTCTCGGAGGACAACGCGGTTCGTTACGGCCACGCGGGCGGATTTGCGGCTCCGGCCGCGCCGAGCGCCCTGACACTCGATTATGTGCTCGGAGCCCGGTTCACGATCGGCGCGTCCCCGATCGTCGAGAGCACGATCGGATCCGATGCGCGTGGTGCGATCCACTTCGTGGGCGGCGCGCTCCGCGTGGGCCACGTCTTCCCGTTGGGCGAGCACCTCGCGCTCTGGCCGCACGTCGGCGTCGCTTACGTCACGAGTCGACCCCCAGACGCTTACGTCGATGAGCGCCATCGGGCGGACCTCGTCGCCGACCTGCGCCTCGCGTGGACGCCGAACGGTCGCTGGGCGCTCACCGTAGGTCCGTCGCTCTCGGCTCCGATCGCCGTCGATCAGACGGTCGCCACAGAGCGCATCCAACGCGATTGCGAGCTCAGTGGCGGCATCGACTGCGGGATTCTGGCGATCGGAGAACCGAACCCCAACGTCCGGATCGCGGTCTCGGCAGGCCTGACGGTGCGGCTCGACGAGGAGCCTGGACAGGGGGCGCGCTCGGAGCATGACCGAAAGCCCGTGCGCTTCCTGGTCGGGGCCGAGCGGATCGTTTCCCTCGCTCGCTACCGCGTCGAGAAGGGAGGGGAGGAGCGCGACGACGATCAGCTCGATCTCGGCGTCGCCGACACGACGAGCCGGTTCCCTTCGATGCCGCGCGTGGCGTTCGACGTCGTGCTGCAAGAGCGGCTCACGCTGGGGGCGGCTGCGAACGTCGGCTTTGTCCGCACGGGATGGGTACAGCGCTCGCTCTACCCGGACTTTGGAACAGGTTCGCTCGTCGTCGGCCTCGCGCCCCGCGTCGGAGGTCTCCTTCCAGCCACGGATTGGCTCGCGTTCTGGCCGCGTGTGGGGATGACGTGGGTCTACTCGACCGGGCGGGAGTCGGCTTATCATTTGGGGGCCGACGTCGACGGGTTCCTCGTGCTCCGCCCTGTCGAGGAGGTTGGGCTCGTGGTCGGTCCCTCTCTCTCGCTTCCGCTGATCTCGGGCAGCGAGGAGGTCTGGCATGACACGGCGAAAGTCCTCTCCGTCGGAGTGAGCGGGGGGCTCTTGCTGCTCCTCTGACCAACGGGTCGACGATTCCCCTGGAGGTGAAGTCTCGCCATTCGGGCGCTATGTCAACGCGCCCCAGCATTCCGGCCTCGCGTCGGTCTCGTCCGGTGCTCGTAGTAGGGACGCTCGATGTAGATCATCGGCCCCGCGGCTGGGTTGTCTTCGCGTGGATGAAATCCCGACCCGGAAGGCGATCACCTTCCACGACCTCCGCGCGACGGCCTGCACCTGGGCGGCGATCCGGGGAGACTCCGAGCTTCAGATCCGGGGCCGGTCAGGACACGAGAGCCCGCGATGGGGTCTGGTTTCTGCGCGCAGAGCGCAGCAGGTCCAGGTGATGGATTCGATGGTGTCGAGTTTCTGCGCGCGGTGCGCAGTAGCGAGGGGGGATTGCGTCGGAGGCATCCGGTTGTTGCGCGCAGTGCGCAGTGGCGAAGGGGGATCGCGGCGATCATGTCTGGTTGCTGCGCGTCCTCGGGCAGCCAGGCGGGATGATCGATTCGATGGTCTCGAGTTTCTGCGCGCCGATAGCCCACCGGGGATGGGGCATTGCGTCGATGGCTCGGGCTGCTGCGCGCTGGGCGCGCTTTTCGTATAATCCCACGCCATGGGCCTCCTCACCTTCGGTCTCAACGTGACTTTGGACGGGTGCATCGATCACACCCAGGGGATCGCGGACGACGAGCTGCACGACTATTGGACGCAGCTCATGGATCAGAGCGGGGCGATGCTCTTCGGGCGCAACACCTACGAGCTGATGGAGGGAGCCTGGCCCGCGGTGGCACGCGACGAAAAGGCGCCGCGCGCGATGCGCGAGTGGGCACAGAAGCTCGAGGCGAAGGCGAAGTACGTCGTGTCGGGCTCGCGGAGCGACCTTCCGTGGCAGAACACGATCAAGGTGGAGGGTGACCTTCGCGAGGCGATCTCGGCGCTGAAAGCGAAGACCGAGCGGGGGGTCCTCGTCGGAGCGCCCAAGCTCGCGGCTGCGCTCGAGGAGTTGGGGCTCATCGACGAGTACCGCATCGTCGTTCATCCCATCATCAGTGGCCGCGGGCCGACGTTGTTTCATGGCCTGTCGAGTGCGCGGCATCTCGAGCTCCTATCGACGCAGCGGTTCAAGTCCGGCGTGCAGGCGCTCCACTTCCGTCGCAAAGCGGGATGAGCGTGGAGGGACCCGAGCGTTTCACCGGCGGCTGCCTGTGCGGCAGCGTCCGCATCGTTGCGTCGGGATGGCCGTAGCGCGTCGGCGTGTGCCACTGCCTCGACTGCCGAAAGCATCACGGCGCTCTCTTTCATGCCTCTGCGATCTTCCCGCAGGCTGTCGTGAGCCGTCAGCCGCGCGCGTCGACCGTGAGTCGTCGGATCGGGTCGGCGTCGAGGAGTCGCCGAACGTCGTCGCGTTCGGCGGAGCGTTCCACTTCAGCGGAGCGAGATCGAGCAACGTGTGTTGCCTCGGCCTCCGACGGCTCCGACGCCAAGACGGGCAGAGGACCAACGCAGCGAGCGTCCTCGTCGCAGGTCTCGCAAGGCTTCGCCGGCGGCGCCTCGAGGCCGGCGACGAAGACGTTGTAGGCGCCCGGAACGACCGCGCGCGGCCTCGGCTCCTCACTCGCGCGATCGCGGACGAGGAGGTCGAGGCTGAGCTGGGCGCTCATCGGCCACCTCGGGGGAGGCGAGCGCACTTCCGAGCGTTCAGCTCACGGCGATCGGCGACCGGGTCGATCTCAGCGCAGTCGCTGGACGGCGCGCCCCGGGGATCCGTCGGAACCGGCGAGCGCCCCGCAACGCGAGATGCCCGCAGCTGCCGCGCTACATGCGGAATCGGCGGGGCTTCGTAAGCCTCACCACTTCCCTCGCCACCGAGGGGTTTTGGGGTGTCACACCGGCTAACGCCTGGTGGCAGAAACCCCTGGAAAACTAGAGCGGGACACGGGATTCGAACCCGCGACATCCAGCTTGGGAACGTCCGCCACGTTCTCCGCGCAGCCTAGAAAACAAGGTCTCCGAGGCACCATCACCGGGACGCCCCACAATGCGCCCCACAACCACAACCAGAGGCTTGGAGATCAGGTTCCTCCTGCCTTACGGAAGGCGTCCGGAAGTCGGCGAGCCGGATCACTTCCGCCACGGCCTCGGTCATCTCCTTTGGTGAGACCGTGCTGTAGTGCGCGTGCATCTCGTCATCGAGGTGGTTCGACACGGCCATCGCGACGATGTCTTTCACGCCCGCGGCACGCATCAGATCCTTGTTCGTTCGGCGCATGCCCTTTGGCGTGATGCTCTTCGTGAACTTGCCCTCGGTCGCCTTCTTCATGGCAGCGGAGACGTGCTCGAACGGCTTCCATAGCGCGGTCGTGCTGATGAAGCTCCCAGTGCGCCCGGCGGGGAAGAGGAGCTCGCTCCTAGCCATGCGCATGCGCGTGATGCGCGGCTTCTGGCGATCCGCGGGGTCGTCCTCCACGAGGATCTCGTCGATGTGCCACGAGAGGATGTCGCGCATGTCCTTGGGCAGGATGATCGTCACGTCCTCGCCGTTCTTCGTCGCCTCCATGACCTCGTTCTTTCGCGTATGGCTACGCCGCAGGATCAGCTCGCCCGTCTCCCGGTCGTAGTCCCTCTGCGGACCCGAGCGACGGAGGGGGCGAAGCGAAGAGGGACGCGCGCCGATCGCGAAGCCGAGAGCGACCAACGCGAACCACTCCTCCTCGAACTCGCGAAAGAGGCGGAGGAACATCGGCAGCTCCTCCGGCGTGAGGCTGTTCGGCTCCTCCTTCGTGATCTTGCCGCGCCACTTGGATGTGTCGAAGAGGTCCAACGCAAGGGCAGGGTTCCTCTCCAGCTCGTACTTCTTGACGTAGGCGTTCACGATGGCCTTGAGGATTCGGAGCCACGAGTTTGCAGTGTGCGGGCTGTACTCGCCGTCGCCCTTGCCGATCCTGATGCCCTCCTTCCAGTCGAGCAGATCCCGCGCGCGGATCTGGTCGATGAAGAAGTCGGCGAAGTCCGTCTTGAAGAGATGGTTTTCGAGGACATCGCCCCAAAGCTCCCGCGTCGCTGCCGACGCGATCTCACCGCTCTTGATCTTGGCCTCCATCAACGAGGCGGCGAACGAGCTGAAGCGCGGCAGCACGTTCGTTTGCTGCGTCGCCCCCGCTCGAACCTTTGCCTTTTCGCGGCTGAGCCAACCGAGCGCCTCCACCTTGTCGGTCTCGTTGGGAAGAACCTTGAAGATCTCGGTGAGCTTGCCCGTCCTCGGATCCTTCGCGTGCCCGCGCACCACGAAGCCGCCGTCCTTCCGCTTGTACACGCCGGGGAGGATCGGCTCGGAGCTGACCTCCATCCCGCCCCAGCGTTTTGTCCATGTCATCGCCATAGGTGTCTCCTCTCATGAATCGATCGAGCTCTGTCAGCTCGAACGTGAGTGTTCCTCCGCCGCGTCGTCCTGCCGGCTGAACGCGGCCTCGGTGAACGGCCTGCCGAAAGGCATCGGGGCTCATGCCGCAGTAGCCGGCAGCCTCGGCCGTCGTGAGGTAGCGGCGATCCGAGAGCGGAACCACCGGCCTCGCCGCCTCCTCTTCGTCCTCCTCCTCGAGCAGAAGAACCCCGAGCGTCGCTGCGAAGTAGGTCTGAAGGCGCCGCGGGAGCCGCGGGAGCCGTGTTGAAGACGGCAGGCTCGCAACGTTGGCCTGGCGAACGACGTCGAGTACGGGCCTCGAAGACGATTGAAGGACATGCTGAAGATACATGCTGGTCTCCGTGGGGGGCCGATGAGCGTAAGAGCCCCGAGCCCGCGGTCGGGGTGACCGCACTGGACGCAAGAGGACGGAGATATCTCTCCTCCTTGTCCGTTGCGTTGAACCCGAGTTGCAGCTACTCGCGCTCGAACCTCGGTCCGGGCTCGCCGAGCACCTCCAAGATGGCTCGCGCGCGCGCGCCATCTCCGAGCGCGGCCAGCGCTATCCCGAAAGCTACCACCGCTCCCGCGAACTGGCCGATCGCCTCCGCGCGCGCCTCGGGCGTGCCCGCCTCCGGCGTCAGTACTGGCGTGGCCTGGGAGAGCGCTGCTTCCATGGACTTGGCCTGCTTGACCAGCCCGTGCATGACGCTCGCCGGCCGTTTCGTGGCGGTTTTCGGCGTCCGGATCGCCTCCACCAATTGCCGCGTGGAGAGCCCGCGCTCGAACACCTGCTCCAGGAGCTGAGCACGTTCCGTGTCGTCACTAACGCGTGCGAGCGTTACCAAGTGCCTCCACCCGATCGGCTCACCGCGCGAGGTTGTACGGGCTGCCAGCGTCTGGTACGCGTCCGGACGCCACCGGCGAGCAACCGATGCCGCCTCCTGCAAAGTCCGTGGGGCCTGGCCCACGGCGCGCGCCAGACGTTCGATCGCCCCGTCCCCATACGTCGAGTCGGTCCTGACCCTGTACGCGCGGGCGCCGATCTCGTAGTGGATGTCCCGCTCACTCCGCGTCGCGTCGCTCAGGAGTCCGCGGATCTCAGCCGCGACGGGGCGCAGTTCCTCCTCCAGCTCCTCGTCGGGCGGGTTAGCGGTCGGCGCGATGGAGATGGCGCGCGCGCGCGCGCCATCTCCGTCCTCGAGGTCGACGTCTTCGTCCGAGCTCGCAACGATCGGGCTCCCGCTCATGCTGGGCGGCAGGACGCGCAGAGACTCAGGGGCAGCGATACCAGCGGCAGCCGCCGTCCTCGTCAGCGTCTGGAGCATCGCATTCTGCTCGGCCGTGAGCTCGCTCGGGTCGGCGTCCGCCTTTACTTCGAGGACCGGCGCGGACGTTCGGGATGAAGGTATGGGATTCTGGCCCATACCTTCATCCTTCGGATCTCGCTCGACGTTCCTTGCCGTCGCGGACGGAGCAATGAGCCCGTGCAAGATGCTGAGGCCCAGGCGGATCTTGAGCGGCGTGAGCTCGACCTCGGGCAGATCAAGGTGCCTCCGCGCCTCAGCGAGGCGCTCGTCTCCGGCGATCGTGGCGTCTCCGGCGATCGTGGCGAACGCGTCCATCGCAGCGTCCAGGGCAGCGACACTGCGTTTGCTATCATACGACGCGACCTGCCATTCGGCGTATGCCGCGAGGAACGCGTCGAAGGCCGACTGAGCGCTCGCGGGGATCTCGAGGCGACGCGCCCCGGGTGCCGTCGTTCGTAGCTTCTCGGCCCGCACGCGAGCGCGAGACCGGGCCTCCGCCTCGCGGTACAGCGCGAGCTGGCCCTCCACCTGCTCGTCCAGCCCGAGCCGTTGAATGACGTGCCGAGCCGCCATGTACAGATCGTCGTACGTCCAGTCTCTGCGCGTGGTCGGGTAGCCCTCGTAGGCGCGATCACGCCATCCGGCCACGCCTGACATCGCGGCGTGCAGCTCGCGGAGCGCTGTCGCCAGCACATCCACGTCGTGCTGATCGCCGCCGCCACGAAGAAGGGCGACATACGCGCTGACGAACATGCCCTGCTGGACCATGTAGGCCGCGTGCGCGGTGGCGTCGGTCATCGCGCACCTCCCGGCGTCCGCTGCGCCGTACGCTCCTGGAGCCAGTTGATCGCGGGCTCGACCGGGATTCGGATGTGCGAACTGCCGACACGCACGTGAGGCAGCCCCTCACGGAGCAACGTGTGCACGTGCCTCGGAGAGACCCCGAGATATTCCGCGAATGCGCGCGGGCGAAGAAAAGCAGCCTGAACTGATCGTGAAGATGATGTCTGAGCCATGATGGACCTCCGTGTGAATCGCAGTCGGTGGGGACGACGGCGACGACACGGAGGACCGCGGGCTCGCGGTGGTTCAGGCTCGGATGGTGGTGGCGGGTCCGCCGTGGACGTCACCCGACCGAGCTGCACACGACGCGATATTCGAGCGCGTCGGGGGGCACGGGCATGACGCACGACGGGCGCCCTCACCAGCTTCGCGGCCGGGCGTGGGCGACGCGCACCCCTGCGCTCGTACTCCCGCTCGGCGAGACGCTCGTTGACGTCGTGCTCGTGCACGGCCATGCGCGACGCGTCGCGGAAGGAGAGGCGGGGGACCATCTGCGCGCACCATGCGGCGCCGAACGTCGATGGTCAAGACCGCTCTGCATCGATCTGCGATGGCCCGCTTTGTGTTTCCGGGCTGATTGGCGAAGAACATCGACGGCTTGATGTTGGCGCAATTCGTTGGCGCCCGTCGCCCTGCTCATGAGCCGACGCGTCGAGGTGATCCGCCGAAGCTGCCGGCTCCCATCGTCCCTACGACACGCTCGGGGTACGGCGCACGGACGTGTCGTTCACCCACGTGCAGGGAGCCGCTGGGAGCCGGTTTCTCGTGTATCCGAACAGCCCGTTCTACGTGACCGATGCGAACGGCCGTCGTCGGTGCTGCGCTTGAGCAGGCGACCCGCGCACGAAGAGCCGGCGCGAGCTCGGTGTTCTGGGGTCAATCGCGCGACCTTCCGCGTGATGCCAGCGCGCTCTCCGCGAACTGCCCGCCCCGATCGGTTGCAGCCGAGGCGCCGGCTCCTCATATCTCACGCACGCACGATCTCGATCGGTGCCAATTGAGTACGAGAATACGAAGCTAAGAGAAGCGGCCGCCTTCGGGCGAACGCTTCCCAACAAACGGAGGCGGATGCACCTCGCAAACGAGTGCGATTACTTCAATGCCTCGACGCGCCGCCTTATTGTGTCGGCCGCCACTGCATCCACGGTAGCCCCGAGAACCAAGAGCTGCCTGCGCGCCTTTGCGTTGCGCGCATCGACGAGAGGTGGCCCAAAGGACTTGTCGTTCCTGGTCTTCGCGTGGATGTCCGCACCTCGCGCGAACGCCTCATCGCTGCCGTAGCTGACGAGCTCCCCCTTCGCGAGCGGGCTATTCGGGATCGAGAACCAGACCGAATCGGCGAACACATCGCTGGTGTCCGGCGCCTTCGCCTCGCACTTTGTCACGAGCTGCTCTTGCTCCCACTCCTTGCAAAGATAGACGGATGTCGGCCGACATCCAACGAGCGCGATCGCGAACGCGAGCAGCGGGAGTCGTCGGCGGCAGTCTATCCGAACCGCGATCATTCCAAGCCGACCGATGATCTTCTTCCACTTCATCCTCTCCTCCATTGGCGGCGGTCAAGCCGGTGTTCGATGTGCCGATCCGTCAGTTCATCGGCTGCTACGATCGCGTGCTTGCGCTGATCTGAGCGAGTGCGCGTGGCAGTGCCTTCACGGCGCTGATGGCTGCGTTCGCTACGAGAAAGCTGAACATGTCGGTCCTCCTTCAGGGCACGGAGAGGCACGTCGCGTAGCTCGTGCCGGTGAAAGAGGACGGCACCGTGTTGTTGTAGAACTGGCACGACCAGCCCGAACGTACGGCCGGGTCGTCTGCTGCGTGCGGTGAGGAGCTGATGAGCAGGTGGTTCGGGTTCGACCCGTTCCGCCCGCAGCCGCCGTTGAGCACGATGTCGTTCGCATCATCGCAGTACGCGATGACCGTTGCCCCCGCCGGCGCCGCAGCACCGGTCGTGACCGAAGCGAACGCATGCACGACGTATATGCTTCCCTTGTTGAGGATGGTCCCCTGATCGCCCTTGTCGCCTTTCGGCCCCTGCGGACCAGGAGCTCCAGGCGCACCGGCAGGACCCATCGGTCCCTGCACGCCGTCGACTCCATCCGCGCCTTGTGCGCCCTGCGCCCCCGGAACACCGGCCGGGCCGGGGTTCCCCTTGTCTCCCTTCGGTCCTTGCGGACCCATCGGTCCAGTCGCGCCTGCCTCCCCGGTCGCACCCGCCGATCCCGACGGTACGTCCTGCGGGGCGCAGGTCGCCGTGCCCGTTGCAGCCGTCACTTTGTTGTTCTACCCAGGCTCGACGTTGTTCCCGCAAGCGCCTATCGAAGCAAGAAGAAGTACAGAAACTACGATCTCAACGTAGTGCATCGAGTCCTCCGGTCTCGGCGGGCCACGCAAAGACAAACATACACGAAGTCTTAGTAACGTGTTTATGGCGTCCGTTCGCAGGCACCCGTTCGGGGGTGAAGTCGGTTCAGCCCGAGAAGCTCCTGTCGAACGTCGGACGGCGCATCGCCGAACTCCGCTCGGAGCGCGGCCTCACGCAGGAGGCGCTGTCCGAGAAGCTCGGCGTGACGACACGATGGGTTCAGAGCGCCGAGGCCGGCGGTGAGAACTTCACCTTGACGACGCTGGCGCGATTCGCGAACGCACTGAAGGTGCCGGTCGCGGACTTTTTCGTTCCGCCGACCAAGGCACCCGCGCGACCGGGAAGGCCGCGGCTGTCGACGCGGTGAGCTTCAGCGCTTCCGATGTCGCTGACGGCCGCCGATGATGAAGCCGGCCGGCTCGTCGACGATCTCGGAGATGCTCCAGAACAAGGCGTACTTCCTCGACGTCGAGGGCAACTCCGATGAAGACCGCTGACGGCTCACGCAGCTCGCTTGAGCGCTTGCTGCGGGCTTGTGACGTGGCCGAAGTGCATCGCGTTCACCAGGACGCGGCCATCCGTCGCGACAGCGAAGGGGGCATCGATGATTGAGCCTCGTTGAACGACGCCGCGGAGCGACTTCTTCATCAGGCCCCGCCGACGTGTCGTGTGAGGATGGCCCCGGCCAACGCCTCGATCTCGAGGCGCCGTGAAGGCGCGCTGAGCTTGGCGCCGGAGGTGATGCCATTGACGAGATCGAAGAGCGGCACGCGCGGCGGGAGCTCGCGTTGTCCGATCTCGCGGAGTACGGCGGCCTCGACGTTCTGTTTCTCGAGCACGCTGAGTTGTAGCGCCGCGATCTGCTCGAGGGCGTTGTCGGCCATGTAGTTCACGGCGCGGCCCCACTGGTCGAGAAAACCGCGCGCATGTGCGATCGCGCTCGGTACGGCGTCCTGCACGCAGGCGCGAAGTCGAGCTCGATCTCCCGAGTGCCGGAACGAGAGCGCCGCGCCGCGTTCGGCTCGGCGCGCGCCGTTCGAGCAGACGAGGCGCCATACCACCGGCGTCAGGGCCACCGACGCTCGGCCGAACGACGAAGAGCCGACGTCAATGCCGATGGCACTCACGTCTTCGGGGTTCACGGCGACGGACTCGTTCGGCAGGACGATTCGCATGTTGTCGACCATGCCAACCGCGATCCCTCTTACCCTTGCTTCGTGGAGGACCCCCGCGTTGGACAGGGCCCTCCGAAGGAGCTCGAGGAACTCGGGCGGGTCGAGCGCTGCGTACTTCTCGCTCACGATCGCCGAGATCTCGCCACCGCGGAGCCGTAGCACGGCGGGGCTTCGGTCTTCGTGTTGAAGGAGCAGCGTGTTGATGACGGCGAGGGCCACGGGGCCGGGCAGTCCTCGGACGAAGGCTGCTGGAGCCCCGAGCCGCGTCATCAGGTGGCTGAACCCCGTCGCGCGGAGCGGCAGCGGCTCGCGATCTCGGGCGAGCGGCACGAGCGCGAAGCGCCCTTGGTACGGGGCGACGGCCGTGAGCCGAAGGTCGGCCACGAACCTGTCCTCATGTGCGCCGTCGTTGGCGTGGCTGCGCACGATGAGCTCCGCAGCGGAGTCGAAGTCGAGCTCCGCGTCCCGCCACGTCGACGGGAGATCTGCTGCTGTCGACAAGGCCGGCGGCAGGCTGTTGCCGAGCGGCGCCGAGGCGCCGTTTGTGCGGGGCGTATTCATGTACTTCTCCTTCGAGGACGGGCGCGCCGAGGACGGCGCAGCCCACATGAAGAGAACGGCTCGATGACGCGCGGGCGTCGCGAGCCCGATCAGGTGTGGACGCTCCAGCCGACCGTCGGCTCGAGCGTGACGGCGAAGGTCGGAGCGGAGCCGCTCCCGTTGCCGTCGTGGCGGCCGTGGAACAGGAGCCCGCCGTTGAAGAGCGTTCTCCATTGGCCCGAGTCGTTCCTCTTCTCGATGACGAAGAAGAAGCTGAACGGAGCAAAGTCGGGCGCGAGACGGACCCGCATCCGGTCGTTACCGTCGGCGTCCTTGCCGCCGTAGGTCTCGAGGTACTTCAGTTTGCTCGCGAGCGCGTTGCTCGTCTTGCCGTCGTCTTCGTAGAGGCCGACCGTCTTCGCGAACGCGACGACCTCGTCGAAGTGCTTCTGGTTCTCGATGATGAGCATGGTCTTTCCGGTGGGCGGGCGCGGGGACGCAGCCCGTGTTGTTGTTCGCTCCGGCGACGCGAATCGCGTCCACGGCGATCAGACGACCCCGAGGCTCGCCAGTACTTCGGCGAGCAACATGGGACCTGGAGGGCCTGCCTCCGAAGTCCGCCGAGCTGGAGCTCGGAGGTCCACGACAAGAACGGCGGCGCGGCGCTCCTCGAGCTGAGTCCGGAGGTTCAACCCGCCACGACCGTGGCGCCAGGTGAGATGGAGTCCCCGTTCGTCGATGCACGCAGCGACGTCCGAAAACCCACGGAGCGCCGCGCGTGCACGGAGAAGCAGGAAGCGAAGCATGACGACCCGCACGCCGGTCAGCTCGAAGGCGACGTACTTCTTCGAGCCGTCCGCCAAGAGGTCGCCGAGGAGAATCGCAGGGTCGACCTCTACACGTCCCAACCGATGCTGCGCGGATGCGGCGAGCTCCTGCGCCGCCCGCTCGGCTCGGGCTCCGCGCTCTTCGACCCGGTCGCGAGCGACGCGCCTCTTGCACTTCCCGATCGCCGGAGCGAGCTGAAGCGCCAGGTCGGCGTCATCGCCATCGAGATCGAGGAGGCCGAGGCGGGCGGCAAGGTCCGGGCGCTCCCGCAGGAACGCCCCGATGTTGTACTCGCCGTGCCCGGCTCGCGAGTACAGCGTGAGGAGCTCTCGTGCCGCACTACTCGGCCGCGGTGGCATAGTCGTCGCCGGTCATGGGCTCGGGGCTGTCCATGTCCGGCGCGATGGGCGGCACGGGCCTCCCCATCGGTGTGGCGAGCTTCTTCAAGAAGACGATGTCGTCGTTCCTCTTGAGGTACCGCTCGATCCGACGAGCCACGGCGAAGATGTTCTGCGAGCGCGGCACGCGCAGGCTGCTCACACCGAAGTGACCGAGGAGAAGACGACGCTCGACGAGCGTGGAGGGGCGGAGAAGGCGACCGCAGATGCGCATGATGGACCTCCAGAAGAAGAACGCCCGCTCGCGTGGACGAACCACTCGGCGGGCGCTCAGGTTGGTGTTGGTGTTGAACTATTCGTAGGACGTGGTGTCGTCGTGCCAGGCGCCGTCGCCGTGATCGTCGGCAGGCATTGAGCGCCGCCGCTCGCCAGATGGCGGCTGGCGGGTCGCGGCGTTCGAGCCTTTCCCGCCGCGGACGGCGAACATCAACCGGGGCTTGTTCGCATCCACGACAACCACGCCGGTGTACTCAGCGCCGTCCTCAGCGACGAGACGGACTCCCTCGGGCGGTTTGCCGACCTCGCCGACCCACTCGACGGCACGACGGACACGAGGATATCCGTCGATCCCGAGCAGCAGGGCGTCGACGAGCGCCTCGCCGATGCTGATCACGATCCCTCGGTCGGCCCGAAGATCGCCACCGACGCGATGGCGAAAAGCATCCCGGCCACCGCGGCGGTTGCACCTTTCCGAAACGCGTCGTGCTTCAGGACGTTCGCGACGAACTCCTTCGACGTGTCGAACCTATCGTTGCCGTTGTTGTTCTGGCTCATCTCTTTCCCGTGCGAGAGCGTCGCGCTCGAGCGCGGACGAGTACGAAGAGGACGCGGCGCCGACACGGCCACGCGTCGATGTCCGTCAGGACCGGACGATTCGGATCGCGCGCGCCGCCGTCGACAACGCGAGGCCGGCGAACTCGAGGAATAGGACCATCGAAGAACCTCCTTGGCGGGCTGTTGCCCGCCGTGGTTCTTATCCCCGGTCTCGGGCGCGAATTGCCGCGTCGCCACGCACACCGCGAGCCGCGTGTCATGCCGCAGGACCTCAGATCCCTGCGACAGACCACGTCGCGTGCGACAAGGGTCAACATAGCGCCCGACCTCGGGTATGTCTCCATGATCCGGAGGATGGCGTTCATGGCGAGAGCATCGGGGGCTCGTGCTGCGACTCGTGACAGCGACATTGGTGGCCCGTCGCGACCGAACAGCGCCCGGGGGGCAACGGCGTGAGCGCGACCAGCATGGACGTCTTCGCGCTGCGCGACGCGATCGTCGGCGAGTACCGCAAGTTCGCCACCTCGTTCACGACCATCCACGCGGAGGACATCCGCGCGCAGGTCGAGGCGATCTACTCTGAGGGGCGCTTCTGGCCCGACCCGCTCCTGCAGATCAACCCGAGCTACAAGCGCGGGCTGAACATCGAGACGCTCATCGAGAACGGCGCTCTCGACCCTCGGACGGCCGAGATCTTCCGTGCCGGCGGTGCACCGCTCTCGCTCTACAAGCACCAGGAGCAAGCCGTGGTGCTCGCCTCGCAGGGCGATAGCTACGTCGTCACCACGGGCACGGGTTCCGGTAAGTCGCTCTGCTTCTTCATCCCCATCGTGAGCGCGGTGCTCGCCGAGAAGCGGGCCAGCGCCGCGCGCCGCACCCGAGCGATCATCATCTATCCGATGAACGCGCTGGCCAACAGCCAGCGCGAGGAGCTCGACAAGTTCGTCGCCAATGTCCAGGGCGATCCGCCCGTCACGTTCGCCCGCTACACCGGCCAGGAGGACAGCGAGGAGCGGCGACGCATCGCCGACAACCCGCCCGACATCCTGCTGACGAACTTCATGATGCTCGAGCTTCTGATGACCCGTCAGGATGAGCTCGATCGAAAGGTGATCGGCAACTGCCAGGGGCTTCGCTTCCTGGTGCTCGACGAGCTGCACACCTACCGAGGCCGCCAGGGCGCCGACGTCGCGCTGCTCGTGCGCCGCGTCCGCGAGCGCCTATCGCCCGAGAAGCTTCAGTGCATCGGCACGTCGGCCACGATGGCGAGCGAGGGCACCGCGCGGAACAAGCAGGAGGTCGTCGCGGGCGTCGCCTCGAAGCTGTTCTCGACGACGGTCGATCCGAGCCACGTCATCATCGAGGAGCTCGAGCGCGTCACCGACAAGTCGAAGCGCGCCGAGTCGGTGAAGAGCGCGCTCGGCCCTGCGATCGACGCCGGGCTACCGTCAAACATCACTGACGAGGCGCTCCGCAACCATCCGCTCGCCATCTGGACCGAGACGCGCCTCGGTATCACGACGACAGACGCGAATCCGGCGTGGCATCGTGCGCGCCCGCGAACGCTCGACGAGGCCGCTCGCGAGCTTGCTGCCGAGGCGGGACGTGACGAACAGGTCTGCAAGGACGCGCTGCGCACGCTGCTCCTCGTGTCGAGCCTCCTAGAGGCCGATCGCACGCGCAACGAGTCTGCCTCCCACCGGAGCTTCTTCGCCTTCAAGCTGCACCAGTTCATCTCGGGCGCGGGCCATGCCTTCGCGACGCTCGAGCCCGCGGGCCAGCGGACGGTCACGGTCGAGGGACAGCAATTCCTCCCCGGCGACGCCAATAAGCGACTGTACCCCGTTCACTTCTGTCGCGACTGCGGACACGAGTACCACCCCGTCCGGCTCGTTTCCGATGGAGGCGCTCGGCGTTTTCTGTCGCGTGACATCGATGACTCCGCGGCTCCCGCGAAGGACGATGAGCCCAGCGGCGACGACGAAGAATCACCGACGGGCGAAGAGTTTGGCTTCCTGACGCTGCACACGAGGGACGCGGACGACTCGTCGACGACGTGGCCGTTCACCTTCTCGAACAAAGAGGACGACTACCCGGAGACGTGGCTCGAGTACGATGCGAAGGAAAACTCGCGCTTCAAGAGCAACTATCGCGGTGGGCTCGTTCGTGAGGTCGCTGTCTCTCCCGATGGTACCGTGGGCTCGGGCGCCCGGGCCTGGTTCATCCCTGGCCGTTTCCGCTTCTGTCTACGATGCGGAGCCACGCAGAGCTCGTCCGCTCGAGACCGCACGCGCCTCGCATCGTTGTCCGCGGAAGGCCGAAGCTCGGCGACGACGGTGCTCGTCAGCAGCGCACTCCGCTGGATGCACGACCACGCATCCGGAGAGCCGGAGGAGCGCAAACTGCTAGGGTTCACGGACAACAGGCAGGACGCTGCGCTCCAGTCCGGGCACTTCAACGACTTCCTGTTCGTCAGTCTCGTGCGCGCAGCCTTCCTCGGTGCGCTCGACATCTCGGGCGAGAACGGCCTGCGGAGCGAAGAACTCGGCGTCGCACAGCAGCGCGCTCTCGGGTTCGACCGCCCAACACCCGCGCTGCGTGGCGAGTGGTTGGCCAACCCGGCATTGAAGGGCATCCACGTTCAAGAGGCGGAAACCGCGCTCCGGCAGGTTCTCTCGTACCGCGTGTGGTTCGATCAGCGTCGAGGATGGCGGTACACGAACCCCAACCTCGAGCAGCTTGGGCTCGTGGAGGTCGAGTACCTCGGACTGGACGAACTGGTTGCCGACGAGGAGGTGTTCGACCAGGCTCCCGACGTCTTGCGTCTTGCGTCTCCTCGAGCACGCACGGCGGTCTACACCGAGGTGCTTGACCACCTTCGGAAGTGGATGGCGATCCGCAGCCATGTGCTCGACCCGACGACGCTCGAGCAGATGAGCCAGAAGTCTCACAACCTGCTGCGCGCCCCGTGGGGCTTCGGTCCCGACGAGAAGCCGCGTCAAGCTCGTTGGCTCCTCATCAGCCCGCCGTCGCGCAGGGAAACCAACCTGCGGGACGAGGACCTCATCGTCCGCGGTGGCTCGCGCAGCGCGCTGGGCAGAATCCTGAAGTCGTCGCGAGGCTCGCGAACGCCGAGAGAGCCGGATGGACGCCAGCTTTGGGACGATCCCGCAGCGGCACGCGGGCTGAAGTCCAAGGAAGTGGACGCACTCATCGAGGCACTGCTGAAGGCGGCGGCCATCCATGGTCTCGTGTCCGAAGAAGTGACGCCTTTCGGGGAGCAGACGGGCTACCGACTGAGTGAGGTCTGCGTGCGCTTCAAGCGCGGAACGCCAGACGCGGCCCCGGCGCGCTCGAAAGAACAACGCTTTTTCCGGGACCTCTACGCGAATCTCGCGACGACGCTTCGTGAGGCCACGCATCCGCTGTTCGGCTTCGAGGCACGCGAGCACACCGCGCAGGTCGAAGGTGAGAAGCGCGTGGTACGTGAGAAGCGTTTCCGGTTCGGGAAGAAGGAGCGCGAAGAGCTCGCGGCCGACGAGAGGCACCTGCGTGAGATCAGCGAGTCGGCTCGCATGCTGCCGGTGCTCTTCTGTTCGCCGACGATGGAGATGGGCGTCGACATCTCGGCGCTCAACACCGTGTACCTTCGCAACGTACCGCCGACACCTGCGAACTACGCCCAGCGCAGCGGACGCGCGGGGCGCAGCGGGCAGGCCGCGCTGGTGCTCACGTACAGCTCCTCGCAGAGCCCGCACGACCAGTACTTCTTCCGCGATCCCAAAGCGATGGTGCACGGCGAGGTTCGCGCGCCGCTCCTCGACCTTGCGAACCGTGACCTCGTCGAGAGCCACCTCTCGGCGGTCTGGCTCGCGTGCACGGAGCTTCCGCTCGATCCGTCGATCGCGGAGTTGCTTGTGCTCTCCGAGACGCGGCGTCCGCTGAAGAGGGACGTGGAGGAGCCGATGGCGCTTCCGGCTGTCTCCGAGGAAGCCCGCCGTCGCATCCGACGTGTGCTAAACCTCCTCGAAGAAGACCTGTCATCCGCGCTCGCGCCTTGGTACCCGGGCCGCGACGTGTTCGCCGACGAGGTTGTCGAGCGCGCGCTCACGCGCTTCGAGCAGGCATTCAACCGCTGGCGCGACCTCTTCGCCGCCGCCGAGCAGCAGCGCGACGCGGCGCGCCGCACGATGGACGACTACGCCGCACCGCAGAACGAGAAGCGGGCCGCGCAGAGCCGCCACGCGCAGGCCATCGACCAACTCAACCTGCTCCAGTCCGACACGCGGAACTCGAACAGCCCGTCGAGCGACTTCAACACGTACCGCTACCTTGCGACCGAGGGCTTCCTGCCCGGCTACAACTTCCCGCGCCTCCCGCTGATGGCGTACATCCCGGCGACCAACGACGGGCGCGGGCGCCAGACGTACCTCCAGCGGCCTCGTTTCCTCGCGCTCTCCGAGTTCGGACCGCGGAGCCTCGTCTATCACGAGGGGCGCGCGTACCGCGTCGTGCGGGCCATGCTCTCGCTGAACCACCAGGCGAGCGCCACGGCGGACGTGCGCCTGCCGACGAAGACCGTGCGCATCTGCAAGGCGTGCGGCGCCGGACACTGGACCGACGAAGCCTCTATGTGCCACGCGTGCAGCGCGTCGCTCGGCGACGCGGAGATCGTCAATCACACCTACCGCATCGAGAACGTCTCGACACAACCCGCCGAACGCATCACCGCGAACGACGAGGAGCGGCAACGCCAGGGCTTCGAGCTACAGACGACGTTCGAGCTAGCTGTGCGCGACGGTCATCACGACCGCCGAAAGGGGAGCATCTGCGATGCCGAGGGTGACATTGTGCGGCTCATCTATGGCCCTGGCGCAACGATCACCCGGATCAACAAAGGGCTGCGGCGACGAAAGGACAAGACGAAGCTCGGCTTCTACATCGACCCCATCTCTGGCTGGTGGAAGGAGAGCCCTGACGAAGGCGAAGAGGCTCGCGATCCGACTGCGTCCCCTCGGCAGCCGATTGTTCCCATCGTGCGAGATCACAAGAACGCGCTCCTGCTCCAGCCGACCGACACCGAGCTTTCACAGGCCGCTCTGCCCACGATCCAGCATGCCCTGCTGCGTGGCATTGAGGCCGTGTTCCAACTCGAGGAAGGTGAGATCCTCGCCGAACCGATGCCTCAGCGCGACGCGCGCACGGGCTTCCTGTTCTACGAGGCGACCGAAGGCGGTGCTGGCGTTCTCACGCGCCTCGTTGCCGAACCCGAGCGTCTTGCCGAGGTGGCGCGCAACGCGCTCGAGATCATGCACTTCGACCTCGCCGATGGTCTGCCGGCGACGGTGACCGCGTTCGTTGACCAGCCGGGCACCGCGTGTGTCGCCGCCTGCTACCGCTGCGTGATGTCCTACTTCAACCAGCCGGACCACGAGCTGCTCGATCGTCGTGACAAAGATGCGCGCGGGTTCCTCCTCCGCCTTGCGCAAGGAAGGCTCACGGAACTCGAAGCGCCGGTTGCGCGGCGCTCCACGGAGCCTCCTCCGACGTCAGCGGACGGCGATATCGCTTCGGTGTGGCGTACCTACGCGCGTGGGCAGGAGCTCCCTTCCCCTGATTCGGAGCCTCTCGTGATTGATGAACAGGCCGTCGAGCTGGTGTGGCGCGGCCACTACGTTGCTGCGCTCTTTGCAGAGAGTGTCGACCTGACAGCAAAGCTAGAGAACAAGGGCTTCGAGGTTGTCGTCCTCGGTGACAGCGAAGCGGCGTGGGCGGAGACGACGTCGTCGCTCGCAAAGCTTCTCGGGAGGTCGGCGTGAGCATGACGGAAACGACGTCGGCGCCGCCCTCGGGGACGCGCTGGAGTCCAGGGAGTCTTGTTCGTGCACGCGGCCGCGAGTGGATCGTGCTGTCCGGCAGCGACGCGGAGGTGCTTCGCGTCCGCCCGGTGTCGGGCTCGGAGGAGGACCAGACCTTCATCCACCTCGCGCTCGAGACGGTGCCGGTCGCTGACGCCTCCTTCCCGAAGCCCGAGCCCACGCAGAAGGCGGGCCACGACGCAGCGCTTCTCCTGCGCGACGCCCTCGTCTTGTCGCTCCGTCGTGGCGCCGGACCCTTCCGTAGCTTCGGGCAGATCGCCATCGAGCCGCGCGCCTACCAGCTTGTCCCGCTACTCATGGCGCTCAAGCTCGATCCGGTCCGGCTGTTGATCGCCGACGACGTCGGCATCGGCAAGACCATCGAAGCGGCGCTCATCGCGCGTGAGCTGCTCGATCGTGGCGACGTCCAGCGGTTCGCCGTCCTCTGCCCGCCGCACCTTGTCGACCAGTGGGTGACCGAGCTCGAAGGGCGCTTCCACCTCCGGCCTGTCGCGGTCACGGCCGCGAGCGCCGCGCGCCTCGAGCGCAACCTCCCTCCGAGCGAGAGCATCTTCACGACGCACCCGCACACGGTCGTCAGCCTCGACTACATCAAGAGCGAGCGGCGTCGCGCGGAGTTCCTCCGTGCGTGCCCAGAGCTGGTCATCGTCGACGAGGCGCACACGTGCGCGTCCACGGGCCAGGGCCGCCACCAGCGCTACGAGCTCTTGAAGGGGCTCGTCAGCGAGAAGGCGCGCCACCTCGTGATGCTCACCGCGACGCCGCACAGTGGTGACGAGGACGCCTACTTTCGGCTGCTTGGCCTCTTGCATCCCGACTTTGCTGCGCTGGCGAGCGCGTCGGGCGACGACCACAAGAAGCTCCGCGATCGGCTTGCTGCCCACTTCGTCCAGCGCCGTCGGCCCGACATCGCCGAGTGGAAGGAAGGCAACATCTTCCCGCGCCGCGAGACCAAGGAGCTGACCTACAAGCTTACCGGCGCGTGGGAGCGCTTCTTCGACGCAGTTCTCGACTACTGCGCGTCCGTCGTCGCGTCTGCGGGCGAGGATACGAAGAGGCAGCGCCTCAACTTCTGGGGCACCCTTGCCCTCATGCGCTGCGTGGCATCGAGTCCTGCGGCCGCCGTTCAGGCGCTGCGCACCCGCGCGGGACTCGAAGAGGAGGTCGCCGAGGACGACGTCGAAGCGCGCGTGTTCGACGGTGCCGCCGACGCGCTCCCTGACGACGACGTGGAGCCGCCTGCGGCGTCCGATGACTCCGCGCTTGCGGCGCTCATCACGCAGGCCGAGGAGCTCGCGGGACAGGCCGGAGATCCGAAGCTCAAGGTTCTCACTGACCACGTCGCCGAGCTCGTCAAGGAAGGGTTCAACCCGGTCATCTTCTGTCGGTACATCGCGACCGCGCACTACCTCGGGCAGCACCTCACCTCGAAGGTGAAGAACGTCACGGTCGGCGTCGTCACGGGCGAGCTGACCTCGGACGAGCGCACGGAGAAGGTCGAGCTACTCGGAGACGCCGAGCGACGCATCCTGGTGGCCACCGACTGTCTCTCCGAGGGCGTGAACCTGCAGGACCACTTCGACGCGGTCATTCACTACGACCTCTCGTGGAACCCCACGCGCCACGAGCAGCGCGAAGGGCGCGTCGATCGCTTCGGGCAGAAGAGTGGCGTGGTGCGCGCCACCTTGCTCTACGGCGCGAATAACCCGGTCGACGGCGCGGTGCTCGAGGTCATCCTCAAGAAGGCCGACAAGATCCGCGAGGAGCTGGGCGTGCCCGTCCCGCTGCCCGACGACGGGCACACGCTCAGCCAAGCGCTGATGAAGGCCGTCCTACTTCGCGAGCGGGAGCGGGAAGAAAAGCGGCAACGAACCTTCTCCTTCATCGATCTCGAGGAGGCCAAAGTCATCGAGACGCGCTGGCTCGACGCCGCCGAGAAGGCGAAGAAGAACCGCACCGTCTTCGCGCAGCGCCGCCTCAAGCCCGAAGACGTGCTGCCCGAGTGGAAGAAGTCCCTTGCTGCGCTCGGCGGCAAAGAGGACGTCCAGCGCTTCACCGGGCGCGCCCTGGCACGCCTGGGGGGCGCGCTGGAGCCCGTGGGCACCTCCGGGCGCCGTGGCTTCAAGACGCCGCTCACCGCGCTTCCCGAGGACGTACGCGAGCGGCTCGAAGTGGAGGGGCTCGAGGGCTCGCTCCACATCGACTTCGAATATCCACCCGCAGCTCGCTGCCGCCCCGTGCAGCGGAGCCACCCGCTCGTCTCCGTGCTCGCCGAGACGATGCTTGAACGCACGCTCGGCGGAGTCGCGCTCGCCGACGTAGACGATCCGGGCGCGCTCGGGCGTGTTGGCTGCTGGGTGGCTGATGGCATCAAGGCGCGCACGGTCGTGGCGCTCGTGCGACTACGTCACCAGCTCACGTCCCAGCGCGGCTCGCAAGCGACGACGCTCCTCGTCGAAGAGGCGACTGCCATCGCGTGGGGCGGCGATCAGAGTCCGATCGAGGGCACCGATGCGCTCGCGCTCCTCTCTCCGATTCCTGTCTCCGACCCACCGCCACACGTGCGCGATCGTGCAGTCACGCAGGCGCTCGGGCAGTTCGAGACCCGCTTGCCGGAGCTGAATGCGTTCGCCGAGCGGCGGGCACAGGCGCTCCTCGCCGATCATCGCCGCGTACGCGAGGCAGCCGAGGCCCTCGGTCGCTACAGCGTGAAGGCGCTTCTCCCTGCGGACATCATCGGGCTCTTCGTCCTGATGCCGAAGGTGAACTGAACATGGCTGCAAAGCGAAAGACCCGAGCCCGAGAAGCTCAGCTCGCCTTCGAAGCCCTCGCCATCGAGGGCGGACTCCTCTCACCCGAGTGGCTCTCCAAAGTCGCCCAGCTTCAGGCGGACACCCAGGCCGAGGCCGACTACCGCGTACCCAAAGGACTCAACCTCCGCGACGAGATCGGGCGGTACTGGCGCATCGCACAGGCGCACTGGGCCGACTTCAAGTTGGGCCGCGAGGCGAAGGCCGATCCGACGGCCACCGCAGAGCGCTTCGGGCTCGCGCTGCTTCGCGATGCGTTCGGCTTCGCATCGCTCAGGCAAGTGGAGCCGGCCGTCCTCGCGGAGCGCTCGTATCCGATCGGACGCGCGGCCCTCGGTGGTCGCGTGCCCGTCGTCGTTGCTCCTGCCGACACCGGACTCGACACGCTCGCCTCGGTGTTCGGCGACGGAGTCCGCAGACGGAGCGCCTTCGGCCTCGCGCAGGAATACCTGAACGCTCAGGAGGGCGCGCTATGGGGCATCGTCAGCGACGGCGTCTCGTTGCGCATCGTCCGCGACAACGCGAGCCTCACGCGCCCCGCGTGGATCGAGGCGGACCTCGAGCGCATCTTCACGGAAGAGCGCTACGCCGACTTCGCCGCGCTCTGGCTGCTCTGCCACGAGACGCGCTTCGGCCGCGAGGGCCAGCCGGTCACCGAATGCGCGCTCGAAGTGTGGCGCAATGCCGGCCGCGAAGAGGGTACGCGCGCCCGCGAACACCTGCGCCGTGGCGTCGAGGATGCGCTCGTCGCCCTGGGGCAGGGCTTCCTCTCCCACACCGAGAACGCTGTGCTGCGCGTCGAATTGCAGAACGGCACGCTGTCGGCGAAGGACTACTTCAACCAGCTCCTCCGGCTGGTCTACCGGCTCATCTTCCTCCTCACGGTCGAGGAGCGCGGGCTACTCCATCCCGAGGGCACGGGAGAGACAATCAAGGCGCTCTACGCCAACGGCTACGGCATCCGCCGTCTTCGCGAGCGCTCCGTGAAGCGCAGTGCCCACGACCGCTTCTCCGATCTCTGGGACGCGACCAAGGTCGTGTGCCGTGGCCTCGCTTCGGGCGAGCCGCGCCTCGGGCTCCCGGCGCTCGCGGGCATCTTCGCCGTGAACCAGTGCCCGACGCTCGACGGGGCGAAACTCGAGAACCGCGCGCTGCTGCTGGCCGTGTTCAAGCTCGCCTGGCTCCGCGAGAACGGCGGCCTTTCGCGCGTGAACTGGCGCGACATGGGGCCCGAGGAGTTGGGTTCGGTCTACGAGAGCCTCCTCGAGCTCGTCCCGCAGATCGCCAAGGACGGGCGGCAGTTCGCCTTCGCCACCGGCGGCGAGACCAAGGGTAACGCGCGCAAGACGACGGGCAGCTACTACACGCCCGACAGCCTCGTGCAGGTGCTGCTCGACAGCGCGCTCGAGCCCGTCATCGCCGACACCATCGCAAAGCACCCGGGCAAGGTCGTCGAGGCTCTGCTCGGGCTCTCCATCGTCGATCCCGCGTGTGGCTCAGGGCACTTCCTCCTCGCGGCAGCACGCAGGCTCGCGGCGCACGTGGCGCGCCTGCAGGCGAACGGTACGCCCTCGGCCGCCGAGTACCGGCACGCGCTCCGGCAGGTTGTCGGTCGCTGCATCTTCGGCGTCGACCTGAACCCGATGGCCGTCGAACTGTGCAAGGTCGGCCTGTGGATGGAGGCCGTCGAGCCGGGCCTTCCGCTCACGTTCCTCAACTCGCACATCCAGCACGGGAACGCGCTCCTCGGCACGACGCCGGAGCTGATGGCTAAGGGCATCCCCGACGCCGCGTGGGATCCCATCGAGGGGGACGACAAGAAGGCGGCGAGCGCGCTCAAGAAGCGGAACAAGCTGCATGCGGTGAAGGAACAGCAGGGCTTCAACTTCCTCCTGGACAAGACCATCGCAGAAGCGGTCGTCGAGAGGGAAGTCGTCGCTCTCGATGCCGAGTCGGATGAGACGCTTGCCGCCGTCCAGCACAAGGAGGACCACTGGGAGGGAATCGTTGGGTCGTCTGCCTATCGGCATCAGAAGCTCCGCGCCGACGCGTGGTGCGCTGCTTTCGTGTGGCCGAAGCAGCCTGGGGAGATGAGCGATCTGGCGCCGACGAACGAGGTGTGGCGCGACCTCGACGGTGACGAGCAGCTCTCGCTCTCACAGGCGGCCATGGTGAAGGTCGTGAGGAAGCTCGCCGAGCAGTACTGCTTCTTTCACTGGCATCTGCAGTTCCCGCAGGTCTTCTCCAAGGGAGGCTTCGACGTCGTCCTCGGCAACCCGCCGTGGGAAGCGCTTCGACTCATCGAAAAGGAGTTCTTCGCCGCGTCCGCACCGGAGATTGCAGAAGCCGAGAATTCCGCGGAGCGCAAGACGCTCATCGACGGCCTGGCTCAATCGAATCCCGACCTGTATCGAGCTTTCGTCGACACCTTACGAACAGTCGAAGGATTCAACGCATTCGTGATCGGCAGCGGAGGCTATCCGCTCTGTGGCGTGGGCAGGGTGAACCTGTTCGCGCTCTTTGCGGAGCGCGCCAGAGCATCAGCGAGTCCGCGTGCACGAATTGGACAGATCCTCCCAGCAGGGCTTGTGTCTGACGATTCGACGAAGTTCTTCTTTCAGGCGCTCGTTGCGGGGCGCGAACTCGCAGCCGTTCTTCACTTCGAGAACGAAGACAAGATATTTCCTGCCGTACATCACGCATTCAAGTTTGTGTTGTTGGTTGTCGACCGGACGGGCAATACCCAGTCCGCTGTGCTCCAGTTCTTCTCGCGCAGCCCCGCAGACCTCTTGCTTCAAGAGCGCCGCTTTACGCTTTCGGCCGACGACCTTGCTCTTGTCAATCCGAGCAGCAAGACCTGTCCCATCTTTCGGACGCGGCGGGATGCGACGCTCACCATGCAGATCTACCGGCGCTGCAAAACGGTAGTTGATTCTGACTGGCAGCTCTCGCCAAGATTCCCTCTGGATGTCGGGCGTGCCTCTGGTGAGTTCAGGAAGCGCACCGGCCCAGACGAAGACCTCTCACCTCTCTACGAGGGAAAGTACTTCCACCAGTTCGATCATCGATGGCTCACGCACGATGGTGACGATGACCGGGCCCTCACGGACGCCGAGCGAATCGACCCATCGATGGGGATTCAGCCCCGTTACCTGTTTCCAACCGAAAGCATTGTGGCTCGCTATGAGTCGGTGTGGCCGCACCCATGGATCCTCTGCTGGCGCGACATTGCCCGATCAACCGACGAGCGCACAGTGATTGCGAGCGTCGTGCCGTCACTCGCAGTGGCTCACACAGCCTGGCTCCTCATGCCGGCGCCAGAACAGGTTCCACTGGTCTCCAGCGTCCTAGCCATGCTCAACAGCTTCGCGTTCGACTTCATTGCGAGGCAGAAGGTCGGTGGCACCCATCTCAACAAGTTTGTCTTCGAGCAGCTACCGCTTGTCTCGAGATCGCTCTTCTCAGTTTCTTCGCCATTCCTCGGCACCACACTCCACGAGTGGATTCATCCTCGCGTTCTCGAGCTCACATACACCGAATGGGCCCTCGAACCGTTCGCGCGTGAAGTTGGCTACGCCGGAACTCCGTTCCGGTGGGCCCCCGACCGCCGCTTTCAGCTTCGCTGCGAACTCGATGCCGCGTTCTTCCACCTTTACGGACTCGCACGCGACGATGTTGACTACGTCATGGATAGCTTTCCGGTCGTTCGCAAGAACGACGAGAAGGCCCACGGCGAGTATCGCACCAAGCGCGTCATCCTCGAGACCTACGACGCGCTCGCGAAGTCCATTCAGACCGGCAAGCCGTACCGGACACCGCTCGACCCGCTGCCTGCTGCTTCGGGTGCGAGCCACGGCGTCTTTGCTTCCGACGGCACGCCCAAGGACTACGCCGAAGCGCTCCGCATGGGCCTTCTCTTTACGTTGATCCGCCGGAGCGGAGACGCGGGCATCTCCCAGGGGACGCTCTCCAGGGCGCTCCTCTGGCTCGAAGACGCGAAGCACGCGGCCACCGGGCTCCAGGGCGCGGCGCTCGCGGACTTCGAGCGAGTCCGCGAGTCGGACCCGCTCCTCGCGCAGGGCGCCAGCGACGCCCCGAAGCTGCTCCAGGCGCTCGAGAACGAGAAGGCCATCACGCGCGACGCGAAGGGTCTCGTGCGACTGCGTGCGGGCAGCACCATCCCGAACTGGCTCCCGCAGACACCGACGCTCGCCAAGCTCGCCAGCCTGATGCGGGCCGGGCTCAAGCAAGCTGAGGCGGGTGCTTCAATGACGCCCGCCGTCGAGAAGGTTCCGACCCGGAAGGCGAAGCGCGCATGACCGAAGGAGCCCCGCGTCTTCGCGTCGAACGTCTCGTGATCGTCGAGTCGCGCTCGCCGCTCACGTTCATCCGCGACGTTCCACTGCAGGCGGGGCTGAACATCGTCTGGGCCGAGGAGCTGGCAGCCAGCGACGGCGCAACGGAGGTGCAGCGTGCCGGCCACGGCGTCGGCAAGAGCACGTTCTCGCTCATGCTCCGCGCCGTGCTTGGCGACGACGGCGCAGCGGTCAAGACGATGCGCAGCCACCTCGCCGAGTACTACGGCAGCGGAGGCATCGCCGCCGAGGTGGTCGTTGGCGTCGAACGCTTTGCGGTGTTCCGGTCCTTCGGCTCGCTGAGCTTCGCGCTGAGGGGAGCTACGGTGGAGGCCCTCTTCGAGGAGGACGCGAAGGCTCAAGCAATCGACTTCTCGACCTATGTAGAGTTGCTCGGCGAGCAAGCTTGCTTGCAGCACATGTCGACCCGCGCGTTGCCCGTGACGGGCCAACCCGTCGAGTGGCGGCACGTGCTGTGTTGGCTCGCTCGGGACCAGGCGCTGGGCCTGCGCCAGTACTTCGAGTGGCGCAACGACGACGGGACCGGCCTGCACCGCAAGGTCAAGGACCCGCCCGCTTTGGCGCGGCTGATTCTCCGCGTGCTCAGTGATGCCGAAGCGAAGGCCGAGTCCACGGTCGCGAGCATCAAGACCGAGTTGACGACAGCACGCGACACGCTACGGGCCGAGGAGCAGCGTGGCACGAACACGCGCGCGATCGTCGAGACACAGCTCCGCGCGTGGGCGGGCGTCAGCAAGTCGTTGCAGATGGTCAGGGAGGATCTCTTCGCGGACTCGGTCGAGCAGGAGATCGAACGGAAGACCCGCAAGATCGAGGCGAAGAATGACGAAGAGCGCGCGGCGATCGCGGTCCTGGACGGCGAGCTCATCGAGCTCGCCGCGGACATCAAGATGCAGACGCCCCTCGTCGAGTTGGCGAAGAGCCGATGGGACGAGGCCATCGCCCATCGGAACAAGGACGACAAGGCGCTCACCGACGTCCGCGAGCGCCGCGACAAGCTCCTGCAGTTGGTCGGGAGCTGCCCTCACGGTGGCGTCTCCTATAGCGAGTGCAGCTACGTTCAGAAGCAGCGTGGTACGGTCAGCTTCTCGGCCCAGAAGGAGATCGGCGTACTCAAGAAGTCCGTCGAGGAGCACGAGGAACGCGAGGCGTCGGACAAGACCAAGTACGAGACGGAGGCGAAGGTCCTCTCCGACCTCACAACGGCTCAGCAGCAGAAGACGGATCGCAAGTCGAAGCTGAACGAGTCCATCGAGAAGCGACTACGTCAGCTCGGCGAGGGTGATTCGGTTCGGAAGACGCTTGCCGAGTGGCAGGAGAACCAGAGGGCGCCCGAGACGGAGACGGTGCGTTCGGCCCGCATCAGCGTGGTCGATCTCGAGAAGAAGCTTGAACGCGCCAAAGGCGCGAAGGTCTCCGCACAGCAGCAGGTCTCCGACCGCGAGCGGCAGGTGAACGCGCGGTTCGCCAATCTCGCCGAGGTCTTCGGCGCGCTCGGGCGCTACGTGCCTGCAGACGAGAAGCGTCCGTTCCACATGCTCCGTGCTGATGGCGACGCGTACACGGTGCTGGAGATCCTGCTCGGCGATCTTGCGTGCGCGGCCGACGGCGTCGATGGCGTCGATGGCGTCGATGGCGGCGGGGCTCATCCAGGGCTCCTGATCTTCGACTGCCCGCGAGAGCGTGAGATGAGCCCGCATCTCTACGATCGCTTCCTGAAACTCGTGGACGAAGTCTGCACGGTGGAGCCTCGCCTTCAGGTGATCCTCACGACGACCACGCCGCCACCGGAGCCCCTTCGGGAGCCGCCGACGCGTATTCTGAAGCTCTCGCACGCGAGCGACGATGATCTATTGCTCAAGCGCCGCATCGAGAACTTGCTCGCCCGCGCCACCCCGTCGGCGCGCGCCGCCGAAGAGGACGACGGGCCATGAGCTCGGCGAGGAAGCTGCGCAAGGCGCGCCCGAAGAAGGTCTCCGCACCGCGGAGACAATCCGGCGCGATCGTCGGGCCAGCCAAGTCGGAGATGCCGGCCGAGGTCGACGTGTCGGCGCTCGTGCGCGACGTCGGAGCGATGATCGAGGCGGCTCGCAAGCAGGTCGCCGTCGTCGCGAACACGTCGCTCGTTACCCTGCACTGGCAGGTAGGCGTCCGCGTCCACCGCGAGGTACTCGAGGAGCGCCGCGCCGCCTATGGGGCGCGGATCGTCCTCGAGGCGGGAAGGGAACTGGCGGCCCAGTACGGGAGCGGCTTCGACGAGAAGAGCCTGCGGCACATGGTCCGCTTCGCTCAGGCGTTCCCCGACCCAGCGATTGTCTCCGCGCTGCGGAGACAGTTGACCTGGACTCACTTCAAGCAGCTCAGCTACGTGGACAACGAGCTGAAGCGCTCTTTCTACGCCGAGATGTGTCGCGTCGAGGGATGGTCGACACGCGACCTCAGCGACCGCATCGGCAGCATGCTCTTCGAGCGCACGGCGTTGTCGAAGAAGCCGGAGGCGCTGATCCGCAAGGAGCTCTCGGCGCTGCGTGAGAAGGGTGAGCTTTCTCCGTCACTCGTCTTCCGCGATCCGTACATGCTGCCCTTCCTGGGGCTCGCGGACACCTACAGCGAGAAGGACCTCGAGTCGGCGATCCTCCGGGAGATCGAGCGCTTCCTCCTCGAACTGGGCGCTGGCTTCGCCTTCGTCGAGCGGCAGAAGCGCATCACTCTCGACAGCGACGACTACTACCTCGATCTCCTGTTCTTCCACCGGCGCATGCAACGGCTCGTCGCCATCGAACTGAAGATCGGCGACTTCAAGCCCGCCGATTCAGGGCAGATGGAGCTGTACCTGCGCTGGCTCGACAGGCACGAGCGTCAGCCCTCCGAGCAGCCGCCACTCGGCATCATCCTCTGCGCGGGCAAGAAGAGGGAGACCGTCGAGTACTTGGATCTCGGCACGCGCGGCATTCACGTTGCCGAGTACCTGACCGAGCTTCCGCCTCGGAAGGTGCTTGAAGAACGCCTGCACCGCGCCATTGAAGCCGCGCGGAGCCGACTCGTGCTGGGAGCGGGCGTCGACGCCGTGATCGACGTCCCACAGGCTCGCGGTGCGACGGCCAAGCGCAAGGGGCGGAAGAAGTGACGACTGCGCTCTCGCCCATCCTCGTCTCGCGCCTCGAGAAGGCGGCCACCGACAACGGCTTCGACCAGGGGCTTGAGCCCGAAGGTGACTGGCTCGTCTTCGCGAGCACGCAGTGCCCGCTGCGCGTGTGGCTTGGCGCGTTCGGCGACGCCGTGTTCCTCGCCGCGTTCTCGCAGCAGAACGTCGCCCGTGCGGTCGGCGAGTACGGTACACCGATGGCAGCACCCCTGCCGAACAGCGCCGTTGCTGGACGCACCGTGCCGGATGTGCCCGCGCTCCACCGGCTATTGCGTCGCGCGTTCCAGCTCTCGAAGGCGCTGCCGAACGAGCTCCTTCACACCTTCGAGAAGCAAACCGCCACGCTTCCAAGGACGACGGAAGCCGAGAGCCTTGCGGTCCAGCGCGTCGGGCAGAACCTCTTCCGCGATGGCCTGCTAGACCTCTGGGAGGGGCGGTGCGCCGTCACCGGGCTCGCCGTGCCCGCGCTTCTCCGCGCGAGTCACATCAAACCCTGGGCCGACTGCGCAACGGACGCCGAGCGGCTCGACATCTACAACGGCCTCCTGCTCGCGCCACACCTCGATGCTGCGTTCGATCGTGGCTTCATCACGGTAGGTGACGACGGCGCTATCGTCGTAAGCGACGCCCTCGACGTCTCCGCTCGTGTGACTCTCGGTCTTGCGCAGCCGCTTCGCGTGCGAGGGCTCACCGAGGGGCACCACGCTTATCTTCCGTGGCACCGAGACCGAGTGTTCACCAAGGGACGGGCACCGTGATCGGATTAGAGAGCTTGGGCTCTCGCGTCGGATCCACCTCGAGGCGACCATGACGACCACCGTCGGAAACGAAGCCGAACTGCAGGCTCACATCGAGCGTCAGATCCGAGCGGCACTGCCGCTGTTGCCTGCGCAGATCAAACTGGAGCGATACCTTCACCTCAGACTCGGCCATCAGACGATCACGATCGATGGGTTAGTCACCGACAAGGACGCAGCGTACGGCCGATTCGACGTACTCGTCCTTGTGGGGGGTAGGCCACTCCTGATTGCGGAGCTCAAGGCAGCGGATGTCACCATCGAGGCAAAGGACGTTGCTCAGGCCCTGTCTTACGCGCGACTTCATGAACCACCCGTTCCGCTGACTCTGGTGACCAACGGAAGGACGACCACGATCCGACGCACGTACGACGGCACCGAGCTTCCGTCCGATGACATTGCTGCTGCGCGGCTGGATGCCATCCTCTCAGCGGCGGCGGAGGTAGCAACGGCTGGTTCCGAGGACGCAGTGCGAACCCTCCTGGGCGCGTCGCCAATCACTTGGGCCCAGATGGTCGCCTCCTGGAACCGTGAGGCCATTGAAGCGATCACCGGCCGCCTTCGAGATCTCCGACACCCACTCACTCGCGGTCTCTCGTTCCCGCGCGAAGCGGCATTGGAAGTCGCGAAGCTCCTTCGCGGTGGTGCTCGACTCGTGGTTGTCAACGGACCTCCACTTTCGGGTGTAACTCATGTTCTCGCGCAGGTCGCCAGGAGTCCGGACGTCACGCCGTGCTTGTACATCGATGGCAGCGCCAGCTCGGACGTACTGCAGCTCATTGCCAACCGTTTGAGTCGCGAGCTGACGTTCGGCATCTCGAAGGACGACATACGTAGCTGGCTGAATACGGCCGGCAGTCTGGCGGGCATCACGCTCGTGATCGACGGTCTTCCCGGCAACCACTTCGACGAGCTGATCGATCTGGCGGAAGCCGGCGCACTGAGGATGGTACTTGGACTAAACGCGGAGACGTGGCGGCGACTGTCCACCGTACCCGGTCGCAGTCAACAGTCGCTGATGGGCCGCATTGCGGACGTCGTTGACGTTGAGCCCCTTTCGGATGACGAGTTCTATGCGGCGGAGAAGATCCTCGAAGAGACATGTGATGCATGCTTCTTCAACGGTGCGCAGCACGAACCACGATTGCGATGGCCGCGCACACTGCGCTTGATCGCCGCCGATCGGCCGCAGCGGTTTGGGCCTGGGGCTGCGGATGGTCGTGTGAGGAAGGTGATGCTACCGGCGATACCGGGGCCCTCGGCGCTGGCGGCTTCCCACCGCGCGTTTGCGTCGGAAGCGAGCGTGAAGTTCGATCTCCGTGCGCTGGCCAAGGCTTACCTTATCGATGTCGAGCAACACGTAGAGGATCCAGGTTGGCTGCTCGCAAACTGGGGGCGGCCCTCGGTCGATGCAGGGCTTCTTGAACGTGAGCTAGGAGAGGCACGCGTCGAACGACTCCGCACGTACGGCTTCGTGTCATGGCTCGATACCAAGGAGCTTGGACCACGCCTCCTGATCCGGGTCGAAGAACTTCTGGGCCACGACGTTGCAGATGAATGGTCCGTCACACTCGGGAAGCTCAACGACAATTCAGCAATCAAGACGGAGATCGAGCGCCTACTGCGCCTGTCCAATGTCATTCCGGCGGGCGAGGTCGTGTTCGCTGCTGCGCTGATGCGAGCCGCCGGAGGAAACGAACGGCTTCTGGGAGTTGCGATCCCGATGCTCCTCAACCGAAAGCCCAAGACATCGCGGCTCAAAGAGGGGGTGCGCGTCGACTTGCTGCTAAAGGATGGCCGGATCCGATTGCACTTCGGCGAAGGCATGGACGAAGAGGTCGTTGGGGATCTGCAACCTTGGCTCGTTCTCAGTCACGTCGCATCATGGCCCATGGCCGTGGATGGCTACGCGGAAACGGCGAACTTCACCATCTTCATGACGCTCGGTGTGTGGCCACACCTGTTGTTCCAGCCACCAGTAACCGAACTCGCTCGTATGCCAGGACTCCACGCTCATGATGTTCCGGGAATCGGCTCCGTACCGTGCTTCTCGGCAGGCATTGTTGAGCCGCTGCTTCAAGCGATGTTGCTTCACGCGCACTCCCATCCGAACGAGATCGTGCAGCTCGCGGAGATGGCGATGGAACGGAAGGAAGCGCACCTGGCCTGGCGTGTATTGACAGTCGCGCTGACGGCAAAGACCAGCACCAATCCGGCCGTAGAGAAAGCATCGACGCAAGCTGCGGCGCTGCTGCGAGAGTGGTGGGCCGAAGCGCTCCAGGCAGCAGTGCACGACGATTGATGGCGAGCTGCACTATGCAACCGCCCAGGGGTCAAAGAGGGCGCCGTGACACCACGAGACCGGACGATCCCTTGAGCGGGCCCATCAGGGAGGCAGGAGCGGCTAGGCCAGCCGGCACGGAAGCCCGATCATGGATCCTCCTCATGGAGCGCGCCTTGGACGCGCTTCGAGGACGACGACGTGTACAGCGGGTTCGAGCACGGGCGCCACGATGGCCAAGTCTACTGGGTGACGTCGCCGGTCAGCAGGAGGCGGAAAGCGGCACGGGCCGCCGCGTTCAAGACGTACCACCTTCGCAGGGGTCGCCAATGGGCTGCAGAACAAGCTGCGTCTACCGCCGCGAGGCGCAGGGTAGCGGGAGCATGACGAGGAGCGGTTCGATGAGTGAAGTCTTGAGCGTGCACTGGACTTTGCAACCGGAACTCACGTGATGATGACGAATCAGGCGACGACAAGTGCACCAGACGGCGCGTACGAGGGGCCCGATCGATGGCTGCTCGACAACGACGTGGAGGATGATCCCTCCTGGTACGACGAGCTCGGTTTCCTGGTTCCTTCCCGCGTACCCGGTCGGCGTCACCTGCGGGAAGCTCTTGGGCCGAGGGTCGTGATGATCGTCGGGGAGCCGTGGGCTGGAAAGACGTTCGTATCACGCCATCTCGAGGCTGCCGCCGTTCGGTGTGGCGGGCGGGCGTTTCTGCTGAGCCTCGAGGAGCGTCGACAGAATTACAGCCCGCGATGGATCGGCGATGGAGATCTGACTCGCGGCCTCGCCTGGTGTGTCATCGATGCGGCTGACGAGGGAGTCTACAGCGGCATCAGTGTCGTGGAAGTGCTTGAGACAGTGCGCGCCGCGGAGCCGGTGGCCAGCGCGCTCCGCGTTGTCGTTCTATCGCGAAACGACGCCTCTCTGAATGACGTTCACGCCAACGTTGAGAGGGTCTTCGGACCGTGTCCGGTGATGCGCTTGTTGCCGATGGATCGTTGCGAAGCGCGAAGGGGCCTTACGGAGGAGACGTGGCAGAGGCTATGTGCTCATCTCGCGAACCCTTTGCTGCGGCAGTTCGCTCGGTACCATGTTGCGACCACGTTTCTGGCCGGTCGCGAAGGCGACGTCGTGCCTGCTGACGTCTGGAGAGGCATGCTTGAAGCGCTGTGCGAAGAGAAGCGCCTTCGAGGTGGTCCGCCCCTCCGGACTACGGCATCAGCTCGTGTCCGTGCAGCGGAACGTTTCGCCGCGGTCTCACTTCTCGCTCGCCATCGCGCGATCGAACTCGACAGGCCGGGCGGTCGATTGCTCCCTCACGATCTGTTCCCGCGGAACGACGAACAACTCCGCGTCGCAGCTCGCGAGCTGCGTTATACGTCCCTTCTCAAACGCACGGCCGACGGCGAATACCGCTTCCGGTATCGCTTCGCCGAAGAGATCTTGGCGGCTCTCGCCACAAGTAGTGTCACGCCGGAATCGCTGCACTCGCTCGTTACGGGCCCCGATGGGAAGCTCCGCGATGACCTCACGCAGTATGCGGCCACGTTTGCCGCTCTGAATGGACCTGACCGGCCGGTGCTCGTCGCTGATGGGAATCGCGTCTCGCGCTTCTCGCGCGACGAGGTGCGTGACTGGGTCGACAGACTCGTGGCCGCGGCGGGCCGAGTTACGACGTGGATCAAGGGTCAGGACATGCTTCGGTGGTTGAACGTTGGCGGACTCGAAGACGACCTGGCGAGTCGCGTGAGTAATCGAACATTGGCGAGCGGTGGCCGCCAGGTTCTCTTCGACATCGCGCAAGTCAATCGTATCGCCGGGTCGTTCGCCGACAACGCGCTCACGATTGTGCTTTCCAACGATGAGGACATCGAGCTGCGCGAACGCGCGGTCTATTACCTGTCAGATCTCGGGAGTCTCGTGCACATCCAGGGGCTGACGGCGCTTGCGAGCGCCGCCCCTTCATCATCGTCCGTCCTACGTGCGAGAGCGTTGCGCGTATTGCTTGAGCGCGGGCTGGAACGACCGCTGCGCGTCGCCTCACTCGCGGAACGTCCGGAGCCACATCACTATGACGCTCGCGCGGCGCTCGTCAGCGCAATCGAAGCCGCGCTCACGCACGAAGAAGCTCTCTTGCTGGTGCAGTCCTGGACTGACGAGGTGCGTGCAGCCGAGCTGCCGTCGATCGACGAGGCGATTCTCGAGGAGCTTCGCGAGGCTGCAGTGAAACTACTTGCGTCGCAACGCGACGCCGAAGCGGCAGACGTAGATGCCCTCGTCAGTCTTTTCCTTGATGACGAGCGGACAGCGAACCACCGTGGTGTATCGGCCGAGATCGACGACGCTTTCCGCAACAAGAAGGAGTTGCGACGGGTCGCGTTTGCGAGCCTCGACGATCGCCCTTACCGCGTCGACCGCTTCATCAGCCAGGATGACTTCTCCTGGCTGATTGAAGACGGGACAACGACAGGAGCGCGAAAGTATGTGGCGACAATCTACCGTCTCCGCGCGTCTGGCGTGTTGGGACCAGGAGCGACAAGCGAAGCGACTGCGTTTCTTGAGGCGCGTGCCGACGTTCTAGCCGAACTCGATCGCGACTGGGCGGAAGCTGAGGCGAGCCGTCAGGAGTGGTTGAGACGCCACCCACCGCGGGAGCCGCAAACTCGACGTGCTTTGAGGGATGTCCTTCGTACGGTCCTCGAGAGCGACATGCCGCCGTCCAATCGTCTGCGCGCGCTCGGGGCCTATTGCTTCGCCACCGAAGGCTGGGCGCGCAGTGATATCACTGGCTCGTTTGATGAACTCCAGGATGATGAACGGGCAGCCGTCATCGCGGCGATGGTCGCCGCGTTGCCCGCGGCGTCGCCAACACCGATTCCCGATGCGGGTAGCTCATTCCCGGTAGCAATTCTGTACGAAGCGGCCGCCGTGGCGGCCCTCGTCCTCCGCCGTCAGGATGTTCGCTCTGATACCGCCACCGTCGAACGATGGCTCCCTACGCTGCTGTTCGATCTGCGGGAGGAGATTGCCGCCGCGGTTTCGTACTTGATCGAGGACCACGGTGAACTCGCGGAGGTAGCGGCTGCGGGAGCGATACGTCGGGAGCTGCGAGCGCAGAGTGAGCACGTCCACATCGCATACTCTCTGCCTCCGGAGTTGTGGACGGCGCGTTTCGTTAGAGTCGTTTCCGCGCTGGTACGCGACGCCTCGTACGCCACCGCATCGCGCCGAGCGCTGCTGCTCTGTCTTCCCGAGCATGCGCACGAGGAGGGCGCTCGCAAGGAAGTCCTTGCCGCAGTCGAGGATTGCTTTAGCACCGATGAACTGCGTGCCGCCGCGCTCGAATGTCTCGCCGCTCTTGACCCGCGAGGAAGCTGGCCTCGCTTGAGGGCGGCTTTACGGACCGAACGTGACCTGACGATCCTTCGCCCCTGGTTCGACCGTCATCGCACTCCGGCGATCGCGATTGATGACGTGGCTGATGTGCCGTTCATGGAGGACGTGATCGCGCACTTCTTCGCGGTGCTCGGACACGAGCCAGAAGATCTCGGTCCCCGAGTCGTGACGCCGGCAGACGACGCGCGTGCGTTGCGGACGCGCTTTCTGGATCGACTGATTAGTGACCCATCGCCGGAAGCCGTGGCGGCAGTCGAGCGCCTAGCGGTTCTCGATCCGACGATTGGCAGGTGGAAAGAACAATTTGTCGCGAATTGCGACATACGTTCCGTGCTTGAAGAACTCGAGGTGCGATGGCTTCCATCTCCCCGCGACGTTGTACGCGTGCTCGATGAGTCGCTGTTCCGGTTCCTTCGCTCAGAAGCAGACCTCCACCGCCTCGCGCGGGAGATCCTGGCGAACCACATTGGTGCGTCGGTTGGCAATGACATCGACATGTTCTGGTTTCGACCGACCGGAGGTGAGGAGTCGAAGGCGAGGGAAGCTGCGCTTCAGGCCTACGTCCGGCGACGTCTTGAAGATCTGCTTCCGCTCTATTCGCCTGTCGCACGTGTCGAGTTGCCACGTGAACAGCAAGTGCAGCGGCGTCGGCGCTTCGATGTCCTGATAATTACGGCACTCCCGGAGCAGCGACTTGGCTCTGTCGTCATCGAGATCAAGTGGTCGCACGATGCTCGGGTGCGAAAAGCGCTCCGAGACCAGCTCGTGAAAAGCTATCTGCTTGGCGAGGGGCGATCTCACGGTCTCTACGTAGTGGGTATGACTGGAGCGGATCGGAACTCCGCGAAGCTGCTGCGCGATCTGCAAACACGACGTGATGATTGCCTGCGAGAGCACCCGTCGCTCACCATCGACGTCGTGGCCCTGCCATGCCAGTGGTCGGACGGCGGCGATAACGCAGCTGGAGGATCTGAGGAAGGCGTGCCATCGGGATCTGGCAGTCGACGGGGGAAGAAGACGGCTACCCGGACGAGAGCGAAGGCGAAGGCCGCAATGAAAGTAAAAGCCAAGCCAAAGGCCAAGACGAAGATGGCGCCAGCGCGGAAGTCGACCAAGAAGTCGAAGAGGACCGCACGCCGTCCGACCGAGCCGTCGCGATCGCCCAGAGGCCGGCAATGACTTCTTGCTGCCCCGGGGCCGACGGAGCCGCTCGAGCGCCTGACCCAGCCGAGTTTCTCCAGCGAAGGGGACGAGAGCCTTGGCCGCTGCGCCCTCAGTTTGGGGATCACGTTCGTCCGAACGCGACAATACCAGTGCACGAAGGCGCTCGCGATGTCGGGGCGGTGCTGGCGTGAACGACGGCGGAGCTCACGTGTCGGGCCCGCCCTCTGGCGATCCGACCGCCCCATGCAAGTTGTGCGGAACGACCAGCGTGCTCCGCTGGAGTCACATCGTCCCGAGGTGGGTCTACCGCAGGGTGGTGAAGACAGGCGACCCGAAGAGACCGACGCCAATTCAGGTGTCCAACAACGTTGCCATCGCGAAGCCCCGCCAGGCCGCCGAGTACATGCTGTGCTCCGCATGCGAGGACCTGCTCCATCACGATGAGACCTACGCAGCGGAAGTCGCAATCCAGGAAGATGGGACATTCCCCGCGCTTGCAGCCGCGAAGGTCGTCCACTCCAACGGAAGGTTCAGAGTTGCTGACGCCGCGGCACTGCGGGTAGATGCTCTCGTCCGGTTGGCTGCCAGTATTGTTTGGCGTGCCTCGGTCAGCACGACGTTCCCGGACCTGCGGCTTGGAACATATGAACCCGAGTTTGCCGCCTTCCTGCGCCGCGAGAGCGCGCTGCCGGCGGGGGTCGGTCTTCTCTTTTGGTTGCTCGACGCGCGGACCGGGGTCGGGCGCGTCCTGTACGAGCCCGCGAGCCGTCGCGACGACGGCTGCCATGTGCATCGAGTCGCGTTCTTCGGCTTCGACATCATGGTCTACGTGGGGGGGGCCCTGCCACCGTTCCTCGAGGACCACTGCTTCGCGCGGACGAATCGCGTCATCATCTCGGACGGTGCTAGCCAATACGAGCAGGTCGCGAGTGCGATGAGGACTTCCGAACGGAAGGGCTGGCTCGCTCGTGAGTACGGGCGCCTTGGATGGCCTTCACGCCCGAAGTAGCCTCTAGACGCTGTCTCGACGGAGCGACATCTCTGGCGGACCAGCGCGCTCTCGTCATGGTCTGCACGCCGCTACGCCACAAGCCGCAGCGAAAACGCCTTGAAAGCCACGTGCTCCATCCCACGTATCCCCGCGCAACGGATCGCTGGACGACTACACTTCGGTCCAGCTACCGAGGGCGTAGTATCGACAACGTGGCGATGAGGGGTCTGCTCATCGCCCTCGCACGAGACGAGACGGGGCGGCTCGTCTCACCGGCGACGGCGATTCGCGGCGCCGACTATACGTGCCCAGAGTGCGACGGTCCCGTGATCCCGCGTGGGGGAGGCGACCGGGGCCCGCGCAGACACTTCGCGCACCTCTCCGGAGTGGCGGTGTGCGCGCTCGAAACCGATGCTCATCGCAGTGCCAAGTACCTTCTCGCCGCCGTGGTCCTCGCATGGCTTGCGCGCGCGGGTCCCCGACCTAGCGTGCTGCGCGCGCCGTGCACGACATGTGGGGACCCGGGCCCGACACAGCATCTCCCCGATGGCATCGACGAGGTCCGAGTCGAGAAGCGGCTGCCATCGGGGCGTCAGCCGGACGTGACGCTCTACTCTGCCGGCCATGCCCGCGTCGGCGTCGAGGTCTTGGTGACGCATGCGGTCGACGCCGAGAAGGTCGCTGCGTTCGGTGCTCTAGCGTGGTGCGAGCTCGTCGGCGAGGACGTGCTCGCCAACCCACTTTGCTGGAAGCCGGTGCGCGACATGCTGCGGCCGTGGACGTGTAGGAGGTGCGCTCGGGCTAAGGCCGATGCCGGCCGGCGTGAGCACCTGGCGGTCGAGCGAGCGAGCGCCGAGGCAGTTCGCGCACCGGAGCCTGCCAGCCGTGCAGCCCGTGCGACAAAGGTTGTGATCGGCCACTCCGATCCGGAAGATCTGCGGCCAGGAGTTCGGCAGCAGGAAACTTCGTGAGCCGAGGGCAGGCGGCTACGACGTAGAGGCGCCGA
>MKVQ01000001.1:201440-430853 GCA_001899635.1 Myxococcales bacterium 68-20 | reverse complement strand
ATTTTGCCCTCGTGCTCCGTGAGGAGACGCGAAGGACTTAATTCTGGAGATCCAGTCTCTGCCTTGCGGCATCCACTGGTGATCTGACTTTCTCGTCAGAATTTGGAAGGTCACTTCTGCTCGAGCCACCGAAGTGGTGGTCTGCGGCATCGTGCCTTCCGAGAGCCCACTCTAGAGTCATCTAGAGTTTGCTATACGGTTCAGTTTTCAAGGACCGAGGCATCCGGAGGTTCCGGACTGCGTTGGGGTCGCGAATCTTACTCGCGACGCCCGCTTCGTCAACCTCTTTTTTTCATCCGGCTTTCTTTTTTCCGTCCGACCGTTGCTGCTGGTCGTGCCGAAAGTCAGAAAGCTGCAGCCACTCCGCAGAGCGGAGAAGGACCGAAGCGCCGGATGTAAAAGATCTAGGTGGCTTCCAACAACCAAAGCTGAGGCTTCGGTGGGCGACCCTGGATAGGGTCTTTTACGCCGTCGTACCCGTCTCGCGGATGGCGCCAGATATCGCTTTCGCGACACCGTGCGCGGCCCCTTGCGAGCGGGACACGTTCCCTGCGCCCGAGAGCCGCCGTTGCTGGCGTTTCCCGTCGCGTTGGGAGGGCGGAAGATACTCTCGCGGCCGGATTCGACAAGAGGTTTTTTCCCGGGGTGCGACTTTTTTTCGGCATGCCTCGGAGTAGCCCGCTTTTCCGAGGGTTTCGGTCCGGGCGCCGACGGCGACGCGTGATCTCGAGCCGCACGGGCTCGCTCGGGCCGCCCCGCCGCCCCCGCGGGCCGACCATGGGGCCCCTCGAGCCGGCAGGGACGTGGCCTTCAGCCCCGAAGAGTCCGCCGGACGGCTGCGAGACGAAACTCCGCTACGACGGGGCGAGCTGCGGGAAGACCGATGCGCCCCCGTCGCGCCTATTCGATCTACGCCTATTGCGGCGCGCGCTCGTGGATGCCGTCCGCGACGCCCTACTCCCGGTCCTTCCTTCGGGAACGAACCACTTCGCCGTTGGCGACGAGACGCCGACGTCGAACAGCGCGTGCGACCTCCACGAGCAGCAGATCTCCGCGCCTGCGCAATGGGGAAGCGAATGCGCGCGCGCCCCAACCCGACGCGCATCCCGTCCTCCGCGGGCGTCGAGATCCCCAAGCGCATCCCGCGGCGCCTCGTCGGTACGCGGCTCACGCACGATCCCCAGCGCCGGGCGCTACCGCATCGCTGCGGAGTTGTCCCGAGCTAGAGCGCCTGGCCGAGCGCTCGATCGACGGCGCGCTCGTCGAAGCCGACGAGCACCTTGCCGCGGACGTCGAGGACGGGGATGGATCCGCCGCGCATCCCCGCGGTCGCGAGCTTCGCCTGCATCTCGCGCGCGGCGCCGCCGTCCTGCTCGATGTCCTTCTCGATGAAGGGGACGCCGCGCTGCTTGAGGTACGCAGCGGCCTGGTGGCAGGGCCCGCACCACGAGGCGCCGTAGATGATCACCGCCGGACGCGCGGCCCCCGGCGGCGCGCTCTCGGCTGCCTTCGCAGCGAGGACGCTGCCGCCCTTCTGGCGACGCTCGACGGCGATCTTCTCGAACTCGGTGCGGCTCATCGTTCGCACCGGATACGCGCCCTCCGCGCCCGCGTTGCGGAGGTCGGCGACGAAGACGTCATCGAGCTTCGGCGGGTCCTTCACCGGGTCGGCGACGCGAACGACGTCACGCGCGCCCACCGGCACGTCGGCGACCTTCTGCTCGACGTGGAACTCGCCCTTGTCGTCGATCCAGGTCAGGAGCAGATCGGTGCTGGCGTCGGTGACGACCGGCAAGATGACCGCATCGGTCGTCGGCGCGGGACGCTTGCATGATGCAACGACCGCGAGGAGGAGCGTCAGGAGGACGAGCCGGATGTACGTCACGGCTCCGGAGAATGCTCCGGCCGCCGCTCGGAGACAAGCTCAGCCACGTGTTAGAGGACGTGAGGCCGCGCGACGGACGCACGGCCTCTGCGACCGGCGGAGGCACGACCACGCGACGCGCGCTCGATGGGTTCGGGCGGGCTCACCCAGAGGCGGAGAGCTTCTCCCACTCGGCCATCATCACGTCGACCTTCCGCGCGACGGCCTGCTCCTCGGACGCGAGCTGCGCGAGCTTCGCCCAGTCACCGCCGGGATCTTCCTTCAGCTTCGCGCGCATCTCGGCAAGCTGCTTCTCGCCCGCCGCGATGAGGTCCTCGAGCTCCTTGACCCGACGCTGCTGCTTCTCGCGCTCTCGGGCCTTCAGCTTCTGCGCCTCGTGTTGCTTCTTGCGTGCGGCCTCGTCGAGCGCCGCAGGCGGAGCGTTCGACGTCGACTTCGGCTGATTTCCTCGCGCGGAAGACGCCTCCGGCTTCCGCTCCTTCTTCTCTTCGCGCGGCTTCGTCGAGCTCGCGAAATCCGAGAAGCCGCCGGGGAAGATTTCGACCTTCGCGTCACGCACGCTGATGACACGCGTGGTGACCGTGTCGAGGAAGCGGCGGTCGTGCGAGACGAGAACGACCGTCCCCTCGAAGCCGACGAGCGCCTCTTCGAGGATCTCGGCGGCGGGGATGTCGAGGTGGTTCGTCGGCTCGTCGAGAAAGATGAGGTTTCGCGGCTCGAGCAAGAGCTTCGCGAGCGCGAGACGCGAACGCTCACCGCCCGAGAAGCCGGCGACGACGCGAAGCGGATCGTCGCCCCAGAAGCGGAAGCGCGCGAGGTACTGGCGCGCGGCCTCGACGGTGAAATCACCGCGCACGCGCCTGACCTCCTCGACCGCGGTACGCTTCGGATCGACCTCGCCGAGGTGCTGATCGAAGTACCCCTCCTGGAGGTTGGTCCCGCGGCGGACGCTGCCGCCGTCGAGCTGGGGATCTCCGCGGCCCGCGAGCAGCTTGAGGAATGTCGACTTCCCTGCCCCGTTCGGGCCGACGATGCCGATCCGCTCGCCGCGACGGACGAGGAGGTCGACCCCCTCGAAGAGCTTGCGCCCACCACGCGACGCTTCGAGCCCCTTCGCGTCGAGCACGATGTCGCCCGAGCGCGCCGCGGGCGCGAAGCGGAAGCTCACGCGCTCGGCGACGGCCCACACGTCCTCGGGACGATCGACGCGCTCGAGCTTGTCGAGCATCTTGCGGCGGCTCTGCGCCTGCTTCGTCTTCTGCCCGGCGATGTTGCGCCGGATGAAGTCCTCGGTCTTCTCGACGAACGCCTGCTGTCGCTCCGCGAGCGCGCGCTCGCGTTCGAGATCCTCGGCGCGCGCGACGGCGTATTCGCTGTACCGGAGCGGGTAGACGCGGATGCCCTTGCTCCCGAGCTCGAGCGTCGTCGGACAGACCGCGTCGAGGAACGCACGATCGTGGGAGACGACCAGGACGGCGCCGCGGTAGCCGCGGAGCCAGCCCTCGAGCCACGCGATCGTATCGAGGTCGAGATGGTTCGTCGGCTCGTCGAGCAAGAGCAGGTCGGGCTGCTGCGCGAGGATGACGCCGAGGTGGAGCCGACCGCGCTCGCCGCCCGAGAGCGACGCGACGGGCCTTGCGAGATCGACGGATTCGAAGCCGAGCTTCGCGGCGATCGCCGCGACCTTGTGCTCGAGCGCATCGCCGCCGGCGACGTGGTAGCGCTCGGTGGCATGCGCTAGCTGCTCGAGCGCCTGAGCGTCGCCGCTCGCGGCCTCGTGCTGCGCCTTCACGAGCGCCTCGCGCGCCTCGACGATGTCGCGGAACCCGGACATGAACGCCGAGAGCACGTCGCCCTCGGCCGCAACCTCGTGCGACTGCCGGTAGTAGCCGACCGTCGTCTCCTTCTTGATCACGGCCGTACCGCCGTCGGGCTCGAGCTCCTTGCCGATGAGGCGAAGCAAGGTCGACTTGCCGGCGCCGTTGGGCGCGACCAGCGCGGCTCGCTCGCCGAGAGCAAGGCTGAAGGTCACGGACTCGAAGAGCGTATCGCCGGCGTAGCCGAAGCGTAGATCGGCGACCTGGAGGACGGTCATGGCGGGCGCACTCTACCGCAGGCGCCGCTCATCTCCAGCTCGTCCGCAAAGGTGTGCGTCGACGTTCGACAGCTCGCGCTGACGCTCGTTCGGCGGCGCGTGCGCCCACACAAGGAGCTCGTCCGCCGTCAGGCGACGACGCGAGCGAGGGTCGCCACGGTCTCCTCGAAGGCAACGCGATCGGCGGGTGACTGGCGGAGGAACTGCTCGATCTTGGGCATCCTCGCGATCGCCTCGTCGAGCTCCTTGTCGCTCCCCTTCGCGTAGGCACCGAGCATGACGAGATCGCGCTTCGCCTCGTAGTGGGCGACGAGCGCGCGGAGGCGGCGCGCGGCGTCGCGGTGCTCCGGCGCGACGACGGCATCCATGACGCGCGAGAGCGAGACCGTGGGATCGACCGCGGGATAACGGCCGCGCGCGGCGATGGCGCGATCGAGCACGACGTGACCGTCGAGGATGCCACGCACCTCGTCCGCGATCGGCTCGTCCATGTCGCCGCCCTCGACGAGCACGGTGTAGATCGCGGTGATCGCGCCGCGCGAGCCTTGCCCCGATCGCTCGAGCAGGCGCGGGAGCATCGCGAACACACTCGGCGGATAGCCGCGACGCGCCGGAGGCTCGCCGGCAGCAAGGCCGACCTCGCGCTGCGCGCGCGCGAAGCGCGTGACCGAGTCGACGAGGAGCATCACGCTCCTGCCCTGATCGCGGAAGTGCTCGGCGTAGGCCGTCGCCACCTGCGCGGCGCGGAGGCGCTCGAGCGCAGCAACGTCGCTCGTCGCGACGACGACGACGCTCCGGCGCCGTCCCTCCTCGCCAAGCGCGTGCTCGAGGAACTCGCCGACCTCACGGCCGCGCTCGCCCACGAGCGCGACGACGACGACGTCAGCGGCGGTCCCCCGCGCGATGGCACCGAGGAGCGTGCTCTTGCCGACGCCGGATCCTGCGAAGAGGCCGACGCGCTGTCCTTCACCCATCGTGAGGAGGCCATCGAGCACGCGCACGCCGGTCGGAAGCGGGCGGCTCACGGGACGGCGGTCGAGCGCGGTCGGAGGATCGGCGTCGACAGGGACGACCGCGCCTCCTTCGATCGCCCCTCGGCCGTCGATCGGTCGGCCGAGCCCGTCCACGACGCGACCGAGGAGCGCGTCCGAGGCGCGCACCGCGAAGCCGGCTCCGGTGGACTCGACCTCGTCGTCGGGTCCGACGCCGGTGATCGCGCCGAGCGGCATGCCAATCGCTTCGCCACGATCGAAGCCGACCACCTCGCAGGCGAGCGGCTCGCCCCGACGCTTCACCAGCACGACATCGCCGACGCGAACGCCGGGCATGCTGAAGCGGAGTGAGAGTCCCGTCACGCCCAGTACGCGCCCGACGGGCCGGAGGGCGGCGGTCGCTGCCAGCTTTGCCTTGAGCGCGTCCAGCGAGGACATCGCCCAAGGCTACAACTACTTCGCGCCAGCTGCGCGCGCCTTGCCTGCCTCGGGGGCCTCGCCGGAGTTGAGCTCCGACTCGAGCTCGACGAGCAACGCCTTGGCGCGCTCGGTGAGCCGCGTCGGGACGTCGACCTGCACCACGGCGACGAGCGAGCCTCGCCCGCGGCCGTCGAGCCGGGGGACGCCCTGCCCCTTGATCTGGATGACCGTTCCGGACTGCGTTCCCGCCGGGATCCGGCACGGCACCGTCGTCTCAGGCGGATCCTCGAGCGACTCGCCGATGGAAGGGACGCGGATCTCGGCGCCGAGCGCGGCATCGGAGAAAGACACGTGAACGCGGGTGACGAGATCGGCGCCGTCACGCTCGAAGCGCCCGTCTTCCTCGATGTCGATCTCGACATACAGATCGCCGGCCGGCGCCCCGTTCGGTCCGGGCATGCCTTGACCGGGGATGCGCAGTTTCTGCCCGCTGTCGATCCCGGGAGGGAAGCCGACGACGACCGTGCGGGCCTTCTCCACAGCACCGTGGCCCTTGCACGACTTGCAGTGGTCCTTGATGACGACGCCCTGCCCCTGACACCGCGGGCACGGCGTGGTGAACATCACGAACCCGCGCGCGTTCGACACCTGACCGCTGCCGCGGCAGTGACCGCACGTCTCCGGCTTGGTTCCGGCCTTGGCGCCCGAGCCCTGGCAGTCCTCGCAGCGCGTCGGCGCGTTCACCGTGATCTCGCGCTTGAGACCGAACGCGGCTTGGCGGAGGTTGAGCCGAGCCTGGACGCGAAGATCACCTCCTCGCCTGGCTTGACGACGTCCGCCACCGCCGCCACCGCCGCCAAAACCGAAGCCGCCGGAGAACATCTCCGCGAAGAGATCCTGCATGTGGGAGAAGACGTCGGAGGGGGCGCCGCCACCCATCCCGCCCTCGAGCCCGGCATGCCCGAACTGATCGTAGATCTGACGTTTCTCGTCGTCAGAGAGGACCTGATAGGCCTCGTTCACGGCCTTGAACTTGGTCTCTGCGGTGGCGTCGCCCGGATTGCGATCGGGATGATGCTTCAGCGCTTCGCGCTTGTACGCCTTCCGGACCTCGTCCGAGCTCGCGGTCCGCTCGACCCCCAGGACTTCGTAGTAATCTCGCTTTTCCGACATGGAACAGAACCGTGCCGCGAGCCGCAAGGTAAGGCGCGGGCGATCGGTGTCAAGCACCCTAGCACGGGCGAAGGCAGCTCTGCTCGCGCGCGCTTACGAGCTCTCGACTCGCCCGCGGACCTGCTCCAGGAGCGCTGCCTGATGAGCCAGCTCCGAGCGCGCCCGCGTGAGCTCTTCCCCTGACTCGGCCGCGATTCGCGCGGCATGCTCCTGAGCGAACGCCTGGCGGAGAGCGTCGAGCTCGTTCAACGCTCGAACGAGGTCGGCCTCGACGTCGCGTGCCCCGCCCTCGTCGGGGGGGGCGGCCGACGGTTCGGCGACCTTTTCCGCCTCGGCGAGCAGACGTGCCCGCTCGTTCTCGAGCTCGGTGATCCGCCACGCACGGGCCGTGAGCTCGCCTTCGCGCCGCGCAACTTCGGATGCGAGCTCGTCGAGCTTGCTCCGGAGACGGGCCATCTCGGCGACGGCGGCCGGATCGGGACCGGGACGTGGAGGCGGCGGAAGGGGCAGCGGCGCCGCGGCCTCGAAGACGACCGCTGTCGCCAGCCCTTCGCGCGACTCCTCGAGCGACGTCACGAGCTCCTTGACGAGCTGCTCGCGCCGGACGAGCTCCTTCTCGAGCTCGGCGATGAAGCGGGCTCGATCGCGAAGCTGCTCCTCGTATGCAGCCGTCTCCGCCGCGTGCGCCTCGACCACGTGGGCGAGATCGGCGACGTTCAGCGCGAGCTCCGCTTCGGCCCGCTCTGCACGCGTGACGATCGCGCTGATGTCGGGGAGCCTGGTGTCGACGTGCGTCGCGGCGTTCTCCTCACGCGCCGCGATGTCTGCGAGCGCGGCGGACAGAGCGACCTCGGCTCGCTCCGCACGCGTCACGAGCTCGCTGATGTCGACGACCTCGGCCGGGACCGTCGGCACCTCGACCGAGCCGCGAGCATCGAGGTCGGCGCTGAGCGCGACGATTCGCTCGTCGCGCTCGAGCATCGCCCGCTCGGCCTCGAGCAGACGCTGCTCGAGGCTCGCCATCGTCTGTTGCGAGGCGGCGAGCACCGTCTCGAGCTCCATCGCGCGCGTCAGCGCACTGTCACGCTCGGACGATGCGCGGTCGAGCCGGGATACGGCCTCGCTCGTGCGTCCGTCCGACGCGATGAGCCGGTCGCGCGCCTCCTCGAGCTGGGCAGAGAGGAGCTCGGCCTTGAGCTGCGTGGCCGCGAAGGCGGCCTCGAGCGCGATCGTCTCCTCTCCCGGGCCTTCCTCGGGCTCCGGGATCTGCACGATCGCGTACGGATCGAGTGTGGGTCGACGACGGCGGCGGTCGCCCCGCGCCTCGCCGGGTGCGCTCTGGGAAGCGACGACGACGAACACGCTCGGGGCCGGTGACGGCGCGAGCCGGGTGTCGACGCTGACGGCAGGAGCCTCGTCCTCGATGCCGCCCAGCTCCGCGAACACGACGCCCGCGAACGGCACGACCCCCGCGAGCGAGACGTCCTCGAACTGCGCCGCGAAGAGGTCGTAGAGCTCGCCGTACGCGAGCGTCGCGGGTCCGAGCTCGACCTCGAACGGGATCTCGGCCTCGGCGGCCTCTTCGTCGAGCCTCGCGCGTCCCATCGCGACGACCGCACCGCTGCTCGTGACCGCACGGCGAAGGCGGGCGATCGTCCCGCTGGCATCGTCGAGCTCCGCGAGATCCGGCACGACCGCGAGGTCGAACGCGCCATCGCGAACCTCGATACCGTCCACGAGCGCGCGAACGGTGACCCCGCGAGGAGCTCCGGCGCGCGCTGCGTTCGCGGCACGCGCAGGATCGGGATCGAACACAAACACGCCGCGCGCGCCGAGCTCGAGGAGACGATCGGCGATCGAGCTCTCGGAATCGCCGATGACGACCGCGTGCGCGTCCGACGCGAGCGGCTCCACGTACACGAGCAGTGCGTCGACCAGCGATGCCGGCGCGACGTCGATCATGTCGTCGCTTCCCTCTGTTCCGGTCGTCATACGCCGGTCCTTTCTATCACAGCGCCAAGACTAAGACTGCGGGGGCAAGGCCCTCGAGCTCGAGGGCCGGTCACTACGCGGGCACGGCCGATGTAGCGACCGCAACGCATGCCAATCCGAGTGGCGATCCTCCCACTCCGCTCGTCCGTGCCGCTGCCCGAGGACTGCGGCGCTCCTTGCCCTTCCAGCGGATGGGGTCCGGCGGATCGGGCCGATCGGTCGCGCGGCGGCCTTCGAGCGAAAGCACGAGCTTCGCCACGAGCGCGGCCGCGGCGCGGGGAGTCGCCTCCTCCGGGAAGAGGCGGACGACACGCTCCTCGGGCGTTCGACCCGGTACGAGCGGCACTCCTCGCGCCAGGCGCGCGATCCGCTCGGCCGCCGCCGAGCCGTCGTCGAAGCGGACGAACACCTCGGGCACGGCGCCATGCCCGCGAGGACACGTGGCGAGCGCGAGCTCGATCGACCGGAGGCCGGGTGTACGGTCATGCGGCGCGCACGAGAGGCGGACCTCGTCGACGGCCTGGCTCGTGCCGCCAGCATCACGTGCGCCGGCGACGCCTGCACCGACGACACGCCCGATCGTGTTGACCTCGACATGCGCGAGATCGATCGCGGAGGCGAGCGCATCACGCGCAGGCCGGAGGATGCGCGACGCGAGCTCCGTCGGCGTCGGTACCATCTGGGAGCGCGTCCCCGTCACGAAGATGGGCACGAGCACGGCCGACGCGAGCGGCAGGGCGATCGAGATCTGCGGGACGCGCGCTCGCAGGAGCCACGCGATGGCGACGACCCCGCACGCGATCGCCGCGAACACGAGCCGAGCCCGCGTCGTCGCGACGTCGAGCGCGTCGGTCGGCAGCGGCGCGAGCCGTCCCGGAAGGAGCGCCTGCGGATCGGAGACGGGGCGCCACGCGCCAGGGCCTCGCGGACGCGTGATCGGCAGCGGAGAGCGATGCGCCGCGAGTGCCATCCCGAGCGCGACGAGCAACGCGCCGGCGATCGGACTCCACCAGAGCAGCGACGCGAGCGCGAGAGAAGCGACGATGCCGTACGCGAAGGGGCCGGTGCCCCACGGCAGCGCGACGAGCGGACGAGCCCGCGCGGTCCGGAGAGCCGCCGCGGCGCGCACGGCCTTCTGCTTATCGCGGAGGAGCGCGGCGAGGACGCCGGCGAGCACGGCGAACCCGCAGGCCACCAGCGCTCGCTTGAGGTTCGAGCCGATGAGGGACGGCGGCTCGACGGAGGCTGGCGGAGGCGCGCGAAGCTCGGATGCGCTCACACGCGGGAACGCCTTGGGATCGACGCGCGCCGCCCACGTGACGGCTTCGCCGCGCGGGACATGCGCGCGCACGAGCTCGAGCTCGTCACGCTCGGCCGAGCGGCGAAGCGTCGAGAGTGTCGTCGTCGACTCCGCGGTCGCCGCGAGGCGCGGCCCGGTCGGAGCAGCAGGCAGCTGGAAGACCACGCGCGCTCCGTCGTGGCCCTCGGGCGCAGGAGGCGCCGTCCACGCGAGCTTCCACATCGCGCCGTCGCGCGTGAGCATCTTCGTGGCGACCAGGTCGAGCCGGTACGAGACGTCGACGACGTACGTGCCGCGGCCGAGGCCCTTGCCCTCGTCGATCATGATGTGGAGCGTGCCCGGCGCCTTCGGCGCGCGCTCGACACGTGCGATGACCTCCGTGCCCCCCTTCTCGGGCGTGAACGCTACCTCGGGCGTGATCTCGCCTCGCGGGTCGACGCCGACGAGCTCGAACGTCTTGAAGTTGCCGGCGACGACCCGATAGCGGAGGTGATGCTGGACGGTCGCCATCCCGTCCGGCTCCACCTCGATTCGGACGTCGTCCGAGGTCTCGTGCATCTCCTGCCAGCCGGCGGCGCGGGCGGGCGACGCGCACGTGAGAGCCGCGGAGGCGGAGGCGACGAGGAGCGTGGCGAGCCGATGTCGAAGCACTGCCCCACATCTACCCACATTGGGCGCAATGGGAAAAGTTTGGGGCTCGCCCCGCCCCCGCGCAGAGGACGGCCTTCGGCCGGCATCGCTGTCTTGGCCCCGGACGCAGCCGGGTCCGCGGAGCGAGCTCAGCGGGGAGCCATGACGAACTTCACGATGTCCTCGATCACCGCGCGCGAGATGCGCAGCGTGCCCACCGACGCGCCAGCCTTCGCCTCCGGCGACGGCGCTTCGGCCCGCCCGGTGAAGAGCATGGGGGAGCTGCCCTTGTGCGGGAGGCCCCAGAGGGTGTCGAGCCGGGACGTGTCGTCCGGCCTGTCGAACGCGGCGGCGAAGAGGGCCGCGCGGACGGTGGCGAAGCCTCCGTTGTTGAGCTTCCCTTCACGAAGCGCTTCCATACCTGCCACCTTGCCGAGGGTGTTGGCGTCGGGGGCGGATGCGAGCGCGGCACCGGCCCGCTTGGCCACCAGCTTCGCGTCGAGGCCGAAGGCGAGCCAGGTCGCCGCTCCATCCGGCACCGCGAAGACGTGGGCGACGATTGGCTTGAGGGCGATCTTCTTCGTCTTCACCGGCTTCGAGGCCGATCCCTTCGCGTTCGCGGAGCGCGGCGGCGCGACGGCCTCGTCGAGCTCCTCGCGCGGGATCGTGATCTCGAGGTGCACCGTCTCCTTCGGCAAGGTCACCCCCGCCGGCACGGGAGCGACGCGCATCCGAGGCAGAGCGGCGGCGCTCGACTTCGACTTCACCCACTTCGCGAACGCCGGCCGGTTCCACAGCGTCGGCCAGTCCTTGAGGACAGGCCCGACCTTCGCGACGGGCTCGTTCACCTGATAGAGGTGCCAGCCGACGATCTGCTCGACGAGCAGCCGCTTGCCCTCGGCGACGCCGGCGCGGTCGTCGGCCTTGATCCCCTTCAGGTTGACGGCGGCCTTCTCGACCGCCGCCTGGTCGAAGCCCTTGCCGTAGATGCCCGGCCCGCTCGTGAAGAGGGAGAGCACGCGATCGGTCACGAGCTCCTTGAGGGCTCTGCGCTCGGCTTCGGGCATGCCGGCCGAATCGGTCGCCTCGAGCATGAGGCTGCCGAGCAGCTCGCGCGGGCGATCCAAGAGCTTCGGGTCCGCACCGCGCCCGAAGAACGCCATGTCGGTCTCGGCGGGCAGATGCCAGAACGCCGCCGGCGGAGAGTCGGCGCGATCGGTCGTGGCGAGACGAGCCATGAGGCTGCCCGTCGACTGGAACTCGAAGCGCGTGTTCGCGACGACGCCGGACTCGGCGATCTGCGCGTCGATCGTGAGCTTCTGCGTGTCGTTGACGATGTCCACCAGCTCGCCGAGCGTCGAGTCGACGAGATCGCGCACGGCCGTGCTCTGCGAGCCCAGCATCGATCGGGCGAGGATCGGGAGGCTCGCGCGGAGGTCCTGGAGCGGCGCTCGGACGGGCTCGGGCCGGACCTCGACGTGGACGTCGCTCGCCCACTTCTCGCGGGGCATCGTACGGCTCAGGTACGGGACGAGCGCGTCGAGCGCCGCGCTCTCGCCGCAGACGAGACGAGCTCCCTGGGCAGCAGGCGCGAGCACGCAGCCCTCGCCATCGTCGTCGTCCTCTTCGTCCTCGCTCACGTCCTCCGTCCGTGCTCCCCCCGTCATCGGCGGAGGCCGCTTCTTCGACCCGAGCCCCCGGACCTTGAGCTGACCGTTGTCACCCGCGACGAGACGATGCGTCTCGCCGAGCTTCACCTTCGCCTGCTCGTAGCTCTTCACCGCGACGGAGAAGGCGACGAGCGGCTCGATCCCCCTCCGCGACAGCCCGACCGAGACCGCAGCGTCGACGGGCTGCGAGAGATCGACGACCGCGGCTACGGACTCGTCCGCGATCGAGCGAACGAGATCCGGACCGCTCGGGAGCGGGAGGCGCGTCCAGCTCGCCACCGCGGAGACGATCGCGTCGGGCTTGTTCACCCGACCGACGACCACGAGCCCCGGCGGCTCGGGCACCGGCGAGATGTCGATCGGCTTCTCCTTCGAGGTCGCGACTGGAGCAGGCGCCGGCGTGGTCGGAACGGCCGGAGGTGGCGAGCCGCACGCAACGATCGAACATCCGGCGATCACGATTGGTAGGGAGAGTGCGCGGTGAGCTCGGCGGAGGACGGTCATTGGCTCGCGAGGATACGCCCGATCCTCGCGAGCGGAGCGACCTTCGGAAGTGGTGCGCCGCCGAATCGTCTGCTCCAGACGCGCGACCGAGGGCCGTGAGCTCGTGCCGCGGCGCCGAGGCTGGCGCCCGACCACCCGCAAGAGCACCGCTCCGCAGGGTTACTGCCGCGCCCGCGAGGCATTCGGCAGGCCGAACCGCTGTCAATCTTCCATCCGCGCCGAGATCGTGTCTTCTCTGGCGCTCCCGCGAAGAGAAGCACCGTGGCAGTCCCCAAGATGAATCCGGCCCAGCAAGAGGCCGTCGAGCACCAGAACGGCCCCATGCTCGTCCTCGCGGGCGCAGGCTCGGGCAAGACGCGCGTGATCACCCACCGGATCGCGCGCCTCATGGAGCGCGGCATCCCCGCGCACATGATCTGCGCGCTCACGTTCACGAACAAAGCGGCCGCCGAGATGGCCGAGCGCGTCCACCACATCGTGAAGGAGCAGCGGCTCGGCGGGAAGGACGGCGCGAAGGGCATCGTCATCTCGACGTTCCACTCGTTCGGCCTCATGGTGCTCGGGCGCGAGCGGGCTTCGCTCGGCGGCACGTTCACGATCTTCGATCAGGGTGACTGCGTCGGCGCGGTGAAGGAAATCCTGAGCCGCATCAACGCGAACAAGTCGGTGGACGCGTCGGCCGTCATCGCCCGCATCTCCAACGCGAAGAACGCGTTCCTCACGCCCGAGGAGCTCCCCGTCCGCGAAGGAGACGAGTACGACGAGATCACGAAGGTGGTCTATCCGAAGTACCAGAGCGCGCTCCGGAGCTTCCGCGCGTTCGACTTCGACGACCTCGTCGTCGAGGTAGCGCGCCTCTGGAAGGAGCGCCCCGACATCCTCGACCGCTGGCAGAAGGAATACCTCTACGTCCTCGTCGACGAGTACCAGGACACGAACCGCTCGCAGCTCGAGGTCCTCCGCCTCCTCTGCGACCGCCACAAGAACATCTGCGTCGTCGGCGACGACGACCAGTCGATCTACGCGTGGCGCGGCGCGGACGTCCGCAACATTCTCGAGTTCGAAGAGCAGTTCGACGGCGCGAAGGTCGTCATGCTCGAGCAGAATTACCGCTCGATAGGGCCGATCCTCGCGGTCGCCAACGCCGTCATCGAGAAGCGCACCGACTCGAAGTACAACAAGCGCCTCCGCACCGACAAGCTCGGCGGCGACAAGGTGAAGCTGGGCGTCGCGCCCTCGCCCGAGGCGGAGGCTGCCTACGTCGCCCGCGAGATCCGTCGGGTCATCCGCGAGGAGCAGCGGAAGCCGAAGGACTTCGCGATCCTCTATCGCTCCAACGGTCAGGCGAAGCTCATCGAGGAGCAGCTCCGCGAGCAGGAGGTGCCGTACCGCATGATCGGCGGGCAGCAGTTCTTCGAGCGCAAGGAGGTCAAGGACCTCCTCGCGTACCTGAAGATCGCGCTGAACCGCGCCGACGAGATCAGCCTGCGCCGGATCGTCAACTACCCGCCGCGCGGCATCGGCGACACGAGCATCGAGAAGCTCTCCCAGCACGCGACGGCGAAGGGCTGGTCGCTCTGGCAGGCGATCGAGCGGGTCGACGGTCTCGACGGGATCTCGAACCCTGCGCGCGAGGGCTGCAAGCAGCTCGAGAGCGTGATCGGCGACCTCAGGAAGAAGCTCATCATCCAGCGCTCGCCGGCGAGCACGGTCGCGCGCGAGCTGTGCGAGGCCATCGGCCTGAAAAAGGACATCGACGCGACGTCGACCTCGGCCAGCGCCGGCGCACGCCGGTGGGGCAACGTCGAGGGGCTCTTCGGGATCCTGAGTCGCCGCGAGCAGCGCGTCGAGGCGAAGGGCGGCGACGCGAGCGCGGAGCGCGAGCTGATGGGGTTCCTCCACGCGCTCACGCTGCAGATGTCGGAGGAGGACGAGGACCCCGGCAACGTCGTGACGTTGTCGACGCTCCACGGCAGCAAGGGCCTCGAGTTCGACATCGTCTACCTGATCGGCTGCGAGGAAGGCCTCATCCCGCACATGCGGACCCTCGAGTCGAAGGCGACCGACGCCACGCACCAGGACATCGAAGAAGAGCGGCGCCTCTTCTACGTCGGCATCACGCGTGCTCGTCAGCGGCTCGAGATGCTCCGCTGCAAGCACCGCGTCATGCGCGGCAAGCCGATGCCGCGCACGCCGTGCCGCTTCCTGATGGACATCTCGGACGACCTCCTCGAGCACTTCGAGGTGAAGGACGCGTTGCCGATGAGCGTCAACGAGATGGCGCAGAACGCGGGCAACCTGCTCGCGATGCTCGACGCGCTCGGCAAGTAGCGCGCGCGGCGCGCGCCGACAGCGCGAACGACGGGTCCGTCCTGCGCGTGCCGACCTCGGGCAACGCCGCGCCAACGCCGATCGCACTCGGCCAGACCGCCCCCCGCAGACTCGCCGTCGACGCGCCCCTCGTCTACCGGACCAACACGCGCTCGGGCGAGATCCTCCGCGTCACGAAGTGACCGCCGCCCCGTGCCACTTCAGCGCAACCCAGTTGCGCTGATGGTGAAAAGTAGGAAGCGAGTGCTCAGATCGGTTGCTTTGGACCTCGCCGCCCGCTCGCCCGTTCGGCGGCGAGCTCGGTCCATGCAAGCGAGCGCCGCTATAGTCTGCACCATCGAGGATGAGGATCCATGGACCGCGTCGCTGACTTTTTCTCCCAGAGGACGCCGCGCAGGCTGCTCGCGCTGTTCGCGTTCGGAACGGTCATCTACCTGTTCCGCCATCTCGCGATCCTGCTCGTCTTCTTCGTCACCTTCGAGCGCGCGCTCGGGTGGTCGGCGCGCACGCTCTCGGGGCGGACGGGGCTCTCTCGGAAGAAATGCGTCCTGATCGTCCTCGCGGTGATCGCGGCCGTCCTCGGGGTCCTCGCCTGGCTCGGCATCGGCAAGACGGTGCGCACGTTCACCGCGATGCAGGAGACCTTCCCCGAGCGCCTCGCCCAGCTCCGGGAGCACCCGCTCGTCGTGCGGCTCGAGGAGCAGATCGGCGGGATGGAAAAGCTCGTCGAGGGCGCGAAGCACTACTCCGGCAGCGCCATCACGGCCGCCAATGCGGTCGGGCACTTCGTCATCCACGTGGTGATGGGCTTCATCCTCGCGCTCGTCTACGTGCTCGAAGAGGACGAGCTCGCCGCGTTCTGGTCGCGCGTCGACCGCCGCTCGATCACGGGGACGCTCGCGAAGTGGCTAGGTCACGTCGCCGACGCGACGGTCGTGACGGTGCAGCTCCAGCTCATCGTCGCCGCATGCAACACGCTGATGACGCTCCCAGTACTGCTGATCATCGGGGTGCCGAACGTCGGCGCGTTGATGCTCCTCATCTTCGTCTCGGCGCTCGTGCCCGTCATCGGGAACATCGTCTCGGGCGTGACGCTCTCGCTGCTCGCCTACCAGCAGAAGGGATGGCTCGGCGTCGGCCTGTTCGTGGGGCTGACCTTCATCCTCCACAAGATCGAGTCGTACTACCTGAACCCGCGGCTCACCGCCCGTCACGTCAAGATGCCGGGCTTCCTCCTCATCGTGAGCCTCATCGCGTGCGAGCATCTCTTCGGGTTCAAGGGGCTCTTCCTCTCCTTCCCGATCCTCTTCGTCGCCGGCCGGATCCGGACCGACTTCCTCGAGGAGGACACCGGCTCGGCCTCTTCGCCGCTCGATCTCACCGATGACCCCGGCCAGCTCGCCACGAGCCGGCGCTCGCTCGCTCCGATCAGCGCCAGCGGCGTCGAGCTCGATACGACACGCGTTCGCCCCGCGGTCGTTCGACCGAACGCGGAGACGCCGGAGCCGAGCCCGCGCCATCCGGCTCCCACGCCCGCCGCGACGCCGGTGGCGAGGAGGGCATCGTCACGTCCGCCGCCTCCGCCCGCGAGCGAGGACGAGGCCGCGAGCGACTGACGCCATCCGCGGAGAAGGCAGGGGGCGAGAACGAACGAAGGCGGGAAGCCGAGCCGGCCCCCTCTCGGAGCCGACACCCTTCCCGCCTTCCTGTGAGCTTCCCCTCTTGGAGCTCAGACCGTCATCGCCGCGCGGACGCGCTCGGTGAGCACGCGCGCGGCGTCGGCCACCGGCACGAGCTCCGCCTTCTTCGGATCGGGCTCGGTCCGGGGCTTCATCTCCACGTTGCCGTTCGCGAGCGCCTTGGCGCCGATGGTCACGCGGAACGGCATGCCGAGGAGATCGGCGTCCTTGAACTTCACGCCGGGCCGCTCGTCGCGGTCGTCCCAGAGGACGTCGATGCCGGCGGCGCCGAGATCCTCGTAGAGCTTCTTCGCAGCGGCGAGCACCGGCTCGTCCTTGCCGATGGTGACGAGGTGGACCTTGTACGGCGCGATCGAGACCGGCCAGCGGATGCCGTCGGCGTCGTTGTGCTGCTCGATCGTGGTGGCGACGAGACGCGAGACGCCGATGCCGTAGCAGCCCATCACGATCGGCTGCTTCTCCATCTTGTCATCGCTGTACGTCGCGCCCATCGCCTGCGAGTACTTCGTCCCGAGGATGAAGATGTGGCCGCCCTCGATGCCGCGGTACGTCTTCAGCTTCCCTTCCCGGCCGGCGTCGCCGCAGACCGCGCAGCCGTCGCCGTCGGTCGCGAGGCGGATGTCGGCGATCTCGCCGTCCCAGTCGCGGCCGCGGTTCACGCCGGTGAAGTGGTGGTCGGTCTCGTTCGCTCCCGTGGCAGCGTTCTTCACGGCGGCGGCGGCGCGATCGACGACGATCTTGCCCTTGAAGCCGACCGGGCCGGCGAAGCCGACGTTCGCGCCGGTCGCCTTCTGCACGTCGGCATCGGTCGCCATGAAGACCTCGTCCACGCCGAGGAAGCGCGCGAGGCGGATCTCGTTCACGTCGTGATCGCCGCGGACGATCGCGAGGACGAGGTCCTTGCCCGCGAGGTACACGAGCGACTTCAGGAACTTGTTCTTCGGCTTCTTCAGGAAGGCCGAGACGTCCTCGATGCTCCCCACCTTCGGCGTGTGGACCTTCAGGCAGTCTTCGGGAGCCTCGCTCTCGTCGGCCACCGACGGCGCCTTCACCGTCGCGATCTCGACGTTCGCTGCATAGTCGCAGGTATCGCACGCCACGATCGCGTCCTCGCCGGAGTCCGCGAGGACCTGGAACTCGGCGCTCGTCGATCCGCCGATCGCGCCCGGATCGGCGGCGACGAGGCGGTAGTTGAGGCCGAGGCGATCGAAGATGCGGCAGTAGGCCTGGCGCATCGTCTCGTAGCTCACCTTCGCCGCCTCCTCGTTCACGTCGAACGAGTACGCGTCCTTCATGATGAACTCACGGCAGCGGAGGAGACCGCCGCGCGGGCGAGGCTCGTCCCGGAACTTGGTCTGGACCTGGTAGAGGTTCGCCGGCATGTCGCGGAAGCTCTTGATCTCGCGACGCGCGATGTCGGTGACGATCTCCTCGTGGGTCGGGCCGAGATGGAACTCGCCACCCTTGCGATCCTTCAGGCGGAACAGGGTGTCGCCGTAGAGGTCCCAGCGCCCGGTCTCCTTGAAGTACTCCGCCGGGAGCAGCGCGGGCATCAGGATCTCCTGCGCCCCGGCGCGGTTCAGCTCCTCACGAACGATGTTCTCGATGTTCCGGAGGACCTTGAGGCCGAGCGGCAGGAAGTCGTACATGCCGGCGCCGACCTTGCGGATGTAGCCGGCGCGAACGAGCAGCTTGTGGCTCGCGTTCGCGGCGTCCGCGGGAGCCTCCTTGACGGTGGGGATGAGAGCGCGTGTGTAGAGCATGTCGAGGGGCTAGGACTTACCACGCCCGCCGGCAGACCTCGATCAGTTCGGCAGGTCATCCGCAGGTCATCAGCAGGTCATCCGCAGGTCAGAACGCCTCGAACTTGTCCGGGTGGCGCGGGGGGAGCCCGACCAGGGCCCGGACGAAGTCGAGCGAGCTCACCATGCCGACGGCCACGCCCTTGTCGTCGACGACGACGAGGTGGTGGTAGTCGCTCTCGGCGAGCTGCCGCGCTCCCTCCTCGATCGTCGCGCTCGCTTTGACGGTCTCGACCTTGCCCGACGGCTCGAACCGATCGCCCTCGTTGCCCGCGAGATCGCGGAGCGAGACGACGCCGACGGGGCGATGTGTCTCGTCGAGGACAGGTACGGCCGTGATCCCGAAGTCGATGATGTGCCGCCGTGCGAGCGCCACGCGATCGCCATCGCGAATGTAGAGGAGCTTGTGGTTCATGATGTCGGCGACGGTCTTCGACATGGTGTCCTCGCAGGCTGATGAATGGATGAATGGCTCAGATGAAGCGGGGCTGCCCCGTCGATTCGGTGACGGCAAGCCAGAGCTCACCGTCGGGGTCGATGCGCTTGCCCTCCGAGAGGACCAGCGGCAGCGGCACGTGCGTGAAGGCGCGATGCAGCCGGCCGATCATCATGTCGGTCTTCCCTGCCATCGCGGCGTGGACCGCGTAGCGCGCGAGCTCGGCGCAGAACACCGCATCGATCGCGCCGGCCGGGACGCCGCGGAGCATGTAGCTCGGGTCGATGTACTTGAGCGAGATCGGGATGTTCTTCTCCTCGAAGTGACGAACGATCGACCTCTGGAGATGCTTGCCGATATCGAGCTCCGACGCCTGGAAGCGTAGGTTGCCCGATGCGTCTCGCGGAGCATCCGCCCCTTCCCCGAAGAGCTGCGCGCCGCATCCTTCGGCGACGACGATGACGGCGTGACGTCGCTCGGCGAGGCGCTTCTCGAGATGGCAGAGAAGGCCGGTCGGACCATCGAGGCGGAAGCGGACCTCCGGCACGAGGCAGATGTTGACGTCGTGGCTCGCCATCGAGGCATGGGCGGCGATGAAGCCCGCCTCGCGCCCCATCAGCTTCACGAGACCGATCCCGTTGAGCGCGGAGACCGCCTCCGTGTGAGCGGCGTCGATCGCGACGCGCGCCATCGCGACCGCGCTCTCGAAGCCGAACGTCTTGTCGACGAACGCGATGTCGTTGTCGATCGTCTTCGGCACGCCGATCACGCTGATCTTCTTCCCCCGGCGTTCGATCTCCTCCGCGAGCGCATGAGCACCGCGCATCGTGCCGTCGCCCCCGATCGCGAAGAGGACATCGATGCCCCGTGCGACGAGCGTGTCGACCATGACCTTCGGGTCACGCGCCCCGCGCGACGTGCCGAGCATCGTCCCGCCGAACCGGTGCACGTGACTGACCTCGTCGGGGCCGAGCGACATCGGCGCCGGAACGCCCGACGCCGGATCGAGCCCGGCGAACCCGAAGCGGAACCCCGTCACGGAGGCGACGCCGTACTTGTGCACGAGCTCGAAGACCATCGCGCGGATGACGTTGTTGATCCCGGGGCAGATGCCGCCCGAGGTCACGATCCCGGCGTTCACCCGCTTCGGGTCGAAGTAGATGCGCTCGCGCGGTCCGGCCTTCTCCAGCGCCTGCGCGGCATCGACGGACGCGCCCGGCGCGAGCTCGACCTTGTCGAGGACGCGCGCGCCGTCCGGCACGTAGGTCGCGAGCTGCTCGCCCTTCGTCGTGGAGAGCCCGAGCGGTGAGGCGAAGGTGCACTCGCCGAGCGAGGCGACGCCGTAACAAGAGAGGTCGTTCTTCATACTGAGCCTTTTCGTATCATCGGCATGGACCGACGCACGATCCACACCACGCGTGGCGCGTCGATTGCACCTGGTCCACCATAAGCTGAATGGCGCGAACGCTGGAGCTCATCGTCGCGATCGCGAGCATCGCGATGTTCGTCGGGACGCTCGCGGCCATCCCGTGGCTCGTTCGGCGTCTCCCGGCGGACCACTTCGTGCGGGCGCCGCCGAAGCACTCGTTGCCGAAGATGATCGCGCGGAACGTCCTCGGCTTCATCCTCGTCGCCGCGGGCATCGCGATGCTCGTCCTCCCCGGGCAGGGCGTCCTCACGATCCTGCTCGGGTTGTCGATCATCGACCTGCCCATCCGACAGCGGGTCTTCCGGTGGCTCCTCATGCGCCCGAAGGTCGTGGAGGTGATGCAGGGCCTCCGGACGAAGGGCGGGAAGCCGCCGCTCGTCATCCCCGAGCACCCCGTGCAGACCTGACGCGATCACTCCTCAGTCACCCCCGAACATCTCCCGGGCGAGGAGACTCGGCGGGACGGTGCCGCGCGAGAGCAGATCCGAGTGGAACGCCTCGAGTGAGAAGCGCGCCCCGTCCCGCACACGCGCTCTCTCGCGGAGCTCGAGGATCTTCTGGCGGCCGACCATGTACGCGCTCGGCTGCGTCGGGCTCTCCGTGTACCGCTTCACCTCGGAGACGGCGAGCGAGCGCTCGAGGTGCACCTCGTCGGTGAGCATCTTGACGGCCTGCTCGAACGTCATCTCGCCGACGTGGAGGCCGACGTCGAGGATGATGCGGGCCGCGCGGACGAGCGCCCACTCGAGCTGGATCAGCCGCTGCGCGTCGTCGTAGTAGCCGAGCTCCGCCATGAGCTCCTCGGAGTACAGGGCCCAGCCCTCCGAGAAGATCGCCCGATCGAGGGCGCGGCGGATCATCGACGGGCTCCGGCGCGCGAACGAGAGCTGGAGGTGGTGCCCCGGATAGGCCTCGTGGACCGACGTGTCGACGATGTCGGCCCAGTCGTTCTCGCGCAGCATCTCCTCCTGCTTCCGCTTCGGGAGCGTCTTGTCGACGGGCGTGACGAAGAAGAAGCCCTTCGAGGTCCGGGCGTCGAATGGAGGCGGCTGATCGTAGGCCGCGGTGATGGTGCTGCGCATGAAGGCGGGCGTCTCGACGACCTCGAGATCGTCGCCGGGCGGGAACGGGACGACCTGCTTCTCGACGAGGAAGGCTCGTGCCCGCGCGACCTCCTTGCGGTACGCATCGAGGAGCTCGTCGGCAGTGGGATGCTTCGCCTTGACCTTGACGGTCACCTCGGCCCAGCCCTTCGCCTTCGGGTCGATGCGCTTCGCGACCTCGAGCATCTGCGCGTTCGTCTCGGCGAAGACCTTCTTGCCCATCGCGAGGAGCTCGTCGGCGCCCTCGTCGAGGAAGTACTCGTGCTTCAGCAAGTACTCGAAGAGCCCACGCCCGGCGGCGAACCCGCCGTTCGAGCGCGGGAGCACCGTCTTCTGGAGGAACCGCTTGTAGTCCTCGTAGGCCGCCGTCGCGCCCGCGAGCGCAGCGTCGATCCTGGCGGTCTCGTCGGGCAGCGCGCCCACCAGGAACGGCCGCTGCTGCGCGAGGAACGACTTCGCGGAGGCTGCGCGGTCAATCGCGATCTCGGTCCACACGCGTGGCGGGTCGAGGACGTTCTCTTTCGCCTGAACGACGACCTTCGGGATCTTCTCGAGGCGAGCGACGACGTCCCGAGCGCGCTCGGCCGCCGGCGCGTAGTCGCGAGCCGTCATCTGGAAGATCGCATTGAGCGGCTCGACGTAGACGTCGGGCTTGCGCTGGAGCGGCTTCTGGCCCCGCCTCTTCCGGATGTCGGACCGGAGGGCCCCGAGGAGCATCGCGAGATCGGTGTGCGCCGATGGGCTCGCGCGCGGGTTCTCGAAGCGCTTCTCGAGGGAGCGAAGGAGCGCCTCCTTCCGCTCGGTCCCGGCGTCGTGACCGGCCATGGATCGATCGTCGAGCTCCGCGTCGTTCCGGTGGAGCCCGAGCGCGGTCGCGTCCTCCGGATGGATCTCGACCAAGAGGTCGAGATACTCCTGACCGGCCCTCGCGATCGCCGCGTCGTCGGGGTACGCGTCGCGCTCCTTCGCCGGCTCCTCCTTCGTGGCCGCTACGGTCGGCCGTGCTCGCGCGGCGCCCGGGCCCGGGCCGCATGCCGTGCCCGAGACGGCGAGCGCGGCGAGCGCGGCGAGCGCGGCGAGCGCGACGAGCGCGACGAGCGCGGACGAAGAGGAGAACAGCAGAGTCCGGACGTGGCGAGCAGCGCTACGAGGCCTGGGCACGAGGGGCGCATCCTAAGACCACTACGTCGCTCTCCGCATGTCGATCCGCGCGCGGCCTCGGCGCGTAGTGTCCCAGGCTCTCGGAGTGCCGTAGAACGCAACACCATCGACGTGGCCCGACGCCCCAGTTCCGCGGTGTCGGGCCGCGAGCACCAACTTGCACGCGGACGGCCTCGTCGAGGCGCGTCCGCGAACGAGTGCAGGGCCGCGCTTGCGACATTCCCGCTTGATCAAAGTTGCCGGACCCGGGATTCTGGAGGGGGCGGGGCCTGGCGCCGCGCTGCTCCGCCTCGCGCGAGCAACGAAGGACGAGAGACGGATGGGAGAATCGACGAAGCAGCATGATGCCTCGGAGCTTGCGGCTGGGTACACCGCTCAGCACCGCACGTACGAGATCTGCGGGATCATCGTCGCCATCGCGTCGAGCAGCTGGCTCATCGCGCGCATCGTGCAATCCCCGCCCCTCTCGGGCTGGTGGATGCCGCTCGCGGCGCTGGTCGGCATCCTCCTGAGCGACTTCATCTCCGGCTTCGTGCACTGGCTGTTCGACACGTGGGGGAGCCTCGACACGCCCGTGTTCGGTCGTCTTGCGATCCGGACCTTCCGTCACCACCACGTCGATCAGAAGGCGATCACGACGCACGACTTCATCGAGACGAACGGTCACAACATCTCGCTCACGACGATCTACAGCGTGAGCGGCCTCTTGGTCCTCCGCTCGGCGGAGACGGTGACGCTCTCCGACGTGTTCATCTGCATGTCGCTCGTCTGGGCGACGCTCTTCACCGCGTTCACGAGCCAGATCCACAAGTGGGCGCATCAGGACCAGCCGTCACGGCTCGTCGCTCTCCTCCAGCGAACACGCATCATCCTCGCGCCGGAGCACCACGCCGCTCATCACTCGGCTCCGTACAACCGCAACTACTGCATCACGGTCGGCTGGATGAACGGCCCGCTCCGCGCGATCCGCTTCTTCGAGACGCTCGAGCGCACGATCACCGCGATCACCGGAGTGCTCCCGCGGGAGGACGACATCGGCAAGAGGGCTGCGCTGGCAGTGGCGACCGAGAACGGCACCCTCGACCAGCCCGACGAGAAGAAGGCGCTCGCAGTCACGCGTGACTGAGGCGGCGTGTTCGTGAACGGCCGGTGGCCGGACACGTCCGACGCATTCACATGACGGGGACAGCGAGGTCGAGCTTCTCCTGCTCGATCTGGCACTGATCCGCCGAGCACACGCTGAACTTGTAGGTCCCGGCGACGCGCGCCTCGCCCGGCGACGTGGGCTTGAAGCGGATCGTCATCGTCCCCGACCGCTCGCCGTGCTCGACGAAGTCGCCGGCGGCGCGCGTGAAGGTCGTCGCCTCGCCCTTGCCGAGGAACTCGATGCCGGGAGCCGCGCTCGCGACGAACTTGTACGGGTACTCCGCGTTCACGTGGTAGTCGCCTGCGGCCACGAGCTTGATCGTCATCGCGCACTCGGCCCCGGCCTTGCAGCCTGGAGACGCGAGATCGAGCGTGAAGTTGGTCCCGGTGACGTGCTTGCTGGCCGGCGTGTTTCCCCGGGATGGTGCCGCCAGCGAGCCGCCGTCCGTCGCCTTGCCCGCATCGGCGACCACGACGGGCGCCTCGGGCGCGGGCGAAGCGGACGCCGCGGCGACACTCGAGGCGACCGGCGGCGTTGCGGCGGTCACGGCCGGCAGATTCGAGGCCACGGCGCTCGAGCCCCTCTGCGGGGCGGTCTCTCCCGGCGGAGCGGCGCTCTTCTCGCATGCAGAGACGCCCATCGAGAGGAGAAGGAGCGCTGCGGTCGTCACGAGGTGGAGGCGCATCGAGGCCTCATCTTATTCGAGCATCCGAGCGCGCACTACCGCGGCGGACGAGGCGCTCCGTTACGTCAGGTCGCTGAGCATCCGCTCGAGCTCGACCTTGCTCGAGTCTACCTCCTCCGCTCGGCGTGACGCAGGTGCACCCGAGGGACGACGCTCGCGGAGAGCTACGCCGTGCTCCGGGAAGGCTCGGACGCCCCGGCTCCCGATTCCCGTACGGACGCGCGGCCGCTCGAAGCCGTCGTCGACGGAGAGGTCGTGCCGGACTTCCGCCCCGCCGCCAGCACCCGTCGTGAGGCGCGCGCGAGCAGCCCGTGATAGCGCCCAGGCAGGATGCGCTGGACCAGGTCGATGACGCGCGCGTCGGTACCGATCAGGACTCGACGTGCATCCTTCTGGACGCCGCGCAGGATCTGCTCGGCAGCGTCATCGGCGGTGACGCGGAACGCGCGCTCGAAGCGGCCCTTCGCCTCGTCGAGATCGTCGACGCCGAGAGCGGCCATCGAGGGATGCACCTTGGACGCCTGCGCGATGTTCGTCTTGATGCCACCAGGGTGGACACACGTCGCGGAGACGGGCGCTCCGGTGATCTCGAGCTCGATGCGGAGCGCCTCGGTGAAGCCGCGGACCGCGAACTTCGCGGCGTTGTACGTGCACTGGCCCGGGAACGCGATCAGTCCGAAGAGGCTGGACGTATTGATCACGTGGCCGTCGCCCGATGACCGGAGGTAAGGGAGGAACGCGCGCGTCCCGTGGACGACGCCCCAGAAATCGATGTCGACGATGCGCTCGAAGTCGGAGAGCTCCGCGCCTTCGACGGTCGCTGCGTAAGAGACGCCGGCGTTGTTGAAGATCAGGTTGCAGCGCCCGTGCTCGGTCGCGACCTCCTCTGCCCAGGCGCGCACCGCGCTCTCGACCGAGACGTCGACCAGCTTCGTCGTGACGCGTACCTTCGATGCAGCCCGCACGAGGCGCGCCGTCTCGGCGAGCCCACGCTCGTCGACGTCGGAGAGGGCCACCTCACAGCTGCGACGCGCGAGCGCGAGCGCGAGCGAACGGCCCATTCCCGAAGCTGCACCGGTGATTGCAGCGACCTTACCTGCGAACGACCTCATGAGCTCTCCAACATAGTGTGCCGAGTCGCGACTCGGCGGCGCGCATGCCCGCTCGTCATGATGCCCCCCTCATTGCGCTGCGTCGAGCGCGGAGGCGGACGCGGGCGGCGGGTCGAAGACGTGCTCGGAGGGTGGCATCGACCGCGTCTTCAGCCAGAACTCGGAGGTGAACCCGGGCCAGAGGGTCGAGTTCTTTCCGTTCTCGTCGAGGTACCAGCTCTGACAGCCGGTCCCCCACACCGAGCGCGCCAGCCGGGTCTGGAGAGCCGCGTTGTAGGAGGCCTGCGCGGCGGGGCGAACATCGGCGAGCCGTGCATTGCGCCGATCGATCGTGCGCATGCAGCGGAGGACGTAGTCGACCTGCGCTTCGATCATGAAGACCATCGAGTTGTTCCCGAGTCCGGTGTTCGGTCCCATCAGATGGTAGACGTTCGGGAAGCCGGCCACGGTCGTCCCGCGGTAGGCCTCGACCCCGTCCTTCCACGCCTCGTTGAGATCGACGCCGCCGCGTCCGCGAATGTCCATCGGCCACGGTCGCTCGGTGACGCGGAAGCCGGTACCGAAGATGATTGCGTCGACCTTCCGGAGCGTACCGTCAGCGGACACGATCCCGTCCGGCACGACCTCGGCGATGCGATCGGTGACGACCTCGACATGCTCGCGATCGAGCGCCGAGTAGTAGTCGTTCGCGAGCAGGATGCGCTTGCAGCCCGGCGTGAAGCGCGGCGTGACCGCGTCGCGCAGCGCCGGGTCGCGGATCTGCCGCTCGATGTGGCGACGGCCCAGCGTGGCGACCGCCTTCATCAGCTCCGGCTTCACCACGAAGCCCACGCTGCTCGCCTCGAGGAGGCCCCACAGAGCGCTGCGGTAGATGCGCTGCGCCTGTGGCAAGAGCCGGAACAGCGCCTGCACGCCGTCGGCGATTTCGCGATCCAGCTTCGGAAGCACCCAGGGCGCGGTGCGCTGGAAGAGATGGATCTGCTTCACGCTCGGCACGATTCGCGGCACGAACTGGATCGCGCTCGCGCCCGTGCCGATCACGGCGACGTGCTTGCCCGTGAGGTCGTAGCCATGATCCCACGTCGCCGAGTGGAAGGTCCTGCCGCCGAACCGCTCGAGCCCCGGCAGATCCGGCGTCGACGGCCGGCTGAGCGCGCCGATGCCGAGGACGAGATGGCGCGCATTGATCGTCGCGCCGCCGGCGAGGCGAACGCGCCAGAGCGCCCGCGCCTCGTCGAGCTCGGCGCCCTCGACCTTGGAGCCGAAGCGGATGTGCGGCCGGACCCCGTACTTGTCCGCGCATCGCTTCAAGTACGCGAGGATCTCGGGCTGCGGAGCGTACGTGCGCGACCAGCGCGGGTTCGGCTCGAACGAGAACGAATAGAGGTGCGAGGGAACGTCGCACGCGCAGCCGGGGTAGTGGTTCTCGCGCCACGTCCCGCCCACGTCGTCGGCCTGCTCGAGCACGACGAACGAACGCCGGCCCTCCTTCAAGAGCTGGATCGCCATGCACAGGCCCGAGAAGCCGGTGCCGAAGATCGCGACGTCGACGTCGGTCGTCATGCCCTGACCGCCTTCTCCGCGCCCGCGCCCGTCTCCGCGTATTCGGCCTTCCATCGCTCCAGTAGATCGCGGCTGTCGTGGTCCCAGGGGTGGAAGCTCGGCTTGAAGTAGTCGAGCCAGCGTCGCCAGAGGCCCAGCATCCCGCCGGGCTCGATGAACAGATAGACGAAGAGGCCCCGCCACTCGCTCGGCGACCACGCCGTCCCGTCGACCTTCATCATGCGGGCCTGGTGCTGGACGACGAGCGTCCAGAAGATCGCCGTCGTCACGAGCATCGTGACGGCGCGCTCCGCGTAGGGCCCGCGAGCAGCCCGATAGACGTCGTACGCGACCGCGCGGTGCTCGGACTCCTCCGCAGCGTGCCAGCGCCAGAGCGAGCGCATGACCGGGTGCGCGCCGTCGAGCAGCCGCGGATCGCGCAGGATGTACTCGGCCATCAACGCGGTGAAGTGCTCGAGCGAGCACGTCACCGAGAGCCGCGTACGCCGCGGCAGCGTCCGCCGGACGAAGGCGAGGATGCGCTGCACCTTCCGATCGAGCTCGACGGCGGGATAGCCCTGCTCGTCGAGCATCGCGTTGTAGCGGATGTGCTCGCGGCCGTGGATTCCCTCCTGCGCGCAGAAGATCGCCACGTCCTTCAGCAGCCGTTCGTCGGTGACGAGGTGCTTGTGCGCCTTCACCGCGTCGATGAAGAAGCGCTCTCCCGCCGGAAAGAACAGCGAGAGGTTGTCGAAGAACGTCGTCACGGACCGGCGTCCGCCGTGCCAGTGCCGCGGCACGCGATCGTCGGTCGCGAACCTGAGGTTTCGCACCTCGAGCTCCGCCTGCGGGGTCGTCTCCATCGGCATCTCCATCACTCGAAACAGTGTGGGGTGGAGCACGCCGAGGCGGCAGGTTAGCTTGTGCCAAGTTATTGTCATTTCGGGCCACGACCGACGCCGACACCACGATGACCGACGCGCAGGAAAAACACGGGCTCCCCGCAGCGCACGTGCTGCAGCTCCTCGACGTCGTCGCGCGCTGGGGCATCACGGCAGACGAGCTCTTCGAGGGGATCGATCTCGACCCGAAGCGACTCGAGGAGCCGCTGCACCGGGTGTCCATCCCGGTGTTGGAGCAGCTCGCCGAGCGCGCCCGCACTCTCACCAACGAGCCGGCGCTCGGGGTCTACCTGGGCATGCAGATGCGCGTCTCGGCGCATGGCTACCTCGGCTTCGCGGCGATGACCTCCTCGACGGTGCGCGAGGCACTCGAGATCGCGATGCGCTTCGCTCCGACACGCACGTCCGCGATCGCGCTCCGCCTCCACGTCGAGGGCGACGTCTGCGCGCTCGTGATCGACGAGCGCGTCCCGCTCGGCCGGGCCCAGGATCTCATCATCCTGGCGCTCATCGTCGGCATCGAGCAGATCGGGAGCGCGCTGACCGGCAAGCAACTCGAGGGCAGCGCCGACGTGACCTTCTCGAAGCCGGCGAGCTTCGAGCGCTTCGACGGGATCGCCCGCGGCCGGATCCGCTTCGAGCAGCCCACCAACCAGCTCGTCTTCTCCACCGCGGCGCTCGACCTTCCGATCGTGCTCGCGGATCCGGTCGCGCGCCGCCTCGCGCAGGAACAATGCGAGCGTGAGCTCGATGCGCTCGGCCACCAGCAGAACCTCGCCGCGCGCGTCCGGGCGCTCGTCCCTCGGCAAGAGGGAGGCTTCCACTCGCTCGAGGAGATCGCGGCGCAGGTGGGCGTCTCGCCGCGCACGCTGAAGCGAAGGCTCGCCGAGCAAGGGACCGCCTTCTCCGAGCTTCTCGAGCAGCAGCAGCGCGAGCGCGCGCTCATGCTCCTTCGCTCGCAGGAGCTGTCGCTCGAGGACATCGCCGAGCGCGTCGGCTATTCGGACGTCGCGAACTTCACCCGGGCGTTCCGGCGCTGGACCGGCCTCACGCCCGGCGCGTACCGGCGTGCCGCTCGCCCCTGATCGCTCCCATGGGCAGGATCAATGATGTGTGGGCACGGCCGGAGCGCCGCCGTCCCACTTCGTGATGCGACGATGTCCGCTCGCGTGCTCATCGCACGCGTACTCCTCCGAGATTGCTTCGTCCTCGCCGGCCAGCATGATCGTCCACGACGCGGGAGCTCCGCACATGAAGCAGGCTGGCTCGGCGAGCAGCCGATGAACCGCACGGGCGATCGCTTCGGCGTCGATGCCGGCAGCACGGAGCAGCTCGGCGGGCGTCCCGGAGCACGGCATCGTGGTCACCGCCAGGTGGGCTACCTCCGCCTCGATCGGCTCTTCACCTCCCAGGCATGCGAAGACGGCCTCACCGAGACCGCCCTCGGCGAGGTGATCCTCGACCACGACCGCGCGTCCGTTCGTGGCGGAGATCGCCGCCCGAATGCCGGCTGCGTCGAGCGGCTTGACCGAGTACAGGTCGAGCACACGCACCGCGATTCCCTCCTCCGCCAGCCGCTCGTGCGCCTCGAGCGCCTCGTGCACCGTGATGCCGGCGCCGAGCACCGTGACGCTGTCGTCCGGTGACTCGCGGAGCACCTTGCTCCCGCCGATCGGGAAGTCCTCGTCGTCCGGGTAGAGGACCGTCGTCTTCTCGCGCGTCGTCTGCAGGTAGCTGATGCCCGGCAGGTCCACCATCGCCGCGACGAGCTTCGCGGTCTGAGTGGCGCAGCACGGATAGAGGACGGTGCTCCCGATGACTGCGCGCATCATCGCGAGCTCCTCGAGGCCCATCTGCGAAGGACCGTCCTCGCCGATCGAGACCCCCACATGCGAGCCGCACAGGCAGAGCTTGGCCCGAGAGATCGCTCCCATCCGGATGAAGTCGTGTGCACGCGAGAGGAAGGCCGCGAACGTCGAAGCGAACGGGACGCGGCAGCGCACGCTCATGCCGATCGCCGCGGCGACGAGCTGCTGCTCGGAGATGAACATCTCGAAGTAGCGTGACGGATGCGCCTTCGCGAAGACCTCTGCGTACGTCGAGTTGGAGACCTCGGCGTCGAGCACGACGACCTCGGGTCGCGCAGCCCCGACGGCCGCGAGCGCATCGCCGTAGGCCTTCCGCGTCGCGACGCGATCGCCGCGCTCGTAGCGCGGGAGCTCGAGCGGCGCAGCAGGCGCGAACGGTTCGGGGACGAGGTCGGCAGGACGGTGCACCGGGACGACGAGGCTTCGCGATCCGCCGAGCTCGGCGATCGCCTTCGCGCCATCCTCGCCGTCGAGCGCCTTTCCGTGCCATCCGCGCTGGTTCTCGAGGAACCAGACCCCCTTCCCCTTCACCGTCCGGGCGACGACGAGCGCGGGCGACTCGCTCGTGCTCGTCGCCTCCGTGTAGGCCGCGTCAATCGCGGCGAGGTCGTGTCCGTCGATCTCGATCGCACGCCAGCCGAACGCACGTGCGCGCGCTGCATACGCCGCCGAGTCCCATCCGAGTGGGGTCTCACCGCGTTGGCCGAGCCGGTTCATGTCGAGGATCGCCACGACGTTGCCGAGCCGGTAGTGCCGCGCGTGATCGAAGGCCTCCCAGATCGATCCCTCGGACATCTCGCTGTCGCCGAGGAGGACCCAGATGCGGTAGGGCAGGTTCTCGAGGTGCTTGGCCGCGAGCGCGATCCCTACGGCGATCGGGAGGCCTTGGCCGAGCGAGCCGGTCGCGACGTCGACCCACGGAAGAACGGGCACCGGGTGTCCCTGGAGGCGGCTCTGGAAGCGACGACACGTGAGGAGCTCGTCGTCCGTGATGACGCCCGCGGCCTTCATCATCGCGTAGAGCAGCGGCGAGGCATGGCCCTTCGAGAAGACGAGGTGATCGTTGTTCGGATGGCCCGGCCGCGCAAGGTCCCAGCGCAGGTGATCACGCAGAAGCACGGCCATGAGGTCGGCTGCGGAGAGGCTCGAGGTCGGATGCCCGGTTCCCGCTTGGTCCGTGCACCTGAGGCTGTCGACGCGGAGCTGCGCGGCGAGCTCGCCGAGGTCCGGCGCGTTCATCGGGCACCTGCCCCTCTCGATGTCTCCGAAGACACGAGCGCGACGCGATCGTACTGCTCGGAAGCGGGCAGCACGACGCCCCACGGCTCGTCGCGTGTGGTGCCGAGCCCAGCCACCGCGAACCGAACGTCCTCGATTCTCATTCCCGCCGTCGAACGCAAGCCCCAGGCCCGGCGGCGGCTCAGGTCAGATCGTCCGCTCCTCCGCGCTCACCTCCCACGCGCGAAGGACTCGCTCGAGCGACTCGTTGGGCTCGAAAGGACTCAGACGGGCTGGCGCAGGATCGCCCCCAGCGTCTCGCGGAGGTACCGCACCGCGAGCGCGACAGTCCGCTCCGTCGAGTCCGGACGATCGCGCAGCGGTGGGGCGACCTCCATCACGTCGCCTCCGATGACACCAACGGTCTCGCCGAGCCGGCGGATGAGCGCGACGACGAACTCCGGCTCGAGGCCGTTCGGCTCGGGAGTGCCCGTCGCATCCGCCCACGCGCTGTCGGTGCCGTCGATGTCGTTCGAGAAGTAGACACCGCTCACGCCGCGCTCGACGAGGTGAGCCACGAGCGCATCAAGGGCGCCGTCGGGATCGCGCCTGCACTCGTCCGCCCAGAACTGGCGAACGCCGAGGGACGACTCCCAGTGCCCGCGATCGTGACGCGAAGCGCGCGTCCCGACCTGCACGAGGCGGCCGTCGCGATGGAAGAGCTCGTTCAGGTGCCACGACCACGTCGCGAAGCAGATCTTGATGCCGAGGCGATGCTCGAGGAGATCCGTGTGGGCGTCGGGCTGGACCACGCCCCAACGCTCCTGGCGACGTGCCCGCGAGAGCGCCGACACGACCGGCCACGCGGTCGAGTGGTCGCCGCCGAGGACGACCGGCGCGACCTTCGGGTTCAGCTGGAAGACGAGGTCCAGCGCGCGCTCGGCGATCGACAGCGGCGACACGGGCAGCGTCGCGCGCACGTCATCCGAGACCTGCGGGTAGAGGGCGGCGCGCGTAGCGGCCTTCTGCGACTCGGCGAGCATGTCGTCGTGGAGGAGCTGCGGGACGACGAAGACGTCACCGATGTCGACGATACCGAGCTCGGCGGCGCGATCGGGGAACGACGGAAGCTCCTCCAGGAGCCGCGTGCGCATGGCCTGCGGTCCGAGGTTCGCCCCGCGACGGAAGCCCGCGCCGACGTCGGAGGGGATCGCGAGGACGACGGCCTTTGCATCGACGATGCGACCGAGCGCTTCGCGGAAGCGCGCGTCGACCTCGCTCGCGCTCGCTGCACCGTAGAGGCGCTGCTGGAGCTGCTCCTGCTCGGCTCGGCCGGTGGATACGAGGTGGATGCCTCCGCCGGCTGGGCGGAGAAGGAGAGCAAGCTCGTCGATCGGCGTCACGGCCGTGACCGTACCATGACGCCGCCGCCATCGACTGCGGTCGATCGGCGCGACACCGGCCGCGGTCCCGCTTGCGCGCGACGTCTCGTGATGGCCGAGAGCGGCGGCTCACCCGATACGAAGGCGCATCTCTCCGGAGGCGACCCTCGCGATGACGCCGTCGGCGCGCCGAACCATGAGGCGCCCCTCGGGATCGATCCCGCACGCCGTGCCGGCCACGCTCCCGTCGTCGCTCTCGACCGGACGGCCGAAGAGCGCGTCGTGGGCCGAGAGCCGCGCGTGGACGAGCGCGAGGCCACGATGCGCGACCTGCTCGACGTCTCGATCGAGCGCCCCGAGGATGTCGGCGAGGAGCTCCGCGCGATCCGGTGCGCCGGCGCCCTCGCGGGCGAGCGATGTCGCGATCGCTTCGAGCTCGGCCGGGAAGTCGCGCGTGTGGACGTTGACGCCGATGCCCACGATCACGTGCTCCACCTTCGCGCCCGCGAGCGCCGACTCGACGAGGATGCCGGCGACCTTGCGATAGCCGGCCCCGGTGCGGTCGCGAACGACGACGTCGTTCGGCCACTTCACGAGCACGCGATCGCCGTCACCGAGAGCCTTCGCCACCGCCTCCCGCACGGCGAGACCGCAGACGAGCGAGATCGGCGGGACCCGCGCCGGCGAGCACGAGAGGCGGAGGAGGACGGAGAAGAGGAGGTTCTCCCCCGGCGGCGACACCCACGTGCGGCCCTGCCGTCCTCGGCCCTTCGACTGGGTCTCGGCGATCCACACCGAGCCGTGCGCTGCGCCTTCGCGAGCGCCCGTCTTTGCATCGTCGTTCGTCGATCCCGTCGCAGCGAGCAGATGGATCGACGCCCCGAGGCGACCACCGCGCGCGGCGACGATCTCCTCGACCCGTGCGAGATCAGGTGCGACCTGGCTCGTTCCGGCCATCGATCGCTCTTGTCATCTCGGGAGGGCTCGCGCCCTCCCGCCCCGAAAAAGCGCGGTTTTTCGGGGCGGCCCCCTCCGCGGCGGCTCCGCTGCGCGTCGCCGGATTTTGAATCTTTGATAGTTCTTCATTTCGCCGGCGGCTTCGTGCTGCTCGACGTGAAGTCGAGCCCGATGTCCGCCGCGGGGGTGGAGTGCGTGAGCGCCCCAACGCTGATGGCATCGACGCCCGCGCGGGCGAGCTCGCCGATCCGCTCGAGAGTGATCCCGCCGGAGGCCTCGAGCAGCGCCCGGCCGCGTGTCCGCCGCACGGCCTCCTCGACGGTCGCCGTATCCATGTTGTCGAGCAGGACGATGTCCGCGCCCGCCGTGAGCGCCTCTTCGAGCTGCTCGAGCGAGTCGACCTCGCACTCGATCTTGCTCGTGTGTGGGGCGCGCGCGCGAGCACGCTCGATCGCCGTCCGAACGCCGCCGGCCGCGACGATGTGGTTGTCCTTGATGAGGACGGCCGAGCCGAGATCGTTGCGGTGGTTGTGCCCGCCGCCGCGGCGCACGGCATAGCGCTCGAGGAGGCGCAGCCCCGGCGTCGTCTTCCGGGTGTCCGTGATGCGCGTCTTGCTCCCTTCGGGGAGCGCGGCGACATAGCGAGCCGTCGCAGTGGCGACACCGCACATCCGCTGGATCAAGTTCAGCGCGACGCGCTCTGCCGTGAGCAGCGATCGGGCGTGGCCCTCGACGGTGAAGAGGACCGTGCCTGCCTTCACCTTGGCGCCCTCCTCGACGTTCGCGGTGAAGCGCACGGAGGGGTCGACCGTCGTGAAGACGCGCCCCGCCACGGGGATCCCGCACGCGACCACGTCCTTGCGCGCGGCGCCGCTCGCGGTCGCGCGGCTGTCCTCGGGGACACACGCTTCGGTGGTGACGTCACCCGCGCCGAGATCTTCTTCGAGGGCACGGACGACGATGGCGTCGATCAAGGAGAGCGGAAGCTCGGTCGTGGACATGGTCTCTTCGTAGCCGCTCCTCGGCGGGAGGGGGCGCCAGTATGCGTCACCAGCTCTCGACACGCCAGCCACGCTTCTTGGCAAGGCGTCGAGACGAAGGGCCGAGCTCGTCCCCCACCGACGAACGCTGCGGGGCCAACGATGCGAGCCCTACGGACGAGCAGTCGATGGCCGCCGTCAGTAGACGCGGAATCCCTTGCCGAGCATCTCGCTGAAGACGTTGCACATGGCGTGGAACGCGATCCCCGCCCCCACCCCCTTGGTGCGGTAGCGGAGCCAGCCGAACAGCAGCGACGGGAAGAACACGGCGAGGCGCGCCGGGTCGCGGATCGTCGCGAAGTGACCGAGCGCGAAGACGAGGCTCGTCACGAGGAGCGACGGACCGATGCTCGCACCGAAGACGTGAAGGCGCCTGGGGACGATCGCTCCGGTGCTCGCGTCCTTGCGCCATCCGAAGCCGGGCATCGCCTCGTCGAGACGCGACTGGAGATAGCCCCGGTAGAACGCCTCCTCCGGCAGCGCGATGATGACGAGCTGACCGAAGACCTCGTTCAGCATATCCATCGCGTTCACGTTCAGCGCGAAGGATCCGCGTGGATGCCAGACCTCTCGCCATCCGAAGTAGAACGGCACGAACGTGATCACCGCGAGGAGGAGAGCGAAGCCCATCGCCTGCCCCACGCTGCGGAGGAGCCGCGGGACGTCGATCTTGCCCGGAAGGACGACGCCGCCGAGCGCCAGCCCCGCCAACTCTACGCGCGCGTCGTCGCCACGCCAGACGAAGGCCCACGTCGCGCCGAGGAAGACGAAGCCGACCACGGTCGCGACGTACTTGTCCGGAAGAACGGCGGAGCCGGCGGTCACGATGGCGGTGACGAGTACCGCTACCCCGAGGGCCTCGACGGCGATGCGCCGGCGTCGTGTGCGAGCCGCGCTCGGCGGCTCGATCGCGACGGCGCTATCGATGTTCGGCTCCTCTTGCATCGCCCGCGCGGATCAGCGGCAGGTGATACGAGCCGCGTAGACCTCCGCGGGCCCCTTCGGCACGTCGGAGTCCTGCCACGTGATGTACCACTCGTTCTTGTTCGCTCCCGCGGCGATGGATGCGCGCGGGTTCGCGACCTCGAACATCCGGACCACCGAAGAGGGCGGCAGCACGGGCCCGCCGTCGTTCACGACCGAGAACTTGATGTACGGCTTCTCGTACCAGGCGACCGAGACCTGGCCGTTGTTCACCCCGAGCGCGGGCCGGCCGCCCTTGTCGGAGAGCTTCTTGCGCCAGAGGACCTTGTTCGCGATGGGATCGATCTTCGCGATGGACGCACCGCCCGCCTCGACGTGCCAGACGACGAAGCAGCCGTCGTTGCCACAGGCGATCGCCGGCGCATCGGCGGGAACTTTCTCTTCGGAGACCTTCGAGACGTCGCCGAGGGCGCGATCCTCGCGCTGCGGGTTCTTGCTCTCGTCGAGGCCCTTCTCGGCCTCGGCGAGGGGAACACGCATCCGCATGATCGACCGGGACTTCTCGCGATCGTTCTCCAGCTTGTACGCGATGATCAGCGTGTTCGCGGCGACGGCCACGCTCGGGTACTTCACGCGCGGCGCGCCCCACTTCGACTTCGGGGCCGGGACATAGTCGGTGAGCCGCGTCTCCGCGCTGAGCGTCTCGAGGTCGTTCGACAGGTGCCGCACGAACAGATCGTGCTCGTTGTCCTTGTCGCGATCGTCCTGCCACACGACCCAGAAGCCCTCGGGGCCCTTGTCGATCGCCGGCCAGAACTGACCCGGCTTCGTGCCGCCGACGCGGACGACCTGGCCCTTGTATTGATCGATGCGTCCGTCACCGTCGAGGAGGCGCGCGCGGACCCCCGCCTCCTTCCCCTTCTCGTCCCAGTAGAGGAGGACGAGCCGATCGCTGCCGAGCGTGGCGAGCTGGGGCCGCTCGGCCTGCGTCGCGTCGGGGGTGAGGTCACGCACCGGGCTGATCGCCTTGCCCGTGGGATCGATCACGACGCCGTAGGCGTGGTTGGTCCCGGGCCGCTCGTGATCGTCGACCCAGGTGACGAGCGCGCCCTTCGAGATCGGCGCGATGGTCGGCCGTTCGGCGGGCTTCGGGCTCGAGAAGCGCGGCCGCGAGAACGCCGCGACCCTGCACGGCCCGGACACCTTCTCCGCCACCTTCGTCTGATCGATGAAGACCTTCGAGACGGTGAGTCCGGCCGGCCCGCCGATCTCGGCGGCCTCTTTGAACTTCTTCTGCGCGGCAGCGATATCGCCGACCGCGAAGAGCCGCTGCCCTTCCGAGATCGACGGCACCCACTTCGGCTCGTCGAGCGGAGTGGAGCTCTGCTGGCTGCTCGACGCATTCGTCGGCGCCGCGGAGGCGACGGATTGGACGACCGGCGCGAATACCTGCGGGCTCAGGAACCGCACCCACACGAAGATCGCCACCGAGATGCCACCGGCGAGGAACGCGGCCGCGAGGCCGAGGCGGAGCGGAGATGTCTTCGCGGGCGTGGGCGGGACCTCGTGCTGCGAGGTCGTCGTCGGGATGTCCGTCGACGCGCGCGTCACGAGCGGCATCGGAGAGGAAGCGTCGTTCCCGGGGATGCCAGGGATGCCAGCGCCGCCATTGCCCCGACGGCTCGTCGACGGAATCGCCATCAGCGACCCATCGCCGAGCTCGTGCGGTCCACCGATCGGGTAGGGCGAAGCGCGGCCGTGGCCTCCCGACCCGGGAAGCTGGAAGCCAGGGTGGCTCGCGCTCGACACCGGACGCTGTCCCCACGCCTCGACGAAGGCGTCGGCGAGCTCCTTCGCGCTCTGGTAGCGGAGGTCCGGATCGCGCTCGAGGCACTTCTTGAACCAGGCGTCGAACGCCGGCGGCAGATCGGGGCGCTGATGCGAAGGAACCGGGATCGGCCCGGTCGCGATCGCCGCGAACGTCATCGCGACGCCCTGATCCATGTTCCACACCGGCCGCCCGATGAGGCACTCGTACGCCATGCAGCCGAGCGCCCAGAGGTCGGCTCGGTGATCGACGTTCCCCTGCCCCTTCACCTGCTCCGGTGACATGTACGCGGGAGTTCCGAAGACGGCGCCCTCGCGCGTAAGCCGTTTCTGCGCCTTCTCCTCCGGGTTCACCGGCGCGTAGAACTTGGCGAGGCCGAAATCGAGGATCTTGCAGATGTCGTCCCCGTCCTCGCCCTTGGTGAGGAAGATGTTCTCGGGCTTGAGGTCGCGGTGGACGATGCCGGACGAGTGCGCCTTCACCAGGCCGCGCGCCGTATGGACGATGCAGCGGATCGTCGTCTCGACGTCGATGATGCGCACGCGCGCCATCCGGTCGTAGAGCGACTCGCCCTCGAGCAGCTCCATCGTGATGAAGGGCCGCCCGTCATCGAGACGACCGGAGTCGTAGACGTCGACGATGTAGGGGCTGCGAACGCTGGCGGCTGCGCGCGCTTCGCGGAAGAAGCGCTCGATGACGATCGTGGAGGCCGCAAGCTCGGCAGCCAGCACCTTCACCGCCACCTTCTTGCCGAGCGAAAGCTGCTCCGCTTCGTACACTGCGGCCATGCCGCCACGTCCGATCTCGCGGACGACGCGGTACTTGCCTACCAGGAGGGTCCCGACCGGAATCTTCGACTCGTTGCCAGACACTTAGTCGCGGAAAATGCTACGCCGTTTCGCTGCGAAACGAAAAGGCTTACGGTAGATGATGTGCAGGGGGACAGAGACTCAGCATTGGAAGCCGACCCGGCCACCCGAAGGGAACGTCTAGTCGCGATCGGTGAAATCGCGGCAGAGATTGCGCACGAGCTGCGAAACGCCCTTCAGATCGTGTCGGCCAACGTCTACCTGGCCCGGCAGAATTTGCCGGCAAGCGAGCCCCACCTCGCCAAGATCGAGCGCAGCGCCCGGCTGGCGCATGCGATCGTGGACGATCTGATGGCCCTCGCCCGGGGGGAGCCGGCCCACGCCGAGCCGGTCGCCGTAGTCGATCTGGTCCTCCAGGCCCGCGAGACGCTCCCCGAACCGGGAGCCGACTTCGAGGACGTCGTCATTCCGCCCGGGCTCCAGGTCCGGGCCCACACCGGCCTCGCCGCCCGCCTCCTCCACGCGCTTTACGAGAACTCCATCCGTGCGAGCGCGCCCCGCCGGGCCCACGTGGTCACCACGGCCGAACGGATCGCGAGCACCACGGACGGCGGCAAGCACGATCGCGTCGCGATCACCGTCGCCGATGACGGTCCGGGCGTCCCCCCGGAGATCGCGGGAACGCTCTTCGAGCCTCTCGTCAGCCACACCGCGGGCGGCACCGGCCTCGGCCTCGCGCTCGCACGCCGAATCACCGAGGCGCACGGCGGGACGATCGCGCTCGTCCCCACCGCGAAGGGCGCCACCTTCCGGATCGAGCTCCCCGCTACGTGACGTCGTGGCGAAGACGACGAGTCACGAAGGTCACGAAGGCCGAACCGCATGAAGAAATGGCATCTCGTCCTCGGCTGCGCCGTCGTCGCGAGCATCGCGCTCTGGCTCACGTTCTTCCGGGCCTCCGAGGAAGACCAGATCAAGAAGACGCTCGGAGAGCTGGCGAGGATCGTCGCCGTGAAGGAGGGAGACACGCTCATCTCCCGCACCGCCCGGCTGCGGAGCCAGCTGAAGGACGTCGTCGATGACGACGTCCGGGTCGACGTCTCGGAGCTGAACCTCGACGTGCGCGGTCGGCGGAAGCTCGAGGACGACGCGACGAAGGCCGGGCTGGTGTTCCAGCGCGCGGACTGCACGCTCGTCAACCTCTCGATCAAGGTCGATCCCGCAGGGACCGTCGCGACCGTCGACGGCGTCGCGCTCGTCACCGCCGTTCGCGGCGGCGAACGCAAAGTCGACAAGCGCGACGTGCACTTCCTCCTGCGCAAGGACGGCGCGTGGAAGATCTCGACGATCGACGTCGCGGCGCCGAAGCAGGACTGACTCTCTCGGTCCGCGCGGCGCCGCGGCGAGAACCGCGCGCGCCGCGAGAACCGCGAGCGAGCCGGCTCAGGCGAACGCGCCGCGACGGCGCCCCGCCCACGTGACGAGCGCCAGGACGCAGAGCGCGCCGATCACGCTGCCGATGATCCCGGCACTGCGCAGGTGAAGGATCGGCTGATGATCGATCGCGTTGGCGACGAAGCCCCCCAGGAACGAACCTGCGATGCCGAGCAGGGCCGTGGCTATGAAGCCCATCGACTGCTTGCCTGGCATGATCGCGCGCGCGAGGAACCCGACGATCAGACCGAAGAGGATGAACAGTAGAATCGACATGGCCCTACTCCTTGTGCGGAGAGACAGAGCAAGGCCTGCGCCAGGGGCCCCCACCGCCAAGAGTGAGCGGCTCTGGAACACCGCCCGAGATCCAGGGCGCGATCCAGGCGCGTCCGAGCTCGAGCGTCGGGGCGCATTGCCCCCCATCGGGGCGCGATCTAAGTAAAGCGGTCGCCTCGCTCGTCGGGCCGCGCTCGTCGCGTTCGTCGAGCTCGAATCGGATCCTCCTCCGCGCGCGAACCCCCATGCTTCCCATCCGCCTCCGCGGAGCCACGACCCACAACCTCGCGTCGATCGACCTCGATCTCGCCCCCGGTGAGCTGATCGCGCTGACTGGGCCGAGCGGCGCCGGCAAGTCGTCGCTCGCGCTCGACACGCTCTACGCCGAAGGTCAGCGACGCTTCGTCGAGAGCTTCAGCCCATACGCACGCCAGTTCCTCGAGCGGCTCGAGCGCTCGCCCGTACGCTCGCTCGATCCGGTGGCGGCTACGGTCGCGGTCGATCGGCGCGCGCCGGTGAAGTCGAGCCGATCGACTGTGGCCACGCTCACGGATCTCGAGCCCTACCTCGCGGCGCTCTTCGCGTGCGAGGCCGTGCCGACTTGCCCCGATTGCGGCGAGGCGGCCATCGCGACCAGCGCCGGAGACGCATCCAAGCGAGCGCTCGCGGCCCTCCCGGACCGGCGTGCATCGGTCAGCTATCCGGTCCACATCGAGAGCGCCGAGGCCTATCTCGAGCTTCGAGAGACGCTGGCGAAGGACGGCTACCGGCGCCTCGTCATCGGCGGCGCGGTCCGGGACATCGACGACGTTCGCCCGAGCGAGGCCGGTCGACCCGACGTCGCCGTCGAGGTCGTGGTCGATCGCCTGAAGCTCGGGAAGAGCGAGGGCCGGCGGCTCCAGCAAGCGATCGAGATCGCCTGGGAACGGAGCGGCGGACGCGCCGAGCTACGCGCGGAGAGCGCGGAGAGCGCGAAGAGCGCGAAGGACGGTACGGACGAGAAGCCTCTGCACGTCCCGATCGCGCGCGGCCTCGTGTGCCCGTCGTGCGCCCGCTCGTTCGATCCGCCGCGGCCGGGCCTCTTCTCCTACAACTCGCCGCTCGGGGCCTGCTCCGATTGCCGGGGCTTCGGCCGCGTTATCGCGGTCGACTGGGACAAGGTCATCCCCGACAAGGACAAGTCGATCGAGGACGGCGCAATCAAGGCGTGGTCGGGCCGGTCGAGCGAATGGGAGCGCGACGTCCTTCGTCGCTTTGCAAAGAAGCGGAAGATCCCGCTCGACGTCCCGTGGTCACGGCTGAGCGAAGAGCAGCGCCGGCTGGTCATCGAGGGTGAAGGCGACTGGGCCGGCGGCAAGTACCCGGGCGTGGCGGCGTGGTTCAAGTGGCTCGAGACGCGCACGTACAAGATGCACATCCGCGTCTTCCTCTCGCGCTACCGCGACTACGTCCCGTGCGCCTCCTGCGGAGGCGCGCGCTTGAACAAGACCGCGCGGGCATACCACGTCGCCGGTCTCGATCTCGGCGGATGGCACGCGCTCCCCGTCGAGGACGCGCGCGCACGGCTCGAGACGGTGACGCCCGCGAACGCGCAAGGGAAGCGCGTGAAGGCGGAGCTTGCCTCACGGCTCGCATACCTCGACGCGGTCGGCCTCTCGTACCTCACGCTCGATCGCCAGGCGCGCACGCTCTCCGGCGGCGAGGCCCAGCGCGCGAGCCTCACCACCGCGCTGGGGGCCTCGCTCACGGGGTCGCTCTTCGTGCTCGACGAGCCGACCGTCGGCCTCCACGCCACGGACATACCGCGGCTCGCGAGCGCGATGGACGACCTCGCCCGCGCCGGCAACACCGTCCTCGTCATCGAGCACGATCGCGCCGTGGTCGAGGGCTGCGACCGCGTGATCGAGCTCGGCCCCGGTGCAGGGCCTCGCGGCGGCCGCCTCCTCTTCTCCGGCACGCCTGCCGAGGTCGCGAAGAGTGACACGGCCACCGGCCGCGCGTGGCGCAAGAGCAGCGACGCGAAGCGCCGACGCCGAGAGCCCGACGCATGGATGGACCTCCGCGGGGCGAGAGAGAACAACCTCGCGATCGAGCAGCTCCGTGTCCCGCTCGGGGTCCTCTGCGCGATCACCGGACCGAGCGGCTCCGGCAAGAGCACGCTCGCCGAGGACATCCTCTATCGCGCCATCGCGCGGAGGACGGGCGAGAGCGGCGTCCCGAAGACCGGCAGCTTCGAGGAGCTCGTCGGCGGCGAAGACGAGCTCCAGCATGCCGTCCTCGTCGATCAGTCGCCGCTCGGGCGCACCGCACGCGGCAACGCCGCGACCTACACCAAGGCGTGGGACCGCGTGCGAATGCGCTTCGCGGCCGAGCCGGAAGCAGGGCGGCGCGGGCTCTCCGCAGCCTCGTTCTCGTTCAACGTCCCCGGAAAGGGACGCTGCGAGAGCTGCGCCGGCGAGGGGTACGAGACCGTCGAGATGCAGTTCCTCGCGGACGTGATGCTCCTCTGTCCGGTCTGCCAGGGGAAGCGCTTCAACGCCGACGTCCTCGCCGTCACCTCACGCGCGCACCCGCAGGCACCGGCTCGGACGGTCGCCGACGTGCTCGCGATGACGGTCGAGGAGGCGCTCGCGTTCCTCTCGCCGAAGCAGCACCGCGACTACGTCCTCGAGCGCGCGCTCGAGCCGCTCGTGAAGGTCGGCCTCGGCTACCTGCCGCTCGGCCAGCCGCTCTCGACGCTCTCGGGCGGCGAAGCGCAGCGCCTGAAGCTCGCGCGTGCGCTCTCGAGCGAGGCCGCGGGCACGCTCTTCGTCGTCGACGAGCCGAGCGCAGGCCTCCATGCAGAGGACGCCGCGCACGTCGTCGGCGCGCTCCACGAGCTCGTCGAAGGCGGCGCCACCGTGATCATGGTGGAGCACGACCTCTCGGTCGTGTGCGAGGCCGATTGGGTGATCGACCTCGGCCCCGGTGGCGGCCCGCGCGGCGGGCAGGTCGTCGCCGAAGGCCCCCCCGAGACCGTCGCGGAGAGCGCGACGAAGACTGGCGAGGCGCTACGCGCCCAAAGGCGAGGAGCACGCGTCACGAGCCCGGGCCCGACAGCCCGCCGGCGCGAAGAGCCCCGTGAGAAGAAGGCCCCGCGCGCGGCCGCTCCCGACGCGATCACCGTTCAGCACGCACGCGAGCACAACCTCAAGGACGTCTCCTGCAAGGTGCCCCACGGCAAGCTCTGCGTCGTCACCGGTCCGAGTGGCTCCGGCAAGAGCTCGCTCGCGTTCGACGTCGTCTTCGCCGAAGGCCAGCGCCGCTTCATGGAGACGCTCACGCCGTACGCGCGCCAGTTCCTTCCGACGCTCCCGCGCCCGGACGTCGATCTCGTGACCGGTGTTCCTCCGTCGATCGCCCTCGAGCAGCGCACCTCACGAGCGGGAGCCAACTCGACGGTCGCGACCGTCACCGAGATCGCGCACTACCTCCGTCTTCTCTACGCGAAGGTCGGCGACCTTCACTGCCCGAAGTGCGGCGGACACGTGGCGCCGAGCTCACCCGACGAGCTCTTCGCGCGCCTCCGCGACCTCGATGGCAAACGCACCCTCTATTCCCCCGCCGTTCGCGCGCGCAAGGGGACCTATCTCGACGTCTTCACGAACGCCTCGCGCGCGGGGATCCAGAGCGCACGCGTCGATGGAGCGCTCGTCGCGATCGATCCTCCGCCGAAGCTCGCGAAGACGAAGGAGCACTCGATCGACCTGATCGTCCACTACGGGCCGCTCGGCTCGCTCGATCGCGCCGCGTTCGACCGGGCGCTCGCGTGGGGCGGCGGCGCGATCCGCATTGCTCGAGGCACCCCGACCGCCGCGCCCGCACCCGGCGAGGAGGTCCTCTCCACCGCCCGCGCGTGCGGAAGCTGCGGCACCGGCATCCCTGAGCTCGATCCGCGCTGGTTCTCGTTCAACACGAAGCAGGGGCAGTGCGAAGCGTGCGAGGGCACCGGCTTTCGCGGCGGCGAAGAGGACGTCGAGGACGAGGGCAAGCCGCGCGAGAAATGCCGCGTGTGCAAGGGCGACCGCCTGGCGCCGATCCCGCGGAGCGTGCGCCTCGGCGGCCAGACGTACCCGCAGATGATGAACCTGAGCGTCGCGGCGGCGCTCGCGAAGGTCGAGCACCTCTCCCTCGCCGGAAAGAGCGGAACGATCGCGAAGGCGCCGCTGGCAGAGCTCGTGCGGCGCCTCCGGTTCGTGGTCGAGGTCGGGCTCGGCTACCTCGGCCTCGGGCGCGCGGCGAGCTCGCTCTCCGGCGGCGAGATGCAGCGCCTCCGCCTCTCGGCACAGCTCGGCAGTGGGCTCACCGGTGCGCTCTACGTGCTCGACGAGCCGACGATCGGCCTCCATCCGCGCGACACGAAGCGCCTCATCGCGAACCTGCGCGCGCTCGTCGACACGGGCTCGACCGTCCTCGTCGTCGAGCACGACGCGGAGACGATCCTCGCGGCCGATCACCTCACGGACCTCGGCCCCGGCGGCGGGCAGAGCGGCGGTCACATCATCGCCGAAGGCGCGCCTGCCACCGTCCTCGCGAGCGCAGGCTCGCCGACCGGCCGCGCGCTCCGGGAGCCGCTCGGCGTCGTGCGTCCGCGGCGGCCGACGAGCGACGCGTGGATCGACCTCTCCGGCGCACGCGCAAACAACCTCCAGGACGTCACCTTCCGCGTCCCCGTCGGTCGCATGTGCGTCGTTGCCGGCGTCAGCGGCTCCGGCAAGAGCACGCTCGTCCAGCGCGTGTTCTTCCCTGCCCTTCGCCGTGAGCTCGACCTCGTCGCGCCGACGCCGGGACCGTACCGTTCGATCGAGGTGCCGAAGAACGTGCGGCGCGCGCTGGCGGTCGATCAATCGCCGATCGGGCGCACGCCGCGCTCCGTACCTGCGACGTTCCTCGGCGTCTGGGACGAGATCCGGAAGCTCTTCGCCGCACTCCCGGAGTCGAAGGTCCGCGGCTTCTCGGCGGCCCGCTTCTCCTTCAACACGCCACACGGAGGCCGCTGCACTGCGTGCGACGGGCAGGGCTCGATCGTCGCCGAGATGTCCTTCCTGCCCGAGGTCGTCACGCCCTGCGAGACCTGCCAAGGCGCACGCTTCGAGCCGTCGACGCTCGACGTGCGGTGGGCCGGACTCTCGATCGGCGACGTGCTGCGGCTCTCGGCCGAGGACGCAGCGAACGTCTTCGCCGCTCATCCGAAGATCGCGCGGCCCCTTCGCACGCTCGCCGAGCTCGGTGTCGGCTACGTCGCGCTCGGGCAGGGATCGAACACCCTCTCCGGCGGCGAGGCGCAGCGGCTCAAGCTCGCGAGCGAGCTCACCGCGGGCGCTGCGCACGAGCCGACGGTCTACGTGCTCGACGAGCCCACGACCGGGCTCCACCTCGCAGACGTCGCACGCCTCATTCGCGTGCTCGATCGACTCGTCGAGCGCGGCGACACGCTCGTCATCGTCGAGCACCATCCCGACGTCATCTTGAACGCAGATTGGGTGGTCGAGCTCGGCCCCGAAGCCGGCGAGGCGGGCGGACGCGTGGTCTTCGAGGGCGAGCCAAAGGCGCTCCTGAAGAAGAAGACGGCCACCGGCCGCGCGCTCGCAGCGCCATCGCGCGGAGCGATCGAAGCAGCGGAGTGATCGCCGCGCGGCTTTGTCACGAGGACGGTATCCGCCGCTCAGCCCATGGTCGAGCTGCGGGACGCGAGCGCCACACTGTCTCGCGCGAGGGCGCATCGTCGAGCGCATGGATTCGCGGGATCGCCCGCTGTGAAAGCGGCCCGCGCTCGTCGGTTGGGGGGCACGAGCGATGCACTCGACGCGCGTCATCGTGGATCGAGGTCTTTGCATTGTCTTGTCGGTCATCATGGGCGCGACGCTCTTCGTCGCCGAAGCCTGCAGCGGCGATCGCCTTCCCTTGCATACCGGCGCGGGTCATTCCCCCGCGCGCGGTCACAAGGACGGCGGCGCCGAGTGCGCCCCCGCGACTCGACGCGGCGCGGAGAGCGGGCACCGGGCGACTAGGCTTCGCGGTCAGGACCGCTGCGTCGTGCAAGAACGAGCCGAGCCGCCGCCGCCGCCACCTTCCAGCGTGTAGCGCTCACGTCAGGCAGCAGAGCGCGCCCGTCCAGTATTTCCCCGTCCCGTAGCAGCTCGTCGAGGTGCCCGGGACACACTGGACGGCAACGTCGATGCAGCACTCCGCGCCCGTCCACTTCATGTGCGAGCCGTAGCAGGAGAGCGACGTGCCGTCGACGCACGTTGGGTTGCCGCTGACGCAGCACTTGGCGCCGGTCCACATCATCCCGGTGCCGTAACAAGACAAGGACGTGCCGTCGACGCATTCGACCGGGCCGTCGACGCAGCACTTCGATCCGGTCCAATACATCTTGCTGCCGTAACAAGACAACGAAGTGCCCTCGACGCACTCCTTCCCGCCGCTCGAGCCGCTCGAGCCGCTCGAGCCGCTCGACGAGCTGCTGGAGCTACTCGTGCCGCTCGAACCGCTCGAGCCACTCGAACCGCCCGATCGGCTCGTCTCGTCCTCGCCGCAGAATGCCTTGCGCGCGCGTCCACACGCGACCTCGGCCCCTCCGCACACGCCGTCGACACAGGCCGCTGCGAGATACGAGGTTCCGCTCGAGCAGTCACAGCACGTCGGCATGCAGTCTACATACGTCGAGCAGCTCGCGCCCGGCTTCCCGTTGCCCACCAGTTTCTCGGGATTCGTCGGACAGCCTCCGTTGACCTGCTCGGCGGAGGACGAGATGTTCGAGCTGGAGCTCGAGCCGCTGGAGCTGCTCGCGTTGCCGGGATCGGATCCCGTCTCCGGGATCGCCGAGCTCCCGCCGCTGCAAGCGACGAGGAGCAAGACTGCGAGCGCCGACGCGGCGCTGGTGGAAGAAATCGAAGAGGCCAAACGCGAACGAATCGTCGTCATGTCACGCTCCAGATGAAGGACGCGGCGGCGTTCGCAAGGCACGTACCTCCGGCGTGTGCACGTCTTCTCGCGGGGTTGGCAGCCAACGCGTGGGCGCGCGAGGCGCGGGTTGCGCCACGATGGCGCTCGCCGGTGGCGCTACGACGGTGCGCGAAGACGTGCGCGCCCGAGCACCGCGCGTCGTCGTCGAGTGCTCGACTCGACTCGAGTCGCCTCGACGGATGGGCCGGCCAAAAGGTCGCGCTCGTGGAGGTGTCGAGCCGAGCGCGGCCGCTCGCCTCCCGATGAAGTAGCTGCGCGGACCGACGATTGGCGGTATCAAGAGGGGGATGATCGCGCCGCGGATCGCCGTCGTTCAGGGCAACCTGACGGACGGCCAGGGGACGCTGCTCGCGAATGCCTCCAGCGCGGACGTCGCTTGCGACGTCGCGAGCGGAAGCCGGCGCACGTGGGGGGCGAGCCGACGATGAGCGACGCATCGAAGCCGGGAGAGAAGCAGACCGCGAAGAACGGCGGCCCCGCCCCGTCGAAGGCGCGCGCGATCGATGAAGCGGCCGATACCGCCGCGAACGACGCGGAGGCCGGCGAAGAGAGCGACGCCGCATCCGCTCGAGCGAAGGACGGCGAGACGCCGTATCGCGGCTCGACCCCTGCCGGCCACGCGAAGGACAAGCGCTCGACGATCTGGCAGCGCGCGACGTACCGCTGGACCGCGATCACCGTCGTCCTCGCGGCGCTCCTCGTCCTCTACAGCTACCACCCGTACTACAGGAACCAGCAGTTCACGCCGTTCAAGACGATCTTCCCGCCGGCGTTCGTCCTCTGGATCGTCTTCGGCCTCTTCTACGTCAAAGCGACGCTCGAGAAGTTCTCCGAGCAGCGCTACACGATGCGCGACAGCGGGCTGCATCTCATTGCGCTCGGAAAGGCCGCCTTCGACGACGTCCTCGAGCGCTGGCACTGGTACAGCGTGACCTTCCTCGTCGGGACCGCAGCGTTCCTCGGCGGGATGCGCGCGCTGACACCGAAGACGAGCATCTGGTACGACGCTTACGCGAGCATCGCGATCTACTTCTCGTGCCTGTTCGCCACGCTCCTCCTCGTTCGCGGCTTCCGGCCGAAGCGGGTCTGGCGCCTCATCCGGAACCGCCGCGTACGAACGACCGTCCTCGCCATCGTCGTGAAGGCGTTCTTCACGCCGCTGATGACCGGGTTCGTCGTCGGTCACCTCAACGGCATCTCGCGGGCGTGGCTGAACCACAAGCACCTGCCACCGATGGACTTCAAAGTCCCGAACGACGGCAACATCGGCGGCACGGTGTCGTTGTGGTGGAACAACGTCGGCGTCCGTCTGGGCGACCTGGTCCCTTCGCTCCATGACCTCGCCGCGCTCGTCCAGCCGTGGACCTGGACGCGCGCCGAGTTGAGCTGGGGCCTCGGCATCACGTACGACATCATCTTCGCCGTCGACTGCGGCTGGGCGCTCTTCGGCTACGCCTCCGAGAGCCGCTGGCTCGGCAACAAGACGCGAAGCGTGGAGCCGACCGCGTTCGGATGGCTCGTCTGCCTTGCCTGCTACCCGCCGTTCAACCCGGTCCTCGGCACGTACCTCCCGCTCGAGAACGGGCCTCAACTGATCTCGACCGAGACGGGCCATCTCTGGCTCCGCGGCGCCACCGTCTTCCTCTTCGCGATCTACGCCGCCGCAACGGTGTCCTTCGGGTTCAAGTTCTCGAACCTCACGAACCGCGGAATCGTCACGCGCGGCCCCTACCGCTTCGTGCGACACCCCGCATACCTGTGCAAGTGCATGGCGTGGTGGCTCGAGCACATCCCCACGATGACGCTGACCAAGTCGTTCTTCCTCACGCTCCTCTGCGGGGTGTACGCGCTCCGCGCCTGGACGGAGGAACGGCACCTCGGGATGGATCCCGAGTACCGCGAATACAAGAAGAAGACCCCGTGGGTCCTCTTCCCCGGCGTGTACTGACGGTCGCGTTCCGGCGCCGGCGAGGGCCGAGAGCGGCCGAGCGTGCTCGCCCGAATGGTCCGGGCACGCTACGCTCGTCTCGATGCCGAGAATCGAACGGGACGACACGACCAACGACGTGGTGGCGGCGGTATCGGCAGCAGCTCACGAGCCGCGCAAGATCGGAGATGCGCTCCGCGCCGTGATCTCGGGCGGCGGCGCCACGAGCGTGATTGCTTCGTCGGTCGCACTCTTCGAGGCCGGCGGGAAGTTGCTCCTCGACGAGGGAATGAAGAACCTCCTCCGCAGCGCCGCCGAGCGCGGCGCCGAGAGCGCGCTGGCGGTCGCCGCCGGACCGCTCCTCGGACCGGCGACGATGCTCGCGAAGAAGCCGATCAAGATGCTCGCCAGCGCGAGCAAGGCCGCACGCTCGGCCGCTCCCCTCGCCGCCCGTGCGGCGGGCAAGGAGATCCTGAAAGGCGCTGGAAAGGCCGCCGGCATCGGCCTCGTCGTCGACGGTGCCGTCGCGAGCGTCGAGGCCGCCCTTGCCGTCCGTGAGGGCGCGATGGACCGGAAGAATGCCATCACCTACGTCGCGAAGGAGGCCGCGACCGGAGCGGTGGCGACGGGCGCCGGGGTCCTCGCCGGCGCGGGCCTCATTGCGCTGACCGGCGGAGTGGCAGCGCCGGTCGTCTTCGCCGTGGGCGCGCTCGGCTCGATCGGGACGAAGCGCGTGCTCCGCCGCCTCACGACGCGCCCGACACGGGAGCTCGCGGTACGCGAGATCGCGGGCTCGAGCGCGCCGGCGACCTGAGGCGGCCTAGAGCCGCGGCGCCAGCTAGAGCAGAACCGGAAGGGCATCGCGCCGCGAGGAACGCTATGCTGGCGGCCGAGCATGACCACGCACACCGTCGACAATCCCTATACCGGCGAGACCGCGTGCACCGTCGAGACGACGGATGATGCCGCGCTGTCGCGCATCCTCGACGACGCCCGCCGGGCAGCACACGAGCTCGCCCGCCTGAGCGTCGATGAGCGCGTCGCGCTCTGCGAGCGCGCGCTCGCGAAGCTCGAAGCCCGGACCGAAGCCGTCGCCGCCGACATCACCCGGCAGATGGGCAAGCCCTTATCGCAATCGCGCGGCGAAGTCGGCGGCATGGCCGGCCGCTGGCGCCACATGCAGGAGAGCGCGAAGGACGCGCTGGCGGACGTGGTGCTCCCGCCGAAGGAAGGCTTCGAGCGTCGCATCGCGAAGGAGCCGCTCGGTGTCGTGCTGGACCTCCCGGCGTGGAACTACCCGCTCCTCACCGCGGTCAACGCGATCGTCCCAGCGGTGCTGGCCGGCAACGCCGTCGTGGTGAAGCACTCACCCCGAACGCCGCTGTGCGGAGAGCACTTCGCGCGCGCATTCGTCGAGGCGGGCGCGCCGAAGGGCGCCGTTGCCGCGATCTTCGTCGACTACGGGCACACCGAACGGCTCGTCGGGGATCCCCGTATCGACCACGTCCTCTTCACGGGCTCCGTCCATGGAGGCCATCGCATCCAGGCCGCCGCGAAGGACCGCTTCCTCCACGTCGGCCTCGAGCTCGGCGGAAACGATCCCGCCTATGCGGCTTCGGACTGCGACCTCGAGAAGACGGTCGAGAACATCGTCGACGGCGCGATCTACAACGCGGGGCAGAGCTGCTGCGCCGTCGAGCGCGTCTACGTGCACGAGTCGATCTACGAGCGCTTCGTCGCCGCGGCCGAGCCGCTCGTCCGCGCCTACGTAATGGGCGATCCGACCGACGCGAAGACGACGCTCGGCCCGGTCGCGCAGCCGTGGCATCCGAAGGAGCTCGAGGCGTTCGTCGCTGACGCCACGAAGAAGGGCGCCAAGCTCGTCACCGGCGGGAAGCCCGTCGCGGTGAACGGCAAGGGCCGCTTCTTCGAGGCGACGATGCTCACCGACGTCCCCGCCGATGCCGACCTGATGCAGAAGGAGTCGTTCGGGCCCATCCTCGCGATCGCGCCGGTGCGCTCGGACGAGGATGCGCTCGAGAAGATGAACGCATCCCGCCTCGGGCTGACGGCGAGCGTCTGGACGCGCGACAAGGGCCGCGCCGAGCGCATGGCCCGCGCCCTCCAGTTCGGCACCGTCTACATGAATCGCTGCGACGCGCTCGATCCCGCACTTCCGTGGACAGGCGTGAAGGACTCCGGCCGCGGCGTCACGCTCAGCGCGCTCGGCTTCGACGCGCTCACGCGCCCGAAGGCGATTCACTTCCGCCTGGCGCTCTGAGCAGCCAGCGCACCGCGAGGGGCTTCAGCGACCGAGCTTCGTCGGCGCCTGGATCTGCTCGCAGCGCTCCACGCACGCCGGATCGTCGCTGCACTGCATCGAGCAGTCCGCCGTGCGCCCGCGCTTCTGCTCGCACTTCGGATCGCGCTCGCACCTCATCGGGTCTTCGCGCGCCGCCTTCTGAGCGGCGCTGCACGCCACGGAGGGTGCGAGAGCGAGGAACGCAGCGAGGACGATGTACAGGTGTCGGGCGGTCATCAACGGCTCAACGGGTCAACGAATGGTAGCGGAGCTGGGGGGTGGGCTGGTCTTGTCGAGCGGCGGCCGCTCGCGAAGGCACTTCTCGACGGCGGGCTCGAGCGCCTTGAGCGACGGGTTCATCCCCGGGAAGGGCCCGTGGCTCGGCGGTCGCCCCATGACGGGCGCGAACATGCGCGACCAGTCGATCGTATCCGAGACGCTCAGCCAGACGAACAGGGCGCGGCCCTTGATGTTCTCGAAGGGGACGCCTCCCCCGGTGCCGCCGAACCACATGCGCGAGTCGTGGCTGTTGTGCCGGTTGTCGCCCATGACCCAGACCTCGCCCGGCTTCACGTAGTACGGGCCCTGGTACTCCATGGAAAGGCTCTGGTGGTCGTAGAGCGTGAGGTACGCCTCGTCCTCGAGGAACTCGACGAAGACCTCGCCTTCGTGGCGCGCGCCGTCCGGCTGCTCCGTGTACGTGTAGGTACCGACCGAGCAGCTCGGGACCTCCCAACCGTTGATGATCGGATGACCGCCACGGACCTCGAGCTTGTCGCCCGGGGCCGCGATGACGCGCTTGATGAAGTCCTGCTCGGGGTGCTCGGGATACGCGAACACCATGACGTCGCCGCGCTCCGGCGGCATGCGCGACCAGAGGCGCGAGTGGGTCCACGGGATGGCGGGGCCGTACGTGAACTTGTTCACGAAGATGTGATCGCCCACCTGCAGCGTGGGGATCATCGATCCGCTCGGGATCTTGAACGCCTCCACGACGAACGCGCGGAGCGCCATCGCAACCGCGATCGCCACCAGGATCGACTCGGCGTACTCGCGCAGCTCGCTCTTTCGCCAGCGTCCGAGCTTGGTGTCGACCTCGCCGTCGGCCTTCACGAGCGCATCGAGGAAGGCGTCCTCGTCGAACGGCTCGCGCTCCATCGACTGCTCGAGGGCCTCGAGATCGGCACGCAGCTTGTCGCGCTCCTTCGTCGAGAGCTCACGGACGACGGCGTCCTTGTTCTTCTCGAGGATGGCCTCGGCCTCTTCGATGATCGCACGCGCCTTCTCGAACGGCGCGCGCATCGACGTCGGCAGCCCTTCTCGAAGGGGCGGGTGCGCGTGATAGGCGAGCGGCAAGTGATGCCGCACGGCCCAGAGCGCCATCTCGAACAGGGTGAAGGTGACGATCCCGAACGGCACCGGCTGGTCGCGGACCCTCTCCTCGATCCAGCCGAGCACGCCGCCGTGGTCGACACCGCTCGCCGGCGTGAGCGCCCAGACGAAGATGCATGCGAGGGCGAACGGCACGACGATGAACCACGTCGCCCAGTAGACCGTGCGGAGGATCCGTCGCGGCGCCGGCTGCGGCTTCTTCGCTCCGCCGTCGCCCGCGCCAGCGATGCGGCGCGCGCTGCGCCCGTCGTCGGCCTCCCGCGCAACGGCACGGCGCTCGGCGCCCGGCTTCGACTTCGACTCTTCCTTCGCGCCGTCGACCTCGTCCTCGCCGTCGTCGCTGGGCCCGACGGCCTCGTTCGCCCCCTCGTTGGTGTCGCGAGGGGACGGCTCAGCCTCGTCCGCAGAGGTCCCGAGAGTCTCTTCGTCCTTCTTCACGAGGCATCGCCGATCTGGATGAGGTAGTTGACCACCGCAGCACGGTCATCGAGCGGGTTGATCGTCGGCGAGACCTGCCCTGCCGTCGGCGTGTTGTCGAACACGACGTAGTACGTCCCCGGAGGGACGACAATCGCGCGCTTCATGGGATTCCCATTCGCGAGCACCTCCGAGGACATCGGCGTGCCGGCCATGGGCCCAGCTTGGGCGTACTCGAAGTAGTAGTGGAGGGACTGCTCGGCCTCGGCCTTGCGCATGACCATCACGTCGATGGCCGGGACACCGTCCACCGCAGCCGTCAGGTAGATCGCGCGACCGGATTCCTCGACGACGATCGGCCCCACGAAGTCACGCTGGTTCTGATGGATCTCGGTGCGCTCGTTCTCGTAGGTGATCTTCCCGTCGCCGCGCTCCACCTGGTACGGGTGGAAAGGCTTCTTCCCGACCGGGACGATCCCGAGCGCGAAGCCGACGTTCGCCTCGCTCCCGTCCCGGGCGATGACCGTGAACCCATCACGGAGCTTCGTCGAGAGCGTCTGCTTTCCGAAGTCGTTCCCGAGCGAGGACATGCCCGCGAACATCGAAGCCATCTGGCTCTCGATCCGATGGGTCTGGAAGTTCGTGTTGTCGATGCGCGCCGGCCGGAAATACGCGTAGATATCGCAGTCGCCGTCCTCGGGAACCTGGAAGTCGTAGCGGAAGGCGGCCGAGCTCCCTCCGACGAAGGTCGTCTTCTTCGTCACGTTCGTCCAGGCGTAGCCGTAGCCGCTGAACGTCACGTTGAGGAGATCACCTTCGGTCGTGGTGCACTGGTTCGGATAGAAGCGCCCGATCACCGGCGAGTCCGCGGAGAGCTTCAGCGGGGCGTTCCGCGTCTTCATCTGCTGGCAGAAGTCGCCCATCGCCTTGCGGAGCATCGAGCGACGCATGGTGAGGTTCTCGGGCTGGTTGATCGTCCCGCGGAACCGACACGCGGGATTGCAGCCCTGGGTCAGAGCCGACGACGCAGCCAGCGCGACGACGGCGAGCAAAGCACCGGAAGTCTTCTGCAAAGCCCCCGGAGGCTACCACAAGGAGCGTGCACCTGAGTCGACCGAACAGGTCGGCTGTCCCCGCCCCCCCGGCGCGAGGAAATCGCCGTGGATGTCGATGCTCGGGCCGATCGCGATATCCTGACGGAATGACGAGCGCAGCGGTGGAGCGAAAGGTTGCGGTCCTCGGGGCGGGCGCGTGGGGAACGGCGCTCGCGAAGGTCCTGGCAGAGAAGGGCGATCCGGTCGCGATGTACTGCCGGCGGGCAGACCTCGTGGCTCAGATCAACGAGGAGCACCTCAACGGGCGCTACCTTCCCAGCGCGAAGCTACCGGCCACCCTGTCGGCCACGGTCGATCCCGAGGAGGCGCTCCACGGCGCATCGATGGTCGTGTTCGTCGCGCCGAGCCACGCCACGCGCGAGGTCGCGCAGCTCGTCGCGCGCAAGGTGCCCAAGGAAGCGCCCATCGTCAGCGCGACCAAGGGGATCGAGAACGACTCCCTCACGTTCATCGACGAGATCCTCGCGGCCGAGCTCCCGGGCGAGACCCACCGGCACTTCGCCTTCCTCAGCGGCCCGTCCTTCGCGAAGGAGCTCGCCGCCGGCCTGCCCACGGGCGTCGTCATCGCGTCCGAGGAGGAGCGCGTGCGCGACCACGTGATGCGCCGCTTCCATGCATCCTACATGCGCACGTACGCCAGCAAGGATATCCCGGGCGTCGAGTGCGGTGGCGCGATCAAGAACGTGATCGCGATCGCGGCTGGCGCCGCCGACGGCCTCGGCTTCGGCCACAACACCCGCGCCATGCTGATCACGCGCGGCCTCTCCGAGATGGTGAAGCTCTCGCTCGCACGCGGCGGCGAGGCGATCACGCTCGCGGGCCTGGCAGGCATGGGAGACCTCGTCCTGACCTGCTGCGGAGAGCTCTCGCGCAACCGCACCGTCGGCCTCGAGCTCGGCAAGGGACGCAAGCTCGCCGACATCCTCGCCGGGCTCGGCCATGTCGCCGAGGGCGTGAAGACCGCGAAGAGCGCGTTCGACCTCGGTAACAAGCTCGGCGTCGAGCTCCCGATCATCACCGAGACATACCGCGTCCTCTACGAGGACAAGCCCGCGCTCGACGCCGTGAAGGACCTGATGGGCCGTGAGCTCACTGCAGAGTTCGAGAGCATGCCCGGCCTTCGCGCCGCCACTCCCACCTGAGAGTCGCAGGACTCGGCTCACCAGGGACCGACCTCGACCGGAAGGCGCTCATCCACTACCCTCCGGCGAGGCTCATGCGCGGATCCCGCTTCTCCTCCTTCCTCTCCTCTACATTCGTCCTTTCGGCCGTCCTGACCGCGGTCGCGCTCGGTGCGTCCGATGCGGCTGCCCAGCAGCCCTATCCGCCGCAGCCGTACCCGCAGCAGCAGCCTTATCCGCAGCAGCAGCCTTATCCGCAGCAGCAGCCTTATCCGCAGCAGCAGCCCTATCCGCAGCAGCAGCCTTATCCGCAGCAGCAGCCTTATCCGCAGCAGCCCTACCAGCCCTACCCGCAGCAGCCCTACCAGCCCTACCCGCAGCCGCAGCCCGCGCCCGCGGTCTCGAACACGCGGAGCCAGGGCGAAATGATCCCGCTCTACGTCACGAGCGCGCTCTACGGGGTCGGCACCGGCATCTGGCTCGACGCCGTCTTCAAGATCGACGACCCGGGGCCGGCCGTCCTCCTCCCGCTCACGCTCGGAGTCGCCGCGCCCGTCGGCGTGTGGCTCTGGGACAGCCAAGCAGGTCCACTCCATCGCGGCGTCCCCGCCGCGACCTCGACCGGCCTCGTGCTCGGCGCCGTCGAAGGAATCGCGATCGCGGGCACGCAGTGGCAGTACACGCGCGACGACAACCGCGACTGGTCATTCCGAACGCAGACCACGGTCACCTGGCTCATGGCGACGGCTGGCGGCGTCGGCGGGTGGGCCTTCGGCGAGTGGTTCCGCCCCGATCCGCGCAGCATGACGTTCATCGGCAGCGGCGCGGCGTGGGGCGCGCTCAGCGGCTCGATGTTCGGGATCGCGGTCCAGGGCCGGCACGCCGACTGGAAGGACGGCTCGAGCGTCGCCGGCCTGATCGGCTACAACGTCGGCATCGTCGGCGGCGGCGCGATCAGCATCCTCCACACGCCGTCGTACAACTCGCAGAAGTACATGTGGCTCGGCTACGGCATCGGCGCGCTCGCCGGCAGCCTCGTGTTTCCCTTCTATCTGTTCGTCGACAACCCGGTCGTGAAGCGCGGCCTCATCGGCCCTTCGATCGGCGGCCTTGCGGGCACGGCCCTCGCCGGGGCGCTCACCTGGAACATGAAGGACGACGACGGCTCGACCCCGACGCACGGCGAATGGGAGCCACCGTTCAACGTCGCCGTCACTCCCATCCCGGCGCTCACGCCGCCGACGGTCCAGACGACCGCCTCGAGCCGGAGCATCACGAACATGGTTGGCCCCGACCCGCGCCTCAACGCACCGCCGCCGGGCGCGATGGTGACCGCGATCGGGACCTTCTGAGCTCCGACGCGCCGTTCGCCGAAGTCGGGCGGATGGCATGTGGCTTCAGGCGAGAGGCTTCAGGCCTCTCGTCTGCAGCCACGAGTCTGCCCCACCCGAACACGGCTGGCACGAGCGCGCGCCTCGAGTCGACGTTCGCGACGAACGCCGATCGATGGGCGCGACACGGCTGACCGCGCGACCACGGCGCAGACGAGCTGCGACGCGCCGCTCCCTCGAAGAGGAGCGGCGCTCGCGCTCGATGCGCCGTCGACTTCAGTTCGCGGGCGGAGTCTCGGGCGCGCCGGCCTCGGCGCCCTCGGCAGGCACCTGATGCTCGGTGTCGGGCGTCAGCGGCGGCGGCTTGTTCCCATCCCCACACGCCACCGCTCCAAGCGCGGCGAAAGCAGCACCGATCGTGAAGAGCATGACGAACCTACGCATCGAGACCACCTCCGCAATGTTCGGCTCGAAAGCCGGGTGAAGGTCCGGCCCGGACGGCCGAACCTGCGCTGCGTGAGCCATTCTACACAGACCCGCTTCACCGTGGCCACCTCGTCGATCCCGGCGACGGTGTTCTGCTTTTGCGATACTCTTCCCCCCGAAGCGACCAGTGGGGTGACTCCCGACAGGAACGCTCGTTCTGGCTGAAGGCTTTCGTCTCGCTTCTTGGCTCTCGGCCGAAGGCCCTCTGGCTGAAGGCTCACTACTCACCTCTGGCTATAGGCACTCTGGCTGAAGGTTCGCTCTTCAGGCGCTCTTCAGCCGCAGGCTCCGGTCTCGACTCGCATGCCCATCCTCAAGTGGTTCCCGCCGCAGGGCTCTCCGCGCACGTACGTGCTCTACAAGCCCGTCTCGACGATCGGCCGCGCCCTCGGAAACGACGTGGCGATCGCGACGCAAGGCATCGGCGAGACGCACGCCCAGGTGCTCTTCGACGGCCGCGACTTCAACCTCGAGGAGGTCGAGAAGAGCGGCGAGATCCTCATCAACGGCAAGAAGAAGCGCCGCGCTCGCCTCGTCCACGGCGATCGCCTGACGCTCGGTGACGCCGAGCTTCAGTTCAGCATCTTCGACGAGCCGGGCTCTGCCGCGCGGGCGACGCCGTCGTCGGCGGCATCCGCCCAGCAGTCCACGGAAGGCAGCGTCCAGCTCGCCGCCGTGCGGAAGCTCCACGAGTTCAGCGAAAAGCTGATGACGTTGAAGAACCTCGACGAGCTGCTCGAGGCGATGCTCGACGCCGTGATCGACGTCACCGGCGCAGAGAAGGGGCTCGTCCTCCTCCTCGACGAGGCCTACGGCTCCGACGGAAGCGCCTCGGGCCAGGGCGGCAAGCCCGTCATCCGCGCGTCCCGCCAGGTCAATCGCGAGGCGATCACCGATACGACGGGCGCGATCTCCGACAGCATCGTGCGTCGTGTCCTCGACTCCGGCCGCCCGGTCATCGTCTCCGACGCGCTCTCCGACGACACCTTCCGTACCAGCGAGAGCGTCGTGGCGCTTCGGCTCTCGAGCGTCATGTGCGCACCCCTCGTCTCGCAGGGTCACGTCACCGGCGCGCTCTACGTCGGCAACGACCGCGTGAAGGGGCTCTTCCAGAAGTCGCAGCTCGACCTGCTGAGCATCTTCGCCGGGCAGGCGTCGCTCATCCTCCAGAACGCGATGCTCCTCAGCGCCCTCCGGGCCGACAAGGAGAAGCTCGCCGCCGAGCTGAAGGACAAGCGCTTCGGCGAGATCATCGGCGTGTGTCCGTCGATGATGGAGGTCTTCCGGAAGCTCCAGAAGGTCGCGACGACGGACATCTCCGTCCTCATCACCGGCGAGACGGGCACCGGCAAGGAGCTCATCGCCCGTGAGCTGCATCGCCGCTCGAACCGCGCGCAGGGCCCGTTCATCGTCATCAACTGCGGCGCGATCCCCGAGAACCTGATCGAGAGCGAGCTCTTCGGCCATGTGAAGGGCGCGTTCACCGGCGCGATCGCATCGCGTCCCGGCAAGTTCCAGGCGGCCGACAAGGGCACGCTCTTCCTCGACGAGATCGGAGAGCTGCCGCTCAACCTCCAGGTGAAGCTGCTCCGCGCGCTGCAGGAGCGCGTCGTCTTCCGCGTCGGCGACAGCAAGCCCGAGAAGGTCGACATCCGCGTCGTCGCCGCGACGAACCGCGTCCTCGAGGACGAGATCAAGGGCGGGCGCTTCCGCGAGGACCTCTACTACCGCCTCAACGTCGTCAACATCTGGCTGCCGCCGCTCCGCGAGCGCGGCGACGACGTGCTCATCATCGCGAAGGCGCTCCTCTCGAAGTACGCCGAGGAGCTGCACTCGTCCGTGCAAGGCTTCACGCCCCAGGCGCTCGCCGCCATCCGGAAGAACAACTGGCCGGGCAACATCCGCCAGCTCGAGAACCGCCTGAAGAAGGCGCTCGTCCTCTGCGACAGGACGCTCCTCGGAGTCGAGGATCTCGAGCTCGATCAGGCGAACGAGAGCTCGATCCTCCCGCTCGAGAAGGCGAAGGAGGAGTTCCAGCGGAAGTACGTGCTCGAGGTGCTCGAGCGAAACAACGGCAACCGCACCCAGACGGCGCGCGACCTCGGCGTCGATCCGCGGACGATCTTCCGGTACCTCGAGCGCGAGCAGAACCCGATGCCGTCGGGCGCCGGCGGCTCTCCGAGCTCCAAGCCGGAGTAGTCGCTGTTCCCCCTCCCGCGATGCTCGGGCGCGGCGCTCTCCAAGAGCGGCGCGAACCGAGCGCGCCGGCATTCACCTCATGGGTGAGGGCTTCGCATCGTGAAGCGCTTCCATCTTTCGCGACAGGAGCGCTTGGAGGTCGTCGTCGCTTCGAACGATGTTCGGACGTACGAGGAGGATGAAGCAGCGGTCCTCGACCATGATCTCCGTGGGCATGATGATGAGCTGCTTGTCCGCGAGCACCACGCTCGTCGTAGCCTTCTTCGACGCGAGCGTGAGGTCGACGCCGAGCCGGATCCGACCACCGTCGAGGACGTGCGGCTTGATCGCGAGCTCGTAGCCGTCGAGCGGATCGGCGGGCGCCTTTGCGTCTGGATCGGGCCGAGGCATTCGCATGATGGCGTCGTCGGCGACGATCCCGCCTCCAGCCGAAACGTGATGCGACCCCGTTAGAGCGATGATGTCACCGAAGCTCGCCGCTGCCGGGTTGACGCCGAGGGCGCCAAGCCCGCCCGGAGGCTCGAGGAAGAGCATCGTCTCGATGTACACCCGTGGCGCGACGTCGGGCTCCGGTGCGCTGAGGGCCTGCCCCGACGAGGACACCGGAGCCGTGCACGCGCCGCCGAGGAATCCGGCGAGGCAGACGAGAGCGGCCCGAAGAGCGATCCCTCTATTCATGTGCAAAAGAAACCATCGAACGCGCCTCTTATTTCCGCGTGAGCCCAGGCCGGTCCGGATCGCTACGTGCGGTCAGTCGGCGGGGACGCACGCATCGCAGACGAACACGCGTGACGCGTTCGGCCGAGCCTCGTCGCGCAGACCGAGGTTGGCGTTCGTGCCGCGACGGAGCTCCGTCTTGCACTTCGCGCACGTCGCGAACTGCGCGAGCTTGATGGGCTGGAACGCGAAGACGCCGTCGAGCGGATCACGCATCACGCGGCGGCGAAACTTGTCGCGCTCGTGCTCGAGCGTCGACGCGAACGTCTTGAGCCGAGCCTCGACGTTCGAGCCCGCGAAGTCCGCCACCGCCACCGCGTCCTCGAGGAACGCGCGGACGAGGTTCGTCATCGGTACCCGCAACGTCTCGGCGAGCCGCTTCATCTCCCGCTCGAGCACGATCGGCATGCGCGCGTGATGAGCACGCTCCTTCCGCGCGGCAGCGTCCTCTCCTTCCTCACCGCTCGCGTCCTTCCTGATGTCGTGGACGTCGCTCGGCTCGCCCTCCCGTGACGAGCTCTCTTCGGTTTCGCGCCGGCGCCCCCCCAAATCGAAGATCTGTGTCACGTCGTGGTACATATGGGTCGCCACAAGGTCGCGCAAACGCTTTGTGGGACACGGGAAATCCCCCATCCATTCCGCCACTTGTTCCGTGACGCGTTGCCGCTCCGCTCCGGCTTTCGGCCGATGGCTCACCCCGACCAGGCAACGCCTCACGCCGCGGTCGATCGGGCGCGGGAGGGCGATGCGTGCTCGCGATCGTGACGGTCGGCGCGTGGCAAGCTCTTGAAAGGACGCGATGGCGTGATCACGATGCGAGTCCCCCATCGATCGTCCAGATCGCCCAGACGCCCAGACAGAAGAAGGCTCGACGCCACGCGCTCGAAGCCCCGATGAAGGAACACCCGCCGTGACCGACGCTCTCCGCGACCCCTGCCCGGACAAGACCCGGACCGACCTCGAGTACGGTCGCGTGCTCGAGGCGCTCGCATCGCGATGCGTCTCCGCGATGGGCAAGACGCTGGCGCACGAGCTGCCCTTCGCGGCGACGCGCTCGGAGTCACGCCTCCTCCTGGACGAGGCGCGCGAGGCGACGGCCCTGCTCGACGCAGCCGAGCCTCTGCCCGTCGTGGCGCTGGGCGACGTCTCGGGAGCGGTCGGTCGCGTCGGCGCCGCCGGCGTCCTCGCGCCCCCCGAGCTCCGTGAGATCGGAAAGGCGATCGAGGCCGCCCGCGTGCTCCGCCGCTTCCTCGGCGCGCGGCGCTCACGCGTGCCTGCACTCCACGGCGCCTGCACGACCGACCCCACGCTCGATGCGCTCGCCGACGAGCTCGCGGCCGCGTTCGATGCGGACGGCACCCTCTCCGATCACGCGAGCCCGCGGCTCAAGGAGCTCCGCAGCGAGTTCCACGCAGCGCGCCAGCGGATGCTCTCGAGGCTCGAAGACCTGATGTCGAAGTACGAGGCGATCCTCCAGGATCGCTTCGTCACCGAGCGCGAGGGTCGCTACGTCGTGCCCGTCCGTTCGGACGCACACGAACGCTTCCCCGGCATCGTCCACGCGACGAGCGCGAGCGGCGCGACGCTTTTCGTCGAGCCACGCGCCGTCATCCCGATGGGGAACCGGCTCAAGGTGCTCGAGGCCGAGGTCCAACGCGAGGAGCAAGCGATCTACGCGAAGCTGTCGGACCGCATCGGTGAGTCGCTCCCGAGCCTCGTCGCCGCGGTCGACGCCCTCGCGCGCGCCGATGTCCGCGCTGCCACCGCTCGGCTCGCGTACGACCTCCACCTCGGGTTCCCCGAGATCACCGACGAAGCTCGCCTCGAGCTCCGCCAGGCACGCCATCCCTTACTCCTGCTCGAGAGCGCCGAGCCCTCGAGCGGCGGAGGTCACAGCGAGGTGCGCTTCGACGCGGTCGTGCCGAGCGATCTGTCGATCTCCGCCCGCCGCGCGATGGTCGTCAGCGGCCCGAACGCCGGCGGAAAGACCGTCGCCCTCAAGACGATGGGCCTCGTCGCGCTCATGGTCCGCGCCGGCCTGCCGGTCCCGTGCGGCGACGGGAGCGTCGTCGGCATCTTCGAGGTCGTCCTCACCGACGTCGGCGACGATCAGAGCCTCACGAAGAGCCTGTCGACGTTCAGTGCTCACGTGCGGAACCTCGCGCGCATCCTCGACGACACGCAGCCCGGCGCGCTCGTGCTCCTCGACGAGCTCGCGGGCGGGACCGATCCGCGCGAGGGCGAGGCGCTCGCCGCCGGCATGCTCGACTCACTCACGGCCCGCGGCGGAGCCGTCGTCGTCACGACGCACTACGAGGGCCTCAAGGCGCTCGCCCTCGCCGACGATCGGTTCGAGAACGCGAGCATGGGCTTCGATCTCACGACGATGAGCCCGACGTTCCGTCTCGCCCAGGGCGTGCCCGGCAGCTCGAGCGCGCTTGCCGTCGCGCGGAAGTTCGGACTGCCCGGCACCGTGATCGAGCGGGCCGAGCGGTTCCTGACGCGCGAAGACGTGCACTTCGAGACCGTGGTGAAGAAGCTCAACGACGAGCGCGCTGCCCTCGAGCTCGCGCGCGCCGCCGCCGAGCGCCGCGAGAAGGAGGCCGACGACACGCGCCGCGCGCTCGACGGCGAGCTCCGCGCAGCGAAGGACCGCGAGCAGCGCATCGTGTCGAAGGAGGCCGAGACGCTCCTCGGCGCCGTCCGTCGCGCCCGCGAGGAGCTCCGCGAGGCGCAGGCGAAGCTGCGCGCGAAGAAGCTCGACGCCGCGCTCGTGAAGGAAGCCCAGGCCGCCGTCGATCGGGTCGCTGCCCAGGTCGCCGTCGGCGGCATGCTCGATCCCTCGAGGCTCGCCACGCCCGCGCCCGTCTCCGTGCCTGCTCAGGCGCCCGTCCTGAAGAAGGGCGCGCGCGTCTGGGTGGAGCGTGTTCGCGCCGAAGCCGACGTGATCGAGCTCCTCCCCGACGGCGCCGCCCGCGTCCAGGCGGGCCCGATGAAGCTCGTCGTCGATCCGTCGGAGGTGCGCGCCGTCACGCCCGCCCAATCGGAGCCGCGCGGCAAGGCTGCTCCTTCTGCGAGGCCGGGCGGCGATCCCGCCGGGCTCGAGGTCGCGGTGCAGACGAGCGACAACACCTGCGACCTCCGCGGCCTCAGGACGGACGACGCACTCTCGATGGCCGTCTCGTTCCTCGATCGCGCCATCAACGACGAGCGCCGCATCTGCTTCCTCGTCCACGGTCACGGCACCGGCGCGCTCAAGGAAGCGATCCGGCGCGAGCTCAAGTCGAGCCCGTACGTCCGCTACTACCGCGCCGGCAACCCCGGCGAAGGCGGCGACGGCGTCACGATCGCCTGGCTCTCGTAAGCCCGCAATCGCTCGGCGCTCCGCCCTTCGGCGGTCGCCGAGCGCATCGGGGACCGAAGACCGAGGTTCGCCGGCGTTCAGGCCATGGACGGCAAGCCCGAGAGCGCCATCGCGAGCTCGCCTTCGGCGTAGCTCGTGTCCGTGAGCCGGCCCGCGGCGTATTCGCTGTATGCGGCCATGTCGAAGTGGCCGTGGCCACAGAGGTTGAAGAGGATGGCTCGCGAGACGCCCTCCTCCTTGCAGCGAAGGGCCTCGTCGATCGTCGCGCGCACCGCGTGATTGGCTTCGGGCGCGGGAAGGATCCCCTCGGCGCGCGCGAAGAGCAGCCCAGCCTCGAACACCTTGCTCTGCGGATAGGCGACCGCGTCGATGAGACCGAGCTCCTTGAGGTGAGAGACGAGCGGCGCCATCCCGTGATAGCGGAGGCCCCCGGCGTGGAAGCCCGGCGGGGTGAACGTCGAGCCCAGCGTGTGCATCTTCACGAGCGGCGAGAGATGCGCGGTATCGCCGTAGTCGTACGCATAGCGCCCGCGAGTCAGAGTCGGACAAGCGGAAGGCTCCACGGCAACGACGCGGACCTTCTTCCCACCGCGGAGCTGCTCACCGATGAAGGGAAACGCGATGCCGCCGAAGTTCGAGCCGCCGCCGGTGCACCCGACGATCACGTCGGGGTAGTCGTTCGCTTGCTCGAGCTGGAGAGCAGCCTCCTGGCCGACGATCGTCTGGTGCAGCAGCACGTGATTGAGCACGGAGCCGAGCGCGTACTTCGTTCCCGGATCCTTCGCTGCCACCTCGACCGCCTCGCTGATCGCGATGCCGAGGCTGCCGGTGTGATGGGGGTTGGCCGCGAGGATCGCGCGGCCCGACTCCGTCTCCTCCGACGGAGACGCGATGCATCGCGCACCGTACGTCTCCATGAGCGCACGGCGGTACGGCTTCTGATCGTAAGAGACCCGCACCTGGAAGACCGTCACCTCGAGCCCGAAGAGGGCCCCCGCGAACGCGAGCGACGATCCCCACTGCCCGGCGCCCGTCTCGGTCGCGAGGCGCTTGATCCCGGCTTCCTTATTGTAGAACGCCTGCGGGACGGCGGTGTTCGGCTTGTGCGACCCGGCGGGCGAGACGCCTTCGTACTTGTAGTAGATGCGCGCGGGCGTCCCGAGCAGCTTCTCGAGGCGCCGTGCTCGGAAGAGAGGCGCCGGTCGCCACTGGCGGTAGATGTCCCGAACGGGCCGCGGGATCTCGATCATCCGCTCGGTCGAGACCTCCTGCTCGATGAGCGCCATCGGGAAGAGAGGCTCGAGATCCGCCGGGCCGAGCGGTGCATGCGTTCCGGGATGGAGCGGCGGAGGCAGCGGCGCCGGCAGGTCCGCGGCGATGTTGTACCAGGCCTTCGGCATCCGCTCTTCGTCGAGCACGTACTTGATGGTGTCGCTCATGGCAGGCGTCGCTCCTCGCGGTCGTTGGGGAGAGCGAACGACCTCTGCAGCATGCATGCCTTACGTACTTCCGCGCAGTTATCGGTCGTGGCGGACACGGCCGCTCGCGATTCACGAATTTTCGCGACCGTCGTCGCGAACTTTCGCGTCCGGGCGGCCGCATCGCGTCGGCCACGTGGAGCTCGAATCGGCGCGCGCTCAGAGCGCGGTCATGATCTCGTGACCGTCGCGCGTCACGATCACCGTGTGCTCCCACTGCGCGGAGAGGCTGCCGTCGGCCGTCACCACCGTCCATCCGTCGTCGAGGAAGCGGACGTCGGGGCGGCCGAGATTCACCATCGGCTCGACGGTGAGCCCCATCCCCGCCTTCAAGCGCGGACCCGAGCCGCGCGTGCCCGTGTGCGAGACGTGCGGGTCGGCGTGCATGCGACGGCCGATGCCGTGTCCGCCGAAGTCGGTGACGACGCTCACGCCTTCCTTCCTCGCGAGCTCGAGGATGGCCGCCCCGATGTCACCGAGACGCGCGCCTTCGCGGATCACCGCGATGCCGGCGTCGCGGCAGCGGCGCGCGATGTCGGCGATCCGCTTCGCGTCCTCGCTCGCCTCCCCGACGATGAACGTCGCCGACGTGTCGCCGTGGTAGCCATCGAGGTTCGTCGTGACGTCGACGTTCACGATGTCACCCGGCTGGAGCACCTCGCGCGCGCTCGGGATCCCGTGGCAGACGACCTCGTTCCGACTCGTGCAGACAGCCGCGGGGAAGCCCTTGTAGCCGAGCTGGCTCGGACGTCCGCCGCGGCGCGCCGTGTCCTCGCGAACCCAGCGGTCGATCTCGGCCGTCGAGATCCCCGGTCGTAGCTGCGAGCCGATGAACGCCAGGGTCTCCGCCGCCGCCCTGCCAGCACGGCGCATCCGCTCGATCTCGGCCGCGCTCAGAATCTCGATTGCCATGCCGCATCCATGCGAACGCTGCGCGCGCGCGTCCAATACCGTTTCGATCTGGCGCGCCAGGGCCTTGCTCCGCGACCGAGAGCACGGCACGCTGGAAGCGTGAGCCTCGCTCAGATCCGCTATTTCGTCGCCGTCGCCGAGGAGGGCCATGTCGGCCGCGCCGCCGAGCGCCTTCACGTCGCGCAGCCGCCGGTCAGCCGCCAGATCCGCGCCCTCGAGGACGAAATCGGTACCCCGCTCTTCGCTCGAACGCCGCGCGGAATGAGCCTTCTGCCCTCCGGCGAGGCGTTCCTCGATCACGCCCGCGCGATCCTCGCTGCCGTGGACCGCGCAGGGGAAGCCGCGCGGGTCGCGGCTTCCGTGGTCACGCCGTCGGCACGGCCGAGCTCGGCGGAGGGCTGAGCGCGACGCGGACCTCCTTCGCCAGCGCCTCGGCGCGGTCGAGAGCGAGATCGAGCGAGTGGAAGAGGACGTCGATGAGGGCGTCCTCTTGCGGGCTCGCGTCGCGATCGATCAACGCGAGCGCGAGCACGACACGGAACGCCGACTCTCGGAGATCCGGAGCGAGCTTCGGCGCGATGGCCTTCACGCGATCGATGCAGGTCGCCCCGTCGAGCTCCTTCGTGAAGCGCGCGTAGAGGACGCCGACCTCGTCATCGGACACGGTCCGCCCGCGCACGCGCTCCATCAGCTCACGGAACGCGGCGGCCTCTTCGGCGGCGAGGCGCCCGTCGGCCGCCGTCACGAGGAAGGCGAGCTCGAGCAACGTGTCGGCGCGGTCCTGATCCCCGATCGCTCCGATGGGAAGAAACGCATTGATCGTCATGGTGACTCCCTCTCCTGCTGACCGACGAGGCAATGAAACAAGAAGACGAGCGACGGGAAAAGCCCAATTCCCTATAGCGGTGCTCGCTTGCATGGACGGAGCGCGACGCCCGAACGGGTGGGCGTCGAGCTCGGTCCAGAGCAACCGGTCTGAGCACTCGCTTCCAACTTTTCACAATCAGCGCAACTGAGTTGCGCTACGTAGTCCCCCTTCCCGTCTTCCGGGTTCTCTCTCAGACGCTGATCGCGCCCTTGCGGAAGTCGCTCTTCGCGATCTTCACGTTGATGCACGCCGGCTTCTTGCTCGCGAAGGCCTCGTCGAGCGCGGGGCCGAGCTGTTCGATCGTCTCGACCCAGAAGCCCAGGCCGCCGCACGCTTCCACGATCTTCTCGTAGCGCGTGTAGTCGAGCGCCGTCGCGACCGCGCGCTCCGCACCGTAGATATCGACCTGCCCGCGCCGGATCTGGGTCCAGCCGGCGTCGTTGCCGATGAGGGCGATGACGGGAATGCCCTGCCGCGCCATCGCCTCGAACTCGATCCCGTGGAGCCCGAAGCTCCCGTCGCCGTAGACGAGGACGACGTTCGCGTCGGGCCGGGCGAGCTTCGCGGCCATCGCGTAGCCGGGGCCGACGCCGAGCGTCCCGAGCGGCCCCGGGTCCATCCAGAGCTGCGGCTGCTGGAGCTTCAGCACGTACGCGGCAGTCGCGACGAAATCGCCGCCGTCGCCGATCACGATGTCGTTCGGACCGAGCCGCTTGCCGAGCTCGGCGCAGACGCGGAGCGGGTTCGGCGGCGAGTCGTTCGACTCGATCTCGAGCTGCATCTTCGCGCGGCGCTTGTCCTCGTCGGCGCGTACGGCGCTCACCCAGCCATCGAACGAGAGCTTCTCGCCCAGCTCACGTGCGAGCTGCTCGAGCGCGATCCCGGAGTCGGCGTGGATCGGGACGTCCACGCGACGGTTGCGACCGAGCTCCGCGCCGTCGAGATCGATCTGGACGATCTTTGCCACCTCGTTCCACGTCGGCGAACGGCCGTAGTCGACGCGGAAGTCGAACGGCGTGCCGAGCACGAAGACGACGTCCGCCTGCGAGAGGGCGAAGCGCCGCGAGCGGCTGAAGAGGAGCGGATGCGCGTGAGGCAGCGTCCCGCGCGCCATGCCGTTGACGTACACCGGCGCGCCGAACCGCTCGAGGATGCCCGCGATGCGCTCGCGCGCCGGCGACCACCGCACCTGCGAGCCGACGAGGAAACACGGACGCTGCGCCGACTTCAGGAGCTCGGCTGCCCTCGTGACGGAGCGCGGATCGGCACCGGGACGCGGCGGCTCCTCGAGGGGACGCGTCGCCGGGAGGTCCGCGTCGTCGTGCATGTTCATGAGGAGGTCGAGCGGCATCTCGAGGAACACCGGACCGGGCACGTTCGACTGAGCGACGCGAAAAGCTGCGTCGATGTACTCGGCGATGCGGCGGGTCTCGGGCACCTGCACGCTCCACTTCGTGATCGGGCGCATCAGCGCGACGTGGTCCATGTCCTGGAGCGAGCCCATGTCGCAGAGCACCTTCGGCCCCGCGCCGCCGATGCAGACGAGGGGCACCTGCGCCCGCTGCGCGTTCGCGATCGCGGTCACGACGTCGGTGACGCCGGGGCCAGCGGTGACCGCGCAAACACCCGGCCTTCCCGTCACGCGCGCGTAGCCGTCGGCGGCGTGACCAGCGGTCTGCTCGTGACGCACGTCGACGACGCGGATGCCCTCGTCGATGCAGCCGTCGTAGATCGCCTGGATGTGGCCACCGCAGAGCGTGAAGAGGTGGGACGTGCCGTGGCGCTTGAGCGCCTGCGCGACGAGTCGACCGCCATGAACGAACGCCATCGTTGATCACTCCTCCAGATCGTGGGCTCCGTTACGGTAAACGAGCACTCGAGAGCTGTCCGAAAATACGGGACAGCTCTCGAGCATCGTCCTTTGTTCGAGGGGTCTCCCCCTCGAGCTCCATCGTCCTTTGTTCGAGGGGTCTCCCCCTCGAGCTCCCCGCGCGTCCAATCTTGGACGGCTCTTCACCGCTCCGGAAGAGTCAGCGCGTTCGGGCGATGCGCCGGATCGTGGGTCGAGGCGTCCGATCGGTGCTCAGCGGCTCGGCACGATCACTCGCCCCGCGACGACGTCGGCGCGGAGGGCCTCGACCCTTCTCTTCACGTCGTCGGGGATGCCGGCCGCATGCGGGCCATCGTGCACGTAGTCGACGCCGTCGTCGGCGAGACCGAAGACCTTCGTCCCACCGGTGAACCGGCCCTCGACCACGTCTCGAATCGTATCGAACACGGCGACGTCGGCGCGCTTGATCATGCTGCTGACGACGGTGCCGGGCATCTCGTCGTACTGGTCGGCATCGACGCCGATCGCGAGCTTCTTCGCGTCAGCGGCGGCCTCGAAGACGCCGTGCCCCGTCGCTCCAGACGCGTGATAGATGACGTCGCTCCCCGCTGCGATCTGCGCGTTGGCGAGCGCCTTTCCCTTCGCAGGATCGCGGAACGCGTCGGGCGTCGTCCCGGCGTAGGCCGCATGGACGACGCAGTCCGGGCAGCCGGCCGAGACGCCCGCGATGTAGCCCGCCTCGAACTTGCGGATCAGCGGGCCGGTCATCCCGCCGACGAAGCCGACGTGTTTGCTCTTCGACATGAACCCGGCCAGCGCGCCGACGAGGAACGAGCCCTCCTCTTCGCGGAACGCAAGCGCCGCGACGTTGGGCGGCACGCCGTTCGGCCCGGCGAAGTAGTCCACCCCGGCGAAGCGCACGTCCGGGTAGGCGCGAGCGACGGCATCGATGTCGCTCGAGAAGATGAAGCCGACACCGATGACGAGGTCGAGCCCACGCGCAGCAAACAGCCGGAGGGCCGCCTCGCGGTCCTCCGTGCTCGAAGGCTCGAGGTAGCTCGCCTCGACACCGAGCTCGCGCTCCGCGCGCGACATCCCGAGGAACGCGGCGTCGTTGAAGCTCTTGTCGCCGCGACCGCCGACGTCGAACACGAGCCCGATGCGGACGCCGCCACCGTGCGCCGTCGCGGCGCGAGCGCCAACGCCCTCCGCCGCACGCGCGGGCAGGAACGTCGCGACGACCGCGAGCACGACGAGCGCGAGGGTCCAGCGCGCGCCCGGCGGCAGCCCCGCTCGATCGCTCGCTCCCCCCTCCGCGCTCATCGGTGCGCTCTCGTGGAGTCCTCGCTCGAGCTGGTGGCGCGCACGGTCGTGATCTTGATGCGCGCACGAGCGCCCTGGAGGAACTCGAGCTCCGCGGCGCGAAGGCGCTCGGTGACGAGCCAGCGGCGAAGCTTGACGCGCACGTCGTCGAACTTCCCTCCACGGAACGGGTGGAGGGTGGAGCGGAACGCCTCTCGGAGCGAGTCCTCCGTCACCGTGAGGATCGGCGCGATCGCCCGGTCGACGTAGTACCTCGCCCGCACCTCGTCGCGGAGGAACGAGAGGAGCTCCTCGTCCTCGATTCCCTCCTTCTTCATCGCGTCGGCGAGGACGTGCGGACCGCCCAGGCGCGCCTCGAGCTCTGCGCGGGCCTCGAGCGCGAGGTGAGGCAGCTCGGGAGGCTCGACGCCACGCTGGATCATCAGGCTTGCGAGCATCGAACGCGCGACGAGACGATCGATGGCTGACCGGACGTAGCGCTCCGGATAGTCGTTCGGCTCGAGCGGTGTCTGCTCGAGCAGCGCCTCGATGCGCGCGAAGAACGCGAGCTCGCGTTCAGTGAAGAAGCGCGGTCGTGCTACGCCCCCCGTCTCCGGAGTCACGACCCGAATGGCGACGCGATCCGCGACGACGTCGGCGTGGACCGGCGCCGCGAACAGCGCCGCCGGTCCAATGCACAGCGCGATGCGCGCTATCCGGAAGAGGAGCTGACGCACCGGCGTCCTCCCTTCAGGAGCTGCTGCTGCCCTTGTCGAGCGACGTCGCCGAGCTCGGTGGCGGCGCCTCCACAAGGCGTCCACCACGCTGCGACGCGCTCTTGTCGTCGCGCTCCGCGATCATGTGCTCGTGGTGATGAGCGAAGCCTCGCGCTGCACGACGAGCCTTGAGGAACTCGGCGAACGAGACCAGCAGGTCGAGCTCGCGAGGTCCGAGCGCATCGCCCAGCTCCTTCAGGAGCTGCCGCAACGAGTCCGCGTTGCGCTGGCGGCGGCCGCTCTGCGACTTCGGCGGCTCGTCAGCGACCGTCGCCGTCGCGGCTCCGACGTTGTTCTGACTGACCGGCGCGAGGCTCTCGGGCGAGGGCTCCTCGGCCGACGCGGGCGGGCTGTCGCTCCAGCCCGGGCGCGGCACGGCCTGGATCGCATGGGCGTTGAGCCACGCCTCCATGAACGTCCGGAGTCGCTCGCTCCGGAACGCGAACCAGCGCTCGCGGTCCGCGGCGTAGGTCATGAGGACGTCCTTGAAGCGCCGGAACGCGCCCTTACCGTCGATGGCGTTCGCCAGCTTCCCGCGAAGCTCTGCGTCATCCACCATCGGGATGAAGCGCTCCATCCACCGGTACTGCTCTCGGGACGAGACCGGATCGATCCTCAGGTAGTTCGGGTCGGCGCTGATCCTCGCGTGCATCTGGGGATCGGCGACACCGTCGACGACGCGAAGGACTTCGCCCGTCGTCAGGTGGAGGTAGCTATGAACCTCGGGCGCGTTGTTCTCGAAAGCATCCTCGAGCGCCTCCCAATCCACGGGGACTTCCCGTAGGGCGGCCGCCGGATGACGGTCATTGCTCATCGTGATCTCCCTTTCAAAGGCAAGCGGCCTCGAGCTCCCTCTCTCCTTGGAGCTCGAGCGGGGCGCACCGTGGGCTGGCGGCACGACCTCACATCGACAAGTGTGATGCAGGCGAAGAAAAGAAGGGGGGTGAAACGCCCGCAGCGAGCTGCGGAGGATAAGCAAGCGCCGCGTGAGCGCTGGCGAACCTCAAGGGTCGCACGGCCCGGTCCTTCGGGGAAGCGGATCTGTTGCCTTCGACCCAGCTGAACGCGGCCGTGTCGGAGCGGGTGCGACGCTCGCGTTCGCCCGACACAAGCGCGACCACGCGACTCGGTCCACTCGACAGGGGGCGAGCGCGCACGCTCGACTCGGTGCGAGCGCTGCCCGCTCCGCTCAGCGCGAGCGCGTTTGCTCGACGGCGCGCCGCCATCGCTCGAGGTGCGCTGCGCGCGCGGCCGTGTCGATCGTCGGCTCGAAGGTGCGGTCGAGCTTCACCATCCGCGTCGCTGCGGCGAGATCGGAGAGCTCGGCACCGACCCCGGCGAGCATCGCCGCGCCGCGTCCGGTGGACTCGACCTCCGTCGGCCGGACGACCGAGACCTGCGCGACGTCCGCCTGGAACTGCACGAGCAGATCGTTCTTCGACGCGCCGCCGTCGACCTTCAACGCGGTGAGGTCCCTGCCGGCGTCCTTCGTCATCGCCTCGAGGAGGTCCCACACCTCGAACGCGATCCCCTCGAGCGTTGCCCGCGCGAGGTGCGCGGCGGTCGTGCCGCGCGTGATCCCGGTGATCGTTCCGCGGGCGTTCTGATCCCAGTACGGCGCGCCGAGCCCGGCGAGCGCGGGCACGAACGCGACGCCCTCGGTGGAATCCACCTGCCGCGCCAGCGCCTCGATGTCGGCCGCGTTCTTCACGAGACCCAGCCCGTCGCGGAGCCACTGCACCGCCGCGCCCGCGATGAACGCGCTGCCCTCGAGCGCGTACGTGATCGGAGCACCTCCCGTCCCGCGGGCAAACTGCCACGCGACCGTGGTGATGAGGCCATGCTTGCTCGCCGTCGGGACCTTGCCGATGTTCATCAACGCGAACGCGCCGGTGCCGTACGTGCACTTCGCATCGCCTTCGCCGAAGCACGCCTGCCCGAAGAGAGCGGCCTGCTGATCTCCGGCGATGCCCGTGATCGGGATCCCGTCGGGGAGGAAGCCCACGCCGCGTGTCGTCCCGATCGGGCCTGCGCTCGGGACGATCTTCGGCAAGACGCTCGCGGGCACGCGGAAGAGCCGGAGCATCTCGTCGTCCCACGCGAGCTTCTGGAGGTCCATGAGGAGGGTGCGCGACGCGTTCGTCACGTCGGTGGCGTGCACGACGCCACCGGTGAGCCGATTCACGAGGAACGCGTCGATGGTCCCGAACGCGAGCTCGCCCCTGTCCGCCCGCGCGCGCGCCCCCGATACCGCGTCGAGGATCCACGCGATCTTCGTCCCCGAGAAGTAGGCATCGATGACGAGGCCGGTCTTCGCGCGCACGAGCGGCTCGACACCTTCGGCCTTGAGCCGGTCGCATTCCGGCGCCGTACGACGGCACTGCCAGACGATCGCGCGATGAACGGGCTTGCCCGTCTGCCGATCCCAGAGCAGCGTCGTCTCGCGCTGGTTCGTGATCCCGATCGCGCCGATGTCGGTGCCGGCGACGCGCGCCGCATCGAGCGCGCCGGAGACCGCCTCTTCCACGCTCTTCCAGATCTGCTCCGCGTCGTGCTCCACCCAACCCGGCTTCGGGAAGTGCTGCTGGAACTCGACGGTCTTCTTCCCGAGCGTCTCGCCCTCGAGCGTGAGCACGAGCGCTGTTGAACCAGTGGTGCCCTGATCGATGGCGAGGAGCATCTGCTGACGAGGTGACATGGCGTCGCGAGCATACGCGCTTCAGGGGCAAGCTGAAGCGTCCTTGGAACGGAGCGGCCGCGACACTACAATGCGCACCAACGACCATGAGCACCACCGCCGAGATCCAGGCCAAACACGCGAAGTACGTCCTCAGCCCCTGGCTCGCCCAGGGCGGACTCGTCGCCCCCGTCATCGTGAAAGGAGAGGGCTCGTATCTCTTCGACTCCGACGGCAAGAAGTACCTCGACTTCGGCAGCGGCCTCATCGCAGTGAATCTCGGTCACGGACACCCGAAGGTGGTCGCGGCGATCCAGGAGCAAGCGAGCGCGCTCGGTTACGCCGCCCCCTCGCTCTTCAACGACAAGCGCGCCCTCCTCGGCGAAGAGCTCGCGGCGATGTCACCGTGGGCCGGCGGCGAGGGCTGCCGCACGTTCTTCACGACGGCCGGCGCGGACGCGAACGACGACGCCGTACGCATCGCGCGCGCGTTCACCGGCCGCTCGAAGGTGCTCACCGCCTACCGCTCGTTCCACGGCTCGAGCGGCACGTCGATCATGCTCACGGGCGAGGACCGCCGTTGGGGCGGCGAGCCCGGCCCGCCGTCGATCATGCGCTTCTTCGCCCCGTACCCGTATCGCTCGCCGTTCCACGCGACGACGCCGGCGGAGGAGACCTCGCGCGCGATCGAGCACCTCGAGCGCGTCCTCATGCACGAGGACCCGAAGCGCGTCGCCGCGGTCCTCATCGAGCCCGTCGTGGGCTCGAACGGCGTCATCGTCTACCCCGAGGGCTACCTCGCCGCGCTCCGCGCCCTCACGGAGAAGCACGGCATCGTCCTCATCGCCGACGAGGTCATGACCGGCTTCGGCCGCACCGGCGCCGCGTTCGCGTCGCAGAAGTTCGGCATCGTCCCCGACATGCTCACCTTCGCGAAGGGCGTGACGTCCGCGTACCTGCCGCTCGGCGGCATCATGGTGCGCGAGAAGATCGCCTCGACCTTCGACACCCGCGCGCTCCCGTGCGGTCACACCTACTCCGGCCATCCGATGTGCGTCGCCGCCGGCCTCGCGACGTTGCGCGCGTACAAGGAGGAGAAGGTCTTCGAGCGCGGCGCCGCGCTCGAGGGGGTCCTCCGCGCCGGGCTCGCGAACATCGCCGAGAAGCACCGCACCGTGGGCGAAGCGCGCGGCGTGGGCGCGTTCTTCGCCCTCGAGCTCGTGAAGGACCGCAGCTCCAAGGAGCCGCTCGTCCCGTGGCACGGCGACGGGCCGGGCGTGATGAAGAACCTCTACGTGGAGCTCCGCAAGCGCGGCGTCTACACGTTCGGCAAGTTCAACTGCGTGATGGTCGCCCCTCCCCTCACCGCCTCGAAGGAGGAAGTCGAGGAAGGTCTCTCCGCGCTCGACGACGCGCTCACGGCATTCGAAGCAACGCTCTGAAGCCTGCAGCCTGATCGCTGAAGCCACGAGCCGTTCGCCGCCATTCACCGTGGCGCGAATCGCGAGTCACGCGCCCGCGGCGGCCTTCAGGGTCACGCGAAACGACTTGATGGGCGCGACGCCCTTCTCGAACGACCGCCGGTACCCGAGCTCGAGCAGGTGCTCGCCCGGACCGAGCGGTCCTTCGAGCGTCCAGATGAAGGTTCGCTTCGTCGGGGCTCCGGCAAGATCCGACTCGGGGGGTGCGATCGCCGTCGTCGCTTCCCCGAGCGCGGGCGGCGCGGAGATGACCGTCCAGTCGTAGCCCGTCGTCGGGTTCGTCACGAGCGTGAGCACGATCTGCTGTCCGGCGCGCACCTCGATCGTCTTGTCCGCGCTCTTCTCGTCGAGCGCGATCTCCGGAGAGGGCGCGGCGGAGCTGCTCGCCGGTGCGGGCGCTTCGGCGTCGGGAGCGGGCGCAAGCGGAGCGGAGACCGTCTGCGGACCGCCGCAATGGATCAGCGCGAGCGCGCTCGCCGCACGAAGGAGTCGTGAGAACATCCGCGCATCGTCGACGTCCCTCCTCGGGACGTCAACGACCGCATCGTCGTGCACGAGGCTAACGACTGCGCGGGCGCGAGAAGATCGACGACACCACGAGCATGAAGCCGCAGAAGCACGTGACGCCGACGAGCACGCGCATGGGCGTCCCGTCCTCGCCGCGACCGTGAAGCCAGAGCGCGGCGAACCCGGTCGCGATGCCGATCGCCGTGTAGATGAGCTGTCGGCCGATCGCGTAGACCGTCCGCGCGCCCTCTTGCACGCCCTTCACGCGGACCTCCATCTCGCCGCGCGTCGCGCGCACGAGGTACTTGCGGAGGTCGTCCGGGAGCGTGACCGCGCCGAGCGCCATGTCACGCACGGTGTCCATCGCGACCTTCTGCCAGTCGCGGTTCCCGAGGACGAAGTCCTGGAGGTACGGCTGGATGATCGCCATCGGGTTGAGCTCGGGGTCGAGCAGCGCGCACGAGCCGTAGACGAGGAGGATCGTGCGCTCGAGGAGGACCCAGTCGCGCGGGATGTGGAACGCGCCCGAGAGCTCCTTCAGGCCGACATTCATCTTCCGGAGGTCGAGCAGGTTCTCGAAGCCGCGCTGCGGATCGATCTTGATGTCCTTCAGGTTGAAGGACTCGAGCTTCACCTCCTCCTGGAAGCGGCGGTGGAAGTACTCGATGATCTTCTCGCTCACCACCTCGTCGCTCGTGCGCGAGAGGAAGCCCATCTTCCGGAGCGCTCGGATCAGGCGCTCGGTGTCACGCCGGAGCACGCCCTCGAGGAACTCCGGGATCCCCTCGCGCATCTGCGGCGACAGCTCGGCCACCGCGCCGAAATCGAGGAGCACCAAGTTGCCGTTCTTGTCGACCAGGATGTTCCCGGGGTGCGGATCGGCGTGATAGACGCCGTCGACAAAGATCATCTGGCAGTAGACGCGGACGAGGCGGCTCGCGAGCTCCTTCTTGTCGATGCCCATCGCATCGAGGCCCGCGAGGTCGGAGAGCTTTCGGCCCTCGACGAACGTCGTGGTGATCACGCGGCTCGTCGACAGCTCGCGGACCGGCGTCGGGAAGATGACGCGCGGGTCCTTCTCGAAGTGCTTCGAGATGCGCTCGATGTTGTCGGCCTCGAGCGTGAAGTCGAGCTCGCGCCCGAGCATCTCCTTGATCTGGTGGTAGTAGGCGTCGAGCCCCTGGACGGGCACGAACCACTGCACGATCGCCATGATGCGGCGGATCGTCTTGAGATCGAGGCGAACGATCTGGTCGATGTCGAGGTGCTGGACCTTCACCGCGACGCGGCGGCCGTCGCGGGTCTCCGCCTCGTGCACCTGACCGAGCGAAGCGCTCGCGAGCGGGACGCGGTCGAAGCGGGCGAAGAGCTCACGCGGCTTGCTGCCGAGCTCCTCCTCGATCCGCGACGAGATCTCCTCGAAGGGGCGCGGCGGGACCTGATCCTGGAGCCCCTCGAGCTCCGCCCGGAACGCCTCCGGGAGGAAGTTCGCCATGATCGAGAGCGCCTGGCCGACCTTGATGAAGAGGCCCTGCAGCTTGAGGATCGTCTCGTAGACCCGTCGCGCGTTGGTCCGGTGGACCTTCGGGAGGTTCTGGTCGCGGTAGCTCTTGCCGAGGAGCTTCGCCTTCCAGAAGAGCCACAGGTAGCTGAAGATGACCTGGAACGTCGTCGTGTAAGCGCGAACGAAGCGCCAGGTGTTCTCGCTGCGAGCGCGATAGCGCACGACGCGCTTCTCGCGGTGACTCGGGACGAGCGACCGCGAGGTTGGCGGCACGACCGAGCGGCGCCGCTTGACCGGCCCGCTCTCGTCGGCGGAGCTGTCCCGCGTCGGCTCGACGCTCGTCCGCAGGCCCGCCGAGCCGTCGTCGGGCTCGGCGGCCTTCGCCGGAACGGGTTCGAGATGCGGCTCGGACATCGAGACGGAAGCCTATGCTGGCCGCAGCGGTACCACAAACTTGGGACGGTCCGAGCTCTATCGCCCCCGCTCGGAGCGCTCGCTCGCCTCCCGCGCCTCCCGCGCGAGCGCGAAGAGGGCGTCGTGAACGACGGGACGTGCGGCGCGAATCGCCACGTTGTCTCGTGTAGGATGCACGCGATTCGTCAGGACGGTCACGACCGCGTGGGCATCCGGGTCGATCCAGAGGCTCGTCCCGGTGAAGCCGAGGTGGCCGAACGTCCGGGGCCCGGCGCAAGCGCCCGCGCTCGAACCGCTGTCGCTCTTGCCGTCGAAGCCCGCACGCAGGGTCCCGCCGGGCCGCGGCCTGACGAGCCAGCCGAGGTCGCGCGCCTCGAGGGCATCGGGCACGAGCGGCCCCTCGCCGCGCTCGATCGCGTCGAACGCCGCGCAGCCGAAGGCAAGGACGGCCGCAGCCGTCCCGAACATCCCCGCGTGCCCCGAGCCGCCGGCGCCCGTCAACGCCCAGGCGTTCTCGTCGTGGACGACGCCGCGAATCTCGCCGCCGCGAAAGGCCACGACCTCGGTGGGACGTGCGCGCCTCGCGAAGTCGACGGAGCCGCGCGCAGCGAGCGTGCGAGCGGTGCCGAGATCGTCCCGACCGAGCGCGTTCACGACGAGTCGCTCGATGACCTCCCCGGCGTCGGGCGCCTGCTCCGCTCGCGCCAGCGCCTCGCCGGCGAGGAGGTAGCCGAGGTCGCTGTAGACGGGCGCGAAGCCCTCCGCCACGATCCGACCGCCGGCGTCGGCGCGCCGGGCGGCAGCAGCGGTTCGAAGCGCCGCGCCACGATCGATGGATCCGGTGACCGCGGCCTCGAAGAGCGGGAGGTGCGCCTCGAGGCCGGCTCGATGAGCGAGGAGCAGCTCGAGCGGGCTCGCCGCGCTCGCAGTGCCGCGCGCCTCGTCGAGGACGTCACCGAGACGGTCCGTGCGCGCGAGCCGCCTGCTCCGGGCCACCGCAAACGCGGTCATCGGCTTCGTGACGCTCGCGAGATCGAAGACGGGCTCGAGCTCGAGCGGTCCCTCGACGCTCGCCCGACCTGCTCCAAGCACCCACCCTCCCGACGTGCGGACCGCCCATCCCACGGCAGCATCACGAGCAACCCCGGTCGAGACGAGGAACCGAGCGATCCCCTCGGAATCGAGTCCGGCGGGCGAGAGCGCGAAGTTGGGGCTCGCGCCCCGCCCCCCCGCAGCGGTGGGCCTTCGGCCCGCGTCGAATTTGGGCTTGCAGCCGTCGCTCATCTCATCCGCACCCCGAAAGAAACGACGCCCGCCACGGCGGATACTTTACCGAGCGGATTTGACGCCGGTAAGATTCCCTCGACATGGCGGAATTCGTCTGGGAGGCGCGCGCTCGCACGGGAGAGCTCCGTAAGGGCACGATGGAGGCCGACGACGAGCCCGCCGTCCAGGCTCGCCTTCGTGGGCAGCAGCTCATGCCCACGAAGATCAAGAAGAAGGCATCTGCGCTCAACTTCAAGATCGGGACCGGCGTCGACCTTCGCGACGTCGTCACGTTCACGCGCCTCTTCGCCACGATGATCGACGCCGGTCTGCCGATCGTCCAGTGCCTCGACATCCTCTGCAACCAGACCGACAACAAGCATTTCGCCCTCGTCCTCCGCGACGTGAAAGCGAACGTCGAGCAAGGCGCGACGTTCAGCGACTCGCTGAAGCGGCACCCGAAGGTGTTCGACCAGCTCTACGTCAACCTCGTCCAGGCAGGTGAGGTCGGCGGTATCCTCGACACGATCCTCCAGCGTCTCGCCGTCTACAACGAGAAGGCGATCAAGCTTCGCCGGCAGCTGAAGGGCGCGATGGTCTACCCGTCCGCCGTCCTCATCATCTTCACCGCCGTCCTCGGCGTCCTGCTCGGCTGGGTCATCCCGTCGTTCAAGACCGTCTTCAAGGACCTCGGTGGCGACGACGCGCTGCCCTGGCTGACCCAGGTCGTGATCGCGGCCTCCGAGACGTTCGTCTCGTACCTGCCGTTCTTCGTCGTCGGCGGCCTCGCGGCGGCGGCCGCGATCGTCTACGCCTACCGGACGCCCAAGGGAAAGAAGTTCTTCCACACGATCTTCCTCAAGGTGCCCATCATGGGTCCAGTCCTCCGGAAGATCGCGGTCGCCCGCTTCACGCGCACGCTCGGCACGCTCCTCTCGTCGGGCGTTCCGATCCTCGACGCGATGGAGATCGTCGCCAAGACCGCCGGCAACGTGGTGATCGAAGAGGCGATCATGTACTCCCGCGCCAAGATCTCCGAGGGCAAGAACATGGCGGCGCCCTTGATGGAAACGAACGTCTTCCCACCGATGGTCGTGCAGATGGTCGGTGTCGGCGAGCAGACCGGCGCGCTCGACTCGATGCTCGGCAAGATCGCCGACTTCTACGAGGAAGAGGTCGACGTCGCGGTCGCGGCGATGACGAGCCTCATCGAGCCGATCATGATGGTCGGGATCGGCGGCACGGTCGGTGTCGTGCTCATCGCGATGTACCTTCCGATCTTCAGCATCGCCGGCAAGATCAAGGCGAACTAGTGTCCGTGGTCCGCGGGATCTCGGGCTCGGGGCACGAGAACGGTGCTCGAGAGCGAGGGCTCGTCGCTCTCGGTCCTACCGCGAAGCGCCTACGAGGAGCGCCGGGACGTGGAGCGTGACGATCGCCTCCCGAACCGGCTCGCATGGGTGACCGGGCTCCGGCTCGGCTTCCTCACCCTCCTGCTCGGCTCGACGGCGTTCTTCTATCTCCGCGGCGCGCTCAGCCAGTACCCGCAGAGCCAGTCGTTCTTGCTCGCCACCATCGGCGCGGCCTTCGCGCTCGCGGCGATCTACGCGACGCTCCTCCACCGGAGACGTCATCTCCGCCGTCTCGCGGAGGTGCAGATCGTCCTCGACCAGATCACCTGGACGGCGATCGTCTACGTCACAGGGGGAGCGTCGAGCGGAGCAACGTCGTTCTACGGTCTCACTTGCCTCGTCGGCGCCGTCCTCATCGGCGTCCGCGGCGCCGTCATCGCGGCGATCTCCGGGCTCGGAGCGTTCGCGGCGCTTTGCGTGGGCTTCGGTCTCGGCTCGATCGAGCCACCCGCGGACCAGCGCGCCGCGAACTTCATCGTCGAGTGGCAGCGAATCACCTACCCGCTCGGGGTGAACGCGATCGGCATCGTCATCGTGGCGGTGCTCGCGGGCTACCTTGCCGAGCGGCTCCGGCGAACGGGCGGCGCGCTCCAGGAAGCAAACGAGCGCGCGGATCTGGCGGAGCGCCTCGCGGTGCTCGGACGGATCGCGGCCGGGCTCGCGCACGAGATCCGCAATCCGCTCGGCTCGATCTCGGGCTCGATCGAGCTCCTTCGCGAGGCGCCGGGCCTCACCGACGAGGACCGACGTCTCTGCGAGATCATCCAGCGCGAGGCTGGCAGGCTCAACCATCTCGTCACCGACATGATGGACCTCGCCCGACCGCGAAAGCCGGTCCCGGAGGCGGTCGACGTGGCCGGGCTCGCGCGCGACGTCGTCGAGCTCGCATCGCGATCGGAGCGGAGCGGCGCGGGTGACGTCGCGGTCGTGTACGAGGGCCCCACGACGCCCGTCCGGGCGATCTGCGACGGCGAACAGATGAGGCAGGTCCTCTGGAATCTGGTCCGCAACGGTGTCCAGGCCAGCGGGGCAGGCTCGACCGTACGTGTGTCGATCAAGGAGGTCGGCACCGGATCGTCCCGGCGCGTGCTCATGGCCGTCTCGGACCGTGGGCCCGGGATCGCTCCGACGTCGCAAGCGAAGATCTTCGAGGCGTTCTTCACCACGCGCTCCGGAGGCGCAGGGATGGGGCTCGCGGTCGTGCGACGAATCATCGACGATCACGCGGACGTAGGCGCCTCGATCGAGGTTCGGAGCAACACGGAGGACGCCGCCGAGGACTTGTCGGGCGGGCCCATCGGCGCCACCTTCGAGGTCGGACTTGCACGTGCGCCGTCCCCGGCTAGAAGGGGCGCAACCGTTGGCCGCGATCGCGCATCGGATCCCGGTGTCGGTCCGGGCGAGAACGCACGGTCACAGTCCGAAGGAACCTGAACCATTCTGCTTGTTTCAAATGGCACCTCCGGGCATGAATCACGCTCGTTGGTGGTCGTCCAACCAGGCATACCCCAGCTCCCCCTCGCCCTGACCGCCGAGAGGGGACTCAAAAGGAAACCAATGCGGGCCCGCCACTTCTTCCGTGCAGTCATTCTTGGCCTCAGCGTCACGACCCTCTCGCTCGCCGCGTCTGCCGACGTAGCTGGAGCACAGTCGTTCGTCGAACGCGAGCACGGCCAGATCAAGAAGCTGGTCGAGCGCAACGCCCCCGCGGCCGAGGTCACGAAGGCGATCGACGGCATGGTCGACTACGGCGAGATCGCCCAGCGCGCGCTCGGTAAGCCCTGCCCGACGACCATCCCGAACTGCACGAACCACTGGGACACGCTCACCGACGCCCAGAAGACGGAGGTCACTTCCCTCTTCAAGGGTCTCGTCGAGAAGAAGTACCGCGAGAACGCCTACAAGACGCGCGACTTCGATATCTCGTACCGCGGCGCCAAGGAGCAGGGCACCGACATCGCGAAGGTCCGCACCGAGGCGAAGAACAAGACCAAGCCGCGCGACCCCGCGGTTCAGGTCGACTACATCATCAAGAGCAACGGCTCGACTCACAAGGTCGTCGACCTCGTGACCGAGGGCTCCATCCTCTCGAAGAACTACTACGACCAGTCGCACAAGATGCTGACGACGCAGGGTCAGGGCTACGACTACTTCGTCAAGAAGCTGCGCGAGAAGATCGCGAAGAAGTAGCCCCACACGCCAGGGACGAGAGAAGCCTCCCTCGAGAGGCAGCAGCACCACGAAGACGCGTTCCGCTCCGGGGGGCGCGTCTTCGCCGCTTTGTGCGGGCGGCGTGCGGCGAACGCACGGCTCCGTCAGATGGGCGGCGTACGACGAACGCGCGGCTCCGTCAGATGGGCCCCTTCCGCAGCCCCTCCTCGTAGCGGAGCTCCACGTCACCGACGAGGACGACGTCGCCCGGCTCGAGCTTGTGCGGAGCGCGGCCGAGGTCGTTCCCATTCACGATCGTCGGGTTCGTCGAGCCGAGGTCGGCGATCCAGTAGGCCCCCGCATCCGCGAACACCTCGGCGTGGCGGCGCGAGACCTGGGCGCTCTCGACGCGGATGTCGGCGTCGTTCGTCCGTCCGATCACGCACTCTTCGCGCAGCGGGTGCCGCACGACGTTCGTCCCGTCGATGACGACGAGCCACGCTTCGGGGCAATCGCCCGCGACGTGCTCGATCAGCTTCTGGCTCGCATCGCCGCGCGACCTCGCCGCGGAAGGGACCGCCGCCGCGAGCTTCGAGCCGGCCGTCGCCTTGCGAAACGCGGCGTACGCCTCGAGCGAAGGGCGCCGCTCGAACGCCGTCGCCTCGTCGACGAGGAGCTCGTACGCCTCCGCGAGCGGCGTGCCGTCGTTGGTGACCCACCCAGGCAGGCGCTCGATCTCCGCCATCAACGCGCGCAGGCCCACGGCCGCTCCGCCGAACTGGCCGCGATCCGCGAGCGCCCGCGCGGACGCGCGCGCCTCGTCGGCACGTGCGAGCAGGACGCGCCGCGCGGCCTCGGGGACGACCACCGGATCGTGCTCGGCCACCTCGAGCGTCGCCCGGGCAGAGCGCGACGACGGCTCTTCCACCGAGCAGGGCGAACGCCAGCGCACCGTTGCCTCGAGCAGATCGGCGAAGAAGCGCTCCTTGCCCGGCGCACGCACGCGCAGCTCGGCGACGACGAGGCGGCGCGCGCCGTTCACCATGTCCGCGAGCGACACGGCGACTCCTTCGCGCGAGAAGCGCGTGTCCTCGCTCCCGACGAAGCGAACGAGCTCGACGCCGTCGGCCGGCGACACGACCAGCTCGATCCCCGAGGCGACGACGTCGCCTTGCGCCCCGAGCGCGCGCGCAAACGATCGCGCGCACGTCGCGGGATCCTGCACGAACTCGTAGCCGCCGCCCCCTGCGTCTCCGACCGACGAGAGCACGTCCTCGCTGTGATCGGCGCCATAGCCGAGCGCGAAGAACGAGATTCCGGGCCGGTGCCGGCGCACGACCTCGCGGAGCGCCTCTGCCGTGTGCGCGCCGACGTTCGGAGCGCCGTCGGAGAGGAGGATGACGCCGCGACGCATCGACGCGGGCGTACCGGCGAGCATCTCCGCCGAACGATCGAGCCCCGCCTCGATGTTGGTCCCGCTCTCGGCGAAGAGCCGGGAGGCGCGCGAGCGCACGAGTCGCTTGCCTGCCGCATCGACGCGCACCGGCTCGACGACGCGGGTCGCGTTCTCCGAGAACGCGACGATGCCGACCTCGTCGGTTGCCGAATCGCCGCCGTCGAGCGCGTCCAGGATCCGATCGACCGAGCGGATCACCTGCGCGAGCGGCTCGCCCTTCATCGAGGCGGAGACGTCGAGCGCGAGCACCGTGCGCGCCGCGGGTCGCGTGCCCTCGAGCGGCGCCCCCGACGCCGCGAGCTCGATCGCGATCGAGCACCGGCCCTCCTGGTCCGAGCGAAGACACGAGCGATCGACCCATACGGAAAGCTCGAGCGGCATGATCGTGTCCTCCGTTTCGAGTGTAACGCTCGATGAATCACCGCGCGCGTGCGAGGGCGCGGTCGGAGCCGAGCTCGACACGCGCACGCTCTGGCTCGTCGACGTTGCGCCTCGTGCGAGCCGAGTTGCGTCCGATCGCCGCGCTCTCACGCGCATGACCTCGACGCACGCCATCGACGAAGAGCGGCGCCCTCGACGCGCTGCGCCGCTCGAAGGCACGTCGAGCACGAACGCGCGCGCCGAGCGTCGCGATCCTCGTTCGGCACCGCTCACGACGCTCCGATGCGAGGAGGTCAGCGAGCAGGGCGGGCGCCGATCCCGTCCCCTCGTTCGAGTGCGCCTCGCGCCCCGAAGCGAGCGCCCCCGGCGCTACGGCTTCTTCGACGACGCGGGAGCGTCGTCATCCGAGGGCGCGGCCTCGGATGTGGTGGCGATCGACGGCTCGCTGAGCGCGCCAGGCGGCGGAGGGGGCACGGAGTTGTGCATCCCCGACATCCCCATGAACTCGATCCCGACGATGACTCCGTCGGGCTCCTCCTGCACCCAGACGATGCGTCCGACGCGCTGGATCACTTCGTCGGTGCCGATGCCGACGTCGAACTTCTGGCCGAGGAACACCTTCTCTTCGAGGATGGCGCGAAGCCCGCCACGACTGACGTTGAGCGCCCACCCCTCGAGGACGCGACCGTCCTCGTGGCGGAGCGTCACGCGTTCGGTGACCTCACGACGTGCTCCACCACGACGCATCGCATGGACCGCGTTCGGGAGCGTGCGGTGCCCCGAGCCAGCAGGACCGGGCGGAGTACTACCGGGGGGAGGATTCGTTCGCTCGGTCACAGGTGTCGACCTTTCGCCATGGTAGCAGACGCCATCGTGCGCCATGCAAGTCCTCGGACGATGCGGCCCGCGCCGCCTTCGGGTCATGAGCCATGCTCGCCCGCCCGTCCTTCCCGTGCGCGCGGGAAGGTGGGAACGAGGGGAAGAAGCGGCCGGCCCCTTCTCTCATTCCGCCCCGCGCGTGGCGCGTGGCGTCGCCCGTCCGTCCGCCCATTCTCCGCCCGCGCCCCCACAACCCGTGGCCAATCGCGTCTTTCGACGAATCGTCCGCCCACACCGGCATTTCGTGGTGAAAGTCCCAGGCGGCGTCTTCGCTGTTGACGGCCGGGGCGCTTTGGCCAGAATGTAGGACACTCCGCCGTGCGGAAACCGCACGTGGTGGCAGCAGGACACGAGGGTCGAACTCGACTCTCCTCACCTGCTCCCTGACTCGCCTCCCTGACTCGCTTTGGTTCGCCTTTGACGTCAACTCCACAGCAGCTGAAGAAGGCTCTCGTCGCGAGCGGCTTCGAGGTCTTCCGCACGCTCCCCGAGGAGGTCGTCCTCGCCGAGCGTGTGCGGGAGAACCTCATTCTCGACTCGGGTGTCCGCGTAGCCCCGCTCGAGGACGGCAAGCTCCAGGTGCGGGTCGTGCTTCGCGCACAGAAGGCCGATTTCCCGAACGAGGACGAGCCCGCTCTCTTCGCTCGCGTCCGGAAGCTCGCGGAGCCTGCCGTGGCGCAGGGCTTCGCCGAGAGGTCGACGGCCGTGACGGCGGTGACGGACCCGGCGGACGCTTCGCGCACGCTCGACACGTTCTACGAGGTCAACCTCTCGCACGACGTCGCGAACGTCGAGGACGCCGTTCCGGTTCTCAAGTTCGTGTTGTCGCTCGAGAAAGCCGTCAGCCAGCGCTGAGACGGACAGTGCCGGGCCCGTCTCGGGCATGAATCCGGCGCCGAGCCGAGGCCCGCAGGCCAACCACCGCAGGGGCCTTCGGCCCGGGTCGATTGTCCGCTCCGAACGGCTGGGTCGGGTTGCCCCTGCTTGCCTCCTTGGGATAACCGGCCCTGATGAGGTCGCACGGGCACCTTTGCCTTGGTAGAGAACGCGACGCTCCCGTGTTATTGGAGCCCGCTTCCGATGCTCGACCTCTTCAGGCAAAAAGGGCTGACTTCCGTCGTCTACGGCGCGGTCATCGTCGCCACCGTCCTCGTCTTCATCCTCGGGTTCAACCCGAGCGCAGGCAAGAAGCTCGGCCCGCTCGACGACGCATGCGTCGCGCGTATTCGCGGTAACTGCATCGAGCCGAAGGCGCACCGCGCCGCGTATCGACTCGTGTTCGCGCGCGGGACGCCGGGCATGAAGCAGGAGACGGCATCGCGCTTCGTCCTCGAAGGGCTCATCGAGCGCGAGCTCCTCATCGGAGAGGCGGAGCGTCTCGGGCTCACCGTCGGTGAAGACGAGATCACCAACAGCATCTTCCACGGCGACCTGTACGTCAGCCTCCCGGCCGACAACCCGGCCGTCGGCCGTCAAATGGGCTTCGACGACGGCCACACCGTCATCGATTACCTCATCCCGAACGGCTACAAGAACAAGGACACGCAGGAGTTCGACCTCAAGGTCTACGAGCGCACGGTCAAGCAGCTCGTGAATCGCTCCCCGTCGGAGTTCCGTGACTGGCAGGCGCGCGAGCTTCTCGCCGCGAAGATGCGCGACCTCGTGAAGGCCCCCGTGCGCGTCGCCGACGACGAGGCGTTCGACCGCTACGTCGAGGAGCGCAGCACCGCGACGGTGAGCTACATCGTCGTGCGCAAGGGCTGGATCGAGAAGTACGCGATCAGCTCGGATGGCAAGGAGGTCGACGACTGGTCGAAGGCGAACGCCTCGAAGATCGTCGTCCCCGTCCGCCACATCCTCGTGAAGGGCGACAAGGAGAAGCCCGAGGAGCTCGAGGAAGCGCGCAAGAAGGCCGAGGGGATCCTCGAGCGAATCAAGAAGGGCGAGGACTTCGCCGCGCTCGCGAAGGAGTTCTCCGACGACCCCGGCAGCAAGGACAAGGGCGGCCAGTACCCCGGCGAGATGGTCGAGAACTTCGTCCCCGAGTTCAAGACGGCGGTCGAGGCCCTCAAGCCCGGCGAGCTCGATCAGAAGCTCGTCCAGACTTCGTTCGGCTTCCACATCATCAAGCGTGATCCCGCGACGCGCGAGGACATCGTCAAGGCGTTCAAGAGCACCAAGTCCGAGGACCTCGCGAAGGCGATGGCGAAGGACATCGCCGACGAGATGAAGGCCGGCAAGACCTCCGACGACGCGATCGCCGCGGCGATCGCGAAGTACGGGAAGTACACGCCGAAGGTCGAGAAGCCCGCTGCCGACGGCGACGCCGGCGCCGCGCCCTCTCCCGAGGCGTTCACGGCCGACAAGGATCCGGTCCGCCCGCAGCTCCTCACCTCGAGCGCGTTCAACCGCGGCGGCGATCCCATCCCGGCGATCTCCGGCGAGGCGACCGAGTCGATCGTGAAGTTCGCGTTCGAGGGCAAGCCGAACGACGTCGCTGCCGAGCCGGTCCACACCGACGACGGCTACATCGTCGTGCAGGTCAAGGACCGCAAGCCGGCGACGCGCGAGGAGTTCGACAAGGAGCGCGACACGTACGTGCTCCAGCTCCTCGGCGCCAAGCAGAACGAGGCGCTCGCCTACTACGTCCGCCGCCTCCGCGAATCTTCGAAGCAGGAGATCAAGATCGACGAGAACAACCTCTTCGGTCACAAGAGCGACGCAGGCACCCAGCGCGACGACGAGGACGAGTAAGCCGTGCGCACGCGCGCGCGCTGGTCCAGCAGCGAGGTCGGGTGATGGACATCACCCGACAGGCGATCGCCCGGCGCTCCTCCGCCCATCGCGTCGCGAGGCTCGACAACGGGCTCGAGGTCATCGTCGCGCCCCAGCCGCAGCTCCATCGGGCGCACCTGGCGCTCTACGTGCGCGTCGGCTCCCGCTTCGAGACGCCTGCGCAGAACGGCCTCTCGCATTTCCTCGAGCACATGCTCTATCGGGGGACGCCGCGGCTCCCCCACTCGCACGACGTGAACCTCGCGTTCGAGAGCCTCGGCGGCTACCTCTACGCGGCGACGCAAGTGGACTTCGGCGTCTTCTCCGTGACGCTCCCCGGCGAGACGCTCGCGGACGCGACCGGCCTCTTCGCCGAGGTCATGATCGATCCGATCTTCTCGGACATCGAGATCGAGAAGGAGATCGTCTGCGAGGAAATCCTCGAGGACCTCGACGACGAGGGACGGATGATCGACGCCGACAACCTGTCGCGTCAGCTCATCTATCCGGACCACCCGCTCGGCTTCACCATCACCGGGGACGAGACGCGCGTGCGCTCCTTCACGCAGGCGATGTTGAGGGAGCACCACGCCCGGCACTACAACGGGTCGAACTCCGTCCTCGTCTTCTCGGGCGACGTCGATCCGGATCGCGCGATCGAGCTCGCGAACAAGCACTTCGCTCGCATGCCGCGAGGTGAGCGCGTCACGAGCGTCGCGCCCGTCCACGCGCAAACACGCGCGCGCTTCGAGCTCGTCGAGAACCTCTCCAGCCAGACGGAGCTCCGTGTCTGCTACCGCGCCGTGCCGGATGGCTCCGAGAAGCGTCACACGATGGACATGCTCATGCGCGTCCTCGACGACGGCATGTCGACGCGACTCTATCACCGCGTCTGTGACAACAAGGGGCTCTGCTACGACGTGAGCGCGTCTTACGACGGCTACGACGACGACGGCATCGTCGACTTCGCCGCCGGCGTCCAGCACGCGCGCGCGGCCGTGGTCACGACCGAGATCACCTCGCTCCTCGCCGAGCTTGCGCGCACGGGCCCCTCGGAAGAGGAGCTCGAGAAGGCGCGCCGCCGCCACCTCTGGGACATGCGGACGATGCTCGACTCCCCCGACGATCTCGCCGGCTTCTACGGCGTGGGCATGTTGTTCGATCGCCTCGAGACGCCGGAGCAGCGTGCAGAGAAGAACGCTGCGGTCACGGGCGAGGACATCCGCGCGCTGGCGGAGCTCGTCGCCCAGCCGGATCGCTTGAACGTCCTCGCCGTCGGGCTCCTCGAGGACGGTGAAGACCGTCGCCTCGAGGACGTGGTGAAGGGATACGTCGCGCCTTGATCCGCTCGAGGGAACCGCGCCAAACGAGTCTGCTCGCGCTCGGGCTGTCCTTGGCCCTGCTCGCAGGCTGCGGCGGAGCCGCTCCGCCCGCGTCGTCCCCCACCAAACACCCGCAGCCCGCTGAGGCGACGACGCCGGAGACGCCGCCGCTCGTCGTCGAGTACGTCGTCATCCATCGGCGATGGGTCGAGAGGCTCCTGCCGATCGCTCCGGCCGACCTGAAGACGTGGAGCGACGCACCGGAGAACGCCGCCGCGACGAACGGCTCGTTTCACCACATCCTCGTCAAGGTCCCCGGCGGCGAGAAGGATCCCGGGCTCGCAGCGAAGAAGAAGGCGCAGGGGATCATCGCGCGCCTCGACAAGGGCGAAGACTTCGCGAAGCTCGCGAGGCAGCTGTCCGACGACGCGAGCACGCGGGACAGCGGCGGCGAGTACACGCCCGAGCAAGTGAAGGAGCTCCCACCGGCATTGAGCGCCGCATTCGCCGCGCTCGAGCCGGGGAAGACCACGGCCCAACCCGTGCGCACGAAGGACGGCTTCCACGTCGTCCGGAAGGACCGTGCATCCGACGACGAGATCGAGCGCGCCTACCGCAAGGCGAAGGCGCCCGAAGTCGCGAAGAAGCTCGGCGAGGATCTCCTCGTGCGCCTGAACGGCGGTACTCCATCACGCCCCGCCATCGCGGAGGCTGTGGAGGCCGTGCTCGGTGAGCGTGGCGTGAACGACGCCGATCGCCCGAAGGCGCACGTCGTCGATCGCGATCGGCTCGCACAGGTCCGGCTGAGCGCCGCCGCGAAGGCCGCGCTCGAGACGTTCGCTCGGAGCGCTCGGCCAGGCGACCAGCTCCCCTCGCCCGCCGTCGACGGCGACACCATCCTCGTCGCTCGCGCCGCGCTCGCGCTGGGCGACGGCGCTCGTTAGAGCGCGCGCGTCGCTCGCCCGCAGCGGCGCACGTCACGCAGCGAGGAAGTGCTCGACGAGCACCTTCACCGCGAGGACGACGAGGACGACGCCGCCGAAGACGTCCAGCCGCTTGCCGACGCGCGCGCCGAAGCGATGGCCGACGTAGACACCGGCGAACGAGAGCACGGCCGTCACGACTCCGATCGTCGCGCAGGCGCGGACGATGCTCGCGTTGCGCATGGCGAGGGTGACGCCGGCCGCGAGCGCGTCGATGCTCGTCGCCACCGCGAGCACGGCGAGGACCTTCAGCCCGAACGGATGCGCGGCATCGCGCTGATCCTCGGGGTCGTCGGACGCGCCGACTGCCTCGTGGATCATCTTGATGCCGATCCCGCCGAGGACGAGAAACGTGAGCCAGTGTCCCCAGCCGGTGATGCGTGAAGCGAACGACGCTCCGAGCGCCCATCCCAGCGCCGGCATCAACGCCTGAGCTCCGCCGAAGAACGCGGCGATGAGGAGCGCGTCGCGCGCACGGACGGCCTTCGCAGCAAGGCCGCGAGCGCCAGCGACGGCCATCGCATCCATGGCGAGGGCGACGGCGAGTACGACGATTTCGAAGAACGACATGAAGGAAGCTCGAACTCGAGGCTAGCGCCAATGCCGTTCGTTCAAGCGAACCGACAGAGAGATTCAACAGGAAGGCGGGGAGGCGGGAAGCTCATAGTTTGATCAATAAACTCTTCCCGCCTTCCCGCCTTCCTGTTTCTGTCTCCGGTGACCGCGGCCTAACCGAGCGGGATTGAGGCTAGCGCCCCATTGATCAGAGGAAATCGACGAGCAAGGTCGCAAGCTCAGCCGGCTGCGTCCAGTGCAGCATGTGCCCTGCGCCCTCGAGCGTCACGCGATCGACGTGGACGAACGCGGCCAGGCGCTCCTCCTCGTCAGGCACGTGATAGCCGGTGGAGCCGCCCGAGACGAAGAGGACGGGACAGGTGACGAGCCGGGCGAACTCGACGAAGAGCTTCGCAAAGAACGGGACAGGCGATGTCGTACGATGCAACGGGTCGTAGCGCCACACCACACGCGAAGCACCTTCGACGTCGGTCGTCTCGTGGACGAGGTGGGGCAGCCGATGATCGAGCACCTCGCGGGGCACTCCGGGGTGGTTCGTGATGAGGCGCCGCCGGGCGTCCTCTCGACGCAGAGGCGCCGTCTCTCCGCGCGAGCGCACGCTGCGGAGGTCCTCGATCCATCGACGCATGCGCGTCGGGCCGCTTTCCCACGGGTTGTCGGGCGGGCCGAGCCCTTCGAGGTTCGCGAGGCGGACGACCCGCTCCGGAAACGCCCCCGCGTAGAGCGTCGTGATCGTGCCGCCCATCGAGTGACCGACGAGCGCGACGGGGTCGTTCGGCGAGAGGGCCTCGACCAGACCGGCAAGGTCGGCGACGTAGTCGGCGAAGTGGTAGTAGCTTCCACGCGGCGCCCGGCCGCCGGCGCCGAAGCCCCGCATGTCGGGAGCGAGCACGCGATACCCGGCCGCCGCGAGCGCCGGCGCGACGCGGTCCCATGTGCCCGCCGCGTCCATGTAGCCGTGCACAAGCAGAACCGTATGCGCGGACGCTGCTGAACGCTTCGATTCCCCGCGGCAGGGCCACTCGAGGATGCTGTGCTCGAGCCCGTTCGATTCGAGCCGAAGCACATTCGCGGAGACAGAAGCTTTCGTCATCGCGCCGCACAGAGTACGCTGGCGAGCGCTAATGGCCCATACGATCACGCTCATTCCGGGGGATGGAATTGGACCGGAGGTGGCGAACGCCACACGACGGGTTCTGGCCGCCTCCGGCGTCGTCATCGACTGGGAGGTACAGGAGGCAGGCGCCGCCGTCGCCGAGAAGCGCGGCACGACTCTGCCGGACGAAGTCCTCGAGTCGATTCGCAGGAACAAAGTCGCGCTCAAGGGCCCGATCGGTACACCGATCGGCAAGGGCTTCCGTTCCGTGAACGTCACGCTCCGCCAGGCGCTCGACCTCTACGCGAACGTCCGTCCGGTCCGGAGCTTGCCCGGGATCGAACCGAGGTTCGAGGGCACGGACATCGTCATCGTTCGTGAGAACACCGAGGACCTCTACGCAGGCCTCGAGCTCATGATCATGCCGGGCGTCGCGCAGTCGATGAAGCTCATCACCGAGCGCGCCTGCACTCGCATCTGCGAGTACGCCTTCGACTACGCCGAGCGGCTGGGTCGCAAGCGCGTTACTGTCGTCCACAAGGCGAACATCATGAAGCTCTCCGACGGCCTCCTGCTGGAGTGCTTCCGCAAGGTCGCACTCAAGCATCCGCGGATCGAGCCGCACGAGGTGATCGTCGACGCGTGCGCCATGCAGATGGTCAAGAACGCGAACAAGCTCGACGTCATCGTCACGGAGAACCTCTACGGAGACATCCTGAGCGATCTCGGCGCCGGCCTCGTCGGCGGTCTCGGGATCGTGCCCGGCGCGAACATCGGGCTCGAGGCCGCGGTGTTCGAGGCGGTCCACGGCACGGCACCGGACATCGCGGGCATGGGCCTCGCCAATCCGACCGCGCTCATCCAGAGCGGCGTGATGATGCTCCACCACCTCGGCGAGCACACCGCGGCGCAGAAGATCGAGAAGGGGCTGCTCGCAACGTTCGAGAGCGGCGTGCGGACCGCCGACCTCGGCGGAACTGCGGGCACGGAGGAGTACACCCGAGCGCTGTGCGAGGCGGTCGGCCGCGCCTGACGGGAGAGTGCGCTCTCGGGGGGAGGGGGAGGTCGTGCACGGTCAAGATGCGCTCGTATTCCTCCTCTCGCTCGGGCTGATCCTCGGCGTCGCGCGCCTCCTCGGCGAGGCCGCGCGCGCCTTCGGCCTGCCGCTCGTCGTCGGCGAGCTCCTCACCGGCCTTCTCCTCGGAGCGACCGGTCTCCAGCGCGTGCTGCCCGGCGTCCATGCCTGGCTGTTCCCGACGGGCGCGCCCGCGGAGATGCTCTCCGGGTACACCACCGTCGCGGTCGTCCTCCTCCTCGTCGTCGCAGGCCTCGAGGTCGATCTCGGGATCGTCCGCCGTCGCGGCAAGAGCGCGCTCGTCGTCGCCGCGCTCGGCATCGTCATGCCGCTCGCGGGCGGCCTGGTCCTCGGCTACCTCGTCCCCGACTCCGTGGTCGGCGCACCGGATCATCGCGGGCTCTTCGCCATCTTCATGGGCGTCGCGCTCTCGATCTCGGCGCTGCCGGTGGTCGCGAAGACACTGCTCGATCTCGGACTCTTCAAGACCGACGTCGGGCTGCTCGTGATGACGGTCGCGATGCTCGACGATCTCATCGGATGGGTCGCGTTCAGCGTCCTCCTCGGTCCGATGCAAGGCGGCGGGATCGAGCTCGGCGTCCTGGTCCGCACCATCGTCCTTGCGACCGGGTTCGCGCTCCTCTGCCTGATCCCTGGACGGCGCGTCATCGACCGCGTCCTCGCCGCGATCGAGCAGAACGGCGAGCTCGCCCCGGGACGCGTCCTCTCGCTCGTCGCCGTCGTCGCCATGCTCGGCGCCGCCGTCACCCAGGCGATCGGCGTCCACGCCGTCCTCGGTGGATTCGTCGTCGGTGTCGCGTTCGGCGACTCGCCCCGTCTACGCGAGCGGACGCGCCAGACGATCCACCAGTTCGTCACCAACGTCTTCGCCCCCGTCTTCTTCGCGTCCGTCGCCCTGCACGTCGACTTCGTCGCGAACTTCGATCCCGTGCTCTGCCTCGTCGTCTTCCTCGTAGCGACGGCGGCGAAGCTCATCGGGTGCGCCGGCGGCGCGCGCTTCACCGGGCTGCCGTGGAGGGAGTCGCTCGCTGTCGGGTTCGGGCTCAACGCTCGGGGCGCGATGGAGATCCTCCTCGCGCTCCTCGCGCGCGAGGCGAAGGTCATCAACGACAGCGTGTTCGTCGCGCTCGTCACGATGGCCATCGCGACGTCGCTCCTCGCAGGGCCTTCGATGAAGCGACTGCTCTACCCTTCCGCGGGCCGCGGCGGGATCCGCCCCGACGACGCCGCCGGGCTCGTCCGCGAGGGCGCATTCATCCCGCTGCTCTCGTCGTCCACGTCCGCGCACGCGATCGAGGAGCTCGGACGCGCGCTCCGTCCGTCGATCGGCGACCTCGTCGAGCCGGCACTCATCTCGGTGCTCGAGCGCGAGCTCGTCGCGCCGACGGGCCTCGGCGACGACGTCGCGATCCCGCATGCAGCAGTCGAAGGGCTCACGAAGCCGGTCGTAGCGCTGGGGCTCTCGCCCACCGGGATCGACTTCAACGCGCCGGACGGCCGACCGGCGCGGATCGTCTTCCTCCTTCTCCTGCCTCCGCGTGCCTACGAAGAGGAGGTCCGCGTGCTCGCGGCGCTCTCGCGCTCGGTCTTCGACGAGGCAGCTCGCGAAGCGCTGCTCGGCGCCACGTCGCTCGAGGAGGCCGTCCGTTGCCTCGACGAGCACGGCCGCCGGATCGCCGGTCAGGCCCCCGGCGTGAGGATCCCGAGCCTCGCCGACATCTGAGGATAGACACGGTCGACAGTGAGAGCCGGCCGTTCTAGAGAGCCCTGGTGCTCCTCGCGACCTGGAACGTGAACGGGATCCGCGCGCGGTCCCAGCGACTGGCCGAGTTCCTCGCCGAACGCCAACCCGACATCGTCTGCCTCCAAGAGCTCAAGGTCGTCGAGGATGACTTCCCTCACCTCGAGCTTCGGGCGTCGGGCTATCAGGCGGAGCTCGTCGGCCAGCAGGGATGGAACGGCGTCGCCGTGCTCGCGAAAGAGCGCCCCGAGCTCGTGATGCGCGAGCTCCCCGGTGCGGGCGAGCACGGAGCACGCTTCGTAGTGGCGAAGGTGCACGGCCTCGAGGTCGCCAGCATCTACGTCCCGAACGGCAAGACGCTCTCGCACGCCGACTACAAGATGAAGCTCGGCTGGCTCGATCGGCTGGCGACGTACGTGGAGTCGCGGGCCGACAAGAACGCCCCGCTCGTCCTCGGTGGCGACTTCAACGTCTGCTGGACCGACCTCGATTCGTACGGCGGGCTCCGCTTCAAAGGACGCATCTTCCACACGGACGAGGAGCGCGCCCTGATCGAGCGGCTGCGCGCGGCGGGTCTCGTCGATCTCTTCCGCTCGCGTTATCCGGAAGAGCCCGGGTTCTCGTGGTGGGACTACCGCGCCGGCTCCTTTCACAAGAAGGAAGGGCTGCGGATCGATCTGCTCCTCGCCACGCCGGTGGTCGCGAACCGCGTCAAGGACGTGTACGTCGATCGCGACTACCGCAAGAAGGGCAAGACCTCGGGCTCGATCCCCTCGGATCACGCGCCGGTCGTCGCCGTCCTCGACTGACGACGACTCGTCGTCTCGCGATCAGTAGCGCTCCTTCGGCTCTTCGTGGCTGGTGACCGCGACCTTCGGGAAGACCTCCTGGAGGAAGCGGTCGCGCACCGCGCGAGCGCGCTGGGGGTCGTCGCGCGCCGGGATCGCGACGCCCAGCACGAGGCACGCCTTCTCGCCCCACGCGGGGTACGCCGCCCAGGCCGCCTCGTACGACTCGCGCGCGAGCACCGTCGCCGTCTTCGCACGGAGAGGATCCACGTCGACGATGCTGATCTTCTTCACCGGCGGAGCGCTCCCGGACGGTACGGGCGGCTGCGGCGCGCTCCACGTGAAGGCGACCGGCGGCTCGTGCTTGAGCTCGACCTCGAAGGCGTCGACCCATGGCGCCGCCATCTGCTCGAAGCTCTTGTTGCATGCGCCCTGCACCGAGTTGTCGTCCACGTGCGTGACGAAGCCGGCGAAGATCGCGTGGTGGTCCTTGCCGTAGCGGAAGCCGACGAGGCTCTTGAGCGTCAGGAACCGAACCCGCGTCCAGTGCTCGGCATCGGGTAGCGGAACGTGCACCGCGTTCTGACGGTCGGGCTTCCGCGTGATGGGCGCGACCTTGAGCTGCTCGAGGGCCGCGGAGTGGCTGTCGCCGCCGGTGCCGCCCTGGGCCTGCTTGCCGTCGTCTTTCGGCGGCGACGCCGCAGCGACCGGCCGGCTCGGCTGAGCGCCACTCGCGGTCGAGCAGCCCGCGGCGACGAGCGCGAGCGCAACGACACGAGCCACCGCAAAGCCGTTCGCCGGGCGCAGTCGACAGGATCCGACGCCGTCCGACGAACGCCGAACGGAGTCAACGAGAGCACCGAAACGCTCGAGCATGACCTTCCGACAGTGTTGGACGAATCGGGCATCATTTCCACTCAATCGAGAGAATCGCACCAATCACGCGACTGCGCGGCGCGCGCAGTTTATGCTCGAGTTGCTTGTCGACCACGCGTGCGACCATGAACCGCCTGCAGGCCGCGATGCGAGGCGTGCTCTCGGGGAAGAACGACGTCATCGACCTCCTGTTGGTCGGCCTCCTCGGGGCAGGCCACGTACTCGTGGAGGACGTCCCCGGCGTGGGCAAGACGACGCTCGCGAAGGCGCTCGCGCGCGCGCTCGACGTGACGTTCACGCGCGTACAGTTCACGCCGGACCTCCTGCCTACGGACATCCTCGGGACTCAGATCCTGAATCCTCGTGATGGGTCACTGTCGTTCCATCAGGGCCCGGTGTTCACCAACGTCCTCCTCGCGGACGAGATCAACCGCGCGTCGCCGCGCACGCAGTCGGCGCTCCTCGAAGCGATGAACGAGTCGCAGGCGACGGTCGACGGCGTGACACGCGCCTTGCCCGTCCCCTTCTTCGTCGTCGCGACGCAGAACCCTTCGGACTACCAAGGCACGTACCCGCTCCCGGAGGCGCAGCTCGATCGTTTCCTCCTCCGGATCGGCGTGGGCTACCCATCGTCCGAGGCCGAGCTCGCCATGCTCTATGCGCGGCGCACGGAGGATCCGCTCGCGGCCGTGGAGCCGGTCTGCGACAGAGACGAGATCGTTCGCATCCAGGCCGAAGTGCGCGAGGTCGAGGTGAAGGAGCCGGTCGCGAGGTACCTGCTCGCGATCGTCCAGAAGAGCCGACAGGCCGCGCCGATCGAGCGTGGGATCAGCCCGCGCGGCGCGCTCGCGTTCTTCCGCGCAGCGCAGGCCCGGGCGCTACTCCACGGGCGCTCGTACGTGAGCCCGGAGGACGTCCAGGCCCTCGCCGGCCCTGTCCTCGCGCATCGCGTCCAGCTCACCACCGAGGCTCGCTACGGAGGCGTCTCCGCGGCGGAGGTCGTCGCCAAAGTCGCTCGTGAGGTCCGCGTCCCCACCTGACCGAGGCGTTCGATGCGGAGCGACTTCGAGTCGAAGACTGTCGATGGCGCCGCCCTTGGTGCACGCCGGCCCGCGTCGGAGACCGTAGGTGTCGGCGTGCTACGCGGACGCCGACTCGCGTCGGAGACCAAAGATGTCGGCGTGCTACGTGCACGCCGACTCGCGTCGGAGACCAAAGATGTCGGCGTGCTACGTGCACGCCGACTCGCGCGCCTGAATCACATCCTCATCCCGAAGACGAAGGACGAGCGCGATCGCTTCCGGAAGCGATGGATCGGTCGAGCAGTCCTCGTGGTGTGGGGGGCGCTCACCGACGAAGGGCGGATGCTGCTCGTGGTCACCGCGATGGCCGGCGGCGTGGCGATCGACGTCCAGCGAACGAGCGCCTACTTCGTCTTCTCGATCCTCGTCGGCCTCTTGATCGGCTCGCTCGTCGCAGCACGCTCTCTCCGCCTCGGTCACGCGACGGTAGACGTCTCGGTCCCGCGCCGGGTGACCGTGGGTGACGAGGTCTCGTTCACGATCTCGTTTCGATACGAGGATCCGCTCTCGGGTGCCGCCCCGATCGCGCTCCGCATGCGTGGCCCGTTCCTCACGTGGGACGGTCGCTGGACGGGACCGCGGCCGAAGGAGATCACCGTCGCGCCGGGCGAGAAGGCCGAAACGACGATGCGAGCACGCTTCGTCGCGCGCGGCCTCCACCACCTCGATCCCTTCACCGTCGCCCGGACCGCCCCGCTCGGGCTCGCCTGTGGCCCGCGGACATCGAGCGACGGCGTGAAGGTCTACGTCGTGCCGAAGATCGCGAACGTCGTGCGCCTGCCGCTCGCGATCGCGACGAAGCACCAGCCCGGCGGCGTCGCGCTCGCGTCGAAAGCCGGCGAGTCGATGGACCTCCTCGGAGTGCGCCCCTATCGGCCCGGGGATCCGGTCCGCGACCTGCACGCGAGGACATGGGCCCGCACGGGCAAGCCGGCGGTCCGTGAGTACCAGCAGGAGTACTTCACGCGCGTGGGCGTGGTGCTCGACACGAGCACGCGCGATCACGACCTCCTCGAAGCCGCGATCGAGCTCGCCGCGGGCGTCGTCGCGCATCTCTCGCGGGGCGAGGCACTCATCGACGTCCTCGTCGTCGGCGAGACCGTGCACGAGCTGACTCTCGGACGCAGCCTCGGGTGGCTCGATCAGGCGCTCGAGCTCCTCTCCGGTGTGGACCGAGGCCCCGAGCTCGACGCGAGCCGGCTCGTCGCGCGCCTCGAGCCTCACCTAGCTCAGCTCTCGATGGTGATCGCGATCATCCCGCGATCGGACTCCCAAGAGCAGCAGGCCCTGTTGCAGAAGCTGAGCGACCGCGGGCTCGTCTGCACGCCGCTCGTGGTCGACGAGGAGCTCGCCCAGGCGATCCGCTCAGGCGAGGCGCTCTCGTGGTGAACCTCGCGATGCGCTTCCTTCCGCCGCTGAGCGCATCGGCGGTGGTCGGTCTCGTCGCTGCCACGCGACCGCTCGGGTCCGTCGCTCGCGCGGCCGCGCTCATGTGCTTGGTCGCTGCTTGGGGAGCAGCCGCCGCAGTCGGGCGGCGTGAGGTCCGTGCCCACGCGAGCGTCGCCCTGGCGATCGGAGCGGTGACCGCGGCCGGACAGGTCGACGCGGGCATCCCGTACGGCATCGCGTGTGTGCTTTTCCTCCTGGCGTGTCTCGCGTCGATGCGCGCCGCGCGCACGGTCCCGGCGGCGAGCGGCCAGCCGCGCGCGCGCGCGCCGGCTCGAGCGACGATCGTCCTCGCCGTCACCGCGACGTGCGTCACCGCGGGCCTCATCGTGGGCCTTCCTCGGCTCGCCGATCGCATCGAGCGACGCCTCCAGGCGATGTTCGGCGGTGGTGGCGAGGAGACGACGGCGTTCTCGACGACGATGGTGCTCGGCTCGACGCGCGGGATGCTCCAGAGCGACGCGATCGTGATGCGGATCGAGGGCGAACGCCCCGAGTACCTCCGCGGCGCGGTCTACGATCGGTACTCGCCTCCCTACTGGGTGACGTCCGACACAGGACGAGCGCGCCGGAGCGTGCCGGCACACGTGCCGGCCGGAGCGGATACGACGCGCGTGACGCTCGTTCGTGGAGCGCCCCAGGGAGAGGACATGCGCTGGTTCCTGCCCGGCGCCGCGTGCGATCTGGGCGTGGCCTCGGAGCAGATCGAGATCGATGCGTTCGGCATCGCCCGCCGCGCTCGCGGTGACGTCCCGCTCTCACTGACGTTCCGTACGCGTGGCTGCGTCGCCACACCGACTCCGGTCGCGCCGCCGACGGAGAACGACCTCGACGTGCCATCGAAGCTGAAGGGGGCGCTCGCGCCGATCGCCGCCGGCTGGACCGTCTCGGCGAAGACGGATCGCGAGAAGCTCGAGGCGCTGAGCCGCGAGCTCGCACGCTTCGAGTACTCGCTCGCGGTGCCGCGGACGGCAGGGATCGATCCGATCGTCGACTTCGTCACCGTGCACCGCGCCGGGCACTGCGAGATGTTCGCATCGGCGATGGTGCTGATGGCGCGCCTCGAAGGGATCCCGGCACGCGTCGTTGGCGGCTACCACGTGACCGAGGTCAACCCGCTCACGGGACGGGCGGTCGTTCGCGACCGCAACGCCCACGCGTGGGTCGAGGCGTGGATCGACGGGGCCTGGCGTGGATTCGATCCGACGCCGGCGAGCGAGTCCGCCGGACCGAGCGCAGGCGTCTTCGATCACGTCGGCGACCTCCTATCGACCGCGCTCGAACACGTCGTGAGCGCGATCGCGGCGCTCGGGCTCCTGAACACGGCCGCGGTGCTCGCAGCGGTAATCGCGTTCCTCCTCGGCATCCGCTGGCTCGGTGACCGACTCCGCGAGCGCCGCGGCCGACGGCGACACGACACGCGCGCGAGCGCGCTTCCCCTGCCCTGCTTCGTCCTCCTCACGGACGCGCTCGCGAGCGCAGGCCACGCACGCGCCGAGTCGGAGCCGATCGAGGCGTTCGCGCGAAGGATCGGCGCGCTCGACGCGCCGTGGGCGCTGGCTGCCTCGCAGGCCCTGCTCGACTACGCGAGCCTCCGCTACGGGGACGTCGGCGACGAGGCGCTCGTTGCACGCGCCATCGATCGGGTCGCGCGCAGCGTGCGGCCTCCTGGCGGATGACGCGAAGTCCGGCGCGCGAGAGTGCACGCGCGCCGGACGACGACGAAGGCGCTACTTCTGCGAGCAGGTGATCGCGGCGCCGCCCTCTCCCGGATCGAGGACCTTGTTCCCGTTCGCGTCGCTCCAGCTCGTGTTGCCGTCGCAGACGGTGTTCCTCGCGTCCGAGAGCGTGATGCCCTTGCCGACCTCGTTCGCGACGAGAACGCTGTTGTTGCCGTCGATGTCGATCTTGCCGAGCACGGTGCAGTCGGCGATGACGGTGTTGTTGCCGCGGATGATGACGTCACCCTCGACGACGCACAGGACGAGCGCCGCGTTGTTTCCCGTCAGCTCGACGTTTCCCTTCACCGTGACGCCGCGCATCGCGAAGTTGTTTCCCTCGGCGGCCACCTTGCCACCGATCGTCGACACGCCCGGCCCCTGCCCGTAGACGGTGACGTTGTTGCCCTTCGCCGTGACGTCGCCGGCGACGTCGCCGATCGAGACGACGGCCTTGTTCTCCTTGCCGAGCTCGACGTTGCCATCGGCATCGACCGGCGCCGGCTGCGGCGAGGCCGGATAGCAGACGATCTCGACGACCTTGCCGCGCGAGTCGATGACGACGTCCGCTCGCTCGCCGTTCTTGCACTTGTCCTGCGGCCGCACGCATTCGCCGGATGGAAGCTGAATGCACTGGTCTCCGTCCGGGGTCTTCGTCACGGTGCCAGCGCCCGCACCCGCACCGACGACGACCGTGGTGCCCGACTCGCTCCCGTACGGATCGCCGGGGGGTGGGGCCTCACTGCTGCTTCCCCCGCACGCGATCGAAACGAAACCGACGACGACTCCGAACAAGACCTTACGCATGAAGCTCCTCCGAGGTCGACACTACGAGCCCCAACGACGTCGCGCTCGATCGAACCGCGTGGTGCGCGAAGATATGGAGGACACGTCCCCACGGTCACTCGAGCGACCATGAAGCCACGGCACGAAGCTCGCTTTCTCCACGCGCGTCAGCGGCGCCGCTCGAGCAACGATAGGAGCGCCGCACGGCGTTCGGGCGAAGCCCAATACGGGATCGTGTCCTCGCGGAACTTCCTCCGGTCGTCCTCGGAGACCTCGAGTCTCGGACGAAGGACGAGCTTGGTCGCGGCGTAGATGTCACGCGGGTGCGAAGCGAGCGTGGAGAACGTCGCGCGCGCGAGCGACTCGTCACCGACGACGTCCACGAGGCCGAGCGTGCGCGCGTCCTCCGCCTCGTAGAGCGCCGCCTCGAGAAGCACGCGTTCGAGCGCAGGCGCCGTGAGACGCGCGCGGACCATCGCGAACGTGAGCGGAGGGAACCGAAGACCGAGCGCGACTTCGTTGAGGCCGATGCGCGCGCCTCGACGCGCGATGCGGACGTCGGCGGTGAGAGCGAGCACGCAGCCACCGGCGATCGCGTGACCGTTCACCCAGGCGACCACCGGCGCGGGGTGCTCGTAGAGCGCCTTGACGAGCTCCTCGAGCGTCCCGAGGAACGTCGTCATGCCCGCGACGTCGAGCGTCGACAGCTCCTTCAGATTGAGGCCCGCGGAGAATGCGTCACCGTCCCCCGTCAGGAAGATCGGCTCGTCCTTCGCGTCACGGACCTCCGCGAGGGTCCGCTGCATCAGCGAGGTCGAGAGCGCGTTCTTGCCGGCGCCGGAGAGCGTGATCGTCTTCATCGACGTCGACGAATACCGCACGCAAACGGACCACAGAGCGCAATACTTGCGCGTATTCCCGCCGCCACGCACGTCTGAGTGTCGGGATCGGGGCTCACGCCCCAGGAAAACTCGCCGCAGAGCTCCCGTAGAGCTTTGAAGAGAGATGCGCTGCTCTGAAAGCTGCGGTAAAGACGGCAGCATGAGTGCTGCATTGGATTCGTCGGGCAAGCTCCTCACGAAGAACGATCACCTCCTCAAGTGGGTCGCCGAGATGGCAGCCCTCACGAAGCCTGAGCGCATCGTCTGGTGCGACGGCAGCGAGGCGGAGAAGACTCGTCTCACAGACGAGGCCGTGGCTCAGAAGATCCTCGAGCCGCTGAACCAGGAGAAGCTGCCCGGTTGCTACCTCCACCGCTCGAACCCGAACGACGTCGCTCGTGTCGAGCAGCTCACGTTCATCTGCACGCCGACGAAGGACGAGGCAGGGCCGACGAACAACTGGATGGCCCCCAGCGAGGCATACGCCAAGCTCGGCAAGCACTTCGACGGCTCGATGAAGGGCCGCACGATGTACGTCGTACCGTACATCATGGGGCCGGCCGGCTCGAAGATGTCGAAGGTCGGCGTCGAGCTCACCGACAGCATCTACGTCGTCCTCAACATGCGCACGATGACGCGCATGGGTCGGATCGCGCTCGACATGCTCGGCGACTCGGACGACTTCAACCGCGGCCTGCACTCGACGCTCGATTGCAACCCCGAGCGCCGCTTCATCTGCCACTTCCCGCAGGACAACACGATCTGGTCCGTCGGCTCCGGCTACGGCGGCAACGTCCTCCTCGGCAAGAAGTGTCTGGCGCTCCGCATCGGCAGCTACCTCGGTAAGAAGGAAGGCTGGCTCGCCGAGCACATGCTGATCCTCGGCGTCGAGAGCCCCGAGGGCGAGATGACGTACGTCGCGGCGGCGTTCCCGAGTGCCTGTGGCAAGACGAACTTCGCGATGATGATCCCGCCCAAGCGCTTCAAGGGCTGGAAGATCTGGACCGTCGGCGACGACATCGCGTGGATGCGCGTCGGCGAGGACGGCCGCCTCTACGCGGTCAACCCGGAGTTCGGCTACTTCGGCGTCGCGCCGGGTACGAGCTACGACTCGAACCCGAACGCGATGACGACGGTCATGCGCGACACGATCTTCACGAACGTCGCGCGTACGCCCGACGGCGACGTGTGGTGGGAGGGTAAGGACGGTCCGGTGCCGCCCGAGCTCATCGACTGGAAGGGCAACCCCTGGAGCCCGAAGTCGACGGAGAAGGCCGCGCACCCGAACGCGCGCTTCACCTCTCCGGCGACGAACAACCCGTGCCTCTCGCGCTTCTATGACGATCCGCAGGGCGTGCCGATCAGCGCGATCATCTTCGGCGGGCGCCGCGCGACGACGATCCCGCTCGTGATGCAGGCATTCTCGTGGATGCACGGCGTGTTCTTCGGCGCCACGCTCGGCTCGGAGACGACGGCCGCGGCGACGGGCAAGGTCGGCGTCGTCCGCCGCGACCCGTTCGCGATGCTCCCCTTCTGCGGCTACAACATGGGCGAGTACTTCCAGCACTGGCTGCACATGCAGTCGGCGCTGACGCAGCCGCCGAAGTTCTTCCTCGTGAACTGGTTCCGGAAGGGCAAGGACGGCAAGTTCCTGTGGCCCGGCTTCGGCGAGAACATGCGCGTCCTCAAGTGGATCGTCGACCGCGCGCGCCTGCGCGTCGGCGGCCAGGAGACGCTCTTCGGCTGGGTGCCGAAGGCGGGTGACCTCGATCTCTCGGGTCTCGACATCCCCCACGAGAAGGTCGACGAGGCGACGCACATCGACCTCGACGAGTGGGAGAAGGAAGTCCAGTCGTACGGCGAGTTCTTCGACAACATCGGCCCGGCGATGCCGCGCGCGCTCAAGCTCCACAAGGAGCTGCTCCTCTCGCGCATCGAGGCGGTCAAGGGCGGCCACGGCTGACGACCCCCGACGAACGAACGCCGCACGCGGTGCCCGTCACCGCGTGCGGCGTTTCAATTTAACCCGGGACGTAGGCCCACCACTGCGGGTGGTTGGGGCAGGGCGCGCGCCCCAATCGGATCGTGAGCCGGCGGGTCAGGGCAGCGCTTCGTCGAAGTGCACGCACCAGTTGTAGAGTGAATAGCCGTGACGCGACGGCGTCGCGTCCGAGTCCCGCAGGTTCCCGCGGGCGCCGGTGGTCGGGCCTGCGGAGGCCTGCGCGGGAGCGGTGAATGCGTAGCGGAGGCGACGCTGCGATCCCGTCGGCTCCGCGGCGAGCGTGATGGTGACGGTGTCAGGAGCCGTGACGGCGACGCTCGCGATCGCCGGCGGAGGCGCTCCCACCTGCGCGATCTCGAAGCCGAAGCGGCCCGGATTGCTCACGAGCACCTCGTCGAGGACGAGCGGCGGCGCGGGGACGACGAACTTCACCGTGATCACCGCGCCCGCGCGCGCGATCGAGAGCGGACGCACCGGATCCCAACGTCGGCCTTCGAGGACGATCCGTCGATACGCCTTCGCGTAGTCCTCGCCCATGTGACGGTACCCCTCGTTCGTGAGGTGCACACCGTCGGGCGAATACGGCAGGTGGTACTTCGGCCCGACGAGGACGACCTTGCCACCGCTGTTGACGTGCGCCGCGAGCTGCGCGTCGGGGATCGCACTCGTCGTCGAGTTGTACCTCGTCCAGCTGCTCATCTGCGTCTGGAGCAGCGGGATCGCGTCGGCTTGCCCCGTCAGCGCCTTCACGTCCTTCTCGTAGGCGGCTTGCCACTCGAGAAGGTTGCTCTCGTAGGCCGGGTTGTTCTGGACGTGATCCGTCTCGCCGTGGACCGTCGTCACCGCACGGACGACGTACGACTTGCCGAGCGCCTTTGCGAGCTCGAAGCCCGCCTTCGCCTGCGCCATGCCCGCGGCGAACGCGCTCGTCCCCTTCTTCAGGCCCGAATATGCGGTCCCGCCGATCCCGTGGACGCTCACGAGGAGATCGTGGCTCGTCTTGTCCGCGGGCTGACCGACGAGGAGCTCGTCACGCGCCATCTTCGTCACGAGATTCGCGAGCCCAGCCGACATGGTCTCGACGTCCGGGTTGTTGCCGTTGGGCACGCGGCCCTCGATCAACGGAGCGAAGGCCGTGAGGTTGGTCGGGCCCGGGATGACGCCGTTCGTGAACATCAGGTTCCCGAAGGGCTGCGACGTCGAGAGCGGCGGCGTCCCCGTGGCGCCGACAGAGAGGCTCTGCCCGGTCGAGAGGACATGATTGACGTCGCGATGGACGAAGCTCGACGAGAGTTTCGTGTTGGGCCGACCACCTTCCGGTCCGCCGTCGGCCGGCGAAGTCGAGGCATCCTGCCCCGCGCTCGCGTCATTGCTCGGCTCGTCACCCGCGTCGTTGCCGGAGAGCACTGCCGGGGCCTCTTCCTCGTCACCGCAGGCGACCGCCATCCCGACGACGATACCGACGAGCGCCAACGGCGCTAGGAGGCGGCCTCGCGTCGAGCTGAGAGGACTCATCGCTGCGAGGATAGCCGCCCAATTCGGAGTCGCGTCGTGTTCCGCGCCGCGATCGCACTCCACGAGCTCGAGCCGGACGCGCCGCCGCGCTCGGCGAGACCGGCGGCATCGTCGATTTCCGCCCACTCCGAACGGCGCGACGCTGTGCGTCGATCCGGTGTTCGAGCGAGCAGAGGCTCATCCGTCCCCTCCTCTCCGAAGCCGCGGCATTGCGCTGGAGGGTCCGCCCGACGCAACCTCGAGACTGGAGAGGGGACGGGACGCGCAAACGGCAGCGCTGCTTGAGGGTTCCGTAGACAGAAGGTATGCCCATCAAGGAGAATCGACCGCGGGCCGAACGCCCACACCTGCGGAGGGGTCGGGGCGGCCCCCGCGTTGGTCGGGGCCGAGCCCAAGTTCGTCCGAACGCGCCGGAGGCCCATGAGCGACAGCATCGAATCGCGCCTGAAGGAAGATCGCCGTTTCCAGCCTTCCGAGCAGTTCTCCAAGCGTGCGCGCATCACATCGCACGCGGAGTACACGGCGATGTACCGCCGGTCGCTCGACGAGCCGGACGAGTTCTGGCGCGAGGAGACGTACGACCTCGTCTTCCGGACTCCGTGGACGACCTTCTGCGAGTGGACGCTGCCGAAGGCGAAGTTCTTCGTCGGCGCGACGCTCAACCTGACCGAGAGCTGCCTCGACCGTCACCTCGCGACCGAGAACCGCACGAAGGCGGCGATCATCTGGGAGGGCGAGCCCGGCGACGTCCGGACGCTCACCTACTGGGAGCTCCATCGCGAGGTCGTTCGCCTCGCGGCGACGCTCACCGACCTCGGCGTGAAGGCCGGCGACCGCGTCGCGATCTACATGGGCATGGTGCCCGAGACGGCCATCGCGATGCTCGCCTGCGCGCGGCTCGGCGCGACCCACTCGGTGATCTTCGGAGGCTTCAGCGCTGACGCCCTCCGCGACCGCATCAACGATTGCGGCGCGAAAGTGCTGCTCACGCAAGACGGCGCCTGGCGTCGCGGCAACATCGTCCCGCTCAAGCGAATGGCCGACGAGGCGCTCGAGAAGACGCCGTCGATCGAGAAGGTCCTCGTTCTCCGACGCATCGGCGGCGAGCAGTGCCACCCGCCGATGAAGGAAGGCCGCGACGTCTGGTGGGACGACGCGCTCGCCCGCGAGCCGAGCGAGGCCGCCTGCGCGATCGCGAAGAGCCCGCCCGCATTCGACGCGGAGCACCCGCTCTTCATCCTCTACACGTCGGGCTCGACCGGGAAGCCGAAGGGCGTGATGCACACGACGGCGGGCTTCCTCGCCGGCGCGCACGTCACGACGAAGTACGTCTTCGATATTCGCCCCGGCGACCTGTACTGGTGCACCGCCGACGTGGGCTGGGTCACCGGGCACAGCTACCTCGTGTACGGTCCGCTCTCCTGCGGCGCGAGCGTGATGATGTACGAGGGCGCGCCGAACGCGCCGGACTGGTCACGCTTCTGGCGCATCATCGAGAGGCACGGCGTATCGATCCTGTACACGGCCCCGACCGCGATCCGCGCGTTCATCCGCGCCGGAGACCAGTGGCCGGAGAAGCACGATCTCTCCTCGCTCCGGCTCCTCGGATCCGTCGGTGAGCCGATCAACCCCGAGGCCTGGATGTGGTACCACCGGGTGATCGGCGGGGGCCACTGCCCGATCGTCGACACGTGGTGGCAGACCGAGACGGGCTCGATCATGCTCACGACGCTGCCCGGCGCCTGTTACTCGAAGCCGGGCTCCACCGGCCTCCCGTCCTTCGGCGTCGACATCGCGGTGGTGAAGGACCGCGGTGACGAGTGCACGGCGAACGAAGGCGGCAAGCTCGTCATCCGGAGGCCGTGGCCGTCGATGGCCCGCACGCTCTGGGGCGACGACGAGCGCTACCTGAAGACGTACTGGGACGTGATGCCGGACGTCTACTTCACCGGCGACGGCGCCCGCCGCGACGAGGACGGCTACTTCTGGGTGGTCGGGCGCATCGACGACGTCTTGAACGTCGCGGGGCATCGCATCGGCACCGCCGAGATCGAGAGCGCGCTCGTGAGTCACCCGGCGGTCGCAGAGGCCGCAGCCGTCGGCAGGCCCGACGAGCTCAAGGGCCAGGCGCTCGTCGTGTTCGTCACCCTCAAGAACGGCTACGACAGCAAGGACCTGAAAGCGAAGCTCACCGAGCACATCGACAAGGAGATCGGTAAGTTCGCCCGGCCCGACACGATCCGCTTCACCGACTCTCTCCCGAAGACGCGCTCGGGCAAGATCATGCGCCGCCTCCTCAAGGAGATCGCCTCCGGCAACCTCGAGACGAAGGGCGACACCTCGACCCTCGAGGACTTCAGCGTCCTCGCGAAGCTGAAGGCCGACGAGGAGTGAACGACTACCCGCACTCTCGTCCTCGTCGCGGGATCGCGCGCGACGAGGAGTGAGCGCGGGCACGGCGAGTCATGCGAGCGAGGACGGCGCCCCGGACCGCAGCGGTCGGGAGGCGCCGGCGCTCGCGATTTCAACGCGGGCCGGAGGCCCACCGCTGCGGGTGGTTGGGGCGCGAGCCCCAACTTACCTACACCCGCACACGCACGCGGTCCGGCGCTCACCCCTGCGGGTGGTTGGGGCGCGAGCCCCAAGTGCAGCGACTAGGGTCACTCATCGAGGGGTGAGCGCCTCCGTTTCGTCGTATGAAGGGGGGATCGGGCACGCCCCCAATCCAGGCTATGCTGGAGCCTCGCTCGGCCTGGGGCGCGCGACGACGAATCGATTCTCCAGTCCAGGCTCCGGAAGCAGCGAGAAGAGGAAGTAAGGGTGGCGGCGACGTACAGCTCGTTGGTCGGCCTGGCGGTCGGCGGAAAATACGAGATCCGTCGTGTGCTCGGCGCAGGCGGCATGGGCGTCGTGTGCGAGGCCATTCACCTCGACCTCGGCAAGCGCGTCGCGATCAAGCTGATCGACAAGTCGATGAAGGAGAGCGAGCTCATCGTCGCTCGCTTCCGCCGCGAGGCGCGCGCCGCCGGACAGATCAACTCCGAGCACATCGTCGACGTCTTCGACGTGGGCGCGGACGGCCGCGTCGGCCTCTACATGGTCATGGAGCACCTCGCCGGCGAGGACCTCCAGGCACGCCTCGAGCGCGAGAATCGACTCGACGTGAAGACCGGCGTCATGATCGCGCACCAGATCGCGCGCGGGCTGGTGAAGGCCCACGAGGCCGGCGTCATCCACCGCGATCTCAAGCCGGCGAACGTCTACCTCACGAAGCGCGATAGTGGGCAGCTGCTCGTGAAGCTGCTCGATTTCGGCGTGTCGAAGCTGCTCGCCGAAGCCCCCGGCAACGCTCGCATCACGGGCAGCGGTACGCCGATCGGAACGCCGCTCTACATGTCGCCCGAGCAGGCCGAGGGCAAGGACGACGTCGACGGCCGCGCGGACGTCTGGTCCCTCGGCGCCGTCTTGTACGAGACCCTCGCCGGCACGGCGCCGTTCGCCGATCGCGGTAGCTATCACGGCACCATCGTCGGCATCCTGACGTCCCGACCGAAGCCGCTCCACGACGCGGCGCCATGGGTCCCCGCGGAGCTCGCACGTGTCGTCGATGCGATGCTCGTCCACGATCGCGATGCGCGGATCCCGGACGCGGAGACCGTGACCCAGCGCCTGCTCGACGCGTTCCCCACGGTGCTCCCCGACGGCACCGGTAAGCACACCGCCGTCATCGTCGCGCAAGCGGCCGCGGCGGTCGACACGACGGGGGACACCGAGGTCTTCACGGCAGCGGCGTTTGCTGCAGCTCGCGGGAGCAAACCGAGCGGGCAAGGAGAGCGTCGCGAGAGCCACCTGAGCGACTCGCGGCAGAGCGAGTCGGACCACGCGGAGACGATCCGCGACTCGGACGACGCCATGCGCACCGGCGTGGAAGCCGCGTTCGCCATCGCAGCGAGCAGGTCGCGCAGCGACTCCGAGATCACCGGCGGCTCCGGTCCGAAGACCCTGCCGCTGCCTCCGACAGGGCACTCCGCATCCTCGCCGGGACCGCCGAACCCTTACCCCTCTTCGTCATCCGGCGGCGTCGCGTTGCCCGGAACTCCACCGGAGATCGCGCCGCTCCCGGCCATCGAGCCCGCGCCGAACACGGAGCGCGACGAGCGGATCGCGCTCCGGGCCGAGCGACGTCGACGCATGACACTCGCGTCGATCGTCCTCGCGGTCGTCGGCATCGCGATCGGCGCATTCCTCGCCGGCCAGCGCACGCAACCGAACGCGCCCGCGCCATCGAACGCGACCCACGCGATCGCGGAGCCGCCGCCGGCGGAGACGAGCGCAGCGACGCCGACGCAGGCGGCGGAGACGAGCGCAGCGACGACGACGCAGGCGGCGGAAGCGAGCGCAGCGACGACGGAAGCGAGCGCAGCGACGACGGAAGCGAGCGCAGCGACGACGGCCACGGAGGGCACCGTTGCCGCCCCGGTGACGTTGAGCCCGAACGACCTGCCTTCGCCGAGCGCAGCGCCTTCGGCGCGACGCAAGCTCCGTCCGAAGGCGCCCGTCGTGAAGCCCGATGTCCCGACGCCGGAGGACGAGTCGCCGGCGCCGAGCCCCGCGCCGGCCCCCGAGCCTCCGGCGAGCGAGTAGATCAGCGGAAGAGCCGCTCGAGCTCGGGCGGAAGCTCGCGCGCGTCCATGAGCAGCGGCTCGAGCGGCGCCGTCGACAGCGTGTGCCAGTAGAGGATCCTGCCGACCTGCCGAGCGCGTGCGAGCGACAGAGCGCACGCGAATGCCTTTGCTGTGTACGTCGGGTCGAGGACGACTCCAGCACGTGCTGCGTCGTCGATCGCGGCTTGGCCTTCCGGTAGAGGCCAACCGTAGCCGCGCCCGACCCAGCGTCGGTCGACCTCGATGCGCTTCACCGCGCGCGCAGCCTGAGCGCCGGAGAGGCCAGCGCGCTCGGCGGTCTTCTTCGCCACGCGGCGAGCCATCGCTGCGAGCACCGGAACGGGCTGCGAGATGGCGACGCCGACGACGCGCGTCCGCATCCCCGCCGCCTCGAAGCCCACGGCTAGACCAGCCGCTGTTCCGCCCGAGCCCATCGCGACGACGACCACGTCGGGCTCCGGCATCGCGCCCGACGAGACCTGCCCAGCGAGCTCGTTCGCGGCGTCTACGAACCCTAGTGAGCCGAGAGCGTTGGAGCCACCGAGTGGGACGAAATACGTGTCCCCGCGGACGAGCGCGCGCGCGAGCGCCGGTGCCGCGGGCCATGAAGTCGCGACAACGGGCTCGAGCCCCTGCGCGAGCGCAACACGCAGGTTTCGCCGGCCATGCTCGGAGGGCGGCTGCGAGACGAGGACCGCCTCCACGTCGAAGCCCTCGCGCCGTCCGTAGAGCGCGGTCGCGACGACCTGATGACTTCCGGCCGCGCCGATCGTGAGGATGCGCGACTTCCCCGAGGCGCGTGCGGCCCCGAGGAGCCGCTCGAGCTTGCGGACCTTGTTGCCACCGTAGAGCGCTCCGACCTGATCGTCTCGCTTCACCCAGAGACCGAGGTCTTCGAGGTGCTCGAGCGGCGTCGGGTATGTCCCGAGGGCGAGCCCGGCGCCCGTCATGCGCCGCCCCGCGCGACGGCAAGGACGCTCGCGGACCGAGGTACGTCGGTGCTCGTCGCGACGGCGCAGCGACGAGCCGTCCTGCGTCGGCTCGGGATGCCGCCGCGCGTCAGCGCGTCTTTTTTCGAGTCGCTACTGCACCGAAACATTTCCGAAACCGATGACGATCAAAAGAGAGATTGAAAGCGCTTGGCAGTCCCCTACGCCGGGTGTCTGATGGCGCCGCGCAGTCAAGCTGTGCCACAAAGAAGCCTGCCATGAAGAAGATCGAGGCCATCATCAAGCCGTTCAAGCTCGACGAGGTGAAAGACGCCCTCAGCGAGGTTGGCGTGCAGGGCATGACCGTCACCGAGGTGAAAGGCTTCGGTCGGACGGGCGGCAAAAAGGAAGTCTATCGAGGGTCGGCGTACGTCGTCGACTTCGTCCCGAAGGTGAAGATCGAGATCGTCGTTCCGGACGAGCTCGTCCACGACGTCCTCGACGCGATCGAGAAGAGCGCCAAGACCGGCCGCATCGGTGACGGGAAGATCTTCGTCAGCCCGATCGAAGAAGCGGTGCGCATTCGCACCGGCGAACGCGGCAAGGACGCCATCTAGCCATCGTTTGGACCAGCCCGGCCTTTACGCCACGCGAAGGTTCCGGGGGGAAAGCAAGGAAGCCATGAATCCGAAGGAAGTCATCGAGCTCGCGCACAAGAACGACGTCAAGTTCATCGACCTCAAGTTCATCGACTATCCGGGCGTGTGGCAGCACACGACCCTGCCGGTGGCGAGGCTCGACGAGGCCCTCTTCGAGGACGGCATCCAGTTCGACGGGTCGTCGGTGCGCGGATGGCAGCCCATCAACGCGTCCGACATGACGATGATCCCGGATCCCGCGACGGCGCAGCTCGATCCGTTCTTCGCGCACCCGACGCTCTCGCTCGTGTGCAGCGTCTTCGATCCGATCACGAAGCAGCCGTACTCGCGCGATCCGCGCCACATCGCGAAGAAGGCGGAAGCGTATCTCCGTCAGACCGGGATCGCCGACACGTCCTTCATGGGTCCCGAGGCGGAGTTCTTCCTCTTCGACGACGTCCGCTTCGATCACACGAAGCCGAACGAGGGCTACTACTTCCTCGACAGCGTCGAGGGTGCCTGGAACTCGGGCCGCGAGGAGTATCCGAACCTCGGCTACAAGACGCGCCACAAGGAAGGCTACTTCCCGGTCCCGCCGACGGACACGCTCGCGAACGTCCGCATGGAGATGATGCTCGCGCTCCAGGCCTCGGGAATCGAGGTCGAGGTCGGCCACCACGAGGTCGCCACGGGCGGGCAGTGCGAGATCGGCATCAAGTTCAATCGGCTGCTCCCCTGCGCCGATCAGCTGATGTGGTTCAAGTACATCGTCAAGAACGTCGCCCGTAAGCACGGCAAGGCGGCGACGTTCATGCCGAAGCCGCTCTTCGGCGACAACGGCTCGGGCATGCACGTGCACCAGTCGCTCTGGAAGGAGGGCAAGCCCCTCTTCCACGGTGACGGCTATGCGGGCCTCTCGCAGACGGCGCTCTATTACATCGGCGGCATCATCAAGCACGCGAAGTCGCTCGCCGCGTTCACGAACCCGACGACGAACAGCTTCCGCCGTCTCGTCCCGGGCTTCGAGGCGCCGGTCAACCTCGCCTACTCGAGCCGCAACCGCTCGGCGTCCGTCCGCATCCCGATCACCGGCCCCTCGCCGAAGACGCGCCGTGTCGAGATCCGCTTCCCGGATCCGAGCTGCAACCCGTACCTCGCGTTCAGCGCGATGCTTCTCGCGGGTCTCGACGGCATCCAGAACAAGATCGATCCGGGCGATCCGCTCGACAAGGACATCTACGCCCTCAGCCCCGAGGAGCTGAAGAACGTCCCCCACATGCCGGGCAGCCTCGAGGAGGCCCTCGACGCGCTCGAGCACGATCACGAGTACCTCCTCCGCGGCGACGTCTTCACGAAGGACGCCGTGGCCGAGTGGCTCGACTACAAGCGGACCAAGGAGCTCACCCCGATCCGCATGCGTCCGACCCCGCACGAGTTCTACCTGTACTTCGACATCTGATCGATCGGACGAGAGCGTCCGATCGGATGTCGCCGAGACATCTGATCGGACGACGCGACGTCCGCACGATGACGACAACGAGGCCGGCCACGCGTCGTTCGTGGCCGGCCGAAGCTCTTTGTGACGCGCGTGCAGGGGCGTGGCGGGTCGGTCACTTCGCGTTGGTCGTGAGCCGAACCGCCGCGGCCGGCTCGATCACGCGAAACGTGAAGGACTCGGTGAGGTAGAGCTCGACCTCGTCCTTCGTGTGGTACGCGTAGCCGATCGAGAGGTCCTGACCGACGTAGAGCTCGTAGTCGCCTCCACGGAGCGAGAGGAGCGCGGCGCCGCGTACGGCCTCGGCGCGGACGATCGGGCGGTCGACGAGCTGCTGCTCGATGCGCTTGGCGAGCGGATGCCCTTCCTCGGTCGCGGAGTAGACCTGATCATGGAGCTCGGCGCCGAGGACGAGGACGTACGGGCCGGCGACGCCCGCGCGACGGAGCGTCTCCTTCGCGTCGATGAGCACCCTCGGTAGCTCGAGCACGTCGGCGGGAAGCGGCAACGACGGGTGCGGGGTCGACTCGAGGATGCCCTGGATCCCCGCCGCGACGAGCCCGTTGAAGACGGCGTTGTCCTCGACGAGGGCGACCTTCTCGGCAGCCTGGACCACCGATTCGAGGTTGGGCCCCTCGGCGCCGCGCGCCACTGTGTCGAGATCCATGGTCGAGAGCTTGATCGGGACTCTCACCTCGACGAGCGGCTGCACCTCGCGAATCCCCATCCCGACATCGGGGGCCGGCCCTTGCGAGAAGAGCTTCAGCCTACCCGTGTTGACCGCGGCGAACTTCCAGCCGAACGGCCCCTCGAAGTCGACGATCTTGCGCCCGGCGAGGAGGAGGCGGAGGACACGCGCCGCCTCGGCATCGATGAGCGTCCAAGCTTCGGGAAGGATGGGTGCGAGGTTGCGCTTGAGCAGGTCCACGGTCATGCCCTCGTTTGCAGTTGCGTCGTCGGTTGGGTTCACATGAGCTTGAGACTTCCGATGCCGAGCGAGCCCTCGACGCCGGACGGCTCCGCGGGGCCTCCGCTCGCCGTCGGCTCACCCTCGCCGTCCCGCCCCGCCCGGCCGCCCCCTGCGTCGCCCTTCGTCTTCTCCTCGACCTCGGTGATCGGGCCCTCGGTGAAGAGAAACGTCCGCGCCGCCTCGTCGAACGTGGGGTTGTTCCGCCGGATCCACTCGAGGTTCATCATCGCGTGCTCGATCTCCTCGTCGCGGTTGTGTGCGAGCACAGCCTTGAGGGCCTCGTCCTTCGTGCCGTCGACACGCTGCTGGTACCAGTCGATCGCCTCGAGCTCCTCCATGAGTGACACGATGGCGCGATGCATCTCGCGGGCGTACGGGGTCAGGTCTTCGAACCGCTCGTGGAAGTTCTCGCTGCTCACATAGCTCGAGCCATGCACGACAGCGGCCAGCGGGGCGAGGCACGGCGTCGCGTCGGATGAGCATCGAGCACAGGGCGTCGGCTCGGGCTCGGCCGGGGCATCCGCCCTTGTCGATGCGGGCGCGCCTTGCGATGCTGGGCGTCCCATGAAGACACGCGCCGCTATCGCCTACGAGGCCCGCTCACCGCTCATCATCGAAGAGGTCGACCTCGAAGGTCCCAAGGCGGGCGAGGTGCTCGTCGAGATCAAGGCCTCCGGGATCTGTCACACCGACGAATTCACGCTCTCCGGGGCCGATCCCGAGGGCATCTTCCCGGTGATCTTCGGTCACGAGGGAGCCGGGGTGGTCGTCGATGTCGGCCCGGGCGTCACCACGCTCCAGAAGGGCGATCACGTCATTCCGCTCTACACGCCGGAGTGCCGCAACTGCAAATCGTGCCTCAGCCGGAAGACGAACCTCTGCACCGCCATCCGCGCGACGCAGGGCAAGGGCGTGATGCCGGACGGAACGAGCCGCTTCTCGATCGGCGGCAAGAAGGTCCATCACTACATGGGCTGCTCGACGTTCGCGAATCACACGGTGTTGCCGGAGATCGCCCTCGCGAAGATCCGCAAGGACGCGCCGTTCGAGAAGGTTTGCTACATCGGCTGCGGCGTCACGACCGGCATCGGCGCCGTGATCAACACCGCGAAGGTCGAGGCTGGCGCGAACGTCGTCGTCTTCGGGCTCGGCGGCATCGGCCTCAACGTCATCCAGGGCGCACGGATGGTGGGCGCCGACATGATCGTTGGTGTCGACATCAACCCCGCACGCGAGGCGCTCGGCCGGAAGTTCGGGATGACCCATTTCGTGAACCCGAAGGAGGTGTCCGGCGATCTCGTCGCTCACCTCGTCGAGCTCACGAAGGGCGGCGCCGACTACAGCTTCGAGTGCGTCGGCAACACGCAGCTCATGCGGCAGGCGCTCGAGTGCTGCCATCGTGGATGGGGCGTCAGCGTCGTCATCGGAGTGGCCGGCGCGGGACAGGAGATCTCGACGCGTCCGTTCCAGCTCGTCACGGGCCGAGAGTGGAAGGGATCAGCGTTCGGCGGCGCGCGCGGGCGCACCGACGTCCCGAAGATCGTCGACTGGTACATGGAGAAGAAGATCGACATCGATTCCCTCGTCACCCACGTGATGCCGATCGATCGCATCAACGAGGGCTTCGAGTTGATGCGCAAGGGCGAGTCGATCCGCGGCGTCGTCACGTTCTGAGACGGCTCGGCCGGACGCACTCCCTCCCCAAAGGCCGGGTCCGCGTGAAACGCGCGACCCGGCCCTCGAGAACCGTCGCCTCGTCGCAGCAGCTCTTCTCCCGCCGCGCGTCGAAGCGGGGCATCTCGCGACCGCACGTGTCGAAAGGCCGCGCATGCGTCGCGATGCGCCGGCATGCGGCTCCTCCACGGAACCCGCGCGTGGATCGGCGAATTTAGGGCTCGCGCCCCAACGACCCGCAGTGGATGCCCCAACCCCCCCGCAGCACTGCCGGCAATCCCTACGTGTGGCCACCTCCTTGCTTTGCCCGCGCGACGGAGGAGACAATCAATGCCGGAGAAGAAGACGATCGCGCGCGCACGGAAGGCGAAGCGCGAGGGCAAAGCACCGACGACGCAAGCCGGTGAGTTCGTGCGAGAGGAGATCGAACACATCCGTGAGGGGAAGCATGGCGCGAAGAACGCCAAGCAAGCGATCGCGATCGGGCTCTCGAAGGCGCGCCGCGCCGGCGTGAAGCTCCCGGCTCCGAAGAAGGGCACGACCTCGGAGCGCACGCGCAAGCAGGCCAAGCGCACGACCGCGAAGGCCAAGGCGTCCCCGACCACACGCCGAAAGTCGGCAAAGCGCTCGCGCGCCACGACCGAGGCGCTGAAGCGCGCCCCCCGCTCGGCGGCATCGACTCGCGCGCTCTCGCGCCAGGCGCGTCAGGCGGCCCCGCGTCGCCGCAAGCGCACGGCACGTTCGCGGACGAAGCGCGCCGCAGCCTCGGAGTAGGTAGGCGCCGAGCGAACGCCGATCTCGAGCGCGCCCTCGCGCCCTGTCGCGAGCGCTTCGGAAGGGGGAGAAGCGATCTCTCGCAGGGCCTCGGTCACGCGCCGGCGAGGGCGCTCCCACGAAGGCTTTCCACACCCGACGTAGGCCCGGATGGCGGGACGATGACGCACGAATTTGGCGTTTTCTATCCCGTCCAGAACAGATGGACGTCGACTCTTCGTGATGGATCACGAGCACATGCGCGGCTGTCCAGAACTTGGACGCCCGAAGGAAGCGCGCCGCGCCCGAAGATCGCAGCTTGCCCTCCTCAGGTTTTCCACAGGGCGGGCGCGAGCGCCTATTTCACTTCCGACGGCGGGAAGACCTTGCAGGCCGCGTCGAAGGTGTCGAGCGCCTTCTCGAGCGCGTTGCTCAGATCGCCGTCGCAGATCGAGCTGAATGTTCCGTTCTTGCCCGCCAGCGAGACGAACTCCTGCAGCCGCGCCGCCTCGCTGGCATCACCGAACGACGACTTGCATGCGGTCGGGCCCGCGATGACCGCGGTCGCCCACCGGCCCGCCCCCTTCGCGACGGCGTCGAGCATCTGCTTGTAGTCGGCGACCGGCTTCACGCCATCCATCGTCTTGCAGACGTCGTTCTGGATAGTGAAGTTGTTGTCGGTGCGTGAGCAGTCGTCCTCGTCCGAGAGGACGACGACCGCGAGCAACGCATCGTCGCGAAGGAAGCCGGCGTTCGTGCCGTCGCTCATCCGATCGTCGAGCGCGAGCTTGACCGATTCGAGCGGCATCTCGATGCTCGGCCCGGAGGTGCCCACCTGAGCGAGGCACTGGAAGTCCTTCGCCGCGGTCGCGTCCGCCTTCTCGATCCAGCGCTTCGACGTCCCGCACTTCCCGCCCATACGGAACTCGCCATTGTCGCCCTTCTCGGACTGAGGGACGGCGGGGACTGAAGGGAACCCGGGAATTGCGGGCGGCGTGATGGTGTAGGCGATGTCGCGCCCCGTCGTGGTCACGGCGATCCGCCAGTCGAGCTTCGAGCCGCCCTTCGTCTTGAACGAGTCGATCTTGGCGATGAACTTCGGGAAGTTTGCGGCGAGATTCGCTTGCTCTTCCTTCATCGATCCGGAGTCGTCGACGACGAAGACGATATCCATCTTCTCGCATTCCTCCGGCTGAGGCGGCTCCGCCGGAGGCGGGTTGTCGCCGAGCGAGTCGCCGGAGCTGCTGCTACCGGTGCCGGAGGAGCCGTTGCCGTTCCCGGCACCGTCCGAGAAGGCATCCCTCGTCGACGAGCTTCCGCACGCGAACACGAGCGACGACGCGATCAGGAACGCCCCGAGACCGAACGACTTGCGAATCACTGCGAACCTCCCATGCCTCGAGCTCGAGCGAGCTCGCGAGGGGAGTACACACCGCGAGCCTCACGAAAGCTCTTCCTGGATCGCGATGTCATTCAGTTGAGACATTCTGTAAGTGGCGAGAAAGGAGCCACTGTCAGACAGTCTGTCCGAGCTGGCCCGAACGCGTCCCCCCGAGCACGCCACGCGCACGCCACGAAAAAGGGCGCGCCCCGGATGGGAGCGCGCCCTTCTCAGCCTCGATGACGAGGAGCTGGCTCGAGGGTCACACTTCGGCGAAGCGTGCGCCGCCCTTCTTGCCCTTCTTGCTGGCCTTCTTCTCGCCCTTCTTCTCGCCCTTGCCCGCGTCCTTCGCGGCATGGCCGTTGAGCGCGCCGTTCGTGCCGTTGCCGTTCGCGTGCGCCTTCTTCGTGTCGACCTTCTTGCCGCTCGGCTTGCCGCCGAGGAGATCCGCCGCGAGCTGCGCCGCGCGGTGGGTCTTCTCCCACGAGAACTGGCTGCGGCCGAAGTGGCCGTAACCGGCGGTCGCGAGGTACTGCGGCGCGAGGAGGCCGAGCTCGTCGATGAGCGCCTTCGGGCGCATGTCGAAGTTCTCGAGGATGTACTTCTCGAGCTTCTCGTCCGAGATCTTGCCGGTGCCGAACGTGTTCACGTGCACACCAACGGGCTTCGCGACGCCGATCGCGTACGCGATCTGCACCTCGCAGCGCTTGGCGAGGCCGGCCGCGACGACGTTCTTCGCGATGTAGCGCGCGTAGTAGCAAGCCGAGCGGTCGACCTTCGTCGGGTCCTTGCCGCTGAACGCGCCGCCGCCGTGACGGCCCATGCCACCGTAGGTGTCGACGATGATCTTGCGGCCGGTGAGGCCACAGTCGCCCTGCGGTCCGCCGATGACGAAGCGCCCGGTCGGGTTGACGTGAAACTTCGTGTTCTTGTCGAGGAGCTTCTTCGGGATGACCTTGTCGATCACGAGATCGAGCACGGCCTCGCGAAGCGTCTTCTGCTTCACCTCCTCGTTGTGCTGCGTGGAGACGACGATCGCGTCGATGCGGACCGGCACGTCGTTCTCGTACTCGAGCGTGACCTGCGTCTTGCCGTCGGGACGGAGGAAGTCGACCTTCTTCGACTTGCGGATCGCCGCGAGCTGGCGCGCGAGCTGGTGCGCATAGTCGATCGGCGCCGGCATGAGGTTCGGCGTCTCGTCGCACGCGTAGCCGAACATGAGGCCCTGGTCGCCGGCCCCCTGCTCCTTGTGCATGCCCTGGCCTTCGGTCACGCCCTGGGCGATGTCCGGGCTCTGCTGCTCGATCGCCGTGATCACCGCGCAGGTGCCGGCGTCGAAGCCCATCTCGGAGCTCGTGTATCCGATGTCACGCACCGTCTTGCGGATGATCTTCGGGTAGTCGATCGTCGCGGTGGTCGTGATCTCACCGGCAACGACGACCATGCCGGTCTTCGCGAGCGTCTCGCAGGCGACGCGCGCATGCTTGTCCTGGGCGAGGATCGCGTCGAGGATCGCATCCGAGACGTGGTCGCAAAGCTTGTCCGGGTGGCCCTCGGTGACCGACTCCGACGTGAACTGGTAACGTGCCATGCGCGAGCTCCTGAAGGTTAACGAGCGTCCTGACATAGCGCGGCAGAGCCGAGACGCAAAGCCCTATTGGCCCTCGACGCAGCGACGGTCCATGCTCGGGTCACGCCTCAACGCGGCATCGTTTTGGTCGCGTCTTTCGCTACTGCGTCGGCGTCAGCGTGCACGCCCTTCCCCAGGGCCGTCGCATTCGACGGGCGCACCGGACGGTGCGCCTGCGTATACGACGAGAGCGGCTCAGTCAGTCCTTGTACGGATCGGGCGGCGGGCGAGACGGACGCTTCGGCGGACCGTTCACCAGCGGCGGAGCCTTCGCGCTCGGGCGCGACATCAGCTCGACCTCCGCGCCGGGGAGAGCGGCGATCGCGAGCGTCACGGCAGGCTCGAAGCTCAAGGGAGCGGTCGGCCCACCGACGCGATCGTAGAAGCGCGCGGTCACGAGGCCCATCCGCTCGGGGCCGAGCTCCTCCCAGACCCGGCGCCACGTCCGTCCCTCGCGGATCGCGTTCGTGAACGCCTCCGCGCTCGGGAACGCCACCGTGTGACGGAGCACGGTGTGGCGGACGAGCGAGAGCCCGCCGTCCTCGAACATCTTCGCCATCGACTCGCGGTCGGACGCCACGCGCGCGGGCGTCGCCTCCGCGTTCGGCTCGAGGTCGCGAAGCGCCTGCCCGAGCAGCTCGAATGGATCGTTCTCGTCGGGCGGGCCGAAGGTGAGCACGCCGACCTTACCGTGAGCGGAGAGCGCGCGCGCCCAGCTCCGGAGGACCGCGGAGCGATCGGCGATCGGCCACAGCCCGAAGCAGCAGACGATGGCGTTCCAGTCACCGGGCCCGACGTCGCCGATGTCGGCCTGCTCGACCTTCACCGCGCCGAAGCCGGCCTTCTTCACCTGCGCTTCGCAGATGCCGACGAGGTCCGCGCTCGCGTCCGTCGCACGCACGAGACCGCGATCGCCGACGACACGTGCGACGGCAAGCACCTCGGCGCCGGGCCCCGCGCTCGCAACGAGCACGCGCTGCCCCTGTGTGAGCGCGAGCTCCTGAACGAGATCGAGGTGATAGGGGACGAAACGCGGAACCCATTCCTCGAGATATTGAGTAGCCGGCTGATCCCAGGGCGTTCCCATGACCTGCCGAGCATAACCCGAATGGAGCGCGCCGGCACTGGCGAGGGTGGATTGGCGCACCGCGGGCGCCGGTCTCGTGAAAGCCCACGCCGCATGCATCGCTTCGACTGTACGCTCGAGCTCGACGTCCCCGTGCTCGCCGCCTTCGGGCTCGCGATCGAGCCGCTCGACGACGTCTCCTTCGCTTCGCGCGGCCCTTGACGCGCGTGCACTTGGTCGCCGCGCAACGGCGTGACGCACGACACCGAATCACTCCACTTTCGGACCTGCGGCGGCTCGTCTAGTGTGCCCCGCGATATGACCGAGGCAGCCCCCCGCAAGACCTCTCTTTTTGACCGTCACGTCGCCGCCAAGGGCCGAATGGTCCCCTTCGCCGGCTTCGAGTTGCCCATCCAGTACACGGGCATCGTCGACGAGCACCAGGCGGTGCGCACCGCCGCCGGGCTCTTCGACGTCTCGCACATGGGCGAGCTCGAGCTCAAAGGCGAGCACGCGGCCGCAGTCATCGACTACCTGGTCACGAACGACGCTTCGAAGCTCGTCGACGGCCAGGCGATGTACACCGCGTGCTGCAACGAGAAGGGCACGATCCTCGACGACCTGATCGTCTATCGCGCCGCGCAGGACCGCTGGCTGATCGTCTGCAACGCGTCGAATCACGCGAAGATGGCGGCGGTCTTCGAGAAGGCCGCAAAGGACCACTGCGAGTTCGCCGACCGCACCGACGAGACGGCGTTGATCGCGCTCCAGGGCCCCAAGGCCTTCGACATCCTCGACCAGGCCGGCGCCGACGCCGCGAAGCTCCGCGACCTGAAGAGCTTCCACTTCCGCGACGCCGTCATCGGCAACGTTCGCTGCACCGCTGCGCGCACCGGCTACACGGGCGAGGACGGCGTCGAGATCTTCTGCGCCTGGAACGATGCTCCTGCGCTCTGGGATCAGCTGCTCCTGCTCGGCGCGCCGTTCGGCATCAAGCCTGCCGGGCTCGGCGCACGTGACACGCTCCGCCTCGAGGCGCGCCTCTCGCTCTACGGCAACGACATCGACGAGACCACCAACCCGATCGAGGCTGGCCTCGGCTGGGTCGTGAAGCTCGACAAGGCGATGTTCGTCGGCAAGGACGCGCTCGCAGCGGTCAAAGCCGCTCCCCTTCCCCGCAAGCTCGTCGGCTTCGAGGTCGAAGGGCGCGGGATCGCGCGCCACGGCTATCCGCTCCGCGACGTCGACGGCAACGAGGTCGGCATCTGCACGAGCGGAAGCCCGGGCCCGACGGTGGGCAAGAGCATCGGCCTCGGCTATCTGCCGACGGCGATGGCGCAGGTCGGGACGAAGTTCCTCGTCGACTGCCGCGGCAAGAACATCGAGGCGGTCGTCGTGAAGACCCCGTTCTACAAGCGCGCATCGTCCTGACGGACGGCCGACGAGCTCGAGAACGGACGAGGACGGGTTCTGGGGCCCGGTGCCCCGAGTGGTGTAGAAAACAGACGAGCGAGCACGCTCGCGAGCGCAGAAGGAAAAGGCGAAATGGAATTCCCCGCGGAGCTCAAGTACACGAAGGACCACGAGTGGACGAAGGTCGAGGGCAACCGAATCACCGTCGGCATCACCGCGTTTGCGGTCGAGCAGCTCGGTGACATCACGCTCGTGAGCCTCGATGTGAAGGTCGGTGACGAGCTCACGTCGGGCAAGACCTTCGGGACGATCGAGAGCGTCAAGACGCTGAGCGATCTGTACGCCCCCCTCAACGGCAAGGTCGTCGCGGTGAACCAGGACCTCGACGCCAAGCCGGAGCTCGTCAACGAGGATCCGTACGGCAAGGGCTGGATGGTGGTCATCGAGACCTCCGACAGCGCCGGGATCGCCCAGCTGATGGACGAGAAGAGCTACGGCGATCACGTCAAGGCGTCCTGACGCGGACGCCTCGGGGCAGCATCGCGGGGGGGCAGTAGACGATGCGGGAGCTGAGCGTCCCCGGATATGACGTCTGGGGCCTCCTTGGCGAAGGAGGAATGAGCGAGGTCTGGCTCGCGAAGCACGAGGTGCTCGCGACGCCGGTCGTGATCAAGACCCTGCGCCGCACGCTCCGCGCGAGCGACACGCAGGGCGCAGCCGCGCGGATCCTCCAGGAGGCGCGGCTGATGGCGCGTGTGTCGAGCCCGCGTATCGTACGCGCGCTCGGCGCCGGCCAGATCCCCGGCGATGACGGCGAAGGGGCCGCCCCGACGCCGTTCCTCGTTCAGGAGTACGTCGACGGCCTCGACTTCGCCGAGCTGGATCGACGCCGGCGCGCCGCGCTCGGCGTCGGCCTCCCCCTCTGGCTCGTCTGCCACGTGATGCGCGAGATCTGCAAAGGTCTGCGCGCGGCCCATCAAGCCGGGGTCATCCATCGCGATCTCAAGCCGTCGAACGTGTTCGGGGAAGCCCAGTCGGGCATCCGCCTCGGTGACTTCGGGATCGCCGTGGCGCGCAGCGACGGTGCGCCGACCGAGACCGCCGGCACGCTGCCCTTCATGGCGCCGGAGCAGCTCCGGCACGGTGAGCTCGGTCGCTTCACCGACGTCTGGGGAGCAGGCGCGACCGCGTGCGATCTCCGGTACGGAAGCAATCCGTTCAAGAGCGTCGGGGAGATCCTCGACCCGAATACCGCGCCTCGCATGCCACCGCCGACGTCGCCGGCCGAGGCGTACTTCCAGGACGTGGTCCGGCGGATGCTCGCGAAGGACGTGCGCGATCGCCCGGCCGACGTCCTCGCCCCGCTCTCGCACTTCGCGACGTTGACGAAGGCGCTCGAGCCGCCCGAGCCCGCCGTGAACCGTGTCGGCTCCTGCACCTTGCATTTCGGCCAGCTCGAAGTGACCTTCGCCACCGGCGACATCGCGAGGGCATCCGCCGACGCGATCGTCTCGAGCGCGAACTTCGAGCTCCGCATGCGCAGCGGCGTCGGCGAGGCGCTTCGCCTCCGCGGCGGTGACGAGATCGAACGCGACGCCATGGCGGGCGGCGAGCAGCCGCTCGGGACCTGCATCCGCACCGACCCCGGCGCGCTCGAGACGAAGCACGTCTTCCACGCGGTCAGCGCATGGAACGAGGTGTCGTGCGTCGGTCGCGCGTTCGCGCGCGCGCTCATCCTCGCCGAGGAGCGCGGCTGCACGTCGATCGCCGCTCCCGCTCTCGGCACCGGCGCAGCGCGAGTCGGCGTCGAGATGTGCGCCAATGCGATGATGACGACGCTCCGATGGCACGCGATGCTCGGCGGCACTCGCATCCGCAAGGTCACGGTGTGGCTCGACTCGGAGGCGAAGCGCCGGATCTATCAGGACATCGCCGAAGAGGTGCTCGGCCTCCGCGACGTGCGCCACTTCGGACAGACCGACGTGGGCCTTCCCGACGACGAGGCGATGATCAGCCCCGAGGGCGCGACGTTCCTCGATCCGCACACGCCGGGTCGCTGACGCTTCCACCTACAGCGCAACTCAGGTGCGCTGATTGTGAAAAGTAGGAAGCGAGTGCTCAGCTCGGTCCATGCAAGCGAGCACCGCTGTAGCGAGCTCGGCCGAGCCGGGGTCACTCCATCTCGACGCGATTACGACCGCCGCGTTTCGCTCGATAGAGCGCCTTGTCGGCGCGATCGACGATGTTGTCGACGTCGTAGTTGTTTCGCTCGTCGGCGGCTGCGACTCCGCCGCTCAAGGTCACGTGGCGCATCTCTTCTTTCGCGCCGAGCGTGATGCCCTTGGCGGCCACCTCCGAGCGGAGGCGGTTCGCGACCACACGAGCGGCAGGGCCCGGCGTGGCGCGGAGGAGAATGATGAACTCCTCGCCGCCGAAGCGACACGCGATGTCGTCTTCACGAAGCGATCCACCGAGGAGCTCCGCGACGTGACAGAGGACCCGGTCACCGTCCTCGTGCCCGTAAGTGTCGTTCACGAGCTTGAAGTGATCGATGTCGACGAGGATGAGCGAGAACGGCCGCTTGTGCCGCTTCGCATGCGCAGCCTCTTCTCTCAGGCGTCGCTCGAAGTAGCGCCGGTTGAAGAGCCCCGTGAGCGCATCGTGTGCGGAGTACTCGAGCGCCAGGCGCAGCTTGTTCTTCAGCTCGCGCTGCATCCGTGAGCGCTCCGCGACGGCCTTGACCTTCGCGCAGACCAGCGTCGCGTTGAGCGGCTTGACGAGGTGATCCATCACGCCCGCCTCGATCAGCTTGAGCGAGTCGGCCTCGCTCGGCGGCCGGCCGAGGATGACCATGACCGGGATCATCGCCGTCTCGGGCTCCTGCCGGAATTGCCGGAGGAGGCTCCACGCGTCGAGGCCAGCGAGCCCGACGTCGACGATGACGCAGTCGAGAATGCTCGCCTTCTCCGACACGATCGAGGCGGCACGCTCGGCGCTCTCGGCGTGCGATGCCTGCATCGCGAGCATGCTGATGTGGTGCGCGACGAGCTTCCGCGTCGCCTCGTCGGCGACGACGAGGAGCTCACCGGCGGCGATCGGCGCGACCGAGGACAGGAGCGATTCGCGGACACTCAAGGCGGCCGATTCTACTCGATCTCTGCACGTTGTTGCCGCCCTGCGGTGATGACCGCGACTGCACCGATCAGGATGAGTATCCCACCCAGGATCTGCGCTTCTCCGAGCCCCTGGCCCAAGAAAAGCGCTGCCATGACCACCGCCACGAACGGCTCGAGGAGCGTGAGGACGGAGGCATGGGTCGCGGCGATCCGACGCAGGCCCCAGACGAAGGTAAGCCCGCCGAGGGCGCCCGGGCCGAGCGCTCCGGCCACGACGACGGCGATCGACGACGCGGACACCGCGGCAAACGCGCCGGCCGGGACCATCGCCCAGAGGAGCGGTATCGCGACCAAGCCATGGAAGAACATGAGCTCGCTCGCGGAGAAGACGTGCGCGAGGCGCTTGTTCACGAGCACGTTCGACGCATAGAAGACCGCGCTCCCCGCGCCGAGGGCAGCGCCGACGAGATCGCTCGACGAGAGCGCCGCGTTCCATGGCTGGAGCAGCAGCACGAGCCCGAAGAACGACGTCGCGACGGCGCCGAAGGTGCGGGCATGCGAGCGCTCGCCGAGGACGACAGGCGCTGCGAGCGCGACGAAGACCGGGGTGAGGTAGTGCGTGAGCACCGCGATGGCGACGGACGTCCGCTGGTAGGCAGCAAAGAAGAGGAAGACGTTGAGGGCGTCGGCCACTCCGAGCCACGCAATGCCGAGCCAATGCGACGGGCGCGCTCGAGCCGGCACGCGGTCCTTCAGCATCACGGGCAAGCTGAAGACGGTCTGGACCACCATCATGATCGCGGCCGACAGCGCGGCCGGCATCACGGCGTGTTTCAGGATGAGCGGCCAGGTCCCCCAGCCTGTCGCGGCTGTGGCAACGAGGACATAACCGAGGTTTCGCGACCCGCGGTGCGGGGCGGCGACCTCGGACTGCCGACTCGCGGCCGTCACGATCCGGCGCCCGCGAGCCCCTTCAGCTTCGCGAGAGTCGTGAGCGCCTCGATCGGCGTGATCCGCTCGACGTCGAGCGCGCGGAGCATGTCGAGCGCGGGGCTCGTGGGCTCCGCGACCGCGGGCGAGGATGCACGACTCGCGGCGTCGTGCGAGCTCGCAGCGAAGAGGCCGAGCTGCCCGTCGTTCTTCCGCCCGCGCGGTGACCGCGATCCGCCACCGGTGGGCAGTGACGCGCTCCGCTCGAGGTCCTCGAGGATCGCCTTCGCGCGCGCGAGGACGGGCTCGGGCAGCCCCGCAAGGCGTGCGCATGCGACGCCGTAGCTCCGCGAGGCCGCCCCACGCTGCACCTTGTGGAAGAAGACGATGCTCCCGGCGTGCTCGCGAGCGCTCACGCTGTAGTTGTCGGCGCGCGCGGCGCTCGCCGCGAGCTCGGTGAGCTCGTGGTAGTGCGTCGCGAAGAGCGCTCGGCAGCCCGAGACGTCATGGAGGTGCTCTGCGACCGCCCACGCGATCGAGAGGCCATCGTAGGTGCTCGTGCCACGGCCGATCTCGTCGAGCACGACGAGCGAGCGTCGCGTGGCGCGCCGGACGATGTTCGCCGTCTCCTTCATCTCGACCATGAAGGTGCTCTCGCCGCGCGCGAGGTTGTCGCTCGCACCGACGCGCGTGAGGACGCGGTCGACGATGCCGACACGTGCGCGCTTCGCAGGGACGAACGACCCCATGTGCGCGAGGATGACCGCGAGCGCGACCTGACGCATGAAGGTCGACTTGCCCGCCATGTTCGGGCCCGTGACGATCCAGAGGCGCGATCGGTCGGACGGAGCATCGGGGGACGCGTCGAGCTGGACGTCGTTCGGAACGAAGCGCCCCGCCGCGGCGAGCCGCTCGACGACGGGATGACGCGCTTCCTCGAGATGGAGCTCGAGAGAGTCGTCGACCTCCGGCCGCACGTAGTCGTCACGATGCGCGATCTCCGCGAGCGCGCTGGCGACGTCGAGCACGGCAAGGCGGGCGGACACGGCCCGGAGCCGCTCCACGTGAGCCGAGAGATCGCGAACGAGCGCGGTCCACAGCTCGGTTTCGCGCGAGGCGAGACGGTCTTCGGCGTGTGCGAGCTTGTCTGCGAGCGTATCGAGCTCGTCGCAGGTGAAGCGCTCGCCGGTCGCGATCGTCTGCTTGCGTCGCCACGTCTTCGGAGCCTTGCCGAGATGGCTCTTCGTGACCTCGACGTACCAACCGAAGACGCGCGTGTAGCGCAGCTTCAGCGACGGGATCTGGGCCTGCTCCCGAAGACGCGCCTCCAGCTCGACGATGAGTCGCTGCCCGTCCCTCGCGAGCGTGCGCGACTCGTCGAGCTCCGCGTCGAAGCCGTCGAGGAAGACGCCGCCCTCGCTCGCCCGCGCGGGCGGATCTTCGACGAGCGCACTCGCGAGGGTCGTGTGGAGGTCCTCGCAGCGATCGATGAACGGCGCGGGTACGGAGGCTCGCTTCTGCGCCGAGCGCCGAGCGCCCCCCGACGGAGATGAAACACTCGGGACCTCGAGCGCGTCCCGCGTCGTCGGATCGGGGCATGCCGCCAGCGCGTCGTCGATCGCGGGGAGCTCGGCGAGGGAGGCGCGGAGGAGCGACAGCTCGCGCGGGCCGACCCGGTCGACGGCGAGCTTCGTTGCGAGACGCTCGACGTCCGCCACCTTCGCAAGCCGTGCGCGGACCTCTCCGCGCAGGCCGGGCTGCGTGACGAAGATCTCGACGCCGTCCAGGCGCCGGCGGATCTCCGCAACGTTCGTCCGCGGCGCGAGCAGCCGGCGCCGGAGGAGCCGCGCGCCGGGCGCGGTCTTGGTTGCGTCGATCTGGTCGAGGAGCGAGCCCTTGGTCTCGCCGTCCATCGTGCGTACGAGCTCGAGATGGCGCTGCGTGGCATCATCGAGCACGAGGGTGTCGCCGAGCGGGTACTCCGCGAGCCGCGAGATCGGCAGCTTCCTTCCGGGCTCGCAAGCCTTGGCGAGGGCGATGCAGCGCGCGGCGGCACGCAGCGCGAGATCGCTCGCGCACGCGTTTCGCGCCTGCCCTGCGCCGAGCACGGAGTCGAGGACGGCGATCGCGTCGTCGAGCTCGAGGGTCGACGTCTCCTCGCGGACGGCAGCGCGCGGCAGTGCGTTTCGAATCGTCGCGCCGAGCGGCCCCGTCCCCGCACCGAGCAGCACCTCGCGCGGATCGAGGCGCACGATCTCCGAGAGAGCCGCCTCGCCGTGGTCTGCCTCGCACGCCAGGAGCTCACCGGTCGAGAAGTCGAGGACGGCGATCCCGACCCGGTCGAGATCTCCGTGGACCTCGACCCCCATGAGGAAGAGGTTCTTCTTCGAGTCGAGGCCCGCGTCGTCGTACGCCAGCGCCGGCGTCGCCACGCGCACGACCTCGCGGGGGACGATGCCCTTCACCGTCGCGGGGTCGGCCATCTGCTCGCAGATCGCGACCTTGTGGCCGGCTTCGAGCAGCTTCTGGATGTAGCCGCTCGCCGCGTGATACGGCGCACCGCACATCGGGATCGGCTCATCCGCCGACTTGTTGCGACTCGTCAGCGTGAGGTCGCAAATCTTCGCCGCAACGACCGCGTCGTCGAAGAAGAGCTCGTAGAAGTCACCGAGCCGGAAGAAGATGATCGCGTCCGGATACGCGGCCTTCGCGGCGAGGAACTGCCGCATGACCGGCGTGTCTGCGCCGTGGCCCTTCTTCGCTGAACCGCCAGAGGCTCTCGGAAGGCTTGGGGAACCGGCTCCCCCGAGCGAGGACGACATCGCCGAGAGGTCTGTCAGAAGTAAGGCGCGCGCGCAATGGTGACGCCCGCGAGATCGATGAGCACGAGGCCCTGGGACGCGCCGTCGACGACGGCGATCTGGCCGAGCGACTCGATGAAGCGCATCGACTGCGGGTTCACGCCCGTGGTCGTCGCCGCAAGGTTGACGACGAGCGGCTGGAACTGGCCTCGCGTCTGGAACCGGAAGGCCATGTCGCGCGTCGGTCTCATCGCCTTCGCATCCTGGTGGCCCTCCTGGATGAAGAACGAGAAGGCGGGGTTCCTCATCGCCAGGGGGCTGTCGCGGAACGGAGCGAAGTCGGTGGTCGATTCACCGTACGGGAGGGACGGGGCCCGTGCGTTGAGGAGAGCCTCCCGCGGATCGCACGAGGGCACGCAGCGCCCGCCCTCGCCTCGCGTGACGTGGTTCAAGAAGCCCACCGTCGAGCCCACCGCAACCCACTGCCCGCTCGCCCGTACCTCGAACCGCGCCTGATGATGGAAGCAGCAGCGCATCATCTTCAGTTGCTTGGCGTTCGACGGGTCGGCGTAGACGACCTCACGCGAGAGATCCTTACCGAACGACGCGAAGCGACCGACGACGAGGTGGTCGTCGTAGGCCTCGAGGATCGGGAAGTCGCGGTTCGTGTTCTGTTCGCTCACGGAGGAGCCGAAGAACTTGGAGCACTGGTCGAACCGATCGCGTGCCGCGATCTCGACCTGCCGCGGATCGGAGGGATTTGCAGGGTTGAGCCGCTCGTCCCAGCAGCTGTTCGGCTCCGCGATGTCGGGCTGCCGCCAGAACGCGTCTCCCGCCGGGAGCAAGTCGTCCGAGATCTGTACGTAGTCGACCATACGGCGGCCGAGGGGCTCGGCGGCGGGGTACGGAGGCCGGCCCGCGATGGCGAGCGCGTTCGTGACCGCGTTCGCGCGCGCACCACCGACGCTCCAGTCCTCCACGCCCTTGGAGCAAAACCGCGCCTGGGGCTGCGAGAGGATCAGCGACGAGTACCCGTCGGTCGTCGAGATCGTGGCCGGGAGTCCTTCGAACCCGAGGAGCTTGCCCTCGTAGGTGACCTCCCAGTCCTGATCGAAATGCACCTCGGGAGTGTCGAGCGAGAACCGGACGCCGACTTCCTCGGTCCCGGCCGCCAGTCCGCCGGGGCGAGTCGCGGTGGGACGCATCTTCGGCGTCGCTTCGCTTCCCGGCCCCTGGAGCGGCGGCGTTACGGCGCCCGTCGATGTGATCGTCGGAGTGGACTGGAGGTAGGGGGTGTGCCTTCCGCTCACCGCGTCCTCGCGAAGGACGTAGTTGGAGCGCGCCCGGTGCGGAGCCGAGACCGGGAAGAAGGCCTCCTGCGAGACGCTGTCGGGCGCCGCCTGAGGAGCGTGGTACGGATTGTAGTCATCGTCCCCGGAAGGGGCCGGCTGCGCGACCGCGAGGGCGGACGCGGTCGTGGCCACCCCCTCGCTCGTCCCCTCCCCGCCGATGAGCTCCTGAGGCCTCCGACAAGGCGCATCCCAGTCGTCGACGTCGATCGCAACCACCTTGCCGTTCGAGAGCGTCGCGAACGCGAAGATGCCGCGGAGGCGGATCGGTCCGAGCCCGACGTCGACGTTGCTCGAGCCCGAGCCCGAGCGGTAGAAGACGCCGAAGTCGGGGGCGGCCTCGCCACTCGCCGGATTGAGGTTGGGATTCGGGTTGCAGAGCAAGCCGGTCTTCGCGTTCGCCTGCGCAACGCCGTTGATCCGCGTCAGCGGAAAGTCGTGGCGCGCAAACGCGACCGCGACGACCGGCGCCTCGAACACGATCCGATCGGGCGGCTGGAACGGGTTGAGCTCGGGATGCGGCCGGAGCATCGGGCTGCGCTCGCCGTTCACCGGATCGGTCACGTCGAAGACCGCGATCGAACCGTGCTGCTTGCGATCGATGGCGTAGAGGAATCGCTTGTACTCGCGCGTCGGCGGACTGATCGCGATGTCCCCGATGGATGCGGCGCGCGATGGATCGATGCTGCTCGAGACCACGAGCGGCGGGAGCTCGCGCGGGGCGCCGGGCACCGAGAGATCGACGACGTGGATGAGCGGAATGCCCTGGTCCGCGATGTAGAGCATCTGACCGTCGCGCGCGATCGCCATCGGCTGCGGCGGGTCGAGCGGACCGAGCTCGAACGCGCGCTCCACGACCTCCGTGCTTCCGGCATCGGGGTCGCACGCGGGAACGACTCCACCACCAGCGTCGATCGGGCTGCCGGCATCGAGGCCCGTCGTCGGATCCTTGCACTTGCAGGAGCGGAGCCCGCAGCTCGCCGGCTGCTCGGGCGTATCGCACGTGAGGTCGACGCCGCCGTCGACCCACTTCACGCCGTCCTCCCACTTCTTGCCCTCGCGGAACGTCTCCGGGACCGCCGACTCGCCGACGAGCTCCATCGCGGCCGTGATCGGGCACGCGTCGAGCTCTCCGGGCGCGAGTGTGGGGCCTTCACCGAAGTCCTCGAGCGGCTGGCCGTCCGCGCCGAGGCGCGGCGAGGCCCGGAGGAACGGGCGCGGATCGATCGTGATGACCTTCGCCGAAGTCGTCCGATCGCCCGGGAGCACCGCGACGAGCTCGTACGGGAGCTCGGTCGGCGTCGCCGCCTGCGCGCCCGCGTCCTCGGCGCCGCCGTCGGCGGTGACGGGCGAAAGCGATCGTCGAGGCACGACCGTGAGCGAGCCGGGACGTTGCGGAAGCGCGCAGACCGGCCACGAGGAGAGCGTCACTGCGCCCTCCGGATCGCGCCGCCCCGCCGCGTCGCCGAGGATGCGATGCCCGGGGATGCCGTAGATGGCGAACTTGTTGGGCTCCGCGGAGGCGATGAACGCCATCCGCCCGTCGGGCGTGGCCGCGATGTCCGTCGGGTTCGCTCCGACCGGAAGGAAGTTCAGGCCGGGGACGGCATGGCTCTGATCGATGATGGCGCCGGCCGAGAGGTCGACGACGGCAACCTCTCCGCGGCTCGTCTGGGTGACGAGCGCGAAGAGCTGATTGTCGAGGTTGCCGCCGTTCACGTTCGGCGGCACCGGCGCGCACTCCTCCTGCTTCAGCGGCTCTGGAGCATTCTCGCCGAACACGCGAAGGCAGATCACGTCCACCTTCTGAGCGCGCTCGAAGGTGCGGATCGGGACGCTCGTGGGCGTCTGCGAGCAGGCGAAGAGGACCGCGGAGGCGGCGACGGCAGCGACGGCCGCAGTGGAGAGGACGAAAGCGCGGGCTCTGGACATCACGTGCCCTTGGGGTTGGTCGGACGGCCGAGGGTGTAGACGACCTTCCCGTACGTCGCCGGATTGGGCAGCGCCTTCTCGAGGTCGAGAATCTGAACGAACGACTGCATGAAGCTCGCGACGTACGCGAAGCGGTAGCGGCGCAGCTGGAGCGCGCGATCGCGCTCGTTGTACGGGACCTGGGCGTGCGTCGCGACGTCCTCGAGCGAGAACGGGTCGAAGGCCATCGCGAACGGCCCCGGCGCGACGCGAATGTTTGTCTCCATGACGCCGGCGTCCGGGTCGTAGACCCAGATCGTCGCCGAATCGAAGCAGACGACGAAGACACGGAGCGCGTACGCTCCATCACTGTCGACGATCGGAGCCAGGTAGACGCGCGACGGGCCTGGCGAGAGCGGCTCCGACGAGTGGATCGTGAGGCGGTCGGGGTCGTAGGCGCCGTCGATCCCCTGTGCCCCGCCGACCTCACCGATGAGGAGCGCTGCGGGCGAGCGGTTCGCGATGAAGACTCGCGCCGGCTTGCGCGCACACGCCAGCATCTGGCGATCGCGCTCTTCGGCGGTCTGGTTGGGCCCGACTGCAGCAACGCGCGCCTTGCACGCGAGGCGCGGCGTCGGATCGATCACGATGCCGCGCGAATCGGCGCCGCCGGCGCTCACCGTGATCGGAAACACCGCCTCGAAGTCGAGGAAGGGACGCGGCGTCGACGGCCCGACGCCGCCCTCTTCGTCCGAGTAGCGGCGGATGAGGCTGACCTCCGGGATCGAGCGACTCGTCTGGAGGAACGCGGGCCGCGGAAGGTCACGCGCGCCGAGGAACGCATCGGGATCGTGCGGCACGCCGGCGATGTCGATGCCGCCGACCGGAAGCTTGTCGGCGACGAACTGGATCGCGGGCAGCGGCCGATCGTTCTCGCCGTCGTTGCGCGTGCGCGACAGACCGGTCGAGAAGAGCGTCGTCTTCGTGTCGTTCTGGTGGGTGATCACGAGCGACGTGCCGTCCTCGCTGATCGTCGCTCCGAACGGCTCACCCGGCATCGTGAGGTGGCGCGAGTTGCCTTCCTCGTTCGGGTCCTCGCCGATCTGATGGACCGCATCGCATCGCTTCGACGGCCCCTGACCGCAATCGAGCCGGAACGGCGCGTACGGCGCCTTAGGGTCGGCCGGCGGAACGCTCTCGACGCTGTCGCGCACGACCGTGGCCCAGGTCAACGTCGCGTTGCCGCGGACCGGGACGAAGAGGCGGTCGAAGCTCGCGTTCCCCGCCGGGACCGGCGGGTCGTCGGCGTGGACCTTCGTGCTCTGCCGGCACGGCGGGCTCGTGCAAGCGCCGTCCGCGACGAGGAACTCTCCCTGTAGCTCCGCCGGAGGGCGGGACAAGAGGAGGTCGGTCGCGAACGCGCCGATGATCGCCGAGTCGCGGAAGTAGTGCTTCGAATCGACGGGCGGGGCACAGGTCTCGCCGAGCTCCCGGCGCGGCTCGCCCTCCTTGAGAGCGTCGGCGCACGTCGTGTCCGAATCCTTGATGAGCGGGAGGTTCTTCGTCGGGTCCTTGATCGCCTTGACCGTGTCGTGGCGGATCTGGTGCAGGTCGTACGACTGGATCGTCCCGCCGTTGAACTGGAGGTCGAAGTTCGAATTGACGGCGTAGAGGACCGTGCCGCCGTGCGAGACCTTCAGCCCGACCGGGAAGTAGAAGTGCTCGAGCGGCGGGGCACTCCCGTCACCGGTGTCGTAGCAGCCGCTGTCCGCCACCAGCCCGATCAGGAGGAGGGGCAGGACGGCGACCGACCGCTGCCATCCGCGAAGGAAGCCCATGTCGGCCGGCACCCTAGTACAGCGGTGGCCAGGTTCGTACAGCCTTTAGAACCCCTCCGCCGGCAGCTCCCGCCAGCCCCACCCGGCCGGGGGTAGCCGCGCCCGGGCCTACGAGAGCAGGCTTTACGAGAGCCTACGATTACGAGAGCCTACGAGACGAGAACGGGCGGCCGAGCGGCGGCGCCCGTCGGGTCAGAGCTCGACGACGATGACGCCGCGCTGTCCGCTCTCGTCGCTCTCGTCGCGGCGTTTGGCCGGCCCGGGAGGTGCGAGCGGGAGGTCCAGCTGCGGCTGCTCGTACCGCTTCCGATCCTCTTCTTCGCGCTTGCGGATCTGCTCGATGATGAACGGAGGGAGCATCCTGGTCCTCCTCCAAAAGGAACGGCGGTACAAGCTCCGGACTACTCACATGGAAGCTAGCAATCCGGTCCTAGCGGTCAAGTAGGCGGCCGATATGGAACGCAGGCAACGTTGTCGATAGTGTCGACATGAGCGATGACTAGCGCGCTCACCTCTCCCGCTTCGAGGTCGGCAACGAGCCCCAAAAGCTCGTCCGTTCGCGTTCATCCGGCCAGGGCTCGTCGAGCTCCGTGGCGCATCGCGTTGCTGCTCGTCTTCTTGGTCCTGTTCGTGCCTGCCTCTGTGGGAGCGACGCCGTTCGACCTCGCCGGCAGCGACTGGGAGGGCGGCACGGAGCTCGTGCGTCTCGCGCGAGCAGAGCTGGGCACCGCCCGCGTGGTCGCCACCACCCAGGTCGATTTCGCGGAGCTGACGCCCGACGACGGGCTCCTCTTGCTCTACCCGGAACGCGCGCTCGACGTCGGCGAGCTCACGAAGTTCATGCACGCGGGCGGGCGCGTGATCATGCTCGACGATTTCGGCCGCGGAGAGTCCCTGCTCACGACCTTCGGGATGAAGCGCGTGCCGAGCCCGAGGCATCCGGCGGAGTCCCTGCGAAACAACCCGCAGCTCGCACTCGCAGAGCCCGCGAGCGCCCATCCCGTCGTCGCCGACGTGAACCGTGTCGTCACCAACCACCCGACCGGCCTCTCGCATCCGGACCTCTCGCCGGTGCTGAAGATCCACGCAGCCTCGGGGGAAGCGGACGTGACGGTCGCGGTCGCGGGCGCCGTTGGCCAGGGCCGCCTGCTCGCGGTCGGTGACCCGTCGGTCGTGATGAACTCGATGCTCCGGTACTCGGGCAACAAGGCGTTCGCCCGCGGGCTCGCGCGCTACGCCGTCGACAGCGACGCCTGGGGAAAGCGCGGCGGGAGGCTCTTCATCGCCTCGGGCAACTTCGAACAGAAGGGCTCGTACGGCGGTGATCAGAACGCGCTGACCGAGTTGTTCCGGGACCTCAAGGACCTGCTCGACCAGATCCGCAAGGAAGGCCTCCCTTCGATCCTCGCATGGAGCGCCTCGATCGCCCTCGGGCTCGCGCTCGTCGTGTGGGTCGGGTCACGCGCCGGGCGGCTCCACAAGCCCATCGTGCCGAGGTTCGTCCGGCGCGTCCCTGCGGTGGCGCAGGGCGGCGTCGCCGGCCACGCCGCCGTCATCGGCGCGCCGCAGACGACACGCGTGCTCGCTGTGCTCGAGTTGAAGAGCGCTCTGGAAGAGCAGCTCACCACCCTGCTCGGACTCTCCAAGGTCCCGGGCCACCAGGACCTGCTCGATCAAATCAGCGCCCGGGGCCTGCTCGACGCCGAAGGGCTGCACACCCTTCGCCGCCTTCTGCTACGAATGTCGAACGTCGAAACCATGGTCGTTTTCCAGCGCAGCGGGGGAATGGTGCAGTCGGTTCGCGACAACGAGGTCGTGTCGATCGCACGCACCGTGAAGCAGCTCCTCGATGCCGCCCAGGCCGGAGCGCCGCACGCGCGCCACGACGACGTGCGACGCGACGGCCGTGAGGCGGAGCCTCGATGACGACGCAGCCGATGCAGCAGGGAGCGAAGGAGATCGCGGCGGCGAAGGAGCGCGTCGAGGAGCTCCGGCGTGAGGTCCAGCGGGTCTACATCGGCTCGGCTCGCGCGCTCGACATGATGATGGTGGCGCTGCTCGCGCGCGGCCACGTGCTGCTCGAAGGCGTCCCGGGCGTCGCGAAGACCACGCTCGTGAAAGCGTTCGCGACCGCGCTCGGCTGCTCGGCGCGACGCATCCAGTTCACGCCCGACCTCCTGCCGGCGGACATCACCGGCACGTACGTGCTCTCGCCGCGCGACGGGACCTTCAGCCTTCGTGCCGGTCCGATCTTCGCGAATGTCGTGCTCGCGGACGAGATCAACCGCGCCCCCGCCAAGACGCAGTCGGCGCTCCTCGAGGCGATGCAGGAGAGGCAGGTCACGATCGAGGGCGATCGCTTCGAGCTGCCCCTGCCCTTCCTCGTCCTCGCGACGCAGAACCCGATCGATCTCGAGGGCACCTATCCCCTCCCCGAGGCGCAGATCGATCGCTTCCTCGTGCGCGTCCCGATGGGCTACCCGTCGGCACGGGAAGAGTCGCAGATGCTCCGCACCCACGGCGTCGAGGCGCCGGCGGTGCGCGCCGTGCTCAATCCGCAGGACGTGATCGACCTCCAGGGGATCTGTTCGCGGATCCACGTGGACGACGATCTCCACGACTACGCGGTGTCGATCACGGGGTACACGCGCTCGCATCCCAAGGTCGCGCTCGGCGCGAGCCCGCGCGCGACGCTCGGGCTGGTCCAGGCCGCGAAAGCGCACGCGCTCCTCGCCGCGCGAACGTACGTCGTGCCCGAGGACGTCCGCGCCGTGGCGCCTGCCGTACTCGGCCACCGCCTCGTGCTCGTCGCCGACGTCGAGGCCGACCCCCGCGTCCGCGACCAGATCGTCGAGGAGGCGCTGCAGAAGGTGGGCTACCGCCGCGGGTTCCGCGCGGTCTGATCGGGAGAACCGCGCGTGCAGCTTCACCCGACGCGCGCCACGTTCCAGGTCGCCCTCGCGGGCGCTGCCATGGTCGCGGTGGGTGTCGCCGCGAAGGTCAGCGCCGCCGTCGCGTTCGGAGGGGCGATGCTCCTCGCGATCACCCTCGGTCGCGCGCTCGCGCTCTCCACGGTCACACGCATCCGGGCCTCGGGCTTCGAGATGGTGTGGACCATGACGAGACGGGTGACGCGCCTCGAGCGTGACGAAGAGGTCGTGCTCCACGCAGAGCTTCGCAACCGCGGCGTCGACGACGCGCGCGGCGTGAACCTCCGCCCCGTCGCCTCGAGCCTGCTCGACGTCACGATCCATCCGCCGGTCCTCGACCTGCCCGCGGCGTCCAAGGTCCGCTTCGACGTGCACGTGCGCGCGAAGCGCGTCGGGCGCTGGGGCGTTCACGGGATCGCGCTGGAGGTGCGCGGGACACCGCTCGGCGGTGAGGGCCTCTACGAGGTGCCCCTGATGTTCGCGAATCCTCACGGCATCGAGGTCGTGCCGAAGCCGCTCTTCGCGATGCTCCAGAGCGCTCGCGGTGGACGGGCTCGGGCCCTCGCGCCGGCCGGGCGAGCGGCGCCGCTGCCGGGCGAGGGCGAGACGCTGAAGGAGCTACGCGAGCACGTGCCCGGCGATCCGTTCAAGCGGATCGCGTGGAAGGCGAGCGCGCGTCGCGGCCAGCTCCTCGTCCGCGAGATGGAGCGCGAGGAGCGCGACATCGTCTGGCTCGTGATCGACGCGTCAGTCGAGCTCTGGGCGGGAGATGCCGGACGCGCACCGCTCGACATCGCGGTCGACGAGCTCGGCGGGATCGCGGCGCGTCACCTCGCGCGCGGTGACAAGGTCGGCCTGGTGGTGTTCGCGTCGCGGATACGCACATGGCTCGTGCCGGAGTCAGGACCGCTCCAGGCCTCGCGAATCGCCGCGGCGCTCGCGAGCACCGCGAGCGCCGTCGACGCCGACCGGTGCGAGCTCGACGAGGTGGAGCTCGCGGCGCGCGTCGCCGAGCACCTCCGCCCGCTCGATCCGCGCGGCCTCGCCGACGTTCCGCGTGGGAACTTCGACGCGCTCGCGACGCGCGCCGAAGCGATGCGCGCCCGTGCGCCGTTCGCGCCGCGCCTGCCGCAAGCGACGACGACGCGCGACCAGCGCCTGCGCCACTACCTCGCTGCGTTCGGCATCGAGGTGCCGCCGCGAGTGGACGGCGAGCGCGAGAAGGCAGAGGTGCAGCTCGCCAACCTGCTCGAGAAGATCCTCCTCGAGAAGCGCAAGAAGCCGAGCATCGTCCACGTCTGGGCGCCGCCTCCCGGACCGGGCACCGAGACCGGAGACAGGGCCGTAAGTGTCGAACGAGCCGTACGGAAGCTCCGAGCACGCCACGTCGACGTGCGCTGGACCATGCCGGCGTTCGAGCCCGCGCTCGAGGTGCAGACGTCCGAACCGTTGACGGTCGAGGACGTCGTCCGGAACGCCGTGCGCATGCGCGTGCGCGCCTCGCAGTCGCGTGCCGAGCGAGTGATGCGCGGTATGGGCGTCCGCGCGCGCCCGATCGAAGTTCGCCGGCGCGCGGTGAGCGGACCGCTCGCCGGCCACGCTGACGAGGATCACCGGCCCGCCCCAGCGGCGGCCGAAACAGCAGAGGAGGACCGACGGTGAGCACGGATGCCCGCGCCGTATTGAGGCGCGTCGGGCTCGCGCCGAAGAAGAGCTTCGGCCAGAACTTTCTCGTCTCGCCGCACGTCGTCGAAGCGATCGCGCGCGCGTGCGTCCCGGACGACGAGATCGGCCGAGCGCGTGTCCTGGAGCTCGGCGCCGGGCTCGGCGTGCTCACGAGCGCGCTCGCAGCGCGCGCTCGCTCCGTCGTCGCCGTCGAGCGAGACCGCGATCTCGTCCCGGTGCTCGGGCAGGAGCTCGCGACGCACATCGAGGACAGCCGCGTGCGCATCGTGGAAGGTGACGCCCAGACCGCCGATCCCCGCGAGCTCCTCGGCGATGTCGATCCGTCGTCCCCACGCGTCCTCGCGGGCAACCTGCCCTACCAGATCACCGGACGCCTCCTCGAGCGAGCGGTCGCGCACGCCGAGGACCTCGATCGCGTCGTCTTCATGGTGCAGCTCGAGGTGGCCGAGCGACTGACGGCCAATCCCGGCACCAAGACGTACGGTGCGCTCACCGTCTTCGTCCGTGCGGCATACCGCGTGACGAAGCTCTTCGACGTCTCGCGTGGATCGTTCCATCCCGCACCGGACGTGACGAGCGCGGTCGTCCTGCTCGAGCCGCATCGACCTCGCCTCGCCGAAGAGACGGAGACCTTCCGCTCGCTCGTGAAGGGCGCGTTCGGTGCTCGCCGGAAGACACTCCGCAACGCATGGTCACGCGTGGCCGACGCGACGAAGATCGCGGACGCCGCCGCCCAGGCGGGCATCTCACTCGACGCGCGCGGGGAGACGCTCGACGTGGAAGTGTTCGCGCGAATGGCCTCACTCCTCGCGAACGACTGACGCCGCGGAGCGACGGCGGACGAGCGGCGGAGCGATCGCGCCGCTCGTCTTCGTTCCCCCGCCGCAGCCACGGATTCAGAACCGGGGACAGGGAACTGGCTGGACTCGCCGTTCCCCGTTCAACTTCCCTGTTCCCTGTTCCCGCACCAGCGCTAGCCGGCGAGGGTCCTGGGGATCAGCGGCCCTCCCACGGGCAGCCGAGGTCGCTCTGCGCCTTGATGGCGTCACGGCGATCCGGAGAGGTCGTGGGAGCGAGCTCCATGAAGAGCTGGAAGTGCTCGCACGCTTCCTTCTTCTGGCCGGTCTTCTGAAGCGCCTCACCCGCCTCGAACGCCGCCGGACCGAGCCACCCTGGGCGCGGCTGCGCCGTCCTGCCGTTCGCGACCGCATAGACGAGGTGCTTGGCCGCCTCGGCGTTCGAGCTTCGCTCCGCGAGGATCTTGCCGTACTTCCAGCGCCAGTACGGCGGCTTGTCGTCGCCGGCGATGGCGCGCTGCCACTCGCTGGTCGCCGCGGCGACCTCGTTCTTGTCCTCGTACGCTTCGGCGAGCGCCGCGTGGGCCTCGTGACGCGAGGGCTTCAGCTCGAGCGCGCGCTTCAAGTCCTTGATCGCGTCGTTGACCTGCCCCTCCTTGCGAAGGAGGACACCTCGCTGCCAGTACCCATCCGCGAGGAGCTTGTCGAGCTGCAGGGCCTTGTCGACGTGCGTCCGCGCGAGCCCCAGCTGCGCCGGGGTCGCCTCGTTCGCAGCCCACGCCACGTAAAGGTGATACTCGGCCTTGTTGGGGTCGAGCGCGACGGCGCGCTGGAGGTAGCGCATCGCCGCCGCCGCCTCGAGCCCGCCCTGCCTCAGGTAGGCGCGCCCCACGAAGTGGTTCGCCTCGGCGCTGTTCGGGCGCAGATCCTTCACCTGGATCAACATCGGGAGGGCCTTCTCGACCTCGCCGATCGCGACGTACGCGGCACCGACGCGGAGCTTCAGGTCCACGTCGTTCGGGGCCTTCTGCGAAGCGCTCTCGAACTGCTCGAGCGCCTTCTGGACGTCCCCCGACTCCTCGAAGAGGAGACCACGCTCCAGCGCGATGCTGGGGTACTCCTTGTCGATCGCAGCGACCTCGTCGAGCGCCTTGGCCGCGAGGTCGAGCTTGTGCATTCGCCGGTAGGTCCTGCCGAGCAGGAAGCGGGTGCCGAGGTCGCTCGGGTTCTTCTCGAGCGCCACCTGGAAGTGCTCGAGCGCCTCCTGGAACCGGCCCTGTTCGGCCGCGACCTCGCCGAGAGCGCGCTGGAGCGCGGGAGAGTCGGGGAGCTTCGCACGCGCCTCCTCGAGCTTTGCGGCCGCGTCGGCGGTCTTGCCTTGCGACGCGAGGAACTTCGCGAATGCCGCGTACGCGTGGATCGCGTCCGGGTTCTGCGGATCGACGAGGTCGACCGCGGTCGAGAAGAGGTCCTCGGCCACCTTCTTGTTGCCGAGCGCCTCCTCGGTGCGCGCCAGCCAGAGGGCGACGCTCATGTCCTTCGGCGCCTTCTGCCGCGCCACCGTGAGCTGCGCCTTCGCGTCCGCGAGCCGCTCGAGCGCGATCTTCGTCTTCGCAGAGCCGATCACCGCCGGCAGGCTGGACGGATCCTTGGTCACGGCCTCGTCGAAGCGCGTGAGCGCCTCGGTATGCCGGCTGTCGGAGTAGAGCACCTCGCCCTGCCCGACCAGCGCGCTCACGTTACGCTGGTCGACCTTCACGGCCTCGTCGAACGCGGCGCGCGCCTCGCTCGCACGGTCACGCGCGAACATGATCCAGCCCTTCGCCGAGAGCGCATACGAGAGCTCCGCGGCGCCGAGGGTCTTCCGATTCTTCTCGTCGAGGACGGCGTCGAGGTCCTTCATCGCCAGGACGTCGTCGCGCTGCATCTCCCAGATCAGCTGCGCACGGAGCGTCAATGCGCTCGCGTGGGTGGGCGAAGCCTTGAGCACGTTGTCCACCGCCTCGCGCGCCTTCGGGAACGCCTTCGCCAGGAAGTGCGCGCGCGCGATGCCGAAGAACGTGCGCGCCGAACCGCCGCTCGCATGCGCGGCGTTGAAGGCGGCGAGCGCCGCTGCGTGGTCCTTCTCGGCGAGCGCGATCTCGCCCTTGAGGATCGACAGCTCGTGCTGGATGCCGTCCTTCGGCTCCTGGGCGACGGCGGTGGCGACCGCGCTCTTCGCCTTTGCCCAGTCCCCTGCCTGCGCCGCTTGCGCGGCCTGCGCCGCTGCGAGATACGGGACCACCTGGTCCGGCGGGATGTCGGCGAGGAACGTGCTCACTCGCGCTGCGCGCGCGGGATCGACGCCGAAGCGGACCTGGTTCATGTACTCGACGAACGCCGCGTAGGCGCCGAGCGGGCGCGAGCGCGGGGCACGTTTTCGGGCCTCGAGAAGATCATCCGCAGCCAGCTGAGCGGCGGGGAACGTATCGCCCGCGAGCTTCGCGCGCGCGAAGTCCGCCTTCGCCGTCGCGTCGGTGATGTTCTCGCCGGAGTGAAGCTTGTCGCCAATCCACACGTAGCCGAATGCACCGAGCGGTGTGAGCTGGAGGGCCGCGCCGCCGACCACCACGAAGACGAGGGCGGCGCCGATGATCTTCGGCAGCTTCGACGGGCGATCGACCGGCGCGTGGTGGAGCCTTCCCGGTAGGCCGATGGCGGGGCCGGGGCTGGCGCCGGAGCTCGCCGACTCGAGCGAGGCTTCCTGGAAGGCGAACGTACCGGCGCTCGTCGCCGGCGGAGGACCGAGAGGCGCGACGCTGTCGGAGCCGCCGCCACCGAGATCGACCTCTCCGAACGCCATGCCGCCCGCGCTCGGCGGCGCGCTCGCGATCGGCAGTGCTCCCGGCGGCCCGGGATCGGAAGGAAGATCGACCTCACCGAAGCCACCGCCGAGGCCCCCCGCGGAAGGCGGAGGTGCTCCGAGCGGATCGCCACTGCCACCAACGAGCGGCAAATCGAGCTCGCCGAATGCGATCGGCGCCGGCCCTGGCTTGTTCGGGAGCAGGCGATCGTCGGAGACCGGCAGCGGCATGTGCGCGTTCGGGCTCATCGCCGACGGAAGATGCGCGCCCGGTCCCATCGACGACGGAAGGTGCGCGTTCGGGCTCATCGCCGACGGAAGATGCGCGCCCGGTCCCATCGACGACGGAAGGTGCGCGTTCGGGCTCATCGCCGACGGAAGGTGCGCGCCCGCACCCATCGGCGACGGAAGGTGCGCGCCCGCACCCATCGGCGACGGAAGGTGCGCGCCCGCACCCATCGGCGACGGAAGGTGTGCGCCCGCACCCATCGGCGACGGAAGATGCGCGCCCGCACCCATCATCGGCGACGGAAGGTGCGCAGCGCCTCCGCTGTGAAGCGGGAGGTCGTTCTGCAACGACGGCAGATCGATCTCGCCGAAGCCACCGCCGCCCTTCGGCGCAGGCAGATCGCCGAACCCGCCGCCCTTCGGCGCAGGCAGATCGCCGAACCCGCCGCCCTTCGGCGCAGGCAGATCACCGAACCCGCCGCCCTTCGGCGCAGGTAGATCGCCGAACCCGCCGCCCTTCGGCGCAGGCAGATCGCCGAAGCCCCCGAACCCGTCGTCTCCCTTCAGCGCGGGGAGGTCAGGCGCGCCAGCGTGCCTGGGCGCCGGAAGGTCGATCGATCCGAAGCCCCCACCGCCCGACGGCGCTGCGGGCGGCGGCTGAATGGCGGGGAGGTCGACGTCGAAGCTGAACTGGCTCTGAGGGGGCGCCGGCGCGGGCGCCGGCTTCGGAGCGGCCTTCGGAGCGACCCTCGGAGCCGCCTTCGCAGCCGGCCGATTGACCGCGGCTGGCAGGCCGACGTCACCTGCGAGCGCGGGCAGATCGAGATCGTCGAGCCCCGGAAACGGCGGGGGCACCGCGGCCATCGCGGGCGCCGTCGGCTTCATCGCGAAGCCCGGTGTCGGCCGCGAAGCCGCAGGCTTCACGGCGGGAAGGGCGGCATCGAAATCGAGCGCCGGCATCGGCGGAGCGGGCGCCGGCGGAGCGGCCTTCGAGCTTGCGCTCGTCGGAGGCTTCGGCGCGAGGCCGACCATCGTCGCCTTTTTCGGCGGCGGCGGCTTGGGAGCGGCACCTCCGTCTGCAGCAGGCACGGCCCCCTTCGACGGATCGGTAACGAGAAACGTGTGCCCGCACTTCGGGCAACGCATCTTCAGCCCGGTCGGCGGTACGCGCCGTTCGTCGACCTGGTAGGGCGCCTTGCACGACTCGCACTCGACCTTGAGCATGACGCGTCTAGGCTAACACAGGGCTCAAACTCATCGCGAAAGCCTGACTATCGTGGCGCCCGCGCGAGGCGTTTCGTAGGGCCTCCGCCACCGCCAGCTCGTCCCTCGCATCCCAGGAACGGCGCTCGGTCGCTGTCCCTCTTTCTTTCTCGCCCCCACCCTTTCTTCCCTCCCCCCACTCAGCTCACTCCCGAGGACACTACTTCCTTGCCATCCCCCTCGAGCTCTACCGCGACCTCCGCCGATCCCGTTCCAGATCTCGAACGGCCATGGCCTGGCCGCCCTCCTCCCGAGAGGCGGCTCGGCCCATCCGAGAGCCGCGCCTCCGTTGCCGCGCTCGCCCTGATGGCACTCGGTGCGACCCTGTTCGCACTGATGAACCTGCTCGCGCGGGTCGCGACGTCATCGGCGTCCTGGGCCAGCGTCGCGGCCGTGCGTGCGCTCGTCGGCGCGCTCGTCGCGTTCGCCGTTGCCCGGATGCGCGGCCAATCGCTCGCCGTGAAGGACGGGCGCGCCGTCTTCTGGCGGAGCCTCGTCGGTACGGTCTCGATGGTGGCGACGTTCTACGCGCTGTCGTCCCGGACGATGTCGCTCGGCAACACGGTGACGCTCCTCAACCTGGCTCCGGTCTTCCTCGCCGTCCTCGCTCCTATCTTCCTGCGCGAGCGCACGACCGCTGCGGTCGCTCTCGCGATCGGGCTTTCGCTCGCTGGTGTCGTGCTGGTCGTGCGGCCGGCGTTCCTCTTCGGCGGCGCCGGCCTCGACGACGCGGGCGCCGGCGCTGCTTCGTCGGGGCCGAGCGCAGGGATGACCGCGCTGGTCGCCGTGCTCGCCGCGCTCTCGACGTCGATTGCGATGATGCTCCTCCGGCGCGCCGGCAGGACGGAGACGACCGAGGCGATCGCGTTCCATTTCTCTCTCTTCGCCGCCGCGACCATGGGCGTCCTCTCGCTCTTCGATCTCCGCCTCCCTTCGCTGCGCGACGCCGCGTGCATGGTGGGGGCCGGGCTCTCCGCCGGCTTTGCTCAGCTCGCGATGACGCGCGCCTACGCGCTCGAGCGCGCGGCCCGCGTCGGTGGGATGAGCTACCTCGCCGTCGTCGCGAGCGCACTCCTCGGTGCAGCGGCGTTCGGCGAGCGGCCCGGGCCGACGGCGATCGCGGGAATGGTGCTCGTGATCGCGGGCGGGCTCGTCTCGGTCATGAAGCGCGACCGCTCCCCCACCTCGCTCCCGACACGTCATGCGTCGTGACCGCTCTCCGCGGCGAGCTGCTCTCGGGTAACCTCTCCGGCGTGATCGATCCCTCCATCGGGTACGGTGAGCAGCTCCGGAGCCGCGCCGACGCGCTCGCGACCCTCTGCGTGCATGCCGGCGAGCCGCCGGGCGAAGACGGCTCGCTGGATCCGCCGATCGTGATGTCGAGCGCTTTCGCCTTCGAGAGCGCCGAGCATGCCGCGCGGGCATTCCGTGGAGAAGAGGAGGCCTGGATCTATGGCCGATGGGGCAACCCGACGGTGGCCGCGCTCGAGACGAAGCTGGCCGCGCTCGAGCAGGCCGAGGCCGCCTGCGCGACGGCGAGCGGGATGGCAGCGATCAGCGGCGCGGTCCTCACCGCATGCGAAGCCGGTGACCACGTCGTGGCGCCGCGATCGATGTACGCCGAGAGCGCCCGTCTCTTCCGCGAGCGCCTCCCGAGGTTCGGGATCCAGACGACGTTCGTCGACGGCGACGTGAACGCCTACGCCGCGGCGATGACGCCCCGGACTCGCATCCTCTACGTCGAGACGCCGTCGAACCCGATGCTCGGAGTCGTCGACGTCGCCGCGATCGCCGCCCTCGCCCGTACCGGCGCGAATCGCCCTCTCGTCATCGTCGACGGGACCTTCGCAACGCCCTTTGCGCAGACGCCCCTCGCCGTGGGCGCAGACCTCGTCTTGCATTCGATGACGAAGGGCATCAGCGGTCACGGCGACGTCATCGGCGGCGTCGTCGCAGGCTCGGCCGAGCTCGTCTCTCGCGTCCGAGACACGGTCATCAAGGGATTCGGCGGCGTCCTCTCCCCGCTCTCGGCGTGGCTCGTCGCGCGCGGCCTCCGGACCTTCGCGATCCGTCAGGAGCGAGCGTGTGCAAGCGCGGCCGCGCTCGCAGCTCACCTCGCCGCGCATCCACGCGTCGTGAGAGTGCATCATCCGTCACTGAGCAACCATCCCGGCCACGCGCTCGCGCGCCGGCAGATGTTCGCCTACGGCGCGCTGCTCTCGTTCGAGATCGCCGGCGAGAACGCCGTCGTCCGCGGGCGCACCGTGCTCGAGTCGCTCCGGCTGGCGACCCACGCGGTGAGCCTCGGTGACGTGCGCACGCTCGTCGTCCATCCCGCGTCCACGACACACTCGACCATGCCGGCCGAGACCCGCCGCCTTGCAGGGATCCAGGACGGCCTCCTCCGCGTGAGCTGCGGTCTCGAAGGGGCCGCCGACCTCATCGCCGACTTCGATCGAGCTCTCGGCTGAGCCCACCGGCGACCCTACCTACGACCGCGAAGCGTGGTCCGGCGGGACGTCAGGGGCGCTGAACCGCGTCTTCGAGAGCCGCGAACAGGAGCTCGAGCTCGACCGGCTTGCCCAGCCCGGCCACGGCGCCGACCTCCTCGGCCCGCGTCCTCGGATCCTCCGCGGCGGTGAGCACCACGATCGGCGCGGGGTGCTCGAATGCCGCGCGGTACCTGCTCGCAAACTCCCAGCCGTCCATCACGGGCATCTTCATGTCGAGAAGGATCACGTCGGGTTTGCTCTGCCCCAGCACCTCGAGCCCCTCCCGGCCATCCGATGCAGTCAGGACGGTGTACCCCCGGTCCTCGAGCACCAGGGCCATGAGGGCACGCAGGTCGGGCTCGTCTTCGATCACGAGTACGGAGCTGACATCCGCGTGCGTCTTCATCCCGGCTGGATCGGGAGACGGAAGCAAAAGGTGCTCCCCTCTCCTTCCGTGCTCTCGAACCACATCGCCCCGCCGTGACGCGCCACGATTTCGCGCGATATGTAGAGGCCTACCCCCATGCCGCCGTAGTCGTACGGAGTATCGGTGTGCGGCCGGTAGAAGCGCTGGAAGACGCGCGTTTGCTTCTCCGTCGGAATCCCGATGCCGTGATCGCGCACCGACACGACCGCCACGCCGTCGCGTACGACGAGACGCACTTCGACGTCTCCGCCGCGCGGCGAGTAGCGGACGGCATTGTCGAGCAGCTTGCCGAGCACCTGCTCGATCCGAACCCGATCCGCCTGGACGACCACAGGCTCGGACTCGACGACGCGGATACGATGCCGGTGCGTCGTCAGCGCCATGCGCCCGGTGACGATCGCGACGAGGGCGGAGAGATCGACCCTCTCACGACGGAGCTCCATCTGCCCCAGGTGGAGCAGCGAGAGGTCGAGCAGCTCCTTCACGATGTCGTCGATCCTCACGGCGCCCCTCGCGATGGCCTCGAGCGCGTCGCGACTCGCAGCGGGGAGCTGCTCCCTTCCACGAAGGAGCAGGTCGGCGTAGCCCTTCATGATGGCTACCGGCGTCTTGAGCTCGTGCGCGGCGACGCGGATGAACTGGTCCTTCATCCGGTCGAATTCGACGAGATCGGAGACGTCCCGGCTCACGGCTACCGCTCCGACGATCGCTCCCGTCTCATTCCGGATCGGCGTCGCGTTCGCACGCACGCACACGGTGCGTCCCGCGCGCGAGTAGCGGAAGAGTGCGTCTTTCACGATCTCGCCCGACAGCGCGCGCAGGAGCGGGAGTCCACGTTCGTGCAGCGGTCCACCGTCGAGCTCGCGAAGCCCCGTCGTACGGGCGTACTCGCCCACCGTCCGCCCGACGACGGACAAGTTGGGAAAGCCGGTCATCCGAGTATGCGCCTCGTTGACGTGCGTGATGCGGCTGTCCGCATCGCAGACGAGGAGCCCGTCGAGCATGTTGGCGTGGATGCTCTCGAGCTCGGCCGTCTGGCGCCGGGACACCGCCGCTAGCTCCTCGATCCGTAGGCGGGCTCTCACCCGGTCCGTGGAGTCGACGTAGAGCGCGACGACCGCCGCCCCCTTCGGACTGGGGACTCGCACGTAGGCGATCGTGAAGTAGGCGTCCTCGAACGGACCTTCCAGGGTCCGACGCACCCGCAAGGGCTCGTCCACCGCGCGATAGGGCACCCCGGTCGCCAACACGCGCTCGAGGATCGAGCGTCGCTCCGGCGCGGTACCAGGAGCCACGGCCGCGAACGGCCTGCCGAGACGGGGCTCGTCGCCGAACATGGCCATTAACGCCGGGTTGATCAGCTCGTAGACGAGGTCGGGTCCGCGGTGGAGGGTGATGCCTACCGGCACGTGGTCGAAGACCGTCTTCAGCAGCTCGCGCTCGCGGCTCACCTCCGCGAGCAGCCGCTCACGCTCCGCCTCCGCGCGCCGTCGTGCCGTGACGTCGCGAAAGCTCCAGACCCGGCCGACGGCTTCTCCAGCGATCTGCTGCGGGCGCGAACAGCGCTCGTAGATCCGCCCGTCGGCAAGCTCGAGGAGCTCTTCACTCTCGCGCTCCGGCGACGCGTAGACCTCTCGCGTCGACGCGACGACCACGTCTGGGGCCTTCAGCTGGTCGAGCACGTACTTGGTCACGCGTCCCTCGTCGCGACCTTCGACGAGCGCGCGGGGAATGCGCCACATCTCGACGAACCGGTCGTTGAACGCGGTGATCCGCCGCTTGCGATCGACGACGAGGATGCCGTCCGCCGTCGCTTCGAGCGCCGCAGTGAGAGTGGAGCGCGACCGCTCGAGCTCCCGTCGCGTTCGATTGCGCTCCGTCACGTCGACGGAGATCGCCACGACGGTCGGCACGCGTTCGACGGCAATCGGCAACGCCGTCGTCTCCACCTCCACGGGCTCACCGTTCCGCCGCACGAGCCGCTGCGCCTGAGGCGGAACGAAGCGTCCCTCCTCGATGGTCGCCCGCATGCGCTCGCGCACGATCGGGCGATCGTCCGGGTGGATGAAGTCGAGGAGCGGGCGTCCGACGATCTCGTGGGGAGCGTAACCGAGCATCTCGAGGATGGCTGGATTCGCGTAGAAGATGTGCCGATCGCGTTGCAGCGTAATGCCCTCTCGAGCCTGTTCGAGGAACATTCGGAAGCTCGACTCCGCGCGCTGCAGCTGCTCCGCTGCGCGCGTGCGCTCCGTCACGTCGACGAGCGAGACGACGGCCCCCTCGACGGCTCCGTTCGCGTCCCGCAGGGGCGCCGCGCGGTGTGCGACGACAGCCCAGGCCCCGTCGGGACGTCGCAAGGCATGCTCGACCTCCCCAGCTGACTCGCCGGTGCGCAGGACCTCGAGCACCGGAAGCGCATCGACAGCGAGCTCGGAGCCGTCGACCGCGGCGACCTCCCAGCTACGACACGACCGGCCGACGACGTCCGGAGCCGAGAGCCCGAGCATCGTCGCTGCAGCAGGGTTCGCATACCGGAACAGACCTCCGCGATCGACGACGAGCAGACCGTCCGGTGCTGCGGTCAGGACCGCCGCGGCTTCGAGCTCCATCGAGTCCGAGTCCTCCGCTCGACTGCCGGGTACCTTACCGCTCGGCCACTACGCCTGCGAATCGGCCCATCCGCACCACGATGGATGCGGTTCGCCCGAACACGGACGAAGCCCAAGCCGAACGTGCGCATGCGTTCGTCGTCGCCGTCGCGCTCGAGCAGGGAACGAGAGACACGCGGCGGGCGCCCAGGCCGATCCGCCCCACGACACGTCGGTTTCCACTCCAGCGGCGAGCCGCAGGCTGCACCGAGGATGATAGGCTGCCATCCAAGGAGGCGCCCGCCTAGACCGATGTTGCTCGAGTGGGTGGCCCCTCCGGAATGTCCGAACGAGCACGAGGTCGTGTCGCACGTGACGAGCCTCGCAGGCGAGACGGCGACCGCGCAGCCGCTCCGGGTATGGGCCCGCATCGTCCGGGTGCCGGGAGACGAGCCGGCTCGCTGGCGTCTCGAGTTGCGCATCGGGAGCGAGAGCGAGGCGCCGCGCACCCTCGAGAGCAACGAGTGCCACAAGCTCGCCGAAGCGACCGCATTCATCGTCGCGCTCGGGCTCCAGTCCCGCGCCGAGCCCGAACGCACGGAAGCGCCGGCGCCCGCGCCGCCGGTCGCGCCCACCGACGGCACGATAGCTCGGACGCACACGGAGCCTCCGGCGCGGTCCGCCGCCGTGTCGCCACCGCGGCGCACCTCGACGAGCTCACTCCACGGCGCGCTCGGGAGCGACCTCACCGCGGACCACGGGTCGTTCCCGTCGCTCGCGTGGGGAGGAGGCATCTTCGGCTACGTCGGATACGGTGCGTTCCGGGGGGAGCTCGGTGCCGCGCTCTGGCCTCGAAGCCCGGCCACCGTCACCTCACCACGGGGCGCCGGCGCTTCGATCACCCTTCGCACGGTCGGCGTTCGCGGGTGTTGGAGCCCTGCCCGCGTCCCGTGGCTCGATGCCTGTCTCCGCGCGGAGGTGGGCGTCCTCAACGCGGCGGGCTTCGGCATCATCCGCCCGATGACATCGGATGGCCTGTGGTTCACCGGGCTGGCAGGCCTCACGGCGCGGCCTGTCAGTGCGGGCCCCCTACGTCCGCGTGCCACGGTAGAGCTCGGATCGCCCCTCCGCTACTCCGCGGTCACGATCGACGGCATCGGGCAGGTCTACTCGCCGGCGCCGATCGTCTTCCGGGTCGCGATCGGCCTCGAGAGCAAGCTCTTCTGAGCAACGAAGCTCGACCTTACGTCAGCCGAAACAAAGTTTGATGATTCGTCACGGCCCGTGCACTCAAGTGGCATGAAGGCGGCTGCTGCTTGCCCCGCTCTCGTGCCTCCCATCGATGCATGGGGGAGCACGCGCGAGGACGATCCGACGGCCGCCGCGCCCGTTCACCACGCCGAGGGTGATGCCCCGCCCGACGACGCAACGGCGGTGCCTTCGTTCGACGAGATCTACGACCGGTACCTGGTCTTCGTCTGGCGCGCCCTCCGCGCGCTCGGCATCGCACCGCCGGCTCTCGATGACGCGGTCCAGGACGTCTTCGTGGTCGTCCATCGACGCCTCTGGACGTTCGAGGGACGCTCGAAGCTGACCACCTGGCTGTTCGGCATCGCGCTGCGCGTCGCGCGCAACTACCGCCGCAGGCAGGCGCCGAGCACCGATCTCTCCGAAGTCGGAGAGCGACTGCTCGACGATCGCCCCTCCCCCTTCGAAGAGGTCGCCCGCTCCGAGGCCTTCCAGCTCATCGAGCAGATCCTCGACGCGCTCGACGAGAAGAAGCGCATCGTCTTCGTCTTGATGGAGATCGAGCAGATGACGGCCGAAGAAGTCGCCGGCCTCCTGGGCGTCAACGTCAACACCGTCTACTCGCGTCGCCGGTTCGCGCGGATCGAGTTCGACCGACTCGTCGCGCTCCGCGGCGGGAACGCGAGGTAGCCGTGGAGCCATCGATGGATTCGCTTCGAACGATCCCTACCGTCCCCGGGGCAGCGGTGAGCGGAGTCTCGTCATGAGCAAGCTGTCCCACGAATCCGTCTCGCTCATCGAAGCCGCGCGCGTCGAGTTCGGCCCGACGTCGAGCGATCGACACCGACTGCGCGAGCAGATCCTCGCGCGCGTCGCGGCCCCTGCCCCCGCTACCGAAACAGCGGGCGGTGCGCCCGCCGCGCCGGAGGTGGCCCCCGCCTCGGAACGACCGACGGAGCCGCCCGTATCGGGCATCTTCCGGAGTCACGCACTGAAGCTCATCGGCGCGAGCGCTCTCGTCGTCGCCGCCATCGTGACCACGCAGCACGCGTCCACCTCTTCCGTTGCGACGACGAACGGCGACACGGCTCGAGCCGCGTCCATGAACGAACCGCAGCGTGCGGACGAGACGACGCCGGCCCCCGAGGTGGTGCACGCGCCGGCCCCTGCGCTCTCACCGAACCACTTGCCCGATGCGCCGGTCGCAACCGACGAAGTGCGCCCGCGCGCGAACCTCATCGCCACGACTCGCACTCCCTCCGCACCGCCCCCGGTCGATCGCGGCGCGCGCCCGACGGCGCTGCCCGAGCCCGTCTCCGAGGTGCAGACCGACGCGCTCGGAGTCGAGATGCGCATCCTTCGCGAGGCGCACGCGGCGCTGAAGAGCGGTGAGCTCGCGCGAGCACGCGCGTCCCTCGACCAGCACGCGCGGTCGTACCCGCGCGGGATCCTTCGCGAGGAGCGGCTCGCGCTCAGCGCCATCGTGTTCTGTGCCGAAGGTCGCCGCGACGAGGCGCGACGCTCGGCCGAAGACCTCGCGCGCGAGACCCCACGCTCGTCTCACCTCGAGCGACTCCGTGGCTCGTGCGCCGCCGATGCCTTGCTCGCTCCGGCACGCACGACGAACTGACGACGCGCAGGCGGTTCACCGCGGCGACGTTTTTCGTCACGACACATTCACAATTTCCAATCGTCCACGCACTCACGAGCGATGCAGAAACAGACCGTCGAGCTCCGACCCCTGCGAGCAGCACCGCTGCTCGTCGCGCTGATCATGGCGGGCCCCTTTGCTTGCGCGGAGACGATGAGCGCCGGGGTCGCGGTCGAATCCGACGCGGGAGCGCGCGGCCCCTTCGGCCCCTCGGTCGAAGAGGACACGTCCACCGACGCGAGCCAGCCTCCTTCCGACGTCCGGATGTGCCCGGTGACGACGTGCTCGGCGCCGTGGGCGACGTGCCCCACATCCGAGTTTCCATGCGACGCCAACCTGTTGATCGACGACGACAACTGCGGTGGTTGCGGCATTCGTTGTGGCGGCCCTCGCGCGAACTTCAGCGTTTGGTCGTGCGTCGACGGACAGTGCGCGTTCGGTTGCGTCGGGGACTTCCGCAGTTGTGACAAGGACCCCACCAACGGCTGCGAGATCGACACGTCCTCCGATGTGGACAACTGCGGAGACTGCGGGCTCGCGTGCAAGTCCGGGGAGAGGTGCGAAAAGGGCACTTGCATCGGCCCGTGCAACGACCCCAGCGCCCAGGACTATTGCAACGGCGCATGCACGAACCTGCAGAACGATGATCGGAACTGCGGAGTCTGCGGCAACACCTGCGACCCCACCGGCCCGGGGAAGCCGGCGCTCCACTCCTCCATGTACTACGGGTGCGGAGGCGGGAAATGCGGGGTCCCGAAATGTAGAGATCAACACCAACGCAATTGCAACAATGACCTGAGCGACGGCTGCGAGGCCAATGTCCTCACGACCGAGCGTTGCGGCTCGTGCGACTCCGGATGCGGCGCGGGCAAGCTCTGCGCGTCGATGAACAACGCCTATTACTGCCTCTGCGCCGACGGATACGAGCTTTGCACGTCTCCGAACTTCGGCCGAACGTGCGAGCGACTGACCGACGATCCGGAGAACTGTGGCGGCTGTGGTCACATCTGCCCGGGGAAGCAGTGGCCGCACTTCGTCCCCACGTGCAACTTCGGAGTCTGCGGAGGCACGTGCCAAGCTGGCTATGCCGACTGCGACCAGCTCAGCGACAACGGGTGCGAGGTCAACACGCGCGTCGACAATCGCAACTGCGGCGCCTGTGGGAACGCGTGCTCGCCGGGTCAGGTCTGCTCCGAAGGGCAATGCCTCGTCGCCCCGTGCAAGCCGGAAGAACTGCCCAAATGATGTCACGCCCTCTCTCCACGGGTCGCCTTCGCTCTCGTCGAGCCGTCACCGTCACGGCCTGGCTGGCGCTCCTCTCGCTACCGCTCCTCTCGATCCAGGCCTGCGCCGAGACCGAGAGCACGTCGGTGCCCCGGACCGACAACGGCGTCATCATCCCCACGAACGACGCTGGTGCCGAAGCCTCGCCCTCCGACGACGCCGCGGCGGAGGCCGCTGCGCCCGTGCCCTGCGCCGTCGGAAACCTCTGCACCGTACCGACCCCGCTCACCATCGGGTCCATCGCCGCGTTGAGCGGGCGCTCGAAGGACGATGTCTGGGCGAGCGGCTCGTCCGGCCTTCTCCTCCGTTGGGATGGGAAGCAATGGGCATCGCTCGAAGCCGATAGCCGCGAAACGCTGACGAGCATCTTCCTGACGCCCGACGAGATGTGGGGTGTCTCGGGCAGCCTGGTCGTTCGACGGGGCGTCGACGCGAGCACCATCCGCACTACGCGATGGAACTACTACGGTCTCTATCGATACCTGACCGGGATTGCCGTGCTCGCGAACGGCGACCCCTACCTTCTCGTCGCGGCACCGTGGGACCCGGGCACCGCACCGGACTCGCTCGTGAAGCTCGTGGACTTCGACGCCGGTCAGACCGAGTCGATGGAGCCTCCGGTGATCTCCGGCACGGAGCTGACTCAAGATCTGAGCCCGCGAGCCCTGTTCTTGGTGCCGAATCGCGCGCTGTGGATTGTGGGCGATCGCGGACAAGTAGCCCGCTACCCGGTTGCGACGCCGGAAGCCGGCGTCGTGCTCCCGGTCGACTCGCAAGCCAATCTGCTCGCCGCCTGGGGCTACGACGACCATCTCTGGGCGGCGGGTAGCAACGGCGCGATCCTTCATTACGACGGAGCCACGTGGCATACGGAGAGCTCCGGCACGAACGTGACGCTCAGAGCGATCTTCGGATTCTCGTCGAACGACATCTGGGCGGCCGGCGACGAGGGCACCGTCTTGCATTTCGACGGAAAGAGCTGGTCGCGGATCTCCGTCGGCACCTATGACGGCGCCCTGCGAGCGATCTGGGGCTCGGCGCCCGACGACGTGTGGATTGGTGGCGCCCAGGCAATGTTCCACTGGGGAGCACTTCGATGAAGCACAGGATGCTCATGGCCGCGGGGCTGATCGCATTGGCCGCCTGCGCGGCGGACGGCGCCGTCGACCCTCCGCGCGAGACGCCTTCGCCCGACGGCGGTGACGGCGGGACCATCGTCGTCGAGCCCGAGCCGACCGACGCCTCGGCCCCGCCCGACGGCGACGCCGACGCGGGCGTCGAGCTCCCGCTCGTATGCGGAGATGCGGGATTCTGCGAAACGAGGATCCCGACTTCGAAGCTCGGACTGCCGCTCTCGCTCCAGAGCGTATGGATGGTGGCTCCGAACGACGTCTGGAGCGCGAGCGCCGAGGGCTACGTTCTGCACTACGACGGAACGAGCTGGGCGACCGCACATCAAGAGAACCGTGGCCTCTTTGCCGTCTGGGCGACGGCGAGCAGCGTGTGGGCGGGCGGCGAAGGCGGAAGCCTCTTCCGCAGGAGCTCGGACGGCACCTGGGCACGCTTCGAAACGGGCCGGCTCGGAACCGTCCGCGCGATCTACGGCACGAACGACGACGATGTCTGGTTCGCCTTCAGTGACGAGACCGTCAGCCACTTCGACGGAACCACACTGACGAATCACCCGGTCGACATCCCGGGCCTTCGCATCACGACCGTCTTCGGTCGCCCGGGCGTCGGAGTCTATGCAGCGGGGTACGTCGAATCGCGGACCCTCTCGGAGGAGAGCGGCCTCTACGACCACGAGCCGCATCTCTTCGAGCTCTCACCGACGGAGGTCGTCGAGTTCAACCCGATACTCCCGATGCTGCGAGGGTTCGCCCCGCTCTCCGGAGTCGTCACGGACACGCCGAACGAGGACCAGCGGATATCTCTCGTCATGCTCACGGGCAACGACAGCTTCGGAATGGGATTTCACTTCGCGCTCGGAAGCGAGAACCTCGGGACGGTCCAGGCCCTCGGGAACGACGCGCTCTTCTTCGACGTCTCGGGCTCTCCGCTGCGGCCCCCTCACGCGCTCTTCCTCCCGGTCTGGGCGCGCAACTGGGACGACATCTACATCCCGGCTCAGGTCGGCGCGATCCTGCGCTGGAACGAGACCGAGCTCACGTCGACATCGCTGAAGATGGGACAGGACTTCGTACCGCGCTCCGTCTTCGGCATTCACGGGAACGCGACGGAGGCCTGGCTCGTCGGCGACGGCTTCGCGCTCAAGGGAGCGACGCTATGACGACGCGATACGCTTGGCTGGCGCTGGCGTCCGTTCCTTTCGCGGCGCTCCTCACGGCGGCATGCTCGTCGGACGAGACCTCGCCGCCGCTCGACACGAACGTGGATGGCGGCAGCGACGCCGTCGATGGCGAGGCAACGCCCCCCGACGCCGCGACGGACGCAGGACGCGAGGCGGGGCCCTTGGTGCCACCGCCGCCGTACGACTTCACCGTCAAGTGCACGAGCGACCCGTGCGTCACTCGACTCGCGGCACGCGGCGGCGGGCACGCATGCGTGCTCCTGCAAGGCGGCTCCGTCCGGTGCTGGGGCTCGAACGACTCCGGTCAGCTCGGCACCGGCAATGGCGACGGCGGTTCGCTCGCGAAGTACGAGAGCGTCCCGCGACAGGTGCTCGGGATCGCGAACGCGACGGGTATCACGGCAGCGGGCAGCGGCATCACCGGTACGACCTGCGTCGTCTACGGCGCAGGTGAGGTCGCGTGCTTCGGCGATGACGCGTGGGGGCAGCTCGGGCGTGGGGACGAGACGTCGAACCGCACGAATCCCGACCCCGTCGCGATTGCAGGCCTCCGGGCGAAGTCGGTCACCCTCACCGGCACGTTCGCACTCGCCGTGGGAACGGACGATCGCCTCTGGTCGTGGGGGGCGAACGACGCGACGCAGCTCGCTCGAGCGACGCCCGGCCCGGATGCAGGGACCACGAACGCACCGGCTCACGCGGACCGCGTCGCGGGCGCGGTCCTCTCCACTGGAGGCACCTCGAAGAACGGCTTCGTCGTCACGGAGAGCGGCGACGTCCTCTCGTGGGGAGGCACGGCCGACCAGCTCGGTCGCGCGAGCTCGGTGACGCCCGATCCGACACCGAAGGCGCTCGCCGTCTCCGAGGCATCGAGCGTGAGCGCCAGCGCCACGCACGCGTGCGCCCTCAGCCGCGGCGAGATCCTCTGCTGGGGACAGAACGATTACGGTCAGCTCGGCACCACTCGCCGCGCGGACGAGTCGTTTCCGGCGCGTGTCGTTCTGCCGGACCGCGCCTATGCGGTCGCGGTGGCCGCAGGCGGCAACAACACGTGCGCCATCATGGCGGACGGCAAGCTCCTTTGCTGGGGTGCAAACGGGAGTGGACAGATCGGAGCAGCCGCGGACCGAGATCGTCCGACGCCGACCATCGTGGACGGGCTCGCCGAGGAGCCGGTCGCGGTCGCCGTCATGGACGCGTCCATCTGCGCGCTGTTGCGAAGCGGCACCGTCCGGTGCTGGGGGGACAACCTCCTCGGGCAGCTCGGGCGCGGCACTCGCGACTCGAAGAGCCATCCAGAATCGGCCCCCGTCGTCTTCAAGTAATCGCGCTCGAGCGAGGAACCTCCCATGCGTAGGCCCCAACTCTTTTTCTCTCTCGTCATTGCGGCCGTCTCGATCGGTTGGGCGGGTTGCTCCTCCGATCGCATCGGATGGACGCCTCCGCCAGAGAATGACTTCGGCGGGAACGACGCCGGCGACGTCGTCGATGCCGGATGCGGCACGGTCTCCTGCTCTCGCGACCTTCGCTCGATCCTCGATTGCGACGGCAAGGTCGTGCGAACGTGCTCGGAGGATACGGCGTGCGCCAAGGGCGAGTGCGTCGATCCCTGCGCTTCGGCTGCGGCGAACGAAGGCTCGGTCGGATGCTCCTTCGCGATTCCGGACAGCAACCGCTACGGCGGCGACGGTCGCGGGAGCTGCAACGCGTTCTTCGTGGCGAACAACTGGACTTCACCTGCCACGCTTCGCGTCGAGTTCGACGGCAAGGAGATGCCGCTCGACGGCGCGGTGTGGGTCCCCTCCGTCGAAGACGGCGTCGTGAAGCACACGAAGCTCGACGGCCCGATTCCTCCCGGAGGCGGCGCGGTCATCTTCGTGTCGAACGAGGAGACGGGGGCGCAGCGCTGGGTCTCTTGTCCCCCGGGCGTCAAGCCGATCTTCGAAAAGGAGAGAGCCCTCAACGGCAAGTCGGGCATCGGCAGGGTGACCTTTGCGAGCTCGGACGTCCCTGTCGCGATGTACTCCGTGTATCCCTACGGAGGAGCCAAGAGCGCGATCTCGAGCGCGATGCTCTTGTTCCCGACGACGTCGTTCAAGAAGAACTACGTCGCGGTGAGCGCATGGGGCGGCAGGAGCGACGGCTTCGGTCTCGGACTCCTGCCCGGCAGCGACAACGTCTCCGCCACGGGCCCCTTCTCCACGCTCCAGGTCGTGGCGATCGAGGACGACACGTCGATCAGTCTCCTTCCGAAGACCGACGTCGTCGGTGGGAACGGCATTCCTCCGACGCCGCGAGGCAAGGTCGCGAGCTACAAGCTGCGACGCGGAGAGCTCTTGCAGCTCACGCAGGACCAGGACCTCACGGGATCGGTCGTCGAGTCCGACAAGCCCGTCGGCCTCTTCGGCGGACATGGCTGCATGGCCGTACCGGGCGACGTGAGCGCTTGCGACATCGACAACAGTCAGGTCCCTCCCGTCTCCGCATGGGGGCACGAGTACGCGGTGTTGCCGGCTCCGAATCGACCGGCGCTCGCGTCCCAGGGCGACTCGAAGCAGCGGGATCCGAGCGTGGCGCGCATCGTCGGTGCCGTCGCCGGCACCAAGCTCGTCTACGAGCCGAGCCGTCCGGAAGGTGCACCCGACACGCTCGAGCCGGGAAAGCTCGCTGCGTTCTTCGTCCACCAACCGTTCGTCGTGCGTAGCCAGGACAGCGAGCACCCCTTCTATCTGTCCATCGTCATGACCGGTGCGTCCGCGTCCGGGGCGGGCAGTCTCGGCGATCCCGAAGTGGCCATGGCGGTCCCGACCGATCAGTGGCTCGACTCCTACGTGTTCTTCTCCGACTACATGTACCAGCTCAGCTCGGTCTTCGTGACGCGCCGCAAGGTCGACGGAGCGTTCCAAGACGTCACCCTCGATTGCACCGGCGCGCTCACGGGGTGGAAGCGGATCTCGGACGACTACGAGTGGACGTTCGTCGAGCTCAGTCGCTACGGCAGGGCGCAGACGTATCCGGGCGGCACGTGTACCGACGGCCCCCATCGCATCAAGAGCGATGGTCCGTTCACCATGACCGTCTGGGGCCTCGACTACTACGTGAGCTATGGCTATCCGGGCGGTGCGGGCCTCCGCCCGATCAGCGAAGCGCAGGTCACCGTCAACTGAAGCGCCAGGCGTCAGCCGCGCGCCGTGACCTCGAGCGGCAGCGCGATCGTGCGCGTGCTAGACGGGGGGCCGTGAGCATCTCGGAAGAGCAATCGATCACGTGCCCCGGCTGCAGCGCGACATCGCGGGTGCGCATCCATCGCAGCGTGAACGTCACGACGGAGCCGTCGCTCAAGGAACAGCTCGTCACCGGACGACTCTTCACCTTCGCGTGTCCGTCGTGCGGACGCACCTCCCGGGTGGTGCATCCGGAGCTCGTCTATCACGACATGCGACGGGGCTTTCTGCTCCAGATGGATGCGCTCGGGAAGTTCGACGCCGCCTCTCTGCAGAGCCTCGAGAGCTCGCTGCCCGCCGTCACGCGCGTCGTTCACGACAGCAATGCTCTCCTCGAGAAGGTGAAGATCTTCGACGCGGAGCTCGACGACCGCGTGATCGAGGTGCTCAAGCTCGTCGTGGCTTCGCAGAAGGCCGGCGACACGGCCATGCGTTACCTCTTCGAAGGGACCGGAACGCCGAGCAATCCCGAAGGGCGCGACCTTCGCTTCACCCTCCTCTCGTCGAAGGGAGTCACCGGCCTCGCGGTTCCGCGGGCGGCCTACGACGACCTCCGCACCAAGCTCGAGGCCGCGGGCAAGCTCATTCCGCTGTCCGCATGGGCCGTCGTCGACGCCGACTACGCGCGCCTCATGCTGGAGACGTGAGCGGGCTCTACCGCCGAGATCGCCGTCGGGAGTCAAGCCTCTATCCCGATCGATTCTAACCGCCCCGTCCTGGGTTCTCACAGCACACCTCATTGTCCCGTGCTAACAAGGCTGTTCCCCATGGACCGCCTGGTGGTCACAGGAGCGCGGCAACACAACCTCCGCGACGTGAGCGTCTCGCTCCCGCGCGGGAAGCTCGTCGTCTTCACAGGCCCGAGCGGCTCAGGGAAGTCGTCGCTCGCGTTCGACACAATCTACGCCGAGGGTCAGCGGCGCTACGTCGAGTCCCTCTCCGCTTACGCGCGCCAGTTCCTCGAGCAGCTCGCGAAGCCCAACGTCGACCGCATCGAAGGGCTCTCGCCCGCGATCGCGATCGAGCAGCGCCCACTGTCGAAGTCGCCTCGCTCGACCGTCGGCACGGTCACCGAGATCGCCGACTACCTGCGCCTGCTCTTCGCTCGCGTCGGCATCCCGCACTGCCCGAGCTGCGGGAAGCGGATCGAGGCCCAGACGGTCCAGCAGATCGTCGACCGCGTCCTCGCTCTGCCGGAGGGCTCGCGCTTCAGCGTCCTCGCGCCGATCGCGCGAGCGCGGAAGGGGGAGCTGAAGCTCGAGCTCGAGCGCCTCCGCCGCGAAGGCTTCGTGCGCGCGCGCGTCGACGGCGCCGTCGTCGATCTCGGCGATCCGATCGAGCTCGACCGAAGCAAGGCCCACGACCTCGATGTGGTCGTCGATCGCATCGTCCTCAAGGAGGGCGTGAAGGGTCGTCTCACCGACAGCGTCGAGCTCGCGCTGAAGACCGGCGAAGGCCGCCTCCTCATCGCAGTCGAGGGCAAGGAGCCCTTCTGGCTCTCCGAGCGCTTCGCGTGCGTCGACTGCGGGATCTCGCTGCCGCCGATCGAGCCGCGGATGTTCTCCTTCAACGGTCCGCACGGCGCCTGTCCTTCGTGCGACGGGCTCGGAGCGCGCACGGTCGTCGATCCCGAGCGCGCCATCGGCGATCCGCAGCGCACGCTCCGTGAGGGCGTCATCCTCGCGTGGGGCCGGCGCGGCTCCGTCGCGCTCGCGACCGAGCTCGCTCGAGCCGTCGAGGCCCTCGGCGTCGATCCCGACAAGTCGTGGAACAAGCAGCCGGAGGACGCGAAGAAGGCGCTGCTCTTCGGCGGCGGCGGCGATGCCGACGGGAAGGGCAAGGCGCGCGGGCGCGGCGCGGCGAAGAAGAACTACGTCGGCATCGTGAAGCGCCTCGAGGCCCGGCTCGAGGAAGGTGGCGGATCGCCTTCCGGGCGCGATGACGTCGACGACCTCGACGAGGACGAGGGCGCGATCGGCGACGACGAGATCGGCCGCTTCCTCGTCACGCGCACCTGCTCCGCGTGCAAGGGCCGCCGCCTCCGCCCCGAAGCGCTCGCGGTGAAGCTCGGCGAAAAGGACGTCGCCGAGCTCGGCCGGATGCCTCTCGAGAAGCTTCGCGCATTCCTCTCGACGCTCGGGAAGGACGGCGGCCCGCAGCAGCTCTCCGCGCGCGAGAGCGCCGTCGCCGAGCCGCTGCTCCGCGCGGTCACGGCCAGGCTCGGCTTCCTCATCGATGTCGGCCTCGACTACCTCTCGCTCGATCGCAGCGCGCAGACGCTCTCGAGCGGCGAGGGCCAGCGCATCCGTCTCGCAACGCAGATCGGCGCGGCGCTCGTCGGCGTCCTCTACGTGCTCGACGAGCCATCGGTCGGACTGCACGCGCGGGACAACGCGCGCCTCCTCCAGGCACAGGTTCGCCTCCGCGATCTCGGCAACACGGTCTTCGTCGTCGAGCACGATCGCGAAGCGATCCTCGCCGCCGACTACGTCGTCGACATGGGCCCCGGCGCAGGCGTCCACGGCGGGCAGATCATCGCGCAAGGACCGCCGAAGAAGCTGATGGAGGACCCGGCGTCGATCACCGGCCCCTGGCTCAGCGGCAAGAAGCAGCTCCCGATCCCGCGGACGCGCAAGAGCCGCGGCAAGGGCGCGGTGCGCATCGTCGGCGCGCGAGCGCACAACCTGAAGGACGTCACCGTCGAGGTGCCGACCGGCCTCTTCACCTGCTTCACCGGTGTGTCCGGCAGCGGCAAGTCGAGCCTCGTGGTCGACACGCTGCTCCCGGCCGCGCGCGCGAAGCTCTACTCGGCCACGGCCCCGATCGGGGAGTGTGATGCCGTCGAGGGCCTCGAGAACGTCGACAAGGTCATCTCGATCGACCAGGCCCCGATCGGTCGCACGCCGCGCTCGAACCCGGCGACGTACACGGGCGTCTTCTCCCTCCTCCGCGAGCTCTATGCCGGTCTCCCGGAGGCCCGCGCGCGCGGCTACAAAGCCGGGCGCTTCTCCTTCAACGTGAAGGGCGGACGCTGCGAGGCGTGTCAGGGCGACGGGGTGCTCCGCGTCGAGATGCACTTCCTCCCGGACATCTTCGTCACCTGCGACACCTGCGGCGGCAAGCGTTACAACCGCGAGACGCTCGAGGTGAAGTACCGCGGTCTCTCGATCGCCGACGCGCTCGAGGTGACGGTCGAGCAGGCACTCCCGCTCTTCGAGACCATCCCGCGCGTGCGCGATCGCCTCGATGCGCTCCGTCGCGTCGGCCTCGGGTACCTCACCCTCGGCCAGCCGGCGACCACCCTCTCCGGCGGCGAGGCGCAGCGCGTGAAGCTCGCACGCGAGCTCGCGCGCAAAGCGACGGGGCGGACGCTCTACGTCCTCGACGAGCCGACGACCGGCCTCCATTTCACCGACATCGAGGTCCTCCTCGCAGCGCTCCTAGAGCTCCGCGATCAAGGCAACACGGTCGTCGTCATCGAGCACAACCTCGATGTCGTCGCATGCGCCGACTGGGTGATCGATCTCGGGCCCGAGGGCGGCGACAAGGGCGGGACGATCGTGGCGTCGGGGACTCCCGAAACCGTCGTGACGAGCAAACAGTCGCACACCGCGCGCTACCTCGCCGAGGTGCTCACCCGCGCGGCCACGAAGCCGTCGAAGAAGAAGGGCGCCGCGGCCGAGGCGACCTGACGCGAGCGCCCGTCGCGGGCTTGGGGCTCGCGCCCCGACCACGCGCAGTGGTGGGCCTGAAGCGCTCGTCGCGACCGAACAGGAAGGCAAAAGGACGGAAGGACCGATCAAAGGATCCTTCCCGCCTTCCTGTTCTCTCGCTCTGCTCTTCTCTTCTCGGACGTGACCCGACGCTGCGCGATCGCGATCCGAAATGAGACGAAGGGCGCCCGCTGCGCGATCGGCAGCGGCGCCCTCTTGCGTGTCTAGCCTACGACCGAAGCCGAGCGCTCCCGATCATCGGGAGCTCTTGCTCAGGTGTAGTCCTTCTCGTGACGCTCCTGATCCTCCTTGCAACGGATGCAGAGGTTGGTCTCGGGACGTGCCTCGAGTCGCTTGACGGAGATCTCTTCGCCGCACTCTTCGCAGATGCCGAAGCTGCCGTCCTCGATCTTGCGAAGGGCCTTCTCGATCTTGTCGAGGAAGACCTTCTCGCGACCGCGGAGCCGGAAGGTGAACGACTGGAGGTACTCGCTCGAGGCGAGGTCCATCTCATCCGGCAGATCGTTCGAGTCGAGGGTCATGTCCTCCTCGAGCGTCTGCTTGGCCTTCTTGACGATCTCGTCGCGCTTCTCCGTGAGCAGCGTCTTGAACTTCTTGAGCTGGACCTTGTTCATCCGCCTGCCTCCGGCGCGCGGGATCAATTCCCCCGCGCTGAGCTGAGCCGTGTGAAGCTCGTGAGAGTAACCGCCCCCCAAAGGGCCCGACACCTTAAACATCGGGATCGATAAGGTCAACGCGTGTGTCGTGAATCGTCGCCGGCTGGCCTCGATGCCTCGGCCGGCGCTGCTCTCTGAGATAAGCACCTCTCTCGTCAGACGTTGGCGTCAGATGTTGGCGCCAGGTGTTGGCGGCCATATGGGCCGAGCTTGCTTGATTCGGCCGCGCGGCCGCGGCTTCCAACAGCTTTCCCCAGCGTTACGAAGAACCTGGGGACGCACCTTTGTCTACCATCGGTCTTGGTGCGATGCTCTTCAACGAGGAGATGTCGGCACTTGTTCCTGAAGAGTCGCCACGCTAGCGCCGGTGTCGTGCCGCGCTCGCCCAACCTCCCGCCATGGTCCGGCTCACACTACGTCGGTATCGACGAGAACGGAATGGGCCCACGCCTCGGGCCCCTGATCGTCACGTCCGTCCTTGCTCGCGCTCGTCCCGACAGCGACGGGGCGAAGCTCGCGACGTCGAAGCCGCGCGGCGTTCTCGCCAAGCGCATCGGTGACTCGAAGAAGCTCGTCGCGTTCGACGACAGCACGCTCGGTGAAGCCTGGGCGCGCGCGATCGTCGCCCGCGCGGCGAAGGCACGGGCCGAGCGTGAGCCCTCGGCGGGAGCGTCCCCATACGTCGGGCCCCTCACGCCGGCGGACCTCCTCGCCGCCGTCGCGCTCGACTCCGACGCGACGCTGCGCTCGCCGTGCCCGTCGCATCACGTCGACCTCTGCTGGGGCTCGGAGGGCGAGGCCTTCACCGCAGACGAGAAGGCCGTCGCAGCCTGCGCGAAGGACCTCGACCGCCTCGAAGCCCGCGGCCTCGACGTCCTCGGCGTGCGCGTCGCGATCGTGTGCACGCGCAAGCTCAACGACGCAGTCGACGCGGGGCTCTCGCGCTTCGACGTCGACCTCCACACGATGGAGCGATTGGCGCTCGCGGCGCGCGAGGAAGCCGGCGACCACATCTACGCGCACTGCGGCAAGGTCGGCGGATTCGGCTTCTACGGCGAACGCTTCGGCCCGCTCGCCGGAAGGCTCTACACGGTGCTGTGCGAGGGGCGCGCGCGGAGCGAGTACCAGATCGCCGGCATCGGACGGCTCGCCTTCCTCCGCGACGCCGACGACTCGCATCTCATCGTCGGGCTCGCCTCCCTCGTCGGCAAATGGGCGCGCGATCACCTGATGCGTCGGATCGTGCGCTGGCATCGTTCGCACGTGCCGGACGCGCCGGAGGCGAGCGGGTACCACGATCCGGTCTCGTCGCGATTCATCGCGGCGACGGCGCTCGTGCGGAAGGAGCTCCGCGTCGACCCGCGCTGCTTCGAGCGCACGTCGATCGGCAAGAAGGACGCCGCGACCGCGAAGAGCGCCGGACGCTGACGCGACGGGCGGCGCGACGTCGAAGACGTCGCGCCCTGCCCGAACGGCGACGCTACTTCTTCGGGGCCGAGCCCGCAGGCGCGACGGCGGGCTTCGCTCCCGCATCGGACGCGGGGGCTGCGCCGGCGGCGGGGGCCGCGGTCGCGAGGAGGTCCTTCATCTTCGCGACGGCCTCGTCCTTCGTGACCCGAACCTTGTCGCGATCCACGCCCGTCGCGCCGCGCAGCACGTACTCCTCGTCGCCGACGCCCCACACCACGTTGCCCTTCCGCGCAACGAGCATCTCGACCTTCGGCGCGCTCGCCTTGTCCTCTCCAGCGGACGGGACGACGACGTGCGCGGCCTCGTCGCCGGTGGCGGAGACCGGCAGCGTGCCGGGCTTCGACTTGATCGTCTTGAAGGAGTCCTTCGCCTGATCGGCGTCGTCCTTCACGATCGCGAGGACGCGCCAGCGGCGATCGCCGTCCTTGTAGAAGCCGACCGCGCCGGGGCCCGTCGCGTTCCAGCCGAGGACATCCTTCGGATAGAAGACGATCCCGTTCGGCACCCGCTTGTCGACCGGCAGGAGCTGCGCCGCAGGCGGGAGCGTGGTCGGGCCGGGCAAACGCTCGCCGACCTCCTTGGCGACCGTCGTCAGGATCGCCTCGCTCGACTTCGCGAGCTGCTCGGGGGACTCGTTCTCGTTGACGTACTGGAGCTCGGCGAGATGCTGGCCTCGCCACACGTAGGCGCGCCCGGTCCCGATCGCCGCGGCGGCGCCCGCCGCGAGCGGCTTCGGCGTCGACGGCTCGGCGGGATCGCCGGCGACGACGCGGAGCGTGTACATGCCGTACGCGCCGGGCACGTCGGCGAACTGCGAGAGGTTCACCTCCACGGTGCCGCCCTTGCCGCTGCCGTCCACGTAGTGGAGGGAGACGACGCGCTTCAGGCCGAAGCGCTTGTAGACCTCACACTCGCCGTCGAACGCGGTCGTGCAGACCTCGTCCATCGAGAGCTTGCCCTTCTCGCCGTACGTCTTGATCTCGCCCTGGGGATCGACGCAGTAGCCGCCGGCCGTCTTGGCGAAGAAGGGAGCCGAGATCGCATCGCTGAGCTCACCACCGCCGCCGCTGCAGGCGCCTGCCTTTGCGACGGGGGCCTCCGGGGGAGGCGGGGGAGGCGTGTCCGACCGGGGCTTGTCGTCCTTGCACGACGCGCAAGCAGCAGAGAGGAGGAGGACGGAAGCGACGAACGAGCGGGACGACATGGGGCGTGTTCATACCGGAAGAGTGGTTGCCGATGCGAGCCGCGCATTCCTGGTAGGGCCGGCGCGCCCGAAGCGCTTCCGGCCGACTCGAACCTTTTTTCGTACCCCCGCAAAGGATTCGACGTAGGGGGAGCGCCTCCAGCCCAAAATCCCGCGCAGTTCCCATCCCCTACGGGCGGAGCTCGGGGCACGCACCTTGCTTTGCCGCTCCGGGGCAGCGCGTCATGGTCAAGCGAGGAGCACTCCGTCGTACCCGAGCGAGGCTTGCGAGCCGAGCCTTCACGCTCATCGAGCTGATGGTCGTGGTGATGCTCATCTCGCTCATCGCGCTCCTTGCCGTCCCCTCCTTCGTGGAGGCTCGCAACGACCGCGCGGCGTTCGACTATGCACGGCAGTATCAGCAAATCCTCGTCCAGGGTCGGTCGCGCGCCGCCGGGACCGGGTCCGCGCACCTCGCCATCCTGACGGGCGGAACCGGCGGACGCGGGGTCATTCGCCTGTACTCGGCGCTCGACGGAGCGGCGCCCCCCAGCGGCCCGAACCCGGTCGCGTCCTGCAGGGGCCTCGGTCAGTGGACCACGGCCATCCCCGAGCTCGCCGGCGCCTTCCCGACGAATGCCTTGATGGCCGACAACCGGTCCCGCTTCATCGACCACGTGGACCTGAATCTCGGCGGCATCAACGTCGACATGGACGTGCGCACCACGCTGGTGATCGGCGATGGTCCGGTCGGCTCGCCGATGCTCGGAACGCCGGCGATCGCGATCTGCATCACCCCGGCCGGAGTCACGTACGTCGGCTCCGGGGCTAACGCCGCGGCGGCAGTCGCGATGATGGTTGCGTCGGCGCCGTTCAACGGCATCGCGGAGGCACAGATCCGGCGCAACACGGGAGGCGCCGGCGTCGGTCTCCGGCGCCGTGTCGTGATCGCCGGCGGCGGCGCGCCAAGGCTGAGGTCGGACACGCCATGAAGAACACCGCTCCTCGTTCCTGCGCGAAGCTCGGCTCCGCTGACGCACGCTCCCGTTCGCTTGGCAGCCGGCGCGGCTACACGGTCGTCGAGGTCCTGAGCGCGATGACGCTCTTCGCGATCGGCGCCGCGGGCGTGATCGGGATGCAGCGCGTGACGATCCAGGGCGGCGCCGACGCGCGCAACTTCGACATCGCGACGAACATCGCGCGCGAGTGGCAGCACCGCCTCCAGCGCGACTCGCTCGCCTGGACCGAGCCGAACAGCCTGGTCACGACCTCGAACATCGACAACACGTTGTGGCTCGACGCGGCGAACATCGACGACGCGTGGCGGGTCCCGATTGCTGGCCCCGCGATGGAGGGGTATTCGGCGGCCTTCGATCTCCTCGGTCGCGACATCGACCCGGCCTCGGACGACCGCGCCTTCTGCGTTCACTACAGGCTCGCCTGGATCGCGAACAGCGGCAGCGGCGTGAACCCGACGGCGATCATCCGCGCGGAGATCCGGGTGGTGTGGTCGCGGCTCGAGTACGGCCCGCCGAACTGCGCCAACCTCGACGTCACCTCCGCGGCGGAGCGCAACCACTACCACTTCGTCAACGTGACCACCGCTCTTCGAGGAAACCCCACGCCCGCGCCCGGAGGAACCCCCACGCCATGAAGCGGCGCGCACTCGTCCGAAGCCGAGGCTTCACGCTCGTCGAGCTGATGGTCTCGCTGGTGATGGGGCTCATCATCGCCCTCGCGGCGGTCGCGCTCGCGCGCACGGCGACGACGACCTTCTACGAGCAAGCGCGGATCTCCGGCGTCGAGGCCAGCGTGCGCGCGGCGTCGGAGCGGCTGCGCAACGACCTCTCGCGGGCCTCGTACATGTCGACGCCGAACATCCAGTGGGATCCGAGGATCGCGAGGATCCCGGGCGCGGTGGGACAGCCCTACCGCATCCCCGCGCTCCAGGACCTCCAGGGGATCCGCATCCTGCCGGCCGACGCGAGCGTTCGGGGGCACGCGTACACGCTGCGGAACGGCCTCTCGCCCCACGAGCTCCAGATCGCCGGCAACCTGACGACCGACGACGTCTACCGTGGCCAGTTCATGGTGGACGCCGGCGGCGGCTGCGGCACCGTCGTGCGCCTGAGCGGACAGGCGGATCCCGCCGTGCGCCGCCTCTTCAACGGAGCGGCCGATGCGGCGGGGCGCCAGGCAATGACGGAGGTCGCGTTCATGCCCGGCCTGCGGATGAGCCCGCCGGTGCCCGGCATGCTCTACGCCGTCCAGGTCATGGATATGCGTGGATGCTTCCACTACCTGACCGTCTGCGGCGTCGCCCCGGACCCCACCCAGCCCGAGTCGGTCCTCCTCCAGCTCGAAGGCTCCGGCAGCGATGGGATCCTGACCACCCAAGCGACGCTCGGGGACGTGTGCGGCGCGCGCGTGATGGAAGAGGTGGCGATCGCGCCCATCCAGCGGGTGCGCTGGTTTCTCGGGGTCGAGAACGAGCCGCGTCGCCTCGATCCGGTGCTCGAAGGGACAGGCACGAACAAGTTCAACTTGTACCGCCAGGTGCTGGCCGCGAACAGTCTGCCCGTCGGCGCGCCCGAGGTGGTTGCGGAGCACGCGGTCGACATGAAGTTCGGCCTCTTCGTCGACAGCTCGGTCCCTGGCGCCCCGCCGACCACCGTCAACGCCAACTTCGAATCGGATGATGCGCTCTTCGCGACGTGGGCCGGCCAGGTGGGGGCAGCGTCGCTCCAGAACATGGGTCCGCAACGGATTCGTTCGGTCCGCTACCGACTCGCCTTCCGGACGCCGTTCCCGGACCGCCGGGCGGACCTGCCGACGAGTGCAGGGCCGCCGTACATCACGCGCTACTGCATGGGGCCTGAGCCGTGTACGGACTGGGCGCGCGTTCGAACCGTGATCTCGGAAGTGGCTCTCCTCAACCAGGCAAGGGCGAACTACTGATGCGCATCGCGAGCCCCCCCAGCTCTCCCTCGGTGTCGGCGCGCAGTCGCGGAGCGCTCGCTCGTGCACGCGCGCGTCGTGACAGCGCCGGCGCGGCGATGTTCATCGTCGCGATCACCCTCGGGCTCCTCGCCGCGATGGGCATCTACGGGCTGAGCGCGACGGCAATCGACATCCGGTCGGCGGGCCATCTGCGCCAGTCCGCGCAGGCGCAGAGCGCGGCCGAGCACGCGCTCGTGCTCACCGCGGAGACCTTCACTCCGGGAACCACCGGCGAGATCGTCAAGGCGATGCAGTCCGGTCGAACGGGCGCGGGCACCGACATCCAGGCAACGAACTGCAAGACGGCAAACGCGTTCAACGCCGGAACGAACGCGGAGTTCCGCGGAGCGCAGGCGTGCCTCTCGTGGAGCGTCGCGGAGATGCAGCACATGGCGAAGAACGTGAACCCGTGGACGCTCGACGGAACGACGCAGACCACGTTCAGTCCCCAGAGCTTCGGTGACGTCCCGCAGCGCGCGTACGTGCGAGTCGAGGTCACCAACCCGGTCGACATACCGCCGCCCCCCGGCACCGGGCTCAACGATCGCTTCACCTTCACCCAGGTCACCGTCACGACCTTCGTCGACATGAAGAATGCAGCGACCCCAGTCGCCGCGTCGACCACTCCCGCAGAGAGCATCGCGCAGGGGCGCGGCCGTCTCACCGTCGGCCCGTACTTCCGGCAGTGATTGGAGGACGTATGCGAGCGAATCCGAACCCTCGAGCACTTCGCCGTGGCACCTCTCGCGGCATCCTCACGCTGGCCCTCCTCGGCGCAGGTGCGTCGCTCGTCGTGTCGCGCGATGCCCATGCGCAGAGCAGCGCGACGCAGAAGCCGATGCCGAACGTCCTGCTCCTCGTCGACACGTCGGGCTCGATGGAGCGCATGACGGACGGCTCGCTCCCGGCCGACAACTCGACGGGCAGCACCGGTCTCACGAACGCGTGCAATCCGGGCGTGGAGTCGACCCCCAACCGCTGGGGCATGCTCCTCCAGGCGCTCACCGGCAACATGCAGCCGTATTACAGCTGCGCCGCGATGAATCGCTCCTCGTCCGCCGCCGGTAACGCGTTCCGGAACGAGTACAAGATCGCCGGCGTCAGCCCGTACGATACGGATTACTTCCTGCCCTACCATCGCCCGCTCTCCGGCTCGACCGCGAACGGGGGCTCGGTATGCGCGATCGGCCCGCACCGCCTGCCCGGCGCGGCGAGCGGAACGACCGGCGTCGGTCCGACGTCGCTCGGGTACGCGGCGGCCGCGGGACAAGGCGGCGACGTCCGTGACTTTCCCGACGACGCGCTCGTCTCCGCCAGCTACTCGTACATGCAGTCGCAGTACGCAGCGAACTCGGCGCTCTCCTCGCCGCTCGGCAATTATTCGTGCGTCTTCGATCAGGCACCTGACGGTCAGCTCGACGCCGCTCGCGACTACGTGCGCTTCGGCCTGATGACGTTCGACAACGACGAGAGCGCCGAGATCGGCGTCAACGGCGGGTCGTGGCCGCCGCAAGGCTCGGTTCAGACCGCGTCCGGCACCACGCTTCCGTTCCTCGGTCTGTGGAGCTACAGGCGCGATCCGTCCAACCCGGCCTACGGCCTGAGCACGCTCCTTCCGGGCGCCGCCGATGGCCTCCCCGAGCTCTGCGCGCCTCCGAGCCAGGCGTTCGAGGTCGGCGCACGGCACGCCGGTGCACCGCCGTGGGAAGGCCGCATGGTCGAGTTCCCGCGCGAGGACGCCACGCTCCTCGACATCCAGCGGGTCAACGAGCAGATCCAGCGCGTCCTCTTGTCGAGCCGTCCCTACGGCGCGACGCCGATCGACGGCATGATGGACGATGCGCGCGACTACTTCTGGTACCACCAGAACGGTCCGAAGGCGGACGCGTACGTCGCGACGGCGAACTGCCGCGAGCAGTACATCATCCTCCTCACGGACGGCGCCCCGAACCTGAACCTTCGCCCCGCCTGTCAGGGACCGGGCGGCCGGTGTCCGTTCCCGCAGACCGCCGCGCAGACGGCAGCGGCGCTCTACGCGGACCCGGCACGTCGAGTCACGACGTTCGTCATCGGGTTCTCGGTCAACGGCACGAGCACCACCGGCGGCGACGGCTTCCCTGCCCCGTACAACGTCCCGGGGATGAACAACTGCAAGGCCTGGTACAACGGCGTCGGGAACAATCCGACGGCGATGGCGGCGGCCTGCGCGACGGCACCTCCGCCCGGCTCGACCGCCGAGGCGTGCTGCGAGCTGAACCGCATCGCGTACGAGGGATCGGGAGGCGCTTCGGCACCGGCTTCGGCGCCTGCCGTCGGGCCGTTCTTCGCCGAATCGCAGGCGGACATCAACCTCTCGTTCGGACGCATTCTCGCGTCGATCACGAAGTCGGTCGCCACGCGCACGGTCCCGGCGTTCACGCCGGCGGTCTACTCGGCGGCAGGCGTCAACGCAGGCGCGACGACCGCGCAGTACCTCGCCTCGTTCATCCCGAACGCGCAGAAGCCCTGGTCCGGCGAGATCCGGCGCGAACGCTCGGTCTGCGGCGGCACGCCGTTCAAGGCCAATCTGCAGGACCCGTCGATCACCGCCGGCGACAGCATGGCGATCAACCTCGCGGCGCAGGGGGCCGCGAACCGGCTCTTCATCACGATGGTGCCGGAGCGGGTGCCGGGAGCCTCCGGGGTGGTGGACGCGGCGCGCACCGTTCGCCCGTTCGCCGCCACGACCACGGACGGCGTGCCCGCCTATCGTGGGACGGAGCGCGGCGCCAGGGACTGGGACCTCTGGAACGCGAACGACATGCGGCTCGCGCTCGACATCGATCGCTACACGTGCAAGCGCGGTCGTGCGGCGAGCGGCATCGGAAGCGGGACGGTGGAGATCCCTGCGCTCGATCAGGACGCCGGCGAGGCGTGCTCGCGCGTCGTCATGGGCTTCGCGACCGCCCACTTCGGTGCGATCAACGAGACCGGCACCGTTCCCGGTGGCGGAACGACCTCGTACGACTTCAACGTTCGCTGCAAGTCCCTCGCTGGCTCCGCCTCGGCGGGACGATGCTCGATCAGCAACGCCGCGTGTGATGTCTCCGATCCGAGCGGCTGCGCGACGATCCCCGGCCAGGTCTGCGTCCCGGACTGCGCTCCTCTCGGCGCGATCTTCCGCGCGAACCCCGTGGTCAACGGCCCGCCCGACGGCCTCCTGCGCGACGCGGGATACCGCGCGTTCCAGGCGAAGCGTGCGGGGCGCAAGCCGACCCTCTTCGCCGCGACGACCGACGGCGTCCTTCACGCCTTCAAGGCCGTCGAGACCGCCGCCGCCGGGCACCACGAGCTCTGGTCCTTCATCCCGCCCGCCGTCCTTCCGCGACTCGCGAGCAACTATCCCTCCGGCAACCAGATCTTGCTCGACGGGACACCCGTCGTGAAAGACACCGTCTGGGATCGTGCTCCGGGTGACCTCGACGTCGGCGGCGGCACGTCACCGGGAGCGAAGTGGCACACCACGCTCGTCGCCGGTCTGGGCGTCTCCGGCGGCGGTTATTACGGCGTCAACGTCACCGACTCGGACTGCAACGCCCAGGCCCAGCCTGGGGCGATCGCGGGCGAGTGCCTCAACTCGGGCGGCGCCACCGGCTACCAGTCTCCGTCGGCATACAGCCTGGACGAGGCCGGCGCCGGCGACTACGACGGGCAGGGCACCGCGGCGCGGCGTGGTCCGCACTTCCTCTGGCAGCTCACGGACGTACCGTCGAACGGCCCCAACGATCCCGCCCGCGTCGTGCGTCGCGCCAAGGACGGCACCGAGATGGTGGCCCTCTTCGGCCGCAACACGGGGACGCCGGCGATCACGACGCTCCAGCTCCAGACCTCGACGGGGGAGCGCCAGGTGGGCGTCGCGATCCTTCCGGGCGGCATCGACGGGACGCCGGTGCGAGGCGCGAGCTGCAACCGGTCGGCGGCGCTCGCCGATCTCGCGCACGACACCGCGCGCGGCTATCGCAGCACCGTCCGAAGGTGGGCGCAGAACTGCAGCACCGACGCGACCTCGTTCACCGCGAACGCCGCGGTGCCCGGGCGCGGGATCACGATCGTCCGCCTCGACACCGGAGAGATCCTCCGTCACTTCGGCCGCCGCGATGACACCCCCGACCGGATCTGGGCCTCGGGCGTCGTCACGCCGACGCCGTTCGACTCACCGATGGTCGGCACGCCGGTCGTCTATCCGCAGACCGTCGGCGCCGTCGCGCAGAAGGTGTTCGTCGGCGACGCCGACGGAACCATGTGGCGCATCGACGTCACGAGCAAGGATCCGGCGCAGTGGAAGGCGATGCTCTTCGCCGACCTCATCCTCGGAACGAACCCCGCGGAGAGCCAGCCCGTCCAGATCACTCCGGTGATCTCGCTCGACACGGGCGGTGCTCTCGTGATCAACGCGGCGACCGGCGATCAGGAGAACATCGTCTACCGCAACGGCGAGAAGAACTACGTCTGGTCCATCCTCGAGGGGCGTCCCACCGGGACCATTCCTCCACGCGCTCAGACCCGATGGGTGGAGACGCTCGACAACGGCGAGCTGGTGACGGGTCCGATGACCGTGTTCGATCGCACGCTCTACTTCGCGACGTTCGCCCCCCACGTGCCTGCGCCGAATCAGTGCGAGAACGCGGGTGTCGCGCGCCTCTGGGGCCTCAACTACGTGACGCCGGACGGGACGGGAACGCTGCCGGGCGGCCAACCAATGTGGTGCGCGAACGTCACCGCGACGGGCGTATGCAGCTCCGGCTCGCTCGACAAGAAGGAGGATGTCGTCGGCGCGCTCGCGGGTCACGTCATCACGGGCGTCACCCTCCGGCCGACGCAAGCCTGCTCCATGATCGGAGACGTCGGCGAAGGCACCGGGACTACCGGGTTCCAGGAGCTGACGCCGAGCCAGTTCAATCTCACCTACGGCGTCAGCAAGGCGGGACTGCCGCAGAACGGCTTCCCGCCGTCCGCGACGGCGATGTCGTCCATGCGACCGCTGCCGCGCATCTCGACGACGGTGAACGCGTGGGCGCTCGTCGTCGACTGATCGCCATCGCGCTCGCGTCGCTCGCGCTGAGCAGCGCCTCGGCGTGCAAGCGGAAGGAGCAGGCTCCCCCGACGCCGGCTCCCTCTGCCGCACCGAGCGCCGATCGCCTCGCCCCGGGCGAGATCGCAGAAGGGCGGGACCATGCCTTCACGCTCCCCCTCCCCCTCCACGCGACCGTCAAGGCGCGCTTCGCCGGCAGCGTCCACGTCGCCTCGACCCACACTCAGGAAGAGCTCGCGAGCTTCGTCCGCGCACGGGTGACCGAGGGGACGAGCTCTTCTGGCGCGAGCGAGACGCGCTTCGAGAAGGTCGTGGTGACGAAGGATCCGTCGAAGAGGCTCACGATCGAGATCCGACGACCTGCGATCGCGGGCGAGTATCGCAGCCAGATGGTGATCGACGACGTGACTCCCGCTCCGGAAGAGCCCGGCCTCACCGACGAGGATCGGTGGAAGAAGGCCGGGATGACCCCGGAGGGAAAGCTTATCGACCGGAACCGGTTGCAGTGAGGTAGAACTCCGGGCGTGAGGTCTCCCCTCCTCGCTCTACCTCTTCCTGCGCTCGCTGCCCTGCTCGCGACGGCGCCGGCGTGCAGCTCGAGCGAGGCGCCTTCTTCCGGGGCGACATCATGCGAGGGCGTGGAGCTCATCGTGGCTGCGAGCGACTACTCCTCCAGCACGCTCTGCGGCGCCCCGGGCGAGTGTGCCCGCGGTTCGGACCTCGGCACGGATCCGATGCTCGCGTTGGCGAACGGCCGCGCGTTCTTCCTGGCGCGGGACAACGATCTCCTCTTCGAGGTCGACACCTCGTGCGGCAGGCCGCTCTCGCGGATGAGCGTCGCCTCCCTCGGACCGACGGATCCGGTGAGCGGCGTGAGGCGCGCGGCGAACCCTCACGACGCGGCGGCGGCGCCCGATGAGACGGTCGTCGTTCCGCTCTACGATGCAGCTCGCATCGCGTTCTTCAAGGACGGCGAGCTCGAGCCGCACTCGATCGACCTGTCCCCCTTCGATGCGGACGGTAATCCGCAGGCCGATGCGGTGCGCGTCGTCGTCATCGATGGAGCCGCAAAGGCGTTCGTCACGCTCGAGCGACTCGACGACAACGACCTCCTGCGATCGAAGCAGACCTCGCAGATGCTGCGCATCGACGTCGCGACGCGCTCGGTCGACGGAACGTTCGACCTCGTCGGCAGGAACCCGTTCAACCCGATGTCGGAGCTCGCCGGCGCGCTCTTCATGGCCATGCCGGGGAACTTCGACGCCGACGACGAAGAGCTGGCCGGCATCGAGCGCTTCGACACGGCGACGTCGACCTCGCGGCTCCTCGTCCGCGAGCGCGACCTCGGCGGGAGCGTCGCCGAGATCGCCGTGACGGACGGCTGCGGTGCGGCGATCGTCGCCGGCCCGCAGCCGGACGTGAACCCGACCTCGGTCGTCACGTTCGATCCCGAGAGCGGTGAGGTCCTCTCGACGTTCCAGGCGCCCATCCTCGGGCCGACCCCCGGCTACGATCTCCAGGGGCTCGCCTGGCGAGGCGACCGCCTCTACGTCGGCGACCGCCGGCGGGGCGGCACCGGCTACGCCGTCCACGTGCTGACGCGGACGGATCGCTGCACGCTCACGAGGTCCGGTCGGACGATCGACCTGCCCCAGCGTCCCGTCGCACTCCGTGCGGCGGACCATTCCCGGCTCCGATGACGGACACGAACACCGAAACCAACACGACTCGAGCAGGGGCCGACGAAGAGCAGAAGCGCGCCGGACGAGGAGGTCTTGCCGTCCTCGCCGCGAAGGTCTTCTTCATCGTCACGGGTCTCGTCCAGCAAGCGCTGCTTCCCCGCGCGATCGGCCTCGCGGACTACGGCGCGCTCGCGCGTGTGTTCGCGGTCTCGAACGTCTTCAACAACGTCATCGTCGCCAGCTCCACGCAGGGCGTGAGCCGAACGGTCGCCGCCGCCGGAGCGTTCGAGCGTGAAGCGCTCCGCGCCACCCTCCGCGCGCACGTCGCGATCGCCGCGGTCGCGACGGGGCTCCTCGTCGTCGCGGCCCCAGTGGTGGCTCACTTCCAGAGCGCCCCGGAGATCCTCGCTCCGATCGTGGCGATGGGCGGCGTCCTCGCGACGTACGGCATCTACGCACCGCTCGTCGGGTACATCAACGGCCGGCGGATGTTCGCGAAGCAGGCGACGCTCGACATGGTCGCCGCGACGCTCCGCACTGCCGGCATGCTCGGCTTCGGCTGGTTCTTCGCGCGCAACGCACGTGGCATCGCGGAGGCGGCAGGCACGCTGCCGGGCATGCTCGGCGCGACCGCGGGCGCGGTCATGGCGGCGATCGGCATCTTGCTCCTCGCGCTCCGGTGGACGGGCACCGGCAAGGCACTCGCCGGCGCGCGGCCCTCGGGCGTGCCCGAGGTGCGCGCCTACGTGAAGCTCGTCGTGCCCGTGATGCTCGCGCAGCTCTTCGTGAACGGGCTGATGCAGGCCGACATTTTCATGCTCGGCCGCTACCTCTCGCTCGCGGCGGCGGCGGTGCCCTCGCCACTCACGCCGGGCGGAGTCGCCGCCGAGCCGTCGACAGCGGCGAACGAGTGGGTCGGCGTCTACCGCGCCTGCCAGCTGTTCGCGTTCCTCCCCTACCAGCTGCTCTTCAGCGTCACGCAGGTGCTCTTCCCGATGCTCGCACGCGCGAAGCAGGAAGAGGGCGACGCGCGGGTCGCCGAGCTCGTCTCGCGCGGCGCGCGCATCGGCGCAATCGTGTGCGGCCTCATGGTGACAGTGATCGTCGCCATGCCCGAGTCGCTCATCCGACTCGCGTACAACGCGGAGATCGCGGCCTCGGGCGCCCCTGCCCTGCGCGTCCTCGTGCTCGGTCAGTCGGCGTTCGCGATGCTCGGCCTCGCAACGACGATCCTCGTCAGCCTCGGCCGCGAGCGTACCGCGATGAGCCTCACGGCGCTCGCGCTCGCGCTCCTCGTCACCGCCAGCGTCGTGCTCGTTCCGAACGCACCGTTCGGTCACGCGCAGATCATGGCCGCAGCCACGGCGGCAGCCGGTGCGCTCGGCGTGTCGCTCGTGTTCGGCGTGACCGCCGCGCGAAAGACCGCGGGCGCGTTCGTCCCGCTCAAGACCGCGCTTCGTGTCGGCGCGTGCATCGCCGGGACGACGATCCTCGGGCTCTACCTTCCGCGGTTCGGGAAGGTCGTCACGCTGCTCGTCGCGCCTGCGGTCTCGCTCACGTACGTCGTCTCGCTCGTCGTCATGGGCGAGCTCGGGAAGAGCGACCTCACCCTCGTCCTCTCGGTCGTCCGTCCGAAGAAGCGGTAAGCGAGCTTCAGGCGACCGTCAGTCCTTGAGCATCGGTCCGACGCGGATCGCCTGATGCTCCCCGCTGGCGCCCTGCCCGCGCCCGCTGCGAAGCCCGTGCTTCTGCACGAGCCGATGGAGATACATGCGGTCCATTCCGGCCATGCGAGCGGCCTTGCTCATGTTGCCGCCGGCGGCCTCGAGGAGCTGTGAGAGGTACGAGCGCTCGAAGGAGTCGATGACGGAGTCCTTCGCGATGCGGAAGGGGACCGAGAGATCGATCCCGTTGATCGGCCCCGCTGCGGGCGGCGCAGCGCCCTGTCCACGACGGAGCGTGGGGCTCGCCGACTGGAGCACGACGCTCCGTTCGACGTAGTTGCGTAGCTCGCGCACGTTCCCCGGCCAGTCGTGCTTCGACATCTCCTGGAGGACCGGCTGCGGGAAGAGGCGCTCCTCCTCCGGCACGCCGAGCTGCTGGAGGAAGGTCCGCACGAGGACGAGGAGGTCGTCGAGCCGCTCGCGGAGCGGAGGCACTCGCGCGCTGATGACGGCGAGGCGGAAGTAGAGGTCCTCGCGGAAGCGCCCCTTGTTGACTTCGCGCTCGAGGTCGCGATTCGTCGCCGAGATGACGCGGACGTTCACGCGGCGCGCGCGGGTCTCGCCGACGCGGCGGATCTCGCGTGCCTCGAGGGCGCGAAGGAGCTTGGGCTGGAGCTCGAGCGGCAGCTCGCCGATCTCGTCGAGGAAGACGGTGCCGCCGTCGGCCGCCTCGAATGCGCCCATGCGATCGCGATCGGCTCCGGTGAACGCGCCGCGGACATGGCCGAAGAGCTCGCTCTCGACGAGGCTCGGGCTGATCGCGCCGCAGTCGACGACGACGAACGGTTTGTCCGCACGCGAGCTGCGCTGCATGATCTCGGTCGCGACGAGCTCCTTGCCCGTTCCGCTCTCACCTTCGATCAGCACGTTGATGTCGCTCTGCGCGATCTTGTCGAGCAGACCGAACATCCGCCGCATCGGCATGCTCGTCCCGACGAGCGCGCCGAACGACGGAAGCATCGGCACGATGTCTTCCTTCTGCGGAGCACCGGCGCGGAGTCGGACGACCGAATCGCCAATCGTGAGGACGCCGCCCTCCACGATGTCGGCGTCGCGAATGCGGACGCCGTCGAGCTTCGTTCCGTTCATCGAGCCCGAGTCACGGAGCCGCCACACGCCGTCCTCGCGGACGAGGCGGCAATGGAAGCGCGAGACCATCGGATCGCGAAGGACGATGTCGTTCGAAGCATGCGAGCCGATCTTGCAGAGGTCGCCGTCGTGGACGATGGTCCGCTGCACGGGCATCCCGCCTTCGCGCTCCACCGAGAGCGACATGCGCGGGACCGCGACGGTCTCGATCAGCTGGCGGACGGTGTGGATGCTCTTGCCCGTCGGCCGATCCAGCTCGATGTCGGGGAGCGTCGGGTTCGCCGAGGCGCTCGCCGCAGGCTGCCCAGTGGGTTTGCTCACCGGCGAGCTCGTCGCGCTCGCGCCGAAGTTCGCGGGCAGTGGCGGCGGCGGCGGTACCGAGGGTGGCAGCGGCGCCTGCGGACTCCGCGGCGCGATCCCCGACGCGCTCCTTCCGGCCTGCGGGACCTGCGGCGCCATCGGCGCGATGGGAGCAGACGGGCTCTGGAGTCGAGCGGGCATCTTCGGATGGGCCATTCGGTCTCTCGTGAGAGGGTCCGGTCCGTGCACGGGATCGGAGTCGTCTCTGGTGGGCGGTTCGGGAGTGCGCATGCCTTTCCACTCGGGAGAAATTTGGGGCTCGCGCCCCAACCACCCGCAGTGGTGGGCCTTCGGCCCGCGTTGAGTTGCCCGTGAAGGGCGATCTCATCCTTGGGCATGGTCGAATGTGCGCAGGCAAGGGTGATGCCCGTATCCCGCGCACTTGATTCCCCTCGAAGATCCGTCACAATTTCAGATTCGCACCGAGTCTCGTGAGCAGTCGCCTGAGTCAGGCGTCCATCACCCTGCTGCCTCGGTCACTCAGAGACCGGCGCTTTGTTGAAAGCACACGGGAAAAGTCCGATGAGCCCGGCCGCCCATGCTCTCTTCCGCCATCGGAATATTGCATTCTGCACGGTCAAGCGAGCCGCACTCCGGACCACGTACATCGCGAGCCTCGCGGCGCTCCTCATCGCGCTCGATGCGTGCTCGCGCGACCAGCCGATACCTCCGCCAGCGCGGTCCGCGAGCAAGGCAGAGCGAGCGCCACGCGCCTCCGAGGTCGAGACACCGAAGCAGATCGAGACCGCGACGGGGTATCGCGCGCGGATCGGACGCGGCGCGGAGCTGTTCATCCCGCCTTGGTTCGTGGCCAAGCGAGGCGGCTACGATCTCATCGTCCACTTCCACGGCGACGGCCGATGGCAGCAGGCGAACATCGAGCACGCGAAGCTCAACGTCGTCGTCGTGAGCGTCAACCTCGGAGCAGGTACCGAGCCATACTCGAACGCGTTCAAGAGCCCGGCGGCGTTCGACCAACTCCTCGCGGATACGCAGGCCGAGGTCGCGCAGAGCGGCCACGCTGAGGGAGCCCAGCTCCGTCGCATCGCCCTCTCGGCGTGGAGCGCGGGCTTCAGCTCGATCGCGCGAGTCCTCACCGAGACCTTCACGCCGCGCGTCGATGCGGTGCTCCTCGCGGACGGCTTCTTCACTCATTTCACCGATCCGAAGAAGCGCACCGTGAACACGCGCGGGCTCGAGAAGTTCGCCCGATTCGCCGAGGCGGCCCGTCGCGACGAGAAGCTCTTCGCGATCACGCACACGACGATCCCGACGGGCCCCTACCCGAGCGTGCAGGAATGTGTCGCGAAACTGCTCGCGATGATCGACATGGAGAAGACCCCGTCCATCGCCACCGGCCCGCGCGAGATGCATCAGTTCTATGCGGTCGATCAGGGCAGCTTCCACATCCGCGGCTTCGAAGGCACACAGGCCTCCGACCACGTGAAGCAGCTCCAAGCGATGGGCGAGACGATGTACCCGTGGCTCAAGGCGCGGTGGGACAAGCAGGACGAAGCCGCCGCCGGCAGATGACCGTGCGCGGCGCGCTCTGCGCGCTCTCAGGCCGCCGACGTACCGCTGATGAGCCCGAGGACCTCGCCGTTGACGTAACGCGATTCGTCGCACGCCAGGAACACGAAAGCGGGCGCGATGTCGGCGGGCGAAGCGGGATGGTCCAGCGGTGACCGCTCGACGAAGGACCTCCCCTCCGCCCTCGGGAACGGCTCGACGACGAGCGGTATCCATGCGGGGCCCGTCGCGATCGCGTTCGCACGGATGCCTCGCTTGATGACCTCTTCGGCGAAGCCCTTCGTGAGGGTGACGATCGCGCCCTTCGTCGCGGCATAGTCGAGGATGGCGGCCGAGGGGTGGTACGCCTGGATGGAGGCGACGTTGATGATCGACGAGCCCTCGCGCATGTGCGGGAGGGCTCGTCGGACGAGATGGAACATGGCGATGACGTTGATACGGAACGCCTGCTCGATGCGGTCGTCGTCGATCTCCTCGAACTTCTCGACGGCCCTGCCCCGGTAGGCGGCGTTATTGACGAGGATGTCGATCCGTCCGAACGCGCCGACGGTGGCATCGACGATGCGGTCGCAGGTCGAGCGCTCGGAGAGATCCCCCGGGATGAGCAGCGCGCGACGCCCGGCGGCCGTCACGAGGCGCTCGGTGACCTTCGCTTCTTCGTGCTCGTTCAAGTACGAGATCGCGACGTCGGCTCCTTCGCGCGCGAAGGCGACCGCGACCGCGCGACCGATGCCGCTGTCCGCGCCCGTCACGAGCGCCACACGGTTGGTCAGTCTGTCATGCCCGCGGTAGCTCTCTTCACCGTGCTCGTGCTTGTCCCGCGTCCGCGATTCGCGGCCCGGAGCGCTCTCTGTCGTGTCGCGAAACGCCGGACGCTTCGCCTGGGCTCTCGGGTCGTGACGCGTCACGTTCCTCATGCAGGCCGGAAAACCAAGAACGGTGCCGCCGTCGCTCATGCTCGGCCGTGACCTCTCGGGTGGAGATCGATCGCCGAGCCGGCTCAGCTGGTCGCGCGGCCGGTCCGTCGATCGAGCGATCGCTCTGGCGGCCGAATCGGGTCGGGCGCCCGTAGGTGCGCCCTCCGCTCCGCCTGCCGCGTCAGGGGCGGACGTCGCTCGTTGCGACGGAAGGTGTCGGCATCACCGACCGCCGCTGGGTGCGTCCGGAAGGCCCGCCGGCTGCCGGTCAGACGGCACGCTCCGCTCGCGTCCGACCGCCGAAGAGAGGCCGCCACCGATCTTCTTGCCGATCCGCCGGTTCTGACCGTCGATGACGTCGTCTATCACCGCCAGCGCTGCGGGGCGCGTGACCGTGCGAAGGGTTGCCGTGTGCATCGCAGCTGCACAGTGTCTCGCTGAGCGTGACAGCGTCGGTCTTCTTCGCCAGCTCGCCATTCGGTCCGTACGCGAAGGAGCTGCCGGCGAGCATCTTCTGCCGGTCCTGCGCGTCGTAACGAGCCCAGGACCCGAGGTCTTACTGGCAGAGGCGGATCTGCAAACTCACAAATCGGGGTTCCTCATACTCGCTACAGGTTTCCGCTTCTCCGCAGTCGGAACGACGTGCCGTTCACTTGGACGCGAGCGGCTTGATCGCGGCATCATGCGCATCCACGTAGCCGACCCGACCTTGCCACCTAACGCGCAAGCAAAGGCGCTCCTTCTGCGAAATTTCCGCCAGAACCTCCACACTCGATCCGCTAGACACTACGACCGTTTTGCCCGGCTTCCAAGAGCCACCGCATTCCGATTCCGTGTCATGGATCCACGCGTCGCGACCGGTCACCCTCGCGTCCCCTCGGCACGCGAACAGTACAATTCCAGATGCGATGATAACCCATTTTGTCGAACGCATCAGTACATGCTCCAGAAGCTATCCGAGCAGCAATCGATCACGGAGGACCGAACGGCGAGCGGGCCGAGCCTGGATGACACGTCTGCCCGATGGCGATGTCGTTGAGACTCCGCGCCGGTGGGCAGCAGAGCGCTGAGCGCCGGATCGCGTCGACCAGCCGACGACACCCCGCGCTCTACCCGGCTCAGTGCAGTTGTTCTTCAGCGCTGAGTAGCTCTGCCCAGCCATAGCCGCGAACTTTCTCCGCAGCTCATCCTCTTCCATGCTCGCTATGGTACCGGGGGCACGACTGCTCCGTCTCTCGTCTTTGCTTCATCGCGTATCGACGTGAGCTGGTGGGTAGACGGATCGTCCCCGAACGTAAAGCCAGTTCCGCTCATTGATACCAACGTGATGGCCGGATCGACCGCCGACTCTGATGTCCGGTCATAGACGGGCCATGCTCCCCTTCCACCCATGCGCCCGAGCGCGAGGCAGCTCTCCTCGGCGGGGGAACCAAGAAGAGCCGCCTCGCCCCGAGTCTCAGCCGGGGGGCTACGCCTCGACCGGCGGCCCGTCGTTCGATCAAGCGACGGGCATCGTGCGCTACGCCTCGCCTTCGGCGCGGCGCCCCGGCCCCGATGCGAGGATGGCGTGGCGTGGCGTCCTCTGGACGCTCGGCGCTCGCCGCGATCCTCTCGCGCGAGCGCTTGTGGCCGTTGCCGACCGTCGTCCCGGCGAGGCTAGGTGGTTGCCGCTCCTTTCGACCAGCCCGCGCGAGGGCCCGAGATCGATGAGGTGTGACGTGGCCGGCCGGAGGTTCACGGGGACGCCGACCCGGGACCGGATCGCGGCCGGGTTCTTGAGCCGTCCTCGATCTCCTTAGCCGTTCTGATTCCGCACCTGGCAGCCGCATCTGAGGCGTAGTCGGTCACGTGGGTCGACTACGCCTTCTCGTCGGGATGGGAATGCGTCGACGCCTCCTCGGTGCGAGCCTGAACCTTACCGCCCCCGCAATGTCCCCGAGCGCCGCGCGACAGCCAGAGCCGCACGGGGTCATCGTCCGGCGTCGCCCCGGCGCTTACTGGGGCGGACCAACGGGACACGAATTGTCTTGAGCATCGCGTCCAGCTCAGCGCACGCGGTCGACCCACACTCGAACCGCGCATGAACGCGGCGATAGATAACATCGCGCTCAAGCGCAACAAGGTCCGTTGCTACGCGTGTTGTTCTTCCAGTTCGCTTTCTCGCAATCCTGCCCTTCACGTGTGCGTACTCAACCTGTTCGATCTCGGGCTCCCGATAACCTTCTTCCGAAAAGTTCGTCCAATCCGAGTCCAACCGAAACGATACCTTTGTCGTACCGACCTCAACGAGCCAATCGAGCGCCTCCCACCCCTCGATACTCAAGTTTTGCTCGATCACGCGCACCGGAGCTGCTGCGGAAAATTCAAGCCCGAAGCTACAGAACCGCGTGAGCCCGTCCTCTACGTATGTGAACGCCTGCCCGGGAACTGCATCGCGCACGCAACCCGACTGATAGCGGCTGAGCGACTCCTCCGGCGAGTTCGCCGCGCCGTCGCTCGAATCGCCTCCCACCCCAGCTTCTTGCATCGGGGGCTGCTCCGCTGCTCTCGCGCAGGATGGGCTACGGCACGACGCCGCCAACATGAGCCAGAGTGCGGCGGCAACGCTGTTCACCATTCGTAGTCCTTGGCCGGGTTGCGCCGCAGAACTTGGTCGATCCCTGTTCGAGGCTGCCACCGATCTTCTTACCGATCCGCCGGTTCTGGCCGTCGATGACGTAGTCTATCACCGCCAGCGGTGCTGGGCACGTGACCGTGCGAAGGTTGCCGTGTGCATCGTAGCTGTGCGTCTCGGCGAACGTGACAGCGTCGGTCTTCTTCGCCAGTTCGCCGTTCGGTCCGTACGCGAAGGAGGAGCCGCCACGCGTGACCGGCTCATGTCGAGCATCAAGGTGATGGGCGTGCGACCAGCCGCCATCAGGTCGATCGATCGGATCGCTCGCCGCGGGAGGGCGGTCACCGTCCCGAGTCGGTCTCTCGCTCGGCAAATGGAATACGTATCGTACTGAGAAGACGGTCGTACTCGAGACACTCCGAAGGTCGACAATCGTAACTCACATGCACTCTTCGATGCACCGCCTGCTCACGAGACAACAGGTCTGTCCTCACTCGCATCCGCGCGCCGCGCATCTTCTTCGCCACTCGCCCCTTGACATACTTAAACTCAACTTCAGCTATGTCGGCCGCCTCAAACCCTTCCGCCCGAAAATCGGACCAATCGGAATCCAGCCGAAACAGCACTCGATTCCCACCGATGTCCACCTTCCAGTTGAGTGCCTCCCAACCCGGAGCCGCCCTCTCCTCCTCTAAGACCAGCAAGGGTTTGGCAGAGGAAAACTCAAGCCCGAAGCCACAAAACCTATTCATCCCGTGGTCATCGTAGACAAAGGCGTGGTCGCGCTCGGCCTCACGAATACACCCCGAAACGTAACCAACTCCTCTGACGGTGCGCGGCCCTGCTTCAATCAATGTCGCGACAGGACGCACGTCAACGCTGGACGGGGCACCACCGTCGCGGTCGGACTCGCTCCTCTTGCACGAGATGAGAGCACCGACTACCGCAACGACGACCGCCTGCAACCGGGTCACCATTCATAGCCTTTCACTGGATTTCGCCGCAACACGTCTCCAATCATCGCCTCCGTCGGCCGCGCGCATCGCTGGGCGCGTGCACCCGCCGACGTATCGACGACGAGGCACGGGCTGCCGAGGTCGTCCTTGACGAATCGGTACGTCGCACCGCCCTTCATCATGAAGTCCAGCGCGTGACCGCCGCTCGCGTACGAAGCGCGAGACGACGGCTCCGGTAGCGTCGAGCTCCGCGAGCCGCCATAGAGAAATCCCTGCTCGAGGCTGCCACCGATCTTCTTACCGATCCGCCGGTTCTGGCCATCGATGACGTAGTCTATCACCGCCAGCGGTGCTGGACGCGTGACCGTGCGAAGGTTGCCGTGTGCATCGTAGCTGTACAGTGTCTCGGCGAACGTGGCAGCGTCGGTCTTCTTCGCCATTCCGTCCATACGCGAAGAGGAGCCGCCATGCGTGACCTGCCAGTGCTGCGCGTCGTACGTGCAGTCATCGCGTAGGTCGTCGTGTAGACGCGTGATCCATGCGTGATCTGGTCGATGCGACCACGGCCGTCGTAGTGGAGCTGCACCGGATGCAAGGCGACCGGATCGGTGCCGCAGAACCTCCCCTCGTCCAACGTCCTTCCTCCCACGAACTGACGAGAGCATCGTCGCCGAAGCCCGCTTCCTGTCCGTCGATGGGCGGTACTCGCCTTCACCGCTGCTCGGAGGGGCGAGGCAGCGTCTTCTCGGCGGGGGGAACCGAGAAGAGCCGCCTCGCCCCGTGTCTGGCCCGAGGGGCTACTCCTCGAGCGGGGGCCCGTCGTTCGATCAAGCGACGGGCCCGTGCGCTACGCCTCGCCTTCGGCGCGGCGACCCGGCCGCACCGGCCCCGATGCGAGGATGGCCTGGCGTAGCGTCGTCTGCAGCTCGGGGCTCCCCGCGATCGTCTCGCGCGAGCGCTCGCGGCCGTTGCCGAGGGTCGTCCCCGCGAAGGAGAGGTGGTTGCCGCTCTTCTCGATCAGACCGCGCGAGAGACCGAGGTCGATGAGCTCGCTCAGCCCGTCGACGCCCTTGCCGTAGCGGATCTCGAACTCCGCCTCACAGAACGGCGGGGCCATCTTGTTCTTGGCCAATTTGACTCGCGTCCGGCCACCGACGAGCTCGTCGCCGACCTTCACCTGACCGATCCGGCGCACGTCGAGACGCATCGACGCGTAGAACTTGAGCGCGTTGCCACCCGTCGTCGTCTCCGGGTTGCCGAACGTAACGCCAATCTTCTGCCGAAGCTGGTTAATAAACATGATCGTCGTGTTCGTTCGATGCGCGATCGCCGTCAGCTTCCGGAGCGCCTGGCTCATCAGACGCGCCTGGAGACCCATGTGGCTGTCGCCCATCTCGCCTTCGATCTCCGCGCGCGGAACGAGCGCCGCGACCGAGTCGACGACCACCAGGTCGACCGCCCCCGAGCGCACGAGGACGTCGACGATGTCGAGCGCCTGCTCGCCCGTGTCCGGCTGCGACACGAGGAGCTTGTCCGTCTCGACGCCAATCGACCGCGCATATGCCACGTCGAACGCGTGCTCCGCGTCGATGAACGCACACACGCCGCCGTTCCGCTGCGCCTGCGCGATCGCGTGGAGCGAGAGCGTCGTCTTCCCGCTCGACTCCGGGCCATACACCTCGACGACGCGGCCGCGCGGATAGCCACCGACACCGGTGGCCAGATCGAGCGCGAGCGAGCCGGTGGGGATCGTCGGAACGGCCTCGAGCGCTCCCTCGTCGCCGAGCGACATGATGGCGCCCTTTCCGAACTGCTTCTCCACGGACACCACGACGCCCTTGAGGACCTTCATCTTCTCTGCGAGCTGCTCGAGCATGTTCCTTCGTCTCCTTCGTTCGCCGAGGACATTCCGGTGCGCGCATCGCCGGCGATCGCGACGCGTGCGGATTCGAACCGAGGGCGCGACCGCGCGCCGAATCGCTGAGGCTCAGGCGGCGTCGGTCTCGAACGGCCGCCCGTTGGTCTGATCGCGATCGAGGACTCGCCCGAGCACGGCCTCCATGACGTGCTTCGCCGCGATCGCGGTAGCGCCGTCCATGTCGGCGATCGTCCGCGCGAGACGGAGGACCTTGCCGTAGGCACGCGCCGAGAGCCCGCGACGTTCGACCGCCTGGGCGAGCACGTCCTTCCCCGTTGCGTCGAGAGCGCAGACGCGCTCGACGTCGCGCTGCGAGAGGTGCGCGTTCGCCTGCACCGAGACCTCGCCGCGACGCCAGCGCTCGCGCTGGGTCGCGCGCGACGCCTCCACACGCGCACGGACGACGGCGCTCGATTCCCCGCCCGACGCCGACTGCAGCTCGAGGAGATCCACGCGCGGAAGCACGACGTGGAAGTCGAGACGGTCGAGCAACGGACCGCTGAGGCGCCGACGGTACTGGCGAATCGCCTCGAACCCGCACCCGCAGCGCGGCGTGCCGTCGCCGTAGTTCCCGCACGGACAGGGATTCGTCGCGCCGATCAGCATCGGCCGCGCCGGGAACGTCACCGTCATGCGCATCCGGCAGACCGTGACGACGCCGTCCTCGAGCGGCTGCCGCAGCGCCTCGAGCGCGGTCCGTCGCAGCTCGCTCAGCTCGTCGAGGAAGAGCACGCCGTGGTGCGAGAGGCTCACCTCCCCCGGACGCGAGTGCTCGCCGCCGCCCACGAGCGCCACGTCACTCGCGGTGTGATGCGGCGCGCGGAAGGGGCGCTCGACGACGAGGCTCGACGTCGTCCCGAGCAACCCGGCGACGCCGTGGATCGCGATCACCTCGAGCGCCTCCTCGCGCGACAGCGCGGGCAGGATCCCCGGCAGCCGCCGCGCGAGCATCGTCTTGCCCGCGCCAGGCGGCCCCATCATCAAGAGGTTGTGCGCGCCGCTCGCGCAGATCTCGAGCGCGCGCCGCGCCCCGTGCTGGCCGCGAACGTCGGAGAGATCGTCGATCGGCGACGTCACGGTCGCCGATGCGACGACCTTCGGCTGGCGTAGCGCGCCCTTGCCACGGAGCGCGTCCACGATCTCGCCGAGCGTCGAGGCGAGCTCCACTTCCACCCCGTCGACGAGCGCCGCCTCGCGCTCGTTCGCACGCGGGACGATGGCCCGGACGACGCCGCGCTCCTTCGCGCCGAGCAGATGAGCGACCACGCCGCGCAGACTCTGCATCCCGCCGTTGAGCGACAGCTCCCCGAGCAGAAGGACGCCCGCGATCGACTCCTCCGGAATCGCACCGAGCGCCACGAGCGTGCCGAGCGCGATCGCGAGATCGAACGAGCTGCCGCTCTTCTTCACGTCGGCAGGCGCCAGGTTCACCGTGACGCGGCACTCGCTGATGTCGACACCGACGCCCGCAAGCGCGCTCTTCACACGTACCCGGCTCTCGCGCACCGCGGCCTCCGCGAGGCCAACAAGCTCGAACGTCGGGATCCCCCGCTCGGCCTGCACCTCGACACGAACCGGGAACGACGTGATCCCGACGAGGACGGCACTCTGCGCAATCGCCAGCATGACGAGCCCCCGTAGCGACGACCATGCCGACTCCGCGTCCGCGTGATTCCAAAGGCTTCGAGCCGCTCGCCCCTGGCCCGGGCCGATTCGGGCCGGCCGATGGGCCAACCTCGGACGACCGGGCGCTCGGAGACGAACAGCGACCGAGCTCGCGGCGCCCGGTTAGGATGCGGGTTCGATGAACCGATCCTGCACGCACACCGCATTCTTCGCCCTGGCGCTCACGTGCGGGTGCGCGGCGTCTCCGTCGCCGTCTCCCCCAAGGCCGACGCCCGAAAACGTGCCGACGATCCAGGTCTCTCCGGTCGGCGGCGGCGAGGCCGCAGCCGGAGCCGCGGACCGAGCTCGACGCGGGCGCGCCGCCCTCCGTGGCGGTCGACGCGTGCCGAGGCAGCGCGTTCGAGCTCGATGCGCTGCCTGACGACTGTCGCGCGACGCGCGCCGCAACACGCCATGCGCTGACTGGCCTTGCTGCATCGATTTCGATCGATGGAACGTCCGTGCGCTCGGGGGAAGAAGTCGGCGTCGCGTTGACGCTCACGAACACGACGACGGAGGACCTCGAGCTCGTTCTCAAGCCCGGATGCGCGTCGCTCGAGCTCCAGGCCTTTCAAGGAAAGAAGCGCGCCGATTTCGTCAATCCACACTGCGGATTCGGCACGGGATGCGGAGGCGCCCATTACCGTCTGGTGCTCACGCCCGGCGGCACGCTCACCAAGCGCCTTCGCTACAAGGCGCGGCTCGTTCGCTTCACACCTGCATGCAAGAGCGTCGAGGCACCGCTTCCGGCGGGCCGCTACGAGCTGCGCGTCGAGGCATCGCCATTCTTCGGACTTCAAGATGCGCTCACGAACGTGACGGCCCCGCTCGTCGTCACGCGCTGAGGACAACTCGTCAGACAGGTCAGTCCGTTTGCGCGTCGGAGATGTCGCGCATCGCTTCCTCCTCGAGCCACTGCATGATCTGTCGGACGCCCTCGCGCGGCTTGGCGCGACCGGGGGTCACGAGAAAGTAGTCGGATCCGGTCGTCAAGACGCGCTCGGAAACCTGGACGAGCCTGCCGCTCCGAAGATCGGGAGCGACGAACGCTCGGCAGGCCAGAGCGACCCCCTGACCGGCCAGAGCGGCGTCGAACGTGTCGCTTTTGGCTTCTTGCCGCTGGTGCTTGCGGCGACGCGTCTCGGTGCCCTCCGACGGGACCAGCTACGACATGTTCCGCATTTCGCGGTGATGTCGGTCCTGGCGACGGCGTTTTACTATCTGGCGTTCGCCAAGGGAGCGGCCCTGTTGCCCTCCGGGATGGCGGGCATGTTGAGCGGCTCCATCCCGCTGTTCACCTTTCTCTGCGCGCTGCTCTTTCTCGACGACGAACGGCCGAACGTCATCATGGGTAGCGGCGTTCTGGTGGCGTTCGTCGGCATCGTCCTCACCGCACGCCCCTGGGAAGAAGGGGCAGGCATGACGGCACTGCCGGGCGCAGCGTGGATGCTGGCGGGCGCGCTCTCGGTCGGGCTGTCGTTCGTCTACGCTCGCCGGTTCCTCTCGCCACTCGACCTTCCGCCGCTGGCTCTGGCCGCCTGGCAGACGGGGCTCGCCCTCATCATGCTGCTGGCGCTGACGGATCTCTCAGGCACGGCCCGGATCCTCGAGGACTGGAAGGCGGCCGCTGGTCTCGTGTTCGGTCTCGGACTGCTCGGCATCGGACTCGCCTACCTGCTCTACTACTTCATTCTGCGCGATCTCGGTGCCGTCGCCGCGTCGGGCGCCACCTATATTCCGCCGGTCGTCGCGCTGGTGCTCGGAGCCATCTCCGGAGAAGCAGTCGGATTGCTCGATATCGTCGCAATGGCGCTGATCCTGTCGGGCGTCACCATCTTGCAGATCGGGCGTCGCCCCGCTCGGGTAAGGCCCCCCGCCGGCCGCACGACCTCTTCGGCCCGGCCTTGACCTTCGCCGTGGTCCTCGCCGCCTTCGAGCAAGCGTCGATGCCGTCGCTAGTTTGCGCGATGTCAGCCGCCGCGCGGCGAACTCGAGTCGTGGTGGCCCCCGATTGCGGGAGGAAAGCGGCGCGGCGCCCGACACTTTCCGAATGGCTCGACGATGCTCGGCGGAACAATCTTGTTTGTTCGTCGCGCCATCCTCCCCGCCCTCGAGACATTTTTTTGCTTTAAAACCTTGCGCGGCGCGAAACCGAGAGCTATAGCTTGAATGCCGCTCCTGCCGGGAGCGTCCAAAGGCAACCGACTCTCCACCATGGAGGCACGTCCCGGAGACCCCGGGCGTGCGAGTTCCGCGTGATTCTCTCCCTTCGAGACAAAAGGACGACAGCTGAGGCGCTCCGGCGCAACGGCTTGGCGTGCCTCGCGTCCGAAGGACGGGCGGCTCGCGCGTGGGGTCGCCCTGTCTATGGCGGTTTCGCCCGCCCGAACGGCCCAAGCTCGATCGTGAGCTCGGCCTCTCTGTCGATCGTCTTTGGCGGTCTCTTCGGTCTCCAGCAGGCCGATCGCCGCATGCACGCTGCCGCTCCTCATTCGCGCAGTTCGCGTAATCCGCGCGCCAAGCAGGAGGAGGGCGACCCCTAGCGGTCCCTCGTTTCGTCTCCATCGATCGGAGTCGTTCGTAGAGGCCGCCCGGGTTCCCGCCCGAGGTGGCCTTCGTTGTTTCTGGGCCCCGAATCGGCGATGCGCGGTCCTCGACGGCCGACTTCACCGAGACGGCGGCGGGCCTCTTCCGCGGCGATCGCGCCAGCCGAGACGGAGGCCCCGAGCACCCGGATCGGCTCCAGCCGAGCACGGAGGAGGAAGGGGCGAGCCCACCTCCCCGCACCGATGCCCCAGACACGCGCGCCCGCGACGGCGCGCGATCAGTACGACTTTATCCGCAGGACTCAATCATGTTTCTCAAGCTTGGTATCTGACCCGTGAGCGGCGCGTTCAAACGCTATTCTTTGCCGCTCGCACGGGACGCTAGCTCAATCGGCCGAGCACCGGCCTTTTAAGCCGAGGGATGAGGGTTCGATCCCCTCGCGTCCCACCCACCGCGCGCCACGCGCATGCAGCATCGACGCGGTCCGAAGGCCACGTCAGCACGTGGCGCCGCTCTGCTAGTCATCGCTCGCGCATGTGCCGCCGCACTCGACGAGCGGCCTCGTCACGCGCGCTCACTGCGCTTTCCTCTCCCTCCATCCCCGCTCTCGGCAATGGGTCGCTCCGGAGTCATCTCGCTCTCACTTCGGCCACTGCTGATGCCGATTCGTCTCGCACGCGACAAGGCCGTCGCTCGCGCACGAACCGCATCAATGAACGAAGGAACACCTCCCCGACACACGACACGACTCGTCTACTCATAGGTCCGTAGCGCAACTGGAAGCGCACCCGGCTCTTACCCGGGGTGGTGAGGGTTCGATTCCCTCCGGACCTACCGCTGCGTCGAACGACGCGGCTCCGGCGACGTGCGCGCGCTCTCTGGCTCGCCACGCCGTCACCTGCTCCGGGATCGTCTAGCTGGCAGGACACTGGCCTCTGAACCCAGAAAGACAGGTTCGAATCCTGTGCCCGGAACTATCGGCCCCTCACTCGAGGGTCCCTCGCTCTCTGACAACTTGGCGCCAAGGCTCGTCGCGTACGTACGCGCTGACCGCTTCGTCGTTCCGCCTCGCAAGAGATCGGACGCGTCGAGACGGCAGCAGCACGTACGTACGTGACGAGCACATATTCCAGCGAAGCCTAGTGGTCAGGCAGCCGGCTGTTAACCGGCCCATTCGAAGGTTCGATTCCTTCCGCTGGAGCCCCTTCGTCCGCTCGAAGAGTCCATACACGCACCCAATGTTGGTTCGAATCCAACGTGGTCCACCAAGCCGCAAGGCTGGACCGCGCGCCAAACGGTAAGGCACTCGTTTCGTACACGAGCACATCGCAACGGATTCTCCACTCGGACGAACCAATTTCTCACCCGCTCGCGCCGGCGCGCTCGCCTCGCACTCCGCAACTCTGCGGTGGACGCGGCCTGCGTGCACCGCGAGCACCCTGCCCGCGCAGCTCGAATGGTCGAGCGCCCGCCTCGTATTCGGGAGGATCCGGTTCGATTCCGGACGTGGGCTCCCTCACTCGCTCATTCGCCCGGCGCTTGCCGCGCTCCCGCTCTCGTCCCTCGCGACATGAAAAAGTGGCGCGAGGGACTTGCGCGAACCGCAGGCAAGCCCAACACTGAACGCCCTCGCGGCACGACACCGCCGCGGCGCGATGCATACGGCCTCTCGTCGAGACGCCGCGTCGCGAGGGTCGGTCGGCTATGCCGGCTCTTCCGGCGCTCGAGCAGCGCCGAGGAGGAGGCTCCTCGCCCGCGGAGCTCGACTGGCCGAGCACCCGCCTTGTATCCGGGAGGATCCGGCTCGACTCCGGACGCGGGCTCCGCTCTCCGCGCAGCTCCGGCTCGCGTTCGCGCGACACGATGGCGTCGTCGCCGCTCGACAATCGCCGGCCATATTCGTGACACGCGCTCCACGCCCGGAGCCGCCGCGCGAGCCCAATCGATCTTCTTCACCCGCCCGAAGATGCCCTACACGCAATCGAGAACATGTCGGTTCGAATCCGACTCGCCGCACCGGGTGCTCGTCACCCAAGCGCGCTGACTCCTCGAGTCACCGAGCCTCACGCGGCGATAGCCAAACTGGTATAGGCGCTCCTTAAAAAAGGATGGGAATCCCCAAAGGCTTGTTCACTCGGGTGAAGACCTACTCTCGCAGCTCGCGCGTCCGGCACAACGGATCGACGCCGAGCTTGCCGAGCTCGCATCTGAGCTCCACGCCTGGCAGGCTCGCCGCCTGACCCGGCGCTACCTCTCCCGCACGGCGCTCGTCCGTGCTTCGACTTCCGCGTCGCTCGCGACGCGAAACGGCTTCATCGCCCGCCCGAAGAGACCCTACACGCAATCAAAACGTTGGTTCGAATCCAACCCGGTACCCCCGAGCACGACGTAGCCCTCCGCTGCGCCGAGCTCCGCTCGCGGTCCTCCGATCGTCCGAGCTCTCGGTGCCGGTAGCCTAGTGGTCAGGCATTCGTTTATGGAACGAAAACGCACCCGGTTTCTCCACTCGGGCGATGACATTTTCACGAATCGGCTCTGCCCCGGCACGCCGACTCTACTGATCTGGCCTCGCGAGAGCCGCGAGCGAGCCCGCGCGATGCGCGACCCTCGCGTCCTCTCCTTCTCTCGCGAAGCCACCTCTCTTCGTCCGACCGAGCAGGTCCTACACGCAAATGGGATCGTTGGTTCGAATCCAACCGCCGGCGATTTTCGCCGTCGTAGCCAAGTGGTCAAGGCACCGGCATTTCCAGCCGCCATCAGAACGATGGCCTGCTCACTCGGACGACCCTCTTGCTCCCGTCATCTAGTGGTCCGGATCTCCGTCTTTCAAGCGGAAGGTGTCGGTTCGATTCCGACCGGGAGTGCCACGCACGTCGCAACCAAACGAATCGACAATTCCAAATATAGACACCTTGACACACCTCAACCAAATGACGACATGACATCGTGGTAGCGTTACTCGTCTAGTGACGAGGGCTGACTGTGACTCAGCGGAGGCGGGTGCGATCCCCGTACGCTACACCGACCGCGCGCCTGCTCGCGAAGAGCTCGCCCGCGCGGACAGCAAGCTGTCCTCGTGGCCGAGCGGAGAGGCGCCGGTTTCCTAAGCCGGGCAACGCAGGTTCGACTCCTGCCGGGGACGCCGATGCGCACGCGCGCCTCGGGTCGGCTCGAGCTTCGTCCTCGTGGCCGAGCGGATAGGCGCTGGTCTTCTAAACCGGCAGACGCGGGTTCGACTCCTGCCGAGGACACCAGTACCGCGTGTGAACGACGAATCGATTCAAGCCTCGTGATGCGACTGGGGTCGCAGCTCCACTGTCTATGGAGTGCAGGTGGGTTCGATCCCCATACGAGGCGCCGGGCCGAACGCCCGAACATCGCTCGCACTCGGGCCGCAGAGTCATGGTGACCGGCCGGGCCTCCAAAACCCGGAGAGAGGGTTCGATTCCTTCGCGGCCCGCCGCGCGTCCGGCGTCTCGACGTCACGCGCAGCTCGTCGCTCGTCGACGGGGCGATGGTTCAACAGGAGAACACTGCACTCGCACTGCAGAGATCGGGGTGCGATTCCCCGTCGCTCCACTCAGCTCAACACGAAAGTGCACGATACGAAATGGGGCCGTAGCTCAGCGAGGAGAGCACCTCGGTGGCATCGAGGAGGTTGCCGGTGCGAGTCCGGCCGGTTCCACCATCTGCGGGCATCGTCCAAAAGTAGGACCACAGTCTTCCAAACTGAAAATGAGGGTGCGAGTCCCTCTGTCCGCTCCGCGCAGCCCCAACACACGACGCTTCACGTGACGTCGGTGCCACGAGGAATCTGCGCCCACTCTCTCGGCTCTCACGAGCGCTCTCATCGCGAGGCGGTCGTGAGGCCTTCGCGACACGAGCCGATTCTCCGGCGAGGATCGCCGTCTGCAACACGGCGCGCGAGGGTTCGACCCCCTCTCGGCTCTCCAGGTCACGAACGGATCACGACGGGTTGGTTACCCTGGACTCTCTGATACGGAGCCCGCACTGCGTTCGATTCGCAGGTGATCCACGAAGAACGGCGCGCGGCGCTGGCAGTCTAGCGACTGCGCCTGCATGACGAGCAGGAGGAGGCAGGTGCGATCCCTGCGCGCCGCACCGGAGAGCCACCAAGCTCACCGACTTCACGGGCCTCGCGCGAGCGATGCTCACTACGGGCTTGTCTCCGAGGGGAGACGTCTGCCTTGCAAGCAGATGGTTCGGGTGCGACTCCCGACTGGTCCACCGCTGGCTCGTGCGAGCTCGCCGTCGACTTCTTCGTTCTCTGTGCATGGCTCAATCTGGCTAGAGCACTCCGTTCGGGTCGGAGGGATTGGAGGTTCGAATCCTCCTGCACAGACCGAGCACGTTCCTTCGGGACGCGGCTCTTCATGCCGACGTGGCCCAATCTGGTAGAGGCCGCAGTCTCAGAAACTGTGTGTTGTGAGGGTTCGAATCCCTCCGTCGGTACCAACGTCGCGGGTACACCTCGACATCCCCGCAGACGCGACGTGGACGAGATACGTCACCGTGGTGGAATTGGCATACACGCCAGCCTGAGATGCTGGGCTCCATCGTGAGTTTGAGGGTTCGAGTCCCTCCGGTGACACTACGCGCACATCCGGGATCCCGGGTCACCCCATCGTCTGCTCGAGCAGCTCCCGTCGTCGTGCCTCGCACGACTTCCCAATCCTCCGAAAGGAGATCGAGCCGTGAAGAAGAGAAAGAGAAGGTGACCCATGCAAACGCTGATGCTGACGCCCTGGATGGCGCCCCACAAGATCATCTCGTGGCAGCGCGCCGTCGTGCTGGCCTACCTCGACAAGGTCGAAGTCATCGAGACCTGGGACGCGGAGCTCCGCGCTCCGAGCGTCGCGATGATGGCGCCCGCCGTCGTTCGCCTGAAGAAGGGGTCGGTGTCGACGAAGCAGTCGGTCCGCTTCTCTCGCGTGAACGTCTTCACGCGCGACAAGTTCCGCTGCCAGTACTGCGGCGACAAGAAGCCCATCAAGCAGCTGAACTACGACCACGTCATTCCGCGCGTTCAGGGAGGAAAGACCGTCTGGGAGAACATCGTCTCCTCCTGCTACGCCTGCAACCTTCGCAAGGGGAGTCGCACGCCCGAACAGGCCGGAATGAAGCTGCTTCGACAGCCGAAGAAGCCGGCCTCGCTGCCCGTCGTGCCGCCGGTCCGTCTCGACGAGGGTGAGATGCCCGATGTCTGGCAGCCGTACTGCGACGGCTACGCTGCGTCGGCTCCGCTCTCTGCCTGAGACGCGCTCGCGCACCTGATGTGGCGGCCCGAGCGTCGTCGCACTCTCCCGCGTCCTGGTCCAAGACGTGAAACTGGACCACCTATTCTCTCGGTCCTCCTTCGTGGAGGCCCCGATCTCGGCCGCGACCTCCGCGTCTCGGCATGCACAGCCGGGTATGTCCTGGCGTCTCAGGGCGTAGCTTAGCCCGGCAAAAGCGCCAGTCTGGGGGACTGGAGACCGCAGGTTCGAATCCTGCCGTCCTGACCACTCGTCGATCGAACACCAAACATGGAAGGCAAATCCGCCAGGGGCGGAGATCGCCTGGAACGCGATTCGCGCGGAAGCACCTGCGTGAGGTTCGACTCCTCTGCCTTCCTCTCACGGTCGGTAAGCTCAATTGGTAGAGCGGAAGTTTGAAACACTTCGCGTAGGGGGTTCGATTCCCTCACCGACCACTACGCAACGTCCCGGCGCGCGCCCGCTGCGCGGCACACGGAAGGAAAACCGGCTGGGAGCCGGGCTTGCCTCGAAAGCAAAGCGCACCCCGGAAGGGGTGTGGGGTTCGAGACCTCTTTCTTCCTCCCTGTCGTGTCCTCCCTCTCCTCGTCGTGGTGGCACCACGCATCGGTCTACGAAGCCGGTTGTCCAGGTTCGATTCCTGGCGAGGAGACCAGCTCACCTTCGTCCTGACGGAATCAGGGTCGAGCCTCCGAAGCTCGCTCTCCCGGGTTCGACTCCCGGCGAAGGTGCCATCGGTCGAGCCTCTCGAGTCTCGACAGCCGTTGTGCAGCGTGGGGGAGGAGCCACCCCGCGAGCCTCATAAGCTCGAGACGCTGGTGCGACTCCAGCCGCTGCACCCATTCGACCGCCTTCGCTTCAATCGACGACGCGCACGCGTCGCTCTCATTGTTCCTGTCGTCTAGACGGCCAAGGACACTGGGCCCTCAACCCAGTAACACGGGTTCGAATCCCGTCGGGAACGCCTCGCCTCGACAACCACACGATGCCGCCACGCTCGAGCACGCGCGGGCCGGCCCACGCTCACCGAGCTCGCTCGGAAAGGAGAACAGCATGCTGAACAACGATCGATTCGAGCACGAATACACGACCTCCCAGCCCGTCGCCGTCGACGACGCTGGCGGTTCGGCGAACGCGTTCTCGCCCGAGCACGAGCTCGCGCTGGCGCAGTACGCCGTGACCGGCATCCTCCACGGGAGGTTCCACGCCACGGACGAAGAGCAGCTCGACAAGCTCTCTCGACTCGCGAGCGCGGTCCGCCCCGAGCTCCTCGCGAAGACGGCCATCTACTGTCGGAAACACGGCAGGATGAAGGACGTCCCCGCGCAGCTCGTCGCCTGGCTCTCGTTCCGCGACGTCGCGCTGATGCAGCGGGTGTTCCCGCACGTCATCGACGACGCTCGCGCGCTGCGAACCTTCGTCGGGATCGTTCGCTCCGGCGTCACGGGCCGCAAGTCGTTCGGCTCGGCGCCGAAGCGCACACTCCGCGAGTGGTTCGCATCGAGGAGCCCCGAGACCATCTTCCGCCAGTCCATCGGTCAGAGCCCGTCCATGTCGGACGTCATCAAGATGGTTCGCCCTCCCCCGCGGAACGACGAGGGCGAAGCCGATGCCGTCCGTGAGGCCCTCTACGGCTACCTCATCGGAAGGAGCGTGGACGACTCGAAGCTCCCACCGCTCACTCGGGCCTTCGAGGCCTGGAAGAAGAACGACCGTGAGCCGCTGCCCGACGTTCCGTTCGAGATGCTCACCGCTCTCCCACTGCGCGCCGAGCACTGGACCGCGCTGGCGAAGACGATGACCTTCAATCAGCTCCGGCAGAACCTCGACACGCTCTTCCGGCACGGTGTCTTCGCCGATCCCGCAATGGTCGACGTGGTCGCCGAGAAGCTCTCGGCCCCCGAGGCAGTAAGGCTCTCGCGCATGCTCCCGTATCAGCTCCTCGCGGCGTACCGCGCCGTGTCGGCGAGCATGCCGCCCGCGATCGTCTTCGCGCTCGCTCGATCCATCGAGCACGCGGTGGCGAACGTTCCGGAGGTCCCTCGGTCCGTCGCGCTCTGTCCGGACGTCTCCGGATCGATGCACGCGCCGGTTACCGGTCATCGAGGCAGCACGACCTCGAAGGTCCGCTGCATCGACGTCGCCGCCCTGGTGACCGCCGCGCTCCTCCGCAAGAGCGAGCGCGCCACGGTGCTCCCGTTCGCGGACGACGTCGTGCCGCTGCCGCTGGCGAGCCGGCTGAACGCGCTCGACTCGGTGGTCACGAATGCCGAGGTCCTCTCGTCGCTCCCGGGCGGCGGGACGTCCTGCGCTGCGCCGCTCCGGTGGCTCAACGCACGCGGCGAGGCCCCTGACCTCGTCGTGTTCGTGTCCGACAACGAGTCGTGGGTGGACCTCCGGCGGCGAGGCGACGACGGCAGCACACGCGGCCCCGTGATGATCGAGGAGTGGGACCGCCTTCGCGCGAGGAACCCGCGCGCGAAGCTCGTGCTCGTCGACCTCCAGCCCCGCGCGACCACCTCGGCGCACGGGCGCCCCGACGTCCTCGAGGTCGGCGGCTTCTCGGACTCCGCCTTCGACATCATCGCCTCCTTCACCCGGGACGAGACGAACGGAGCCGTTCTGCTCCAGGCGATCGAGTCGATCTCGATCTCCTGACCGCACCGCGAGCTCGAACCGGTCGAAGGCGCAAGGCTCGTTCGCGTGAGGGCCACGGCGGGGCCTCCCTGCCCCGTCGTGGCCTTCACACCTTTGTCGACGCGGAACGTGCGATCTCTCATCTGCCGCCCACGCCCAGACAGCGGGGCACCTCACTGGTAGCGAGGAACGAGGAGGGTGCAATTCCCTCGGGCGGCTCCAGGCACGCAACCGCGGTCCGGCTCGTCCGGCGTCGCTTGCGCGACCGCCTGCGGTGATAGTTCAACAGTAGAACCCGAGCACGCCACGCTCGAGATCCGAGTGCGATTCTCGGTCACCGCTCCATCGACGCTCGCGGAAGTTCCATGCAGAGCGCACCCATCGCTGCGATCCTCGGAGGAGGGCGCGTCTCATACGCGCGGCCCAGGCGGTTCGACTCTGCCCGCAGCGACCGATCCGGAGGTTAGAGGAGCAGGATCCGCGGCCTTGAACCGCTGGGGTGGGGGTGCGAGTCCCTCCTCCGGAACCGGGGCGTGCCCCGTCTGCAGGTCGAGCCACTCGGCAGCTCCGCCGATGGCCCGCCGGAGCGCCCGTTCATGCGGGGCCCGTCATCTGGTGATGACGCCTGCCTCACAAGCAGGAGAAGGAGAGTTCGATCCTCTCGCCCCGTACCGTCGTGCCTCGCATTTCCAGCGCGGCCCGAGCAGAGGCTACCGCCTCGACCCCGGTGTGTTGGGGGTGCAACTCGGGGCTCGCACCTCGAGCACCCGCAGTGTGGGCTCGAACGCTCCCGAGCCTCGCTTATGGAAGTCAAACCGCGAATGGTCGCGGGCCCGGCCGCTACCCGGTGCGTACCGAAAGGTATGGTGTTCGAGTCGCCTGACTTCCGCCCGAAAAGAGCGGGCCCGCTGAAAGGGCCCCGAAAATCGGCCCGATCCACGGGCCTCGGCTTGGCGCCAAGTGTCATTTCCGGGTCGGAGGCGGATATCGGATGGCCGCACCTGTCTGTAAAACAGGTTCTTTGATGACGATGGGGGTTCAATTCCCTCCCGATCCACTGCTCGCCGCGCGCGAGATTTTAGGTCCCGTTTCGCCGGTCGAGTTACGCTGCTGGGTATGAAGAAGGAGGCCATCCGCGTCTCGACGATGGTGCCGACGGCTCCCACGACGCTGTATCTGGCTTGGCTCAATGCCGAGCAGCACAGCGCGATGACCGGGGGCGTCGCCAAGATCGACCCGCAGGTCGGGGGGAAGTTCACCACGTGGAACGGGTACATCAGCGGCAAGCTCGTCATCCTCGACCTTGGACGACGTCTTGTCATGAGCTGGCGCACGACCGACTTTCCTCGCGAGGAGCCTGACTCGCGCGTGGAGGTCCACTTCGAGGCGCTCGGCGGGAGCACTCGGCTGACGATCCTCCACACGGAAATCCCGGAGGGTCAGAGCGAGAAGTACCGCGAGCTCTGGAGCGAGAAGTACTTCGGCCCGATGCGGACCTTCTTCAGCAAGTACCTGCCCGACCCGCGCAAGCCGCCGCCTCCGCGGCCTCCGCCTCCCCCGATCGAGGAGGAGGAGGAGGAAGAAGAGGAGGCGGAAGTGACGCCGAAGAAGGGGAAGCTCGCGGCCAAGGCTCCGCCTCCGAGCAAGAAGGTCATCGCGAAGGCGCCGGCTCCGAGCACGAAGGTCATCGCGAAAGCGCCGCCTTCCAAGGGAAAGCTGGTGACCAAGGCGACTCCCGCAAAGGCCGTCGCGAAGCCCGTAGCCGCCAAGGCGAAGCCGGCGCCCGCGAAGAAGCCGGCGAAGCCTGCCCCGAAGAAGCCAGCAAAGCCCGCCGCGAAGAAGCCCACCGCAAAGAAGGCGGCGGCGAAGCCCAAGGCGAAGAAGAAGTAGGAGCGCCCGCAGCCGGCGCGACGACGCTCGGGAGTACCCCTTCCGAGCGTCGTTTCATTTTGTGCCACGGGCCCGGCCCGTCGGGCGCGGCGCCGACGCGGCTCAGCGCGACGAGCCGCGCTCCACGTCCGGCCACCACAGCACGCTCAGCGCAGCGCCGACCGGTGGCGTGACGCGCCGGCGGCCGTCGCGATCGATCGCGACCGGCTCTTCACGGAGGTCGTCCTCTTCGACGGGGATTTCCTGCGTCGCGTCCACTTCGTCACTCATATTTGAGTTACTAACCCCGCTCCGCCTCTCACGCAAGCGCCGGGTCGGACTAGGATCCGGCCACCGTGACCAACGATCCGTTCCTCGACGACCTCCTCGCCTTCCTCGGGGCCTCCCCGACGCCTTTCCACGCCGTCGCCAGCGCCACCGAGCGCCTCGCGGCCGCCGGCTTCCAGCCGATCGCCGAGACCGACCCCTGGACCGACCTACGGCCGGGTCGCTACACGTTCGCGCACGGAGGCTCGAGCGTGTTCGCCTTCGTCATTCCGGAGGGGAAGCGGATCTCCGGCTTCCGCATCGTCGGGGCCCACACCGACAGCCCGAACCTCCGCCTCAAGCCGAACGCCGAGTACAAGAAAGAAGGCTACGCGCAGCTCGGCGTCGAGGTGTACGGCGGCGTTCTCTTGAACTCGTGGCTCGACCGTGACCTCTCCCTCGCAGGACGCGTCTACGTCCGTGAGGGCGACCGCATCGAGACACGCCTCGTCCGTTTCACGAACCCCATGGCTCGCGTGGCGCAGCTTGCGATCCATCTCGATCGGGAGGTCAACGAGGGCCTCAAGCTGAACCGGCAGGAGCACCTCGCGCCAATCTTCGGGCTCGCGGGCGCCGACGCCAGAGACCTGACCGCGCTCCTCGCCGAGGAGCTGAAGACGACGCGCGAAGCGATCTTGGGCAGCGACCTGATGCTCTACGACACCGTCGCCCCTACCCGCGGCGGACGCGACGGCGAGATGATCTTCTCCGCCCGCCTCGACAACCTGGCCATGTGCCACGCCGGCGTGCGCGCCCTCATCGACGCCGCCGCGGAGGCCCAGGCCGGAGACGTCGTCCCCGTCGTTGCGCTCTTCGACCACGAGGAGGTGGGGAGCGAGACCGCCTACGGCGCCCAGTCCGGGTCCCTCCCCCGCGCGCTCGAGCGCATCATCGGCGGCCGCGGCGGATCACGCGAGGACTACCACCGCGCCCTCGCCGGCTCGCTCTGCGTGTCGGCGGACATGGCCCACGCGGTCCATCCCAACTACGAGAGCCGCCACGAGGCGCGCCACAAGCCGGTGCTCAACGGCGGACCGGTCATCAAGATCAACGCGCAGCAGCGCTACGCCACTTCGGGGGCGACGGCGGTCCTCTTCCGCGAGCTCTGCGCGAAGGCCGAGGTCCCGGTCCAGCACTACGCTCACCGCACCGACCTCCCGTGCGGCAGCACCATCGGGCCGATCACGTCGACGCTCCTCGGGATCCGCACCGTCGACGTCGGCAACCCGATGCTCAGCATGCACTCGATCCGGGAGCTCGGCGGCGCGAAGGATCCCGCAATGATGACGAAGGTGCTCGGCGCGTTCTACGCTTGTCCTGATCCGGACGGCCCCTGAGGCCGCCTCGGCAGGCGAGGGAACGAGCCCGGATCTTCGAGCACCCATGAGGAAGAAACACATCGTCGTCGTGCTGGCGCTCTCCATTGCGTCAGTGCTCACCGCTGCGTGCGGGAAGAAGGTGGGCGGGAGCTGCAAGGGGACCGAGTCGACCTGCCTCGACAAGAAGACCGCGCTCGCCTGCCGTGGGGGCACGTTTGCCGAAGTCGCCTGCGCCGGACCGATGGGGTGCTCGAAGTACGAGGACCACGCGAACTGCGATACGTCCGTCGCCAGCGCAGGTGATCCGTGCCTCGGCGAGGACGACGAATACGCATGCTCTCCGGACGGGAAGCGCGCGGTCGCGTGCAAGGGCGGCAAGTTCGAGCCTTGGCTCGAGTGCCGTGGCAAGGCGGGCTGCACGATGCTCGGGCACACCGTCTCCTGCGACACGTCCATCGCCGAGGTCGGCGACACGTGCAAGACGCAGGGGGCGGTCGCCTGCGGCGGCGATCAGAAGCACATGGTCGTCTGCCGCGACGGGAAGTTCGCGCTCTACCGCCAATGCCGCGGGCAGTACGGCTGCTACAACAAGGGCGAAACGCCGTCGTGTGACCTGACCATCTCGCTCGCCGGCGACCCGTGCGGGATCCCGGGCCAGGTCGTCTGCTCCGTCGACGGCAAGTCCGAGCTCGTCTGCCAGGGCGGCGTCTTCACGAAGTCGATCACCTGCAAGACGGCCTGCACCGTCACGAACCGACCGGGCCGCCCGATCGACTGCCAGTGACGAGCCGTCGCGCGCCCGCGAAGGCCGTCCGCTGACTCCGGCGGCGGGGCGGCGCGCTCCGTCAGCGAGCGTCGGCGCAGCAGCGGAAGCCGGTCGAGTAGTCGTGGTAGCTCACGTCGTGAGCGACCGTCTTGTACTTGCAGCCGTCGCCGTTGAGGCGCGTGTCCTGGTAGTAGCCGCCGCGGAACACGCCCCGCGTCCCGTTCACGTCGGCAGTCCACTCGTGGAGGTTGCCGACCATGTCGAACACGCCGAAGGCGTTCTTGCACTTCGAGAACTGGCCCGTCTTCGCGACCGTGTTCGGAGACCTGTTGATCCGAGGATCGTTGAGCGCCTCCGAGGACGAGTAGAGGGCGTCGCCCATCCCAGGGTTCAACTTCGCGAGCGGCGCGCGACCGGAGTCGTTGCAGTAGCCGTCCTTGCGATCGTCTCCGTACGGGAACGTCGTCGGCTTCTTGCCTCGACACGCGAGCTGCCACTCGTCGCCCGTGCAGAGGCGCTTTCGCGCCGCCTTGCACGCAGCCTCGGCCTCGTTCTTCGAGATGTAGCCCTGCGGGACCACGCCGGGCTTCGAGACGGCCTTCACCATGAGGTTCTTGACCGACTCGTACGGAGGATGAGGAACCTCCTTCTTCCCGCGGACCTCGACGATCGACCCCTCCCACCTGTCGATGCAATAGGCGCGCGACGTCGCGTCGTCCGGTCGGATGTACGCCATCCCCGACGGACACGGACCGCTCCGGCCCTCGCTGTTCGACGTGAAGAGGGAACATGAGGCCCCCGCGCCGGCGAGCACCACGAGAACAGAGCGACGGAACGACACGCCCATGAAGCCCGAGCTACATCGGCGTCAGTCGGCGATCAACCTATTGATGGGGTATCAGGCCGGAAAACCACGCCGCCCCGGCGGCCGCGGCCACCACGAGGAACAGCACCACGCCGATCGCCGCGCTGCTTCCGCCACCGCTCTTGGACGTCTTGGACGATTCGCGCCCCGCGAGCTGGCCGCTCGGAGGTCCCGGCGGCGTCGAGCCGTGCCCGAGCTGCCCCGACGGGACCGACTGCGGGGGCAGCCGAGCCGAGGACGGCATCGGCTCCTCTTCGAGCGCCGACAAGTTGCCTTGCTCGAAGACGTCGCCCGGAAGCGAATGGCGGATCTGCTCGAAGGTCTGCGCGGGCCGCTTCTCCTGGATCGCGATCTCCTCCGCCCAGTTCGTTGGATCGACGAACTGGCCGGGGTTGAGCGGAGCCGCGGCGCCGATCTTGAGGGCGCCCTCCGACGGAGCACCGTCCTCCTTCAGGGACGTGAACTCGAAGAGCGCCTCTTCGATCAGCTTGTCGATGATCGACCCTTGCGGCGGGCGTACTCGCTGCTTCTCACGCATCGTGCTCTGCACGATCGTCGCGACGTCGAACGTGCTGATCGGCTGGCCGAACGCGTAGAGAAAGCGGCTCAGGTCCTGTCCGAGCTCGCGCGCGGTCTGGTAGCGCTGGAGCGCGTCCCTCGCGAGGGCCTTGTTCACGATGCGCTCGAGCTCCGGTGGGACCTTGCGATTCACCTGCGAGATCGGCGGCACCTGCGCCTGCTGCACCTTCTTGACGGTCTGGAAGTCCGTCTCGCCGAGGAACAGGCGCTGCCCCGCGAGCAGCTCCCAGAGGATGATGCCGACCGCGAAGATGTCGGTCTTGGGGTCGACGTCCTGCCCCGTCGCCGCCTCGGGCGAGAGATAGGAGAACTTCCCCTTGATGATGCCGGGCTCGCTCTTCTCGAGCTGCGAGCTCGCCTTCGCGAGCCCGAAGTCCACGATCTTCACCTCGCCGTACTTCGTCACGAGGACGTTCGGCGGTGACATGTCGCGATGGACGATGTTGAGCGGCATCCCCTGCGGGTCCGTCAGCTCGTGCGCGTAGCTGAGGCCCTTGCAGATCTCGTGGGCGATGAACGCGGCGGCCGCGACCGGAAAGTCCTTGCCCTGCTTCTTCAGCGACTCGGCGATCGACTTGAGGTTCGCTCCGTCGACGTACTCCATGACGATGAAGTACGCGTTGTCGCCGACGCCGATGTCGAAGACCTGGACGCAGTTCGAGTGGGTCAGCTGCGCAGTGACGCGTGCCTCGTCGAGGAACATCGCGATGAAGCGCTTCTTCTCGCTGAGGTGCGGGAGGACGCGTTTGATCGCGACCTGCTTGCGGAAGCCCTGAAGGCCCTCGCTCTCCGCGCGAAACACCTCGGCCATACCGCCCGACTCGAGCTTCTCGACGACGCGATATCTTTGTGCGCTTTCGCTCATGCCGCGGCTCAGGAAGCGTGCCACCCAGGGCCGCGATGCGTCAACCAATTCGATGCGCGCCGAAGGCGCACCGCCGCGGGTGGTTGGGGCATCCACCGCGGCTAGATGGGGGCGAGCCCGATCTACGTTACCCGCGCTACCCGCGCGCAAGGGCGCACCGCTGGGGCGGTTCGGGGCGGTCCGGGGGCGGTCCGGGGCCACCACTGCGGGTAGTTTGGGGCGCCAACCTCGACCACCGCTGCGTTTCGCCGCGTGGTGGAGAACCTCGCCCTCGGCATCGACAGCGGACCTCGGCCGTTGACACGACCACAGCGGTTCCCCGATGCTGGCGCCGCGCTGCCCGACGCCAATCGCGGCGGCCGGAGTCATGCGCGTTCGAGGTCCTTCCTTCGCTGTCTTTCTGGGCAGCACTGCACTCGCTGCCGGAATGCTCGTCAGCGCGCGCGCGCACGGGCAGGACGGAGCGACGAAGGCGACCGGGGCGCCCGCCGCGAGCGCGAAGTCAACCGCGGCCGCAGCGCCGGCGAGCCGCCCGCTCGACGCCGAGATCACGAGCGACACCTCCGCCCAGTTCTACGAGATGCGGAGCCCGACCGGGCAGACCATCATCGCCCGGCGACGCCTCACGACCACTCTCGGCGTCGCCGTCTACGATCTGTTCGACAAGGTCGACGATCCGCGTGCCCCGACGGTCACCTTTCGCGCGCGCCTCCGTTACGACGCGGACTACGGCGGGAGCGTGGAGGAGACGGCGATCAATCGGCCGGACCGCCTCGTGCCCGGCTTCTCTCGCGGCCCGGTCGACCTGATGTACGGCTACATCGAAGGCCGCCGCTTCTTCAACGGCCTCCTCGGATTCCGCCTCGGCCGCCAGTACGTGACCGACTCGCTCGGCTGGTGGTCGTTCGACGGCGGACAGGTCAAGGTCACGACGCCGTACTACTTCGCGGTCGAAGTCTACGGCGGCCTCGAGCAGCGGGGTGGCCTCCCCCTCTCGACGTCTCGCTTCGAGCGCGACGGCGTCTGGCGCGGGGACCGCTCGGGCTACGAGCGCGATCCCTCGCTCTACCCCTCGTTCCAGCCTTCCGACATCGCACCCGCGATCGGCGCTGCGGTCGAGTCCGCCGGCGTCACCTGGCTCCACGGCCGGCTCACCTACCGGCGCGTCTACAACACCGGCACCTCGAACGTCTCTCAGTTCGCGAGCGGCCTGCGCTCGCCGGCGACCTACGACGGCACGCGCATCTCGCAGGAGCGCCTCGGATACTCGATCGACGCGACCCTACCCACGCTCGGCGGCATCAAGGCGGGGTTCGCGTACGACCTCTACGTGAAGCAGATGGGGAACGTCTTCGCGTCGCTCGACTGGTACACGAGCCCGAAGGTCACGCTCAGCCTCGACTACGACTACTTCCGCCCCACGTTCGACGGCGACTCGATCTGGAACTTCTTCATGGCGATGCCCATGAACGATCTCGGGCTCCGCGCCTCGTGGGATCCCACCCCTCGCCTCGGGATCGCGGGCGGCGTGCGCGCACGCGCCTTCACCGTCCAGACCGAGCCCGAGAAGGACCTCGCGTTCCAGACGTCGCCGAACGCGCTGTCGGAGGCCAACTACTACCCGACCAGCGCGATCGACCCGATGGGCGGCGCGAACCTCTCGGGACGCTACCGCATCGGCGAGGGCTTCCTCGGCGCCCGCGCCGTCGCGGACGTCCATCGCACCGGCGATCGCGTGGGGATGGACGTCTACGGGGAGCGCACGATCGAGACGCGCTACGTCCTCCAGGCGCGCACCGGCGTCTGGCAGTGGAACGACAAGCTCCGCACCGATCGCGACGCGACCAACTTCGGCTACGTCCTCGGCGTGGGCTACAAACTGTTCCCCCGCTCGCTCGTCCTCGCCGACTTCCAGCACGACATGAACCGCATCGCTGGACAGCGCTTCCGCGCGATGCTCTGGCTCACCATCGCTCTCGCAAAGTAGCTCGAGTCGACAGGTCGGCCCCATGACCGGTCGCTCACGATCTCCCGAGACAGGAACGCACCCGATGAATCCGGCAGCCCACGAAGACGAAACGACGGAGGAGACGCGGCGCGGAAGCCTCGGCGCCCTGTTCGTTCTCGTCATCGCGCTGTTCGGCGCGATCGGGACGGCATTCGCGCAAGGCGAAGGCGCCAGCAGGCAGTCTCCACCGGTCACCGACACGCAGGCGGACGCGGGCTCGGATGCGGCGTCGACGCAACCGCCCGTCGGCCCGGCGCACACCGCTCCGGCGACGGGGGCTCCGTTCACGTCCGGGCTCGCGCCGCTCCCGGGCAACGCGCGCGTCCCGCTCGGGTGGCTTCCGCCGGGCGCATTCGAGCAGGACACCGGCCCCTCGACCGCGGTGTACCCCCCGCAGAAGCTGACCATCCGCTTCAACCACAAGTTCCACGTCGTCACGCAGAAGCTCGAGTGCAAGAGCTGCCACCCCGGAGCGCTGACGAGCCAGTCCGTGAACGACGTGCTCACGCCGAAGCCGACGCTCTGCGACGGCTGCCACGGCACCGACCACACGAACCTGAACGACGTCCAGGCGGGCGACGACGACTCCGGCCAGTGCGCCTTCTGTCACATCGGCTACAAGGCCGGTGACGGCAACCGCGTCGCGAAGTTCCACATCCCGCACTCGAACATGGTGTTCAACCACCAGAAGCACGCGGCGCGGAACATCAACTGCCAGCAGTGCCACGGCGACATCCACGAGCTCGAGCTCGCGACGCGCGATCAGCTGCCGAGGATGCGCGGCTGCTTCGGATGCCATCAGCATCCCGACTCCGTCTCGCGCGGCGACGCCAAGAGCAGCTGCGATACCTGCCACGTCAAAGGCGGCGCGAGTGAGGGCGGTCTCTTGAAGACCACGTTCGCGAGCGGCGTGCTCAACCCGCCGCGCTGGATGCACAACGCGCAGCACGCGCCCGACTTCATCCAGCGCCACAAGTACGTCGCCGCGAACGACTCGCAGTTCTGCGCGAACTGCCACAAGGAAGAGTACTGCACCGGCTGCCACGACGGTCGCGTCCGGCCGCGGAGCATCCACCCCGCCGACTACCTCAACATGCACGCGACCGAGGCACGGCTCGCCACCCAGAAGTGCACGAGCTGCCACCGCGAGCAGAGCTTCTGCCTGGGCTGCCACCAGCGCCTCGGCGTCTCGATGAGCGGGCCGACGGCCGCGCGCGAGGCCGGGCGCTTCCACCCGCCGAGGCAGGAATGGAGCGACGCGCCTCGCCGTCCGGGGCACCACGCCTTCGAGGCGATGCGAAACCTCAACGCTTGTGTTAGCTGCCACATCGAGCGTGACTGCGTCGTCTGCCACGGCGGCCAGGGCATCGGCGGCGGCTTCAACCCGCATGGTGGAGGCTTTTCGAGCGGGTGCGCGACCCAGCTCAAGCGGAACCCGAGGCCCTGCTACGTCTGCCACGAGCCCGGCGCGCCGGTCCTCCAGAGGTGCCAGTGATGGCCGGCAGAAGGCGTCCGCGCACGCGTTCTTTGACGCGCTCGCACGCGCCCGCCGTGAGGCGCCCCGAAACTCAGCAGAAACGCGCCTGTGACGCCGTGTTGGAGCGGGTCCGATGAGCCGGCAAGGCCGCGCAAACCCCACAAGACGCGGCGTCGGAGCGGGATTTGCCACGCAATCCATATGTTTTGGGTTGTGCGACAACGCCTCCGGTGGCTATATGGGCTGCTCGGCCGGCACCTGCCGACCTTTACCTGAGGAGACCCCCCATGAAAGAGCTCGTCCGATACCTCTTGGACAATATCTACGTGGACTTCCAGGGAGAGATCTCGCTCGACCAGGTGCGTCAGTTCCTCCGGGGCGACGACAGCCGCGAGGCGAAGGCGCTTCTCCAGAAGCTGATCGAGGACAAGGGCGTCGACGATCTCCTCATCACCCTGGCCGATGTCTTGAAGGACCACGTCCGCACGGGCGTGAACGACCAGGTGATGAAGGAGCAGCTCGTGATGTACGCAGAGAGCTGACGCTCTCCAGCTCGCCTCGAGCGCGAGCCGTCATCAACCGTCGCCGCGTCACCGTTCTATCTGCGTTCGCCCTCGCGGCCGTCGCCTTCGCGTGCGACATCGAGGGTACGCAGCACGATCAGCGTACGCTCGGACCGGCGATCACAATCGTGGGGAACAGCATCGACGCGAACAACGGCGTCGTTCCATCGGACGGCGTCATCCAGCTCGCGTTCGATCGGTACTTGCTGCCGTCGACGGTCACGCGGCAGTCCTACGTCATCCTCGACAACACGAACAGGCCGCTCGAGAGCCTGGCGCTCAAGACGGTCTACGATCCCGTCGCGCGCACCGTGACGATCCTCGGATCCGACGGCCCAGGCAGGCCGTGGCTGACGCCGGACCAGGTCTACAAGTTGGTGCTCCCGATCCCGAAGGATCCGAAGAGCGACCTCGGTGGCTTCCGCGCGATCGACCGCACGCCACTGCATGCGAACCAGAAGCTCGAGATCGTCTTCCGTGCCGGTCCCCCCACGCACCAGACGCAGATCGAGCCGGTGGTGGACTTCTGCGCGGACGTCTTTCCGCTCTTCTTCATGAAGTGCAGCAGTCCGACCTGCCATGGCCCGTCGGACTCAGCCGCTTCGAGCCTCGTCCTGGGCTCCTCCGAGGGAGTGCGCCTTACCGCACGAGGGCGGGTCGCACAGGGCTCGAACACCGCGGGGCGCGCCAACACGCCCGAGACGACACCGTCCCTGTTCGGGGCGAACATGGAGATCATCAAGCCGGGCGATCCCGGATCGAGCTGGCTCGTCTACAAGCTGGAGCTCGCACGAGAGCGTCCCGCCTCTGCGGGGCCGAAGCCGGAGCTCCAGTGCACGCCCCCTCCGGGCGCACCGTCGATCCCCGCCCCTGCCCCCGCGTTCGCCACGCTGGCCCCGGCGCAGACGAGCCCCGACGACATCGAGCGGGCAATCCTGAGCGACCACGTCCTCGGGCCCGAGATGCCGTACCCGTACACGCCCGAGACCTACAGCTCGGCTCGCTCGGCGTACTACTACACGCCGCTCACTTTCCAGGAGCGAGAGCGCATTCGCATCTGGATCGCGCGGGGCGCGGAGGTCCGCGAGTGTGGCGGCTGCGGCATCGTCACGCCCCCGGACGCTGACGCCGGCGCGTCGAGCGCGCCCGACTCGGGCACGCAGGCCGACGCCGGCGATCGCTGACCCGCCGGCGCGGAAACGCGTCTCGGCCTCGTCAGCTACCGGCAACGACGCGATTGCGTCCGCCGCGCTTCGCTTCGTAGAGGTTCCTGTCGGCGGCCTCGTAGAGCATCTGCGGCGTCGTCAGGCGAGGGTCGAACGAAGCGAGCCCCGCGCTGACCGTGCAGCCGAACTCCCGCTGGTCGACGAGGAAGCGTGCACTCTCCACGAGCCGCCGAATCTTCTCCGCGGCCACGAGCGCCCCTGCGGGCTCGACCTCCGGGAGGAGCACCGCGAACTCCTCGCCCCCTACCCGCGCGAGCACGTCCTGCTGGCGGAGGCGCGGCTTCACGACGCGCGCGAGCTGACGGAGGACGCTGTCGCCCGCGACGTGGCCGTACGTGTCGTTGATCTGCTTGAAGTGATCGATGTCGAAGAGCACGAGCGCCAGCGCGCGGTGGTAGCGAAGGCTCCGCTGGTACTCGCGCTCGAGCGCCTCGTTGAAGTAGCGACGGTTGTGCGTCTGCGTGAGCGCATCCATCGTCATCAGGCGGTAGATCTCTTCGTGGTAGTTCGCCTCGATGTTGTCGCCCGACATGTACTTGAGGATCGAGCGCCCGACCTTCACCTGGTCGCCATCGTTCAAGACGCTCCGCTCGAGCTTCCGCTCGTTCACGAACGTGCCGTTCGTCGAGCCGAGGTCCTCGATGACGTGCCTCTCTCCGTCGAAGCTGATCCTCGCGTGGTGACGGCTGATGCTCTCCTGGTCGATGCAGAGATCCGACCGGGACGAGCGACCGACCTCGAAAGTGCCGTGCCCCAGCGAGGCGCGCTTGCCGAGCTCGGGGCCATAGATGACGACGATGCACGCGCGATCGGAGCTCTTCGGCGTCGTGCTGAAGACCTCGATGTCGGGGAGCGTCGTACGCCCGCTGTCGTCACGCTGATCGCGCTCGGTCTTGTCTGCGATCACGACCGGCGACGATGTCTTGTCCTTCGGCTCCACGGGCACTCTGCATCATACGCCGACACGCAGGCGGCCAATCGGGGAAAGCGGGGGCTTCGCTCGCGCCTCTGCGCGCGCCTTGGTCACGAGACACTGCTTCTCGACATGCCGGCTCGGCACGCACGGGACCGAAGCACGTCGGGCCGAGCTCCGAAGAGCCCGGCCCGCGGCGCGTCGTCGTCGTTCGATGAGTCGATCCGCCGGCGCGGCTAGACCGTGAGCTCCTTCAGAACGATCTTCTCGCGATCGTGGACGCCGAGGCCGAGGTCCGCCGCCGCCTTGATGTACGCCGGCTCGCGGCCCTCTTCAGTCAGCGTCTTCAGCTTGAAGTCGGCGCGGTACTTCTCGACGACATCCCAGCCGACCGTGTCGATCGCGACCGGATCGGTCGAGACGTACACCGCGTCGTGCGGCTTCACGAACTCGGGGCGCTTGTAGAGCGGCCCGCCGTTGGCCATCACCTTGAAGCCGTCCGCGATGCAGAGGCGAACGCGGCTCTTGATGACGTCCTGCGCGTAGAGCAGCGCGATCTGCGGGCTCGCGTGGTGCACGTGGAAGTCGTGCGGATTGATGGTGCAACCGTGCGTCATGTTCTTGAGCGCGCCGGTGTAGCCGCAGATCGAGTGATCCTTGATGAGCGCGAAGTTGATCGCGGCGGTGGCCTCGGTGAGCCAGCGCACGAACTTCGTCTTCGTTCCGGTACCCGGAATGTGACGCTCGTCCATCGTGGCGTTGCCGTTCGCGTGGCTCGCGATCTTCACGCCGGCCGGCACGTTCTGCGCCGTGATGCGCGTCGCGTTGAAGAAGCCGGCGTACTGCTCGAGGAGCGTGATGTTCTCCGGCTTGATGCCGCCCTCGATCATCGCCTCGACGAAGGGCAGAACGAGCTCCTTGCCCGTCGCCATCTGCGACTGGGCGATGCCGTTGACCTTCACGACGACGATGTCGTCCTTGTGGACGAACTGCTGGACGGCGGTGACGAGATCCGGCTTCCCGGTGAGCTCGGTGAGAGCCTTCGTCAGCATCTCCTTGGCCGCGTCGGGCTTCGGATAGAGCTTGTTCGCCTGCAGCGAGTCGGCCTTCGAGACCTTGACGACCTTGCCCGGCGCGTTGAACGGCGAGAAGCCAGGAGGCGGCGAGGCCGCGAGGTTCTTCGCAACAGGAGGGTTCTTCGCGGCGTGCGCGTCCGACGGCGTCAGGGTCGCTGCCGTCGCGGCGACCGCGGCGGCGGTCCCGATGAACGCGCGGCGGCCCACATTGCTCGAGCCGTCGGCCCGAGGAGCGAGCTCCCGCTCGATGCGTGCGATCTGTCTCTCGTCGTCGTTCATCGAAGCCTCCTCCGGTCCGGATAACCTTACGTGCCTTACCACGGAGCGCAACCGGCGAACAAAGGAAGGGAAAACCCCTCATTTCACGCGGTCTGCACCGGCAGAGCTCAGCGTTCCGAGGCGCTTCGCTCTCGCGCCGAGCCGGGCGATCGGAGGTGGCCCGGGGCCGGCCCGATCTGGCCCGGGCCGGATCGGCGGCGCGCCAAACGCGCGTGATCACGCGCGCACGAGCGTGGCGCGCGCCTTGTAGACGGCCGCGCAGGAGGCCCGTCATGGATTCGAGGAAGAGGAAGACCGTCTACACGATCGTCGAGCGCGACGGCCGTTGCTGGTGGCGCCCGCTCGGCGTGGGATTCGTGAACAAGGATGGCTCGATCGACGTGAGGCTCGATGCCTTCCCGCAGAACGGCGCACTGCAGCTCCGGGACGTCGAGCCGCGCGCCGTCGCGCAGGAGAGCGGGACATGACGGGGCGCGCTCCGATGAACCGTGACGCGACGCCCTCCCGGACGCTCGTGGATGCTGGCCGCGGACGAGCAGAGTCGGAGCCGCCGCCCGAGCGCCGCTCCGGGCGCGTGCGCGAGCTCGTCCGCCGCGTCCGCGCGAGCGTCGGGGCGTCGGCCTGGGCGGGGCTGGTCGGCCGAGCCCTCCTCTTCGTGGTCGGGCTCGTCGTGCTCGCGTGGATCGGCCGGGTCGCCACGGCCGCTCCGGCACAGGCGAACCCGCTCCACCACGAATCGGCGTCCGATGCAGGTGCGGCGTCGCTCGCTGCTCGAGCGATCGCGGCGCTGCCCGCACCGCCCACTCCACCACCTCCCGCAGCGGCGCCCACACCAGTGCCTCCGGCTCCCCCGCCGCCGGCGACATCGTCGGCGCGTGCTACCCCGGAGGATCCCGTCTACGTGAACCACGCGAGCGCGGAAGAGCTGCGCCGCCTCCCCGGCGTCGGCCCGAAGCGCGCCGAGGGGATCATCGCGCTCCGGCAGCGCATGGGACGCTTCCAGCGGATCGAGGATCTGCTGCGCGTGAAGGGCGTCGGCCGCGCGACCCTTCGCAAGTGGAGACCGCTCGTGCGCCTCGACGCGCCCGCTCGGAGCGACGGAGTCCCCGCGCTCGACGGCGGCGCGCCCTGATCCGGCTCGCGAGGCGGGTCAGAGCGACTTGAACATCGAGAGGGCGCGCTGGCCGTCCGCGTACACGTTGTCGAACGGAGCCAGGACCTGGAAGCCGGCGCTGCGGAAGAGGCGCTGCGCCTCGGTGTTGGTCTCGGCCGTCAGCAGCGAGAGCGACACCGCCCCGCGCGCACGCGCCACCTTCTCGGCGTGGGCGAGGAGGCGGTGTCCGATGCCCTGGCTGGACATGTTCGGACGAACCGCGATCGCGTCGAGGTGCGCCACGCTGGGGCGCTTCAACGGGCCGAACGGTCGACCGAGCGCCTTGATGTCGACGACGACGAAGCCCATTCGCGTCTCTCCGTGCTCGGCGACGGCGATCTCGCTCGTGCGGCTTCGCATCATCCGACGCATCGCGCTCCCCGCGTCGCGAGAATAGAGACGAAAGACACGCGCGCTGAGCGCGACGAGGAACTCCTCGTCGTCGAGACGCGCAGGCCGGATCGTAGCGTCGAGGGGACGGACGCGATCTCGTGGCTCACGCCCCACGCCGCCCCCGCGAGGGCCCTGCGGCCCGCGTTGAACTGTCATGATCGAATCAAAGCGCAGCGCGGCGACCTGGCAAAGCGCGGGGCCGCTCCAGCTCGCCCTGAGAAATGCGGACGAGGTCGAAGCGCGGCGTGCGTGCGTGCCGCCGACTCGACGCGGCTTTTGCTCAGGCGTTCAGGACGGAGCGCAGCGAACGGACGAGCGCGCTGATCGGCTCGGAGCGAAGCTTGTAGGACGCACGGTTCGCGATGAGGAGCGTGGACACCGCGAGGATCTCCTCCTTCACTTCGAGGCCGTTCTGCGCAAGCGTCGCGCCGGTCTCGACGAGGTCGACGATGACGTCCGCGAGACCGGTGAGCGGAGCAAGCTCGACCGAGCTATGCACGTTGACGATCTCCACCTGCACGCCGCGGCGCGCGAAGTGTCGCGCGGCCGTACGCGGGTACTTCGTCGCGATGCGCGGCATCCGCGTGGTCGTGTCGAGCGACTCGCCGACGCGTCCAGCCACCACGAGGCGACATCGTCCCAGGGCGAGGTCCACCGGGTGGTACGCGTCGATCTCGCGCTCGGCGAGCACGTCGCGGCCACAAACGCCGAGGTCGGCCGTGCCGTACTCGACGTAGGTCGGCACGTCGTCGGGCTTCAAGAGGAGGAGGTGGACGAGATGGGATCCGAGCCTCGCGCGCCGGACGAGGGCGCGGTTGTTGTCGTCGAGCGCGCTCGCGAGCGTGGTGCCGGCGTCCCCGGTCATGCCTGCGCGCTCGAACAACTTCGAGACCGGACCGAGCGTGCGGCCCTTCGGCAGCGCGATCGTGATCGCTGGTCGCGTGTCCTTGCCGGTGGAGACTGGACCTCCGCTCACCGGCGCGCCTGCCGGGCTCATGACTCCGCCCCCTTCACCCGCTGGACGTCGGCGCCGAGACCGCCGAGCTTCTCCTCGATGCGCTCGTAGCCGCGGTCGAGATGGTAGACGCGACGGACCTCGGTCTCGTCGTCGGCAGCAAGACCTGCGATGACGAGCGACGCGCTCGCCCGAAGATCGGTGGCCATGACGGACGCGCCGTAGAGCTTCGAGACGCCCTGGACGACGGCCGTGTTGCCCCGGAGCGCGACGCTCGCGCCCATGCGCTGGAGCTCGGGTACGTGCATGAAGCGGTTCTCGAAGATCGTCTCGCTGACGACGCTCTCGCCGCGAGCGAGGCACATCAGCGCGAGGAACTGCGCCTGCATGTCGGTCGGGAAGCCCGGATGCGGGTTCGTCGTCACGTTGACCGCGCGGAGCGGGCCGGTCCGGCGGACGCGGATGCTCTGTCCCTCGGTCGTGATCTCGACTCCGGCCATTCGCATCTTCGTCGCGAGCGCCTCGAGATCGCCGACCTCGGCGCCCTCGAGGACGACGTCGCCGCCCTCGAGCATCGCCGCCGCGCACATGTAGGTCCCCGCTTCGATGCGGTCGGGGATGATCGCGTGGTCGAACGGCGCGAGCTCGCCGCGGTCGGCGCCCACGATGTGGATGACGTCCGTGCCGGCTCCGTTCACCTCGGCGCCCATCTTGTTGAGGATGCGTCCGAGCTCCTCGACCTCGGGCTCCCGCGCGCAGTTCACGAGCGTGGTGCGCCCCTTCGCGAGCGCCGCCGCCATCATCAGGTTCTCGGTGCCCGTGACGGTGGGGAGGTCGAAGCAAACCTCTGCGCCCCGAAGGCGCCCTCCCCCGCCCGGGCCCTCCGCGATCACGTAGCCTCGCTCGAGACGGATCACGCACCCCATCGCCTCGAGCCCCTTGAGGTGCTGGTCGATTGGGCGGGCGCCGATGGCGCAGCCGCCGGGGAGCGAGACCTTCGCGCGACCGAAGCGCGCGACCAGCGGTCCGAGCACGAGCACACTCGCGCGCATCTGCTTCACGAGCTCGTACGGCGCCTCGGGCTTCACCTTCGAGCCGGCGGCGACATGCACCTCGGGAGCGTCGAAGGTCACGTCGCGGCCGAGGAAACGAAGGAGCGCGGACGTCGTCTCCATGTCCCGGAGCTTGGGGACGTTGCGGAGCTTGCTGGCACCGTCGGACAGGAGGGTGGCACACAGGATGGGCAACGCGGCGTTCTTTGCGCCGCTGATGCGGACCTTGCCCACGAGCGGCTTCCCCGTTCCTCGAACCCGAAGTGCGTCCATGTGCAGAGAGCTTTGCCAAAATACTGGGCGGAGGCCAAGTAGAGGATGAGGATGGGCCGGCCGCCCGCGTCGCCCGCGACGGAGGCCCTGCCCGGAAGATCGCTCCGGCCGTGCTTCATCGGCTTGAATCGCAGCGCCATCCGCTGGACGATATGCGCCGAGGGGGGGAATGGACCGCGTATCTCGACTCGTCGAAGCCGTTCAGCGACTCTCGCTCGCCCGGGACCTCGAAGCCGTCGGAGTGGTCGTTCGAGAGGTCGCGCGCAACCTCACCGACGCCGACGGCGCGGCGCTGATCCTCCGCGAGAACGACCTCTGCCACTACGTCGACGAGGACACGATCGCGCCTCTCTGGAAGGGCCGCCGCTTCCCGGTCGACCAGTGCGTCAGCGGACTGGCGATGCGAGCCGGTGTGCCCATCGTCATCGAGGATGTCTTCGACGACGTACGCGTCTCCTCGGACGTCTACCGGCCCACGTTCGTGAGGAGCCTCGCGATCGTGCCCATCCGGACGAAGGCGCCGATCGGCGCGATCGGCAACTATTGGTCTTCCCCGCACCGCACGACCGATGCGGAGCTCCAGCTCCTGCAGGCACTGGCAGACAGCACGTCCGTCGCGCTCGAGAACATCCAGCTCTACGAGCAGCTCGAGCGCCGCATCGCCGAGCTCGATCGGGCCGTCAGCGCACGCGACGCCTTCCTCGCGATCGCCTCGCACGAGCTGAAGACACCGCTCACCCCGCTCTTGCTCCAGGTCGAGAGTGCGCTCGCGCTCATCCCGGACCACAGCGATGGCTTGGTCGACACGGCCAAGCTCGCGTCGAAGCTGAAGAGCGCGTCACGTCAGATCGACCGGCTCACGCTGCTCGTGAACAACCTCCTCGACCTCACCCTCATCGCAGGCGGCCATCGGGGCGCGCGTGACCTCGTCGGGCTCCGCTCCATCGTCGGCAGCGTCATCGAGCGCTCGCGCCCGCTCATCGAGCGTGCCGGCGCGGCCGTCACCCTCGTCGACGGAGAAGAGGTGATCGGGCACTGGAACCGGTTTCGCATCGACCTGGCGTTCGACAACGTCCTGTCGAACGCCCTCAAGTTCGGCGAGGGCAAGCCGATCACGATCGCGATCGACCGCCGCCAGGAGGTCGCCGAGCTGTTCGTCCGCGATCGCGGCATCGGCATCTCCCGTGAGCACCAGACCCGCATCTTCGGACAGTTCGAGCAGGCCGTCCCGACGAATCACTACTGCGGGCTCGGGCTCGGGCTCTGGGTGACGCGCAAGATCGTCGAGGAGCACGGCGGCGCCATTCGCGTCGAGAGCGAGAACGGCAAAGGCTCGACGTTCACCCTCGAGCTCCCGATCGCCCAGGACGGCCTCACGGAGGCATGATGAGCCGCGCGAACGACGACGAATCCGGAACCTACGTCCTCGTGGTCGACGACGATCGCGGCATCCGCGAGGCGATCGTCGAGATCCTCGAGGACGAGGGCTTCGCGGTGAAGACCGCGAGCGACGGTGATGCCGCCATCGCGCAGATGAGGCAAGCGCGGCCCGCGGTCGTGCTCCTCGATCTCAACCTGCCGCGCGTGACCGGAGACGACGTCCGGAAGATCCAGCTCGCCGATCGCTCCCTGCGCGGCATCCCGACGGTCGTCTTCAGCGCCGCCGATCGACTCGCGGAGCGCTGCGCCGACCTCGCCCCGTCCGAGGTCCTCGCGAAGCCGATCCGGCTCGCGCAGCTGCTCGCGGTGGTCCGGCGCTTCTGTCTGCCGCTCGCGGTCGGCGCGCGGGCGTGAGCACGCCGGCTCGTTCGGCTGGAGCACGGAGCGAAGGAAAATGAGCGGCCCGGGAGCGCGCCAGCTCCCGGGCCGTCCACACCCATGCGTTCGCGAGGTTCTCCGATCGTGCCTGCCTTTCCCGCCTCGGCGATGGCATCGCATCACCGAGGCAAGAGGTCCGTCGGCCGGAGCCCGCGCAGGTTGCGGACTATTTCACTCGCTACGCTTCGAGCAAGCCGAAGGCCGGCGGGGCCTTCGGGGCCTCCGTCAGCAGACGTCGAGCGCGAGGCGCTCGCGAACGGAGGCCGAGGCCGAGAACGGCGCGCCGCGCGTCACTTCTTCGCTGCAGCTTCCTTCGCCGCCTTCAGCCGGCCGCGGAGGCGCGCGGCGTAACCTTCCTTGTTCTCCTGCTTCGCTCGACCGATCGCGAGCGCGTCCGCGGGGACGTCCTTCGTCACCGTGGTGCCGGTGCCGACGTACGCTCCGTCGCCGATCGTGACCGGCGCGACGAGCTGCGAGTCGGACCCGATGAACGCGCCCTTGCCGATGCGCGTGACGTGCTTCTGGAACCCGTCGTAGTTGCAGAAGATGGTCCCCGCGCCGACGTTCGCGCCCTCGCCGACGAAACCGTCGCCGAGATAGGCGAGGTGATTCGCCTTCGCGCCCCGATCGAGCTTTGTCTTCTTCGTCTCGACGAAGTTGCCGATGTGAGCCTCTTCGCCGACGTCGCTCTCGGGACGGAGGTGCGAGAACGGGCCGATCTGGGCGCGCGCCCTCACGATCGAGTCGGTGACGACGCTGTACGGCTTCAGCGCGACCCCTTCACCGACGTCCGCGTTCGTGAGGACACACCCGACGTCGATGGTCGCGCCGGCGCCGACGCGCGTCTTTCCACGGAGCACGGCGAAGCTCTCGATTACGGCGTCGGCGCCGATCTCGACGCCGTCCTCGATGCGCGCACCGTCGCGGATCGTGATCCCCGCGAGGCGGTGCTTCTTGAGGAGGCGCTCGCACATCGCTCGGTCGGCCAGTGCCAGCTGGGCGCGATCGTTCACGCCGTCCATCACGTCGGGGTTCGACGGCACGGCGGCGACGCGATCGCCGCGCTTGGCCGCAAAGGCGACGATGTCCGTCAGGTAGTACTCACCCTGCGCGTTGTTCGGCTCGAGCGACGCGAGCGCGTCGTCGAAGAACCGGCGGGTCGCGGCGTAGATGCCGGGGTTCCACTCCTTGATCGCGCGCTCGGCGTCGCTCTTCAGGTCCCGCTGCTCGCGGATCTCGAGGACGCGTCCTTCCGGATCGCGCATCACGCGCCCGTAGCCGAACGGATTTTCGGTGGTGCACGTCGCGAGCGCGACGGTCGCGGCCTTCTCCTCGTCCTCGTCGAGCGCGCGGGCGACCGCGGCGACGTCGTCCGCCGAGAGCATCGGGACGTCCCCGTAGAAAAGGAGGACGCGCTCGGCCTCCGAGCGCACCCCCGAGAGGCCCGCCTTCGCGGCGTCGCCCGTCCCCCGCTGCTCCTTCTGCACGGCGGTCTTCACCCGGCCGGCCCATTCCGGCTTCTCTCCGGATGCCCCGAAGGCTTTGGCGAGGTAAGCTTCAACGGCTTCGCGGCCGTGACCGACGACCACGACGACTTCTCCGCATCCAGCCTCGAGCGCCGCGCGAACTGGATAGTGAACGAGTGGCTTACCCGCGACCGGGTGCAGGACCTTGGGCAAGGAGCTTTTCATCCGGGTGCCCTGGCCGGCGGCAAGGATGACGGCGGTCGTCTTCTCGAACATGGCGCGCCTTTCGCTAAGCGATGAGTGGTGACGGAGACTTCTATGCGACTGCGTCGCAGGTTTCGATGGGAGTAGGCTCGGGGCCCGAGTCTAGTCGATCAGAGATGGATGAGAGCCGATCCTCCAGCTATCCGCGTCAGCACATCCACGCGCACCGGCAGCGGCTCACGTCGCCGCGCTGCGTCAGCCTCGCGCGACTCCTTCGGATCGGCGTGGTCGGCCTCGCGGCGCTCAGCTCCCTCGCGCCCGGTTGCCATGAGTTCGACACCGAGCGCACGCTTCCGAAGCGAGCCTCCGTCGGCCAGGAGATGTTCGGGGTCATCTGCGACCGCGTCTCCGCTCAAGCGCTCCGCGAGGACCTCTCGGGCGCTTCGTTCCGCGACATCTGCCACAAACCGTTCAGCGGGGACTTCGCCGACACCGTCGACGAGTCGAAGCTGCCGCCGATCGCGGTCGGCCTCGTCGACGAGAACGGCAAGCCCGTCAGCGTCGAGAAGCAGCGGGCGGACCGCAAGAAGGCGACCGGACGGATCGAGGCGCTAGCGCGTCGCCGCGACGATCTCATCCGCGCCTTCGACGCGACGTTCCCGGGCGACGAGAAGATCGCGATCAAGGACCTCGACAACGCCGACCCGACGAAGTCCTGCGACGCCCCGAAGAAGAGCGGCGAAGGCCTGCTCGTCGACGCCCTCGCCGACATGCTCGGCCGGATGGGCGACCTCTACAACGACGGGACGCTCCCGCACTCGACCGGGTCGCTCGCGCAGGTGATCACCCAGTTCGAGAAGGACACCGAGGCGCAGGAAGCGTGGCAGCGCATCAGCGCGCGCCAGGGCTATCGCCCGATCGACACCGCGCTCGGCACCGCCCGGCCCGTCGTCGCGTACCCCGGCCTCCGCGACTTCGCCAACGCTAGCCTCCGCCTGCTCTCGGCCGACTCGCAGCCGTACGAGCCGAGCCCGCAGCGCGACGCCGACGGCAACCGCATCCCGATCGCCGGCCCCGGCAATCACGCGCTCAACAAGATGCTCGAGGTCGCCCACGAGGAGTTCCTCGCGGCCAAGGCTGACCCGAAACCGAAGCTGCTCACGGTCAAGACGGACGGCGCCGGACGCGTCGTCATCTCGCGACCGCGCGACAACCTCGAGATGATGCAGGAGGTGCTCTACGCCGAGGACGACGCCTTCGTCAGCGGCAGCCCACGCTTCATCGTCCGCCGTGACTCGCGCGGCTACGCCATGATCCGCGGCGGAGCCGTCCCCTCGCCGTTCATCGACGCCGACAAGGACGGCCTCCCCGACGTCGATGCGGTCGGTCGCTTCAAGACGTCGAACGGCTCGGTCGCGCCATCGCCCTTCTCGTACCCGAACTCGCCCGAAGCGAAGCGGGACAAGTACGACCGAGTCACCGTCGGTGATGGGCTGCTCTACGAGTACATCGACACGAGCCGCACCTTCGCCGCGCAGATGATGAAGGACATGAAGCCGCTCGTGAACTCCGACCCGGAGGCGAAGCACGAGACGCTCATGGACATGATGGGAGGCCTTCCGGTCGTCATGGGTCCGCGCGAGACCCGGTCGAAGAAGTACGAGAACAAGTCGATCGAGTACGACGGCATCCGCACCAAGGACTCGCCGATGCTCGACCTCGTCTACGCGATGGGCGCCATCCTCGGCGACAAGAGCGCCGACGCGACGCTCGCAATGGTGAAGGAGCTCTTCACGACGAGCTCGAAGCCGATGGCACGGCTCACCGGCGCGCTAAACACCGCGTTCGACATCGCGAAAGAACACCCGGAGGCGTCGATCCCCCGCACCTCGACGTTCTGGGACGAGAACCTCGAGATCATGGCCAAGCTGGCGAAGGAGCCGGGCCTGCTCGAGGACCTCCTCCGGGCCCTCGCCGCCCCCGAGACGCAGCAGCTCGGCACGATCTTCTCGAAGTACGCCCAGTTCAAGGACGAGGTCACCTACGACGAGAACGACATCAACGGCCCGGCCTGGAACGTCACGACCAAATCGAAGGCCGAGCTGAAGACGCCGGTCGACCGCGCTACGCCCTACACCGGCAAGAACCGGAGCGCGCTCTTCCGCTTCCTCGGTCTCATCAGCGACACCTCCGGCGTCACCGCCTGCAACAAGCCCGGCGCGAGGGTGCACGCGAAGCTCGCGGGCATCAACGTGACGATGCCCATCACCGGGACCTACAAGGAGTGCGAGGTCTTCAAGATCGAAGACCTCGCCGCCTACTACGTCGACGTGATGGCGGAGGCCTGGCAGTACGATCCCGACACGAAGCCGAACAAGCGCGGCGCGATGTACCTGCGCAACAACCTCCTCCGCACCGGCATCGTCGGGATCGGCGCCGCGACGACCACTCTGCTCGAGGAGTCGAGCGGGCTCCTCGGTTTCGTCGACACCGGCAACAACCGGAACCTCACGCCGACACCTCAGTGGCTGAACCGCCTCGTCTTCTTCGACACGAGGAACGACACGAAGAACCCGAAGACGAAGACGTTCATCCAGGACCTCTCGGGTGACTTCATGGGCTCGAGCGTGTGCCCCGAGCGCGTCATCGACGACCCGATGCCGGAGGCGCCCGACGCCCGCTCCGACGGCAAGGTCCGCGGTCTCCGCAACTGCCCGTCGGGACAGTGGCTCCAGGAGCGCGGGAAGAGCACGATCTTCACCTGGGAGCACTTCGGCTTCTACACGGCGATGAAGCCGCTCGTCGGCGCGTTCGCCAAGCACAACCGCGAGGACCTCTTCATCGAGCTCGCGTCGGCGATCTACCGCCGCTACGGGGGCCAGGAGACCACGGTCGACGAGTGCCGCCTCCCCGACAACAAGCAGTGCACGCGCGAGAACATGGGCTCCTACGAGGGCCTCATCGCCGAGGCCTTCGCCACCGACGTCGTGCCTGCCCTGAGCGAGCTCACCAAGGCGCTCGAGAACCTGCCGGTCAAGACCTGCACCGAGACCGACGCGACCGGCGCCTGCACCGCAGCCGGCGTGAAGACGATCAGCGGCATCGACGTGGCGGCGCAGGCCGCGCGAGCGGCGCTCGACCCGGACTACGCCAAATCGATCAAGCTCACCGATCGCAACGGCCAGACGACGACCAAGCGCAATGACGGCACCACCGTCCCGCAGGTGACGCCGGCCTACCTCCTGACGAACGCGCTCTTCGCGATCGACCTCGCGTTCGACAAGTACGAGGAGCAGAACCCGAACGACAAGGAGCGCCGCGCCAACTGGCGTCGCGCCCGCTCGCAGCTCGTCGATCAGTTCCTCGGCACGACGGGGATCAAGTCGAACTCCGCGTTCGCCAATCCCAGCATCGCCAAGATGACGCCGGTCATCGTCGACATGCTCCGCGCGCAGCTGTGGGCACACTGCCCGAAGTCCTTCGTTCCACCCTACGAGAAGTGCGCCTGGGCGCGCGAGGAGCTGGCGAAGAAGGCCGAGGAGTCGATGGCCGGCCCGCTCATGACCGCGGGGATCGACATGATGGATGCACTCCGCGAGGATCCGGAGGGCCGCCGCGAGACCGAGAAGCTCATGGAGTATCTCCTCGACTCGAGCTCGAAGAACGACGCCCTCGCGAACGTCCTCGCGTCCGCGAACGACATGGTGCAGGTCCTCCGTGACGACGAGAACCTCGTGCCGCTCTACAAGGTGCTCGCCGCCGCGGTGGACGGCTCGAAATACGACGCGAAGGGCAAGCTGACCCAGAAGAGCCTGGTCGACGCTCAGATGGCGCTCCTCGCCCGCATGAGCGGCAAGTACTTCGACAAAGACGGGAAGGAGATCTGCCGGAACGAGGTCGACCCGAATCAGGTCCTCGCCTCGGTGCTCGGCAAGCTCGTGACGCCGATCAAGGACGGCGAGTTCAAGGGGCAGGCACCGCTCGAGGTCCTCATCGACGTCATCGCGGAGGTGAACCGCGAAGATCCGACCGAGGAGTACGACGGCACCCTCCAGCAGAAGGACTACGCGTCGGTCAGCAGGAACGTGGCCGAATTCCTCGTCGACCCGCAGAGCGGCCTCGAGCAGTTCTACGAGGTCATCCGGCAGGGCACGAAGTACTGAGGCCGGAGCGAGGCAGCACCGTGGCTCCGACAGCACGGGCCGAGAGCGCGATGAGCACAGCGATGAACGGCCTCGCGCCGTGAGTCCGCGGTCGCTCGGCGGCGGACAGAGCTTCCGACGCGCCCCCAAGGCTTCCGACGCCTCCCCGCGCCCTTCCGGCGCGAGCGCCCACGCCGTCGACGCGAAATTCAGGCCCGGAGGCGCGCCCGGAGCGCCCTCCGGTGCGCGACGGATGGCCCAAGTCATGGATTCGAAAGCCTCATTAGCGCGTCGGAGGCCACCCGGACTGCTCCGGAAGGCTTCCGGTCGGAGGCCAACGGCCTCTCGGTCACGCAGGAGGCTCTCGCGGCGGCGCCGGGAGCCGGATCGGCGCTCCTTCGCGGTCCGACGCCGCACGTTGATGCGTCCGTCAGCCGTCGACTGGGTCCGCTCCGCCACCGGTATCCGGCGCGACGGTGTCCTTGCCGTCCGAGGGCGCCCGCCTCGAAGCGAGGCCGAGACGAATGAGGTAGTCGCGGCGCTTGATGGTCGCGCGCGCCACCTCCGTCCACTCGCGGTACCACGCGTACACACGGACTCGCGCGTTCGAGGCACCGCATCGAAGACCTCGTGGGCAACGCAACACTCTCGCGCACCCCATCGCAGATGGCTCGCGTCGCGCATCCATCACGTCGTGGCCGACATTCACGACGAGCTTCAATGACGAGACATCCAAACGCGCTCCACTCGATCACCTGATGCCGGAGCTCGACTAACCATCGGGCGAACCCGGCCACCGCTTCGAAGCTTCCGACGTTCGGAAATCGGATATCGCGCTGCACTCACCAATGGAGCCCCGCGTCGTCCCTTCCGCCTCGGCAACGGAGCGACTAAGGCGCAACTCAGTTGCGCCGATCCTGAAAGCTCGAAGCGGTCGGCTCACACGTACTCGCTTTGACCGGAGATTCACGCCCGCTCGCCCAACGGGCGGGCGTGAATCGGAGGTCACTCCAAGTGAGCACCGCTATAGTCACGCCGGGCTGAAGACCACCGCGGCGTTCGTGCCGCCGAAGCCGAAGGAGTTCGAGAGGACGTGGCGGAGTGAGCGGCGTTTGGCTTCGCGCGGGACGAGGTCGAGGTCGCAGCCTTCGTCGGGGGAATGAAGGTTCAGGGTCGGCGGGACGATGCCTTCGCGGAGGGCCATGATGGCGAAGATAGCTTCCACCGCACCGGCAGCGCCGAGGAGGTGGCCGGTGGCGGACTTGGTGGAGGACATCGAGAGTGCGCGGGCGTGGTCGCCGAAGAGCGTTTTGACGGCCTCGATCTCGACCGGGTCGCCAACGGGCGTCGAGGTGGCGTGGGCGTTGATGTAGTCGATGGCGTCGGGTGAGAGGCGCGCGCGCTCGAGGGCGGCCTTCATCGCGCGGCGGGCGCCATCCCCGTGGGGATCGGGGGCGCTGACGTGGTGGGCGTCACCGGAGAGACCGTAGCCGGTGAGCTCCGCGAGGATGTTCGCGCCGCGTTTGCGGGCGTGTTCGAGCTCTTCGAGGACGACCATGCCGGCGCCCTCGCCGATGACGAAGCCATCGCGGTCGCGATCCCACGGGCGTGACGCTTCGTTCGGACGGTCGTTGAACGACGTCGAAATCGCACGCATCAGGGAGAAGCCCGCGAGTGTCAGTCGGCAGGTGGCCGCCTCGGTGCCGCCCGCGATCATGACGTCGGCGTCGCCGATGGCAATGAGCCGTGCCGCGTCGCCCAAGGCGTGAGCGCCCGTGGCACAGGCAGTGACGACCGAGTGATTCGGGCCTCGAAACCCGTATTCGATCGACACCACACCCGACGCTTCGTTGATGAGGCTCGCGGGAATGAAGTAAGGCGAAATGCGCCGCGGACCGTCTTTCTCGAGCTTGATGGCATTCTCCGCAATCAGCGAAACGCCACCGATACCCGACCCAATGAGGACGCCCGTGCGTTCGAGCTCCGACTCCTCGGTGGGTCGCCAGCCCGCGTGGTCGACCGCCTCCCGCGTCGCCGCCATGGCGAAGAGGATGAAGTCGCTGAGTCTTCGCAATTCCTTGGCGGGCCCAAGGGAGAGTGGATTGAATTCTCCTGCGCCTTCACCGCGCGGAACTTGTCCGGCGATCTTGGTGGGAATGTCGCTGACGTCGAAACTCTCGATTCGACGAATTCCCGATTGCCCCTCGACAAGGGCTTTCCAGGAGCGTTCGACGCCGACGCCCAGCGGTGACACGACGCCCATCCCGGTGACCACGACTCGTCTCATTCGATTTCCTCCGATTGCAGCGAACGCACGATTCGTCTTCCCACCGCGAGCACGCGCGCCGAGAGCGGCGTATCGCCGAGCGCCCTCGCGAGCACGAGCGACCCGATGAGCACGCAGCCCACGGCGATCGCCTCGTCGGACAGCGCCGCCCCCCGCTTCTTGGGCTTGAGCTTGGGCTCGTCGTCCACTGCCATCGCGCGACCGACGTTATCCAGAAAGCCGCTCGCGGCGAGCGCGACTGCGCTTCGTACGGGCTCCGGCTGACGATACGCCGCCGGCGCCAGCGCGGTGACCGGACAGCCCGCGCCCGGCTGATCACGATGCTCCGCGCTCAGATATCGCTTCGTGAACTCGGCGAACGACACGACCTCGCCGCGCGCGTCCGACCGGAACCGCGCCACCGCCAGCTCGCCGGCCCGCGCCAGCGCCGCCACGATGAGCGCCTCGCGATCGGGGAAATGCACATAGAAGCCGCCATGCGTGAGCCCGAGCCGACGCATGAGCGACTGAATCCCGATTCCCTCGAGCCCATGCTCGCGATACGCCGCCGCCGCCTCGTCGACGATGCGCTTGCGAACCTCTTCCTTGTGCCCCGCGGGGTACCGAGCCATTGCATGATGGTCATCATGCAATCAACCAGGCGTCAAGCGGCGCGGTGTCGATGCCGCCCCGTAAGTCGATTTTCCCTCGCTTGCGCGGAGGCGCTCGCGCCAAGGAGCGAAGCAACGGGGAAGACCTCGGATACCGACACATCGCCGCTCGATGCGGGAGCAGACGATCAACGACGGACGCCACCGGCTTCGCGATCGTCGCGGAAGACGGCCGACTTCAGACCGTCGCGGGATTCGTGGACGCGGCTCCCATGCACTGACGCAACGCGCGCGAACGGACTCCTTGCACATGCTGCCAACGAAAGCGATGGCAGACCGTTTCTCCGAGGCGCTCGCGCATCGGGACCTCGAGGCGATCACGAGCTTGTTCGCCGCTCGCGTCGACTGGGACATCCCCGGGAACGTTGCCCTGGCTCCCTGGCTAGGGCGACGTCAAACGCGAGACGACGTGCGGGCGGGCTTCCGGCTCGTGAGCAGAATCTGTGGGTGAGCCACGTGGTTCGTGGTAGGTCGCCGAGCGGGTGATACAGCATGGGTCGCGTGCATCTTGCCGGCCGCCCACGGCACCGTCTCGACGGTGACCTTCCCGGTCCATAGCGCCGAATGCGACCATCGCGGCAGCGGGGCACCGACCGAGGTCATCGACGTCCACCGATCCGCGACGGGATCGTAGAGGGCGCCGTCGCTTCGCATTGTCGGCGGTGCATCGCTGCGCGTCTGGGCAACCCCAAAGAACCATCTTCTCCCCCGTCCAGATGGCCGAAAGGTCAGAGCGATACGCGGCGGTTGCGCAGCGGCCCGCGCGGTAGCCGTCGGGAGAGCCGATCGGCGCGTACAGCGCCGTGGCGAGCGCGGAGGGCATCGGATACGGTGCCGCGTTGCACCGGCTCCGAAACGTGACGGGTTCGTGTCTGAGAGCGCCGCGATCGCCTGTTCGTCGAGCGTCGACGTATTGGCTGGAGGGATAGAGAGACATGACGACGATGGGAAGCGTGTCACGCGTGCTGACGGTGCTGGCCGTCACGCTGCCGCTGGTTGTCGGATGCGGAAGTGATGGCCCCATCGAAGCGGGCCCGGAGGTGGGGCGCGACGCTGGCGACGTCGAGGCGCCTCGCGACGTTCGCGCGACGACGGACGATCCAGCACGTGTGCGCGTGACGTGGTCGCCGTCGCCCGGGCCGGGCGTAACGGCGTACGTCGTGTACCGGGATGGCGGCGAGCTCGCGAGGGTGGCGGGGACCGCGACGAGCTACGACGACACGGGAGCCGGGGCGGCGGCCCTCGCGCCGCCGCTGGACGTGACCGCGAGCGACGGGACGAGCGAGGCGGGGGTGACGGTGACGTGGAAGCCGTCAGGAGTGGACGGGAAGGCGTCGAGCCACGCGTACACGGTGGCGGCGGTGCGCGGAGAGTCGACGAGCCGCGCGTCGGAGCCGGCGACGGGCAGTCGGTCTGCAGAGGTGACGGACTACGAGGTGACCCTCGACGAGGGCGCTACGTGGAAGTCGGCGGGGTTGAAGCTGACGTACGAGGACGCGGACGCGCCCCGTGCAGCGGTGGGCCTCGGAGCACCGCAGGTGACGCCCGACGACGCGCGCTCGGCGCTCCGGCTGGAGCTGCCGGCGGAGCCGACGGTGGGGGCGATGCCGAGCCGGACGTATCGCGTGCGCGCGCGCGCCGGGCACGTCGCGAGCGACGCATCGGCACCGGCGACGGGGAAGCGGGCGGTGGGACGGCTGGAGCTCTTGGCGATCCAGTGGCAGCGCTCGTCGGGGACGACGGACGGGGGCTACAGCGATCTCCCGAACGTGACGGGGCGCGTGTGGTTCGACGCGACGTCGTCGGTCACGGAGCCTCGCTACTTCCGCGCGCGCGCGTCGTCCCCGTGGGCGGAGGGGGTCTCGAGCGCCGCGTCCGCGCAGCCAACCGTGTACGCGAGCGTGGCGGCGGGCGCGTCTCACACGTGCGGGGTGCGCGCGGCGGATGGCAAGGTCGTCTGCTGGGGATACAACGGCAACGGTCAAGCGCCGGCGGGGCCGAGCGCGGAGGCGTTCACGAGCGTGGCGGCGGGCTACTACCACACGTGCGCGGTGCGCGCGGCGGATGGCAAGGTCGTCTGCTGGGGATACAACAGCGGCGGCCAAGCGCCGGCGGGGCCGAGCGCGGAGGCGTTCACGAGCGTGGCGGCGGGCGGGAATCACACGTGCGGGGTGCGCGCGGCGGATGGCAAGGTCGCCTGCTGGGGAGAGAACACCCTCGGCCAAG
>MKVQ01000001.1:201097-201375 GCA_001899635.1 Myxococcales bacterium 68-20 | reverse complement strand
CGTCTGCTGGGGATACAACGGCAACGGTCAAGCGCCGGCGGGGCCGAGCGCGGAGGCGTTCACGAGCGTGGCGGCGGGTCGGCAGCACACGTGCGGGGTGCGCGCGGTGGATGGCAAGGTCCTCTGCTGGGGAGACAACAGCCTCGGTCAAGCGCCTTCGGAGCCGAGCGCGGAGGCGTTCACGAGCGTGACGGCGGGCGGGTCACACACGTGCGGGGCGCGTGCGTCGGATCGCAAGGTCTTCTGCTGGGGAGACAACAGCCAACACCAAGCGCCGA
>MKVQ01000001.1:0-201084 GCA_001899635.1 Myxococcales bacterium 68-20 | reverse complement strand
GGAGGCGTTCACGAGCGTGACGGCGGGCGGGAATCACACGTGCGGGGTGCGCGCGTCGGATCGCAAGGTACTGTGCTGGGGAGGCAACACCAGCGGCCAAGCGCCGCCGGAGCCGAACGCGGAGGCGTTCAAGGGCGTGACAGCGGGCGGGTCACACACGTGCGGGGCGCGTGCGTCGGATGGCAAGGTCCTCTGCTGGGGAGACAACAGCCTCGGTCAAGCGCCGACGGGCCCGAGCGCGGAGCCGTTCAAGAGCGTGGCGGCGGGCAGGAATCACGCGTGCGGGGTGCGCGCGTCGGATGACAAGGTCCTCTGCTGGGGAGACAATAGCCTCGGTCAAGCGCCGCCGGGGCCGAGCGCGGAGCCGTTCAAGAGCGTAACGGCGGGCACCTCGCACACGTGCGGGGTGCGCGCGTCGGATGACAAGGTCCTCTGCTGGGGAGACAAGGACAAGGGCCACACGCCGCCGGAGCCGAGCACGGAGGCGTTCAAGAGCGTGACGGCGGGCGGGACACACACGTGCGGGGTGCGCGCGTCGGATGACAAGGTCCTCTGCTGGGGAGACAACGACAAGGGCCAAACGCCGCCGGAGCCGAGCACGGAGGCGTTCAAGAGCGTGACGGCGGGCGGGACACACACGTGCGGGGTGCGCGCGTCGGATGGCAAGGTCCTCTGCTGGGGAAACGACAGCGACGGCCGAGCGCTGGCGCCGAACGCGGAGGCGTTCACGAGCGTGGCGGCGGGCAACTCGCACACGTGCGGGGTGCGCGCGTCGGATGGCAAGGTCCTCTGCTGGGGAAAGAACGGCGACGGTCAAGCGCCGGCGGGGCCGAGCGCGGAGGCGTTCACGAGCGTGACGGCGGGCGGGGCGCACACGTGCGGGGTGCGCGCGTCGGATGGCAACGTGCTCTGCTGGGGGCGCAACATCGAAGGCCAAGCGCCGGCGGGGCCGAGCGCGGAGGCGTTCACGAGCGTGACGGCAGGCGGGGTGCACACGTGCGGGGTGCGCGCGTCGGATGGCAAGGTCCTCTGCTGGGGACAGAGCGACTACGGCCAAGCGCCGCGACCTTGAAGCGGCGAGCGCGTATCGCCAGCCAGGGGTCCACGTGCGCTCCCACGCGCACGTGGACCAAACGTGCATGTGGACGTGCGCGCGCGCTCAGTCCGCCTTCTTCTTGAGGAGCTTGCCGTCCTCGCCGATCTTCAGCTCGTGCTTCTCCCCCTTCGCGGTCTTGTACTCGACCTCGAGACCGACCGCTCCAGAGCGCGAAATTCCGGCAGCGTCAGCGCCAGCGCTGTTCACCGGCGAAGGCGCCGCTCAGGAGATCGACGAGCGCGCGCACCTTGGGCGCGAGGCGGGTGCGGTCGGGGTAAACGACGAAGACCGAGCGCGACGTGTCGCGGTAGCGATCGAGGACGCTGACGAGGCGGCCGGCAGCGACATCCTCGGCGACGTAGTAGCTCGGAAGCTGGGCCAAGGCCTGACCCGCGAGGGCGAAATGGCGGAGCAGGCGGTTGTCGTTCGTTCGATGGCGCGGAGTGATCTTCACGCTCTGACGAGTGGCGCCGCTTCCGAGGTCCCAGACCGTGGCATCGGATTGGTAGACCCAGCCGACGGTGTCGTGCTGCGCGAGATCGTCCGGGTGCTTGGGCCGACCACGTCTGCGGAGATACTCCGGTGAGCCGCAGATGAGAATGCTCGAGGACGCGAGCTTCTTCGCGACGAGTCCCGGCGGTGGCGACGTGCAGATCCGGACGCCGACGTCCAAGCCCTCGCGGACGAAGTCGACGAAGCGCTCGCTGAAATCCAGATCGAGACGGACTTCGGGATAGACCGTCGCAAAGCGCTCGAGGTGCGTCATGAGGTGGAGCTCCGCGAAGGGGGACGGCGCGGTCATTCGCAGGACACCGCGCACCTTGCCGGAGCGTTCGTCGATGTCGTCTTCGGCGTCCTTCACGGCGGCGAGGATCTTGAGGCAATGGTCGTGAAAGCGCGTGCCAGCGTCGGTCAGGCTCAGGCGTCGGGTGGTGCGGTGGAAGAAGCGCGCACCGAACTCGCTCTCCAGTGCCTGGACGTGTTTGCTCACGACGGCGCGAGGCAGCCGGCGCTTTCGCCCCGCGGCGGCGAAGCTCCGCTCGGCAACGACGTCGACGAGGGTGGCCATGGCATCGAGGCGGTCCATCCGTGCTCCGAATTGTATTTGTCTGGGTGACACTGCGAGCGAAACGAGGCGTCTTATCGAGGCGCGCACGAGACGTCATCTTCATCGACGAAAGCGGAGGCGAAGATGAACGTTCGTGACTCGAGCAAAAAGGTCTCTGATTCGATGCCCGTCCTCGCGCGCGCGGTTCGGACGGTGCCGGTTCTGGCCTTGCTGATCGCCTGCCGCTCGACGATGGGCCCCGCGGCCCACGCCTCGAACGAAAGGAACAACACGCCCATGGATGTGACCCTTCTCACGAAAGCACAGCCGAAAGAATGGTATCAGCCGGGGAGCACGCCGCTCTTCCTCGCCGATGTGCTCGACGAGAGCTCCCCTTCGCCGATGAGTGTTGGCTTCGCGCTCTATGCCGTCGGCGCGTCGAACGATTGGACGGTGACCTACGACGAGACGCTCGTCATCACGAAGGGCCGGTTCACGGTGATCGCGCACGGTCGCGAGACCACGGCACGCGCCGGTGAGGCCATCTTCCTTCCGAAGGGGACTCCGCTCACGTACCGCGCCGACGAAGCGACCGAGCTCGTCTACGTGACGTTTCCCCACTGGGCCGAGGCGACTCGGAAGTCCGAGCACGCCAAGGCGCTCGAAACCTTCAAGGCGGTGCCTCCAGCCGCGACGGCGGGCGCGTCGAAGTGACGAGCTCCTCGGCGGGGCGTTGACCGGGCCTGGCATGCTCGGCAAGCACTCCTGAAGGTCGAGGGCAGGAACTGGAACCCGCAGCTACGCGCGTGCATCGCTGGGGAGGGTTGCCCTTCGGACGGGGCGGCGAAGCGCCGGCGAGCGCGGGCGAACCTCGCGCAGCCGGCGCGTCAGTTTGTGGCAGCGGACGTCGCCTCGGTCCGGGCCCGCGACGCGCGGGCCGGCCGGCGGGGCGCTGCCTGCCTCCGCGCCGAGAACACCGGCGCGAGGACGGTGACGAGCGCGGGGGGGCGCAGCGGGCCGAGAGCGACGGCAGTCAAAATGGTCGAAGACTCAGGTCGGCATCCCCGGGCCCATACTCGAGTCCTCGAATCGGGAGGCGGCACGGAGCATGACGGTTCGCGCGCCGAGTCGAGAAGGTGGCGGTTGGCGCCACTCGTCTTCCTCGGACTTCGGCCTCTCGCTCAGCGAGCGAAATCGGACTAAGCATGGACCTTCCAACGATTGTTTCATTGACATGCGACGCGCCGAACTTAGCATCTGCGTATGATCGGCACGTGTTGCTATCCCGTTCGGTAGTTTCGCAACAGGCATCGGTCCATTCTCATAAACTTTTAATCTGCTGGGCGGGCCTTTTTCACTAGTCCGCTCATCAACTACCGCGGACACCGATTTATGAAGGTCAGCTCTGTTGCTATCCGGAACTTCCGACGACTGGAGAATGTCACGATCGACTTGGAAGAGCGAGAGTCGATCTTCGTCGGGCCGAACAATAGCGGAAAAACGTCAGCAACTGCAGTTTTTCGTTGCTTTCTCGGTGGCCGCGAGTTTAAGATTCATGATTTTTCAGTTGCACGCATGGCCGATTTTGACGCGTTCGTCGCTAAAAATGAAGCGACCCTACTGCCGAAGATCAGTCTCGATCTTTGGTTCAATATCGATCCAAGTAGCATCGCGTTCGGTCGCGTGTTTACGCTGCTGCCGAAGCTCGCCGATTTTAAGCAGGTCGGGATCCGCCTCTCCTATGAGGTTGCGGATACGGGCAAGCTGTTGGAGCACTACAATGCTGCCTATCCAGCACAGGAAAACGGTGCCCGCGGCAAGACGCTGTCGCAGTATCTCGCGCTTGATGGAAACCTCTCTCGACACTTTACTGTTCGCTACTTCTCGCTCGACGAGAAGCTCCGGGAGGGCGTCCCGGCTGAAACCGTCACGAGCGCGCTCGAGCCGGATGAGGGCAAGCGTCTTCTCAAGCACCTAATCCGGGTCGAGTTCGTTGACGCGCAACGCAACATCAACGACGACGATAGCAGCCGCAGCAACCGGCTCTCTTCGGCCTTCGCTGCCTACTACCGGAATAACCTCGAGCAAGTCGGGCATGCGGCCGATGCTCACAGCGTGATTGACGAAAACAACAGGCAGCTTAGTAATCACTATGCCAAGCAGTTCAACCCGCTTATCAAGCTCATCAAGGAGCTGGGCGTCCCCTCGATCAACGACCGGGAACTTCGCATCATCTCCTCCCTCAGCCCGGAAACCGCACTGCGCGGGAGCACCGAGCTGCTCTATGTCGATCCCGGCCGACAGCATGAGTTGCCGGAGCTCTACAACGGGCTTGGCTTCAAGAATATCATCTACATGGCCATCCAGGTCCGGCACTTCCATTCCCAATGGGTGAAGACGCCCGACAACAGGCCGATGTGTTTGGTTATCTTCATCGAGGAGCCCGAGGTCCATCTTCACGCTCAGGTACAGCAGACCTTTATCTCGAACATTTGGCAGGTGATCAACCAGTCGGCCGAGGAGGCCGGAGAAAAGCTCGTTCCGCAACTGGTTGTCACGACCCACTCGTCCCATATCCTTGAGGCTGTCGAGTTCGAAAAGGTTCGCTACTTTCAGCGATGTCATATCGCTGGTGAGAAGGCGGCGTCGGGGATCCGCAATGCGTCCGACGTCCGCAGCCTTCGCGCGTTCCGGCCCGACCCGGAGACGGTTGAGGGCGGCGCGGTGGTGTCGTCGACTGAATCGCTCGCATTCCTCAAACGATATCTGCGACTAACGCATTGCGACTTGTTCTTCGCTGACGCTGCTATTTTGGTCGAGGGCGCAGTCGAGAAGCTTCTTTTGCCGGCAATGATTGAAAGCGCTGCGCCGAGGCTTCGAACGACATATCTGACCATCTTGGAGGTTGGAGGGGCCTATGCGCATCGATTCGATGCTCTGCTTAACTTTCTCCACATCCCCTACCTCGTCATCACCGACCTGGATTCGGTCGTACCAACCGGCTATCCGAGCGCCTGCCGCGCAGACGTCGCTGACGCGCGGACCTCGAACGCCTCGCTCAAGCAACTCTGCGGCAAGACAACGGTCGCCGAGCTGATCGCGATGACATCGGACGAGAAGAAGCACGCTGCGAAGGACCGGTGCGTGGCGTTTCAGACCGACATTCTGGTCGTCGATGGCCCGAACCAGAAGGTGCTGCGCCCCCGCACCCTCGAAGAGGCGATCGTGTACGAAAACTTTGGCCTGCTCCGTTCCGGCGCGCTGTCCATCGGAGCTGACGTTAGCCCGGCTCTTGATGACGCCTACCAGGACGTCTACGACCGGATTCGCTCGAACGGCTTCAAGAAGACCGACTTCGCCATGGACATCCTCGCCCGCACGGAACCTTGGACCGTCCCAGAGTATATCGCTGAGGGTTTGAGGTGGCTCGAGGCGCGCCTTTGCCCTCCGGTCGGCGGCGCGACCCCGACTGCTGTTGCGGGGGCTGTGTAGCATGGGCGCTCGCGTCGAAAGCGAAGCCGATGCGCGCGTCCGAGCGTGTCTCGACGACCATCGCAGCTTCGCGATGATCGCGGGGGCCGGCGCGGGCAAGACAACCTCGCTGGTTGATGCGCTCCGGCGTGTCCGCGAGCAACGAGGGCCTGCTCTCCGCCGACACGGACAGCGCATTGCTTGCATCACGTTTACTAAACGTGCGGTCGAGGTGATTAGGGCTCGGTTGGCGTTTGATGAAATCTACCTAGTTTCGACGCTCCACGGCTTTCTGTGGGATCAGATTCGGTATTTTTCTCACGATATTCGCGACGCGATTCGAGAGAGGTGCATCCCGGCGCTTATCGAGAAGGCCAGGAAAGACGACAACGGCGGCAAGAGTAAAAAGGCGGAAAAGGCTCGAGCCAAGATCGAACGTCTGACGGCGGAGTGTGGGGCGCTGCCGGCGGTCGAAGCCTTTAAGTATGCCGATACAACGTTCAGCGACTACGGGCGGGGACAGATCGGTCACGTCGACGTGATCGAGATCGCTACCTACTTATTCGAAAATAACGAGACCTTTCGTCGAATTACCGGACTTAGGTTCCCATACATCTTTGTTGATGAGGCGCAGGATACGTTCAAGGGGATCGTTGACGGGCTCAATCTCGTGTGTGCCGGCCAAGGGCTGCCGATGATCGGCTATTTTGGTGACCCCTGGCAGCAGATCTATGACCGGAGCATCGGAGAGTTTGTGCCGCCCGAGGGGGGTGAGATTATCACCAAGGTCGAGAACTTTCGGTGTTCGAAGGCCGTTATCGAGCTACTTAATTCCTGGCGGCACGACGTCAAGCAATACGCGGCTGGCAACAACAAGGACCGCGAGGGCAGTGTCGAGTTTTTGATGGTGAAAGCCGAAGAGCCGACGGGGCCGCGCAGTCGCTATGGCGAAGACCAGGTAAAGCGCGCGCTCGCCCGGATGGACGCGGCGATTGCCGACTGGGACTGGGCCGGTCGTGATGACGTGATCAAGCTGTTCCTCGCCCGTCAGATGATCGCCCGCCGGCTCGGCTTTGCTGACCTCAACACGCTTTTCACCGGCGACTACGCCTCCTCGAGCGCGCAGGAAGCGTTCGAGACCGGAGAGCATTTTCTCCTCAAGCCGTTCCTGACGAAAATCTGTCCGTTGATCCACGCGAAGAAGCAGGACGACGGGCGGACGATCGTCAACCTCCTGCGGCGCGAAAGTCCGGCGTTTGCAGTGGATGGGATGAACGCTGGGAAGTCGTTGAAGGAGATGATTGAGGTCTCGACAACGCTGGTGGCGGAGTTGTTCGCGTTGTGGGGCAGCGGGAGTGTCGGCGATATCCTTCGCTTCTGCGTCGACAAGAAGATCATTTCGCCTTCGGAGCGTCTCAGTGACCATCTCGACCGGACGCCGCGGAGTGAAGCCTATGACGCAGAGGTTCACAGCTCCGATAAGGCCGACTGGCTCGCTGATGTCATGTTCCTGATGTCTCCTGAACAAGTTGTTCGTTATGCGAACTTTGTTGCGGAAAACACCGCTTACAGTACGCAGCACGGTGTCAAGGGCGAGGAGTACAAGAGGGTCTTGGTCGTCTACGATGACATTGAGGCTGCCTGGAGTCAGTATAGCTTCACAAAAACGCTGACCCCGCTCACCGCGGGAGAGCCTACCGAACGCCAGCGGTCTCTGACGAAGAAGTTGGCCTATGTTTCGTTCTCGCGTGCGACAGAGGACCTTCGTGTACTAATGTTTACGAGAGATCCGGCGGCGGCGCGCGAGGAGCTGATTCGAAGTAATCTGCTTCTCCCGCATCAGATTCTGGTGAGGGGGTAGGAGAATAGGACACCGGAGCGGAAGCGGGGGTGCGTGAGCCGGGGAGCGCGGCGCGAGGAGGGGGCCGGCGAGGTCGCGCGTGTACAACTGGAGGAGTGGCGATGCGTTCCCGGCAGTCGCCGAACAAAGCGGAGCCGGGGCGCGCGAGGACGGGGATCTCGGGGCTGCAGGCCTGGGGCGGCGCGCGGGGCCGGCGCAGAGCGACGAGGATCTCGTCGACCTCTTCAGGGGCGGTGAGCACCGACCGAATGGAGAGCCGGCGCCCGCATCGGCCGCAGACGCGCAGGTGCGAAGAGGAACTCCAAACGCGTTCCGCCGAGCAATGGAGGGTCGGCTCGGAGGAGACGTAACGCCCGAAGCACGAATTTCAGCCAGAGCGGAAACGTCACCCGTTGATCACGTCCAATCGGCGCACGGTCCCGATCGAGCCAGCGGTTGGCACGGCTCGCTCACTACGCGGCATCGGGCTCGTCGCCGTCGAGCGTAGTCGGATCGCGGGCCCGGACCAGCCGCGGAGCGTCGACCGGAAAGCCGAGGCGTTCCAGAATCTGGCGCGCGGCGCCCCTCTCGACGACGCTCTCGATGAGCCGAAGCCGGCCCTTGCACTTCGGGCACTCCAGGATATCGACGTCGAACGTTCTCTGGAGGAGCTGCGGCCATCGCAGGCGAGGTGAGGTGGCGTACAGCAGCCCGCCGAGGAGGCGAGACCAGTGCCGGACGCTCAGAATGTTGGGCGCGAGGTTCGTCGCGTCCATGACCGTGGCCCGTGAGGCGTGCTCGGTCGCGGCCGATACGTGCCGGCGAGCACGGACACGAGCGTCGTCGAGAGCGCGTGTCGTGCCAGACCTGCCGCTGTGGAGTCTCGCAGGGTTCCGAATGACCGGCGCTGGCCCGGCCATCCTCTGGCCCAGGCCAGAAGCGTGTGGCCCCCAGTCTGAACCAGATGCCGTGCGCGTGGAAACGCATACGCGGATCCGACGGCGGTGCGGCCGTGACGGTCGCGTGCGGGTGCGCCCACGCGACCGTCGTGGCCGCCCCGGAGTGTCGGCTCAGTCGCCCTTCTTGAGGAGCTTGCCGTCCTCGCCGATCTTCAGCTCGTGCTTCTCCCCCTTCGCGGTCTTGTACTCGACCTCGTAGACGGTCGTGCCGTCGTCCTTCTTCTCCTTCTCGATCTCGGTGATCTTGCCATCCGCAACGTGCTTCTGGATCGTCTCCTTCACCTTGGCGGGCACCTGTTCGAGCGAGACCTTCTCCTCGTGGCCCGCAAGCGCCGAGGGCGCGAACGCAACGGTCGCCGCGAAGGCGAGGATGAGGCTCGAAATCAGCTTCTTCATGGGTTGACTCCTTTCGTTGCCGTGCGGGCTTCGCGTCTGCACGGCGCGTTCCGCGACCGGCGTCGAGGTCAGGCGGTTTCCTCCCGAGACCGGCGCTCGAGAGGCGAAGGCGTCGGGGACGACCGGCCGTCCGCCACGAGACGTCCGAATGTCGAGCCCGCCTTGGCTGAGCTCGGGTAACCTCGCGACACACGTGAGACTGCGCGCCTCCCTCTTCGGCTTTGCGGTGCTCCTCGCGACCTCGGGCGCGCAGGCCGGCGGCCTCTACACCGCCGACCGCGGCGTGCGCCCGCTCGGGCGAGGCGGTGCGTTCGTGGCCGGTGCCGATGACCTCGGCGCCATCTGGTACAACCCCGCCGGCCTCGCCGACGCGGGCTCGAGCGTCCTGATCGACTTCTCGTGGCTCAACTTCAGCTCCGAGTACGCGCGAAGCACGAACGTCACGACGGCAGGCGGCACGGTCCAGACGGTCGACTTCCCGCAAGTGCGGGGCTCGACGCCGTTCCTTCCGATCCCCACGATCGCGGGCTCGTACAACTTCGGCAATGAGAAGGAGTTCACCGCGGCGTTCGGCGTGTTCGCGCCGTACACGGCGATCGCGAGCTACCCGCTCACGTTCGACGGCCAGCCCTCGCCTTCGCGCTACTCGCTCGTGTCGCTCGAAGGCTCGGCGCTCGTCGTGGCGGGCGGCTACTTCGCCTACAAGCCGGTGGAACAGTTCCGGGTCGGCGGCGGCCTCCAGGCGCTCGTCGGCAACTTCAACTCCACCGTCGTCTTCAGCGCGAGCCCGTCGGACCGCCTCATCTCGGCACCGGAAGACCCGCAGTACGACGCGTTTAGCCAGCTCAAGGTCGGCCCGATCGTCGCGCCGAGCGCGAACTTCGGAATGATCGCGGTGCCCACCGAGAACGTGCGCATCGGCATCTCCGGCCAACTCCCGTTCTGGGTCAACGCACCCGCGGAGGTCAACGTGCGCCTCCCCACGGCGGCGCCGTTCGATCGCGCGCGCCAGGTAGGCAACGAAGCCAACGTGCGGTTCCGCCTGCCGCCGGTGCTCCGTGGCGGCGTCGAGTACCGCACCGACCTCGGCGACGAGTCGCGCATCCGGATCGAGGCCGCATACGTGCGCGAGTTCTGGAGCCTCCACGACTCGATCGACATCCGCTCCGAGAACATCAAGCTCTACGACATCACCGGCTTCCCGAGCCCGTTCGGCGTCGCCCCGATCTCGCTGCCGCGCAACTTCCAGGACTCGAACTCGTTCCGCCTCGGGACGGAGTACTCGCTGAAGAACCTGATCCGCGACTACTGGTTCGATCTCCGCGCCGGCGTCTCGTACGAGACGAGCGCGGTCCCCGCCGCTTGGGTCTCGCCGCTGACCTACGACGCCAACAAGCTGATCGGCAGCGCCGGCGGAAGCCTCCACATCGGCGAGCATTGGCGCATGGACGCCGTCGGCTCCCTCGTGCTCCTCAACGGTACGACGGTCGCTCCCGAAGACGCCCAGGTGCCGCGCGTGAACCCCGTGCGCGGCAATCCGACGAAGACCGAGCCGGTCAACGGCGGTGAGTACAGCGCCCGCGCGCTCATCCTGGGCGTCGGCCTCAACTACAAGTTCTGATCGCCGCGCCGCCGCTCGAGCCCGGACTAGGGCTTGCGCGTCGCCACCAGGATGTCGCCTCCACCCTGGCGATCGCTCCCGAAGTAGAGCCGGCAGTCGTCGGGGGAGAGCCAGCCAGGGTATTCCGCGCCGCTGGTGTTCAGCTCCGCGACGGGCGTCGCTGGCCCGAAGGCCGCCGTCATCGTCGCGCGGCGGGCGGTCCAGATGTCGCTGTCGCCCTTCCCTCCCGCGCGCTCCGATCCGAAGTAGATCGTCAGACCATCGGCGGAGAACGCAACACCGGCTTCACTGCTCGCCGAAGCGAGCTCGTTGACGAGGACCGCAGCGCCGTACTGACCGAGGTTGTCACGCACGCTCCGGAACAGGTGCCGCGGCCTGTCGACATTATTCTGGATCGAGAGCCAGAGCTCGACGCCGTCGCCGGTGAGGCCCGGGAACGACTCGCTCGCACTGGAGTTGACCTCGACGAACGCACGCCGGTTGCCGAACGCCGCCTTCGGCGATGCGCGCGACGCAGTGTAGATGCCGCTGTTCGGGCCGAGGATGCCGGCGAAGAAGACGAGGAGCCCATCGCCGGTCATCGTGGGCTGCTGGACGCCGTCGAGGCCCTGCGAGAGCACCGTGAGCTCCGTCGGGTCCCCGAAGGGCTGGTCGATCGACGAGCGCGTCGCGACGAGCACCGAGCCACCTTCGACGCCGACGGTCCGCTGGAACACCATCGTGAGCTCGTCGTTCATCAGCGACGGCGCGAGCTCGAACGCGGAGCTGTTCACCGGCCCCGCGAGCGCGACCGGTTGGCCGAATGGCTTCGTCGGATCGCAGCGCGAGGGCGGAGCAGCCCCGTCGGGCGACGGCGCGGCGGCGTCACGCCCCTTCGTGCGTCCGGCGTCACTCTCGTCTTCCGTGGCGTCCGCCGGCTCGCTGCGGACGTCCGATACCTTCTGGAAATCGTCGAACCCGACGATCGAGTTGCACGCCAGGGCGGCGGGCAAGACGACCACCACGATCCGCCGGACGGCGCGCATGCCTCGATTGTGGCACGCACTCGCCCCGCCGCACGCCTGATTGTAGCGGTGCTCGCTTCCTACCTCTTACAGTCCGCGTAACTGAGTTGCGCTGTAACGCGGGCGGAACGTCAGGGAAGCGCCGGGAGCTGCTCCGGAGCAGGCGGCTCGCCGAGCGGGGGCGTCGGCTCGGGTGCAGGCGCGCTCTTCGCGAGCGTGGCGCTCTGGGACGACTCGCCCTGCGGCGACGAGCTCGAGCCCGGCGCCCACACCACCACGCGCTCGCCTTCGGCGAGGAGCTCCGATCGACCGCGCCGGTTGATTCGCTCCATCGACCCCGGAGAGATGCCGTAGCGCTTGCCGATCATTTCGATCGTCTCGCCGGCCTTCGCCGTCACCACGGTGCGCCGGCGTCCCTTGTCGTCCCAGTGCTGGAAGAACTCGTCGGTCCCGGCGACGATCGTGCGGACGTCGTCCTCACCGAGCACGACGGTCGACGAGAGGTCGGCCGACGATGGGACGAAGAGCTGCAGCGTCATGTTCTCGACGAGGCGCGCCGTCGGGTCGATGTCGTTCCAGCGACGGAGCTCGTCGGGCGCGACCTTGAAGGCTGCGCAGACCTCCTTGATCGTGTCGCCGACCTGGACGCGATAGAAGACGCGCTTGCGATCCGGATACGTGAAGACGTCCTGGGGAACGACGACGACGGGCTTCTCCGCGGCCTTCTTCGGCTCCACCGGGGTCGTCGTCATCGCGGTATCGTCGCTCTTCGGTACGATGAGCACCGTGCCGCCGCGGACGATCTCTCCCTGCGCGATCCCGTTCAGCTCGACGAGCTTCGCGACGGTGACCCTCCGCGCCTGCGCGATCTGGTCGAGCGACTCACCGAAGCGAACGACGTAGCGCTCGACTGCCGGCTCGGACTTGCGGACTCGCGCGAGGTTCGACGAGCAGCCGCTCGCTTTCCCGGCGGGCACCTTCACCGGCCAGTCCGCTCCCGCGACCGAAGGATCCTGCGAGTGCGCCTGCGCCGGGGGCGTGCGCGATGCGCGGAGCTCGGGATTGAGCATCTCGACCTCCTTCGTCGTGACGCCGCAGGCCTGCGCCACGCTCGCGAGCGCGGTCCCGCCCGCGACGAGGACCTCCTCGCCCTCGAGCGGCGCCTCGGGAACGAGGTCCTGGAACCCGAACGCGGCGAGGTTCTTCGCGACGACGGCGGCCGCGAGGATCTTCGGAACGTAGAGCGTCGTCTCCCACGGGATCGAGCCCTCGAGCTTCGAGAGCGCCCAGTAGTCGTTCGTGTTGTAGCGCCGGACCGCCTGGAGCACGCCGCCGTAGCCCATGTTGTAGGCGGCCATCGCGAGCTCCCAGCTCCCGAAGCGACGATGCAGATCGGCGAGGTGATCGGCGGCTGCCTCGGTGGCGAGGGTGATGCTCATGCGCTGATCGGCCCACCGATCCTGCGTGAGACCGTAGATTTTCCCGGTCTCGGGCATGAACTGCCACAGACCGAGCGCCCCCACCGGAGAACGCGCCGCAGGATCGTACCCGCTCTCGATCATCGCGAGCGAGGCGAGGTCCTCGGGGAGGCTCTTCTTCCGCAGTGCCTTGCGGATCGCCGCCGTGTAACGACCGGACCGGCGGTGCCAGATCGTGAAGGTGGCGCGCCCGCGCGGGTCTTCCTTGAAGAACTCGAGATAGCGCACGACGCGCGCGTCCCAGCGAACCGGCAGATCCGGCATCTCGAGCTTCGCGAGCCACGAGAGATCTTTGCCGCTCTCGGACGTCACCGGCGGAACGCTCGGCGTGGGCACCGGAGGAAGACCGGAGGCGTGCACGCGCGGCTTGTCCGCCGTTGCGGCGACCGGGAACGGCAGCTCCTGGGGCCAGGGCGACGACAGATCGCGTTGCGACGGCGGAAAGAGCTCGCGCTCGGCAGCCGCGAGGGCGCGGAGCTCCGGGGTGTCTGCTCCGAGCGCGGTGTCGTCGTACGTCGGTCCGCCCGCGACGGTTCGGCGAATACCGTTGTCGGTCGTCCGTGGGGCCTTGGGCGACGCGCTCGACGACGCGTTCTTCGAAGCCGGCGCCGCACGCTTTCCCCCAGGCGCCGGCGCGCTCTTCGACGCCGGCTTGCCGCTGGCCGCCGGCTTGCCGCTGGCCGCCGGCTTTCCGGTCGACGCTGCGGTCGATGCGGGCTTGCCGCTCGACGCCGACGAGGGCGGGGCAGCAGTCGCCGGGGCCACGACGAACATGGCCCCGAGGATCGGGAGAGCAAAGCGACGGCTTCTCGACCTCATGCCCGCGATGATTCCCATGCGACGAGCAGCGCGTCAAATTCAACGCGGGCGGAAGGCCGACCACCGCGGGGCGTTGGGCACCGGGTCGTGGGGGCGCGAGCCCCGAGTTCAACGCGGGCCGAAGACCACTGAACGGATCTTTACCGGCTGCGCGTCGACAGCCGCGAGTGCTTCAGCCCTCCCGGGCCGCCGCTTCGAGCTTCGCGAAATCGAGCTTCACCATCTTCATGAAGGCATCGGAGATGCGCTTGGCTCGCGCCGGGTTCGTGTCGCGCATCCACTCGTCCATCTTGGCGGGGACGATCTGCCAGCGGAGACCGTACCGGTCGACGAGCCATCCGCACGCGGCAGGCTTGCCACCCCCGGCGAGAAGCGCGTCCCAGTACCGATCGAGCTCTGCCTGGTCGTCGCACTCGACGACGAGCGAGATCGCATCGTTGAATTCGTGGTGAGGTCCCGCGGTGATCGCCTGGAAGCGATGGCCGAGCAGCGTGAAGTCGACGATCTTCACCGACCCGGGCGGGCCGCTCGGCGACTCGCTCATCAGCGGCGTCACGCGGTCGACGCGGGAGTCCGGAAAGATCGAGGCGTAGAAGGCCGCCGCTTCCTCGGCCTCCTTTGCGTACCAGAGGTGGGTGTAGATTTTGGCGCGGGGCTTCGACATGACGATCCTCCTTCTTCAGGGCGCTCGCTGACGCGAGACCGCAGCACGCGAGCGCTCTTCCTGAGCGTGCAGCTCCGGCCTTCCTTTCGACCCGAGCATCCCGGGCTTTCGTCAGGACGACGATCGGCAGACCGGCAGATCGACATGCCCCGGTACTTTTTTCGAGCTCGACCACATTCGACCGGACGGCAGGCATCGAGGATGCGCCGAGCCCCCCTTCAGCCGCGCTCGATTCGAACGAGGTGCATGATCGACGTGGAGGCAAGCTTGGATTCCAGGCCAGCATCCAAGATGTGTGCGCGGAGCACGGCGTTGACGGGACGTGAGCGTGCTCCCTATACGTTGCGAATGGGTGGACTTGGTCGGGCGTGGGTACCGGGCGCTCCGCTGCTCGTCTGGGGTCTTCTCCTCGCGACGAAATCACGCCTCTGGGCCCCCGTCCCGCGCATGACCGGCGGCAATGGGCCACCGTTCGCGGCGATCGGCACGATCGCGGTGGTCTTCGGAGCCACGCTCCTCGCAGTGGCCGTCTTTCACCACAGCCGGCTCGTGGCATACCTCTCGGGCGCCGTCGGCGCTGGCATCACGCTCGTGTACCTCGTCCTGGCGCTGCAGCATTGAGACGGTGGTCCGTGCGCGGCCGCGCGCGCTCGAACGACGTCCAATCCGCTGACGGAGCACGCGCCGTGCGTCAGCGCCTCAGCCAGAGCATCTTCGCCGGGTCGCGCTGAGAAGCGCTGGGCGCGTGCGCCCCCGGTGCATCGACGAACTCCACATCGTCGGCCGGAGTCTGGGTCGCAGCGGTCGCATCCGTGCCCGCAGCGGACGGGCCGCGAGCCGACGGAGGCGTGGGGGATGGATTCCCGCCGAGCTCCGAGTCCTCGCCTTCCCCGCCCGGCAGCGACGGGAGCGCCGCCACGTCGAAGCCGACGGGCACCTTGTAGATCTCGGTGGTCGGCGGGTACGTGTCGGTCTCCTCCTCCTTCTTCTTCGTCCCATCGGGGTACGTGAAGAGGCGGGTCCGCTTGATCTTGTAGCCTTGGATGCCGTGCTGTTTGACGACGACCTTCTTGCCCGAGAGGGTCGGGTCCTCCTCGACCTTCCGCTTGTACGGGAGCGTCGACACCACCTCGCGGTTGAAGCCGACGTGCACCGGGCGCATCTTGCCGAGGAGCTCCACACGGAGTGTGTTGCCCGACGACTTCGCGTGGACGACGACCGGGAACGGGTGAGGATTGCGGACCTTCAGATCCACCGCGGGGTACACGACCGTCGAGTCGAGCCCCATCGGGATGTACGCGCTCGGACGCGAGTGCGGGAGACGCTCGAGCACGTCGAAGCCCGCGAACAACGTCGCCGCGTGGAAGGTGGACGACACCTGACAGGTACCGCCGCCGATCCCCTCCACCATCTCGCCTTTGAAGATCTCCCAGCTCTTGTGGAAGCCGTTCTCCTCGCTTCGCTCGCCGACGATGTCGTTGAAGCTGAGCATTTCGCCCGGCGAGATGACGATCCCGTCGAGCTTCTGCGCGGCCGTGTCGATGTTCTTGCCGCGCCGCCGCGCCTCTCCCCCGCGTGAGAAGTGCGTCTCGTATTCGGCGATGACCGTCGAGATGTCGAGGCTCTTCAGGAACGCCGACGAGATGCGCGGGGCGAACGTCTTCAGCGGCAGCGCGATGCTCTCCGTGCGACGCTCGCGGGCGGCAAGCTCGAGCGCAGCGATCGTCTCGTCGGCGTCGATGTAGCGCCCGTCCCGCTCGGGGACGGTCTCGTGTTTCTCGAGATCGAGCCGTGCCGACACGGGCTGCGTGTCTTCGATCTCCTTGAGCGCGAGGAGCTTCGCCATCGCGACGTCGCGATCGACATAGGTGAAGAGCGGTACGTCCGTGCGCCCCTCGCGCGCCTCCCGAACCGCCTCTGCGCGCGTGATCAGGTCCCCGTCCTCACCGACGCGGAGCGCCACGGCTGCGGTGCGCTCGACGTCGACCCGCACGCCGAGCTCCTCGAGGGTCGCCTCGAGGACCGGGCGATCATGGCCCTCGAGGTTGAACGCGATCCGTCTTCCGAGGAGCGACTTCGCGCGGTCGGCGGCGAGCGCCTGGACGGAGGCGGCGGTGGCCTCCTCGGGCAAACGCTCACCGTCGATGGTGAGACCAGGTAACACTGCTCCGGTGGGCAGGTAGTGGAGCTTGAGCCCGAGCGCACTGCCGCCGAGGAACGCGAAGAGGCCGGCGGCAACGCCGATCCGAAGGCCCCAGCGGTGGGGACGGGGCGGCGGCGGAGCGTGGCGGCCGTGAACCGACGGCCTCGAGGGGGTCTGCGCCGTGCGCGGATGTGCGCTGCTGGGAGGAGGCGGAAAATGCATCGCTGAGCGTTGAACGCCCGTCGGAGTATCCGTCATCCACGCTCAAATCCCAAGAGTCCCGCTCCTTCCCGTATGATTCGTGGACGAGGACGAGGAGCCCGCGGCGTGAAGACCTGCCCTCAGTGCAAGATGCGCTACCCGAACGAGGCGACGTATTGCTTCGTCGAGGGCGAAGGGCTCGTCATGCTGCCCGACCCTCGAATCGGGACGCTGCTCGCCGGGCGGTACGTGATCGAGGAGGTCATCGGCGAAGGGGGAATGGCGACCGTCTACCGCGCGCGGAACAAGCTCACGGAGAAGCAGGTCGCCGTGAAGGTCATGAACCCGATGCTCGCCAGCGATCCGATCGTGCGCGAGCGGTTCCGCCGCGAGGCGCGTTCGGCGCAGAAGCTGGCGCACCCGAACATCATCGAGATCTACGATCAGGGCGACACCGAGGACGGCACCGCGTACATCGTGATGGAGCTGCTCCAGGGCGAGCCGCTCGCGACCGTCATCAGCCGTCGTCCGCTCGAGATCGACCGCGCGATCCACATCATGATCCAGATCGCCCGCGGCGTCGCCCGCGCGCACGATCTGGAGATCATCCACCGCGACATCAAGCCCGAGAACATCTTCTTGTGTCGCCGCGAGGACGGCTCGGACCTCGTGAAGGTGCTCGACTTCGGGATCGCGAAGAGCCGTCAGGACTCACGGCTCACCACTCAGGGCGAGCTGTTCGGCACGCCGCAGTACATGGCGCCGGAGCGCATCGTCGGGAAGGACTCCGGTGGATCGGGCGACATCTACGCGCTCGGCATCGTCTTCTTCGAGATGTTGACGGGCGAGCTGCCGTTCAACGCTCCCGACATCGCGACGTTCTTCGTCAAGCACATGCAGGAGCCCCCGCTCCCCGTGCGTTCGCGGAACGCACAGGTGCCCGCGAAGCTGGACGAGCTCATCCTGCGCATGCTCGCGAAGGCGCCCGGCGACCGACCCGTCGACGCGCATCGCGTTCACCAGGACCTCCTCGAGATCATCCACGACCGCGAGGCCATCGCCCCGCCCTCCGCCGCGGAGGAGGAGCCGGTGAACGAGGCCGCGCCGGTGACGCTCGCCGCCGGCCCGACCGATCAGTGGACGCGGCGCCTGACAGTGCTGGAACAGATGCTCGCGACCGCCTTCGGCGCCAAAGCACGTGCTCCGGGCGACCTCACGAACATGCTCGAGCAGGCGAACGACCTCGTTCGAAAGGTCGTGTCGTGCCGCGTCCGGACGTTCGAGGCGCAGGACGCGCTCGAACACCTCGACGGCAAAGGCCGTGAGAAGCGGGCCCAGCTCGGCTTCGCGGTCGACCAGCTCGGCGTCGACGCATCGAAGGCAAAGGAAGATCTCCGCGCGGCTCGCGACACGCTCCGCAAAGCCGAGGACGAAGCACGAGGCGCCCGCGAGCGCTACGCGGCTGCCCACAAGGAGGCCTTGTTCTGGGAGGGGCGCTGCGGCTTCCTCGAGCCCTCCGCCGATCTCGCGCAGGCATACCGTTCGATCGCCGACACGGTCGACGAGTGGATCGCGCTCCAGCAGGAGACGCGTCGATCCCAGGAGCTCGCAGACGCCGCGGAACGCGTCGCAAACGATCTCGACTTCCAGATCCGCGAGCTCCGCTCGGCGCTGACCACGTGGGAGCAGGAGCACGACGACGCGCGCACCAAGAGCGAGGAGCTCATCCTCCGTCACGGGACGGACGCCGACCGCCTCGAGGCCGAGCTGCTCGAGCTGACCGCACGCTTCTGCCAGCCCCTCCGCACCCGGCCGGAGCTCGCACCGCTCTTCAAAGAGCTCGAGACCGACGCGGCGGCCTGAGCGCCGAGGCGCTGCCGGTCGTCGCCTCGACGCTCAGAAGATCTCGGACATCCGAGATCCACGCGGCGTCTGCGTGCACGGCGGCGCGCCGTTCGCCGGGGTCGTCGTCACCTCGTTCGCACGGTCGATGACGACGTCGGTCCCCTTGATGACGATCGTCCCGTCCTTCTTCATCGTGATGCTCGCCGCTCCCGACGTGATCGAGATCGACTCGCCGCCGTCGATCGCAACCGCCTTGCCGCCGTCGATGGTCACCACCTTCAGCGCCCGCACGTCCGCGAGCTCCTGCGTCGCCGACCGCAGGGCCGGGGCGGCATCCTGCGCGCGGCTCGTAGCGACCGGCGCGACGACGCCAAGCGCGAGCGCGGCGAGCGAGATGCCCCGACGCCAGGGGCGCGACGCCGGGTTCGACGCAGCAGCACGGAGGCGGATCTCGATCATGACGGACTCCTTCGTGAGCGGCGCTTCGCGGGTCGAAGAGGCTTCTCGCGCGCTCGCCGCGAGAGTAGCAGAGGACTCGATGTCACGCCTGGCGACGAGGATCCTTCGATGACGACCGGCTGGAGCGGCGCTGCCAAGAAGGAAGCCGCGAAGGCACGCTCGCGCGACCGCAACGCGGATCCCGGGCCGGTGCCGACGCGGGACGTCCTCCACGAAGCCGCGCTCGCCTACCTCGCGCGGAGCGCGGCGACCGCCGCCACGCTCGGACGCGTGCTCGATCGCAAGATCGCGACCTGGGCGCGGAAGGCCGGCCGCGCCCAGCGAGACCCCGAGCTCGTCGCCGCCGATCTGGCGAGCTGCCGCGAGTCGATCGAAGCGATCGTCGCCCGCTTCCGCGAAGTCGGCCTGATCAACGACGCCGCATACGCGAAGTCACGCGCGCGGAGCCTCTCGCGCGCGGGCCGCTCCCGCCGCGCGATCTCCGCTCATCTTGCTGCGAAGGGGGTCGACGCCGAGACCGCGCGCGAGGCCATACCGAGCGACGCCGGCACCGAGCTCGATGCCGCGATCGCGTTCGCGAGGAAGCGCCGAATCGGCCCGTACGCGAGAGAGACGGACACGCAAGACCAGAAGAGCAAGCAGAAGGCTCTCGCCGCCATGGCGCGTGCGGGCTTCGGCTGGAGCACGTGCGAGCGCGCGCTCGGAATGGACCGCGAACAGGCCGAAGAGCGCCTCGCGGAAGCGCGGCTCCGCGACTGAACGCAGCTACGTCATTGAAGCAAGTTGGGGCTCGCGCCCCAACCACCCGCAGATGTACGCGTCGAATTTGGTCGGATTCGTCGATTGTATCCGCACCCTAATTCCCGGAAGATCGAGGCTGGACGCGATCCGCGCCGAGGAGCGGCAGCGCGTACGCTGCCGGGGAGAGCTTGTCGAGGACGACGGCGGTCTCTTGATTCCCCCAGCCCCAAAGGGTGCCCGAGAACGGGCCTTCGCTCTCGATCCAGTGTGGCCCCGCCTCACAGGTGCCAGCCGGATAGACGACGGGCTCGTAGAGGTGTCCGGTGAGCGGGACGCGCGCATATTCGAAGCGCTCGCCGACCGGCGTCCAGCCGGTGACGGTTCCGGCGCAGTCGAGGACGACGTCGGGACCTCCGCGCGGCCGGACGAGGACGACGCTGTGACTGGGAAAGTCCAGCGGCGCGAAGAAGGGATAGCGACGATGCCATCGCGACGTCGGGAGCTGGTGGACGGTGAGGGCGCCGCCGCGGAGGTCCGGCTCGCCGCTGATGTCGACCCCGTGGACGTCGAGCTGATGCAGGGGGCCGGTCATGCTCTCGCTGAAGTAGAAGGGGTGCGCGTCGTCCTGACTCCGCACCGAGAACGGAGCGTCGGCGAAGAAGACCACGAGCTCGCCTCTCCCGACGCGCTCGGGCGCTCCCTCCGGTCGATAGGGGTCGTACTCGAGAAGCGTACCGTCAGCGCCGCCGAGGATCCGCCAGAGCGGCGCCTCTGCGAGCTCCTCCCAGCGGTTCGCGTGGCGCGCGGCCACGTATTCGGAGCCCCAGAGCGACGAGGGGAGCGCCACGCTATAGGAGCGCGACATGTCGTGACCCAAGAAGGGCTGACTGTACTCCCAGTCGATGAGCGTCATCGGAGCGAACGTGACGAGGCCGACTGGCTTGTCGGCGATCACCGGCCGGCCGGCGAGCGCGTCGTTGGTCGTGTGAGAGAACACCTCGCCGCGCTGGAGCGTGATCGCTCGCGCGGGCCCGTCCAGCGTCGGCAGAAGGACGTGTGTGTCGTCGAACGCGGCGAGCGCGAAGGTGCGCCCGGGCCACACGGCGGACGGCGCGTCGATCGCGGGGAGCGCCGCGGGGAGGCCAGGCTTGAAGATCCCCGTCTCGACGGGCTGCTCCTCCCAGAGATGGACCGGGAAGAGCGAGAACGCGGAGATCGGCGCTGTGTCGCGCTCCAGCGCGGCCGGTGCGTACGCCGAGATCTGCGTGACCAGGATGGGCGTGTCGGAGACGAGCTCGATCGCAGCGGAGACGAGCTCGTCACGCGCGGCCGGATCGGTGCTCTCGACGAACCCGGCGGTTGGGCATCGTGAGTTGCTGTCGATCCACGCCTCTGACGGCAAGAATGGCAGGAAGAGCGCCGAGACGACCACCGTCTCGGCGGGCGAGACGAGCCCGTCCTCGAGCGGCAGGTACTCGACGCCTCGCCCGTTGAACACCGTGCGCCGCGCGTATGGAGCGGCGTCCTCCTCGCGAGCGTCCGCCGCGGTTCGACTCTTGAATCTCAGACGAAGACGCGCCGGAGTGTCCGACGGGTTCGAGACGACGAGCGCGTAGCACCCTCTCGGCACCCAGCTATCGCCGGGGATCCAGGTCGATGCGGTCATGAGGAAACGGCATCCGGCGCTGCCTCCGCGCTCCGCGAGAGAGCTCGGATCACACGGGTCGGCGGCGGCCCCGGCGTCGGAGTACCCCGTCGGACTCGGCTCGACGCCCGCCTCCTCATCCACATTGGAGAACCGCTCCCGCGGCTCGGCACCGCACGCCGCCAACGCGGTCGCCCACATGACCCCCGCGAGCGAGCGGTAAAAGAGCGGCGCGCGCATCGCTCGTACATAGCATCGCACCCGCATGTGGTCGGATTCATCGTTCCGACGCTCGGTCACGGACTTACCTGCGTCGGGTGCATCCGACCTGGGCCGGAAAAGGACCTCCGAGCGGAGGTCCATCGTGACGGACCGCGAGTGCACCTCGCGGGAGCAGAGGTGCATCGCACAGGATGCCCAGGTACATCGCGCCGGACCAGAGGTGTATCGCACACGAGCCGCGGTGCATCGCGCGAGAGCAGAGGTGCATCGTCGGGGAGCGTCGGTTCGGCGAGCGGGAGCGCCGGTAGGGCTCGTCCGAGCTCGGGCGCATCTCGGCGGACCTCCTCTCGGCCGGGCCCGAGCAACCTCGCCGCAGCGCCACGCGGCGAGGTGCGACATTCGAGCGATCCGTGGGTTCGGCGGAGCGAGGGCCCGTGGTATCTCCTGCGGCATGAGCCACGAGCCCACGGTCCACCTCGAGCGCGACGAGCACGGCGTCGTCACGCTGATCCTCGACGACGCGCGGCGCCGCAATGCGATGACGCCGGAGCTCGGCGACGCGCTCGCTGCACGCGTACGCGAGCTGGTGAAGGACGAGACGGTACGCGCGGTGGTGCTCACCGGCGCGGGTGGCGCGTTTTCGGGCGGCGGCGATCTCGCGATGCTCGAGCGGCTGCGCACCGTGAGCGCGGCGGAGGCCGAGTCGTTCATGCTCGACTTCTACGCTCGCTACCTGTCGATCACGTCGCTCTCAGTGCCGACGATCGCCGCGCTCGACGGGCCCGCGATCGGCGCCGGGCTCTGCGTCGCGATGGCATGCGACCTCTGCGTGGTGGACGAGGACGCGAAGCTCGCGCTCAACTTCGCGAAGCTCGGGTTGCATCCCGGCATGGGCGCGACATACCTGGCGCCCCTACGCGCTGGCGCGATGCGTGGTGCGGAGCTGCTCTACTCGGGTCGACGCTTCGACGGACGCGAGGCGCAGCGACTCGGCCTCGCCCTCGAGGCGGTGCCGACGAGCGAGGTGCGTGGCCGCGCCGCCCTGCTCGCGCGCGAGATCGCGTCCGCCGCGCCTCTGGCGATCCGCGGACTGCACCGCACCCTCGGGATCGACCGCGCTGCGCTCGCACGCGCGCTCGCGCACGAGGCTCGGGAACAGGCGCTCAGCTACGCAAGCGCCGATCTCGGCGAGGGCCTGCGCGCGGCGACCGAGAAGCGCGCGCCGCGCTTCACCGGGCGCTGAAACGTCGGCGCAGGGTCATCTCGCACGTGCTCGAGGGCGAAGGAGCCCCTCGAGCACGTGACTGCCAACGCCGACCTCTCTCAGACGACAGGCTCGAGCGCCCGGCCCGCAACCGGCACCCAGCCCGGGCGCGCTGCCAGCCGCCTGGCCAGCGGTCGGTACGCGAGCGACAAGATCGCGGTCCAGACGATGTCACCGAGGAGCGTGCCCCCGAAGAACGGGATCGCTGCCACGAAACAAGCGGCGAGCCCGCTCGCGTCGTGGGAGTACATCGCTCCGCCGATCCAGACTCCGAGGTTCGAGAGCAGGAAGAACGCGCACGAGCCGAGCGCGGCAGCGGCGAGCGCGCCTCCACGTCGCTTTCGGAGCGCCATTCCAAGGAGCGCCTGGACGATGAACCCTGCGTAGACGAAGGGTGTGACCGCGCTCACGGCGGGATATCCCCGGAGCCACGCGAGGGCGACGTCGCCGACGAACATCGCGACGAGGACCACGGCGATCGCCGCCACCGGCTTCATCGTTCGACCCGCAAAGACCGCGGTAGCGCCGACGGGCGCGAAGTTCGGCGGATGGGGGACGATGCGAAGGACGACGCAGAGCGCGATGAGGAGTGTCGGGAGCATCACGGATTCCTGAGGTGGTTGGGACGATCGCTCGTCGATTCGTTCGGGGCCATCACCGCTCGGCGGCGCAGCACGGGTCTCGGTTCATCGTCGCTACGCCAAGGCATCGACGATGACGCGAACAGCGAAACGAAGCGCGTCCCCAGGTCGACCGGGGACGCGCTCGCGCTTCTGGCTCAGTGGAGGAAGGTGCGAACGGTCTTGTTGCCGGCCAGATCGCACACCGAGAGGACGAGCCCCTCCTTGGCGACCTGGAGATCGAACGCCCCGGGGAGAACGGCGTCGAACGAGGGCGTAGCATCCGAAATCGACGCGTACGCGCGCACCGCGGTGCCCTGACGAACGGCGAGCGAGACACGCGTGCCGAGCCCCGACAGATCGAGATCGCTCACCGGACCGACGACGCCGGTGACGACCGGCGTCCACGCGACCGCGTTCAGGTCGGCGATGGCGGCGCTGCGAACGGTGAGCTCGCCGTCCGCTGCGACGCAGGCGACGTAGAGCTTCGAGTCCGCCCACGCGACGTCGACGCGCGTGGCGTCTGCGCAGCTGCCGATCTCCACGAAGTCCGACGCCTGGGCGACGCTGCCGGGCGTGGACGTCGCCCGGACGCTCGCCCTTCCACCGGCGAGATAGGCGCCGACGAGCGTATTGCCCGCGCGGATCAGCTTCGGCGCGGTCGCGTTCGTCGCCGCGGCTTCGACCGTCGCGAGGTTGGTCCAGAGATTCGAGAGTTGGCCGAAGCTCGCGACCGGGAACCTCGACAGCGTCAGTCCCACGTTCCTCTGCGCGATCAGCGCGTAGAGGACGTGATCGACGAACGCGACGCTGTGCGCGCGGCTTCCTGTGTAGGCCGGCGTGAGCGCGTAGGTTCCCGTGCCGCCGTCCTTGACGACCGAGACGAGACCTCCGAACGCCGAGTAGTTGGTCGTGTAGTACGAGCTTCCGTTGTCGAACGAGAGCTCCGAGTACGAGTAGAACTGCGGCGTGTAGCGGCCTTGGTACGCCTTCCAGCGCGACTGAGCGCCGAACCCTTGGAGGTTGTAGACCGCGAACACGTTCGGGCCGCTGTAGACGCCACCGCCGTCCCAGATCTGCCCTTCGTCCGTCAATGCCTGGCGGTAGGCCGGGTCGCCGAACATGAACCCGAGACGCGCACCATCGTCGACCTCGTTGACGGCGAGCGCGAAGCTGTAGGCCGTCGTCACGGACGGGAGGGCGGCAAGCTCCGACCAGGCCGGCGCGGTGTTGCAGATGTACTTGGTCGCGCCGGCATCGACCTCGCCGTCGTCGAGGACGCCGTTGCCGTTCGCATCGACGCCGACCTCGATCGCGATGCCACCGAAGGCGCAGTGGTTGCCCGCGAGCTCTGCCGAAGTCCGGATGCGCGCCGAAAGGCCGTCCTCTGCGGCCTCTCCCGCCGCTCCGTTGCAGACGTACGTCGGCGTGCCCTTCTCCTGCGGATCGAGGACGCCGTTTCCGTTGGCGTCGATCCCCGTGTCGATCCGCTTGCCGCCTTCGCGGCAATTCGCGCCCGCCGGCTCGTCCGACGTCGCGATCAGTGACGTCTTTCCGTTCGTTCCGCTCGTCCCGTCCGTCCCGTTCTTTCCATTCGTTCCGTTCGTTCCGTTCGTTCCGTCTGCTCCGTTCGTCCCGTTCGCTCCATTCGCTCCATTGGCGCCGTCCGCCCCGGGCTGGCCATCGTCGGCCGCGCCACACCCCACGTAAGCAAGCAGCGCGACGCACGAGAAGGCCGCGAGAACACCTCGGGAAACACGCATGAGAACGCTCGCAATCGTTGATGAGACCTGCTGCGCGACGGCTCTCTACGGATGAGGCTGAAGAGCCACGCGTCCGCCGCGATCAGGCGGTGGTGCACGAAGTACGACCACGCTTCGGTGACCGGATGCCTACCCTCGAGGCAGAGCCAGACAACACGAGCCAGCGGTCGAAGAGACGTCGGCTCGGGCCATCACCAGGTCTTCGGGCTTCGGTGGAATCGACCGATCCTCGAAAGAGAATCAGCCTCATTCACCATTACCGCTGCGGGGCAGCTCCGGATTCACACCGGATTCCCATAATGTCAGTCCACCGGGACCGACGGCATATGGCGATCGGTGCCGTAACAGGCACGATGCAAGTCCGTCAAGGAACACGTCGCGAAGCGACGCACCGCGCGGCCGTGAAGCGCGACGATCTCGGTGTGACTCCGCGGCGATGCGTCGAGCGACGAATGAGCGAGGAATGCGCGCGACGAACGAGCTCGCAGCGTCGAGCGATGAGCGAGCACGCGACGTCGAGCGAACAGCGTGCACGAAGCGTCGAGCGAACAGCGTGCGCGAGAGGACGCGCGCTCCGATTGACACCCTCGACCCTCCGCAGTATCCGGTCGCTCGCTATCGGTGCTCGTTGGGCTGCTGTCCCACGGGCTGAAAAGGGAACCCGGTGTGAATCCGGGACTGCCCCGCAGCGGTAATCGAGAACGAAAGTCATCACGAAGCACTGGGCGCCTGCGCCTGGGAAGCGATGACCGGTAGGAAAGCGATCGGTGACGATCGCAGCGCTCGTGAGTCCGAAGACCTGCCGAGAGCGCGCCCGCCCGGTGACGGACGAGCGCTTCTGACGAGCCTTCGTGGGGAAGGCCGGCAGGCCACGAGGGCAAGCGTTCTCCTCCACGAACGTCGCACCGCCGCCCTCTCCGCCTCTCGACGCCTCCACGCGGCTCTCCCCTCGCATCGCGGGACATCGCGGGAACTGGAGACAGCGGATGAGGCTCATCGACGGAAGGAAGCTGCACGTCGGCGCGGCGCTGCTCGCGTGCGCCCTCGCGGCCACGGGCTGCGATGGCAAGACGAACGACACGCACCGAGGCGGAGGCGAAGACTCAGGCGCGAGCGCTCCGAGCGGAGATCACGATGCGGGACGCGAGCGACCGGAAGACGCGGGCAGCCCGGCGGACAGCGGCAGCGATGACGACGGCGGCGACGCGTCCGTCCCCGCGCAGGCGTGCACCGGCGGAACGGTGCTGCCCGTGACCGGCGACTACGTCGACGGCAGCGGCACGGAGCACTGGCTGCGAAAGACGGCGAGCGCGACGACGTACACGCGAGTGCCCGGCGGCGCTCCGGTGCCGGCGAAGCCGCCCACGCTCTGGCGCGTCGTCGAGACGTGCCCCGATCAGAAGACCTTCGTCGCCACCTCCGAGAACGCGACCTACGCGCGCGTCGACTGGACGACGGACGCGCTCCAGGACGGTTCGCGCCTCCACCTGTGCGTCGCCGCCGAAGAGATGGCGGACGTAGCCGCCGCCTTCGCTGCGCCGAAGTCGAACGCGAATGCGCTCGGTGCGGGCTGCAAGGGCGGGCCGTGGATGACCCTCACGACCGCAAAGGATGGTGGCCGATGAACGCCTTGACCCGCACGATCGTCGCCTGCGTTGCCACGGCGAGCATCGTTCTCCCTGCACGCCGCGCCGCCGCCGAGGCCTTCGGCGAGTACGACACGAAGGGCAGCTATTCGATCACGCTCCCGCCCCGGACGACGAGCTACGCGACGCTCATGGACTCGTTCGGGCCCGGCACGTCGGCGGTCATCGACGGCTATGCGCTGAAGGGGCGGCTCATCGCGGCCAACGACAGCACCATCTACCTCCAGAAGAACTTCGGCTCGAGCGTGTGGCTCCCCGTGGCGAAGGTCGCCTCGAACATGGACCCGAGCTTCGTGAAGATCTCGCCCGACGGCGCGACGATCGCGCTCGGCATCGGGTACTTCCAGCCGCTCTACCTCGTCGGGTCGAACCTACTCAGCGTCAACGCCCCTCCGAACCTGAGCACGCATGCCCAGGTGAAGCGGTTCAACGCGAACTACTACGACGCCGTCTGGCGGGACGCGCGCTACCTCCTCATCAACAGCGAGGGGCCCACCGGAAGCCGGGTCTACGCGATCGACACGTACCTCGCCAACCCGGCCTCCGCCTTCATCCCCCTCATCGAGAACGTGCCGGGAGCCTCCGCCGGCATCACGGTCGACCGCTTCGGAAACCTCGTGACCGGCATCGGTTACGGCACGAATACGGGGGAGCTCAAGATCTGGCCGGCCGGCGACGTCGCAACGGCGCTCGCTCCGGACGGCGCTCCCCTTGCCTACTCGAGCACGGGGCACGTGCTGGCAGCGGGGGTCCTCAGCGCAGCGTCGCTCGGCTTCGACGCCGACAACAACCTCTACGTCGGCGGCGGCGACGCGTTCGGTGGGTCTGGTGACTACGGCTATGCCGCGCTGATTCACGGCGACGTCCTCACGCGCGTCCTCGCCGGTGGCGACCCACTCGACAGATCGATGCCCGGCGAGTTCACCGTGATGGCGCCGGATCCCTGCAAGAACGACGACTTCACGAACGTGCAGTACGTCTCCTCGCTCAAGATGCTCGTCGTCAGCGCCAACCTCGCGTCGAAGCCGCCGAACTGCGCGCCGATGGACAACGGCGCCGCGAGCGGGAGCGCCACCGTGCAGCTCTACTTCCCCCCCGACGCCCCCGACACGGACGGCGACGGCATCCCCGACGGCGCCGACAACGCGTATCTCACGCCCAATCCCGATCAGACCGACAGCGACGGCGACGGCTTCGGTGACGTCGCCGATGTCGACTTCGACAACGACGGCATCGTGTCGGGCAAGGACTTCTCGGTCTTCGTCGACGCCTTCGACGCGGCGACGGGCGGCTCGAACTACGACGCTCGTTGCGACCTGAACCGCGACGGAAAGATCGACTGGACCGACTACGCGCTCTTCAAGGCCCGCTGGGCGACGACCGCGCCGTTCTACTGATCGCTGGACGACCGACGATGCGGTTCACTCCCAGATCGCTTCGAGGCTTCGGCGCGAGCGCAGCCATCGCGATCAATTCGATCGCTGCGCTCGCCCTCGGGGCCTGCGGAGGCAAGCTCCTCGACGAGCCGAGCGGCCAGGGCATCGGCTGGTGCAGCGACGACGACTGCCCGGACGGGGCGAGCTCACGCCCCCGCACGAGGGACGGCGGGGCCGCCATCGACGGCAGCGACCGCGATGGCGGCAGCTCGTACGAGGCTGGCACGTGCGAAGCCGGACCGGGCGCGCGCTTCATCACCGGCGTCGTCGATCATCGCTTTGGCAGCGGCCAGGACCACAATCAGGTCGGCGGCTTCCCCGCAGCCCTTTACGGACCTCCTCACGCGGGCGACCCGTCATCGGTCGTCTCGCTCGGGAACGGCGGCTACGTCGTCGTCGAGTTCGCAGGCAATGCGATCGTCGACGGTCCCGGCGTCGACTTCACCGTGTTCGAGAACCCGTTCGGGACCTTCAGGGAGCTCGCGACCGTCGCCGTGAGCGAAGACGGAGTCACCTGGCACGAGTTCCCGTGCACCGCCGGGCCCGAAGCGACCGACTTCGGCTACTGCGCGGGGGTCGAGCCGGTCCTCTCTCGTCCGGACAACGGCGTCGATCCGCTCGATCCGAGCGTCTCCGGCGGCGACACCTACGACCTGCGCGACATCGGGGTCGCCCGCGCTCGATACGTGCGCATCACGGATCGCCCCGACCTCGACACCGTCTTCGACCTCGACGCGGTGGCGATCGTGAACGCGGAATGCCCGTGACGGCAGTACCGGTCGTTGCGCCGAGCTCGGGTGGCGTTCCTCTCGTGCTGCGACGCTAGCTCTCGTCTCGAACGATCAGCTCGAAACGGGAACGACGGCGCCGGCGATGACTCGCCACGCGCCGTCTTCGTCCCGTCGCCAGGTGCGCACGTAGCGATAGGTGCCGGCGACGGGCTGGTCGCGGAAGGTGCCGGCGAGATCGACGAGGGCGGTGGCGATCCCGATGTCGGCGCCGTGGAGCTCGATGACGAGCTCACGCGGATCGAGCCGGGTGAGCTTCTGGGCGCCCGAGCGGTGCACCTCGAGATCGTCCTCTTTCCGTAGGAGCTGCCCGTCGGGCGTGCTGAAGACGAGGGCATCGTCGAGCAGAGCGTCGAGCTCGTCGACGTCGCTCGCGAGCATCGCGCCCCGGAGGCGCTGTTCACCGTGTTTGATCGCCGCGCGCGTCATTCTCGTTGCCGAACGCGTAGCTCAGGGCGAGCCGCGCGTGAAGTCCTTCACGCGCGCGCGACGATCGCGAGGAGCTTCGCGCCGTACTTCGCGAGCAACGCCATCCCCATCCCCGAAACGGCGAGGAGCTGCGCCTCGCTCGTCGGGCGCGCCTCTGCGATCCCGACAAGCGTGCGATCCGTGAGGATGCGGAAGGCCGGCACGCGACGCTTCTTCGCCTCGGCACCACGCCACTCGCGCAGCGCGGTCTCGAGCGGCGAGCCCGTGGACGCGGGCGCACCGGCAGAGGACGAGGCCTTCTTCGAGCGTGCCCGCTTCCCGCGGCTCGTGCTGGCGCCCTTCGCGGCGCGGCCCTTCCCGGCTCGGCCCTTCTTGCTCGGCGGCGGTGTCACCAGGATGCGGAGCGGGGCGGCGACGCTGTCGCTCTTCCGTCCGAGCCACACTCGCTGGAACGTGATCGTCTCGCCGTCCTTCTCGAACTCGTCGGCGACGACGCTGACTGCGCCGGAGCGCGCGAGCGCGCCGAGGATGTGCTCGAGCGTCTTCCGGTCGATCTCGCCGTCGCCGAAGAGATCGCGGTGGAGCTGTCCGACCGCGCGCCCATCCCGCTCTCGAAGCGCTTCGAGGATGCGGCTCGCCGCGCTCTCCTCCGCCGCGCTCGGTACGCGGAACGAGAGCGCGAGACTCGAGGCGGGCGCGCACACGTCGCAGCTCCCGCACGGCGCTCCCGGATCGTTTCGGTCGCCGAAGTGCGCGACGAGCTGGAGCATCCGACACGCGGACGTCTCGGCGTAGCGGCGCATCCGCATGAGTTGCTCGCGCTTGTGGGCGCGCTGGCGGTCGTACGCCGCTCGCCAGTCGGCCTCACCGCGACGAACGGTGTCGTCCGGCTCGACGAGCGCGCCACCGTGGACCCAGAGCTTCTCGATCACCTTCTCGAAGACCTCCGCCTTCAGGCGCGTCTTCTTCGCGAGGCTCTCCAGCGTCGTGCCGCTCGTCCCGATCGCCTTCTGGACGCGCGCGAGCACGTCCGGCTCGGGGTAGTCCCGTTCGAGAAAGAACTCGTGCGTCTTCGTGTCGACGAACGAGTGGAGCAAGACCGCGCGCGACGGAGCCCCGTCACGACCGGCGCGTCCGATCTCCTGGTAGTAGCCTTCGATCGAGGCTGGGAGAGCGGTGTGGATGACGGTGCGGACGTCGGGCTTGTCGATCCCCATGCCGAACGCCGTCGTCGCGATGATGACGTCGAGCTCTCCGGCGAGGAATGCAGACTGCACCCGATCGCGCACGTTCGCCGAGAGGCCCGCGTGGTAGGCGCCCGCGCGGAGGCGCGAGAGCTCCTTGCCGAGCTGCTCCGATTCACTTCGCGTCGGCGCGTACACGATCGCGGGCCGCCGCGCAGGATCCTGGAGGAGGCTCTTCACGACGCTCGCCCGATCGCTCGGACTTCGCTCGACCACCTCGACGCCGATGTTCGTTCGCCGGAAGCCGTGAATGAAGCGCGCCGGCGCTCCGAGGCGCAGCTCGCCGATGATGTCGTCCTGCACCGCGGGTGTCGCGGTGGCGGTGAGCGCGATCACGGGCGCGGGGCGGAGGAGCGGCAGCCGCTCGCCGAGCATTCGATAGTCGGGGCGGAAGTCGTGGCCCCACTGCGAGATGCAGTGCGCTTCGTCGATCGCGACGAGCGTCGGCTTCCGCCGCGCGAGCATCTCCGGAAACCCCGGTACCTTGAGCCGCTCCGGCGCGATGAAGAGGAAGTCGAGCGCACCGTCGAGGTATGCCTTGCAGACGGCGCGCGACTCGGCGCGCTGGCGTCCCGAGTGGATCCGCTCGGCCGCGAAGCCGCGCCGTACGAGCTGCGCGACCTGATCCTCCATCAACGCGATGAGCGGGCTCACCACGAGCGTCGTCCCACCGCGGGCGAGGCCGGGGAGCTGGTAGCAGAGCGACTTGCCAGCCCCCGTCGGCATCACGAGGAGCACGTCCTGTCCGGAAGCGGCAGCCCGGCAGACGTCCTCCTGGTACGGACGAAACGCGGAGAAGCCGAACGCCGACGACAGAAGCTCGCGGAGGTCGCTCGAGCGCGCGGGGCGAGCGACCGGCGACGTCGTCCACGCCGCGCTCTCACCCGCGGGTCGCGCCAGGCGCTCTCCGGCGTCGTCATCGGAGCGAACGCGTGGAGGCGCCGCCGCCCGTCCCTCGGGACCGCCGCGCGTGCGGGCCGCCGACGCTCGCTTCTCGACTCGAGCGTTCCCGGCCTCCTCATCCACATCGCGAGGCGTCTGCAGGTCCGTCGGCATGGATCTCGATCCGGCGGCCCGCGTCGATCGAGGCAGGTCGGACGCCGGTCCGCCAGCGGCCACGGTCCCGACGACCTCGCGCACGTAGCGCTCGATGGCTTCCGTGAACCCGTCGAGCGTCTCGTCGCCGCGCTCGATGCGCGCGAACTTCGCCTCCCACTCGCCGGTCATCGCCGGGCTCTTCACGTGGGGATGCACCATGCCGATCAGCGCAACGCCCTTGTCGGTCGCCGCGAAGACCTTGCCGTCACGGACGATGTACTCGCGACGAAGGAGCGTCTCGATCATCGACGCGCGCGTGGCCGGCGTTCCGAGGCCACGCTCACGCATCGCCTGGGAGATCTCCTTCTCATCGAGTGTGCGCCCGGCGGTCTCCATCGCGGTGAGGAGCGTCGCATCGGTGAAGCGCGGTGGAGGCCGCGTCTGTTTCTCGACCGCCTTCGCGTCGATCACGCGGCGAGGCATCCCCGGCGCGAGGCCGCCGGGAAGCGTCGGCTCCGCGCTCTTCGGGTCCTTCGAGCGTCCGAGCTTCGGATCGAGGACCTTCCACCCCTCCTCCTCGACGCTCGTGCCCGAGCTCACGTACCGGTCGACGACGTCACTCCCGGTCACCGCCGTCAGCACGGTGGTCACCGCATAGACGTGATCGCCATGCCACGCCTCGAGCAGTCGCCGGCAGACGAGGTCGTAGATCTTCCGCTCGTCCGCGGGCAGCTCGTCGGGCGCCTTCCTGTCGGTGGGGATGATCGCGTGGTGGTCGGTGACGCGGGCGTCGTCGACGAAGCGCGAGCCGAGCGGACGGGTCCCGGTCCCGGGAGCGAGGAGCTCGCGGTAGGGCGCCTCGATCGCGCGGACGACGTCGGGGAGCGTGCTCGCGATCGTGCGCGAGAGCCAGCGGCTGTCGGTGCGCGGATAGCTGAGGAGCTTCCGCTCCTCGTACAGCTTCTGCGCGATCTGCAACGTGCGCTGTGCAGTGAAGCCGAAGAGACGGTTCGCGTGGCGCTGGAGCTCGGTGAGATCGTAGAGCTGCGGCGGCGGCAGTCGGCGCGTTTGGCGGTCGACCGACTCGATCCGAGCAGTGCCCCGCTTCGCTCGCTCGACGACGGCGCTCGCCTCTTCGCCGTCCGGAGGGAGACGCTTCGCCTCGCGCGCCTTGCCTGTCGGTGCGGGCGCCCCGGGCGCGGCACTTCCGATCCACGTGCCGTCGTACCGATCCCGCTTCGCGTCGGCTCCGGCGCTCGGAGCCGGCGGACCGAACGTCGCCACGACCTCGAGGTAGTCCTCCGGGACGAACGCGCGGATCTCGAGCTCGCGCGCGACGATCATCGCGAGCGTGGGCGTCTGGACGCGACCGACGGACAGGTTGTCGTCGTGGAGCAGGCTGTAGACGCGCGAGAGGTTCATCCCCACGAGCCAGTCCGCACGGCTCCTGGCGCGCGCCGCGTCCGCCAGGCGATCGAACGCCTTGCCTTCCGCGAGCGACTTGAACCCGGCGGCGATCGCCGCGGGCGTGAGCGACGAGAGCCACAGCCGCTTCACCGGCTTCTTCGATCGCGCCGCCTCGTAAATGTAGCGGAAGATGAGCTCACCTTCGCGCCCCGCATCCGTCGCGCAAACGACGCCGCGAACGTTCGGATCGGTCATGAACCGGCGCACGACCTGGTACTGGTCGCGCGTGTCGTTCCCGACGACGAGCGGCCACGACTCCGGGAGCAGCGGGAGGTCGTCGAGGCGCCAGCGCTTCCAGGCGGGGTTCATCTCGTGCGGCTCGGCGAGGGCGACGAGGTGACCGATGGCCCAGGTGACGATCCAGCCGTTACCGCTGATGTGACCGTCTCCGCGCGTACGCGCGCCGAGCACCTGCGCGATGTCCCGCGCGACGCTCGGCTTCTCCGCGACGACGAGCACGTTGCTCATGGTCGAGCACTCGGGCGAGCGCGCCGCGTACGCGGCTTCGTCGAGCCTTCGGCCGCCGCCGACCCGCTCACCGTGGTCACCGCATCCTCGGCCGAGTCGAGCCGTTCGTCGGGCACCGAGCCGTTCGTCGAGGCCTTCGCTCGCGCCGAGGTCTTGGCTCGCGTCGAGGTCTTGGCTCGCGTCAAAGTCTTGGCTCGCGTCGAGGTCTTGGCCCGCTTGGGGCTCTTGCTCCGCGTCGGGGCCCCCGTCGACTCGGAGCCGTCGATCAGCGAAGCGCCTTCGACTCCTTCTGCCAGTGACGCTCCTTCACCCGGAAGGGTCATCGCAGCCGTCTCGAACACGACATCGTCATGGGCCGCGAAGCGGCGCTTCATCGTCTCGATCGCCACCTCGTTCCGGTCGACGAGGATGAAGCTGGCACCGTGCTCGAGCGCGGCCTGACCCGTCGTGCCGCTGCCGGCGAAGAAGTCGAGCACGACGCCGCCCTTCGGCACCGAGGCACGCACGATGCGCCGAAGGATGCCGAGCGGCTTCTGCGTCGGATAGCCGAGCTTCTCCTTGCCCGTGGGGCTCACGATGGTGTGCCACCAGGTGTCGGTCGGGAGCTTGCCGCGCGCCGCCTTCTCCGGTCCGACGAGCCCGGGCGCCATGTACGGGATGCGATCGACCTCGGAGACGTCGAAGTGGTACTTCCGCGGGTTCTTCGCGAAGAAGAGGATGTTGTCGTGCTTGGCAGGCCAGCGCTTCTTTGTCCGTGCGCCGTAGTCGTAGGCCCAGATGATCTCGTTGATGAACGAGGCGCGCCCGAAGATCCGATCGAGCAGGATCTTGCAGTAGTGCACCTCGCGGTAGTCGATGTGGAAGTAGAGGCTGCCCGAGGGCGTGAGCACACGATGAGCCTCCCGGAGCCGCGGCTCGAGGAACGCGAGGTAGTCGTCGAAGCTGTCGGCGTAGCCCGAATCGACACCGAGACGTTCGGTCCGGTAGCGGCGCCCGGCAAAGCCCTTGCGATCGCCACCGTCATCGTCGCGCACGGTGCGGACGCGCTCCCGCTTCTGGATACGACCGGTGTTGAACGGCGGATCGACGTAGACGAGGTCGATCGACGCGTCGGGCATCGACCGCAAGACCTCGAGACATTCTCCGTGAATGATCCGGCTCTTCACGCGCAGAGCCGACTCTATAGCGATTCGCGCGGGGGAACGCCGCCAATCGCCTCCGAAGGCCGCTCTCCATCCTGCCGGGAAGTCGGCATGGTGCGCGCTCGTAGCGCTTCGCGCGCGTCGCTCCGGACGCCGCCGCCCTCCCGTTACGGCGTCGGCGTCCGTCCGAGGCAATCTGCGGTAGAGCTGTGTTGCGTTCGACGGCCGGCAGCCTCCCATCCACCCGCCGTCCGGATTTGTCTCGCGCAGCACACCGAGTAGAGAGAAACGCCGAGCTTCGATGATCACGGATCTTTCCCTCCCCGCTTCCCTCGTCGACGCAGTCGTGGAGCGCTTCGGCGTTACGCGCCCGACGTCCCCCGCTCGCCCTCGTCCCGTCCACGTGGTGTACGGAGGTGCCCACCTCTACAAGAGCGGCACGATCGACAAGCTCGGTGAGCGCGCGCGAGCCGCGATGGATACGTGGGCCGGAGATGCTCCGACGTTCGGACGTGCGATCGGGGTCTCGGACGACGAGCTCGCGCGGCAGGTGGTGGATCGCGTCCGCGCCAAGCTCGCGCGCCGGCCCGTCGAGGCGATGTGCATCGACTTCGAGGACGGATACGGGCCTCGACCCGACGATGAAGAAGACGCCGAGGCGGTCCGCGCGGCGGGAGAGCTCGCACGGACGAGCGCGCCCGAGACGCTCGTCGGCCTGCGCGTGAAGGCGCTCTCGGGCGCGACCGCCCGGCGCGCCATCCGCACGCTCGACCTCTTCGTCACCGCGTTCGCGAAGGCCACCCGTGGGGAGCTGCGCGACGGCTTCTCGGTGACGCTTCCGAAGGTCACGGGCACCGAGCAGGTCGGCGCGCTCGTCGATCTCCTCGAGCAGCTCGAGGCCTCGCTCGGCGTCGTCCGCCCCATCGACGTCGAGCTCATGATCGAGACGCCCGGCGCGCTCCTCGGCACCGGCGTGCTCGAGATCCCGAGGCTCATCGAGGCCGCGCGCGGACGCGCGGTCGCCGTACACCTCGGCGCGTACGACCTCACCTCCGAGCTCGGCGTCACGGCGGGCGACCAGCGCCTCGACCATCCGTTCTGCGATCTCGCGCGGATGCTGCTCCAGATCGGGAGCGCCAGCACGTCGGTGAGCGCCTCCGACGGCGCGACGACGCTCCTCCCCATCCCGCCGAAGGACGCCTCCCACGAGGAGAGCGCGCTCGCCGTTCGTCGCGCCTGGGCGCTCCACGCGTCGAACGTCCGACGCGCCATCGACGTGGGCATCTTCCAGGGTTGGGACCTCCATCCCGCCCAGCTCCCGGCGCGCTACGGCGCGCTCTTCGCGTATTTCCTCGCGCGGAAGGACGAGATGACCGCGCGCCTCCGGTCCTTCGTCGCCCACGCCACGCAGGCCTCGCGCGTGGGACAGGTCTTCGACGATGCCGCGACGGCCCACGGGGTCGTGGGCTTCTTCGTGCGCGGGCTCGCGTGCGGAGCGCTCGACGAGGACGATCTCCGCTCGACGACGCTCACCACCGAGGAGCTCTCGCATTCGTTCGCCGAGATCGTCGCGGCACGCAGCGGTAAGATGCCATGACCGCGCGGCGCGCGCGGAGCGCCGAGGAAGAGACCGACCATCTCCTCCGTCTCTACGAAAACGACGTCCCCAAGATCCTCGACGTCATCCAGTCCCAGTTCACCAACGTGGCGGCGCGCGCGCAGACGCTCCTCCAGCTCGCGGGCCTCACGATCACCGTCACCGGATTCAGTGGCGCGAGCATCGCGCGAAGCGGGCGTCTCGCCGCCATCCTCGTCGTCTCCGGTCTCGTCGTGGTCCTGCTCGGCGCCTCGCACTCGCTCGGGGGCATTCTCCGGATTCGCTGGACGACGCAGCTCGCGCCATGCTCGCCGCGAGAGGCGATCCTTGAAGCCATCCGGATGCGCGACCACAAGACGCGAGCGTTCTCGCAATCGCTCGTCCTCCTGATCGTCGGGCTCGCCCTCTACATCGGCAGCGTCTCGCTCCTGCTGCTGACGAACTTGCCCGATCGCTGACGAGGTTGCGCAGGCGGCAGGCTGCTAGGATTCGCTCGATGTCGTCATCGAGGTTCACGGTGCTCGTCGCGTGCTCGCTGCTCGCATGCGGAGGCTCGTCGTCGACCACGACGAGCCCGGGACGTCCGTCGGCAGGCGGCGATCAGGTCGAGGAGCGCGTCATCATCGAGAAGCAAGCGGACGGCAGCATCAAGAAGACGACGATCCGTACCACTCGGCGCGTCGTTCCCGCGCCTCCCCCGCCGGCTCGCCCCGCCGATCCGTTTCCCTCCGATCCGCTCGTCAAATACAACGTCGATCGGGTGAACGCGTATCGCGCGCAGAAGGGCCTTCCCGCGCTGCGCTACGACGCGAAGATCAGCGCGTTCGCCCGGCGCGGCTCGGAGCAACTCTCACGCGATCACACCGCACACGCATACTTCGCCGCGAACGCGAAGGGAGCGCCCGGCTTCGGATCGCGATCAGCGGAGAACCAGGGCGACCCCAGGGGCGTGCCCGCGCTCGACGGAGACACGACGCAGAACGGCAAGAAGCAGATCGACATCATGCTCAAGCTCATGATGGACGAGGGCCCGGGCGGCGGGCACTACGACAACATGATGAACCCTCACTTCCGCCGCATCGGCATCGGCCTCTTCTATGCCGGCGGAAAACTCTACATGACGAACGACTTCTCCGACTGAGCGTGAGCTCATGCGTTGGGGCGCGAGCGTCGCTCCCCCCCGAAGAGCAGAGCGGCGGGGACGAGTTGGTCGCGATGAAGCGCTGATGAGACCCGCACATCGTCGACACGTGTCGGCGAGTGTGGCCGGATCGTTCGCGCGGCATCAGGACGATCCTCGATTGAGGCTTGCGGCCGAAAGCCCGGCTGTGAATCCTCGTGGTCGCAAAGGCGAGCCTTCCTCTTCGGGGAGCTCGCCGTCGACGACGCCACGGGACGGAGGCTCGAGTAATGGTGGAACGCGCGCTCGCTTGCGGACGATGCGGAGAGGCACTCGCCCTCCCCGGGGTCTCCGATACCTCGGCGTGCGTCCACTGCGGGGCGGAGCACCGCTCGGGTCCCTCGAGCAAGGTCCTCGCAGTCGCGCGCCCGAGCTGGCACGACGGGGAGGACGCCGCGCGGATTCCCCTGACCGAGGACGCCGTGCTCGATCTCGTCCGTCAGGATTTCGCCGACGTGGATTCGATCTGCGTCTACCCGCACGTCCCGACGAACACGGAGCACGCCGCCCGGCGCGCGCACGTCGCTCACCTCCCGCCGCACGAGCGCATCCTCGCTCTCTACGAGACGAGCGTGCTCGACGCCACGATCCATGAAGGCTTCGTCGTCACGGCGATGCGCGTCTGCTGGAAGAACCCGGGCGAGCCCGCACGCTCGATCGAGTGGAGAGACCTCGACGCCGATCGGCTGTACCTCGACGGGCGTCGTCTCTTCCTCGGTGACGACGCGATCGTGCTCACGGCAACGGAGCTCCAGGATGCGTGCGCGAACGCGTTCCACGTCCTCGCGCTGTCAGGGCTGCCGCCGCGTCCCGTCGCGTCGGGCAGGGCACCGGCGCACGACATCCGTCCGGCTCCCGAGAACGCCGGAGAGCGCGGCCGCTTGCCTCGAACGGGCAGCGCCGCCGAGCTCACGTTGGACCTGGACGAGCTGGAAGAGGCACTCATCGAACGCCGGGACACAACGCCGCCACCGCCGCACACGACGTCCTTCTTCACCTACGCATCGCACGCGCGGGCGCAGGCCCCCGATCGCGCATGCTGGAGCTGCCACACGCCGCTCTACGAGACGACGCCGCAGTGCGCGTTCTGCGGTGCGGAACCGACGCCGACGGGCTGGCTCACGACGGGGAGCTAACCCGCTCACGCCCGCGAGCTCGAGCGGAGACCACGATCGCCGCTCGCACGCCAAAGCTCGTCCTGTGCTCTCCACTCGCACGGGCCCCGGACCATCGCGATCCGGTCGGGGCCGCCGAGTGGCCGAGCTTCGGCTCGCGTTCGACGAGCAGGAGGCGGGCAGGGCCCTGCTTCCAAAACTCTCCTCGCCGTGAATATGAACAAGACTTCAGGCAAAGCTCGAGGTCCGTGAAGTAGGCTCGGCGCGTGACGAAACGCCCCTCGCCCACGCGCTGGATCGTCGGCGGGCTCGGTCTGACTCTCCTCATCGGCGCCGCCGCCGCCTACAAGACGAGGAGCGCCAAGCCGAGTCCCGGTGTGGAGGTGCACCGCGACGTCCCGCACCTCGAGGGAAACACGATCGTGTTCTCTCCAGCGTTTCGCGATCGTGCCGCGATCGCCTTCGCGAAGGCGGAGCGCGTTCCCTTCAAGCCGATGGTCCGTGTCGTCGGCACGGTGTCGTTCAACCCGAGCTACGTCGCGGCGATCGGGACGCGTCTCCGCGGCACCGTCCGGCGCACCTTCAAGTACGAAGGAGACCGGGTCGCGCCGAACGAGGCGCTCGCCGAGGTCGAGAGTGCCGAGCTCGGCGAGGCGCAGGCAACGATCGCGCAGGCCGAGGCGACGCAGAAGGCCGCCGAGATGCACGCTCGCCGGGAGCAGGAGCTCCTCGACAAGGGCCTCACGACCGCGCGCGAAGCCGAGGTGGCGAGCAGCGAGCTCGCGACCTCCCGAGCCAGCCTGTTGGCGGCACAGCAGCGCGTGAAGGCGTTCGGCGGCAACGGCGCCTTCGGTCTGTTCGTCCTCCGGACACCGATCGGCGGTCACATCGTGGAGCGCCACATCTCACCGGGGCAGTCCGTCGACAGCAATGTCGTCGGCTACAAGGTCGCCGACCTCGCTCACCTCTGGATCGAGCTCTCGGTGTTCGAGCGCGACGTCGGCTCCGTTCACGTGGGCGACGACGCCGACGTGACGCCTCTCGCGCAGCCGGACCAACAGATCGGCGGGCGCGTCGCACACGTGGGAGAGCTCATCGATCCGACGACCCGGAGCACGCAGGTCCGTGTTGCCGTCGATCACCCCAAGTACCACCTTCGTGTCGGGCAGTCCGTGCAGGCGACGATCCGCAGCGCGGCCGCCGAGCGCGATGCGCTCCTGGTCCCGCAGAGCGCCGTCATCTACGTCGACGGCAAGCCCACAGTGTTCGTCGCCGAGGGAGACAACCGCGCGCGCGCGGTGACGGTTCGCCTCGGCGGAACGGACGGAACGCATCACGAGATCCTCGAGGGCGTCGAGGCAGGTCAGCAGGTCGCTTCGGCCGGCGTGTTCGCGCTGAAGAGCGAGCTCTTCCGCTGAGGAAACATGCTCGAGTCGCTCGTCGCCATCTCGATCAAGAGCCGCAAGGTCGTTGCTGGGCTCCTCGTGCTCGTCCTCGCGCTCGGCGTCATCGCCGCGCGCAGACTTCCCATCGACGCGCTGCCGGACGTCTCGAGCGTGCAGGTCGACATCTTGACCAAGTGCGGAGGGCTCTCCCCCGTCGAGGTCGAACGCACGGTGACCGTCCCCATCGAGAAGGCGCTCAACGGCCTCCCGCGTAGCGCCCAGCTCCGGAGCGTCTCCCGCTTCGGCCTCTCGTCGGTGACCGTCGTCTTCCAGGACGGCACGGACATCTGGTGGGCCCGCCAGATGGTCCTCGAGCGGATCCGTCAGGCGCAGGGAGATCTCCCACCCTCGACCTCGCTCCCCGAGCTCGCGCCGCCGTCCACCGGCCTCGGCACGATCTACAAGTTCGTCGTCCGCTCGGAGCAGCACTCGTCGATGCAGCTCCGGACGATGCTCGACTGGGAGATCGGCCCGCGCCTCCGGAGCGTGCCCGGTGTCGTCGAGGTCAACCCGTTCGGCGGCGAGCTGAAGCAGTACCAGGTGCAGGTCGATCCGCAGCGCCTCCGCGCCCGCGGGCTGGCGCTGAACGACGTCGTAGAGGCGCTCTCGACCGCGAGCCTCAACGTCGGCGGCGGCTACGTCGAGCGCGGCGGGGAGTCGTTCACGATCCGCGGCCGCGGCATGGTCCACAACGAGGACGAGATCGGCGACATCGTCGTCCGGAGCGTCAAAGGCGGGCCGTCGGTGCTCGTCCGCCACGTCGCCGACGTGGAGATCGGCGCGGCGCTCCGCTATGGCGTCGTCACCCTCGACGGCGAGCGCGAGGCGGTGTCGGGCCTCGTCATGATGCTCGCCCACGCGAACAGCCGCGACGTGATCTACGCCGTGAAGGAGCGGATGAAGGAGATCGAGAAGGATCTCCCGCCCGGCGTCACGATCGACGTCATTTACGACCGCGCAGACTTCGTCGAGCGAACGCTCACCACGGTGGCGACCAACCTCGCCGAGGGACTCCTCATCGTCACGGTCGTCCTCGCGATCATGCTCGGGACGATCCGCGGCGCGCTCGTCACCGCGATCGGCATCCCGGTGTCGATGGCGATCGCGCTCTTCGGGATGCACCTCTTCGGCGTCACCGGCGACCTGATGAGCCTCGGCGCCATCGACTTCGGCTTCCTCGTCGACGGTCCGATCGTGGTGCTCGAGGCGGTCATCGCGGCGACCGCCGGCCGGAAGCTCGTCGGCAAGGCGCGCGCGCGGGCTTACGGAGATGTCGCGAAGGTCGTCGTCAAGCCGGTCGCCTTCGCGGTCGCGATCATCATGCTCGTATACATCCCGCTCCTCACGCTCGAGGGCGTCGAGGGCAAGATGTTCCGACCGATGGCGATCACGATGGCGTGCGCGCTCTTCGGGGCGCTCGTCTATTCGGTGGTCTTCTTCCCTGCCCTCCTCGTGCTCGTGGTTCCGCCCGCGAAGGGACACGGTCCGATGTGGCTCGAGCGGCTCGCGCACGCCTACGAGGGCCTCGTCGCGCGAGCGGTGAAGCTCCGCTGGCCGCTCGTCGGGGCCAGCGTGGCCGCGCTCGTGGGCACCAGCGTCCTCTTCGCCGGCGCGGGCGCGGAGTTCATCCCGCGTATCTTCGAGGGCGACTGCGTCCTCGCGATGCAACGCGCCCCGAGCGTGTCGCTCGAGGAGGCGCGTCGTCTCGACCTCCTCGCCGAGAAGGTGGTGCTCTCCTTCCCGGAGGCCGCCAAGGCGCTCGGCCAGAGCGGCCGCGCCGAGATGGCGCTCGATGCCGTCGGCAACAACAACACCGACATCCTCGTCCCGCTGAAGCCTCGCAAGACCTGGACGAGCGCGCAGAGCTTCGAGGAGCTGAGCGAGAAGCTGAAGGACAAGATCGAGACCGAGGTCCCGTCCACGTTCGTCTCCGTCTCGCAGCCGATCGAAGACCTCACGAACCAGCTCATCGCCGGCTCCCGCGCCGACGTGTCGATCAAGATCGTCGGCGCCGATCTCGAGAAGCTCGTCGACCTCTCGAACCTCGTAGGCGACATCGTGCGCGACATCCGCGGGACCGGAGACCTGAAGATCGAGCGGATCCTCGGCCAGCCGAGCATCACGGCGACCGCCGATCGCGCGCGGATGGCCCGATACGGAGTGAAGGTCCAGCATGCGTTCGACGTCCTCGCCGCCTCTCGTGAGGGAGTCGGCGTCGGGCAGGTGTACGAGGAGGAGCGGCGCTTCGACCTCCGTGTCTTCCTCCCGCCTCCGGAGCCGAACGCCGACGGGCTCGCGGACCTGTTCGTCGAGACCGAGCGCGGCGACACCGTACCGCTCGCAGAGGTCGTCACCTTCGAAGAGGGAGACGGCCCGTCGGTCGTGAAGCGACTCGACCGCGAGCGCCTCATTCGTGTCGACGTAAACCTTCGCGGTCGCGACCTCGTCTCGTGGGTCGACGAGGCCAAGAGCAAGGTGGCGAAGGCGGCAAACCTCCCGTCCGGGTACCGGATCGAGTGGGGCGGCCAGTTCGAGAACTTCGAGCGCGCATCGGCTCGGCTCGCGCTCGTGATCCCGGCGGTGGTCGCGGTGATCCTCGGCATGCTGTTCTGGATGTTCCGGAGCCTCAAGCCGGCATTCGCTGTCTTCCTCCTCGTACCGTTCGCCGCCACCGGCGGCATGATCGGCCTCCTCGCGCGCGGCATGCCGTTCAGCCTCCCCGCCGCCGTCGGCTTCATCGCGCTCGGTGGCGTGTCGGTGCTCAACGGAGTCGTCATCACGACGGCAACGCGTCAGGCGATGCTCGAAGGCCTCTCGCTCGAGGCCGCCGTCCAGAAGGGATCGGCGAGCTCGGTCCGCGCGGTCCTCACGACGGCCGCTGTCGCTGGGCTCGGCTTCCTCCCGATGGCGCTCTCGACCAGCGCGGGCTCCGAGGTGCAGCGGCCGCTCGCGACCGTCGTCATCGTCGGGATCTTCTTCAGCACCGCGCTCACGCTCCTCGTCTTGCCCGGGCTCCTCGCGACCCTGCTGAAGGGATGGGAGCTGACGGATCCCGAGGCGTCGGACGACGAGCCCGCTCGGCAGGAGGCGCCCGCTCCGCGTCCGACGCCCGCTCCTGGAGAGTGACGTCGGACGCCGCGCGAGCTCGGAGCGCTCAGCCCTTCTTCGACGTCGGCTTCTTCGCCGTCGCCTTCTTCGCGGTCGTCTTTTTCGCAGGCGCGCTCTTCGACGTCGGCTTTTTCGCCGTCGCCGTGGCGCTCGGCTTCTTCGCGGTGGCCGCGGCACCCGCCTTCTTCGCGGCCGGCTTCTCTGCCGCCGCCTTCTTCGAAGTCACCTTCGTCGCCGCCGGCTTCTCCGCCGCCGCCTTCTTCGAAGTCGCCTTCGTCGCCGCCGGCTTCTCCGCCGTCGTCTGCTTCCCGCTCGGCTTCGTTGCGCTCGCCTTGACCGGAGCCTTCTTCGCGGGCGCCTTCTCGGCAGCCGCCTTTGCCGCGGGCTTGGTCGTGACCTTCTTCGCGGGCACCTTCTCGGCAGCCGCCCTTGCCGCGGGCTTGGGCGTGACCTTCTTCGCGGGCGCCTTCTCGGCAGCCGCCTTCGCCGCCACCGCCTTGGCTGCGGGCTTCTTCGCGGGCACCTTCTCGGCAGCCGCCTTCGCGGCGCCCGCCTTGGCCGGCTTCTTCGCGACCGGCTCGAGCGCCGTGGTCGCCTCGCTCGCGGCCGCCTCCGGTACCTCCACCGGCGTGGGCTCTGCCGCCTGCATCGCCTCGGGCACGAGCCCGTGCGCGAGCGCATCCTGAATGGCGACGCGCGCTCGCCGGTCCTTCATCTCGACCGTATCGTACGCGATGGCGCCGACGAGCTCGGCGGTCCCTGCTCGGAAGATCGCCCCGGCATCGCCGGCGTAGCGGAGGACGTCGAAGAGCGGCTTGCCCGCCTCCGCGAGGGTGTGGTGCTCGAGCGTGCCAGCAAACGAGCCTTCGATCTCCTCGTCGAGCCGCTCCTCGGCGGCGAGGTCGCGGCCGTCCCACGACTTGCCCGCGAGCCGGACCTGCTCCTCGCCGATGGGACCGATGTCGAAGATGTCGGCATCCTTCACGATCGCGATCGTCTGGAGACGGAGCGCGCGCGGCGGGAACCCATGCGCACGACGGATGGCATCGTCGAGCAGCTCGGGATCGGGGACCGGTCCCGTCGAGACGGCGAGAACGGCGCGGACCACGTCACGGGGGAGCGCGTCGAGCTCCTCGAAGGCCGCAAAGACCTCCTCGCTCGACAGTCGGTCGAGTGAGGAGAGGATCTCGCGCGCCCGGTCCGCATCGACGCCTTGGGGCTCGGCGGTCGCAGCGCCGTTTGCGCGCTCCACACCGTTCGCGAGCATCAGCTCGAGCTGACGCGGGTCGACCGGAGCGGCGGCTTTGCGCTGCTCCGAGGCCTTCTTCTCACTCACCGTTCGTCTAGGCACCGGTTCCTCTGCAGCGCCCGGGCGATGCATGTTCTTCGCCACCGCGGGCACACCGGGGCGCACGCTACCAGGAACTGCCCCGGTTGCGTGACCGTTTGACGATGCGGCGGCGGTTCCTACCTCGAGCGTAGGAGCGCAGCCCGGCCGAAGGCCGACCTCTGCGGGTCTCGGGTGCCGGAGCGCTAGCGGTTGGGGCGACCGCTACGGGTCGTTGGGGTGCGAGCCTCGCTCTCACAGGCGGGGTTGAATCTTCGCCATGACGCAGCCCCACTCGTCGCCGAGCTTGCAGGCCGTCTCGAGGAGCTTCCGCCCGTCGTCCTTGCGGCCGACGCTGACGGCGATGATCCCGATACCGGTGCAGTCGCGCGCGATGCCGTTCTCGCAGGTTGCCTTCCACACGTTCATCTCCCCCGTCGCTCGCTCGACGTCGAACTTCTGGCTCGGGTCGATGTAGCCGCGGATCAGCGCGCAGCCGACGGTGTCGCCCTTGGCACACGCAGCCTTGTAGAGCGCGACGGCCTTGCCATCGTCGCGGGCGATCCCCTTGCCGACGTGGAGCATGGCGCCGAGCTGCGTGCACGACCCCTCGTCGAGCTTGCACGCCTTCGCGTACGCCTGGAGGCTCGCCTTGATGTCCTGCGGGGTCCCCGCCCCGAACTCGTACATGTACCCGAGGTTCGAACAGCCCGTGCCGTTGTCGCCGTCACACGCGCGCTTGAAGAGCCCCGCGGCCATCGGGAGGTCTTTGTCGAAGCCCTGTCCGCCGAGCGCGAGAAGTCCGAGGTCGCTGCACGCGCCATGCGCGCCGCCCTTGCAACCCTTCGAGAGCGCCTGCGCCGCGAGCTTCGTGTCGCGGGGGATCCCGATGCCGGTGAGGAGCATCGTGCCGACCCACTGGCACCCCTCGGCATCGCCGTCGTCGCAGCCCTTGGCGTAGGCCTGCGCGGCGTCCTTCATGTTCTTCGTGGTGCCGACGCCGTTCTGCAGGTAGCTCCCGAGGAGCGTGCACCCGGCGGCATCGCCGTTCCTGCAAGCCATCGTCGCGAGCGGCACGGCCTGCTCGACCGCCTGCGGGGCGCCCTCGCCCTTTACCAGCATCAGCGAGAGCTTCGCGCAGCTCTTCGCATTTCCCGCCCTGCACTGGTCGAGGCACTGCCGGCCGTTGCCGTAGGTGCACTCGACGTCCCGCGCCGACATGCTCGCGTGAGCGCGGGTGCACTTGCCGTCGACCATGACGAGCCCCGAAGGGCAGACGTCGGCGAGCTCGGCGTCGCGTCCCTGCGAAGCCGCAGCAGCCACGTCTTTGGTCGCCGCGATCGGCAGGAGCTCGACCCGCATGAGCGCTCCGCATTGCTTCGGAGCCTTCGGGCTGTCGGGCTCCGCGCTCGAGCAGTCGGCGAGCTGGCCGTCGACGACGCGGACCATCGAGCTCGATGCGGATCCGCCGCCCATTCCGGCGCCGAAGATCTCCGCGACCGCGCGCATCTTCGCGCGGTCGCCCTTGTCGACCGCGAAAGCGCCGACGGTCGCGCCGCGGACGACGTGGGTCGCGCCCGTGCACTGACCGACGAGGTCTTCGGTGCCGACGCTCCGCCAGGTCGTCCGGAGCTTGCCGATCATCACCATCGCGATGTCGACCGTCGCGCCCCTCTCGAGCTCGCCACCGAGCTTCGCGGCGAGACCGATGCCGCCGAGCGGGAGGTTCGCCCGCACGTCGTCGGCAGACTCGAGCCGGACGACACGCTCACGTCGGGTCATCCCCATGAAGCCGTACGTACCGTTGACGTGACAATCTCGGAGCAGGCGGAAGCCCTGCGTGTCGTACCCGACGACGACGAGCCCGTCGCGCATCGACACCTCGAGGTCGCCTCGCTGCTCCGGCAGCCAGTCGACGATCATCGGCTCGAGGTTGCCGGTGATGAACTGCGGGGACGACGGCATCGGCGCCGGTCCTTGCTTGCCGGGATCCCCACCACACGCCGAGACCGAAGAGACGAGACCGAGAATCGTCGTGGCGATGGCCGCCCGTGCCATGAAGTCCATGAGCTCCTCTTGTGGTCGTCGACGATGCGCGATCGAGTCGTTCGTCGATCGCATCATCCCGAACCCCAAATATCGGGGAAAGAGCGAGCTCGCGCGCATCGCATGTTCATGCTGCCGCGCGAGGAGGAACCGGCGTGCGGGTCGATACCCACACGAGCAATGGGCCCGTGCTCGCGGGGCAAACGAGCGCTCTCGCCGTCCGAAGCGACGAACGAGGAACCTTCGACGCCGATGGCCGGCCGCGACCGCAGGCGCGTGCCCGGCGCCGGCGTTTGACGACCTGCATGGGGTAGGGTATCGACGACCTCGTGAAGGTAGCCACCCGGTGATGGGTGGTACTGGGAATCCGCAGCGCAAGCAAAGCGGAGCTGCCCCGCAGCGGTAGTTGGGAACGAGCTTCACCGAGTCACTGGTCTCCGGACCGGGAAGAGTTGAAGCGAGGAAGTCGCGCTAGCTCCGTTAGCCGCGAAGTGCCCATGAGCCCGAAGACCGACCTTCACCCACCACGCACATGCCTGGTGGTTCCGCCGTTCGTCTCCGAGGGAGAGACGCCGGCACGCAAGAGCTCTTCGCCCGACACATCCGGTGCCGGCGGAGAGCGCCTTCGTCTCGTCCCTTCGGGTCGGCGTGGGAAACGGTCTTCGGCATTCGGCCAGGCCTCGACTTCGAGGCGTGGTCCTCGGCGGGCTTCTCGTCGCTGGATGGCCCGCGGCAGCGAGGGGCGAGGAGGCGGTCACCGTCCGTGGCGCTCGGCTCGCCGCAGGGTCGCGCGACGAGGCGGCCACTTCATCGCAGCTCCGCGGGTCCGCGCTGGAGGGCGCGGGCGTGTCGACGTCCGACGTCCTCCGCCGCGAGACCGGGGTCAACGTCACCGAGACCGGTGGGTACGGGGCGCTCTCGACCGCGGCGATCCGAGGCGCGACCGCAGCGCAGACGAGCGTCTTCCTCGCTGGGCTTCGGCTCAACGACGACCTCACCGGCGACGCCGACCTCTCCCGCGTTCCGCTCTGGATGATCGGACGCATCGAGGTCTATCGCGGTGCGGTGCCGCTCGAGGCCGATCCGTGGGGCATCGGCGGAGCCATCTTCTTCGAGCCTCGTGTCCCCACGCGCACCGAGGCGAAGGCGGTGGCGACGCGAGGCAGCTTCGGGATGCGCGCCCTCGAGGGACGCGTCGGCCTCGGCGACGAGCGAGCGGCCGCTCTCGTCGGCGTTCGCGCCGCCGGCGCGCGCAACGACTACACGTTCGTGGACGACCGCGGGACCCGCTTCGACGCGTCCGACGACCGCGAGCAGCGCCGGGAGAACGCCGACGTCGACGACATCGACATGTGGGCATTGGGACGGGTTCGACTGGGGACCACCACCCGCGCGTCGTTGACGTGGAACGAGCTCGCGCGAGAGCAGGGTGTGCCGGGACTGGCGGTCGCTGGAGCGAAGGCCACTCGAGCGAAGACGCGTCGCTCGCTTCATGGTCTCGAGCTCGTCCACGAGTGCGGTGCGGGCTGCGTGCTCACGGGAGCCACCGGCCTCGTCATGACGTCGTCGGCGTACGACGACCCGCTCCTCGAGCTTGCGGGTGGGAGGCGGCGCGCGCTGCTCGAAGGCCTGCGTGCCGAGGCATCCAGTCGGCTCGCCCTTCGCCGCGGGATCTTCGAGGGGAGCGTGCACGGGCGAGTGAGCCGCGAAGCGCTGTCCACGGCGACCGTGACCGTCGATCGAAGCGAGGAGCGCCGCCACCGGGACGGGGTCAGGCTCGCCGCGAGCGGTGGCGTTCGACACGAGCGCCTCGGGCGCGCCGTGTTGATGGGCGCGCTCGAGAAGCAGGCCACGACCGACGGTCTCGCTGACGACACTCGCACGTACGGCGCTCTCAGGCTCGCCCTCTCGCGTCCGTTCGACGCCGGCGTCGTCGCGCTGAATGCGGGCTCGTACTATCGCGCGCCGACGCTGGGCGAGCTCTACGGCTTCTCGGGCGTCGTGCGCGGGAACGGCGCGCTTCGCGCCGAGCGCGGGCTGCTCGTCGACACCGGCGTCCGCCTGACCAAGCTCCCGTCGATCACCTCGACGACGGGGGCTGCCGTGCTCCGCTGGGAGCTCGCGGGCTCCCTCTTTGCGCGAGAGGCCAGCGATCTGGTCGCCTTCCGGCGGTCCTCGCTCGGATACGTGACGCCGTACAACCTCGGCTCCGCTCGTGTGCTCGGCGCCGAGCTCGACGCACGCGCGGAGCTCTGGCGGCTGTCGCTGGGCGCGGGGCTGACCCTCTTCGACGGACGGGACACGGAGCGCACGACCGGCAACGATCTGTTGCCCTTCCGGTCGAGGCTCAAGTCGTCGCTCGTCGCCGAGCTGCGCTTCGACGGACCGCATGTCCTCGGCGCGAAGACGAGCACGCTGTCGATGGCTCACGTCCACGAGTCGAGCCGCTACGCGGATCCCGAAGGGCTGATCGTGATCCCTGCCCAATCCACGCTCGATGCAGCGATCACGGTCGCCTGCCTCGGCGACCACACCGCCTTCGATGTTCGGGTCAGGAACCTGCTCGGAGTCACTCGGTTCGACACCGTGGGCTTCGTGCTCCCCGGCCGCGCCATCTTCGCCAGCATGGAGGTCTTTCTATGAACTGCGGAATCCGGCTGTCGCCGGGCACGTTTCGAATCAGCTTCGGTCCGACGTTGGCGGCGCTTGCGCTCCTCGGCGCATGCAACGTCGACGCCCCGCAGAGCTCCACCGGAGGCTCGCGCGGCGACACGTGCGAACGCTTCGCGCTCGTTCGCTCGGACTACCAGTCGACGCAGGTCTCGCTCGTGAACGACGGCGGCGCGGTGACCTCGGCCAGCATCGTCTCGAGCGGGACACGAGCGCCTGGGGCCACGTCGGCGCTCTCCAGCGACGTGGTGCTGCCGCACGATCCACCGGCGTCGGGGGCTCTGGTCCTCATCGACCGCTATCCGAACGGCATCGTCACGTGGCTCGACGCCGAGAGCGGCGCGGTCGAAGGTCAGCTCAACGTCACCCCGGGGTTTGGGTCGAATCCGCACGACTACCTCGAGATCACGCCGAACAAGGCCTACGTGACGCGGTTCGAGACCAATCGGGCGCCGGGTCGAGTGCCCTTCGACGAGGGCGGAGACATCCTCGTGATCGACCCCTCCCAGCGATCGCTCTCGAAGCGCATCGAGCTCTCGGCCTACGGCGGCGCCGTCGACCCGCGGCCGGACCGCATGACGCTGGCCAACGGGCGCGCGTACGTGACGCTCAGCCGGCTAGACGCGTCGTTCGAGCGTGCGGAGGACGGGCTCGTCGTCGTGATCGACGTCGACTCGGATCGCGTCGTCGACACCCTGCCGATCCCGGGGCTGAAGAACTGCACCAACCTCGCCCTCTCTCCGGACGCTCGCTCCCTCGCGGTCACGTGCAGCGGCATCTTCAAGGTCCCGGGCCCCGCGCAGGTCGCGACGAGCGGCGTGGTCGTCATGGATCTCGAGTCGAAGACGGAGCGAGTGCGGGCGACGGCCTCGATGCTGGGCGGAGCTGTCGCGTCATCCATCGGCTTCGCGACGAACGACGCGCTCATCGTCGTCGTGTTCGGCGATCCCGGCGACAAGCTGACGAGCATCGACGTCGGCACCGGCCGCGCGACCACGCTCCACACCGCGCCAGCGTCGTTCACGCTCGGTGAGATCGCCTGCGGTTGTGGCGATCGATGCCTCGTGCCGAGCGCGGAAGAAGCGTCGCTCCTCGCGGTCGACGCGACGAGCGCGCGACCGCTGGCACCGCTCGAAGGCTCGAGCCTCCCACCGCGATCCGTCGGGGCCATCGGACCGATGACGGCTCGCTCGAGCGCGCCATGACCGAAGCTCCGCCCGACGCGCGGCGTGCCGAGCTCGCGCTGAACGCGCCATCCCCTCCCCGGGTGCCGGAGGTCTCGCGGCTCGCGGGAGACATGTGCCGAGCGCACTGGGCGACGCTCGCAGCCCCGAAGGGCTCGCTCGGCGTCCTCGAGCGGCTCGCGACTCGGTTCGCCGAGGCCCGCGGCACGTTTCCGGTGCCGCTCAGGCAGGGCACGCCCACGACGTGCATCGCCGTCTTCGCCGCCGATCACGGGGTCGTGGCGGAGGGAGTCAGCTCCTATCCGTCGAGCGTCACTGCCGCCGTCGTCGCGACGATCGCTCGCGGACGCGCCACGGTCAACGCGCTCGCGCGCGCAGCAGGCGTCGAGCTCCGCGTGTTCGACGTCGGGCTCCATGACGGTCATGACCCGTTCCCGGACGATCCCGAGGTCCGAATCGCCCGGCGTAGGGTGCGAGCGGGAACGAACAACCTGCGGCGCGAGGCGGCGATGTCCGCGGCGGAAGCAGAGGCCGCCGTGGCCGTCGGGATGCACGCGGCGACCGAGCTCGATGGGTTCGACGCGCTCGGGGTCGGTGAGGTCGGCATCGGAAACACCACGAGCGCAGCCGCGCTCGTCTGCGCGCTCACCGACCTCGACCCTCGCGACGTCGTCGGCCGCGGCGCAGGCCTCAGCGACGAAGGCCTCGCGCGCAAGATCGAGGTCGTCCGCGAGGCGCTTCGTCGCGTGGTGAGTCGAGACCCGATCCATCTCCTCGGCGAGGTAGGCGGTCTCGAGCTCGCTGCGATGGCGGGGTTCATCGTCGGCGCCGCCCGTGCGCGCCGGCTCGTCGTCCTCGACGGCTTCCTCGCATCCGCGTCGGCGCTCGTGGCGCGCGAGATGGATCCCAACGTCGGCTCGTACCTCGTCGCGAGCCATCACTCGACGGAGAAGGGAGCAGAGGTCGCGCTCCGCGCTCTCGGCCTCGAGGCCCTGATGACGCTCGGTCTCGGAGTCGGCGAAGGCACGGGGGCTGCGCTCGGACTGTCGCTTCTTCGCTCCGCTCTCGCCGTGGAACGGGAAGTCGCCACGTTGACGACGGTGCTCTCGATGGAGGACTCGCATGGAGAACCGTGACCGAGCCGACGACGACGTCCATGTCGACGCCTCGCCGCGATCCGCTCCTCGCACGGTGTTGGGGTCGAGCTCCGAGGCGGCGCTGCCGTCGCGCGCCGACGAGGTCGCTCCGAGAGTCGTCCCGGCGCCGAGCTTCTTCCGCGGGATGCGTGCCGCGTTCGTCTTCCTGACACGAGTGCCGGTCGGCGGGTTCCCGTATGCGCGGACGGACTGGCGGTGGGCGACGGCGCACTTCCCCCTCGTCGGCCTCGTGCTCGGCGGGGTCCTCGGTGCAGTGTACGTGTTGCTCCATCCGCTCGGCGCCCTCGCCTCGGCCGCCCTCACGCTGGGTCTGTCGCTTCTCGCGACGGGTGCGTTTCACGAGGACGGTCTCGCGGACACGAGCGATGCGCTCGGCGGCGCCTACGACCGAGAGAAGGTCCTTCACATCCTCAAGGACAGTCGCGTCGGATCGTTCGGAGCGATCGCGCTCTGTTTCAGCTTCGTCAGTCGAGCTGCGCTCCTCTCCGCGCTGCCGCCGTCGCTCGAGACCATCGGGGCCGTCGCCTTCGTCGGCTCGCTCGCTCGCGCGGTGCCGCTCTGGCAGATGCTGCGCTCACCGTACGCGACCGAGCAAGGCAGCAAGAGTCGGGACGTCGTTCGCGCGGGGCGATTGCAGGCCGCCGTCGGGAGCGGCTATCCGCTCGCTCTAGCAGCAGCGCTCGCGTCGACCGGCGCCGTGTCGTGGCTCCGCCTGCTCGCAGCTGCGCTCTCGTGTTTCGTCATCGGCGCGCTGACGGAGTGGCGCTACCGAAAGCGCGTGGGCGGCATCACGGGCGACTTTCTCGGAACGACGGAGCAGCTCTGCGAGATCGCGGTGCTTGCCGCGCTCGCATGGAGGCGATGATGCATCTGTTCGTGGTCCGGCACGCACCGGCACAGGTGAGCGGGCTCTGTTACGGTCAGCTCGACGTCCCGGTCGCGCCTGCCGCGGAGGAAGCGGCGCGCGTGGCCATCGCGAGCATCGACGTGCTCGGCCCCGCCTCGTCGCAGGCGCTCCCGTTCGCATCGATCGTCACGTCTCCGAGCGCGCGAACACGCACGCTCGCCGAGGCGATGGCCCGGGCGCTCGGCCTGCCGGCGCCTCGGATCGACGCACGACTCCGCGAGCTCGATTTCGGTCGATGGGAGGGGCGGACGTGGGAGGAGCTCGAGCGCGACGACGGCCCGGCGTTCAGCGAGTGGATGACGAGCTGGCAACACGCGCGAGCTCCCGGCGGCGAGGGAGTCGGAGACCTGATGCTCCGTATCCAGGGCCTCCTCGACGAGACTCGAACGCCGTGCTTGCTCGTGACCCACGCGGGGCCGATCCGCGTGCTCCGCGCGCTGATCCAGAAGCGAACGCTCGGTGACGTCTGGAGCGAAGATGTCCCGCACCTCTCGGTGGAGCCACTGACGGGAGAGTGCCACCGCCCACGCAAGGCCGCCCTCTGACGACGAGTCTCGACCCGGTTCCAGGATCGACACCGAGGTCGGGGCCGCGTTCGACGTCCCACGCCGGACGCGGCCCAGCTCGGCTCACGCGATCGCGATCCCGAGCTGCCTCCGGAGCTTCGCGTAGCGATCCGAGACGACGAAGCTCATGAGGTCGTCCATCTTCGCTTCGAGCGGCGCGGTCTCGCCCTGCGCGGTCTTGGCCGTCGCCGCCTCGAGCGACAGGACGTTGTGCGCCGAGCGGAGGTCGTTCGCGAGGAGCAGTCCCGCGCGTGCCATCGTGCGGTCGGTCGCGACCGCCCAGCGCTGGAGGTTCGTGCGCCCTCCCTCCTCGACGAACCGGAGGAAATGACCGCGGAGGCGGTCCACCGCGGCGGGCTCGAGGATCGGCTCGATCGCGTTGGCGATCGGGACGACGAGCTGCTTCACCTGAGCACTGAGCGGGAGCCCCGGGTTTCCGATCGAGAGCGCCGCGAGGAAGATGTCCTCCAGACCACGCGCCGACGGGACGAGCATCTTCACGAAGTGCTCTTCGCGGTAGTTGGCGAGATGGCGGCCCGCGATGAATGCGAGCTCCGCGGCCGAGCGGCCCGAGAGCGCCTGGGCGCCGATGCGCGAGGCCGGGGGGACGCCGGGCACCATCTCGACGAAGCCGGCGTAGTCGGGATCGGCGAAGAGCGCGGGTGAGTGCATCCCCAGGATCGCCGACGCCCAGTGGAAGCAGCGCACGGCTTGCACGGTCGTCGTCGCGGGGTCCTGTTTCTGCGCGGCGTCGAGCTTGACGAGCTGCTTGTCGCGCCGCATCGCCGAGAGACGCCCGATGAGCACCGCCGACACGACGACGGAGAAGATCTCGCCGACGATCGGCTCTTCTTCCGGGTGGAAAAGCAGACGCTTCCACGCCTCCTGAGTGACCGAAGCGGTCGGCCGGATGAGCGCCGCCTCGCGGTACGTTCCCCAGCACTCCTTCTCTTCGTCGTTCGCGCCGTCGAGGTACGAGAGCACCTGGGCGACGCACCACTGCCGGTCGGTGTCGCCCGCCTTCTTGTAGAGGCGGAAGAGCGCGTGGAGCGAGTCGACGTCGCGCGGATCGTGGCGAACGCGGCGCGCGAGCTCCGCGGGATCGTCGTCGGGGACCGAAGCCTTCGGTGCGGCGACGTCGGAGAAGTCGACCTCGACACTGACGCGCGCATTCGCGTCCTCGAGCTCGCGCTCGAGCTCGACGATGCGCTGCTCGAGGAACTTGACCCGGCGCTCGAGCGCGAGGGTACGGTGATCCGTGGCGACCTCGAGCGGTGCGATGGTCGCGGGCGGCGGCTCATCGACGAAGGAAAGATCCTTGATCACGATGCGATGCCGCGCTTCGTAGGCGGCCTGGAGCGCCTGCTCGAGCTTGCGTAGGCGCACGCGGTCGAGGCCGAGGTTGTCGGCCATCTTGTCGAGACGGTTCCGCTCCTCCTGCGTGATGATGCCGTCCTCGATCACCTCGGCGAAGAGCTCCTCGTACATCCCCTCGAGCTTGCCGTGCCGCATGTTGCCGGCGATCTCACCCGCCTCGAAGGATGTGTGGTGAGTGAACGTGGCCTCTGTCTCGCTCATACCGACCTCTCTCCCTCTCTCTCGTCGTCGCCGCGTTCGACGCCCGTAGCCGCGACCGCGGAGCGCCCATAGTCCCCTCTATCCCAGCCGCAAACAACGGCGGACGTGCGATCGAAGTGGTTCGTGGCCCCAAAAGTTCGATACGCTCGGGCTGCCGGCGACGCTGGTGTGCTCTGCCGGCTCCCGCCCAACTTCGCGCTCTTCCATGAGTCACGAGTCGATCGACGAGCTCTACGCGCGCTGGCAGCGGACCCCGGACGTCGTGGTGACCACGGCGCTGTGCGAGGCGTTGCGTGGCGGCCGGCGGCCTGACCTCGTGGAGATCGTGGGCAGCCACGCGTCCCGCCAGCTCGACGTCGGGACGCTGCTCGCGGCCGCGCGGATGTACAGCGACTCCGGCCGGCTCGACGATGCTCAGAGCGTGCTACTGGCAGCCGGCCGTCTCGCGCCCCGTGATGGTGACGTGTACCGCTGGCTCGGGGAGGTGCTGCTCCGTCGAGGCGACGCCGAGCGCGCGGAGAAGGTGCTCGAGAAGGCCCTCCAGTTCGGGACCGACCTCGGCGCGCGCTCCCAGCTCGAACGTGCGCGCGCCCTCGTCCCCATGCAGCGCACTGCGGGACAGCCCGCCGTCGCCGAGGCGGTCGCCCGCGCGGGCGCTCCCGCTCCCGCCTGGCAGCAGCAGCAGCACCAGCACCACCACCACCATCAGTCTGCGCGGCTCGTCCCCGCAGAGTCGGACGAAGACATCGAAACGCAGATCCGGAAGAACGACGAGGTCCGCGCCGCGATCGAGGCCGCGCTCGCCCCGATCGCGGCACCGATGCCCGCCGCCGGCAGGCCTGCTCCAGCACCTCCTCCGTTCGGGTACGTGCCACCGGCACCGCCGAGCGACGATCTCGCCTACTCCGCGCCGACGCTCGGGATCGGCTTCGGTGCCCAGCAGAAGCCCCAAACACGCGACAACCAGGCGGGCCAGCTCTCGTCCCGCAGCTTGGGGCTCGGGCCGCAACCACCTGGAGCGGAGGGGCCTTCGCCGCACGCGAGCGCGTCGACCGCGGCGTTCGGCGGTCCCGCGGCGGGCCCCGACTCCTCGCTCCCTCTCGCTGCCGCAAACCCGTTCTTGGCGCCGGGCATGGCTCCGAACGAGCGAGGCGGGAGGGTCGAGCCTCCGGGCAACCCGCTGCTCGAGGCCATGGCACGCCCCGCACCTCGGCTCGGTGGAGCAGCGATCCCCGAGGCCCGCGACGTGCTCGATGCGTTGCAGATCGCGGGCGTCTACGAGCCTGACGGCGCCGTTGCTCCGCAAGCGTTCACGTGGTCCAAGCCCGAGCGCGTCCGCCAGCTCTTCAGCACGGTGACCTTGATCGCGCTCGCCGTCGTCCTGATCGGCGGTGGCGTCGGCACGTACTACTACGTGACCGACAAGCGCGCGAAGCAGCACCTCGAGGCCGAGCAGCTCCTTGCACAGGTCGACAAGGACCTTCGCGCGAGCAACGCGACGCTCCTCGAGCCCGCAGAGAAGTCGATCTCGAGGACGTTCGAGCTCGAGTCGCGCTCCCCGCACGCCGCGTTGACCTGGCTCCACGAGCGCGCGCTCGTCGGTCTCCTCAAGGGCGGCCAGGACCTCGCGTTCGAGGACGGTGCCCAGCGCGCGAAGGCGGTGGGGATCGAGGAGAAGAAGATCGCGTTCGCGTACGTCGCGTCCTTCCTCTTTCAGAGCGACACCGCAGGCGCGGCTGCGATGGTCGCCAAGTGGGACTCGGCAGCCCAGGACGACGCCTGGTTCCATCTCCTCGCGGGCGCGACGTTCGAGCGGGCCGGCGACCCTCGCGCGCTCGAGCGCTACAGCGCGGCGGTGAAGCTCGATCCCGAGCTCATCGTGGCGCAGGTCCTCCTCACCCGCGCCATGGCGGTCGACGGCGATCCGCAACGCGCCGCCGAGCTCGCGAAGGAGTTCCGGCTCCGTTACCCCGATCGCGCCGAGGGCTTCGCACTCGTCGCGCTCGCGTGGATGCGTGATCCGTTCCGCGCCGACGAGCCGCCCGAGATCGAGGAGGTCACCACCAAAGGCGATTCCCTCCCCGTCTCGCTCCGCTCCGTCCCGCATGCGGCGCGCGCCATCCGCGCGCTCCGCACGGGAGCACAAGACGCGCGCGCGCTCGACGAGGCCAAGCCCTCGCTCCAGAAAGGGCTCGCCGTCGCCGATACGCCGGGCATCGCGGCGTGGCTCGGGAGCATCGCGCTCACGACCGGCGACGAAGAGCTCGCGAGGAAGGCCGCGCTCACCGCGGTGTCGTTCTCCGCCGTCTATCCGCCGGCGCGCGTCCTCGCTGCACGCGTCGCGCTCCTCGGCGCCCGCCTCGACGAAGCGCTCAAGGCTGCCGAGGACCTGCCTCCGACCTCGTCGGACGTCGCGATCGTCACCGCGGCGGTCTCGTACGAGAAGCTCGACGGCGAGCGCATGGCGCGCTCGTTCGACGCGATCCCCGACGATGCGAGGAAGCTTCCCTTCGCCGCGCCGCTGACCCGTGGGCAGGCGCTCCTCGCCGGCAACCTCGGCGCGCTCACGAGCGACAAGGTGAAGGCCATGGCCGGCGACGAGGCGCCGTGGGCCGACCTCGTCGCGATGGACTGGGCGCTCGATGCAGGCGAGCTCGATCTCGCGAAGAAGATCGCCGAGCAGTGGCGTGGCGAACCTCGCGCCATGCACGCGGTCCGGCTCGCGCGTCTCGCTCGCTACGACGGGCGGCTCGAGGAAGCCGACAAGCTGAGTCGCGTCGCGCTCGAGACCGGTACGGTCACGATGCGCGCCCTCACCGAGCGCGTCTTCACGCTCGTCGCCCTCAAGCGCGACGCCGATGCCCTCGCCCTCTTCAAGACGTACCCGAACATCGGCGGCCCGCTCGCGAAATGGCTCCGCGCCTACGCGACCGCCGCGCACGGCAAGATCGACGACGCGCGCGCGATCGTCTCGCAGGAAGATCCGCCGCCTTCCGCCGCCGCGATGCCCGCGAGGATCATCGCCGCTTCGGCGTACGCCATGATGAAAGACGCACGCCACGGCACCGACTACGTGAAGCCGATTGCACAAGCCGGCTTCGCGAACCCCGACGTCGTGTTCGCCGCCGAGAAGCTCGGCGCCGGCAAGGTCCCCCGCCGCGTGAAGTGAATCGCGCAGCGCGATGGACACGGCGGATTCGAGGGCCGCTCATGTGCCACCGATGGGCACGCTCGACGTGGCAGCCTCGAGCGGCCCTACACGAGGACCTTCACGAGCTCAGCAACGATACGTAGCTCGCCTTCCGCCGCGTCGATCTCGATCGGCGCAAACGCGGGGTTGATCGACTCGAGGATGACACGGACGCCGCCGCCGCGTCGTCGACGCACTGACCGCACGCGCTTCAGGGCATAAGGTCCGCCGAGGTCGGGGTCGGAGAGCGTCTCGTGAGCGACGAGCAACGTACGCCCAATGAGTGGTAGCGGGCCAGGCGGGCCGAACAGGCAGAATGCACCGGATGGGATCGCCGGCTCCATCGAGGTTCCAAGGACCTGGGCGACGAACTGGCCCTCGGGAGGTTCGCCTCGTCGCGGAATGACGACCCACCCGAGCACCTCGATCGCGCGCGCAGCCCCCGTCAGCTGACCGGCCGCAGCCCGCAGAGTCGTAACTGGAGTCGCGGTAGCCGACCGCCGACCACGAACGGTTGCGCGGCGCACCAGGAAGCCGGCTTGTTCGAGTCGTCCCAGTGGACTCTGCTCTGTCTTGGAAGCCGGCTCCGACGAGCGGGTGGAGCCAGCGATGAGCTGCTCCGGGGCAATCGTAAGCGCCGAAGCGATCCGCTCGATCGTCGCGAGCGAGAGGTTCTGCCGGCCAGACTCGATGCGCTGGACGTTTTTCACCGCGATGTCGAGGAGCACCGCGAGACCTTCCTGAGAGAGACCGCGTTCGACCCGACGCGCCGCGATTCGCCGTGCAACGCGGTACGCGAGGGTTGAGCGAGACGCTGCCACGGGAGTGGTACGTCGCCCGCCCCGACGGTATTGACCACCATCCTATATGATGGTCCAATCTTCATCGATTTTCTCGGTGCGAGTGTCCGATGCGAGTGCTGGTCGTCGACGATGACATCATCATCCGCCACTACTTCGTCCGAACCCTCCGACGACACGTCGAGGTCGAGGAGGCGTCAGGCGTCACCGAGGCGCTTGCGAAGCTTCGTACGATTCCGTTCGACATCGTGCTCACGGACGAGCACATGCCGGATGGGAGCGGGCGAGCTCTCCTTGCTCAGGCGAGCCGACTGCAACTGCATTGCCGACGCATCCTCATGTCGGCCGACGAGCTCGTGCTGAACGAGAGCAGCATCCACGAGCGCTCCTTCGCCAAGGTCGGCGGCCTGCCGCATGTCGTCGCCTGGATCCGCGCGGCTGCTTCACAATCACAACGGTAGCCCCCGTTCGCGCTTCGGCTATGACTCGAGCCCGCCCTCTGGTCCAGGAACGAACCTCGCCGAACGCGGCCTTGCTGGCGCGCTCGAACGGACGGGATGAGTGCCGCGATGGCGAAAGCACGCCCCGACGTCGACGCGGTGCGAGGCTCACGCGGTAGCCTCGCGCCGCGTCCTTGGTTGGTCAGTCGACGCCGATCGGCGGCGGCAGCGCGGCGAGCTGGGCGCGGACGTGCTCGAGAACGCCGTCGTTGTTCGTCCGGAGCGCCCACTCTGCGCCGAGCGCCGGGAACGCCGCCCACCGCTCGACGGCGTGCGCGACGAGCCCCGGCCAGACCTTGCCGCCTGCTCGTTCGAAGCGGGAAAGAAGCGCCTCGAGCGCCTTCGCTCCGAAGCAGCCGAAGAACATCGCGAGGTCGAGCGATGGGTCGGTGAACTGCGCCTCGGTCCAGTCGAGCACGCCGGTGAGCGTGCCGTCGGGCGCGAGTAGCATGTGTCCAGGATGAAGGTCTCCGTGGACGAGCGCGATGTGCGTCGGCCAGAGGTCGTCGTTCGAGAGCCAGCGTTGCCACCGGCTCCAAACGGCATCGCTCGGGGCGAGCACCTTCCGCGTCGCTTCCATCGCGCCGGCGATCGTCGCGCGTGACCTTGCGATCGGACGGATCGGTACGCCCGCCCTCTCAGCCTCCTCGACGGTGATCGACTGGAGCGAGGCCAGCATCGTCGCGAAGGAATCGAGAAACGCTTCGCAGGGCGCCGCCGGGTCGATCACGTTCCACTTGGGGCCGTTCTCATCGAGCGTGACCGCCGGCGTTCCTTCGAGCCGTCGGTAGGCGATCACGTCGTCGTCGTGCACGCGCCAGATCGGCACCTCGACCGGAAGACGAGGCGCCACCAGCGAGAGCACGCGTGCTTCGACGCGAGCGGCCGCGACGACGTCGGAACGGCGCGGCGTTCGGACGATCCAGCGCGTCCCGTGCTCGTCAGCGCCGTGGACGACGTGGAAGTCGAGACCGGTCTGATCGAGCTCCGCCTGGTTGGTGGCGAGCTGTAACCCACGGGCACGAGCAGCTCCGACGAGCTCCGTCACGGATGCGAGACCACACGACCGAGATTCACGAATCGACGACATGAAGAGATCTCCCTCGCTCGCGAACGAGCGCTGGGAAGACCCGCGCGCGAATGCCGTGGAAACGGGGCGCTTCAGGCATTGCCCGAGCAGCACCATCATGACTCACAGCTTCCGATGAGCAGACGCGCGCGGGCCTTCCGTGAAACGGAAAGCGGGGGCACGGCTGACAGCCTCACGCATCACGCGCTCTCGCTCAGGAGAAGGCGAATCGGACGCGGGCTGTCGAGCTCAGCGAAGCCGGATGAACTTCATGGCCGGAAGACTGCCACCCGGATGCCCACCGCGCAACCGCGAATGGCGTACTTCGAGACGCTTCCAGTAAGTGAGTCGTTGCGTCGCGCCGTGACCTCTTCGCCCGAGCGAGCTTCGTGCACCAGCGCGCGCCCTCCAACACTTGCCATCACCGTGATGATGCTCATGTTGAGCGCCCTGTCGTGGATCGAGTCTCTCGTCGCCGTGCTTGGCGGGGGCCGTTTCGACTACGGCGCGGAGCGAGCACGCCATGCGCGTTCAGCTGCGGGGTCGTCGACCACGCGCTGACCGCCAACGGGAGAGCCGGTGAACAACGCTTACGGAACGCTCGCATCGCACGTCTACAACTTGGACAAGTACATCGGCAGGTCGTTCGGAGACGTCGAGCATTACCGGGACCGACTCCAGGATTGCAAAGGGGCCATCCTCGAGCCGGCGGTCGGAAATGGGCGAATGCTGATCCCTCTCCTCGAAGCCGGGCTTCAGATCGAGGGCTTCGATGCCTCCGAGGACATGCTGCGCCACTGCCGGCGTGAATGCGAAGCGAGATCACTCACCCCCAAGCTGACGCGGCAGACGTTCGAGAGCTTCGCGTACGACGAACGCTTCGAAGCGATCATCGTCCCGGCCGGATCGCTGCAGTTGATCGCCGATCGTTCCGCGGCGATGTGCACACTGGAGCGCTTCGTCGATCACCTCGCGCCGAATGGACGATTGATCGTGGACCTCGACCCGATCGACAGCTTCCTGGGAGAGAGCAGGAGCATCCGGAAGTGGCAGGCAGAGGACGGCGATTGGCTGACGCTGACCGCCGATCGAATCGAGACCGATTTCGTGGCGCAGACCACGGTCTCTCACCTTCGCTACGATCGCTGGACGAAGGGCCGGCTGACCGCGAGCGAGCTCGAGCTCTTCAGCCTGCGCTGGTGGGGAGTCGAGGAGTTCGCGAGTGCGCTCCGGGAGACGGGGTTTGTCGACATCGTCGTCTCGGGCAACTACGAACATCGGCGCCCACCGAGAAAGGGCGACCAGAACATCACGTTCGAAGCCCGTCGTCCCGGTCACGGCCGATAGTCTCCGCCCGGCGAAGCGCCCTCACCGGCTCGCGTTGCGCCGCCACACGGGGACGCGAAAAAGAACCCACGAAGACGGCTGCGGAGAGGCGCTGGAAGAGGTCCGGCTGCGCTTGATTGCAAGAACCGACGAGCTGTTCCTTACGGCGCCGTAAGGTTCGGCCACGCTCCACGCCTAGAATGCAGCGCGTGCGTGTTCTGCTTGTCGAAGACGACCCGAAGCTCGGGGACCTGTTGGCTCGCGTCCTATCGAGTCACGGGTATGCGGTGACGCTGGCCCGGAACGCAGCCGAGGCCCGGGCGGCCCAGACCACTCAACTCGAGCTCGTCATCGTCGACTGGATGCTCCCCGACGGCGACGGGCTCGACGTCGCCGTTCGGCTCCGGCGCGCGGGCTTCGAAGGGCCGATGCTGATGCTCACCGCCCGGGATCAGACGAAGGATCGAGTCCAGGCGCTCGACCTCGGCGTCGACGACTACCTCTCGAAGCCGTTCGCCGTGTCCGAGCTCCTCGCCCGACTCCGAGCTCTTCTCCGCCGCCCGCCTCGACTGGGAGCGATGGACGTGGGCCCTCTTCACTTCGACCTGCTTCGGCGCCACGTCTTCGCCGACGGGCGCTTGCTCGAGGTCACGACCCGCGAGTTCGATCTCCTGCTCTACCTGGTCCGCCGTTCGGGCGAGACCGTCAGCAAGGTCGAGCTCATCGAGAACGTGTGGGACTCCGACGAGATCGTCCCCAACGTCGTCGAGGTCCACGTGAGCCGCCTCCGCGACAAGCTCGGCAAGAATGCCTCCCTGGTCGAGACCGTACGTGGCGCGGGCTATCGCGCTCGCACGGAGGTGAAGTAGTGACGTTCCGTGTGAGGACGGCGCTCGTCGTCCTCGTCCTCACGACGCTCACGATGGGGGTGGCGTTCACGGTGGTCTGGGAGCGGTTCGTCGCATCGCAGCGACACCGGCTCGACGACGCGCTGCTCGTGGTCGCTCACCGCGAGGCCGCCGAGACGGCTCGGGGGATCATGGAGTTCACGGATGCTCCAGGCCCTTCCGCGGACGCCGTCGGACCGCTGCCGAAGTACGGCGTCCTCTACACGGCGGACGGCCAGACGCTCGCCACGACGAGCAACTTCTCGAGCGTGCCGCCCATGCCGCGCCACGTAGGCCTGGACGAGGGTTTCGACATGGAGCACGACGGCCTGCGCATGCGCGCCGTCGTGGTCCGCATGCCAGGCTCGTCGCACCGGATCCTTCTCGCAACGTCACGAGAGGACTTCGAAGAAGACGCATCGATGCTCGCTGGTGCGATGGCGACGGCCTTCGGCGTCGGCTGCCTCTGGGCGGCGCTGGTGGCCTATGGCGTGGCGACGATCCTCACGCGCAACCACCGAGCCGTCGCGGAGGTGGCTCGCCAGGTCGCGCGCGGCGACACGAGCGCACGCGTTCGCTTTCAATCACTGGACGTCGACCTGCAGCAGCTCGCCGACGATCTCAACGTCATGATCGAGCGCCTCGTCGGCCTCGTCGCGGTCCAGGACCGCTTCATCGCGCACGCCGCTCACGAGCTGCGAACACCGCTCACCTCGCTCCGCGTCGAGCTCGAGCACACGCTCGAGACGGCACGCGGGCCCGACGATTACGACAGCGGCCTCCGTGGTGCACTCGCCTCTTGCGAGCGCCTGACGGATCTGACGGAGGACCTGCTTCGACTTGCGCGGCTGAGGGCGAAACCCGCCGCCGATGGTCTCTCGGAGTTCGAGGCGAGCCTCGCGGATGCCATCGCGGACGTCACACCGATCGGACGACATCGCAGGATATCGATCATCGCGACCCCCATTTCTGCGAGAGCACGCGGCGACCAGCGGAGCGTCGCTCGCATCCTCCGCAACGTGCTCGACAACGCGGTTCGATTCTCCCCTCCCGACGGGTCCGTTCGCGTCGACGCTGCGCTCCAGGACGAGCAGATCGTCGTGACCGTGCTCGACGAAGGGCCCGGTGTGCCGGCACCGGACGCGGAGGGAATCTTCGAGCCGTTCACGAGCGGGCTGCGCCGCGACGGAACGGAAGGAACCGGGCTCGGACTTCCGATCGCGCGCGAGCTCGCCCGTTCCTACGGCGGTGACGTCTCGGTCGTGCCCGGCCCCCGGGGCCGCTTCGTGATCCGTCTTCCGACCTCGGTTACTGCACCGAGGTCCTGACGGCATCCTACTCCGCGGCCAAGGGCGACGCGGTATCCGACGTATCTGCCGCCGCGCCCGCCGACGCCTTCCGACCATCTCGCCGGGTCGCCACGTACAGCATGGCCGGCAGCGCGGGGAGCGAGAGGACGAGCGAGGCGATGAGCCCGCCGATGACCACGGTAGCGAGCGGACGCTGGACCTCCGCTCCCGTTCCGGTCGCGGTAGCCGCAGGAACGAACCCGACGGCCGCGACGAGTGCCGTGCTGATGCGCGCGCGGAGCGAGGCGAGCGCGGCCTGCTTGACCCGCTCTCGAGGCTCGAGGTCCTCCGGGAGCTCGACCAGGTTCGTGGTCATCACGATGCCGGTGATCACCGAAACGCCGCAGAGAGCGATGAACCCGACACCCGCGGGGATGCTGAAGGACAACCCACGAGCCCACAACGAGAAGAGGCCACCTGCGAGCGCGAACGGCAGGTTGAGCAGCGTCACGACGACATACTTGAGGCGCCGGAACGTGATGAAGAGCATGATGGCGATGCCGCAGATCGCGATCGGCACGAGGATGAGAAGCTGATCGCGGGCGCGGAGGAAGTTCTCGAACTGGCCTCCCCACACGACCTCGGTACCCGCCTCGAGCTGGACCTTCGCGACCGCTTGCTGCGCGTCCTTGACGAAGCTGACGACGTCGCGCCCGCGGACGTTGGCTTGCACCAAGATTCGGCGCCGCATCTGATCGCGTCCGATCTGGTGGATGTCGCGCTCCTCTGTGACGTCTGCGACCGTCGACAGTGGAACGAGCAGGCCGTCCTGGGAGGCGATGGGCAGCCGCTCGACGGCCTTGCTGTCCGTCACGTTGTCTCCACCCAGGCGGAGCACGAGGTCGAACACACGTTCTCCCTCGCGCACGACGCCGACGCGCTCGCCGGCTCGAGTCATGGCGACGGCATCCAGGATCGATCGCGTCGAGATGCCGAGACGCGCAGCACGACCGCGATCGGCGGTGACGTTGACCGACGGCAGGCCGAACGGCATCTCCATCTTCACGTCGGCGGCGCCGTCGATCTGCTGGATGACCCGGCGTATGCGATCCGCGGTCTCGCTCATCGCGGTCAGGTCGTCGCCGAACACCTTCACGACGACGTCACCCTTCGCCCCGGCGACGAGATCGTTGACGCGCATCTCGATCGGCTGACTGAAGGCGTTGACGGTCGCAGGGGTCACGGCGTCGACGTTCGCCGCCAGCTCTTCGACGAGCTTCTCGACGGTGAGCCCCTTTCTCCATTCGGAGCGCTCCTTCAAGAGAACGAAGATGTCCGCGGCCTCGGGACCAGCCGGATCGATGGAGTTCTCCGGGCGACCGATGCGGCTGACCACGCCGGTCACTTCAGGCGTCTTGACGAGCGCCAGCTCGCTCTCGTGCGCCATGAGCAGCGCCTTGTCGAGCGAGATCGTCGGTACGCGCTGGGCGTCGATCGCAACGGTCCCTTCGAACACGCGCGGCAGGAAGTCCGCACCGATCCGCCCTCCCAGAACCAGCATCCCGACCAGGACGGCGACTGACGCCGCGAGTGTCACATACGGACGGGCGAGGACGCTGTCGAGCAGCGGAGCGTAGAGCTTCTTCGCGTTGCGTGAGAGCCAGGGGTCCTTGCCGTGCGCCTCCTTGGCCAGCACGGCGGGCCCGATCGCCGGAAGCACGATGAACGCGTACGCGAGCGCTCCTCCGAGCATGAAGCAGAGCGAGTACACGACGGGCTTGAACATCCGCCCTTCCACGTCCTCGAGCGTCGCGAGCGGCAAGAAGACGAGAAGCGTGATGACGACGCCGAACGTGGCGGGCCGCGTCACCTGCTCCATCGCATGCACGAGCGCGTGGCGTCGCGTCGCCGGATCGTTGCTCGAACCGCCGTGGGAGAGCGAGTGCTCGACGGAGAGGACGGCCCCCTCCACGATGATCCCGAAGTCGATGGCGCCGAGCGACATCACGTTGCCGGAGTAGCCGATCGCTCGGAGGCCGATGAAGCCGACCAGCATCGAGAACGGGATCGCTCCGGCGACGAGCAAGCCGGCGCGCAGGCTCCCGAGCGTCAGGAGCAGGCAGGCGATCGTGATCAGCGCCCCTTCCCCGAGGTTCTTGGCGACGGTCGCAAGGACACGATCGATGAACTCTGCGCGATCGTAGTACGGCACGATCCGCGTCCCCGCCGGCAACGTCGGCGTCATCGCGGTGATGGCCGCCTGAACGCGCGCGACGACTTCGCGGCTGTTCTGCCCCTTGAGCATCAAGACGCTGCCGCCGACGATCTCGCCGCGCCCGTCGCGACTCATCGCGCCGTAGCGGATGGCCGGACCGGTATCGACCATCCCGAGATCGCCGACGCGGACAGGGATCCCGTCGATCGTGCGGATCACCGTTTCTTGAATGTCCTCGAGCGACCGGAAGCGACCGTCAGCACGGAAGACGAGCTGCTCTCCGTGCCAATCGGCGTACCCGCCTCCCGAGACGGCGTTGTCTCGTTCGAGCGCTGCGCGGACCTCCTCGACGGACACCTGGTACGCGGAGAGGCGTTTCGGATCCATCGTCACGTGGTACTGCTTGAGCGTTCCGCCGAAGCCGATCACCTCCACCACGCCCGGGACCTGTCGCAGCCGCGGACCGATCTGCCACTCGATGATCGTGCGAAGCTCCTCCGGCGACCGCGACGTCGAGCTCGTCAGCTCGAACATGTAGATCTCGCCCAGGCCCGTCGAGATGGGTCCGAGCTCGGGCTGCCCGACATCAGGTGGAATGGTGTCCCGCAGCAGGCCCAGTCGTTCGTTGACCTGCGTGCGCGCGAAATAGAGATCGACCTCGTCCGAGAAGACGAGCGTGATGAGGGAGATCCCGAGCCTCGAGACGCTGCGGGTCTGGACGAGACCGGGTACGCCGGCCATCGCACGCTCGATGGGCTGCGTGATCTGCGCCTCGACCTCGGGAGCGCTCAGGGCGTCTGCACGCGTCACCACCTGAACCTGGATGTTCGTGACGTCGGGGACGGCGTCGATGGGAAGCTGGCGGTACGCGAGGATGCCGCTCATCACGATGAGCGCCGCCACGAGGAGGGCGATGGCGGGATTGCCGGCAGCCCAGCGAACCAGAGACTTCATTGTTCAGGATGTCCGGGGAGGTACACGATGACGTTGCAGGAGGAGCGACCAACGGGGCCGAACACGGGCGCGCGCCGGCCCGGGAGTCTCCCGCGCGCGGCCAGCAGCATGCTCGCAATCGGCCGTGTTGTGCTTACGGCGCCGTAAGCAACGCGCTGGCGGCGCAGGCAGGCTCGGGAAATCCGGTGGTTTCGAGAGTCCTTCCAGTACGAAGGGTCCCCATCGTCCTTCGCGCCAGGGTCGCGGCACGCGATGTGCTCGACGCGGCGTCATGACCAAGTCCTCGCTCTCCGATCGCTTCGGCCTCCAGGACCGCGTTGCCCTCGTGACCGGCGCCGCCAAGGGTATCGGCCTCGCCACCGCGAATCGCCTCGCCGAAGCGGGCGCATCGCTGCTTCTCACGGATCTCGACGGCGCAGGAATCGACTCCGCCGCGCAGGAACTGCGTGCGCGCGGTCACCGCGTCGAGACGATGACCGCCGACGTCGCGAGTCCGGGCTCGGCCGACGCGCTGGTCGAACGAGCCGTCGGCACGCTCGGTCGGCTCGACGTGCTCGTGAACAACGCCGGGATCTTCCCCTTCGCGTCGGTGCTCGAGGTGACCCCCGAGCTCTGGAGGCGCGTGATCGAGACGAACCTCTCGAGCGCGTTCTTCCTCGCGCAAGCCGCCGCCCGACAGATGGTGAAGCAGGAGCGAGGCAGCATCGTGAACGTCGCATCGATCGACGCGCTCCACCCCTCCGGCGGCCTCACGCACTACGACACCTCGAAGGGTGGCATGGTGATGATGACGCGCTCGCTCGCCCTCGAGCTCGGCCCCCGAGGCATCCGGGTCAACACCGTCTCTCCGGGCTCGATCGACACGCCAGGCGCGCGCGCGGCGACGTCGGGCGCGCCGGCGGAGGTCGCGCAGTCGTTCGTCCAGCGTGTCCCGCTCCGGCGCACGGGACAGCCGGATGACATCGCTACCACGATCGTGTTCCTCGCGAGCGACGCGGCGAGCTACGTGACCGGCACGAACCTCGTCGTCGACGGCGGCTATCTGCTCACCTGACTCGACTCACCGCAGGGCGAAGCGGGCGAAGGAGCGCCTCGTGCGGGAGTGCCGGGGCCTCTCTCAGGGGCGACGCACGGAGAGCCCGAACATGAGCGGGGTCCGGGCGACGCCCTCGGGCCATACCCAGCGACGGCCGGAGGCCGCCACGAGCGCCTCGTGGAGTCGGCAGCCGTTGGCGTACGGGTACTCGCGCAGCGTCTCCAGCACGAGGCCCGCGCGGAGGAGCGCGTCGACGATCTGGGCGAGCCCGTACTGGTAGCCGGTGGCGGGGACGTCGTTCTTTCCGGGCAGCGCGCCTTCGATGCCACCGAGCCCCGCGCCCGAGCTCGCGACGTAGTCGCTCACCGGCTCGATGAACGGGCGCTCCGAAAAGTAGTCGTCGCCGGTCAGCCTCAGGTCGTTTGCGATGCTCCAGCGGACGGGATGGAACTCGACGTACACGAATCGCCCCGACGGTGAGAGGATCCGCGCAATGCCGCACGCCCACTCCGACAGGTTCGGCAGCCAGCCGACCGCGCCGTAGCTCGAGAAGGCGAGATCGAAGCGGCGCTCGGTCGACTGCATCCAGCTCACGACCTCGGCCTGCTCGAAGCTCGCCCCGATCCCGGAGTCGTGCGAGAGCGATTGCGCGAACGCGATCGCCTCGTCGGAGAAGTCGATCCCGGTCACGCGCGCGCCGCGACGCGCGAGGGCGAGCGAGTCCTGTCCGGCGTTGCATTGCAAGTGGACGAGCGAGCGATCACGAAGGTCGCCGAGCAGCTCGAGCTCTTCGGGAAAGAGCGGGTCCGCCCCGGCGCGAAAGGCCGCCGCCTGATCGCCCTTGTGCGCGTTGTGGTTGCGCGTCGCCACGTTCCAGCTGCGTCGAGTCGTGTCGTAGTCGTGCGTCGCCATGGGTTCCTCGCGAACACTAGCGCGATACGGCGCAGGGCACGAAGCCTCACGAGCACGGATCGGTCGGTCCGCCCCCCCGGGCATTCGAGTCGAGCTCGAGCACGAACGCGGATCGCCCGCGGCAGCAGTACGACCGGGGGATCGACGCCAGCGCCGCGCCGGGTCCGGCGCCGAGCATCAATTTGCATTGGCCCCCATGCTTCTCGGGAGTAAAGCATGGGTACCCATGCAATCCGGCCTTGGCCCTGCCGCCGTGGCGCGCATCCTCGACGATCTCCGGCGCATCGTCCGAGTGCTGCGCGAGTCATCGCGTGCCTCGGAACGCGCGCTCGGTGTGACCGGCGCTCAGCTCTTTGCACTGAAGACGATCGCTCAGTCGCCGGGGGTCTCACTGAGCGAGCTCGCGAACCGCACGCGCACGCACCAGAGCACCGTCTCGGTCGTCGTGAAGCGCCTCATCGCCGCAAGACTCGTGAGCCGCGTGACCTCCACCAGCGACGGGCGCCGGGTCGAGCTCGCCGCTACGGCCAAGGGACGCGCGCTCCTCGCGAAGGCGCCGCTCGCTGCGCAGGAGCGTCTCATCGAGGGCATCGAGCAGCTCCCGCGCAAGCACGGCGAGCTGCTCGCAACGTCGCTCCACCGGCTCGTCGTCGCCATGCAGCTCGACGAAGAGGCGCCGGTCATGTTCTTCGAAGACGACACTGTGCCGGCGAGCCGAGGCTCTCGCCGGCGCGCACGCGTCCCGGAGCGAAGCCGCCGTGCCTGAGCTCGAAGCACGCTCGACGTCCACCACGGAGGGCCTTCCCGTCGCACCGTCGATGGCCCCCGCGTTGGCCGACGCAGCGGTGACGGCGCCCGGCACGGTCGTCGATCGCCGTGTGGTCTTCATCTCCGGCGTCGCCATGCTCGTCGCAGTAGCGGCAGGCCTCGTCGCGCAGCTCCTCACCAGGCTCATCAACCTCGTGACGAACATCGCCTTCCACGGCGGGCGTCTCTCGCTCGCGAGCGCCTCCCCGAGCGGACATCGGCTCGGCCCCTGGGTGATCCTCGTCCCGTCACTCGGTGGGCTCGTCATCGGCCTCATGGCCCGCTACGGGTCCAAGGCCATCCGCGGGCACGGCATTCCCGAGGCGATGGAGCAGGTCCTGACGAACGAGAGCCGCATCCCTGCCCGGATGACGTTCCTGAAGCCGATCTCGGCCGCGATCTCGATCGGAACCGGCGGTCCCTTCGGCGCCGAGGGACCGATCATCGCCACCGGAGGAGCGCTCGGCTCGCTCGTCGGGCAGCTCCTTCGCACCACGGCGGTCGAGCGCAAGACGCTACTCGCCGCCGGCGCAGCGGCCGGGATGGCGGCGACGTTCGGCAGCCCTGTCTCCGCCGTCCTGCTCGCGATCGAGCTCCTGCTCTTCGAGTATCGAGCACGCTCGCTCGTGCCCGTCGCCCTCGCGGCGGCGATCGCGAACGGAGTACGGATCGCCTTCGTCGGATCGGAGGCGGTCTTTCCGCTGAACGACGTCGTGCAGCCTGCGGGCTCGGCACTGCTGACCTACATCGCGCTCGGCGCCGTCATCGGTGTGGCCTCGTCCTTGATCACTCGCGCCGTGTACTTCGTCGAAGACGGCTTCGAGAGGTTGCCGGTTCACTGGATGTGGTGGCCCGCTCTCGGCGGCCTCCTCGTCGGGACCGTCGGATACTTCGTGCCCCGCACGCTCGGCGTCGGCTACGACAACATCGAGGAGATCGTCTCCGGCACGATGGCCCTCGACGCCGTCGTCGTCCTCTGCTCCTTCAAGTTCGTCTCCTGGGCGATCTCGCTCGGAAGCGGCACCTCCGGCGGGACCCTCGCGCCGCTGCTGACACTGGGAGGCGGCCTCGGCACTGTCCTCGGCGCGCTCGCGCACGCTGTTTCCCCTGGGCTCGGCGTGGACATCCGCATCGCCGCGCTCGTGGGCATGGCAGCAATGTTCGCGGGCGCATCGAGAGCTCTCCTCGCGTCGATCGTCTTCGCCTTCGAGATCACGCGTCAGCCGATCGGTCTCCTCCCGCTGCTCGGCGGCTGCACGTCGGCCTTCCTGGTCTCGTGTCTCCTGATGGAGAACTCGATCATGACGGAGAAGATCGCTCGACGCGGCGTCCGTGCCCTCGGCGACTACTCGGCCGACTTCCTCGATCAGATCGAGGTGCGGGCCTGCGGCCTCAGGTCCGTCATCACGCTGAAGGCGAGCGACACCGTCGACACCGTGCGCGCGTGGCTCGATTCGGGCAGTCCGGGCACGAGCCACCAAGGCTTCCCCATCCTCGACGACGACGGTCGCCTCGCCGGCGTGGTGACACGACGTGACCTGAGACGCGCGCTCGACGGCTCGATCCGGCTACGCGATCTGATCGAGCGCGCGCCGGTGGCGATCTTCGACGACAGCTCGCTCCGGGACGCCGCCGACCGCATGGCCTGGGAGCGCATCGGCCGCTTGCCGGTGGTGAGCCGCGCGAGCCCGGAGCGCGTGATCGGGATCATCACACGCAGCGATCTGCTGCAGGCGCACGTCCGGCGCCTCCAGGAGCATCGCCTCGACGCAGCTTCGGCGCGCCGGCGGCGAGCCAACGGCGGAGCCGCAGCATCCCCCTGACCTGGGAGCTCGCACGGCATGGTCCGATGGATCAGGCCCGAGACGGGAGAGCGTCCCGTGCCCGTCACGGGTTCGATCCGTGTGCCCGCCGCGACCCGAGCCGCCCCTCAGCGGAACGGCTGCTGCGGACGGCCGGCGCCGGGGAGGCCGGCCTTCGCGCCCGCCTGCTCGATCATGCCCTTCAGCTCTTCGGGCTCGGTCGACTGGTTGATCGCCTGCTCGACCGTGATGAAGCGGCGCAGGCACAGGCTGAGGAGGGACTGATTGAGCGTCATCATCCCGTACTTCTCCTGGCCGACCTGCATCGAGCCGTAGATCTGGTGGATCTTGTTCTCGCGGATCAGATTCCGGATCGCGACGTTCGGGACCATGATCTCCATCGCGAGGCAGCGGCCGGGCGCTCCGGCACGCGGGAGCAGCTGCTGGGTGATCACGCCCTGGAGCACGAACGAGAGCTTGTTGCGGATCTGATCCTGCTGGTGCGGCGGGAACACGTCGATGATGCGGTTGATCGTCGACACCGCCGTGTTCGTGTGGAGCGTGGCGAAGACGAGGTGACCGGTCTCGGCGATGGTGAGCGCCGCCTCGATCGTCTCGAGGTCGCGCATTTCGCCGACGAGCACGACGTCGGGGTCCTGACGAAGGACGTAGCGGAGGGCGCCCTTGAAGTTCTGCGTGTCCTGGCCGATCTCGCGCTGGTTGACGACGGCCAGCTTGTGCGGGTGCAGGTACTCGATCGGGTCCTCGATCGTGAGGATGTGGACGCGCTGCTCGGAGTTGATCTTGTCGATGATCGACGCCAGCGTCGTCGACTTGCCCGAGCCGGTCGGACCGGTGACGAGCACGAGCCCGCTCGGCTTGTTCGCGATCTCCGAGATGACGAGCGGCAGCCCGAGCTCCTCGAACGAGAGGATCTTGAAAGGAATGGTTCGGATCGCCCCCGCCACGGCGCCGCGCTGGAGGAACACGTTCGCGCGGAAGCGGGAGAGGTTCTTCACACCGAAGGAGAGATCGAGCTCGCTCTCCTTCTCGAAGTGGATCTTCTGCTCCTCGGTCATGATCGAATAGCAGAGCTGCTTCGTATCCACCGGGGTCAGCGGCGGGAGCTTGAGCGGGATGACCTCGCCGTCGATGCGGAGAAGCGGCGGCGCCCCCGCGGTGATGTGCATGTCGCTCGCGCCCTTCTCCACCATCGCTTTGAGGAGCTGGTGGAGGTTCACCCGAACGTCGCCGCTTTGCGCCATCGCCATGCCTTCCTGCGTCCCTGCGGGACCCGAATCGTCGAAACTCGAAGCGTAACAGGCTCCGCCGCCCGAGCGCGAGCGCGAGCGCGAGCCATTGGGCGCCGCGGGCGCCGCGGGCGCGCGTCCGCGCGTCCGCATGGGCACCGGCGCTGCAAGGAGCCGGCGGCCTCTTCGTCGTCGCGCGCGCGCCCCCTAGTAGTGAGTGATCGATCGCCCGCCCTGCTCAGTCGGACATCGTCACGCGGAGGATCTCCTCGGTCGTCGTGACGCCGTCGAGCACCTTGCCGATACCCGCCATGCGGAGGGTCACCATTCCACCCTTGATCGCCGCGGCCTTCAGCTCGGCGGTCGAGGAGCCCTGGAGGACCATCTCCTTCAGGCTGTCGGTGAAGCGCATGACTTCGTAGAGCGCGACGCGGCCCTTGTACCCGGTGCCGTTGCACGTTCGGCAGCCGAAGCCCTTCACGAGCCGGCCCTGCGCGATGCTCACCTGCTCCGGCGTGAAGCCGAGCTCCTCGAGCGCCTGCGGCTCGATCTGGATCGGCTGGCGGCAGTCGGAGCAGACCTTGCGCGCGAGACGCTGGGCAAGGACGAGGTTGACCGACGCGGTGATGAGGAACGGCTCGACGCCCATGTTGAGAAGGCGCGAGATCGTCGCCGGGGCGTCGTTGGTGTGGAGCGTCGAGAGCACGAGGTGGCCCGTGAGCGCCGCCTTGACCGCGATCTCCGCGGTCTCGAAGTCACGGATCTCGCCGACCATGATGATGTCGGGGTCCTGGCGGAGGAATGCCCTCAAAGCCATCGCGAAGTTCAGGCCGATCTCGTCGTGCATCTGAACCTGGTTGATGCCGGCGAGGTTGTACTCGACGGGATCTTCCGCGGTGCTGATGTTCGAGACGACCTTGTTGAGCTCGCTGAGCGCCGAGTAGAGCGTCGTCGTCTTGCCCGATCCGGTGGGTCCCGTGACGAGCACCATTCCCCAGGGCTGACGGATCGCCCAGAGGAAGTCCTCGAGCGGCTTGTTGTCGAACCCGAGCTTCGTCATGTCGAGCTGCAGGTTCCCCTTGTCGAGGAGACGCATGACGATCTTCTCGCCCCAGAGCGTCGGCAGGACGCTCACGCGGAAGTCCATCTCGCGCCCCTTGCCGAGCTTCAGCTTGATGCGCCCGTCCTGCGGGAGTCGCCGCTCGGCGATGTCGAGCTGGCTCATGATCTTGAGACGGCTCGAAATGGCGTTCTTCAACTTGAGCGGCGGCGTCATCTCCTCCACGAGCACGCCGTCGACGCGATAACGAACCCGCAGCTTCTTCTCGTACGGCTCGATGTGGATGTCGCTCGCGCCCTTCTTGATGGCGTTGAGCAGGATCATGTTCACGAGGCGGACGACGGGGGCATCCTCGCTCGCCTTCTCGAGCTCGAGGACGTTCAGCTCCTCTTCGTCGCCGGTGAACTCGATCTCCGACTCCTCGAAGCCGGCCATCACCTCGTCGTACGAGGGGCCGGCGGAGTAGTAGCGCTCGACGGCGTTCGCGATCGACGTCTCGCTCGCGATGACGGGCTCGATGTTGTAGCCGGTGAGGAACTTGAGGTCGTCGATCGCGTGGAGGTTCGTCGGATCCGCCATCGCGACGATGAGCGAGCTTCCCGCGCGGGACACGGGGATGACGCGATGCTTCTCGCACTGCTCCTTCGAGACGAGCTTCAGGATCTCCGCGTCGATCTCGTACTCATCGAGGTTGATGGTCGGGACGCGGTACTGTTGCGACAGGAAGTTCGTGATCTCCTGGTCGCTGATGAACCCGAGCCGAGCGAGCGTGTAGCCGAGGTTCTGGCCTGAACGGTTCTGCTCGTCCTGAGCCTGCCGGAGCTGAGCGAGCGAGATCAACTTCTCGCGAACGAGCAGCTCACCGAGCCTGTTGGTGTTGGACATCGAACCCCAAGCGTCGGTGATGCGAAATGAAACGTCAACGACTCCCTGACGAGCCTCCGGACGGAAGACGTACATCCCCCGACCCGCAAGGACCGGCGGCCGCGCGCGGCGGCCGTGACGGGACGGTGGCGGATGGCGGCCGACGTCCGGCCGACACCCTGGCGGACGGTTTTATCCGCTGCGGCGACCGCCGAGCATCGTTAGAGTCGCGGATGGATCCCAGGAGACGATGGCGTTCTACGACAGGTGGTTCGGCAAAGGGCGGCTGGCGGCCCAGGCCCGCGCCGCCGAGCTGCGCGGCGACCTGATCAAGGCCACCGAGCTGTTCGGAGAAGCGGGAGATCTCGCGGAGGTCGCACGGATCCTGCTCCTTCGCGGCGACGGGGAGGCCGATCCGCGCGCTCGGCTGCCGCTCTTCACGCAGGCCGCCAAGCTCGCGCCCGAGGGCACGGAGGCGAACAAGGCCGCGCGCCTCAAACGAGCCGACCTCTTGCTCGCGCTCGCCGGCGACACCGCCGTCAGCGCGGTCGCGCGTCATGAGGTGACCGAAGCCGCGAAGGACCTCGAGGCGATCGGCGAGCCGCTCAAGGCCGCCGAGGCGTTCGCGCGTGCGGGCGACAAGGAGGGCGAGGCGCGTGCGCTCCAGGCCGCGGGTGACGTCGAGCGACTCGAGTTCCTCCTCTCCACGGAGCAGTACAAGGAGCGCATCTCGCGATCGCGCGAGGAGCGGACCAAGGACGTCGACCTGATGATCGGTTGCGGCAGGCGCCGCGAGGCCCTCGAGGCGCTCGACGAGCTGCTTCTTCGCTCGGGGTCGTCTCGATCGGAGTCGTTGCAATCGGGGCCGTTGGGGTGCCCCCAAGACGACGCCACGGTCCGCGAGCGCGCGAACGGTCTCCGCGCCCGGCGTGTCCTGGCGCCCATCGTCGCGATCGAGGCGCGCGGAGCCGCGAGCGACGAGCTCGAGCGCTACGTCCTCGTCACCGGAGACGAGGTCGTCATCGGTCGAACGGACGGCGCGATCAAGGTCCCCTCGAACGCCGTGAGCCGCGAGCACCTTCGCATCGCCCGCGAGGGCGAGGCGATCGTCGTCCGCGACCTCCAGAGCCGCAACGGGACCCAGCTTCGCGGGATCAACCTCGCCGGTCCGATCCCCGTCGGTGACGGGATCGAGCTCAAGCTCGGCAAGGAGGTCCCGCTCCGGATCGCGCCGAGCAAGCGCCTCGACGGCGCGATCGAGATCGAGGTCGCGGGCGAGAGGTACTACGCGTGCCTCGGTCCGACGCGCACGCCGGTGGCGGGGCTGGACCTCGCCGCCGGTCCCGATGGCTGGATCGAGCTCGTGTCGCGCGGCACGCGAGCGTTCACCGCAACCGACCTCGAGCTCGTGCCGCGCGCGACGCTCCTCGTCGGCGACGCGATCACGACGCTGCGGGGGAGCGAGCCGCTCCTCCGCATCGTGAGCACCTGACGCCGCGCCTCGCGCACGAGCTCCTGTCTCGCTCCCCATGAGTACATGGGGAGCGGCAGCGCTTCCGTCCGAGGGCTGGGCCCCTCCGCCCGCCGGCGCGCGCATGTCGGCTACCAAGCGGCTCGCCCGCGTGCGAGAGTCTTGCTGGGCGTCTCGCCCGAGAGTCGTGCGCATGGGGTTCTGGGATCTCTTCAAGAAGAAGCAGCCCGATGTCGGGACGTCCGCGCTGCGCGACGTCGGCATGCCCTCGTCGCACGACCTCGCCGGTCTTCAGCCGGCGCCGATGCCGAAGGAGCTCGAGCGCCTCCTCCGCGTGGGGCTTCCGGGCGGCCCGACCGACGGCGAGGCCGTCGCCGCGTTCGGCGCACTGCGCGGGACGCCGGACGAAGGGCGCGCCGTCGAGGAGCTCGCTCGCTCCGCCCAGATGCGGAAGCTCCCCGATGAGCTCTTGCTCACGCTCGGCGCGACGCTGCTCGATCGCGGCGAGCCCGAGGGCGCGACCCGGGTGCTCTCGGCGGCGTCGTGCTCGCCCGCGCTCGTCTTGCTCGCGGATCTCGCCGAACGTCGCGGTGATCTCCCGACCGCGCTCTCGTTCATCGAGCGCGTCCTCCTTCGGGACCTCGATCATCCCGGCGCCCGCGAGCGCCATCGACGATGGCGAGCTCAGCTCGGGTTCGATCTCGAGCACAAGCCGATCGCCGCCGGCGCCACGGTGGTCGCGCGCGAGCCCGACGCCCCTTTCGATCTCCTGCGCGAGGTCGGACGAGGCGGCGCTGCGGCGGTGTACCAGGCCGTCGACCGCGAGCTCGGACGACACGTCGCGCTGAAGGTCTACCATCAGCCCGAACGCGATCGGCCCCAGCTCGCGCACGAGGCGCGTGTCGCCGTGATGCTCGAAGGCGCCGGCATCGTGCGGGTCTTCGATCTCGACCCCGACCACGGATGGATCGCGCTCGAGTGGGCTCCTGCAGGCGCGCTCCGCGAACAGATCCGCGCCCGCGACCTCGGGCGTCTCCTCCCTCTCGACCGCTGGGCCTTGCCGCTCGCATCCGCGCTCGCACGCGTGCACGAAGCGGGCTGGGTGCACCACGACGTCAAGCCGGCGAACGTGCTCCTCTCGCGGACGAACGCCGCCATCCTCACCGACTTCGGCACCGCGCGGCGCATCGGTGAGCCCAGCCCGCCCGGCAGCCTAGGCTACGTCTCGCCCGAGCGCATGAAGGGTCGCGCGAGCGATCCTCGCGACGACGTCTACGGCTTCGGCCGGATCCTCGAGGACGTCCTCGAGGCGATCGGTGACGAACAGGTGGTCGCCCGCTACCGGCCCTTCGCCGCGACATGCACCGGGGCCGACGTCGATCGCCCCGCCGACGGCCGCGCGCTCGTCAAACGCATGCGCGCCCCGCTCGGCGCCTGATCGCGGCCTCGATCCGCGTGCGACGCGACGGGTTCACGCATGAGCTCGAGCGCCCCTTCGTGCAACGTTCTGGCATCGAACGATCAGCCCAGCTCGACCAGCAACCACGGATCCGTTATAACGGACACGCGTTCACTGGCGCTTCGCCACCCTCCCCGCGGGCCCACGCCCGAGAAAACTGCGGATTCGACCGATGCCGACGACCTATACCGATCTCATCGCAAACGTTCGACGCGAGACCAAGGAAGTGTCGCTCGACGAGCTGAAGCGCCGGCTCGAGGCGAAGGAGCCGTACACGCTCCTCGACGTGCGCGAGAAGGAAGAGTTCCGCGCGGGCTACATCCCGGGCGCGATCTCGATCCCGCGAGGCTTCCTCGAGATCCAGGTCGAGGGCCGTATCCCCGACAAGTCGACCAAGATCGTCGCTTACTGCGCAGGCGGCACGCGCTCGGCGCTTGCAGCGAAGACGCTCGCCGAGCTCGGCTACACGAACGTCGAGACCGCGAACCCGGGCTTCGTCCGCTGGAAGGACCTCGGGTACCCGATGGATACCCCGCCGCAGCTGAACGACGCGCAGCGCGATCGCTACTCGCGCCACCTCCTCTTGCCCGAGGTGGGCGAGGCAGGTCAGGCGAAGCTCCTCAAGAGCAAGGTCCTCTTGATCGGCGCCGGCGGCCTCGGATCACCGGCCGGCCTCTACCTCGCCGCGGCGGGTGTCGGCACGCTCGGCCTCGTCGACGCCGACACCGTCGACGCGTCGAACCTCCAGCGCCAGGTCCTCCACGCGACGAGCCGCGTCGGACAGCCGAAGGTGGAGAGCGCCGAGAAGGCGCTGAAGGATCTGAACCCGGACGTGAAGGTCGTCGGCTATCGCGAGCGCGTCAACAGCTCGAACGTCGAGCGTCTCTTCGCCGACTACGACGTCATCGTCGACGGCACCGACAACTTCCCCACCCGCTACCTCGTCAACGACGCCAGCGTGTGGCTCGGCAAGCCCGTCGTCCACGGATCGATCTTCCGCTTCGACGGCCAGCTCACCACCTTCGTCCCCGACAAGGCCGCGAAGCAGCTCGGCATCGAGGCAGGGCCTTGCTACCGCTGCCTCTATCCGGAGCCGCCGCCTCCGCACCTCGCGCCGAGCTGCCAGGAGGCCGGCGTCCTCGGGATCCTCCCGGGCGTCATCGGCCTCCTCCAGGCGACCGAGGCGATCAAGCTGATCTTGAACCGCGGCGACGCGCTCGTCGGACGCCTCCTCACGTACGACAGCCTCAAGATGAAGTTCCGCGAGCTCAAGCTCCGCCGCTCCCCCGAGTGCCCGGTGTGCGGTCCGAGCCCGTCGATCACGAGCTACATCGACTACGAAGGCTTCTGCGCCCTCCCCGGCTGACCACGGAAACGCCCCGCGCTCCCCGCGCTCACCACGACTGGACGTACCGGCCGGCTCAGGAACGCACGAACGCCGCGAAGCCGGCGACGAGATCACCGAGGTGCTTTCGCACCTTCTCGTCGACGAGCTTGCCCTCGGCGTCGAACACCTGACCGGCATGCGCCACGTAGAGTTGTTTTCCGAACCAGGCGTGGACGCCGAGCGTCCGGAGCACGGGGAGCCACGCGGTCTGGGAGAACCTCGTCCCACCGGCGCCCGGCGTCGCGCCGATGAGGGCGACGGGCTTGTTGCCGAAGACGCGGGGGATGTCCTTCGGTGGACGCGAGAGCCAGTCGATCGCGTTCTTGAACACGCCTGGAAGCGAGTTGTTGTACTCGGGCGTGACGAGGAGAAGGCCGTCGGCCGCGACGATCTTCTCTTTCAGCTCCGTCACCGCCGCGGGTAGGCCTTGCTCGCTTTCGAGGTCACCATCGTAGAGGGGGATCCCCGCGATCGATCCGATCTCGAGCTCGACTCCATCAGGAGCGAGCTCGCGAGCGGCGCGAAGAAGAGCGGTGTTGTACGAGCCTCGACGGAGGCTGCCGGAGAGGCCCAGGATCGTCGTCATGCGCCCATGGTGACGCGGGACCGGTCGCGCCTCCAGAAGCGATTCGAGGTGAGCGGCCCGTCATCGCCCATGCCTCATTTCGGCGACAGATGGCCGCGCGTCGTTCGGGAGCGCACGGACGCCATGCTCGTCTCGAATCATCGTTGAAACACCGACCTCAGCCGTCGAGGGCAGCCGGGTCGATGCGAGGGCGGTCAGCGGTCCGACCGCCCTCGGCCCGATCGGCGCCGCATTAGGCCGTTTCATCGAATTCACCGATGACGGCAGCTCCACGGGCGTGTCACCATGCGCAATGGAGGATCCTGCCATCCTTTCCAGCCGGTGACGACGCGGCCATCATGAGCGACTGGTACTTCGCGAGCCTCCTCGTGACCGCCGGGGTCTGCCTCGGCTTCGCGCTTCATGCGCTCGACCTCGCGTGTCAGGCGCGTGGCCGTAGCTATGTCCATCTCCTCGCCCTCAGCGTGCTCGAGGGCGCGTACTGCCTGGTCACCTATCGCTACCTCTCGGAGACCTCGCCCGCGCGAGCGCTCCGCTGGGGCCAGTCGATAAGCGCCTTCACGCCGTACATCACGTACGTCTTCGGCGCGCTCACGTTCACGCTCACCGAACGGCGCCCGCGGTGGCTGGTCATGGGCCAGAAGCTCAACCTGGCGCTCACGACCCTCTTCGCCGGGGGTGTCGTCCTCGACATGATCTTCCAGCGCGAGATCATGGTGCGTTCGTTCTTGCTCACCGACCTCGCGACCGAGCATCGCCACCGACTCCTCTTCACGCCGCTCGGAACCGCATATCTCCTCTGGGTGGCGATCGCCTTCACGTGCTTCGCCGCCCAGCTCTTCACCGATCCCCAGGCACGCCGGGAGTCTGCGCCGATCGCCGTGGGCTGCGGCCTCTACTTCACGGCCACCGTCCTCGATTTCGGGATCTTCGTCGGGTTGCGAGACGGCTACTTCTTCCAGCACATGGGGTTCTTCGCGCTGGTCCTCAGCTGCTGGCGCGTCCTGGGGAGGCGGCTCGAGCGGTCGATCCTCGCGCAGGAAGAAGCGGTGGTGCGGCTCGAGGAACAGCGGCAGAAGCTCCTTCTCGCCGCGCCGGTGATGCACAAGCAGAAGCTCGACTCGCTCGGGACGCTCGCCGCGGGCGTCGCCCACGAGATCAACAACCCGATCCACGGGATCCTCAACTACGCGCAGATCATGAAGCGCGGACTCCCCCAGGACACGCCGGAGCGGACGTTCGCCGAGGAGATCGAGCGCGAGGCGAAGCGCGTGGCGGAGATCGTCCGGAACCTCCTCCGCTTCGGACGTGCGGACGAGTCACACGCGATCGCGGCGGACGTGCGCGAGATCGTCAACGACACACTGGTGCTGCTCCGCGGTCCGCTCCGGAAGGACATGATCACGCTCGACGTCCACGTCGAAGACGACTTGCCCGAGCTCATCTCCCGGATCCAGCAGCTGCAGCAAATCCTCATGAACCTCATCACCAACGCCCGAGATGCGCTCAATCGGCGTTCTCCGGAGCGGACGGACGCGAAGACGATCATCGTCAGCGTGAAGAGGCTGCCCTCGAAGGCCGGCTGGGTGCGTTTCGAGGTGGTCGACAACGGCGACGGGTTCGAGGCGGAGATCGCGGACCGCGTCTTCGACCCGTTCTTCACCACCAAGCCCGTGGGCGAAGGGACAGGTCTCGGGCTCTCGATCAGCCACGGGATCGCTCGTGCGCACGGAGGAACGCTGAGCTGCGAGAGCGAGCGTGGACTGGGGACCGCCTTCCGCGTCGACCTTCCCTGCACCCCGCCCGGCATCACGCCGGTCGACTCCCACGATGCCGACGAAGGGACTCGCACGATGACACGCACGCCGAAGGACAGCGGCGCGAACGAGCTCGGCTCGAGCTTGGACTGATACGGCGTGCGGAGCTCTACGGCTCGGTGCGCGAGGCTCTGAACTCGGTTCGAACGCGGAAGCCCACGATCGGCACGCGAAAGTCGCCCCGAGTATGGACGCCGTGCTCCGAGATCCCGGTGCGGTAGACGACGCGAGCGAACCACGACATCGGTGACGACCACTTCGGGACGAGCGACAGGACGAGGTCGTCGTCCTCGACGCTCGCTCGGAACGTGAGCGCGAACGGAATGCCATAGACGACGAACGTCTCGACGACGTGGCTCGATTGGCCCTCGAGCCGCGCGATGAAGAAGCGCTGCCACGTGCGGTCGATCAGGATGTACCGGTCCCAGTGGGTCCGCCCGCGCGCGTCGCGGTAGAGCACCTGGCGGACCGGATACCCCTCGAATCCGTCGCCGCCCTCGTCGCCGCGATCGCGATCGGGTAACCGCCCCTGCCGAGAGACGAGCGCGAGGAGATCGAGGAGCGCTCCGCTGAAGCGCGACGCGTGGACGCCCGCGCGCATTCGGTAGCGTCCGGGGTCGAGGTAGAAGCGCGTGACCTCCGGATGGATCGCATCGAGCGCCGGCGCGGCGAGCACGGTCGAGAGATCGAGGAGCCGGTCGGTCTCTACGCCGTCGCCTCCGCCCTCGAGCCAGCGCGCCAGCCGATCGAGCGCTCCCCCGCGAGGAGGCCAGCGCGCCTCGTGGTGGGACTCATCGTTCGACACACCCACATTCGAGCGAACGTCATGCGGCATTGGGTTGCACTTCCGCCAGGATGGAAAAATATAGAACCGCGGATTTGGGCAAAAACAAGAGCAAGAGCGGAAGCGGGCCAATTTCGGCGCCGAGCGACTCCACTGCGGGTGGCCGGGGCACCTCTGCGGGTGCTTGGGGCGAGTTCGATCCGCCGTACGAGCTCGCCGGTCGCGCGTTCATCGCCGTCGGCACGTGGAGGACCGACGCGCCGATCGGGCCTCCCGACGGCTACACGCCGATGCGGCTCTTCGGGCGCCAGCTCGGGATCTTGATCGCGAGCGACTTCGAACGGCCACCGCGCGAGCTGCCCATCCGGTATCGGGAGGTCATCGCCGCCATCGTGGTCCGGCGCGGGCTCACGCTCCGATCGTTGCCGTTCGACATGCTGCTCGACGACCCCACGCCCGTCGAGCTCGGCAGGCTCCACTACGGGCTCCCGAAGCGCCTCGACACGTCGACGGTCGTCGATATGGATGCGGCGCACCTCGCGGCCAGCGCTTCCGACATGGCGATTCGCGCGCGATGCCATGGCGTCGCCGCAAGCCTCTTCGCGCTCCCGCTTCGCCTCTCCTTCGGCCTCGGCGTCCGCCTCCTGACGCGCTGGATCGAGGTCCTGGGGACCGCGGACGGCCCCGCACGCCGTGCGCGGATCGCGCTCACACCGAGCGGCGTGGGCACGAGCTTCCGAGACGTCTCGATCGCCGTCGGTGGCCGCGAGCTCCAGAGCCTGTGGTGTCAGTCGTGGACGCTCGTCTCGACGCACCTCGGTGCCCCCCACGAGCTCGACGAGGACTCGGAGCAATCGCGACCAGAAGCGACCAGAAGCGACCAGAAGTGACCAGAAGAAGAAGCAGAGGTGAGGATGGCGGATGCCGTTGGAGTCGGTAAGAAGCGCGTGCTCGTCGTCGGCGCAGGCATCGCGGGGATGGCGGCGGCGCACGTGCTCGCAGACGCAGGGCTCGAGGTCACCGTTCTCGAGAAGGAGAGCTCGGTGGGAGGGCGATGCTCGTCCTACTTCGACCAGGACCTCGGTCACACGATCGAGCACGGGATCCATGGAGTCTTCCCTCGCTACGCGAACCTCAAGGGCCTGTGGGCCGATGCCGAGATCGACGCCTCGGTCTTCGTGAAGACACGGACGACCGGCGCGGCGGGGCCCGGTCGAACGATGAAGGTCACCGAGCTCGCCAAGGCGCGAGGCATCGCCCCGTTGTTCCTCCTGCGAATGGTCCCTCCCGGCGTGCTTCGCCTTCGCGACTACGCGTTCGCGCTGCCGTTCCTCATGCGCACCTACGCGGCGGGGAGCATGAAGAAGCGGGCCTTCGACGAGAACACGTTCTCGGCGCTCCTCCAGGACCATGGCGTCTCGGCCCGCATGTCGCGCCTCTTGTTGATGCCGTACCTGAGAAACCTCGCCTATGCCCGCGGCGACGAGGTCAGCGCGCGCGTCGCGCTCGACGCGCTCGCCTATTACGTCGCGGAGGACGCCGACGCCGTCAAAGCCGAGTGGATCGACGGCGGGATGGTCCCGCTCGTCCTCGATCCATGGCGAAAGTGGCTCGAGGCCCGCGGCGTCCGCTTCCGTCTCGGTGTACCTGCACGGTCCTTCCTCTTCGAGAAGGGACGCTTCGTCGCCGTCTCGACCAAGACCGCCATCTCCGAGCACGAGCTCGGGAACGAGGCGGCGCTGAGCATGAGACAAGTCGGCGACAAGTACCTCGCGATGAGCTGGGAGCCGGCCAAGCGCCGCCTCCAGGCCTTCGAAGGAACGTGCACCCACCGCGGCTGCCGTCTGTCGGTCGAGACGAACGCGAGCGGCTCGGTCTTCCACTGCCCCTGTCACGGCGGCCAGTTCGGTGCCGACGGGCAGGTGCTCCGCGGCCCGCCTCAGCGCCCACTCGACGGCGTGGCGCTGCAGCACGACCCTCGGAGCGGTGCCTGGATCGTCGGCGGCTCCGGAGACGCCGGCGGAGACGGGCTCGAGCGAGCCGACTACGTCGTCATCGCGATGGACATCGCATCACTGAAGGAGGTGTTCCCACGCGAGCTCGCGCTGAACGCGTCGACCGAGGGCGTCCCGCTCCTTCGCACGACGGCCGTCATCGTCCTGCGCATGCGGTTCTCCACGCTCGCCGGTCAGCCGAAGTGGCGCGGTCCCGACAGCGGCGTCTTTGCGAGCGACGACGAGCTCGACAACTTCTTCGTCCTCCACACGATGCAGCAGGAATTCGCCGCGCTCGACGACCTCTTCCTGGAGTGCCACATCGGCAGCAGCGATCACCTCGTCGAGCTCGACGACGACGACATCTACGAGCGAGCGCTCCGGGTGCTCGACGCCTATTTCCCGGACGAGAACCTCGGCGCCCGCCTCGACCGGAAGCGGAGCCGCGTTCTTCGTCACATCGACGGCTTCTCGCTGTTCGCTCCGGGCGACCACGAGCGTGCGCCGGCGGTGAGCGATCCGAGCCGCCCCAACGTGATGTTCGCAGGCGACTGGGTGCAGACGGACGATCGTGAGCATCGCGGCTTCTTCATGGAGCGCGCTGCGATCACCGGGATCGAGGCGGCGAACGCGATCCTACGAGAGGAAGGCACCGCCGCCCGCCAGCGGGCCGTCGTGAAGTGTCCCCCACCGTTGATGAGCCGGCTGTTCGCCCAGCCGCTCCTCGCGCTCGATGCCGTCACGGACCTCCTCGAGCGGCTCTTCGGCGTGACCGACGAGTGAGGCTCTCGTTCTCCGAACGCGGCGGTCGGAAGGTGCGCTACCGGGACATGATCAGGCGCGGATCTTCTTCACCGCCGCGCCGACGTCGTTGCCGGAGACCGAGGCTCCGGTCGACTTCAGGTGCTTCATCGCGATGCCGGTCGCCTGACCGTCGTTCGCGGCGGCCTTGATCGCGTCGCGCTGCAGCTCGAGCGCGCGGACGATGTCGTCGACCGAGAGCTGCTTCGGAAGGAGCGCCGAAAGGACGCCGATCTCCTGTCGTAGCGTCCCCGCGCGCTCGTTGTCCGTCGTGAGGACGAGCGTCTCCTCGTTCGACTTGATCAGCTTGCGAACGGAGTTGATCGCGTCCTCCTCGGAGACCGGCGCGTTCTTCCGCGCCTCGGCCGTCTGGATCTCGGAGAGCGCAAGGCGAAGGACGTCCCGCGCCACGGCGTCGCCGGACTTCATCGCCTCGGTGATCTGCTTCTTGATGTCGTCGACCAGCACGGCGCTCAGCATCGCAAGACTGGCGCCGTTGCGCCAGGCCATGCTGCTGGTGCGGCGCGGAGGTCTCCCGCTCCGACGACGCCGACCTCAGCCATGCTCTCCGGCAAAGGGCATCGAGGTGATGAACGGCGCGCCCTCCCGAGTCGAGGACGAATGCAGGGAGAATGCGCCGCCGTGGTAAGGAGCGAGCGTGACCGATCCGCATCAGCGTCCACCTTCGCTCGATGATCGCACTGCCGGCGCCGCACGCGCGCCCACGCACGCAGAGCGCTGCCGGACGCTCGTTCGCAAGGCGGGAGCGGCGACGCTCTGCACGATCGCGCGCGATCCGGCGGGCTATCCGTATGGCTCGCTCGTGAGCGTCGCGATCGACGACCTCGGACGTCCGCTCTTCCTTCTCTCGTCGCTGGCCGAGCACACCGGGAACCTCCTGGCTCGACCGGAGGCCTCCGTTCTGATCGCGGAAGCGCCTGGTTCCCACGATCAGCCGCTCGCGCTCGGCCGCGTGACGATCCTGGGTTCGTGTACGGCCGTGCGCGAGAGCGAGAGCAAGAGTGAGAGGGCGACGGCTCGGGAGATCTTCCTCGCGCAGCAGCCGACCGCCGTGAGCTACGTCGACTTCGCGGACTTCGCCTTCTACCGGCTCGAGCCGACGGCGCTGCGCTACGTCGGCGGCTTCGGTCGGATGTCGTGGGTGACCGCCGAGGACTATCGCGCAGCAGAGGCCGATCCGCTCGTGGCCGCATCGAGCGGGATCCTGAGGCACATGAACGACGACCACGCGGACGCCGTCCTCGCGTACGCACGCTCGCTCGCCGGTATCGCCGAGGCGTCGACGGCGAGCATGACCGCGGTCGATCGGTACGGCTTCGAGCTCACCGCGACGACGCCCGGCGGGCCGCGGAGCGCGCGACTCGCATTCGACGAGCCCGTGTCGACCACCGACGAGGTGCGACGCGCGATGGTCGCGCTGGTGAAGCGGGCTCGAGCACGCGACGCGCACGGATGACGGACCTCCCCGCGTGCCTCGCATGTGTCGCGCCCCCGGAGCGGGAGGCTGGCTGGACGATGCCGCTGCCGCCCATCGACGAAGAGGAAGGCACCGAGGTCGATCCGTCGCTCGGTGTGGCGCGGGGCTCGCTGGTCGACGCGCACGTGCATCTGTTTCCAGATCGCCTCTTCGAGGCGATCTGGCGCTGGTTCGACGTCCACGGCTGGCCGATCCGCTACAAGCTGAAGACGCCCGACGTCATCGCCTTCGCGCTCGCGCGAGGGGTCGGCCACATCGTCGCGCTCCACTACGCGCACAAGCCCGGCATCGCGCGCGGCATGAACGCTTACATGGCCGAGGTGGTCAGGACCAACCCGCGCGTCACCGGCATGGCCACGGTGATGCCGGGCGAGCCCGATGCCCCCCGGATCCTCGAGGATGCCTTTGCGAGCGGTCTACGCGGTGTGAAGCTCCATTGCCACGTGCAGTGCTTCGCCCCCGACGCCCCCGCGCTCGCCGAGATCTACGAGACCTGCATTCGCCATGACATGCCGCTCGTCATTCATGCGGGTCGCGAGCCGAAGAGCAATGGGTACAAGTGCGATCCCCACACGCTCTGCCACGTCGATCGGACCGAAGCGGTGCTCCGCGCGTATCCGACGCTTCGCCTCGCAGTCCCGCATCTCGGCGCCGACGAATTCGAGGGCTACCAGCGCCTGCTCGAGCGCCACGACAACCTATGGCTCGACACGACGATGGCGCTCGCGAGCTACTTCGAGGACGACGCCCGTGCCTTCCGCATCGTCGAGGCTCGCCCCGACCGCATCATGTACGGAACCGACTTCCCGAACATCCCGTATGCGTGGGACCGGGAGCTGAAACGGATCGCCGCGCGGCGCCTCCCCGAGGCTGCCCTCGCGAGCGTGCTCGGCGAAACGGCGCGCTCTTTCTACAAGATCGGCACTTAGTCGGCCTGTTCGAGCGCGGCCCGACGCGGCCCAACGGGATAGGGCCAGGATAGAGCGAGGAACATCACGCCCTACCTCCGCGCCCTCGGCGTGCCGATGTACGCGGGTCATCCGAGACGACGCCTCGAATCCGCTGAGCAGACGACATTCTCGATCGGCGCTCCAGCGGCCGAGCTAGTCTGATCGACGATGCGCATGCGCCACCTTGGATGGGGATTGGGGCTCGGACTCTCCTGCCTGCTGTCAGGTCTTCTCGGAGCGTGCGGGAGCGACAACGTTCCGTCGAACGCCGCGCCCGCCCCGACCGGAGAGCCGCCGACGTTCCCGGACGATTCGGCCGACGCCGGCAACGTGGAGCTCCTCGACGTCCAGCCGAGCGGGCTGCAAACGATCACCGTCCCGTTCGGCCAGCAGTCGCCGACCGTGACGTTCACGGCCACGAGCAACGGCGCGCCCGTCAGCGTGGGCTGGGACGTCGATCGCGGCGACGTCGGCACCGTCGCCGGCGGTCCCGCGACGACCACGACGTTCACGCCGACCGGGCGCGCCGGCGGCCTCGTCGAGATCATTGCACGTGTCGGCGATCGCTCGGTCAAGCGCCAGGTTCTCGTCAAGATCGCCGGCGAGCAGGACGGACCGACGCCGGCGCAATCCGGACAGGTCGCGAACGACCCCGCGTCGCTCACGGCGGGCGGCGGTATCGGTGGCGTCGGCGGCGAAGGTCTCGGCGGGCCGGTGACCGACGCGCCGACGAAAGCGGCACTCGGTGCGCCGACCTCGAACGGCTCGACCGAAAAGCTCTCGCTCCTCTACCCGTACGCCGACACCGTGTTCCCGCGAGGGCTGCTCGCGCCGCTCCTCATGTGGGACTGGACGCTCGGCGACGCCGACGCGGTCCGCATCACGCTCGAGACCACGAGCGGCTCCTTCTCGTGGAGCGGCACCTTCAGCCGTCCCGCGATCCTGACGACGACCGGCGGCAAGTTCGTCCGGCATCCGATCCCGCAGGACATCTGGAAGGCGGCGACCGACACGGCCGGCGGTCTCGCGCCCGACGGCTCGCGCGACAGGCTGAAGGTCTCGATCACCGTCGCACGCAACGGCGTTGCCTACGGCCCCATCGCGCAGACGTACACCATCGCGCCGGCACGCCTCTCCGGCATCGTCTATTACAATTCGTACGGCACCCGCTACGCCGAGAACCTCGGCGGCGCCGTCGGCGGCAACGGCCGCTTCGGCGGCGCGACGCTCAGCATTCGCGTCGGCGAGACGGCACCGAGCCTCGTCGCGGGCGGCAACGGCGGCTCCGAACAGTGCCGCGTTTGCCACTCCGTCGCGGCCACCGGCGCGAGCCTGGTCACCGTGCGGAGCGACAGCGATCACAGCGTCGCATACGAGCTCGCGCCCACGGGCGCGACCGAGCGCGCGATGACCGTCAACGCCCACTTCCCGGCGGTGGCGCCCGACGGAGCCACCGCGCTCACGTCCGACGGCAAGATCGTCGATCTGCCCAACGCGGCCACCGCGCAGGCGACGACCGGACTCCAGGCCACGCACCTCGGTACGCCGGCCTTCTCACCGGACGGGAAGCTCGTCGCGTTCAATCCGTACGCCAGCGAGTCGATCACGAACCCGAAGCAGAAGCTCTTCGTCGCTCCGTTCGATGCGGCGACGCGCGCGTTCGGAGCGCACACGCTCGTCGCCGACAACACGGGCGCGGCATCGGCCAATCGCCCCGGCTGGCCCGCGTTCCTCCCCGACAGCCAATCGCTCGTCTTCCATCAGCAGGTGGCCGAAGGCGTAGGCGAGGCCAACCTCTACGATCTACGCACGCGCCGTGGCGCGCAGGCGTACATCGCGTGGACGAACACGACCGACACCACGAAGGTGACCGCCCTCGATCGGCTGAACGGCAAGGGCTACCTGCCCGTGCTGAGCAGCGCCGCGGCGATGACCTGCACTGCCGATGGCAACGCGGTCGGCGGCATCGACCCGCTCCACGCAAACGACCACCAGTACAACTACGAGCCGACCGTGAACCCGGCGCCGTCCGGCGGCTACGCGTGGGTCGTCTTCACGAGCCGCCGTCTCTACGGAAACCTCGCGACGATTCCTCCGTTCTGCAGCGATCCTCGCGGCGTCAACCTCGTCACGAACATCACGACGAAAAAGCTCTGGGTCGCGGCGATCGACCTCTCGGCAAAGCCGGGCGCCGACGCGAGCCACCCGGCCTTCTACCTGCCCGCCCAGGAGCTCCTCGCGGGCAACACCCGCGGCTTCTGGGTGCTCGACCCGTGCAAGCAGGAGAACGCGGGCTGCGAATCGGGCGACGAGTGCTGCGGCGGGTTCTGCAAGCCGAACGCATCGGGCGCGCTCGTGTGCACGAACAAGGCTCCCGCTTGCGCCGACATCGGCGACAAATGCACGACCAGCGCTGACTGCTGCCAGTCGGGCGTGCAGTGCATCGGCGGCTTCTGCCGCGTGTCCGGCCCGAAGTAGCCCGAGCGAAAGCGCCGTCGCACGGTCCGCGCGACGGCGCCTCTCATTTCCCACGGTGCCGAGGACGAAGGCCGTGATCCGATCGCGCCTCATTGCACGCGAGCACGACCTCAGCGCAGCGGTGCCTTCGCGATCGAGCTCTCGAGATCGGCGACCGCCTTCTCGAAGTTTCTACGGAGATCGATCGCGAGCGGATCACCCGCCGAGGGCACGACCTCGGACGAGCTCCGAGCCGTGATCCTGCCACGACACGCGACGGCCCTGTTCGCGACGTCGACGATGGATACCGTCGCTGCGATCGAGCCCGGTTTGAAGTTCGCTATGTGCGGCGGCTTCGCTTTGCCGCCGTTCACGACGCGTGACTGTTCGGTGGTCGCGGGCGCGGTGAAGGAGTCCACGCGCACGATTTCGAGATAGCGCCTCGGCGCGCCGAGCGAAAGCGCCACCACCTTCTCGTCGAGAGTCAGGCGCTTCGTCGACCACCCCGCAAGCCACTGGTATTGCGGATCGCTCGCCCATCCATAATACGGGTCATCGTTCACGCCAGACGCGCGACCGGCGATCTGGAGAAGGTGGTCCTGCACCACGCGCGTGACATCCCCCCTCCTCACCTCACGCGGGCAGAAGACCTGGGCCGCGGATTCCTTCGGCGCAACGACGTCCACCACACTCACGAGACGCTGCGTCTCGTGAGGGATCCGGGCGCGGACGAGAGCCTCGTTGTATCTGGCCTGGAGGTCGGTCGCCCAGTCCGCCGCCGCCATCGGCTTTTGTGCTCGCTCGATCCTGACTCCGTCGGGCGTCTCGAACACCACCCGCATGCTCATCGGCGGTCCGCCCGGCTCCGGGGACTCGCACCGCGCCGAGGCCGAAAGGGCGATTGGTAGCGTCGTGTATACGGGATTGTCCTTGTCCGTCACGAATTGACTCTTCTGGACGTCCATCGAGCCCGAGCACAACTCATGACCAGCGACGAGCGTCAGCGTGAGCGTTCCGTCCGCAGACACCTCGCCGCCGCGCGCATTCTGGAGCGTCAACCGCCCGACGAAGTCCTGCCCGTCGAAGCTGTCAACACGCACCGACACCTGCTCCGGAGGGCCGACGTTCGTCTTCTTCCGACATGCGAGAACGGAAGAAAGCGCGATGACGACGAGAACCCAAACTGATTTTGAATCGCGTCTCACATTGTCGAACATAAGCACCGTCACGCCTACGCATTCGAAGTTGGCGCTCGCGCTCCAACCAACCGCAGCAGGTGAACCTGCTGCCCGCGTCCTGGTGCCGAATACGACCTGAGGTCGCGGACGCGGGCGTCCGCACGCCCCGCCCGCGCCGCTCTTCTGCGCTTCGCCGCGAGCAGGTCGCTGAGGCCGCGCGTTCGCGAAGCCGTGACCGCGTGGCGCGTGACCTCACGCGCCCGTCATTGCGAGGCGCCGGAGCTCCTCGTGGAGCGACGACGACGCAGATCTCGAGGCCATCTCCCACAACGACGTGCGTGGAGACGAGCAACGGCGAGCTCCACACGTGCTGCAGATAGGTTCTCGGCGGCGCGCGCGGCCATCGAGCCGTCGAGCGCCGTCGCGACGACCGTCCCGCCGCCGTCGTCACGGACGGCCGCCACGACTCGTTCGAGGTCGGCGCGACCGAGTTGCGCCTTGCGCGCCGATCGCCGGTCCGTCGTCAGTAGATCGTGACGTTGCCTCGGTCCTTCGTCGAGCACTGGCCGTTCTGCGGTTTGCCGACGGAGCGGATGATCTCCTCGGGCTTCGGCTGCACGTGTGTGCCGGACATCTCGCTCTCGACCATGCGAACGAGCGCGCCGTCGAACTTGGTCACGTGGTAGCAGGGGATGCTCGGCTCCGCATGCGGGTTGCCGATACCCGAGTCGTCCGTGAGGAAGACGTAACGGCCGCCGGTCAGCTGCGCGGCCGTGCGCATCGTGAACTCGGTGCGCTCGTCCGCTCCGCTCGCGGCGACGGGATAGATGTGGACGTCCTTCGCCACCGCGGCGGCGATCGACGCCTTCACCGAGGCCTCTTCGCCGATGTGATGCGGAGCGTCCGCGACCCAGAACGTCATGCGCGACACGCCACCGGTTCGCCACGACAGCTTCATCACCTGATCGAGCCCCGCAGCCACCGCCTCGGGGTAGTCACCGCCGCCGCCGACCGTCTGCGCGGCGAGGTTGGTGCGGAACTCGTCGAGACCTTTGAAGTCGAACCAGCGCGTGAGGTACGCGTCCGCCTGATCCTTGTAGAGCACGAGGCCGTAGCGCGGCGTCGTCTGCGGGAACTTGGTCTTGATCGTCTGCGCGATGCCGTCGATCTCGTTCTGCAGATACGAGAGCTCGTCCCCCATGCTGCCGGTGGTGTCGATCAGGAACGTGATGTCGAGCTCGTTCGAGCCGGTGCGCTGCGCCCACTTCTGCTTTGCCGCTTCGCGCTCCGCCGGAAGGAAGGACGGCAGCCCGCCGAGCGTCGGCTCGCTGAGCGAGACGTACTTCGTGAAGAAGTCGAAGTTCAGGTTGTCGTCCCAGACTCCCGCGGTGAGGAGCCCCTTCTGAGGCTGCGAGCCCGGAGCGCCCGTCGATCCGCTCGGGTCCGCGCTCTCGCTCTCGTCCGCGCCCCCTGTGCCTCCCGAGCTCGAGCCCGAGAACCCGTCCCCGGGCGCCGCCCCCGCGTTGGCCTCGCCGCCGCTGCGCGCGCTGTCGAAGGACGAAGCGTCTTCCGACGCCGAACAACCGCCGAGCGCCACCACTCCGAGCACCACCGAGGCCATCCAAATCCGCTTCATCGCATCTCCTCCCGCCGGGACGAGGAGCCCTTTGCGAAGGGCGTGCCCAGTCGAGGGACGGCCTGAAAAACACGTGCGCGCGCTTCCTCGAGGGGAAAGCGCGCGCACGGGGGATGATCGTCGTGTCGCTCCACGTGCCAGACCATGACGCGCGGATCAGGAGCCCGCAGTCGCCACTGGCGGCACGCTCGGCGGCTACTTCTCTGCTTCGGCCGGATGCTCGTCGGCGGAGTCCGGCAGGCCGTCACCCTCGGCCCAGCGGCCGGCGCCGTCGTAGGGGCGCCGCGCGCGAAGGAGGCTCGCGCCTTCCTCGGCGAGCTCCTCGAACGAGCGGCTAGTCGCGGTGGTCGCGCTCGCGCGGTGGAGGTGACGCTCCGCGGGCGGTGTCGGCGCCGCGGGCGGCGGCCACACCGGGACGTAGCGCGGCGTCTCGCCGGGCCCGCTCGCGTCGATCCAGCTCACGTGGCCGGCGCCGGAGTCGCGGACGTCGATGTGCACGAAGGAGCTGTTCGGATAGAAGCCGCAGCCGGTGTCGGGGAGGGTCTTGCAGAACGTGACCACCTCCTCGTTGCGCACGCCCTCGACGCGGAAGTCGATCGCGCGTCCACTCGAGTGCATGCTTCCCACCGACGCGGGGCGGTAGCCGGAGATCACGGACAGCTTCGCGGGCGCGCCCGCCTTGCTGAAGTGATCGACCACCGCCTGGATGCGCCCAATGAGGCGCGGATCGACGCGACGGATGCCCTGAGCGAGCTCGGGGCCCGGCTTCTTCGCGAGCTCCGCGATCGGCGCGGTCGGACGGGCAGCCCCGCCGGGCCGGATCAGGATCGAGAGCCGCTCCTGCGCGAGGGGAGCGAGCGTGCCGTCACATTTCGTCAGCTCGAACCGCTCGATCTCGGGACCGCGGACGATCTCGACCGGGTCCTTCGTGCAGGAGGCCTTCGGCGTGCTCTGCGAGACGTTCTTGGCCGCCTTCGCATCACGCGCTCCGCCGGAGGTCCCCTGCTCGTTCTCCGATGAGGCGGGCTGGCGGCCACGAATACGCGCGACGAGCTCGGCGTTCTCCTCGTCGCGCGCGCGTTCGCCGTCGTCGCTGGGCTCGGCCTTCTTCTCGACGGACTTGCGTGCGCCCTTCTCCGCGCCGCCCTTGTTGAGCTTCACGGCGTTCGGGTTCGGGAGCCGCGGCATCTCCTCCGCCTTGCTCGCGCTCGCGACGCGGCTGCTCGCCTTCGCACTGACGAGAACGCCGCTCTTCGCGTGCGTCTTCACGGGCGCGGCGGGCGAAGCTGACGAGGCCGGCGACTTCATCGACGCGGCGACGAGGACGCCGTTCTCGACCTTCGGCTCCCGATGACCGGCGCCTCCGAGATCGACGTTGTGCGCGTGGTGGACGACCGGCTTGATCGCGGCGCCGTCCTTCTTGCCCGCCTTCACGCGGACCATCGGCGTCTTGTCGATCTTCTCCGCCTTGTCGGCCTTCGCGACCTTGACGGTCTTGCCGGTCTTCTCGGCCTTCTGCTTGACGACCTTCGCATGCGACGCCTTCTCCTGAGGCGCCGGCTTGGCCATGACGCTGAGCGGGGCAATCGCGATCGCGAGTGCAACGAGAGAAGAAACGACGGGCTTCATGAGAATCCTCCTCGGGCCAGGCGGCTGAGGAACCGCCCGCGCCGGCGCTGGTATGCGCGTGAAGGATAAGGTCGTACAATCTGCGACCTTGGCCAAACAAACGACGATTCTTTCTTCGACGCCCGCCAAGACCGCGTACACAAGGCGAGATCCATGACCCCGAGCGAGTTCGAAGAGCGCCTACGCGAGCTCGTCCAGCGGCACGCGGCCACCACCGCGAACGTCGGCTGCCTCGCGTGCGAGCGCTGCGAGCGGTGCACCGACTCCACCTTCCTGAAGGACTGCCAGAACGTCGCGCGCTCGCACTACTGCTCGAGCTGTGTCGACTGCACCGACTGCACGCAGTCGACGGAGCTCGTCGGTTGCATCTCCTGCTCGCACTGCGAGCGTTGCGAGCGCTGCGTCGGGAGCGCCTACCTCGTCCGCTGCGTCGACTGCAGCGGGTGCACCTACTGCTTCGGCTGCGTGGGGCTGTCGAAGAAGGACTTCCACATCCTCAACGAGCCGTACGAGCGGCAGGAGTATTTCGCGATGGTCGCCGAGCTTCGGCGCGCCCTCCGGATCTGAGCCATGCGCGCCGTCGTTCAGCGAGTCTCCTGGGCAAAGGTCGAAGTCGACGGTGAGGTCACCGGCGCGATCGAACGTGGCCTGCTCGTCTACCTCGGCGCGGGCAAGGGCGACGGCGACGCCGAGCGCGCGTGGGTGCTCTCGAAGGTGCTCGGCCTGCGCATCTTCGAGGACGAAGCGAGCGGCAAGATGGATCGGAGCGTCGTCGACGTGGGCGGTTCGCTCCTCGTCGTCAGCCAGTTCACGCTCTACGGCGACGTGACGAAGGGCCGGCGGCCGAGCTTCGATGCGGCGATGCCGCCGGAAGAGGCCGAGCGCGCCTACGAGGCCTTCGTCCGCGACGCGCGGGCAACGGGCATTCGCGTCGAGACGGGCCGCTTCCGCGCGGACATGAAGGTGTCGAGCTTGAACGACGGACCGGTGACGATCTGGATCGACAGCGCGAGATCGAAGTGAGGAGGACCAGGCCGTGACCGAGGAAGACGCGCCGAAGGACGAGACAAAGGCCGAGGCTCCGGATGCGAGCGCCGCCGATGCTCCTGTGGACGCGGAGAGCGACCTCGCGTCCATCGGCGACAAGGACGCCGTCTTCGAGGCATTGTGGAAGCGAGCCCTCGAGGCCTGGGACGACGACAAGCCACACGCCGCACTGCTCGAGCACGCGCTCAAGAGCGAGCAGCTCCCGCAGCTCGCCGGACGCTATCGCGCCTTCGAGCGTGACCCGGAGAAGGCCCCCCGCGCGAAGAAGAAGATCGACGGCATCGTCATCGCGGCGACGCAGATGCTGATGGCCACGAAGACGCCGCCGCGCACGAAGACACCCTGGCAGTGGTCGGCGGCGGCGGCGCTGATGTTCGCGATCGTGTGCGCGTGGCTCGTCTACCAGCTCTTCATCCCGCACCGCTGAGCGCGACGCGCGAGTCGACGGACGAGCGGACGAGGATCTGGGCGAGCGAGAGCGCCTCGATCATCCCTCGAGCGTCCGCCGTCCCCTTGCCTGCGCGGTCGTAAGCCGTGCCGTGATCGACGCTCGTGCGGACGATGGGCAAGCCGAGCGAGACGTTCACCGCCTCGCCGAAGCCGAGGAGCTTCATCGGGATCGTGGCCTGGTCGTGGTACATCGCGACCACGGCGACGTAGGTCCCCGTCGCCGCGAGACGGAAGGCGGTCTCGGCAGGAACGGGGCCCTCGACGAGGACCTCGACACCGGCGCGCTCGAGGCGCTTACGCGCCCGTACGATGCCGGGCTCGATCGCGCGTTGCTCCTCGGTCCCGATGAGGCCCCCTTCCCCCGCGTGCGGGTTGAGCGCGGCCACGGCGAGGCGTCCCCTTGCTCCGAGCTGGGCGACGAAGCGCCCCGTCCAGTAGACGGCGCGCGCGACCTCGTCCGGGGTGATCGCGGCCGGGACGTCGGCGAGCGCGAGGTGCGTCGTGACGAGCGACGTCGTGAGGCGGTCGGTCCAGAACGCCATCGTCACCTCGGGAGCATCGAGGCGCTCGGCGAGGTGCTCGGTGTGACCGCGGAACGCGCGCGCCCCCTTCGCGCCCGATCGGGCGATCGCGTCCTTGGAGACCGGGCCCGTGACGAGCGCGTCGGCGACGCCCGTCGTCACGAGATCGGTGGCAGCGTCGATCCATGCGAGCTGCGCAGCCCCCGCGGCGCGGCTCGGTCGTCCTGGAATGCGGTCGGCGGCGCCGAGCGCGATCCCGGGCGGTTCGTAGACGAAGATCGCCTCCTCATCCGCACTGTCAAAGGCCTCGCGAGGATCCTCGACACGCGCGAGTCGGCGCGGATCGACCTCCCGGACACGCGCGGCGGCCTTCAGCGCCCCGAGGTCGCCGACGAGCAAGACCCGCGCGCGTGACTGCGCTGCGGCCGCGACGGAGACCTCGGGCCCGACGCCGCTCGGACATCCAATGCTCACCGCGAGCCGTGCCGGCCTGGGCTCCGCTGCTCGTCTCTTCGCCTCTGCCACTCTGAACGCGACCCTATGATGGTTCTTCAGCCATTTCATCGTTCCCCCGGTGTGCGCAGCTTGTACCCGGCGCCGCGCAAAGTCTCGAGCGGCAGCGCATCGCCGAGCTTCATCCGCAAGCGTCGTACGTGAATGTCGACCGTGCGTGGACCGCCTTCGTATCGTGCTCCCCAAACACGAGCGAGAAGAGTCTCGCGTGAAAAGACGCGCCCTCGATTCTGCGCGAGAAACGAGAGGAGTGCGAACTCCTTCGCCGTGAGGACGATGCTACGGCCATCGACCACCACCTCGTGAGCCGCGCGGTCGATGATGAGCTGACCGACCTTGACGCGCTCCTCCGTCGAGAACTCGCTCCGCTGCCACTCGAGCTGGCGGATGCGTGCGTAGAGCTCGACGGGCGTGCACGGCGTCACGATGAAGTCGTCGAAGCCGCTCGCCGGGTCGACGCGGGCGATCTGGCGCTGCGGTACGGCGATGATCGCCGGCGTGCTCGCGAGCTGCTCGGTCTTGCGCACCGCCCGGAGCGCCGCGACGGCGAGGTCGGGTCGCTCGCCCGCTTCGATCACGATCGCACGAGCGCGGGCCCCCTCCTCTTCGAAGAGGCCAGCCCCCTCCTCCCAGAGATCGAGCGTGCGTACCTCTGCACCGAGCGTCCGGAGAAGCGTCGCTGCTCCCTCCTCGGCCTCGAGGTCCGGGCCGTGACCAATCACGACGACGAATGCCGCCACGAGCCCGGATTATCACGAACCGCCGCGCCCGGTCAGTCCAGCTGAGAACGAAGTGGGGTGGGGGCCGCACGCCAGGGCTCGCCGGACGAGCCGCCCGCGACTCGTCGCTCCCCGTCGGGGGAGCGCGGCGAGCACGAGGGCTCAGACCTTCGTGCCGCCGACGGTAATCGAGCTGATCTTGATGGTCGGACAGCCGACGCCGACCGGCACGCTCTGGCCGTCCTTACCGCAGGTCCAGATGCCGTCGGAGGTCTCGACGTCGTTCCCGAGCATCGAGACCTTCCGGAGGACGTCGGGACCATTGCCGATGAGATTCACGCCCTTGAGCGGCGTCGTGATCTTGCCGTCCTCGACGAGATAGCTCTCGGTGAGCGAGAAGACGAAGTCCCCGTTCGAGATGTCGACCTGACCTCCGCCGAACTTCTTCGCGAAGATCCCGCGCTTTACGCTCTTCAGGATCTCGTCGGGGTCGTGGGGACCGGCAACGAGGATCGTGTTCGTCATTCGGGGCATCGGCGCGCAGGCAAAGCTCTCGCGGCGGCCGTTGCCGCTCGGCCCGAGCTTGTAGTGCTTCGCGCTGAGCCGGTCGTGCATGTAGCCGACCAGCCTCCCATTCTCGATGAGCGTGCTCGAACGGGGCTCGTAGCCTTCGTCGTCGACGTTGATCGAGCCACGCGACATGAGGAGCGTGGCGTCGTCGACGACGGTGCAGAGCTCGCTCGCGACGAGGTTGCCGACCTGCCCGGCATAGTTGCTCGTGCCCTTGCGGTTGAAGTCCGCCTCGAGCCCGTGGCCCACGGCCTCGTGGAGGAGGATGCCGCTGTCGCCGGGCGCGAGCACGACCTCCATCTGACCCGCCGGGGCCTCCTGCGCGTCGAGCATGGTGAGCGCCTGCTGAGCCGCCTGCTTGGCGTGCCACTCGGGCGACTTGCCATCGAAGTAGCCGATGGTCGTGCGACCTCCACCGCCGGAGGAGCCTTCCTGGCGCTTCCCGTCCTGCTCGACGATCACACGGATGCCGAAGCGCATGAGCGGCTGCACGTCACGCGCGAGCCGCCCGTCGCTCGTGACGACGAGGATTTCGCGGATCTCTTCCGCGAACGAGCACTCCACCTTGAGGACGCGCTTGTCGTATGCATGAGCCGCGGCGGCCGCACGCTCGAGGAGCTTCCGCTTGTCCATCCCGGGGACGTCGAGCGTCACCTTGTCGAGCTCGTAGCGGCTCGGGAGCGGGCGAAGCGTGATCGGCTCGGGCTTGGGCGACCCGCCGCCGGATGCGATCGAGGCGGCCGTCTCCGCGGCCCGCTTCATCGCGTCCCAGTCGAGGCGCTCCGTGTACGCGTACCCGGTGGCATCGCCCTGCTGAGCTCGCACGCCGAGCCCCATCGAGACGCCGCGCGACGCGCTCTTGAGGATGTTCTCGTCGTAGACGAAGCCGCCGGCGGCCCGGTACTCGAAGAAAATGTCGGCGTAGTCGGCACCGCGCGAAAGCGCGACCGCAAGGAGCTTCTCGGCGAGCTGCACGTCCACTTCGCTCGCGCCGCCAGGACCAAAGGGAGCTTTGTAGAGTGCCGAGTGCGTGGCCATCGCGCCACCGTACCCGCGAACGGAGCAGGCTTCCAGCGGGGCCGTGCGTGCCGGTCGCATGCGTTCGCTCGACTCCGCCTCGTTCTTTGGCTCGTTCTTTGGCTCGCACTCCGGCTCGTTCTTTGGCGTGCTCCGAGCGCGAACGAAGGCGCGCGACCGCGCTCGTCGCTCGCAGCCAGGCGCGTCCCGATTCCATCGTTTTCATCCGCGGCGACTGGCAACCGGGTGCGCGATCCGATCGAGAGCGGCGCCCTCCACGCCCTGAGACGGATTCGAGGCGCGGGCAGGAGGACCCACCCGCCGCGCCCGAGCGGGGACGGCTCGACCTCGGCGATGCGTCGAGCCGCCCGCCCCGTGGTCTATTGGTTCAACCACTCGCCTGAAGAAACCCGCGCGGCCGGGCGGGTTTCCTGATGACCACCGGTGGTGCGAAGCGGACTTCTCACCGAGACGAGCTCGGAGCGGTGTGCCTCCCGCCCCGTGGGCCTCGTCGCCACGCGGCGGCCAGACGTCCGTGCGAGCAGCGTTCCTTCACGCGCAAGTAGGCAACCTGTCAGAAGTAACGCTATTCTCAGACCTCCACAGGATGCGTCCCGAATCTCGACGCTCCCGCGCGCGCCCTTGACTCTCCCAACCACACTCTTGGATTGCAAACTGCAACACCCGGACGGCCGACTCGCTCGGTCGCTCCGTGCGAGGAGCCCTCGTCGACGTGGCGATTAATCGCGACAAGGTGCTCGAGGCCGCCCAGAAGTACGTCGAGAAGAAGAAATACGACAAGGCGGTCGCAGAGCTCAGGAAGTTGGTCGAGGCGGATCCGAACGATGCTCGGACCCTGCTCAAGATCGGTGACCTGCAGGCAAAGCAGGGGGTCTACGCCGACGCGATCAACACCTACGAGTCGGTAGGGAAGCTCTATTCACACCAGGGCTTCGCGCTCAAGGCGATCGCCGTCTACAAGCAGATCCGCGAGATCATCGCGAAGCATGTCCCGCAGCTCGAGGAGCGCTACGGACACATCGCCCCGAAGCTCGCCGAGCTTTATCAGCAGCTCGGGCTAACGAGCGACGCGCTCGCCGCCCTCGACGAGGTCGCGACGCGCCTGCAGCGGCAGCAGAAGGATCAGGAAGCGATCGACGTCTTCCGGAAGATTGTCGAGCTCGATCCGACGAACCCGCTCCCGCACCTGCGCCTCGCCGAAGCGCTCTCGCGTGTGAAGGACGTCGAGGGCGCCGTCTACGAGTTCAAGACCGCCGCCTCGCAGCTCTCGGGGATCGGCCGGCGCGACGACGCGCTGAAGGTGCTCGAGCGCCTGCTCCATCACAAGCCCGATCCGGAACAGGCCCGGATCTGCGCCGAGCTCTATCTCTCGCGAAACCAGCCGCAAGACGGCATGCAGGCGCTCGCGAAGCTCCAGATCTGCTTCCAGGCCAACCCGCGCGACTTCGACACGCTCTCGCTCCTCGCGCGCGCGTTCAATGCGATCGGCCAGGGCGCCAAGGCGATCGAGGTCCAGAAGGAGATGGCTCGCGTCGCTCGCGACACGGGCAAGGTGGATCTCTTCCGCGAGATCCTCGAGCGCCTCCTGCGCGTTGCTCCGCACGACGAGGGCGTACGCCGTCTCGCGCAGCAGAGCGGCGCGATGGGAGCAGCGCCGCCCGCGTACGGGACCGCCCTCGAGCCAGAAGCGCCGCCGCCGCGTGAAGAGCTGCCCCGACAGCAGCAAGCCTACCCCGAGCAGCCGCCGGCGGTGTGGGGCCAGCAAGCCGCGCCGTCGCCGTACGGCGCGCGGCCGAACACGCAGCCGCTCCAGCGTCCGCGCACCGACGCGTTCCCGCAGCCTCCGCCGCCCCCGCAGCCTCCGATCGAGGACGAGGTCGAAGAGCTCTCGTACGACGGCGAGGTCGAGGAGATCGTCGAGGACGCGGAGATCGTCGAGGAGACCGCAGACGCCGACTCCTACGCCGAGGTCAGCTACGGCGAGAGCGAGGCGTACGTCGACGCGGACGGCAGCGAATACGCCGACGGCGACGCGAATGCCTACGGCGAGCAGCAGCAAGGCTACGGCGACGCCTACCAGCACCAGCAGGGCGGCTACGCCGAGCAGGGCGGCTACGCCGACGCCGGGCAGGAGTACGCCAGCGTCGATGCCGACGGCGGAGACGCCGGCATGCACGGGCACGCGCACTTCGCAGAAGAAGCGGCACCGCAGTCGGAGGTCGACACCAGCGAGGTCGTCGCGAAGACGCTCGCCGACGCGAACGCGTTCCGGCGCGTACGCCTCTACGCGAAGGCGATCGAGACGCTGCGCGAGGGGCTCGAGGTCGATCCGCGCTCGATGGATCTCCACGAGGCCTATCGCGACGTCCTCATCGAATCCGGTCAGACCGAAGAGGCCGTGCACGCGATGCTCGTCATCGCCGGCCTCTACGTCGACGCGCTCGACGGCGACTCCGCTGCGCGTGCGCTCCAGGACGTCCTCGCCTTCGATCCGTCGAACGCTCGCGCGATCGAGATGCTCCAGGAGCTCGGCTACGAGATCGTCGACGAGAACGAAGAAGCCGGCGAAGCGGAGCAGCTCGAGGCCGGCGGCTACGGCGAAGAGCCCGCGCACGATGCCCGCCTCCCCTCCTATGACCTCGAGGAGATGGGACCGGCGGACGTCTCGTCGCAATACGCCGACGATCGGCAGATCCACGTCGGCCGCAGCCCATCGCAGGCACCGCAGGGCTATGACGACGCGGAGGCCGTGGGCGGCGACTCGCTCCCGAGCTTCCCGCTCGACGAGCCCGACCCGTACGCCGAGGCCGACGCGCACATCCCCGCGGTCGGCCATTCGTCGCACCGCCCGGACCGCATCTCCGCGAAGCCGCCGTCGCTCGGACCAGGCGCAGGACGCGAGCTGGAAGAGGCCCTCGACGAGGCGGAGTTCTTCTGCTCGCGTGGCCTCTTCGACGACGCGCGCGCCATCCTCAACGAACAGCTCGGCAAACATCCGCACAACCCGCTCCTCCGCGAACGCCTCGTCGAGATCGACTCGCAGGAGGCCCAGCGTGGCAGCGGCGCTCGTCAGAAGCCGCGCGAGGAAGAGGGGCGCGCCTTCGACATCGGTTCCTCGCTCGATGCGCTCGAGGCCCTCGACTACGCGAACATGCAGCCCGCGGAGGGCCATGCGAACGAAGACGAGCAGATCGACGTCGAGGAGGTCTTCGCGAAGTTCAAGGAAGGCGTCGCGAAGCAGATCAGCGTCGAGGACTCCGACTCGCACTACAACCTGGGCATCGCCTACAAGGAGATGCTCCTGCTCGACGACGCGATCCGCGAGTTCGACGTCGCTGCGAGGGACCCGAAGCACGAGTGCGTGTGCCGCTCGATGATCGGCATGATCCAGCTCGAGCGCGGCAACATCAACGAGGCGATCGAGTCCTTCCTCCAGGGGCTCAACGCCTCGATCAAGGATCCTTCGCAGGAGACGATGCTCTGCTTCGAGATCGGCGCCGCCTACGAAGCGAAGAAGATGAACAAGGACGCGCTCTCCTACTACCAGAAGGCGATGCGGCGCGATCCGAACTACCGTGACGTCCAGGAGCGCGTGCGCCGCCTCTCGAAGGCAGAGCCGAAGCAGAATGTGCGGCAGGCCGCCGTCGGTGCCGACGACGAGTTCGACCGCGCGTTCGACGATCTCCTCAGCAAGGCCTGAGCGGCGCGCATCAGCGCTTCCCGCCCCACGATCGATCAGGAGCTCGAATGCCGGACCACGAGAGCCGCTTGGACCACACGAACGACGTCGGGCCGACCGACGTGCTCCAGTTCTGGATTGGGCCGGAAGGCTCGAGCCAGATCAGCAACGCGGCGAAGTGGTACGCGAAGGACGACGCGTTCGATCGCGAGATCGAGGCACGCTTCGGTAACACCATCGAGCTCGCCGCCCGCGGAGCCCTCGACCTCTGGAAGACGACGCCGCGCGGACGCCTCGCACTCGTGATCGTGCTCGATCAGTTCTCCCGCAACGTCTTCCGCGGGACACCGCGCGCGTTCGCACAGGACGCGAGAGCGTGCGCTCTCGCCCGTGAGGCGATCGCAGCCGGTGATGAAGCGGCGCTCACGACGGTGGAACGCTCCTTCCTCTACATGCCGCTGATGCACGCCGAAGACGTCGCTCTCCAGAACGAGTGCGTTGCTGCGTTCGAGCGCCTCCATGCGTCCGCTCCCGCCGACCTCGTGAAGTTCGCCGCGAACGGCCTCGACTACGCAAAGCGCCACGCCGTGATCGTCGAGCGCTTCGGGCACTTCCCGCATCGGAACCAGATCCTCGACCGTACGTCGACGCACGAGGAGCTCGAGTTCCTGAAGCAGCCCGGCTCGTCTTTCTGACCCGCCACGCGACGGCCGCCGGCCATCGCCCCAGCCTTCCGTCACCCCACCCACGCCGCAAGCGAGGTTCGACTCTGCTCGGCCGATGAGCGGCGCGGAGCCCGCGAGCTCGCGCCGAAGCGCCGCGACCGAGCGGGCTCCGTGCGTCGAGTGGCGCTCCCCGCGCAGAGCGCGCTCCCCGCGTGCGAAGGGTGCGATCGCACGCGGGGAGCGCGAGCTCCATGCGCAGAGCGGCGCTCCCCGCGTGCGAAGGGTGCGATCGCACGCGGGGAGCGCGGGCTCCTCGTCAGAACGGAATGCTCGTCGACGCGAGCGACGCCTCGCGCGGCGCAGGCGTGAACGCCCCGTTCGCGGAGGCACCGCCGCCACCGCCGAAGCAGAGGTCGTCGATGATCACCTCCGTCCGGAGGTGCTTCTGCCCCTCCTTCTCGTAGCTGTTCGTCTGCAGATGGCCCGTGATCATCACGCGCGACCCCTTGCGGAGGTGCTTCGCGAGCGCCTCTGCGCGAGGGCCGAACATCGTGAGGTTGTGCCACTCCGTCCGCTTCTCCCTCTCGTTCTTCTCCTTGTTCATCCACGAGTAATCGGTCGCCAGGCGCATCTTGAGCACCGGCCCCCGCGCACTCGTCTTCAGCTCCGGATCGGCGCCGAGGTTCCCAAACAACGTGACCAGATTGAGTCCATCGCTCATGCCGCTCCGTTCAGCACGGCTCGGGCCAACGCCCCCCGCAAGCGATCTCGCGCAGATCGCAAGGCGCCCCCCTGGCCCGGGCCAGAGCGGGCCGGCACCGCGCCAGCACCGATGGCGACGAGCGCGCTCGGACCTTCGACGCCGGCGCTGGAGCGACGCTCAGACGTAGCCTCTCGCCTGGAGCTCGTAGAGCCTCGCGTAGGTCCGGGCGGCGGCGACGAGGTCGGCGTGCGTCCCGTCCTCCGCGATCGCGCCGTTCTCCACGACGAGGATGCGATCCGCCATGCGGACCGTGGGGAAGCGATGCGAGATGATGATCGTGGTCCGGCCCTTCGTGAGCTCCTGGAACCGCTCGAAGACGGCATGCTCGGCCTCCGCGTCGAGCGCCGCGGTGGGCTCGTCGAGGACGAGGATGTCGGCCTCCTCACGCATGAAGCCGCGCGCGAGCGCGATCTTCTGCCATTGCCCGCCCGAGAGCTCCGCGCCGTCCTGGAACCAGCGGCCGAGCGGCGTATCGAGACCGCTGGCGAGCCCGGCGAGCACGGGGTCCGCGCCGCCCTGGCTCGCGGCGCGGACGATGCGGGGCTCGTCTTCGAGGTGCTCGACGGAGCCGACGCCGACGTTCTCGCGGAACTTGAGCTGGTACTGGTTGAAGTCCTGGAAGACCACGCCGAAGCGCGCGAGGAGCGCGTCGCGGTCCCAGTCACGGAGGTCCTTCCCATCGAGGAGGATCCGTCCCTCGGTCGGTTCGTACAGCCGGCTCACGAGCTTGATGAGCGTCGTCTTGCCGGCGCCGTTCTGCCCGACGATCGCCACGCTCTGCCCCTCCGGGATGAACAGGTCCACGTGGCGGAGGACCCACTTCTTCTGGCCCGGGTAGCGGAAGCTCACGTCGGCGAGCCGGATGCCGCGCTCGGACGCGGCCAGTGCCGGAAGCGCGTGCGACGCAACGGCAGGCAGCCTCGGCGGCTCCCCTTCTCCGTCTTCTCCGGCGCGTGTCGGCGACGGTCGCGCCGCTCCGTTCGTCGCCGCCCCGTCGCTCTCCAGCTTCGCGTCGACCGCCGGCGCCACGGCGTCGAGGTCGGCGTCGAGATACGCGAACAGGTTCGACATGTAGAGGTTGTGCTCGTAGATGTTGCCGATGCCGCCGAGGATCGACTGGAACGACTGCTGGCCGCTCCGGAAGGCGAGCACGTACATCGTCATGTTGCCGAGCGTGAGCCGGCCGACCGCCGCGAGGACCGCCATCGACGCGTACGCGCCGTAGAACGCGAGCGTCGCGAGCAGCGAGAGGCCGTACGTGACGATCGTACGGCGCACCATGAGCCTCGAGTCCTCGCGGTGGAAGCGCTCCGCGAGCTCCTTGTAGCGGCCGAGGAACAGCGGGCCGAGGCCGAACAGCTTCATCTCCTTCGCGTGCTTGTCGTTCGCGAGGATGTACTCGAGGTACGTCAGGCGGCGTGCGTCCGGCGAGCGCCAGTTGCGGATGCGGAACCCCTGCTTCGAGTACTTCATCTCCGCGATCGTCGCCGGGACCGTCGCCACCATCAGCAGGAGCACCACCCACGCGTTGAAGCGAACGAGCAGCACGGCGTAGCCCGCGAGGGTGAGAACGGACTGGCCGAGCGCGAAGCTCTCCGAGACGAGCGCGAGCGGCCGCGAGGAGGCCTCGCGGCGTGCGCGCGTGAGTCGGTCGTAGAACTCGGGGTCTTCGAAATGCCGGAGCTCGAGCCGCTGCGCTCGCTCGAGGATCGCGACGTTGATGTCGTTGCCGAGGCGCGAGCCAAGCACGCTGCGGACCAGCGCGCTCGTCCGGTTCATGGTCGCCTGGGCGACGACGAGCCCGAGCTCGACGGCCACCCACTTCAGCGTCTCCACCTCCGACCCCGCGACGACCGAGTCGACGATGCGCTTGCCCGCAAGCGCGATCGCCGGGCCCAGGACCGCTCCGAAGATCGCGAGCCCTCCGAACGCGGCGGTGAGCGGCGCCGAGGTCTTCCACACGAGCCCGAGCGCACGCCGCATGAAGCGCACGCTCTCGCGAAGCGCGACGCCGAGCGGCTGCTTCGGAGGATCGGTGGAGCGGGTGAGGAGCGGCGGGTGCACGGGACGGGATGACCTTTGGACCAGCGAGCGACGGAACGGCGATCACACTCTGGATGAGTGGATGAGATGTCCTATAGGCCGCGCGCGTCGCTCGCTCGACCTCAGCCTTCGCCGCAGCGGAGCAACCCCTCCGGACCGAAGACCTCGGCCTTCAGGACCGACCGCCCGAGCAGCATCCTGGCACACTCCTGGACCCCCTCCGGGATCGCCGGATGCGGGTGCACGCAGTGATCGATGTCCGCGAGCGTCGCGCCCATCTGGATGAGAAAGGCGATGCCCTGGATCGTGCTCGATGCCTGCGGTCCCACGACGCGCAGACCAAGCACCTTCGAGGACTCCTTCGCGACGAGCAGCTTCACGAAGCCTCTCGTGGACCGCATCGCGACGTTCCGGCTCACCAGGCGATTGTCGACGACGCCGACGCGGTATGGGATCTCGAGCTCGCGAGCCTTCATCTCGTTGAGGCCGACGCTCGCGACCTCCGGACGGAGGAACATGATCGCGCTGAGCGCCTCGTAGGGGATCGGAGCCGGCTCGAGGCCGAACATCTTCTCGACGGCGTAGCGGCCCTCGAGCTCCGCCACGTTGACGAGGGCGATGTCCATCGTGACGTCGCCCGCCGCCCAGATGTGCGGCGCCGTCGTCCGGGTGTCCTTCGCGACGATGCTCCCGTTCTTCTCGACCTTCACGCCCGCCGCCTCGAGCCCGAGGTCCTGGACGTTCGGCACGCGCCCGACCGAGACGAGCGCCTTGGCGACGCGGATCGTCTCGCTCTTGCCATCGGCGCTGGTGACCACGTACTCGACGCGACCGTTCACGATCTCGAGCTTCTCGAGCTTCGAGGAGCGATGGATCGTGACGCCGAACGACTCGAAGCTCGACGCGACCTCCTCGGCGACGTCCTCGTCCTCGAACGGGAGGATCCGCGGCTGCCGATCGATGATGTTGACCTTCGTCCGCCCGAAGTTGGCGAAGATCGTCGCGTACTCGCACCCGATGACGCCCGCGCCGACGATGACCATGCTCTCGGGAAAGCTCGACCACGACTCGATGTGGTCGCTCGTGACCACGACGTCGCCGTCGACCGGGATACCGTCCGGGATTCGCGGGCGCGAGCCGGTGGCGATGAGGAAATTCGAGGCCTCGACCGCCTCGACCTTCCCGTCGTTCCTCTTCACCTCGAGCATGGTCGGGGAGACGAAGCGCGCCGCACCGCGGAGGAGCGTGACGACACCTCCGCTCCGGGACGGCTTCGAGAGGACCTCGAGCTGGCGATCGAGTAGGGCCCGCCGTTCGGCGACCGCCGTGCGGACGCACTCGATCACGGATCCGTAGCTGACGTCGAGGCCGCCGGGAGCGCGGTAGCCTCGATCGGTGAGCTTCGCGATCGAGTAGTCGTTCGAGAGGTGCCACATCGTCTTCGACGACAGCGCCCCCGAGTGGATCCCCGCGCCCCCGATGCGATCGCGCTCGACGAGCAGCACGCGCTTTCCGAGGTCATGCGCGCGCATCGCGGCGGCATAGCCGGCTGGCCCAGCGCCGAGCACGCACAGATCAACGCGGATCGTCATCGTTCGTGTCCTCCTGCCGCAAGCTCGACTCGAGTATCGAGCGATCGGCGACAGGATAGACGCGGCCTCGGCTGCTAGGATAGCCCGCCGTGTCCGTCGATTCGCCCGCAGATCCGTCTGACTCCTCGTCCGGCTCATCGCCAGATCCGGCGTTCGACGGTGCCCCTGGCTGGCGCGTGACCCGCTCGCTCCGCGACGGGACGATCGTGACCGTGAGACCGGTCACGCCGGAGGATCGCGAGGAGCTACGAAGCGCCTTCCGCGAGCTCTCCCCGGAGTCGCGTTACTTCCGCTTCCTCAACATCGGCCCCGAGCCCACCGACGACCTCCTGACCTACCTCACGTCGGTCGATCAGAAGGACCATGTCGCGATCGGAGCATCGATGGAGTCCCCCGATCTCAAGACGGAACGGGGCATCGGCATCGCGCGCTTCGTCCGTCTGGAAGGCTCCCCCGACACGGCCGAGGCAGCCATCACGGTCGTCGACGACATGCATCGTCGAGGCGTCGCCACCGTGCTCCTCCACGAGCTCCTCCGCGCGGCGAGGCTCCGGGGCATCCACACGCTCCGCGCCGACGTCCTCGCCGACAACGATACGATGCGCGCGATCCTGGAGCGCTCCGGCGCCAGGAAGGTGCTCGCCGAGTCCGGCGAGGGAACGCTCGCCTACGATCTCGCGATCGGCGTCGAACGCGCGAAGGAAGGACTTTCGCTCTTCGACGTCCTCCGCGGCGCCGCCGAAACGATGGCGCTCCGCTTCCGTCGCTAGAGCGAGGTTCAGCTCCGCTTGCGGCGGAGGCTCGCGAGCGCGAGCAGCCCGAGCACGAGCGATGCGCCGCCGAAGCCGGACCGTCCTGGCGTGCTCGAGCACATCCCGGCGCTCTCGGCCGGCGCCTTCTTCGGCGCGCGGCATACCTTCGCCTCGCCTTCGGCGGTGCACACCTCGCCTTCGACGCTGCAGGTCTCGGTCGTCGAGCAATCCTCGGCGCACGTCAGCGCATCGCCCGCGTCGGGATCGGGCAGACAGAGCCCCGAGCGGCACTCTTCGCCGGTCTCGCACGCCGCCTTCGGCTTCAGCTTACGCGGGTCGGGACCGCCCTCGATCCAGGGCTCCGCCTCGGCGAGCGCGTACGCTTCCAGGATGAGATCCTTGAACGGCGAGATCTTCGTGTAGAGGTTCTTGCCGTCGATGCAGTTGGCCGCGGGGTCGTTGCTGTCTCCGCCCTGGGCATTGCCGCCACGCGAGACGACGCCGACGACGGCGCTCGTTTCCTGCGCGATCGCCGGGCCGCCGCTGTCGCCCGAACAGATCGATTCCCCGACCTGGAACTCGTTCGGAGGAACGCCGGCCCCCGCCTTGTCCGGACCGACGTTCGTGATCTCGATGTTCTTGCGCTGCTGGCGCTGCTTGGGCGACGGCGTGTCCTCGGTGACGCCCCAGCCGATCGCGGTGATCAGCTCGCCCACCTCGACATCAGCGTCGAGTCGGATCGGAGCGATCGGGGCGTCGGTGACGGGCTCCTCGAGGAGGATGAGCGCGATGTCGTGGTTGCAGAGGTTCTTTCCTCCGTCGTCGATGATCTTCTTTCCTCGCCCGGCGGGCTTGACCTCCCCGCGGCCGAAGTCCGGGCGATCCTTGCCCGTGAACACGTACATCGTGTTCGCCTTGTGGTTCTTGCGGATCGCGCCCGCCGCGATCGGCGTGCCGTCCGCCTTGCAAGCGGCATACAGATCGGTGTCGCCCACGCAGTGGCGCGCCGTCAGGACGAGCCGCGGCGCGAGCAGCGTTCCGGTGCACTGTCCGAAGCCGTTGTTCGAGGGATCGTAGTGGACGAGGAGCACGACCGCGTCCTGCGACGAATCGGACGACTTGCCGTCGATGATGGCGCTCTTCGTCGTTCCCGTACGCTCGTCGATCTCCTGGTCCCCCGAGGTCGACGAGCAAGCAGCGAGACACGAGAGAAGACTGAGCGTGAGGGCCGGAATCGCTCGGTTGGCGATCATGCGTTCCTTTTCATGGGGGACAGCAGGCATCGAAGCAGACGCCGAGAGGACCGGTGAAACAAACCGCCGGTAGCCGCGTGTGACAAGGTGGAATCTGCAGACGAGACGGAACGCGGACGCGCTGTGCGCCAGCAAGCTCCGAGAAGGAAGCGCCCGCCTTCCGTGGCGGGCGTATGGCTGCCATAGTCCCTCCTGAAGAAGACGATCGCGTTGCGTTCGGGGCGTTCGGCCGCGGCCGATTCGGGTCGTCGAGACGGTCGTCGAGACGAACGCGGCGCGCCGGATCTTGGAGGGCCTCGGCGTCCCGGTCGACGCGCCGCAACAAGCCCGCGCCCGCGATCCGACCTCCCTTCACGGCGCCAAGCCCGACGCCTCGTAGCGAGCCGGCCCCCGGCGAGCTCGACCGGGCCCATGCGCCCGTTGGAGGCTCAACGAGTCGACTGTTCCGCTGAGGGAGAAAATTTTCGAAAATGACATTCTGTCGACCCCCGAGCACGCTCGGGCGCGGCAGCCAAGAGCCTTTCGGTTTCCACTTCGCCCGCTCGATCACCATCGCTCGCAGCTGATCGGCCGACATCCCCTCGCGTCCCTCGTCTGGAGCGCGCCCGCAGCGACGGTATCCGCGTGCACGGCAACGAGCGCGGTCTCAGGGAGAGAGTCGATCATCGCGCTCATCCGTTCCGGCTTGCGCGCAAGTGGGTCAGGTCCCCGTCGAGGAGCGCGCCATGCTCGAGCTACTTCGCAGCGACGGCGAGCCCGAATCGAAAGAGCCCCCGAACGTCGTTCGGATTCGGTACCGTCCGCGCGTATGGGAACGAACTTCAAGCTGTATTATACACCGACAAGCTGCGGAGCAGCGAACTTCCTCGCGGCGCAGATCGGAGGGCTCACCTTCGACTCCGAGACGGTCGACTTGGCGACGCACAAGACCAAGTCCGGGGTCGACTTCTACTCCATCAACCCCAAGGGGAACGTTCCGACGGTCGCGTTCTCGGACGGCACCATCCTCAACGAGAACGTGGCGACGCTCACCTACTTGGCCGACGCCGGTAACGCGGGGCTCTCGCCCAAGGAAGGCACGCCGGAGCGCTACAGTTATCTGAACGACATGGGATTCGTGGCGAGCGAGCTGCACCCGGCGTTCGGTCCGCTCTTCAACCCGCAGTTGACCGGCGAGGCCCGTGCCGCCGCGGTGGCCAACGTACTGCGACGCGTGGACAAGCTGGTGACCCTGCTCGAAGGGGGCAAGCGGAGCTTCCTCAATGGCAAGTCCCTCAGCGCCCCCGATCTGTACGCGTACATCGTGCTGTCCTGGAGCGTCCCTCTCGGCATCACGCTGCCGCCCGCGGCGCAAGCCTACTGCGATGGGCTCAAGGGCAACGAAGCGATCCAGAAGGCCTACGCGACGATGACGGCCTCGCAGTAGCCCAACGCCGCCTCATCGGGCGGCGGCATCGCGTCGGCTGCGCGCGCGGCGTCGTCCCTGGAGCCGGCGCATCGCACCGGCGCCGATGAGCACGGGCGCTACGAATTGATGGCATCCCGGGGCGCGACGAGTCGCGCCTCGCGATGCCATACTTCCGCCCGCGCGCACCTCGAGAGCACGGGCATCACGGGCACGCTCTCGGTACATCGGAGCCCGCCGCGATTTGCCGAGGGCGACGCCGGCTGAAGCGGGACTCACTTGCATTGACCTCCGATTCGCGCCCGCCCGTTGAACGAGCGGGCGTGAATCTCCGGTCAAGACGAGCTCGTGTGAGCCGACCGCTTCGACCTTTCATGATCGGCGCAACTGAGTTGCGCCTTAGCTCGAAGCACGGTACTCGCGGCCGAACGCCGTCGTTCTGCGAAGGGGCCGACGAACGATAGGAGGACCGTGGTGACGATCAGGCCGAGGGGAACGGCATCGCCCCATCGTCGATACGGTCCCGCGGGGACATCGACCCTCACCGCGGCCACGATCACGTCGGGCTCGAAGGAGCGGGCGCGAGCGACGACCCGACCGCTCGCATCGAAGATCGTCGATGGACCACCGTTCGACGCGATCACGACGGGACGGCGATTCTCGACGGCGCGGAACGCGCTCACCAAGTTGTGCAGCTCGGGCGCAACGCTCTTGCCGAACCAGGCGTCGTTCACCGCGAGGGCGATGACGGACGGGCGTGCGGAGGCCGTCACGCGTACGTCGTCGGCGAAGAGGCTCTCGAAGCAGAGCAGCGGCTCGACGTCCACGCCGTCGAGGTCGAAGGTGAAGCGCGTGTCGCCCGGGATCGTATCGAACATCCGTGGTCCGATCGCGGGCCCGATCGGCGCGTACTCCGCGAACGGAACGAGCCGCACCTTCCGGTAGGGCTGCGGCATTGGCTTGCCGGGCGTCATGAAGAAGAGCGAGTTGTAGCCGCGCTCGGACGTGCTCCCCGAGGATGACCCGAAGAGCACCGGAACGCCCACGCTGTCGATGATCGCCCGCGTGCGGAAGAGCGCGAGGAAGTCGTGCTCCGTATCGCCAGCGGTCGACTCCGGCCACACGACGAGGTCTGGCCTCGTTGCGGCCGCTCTTTCGGTGAGCTCGCGGAGCGCATCCGAGTCGGAGCGTGGGGCTCGGGGATCGATGTTCGGTTGCACCGCGGCCACGCGGAGGGGCCTGCCCTCCGTCGCCGGCATCATCGCGGCGCCCGCCACGTGGCCCAGTGCGACGAGCCCGAGCGTGACGATGGGGCGAAGCGAGCGCCCCCGCTCGAGGAGCTCGGCGACGGCGACGTTCACCGAGACGACGGCGAACGTGATCAGAGGCTCGCCGCCGACGCTCGCCCATTGAAGGAGCGGCAGGTTCTCCGACTGGGTCTGCCCAATCGTCCCCCAGGGGCATGCGAGGAAGCCGGCGTGCCCCCGGATCCAGTCGAGAGCCACCAGGGCGGCAGGGACGAGCGGCAGCGCGAAGCGTCCCGAGAGCCTGCTCCAGATCACCACGAACACGGCGCTGAAGACCGCGAGGTACGCGGCGAGGACGGCCAGGTGGTGCGCCGACACGAACGGGACGGCGAGGAGCCAGTGGAAGAAGGTCAGGTGGACCAGCACGCCGAAGCCGAAGCCGATCGCCGCCGCCTCGCGCACGCGCGTTCTACGACCAGCGTTGCGAAGCGCAGCGTGAAGCGGGACGAGCGCGACGAACGCGAGCGGCCACAGGCCGAATGGCGGAGACGAGAGAACGACGAGCAGGGCCGCACCGACCGTGAGGAGCACGCGTCGCGTCGTCGAATCGGTCGTCAGCAGCAGCCGCATCGTGCCCTCCTCGCCGCCGTTCTCGATCAGTTGACGACGACCCACTCACCCGCGACACCGACGCAGCCGTCGATCCCGCGCGCCGAGACGAGCATCTTCCCCTTCTTCTTGTAGACGTGGTTCAGGTTCACCGCGCCGCTCATGAACACGAGCGACGGCATGTCCTCGACGGTGCCGTCACCCCAGTCGATGCGGAGCGGGCAGCTGTTCCCGTCGCTGTGCGCAGTGACGACCTCGAACTGGTCGAGCCGCCCCATGCGCGTGAGCTTCTTGATGGTCGCCACGGGAACGTCGACGGCGCCGGTGACGGTGCCCGAGCAGCCGGCGTCACCCGACACCGTCACGCTCTTGCGGCCGGGAGACCAGTACGTGTGCTCGACGATCGTCTTGCTGCCCGCGGCCGCGAACGTCGCATCGAGCGACTCCTTCTTGCCGTCGCCGAAGTCGACGTTGAGCTTGCAGGCGCCGTAGCGACCGGTGATCGCGATGCTCGAGGTCTTGCCCGGACGATCGACCGTCGCCATCGCCACCGACTCGAGGCTCGCTCCCTTCACGTTGATCCTGGCGCTCGTCGCCTCTCCGTAGCAGCCGGGGAGCGCGCGAGCCTTGACGGTGTATGAGCCGCTCTTCGCGTAGACGTGGTCCATGAGGTCGTAGGTCGGCTGGTCCGAGCTCACGGTCGAGATGACGTGACCGTCGCCGAAGTCGACCTCCATCGGGCAGGCGCCCGGACCGCCCGCGAAGGTCGTCTTCGCGATGACCTTCTGGCCCACGATGCCCTCCGAGGGGACCTCGATCGAGCGGATGACACCCATCTCGCGGACCTGGGCGCGCGAGGTGACGCGTGCGGTGAGCGACGGAATCGTCGCAGACGACACGCGATTTTTCGCGAACGGCGCATCCTCCTTCCGGAGGAAGAGCGAGAAGTCGTCGCCGCCCATGCCCTGGTCCTTGCACGTCGCTTGCGCGCCGGCGATGAACGGATCGGTCGAGCACGTGGCCCACGTGGAGAAGCTGAACGACTTGTCGGGATGGATGATCGTCATCCGCTCCGAGGCGCGCTTCAGCTTCGGCGACCACTCACCCTCGACCCGGACCTTCACCTTTTGGACGATCGGCTTCTTGTTCGCGGGCGCCAGGTTGATGTTGCAGTGGCCGGAGAGCACGTACGAGTCGATCTGCTCGTCGCCCTTGTCGGCGAACGCGCCGTAGGGGGCAACCGTGCACTCGGTCGCCGGTGCGACCTTCGGCGGTCGCGCCGCGGGGGGGGTGTACGAGCCGATGAACGGGGCGCCGTGCGCGAGCGGGGCGGCACCGAGAGCGAGCAGGAACGGGAGAATCACGTGAGAGGTCTTCATGGCAGTACCTCCCTCGAGCAGCGACCGTGCCACGGCGGACCTCCGCGAAAAACCACGAGTCCTGCGTGGCCGGCCGGCGTGCGCGCACGTACTCGGCCCGTTCGCGCACGCCCTGGACACGACCCTCTAGGTCCGCGACGGCGAGCGCATCGTGCTGAAGGACGCGGTCGTGATTCGCGCACCGACGACCGCGCCCAGGAGCTCGCCGCCGCCTGCACTACGATGGCGATGCAGCCACGGACCAACGTCCTGGCGAGCGCGCCATCGTCGACCTCCGACACGATCAGGGCGAAGAAGACCGATCCGGAGAAGGACGCCCCGGTCGTCCCGCGCCCGAAGCAGTCCGAGCTGCCGAGGATCGCGTCGCGCATGGTCGTGGCCCTCGGCCCTGCGGTCGTCGTGCGCTGCTGACGCGGCTTCGCCGGTGGCGGCGCAGCACGCGGCATCTTGTTGTCGATCGTCAGTTCTGATCGACCTTGAACTCGAGCCAGTCGCTCCACTCGAAGCCGGTCTTGTACTTGAAGGCGCGGACGCGGACGCGCCACTCGGCCCCTTCGCGGAAGCCGGAGACGCTCTTGTACACGACGGCATTGCCCGTCTTGATGGCTCCGCCGAACGACGAGTCCTGCACCGGGCCACCACCGTAAACCTCCCAGACGCCGTACACGTTCTTGTACCCGTACTCGAGCTCGCAGCATCCCGCGCTCGGCTCATCGAGCACCGACTGTGGGAGCGTCACCGAGAAGAGGATGTTGCTGTCCTTCGTCCGGAGGAAGGCCGGACCGGAGATCGGCTTCTTCTCGAGCGCGATCTTGGGCTGGCCCTTCACGAGCTTCGCCGTGTTCTTCGCCGTGACCTTGAAGTCGATCGTCGCCGTTCCGGCGCAGCCATCCTTGCCGACCGCCTCCGCGCTGTAGGACCCCTCCGCGAGCGTGTCGAAATGCGTACCGTTGAAGAGGTGCGCGCCTCCGTCGAGGACGAGGGGGCCGACGGACCACGTCTTCCGCCCGGGCGCGCCGGCGTCGACACGTGTGATCGCGAGGTCGAGGCGGCATGCGCCCGCGCCATGCACGCGGAGCTTCTGCGGATCATCCTCCGCGAAGCTACCGTCCGGAACGAGCATGCTCGCGAGCTTTCCGGTCGCCTTGGGCGTGTTCGAGGGAAGATTCCCCGCCGCGCCGCCGCCGCCCGCCGCGGCGCCTCCTCCAGAGGCGCCAGGACCGCTCGGCGCAGTCGGCGCCGGCCGCGTCGGCCGCGGGGTCGTGTCGAACATGAACGCCGTGGTCACCCGCCCCGTGCACGCCGCAGAGAGCCCCTCGATGGCGACGTCGATCTTGCCACTGCGCGTCGGGTAGAGCGGATCGCTTGGGGCGATCTCGAATGTGAATGGGAAGCTCGGATTGGAGACGACACGCGACTTGCCGTCGACCGAAATGCGTAGCCGCTCGCATGTACCGGCGCTCGCTCGCTTCACGAGCAGGCCGAGGGACGTTCCCTGACGCGCGGCCCACTGGTCGGGCGAGACCCCGACGAGCGCGTTCGGCGACGGCGGGGGCGCCGCCTCGGCCGTGCTCGAGGACGAGCCTGCGACGAGAGCACCGAGGGCAACGAGCGAGAGAGAGCAACCTGCACGACCACGAGCGCTGAACATGTCCGAAGGACCTCCGGTCAGGCACTCCGCAGGATGCATGCTAGGCAACGGGGTTAGTGATGTCGGGGGCTTGCGATGCGCCAACCGCGTGCGCGCACGTGCCAGCGCGTGCGCGCACGCGTCGCCCCTTGCCGACAGGGCCTTCGTCGCGCCTCCGGCCCACGGCTGCGGGAGCATTGCTCATGCCGTCACCTGAGCGCCCTCGCCTACGGGTTGCTACTTCACGGCCTCCCAGTCGTGCCTTGGTGCGCGCGCGCTCGGAGACAGTGCTCGCACGAGCGTGTACGCGGCCCGTGCGAGCGTACGTGCCGCGCGCACGCGCTTGCTCGTCGGGCCTCCCCTCGCCTCGCCGCCGGAGACGAACGCATCGAGCCACGCCTCCGCGGGCTCGCGCGACAGCACCCCGCCGAGATCGAAGAGGGTCAACTTCTCGCAGCCCGACGCGCGCGCGATGGCGACGTCCTCCGCGAGCTCGGACGGATCCCGGTACGTCGGCTCATCCGCCAGGGCGCCTGTGCCCACGCAGCCGAGCGAGATCCCGGCCGAGGGCCCCCAGCGGCGCATCGTGCGGACCGTCGCTGCCGCGAGGAGCTCGGTGGTGTCGCGACGTCGAAGCGCGCGCCGCGACCAGCCCTCGAGGATCGACGTGTACACCATCACGCTCACGTGCCTCGTGCCGAGCGCGTCGACCGGCGTGCCGAGGAGCGACTGCCATGCCTCCTCGCCCGGCGGATCGAGCGCAACGAGCGGCCACACCGCCATCGACGTCGTGATGCCACGCTCGTGGATCTCGGCGACCGTACGCGCCAACGCCTGGGATGCCGCCTCGAACGCCGCGGGCTTCGCGCGCGCGAAGCCCGAGGCGAAGCGGACGAGGCCGTCCGGGCTGCGCGAGCCCGCCGCACCGAGCGATGCGAGCGAGCGCACGGCAGCGAACGGCGGCTCGAGATCGAAGAGGACGTCACACGGAGGCGCGCCCGCTGCCTCGAGGGCATCACACACCGAGCGCGTGAGCCTCCCGAAGGCAGGCGCATTGTGCATGCTCGCCCAGCGCCCCTCCTCGTCCGAGAGCATCGGCCAGATCGAGAGCGGCACGCCGGCGTCACGAAGCGTCTGCGCGACGCGCGGGAGCTCGGGCTCGTCCCACGGTCGCACGGCGAGCACGAGCTCGAGACCATAGCGCGAGAGCAGCTCGATCGTCCGCGGACGGACGAGATCGGCGTAGGGGAGCGTCTCGCTGTAGACGCGGAGAGTCTCCATCGGTCGTTCGGCTACATGATAGCGGCTGCCGGGCGTATGCTCGCACCGAAGCGAAGGAGCCCAGCGATGAAGATCCTGTATGGCGTCGTCGGCGAAGGGATGGGACACGCGATGCGGTCGCGCGTGATCCTCGAGCACCTCATCGCCCAGGAGCACGACGTCGAGATCATGGCCTCCGGGCGCGCGGTCGATTTCCTCTCGAAGCGCTTCGAGGGCGTGAACCGCATCCACGGCCTCCACATGATCTACGAGGAAAACCGCGTCCGCCCGATGAAGACGCTCTGGTCGAACGTGACCACGGGAGCAGTCGGCCTCCCGAAGAACATCGCCGCCTACTTCGAGCTCATCGGGAGCTTCCGGCCCGACGCCGTGATCAGCGATTTCGAGTCGTGGACCTACCTCTACGGCAAGACCCATCGCCTTCCGGTGCTGTCGATCGACAACATGCAGATCATCAACCGCTGCACGTTGCCCTCCGAGGTCGTCGCCGGGCACCAGGCGGAGTTCCAGCTCACGAAGGCGTTCATCAAGAGCAAGCTGCCGTTCTGCGACGAGTACTTCATCACGACCTTCTTCCACCCCGACGTACGGAAGGATCGGACGCGCCTCTTCCCTCCCATCCTCCGGCCCGAGATCCTCGCGGCGAAGCGACGGAAGGGCGATCACCTCCTCGTCTACACGACCGGCGAAGGCAACACGTCGCTCGCCGACGCGCTCCGCACGTGCGGCCTCGAGTGCCGCATCTACGGCATGCGGAGGGACTTGAAGGGCGAGGTCGTCGACGGAAATCTCCGCTTCCAGCCGTTCAGCGAGGACAAGTTCATCGACGATCTCGCGTCCTCGCGCGGCGTCATCGCCGGCGGCGGCTTCACGCTCATGGGCGAGGCCGTCTACCTCCACAAGCCGATGCTCGCGATCCCGCTCGCGAGGCAGTTCGAGCAGGTGCTGAACGCCCGCTACCTCGAGCTCGAGGGCTACGGCCGTCACGCGGCGACGCTCGACGATCCGACGATCGTGTCCGACTTCCTCGCGGCGATCCCGCGCTGCGAGGAGAAACTCTCGACCTACGAGCAGGACGGGAACACGAAGATCACGCAGGCGATCGATGCTTGGCTCGACAAAGCGGCCGCGGGCGTGATCTGAGCGCACCATCAAGCGACGCGGCGTGCGCCCGGAGCACTCCGGGCACACGCCGCGCGTTCGAATCGCGATTGATCGCGAGGGCGGCGGCTACAGGCACTCGGGCCCGAGGCACGACTGCATCACCGCCGGGCCTCCGGACGCCGAGCTGATCGACGTGCTCCCGCCCGAGCCCGAGCTGAAGACGACTGGCCCCGTGTCGAACGACCGGCTGAAGCCGATCGGACCCGTGCCGGACGACGACGACGACGACGAGCTGAAGCCGATCGGCCCCGTCGACGAGCTGAAGCCGATCGGACCCGTCGACGTCGACGAGCTGAAACCGATCGGCGCGCCGGATGAGGACGAGGACGACGTCGAGCTGAAGCCGATCGGACCCGTGGACGAACCGGAAGTGATGGTCGTCCCCACCGTGCCCGTATCGATGACAGCCCCGCTTCCGAGCGCGGCGGTCGTGCCGAGCGTCCCCGCGCCGACGCCTTCGCCGAGCTGGAGCGTCCCGAAGTTCGCGCCGGTCACCGAGACAGCCTCGAGCGGCAGGGCCGAGCTCACCTGATTGACCTGCGCCTCGCTCGCAGCAGAGCCTTCTCCCGGCTCGACGGCGCAAGCGCCAAGCGCGAGAGCGAGACCGAAGCCGATGAGGAGCGACGAGACGCGTCTGGATGTGATGCAGCGGAACATGTGAAGTGACCTCCTGACGGGCCCGCCTCTGCACCGGGGAGTCCACGATCAAGCAGCACCGCGCGACCTTCGACCGGCGGATCGAGCGCGAGCGGGAAGGGTGCTGCATTCTTCGCTCGCGCGACCGCCCCGTCGATGCGCGACGCGCAGCGGCCTCTCGCACTTTTGTTCCCCCCACCCCATCGAATCTCCGAAGCGGCACGCTCCGCGTTCACGTCGAGCGAGAGGCCCGGACGGTGCGGCCGCTGGATCGATCTCTTCCGGGGCCGCTTGACGCGCATGCTTCACGTGGTCGCGATCCGCCTCGCGCTCAGCGACCGCCGCCCGTTCACGCTCCGCGCATCACGATCGCGTGCGAGCTGGCCCCGGGGGTTCGCTCCACACGCGACGGCCGCGACACGGGGCGGCGATGATGTCACCTCCACGTCGCGAGAAAATCGAGATGTCGCAGCGGTTCGGGTGTCATCGTGAGCCCGCCTATGAAGCGTCGCGAATTCCTCCTCGGCTCTCTGGCGTCGGTCGTCTACGTCGCTTGCGGGAGCGATGAGACGCCCCTCGGATCCGACCCCGCGAGCCCCGACGCCCCCGGAATCAAAGAGCCCGGTGCCCCGACGGTCGATGCTGCCCGCCTGCTGACGCCCACCTCGGCGCCCGAGGCGAGCGACGCCTTCTTCCCTCAGGGCCTCGCGTCGGGCGACCCACGCCCCGATCGCGTGCTCCTCTGGACGCGCATCGACCCCAAGGGCGCGGACAAGGCGAGCACCGATTCGATCGACGTCGGCTTCGTCATCGCCGAAGATGAAGCGCTCACGCAGATCATCGGCCAGGGCACCCTCCAGGCGAAGGCAGACGATGATCACACCGTTCGCGTGGTTCCGACTGGCCTGAAGGCGGGCCGCTTCTACTATTATCGGTTCGAGAGCGGCGGGACGACCACCCGCGTCGCACGCACGAAGACGGCCCCCGACGCGACTGCCGACGCACGGATCAAGTTCGCCTTCTGCTCCTGCCAGGATTACGTCGGCCGCTATTGGCACTCCTGGAAGGCTCTCCTCGACGAGAAGGCCGACCTCGACTTCGTCCTCTGGCTGGGCGACTACATCTACGAGTCGGTCAACGATCCGCGCTTCCAGTCGTCGACGCCGGATCGCACGATCGAGATCCCCGACGGGATGGATACGTCTCCCGCACAGGACGGGACGCGCATGGCGGCCGCGACGCTCGAGGACTATCGCGCGCTCTACAAGGCCTACCGCTCCGAGCCGCTGCTTCGCGAGGTGCACCGCCTCTATCCATTCATCCTCACGTGGGACGACCACGAATTCGCCGACGACTGCTGGCAGGATCACTCCACCTCGTTCAACGAGCTCGATCCCTTCACCAAGGGATTCACCGACGAGAAGAACACTCCGCGACGGCAAGCGGCCAATCGCGCGTTCTTCGAATACCAGCCAGCGGACATCACATACGAAGAGAAGTCGTTCCCCAACGACATCACGATCTATCGCAAGCTCGGATACGGGAAGAACGTCGACATCTTCATGACCGATCAGCGACTCTACCGCGCCAACCATCTCATTCCCGAAGGTCCGGTTGACCTCGCGGTCGGCAAGCCGTCGAAGAACAGCTCGATCGGCTCGCGCTACTTCGTTCGCAAGTCGGTCTTCGATCCACGCGAAGCGAAGGCCAAGCCGACTCTCCTCGGCGCTCCCCAGAAGGCCTGGTTCCTCGACGCGGTCAAGAAGTCCTCGGCGACGTGGAAGGTCTGGGGCAATGAAGTGCAGATGTGGCAGATGGCGCTGCGGCTCAGCGATCTGCCGAGCGTCCCGCCGCTCTTCTCGTATACCGCCTACGTGAATTGCGATCAGTGGGACGGATATCGGAGCGAGCGGGCCGAGATCCTCGATACGCTGGCGAAGGCCGGCGTCGAGAACCTCGTCGTGTGCACGGGCGACATCCACGCGTTCTTCGCATCGGAGCTCCACGTCGACTTCGACAACCCGAACCCGAGGCCCGTCGGGGTCGAGTTCGTCACCGCGGGCATCTCCTCGGCCTCTCTCCCGGCGCTCGTCGACAAGCAGGTCCCGTCGGGATCGGCACTTCGTTTCATCGCGGACTACTTCATCGCAGGCGCCGACGCCGCGCTCGGAGCCTCCAATCCGCACCTTCGCTACGCGGACACGGACGCTTACGGCTTTGCCCTCGTCGACGTCGACGCTTCACGCGTCGAGGTCACCTTCGTGAAGCTGGGCGACCCGCGAGAGAAGACGTCGGCGGGCGTCGTGAGCCGGAAGAAGCTCGTCACCAAGCGCGGCAAGAACACGATCGAGGCCGGCTAGCCTGCGGTGTCCAATTCTCAGGGCTCCGACGGGAAGTGATCGGTCATCACGAACTGGCTGATCGCGGACCTCGAGCGGTTCCGGCCGCGCCCCCTTCGCTGCCCATTTCAATAGGGCAGCCCGCAGGGAGCGGAGCGCGCCGCCGTCCGGTCAAGGAGCGGCGACCGGCGCGTCGTCGCGCGAAGGTGCCGCGGCCGCATCGGGGACGAGGCGCTTCTCGCCGGCCTTGACCGACAGCGCCGCAGCGAACGCAGGGGCGGTCGGCGCCGCCTCCACGACGTCAGGGAGATGGTACCACGAGCCCTGCAATCGCTCGGGCGTCACGTCGAGCACGACGAAGCCGCGCTTCGTCAGCTCGAGCCACTGGATGTGTCGGTTGAACGGTCGAGCACCGTCCACGAGCCCGGCAAAAGCCTCGGGCACGCCCGGAGACGTGATCCCGGGAGTGACGATCTCGACGGCGACGGAGCCTCGCCCCGTCGCAGGGTCGTACTCCGTCGGGTCGTTCGGATCGAAGACCAGATCATGCGCCCACGAGCTGTGGATGTCGCCGGTCAAGACGACGATGTCCTTCACGCCGGAGTCACGGAAGAACGTGAGGAGGCGCTCGCGCGACTCGGGATACCCGTGCCACTGATCGCCGTTCACGAGCTTCGTGCCCTTCTCGATCAGGAGCTGCCCGACCATCACCTGCTGGCCGAGTAGCTTCCACTTGGCCGTCGACGTCTTCAGCTGGTCCTCGAGCCACGCGGCCTGCTCGTCACCGAGCAGCGACCGCTTCGGATCCGCCGCCGGCGGTGCCCCCGTGAGCCCGACAGCTTGCTTCGTGCGCGCTTGATAGCGGGTGTCGAGCATCACCAGATCGACGAGGTCTCCAAAGGCGAGCTTGCGGTAGATGCGCCCGTCTGCCTGCTCGCGGATCGGCATCCATTCACGGTAGGCGCGCTGCGCCGCCGCCTTGCGGTCGGCCCAGCTGCCCTCCACACCAGGCGTGTGGCTTTCCGCACCGTCGGCGTAGCCGTCGTTGGCGATCTCGTGGTCGTCCCAGACGTTGATGAAGACGTGCTGCCGGTGGACCTCCTGGAGATCGGCGTCGCGCTTGTACTGCGCATGTCGCGTCCGATAGTCGGCGAGCGTCACGATCTCGTGCGGCGGCTCGTAGGCGCGGACATCGCCGTAGTCGGACGACCCGTACTCGTAGATGTAGTCTCCCAGGTGGATCACAGCGTCGAGATCGCGCTGCTCCGAGAGCGCGCGATAGCCGTGGAAGTAGCCGTGGGCGTAGCTGGCGCACGAGGCGACGCCGAATCGGAGGCGGCTCGTCGATCCGCTCGGCGCCGTCCGCGTGCGGCCGATGGGCGAGGTCGCTCCGAGCGCGCGGAAGCGATAGTAGTACGTGCGTCCTGCCGCCAGCCCGCTGACGTCCACCTTCACGGTGAAGTCGCGCTCCGCGTCGGTCGTCGTCGAGCCCGAGGCGACGCGCTTGCTCATCGCAGGATCGTCGGCGACCTCCCAGACGACATCGACAGGCCCGGCACCGTCCGTCGTCACGCGCGTCCACAGGATGACCGAGTCCGGAAGAGGATCGCCGCTCGCGACGCCGTGGACGAAAGACTCCGACGGCGGTGTGTCATCGGCACACGCCGAGAGCGAGCCGGCAACGGGGCCGACGAGGACCGCCGCTCCCGCCCCCCGCAGCAGATCGCGCCGAGAGAGAAGGAGGTTCCTTCGAGAGCTCATCGGCACCGGAGTATCGCACGTTCGATGCCGCCACACCGATATCGCCTCGACGATCAGGTGACGATCGCGCGACACACGGAGCGACGGGCTCGCGATATTGCCCGTCACGGCCTGCACCGTGCGGACTGCGGCTCGCGGGACCGCTCAGCCTAGTCGCGCGCTTGGCTGTCTCGCTCTTCGTGCTCGCCCATGTCGGAGCAATCCTCGTCGTCCTTGCCCCCTCCCCGCTCAATCTCGTCGAGAACCTCGGTCAAGGCGGGTCGTCGATCCGGACGCGCTCGACCGAGCGCCCGCACGAGCGTCGGCACCGCGTCCTTGCCGAGGTGAACCAAGCCCGCGCGGACAGCGCCTCGTACGGATGCGTGCGAATGAAAGAGGAGCTCCGCGAGCTCGGAGACCGCCTCCACGTGGCCTCCAAATGCAATGACGCGGATGGCGCTCCGAACGGTCGTCGGATCGGCATCGTCGAGCAAGACACGTGTCGCAGCGAGATATCGCGAACGGTCCGCATGATTCCGGAGCAGGCGATGCGCGTGCAATCGGACACGCGGCGAACGGTGCCGCAGGCTGCGCTCCAACACGAGAATCAATTCTGCGCGCTCAGCTTCGGTTTTGGCGTGGGTCGCCAGGTAGCTGAGGATCCGACGCCCCCTCTCCGCCGCGCCGTCCAGCTCGCGGCTCATCCTCCGTTCGATGGCGCCCCTCATCGGTGCGGGGAGCGCATCCCGCACGAGAGCGTTCTCGAGAACCGTATCCATGAGAGCGAGAACGATGGGCTCATCCGTGATCCGCCCGATGCTCGTCAGGACGCGTACACGGAGCGCGACACCGACCGCGGCGGTTGCTTCCACGATGCTGCGCAGCAACTCTTCTCTATCGTCCCCCTCGAGCGCAGGCTGAATCGCGCCTGCCAGGGCGTGGACTTTCGTGGCATCGGACCAGTCGTCGAGATGCGCGAAGAGCCGAATCGCGGCCCGGTCTCCCGTGTCCTCGCGGAAGCGGCGTGCGAGGACCTCGGACAGACCCGGTGCGTGAAGTGTATGCCCTCCCGACATCCTTTCGAAGAAGCGCGCCCATACCGAGCTGTCGGAGCTTCGCTCGTACGCGCCGACGAGTCGCTGCGGGATGTTTCGCAGCGGGCCGAGCACATCGAGAATCGATGCGTCGCCAGCATCGATGTTCTTCTGAATGAACGGGAGGACTCGGGCTGGGTCGATGGCGCGGAGCGCATCCCGACAAAGTGCCTTCGCCTCCTCCTCACTCGTCTGCCACAGGTCCACGAGAAGCGCGATCGGCAGCGGGTCCTCCAGAGTCGCGACGAGCCGTACCAAGCGAAGACGCGCAGGCCCCTGGGCGTCGCGAACAGCGCGCTCGACCAGAGGGAGGTCCACATGCTCGAGGCGAATCGAAAAATGTTCGCGAAACGCCCCCGCGAGGAAGGCTTCGACAATCTCCTTACGGTCACTTCGGTGCGCGAGGCGCCACAAGTCTCGAGCTGCCCGCTCCCTGAGTGTGGCGTGAGGACAACCGAGTAGTTCGCGGAAGAGCGCACGCCGGGAGACGCTCGGAACACGCCCTCCGAGCGCGGTCACGATCTGTTCGCGAAGTCGGAGCTCGACGGCGGAAGATCTCGCGAGTCGCTCGAGTTCGAGGTCCGCTGAAGGGCCAAGTCGCAAGATCTCGGGGAGTATCGTGGCCAATAGAGTGGGGTCCGCGTCGATCCAGCGTCGAATCCGTGCGACCGCGAAGGCCGCGCCCCGCAACCGGTGCAGTGTCCGAACGAGGTCCGGCAGATGTCCTTTCTCTCGACTCCAGGTGAAGCAAAGGTCCAGTGAGCCCCTTCGGACGAGATGCGTCAGGAGGAGCGGTGCATCCGTCGTGGGCCACAGCTCGACATCGACCTCATCATCGAGGACGAGTGCCTCCATCGCGGATTCCTGCACCGCGCTATCGGGCCACTCCATCATCCTTCGCGCATGACTCGCGGTCGTGGTCCCCATCGCGCAACGCATGAGCGTCGCCGGAACTTTGTCGTGCGACCGCTCGCGCAAGAACCTCCCCGCTCGCAACCGAGCTACGGGGTCCAGGTCCGTGACCGCGAGGACCTGCAGCGCGCCTGCTTTCCCCTCGTCATTCAAACGGTCGTAGACGTCGAGAAGCGCGTGCACTTCCGATCGCGACAATCGAGGCACGATCATCTGTCCACGCACATTGGCCTTGTCGAGCTGGGTGACGAGCCCGAGGATCTCGTGTTGCCCCGACGACGACTCGTGCAGCGCTCGGCGCAGCTCCACCCCGGATTGTAGGGCCTTCACTCGCCAAGCGCTGTCCGCGCGGGTGCCGCGTGCATCCTTGGGGATCCGGTCGGAGAGTCCGCGGCGCTCCAGCTCTTGGTCGAGGCTCGCCACCGTTCCCGCCGAGAGCGTCCACTCGCCCTCGTAGATCCGGCGAAGAAGCAGTCCTGTCCATTCTCCGTCCCGAGCGGGCGCGGACGGGCCCCGGAGGCGAACGAGCGATGCGACGTCCGAAGCGGACAGCTCCCCCTGCAGGCCATCCAGCAACAGCTCTTGCATGCGCTCGTCCTCCGCGGCGCTCAAGCGATCAACGAGCGCGGTCACGAACCACGAACCGAGAATCGCCTTGAGTGCGCTCACGAGGAGCTGTCGAAAACCAGGATTGTCGTGAGAGCCGAGCCAATGGAGCAGGTTGGGAACGACGGTTCGATCGCCGATCCGAGCGAGCGCCTCGGCCGCCGTCTTCTTCACGTTCATGTTCTTCGCATCCAAGCCCCTCGCGACCGACTCCGCGAATCCGGAGGCCTGTACATGAGTGAGTGCCTGGAGAGCCTGACGCGCGACCGTAACGTCCTCATCCGACACCCAGGGAAAGATCCATGCGGAGGCCTCCGGGCCTGCCGACCCCAGGCATGCAATGACCTTTTTTCGGACCTCCGGTGCCTTGTGTCGAAGATAGGGTCTCACCACGGACACGAGGTGCGGATGTCCGAGACCGATGAGCGAGTCGAGGAGGCGCACGACGACGTCGGGCTCGAGGGAACGAGCGCGGAGGCGCTGAAGAATGACGTCGGCCACCAGGGTCCCCGCCGCATCTGCAGACGACTCGAGACAGGCTGGTCGTACCGCTCCCTGCTTCTGCAGGCGTGGCCCGAGAGTTCGCAGGGCTGCGAGAGCTTCGTTGCGCACCTCATCCTCGGGATCGGCGACGACTTCCCCGAGCATGTCTACGGAGAGCGGTCCGCCGGTCCGGCCCGACGCACGGATGGCCGATACGCGAAGGGGGTCCCCGTGCTGCGTGACGATCGTTCGCATGGCGTCGGACTGCGCCAGCGAGCCATGGCCGGGAAGAGAATCGAGGATGTCGCTCGAGAGTAGCCCACGCCGCGCCAACTGCTCGAAGAGCGAGTTGGACGGATCGAGCTGGAATGCGAGCTTGACTGCCGGTTGAAGCCACACCGGAGGCGGGTCCTTCGACACGCGCTCGCAAAGCGTACGAACGGTTTGCTCACCCCCGACATACCGAAGCGCATCGAGGCAGGCGTCTGGCTCATCGTCGAGCCGGGCGAGAATGTCCGCTTCGGCGTCGCGAGCTCCCAGGCGGCCAAGCGCACGAACCGCGTACCACCAGCCGGCCCGCTCCTCCGCCCGCGCGACGATGCTTCTGAGCCTCTCAATCGCACGACGAGTCCCAAAGGATTCGAGGAGAGAGACGATGGATGGCCAATGTGGATCGGCAGGCGCCACGACGTCGAGCGCGTCGACGACGATGTCCGCCCGGCTGCTCATCACTTCTGCCGCCGCCTCGGCATCCAAGCCTGCATGCTCGAGGAGGAGCGCCAGAAGCGCTCGGGCTTCGTCGTCGTTGGGCGAGACGCCCCGCCGCTTGAGCGCGACGAGGGCCTTCAGACCGGGCTGCCCACAGCGGAACGGATCGAGGTGAATGTGCTCGAGGATCGACGCGATGTCGTTCGCGTCACCGCTCTCGCCCAATGCCGTGAGGAGCTCGGGGACCAACGACGGCAACACATCGCCCGCCAACCATCGGCGAATCGGATGCACTTCGCGCCTCGCTGCGAAGACGTGAGCGACCTCGCGAGAAAGATCGATGTCGTCGCCAAGGGAAAGTCGAAGCGGTGAAAGCGGAATCGCAAAGGTCCAAGCCTCCTTCAAGAGGCGGAGCGCCTCGATCGCGATCGACGCACTCGAGTCGTGAGCGAGGCGGAGCAGGTGTTCGTGAGCCTGCATCCGGTGGAGGAGTCCCCGTTCGACACCGGTTCGTAGGTACGAAAGCGTGAGCTCCCGAACGTTCGCGCTTCCACTCTCGAGCATGCGCTCGAGCAGTCCTTTGGCGATCACACGCTCGCAGGGAAGGTCGCTGACCGCGGCCCACCCGAGCGGCGTGTCTTCGTATCGCGGGAGGCTCTCGGGGCGCTCGAGAAGTCCGGCGCGAAGCCAGGCCAACCGAACGAACGTCGGTAGCGTCTCCGGTGCCTCGAGAGCGTTCATGGAGAACCCGTCAACCGACAGCTTCGCAAGAACGATTTGGCTCTCCGGCGGCATCGCGAAGACCTCGTCGGGGAGCATTCGTGACCATCCGTCGAGCTGGTCTCCCTCTCGCAAGCGCCGATCGAGGTGCAGTACGACGGCGTGGACGACCGCTTCGTCCTCTGACCGAAGCAGTGCCGTCATTGCTTCGGCGGACGGGTATCCTTCATCCAGAGTACGGCAGACTTCAGCGACGCTGCTGTCGAGGGGCATGGGGCCCGCTCAGCTTACGACGCTGGGGCGTGCCCTACTCCTCCGGAGTGACCTCGGGCAGCGTCGCGAGCGTCGCCTGGATGCGCGACGCATACGGGCTCCTCGGTCGCTCCGCGAGGAAACGCCGCGCGAGCTGGGCCGCCGCGCGAGTCCGACCGAGCCGAGCGAGCGACTCGACGCGGAGCACCTCCGTCTCCTCGGAGAGCACGCCCGAGGGGAACTCCGTCCGATACTCCTCGAGGAGGCGAAGCGCCTCGCCCGGGCGCCCAGCGCTCGCCGCGGACCGGATCGCCTCGACCCGCTTCATCTCGTCTCCGAGCCGCGTCGCATTCAGCGGCGGGCTCGTGCTGGGCGGCTCTTCGCGAGCGCTCGGCGCGGCCGGCGCAGCCGCTGCCACCACGGGTGCGCGGACGGCCTCGGCCTTCGCGCTCGGCGTCGGACGGGGCGGCGACGGAAGCGCTTCGACCTTCGCAATCGGCGCAGGCTCCGGCTCGGGCGGCGTCGTGGGCTCGATGACGGGCGGCCCTGCGCTGACCGATTGGGGCGCCGTTGCGACGGGCTCGGGCGGGGGCGGCGTCTCAGTCACGGTTCGCACGACGATGGAGGTCGCGGCGAGGGCGCCGAGAGCGACGACCGCACCGAGCATCTTCCAGCTTGCCGTCATCTTCGCTGCCGTGACGGCGCCGCCATTCGCCGGGGGCTGGGCGGCCGACGACGCCGCCGCGGCCGTCGTCACGCTCGAGGCCGCTGCGATCTCGAGCAAACGCGAGCGAAGCGCGTCCGGCGCGCGCTCTTCGCGGCCCGCCTTCACGAGCGTGTGGCGCAGCCGGGCGCGTCGAGCTCCCTTGGAATCGTCGATCATCGCATCCCCTTCCGGAAGGCGCGGCGAGCGCGGACGCGAGAGAGCGCCTGGTCGAACACTTCGCGCGCCCGGAGCAGGCGTGAAGCCACCGTGCCGAGCGGAATGTCGAGGCACGCGGCGACCTCGGGGTTGGTGAGCTCTTCGACCTCGCTGAGCACGAACACGTCGCGAAGCTGTCCGGCATGTCCGACAGGACCTCGTCGAGGAGCTCGCGGGCGCGCCGCTGGTCGAGCAGCTCGTCGATCGACAGCGTCTCGTCGCTGGCGAGGGCTTCGTCCGCCTCGTCTTCGTACGCGACCTCACCGAGGCGGAAGGACTTCCGCTTGTGGCGGGCAGCGATGTTCATGGCGGTCGCGTAGAGGAAGCCGAATCGATCGAGGAATCGACCGCGCTCCGCGCGACCGCGTATCCCGCCGAAATCGTACGGTCAGAGGGGCCCCCGGTGGACATGCGGCTTACCGCAGTGTTCCACATCGAGCGCCCGAGCGCTCGAGCGCTACGAGCTCATCCGGTCATACGGTCGAGCTCGGACCGAGCAGCGTCAGTGGAGCGGAGGATTCGCGCGACCTGCGTCTGCTTGAGCGGAGCCCCCGTTCGACCGGTCACGCCGCTAGACGCGAGGTGCGCCACGATCGCGCGCTGCGAGAGCCCTTCGGAAGCAAGCCGGCGCACGCTGGCGACGACCGTCTGCTCGGCCTCGTTCCGCTCGAGGTGGATGCCGTCGGCTGCGAGGCGATAGCCGTACGGGACCGCGCCGATACGCTCACCGCGGGACTTCTTCTCGGCGAGAGCGGCGCGGATCCGCGAGCGAACGACGACACGCTCGTAGGCGCGAGCAAGATCGAGGGCGCCGCGCGTGTAGCCGACGTTCTCCTGGGCGTCGTCCGCGCTCGCGCGCGTCTTGGACCCGTCGGCAGTGTGGAGCGTCGCGCCTTCGGTCAGCGCCGCGCGCTCGATGAGCCAGCTGACCAGCTCGTCGTGCGAGAAGCGCTCCGCGTTGGCGGCGACCAGGATGCCGGCGCGGTGCTCGCGAATGGCCGCATAGGCCGCGACGAGACCGGGGCGCTCGGCGATCGGGGTGGCCCCGCTCACGTCGAGATCGAGCTGCCACGACTGGATGTCGACCTGCTGGCGTCCCGCCCAGGCCTCGATCGCCGCGCGCTGCGCCCGCGATACATCGGCCGGAGCCGCAGCGTCACCGCACTCGTCCTTCGCAATGCGAATGTAGGCAACCGCACGCCGCGCGCCGTCTGCGCCGCTCATCACCCCCGTGTATGCCGATGCCTATTCATGCAGTCAACAACTATTGGCTGCTGCGCGCAGCCGGGTGCCCCATCCAGGCCCCGGCACTCCATCACTCGAGGCCGAAGCAGCCGCTGCCTTCACGCCCCCGAAGCGTCCTCTGGGCCTCGGCATCCGCGCGCGAGCGCAGCGATGTGCTCCGGGCTCGTCCCGCAGCAGCCCCCGAGGATCGTCGCGCCGGTCTTCCGCCATTGCTCGGCGAGCGCGACGTAGCGGTCGGCGGCGCCGGGCGCTCCCCAGCCGAGCCCGCCTTCGAGATCGCCGGCGTTCGCGTAGGCTCCGAACGGGACGCCGACACGCTCGAGTCGATCCACGTAGGGCAAGGTCAGACGCGCGTCCGTGCAGCACACGAGCACCGCGCGAGCTCCCGCGCTGACGGCATCGCGGGCGGCTCGCTCCATCGCCTCCGGTGACATCAGCACGCCATCGGGCCCCGCGGTGAACGCCGCCCAGGTCTCGAGCCCCGTCTTCGCCGCCTCTTCGACCGCGATGCACGCCTCGCCGCGATGCGGGAACGTCTCGCAGACGAGCAGGTCGGCGCCTTCGGCGGCGAGCGCGCCCGCGAGTGCCGCGTGGGCCGCGCGGGCCTCGTCCCTCGGCGGTGACAGATCAGGACGATAGCAGTCGAAGACCGGCGCGATGCTCCCGGCGACCCGTCGCACCGGCGGCTCGGCCTCTCGTGACGCCTCGCGCGCGATACGCACCGCGAGCGCGACGAGCCCGCGCCATCGATCGGGGAAGAGCCGCGGCTGCGTCCGGAACGTGTTCGTCCGGAACACGAGCGACCCTGCGCGGACGTGGTCGAGGTGAATCGCGCGCACCACGTCGGGAGCGGACTCGAGCGCGTGCGCGCTCCAGCCGGGTTCCGGGGTGGCGACGCCACGGGCCGCGAGCTCCGTTCCCATCGCAGCGTCGAGCAGGATCACGATCTCAGGGTATATCTCCTCTCATGTCCTTCGCAGCTCCGCCGGCGCCGATGCCGCCCACCTCGCTCGCCGACGTCGACGCCGCGATTGATGCGCTGCACGAGAAACGGGACGCCTGGCGCGCCGTATCGCTCGAGGAGCGCGCGGCTCTGCTCGATCGCTGCGTCGCCGCGACGGCGGAGGTCGCGGAGAAATGGGCCGCGATTGGGGCGAGCATCAAGGGGATCGCCCCGTCCGAGGTCCTCGCGGGTGAGGAGTGGGTCGCGGGGGTCATGCCCACGATCCGCAACGCTCGCCTCCTCGCGCGAGCGCTGCGCAGCGGTGGCCGCCCTCGCCCCGTCGCGACGCGGACCGGCCCCGACGGTCGCACGATCGCGAGGGTCTTTCCGTCGACGCTCATGGAGCGGCTGATGTTCGCCGGCATCCACGCCGACGTGTGGATCGAGAAGGGCAAGCCGGCCTCGCAGGGCGCGATCTACCGCGAGCCTTCGAGTGGCCCACAGGACGGCCGCGTGTGTCTCGTACTCGGAGGAGGCAACGTCTCCTCGATCCCGGCGATGGATGCGCTCTACAAGCTCTTCGTCGAGAACGAGGTCGTCCTCCTCAAGATGAATCCGGTGAACGAAGCGCTCGGGCCCGTCTTGTCCGCGGCGCTCGCTCCGCTCGTCGACGGTGGCTGGCTCGCAATCGTCTATGGTGGCGCCGAGGTCGGCGCGCACGCGGCCGCGCACCCGAAGGTCGGCTCGCTCCACGTCACGGGCTCGGACCGCACGTACGATGCGATCGTGTGGGGAGGCACCTCGGTCGACGAGCGCGCGGCGAGGAAGGCCAAGCACGAGCGCGCGAACGACAAGCCCTTCAGCGCGGAGCTCGGATGCGTCACGCCGGTCATCGTGGTGCCCGGCCCTTGGTCGCACACCGACATCCGCTATCAAGCGCGCCACGTCGCGGCGATGGTGACGCAGAACGCGAGCTTCAACTGCAACGCGGGCAAGGTCGTCGTCGTCGCGAAGCAGTGGCTGCAGAAGGACGCCTTCCTCGAGGCGCTCCATGAGGAGCTCGCGAAGACGCCCCCGCGGAAGGCCTACTATCCCGGCGCGAAGGAGCGCTACGCGGCCTTCCTCGAGCACTATCCGCGCGCGCGCGTGGTCGGCAAGACGCCCGCCGACGCGTCCGAGGACGTCGTGCCGTGGACGGTCATCCCCGACGTCAAGGTGGGGACCGACGACGAGACCTACGCGCTCCGCAACGAGGCGTTCTGCGGGATCGTCGCCGAAGTCGAGCTCGGCGCCGCCGACGCCGCCGGCGCATCGGTGCCGAGGTTCCTCGAGGCCGCGGTGAAGCTCGCGAACGAGTCGTGCTGGGGCACGCTCTCGTGCTGTCTGCTCGTGCATCCCGCCATCGAGGAGGCGCACACTGCGGAGCTCGCAAACGCGATCGACGCGCTCCGCTACGGAGCGGTCGGCGTCAACGTGTGGCCCGGCGTGGTCTACGGGCTCGTCTCACCCACGTGGGGCGCCTACCCGGGGCATGTCGCGGAGGACATCCAGTCCGGCACCGGCGTCGTCCACAATACGTGGCTCTTCGACCATCCGGAGAAATCGGTCGTGAGCGCGCCGTTCCGCATCCGACCGACCCCGGCGTGGTTCAGCGATCACAAGAACCTGCTCGAGCTCGGCCGGCGACTCGTCGACTTCGAGGCCGCGCCGTCGTGGGGCCGCTTCGCGAAGGTCGCGCTCGCAGCGTTCAAGGGCTGATCTACGCGGAAACGCCGACCACGCTGTCCGTCACCGGACGCTCGAGCGCTCGCTTCGTTGCGTCACGCGCGGCGCGGTAGGCGCGGCGACCTTCGTGGAGGCGGAAGGGGCCCGAGCGCGGGAGCCCGTCGATGGCGAGCGTGAGCATCCCCGGCCGCGACGGCATCTCGAGCTTCGTCCGCCAGGGCGAGCGCGAGGCGATGTGATGGTAGAGGACGCGCGGCTCGCTCGCGGGCATCCCGGCGAGGCCCGGTCGATCGAGGATACCGCCGTCGAGATACGACCGTCCGCCGATGCGCACGGGCTGGAAGAGGACCGGCACCGCGCACGACGCGCAGATCGCCGGGGCCACCTCACCGCCGTCGAGCACCCGCGTCTTCCGGGTCACCACGTCGAACACGGAGACGGCGGCGGGCACGCGGCACGCCTCGAAGGTGCGTGCCGAGATGAGCCCCTCCATCCGCTCGCGGAAGAGACGCCCGCGCAAGAGGCCGGCGCCAATCCCCGGATCCCAGAAGTCGCGTCGCTCGAGCCGCTCGAGCTCGTCCGCGAGGCGCGGGGCGTCGACCCCGGCCGCCCACGCTGCGCCGACCAGCGCCCCCGCGCTCGAGCCGGAGACGCGCGTCGGAAGGAGGCCCGCATCCTCGAGCGCCGTGAGGAACCCGGTGTGCGCATAGAACGAGAAGAAGCCCGATGACATCGTGAGCGCAAAGGGAGCTCGTGCGAGCCAGCCGGCGAGCGTCGTCTTCTCTTCGAGGACCATGCGGCCCATCCAGTTAGCGCGTACGTGAATCGAGCGCCAGTGGCGCTCGCGGTCGCCGGAACGGTCCTCCTTGCAGCTCGGCGCGGCCGTAGCGCGGCGAGCCTTCTTCGGGCCCCCGACGAGGAACTGCCCGAGCCGTCCTCCACGCGACCGCTGCGCCGGCGTCTCATCGTCCGGCCGCAGCGAGCGCATCGGCGTCGTTCAGGGCGTAGAACGACGCCGCGGCCGTTCTACCGACAATCCCCGGTCGTCGGCATCACGCACTTTCCGCTCACGCATTGCGCGGGCGCGCGACAGGTCATATGAGCGTCCTCGAGGCAGCCATCTCCGTCCTCGACGACCTGCGGGCACGTTCGGGTGCCTGTCCCTTGCCCGCAGACTCCTTGCGCGCACGCAACGTCGCCGCCGCAGGCCTCGCCCGGAGCCACGAACGTGAGCGGCGCGCATTTGCCCGTCGCCTTGCTGCAGCCGAGCCCCTTCGGACACGGGTGCTGGAAGTCGCAAGACTCCCCTTCCTTCGGACGCTTTGCGCACTTGTTCGTCGCTTTCTCGCAGAACGAAGCTTCCTCGCAGACGTCGTCGTCGTCACCGCAGTACACCCCCGGCTCGAAGCGGGGATTGCACGACGGGGTGGGGTCGCCGGAATTCGATCGGATACAGAGATATCCGGGCTGGCAGAGGATGTTCGCACCACACGGGGCCTTCGGCTCCGCGTACTTCACGCGTTTGCACGTCGTGATGGTCACAGCCTCGAGCGAGCCGACGCAGATCGTGCCCGGCGTACAGGTCGAGGTCTTCTGCGAGCACGACGCTCCTTCTTCGAGCGGAGCCGTGCATACTCCGCACGTCTTTGCGGCGTCGGGATCACCGTAGTCGCAAACACCGCCCTTGCACTGCGCGCCCGCGTTGCAACCAGAGCCGTCCGCGATGGCGCCCGCCTTGGTCGTGCATTCGGGAACGAACTCGGAGACGGTTCCGCACGGGAGCTTCTCGAGAGCGTTCGCGCACGACTCGACGTCCGCCACCGTGCGCGACGTTCCCGTCAGCGCGAGCTCCGCGACGCAGTTCGCGACATAGCGTGTTCGCGTGGAGCCGATCTCTTGAAGAGAGGTCTCCTTGGCACAGCGCTCTTCCGCGACGCGGAAAAGGTGCTGGCAAGCACCATCGGCCGTGGCTTCTTTGGTCGGATCCGAGTCCGTTCCCGTCGAATCGCCGGACTCGCTGCTACTGCTGCAGGCGGCGAGCACCCCGAAAGAGAAGAGTACGCCCCACGCACGATTCATTGTTCCCATGATGTCCTCGCCCTCGAGAGCGTCGCGTCGCGCGTCGCGCTCGAAGGCCCGTGTCGACGATGCAAAGAGTCTTCAGTTGACCGTGGAAGGCCTGACGTCGTTCAGCTTGCGGAGAGCAGCGCCGCCCGGATACGCGTAGCTCGCGGCGGCGTCCGTTCCCCACACGGTCACGGTGAACGGACCAGAGCTCTCCATCTCGCGGCGACCCGCGGTGCACGTTCCGGTGCCCACGCGTTGGTCGGCACCGTCCTTCTTCAGGCTGACACGAACGAACTCGTGCTTGCCATCGGTACCGACTGGTTTCCAGCCGTCGAGCGGCCCTGCACAATCCAACGAGACCGGCTGAAAGTCTCGCCCCTCGGGACGCGAGCGAACGACGACGAGATGGGTGTTCCGAAAGCTCCGGTCTGCGAAGAAGACGTAGTTGCTGAGGTACTGCTCCGTCGGGATGACGTACGTGATCTCCGGATCACCGTCGTCCTTCGCAGCTCCGGCGAACTCGAGTCCGGACATGTACGCGTAGACCGCGATTGGGTGAGCCGCATCCTGGCTCCGGACGACGAATGGCTCCGTCGTGGTGAAGAGTCCCGAGCCTGTGCTCGACAGCTTCGTCGGCGCGTCTTCCGGCGGAGCCGGCTCGTAGGTGAGAATCGTATCGTCGGCGGCTGCGACGATACGGTAGAAGTACTCCTCGGGGGCTCCATCCGCGCGACGCGACATGTGCGGAACGGCGGCATACTCGTGCCCCCACGAGTGGACGGGAAAGAGCTGAAGCTGGGTCGTATCACATGCGTATTGGCCAGCCGGAATGAACATGCACTGGTGGCCACCGAACACCGCGACCCGCTTCGTCGACGAGATGCGACTACCTGACAGCTCCGTCCCCTGCTGGAATTGAATTACTTCACCGCGACTCAGGCGGTACTTCTGCGCAACGCCCTTGTCCGCTCCGTCGACGCCGGGGCCGCCCGCGACGGTCGTGCTCGGGATCAGCGTGACCTCCGTATCGTCTTCGGCGGCGACGAGCTGGGTCGTCGGCGACGCCGGAAAGGAGATCGACCGCTCCCACGGACTGGTCACGATGTAATCGGACTTCCAGGCTGATATCGGAAGTACCAATGTTGCCGAAGGCGCGAACGACTTGGCGCCCCCGAAAGGATACATCGTGTACGTATTGACGGGAGCCGAGGTCTTGATTCGGAACGACTTGGCTCGTTTCGTCCCCTCCACACCCGTCTCGGTGAGCACCGCAGGCGTGACACCGGCCGGGCACGAGACCCAGAGATCGTTTCCCGCCGGGCGCGAGGGCGAGTGGCTCAGGAAGAGAACGGCAACGTCGCGCGGCTGCAGCTCTCCCGTGAAGGGCTCGTACGTCGTACCGTCACCGCCCGCACGAAGGACCCGCGCCGACGTGGCGAGGTCCACCTTTGCGCCCGCATATTCGGCCTCGATTCGTGTGGGCGTGGCCCACGTGTTCGTGACGATCGCGGCGAAGCACGAGCCCCCACTCTCCATATAGAGGCTCGGCGGCAGCGCGGCGAACTCGCATCCTGCCGAGGAGGTATTGACCACCGTCGCATCGCACGCAGGCACGCAGCTGCCGTCGGCACAACCTTGGTCCGGTGGGCATTCCTTGATGATGCGCGACTCGTCGCACCGATCGACGACGGCGCGAAGGTCGCGTGAGCAGACCTCCGCGGGGATGCAACCGGGAGCAGCCGCATCCGCGGTGGTGTCGAAGTCGCGGGGCTCTTCGCGGAACGGGTTTCGATCTTCTTTTCCGCACGCGATGGTCGCGGCGACCGCAATACCGCCCGCGACGAGCGCGTACGCCGTGCGCTTCATCGAATCGGCTCCGGATCCGGATGAGCCGCGAGATCGACCACACCGCGACCGAGCTCGCCGTAGGAGTTCGCCCCCCAACACTTGACGCTACCGTTCACCAGGGACGCGCATGCCGCTTCGAGGGTCGTCGCGAACGAGACGACCTGATCACCGAGCTGGGCCACCTCCATCGGAAACTCCGCCGAAGGCTTTTCGTTCGGATCGACGCCGAGCGCGCCCGCCGTGTTCGCGCCCCATCGGTAAAGTCGTCCTGTCGCAAGAAGAGCCCCACCCTGCTCGACCTGTTGCGACGAGCTCGCGGAGTACGCGGAGACCTTCGCGTCGACGACGAGATGCGTCGACGGAAGAAAGACCTTCCGAGACGGCCTACCGCCGTTGCGCGGCAACCATTGCCACAGCTGAGTGTCGGCAGAGAGGTACGCGAACGGCCACGCACGGACGACGGAAGACCGCTCGAGCGGCCCCGACCACGGGGGATTCACCGACGTCTGCCCCGTGGCGTGCGGGCCGATGTTGACGAGCACCCTGTCTTCGCGCAAACCGATGACCGTATCCATGGCCGGGAATCCAGCGGTCCCGATCGCGAGCGACGTGAGGGGCCCCGGGATCGTCGTCACGGCCAGAGGCGGGAACGGCGTGAGCGGCGCGGCGTCGATACCGTAGGCGTCCCACTCGAACGCGAAGTCGGGCGCGAAGATGCCCCAACAATAGAGCCCGCCGCCCTCCACCGCGATGGCGCAAGCCAATCGGTAGCCGAGCTGCACGTCCTTCACCGCCGGGATCCCTTCGACGCGCGTCGGAACGGCGAGGCGCTGCTCCGTGAGCGGTCGCCCGAGCTGCCCCGCGTCGTTGCGTCCCCAGCAGTAGACGGCGCCGTCCGCCGTGCGCGCGCAGGCGCCGAGATTCGGGCCAACGCTGATCTGCACGACAGAGGAGAGCCCCGCTACCGGCGCCGGCGTAGCACCGTCGATCACGGACACGGCAGCATTGCGACCGAGCGCGCCGTCTCCGCGAGCTCCCGCCGTGGCCGGAGGCTCGAGCGTGTCACGGCCCCAGCAACGCACCGTTCCGTCGGAAAGCAAACCACACATATGGTGCCCGCCGTTGCCGCTGACGGCGACGTAGCAAGGTTCGGCCTCGCACTTCACGTCGCGCGGCTTCGGGCTCCCAGCGTCCACGTCCGGCAGGTCGGCATCCGTCGAGGCGTCTCCCGGAGACGGGCTCGACGCCTCGGTGCTCGAATTCGCACCGGCATCACCCTCCTCACGCGCCCCGTCCTCTTCGGATGACGCACAGGACAGGGCGAGAACGCAGGCGGCTCCTCCCGCGAGAATTGCAGCCCAACGCTTCATGGATTGCTCCCTCCCGTGTGGAGAGCGGCGAAGCCCACGCCCGACTCGAGACCTTGGCCCGCGATCCACGCTCGACCCGCGGCGTCCCCCCAGAGCGAGCTCACGCGTCCGACGGGCACACCGTTGACAGCGGTGGGGACCACATCGAGGGTCGTTCCGTTCCAACGGTAGACCAGGCAGCCGTTCGAAAGCCAAGCCGCGTTGGCCGACTGCATCGATCCCACGACATGGGAGCACGGAGCGTTCACCGATGGATCGGCCGGAGGCATGGGCATGTCTTTCGTCATGACTGGATCACCGAGACTGCCATCGCTCGCAATCGAAACGAGTCGAATGGACGTCGTCGATGGGTTGTAGAGAGGGCGATATCCAGTCCAGAGCCAGAGCCTCCGAGGCTCGGTCTGCCCCGGCGTCCCGAACATCGCATGAATGGGTTGCCTCTCGTCGAGAAGCGTGACCGACCAGCTCGTACCGTCGTAGTGCGCAATGGCCCCGCGGAGCGCCCAGGCAGCCCACGTACAGTCGTTCACCAGACAATGTTCGCCGCCGACGTAGACATCCGACGAGCCGAATCCCCAGATACTCGACCAGCGATAAGAACCGCCGTCTCCAGACCAGAGCGGAATGCCCGTATCTTCGCGCGTGAGCTCGCCACCGGCGGCGTCACGCAATCGATGGACCGCCGACTGTCCGTTGTTCTGCCTCACGACCTCCCAGAGGGCGTTCGTGCTCGCGTCGAGCCAACTTGCCCTGACAGCGAGATCGTTCGAAAACTCCCGAAATTCTTGTGTAGCGCCCCCTTGCTTGGAATATCGAATGACCTTTCTGTCGGTCGTCACCCACAGATCGTCCGCCTTCGCCGTCCAGATTCCGTTGTGAGCTCCCGAAGCCTCGATCGTCGTCGCATGAACGTGATGCCACACCGTTCCGTCCCACCGCAGGACGCCTCGTGTCCCCACCGCCCAGGCGTCCGCGTCGAGCGCCGAGACGCCGAGGAGCGGGAACGTGGCCGGCAGGGGCGTCACGCAGAAGCCGCCCGTACTGCATGTCGCGCGAGACGAAGCGTCCCCGTCGGGCCGTCCAGCGTCCGTGCTGGTTCCCGCCTCCGTCGTCGTCGTCGGAACGGCAGCATCCTCGCCACCCGGGACGTTCTCGAAGTCGTCGAGACTCGACGTCGCGTTGCTCTCCGCACATGCGACTGGCGCGAGAAGTGCCGTGACCACACCGAGCGCCGGCAGGACGGCGCCCCGAACTCTTCCCACGTTCATTTCGCGATCTTCTCCCGCTGGAAGTGCAGCATCGTTCCGTCGCCCGCAATCCACACGTCGCCGGCCGAGCTGCCCCAGACCGAGAGCAATCTCGGCTTGTTCTTCTCTTGGTCGAACGGCGTCGAGAGCTTCGTCCAGCTCGTCCCGTCCCAATGGAGGACCGTGCTGGCCTCGCCGACCACCCACACGTCGTCCGGACCGAATCCGAAGACGCCGTGCAGATCGGTGGTAACCGGACTCCCTACGAACTCGAACTTCTTCGTCGGCCGCGAGCTCGCGGTCAGGCGCCTAATCGCGCCTCCCTCGCCCACGAGCCAAACGTCGTCGGCATGTGCCCATGCGGCGGAGAGAGGTAGCTCCGTCCGGGCGTCGAACTCCGTGAGCTCCCAATCGGAGAACGAGACATCCGGTGCAGCCTCTGCCGGCCGACTCGCGCGGAAGGCGCAGCTGCGAGCGAGCGCGCGATTGCAGGAGCCGACAAACCAGACTTCGTCCTTGCGCGCCGTCGTGATCGCACGAATCTCGTTCGTACGAACCCAGAGCCCCTCGCGGGCGCGGGGACTACCGTCGACCCAGCCCGAAATGCGTTCGACCGGAGTACGGTCGTAGTGGCGTAGGTGACCGACCCAGACCGTATCGCCCAGGCCGTGCACCGCGGCCGGCAAGTACGAGACGTATCCACTCATGACGGGATATCGGAAGGTCGACCATTCCGTCGCTTTCGGCCCCTTCCATCCCGTCCCGTGCCGGATGCGGTCTCCCTCGACGATCCACACGTCGTCGGGACGCTCGAGCCAAACGCCTCTCGCCGTATAGACGAGCGAGCCATCAGGCACTTCGCTCTCGGCCACTTCCCATCGAGAGCCATCGAAATGGGCGATGAGACCTTGGTTGCCGACGGCCCAGACGTCGGTGGCGCTCGAGCCCCAGACGCTCGTCACGGACGATTTGGGCGGAATCGGGACGTCGGCGATGCATAGCCCCGATGCGCTGCACTTCTCGATTCCCGCGTCCCCGGTGGCGCCGTCGCTCGAAGCGTCGTCGACGACGGCCGCGGCTTCCGTGCTCGAAGCGTCCGGTTGGACCTCCACCTGCGTTCCGGAGGCCCCCCCTTCGGCCGCACACGCGGCGAAGGCGCCGAGCGTCGCCGGCACGATCGAAAGAGCCCAGAACTGCCTAGCTACGCGCCTCATTTGATCGTGCACTCCTCGGTGGTACAGCGCCCGTCGACGCAAGCCTGACCTTCGACTGCGTCGCATCGAACTCCGCACGCCCCGCAGTTCTGAGGGTCGCTACCGAGGTTCGTCTCGCAGCCGTTGGTGGTCATGCCGTCGCAATCTCCCCAGAGAGCCGCGCATCGGAAACCGCAGACGCCGTTGGTGCAGGCCCGCGAGGCATGATCGTCCTTGCCGTATTCGCCCTCCGGACACGAGAACTGGCACGCCCCGCAGTTGTTGACGTCCGTGTCGAGCGCAGTTTGGGAGCAACGCGCACCACACCGGCAGATGCAGCGGCCGCTCTCACAGATCTCGCCCTCGCTCACGAGACACTTGATCCCGCACCCGCCGCAGTTCAGCGGGTCATTGAACGTGTTCGTCTCGCAACCGTTGCCATCCGCCCTGTCAAAGTCGCCGTTGCAATCCTGATATCCCGTGTTGCAACCGGGCTTGTTGCATTCGCCGGCACGACAGTCGTAGCTCGCGTTCCACTCCTCCGGGAACGGCGGCTCGGTGTTCTCCGGGCAAAAATTTCCGCAGGCGCCGCAGCTTCCATAGATGGTGCATTCACACGTGGGCGACAAGTTGCTGCCCAGACAGGCATGGTTGGCCGGGCAGGCCAGTCCGCATTCGCCGCAGTTTTCGACACTGACCAGGTCCGCTTCACAGCCGTCCTCGACCAAGCCATTGCAGTTCGCGTATCCGACGTCACAAGACAATTTGCATTGTCCGTCGACGCACTGCATCGCGCCGTGCATGTTGAGACCATTGCCGCCCGCGAGCTGCGGACAGACGTTGCCGCATGCACCGCAGTTGTTGTCGTCACTGCGAAGATCGGAGCACGGGAATTGGCTGTGCGGACAGGTTGCGTGCCCCGGAGGACAGTTCGCGGTGGGGCACATACCGCCGCTGCTCGAAGCATCCGGCACGGAGCCACCGTCCGAGTCGACGAAGATCGGTGCAGAAGCGTCGGGACGCGTGGCGACGATCACGTCGTCGGAAGACGTGCACGCGAAGACGAGCACGCCCACCAGGGCAAAAAGAAGAGAGCTGCCGATTCGAACCTTCATCGGTCCTCCAGGGAAGAAAGAAGCGAACGAATGCGCGCGTCGTAGGGACTGCTCGGGTTCGCTTCGAGATAGTCGCGAGCGAGCGAGCGAGCACCGTTCCGATCGCCGGCCGCGAACGCAGCCTCGATCCGCATCACCTTCGCTTCGAGGGCAAACTGCCCGGCGGGGAATTCTCGGTCGTGAAGATCGAGCGCTGCGAGACATGCGCGAACGTCTCCGTTCGTGAGCGCCGCTCGTGCGAGCGCGATGAGCTCGAGCTCGCGCCGGACGGAGCGTGCATGCGACTCGGACGGACGGACCGCGGACGACGCCGGCGCAGAGGGCGGCGCGAAGCGTGTTCGCGGTGGAGGCGCGACGTCTTTCGTGTCCGGCGCCGCGAACGAGCTCGGAAGGTCGTCGACGGAGACGGAGGCCACCGGCGGCATCGCCGGAGCTTCGAGCGGCGGCGACGCAGGAGGAGCCGTCACCGTCGTCATCGGTGCGAGGGTCGACGGTGCCTCCGAGATGACCTCGGTCGGCGCTCGTCGGCCGTGCACCACACCGACCACGGCGAGCGATACGATCCCCGCAAGCGCGGTCCAACCCCAGCGCCGCAAGCCGATGCTCGCGAACTGGGCAAACGGCCCGGGACGCGCGGCGAGCTTCTGATGCAGACTCTCCAGCGCTTCGGGCGGCGGTTCACGCCGCCTTGCGTCGGCGACGAGCTTCGCGAAGAGCTCGTTCTCTTCCAGCAGCGGACGACGTTCGGTCATCGCCCACCTCGCATTCTCATCTGCATTCTTTTCAGCCGTTCTTCGAACTTGTCTCGCCCTCGACGGACACGCGACGCGGCGGTCCCGACGGGGACACCGAGCACCGCTGCGATCTCGGGGACGGATTGACCTTCGATTTCGGAGAGGACGAACGCCGTTCGAAGCTCGTCCGTCAGGCCCTCGAGCAGAACGAGGAGGAGATCCTGCTCCTCCTTCTTGCCGAGGGAGTCCTCGGGCGTGGCGTCGTGCGTCGGTTCGAGGGATTCGTCGTCGGGGTCGACCGCGAGCTCCTCGTGTCTGTATTTCCGTCGCAAGTGGCGCGCGACGAGGACGGCAGTGCTGAAGAGGAACGACTTTTCGCACCCCGGACGAATCTTCTCGAGCTTGCGCGCGACGACGAGGAAGACTTCCTGGGTCGCGTCGTCGACCGCGTTGGAGGGAACGCCGAGCGTGCGAAGGAATCGCCACACGCTCGCAAAATGGGCGGTGGCGACTTCGTGCTGACGATCCTCGGCGTGGCTCCTCGCGGCGCGCGGCAGAGTGGTTTCACTCCCGGCGAGCGAGGAAGAGATGACCGTCATGGTCGTGAACGCCGGGTCCCCCCGGAATCGATCAACTTTTTTCAGAACCGCCAGCCGATCCCCACCCCCGCAGAGAAGCCGACCTCCGGCGCTCGGCTCACCAGGCCATCGGGCGCAACCCGCAGTCGATCGCGCGTTCGCGGCACCCACGACGCCCCCGCCAGCTCGGCGAACAAATTGGGATGAGCTTGCCAGCGCAGGGCAAGCAGTCCTCCGTAGTCGAACCAGAGGCGCCGCGTGCGCTCCGCGCCGGGGATGTCGCGCGCCAGCGCCGTGAGCTCACCGACGTTCGCGCCCAGACACCCCTCGACCGACAGCTGCGAAGCGAACACGAGACGGCTCGGGCAGGCTTCGATTTGGCCCGCGGTCCAGCCGATGTCGACCCGCGCGTCTCCGACGCTGGCAGTACGCGTGAAGCTCTGCCGGAGCCCCACGCGAACGACGGGCCGGAACCAAGGAAGGCGCTCGATCGCCCGCTCCGCTTCGATCTCGAAGAACGCGTCGATCACGGCGAGGAGTCCCGACACCGCCGTCGTCCCCTCGACTCGAGCTCCCACGGCCAGGTTCATGCGCGGCGAAGCAACATCGGCGCGCGCCGCCGGCTTCACCGGTCTGTCGGGCACGGTGCCTACCTTGGGCTCACCGCGAGGTGGCGACGACGAATCGTTCGGAGCGGGCGGAGCATCGGTCACCTGGACGCCAACCGGGCTCGGTGACTCCTCGCCGACACCGACGGTCGCACGAGGATCGATCGCAAGCGCGACCGTGATGGCGAGAGCGAGCGCCACGTCTTCACAGCTGTCGCCGGTGACCTCACGCCCGACCGTCGTGCCGTCCGCCTCTCGCAGATCGAAGCGTCCGACGTAGGCGCCGTCACGATGTTCGGCGCGAAGACGAAAGTGCCTCACGTCGTCGCGTCCGTGCGCCAGCGTCCATTTCGCCGTGTACCCCGCGATCTGCCGCAGAACCTGCTCTGCGGAGGGGCACTCGGCCGGCGCCGAGTAGTCGAGTCCAATCTGCTCGATCGGTCCTTCGGCGCGCGCGTCCAGAGGGACGAGCAGCGGCGAGACGAGACCGATCAGGGCGGACGCGTACGAGGCTCGAAGCGCCCTCCACCGCGCCAACACTTTCACCAATAGGCGAAGCTATCGTGCGCGCGCGATCGATGCCAGGCCATCGGCGCCCGCTCCAGGGCCGAGCTCGACGACGCACGTTCCCCCGCCGACAATCCGTGCGAGCGCGAGCGCGGTCACGTGCTCGCCCGGGCGTGAGACGTCGTGCGCTGCAATTCTCCTCGACCATCGGCGTCCCTCGCTCCAATCCGATTCGTCGCCATCGGTCGCCCATCGACGATGGAAGCGCGTCATCTCGCTTTCGGGCCCGAGGCGTGACGGCTACCCTCGCGTCTCATGGCGAACCGCACCTTCGCGGTCGGAGACATCCACGGCGATCTGGCTGCGCTCGAGAAGGCGCTCGGGAAGCTCCCGCCGCTCGACGAGAAGGACACGCTCGTCTTCATGGGGGACTACGTCGATCGCGGACCGGACAGCGCCGGGGTCGTCGAGCTCGTCCGCCACGAGCTGCCGCGCCGGGTGAGCGCGAAGATCGTGTGCCTCCGCGGCAACCACGAGGACGGCTGGCTGCGCGTCGCCTCGGGTGGATGGCCGGAGTTCGTCCTCCCGCTCGCGAACGGGTGCCTCGCCATGCTCCGCTCGTTCCGCAACCAGCCGATCAGGGACAACGAGCTCCCCACACGCGAAGAGCTCCTCGCGATGCAGCGAGGCGACTTCATCCCCGGCGATGTCGTCGACTGGATGAACGCCCTGCCCTACTTCTACGAGGACGAGCACGCGATCTACGTCCACGCCGGCCTCATCGAGAAGGACGGCAAGTGGCTCCACCCGTCCGAGACCGCGAACCCGACGCAGCTCTTGTGGGTGCGCACGATGCGCTTCTTCGAGGGCTATCGCGGCAAGCGCGTCGTGTGCGGTCACACCGCGACCGAGAACCTCCCGCCGGAGCTCTCCAGCTTCACACCGGAGGACCCGCTCGACATGTGGGTCGGCGAGAACGTCGTCGTCATCGACACGGGCTGCGGCAAGGGCGGGTTCCTCACGATCCTCGAGCTGCCCGCGATGAAGACCTACGAGTCGCGCTGAAGACGCGATGAGCGGCACGCGCCTTCACCCCGCGCGCGGCGCACACGTCGCTGCGCCGAGGACTCGCCCGACGCGACGCGCGATGGTCCGGTGAGCGCCGTGACGATCGGCTGCCTCGACGAAGCGACGCGCGCATTCGAGCTCGGGCTGGTCCTCGACGAGACTGGCGCGCCCCTGCTCGACAAGACCGAGGGGCTCGCCTTCGACCCGGACGACCCGACCCGCGCGTTCGCCGTCACCGACCGGGACGACCCCACCGCGCCGTCGGAGCTGCTCGTGTTACGGCTCGGCGACGCCTGGACACGCTGAGCGCTGCCATAACGGCGCCCCGCGCCTCGAGGGGCTTCCGAGCCCGACCCGATCCAGCTAGGACATCCGGACAGCGATGAGCGAAGACGCGACCAACGAAAGGGCCGGTTACCGCGACAACGCGAGGCCCGTAGTGCCCGAGAAGTTCCCGCCGACGTTCTACTACGCCAACGCGATCGAGCTGTTCGAGCGCATGGCGCATTACGGCTTCTACATAGGCCTCGCGCTCTATTTGAGCACCGTCGTCGGGATGAGCGACATCGAGGTCGGCATGACGCTCGGCAACTTCCGCTTCGTCGGCTCGCTCGCGCCGATCCCGTGCGGGGCCATCGCCGATCGGATCTCGTTCAAGCGCTCGTTGATCATCGCCTTCGCCGGTTACGCGACGGCGTACGCGACCGTCCTCCTCGTCCCGCAGAAGGGCTTCGTGATCGCCGCGCTGATGCTCGCCGCCATCTCGGGCGGCTTCATGAAGCCCGTGATCACCGGCACCGTGATCCGCACGAGCCCGCCGGGACGGCAGACGGACGGCTTCGCTGTCTTCTACCGGATGGTGAACAGCGGGAGCGTCGTCGGAAAGACCATCGCGTACTTCGTCCGCTGGCTCGTCGGCATCCGTTTCGTCGCGACGACCTCGGTCGTCGCCAGCCTCGCATCGCTCGGGATCGCGGCCTTCCTCTACAAGGAGCCGACCGACGTCGCCGCGCAGACGGACGGAGGCGACGCGTCGAAGAAGCCCCGGAGCCCCGCGCTCGGGGAGCTCCTCCGCGGCTACAAGGACGCGCTGAAGAACCCGAGGTTCACCGCGTTCCTGCTCATCTTCGCGGGCTACTACTTCATGATCGAGCAGTTCTACATGACGTTCCCGCAGTACATGACGCGGCACATCGACAAGGACGCTCCGCTCGAGATCATCACCCTCATCAACCCGGCGACGATCGCGATCGGTCAGGGCGTCGTCACGAAGATCATGAAGCGCTTCTCGCCGGTCACGACGATGATCCTCGGCGTGCTCATCGGCTCGCTCTCGATGGCCACGATGGGCCTCATGCCGACGATCGCAGGAGCGTGCCTCTCGGGCGCGATCTTCGCCATCGCCGAGATGACGTTCAGCCCACGCTTCTACGACTTCATCGGCAGCTTCGCCCCCAAGGGGAAGGCCGGCATGTACATGGGCCTCGCATTCGTCCCGAGCGCGATCGGCGCCTGGATCGGCGGCCAGGTCTCCGGGCCGCTCATCAAGGAGTACCTGCCGAAGGAGGGCCCGCGGAACCCGCTCCTGATCTGGTCGATCTACGCCGGCCTCGGCCTCGTCTGCGCCGCCGGAATGCTGGTCTATCGACAGATGACGCTGCGCCCGATCGTCGCCTCGAACAAGGACTGAAGCCCTGAGCAGCGGACCTCCGCGCCGGTCGGGCCGACCGACGCCCGAGCTCGCGCGCGCCCGCTGATCGCCCCAGCAGCAGCAGCGTCGGCCACCAAACACCAACGCCGCACTGCAGCCCCGGCGAGGTGCGAAGCGCGGCGCGGTGCGGGCGAGCGCGATGCTCGCGCAGACTACTTCGGAGGCTGCGGCGCGACCTTGTCGTCCGAGACGCAGGCGGACAGGTCGAAGAGGATGAACTCGAGGATCTTCTGCTGGCCGTTCAAGCCGCCCTTCGAGATGTCGCACCCGCTGATCGAGGACGGGCCGGCCCTGTCGGTGATGTGCAGGTCGCTGAAGACGCCGCGGCCGCACTGTTCTTCCGTAGGCGCCGAGATGGGCGTGTTGACGGTGAAGAACTTCGCGCCGGGTTGGCCGTCCTTGATGATCCACGGGACCGCCGGCTCGCGCAGATCGGCGACCGAGCCGCGGACGGCCTTGAGCGGGATCTTGCCGAGCGTCGTCGACGCGCCGGTCTCCTGGAGCCACTCCGCCATCTGCTCGCCCTTCGGGAACGACATGTTCACGTCGAAGGTGTCATCCGGCGGGTACGCGTCCGCCCACGAGGCGAGCTCCTGGAACTCGGACTCCGGCGACTTGCTGAACCAGACGTGCTGGTAGTGCGTGCCGAACACGCGGCCGCCCATGTTGAGGTACTCGTACATCGCCCCGCGGGCGCCCGGCGTCGAGCCGCCCTTGTTTGAGAGGCTTTCGCTGCCCTCGCAGTTGAGAAGGACGATGTCGTACTTCTTGAGCTGCTCAACGTCGTTCCAGAGCTCGTTCTGAGCGCTCGGGCCCATCTTGCCGCCGGAGCCGCTGAACATGTGGACGTGACCGGCGTCGGAGTGGCCGTTGACGAACTCGCTGTCGTCGATGCCGATGCCCCGGAGGAGGCACTCGAGCGCGTCGTTCGAGCCCGACGTGACAGCAAAGTGGGGCAGGTCACCTTCCTTCGAGCTCGCCGGGAGCTTGAAGGTCCTGTCCTTGACGTCGTTCGGCTCGCACTTCTTCGTGATGTCGATCTGGAACTTCCGGCGCCACTTGCCGATTTGCACGATGACCGGGACGTCCTTGTCGACGGGGACGTTCTCGAGGACGAACTCACCCTTGCCGTCAGTGAGCGCGCTGACGAGCGGATTCAACACGACGCTGCTGCAGGTCTCACACGTGATGCCGTCGTCGAGCGAGCTGGGGATCGGGGGCAGGTCGGCGTCCGGCTCGTTGCCGCCCGGGATGTAGACCGTAACGTTGTAGAGCGGGTTCGAGCCAGCCGGATCGTACACCTTGCCGCGCAAGGTGGTCTTCTCGCCATCGTCGCATTCGACGATCTTGCACTCCAGCCCCTCGCACGGCGTCTGGCCCGGGGTGAAGCCCGTACTCCCCCCCTCGAAGCCGGCGTCCTTGTCGGCGGTCGAATCGGGATCGAACGCACTACGCCTCTCTGCGCCGCAGGCGACCACGACGCCGGCGAGGAGAACGAGAGAACCGAGGACGAGCGCGCTCTTGCGCATGTGGCTGTCTCCTTGAGAGCTGCGGAACGGATTGAAAGGGAGCCTGGAATCGTGGCGACCTGCTGCTTCGTCGCCCCCACCAAGGCCAGCCGTATTGGCGCATTGTTCGCCCCACGCAACGGCTCTTCTACGTCTCGTCGCCACTTTCAGGCTCGAGCACGGCATGGCGAATCCGCATGCCACACGACAAAACACCAGCGCCGCGCTCGACCCGGAGGTGCGAAGCGCGGCGCTGATGCGAGCGAGCGCTGTGCTCGGAGGCGGGCGAACTTACTTCGGCGGCTGCGGCTCGACCTTGTCGTCGCTCACGCAGGCGGAGAGGTCGAAGAAGAGGAACTCGACGGCCTTCTGCTGGGCATTGAGGCCACCCGAGCCGACGGCGCAGGAGCTGATGCTCTTCGGAGCCGCCTTGGTCGGGTCGACGACGTGGAGTCCCGTGACGACCGCGCGACCGCACTGCTCCTCGGGCTCCGTGGGCGAGCCGTCGTCGTGCAGGATCGGCGTGTTGACCGTGAAGTAGACGGGGTTGCCGTTCGACGCCGAGATCCACGGGACGGACGGCTCGTTCACCCCGGTCGCCCGGATCGCTTCGTCTTCGAGGTCGATCTTTCCGAGCGTCGACGAGGCGCCGATCTCGTGCAGCCACTCGGCGAGCTTCTCGCCCTTGGGGAAGCTCTGGTTCACCTCGTAGTTGGTCCCGGAGGCCGACGAGGACCACTTCGCAAGCTGCTGGAACTCGGGGGCCGGAGAGTTCTTGAACCACACGTCGTGGTAGTGCGTGGCGAAGACCTTACCGCCGGCGTTGAGGTACTCGTACATCGAGCCGCGCGCGCCTGCCGCGCTTCCGCCCTTGTTGTCGAGGTACTCGCCCGACTCGCAGGAGAGCAGCACCATGTCGTACTTCTTGAGCTGCTCGGAGTCGTTCCAGAAGTCCCTCGCAGGCTCACCCATCCCGCCGCCCTGCCCCTTGAACACGTGGACGTGACCGCCGGTGTCGTGGCCCATGACGAACTCGCTGTCATCGATGCCGATGCCTCGGAGCAAGCACTCGAGCGCATCGTAGCCACCGCTCGTCACGGCGATTTGGGGCATGTTGCCCTCGCTGCCGTTCCTCGGGAGCTTCAGCGTCTTGTCGGCGACCTTGTTCTCGTCGCACTTCTTCGTCACGTCGACGTGGAGGAGACGGCGCCACTTGCCGACCTGGATGACGAGCGGGATGTCCTTGTCGACCGGCACGTCCTCGAGGACGAACTCACCCTTGGCGTCGGTGAGCGCGCTGCGGAGCGGGTTGACGACGACGCTCGCGCACGTCTCGCAGGCGATGCTGCCCTCCTCGAGTGAGTCCTTCATCGGAGGCAGGTCTTCCGGAGTGGTGCCGCCCGGGATGTAGACCATCACGTTGTAGAGCGGGTTCGAGCCGGCCGGATCGTAGACCTTGCCCCGCAACGTCGTCTTCTCGCCACCCTCGCACTCGACGATCTTGCACTCGAGCCCCTCGCACGGCGTCTGGCCCGGAGTGAAACCGGTGCTCCCCTCGAAGCCGCTGTCGCTACCACCGTTCGACTCGAACGCACTACGCCTCTCTGCGCCGCAGGCGACCACGACGCCGGCGAGGACAGCGAGAGAACCGAGAACGAGGACGCCTTTGCGCATGTGGCTGTCTCCTTGAGGAACTGCGAGAGAGAGGGAAGAAAGAGGCAGGAATCGAGGCGACCCCGAGGACCTACATCACCCGACGAAGGCCAGCTGTATTGAGGCCTCCATGCCCCACGCGCAATGCACTTTTGCGTCTCTTCGGCGAGTGCAGGCCCAAGAGCTCCTGCAATGGAATGGGGATCAACCGCCGCAGGAGTGAGGGTCCGAAGAGCGGGAACGACGTGCTCGGCTTGCCGAGCGGCGCGCGGTCGAGCTGGACCAGGGGCTTCGCGCCCCGACTCCCGCAGAGGTGGATCTTTTGACCAGCGTCCAACTTGGAGTCTGCCGGCGTTCCCGACGGGACGAGGTAAGGTCTCCCGATGGCCCGTCGTCGTGCGCCGCTCGATTGGCTCGTCGGTCGCCGCCGGTTCCTCACCGGGCTCGGGGCAGGTCTCGTCGCGGGTCCCGCGCGAGCCGCCCGCGCCCCCCTCACGAGCGACTACGACTCCGAGGCGGACGTCCGCAACCTGAAGCTCACCGACATCACCGAAGGCGGGCGCCGCTTCGTCCTCCTCACGCCGCGGTGGCAGAACCCGAGCGAGCCCGTCCCCCTGGTCGTCTTCCTCCACGGCCTCGGGGAGACGACGAACGAACGGCTCGGCGCGTATGCGTGGCTCGAGCGGTACGGCCTCGGGAGCGCATGGCAACGGCTCAAGCGCGCCCCCATCGAGCGCACGAGCAAGCGCGGGGAATGGACGGAGGCCCGGCTCGACGAGGTGAACGCCGAGCTCGAGGCGCGTCCGTTCCGCGGCTTCGCGATGGCGTGCCCGTTCATGCCGAATCCGCGAGGCCCGGCCGACCTCGACGCGTACGCGTCGTGGATCGAACGCTCGCTCGTCCCCCGCTGCCGGAAGGAAGCGCACGTCTTCGCCGACGCCGCCCGGACGTCCCTCTGCGGCGTGTCGCTCGGCGGCTATGTCGCGCTCGAGATGCTCACGCGACTCCCGCACCTGTTCGGCGCGTGCGCCAGCCTCCAGACCGCGATCGGCACGTGGGCCGCGCCGCGCTACGCGGAGAAGATCGCGCGCTCCCCGGACAAGTCGATGCTCGTCCTGACGAGCACGCTCGATCAGTGGCGCACGTCGAGCGAGGCGCTCGCTGCCGAGCTCGGCGCGAAGAAGATCGCACATACGTTCCGCGTCGTTCCTGGACCACACGACCAACCGTGGCTGCGCGAAGCAGGGACGATCGAAGCGCTCCACTGGCTCGACCGGCTCCACGAGCCTGCGTCTGCGGCCCGCTGATCCAGGGAGCGCCGGAGCGGGGCGAGCACGCAGGACGCACCTGCAAAAGTGGGACAGAGGCCCGTCCGCTCGGGCAGAGGAAACGACGACCCAACCGGCGTCTGCATTGTGCACGCATGGCGCCCAGGGCTAGCGTCGCTCGCGTGAAAGCGCGCATGCCGAAAGGCTCGATGCAGGGGTCGACTCAGCCGAAGGGCTCGATGGAGGAAGAACGCATGAACGCCATGCCGATGATGAGCGGGGCATCGATGATGGGTATGCCGATGGGCAGCATGCCGATGGGCAACATGCCGATGGGCAACATGCCGATGGGCAGCATGCCGATGATGGGCGGCATGGGCGGCATGATGCCGATGGGCATGGGCGGCATGATGCCGATGATGATGCCGATGAACATGCCGATGATGAACGGCATGATGATGCCCATGATGATGCCCATGATGGGCGGCGGCATGATGCCGATCATGTGCAAGATGTCCTGCGAGATGACGAAGGACGGCATGATGATGAAGATGATGCCGATGGACTCGTCGATGATGCCGCGCATGAAGGAGCGCTGCGAGGCCATGAGCTCGATGATGGCCATGGGCGCGCCGATGATGATGATGTGCGGTGGCATGCCGATGATGATGGGCACGCCGGCGAAGTGACCATCTGACCTTCGCGACGAGCCCGCGCCGGTGCCCCGGTCGCGGGCTCGCTGCATTTTTCCGCCTCCTCTCCATCTTCGACGGCGGGGAACTTCGCCGCTCCGGAGTGGTCGGCCTCTCTGTTCGGAAGGAGGCTCGGATGGCAGGCGTGAGCGTCGACGGCGGCAATGGCAAGCGAAGGTCGCTCGACTCGGAGGTCAACATGATCCCGATGATCGATCTCCTCATGGTGATGATCTCGTTCCTCCTCATCACCGCGGTCTGGGTGAGAACCCAGCGACTCGAGGCGGACGCGCAGGTCCCGGGGGCCGTGACGGAGTCACCTCCCTGTGGAGCGGACTGCAAGGAGGAGGCGAGGCTCCACGTGGAGACGTCGGACCCGACCAAGTTCATCCTCGCGTGGAAGCAGGGACGCACGGTCCTTCGCAGCACCGAAATCCCGCGTGAGCCCAAGAAGGCCGGGGCCCTCGCGTTTCCCGCCCTCGCGGCGAAGGTGTCGGAAGAGTGGAAGGCGAGCGGCGCTCATCGCGATGCGACGGATCGAGCCTTCGATCGTGCGGTCGTTCACGCCGCGAACGACATGCCCTACTCCGAGATGATCGCCGTGATGGACGCGGTCGCTCAGCCGAAGCGATCCATCTCGAACGGCGGCAAGCTCCTCGAGACGAAGGCGTTCGACATCACGTTCGCGACCGATTGAGCCAACTATCCGTGCCCTAGCGCGTCGCGTCCGCGGCCCCGATCTCGCGAGTCATCTCGAGCATCGTGGTCCGGAACCCGACGCGCGCGAACAGCCGCTGCGCAGACTCGTTCTGCGAGGCGGTGAGGAGAACGACCCGTGGGGCGCCCTTCTCTTGCGCTCGCCGGAACGTCTCTCGAAGCAGCGCCTCGCCGACGCCGCGGCGGCGCACGCGGTCGTCGACGAAGATGTCATGGAGCTTCGTGCACGCGTCGAGCAGCTCGTTGTAGCTACGCGGTTCCATCCGCGCATAGACGTAGCCGGCAATGCCATCATCGTCCGCCGCGACGAGAAGGATCGTGTCGTCTCTGTCGAGCTGCGTGGCGAACCACCGGGCGTAGCCGCGCTCGGGATCGACCGGTTCGAGGAAGCGCTGCGGATCGTATCCGTGATGGGCCCGGACGAGTCGACCGGCGAGGATCCCGACCGCCGGGAGGTCAGCGGACGTCATCGTCCGAACGCGAACGTCATTCACGGTTTGGACCTTACTCGCAGAAGACGTGCCTGTCTCGCTCGGCCCCCGCGAGGTCGCGCTCGTGCGGAGACGCCGCTCCAGATAGAGTGAGCGAGCGATGCCGGAGCTTCCCGATGTCGACGTCTACATCGAGCACATCGCCGCGCGAACGGTGGGCCATGCGCTCGAGCGCATCCGCCTCGGGAGCCCGTTCGTACTGCGAACGGCCGAGCCTCCGCTCACCGCCCTCTCCGGCCTCACGGTCACGAGGGTGTCGCGGCTCGGGAAACGGATCGTGCTCGCGTTCGACGTCGACGGTCGTGCGGACGACGAGCTCTACCTCGTGATCCACCTCATGGTCGCCGGCCGTTTCAAGTGGAAGCCCGCCGGCGCGCCCATCCCGGGCAAGGTCGGGCTCGCGGCGTTCGACTTCGACAGCGGCACGCTGATCCTCACCGAGGCAAGCACGAAGAAGCGCGCCAGCCTCCACCTCCTCCGCGGCGCCGCAAGGCTCGCGGCGCTCGATCCGGGCGGGATGGAGATCCTGGGCTCGAAGGTCGGCGCGTTCGCCGCGCGCCTCCGGAGCGAGAACCACACGCTGAAGCGCGCCCTCACGGACCCTCACCTCTTCAGCGGGATCGGCAACGCCTACTCCGACGAGATACTGCATCATGCATGCATGTCCCCGGTGAAGCTGACGTCACGCCTCACGGACGACGAGATCAGGCGACTCCACACGTCGATCCACGTCGTTCTCGAGGAGTGGACCGATCGGCTCAGGAAGGAAGCCGGCGAGTTCCCCGAGAAGGTCACCGCGTTCCGCCCCGAGATGACCGTGCACGGCAAGTACGGCAAGCCGTGCCCGCGATGCGGCAAGCCCGTGCAACGCATCCGCTACGCGGACAACGAGTCGAACTACTGCCCGACGTGTCAGACCGAGGGCAAGCTCCTGGCGGATCGCTCGCTCTCGCGGCTCATGCGCGGCGACTGGCCGAAGACGCTCGAGGAGCTCGAGGCAAAGAAGACCGAGGGCCGCACGAAGGCCGCGCCCGCAGGCAGCTTCGCCGCAAGGGCAGCGTCGTTCATCCCGTCACGCGCTCCGGCGCCGTCACCGGTCCCCTCGCCTCCGAGCAGCGTCGCCCCTGCTACGAAGCCGAAGAGGACGAGGGCCGACGTCGCCCCCTCCGCTGCTTCCGCGAGCACCACGACGAGCAGCACCGCCCCTGCTCCGAAGTCGAAGAGGACGAGGGCCGACGTCGCCCCCTCCGCTGCTCCGACGAAGCGGAGCAGCACGCGAACGCGCAAGCGCGCCGAGAGCTGACAGCCGCTCTCAGGGCGGCGGCGTCGCGACGACGTTGTGGATCTTCTTCTGCTTGTCGTCGACGACGAAGCGGCAGACGCCGATGTGGACGATCGAAGCCTCCGGCTGCTTGCACGCGTAGAGGCGCAGCGTGGCCTCCTCGCAGTGGCACGCCGTGCTAGGGGCGAGATCGCCGTCGCACGGCGGCTCGGCCGGCTGCGTGAGCGCGTAGCGCCGGCGCGCATGCGCGTTGACGAACGCGGCCGGGAGGCGGTCCTTGGAGAGGAGCGACGCGTACGCGAACAGGCCCGGCCGCGTCGTTCCGTCGTCGAGCACGTCGCGCGTCGCTCGTTCGAGCTCGCTCGCGATGGCCTTTGCGAGCTCGGCCTTGGTGCAGAGCGGCTCGTCCTGCTTCGAGGTATCGCTCCACGCGACGGGCCCCGCCGCGCCGCAGCGGTAGTACGGGAGGCACGGCTCGGCGAGGACGGACTCGACGAGCTTCGGATCAGGACACGTCGCATCCGCCGCGGCGATGGCGAGCGTGGCCGCCTCGACGAGGCTGTTCATCGCATCGTCCGCCGGCGCGGCCGCACGCTTCGCGAGCACCTCGCATCCGATCTCGGCGGCCTTCTGCTTGTCGTTGGCGATGACCGCACGCAGGAGCACGGCGACCGCCTTGGGCTCCTCTCCGCCGGCCGCGAGCTCCTTTGCCCGGGCAGCAACGAGCTTCGCGCGGGCCGGCGCCTTCAGGTCGAGCACCCCGACTGCACGACGAAGCGCGATCGCCGACTTGCCGGCCTCGAGCCCGCTCGCGAGACCGTCGCGCAGCGCAGCCTCGTTCGCCGGAGGGACCTGCTTTCGCGTCTCCTCCCATGCGGGATCATCGACGTAGGCCGCATCGATCAGCAAGCGCACGACGCCGCCCTCTCCCTTCTCGCGACGAACCTCGCGGACGAGCTCGGCGCGCCGCGGGCCCGCGGCTTCGAAGAGCGGTCCGAGCGCATGGTCGGTGTCCGGCGCTGCACGGAAGTCCACCGGGAACGCGACGAGCGGACCGACGAACAGACCGTCACCGATGACGTAGAGGATCCGCGCCATCCCTGCGGGGGTGCGATAGGCCAGCCTCCGCCCGGCTTCGTCCTGGGTGACGGCAGGAGCGTCCTTTCCGACGTCGCCCGTCGGCAGCGAGGCCTTCCTCGAGCCGAGCACGATCTCGCCGCCGCTCTCGGTCACGGTGATCCGCGCGTCGCTCGTGGAGCCGCCGCTCGGACGGCACGCGGACGAGAGCGGGGCCAGGGCCAGCGCCGCGACGAGCGCGACCGTCGCTACACGCATGTGCGAAGGAGAAGACACGGCCGCATGGTAGCGGTGAATGCGCGCGGCGCGCCTTCTCAATCCTCGCAGGGTGGTTAGGCTAGGTCCTCACGATGCCGGCTCCGCCACGGCCCGCCTCGCCCTCCAACCCGTTCCCGTCGAAGAAGCGCCTCGGCTTCTTCGACGGCGTCAGCGCGTTCTTCGGCGGCCTCGGCTTCATCGTCAGCCGCCCGTCGATTTGGGGCTGGGCGCTCATCCCGACGCTCGTCGCGACGGTCCTGTTCTTCGGCCTCGGCGCCCTCGCCCTGTGGGGAGGCTCGAGCCTCGCGCACCACGCCCTCTGGGACGAGGGCGACGGCAAGTGGACGACGGCGGGGATCTGGCTCCTCCGCGTCCTCTTCTGGATCGTGGGGATCGTCGTCTCGTTCCTCGTCGCGATCTCGCTGGCGCAGCCGCTCTCCGGCTTCGCGCTCGACGTGATCGCTCGCCGGCAGGAGCTCGCGCTCGGCGGACGGACGTGGCCCGACCAGCCGTTCCTCGCCTCTGCGCTTCGCTCGCTCCGCGTGACGCTCGTCGCGCTTGCGTGGAGCCTGCCGCTCCTCGCCCTGCTAACGCTCATCACGTTCCTCGTCCCGCCCGCGAGCGTCGTCACGATCCCGCTCAAGTTCCTCGTGACCGGGCTCGCCGTCGCCTACGACCTCCTCGACTACCCGCTCGGGCTGCGCGGCGTCGGCGTCCGCTCGCGCCTTCGCTTCATCCGCGACCACCTCTCTGCCGTGATCGGATTCGGAGTCGCCGCCGCGCTCCTCCTCCTCGTCCCCGGCGTCGGCCTCGTACTGCTGCCGATCGGAGTAGCGGGCGCGACGCGGTTGATGGTCGCCGCGGATCGAGCATGCGGTTGATCATCGAGTGATGCGCGTGAAATCGAGCCCGTCAGGCCCTTGCGAACCTCCCGGAAGACGTGCGACGACGAAGGTCCCATGAGCAGCCCGCTGGTCATCAACGACAAGGTCACTCTCCCCGGAAGCGATCTCGAATGGACGGCGGTGAGGTCCTCCGGACCGGGAGGACAAAACGTCAACAAGGTTGCCTCCAAGGTCGAGCTCTCGTTCGACTTCGAGAACACCGTGGCGCTGTCCGACAGCGTGCGGGATCGCCTGCGGATCCTCGCGAAGAACCAGCTCGATGCCGAGGGACGCGTCCTCCTCAAGAGCGAGAAGACGCGCGACCAGACGAAGAACCTCGCCGACGCACGTCAGAAGCTGAAGGACCTCGTGCTCGAGGCGATGGTCGTCCCGAAGACGCGCAAGCCGACGAAGGTCAGCAAGGCGCAGAAGGCCAGGCGGCTCTCGAACAAGAAGAAGGTCGGCGCGAAGAAGGCGGCCCGCAAGAAGCCGCAGCGCGACGACTGAGCTCCTTCGAGCCCGCAGTGGTCCCGCGCCGAGTCGCTTGGGCGGCCCTCGATCGACCGCGCCGCGCCGAAGCGACGTAGCTTCTCCGCTGACGGCCGACGCGCTCGTCGCTGCGCGGCCTTCGACCGACCGTGCTGCGAGATCAGCGCGGTCGCTCGAAGAGCGAGATGACCAAAAAGGAGAAGAGCGGCCGGGACGAATCCCGCCGCTCTTCTTCGGTCCTTGGTGCGCGCGTCGTGCGCGCCCGCTCACTCCGCGGCGGCTTCGGCCGTGGGCTCGGGCTTCGGCAGAGCATCGACCGGCCCGCGGACTGCGCGCGGACGGCCCGCGTCGATGTTGCCCTCGAGCACGGCCTTCGGCGGCGAGTGGAGGTCCCACACGAGACCGACCATCGAGAGCGCGCGAAGGATGTAATACGTGCAGTCGATCTCCCACCAGAAGAAGCCCTGGCGAGTCGAGCGCTGGTAGTAGTGGTGGTTGTTGTGCCAGCCCTCGCCCATCGTGATGATGGCGAGCAGGAAGCTGTTCTTGCTGTCGTCCGTCGTCGTGTAGCGACGGCGTCCCCACCAGTGCGCGAGGGAGTTGATCGAGAAGGTCCCGTGCCAGAGGAGGGTCGTCGAGACGAGGAAGCCCCAGACGAAGGCGTGCCAGCCGCCGACGAGCCAGAGGCTGAAACCGAGGAGAGCGCCGGGCACGATATGGTACGTGTTGAGCCAGCGGAGCTCGGGGTAGCGGGCGAGGTCGCTGATCTTCTTGAAGTCGGTGTCCTCGGTATCGCGCGAGAGGATCCAGCCGACATGCGACCACCAGAAGCCCTCTTCGCGCCACGAGTGCGGGTCGAGCTTGGTGTCGGAGTACTTGTGATGGTCGCGGTGATGCGCGGCCCACCACAGCGCGCCCTTCTGGAGGCTCGTCTGCGCGAGCCACGCGAGCACGAACTGGAACCAGCGGCTCGTACGGTACGTGCGGTGCGAGAAGTAGCGGTGGTAGGCGCCGGTCACGCCGAACATCCGGACGAAGTAGAGGGCCATGGCGAGGCCGAAGCCCTTCCAGGACCAACCGAGGATCGCTACCCCGGCGACCGCCGCGATGTGCACCGCGAAGAACGGCGAGCTCACGAGCAAGCCATAACCACGCTTCTTCATGCACTTACCTTACAAATCCCTTCGTCAGGAATCGGTCATGATGCCGCCACAAGAGGCTCAGCGATGGCGCACCGGGACGAGGTCCAGCGACGCGGATCCGAGCCGTCGAGATCGGGGGAACGCCTCGAAAGGACGGCACAGTGCCCCGCCTCACGCGCCTGTCACCTCGTCCAGGCATCGACGCACCGCGCCAGTCCCGCGCTGCGCGCTCCGGTCGGTCACAGCCACCCGCCGACGACCAGGCTCGCACCGACTGACGTGCCCGGGTTGTCGACCTTGCCCCCGTTGATCGCGCCGCCCCGTTTGGAGCGGATCTCCACCTCCCGTTCGGCGTCCCGGGTGACGTACGGGCCGAAGCCGATGAATGCATGCGGAGCTGCGTGGATCAACAGGGGCGCGAACCCGCTGACGGTCACGGTCGTCTCCGAATACTCGAGCCGCGAACCAGCGCTCTCGAGCGTGATCGATCCGGAGCCGAACGAGACCGCGGCTTGCGGGTAGAGCGACAGCCGCGACGTGATCGGGAAGTCGATCCCGACGCGCGGCGCGAAGCTGATGCCGTTGCTCGATTGCTCGATCTCGGCCCCCGTCGACTGCAGCGCTCGACGGTGCGAGCGATGGTACGCGACGCCCAGGCCCACCGAGAAGCGCTCGGTGATGAAGTAGTCGATCGCCGGACCAACCGAGAGTCCCGCCGTCTCGGAGCGCGTACCCGCATACGACGTGTAGCTGCCGCCGATCCGGCCGCCGAGCACCAAGGTGCGCTCGTCGCCGAAGCGCGCTGCCGGCGTCCGCTCCGCCGGTTGCGACGGGACACGGTCGGTCTTGCCTCCCCACCACGTACCGACACCGATGCCAGCGCCGATCGACGTCCGCTGGCCGCCGATCTCCGGACCGCCCCCGGCGCGCCCAAGCTCGTGGAACAGCGAAGGACCGACCTCGAAGAACACGTGCGGCGCCGGATGGAGGAGCAGCGGCACGAAGAGAGACGCATATGGACCGAGGCGCGTCGTCGATGGGATACCGAGCGGGTTGCCGGCCGTCGACGGCGATGCGCCCTCGATGACCCGCTCGTCCCGTCGCACCGACTCGAGCCCCAGCGTTAGCCGCGGGTAGAGCGACAGGATTCTCGAGAGCCACACGTTGACGCCCGCCCGCGGCCCGATGCTCCACGCGGTCGTCTTGACGCCGACCAGACTGTCGTCGACGCCGTAGCTCCGCTGGGCGCTGTGAGCGATCGTCCCTTCGAGGCCGATGGAAACGCCGTCGACGATGAAGTAGCTGGCGCCGGGCGCGAACGTGACGACGAAGCTCTCCGCAGAGCTGTTGTCGTAGCTCGTCGAGCCGATGGAGACGTCGACGCCGGCCGTCACCACGATCGAGCCCTTCGCCCCGAAGCGCGGAGACCTCTCGCCGAGCTCCGACGCGAGCGGCTCCGGCGAGGCGGCAGGCGACGGCGGCGGTGCGGGCGACGGCGGCGCGAAAGGCACCGGCGACGCCGCCTCCGGAGGCGACGACTCCGAAGGCGGCGCGACGGGATCCGACTGCGGAGACGGCTCGGGCACCGGAGGCGTGGCTCCGTCGTCCGCGCGGGCGGGCCTCGCAAACGAGAGCGCTGCGAACATGACCGCCACGCCCAGCGTCGAGCGACAGTCCCTCTCCCGCTTCACACGGAACCGAGTACCACGAAACTCACGTTGATGGCGTTTCAGTCCGGCCCGTCGCGGGATCGCGCGGGCCCGGCCGGCGTCCGGGTTTCGAGCACCACGCCGGACCGCCGCGGAAGGAGCCGTGGCGTCGCGCGAGCGCGACCGTGCGGTTGGGCTCGTCATCGCGGTCTGGTTCTCCTAAAAGGGCAGGCGTGTCAGCGACTGGCGTCACGGGTGGAGCAGGCGTTCGCTCGCTCCTCGCGAATCGCCGCTACACCCTCTATCTCGTCTCGCGCGTCGCGCTGATCGTCGCCACCCAGATGCTCAGCGTCGCGGTCGGCTGGCAGGTCTACGAGATCACCGGCAAGGCCCTCGCGCTCGGGCTGTCCGGCCTCGCGATCTTCCTGCCGGGCTTCCTGCTCGCCCTGCCCGGCGGACATCTGGCCGACCGCCACGATCGGCGGCGGATCCTCATCCTCTGCCACCTCGGCGTCACCTCGTCGGCGGCGACACTCGCGATCATCTCGCATCTCGGCGGGAGAAGCCTCCTGCCCATCTACAGCGTGCTCATCGTCCTCGGGGCGATCCGCGCGTTCAGCGGCTCCGCAGGACAGGCACTCATGCCGAGCCTCGTCGACAAGATGCAGCTCGAGCGCGCCGTCGCCTTCGGCTCGTCGTGCTGGCAGCTCGCGATGATCGCAGGCCCTTCCCTCGGCGGCGTCCTCTACGCCGCGACCGGCAAGGCGAGCATCGTCTACGCGGTGTGCGCTGCGATGGCGTTCGTCGCGTTCCTCTCCATCGTCGCGATCGGACATGACCCGAAGAACGCTTCGCCGAGACCGACCGGACGCGCCACGTGGGGGGAGCTCGTCGCCGGCATCCGCTACGTGTGGTCCGACAAGCCGATCCTCGGGGCGATCTCGCTCGACCTCTTCGCAGTGCTCCTCGGCGGGGCAGTCGCGCTCCTGCCGATCTTCGCGCGTGACCTGCTCCACGTTGGTCCCTGGGGGCTCGGGCTCCTGAGGAGCGCGCCCGCGATCGGCGCCGCCACGACCGCGTTCTCGCTCGCCTGGTTTCCGCTCCGCGGGCGCGCCGGCGTGACGATGCTCACGGCGGTGTTCCTCTTCGGGCTCGCGACGATCGCCTTCGGGACGTCACGCACGTTCGCGATCTCGCTCGCCGCCCTCCTCTGTCTCGGCGCCTTCGACATGTTCAGCGTCGTCGTGCGCTCGACGCTCATCCAGATCCGCACGCCGGACGAGATGCGCGGCCGCGTGAGCGCCGTGAACATGGTCTTCATCGGTGCGTCGAACGAGCTCGGCGAGTTCGAGTCCGGCGTCACTGCCGCCTGGCTCGGGCCGGAGCTCGCCGTGCTCGTCGGCGGCATCGGCACGTGCCTCGTCGTGCTCTGCTGGGCCGTGCTCTTCCCCGAGCTCCGCAAGGTCGACAAGCTCACCGATTGACCGCGCGGCCGAGGGCGGCGGTCCCTCACGCCGTCGGTCCTACGCTCACGAGCCGCACGGCGGAACGACGTCGATGCCGCCGAAGAACTCGTCCCGCATCGACGCCCAGGCCCGCGCGTTCTCCGGCGGCCCGCACTTGAACGAGGGCACGGGAGGCTTCGGCGAAGAGCCCGCGCGCCCGGACGGCGATTCCGCGCTCGGGTGCGAGAAGAGCACCGCCCGCTGTTCGCGGTAGTAGCGGAGGGCGAGCTCGGCGGCGTACTCGCGCACGCCGTTACCGGGCTGGAACGAGTAGTACGTGCCGCCGCGAACGATCGTGTCGTTCGGCGAGTACGGGGCGAGGCACGGGATCGCCGTCCCGCACTTCTTCACGACCGCATCGAAGACGGCGCCGAGCGCGCTGAACGACCACGCTTCGCCGCCGGGCGGAGGATGAGCGTAGTCGTTCAGGTGGAACATCTCGTGGAAGAGCGTCTCGCGTACGGCATCGGGCGAGCGATGGAGCGAGCCCGCGAGGTTCCAGGCGACGGTCCAGTCGTGTGCGTAGGCGCTCGGCGTGCGCGCCGCGACCGACCGCATGAAGCGAAGCGTGATCGGCTTGAAGCGATACCGCTTCGGCCGCGACGCGGAGGCGTCGTCTCCGGCTGGAGCGTGCCGATCGAGCTCGGCGAAGAACCGTTCGAAGTCGCGCATCGCGCTCACGATCCACTCGATGTGCTTGCGCTCCGTCTTGATCGGAAGCGCGGGCTCGATCCGGATCATCCCGCGATAGCCGCCGTTCATCGTGTGGGCGACCTCCACGCCCGCCACGACGCGCCACTTCACGTACAGCTCGTGCGCGAGGCTCGCGGCAGCGGCGTCGCCGCGGTAGCGCTCGTCGAAGAGGCACCGCACTCGCGCGTCAGGCGGCGTGCTCGACGGGCAGGCCGCCGTCACGGCCGAGAGGTTCGCCCGATCGGCGAAGAGCACGGTCGCGATCTCGTCGAACGTCGGATCTGGCGGCGCCGCCTCCTCCTTCACCCGATTCACGGGATTCGCGGGATTCACGGGATGCAGTGCGCCCGCATCCACGTTCGCGCTCGCCGCCGGCGCTTCGAGAGTCGACGGCTCGGGCGCGCTCGACGCGGCGACGGACACGGTCGCGGCGGAGCCATTGGTCCCCGCCGGCCGCTGCGAGGAGCAAGCGACGACGAGACTGGAAAACAGCGCGGCTCGGAGGATCCAAGACGAGTGCATCGATCGTCCAGACCACGAGCGTAGCCTCTGGTTCCGCCGTCAGCGCGCTTTCTGACGCGCGGGCTCGGCCTCCGCGAGCTCGTCCTCGAGTCGCCCGCGAGGGTCGACCGCGTCGCCCCTGAGCGCCTCCCCTGCGTCCCCGGCGACGCGCGGCTGCGGAGCCGGCGCCTGCGGAGCCGGCGGGTGCGGAGCCGGCGCCTGCACCCGCACGTGCATGTTCGGGGGCATCGGCGCATTGGGCGCCATCTGCGAAAGGCCTCCCCAGTGAACCGCCAGGAAGCGGTAGAGGACGTTGCCTTCGTCGTCGACGTCGACGGTCACGTGATCCGGGTGCTCCTTCGCGAGCTTCGTGAGGATGTCGTCGCCTTCCTTCGGCGTGACCTGGAGCATCTGCGCGACGTCCCACGCCTTCAGCACCCCGTTACGAGTGTTCGCGAGCGCGAAGATGGCCTGGTTCTTCGTTGCCGCCTCGGTGTCGTCGCCGGATTTCCTCAGCTCGCGCCCGCTGCGAAGGAGCGCGTACGCGATCAGAGACGCGATGAGCGCAATCGGACCGCCCACGACCGCGGCTGCCCACTCCCCCCCCAGGAGAAAGATGAGACCGGCGAGGGCCGCGGCGAGGACCCATCCGCCCGCGAGGACGAGCCAGCCGAACACGCGGGCAACGGTGCCCCCGACCTTCGACGGCTGACCCGCGAGGTTCACCGACGTGTTCGCGAGCGGCATCCGTGGCGCGCCGCAAGCCGTGCAATACGCACTCACACCGCGATAGACGATCGGAGCGTTCTGGCGGCAGCGGGGACACACGACGCCTCTCAACCTTTCGCCACTTGCCCGGTGCGTCAAGGGTGGACCGACCGGCGCTGATGCGGCAACGGGAAAGCTGAGCTCCGAGCGCGGCACCTACCCGCCGGACCGACGATGTCCACCGCTCGCGCGAGCCTTCCAGGCAGCCCCCGGCCCCGGCTCTCGGTGAAGCCGATGAGGTCGACCGCCGGGTCGCGGCGCCGCCGCCATCGTCCGGCATGGCGGGCCTATCTGGCTTCGAGCTCGCCGACGAAGCTACTGCACCGGCTTGAACGGCGCGCAGGTCGACGAGCCCGCGCCGCGGATGACGATGCCCGAGTCCTCGACCGCGACGACCGACGCCCGCGTCTCCGGCGAGTAGCGCGTCACCATCGAGGAAGCCTGCCGACCGTTGCGGGTGAAGAGCCAGAAGTCGCCGCCCCACTGCGCGAAGGCCCAGTCGCCCGCCTCGACCGCCGACGTCCGATGCGTCTCGATGGTCGCGCCGGTCGACTTGTCGATGCGCGTGACGACCCCGTTGTCGGGCGTGAAGCCATAGAGGCGGCCGTCACCCGTTCCCGTCAGCTCGGGCATACCGAAGACGTTCATCGATCCTACGCGGCTCACCTCGAGCGTCTTCGAATCGAGATCGAAGAGCTCACTGCTCGAGAGGAAGAGCGTCTCGCCCTTTCCATCGTCGTTCCTGGCGAATCCCATTCCGAAGGTCCACGAACCATTCGGCGGATTGCGAAAATCGAGCAGCTCGCAGTGCAGATCGTCGAGGCGAACCTTGGCGAGCTTGCCCGCGTGAAAGTTGACCCAGGCGTTGTTGAAGCGATCGACGGCCATCGAGAACGGGCTCGTCGCCGGGCAATCGAGGTAGCCGAGGCGGGTGAACGTGAGCGTCTCCGGATCGAAACGGTGAATCGCCGCCGGGTTCGATGACAGCACGTAGATCTGACTGTTCGTCCCTGTGCACTCGACCTCGACGCGTCCCGCGTCGACCGAGGCCTCCAGCGGCTCGATGAACGGCTCAGGCGGAACATCGCTCGCGTCGGGCCCCGACTCGAACACGGTCCGACTCGACGAGCAATGAATTGCCGTCATACCAAGAACGACGATCAGAACCAGCTTTACGCCACGAAACATCGAATTACGCTTTCTGGCTAATCAGCGAACAACACGCGACCTGGATTCGGATCGACGAAGAAGTGATCCTCGATGCCGCGACCGAGCGCGCCGGTGATGTTGGCGCCCCAACACTCGACGACCCCCGAACGAAGGAGCGCGCAGGTAGTGCGCTGCACCGACGTAACGGCCACAGCGGGTCCGCTGAGACCTTCGACGCGCCATGGCTCTCCGGCGCCCGCGTCGACCGAGTCTCGCGACTGCCAGCAGTAGACGCTGCCGCTGCCCATGACGACGCACGAGCGCGCGTAGTCCACGGACAGGTGCAGCGGAATTTCGCCGGGCGCGACGGCCTCGAGGATCGTCGGCGCAGGGGGCGATGGGAACACGCCGGTCGCGCCGCGTCCGAGGTCCCCCAGCGTGCTCCCCCCCCAACACTCGACGCGCCGCCCGATGATGGCGCACGAATGGTTGGTCCCCGACGAGACAGCGCGCACGCCGGAGACTCCGGTGAAGACGTGAGGGACCGGATCGGGATCTTCCGAGGTATCGCGACCGAGGAGGAAATCCCGCGCTCGCCCCGTGCTGTCCGCGCCCCAGGAGAAGATCTCTCCGCCTTCGGTGATCGCGAACGTCCGCCCGTCGGCCGGAGCGGCGATCGCCACCGGCTGCTCGATCGCGACCTCGGCCGGTGGCGCGGACGCGGCGGGAGGACGTCCGAGCTGGCCGCTTCCGTTGTGCCCCCAGCAGCGCATCGCGCCGGCGTCGTCCGTCACGCACGCCGTGTTCATTCCGACGGCGACCGCGGAGGCCGGAGGCACGAGATCCTGGCGCGTGGCGAGCGCCGGCGCGACGATCGGCGCGCTCGCGTCCGGATCGACCCCCGCGTTGACGAGCGCGGCGTTGCCCCAGCAATAGGTGCCCCCGTCGGACACGACCGCGCATCCGTTGTCTCCGCCGACGCCGATGCTCGTCGCGCCGGAGAGGCCCTCGACCCGGCGAGGCGCGCTGCTGAACTGCTCGAGGAGGCTGCTCGCGTCGATGTCGTAGCCGAGCCTGCGAACGGGTCCGTGCCCCCAGCACTGGACGGTGCCGTCGTCGAGGAGCGCGCAGAAGCCTCCGAGGGACGCGCTCGTGTAGCCGGAGCCGATGGCCAACGCGCAAGGAGTGGCATCGCACACGATCGCGCCGTCGGGAATCTCGAACTCGTCTTCCATCGCCGCGTCGGTGATGGGTGAAGCGTCGCCCGCGTCCGCCACGACGACGTCGGGCCGGACGCTCGCGTCTTCGGACGGAGCGTCGGGCGTCTCGCTCGACGAGCAGTGGACGAGCGCCGAGGCGGAAGCGAGGACGCCAGCGACGACGATGAGCTTGGACCTCATAGCGATTTGCCCCGGATCGGCGCGCTGCCGTTGTGAAGAAGAACGTTGCGCCCCGCGATCCAGAGCTCGTCTTTGCTCGCTCCCCAGATCGCGAAGAGATTATCTTGGGTCGCGCCGAGAGGCGCCTCAGGCACACTCCAAGCCTTGCCGTCCCAATGCAGGATCGTTCCAGCGTCACCGACGGCCCAGATGTCGTCGGCTGCGGCGCCCCAGAGCCCGCGGAGGCTCCTCGTCGTCGGCGTCTCGATCTCGGAGGCCACGTATCCGTCTTCGGAGCGCGTGATACGCCGGATGACGCCGCCTTCGCCGGCCGTCCATACGTCGCCGTCGGGGCTGCACCAGAGCGCGAACAGATCCCTGGACGTGTGGCTGTTGAGCGGCGACCACGTCGTCGCCTCGCCTCTCCAGCCACTCGAATACCGCATCTTGCCGCCGTTGCCGGCGATCCAGACGCGCGTGTCGGAGCTGCCGCAGACCGCGTTGAACGTGATCTTCTCGAGCGCTGGCGCGCCCGACGCGGATGGATCGCCCGTATGCGACGGCTGCCAGTCCGGCTCGCCGTTGCGCCAGCCCTCGGAGTGATAGACCGAGGGCAGCAAGCGGACGCCGAACTCGGTCGACGGGCCGACTGCCCAGAGATCCGTCGCGTTCGGCCCCCACATCGCCGAGATCGCTGGGGGATAGCCGCCGCCGTCGAGCATCCCGACCGTGCCGTTCGAACGTGACCAGCCGGCGTCGGGCACCGCGTGCCACATCGAGTGGGTCGTGGAGAACGCCCAAACGTCGTCTTTGCCGCTCCCCCAAATACCGAATAGCGACTGGTTCGTCTCGATACGGCTCGACTCGAATCGCGAGCCGTTCCAGTGATGGACAATCGCTGGAGTGCCGACGATCCATACGTCGCTCGGGCCCGAGCCCCAGATCCCGTTGAGGGAGACGCGTGCTTCCGGAAGCTCCACGCGGCACCACGCGCCCTTTTGGCATTGTTCGACGACAGGGACGCTGGCCTCCGGGCTCGGCGGCTCGCCGGCGTCCGGCAGCGGCGCGGCGGGATGACCGCTCTCGGCGCAGCTCGCGAGCAGGCTCACCCCGCTCGCAGACAGAAGGAGCGCGAGGAACGCGCCTCGGGTCGGGCGAATCAAAACACACCTCCTGCGTCCGGCGGCGGGCAAGGCTTCGTCAGACACTGTCCCGCGGCGCACGGCTGGGCACCTTCCGCTCCGCCGTCGCGCTCGCATTCGATCCCGCATCCACCGCAGTTCAGCGGGTCGAGCCGCGTGTCGACCTCACAACCGTTCTCGATGCGATGGTCGCAGTCGGCGCGCCCGGGCGGACAGGCGAATCCGCATCGACCGAGGACGCATGTCGGACTACCGAGCGCGCTGCTGGAGACATCCAAATATCCGGGACAGAAATTGCCGCATGCCCCGCAGTTGGCCGGGTCCGTCTGGAGCTCGGTGCATTTGCCGTTGCAGAAGGTCAGCTTCGGATCGCCGCATTCGCATTTGCCTTTGATGCATCCCTGCTCCGGCAAACACTGGTGGCCGCACGCTCCGCAGTTCTTCGGATCGTTCTCGAGATCGGTCTCGCAGCCGTCACCGCAGAGGTCGTCGTTGCAGTTTTGGAAGCCTTCGGTGCAATTGAATGTGCACGAGGAGTCCTCGCAGATGGGGCCCCACTTGTCCGGCGTCACACCCGGGCCGCAAGGCCACGCCGGCGGACCGGCGTCGTCGGCCGCCTCGGCGCAGTGGAGATTGCACGCTCCGCAGTTGCGGGCATCGTTGTCGAGACGCACGCAGACGTCGTCGCCCCCAAAGGGACTTGCGCATTGCGTGTAGCCGGGAGGACAGCCGCACACCGCGCGCCAGCAGACCTCGCCGGGTTTGCAGGCGTTACCGCAGGCACCACAATTTGCCTCGTCTCGTCCGAGATGGGCCTCACAGCCATCTTCGATCACGCCGTTGCAGTCGCCGAAGAGGCTCTCGCATTGGACGCTGCACTGACCCGCGCGGCACGAAAGGAGCGCGTTGACTGCGCCGGCGTCTCCGTAGTTGCACTTGTTCCCGCAGGCACCGCAGTTGTTGATGTCGTTGTCGATATTCGAATTGCAGAGTCCCTTTTTGCCGGGACAGGTCGCGTACGGTTCCGGACAATCGTACGAGATGCACATCATCGTCTCGGGCGCGGGAGGCGGCCCGGCGTCGGGACCGGCGAAGCTCGGAGCCGGGGCGGGAGGCGGATCGGTGCCCGCGATGATCGTGTCGGCGCAGGCCGAGAGGAGGGCGATGCCGATCGCGAGGGTCGCTACCGCTGTTCCGAGGATGGCTTGGGTCTTCATCGGGCACACGAGGAGGCGAGGCGTTGGAGGTGCGAAGAGCCCGGTGAGACGCGCTCGAGCTCGGATTTGAGCGCGCGCGCGGTCGCGACGTCGCCGCGCGCGCAGTGCGCGAGCGCCTGGAGCGTCATGCGCTCGTCGCGGAGGACGCCGCGTGGAAAGCGCGACGCGTGTGTCGCAAGCGGTCGAAGCGCGCGATCGGGAGCGCCTTCGCGGAGCGCGCTTTGCGCGGCGCGCACGAGCTCCAGCTCTTCGGCGAGCGTGTCGGAGTCGGCCTCGGCCCCGAGCTTTCGCGCAGCGCGGACGGCCGTCGCGACCGGCGGCGCGTCGGGCAGCGACTCGATCGCGATCGTCGGCTCGACCGACGGCGAGGCGGACGACGCCGCGACCGGCGAAGGCGCACTCGGCACGACCGGCGAAGGCGCACGGGGCGGCTCGATCGCGACGCTCGCCGCCGGCTTCGCGTCTTCGCGAAGCGCGACGAAGCCGAATGTGCAGAGCCCGACGGTCGCCATCGTCGCGCCGACGAGGCGCACGAATCGCGGCGCAGTCCGCGACGGAACCGGACGGGCGAGCCAAGGCTTGTCGGCGAGCCGCGCTCGGATCGCCTCCGGCGACGGCGGCTTCGCGCCGGTGGGCCCCCACTCGGATCGAAGAGTCTCGATGATCTCGAGCTCTTTCGGTGACAGCTCGCTCACGGTTCCTTTCCTTTCCGAGACGCGTGGCTCGCTTCGAGCAGACGCCGGAATTGCTCGCGCGCGAGGCGGAGGCGCGAGTACACGGTGTTGACGTTGGTCTCCAAGAGCTCGGCGACCTCGGCCGCCTTCATCTCTTCGAGGTCCATGAGGACGAAGACGAGGCGCTTCTCCTCGTCCATGAGACTCAAGAGGCGCTCGACCTCGCGGAGCGCCTGACTGCGAGCGGCGACGTCGAACGGTCCGGGGGAGGCGTCGGAGATGTCGTCGTCGATCGGCGCGTGCTCCGGCTTCGACCGGAAGCGCCGGCGCTCATGCGCGACCACCCAGCTCGCGATGCGAAAGAGCCAGGTGCGGACGGTGCTCCGACCTTCGAACTCCGGGAGGCGGCGATGGACGACGACGAAGACGTCCTGCGTCGCGTCGTCGACCGCCGTGCGCGAGAGACCGAAGGTTCGAAGGACGCGCCAGACGAAGCGGTAGTGCTGCTCGTACACCTCTTCGAACGTCAGCGCAGGCGCGCGCGCAGGTGGATCCGTGCTCAGCGGAAACTCCGCGACGATCCCCGACATGGCATGCGGCGAGTGCACTCGGGGTTAGTGATGGCGCGCCGGAGAATCATCACGACGTCGTCAAAAAAGGCGCACCTCCAGCCCCAGATGCGCGCGAACGAAGAGAATAGGCGGCTCGAAGAGCCTACCGAAGCCGTGGATGGCGACGTCCGGAGCGACCACCGGGTGTCCGACGCCCACGCCGAACGACGGCGATAAGCGGCTGCGCTCCCACGCTCGAGCTTCGAGGCCGATCGAGAGGGCGCCCCATAGGGCAGACGACGCGGTCGGCTCCGCGATGCCGACGCCGCGCGTCCCCTCACGGCCGAGCTCGCCGCCGAGACACGCGCGCACCTGGAACGGCGGGGCCGTGTGGCGCGCGCATCCTCGAGCGTTGAGCGTCGTGAGCTCGACGTAGGCGCCCCCGCTCCCGGAGCGCGGACCGCCGACGAACCGGCGCCGGTAGATCGAAGGGCCGAGGTCGAAGAAGAAGAGGCCCCGCGCGATCTCGACCGCCGCTCCGAGACCGAGCGTGGCTTTAGGCAATGAGCCTTGATCGAACAAGAGCCGGGCCGCGACGCCGATCTCGACAGGCTCGCCAGGCTCGTCGCCATGGTGACGCGGGCCCGCCTGTCTATCGCGGCGCGGGCCGACGAGCGCGTCCGGCTTCTCGGGCGCGCGCTCGCGGAGCGTGTCGCTTGCGTCGTCGCTATCGCCGTCAGGACGGCGAGGCCCGGGAGCTGGCGCCTTCTCGGGCTCGACCTGCGCCGTCGTCGCGCGCGTGAGCGCTTCGGGATCGATATCGAGCGCGAAGATCAACGCCGCTGCCTCGGCGAGCCGCGCGCAGTCGCTGCCGGTCATCGTCCGTCGCGAGGGCGCGCCGGCGCCGATGCGAAGCTCGACGCGATAGCGCGCCTTCGAGGCGGTCATCCGACCTTCGGCGGCAAGCGTCTTGTCGCCGTGCGTGTGCCCGACGAGCTGCTCGACGCGCGCCTTCACGTGCGCCGCGTCGGGGCACTCGGGCGGAGCGCTCCAATCGAGCGCGAGGATCGGGACGCTCGGCGACGCGCTCGACTGCGCGCGCGCCACTCCCGCGATCGCGATCGTCGCGACAGCAGGGAGAAGAACGGCCGCGCGGATTGCCCGGCGACTCCGCATCGCGCGCATCCTACCGCGATCAGTCCGCCGGGCGTCGTCGAAGTCGAGGTCACCGGCGCGCGCCGGATGCATGCTCGAGCTCGAGCTCGAGCGGACGGCGGATGATCACGAGCCGAACGCCTCTCCGATCGGCATCGAGGGATCGCCGATCGGGATGATCGGTTGCACGGTCACCGCAGCCATCGGGCCAGTCTCGTCGGACGAGCCGCCGGAGACCAACGGCATCGACTCGAGCTCGCAGGGGATCGAGTCATCGGCGGCCTCGTTCGCGCTCGTCGGCCCGGCATGGACGCGCTCACCGAACGCAAACCCCATCTTCGCGAACCCACCCGCCGCGAGCGCGTTCGAGTAGGGCGCCGGCGCCGCGAAGACGCGGGGCGGAGGATGAGACGCGGCGACGTCGCGATACCGGCGCACGGCCGGCACCGCAGCGTAGGACGCGATGGACGCGATGTCTGCGGCCGCTCCCTGGAACGCGGGCCGACGCCGCGGCTTCCGGCGCGAGAGCAGCGCCAACGCCAGGCCGTAGATCGCCACGCCGATCAATGCTCCGGCCGCGACCGCCAGCGCCTCGGCCGGCACGTGAGGCGTCACCTGAGCGAAGGGATTGGCGGCGTTCGAGAGCAGGGCGACCATCGGGGACGCGAGGTCTTACGTCCCTCCCGACGCTTCCTTCCCTCCGAAGAACGCCGGTCCCTTCCGATCAGGGAACCTCCACCTCGTTGGCGTCGACGAGCAGGTAATCGAAGCGCGCGCCCACCTCGCTCGCAAGCCGACGGATGCCATCGGCATCGAGGACCTGGCATCCGACTGCCGCAGGCGCCCCGTCGCCCCCCTGGTGGAAGAGCACCGCCGTCAGCACGTCACCGCGCGCCTCGGACGCAGCGCGCTCGGCGGCGGAGTACACGTCGTCCTGGTCCGTGTTGCGGTAACCCGGCAGCCGGTCGCTGCCGGCCGCCGTGACGACCTGGTACGTGCGCGCGCCGGCGATGTCGCGGCTCGACTCGCGGCGCACCGCCAGGTACTTGCCCGGACGGATCATCCCCACGTCTGCGCGGCCGTCACGATCGACGTCCGGGACGCCCGCCTTCCCCACGGTCTCCCAGGGATGGGTCGACACCGCGAGCCGGAACATCCGCTGGTCCGGCGTGAGCACGACGAGCGTGTCGTCGTACGTCCGCGTGACGCGTGCAGAATGCACATTGCCCGTGAGGTCGCGCCCACGAATGCCGATCACGAGCGCGCGATTCGAGCGGGGCGCCATGCCATGGCGGGTCGCGAACGCAGCGTAGGTGTCGTAGTCGGCGGTGACGGCCTGATCGCCTTGCTCCACCGGCTCGGCGGCGGCCTCGGCTGAGACGCAGGCGGTCAGAGCGAGGATGGGTGCGAGCGTCCACCCGCCGAGGACCTGGATGAAGCGAGCCACGACCACCCTGTCGCACATCGCGTGCCGGATGTCGCCGCCAATACATCCGCGCACTTAGCGCAGTCCGGAGCCTGTCTTTCGGACGGCCGGTGGTCACGTGATCCACGCGTAACCCCGCCAGACTCGTAAGGAAGTAGCGCGAGGTCAGAGCGTCACCCCGCGCTCGACGGGGAGCGGGGTGCTCGTCGTTCGCGTACGCCAGCCGCCTCCACCCGTGCTCGTCCCGCGGACGAGCGCGATCGCGCGCTGGCGGAGGCTCCTGGCCTCGATTCTCAGATCGGAGGCCTGCGCTCGTTCCTCGGCCGCCTGCGACCGGCTGCTCGACGCACGCAGCGAGAGCTCGTCCGCGATCGCGAGGATGCTCGCCCGATCCGCGACGTTCACGAGCCCCGCCTGGTTCCGGAGGATCCGCGCCCGGCTCGACAGCGTATCGGCCTCCTGCTCGAGCGCGCGCGCGCTCGCGTCGCGCGAGCGCGCGGCCGACTCGAGCTGACTCGCGCGCCCGGTCAGCTCGCTCGCCTGGAGGGAGACGTTCTGCACGACGGGCCGGATGGCGCCTTCGCCGTTGCCGGCCGGGCACGCGATCGCCGCGCCTCCGAAGGCCAAGCACGACAGCGTAATCGCACCGAAAATCCAGTGTTTCATGAGCCACCTCTTCTCGACACGAGCAGCGCCATGCCGTGACCGTCCCTTACGGAGCTCGTGCGAAAAGGATCTACGAGCCCGCAAGAGCTGGGGCGTTCGCCGGAGCTCGCGCCCGCCGCAGAGCGGCGCGTCCAGCGTCCTACTGGCACGCTGAACGCATCGGCGTGACGCGACTCACCACGCGGAGAAGGTCATGCGCTCGAACCACGGAGTGCGCGTGCTCGTGCTCGGAGCCGGCGTCGCGGCGCTTTGCATCGGCGCCTGCAAGAAGTCCGCGGAGGAGGCCGAGCGGAAGGAAGCCTCGACCACCGAGCTCCGCTCGGCCCGCGACCGCGACCGGATCGAGAAGCTCGAGACGACGGTGATCGACGAGAAGAACGACCCGGTTGCCGTCGTCCGGCGCGAGCAGCTCGACCTCCGCGCGCAGCTCCAGACGGAGATCGCCGCGATCGACGGGAGGATCGCCGAGCTGAAGGTGGAGCTCTACGAAGGTGGATACGTTCGCGGGGCGAGAGCGAAGACCAAGGCTCGGATCGAAGCGCTCGCCGAGCGTCGCATGCAGCTCCAGCACGACATCGTCATGATCGAGCGCGCCGACGAGCACGGCTGGAACGACCTCAAGGTGATGATCGAGAAGGACCTGGAGAACGGTCGACCTCGCGAACGGCTGTGATGCTTTGAGACGAGACACACGGGTCGCGGTTCTCAGACGGGCCACAAGCTCGAGCGGAGATGACGCGGAGCGTCGGTTTCGCTATGTTCGGTGCCCCCATGGCGCCCAAGAGCACGCCCGTCCCCACGTCGTTCCCCAAGCAGGACATCAAGGTCCTCCTGCTCGAGAACGTCCACGCGTCCGCCCACGAGATCTTCGGCGCGGAGGGATTCCAGGTGGAGGCCGTCTCGCGCGCGCTGAAGGAGGACGAGCTCATCGAGCGCCTCGCCGACGGCGTGCACCTGCTCGGCATCCGGAGCAAGACGCGCGTGACCGCTCGCGCGCTCGAGGCCGGCAAGCGCCTCCTCTCCGTGGGAGCGTTCTGCATCGGGACGAACCAGATCGACCTCGCGGCCGCCAAGCGCTGTGGCGTCCCCGTCTTCAACGCGCCCTTCAGCAACACCCGCAGCGTTGCCGAGCTCGTCATCGCCGAGGTGATCATGCTCTCGCGCCACCTCGGGGATCGGTCCCGCGAGGTCCACGAAGGTCGCTGGCGCAAGGTCGCGCATGGCGCGCACGAGGTCCGCGGCCGGACCCTCGGCATCGTCGGCTACGGCCACATCGGCTCGCAGGTCGGCGTCCTCGCCGAGGCGATGGGTATGCGGGTCATCTCGTACGACATCCGCGCGACGCTCCCGATGGGGAACAACAAGGCGGTCGAGTCGCTCGAGGCCCTGCTCGCGCAGAGCGACTTCGTCACGCTCCACGTCCCGGAGACGCCGCACACGCGCGGTATGATCGGCGAGAAGGAGCTCGCCCTCATGAAAAGCGATGCCTGCCTCCTCAACTTGAGCCGGGGCACGGTGGTCGACCTCGACGCCCTCGCGGCGGCGATCAAGGCCAAGAAGCTCGGGGGCGCGGCGCTCGACGTCTATCCCGACGAGCCGGAGGGCAACGAGGACGTCTTCAAGAGCGTCGTCTGCGGGCTCCCGAACGTCGTCCTCACCCCGCACATCGGCGGCTCCACCGCGGAGGCGCAGGAGGCGATCGGCCGCGAGGTCGCGAACACGTTGACGCGCTACACGAACACCGGCGCGACGGCGGGCGCGGTGAACTTCCCGGTCATCGATCAGGCGAAGATCCCGGGCGCCCACCGCGTCCTCAACGTGCACCGCAACGTCCCGGGCGTCCTCCGCGACATCAACAAGATCGTCTCGGATCGGAACGCGAACGTCCTCGGCCAGGTCCTCGCGACCGATCCCGAGGTTGGCTACCTCGTCATGGATCTCGACAAGGAGGTCGCGAACGAGGTGCGGGCAGCGATCAAGGCGCTGCCGACGTCGATCCGCACGCGCATCCTCTACTGAGGCCAGATCGAATCGACGTGGAGCGCTCGCCGGAATCGCGGCGCTGCCATGCGCTCGCCGAGCTCCGGACGCGTACGCGAGCGTCCTCGCGTCGCTCGCGATGCGAAGAGCACCAGCGCATGTGACACCGCTACTTGCAGCGGTCCGGCTTCCGGCAGAAGCGGAGGCCGGGGAAGAGGTTGCCGCAGTCGTAGGCCTTGCACGAGCCGCTGCCCTCGCACTCGTCGTCGGTCTTGCAGACCTGGAAGCGCGAGGCGCCCGTGGCGCACGACGCTCGGCACGTCGACATTGCCCACGCGTTGCCGCCGGAGGTCTGCACCTCGGCGCAGCAGACGCCGTTCGTGCAGTCCGCCGCCTCGTCGCAAAGGAAGCGGTGGCCGTTGCACGAGCTCACCGCCGCGTTCTTGCACGTCGAGATCGGCCCACCAGCACCTCGCTCGACGCAGCAATACGATGCGTTCGCCGAGCCGAGAACGCCGCCCGAGGACTTGCACTTCGTCGCGCCGCATCCAATCAGGCCCGGGTCGGAGTCCCCCTCGTCCGGATCGTCCGGCAGGCCGGCGTCGACGGGATCGACCGCAGCGTCGGCGCCTCCCCCGCCTCCGCCTCCGCCTCCAGTACCGCTGCCCGAGCCAGCACCGGTTCCGCTGCCGTTCCCGCTGCTCGCTCCGTCGCCGTCACCGATCGCGGGCGCGGTCGCACCACCGCACGCGAGGAGGATCGTGGAGAGGACCAGGCCGCTCGGGAGGAGCACGCAAAAGCGCATCCCTCTACGGTAGCGTGAGTCGCGCTCCAGAGCTCAGCCGATTCGGGTTCTCTCAGTACGGCTCGCCTGCCAGCGCACGGCGGTAGCCCGCGACATACAGCGTCTGGAGGTTGCAGCCGGAGCAGAAGAGCGTCCCGTCCTCCGGCAAGGCGAGGCGTCCGTTCACGACGTGGTGGAGGAGCCCGCTCGTGCATCGATCGGCGGCGCAGGCGGTCGCCAAACACGCCTCTCCCGCCGCGCACGCCGGCGCACAGGCGGAGGGGTCGTGCACGTCGCTGGCACACCACGGCCCGCGCATCGCGGCGATCCCGTCGAGCATCCGATCGGCCTCGTCGACGAAGCGCTGCTCGCCCGTGATCTCGAAGAGCAGGAGCAAGCCGAGCGTAAGGTAGTTCTGACTCGACAGCGTCGACAGGTCGCGGGTGTCGATGCCGAGCGAGGCCTTCGCATACGGTGACGAGTATCGCGCCGGCGCATCCGCGAGCTTGAGCGGCTGGAGCGCGACGTAGACCGCGCGCGCCTCGAGCCGGAACTCCTCGCGCTTCGTCAGGCGGAAGAGGCGCGCCTTGAGGAGGAGCATCGCCAGGTTCGGATAGTCGGAGAGCCCGGGCTGTCCGGGAGCGAAGGCATATCCGCGCGACCGGCGTCCCGTCGCCACATCGGAGAGGTCCGTCAGCGCTCGCTCACGAATCTTCGCGTCGATCGCGAGCGTGCGAGCAATTCGTTCCTGCGCGCGCTCGCCGCCGACGAGGAGCGCGTATTGCGCCTGGACGAGCGCGACCAGCGCCGTCACCGCCGTGGGACCGTACGTCCTGAGGGCCCAGCTCCGATCGGCTCCGGCCTCGATGTAGTCGCCGAGCGTACGGGTGAGCGAGTCGAGCCGATCGACGAAGTCGTCGAGCGCGGGGACGACGCTCCGATCGCGCGACGCGCCGACGTACTCGATGACTCCGAGCGCGGCCATGACCTTGTCCTGCACGTCGCCCTCGAGCAGGTTGCCCTCGAGCAGCGTCATCGCCCGCGCGAGCGCGGCGTCCCTGCGCGCGAGCCCGTCGGCATCGAGGTTGCCCGACGCGGCGCGACGAGAGAGCCAGGCGAGGCCGTAGAACGGGGCATCGCCGAGGTCCTCTTCCCAGTCGCCGTTCGCGAACGCGAATGCGTGCGCGTCGTCGGTGAGCGCATCGACGAGGGGCTGATGTTTCGACGGAGGTGCTCTTCGGACGGGGACGTCCACCGGCGGATCGTCCGAGCAGGCAGCGGCCGCAGCCGTCAGCGCGACGAAGCCGAGCGCTGCCGCACGGCCGATCGCCTTCATGCGTCCAGGATCTTCCCTGGATTGAGGATGCCGTTCGGATCGAGCGCGCGCTTCACGGCGCGCATGACGCTCATCTCCGCCTCGCTCCGCGTGAACGAGAGGAACGGCTTCTTCAGGATACCGATCCCGTGCTCGGCGGAGATGCTGCCGCCGTGACGCTGGACGATCGCGAACAGATCGCGATCGGCCTCCTTCGTCTTGGCGAAGAAGTCGGCGCGCTCCATCGCGTCGGGCTTCATCACGTTGATGTGGAGATTGCCGTCGCCGACGTGACCGAAGAGGCAGATCTCCCAGCCCGGATAGCGCTGCGCGAAGAGCTGCTCGAGGTCGGCGGAGAACGCGTCGAGCGCGGCGATCGGCAACGAGACGTCGTTCTTGTGCGGCAGCCCGGTCGCCGAGAGGCTCTCGCTGATGCCTTCGCGGAGCGCCCAGAGATCGCGCGCCTCGCCCGAGTGCTGCGCGAGCGTACCGCTGTCGGCGAGGCCGTCGCCGAAGACGCGCTCGATCCACGGCTCGAGCTTCTCGGCGAGGCGCGCAGCATCGGCCTCGGTCGTCCCATCCCCTTCGACCTCGAGGAGGACGTAGTACTCGGAGCGCTCGGCGAAGGGCGGCCGGAGCTTCCGGTGCGTCACGACACGCTCGAGGCAACGCTGCGAGAAGAACTCGTACGCCGCGATCGTGAAGGGCCCGGTGCGGGCCTCGCGGAAGAGGCGCAGGACGCCGGCGACATCGCGCACGCCGAAGAGCATCACCGTCGTGACGCCCGGCAGTCGCGTCAGCTTGAGCGTCGCCTCGGTGATGACGCCGAGCGTGCCCTCGCTGCCGATGAAGAGCTGCCTCAGGTCCAGCCCGGTGTTGTTCTTCTCCAGCGCACCGCGAGCGCGAAGGACCTCGCCGTTCGCGAGGACGACCTCGAGGCCGAGGACCCATTGGCGCGTGAGGCCGTAGCGAATGACCTTCACGCCGCCCGCGTTGGTGGCGATGTTGCCGCCGACAGTGCTCGATCCCTTCGACGCGAAGTCGACCGGCCACGTGAGCCCGTGCGGTGCGCAGTGCGCATGAACGGCCTCCGTGATCGCGCCGGCCTGGACGCGCACGGTCGCGCCGAGCCGATCCACCTCGTCCATCCGTCGCATCTTCGCGAGCGAGAGGACGATCTCGCCGTTCGCCGCGACGGCGCCACCGGCGAGCCCGGTGCGGCCGCCCGAAGGCACGATCGCGACGCTCGCTTCATTGCACGCAGCGAGGAGGCGCGAGACTTCGTCGGTCGATCGCGGGAACGCGATCGCCGAAGGCGCCGGAGGAACGACGCGGGTCCAGTCGCGCCCGTACTCGGCGAGGTCGGACGGCTCCTCCGAGAGGAAGTCGGACGGAAAGCCGCCTTTGATCCGTTCGAGGAACGATCGCGAGGGAAGAGCCATCGCGATCATGCGTAACCTGCCCCTCGCTGCGGCGCAAACGACGGTTGACGGGGCCCGCGCCGGATGCGGTAGGAATCGGCCATGGATCATTCCCCGAGGTTCGAGAAGCTGTGCGCGGAAGCTCGCGCCAACGTCACCGAGATCTCCACCGAAGAGGTCGCCGAGCGCATCGCGAAGGGCTCGAGCTTCGCCCTCGTGGACGTGCGCGAGGAGAGCGAGTTCGCACGAGGTCGCATCAAGACCGCACGTCACATGGGTCGCGGGATCCTCGAGCGCGACATCGAGAAGGCGATCCCCGATCTCGATGCCGACGTCGTCCTCTACTGCGGCGGCGGCTTCCGCTCGGCCCTCTCGGCGGAGAGCCTGCAGAAGATGGGCTACCGCAACGTGCGGTCGATGGCCGGCGGCTGGCGCGAGTGGAAAGAGAAGGGCCTTCCCACCGAGTAGTGGAACCACGAGCTTCAGCGCGCCGCAGGCGGTGGTGTGCGCGCTCGGCTCGCCTTGCGTGATGGCAAGGGCGGGGGCCACACTACAGGATGTCGGCGGATCTCTACCGCGATGCTTACGTCGGCATCCGCGCCCGCCTCGTCGACCTCGACGCGCGGATCCGAGAACGCGAGACGCTGCTCACCGAGGCGTTCTGGACGAGCCTCGAGCCCTATCTCCGCGAGCGTCTCGCGGAGCTCCGCTCGGCTCTCGAGCTCATCGGCGCTGAATCGCTCGACAAGCTCTCGCGCGCCGAGGTGCTCCTCTCCGCGTATGCCGACGAGCTCGATGCGTGGATCGCGCGCGCCCCCGCGCTGGAGGAGGAGTGGCTCGAGGTCCCTGCCGAGGTCGACGATCCGCCTCGCATCGCAAAGAGCGGGCCCCTGCTCTCGACCGCCGACGGCGACGCCTTCGTCCGCTCGTTCAACGAGATCGTCCGCGAGGCCACGAGGAACATCGCGGTCGAGGTCGAGACCGAGGGGTGGTGGTCCTGCGTCGCGCGCTTCCGACATCGAGAGGCGCCGTTCGTCCTCAGGGCATCGGCGTTGCCGACCGAGAGCGGCAAGCTCGCCGAGGTGTCGATGCAGCTCGTGACGAGCGTCGCGCGGGCCACGCCTCGGCTCGTCGTGAAGCACGAAGCCCTGTTCGCAGCCGTGGCGAAGGCGATGGGCTGGCGCCATGAGGTCGAGGTCGGCGATGCCTCGTTCGACGGCCTCTTCGTCATCCAGGGGGCCCGGATCGACGCGGAGCACTTCCTCGTCCCGAAGGTGCGCGGGTTCCTACTGGCGCTCGCGCGCTTCGACGTGCCGACGCTCGAGATCGATCCGGCGAAACGCACGGCCTCGCTCTCGTGGTGCTTCGAGCCGGTCGGGAGCGCGATCGACGCGGCGGTGCGCGCGCTGACGATGATCCGCGAGATCCCCTCGTCGATCGCCTTCAGGCGCTGAGCCGCACGCTGGCGCGAAGCTCAGGCCTCGGCGCCTGCGTCAGCCTCGGCTTCCGCGTCTGCCTGTGCCGCTGCCGCTGCGTCCGCGAGCTCACGCCGCTCGATGAAGAGGACCGTGACGAGCGTCGGAAAGAAGAGGCACACGGCCAGCGACTCCCAATCGAGCGGCTCCGTTCCGAGGAACGAGCCCGAGAGCTCGAGGCCATGGCTCCACATCTGCTGCGCCGACAGCGCAATCGCCGGCCAGAACGCCCAGCGCGGCCGCCACACGAGCAGCGCCGCGAGCACGACGTTGACGAGCACGAAGCCGACGTGACGAGCAACGCTCCCGTGGGCGCCGGCGGCGAGCACGACGTGGCGCACGGCCACCGCGGCGAGCAAGACCGCGGACACGATGCGGATCGATCGATACAGCTTCAGAGGGGTCATCTGGTCTTACCCGACCCGATCGATGCTCGCTCGCGCCGCGCGCGTCAACCTCGGATCACTTCGGCGGGCGGTCCGTCGCGGTATCGACCGTCCCTTGGACCCACGTGAAGTTGTCGATGAGAACGCTCGAGTCGAGCAGGGCGTCTCCCGTGTCCCAGATCATGAGCTCGAGCGTGAACGTCTCGCCGGGCTGTACCGGCGCCTGCGACGTGAGCCAGCCGGTCGCGCCGCCGTTGGTGCTCTTCGTCTTGTTACCGTCGGGGAAGGGGCTGCACCACGAGCCCTCGATGCCGAAGCCGGTGCCCCCGAGCTCTGCGACGCCACCAGGGCACGCGGCGGTCGCCTTGCCCTCCGAGTCAGGCGCGCAGCCCGTCTCGAAGTTGGGCGTACAGCGATCGAAGAAGCCGTTGTTCACGCTGACCGGGTTGTTGTCCTTGTCGAAGGACATGTTGTCGCCCTTGCCGCCGTTGAAGCCCTGCGCGGTCAGGTAGGCGATGAACCCGTCGTTGAACGGCGAGCAGACGTACGCCGGCCACTCGCCCGAGTAGAAGTTGAAGTCGAACCGGATGCCGCTCACGTTCGCCGGCGCTTTCAGCTCGAGCTTGAGCGAGATGACATCGTTGACGATGTCCTCCTGCTTGCAGCCCGCCGCGGCCTTCGGGAACCCCGGGGGCGCCGAGCCATTGCCCTTGTCCCCGAACGTATTGCCGAAGTTGTACCAGTCCTTCCCGTTGAACTTGAGGAAGCCGGAACCTGTCACGCCGCCGAACGGCGCGTTGCCATTACCGTTGTATTCGCGCGCGTAGCCGGTGCTGAGGACGCCGAGCATGCCGCCTTCACGGGGCTTTATGACGTCTCCGAACTTGGGGAGGATCCCGTGCTGCTCGACCTTCGGGGCGTCGTTCCGCCCGTAGCCGCGCGTGAACGTCGCCGAGACGAGGCCGTAGCCCTTGTCGCTCGCCTTCGCGCAGATGCCGATCGCCTTCGCGAGATCGTCGGCGTCGCCGTTCGCCGCGAGGCCGTCATCGCAGGTCGGCGGGTTGTCGACCGTGCCGTCGCCGTCGTCGTCGCAGTTGTTACCGGGGATGTCGTAGTTGGCGGGGTTCGGGTTGCACGTCGCGCCCGACCCGCCGCCGTCCTTGCCGTTGCCGAACGTGCCCTCATTCGAGCCGCCGCCGCTGGAGCTGCCCTCCTCGAAGCCGGAGTCACGGCTACTCGAGCACGCGACTGCGAGGATGCCTCCGAGCAAACAGACAGAAAGCAACGAAGTTCGAATCATGAGTCACTCCCGTCCGTGGACCGGCCTTCGACATGTCGCTACGAGACGAAGCAAGCTGCGACCGCTGTGCCGGCGTGCACGCTGCCCCGAATACGGCGTGGCCGGATGAGTCTACTCCTGGATTCCTGCCACGCCAGAGTTTCCCCTCTCGCGACGTTCGCGAGACGAGCGGCGCGTCAGCGGCATCGCTTTCATGAACGGCGTCGCCCCGTCGAGTGTCCGGGTCGTACCCGCGAGCGTTCGGGGCCGGTGGACTCTCGCGGCGTCGTTTAAACGATCACGCGGCGGGGGCCTCCCTTCGTCCTCCTCTACGGCGTCGCTCCTTTTCGATCGCTCGTGCCCTGAACGGTCGCTGCCTCTCCGCGACGTCGTCTACTCAGTAAACGATCCCGCAGCGGGGTCTTCCCTCCTCCCCCTCGAAGGCGTCGCTCTTCTTCGATCGCTCGTCCCCTGGACTGTCGATGGCCCCTCGCGGCGTTGTTCGGTCACCAAACGATCTCGCAGCCGGGCCTGTCTTCCTCGCGCTCGACGGGAAGGCCGATCCTCTCGATCGGGTACGCCGTCGGACGGTCGGCATCCAGCGCACGCACGACGGCGGCAGCGCCGGAAGGCCGGAGCGACCGAAGTGCGCGGCAGATGGCTGAGCTCGAGGTCCGCGACGGCGGTGATCTGCGCCGCTCACGAAACTCGACGGCGCTCGGGCGAGTGGTAGAACAAAGAGCGCCGCGCCACTTCACAACGCGGCCCGGGTTGGTTGCATGTGCAGGCTGGTCGGGGTCGTTGCTTCCGAGATCACGGAATTCGGGCTTGTCTTGAAGGAGGCTCCACGAAGCCTCGCTCGCCTCTCGCGAGAGCACCCCGATGGCTGGGGCGTCGCGGCTCACGGCGGGCCCGACTCCATCCCGCCGCCGTCGGCACGATCACCGCACGACGCGACGTGGCGGGTCCACAAGGGGACCGCCCCGGCCGGTGAGTGCGATCGCTTCCTCGAGCTCGCATCGCGGAGCGCGGGCACGGTCCTCATCGCGCACGTCCGCCAGAAGACGGTCGGCCCGACGAGCATCGAGAACACGCACCCGTTCGTGCAGAGCGGCTGGGTGTTCGCGCACAACGGTACGCTCGTCGATCATGCGTCTCTCCGCGCGGAGACCTCGCCCATGCGCCTCGCGGAGGTTCGCGGCGACACCGACAGCGAGGTCCTGTTCGCGTTCCTCCTCACGCGCCTCGACGAGGCGGGCCTCACGCGCCTCGGATCGTGCGCGACCGCCCGCGCGGAGGCGACGCGTGTCATCGCGGTCGCGACCGAGAAGCTTCGCGCACGCAAGGCCGGCGCGTTCAACTTCCTGCTCTCCGACGGAGCGTCCTGCTTCGTCCACCGCTTCGGCCGCTCGCTCTTCCTCCTCGAGCGCACGCCGCACGATCTCGGACGCGTGCGTGAGACACGCGACACGACCACGCCGATCCCCGCAGCCCCCCCGAGCTGGACGTCGCGGCGCCATGCGGTGCTGGTCGCGTCGGAGCGGCTCACCGAGGAGCCCTGGCGCGAGCTCCCCGAAGGAACGCTGCTCCGGATCGATCGCGGTCCTTCACCGAAGCTCGTCTGGGCCGGCACGCCCGAGCGCGCTGCATCGTAGTGCCGGCACCAACGCTCGTCCGAGCCGGCACGCCCGAGCGCGCTACCTCGTAGCCCGCGCGGGCGCGCGGCGCTCAGCGCGGGGCGGCGAACCGGCGCTCGACGGCGCAGAGGCCGTCGGCGTTGAGGTGGCCCTGGGTGCTCTGCTGGTACGAGACGAAGTCGGCGTAGTTGCGGAGCGCCGACTCGGGCGCGGCGCTCGCATTGACCGGCACGCTGCCGGAATCGAACTTGCGCATTCCGCTCTTCACCGGCTTGTCGGCGATGCACGAGCGCCAGGGGAGCGGCTTGCCCTCGCTGTCCTTGAAGCTCGTGAAGTCGAGCTTCGCGAGGTCGTCGATCGTGAGCGTTCCGTCCGGCGAAGCGATCGCCGCCATCTGATCGAAGTAGAGATCGGAAGCGTCGTGATCGACCGTGTTCCAGAACGGATGGTCGACATGGAGCGTGATCTGCGCCGTCGTCGGATCGCTGACCTGGACGCCGCGCTGCGCCTCCTCGCCGTCGAACGCCTTGCCGCGCAGGTCGGTGTTCTGGCAGTTCTTGTACGTCGTCGGCGTCTTGAACCCGAAGCGGAACTTCACCGTCTTCGGCAGCTTCTCGAACTCGTAGGTCGGATCGGACGACTTGCAGTCGACGCCCTTGAACGTCGCCGTGCCCACGTAGAGGACGCTCAGCCCCTTCGCCGTCATCTCGGCGTAGTCGGCCTTGGCGGCTTCATCGAGGTTGGTGGGCGTGGCGGCGGCGGACGCCGTGACGATGTCGAAGCCGAACGCGTAGCGGGTCGCCGGATCGAAGCTCTTGTTGCCGTCGAGCGCGTCGAAGCGCGCGAGCGGCTGGGCGCTCGGGTTCCTGCCCTCGCCGCCGTGCGCGTGGCCGTGATCATGATCGTGATCGTGATCATCGGAGAGAGGGAACGTCTGCGCCATCGGCCGGATGTCCGTGACCGCACCGGGCTTCGACATGTCGACGGCCCATGGGCCCTTCGCGGTCGCGACGACGTGGCCGGTCTGCGACTGATCGGTGGGGTTGAGGTCGGGGTTGTCCGCAAGGGCGATGTCGTCGACGGTGACGAGGATGCGCTCGAACTTCACGTCCCACCCGTCGACGAAGGCGAGGGCGTTCGCCGATGCCGGCGGGAACGCGAAGCCTGTGAGCGCACCCCCCTCTCCCGAGATCGTGACGGTGAGGTTCGGCGCGACGTCGTCATGATCGTGCGCCTCGCAAGCTGCAAGCGAGGCCACGGCGCCGAGGGTGAGAGCAAGAGCGGTCTTCTTCATTTCCGAGTTCCCACCGTGGAGATAGTCCAGGCGGCGATAGCTGCAAGGATGTGATTGCTTCTACAGTTGACGACCTGCTGAAGCGTCGCCACGCCAGGCTCGCGACCTCAGTCGATCCACTCGAACCGATAGACGCCCGTGGCTCCGCGAAGCCCGCGATAGAGGTTGTCCGCCGCCGGTGGCTCGGCCTCGTCCGGGATCCGACGGAGGTCGCTCTCGGACGACACGGGCTCGAGCTCGCCGAGGTCGACGTTGGCGAACCACGCGCGCGGATCGACGCGAACGACGAGCGCGCCGCCATTGGTCGGCGTGATCGACGTCGCGATCGGTGAGACGATGCGCTCCGCGCACAGCGGCTTCGCGCCGGGCCGCGCAGGATCGACGTCCCGGTTCTTGCGGTTCGTGCCGATCGTGACCGTCCCCTCGAAGCGCATCGACTCGCCGCCTCGCGTCGCCGTACCGGCGACATCGGCGATCGTCCTGCGGTCCTCGGGCTCGTCGATGCGGCCACCGGTGAGCCAGACCTCGCCGGTGACCGCGTGGTCGGCGGTCCCGCTGCCGGGCGCGGGAAACCGCTGCAGCGCGGGTGAGAGCGCGTCGACGTCCATGCCCGTCGTCACCTGGGCGACGTAGATGCCGGGCAGGAAGCACTGGCGCTCCTGACCGCCGGAGATGGGTGCCGAGCGATTCAAGTACACCGCGCCGATGTGGAGGCGCGCACGAGTGAGCGTGATCGACCAACCGGAGCCGTTGGTGAACGAGAGACCGCGCGTCGCGGTGTCGGGCGGGAGATCGGCGGGGCCGGAAGCGAACGCCTCGAACGAGACGATCTCCGAGCCCGTCGTGCCGGTGCACGCAGAAGCGGCTCCAGCAAGGGCGACAGCGAGCGCGACGACGCGCGTGGTGAGCTTGGCCATCACGTACCTCCGAGGGTGGCCGTGAGGGTCAGGAACAGCCCGCGCGGCGCTCCTGCCGCGAAGTGACGACCGGGCACGAGCGTCGGCTGCTGCGCAGTCCGGAAGTCGGAGGCGTAGTTGAACTCGCTGAGGCGATAGCGCCGGTCGAGCAAGTTGGTCGCCACGAGCGCGACCTCGAACATGCGCCAGGCGACCGAGGCCGATGCGTCGACGGTGAAGATCTCGTCGCTGCGCTGCCCGAACGGCAGCGCACGCCGGCCGACGTACGTGATCCCGCTCGCGAGCGCGCCGGTGAGCTTCTCGCCGTCGGCCCGGAACGGCAGCTCGTGATGGATGGCCGTATCCGAGCGCACGACGACGTCGGGCACGTACGGAACGAGGAGATGTGTATCGTCGAAGGTCGAGCGGACGAAGGTGACGTTCGCGGCCTGATCGAACCATGGCCCGGTCGCCCTCACCGCACCGACCCAGCCCGTGCGCGTCGTCCCGTTCGCGAGCGTCGCGCGCCCGGCGGTCTCGCTGAAGATGAGGTCGCGATCGACGTGCGTCTGGAAGAAGATCGAGCGCGCCATCAGCTCGACGTCGCCGACCCCGCGCGCGTAGCTCACGCCGAGCTCGCCGGCCTCGACGTTCGCAAAGGGCGTCGGCAGATCCTGGTTGATGTACACGGGATCGATCGAGCGAATCCCCTTCCCCAGGGATACCGACGCGGTGAATCCGGTGAACGGGCCGATGAGGACCGAACCACGAGGCATCACAGCAATGCTCGCCGTGCCCCGCCGATCGTGCGGCTCACGGTACCGAACGCCTCCCGTCGCAGGATCGTCCTGCTGCGAGAGGCAGCTTTGGTCGCCGGGCGGGTTCGCCGCCGACGGCTTTCGCACGCTGCGTTGGGCGCACGCGTCGAGCACGTCGTAGGTGAAGATGTCCCCACGCGCGCCGCCGCGGAAGGTGAGCCAGGAGAATGGACGCAGGCCGGCGTCGCCGTAGATGCCGATGTTGCCGAGCCGCGAATCGAGGTCGGTCTCGGTGAGGTACGGCGCGCCCGACTGATCGATCCGATGCTGCGAGGACGCCGTGCGATCGGCGCGGGCGAAGTACCCGAGCTCGAGCTCTTGCGTCTGGTCGAGCGCCTTCGTTCGCCATCGCGCCGAGCCACGAGCGCCGAGCGTCTGCGAATCGACGTGGAGGTCGAGGAGATCGCCGCGCTGCACGTGCGGGTTCTGCTGCGCTTGCTGGACGTCGAGGAGGAAGCCGGTGAAGTTCTCGCGCAGGCGCATGTCGCGCATGATGAAGAACAGCTGCTGCTTGAGGAGCGTGTCACCGGACTTCGTCTCGATGTCGCCCCACACGCTGTAGCGTGACGAGTCACCGCCCTGCCGGCGATCGTAGGTGTCGTAGAAGCCGATGCGCTCGCTCGCGACGTCGTCGGCGCGGACGACGCCCGCGCTCTTGTACTGCGAGGTGTAGGCCTGCGCGCCGATCCGCCAGCTCCCGTTGCGCCCGAGGCGCCCCTCGTACTGTCCCATCGCGCTTCCGCGCTTGGCGCCGCGGTTCTGCCCGAAGCCGTCGGTGTCGAAGAGCTCCGCGCCCGCGAAGGTGTGCGTGCTCTCACGCGTCGGTCCCCAGAGGAGGAGCATGCGCCGCGTGGCGAACGAGCCGTGAGTGTACTTCGCCGTGAGCCCACGGCGCGTGAGCCCGAGATCGTAGGCGGCGCTCCCGGCGACCGCGAAGTTGCCCTGCCGCGGATCGAACGGCCCCTCGATGACGCGCAGCCCCTCGACGAGCTCGGGGATGATGAAGTGTAGATCGGCGTAGCCGTTTCCGTGCAGGTTCCCCGCTTCGTTGATCGGCACGCCGCCGGCGGTGAACTCGATGTCCTGCCCTTCCCTCGCGTCGAAGCCGCGGAGGAAGACCTGCTCGGCGTGACCGTCGCCGCCCTTGTTGGTGAGGAGGATGCCCGGTGCGAGCTTGAGGAGGTCAGCCGCGTTCTGGCGCGGCACGCGCGAGAGCTCACCGACGCGCAGGTTGAAGTCGCTCGCCCCGCGGCTCGGCGCGGGCACGCGACCGCGCACCGTCACGGTCGCGTCTTCGTGCTGATGATCGTCCGCCTCTTTCTCTTTCGCTCCTTTCGCGTCGGAAGGAGGCGGCTCGGGCGGCGGCTCATCACCGCGTGCGGGCTGCGCGAACGCCAGCGCGAACGCGGCGGGCGCGAGGAGGAGAATGCGGGAGAGGACGGACGAGCGGCGCACGATTGATGGATTGATGAACCGAAACTTTGATGAAGTGTTGAACTTCATTGAAATTTTCGGTTCGCGCACCCTAGCCGCGATCGCGCGCGGGTCAAGCACGGTCCTCGGTTCGTCACATGCGCGACCGCTGACGCGTACCGAGCCATGACGGTCGACACGCGACGGTCGCCGCGCGGCACTCGGCACGCTCGAGCGAGCAATGACCTGGGGCCCGGGCTCCGAAGGCCCTCGTGTGTACGACCGTGGACAGCGGAACGAAGTGGCCGCGGAGCGCGCCCTGCAGGACGTTTACCGAGGACACGACCTCCCGGAGCGCGCCCTGCAGGATCGTTACCGAGGAAGCGACCTCCCCAAAGGGGCCACTGGCTCCGCGCCGATGGCCCGGCTCGCGCGAAGCCTCGCCGGCCTGAACGGCCGGCGAAGCTCGCGATCACTTCGGACCGCCGACCTCTTTGAGGCAAGCCGCGGAGCAGCCGTCGCCGTTGACGCGATTGCCATCGTCGCACTGCTCACCGGCGGCGGCCTGGACGATCCCGTCACCGCAGCGCGGGCCGAGCACGCACTCCGTGGTGCACGAGTTGTAGGCGCCGTTGCTCGTGTTTGCCGGGCCGTTGTCGCAATGCTCGAACGGGAAGTCGACGACGCCGTCACCACACGAACGGGGCCGCTTGCACGAAGGCGCGCAGTCCGTCGCGGTCGGGTGCTTGACGTAGTCGGTGAGGTTGAAGCCGTTGTCACACTGCTCGCCGTCACCGCCCTGGACGACGCCGTCACCGCAGCGCGGTCCGGGCTTGCAGTCGGGGTTGCACATGCCGTACGCGCCCGTGTTCATCGCCGTGCCGTTGTCGCACTGCTCGCCGAACGCCCCCTGGATGATGCCGTCACCGCAGTACGTCGGTTTCTTGCAGCCCGGCGCGCACGCAGTCGAGCTCGCCGACGGTGCCCACGAGGTGAGGTTCGTGCCGTCGTCGCACATCTCCGGCGGGTTCGTCGTGACCTTGTCACCGCAATACGGACCGAGCTTGCAGTCGAGCCGGCACGAGCCGTACGCGCCGGAGTTCGTGTTCGCATTGCCCTCGTCGCACTGCTCCTCGCGCGTCTTGATGCCGTCGCCGCAGACGTTCGAGCAGACCGAGCGCTTCTTCACGAAGCCGCGCAGCGTGAGCTTGAAGTTGGAGTCCTCCGTGTGGCGTTCCGCGTGGAAGAGCGCGATCTCGTAGACGTGCCCGTTCGTCAGGCCGAGAGAAGCGGCCTTGGCAGGATTGAGGATGAACGAGCCCGCCTGCTCGCCGTGAAGCCCGCCAAGATCGAGCGCCAGCCTGCCGTTGACGAAGACCCAGACGTCGTCGTCGCCGCTGAACGCTAGCTCGGGAGACTTCGTGTTGTCGTAGGTGAACCAGAACCGGAGCTCGGTGGTGAAGGCGAAGTTGTGGGAGCCGCCGGACCCCGTTCCTTCGTTCCCCCAGCCCTTTCCGTCGAGCGGGAAGAATCCGCTACGCGTCTTGTACGGCTCGTCGGTCTTGCTGCTGAAGACGTACGAGTAGTCGCCCGCCGTGCCCGTGCGGGTCAGGCGGAGCATCGTGTCGTCGACGCGGCGGGCGCGCCCACCGTCGGTGTACCACTCCGCGAAGGACGCAGCGCTCGTGAGCTGCTTGCTCCGGTCGGGGGCGTTCGCGGCCGCACCGCAACGCCCGTTCTGATCGGTGCCCGTCTCAGGGTTGTTCCCGGTGCCGTCGTAGCGAAAGACCGGGCGACGATTCGTGAGGGTGGACTCGACGAGGTTCGTCGTCACCACGTTGCACGCGTAGAACTCGAAGTCCGGGTGGCCATCCGGCCCGTTCGCCGCGACCGGGAACCTGAAGTCGCGCAGGACGACCGGAACGTCGATGAACGCCGGGTCGCTCGCGACGACCGCGGTGCAGTCATAGCCCGGCTCCTTCTTGCACGTGCTCGAGCAGCCGTCGCCGTTACGGGTGTTGCCGTCGTCGCACTCCTCGTCGATGTTTCCGTCGCCGTCAGCGTCGAAGTCGAAGAGCAAGCCGTCGCCGCAGCGCGAGGCGCACTTCCCGTTCGGGCAGCTCGGCTCCCACTCGCAGTCGGGAGAGCAGCCGTCGAGGGCCTTCTTGTTGCCGTCGTCGCACTGCTCGGTGCCTTCACGGACGCCGTCACCGCACGTCGTCTTCTCGCACGCCTGGCCCGGCGTGGGGCACTTCCAGTGCGTGATCGTCGTCTTTCCGGGCGTGGTCGTTGTTGGAGCGACGGTCGCCGTCGTCGTCTCGAGCTTGCAGGTGGAGCTGCAGCCGTCCCCGTTCGCGGTGTTCTTGTCGTCGCACTCCTCCGCTCCGGCGACGAGACCGTCGCCGCACGCAGCCGCGTTGCACGAGACGCCGGGCACCGGACAGACCCATCCGGCCTCGCGTGCGCACGTCGCCGAGCAGCCGTCACCGCCGACCTTGTTGCCGTCGTCACACTGCTCGCTGCCGGTGACGAAGCCGTCACCGCACACCATCGTCGTCACGCAAAGAGCACCGGGTGTCGGGCAGGCGAAGTTCGCCTCGATCGCCGAACAGTCGAGCGCGCAGCCGTCGCCGGGGTTCTGGTTGCCGTCGTCGCACGCCTCACCGGGGTCGATCAGACCGTCACCGCAGACCGCCGGCTTCGGCGGCGCGACACAACCAGCGTCCCCGTTCGCGAGACCGGCGTCCACGAGCGCATCGCAGTCGCGAACGTCGACGCACGCGCTGCCGAACGCACACGCCCAGTACGGCGCTTCGATCTGACACTTCGACGAACAGCCGTCGCCATCCTTCGTGTTGTTGTCGTCGCAGCTCTCGCCAAGGCCGGGCTTGCCATCTCCGCAGACGGCCGCCTCGGAGCAGAGGCCGGGGTTCGCATCGCAGTCGATGCCGCCGTCACCAACTCCCCCCTCTTCTTCACCGCCATCCTCCCCCGGCCCGAACGATCCGGGCGGCTCCGTGAGCCCGCCTTCGTCGCCGTCTCGTGTGAATGTCGATCCGTCCTCCGCCCCCGAGCACGCAACCGCCACGATCATCGAACCGAGAACCGCACCGAGCAGAACCTTACGCATACTTCGAGCTCCCTCTCTCCCAAGCTCGACCATAGCGACTTTCGCTGTCCAGTGCCGCTCGAGCTTGAGGGCCCGGGCTCGATTTCCCCTCACACGGGCACGGAGACCGCGCGCGCTTCGACCGCCACGCGGACGTCACCGTCCGCCCTCGAGCGACACGGCGCTCGAAGGGTCGCCGGCTTTCTCGCGGATCAGTGCTGGTGGCCGTTGTTCGTCACGAGCTGGGCGACCATGTGGCGAGGACCGTGGCGGACGAGCGAGATCGCGACCAGCAGGCCGAGAATGGCGAGGGCGACGGTCTCGATCATCGTCGCGGGCTCGTGCACCGCGATGTGAAGCATCTCGGGTCGCTCCTGCGAGAGCGCCAGGTTCGCCACCCAGCCGATCGCCGTCGGGACGATGAGCATCGCCGCCGCGAAGAGCGCAACGACCCGCCTTCCGTGCAGGCCCCGCAGCACGCCGAACGTCATCAGGTTCGTCGCCGGCCCGGTCAGCAGGAACGCGATCGCTGCCCCCGGCGACACCCCCTTGTGGAGGAGCACCGCCACGAGCGGCGTCGCTCCCGATGCGCAGACGTAGATCGGCACGCCGAGGGCAGCGAACACGGGCACGTCGATCCACGACGACACGCGCGCGACTGATTCCCCGTCGAGCAGCGGCTCGGCGAACGCCGCCACCGCGAGGCCGATCAAGATCCACGGCGTCGTGTGATCGACCGTGTCTCCGAGACCGTAGCGAAGGCCCGACCAGAGTCGCGTCCGCCACGGCGGAAGCGGCGTGATGGCAGGGACCGGAGCTGATGCCTCGACGACGCCCGGGCGACGCGCGAGCCGGGTCACGCCGTAGCCGATCACGACCGCCGTGACGACGGCGGCGAGAACGCGCACGAGCGTGAACGTCCCGCCGAGGAGCGACCACGATACGAGGAACGTCGCCAGCCCGAGCTCCGGCGCCGCGACGAGGAGCGTGAGCGCCGCCGCACGAGGCGCGCCGCGCGCGAGCATCGAGCGATAGAGCGGGAGCACTCCGCACGAGCAGACCGGCAACAGCGGGCCGACGAGCAGCCCGCGCAGCGAGTGCGAGAGGCTCCCGCCCCTCGAGAGCCATGTGACGACGCTCTGCGGAAGGAAGGCGTGGACCAGCCCCGACGCGAGGTACGCGACGAGGAGGGCCGGCGCGCTCTCGCGCGCAAGCGTCACGAAGGTCGGTCCCATCGCGATCTCGTGCGAGATCCGCTGCGCCGTCGGATGGCTCGTCGACACGAAGAAGAGGAGCGCCATCCCCGCGAAGGCGCCGAGCGCCGGAGCGAGCTGGAGCCCGCGATCGTGATGAGGATCGGGCTCGATGCCCGACGCCCCGTGGGCGGCCCGAGCGCCCGCCGCGTCTTCGGGGTGGTCGTGCTCGGCCGCCGTGACGTGCACCTCGGCGCTCGGCAGCCGGCGGTCCTCGGACGCGTGATGGTGATGATGGGTCCAGGCGACCGAAGGCGGCGCGTGATGGATGATGACGTGGAGGAGGGAGCCGGCGACGACGGCCTGCACGAACGAGAACAACGACGCCCCGGTCCCGTGCGCGAGCTCGTCGCCGAACCGGGAGCCGAGCACCGTCGCGACCGCCACGATCGAGAGCGCAACGATCGCCGTCTTGATGCCGCCACGCTGCGCGCGGACGAGCCACCAGATCGCGAGCCCCTCGGGAATGCGATGGAGCACCACCGCGAGGGCGAGCAGCTCGGAAGCGCCGTGGCCGTGATCATGACCGTGACCGTGACCGTCGTCGTTCCCCGCGAAGGCCGAGCCATCGAGGAACGCGTGGATCGCGATCCCGAGGAGCGCGAGCGCCATCGCCGGTCGATGCTTCGCCCGGTCGCCGCCGCGAACGTCATCGTGGTGCGCGTGGTCCTTGCGCTCGAGCAGCATCGGACCGAACAGGCCGGCCGCCGCGCCGACGAACGCCCACGCTCCGGACGAGAGGATCGCCTGCGGCAGGATGTGGATCACCGCGATGCCGCTGATCGTGACGATGACGAAGCCGTCCACGAGCGCGTACACCCACGAGCGTGCTCCCGCGAGGGTGATGATGCCTGGGCCGAGCGCCAGCGCGACGATGCTGAGGACGAGGAGCGACATGCGCGCAAACGGCGGGGACGAGAACCGGTGCACCGTACTCGCCCGACGAGCCGGCTGGCAACGCGCCGATGCATGGCATACGCTGCATTCGTGCGCCGCGCCGTCGATCGCCTCACTCTCGTGGCTGTGCTCATTGGCCTCTCCTCGAGTCTCGTCGGGCTCGTCGCGTGTGGCGAGTCGCAACCGCCGCCGAAGACGCCCCAGAAGGAAGAAGGCGTTCCCGCCAACTCGCTCTCGGACGCGCGGCTCCACGGCGAAGAGGACGACGACGCGGCGTCGCGAGAGGCGAAGGCCGATCCGACTCAGCCCTACACGACCAAGGTAGGCGAGGCGCCGCCGCCCGAGTCGAACGGCGACGCAAGCACGAAGGGCTCGAAGCCCGGTGGCGCGAAGGACAGCGGCGGCAAGGGCGCCGTGTCGAAGTCCGAGTGCAACCACGTGATGGACAAGTACCTCGAGCTCGAGATCGCGAAGAACCCGCAGCTCCAGGGCGTGCCGCCCGAGGTCATCGAGCAGGCGAAGCAGATGGCGCGCCAGCAGCACGGCGAAGCTCCCTGCACCGCGACGCGTGCACAATACACGTGCGCGATGGCAGCGACCTCGACGTCGGCCTGGCAGCGCTGCATGAAGTAGCTGAGCTCGAGGCGCGCACCGAAAGCCGGGGTCCCAAGCTCTGCAGGAAGGTCCGAGAACCGATCTGCCTGGGCCATCCGTCAAAACAGACTGGCGTCCACCTTGACAGATCGTCCGCTAAAGCGGATGCTACGTAAAAGCCGGACAGCCAACCCCGGAGGCCCGACATGCCCAAGAGCAACGCCGCCAACGTCATCGACCTCGAAGCCTTCCGCCAGCGCAAGATGGTGCGCGACGAGCGCACGGTCGAGGCGATGATGCCCATGGCAAGCGGTGCGCCCCCGCAGGCGCTCGTCGTTCCGGTCTGGTTCTGTTGGGTCCCGATGTGGACGCCCATCGTCGGATGAAGCTCGAGCTGGGCTCGTGAAATCCGTTCGAGAGAGCAGCACCAAGAAGAAGAAGGACGCGTCGGGAGACGAGCGCGCCGGCGCGCCGGTGAACGGCAAGCCCGAGGCGAAGGAGGAGTGGGCGTACCCGCCGGCCGCGACCGAGGGCTCCGACCTCGCGCCGATCGTGGGGGCGAACCTACGGCGCCTGCGAATGCGGCGCGGTCTGTCGCTCGAGAAGCTGTCGCAGCGGTCGGGCGTCAGCCGGGCAATGCTCGGTCAGATCGAGCTCGGCCAGAGCGCTCCCACGATCAACGTCCTCTGGAAGATCGCGCGAGCGCTCGACGTCACCTTCGCGACGCTGATCCAGGCGCGTGAAGCGGGAGGCACGACCGTCCTCCGGAAGGAGAACGCGAAGGTCCTGACGAGCCACGGCGGGACCTTCAGCTCACGCGCGCTCTTCCCGTTCGACGGGCCTCGCCGCGCCGAGTTCTACGAGCTGCGCCTCGCGGCCAAGGCCACGGAGGCCGCCGATGCGCACGCGCCCGGCACGGTCGAGAACCTCGTCGTCGTCGAGGGGCAGCTCGAGATCGTCGTCGATCGACCGGGCGGCCACACCGAGTCGCACCGGCTCGAGACCGGCGATGCCATCGTCTTCGAGGCGGACGTGCCACACTCCTACGTCAACGTCGGCGGCAAGGAGTGCATCATGTATCTCGTGATGACGTACGCCGAGGAGCCCGAGTAGCCGCAGCAGCCGGCCACGCTTCGGCGCGGTCCTCCTCGCGGAGCCCCCCCGGCGCGCTCAGGCCGCTACGCCGAGCCGCGTGAGCAGCGCGGCGACGTCGGGGTCGCGACCGAGGAACGAGCGATAGAGGACCGCGGGATCCTCGGTGTCGCCGCGCGAGAGGATCGTCTGCTTGAAGGCGTCGCCGACCGCGCGACTCAGGATGCCCGCCTCGCGGAAGCGCCCGAAGGCGTCCGCCTCCAGCACCTCGGACCACTGGTACGAGTAGTAGCCCGCCGCGTAGCCGTACGCCGAGCCGAAGAGATGCGAGAACGAGGCGAGCATCGCGTAGTCCGCGGGCAGCGCCGTCGGTGAGAACTTCGCGAAGACGTCGCGAGCGAACGTCATCACGTCACCGTGCGTCGCCTCGTCGAACTCCGTGTGGAGCAGGAGATCGACGGTGGAGAAGCCGACCTGCCGCGTGAGCGCGTTCGCCGCGCGATAGGTCCTCGCGCGGAGCATGCGGTCCTTCACCTCGGCGGGGATCGGCTCGCCGGTGTCGACGTGACGCGCGAAGCGGTCGAGGGCGTCACGCTCCCACGTCCAGTTCTCCATGATCATCGACGGGAGCTCGACGAAGTCGGAGACCACACGCGTCCCTGCCATCGAGCGGATCGGCACCTCGGAGAGGAGGTGATGCATCATGTGCCCGAACTCGTGGAAGAGCGTCTCCACCTCGCGGTGGTTCAGGAGCGCCGGCTGCCCGGGGCCACGCGGAGGCGTGACGTTCGCGACGATGACGGCGATGTTCTCGCGCTCCTCGTTCGTGCCCGGGAGACGATCGATGACGCCGCCCATCCATGCCCCATCACGCTTCGTCTCACGCGGGAAGAGATCGAGGTAGAAGCAGCCGAGACGCTTGCCGGCCTCGTCGTGGACGCTCCACGCGGTCGCGTCCTCGTGCCACGTCGGCGCGCTCGGGTCGCGTTCGATCGTGACGCCGTAGAGGCTCGTCGCGACCTCGAACAGACCGGAGAGCAGCCGGTCGAGCGGGTGGTACGGGCGGAGGGTCTCCTCGTCGAACGCGTAGAGCGCGCGCCGCTGCTTCTCCGCCCAATACGCGATGTCCCACGGCTCGAGCGGCTCCGCCTGCCCGTTCGCGCCCGCGAAGGCCGCGAGCTCCTCGTTCTCCCGCCCGAACGCGGCCTCGAGCTTGCCCTTGAGCATCGTCACGAAGTCGAGGGCCGTCTTGCCCGTCTTCGCCATCCGATCGTCGGTCACGAGATCGGCGAAATGAGCGAAGCCGAGGAGCTTCGCCTTCTCCTTCCGCAGCGCGAGCACCTCGCGGATGATCGGGCGGTTGTCCCACTGGCCGCTCGACGCGCGCGTGATGTTCGCGCGGTACATCGTCTCGCGGAGCGCCCGATCGTCGGCGAAGCTCATGACCGGGCCGTACGAAGGTGCCTGGAGCGTGAGCCGGAAGCCCGTCTTGCCCTTCTCCTCCGCGCTCTTCTTCGCGGCCGCGATCGCGCCCTCGGGGAGGCCCGCGAGCCGGGCGCTGTCCTCGACGATGAGCTCGAACGCAGCGGTCGCATCGACGACGTTCTGCGCGAACCTGAGCGTGAGCTCGGAGAGCGCGACGTCGATCTCCGCGAGGCGGGCCTTCCCCTTCTCGTCGAGCTCGGCGCCGTTCCGGCGAAAGTCTGCCAGCGTCTTCTTCAGGAAGCGCGCGCGAGCCGGATCGAGGCTCTTCGCGGCATCCGTCTGGGAGAGCTCGCGGAGCGCCCGGTAGAGCGGCTCGGAGAGCATGATCTTGCTCGCGAACGCGCTCACCTTCGGCAGGATCTGGCTGTAGGCCGCGCGCATCTCCGGCGTTCCGTCGATGGCCTCGAGATGGCTGGCGACGTTCATCGCGAAGTCGAGCTCGCTCGTCGCGAGGTCGAGCGCGCCGAGCGAGGCCTCATACGTGCGCGGCGCCGAACCGATCGCGTCGAGCCTGGCCTGCGATTGTGCGATGAGCGCATCGATGGCGGACTCGACGTGCTCGGCACGGACCTGGTGAAACGGAACGGGAACGGAGATGGTCGACAGCGGATTGTTCACGGTCATCGTCGGGCCCACGCGCGGAAAAGTGCGGAGTGAAGGAGAGAACGAGAGCGAGCGGATGGATGCGTGAGTCTACCGCAGTCGCGCGGCCTAAGTATGGAGCCGAGCCGTCGCGCTTGTGCCTTTGCGCAGGACGGCTACCCTACTCATCGTTTCGGCGTGCAAGTGCAGTACCGAAAGGCAGGAGAACGAGTGGTACGACGTCTTGACTGGGGGAAGTCTTGAATTTCCGACGCGGCCGGGCAGCCGCGGAGCGGACCAGCGAGCGGCGTCGCCGCGAGGACGAGGCCCCTCGTCTGATTGCAGTTGCGCCTGACCTCGAGTCGCTCCGCCTGGAGGTGAGCGAGCGCCGGGGTGACCTCGGGATCGCGGACGCCTCGCACATCCGGCGCGTGGTCGTCGAGCACGCCCCCGCGCTTTTCCTGATCCCGTGCGGCGAGAGCTCGTGCCGCGACGGCGGCCACGACATCACCCGCGCCGTCCTCCGCGGCCTCGAGCAGAAGGCGACGAAGTACGAGGGGGACGATCCGTGCAACGGACAGACGGGGACCGCCCCCTGCTCCCGCACGCTCGTGTTCACCGCGTACGCGACGTACAAAAGCTGACCGCTTAGAGAGCGCGAGGGGCGCTGCTCGACATGGGCCGGCTGCGCGGGGGCGCGGCCGGCTCTCGCTCGACTTGCGTCTCGCGCGAGCGCCGGGGAAAGAACAGGGCTTCTCAAGCTCCCGCTCGATGATTATGACGCGGACCGGAGAAGCCAGATGGGTACGCATGCCTTTCAGGCCGAGGTCGGCCGAGTTCTGTCCCTCGTCATCAACTCGCTCTACTCGAACAAGGAGATCTTCCTTCGAGAGCTCGTGTCGAACGCGTCCGACGCGCTCGACAAGCTGCGCTTCCGGTCGCTGACCGAGCCGGCGCTCCTCGAGGGCGAGCCCGAGCTCGTCATCCGCCTGCGGGTCGAGCCCGAGGCCAGGGTGCTCGTGATCGAGGACACCGGCATCGGCATGACGGAGGCCGAGCTCGTCGAGAACCTCGGCACCGTGGCGAAGTCCGGGTCCGCCGCGTTCATCGAGAAGCTCGAGGCGGGCGCGAAGAAGGACGTCTCGATCATCGGTCAGTTCGGCGTCGGCTTTTACAGCGCCTACCTGGTGGCCGACCGCGTCGAGGTCGTCTCGCGCGCCGCCGGCACCGACAAGGCCTGGAAGTGGACGTCGACCGGACGCGACACGTTCGAGGTCGAGCCCGCCGAGCGCGCCGCCCGCGGCACCGAGCTTCGTCTCTTCCTCAAGGAGGAGCACGCCGAGATGCTCGAGCCCTGGCGCCTGCGCGATCTCGTCCGCCGCTACTCCGACTACGTCGCCTACCCGATCGAGCTCGAGACGCGCGACGCGGAGAAGCCCGAGGAGCCGCCGCAGCGCGAGACGATCAACCGTGGGCGCGCGCTCTGGCAGCGCCCGAAGAACGAGATCACCGACGAGCAATACGAGGAGCTCTACAAGCACCTCACCCACGACTGGGAGCCGCCCGTCGCACGGACGCACTTCCGCGTCGAGGGCACGCAGGAGTTCGTCGGCCTCTTCTGGGTGCCGAAGAACCCGCCGTTCGACCTCGACGATCCCCGCAAGCAGCGCGGCGTCCGCCTCTTCGTGAAGCGCGTCCTCGTGATGGAGGACTGCGAAGCGATCCTCCCGCAGTGGCTCCGCTTCGTGCGCGGCCTCGTCGACTCCGACGATCTCCCGCTCAACGTCTCGCGCGAGCTCCTCCAGGAGTCGACGACGCTCAAGACGATCAAGAAGCAGGTCACCAAGCGCGCGCTCGACCTGCTCGACGAGATCGCGAAGGACAAGGCCGAGGACTACAAGGCCGTCTGGGCATCGTTCGGCCGCATCCTCAAGGAAGGCCTCGCGGTCGATCCCGAGTGGAAGGAGCGCATCGCGACGCTCACGCGGTGGTCCTCCACCTACGTCCCCGAGGGCGGCTCCGCCGACGATCTCGTCTCGCTCGACGACTACATCGCGCGGATGAAGGAAGGCCAGGACGCGATCTACTACGTGACCGGCGAGTCCCGCGAAGCGCTCTCCGGCTCCCCTCACCTCGAGGTGCTGCGCGCGCGCGGCTTCGAGGTCCTCCTCATGACCGACGCCGTCGACACGTGGGCCGCCGAAGGCCTCGGCGAGCACGCCGGCAAGAAGCTCGTCAACGCGATGCGCGCCGAGGTGAAGCTCCCCGACGCGGAAGACGAGAAGCAGAAGGAAGCCGGCAAGGAGCTCGAGCCCCTCGTCGCCGCCGCAAAGAAGGTCCTCGAGGGCCGCGTCCGCGAGGTCGCCGTCTCGAGCCGCCTCACCGAGTCGCCCGCCTGCCTCGTCCTCGCAGGCGCCGCGATGCCCGCCCATATCGAAAAGCTCCTCGCCCGCTCGGGCAAGGAGCTCCCGAAGGGCCAGCGCAACCTCGAGCTCAACCCCACGCATCCCGCGGTGAAGGCCCTCGCGGCGCTGGCGGCGAAGGACGCGAACGATCCGAAGCTCGCCGACTGGGTCACGCTCCTCTACGAGCAGTCGCTCATCTCCGAAGGCAGCCAGCTCGAAGATCCGAACGGCTTCGCCCGCCGCATGACCGCGCTCCTCGTCCAGGCCGTGTCCTGACACGCGCGAGCGGGTGACGCCGAGGGGCGCGCCGCGAAGCTCGGGCGTCTCATGTGTGACGGACTGACGGACGGCGCTTCGACTTTGGAACTCGCCCTCGTTCTGTCAGTGCGCCATCGGTACCTCTTGGCGCAGTACAATCTGGGAGCAAGAGAGGCGCGCCTTCACGAGCTGCTCGAGGACTCGCCGCAGTGAACGCGCGGCAAGCAGCGGCTCACGGCGGTGCGCTTGCACATGATCGTCGCGGAGGGGTTCACGGTGGGAGGGACGGTCGTGAGGGAGCTCGTGACCGAGTGGAAGCGGCGCGCGAGAGGCGTTCGCGCTGCTCGTCTGCGCGCCCGGGAGAGCTCGCGGAAGTCGAGTCTTCGAGCGCGGCCTCGTGGACGTCGACAGCGCAAGCAATCCGGCCTCGTGTCAGCGGGCTGCGATGGAGCTCTCGGCTCCATCTCGGTGCTCCCCCCCCGACCTCGTGGTCGGCCGTGATGCGACTGCCTCCGCTGGGGGGGGGGTGAGCATGCGGCTCCGCGCTTCCGAGGTGCCGCCCGTCCCTTCACGAGGAGCTGATGGAGAGGAGAACGTTCAAGCATCTATCGATCCCCGCTCGTCCTTCGCAAATGATTCCGTCGCCGCAGCTCATCCCGCTTCTCCGGCAAACCCCAAGTCGCTCTCGACGAAATATGGCCCCAAGGCCGCACCCTCGTGCGTCATAACGAACGACCAGCTCCAATCTTCGGAGATCAAATATAGATCCCCCACCCACTTTTCGCTCAACTCGCCATAGGTAATGGCTCTCGTCGAGACGACTCGATAGCTAGGTGCCAGGCTCGGCTCCTCGGTTGCGAGGAGAACCACCCCAGGCCGCAAGTGTTCCTCGAACACGTCCGTAGCATCCGCGCCTCGACGGGAGGACACAAGCCCGTAGCTGAGCGCGTGCCAACAGTGGTCCCTCAGCGGTCCTGCCCAGGACTCAAGTTGCGGAGCGAAGCTCGCTCGCCACTGCCGTTGAAGTTCCCAGCGCCGCAATTCCCCTACCCCCACCACTTCGCCGAAGAGGTGCTCAAGGATATCGACCAGATGCATCATGCTCCCCCCCGCAGCGCTCCTGGTACGACGGCAAGTACTCCTTAGGGAACCCCGGAAGCTCACGGCGCGAAGACTTCCAACACGTCGAAGAAGATGTGATGATTTCCTCGCTCTCCGAACGGATGGTAGTGCGGCTTTGCATCGGGACCAACTGCCCTCCTATGCGCGTCGCGCGTGGAGCCCCGTCCTGTGGAGCCCCGTCCTGAGTTGATGTTGAGCCCCGTCCTGTGGAGGCCCGTCCTGAGTTGATGTTGGACGGGAGGCCCGTCCTGGTGGAGGCCCGTCCTGAGTTGATGTTGGACGGAGGTTGTCGCACGGGGCGGCGTGGGCGGGAAGCGAGCGCGGCAGTTACCATCGGCCCGACAGGGGCGCCAATGAACCTGAGCGGGAACGCTGAGACGCGGACGAGCGCCACGACCTCTGATGGGAACAGGTTGGCGTGCGGAACGTCCGCCGATCGTTCGTATGGACGCGGCGCCCTCGCCCGAATCAAGCGCACGTAGAGAGCGGCTCTGGCAGAGAGACAAAGCGGCCGCGA